>CAVVHC010000007.1:0-374332 GCA_963747915.1 uncultured Actinomycetota bacterium | reverse complement strand
CCCTGGTCGTTGTCGCACTCCCCCGGCGGCTCCAGCGGCGGATCGGCTGCTGCTGTCGCCGCGGGCATCGTGCCGGCCGCGCACGGCAACGACATGGGCGGCTCGATCCGTATCCCCGCTTCCTGCTGCGGCCTGGTGGGGCTGAAGCCGAGCCGTGACCGGATGAGCCTTGCACCGGACCACGGTGAGTATTGGGGGCCGCTCACCTACGAGCACGTCATCACCCGCACCGTCCGGGACAGCGCGGCCGTGCTCGACGCCACCGCCGGCAGCGTCCCCGGCGACCTGCACACCGCTCCGGCTCCGCAACGGGCGTGGCTCGACGAGGTGAGCGCCGGCCCGGGCCGGCTGCGCATCGGCCTGATGCTCGAGCTGCCGAGTGGCGGGCCGGTCGACCCGGAATGCGCGCGCGCCGCCCGGGATACCGCCGACCTCCTGGCGAACCTCGGTCATTCCGTCGTCGACGTCCCCGGCTCGGTCCTCGCGAGTCAGGCCGGATCGGCTGCGATGTCGACGATCATCTCGGTCGGGCTCGCCTCCGAGGTGGTCCACTGGGAGCAGGAGCTCGGAATGACGATCGACGAGCTGGAACCGCTGCCGGCCGCCATGGTCACCGCAGGCCGGGCAGCGAGTGCGCTCGATTGGGTTCGCGCGATCGATGGTCTGGCGACATGGAGCCGGCAGATCGTCGCCGCCTGCCAGGAGGTCGACATCTTGGTGAGCCCGACGATGGCGATCACGCCGCCGCTGCTCGGAACGCTTTCCGGCGACCAGCCGCTGGAGCAGTCCCTTCCCGGGCTCGGAGCCATGTCCGGCTTCGCGCTGCCGTTCGACGTCTCCGGACAGCCCGCCATTTCGCTGCCGATGCATTGGGGCGAGGACGGGCTGCCGATCGGTGTCCAGATCGTCAGCCGGATACGGCCGGGAAGACGTGCTCTTCCGGCTGGCGGGCCAGCTCGAGCGAGAGCGGCCGTGGGCGAACCGACGGCCGCCGCTTTCGCCCTGAGCCGGCCCGCCGAGCTCAGCCCGCGGCGGCGCGGAAGCGGTCGCTGCGGAATTCGGGATCCGGGTCGAGCTTCGGGATGACGTGCTCGCCGAGCAGCCGGATGGTGTCGAGGGTGTCCTCGATCGGCGCCGGGCCGATGCCGAAGACGATCTGGTCGATGCCGGTCGCCTCCCAGCGCTTCAGCTGCTGGAGGGCTTCGTCCGGATCGCCGATGACGACCGCGCCGACGTCGACCTGGAGCTTGCCGGACTCGACGGTGGCCGGCGGGATCTGCTGCGGCCAATACGGGACGCCCTCCGGGTGCGGCATCGTGTCGTGGTAGCGGAACACGTTGCTCACCAGGTAGTTCGGCTGCGCTTTGACATACCGCTGGTACGCCTCGTCGCTGTCCTCGGCGACGTAGGCGGCGATGACCGCCAGCATGTTGTCGTTGACGTAGCTGCCGACGGGTTCGGCGTTGGCGATCGCCTTCTTGTACGGGGTGAGGATCTTCTCGACCTTGTCGACGGTGTCGAGGGAAAAGCCCAGCACTCCCAGGCCTTTCCGGCCTGCCATCTCGTAGCTCGCGGGGTTTCCCGCGGCGTACCACATCGCCGGGTGCGCGTTCTTGAACGGCTTGGGCAGCACCTTGCGGGGCGGCAGGCTCCAGTACTTGCCGTCGTAACCCTGGTACTCCTCCTGGGTCCACATCTTCGCGAACTCGGCGATGACGTCTTCCCAGATCTCGCGAGTGTGCGAGAGGTCTTCCATGCCGGGAAGGAAGCCGAGGATCTCGTGGCTGCCGGCGCCGCGGCCGCTGCCGAACTCGAAGCGGCCGTTCGAGATGTGATCGAGGTACGCGCAGCGTTCGGCCACCTTCGCGGGGTGGTTCACCGTCGGCAGCGGGTTGAAGATGCCGGCGCCGAGGTGGATGCGCTCGGTGGCGTGAGCGAGATAGCCGAGCAGGACGTCGTTCGCGGACAAGTGCGAGTACTCGTCCAGGAAGTGGTGCTCGGTGGCCCAGACGTACTTGAAGCCGGCCTGGTCCGCGGCGATGACCGCGGTGATGTCGTCCATGATCGCGTGGTGCTCGGCGAGTGGATCGACCGCGCGGCGACTGGCCGGTACGTAGTTCTGGATGAAGAGCCCGAACTCCACAGAAGCCTCCGGTGGCTGGCGGTTGCGCGTATCTGACGGGTCGTCAGGTACGCGGGACGGTGCCGTCAGTCATACCGGAAAACGAGAACGCGTTCTAGTTTTTGGGACCAAGGTCCCGCGTCCATGATCAACGCTGCACGGAAGTGACTTCGGCGCCGAGATTCGGGGTCAAACCCACCTTGGTGAAGCGTTGATCATGGAACGGTCAGCGCATCGCCGCGTAGCCCTGCTGCGGCAGCGCACCAGCGGCGGCCGCGTGCAGGGTGTGCTCGCGCAGCCGCGCGCTGTCCACCACGAGCCCCGCTGAGCCTTCGAGCAGCCGCAGCGTCGTCATCGCCGCATCACCGAACGCGTCCGGAATGGTCGACGACAGCGCCAGCACGCCAACGACACTTCCGCCTGCGCCGCGCAGCGGCATCGACAGGAACGTCGCGAGATCGGCCTCTGTCGGGTCGTCGACCTGCCCGAGCAGGCCCTGCGCGTCCGCGACCCGAATCGTCAGGTGCTCCGGCGCCAGGTGCGCGCCGGTGCCGGTGGTGACCACCTCAGCCGACCGGCGCAGGAACTCCCGGTAGTGCGCCTGCGAGATTCCTGCGGTCACCGTGAGGTAGGCGGTGCGCTCCCCCGCCAGGACCACACCGGCCAGCGCCGTGTCGACAACGGCGCCGATGATTCCGAGCACCCCGGCGATCGTGGTCTCGAGATCCGGGCAGGTGGCCGCCAGCTGGGTCAACGACGCGGCGAGCGACGTCTGGAAGAGCGTGCGGTCGAAGACGTCGCACGTGCGCTCGAGGATCTCGTCGGCGTCGAGTTCGGCAGGGTCCGGATACAGCCGCGGCCCGCCACGCGACTCGTGCGCCGCGGCGAGCACTTCGCGCAGCGCCTGGCCGAGTTCGCCCGGCTCGAAGTCCTTCGTCAGGTAGCGGTCCGCCCCGGCCTGCGCGCCCCAGTAGCGGTCGCTGGCCGCGTCCAGCGAGGTCAGCAATACGACCGGGATGTCTGCCGTCGCCCAGTCCTCCTTGAGCAGCCGGGCCGCGACGTAGCCCGACAGCCGCGGCATTTGCACGTCCATGACGACCGCGTCGGGCTGATGCAGGTTCGCGAGCTGAACGGCCTCCAGCCCGTCCTCGGCCGCTGCCACGACATCGAAGCCCTCATGGGTGAGCACGCTGGAGACCACTTTGCGCAGCGTCGGGCTGTCATCGGCGACAAGGACCCGCGGCCGCTCGGCCGGGTCGGGAAGAGCCGAGTCGTTCATGCGAAACCTCCGAGCAGTCGGGTGACGGTGCCGAGCAGGTCGGCGGCGGAAAAGTCGCTCTTGTGCAGGTACGCGTCGGCGCCGGCGTCCATCCCGGCGCGACGGTCGGCCTCGGTGTCGCGACTGGTCATGACGAGCACCGGTACCGCCTGCCAGCCGGGCGTCGAACGCACCAGCCGGGTCAACGCCAGCCCGTCCATGCCCGGCATCTCGATGTCGGTGACGATGAGGTCGTAGGGCTCGCCGGTGAGCCGTGACGCGCCATCGGCGCCGTCGATGGCGGTGTCCACCTGGTAGCCCGCGCCGGCGAGCAGGCTGCGTTCCAGCTCGCGGACGCCGACCGAGTCCTCGACCACGAGGACCCGCAGCGGCCGTGCCGTGATGGGTTCGGCCGCCCCCGCCCCCGCCTCCGAGGCCGGTCCGGGCGAACCGGCGTCGGCCAGCATCGCGGGCCGGGCGGACGTGCGCGCGGCGCTGGCGAGCGCCCGCAGGTCCAGCAGGCAGACGATGCTGCCGTCATCGAGGATGCTCGCGCCGGTGACCGCCGCCGCGACCCCGGACGCTCCCGCGACGCCGGCCTGCGCGAGCCCGCCGCCGCGCGCCGGCTGCCCGGGCTGCGCCGCCGGATCGGACAGGAACGGTCCGAGCCCGGTCACCACCAGGTCCGCTTCGCCCTCGAGACCGTCGACCGCCCACGCGAGTGCCCGCCGCCCCGACGTGGTCACCAAGGCTGCGCTCGGCTTGCGGACGGCGCGCCTGGCACGGCTGCCCTGAAAGGCCTCCAGCGTCTGCGCGAGATCGAGCAACGGCACCGGTGAGCCGTCCCGAATCAGCAGGTCCGCTCCGGCGAAGTGCCGGACGACCGCCGCCGCGCCGCCGCGCAGCGAGCACGTCTCGGTCACCGACGGCAGCGGGATGGCATAACGCTCGCCGCCGACCCTGCACAGCAGACAGCGCAGGACGCCGAGCGACACCGGCAAGGTGAGCGTGAACCGCGTGCCGGTACCGAGCTCGCTGGTGACGGCGATCTGCCCACCGAGCCCTTCGACGGTCGTTCGCACGACGTCCAGGCCGACTCCGCGCCCCGAGCTCTCACTCACGGTGCGCCGGGTGGACAGCGCCGGCGTGAAGATGAAGTCGAGCGCGTCGAAGCCGCTGTCGCCTCCCGGGTCGGGCGCCGGAACGTCAGGGGAAATGAGCCCGGCGCGTGCGGCAGCGGCGTGCACGGCGCGCGGGTCGATGCCGGCGCCGTCGTCCGCCACCTCGATGATCACCGAGGCACCCGACGCCCGCGCCTGCACCCAGACGGTCGCGGTCTCCGGCTTGCCGGCCGCCCGCCGCTGCTCGGGTGACTCACACCCGTGGTCGACGGCGTTGGTGACCAGATGCCCGAGCGCTTCGCTCACCGCGTCGAGCACGCGCTTGTCGAGCTCGACGTCCTCCCCCTCGAGCTCGAGCGTCACGAGCTTGCCGGTGCGTGTCGCGAGGTCCCGCACGAGCCGCGGAAAGCCCGCCACGAGCCGGGACAGCGGGACCATCGCCAGGCTCATGGCTTCGCCGCGCAGCCGGGCCACCCGCGCGGCGTGATCTTCCACCAGCTCGCGCAGTGCGGCGGCGGCGGGCACCAGCGCCTCGAAGGCGCCGGAGCGCTGGTCACGCCGGCGCAGCGCGACCGCCAAAGCGGCCGCGAGCTCGTTCGTCATCCGTTCGACGCGGCGCGCGTCCACTTCGGCTTCGCCGACGATGTCGAGCAGGTCGTGCACCCGCGGCACGGCGAGGCGGATGGTCTCGACCGCCGGTGCGAGGACCGGCGGTGCGTGCGGGAAGGGAGCAGCCTCCGGGGCCATTCGTGCCGCCGGCGCCGCCGAGGGCGCGTCGGCCGATGTGTCGGCAGTCCCGCCCGGCGCTGGAGAGGCCAGCTGCCCGGCGGGCTCGGCGCCTGCCTTCGGACCCGGCCGCGCCGCCTTCCGTGGCGCGCGCCGGGCGGGCGGCTTGCCGGGATCGCGGGGCTTCGGAACGGCCGCCGGCTTGCCGGACAGTGCGGCGTGCATGGCGTCCCGCAGCGCACTGCGGTCGGCGGCGCAGAGCGGCTCGCCGGCTCCCGGGAGGCTGCGGCTCATCCCGTCGGCCGCCGCGAGCAGCAGATCGACGAGCTCCCGGCCGGGTGACAGGCGACGGTCGCGCACTGCGGCAAGCAGGTCCTCGGCGACGTGAGCGAGCTCCACGACGTCGGTGAGCCCGAGCATGCGCGCCGAACCCTTGAGGGTGTGGGCGTCCCGGAAGAGCGCGGTCACTCCGTTACGGGACTGCGCGCCGCCGGCGGACTCGAGCGCCAGCAGGCCGGACTGCAGCGAGGCGAGCCGCTCACGGGCCTCCTCCGTGAAGGTGGCGAGCAGCTCCGGGTTGTCGGTGACGTCCATCGAAAGCTGCGTCAGCCGACGCCGGAGAACTGCGCGATCGAGGAGCGCAGCTCGTCAGCGAGGGTGGTCAGCTGAGCCGCAGCTGCCGCAGCGGCGCGCGAGCCGGAGGCGTACTGCCGGCTGACGTCACTCACCGAGGTCATCGCGGCGACGACCTGATCCGACGCCGAACGCTGCTGCTGCGTCGCGATGGAGATCTCCTTCGCCGCAGTCGTCGTCTCGTCCACCATCCCCGAGATGCGCTCGAGCGCCTCGACGACCCCGCGGGCCAGCGACGAGCCGGCCCGCACGTCCTTGGCGCCCTCTTCGCTCGCCACGATCGTCGAGTGGGTCTCACCCTGGATCTGCCCGACGATCTCGCGGATCTGGCCGGTGGAGAGCTGAGCCCGTTCGGCGAGCTTGCGCACTTCACTCGCGACAACGGCGAAGCCGCGGCCGTGCTCGCCGGCGCGGGCGGCCTCGATGGCCGCGTTGAGGGCGAGCAGGTTGGTCTGGTCGGACAGGTCGTCGATCACCTCGACGATGCGGCCGATCTCCTGGCTCTTCTCCCCGAGCGACAGCGCCCGGCTGGCAATCGTGTCCACGCGCGCCGCGATCGTGTCCATCGACTGGACGGAGGCGGCGACGGCGTCGCGCCCCTTCTCGGCGTAGTGCAGCGTCTCCGCGGCGTAGCGGGCGACCTGACCTGCCGTGTCGGCGATCTGAGCAGCGGTGGCCGCGAGCTCCTCGATGGTCGAGGTGGTCTCGGCCACCGCGCTGGACTGCTGCGAGGCGCTGACGGCAGATTCCTCCGCCGTCTGCAACAGATCCACCGCGGCTGCCGAGATCTGCTCGCCGCCCTGGCGGATCTGACCGACGAGAGTGCGCAGGTTGACCAGGGTGTTCGTGAACGAGCCGGTGAGCTGGGCAAGCGCCGGCTCGGCCTCCTCGTGCGGGGTGGGCGGTTCGATCGCGAGGTCGCCCGCGGCAGCCCGTTCCAACGCGGCGGAGAGCTCGGCCACCGAGGTCGCGAGGGCGTCGCGCTGCGCGATCGCCGCGACCGTCAGCCGGTTCGCAATGCCGGCGAGCACCGCCCCGAAGGCGGCGAGCGCCGGGAAGACGGGGGCAACAAGCAGCAGCAGACCTGCCGTGTCAGCAAGACCGTGCTGGGAGGCCCAGGTGCCGAGCACCAGGCCGGCGCACGGCAGCAACGAGCCGAGGACGGCCGCCACCGGCGGCAAGGCGATCGCCGCGAAAAGCACCGGCGGCAGATAGAGCACCCAGAACGAGCCGGATACGCCGCCTGTCGACGCGACGATGCCGGTGACCGCCGCGAGGTCGGCCAGCAGGAGCAGCACGGCGAGCATCGGGGCGCGCTCGCGGGCCGCCGCGGACGAGCGGCTGTTGCCGGCGAGCCAGGTGAGGACCGACGCAACCGCCGCTCCGACGGCTGACCAGGCATACACCTGGTTCAGCTCGATGCCGTGCCCGTCACCAGAGCTGTGCAGCACCACCGCGGCCAGCACCGTCAGGACCAGGCTGCCCCACGTCGCAATTCCCGCCGCACGCGAGAGCCGCCGAGTGGAGTCGTGGGACTCCATACGTGCAGGCTGCATCCGGCCACCTCCGTTCCACCGCTCGGAGTAGTTGTCGGCGGCTGGATTGCCGTGCTTGACGCGTTTCGCCGGTGAGCTGGACGGGCGTTGCTTTTCAGGCCGCTCGGCCGAGCCGCCGGCGCAGGCCGAAGACGCCGGCCGGCGAGAGCACCGCGACCGGGTTGCCGGAGAAGACCGTGATGCCGTCCAGCACCGCGGCCGCGTCGGCTGGAACGCCAGGCGGCAGCGGCTCCAGGCCGCCATCGGGCAAGCGCACCAGGTCAACGGCAGCGTCCACGATCAGACCCGCGGTCGTGGGCACCCCGCTGGTACCGGCAGACGTCCCACCACCGCCGTCGAGGATGACCAGCCGATCGCCCCGCGGAGCGTCCAGCTGCAGCAACGGACGCAGATCCAGTACGGCGAGCACCCGGCCTCGGACGTTCGTCAGCCCGGCGACGAAAGCCGGCAGCCCGGGAACGCGCGTGACCTGCGGCAGCCGCACGATCTCGCGCACGGCAGCGACCGGCAACGCGTAGGACCCGCCACCGATGCGCACGAGCATCATGTCGGCGGCGGACGGAGCCGCCTCCGGCGAGCCCGGACCCATCGCCAGCGGCGCGGCCGTGTCTGTCACGTAAGCCCTATCGGCGTTTGCCCCGCTTGGGTGCAGTCCGGCGGGAGGCCGGTTTCGCGGCGGAAGGCCGGCTGCCCGGAACGCGGCTCGCGGGAGCAGCCGGTACCGGCCGCGGCGCACCGCTCAGACTCACCGCCGAGGTCATGCCCCGCGTCGGCCGGCCGAGCAACGTCACGCCCGCGAAGCCGATGGCCCCGAGCAGCACGAACGCGATGCTGCGCAGGTTGTTCGGCAGGATGTTGTCGCCGTCGGACGTGCTCGAGAGCATCGGCAGCACCGCCACCAGCCAGCCGACCATCGGCAACGCGGCCGCCAGCCGGGTACCCGCGGTGCGCAAGCCGGCGAAACTCAGCGCCGGGTTCACCAGGATCGCGATGAGCAGCCCCGCAGACAGCAGCTGGCCGAGCCCGCCGTGCCCCCCTGCCGCGAAGACGTGGCCGGCGGCAGGCGTGTTCACGCCGCTCGAGGTGGTGGCGTCGACGCCCGGTGAGACCGAGTAGGGCAGGAAGAACGCTCCGACGAGGCCGGCGACGAGCCCCCCGACGAACAGCACCGCGTAGCTGATCCCGAGGAACGCGCGGCTCGGCGCTGCGTCGGGCTGCTCGCGCTCGAGGCGGGAGCCAGTGCGCGGATCGGCCACGACAGGCAAGCCTACGGAGCCGACACCGTCATCGCCCTCCAGCCATGATCAACGCGCCAATGATCAAGCCGAACCCCGGTTTGAACGGCACCTCACCATGATCATTGGCGCGTTGATCTTCCGTTCACGGAGTCAGGTCGATCTCCTCCAGCGGCTCGGGGACGAGGCTGATCTCCGCAGGCTCGGCGCGCAGGTCGATGACCGGCGGCTGCTTGGCGCTCGCCTGCTCCAGCACGGCGGTGATCTCCGAGCCGACGAGCTCGGAATGCTCGAGCAGCGCGTCGCGCAGGGCCGCAACGAGGTGGCGGTTGGTGCCGAGCAGCTCGCGGGCGATCACCTTCTGCTCGTCGAGCAGCTTCTCGACGCCCTCGCGGCAGCGGGCGTCGCCGAGCACCTTGCCGGTGAGGTCGGTGCCGCCGAGTCCGCTGTTCTGCACTGCGGCGAACGACACCGAGGAACCCATCATCCCGGCGGCGCCCACCATCTGCGCAGCGACCTGCGTGGCATACGCGAGGTCACCGGCCGGGCCCGTCGACACGTCACCGAAGAAGATCTCCTCCGCCACCTGGCCACCGAAGGAGACCTGGATCAACCCGAGGAGCTCTGACCGAGCCCGCGTGAAGACGTCGTCGCGGTCGCCGTGGGCGAGCATGCCGAGCGCCTCACCGCGCTTCACGATCGTGAGCACTTCCAGCCGCCGCTGCGGCGCCACCAGCCACGCCATGGTCGCGTGACCCGCCTCGTGCGTGGCGATCAGCCGGCGCTCGTGGTCGGTGTAGGCGACCGGCGCACCCATGCCGACCTCTGCGGTCAGCCGCGCCGACTCCACGTCACGCCAGTTCATGGCGTCGTCGCCGCGGCGGATCGCGTTCACCAGTGCCTCGTCGAGCAGGTTTTCGAGCTTGGCCGGGGACCATCCGGACGTGACGGCGGCCAGGGCGTCGCGGTGCTCGTCGTCGGTGAGTTCGCTGTGGTGCGCGCGGCTGGACAGGAAGTAGTCGATCAGCTGGCGGCGCGAGGCCTTCGCGGGCAAGTCGAAGCGCAGCCGGCGGTCGAACCGCCCCGGGCGCAGCAGCGCGGGATCGAGGGCGTCCGCCCGGTTGGTGGCGGCGACGATCAGGACATTCGGCTTCGGCGGCCGCGGCTTCGGGATCTGCCGGCTCACCGGCAACGCGCGGTTGACGACGTCGGCGAGCGTGCCCGCGAACTTCTGCATCGCAGTGGGTTCCTCGAACGACTGCATCTGGATGAGCAGCTCGTTGACGATCCCCTCGGTGCCCTGGACGGTGAGATTCGGGTGCCGCGTGAGGCCACCGCTCACACCACCGCTCGAACCGAACGCGGTCATGGAGCTGCTCATCCCGCTCCGCGACCCGGCGATCGCGTCGATCTCCTCGATGAATCCGATCGCCCCGCCCTCGCGCAGCGCAGTCTTGCGCAGCTCACGGAAGTAGGAGCGCAGCTTGCGCGCCGTGGCGCCGTACATCATCGACTGGAACGCCGTCGCCGAGACGAACAGGAACGGCACCTCCGCCTCAGCCGCCATCGCGCGGGCAAGGTGCGTCTTGCCGGTGCCGGGCGGGCCTTCGAAGAGCAGCCCCCGGCGCGGCCGCCCGCCCATGCGGTCGGTGTATTCGCGATGAGCGAGGAAGAGGTTCAGCGAGCGCACGACCTCTTCGCGGACCCCGTCGATACCCACCACGTCCGCGAGCCGGAGGCTGATCTGCTCCGGCCGGTACAGCACGTGCGGCGAGCGGCCCATCACCAGCGGCGGCACCACGACCGCGCCGACGATCGCCAACGGGACGATGATCGGGAACAGCGTCAGCATGTCGACGTGCGGCAGCGCGAACACGTTGAACGGGCGGCCGGCGAGCAGCCGGTACCAGAGGAACGCCGCGGGTATCGCGAAAATGATCGCCAGCTTCACCAGCAGCCGCCGGCGGCGGCGCTCCCGGTCGGCACCGACGTCCGCGCGGCGGGCGGAGAGCACGGCGGATCCGCTCCCGTACGTCGCGACGGCGGTGGGGTTCGTCACCGGAGCCGGCCCGAGTGCCGACGAACCGCTGACCACATCGGCACGGGCCGAGGAAACGCTGCGCATGTGCACCTCCGTTGGCGCCAGCCTTACCTAAATAACCAGGTAGGACACCATTCCGCGACGAAGTCCACCCGATTGGAGGACAGCGTTACTCCACCCGGCCCTCAAGTTTCGCGAACATGCCGAAAACGCCGCGCGCCGCGGTACTCGGGAAGGCGCCCACCGGCCGTAGCCGATTGCCAAGGGGGTTAGGGCAGGTCTTCTTTCCTTGTCGCGGGGCGCATCACCTGCCTAGCGTTCACGGCAGACCCCCGATATCTAAGGACATTTCGCTATATGAGCAAGACTCCTTCCGTGACCGCCCAGGACCTCGAATTCGCGAAAGCGGCTGCCGGACGCCGGCGCCTCGCGGCCGAGAAGGCCGCAGCCAAAGCGTTACGCGCGGCCGCGGGCACAGACGCCAAGAAGATCCGCAAGAGCGAACGCAAGGCCCACGAGACAGCCCTTCGAGCGGCGAAGGCCGAGCGTCAGGCCCGCAAGCTGAAGCGGCGGCTGTCCGCAACGTCCGGCTGCGCCGCCGGCCGTCCCGAGGCAAGGGCCGGGAGTGAGCGCGCCGACGCACCCCGGAGCACGTCGAACCGCCACATCTACCTGTGCCGCGGATGCTGCTGCGGAAAGCGGAAGAAGCACCCTGACGTCGACCACGATCAGATCAAGCGCACCGTCAAGGAAACCGCCCGCAAGGCGGGCATGCCCGTCACGATCACCGGCTGCCTGGGCCCGTGCGGCCAGGGGAACATGCTCGTGGTGCGAAACGGCAACGCACTGCGGTGGTTTCGCAAGATGAACGACGCCGAATCCGTGCGATCGCTCCTGGACCATGTCGCCGGCGGGCGCGACCTCGACAACCTGCCGCGGGCTGTCGAGGCCAACGTGATGGCGCGCCGGGACGGCCGAGAGCCTCGTTGGTGAGGCGTTTGCCGTTCAGCCCGGGTGCCAGCCGCACGCATCGGCGAACGGCGAACGGCTATGCCTGCGCATCGTCGCCGGATCGGCTGCCGCGGGCTCGGCGTTCGCGCCGCTCAGCACGCACGACCAGGAGCGCGGCGGTAGCGACGACCACGACCGGGCCGGCCCAGAACGCCCGAACCCCAAGCCGAAGCAGGCCGTAGGCGGCACCGAGCAGGACGGCGACGCCTGCGGCCGCGACCCAGTCATCGCCGATGACGAAGTCGTACCAGAAGCCTCCGAAGCTGCGCAGCGCACCACCGATGCGGGAGAGAACCGTCATTGGGAGACTCCTAGCTGCCGGTGCGGCCGGAACGTCAGCCAGCCGCCGCGAATGGCACCGAGCAGGGCGAAACTGGCCGCCAAGTAGGCGGGATACAGCCAGGCGAGGCTGAGGTCCTCACCGGGCCAATGCACGCCGAGGCCCTCGAGACTCCAGAAGGTGCCGAACGTCGTCAAAAGCCCGCCGACCGCGAACTTCAACGTGCGGCCGGGCACTTTCTCCAATTGCGTACGCGCCAGCAGGCCGACCCCCCAGAAGATGACGAGCGCCGCCGCCGCGCCGATCACGGCCTGCCCGTATCCGCCCGAGCCGGTGCCGAAGGCGACCACGATGAACGCGATCTCCAGCCCCTCGAGCAGAACGCCTTTGAACGACAGCACGAATGCCGTCCAGTCGATCCCGCCGCGGCCGGTGCGGGCCTCGACGTCACCTTCTTCCTCGCCGCCGCCCCAGAAGCCATCGCTCGCGACGCGGCGAACCCCCTGGCGCAGCCATTGCAGGCCGAAGGTGAGCAGCAGCGCGCCGATGACGATGCGCGCGATATCGATGGGAATGAGCGACAGCGCCTGCCGCAGGCCGGCGACGAGGCCGGCGAGCACGAGCAGCCCGCTCACCGCACCGAAGATGGTTGAACGCCAGCCTCGCATCGTGCCGACTCCGACGACGATGATGACCATCTCGATGGTTTCCACGGCGGACGCGGCAAAAGTGCCGGCAAGTATTGCCCCGATCGACATCAGACCTCCCTGGGGCCGGGTACGGCCCCAAAGTGCCCGGGAGATCTACCGCGAAACGGTCTGCCGCATCGGCAACCGAATTGCAAAGACTGCAGTGGAAGAACAGCGTGAAAGCGATGTGAAAGGCGTTGGACGAACGTTCTGTCGCTATTCGTGCACGCCCGCGAAGAGATCCTCTTCTTTGCCGTGAACGTCGGTGACCCCGAGCTGCCCGCGCACCAGCCGGAAGCATTCACGGGCGAACATGGCCCGCCCGCCGCCGTCAGCCAGCGCGTAGAAGAAGTCGTCCACCGCGATCTGCGACTCGTGGGCACGCATCGCGGCCACCTTCGCAGAAAGCTGATCGGCGACGTCGATCTGGGTGGTCACGAGATCGTCGTCGACGACGGACGACGGCTCCTCATCACCGAGACCGGTTTCGATGCCGCGGTCGGCGAGCATCTGCATGCCCTCGCGGAACTGGGAGCGGGCGATGACCGAGTAGTAGAGCTTCGCCGGCTGCCACGGCTCCCCGAGCTCCGGCTCGTAGGCGGGGTCGCCGGACAGCTCGAATGCGGCGACCGCCACGTTGTGCGCCTGGATGTGGTCGGGATGCCCGTAGCCGCCGTTCTCGTCGTAGGTGATGACCACCTGCGGACGCACCTCGCGCATGATGGCCACGAGGTCGCGGGCCGCTTCGGTGAGGTCGGCCCGCCAGAAGCAATTGGGACGGTCGTTGGTGGGCTCGCCCATCATGCCGCTGTCGCGCCAGCGGCCGGCGCCGCCGAGGAAGCGGAAGTCCTGCACCCCGAGCGCTTCGCAGGCGGCGGCCAGCTCGTTGATCCGGTGCTGGCCGAGCTCGTCGGACTCGGCTGCTGCGAGATGGCTGAGATGGGGGACGACGATCTCGCCCTCCTCGCCGAGGGTGCAGGTCACGAGCGTCACCAGCGCGTGCTGCCCGGCGTAGTGCGCCATGGTGCCGCCGGTCGCGATGACCTCGTCGTCCGGGTGGGCGTGAACGAGCAGGAGCCGGTGCGGATGGTCGAGCGGCGTCATCTCGGCTTCGGCCTCGAGCGAGCCGACCGCCTCCTCGACCTCGTCGAAGAGCTCGTCGACCCCGTCGTCGGATGAGGTGGTGGCGGGGCCGGACTCATCTTCGGGCTCGGGCGTGATCGTCATATGAGGAGCCTAGACAGAGTTGGGAGGGTGCAGCGTCAGCCGCGGTGACGGGCCCGGGAGCGGGCCTTTTCGCGCTCGTTGCCGGCGAGCAGCACCTTGCGGATACGGACGGTCGCGGGCGTCACCTCGACGCATTCGTCCTCACGGCAGAATTCCAACGCCTGCTCGAGCGACAGGATCCGAGCGGGCACCAGCCGCTCGAGCTCGTCGCCGGTGGACGAGCGCATGTTGGTGAGCTTCTTCTCCTTGGTGGGGTTCACGTCCATGTCGTCGGCACGCGCGTTCTCGCCGACGATCATGCCTTCGTACACCTCGGTACCGGGGCTGACGAACATCGTCCCGCGCTCCTGCAGTGACGTGAGCGCGTAGCTGGTGACCGGCCCCTTGCGGTCGGCAACGAGCGAGCCCGTCGGCCGCAGCCGCACCTCACCCGCCCATGGCTCGTAGCGCTCGAAGACGTGGTGCAGCAGGCCCGTGCCGCGGGTCTCGGTGAGGAACTCGGTGCGAAACCCGATCAGCGCCCGGGCCGGAACGACGTATTCGAGCCGGACCCAGCCGGTGCCGTGGTTGACCATCTGCTCGAGCCGACCCTTGCGCATCCCGAGCAGCTGGGTCACGACGCCGAGGTAGTCCTCGGGCACGTCGATGGTCAGCCGCTCGACGGGCTCGTGCAGCTTCCCGTCGATCTCGCGGGTGACGACCTGCGGCTTGCCGACGGTGAGCTCGAAGCCTTCGCGGCGCATCATCTCGACGAGGATCGCCAGCTGCAGCTCGCCCCGGCCCTGCACCTCCCAGGTGTCCGGACGTTCGGTCGGCAGCACCCGGATCGACACGTTGCCGACCAGCTCCTGATCGAGCCGGTTCTTCACCAGCCGCGCGGTGAGCTTCTTGCCGGACTGGCCGGCGAGCGGTGACGTGTTGATGCCGATGGTCATCGAGATCGATGGCTCGTCGACGTGGATGACCGGCAGTGCCTTCGGATTGTCGAGGTCGGCCAGCGTCTCGCCGATCGTCACCTCGTCGATCCCGGCGACGGCGGCGATGTCGCCGGCGTAGACCGACTCGGTGGGTACCCGGTCGAGCGCCTGGGCGACCAGCAGCTCGGAAATCTTCGCGCGCTCGACGTCGCCGTTCGTGCGGCACCAGGCGACCTGCTGGCCGCGTCGCAGCTCGCCGCCGACGACGCGCACCAGAGCGAGCCGGCCGAGATAGGGCGACGCGTCGAGGTTCGTGACCAGCGCCTGCAGCGGCGCGCCCTCCTCGTACTGCGGCGGCGGGACGGTGTCGAGCAGCACCTCGAACAGTGGCCCGAGGGTCGGCGAGTCCGGCATGCCGCCGTCCTCCGGCCGTTCCGTCGACGCGCGGCCGGCCTTCGCGCTGGCGTAGACGATGGGGAACTCGATCTGGCGCTCGTCGGCGTCGAGGTCGAGGAAAAGCTCGTAGGTCTCGTCGACGACCTCGGCGATCCTGGCGTCCGGACGGTCGACCTTGTTGATGACCAGCACGACCGGCAGGCGCCGCTCGAGCGCCTTGCGCAGCACGAAACGGGTTTGCGGCAACGGCCCCTCGCTGGCGTCGACGAGCAGTAGCACGCCGTCGACCATCGCCAGGCCACGCTCGACCTCGCCACCGAAATCGGCGTGGCCGGGAGTGTCGATCACGTTGATCGTGACGGCCGATTCCCCCTCGCCATAGCGGATCGCGGTGTTCTTGGCGAGGATCGTGATGCCCTTTTCGCGCTCCAGGTCCATGGAGTCCATGACCCGCTCGCGTACGGAGCCTTCATCCGCCTGATGCTGGGTGAACGCGCCGGACTGCCAGAGCATCGCGTCGACGAGGGTGGTCTTGCCATGGTCGACGTGAGCGATGATGGCGAGGTTGCGTAGGTCAGAACGTGCGGGCACGTGCACCAACGGTACGGGACGGCGCGGCAGCGAGACGAAAAGGCGCCTGGAGCCCGTTTTTTCCCCGCAAAGCGACCGATCCGGCGTGCGCTTGGGCTGCGGCCATGGCACGGCCTACGCGCGTCGACCGTCGCTGCGACAGCACCACATAGGCCCCGTTCCCAGTGGCCGCGCAATGCCGAAGCGCGCTGGCAGTGGCGGACCGCCGCCGTCCGTGGCCGCGATGGCCGCCTGCCGCCGGCCTGCCCGACAGTCGCAGCGGCGCGCTCAGCGCGGCAGCGTCGCGTAAAGCCTTTCGAGCGCGTCCCAGTGGCGCTGCTCGGCAGCCGGATCGTAGGAGGGGTTGTCAGCGACCGCGAAGCCGTGATGCGCCTGATACGTCTGCATCTCGAACGCGACACCGGCCGCGCTCAGCGCCTGCTCGAGCCGCTCGTACTGGTCCGGCGGGAAGGTCTGATCCTCGATCGCCCCCGCGATGTAGAGCCGCGCCCGGATCCGGTCCGCGAGCAGGTGGGGGCTGCTCGGGTCGCCATCCGGCGCGAGGAAGCCGCCGTGGAACGACGCCGTCGCGGCGACCCGCTCTGGGTGCAGCCCGGCGACCAGCAGCGAGATGCGGCCGCCCATGCAGTAGCCGGTAGTGCCGACGGCGGAACCGGCCACCTCCTCCCGCTTCAACAGGTAGCTGATGTAGGCGTGCGAGTCGCGTTCGACGACATCGTTCGTGAGGCTGCGAACCAGCTGCATCATGCGGCCGCGCTGTGCGTCGTCGGTCAGCACCGTGGCCAGGTCGAACGGCTCGTAGCCGCCGGCGCGGTAGTACAGGTCCGGCACGAGCGTCACGTAACCGAGCCCGGCGAGCCGGTCAGCCATCGCCCGCAGCGTGTCCCGCGCGCCACCGGCGTCCGGAAAGAGGATCACCCCGGGCCAGGGGCCGCTCCCGTCGGGCACGTGCAGGCTGGCCTGGCAGGTGCCGTCGGCGGTGGGGATGGCGACGTCGCGCTGTGGCATTCGCGGACCCTAACGCGCGGCTCGGTTGGGCATGATGGTCGGGGCGGATGATTGCGGCCCGGACAGTGAGGGGCGGTGAGCCGCATGCGGCGACAGCGGCAGTTGCCGGTCGACGCCGAGCCCGCCCTCGAGCCGGATACCGAGCTTGACGGGGAGCCCGGCGCCGCCGACGCCGCTCCAGCTGCGTTCCCCGACGATCCGGTCCGCGAGCGGATCGTCCGCGAGCTCGACCGCAACGTGCTGCTGCAGTACGCCTTTTCCAAGGCGACGCGGATGTCGCGAGCGGGCCAGCTGGCGGACGCCGCGGCCGAGTACGCCAAGATCGCCGGAGCGGCGAGCAAGCCGGGAGTACGCGGCTTCGCCCTCGTCCTGCGGGCCGAGATGCTGCTGCGCGACCCGCCGACGGTCCTCGACGTGCCCGCCGCCCGCGAGGCGCTGGAGCAGGCGCAGACACTCGAAGTCCCGGCCGCGGAATGGGCGTTCACGCTAGGCATGCTCGCCCTGCGCGAACGCCGCCTGGACGAGGCGCGGGAGCTGCTGACCCGTAGCTTCACCGTCGGCCACCAGCCGCAGGAGGCCGCCGCCTACCTGGCGGTCGTGGAAGCCCAGGCGGGGGATCCGGACGCGGGTCGCCAGTGGCTCGAGCTCGCGCGTGAAAACGGCGCCGCGTGGCGCTCCCCCGAGGCGGAGATCGCGCTGCGCTCCCCCGATGATCCGGCCGGCGCTCTGCGGGCAGCCGCTGCCGAGCAGCCCGGGGAGTTCTGGCTGCGGCTCGCGCTGGCCCGCGAGCTCACCGCGGCCGGCCGTCACGACGAGCTGGTCGACGTCACCCGTACGCTGGCCGCGGACGATGCCGTACCCGAGCGTTTCCGGGCGGTGGCGGCGCTCGGAGCAGCCCACACCCTCATGCTGCACGGCGACGACCAGCGCCTCGGCGAGGCGATGAAGCTCGCCGGCCAGGCGAAGACGCTGACCCCGAAATCGGTGGGCGTCTGGGAGGTGCTGGCTCTCGGCTGGTGCCGGCAGGGCCAGTACCGGAGGGCCGGCGCTGCCGCGAAACGGGTCATCCGCGCCGAGGGCGACCTGCCGACGGCGCATTACGTACGGGCCTGGGCGCTCGCCGGGCGGGGTTCGAAGCAGCGTGCGCAGGCCGCGCTGGCCGAGGCGGTCGAACGCGACCCGCAATGGCCGCTGCGCTCCCGGGTCGAATCCGCGGTGGCCGGCTGCCGATAACGCCGGCACGAATGTGCGCTCGCCGGGGCACCGAAATGCTCCGTGCTGCCGGACCACAACGTCTGGCACGCCGACGTCTCGAAGCTTCCCGTCAACGCCCGCAGCAGCGCCTGGCTCGCCTCGACTGGTACGGCCACCACGCGACGGCATCCCGATTTCGGGGCCCCTACGGCTATGATCAACGCTGCAGGAAGGTGGGTTTGACCTCCCGTTTCGGCGCCAAACCCACGTCACTGCAGCGTTGATCTTGCGAGCGCCTCGACCAGGGGGCGGTCGGCGGCGATCCAGGGCACGTCGTCGAGTTCGTGGGGGGCGAGCCACCGCAGCGCCGAGTGCTCGTGAGGGTGCGGCTCACCGTTGACAATCGTCGCGCGAAAGACGCGTAACCGGCCGATCGCGATCTGGACCTCCCCGACGACATCCCCGACGGACACGTCGATGCCGAGTTCCTCGCGGCACTCCCGCGCCAGCGCCGCCTCGGGCTGCTCCCCGGGCTCGACCTTGCCGCCCGGGAACTCCCACAGCCCCGCGTAGCTCGACGGGGCGCTGCGCTGAGCAGCCAACAGGCGCCCGGCATCGTCGATGATGGCCGCACCGACGACGAGCGTCCCGGGACTGGCTGACATGCTGGAAGCATGCCCAGGCCAGCACCCCTGACCCCCGAGCAGGTCGCGGACGCTCTCGCGACGCTGCCCGGCTGGAACGGCGACACCGCCGCGATCTCCCGCACGGTCGAGTGCGCGACCTTCCCGGCGGCCATCGCCGTCGTCAATGTCGTGGCGCAGAAAGCCGAGGAGTCGAACCACCATCCGGACATCGACATCCGCTGGCGGACCTTGCGGTTCACGCTGAGCACCCACGACGCCGGCGGGGTGACCGAGCTCGACATCGCACTGGCCCAAGAGATCGACGCGGCGGCCGCCGCCGGCTGAGCGCGGGTCAGCCCGGAGGCTGGCTGCCCGTCGGCCGCAGCAGGCGGACCTCGGGGAGCTTGTCGACGTCGACCCCCGCCTCCGCGTAGCCCCCGGCGAGACCCGTCCAGATCAGCGACGTGAGGTAGTCACCTAGCGCCTGGCGGCTCATCGACTGGCGGTCCATCCACCATTCACCGGCCGCGCGTACCAGCCCGACGACGCCGAAGCCCCACGGCTCGGCGGCCCCCGAGTCGTAACCCACCTGCCGCATGAGGTCGCCGAGGCGCCGCGAGATGTACGTGCCGAGCATCGAGCTGTAGTCGGCGACGGGGTCGTTCTCCACCGGCCGGTCGAGCAGCGTGTGCTGCACGACGAACCGGTACAGCTCCGGCTCCTCCTCGATGACGCGAAGGTACGCGTCGACGCCGGCGGCGACCATCGCCCGCCCGTCCGGC
The DNA here is from genome assembly GCA_963747915.1 of uncultured Actinomycetota bacterium. Taxonomy (GTDB): domain Bacteria; phylum Actinomycetota; class Actinomycetes; order Frankiales; family Frankiaceae; genus DATAZK01. Next base: position 354,919 of record CAVVHC010000007.1, on the reverse strand, counting down.
TGGCCGTCGACGGCCGCCGTGATCCGATCGACCAGCCCCTGCGCGACGCGCTGGCCGACCGCGAGGTAGAGGTCGGCCTTGTCGGTGAAGTAGCGATACACGACCGGCTTGCTGGTATTGGCCTCGGCAGCGATCTGGTCCATGCCGGCGCCGGCGCCGTGGCGGCGGACCGCCCGGATGGCGGCATCGATGAGCGCCTTGCGACGCGCCTCCCGATGGGCCTGCCAGCGCACGCGCCGACCGTCGGTCTCCGGCGCCTTGCGGCTGCGGCTGGTCACCGGGCAAGGATAGGTCAGCGGCGAATGCGTGCGCCGTTCACTGATCGAGGAGCGCGATCCGAGGCTCGTTCACGGCGGGTAGCGTCGCGTCATGGCAGCGGACACGTATCGCCGGCTCGGGCGCTCGGGACTCGTCGTCTCGCGCGTCGGCATCGGCTGCAACAACTTCGGGATGCGCATCGACCTCGAGCGCAGCCGGCCCGTGGTGGCCGCCGCGCTGGACGCGGGCATCAATTTCTTCGACACCGCCGACAGCTACGGCGCCTCCGAGGAAATCCTCGGTGAGCTGCTGGAGGGGAGGCGCGACGACGTCGTTCTCGCCACCAAGTTCGGCTCGAACCTTCGCGGCGCCAACGGCGAGGACTGGGGTGCGCGCGGGTCCCGGCGCTACATACGCCGGGCGGTGGAGCGTTCGCTGCGCCGGCTGCGCACCGACTACATCGACCTCTACCAGTACCACTGGCCCGATCTCGCGACGCCCGTCGAGGAGACGCTTGCGGCGCTCACGGAACTCGTCCGCGAGGGCAAGGTGCGCTACCTCGGCTGCTCGAACGTCACCGGCTTCCAGGCGGCACACGCCGAGTGGACGGCACGCACGCGAGGCTACGAGCACTTCATCTCGGTGCAGAACGAGTACAACCTGCTGAACCGGGAGATCGAGGCGGACGTCGTCCCGGCCTGCCTGGAATACGGACTCGGCGTGCTGCCCTACTTCCCGCTCGCGAGCGGTGTGCTCACCGGGAAATACCGCCGCGGGCAGGACGTGCCGCAGGACAGCCGGCTGGCCGCGTGGGGCATGACCGGAGCGCTGACCGACGAGCGGTTCGACGTCGTCGAGGCGCTGCAGGCGTTCGCAGCCGAACGCGGGATCACGGTGCTGGACGTCGCGATCGGCGGGCTCGGCGCCCAGCCGGCCGTCGCGTCGGTGATCGCCGGTGCGACCTCGCCGGAGCAGGTGAAGGCGAACGTGGCTGCCGCCGCCTGGGCGCCGTCGGCGCAGGATCTGGAAGCCCTCGACGAGATCGTGCCGAACCAGCGACCGACGCAGCACTGAGCCCAGCCCGGCGTCAGCGCCCGAGCTCGGCCTGCTGCACCCCGGTGAACTCGGCGATCACGGTCCGCAGCACCGCGCGGGCGATGCGGGGATCGAGTGCCTTCCGCCTCCGCCAGCGCGGTGATGCGGGCGAGCATGCGCTCCTCCCGTGCCGGGTCGGTGACCGCGAGCCCGTGCTCCTCCTTGTAGCGGGCGACGGCGGCGACGTGCCGCGCCCGCCGAGCCAGGAGCCGGATCAGCTCCGCGTCGATCTCGTCGATGGCCCGCCGAGGGCCTTCCAGACCACTTGGTGTCTCGCTCATGCGCCTCCTCGGTCAGGCTCTAGCATGCCTGCCGCAGGCGCGGTGACGGTTGCCGGCTAGCGAGCTGTCACGGCAACGGTCACCGCCGACGCCGTGCGATTGATGTAGACGACGTTCGACTGCCGGCTCAGCAGGCCGAGCGCATAGCCCACGTGCCCTTCGAAGTCCTCGTACTGGGCGACCTCGATGACGTTCTTCGTCTGCCGCGGGTAGTAAGCGATCTGCGCGGTCGGCGCGCCGCGCTCGTCATGCGCCACCGCCGTGTACAGGTCGACCTGCACGAAGGCCAGGCCGTCGACCGCGACCGGCTTGCCGGACGGCTGCTGCGGAGGCGAGCTGACGTACCGGGCGGTACTGCCGGTGGGTGCGCCCTGATCGAAGTGGAACGTGATGATGTCGAGGTTGTTGGCCGGGTTGTGGGCGTTGGTGATGCTGACCAACGTGTGCTGGCCAGAGATCAGGCATGACGTCGCGGTGGCCAGCACTGCGGCGACCGCGGCGAAGACGACGAGTAGGCGTCGAATGCTCATGACACTCCTTTCGCTGGGCTGACCCAGCTGGCGTAACCCCGGACCGAGAGTGTGAAAGCGGTGTGGCAGCAGAAGAAGGTCCCGGTTTGAAGCTGCGCCCGGCGGGTGAGGCGGGTCGCCGCACGAGCTCGGACGCATGAGCCGGAAGCCCCGATTCGGGGCCGGAACGTTCGTGACCGCCGGGTGCAGGACTAGTGGGAGCCCGTGTGCCCACACGCTGACGAACGCGCACCTCGCGGCGCGTTTCCGTGAGCTGCGGCAGCGGCTCTGACGTTGTCACCCGACGGTCAAGAGCATGGTGCGCCTCGGCGTTTGCCCTGGCAAGAGGTTGTCGCCGAGAAATTCCGTGATCAAGCAAAAGCGCGCCGGCTATTCGACGGCAAGGCTGGTGCGCGACTTCGCGACCATGAAGGTGGCCAACCCGACGGCCAGCGCCGCGACCACCGCGAGCGCCAGCAGACCGGCCATGTACGTCCCGGTGCTGCCGTAGACAGAACCCATGAGCAGCGGAGGCACGAAGCCACCAAGACCGCCGGCTGCTCCCACCACACCCGTGACGGTGCCGACCCTGGCGGCCGGCGAGCGCTGCGCCACGTAGGCGAACACCGCTCCGGAAGCGGCGCCCAACGCCGCGGCGGTGATCAGGAACGCGACGGTCCCGAGCGGCGCGAGACTCGGCGTCGAGGACTGCACGACTGCAGCCGCGGTCACGACCGCGAAGGACATCGCCAGCACCGTCGTCGCGCGGAAACGGTCGGAGAGCCAGCCCCCGATGGGCCGCATCAGGACGGCGACCAGCACGAAACCGGCCATCTTGTTCGAGGCGTTCGACTGGGTGAGCGAGTAGGCGTTCTTCAAGTAGGTCGGGAGGTAGACAGAGAACGCGACGTACCCGCCGAATCCCACGGCGTAGAGCGCCGACGCCTGCCACGTGACGCGCAGTCTGAGAGCGGCGCCGAGTCGATGCGTCAACGATTCGCTGGGAACCGCCCGCGCGGGAGCGTCGCGCAGCACGAGGGCAGCGACGACGCCGTAGATGGCGAGGACCACGGCGGTGATGACGAACGGGGTAACGATGCCATGCCCTTTGACCAGGTTCACCGTGGTGAGCGCGCTGATGGCTGTACCGCCCATCCCGGCGCCGAAGATGCCCACCGCCAAACCGCGCCGCTGCGGCGGGAACCAGGCCCCGACGAACGGCACGCCCACCGCGAACGAGGTGCCGGCGATGCCGAGGAAGAATCCGCCGATCAGCAGGCCGGCCAGTGACGAGTGGCCCGACAAGCCCAGATACAGCACCGGAACGATCGTCGCGAAGGTGATGACGGGGAACATCACCCGGCCACCGAAGCGGTCGGTGAGCGCACCGACCGGGATGCGTCCGAGCGAGCCGACGACCACGGGCACGGCGACGATGAGTGCCTGCTGGAACGATGAGAGGTGCAGCGCGTCCTTCATCCGCGGACCGAGCGGGCTAAGCAGTGCCCACGCCCAGAAGTTGATGGCGAAACCCACCGTCGCCATCGTCAGCATGAGCGCGCGACGACGCCCGAGCGACGACTCGTCTGCGGTCATCGTGCGAGCCACCGATGCGCCGGCCAGAGTCGACGTAGCAGATGCTGGCGTCGGGGTCACGTGTCCTCCGTAGGAAAGGCGCCATTGTGCGCGTGCTGCGCTTTGTCCACTGTCGGCGGTGACAGCGCTTCCTACGGTGGACCTAAGTCCTTGGCCGGACCCCTTTAGCCATGGCTGACGCCGCGTTCAGGACTGGTTCGCCACCACCGTCAGCAGGAAGACGGTGTCCTCGAGCGCGTGAACACTGTGGCGGCTGGACGGGATGACCAGCAATTCACCGGCGGCGACGCGTTGCGCGTCGCCGCCGGCGCGCAGTTGCACAGCGCCTGTGACGACGTGCAGAGTGGCCTCGCCGGGACTCTCGTGCTCGGCGAGTTCCCGGCCTTCGACCATTGCCAGCAGCGTCTGGCGCAGCCGCTGACCGCTGCCGCCGACGATCGTGCGTGCTGCCCGTCCCGATGATGCCTGCGCCGCCTCGGCCTGCAACTCACGCGCGAGATCTGTCAGTTGAAGAGCTTCCACAGTTCCATCCTTTCGCAATTACCGCGGCCGACCCGTTCCCGGCTAACGCCGGGGCGGCGCACCCACGGGGTCCCACCCGCGCCGGACCGGCCGGCTGGCGAGGTCACGCGACCGGTACACGATGTACGGCCGCGTGAGATAACCGATCGGTGCGCTGAACACATGCACCAGCCGCGTGAACGGCCACGCGGCGAACAACACCCAGGCGAGCATGACGTGGATCTGGAAGCCGACCGGCGCTGCCGTCATGAGGTTCGTGTGCGGATGCACGTAGAAGATCGAACGGAAGTACGGCGCCACGGTCAGCCGGTAGTCGTGCGGGTGCCCGATCGCATTACCGATCACGGTCGTCGTGAGCCCGGCGAGGATCGTCGCGGCGAGCAGCACGTACATGCCCTTGTCGTTGCGGGTGGTCGCGGAGAACACCCGCCGGACTCGGGGACGTCGGTCTGGTCACCGAACACGTGGGGCGAAGCGACCGGAAGGTCGGCGTACCAGTCGTAGAACGACAGCATGGGCACCCGGGTCGGCGAGTACGTGTACCAGGAGAACGCGGCGCCTCGGGGGCAGCCTCGCGGCTCGTACTCCGGGCGGTCCGGGCCGGCGGAGGGGTAATCGGTCTGCTGCGCCTCCCACGTGATGATCCCGTCCTTGACGTAAACCTTCCACGACCACGAGCCCGTGCAATTGACGCCGTGCGTCGAGCGGATCACCTTGTCGTAGGACCAGCGGTCGCGGTAGAAGCTGTCCGCCTCGCGGCCGCCCACCTTGGTAAGGGTACGCAGATCGGGTGAGACGTCGCCGCGGCGGAAGAAGCGGCCCGCCCGGACCAGCGCGGCAGCTAGCTCGTCGTCCAGCGCGGGCTCACTCGTGCGACCGTTCGGTGCAGCCATCGCGTCGCCCTCCTCGCGGCGCGGCGCCGCCTGGAGCCGGTGTCCCGGTATGCGTCACCGCGCGGATGTGCTGGCTCAGCGGACGTTGACAATTGCCGCAGACGTCGCGGTCCGCAGCAAATGTGTATCACTACCCGCAACCGTTCACGCGCAGTCGTGCTCTTGTTCGCCGTGGTCTGGACCGGGCTGTGGACAACGCAAGAATCTGTCGGTGCCCGCGGGCAGAGTGCGCGCATGAAACTGCTCACAGCAACGGCCGCCGGTCAAGGCGGGCGAGACAACGATTTCAACTGGACCATCGAGGGGGAGCTGGTCTGGCTCGGCGTGGTGTGCGCGACGGACGAGGCCGATCCGGACGGCGGCTGCGGCTGCGGTCGCGCGTTCTCGGGCCTGAACTCGCACCGGGCCACCACGACCGCTCAAGTCCGCGATCTGCCGCTTTCTCAGGACGAGGTGATCAAGGCGCTTGCCGCGTACCTCGAAGCCGCCGGCTACGGGAGCGTGCCGGCGAGCTTGTTGACGGCCGAAGTCACCGAGATGCTCGACATCGCCGCCTCCTGGGACGTCGGCATGATTATCGAACGCCGTCTCGACGTGCTCCGACCTCGCTAACCACAAGACCGGCGACGCAGCGCGTCAGACGTTGAAGCGAAACTCCACGACGCCTATCGCTCCAAGGCGTCGGCGCAGCTGCGAGAAGCGATCAGACGTTGAAGCGGAACTCCACGACATCGCCGTCCTGCATCACGTACTCCTTGCCTTCGATCCGCGCCTTCCCGGCAGCGCGCGCCGCTGCCACCGACCCTGCCTCGAGGAGGTCCCCATAGGAGATCACTTCGGCTTTGATGAAGCCGCGCTGGAAGTCGGTGTGGATCGCGCCGGCAGCTTCCGGCGCGCTGGCACCGCGCTTGATCGTCCACGCGCGCGCCTCCTTCGGGCCGGCAGTGAGAAATGTCTGCAGGCCGAGCGTGTCGAATCCGACACGCGCCAGCTGCTCGAGACCGGATTCGGACTGGCCGAGCTCCGTCAGCAGCTCGTGGGCGTCGGCGTCGTCGAGCTCCGCGAGCTCGGCCTCGATCTTCGCGCACAGCACGATGGCGGGCGCCGGAGCGACGGACCCGATGAGCTCCTTGCGCCGCGCGTCGTCCCCGAGCTCACCCTCGTCGACGTTGAAGACGTAGATGAAGGGCTTGGCGGACAGCAGCTGCAGCTCTCGCAAGGCGTCACGATCGAGCGACGGTTCGCTGCTGATGGGCCGACCGGCGTCCAGCACCTCCCGGGCAGCCTGGATCGCCGCCACCGTCGCGCGCAGCTCCGGCTTCATCCGAGCCTCGCGCTCTAGGCGCGGCAGTCGATTGTCGACGGTTTGCAGGTCGGCGAGGATCAGCTCGGTGTTGATGGTGGCGATGTCGTCGGCCGGGTCCACCCTCCCCTCGACGTGGGAAACGTCCGGGTCCTCGAACGCGCGCACCACCTGGCAGATCGCGTCGGCCTCACGGATGTGCGCCAGGAACTTGTTGCCGAGCCCTTGCCCCTCGCTCGCCCCGCGCACGATTCCGGCGATGTCGACGAAGCTGACGGTCGCCGGCACGATCTTCGCGCTGTCGAAGAGCTCGCCGAGCTTCTCCAGGCGCGGATCCGGCACTGCCACGACGCCGACGTTCGGCTCGATGGTCGCGAACGGGTAGTTCGCCGCGAGGACGTCGTTTTTCGTCAGCGCGTTGAAGAGGGTGGACTTGCCAACGTTCGGCAGGCCAACGATGCCGATCGACAGTGCCACGTGGGCTGAGTCTACGGATGTCCACGCCCGAGCCGGCCGGCGACCGAGCTCGACGTGGCGAAGTCGCTAGAGCGGGGAGGCCTCCGCCGGCGGTGCCGCGCCATCCGCCAATACCTCCGACGCCGCTGCGGCGACCACCGTCGCAGCAGACGCGCCCGCTTCGGGTGCCGCGCCGAGCATCCGGCGAGCCAGCTCGGGCGCGTCGTGCGCCCCGACACCGCCCGCTACCTCGGCCTGCGCCTGCTCGGCGAACCCGCGCGCCACTTCCTCGTCCAGCCCGCTGTCTCGTGACATCGCGACCAGCACGATCCGCTCGATGCGGTCGGTGTCGGCCCCGCTTGCTGCTGGCACAACGCACAGGTTAGTTCGCCTGTTGCTCCCAACTGATCTGCGACGCACCCGGTACCGTCGAGGCGTGGCTTTGCAGCCGGACGATTACGCGGACGAGCACGACGTCCGGGCTGCCTCACGCGCGGGCGGGGAGTTCGAGCCGATCCGTGCCCCGCGCCCCCCACGCTCCCCTGAGCCGCGCCCAGGCGCCGGCCGTTCCCGTGCTCACACCCCGCGCCGCGGTCCACTGGGTGACGCCCGGGGCCTCACCGCCGCCGGATGCGCCGTCCTCATGCTGTGCTTCGGCTTCGTAGGAGCGCTGCTCGACCTGCTCATCGGCCATGACCTGTGGGTGATGTTCGGCATCGGCTTCATCGGCGCCGCCGCGTTGTCGGCCGCACGGGCGCACGCCGAGGATCTGGCCGCGACGATCATCATCCCGCCGCTGGTCTACTTCGTGATCGCTGTCATTTTCACCGTGATCAGCCCGCGGTCGGGCACGCACACCGGCGGCACCCGGCAGTTCGTCATCGATCTCGGAGGCGAGCTCGTCTTCAGCGCGCCGATCGTGCTGATTGCCACCCTGGTGTCGCTGGGCCTGGCCATCGCCCGCGGCCGGCGCAGCGCCGCGAAGAAGCGCCAGCGCGGTTACGCGCAGCGTTCGGCCGGCGTCCCCTCGCGCTGAACGAGGCGCGCCGAGCCGGCCAGCAGACCGCCAATCAGCCGGCGGCTGACGCCTTCGACTTCGCCTTCATGTCACGGCGCAGCTCCGGCGGCAGCGCGAACAGCAGCGACTCCTCTACCTCGGTGACCTCTTCGACGTCGCCGTAGCCGATGTCGGCGAGGTACTCGAGGACTCCCTGCACCAGCGCATCCGGGACCGAGGCGCCCGACGTCACGCCGATCGTGTCCACGCCGTCGAGCCAGCTGCGGTCGATCTCAGACGCGTCGTCGACCAGGAACGATGCCTTCGCCCCCGCTTCGAGCGCCACTTCGGTGAGCCGCACGCTGTTGGAACTGTTGCGCGAACCGACGACCAGCAGCAGGTCGCAGCGGGTCGCGATCGACTTGACCGCGGCCTGGCGGTTCTGCGTGGCGTAGCAGATGTCATCGCTCGGCGGACCTTGCAGCGCGGGGAAACGCTCGCGCAGCGCGTCGACCGTGGTCATCGTCTCGTCGACGGAAAGGGTGGTCTGCGACAGGTAGGCGACCCGCTCGGGGTCGCGGACCTCGACGGTCGCCGCTTCTTCCGCACCGTCGACCAGGTGAATGTGCTCGGGCGCCTGACCGGTGGTACCGACGACCTCCTCGTGGCCGGCATGCCCGATGAGGATGATGTCGTAGTCGTTCGCGGCGAACCGGCGCGCTTCGAGGTGGACCTTCGTGACCAGCGGGCAGGTCGCGTCAATGGTGCGCAGCGAGCGGGCAGCCGCCTGATCGTGAACGGCGGGCGCGACCCCGTGCGCGGAGAAGACGACCGTGCTTCCCTCGGGCACTTCGTCGTTCTCCTCGACGAAGACGGCACCCCGGGCCTCGAGAGCGCGAACCACGTGGATGTTGTGAACGATCTGACGACGGACGTAAACCGGCCGTCCGTAGGTCTCGAGCGCCCGCTCGACGGTCTGCACCGCACGATCGACGCCGGCGCAATACCCACGGGGCCGGGCCAGCAGGACACGTCCCATGGGTTCCAGGGTACGGGCGCAATGGCGTGCCTCCGAGGCCTTGACCGCCGACATACAGCGAATATCCAGCCAGCGCGGCGAAAACGCAGCTGGGAAAGGCTCCGCCGCGCGTTTCGAGGCGTAGCACACGAACGCTGGCCTCCTGGTGTGCGTCTGCCATTCTGTGGGCACCGCCTCGGCAAGCACCGCAGCTCACCTTGGCCGCGGACCGCCGGGCCGTGAGCTGTCCGGCTCGAAACCGTCACGACCGTTCGCAACGACGCAGGAGATGACGAGATGTCCGAAACCAACCTGCCGAAGCCAGTGTCGGCCTACGTGGGGTTGATCGTCGCCTCACTCGAGGAAGCGCGCGCGGCAAGCCACTCCACCGCCGGGCAGGTAGCCCGCCTTCCGCTCGCGGCCGCGGGCCAGCTGCTTTCCGTCCGTGAGCACTACGACGACCTCGCCCGCACCGGCGAAGGCGTCCTCGATCTGCTCGTCGGGATGGTCCGCCACCGCCTCGCGGGCGGCGAGGACACGACCGACTGGGCCGGAGACGACTTCTCCGGCGCCCGCGGCAAGGCCCAGGCAGCGGCGGCCATGTACACCGAAGTCGCCGGTCAGGTCACCGAACGGCTCGGCGGTGTGGCGGGCAAGGCGGCGAGCACCGTCACCTCGCTGCGCGGCACGCGGCCGGCCGATACGAACGGCACCGTCGAGCCGACCGAGGCCTCACTCGCCGAGGCCATCGCCCAGGAGCTGAGTGAGAAGGTCGTCCGCCCAGCCGGCGCGACGCTCGAAGCCGCCGCTGACCGCGTGGAGCAAGCAGCCGACGAAGTGGCCCCCGACGACGTCGAAGAAGTCACGGTCACTGTCGATGCCGAGTTGGATGCCGACGCCGAGGTCAACGTCGACGTCGAGCCGGAGCCGACCCCGCTGCAGCAGATCGAGCAGTTCGAGCCGCCGCAGGAGCTGCAGGCGCAGGCCGGGGCCGTGGTGTCGCACGACGAGCTGCCGCTACCCGACTTCGACCACATGACCGCTCCGCAGCTGCGCGGGCGGCTGCGCAAGCTGGACCGGGTCGCCCTGGTGCAGCTGCTCGATTACGAGCGCGCTCACGCCAACCGGTTGCCGATCGTGCTGATGCTCGAAAACCGGATCACCAAGCTGGTCGAGTCCGGCGACGCGAGCGGAGCGGCCCAAGCGGAGCCCGCCCCGGAGACGCCGAAGCCCAGCGCGAAGTCCGGGCCGGCCCGCAAGCCCGGCCCGAAGCAGAACCCGCCGTCGCAGGGCGTGCCGACCAACCCGCGCCAGCCGCGCTGACCGGCGGCAGCCCGAGGACGTCACCGATCACCGGGCAGCGCCGCGCGTCACGGCGTCTTGTCGAGCAAGTGCGCCGAACGCGTGGGCGCCGCCCCTTCCGCGGTCCGCTGCGATACCCGCGAAAGCAGGTAGCGCGCGAAGAGCCCGGCCCGCAGCACCGCTCTCACCGGCAACCAGCGAAGCCCGCGGTAGCGGTCGGCGAGGTAGCGGTAGGCGCTGGCGTGGTGGGCGCGCTGCATGCTGACCGGCACGCGCTTCGTCGCATGCCCTCCGGTGTGCTCGACGACGGCGGTGGGCACGTAGATCGCCTGCCAGCCCGCCTGGGCCAGCCGATCGCACAGATCGACGTCCTCGAAATACATGAAGTAACGCGGGTCGAAACCGCCGACGGCCTCGAAGGCTTCCCTTCGCACTAACAGCGCCGAACCGGACAGCCAGCCCGCGGGTCCTTCCGTGGGCGCCCCGCGCTCGCGGCGGTAGGCGGCGGTCCACGGATTCGTCGGCCACCACCAGCCGGCCAGCGCGTGACCTATACCGCGGCCGAGCGACGGTAGCGCCCGGGCACTCGGGTAGAGCGAGCCCTCCGGGGTGACGATCGCGGGCCCGAACGCACCGCCTCGGGGCCACCGCCGCGCTGCCGCCAGCAGCGCATCAAGCGCGCCCGGCTCACACCAGTGGACGTCAGGGTTCGCGATCAGCAGCCAGGGAGCCTGCGCGTCCCGAGCGCCGACATTCGCCGCGCGCCCGTAGCCCAGATTGCCGCCGGTGCGCACGAGCGACACCTCGGGCAGCGCCGCAGCCGCCTGCTCCGGCACCCCGTCGATGGATCCGTTGTCGGCCAGCACCACCTCGTACGGCTGCAACGTCGCGGTGCGCAGGGACGTCAGGAAGACGTCGAGCGAGGAACCCGGCGAATAGGTGACGACGACGATGCGAAGGACAGGGCGGCCTGCGGGAAGAAGTGCCGTCAGGTCGGCCGGCGCGCTCTCGCTCACTCTCCGGCGGCGCGGGCGTAGCTCGCCAGATGCGCTTCGGCGCTGGCCGCCCAGGTGAACTCGTGGGCCCGGGCGAGGCCGCGGTGGCCCAGGTCGTCCCGGCGCGCGGCATCGGACAGCAGGTCCGCCAAGGCGGTCGCGATGGCGGGCGCGTCGGGCTGGGTATAGGCGACGGCGTCGCCCCCGACCTCGGGCAGCGAAAGCCGGGGGGTGGTGAGGACCGGCGCGCCGCAGGCCATCGCCTCGAGCACCGGCAGGCCGAAGCCCTCGCCATGGCTCGGGTAGGCGACGAGCAGCGCACCCCCCAGATACCCCGGCAAGTCCTGAAAGCGCAGGTAGCCGGGGCGCACCACGCGCAAACCGGCAGGCACGCTGGCGATTGCCGCATCGACCTCGTGATCCCAGCCGGACCCACCGGCGAGCACCAGCGCCGGAGGCTCGTCGCGCCAGTGCACCGCTTCGCTCCACCCGCGGATCAGATTGGGAACGTTCTTGCGCGGCTCGAGTGCGCCGAGGAATGCGATGTACTGCTGCTGCCCGAGACCGAGCCGCAGCCGAACGCGCTCCTTCTCCTGCTCGGTCGGCGGGTGGAACACGCTCTCGTCGACGCCGTGGTAGGCCACATCCAGCTTGGTGGGGTCGGCGTCGAGCACCCGGATCACTTCATCGCGCGTGGCCTTGCTCGGCACGATGCAGCGGGCGGCCCGGCGCAGCGCGGTGCGGGTGGCGGAACGGAAGAACGTGCCCTTCACCGCGGTGTGCATCTCCGGCTCGGTGAAGAAGGTGGCGTCGTGAATGGTGACCACCACCGGCCGGCCGACCCGCAGCGGCATGGTGTAGTGCGGCGAGTGCACCACGTCGGCCTTCACCTGCTGGGCGACCAGGGCCAGCCCCGTCTGCTCCCAGGCCAGGCGGGCCGGACGGTGCGAGATCGCCGGCGGACCCGGTATGACCGTCGCCTCGGGTGCCAGCCGGCCGTAGCGCTCGGCGTCAGAGCGCTGGCACACCACGGCGAGATCGGCATGCGCCTCACCCAGCGCGGCGATCAGACCGTCGACATAGCGACCCACGCCTCCGCGGTCGGCAGGGACCGCAGTGGCGTCCACTAGCACCCGCGGGCCCACGGCTCTCCTCACGGCGGTGACTTCGCTACCGCACCCACAGTAGCCCCGGTCGGACGGTGCGGCGGTAGCAACGCGACTTAGGCGGACACGAGGTCACGGCAAATTTGCCAGACACGGACGGCGGACGACTCCCACGAGAACGCGCGGCTCCGCGCGAGCCCGGCGTGCGAAAAGGACTCACGTTCATCCAGCGCGCGCCTCACCGCGGCGGCCAACGCTGGCGCGTCGCCGCGCGGAGCGACGAGCGCAGCGCCCCCGCCGACCTCCACTAGTGCGGGCGCGTCGCTGGTGACCACCGGGACCCCATGCGCCATGGCTTCCAGCACGGGCAACCCGAAACCCTCTTCCCTGCTGGGCATCAGCAGCACCGTCGCGCCGGCGTACACGGTGGCGAGGTCGGCATCGGCAAGCCGTCCGAGGAAGTGCACGTCGGCCGGAACGCGGACGTCACCCCAGCCCGTGGGGCCCACGACGACGAGCGGCAGCCCTGGCCAGTGCTCGCCACGCGCCGCCTCGAAGGCGATGTCGAGACCTTTGCGCGGCTCGAGCGTTCCGACCACCAACGCGTAGCGCTCCGGCAGCGACAGTCGTCGGGCGCGGATTGCCATGTCCGTCGGCCTTTCCATAATGATTCTGCTCACACCTTCGCCCACCACTTCGACGCGGCGCAGCGGCAGAAACTCGTGCAACTGGCTCGCCACCGCCGCGGTGGGCGTGAGTACGACATCGGCCCGCTGCACGACGACCTCCGCCATGGCGCGATGCCAGCGGGCACCGCGCGAGGTCAACGTGTCCGGCTGGTTCCACGGCACAGCGTCGTGGATCGTGACGAGCAGCGGCCGGCCGCGGCGTGGCGGGGCGAGCAGCGTGGGCGCGAAGACCACGTCGGCACCGCGCGGGGCGGGCCCGACGCCGCGGCGCCACGCCTCGGCCAGCACCGGCTGACGCAGCCGGCCGAGAGCTCCGGCGCCCGGGGCGCTCCAACGCGTGAGCCGATCACCCTTCTGTGCGGTGGCTGTGAGCGCGCTGAGCAGCTCTGCGGTGTACCGGCCCGTTCCGCCGGGCACGGGAGCGCGCAACTGCTCCGCAACGACCGCTAGACGCACCGGCCCATCGTGCCCGCAGCGGGCGCTATCCGGTGACCTTCCACCAGTTCGACCGCAGCCCGTCGCTGTAGGAGCCGAACGCCCGGGCGTAATAGATGCTGTCGCCGCTGGTGGTGACGGACGTCGGGTGCCCATAGCGGTCGACGCCCTCGAGGACGACGGTCAGCACCCGGCCGCCCCACTCGCCGCCGCCGTCACGTTTCGTGACCTTGAGCCGCAGCAGCTTGCCGACCGCGGGGTAGCGCGCTTCGAGCGTGCTCACCGGGAGCTTGGCGGTCCACGTGTGCATCGGGTTCGCCACCGCACCGTCCCACGGGTCGGCCTTGGCGACGAGGTACGGGTAGCCGCCGTCGACGGAGAACCCGCCGTTGGACGAGCTGAACTGGGTGAAGGCGGGCTTCCCGTTGTAGGTGCGGATGGAGCCGGCGGTGGCCGCCACCGCCGCATCGGTCTGCGGGTACTCCACCGGGGTCACGTAACCGCTGGGCGACCGCAACCGCACGCCGCCGTAGGCCTGGCAGGCGGAGGAGTCACAGATGTCGTACAAGCTCCCCCACGCACCGGACGCGCGCTGCTGGGCGGCATACGTGCGAGCCGCAATGGCCTGCGCCTGCAGCGCGGCCGGGTGCCAGGAGGGTGAAACCTCCTGCGGGACGACCCCGCGCAGGTAGTCCTCCATGGTCGTGTTGTTCACGTTCACGACGTGGCCGGGGCTCGTGACGATGCTCGACACGCTGCCGCGGTAGTCCCGCGAATACAGGCTCGGGAAGACGACCGACACGATGTTCGCCGAGCTGCTGAACCGCACCGGACTCGTCAGGTTGTAGGCGCCGGCGACCGGGACCGGGGACCAGCTGTTGCTCACCAGCCGCTGCAGGTGCTGGCCGGTGCCGTCGGCGAGGATGCGCCACCGCGACGCCGGGTTCGTGGGGGTGGACCGGTGTCCGGCGCCGTCGGTCACGGTGAGCCCGGTGGCCGGGAGCACCTGCAGCTCGCTGCCGCTCGTCGCGGAAAGCTTGACCCGCAGCCCGCTGTTGCGCAGCACCGTGGCTTGGGTGCCCGGGTAGTACGTGCTGACGATGGTGCCGGACGAGATGCCGAGCGAGGCCGCGCCTTCGGCGCCCCACTGCGACATCCCCCGTCCGTGGCCCCAGCCGTGGCCGGTGAGCGTGAAGACGCCGCTCGCCGGCCGGTTGTAGACCTCGTTCGTCGCCGTGGGCGTCGGCGCACAGGCAGCGATGACCGACACCGCCGGGACCGCCACGGCGGCCGTGAGTGCGGTCAAGACGGCCCGCCGCCGCGGTCCGCGCGAAGCCTGCTGGGCTGACAGCTGCATCGTTCCCCCGGAGAAGTTCGCCGACGGCGACGGCAGCCCGCCGCCGATTGCTGCATTCGTGATCGGCAACTCGGCGGCGTTATTTGAGGCTGAATGGCCGAATAGGCAGCGGCCCGGCGAACCGGCCGGGCAAACCCCCGGGGCTCGAAGGCGCCGACCCGGCAGATTCACGTGTTTGGATGAGGCGTGCGTATCCTCTGCGTGACCAGCACGTTCCCGCGCTGGCCCGGCGACGAGACGACGACGTTCATCCTGCATTTCGCGCAGGAGCTGATCCGCCAGGATGCGGCGGTCGACGTGCTCGCCCCGCATGCGCCAGGAGCCAAACTCGCCGAGGAGCTCGACGGGGTGCCGGTCGAGCGGTTCCGCTACCTGCGCCCGGACCGGGCGCAGGACGTCTGCTACCAGGGCGGCGCGCTGTTCAACATCAAGGGCTCGCCGCTCACCGCCGCCAAGCTGCCGGCCCTGGTCGGTGCGCAGTGGGCGGCGATCCGGCGCCGGGTGCGAACCGGGCGGTACGACGTGGTCTCCGCGCATTGGCTGCTGCCGCAGGGCTGGACAGCCGTGCGCGCCTGCGCGGGCGGGCCGCCGGTCGTGTCGACGGTGCACGGCAGCGACGTGTTCGGCTTGAGCAATCCGGTGCTGGCCCGTTTCAAGCGCGCGGCCCTCACCGGGTCGGCGGCGGTCACCGTCAATTCCACGGCCACCCGGGCCGCCGTCGAGGAGTTGGGCGCCCCCGTGCGGGATCTGCAGCTGATCCCGATGGGAACGGATGTGGGCGCCGTCGCCGACGCCGAGCTGGTCGAGGGTTGGCGCAAGCGCGAGCGACGTGACGACGGATCCCCCGGACCGCTGGTCGCGTTCGTCGGCCGCTTGATCGACTGGAAGGGCGTCGACGACCTGCTAAACGCGACCGCGATCGCCGCTCGCGAGCTGCCCGGCCTGTCGGTGGTCGTCGCGGGATCCGGTCCGCTGCAGGAGCACCTGCAGGCGCGCAGCCGCGAGCTCGCCATCGACGACCGCGTGCACTTCACCGGCTGGCTCGCCCGCGAGGAGGTGACGGCGCTGCAGCAGGCCGCCGACATCGTGGCGGTGCCGTCGCGGACGTCGGCGGACGGGTCCCGCGAAGCGCAGGGGCTGTCGGTCGTCGAGGCGATGGCACTCGGCCGGCCGGTCGTCGCCGGACGAGTCGGTGGCATCCCGGACGCGATCACAGACGGCCAGAACGGGCTGCTCGTGCCGGAGAAGGACCCGGCCGCGCTGGCAGGCGCGATCATCCGGCTCGCCGGTGACCGGCCACTGGCCGAGCGTCTCGGGGCGGCCGCCGCGGTGACCGCGCAGCGCTACTCCTGGCCTGCCTGCGCCGGCCGTTTCCTCGAGGTCTTCGGGTCGGTCAGCGGCGGCGGCACACCATGAGCTCGGTGGTCGGGCTCTCGTCCCGCTTCTCGGTGAGCTTCAGCTCGATCGGATAGAGCTTGCGCCCGGCGAAATCGCCGAGCTTGTCCGAGGAGCTGATGACCCGGCCGGCGCCGTACCAGAGCGCCCGAAAGAGCGGGTTGCGGCTGTCGAGCGGGTCGTTCATGAGAACGAAGAGCGGCTTGCGCTCGACCACATCGAAGCCCACCTGCTGCAGCGCGCGCTGCACGTCGACCAGCGGCCGGGCGACGCGGTGCGGCGTGCGGCGGACCTTGCCGTGGACGAAGAGGTCGGAGTAGAGGAAGTAGCCGCCGGGGCGCAGCACGTCGTGGATGTTGGCCAGCGCGCGCTCATATGCCGCGTCGTCGACGACGTGAAACAGCACGTCCATCGCCGAGACGGCATCGGCTTCACCGGCGCCCAGCTGATCGACCAGCCCTGGCTCGCTCACGTCGGCCCGCAGGAAGCGGGCCTGCGGGTAACCGGCGGCGAGCTGTTGCACGGCCGTCTCGGTCAGGTCGAGCCCGGTGACGGACGCGCCGAGCTCCTGCCAGCAGGAGACGTAGAAACCGGTGCCGCTACCCACGTCGACGACGCGGGCGCCCGACGGGCTCAGGTCGAGCCGCTTGACGGCGGCGAGGAAGCGTTCGCGCCGCACCCGGTAAGCCCACTTGTTGAAGCTCGGGCCCAACCGCCGGAAGCCCACTCCGGTGAGCGAGTAGTCCTGCGCCAGCCGCTCCTCCCAGTACGAACGCGCGTCGAAGTCGGAGCTCGCCATCGCTGTCACAGTCTCCTCCCGGAAGGTAGCCACGCGGTCTGCGTCATCCTGTCAGGCGGCTGGGACCGTCCGGTGGCATGACGCTCAGAAGTTTGCCGACTCGTGCGAGCACGAAAAGTCAGGAGCTGTCGCGTCGCTTGCGAGCCTGCGTCCACACGATCAGCCCCGACAGCGCGAGACAGGCAATGCCGACCAGCAGTCCGAGCAGCGGATGCCCGGCCGCTCCGAAAGCCTTGGTGGCCACCAGGAGCACCACGGCGACGAACAACCCACCGAGCAGGATCGCCAAGACCTTGCCGGTCAGCGACCCGTCCCGCCCGCCAGCGCGCGGCTGCTCCGCCGCCCGCCCCGGGACGGGTGGAATGCCTCCGGGGTGCGCTCCCGGCGGCTGCTGCCGAGCCGCCGGAGCCGGCCGGCGCGCGACCTTTCGCGGCGGCCTACCGCGCTGTGCCAACCCGCTGACACCCCTATCCTGGCGCCGAATGCCAAAGCGCCGCCCGGCTGCGCGCCGGAGCGGCCCGCCCGATCGTCGACGGCACACCCTACGCCGATCGGCGGCGATGCCGAGCGGCCGCGCACGTCAGCCGGGCTGATGCGGCTGCGGGCCCGAAACCTCGGGGAGGGCCGGATCCTGCCCTGCGGGCACTATCGGCGGCGGGGGGTCGCCCGGGTCCACCGGCACGCCGGAAATGCCGTCACCACCGATCGGCCCGTCGCCGATGATGCGCTGATGCTGCAGCGCCCGGCGGGCGACGATGGCACCGACCACCGCTCCGACCGCGTCGGCGATGGTCAACGCCAGCCGGCCGAGCAGCGCCACGGCAAGGGCCCGGCCGCCGCCCATCGACGGTGCGAGCAGCAGCGTCAGCACCCCCTCGCGCACGCCGGCGCCCGCAGGAACGATGACCACCGCGAGCCCGGCGGCCCAGGCCAGCGACACGGCTGCGATGCACCGGGTCCACGACACCGACGACCCCAGGCCGTGGGCCATCAGCGTGGTGCTCGCGCCGAGCACCAGCCACTGCACCACCAGGAAGACCAGTGCCTTGCCGACGCCGGCGAGCGACGGTGTCTCGGTCACTCCGGAACGGCGAAGCACCCGGGCGACGATCCCGATGACGGGTATCAGCACCCGCGGATGCATGATGACGAGCACCAGGGGGAGCAGGGCGAACGCCCTCCCCCACCCCGGGCTCGTGAACGCCAGCAAGCCGCCGACCGCCGTCGCGCTCACCAGGCTGCCGAACAGCGACAGCAGGAAGGCGGTGGCGGAGCGCAGCCGCGGGATCTGGAACGCCCGGCCGAGCTCCATCTGCCCCAGCACCGGCCACACGCTGCCGGGCACGTATTTGCCGAGCTGGCTCAGCGCGTAGACGTAGAGCGACGCGACGAGCGGCAGCCGCGAGCCGAGGTCGGCCAGCAGCACGCGCCAGCCGAGCAGGGCCGAGCCGGTCGCCACCAGCGCCAGCGCGATCGCGGCGATCCCGTCACGGACGGGCAGCCGGGCGAAGTCGTGCCGAACGGTGTCCCACTGCGATCGCACCGATAGCGCGAGCGCCACGATGACGCCGACGACGACAACAACCTTGAGGGCCCTGACGAATCGCCGGCGCTTGTTGCTGCGGGCCGCTAGCGGTGGTTCAGCTACCACGTGACCTGACGACCAGGTCTCCGATGAGGGCGAGCACGGCGATCTGGAATCCGACGACGATCAGCAGCAAGCTCGACGTCGTGATGTGCCAGTCATAGCGGATGACGTCGGTCACGAGCTTCACGATGCCGAGGCCCGCGATCCACAGCGCCAACGGCATGAGCACTTTCAGCGGGTTGAAGTACATGACCATCCGCAGCACCTGCAGGATGTAGCGGTAGGCATCGCGGAACGGGTGGAACTTGCTGACCCCGGAGCGCTTCGCGTAGTCGATCGCCAGGTAGTCGACGGCATGCTGGTTCGACAGGAACGCCATCGTGATCGTCGTGACGCAGCTGAAGCCGGGGGGCAGCAGGCGCAGGTACGGCAGGGAGACGTCACGCCGGAACGCGCGCAGCCCGGAGTTCAGGTCCGGGATCGGGGTGGCCGCCAGCGAGCTCGCGATCTTGCGAATGACCCACTTCGCGGGCACGCGGGCCCACTTGTGGGTGCCTTCCTCGGTGGTGCGGGCACCGACGACCTGATCGACATCGGGGTTCGCGTCGAGGTACTCGACGAACTCGGGGATGCGCTCGTTGGGGTAGGTCATGTCGGCGTCGGTCCAGACCACGATCTGCCCGCGTGCCTCGGCGGTGCCGATGCGCCGCGCGGTGCCGGAGCCGCCATTACGCCGAAACGGCATGAGCCGCATCGCGGGGTAGCCCTGCTGCGCCGAGCGCAGGATCTCGAGGGTCGCGTCGGTCGACTTGTCGTCGATGACCAGCAGCTCGTAGGTGTAGCCGCTCGCCGTCATCGCGTGGTCGATGCGGGCGATCTCCTCGAGCACGTGATCCTGCTCGTTGTAGCAGGGCAGCACCACCGTGACGTACGGAGCGCCGGGAACGTTCGGCTGCGGCTCGTCGCCGGGCGAGGGCGACTCCTCGTGGAATTGCGAGGTGAGGCTGACGGTCACGATCTGCATCTCCTGTGGCGACACTGGCCGCGCCCCGCGTACGGGTGACCGGACACGAGCATCGGCTGGTGGGCGCTGGTGGGCACTGCCGCCCATGGTTTCATGCCGGACGGCAACCCGACCCGAGGCGCGCTGACACCGGGTCCGGACGGCGCCGATCCGCGGTCGGCAGGCCGATCTGGCAGCGCCCGCGCTGGCTATGGTGCGACCGTGAGCGCTCTTCGCAGCCAGATCGCCGAATACGCCCGTGCCGTCCGTGACCTGCGCCCGGCCGGCGAGACGTCCGCCTTGGCGTTCGCCCGCGGCCTGCGCTACCCGTTGCGCCACCGCCAGCCGATCTGGCTCGGGAGCAAGACGGTGGTCGAAGGCCGCGAGCGCATCACCTTCGCCGACGGGGCGGCACTGCGCGTCGGACTCGGCGCCTTCGGTCTCAGCAGCAGCGCTGACGTCTCCGTGATCCGGGTCCGGCCCGACGCCGAGCTGCACTGCGCGGGGGTGGTGTCGCTGCAGCGCGGTGTACGGGTGGTCGTCGATGGCGGGCGGCTTTCCATCGGCCACGCGACGAATGTCAACGGGCTCACCAAGATCCTGGTTGCCGAGCAGGTCACCATCGGTGCGGAGTGCACCCTCTCGTGGGACGTGCAGATCCTCGACAACGATTTCCACCGGCTCACCGTCGGCGGCGTCGAACGCCCGATGAGCGCCCCGGTGCGCATCGGCGATCGGGTGTGGATCGGCACCGGCGCCATCGTGCTCAAGGGTGTGACGATCGGCGACGGCGCCGTCGTGGCGGCCGGGGCGGTCGTCACCTCGGACGTCGCTCCCGGGGCCATCGTCGCGGGCCTGCCCGCCAGGCAGATCGGCGTCGCCGATTCCTGGCGGTAGAGCTGCCCGCTGCCCGCCGCGCACCGGTCCAGCGTAATTCCCCGCCGACGTCATCAATGAATATCAGGGTCGGCAGCGGCGAGAAAATACCATGTGGCGCACGTGTGAGTTCAGCTGCGATTTCCCCGCTGTTTGATGTCGGGCCACCCGACCGGGGCCGGCCGGCTTGAACCCGCGATTGCCGGGTGATCAGACTTGATTAGCGGCCGCTAATCTGACGTCGTGCGCAGCGGGCCGGAGGCGATACCGCAGCCGTCCGCATTCCCGGTCGACGCCGCCGGTGACAGCTACGCCCCGACCCGTTCCCCGGCTCGGTTACCGGCCCGCATCGCGGGGGTCGCGAGCGGCCTGCCGGGCAGGGCTGCACGCGCCATCACCACCCGCGCCCTGACCGACCCGCTGATCGCCGCGGGATTGGCCGCGCTCACGTTCGTCGTGCACAGCCTCGGCTACGTGCTCAGCGCGCCTTTCTGGGACGACGAGGCGTGGGTGGCGGTTTCGACGAAGCTTCCGGTCGGCGACCTGACCCACGTGACCTCGGTGACCCCGATCGGCTGGACCTTCCTGCTGCGCACCGTCTTTTTCGGTGGCGACCAGGCCATACGGCTCGTCCCGCTGATGCTCTGCGCGCTCTCGGTAGCGGTCGCCTACGCGGTCGGCCGAAGCGTGCCACGACCCGCGCAACCTCATGCGCTGGCGCAGGCCCGGCTCACCGGGGTGCTCGCGGCCGTTGCCGTGCTGCTTGCCCCCTCTTCGCTGCTGCGCAACGATCTGAAGCCGTATACCGCCGACGCCTTCGTGGCACTGGTCATCCTGCTGCTGGTCTGCCGGCTGGAGAACGGTTGGACGCGCAAACGCCTGGCCACACTGGCGCTGGCGTGCGTTCTCGGTTTCTTGCTCAGCACGACGGCTCCCTTTGTCGCTGCGGCCGCCTTTTGTTCGCTCGCCATCGTGCATCTGGTGCGCCGCCAGCGGCGCCGACTGGCGGACGTTTCCGTCGCCGGCGCCGGGACCGTGCTTGCGCTCGCACTGCTGTATCTCGCCTTTTATCAGCCGCACGTGGACCGCACCATGTCGTCGTACTGGCGGGGTTATTACGCTCCTTTCGGAAAAGGCTTCAGTTCGACGGTCGGCTTTCTGTGGCACCGCGGCGCGCAATGGGCGCATTTCCTGGGCATGGGGCCGTTACTTCTGGTGATGGCCTTCATCTGCGCCGGGATCGCCGGGCTGGTGCGCGCCGGACGCCTCGGGTTGGCGCTCATCGCGCCCACTCTGCTCGTCGAGATGATCATCGTCTCCGGCGCCCGGAAGTATCCGCTGTTCGACTTGCGGACGTCCCATTTCTTCACCGTGGTCATGGCGGTGTTCGCGGCGGTCGGGGTCGCCCACCTCGGCATGCTGATCGCGCGGCGCCGGGCAGCAGCCGGAGCGGTCGCGGTCGCGGTCGCTGTCGGCCTCTTCGCGGTCAACGTCCATACCGACATCCGCCGTCGCAGCATCCCCCGCGAGGATGTGCGAACGGCGACGGCGTACGTCGCTGCGCACCGCAATGCGAACGATGTCATCCTGATCAGCAGCCCGACGAGCTGGGGTTTCACCTACTACTGGCCGTACGGAACGGCCAGCTGGCGGCACTCGGCGAAGATCGCCAGCGGCTTTCAGACCTGGTACCCGCAGGACCCTCGGATCGTTGTCGCGACCGATCGCACCAAGTCCAGCATCGCCACCGCGGTCGATGCGGCCAGGGCCGCCGCTCTCGCCGGCGGAGGCCGGATCTGGCTGGTGCGCATGCACGTCTCTGTCGAGGAGGACGAGGCCTGGCGCGCCGACCTGGCGCGCCGGCGTCTCAGCGTTGACAAGGTCATTCCGTGCTCGCTGATGCTGCTGACACCCGTGGCCGAAAACGCGCGCTCCCCAGCACGCCTGACGAGAGCCGCCACCTGCCATCCCGCCGCCCGATAGCAACGGGGGCTAGGCCGCTCCGCCGGTGATGGCCACCCGGTAGACGACGAAGCTGACCGGCACGCTCGTCGGCTTGCGCGGACGGTGTAGCTCGGTCTCCTCCCAGTACGGCAGCGAGGTGTCCACCCGCTCCACCGCGGTCAGCGAGACGCGCGGGATCGACGGCTTGCTCTGGCCGTGCCAGATGATGAAGACCGGGTGGCCCGGGAACGCCTTGAGGAACTTCTCGGTGTACCCCGCGATGCGGTACGGGTCCTCATCGGGCAGCAATGCGGAGATCTGGTCGCGCTCGAGCCAGATGGCGGAGCCGAACAGCGACTGCGCGTACAGGCAGCAGGCCGGCGAATGCTGCCAGAGGAAGACCCCCTGCTTGCCATCGGCCGCCGCGGCGATACGGCTGCTGATCGCGAACGAGCCGGCGAACTCCTGGTGCTTGCGCAGCGGCCACGATTCGCTGAGGAAGAACGCGACGAGCCCGGCGGTAGCTGCGACGGCGCCGGCGCGGATGAGCCAGGCCCGGCGGCCGGCCAGCCAACCGCGCCATCCTGCCGCCCGGCTGATCACGGCTGTCAGCGCGACCCCGAGCACCAACCCGATCATCAGCAGCACCAGCGGCAGGACGGTCGGCACGTATCGCCGGCTCCACCAGAGCAGCCGGGTCGAGTTGTGGGCCTTGTAGGCGTAGACCGGAAAGATCAGCAGCAGCGGGATCGTGACCGACCAGAGCGCGCCGCCCCACCGCCGTAGTGCGACGACGGTGACGCCGGCGAGCATCAGCACGAAGCCCGGCCTGCTCACGAACCACGACAGCCGGTCCATGATCTGCTCGTCGTAGCTGCGCACCGGATGCCCGCTGACGGTCACGAAGCTCTCACCGAACAGCCGCGGCCGCAGGAAGCCGAGCAGCAGGAGCAGTGCCGCGACGGAGGTGACCGCGAGGCCCACGTACAGCTGCGACCTGCGCCGCGCGAGCCAGCCCGCGGCGCGGGGACCGACCCGGCGAAGCGCGACGCCCACGGCGAGCAGCACGACCACGGCCAGCGCCAGCTTCGGCAGCGAAGGCACCGAGTTCAGGGCGCTGTAGCGCCCGGCGGCGTCGTAGGAGTACGCCTGCCACAGGGCGTGCGGCATCACGACCGCCAGGCCGGCGGCGAACCAGGTGGCGCTCGGCTCCCACCGCCGGACGGCGATCAGCAGTGCGAGAGCACCTACCGCCAGCAGCACCAGCAGGATGCCGTCGCCGCGATCGAGGAAGGAGATCCCTACCAGCAAGCCGGCGGCGCCGGCCGCGACCCGCCACCGGGTCGCCAATGCCACGACGAATGCGAGCAGCGCCCCGACGAAGAACAGCTGCGCGCTGATCTCGGAGCTCGGATACTTGCCCTGCCAGACCTCGAGCATGTTGGTGGCCAACAGCAGTCCGGCGATCCCGCCGCACGCCAGACCGGTGGCCTCCCGTCCCCACGGCGCCGCGGCCACGGCCCGGCGCAGCGCCAAGGCGGCGGCCAGGATCGCCAGCATTCCGACCAGCGGGGCGATGTTCGAGACGCCGGTCTCCCCGTCGGCCGCCACGCCGACCGCCAGAAGCGCAGGCCAGAGGTGATAGAACTGCGGGATCAGCACGTCGGAGTGGGTGTCGCGCTCCCAGACGCCGGAGAAGCGCGCGCCGGGCGAGATCAGCACGGGCCCGCCGGGGATGCGGCCGTCGAGGGTCGGATCGATGATCTCGTAGCTACCGGTGCGGGCGATCGAATAGGCATGGGCGACGTACCCGCCGGGGTCCTTGTCCGTCACGCCGTAGTGAAAGCCCGGGAAGAACATGACCCCGGCGATGACACCGAGCCCCAGGACGCCGATGCTTCCCACGCGGTCCACGCGCACCCGGGGCCGCGCCCAACGCAGGCAGACGAGCACGATCGCGAGGCAGACCGCCAGCCAGACCCCGAGGGCACTGCCCAGCGAGAACCACCCGAGATGGGCCAGCGCCAGCGAGACCCACGCCAGCAGCGCAACCGCCATGACGGCGGCTCCGACCACCAGCTCGCTGAGGTACACCGCCGGCCGCGCCGGCCCGGCTGCGGGGACGGCCGGATCGGGCGCCGCTGCGCGCTGTACGTCGGCGTCGGGTGACAGAGCAGCAGCCGACTCGCTACCCGCCGGGGAAGGCGGGCGCGCGAATGTCGACACGGCGCGAGCGTAGTGAACAAAGCTTCGCCGAGACGGAATGCGGACCCGGCGCGCCCGCATCAGAACGCCCCGCGGGCGCAGATCCCGCCTACGATCGGGCCATCGACACCGCAACGACCCGAGGCCGCGCCGGCGGGAGTTCGCTGCGCTCGCGGCTTCCCATGCGCCGGCGGCGCGCCCGCGAAACGGCGCCCCATTCCCCGGACGGGATGCGCCCGTGGCAGCTCATCCGTCACGCGCCCGCGCCGGTGTGGGCGGTCACCGCGCTCTTCGCCGTCATCCTCGCGTGCT
The DNA here is from genome assembly GCA_963747915.1 of uncultured Actinomycetota bacterium. Lineage (GTDB taxonomy): Bacteria > Actinomycetota > Actinomycetes > Frankiales > Frankiaceae > DATAZK01. Next base: position 329,985 of record CAVVHC010000007.1, on the reverse strand, counting down.
GGTCGGTGCTGACCCCGATTTACCACGCGGCCGACGAGCCGAACCACGCCGACGCCGTCATGCGCGTCGAAGAGGGCCGCGGCTGGCAGCCCGCGAAGAACACGCGCGTCACCGACGAAGGCATCGGTGCCACAGCCGCCTCTCCGTACGGCGTTCCGCCGCGCCGGCTGGCGCTCAACCTGCGGTCCGTCCCCGCTGCCCTCGCCCCGCCGCGCGACGACCGGCCGGAATGGCAGAACCTGAAGCCGGCGCCGGGCACGTCCGGCCGGTTGATCCAGCAGATGACCGAGCACCCTCCGGGCTACTACCTCTATGAGGGGCTCATCCTGCGGCTCGGCGGAGCGGCGGGCTGGCGGTGGGATATCGCCGTCTCGACGATGCGGCTGCTGTCCGCGTTCCTCATCATGTGGATTCCGCTGCTGGCCTGGGCGATCGCCTGGCGCCTCACCGGTAGCCGCCGGGCGGGAATCTGCGCGGCCGTCTTCCCGCTGGCGATTCCTGAGCTCAGCCATGTCGGAGCCTCGGTCAACAACGACAATCTGGTGACGCTCGCCGGCGCAGCGGCCCTGGTCGGGCTGGCGTGCGCGCTGCGCGGTGATCGTTCGAAATCCACCGCCGTCTGGACCGGTCTCTGGATGACGGTCGCATTGTGGGCGAAGGCGTTCGGATTGGTGCTGCTGCCGCTCGCGATCATCGTCTACGCGCTCCCCTGGCTGCGCGACTCCCGGTCCGAATGGCGCCGGCGGCGGCAGCGCCGGGGTGCGAGCGCGCAGGAGGGTGAGCCGTCCGCGCCGACCGACGGGGCGACGCCCCCGGCACGCTCCGGCTGGCGTCCGGACCGCACCACCGTCGTCACGGGGCTGCTGTCGACCGGTCTCGCGGTCGCCCTCGGCTGCTGGTGGTACGTGATCAGCGAGGTGCGCTACGGCACCCTCACCCCGAAGACGCCGAGCTTCCCCGCCGGCCGCTACCTCGGTGACGACTGGGCGCTGTTCCTGCGCTACCCGACCGAAGCGATCACCCGGCGCTGGTGGGGGGACCTGGGCTGGTTCGAGATCCAGCTGCCGTGGCGGCTCGTCGTCACGGTGTCGGTCCTCGGAGCGCTGATCGCCGCCTACGGCGTGTACCGGTGGCGCGGCCGGCGCCTCGCCCTAGTCCTGATGCTGTGGCCGACCTTCGTCACCTATGTGGTGGTCAGCGGCCAGGTGACGCGCTACTTCATGTCGACGCATTACCTGCGCGGCATCTCCGGGCGGTACCTGTTCATCGGCATCGCCGGGGTGGCCGCCCTGGTCGGCATCGGCCTCGCCGTCCTACCGTCCAAGCTGGCGCGCTGGGCGCCGTTGGCACTGCTGGTGGGCGCGATCGGTATGCAGGTCGAGGCCGCGCACCTCGCGGTGAACCACTGGTGGCGCCCGCTCGGCGGCACGTTGCGCCAGGCCTGGAACGCGTTCTCGTCGTGGTCGACCTGGCCCGTCGGGGTGCTGTGGACCGGCATCGCGCTCGTCGTCGTCCTGGCGGTCGTGTCGCTGGCGCTGCTCATCCGCGTCGGCGTGCGAGGCGACGCGATCGAGATGCGCCCGGACGCGTTGGCGGCGGCCGGCGAGCAGCCGACGTCCGCCGGCGCGCCGCTCACCCAGCCGCCCGCCTCGTCGGACGACGTGTCATCCTCACCGGAGCTGTCCCGCTCCAGCCGCCCGAGCTGACCCGGGCGGCGCAGCTCAGCCGCGCAGCTTGCGCAGCAGCTGACGCCACCCCGCAGGCGGCGGAGCTTGCCGCAGCTGCTGGAGCTCCCCGGCCGCAGCAGCCAGCTGCCCCTGGGTGGCCCGCAGCTCGCGTTCGAGCTCCCCGAGCTGCTCGCGAAGCTGCAACTCGCGGGTCGTGGCCTCACCGATGGCCGCATCCCAGCGCACCTGGTCCGTCCGGCGTGCGCGCGCCGCCTGCCTGTGGACGGTCGCGAGCTGCGCGAACTGGTCCTGCAGCTCGATCACCCGGACGTACAGCTCGGTGCGATTGCGTTCGAGCCGGGCCAGGAAGGGTGAGCCCGCGAACGGTCTCAGCAACTCACGCGCCGCAGCCGCCCACGGTGCCCTCCGATCGAGGATCACCCCGAGCCCGAAGACGGGCGCCACCAGATGCAGCTCGAGCTCGTCACGGGCGGCGAGGAAGTCCTCGACGGCGGTCAGGACGCCGTTGCGCGGACCACCTTCCTCCAGCGCGTAGGCGAAGGCACCCTCGCCACGGAACCCGGAGCGTTGCAGTCCCACCTTCCCCGGCACCGCCCCGAGATCGAAGGAGTGCGGGTGCACGGCATCGCGAGGGAGCCGTCCCGGCGCGTAGTACTGATCGCGCCGGGCCGCCGGCCAGCTGACGTCGTTCATCAGCACGAGGGGAAAATGCTCCCGGTCCGCAGCGGCCGCGGCGATCGCGGCCAGCTCGTGGCTGACCGTCCAGTAGTTGTGGTCGCCGTCGAGCAGGTAGGCGTCGGTGGACGGCAACCCCTCCAGGGCCTCGGGGCTGAATCCGCTCACGATCGTGCGCTGCACGTCGTCCGGGGCGGCGATCTCCTTCGCTCCCGGATCGACGATGACGAGCTCGCCCCCGCCGGCCGCGTGCAGCAGCTCGATGAGCAGCTCGCTGGTGACCCCGCTCTCGCTGCCCACCTCGGTGACGCTGCGCACGGCGGCGGCCTCCAGCAGCGGCCGCCAGATCTCTCGCAGCTCGGAGAGCGAATGCAGCAGCAGCGGCTGCAGTGTCGTCTCGGCAGGTTGCTCGCCCGCGGGCACCGGATCGTCGGCGGTCACAACCGGCTCCCGATCTCGCGCGCAGCCTTGCGAGCCGCCCGCCGCGCCAGCGATACCGGCGGAGGCCCGGCGTGTTCGACGCGCAGCGCCTCCGGGCGCACCCGCAAGAACGCGAAGGCGAGCTCGACGTCGATGGCGTAGGTGCCGGCGGTCAACGCCCCCTGCGCTCCCGGATCGAGCGAGTACACCAGCTGCGGATCGTCCGTGTTGATCTCGAGCAGGTTGGCCTGCAGGAGCTGCCCTCCGAACACCGCTACCTGCGGGTGGGCTGCCAGGTCACGGACCTCGACGACGACCGGCTCGAGCTGGCTCGCCAGGTGAAAGACCAGGCGCATCCAGTCGACGCGCAGCACCCCGCGCCGCCCGTCCGGATCGATGCGCACTTGCCGGACGCCCTCGCCAGCGATGCGGGTGCGCAGGAGAGCCACCCCGTCTCGTCCCGCGCGCGGGACCGCGATTTCCTTCGGGCCGCCAGCAAAGCCGGCGCCTTGGTCGACGTACACCTCGACCGGACCGGCAGCCGACGGCGGGGACACGTCGTCGAGGTCGGCACCGGTCTCCAGGCTCAGCGCCGAGATGCGCGCGAGCGTCGGGTTCACCACGGTGGCGACGCCCGCCGGCCAGTACACCTCTTGCATGGACAGCGTTTCGAGGTCGGCCGCGGAGAGATACGGCAGCGAGCGCAGCATCTCGTCGCTGACCAGGCCTTCGACGACGTCCGACCCAAAATTGTCGTCATGTGACCAGGCGCTGAACGCGAGCGCTTCTTCCGTCGTCGGACGGCTGACGAAGCGGCTCAGCATGCGCAGCAGCTGCTCGCGGGCGCATTCGGAGCCAAGGCTCGGGATCGGGTTCTCGCTGCGGCGGTAACGCAGCCACTCCCGGTAGAACGCCTGCACGCCCGCCTGCGCGGCCGTCTTCTGCGCCTCCTGCGTGCGAGACATGCGAAGCGGCGAGAGCTGCGGCTGCAGCCGCTCGTCGAAGCCCACCAGCGAGCCGTAGTCGGGCATGCAGAGCTGCTCGATCATCTCGGGACTGCGCATCACCGGTGCGAAGAGCCGCTCGGGCTCGCCGTAGCTCGCCAGATAGCCCTCCATCTCGAGGCCGTCGAGCCGCCGGTGGCGAGCGGTCTCGTTGGTGGCCAGGTAGAGCCCGACCAGGTGCAGCGACCGACCGGCAGAGTGCAGGATCTGCGACAGCAGCGCCTGGATGGTGCCACCCCAGCCGAGATCGACGATCAGCGCGAGCCCGCTGCCGGGCAGGTTCTCGTCGAGGTAGCGCAGCAGCCGTTCACGTTGCCGGGCCGCCCGCACGACGATGGCGCCGCGCACCTGCGGCTCGTCGGCGATGGCACCCAGTGCGGTGTGGGCGACCCCGGGGGTGTCCAGCCGCAGATCGACGAGGTCGGACAGGGCGGGGACCTCGGCCAGCCGGACGCCGAGCTGCTCCGCGAGCTGGCCGACGGTGGGAGCGCGGCGCCGGCTGAGGAACGCGCGCAATTCGTCCGCGGTGCCCTCATACACGGTGGCGAGTGCGCAGACCTGCCGCGACACCCAGAGCGTCGACACCTCGATGCCCGCCCCGGCCGCCTGCTCGCGGATCAGCCGGGAGAGGTAGTCACCCTCGCGGAGCAGGCAGGAGATCCGGTCGACCCCGAAGGCCTTCGCCCGCTCGACGACCCACTCGGCGAAGCCGGCCAGCGCCGGCCCGAAAACGGTGGCACCGGTCTCCCAGTAGCGGCTCAGCCCGGCGGGCACCGACTGCGCTTCGGTGCGGGTGAGGACGCGGGCGCGGATCGCGGTGAGGCCGAAATCGCCGTGGCGCCGGTCGAGACCGGCGTCGCTCGACAGCCGTACCGGAGCGGTGCCCTCACGCTCCAGCACCTCGGCGAGATGACCGGTGAGCTTGGAGTACAGCACCGCCTGCAGGCCGGCCTGCCGGGCGCCGCGCAGGTCGGCCTCCGGGTGATCGCCGAGGTGGACGAGGCGCGACGCCGGCAGCTGCGCGTCCGCCAGCATGACGTCGAAGAGGCTGTCGCGCGGGCTCGCGCGCCGGCTCTCCTCCTCCTCATCGAGCAGCGCCGCTCCCTTGTTGACCGCCGCGTCGCTGGAGGTGTAGATCGCTTTGATCGGACGCCCGGCGAGCTCCGGACGGTCGAGCAGCCGAGCCAGATGCGCTGCGGAAAAGTAGGTGTCGGACAGCAGGTAGACGGGCTTGCCCAGCTCGGTGACCGCACCGATCAGGTCGGCGACGCCGAGATCGGCCCGGCAGAGGTCGCGCTCCAGCTCGACCTCCTCGGCCGCCAGCTCCTCGGGCGCGCCGGCCAGCGGAAGGGCGTGGACGAGCTGCTGGTAGATCTCGAGCAGCCGGGCCTCGACGGTGTTGCGGGTGCGGCTGCTCGCGGCGCGGGCCCGCGTCTCCGCGTCGACGCGCAGCTGGGCGAAGACCTCGGGGGTGATGCCCGGCGGCAGGCGACGCTGGTCCTGCAGCCGCTCACCGAGCAGCGTGAAGGCGGCGACCGGCTCAGGCACCAGGCGGATCAGCAGGGTGTCGAAGACGTCCAGGCACAGCCCGTCGGCGAGGTCGGAGGAGATGATCGACCAGACCTGGGCGAGGCGGGAGTCGGTAAACAGGGGGAACACACCTCCCGCGCGGCTTCATGGCACCGGAAGGAGACCCCATCCGGTCTAGTGTCCCGACTAGTATCGCGATCGGCCCGTGCAGACGTCGGAAGGCACACGGCGACAGCCTCACCTATGCAGACTTCTCCCCCCATACCCGTGACCGGACCGTCCTCGACGGCGACCGGCACGCTTCCCGCCGCGGGCGGCCGCGCCGGTGAGGAGCTCGTCGAGCGCACCCGGGCGCAGACCCGCGTCCGCTACGAGCTGCTGCGCAACCTGGTCCGCAAGGACCTCAAGGTCAAGTACAAGAACTCGACGCTCGGTTTCGCCTGGTCGCTGGCGAACCCGCTGCTGCTGCTCGCGGTCTACTACGTCGTCTTCCAGGTCATCCTGCCGGGGCGTATCCCGGCGTTCGCCATCTACCTGATGTCCGGACTGCTGATCTGGAACGCTTTCTCCTCCGGCGTGCTCGGCGCGGCCGGGAGCGTGGTCTACAACGCCAACCTGGTGAAGAAGGTGCGCTTCCCGCTGCCGGTGCTGCCGCTTTCGGCAGTGGGTTTCGCCGCCGTGCACTTCGTGCTGCAGCTCGCGGTGCTGGTCGTGGTGGTGCTGGCGCTCGGCCACCCGTTCTTCGGCTGGCAGCTGCTGCTCGCCGTCCCGGCGGTCGGTGTGGGGCTGGTGCTGACAGTGGGTCTGGCGCTGCTGGTCGCCGCCCTGAACGTGCGCTACCGCGACACCCAGCACCTGCTGGAGGTGCTCTTTCTCGCGTGGTTCTGGCTGAACCCGATCGTCTACGACGTCGGCCTGGTCCGCGACAAGCTGCACGGCTGGACGGGCCTCTACTGGCTGAACCCGATGGCTGACGTGATCGCCACCATGCAGCGGGCGGTCTACAAGACCCCGTACACGACGGTCAACGGTAAGCAGCAGCTCATCCTCGCCGACCCGGGATACGTCTGGTACCTCGAGCACCTGGGTATCGCGCTGGCGATCGGCATCGTGCTGCTCGTGCTCGGCAGAAGCGTCTTTCGCCGGATGTCGTCCGACTTCGCGGAAGAGCTGTGACGCTTCCGACCCGTGCCGCCGACACCGCCTCCGACGGCGCGGCAAGCAGCGCGGCGGACACCGACACCGCTCCCACCGGTCCCCCGGCTGAGGCGACGCAGGTCATCGTCGCGCGGGGCGTCAGCAAGCGCTTCCGCAGCCATTCCGAGCGCGCGACCAGCTTCAAGGAGCGGTTCGTGCGCCGCCACGACCGGCCATCCGAGGACTTCTGGGCGCTGCGCGACATCGACCTCGACATCGCCCCCGGCCAGACGGTCGGCCTGATCGGCGCGAACGGATCCGGCAAGTCCACGCTGCTCAAGGTGCTGGCCGGGATCCTGCAGCCCACCACCGGCGAGCGGGTCGTCCACGGCCGGATCGCCTCGCTGCTCGAGCTCGGCGCGGGGTTCAACGGCGAGCTCTCCGGGCGCGACAACGTCTACCTGAACGCGTCGCTGCTCGGCCTGTCGCGCCGGGAGACGAAAGCGCTGTTCGATTCTGTCGTCGACTTCGCCGAGCTCGCGCACAAGATCGATGACCCGGTGAAGCACTACTCGTCGGGGCAGTACATCCGCCTGGGCTTCGCGATCGCGGTGCATGTGGACCCCGACGTCCTGCTGGTCGACGAGGTGCTCGCGGTGGGCGACGAGGCCTTCCAGGTGAAGTGCCTGGCGAAGATCGATCAGTTCCGCGACGAAGGCCGCACGATCCTTTTCGTCAGCCACTCGCTCGAACTGGTCGAGAACCTCTGTGACCGGGTGGTCGTCCTCGAGGCCGGTCGCAAGATCTTCGACGGCGACCCGCCGAGCGGCACGTTGGTGCTGCGCAACCGGATGAGCGGCGGTCACGCCACCGGCGACGAGCAGGACGCCGTGCAGCTCACCGGCGTGCATTTCACGTCGGAGGTCGGCGGTCCGGAGAAGGTGTCCTTCGACCCCGGGGAGCCGCTGACGATCTCCGTGGACGTGCAGGTCTCCGGCGAGGAGTCGCAGCGCCCTCAGGTGATCTACCTGCATGCGCAGGTGCTCGGACCGCACGACGTGCCGGTGTGGGCGATGGAGACGGTCGGCGGCGTGCGGCTCCCGGACCAGCCCGATACGCCGGGCGGCGACGTCCGTTCGGTGACGGTGGACTTCGATGTCCCGTCCGTTCCCACCCTGCTCGGAGCGTTCGCCGTGCGGGTGCGGGTGTCGGACGCCTGGACCGGCACGCCGCTTGCGGTGCAGCGCTTCCCGGAGCTGTTCGGAATCGCCGGTCCGCAGTCGGCGGGCCTGCTGCCGGTGGACTACGAGTTCCGGCGCCGCGGGTGAGCGAAGCGCAGCCGCCAGCAGGTCCGCCGGCCCAGCCGCTGGCCACCGTCGTCATCGTGAACTGGAACGGCGCGCACCTGCTCCCTGCCTGCCTCGACGCGCTGGCGGCGCAGCAGACGGCGAAGCCGTTCCTCACCTGGGTCGTCGACAACGCGAGTGCTGACGGATCGCTGGAGCTGCTTCGCACCCGCTACCCCGACGTCCGGGTGCTGGCCGCCCCGCGCAACCTGGGCTTCGCCGGCGGCAACAACTTCGCGCTGCGCGAGGTGTCCACCCCCTACGCGGTGCTCGTCAACAACGACGCCGTCCCGGAGCCGGATTGGCTCGACAACCTGCTCGCACCTTTCCTCGAGGGCACCGGCGAAGCTGACCAGCTCGGCGCTGTCACCGGCAAGGTGGTCTTCCTGCCGTCGTTCCTGCGGCTGTCCCTCGCGACGGAGGGGTTCGTACCCGGCGCCCATGACAGCCGCGAGCTCGGCGTTCGCATCAGCAGCCTGCGCGTCGCCGGGACCCAGACGCTGCACGGCGTGCTGTGGGAGCGCTTCACCTACGGCTCGGAAGGGCCGCCGGACGCCCCGTTCTTCTGGACGCGCCCGGCAGGCGACCTGCTGCTACCGATCCCGCGTGACCATCCCGACGCGCCTCTCGAGCTGGAGCTCACCTGGGCGGCCGAGCGCGCGAAGCCGGTTCGGGTCAGCTGGCCGGGTGGCGAGGCGCAGCTCCCCGTCGAAGCGGAGCCCACCACCGTGCGGGTGTCGTTGCCGGCCGGGCTCCCGCGGGTCGACGTCATCAACAACGCGGGCGGCGTCGTGCTGCGCGACGGCTACGGCGCCGACCGGGCCTACCAGCGGGTCGACGACGGCGAGTTCGACAAGCCCGCCGAAGTCTTCACGGCATGCGGCAACGGCATGGCGATGCGCACCGGCCTCGGCCACGAGCTGGGCTGGTTCGACGACGACTTCTTCCTCTACTACGAGGACACCGACCTGTCCTGGCGCATCCGTGCGCGCGGCTACGCGATCCGCTACGAGCCCACCGCGGTGCTGCGTCACGTGCACGCGGCCAGCAGCAAGGAGTGGTCGCCGCTGTTCGTCTTCCACGTCGACCGCAACCGGCTGCTCATGCTGACGAAGGACGCCTCGCTGGGGCTTGCGTGCCGGGCGGTTCTCCGCTACCCGCTGACCACGTTGTCGATGGCCAAGCGTGCCGTCCGCCAAGGCATCGCCGACCGGCGCCGGCCCGCCGTCCGCCCGACCCTGCTACGGCTCAAGGTGCTCGCCTCCTACCTTCGGCTCCTTCCGCGCATGCTCTCGCGCCGGGCAGAGGTCCGGCGCAGCGCGGCGGTGGGCCGCCGGGACCTCGAACGCCGCTGGCTCATCAGCCACGAGCAACACGCCGAGCAAGCCGGTGCTGGGGGCAGCGCCGGCTGACGGCGACGCGTTCGTCAGAGGCTGCCGAGCTTGAGGCCGAAGCGGTAATTGCGGTCCATCAGCTTCTCGAGCGTGTAGGTGATCTCCCCGCGGCTCGCCACCTCGACCGAGTACGCCTTGTACGTGAGCGCCACCGTTCCGAAGCTGAACGGGAACTCGCACTCCTGCTGGCGTCCTCCCGGGTCGAAGCCCGTTCGCAGCGTGGTGGTGTCGATCAGCTTGCCGTTCTCGTCCCGCAGTGTCACCAGCGTTCCGACGTGGATGTCCTTGTAGCCGCTGCTCGTGGAGGCGATGCAGCGCGAACCGGGATAGGGATTCGTGCGGGTGCCGGTCGGTGTCACGTCGACAATCGACCGGGACGAGACGAGGCGCATGTAGCCGGTGATCACGTGGCTGCGGCTCGGGCTGGTGGTGGGGCTGGGCGGCGGACTAGGCGGCGGCAAGGGGGTCGGGCTGCTGGACGGCGAGCTGCTTTCGGTCGGACTCGCCGACGCGCCGCCGGACGACGGCCCGAACAAGCCACCCCCGCCGCCCCCGGCGCCGGCTTCGGTGGTTCCGGATCCGCTCGACCCGCACCCGGCGAGAGCGACCAGCGCTCCGGCGGCTAGAAGTGTCCTTCGCATGTGAAGAGGGTGTGAGGGTGGCCAGGTCGGCGCGGCGAGTCCCGCAAATTGACACGCAATTGCAACAATCGCGCCGGCGCGCCGGGGACCCCACTCCCATGATCAACGCGCCAACGATCAGCCCCAACCCCCGTTCAAACCGCTTCTCACCATGATCGTTGGCGCGTTGATCATGGGTGGTTACCGGGGATGGGGGCGCTGACCGGATAGCTTGGCGGGCGTGCAGGCCGGCCCATGAAAGCAGCTGTCTACAACCGCTTTTGGCACAGCCAGGGCGGAGGCGAGCGGCATGCGGGCATGGTCGCCCAGGTGCTCTCGCAGACGCCGGCGGTCGACGCCGTGGAGCTCATCGGGCACACCGAGGTCGATCTGGCCGAGCTCGGTGACCACCTGGGGCTCGACCTGTCCCGCTGCAGCTACCGGCAGCTGCCGGACCGCGGTGACGCGGCGATGGCCGAGTTCAGCCGCGACTACGACTTCTGGCTGACCGCGTCGTACATGAGCCGGCTGGCCCCGAAGGCCCGCCGGTCCGCCTACCTGTGCTGGTTTCCGACGCCCTTCGACCACGACCTCGCGCCGTGGCGGAAGAAGGTGGCTCATGCGGTGGGCCGCTACCTGCGCGGTCCGGCGAGCCTCACCTACGGCGGGGGCTGGTATCCGCCGGAAGGCGGCCGCCGCCGCCGGTGGACCTGGACATCCGGCGACGCCGTGCTCAGCGTTCCCCCCGGCCAGCGCCGCACCCTGCGGATGGCGGTCGGGCGTCCCGGTGCGCCCGGGTCGGCGCGACTGTCGGTACGCGACCCCGGCGGCCGGGAGCTCGCCGGCGCCGAGGCCGGCCCCCGGTTCCAGCGGATGACCGTGACGCTCCCGCCGTCCACGCTCGGCGACGAGCTGCACTTCGTCAGCGACGTGTTCACGCCGGGCGCGGCCGACAGTAGGGAGCTGGGCGTTGCGGTGAGCCGGGCGTGGCTGCAGACGGACGGGCCGGGACTGCGTGCCTACGCGAGCGCCCGGCTGCCGTGGCTGACCCGGGACGCCGAGGACCTCGGCTTCCTCGACGCCTACGACGCGATCCTGGCCAATTCCGAGTACACCGGCGATTGGATCGCCCAGCTCTGGCAGCGCAAGGCGCAGGTGCTGCACCCGCCGATCGAGACGAGCCGCTTCCAGCCGGCGACCGATAGGGAGCCGCTGATCGTCACGGTCGGCCGCTTCTTCTCACCGGGTCTGGGTCACGCCAAGCGCCAGCTGGAGATGGTGCGATGGTTCGCCGAGATGTACCGGGCCGGCCGGCTCGAAGGCTGGCGAATGGCGGTCGCCGGCGGCTGCGAGCCCAGCCAGCTGCCGTATCTGGCGCAGGTGCGAGATGCGGCCGCCGGCCTGCCGGTGGAGGTGCATCCCAACGCACCCCGCCCGCTCGTCGAACAGCTGCTGTCCACCGCGTCGATCTTCTGGTCGGCGACCGGCTATGGAGAACGCCAGGATCAGCCCTGGGCGGCCGAGCACTTCGGGATGACGACGGTCGAGGCGATGGCCGGCGGCTGCGTACCGGTCGTCATCGACAAGGCGGGCCAGCGCGAGATCATCACGCCCGGTGTCGACGGGTTCCGCTGGTTGACGCCTGAGCAGCTGATGGATCAGACGGCGCAGTTGGCCGGCGACCCGCAGTTGCGCGACCGGCTGGCCGCGGCGGCGGTGCAGCGCTCCGCCACCTACTCGGACGAGGCGTTCGCGCAGCGGTGGCGGGACATCGCCGCAGGCGCCCACCTGCTCGACTGACGTGACGGCCTCCGCGAACGCACCGGCCGCGCGCCCGGCCGGCCTGCGGGTCGCTCTCGACGCCACGCCCCTGCTCGGCCAGCCGACCGGCGTCGGGCGCTACACCGCCGAGCTGATGGCGGCGCTGCTGGAGCTGTCGCCGGGCGAGCGGCCAGATGCGCTGCTCGCCGCCGCGTTCACCTGGCGTGGCCACGCCGAGCTGACCGGCCGCGTGCCGGAGGGTGTCATTCCCGCCGGCCGCCGGGTGCCGGCCCGGCTGCTGCAGAACGCGTGGCTGCGCGCGCCGTTACCCTCGATGCCCATGCTCGGCGTGCGGGCCGACGTGGTGCACGGTACGAATTTCGTCCTACCACCCCCCGGGCGCGGTCGCGCCGGCGTCGTGACCGTGCACGACCTTTCGTACTTGCGCCTGCCGGAGACCGTCACTGCCGCCACCGCCCGCTACCGGCGGCTCGTGCCCCGCGCAGTGCACCGCGCCGCCCTGGTGCTGACCCCGTCCCAGGCCATCGCCGACGAGGTGGCCAGCGAGTACCGGCTTTCCAGCGACCGGGTACGCGCGACCCCGCTCGGCGTGCACCCCGCCTGGTTCGACGCGGCGGCGCTGCCGCGCCCGCCCGGCCTGCCAGAGCGCTACCTGCTCTTCGTCGGCACCCTCGAGCCGCGCAAGGACCTGCCGACGCTGCTCACGGCATATCGCCGGCTGCGCAGCGCGGCCCCGGACGTTCCGCCACTCGTACTGTGCGGGCCGGCCGGCTGGGGTCCGGCGCTGGACACCGCCGGCTTGAGCGCGGATGACGTCGTCCAGCTCGGCTACCTGGATGCGCAGGCGCTGCGTCCGGTGGTCGCCGGCGCTGCGCTGCTGTGCTTCCCGTCGCGGTACGAGGGTTTCGGCCTGCCGCCGCTCGAGGCGCTGGCGGCGGGGACGCCGGTCGTCGCCTCGGACATCCCGGCCGTGCGCGAGATGGTGGGAGCTGCCGGTGCGGGTGTGTCCCTCGTCACACCGCGCGACCCTGACGCGCTCGCGGGCGCGATCTCGGACGCCCTCGATGCGGCGCCGAACCCGGCACCCGGTCGGTCCTACGCGCGCCGCTTCACCTGGCATCACACGGCTGTCCGTACTGCTCAGGCCTATCGCGACGCGGTTACCTGACGACTAACGCACGAATAGCGTGACACCGCCCACTTCTACCGGGTTTGCCCCGCTTTGTCTGGAAAGGTGAGCTGGATCCCAGCGCACCTTCGGACGGGCTAGGAAAAAAGTCCCGTCAATACTCCGCTCGGCTCAATACCGGGCTCCCGAGGGTCGAAACCAGTTGGGACGCAAGCCCCTACGGACCCTCCTGGAGCTTTCCCATGAACGTGTCCTTCCGCGGCGCTCGACGCGCTACCGCTGCGGCAATGGCCACCTCAGTCGCGGTCGTCGGGCTGCTCAGCTCAGGCTGTACTGCTCAGAACACGACAGGCACCAAGGTCATTTCCGGCACCATCTCGGGCGCCGACGGCAAGATCGTCGACGTCCTCATCGGTTTCGATGTCCGCGACTATGCGGGCAACCGGCTAAACCTCGGCGGCGGCCCCGGCTACAGCGCCATGCAGCGGTTGAACCACTGCGTGCCTGCCAGCGGCGCCACCAGCTCGCAGGTCTGCCGCTTCAACGGCCAGATCACGCAGGTGACCGGCAAGCACTGGTCGCTGCGGCTGCCCTCCAACGCGGCGAAGGTGTGGATCGAGGTCTACCCGAAGGACCCGACCCCGACCGCCTGGCTGAACAACTACCGCGGCTACACCGGCGTCGCCGCCGGCAGCACCGACACCTCGACGTACGCGACGGTCATGCGCCGCGAGCTCTACGTCGGCAATGGCCTCAGCGGTGTGAAGGTCGTTTTGCCCAAGGTCTGCGCCAAGGGCGGCACCACCGGCTCGCTGGCCGGACACATCTCGGGCTGGCCCGCCGGCCGCACCGGCAAGATCAACGCCTGGTCGCTCGCCTCCGCGGCGCTGCCGGACCAGGGTTTCGCCACCGGCACCGTCTACAGCAACGGCTACTACCGCATCGACAACCTGCAGGGCGGCCAGCGCTACGGCGTCATCGCAAGCGGCACCGGGTTCTACCGGAACATGGTCGACTACCGGCGGGCGACGTCGAACGACACGCTCGTGGGCAAGTGCCAGACGAAGAACTTCAACTTCTGACGGCTTTCTCGGCCTGAACTGCACGATCGGCCCGGTGCTCCTGGTGAGCACCGGGCCGTTCGGCGTCCTGCGCCGAGGGATCAGGGCCTGCCGAGCGCGGCGCCGTCGTTGCGGTAAGCCGCGGCGAGGGCATCCCGCCAGTCGGGCAGCGGCGTGAGGCCCGCCGCTGACCATTCCGCGTTGGACAGCACCGACCAGGCCGGCCGCGGAGCCGGACGCACGAACGCGGCGCTCGTCGTCGGGCGCACCCGGCCCGGATCGAGGCCTAGCTCCTCGAACACCGCCTGCGCCAGCTGATGCCAGCTGGCCCGGCCGCCACCCGCCGCGTGGTAGATCCCGGACGGCGGAGCCACGGCGATCAGCTGCAGCAGCCCGCGCGCGAGGTCCGCCGCCCAGGTCGGGCAGCCGACCTGGTCGTCGACCACCTCCACCGTGTCACGCTCCCCGGCCAGGCGAGCCATCGTCTTCACGAAGTTGCCGCCGGCCGCGCCGTACACCCAGGCCGTGCGCACCACCCACGACCTGTCCGGCAGCAGCTCGCGGACCGCGAGCTCGCCGGCAAGCTTGGTGCGGCCGTAGGCCGAGCGGGGAGCCGGCTCATCGGACGGCGCGTACGGACGTCCATCAGTGCGATCGCCGGCGAAGACGTAATCGGTCGAGACGTGCACCATGCTCGCATCCACCTGCGAGCAGGCCAGCGCGAGATGCGCCGCCCCCGCCGCGTTGACGGCGTACGCGCCCGCCTCGTCGGCCTCGGCACCGTCGACATTCGTGTAGGCGCTGGCGTTGATCACCGCCAGACGCCGGCCGGCGCGCTGGGCGGCACGGGCCTGGTCGGCGATGACCGCGCGGACCCGGTGCAGGTCGGTGATGTCGCATTCGGCGCGGCCGAGGCCCTGCCAACCTGCTTGCGGAGGCCGTGCCGCGAGCAGTGCACCGAGCTCCGATCCGAGCTGACCGGCGGCGCCGATGACGACAACCCGGTCGGGCAGCTGCGGGATCGTGCGGTTCGCATCACGTTCGTCGATTTCGTTGCCCGCCGGCTCGACGTTGCGCTCTTGCATACCGATAAGGCAATCAGACGACGGACGCCGGCAGCCGGTCAGGCCGGATGAGACGCGCTGATCAGGCAGCGAATCAACCGGCGAACGCCCGCGCGCCGCCGCCGGTCTGAAACAGCGCGGCGCGATACCGTTCCTCGCAAGCCCAAACCGACGCCGGACTGCGCGCCGCAGCCCGTTCAGCCGGCTCGCCCAGCCCTCGCTCACCGAACCAGCCCGCTCGCCGGCGCACCGGAAGGAGCCGCCCGCCGTGGTCGATCTCTCGGCGCGCTCCGTGCTGCCCCCCGAGCTCGACCCCCGCGGTCCGCGGCGCCCGCCGCGCCGGCGTACGCCTACCCGCCGGTTCGCCAACCTGATCGCCATCGCGGCGTCGATGTTCGTCCTGCTGGCGAGTGTCGGCGGCTTCGTGGTGGTCAAGTGGTTCGACGGGTCCATCGCTCGCATCCACCTGAATCTCGGGCAGAACCGTCCGGCAGGGACCGACGGCGCCCAGAACTGGCTGCTCGTCGGGACCGACAGCGGCGCCGGGGCGAACGGCGAGTACGGCGACCGGGCCGGCCAGCGCAGCGACACGACGATCCTGTCGCACCTCGACGCCGACGGCACCACCACCAACGTGTCGTTCCCGCGCGACACCCTGGTCACCATCCCCGAATACACCGACGCCCAGGGCGAGCAGCACCCGGCACACAAGGACAAGTTCAACGCGGCGATCTCGCTCGGCGGCCCGTCGCTGCTGGTGCGCACCGTCGAGGAGATGACCGGCCTACGCGTCGACCACTACGTGGCGGTCGATCTGGTCGGCTTCAAGAACATCAGCTCGGCGCTGAACGGGGTCGAGGTGTGCATCCTGCACAGCGATTACCACGACCCCACCGACTACAACATCACCAACATCAACGACGGTTACAGCGGCTTCCACGGCCACGACGGCGTGCAGAAAGTCGCCGGGGAGTCGGCGCTCGCGTTCGTCCGCCAGCGCCACGGCCTCCCCAACGGAGACATCGACCGGATCAAGCGGCAGCAGCAGTTCCTCGGATCGGTGTTCCGCACCGCCTTCAAGGTCAACCTGCTGCTGCAGCCGGACAAGGTGCTCAACCTGCTGTCGGCGATCAAGGATTCACTCACCCTGGACGAGGGCACCTCGCTGACCGATCTGGAAAACCTCGCGATCCGGTTGCGCGGCGTCGATCCCAGCAAGGTCTCCTTCGAGACCATCCCGCAGCGTGGGCTGCAGTTCAGCGACACCGACCTCGGCGATGTCGTGCCTTACAACAACCTCCCGGGCGGCATCCCCACGCTGGTTCCCAAGGGGCAGACCGCCAACGTCGGCAGCGTGCAGGTGCTCGACCAGCAGGCGTTCAACGTCATGATCGCCAAGCTGAAGGACGAGCCGGCTCCCAAGCCGAGCGCGTCCGCCAAGCCCAAGCCGAAGGTGATCAACGTGACGCTGCCCCCGTCACAGGTGCTGGTCACCGTGCAGAACGGCGTGGGGCGCAATCACCTGGCCACCGAGGTCACCCAGGCACTGGCAGGCCAGGGCTTTCGGACCGGGTCCCCAGCGGCGGCGGACAACATCCACTACCAGACCTCCGAGGTGCACTACGCGCCCGGCAGCGAGGACGCGGCCCGCACGGTCGCCGCCGCCATTCCCGGCTCGATCGTGAAGGAAGACGCGAGCGCCACCGATGGTGTCGTGCTGATCGTCGGCGCCAACTACACGCAGGTGAATCCGGTCCACGTCGGGACCCAGACGCAGGCCCCCACGCCGGCGCCCACGGCGACCACCGCGCCGCCGCCCGTCACGGCCGCGTCCGCCGACAACCGCTGCACCTACTGATGGCCCGTCCCGTCACTCGCCGGTAGCCGCGACATGAACACCTACGAGCTGCTGCGCTCGGCGGTCGCCGCCGACCCCGGGCGTCCGCTGATCACGATGTACGACGACGCCACCGGCGAGCGGGTCGAGCTGTCGGTCGCCACCGTCGACAACTGGGTCGCGAAGACGGCGAACCTGCTCATGGACGAGCTCATGCTGGAGGAGGCCGAGCCGGTCGGGATCCAGCTGCCGCCGCACTGGCAGACAGGCGTCATCCAGCTCGCCGTGCTGGCGGCCGGGGGACGGATCACCGCCGGCCCGGCGCGCATCGTGTTCTGGCTGGAGGGCACGCCGCTGCCGGATGACCCGCTGGTCGAGGAGATCGTCGGTCTCTCGCTGCGACCGATGGGGCAGGGCCTTTCCGGTGCCGTCGCCGGGGTCCTCGACTACGCCGTCGACGTGCGGGCTCACGGGGATCGATTCGTCACGCGCTATCTCGGTGCGCAGATCGACCCGACCCCGATCCCCGAACGCGTCATCAGCGATCGGCTGGACATCCTGCTCGTGCCGCTGCTGGCCGGTGGAGGATCGCTGGTGCTGTGCCGCCACCTCGACGCGGCTTCCGATCCCGCGGCGGTGCTGGCGCGGCGGGCCGAGACCGAACACGCCACGCTGGCGATCGGGCTGGACGTGCCGGGCCTACCTCGCAGGCGCTGAACCGCCTTCGGCGAAGCGGACGAACGCGTCCAGCGCTGCCGGGTTCGCGATCGCGGAGGTGGACACCGCCTGCGCCAGCGGCTGGCCCGACAGGACGCGCTTCACCGGCACTTCAAGCTTCTTGCCGTTCAGCGTCCGCGGCAGGTCGGCGACCGCCGTGATGCGGTCGGGGACGTGGCGCGGCGAGAGCTGGTTGCGCAGTGCCGTGCGAATGCGCGCCTGCAGCTCACCGTCGAGCTCGATCCCGGGCGCTACCGTGACGAACAGCAGGAGCTGATCCGCGACGTCGACGATGAGCCCGTCGGTCACGCCCGGGACGGTGGCGACCACCCGGTAGAACTCGGCCGTGCCGAGCCGCACGCCTCCGCGGTTCAGTGTCGCGTCCGAACGCCCGGAGATGACCACCGAGCCGCGCTCGCTGATGATGCGGCACCAGTCGCCGTGGCGCCAGACGCCGGGGTAGCTCTCGAAGTACGCCGCGCGATACGCCGAGCCGTCGGCGTCATTCCAGAAGCCGACCGGCATGCTCGGCATCGGCCTGGTGACCACCAGCTCGCCGACCGCATCGACGACCTCGGCGCCGCGCTCGTCGAACGCCGTCATGGCGCACGCGAGCATCCGGGTCTGCAGCTCGCCGGCGTGCACCGGCGAGAGCGGGGTGCCGCCGGCGAACGCGGTGCACACGTCCGTTCCGCCGCTGATCGACGCGAGCAGGACGTCGTCGTGCACGTTCTCGTAGACCCAGCGGAAGCCCTCGGGTGACAACGGCGCTCCCGTCGAGCCGACGGTGCGCACCGCGGACAGGTCCGCGAGCTGCTTGGGGACGACGCCGGCGTCCATGCAGGACGCGATGAACGGCGCGCTGGTGCCGAACACGGTGACGCCCACCTCACCGGCGAGCCGCCACAGCGCTCCGAGATCGGGGAAGGCCGGGCTGCCGTCGTAGGCGACGATCGTCGCGCCCACCAGCAGCCCACTGACCAGCAGGTTCCACATCATCCAGCCGGTGGTGGAGAACCAGAAGAAGGTGTCCGACGGGCCGACGTCGTTGTGCAGCAGCAGCTGCTTCACATGCTCCAGAACGATGCCGCCGTGCCCGTGGACGATGGCCTTCGGGCGGCCGGTGGTGCCGGAGGAGTAGAGGATCCACAGCGGGGCGTCAAACGGCAGCCGTTCGAAGTGCAGCGCCGGCTGCGGCGCTCCGCTGACGAACTCGTCCCAGGTCAGCGCCCCCGCCACCGGCTCGGCGAAGGCGCCGGTGAGATACGGGACGACGACGGTGGCGGCGAGCGTCGGCAGCCCGGCGCGCAGCGCCGCCAGGGTGGCGAGATCGTCGTGGACCCGCCCGTTGTAGTGATAGCCGTCGACGGCGAACAGGACCTTCGGCTCGATCTGCTGGAAGCGGTCGAGGATGCCCGTCGGCCCGAAGTCCGGCGAGCAGGACGACCAGATGGCGCCGAGGCTCGCTGCGGCGAGGAAGGCGATGAGCGCATGCTCGGCGTTCGGCAGGACGGCTGCGACCCGATCGCCGCGCCCGACGCCGAGCCGGCGTAGCCCCGCCGCCGCGCGCGCCACAGCGGCGCGCAGCTCGCCGTAGGTGAGCGTGACCCGCCGGCCGTCCTCGCGCGCCGCCACCAGAGCGACGGCGCCGTCCGCGACCGCGGTGCCCAGTGCGTTCTCCGCGTAGTTGAGCGCCGCCTGCGGATACCAGACCGCGCCGGGCAGCTGCTCCATGGCGAGGGCCGGGCCGCCGCCGCGCTCGCCGCGGACCCCGCCGAACGTCCACAACGCGTCCCAGAACGCGTCCTGGTGACTGACCGACCAGCGCCACGCCGCCTGCGGGTCGGTGGGGTCCTGCCCCACCTCCCGCAGGAAGCGAGCCATTGCCGATGCTTCCCGGCGCTGCTCGGACGGCGTCCAGAGCAGCTCGCCCTCTACCGCGGAGACCATGGTGCGAGTCTTACGCGACAGCGGACGGCGGACAGCTCGACAGGCGGTGCGCCGGCGTCAGGAGGCCGGCTCCAGGACGAACACCGGGATCTCGCGCTCCGTCTTGCGCTGGTAGTCGGCGTAGTCCGGGTAGGCCGCCACCGCGCGGTCCCACCAGAGCCCCTTCTCCTCACCGGTGACCTCGCGGGCGACCATGTCCTGGCGCACCGGACCGTCCTGCAGCTCGATGCGAGGGTCGGCCACGATGTTGTAGTACCAGACCGGGTGCTTCGGGGCCCCACCCAGCGAGGCGACGGCCGCGTAGCGCCCATCAGCTTCCACCCGCATCAGCGGGGTCTTGCGGATCTTGCCGGATTGCGCTCCGCGCGTGGTCAAGACGATCACCGGATAGCCGCGCAGGGTGGTGCCCTGCGTTCCTCCGGAGCTCTCGTATTGCTCCACCTGCTCCCGCACCCAAGGGGTCGGACTGGGCTCGTATTCACCGCTCAATGGCATGACCCCAGTCAACCCCAAGCCGCCCGCGGGCCGCGGACGTGACCTTCGCCTCAGGCCAATGGCCCCTACTCTGCTGACCAGGGGGAAAGCAATACTTGGGTCAAGGAATCCAGCCGCCGGATTCGGGTGCCTCGAAGGGTGAGGGCGATGTGCGGCGAACACCGTAGCGAGATGTGCGACTTCCCCAGCGGACCTCACTGGCTTCACCTCGCTGGGCCGTTGCGAAGCGTCGAGACCTACGACTTGATCAGCCGCATCGACGACCTTGATCTGCCGCGCGGCGCAATGCTCGTCGTCGACCTGGCCGCCGTGACCGACGTCGACCTCAGCGGGCTGGCAGCACTGCGCGAGCTGTGCGAAGTCGCTCTGGAGGGCGGTCACCCCGTCGAATTGGAGCTCGGGAAGCACGCCGGCACCCCGCTCGGAGACGCGTTCGAAGCCATGATCGCCGAGGCCCGGCACCGCCCGGAAGCATGAGCTTTTCCGGACCGCTTCCATGCTTTTGCCTGCATCAACCTTTCACAAGAGGTCATTCGTCCTCGAAAGCAGACCCATGGCCCTGCGCCCGGAACGTCTATTTCATTCAGACTGAATAGGACGCGTTCATGTGGTGCGCGTGAGGACGAGCGGGTGCATACTGCTGCAAACCCCAAGGTCCAACCCAGGGCTGAGCAGATCGCAAGGGGGCGCGGCAAGGATGCCCGATACGGAGATAGCGGTCTCCCTTGGCCGATTGCTTAGGTGCACCGAAGCTGTTCATAAGGGCCGAGAATTGGATGACCTGCTCCGTGAGCTCATATTTCGAGCGGGCGGCCTGCCGGGAGTCGACACCGTCCGCATCCTGCTCGTCGACCCGCAGCGGCCGGTGCTGCTCGCGCAGGGCGGCATCTTCCCGGATACCGACGCCGAAGGCGACGAGGTGCCCATCGGGTGCGGGTTCGCCGGCACTATTGCGCAGCAGTGCGCGCCTCTCCTCGTACCGGACCTCGACGACTTCCCGGTCCACGGTTCCAGCCTGCAGCAGGCAGGTGTGCGCAGTGCCGTAGGGGTTCCGCTGCTCGCCGGCCATGAGCTGCTGGGGGTCATGCACATCGGCTCCCGCGAGCCGCACACCTTCGGCCCCGAGCTGATACCGACGCTGTCCGCGATCGCCGAACGGGTCGCGTTGACCATCCAGGCCATCCTGTCGGAGCGGTCGCTCGCCGCGAGCGAACGGCGCTTTCGCGCCCTCTTCCAGGACGCTCCGATCGGTGTCTGCCTGGTCGACCTGCGACCGGAGTGCCGTGGGCACATCATGCTCGCCAACAACGCCATGGCGCGGATCACCGGCTACTCGTCCCAGGCGTTGACGGGGATGGCGTTTGCGCGGCTGCTCGACCGTGGTGACCGGCCGGCGGCGAACGCGGCGCTCGAGGACCTCGCCCGCGGCGAGGTCACGGACTACGTCACGGAAAGACAGGCCGTGCGCGCCGACGGATCCCGGATCTGGCTGCGCGGCAGCGTGACAGCGGTGCTGGATGACGGTCAGCCGAACTGCGCCGTCAGCTACATCGAGGATGTCACCGCCCGCAAGGACGCCGAGCGAGAGCTGGCCCGGCGCGCGTTGTCCGACCCGCTCACCGGGTTGGCCAACCGTCATCGGGTCATCGATCACCTCACGCTGGCGCTGCGGCAGCAGATGCGTTCCGGGACGAGCGTCGGGGTGCTCTATCTCGACCTCGACCGGTTCAAGGACATCAACGATGCCTACGGACACGAGGTCGGCGATCGGGTACTGCGCGAGGTGGCGCACCGGCTCACGGTCACCATCCGCGCTGCGGACACCGCCGGTCGGCTCGGCGGTGACGAGTTCATCGTCGTCTGCCCGAATCTCAGCAGTGCCGAGGAGCTCGCGACGATCTCCGAGCGGCTGCTGCGGACGTTGACGCTCGGCGTCGCCCTGGGGGATGCGCCGCCGCTCGAGGTCGGCGTCAGCATCGGGGCGGCGATCGGTGATCGCAACACGGGCCCCGACGAGCTGCTGCGCCGCGCTGACGTCGCGATGTATGAGGCGAAGCGGCGCGGCCGGCATCGCTGGCACGCCTACGCCCCGGTTCTCGATGAGGCGTCGCAGCAGCGGCTCGCGGCAGAAGCGCTGCTGTACGGCGCTCTCCACGGCGACTGGTTCCGCCTGCATTACCAGCCGATCGTCGACCTGCATACCGGTGAGACGGTCAGCGCCGAGGCCCTCTTGCGTATCGCTCATCCGAAACGCGGGCTGCTGCTGCCGGGCGCGTTCATCGACCAGCTGGAAGAAAGTGACCTCAGCGAGCCGATCGAGAACTGGGTGCTCAACGAGGCATGCCGGCAGATGCGGCTCTGGCGCGACTGCGGCCAGCCACCCCTTTCCAGCATTTCTGTCAACGTTTCCGGCAAATTGGCTGGCTCCGGTCGATTGACGGATTTGGTGATGAATGCCGTGCGGGACGCCGGCATCGATCCCCGCTTGCTCTGCCTCGAATTCACCGAACGGGTGATCGTCCAGGGGGGCGACAGCGTCCTCTCTGACCTGCAACGGCTCACCGATTGCGGGGTGACCATCGCGATCGACGACTTCGGTACGGGCTACTCGTCGCTGGCCTACCTGCAGCGCTTCCCGGTGAGCGCGGTGAAGGTCGACAAGAGCTTCGTCGCCGGCCTCGGCACCAATCCGCGCGACTCGGCGATCGTGAGCGCCGTCGCTGCGCTCGGTGACGCGCTCGGCGTGCACATCATCGCCGAGGGCGTCGAGAGCGAGCACCAGGCCGCGGCGCTGCGGGCGATCGGGTGCGGACGGGCGCAGGGCTACCTCTTCGGCGCTCCGGGCGCGCCGGACGAGCTCTGCTGAAAGCCGCTGTCTCCCGTTTACTTGAGCAGCTGCCGTGCCATCACCATGCGCTGGATCTGGTTGGTGCCCTCGTAAATCTGGGTGATCTTCGCGTCGCGCATCATGCGCTCGACCGGGAAGTCGCTCACGTAGCCGTAGCCGCCGAACAGCTGCACCGCGTCGATCGTGACCGCCATGGCGGTGTCCGACGCGAAGCATTTCGCGGCGCTGGAGGTGAAGGTCATGTTCGGCCCTCCCGCGTCGGCCAGTGCCGCTGCGCGGTAGACCAGGTGACGCGCCGCCTCGATGCGCATCGCCATGTCGGCGAGCATGAACTGCACGCCTTGGAAGTCGCTGACCGGCTTGCCGAACTGGCGGCGCTCCTTCACGTAAGCGACCGCTGCGTCCAAGGCGCCCTGGGCGATGCCGACCGCCTGGGCTCCGATCCCGAGCCGGGTGTGGTCCAGCGTGCGCAGCGCCGTCGTGAAGCCGGTGCCGGGCTCGCCGATCATGCGGTCGGCGGGAATGCGGCAACCGTCGAAGTAGATCTCCCGGGTGGGTGAGCCCTTGATCCCGAGCTTGCGCTCCTTCTCCCCGTAGGAGAACCCAGGATCGTCGGCGTGCACGACGAACGCGCTGATGCCGCGCGCGCCCGCTCCCGGCTCGGTCACCGCCATCACGGTGTAGTGCGTGCTCACCCCTGCATTGGTGATCCACATCTTGCTGCCGGTGAGGACGTAGCTGTCGCCGTCGGCCTCCGCCCGCGTCTTCATCGACGCCGCGTCACTGCCCGCCTCGCGTTCGGACAGCGCGTAGGAGAAGAACGCCTCGCCCTTCGCGACCGCAGGCAGGTAGCGCCGCTTGAGATCGGGTGAGCCGGCGAGAATGAGCCCGGTCGTGCCGAGCTTGTTGCCCATCGGGATGAGCGACGAACTCGCACACACCCGGGCGATCTCCTCGACGACCAGGCAGTGAGCGATCTTGTCGGCCCCCGCCCCGCCGTATTCCTCGGGAACGTGGATCGCGAGCAGATCGGCCGCCTTCAGCGCCCCGTGGACATCCCAGGGATACTCCGCTTGAGCGTCGATCTCCGCGGCCCGTGGCGCGATGACATCCTCGGCGAGTTCCCGCACCGTCTGGCGGAGCAGCTCGTGCTCCTCGCTGAGCAGGTACGCCGCGGAACCCACCGAAGTCGGTTCACTACTGCTACTCGTCACCCTCGATCCAGAAGCCACCCGGTCCATGTTAGGGAAGCGCCGATGTCTCACCCGACCGATACGGTTCGGCCATGACCGACCTGCGGATCAGTGTCATCGGCACCGGCTACCTCGGCGCGACCCACGCCGCCTGCATGGCCGAGCTCGGCTTCGAGGTGCTCGGGCTGGACGTCGACAAGAAGAAGGTCGATCAGCTGGCGGCCGGCGTCACCCCGTTCTACGAGCCGGGACTCGATGAGCTGCTCGCCCGCCATGTCGCGGACGGCAAGCTGCGCTTCACCAACTCCTACGAGGAGGCGGGCAGCTTCGCCGACGTGCACTTCGTCTGCGTCGGCACCCCGCAGAAGAAGGGCGAGTTCGCCGCCGATCTCACCTACGTCGACGCTGCCGTCGACAGCCTGCTCCCGCACCTGAAAGACGGCGCGCTGGTGGTCGGCAAGTCCACGGTTCCTGCCGGGACGGCGCACCGGCTGCAGGAGCGCATCGGCGAGTCCGCCCCGCCGGGCGTCGAGCTGGCCTGGAACCCGGAATTCCTGCGCGAAGGCTGGGCCGTCCAGGACACCCTCTCCCCCGACCGGCTCGTCATCGGCGTCGAGCCGGGCGGACGCGGCGAGGCCGTACTGCGCCAGGTCTACGGCCCGCTCCTCGAGCGCGGCACGCCGCTCGTGGTCACCGACTTCGCCACCGCCGAGCTGGTGAAGGTCGCGGCGAACGCGTTCCTCGCCACCAAGATCTCCTTTATCAACGCGATGGCCGAGGTCTGCGAAGCCACCGGCGCCGACGTCAAGCAGCTCTCGCAGGCACTGTCCTACGACTCGCGGATCGGAGGCCGTTTCCTGCACGCCGGTCTCGGCTTCGGCGGGGGCTGCTTGCCCAAGGACATCCGTGCCTTCATGGCCCGGGCCGGCGAGCTGGGCGTTGATCAGGCGCTGTCGTTCCTCAAGGAGGTCGACGCGATCAACATGCGGCGCCGCACCCGCATGGTCGATCTCGCACGCGAGCTCACGGGGGGCTCGTTCAGCGGCGGGGTGAAGGTGGGCGTGCTGGGCGCCGCGTTCAAGCCCAACAGCGACGACGTGCGCGACTCACCCGCGCTCGACGTGGCCGAGGCGATCCGGCGCCAGGGCGCCGAGGTGCGCGTCTACGACCCGCAGGCCAATCACAACGCCTCGCGCATCCACCCCGAGCTGACCTACTGTGACTCCGCCCGCACCGCCGTCGAGGGCGCTCACGTGGTGCTGCACCTCACCGAGTGGCGTGAGTTTCGCAACATGGACCC
Source organism: uncultured Actinomycetota bacterium (assembly GCA_963747915.1). Lineage (GTDB taxonomy): Bacteria > Actinomycetota > Actinomycetes > Frankiales > Frankiaceae > DATAZK01. Next base: position 304,795 of record CAVVHC010000007.1, on the reverse strand, counting down.
GGCATCGCTGTCGGACGTCGTCGCGTTGAAGCGCATCGTCGACGGCCGCAACGCGCTCGACGCCGACGCCTGGCGGGCAGCCGGCTGGGTATACCGGGCGCTGGGCCGGCCGTAGCGCGCCGCGGCAGCCACACTCGCAGCCGAGAGCATCCCAGGAACGAGACCATGACCCCGTTCACGAACGATCCGAGCGACGTCCGCACCATCCTTGACCTGCCGGTCTGGGCAGTCATCGGGCTCTCCGGCGACCCGCGCCGGCCGGCGTACGACGTGTCCGGCTGGTTGGCCGCCCACGGCCGGCGGATCGTGCCGATCAATCCGGCAGGCGCGTCCGTCCACGGCCAGCAGGGCTACCCGAGCCTTGCCGACGTGCCGTTCCCGGTGGACGTCGTCGACATCTTCCGGCGCAGCGAGCAGGCCGGCGCGCACGTCGACGAGGCGATCGCCGTCGGCGCCAAGGCCGTCTGGCTGCAGCTCGGCGTGGTCGACCTGGCGGCCGCGGAACGCGCTCGGGCGGCCGGGCTGCTGGTCGCGATGGACACCTGCCCGAAGATCGAGGCGCCGCGGCTGCGCTGGGAGCCGGCCGCCTGAGCCGGCCTGCGCGGGGCGTGACCGGGCGGTCAGTCGGCTTCGATCAGCTCGCCGGTGTCGACCTGGTAGACGAAGCCTCGCACCTGATCGCGGTGCGGCACGAAGGCCGACGTGCGGACACGCTGCATGGACTGCCGGACCGACGCGACCGGATCGGTGAACGACTCGATCGCCCACGTCGGACGCATCCCCGTCTCCTCCTCGAGCTCGGCCTTGAAGCCGTCCTCGGAGAGCCGCATCAGCCCGCAGTCGGTGTGATGCACCAGCAAGATCTCGCGAGTGCCCAGCTTGCGCTGGCTGATCGCGAGCGAGCGGATCATGTCGTCGGTGATGACGCCGCCCGCGTTACGCAGCACGTGCGCTTCACCGACCTCGAGGCCGAGCAGCCCGAAGACGTCGATGCGCGAGTCCATGCAGGCCACGACCGCAAGATGGCGGGTGGGCGAAACGGCCAGGTGGCCCTTGTGCGGGAAATGCTGCTCTCGCCACTTGCGAGACGCTGCTGCTGCATCGTCGGTCGCCGTCACGGACATGTCTCCTTAGTCTCACTCACTGCTGCGGGCGCGGACGCCGATAACCCTGCTGGGACATCTCCCCAAAAAATGTGTCCTGGATTGGGTCGATTCCACGTGCTCCCCCAGTGTTATCAGGACGCGTGGCGGTTCTGGCGTCGGACGCGGACCGGCGGGTACCGTGCCTAGCAGTCCGTCAAGCTCCTCACCCCGCGGACACCCTTGTCCCCGACTCGCAGGACGGTTCGTGACCTTCGTACGGCAGTTCTACTTGCGCTGGCAAACGCTGCTGCACGAAGTGGCGAAGTTCGGCATCGTGGGTGCCGCCTGCTATGTGATCGACGCCGGCCTGTTCAACCTCTTCCACTACGGCTGGGACGTCGGCCCGCTGACCGCGAAGACGCTCTCGACCGTTATCGCCGCCACCGTGAATTACTTCGCGAATCGGCACTGGTCGTTCGCGCATCGTGCCCGCAGTGGCGTCCGGCGCGAATACACCCTTTTCATTTTGCTGAACTTCGTCGGCCTCGGTATCGCCCTCGCGTTCCTGGGCTTCGGTCACTACGTGCTGAGTCAGACCAGCCCGCTGGCGACCAACATCTGGGGCAATGTCGTCGGTACCGGAATGGCCACGTTCTTCCGGTTCTGGGCGTACAAGAAATTCGTCTTCCTGCACCCCGAGCACCCGAAGGCGAGGATCCCGGCGAAGGCGGCGGCGCTCGCGGACGACGACGCCGCCGGTCACCTGGTCGTGGTCGAGCGGATGCCGGAGCCAGTCGATTTCCCGAAGCGCCGGCGCTTGAGCCCGAGCCGTCAGGGCCGGGTCCCGAAGAACGTCGCCTAGCTTTCGTCAGCTGCGGGAGCCACTGCCTCGAGGTCGGCGAATCGCTGGGGCGCCGATGCCACGCCCCGGGTCGGCTCCTTCGTGAGATGCGTCATGATCGGCAGCTGACCGGCGGCCGGGGCCGTCTGCAGGTACCAGAAGCTGCCGTCCTTGTTGCACCAGACCGCCCCCACCACCGGCGGGCTGTGCACTTCCTGCCCGAAGCCTTGGGTGCCGTTGTGGGTCGGGTCGGTGCTCTGGAACGTCATGCAGTTGCCGGGCGAGTGGTAGAGACCGCCGAGGTGCAGCACCTCGCTGCGGTAGCGCTTGATGGTGGCCGTGTCGCCTTTGACGGTGCGATAGATCATCGTGAGCCGGCGGCCGGAGATGGTCGGGAAGCAGGTGGCGCGCGTTTCGACGTACGGCCGCTCCGACGCCACCAGATCCTTGGTGCCGTCGCTGCAGGTGCCGCGGACCGCTGTGGGTAGCCGGTTGACCAGCGCGGTGTACGCGGACGGCGGGTCGGAGCCGCCCATCGAGACGACAGCCGCCACTGCCCCGCCGCCGAGCACGGCCACAGCCACCAGCGCGCCCGCGACGAACCGTTTGCGCGGTCGCTTGGGGTGCTGCGGCTGGACGTACGGCAGCTCCGGCGGCAGCGACCGAGGCGGCGGAGCCTGTGCCGTCGGCGCCGCTGCATCGACCGGCAACGGCTGCGTCAGCGAAGTCGCGAACCTGCCCGGCGGCGCGGATTGGTGCGTCGCGGCGGTCATCGGCACCTCCAGCGCCGCCGCGGCAGCTCTGGCGAGGTCCCGGCAGGTGGCGTAGCGCTGCTCCGGCGACTTGGCCATCGCGCGAGCGAGCACGTCGTCGATGGCAGCCGGCAACCCCTGCGCGGCAAGGCTCGGGATCGGATCCTGCAGGTGAGCCATCAGCATGACCACGGGTGCGTCGTCCAGGAACGGCGGCCGACCGCTGAGCAGCTCGTAGAGGATGCAGCCGAGCGCGTACTGGTCGACGCGGGCGTCGATCGGCTTGCCGAGTACCTGCTCGGGCGCCGCGTAGGCGGGCGTGAGCAGCAGCTCGCCAGTGGCGGTCAGCGTCGCGTTGGACATCTCGTCGCGGCTGATGCCGAAGTCGGTGAGCAGCGCGTGGTCGGCGTCCTGCGGCTCGACGGCCGAGAGCAGCACGTTCTCGGGCTTCACGTCCCGATGCACGACGCCGACACGATGAGCCGCGTCGAGCGCCGCGGCGAGCTGGTCGATCATCCGCACCGCGCGGGCCGGGGCGAACGGTCCCTGCTCGTTGAGCACGTTGCGCAAGTCGCCGCCGGCGACGTAGGGCATGACGAGGTACAACGTGCCGTCCGGTGCCTCACCGGAGTCGTGGATCGGCATCACGTGCGGATGCGACAACGTCGACATCCGCGTCACCTCGCGCAGGAAGCGGGCCCGGAAGCGCGCGTCGGACGACAGGTACGGCGACAGCATCTTGATCACGTCGGTGCGCGGCAGCCGCGGGTGATGAGCGAGGTAGAGCACGCCCATGCCGCCCCGGGCGAGCTCGCGTTCGACCCGCCAGCCGGCGAAGGCCTGGCCGGCCCGCAACTCCGTGGCGGGTTCGCTCACGCAGGCAGTGTCCACTGACCCGGCCGCCTCGGGATAGGGCTTTGCCGGCTGGCCGACAGCTGCGCCGGCTGCTTACGGGCCGGAAGCCGCTCGGGCTAACGTGATCGCATGTCCCGTCTTGAGCCCGGCGCCGAGGCCCCCGCGTTCACCCTGCTCGACGCCGATGAGAAGCCCGTCTCGCTGGCTGACTACGCCGGCCAGCGCGTCGTCGTCTACTTCTACCCGGCGGCGATGACGCCGGGCTGCACCACTCAGGCCTGCGACTTCCGTGACAACCTGGCGGCGCTGAACTCCTCCGGCTACACGGTGCTCGGCATCAGCCCCGACGCGCCGGCGAAGCTCGCGAAGTTCCGCGACAAGGAGCAGCTCACCTTTCCGCTGCTGTCCGACCCGGAGCACGCCACGCTCGAGGCTTACGGCGCCTGGGGCGAGAAGATGATGTACGGCAAGAAGCGGGTCGGCGTCATCCGGTCGACGGTGATCGTCGGGCCCGACGGCAAGGTCGAAGAGGCCCGTTACAACGTGAAGGCCACCGGCCACGTCGCCAAGCTCTTGAAGGACCTGGGACTCGCTGCGTAGTTCGCGGCGAGTGACCGACCGACCCGGTGGAGGCACACTGGGAGGTCGAGCGGGAGTGGCGTAACGGCAGCCGCGCTGGACTTAGGATCCAGTGCCCTAACGGGCGTGGGGGTTCGAATCCCCCCTTCCGCACTCCTTCTGCCTGCGAAAACGCGTCGCGGCGTGCCGGCGTTGCGGCGTCCCGCTTCCGGCCGGGCGTCCAACGACGGCAAACGGTGGCAGCAGCCCAGCCACGCCGCGCTGCCACCACCCGGCGCTGCCAGAGCAACGGGAAACGGTGGCAGCGGCCCTGCCTCGGCGACGCGCACCCGCTTTCCTCACCCGTCGCCATGAGCACGCCTACGCGAAAGCGAAGTACCGCAGCCACAGGTACGGCGCCGCGACTGCCAGCGTTACCACTGTCGTCAGCAGCCCGTAGCGCATGAACCGGCCGAAGCTGATGCGCTCCCCGTCCCGCGCGGCGATCGCCAGGATCACGATGTTGGCACTCGCGCCGATGGGCGTCGCGTTGCCACCGAGGTCCGCACCGAGCGCCAGTGCCCACCACAGCGGCTCCGCCTCGGTTCCCGCCGGAAGGCTCGCGGCGACCGACGCCACGACCGGGGCCATCGTTGCCACGTACGGGATGTTGTCGACGACGGCGGACAGCACCGCCGAGACGGCGAGCAGGATCAGCACGCCGATGAAGACGCGGCCGTCGATGGCGTCCGAGATCCATTCGGCGAGCGTGTCGATCGCGCCCACCTTCACGAGCGCGCCGACCATGATGAAAAGCCCGGCGAAGAACGCCAACGTGCCCCACTCCACCTCGCGCAGCACATGAGGCCGGTCGCGGGAAACGAGCAGCAGGACGCCCCCGCCGATCAGGGCGATGACCGACGGCTCGTAGTGCAGGCTGGTGTGCAACACGAAGCCGACCGTCACGGCGAACAGCACCGCGCCGGACCAGATCAGCAGCCGGCGGTCACGGATGCGCTCTCGGGGGTCCTGCGCCATGACCTGCGCGACGCGTGATGCGTCGTAACGGAAGTCGCCCGCGAACATGAGGCGGCAAAGGCCTGCGTAGACCACGAGCAGGAGCAGCACGAGTGGCCCCAGGTTCACCAGGAAATCCAGGTACGACAGGTTGGCCTGGCTGCCGATGATGATGTTCGGGGGGTCGCCGATGAGCGTGGCCGTGCCGCCGATATTCGACGCCAGCGCCTCGGCGATGAGAAACGGCGCGGGCCGCAGTCCGAGCTCGCGCGTGATGGAGACCGTCATCGGCGCCACCAGGAGCACCGTGGTGACGTTGTCGACCAGCGCCGAAGCCACCGCCGTCAGTCCCACCAGGCTGACCATCAGCAGGTAGGGCCGGCCGCGCGTGAGCTGCAACGCCCGCAACGCCAGGTACTCGAACGCCCCGGTCTGCTGGATGACGCCGACGATGACCATCATTCCGAGCAGCAGGAAAACGACGTTCCAGTCGATCCCGAATTCCGCGGAATGGAACGCGTCATCAGCGTCGACGATCTTGAATGCCAGCAGCAGACCGGCCGCCGTCAGGACGACGATGACGCGGTGCACCTTTTCGCTGGCGATGACGCCATATCCGAGAACGAAGATCCCGATAGCAACAGCGGTTGACACGGCTACTCCGCAAAGAAGTCAAGCGAAACGAGGACAGATCAGGGTCCGAACGTCAGCTGCCCAGGCCAGCGAGGGACGAGGGCGAAGGGCTAGCGCCCGGGCCTGCGCCGCGCCCGGCCGGTCCCCACCGCCAAGGCGATCAGCAGGCCGGCGGCGAGGATGCTGCCCATGTCCTGATGCCAGGCGATGACGGCGATGGCGCACCCCACCATGGCGACGATCAGCGTGACCGTCAGCGCGCGGGAGAAGTCGGCGACATCCGGCGCGTGACGCCGGTCGCCGTCGTCATCCGGCAACGGTCCGGGAGCGACGTTCGGATCGTCGGCCCGGTCCTCCCTGTCCTCGTCGCCGAGCCAGAGGAACTGGCGGTGACAGTAAGGACATCGCCGCAGCGGCTCACTAGGCATGACAGTCGACGGGGTCGCCGCAGCGTCGAAGCGCGCGCAAGTCGACGAAAGCCATGCCTCCAGGTTGCGAGAATTCGGCGCCGAAAGGCGCGTCGCCGCCGACCAAAAGCTCACCGGGCGGCTGCCGATGCCCGGCAACATGGCTGCTATTCCCGCTGGCCTTCCGGCCACGGCAAGAGGCGCGCGCCGACGGCGGCCACCTGCAGGGCCAGCCAGTCAGCGGGGTCGTTCGGGTTGTAGCCGGTGAGCGCGTGGATGCGGGCCAGCCGGTAGGTCACCGCGCGCACGGACAGGTGCATGCGCCGGGCGGTCTCGGTCGCGACCGCCCCGGCGGCGAAGAAGGCGTTCAGCGTTTCGAGTAGTGGCTCCGGACCGTCACGCGCCTCGGTGAGCGGGCTCAGCACCGTCACCACCAGCCGCCGTATCGCATCCATGTCGCGCAGCAGGACCCGGTAGACAGCCACCTGATCCGCGGTGACCGCGGTGTGCTCCCACCGCAACTGCAGTGCCAGATCGAGCGTCTCCGCCGCCTCGCGGTAGGACAGCGCGATGCCGGTCGGCCCCGCATGGACGCGTCCGAGGGCGAGCGGCACCGGCCCGGGCGCGCCGATCGCCCGGCCGACCGCTGCGGCCAGCTCCGCGGCCAGCTGCTCGAGTCCGCCCGTGTGGCCGACGCCTTGGCCACCTGCGGTAAGGATGATCACCAGCCGGCCCGCCTTCACGACGGTCAGCGACTGCATGCCGAGCTGCCGGCGCAGCGCCTCGTCGACCCCGAAGTGCGCCGAGGCGCCGGCAGCAACGCTCTGAGCCGACCTTGCCACCGCCACCAGGTGCGGCACCCCGAGCCGGATGCCGAAGCGGTCCCCCCGAACCACCAGGTCGGCGACGTCGCCCCGGCCCTCCAGCAGGGCGTCGATGACGTCCCGCCGCAGCGACTCCTCCTGTTGGACGAGGGCCCGACCGGCGTCGGCATAACCCTGGGCGACGGCAGCGAGCGCGTCGTCCGCCGCTTGCAGCACCACCTCCCCGGTACGCATGACCTGCTGCGTCGAGACGTTCCCGCGCCTGCTCCGCTCCAGCTCGGGTAGCTGCATCCACAGCAGGCGAGCGGCGCTGAGGAACGCATCGACCACCGAGGGCAACGGGATCCCGCTGCCGACGGCGTCCCGGCCGACCTCCCGGCACGTCTGCAACTCGTCGGCGGTGAGGCGACCGCGGCTGATCACCTGCGAGAGGGCCGCCACGAAGCCGACGAGCGCCTGCGCAGGCAGCTTGCCCCCCGCCTCCGCGGACGCGCGTTCGGCGATTCGCTGCAGCCAATCGTTCGCACCGACCTCCGCACGAGTCCGGTCAGGGGTCATGTGTCACCTTGTCACCCGAGCCGACATCCGGGCCACACCGGGGCAGAGGCGGGCCGTCACCGGACCCGCAGTCGCAGCCTGGCGGGCTATCGGCAACGCGCCCGCGCCGGCGCCACGGGGCGAGCGGCGCCGTTCACTCAGCTCACGCCGCTATCGTCGGCTACACGGATCCTCAGGCTCCGGTCACCATCCGCCCGGACGAATGCGGCTATTAGGACGAGGGAGAGCATCGTCGTCAACACCGCGGATACTTCCACGACCCCACGCGAGTCGGCTGCCGCCCCGCAGGAGCCGGCACCCCGTCGTGCCCGCGGCTCGCGACGTCGCACGGTCGTGCTCCGGCTGCGCAACATCGTGGCCGGTGTCGTCTCGCTGGCGATCCTGATCGGCAGCGTCGGCGGGTTCGTGGTCGTGAAATGGTTCGACGGCTCCATCGACCGCATCCACCTCAGCCTGGGCCAGGACCGGCCGGCCAGCGCGGCCTACGGCTCGCAGAACTGGCTGCTCGTCGGCACCGACAGCCGGGCGGGGTCCACCGGCGAGTTCGGCTACGTGCCCGGCGAGCGCAGCGACACGACGATCCTCAGCCACCTCGACCGCGACGGCACCACCACCAACATCTCGATCCCCCGCGACACCCTGGTCACCATCCCGGAGTACCGCAACTCCAAGGGCAAGATCGTCAAGGCGCACAAGGACAAGTTCAACTCCTCGCTGCTGGACGGCGGCCCATCGCTGCTGGTGCGCACGGTCGAGGCGATGTTCAACGTCCGCGTCGACCATTACGTCTCCGTCGACCTGGAGGGCCTGGCGAAGATCGCCAGCGCCATCAACGGCGTGCCCGTCTGCATCTTGAAGAGCGACTACACCGAGACCGGCCCGGACGGCGGCACCATCACCAACATCAACGACGGCTACAGCAACTTCCACGGCAAGTACGGCGAGCAGACCCTCGTCGGCGAGCAGGCCGTCGCTTTCGTCCGGCAGCGCCACGGGCTACCCGACTCCGATCTCAGCCGCATCCGCCGCCAGCAGCAGTTCCTCGGCTCGGTGTTCCGAACGGCGTTCCGGGTCAATCTGCTGTTCAACCCGGTGCGCGTCACCCGCCTACTGTCGGCGATCAAGGACGCGCTGACCCTCGACGACGACACGAGCCTCACCGACCTCGAGAAGCTCGGGCTGCGGCTGCGCGGCGTCGACCCGAGCCAGATGATCTTCGAGACGGTGCCGACCCATCCCATCACCTTCCAGGACACCAACCTCGGGACGCTGTTCGGCAACCCGAACGCGCCGTCGCTCATCCCGACGGGGCAGACCGAAGACGTCGGCAACGTGCTGCTGCTCAATCAGAACGCGTTCGACGATCTCGTCGCGAAGGTCACCGGCGACTCGAACCCCGACCCGTCCCCCGGCGCGCCCGCCGCCCCGACGCGAAAGACCATGCGGGTCACCGTGGATCCGTCGAAAGTGCAGGTCACCGTGCAGGACGGCGTCGGGCAGACCGGTCTCGCCGACCAGGTGACCGAGGCCTTGAAGGCGGAGCGGTTCCGCACCGGGGCACCCGGACCGGCTTACAGCTTCGGGCACACCCAGAGCGAGGTTCGCTACGCACCGGCCCATGCGGAAGCCGCGAGGACCGTGGCCGCCGCCGTCCCGGGCTCGGTGTTGAAGAAGGACCCATCGGTGACGAACGGGGTGGTGCTGGTCGTCGGCGCCAACTACTCGACGGTGCTGCCGGTCATCGTGAGCACTGCGCCGACTCCGACCACGCCGAGCGTCACGGAGCCGACGCCGACGCCCACGTCTCGCGCCACCGTTCCCCCGGTGACCGCCGCCTCGCAGGGCAACCGCTGCACCTACTGACGCGAAGATCAACGCGCCAATGATCCTGCCGAACCCCGGTTCAAACCGCCCCTCACCATGATCGTTGGCGCGTTGATCATGGGCCTGGCGGCGGCGTCGAGCAGGCGTCAGGCGGGGAGCAGCTCCGGCAGCTTGGCGACGAGCGCGCGAAACGCCCGCCCGCGGTGGCTGATGGCGTCCTTCTCGCCGGCAGGCATCTCGGCGGTGGTGCGCGAGTCGCCGTCCGGGACGAAGATCGGGTCGTAGCCGAACCCGCCGGCGCCGCGCGGTGACGTGATGATGTGCCCGCGCACCTCCCCGCGCACGACGTAGGAGCTGCCGTCCGGCAGCGCGATCGCCGCCGCGCAGACGAAGCCGCCGCCGCGACGCTCCTGCGGGCATGTCGGCCAGCTGGGCCAGCACCAGCCGCAGGTTCGCGTCATCTCGATCCGGATCGCCCGCCGGCAGTCCCGACCAGCGCGCCGAGAGCACGCCCGGCATGCCGTTCAACGCATCGACGGCGAGCCCGCTGTCGTCGGCGACGGACGGCAGTCCGGTAGCTGCCACTGCGGCGCTGGCCTTGAGCAGGGCGTTGTCCTCGAACGTTGTCCCGCTCTCGACGACCTCCGGCGCGTCCTCGGGAAGCGCCACCAGCTCGTAGGACGGGCCGAGCAGCCGGCGCAGCTCCTCGAGCTTGCCCGGGTTGCGGCTCGCCAGCACCAGCCGCTGCGTCATGGCAGGACCTCCGTCTTCCCGCAGCGTCAGGAGGCGAGAGCCGCCTGCTGGGCAGCCGCGAGCGTCGCGCACCCGCCGACCGCGAGATCGAGCAGCGCGTCGAGCTCGGAGCGGTCGAACGCGCTCCCCTCGGCGGTGCCCTGCACCTCGATGAACTGCCCGTCAGCCGGTGACGACGACGTTCATGTCGGTGCTCCGCGCGCACGTCTTCCGCGTAGCAAAGGTCGAGCCGAGGCTGACCGTCGATGACGCCGACGCTCACGGCCGACACCGAATTCACCAGCGCCGAATCCTTGGCCAGCGACCGGATCGCGTCGGCCAGCGCGACGTAGGCGCCGGTGATCGCGGCGGTACGGGTACCGCCGTCGGCCACCAGCACGTCGCAGTCGATCGCGATCGTGTTCTCCCCCAGCGCAGACAGGTCGACGCAGGGCCGCAGCGCCCGTCCGATCAGCCGGCTGATCTCGTGGGTACGCCCACCGACGCGTGCCCTTGACCGACTCCCGATCGCTGCGGGTGTTGGTCGCGCTCGGCAGCATCGCGTACTCGGCCGTCACCCAGCCGAGACCGCTGCCCCGCCGCCAGCGCGGCACGTCCCGCTCCACGCTCGCCGCGCACAGCACTCGGGTCTGCCCGAACGAGATGAGCACCGACCCGGCCGGATGCGGCTGCCAGCGCCGTTCGATGCGGATCGGGCGCAGCTCGTCGTTCGCGCGACCGTCAGGGCGGGTCGCAGCAGCATCCGGGGTCGCTGTCACAGGCACATCCACTTCTTCTCGCGGTGAAAGCGGCAGCGGACCGCGAGGCGCAGCCGCTGACCGGTGGGACGATCTGCTCGAGGCTCAGACCTCGTATGCGCGCCCTGGCTCGGCGCAGGCGATTTCCCCCTCGTACTGGGTCATCGCCTCCTCCTGCAGTTGCTCCTTGCTCGCCCAGGGAACCACGTGGGTGAGCAACAGCTTGTGCGCATCGGCATGGTGCGCCGCCTCGCCCGCATCGCGGCCGCTCATGTGGATGCCGGGAGGGTTGTGGCGCGAATCCGGCCAGCTCGACTCGCACAGGAAGAGGTCGGCGTTGCGGGCCAGCTTCTCGACCTGCTCGCAGCTGCCGGTATCACCGGAGTACGTGAAGCGTGCGCCCGCCGGCGGTGAGCCGGATCCCGTACGCCTCGATGGGATGGCTGACCCGGTCGAGCTCGATCTCGAACGGGCCGATGCTGCGATGACCGGCCCGGATGCCGCGGAAGTCGAAGACGTCGGCGAGACCGTCGGACGGCCAGTCGTCGAACGCGCCGCACAGCCGGTGGCGGGTGGCCACCGGGCCGTAGACCGGCAACCGGTCCAGCGGCCCCTCGGGGTGGTAGCGCAGCGCGTAGGAGTAGGCGACCAGATCGAGGCAGTGGTCGCCGTGCAGGTGGGAGACGAGCACCGCGTTGATGCCGAGCAGGCCGACGTGCTGCTGCAGCGGGCCAAGCGCGCCGTTGCCGACGTCGACCAGCAGCCGGAAGCCGTCGTGCTCGACGACATAGGACGAGCAGGCCGAGCCCGGCCCCGGAAAGGTGCCCGCACAGCCGAGGACGGTGAGCTTCACGGCGCCACTTCCCGGAGCCGGCGGGCAGCCCCGACGGAGGCTCGCTCCGGCGCCCACGAATGCTCGACCGGTGGGCGGGCCGCATCCCGCTGACGAGGCAGTCGGTTCACGAGGACCTCCACGCCGGGAACGGGAAGTCGACAGGCGCAGTGGTCATTGGACACCAGCGTAGGGCTGCTGGTGCGGGCCATGTCACACGTGTCGGAAAGTTCACAGGACGCTACATGCCTGCTCACGCCCAGAGCTGACCCTCGAGCGCCTCCTCGGCTTCTTCGAGCGTGCCGGCGTAGGCCCCGGTGGACAGGTACTTCCATCCGCCGTCGCAGACGACGAACGCGATATCGGCTCGCTCCCCCGCCGCGACGGCCTTGTCGGCCTGGGCCAGAGCGGCGTGCAGGATCCCGCCGGTCGAGATACCGGCGAAGATGCCTTCCTGCTCGACCAGCTCACGCGTGCGGCGCAGCGCCGCGCCGTGGTCGACGGAGTAGCGGGTGGTGAGCACGCTGGAGTCGTAGAGCTCGGGAACGAAGCCCTCGTCGATGTTGCGCAGCCCGTAGACGAGGTCGCCGTACTGCGGCTCGGCGGCGACGATCCGCACGTCGGGCACGCGCTCGCGCAGGAAGCGCCCGACGCCCATGAGCGTGCCGGTGGTGCCGAGCCCGGCGACGAAATGGGTGATCGTCGGCAGGTCGGCGAGCAGCTCCGGGCCGGTGGACTCGTAGTGCGAGAGCCAGTTGGCCGGGTTGCCGTACTGGTAGAGCATCACCCAGTCGGGATGCTCCGCGGAGAGCTGCTTCGCGACCGCGACCGCCTCGTTGCTTCCCCCGGCCGCCGGCGAGAAGACGATCTCGGCACCCCACATCGTGAGCAGCTGGCGCCGCTCGGACGACGTGTTCTCCGGCATGACGCAGATCAGCCGGTAGCCGCGCTGACGGCACACCATGGCCAGCGAGATCCCGGTATTACCGGACGTCGGCTCGAGCACCGTCGCCCCCGGGAACAGCCGGCCTTCCTTCTCGGCCGCCGCCACCATCCACAGCGCCGGACGGTCCTTGATGGAGCCCGTCGGGTTGTTCTGCTCGAGCTTCGCCCAGAGCCGAACGTCAGCCGACGGCGACAGCCGCGGCAGCCCCACGAGGGGGGTGTGCCCTACGGAGTCGACCAGGCTGTCGAATCGCACGATGAACGCGAGGTCAGGCGACGGCGGAACGGCTGGCGTGGCGGGAGCCGCCGGCGACGGCCGGCAGGATCGTCACCGTGTCGCCGTCCTTGACGGGCGCGTCGAGCGCGCCGAGGAACCGCACGTCTTCGTTGTTGATGTAGATGTTGACGAACCGGTGCAGCGACCCGTCGTCGGCGATCAGACGCCCGCGCAGCCCCTCGTGGCGCGAGTCGATGTCCTTGAGCAACGCGTCCAACGTGTCACCGGATGCTTCGATCGCCTTCGCACCTCCCGTGTACGTGCGAAGGATCGTCGGCACCTTTACCTGAACAGCCATAACGCCATCCTGCAACATGAGCGGCACTTGAGAGATTCCGGAGGTCTGCGGGATCGGGCGCGATCAGCGCGGATTTGCTAGCCGACGGTCACCGGCTCCTCCTCCACGGTGCCCTCCACGATGCGAAACGAACGCACTTCCGCGACCTCGGGATCGCGCGTCGAGATCAGCACGTAGTGCGCGCCCGGCTCGTTGGCGTACGAGATGTCGGTGCGCGACGGGTACGCCTCGGTCGCCGTGTGGGAGTGATAGATCACCACCGGCTCCTCGTCGCGCTCGTCCATCTCCTGGTAGAGCGCGAGCAGCTCGGCGGAGTCGAACTCGTAGAACGTGGGTGAGCGCGCGGCGTTGATCATCGGCAGGAGCCGCTCGGGGACCCCCGTCCCGGCCGGCGATCACCCCGCAGGCCTCGTCCGGATGGTCGCGGCGGGCGTGGGCGATCATGGCGTCGTAGTGGTCTTTCGACAGCTGCAGCACGACGCCCAGGGTAATTCCGCGACGGCGGCCAGGCGGGCCGCCGCTGGGGTCGCCGGCTACTCGCCGGACAGCGCCGAAAGCAGCGAGTCCTGCAGCTCCCCCAGCCACACGTACACGTAGAGCCGCTGAGCGCGCGGCTCGCTCGCTTCCAGGGTGGCGAGCTCGTACGTGGTGTTCTCGTCGACGTCGAGCGCGGTGCCGAGGGCCAGGCGGGCGTCGTTCAGCGCGCCGAGCCAGGCGGCGCTGGCGTCCTCGTCCAGCACGACGGAGCCGCCGCCCTCCGGAATCGTGCGCAGCAGCGTCTGGGCGTGAGCAGCCTTCGCGCTGCGCAACTCGCTCTCGGTGAAGCGGCGGAAGTCGCGGGCGGCCTCGTCGTCGTCGCGATAGGCGTCGGGAAAGAGCCGCGCCCGGATCGGGTCGTTCGGCGGCTCGGGGTCCGCGCTGCTGTCGCCCAACCCGCTCAAGCCGAACTCGCGGGCCCACGCCGCGTCGTCGTCCTGCTGCGGCAGCGGCCCGACGAGCTCGAAGACCTCGTTGATGACCTGCGCGAGGACGGCGGCCTCGACCGGGTCGAGCGACAGGGTGACGCCGGCCTTGCCGCGCCGAAAACGACTCACCCGGCCGTCAGGAATCGTGCTGCAGGGTGGCCCACAGGCCCGCCTCGTGCAGCCGGTTCACGTCGCGCTCCATCTCCTCGCGGGTGCCCGAGGTCACCACCGCCTTGCCGGTGCGGTGCACGTCGAGCATCAGCTTCTCCGCCTTCGCCTTCGGAAAGCCGAAGAGCTTCTGGAAGACGTAGGTGACGTAGCTCATCAGGTTGATCGGGTCGTCCCAGACGATCGTGACCCACGGTAGGTCCGGCGCAGTGGCCAGAGACTCACGCAGATCCTCATCGAGACGCTCGACGGTGTCAGGAGTTGCGGTCGTCACCGTTCCATGATGCCCCGCTTACGCCCGACGGGCACCTGCCTCGGGACGAAGTGCCGTCCGGGCAGTGCCACGCCAGGGTGCGGCGCGCCCCGCGTCCGCAAGACCCGCATTTGGCCCGTACGCTGCGGCGATGCGCAGCACCGCACTGCTCACCGACCACTACGAGCTCACCATGCTGCAAGCCGCGATTCCCACCGGCGTCGCGGAGCAGCCGGCCGTTTTCGAAGTCTTCGCCCGCCGGTTGCCCGAAGGCAGGCGCTACGGGGTGTTCGCCGGCGCCGGGCGGCTGCTCGACGCGTTCGAGAGCTTCTGCTTCGGCCCGGACGAGATCGACGTGCTGCGGGAACGGCACGTGATCAACGACACGACCGCCGAGTGGCTCACCGCCCGCGTCGGTGCGGCCCCGCCCCGGGTCGACATCACCGGCCTCGCGGAAGGCGAGGCGTACGGGCCGATGACGCCGGTGCTCGTCGTCGAGGGCACGTTCGGCGAGGCGGTGCTGCTGGAGACGCTGGTGCTGTCGGTGCTGAATCACGATTGCGCCATCGCCGCCGCCGGGGCTCGGATGACCGGTGCGGCGGCCGGGCGGCCGTGCATCGAGATGGGCTCCCGGCGCACGCATGAGGACGCCGCGGTCGCCGCCGCCCGCGCGGCCTATGTCGTCGGCTTCGACTCCACCTCGAACCTGCGGGCCGGTCAGCTCTACGACATCCCCACCAGCGGAACGAGCGCGCACGCCTTCACCCTGGCCCACCGGTACGAGCGCGATGCGTTCGCCGCGCAGGTCGCCGCCGCTCGGCCCGGACACCACGCTCCTGGTCGACACCTACGACGTCATGACCGGTGTGCGCGTCGCCGTCGACGTCGCCGGAGCGAACCTCGGGGCGATCCGGCTCGACAGCGGAGATCTCGGCCCGCTCGCCAGCGAGGTGCGCCGGCTGCTGGACAGCCTCGGCGCCACGCAGACCCGCATCGTCGTCACCAGCGACCTCGACGAGTACGCGATCGCCGGGCTGGCCGCCTGCCCGGTCGACGCCTACGGGGTGGGCACCTCGCTCGTCACCGGCTCCGGAGCCCCCACCGCGAGTTTCGTCTACAAACTCGTCGAGCGGGGCGGCGAGCCGGTCGAGAAGCGCTCCACCGGCAAGGCGTCGCGCGGCGGGCGCAAAACCGTCGCGCGGCGGCTCTCCGACTCCGGCGCGGCCGTCGAGGATCTGGTCGTCCCGGGGCGCGAGGCGCCGGTCGGGGCACAGCTGCGGCCGTTGCACGTCCCGCTGGTGCGCGGCGGCGAGCGGGTCGACGACGGCAGCTTGGCCGAGGCGCGCCGGCACTGGATCGCGGCCCGCGACGAGCTACCCCCAGCGGCGCATCAGCTCTCCCGCGGCGAACCCGCGATCACCACCGTCTTCGAGGGCTTCTAACCCAAGATCAACGCTGCAACGAAGTGGGTTTGGCGCTGCAACCTTGGGTCAAACCCGTTCCGTTGCAGCGTTGATCATGGCTCGGTGAGCTCGCGCTTCACGACCTTGCCGGTCTCGTTGCGCGGCAACGCGTCGATGAAGTGCACGTCGCGCGGGACCTTGTGGCGCGCCAGGCGTTCCTTGACGTGCGCCTTCACCTCGTCCACCGCGAGATCGTCGGCGCTCTTCACCACGTAGGCCACCAGGCGCTGACCCATCTGCTCGTCGTCGACCCCGAGGACGGCCGCCTCCCGGACCTTCGGATGCGCGCTGAGCAAGTCCTCGACCTCTCCGGGAAAGACGTTTTCCCCGCCGGAGACGATCATCTCGTCGTCTCGGCCTTCGATGAACAGCCGGCCCTGCTCGTCGAACCGGCCGAGGTCGCCGCTGGCCACCAGGTCGCCGAGCCGGTCCTTGTCCTCGCCACCGGTGTAACCGGCGAAGAGCAACGGGTTGCCGACGAAGATGCGGCCCACCTCGCCCTGCGGCACCTCCTTGCCGTCGTCGTCGACGAGCTTGATGGTCGTGCCCATGAGCAGCCGACCGGCGGTGCCGGGCGCTTCGCGCAGGTCCTGCGGCGAGGCGACGGTCGCGTACGCCACCTCGGTGGAGCCGTAGAGGTTGTAGACGACGTCGCCGAACGCGTCCATGAAGCGCGTCGACAGCTCGCCGGGGAGAGCCGATCCGCTCACCGCCACGACGCGCAGCGACGAGACGTCGTAGGTCTTGCGCCGGTTCTCGTCGAGCTCCAGCATCCGCTGCATCATCACCGGCACGACGACGAGCGCGCTCGCCCGGTGCTCCTCGACCAGGCGCAGCGTCTGCTCCGGATCGAACGTGCGACGCAGCACCAGCGTGCTCGACAGCAGCAGCCCGAGGCCGAGATGCGCGAGCCCCCAGGCGTGAAAGAGCGGCGCGGTGACGACCGTCGTCTCCCGGGCCCGCAGCGGGATCCCGGACAGGAACGCGGCGGCGGGCTCGAGGCCCTCGACCGAGCGTGCCGCCCCCTTGGGAGCGCCGGTCGTCCCGCTGGTGAGGATGACCTGCCGGCCGCGATGCTGCGGGCGCGTGAGGCGCGGTGTGGTCCGGGCGAGCTCGGCGAGGGTGACACGTCCTCCGACCTCGCCGTCGCGCGGCTCGGAATCGTGCCATCCGACGACGCGGAAGACGTCGTCAGGAGCCTGCTCGAGCAGCCCGGTGAACTCCTCGTCGTAGATGATCCCGTCGACGCCCTCGCGCTTCATGACGTCGGCGAGCTGATGACCGCCGAAGCCGGTGTTGAGCAGCACCGCGTCGGCACCGACCTTCGCGACCGCGGACAGCGCCAGCGCCATCCACCGCGAGTTGCGCATCAGCAGGCCGACCGAGCCGCCGTCGCGCACGCCGTGATCGGTGAGCGCGGTGGCGATGGCGCTGGAGGCCGCGTCGACTTCGCGGAAGGTCATCTCGCCGAGCTCGTCGACGATGGCCACCTCGTCCGGATACCGCGCCGCGCCGGCCGACCAGCCGGCGGCGGGCGTGAACCCCCACCGCAGCACGGCAAGCCCCATGCCGAGCATCTGATCCGGACGTGACGGTCGGGCCACCCCGGTGCCCGCGAGGACGCGGAGCGCGGCGGCCTGTGTTTTCAGCCCCATGTCCGCAGACTCTGCCCCTTCATCGGCCGGCTCACTCCACGTACCCGATACGCGGCGTCCGGGATACGGCCGCTCGCGGCACGGTCCGCCTCGAGAGGACCGAGATCTGTCCCGAGAGGACAATGCCTCGTGTGGAGCCGGCGGAAAAGACTGCGAAAAGGACGACGGAGCGACTCGGCGAGATCGCTGTCAGTGTTGACGTCGTCCTGCTGACGTTGCGCGCCGGGCGGCTCGCGGTCTTACTGGTCGCCGGACGCGACCCGCGCGATCCGCTCGCATGGGCGCTGCCGGGAAGCCGGATCGGCGTCGACGAAGGGCTGGAAGAAGCCGCCCGGCGCGCGCTGGCCGAACGCGCCGGCGTCGAGCTCCTCGCCGGCCACCTCGAGCAGCTACGCACCTATGGCGACCCGGGGCGCGACTCGCGCGGACGCGTCGTCAGCGTCGGCTACCTCGCCCTGCTTCCCGACCTGCCGCGCCCACCCGACGAGCGCGGCGAGCACGCCCGCTGGTGGCCGGTCGAGGACGTGATGCCGGGCGGCACCTCCGGCAACGACCCGGGCCGTCCGCGGCTCGCCTTCGACCACGCGCGGATCATGGCCCACGGGATCGAACGCGCCCGCGCGAAGCTCGAGTACACCTCGCTGGCAGCGGCGTTCGTCGACGAGCCGTTCACCCTCGCCGAGCTGCGCCGGGTCTACGAAGCCGCGTGGGGCGTCACGCTCGATCCGGCCAACTTCCGGCGGAAGGTGCTTTCCGCGCCCGGCTTCGTGCGGTCGCTCGGCGAGCGGTCGGTGCCGGTCGGCGGTGGGCGGCCGGCCGAGCTGTACCGGCGCGGCGATGCGGCCGTCCTGGCACCGCCCCTGCTGCGACCGGCCGGCGTTGCACCCGGCTCGTCCGACCTGCCGGCTATGGCCGGCGATGGGTCCGCGTCGCCGTCGCCTGAGCTGCCGGAGTGAGCCGCACATAGCCCAGGCTGACATGAGCCGGGCGGCTCACCACGAACGCGATGACATCGGCGACGTCGTCGGCCGTCAGCGGTGTGAGGCCGGTGTAGACCTGGTCCGCCGCGTCCTGCGAGCCCAGCCGCACGAGCGAGAACTCGGTCTCCACCAGCCCCGGCGCGATCTCGGCGACCCGGATGCCGGTGCCGAGCAGCTCCAGGCGGAGTGTCTCGGCGAACGCATGCTCGGCGTGCTTGGCCGCGGTGTAGCCGGCGCCGCCGTCGTAGACCTCGGTGCCGGCGACGGAGCCGATGACCACGATCTGACCCGTCGCCGCCTTGAGCGCCGGAAGCAGCGCACGTGTCATCCGCAGCGTGCCGAGCACGTTCGTCTCGTACATCCGGCGCCATTGCGCCTCGTCGGCGTCTTCGATCGGCGTGAGGCCGAGCGCTCCGCCCGCGTTGTTGACGAGGACGTCGCAGCGCTCGATGCCCGCCGTGAAAGCCTCGACCGATCCCGGATCCGTCACGTCGAGCGGCCGGGCGTCGACGTGGGATCCGCAGCTCGCAGCGAGCTCGTCGAGCCGTTCCACGCGACGGGCCCCAATGACCACCCGGTAGCCCTCGCCGGCGAGCATCCGCGCCGTCGCCGCTCCGATGCCGCTACTTGCTCCCGTGACCACCGCGATGCGTTCCACTCGCCCATCTTCCTCGACGCTCCCCGCGGGGGCGGTCCGCGACGGGATGCCCGAAGGGGCGAGGGCGGGCGTTTCGCAGTGCGGTCAGAGCACCGGCAGCAGCCGGTCGAGGCCGGTCTCCACCAGCACCGCCTGCACGCTGTCCGAGCAGCGCACCGTCAGGCGATCCTCGAGCAGATGCCAGGCGCCGACGAGCACCCCGATCACCGGCCTCGGCATCTCGGTCACGCGGGACATCTCGATGACGACCCGGCGCGGGGAACGGGACGCGAGCTCGGTGAGCTCGCGCAACTCGCCCGCCGCGTAGCGGTCGAGAGCCCCGGACATGGCGATCACCGTCGCCTCTGCATCGACCCGCTCTAGCTGCACCACGCGCGTCACATCGGGCGAGGCGCCGGAGGGGTGAACGGGACGTTAGTCTCTGTCCGCCCTGATCATCAGCATGCTGAGCTGGATCGGGCCGGCCGCGGCGGCGTGCGCCGCAGCCGACTTCCAGCCCCACAAGGAGAGCTCATGGCGAGCGGAACTGGCGCCCGTGGACTGCTGAGGGACTTTCAGGCGTTCATCATGCGCGGCAACGTGCTCGACCTCGCTGTCGCGGTCATCGTCGGCGCCGCGTTCAACGCGGTCGTCAGCTCGTTCGCGAACGACATCCTGCTGCGCCTCATCGGCGCGATCGCGGGACAGCCGAAATTCGACAACTTGTACGCGACGCTGAACAAGTCCCAGATCGCCTACGGCCACTTCATCACCGTGCTGGTGAACTTCCTCATCATCGCGGCCGCGGTCTTCATCATGGTCCGCACCTTCGAGACGCTGCAGGAGCGCCGGCGGCGCGGTCAGCTCACCCCCGAGCAGACCCCGGCTCCCACCGACGAAGCCGTGCTCCTCGCCGAGATCCGTGACCTGCTGGCGGCCGAGGCGCAGCGCCCACCGACCGCGACCGGACCCACGACCGCGGGCTGACACGGACACTCGCGGAGCCCATGCCGGCTGGTCGTGGCAGGGTGGGAACGTGCCCACGCTGCAGATCGCCGGTCGTTCGCTGCCCGTCATCGGACGGGCTCGGATGTATGTCTGCGGCATCACCCCGTACGACGTGACCCACCTCGGCCATGCCTCCACGTTCGTGTGGTCGGATCTCGCGCGGCGGGTGCTGCACCACGTCTCCGGCGTTCCCGTCGACGTCTGTCGCAACGTCACCGACGTCGACGACGACATGCTGGCCGCCGCCCGGCGCGCGCACGTGCACTACGACCAGCTGGCGGCAGTCCAGCAATTCGACTTCGAGCAGGACATGACCGCGCTCGGCGTCCAGCCGCCGACGTTCGCCCCGCGGGTCCATCAGCACGTCGATGACGTCGTGGCACTCGCGAGCGCGCTGATCGAGCGTGGCCAGGCGTATGCCAGCGGAGGCTCGGTCTGGTTTCGCGGCTTCGGCGTGCCCGCCCGCCTCGGACTCACCCCGGAGCAGGCGGAGGTGCTCGGCCGCGAAGGCGGCCACCCCGATCACCATCCCGATCGGGAGCATCCGCTGGACGTGCCGATCTGGCAGCGCTCGGAGTCGGACGAGCCGGCCTGGCCGAGTCCCTGGGGTTCGGGGCGCCCGGGCTGGCATGCGGGCTGCGCCGTCATGGCGCTCGCCCACCTCGGGCCGGGCCTCGACCTGCACACCGGCGGCGCCGACCTCCGCTACCCGCACCATGCCTACGAGTGCGCTCTCGCCGAGGCCGTCACCGGCGTCGTGCCGTTCGCACGGGCGTGGATACACGTCGGTACGGTGCGCGTCGGCGGGCAGAAGATGGCCAAGTCCGCCGGCAACCTGGTCCTGGTGCGTGATCTGCTCGAGCAGGTGCGCCCTGACGTGCTGCGCCTCGCGATCCTGGACCGGCCGTGGGCGGATGTCTGGGATTACAGCGACGCGGTGCTGGCGACGGCCCAGCAGCGGCTCGACGAGCTGCACGCGGCCGCGGGACGGCCGGGTGAGGGCAGCCCCGCGACCACCGATGAGGTCAACGCCGCCCTGCTGGCGAACCTGGACGTCAGCCGGGCGCTCGACGCGGCCATCGCCGGCTCGGGTGGCGACGCGGCGCGGCTGCTGGTGCGGCTGCTCGGCCTGCCCGCCTGACGCGCGCGGCCGCGCCGTCTAGAAGGTGACGGGTGCGCCGTCGTCGAGCACCGTGAACGCGGTGCCTTGCTCCTGCGCGAAGCGGCGGTAGTGCCCGTAGAAGATCTCGGTCGACGCGAGCAGCGCCTCGTGGACCGGCACCACGCTTTTGGGCCGCACCTGCTGGATGAACGCAATCGTCTCCGAGGCCTTGAGCCAGGGCGCCGCCGTCGGGATCGCCAGCACCTCCACCGGCTGCGGAGGCGGGGTGTAGGCGTCGCCGGCGTACGCGAACGCATCGTCGACGGCGTAGCCGACGTTCGGCGGCACCACCACCCCCGGGGCGATCTCCGCGTGCTGCCCGCCGTAGACCTTCAGCTGCAGCCCGTCGACGCTCACCTCGTCGCCGGCGTGCACCTCGCGCGCCCGGACCCCGGCGTCTGCCAGCTGCGCGGTGCTCGCCGGATCGGCGATCACCTGCGCCTGCGGGTTGTTGCCGAGCAGCGGCACCAGCCGGTCGACGTCCAGGTGATCCGGATGCTGGTGGGTGATCAGCACACCGGCGAGGTCGGTGAGGGTTTCGAAGCCCGAAGAGAAGACGCCCGGATCGACGAGCAACCGCACCCCGTCCCGTTCGAGCAGGACGCAGGAGTGGCGAAATTTCGACAAGGTCAACGCTGCCATACCGCAAGTCTTCCTCGCACGTGCGGGACGCAACAGCCCCGAGCGTGCTCAAAGCGCCGACCCACCGGCATGGCACCCTGGAGGCACCGCGGTTGCGGGAGGCGTCCGGACGGTTGGCGACGGCAGGAGAAGAGGGGTGCAGTGGGACCCCTCGGCGCGCTGGCAGTGGCCGGCGCCGGTTTCGCCGCCGGAACGATCAATACCGTCGTCGGCAGCGGTTCGCTGGTGACCTTTCCCGTCCTGGTCGCGATCGGATACAGCCCGGTGGTCGCCAACGTGAGCAACACGATCGGCCTGGCCCCCGGCAACCTCAGCGGCGCCTACGGCTACCGTCGCGAGCTGCGCGGCCAGCGCGACCGCATTCTCTGGCTCGGTCTCTACGCCCTCGCCGGCGGCCTCACCGGCGGCGGGCTGCTGCTCGCCGCACCGAAGGCGTTCAAGTCGGTGGTTCCCGGGCTGATCCTGCTGGCGGCCCTGCTCATGGCGGTGCAGCCGCGGCTGACCCGCTGGCTGCGCAGCCGGCAAAACGCCGCGGACCTCGCGTCCGGGAGTGCGGGACAGACCCGCCGCCACCGGGTGCTCCTGCCGCTCGTCGTCTTCCTCACCGCGATCTACGGCGGCTACTTCGGCGCCGCCCAGGGCGTCATCCTGCTCGCCTTGCTGGCACTGCTGATGCACGACAACCTGCAGCGCCTGAACGGGCTCAAGAACATGCTCACCAGCCTGGTGAACGGCGTCGCGGCGATCCTCTTTGCGTTCGCCAGCTCACCCGCGTGGGGCGCGGCGGCGATACTCGCGGTGAGCTCGGCCGTCGGCGCCCAGTTCGGAGCCGCGGTCGCGCGGCGGGTTCCGGAGCGGGTGCTGCGAGCGGTCATCGTGGTCGGGGGGCTGACCGTAGGGACGATCCTCGCGGTGCGCTGAACGGCCCGGGCCCGCGGGCGGCGTGACGGCCCGGCCCGCCGGATTCGTCTGCGCGGCCGGTGACGGGAAGACGTCTGTCGGGCCTGGGTCCTGGCGCCGCGGATCGGCGGGAGGACGCGCGGCGTCGGTGACCCGTTGGTCGCCCGTCACGCGGTCGGCGGAGACCGCGGGCCGTTCCGCGGTGGGATGGTTCGCGGGCGGGCGCGGGCCGATGGCGGCCGCGAGCAGCGGGGAGTTGGGGATGCGCACCGGCCCCTCGTCGGTCTCGATCGTCGTGTACAGCAGGTCCATGCCGGCGACGACCCCGTCGAACGGCCCGCCCAACGCGCCGGAGCGCACGCGGATCTCCTGTCCCACCACGAACGGTCGGGCGAGCAGCAGCACCAGGCCGGCGAAGAGGTTGCCGAGCGACTGCTGCGCCGCGATTCCGATGACCACACCGGTGATCGCGCCGCCGACCAGCAGGTGTCCCAGCGGTACGGCCAGCATCCCGAGCACCGACACCAGAACGATCAGGTAGCCGAACAGCATGATGAGCAGCCGCACGGTGGTGCCTGCCGACGGCCCGCCGCGGGCGCGTACCAGCCGGTTCACCTCGTTGGCGGCGCTGCGCACCGCGAGGACGCCCAGCACGACGAACCCGACCGCAAGCCCGATGATCGTCAGCTTGGTGTGCAGCGCCCGCGCGTGGATGCCGTCGCCGATGGCGCTGCCGACCGCGAGGCAGATGATCGCCCCCACGCCGGCTGTGAGGGCGCGCCGGAAGTCCGGGCGAATCGCCGCGTCAAGGCGGTGCGCAGCACCCAGTGCCGCATCGGTGTCGACCGGCAAGACCTCGATGAGCTTGCGGCCGCCACGGCGGGTCCAACCCCGTACCAAACGTCCTCCCTGGTCCGCTGCCTGCTGCCGCTGCTCGTCACGTGAGGTGTCGGGGCAGCCGGTGTAATGCTCGCAGCCTGCCCATCATCCTCCCCGGGACTTCACCGAGCGGACCGCGCTGCGAGCGCCGGACGCCCGTGAGGCAGGATCGGGCCAGCGAACGGTTCGAATCCCGGCGCCACATGCCAGTCCACAGCCGGGAGCCGGGCCCACCGCGCCTGGCGCCCCCAAGGAGGATTTCTTTGAGCATTCTCGGCACGCGTGTACTCCGCTCGGAAGATCCACTTTTCCTCACGGTGGGTGCGACCTACACCGAGGACCTCGTCGACGAACGACTCAGCGGTGCGCTTCATGCCACTTTCGTGCGTTCCCCGATCGCGGCCGCCCACATCGTGAGCATCGACACGTCGGCAGCGCTCGAGGCACCGGGCGTGGTGGCCGTGGTGACGGCGGGCGATCTGTCCGACGTCCCGCCCGCGCAGCCGGCGTTCCCGATGTTCCCGGCCGAGATGGTCCAGCCGCTGCTGGCGACGGACGTCGTGCGCTTCGTCGGGGAGCCGGTCGCCGTCGTCCTGACGGAGGAGGCCTACCAGGGTGAGGACGCCGCCGAGCTGGTCGACGTCGAGTACGACCCGCTCACGCCGGTGGTGGACATGAGGGAGGCGGCGCGCGATGAGATCAAGCTCTTCCCGCATGCCGCGAACAACACGGTCTGGGCGGTCGGGCTGGAGGCGCCCGCGTTCAGCGCCGAAGGCGAGCAGGAGTTCTTCGCCGGGTGCGAGGTCGTCGTCAAGCAGGAGATCTTGAACCAGCGGGTCGCGCCGGCGCCGATGGAGTCCCGGTCGGCCGCGGCGGTATGGGAGACGACACCCGAGCACCCGGACGGGCGGCTCACGATCTGGCAGGGCAACCAGGGCGCGCAGAACACCCAGCGCGTGCTCATGGGCAGCCTCGGACTCGGCGAGGCCCAGGTGCGGGTCATCACGCCCGCCACCGGCGGTGCGTTCGGCGCCAAGTTCGGCGCGGATCCCGAGCACAGCCTCGTCGGGTGGCTCGCCCGGCACCAGGGACGCCCGGTGCGGTGGAGCGAGACCCGCTCGGAAAACATGGTGGCGATGACCCACGGCCGCGGTCAGATCCAGACCGTGACGGTGGGCGGCACCCGCGAGGGCAAGGTGCTCGCCTACCGGCTGGAGGTGCTGGCCGACGCCGGCGGCTACCCCCGGATGGGCTCGCTGCTGCCGATCATGACGACGATGATGGCGCCCGGCACGTACGACATCCCCAAGGTCGCCGCCGGCTTCCGCACCGTCGTCACGAACACCACCCCGACCGGCGCCTATCGGGGCGCCGGCCGACCGGAAGCCACCGCGGCGATCGAGCGGGCGCTGGACGTCTTCGCCGCCGAGATCGGCATGGACCCGGCCGAGGTCCGGCGGCGCAACGTGCTGGCTCCCTTCTCCGAGCCGCACACGACCCCGGCCGGCGCCACCTACGACAACGGCGACTTCGGCGGCGCACTCGAAAAGGTGCTGGAAGCCGCCGGATACCAGCAGCTGCGCGCGGAGCAGGCCGAGCGGCGCGCGGCGGGTGGGCCGGTGCAGATGGGCATCGGCGTCGCGCTCTACGTCGAGATCACCGGCCAGGGCGCCGAGGCCGGCGGACCCAACGAGAACGCGACCGTCGAGGTCCATCCGGATGGCAGCGTGACCGTGCTGACCGGCACCTCACCCCACGGCCAAGGTCACGCCACGGCCTGGGCCATGCTGGTGAGCGCCGAACTCGGCATCCCGGTCGAGAAGATCACCGTCGTCCACGGCGACACCGACCTCATCCCCAAGGGCGGCGGCACCGGTGGATCGCGCAGCTTGCAGCTGGGCGGCGCCGCGGTGCAAGCGGCCGCTCAGGAGCTGGTGGATCTGGCGCGGGCGCGGGCCGCCGATGTGCTCGAGGCCAATCCGGACGACCTCGTCGTCGATCTGAGCCGCGCGGGACTCGTCGTGAAGGGCTCGCCGGAGGCGGAGGTGTCCTTCGCCGACCTGGCGGCGCGCGAGCCGCTACTCGTCCACACCACCTTCACCTCGCCCGGGCCGACGTTCCCGTTCGGAGCGCATGTGGCGGTGGTGGAGGTCGACACCGAGACCGGCAAGGTCCGGCTGCGGCGCGTGGTCACGGTCGACGACGCGGGCACCATCCTGAACCCGCTGATCGCCGAGGGGCAGCGCCACGGCGGCATCGCGCAAGGCGCGGCCCAGGCGCTCATGGAGGAGGTCGTGTACGACGCGGAGGGCAGCCCGCTCACGTCGACGCTGGCCGACTACCCGTTCGTGTCGATCACCGAGCTGCCGAGCTTCGAGCTGGTCGACATGCAAACCCCCACGCCGTACAACCCGCTCGGGGCCAAGGGCATCGGTGAAGCCGGAACGATCGGCGCCACGCCGGCCGTCCAGAACGCCGTGATCGACGCGGTTGCGCACCTCGGGGTCCGCCACATCGACATGCCGACGACTCCGCAACGAGTCTGGCAAGCCATCGGTGCAGCCGAGGATCCGGCCGCCGCCAACCAGAAAGCGAGCGCGTAAATGCAGGTGCAGGTGACCGTCAACGGTCAGGCCCGGACGGATGACGTCGAGCCCCGGCTGCTGCTCGTGCACTACATCCGCGAAGTGGCCGGCCTCAAGGCGACCAACATCGGCTGCGACACCACCTCGTGCGGCGCGTGCACCGTGCTGCTCGACGGCGAAGCGGTGAAGTCCTGCACGGTGCTCGCGGTCCAGGCCGACGGCCGATCGGTGACGACGCTCGAGGGCTTGTCGCCGGATGAGAACCAGCTGCACCCGGTGCCGGCCGCGTTCCGGTCGGAACACGGCCTGCAGTGCGGCTTCTGCACACCCGGCATGGTGATGGCGGCGGTGAGCCTGCTCGCCGACACCCCGAAGCCGAGCGAAGAGCAGGTGCGCGACGGGCTGGAAGGCAACTTCTGCCGCTGCACCGGCTACCACAACATCGTCCGGGCGGTCCTCGCCGCCGCGGAGGATCCGGAGGCCGGCCAGATCGCGCAGAGCGGAGCGCAGGCATGATCCCCGCCGAATTCGAGTACGTGCGGCCGTCGTCGGTGGACGACGCTCTTGCGGCGCTCGCCGAACACGGTGACGAGGCGAAGGTGCTGGCCGGCGGGCATTCGCTGCTGCCGATGATGAAGCTGCGCCTGGCGGCCCCGGCCGTCCTGGTCGATGTCGCCCGCATTCCCGAGCTGTCGTACATCCGCGAAGACGGCGACGTCATCGCGATCGGGGCGGCGACGCGTCACGTCGACCTGCAACGCTCGTCGCTGCTGGCCGAGCGCGTGGCGCTGCTGCCCTACGTCGCCGGATTGGTCGGCGACCGGCAGATTCGGCACCGCGGCACGATCGGCGGTTCGCTCGTTCACGCCGACCCGGCGGCCGACCTGCCCGCCGCCACCCTCGCTCTAGGGGCGAGCCTCGTCATCGCAGGGCCGGGCGGGCGGCGCGAGGTGCCCGTCGACGACTTCTTCGTCGGCTTCTTCGAGTCGGCCGTCGGGCCCGATGAGCTGCTCGTCGAAATCCGCGTGCCGCGCGAGAACGGGGCAGCCGGAGCGTCCTACGAGAAGTTCACCCGCCGGGCGAACGACTGGGCGATCGTCGCCGTCGCCGTCGCAGGGGACCGGGTGGCGCTCGCGAACATGGGCCCCACTCCCCTGCGCGCGCGTGCGACCGAGCAGGCGCTGGCATCCGGGCAGAACATCGAGGAGGCGGCGGCCGTCGCGGATGCGGACACCGAGCCGACCGAGGACATGCACGCGAGTCGCGAGTACCGCCGCCATCTGGCGCGTGTCCTCACGCGGCGGGCGCTGGAAGCCGCTCGCGGCTGACGCCTGATTTCTTGATCGTGTGCAGAGAGCCCAGAAGTTGCTTCAAGATCACGCGACACGCCGTCCAAATCCGGACGTAGCGGTCAGGCGAAAGGCAACTTCTGTGCTTTCTGCACGCGAGCGGCAGCCGATCTCCGGTATCCCGCCGCTCGCCTGGCAGCGATAGGCAGCCCGGCTCGAGCTGAAAACTTTCGCTGCCGCACGGATGCGGGACGGTCGTTGTCGATCCGCGCGGCTGCCATTCGACCTAAGGGCTGAGAGGGTTCACGAGGAACCCGCAAAGCCTGAGGAGACCGCGATGAAGTACATGCTGATCATGCGCGCCACCGACGAAGCCTTCGCGCAGATGATGAACGCCGACATGAACGAGATGCTCGAAACGGTGGGCGCGTTCAACGAGGAGCTCATCAGGGCCGGGGTGCTACTCGCCGCGGAGGGGCTCGCGCCTGCCGAGGAGGGCGTCGTCGTCGACTACGGGGCGGAGCCGCCGATCGTCACGGACGGCCCCTACGGTGAGACGAAGGAGCTGTTCGGAGGCTTCTACCTGCTGAACGTGGCGTCGAAGGAGGAGGCCGTCGAGTGGGCCAAGCGGCTGCCGATCCAGGGCCCGGGCTTTAGGACGGAGATCC
The DNA here is from genome assembly GCA_963747915.1 of uncultured Actinomycetota bacterium. Lineage (GTDB taxonomy): Bacteria > Actinomycetota > Actinomycetes > Frankiales > Frankiaceae > DATAZK01. The sequence continues at coordinate 276,345 of CAVVHC010000007.1, read as the reverse complement.
GCCGGGTGCCGACCATCGACGAGTTCCCGCAGGACAACGAGTGGATCCAGCGGGAACGGGCGTGGCGGGAAGCCAACGGCCAGCTCTGACTCGGGGTGACTGATCCGAGCCGGGAAGCGGTCGCCGCCGTGTGGCGGATCGAGTCGGCGCGGATCGTCGGTGCGCTCGCGCGATACACCGGCGATTTCGCGCTGGCCGAGGACCTGGCCCAGGAAGCGCTGGCCGAAGCGCTCGTGAGCTGGCCCCGCGACGGGGTCCCGCAGCATCCCGCCGGGTGGCTGCTGACGGTCGGGCGGCGGCGGGCGATCGACGCGTTCCGCCGCCGCTCCGCCCTCGAGGAGCGGTACGCCCACCTGGCTCACGCTCTCGACGACGGCGACATCGCTGCCGGCGGCGACCGGCAGGAGGCCGCCGACGTGCTGTGGGACCCCGATCAGATCGACGACGACACCCTCGCGCTGATGTTCATCTCCTGCCACCCGGTGCTGGCGCGGGAGGCGCGGGTGGCCTTGACCCTTCGGGTGGTCGGAGGGCTCACGAGCGACGAGATCGCGAGCGCGTTCCTCGTCCCGACGGCCACCGTGCAAGCCCGCATCACCCGGGCGAAGAAGACCCTCGGCGCAGCGCGCGTGCCGTTCGAGCTGCCGCCGGCTCCCGAACGGAGCGCCCGGCTCGGTTCGGTACTGAGCGTGATCTACCTGATCTTCACCGAGGGGTCATCGGCGAGCTCCGGCGATCAGCTCATCCGGTTCGAGCTCGCCAGCGAGGCGCAGCGGCTCGCCCGGGTCCTCGCCCGGCTGATGCCGCAAGAGCCTGAGGTACTGGGGCTGTTGGCGTTGCTGGAGCTCACCGCGGCCCGCTTCCCCGCCCGGACCGCCCCGGACGGCGAGCCGGTCCTGCTCGAGCAGCAGGATCGGTTGCGCTGGGACCACGCGGCGATCCGGCGTGGGCGGGCGGCGCTCGGCCGGGCCGAGCAGGCGGGCCGCGGCTTAGGCGCATACGGGCTGCAGGCGGCGATCGCCGAGTGCCATGCCGTCGCCCCGTCGGTCGCCGAGACGAACTGGGAACGCATCGTGCTGCTGTACGAGGCGCTGGGGCGGCTGGCCCCGTCCCCCATCGTCGAACTCAACCGAGCGGTGGCCCTGTCGATGGCGCAAGGCCCGGCGGCGGCGTTGCTGCTCATCGACGGGCTGGCGGGCGATCCGGCGCTGGCCGGCTCCCACCTGCTCCCGACCGTCCGCGGCGAGTTGCTGCACCGGCTCGGGCGCATCGACGACGCACGACGCGAGCTGGAACGAGCCCTCGGAAGGTGTGGCAACGCCCAGGAGCGGGCGGTGCTCGAACGCAAGCTCGCCGCACTCGACACACGTTGAGGCCCGCCACTGCGAGCGCCGTCCCAACGGGGTCCGTCACTGGGAGCGCGGGCTATGTGGTGCTGACGCAGTGGCAGAGCGGCTACGGTGCTGAACCGGCGGGCGCCGGAGGCGGCCAGCCGCTGACGCGAAAGCAGCAGATCCCAACAATGGCCGAAAAATCGCTGCAATACCGCGCCGTCAAAGGCGGTGTTGCCGCGCCGGCGCGCGGAACTCGCCGGCAGATATTTCCGACTGTCCGCGGTGGCAGTACGCTGCCGCCGTCAGTCGGGGGTCGGGCGTACCGCGTAGGTGAGGCTCTCTGGAATTACCGGCGCCGCACCCGCTCGCCGCGCGACTGGACGCGGCGACGGTGGGTCGCGACCGGATCCGGGAGGCCTGGCGGGAAGCCACGAGTCCGGTTTTCGACACGTCTCCGCTCGCGGGCGACGACGGCTTCGACGCGTCGATAACGGCGTTCAACCTCGAGGGCATTCTGATCGCGCAGATCGGCTTCGGAGCCTCGCATTTCGAGCGTTGCCCGCCGAGATTCGCCGCCGGCGGGAACGCGGGTATCAGCATCCAGCAGTACCTGTCCGGATCCATCTCCGGACGGGTCGGCGACCACGAGTTGCACATGAGACCCGATGCGGTTCACCTGCAGGATCTGGGGATTCCGTTCGTCGGTCGCGCGCCACGCTCGACGCTGCTCACCATCATCGTCCCCCGCCATCTGATCGTGGACGCTGACCGTTTAGGGCCGCTTCGCCCGACGGTTTGCTTCCCGCTCGCGACCGCCCGCGGTGCGTTGCTGTCCGCCAACGTGCGGCTGCTGTGGGACGAGCTGTGCGCCGGACGCGTCTTCGATCCGGTGACCGTCGCGACCGGATTCCTCGGTCTGGTCAACGGCCTCGTCAGCGCCATCGTGCGGCCGAGCGAGCCGCACGCGTCGGAAGCGATGGAGCACTACGTGCGCTGCCATCTCGGTGACGTGAGCCTCGGGGTGGACCACCTGCAGCGGGCCTTCTTCTGCTCCCGGAGCACGGTGTACCGGCTGTTCGAAAGCCACGGCGGCGTAGCCGCTTTCATCCGCAACGAACGGCTGCGGCGCTGCCACGCGGAACTGCTGCGGGCAGGTGAGCGAGCCATCCAGATCCGGACCGTCGCCGCCCGCTTCGGCTTCCATGACCCGGCCCAGTTCAGCCGGGCATTTCGCCGGCGCTATGACGTCACACCGTCCGAACTCGCTGCGCTTGCTGCCAAATCGGTCGAAAGCCGCACACGGTCCGGCGTCGACCTGGCGCCGGTCGACACCATCCGGTCGTGGCTCAGCGCGGTCTGACGAGCGCCTGCGTCCTGCCCGCGGCTTTGCTGGGACGTTCTGACAACGCTATTTGCGACGCAGCGCCAACCGGCCCTCGACGAGGGGCTCTAACGTCGAATGCCGGCTGACAGCTACCCAAGGTGTGGATATGCACGCGTTATTGGACTGGTTGGGTCGGGCGGCAGCACGTCGTCACTGGTGGGTCATCGGAGCCTGGGTGCTCATCCTGGCGGGCGTCCTGCTGCTGCGAAACGCGTTCGGCGGCACCTTCGTCAACAACTACGCCGTGCCGGGCAGCCAGTCGACGAAAGGACGCGCGGTACTGAGCGCGCAGTTCCCGCAGCAGAGCGGCTATGCCGGCCAGATCGTGTTCCATTCGTCGACCGGAACCGTCAGCGCCAAGGCATCGGCGGTCAGCCAGAGCATGACGGCCGTCGGCTCGCTGCCGCACGTCATCTCGGCGAGCGACCCGCTGAACACTCCCAATTCACCGAACGTGTCGAAGGACGGCAGCATCGTCGTCGCGCCGGTGTCGTTCGACGTCGTGCCGGCCTCGCTGAATCACGCCTATCTCGATCAGCTGAACACGGCGGTGTCCCCGGCCCGAAGCGCGGGACTCGAGGTGGAGTACGGCGCCGGAGCCGGCCAGATCGGTCAGCAACCGCACGACCTCAAGTCCGAGGGAATCGGTTTGGCGTTGGCTCTGGTGCTGCTGCTGTTCATGTTCGGGTCGGTGTTCGCCGCCGGGATCCCGCTGCTGTCCGCGGTGTTCAGCGTCGGCGCGGGCATCTCGCTGCTGGGGCTGCTGGCGACGACGACGAACATCCCGACGACCGGGCCGACCGTCGCGACGCTGCTGGGACTCGGTGTCGCCGTCGACTACGGCCTGTTCCTGGTGGCCCGGCACCGAGATCAGCTCGACGCCGGCATGGACGCCACCGAATCGATCGCGCGTGCCGAGTCGACGTCCGGAGCGGCCATCGTCGTCGCCGGCAGCACGGTCGTCATCGCGATCCTGGGGCTCTACCTGTCGGGAGTCCCGTTCGTCGGTGCGATGGGTGCCGCCTCGGCCGTGGTCGTCGTGGTGACCATGCTGGCCGCACTGACGCTGGTTCCCGCGCTGCTCGGGGCATCCGGCCGGCACGTTCAGCGACGTTCGGCACGCCGCGCCGCCGCCGCGCACCAGGCGCCGGCCGACCACGAGAACAGCGCCTTCGCCCGCTGGGGACGCAAGGTCAGCGGGCGTCCCTGGCCGTGGGCGATCGGCACCGTCGTGATCCTCGGCGTGCTGGCGATTCCGCTGTTCTCGATGCGGCTCGGCCAGCTCGATGCCGGAACGAACCCGACCGATCAGAGCAGCCGCAAAGCCTACGATCTCGTCGCCGAAGGCTTCGGTCCGGGCGCCAACGGACCGTTCACCGTCGTCGTCGAGCTGACGAACGCCGGCGCCACCCAGGCTCAGCTCACCACCCTTTACCAGCAGCTCAGCACGTATCCGGGAGTCGCCTCGGTCACCGTTCCGGTCGTCAACTCGGCCGGCGATACGGCAGCGTTCAACATCATCCCGACGACCGCCCCGAGCGCGGCAGCCACCACCAGTCTCGTCGAGCATCTGCGTTCGGACGTCCTCGCCACACAACCGACGCCGACGCTGCTGACCGGCACGACCGCCGCGTACGTCGACTTCACGAACAAAGTCGCCGACCGCATGCCCTATCTCATCGCCGGCGTGGTGGTCCTCGCGCTACTGCTGCTCACCGTCGCGTTCCGGTCCATCGCGATCGGGTTGAAGGCGGCGGCGATGAACCTGCTGTCCGTCGGTGCGGCGTACGGCGTCGTCGTCGCCGTCTTCCAGTACGGCTGGGGTTCCTCATGGCTCGGCATCGACGAGACGCTGCCCATCCCGTCGTTCGTGCCGATGCTGATGTTCGCCATCGTCTTCGGGCTGTCGATGGACTACGAGGTCTTCCTGCTCTCCCGCGTGCACGAGGCCTATGTCGAAACGGGTGACGAGCACCGCGCCGTCGCGATCGGGATCGGCGCCACGGCCCGTGTCATCACCACGGCCGCAGCCATCATGGTCGCGGTCTTCGCCAGTTTCGTGCTCAGCGACGATCCGACGGTCAAGATGTTCGCCATCGGCATGGCAGCGGCCGTCTTCATCGACGCCACCATCGTGCGGATGATCCTCGTCCCGGCGATAATGACGTTGTTAGGTGACCGCGCCTGGTGGTTGCCAGCGTGGCTCGACCGCGTCATTCCCAATCTGCAGCTCGAGGGCGGCACCGCTCCAGCGGCGAAACCGCTTCCGGCGGCGGAGCCGGCCACCGTGGACCTGCCGGCATACCCGCCGGAGCAGCGGTCGCCGCAGGACGGCGAGACGCTTTCTGCGCTAGAGACGGCGAATGCGTCGGCGGAGCCAGAAATCATGCTGGCCGGCCAGCCGGCTGCGAGCGCGCCCGACGAGACCGAATCCGGAAAGGGCTGAGCCACGCGGCTCGCGGGAGCGCAGTGGCGAGGTGACAAGCGGTGGGATCGCTGCACCTGTCCTTGCGTTCCCTGATCCTCGTGCCGGCCGTCGCGGTCGCGGCACCGCTGCTCGTGGACGCCGTGCGGCGCTGGGCCTCGATCCCCCTCGTCGTCTTCGAGATCGGCTTGGGCATCCTTCTGGGACCGAGCGTTGCCGGGTGGATCGACGAAGGCGAGTTCATCGGCGCCCTCGCCCAGTTCGGGCTGGCCATGCTCTTCTTTCTCGCGGGCAAGGAGATCGACTTCGCGCGCATCCGCGGCAGGCCGCTGAGGCGCTCCGCGCTCGGTTGGCTGATCTCGCTGGGGATCGGGATCGGGCTCGGGGCGCTCATCGCACCGACCCTGGCAGCGGGGGTCCTGGTGGGGATCTGCCTGACGACGACCAGCCTCGGGACGATCCTGCCGGTGCTGCGCGACGCCGGTCAATTGGCGACACCGTTCGGCGAATCGGTGATGGCGATCGGTGCCGTCGGCGAGTTCGGCCCGCTCATCGCGGTGACCCTGTTCCTGAGCGGGCGCAGTCCGGGACGAGCCGGCGTCGTGCTGGCGGTATTCGCGTTGCTCATCGCGATCGGCCTGGTGCTCGCCATCGCCGTCGAGCATCGCTGGATCAACCGGCTGAGCGAAGCGACGCTGCACACCAGCGGGCAGTTCGCCGTGCGTCTCGTCATCCTGCTGCTGGCCTGCCTCGTGGGGCTGGCCACCGTTTTCGGCTTGGACATCCTGCTCGGCGCGTTCGCGGCCGGCGTGCTGGTGAGCCTGCTGTTGAGTGGTACGAAACCGCCGACCGCGCAGGCGATCGACGCGAAGCTGGACGCCCTCGGATTCGGCTTCCTGGTACCGATCTTCTTCGTCAACACCGGGGTCGCCTTCGACCTGCGAGCGCTGACCGACGAGCCGTCGACGCTTCTGCTGGTCCCCGCGTTCGCCGCGCTGCTGCTGCTCACCCGCGGCATCCCGGCGACTCTCGCCGCGCCTGCCGGTGCGACCCGGAAGGACAAGGTCGCCGCTGCGCTCTTCGGCGCGACGGGTCTGCCGCTCATCGTGGCCGTGACGGCCATCGGCGTGGACCACGGAGAGCTGAAGAGCGGAACGGCCGCAGCCTTGATCGCCGCTGGGATGGTGACCGTCCTGATCTACCCGCTGGTGGGCCTGCACTGGCACCGCTCGGCGGTAGGTGCGCCTGCCGCGCCTGGCGAGCCTCCCGTACTGCCCAAGCACCGCACCCCGGCTCGCCCGCTCGAGCCCCGGCCGGCTGGACGAAACGCCCATGTGGCGTCAAGCGACACCGGCCGCGGCGAGTAGCGGTACGCACGGAGCGCCCGGCCGGGTCGGTGCTCAGCGTGAGCTACCTGATCTTTCACCGCGGAATCGTCGGCGAGCTCGGGCGATCAGCTCATCGGGTTGAAGCCGCCTTCACCGCGCTGCCCTGGGCGACCTCCGCGACGATGTCGAAGGACCGCCACCGGTCGGCAGGGTCGTAGGTCATCGTCGTGATCATCAGCTCGTCGACCTGTGTCGCCGCGATCAGCTCGTCGAGCTGTCGCCGCACTGATTCGGGCCCGCCGATGACCTGCTGCGCCAAACGGTCGTCGACGAATGCGCGCTCCTGCCGGGTGTACGGGTAGCTCGCGGCCTCTTCCGGGCTCGGGAAGGGACCCGGCCGGCCGCTGCGCAGCCGCAAGAACGACAGGCCGCCGGGGCCGGCGAGGTAGCGCGCCTGCTCGTCCGTCTCAGCGGCGAGCACGTTAGCGGCGATCATCGAGTACGGCTCGCGAAGCTCGGCGCTCGGCTTGAAGGTGTCGCGGTAGAGCTGCAGCGCCGGCAGGGTGTTGGCCGAGCTGAAGTGGTGCGCGAACGCGAACGGCATGCCGAGCAGGCCGGCCACCTGGGCGCTGTAACCACTCGATCCCAGCAGCCAGATCGGCGGCCGGTAGCCCTCGCCCGGCACGGCGGTGATCGCGTCGTACGGATGACCCTCCGGCCACTTCCCGTCGAAGAACGCGAGCAACTCCCCCAGCTGCTGCGGGAAGTCGTCGGCGGACAGCGGTTCCGCGCTGCGGCGAAGCGCCGACGCCGTGACCGGGTCGGTTCCGGGGGCGCGGCCGAGCCCGAGATCGATGCGGCCCGGATGCAGCGCTTCGAGCATCCCGAACTGCTCGGCGACGACGAGCGGCGGGTGATTCGGCAGCATGACGCCACCGGAGCCGACGCGCAGCGTCTCCGTCGCCGCCGCCACCTGGCCGATCAGCACCGCAGGAGCCGAGCTCGCGATGCCCGGCATGTTGTGGTGCTCCGCCAGCCAGAACCGTCGATAGCCGAGCCTCTCGACGTGCTTGGCGAGCTCGATCGTCGCGCGTAACGCGTCACGTGCGGTGCCGCCGGAGGTCACCGGCGAGAGCTCGAGGACGGAAAGCGGAATGGATATCGGGTCGCGCTGCGCAGGAGACGTCACACTTCGCACAACCGAAGCGTCGCCGCGGCTCATCCCGAACAGCGAAGGTGACACCGACAGGCTGGATGCACTTGCTTCAGGAGGCCGCTGAAACGGCGTGTCCCGTGCCCGATCGCCCGTTGGACTGGGCCGCGGCAGCCTGCGTCACTGGGAGCGCTACGCCGGCCCGGCCCGCCACTGCGAGCGGGGCCTATGTGGTGCTGAGGCAGTGGCGGAAGTGGCCACGTCTGCGCACTCGCGGTTTGCGTGGCCAACGTCGGCGTGTCAGCGCGCGACACGCGAGTCTGCGTCAACCATGGATGACACAAACTCGCGGTTCACGTGGCCAAACTCGGCGAGTCGCCACCGAACGCGCGAGTCTTGATCAACTACGTTGCCAGCGCGCCGTCCGCACCCCTCAACCGCCAGGTCCGGGTGTTACGAGACGCCGGCCGCCTGCCGCGAACGCCGAGGCTGGCCCTTGCTCTGGCGCGTCTGCTTCGACTCCACCGCGCGGCGTTCCGCCTGCGACGGCTCGGCGAACGCGTCCTCGACCGGCGTGGGCTCGCCGAGGTCGGCGGCCGCGAGCAGCTCGGCCAGCGCGTTCGGGATCCCTTCCGCGATCTCCCACGGGTCCTGGATGAGGTCGGGGTCCACGGTGATGCCGAAGTCGATCCGCCGGCCGTAGCTCATCAGCGTGATGTTCACACCGAGGTTCATCGCGAGCACGCTCGCCGAGTAGATGCCGGCCACCCGCGCGCCGCAGGTGTACAGGTCGAACGGCGGGCCGGGAACGTTGGAGATGACGAGGTTGCCACCGGCAGCGGGCATCCGGCCGCCGATGCCGGCGAGGTTCGTCGCCCACATGAAACGCGAGGCGACGTTGAGCATCAGCGGCGGCGCGACCTCGCCGACGGATTGGATGGCCCGGGCCCGGATCGCCTTCGTCATCTCCTTGGCCGAATGCGAGCTCTCGTAGATCGCGCGCAGCCGCTCCACCGGATCGGCGATGTGGGTGCCGAGCTTGACCCACATGTTGGCGACCTCGTTGGCGCCGGCGCCGTCGTTCTGCACCTGCGTGGACACCGGCACGGCTGCCACCAGCGGATCGCTCGGAAGCTCCCCGCGCCGCTCGAGATAGCTGCGCAACGCACCGCTCGCCACGGCCAGGCAGATGTCGTTGAACTTGGTGTCGGTCGCGTGCTTCAGCGTGCGGACGTCCTCGGTGGCGATGGAGGCGAACGCGACCCGCCGGCGCGGGCCGACCAGCTGGTTGAACGAGGTGAGCGGCCCCTGCCCGGGGGCGCTGAAGCTGCCGGTCTTGCGCAGCACGGTCACCAGACGCTGGCTCGCGCTGAGGGCGTACCGGCCGGCGCGCAGCGGTGTGCTCACCGTCGGGACGACCGCCCGCAGCAGCAGCTCGAGATCGGACGGGCGGCGCACGCGCTCCATGGACGGATCAGGCTCGGGCGACGGCGCCGGGTTCGGTTCGATGTCGAACAGCTGCTCGGCGAGGCCGGCACCGCTGATGCCGTCCATCAACGAGTGGTGGTACTTGGCGATGAGGGCGACCTTGCCGCCACGGATGCCGTCGACGAACCACATCTCCCACAGCGGGATGCGCCGATCGAGCTGGTAGCTCATCAGCTGGCCGATCAAGTCACCCAGCTCGCGCCCGCCGCCCGGCGGCGGCACCGCGATGCGCCGCACATGACGGTCGATGTCGAACTCGCGGTCCTCCACCCATACCGGCCGGTCGAGGTGCAGCGGCACCTCCTTCAGCTTCCACATGTACTTCGGGACCCGCGGCAGTTTCGCGGCGATGTTGGCGCGGACGGCCTCGAAGCCGAACTCCGGCGCTTCGGAGGGGTCCAGGATGACGACGCCGCCGACGTGTTGATGCCAGGCCGGCGTCTCCATGGACAGGAACAACGCATCGGTACCGGAAAGCCTGTGCATCGCCAAACCGCCTCGGGGTTGAAGCGCACCCTGCTGTGCGCATGGTCCGTCGGGATGGTCCAACGACGCACCGGCGGTGCGGTCACGTCGGCGCAGTGTGAAACGCCGCGCGATCATCGAAGGCGCGGCGGGGCTACCGGCCCGACAGCTCGCGTCCCTGCGAGGAGCGCAGCTGCCACGGGACGCTGGTCACCATCACCCCTGGCTGAAAAAGCAGCCGCGCCTTGAGCCGCAGCGCGCTCTGGTTGTGCAGCACGTTCTCCCACCAGTGCCCGACGACGTACTCCGGGATGAACACGGTGATGACGTCACGCTCGCTGGCCCGGCGCATCGTGCGGACGTAATCGACGACCGGGCGGGTGACCTCCCGGTACGGCGAGTTGAGGATCCGCAACGGGACCTCGATATTGCGCCGCTCCCACTCGTCCTCGAGCGCGCGCGCTTCCTCCTCGTCCGCGGCGACCGTCACGGCCTCGATGGTGTGCGGTCGGGTCGCCCGCGCATACGCAAGCGCGCGCAGCGTCGGCAGGTGAATGCGTGAGACCAGAACGACCGCATGGTTGCGTGACGGAAGCGGCGGGCGCACCTGCTCAGCGGCGGCGAGCTCCTTGTTCACCGCGTCGTAATGGCGGCGGATCGCCCGCATCAGCACGAAGAGCACGAGCATGGCGAGGATCGCGATCCAGGCGCCGTGCTCGACCTTGGTCAGCACGACGACCACGAGGACAACCGACGTCAGCAGCGCACCGAACGCGTTGATGGCCCGTGAACGGTGGATACGCGAGATGCTCGGGTTCTCCGGCCCTTCGGGCCGAGCGGGGTCCCCGCCACCCTCGCGCCGCTCCCGCAGCAGCTTCGTCCAGTGCCGCACCATGCCGGTCTGGCTCAGCGTGAACGACGTGAAGACGCCGATGATGTAGAGCTGGATCAGCCGGTCGAGGTTCGCCGAGAAACCGACCACCAGCGCGATCGACGCGGCAGCGAGCAGCAGGATGCCATTGCTGAACACCAGCCGGTCGCCGCGGGTGCGCAGCTGGCGCGGCAGGAAGCTGTGCCGCGCCAGGATCGAGGCGAGCACCGGGAAGCCGTTGAACGCCGTGTTCGCGGCGAGAACGAGGATTCCCGCCGTCACGATCTGGAAGTAGATGTACAGCGCCGAATGCCGGCCCCACACCGCCTGAGCGAGCTGGGAGATGACCGACGGGGTCCCGGACGGGTAGGCGCGGGCGTGCGTCTCGACCGCGAGGATCGTGATGCCGACGAACATCGTGACGGCGATGGTGCCCATCGCCACGAGCGTGGTCGCGGCGTTGCGGCTCTTCGGAGGGCGAAACGACGGCACCCCGTTGCTGATCGCTTCGACGCCGGTCAGCGCCGTGCATCCCGACGCGAAGGCGCGCAGCGCGAGAAAGAGCGTGAACGCGCCGCCGACCCGCACCTCGCGCGGGAGGTCCTCGTGCGCGCTCACCGCCTCGTGGACGCCACTGCCGAAGACGGCGACCACGGCGGCGGTGATCAGCAGCAGCAGCACGCCGGCGATGAACCCGTACGTCGGCGCGGCGAACAGCCGGCCACTCTCCCGGACGCCCCGCAGGTTCGCGAGCGTGATGAGCAGGATGAACGCGACGGACAGCAGTTCCATGTGAGGAGTCAGGGAGGTCACCGCTGACGTGATGGCGGCGACGCCGGCGACTACCGAGACCGCCACCGTCATCACGTAGTCGACGAGCAGCGCTGCCGCCGCGGCGAGAGCCGGCTTCTGACCGAGGTTGTCCAGGCTGACGATGAACGCGCCGCCGCCGCTGGGGTAGGCGTAGCAGGTCTGGCGGTATGACGCGACCACCACGATCAGCAGGACCGCGACGCAGGCGGCGAGCGGCTTCGACATGCTGAGGTAGGCGGCGCCGCCGTACCCGGTGACGAGCAGGATCTCCTCGGTGGCGTAGGCCACTGACGAGATCGGGTCGGAGCAGAAGATCGGCAGGGCGAGCCACTTGGGTAGCAGGGTCTCGCCGAGCTGGGCGCTGCGAAGGGGCCGACCGACGATCAGCCGTTTGAGCGCGGTGGTCGCCGGCCGTGACATCGCCACACCAAGACGCTAAAGCCCGGCAGCCGCGAGACCCGTCAAATCCACCGCAAGATCGCCCCAGCCGGCGTATGGAAAGCGTCAAGGCCCTGGCCTGCCAGACTGGCCGGCGGTCTGCTGAGAAGGATGCGAGCCTTCCGGGGAGGTGCGCCCGGCGGCGCGCCGGCGCCGCTGGTGCTCCCGCTTGCGACCAGCGCACTGCTCGCCGTGGGCGCACTGGTGGCCGCGACCGGCGGCGGGATCCGGCCGTCCGCGGTGCTCGTGCTGACGGCGCTGGTCGTAGCTGCGACCGCAGCGGTCGCCGACCTGGCCTCGCTGGCCATGACGGTGATCGTCGCCGAGTTCACCGCCATCGGCTTCACCCGGGCGCCCTACGCGCAGCTGCGTGGAGGACCGCTGGTCTGGCACGCCGGCCTCACCCTGTTCGGGGTGGCGACGGCGCTGCACGCACTGGCCGCGGGGATCCGCCTGCGCCGCGCGCGGCGGGCGGCCGGGCACGGCACACTGGAGAGCGTGCAGCCAGGGAGCTGGGGGCGAGCGTCCGGACGCGCTCTCATCGAGTTCGGGTCGGCCTTGGGGCTGCGCCGCCAACTCGCCGGTGCTGCGTTCGCCGCCGGCGCGCTGCCGCTGCTGACGGTCGTTCTGACGGCCCACCGGTCGGCCCTCTCACTGGCCGACGACCTCCCGCTGTACCTGCTCGTCGTCATCGTCGTCTCGGTGGTGGGCGGCTTCTGGCCCGCCGTCCTCACCGCCACGGCCTCCGGGCTGCTGCTGAACTGGTACCTCACGCCGCCGGTGCACACGTGGACGATCCAGCACCCCGAACACCTGCTTGCGCTGCTGCTCTTCGTCGCGGTGGCGATCGTGGTGAGCAGCGTGGTCCATCTTTCCGCGCGGCGGGCGGTCGAAGCGGAAAAGAACTCCGCGGACGCGGCCGCGCTGCTCGAACTGGCGCGCACCGTGCTCGCCGGCGCCGACACCCCCACATCCGTCCTCGGCCAGCTGACCGATGGCCATGCGCTACGGGCCGAGTTGCTGGAGCACGTGTCAGGCAGCTGGGCGCCGGTCGCCGTGTCCGGGCCGGCCCTCCGCGAGCTGCCCACCAAGAGCCCGGTGGCCGTCCTCGGGATTCGGGACGGGCTGCGGCTGCGGCTCTACGGCACCGCCTCAGGGGTCAGCCGACGCGTGCTGGAGGGCATCGCGGCGCAAGCAGGCGCGGCCCTGGACCGCGAGAGGCTACGCACCCAGGCAGCTCAGGCCGAAGCGCTCGGTGAGGCGAACCGCGTGCGTACCGCGCTGCTCACTGCGGTCAGCCACGATCTGCGCACCCCGCTCGCGTCGGTGAAGGCCGCCATCAGCAGCCTGCGTCAAGGTGACGTCGCCTGGTCCGCGGCGGACGAGCAGGCGCTCCTCGCCACCATCGAAGAGGGCTCCGACCGCCTCGAGGCACTGATCGACAACCTGCTCGACATGAGCCGCATCCACACCGGCTCGCTGCAACCGTTCCTGCGTCCGACGGCGCTCGACGAGGTGGTGCCGCTGTCGCTGCGCGGCCTTCCCGGCGCCGACATCGTCGAACTCCAGCTGCCGGACACGCTTCCGCTCGTCGCCACGGACGCCGGGCTGCTCGAGCGGGTGGTGGCGAATCTGGTGGCCAACGCCGTGCGGTTCGCCGCCGGACAGCCCGTACAGATCAGCGGCCAGCCGGCGGGCGACGGAGCCGTGGTTCGGCTGTCCGTCATCGACCACGGGCCCGGCGTGCCGGAGCAGGACCGTACGCGCATCTTCGAGCCCTTCCAGCGACTCGGTGACCGTCCCTCGGGCATCGGTGTCGGACTCGGCCTTGCCGTCGCGCGGGGGCTCACCGAGGCAATGGGCGGCGCGATCTCAGCGGCGAGCACCCCCGGCGGCGGCCTCACCATGACGGTCGAGGTGCGTACCGCCGCGCTCGTCACTACGCCGTAGCCGGTGATCACAGCGAACGACAAGCCGGCTCCGAGCGCCGCCGTGCTCGTGGTCGACGACGACCCGGCCATCCTGCGCGCGCTGTCGATCAACCTCTCGGCGCGCGGCTACGTCGTCGTCACCGCCGCCGACGGAGCGGGCGGGCTCGCGGCGGCGGCGCGTGAGCGTCCGGACGCGGTCGTCCTCGATCTCGGACTGCCGGACATGGACGGCTGCGACGTCATCCACGGCATCCGCGGCTGGAGTCGCACGCCCATCCTCGTGCTGTCCGCCCGCGAGCAGGAGCAGCAGAAGGTCGCCGCGCTCGATGCCGGGGCCGACGACTACGTCACGAAGCCCTTCGGCATGGACGAGCTGCTCGCCCGGCTACGGGCCGCGCTCCGCCGGGGCGCCCCCGCGCCGGACGAGCCGGTGATCGTCACCGCCGACTTCTCGGTCGACCTCGCCGCGAAGCGCGTGCGGCTCGCGTCCGGCAGCGACGTGCGGCTCACACCGACGGAATGGCAGCTGCTCGAGGTCCTGGCGCGCCACCCGGGCCGGCTCGTCACCGGGCGGCAGCTGCTCGCTGAGGTGTGGGGGCCGGCGTACCACAAAGAAACCAACTACCTGCGGGTTTATGTCGCTCAGCTGCGACGCAAACTCGAGCCGGATCCATCCCGGCCGAAGCATCTGCTCACCGAGCCGGGGATCGGCTACCGCTTCGAGATCTGACGCCCGTCCCGCTGCGGCGAGCGCGACACGCGGTACGAGCCGTGTCGTCCACAAAACCGGGTGACTGTCAGGCCGCGGACAGCCAAGCTACAGGTCCCCGAACGAAGATCTGTACAGCGAGAGCGAGCGGCCCCCGCCCGCTTCCGCCGACTTACCGCCGTCCCACGGCCCCGGCCACGTCCGGAGCCCACACCCCGGGAGAGCCAGATGGACCCGCAGACCCCCTCCAGCCACGATGGCACGCCGCGGGCCGAAGGCGTCGACGGTGCCGATCGCGGCTCGGCGTGGGCTGCGCTCGACGAGGCCTTTTTCCGCATCGTGAAGGACACCTTCACGCCGACGTTCCGGCTCGGTGCCGAAATCCTGCTGTCCTCCAACGACGGCCACCCCGCCGCCGGTCTCATCCCGGCGCAGCCCGTCGAGTACGCCGAGCCGGAGGCTGCCGCTGCGCCGGACGACCCCGCCGAGGCCGAGGCGCGCAGCGCTGCCCGGCGCGCAGCGATGCGCCGCCACCCCAGCAGCTGGCGCCCCCTGCACTAGCCAGACCTCCGCCGGGGATGGGGTCAGCCGGCGGGGACCGGCTCTCCAGGGATCGTGTAAAGCGCCTTCCACGGCGACCCGGCCGGGTTCGTCAACACGGCCGCCGGGTCGTCACCCTCGGTGTAGTACTTCGCCTGATACGGCAAGCCGTCGCGCAGCACCTTGGACCCCTGCTTGTAGGCGGCCGTCGGGGACCACGCCGGGTAGGTGCCGGGCGGCAGCGTCGGGATCACCGGCGGATGATCGGTCGGCAGCACCGGGCCGACGAGCTGCCACGGGTTGGAGTTCGGATCCGCCGCCGCAGCCGCCGGGTCGACGCCGGTGTTGTACCACTTGGCCTGGTAGACGTTGCCTTCCCGGACGATCTTGTAGCCCGCCGGATAGGACGCGCCGGCGTTCCAGATCGGGAACGGGGCGTGCGCCGGATCGTCGACGATCGCACCGGCGTTCCGGTTGCCGCGCGCCGACGGTGACTGGCTTGCGATGGGCGTGCTCGCGGGGATGCTCCCGGTGAGCGACCCGAGGATGCGGCTGAACTCGAGCGGCTGCTGGGCGGTGCCGCTGCAGGTGTTCGAGTGCACCCCGACCCGGGCGAACTGGCTCCCGCACTGGCTGGTCACGGTTCAGCGACCACATCGAGACGCGCCCCAGGTGCTGGCTGCTCGCGAACGCGGCCACCTTCTTGGCGTCTGCGGTGGTCAGGATCTGCCCCGCCACGTCGTTCTGGCCGATCATCACGGTCACACCCATCCGGTTCCAGACCTGTACCGGGGTGGGCTCCTGGCCCAGCTGCCGCAGTAGCGCCGTGAACTGGCGGTGCGTCTCGGAAAGCGCGCTGGTGATGGCCGGGTACATCCCCTTCGGGATCGGCGGTGAAGTCCATCGCCATGACATTGACGCCGGAGATGGCCACACCGGCCTTCATCGTCTGGCGGACGACCTTGAGGGCGTTGCTCTGCAGGCCGTTCGGCTCGACGGGGAGTGTGAGCCAGACGTTCAGCGGCTCCTTCGCCGCGCGCGCCGACTTCTGCAGCGCGGCGATGGCCTTGGCCCGCCGGACGATCGACGCTGCGTCGTCCAGCGCCGGGCCCTCGATGTCGAGGTCGATGGTCGTGAGCGCGTACCGCTTGATCACGCTCTCGTAGGCAGCGCTCAGCTTCGCCGCGTCGGTGCACTTGAGGGCGAGCTCGGAGTTGGCCTGCCCACCGAAGGAGACGACGGCACTCGCGCCCTCGTTCTCCAGCTGAGCCACGCGCCGATCGAGGTTCAGGGCGGACGCCGCCTCGCTCAGGCTGTAGAACCCGCCCCACGACGGCGTGCACTCCTGCTTGTCGTCCCCGACGACGAAGCCGAGCGCCGACCTGGCGCGCCGGGTTCGCCGTCGGGTCCTGAAACTGCAACGTCGGCGTCAGCGTCGTGTCGACGTACGGGGCGAACCAGGCAGCTGCGGCGCGGGCCGCCGAGGCCTGCGCGCTGGACTTCGCCGAACGGTCGCGCGCCCACCACCACCCGCCGGCAGCCAGCGCACCCACCACGACGAGCGCGATGACCATCCGCAACGGCGACAGCCGCGTGGTCGGACCCTCCGCGTCATCTACCGATCTATCCGACAAGTCGGGTTCGCTCGGGCCGCTTCGGCCGCTGGACGGCTGCGGACGCGTCGGTGAGGCGGTCTCCACGCTGCCATCACGTCCTTTTCTCGTGCTCAGACCGCTGTCGTCGAGGCGCTTCTCGGCGTCGGGGTCGGTAGGAGGTAGGGCGCGCACCCCGTCTGTATCGACGCTTTGGCCTCGTGCTGGAGCGCGGCCGTGATCACCGGATCGGGCGAAATTGGTGACGAGGTGGTCACAGGCAGTAATGCCCGGGCCCGGTTGCGCCGAGCACTCCTAGTGACGAGACGCAATGCGAGGGGGCAATCCGTGTTTGGACGCAGCCGGGCGAGGGGCGGTCGACGGGCCGAGTGGGGCCGCGACCGGCGCAGCCTTCCGGCCAGCCCCTTGGTCCCCAGGGTCAGCGACGGCCGGGTCGCGGTGGGCCGGGCACTGGTCGTCTGCACCGTCCTCGCCTGGCTCGCCTATCTGCTGACCTGGCTCGCGGACCAGTTCATCACCGGCGGTCACCACACGGCGCGCGGCCGCGTCGAAGCGGTCATCTACCTGGTCACCGTCACCATGCTGACCGCGTCGGCGCTCGCCTACCTGACCTGCCGGCTCGGCTTCTTCTACCGGGCCCGCGACCACCGGCGCATGCCGCGGGCCGCGCTGGAGAACTACTTCTCCCGGGTCAGCCCGGACGTCACGGTGATCATCCCGTCGTACAAGGAAGAAAGCCGCATCGTCCGCACCACGGTGCTGTCCGCCGCGCTGCAGGACTACCCCTCGCTGCGGGTGGTGCTGCTGATCGACGACCCGCCGGAGCCGACCCGCAAGCACGACCGCGTGCTGCTCGAGGCCGCCCGGCACATCCCGCTCGACCTCCAGCAGCTGCTGGAGGGGCCGTACCGCCGCGCCGCTGCGGCGCTCGCCGCCTTCGAAGAGCTCGGCGCGCACGCGAGTCCCGACCTTGCCGACATGGCCCGGCTCGCGCAGGAGTACGACGCGGCCGCGGCCTGGATGGAGGCCGAGGTGCAGCGCACGGAGCTCGTCGACCACACCGACGAGTTCTTCGTCGACCAGGTGTTGAAGCGGCTCGGCGATGACTTCACCACCACCGCCAAGGCGCTGCGGGGCGCAGCCGAGGACGGCGTGGTACTCCCGCGGACGCGGCTGCTCGAGCTCTACCGCCGGCTGGTCTGGACGTTTCGCGTCGAGCTGTCGAGCTTCGAGCGCAAGCAGTACGTCTCGCTCTCGCACGAGGCGAACAAGGCGATGAACCTGAACAGCTACATCGGGCTCATGGGCGGCACGTACTCCGACATGGTGACGGTGTCCGGCCGGGAGCTGGTGCCGGCCCTTCCGGGCCACGGGGACTTCGAGATCCCGGAGCCGGATTACGTGCTCACGCTCGACGCCGACAGCGTGCTGCTGCCGGAGTACTGCCTGCGCCTCGTGCACCTGATGGAGCAGAGCGAGCACGCCGACGTCGCCGTCGCTCAGACGCCCTACAGCGCCTTCCCCGGCTCCGGCACCCGGCTGGAACGCATCGCCGGGGCCACCACCGACCTGCAGTACATCGCCCACCAGGGGATGACCTACTACGGCGCGACCTTCTGGGTCGGCGCCAACGCCGTGCTGCGCAAGCGGGCACTCGACGACGTGCGCGAGAGCACGTTCGTCGGCAGCTGGGAGATCCGCCGCTACATCCAGGACCGCACCGTCATCGAGGACACCGAGTCGACCATCGACCTGCGCGCCCGCGGCTGGTCCCTGCTGAACTACCCGGAACGGCTGGCCTACAGCGCCACTCCCCCGGACTTCGGCTCGCTGTGCATCCAACGCCGCCGCTGGGCCAACGGGGGCGTGCTGATCATGCCGAAGCTGTGGCGGGCGCGTAAGCAGCGCGCCGCGCGCGGCCAGCAGAACCGCATCAGCGAGAACTTCATCCGGCTGAACTACATGGGTTCGGTCGCGTGGAGCTCGGCGAGCCTGCTCCTGCTGCTGGTGTATCCGTTCGACAGCACGCTCATCAGCCCGCTGCTCGGCGCCATCGCGCTGCCCTACTTCTTCGGGATGGCGAGCGACCTCAAGTACTGCGGTTACAAGCGTCTCGACGTGCTGCGGATCTACGGTTTCAACCTGATCCTCATGCCGGTCAACCTGGCCGGCTTCGCCAACTCGATGGTGCAGGCGCTCACCGGGGAGAAGAGCGTCTTCGGGCGCACCCCGAAGGTCGCCAACCGCACGGTGCCGGACTTCCTCTTCGTCGTCTCGCCCTACCTGGTGACGGCACTCGCCGGCTGGACGCTGTGGCAGGCGTGGACGCACGACCACCTGGTGAACTTCTCCTACGCCTGCCTGAACACTGCGCTGGCCGCCTACGCCATCGTCGCGTTCATCGGCCTGCGCTACTCGATCGCCGACTTCTTCGTGCACGGCAAGGCGTGGCTGTCGGTTCCCGTCGAGCCGAAACCGCGCGTCAAGAAGGCGCCGGCAGCAGCCCGCGGCGAGGCGGCGGCGGTCGTGTCCACGCCCGCGCCGGACTGGGCATCGGTGCTGCATTTCGGCGGAGACCTCCCGGCGCCGCACCCGGCCGCGACGACGCCCGCGATCCCGGGCCCGCGCACCTCTGGGTCGGGCCGGCCGTTCGCGGTGCGACCCGCTGCCGAGGAGCCGGCGTTTCGCACGGTGTTCCAGCCGATCGTGGAGCTCGAGTCCGGTCACGTCTTCGGCCGCGAGGCGCTCACCCGCTTCGACGACGGCGTTTCACCGCACCAGCGGCTCGCCGAGCAGGCAGCGCAAGGTCACGGCCTGGAGCTCGAGATCCTGCTGGCCCGGGCAGGCGTGCAGGCAGCCGCCGACTTCCCCGACGAGGAATGGCTCGGGCTCAACGTGTCGATCGCGCTGCTGAACGCCGGCCGGGCCTTGCGCGGCATCCTCGAACGAGCACGCCGGCCTGTCGTGCTCGAGATCGACGCGGCGGCGCTGGCGGGCACGCACAACGCCGCGCAGCTGATCGCCGACCTGCCGATCGGCACGACCATCGCGGTCACGTCGGTGCAGCCGAGCTACGACACGTTGACACTCATCCGCGACCTGCGCCCCTCGTACGTCAAGCTCGACCGCGGCTGGGTGCGCGGCTTACCGGCCGACCCGGCACGGCTCGCGCTGGTCAAAGCGCTGGTGGCGCTCGCCGACGAGATCGGCGCCGCGCTCATCGCGGAAGGCGTCGAGGCCGAGGAGGAGCTGTCGGCACTCGCCAGAGCCGGCGTTCGCTACGGGCAGGGATTCCTGCTCGGCCGGCCGCGGGCCTCGGTGGCAGCCGGGGCCTGAGCCAGCGCCGCCAGCAGGCGGTCCAGGAACTCGCGCTGCGCACCGAACAGCTTGACCCGCGCCTGCTCGACGCTGAACCACTCGGCGCGGTCGACCTCCGGGAACTGTTCGATCCTGCCGGAGCGGGGCGGCCACTCGAGGTCGAAATGGTTGCTGCGCACCTCGAACAGCCCGGGCTCGCCGCGCAGCGCCCAGATGACGTTCACCTTTCCGCTGCTCTGCTTCGCCTCCCCGAGCGGGATGGGAGTCCCCGGTGGAACGGGGATCCCGAGCTCCTCGGTGAACTCGCGTAGCGCCGCGGCGAGCTCGTCCTCACCGGCGTCGATCTCGCCTTTCGGGATCGTCCAGTGGGCGTCGTCCTTGCGCGCGAAGAACGGGCCACCGGGATGCGCCAGCAACACCTGCACCGCGCCGCCGTCCCCGTCCTCGGCACCGCCGGCGCGGCGCCAGAGCAGCAGCCCGGCGCTGCGCTTCACAGCGCCACGACCTCACCCGACGTGGCGCTGCGCCGCGCCGCGTCGAGGACCTCCAACGTCTGCACGGCATCGCCGGGATCCACCGGGACCGGGCCGTGCAGCGTGATGGCGTCGCGCACGCCCGCGTAGAACGCCGGATAGGCACCGGGGCCGCGCGGGACCGCCCGCTCGCTGTCCCCGACCACCAGCCGCCCCCAGCGCTTCGGCGACTCGACGCCCCAGTCGGCGGACGCCGGATCCCCGCCGCCGCGCAGCGTCTCTTCCTGGCAGTCGAGCCCCTCGACGACGTACGCCCCGCGCGAGCCGAGCACCCGCAGCCGCGGACCGAGATGGGCCGCCACGGCGCTGACCCACAGGCTGCTGCGCACGCCGCTGCGGTGGGTCAGCGACAGGAAGGCGTCATCCTCGACCTCGACACCCGGCCGGCGGCGATCGGCGGTGGCGTAGACGTGGGTGACCGGTCCGAACAGCACGAGCGCCTGGTCGACGAGATGGCTGCCGAGATCGGCGATCAGGCCGCCGCCCGCCGAGGGATCGCCCGATTCCCGCCACCCCGGCTTCGGCTGCGGCCGCCAGCGTTCGAAACGCGACTCGTAGCGCCACACCGTTCCGAGATCGCCATGCTCCAGCAGCTTGCGCAGCGCCAGGAAGTCGCTGTCCCAGCGCCGGTTCTGGAAGACGGTGAGCAGCAGCCCCGCGCGTGCCGCCGCGTCGACGAGCGACTGCGCCTCGGCGGCGGAGACGTCCAGCGGCTTGTCGACGACCACCGGCAGGCCGGCGCCCAGCGCAGCCAGGGTGAGCGCATGGTGAGAGGCGTTCGGCGTGGCGATGACGGCCAGGTCGTAGCGCTGCGCGTCACTCCAGACGGCATCCGCCGACGGCAGCCCGCGGGCCGCGGGATAACGCTGCTCGGCTCGGCCGCTGCGCTCCGGATCGGACGTGACGATCGCCGCCAGTTCCAGGCCGGGGGTCGCGGCGATCAGAGGCGCATGGAAGTGCTCGCCGGCGACCCCGTACCCGAGCAGCGCGACCTTGCAGGAGCTCACTGGTTCCTCACAGCGACCCAGCATCCCCCAAACCGCCGAGGTCGACGCGTCGCGAATCCGACTATCGGCCGATCGGATCCGGGGACGATCCTCGTTTCGCGGTGCGTTGAGCGAGGGGACGGTGCGTACCGTCGTTCGCAAACATTGCCGCGCCGGGGAGGAGGGACGACGTGGACGAGTACGGCCAGCGCCCCTCGGAAGAGGGCGGGCGGAAGCGCGGCACTCCCCCGGATGCGCCGACCAATCCCGCTGCGCGTCCCGTCGTCGCCGGCTCGCGCAGCCGCGCCCCCGCGTCGACCCCGACCGCGGATCCTCCCTGGCGGCCCGCCGAGCCGCAGCAGCAGCCGTGGAGCCCGGGTGACCGGCCGCTGCCGCCGGAGCTGTCCCCCCGGCGCCAGGAGAAGGTCCGCAAGAAGCGGCGCTTCGGCTGGGGGAAGCGCATCCTCGCGCTCGTCGTCGTCCTGCTGCTCACCGCAGTGGGCATCTTCTGGTCGTGGGACGCCGGGCTGCACCGCACGAACGCGCTGCAGGGCTACACCGGGAGGCCGGGCAATACCGCCGGCACCAACTGGCTGATCGTGGGCTCCGACAGCCGGTCGGACCTCACTCCGAAGCAGCGCCAGCAGCTCGCCACGGGCTACGCCGCGGGCGGCCGCACCGACACGATCATGCTGATCCACACCGGCGGCAAGAAGACGACGCTGGTGTCGCTGCCGCGCGACTCGTACGTGCCGATCGACGGGCACGGCCGCAACAAGCTGAACGCCGCCTTCGCCTTCGGCGGGCCGAGCCTCCTGGTGCGCACCGTCGAGCAGGTCACCGGCCTGCACATCGACCACTACGCGGAGATCGGCTTCGCCGGCTTCGCCGAGATGGTCGACGCGGTCGGCGGCGTCCGGCTGTGCCTCGACCAGCCGCTCAGCGACGGCAA
The DNA here is from genome assembly GCA_963747915.1 of uncultured Actinomycetota bacterium. GTDB lineage: Bacteria > Actinomycetota > Actinomycetes > Frankiales > Frankiaceae > DATAZK01. The sequence continues at coordinate 254,064 of CAVVHC010000007.1, read as the reverse complement.
CGCCGGCATCGACCTGAAGGCCGGCTGCCAGACGCTGAACGGCGCCGAGGCGCTCGGCTACGTGCGCAGCCGCAAGTTCGCCACCGGCGACCTCGAGCGCGTCATGCATCAGCGGCAGTTCCTCGCCGCGCTGCTCAACAAGGTCGCGAGCGCGGGCACGCTGCTGAACCCGTTCAAGTCGATCCCGCTCGGCTACGACGCGGTCGACGCCCTCACCGTCGACAAGGGCAGCCACATCTGGGACGTCGTATCCCTCGGGCTGGCGCTGCGCGATGCCGGCGGGTCGGACGGCCAGACGCTCACGGTGCCGGTCGGCGGGTTCGCGAACGAGCCGGGCGCCGGAAGCGTCGTGCTGTGGGACCGCACCAAGGCGCTGTCGCTGTTTCACGCGTTGAAGAACGACGACAACCTGCCCGCGGACCTTCTCCCGAAGAGCTGAAAGGCGCGGCCAAGCCGGGTCATCCGTTTCGCTGCGCGGCGATGTCGACGCCGGTTATGTTCAGCGAAACCACATCTTCGGCTCATGCGGAGCCGCCGGCCATTTCGGGGAGACTGGTGCAGGCCGCACAGGGAGAGGCGGTCGTCGACGATGGCCGCGGCAGCGCCCCGGACGGCGACGACGAGTTCCCGTTCCGGCGCCCGCTCGACCTCTGGCGGCAGGTGGTCGCCGTTCAGCCCGATGCCGTCGCGGCCTGTGACTGCGCCGCCGGGCAGCAGCTGACGTTCGCGGAGGTCGACGCGCTGTCGGATGCACTCGCGCAGCGCATCGCACGCCGGCTGGCGGCGCTCGGCGCCGGCAAGCAGTCCCCCCTCGCCGTGCTGCTCGATCACAACCGGCGGTTCGCCGTCGCCGCGGTGGCCGTCTTCAAGTGCGGCTGGCCCGAGGTGGTGCTCGACCCGTCGGTGCCGCTCGAGCGGCTCCGCACGGTGATGGCGGCGAGCGGCGCGCGACTCATCATCACCTCTCCCGAGCTGGCGGAACTCGCCGCGCAAGCCGGCGCCGATGAGGTGCTCCTCATGGACGGCGCCATGGATGATCCCGAGCCCGCTGCTGCCGTGCCGTTCCCGGCTGCCTCAGCCCTCACGGCCGGGCCGGACGACATCAGCGGCATCACCTACACGTCGGGATCCACCGGCGTCCCCAAGGGCGTCGCCGTCAGCTATCGGACGCTCTCGCATCAGCTGCACCACCGCCATCGCGACGACTGGCTGCGCCCGGACGACCGCGTCGGGATGGTGATGCCGCTGTCGTTCGGCGCCGCCCGAGGCGACCTGAATTCCACGCTGCAGACCGGCGCATCCCTGCACTTCTACGATCCGCGCGCGCGTGGAGCGGGGCCGCTTCCCGGCTGGCTCGAAACGCACGCGATCACCCTGCTGCCGGCGCCGCCGTCGCTGCTCACCGCCGTCGTGCGCACGCTGCGCCCGGGACAGCAGCTGCCGGACTCGCTGCGCATGGTCCGCAGCGGCGGCGAGAAGCTGCTGAGCTCCGACGCCTACGCGATCCGCCGGGCGCTTCCTGCCACCTGCCGGCTGCTCAACGTGTTCGGCTCCACCGAGACGACGATGGTCTCGGCGTTCGAGATCACCGATCAAGTGCCCGACGCGCCGCGGCCGGTACCGGCCGGGCGGCCGATCGTGGGAGTCGACGTCGCGTTCGAGCGTGACGACGGCAGCTCTCCGGCTCCCGGCGAGGTGGCGAACCTGCTCGTCATCTCGCGCTTCCTGCCGGTCGGCTACTGGCGCGATCCGGAGCGCACCCGGCAGAAGTACACGCCACTCGGTGACGGGCGGGTAGCCGTCGCCACCGGCGACCTCGCCGTGGCGCTGCCGGACGGCAACTTCCGCCTCGCCGGGCGCAAGGACCTGTCGGTCAAGATCCGCGGCAATCTGGTCGAGCCGGCCGAGGTCGAAGGCGCCCTGCTGCACTGTGAAGGCATCGCCGACGCGATCGTGGTCGGCCGGGCGACCGCTTCCGGGCGGGAGCGCCTGGTCGCCTACGTGGTGCTGGAGCCGGCAGCACCGATCGTGCGCGCGGCTGAGCTTCGCCGCGGGCTGCGCAAGACGCTCCCCGCATACATGATCCCGGAAGCGATCGTCTTCCTGTCCGAGCTGCCCCGCAACGAGCGTTCGAAGGTGGACCGCGCGCAGCTGCCGGACCCGCCGAAGCGCGCGGTCGCCGACGAGGTCGCCCCGCGCAGCGAATGGGAGCGGCAGGTCGCGGTCATCTGGGCCGAAGTGCTCGGGTTGGCTTCCATCGGCATCGAGGACGACTTCTTCGACCTCGGCGGGGACAGCCTCTCCGCCGAGGAGCTCGTCGCCCGGCTGGCGAACCGGCACGGCGTCGAGGTGTCGAGCCGGCTGCTGCTGGAGGCACCCACCGTCGCCGAGTTCGCCGCCGCTGCCCGGCCGTCGCAACGGGAGAGCGAGGCCGCCCGGCGCGACCCTCTCGTGCCGCTGCGACGCGAAGGCAGCCGGCCGCCGCTGTTCTGCGTGACCGGAGCGGGGCGGCTCGGGATGACCTTTCGCCCGCTCGCCGCACACCTCGGCAACGATCAGCCGGTGTGGGCGCTGCAAGGCAGCGGGCGCGAGATACGCAAGTTTCCGGAGTGGTCGGTGCGCCGCACGGCCCGCGCGAACATCGCCGCGATACGCGCGGTGCGGCCCTCCGGCCCGTATTACCTGGCAGGCCATTCGTTCGGTGCGGTCGTGGCGTTCGAGATGGCCCAGCAGCTGCGCGCGGCAGGCGAGCAGGTCGAGCTGCTCGTCGTTCTGGACAGTTTCGCGCCGCACCCGAGCGCGCAACCCCGCATCCGCCGGCGCGGGCTGCGCGAATGGGTACCCGTCGTGCGGCGCTACCTGTCGATCGGTACCGGCCGCGCGTTGAAAACCCCCGGGGAGCGGCCCGAAGGCGGGCTCTTCCTGCGCCAGAGCAGGGTCGTCAGCATGCTCTACCGCGGGCGGGCCTACCCCGGGCCGACGGTCGTCGTCGTGGCGGCCGATGACCCGGCCAACGTGGCGGATCCGGTGCTGCGCGAGGGCGCCTGGGAGGCATACCTGTCCGGCCCGCACCACACGCGGCACGTGTCCGGCACGCACAAGACGATGCTGAACGAGCCCCACGCCGGGCCGCTCGCCGCGTTGATTCGCAGCGAGATGGATCTTGTGATGGAGCAGGCGGATCGCTGAACGGACCACGCGGGCTAGCCCCCTCAGCCGCGAAGCCCTACCCCAGCCCGGAAAGCTGCGGGTTCAACGCGGTCGGATAGCTGCGGCTGCGCGCCGCGCGGATGGCTGCGGGCAACGTCATGAGAACGCCGACGCTGGCGGCCGAGGCGATGACCGGTCCGGCGACCCCGACCGCACCGGCGAGCCACCACGACAGCCCGACGTTCACCGGCATCATCAGCAGCACGCAGCCGGCCTGGAAGCGCATCTCCTCGGGACGGTTCAGCACCATGCTGGACACCAGGCCCGCCGTCTGCACCACGAGCAGCGCGGCGAACGCCAGGCGCAAGCCCAGCCCCAGCCGCACGTGCCCGTCGCTCAAGACATCGGCGATGAGAGGCGAAACGAGCACGAAGCCCACTGCCACCAGCACGCTGAGCGCGGTGAACCCGGCACCGACAGCGGCGAAGAGCCTGCGGTGCGGAACGCCGTGCGCCCGGCGCCGGGTGAAGATGGGCAGCAGGGCGAATGCCGCAGCGCTCAGCACCAGCCAGCCGGGGACGTACAGCTGCGAGCACAGCGCGTACTCCGACAGCACGCGGGACGGCAGCCGGTGGCTGATGATGACCTTGTCGCACTGCAGGCCGATCGGCAGCCCGACGGTCATCAGAAACATCGGCAACGCGATCGCGAGCACCCGCGCCGGCACGCCGTTCGGCGGCGCCGGTCGCCACGCAGCGACCGGGGAGAGCCGGAGGCCGGTGAGCCGCCGGGCGACGAGCGTCGTCACGACCGAACTGGTGAGGACGGCACACGGGTAGATGAGTACGAACGCGGCCTCGGAGACGCCGGCCAGCCGCAGCACCACGGCGAGCGTGAACGCGGTGGCCGGCTGAACAATGCCGATCGCTATGGCCACGTGATTCTTGCCCGCGCCGAGCAGGGTCCGCTGACCCACGGCCAGTGGCAGCTGCAACGCGAAAACGACGATCGTCGCCGTCGCCGCGATGTTCGCGTGCGGCAGCCGCGAGTCCAGCCCGAGCAGCGACTCCCACGCCCCGAAAAGCCCCAGCACGAAGGCAGCCACGACCAGTACGCCCGCCGAGATGGTCAGCACCCGCAGGCTGCGTCGCAGCACCGCGGCCACGTGTGCGCTGCGCGCCGGGTCGTCGGCGGCGGCGACGGCACGGGTGACGGCGGCACCGACGCCGAGATCGGCGAACGGCAGCAGCTGGAAGAGCGTGCCGACGAAGACGACCGGGCCGTACGCGTTCGCACCCACCGCGCCGAAGAGCACCTTCGCGGTGCCGAGCGCGAGCACCGCGGAGACCGGGATGAGCACCGCCCGGATCAAGCCGCTGGCGATGACCGGCCGGAGCTCGGCTGACGCCAAGCGTCGGCGACCGCCGACCGCGATCGGGTCGGCGGCGCCGGCGAGCGATCCCTCGGCAGGAACCGTCATGCGCTCCTCACTCGGCCATCATCGCGCGGCGGTCAGCACGCGCGCGGACGTTCAGCCGACAAGTTGGCCGGAGCGCCCGTCGTAGGACGTGAGGTCCTTCATCGGCACGAAGCGGTGCGTCTTGCTGTCCCAGGTCTGCAAGCGGAAGCTTTCGACCGGGTAGGCGTCCGACGGGGTGTTCATCTTCCACACGACGCCGTCTTGCAGCAGGCCGGGCTGGTCGCTGAGCGTCAGATGGTTGGCAGTGTTCATGACGTCGACGCGGTCGAGCTTCGGCGAAGCCTTGAGGATCTCGTACAGGATGGCCGCTTCCGTCCAGCCGTACGACGTCGAGCTGTTCGTCGGGTCCGCGTCAGGGGCGTACTTCTTCATCTTCTCGAAGTACAGCTTCATCCGCGGGTTGGCGGCGAAGTCGGAGTTCGTCGGGTCCATCAGCGCGCTTTCACTGATGAGCCCGTCGGCGTTGTCCGGCTTCGCCAGCCCCACGATGGCCTTCGAGGTGCAGTTCGCCGACAGGTACGTGACGTCGAACGCGTGTGCCGCCGCGTCGATCGACTGCGAGCACTTGAGGGCGGCCGCTCCGATGAAGAGCACGTTGGCCTTCGCGTTGCGGATGGCGGTGAACTGGGTGGTGACGTCGGGATCGGTCGGCTCGTAGGTCTGCTGCGTGGCGATCGTCAGTCCCTTGGCAGCCGCCGCCTTCTCCATCGGGTCCCGGTAGGACTTCCCGAAATCGCTGTTCTCGCTGATGGTCGCGATACGTGCGTCGGGAGCGTTCTTCGCCACGTAGTCGACGAATGCGTTGACCTCGGCGGCGTAGGTGGCGTTCGCGATGAGGGTGAACGGGTGCTGGACGGGCGAGACGAGCGCCGGGGACCCGGTGGACAGCAGCAGGTTCGGCACGCACAACGCGTCGAGCCGGTCGCGGATCGCGAGGTTGTTCGGGGTGCCCAGATTCTGGATGAAACCGAAGACGTGGTCCTGCTCGATCATCTCGTTGACGTTCGCCACCGTGCGCGACGCCTGCGCGGCATCGTCTTTCGTGACCAGCTTCAGCTGATGCCCTTTCACGCCGTCCAGCTCGGCATTGGCGTAGGCGAAGAATCCCTTGACGCCGTCGGTGGCCTTCGCCGTCACCGCCGAAGGCCCGGACTCCGGGTGGCTCTGCCCGAACGTGATGGAGTCAGCGGTGACGCCCTCCGTGGTGTTGCGGCAGGCCTTCGCGTTGATGAGCCCGGTTTCGGGGTCGACCTTCGCCGACGAACTGCCGCCACCGCCGGCCGAGGCGCCGGTGGAACTGCTGCCGCACGCGCCGGCCATCGTCAATACCGCACCGGTGAGGGTCAGGGCGGCGAGCCGCCGGACAGCTGCTCGGGTGTTCATGGTGTCCTCTCGGTTTTCAGGAGCTGGTCGGGTGACGGTTCGGGAAGCGGGCCGCCCGCGGCGACGAGCGGCATCGGGTCAGCCCCGGCGACGGGGGCCGCGTGCCGCCGCCAGCCGCGCCGAGGGAGCCGCCGCCAACCCGCCGAGACGAGGCCGACGACCCCGCCCGGCATCACGAACATGAGCAGGATCAGCAGCCCGCCGTAGAACAGGTTCGTCGCGCTGCCGGAAAGGTGGGCGGAGTCGGTGACGAGCGTCGGGACGCGGTCGAGGAACAGCGCGCCGAGCGCCGCACCGATGACGCTCCCGGCGCCACCGACGACCAGCCCGGTCAGCAGGCCGATGGACAGCACGATGAGGTACGAGCGCGGATCGATGTACGGAAAAGGCTGCACCAGTACGGAAAGGGAGCCGGCGACGCCGGCTAGCCCGCCCGAGATCGCGAAGGCGGCGACCTTGTAGCGCGCCACCGCGATGCCCATCGCCTTCGCTGCCGGTTCGCTGTCACGAAGGGCGCGCAGCGCGCGCCCGCATCGGCTCTGCCCGAAATCGCGTGCCAGCAGGAAGAGCGGGACCGCGATGACCAGTGCGACGTAGTAGCCCCAGCGCTCCTGGCTGATCCCGGAAAACCACGGCGTGAACGCCGGCACCGCCATCCCCTGCGTCCCGCCGGTCAGCGACTGAAAGTGCTGCACCAACGGGGGAAACGAGGTGGCGAGCGCGAGGCTGACGAGCGCCAGGTAGATGCCGGTCACCCGCAGCGCCGGAAGGCCCGCCAGCGCCCCGCACAGCAAGCCGATGACGCCGGCGAGCGCCAGCGTCGCCAGATGCGGCCATCCCTGATGGGCGACGAGAATCGCGGTGGTGTAGGCACCGATGCCGAAGAACGCCCCATTCCCCAGGGAGATCTGCCCCGACCATCCGGTGAGGACCACCAGGCCGAGCACGGCGATGGCCGTCGCGATGGTCGCCGACAGGCGTTCGACCTGAAACGCCGGCAGCAGCAAGGGCAGGACGGCGAGCAACGCCACGAGAGCGACCGTCGGCAACGATCGCAGGCCGCGACGGCCTCCGGCGGTGGCGTTCATACCCGCTGCACCCGAGCGCGGCCGAAGAGCCCGGTCGGGCGTACCAGCAGGAAACCGAGGATCAGCACGAACGCGATCGGCAGCTTGAGATCCGTCGTGAGATAGCCGGAGACCAGGCTCTCGAGCACCCCGACGATCAGGCCACCGACGATGGCCCCGGGCAGGCTGTCGAAACCCCCGACGGTGGCGGCCGCGAAGGCGAGCACCAGCACGCCTTGCATGAGCGAGCTGTCGAATGCGGTCACCGTCGGCGCGACGAGTGCTCCGGACAGCGCGCCGAGCGCCGCCGCCAGCCCCCAGCCCGCCATGAGCACGCGCCCGACGCCGATCCCGGCCAGACTGCTCGACTGCCGGTTGCTGGCCACCGCACGCATCGCCAGGCCGAAGCGGGTGTGATTGAGCAGCAGGCGCAGGGCGATCGCGACGAGGACGAGCGTCCCGAGCGCCCCGGCGGTGGCCGTCGTGAACTCGACCGATCCGAGGTGAACGGTGTCGGCGCCGAAGAGGCTGGGCAGCACCCGGCCATCGGTGCCGTACACCCACTGCGCGAAGCTGTTCAGCGCGAGCAGCAAGCCGATCGTCGTCACGACCACCGGCAGATGGCTCGAGCTCTTGGCGGCGATCGGTCGCAGCACGACGCGCTCGAGAAGAGCCCCGCCGACGAAGGATGCCGCCATCGAGATGGCGAGGGCGGCAACGAGCGGCAGTCCCCAGTTCAGCAGGCTCCACGTGAGATACGTGGACACCATGGCCATCTCGCCCTGCGCGAAGTTGAGCGCGCCCGTGCCGCGAAAGACGAGAACGATGCCGAGCGCCAGAGCCGCGTAGATGCAGCCGTATTGCAGCCCGTCGACGAGATGCTGCGCGAAGAGCGTCATGTCAGTACCCCAGGTATGCCCGGCGCAGGCTTTCGTCGGCGCGCAAAGCCGCGGCCGGGCCGCGCAGTGCAATACGGCCGGCCTCGAGAACGTAAGCCCGGCTCGACAGCTCGAGTGCCAGCACGGCGTTCTGCTCGACCAGCAGCAGCGCGGTGCCGGTCTCGGCCATCATGCTCGACAGCCGGGCCATCACCTCCCGCGCCACCAGGGGGGCGAGACCGAGTGACGGCTCGTCGAGCAGCAGCAGCCGAGGCCGCGAGAGCAGGCCGCGGCCGAGCGCCAGCATCTGCTGCTCGCCGCCGGACAGCTTGCCGGCCGGCTGATCACGCCGTTTCGCCAGCTGCGGGAAGTGCTGATAGACGCGGTCGATGTCGGCCGCCACCTCACGGTCGCGCCGGGTGATCGCGCCGGCGCGCAGATTGTCGGCGACCGACAGCTCGGCGAAGGTGCCTCGCCCCTGCGGGACGTGTGCCACTCCTCGGCGGACCAGCGCCTCCGGCCGCTGCCCGCGCGTCGGCTGCCCGTCGAGCAGGATCTCCCCGCGCGAGGGGATCATCCCGCAGATCGCCCGCAGGGCAGTGGTCTTGCCGGCGCCGTTCGCTCCCAGCAGCACCACGGCTTCGCCGCTGTGCACGGCCAGATCGATGCCGTGCAGCACGCGCAACCGGCCGTAGCCGGCGGCGAGCCCCGACACCTCGAGCAGGGCGGTGCTTCCTGTCATGCGGGGGCCCCGAGGTACGCCTCGACGACTGCCGGATCGGCTTGGATCTGCTGCGGCGGGCCGTTCGCGATGACCCGGCCACTGTCGAGCACGACCACCTGACCGCTGACCTGCATCACCATGGCCATGTGGTGCTCGATCATGAGGATCGTCAGGTCGAGCTGCTCGCGAATGCCCCGTAATTGCTGGGCGAAGGCCGCGACCTCCGGGCCGGTGAGCCCGCTCGCCGGCTCGTCGAGCAGCAGCAGCCGCGGCCGCCCGGCCAGCGCGCGGGCGAGCTCCACCCGCTTCTGCACGCCGTAGGACAGGCCGGCGGCCGGGCGGTCGGCGACGTCGGCGAGCCCGACCAGGTCCAGCACGTCGCCGCAGCGCCGGCGGGCCAGGCGTTCCACGCTGCGGGCGCCGGGCGTGCGCAGCGCGCCGCGCAGCAGCCCGGAGCCGGTGGTGACGTGCGTTCCGAGCAGAACGTTGTCGAACACCGACAGCGAGGGGAAGAGCGCCAGCTCTTGAAAGGTGCGGCTGACACCGAGCCGGGCGAGCCCGTGAGCCGGGACTTCGAGGACATCGACACCGCAGACGGCGATGCGTCCGGCCTGGGGCTGGTAGAAGCGGCTGACACAGTTGAACAGCGAGGTCTTGCCGGCGCCGTTGGGTCCGATGAGCGAGCAGAACGTCTGCGGCGCAACGTCGAACGAGACGTCTTCGAGCACGCCGATGCCCCCGAAGCGCAGCGAGAGTCCGGCGACGTCGAGCAGCGGTGCGAACGCGTGTTCAGCCATCGCGAGAACGCTAACGAGTCAGGGTCGCCGCCGGAGCCGTTTTCACACAGAAAGCCAATGATCGCTGTCACGTTAGGTGATTAACGAAGCACGCCGTCCGCCCGTGAGCCGGTCGGGCGAAACCGGCGTTCCTTCGTCACCGCAGCAGCTTTCGCAGCTCGATGACCACGTATCGAGCAGTCGACGGATCGCGCAACGATCACTGTGCGCAGTCGCTTTCTGGAACGTGTCCGCCGCTGTCGGATACCCGACAACGGCAACGCGCCACCCTGCCCAGCCGGATCAACCGGCGGAGCGCCCGATGCCGGCGAATTGCTTGAGAACCGCGCGAGCGATGACCAACTGCTGGATCTGGCTGGTGCCCTCGTAGATGCGAAAGAGCCGCACGTCGCGATAGAACCGCTCAGCGGCCACGCCGCGCATGTAGCCGGCACCGCCGTGCACTTGCACCGCCCGGTCGGCCACCCGGCCGACCGCCTCGCTGGCAAAGTACTTCGCGCAAGCGGGGCCGAGCTTGGTGTCCTCACCGCTGTCGTAGGCCCGGGCCGCTTCGAGCACGAGCGCCCGGGCGGCCATCAGGTCGGTCTGCGAGTCGGCGATGAGCGCCTGGATCAGCTGATGCTGGGCGATCGGCTTGCCGCCCTGCACCCGCTCGGCCGCGAAACCCACCGTCTCGTCGACCAGCCGCTGCGTGAGGCCCACGCACAGCGCGGCGATATGCAGCCGGCCGTGCGCGAGGCAGGCCATCGCCGTGGCGTAGCCGGTGCCCTCGGCGCCGATCAGGGTCTGCGGGCCGACGCGCACGTCGTCCAGGTAGACGTCAGCGGTCCAGGCCCCCGCCTGGCCCATCTTGTGGTCCTTGGGCCCGACCGTCACACCCGGCGTGGCCGCGGGCACCAGGAAGCAGGAGATGCCCTTCGTCGGTGGCGCGTCGCGGTCGGTGCGCGCGAAGACCATGAAGACGTCGGCGACGGGTGCGTTCGTGATGTAGCGCTTGGCACCGTTGATGACCCAGCCGTCCCCGTCGCGGACCGCGCTGGTCGACAGTCCGGCCGGGTCGGATCCGGCCTCCGCCTCGGTCAGCGCGAAGCTGGCGGTCCATTCGCCGGATGCCACCTTCGGCAGGTACTCCGACTTCTGAGCCTCGCCGGCGGACAGCATGAGGACGTGCCCGGCGATGCCGTTGTTGGTGCCGAACATCGACCGGAACGACGGTGTGGTGTAGCCGAGCTCGAAGACCAGCTGCGCCTCCTGCTCCATGGACAGGCCGAGGCCGCCGTATGCCTCCGGGAGCGCGAAGCCGAACAGGCCCATGTCAGCCGCCGCCTTGCGGATCGGCTGGGGGATCTCGTCGCGCTCCTCGATCTCGGGCTCGAGCGGCACCACCTCATCACGCACGAAGCGCCGGACGGCCACCCGGATGTCGGAAAACTCGCTCGCCTCCATGACCGCCGAGCCTAACCACTCGCGAGCACTCGGTCGGTGTCCGCGCACGGGAGCGCGGCCGGGCCCGGGGCGGGGCGGGCGGTGGGAGGGGACGCTTGCGCTGCCACCGGCAGCACGCCGGTCCCGTCCAAAGTGCCTGCTACTACTGCGGAAAGCGCGATGTCGAGCAGCTGCCCGCCGCCGCGCTGCAGCGCGCGCGCGACAGCGACGGCGGCGGCGATCCCGGTCAGCGGATCGGCGATCGCGTCACCGACGAAGCACGGCTGGTTGGATTCTTTATCCAGAGCGACCAGCCCGGCGGCGGCTGCCATGTCGTCGCCGAACCCGACCCGGTCGCCGGGGTCCCGGCCGAACGCGGTGACGCTCACCCAGACCGTGCCGCGCCGCACCGCCTCCCCCGCCGAAAGCCCCCATTCACGCAGCGCGCGGGGCCGGGATGCCTCGATGACGACGTCGGCCGAGCTGACGAGCCGCGCGAGCGCCGCGCGTTCCGCACGGCGCCGCGGGTCGATGCAGATCGATTCGTGCCCGGCGTGCAGCAGGTCGTAAAAGCGGGGCTCCCCGCGCCGGGCGCCGTCCAGCCGCCCGTAGCTCTCGACCTTCACCACCCGGGCGCCCGCGAGGCCCAGCAGGTTGGCGCACAGCGGCCCCGCCCACAGCGCGCTGAAGTCGATCACCAGCGGCGCGCGCCCGCCCTGCCCGTGGCCGGCCGGCAGGCCGGGCGCGGAAGGCTCTGGTAGCCGCAGGCCTGGCCCGCCCTCACCGACCCGGCTGATCGCCAGCCCGAGCAGCCGCGCGCGTTGCACGACCTCGTCCGCCGGCCGCGCGCCCGCAAAGCGCCGGACCGCTTCCCAGGGATCGCTCACGTCGGCCTCGACCAGAGGCGCCACCAGGTCCAGATCCGATCCGCGCGGCAACGACACGGCGAGCCATCCGTCCGCGCAGGGCAGGAGCCGGCAGGCCCCTCCCAGCGAGCGCTGCCCCGACCGGCCGCCCGGAAAGCGCGCGCCGGTGAGCGCCGCCCGCTCGGCGAGCAGCCGGGCCCCGTCCACCCGCGCCGGATGCCCCCAGCCGGTGCTCAGCTCGTCGAACTCAGCGGTCCAGCGGCGAGCCTGCGTCGCGGCGGTACCGGGCGGGATGAAGCCGCACAGCGCAGCGACGCCGGACTCGAGCCAGTCCGCCACTCGCTGCGCGTCGCCCGGCGGCGGCGCGATCGCGTTCACACCACCCGAGGCGCGGAAGGGGCGGGCGCGCCGAAGAGGTCGTCAGGGCCGGCGACCTCGTCGACGAGCCCCCAGGCGAGAGCCTGCGCGGCGTCGATGTGGTGTCCGGTGAGCGCGAGCCAGGCGGTGCGCCAGCGACCGATGCGGCGCACGATGCTGACCGTCCCCCCGGCCCCCGGCACCAGGCCCATGGCGACCTCCGGCAGGGCGATCCGGGTGTCGCGGGCCGCCACCACCCGTCCCGCGAACGCCGGCAGCTCGATGCCGGCGCCGATGCAGGCGCCGTGGATACGCACCGTGACCCGCGCCGCCAGGTCATGCAGGAGCTGCGCGGCGCCGTAGCGCAGCCGGACCACGTGGGCGCTGGCCGGATCTTCTGCGGAGCCGAATTCGGCCAGGTCTCCCCCGCTGCAGAAGGCGGGTCCGTTGCCGTCCAGCTCGACGCGGACGTCGTCGTCGCATTGGGCGATCTCCAGGGCGGACACGAGCGCGTCCCGCACGGCGCGGCCGTAAGCGTTGCGCCGCTGCGGGCGGTTCAGCGTGAGCCGCAGCAGGTTGCCCTCGCGTGCGGCGAGCACGGGTTCGTCGCCGTCCGGTGCCGGCGCCCGCCGCGCGGATCCCGCGAGCCAGCCGGCGAACTCGGGCCCCGCCAGCAAGGTCGAGTACGTCGCAGACTCGGCGACCAGCCCCTCCCACACCGGTAACAGGCCGGTCTGCTGCAGCAGCACCGACAGCGCGGCAGCGGCCAGCGGGCGGCTGCGGGCGGTGTCGAGCGCGGCGCGGGCGGCACCGAGCGGATCGGGCACCGCGACGAACTCCGGGTCCGCGGCGCGCACCGCGAACGAGAACGTGAGCTCGCGTGCGAGCGGCAGGCTCGCCCGCGGCGGGGCACCGCGGCAGATCCCGATCAGTACCCGCGCGCTGGTGCGCGCGGCCCGCAGGGTGCGGCCGGCGAGCGCCGGCTCGGCGGGCAGCGGCGCGTCGAGGTCGACGACGACGGCGTCCGTGCTGTGGTGCGCCGCCGTGCTGAACCACAGGACGTCCGCCAGCTGATCCGGGGCGACCAGCGGGCCGGGCCCGGTCAACCCCGACCCGGCTTCGGACCCGGCGGCGCCCGACCCGGACCCCATGTCCCGCGGCGTCCTTCTCCGCTAGCCGCGAAGCGCCGCGTTGACGCCGGCCCAGATGGCCGGGTCGACGTCGTAGGTGGCGTAGCAGGTGACCCGCTGCGCGATACCGCCGAGCTTCTCCCGCAGCCCGCGGCCCACCTCCTCAGGAGTGCCGATCACCGAGAAGGTGCGCAGCATCTCGTCGTCGATGAGGTTGCCCATCTGGTCCCACTCACCCTGCTTCGAAAGGCGGGTGAGCTCCGGCTGCACGTCCCCCCAGCCGTGCGCGTCGAGCACGCCGCGGTAGGCCGAGGTGGAGGCGTAGAAGGCGATCTGCTTCTTCGTCCCGGTGACCGCGGCGCGCATCTCCTGCTCGTCACGGCCGACCGTCACGAACGAGGGTCCGCAGATCGTGAAATCCCCGAGGTCCCAGCCTTCGCCGGTCTTGTGGCCACCCATTTCCCGACCGCGCCGCAAGGCGGGAAGCGTCGTCTCCTCGAGGTACTCGAGGGTGGTGAACGGGTGCATGAAGAACCCGTCGGCCACCTCGCCGGCGACCTCGGTCATGAGGTCACCGACACCCGCCAGGTAGACCGGCGGCGGCCCCCACTCGTGCGGCGGCGGCGCGAAGAACGGCGTCATGAGGGTGTGGGTGTAGAACTCGCCGCGAAACGATCAGGGGCGTCCCGTCCTGCCACGTCGCCCAGATCGCCCGCATCGCCTGGATGAACTCGCGCATCCGCGGCGCGGGATGCGACCAGGGCATCGAGAAGCGGCGCTCGATGTGCGGCTTCACCTGCGACCCGATGCCGAGCACGAACCGGCCCTGGCTGTAGCGGGCCAGGTCGAACCCGAGGTTCGCCAGGGTCATCGGGGTGCGGGCGAACGCGATCGCGATCGACGTGCCGAGCGTCGCGGTGCGCGTCGTTTGGCTGGCGAGCACGCACTGCAGGAACGGATCATGCGAGGTCTCGCCGTTCCAGATGCCGTCGTAGCCCGCTTCCTCCAGCGCCGCGGCCTCGCGCGCCGCCGCGTCGAAATCCTTGCCGAAACTGACGTCGATCTTCATGCCGGAGCCGTCGCGGATCAGTCGCTGGACGGAAGCGGCTTGGCCTCCTTCAGCACCAGCAACTGGCCGCCGTCTGCCAGGCTGCCGTCGCCGCCCTTGGTGACGAGCACCTCGAGGCTCGGGTCCTCCTCGAGCGTGAACCGCTTGCCGATCGGGCTGCCGGACGCGAACGCCGGGTCGATCGAAAGGCCCGCCTCGGGCTCCGCCTTCACGTCGATCATCGGGTGGCCGCCGCAGGTCAGGTTCACCTCACGCGTGGGCGCCCGGACGACGACGACCTCGGTGGCGTCGACCTGGCTGCGCAGCCGCGCACCGGTGCGGATCTGAACGGGGGTGGACATCGGGTGCCTCCATATGGACTGAGCTCACATCGCAGAACGTCTGGACAACGAAACTAACCCGACTGCCCGGCAGGCGTCCCGGCGACGGTAGGAGCGACGTCGCGCGCAACAGTGAAAACGGTGCCCGGCGGCGACAGCGCGCTGGCTGTAGGGCGGTGCAGCGGCGCCGGTCGAGCAGCGTCAGGAACCCGCAGCGGCGTGGAACGCGGTCACGACTTCGGAGAGCACCTCGGCGGCACCGTCGACGTCCCGCGGGAGCGGCACCGTCAGCCCGAAGTCGGTGACACCCGCCTCGACCTGGCCGGGGACGTTCGCGAGCGCCTGCTCGAGCTGGATCTTGCCGTTGTCGTCGGCGCGCACCATGAGGTTGCCCTGGACGCGGAACCCGTCCATGCTGCGCCCGTTCTCGTCCATCACCTCGGCGATGCGGGCGAGGCCCGGGGCGGGATTGGCGATGTCGTCGCCCCACGGGATCCACGCGCTGCCGAAGCGGGCGATGCGGCGCAGGGTCCGCGGATTGATCGTGCCGCTGATCCAGAGCGGCACGCCGCCGTTTTGCAGCGGCTGCGGCATGCAGTGGATGCGTTCGAAGGTCAGGTAGGGCGAGTCGTGCTGCGCCGGGCTGTTGCGCCAGACGTTCTGCATGACGGCGAGCGTGTCGTCGAGCAGCGGGCCGCGGCCCTCGAACGGCAGGCCGGCTGCCTCGTACTCCTCGCGCTGCCATCCCACGCCGACACCGAGGTCGAGCCGTCCGCCGGACAGCACGTCCAGGGTGGCCGCCGCCTTCGCGAGCACGATCGGCCGGCGCAGCGCGGCCTGCAGCACCCCGGTGCCGAGCCGCACCCGCGAGGTCTGCCCCGCGACGAACGTCAGCACCGTCATCGGCTCCAGCCAGTGACCGTCCGGGCCGGTCGGCTGCTTCGAGCCGCGCATGCCGCCGACCTCCGGCTTGCCGTACTCCTCGAGCCGCTCACCGAACACGACGTGGTCGGAGACCGTCACCCGGTCGATGCCGGCGCGCTCGGCGGCCAGCGGCCCGGTCGAGCATGTGCTGCCAACCGTTACCGGGGTCTTCCGCGGCGAAGTTGACCAGATGCAGCGGAAGGGCGGGCGTCGCGCGCTGGAGAGTCACCTCCCTGTCCTATCAGCAGTCGCCTGACGGCCCGTCAGCGGGACGCTGATAGAACTCCGCTCATGACCACGCAGACCCCGGACCGCGTCCCTCCGATCGCCGACTGGAACCGCCTGCTCGACGGCAAGGTCGCGATCGTCACCGGCGGCGGCGACGGCATCGGCGGCGCCATCTCACGGGCTTTCGCCGCGCACGGCGCCCTCGTCGAGGTCGCCGAGATCGATCCCGAGCGGGCGCAGACCGTCGCAGCGCGACATCGAGCAGGCGGGCGGCACGGCGCGGGCGCACGTCGTCGACGTCACCGACTACGCGGCGGGCACGGCGTTCGTCGACGATGTCGTCGCGCGCGCACGGGCGCGTAGACGTCCTGGTCAACAACGTCGGTGACTTCCGGCCGCCGGTACGTTTCCCGGACTCCTCACCCGAGTCGTGGGAGGCGATGTACGCGATCAACCTGCGCCACATCTTCGGCATGACCCGGGCGGTGCTCGACGCCGATGATGGAGCGCAAGCAGGGCTCGATCGTGAACTTCCACTCCGTCGAGGGCATGCGCGGCTACCCCGGCGACCCGGTGTACGCCGCCATGAAGGCCGGCGCGGACCACTTCACCACCAGCCTTGCGGTGACCGTCGGCCGCTATGGGATCCGGGTCAACGGCATCGGCCCCGACCTCACCCAGACCCCGCAGGTCGACTACATCGGCCGGGACGAGGGCCGCGACGACCTGTGGCAGGCCTGGGCGCCAGTCGGGCGGACTCGGCTGGCCAGAAGACCAGGCGCGGGTCGCGCTGTTCCTCGCGTCGGACATGTCCAGCTACGTGACGGGCCACAACGTGCCGGTCGACGGCGGCACCAAGGCGGGCGGCGGGTGGTACTGGTCGCCGCAGAACCGGCGCTTCGTGAACCGGCCGGTCGTGCTGTGAGCGGCGCTACCGGCTGACGCGCCGGTCGTAGCGCGCCTTCGCGGTGAGGCTGACCGCCGCGATCACAAGCGTTTCCCGTTCGCCGCCTCCACCGCCGCGACGGCACTGCGGCGCCGGATGGTCACGTCTCCGAAAGCCGTCCGGGCGCGGACCTCGACGACCTCGGCATCGGGGTCCGGCTGGTCCGCCGCTGCGAGCTCGGACACCACCTCGCCGAAACGGGTGTCCAGATCGAGCCAGGCGGCGCTGCCCTCGGCGATACCGATCTCGATGGAGCCGACGGCCGTCTCGGCGACGACGCTGCCACGGGACACCCGGCCGAGGCGGATCGCCCCGTTTGCGGTCTTGGCCGCGAGCCCGGCGCGCGCGTCCTCGACGACGATCTCGCCGTTCGCGGACTTCACCTGCGCGTCGCCCCGGACGGAGGTGACGCCGCAATGGCCGTTGGAATTCTTGGCAACGAGAGCGCCGTCGACCACGCCGATGCGCAGCTCGCCCGAGCCGGTCGCGATGTCGGCGTCGCCGGCCACGTGCGCCACCCTGACCGCGCCGAAGCCAGTGCGCAGCCGGGCGTTCGCCGTCCCATCGAGCGTGATGTCGCCCATGCCGTTGGCAAACCGGCACACGCCGAGGGCGCCGGTGGCACCCAGTGATGCCACTCCGGCAGTGCAGACGACCTGCGACCCAGCCGGTAGCTGCACGCGAACGTCAACGGAACCGCCGGCGCCGAAGCGGGCATAGCGTCGCCAGCTCTTCGGCGCCTTGACGACGAGGCCCCCACCGGCGAATTCGACGACGGTGCCCTCGGCGGCTTTGACGTCCTCGCCGCGGTCCGGTCGGCTCGGCTGCACGTCGACGGTGGTGTCCGGGCGATCACTCGCGGCGAATGTCACGTTGCCGATGCCGATCTCGACGGTGACCGCCACGGGGCTCGGGGTGTCGAAAGTCTTCATGTCCGTCCTTCTTCGTCGGTGTCAGCGGGCCCAGCCGCTGTATCGCTGTCCCCCGCGCGACCTGCGAGGCGGTGGTTCGAAGCGGGCCTGTCCGCGCTCGACGGCGCTGGTCGCGGCGCGCACCAGCCAGGCGTTCACGGAAAGCCCCTCACGGTCGGCGGCCTGCTCGATCCGGGCCTTGAGCGGCTCCGGCAGGCGCAGGTTGATGCGGGTGAGTGCGGCCTCGTCGCCGCTCCTGGCATCGGCCGGCAACGCGGGGAACGACCGTGACGCCGGCTCGTCGGGGTCTTCCGCCGGCTCCACCGGCGGCGGTGCCACGACGAATTCCGGCTCCGAACCCCGTAGCCGCACATCCACCGACCCGGGCGCCAGCTCACGGGTGATCTCGGCCGAGGCCGCGCTCAGCAGGTCGAGAAAGGTGAGCCGCAGCGACGATTCGAGCCCGAGTAGCAGCCGCTCCGCCGCGGCGGAGGCGTCTTCCCCGAGGCCGTCGGCAAGCAGGGCGAGCTGGCGATGCAGCTCGGTGACGTACCGGTCCAACTCCATGGCACCACTATGGCACCGTTCTGGTGCCATAGCAATGCCTTCCCGCGACCGGGCGGCTGGCGTCGGGCACACCGCCCCAGCAGGGCTGGGCGCATCATCAAGGTGGGTGACCCCCGGGGTGCGCGGCCAGCGATGTGTGCGCCCAGCTGAACGCGCGGCCGGCTCTGGTGGGGCGACGCCAGATGCTGGCGCCTGCACGCGGTGTGCGCGCTGCCACCGGCTCCCGTCGTTCAGCGACGCCGCATGGTGGCGCCAGCGCCATGCGCCTCCGCTGCCACCACGTCCCGGTGCCCGGGCACCGCGGAACGGTGGCACCAGCGTTCACACTCGCCAGCCGGAGCCACTGCCACCAGCTGGCGTCGCCCTGGCAACGCCAGATGCTGGCAGCAGCGCCTGGTCGTGTCGCTGCGACCTACTGCCACCAGCTCCCGTCGTCCGGGCAACGCCAAATACCGGCTACGACACGGCGCCCACCCACCGCCACCAGCTCCCGCCGTTCAACGACGGCAACTGGTGGCAGCGGCCGCAGGGACAACGGCAAGTGGTGGCAGCGACAGCACACAGGACCTCCGGCCGCGGGGCGATCAGCCCCGCTTGGCCAGCCCGGCGAGGTAGCGGTTGTAGTTCGCGAGGTCGTCGTTCTCCGGGTTCAGATCGCCGCGCCGGTCGATGGCCTTCGCCGTGCGCGCGTCAGCTCGCGACCATTGCATGAGGATCACACCGGCGACCAGGAACGCCATCGGCTCGGCCAGCGCCATCGCGATGCCGCCGGCGGTGTGCTGATCGGAGAGCAAGCTGGCGCCCCAGGTGCGATGCAGCTTCTCGTAGTAGCTCGCAGCGATCACGTGCGTGTCAGTCATGATCGCCAGGCCGAAGAACGCGTGGAACGGCACCAGAATGATCAGCTCGAACATTCGCGCGCCATGGCCGGGGCGGTGCGGCAGCGGATCGGGGCTCACCATCGGCCAGAAGAGCAGGCAGCCGGTCACCAGGAAATGCACCGACATCAGCACGTGGCCGGCGTGGTTTTCCATGAGCGTCTGGAAAAGGCTGGAGAAGTACAGGCCGAACGTGCTGGCAATGAAGATGCTGAGCGATACCACCGGGTGCGACAGCACCCGCAGCACGGGGCTGCGCAGCGCGGAGAGCAGCCACGCACGCGGGCCGCGGGCGTCTGCCACGCCGCTGCGCGCCGGGAAGTAGCGCAGCGCCAGCGTGACCGGCGCCCCGAGCGCGAGCAGCGGCGGCGCGAACATCGACAGCAGCATGTGCTGCGCCATGTGGACGCTGAACAGCACCATCCCGTAGCGGTTCACGCCGGTAACCGTGGTGATGGCCACCACGGCCAACCCGCTGTACCAGGCGGCGCTGTAGATCCTCGGCCACTTGTCGCCGCGGGCCCGCAGCCGGTGAACGCCCATCGCGTACAGCACCGCCCCGGCGACGCAGAAGACGGCGAGCAGCAGCTGCGGTGCCCAGTCGAACGCGAGGTTCTTGACCGAGATCGGCCCCGGCATGTCGTAGCCGAGGATCGCCTTGGCGGCGCTCACGTTGGCGTCGGAGCGCGCCACCGGCGTGGGGCTGCGAGACAGCGCGACCGCGAGGCCGACCGCGACCGCCATGACGACGAGCTCACCCGCGGCCAGCCGGAGAAAGGCCCGCCGCTCACCGTTCACGGCGGCCGGCAGCGTCGCCCGGCGGTGGCTGTAGCCGATCACGCCCAGCACGACGAGCGCGGTGACCTTGAGCAGCACCAGCTGGCCATAGCGACTGCCGAACAGCTCGCCGAACGTTCCGACCCGGATCCAGGCGTTGATCGTCCCACTGACCGCGATCGTCACGAAGCAGACCAGCGCCAGCGACGAGAAACGCGGCAACGCGACTGCCAGGCCCTTGATGGGACGTCCGCTCGCCTTCGAGCGGCGGAACGCGAGCCAGGACACGGCCGCGAGCCCGCCGACCCAGAGCGCCGCCGCGAGCACGTGGAACATCAGGCTGGTCATCGCCGCGTCATGGTGACCGGCGCTCGCGGAATGGCCCGTGAGCACCGGCGGCAGGATGAGACCGGCCACCGACAGCCCGAGGACGACAGCCGTCGTGTTGACGCTGGACATCGTCGGGATGAGCAGCACGAGCAACGCGATGACGGCGACTACGAGGAAGGTCGTTCCTTCGGTCACGTGCAGCAGGTAGAAGCGGATGGTGCTGCCGTGCAGCACCCGGCCGAGCGGCGCCGCCGCATCCTGCGACAGCGTGAGCAGCGCCTCCGCGGCGACCGCGAGCACCCACACCCCGGCGCTGACGCGTGCGATGCGATGCGCCGCCCGGGCCGACGGACCGGTGGTGCCCTTGCGGTCCGGCAGCAGCGCGGTCGCCAGCAGCAGGAAGCCGACCGTGACGACGGCGGCGGCGTCGTGCAGGAAACGGGCGACCGGCAGCCCCCACGCGGTGCCCTTACCGGCCCACGGGATCTCGCCGGGCGGCTTCGTCTCGATGCCGTGGCCGAAAACCAGCGCACCGATGAGCGTGATCACCCCGGCGACCAACGCGGCCAGCAGCAGCCGTCCGAACGGTCGCGAACTCGCCCCCGCGCGCTGCTGCGCGATCCTCGGCTCCTGCGCCGGGACCGCAACGCCACGGTCTATCAGCGGCACGTCATCGTGCGAGCGGTCCTCGCGCGCCGCGGGTGCGTCGGCGGTCACCACCCCATCCTGACCCCGATCGCGCATTCCTGCCTCGCCTCGCATGTCCCGGGCCTATTCCGGCCCGCCGGACGAGCGCCGGCGCACCAGCAGGCCGGCGACGACCGCGCCGACCACCACGACCAGCGCCACGATCCCGATGATGACCCCGGTGCTGCTCCCGGACGCATTGTCGCTCGCCGCAGCCTCGCTGCCGGCGGCGTCGATGACCGTGGTCGGGCCGGCGGACGGCCCGGCAGAAGGCGTCGCGCTGCCGGTCGCGGCTGATGACGCAGTCGCCGACGGGCCGGGTGTCACGGGCGCGGTCTCGACCATTCCGGCGGCCGCCCGCACGACGAAAGTGAACTGTCCCGATTCGGGATGCCCGTCGTCGGACACGATGCGCCAATCCACCCGGTAACGACCGGCGGGCCGTGGCCCGGCGAGCTGCTGGCGCAGCGCCGCCGCGTCGACCTGGACCGCGCCGGTGTCGCAGCGCTTCCCGTCGGGCCCGGTGACGTGGATCGTCGAGTACCGGGCGACGGGCGCCTCATCGAATTTCAGGGTGACCGTGGTCGGCGCCACCGACAGCGTGCTGCCGGCGGACGGGGACGTGCCGAGCAGCAACGCGTGAGCACCCGCCGGACCGGCGCCGAGGACTGTGAGCAACGCAACGGTCAGCGCGGCCAGGACGACCCCGAGAAATCGGGAGTTACGCGACATAAAGCAGGCTCGTCTCCGTGGTCGTCGGTGCGTTGCGACGGTGCTGCAGGCAGTGCGTACCTGCACGAGCGGCCCACAGCGGCCCTTGCGAGGCCATTGCGGCACGGGCCGCCCCACCAGGATGCCTGCCGGACGCGAAGACGGCCCCGGAGCCGCCGCAGGATCGGGTGGATGCCAGCGACAGGACGCTGCCGTCAGGGTGGCCTCGGCGACGTTGCAAAATGGTGTGCATGCCGCAGAGTCCGCACGCGCCGCAGGCCGCGCAGTGAGCGACGGTCCCGACAGCGCTCCCGCCAAGGGGCCCACGGAAACCGTCGACCTCGACGCTCCCCCGGCGCCTCCGGAGGAGCTGACGCTCGCCGGCGAGTTCCCCGCCGCCGCCCGTGAACAGTGGGAAAAGCTGGTCGCCGGCGTGCTGGACAAGTCCGGCGCCCGCGGGCTCGCGCCGAGCGACGCCGCCGAGAAGCTGACGGTCACCGTCGGCGGCATCCCCATTCAGGGGATCTACAGCGCTGACGACGTCGAGAGCGCGCTGCCCGACCCCGGCTTTCCAGGCTCCGCGCCGTTCGTCCGCGGGTCGCCTTCCGCAGGCCACCCTCGGCGGCTGGGACGTGCGCGCGACGTTCAACAATCCGGATCCGGCCGAGACCCGCGAGCAGGTCCTGACCGACCTCGAGAACGGCGTCACGTCGCTCTGGCTTTCGGTCGGCGACTGCGGCTTCCCGCTGTCGGCGCTCGGCGACGTGCTCGCGGACGTCCTGCTCGACCTGGCGCCCGTCGTGCTCGACGCGGGTGGCGACGGGATCGCGGCATCGCAGGCGCTGCTCGAGGTCGCTGCTTCCCGCGGCGTCCCGGTCGGCAGCCTGTCGGGCAACCTCGGTCTCGACCCGGTGGGACACGCCGCCCGCACCGGCGGCGCACCGGCGCTCGAGGAGGCGGCCGCGTTCGTCGCCGATCACGTCGCCGCCCACGGAGGCAGCGCCACCCAGCTGCGCACCATCGTCGTCGACGCCCTGCCCTTCCACGAGGCCGGCGCCACCGAGGCGCAAGAGCTCGGCGCGTCGCTCGCGTCCGGGGTCGCCTACCTGCGGGCACTCGCCGCCGCCGGGCTGTCACCGGCGACCGCGACGGCGCAGCTGGAGTTTCGCTACGCGGCGACTGACGACCAGTTCCTGACGATCGCGAAGCTGCGCGCCGCGCGCCGGCTCTGGGCCCAGGTGGCGGCTGCATGCGGCGCGCCGGAGGCTCACCAGGGGCAGCTGCAGCACGCCGTGACGTCGTGGCCGATGATGACCCGCCGCGACCCGTACGTGAACATGCTGCGCACCACGGTCGCCGCGTTCGCGGCCGGCGTGGGCGGTGCGGATGCGGTCACCGTGCTGCCGTTCGACGCGGCCATCGGCCTGCCGGACACCCTCGGCCGGCGCATCGCCCGCAACACGCAGGCGCTGATCATCGAGGAGTCACACGTCGCGGCCGTCATCGACCCGGCCGGCGGCTCCTGGTACGTGGAGTCGCTCACCGACGCACTGGCGAAGGCAGGGTGGGCGGAGTTCCAGTCCATCGAGGCGGCCGGTGGCCTCCCGGCCGCGCTGGCGAACGGGCTGGTCGCCGAGAAGCTGGCGGAGAGCCGGGCCGAGCGCAGCCGCAAGCTCGCGGTGCGTGAAGACGCGATCACCGGCGTCAGCGAGTTCCCGTTACTCGAGGAGAAGCCGCTGTTCGCGCAAGCCCGCGCCGCCGATGCCGTTCGGCGGGCTGCCGCGGATCCGCTGGGCGCAGGTGCACGAGATGATGCGCGACCGCGCCGACGAGTATCTCGCGGTGACACGGCCGCGCGCCCGACCGTCCTGCTCGTGCCGCTCGGGTCGCAGCGCGCCGCCTCAGTGCGGCTGACGTTCGCCGGCGACGCGCTGCGACCGGCCGGCATCGTGCCCGAAGTGCTCGCGACGGCGGGTGACAGCTCGACCGACGAGGTCGCTTGCCGAAGCGTTGCAGTCGAACGGCACGACCATCGCCTGCCTGTGCGGCACCGACGACGCCTACGCCGAGTCGGCGGCCTCCGTCGCCGACGCGCTGCGCCGGGCCGGCGCGAGCACCGTGCTGCTCGCCGGGCAGGCGAAGGCGGCGCCCGAAGCCGAAGATCGACACGTTCATCTTCCGCGGCTGCGACGCCGTCGCGTTCAGGAGCAGCTTCTCGAGGAACTGGGGGCCGGCTGTTGAGTACCGAATCGTGGGTGCCGGATTTCCGCGGGGTGCCGCTGGACGGCGCGCCGCAGCCGGGTGACGGCCCGGCCCGCTGGGCCGCCGCGGTGCACGACACCATCGGCAAGGACCCGGAGCAGCTCAGCTGGCAGACGCCGGAGGACATCCTCGTCGCTCCGCTGTACACCGGCGACGATCTGCAGGGACTCGACTTCCTGCGACACCTGGCCGGGTATCGCGCCCTACCTGCGCGGGCCGTACCCGACCATGTACACCACCCAGCCGTGGACCATCCGCCAGTACGCGGGCTTCTCCACCGCCGACGAGTCCAACGCGTTCTACCGGCGCAACCTCGCAGCCGGGCAGAAGGGCCTGTCGGTCGCGTTCGACCTCGCCACCCACCGCGGCTACGACAGCGACCACGTCCGGGTCAGCGGCGACGTCGGCATGGCCGGCGTGGCGATCGACTCGATCTACGACATGCGCCAGCTCTTCGACGGCATCCCGCTGGACCGATGAGCGTCTCGATGACGATGAACGGCGCGGTGCTGCCGATCCTCGCGCTCTACGTCGTCGCTGCCGAGGAGCAGGGCGTCGCGCCGGAGCAGCTCGCCGGCACCATCCAGAACGACATCCTCAAAGAGTTCATGGTCCGCAACACGTACATCTACCCGCCGACCCCGTCGATGCGGATCGTGTCGGACATCTTCGGCTACACCTCGCAGCGGATGCCGAAGTTCAACTCCATCTCGATCTCCGGCTACCACATCCAGGAGGCCGGGGCGACGGCCGACCTGGAGCTCGCGTACACGCTCGCCGACGGCGTCGAGTACATCCGCGCCGGGCTCGAGTCGGGGCTCGACGTCGACGCTTTCGCGCCGCGGCTGTCGTTCTTCTGGGCGATCGGCATGAACGTCTTCATGGAGATCGCGAAGATGCGCGCGGCCCGGCTGCTGTGGGCCAAGCTCGTCGACCGGCTTCGGCGCGAAGAACCCGAAGTCGCTCTCGCTGCGCACCCACTCGCAGACCTCCGGCTGGTCGCTCACCGCCCAGGACGTGTTCAACAACGTGGTGCGCACCTGCCTCGAGGCGATGGCCGCCACCCAGGGCCACACCCAGTCGCTGCACACGAACGCGCTCGACGAGGCGATCGCGTTGCCCACCGACTTCTCGGCGCGCATCGCCCGCAACACCCAGCTGCTGCTGCAGCAGGAAGCCGGTACCAACCGCACGATCGACCCGTGGGGCGGCAGCGCCTACGTCGAGCGGCTCACCTACGAGCTGGCCAAGAAGGCCTGGAGCCACATCCAGGAGATCGAGCAGGCCGGCGGCATGACCAAGGCCATCGAGGCCGGCATCCCCAAGCTGCGCATCGAAGAGGCGGCGGCCCGTACCCAGGCGCGCATCGACTCCGGCCACCAGCCGGTGATCGGCGTCAACAAGTACCGGGTCGACCGACGCCGACGACATCGACGTGCTCAAGGTCGACAACGCGGCGGTACGCGCAAGCCAGCTGGCCAAGCTCGAAAAGCTGCGCGCCGAACGCGACGAGGGTGCCTGCCGAGCCGCGCTGGATCAGCTGACCCGGGCGGCCGGCGTCGACAAGCCGGGGCCGGACGACAACCTGCTCGCGCTCGCCATCGACGCGGCCCGCGCCAAGGCCACCGTCGGTGAGATCTCTACGGCGCTCGAGAAGGTCTGCGGTCGCTACACCGGGCAGATCCGTACGATCAGCGGCATCTACCGGGCAGAAGTCGGCGAATCGTCGGCAGTGGAGAAGATGCGGGCCGCGGCAGCCGCGTTCGAGAAGGCTGAGGGACGCCGCCCGCGCATCCTGGTGGCCAAGATGGGTCAGGACGGCCACGACCGCGGCCAGAAGGTCATCGCCTCCGCCTTCGCCGACCTCGGGTTCGACGTCGACGTGGGCCCGCTCTTCCAGACCCCGGGCGAGGTCGCGCGGCAGGCAGTCGAGGCCGACGTCCACGTCGTCGGCGTCAACTCGCTGGCCGCCGGTCACCTCTCGCTCGTCCCGGCACTCAAGAAGGAGCTCGACGAGCTGGGCCGCGACGACATCATGATCGTCGTCGGTGGCGTCATCCCGCCGGGCGACTTCGATGAGCTGCGCCGGCGCCGGAGCGGCGGCGATCTTCCCGCCGGGCACGGTCATCCCGGAGGCAGCCGTCGACCTGCTCGACGCGCTGATGAAGCAGCGGGGTTACGCGGGCGCACCGGGCGACTCCGCGCAGGCGTGAGCCCGGCCGGCCCCGCTCACGTCGACATCGAGGAGCTCGCCAAGGGCGTCCTGGACGGCAAGCGGGGCATCATCGGGCGCGCGATCACGCTCGTCGAGTCGTCCCGCGCCGACCACCGCCAGCAGGCGCAGGAGCTGCTGACGCTGCTCCTGCCGCACACCGGCCACGCCCGGCGGGTGGGGATCAGCGGGGTGCCGGGAGCGGGCAAGTCCACGCTGATCAACGCGCTCGGCAGCCGGCTCACCGCAGCCGGTTCCCGGGTGGCGGTGCTGGCCGTCGACCCGTCGTCGACCCGCACCGGCGGCAGCATCCTCGGCGACAAGACGCGGATGCCCCAGCTCGCCACCGACGACAACGCGTTCATCCGGCCCTCCCCCACCTCGGGGCAGCTCGGCGGGGTGGCGCGCGCGACGCGCGAGTCGATCCTCGTCATGGAGGCCGCCGGCTACGACGTGGTGATCGTCGAGACGGTGGGCGTCGGGCAGTCCGAGACGCTCGTGGCGGAGATGACGGACACCTTCGTGCTGCTCGCGCTCGCCCGCACCGGCGACCAGCTGCAGGGCATCAAGAAGGGCGTGCTGGAGCTCGCCGACGTCGTCGCCGTCAACAAGGCCGACGGGCCGCACGAGATCGAGTGCAAGCGCGCCGCCCGCGAGCTCGCCGGCGCCCTGCGGCTGCTGAGCCACGGCGACCAGCACTGGCAGGTGCCGGTCCTCACCTGCTCCGCCGAGACCGGCAACGGCCTCGACGAGCTGTGGAAGACCGTCGAGCGCCACCAGCAGGCGCTGCGCGACAGCGGCGAGCTGGAGCGCCGGCGCGGCGAGCAGCAGGTGGTCTGGACCTGGGACACCGTGCGCGACCGGCTGATGGACCGGCTGCACGCGAGCGCCGAGGTGAGCGCGCTGGTACCGCAGATCGAGCGCGCGGTGCGAAAGGGACAATTGCCGCCTTCGCTGGCGGCAGACCGCATCCTCGAAGCCTTCCTCGACCACCCGTCTGCTTGATCGTGTGCAGAAAGCCCAGAAGATGACTGTCCGGCGCGCGGCGCGCGGCGCAAAGCTGGACAAGATGGACCGGGTCAAAGCAACTTCTGGGTTTTCTGCACGCGCGCTCGTCCTCTTGCTTGCCGTGCCAGCACTTTTCGCCTGTAGTGCGTCGCCGTCACCCGGCGAGCCGACCACCGGCCCGCTGTATTTCGCCGGCGCGACGGTGCACACCTGCACGGCCAGCGTGGTCGCGAGCCCGGGCCATGACCTGCTGATCACTGCCGCCCACTGCGTGTGGGGCTCCGGCGTCGGGATGACCTTCGTACCCGACTCGGTCAATGGCAGCGCCCCGTACAGCCGCTGGACGGTCACCGCGGCCTACGTCGATCCCGCCTGGAAGTCCCGGCAGGATCCGCTGCGCGACGTGGCTTTCCTGCGCGTCGCCCCGCAGCGCCTGAACGGCGCCACCCGCCACGTGCAGGACCTCACCGGCGCGAACACGCTGATCACGACCCCGGCCACCATCGGGCTCGTGGCCGTACCCGCCTACCCGCTGGGGGTCGGCGGAAGCCCCATCACCTGCACGGCGAAGGCCTACCGCAGCGGCTCCTACCCGGCTTTCGACTGCTCCGGCTACGGCGCCGGCGTGAGCGGTGCACCGTGGATCCAGGGCACCAGCGTGCTCGGCGTGATCGGAGGGCTGCACCAGGGCGGCTGCTCACCTAACACGTCGTACTCGGCACCGTTCGACACGACGACGCTCGCGACCTACCGCCGGGCCGTCGCCGGCGGGCCGGCGGACGTGCTGCCGGTCGCCGGCTCGGACGGCTGCTAGGTCCGCCCCGGCGCGCAGTCGCCGCAGGTGCCGACGACCTCGAGGGTGTGGGAAACGTCGGCGAAGCCGTGTTCGGCGGCGACGGCGTCGGCCCACCGCTCGACCTCGGGGCCTTCCACTTCGATGGTGCGCCCGCAGTGACGGCACAGCAGGTGGTGATGGTGGCTCGGGCTGGAGCACTGCCGGTAGAGCACCTCGCCCGACTCGGTCCGCACCGCGTCCACCTCGCCCACCTCGGCGAGCGCGCCGAGCTGGTTGTAGACCGTGGTCAAACCGACGTTCTCGCCGCGCCCGCGCAGCTCGGCATAGAGGTCCTGGGCGCTGCGGAAGCCCTTCGAGTCGGCGAGCAGAGCGGCCAGTGCCCGCTTCTGGCGCGTCGAGCGCTCCCGTCCGGCGGGCCGCGCGGTCACGGCCGGCCCTCCCCCGCATGCTCGATCGCGGCGACGGCGATCCGGTGCACGTGGGCGTCGGCCAGCTCGTAGACGATCTCCTGGCCGCGGCGGGTGGTGGTGACCAGCCCGGACGTGCGCATGATCTTCAAGTGCTGGGACAGCAGCGGCTGGCTGACCTCCCGCCCCCGGCGACGCACACCCTCGAGCAGCTCGTGCACGCAGCGCGGGCCGTCGCCGAGCTCGATGACGACCGCCAGCCGCACCGGCGAGGCCAGTGCCTTCAGCAGCGCTACGGCTCCGGTGACCGAGTCGGCGACGGCCGGCGATGTCATGACGAGCATGGTAAAGCCGACATATAAGAAAAACGCTATACGGCGGTCAGCGCATCACAGGCCAAGCGGCTCCATGATCCCGGTCCGCATGCCGGCGGTGAACCCGCCGTCGACCACCAGGGCGTGACCGGTCACGAAAGACGCATCCGCCGACGCGAGGAAAAGCGCCGCCCCGGCGATCTCCTCGGGCCGGCCGAACCGGCCGAGCTTGTGCTCCTCGCGGTAGCGCTCGCGTGCCGAGGCCATGCCCGGACTGTCGAACGTCGCGCGCATGAGCGGGGTCTCGATGAATCCCGGGCAGACGGCGTTCACCCGCACCCCGCGGCGGCCGTAGTCGATCGCCATGTTCTTGGTGAGGATGACGACCGCACCCTTGGAGGCGTTGTAGCAGCTGCCGCCCTCGGTGCCTTCGATGCCTTCGATGCTGGCGACGTTGACGATGCTGCCGCCGCCGGGCTGCTCCATCATCACGGCCGCCGCGTGCTTCCCGACGAGGAACGTGCCGGTGGCGTTCACGTTCATGACGCGGTTCCAGTCCTCGAGCGAGAGCAGGTGCACCGGTCCGCCGCCCGCGATGCCTGCAGCGTTCACCACGACGTCGAGCGAACCGAACGCCGCGACGGCGCCCTGGACGGCCCCCTGCACCGACGCCTCGTCGGTGACGTCACCGAGCACGAATTCGGCGCCCGGCGCAGCCGCGACCACGGCTTCCCAGGCCTCGCACTTGTCGCGGTCGAAACCGACGACGCGGGCGCCTTCCTCGGCGAATCGCAACGCGCACGCGTAGCCGATGCCGGACGCCGCTCCGGTGACGAGCGCGACCTTTCCTTCGAGCCGAGCCACGAAACGACCTCCTGCAGTGCTGGGCGAGTTTGCTTGGGTTCGTAGCACACGGATGGGTAACCCCATCGCATGGGCGTCATCAAACGGGGTCTGCTCGCCGGCGCGGCCGGGACGACGGTGCTGAACGCGGTCACCTATCTCGACATGGCGGTGCGCGGCCGGCCACCGAGCGACACTCCGGAGCGGTCGGTCGGCCAGCTCCTCGATCAGGTCGGCGCGCAGCTGCCCGGCGACGGCGCGCAACGCGAGCACCGCCGCAGCGCGCTGGGTGCGCTCAGCGGCATCGCGTCCGGGCTCGGGCTCGGCGTCGCGTTCAGCGAAGCCCGGGCGGCCGGCATCAAGCTGAGTGGACCGGTCGGCGCCGTGGTCAAGGGCGCAGCGGCGATGGCGGCGACGAACGCACCGATGGCGGCGGCGGGCATCTCGGACCCGCGGCAGTGGAGCGCGGCGGACTGGGTCAGCGACGCGCTCCCACACCTCGCTTACGGCGCGACGGCGCAGGCGGTGATCTCCGCGCAGCCGCTGGACGTCGACGACGCTCCACCGCCCGGTGCCGGGCTGCTCGCGCGCTCGTTCGGGCTGGGCGCCGCCGCAGGCATGCGCAGCTCGCTCGGCTTCGCCGCACCAGGGCTGTTCGGAGCCGGCAGCTCGAAGCTCACCCGCACCGCGGACGCCGCCGCCGTCACCGGTGAGGTCGTCGTCGACAAGCTTCCGCAGACGCCGAGCCGGCTGGAGCCGCCCGGCCTCGCGGCCCGCTTCGCCGGGGCGACGACCGGCGCGACGAAGCTGGCGCGGAGCGCGGATCGAGCTCCCCTGCGCTGCGCCCTCGCGGCGGCGGCGGGGGCGGCGGCCGGTGCGTGGGGCGGCGCGGCGTGGCGCGACTGGGCCGGCGAGCGGATGCCTGCGCTGGCGGGTGCCCTGATCGAGGACGGCGTCGCGTTGACACTCGGATTCGTCACCTGCCGAGGCAGTTGAACTGTCGCTCAGAAGCTGAACCTGCGCTCAACCTTGTGAGGGCGGATTTCGGCCCGCAGCCGCACCGCGTACGCCGACCTGATGTACTTCCTGTCCTGAGCAGTCGGTAGGGCTGGTCGCAGGCCCGCAGGGAGGCGTTGGTGGCGCGGACGTTGGAAGGTCAGCGGATCGTCGTGGTAGGGGCGTCTTCGGGCATCGGGAGGGCGTTCGCGCTGCAGGCGATTCGCGACGGGGCGCGCGTGCTGCTGTCCGCGCGCCGGGTCGACCGCCTGGAGGACCTCATCAAGGAGGCCGGCGGTGGCGTGGCCGTAGCCACTGACATCAGCGACCCGGCATCGTGCCAGGCGCTCGCCGATCGGATCCGCGACGAGTTCGAGGCCGTGGACCTCGTGGTCTGCAGCGCCGGCTACTCCCCGCTGCGGTTCTTCCACACGGTCACCCCGGAGGACTGGCGGCGCATCCTCGACATCAACGTGATCGGCATCCACCAGCTGATCCGCCACCTGCTCCCGGCGGCAGCGCCCGGCGCGCTGTTCGCCGTCCTGTCGTCGGAATCGACGGCAGCGCCGCGGCACGCGCTCGGTGCCTACACGGCGAGCAAGGCCGCGCTCGAGCTGTCGATGCGGGTCTGGCGCCAGGAGGCTCCCGGCGCGCGTTTCTGCACGATCGTCGTCGGTGGCACGTTCCCCACCGATTTCGGGGCGGACTTCGATCCCGACGTGCTGATTCCGGCGATGGAGGATTGGGCGCGCCACGGCGTGATCCAGGAAAAGCTGATGACTCCCGAAGAGGTCGCGCACACGATGCTCGGGACGCTCACGTCGATCGTCGACCTGCCCGATGTCAGTGTCGACGAGCTGGTCATTCGCTCCGCGTCGGCAGTCGTCGGCAGCTCGCAGCATCTGGCCGACGACGCAGTCGAGCGCATCGCCGAGCTGAACGCGCCGCCCGCGCAATAGTCCGCGCAGGCGATTGCGCAGCGCGCCAAGGCTTTCAGCACGTCGGCGTGAGCTTCGGGGATGGCGCCGGCATGCCCGAAGCGTTTCCCGGACCGCCGGGTCAGCCGTGGACGGGCTCGATCCGGGCGGTGGCGCCGCGATCGACATATTCGACGAGATGGCCGAGCCCACGCTGCTCGATGGCGGTGCGAAAGTTCGACAGCGGGTCGCGGAAGACCCCGTAATCGCCGTAGTGGACGGGAACCACGCGGCGCGGCGCGATCGTTGCGACGAGCTCGCTGCCCTGCTTGCCGTCGAGGGTGACGACGAGGCCGCCGGGCAGGGTCGTCCCGCCGAGATGGACGATCGCCGCGTCGATGTCGCCGTAGCGCCGGGCGATCTCGTGGATGCCGTCGAACATCAACGTGTCGCCGGTGATGTAGAGCCGCAGCTGCAAGCTGCCGGACGCGTCGTGCAGTTCGACCAGGCTGCCCATGACGGGTGGAAGCAGCCGCTTGGCGAACCCGTGGGCGTGCACCCCGGGCAACGCCGTGATGGTGAGCGTCATCCCGGACTTCTGCCGGCCGAACGTCTCCCAGGTGCGCAGGCCGCGAGCGCGCGTGAAGCCGTGCCGCGATTGCAGTCGCTTCGACGCGTGCGGCGTGGTGATGATCGGCAACCCCGAGTCGAGACCGCGGCGCGCCACCCGATCCCAATGGTCGCCGTGCAGATGCGACAGCAGGATCAGATCCAGGTCCGGTAGCTGGTCGATGGAGCGCGCCGGCTCGGTGAGCCGCCGGCTCACCAGACCGTGGCCGAGCCAGGCGAACTGCCCGCGATGCAAGAAGTTCGGATCGGTGAGGACGGTGAACGGCCCGCAGCGCAACAGGGTCGTCGCCGTTCCGATGAACGTGACCTCGGCGGCGGTATCGGCGCTCGTCATGGCGTGCCCTTGCCCCGCTTCGCCGCCGCCACACGGCCGTGAGAGGGTGCCCTCGTGCGCGCAGTGAGGGCAACAGCCAGCGGTCCAGCGGTGGTCGAGGTCGACGAGCCGGGCGGCGACGGCCTGCTCATCGAGGTGGCGTCGAGCAGCATTTGCGGGACTGACGTGGCATTCATGCAGATGGGTGCGCTGGACTTCACTTTCGGGCACGAGTTCGCCGGATACGTGAGCGGCTCACCCGACGGGCCGGCCTACGCCATCGAACCGACCGTGTCGTGCGGCTCCTGCGAGCAATGCCGGGCCGGATTTACCCAGCGCTGCACCGGCGAGCACTGCAACCTGGGCATCTTCGTCGACGGCGGGCTGGCCGACCGGGTAAGGGTGCCGCAGCAGAACCTGGTGGCTCTGCCGGCCGGTCTCGACGTGCAGGACGCCTGCCTCGTCGAGCCGGGCGCCGTCGCCTGGCACGGCGTGCGCCGAGCGCAGGTGCAGCACGGTGAGCGCGTCGTGGTGGTCGGCGGCGGGTCCATCGGGCTGCTCTGCGCGGCCGCGTTGCGCTACCAGGGCCACCCGGTCGACCTGGAAGCCCGCCATCCCCATCAGCGGGCGGCGGCGGATCGGCTGGGAGCCGGTGCGCCGAGCGGCAGCTATGACGTGGTGCTCGAAGCGGTCGGGACGGAGTCGGGGATCGCGCGCTGCGCCGACCTCGCCCGACCCGGTGGCCGCATCATCCTGCTCGGCGTCTTCCCCGAGACGGCTCCCGTTCCCGGCACCATCGGGCTGGTGAAGGAGCTCTCCTGGATCTTCGCCATGGCTTACGGCCGCGATCCGGATGGGGTCCGGGAGGTCGAGCGCACGGCGGCCATGCTGGCGGCGAATCCTGACATCGCGCGGACGCTCGTCACGCACCGCTTCCCGCTGGACGACGCGGCCGAGGCCTTTCGGGTGGCGAGTGACCGGGCGGCCGGAGCGATCAAGGTGGTGCTGCACCCGTAGCGTCACGGAAAACGCTAGCGGTGAGCCCGACTTTTGTCAACCGGGTTTGACAACGTCGTGCAAGGTCGCACACTGACGTCATGGATGCGCACCGGCTGCCCACCGCCGAGGGTGTCCCCGGGGAGGACGTCGACGGCGAACGGGGCGGCCCGGTCGAGGGTGTTCCGGCGATTCGAACCGTTGACCTGTACAAGACCTACCAGAGCGCGCAAGGCTCGGTGGAGGCCGTGCGCGGCATCTCGCTCGAGGTCGGCCACGGCGAGTTCTTCGGCCTGCTGGGACCCAACGGCGCCGGCAAGTCCACGACGATCGGGATGCTCACCACGCTCGTTCGCCCGACGGAGGGGCAGGCGTTCGTGGCGGGCATCGACGTGGTCGCCGATCCGGTCGGGGTGAAGCGCCGGATCGGAGTGGTGTCGCAGAACAACACGCTGGACCGGATGCTCACGGTCGCCGAGAACCTGGAATTTCGCGCCCGCTTTTTCGGCGTCGGAGCCCGTGACGCCCGCCGGCGGGCCGCCACACTGCTCGAGATGTTCGGGCTGAAGGAGCGCGCCGCGGCAATGGCCGATCAGCTCTCCGGCGGCCAGGCCAGGCGGCTGATGATTGCCCGAGCCCTCGTGCACCGGCCAGATCTGCTCTTTCTCGACGAGCCCACCGTCGGGCTCGATCCGCAGACCCGCGTGAACCTCTGGGACACGTTGCGAGAGCTGCATGCGGACGGGCAGACCATCCTGCTCACCACTCACTACATGGAGGAGGCCGACGAGCTGTGCGAACGGGTGGCGATCATCGACCATGGCACCGTGCTCGCCTCGGACACCGTGCCCGGCTTGAAGGCGCGCGCCGGAGCTGACACCGTTGTTACGGTCAGCTATGACGGGCCGGCGCCTTCGGGCGTGACCGAGCTGCGCGTACGCCCCGGCGTGCACCGGGTGGAGGTGAGCGGCGAGCAGGTGCGCGTCTTCACCCGCGGCGATGACGACGTGCTTGCCGCGCTGATCGCGGCCGGCACCCACGCCGGCGTCGCCGTTCGGGACGCGAGCCAGCTGCGCCCGAGCCTGGAAACCGTTTTCCTCACGCTGACCGGACGGGAGTACCGGGAATGAGCACGATGCTGCGCACCGGCGGTTCGGACGGCTCGGGCCACCAGTCACCCGCCACGACCGACAGCGCGCTGCGCGTCGAGCCGTCGCAGCTCGGCACGTTCGCCGCCATGATGGCGCGCGAGCTGCGGGTGATCCGGCGCTCGTTCGTCGCGACCTTCACCCGAGTCGTCATGCAGCCGCTGCTGTTCGTCTTCGTCTTCGCCTACGTGATGCCGAAGATCGGTCAGGGCAGCGGACCGTTCACCGCCGCGTCCGGCGCCGCGACGTTCTCGACGATTCTGGTGCCCGGCATGGTGGCTTCCGCGCTGCTGATGCAGGGCGTCATCGCGGTGACGTTTCCGTTGATCTCGGAGCTCTCGTGGGAGCGCACCATCGAGGACCGGATCCTCGCGCCCCTACCGGTGCCGCTGCTCGGCCTGCAGAAGATTGCCTCCGGCACGTTGCAAGCGCTGATCGGTGGACTGCTGGTTTTTCCGATCGTGCTGCTGGTGCACGCCGGCGGCCAGGCACCTCACGTGCACATCTCGGACTGGCCCCTCTTCCTCCTGGTCTTCGTCACCGGCGGCCTCGTCTCCTCGGCGCTCGGGCTCTTTCTCGGGACGGTGATCGATCCGCGGCAGATGCAAGTACTTTTCGCGGTCGTGCTGCTTCCGGCGACCATGCTCGGCTGCGTGTACTACCCGTGGGCCGCGCTGCACAGCATCCGGTGGCTGCAGATACTCGTGCTGGCGAACCCCATGGTCTACATCTCCGAGGGACTGCGGGCCACGCTCACACCCGGCGTCGGGCACATGGCGACCTGGGCGTATCTCCTGGCACTGCTGGGCGGAACGGCCTTGCTCACCATGCTCGCGATGCGCACGTTCACCCGCCGCGTGCTGGCCTGACCCCCGAGATCAACGCGCCAATGATCATGCCGAACCCTGCTTTGAACGGGGGGTCAGGCCGTTCGCTGGCGCGTTGATCATGCAACGCCGCGGCTCAGCGCCGGATCAGCGCCGCGGTCTGCCGGGCGATGACCGCCTCCTCGTCCGTCGGCACCACGAGCACCTTGCCGATGGACAGGAACGCCAGCCGGCGGGTGATGCCGTCACGAATCGGCTCCGCGTGCTCACCGATACCACCGGTGAAGACCAGCGTGTCCAGACCACCGAGCACCGTGGCGTACGCGCCTACCTGCTTGGCGATCTGCTGGCAATAGCTATCCAGCGCAAGCGTGGCCGCCGGGTCGTCGCGCCCGAGCAAGGTGATCATGTCGGAGTCGCCGCACAGGCCACGAAGCCCCGACTGCTCCTGCACCAGCCGCCGGAGGTCGTCTAAGGAGAGCGGCCGGTCCGCACGCCCGGCCAGATACAGCAGTAGACCGGGATCGACGTCGCCGCTGCGGCTGCCCATGAACAGCCCGGCATCAGGGGTGAAAGCCATTGTGGTGTCGACGCTTTTACCGTCCTGGATGGCGGTCGCAGAGGTGCCGTTGCCCAGGTGAGTGATGACCGCCCGGCCCAGCTGCACCGCGCCGATGGTGTCGACGATGTGCTGATAGGAAAGCCCATGGAAGCCGAACCGCCGGATCCCCTCGTCCCACAGCCAGCCCGGCAACGGCAGCCGCTCGGCGACCTCGGGCATGGTGCGATGAAACGCGGAGTCGAAGCACGCCACCTGCTGCGCGCCGGGCCAGCGAGCCGCGATCTGGTCGACGCCCATGAGAGCGGCGGGCTGATGCTGGGGAGCCCAGATCGAAAGCCGCCGAAGCTCGGTGAGCACAGCAGCGTCGATCGGTTGCGCGCTGTCGTAGTTCCCGCCGTGCACGAACCGGTGCCCGATCGCATCCGGGCGGGGTAGTCCGAGCGCGGCAAGCGCATCGACGACGGCCGGCAGCGGATCACCCTCGACGTGCTGCTCGACGCGCCCACGCTCCGATTCGATGACCAGCCGGCCGTCTGACAGCCGCACGATTCGCGCCCGGGCAATCCGCTGCGGCTGCGCGGCTGGATCGTCGGCGGCGGTGTACAGCGCCGTTTTCAGCGACGACGAGCCGAAGTTGACCGCGAGGACGGTGAGCACGAGGTCAGCCTCGCATCCTGGCGACGCTCAGCTCCATGTCCAGTCGCGGACCTCCGGCATGTCCTCCAGATGCTCGACGACGTACTGGCGGTGGCGCTGCAGCTGCGAGTCGCAGTACTCGGCCAGCTCGTGCGAGCCGGGCGGGAGCCGCCGCGACCGGCGCAACGCCTGCTGTGCCAGGTGATAGCGGCTCACCTCATTGCGCACCACCATGTCGAAGGGGGTGGTCGTCGTGCCCTGCGAACGGAAGCCGCGGGTGTGGAAACGCTGCTGGTTCAGCCGGCCGGGCAGCAGGCCGTGCAGTGAACGCCCGTAGCCGTGGAACGCCACGACGACGTCTTCGTCGTTGCCGAACAGCGAGCGGAAGGCGGTGTCGGAGAAGCCGTGCGGGTGCACCTCCTGCGGCATCATGGCCATCAGGTCGACGATGTTGACGACCCGGGTCACCAGGTCGGGGACGAACTCGCGCAGCAGCCGCGCCGCCGCCAGCATCTCCATCGTCGGTACGTCGCCGATGCACGCGAGGACGACGTCGAGCGGCCGGCCCGGGTGATCCTGCTCGGTGCCCGCCCAGTCCCAGACCGAGCCACCGCGTGCGCAGTGGGCCGCGGCCTCGTCAGCCGTGAGGTACTGCAGATGTGGCTGCTTGTCGGCGACGATGAGGTTCACATGGTTGCGGCTGCGGAAGCAGTGATCGGCGATGGAGAGCAGGCAGTTGCCGTCCGGCGGCAGCCAGGCCCGCACGACGCCGGGGCCGAGTGGGATGACGGTGTCCAGCAGGCCGGGCCCCTGATGGCTGAAACCGTTGTGGTCGTTGCGCCAGCACGTCGAGGTGAGCAGGATATTGAGCGACGGCACCGGGACCCGCCACGACAGCCGCTCCGCCTCCTGCAGCCACTTCGCGTGCTGAACGACCATCGAGGCCGACACCATGGCGAACGCCTCGTAGGTGGCGAACAGCCCGTGGCGGCCGGTCAGGTTGTAGCCCTCGAGCCAGCCCTGGCAGAGGTGCTCGGACAGCACCTCCATGACCCGGCCTTCGGGTGACACCCGGTCGTCCAGCTGGTCGATGTTCGCCACCATGCAACGATCGGAGACCTCGAGCACGGCGCCGAGCCGGTTGCTCGTCAGCTCGTCCGGGCAGAAGACCCGGAAACTATGGGGATCGCTCACGTACACGTCGCGCATGACCTCACCGAGCCGGCTCGGCGCTTCGACGAACATGCTGCCGCGCTTCTGCGGATCCACTTCCACCGCGTATTGCCGCCAGTCGGGAAGGTGGAGGTCTTCGGTGAGCCGGCCGCCGTTCGCGTAGGGAGTGGCGCCCATGCGCAGATCGCCGTCGGGCGCGAGCCCGGCAAGCTCGGGAACGAGCCGGCCGGAGTCGTCGAAAAGCTGCTCCGGGGAGTAGGAGTGCAGCCATTCCTGCAGCATCTGCAGATGCTCCGGATTGTCCCGGACGTGTGAGAGGGGCACCTGGTGCGAGCGGAAGGTGCCCTCGATCGGCACCCCGTCGACCTCCTTGGGACCGGTCCAGCCCTTCGGGGTTCGCATCACGATGGCGGGCCACCGCGGACGGTCGGTCAGCGGGCCGGCCCCGGGGGCCCGCGCAGCATCCCAGATGGCGCGGATCCGGGCGTGCGCCTCGCTCATCGCCGCGGACATGTCGCGGTGCACCTGCTCCACATCGCTGCCGGTGACCTCGAAAACCTCGTAACCATGGGCGGTCAGCAGCCGCCGGACGTCTTCGGGATCGGTGCGGCCGAGGACCGTGGGATTGGCAATCTTGTACGAATTCAGATGCAGGATCGGCAAGACGGCGCCGTCACGGCGCGGATTGAGGAACCGGGTGCCCTTCCACGACCCCTCCAGCGGCCCGGTCTCCGCCTCACCGTCCCCGACGACACATGCCACCAGCAAGTCAGGATGGTCCATGGCTGCGCCGAAGGCGTGGATCAGCGCGTAGCCGAGCTCGCCGCCCTCGTGGATCGAGCCCGGGGTAGGCACGCTCACGTGGCTGGGGATCCCGGACGGGGTCGAGAATTGCCGGACCAGCGCCAGTAGGCCGGCCTCGTCCTGCGAAACGTGCGGGTAGATCTCGCTGTAGGTACCCTCGAGGTAGACGTTGGCGACGAGCGCCGGCCCGCCGTGGCCCGGTCCGGCGACGTAGAGCGCCGGCTGCCCGGTCTCCCGGATCAACCTGTTCAGGTGGACGTAGACCAGATTCAGCCCGGGCGAGGTGCCCCAATGCCCAAGAAGCCGGGGCTTGATGTGGCGCGCCTCTAACGGCTTCTTGACCAGCGGGTTATCAGCGAGATAAATCTGCGCAGCGGTCAGGTAGTTGGCTGCGTTCCAGTAGTCGATCGTGCGCTTCAGCTCCGTGCCGGTCAGCTCTTGCATGGCGGCGATCAGGCTCCCTCCGGCGATCGGTGATGCAGCAGGATGACGGCTTCTGCGACACCTTTACCGTCTCAGGCTCTGAGCAGGTCCGCCAGTCCCCTTCGCGAGCGGCCCTTTCGCGAGCAGCGTAGCCGGGCGAGCCGCGGCACGGGCGGCAGGCCGGCCGCCCACGCGGCGAATCGGCGCTCCTCGAGCATGCGCAGGTCGCGATCGAGCGTGCGGTTCACCGGATCACGTTCCCGCAGCACCCACGGCATCCCGCGCGCCGCGAGGAGGAGTCCGTGCAGCAACGTCCGGTCCTTGGGAGCGGACGCGATGGTGAATGCCGTGTAGCGCAGCGCACTCGCGCAAGGCCGATGCAGCCAGGCGTTCCACAGCGTGTTGCGGATGCCGAAGTGCCGGATGCGGGTGTAATTCGCCAGACTCGGATGGTGGTGCACCACCACGTCCGGCAGGTAGCGCATTTCCCATCCGGCTTTGGCAAGCGGCCACCCCAGTGTTTCCTCCTCACCGCCGATGAAGAAGCGGCGGTCATACCCGCCGACGGACAGGTACGCCTCGCGGCGCACGATGCAAGCGCCTCCCATGAAGCTCAACAGCCTGATTCCGGGAAGCTCGGCGTCGTCGGCGAGCGGACTCGCTTGCATCTCGGCGGAAATCGGATCCAGGTCTTCCTGCGGGCCGACCAGGATGCGCGCATTTGCCAGCCCGATCCGCGGATGCCGATCGAGAACGTCGACGGCATGAGCGAGCCCTTCCTGCTCGTACCACCCGTCGTCGTCGCAGAGGGCGACGTAGCGCGTCTTCGCGTGCTCGGCGCCGACGTTGCGCCCGGCAGCCCCGATGTTTTCCGGGAGCCGCACCAGCTCGAGGTCGGCGCCACCGGCGGCGGCTTTCCCGACGACGTCGACGGTGTCGTCGGTCGATGCGTTGTCGACGACGATGACCGGAACGTTCAGCCGCACCAGGTGATCGAGCGTGTCACCCACCCAGCGGCCGCAGTTATAGGTGAGCAGGACGACGGTCATCGCCTCGCGCAGGTCACTCACCGCGCGTCACCGCCCACACCGCAGTGGGCGTCGACACCCGCCCGGCCGGCCGCCGCGAGCACCCGCCGGCACGCCTGCAACACCTCTTCCACGCCGATCTGCAGCAACGCCGGATCGGTCGTGTCGCCGTGCGGATCGCCGACGCCGAAGTCGGTCCCGGGCGCGAACAGTGGCGCATGGATCGGATCCTCGGGTGGCCCCCACTGCGCAGGCGCCACCGGACCGAACAGGACGACCGACGGTGTGCGATAAGCAGAGGCCACGTGTGCCACGCCGGTGTCGCCGCTCACCACCAGACGAGCGTGAGCGACCAGGGCCAGCAATTCGCGAAACGTCGTCTCGACCAGCGGGGCAGTGCCGGATCTCCTGGCGACCGACTCCGCGAGTTCGCGCTCCCCGGCCGAGCCGGTGACGACCACCTCGTGGCCGGCCTCGCGCAGCGCAGCAGCGACCGTCCCGAAGCGATCGGCCGGCCAGCGCCGCGCCGCGAACTGGGCACCGGGATGGACGATGGTGACGTCCGCGGGCAGCGCGGAAGGTAACGGCAAGCGTGGCAGCACGCCTGCCACCGGTGGAGCGAGAGCCGGTGAAACGCCGAAGCTTTCGCCGATCAGCCGGCACCAGCGGTGCACTTCATGCTCGCGCGGGTCCCAGAGCGGTCCGGACCACTGCCGGGGGTCCGTGGTGAACGCGACCAGCCGTCCCGGGTGGCACGCGAGCAGCACCGTGCGACTCGCCGGGCCATTGCCATGCAGGTCGATCGCGACGTCCAGCTCGGCGGGGCAGGGACGCAGTGGCTTCAAATCGTGGGTGTCCAGCACGGCGTCGACCAGTCCTGCCTCGACAGCGAGCTCGCCGAAGTGCGCTGGGCCGGCAAGCACCAGCCGGTGGCCGGGGAGCACCTCGCGCACCAGACGCAGCGCGGGCGTGCCGGCGATGAAGTCGCCGAGCCCGAGCGCGCGCAGGATCAGCGCTGTCGGCACGGATGTCACGGCCCTCCCTTCAGCGCGATCCCGCGGTGTGGCCGCCCGGGTGGGCCGAGCTCACCAGTCGCGTCGTCGAGCGCTCCGGCAGGTAGGGAACGGCGACGACTTGCCCGCCCCATTCCGCGAGGACGTCCGCCTCCGGCAAGGTGGCCGCGGTGTAGTCGCCGCCCTTGACCCACACGTTCGGCCGCAAGGCGCGCAGCACCGCGGAAGGGGTGTCCTCGTCGAACACGACGACGGCATCGACGCAGCGTAAGGCGCGCAGGACGCGGGCCCGGTCCGGCGCAGGCTGCAGTGGACGGCTGTCCCCTTTCAGCCGGCGGACGGACGCGTCCGAGTTCAGGCAGACCACGAGGCAGTCGCCAAGCCGGCGGGCCGACTCGAGCGTGGCGATGTGCCCGGGGTGTAGCAGGTCGAAGCAGCCGCCGGTGGCGATCACCGTGCCGCCGCGCGACCAGACCCGCTCAGCCAGCGCGCGGGCATCCGGCAGCTGGTCGATGCCGCTCACCGCTTGCGTGGTGTCCGCAGGCCCGAAAGCGCGCTCGGGTCGGCTGTCGCTCGGCTGGGCGAATGCTGCACTGACGGCCGCGGCGCCCCCGTCCCCCACGAATTCGGCTGCTGCCGCGACGGCTTCGCAGACCGCTTCGGTCGGCAGCGCTCCCGACCCGAGTGCACGCGCCGCGGTGACGGCGAAGCAGTCTCCCGCCCCGCACTCGTCACCTTTGGCGACCGGCGCCGGAACGAGCAGCGGGACGGAGGTACCGAGATCGAGCAGCGCGCCCTTCGATCCCAGAGTGATAACGACGTTACGAGCCTTCCAGTGCTCGCGCAGCCACGCCGCGCGCTGGTGCATCGCGCGCAGATCATGGCCGTCCACCGGAGCGACGTCCGCCGCCTCGTGGCGGTTCGGCGTGACGAGAGCAGCGCCGGCGACCGGCCGCTCCCCGCGCGGATGCGGATCCCAGACCACCGGCACCCGCGCTGCCGCCGAAGCGATCGCCTGCCGCAGTGCCGGCATACGCGCGGCGCCGTTGCCGTAGTCCGCGACCAGGACAGCCCCCGCGCGCTGAAGCGCCTCGGTCGCGGCGGCAGGCAGCGCACCCAATTCCCCCGGCGTTCCACCGCGGTCCAGCCGGGCCACCGGATGGTCACCGGCGCGAACGCGCGACTTGACCGGCGTCGCCCCGCCCCACGGAATGCCGATGACTGTCACCGCATCGCCGAGTAGCCGCACCAGTGAACGAGCAGCCTCATCGTCCGCGAGCGGCGTCACGAGCACGACCCCGCCACGGCCGGCGTCGGCGCACGCGGCGAGCCAGGCACATAGCGCCGCGCCGCCGGGCCGGGCGCGCTCGACGGCACCCGAGATGACGGGCACCGGCGCATCGGGCGCCAGCCGCGTCGACTCCCCCACGACGTCGACGTCGAGCAGGCTGTCGCCGACGACGACCAATGGACCTCTCATCCCGACCGTCCATATCCCGGCACGACCCGCAGCCCATGGCCCGGCTCGCTCAGATCGACCGCCGGCGGCCGCTCGGATGCCTCTATGGCGG
Source organism: uncultured Actinomycetota bacterium (assembly GCA_963747915.1). GTDB lineage: Bacteria > Actinomycetota > Actinomycetes > Frankiales > Frankiaceae > DATAZK01. The sequence continues at coordinate 211,580 of CAVVHC010000007.1, read as the reverse complement.
CGAGTGCCTCGTCGAACGCCGCGCACAGCACGTGCAAGGAGACCAGGTGCAGCTCTTGAACGGTCGCCGTACTCGGCGAGGGCACGGTCAGCGACTCGTCGCAGGCGTCGGCAAGCGGGTTCGGCCCGAGGCCCGTCATCGCCCAGGTTCGCACCCCGCAACACCGCGCGCGATCGGCCGCAGCGATCACGTTGGCGCTCCGGCCCGACGTCGACATCAGGATCGCGACGTCGCCCGGCCGGGCGTGCGCGTCCAGCTGCCGGGCAAAGACCTCATCCCATCCGTAGTCGTTCGCGATGGCGGTGGACGCCGCCCCGTCAGCGTGCAGGGCCACCGCGGAGAACGGCCGACGATCCGTGCGGTAACGACCGACGATCTCCCCGCTCAAATGCTCGGCCTGGGCGGCGCTTCCGCCGTTGCCGGCGACGAAGAGCCGCGATCCCGCGATAAGCGCCTCAGCAAGCTGCGCTCCCCAGTCCGCCGCCACCGAAGCCCACGGCGAGAACTGGTTCAAGGCATCCCGCAGCGAGCCCAGGTGGCTGTCGGTGAGCGACCGGGCCTGGCGGTCGGGAAGGAGCGTACTCATGCCGTCATCTGCGGCGCGCTCGTCGCATGCGCCGCCCCCGTCGTGCTCAGCGAACCGGTGACGCGAGCCCGATGGGACACCAGGGCCCGGTGGTAGCTCGCCTCGGTCAAGCGGGCGATCTCCTCCCAGCGGTAACGCTCGGTCACCCGGGTGACGCCGGCTGCTCCCATGACGGCCCGCCGGTGCGGATCCTGCAGGAGCTCGGCGATGGCGGCGGCCAGCTCCCGTGGCCGGCGCGGGGCGACGAGCCGCCCGGTCACCCCGTCCTCGACCGTGTCCAGCATTCCGCCGACCGCGCTGGCGACGACGGGTATGCCACAGGCCATCGCCTCGAGCGGCACGATGCCGAACGGCTCGTACCACGGCGCGCACACGGCGAGATCCGCGGAACGCAGTAGCGACGCGACACCGTCGCGATCGACCCGGCCGGTGAGGTACACCCGGTCGGCGACGCCCCGTTGCACCGCGCGGCGGCGCAGGCGCAACGCCTCCTCATCGTGCGGTAGCTCCGCCTCGGGCGGTCCGCCGACGATGAGCAATTCGGTATCCGGCAGGGCGGGCAGGGCGTCGATGACGTCGGCGAATCCCTTGCGCCGTACGAGCCTTCCGACAGTCACGATGCGATGCTTCGCACCGCGTGCGGGAGCGCAGCCGTGCGGCTGGAAGCTGGTGACGTCTACGCCGCTCGGCACGACATCGATGAGCTGACGCTTGCCGCCCAACGCCCGTAGCTCATCCACTTCGTCGCGGCACGTCGCGACGATGCGATCAACATTGCCGACAAGCTTGCGCTCAGAGGCAAGACGATCGCAGGGGCTTCCGTCATGCTCCCCTTGCATACGCCGCTTCACCACACCGAGCGCGTGAAACGTCTGCAGCACCGGGACATTTACCGCCGCTGCCGCCGACAGCGCTGCCAGCCCGCTCATCCAGAAGTGCGCATGCGCCACTGTCGGCCGGCGGGAAAGCCACCGGCGCTGCAACTCGGCCGCCATCTGCGGCACGTAAGGGCGGAGCTCGTCCTTGGAGATGGGATCCGGCGGTCCGGCGTCGAGGTGGTCGACGCAGACTCCGGGGCGCATGCGCACTCGCGGGGGAAGCGAGCGGTCGTCGCGTCGCGTGTAGACGACGACCTCGTGGCCGCGATCGGCGAGCGCGCCGGCAAGCATCGCGACGTGAATGTTCTGACCGCCCGCATCCTCCCCACCGATCACCGCAAGAGGGCTGGCGTGCTCGGAGATGAGCGCAATGAAGCCGGCCTTACCTGCCATGGGCCGTCCGGACCTCGTTTCGGTCACGCGACCACCTCCTTCGGAGCCTCTTGCAGGGCTCCTGTCAAGGCCTCGTTCAAGGCGTTCTTCAAAGCGTTGTCCCAGTCGCGAAGGAAGCGGCCGATCCCGTAACGGGACAGCGCGGCTTCGCGGGCGGCACGACCGGCAGCCCGGGCGGCATCCGGGTCCTGCATCAGCCGGCGCGCCGCTGACGTGAGCGTGCGCATGCTGGTCGAGATGACCCCTGCCGAAGGCGGCACCGCCTCGATGGCTTCCGTCGTCGCGAGGACGACCACCGGCATGCCGATCGTCATGGCCTCGATCAGCGACAGGCCGAGCGATGTCCAGCGAGTCAGATGCAGGTAGACCCGGCGGCGGGCCAGCTCCCCGTGCAACCGGGCCTGCGGCACATCCTCGTGCTCGCAGAGTATTTCGCGACCGGGCGGGCGATCCGGCATGAGCGCCGTCCCCAGCCCGGTCACTCGCATTCCGAAGACGTCCACACCGGCATCGATCCCCGTGGCGGCCGGCAAGAAATGCGGCAAGAGGTCCGTTCCGACCGTCCGGCCGCGGGTGGCGGGATCGTTGACGACAAACGCGAACCGCTCCAGCTCCCCGGTGTACAGCGGGCCGGGGTCGAGCACGCCGTGCTCGATGACGAAGTGCGGAGCCCGGCCGTTGTCCCAGAAGAGCTCGTTGAAATGCGTCACGTGAGCGATGGGGATGTCGCTGCGGTGCGCCACCGGATGGACGGTCTTCGGGACGTCACCGGGCGGCGCGTTGTGCTCGACGTAAATGGCCGGCACGTCGATGCCGGGACGCCGGCGCAGCCAATGGGTCGCCAGGTCGATCTCGTGCGGCCGCTGCAGAATGACCACGTCCACCGGTTCACCGGCAAGCTCGGCGGGGGTGAGCTCGCGGGCGTTCGGCGGCCAGTCCCAAGTGCGCGCCCGCCCGAGGCCGTCCGCATCACGGTCCGGCGTGACCGGTAGCAGGTACTCGTGGCCGCCCTGCACGAAGGCCGTGGTCCAGCTGCCGTGCACGTGCCAGAGCAGGATCTTCATGCCCGGACTCCTGCCGTGCTGGCGACCGCTTCGCTCCTCGCGGGTCGCCGGAGCTCCTGCACCGCCGCCACGACACGTTCCGGCGGAACATCGTTCAGGCAGGGATGGCCGGGTACCGGACAGTCCCGGGCCCGGGTGCCGCGGCACGGCGCATGCTGATCGCCGAGCACGACGCGCTCTTCGCTGTACGGCGCCCAGCGAACTGCCGGCACCACCGGCGAGAAGAGGCTCACCACCGGCGTTCTCACGGCCGCGGCCAGATGCGCGGGCCCGGTGTTGCCGACGACGAGGACGTCCGCCGCCGCCAATACGGTCGCGAGGCCTCCCATGGTGAGACCTCCGGCGAGGTCGACCACCCGGTCAGCTGCCGCCAGGTCGACGGCTTCGAGGATCTGCGCGGTCAGCGAGCGCTCGACCCGGGAGCCGGTGAGCACGACGCGCTCGCCCTGCTCCAGCAGCAGACGCACCGCGGACTGCATCTGCGGCAGCGGATACATTCGCGCCGGCGCCGCGGCGCCCGGATGAACGGCGATGTAAGGCCTTCCGCGCAGCCGGTCCAGCGCGGCCGGTAGCTCCCGCTGCGCAACGTGGACCTCGAGCCGGCCGTCGTCACCTGCCGGCAACGAAAATCCTGCCGATCGGGCGATCTCGAGCATCCGCTGCGGCTCCGGGGCGTCCGCCGGGTCGGCGATGCGGATATCAAGCAGCGACCCGGGATAGTCCTCGCTCACGGCGGCGATCCATGGCACGCCGGCGAGCCGAAGAGCCAGCGCGGTCGGCAGCGCGCTCTGGTGAAACGACGTCAACACCAGCGCCCTGTCCACCCCGCGAGCTCGGACATCGCCGACGAAGCCGTCGAACTCCGCCGCGTCCAGCGGTGCCTTGCCGGGGCGTATCCAGGGGCAGTCGTAGACGACGACGTCATCCACGCCGGGCAGCAGACGCGCCGCGGCGGCGCCCTCCGGTCCGGCGAGTACGGTGACGCGGTCGGCGGTCGCTGCGACGGCCCGGATGGCTGGACCGCAGATGAGCATGTCGCCCATGCTGTCCAGGCGCGCCACCAGCGCGTGGCCGCTCACGCGACGACCCGTTCATCCGGAAGCGCCTGCTGCTGCGCGGTTTTCGCCCCGCTCGCCGCCAGCACATAGTCGACCGCACCGGTGAGCGAGACGCACACCAGCGGCGCCGCGGCCACTTCGGCAGCCCGCGTCTGCGGCGTGGGAACCAGAATCGCCCCCGCGCCCGCTGCCCGGGCGGCACCGACGTCCGCTGCGATGTCACCGATGACGACGCATTCGGTGGGCGCGACCGCCAGCCGCTTCGCGGCGTCGAGCACGAGCCCGGGAGCCGGCTTACGGCACTCGCAGTCATCCCCGTCCTGGTGCGGGCAGACGCAGATGGCCTCGAACGGTCCGAGGAGATCGCTGATCCGGTCGTTGACCGCGTCGACCTGCTCCGGGGAGAGCATCCCCCGCGCGATCCCCGACTGGTTACTGACAATGGCGCTCGGGATGCCCGACTTCCGCAGCCGCGCAACCGCATCCGCGGCCCCAGCCGCCGGGCGCACCAGACCCGGATCGCCGTTGTAGGGCACGTCGTCGACGAGCGTGCCGTCACGATCAAAGAGCACAGCCGCGACAGAGCGAGGGAGCAGGCCGCGGCCGTCGTGACCTTCCTCGGTGCGATCCGCCGGCCAGGGCCGCGCCCGGCGCCAGCGCCAGAGGCCGGCCAGCCAGTGGCCGACAGCAGCCGGCGGGATGAGCACGCTGGTCGCCGCCATACGAGCGATCTCGCCCGCGGTCCGCGGCCCTGGCGCGATGCGCGCGTAAGCGAATTCGCCAATACCCGCAGCGGATGCGAGCGCGCCGAGAACGGCCGGCGCTCGCCGTCGGCCGACCAGCCCGCCGAGGCTGACGAGTCCGGCTGCCGTGATCAGGGCATGGCGCGTGCGCCGCCCGCGGGGAGCCTGCGCGCGGGTGGCCCACTGCCGGCCGTGCAGGCGGCGCATGAGCGGATCATCAGAGTTGCCCCGCTGCTGGTCGAGGCTCGCGCGCCACCGCGCGGGACGAACCGGATGCTCGGTGCTGCGGCGACCCAGCACGAGACGGTGGCCCGCGTCCATGACACGAAGGGCGATGTCGGCGTCCTCCCGGAACGCCCGCGGGAAACGCTCGTCGAAGCCGTTCACGTCCTCCAGGACCGCACGGCGGTACGCCATGTCGGCCGTGATCCACCGAGCGCTCGCCAGGCCGGCCGTGGCGCGTTCCCAATCCGTCGGGCGCCGGTTCCCGGGCAACGGCACCGCGATCCGACCTTGCACCCCGGCAACGTCGCCGGGTACGAGCAGGTCGGTCTGCAAGTCCCTCAGCCAGCGCCTGCCGACCACCACGTCGTCGTCGATAAAGGCGACCCATTCGCAGCCCGTCGCGCCGGCGCGCCAACCGACATTGCGCGCCGCCGCCGGCCCGCGACCGCCGCTGCGCACGAGCAGCAGCCGATCACGCAGCCATCCCTCGACGAGCGTCACGTCGAGCGCGGGCCGATCGGCACCGGGCGGCCGGTCGTCGACCACGACGAGGCGACTCGGCCGCGGGCCCTCGGCACGCGCCAAGGACTCCAGGGTGACGAGCAGCGAAGGACGCCCGATCGTCGGGATGACAACGCAGACGGCGGGCGTCGCACCAGGCGTCGCGTCCCCCAGGGACGAACCATTTCGGGCCGCACTCATGACGGCGCCCGTTTCGTGGCGATCGTGCGACGTACGGCGAAGGGACCGATCGCGAGCAGGTCGACCGGCGCGGAACCGAAGCATTCCAGGGCGTCGCGGATGTCATCGACCATCGGCCGGCCCGCGGTGTTCAAGCTGGTGTTCACGACGGTGGGCAGTCCGGTCATCCGGTCGAACTCGCGAAGCATGCGCCCGACCAGCGGTTCGCGTTGGGCATCGACGGTTTGGATGCGTGCCGTGCCATCCACATGCACGACGGCGGGAATGCGGTCGCGCCACTCGGCGCGGACGTCGTGGACGAAAAGCATGTACGGCGACGGCAGCGGGCCACCGCTGAACAGCTCCGCGGCCCGCTCGGCGAGCACCATCGGTGCCACCGGCCGGAACTGCTCCCGGCCCTTCACGTCGTTCAGACGACTGAGGTTCTGCTCTCGTCCGGGATGGGCCAGCAAGGACCGGTGCCCCAAAGCCCGCGGCCCGAACTCGCTGCGTCCCTGAAACCACGCGACGATGCCGTCCGCCGCCAGCGTTTGCGCGACCTCGGACGCGATGTCGGTCGGCCGGTCATAAGGGATGCGGGCGGTGAGCAATGCCTGCTCGATCTCCGCGTCGCTGAAGTCGCGGCCGAGGTCGGCGCCCGGCATCGGCTGCACCTCGTCGCCGGCCTGCTGAGCAAGTGCGAGCGCACCGCCGAGCGCGGTCCCGGCGTCACCGGCGGCCGGCTGCACCCACACCTCGCGAAAGCCGCTCGCCGCGGCGACTCTGGTATTGGCTACGCAGTTGAGCGCCACGCCCCCGGCCATTGCCAGCCGGTCGGCGCCGGTCCGCTCGCGGAGCCACTTCGCGAGATCGATCAGCGTCTCCTCGACGACCGCCTGCAACGAGGCGGCGAGATCGGCGTGGTCGGAGGTCCATTCCTCGCCGGGACGCACGGCCTTGGCGAAAGCGTTCCAGTCGACTCCCGCCGTCACGAACCCGCCGTCCGGCTGGGCATGCACCAGGTCGCGCAGCGCCGTGAGATGGCGTGGCTTTCCGTAGGAAGCCAGGGCCATCACCTTGTATTCGTCGGAGCTACGCAGGAATCCGAGATGGGCGGTCGCGTCCTCGTACAGCAGGCCGAGTGAATGCGGCAGCGACTGGCTGGCGAGCGGGGTGAGCACCCCGCCCGTGTACATGCCGGCAAGGTGGCTGTGGCGTTCGCCACGCCCGTCGAGGACGAGGACGGCGCAGGTGCCGCCCCAAGGCGCGGCCAGTGCCGCGGAGGCCGCGTGGGCGACGTGATGGGGGACGAATTTCACGCGACCCGGGTCGAGTCCCGGGAGCGCGTCAGCGAGGAAGCCCGGGGCCTGCTCGGCGTACGTGCGCCGCAGGTGATCCCACGGGTCGAAGACACCGAGCTCCTCCGGCGGAAGGTGCAGCGCCGGGTCGAACGAATATGCGACGGCGTCGATGTCCTCGGAACGGATGCCCGCCCGTGACAGGCACCACGCCGCGGAGCGATCCGGCGTTTCCCACGCCGAGAACGGCACGGGACGCTTGCCATGCTTGCGCCGGCTGAAGCGCTCTTCTTCGGCCGCCGCGATGATCGCGCCGTTGACCACGACCGCGGCCGCGGGGTCGTGAAAGAGCGCGTTGATACCAAGGATGCGCAACGGCGCCGAGTCTCCTACCGCTGCTTGAGGGTGGGCAGCACTTGCTTACAGCTGCTGGCTCAGCTGGCCTCCGGACGGCCGCGCTCCGCGGCGTCCAATTGCCCAAGTACCCAACTAATCGGGTTAACCACATGACCAAGTGCTTTTCTGATCGGCCGCCTCGCAACGCTCTGGTTTCAGTCGGCCGGCTGAGGACACAGGCCACCTATGACCAGGCGAAAGGCAGCGTTTTCCCGGGCGGTCGTCACCGGAGGAGCCGGGTTTCTCGGGACGCACTTGTGCGAGCAGTTACTCGATACCGGCTGCGAGGTGGTATGCCTCGACAACTTCCTCACCGGCGTGCCCGACAACATTGCGCACCTGCTCGGCCACGAGCGGTTCACGTTGGTGTCATGCGATGTCACTGAATACATCTGGGTGGCGGGACCGGTCGACCTGGTGATGCATTTCGCCTCGCCGGCATCCCCAGCCGACTACCTGCGGTTGCCGATCGAAACGATGAAGGTCGGCAGTATCGGCACGTTGCACGCGCTGGGGCTGGCGAAGGACAAGGGAGCGCGTTTCCTGCTGGCGTCGACCTCCGAGGCGTACGGCGATCCGCAGGTGCATCCGCAGCGCGAGGATTACTGGGGGCACGTGAACCCGGTGGGGCCCCGCGGCGTCTACGACGAGGCGAAGCGCTTCTCGGAGGCGCTGACGATGGCCTACCGCTACACCCACGACCTCGACACCGCGATCGTCCGTATTTTCAATACTTTTGGCCCGCGCATGCGCACCCACGACGGGCGGGCGATCCCCACGTTCATCCGGCAGGCACTCGCGGGCGAGGACGTCACCGTCGCCGGTGACGGCACGCAGACCCGCTCGGTCTGTTACGTGGACGACACCGTGCGCGGCATCCTCGCCGTTGCCGCAAGTGACCTACCAGGACCGGTGAACGTCGGCAACCCGCACGAGATGACCGTGCTGGAGATCGCGCAGCGCATCATCGCGGCCAGCAGCTCCCGTTCACAGATCCAGTTCATCCCGCGCGCCGTCGATGACCCGAGCGTGCGCCGGCCGGACACGTCGCTCATCGAGCTGGAGCTCGGCTGGCGACCGCAGGTGAGCTGGGACGAGGGGTTGCGGCGCACCATCGAATGGTTCGCCGGCCGCGAGTCGGAAACCGTCGACGTCCGCGAGGCGCAGGACGTGCGTGACGGGGAACGCAGGAGGTGACGAGCGGTCAGGCCGCGACAGCGCGGCCTGCGCTCACTTGCCCCTGACCTTGTCGACGACCTTCGCGACCGGCGCGGCGACCAGATTCCCGGGAGGGGTGCTCGGCGAGCGCGGGTGCGGCGAGGTCGGCGCACCTTTCTTCGCCGCGGCGAGCGTCTCACCGATGTCTGCAAGGCGCTTGCGCCCCAGCGCTTTTCGCACCTTCGGGAAGAGGTCCTTCTCCTCTTCCTTGACGTGGTGGCGCACGTTTTCGATGAGCACCGTCACCTTGGCGTCGTAGTTCTCGGCGTCCGGCGGCAGGTCTTCCAATTCGGAGAGCACCCACTTCGCGATGTGGTGCTCCTCGATGGCCTCGAGGACGTCGTCCTCGGCGCCCTCGACCTCCTCGCGCACGGCGGGGTAGAACACCTGCTCTTCGATGACGGCGTGCACGGAGAGCGCCTTGATGATGCCGCTCACCGTCTTCTGCTTCGATTTGTAGGCTCGGTCGCCGAGCTGCTCGAACGTCTTGAACAGCTTCTCAACGTCGGCGTGATCGGCCTTGAGCAGGGTGAGCGCGTCCATCGAAATACCCCCAAGATCAGTGACTTGGCGTGCGTGTACCCGTCCGCGCCGACTCGAACACCTCCACCTGTACGTGGCAGTGGCGACACCTGCCAGGATGTGTCGGACCCGAGATACGGGAGCACCGAGCAGCTACGGAGGCGATCATGCTGGCCGATCTGGACGGGAAAGTTGCCGTCATCACCGGCGCGGGGAGCGGGATCGGTCGCGCACTCGTGCAGCGCACGCGGGCCGCCGGGATGCGGGTCGTCGCCGCTGACATCGAGGCGACAGCACTCGAGCAGACCGTGGCGCAGGCCGGCGCAGGAGCTGATCTCGTTGCGGTACCGACGGATGTGAGCGACCCGGCTGCCGTCGAATCGCTGGCGAACGCGGCCTACGAGACGTTCGGCGGAGTGCACCTGCTGTGTAACAACGCAGGCGTCTTTCAGGCGGGCGTGCTCTGGGAGCGCACCATCGCCGACTGGGAATGGGTGCTCGGCGTGAACCTGTGGGGCATCATCCACGGCATCCGCACGTTCGTGCCGCGAATGATCGCTTCCGGCGAGCCGGGCCACGTCGTCAACACCTCATCCCTTGCCGGCATCGTCAGCAATGCGTACAGCGGTCCCTACACGACGAGCAAGTTCGCTGCGCTCGGCATCACCGAGTGCCTCGCCCACGACCTCGCCGCGGCGAACGCGCAGATCGGTGCATCGGTCTTGGTGCCCGGATCGGTGGCGACGCGGATCGCCGAATCGCACCGCAACCGGCCGGCGTCGCTTGCCGAAGGCCAAGGTGCGGCGGACGCCACGTTCGTCGACGGCATGCTGGCGAAGACCACCGAGGTCGGCGCCGATCCGCTGGCCGTCGCGGATCTGGTGCTCGACGCCGTGCGTTCAGGCCAGTTCGTGATCCCGACCAGCCCGGGATACGACGGCCAGATCACGCATCGCGCGCAGGAGATGCTCGCGCGCCGAGCGCCGCGGGGCCTGCCCTTCGACTGAGCCGTCCCGGGCGTGGGAACAAGCATCCGGGCGCTCGCGCAGTTGAGGAAGTCGTTGCCGAAAGGCGATTGGATCAACGACTTCCTCAACCGAATCCAACTGTCCGGCGCTGGATGCGCTCCGAGCGCAAGAGCGTGTCCGCCCGCTGCCGACGAACATCGACGAGAAGTGCGTGTCGCCCGAGTCGAGCGCCGTCGCGAGCGACGGTGCTAGCGTCCACCCATCCGATCTGCACGTCGAGCAGCCGTGCCGTCGGGCTGAGCACAGGTTCGGAGGCTCCATGGCCGCCACGGCCCCGACGGTGACGATATTTCGCGACGTCAGGGTCTTCGACGGGCAGTCCGATGTCCTCACGGAGCCCGTCGCCGTCACTGTCGTCGGGTCTGGCATCGCAGCCATCGGCGCCATCACTGAGGTGAGACGCGATGCGGGGACCATCCTCGTGGAGGGCGCCGGTCGGGTGCTGATGCCGGGGCTGATCGACGCGCACGCGCATGTAGCGTTCACAACGCTCCCGGCTCAGGTGGCGCTCACCGCAGATCCCACCTATGTCGGCATCCACGGCCTGCTCGCTGCGAAAGCGATGCTGATGCGGGGGTTCACCTCGGTCCGAGATGCCGGCGGTCCGGTCTTCGGTATCAAACGGGTCATCGACGAAGGCTCTTCACCGGGGCCGCGGATCTACCCCTCCGGGGCGTTCATCTCCCAGTCCTCCGGTCACGGTGACTTCCGGATGCCCTACGAGACGCCACGCGGTGCCTGCGGGCACCTGTCCCACGTCGAGCTGGTCGGCGGGGCGGTGATCGCCGACGGGGTGCCCGAGGTGTTGCGCGGGGTCCGTGAACAGCTCATGCACGGCGCTTCCCAGATCAAGATGATGGCCGGCGGCGGAGTCTCCTCGGCTTACGATCCCATCGACGTCACCGAGTACACCGAGGACGAGCTTCGCGCCGGCGTCGCCGCGGCTGCCAACTGGGGCACCTACGTCATGGTCCACGCCTACACGCCGCATGCCGTGCAACAGGCGATTCGCGCCGGCGTGCGATGCATAGAGCACGGCCAGCTGCTCGACGAGGAAACCGTGGCGATGATGGCCGCGCAGGGCATTTGGTGGTGCCTGCAGCCGTTCCTCGACGACGAGGACGCCATCCCCGTCCCCGATGCCGCCGGTCAGGCCAGGCAGCGTGAGGTCTCCCGCGGAACTGAAACGGCGTACGCATTGGCGAAACGCCACGGGGTCAAGCTCGCCTGGGGCACCGACACCCTCTTCGACGCCCACCTGGCATCACGGCAGGGCGCCCAACTCGCCAAGATGTCACGGTGGTTCACACCTGCCGAGACGCTGCGGATGGCGACATCCCAGAACGGTGAGCTACTCGCCGCCAGCGGTCCCCGCAATCCCTATCCCGGTGTCCTCGGTGTCGTCGCCGTGGGGGCCTTGGCCGATCTGTTGCTCGTCGATGGCGACCCGCTCACCGACCTCGACCTGGTGGCCAGCCCGGAGACATCCTTCCCGCTGATCATGAAGAACGGCGTCATTTACAAGGACGCGCTTCCGCATTCCAGGTGAACGTCATACCAGGTGAACATCGACAACGTGATCTCGCCCTCGTGCGCGTGTGTGGCGTCGCCATTTGCGGCCCGGATCGCGGACCACACCCGGTAGGTGCGCAGCTCGCCGGGCAGTTGCAGCAATCTGCATTTGTATCGGGAACCGTTTCAAATTAGCTTCGCGGCATGGCAGGGGAACGACCGCGCGTACGGCAAGCGGTGGCGCTCGTCGCGGTGCTGTTCTCGGTGCTCGCCATGGTGGCCGGCTGCGGTTCCAGCAGCCAGCACCGTTCGGGGGACGTGGTCCACGTGGTCGCGGCCGAGAACTTCTGGGGAAGCATCGTCAGCCAGATCGGCGGGGCGAACGTCGTCGTCAGCAACATCATCGACAACCCGCAGACCGACCCGCACGACTACGAGCCGACGCCCGCCGACGCCCGGCTGTTCGCGACCGCCGACCTCATCGTCGTCAACGGGGCCGGCTACGACCAGTGGGCGCAGCGACTGCTCGCCGCCACGACGCATCAGCACGTGCTATCCGTCGCGGATCTGGTCGGCGCGAAGGACGGCGACAACCCGCACCTCTGGTACAGCCCAGCCGACGTACGCGCGTTCATCGGCGCGGTCACCGCACAACTGCAACGCATCGAACCCACTCGCGCGGCCGCGTTCGCGAACGGCCGGGCGACGTTCGAGAACTCCGGGCTGAAGGAGTACGACGCGCTCATCACGCAGATCAAGCAGCACTATGCGGGAACGCCGGTCGGCGCCTCCGAATCGATCTTCGCAATGCTGGCGCCGGCGCTCGGTCTCGACCTCATCACGCCGCCTCGCTTTCTCGCCGCCATCTCCGAAGGCAGCGACGTGACCGCAGGCGACAAGGCGACCATCGACCGCCAGATCGCCGAACACCGCATCCGCATCTACGTCTACAACGCTCAGAACGCGACCCCCGACATCCAGGAGCAGCTGCGCGCATGCGAGAAGGCCGGGATCCCGACGGCAACCATCACGGAGACACCCGAACCCGCCTCCGCGAACTTCCAGCAATGGCAGGTGAAACAGCTGCGCGGCATCCTGACCGCGCTGCAGAAGGCCGGCGGTCAGTGAGCACGATGTCCGAGCACGAGCCCCTCCAGACGGCCGCGGTAACGTTCGACGGCGCCGCCGCGACAGCCGGCGGGCGGGTCGTCTGGAGCGCGGTCGACCTGCGCATACCTCAGGGCGAATTCGTCGCCATCCTCGGCCCGAACGGCTCCGGCAAGAGCACGCTCATCAAGGCCGCGCTCGGGCTCGTTCCGCTGGCTGGCGGCTCGGCGCGGATTCTCGGCCGCCCGCCCGGGGCTGCCCGCAGCGAGATCGGCTACCTGCCGCAGCGCCGCAACTTCGACGCGGCGCTTCGGGTGCGCGGCATCGACATCGTGCGCCTCGGCGTGGACGGCCACCGCTGGGGCATGCCCGTACCTTTTACCGCCCGCCACCGCAGGGGCCGGCACGAGGCGCGGGCCGCGACAGCCCGGGTGCACGAGCTGCTCGAACTCGTGGGCGCGACGGCCTACGCCCAGCGGCCTATCGGCGAACTGTCCGGCGGCGAGCAGCAGCGGCTGCTGATCGCGCAGGCGCTGGCCAACCGGCCGGCGCTGCTCTTGCTCGACGAACCGCTCGACAGCTTGGACCTCACCACGCAAGGCGGCGTAGCGGAACTCATCAGCACCATCTGCCGGCGCGAGGGCGTCACCGTCATGATCGTCGCTCACGACGTGAACCCGATCATCGGCTATCTCGACCGCGTCGTGTACGTCGCGAACGGCGGGGCGGTGTCGGGGCTGCCGGCCGACGTCATCACGAGCGAGACGCTGACCCGGCTGTACGGCACGCCCGTCGAAGTCCTGAAAACGGCGTCGGGCCGGCTCGTCGTCGTCGGCCAGCCGGATACCGCCGCGGTGCACCACGACCACCACACCGGGCTGCCGCAACCATGACCGCCGCGCTGACCCAAACCATGACCGCCGCTCTCAGCGCGAACGTCAACCCGCACCTGCAGTGGAACCTCATCGAGGACGTACGGCAACTGTTCGACTTCACCTTCATGCGCAACGCCTTGGCGGCCGGCACGATCGTCGCCGTGCTCGCCGCCGTCGTCGGCTGGTTCATGGTGCTGCGCCGCCAGTCGTTCGTCGGTCACACCCTTTCGGTGGTCGGCTTCCCCGGCGCGGCCGGGGCCGTCTGGCTCGGGCTGTCGGCAAGCCTTGGCTACTTCACGTTTTGCGTCGCGGCAGCGCTCGTGCTGGCCGCGCTGAGCCGCGAGACGGGCGTCGGGGAGCGGCACGAAGAGTCCGCGCTCGTGGGAGTGCTGCAGGCCTTCGCGCTGGCGTGCGGGCTGCTTTTCGTGAGCCTGTACAAGGGTTTTCTCGGTGGCGTCACCGGCTTGCTGTTCGGCAATTTCCTGGGCATCACGAACGGGCAAGTGATCTCGCTGCTGGTGCTTGCGGTCCTCGCCTTGCTCACGCTGGCGTTCATCGGACGCCCGCTGTTCTTCGCATCCATCGACGCCGGTGTCGCCGCCGCGCGGGGGCTGCCCACCCGGCTGCTGTCGACCGCCTTCCTGCTCATCCTGGCGATCACCGCGGCCGAGGTCAGTCAGATCACCGGCGCGCTGCTCGTCTTCGCCTTGCTGGTCATGCCGGCGGCCGCCGCGCAGCGCCTGACCGCGGATCCCCGGCTCTCGCTGCTGCTGTCGATCGTGCTCGCACTGCTGGTGACCTGGCTCGGCCTTGGAGTGGCGTACTTCTCGGTCTATCCGATCGGTTTCTACGTCACGACGTTCGGCTTCGGCGCCTTCGCACTCGCCACCGGCTGGCAGTGGACTCGTGAACGGCTGGGGCGGCGGGCTCACACCCGGCCGGCGATGTCATGACGAGCACAGCGGCGCAGGCGCCGCTCACCCTCGCCGCTGACCCGTTCACCGGCATCGGGAACATGCTGTCGCATCCGTTCCTCCAACACGCTTACCTGGCGGGCACCTTCATCGCGCTCGCCGCCGGGCTCGTCGGCTACTTCGTCGTGCTGCGGCGGCAGGTCTTCACCGGAGACGCGCTGTCTCACGTCGCCTTCACCGCCGCGCTCGCCGCCCTCGCGGCCGGAATCGACCTGCGCATCGGGCTTTTCGCGGGGTGCGTGGTCTTCGCACTCGCGATGGCCGGGCTCGGGGCGCGGGGCCGCCCGGACGACGTCGTCATCGGCAGTACCTTCGCCTGGGTGCTCGGGCTGGGAGTGCTGTTCCTGACCATCTACACGACATCGCGCAGCGCCGCAGGCGATGGCCCGGGCGGGCGGGCCGGGGTGAACGTGCTCTTCGGCTCCATCTTCGGGCTGTCCGCGCAGCAGACGCAGATCGCCGCGCTCATCGGCCTCGGCGTCTTCGCGGTGATGGTGGCCATCGCCCGGCCGCTACTGTTCGCGTCCATCGACGAAACGGTGGCCGCCGCGCGTGGCGTACCGGTGCGGCTGCTCGGGGCGCTCTTCCTGGCCGCTGTCGGGGTCACCGCCGGGGAAGCAACGCAAGCGGTCGGATCGCTGCTGCTGCTCGGACTACTCGCCGCCCCCGCCGGTGCGGCGCACCTGCTGACCAGCCGACCGTTCGTTGCCATGTGGCTGTCGGCCGGGCTGGCCGTAGCAGCGGTGTGGCTGGGCCTGGCCATCTCCTATGCCGCGCCCTCGCTGCCGCCGAGCTTCGCCATCATGAGCGTTGCGACGTTCGGCTACGCGGCAGCACAGTCAATCCGCTGGCGAAGAACCTTCATCCATCGCCGCGCCCAGCTCCTCGCGCCCGTGTCGCGCTCGCATCCGCAGCCGCAGCGGGCCGAGTAGCCACAGGGACAGCAGGAAGACGGTGGTCACCCCGCCGACCACGTCACCGGCGGTCTCGGACACGGTCACCGAGAAGATCAGCATGACGACGCCGACGATGGCGAGGCCGAGAACCGCGAGACCGCCCTGCGCCAGATGGTCGGCCACGCGCACGAGTTCGCGGCGCTCGTGCAGCCGAAACACCATCCGGTGGATACCCACCGGCGCCAGCAACAGCCCGGTGGCGAGGATCGCGCAGCAGACCACGGCCAGGTAGATGCCGAGCTGGGTGTCGTTGAGCGTGGTGAACCTCGATTGGAAGGGCAGGCTCAGCAGGAAACCCGTCAGCAGCTGAACACCGGTTTGCGCGACGCGGATCTCCTGGAGCAGCTCCGCCCAGTTGCGGTCGAGCTGCTGCATCGGCGTCTCACCGCGCTGGCGGCGATCGCGGTCCACGACGCCCTCACGCCGCGGGCGGGGCGGCGGATCAGGCAGGTGAACGCTTTCGTCCGCGCCGTCATGCCGTCCTGCCATGCCTGTACCGTCCCACCTCCGGGACCGGGTTAAGCAACATCATCGCGCCCGGCTGCGGTCCCCGCGCGGTCCCCGATCGATCGCCAGGTCGTCGCTCGGGGGCGTAAAAGCCGGCGCGGGCCGGGTAGGAAGATCACCATGTCATGGCGCGTCGGCACGTCGGGATGGCAATACCGGGACTGGCGCGCTGACTTCTACCCGGCCAAGCTCGCCCAGCGGCTGTGGCTCGAGCACTACGCCGAGGTCTTCGACACGGTGGAGGTCAACAACGCCTTCTACCGGCTACCCGAACGCTCGGTGTTCGAGGCGTGGGCGCAACGCACCCCGCCGGGATTCGTGGTCACCGTCAAGGCCAGCCGCTACCTCACCCACATCAAACGCCTCAAGGAGCCGGGCGAGCCCGTCGCGCGGCTGCTCGGCAGGTACGAGGGCCTGGCGGAAAAGCGCGGGCCGATCCTGCTCCAGCTGCCGCCGACCCTGCAGGCCGCTCCCGAGCTGCTCACGGAGACGCTGTCCGCCTTCCCGGCCGATGTGCAGGTCGCCGTCGAACCGCGCCACCCGTCCTGGTGGACGGATCCGGCGGCGGGCGAGGTACGGGACGTGCTCACCGCACACGGCGCGACGCTGGTGTGGGCCGACCGTTTCGAGCAGGAGCAGAACCCGCTGTGGGTGACGGCCGACTGGGGCTACCTGCGGCTGCACCGCGGCGCCAGCACGGACGAGGCGGACTGGTCGTACTCGACCAAGGCGCTGCGGCGCTGGGCGCGCAAGCTGAAAGACAGCTTCCCGAACGGCTACGTCTACACGAACAACGACCCCGGCTGCGCGGCGCCGAAGGACGCGCTTCGCATCCGCGACCTGCTCACCGGCTGATACCGCACCGCCCCGGCCGATCCCGGGCGTCAGACGGGGCGTTCGGTGGCATGTTGGAACGCGTGACCGACCACTCTGCCACCGATCAGCCGTCCGCCGGGGGGCCGCCGAGCTCGCCGTTCTCGGACTACCAGAACGAGGTCTATTTGAAGGGCCTGTTCGGCGAGCAGCCGGCGCTGCCGTTCGACTGGCGGCAGATCCGCGAGGCGGCCCTGGTGGTGATGTCGGAACAGGCGGCGGGTTACGTCGACGGATCCGCCGGCGCCGAGCAGACCGCCGCCGCCAACCGCGAGGCGTTCGACCGCTGGCGGCTCGTTCCGCGGATGCTCCGGGAGATCCCGGCGGCTCGCTCGCACGAGAGCACGCTTTTCGGCACGCGCATGGCGGCTCCCGTCCTCTTCGCGCCGATCGGCGTGCTGTCGATCGTCCACCCGGACGCCGAGCCGGCGGCGGCCCGGGCCGCCGCCCGGCTGGGGCTGCCCTTCGTCGCCTCGACGGCGGCGTCGACCACGATGGAGGAGATCGCGGCCGGAGCCGACGGGCCCAAGTGGTACCAGCTGTACTGGCCCGCTGAGCGGGAGCTGGCCGCCGCCTTCGTGCAGCGCGCCGAAGCCGCCGGATACGAGGCGATCGTCGTCACCCTTGACACCTGGCAGCTGGGATGGCGGCCGCGTGACCTGACCACCGCCTACCTGCCGTTCCTGCAGCAGATCGGCATCGCGAACTACCTGAGCGACCCGGTGTTCACCGCGGACCTCGATCCGAACGACCCGTCGGCGGCGGTACTCAAGTTCGTCCGCATCTTCACCAATCCCGCCCTCAGCTGGTCGGACATCGAGTGGCTGCGCTCGATCACCGCGCTACCGATCGTGCTCAAGGGCATACAGCACCCGGACGATGCCCGTCGCGCGAGAGACGCCGGCGTGCAGGGCATCGTCTGCAGCAACCACGGCGGACGGCAGGTCGACGGTGCGCTGGGTTCGCTCGACGCGCTTCCCGAAGTCAAGGCCGCCGCCGGCGAGCTGAAGGTGCTCTTCGACAGCGGAATCCGTACCGGCGCCGACATCGCGAAGGCCATCGCTTTGGGCGCCGATGCGGTGCTCGTCGGGCGTCCTTACGCCTACGGCTTGGCGCTCGCCGGGGAGGACGGCGCCTATCACGCCGTCCGCGCCCTGCTCGCGGACATGGATCTGCAGGTCGGCCTCGCGGGTCACGCCCGCCTCGCCGATCTCACTCCCGATGCGCTAGTGCGCAGGCCGGGGGCGTAGGGCGGCGACCCCTTGCCACCCCCTCCCGTCGCCCTGGCAACGCCAGCTGGTGGCAGCAACCTCCAGGGCAGCAGGCGGCAACCATGACCAGGCGCGGCGAGTCCAGCAGCTAGATCAGTTCAATCGCGTCGGCGATCGAGTCCAGCACCCGCGCGGGACGGTACGGGAACCGTTCGATGTCCTCGCGCCGGGTGGAGCCGGAGAGCACGAGGATGGTGTCCAGACCGGCTTCGATGCCCGCGACGACGTCGGTATCCATCCGGTCGCCGATCATCATGGTCGTTTCGGAGTGGGCGTCCATCCGGTTCATGGCGCTGCGGAACATCATGGGGTTCGGCTTGCCGACGAAGTAGGGCTGCGCGCCGGTCGCCCGGGTGATCAGCGCGGCAACGGCTCCGGTGGCGGGCAACGCGCCCTCCGGTGACGGCCCGGTGGCATCCGGATTCGTCGCGATGAACCGTCCACCGGCGTTGACCAGCCGGATGGCGCGCGTGATCGACTCGAAGGAGTACGTGCGGGTCTCGCCCAGCACCACGTAGTCGGGGTCGATGTCGGTCAGGGTGTAGCCGGCTTCGTGCAGCGCCGTGGTGAGGCCTGCCTCCCCCACCACGAACGCCGACCCGCCGGGCAGCTGGTCGGCGAGGAAGGTCGCCGTGGCGAGCGCGGAGGTCCAGATGGACTCCTCCGGCACGGGGAGCCCCGCCTTGGCGAGCCGCGCCGACAGATCGCGCGGCGTGAAGATCGAGTTGTTGGTGAGCACGAGGAAGCGACGGCCGCGTTCGTCAAGGCAGCGCAGGAAGTCGGCGGCCCCTCTGAGCGCTGTCCCCTCGTGCACGAGCACGCCGTCCATGTCGATCAGCCAGCACTCCGCCCCCGCACGCCCTGGACGCCCCGGTTTCGAGGTGTTTGTCTGCTCACTCATCTGGCCCTCATCCTCGCTTCACAGCCAGGCCGGTTCTGGCCTCACCTGCGGGTTGTACCCGACGCGCCGACACGCTCGCCTTTCGCGGATTTGTCGTGTTAGGTCCCTGCTGTGAGAAGGCCGTCAACGAGGACCCGCCCGCTCTTTCGCCGCCCCTTCGTCGCGGTCGCCGCGGCGATCACGATCGTGATGGCCGTCGCCGCCTCCTGCGTACCGGTGCCGAAGGGCGGCGCTTCCGGCGTGCTGTCCCGGATGACCCTCGAGCAGCGGGTCGGGCAGCTGTTCATGGTCGGCAACCCGGCCACCGGGGTCAGCCGCACCGTCTTCGATCAGATCGTTCAGCGACACATCGGCAACGTGGTCCTCACCTCGCGTACCTACGCGGGCACCGGCCCGACCGCCAAGATCGTCAGCGACCTGCAGTTCGCCACCACCCCGCCGGCGACGGCGGGCGTGCCGCTTTTCGTGGCGACGGACCAGGAGGGCGGCTACGTCCAGGTGCTGAACGGTCCGGGCGTCTCGCAGATACCGACCGCGCTCCAGCAGGGCACCGAGCACACCTACGTGTTGCGTTCGCAAGCCACGACGTGGGGACGGCAGCTGCGCGCCGCCGGGATCAACATGACCCTCGCGCCGGTGATGGGCACGGTGCCGAGCCCGTCGTTTGCCCCCTACAACGCCCCCATCGGGGCGTACCAGCGCGAATTCGGCTTCTCCCCGGACGTCGTGGCTGCCCACGGAGCGGCCTTCGTGCAGGGCATGACGGCGGCGAACGTCGCCACCTCGGTCAAGCACTTCCCCGGACTCGGCCGGGTCACGGCGAACACCGACACTAGCAGCGGCGTCACGGACAACGTGACTCACCGCGGCGACCCTTACCTGACGCCTTTCCGGACGGGGATCCGGGCCGGCGCGCAGTTCGTCATGATGTCCAGCGCCTACTACCCGCGCATGGATCCGAACAACCCGGCGGTGTTCTCCAGCACGATCATCAACCAGGTCCTGCGCGGCGACCTGGGCTTTCGCGGGGTCGTCATCAGCGATGACCTGGGCGGCGCCCGTCAGGTCCTCGGTTGGTCTCCGGCCAATCGCGCGGTCGGGTTCATCGCAGCCGGCGGGGACATGGTGCTCACCGTGGATCCGTCCGTGGTGCCCGCCATGTACGACGCGGTGCTCGCGTGGGCGAGGGCCAACCCCTCGTTCCGGGCCCGGGTGAACGCTGCCGCGCTGCACGTGCTCAAGGCCAAGCAGGCCCGTGGGCTGATCGCACGCTGACCCGGATGGCCCCGGGGTTACCGGTGGTTACCCTCCTTCGCGCCGCGCTCGGCTACCCGGCGTGCGTCACGCCACGTTGCATTGTGTGAGTTGTGCACATAGTTTAGGGGGTGAGCCCACGAAGGGAGCGCACCTCAGATGGATCCGCAGGCCGTCACGGCAGCCATCGCCGAGCTGGCGCCGATGCTGCAGGCCGACGGCGCCGACCTCCGGCTCGTCGAGGCCAACCCCGCTACCGCGCGCATCGAGGTCGCCCTGGATGTCACAGATGCGAGCTGTGCCGAGTGCGTCTTGCCGGCGCCGATGCTGGAGCAAGTGGTGAGCGACACTCTCAAGCGGTACGTGCCGGACGAGTTCGAGCTGGTGCTGAACGATCCGCGGGTGGCAGGTGGACATGGCTAGCACGGCGACGGAGGTCGCGGCGTTCCCCATGCCGCGCGGCGGAGCGAGCTGGTCGATCCGGCTTCCGACGGCCAAGCCCCGCGAGGACATCGGCGCCCCGGCGTACACGTTGAACCGGTCCATCGCCGGGCTGCGGGTCGGGCTTCGCCACGAGGGCTCGTGGCGCTCCTGGATGCTCATCGTCGACGAGTGGGAGCGCTTCCTGCGCCGTGACGGTGCCGAGCCGGTCGTACTGAAAGCCGGCGGGCGGGTGAACGATGAGGGCGAACAGACCCGCGCCGACGTCGCGGCCTGGGCCGCAGACATCGACTGCGGCATCTCGGGATTGGGCACCTGCGGCTCGTGCACGTCCAACAGCGTGCATGACGCGGTGACACTCGAGGACGCCGGCAAGCCCGCCATCGTTGCCGTCTGCGACGAATTCGCCCAGCACGGCAAGAACATGGCGCGCTTCCTCGGGCATCCGTCGCTCAAGATGCTGGTGCTGCCCTACCCGCTGGAAGCCCGCTCCGAAGGCGAGCTGCGCCAGATCGCCGCCGACTTCTATCCCGCGTTCCTCGAGCTGCTGGGCGCGGCGGCGTGAGCGAGACCCTCACCCGTCCCGTACTGGAAGTCCCCGCCGACCCCACCGCCTTGTACGAGCTCTCGCTCGAGCAGGGCTGGGGCGACGGGGCCCCTCTCCTGCCGCCCACAGACGACCGCATCCTGGCACTGCTCGCGCAGACCCCGCTTGCGCCGGATCACGTGCTCGGTGACCTGCCGCCGCGCTTCGGCACCGCCACCATCGAGCTGATCGCGGTCAACGCGGCGATGGCCGGGGTCGAGCCGGCGGCGTTTCCGTACGTCATCGCAGGCCTTTCGGCACTGCTGGTGCCGGAGTGGAACGCCTTCGGCCTGACCACCACCACCTCCAGCGTCTTCCCGATGCTGATCGTCAACGGCCCGAACCGGGACACGTTCCACATCGACTATCGCGCCGGGTGCCTCGGCGGGGCCGCCGGTCGAGGTTCGATGACCATCGGACGCGCCGTCTCGCTGTGCCTGCGCAACATCGGCGGCCAGCGCGCCGGTGAGACGTCGCGCACCGTCTTCGGCCAGCCGGCACGCTTCGGCCTGTGCTTCGGGGAGTGGGAGGAACGCTCGCCGTGGCCGTCGCTCGCCCAGCGGCGTGGCTTCACCGCCGAGCAGGAAGTCGTCACGGTGCACGGTGGAAAGGGCACCTACCCGCTCGCCGATGTGAACAACGACGACCCGCGCGACCTCGCCTACACCATCGCGAAGAGCGTCGCCTTCCCGATGAACAACTGGTACCTCGAGCTCACCGGCGACAGCGGCCAGCTGGTCCTGCTGATCAATCCGATGTGGGCCAGCCGGCTGGGCAAGGCGTTCCCGGACATCACCGACTTCCAGCAGTACCTGTGGGAGTACGCCTGGCAGCCGATCGACCTGTTCCGCCCGGGTAACCAGCAGGTGCTGCGCGACAAGGATCGCGTCGACGCCGAAGGCCGGGTGCGGCTGGCCGGCCGGCCCGACCAGTTCGTGCCGGTCGTGTGCGGCGGTCTCGGCGGGCTGCATGCCGTCGCTCTGACGTCCTTCGTGCAGAGCGAGATGCAAAGCGTGCCCGTCGTCCGGCCCGCCGCCGGCTGAGGCTGCCTCGTGCAGAACCGCTCCGATCTCGACACGTTCTTCGCGCCCACGAGCGTCGCCGTCATCGGGCGGGTGGATCGCTCCGCGGACGCCGCCGGCCTGCTCGAGCCGATCCGGACCCGCTACGGCTGCGAGCAGGTCTACTTCGTGCACCCGGCGGGCGGCGAGGTGGATGGGATACCGATCTATCCCAGCGTGCTCGATATCCCGGGTGAGGTCGCGCTCGCCATCGTGAACGTCAGCGCCGCCGTGGCACCCGCCGTCGTCGACGAATGCGGGCGCAAGGGCATCGCCTACGTCCTCGTCTTCACCGCTGGTTTCAGTGAGGTCGGACCGGACGGCGCCGAGCTGGAGCGCCAGCTCGCCGGTGCAGCCCGCCAGCACGGAATCCGGATTTTCGGGCCCAACACGAATACGAACGCTTTCGAACGCATGCCGCAGATCCCCGGCTTGCGAGGGGGAAAGATCGGGCTGGTCACCCAGAGCGGCCATCAAGGTCGCCCGGTCGTTCAAGGCGCCCACTTCGGGATCGGCTTCTCGCGGTGGGTGCCGACCGGCAACGAGGTGGACCTCGAGGCGGCCGACTTCATCGAGTACTTCGCCGGTGACGCCGAAACGTCCGTCATCGCAGGCTATTTCGAGGGATTCAAGTCGCCGCAGAAGCTGCGCCGCGCACTTGACGCGGCAGCGCAGGCCGGCAAGCCGGTGGTCGCGCTGAAGATCGGCAGCACTTCCGCCGGCCAGCGGATGGCAAGCTCCCACACCGGGCATCTGACCGGCTCCGACGCGGTCGTCGACGGCCTCTTCGCCCAGTACGCCGTCAGCCGGGTACGCGACCTCGACGAATTGCTCGACACCGCAGCGCTTTTCGCCAAGCTCCCCACCGGTGCCGGCGCGCGCGTCGGCCTGTACTCGATCTCCGGCGGCTCGGGCACGCTCATGGCGGAAATCGCCGAAGCCGCGGGGCTCGAGGTGCCCACGCTCACCACCGAGACCCAGAGGGCGATGCGCGAGCTGCTGCCGTCCTACCTCACCGTCTCCAATCCGGTCGACAACGGCGGCACCTTCCTGCTCACCGCACCGGTGGAGCAGCGTCACGCGTTGCTGCGGCTGCTGGCCGCCGACCCCCATGTCGACGTCGTGGTGGTCGGCCTCACCGGTGCGGTCGGCGAGATGACCGACAACCTGGCGGCCGACATCCGGGCGCTCGCCGATGAGCTTCCGGTGCCCATCGTCGCCACGTGGAATTCCTACAAGACCGACGAGCACGGGTTCGCCGACCTCGTCGAGAGCGGGGTCCCGCTCTTCCGCTCCTTCCGCAACTGTTTCGGCGCACTTCGCGCGTGGCGCAACTACACGCAGCGCGCGGCCTCTTACCGCAGCCGTCCGGAGCCGGACACCGCGCTTTCGCCTGATGCCACCGAGCTGCTACGGGCCAGCGGCACGCTGAACGCGGCCCGCAGCCGGTGCCTGCTGGAAGCGCTCGATATCCCGGTCCCCGGGGAGGCACTCGTCGCGACGCCGGACGCCGCCGCAGACGCGGCAGGCCGCTTGGGCTATCCCGTCGTCGCGAAGGTGGCCTCGGCGGACATCGCCCACAAGTCCGACCTGGGCCTGGTGGCCGTCGATCTCGCCACTGCTGACGCGGTGCGCCGGACGACCGAACAGCTGCTCTCCCGCGCCGCGCAACGCGCGCCGCAGGCCCGGCTGGACGGCATCCTCGTGCAGCAGCAAGTGCCGTCCGGCGTGGAGATGATCGTGGGTGTCACCCAGGATCCGGTGCTCGGCGCGGCCGTCACCGTCGGCACCGGAGGCATCTTCGCCGAGTTGCTGCGCGACACGGCGACGCGGCCGCTCCCGCTGGATCGTGACGACGCCCGGGAGATGGTCACGAGCTTGCGCGGATATGCCCTGCTGCAGGGGGCACGCGGGGCCGCCGCGGTGGACGTCGAGGCCTTGCTCGACGTCATCGAAGGGGTGGCCCGCCTGGCGGCGGCCGCCGGCCCGCGGCTGCTCGAGCTGGACCTCAATCCGGTGATGGTCACCGCTGACGGGGCGCTCGCCGTCGACAGCCTGATCGTGCTCGCCGACTGATCCGGCGGCCCGGCGCGCTGCGGGTCAGCCCGTCGGCGGTGGGTTGCGCAGGAGCGACGCGACCGCACCCGCGGATGTGATGACGGCGAGCAGGAGGAACGCCTGGTGATAGCCGGTCGTGAAGGCCGGCAGCGTATGGGCGGACAGCCGCGAGAGGGTGCCGGCGTAGGCCGCGGCCTGCTCAGCCGGCTGCAACGGCTGGGTCACGATCGCCAGGCACAGCGCCGTCCCGGTGACGGTGCCGATGCTCTGCAGCATGGAGCGCAGCGCGTTCGCCACCCCGCGGCGGTCCGGCGAGACGCTCGCCATGATCGAGCTCGTGTTAGGAGTCATGAAAAGGCCCGACCCGATCCCGATCGCTCCAAGCGCCGCGGAAAGCGCTGCCGCGCTCGTCTGCGGGTCGAGGGTCGCCGACAGGTAGAACAGACCCCCGGCGGTGATGGCGAGGCCCACGGTGGAAAGGATCCGCGCGGACAGGTGCCGAGCCAGCCTTGCGGCGACCGGTGAGGCAAGCATCATCCCGCCGGCTGCCGGCATGATGACCAGGCCGGTACGCTGCGCCGTCCAGCCGTGAGCCGCCTGCAGGTACAGCGCTACGAGCAGCACCAGGCCGAAGCGAGCGAGTGCCAGCACGAGCGTGACGGCGAACGCGATGGCGCGCTCCCGGTCGGCGAAAAGCGACAGGTCGATGAGCGGAAACGGTTGCCGCCGCTGATCCCACAGCAGCGCCGGAAAGGCAAACGCGAAGATCAGGAACCCTCCGAGTGCCACGCCGGAGGTCCAGCCGTGCGTGCCGCCGAACGACACGGCGAAGACGAACGCTCCGACTGACAGCAGGGCGAGCGCTGCCCCGCGCAGATCGAACGGCTCGCGGGCGTGGCGCTCCTTCAAGGGGACGAGCTCGCGCAAGGTGACCGTCGCCCAGACCAGGCTGAGCACGCCGACGGGAACGTTGAACCAGAAGACCGCTCGCCAGCCCAGCGTGTCGGCGAGCAAGCCGCCGAGCGCCGGCCCGGCGACCAGTCCGACCCCGGCGACGGTGACGTTCATGCCGAGCGCGAGGCTGAGCTGCGGTCCGTTGAACGCGTCGGTGAGCAGCGCGGTCGTGTTGGCCATGACCGAGGCCGCGCCGATGCCCTGCGCGACGCGCGCGGCGATCAGCACCTGGACATCGGGGGCCCATCCGGCGACGAGGCTGGCCACCGTGAGCAGGGTGAGACCCGCGAGGTAGAGCCGGCGGCGGCCCATGATGTCAGCAAGGCGCCCGAACGGCACGATGAGCACGGTGCTGACCAGCAGGTAGGACAGCAGGATCCAGCTGGCCGCCGTGGCGCTCGCCGCGTAATGGCGCACCACCACCGGCAGCGCCACTTCGAGGGTGCTGCTGTTGAGCGCCGTCAGCAGGACGCCGAGGCTCGTGACGGAGAAGACCAGCCAGGGATAGCGCGGGCCGGGCTCCCGCCGGGAAAGCCGGGAGCGCAGGCCCGCCGCAGGAAGTGCCTCGGTGAAGGGGGCTTCGGTCAAGCCAGATCGATCCACGCCGTCTTGATGCGGGTGTTCTCCAAGACACTCTCCCAGCCGGAGTCCTTGCCGAAGCCGCTGTCCTTCACTCCTCCGAACGGTAGCGCCCAGTGGATGCGGGGGTAGGCGTTCACCCAGACATTGCCGGCGTCGAGGTCGCGCACCAGCCGGTGTGCGCGCTTCAGGTCGCACGTCCAAACGCCCGCCGCGAGGCCGTAGTCGGTGCCGTTGGCGATCGCGAGCGCGTCCGCCTCCGACTCGAACGGGACGATGACCGCCACCGGGCCGAAGATCTCTTCACGGGCGAGCCGGGACTCGTTGCCCACCGCCTGGAAGAGCGTGGGCTCGACGAACCAGCCGCCGGCGAGCGGCTCGGCAGGACCGAAGAGCTCTGGGGTGGTGCGCCCGCCGAAGAGCAGTCGCAGCCGATCGTCCGCGCGGCCGGCCTCGATGTAGGAGCTGACGCGGGCCAGCTGCTCCGGCGACACGATCGCGCCGATGTCGGTGGCCTCGTCCGTGGGATCGCCGACGGTCAGCTTCTGCGCGACTGCCGTGATGCGCTCGACCATCTCCTCGTAGACCGGCTGCTGCACGAGGATTCGCGAGCCTGCGATGCACGACTGGCCCGCATTGGCCGTGAAGATGCCGGTACGGGTGACGCCGACCGTCGCCGCATCGAGGTCCGCATCGGCGAAGACGATGTTCGGGGACTTGCCGCCGAGCTCGAAGTGCAGCTGCTTCAGCGTGCCGGAGGCGGCGGCCATGATGGTGCGCGCAGTCTCGGTGGATCCGGTGAAGCTGATGCGGGCCACGCCCGGATGGCGCACCAGTGCAGCGCCCGCTTCCTCACCGAGGCCGGTCACCACGTTGATGACACCCGGAGGCAACCCCGCGTCCTCGAAGAGCTGCGCCCACCGCAGGACCGAGCAGCACGCCTGCTCCGCCGGCTTCACGACGACCGTATTGCCGGCGGCGAGAGCGGCCCCGGCCTTCGCCGTGATCAGTGACATCGGCGAGTTCCACGGAAGGACCAGCCCGACGACGCCGAGCGGCTCGCGCCGGGTGAAGTTGAAGCTGGCGGCGCCGACGTTGACCGTCTCGCCGTGCAGCTTGTCGGCCGCTCCCGCGAAGAAGTGCAAGATCTCCACGCAGGTGGGCAGATGCCCGTACAGCGTCTCCTTGATGACGCGGCCGGTGTCGAACGTCTCGAGGTCCGCGAGCTCGCGGATGTGCTCGCGGGTCACTTCCGCGAGCGCCCGCAGGTGACCCGCGCGCTGCTTGGCGTCGAGGCGCGACCAGGTCTCGAATCCCCGGCGCGCCGCGGCGACCGCGTCGTCGACGTCGACGCTGTCGCTGTGCGGGATCCGCGCCCACACCTGCCCGGTGGCCGGATTGGTGCAGTCGAGCACGCGCCCGGACCGCGCCGGCACGTGGTGGCCGCCGATGTGGTTGGCGTACTCGATGACGCTGCTCGCTTCGGTCATTGCCGGCCCTCTCCCATCAGCACGACGCTGCGCGCGACCTGTCCCGCCCGGGTGGCCGCGAAAGCGGCATCGGCTTGCTCCAGCGGGAAGCGCTGCGTGACGAGATCGTCGAGCCGAAGCGCTCCGGACTGGTACAGCTGCACGATTCTCGGGATGTCGCGGCCGGGGACGTTGCTGCCGCCGACGCAGCCCAGCAGCTTGCGTTCGGAAAACAGCACCCGGCCGTCGACGGGAATCGTCGCGCCCGTCGGCGGCGAACCGACCATCACACACCGCCCGCCCGGACGGGTCGACGCGAGCGCCGACGCCACCAGCCCGGGCAGGCCGACGACCTCGAACGCGACGTCCACGCCGCCGGGGCAGCAGCCGGTGATCGCTTCCGGCAGCGACTGGTCCTCCAGCAGCACCTGGTGGGTGGCACCCGCCTGACCGGCCAGCTCCAGTTTGAAGGGGTTGGTGTCGACCGCGACGATCTGCGCGGCGCCGGCGATCCGGGCGCCTTGCACCGCGGACAGGCCCACGCCGCCGCAGCCGACGATGGCAACGCTCTCGCCGGGCTGCACCTTCGCCACGTTGAACACGGCCCCCAGCCCGGTCGTGACGCCGCAGCCGGCCAGGCAGATGACGTCGAGCGGGACGTCGGCCGGGATACGCACGAGCTGGCTCGCGCGTACGACGACCTCCTCGGCGAGCGTGCCGCTACCGACGAAGGGATGCAGTTGCTCGCCGCCGGCGGCAGACAGGCGGGTGGAACCGTCGGCCATCAGCCCGGAGATCGCGGCGACCCGCGGCGCGCCGTCGCAGTGCACGAGCTCGCCCGCAAGGCAGTGCCGGCAGGCCAGGCATGGCCCGTAGAGTGCGAGCACCACGTGGTCGCCCAGCGCGACGGAGGTAACCCCCTCGCCTACCTCCGCGACGATGCCCGCCCCCTCATGACCGAGCACGACGGGAAAGCGGGCGACCGGACTCCGTCCGGCCAGCACGTGCAGATCCGAGCCGCAGACGCCGGATGCGGCGATGCGCACCCGCACCTCGCCCGGCTGCGGCGCCGCGATCATGACGTCTTCCAGCTGCGCCGGCTCACCACCCGCGCGGGCCACCCAGGCTTTCACGACGTCAACCTCCAGTTGAGCAGCGTGCGGGGCGGATCGGCCCCGGCGATATCGAGGTAATCAGCGGTCACCGCCGCACCGATCGCGAGGCCCGGATCGTCCGCCGGCCCGCTCAGCCCTCCGATCAGCAGGATGTCCTGCTGCTCCGCCAAGCGGACGGTGAGCACCGCGTAGGGGGCCTCGAAACCCGGCAGGAAGGCGTGTCTCGTGACCACCCAGCTGGCGACGGTGGCATTGCCCGACGCCGGCTGCCACTCCCATTCGAAGGAGCCGCAGCGGTTGCAGATCGCCCGCGCCGGCCAGCGCCAGGAAGCGCACCGGGCGCAGCGCTGCAAGACGAACTCGTGGCGGGCAAGCGCCTCCCACCACGGCAGCGAATCGCGATCGGCATGGGGAACCGGCCGTTCGGCGGATGCGTCCATCACGCATCCTTACGCAGGATCAACGCCGACGTGGTGCCGGCGACGTAGCCCGGCTGCGCGGTGGACAGCGCCACCGAAGCACCCGCCACCTGCCGGCTGCCGGCGTCGCCGCGCAGCTGGGTGACCGCCTCGGCGACATGGTTCAGGCCGTGGACGTAACCCTCCGACAAGTGGCCGCCATGGGTATTCACCGGCAACGTGCCGCCCGGCGTGGTGTGCCCGTCACGGACGAACGACGCGGCTTCCCCCGGTGGGCAGAGCCGGTAGTCCTGCAGCTGGGTGAGAACCAGCGGGGTGAACGCGTCGTACAGCTGCGCAACGTCGATCTCGTCCGGGCCGATGCCCGCGCCCGCGTACAAGCGCGGTGCGAGGTCGGCGGCCGCGCTGACCGCGATGTCGCCGCGGTGATTGGAGTAGAGCGTGTGGCCGCTGCCGTAGGCGGCGCCGCTGATGAGCACCGGCGGTCGCGCCAGATCCCGCGCCCGCTCGGCCGAGGTGACGACCAGCGCGATGGCCGCGTCGGTCTCGAGGCAGCAGTCGAACAGGCGCAGCGGCTCCACGATCCACCGCGAGGCGAGGTACTCGTCCATCGTGAGTGGCGTGCGCATCATCGCCCGGGGGCTCTGCAGCGCGTAATTGCGCTGGGTGATGGCGACGTGCCCGAGGTCCTCGGCGGTCACGCCGAAGGTCTTCATGAACGAGCGGGCCTGCATCGCGTACTGCTGCGGCGGGGTGGCGTAGCCGTAGGGCGCCTGGTACTGGAACTCCACCGTCTCCGGCGCCGCGCGACCGGTACCGCCCATCCGCCATTCGGAACGGGCGTTGATGGCCCGCCAGCACACCACCACGTCGGCCATCCCGGTCGCAACCGCCATGGCCGCCGACGCGACGATCTGATGCGACGTGCTGCCGCCGCCGAACATGTCGAGATGGAAGTGCAGATCGCGGATGCCGAGCGACTGCGCGACCACCACCGCCTGCACCGAATCGCCTACGCGGTGGCACGCGACGCCGTCGAGATCGGCCGGGGAGAGCCCGGCATCGGCGAGCGCCGCGGTAATGGCGCGCAGCGCGAGCGTGAGCGTGCTGACCCCCGAGTTCTTGGAGAACTCGGTGTATCCGACACCGGCGATCGCGGCCCGGTCCCGCAGCGTCGCGGGTCCTGAGCTAGCCACGACTCATACGCCGTACACCCGCGCCGCGTTGCCGGAGAGAATCTTTTCGGTGGCCGCCGGGTCGAGCTCGGCGGTGAGCTCGGCGATGTGCTTACGGCTGTTCGGCCACAGGCACACGCTGTGCGGGTAATCCGTCGAGAACATCGCCGCATCCGCCATCCACGGGTACTGCGGCACGAGCCGGAAGCCGACGTGGTCGTCGAGCACGGTCACGAAGATGTTGCGCCCGAGCAGCGCGCTCGGCGGCTCGGTGGAGGCGAGGGTTCCCATCGCCTGCTGGTTGTGGAACTGCTCGTCCATCGTCTGCGCCCAGAACGGCAACCAGCCGAAGTTCACCTCGCCGGCCACGATCTGCAGCGACGGGTAACGCTCAAAGACCCCGCTGAAGGCGAGGTAAGTGAGCAGCCGGGTCGAGGACAGGAACCGGTGCACGGTGCCGGCGGCGCTGAAGTTGTTCTGCGCGACGTTGTCCCAGTCGGCTTCCTGCGGCCGGCCGCCGAAGGTGCGGTGATAGGTCAGCGGGATCTCGCGCTCGGTGGCGGCCTTCCAGAGCCAGTCGTACTGGGGATCGTGATAGGGCCGCTCGGGACTGCCCGGGATGAAGGCGGCCCGGGCCCCCTTCGCCAGCGTTCGGTCGAGCTCGGCCACGCATGCCACTTCGCCGTCCTCCACCGGCAGCATCGGCAAGCCGACGATGCGCTGGGGGTCGGCGGCCTGGAAATCCTCGAGCAGCCAGTCGTTGTAGGCCCGCATGCAGGCCAGCGCGAGCCCCCGATCCGGCTCGAGATACGTGAAGATGGACTGCGCCGGATAGACGACGCTGACCTCCACGCCGTCGAGCTCCATATCGGCCACGTGGGCCGAACCGTCATAGTTGCCGGGCAGGATCTCCTCGAAGCGCAGGCCCGACTTCTGGTAGTCGGACTTGGCGCGACCGGCCATCGCCTCGACCCCGTACGTGCGCCTGGGCGGCTTGCCGTCGAAGCTCCAGCCGTCTCCGCCGTCGTCGCCGCGCAACATCTTCGGCGCGCGGTCGCGGTAGGCGGCGGGCACCCGGTCGAAGACCCACGGCGGCTCGTTCACGTGGCAGTCGGCTGATATCACCCGGGCCATGTCGGCTCCTCCCGCTCCGCATCTCGGAGTCGCCCCGACGCTAACTCAAACGACTGATTGAGTTCAAGCGTCGGGCCCGTCATGCGCTTTCCGCCGGCGGCCGCGTCGCTTCCCACGCGCGCATCGCGTGATCGGGGCGATGCGCCGACGTGCCGCCGTCGGCCACGAGCAGCTGCCCGGTGATGCAGGCGGCATCGTCCGAGGCCAGGAAGGCCACCACCGCGGCGATGTCCTCCGGCTTCGTCGCTTCGGGCAAGACCCGTTCGGCGGCCTTCTGCTGCAGCTGATCCGGGCTCATCCGCTCGTAGGCGATGGGCGTGAGCACCAGGGCCGGAGCCACCGCATTGCACCGGATGCAGTCGGCCCCGTACATGGTGGCCACGTAGCGGGTCAGCGCCACGATGGCGGCCTTGGAGCTGCCGTATGCCGCGTGGACGTCGTCGCCCATGAGGGCGGAGAGCGACGAGGTGTTGACGATCGCTCCCCCACCATGAGCCCGCATCGCCGGCACGGCGTGCTTGCAGCCGAGCATCGCGCCGCGGGCATTCACCGCCATCGTGCGGTCCCAGGTGTCCACGTCGAGATCGAGCAGTCCGAGGTCGCGCCCGAACACGTCCATTCCCAGCGCGGCGGCATTGTTGTGCAGCACGTCGAGCCGGCCGAAGCGCTCCACCGTGCGTGCGACAGCCTGAGCGACGTCTGCCTCACGCGAGACGTCTGCCGTCACGGCCAGCACATCGGCCCCCGATTGCGCGGCCAGCTCTGCCGTCTCCCGGGCCGCCTCCGGGCGCACGTCGAGCGCGGCGACGCTCGCCCCCTCGGACGCCAGCCGTAGCGCTGTCGCTCTACCGATCCCGGAGCCGGCCCCGGTGATGAGCGCCACGCGCCCGGCGAACCGCGGCTCGGCCGGACCGCTCACGAGGCGTGCGCCGCATCGCGGTACAGCTGGCTCGCCCAGCTCAGATGCGCCGTGACCGCGGCGGTGCGCGGGGTGAGGACGGACGCTTCGGCGAACGCGGCAGAGGTGACGACCCGCTCGTCGGCCATCTCGTAACGGGCCAGGAAGCGCGCGCGGTCACCGTCCGGTGGCATCGCCCCGGGGACTTCGCCGGATGCGAGCGCTGCGAAGCGCTGCGCCCAGAGGATGCCCGGCACCGCCGCGAGCTTCGGCAGATGCTCTTCCTCGTACCAGCCGTGAAAATCGGCCAACGCGTGAGGCTCGACATCCATGACGACGCTGAGCACTGCCGTACCCGCGGCCCGCGGGCCACCATCCTGAACGCCGTCCGCTGTCAGCCAACCCGAGGCGGGCGAGATCTGCCGGAAGACGTTGACGCGAGCGTCCGGATCGGTGACGGCGAGCGCCGCCTTGACCGCATCGGCGGGACCCTCGAACTCGGCCATCAGCAGTCCGGGCAAGCCGTCCGCAGCCGCATACGTGTAGTCCGCGATGCGACTCATCACCCGGTAGGACAGCAGCCCCGGGGCATCCCGGGAGACCAAGGACTGCGGCTGATCAGCCTGCACATGCAACAACACGGAACGTCCCTCCGCTACACCAGGACCACTGGATTGACATTGCAGCCGGTCGCCCCCTGCATCGGCAGCACCCCGAAGACCAGCGCTCCTTCGCGGCGACCGGTACGCGCCGCAAGCTCGCCGAGACCGGCGAAAGAGCAATTGTCGACCAGCACCAGGCCGATCGCCCAGTTCAGCCCGTGCGCTGTCACGAGCGGCTCATCAGGGTGGCCGGCGTCGAGAAAATCCCAGCACAGCACCGAGATGTCGTGCTCCGCGATCCACCGCGCCCCATCCAGGCCGAGACCGGGGCGCGGGCTGCCGCCGTAGCTGTGACCGGCCGCCTCGAAACGGTCGCGGCCCATGTCGA
Organism: uncultured Actinomycetota bacterium; assembly: GCA_963747915.1. Classification (GTDB taxonomy): domain Bacteria; phylum Actinomycetota; class Actinomycetes; order Frankiales; family Frankiaceae; genus DATAZK01. Next base: position 178,381 of record CAVVHC010000007.1, on the reverse strand, counting down.
GCAGGAGCGCATCACCCGGCTGCGGGGAAACCCCCGCGCGCTCCAGAGCGCGCGTGATGTCGTGCGCGGTGACCGGCTCGTCCGCGTCGACCCACGCGGCGCCGCGCGCCGCGGGGATGTCGGCGTGGAGGGCCCGCACCACCACGCCCCCGGAGGCGAAGTCGGCGATCGACGGCCCGTCCGCCGCGTCGACCGGCCAGCCGTTGTACCAGCTGCCGTCGATCGCGAGATGGTTCAGCCCGTCGACATGGGTGTTGGCCAAGCCGTGGCAGTCGAGCTCGAGATGATCGGAGCCCATACCGATCGGCCCGTCGGTGTAGAACACCTCGAGGTCGAATGCCGGCTTGCCGTCCTGGCGCTGGCCCGCGCCGGGCTGTAGCGGCCGCGCGAGGCTCGCGGTGCCGGCTCCGGTGATCGCGGAGGTGGCCCGCGCCCGCGCTGCCTCATCCACGAAGTTCAACGTTCCCAAGCGGTCCTTCGGGCCGAAGCGTTGCTTCGCCGCGAGATCGCGGAGCCACTGCAGGTAATCCGCGCGCAGCACGGTGGCCGGGTCTTGCGGCATCGTCACCGCTCCTGACGTCTCCGGGCACGGGCACCGGCGAGCTCGCCGACCCCCAGTGCCGCCGCCAATCCGGTATTCATACGATCGCTTGATTGATGGCGTGTGGGACGGAGCGTAGGGAGGGCCACGAACGGTGTCAACGCCGGGTCCATTGCTGGCTGATCGGGTCGTCGCCGTCGTGGGCGCGGGACCCGGGCTCGGGCGATCGACCGCCCTTGCGTGCGCGGCGCACGGAGCTCGGGTGGTGGTCGCTGCCCGCCGGCAGTCTTTTGTCGACGGTCTGGCCGACGAGATCACCGCGACCGGCGCGTCGGCGCTCGCCGTCGCGCTCGACGTCACGCACGAGGACGGTCCGCAGCAGCTGATATCCGCCACGGCAGGCCGTTTCGGCCGGCTGGATGCGCTGGTGTACAACGCCTTCGTCACCGGCCCGATGGCACCCGCCGCCGACTGCCGCCCGCAGGACTGGCGCGACCCCTTCGAGGTGAACGTGGTCGGCGCCGTGCGCATGGCGACGGCTGCCGTCCCGCATCTTTCCGTGGCTCCGCAGGGAGGTGCCATCGTGCTGGTGAACAGCCAGGCAGCGCGGCGCAGCGCCCCGCGACGCGGACCGTACGCCGCGTCGAAAGCGGCGCTGCTGAGCGTCGCCCGCACCCTCTCCGGAGAGCTCGGACCGCAAGGGATCCGGGTGAATTCCGTCGTGCCCGGCCACATCTGGGGCGAGGCACTCGAGGGCTTCTTCACCGGGCTCGCCCAGCGCCGCGGCACGACACCAGAGGCGGTCTATGAGTCCGTCGCCAAGGAGACCGACCTGCGCCGCCTGCCGACCCCGGAGGAAATCGCCGACGCGATCGTCTTCTTGGCGTCTCCGCTCGCTCGCGCCATCACCGGTCAGAGCCTGGATGTCAACGCGGGTAACTGGTACGAGTAGCGCGGCCACCGCTGCCCTCCCGACGCGCGGAAAACCGCTGCAGCGCCGCGATCCCCCGGGCAGCTGCCTCAAGGGTGGTGAACGTCGGCAACCGCGCCGATCGGCATGCCTCGGCGACCAGGTCGGCGTCGGCGCCGCGGGCGATGCCGGCGTTGCGTAAGGCGAGAGCGAGCCGGGCTCCGTGGGTATCGAGGCCGCCGGTGTAGGCGATCAGCTCGGCGAGCGGAGCGAGGTCGGGCGGACCGTAGCCGTAGTACGAGGCGACATTGACGTGCAGCAGGATGTCCGTGAACGACTCACGCGTCAGCAAAGGCTCGAGAATGCGGGCGAAAGAGTCCGGCCCCGTCGCCGGGCCGAGCGGGATCTCCAGCGGATTGGCGACGCTCGTCCCCGCCCCGTAGCCGAGCCCGCGCAGCTCCTGCTGCACGTCATCGCCGATCCGAGCGAGCCGCAGACCCGCCCGGTCACACGCGTCGGCGGACAGCACGGAGGCTCCCCCGCCCGGGCCGACGATGAGCACCTGCCCGGCGGCGGCCGGCGGCACCGCTTTGGCAAATGCCCACCGCTGGGCGTACAGCAGCACTCCGATGAGGTCTTCGAGGGTGTGGACGTGAACGGCACCGCTGGATTGCACGATGGCCTGCCAGATGCGCTCGTCGCTGGTCATCGAGCCGGTATGTGACGCGACCGCCCGGGCGCCCTGATCGCTGATGCCGCCGATGAGCAAGACCACCGGCTTCACCCCGTCGGCGCGGCGTAGCGCGGCCGCGAGCCGGCGGCCGTCCGCCAGGCCCTCCAGGTACAGCCCGATGATCTGCGTCTGCGGATCGTCGACCAGCCAGTCCAGCAGTTCGGCAGCCGTCACGTCCACCGCATTGCCGATGGACGCCAGCTGGGCAAACCGCAGCCCCGCCCGCTGCCCGGACTGCAGGATGTCTCCGGTCAGGCCACCACTTTGGGACAGCACGCTCACCTCGCCCGGCTCGCCGCCGCCGAGCTGAAAGGTCTGCCGTCCCCGCGGACTGTAGACACCCATGCAGTTCGGTCCGAGCACGCGCAGCCCGGACTCCCGCGCGGCGGTGCGCAGACCGCTCTGCAGGCTCGAGCCATCGGCGCCGGTCTCGGCGAAGCCGCCGCTCACCACATGGACGAAACGCGCGGCTCCGGCGGCATCGCGGATCAGCTCGGCGCAGCGCGCCGCGGGGACGCCGACGAGCAAGTAGTCGACCCCGCCGGGGATGTCGCGCACCGAGGCGACCGCCGGCACGCCGTCGATCGCCTCCGCCTTCGGATGCACCGCGTAGAGGTTGTCCGACCACCCGGCAGCGCGATAGGCCTGCAAGAAACGGTTGCCGAAAGTCACCTTGGCGGACGAGGCGCCCGCCACCGCGACGGACCGCGGGGCGAACAGCTGCGCGAAATCCGTGGGCGGCGCGACGTCGTCGACGGCACCGGGAGCGTCGCCGGACCGCAGGATCAGCCGGGCGTCAAGCGCCGTCGCACGCTCCGGACCGACGACCACCGGATTGCACTCGAACTCGAGCAGCTCGTCGCCCAGGGCGCGCATGACGGAATCGCCCTCACCCGCCACCGCGAGCAGGAGCTCGATCAGCGCCGCCCGGTCCGCCGCCGGCCGACCCCGGACGCCGTCGAGCAGCGTCGCTCCAGGCAGCTGGCGGATCATGTCCTCGGCGTCAGCCGGACTCAGCGGGCACAGCCGCACGACACTCTGGTTCAGCACCTCGGCGAGCGTGCCACCGAGCCCCAGCAACGCCACCGCACCGACCGACGGGTGAGCCACCACGCCCACGATGAGCTCGATCCCAGGACGGGCCTGCTCCTCGATGAGATAGCCGCCCGGGCGCAACGACACACGAGCGAGCTCGTCCGCCATCTCCTTCGTCGCCCCGAGAACCTCCCGCCCCGACAAGCCAAGACGGACGGCGCCGGCATCGCTCTTGTGGACGAGCCCGGCTCCGAATGCCTTGAGCACCAGCGGTTCCTGCAGTCCGGCCCAGGACGTGTCGTCAGCGGGCTCGCCGTCGACGGTGACTCCCGCCGGCACCGGGATGCGCTGCTCGAAGCGCTCGCGTAGCCACGTCTTCACCGCCGGCTCCGGAACGGCGTGCCCCGCGCCGGCCGGCAACGGGAACGACGCCTCGCGCAACTGCTCCACGCCGGTCACCGAATCGCGCTGCTCGCCGCCCGGCTCGCCATCGCCTCGACCTCGTTCAGCACCTTGGCGACAACTGCCGGATCCACCTGCTGCGCAACGGATTCGCCACCGGCTTCCCGCAGCATCTCGGGCAACCGCTCACGCAGGCAGGCCAGCGCCCACCCGAGCATCGGCCCGTTGGCCACCGTGTCGTAGTCGATGACGTGGTTGGTGTGCCGGCCGTCCACGACCGGGTGGTTGTAGTGGTAGTGCGGCGGGTCGTCGAACAGGTCGAAGCGCAGGTACTCGTGGCCGTCGGCGTTAGCCACCACGTGCAGCGACAGGCCCTCGGCGTAGAAGCCGCCCTCCGGCGAGCGCTCCTGCAGCTCCGCGAGCTGCGCCGGGTTGTCCTTGTAGGTCTCGCGGAGCGCCTCCGGATCGACGACCCGGTACTCCACACCGATCGACACCGCACCCGCATCGAGGTAGGTGGTGTTGTCCACCTCGGGCGGCTGCGGCGGCATGTTGTACGTCTTGCCGATCATCGGTTCTCCCTACGACTGCGGGCGTTTCGTCTTGTTACCGGCCATCGTCATTGCTTTTCCGGCCGCGTCATTGCTTGTTCAGCCGCGCGAAGACGGTGTGGGCGGTCTCGCTGCGCAAGGCGGAGGCCACCGCCGGCGCGAGATCCAGCTCGTCCAGCTGCGCGATCGCGTGGCGATGACCGACGGTCGGGAAGTTGGTGCCGAACAGCGTCTTGCGCTTGCCCGGGCCGCGCAGGAACGCGAGCAGCTCCGGCTGCCAGTGACGCGGCGGGTAGGCGCTGGTGCCGAGAAAGACATTGGGGAATTTGAGTGCCATCGCCACTGCCTCGTTCACCCACGGCCAGCCGGTGTGCGACAGCACGAAACGGGTCTGCGGGAAGTACAGCGCCGCGCGATCGACGGATATCGGCTGCCCGCACTCGCTCGGCATGAGGCCACCCGACGTGCCCGCCTGCATGACGAAGGCGACGTCCTCGTCTGATGCCAGCGCGTAGTACGGGTAGTACTCGGCCGCGTCGAACCGCAGATCCCAGCTGTGGGTGTGGGTGTACATCCCGACCACCCACGGCTCGCGAACCCGCCGGCGCACCTCGCGCACCCCTGCCATGCCGGAGCCGGGCTGAACGACCGCCAGCGCCGCGAACCGGCCGGGGAATTCTGCGACCAGCTGCTCCAGCTCTTCCCACCGAGCCGCGACATGCTCGAAATCGAACGGATCCAGCTTGCCGTGCGCGCCGATGTCGCAGGCCGGCATGAGCAGCGTGGCGATACCGAGCTCATCCATGCGGGCCACCATGTCGGCCGGCGCGGCGAAGCTGTCATCGTCGTCCTTGCGCACCTTGAGCGGGATGCCGGCACGCTCGATGGCGCCGTCCCACACCACCTTGCGGTCGGGCAGGAAGCAGTTGACCAGGTAGTCAACGGTCTGCGCCGCAAGGCCGCTCACTTCGGCCGCTCGTCCTTGAAACGCTTGGGCTTCGGTGAGGTCTCGATCTCCGTCAGCGCGTCCAGCTCGCCGGAGCGCTCGACCTCGACGCGGACCTGGACGCCGAGCACCTCGTACAACCGCTTGGAGACGGCATCGCCCAGCGCGTCGAAGCCGGCCGGGTCGCCCTCTCCGACGACGGCGAAGACCATCTCGTCACGGTTGCCGTCGCGGACCACCCGGACGAAATAGTCCGACGTGACGCCGGGAACCGCCATCGCGAGCTCGGCCACCGCTTCCGGCCACACGTTGGTGCCGCGCAGCTTCACCATGTTGTCGCCGCGACCGGCAAAGGGGCCGATGCGCCGCAGCCAGCTGCCGCACGCGCACTGCTCGCGCGGGTAACGGAACGACAGGTCCATGTTGTTGTAGCGAAATTGGGGGCTGCCGGTCTTGTACAGCTCGGTGATGACCATGGCCCCGGTCTGACCGTCCGGAAGCTCCTCGCCGGTTTCCGGGTCGACGATCTGCACGACGAAGGCGTCTTCATAGACATGCAGCCCATCGCGCACCGGGCACTCCTGGGCAACCCACTGCACCTCGTGGAATCCGTACGAGCGGTAGTACGGCAGGCCGAAAAGCGCCTCCAGCGTCTCGCGATCACCGAGGTTCGTGAGCGCGGTGATCTTGAGGTCGGTACCGACTTCGTACCCCCGCTCGCGTGCCACTTCCACCATGCGCAGCAGGTAGTCACCCGTCGTCAGGATCGCGTTGGCCTGGTACTCGACCGCGAGATCCAGCTGCTTCTCGGTGCTCGTCACCTTGCCGGTACTGGTGGTGAGCACCACGCAGTTGAGCCACCGGTAGAGCGCCTCGTCGAAGGACCAGGCGCCGTTGTGCGTGCCGTAGGACCACGAGTTCAGCACGACGTCGCCGGGGCGCAGGCCCTGGGCATAGAGCCCGCGGGCCATGAGCAGGGTGCCCACCTCGCGGTCCCATTGCGTGTAGAACGTCGGCCGGCTGGTGCCGGTCGTCCCGCCGGACATGTAGACGCGCATCGGCTCGCGCAATGCCTGGCTCGGCGTGACGCCCTGATAGTCACCCCACGGCGGGTGCGCCTCGATGCTCTTGCGGATGTCATCCACCGTGTAGAACGGCACCTTCGACAGGTCGTCGAGGGTGCGCAGGGCCCGCGGGTCGAAGCCGACCGCGTCCCAGCGCTGGCGGAAGAAGGGGATCTGGTAGGCGGTCAGCGCCCGCTGCTGGAGCCGGGCGAGCTGCTTGCGTTCGATCAGCTCCGGGCCCTCGTAATAGGCCGTTTCGTAGTACTCCGGCGGCGGCGGGTAGAGCCGTGCCACCTCGTCGAGATCGACCGCCTGATACGGCCGGCGCAGCCCGGTGCTCACGCCGACGCCGGCTCGGCGGTGCGTGCCGCCGGCTCCGCTTCGGTGAAGGTGGTGGGCATGTGCGAGTCGGGGAAGCGGTAGAGGTCCACCGCGTTGTCCCACAGGATCTTGCGCTTGCTCTCCGCCGTGATCTGGTCGGGCAGCAGCTTCGAGGAACTCGTCGGTCGCGTGCGGGTACTTCGAGTCCGGGTGCGGGAAGTCCGTCTCGTAGACGATGTGGTCGTCGCCCATCCAGCGGATGACGTCGGAGACGAACGGGTCCTCGCACTCGGTGGAGATCCAGCAGTTGCGCTGGAAGTAGTCCATCGCCGACATCGTGAGCTCGGGGAACTCGTTCGCACCGGCGAGCTCGAGCTGCTCGTCCAAGCGGTGCAGCCACGACGGGCAGCCAGCCGCAACCCGCTTCCATGTAGGCGACGCGCAGCCGCGGGAAGCGCTCGTAGACGCCGTTGGTGATCATCGAGACGACACCGCTCATGGCCTCGAACTGGTGCACCACCGTGTGCCACTCGGTGAAGCTGAAGAAGCGCTCGTGGCCCTCGGACGGGCCGTTCAAGCCCATGAACTCGTGCGTGCCGAACGCAACGTCGAGGTCCTGCAGCAGCTCCCAGATCGGGTCGTAGTAGCGGTCGCCGAGGTTGCGGTGGTTGAAGTGGTTGTTGCGCGCCCAGAAGCAACGCACGCCGAGCTCGTCGTAGGCGTACTGGATCTCCTCGATCGCGCGGCTGACGTCGTTCAGCGGCACGGGGCCGGAGGCGTGCACCCGCCCGCCGGAGGTCTCGCGCATCTCGGCGCCCCACCGGTTGTAGGCCCGCACCATGGCGGCCTGCAGCTCGCGGGTCGATGCCGTCCATCCAGAGGTCGTACTCCGGGCCGTAGATCGACCATGACGTCGACGCCCTCGATCTCGAGCGCCTTCGCGACCCGGTCGCCGGTGAAGCCATTCATCACGATGTCTTCGCCGAACTTGTCGATCATGTCTTCGGTCGTCCAGTTGATCGCCTTCTGGAACTGGCCGTACAGGATCGTCGGGTGCTGGGTCCACCGCCCGTCGACGGTCACCGGGTTGTACGTGTCGAGCCCCGCGGGCGCGCGCCGGCCGATGCGGTGCAGGAACTTCTTGTCGAGGAAGCGCTCCCAGATGTCGGCCGGGTAGACGACGTGGGCATCGGCATCGAAAACCTTGAAGCCGTTCTTCATGGGAGATCCTCCTCGCTAGCACCCGCGAAAGGGGCGGCCCGGCCGAGCTTTTCTAGGATTGAGCGGTGCCGACGATAACTCAAACGACTGTTTGGATCTAGCCTTCGGGCGCAGGCTCTGCCGGGTCCGCCGCACCGGCATCGACGCCCGCACCCGCATCGGCCCGTCGCCACCCTCCTGCCGCCCGTGTCCCCCCGTCGACATGGATGGTCGTCCCTGTCACGAAGGAGGACAACGGGGAGGCCAGAAACAGCACGACGCGAGCGGCTTCCTCCGGCGTCCCGGTGCGTCCGAGTGGCGGATGCACCACCGGCTCGTAGCCGGCCCCGGCGGCCAGCATCTGCTCCCTGGCGCCGGCGTCACCGCTGGTGACGATCGCGTCCGGAGCGATCGCGTTGACCCTGATACCGGACGGTGCGAGCTCGAGCGCGAGAGATCCCGTGAGGTTCGCGACCGCGGCCTTCATCGCGGCGTAGACAGCGAATCCGGGCGCCGCCTGATGTGCCTCCACCGACGTCACGTTGACGATCGACGCGCCGGCGCGGCCGGCCATCAGCGGAGCGACGAGCCGGATGAGCTGGGTGACCGACGTGAAGTTCTCCGCGATCAGCATCGCCTCGCCCTTGGCCGACACGTCGCAGAACGGAGCGTGAAAGCTCCCGCCCGCATTGTTGACCAGGACATCGACCGTCGAAAAGCGCTCGCTGACCGCCTTGACGAAAGCGTCGACGGCGCCGGTGTCCCGCACGTCCACCGGGGCCGCGAAGACCTCGCGCCCCTCGGCGCTCAGGGCCGTCGCCAACGCCGCGAGCTCCGCCTCACGCCGGTCGCAGACCGCCACTGCCGCTCCGCACGCGGACAGCAGTTGCGCGCAGGCCCGGCCGATCCCGCGAGCAGCGCCCGTGACCATCGCGCTGCGCCCGGAAAGGTCCAGCAGCGCAGCGGCGGGCAGGGCGCTCATCGCGCTCACGACCGGCTCATGAGGCCTGGCGCGTGCGGCCTCCGGACGCCACCCGGCGCTCCGCCTCGAGCGTCGCCGCGAGCACCGGAACCACCTCCCGCCAGTCGCCCACGATGCCCACGTCGGCGGAGGCGAACACGGGTGCCTCGGGGTCGGCATTGATGGCGAGGATCCGGTGCGAACGGCGTACCCCGACCAGATGGTTGAACTTGCCGCTCATCCCGATGGCGACATACAGCTGCGGCGCGATGCTGCGGCCGGTGATGCCGAGCTGGCGAGCTCGCGGCAGCCAACCGGCGTCCGTCACCTTGCGCGTGGCGGCAAGCTCGGCACCGAGTACCCGGCGCAGCGGATCCAGCTGCACGTACTCCTCAGGCGCCACCCCGCGCCCGACACCGATGACGCAGGAAGCTGCTGACAGCTCGTCGATCTCGTCCTCGACGGCTGACGACAACAGCTCGACGCGCCCCGCTGCCGGCACGGAAATCTCGTCGACGATGAGCTCGCGCCCATCTCGCGGCGCCGGCAGCCCGAGCACTCCGGGCCGCACGGTCACCAACTGGGTGGGCGAGGAGGAGGCGATGGCGGCGACGACCTTCCCGCCGAAGGCGGGCTTCCAGGCGACCAGCCGGCCGGCTTCGACGGTGAGCTCGATGGCGTCGCCCACGAGTCCCGCGCCGAGCCTTCCGGCCGCGCGGCCGGCGACCTCGCGCCCCCACATGGTTCCCGCCACCAGCACCGCCCACGGCGCGGTCCGCTCGCACCAAGCCGCGAGGCCGGCCGCGACATCGGCCTCCAGCGCCGCTCCGCGCAGCACCACCAGCTCATCGGCGCCGCGACGGCTCAGCTCGTACCCGTCCGGAGCGGGATCGCCGGGCGTCCACGGAACGACCGCCGTCACCCGTCCGCCGTGCGCGGCGGCGAGCGCAGCGGCGCAACCGAGCAGCTCCCAGGCCACCCGCGGCCGCTCCGGCTCGAGCACCACCGCGATGGCCTCGCTGCCCCGCTCGAAGCCGTCGGGGACCCGCGCCACCTCGGGTTCGGCGACCGACTCGAAGGCGCCGGACTCGGACAGCAGCCGCACGGCCTCGCGCACCTGCTCGCCCAGCGGCCCCGAGAGCTTCACACCCTCTCGGCGCTCCTCGTAGACGCGCATGGCGCCGACGGATGTGGGGCTGCCGGCAAGGCCCCATGGCCCGGGCCCGAGGTCTGCGGCACTCAGCACGCTGATGCGCTCCGCCGGTACCTGGCCGCGGCCCTCCGGCGGCACCTTCGCCGGATCGCACAGCCGCTCGGCACACGACAGCACCGCGGGCAGGGTGGTGCGGATCTCGCTCGTCCGGTCGTCGTGCTCGCAGCCCGCTTCCACGGTGTCGCCGTCGATGTGCAGCCGCTTGACGCCGCCGATGAACGGCAGGCCGAGCAGCTCGGCGGTGGTCGGGCCGACCTGCCCGGTGTCGGCATCCACCGAATTCCTACCGACCAGAACGAGGTCGTAGGGCCCGGTGCGCGAGATGGCGGCAGCCAGGGCGCGGGCAGTCGCGAGCGTGTCGCTGCCGGCGAGGGCGGCGTCGGTGATGAGCACCCCAGTGTCGGCGCCCCACGCGACGGCCTCCCGCAAGGAGTCCTCCGCCGCGGGTGGGCCCAGCGTGAGCACGTGACAGGACCCGCCGGACTGCCGGGCCAGCTCGACACCCTTGCTCACCGCCCGCCGGCAATAGGGATTCATCTCCAGCTCGAGACCGGTGCGGCGCAGCATCCCGTCGGGGCCGAGCTCCATCTCCTCGACCCGCGGCACCTGTTTGATCAGCACCGCAATACGCAGCCCCACGCATCCTCCTGCGACCCGAACCTTGTCAAACGAACGTTTGAGTAACTGCATGGTAGGCGGCGGCGGGCGCCGAGAGCAACGCCCGGCGGGTCAGGCGGTCGCCACTGCCTCGAACGCACCTGTCAGGAAATCCACCAGCCGATCCCCCAGCGAGTCGCTCGCGTGAGGAGCGTAGTGCTTGAGCCAGAGCTGTACCGGACTGGATGCGCTCACCGCCCGGTTGACGGTGTCCTTCGCCATCGCCCAGCGCAGCATGCGCACATCCGACGACAGGTGCGGGGTGACCCGTTCGAGCAGCGCCAGGGTGCGTGAGATGTCCGGCTCGTAGAGCTCGTTCATCAGCGGGATGTACTCCGGGTGATTCATGACGGCCGCGAGGAAACCGACGTATCCGCCGCCGCCCCGGCGAGCGCCACCCAGCTCGATCATGGGCAGCACGAGCACCTCGACGACGTCACGCAAGGCAACGTCGTCCGTTCCCTCGATGCGGTCGAGCAGCTGCCCGCGGCGGGCGACGAGCTCGCCGGCCCAGCGGGCGAGCATCGCCTCGATGAGGCCGCTCTTGGAGCCGAAGTGGTAGTGAATCGAGGCGCTGTTGACCTTCGCGGCATCGGTGATGTCGCGGATGGAAACGGCGTCGATCCCGCGCTTGGCGAACAGTCGCTCAGCGGCTTTGAGAATGCGCTGGCGTGTCGCGTCGCCGGTGACGGTGCGCTGGTCACGCTCGCCGTTGGCGGCGGTGCGTGACCGGCGCGCTTCCATGCTGGCGAATGGTAATGCTCAGGCCGAGATCCCGCCGTCAACTGCCACGATCGAGCCCGTCATGAAACGCATTTCATCGGAGGCGATGAAGGCGATGGCCGCCGCGACTTCCTCGGGCTCGGCGATACCGAGCGGGCTGTGCAGGCCGGCGATGAGGTGGGGATCGGCGTCCTGCGGAGCCGCGTAGACCGACGACATGCCGGTGCGGGTACCGCCCGGAACGACTGCATTCACCCGCACCTGCCGGTCAGAGAATTCCAGCGCGAGCGCTTTGGTCAGCAGGTGCACGCCGGCCTTGGACGCGCAGTACGCGCTCTGATACGCCCGGCCGTTCCAGCCCGACCGCGAGCCGGTGTTCACCACGTTGCCACGGGTGCGGACAAGCGCCGGCAGGAAGGCACGGCAGACCAGGAACGGCCCGGTGAGGTTGGTGGCGAGAACCCGCTGCCACTCCTCGACGGGCAGGTGCTCGATGCGGCTGACCGACAGGATCCCGGCCACGTTGCACACCACATGCGGATCGCCGAGGTCGCGCAGCACCGACTCGGCCGTGTCCGCCACCCGCTGGGGATCGCTCACGTCGCAGGCGTAACCGCGCGCCGTCGCGCCGGCTCCCGCCAACGCGGCGACCGTCTCGTCCAAGCCACCGGGGTCGATGTCGAGGCAGGCGACCGCCGCCCCCTCGCCGGCGAAGCGGGTAGCCGTCGCCCGGCCGATGCCGGAGGCGGCACCGGTGACCACGGCGATGCGGCCGGCGAAGCGGGCAAGTCCCGTGGGTACGGCGAAGGCGGTCACTGCGGACGGTCGCCGGCGAGCGTCACGCGGCACATCACCCGGCGGTCCGAGTAGTCCGGGACGGCATAGTGCTGCACCCACCGGTTATCCCAGAACGCGACCGTGCCGGCCCGCCAGCGCAGCCGCACCTGGTAGTCCGGCATCCACATCTGGTCGCACAGCAACGCGAGGAGCGCGTCGCTCTCCCGCTCCCCCAGGCCCTCGATACGCGTCGTCCAGTTGCGGTTGACGAACAGTCCCCTGCGGCCGGTCGCCGGGTCGGTGCGCACCACCGGGTGGCGCTTGGGCGGCCAGCGGTTCTGCATGGCGTGCAGGTCTGCGTTGCTCTTTCCGATCTCGATCGCCCGGGTGAGCATCTTGGTGAGGTCGTGCACGGCGTGCAGGCCGTCGATCATCTCGCGCAGGGGCGCGGCCAGGCCCTCGTACGCAAGGAAGGTGTTCGCCCAGAGCGTGTCACCGCCGAGCGGCGGGATCAGCTCTCCGCGGAGGATGGACGCGAACGGCGGCTCGGGCATGAATGTGTTGTCCGCGTGCCAGCTGTCGGCCCCCTCCCCTTTCGGTGAGCGCTGATCCAGCACAGTGATATCCGGGTTCGCGGCGTCCTTCGGGCCGAACGGGGCAACGCTGATGTCGCCGAATCGCATGGCGAACGCGAGCTGCTGCTCCGGCGTGATGTGCTGGTCGCGGAAGAACAGGACGAGGTGGCGCCCGAGGGCCGCGACGATCTCGTCCCGGTGCTCGTCGGTGAGCGGCTGAGCGAGATCGAGGCCGCTGACCTCGGCTCCGAGCGCCGGGGTCACGGGTTCGACCGTCAGCCGGTTGGCAGACATACAGGCCCTTCTCTCGGGCGACGAGTTCCTCGCGAACCTAGCGGATCTAACTGCGTGAGTCATGCACAGGTCAAGCGATACCGTCAGACGATGTTGAGCCGCGAAAAGCTGATCCTGTCCACCGGCACTGCCGGCAATCCGCCGCTCGCCGAGTTGATTGCCGCCGCCCGCGCCGGCGGATTCGCCGAGCTCGCCGTCTGGCCCGCCGACTACCAGGCCTGGCGCGCCGCGGGCACTTCCGACGAGCAGGCCCGCGCGCAGCTGGAAGATGCCGGCATCCGCGTTGCCCAGGTGGACTGCCTGCTCATGTGGATGGCGGGGGAAACGAGCGCGCGGGCCGTCCAGGAGGAACGCGACGTGTTCGCGGCCGCGGCTGCGTTCGGCGCGCCGGTGGTGAGCGTGATCGGCCCCGGCGACGACCGGCTCTCCGAGGACCAGCTCGCGGATCGCCTTGCCGGCGTTTGCCGGCGGGGGTCCGCACACGGATTCGAGATCGCGCTGGAGGTCGCCCCGTGGAAGGGCAATATCGACGTTCCGGCTGCGGTACGCGTGGCGACGGCGACCGGCTGCTCGAACGTGGGGCTGGTGCTCGACAACTGGCACATGGCGCGCGGCGGCGTAACGGTGGGAGAGCTTCGCGCGGTCCCCGGCCGGTTCATCTCTTCCGTTCAGCTAAGCGACGCGCCGGCGCAGGCTGCCGCCGATCTCGTGTCCGAGACGATGACCGCCAGGAGCGTGCCGGGCCAAGGAGAACTCGACGTCGCAGGCTTCATCGCGGCGCTGGATGGCGCGCTCGGCGACCGCGAGGTGGCCGTGACGGTGGAGGTGCTGAGCGATGAGCTACGAGCGGCCGGCGCCGTCGATGCAGCGCGCCGCTGCGGTCAGGCCAGCCGGGAGGTGCTGGGTGCTGCGGGGTGAAGTGCGCTGCCGACGCGACCGGCGAGGCCAAGGGCGCGCGAAGGGGTCCGGCCGCCCTTGACCGCACCGCAGCCACTGGCTACGGTGCCGTCAGTAGTGACGCGGTGCCTTCCAATATTGCAAAGGTTCGCGCGGAGCGCAAGCCGGCGACGCGAAGGCTCCACGGGGTACAGCGTCCGCGACATCCCGAAGAGGTGTGAATGGTCGACTCAGCCCGCGCGGTGACCGCCGAGGTGATGCGCAACGGCCTGCTGGTCGCCGTCGAGGACGCGAGCCGGGTCGTGGTGCGCTCGTCGCACTCGACCTTCATCCAGGAGGGCGCTGATGCCTGCGCCGCGCTGCTCGACACGAACGGTCAGCTGATCGCTCAATCGACGGCCACCAGCCTCATGCACAGCTCGAGCCTGCGCTGCACCTTGCCGGCCGTGACCGAGGTCTTCCCGCTCGCGACGATGCGCCCGGGCGATGTCTTCGCGGTGAATGACCCCTATCTCGGGGGTATCCACGCCAACGACGTGCTCGTCTTCCGGCCGGTTTTTGCGGGCGACTCCCCGCGCTTCTTCGCAGCCACTCTCGTCCATGTGTCCGACCTCGGGGGCGCGGTCGCGGGAGGCCTGTCGTCGCTCGCGTCCGACACCTTCGCCGAGGGCATGCTGCTCCCTCCGGTCCGCCTGTACCGCGCGGGAGAATCGAACGAAGACGTATGGCGCATCCTCGGCCGTAACAGCCGCACACCCGGCAAGGTGCTCGGCGACATCCACGCTCTGGTCGCCGGCACCTACGTGCTGGCGCTCAGTCTGGAGCAAATGCAGGCTCGGTTCGGGGCGGCGGAGCTGTCCGCGTTCATCGAGCACTATCTCGACGCCACCGAGCGCCAGACCCGCGACGAACTCGCCGCCCTTCGGCCGGGCACCTACACCGGCTCGTTCACGATCGACAGCGACGGCGTCAACGTCGACCTGCGCCACGACGTCCGGGTGACCGTGGACGTCGACGGCAAGGGCGGGATCCGGCTCGACTTCGACGGCACCGCGCCGCAGTCGCGCGGCGCCATCAACGCATCCGCGTCGCAGACCATCTCCGGCGTCGTCTTCGCGGTGCGCTGCCTGATCGATCCCAGCATCCCCATGAATGAAGGCTGTTTCCGTCCCCTGGAGATCGCGCTGCCGGCGGGGACGCTGGTCAACCCGCGACCGCCCGCGGCCTGCGGTGGCCGGTTGGTGACGGTGGCGGCCGCGGTCGAGGCGATCCTCGGGGCGCTGAACCCGGCCCGTCCGGACCGCGCGGTGGCGGCCAGCGGCCTGATCCACGTCTACACGCTCGGCGGGCGTCGGGCGGACGGCGAGAACTGGGTGACCTTGCTGTACGAGTTCGGCGGCATCGGAGCCCGAGCCGGGTCCGATGGGCCCGACGCGAACGGCGCCTACTTCCTCGGCGGGCGCTCGGTCATTCCCCAGATCGAGCCGCTGGAATCGGCCTATCCGATGCGTATTCGCAGCGCGCGTCTCATACCGGATTCCGGCGGACCCGGCGCGTGGCGCGGCGGACTGGGCGCGGAGATGGACATCGAGTTGCTCGCCGACGCGGTGCTGACCGTGCGTGGCGACCGCATGGACCTACCGCCGCCGGGGCGGGACGGCGGCTCGAGCGGCGCGGCCGGTTACAACCGCGTGCTGCGCGCCGACGGAGCCGTCGAGGAGCTCGCCACCAAGCAGATCAACATCCCGCTGCACGCCGGTGACCACTTCGTGCTGGGCACCTCGGGCGGCGGCGGCCTCGGCCGGCCGGAAGATCGCCGACCGGAGCTCATCGCAGAAGACATCCGCCAGGGCCGGGTGACGGCGCAGGCGGCCGCCGAGGTCTACGGCCAGGCGGGCCCCTCGGCACGTGCGGAGGCCTCCGCCTGATGTCTGCCATGAGCCCGAACGGTCCAGGAAAGCCCAGCATCGGCGGGGCGACGATCGGCGTCGACGTCGGCGGCACGTTCACCGACGTCGTGCTCGAGAACGGCGCCGGGCAGAGTCACGTGGTGAAGGTGCTGACCACACCCGACGATCCGCTGCGCGGCGTTCGCCGCGGTGTGTCGACCGCCCTGGAACGCGCCGGCGTCGCGCCCTATGCGGTGACGCGGCTCGTGCACGGCACAACGCTCGCCACCAACGTCATCTTGGAACGACGCGGTGCCCGCGTGGCATTCGTGACCACCATGGGCTTCGGCGACCTGTTCCGGCTGGGCCGTGAGGCCCGCGTCGAGGAGGACCGCTACGACCTGCTGTTCCAGCCGGTGCGCCCGCCCCTCGACCATGCGCTGACCTTCGAGGCGCCGGAGCGGATGACCGCCGACGGACGAGCGCTCGTGCCGTTGACCGCAGACGCGGCGAAGTCGCTCGCCGTGCAGATCGCCGCTGCGCAGCCGGAAGCGATCGCCATCTGCTTCCTGCATTCCTGGGCCAACGCCGAGCACGAGCAACTGATGGCCGAGGCCGTCCGGGCGCAGTTGCCCGGTAGCTACGTCGCCGTCTCCTCCGAGGTGTGGCCGGAGCTGCGCGAGCACGAGCGCGGCATGACAACGTTGCTCAGCGCGTACGTCGGGCCGGTGATGTCGCAGTACCTGCAGCGGCTTTCCGAGCTGCTGCGCGCCGATTCGCTCCGTTGCCCGATCTACGTCATGGACTCCGCCGGCGGCGTCATGTCCGCGCCGATCGCTGCGCGGCGCCCCATTTTCACCATCGAATCGGGCGGCGCCGCGGGCGTCGTGGCCGCCGGGCAGATCGGCACCCAGTACGACCTCGAGCGGGTGCTGTCCTTCGACATGGGCGGCACGACGGCGAAGGCCGGTCTCGTGCTGGCCGGCCGGCCACGCATCACCCACGACTTCGAGGTGAGCGGCAAGGGGAGCTTCGGCGTCACCCGGACCGGATCCGGCCTTCCGGTGAAGACGCCCGTCGTCGACATGGCCGAGGTCGGCGCTGGTGGCGGCAGCATCGCGTGGGTCGACGGCACCGGCGTGCTGCGGGTCGGCCCGCGGTCCGCGGGCGCCGATCCGGGACCTGCCTGCTACGGCCGCGGAGGCGTCGACCCGACGGTGACCGACGCCAACCTGGTGCTCGGCTATCTCGATCCGGGCGGCCTCGCGGACGGCGTCACGCTGGACGTCGCAGCAGCCGAAAAGGCGTTGCAGACGCGCGTCGTCGAGCCGCTGGGCATGGCCGACGTGACCGAGGCGGCCCGGGCAGTGCACGACATCGCGGTGGCCACCATGGCGTCGGCGATTCGCGTCGTCACGGTGCAGCGCGGAGAGGACCCGCGCGACGCGACCATGGTGGCGTTCGGCGGCGCGGGCCCCATGTTCGCCGTGCGCCTCGCGGAAGTGTTCGGCATCAGCCACATCGTCGTGCCCGCCGCGGCCGGAGTCGGATCCGCGGCGGGCCTGCTGCACGCGGACCTCAGCGTCGAGCGCCTGCGCACGAAGGTCCTCGCGGCCGGTGAGGAGAGCCGGGCGCAGGTGCAGGCCATCTTCGCGGAGTTGCGCGAGGGGGCGGTGGGCGAGCTCGGGCAGGACCCGCGCGACGTGATCGTCCATCACGCGATCGATCTGCGCTACCGGGGACAGGCCCATCAGCTGTCGGTGCCCGTCTCCGGCGCGGACCTCGACGAGCCGGGCCTCGCCGGGGTGCTCACCCGCTTCCGGCAGGTGTATCAGACCGCTTACGGTGTCGCCCTCGATGCGCCCGCCGAGCTGGTCACCTACCGGGTCCGGGCAACCTGCCCCTTTACGACCGGTGGCAGCACCGGCGTCGAGTCCGTGTCCACGACTTCCGCGCCGGCGCCGGCTCACCATCGGCGGGCCACGTTCGGCGCGGCCGACGGTTTCGTCGATGTGCCGGTCCACCGCTATTCGGCGCTGGCACCGGGCAACCGGCTGCGCGGCCCCGCGTTCGTCGAAGGATCGGAAAGCACCACGCTGGTTCCACCGGGCGTCGACCTCGCGGTCGATGCACTGGGCAACATGCATCTGCGGACAGCTGCAGCAGCAGCGGGAAGTGGCAACGATGAGTGAAGCGGCGAGCAGCGCGATGTCGGCCGCGGCGAAGGCGGTCGACTACGACCTCATCATCCGCGGCGGCATGGTCGTCGACGGGACGGGCCTGCCGCGGCGCCGGGTCGACGTCGGAGTGCGTAACGGACGGGTGGCGAAGCTCGGCCACCTCGACGAGTCGACGGCCACGCGGGAGATCGATGCTTCCGGCCTGGTGGTCGCGCCCGGCATCGTCGACATCCACACGCATTACGACCCGCAGATCACCTTCGACCCCTACGCTGCGGTCTCCAGCAACCACGGGGTCACCACGGTGGTCGCCGGCAATTGCGGTTTCTCGGTCGCGCCGACCAAGGCCGGCGACCGGTCGTTCCTCGAGGGCATCTTCGCGGCCGTCGAGAACATGGACCCGATCGCCCTGAGCGGGGTGGCCTGGACGGAATTCGAGAGCTTTCCGGAGTTCCTCGCCAGTCGCGAAGGCAAGCTCGGCGTCAATTTCGCCTGCTACGTCGGGCATTCCAACCTGCGGCGCTGGGTGCTCGGTGAGGAATGCACCGAGCGGGCCGCCACGCCCGCCGAGGTCGAGTACATGGCGGACCTGCTTCGCGAGGCGCTGCAGGCCGGAGCCGCCGGCCTGTCGTCGTCCGCCTCTCCCACCCATCTCGACACCGCCGGCCGGCCGGTGCCGTCCCGGCTTTCCGACGAAGCGGAGCTGATGGCGCTCGCCGACGAGCTCGGCCGCCACGGAGCCGGCTCGCTCGCGTTCCTGCCGAAAAGCTCCGTGGGCGGGCTGGACGACGCAGACAAGGAACTGCTCATCCGCCTGGCCAAGGCCGCCGGCTTGCCGGTCATCATCCAGGGCCTCGGAGGGCGCAACAAGGTCGATGCGCCGACCGCCACCTGGGAGGCCTCCGTCGAGTTCCTCGACCGCGCCAGCGCGCAGGGCGCCGCGGTCTTCTCCATGCTCATCACACGGCCGTTCGATCGAGCTTTCGCGGTCGACGAGACCAACCTGCACTACCTCGCCGTGCCCAGCTGGAATCGCATGCTGAACCTCCCCTCAGCCGAGCGCCGGGCGCTGCTGCTCGACCCGGCAGCCCGGAAAGAGCTGCGCTTCGCGGTGGAGAACTACAACCGCGACCCGGAGAAGGGCACCACCGTGCCACCGCCGCTCTGGCGCTACGTCTTCGTCGACGAAGTCAGCAAGGTGCACAACAAGAAGTGGGCATCGCGCTCCGTCGCCGACATGGCCGCCGAGCTCGGTGTGGAGCCGGCGGACGCGCTGCTCGACCTCGCGCTCGACGAGGACTTCGCGGTGCGGCTGCGCTGGCGCACCGAAAGCCCCGAATGGGCCGCCGCCGTCGGGGAAGCACAACGCGACTCGCGCATGGTCATCGGAACGTCGGATGGCGGCGCCCACCTCGCGCGGGACGACGGCGCCGACTGGAGCTCCTACTTCTTGCGCAGCTGGGTACTCGATCGCAAGGTCTGGTCGCTGGAGGAGGGCATCCGCCAGATCACGTCGGTGCCGGCGGCGCTCGTCGGGCTCTACGACCGCGGCACCCTGACGCCGGGCACCTGGGCCGACATCATGATCTTCGACCCGGCGGAGATCGAGCCGACGCACAAGGAATTCGTCCACGACCTGCCGGGCGGTGTCGGGCGCTACAAGGCCTGGGGCAAGGGAGTCGTCGCCACCATCGTCAACGGCGCCCCGATCATCGTGGACGGCAAGATCACCGGCGAACTGCCGGGCCAGGTGGTGCGCCCGGGATCGGCGGTCGCCGCGTCATAACGCGGTTACCGCTGCGCGTCGGGCTGCTTGTGCTGCACCGGCACCGCCATCGACCCGGCGTGGGCGACCTCGCCCTCCTGCAGCTGCCGGCCGCCGACGTCCTTCTGTCCGAGATAGGAGGCGAGCAGCTCCTCACGATCGCCGAGCTCTGACGCCGGGGCGCTCAGCTTGAGCTCCCCCGCCGCCAGCACGCAGGCGTAGCCGCACAGCGACAGCGCCATGGTGGTGTTCTGCTCGACGACGAGGATGGGGGTACGGGTGCGTACCTGCTCCAGCGCGGCGAAGACGGCCTGCGTCACCACCGGCGCCAGCCCGAGCGACGGCTCGTCCAGCATCAGCATCTTCGGGGCGCCCACCAGAGCCCGGCCGACCGCGACCATCTGCTGCTCACCGCCGGAGAGCGCGTAGCCTCCGCGTTTGCGTAACCGCGCCAGCGCCGGAAACAGGTCGTACACGTCGTCGATCGAGTAGATCGGCGGGCGACCGCCGGCCGCGATCGTGCCCATCTGCAGGTTCTCGTGGACGGAGAGGGTCGGGAAGACGTGCCGCCCCTCGGGCACGTGCAGCAAGCCGAGCCGGCTGACGTGCGAGGGATTCTTGCCGCGCAGGTCGACCCCGTCGAAACGCACACTGCCCGAGTAGGGCACCAGCTGGCTGATCGCGCGCAGCGTCGAGGTCTTTCCGGCGCCGTTCGGGCCGAGCAATGCGCACGCATCGGTCTCGCCGACGTTGAAGCTGATGCCGCGTACCGCGTGGGTGGCTCCGTAGGAAATGGACAGCTGCGAAACCTCAAGCATTTACGGCCTTACCTAGGTAAGCGTCGACGACGCGCGGGTCACGCCAGACTTCGGCAGGGGCACCGAACGCGATCTGATGGCCGAGCTCGAGCACACCGACCACATCGCAGATCGCGTCGATGAAGTCGATTTTGTGGTCGATCACGACCAGGGCCATGCCGTCTGCCTTCAAGGACAGGCACAGCTGACCGAGAGCCTGCGTCTCCGCGTCGTTCAAGCCCGCGCTCGGCTCGTCGAGCAGGAGCACTTTCGGCTGGGCGGCGAGCGCGCGAGCCAGCTCCAGCATGCGTTGCTGGCCATACGGCAACGCGGCCGCCGGCAGATCGAGGCAGTCGCCGAGGCCGACGCGTTCGAGCGCCTGCGCCGCGCGCTGCCAGCGATCGTGCTCCCGCTTCCACATGACCGGCCGGCCGAGCCACGATGCGGTGAGCCCGGTGAAGCGCTCGTCGCTCTCGGCCAGCAAGGCGTTTTCCAGCACGCTGAGCTCGCCGAAGGTCTGCGGCGCCTGGAAGACCCGCAGGATGCCGGCGCGGCGCGAGCGCCGCGGCCGGGCGAGCTGCACGGACGAGCCGTCGACTCGCATGTTTCCGGTCGCCGGCACGACGCCGGTGACCGCGTTGAGAAACGTGGTCTTGCCGCTGCCGTTCGGACCGATCAGACCGTAGATCTGCCCCTGCTCGACCCGCAGCGAGACGCCCGCGACGGCAACCACGCCGCCGAAACGCACCCCGATGTCGGTGGCCTCAAGCATCGTTACCCTCCCCCGAGCCTCCGCTCGCCCGGCCGGGCAAGAGCCGGCGCAGCGCGCTCATCGCCGAGTAGGGCGACTGCGGTGTGCCACCTTTCAGGCGCGCCGTCAGCCGCTGCAGCGCCCCCGTGATGCCGTCCGGTACCAGGATGATGGTGAGCAGCAGCACCGCACCGTAGATGATCGGCTGGTACTTCGAGATGCCGGAAAGCACCTGCGGCAGGCCGACGTAGAACGCAGCGCCCACCACGGCGCCCCAGTGTGATCCCAGCCCGCCCAGCACGACCATCAGGAAGATGCCGACCGACAGGTCGAGCCCGAACGAGTCCTGGCTGACGACGCCGCTCCACGAGCCGATGAGCGCACCGGACACGGCGGCCACGCAGGAGCCCAGCACGAACATCATGAGCTGCAGCCAGAAGACGTTGATGCCGGCGGTGCGCGCCACCATCGGGTTGTCGCGCGCGGCGATCAGCCGGCGCTTCAAGGGCGAACGGTCGATGAGCACGGCGAGCAAGAGGATGAGCCCGAGCGCTGCCAGCAGCAGCCAGAAGACGTCACCGTCCAGCAGCAGCGTCTTACCGAAAATGCTGATCGGCTGCACCCCGACGCGCACCCCGTTGGGGCCGGTGAACGCTTCGAAGCGGGTGAAGACGATGCTGCCCACCTGGGTGACGGCGATCGTGGCGATGGCGAAGTAGAACTCGTTCGCCCGGTGCACCGCGGCGGCGACGGCAGCGGAGACCACGCCCACGAGCCCGATGGCCGCGAGGATCCCGAGCCAGGGCGAATAGCCCTTGGAGATGACGAAGCCCGACATGTAGGCGCCCAGCGCCATCATGAAGGTGTGGCTGAACGCGAACCGGCCGGCGATCCCGAAGATCCAGTAGAAGCCGACGGCCGTCACCGAGTAGACCAGCCACAGGTTGATGTTGTGCATCGTCGACAGATCCGGGTTCAGCGTCTTGGTCAGCAGCGCGACCAAGCCCAGGAACACGAGGATCTGCGGGAACTGGTGACGCCGGTAGCTCACCGGACGCGGCTGCGAGCCGCCTCCCTTGAGCAGCCGGGAATTGAGCCGCTGCCCGAGTCTCGGCGGCGGCGCAGCCGGGGCCACCGCGGCCTCCTGCGACGTCGCCATTACAGCCGCGCCTTTCCGAAGGCGGCGAAAAGACCCTGCGGTCTGACCGCGATGATGAAGAACATGACGATGAACGGCAGCGTGTCGGAGTACTCGCGAAAGACGTAGCCGCCGAACAGGTTCTGCACCAGCCCGATGATGAGCCCGCCGACCACGACACCGCCCAGACTGCCGAAGCCGCCCAGCACGGCGGCGGCGAAGGCCGTGATCATGGCGGAGAAGCCGAACGTGAGGTCCACTTCGCCGAGCGGCGCGATGAGGATTCCGGCGAGGCCGGCGAGCACGGCGGACAGCCCGAACGCGAGCGCGGAGACCAGCCGGTCACGCACGCCGCTCAGCTGGCTCATCTCGCTGTCCGAAGCGAGAGCGCGCACCTGGCGGCCGACCGAGGTCCGGTGGAAGACGAAGAGCATCGCCGCGATGACGATGAGTGCGATGACGACGATGAGCACCCGCTGCTTGGCGATGTGCGCGCCGAAAAGCTCCCAGGAGCCTTGCCCCACCGGGGTCTTCAACTGCTTGGGGTTGCTGCCCTGCCAGAGCGAGATGAGTGCCCGGATCACGAGCGCCGCCGCCAGGGTGGAGATGACGACGACGAGCTGACTTCGTCGTCGCAGCGGCGCGTAGGCGACGCGTTCGATCGCGATACCCACCCCGAACATCAGCACCAGTGCGAGCAAGTACCCCCAGACGGTCGGCAGTCCGATGTCGACCGTCGCCCACACGGCGAGGTAAGCACCCAGGGTGACGAGATCACCGTGGGCGAAGTTGATGACGCCCGTCGCCTTGTACAGCAGGAGAAACCCCATTGCGACGAGTGCCATCAGCATCCCGAACGAGAGGCCGCTGGCCAACAGCGCCACGAACTTTGCCACCGCTAGTCCTTCTCACTCTCGTGCCGGATAAGGCAGTCCGGTCCCGGCTCATGGGGGACGAGCCGGGACCGGAGCCCCTGTTGCGTTATGGAGCTATGCCCTATGGAGCTATGCCGGGAGGGACGCCTTAGGCGTCGTCACCCGACTTCAGCGGGTCGTTCTGGTAGGTCTTGACCGTCTCGACGGTCTTGCCGAAGTGCACGACCTGCAGGCTGTGACCCATGACGTGGGCACCGTCGGCCTGGTAGTGACCGCAAGCCCCGTCGTAGGAGATCTTGCCCAGCTGGTCGTTGATCGCCTTCGGATCGAGCGACTTGCCGTCCTCGACCGCCTTCGCGGCGATGAAGACGCCGTCGTACACCGAGACGGACTGGCTGAACGGCGTGGCCGCCTTCGGGTACGCCTGCTTGTAGTCCTTCACCATGGTCTCGAGCTTCGAGCCGGGCTCCGGGTTGTCCGGGTTGCAGCCGATGGTGGCGTAGTAGTCACCAGCGGTCTGGCCGATAGGCAGCGAGCCGAAGCCGAACGCCAGCTCCAGCGAGCCACTGCCGATGATCTTCAGCGACTTGCCGTTCTGCTTGAGCTGCTTGTCCAGCACGCCGAACTCGTTCGGGTAGATCCAGGCCGCGAGCCAGTCCGCGTCCTTGATGCCGAGCACCTGCGAGGTGAGGTCGGTCGCCGTCGGCGAGATCTTCTGCTGCGACGAGACCTTCTTGCCCAGCTTCTCGATCTCGCCGTTGAACGCGTCGGAGCTGTTGAGACCGTAGGTCTCGTTGGTGTTGATCTCCGCGATGTTGGTGCCCTTGGCCTCCTGGACGATGTACTGCGCGGAGCGCTGCGGGATCGAGGTGACCACCGGCGGAAGCACCCACAGCCAGTCGCTACCGGAGTTCGACCCCTTGAGAGTGGTCTTGTCCTCGACCGGTGTGAGCACCGGGATGCCGGCGCGGGTGATCTGCGGGATGACGGCGTCGATCGTGCTCGACGGGAAACCGATGATGACGTCCGGCTTCCAGTCGACCATCGCCAGGAAGTCGCTCGCTGACTTCTGCGGGTCCTGCGCGTCGACCGGCAGCCGCTTCATGTCGATCTGCTTGCCACCGACGCCACCTTTGGCGTTGATCTCCTTCACCGCCAGCTCACCGGCATTAGCGAAGTCGGAGACCGCGATCTGGCTCTCGCCTTGCACCTCGAACAGGATGCCGACCTTCATCGGCCGGCTGAGATTCCCGTTGGTGACGGTTCCGCCGCTGCTGGATCCACCACCACTACTCGAACTGCCGCAAGCAGCCAAGAGAAGAGCTGCGGCGCTCAGCACCGCTGCTGCTGCTTTTCCGGACCTTCGGCGCATTTGCCCTCCTTGTGACGCTGCGCTACCCGCTGCGTATCGCCGCAGGCTACGGACACCGCACCTTAATTTCAATGAAACGTTTGAACTTCTTGCGCGTGTCGGCAAATTCGTGAGCGCTGCACGCATCGAGGGGTGACGATAGCTCACGCAGGCACCTCCGCCGGGGTGCTTCTGGAGGCCACGACGACATCGAGCGACGCCGGTCCGTACTCCATGTAGACCGGCCCGGTCGAGAAGACGTAACCCGCAGCAAGCGTCACGTCACCGGGAGAGAAGGCAGTGAGGAAGGCGTCGAGCAGCACCCGGGCCTGCATCCGCGCAACGTGCGCGCCCAGGCAGAGATGCGCGCCGCCTCCGAAGCCGAGGCTCTCCGGCTCGTCGCGGTCGAGCCGGAAGCTCTCCGGCGACTGGTAGATCGACTCGTCGCGGTTCGCCGAGGCAATCCCGAGCACGACGCGCTCCCCCGCGCTCACCGCCACACCGCCGACCTCGGTATCGCGAACGCAGGTGCGCACCACGACCGGGATCGGCGGGGTGTGCCGCAACGATTCCTCGACGGCGACCGGCACGAGGGTGCGGTCGTTCGCTATCGACTTCCACAGCTCACGGTCGGCGATCAGCCGGTGCAGCAGATTGCCGAACAGGTTGGTGGTGGTGGAGACCCCACCGAGCAGCACGTTGGCGATGATCGTGCGGATCATGACGTCGCTCAGCAGGTCGTCTTCCCGCTGCGCCGCGACGAGACCGCTGATGAGGTCGTCGGACGGAGCCTCCCGCCGCCGCCGGACGAGGTCGTCGATGTAGCCGGAGAACTCGGGGAAACCTTCGCCCAGGCCGACGCCGCGTACCGAGCGGTTGTAGAGCGGGTAGTCGCTGTGCATCAGATCGGTGCCCCAGCCGGCGATCAGGTCAGCGTCCTCCAGCGGAGCGCCGACGAGATGGACGAGCACGGCGTTGGCCACCGGGATGGTGAGCATCGATATGAGGTCACCGCCGCCGGCCCGGCGGACCGCCGCCAGCCGCTCCTCGACGTACGAGCGGGTGAATGCCTCTTCACGAGCGATGATCGCCGGACGGAGGGCTCCGACGACGAGGCGCCGGATGCGCGGGTGCTGCGGCGCATCCATCTCGCCGATCATGCGCTCGTCCGGCGGGACGACGACACCTTCGGCGCGAAAGCCCTGGGCGTTGCTGAACCGGTCCCGATCGCGTAGCACCGCGCGGCAATCCGCGAAGCGTGCAACGTACACAGTTCCCGGAGACGGTCGGGAGACCGGATCGGCTCGCCTCAGCCGGGCGGTCAGCTGCCACATGTCGTGAACATCGGCGGGATCGAAAGGGTTGAACGTGACCGATGCTGTCACCACGGCTCCTGCGGACCCCAGCGTCCGGTTGCTTGCATGCCGCACGTTTTGCGGACAGGCTCGGAGTCTGCCCCATCAGAGCCGACCGAAGGGCCATTTTCGATGGATCCGAGCAGGCCGGTATGGAAGAGGCTGCGCGGCCCGGCCGGCGCCGACGCCCAGGCTGGGGATGCCGCCCAGGTCGTGGTCGAGGTCGACACGGCGCTTTGCGCGAGTTTCGGCCGCTGCATCGATCTGGAGCCGGATGCCTTCCGCTTCGACGACAACGACCAAGCACGGCCCACCGAAGCGGCCGGGCGACTGCCGGGCCGGCGCCTGCGCGCGGTGATCGACGCATGCCCCACCGGCGCCATCACCGCGCACAAGGCCGAACGCGGCCCCGACTGACCTTCGGGTGAAGTCACGACTACTTCGCTTCCGTTGCAGGGCATCAAGCCAATAGCGCCGCAGCGTAGGCGGCTGCCAAGTAGTCGTCAATGACCGGCCGCGTTTGCAATATTGGAAGTGCCACCAGCTGCCGGATCCGCCAGAAATGAGTGAGCCGCTCACCCGGTTCCGCGGGACAGCGTCTTCCACGGATCGAATCCCTGCTCAACGGCCGTAACGGCGTCGCACGCCAGCCGCAGCCGCTCTGCCATCTGCTTCACCCTGCGGACGGCAATGTGTTCGTCGAGGACGTACATCGACAGGATCAGGTGCGGGTGACCGTCCGCGTCGAATACCGGCGCGCAGATGACGCTCACCGAGCAGTGTGTCGCCCGGGTGAGCTCCTGCAGGAGGTAATCCCGCTCGCCGAAAATGGCTGCCGCGGTGGCGAACGCCTGCGACACGGCCTGGGGCTCACGTTCGACGAGGCGGAGCATCCGGTGCAGCCGGACGTCGACCTCCGTCATCCGTTCGACGAGGTAGCCGGTCTGCCGGCAAGCCGAAATGATCCCGCGCATGCGGCGCAACCGGGATCGCTCCAGCTCGATCGGCGCCCGTCCGAGCCAGGCGTCCACCGCCTCGTCGGTGTCCCAGGCGACGAACATCAGGCCGACCGGCGCGTCGAACGGGTAGCGCGAGCCGGCCACCCCGAGCTGCCCGACGTGCTCGGCATCGCCGACCCGATCCAGCACCACCACCTGGCCACCGACCGCGGTGGCGACCGTGCACACCTTGCCGAACTCGTGGTGCAGCCGGAGCATCTGCTCGCGGGCGGCTCCCAGGGCCGGCTTGCTCTGCCGCGCCGCCTGCCCGAGCTCGAGGAGCCCGGCCCCGAGCGTGTAGCCGCGCGAGTCGTCGTGGCGCTCCACATAACCCGCCTCGCGCAGCTCGTTCAAGATGCCGAGGCAGGTCGAGAGGCTGAGCCCGAGCGTCTTCGCAATCGTCGACAAGGTCAGCGGACGCGGCGCCTCCGCCGCCAGGAGACCGAGGATGCTCGTGACCCGCCGCGTCGGGTTCGACCGCCGTTCCATGAGGCCGACGCTAGTGTGCCGATCTGCGTCTCGTCAGGCAGACACGGCACCTCGGCCTACGCGGGCGCCACGTTGACCCTGCTGCGCTCCGGGCGTACGCTGCCCCAACTCTGTGCGTCATGCACGCATCTCCCGCTACGCGCTGCCGAGCTCGCCGCTCGGGCGTCCCGGAAGGATCTGGTGAAAGACGCTTCTGACGCCGCCCGTGACGTCGCTTCCGACGCCGCAAAGGCGGGCCGCGATAGCTACGACCGCGACACCTACGACTTCGTCATCGCCGGCGGAGGCAGCGCCGGCGTCGCCCTCGCCTGCCGGCTCAGCGAGGACGCGAACCGCACCGTCCTGCTCATCGAGGCCGGCGCCGACACCGAGCAGCCCGGCCCGGCGGACCAGCTGACCAATCCCATGACGTTCGCCCAGGCGCTCACGGCCTGGGGGCTGTCCGCCCATCTCGCGCACGGCCGCAGCCTCGGTTACGCGCAGGGCAAGGTGGTCGGCGGCGGGTCGGCGATCAACGGCGCGCTGGCGCTGCGCGGCCTGCCCGCGGATTACGACGCCTGGGCCGCCGCGGGATGCCACGGCTGGGACTGGGCCGGGATGCTGCCGTACTTCCGGCGGCTGGAGACCGACCTCGACTTCGCCGCCGCCGACGGTGATCTGCACGGCAGCAAGGGACCGGTGCCCATCCGCCGGTGGCCCGCCGACGACCTGATCCCCTTGCAGCGAGCGTTCCTCGGCGGGGCACAGGAGGTCGGCTTCGAGTTCACCGCCGATCACAACGACCCCGCGTCGACCGGCATCGGTCCGTTCCCGATGAACCGCGACGGCGACCTGCGGCTCTCGACCGCGCTCACCTACCTGACGCAGGCCCGCTCGCGGTCGAACCTGACCGTGCGCAGCAACACCCGCCTCACCCGGGTCCTCGTGGATGCCGGGCGGGCGGTCGCCGTCGAGGTCAAGTCCGACGCCGGCGGCTCGTCACTCGAAACCGTCGCGGCGCGCCGGATCGTCCTCACCGCGGGAGCGCTGGCCTCGCCCGCGATCCTCGCCCGCTCCGGCATCGGGTCCGCGACCGAGCTCGCGGCACTTGGCATCCGGTGTCACGTCGACAACCCTGCCGTCGGCGCCAACCTCATGGACCACCCGGGCACGCTCATCTTCCTCGCGCCGACCGACCCTGCACTGTGCGACCCGACCGGGCCGGCCTACCAGCTCGGGATCCGCTGGAGCTCGGGGTTCGGCGGCGTCAACGACATGCTGACCGGGCTCATGAACTACTGGGACGTGCGCTACGACGCCGAGCTCGCGGAAGCCGCCGGGTGCGACTACGTCTTCGCGCTCACCGTCGGCGTCCACGAGCCGCTCTCCCGCGGCCGCTTGACGCTTGCGGGCGCGGACCCGGACCTGCCCCCGGTCATCGACTTCAACATGCTGAGCGCCGAACGCGACGAGCAGCGCCTGGTTGCCGGTTTACGCATGCTGCACCGGCTCGCGCGTTCATCCGGCATGCAGCCGGTGGTGCGCGACATCATCGGCATCGGCGAGGACGCTTTCGCCGCGGGCGGGGACGACGAGCCGCTACGCGCCTACGTCCGGTCCACGCTCGGCCCCTGGTATCACGCGTCGGGCACCTGCCGGATGGGCCCCGACCCGGCCGCGGGCGCGGTCGTCGACCCGTCGTTGCAGGTGCATGGCGTGAGCGGGCTCTACGTCGCCGACGCGTCGGTCATGCCCGTGATCCCGCGCGCGGCGACGAATCTGACTGCTATCGCCATCGCCGAGAAAGCCGCGGACCTGCTGCGAGAGGATGCCCGCTAGCGGCGGGCACCGCTGCCCCTGCGTACCGGCCACCCCCGGTAGGCGCTCACCATGCTTCGTTCGATCAGCCGGGAGCTGCGATGAAGACGTTCGACAAGCTGTACATCGGCGGCACCTGGGCCGACCCCGCCGCCGGCGAGCAACTGACGATCCACTCCCCCGCGAACGGCGAGCTGGTCGGCCGCGCCCCCCACGCGTCGCCGCTGGACGTCGACCGTGCCGTCGGCGCCGCGCGGCAGGCGTTCGACACCGGCCCGTGGCCGCAGCTGTCGGTGGCCGAACGCATCGATGCGCTCACCCCCGTTCGGGAACGGCTGGCGGCGCGCACGGCCGAGCTGGACGACCTGGCGACCCGCGAGAACGGCATCCCGATCTCCGTCCAGCCGGCGGCGAGCGCGCTGGCGGTGCTCGACTACTACCTCGCTGCCGCCGGCAAGCTGAGCTTCGCCGAGCAGCGCCGCGGCGAGTTCGGCACCCGGGCGACGGTCCTGCGCGAGCCGGTCGGCGTGGTCGCCGGCATCGTGCCGTGGAACGGGCCGCTGCTGCAGGCGATCGGCAAGCTCGCGCCCGCGCTGCTGTGCGGCTGCACCGCCGTCATCAAGCCGGCTCCGGAGACCCCGCTCACCAGCCTGGTGCTGGCCGAGATCTTCGAAGCCGCGAACCTGCCCGCCGGCACGGTGAGCATCCTGCCGGCCGGTCGGGAGACCGGGCAGAGCCTTGTCGACCACCCGGGGGTCGATGCCGTGGCGTTCACCGGCAGCACCGCCGCCGGGCGGACCATCGCCCGCTCCTGCGGGAGTTCGCTGAAGCGCTGCACACTCGAGCTCGGCGGCAAGTCGGCGGCGCTGGTGCTCGACGACGCCGATCCCGCGTCCACCGCGACGCTGATCGCCCTCGGATGCATGGTCTACAGCGGCCAGGCGTGTGCAGCACTCACGCGAGCGCTCATCCCGGCAGCTCGCTACGACGAGTTCGCCGCTGCCATCGACGCCGCGGTCGCCGGCCTGCCGGTGGGCGATCCGCTCGACCCCGCCACCGTCATCGGTCCGCTCGTCGCCGAGCGGCAGCTGCGCCGCGTCGAGGAGTACATCGCTTCGGGGCGCGCCGAAGGCGCCGAGGTGGTCCGGGGCGGCGCGCGAGTGGCGGATCGCCCGGAGGGATGGTTCATCGAGCCGACCGTCTTCGGCCGGGTTGACAACGCGATGCGGATCGCGCAGGAGGAGATCTTCGGCCCGGTGCTCTGCCTCATCCCGTACGACAGCGAAGCCGACGGCATCCGCCTCGCCAACGACACCATCTACGGGCTGTCAGGAGCGGTGTTCAGCACCGACGACGAGCGCGCCGACCGTGTCGCTCGCGCGCTGCGCACCGGAAGCGTCGGCATCAACGCACTCGCCGGTGACGTCGGGCTGCCGTTCGGCGGGTACAAGTGCTCCGGAATGGGGCGTGAATTCAGCACCGAAACGTTCGAGCACTTCACCGAGCTGAAGACCGTCGCCCGGGTCGACACGACCAGCTTCGGCCTGATGACTCTCGAGAGCCCGTGAGCCTGCCGCCGCAGCTCGCCACCACCACCTTCTGGGCAGCGCTCGTCGCCCGCGCCGGCGAGTCACCCGACCGGCCGGCGCTCTACGACGAGCACGGCGCCTGCCTCACGTTCGCGCAGCTGCGCGACCGCAGCGAACGGGTCGCCGCCGGCCTTCACGAGCTCGGCGTCGCGGAGGGCAGCCGGGTCACGTGGCAGCTGCCGACCCGGATCGACACCGTGGTGCTCGTCTTCGCGCTGGCTCGGCTCGGGGCCGTGCAGAACCCGGTCATCCCCATCTACGGCCGGCGGGAGGTCGGCTTCATCCTGCGCCAGACGCGTGCCGAGCTCGTCGTCGTACCGGGCACCTGGCGCGGCACCGACTTCGCCGCCATGGCCGAGTCACTGCGAGCCGAATCCGGCAACGCGTTCGCGGTGCTGTGCACGAACGACGGCCTTCCGGAGGCCAAGCCGGAGCAGCTGCCCCCCGCGCCTACCGGCGCGCCGCAGTCGCCGGTGCGCTGGATCTTCTACACGTCCGGCACGTCCGCCGATCCCAAAGGGGTCTGCCACACCGACGCGTCGATTCAGGCGGCCGGTAACTCGCTCGTCGCCTGCCATGGCCTGATACCGGCCGACGTCGGCTCGATCGCGTTCCCGGTGGCTCACGCGGGCGGGGCGCAGTACCTCGCGTCGATGCTGCAGGCCGGCTACCCCGCCTTGCTGCTCGAGCGGTTCGATCCGCCGCAGAGCCTCCCGATCATGGGCGATCGGGGGGTCACGGTGGTGGGCGGCGGTTCCGCGTTCTACACCGCGGTACTGAACGAGCAGCGCCGCCAGCCGGATCGGCCGGTGCTGCCGACGTTGCGAATCCTCACCGGCGGCGGCGGGCCGAAGCCGCCGAAGCTGTATGACGACGTGCTTCGCGAGGTGGGCCGACCGATCATGCACGGCCTCGGCATGACCGAGTCACCGGCCATCACGATGGGCGCGTTGACGGATACCGACGAGCAGCGCGCCTATACCGAAGGCCGCCCCGTGCCGGGCATGCAGGTGCGGATCGTCAAGGCCGACGGCAGCCCGGCCGGACCCGGCGAGGAGGGCGAGATCCAGCTGCGCGGGGCCTGCATGACGGTGGGCTACGTGGACGCCGCGTTGAACGCCGCCGCCTTCACCTCCGAAGGCTGGCTGCGCGGCGGCGACCTCGGATACCTGCGCGCTGATGGCTATCTCGTCGTCACCGGACGCTTGAAGGACGTCATCATCCGCAAGGGCGAGAACGTGTCGGCCCGCGAGGTGGAGGAGCTGCTGCTCACCCATCCCGCAGTCGGTGACGCGGCGGTCATCGGATTGCCCGATCCCGAGCGGGGCGAACGCGTCTGCGCCGTCGTCGAGTCGGCGCCGGGTTCGCCGCCCCTCACCTTCGGCGAGATGGCGGGCTTCCTGCGCAACGCGGGCCTCACGGTGCAAAAGATCCCGGAGCAGCTGGAGCTCGTCGAGGCGCTGCCCCGCAATGCGATGGCCAAGGTGCTCAAGGCGGAGCTGCGCAGCCGCTTTGCCACCGCCGACCGCGCCGGCTCCTCATCCGGCTGAGGAGCCTTCTCCCCATCGGTGCACGATGTCTGCGAGCGCGCCGGCCAGCGGCTCGACCGGGTCACCGCCACCGAGCCCACCGATCTGTCCCGGCGTGAGAGACAGATGCGGATACGGCGCGGCCACGCGCACCGCGCCCAGCTGCTCGTCGTCCAGGGCCAGCAGTGAATCGCGCGCGGCCACGTGTGCGTCCGCGGCAAGGTCCGCCAGATCGTTCACCGGGCTCACCGGCACCCGGGCGGCGCGAAATGCCGCCACGACACCGTCCCGCGGCTGGCCTCGAATCCACTCGGCGACCCGCCCGTCCAGCTCGTCGGCGACCGCGAGCCGGGCCGCGCTCGTGCCGTAGCGCTCGCGCGCTTCGGGCGTGTCGGCGCCGATGACCTCGAGCACCCGCTTCACCTGCTCGTCCGTCGTGCCGGACAGCACGACGTAGCCGTCGTCGCAGGTGCGGTACACGTTGCGAGGCACCCCACCCGGAACGCGACTGCCGGTGCGCGCCGGAGCGGGCGCGGCACCGTCCCACGCCGCCACCGTCAAGCCCAGCAACCCGAGGATCGGCTCGTACATGCTCACGTCCACGCACTGTCCGGCGGACCCACCGACGTCGCGCGAGTAGCAGGCGAGCAGGGTGCCGACGAGCCCGGAGACCGCGACGAGCGGGTCGCCAAGAGCCGATGACGGCAGCACCGGAGGCCCGTCCGGCTGCCCGGTCAGATGGGTGAGCCCCGCAAACGCCTCGGCCAGGCTGCCGTTGCCCGGAAGCTCGGCATACGGGCCGGTGGATCCGTAGCAGGTCACCCACACGTAGACCAGGCGCGGGTTGCGCGCCGAGAGCTGCTCGTAGGTCATCCCCCAGCGTTCCAGCAGCGCGCGGGGCTGGTTGACCACCAGGACATCGGCCGCATCGACCAGCCGGCGTACCAGCTCGCGTCCCTCCTCCGAACGGAAATCGGCTTCCGTTACGCGCTTGTGCCGGGACACGAGTGCATACGGCACGGATCGCCCACCGCGAACCGCGCCGAGCCGGCGCAACGGATCCCCGCCCGGCGGCTCGACCTTGACCACCTGCGCGCCGAAGTCACCCAGTAACGCCGCTACTTGCGGAGCTGCCAGCAATGTGGAGATATCCACCACACGCAGACCGTGCAGGGCATTCACGCGTCGACGTCACCTGCCTCATAAGCTTGACCGCGGCCGTTTCGCGCGGCTTTATTGATCGGCCTGCGTGCTTCGGGATGCGCATTTCTGTCAATGTGCAGGTGTATCTGCATGTGCGGGGCAAGAAACGTCTCGGCAGACGCCGGGCGGCGAGCGAGGGAGATGCGGGTTTGTCCAGAGCGAAAGCGGCTACCCCCGAGTGGGTTTTGCGCCTCGACGAGGCTCTCACCCGCGTCAGTCGTGCAGCGCGTTCCCCGCGGCTGCACCAGCTCATGGGCGAACGCGCCAAGGTCGAGCTCGGCGAACACCTTCATCTCACGTTGGCGATGCTCGGCGCCGGGCAGCCCATGCGGGTCTCGGATCTCGCCGCTCAGCTCGACGTCGAGCGCTCGACGGTCAGCCGGCGCGTGACGGAGCTGGTGCGGCTCGGCCTGGTCACCCGCAGCGTCGACCAGAACGACCGGCGGGCGGCCGTTCTCGAGCTGACCCGCCCCGGGGAGCGGGCCCTCGGCCGGATCCAGGACGCCTGGCACAAGACGTTGCTTGACATCACCAGCAGCTGGCCGGTGAAGCAGCGCACCGAGACCACCAACCATCTGACCCGGCTCGCCGACGACCTCGAGGTGCTGCTCGGCCGCGACGCCGAAGGCGGCTGACCGCCGCTCGCTACGGCTGCGCATCGTCTCCGCAGACGGCCTCGGAGAGCTGCATCGTCGCGCACGGGTAGACCGAGACGCGGGCCTCACCACCGTGCTTTTCCCGCAGCCAGTCGACGGTGTGCTCCCAGGTGGGCAGCAGGATCGTGCCGTGCATCGTGGGCGGCAACGCGCCCGGGACCGTGTTGGGCGCGAAGAAGATGAGGTCGCGCCCCTTCACGCGGGTGGGCCGGGTGGTGGCAAGCTTCATTCCCGGTCCGAAAAGCGAGTGGCTACCGAGACCTTCCGCCCCGGAGACGACCACCACCATCGTGCCGCCCTCCCGGACCAGCGGCTGCGGCGCGGTCTTGTACGGCGCGAAAGCCGTGACGTGCTGCAGGAACTCGCTGTCCTTGGGATACAGCGAGAGCACGCAGATGTCCTGATCCGCAGGAGTCGGGCTGGCGAACACCCGGCGGGCGATCGCGACGCCGGCGCGGTGCGCGTCGACCACGTCGCCGGTGACCACCCCGGCGAGCCCGAGCGAGGAGTTCGGAATCGCGTTCACGATGTAGTCGACGCGGGCCAGCCGTGCCGCCTCCTCCGACTCCAGCCGAGCATCGGTGACGACGGCGCCGTAGCGGCCGCGCAGCGCGCTGCCGCGGTGATAAGCCTCGGCCGAACGAACGCTCGATATGCCAGGCATGAGCAGCTTCGCGCCACCCGCGAAACCCGCCGCAGCGTGCGGGATGATCGAGCCGACCAGGATGCGCAGGTCGCATTCGAGGAATTCGGCGTTCAGCTCCACAGGCGAGCCGAAGGACGTCTCCCCGATGGCCACGCAGTTGTCCCACGAGAAGTGGTTGGCGAGCCGGCACCGGGCCATCGCCTCGGGCCCGACCTTCTTCGCGAAGTCCTCGCGGGTCATCGGGCGGTGATTGGCCACCCCCGCAAGGATCAAGACGTCCTGCGCGCGGATCCCCGCCGCCGACAGCTCATCCAGGATCTGCGGCACCAGCCGGCGGCCGGGGGTGGGCCGGGACAGGTCGTCGATGACGATGACGGGGCGGGTCCGTCCCCGGGCGAGCTCGCGAAGCGGCGGGGTGCCCACCGGATGGGCGAAGGCTTCGGCGATCCCTGCCTCACCGATGTCCGGCCCGTCAGCAGGGCGGCAGGTCTGCACCTGCCAGCCGGGCGGGAAGGCGAGCTCGAGCTCGCTGTCGTCGAACCACGCTCCCCAGCGGATACGGGCATGGGAGGACCGCTCCTGCGCAGTGACGGTACTGGCCATGCCCACCTCCCGATCGGCTAGCAGCCTCACTATAAACGTGTATCACTCACGCTTCGCGGCGGATGGTGCGAGGGTCAGCGCACGCGCACGCGCAGGCCTTCCGGCGCCTCGCCACGCAGCGCGGTCAGGAACTGGTCGACGGGAGCGGGCGGCGCGACCGGCCGGTCCAGATCCGCGGCGGCTGCCCAGAACTCCTTCCACGTCGGCCAGAAGTCGTGCCAACCGCCCTCATAAGGTTCGCGACCCGGCCAGCGCATCTTGCGGTCGCCGATCGGCGGCGCGTTCAGGTCGGTGGCATACCAGTACAGCGGCAGCCGCCGGCGGAAGTACCAGGTGCCATCGATGCGTTCGTAATGGTCCCAATACAGCATCGTCATGATGACCCATTCCGGGCCGGTCTCGTGCTCGTTGCGCGAGTAGACGACACCGCGGGCGTGGTCGGCGTCGTCGAACTCGATGATGTGATTGCCGGTGACATGCGCGGTACCGGTGAATTGCGCGCGCAGCGTCTCGTCGAACCACGCGCGCAGCGCCTTGCGTCCGGCGGCGTCCCGGCTCACCCGGATGTCCGCCGGGAAGAGGTTCACCAGCGCGTCCAACGCCCGCATGTCCAGCGCGAGGCAATAGCGCGCCACCAGCTGGCGGATCTGCTCGGTGGACTCCAGGCGGTCCAGCCGCGGCAGGAGGCTCTCCTCGGACGTGGGGTCTGCGCTCACCCACCCACCGTAGACCGCGGCGATCCAGGCAGCGCCTGCGCTCTCACTGCGCCCCATCCCACTGCGCCGGTCTGCGCGCTACCCCACCTTGCCGAACACCGCGCTCGACCACGCGCCGGCACCGGCGGCGCTGTCGGCCGCGACCCGGAAGGCGTAGACCCGGCCACGCCGCCAGCTGCGCCACTGCAAGGAACGCACCGCGGCACTCGTCGTTCCGGCCGACCTCCACGTCCGGCCGTCGGCAGTCACCTGCACCCGGTAGCGCGTGATGGCGGTGCCGTTGGCACGGGCAGCTCCCCAGCGCAGCAGCACGCCGCCGCGGACTGATGAAGCGGCCGGCCTTCCCGGGGTGGTGGGCCTTGCCGCGGGAACGACCCGGCGGAGCGCGGACAGCGATCCGGTCCCGCGGGCGTTGACGGCGCTCACCGCGAGGTCATAGCTCACGCCGTTCGACAGCCCGGTCCACCGGTGACTCGTCACGGTGCCGATGCGCGTCACCTTCCACGCCGACGCGACTTTGGATGGCGAGTAGCTGCGGAGGCGAACGACGTAGCCGGTGACAGCAGAGCCGTTGCCGGCCGGAGCCCGCCAGGTGAGTGTGGCGCTGCGATCGCCTCGGACCGCTCCGCTGATGGACGGCTGTCCCGGTGCTGCCGCCGGCACCGCCTCCAGCGGGCCCGTCCACGGACCGGCACCGACCGCGTTGATGGCGTGCACCCGGGCCTGATACCGGGTGCCGTTCGCCAGTCCCGTCCAGCTCTTCGTCCGGAGCTGGCCGGCGACCGGCGCAGCGTCCTGCCAGACCGACCACGTCGCGGTGCGGGCGTCGTACGAGCGCAACGACGGCTGGTAGCCGCTGATAGCGCTGAGGTTGTCGCTTGCCGGCGCCACCCACGTCAGCGTGAACGAGCCATTGCCGGTCGTCGCCACCGGCGACCGCGGAACGCTCGGCACTCCGGCCGGGATGAACTCTTCGGTGACGATCGGGCCGGTTCCGACGGCGTTCTTCGCGACGACCGACACGCGATAGGTCTCCCCGATCTGCAAGCCGGTGAAGTCCGTCGACGTTCCGCTCACGGCGCGCGGGGTCAGCCAGTTGTCGTCAAGGGCGACCAGGTAGCCGGTCGCCGGAGCGCCGGACGACGGCGACGACCACGTGACACGGGAGCGATCGGGCAGATCGATCTGGTGCAGGCCCGCCGGCGCTCCAGGAAGTCCCGCCATCCCGAAGGCGGTCATCGCGGGCAGGCTGTCCCCTTCGTCGTTGAACGCCGCGACGTAGGCCCGGTAGTACTGGCCGTTCGTCAACCCGGCGATGGTCAGCGCGGTGGCCGTGGATGCCGCCGTTCGGATGGTGTCCCCGACGGTGACGCGATAGCCCTGGATCGGCCCCAGCCCGCTATGGCGCGAGGCGGTCCAGGTCACGGTCGCCTGTGCCGACCCAAAGCTCACCGCGGCCGATGTGGGGACGCTGGGTTCGCCGTGACCCAGTGCCGCATCGGCGCTGGGACCGAACCCCGCCGCGTTGCGCGCGGCGACGCCGACCCGGAAAACGTAGCCATCCGGGTCGAGCGGCAGAGTCGCATTCGGCCCGGCAATCGTGATCGCCGTAGCCGGGTCGCCGTTGAGGATGACGCGATAGTCCGTCACGGCGCCGGTCGGCGGCCCGAACGTCAACGCGATGGCGCCGGCGGAGATGTCCGCATAGGCGTTCGAGACCGGACCGGGCACGGTGTCCGCGCCGAGCGCGGCAGCCAGATCGAGGATGCCGGCGCCGCACGCGTCGACCGGCTCCAGGCAGGAATCGACCTCCGAGCTCGGGTCACCGGGGAAGCGCGTCGCGGTCTGCTCCAGCTGGAGGGCGACCTGGTCGGGCGTCCAGGTCGGATGCGCTGACAGCAGCAAGGCCGCCGCGGCCGCGACGTGCGGCGTGGCCATGCTCGTCCCCTGGTATCTCGCGTAGGTCGGCGAGGCGGGGGATGTCGTGCCGGTGTTCAACGTGGACAGGATGCCGCCGTCGTAGTCCCAGCCGTCCATGGCGCCACCCGGTGCGGCCAGCGAGACGGCAGGGCCGAAATTGCTGTAGCCGGCCCGGTGCCCATCGGCCGCGGTGGCAGCGACGGTGACGACCCCAGCGCAATTGGCGGGGGCGTGCGCAGCCGCGTCCTCGTCGTGGTTGCCGGCGGCCGCCACGACGGCTGACCCGCGGGCGCGTGCGCCGTCGATCGCCGCCTGCAAGAAGTCAGGGCAGCCGCCCGCTCCGCCGAGCGAGAGGTTGAGCACCCGCGCGGGCGTGGCGTTGGCCGGGACACCGGGTACCGACCCGCCGCTGGCCCAGGTGATCCCCGCGGCAATGTCCGACCACGGTCCGCCGCACTTTCCGAGCACGCGCACCGGCTGGATCCGCGCGTTCGCCACGATGCCGGCGATGCCGATGGCGTTGTCGCGGATCGCCCCGATCGTCCCGGCGACGTGGGTGCCGTGCCAGGAGCTCGCTTCGGCGGTGCAGAGCTTGAACCGGCCGCTCGCTGCTTCCGCGGTGGTGACCCAGTCCCCCGGGTCGGACGCGTCCGTGTCACGCCCGCCGCCGTCGTTGGCCACCGCCGGCCGGAAAGCATCCGGCTCGGAAAGCATGTCGTACCCGGCGACGAAGCGCCCCGCAAGGTCCGGATGGTTCGTGTAACCCGTGTCGATCACTGCGATGACGGGGGCATTGGTGCCGCTGTCGACGGCCCAGGCATACCGAGCCTGCACGCCGATGCTCCCGTCGTCACTCGACCGGCTCGCCAGATCCTGCTGCGCAGCGAACTGCGGGTCGTTCGGCGCGGGGACGGGCGTCACCACGGAGTCGGCGGTGGCCCAGCCATCGGGCTCCGCGGAAAGCACGCGCGGATCGGCACGCACCGTGGCAGCGATGTGCGCCGCCTCGTCCCACGAAACGATCTGATCGAAGCGAATGGTGCGGAATCCGTTCGGTTGCGCCGAGCCCGGCATGAGATCGACGTCGGATGCCACGGAGCCGGTGCCGGCCGGCCCGCCGCGCTCGTCGAGCGCGGCGCTTCCGGGCCGGTAGCGGACCACGAGTCCGGCGGCGAGCCGGGGGGTGCTGTCAGCGAACGTGGAAGGAACGTCCGGCCTGGCGGCGGATGGGACAGTCGTTGCGGCAGCGTTTGCCGCGGGGGTGCCGAGCGGCGCTGCCACCGCCACCACCCCGGCGAGAAACATCGACGACGCAAGCGGGATCGCGAGCAGCATCCGGCCGGACATCTGGACCTCTCAGTCCGCGAGATCGGCCGACCCCATTGTCATGCATCGCCCCGCGGCGCTCTTCCCGTCCGTTCGGTTGCGCGTATCCCCGCTCTTGAGTCAGTCTCGCGACATTGCTCCGCCGGGCCCACGACTTCACGGCTGCCCGGCGGAACGCCCGCCTGCTACCGGGTGCCTGCTCAGCCGGCGAGGGCCAGATAGGGCAGGCTCGGCCCGGCGAAGGCGGAGAAACCCGTCCTGCTCTTGGCCGCGAGAGCCGCCGCGTCCCGCAGCGAGACGAGCAGCATGGCGGCCAGCGCGCGCAATGGCTCCGGCCGGACCTCGACGCGAGCGGCACGCTTGCCGAGCGCCGACAGGATCTGCTGCACGGCCACGTCGTCGATGAGCTGGCGGCCCTGCGCGGTGTCGACGCTGAGCGTCCCGTCCCGCTGCTCCCAGCCGCGCACGGTGAGCTCGGTCGCGTCCGCGATTTGCAGCCGCACACCGTCCGGGGAAGCGAATGCCTTGCAGCGGTCGGTGGCCAGGAGGGGACGGGAGGACGCCGCCGGAAGGAAACCCCGGACGGCACTGTGGTGCTCCGGCGGCGCGAAGACGCCGAGGCCCTTCTCGTCCACCGAATGCAGCAGCCGGGCGAGGCGCTCGGTCTGCGATCGCACAGCCAGCGCATTCTTGAATCCGACGTGCGCTTCCGGCTGCCGCACGAAGTCGAGCGCCGACACGTTGCAGTGGGGATGCGCCCACTTCACCACCGCATTGGCGAACGCGCATTCGCCGATGTAGTGGTGGGTGGAGAAGCTGCCGTGCCACTCGCGGTACTCCGCCAGCACGTCCGGGGAGTTGAGCATTTCCCCGCCCTCCACGTCGAGCCGCCAGTCGGCCACCCGGCCATCGTCGTCACGTATCGGGCGCACCACGTCGGCCAGCTGCGGCGGCGGCTGCGCAGGCGCACCGGCGGTACAGACGCTGACGTACAGCGGCCTGCTGCCGATCCCGGCGAGCAGACCACGCATAGGGACGAGTGTTGGACCAGGTGCGGCCACTTCGGCTACCTCCTTGAGCGAAACCTGACAGGGCCAGCTGCCCTCTTGATACCCAGCATTATGCAACTATTGCCGTGAGCGAGGTAAAAAAGAAGGACCGGCTCGACCGTGTAGCGGTCGAGCCGGTCCGGGGCTGGCGGCTGCGCTGCCCCTCAGGCGACGAGCGCCGCGGGCGCCGAGACAGGCTCGAGCGCCAGCGTCAACACCTCCCGCACATCCGAGACCGGGTGGACGGTGAGCTCCGCGAGCACGCTCGCGGGTACGTCGTCCAGATCGGGCTCGTTCCGCGCCGGAATCAGCACGGTGGTGATGCCGGCGCGGTGCGCGGCCAGCAGCTTCTGCTTCACGCCACCGATCGGCAGCACCCGGCCGGTGAGCGACACCTCGCCGGTCATGGCGACGTCGGAGCGCACCGGCCGGCCGGACAGCAGCGACGCGAGTGCCGTCGTCATCGTGACCCCGGCCGACGGCCCGTCCTTGGGCACCGCCCCGGCCGGAACGTGGATGTGCACGCTGCGGTCCTTGAGATCGCCGACCGGCAGCTCGAACTCCGCGCCCCGCGAGCGCAGGAACGACAGCGCGAGCTGGGCCGACTCCTTCATCACGTCACCGAGCTGACCGGTGAGGGTGACTCCGGTGGCCCCGGTCTCCGGGTCGGCGAGCGACGCTTCGACGAAAAGCACGTCGCCGCCCGCGCCGGTGACCGCGAGCCCGGTCGCCACGCCCGGAAGCGCCGTGCGCTCTGCGGAATCGGGCAGGAAGCGCGGCCGCCCGACGTAGTCGCGCAGCGTTGCGGCCGACACCGTCTGCGGGCCGCTTTCGGCGCCGAGCCGGGCGGTGACCTTGCGCATCACCCGGGCGAGCAGCCGCTCGAGCTCACGCACGCCGGCCTCGCGGGTGTACACCGCGGCCAGCTCGCGCAGCGCATCGTCCGCGACGACGACGTCGTCCGCGGTCAGCCCGGCCAGCTCGACCTGGCGCGGCAGCAGGTGCTCGCGCGCGATCGTGACCTTCTCGTCCTCGGTGTAGCCGTCGAGCCGGACCAGCTCCATGCGGTCGAGCAGCGGCCCGGGGATGGAGTCGAGGACGTTGGCCGTCGCCAGGAACACGACGTCGGACAGGTCGAGCTCGACCTCGAGGTAGTGATCGCGGAAGGTGTGGTTCTGCGCCGGGTCCAGCACCTCGAGCAGCGCCGCCGTGGGGTCACCGCGGTAGTCGGCGCCGACCTTGTCGATCTCGTCGAGCAGTACGACGGGGTTCATCGAGCCGGCTTCCTTGATGGCCCGCACGATGCGGCCGGGCAGCGCGCCGACGTAGGTGCGCCGGTGACCGCGGATCTCGGCCTCGTCGCGCACACCACCCAGCGCGACGCGGACGAACTTTCGCCCCATCGCGCGGGCGACGGACTCGCCCAGCGAGGTCTTACCGACACCGGGAGGCCCGACCAGGGCGAGCACCGCACCGCTGCGGCGGCCGCCGACGACGCCGAGCCCGCGCTCCTCACGGCGCTTGCGCACCGCCAGGTACTCGGTGATGCGCTCCTTCACGTCGTCCAGACCGGAGTGGTCGGCGTCGAGCACGGCACGGGCGCCGGGCACGTCGTAGCTGTCCTGGGTGCGCTCGTTCCACGGCATCTCGAGGATCGTCTCGACCCAGGTGCGGATCCAGCCCGCCTCTGGCGACTGGTCGCTGGTGCGCTCGAGCTTGTCGAGCTCCGCCGCGGCCGCCTTGGCGACCTTCTCCGGCAGCTCGGCCTTCTCGACGCGGGTGCGCAGGTCCTCCTCCTCGGAGTCGGCTCCGCCGCCCTTGAGGTCGCGCAGCTCCTTCTGCACGGCAGCAAGCTGCTGGCGCAGCAGGAACTCGCGCTGCTGCTTGTCCATGCCCTCCTGGACGTCCTTGCGGATCGTCTCGGCGACGTCGAGCTCGGCGAGGTGTTCGCGCGCCAGGCGCACGACGAGCGCCAGCCGCTCGCGGACGTCGACCGTCTCGAGGACCGTGAGCTTCTCGGCGGTGGACAGGTACGGCGCGTAGCCGGCGGTGTCGGCGAGCGCGGACGGATCGTTGATCCGCGCGATCATGTCGACGAACTGCGACGCGCCGCGCTGGTGGAGGATCGAGGTGACGATGCCCTTGTATTCGCGGCCCAGAGCCACCACATCGTCGTCGTACGAGGTCGGCGGGTCCAGCTCGGTGGCCTCGACCCAGAGCGCCGCTCCCGGGCCGGTCGTGCCGGTGCCGATGGACGCGCGGGCGGTGCCGCGGACCACTGCGGCGGCCTGACCGCCCGGCAGGCGACCCATCTGCTCGATGGTCGCGATCGTGCCGATGCGCGCGTAGCGGCCCTCGGGGCGAGGCACCACAAGGACGGGGCTGTCAGCCAGCTGAGCCGCGTCGATGGCGGCCCGCACCTCGGTGGAGTCCAGCTCGACCGGCACGACCATGCCGGGCAGGACCACACCGATCCCGGCGGCGTCATCAAGGGGCAGGACGGGGAATTGGCGACTATCGGTCATGAGCATCCTTAGCGTCGACGCAACTTGCGCGTACCCCACTCAATTTCGCTGAGCCGCGAAACATTCCATGACGTGTCAGCTATCAGCAGAACCGTCTCCACCCACGTCGCTGGTCACTGCGCGACACTCATAGCGACCACCTCGGTCCGGCCGAACAGGAGATCGCCGTGCCCGACTGCACCCATCTCGACCAGGTCCGCGACGTCCGACCAGGCACCCCGGACGGGTGCGAGGAGTGCTTGGCGACGGGCGACCGGTGGGTCCACCTGCGCGAGTGCCTGAGCTGCGGGCACGTCGGCTGCTGCGACTCGTCGAAGAATCGTCACGCGACGGCCCACTTCCACGGCACGCAGCACCCGCTGGTCCGCTCGTTTCAGCCCGGTGAGGACTGGGGCTGGTGCTACGTCGACGAGGTCACGCTGCAGCCGGCGCCGTCCGCGCGCTGAGGAGCCCACAATGACCGACGAAAGCCTGCACGCCGACATCGAGGCCATGAGCCACGAGGAGCACGCGCTGCTCGCCGCTCGCGGGCGCGGAGAGATCACCGAAGATCAGCTGGCGCGTCTGCGGGAGCTCGAGGTGGCCCTGGACCGCTGCTGGGATCTGCTACGCCAGCGCGAGGCACGCCGCAACGCCGGGCTCAACCCTGACGACGCACAGGAGCGCTCGGCCGGCACCGTCGAGGACTACCTGCAGTAGGACGTCCGCTCGGGACCCGGCCGCGCCATGAGGCTGGCTTGCGGGTCAATGCACGTTGACGGCTACTCGCGCTTTGCGTGGCCGCGTTCGGCGTGTCAGCGCAGAACACGCGAGTCTGTGTCAACCACGGATGACACGTATTCGCGGTTCACGTGGTGAAACGCGGCGTGTCACCACGGAAGTCGCGAGGCTTG
Organism: uncultured Actinomycetota bacterium; assembly: GCA_963747915.1. GTDB lineage: Bacteria > Actinomycetota > Actinomycetes > Frankiales > Frankiaceae > DATAZK01. Next base: position 134,541 of record CAVVHC010000007.1, on the reverse strand, counting down.
ATCAGCAGCCGGGCTCAGCGCACCAAGCCGCTGGGACGTGGGAGCGGGATGTCGAGGTAGGTGACGATGCCCGGCGCGGCCTCGCACACCGCCGGGATGGCGTCAACGGCCGGCATGGCCGTCATGATCATGCCGAGCACCATGTAGTCCTGAAAGGACTTCGCGACGAAGTCCGGCCCCGGGTAGACCTCGAGCTTGGTGCGCACGCACGGCTGGCCTTTGATGTCGACGACGTAGCCGTGCTCGACCTTCCAGTCCGGCTCCAGCGTCTGGCCCTTACGCCAGCGGACGTTGAGCTCGATCACCGGGCGGCCGCCCACGATGCCCTGCCAGCTGGCAGCGACCCCGGCGACGTGTCCGGCCTTGATCGACCACGAGCCGAGGTCGAGGTCGGACGTCGTCTGGGCGAACGACGCCTCGCAACGGACGTCGTCCAGCTCGACGCCGAGCGCGTCAGCCATCAAGTAGACCGCGTCGCCGAAGACGGCAGTTCCTTTCCGCACCAGTGCCGGCAGCTCCGGATCATCGATGCGCCGCGCGTAGCCGACCGAGAGCTCGGTGTCCGGCGAGTCGTAGCCGGTGGAATCGACCGACTCCAGGACCGCGATCGAGTCGACGCGGTCGCAGACGTGAGCCGAGACGATCCCGAGCAGGTTCGCGAGCCCCGGGTTCATGCCCGAGCCGAAGATCGACGTGCCGCCGCGGGCGCAGGCGTCGACAATGCGTTGCCGGTTCTCGCCAAGCGCGTGACCGGTGATGAACCCGGCAGTGGCGACGACGTTGACGCCGGCCTCGAGGATCGACACCAGGTCGTCGACGTCGGGCCACTTCGGGTTGTAGATGACGCAGTCGGGACGCAACGCGAGCAGCGCCGCCTTGTCATTGGTGGCGGTCGACGCCGATCGGCTCGGCGCCGGCCAGCTCGCCGACGTCACGGCCGACCTTGTCGGCACCCCATGCGTAGCAGCCGACGATCTCCAGATCAGGGTGGGCGATCGCGGCGAGCACCGAGCGCCGCCCGACGTTGCCGGTCGTCCATTGCACGACCCGGTACGTGCCAGCAGCCATGTTGCCTCCCAGAGAGCGGACGCCAGCCTCTCACGTGGCTGCGGAGGCGGGCAGCAAGGCCGGCGCGACCGCCCGTTAGGCCAGGTCAGCAGGCTTCGGAATGCGGACCCGCCGAAACAAACTGGAACAAGTTCCACCCCAACGCGCGAACCTGACCCCTCGTCAGATAGCGTGCTGCTGTCTGGCGCGTCAATGGAGGACTGCATGGAGTTCGGCATCTTTCTCAACGGCTACATGCCGGGGCCCTTGGCTCACGACACGGAGTCGGAGCACAAGCGTCTGTTCCAGGAGGCGGAGTTCGCCATCCATGCGGACAAGCACAACTGGAAGTACGCCTGGTTCGGCGAGCACCACGCGCTGACCGAGTACAGCCACATGTCGGCCCCCGAGGTCGTGATGGGTTACGTCGCCGCGCAGACGAATTACATCCACCTCTCCACCGGCATCAACAGCCTCTCACCGCGCAAGGAGCACCCCGCGCGGTACGCGGAGCGCGCGGCGATGCTCGACCACTTCACGAACCGCCGGTTCGAGTGGGGCACCGGCCGCGGCGCCGGCAGCCACGAGATGGCGACGTTCAACATCATGGACAAGAACTCGACCAAGCCCGAGTGGGAAGAGGTCGTGCGCGAGATCCCGCGGATGTGGGAGCAGAAGGACTACAGCTTCCAGGGCGAGCACTTCACGGTGCCCACCCCGCACAACATCCTGCCCAAGCCGTACGGCGATGGTCACCCGCCGATCTGGGTGGCCTGCGGCAACCCGCCGACCTTCGCCCGGGCCGGCGAGCTCGGCATCGGCGCGATCGCGTTCAACTTCGAGCCGATCTACAACCTGCGCGGGCGCATCTCGGCCTACAAAGAGGCCATCGCCGAGTGCAAGGAGCCGCTCGGTCAGTTCATGAACAACAACGTCATGATGACCAACGCGGTGGTCTGCTTCGACGACCGCAAGAAGGCTCGTGACATCGCGCTGAACCGCGTCTCGAGCTACCTGGTGACGATGGTGAACCTCTACCACGACACCATGCCGAAATCGACCGACGCCATCACCTGGCCGAGCAACGCGCTCGTGCTGCGTGACCTCGCCGCCGGCAACGACCCCGATGCCTTCCTCGATGAGATGATCAAGGGCGGCTACCTGCTGTGCGGGACCCCGGACGAGGTGTCCGAGCAGCTGGAGGCGTACAAGTCGGTCGGCTGTGACCAGCTGGTCTTCGGCATGCCGCAGGACCTGCACCCGGAGGAAAACCTCGAGCTCCTCGAGACCTTCGGCGAGAAGGTCATCCGCCAGCACGACCCCGACCCGGTGCACTCCACGGACAAGTACCGCGCGACGGCCAAGCCCAAGTACGGGCCCTTCTCGCAGCCGCTGCCGGATGTCGAGTGGCCGACCGTGCTGCCGGTCACCGCGACCGTCGGCTAGTCCGAGCGCTGAACGAAAGCGGCGGGTCCCCGATTCGGGGGCCCGCCCTTTCATTGTTCGCGTTCGGCACCGCGCGAGGCGGTGCGGCGGCAGTCTGCGCCGGCGGTCCACTCACCGCCGGCGGATGACCATGGCCTGCGTGTTCATCCGCGGCTGGGTCCGACCGGCTTTTCACCCACGTCGGTAGCTCGGGCGGCGGGCCGCGGAGCAGGTCATCCACAAGACGAGTGGCACCACGAGGTCTGCGCGGGTTCGCCGGCAGCCCTGACCAGGTACCGCCACCATTTCCCGTCGTTGGGCGACGCCCGCTGGTGGCAGCGCACCCCGGGAGTCGCACCGCCACCACACGCCGTTGCCCCGGCGACGCCAGCTGATGGCAAGCCGGCCTCAACGGCGACCACGACCGCACTGCCACCGTTTCCCGTTGCCCCGACAACGTCTGCTGGTGGCGGCATCTCGCTAGCGGCCGGCACGGTCACGCCGACACCATGTGCCGTTGCCCGAGCGACGCCAGCTGGTGGCAGTCGCGAGACGGTTGATGCGCCGCCACCCTTTCCCGTCGTTGGGCGACGCCAGCTGGTGGCAGCACGCGCATCGCCGCAACGCTCTTGACGTTCGGCACCGTTTCCACGGCGTATCCCGGGCACGACGACAAGCCTCCCCGGCGCCAAAGGGGACCGCTGCCACTGGCAGCGCGCAAACCTTCGTCCGCCACTGGCAACGGGGGCTATCTGCTGCAGTGGCAGTGGCAGTGGCAGTGGCAGTGGCAGTGGCAGGTGGGAAACGCCCGCCATGTGCTCTCCCGGACAGGACGCGTCCTCATCGCGGACAAATTTCCGGCGAATGGGATGAATACCGGGCGTGACGGGTACCACACGACCGCGCGGGGCTTCGATACGCACGCCGCGGGGGCGTCGGGGGCCCTGCAGGGAGTGCGCCATGTCGAATTCCCCCATTGAACCGACACCTGCGAACATGGGCCCCTACCCGGGCCGGCCGGGTGACCTATCTGCTCACACCGAGGGCGCGGCCGCCGATCCGCGCGCGGGAGGGGCCATCTCCGGCGGAGACACCCTCGTCACCGAGCGCGGAGCTCATCGCGAGCGGGTGGAACCCGCCGCCACTACGGACCAGAAGGGCATGCAGCCGGCGGGCGGTGCGACGCCGGCCATCGCCGATCCCGGTCCGCTCGGACTCGCCGCGTTCGCGATGACGACGTTCGTGCTCAGCGTGTTCAACGCGAACATCATCTCGGACAAGGCGCTGGAAGGCGTCGTCCTCCCCCTGGCCCTCTTCTACGGCGGTATCGCACAGTTCGCCGCCGGCATGTGGGAGTTCCGCAAGGCCAACACCTTCGGCGCCACCGCCTTCGCGTCGTACGGCGCCTTCTGGCTCTCCTTTGCCGCCTACGTGAAGTTCGTCGTCCCGGACCTGCCGACGTCGACGGCGTACCGTGCGACCGGCTTGTACCTGCTGGCCTGGACCATCTTCACCGCGTCCATGTTCCTGGCCTCCCTTCGGGTGAGTGGTGCGGTGGCCGCCGTCTTCGCGACGCTGACGGCCACGTTCATCCTGCTGACCATCGGCGAACTCGCCGAAAACACCGGTGTTACGAAGGCCGGCGGGATCGTCGGCATCATCACCGCGGCATGCGCGTGGTACGCGTCGTTCGCGACCGTGACCAACGAGACCTGGAAACGCACGCTGCTGCCCACGTTCCCGGCAAGGCGGTAGCGCCCACAAACACCGCACACTCGACCGCCCCGGCTCGCTGCCCGGGGCGGTCGAGTGTCTTTCGCCCGCAACGGCAGGGACTTCTCGCCCTCCGCTCACGCGCTTGCCGAGCACACCGCCGAATGGCGGACGGGCAGGCAAGTGCAGTGCCCGTTCGAATCTCCGAGACTGAATGTGATCACTCGGTTCAGCTCATGCGCACCGCATGCGCGACTCGACGAGACGGGGTCAGTGATGATGCGCAAACGCGTCGGCGTTGCCATCATTGCCGGCATCACCGTCTTCGGTGCAGCCACCGCTTTCGCGTCATCTCTATCGGTGAGCTCGAAGAGCGTGGTGGCCGGCGCCGGTGCGGTCAACGCCTGCAACACCACCGCTTCCGTCAGCTACAACACCACGTATTCGGCCGGCTTACCCGGCTACGTCGTCACGACCGTGCCCGTGACCACCGCTGCCACGTGCGGCGGCATGAGCTACAAGGTGACGCTCATGAACGCCGCGAACGCGCCGCTGGCGGAAAAGATTGGCAGCCTCGACTCGTCCGGCAATGCCACCGCTGACTTCACAGCGAGCAGCGTCTCCGTCGCGCTCATCAACGGGGTTGCCGTCATCGTCACCGGCTGACGTCAGCAGCGGCGACGCTGCGCCGTAAACCCCTGCGCTCAAAGGACAACCTATTAGCTTCGGCTGCTCCGGACGCGCGCCTCATCGGGCCGACAGTCCCGAGGTGTATGGGCCTCAGTACCTCGCCAGCGCCAGGTGGCCCCCGTCGAAAACCTTGGTGATCGCCGCAGGGCGGCGAGCCGGATGCGTTGCGCAGGACGCGTGGCGGACGGCTGGTCCAGACGGAGCGACACATGATCCGCAAACGCTACTTGGGGCCCGCGATCGCCGGTGTGGCGGTCTTCGGAGCCGTGACCGCTTTCGCTGCGGGCTTCTCCGTGAACTCGACCTCGGTGGCCGCCGGCGGCACGAGCGTGACCGGATGCAACGCGACCGCTGCGGCGACCTACGACACGGTGTGGGACGCCGCGTTGCATGCCTACAAGGTGAGCACTGCGCCGGTCACCACCGCCGCCAGCTGTCACGACATGGCGTACAAGGTGACGCTGACCGACGCGAGCGACGCCTCGCTCGGCGAGGTGACCGGCACCCTTGACGCGACGACCGGCAATGCGTCACCCGATTTCAGCTCGCAGAACATCCTCGTCTCCAACGTCGCCGGTGTTTCGGTGACTGTCACCGGCTGAACGCGCAGCCCACTCCCTTCCCAGAGCCCCGAAATGGAGCAGTTATGAGAATCAAGCGCTACGCGGCCCCGGTCATCACCGGCGTCGTCGTGCTGGGCGCGGTGACCGCCTTCGCCGCCGGCTTCAGCGTCACGTCGAACACGGTGGTGTCCGGTAACGCAGCCGTGAGCGCCTGCAACAGCAGCGCTTCGGCGAGCTACACCACCGAATGGGAGCCGGCGCTGTCGGCCTACAAGGTCGCCACCACCCCCATCTCGACGGCGACCGGCTGCGCCAACATGGCCTACAAGGTCACGTTGACCGGTAGCGGAGGCAGCTCGCTGGCGGAGCTCACCGGCGCGCTGGGCACCGATGGCGGCGCTAGCCCGAACTTCTCGGGCAACAAGGTGCCGGCCGCGAGCATCGTCGGCATCTCGGTCGCCATCACCGGCTGACGCCGGCACGGGGAATCCCGGCAGGACCGGGCCATTGGGCCCGGTCACCCGCCGGGAGGAGCCGCCGAAGGACTCACCGGGTCGCTGCACCGGCGGCCCCACCTTCGGCACTTCGATGAGGTGGTCACGCTGATGAGCGCCAGGCAACGCGGGCCGAAGCGCTGGCCGCGACGGGCCGGAACGGTCGTGGCCGGTGTCACCGTGCTGATCACGGCCATGAGTGGCATCTCGCTGGCTGGTTCCCTGGTGGCCAACAGCAAGCGGGTCGGAGCCGGAAGGACGACGGTGACGTCTTGTGGCGACGTGTCGCAGATCGAGGTCGGCTACACGGTGCGCTCCGGAACGATCCAACACATCACGCTGAGTTCGATCCCGGGCAGCTGCGTAGGAGCCACGATGTCACTGACGCTGGCGCAGAACAGCACAGACGTCGGCCACTGGGGTCCCAGCATGGTCAGCGGCACGACGATGGCGTTGACGCTGAGCGCGACGCCCAGTGCGACCAGCCCCACCATCGCCCGCATCGTCATGGTGGGACCGTGATCGACGTGCCTGAGCGGCGGGCTCTCACGCGTCGCCGAATCCTGGCTTTTGCTGCAGCCGGAGCCGTCCTGCTCTCGGCGACGGCCGCCTACGCCGCAGCGGTCACCGCGGGCAGCACCCATCTCGGCACGACCGCGCTCGCGGTGCCGCCGCTGTATCCGAACAGCGTTGTTACCGCCAACCACAGCAACCGCACCGGGCAGCTGCAAAAGAATGACACCGTGACCATCGTCTTCTCCCGAGAGCTGAACGCGTCCACGCTGTGTGCCGGCGCCCCGACCCAGACAGGCACGCTGACCGGGTCCGGCATCACCGTGACCGTGCACGGCAACGCCGGACCCAGCGGCAACGACCTGCTGTCCATCGACTCGGCCAGCGCCTGCTCCGACGGCGAGATGGCCTTCGGCAGCCTCGATCTCGGCTCGAACGGCTTCGTGACGAGCGGGACGGCGACGTTCAGCAATTCCACGGTCGCGCTGACCCAGACTTCGGACAGCGCAACGGTGGTCGTGACCCTCGGCAACGCCAGCGGCACCTTCAAGCGCATCACGTCGTTCGTCGTTGCGACGTACACGCCGGACCCCTCGCTCACCGATACCGCCGGCAACGCGATCGGCTTGAGCTCCGCCTTCACCACCTCGACCCAGCAGTTCTGAGCTCGGATCAGCCATGCTGTTTCCAGTGCCCCGCAAGCGAACACGCGAGCCGGTGAAGGCGCACAACGTCGTCTTCTACGCCCTGGTGGCGGTGTTGCTCTTCCTGACCTGGCCGCAGTCACTCGGCGGCTCGGTGGCCTACGTGAAGGTCAACGGTCACAGTATGGACGGCACCTACAAGACCGGCGACCTCGTCATCGTTCATACCGCCAGCCATTACGACGCCGGCGACATCATCGCCTACCGCATCCCGAAGGACGAGTTCGGCTCGGGCGCTCAGGTCATCCACCGCATCATCGGCGGCACCGGTCACAGCGGATACATCACCAAGGGCGACAACCGCACAACCAAAGACGACTGGTACCCGAAGAACTCCGACGTGGTCGGGCGCGCCTGGGTGCGCATTCCCGGTGCAGGCACGTGGTTTTCGAATCTGTCGAAGCCGATCCCGCTCGGCGTCATCTGCGCCGGGATGACCATCTTCGTGATGGTGCTTCCCCGGCGTGCGCCGAACAAGGGCAAGGACTCACCCACGAAGCGGCCGCGGGTGCGGCGGATACCGCCGGTGTCGGTCGATCTGTCCACTGTCGCTGCAGCCGCGTCATCACCCCAGCCAGTCGCACGGCTGCGTTCAACGGCGGGGCGTCACGTCAGGCCCGCACACCCTTCCAGGCGGCCTCGAACAACCCGGTGATCTCGTGCAGTAGCGGCATGCGCGGGTTGGTCCGAAGGCTCGGGTCCGCATACGCCGCGCGCGCCATGTCCGGCACCGCCGCGAGATACTCCCCCTCGTCGACGCCGAGCTCGGCAACGCTGTGCGGCAGCGCCGCCGCGACCAGCAGGTCGTCGACCTTGCCGAAGAGCCGTTCCATGCGCTGCTCCTCGGTGCGTCCGCCGAAGAGAATCCGCCCGAGCTGGGCGTACTTCTCCGGCGCGACGTAAGCCGAGTAGCCGGGAGCCGGCATGAATTTCGTCGGCAGCTCGGCGTTGTAGCGCAGCACGTGCGGCAGGAACAGCGCGTTCGCCCGCCCGTGCGGGATACCGAAGCGAGCTCCGAGCGCGTGCGCGAGCGCGTGGTTCACCCCGACGAACGCGTTCGAGAACGCGAGCCCCGCCAGCGTCGCCGCGTTCGCCATCGCGGTGCGCGCTTCAAGATCTGTCCCGTGCGTCACGGCCGTCGGCAACGACTCGAAGATGAGCCGAGCGGCCTGCACGCAGAACGCGTCGGTGTAAGGGGATGCGAAGATCGAGACCGCGGCCTCCAGCGCGTGGGTCAGCGCATCGATGCCGGTATCCGCCGTCACCGAAGGCGGCATGCTTGCCGACAGCATCGGATCGACCACCGCCAGATCCGGCACCAGCGAGTAGTCGACGAGAGTGATCTTGCGACCGCCGGAGGTGATGACCGCCGCCGGGCTGACCTCCGAGCCGGTGCCGGCCGTCGTCGGCACGGCAGCGAGCTTCATCGCATGCTGCGGCGAGGGGTAGCGGGCGACGCGTTTGCGCGCGTCCAGGAACGGCAGCGACAGCTCGCGCATCGACAGCTCGGGATGCTCGGTCAGCAGGCGCATGGCCTTCGCCGCATCGAGCACCGAGCCACCGCCGACGGCCACGATGAGGTCCGGCTTCACATGGCCCAGCAGCTCCACCCCGGCACGCACCAGCGCCTCGTCCGGCTCGGGCTGGACCTCGGCGAAGATCCGCACGTCACGGGCGCCCAGGTGTCTGCGCACCTCGTCGACGGCTCCGCGACCGACGTTGAACTCGTCGCTCACGATGACCGCGGTCGCGGTCTCGATCGTGCGCAGATTGTCGAGCGCTCCGACGTTGAAGTAGGTGTCGGACGGCACCCGGAACCACTGCGGCGGGGTGCGCCGGCGGCTCACCGTCTTCAGGTTCAACAGGTTGCGGTAGTTGACGTTGTCGGTCGTCATGGAGCCGCCCCAGGTGCCGCAGCCCAGCGAGAACGTCGGCGTCAGCGAGTTGTACACGCCGCCGAGCGCGCCGACCGCCGTCGGCGCATTCACCAGGATGCGGCCGGTGCGCACCGCGCTCGAGAACTTCGTGATGACCTCCTCGTCGCGGGTGTACACCGCGCTGGTGTGGCCGAGGCCGCCGTGTTCGGTGACGAGTACGCAAGCGGCGATGCCGTGCTCCACGCTCGGTGAGCGCACCAATCCCATGACCGGCATGAGCTTTTCCCGCACGAGCGGATGGGCGGCGAGTTCGTCGAGGTCACTGGGCAGCGGCGCCAGCAGGACCTTGGTGGGCTGCGGCCGCAGATCCCCATCGAGCCCCGCGCGCTCCTCGAGGACGCTCGCCGGCTGCCCGAGCGCCGCGGTGTTGACCTTGACTCCCGCGTCGCCGCAGCCGAAGGCGAACTCGGCCACGCGCTCGGTCTCCGGGCCCGTGAGCAGCCGGGCGCCCATCCGTTCGAACTCTGCCACCACCTCGTCGTAGATGGCGTCGTCGATCACGCAGGTCTGCTCGGCGGGGCAGATGACGCTGCCGTCGAACGTCTTGCTGATCAGGATGTCGACGACCGCCATGCGAACGTCGGCGGTGCGGTGCAAGTACACCGGAGCGTTACCCGGACCGACGCTGATGGTCGGCTTTCCGGCCTTGTTGGACAGCTCGACGATGCGCTGCCCCCCGGTGGTCCAGATGAGATTGACCCCGGGACTCTCGAAGAGCGCGTACGTGACCTCGTGCTCCGGCTCGGGCAGCACCTGGATCGCACCCGGCGGAAGTCCGGCTTCCGCGCCGGCCGCCCGCAGGATCTCCACCACCCGCTCCGCGCAGCGCACTGCGAAGGGGGAGGGCCGGAAGATGACGGCATTACGGGTCTTCGCGGCGACGATGGCCTTGAACAGCACCGTCGAAGTGGGGTTGGTGATCGGGGTGATTGCCAGGACCACGCCCACCGGGTCGGCGACGGTATCGATGCCGCGCTCCGAGTCGGTCTCGATCACACCGACCGTCGTCTTGTCCTTCAGGTAGTCGTACAGGAATTCGGTGGCGACGTAGTTCTTCACCACCTTGTCCTCGAGAACGCCGAACCCGGTCTCTTCGGTGGCGAGCTCGGCCAGCTCGACCGCGGCATCAAGACCCGCGGTGACCATCGCCCAGACGATGCGATCGACCGTTTCCTGGTCGAAGCCGCGCATGCGCTCAGCGGCGGCCTGCGCGGTGCGGACAGCTTCGTCGACCCTGCCCGCCAGCTCGGGGGATAGCACCGTAGACATGAGCCGGATACTGCGCCGACAACCGCTGTCCGGCCCGGGCCTTCGGTCCCGAAACCAAGTGCCCTCTGTCGCTGGGCGCCCGGCCGGATCCGGACTCAGGCGACCGCACGGATCGGTGAGCCGCCGCCGCTGAACGGGCGATGGCCCTAGAGCCGGTGCTGCCCGGCGAGGGTACGCGGCTCGATGACGATCCCGACCGGAGCTTCGGACAGCTCACCCTCGGCGTCCCAGCCCGGTCGGCGTGCCGCACGAGCGGCGAACAGCCGCGCGAGGCGCTCCGGGCTCGCGGGCGGGCCGATGAAGTAGCCCTGGATCGCGTCGCAGCCCATGCGCCGCAGCTGATTCTCGGTCACCGCGTCCTCGATGCCCTCGGCGACGACACGCAGGTCCAAGCTCTCGCCGAGCCCGATGATGGCTGCCACGAGCGCCTCGCGGCGCCTGTCACCGACGAAATTGGTGACGAACGACCGGTCGATCTTCACTTCCTGCACCGGCAGGTTCTGCAAGTACGACAGGCTCGAGTAGCCAGTGCCGAAGTCGTCCAGCGAGAGCATGCAGCCAAGGGAGGCGAGCTCGTTCAGGATCGGGATGGTGCGCTCCGGCTCGCTGACGACGCTGCTTTCGGTGATCTCGAGGACCAGCGCGGACGGCGGCAGCCCGGCCTCCGCGAGCCGCAGCCGCACCCGCTCCGGCAGCTGCTCGTCGTGCAAGTTGTTCGCCGACAGGTTGACCGCCACCGAGACGTCAAAGCCCTCGTCGTGCCAGACCCGGCATTGCCCCAGCGCGAGCGACAGCGCCGTGTCGGTCACCTGATCGATCAGTCCCGCCGACTCGGCGAGGTGGATGAACGCGTCGGGACCGAGCAACCCCAGCTTCGGATGCTGCCAGCGGACCAGCGCCTCCGCGCCGATGATGCTGCCCGACAGCAGCTCCAGCTTCGGCTGGTAGAGCATGACGAGCTCGCCGCGGTCCAGCGCGAGCCGGAGGTCCGCGACGAGCGCCAGCCGGTCGGCGTGGCCGCGCTCGAGATCCTGGGTGTACAGCCCGACGCCGCGGCCGGTGCCTTTCACGGCGTACATGGCGAGATCGGCCTGGCGCAGCAGTTCACCGGGCGAGACGCCACCCGGCCGGTACACGGCGACGCCGATGCTCGCGTCGGCGTTCAAGGCGATGTTGTTCACCATGACCGGCTGCTTGAGGGCCGCGATCGCCTCGTGCGCAAGGGATTCGGCCTCTTGCGTAGAGGCCAGGCCGGTGAGCAGGATGGCGAATTCATCACCGCCGAGCCGGGCGACGAGGCCGGTGGGGGCCAGCCGTTTCAGCCGCTCGGCGACGATGCACAGCAGCCGGTCACCGGCCACGTGCCCGAGCACGTCGTTCACGTCCTTGAAGCGGTCGAGATCGAGCAGCAGCAGCGCCGCCAGCGAGCCGCGCACCGCCGGGTCGCGGTGCAGGCTGTCCAGCGCCTCGTGCAGCAGAACGCGGTTGGCGATGCCGGTCAGCGCGTCGTGGTTCGCCTGATGCCGCAGCCGCTGCAGCAGGGCCGCGTTGCGCAGGGCGACGGCCATGTGGGCGGCGAGGGTCTGGGCGACGGGCAGGTCGTCGGCGTCGAACGTGGCCGTGTCGCCCTGCCGATCCCCGACCAGCAGGGTGCCGATCACCCCCTCCTGGTCGGATACCGGCACGACGATCGCATCGCGCATGCCACGCGCGTCCAGCCAGCTGCGCAGGCCCGCGATGCTCGTCCCGCGCGGGATGATCCGCGGCTTGCCCGTCGTACCCACCTCGCGAAACAGCCAGTCCTCGAGCAGCTCCTCCGACGCGGGTTCGGAGGCCACGCTGCCGTCCTCGCCCACCCACAGCAGCTGTTGCTGACCCTCCCAGCCGCCGAGCAGGAGCGTCACACTGCTGGCCCGCAGGGTCGCGCAGACGCTGCGGAGCAGTTCGCTCAGCAACTCGTCGACCGACTGCGCCTTGCTGTCACGGCTCACGAACTGGTGGATGAGCTCGAGCGACGCGTGCCGCCGATGCAGCACCGCGTACGCCCGGTGGACCACAGCGAAGACCACCAGCAGGCCGACGAGCACGCTGATGCCCAGCAGGCCGCGATCAACCAGGATGACGAACGTCAGCCCGAGCAGCGTCGTCAGCACCGCGATGATGGCGCCGGAGACGTAGACCCGAGTGCGCTCGCGTTGGTCGAGCTCGCCCGAATGCCAGCTGATCACCTTGAGCAGCAACGTGCTCATGATGACGTCCACCACGATCAGCGCGCCCGCCATGGCGAGCGCGCTGCGGCCGTCGAGCGGCCCTTCGCCGCCTGCGAGCAGCCCGGTCATCGTCGCGACGAGGGCCGCCTCGAAGGCGTAGGACGACAGGTTGTACGCCGTCTTGAGCTTGCCGGGGCGCTGGACCGCGAAGGCCAGCAACGCGCCCGCGAGCCGGGTCACGACCAGGATCGCCGGGGATACCGTCAGCGCGCCGACCGCGACCGGCACGCCGCTCAGCGAGAACGAGTACGCCTCACGCTGGAACTCCACGTGCAGCAGCGCCAGCTCCGCCGCGGCGAACATGGCGATGAGCACGAAGTCCAGGCCCGCCATGTGCGGCAGCGTCACCGGCGGCCGTGGGCCGGCCAGCTGGGCGGCAGCGACGATCGTGCCAGCGATGAGCGCGAGCAGCGCAGCGAGAACGCCGCTGCGCTGACCCGCGCCGAGGGGCCGACGGATGCGTCGCACCGGAGCTACGCCTCCGCGCCCCAACTGTCGCCGGACCACCGCGCGCCTGACCAGCGCGCACCCGACCAGCGAGCCCCCGACCAATCAGCGTCCGACCACCGGGCACCCGACCACCGGGCACCCGACCACCGGGCACCCGACCACCGGGCACCCGACCACCGGGCACCCGACCACCGGGCACCGGACCACCGGGCACCGGACCACCGGGCGCCTGTCCAGTCCGCGTTGACCCAGCTGACCACCCCGTCGCTGCTCGTCCACCCGTCACCAGACCAAACCGTGCCGAGCCACTTGCCGCCCTGCCAGGCTTGCCCGAGGGACGCGGCTGCCCACCACGCGGCGCCGTCCCAGGCGTTGCCCTGAACGTCCTGCTCGCCGGTGAGCGGCACACCCGAGTCCGGGTCGTAGACGTAGGAGCCGCCGCGCGCCGCCTCGAGCGAGCCGTGACCGGTCGAGATCGGATACGTCTGCACAGCGCGCAGCCCGTCGATTCGGCCGAGGAGCCGGTTGCGCGACCACCCGTCGAGCGCCGCGATGGTCCCGTCGATGTCCAGCTCACCGGCACCGACCGACGGCGCGTCGCCGGCGATCTGATCGGCGTTGGCCATCAGCAGGCCCTTGACCTGGTCAGGCGTGAGCTCGGGGTGGTCCTGCAAGAGCAGCGCGACAGCACCGCTCGCGACGGCCGCGGCCTGCGAGGTGCCGCTGCCGCGAAAGAGCCGCCCGCTCGTGTCGTTGTCGACAAGCCCCTCAGGATGGTTCTGGTCCAAGTAGGACCCCGGATCACGCAGGCTGACGACGGACGTGCCCGGCGCGACGAGGTCGACCGGCCGTTCAGCGGTGCCTCGGCTGCTGAAATCGGCGACGCCGAGATGCCGGTAGTCGGTGCGCTCCTGCGGGTCGGAGGCGCCCACCGCGAGGACGTACGGGTCGATGGCCGGGTCGGTCAGGCCCGCCGCGGTCTGACCTTCGTTGCCGGCGGACACCACAACGACAATGCCGTGACGCCAGGCGTTTTCGGCCGCGGCGGCCAGCGGGTCGCTGCGGTAGTCCTGCTTCGAATCCGTGCCGTAGGACAGGTTCACCACCCGGATCGGGTGCGCCGGGTCGTCGTTGCGGTGCTGCACGACCCAGTCGAGCGCGGCGATGACCTGGCTGACGTCCGTCGCACCGTCGGCCGTGGCCAGCTTGACGGGGAGGACCGTCGCGTCGGGGGCGACCCCGAGCTGCGCCTGCGGGTCGGTGAAGCCGGTGGTGGCGGCGCCAGGGTCGTGAGCGGCGATGATGCCGGCCATGTGGGTGCCGTGACCGAAGGTGTCCTGGTCGGTGAGCTCGGGCTGGCTGTGCTCGAGGGAGAGGTCGGGACCGTAGACCAGCTTGCCCGCGCCGGAAAGGCCTTGGACCGGCTGCACCCCCGTGTCGAGCAGGGCCACCGTCACGCCCTGGCCGGTGATGTGCCGGCCGCGGTCGTCGTACTGGTTCCAGACCTGGCGGGCGCCGATCGCCTTCGTGATGGTGTACAACGAGCCAGGATCGCGAGCCGCGTCGTAACGGGCGTTGCTGGTGCCCGACGACAGCCAGTCGGCGACGCGGTCGCCCCAGCGCCCGGACTGCCAGTCGGATCCCGCAGCGGCCGCGCGCGTTCCATCGGCCGGCCCGACGGCGCCGAATGCCGGTCCGGCGAGCGCGAGAGGAGCGGCGAGGGCCAACGCCACCGCCGATGCCAGCCGCGGTCCGGCCCACACGATCCCACGGCTCGCTGCGGCTGCCCGCCCACTGCCCACGATCGCCTCCGTTCAGCCGGCCCTCTCACCGGCCTCCTGTACCTCGGCGGCGCGCTGGTCGTCCTGATGAGGCCGAACGGCGTAACTGTCGGTCGATCAGCCGACTTTCACTCGACCGGCGTAGTGGCGCTCAGACTTTGGGGGCGACCGGGGCAGCTTCTGCGGTCGCGGCCGGCCCGGCCGTGCGCGCGGCGGCGGCTGGCGGCTCCCAGCCCGGCGGGCCGAAGGCGTAGCCCAGCTGCTGCCGCCACCCGCGGGCGCGGCGGATGTCACCGATGAGCGCGGCGTACTCGAAGTACTGCAGGCGCACCGGGTTGTAGGTGGAGACCGGCTTCGTCAGCCCGTAGTGCGGACGCGCGAGCTCGTCCTGGTAGGTGCCGAACAGCCGGTCCCACACGATGAGGATGCCGCCGTAGTTGCGGTCGAGATAGAGCGCATCGCTGCCGTGGTGGACGCGGTGATGCGAGGGAGTGTTGAGCACGAACTCGAACCAGGCGGGCAGCCGCTCGATCCGCTCGGTGTGGATCCAGAACTGGTACAGCAGGTTGACCGAGAACGCGGTGTACACCATCCACGGCGGCACGCCGAGCAGCGGCAGCGGCAGCCAGAAGGCCGCCTCGAACCACGGGTTCCACTTCTGCCGCAGCGCGGTCGAGAGGTTGAAGTAGGTGCTGCTGTGATGCGCCTGATGCGCCGCCCACGCGACTCGCACCCGGTGCGAGAAGCGGTGGTAGGCGTACCAGAGCACGTCCACCCCGACGAGTGCCACCACCCAGGTCTGCCACCGGTCCGAGCGCAGGTGCCACGGCGCGACGTGGTCGTAGAGCACCGTGAACGCGACCAGTGTCAGCGCCCGCCAGACGGTGCTGATGACCGCCGAGCCGACCCCCATCAGCAGGCTGGCGCGGGTGTCACGAGCCGAGTAGCCACGCCTCGGCGGGCCGGCGGAATCGGCGGCCGGCTCGGTCGCGGCCCGGCGCAGTGCCCACGCCTCGACCGTGAGCAGCACGAAGAAGGCCGGGATCGCGTACGTGACCGGATCGTGGCCCTGCTCGGTGATGTGCTGCCAGAGCTGCACGCGTTCAGGGTACGAGTGCAAGCGGTGTACTGCGGAGCGAAATCAACCCCGATTCAGGCCCGAGATCGACCTCGAGCTCAGGCGCATCCGGCCAGCGTCGCGTCGACCACCGCGTCCGCGAGGTCGTCCCAGCTGCGGCGCCGCTGGTAGGCGGCGCGCTGCTGGACGGCACCGTTGCCGTCGTCAGCCAATTTCTGGAGGCCCGCCCTCACCCGCTCCCGGTCGCCCGCGGCGGAAAGGAACTCCGCCAGCTCGTCGACCAGTCCCTCGAGAACGTCTGCGGCAGGAGCCAGCACCGGCTTGCCCCGAGCGAGACTCGCAGGGTCGACGAGGGCGCCGCCCAGACCGTAGCGAGCCGCGCGCCACTCAGCAGCGCGGACCAGCTCGGCCCGCAGCTGTGGCGTCGGCGCACCCTCCGCTGCTTCCTGCAGGCAGCGCATGACCAGTGCCCGGGCCAGCGCGGCAAGGACGCCGGCCTGCTCGACGGTGAGGCAGACGTCCGAGACGCGCAGCTCCACCGTCGGGTAGCGGCTCGATGGGCGAGCGGTGAAGTAGAGCATGCCGTCGTCAAGGGCGGCGCCGATGGCGACGAGGGCATCCGCCGTCGCGTCGTATTCGGCGGCGGAGGTGAACGGGACGGCGGTCTGCGCCGACGGCCACCGGGTCCAGACCTGGCTGCGGTAGCTCGCGTACGCGGTGTCCTCGCCGGACCAGAAGGGTGAGTTGGCGGTGAGCGCGATGAGCGGTGCGAGCCACGGTCCCAGCCGTCCGGCGACGCCGACGGCAGCCTCCCGGGTCGGCACACCCACGTGGACGTGACATCCGTTCACCAGCTGCTGGGTGGCCGTCGGCCCGAAGCGCTCGGCCATGCGCTGGTAACGGTCCTTGGGGGTGACGCGATCGCGGAACGGCTCCGCCGCACGAGGCGGCAGCCATGCGGTGCCCGAGGCCGCCAGCCGCAGGCCGTGCCGCGCGGCTGCGGCAGCCAGCCCGGCCCGGCGCTCGCGCAGCTCGCGTTCCAACGCATCCAGCCCGCGGTGAACGCCGGTGCCCGTCTCCACCTGCGGTCGCAGCAGCTCGGTTTCGGCCTCACCTGCGCTGTCGTTCCCGGCGAGAGCCGCCAGCACCTCGGCGGCGTTCGGTGTGAGATCGGGCCCGTCGCCGGCGACGAGGAAGAACTCCTCCTCCACCCCGACGGTCGGGACCTCAAGAGCGTCGGCCACCCGCCCATCACACCATTACCCGACGCTTCTTCGTCCTGGCTCGGTAAGGGCGATGAGTCCGGCAGCGCGCGATCGTCCAAGTGGTCGAATGCTCGCGAGAACGCGAGTCGCGCCGGAAGGGGCAAAGCATGAACGCGGTGGCTCGCCGGATGTTCGAGCTGGTCGAGCCGATCGGCGTCATCCCCTACTCGGCCGACGAACCCAACGAGGCGATGTTCGCCTTGGGATTCAGCAACTACTGGGACATCTACTTCGCCGGACGGGCAGCGCCGCTGGGTCTCGTCCCGGCGGAGGTGGTGGACGCGCTCTTCTACAACTTCGCTCCCGGCGAGGTGGCTCGCCACGTCCCGAAAGTGTGGGCGACCACCACCCCCGACGCGGCGATAACCGCGCGTCAGGCGGGCTGCGCGGCGGCGCTACGGCGGATCCTCGGCGATCAGGTCGAATCCCCCGCCTTCGCCCGCGCCGCAGAGCTGTTGCTGAAGGCGGCGATCAGCGCCCCGTTCGAGGGGCGGCCGATGTACGCCGCGCTGCGCGCGATCCCGATCCCTGATGACGTGGTGGCGCGGCTCTTTCACGCCGCGTCCTTGCTGCGCGAGCATCGCGGCGATGGCCACATCGCGGCCTTGATGGTCGAGGGGGTAGGCGGCCTCGAGGCTCACGTTCTCCTCGCCCTCGACATGGGACTGCCGGCGCAGCGGTTCGGACGCGTCCACCACCTCCCGCCGGCGCAGCTCGCCGCCGTTATCGACGGGATGCGCGGTCGCGGCCTGATCGGCGCCGACGGCTGGCTCAGCGAACGCGGTCGTGCGGTCAAACGACGGGTCGAGGCGCTCACCGACGACCTCGCGGCGAAGCCCTACGAGATCCTCGACCCCGATGAGCTCGATGAACTCGCGGCCCTTCTCGAGCCGCTCGCCGCGCTGCTGATCGCCGCCCAGGATTAGCAGTCGCGCGCAACCGGCGAGCTGATGGCCGCTCGGTTGAGGAAATGGTTGCCGAAAGTCGAGTGGATCAACACTTTCCTCAACAAGAGCAGATGCGCGCGGGTGCACCTCGGTCAGGCCGGTTGCAGCAGCAGGACGGTGGCCGGGTCGCCGTCGCGTCCCGCCCGCCCGATCTCCTGGTAGTACGAGTCGATCGAATCCGCTGCCGCAGCGTGGAGAACGAAGCGCACGTCCGGTTTGTCGATCCCCATACCGAACGCGGTCGTCGCCACGATCACGTCGAGCTCGCCGGCCATGAGGTGGCCCAGGCGCTCGATCACGCCGCCAAGGCGCAAGTAGTCCGGCCGAAAGTCATGACCCCAGGACGACACGCAGTGCGCCTCATCGACAACGAAAAGCTTCGGCTGCGCAGCGCACGCAGTGCGTCCACCTGATCCTGCTGCAACGCGATCAGCGGCGACAGGACGACGGTCAGGCCCGCGAGCACCACGCCTGGTACCTGATAGCACGCCGACTTGCCCGAGCCCGTCGGCATGACGACGAGCGCGTCGCGACCGGAAAGCACCGCGGACATCCCTGCCCGTTGACCGGGACGCAAGGTAGGCCAGCCGAATACGTCGTGCGCCGCGCGCTCGGCCGCCTCGATCAAGGCGGGCACGTTTCAGTGCTGGGCGCGCGGATCGAGCGCGATGAGCTGCGGCAGCAGTTCGGGCGCCAGCAAGGCGGCCGCCGCCGGCGTGACGTGCACCCCGTCGTAGCGCGCGAAGACGCCGTTGATGTAGGCGCTGTAGGCGTGCTGGCCGGGCGGGTTCATGAGCTTGCCGAGATCGACGATGGACACCCGGTCCTGGTGCGCCGCGGCGAAGGTCCGTAACAGCGCAGTGAACTTGTCCACGCGGGCGGGCTCATCCTCCGGCCAGAGTCCACCATCGGGGCGCTCGGCCCGGTGGTAGTAGGGCGGGGTGAGCAGCGCCAGCCGGGCACCGCGCGCCGTCAGCAGCGGCAGCACCCGTTCCAGATTCGCCATGACGTGACGATCAAAGTCGGGATCGCCGACCGACTGCCAGCGGCCGTCGATGACCCGGTCCATCATCTCCCAACGGCCGACGAGCAACGCGACCACGTCAGGATCGCTGCGTTGCACGTCCGCCGCCCAGGTGCCCGGCCACCCGGCGCATTCGGGCGGCACGTTCGAGACCTGCCCCACGTACCGGTAGGGGGATTCCTGCAGCAGCCCGCAGCCGAGGACCGCGTCATTGGTGACGTCCACCTGCGGGTAGCTCGGCATGTACTTGAACAGGGTCTCCGCGACCGAGTCGCCGAGTACCAGCAGCCGGGTGGGCCCGGCGTGGGCCGGCCGGACCACCGGCTTCGCCACCGTGCTCGCGCTTGCCCCGGAGTGCGCACCTTGCTGCGCCGGGGGCTTCGTCGGCGGGTGGCTGATCGTCGGCAGCGGACGCACTGCGACGGCGGGCGTGACGGATGGAGGCCGGGCCGCCCCGAAGGTCACCGCCGCCAGGACGACGGCGGCGGTCGTCAACGCGGCCGGGGCCCGCCAGCGCGGCAACGCCCGCCGGCTGCGGATCGGTTCTTCGACGAACACGTACGAGACGGTGGCGACGGTGATGGTGGCGGCGAGGCGCAGGGCGAGCAGCGCGGTGCCGCGCTGGCCGGTGCGCTCAGCCGTCAGGGCGAGGAAGAGCGGCCAGTGCCAGAGGTAGACCCCGTAGGAGATCACCCCCAACAGGCGAAGGGGCGAAAGGCTCAGCAGCCTGGCGACGGGCCCGCGCTCGTCACTCACCGCGGACCAGATGACCCCTGCCACCGCCACGGCGGCGATCGCGAAGCCGCCGCGGTACAGCCACCCATCGGATCCCGAGGCGGTCGTCCAGAGCGCAGCCAGAACGGCGCACCCGGCGAGGCCGGCGATGCGGGGGGCGGCGGCCGGAAGGGCGGAGCCACCGGCCGGGACGGCGCTGCGGCCGGCACGACGGATCGGGACGACGGTGGCCAGCGCGGCACCGATCAGCAGCGACTGCGCGCGAGTGTCGGTGCCGTAATAGATCCGGTCGAAGCTGCCGTGCGCACCGACCGACAGCAGCGCCATCACGGCCGCGGACAGCAGCGCGCCGCCGACGGCGATCCGGCGCAGCGCCCGCCGCTCACCCCACAGCCGCAGCACGAGGACGAGCAGGAGCGGCCACAAGAGGTAGAACTGCTCCTCGATCGCGAGCGACCAGGTGTGCTGCAGCGGGGATGGGGGGCCGGTGCGGGCGAAGTAGTCGCCGCCGGTGGCGATGGAGTGCCAGTTGGCGACATAGCCGAGCGTGGACCAGATGTCACCGCGCAAGCCCGGCTGGTCGCGTAGCGGCGGATGCACCGCGGCCGTCACCAGGATCGCCGCGATGAGCAAGAGCAGCGCCGGCAGCAGACGGCGCGCTCGGCGCGCCCAGAAGGCCACCAGGTCGATCCGCCTACCGGTGCGCCCGGACGTCGAGTCCCACTCGGCGAGCAGCAGCCCGGTGATCAGGAACCCCGAGAGGACGAAGAACGCGTCGACCCCGAAGAAGCCGCCGCGCATCCAGCTCACGCCGCCGTGGAAGAGCAGCACGCCCAGCACGGCCAGGCCGCGCACACCGTCCAGCGCGGGCAGGTGGGAGGAGCCGGCCCCCCGAGCATGCCGGTAGGCAGCGATGCTGGTCGGTGGACGGGGCGCGCGGGAGGCAGCGGCCGCCGGACTGGTCGACGGCGTCGCCCCGGAGCCCGGCATCCAACCCCCTGATCGACGCACCGCGCAAACCCGTAAGGAAGCGGCGAGCCGCGCATGGCGGCTGCGCCGCCGCCGGGCTTGCCGTCTGCCTGAAAGCCCGAATCTATGCACCGCGCCGCCCGGAAGGGTCACAGCGCGCATCAACGCTGTTTATTGCGGCGCGTCGGGGCGAGGTCAACAGCGCTGACGGAGTGCCCGACGAAAGGGAGAGCCATGGCCAACGAAATCGAGCCGGTGGAGATCACCGTCCAAGCCGGTACGGACACCTACGTCGTCCGACGCGTGGGCAACGAGCTGCAGGTCGGCCGGTCCGCCGGCGGCAGCATGCTCTGGCAGGACGAGACCGTGCCCGTCGACCGGCTGCCGGAGCGGGCGCGCGCCGCACTGGAACGCGGCGACACCGGCTCCGCCGACCTGCAGCTCGCGCTGCAAGCTGTGGCCGAGGCCTTCGCCCAGCGCGGTGGCTGAGGCGCCGGCTGGGACGCCGCGATCGAGGGTGCTGGTGGTCGGCTGGGCCAGCTTCGTGCACGGAGAGGCGACGTCGGGTGACGTGGAGAGCCTGCGCACCGTGTCCGAATGGCTGTCCGAGGCCCAGCTGCCGCATGACGTGGCGCTGTCCCCTGTCCTCTGCACCGACGAATCCGTCCTGCTCGACGACGTCACGCCGCAGCACTACTCATGCCTGGTCTTCGCGTGCGGACCGCTCAGCGGCTGGCAGCTGCACGCCATGCACGACCGTTTCGCAGGCTGCCGGCGGATAGCGATCGGCGTTTCCGTACCCGCGCCCGACGATCCTGCCGTGACCGGTTTCCACGTGGTGATCGGCCGGGACGGCCCGCAGCTGCCGCCGGCGCTCGATCTGGCGGGGCTGGTCGCCCCACCTCCGCCGGCGGCGGCCGTCCCGCTCATCGGCGTCTGCCTGGCGAACAGCCAGCCGGAATACGCCCATCACCAGCAGCACGAGCGGGTGCATCAGCTCCTGACGTCCTGGCTCGGCAGGCTGGATGTGATGAGGGTGCCGGTCGACACCCGGTTGGACCCGCGGGACTGGCGGCTGGCGACAGACCCGGCGCAGCTCGATGCGCTGCTGCGGCGCTGCGACGCGATCGTGAGTACGCGGTTGCACGGCATGGTGCTCGGGCTGCGGCTGGGTGTGCCGGTACTTGCCGTCGATCCGGTCGCGGGCGGAGCCAAGGTCAGCGCGCAGGCCGCCGCGTGGCACTGGCCCGCCGTCATCCGCGCCGAAGAGCTCGAAACGAAGCCGGACGAGCTCAGCGCGCTGCTCGACTGGTGCCTGCGCGCCGAGGGACGCGACCAAGCCGCGAAGCGCGCGCGACAGGTCGTGCTTTCCGCACCCGCGGTGAGGGAGCGGCTGCTGGGTGCGCTCAGCCGTTCAACGGTCAGCCCGCGAACGGCGGATGCACGCTGAAAGTCACGCCCGCTGGGTCGACATGGTGATTGCGGTGCTCCTCCATGAAGACGTCCGCAGCCTGGCGCTGCTCGGCTTCGCTCCCCTCGGGAAGCTCGAAGATCGTAGCCCCGGCGTCGCTGCGGAGCGGATCGTCACAGGTCTGGCAACGAACCGTGCGAGGTGTCATCCTCCGCAGCGTAGTTATTGGACGGGAGAAAGATCCGATCGTCGCTCCGGCGACAGGAAGATCGCGAATTCCCGGAGAATTTTCGGACGATGGGGAATCGGCAGCGACCCGGGACGGCTAGGTTGCAGGACGACGCTGAGCCGCCATCGGCCGCATTCAGCCAAGCCCCACTCACGGTCCGCTTGGGTAAAGCCGAGGCATCCCATGAGTTCCGCGACTCTCGAGCTACCCGGCCGCAAGGGCGAGCAACTCATCCCCGAGCCGGGCGGCGACCGGTCTGACAGCTGAACCGCGCGGGCTGTTCAGACCACCTCAGTCGGGCATCCGCTGCGAGTCAGCGCTCTTGGCGAATAGCCCCACGTCGAGACCCGGCGTCCGCTGATCAGGGGCCGCAGCGCCCCTCCCGCCTTCCGGGGAGAAGACCGGCAGCGAGTACCGGCTGGACACCGAGGGGGCCCACCCCGCCGTCGATCTCCGTGACCCCGCGCTGGCCGGCTGACGGCGCTCCGCTCCTCGAAACAGCCCTGAATACTGGGGATCTCATGTCTCAAACAGCTCTCGAACAGCTCGCGAAGGACGACTCCATCAATATCGTTCGGGTGGAGACCGGCGCCACGGTCAAGCCCGGCCCCATGGTCTCGGTGGTGAGGACACGCTTTCCTGACGCGCCTCAGCGTGATCAACGCGCCAGTGATCAAGCCGTCCCCCGGTTTGACAGGGGGTTCGGGCTGATCATTGGCGCGTTGATCATGGCCCCGGGGAACCGGCCTGGCGGCCGCGCCGCTGAATCCCCGGATGAGGCAACGCGAACCTCCCTGCCCGGATCACATGGCGACTGCGGGGAGGCCAGCCGCGGCGGTCGGCAAGATCGCCTAATTCCTAGATGAATCAGGCATTTCCGTGGCATTTGCGGGAGTGACTGGAAGCCGAACGGGTATCCACAGGCAAGCCGCGAGGCGGAGCCAGACATCGCGCAGTCGCATCCGCCACCGCCTCGTCGCGAGCGGCGAGCAGACCCGTCGACTCGAGCTTCCCTCCCGTGAGAACGGGCTGAACCTACCCCCGAAAAGGATTGGGACATGGCAGACAGTTACCGGCCACCCGGCGCAGCGAGCGCCGTGGGGGCCCAGCAGACCACTGACCCCGCGTCCGGGGATTCGACGAAGGACGTTGCGAAGGAGCAGGCCAGCAACGTCGGTCACAGCGCCGGCCAGCAGGGCCAGCGCGTCGCGCAGGTGGCCAAGGAGCAGGGCGCGCAGGTGACCTCCGAAGTCGCCCGCCAGGCAAGCGATCTGGTGAACAACGCGCAAGGACAGGTGAAGGAGCAGGCTCATGCCCAGCAGCAGAAGCTGGCCGGCAGCTTGCGCTCGCTGAGCGACGAGCTGTCGTCCATGAGCAGCCGCGCCGAGCAGCCGGGCCTGGCGACGGACCTCGCACGGGAAGCCGCGCAACACACCGGAACCGCAGCGCAATGGCTCGAAGACCGTGAACCCGGCGCGGTGCTCGGCGAGGTGTCCTCGTTCGCCCGCCGCCGTCCAGGCACCTTCCTTGCCGCCGCCGCCGGTATCGGTTTTCTCGCCGGCCGGCTGACCCGCGGCCTGAAAGAGCAGCAGCAGCAGCCGAACACGACCGGAAACGGTTCCCGGACGGGCGCCGACTCGGGCACTCCCGCACCCGTGACCGAGCCCCCGAAGCCCACGCCGTATCCGACTGCGCAGACCCTGCCTCCGGCAGTGTCCACCTCAGCGGCGCCTGGCGCGTCGACCGCGCCGCCCTCGCCCGCTGTCGACCTCACCGAGGCACCCATGCCGCCGGCGCCCTACGCAGAGCAGGTCCGGCCATGACCACCCATTCGGGAGCGACATCGACTCCCAGTACCCGGACGGACAACAGATCTGACCTCACGGTCAGCCGCAGCGATGAATCGGTCGGCGAACTCATGGCCGACGTCAGTCGCGACCTGTCCACACTCATGAGACAAGAGGTGGAGCTCGCCAAGGCAGAAGTACGTGAGTCGGCGCAACGCGCCGGTAAGGGTGCCGGCATGCTCGGCGGTGCGGGCGTCGTCGGGCATCTCGCCCTGGTGTTCTTCTCCGTCGCCGCCTGGTGGGCCATCGGCGATTCGATCGGGCACGGCTGGTCCGCCCTGATCGTCGCGGCGGTCTGGCTGATCGTCGCCGGCGTCCTCGCCATGCTCGGCCGGACCGAGCTCAAGTCGATGACCGGGATGTCCCGCACGGCCGACTCGGTGAAGCGCATCCCACCCGCCGTGAAGGGAGAGGAATCAGCATGAGCAACCCCGAGGAGATTCGGGCAGAGATAGAGCAGACCCGAGGCACGCTGAGCTCTGACGTCAACGCGCTGACTGACCGGGTGAAGCCGGGCAATGTTGCCCGCAGGCAGGCAGACCGCGCGCGGGGCGCCGCGGTGGGCGTGAAGGAACGCGTCATGGGAGTCGCCGGCAGCGCGGCCGAGACCACGCGGCAGACGGCCGGGAGCGCGTCGGGCTCGATGAGCGAGACCGTGGGCAACGCCCCCGCGAAGGTGACGTCACAGACACGCGGAAACCCTTTGGCCGCAGGGCTGATCGCCCTCGGCGCCGGCTGGCTGCTGGGCTCGATCTTGCCGGCGTCGACGAAGGAGACGGAGGGCGCGGCAAGGATCAAGGAGAACGCCGCGAGCCTCGCCGAACCCGTCAAGGAGGCGGCGCACGAGGCGGTTGAGAATCTGAGGGAGCCCGCGCAGCAGGCGGTGGAGTCGGTCAAGGAGACCGCGACCGACGCGGCACACACCGTGAAGGACGAGGGAACCTCGTCGGCGCAGGAGGTCAAGGACCAGGCGCAGGGTGCCAAGGAGACCGTCCAAAGCTCCCGCTGAGCGCCGTACGGTCGCGCTCGCAAGGGACACGTACGAAGCGGGGCCGTTCACCCGCAAGGGGTGAACGGCCCCGCTTCGTGCGTGCTCAGGTCGGCCTGGCGGGTGTGCACCTGAACGCCTGCGCACCTTCCGCGTTGACCCATCCCGGCGAAATCGAGTGCTACACCGGTGATGCCGGCTGCTGCTCGAGCAGCCGGCGAGCCTCCTCGGCGTGGCCCCCACGAGCCACCACGTCGTAACGCGAGGCGACCAGGCTGCGCATTGACGAGAAGTCGCGACGACCGCCGAGGGCCGCGTGGCTGATGAACCCGAAGAGCGCACCCCAGAATGCGCCGATCAGCAGTCCACCGAGGATCAGGCCGAGCCAATTGGCGCCGGCGTTGAACCAGCCGACGAGCAGGCCGATGAAAAGGCCGAACCAAGCGCCGGAAGCTGCGCCTGCCACGGTGGCGGAGTAGGTGGTCATCCGGCCGGTGACGCGCTCCACGAGTCGCAGATCCGATCCGACGATGTCGAGCTGCTCGACCGGAAAGCGCATGTCGGACAGCTTGTCGACGGCTGCCTGCGCCTCCTCATAGGTGCCGAAACTGGCGACGGTGTTCCATGCGGCGCTGATCGGATCGACGCGCGGCGGCTGGGGCTGAGTCATATCTCCTCCGGTACTCGGCGAGCGACGAGTCTGGCAGCGGATCTCAAGCCGGCGACGCCACTTCGCGGACCTCCATCTTGATCGGCGCAGCCCCGGACGGCAACGCCACCACGCGGCCACGGACTGCCGAAAAAGCACCCGGGTGGCCGTCCAAGGCGCCCGGACGAACGCATCGGGCGGGCCTCGCCATTGGTGCATCGGTACAACGAAATGAACCGTTGGCAATAGGTTCCGAACAATTTTCCGCATTCCTATACCGCATCGAATACTGAGCGGTTAATCTCGGCTACCAGAGCCAGCGGGACCTAGGTCCCTGGCCGCAGCCCGGTAGATCGCGTTCTCTCGAGCAGGACGCCGCCCGCAGCAAGATCCGGAGTAACCATGGTGGACACCAAGCCACTCGTGCCGTTCAACGCCCGCTACCGCGCAGCTCAGCGCCGCGTCGTAGGTGCCTACGCCGGATCCGTCGATCGCCTGGCTGCTGCCCGCTGCTTCGCTCGCAGCGTCGAGGACTTCCGCCGGCTCGGCCTGCACGGGCCAGGCCTGCTGGTGGCCGCCGAACACATGGCAATAAGCCGATTGCGCACTCACCGGGACGTTCCGGCGACTTTCGCGAACGCCAACTGACTTTCGTCCAGAACTAGGCCGAATACCCGCCAACGGGCCCCGCGCAATCCGCTGCGCATTCGTTCGGCATTCCTCACAGGCGCCGACAACCGAGCCGGCGACTAGTCCCCGACCGCGGGTTCCAAGCCTGTTCGCCGCAGCTTCTGCCACCCCAGCCGAAAGCCGCTGACCGCTGTCACCGCACTGTGGATCACCACGAGATACATCAGCTGGCGGTACACGGCTTGCTGCAGCGGCAACGCCCACAGCGACCGCAAGCTCTCCTTGTCGAGCCGCAGTGCGTAGGCCGACAACGCGAGCTGCAAGCCCAGGAAAGCCAGCCAAAGGCCGAGCACCGGAGCCGGGTCGAGAAAGACCAGGCCGTAGATCGCAAAGACGTCAACCACCGGCGCGAAGAGCGGGAGCATCACCTGGAACAGGAGCAGGTACGGAAGCCCCCGCCGGCCGAACCGCCCGGACGCCCCGCGCTCGATCACGGCACGGCGATGCTTCCACATCGCCTGCAAGGTCCCGTAGCACCACCGGTAGCGCTGCCTCCACAGCTCCCCCAGGCTCGCCGGTGCCTCCGTCCACGCTCTGGCGTGCTCGGCATAGACGATGTGCCACCCGGCTCGCAGTACGGCGATCGTGACGTCCGTGTCCTCGGCAAGCGTGTCGTCGGGGAAGCCGCCGGCCGCGCTGAGCGCCGCCTTGCGAAAGGCCCCGACCGCCCCGGGGACCGTCGGCATGCACTGCAGTTCCTCGTAGAAGCGGCGATCGAGATTGAAGCCGACGACGTACTCGAGATGCTGCCATCGGCCGAGTAACCCGCGTCGATTGCCCACCTTGGTGTTGCCTGCAACCGCGCCGATCGAGGGGTCGGCGAACGGCGCGACGAGCCGCTCGATGGTCCCGGCTTCGAAGACCGTGTCTCCGTCGAGCAGGACGACGAGCTCGTGGTGCGCCAGCTTGATGCCGGCTCGCCAGCCGCCGCTTTGCCAGCATTGCGCTGGCGCACCAGGCGAAGCTCGGGAATGTCGAGCCCCTCGACGATACGAGCGGTGTCGTCGGTGGATCCGTCGTCAACGACGACGATGTCGAGATCGACGTTTGTGCTGGCGGCGATGGATTGCACCGTCGACGCGATCCCTACCGCTTCGTTGTAGGCCGGGATGACGACACTGACGGATGGGCGCGGCGAGAGCACCGGCCGCGCGGCCGAGGCCCGCGAGCGCGCAGCGTGGCGGCGCGCAAACACGAGCAGCGCCCCCGCGCGCAGGACGCTCAACCCTCCCGCCACGACCAGCAGCACCGTGATGGCTGCCGTCTCGAGGTCGGCGCCTCGCACAACCAGGCTGAGCGCCTTTCCGCGCAATTGCTCGGCCCCGGAAGCGGTGACCGCAGCAGCGGAGGGAACCGCCAATCCGGCGCTCACCGTGACGAAGCGATAGCCGGCCCGTCGCAGCTGCGGAATGAGGTCGTTCAGGGCCTGCACGGTCTGAGCGCGATCGCCGCCGCCGTCATGCATCAGCACGGTGGCCCCCGCTTTGCCGACCGGCGATGCGTTGCGCACGATGGCCGCGACGCCGGGCTTACGCCAGTCCTCACTGTCACGGTCGGCGAGCACCGTGATCAGGCCGTGCCTCGGTGCCCATTGCAGGGTCTTCCAGGCGGCGTCATCGATCGCGTCAACAGTGGACGAGTACGGCGGACGCAGCAGCTTCGTCGTCACCCCTGCAGCATCAGCGAGTGCGTGCTCGGTCAGGTCGATCTCCAGTGCCCGCCGCCAGTCGGAGACCCGGCCGAGGTCCGCATGCGTGAACGTGTGACGCCGACCTCGGACCCGCTCTCCAGCACCTGCCGAACGATCCCCGGATGCTCCAAACGCGCGCGCCGACCATGAAGAACGTCGCCGGGACCCGGTAGCGTCGCAGCACGCCGAGGATCTGGGGGGTCCAGCGCGGGTCGGGACCGTCATCGAACGTCAACGCCACGGTGCGAGGCGGCATCGCAGCCGATCGAAGAGGGCTGGCCCCGAACACTGCGGGATGCGCGCGCCGCACCGCAGGAGGCACCGTCGTGCTGGACGTGGCGGCTCCAGGGGCCGCAGTGCCGGGATCGCCCACCTGGTGATGGACGTAGCCGGCGACGAGCAGCCCTCCGGCGAGTGTGAACAGGACGAGTGCGAGCAGCGCCCAGTGCGATCGAGGGCGCCGGGGATTTCGGCCTCTGCCTGCCACCCCTCAGCTGCCCGGCGCGGGGCTGGGCTGACCCCGGTCCGGCGCGGTAGGTGGTGTCCCGTTACCGCGGGGCGGGGTCGTCGAGAACGCGGGCGCCCGCAAGCTCTGGGCCGGGAGAACGCCAGATCGGCCGTTGGCAACGGGCGCGACGGCTGACCTCGCCGACGTGGACGGGGCTCGCCCGGTGCTTCCCGGCGGTGTCGAGCCGCCCCCGCCGGAGCTTTGGCCCCGCTGCCCCCCCGTGCCGGAATTGCCCGGTCCGGCGCCCAGCGGCGGGGGCGGAGCGACCGCTGGCGACCGCGACGGCGTAGGCGACGAGGTCGCAGGTCCCGCAGTTGGCTGCGCGGGTGGCCGCCCCGCGCCGGGAGAGGTCTCGGGAGACGGGGCGTCGACGGTGACAGGGCGAGTGGTGGGCCCGAGCCCGGCGGCCGGCCCTGCGGCGGGAACCGTCACTGCTGTAGTCGAACCACCCGTCGCGGGACCGGTCGGCGCGACCGCGCTAGCTGCGGAAACCCGGAGCTGCGAAGGGAGGCTCGGAGCGCCGGCAGCAGCCGAGCCGGTCCCCCCGGCCGGCCACCGCGCCGTGGGCAGCGGCGGACGGTGATCGGTCGATGCGGCGCCCGGGAGATCTCCCAGCGGACCCAAAGGCACGCCGATCACGCTCACGGCCACGAGTGCGCCGTATCCGCCGCACATGGCAGCCAGCTCGATGCCGGCCACTCGTAGCCGCCGCCGACGCCGGCCCGACGAAGACCGGCCGGGGATCGCTCGCCGAAGCCAGGTCAGCCTCATCGGCTCCGAGCATCTGCAGCACCTACCGTCGCTTCTGCCGCCCGTTTCGCGTTCCGTGGCCAACCCGATGCCGGCGCGGACCGACAATACGCGCGAGCATGACGCAGGGTGAAGCACTGCGAGCAGCGCGTACGCCTTGGGCCCTGCCCGGCGTTCAGAAACGCAAAACAGCGCCGACCCCGCCCATCAGGGCAATCTCGTCCGGCTCGACGACGAGCACCTGCGCGTCCGAGTCGAGGGCCTGGCACGCGAGCGCATTGGCCGTCGGATCGTCCGCCGCGCCGCAGACGACGAGCAGCCGTTGCACGGCTCCCCGATCGAGCGCCGCCTGCACGTCATCGACTCCTTCGACGGCGAGCCCGCGCCCGCCGGCATCGTCGAAATCCGTCAACGCGCGCGCACGTTCAGCGCGCGTCGACTGCTCGACCAGCGCTTGGGCGTCTTCCGGCGTGACGCGAACCGTCCCGTTGAAGCCGGGCTTGG
Organism: uncultured Actinomycetota bacterium; assembly: GCA_963747915.1. GTDB lineage: Bacteria > Actinomycetota > Actinomycetes > Frankiales > Frankiaceae > DATAZK01. The sequence continues at coordinate 104,401 of CAVVHC010000007.1, read as the reverse complement.
GCCGGGCCTCCGTCGTCACGAGGCGCCGAACCTCCGCCGGCAGCCGGTCGAGGACCAACTGCACCTCGCGCGGGTCGCCGGTGACGATCACGAGCCGTGCCGCGAACGTCTCGGCCAGCGTCGACAGCCGCTTCGCGTACGCGACCGCGTTGTGCGCCCACGAGTCCTCCGCACGCCGCCGGTAGCGGCTCTGCGCCCATCCCCCGGGAGCGTTGCGCTCGATCTCGTCATCCGGGCCGAGCAGCTCCTCACCCGCGACCTGCCGGCCATACTCGTACACCCGCAGGTCGGCCTGCCGGTGCCCGACAACGGCGACCATCACGGGCAGCTGCCCCTGCTCCCAGCGCAGCAGCGGCACGATCCGGGCCCAGCTCGCCACGACGGCGCTGTCGCTCTCGGCGGCGCGATCCAGCTCGGCGGAAAGCACCAGCTCACCCTCGGAGGCGAAGGCGGCGAGGACCCGGTCACCGAGTGGGAATCCGCTTACCGCCTCGTCGATTCGCGTGACGTCAGCGGCGTCAGCACCGCGCTCGAGCAATGACTGGCGAAGGGCCTGCCACCGCAGAGCCAGCTGCTGCGCTTCGGGATCCTCCGGCGGCGCCGCGTGAAGGTACACGGAGACCTTCGGCGCCGTCCCACGGACCAGCCGGCGGAGGGCTTCCTGCCGGGATGCGGACCGGGTCGACAAGGTGCGCATGACTCGCCTCCTGAACTGACACCTGGGGACGCGTCCCCCGGCGTCCGGACAGAAGCCGGAAGCCGTGCACATCCCAGGTGCCGCACCACTCACTGTGTGGCGGTGCCGCCGCATCCACGTAGGGGCGAAGGTCCCACCGCGGCTGCCCTCCTCGTGACCTTCTCCCCTGGCGCCGCAGCGCATATGCGCTTCTCTTGAAGGGGAGCCAGTTAGGCGGTCTTTCGAGGTCTGGCTCGAGGAGTGAAGTGATGAGCGCATCACGCGAGCTCAGCAAGAAGGCGGTGCAAACCGCGCTGACGGCGACCGCGCCGCTTGCCCGCCAGGGGCGGGCGGCGGCGACGTGGACGAGCGCGCGCCTGCAGCATCTGCGCGGCAGGATCCGCGGCGAGATGTACCGGCTGTCCGGCGATCACCCGGATCCGGAGGTCGCGGACGACATCCTGGCTGATCGGATCCGCACGCGGTTGGGCCCGGTCACCCGCAAGCTCGACGTGCCACACGTGCACGTGACCGTGAGCGATCACATCGTGAGGCTGCACGGGGACGTGGCGACCGCTCGCGACGCCTACCGGATCGAAGAAACTGTCCTCGATACGGCAGGCGTACGCGGGATCGTGTCGATGCTGCACGAAGGCTTGCTGCGTTCGGACAGCCGGCCTTCCGAAGGAGCGCGCCACCAGCATTCGCCGGCGTTCCAGCGGCTTGTCGCCGCCGCCCACGACGCCGGTTGCCGGCAGGGCTCCGATCGGGTTGCGGTCCGGGTCGTGCTCTCCAGCCTTTTCGAGCAGTTACCGGCGCACGCCCGCAGCCATCTCGTCGCGCACTTGCCGGCGGACGTGAAGCACCTGACGCTGCCGGCGCGCCGCACCGGACTGGCCCTGCCGTTCATGGGCGACACCCTGGAAACCCTTGCGCAAGCGGTGCGCCTGCTCGACTCCATCTCCGCGGAGGCGGCGCACGACGTGGTCGTTTCCGTGCTGCGCACGTTCCGCGAGGTCATTCCGGACGAGGCCCGCGACGTCGAGGCCCTGCTACCGCTGGAGTTTCGCGACGTGTGGGACGCCGTACCGCACGCGCAGAGCCCGAGTTAGCTGCGATGACGGCGCAACGATCGGGGCTTTCGGACTCCTCGCCGCGCTGCAAGAGTTACCAGGTCAACGTCCGGTGATCGAGGAGACACCGGGCACAACTTGGAGCGGCTGAGGGTGAAAGGAAGGCTTAGCGCATGAGCAGTAAGACCTGGAGCGACCTCAGCCCGGGCACGCGCCGGTTCATCGTGATCGGGGGCGCGTTCGAGGCGGCGCTGAAGGTGGCGGCACTCGTTGATCTCGTCCCGCGACCGGTGGACGAGATCCGCGGCTCGAAACCCCGTTGGGCAGTCGCCATCGTTGTCACCAACTCCCTGGGTCTGGTGCCCATCTCCTACTTCGCCTTCGGAAGACGGCGACGATAACCGGGGGCACCGAGCTGATCGGTGGCTGCATTGCCACTGCGTGACATGCAGCCACTGGGCGTGCAGTAGCGGCTTTCGGGCCCCGCGTAGTGACGTTTCGGGGCGGCGGGCTACGCAGCGACCGGGACCTCGGGACGCACGAGTGCGCCCAGCACGGCCCGCGTGCCGAGAAGGCGCTCCGCCTGCTCGCGAGCGAGCGGGTAAACGCGCTGGGCGAGGTCCTTGTCGAACAGATCCAGCGGACGCCGTGCAAGGGAGGCGATCGCCCGATTGGGACGGATCAAGTGCACGACCCCTCCCGACCACCTCTCCCAGCGGCGCAGCTCCCGTCCGAGCACCGCCTCCATCGCGCGGCCGGCCTGACCGAACATGGGGCCCGCGATCGGAGCGACAACGAGCAGATGCTGCGCCGGCGGCGCCTGATCGGCGGACACCAACGATCGCACTCCGCCGTCGACGTAGCGCCGACCCGCAACGCGCGTCGGCGCGAACAGCCATGGCACCGACGATGAGGCCGCGACAAGGTCCGCGAGCCGGTGCTGCGCACCGCTCAGAATGGCGCGCCGGCCGGTGGTGAGCCGCACTGCACTGACGTGCACCTGCGGCGAGAGCGCGTCACCGAAGACCTCACCGGCGAGCTGCTGAAGGAGGCCGTGACGCACGTTCGGCACCCGGACGGCGGGCAGCCGGCACAACACGTCGAACGGCGTGCGGGTGGCGACGCAGGAGGCGACCCAGGATCCGGCAGACGTGCCGAGCAGCTGGCTGCTCCCGAGGGGTGCCCCAGCGTCCAGTAGGGCGTCGGCGACACCGAATGCGTAGGCGATCCCGAACGGGCCGCCGCCACCGAAGGCGGCGGTCAGGAACGGCAAGCTGGGCCGCGCAGCTCCGGCGCCGTCCGCACCGGGCTCGGGGGTGCTGTGCGGCATGACGACTCCCTGCAGCAAGACGGCGAACCGTGTGAACGAAGGTGCTCTGGGTCACACCTTCGGGCCTGTGAGGTGTATCGGGCACAGGTCCAAGGTCATTAAGCGTCAGCCATCAGTCCGCCCGTCGGCTGCGCTCCGCTCCCCGCCTCCCGTAAGCCGCGGCCGCAAATGCGCGAGTTGCGCTCCCGACGCCGATAGGTTCACCGGTGGAAAGCGGGCTCAGCTGCGGATCCGATCGCCGCTGCGCGCCCCGTGAAAGGACCGCATGCACGCGTATCGCTTTGCCATCGCACATTCATCGTCGCCACATTCATCGTCGCCACATTCATCGCCGCCACATTCATCGCCGCCACATTCATCGCTGCCACATTTGCGCTGAGCATCCACGGTTCACCATGAACCTCACGCGCCGTCAGGCGCTTTACGCGGCAGCCGCGACCGCCATGGGAGCGGCGGCCGGCTGCAGCTCCGGGCCACCGCGGGACAGCACCGGCAAGCGGCCGCCCGCGAAGGCCAACCGGGTCCGGCGGCGGCGAGCGGCATCGCTGTCAGCCACCGCCGAGGAGAACGCGCGTCCGGGCGATCCGCGCTGGCGACTCGACCGGCTCGGAGCCCCCGACGAGATCGCCGGTTGGGCCGACCGTGCCAGCGTTCTCCCTGGCAAATCCGTGGGTTTGCACGTGTCGACGACGGCGCGCACATTCCGGGTGATCGCGTTCCGGACCGGCTGGTACGGCGGTACGCAGGGGCGCGAAGTCTGGCGGTCGGGCCGGCTGCCGGGTGCGGTCGGAGCGCCGCCACGGGTGATCGCCCCGACCAACACGGTGGTCACCGACTGGCCCGTGTCGGTCACGGTCGACACGACCGGCTGGCCACCCGGGTTCTACATCTTCCGGCTTGACGCCGACACCGGCGGCCAGCGCTACATTCCCCTCGCGGTTCGCTCCGGGGATGCCTCGGGAAAATTGGTGCTCGTGAACGGCGACACCACTTGGCAGGCATACAACCCCTTCGGCGGTTACAGCCTTTACATCGGACCGGACGGTCGCTATCCCGACCGGGCGCGGGCGGTGTCGTTCGATCGGCCTTACGGCGGAAACACCGCGCAAGGGGCCGGAGAATTCCAGGAAAACCTGCTGCCATTGCTCTCGCTGGTCGAGCGGCTGGGATTGCCCGCCGAGTACCTGAGCGATACGGACCTGCACGCCGACCCGCACGCGTTGCAGGGTGCGCTGGCCGTCCTCACGCCCGGCCACGACGAGTACTACTCGACGCTGATGCGTGACCGGCTGCAGGCGGCCCGCGACGCCGGGACGAACCTGGCGTTCTTCGGCGCCAATGCGATCTACCGGCACATCCGGCTCGGCCCCACCGCTGCGGGACCCAACCGGCTGCAGACCTGCTACAAGGAGCCGCGCGAAGACCCGCTCTACGGCAAGGACAACGCGCAAGTCACCGGCCAGTGGCGCTACCCGCCGGACCCGCGCCCGGAAAGCGTGCTCACCGGGGTGTTCTACGAGTCCAACCCCGTCAACGCGGACATGGTCATCACCAACCCGGGCAACTGGGTCTTCGCCGGATCCGGCGTGACGGCCGGCACCCATCTGCCGAACCTGGTCGGCGGCGAGTACGACCGGGTCAACCTCAGCGTGCCGACGCCCCGGCCGATCGAGATCCTCGCCCGCTCACCGCTCGTCTGCAACGGGAAGGCCAGCTACTCGGACATGGCGTACTACACCACCCCGAGCGGCGCAGGAGTGTTCGCGACCGGTACCAACTGGTGGATCAACGCCATCGCCGGCGCCTCCGGGCCGCTCTGCCAGCGCGTCACCGCAGCGGTGACCAGCAACGTGGTCAGGGCGTTCGCGGAAGGACCCGCGGGGCGGCGCCATCCCGCGATCGACAACGTCGCGGCCGCCGCCCGCTTCGCCTAAGGATTGCTATCCCGCGCTGTTGCCCGGGCTGATGTCGGCAGCGGTCGCCGCAGCCTTCGCCTTCGCGTCCTTGTTGAAGGTGAACTGGATGTCCAGCGCCCGCAGGTAGGTCTGCAGGCCCGCGTCCTGGATCGGGATGAGGTGCGCGTCGGCACCGGACTCGTTGTGGTGCGAGTGCCACTTGCCCGGCGGGGTCACGAACGCCGCGCCCGGCTCCCAATCGACCCGCACCGGATCGACCAGCTTGCCGTCGGCGTCGAGCTCCTCGCCGAGCAACGTGTAGCAACCCGGCCGGCAATCGAGGATGAGATCGAGCGCGACCGACTGATGGCGATGCGGCGGCTGGACCTGCCCGACCGGAAGAATGCCGAACATCGCCCACAGCACGTGGGTGATGGTGAGCGTCTGCTGCTGGTTGTCGTTCGCCAGCAGCACGCTCACCCGGCTGCGATTCTTCGCCTCGGGGTCGGCGGCGACCTTCTGCAGCTCGGCGACGGCCCGCGCCTTCGGGAAGATGGTGGGAGCGAAGCGCTGCTCGCTGGGCGTCGCACCCAGATAGCTCATGAGCGGCTCGTCGTGCACCCAGTAGAACGCGGCGTCCTCGTCGGCGGCGAAGGTCGCCGGGCTGCTCGCCGGCAGGGTGATGAAGTCACCTTCGCCCCATGTCGTCCGCCTGCCGCGCACCTCGACCGAGCCGCGGCCGGACAGGCAGTAGTACAGCTGCGAGGTCGCGTTGGGATCGGTGCTGATGCTGTCGCCGGCGCGCACGACCAGGTAGTTGGCCAGCAGCGCCGGGCTGGTCGCCGGGAAAGGGGTGCCGAGATCGGCCGACAGGTCGAGCGGGACCACCCGGGTCTTGCCGCCGGCGTAGCTCTCCGCCGGGAACTGGCGGGCCGGGATCGGCGGGGTCTGGCCTCCGCGGATGGGGTCCGCCGCCTTGCTGTACTCGTAGAACACCGCATGGCGGGACCAGTCAGCGGGCTCCTGCGCCGCCGCGTCATGCTGCTCTGCTGCCTGAGGGCCTGCGTCGATGGTGGTCACGCCGCCTCCTGTGAAAGTCCTGGTGATGGTCACGTCGCTCGTCGCGTGACGGTTCGGGTGACGAGCCCGAGACTACGCAACGCATACGTTCCCCTCATGCGCGTTCTCGTCACCGGCGGAGCCGGCTTCATCGGCTCCCACGTGGTGACGGGCTTGCTCGAACGGGGTCACGAGGTCCAGGTGATCGACGCCCTGCTGCCCGCCGCGCATAACACCGAAAAACCCGCCATTGACGCGCGAGCGCAATTCCTCCGGGCCGACCTGCGCGACCCCGACGCCTGGCGGCACCAACTGCCGACCGTCGACGCCGTGTGTCATCAGGCGGCGATGGTGGGGCTCGGTGTCGACATGGCCGACCTGCCGGCCTATGCCGCGCACAACGATCTCGCGACGGCCGTGCTGCTGGCCGAGATGGCGTCCGTGGGGATCCGCCGGCTGGTGCTCGCGAGCAGCATGGTCGTCTACGGCGAGGGCGGCTACGAATGCCCGCGGCACGGGCCGGTCGGCGCCCCGCCGCGACGGCCGGAGGATCTCGCCGCTGGGCGCTTCGAAGTGCCCTGCCCGGTTTGCACCGGGCCGCTGCGCCCGCTGCTCGTCGGCGAGGACGCACCCGCCGATCCGCGCAACGCCTACGCCACGTCGAAGCTCGCCCAGGAGCACTACGTGCGTGGCTGGGCCCGGGAGACCGGCAGCAGGGCCATCGCGCTGCGCTATCACAACGTTTACGGGCCGGGCATGCCGCGCGACACCCCCTATGCCGGGGTCGCGGCGATCTTCCGATCAGCCGTGGAACGCGGCGAGCCGCCGCAGGTCTTCGAGGACGGCGGCCAGCGTCGCGACTTCATCCACGCGACCGACGTGGCCGGTGCGAACATCGCTGCCCTGCAGGCGCTCGACGGGGCGACCGATCCGTTCCGGCCCTACAACGTGGGCAGCGGCGTCCCGCACACCGTCGGAGAGATGGCGGAAGCCTTGTGTGCCGGCGGCGGCGGGACCATCGCGCCGGTGGTGACCGGCCGCTACCGGTTGGGCGACGTGCGCCACATCACCGCGGATTCCTCGCGGGCGCGCGCGGAGCTCGACTGGGCCCCCACCGTGTCCTTCGAAGCCGGGATGGGCGCGTTCGTCACCGACCCGCTGCGCGGCTGACGCGCGGCGCGCACCAGCACCACGACGAGGACGGCGGCCGCGGCCGCGGCATACGACGAGCGCCCGGCGAGCAGCCAGTTCTCGTGCAGCAGCGCGGTGAAGTACAGCGGGTAGGGCGCGACCGCGACGGCGAGCCATTCGAGCCGCCCCGCGAGGATGGCGGCGCAGACGAGCATCAGCGCGTACCAGGGCTGCGCCGGGGTGGCGACGAGGAACGCGGCGCCGAACATCGCGAGCGCGCCCGCCGGTGGGCTCAGCGCGCCGCGCCAGGACCGCCAGGCCACTGCCCCGGCGACAGCGGCGAGCACCGCCACCGCCAGGACCTTGGTCGCGGTCTCGCCGAGCCCGAGCAAGCCCAGCAGGAGGAACCGGCTGCCGGAGTCGTAGTTCTCCTCGTGCAGGTAACCGGGCAGATACCCGAGCACCTTCGGGCCGACGGCGAGCACGTGGGGCAGGTAGCCGATGACGAGCACGGCCACCACCGCGCCGACGAGCCGCAGGGCGCCGCGCCTGGTCCGTGACCGGTCACCCTGCGGGCGCACCAGGGCGGGCAGCAGCAGCACCGGGTAGAGCTTCGTGGCGATCGACAGGCCGGCGAGCAGCCCCACCCGCCCGGATCGCTGTGGCCGCAAGCTTGCCAGCAGCACAGCGCCGACCCCGAAGATCGCGGCGAGCACGTCGACATGAGCATCGGCCGCGATGTCGAGCCCGGCAAGCGGGCCGAAGCTGTAGTAGGCCACAGCAAGCGGATCTCGCCCCAGCCGGCGCAGCCCGAACGCGAGCAGGCCGACCAGCGCCGCCGACAGCACGGCCGCGTCCAGCTGCAGCCGATGGTCACGCGGTGGTCCCGGAACCGCGTGCGCCAGCAGAAAATATCCCTCCGCGACGGGCGGGTAGATGGTGCGCACGGGCGGGCGGTTGATCCTGGTACACGCGTGCTGCGGGTGCGCGTAGTCGATCTTCTTGCGCAGCTGCAGGCACGTGCCGATATCCGGCCACAGCCAGTCGTCGCGGAAGCTCAGCAACTCCCCCGAGTTGGGCGGATAGCGATAAGGATCGATGCCGGCGGCCTGCAGCCGGCCGTCCCAGGCGTAGCGGTACATGTCGTCACTGATCTGCGAGCCTCTCGTGAGACTCGCGGCGGGCAACGCGATGACGCTTGCCACGACGAGCGCGGCCGCCAGTTTGCGCGGCCGGACCCACCGCAGCAAGGTCGCGACGACGACCGCGACCGCTGCCCACACCAGGAGGTAGGTCAGCAGGCGGTAGCGCCCCGGGCCCACGCCACCGAGCCGTTCCGCCGTCACCTGCAGGTAGAGGATGAGGCCGAGGCCCGCCGTGGCCGCCACGCCGGCAGCCGGCGGCCCCCACCGGCGGGCCCACGACCGCGGAGGGGTCCCGTTCATGGCGGGCGCCACTCAGGCCACCGCTACGCCGACGCGTAGTCGATTCACCGTCGCCGCGAAGCGGGTCCGGGGCGCGAGGGCGGCGACGCGGTCGGCGTCCGGCGCGGTGTCCACATCGCGTAATACGGGTAGCGCCTGCACGCGCAGACCCGAGCTCGTCAGCCGGTCCTGCTGGGCACTACCGGTCTCGGACGTCGACATGGGAACGCCGACGACATGCGCGGGCTCCGGCCGGCGAAGGCCCATCCCCCACCAGCCGCCGTCCAGCGCCCGGCCCAGCACGGCGTCGCAGCCGGGAGAGGTCAACCGTTCGACGGCTGCGGTCAGCAAGGCGTCGGTGACCTGAGGCGTGTCCATCCCGATCAGCAGCGCGCTGCGGTCAGCGCAGCCCGCGGTGGCGTCGTCGAACGCGGCGGCGATCCGCACGTCCAACGACCCGGCCCGCTGCGGGATGACGCGCAGCGCCGCCGGCCCGTCCAGCAGCGGGGACAGCCACGGCCCCGGGCTTCCCGAAAGCGCCAGCACCGGCTCCACCAGCCGGCCTCGAGCGCACCCCCGCGCTGCCGTGGCCAGCACCGCAGCCAGGGTGTCGGCGAGCGCGGCATGCGCGAGCTGGGCCGCCTGCGCCGGTGAGTACGGCGGGCACAGCCGGGTCTTCACCTTCCCCGGCTGCGGCTCCTTGGCCAGCACGATGAGCCGGCATCGCGAACCCGTCACCGGGCCAGCACCGCGTTCATGTCGCGAACGGCCCGCGCCGTGCCGCGCAGCGTCCCCGTGACCTTCGAACGCCCCTTGCGCGGCAAGTAGTCGACCGCAACCTCACTGATGCGCCACCCGGCGCGGCCGGCGCGCAGCACCATCTCCAGCGGATAGCCGAACCGGCGATCCGCGATGCCCAGCGCCAGCAGCGCTTCCCGCCGGGCCGCCCGCATCGGTCCCAGGTCGGTCAACGTGACGGCTCCCTCCCCCAATGCCCGGCGCAGCCGGTGGACGATGACGCGGTTGCCCAGCCGGGCATGCGGTGGCCACGAGCGCCAGTGCGACGGGCGCCGGCTGCCGAGCACCAGATCGCTCTCGCCGGCCAGCACCGGACCTGCTACCGCGGGAAGCTGCTGCGGGTCCAGGCTCGCATCCGCGTCGCAGATGCACACCACCGGTGCCGTGGCAGCCTGCAATCCGGCGTGCACGGCAGCACCGAAACCGCGCTCGGGCGCGGACACCACGACAGCGCCGAACAAGGCCGCGAGCTGCGCGCTGGCGTCCGTCGAGCCGTTGTCGACGACAAGTGCCCGGTAACCGTCCGGCAGCCGCCCCAACACCCACGGCAGGGCCTCGGCCTCGTTCAAGCAGGGGAAGATGACGTCGACTGCTTCGACGGGCGTCACCCGGCTGCCCCCGATGCCGCCTGCAGCGCGACGAACCACCGTCCGGCCAAGAACCAGCGTGCCGCGACGCAAAGGCCGGCGGTGGCGGCGAACGCGCCGATCGCATCGGCGCCGACAATGGACCAGACGAACGGTTGGCTGACCTTGCCGTGGGCCACGAGGCGCATCGATAACCGTTGCGTGGCGACGTCCGGTGCAGCGACCTCGGCGAGGACGCTGCCACCGTGGGCGAGCAGTTCGCGGCAGCGGCGAAGCAACGCGGCGGGGTCGCCGGCGATACCGATGTTGCCGTCCAGCAGCAGCACGTGGTGCCACCTGCCGGCGGCCGGAACGCGGGAGAAGACGTCGCGGCACAGCGCCGCAGCTCCCCGCTCCCGGGTCAGGCGTACCGCCTCCTCGGAGACGTCGATGCCCAGTGCGGGCACCCCCGCAGCCACCAGCGCGTGCGTCATCCGGCCCGGTCCGCAGCCCACGTCGAGCGTGGGACCGCTGCAGCGGGAAAGCACTTCGTGGTCGCCGGGCCGCAAGCGGCGCCAGCGGTCGACATCGAGCGGGCGGCGGGTGCCCTCCCCCGCCTGGACGAACACGGCGCCGCCGGAAAGCGCCGATGCGTACAGGTCCGCAGGGGGCAGCACGCGCACCTGCGGCGCGCGTGGCTTGAGTCGCATGGCGCTGATCATTCCGCCGCGCCACGAAGTTAACCTCCGCGCAAGCCTTACAGGTCTGTTACGCCTGGTGGCCCTGACGCCGCCCCCTCCCTAACCTGGTGACGTGATCACCTTTCGGCGCGCCGGGTTCGCGCGGTGAGCCGCGTCATGGTCGTGGACGACGACGACATGGTGGCCGACGTCGTGTCGCTCTACCTGTCGAACGCGGGGCATCAGGTGGTGAACGCGTCCGACGGTGCCACCGCATTGCAGCTCGCGAAGGCAGCGCTACCCGATCTGGTGGTGCTTGACCTCATGCTGCCGGGGGTATCGGGCATGGATGTATGCGGCCGGCTGCAGGACCTGGGGCCGATCGCCGTCATCATGCTCACCGCCCGCGACGGGGAGGACGAGCGCATCGCCGGCCTGCGGCGCGGCGCCGATGACTACGTCACCAAGCCCTTCAGCCCCCGCGAGCTCGTCGCCCGGGTCGACGCCGTGCTGCGGCGGACCCGGGCGCCGGCCCGCCCGGAGACGGTCGGGCGGATCGAGGACGGCAACCTGCTGATCGACGCGCCGGCGCGCGAGGTCACCCTCGACGGCCGGGTCGTGGGCCTCACTGCTCGCGAGTACGACCTGCTCTCGTTCCTCGCCCGCAACCCGCGCGTCGCGTTCAGCCGCGAGGAGCTGCTCGAGCGGGTGTGGGACTGGACCTTCGGCGACGTGTCCACCGTGACGGTGCACGTGCGCCGGCTGCGCGAGAAGATCGAGGCCGATCCCGCGAACCCGGAGCGGCTGGTGACCATCTGGGGGCTGGGCTATCGGTACGAGCCGGCGGGAGCTTCGCCGTGATCTCCTCCGTTCTCACGTCGGTCGTCGTCACGCTGGCGGCCGGGCTCGCCGGATGCGTGGGGATCTGGCTGCTGCGCGATCGCAGCCCGGCCACGGTGATGACGGGCGCGGTGCTCACCGCGGTGTTCACCGCCGCCGTCGGCATCGTCGTCGCCGCCGAGCAAATGCTGATCTCGGAGCACGACGCCGCCATCGTGGGACCCATCGTCGCCTGCGCGGCCGTGATCGGAACCGGCTGCGCGCTGGTGATGGGCCAGCGCGTGAGCCGGGTCGTCGCCGCCCACGCCGAGCAAGCCGCCGCGCACGAGCGCGAGCGGGCGCTCGAGGAGAGCCGCCGCGAACTCGTCGCCTGGATCTCCCACGACCTGCGCAGCCCGCTCGCCGCCATCCGCGCCATGGTCGAAGCGCTGGAGGACAGGGTCGTGACGGATGCGGTGAAGGTCGCCCGCTACCACCGCACCATCGGCCGCGAGGTCGACCGGCTGACCGAGATGGTGGACGACCTGTTCGAGCTCGCCCGCATCCAACGCGGGCTCGTCCTGAGCAAGCAGCGCGTCACGCTGGCCGATGTGGCGGCGCAGGCGTTCTCTTCCATGAGCCCGCTCGCCGAGGCCCACGGGGTGCGCATCATCGCCGACGTTCCCGAGGCACCGGTCGACGTCGACGTGGCGCAAATGGCGCGGGTCCTCGCGAATCTGCTGACGAACGCGATCCGTCACACTCCGAGTGGCGGAGCGGTACGCATCACCGGCTCCCACGAACGGCTCGCCGTCACGCTGTCGATCGAGGACGAATGCGGCGGTATCCCCGCCGAGGACCTGCCGCGACTGTTCGAGGTCGCGTTTCAAGGCGGTGCGGCACGCACCCCGTCGGCGGACAGTCGAGCCGGCTTCGGGCTGGCTATCGCGCGCGGCATCGTCGACGCCCACGACGGCCGGATCGAAGCGCACAACGTGCCGGGCGGCTGCCGCTTCGCCGTGCACCTGGCGATTCCGGGCGCCTCAGCCGCCCTCCTGCCGGCGGGGTGAGCGCCGCCGGCGCAGCGCGAACGCGTAACAGACCGCGGAGATGCCGAAGAGGGCTGCGGTCACCAGCAGCCAATGCTCGAGGTAGTGCGCTGACGTCATGTCGGTCGTGACGGCGTAGATGTCGCTCAGCCGGAAGATGGCCGGCGAGAACACCAGCAGCAGGACGAGCGAGATGGCGCCCGGGATACGCAGATAGTTGATCCACGGCGGCGCCGGCAGATCGGTGGACCGGCGCCGCAAGCGTGAGAGCAGCGACGCGTCGGCAATGGCGTACAGCGGGAAAAGCACCAGGTCGTGCAGTACCGCCGCGCCGACGAACCACACCGCCACGCGCAGCGTCTCGCGTTCCAGCAGCCGCTGCGCCGCGTAGCCGGCGAGCGCGAAGCTCGCCAGCAGTGCCAGTAAATGCAGCGGATGCGCGCCGTAGCGGCGAGTGAATGCGCGCATGTCAGGTCTCGAAGGTGAGCCGGGTGACCCACTTGGTGTTGTGCACGCCGGGATTGTTCGGAACGATGATGCGCGCCGGGTAGCCGTGATCGAGGGTGAGGTCGGCGCCCTTCACCCGCAGCGCGAGCAGGCTCTCGCTGTCGAGCACCTGATTCTGCCGCAGCCGCGCGCTGCCGAAGCCACCCTTTTGCAGCGATTGCACGTGCACGCGCGCCGGCTCGGGCACCCCCGCGATGCGGGCGAGGTCCCGCAGCCGCACCCCGGTCCACGGCATGCTCTCCGTCGACCAGCCTTCGACGCAGGCGATCGGCAGCTCGGCGGTGTGCTGCGGCATGGCCAGCAGTTGGGCGCGGGTGAACGAGCGGGGCGCGGTGCCGCCGCGCACTTCCAGCCGCCAGCTCGCGCCGGTCTGCTGCTCGTGCACTCCCGCGGCGGCGGCGGTCTTGTTCACCTGAAATCCGAGCTCGTCGGACGGATCCTGGCCGCGCGGGGCCAGCAGCGCGAGCTTGCGGAAGCTGCCGCCGATGGACTGCCCGACGGTGAGCAGGAAGATGGCGAGGGAGCTGCCGGCGACGAGCCCGAGCGCGCCGCGCCGCGACATGCTCGCCGGGGCCGGATCCGGGCTCACCAGCGCATGCGGATCCGGAAGCTCGGGACGTGTCTCGACGCGACTCGTGCGCAGCTCGGTGCGCAGCCGTCGCGAACGTAGCGCGGTCACCATGCGGCGCAGCCGGAAGGACACGTGCACGACGAACGCACCCATGAAGACCCAGGCGCCGTAGAAGTGCAACGTGTAGAACGAGCCGGGAAACACGTACCAGTACTGGATGTCGAGCACGCCGGTGACGAACTCGAAGACCGCGCCGCCGACCAGCAGCAGCAGGGAAAGACGCTCCAGCAGCTGCGCCGCCGAGCGGACCGGCGGCCACTCGAACAGCTTCGGGATGACCGACCACAGCTTGCCGAGCAGGACCGGGATGAGCACCAGCCCCAAGGTCACGTGCACGCCCTGGGTCACCCGGTACAGCCACACCGGATGAGTCGGCCAGTCGAACAGGTAGAAGCCGAGAATGCCCTTGTGCGGGGTGGTGTCGTTGCCCGCGAGGCCCGGGTTGTAGGCCGCGTAGGACAGCAGACCCGTGACGAACAGGATCGTCACGCCGACGAGCAACACCAGGCCGAACACCGCGGTGAGCCAGGGCCCCCGCAGCGGGCTGCGCCAGAAGGAGCGCCGGAAAGGACCGGGCGGCGGGGTCTCGAGCCGGACGGCCATCGCCTGGCGCAGCCGGGCGACACGCGCCTTCACGCTGCCCGCGTCACGTCGGCTTCCGGCACCATCACCACACTCCTGGCCCTGGCCGGCGAGCGCAAGTCCAGCAGCACCGATCCACGCTTACAGGTCCCTTACGGCTGCTGAAGCCGCTTGTGCCCGCCACCTCGGACGGGGTGGCGGGCACAAGGACGGTCGGTCGCCGGTCAGGCCTTCTTGGTCTCCCAGAAGATCTTGTCGATCTCGGCGATCATGTCGAGCAGCGACTGGGCCTCGGCCGGGTCGATCTTGCCCTTGCCACCGGCGGCGCCGGCCGCCTTCGTCGCCTTGTTGAACAGCTCGTGCAGCTGCGGGTACTTCTCGAAGTGCGGCGGCTTGAAGTAGTCCGTCCACAGCACCCAGAGGTGGTGCTTCACGAGCTCGGCGCGCTGCTCCTTGATCATGAGCGCCCGAGTGCGGAACACCGGGTCGTCGTTCTCCTGGTACTTCTCCATGATCGCCTTGACCGACTCCGCCTCGATCCGGGCCTGAGCCGGGTCGTACACACCGCACGGCAGGTCGCAGTGTGCGTGGACGGTAGCCATTCGGCGAAGTCGCCTCATGTCGATCCTTCCTCTCGGGACCAGCGGGCGGTCCGATCGAAGCTGTACGGCCGTCCGGCATGGCCGGCCGCGGGACGAAGCTAGGTCGAAACTAGTGCTGCCACCTGCGCCGGGCAAAGCCGGGTGACGCACGAGCTGCGGCGACGGCATGCGCTCAGCCAGCCGACACCCACCCGCGCCCCCGTTCCCGGCCCGCGCGGACTGCAGTGGTCCTGCCCCCCTTACCCAACCTCAATCACGATCTTGGACCAGCGGCTTCCGCCATCAGCGGAAGGCCTCGGAGCCGGGGTGTCGCGCCGAGCCGAACAACACCGGCCGGCATGGCAGCATGCGCTGGTGAGCCTGCACCTGCCCTGGGTCCGGGCCCGGGTCGCCGGACCGTCGATGGTGCCCACGTTGAAAGACGGTGACGTGATTCTGGGGCTGCGCACCACCCGGGTACGGCCGGGCGACGTCGTCCTCGCGGAGTTTCGCGACATGCCCGGGCGCCTCGTGGTGAAACGGGCCGGCCGTCTGCACGGTACGGGCTGGCACCTGGCCAGCGACAACGAGTTCACCAGCGGCGACAGCCGCGCACACGGACCCGGTGACGTCCTCGGGCGGGTGCTGCTGGTCTGGCGCGCGGACCGGCAGGGACTGCGCCGCGCGGTGCCGCAGCGGGTTCGCTGAGCCGGCCCCGGCGCCGTGGGCGAAGATGGCCGGGTGACCGAACCGCGCGCGACCACAGGCTCCCTGCACGCCGCCGACCCTGCTCACCGGCTACGCCACGGACCGGGCCGGGTCAGCGCCAAGGCGGAGACGTTCACCGAATCGGTGATCCGGGAGATGACCCGGCTGGCGGCGGCGCACGGTGCCGTGAACCTCGCCCAGGGCTTTCCGGACTTCTCCTGCCCGCCCGAGCTGAAGACCGCCGCGAAAGCCGCCATCGACGCGGACGTCAACCAGTACGCCATCACGTGGGGAGCCCAGGAGTTCCGCCAGGCAGTCGCCGCGAAGGTGGCGCGCACCTATCCCGGATGGGACGTCGACCCGGAGACGTCCATCTGCGTCACCTGCGGTTCGACGGAAGCGATGATCGCCGCGATGCTGGCGCTGGTGGATCCGGGTGAAGAGGTCATCGTCTTCACCCCGTTCTACGAGAACTACGGACCGGACGCCATCCTGTCCGGCGCGGTGCCGAGGTACGTGCAGCTGCACCGGCCGGACTGGAGCATCGACGAGGCGGAGCTGCGCGCCGCGTTCAACGACCGCACCCGAGCCGTCATCATCAACACCCCGCAGAACCCCACCGGCAAGGTCTTCAGCCGCCCGGAGCTCGAGCTCATCGCCGAGCTGTGCGAGCGCCATGACGTGCTGTGCTTCACCGACGAGATCTACGAGCACATCCACTACCTCGGCCTCGATGGGCACATCCCGCCGGCTACAGTCCCCGGGCTCGCCGAGCGCACCGTCACCATCAACGCGATGTCGAAGACGTATGCGGTGACCGGCTGGCGGGTCGGATGGACCATCGCACCGCCCGCGTTGACGAGCGCGATCCGCAAGGTGCATGACTTCCTGACCGTCGGCGCCGCGGCTCCGCTGCAAGCCGGAGGCGTCGCGGCGATGGCGCTGCCGCCGAGCTACTACGAGCGCATGGCAGCCGACTACCGGGAGCGCCGTGACCTGCTGTGCGGGATCCTGCAGCAGGCCGGCTTCGTGTTCCACGTGCCCGACGGCGCGTATTACGTGCTGTGCGACACGACGGCGGTGGATCCCGCGGGTGACGATGTCGCGTTCGCCCGGCGTCTTGTCGAGCAGATCGGCGTCGCCGCCGTCCCCGGCTCGTCGTTCTACCCCGAGCCGGAGCTCGGCTGCCGGATGATCCGGTTCGCCTTCCCCAAACGGCTGGAAACGCTGCAGGCCGCCGCCGAGCGGCTCGCGAAGCTCTAGCTCACTCCTGCAGCCGGGGTCTGCGCGTCCGCACGCTGGCCGGGCAGCTCGATCACCCGGCTCGGCGCGATGTTCTGGTTGACCCGGAAGAGGTTGGTCGGGTCCCAGACATCTTTCAACGCGACCAGCCGGCGGTACGTCTCGGCGTCATAGCCGCGGCGGACATGCTCCTCCCCCTCGTTCTGCTCGAAGTTCAGGTACACCCCGCCGGTGGAGTAGGGCATCAGCGCGTCGATGAACTGCTGCGTCCACGCGATGTGCTGCTCGTCCTCCGCCGGGTCCTGCCAGCAGGCGATGGGATGCGCCATGTAGGTGGCATCGCGATGCCCGGCGGCCGCGAAATCGCTGCCGACCCGGGAGACCGCACCGCCGTGGCGGAACAGGATGGCCTGCGTCATGGGCGACAGCCGCTGCGGCCCGAAGCGCAGGAAGGCGTCGAGCGCGGAGTCGGGAAGTGCCCCCAGATGCACGCCGCGGTGATAGTTCTGCCACCCCGACGGGGCGAAACCGTCGAGCATCGCCTGCAGCGCGACGTAGGGCATCGGCTCCACCAGGTCCATCGCCGGCGGCCCGATCCGGCGAAGACCGTTCACCAGGTCCTCTCCATCTGCGGGCTCGCCGACGTACAGCGTGACGATGGCGAGCACCGGCGTTCCCACCAGCTCAGTGGGGACGAAGGGCGCGGGTGGGGCTTGCACCACAGCCAGCGCGGTCACCAGCTCCTGCGGAGCCGATTCCACGTAGTCGCGATACGCGCGGACCACGTCCGCCGCGTTGTCCAGCAGGTGGATGAGCATCCCGCCGAGCACGATCGGCCCGACGGGATGCAGCTGGAACTCAAACGACGTCACGATGCCGAAATTGCTTCCTCCGCCGCGCAAACCCCATAGCAGATCAGGGTTTTCGGTCGCGCTTGCGTGAACCAGCCGGCCATCGGCGGTGACCACGTCGGCAGCCAGCAGGTTGTCGCACGTGAGCCCGTAGACCGGGGAGAGCCAGCCGTAGCCGCCGCCGGTCGTGAAGCCGCCGATCCCGGTGGTGGTGACCCGGCCACCCGGCGTCGCCAATCCGAACAGCTGCGTTTCGCGATCGAACTCTCCCCACAGCGCGCCGGCATTCGCCCACGCCCGCCGGCTGACCGGGTCGACCTTCACCCCCTTCAGCGTCGAGAGGTCGATCTGCACGCCTCCATCGGTCATGCCGTTGCCCGCCACGCTGTGGCCGCCGCAACGCACCCCGATCGGCAGGTCGTTGTCCCGGGCGAGGTTCACCGCGTCGATGATGTCGGCGGCGCCGGTCGGGCGCACGATCAGCGCCGGGCGGCGGTCGATCATGCCGTTGATGAGGCTGCGGCCTTCGTCGTAGCCGGCCTCTCCGGGGCGGATTGCCTGCCCCTTGAAGTCCGCGGGTAGCTCGAGCTGCGCGTTGCTGGGCGACATGCCTTCCTCCTCGCCCCCCCGGACGACAACAGTCGGAACTGCATGCGGCGCCGCGCTCCTTTCCGCGCCGTCATGCGTCACCTGCGCGGCAGGGTCCTCTGCTCGGTGACCGCTGGCAAGGGGTGCCAGGCAGAAAGCTCGAGACGCCGGGCGGTACGTCCGATCTGCTGCTACTACGCGGTTTTCGCCCGGGAACGCGTCACCGCGAGCGACGGCGGAGTCCGCAGCGTCTGGTAGACGACGCAGAAGCGCTCGGTCAACCGCAGCAGGGTGTCCAGCTGCTCGTCCGAGGCATCGGTGTCCAGCGTGAACGACAGCCGCACGTCGGTGAAGCCGACCGGCGCTTGCTTGTCGACCGCGAGCGTGCCGCGAAAGTCCAGATCCCCCTCGGCGTGAACGGTGCCGCCACGGACCTCGACGTCGATCGACGTGGCGACCGAGCGCAGCGTGACGCCGGCGCAGGCGGCCAGCGCCTGCAGCAGCATGTCGCCCGAGCACAGCAGGGTGCCGTCGCCCCCGGTGGCGGGGTGCAGCCCGGCCGTCGCCAGGGCGCGGCCCGTCTCGATGGAGCAGCTGATCCCGTCGTCGAGCCGGCCGGCGGCGGTGAGCGTGATCCGGGCGCTGCCGGCATCGTCGCGGTAGCGCTCTTTGAGCGGGGCCTGTGCCGCTTGGAGTTCGTCGCGATTCATCGTGGTGCGCTCCTGCCCTCCACCGTGCGGGCGACGATGCCGAGCGTCGCTCCCGGGATGCGCCCAGCCTCGCACGCCGAGGTCAGAGAAAGCGCACGGCGCCCAGTAGACCATCGGTGTAGACCGGCGTGATCGAGATGACCGTGCCGGTGTGCGCCGCAGAAATCATCATGCCGTTGCCGAGGTACAGCGCGACGTGCGTGACGTAACCAGGTGCCGTGGGGTCGCCGGCCCATGCGAGCACATCCCCCGGCTGCGCGGCGGCGTAGGAGACGTGCGGCCCGGCCACCCACTGCTCTGCCGCGCTACGCGGCAGCGAGATCCCGATCTGGCGAAATGCCCAGCCGGTGAAGCCGGAGCAGTCGAACGCATTCGGACCGGCCGCTCCGTACACGTACGGCATCCCCATCCGGCTCTTCGCCGCCGCGATGAGCGCCGCGAGCCGGCTGCCACTCGCCGGCGCCGGAACCGTGACCGGCGGTGCAGTAGTGACGTTGGCGGCAGGAGCCGGGGCGATGGGAGCCGCCGGCAGCGTGGCCGCCGGGCTCATCGGCGCCGCGCTCGGCGCCGGTGTGGGCTTGGGGGCTACCGGCGGCAGCGCGCGCAACGGCCGCACGTTCGCACCGGCGCCGAGCGCCTTCGCCAGGGCGGCGGTCAGCGTGCGCAGGTTCGCCTTCGGCGCGCTGATGAGCAGACCGGCGTTGTCCGGCAAGCCGAGCTCGCGCGCCCGTTGCCGGGAGACGACGGCATCCGCGTCGGGCAGCCCCACCGTGTCGAACGCCGCGAGACGCAGCGGAAGCGTCTTCGTCGCGCTGATCGGCAACGTGTCCCCGAGCGGCAGTTTCAGTTCCTTCGCCGCGTCGAACGACGTCGTGAGCTCGCCGCGGGCGATCGCCGCCCACACGGGATCCGACTTCGCCGTCTTCTCGACGGCCCACGCGCGGAAGCTGCCGGCGTCGACACCGTACGTCGCCACCCGCGAGCCCGCGAGGTGTGTCGCTCCGTAGGCGAACGTCGTCGCTGCGGTCACGCCCGGCAGCCGGCGCGCGGCTGCAACGGACGCGGGGGCAAGCGTCTTCGTGGACGTGACGAGAACGTCGGGCTGCACCAGCGCGCGCAGCGGCGCCACGGTTGGGGCGGGGCTCGGGACCCGGGTCGGTGCGGGCACGCTCGCTTGGGCGCCTGCGGCCGCCGGCTTCAGCCGCACGGCGGCGACCACCACCGCGCTGCACAGCACGGCGATCAGGCACGCGGCGACGAACGACGACCCTCGGCCCGGGCTGGGGGTTCCGGCAGCCATGCCCGTGCAACGACCCAGCCTCCCCCGAGTGACGACGACCAGCCTCCGCGCTCAAGATCAACGCGCCACTGATCATGGTGAGACCCGGTTTGAGCGGGGGTTGACCGTGATCATTGGCGCGTTGATCAACGACCGATGAGTTGGCGAGCGCGGCGTCGTCGTTACCGGCAACCCCGCAGAAGGAGACGACGATGCGACTCACCCTCCATACCTTCCTGACCGTCGACGGTGTCATCCAGGCTCCCGGCGGCCCCGACGAGGATCCCGACGGCGGCTTCCCGCACGGCGGCTGGTCGTTTCCTTATGGCGACGAGAATTTCGGCGCCGCGGTCGCCGCATGGTTCGAGCAGGCCGACGGATTCGTCCTCGGCCGCCGGACCTACGAGATCTTCAGCGGGCACTGGCCGCACGTGACGGACCCGTCCGACCCGGTCGCCGGCAAGCTGAACGCGCTGCCGAAATACGTCGCCTCTCGCACGCTGACGGACCTTTCCTGGAACAACTCGACGCTGATCGGTTCTGGAGGCTCGGACGTCGTCGCCGCGGTACGCAAGCTCAAGGAGCAGCCGGGGCAGGAGCTGCAGATCCACGGCAGCTGCACGTTCGCGCAGACACTCATCGACCACGGCCTCATCGACGAGTACCGGCTGCTGACCTTCCCCGTCCACCTCGGGACGGGCAAGAAGCTGTTCGCCGAGGGGGTCGCGCCCGGGGCGCTCCAGCTGACGAACCTGTCGTCGACCAGCACCGGCGTCATCATTGCGACCTACGTACCCGCAGGCGACCCGCAGTACGGCTCGTATGCACTCGAGGAGTCCTAGGCCGGCGCGTCACATCAAGCGCGGCACGCCGGCCGCCATCGCCGCGGCGGGAGCGGCTGATGCGAGGATGTAGCCGGTGGGTTCGCAACTCCCGGCTACTCGCTACGCGCAAGCCGAACGCTTTCTCGCGCAGTCCGTCGCACGGCTGGTGCGCAACCTGCGCCCGGTGCCGAACTGGCTTGCCGGCGACGACGACGCGTTCTGGTATCACCGCGAGGACGACGCGGGCGGCAGCGCCGTCCACGTCGAACCGTTCACCGGGCGCGTCACCACGGGCTTCTCCCCGCCGACCCCTCCCGCTGCACCGGCCCACGTCGTCCGTTCCCCGGACGGCCGCTACGACCTTTGCCGTGAAGGTGGCGATCTCGCCGTGGTCGAGGTCGCCACCGGCAAGAGACGCGCACTCACGGCCGACGGTGAAGCCGGCCGGGCCTACGGCGCGTCGCCGGGCAGCACCCTGACCGCCGTGACCGCGGCCCGGACGGGCCAGCCGCAGCCGCCTGTGGCGGTGTGGTCGCCCGACAGCACGCGCGTGCTCACGCATCTGCTCGACGAGCGCGCCGTGGCGCAACTCCCGCTGCTGCAGCACGTTCCGCCGGATGGTTTTCGCCCGCGGGTGCTGTCGAGCCGGGTGCCGCTCGTCGGCGACCCGGAGCTCGCCACCGCGCAAACGCTCTGCATCGACGTGACATCCGGTGCGGTCAGCCCGGTCGGCGAGCCGCTGCTGGTCGAGTTCTTCTCGCCGCTCGAGCTCGGCTGGGTGAGCTGGGACGCCGCGGGTCAGCGGGTCTGGTTGCTCCGGGAAGACCGGGGCTCGCGAAGGCTGCGGCTGCAGCGGATCGACCTCCGCGAGGGCAGTACCACGACCGTCGTGGACGAGACGGCCGACGACTACGTCGAACCGTCACAGTTGCTGCCGTGGAGCAACTGGACGAAGGTCGTCGAGGATCGCGAAGTGCTGTGGCTGTCGGAGCGCGACGGCTGGGCCCACATTTACGTGTATGACGCACGCACCGGTGAGCAGCTGCGCCGGCTGACCGAAGGCCCGTGGACGGTGCAGGAAGTGCGATCCGTCGACGCCGAACGGTACGTGTACTTCGTCGCCGGAGGGCGCGAAGCCGGCATCGACCCGTATTACCGGATGCTCTACCGCACACCGCTCGACGGCGGCCCGGTGGAGTTGCTCACCCCGGAGGACGGCGATCACGTCGTCACGCTGAGCCCATCGAGCCGCTGCTTCGTCGACACCTGCTCCCGCGTCGACGATCCTGCGATCACCCGGGTCCGCGCCGCCGACGGAAAGCTCCTTCTCGACGTGGAACGGGCAGACGTCTTCGCTCTGCGGCAGGCCGGCTGGAAGCAGCCCGAGCGGCTCACGGTGACCGCTGCCGACGGGCGGACCGAGCTTTTCGGCGCGTTGTATTTCCCGAGCGATTTCGACCCCGCCCGGCGCTACCCCCTCATCGACAACGTCTACCCGGGGCCACAGCTGATCCGCACCCAGAAGTCTTTTGTCGTCGGCGACAGCGACCCTCACGACTGGCCAGGCCAGTGGGATGCGCAGGCACTCGCCGAAGTGGGCTTCGTCGTCCTGACGCTGGACGGCCGAGGAACCCCGCTGCGGTCACGGCAGTTTCACCACCACTCCCACGGGCGGCTGCAGGCCGCCGGAGAGCTCGACGACCACGTGGCGGCGATCTCGCAGCTCGCCGCCGACCGCCCGTATCTGGACCCGGAGCGGGTCGGGGTGCTCGGCCATTCGGCCGGTGGCTATGCCGCGGTGCGTGCCATGCTCACCCATCCCGAGACGTTCGCCGCCGGCGTCGCCTCATCCGGCGTTCACGACCTGCGCGCGTATCTGGCCTACTGGGGCGAGAAATACCAAGGCTCGGCGGATGATCCGAGCTACGACCGGCAGGCCAACGCCGACCTCGCCCATCAGCTTCGGGGACCGCTTCTGCTGATCCACGGCGATGTCGATGACAACGTGCATCCGGCCAGCACTCTGCGTCTCGTCGCGGCGCTGATCGAAGCGAATCGCGACTTCGAGCTGCTGCTCATGCCGAACCAGAATCACGAGTGCTACCGGCATCCGTATTACATCCGCCGCGTCTGGGACCACTTCGTGCGCCACCTGCTGCGGTCGGATCCGCCCGGCGACTACCGGATCGGCGCTGCGCCGCAATTGTGAGAGCTGCACGACGGCGAGCAATGGCGCTCGTCCTCGCCTCCCTGGACGCCTACGGCTGGGACGGGCCGTGGCGCGAACGCCGCGGCTTCGACAGCTTGGTGCAGATCAGCTGCGGGATCGCCGCCGCCGGCGCGCGGGCGTCAGGCCGGGACGCACCGCGCCCGCTCCCCGCGCAAGCACTCGACCATGGCACCGGCTTGCTCTTGGCCGCAGCCGTCGTCCGCGCACTCACCCGCCGGCAGACGCAGCAGCAGGTGACCCGCATCCGAGCCTCGCTGCTCGGCACCGCGAATTTCCTGATGCGGCAGGCGGTCCCGGCGGATTCGGATTTCGAGCCGCCGCGGTGGACAGCCGCCGACACGGAGCCGGCGCCGACGGCGTGGGGCGCGGCTCGCCGAGTGCCGATTCCCGGTCATATCGCCGGCTACACCGCCTTCTTACCCGAGCCGGCCGGGCCGCTCGGCCGCCATGACCCGATTTGGCGAGACGAGCCGCCGCGCTAGCCCGATCACGTGGCGGCCGTCACAGAGCGCCACCGACCTGTCACTCAAATGGGTGAAAGCAGCCTCGACACTCCGTGTCAATCGCCGAATACTGCCTCCGAACGGGTGACGCTTCGCCCATCCGACTGCGCACGTGCAGCGGACAAGGGAGGCGAAAGATCCATGCGACTTGCGACCCGCGCGGCGGTTCTTGCGACAGGTGCCTGCTGCCTCGCGTCATGCGTCGCGGGCAATTCCACGGCCGGCGTAGGCAACCTCGGCCCGGCCGACACCACGAGCCCGATCCCCGTCTCGGGCACGCGTTCGGTGGCCGTTGCGTTCACTACCGCAAAGGATGGGCAGCTCAGCACCGTGAAGGTGGTGGCGAGCCGCTCCGGGCTGCGGCCGATCGGGCTCCTCGCGTACCTGGTGACCCCGAACGATCCCCGCGACGGAGGGCGTCCATCGGCGCCTGCCGCGACGGGCGGCGGCGAGCCCGGCTGCTGGGGCTCGGTGTCCGATTCGGCGCTCACCACCGCGCCGAAGGCCGTGACCATCAACGGCTATGCCTGCCGCATCAAGGCCGGCCAGACCTACTGGATCCAGTTCGGCACCGCGATGGGCGGCGCGAACCTGTACACCAGCCGCGACAAGCGCACCGCGAACCTCGCGACGCAGCCCTACGCCGGCGCCGGATGGGCCCGCTCATATACGGCAGGGGCGGTCGAGGTCGTTCCCGTCGTCAGGTAGCCGGCCCGCCCCGCCGAGCACGGCGCCACTCGCCGCGCGGGTCACCCGCCGCTTCACGCGGTTCGGGTGACCCGCGCCGACCGCACCTATACGGTCGGGTGAGGCGTACGTACGCCGCTGCGCGAAAGGGGCCAAATGCCAACCAAGTTCCTGCTCGACGAGTCCCAGTTGCCCACCCACTGGTACAACTTGGTCGCCGATCTCCCGACCCCTCCGGCGCCTTACCTGCACCCGGCCACCCGCGAGCCGGTAGGCCCGGGTGACCTAGCGCCGCTGTTCCCGATGGCGCTGATCCAGCAGGAGGTCGCCACCGAGCGGTACGTGGAGATTCCCGAAGAAGTGCGGGAGGTCTACCGCCTGTGGCGCCCGTCGCCGCTGGTCCGCGCTCACCGTTTGGAGCAGGCCCTCGGCACCCCGGCGCACATCTACTACAAGTACGAGGGTGTCAGCCCGTCGGGCAGCCACAAGTCGAATACCTCGGTGGCACAGGCGTTTTACAACGCGCAGGAAGGCGTGCAGCGGCTCACGACGGAGACAGGAGCCGGACAGTGGGGCACAGCTCTGGCGCTCGCGTGTGCCATGTTCGGCATGGAATGCGAGGTGTGGCAGGTTCGGGCCTCCTACGACGCGAAGCCCTACCGCCGCGTGATGATCGAGACGTTCGGCGGCACCGTGCACCCGAGCCCGTCCGAGCTCACCCAGGCCGGGCGCGCGTTCCTGGAGAAGGACCCCAACACCCCGGGCAGTCTCGGCATGGCGGTGAGCGAGGCCGCCGAGGCGGCCGCCACCCGCGAGGACACGCATTACGCGCTCGGCAGCGTGCTGAACCACGTGCTGCTGCATCAGACGGTCATCGGCCAGGAGACGTTGCTACAGCTCGAGATGGCCGGCGAGAGCGCCGACGCCGTCTTCGGATGTGCCGGTGGCGGCTCGAACTTCGCCGGTCTCACCTTCCCGTTCCTGCGCGGCAACCTCGCCGGTGAGACGAACGTGCGCGCCGTCGCTGTCGAGCCGTCGGCCTGCCCGTCGCTGACGAAGGGCACGTTCGACTACGACTTCGGCGACGTCGCCGGGCTGACCCCGCTCATGAAGATGCACACGCTCGGCCACGATTTCGTGCCCGACCCCATTCACGCCGGCGGCTTGCGCTATCACGGCATGGCTCCGCTGCTGAGCCACGCCTACGATCTCGGATTGCTCGAGGCGGTGGCGATCGACCAGGACGTCGCCTTCAACGCCGGGGTGCTTTTCGCCCGCACCGAGGGCATCGTGCCGGCCCCGGAGTCGAACCACGCGATCGCCGCCTGCGTCGACTACGCCAAGGAGTGCACCGCCGCCGGTCGCGAGGAGGTCCTGGTGATCGGGCTGTCCGGTCACGGCCTGCTGGACCTGTCCGCCTACGACGCCTACCTGCACGGCGGCCTACCCGCCGTCGGCTAGCGCAGCCGGCGTCGCTTCGACCGGGTTGTTGCCGTCACGCGAGCGGGCGGACGGCGACCACCCGGTCGGCCGCGGTGGCCGGTCGACAGGACGACGCGAGCCACTCGGTGAGCACGTGCGCCGGCTGCGGTCGATGAGGAACTGCAGGTACGGATCGGCGAGCGAGCTCGCCGAGACGTTCACCGCGATTCGCATCGGCGTTCCCATGGCAGCCCACTGCGCGGCCTGCCGGTCGTCTTCTCCAGCACCACTTCGGTGAGCCGGAGCATCAGCCCCTGTTGCTCCGCGAGATCGAGACAGGCTTGAGCGCCGAACGAGCTGGACGGCTACGCCGAACAGGTGACGGCTACACGGCCGGGCCGCCGCGATGAACGGCGTTGACCGGCGTCAGCGGCGGCCGCCCACCGAGCACGGCAGCGACGTTCTCGCACGCGAGACGAACCATTGCCATGCGCGTCGCCGCGGTGGCGCTGCCGATGTGCGGGAGCAGGGTGAGGTTCGGGGCGTTCAGCAGCCGTGCCGGAACGCGCGGCTCGTCGTCGTAGACGTCCAGCCCGGCCGCGAAGATGCTGCCGTTCTCCAACGCCTCAGCGAGGGCGCCTGCGTCGACGATCGGGCCGCGGGCGGTGTTCACCAGGACGGCCGTGGGCTTCATGAGCGCGAGGCGCCGGTCGTCGATCATCCTGCGCGTCTGTGCGGTGAGCGGCGTGTGCAGGGAGACGACATCGGACGTCGCCAGCAGCTGGTCGAGGTCGCCGGTCCAGCCGGGCTCGCCGGTGTCGTGACGCGTGTGGTGGCGGACGAGCATGCCGAAGCCGGCCGCCCGGCGCGCGACGGCGCGGCCGATGCGCCCGTAGCCCACGAGGCCGAGCGTGGCGCCGTGGACGTCGACCCCGAGGTAGCCGTCGAGTTGCCAGCCCTGCCAGCCGCCGGCGCGCAGTGATTGCTCGGCATGCGTCGTCCGCCGGCAGGCGGCGAGGATGAGGGCGAACGCCAGGTCCGCGGTGGATTCGTCGAGCAGTCCCGGAGTGTTGGTGACGGCGACACCGGCGGCCGTGGCCGCTTCGACGTCGATGTTGTCGTAGCCGACCGCGACGTTGGCCACGACGCGCAGCCGGCCCCCCGGTACGAGGACCTCGGCCCCGATGCGATCGGTGAGCAAGCAAACGATGGCGTCGACGTCCGCCGCCGGCTCCCCTACCGAGACGTCGAAGCCGGCGAGCGACGCGAGGCCTGCCTCGGGCATCGGCGACGTCAGCCGGACCTTCGGCCGATCGGACCGGTCCACAGGGTCCCCCCGATCCGCGGCCATCGATCAGGGCGTGACGCCTGCCGGCGGCCAGCCGGGCAGCAGGCCGCGGTCCGCCGACAGCTTCGGGGCATACACCCACTTCCCCGCGAGCCGCAGGGCGTCGTCGCTGCTGGCCATCCAGGCGACCGCCGCGCCGGTGGCCTCGGCCGGCGCCGAACCGAACTCTCCCTCGTACTCGTCCTCCGGCTTCTGCGCCCGCCGCCGCTCCGTGATGACGTTGCCGGGATCGACGTTGAACGCCCTGATCCCGCGGTCGCGAAACTCCGCCTCGATGCCGCCTGCGACACGGCCGAAGGCCGCCTTCGACGCCGAGTAGCCGATGCCCCAGCCGCCCTCGCCCGCTGGGCCGGGCGGATCGTGGCGCGCGGAGCCGGACACCATGTTCAGGATGCGGCCGGAGCCCCGCTCGAGCATGTGCGGCAGCACCAGCTGGATGAGCCGGATCTGGTGGGAGAAGTTGCCGCGCATGAGGTTGTCGATGTCATCCAGTCGCAGGTCGATGATCCGATCGAGGGTTCCGCGCCCCTGATAGATCGCGTTGTTGAACAGGACGTCGATCCGCCCCCACTCCGCCAGCACGGTCTGCGGCACAGCCTCGACACTCGCCAGGTCGAGCAGGTCCATGGGAATGATCAGCGCGCGCCGGCCGAGCGCGGTGACCTCGGCCGCGGTGGACTCGAGGCTTCCCGGCAGCGCCACGATCGGCTCGTCGCCGCGCACCGAGTTCGGCTCGCTGCGGCCCTCCCCCTCGCGGACGGTCCGCGCGGTGAGCGCTACGTCGAAGCCGACGTTCGCGAGCGCGATCGCCGAAGCCTTGCCGATTCCGCGGCTGGCTCCGGTGACGAGGGCGACCGGTGCGTCGCTCATGGCAGCTTCCCTTCGTTCATCACCTGCCGACTCTCAGCAGGCACGGCCCTACCGGCGCCGGCGGAACCTCCCGCCTATCCCGCGCCGGGCAGCGCCGACATTCTCCACGCCCGCCGGGGCCGCCTCGCAATGAGGCCCGCACGCGGCGCCGTCCGACACGAGAGCCGCCTGGCCGGGCCGCGGCAGAAAAGTATTGGAGGTTCGTGTTTCGGCTGTTTGCGCACGTCGCGCGGCTGCCGCCGACCCAGATCCTGCCCCCCGGTCAAAAACGGTTCTTGACCCCCGGCCAAGAACCTCTTACGTTCTCGCGAAGCACACCGGCCGAGAGATCCACATCACGCCGGCACCGAGCGGGGCGGGCACGCGAGAGGAGGCGAGATGACCTTCGACGAGGGAATGGCCGAGCGGTTGCTCGCCCGCGCGAGCGACGACCGCCCGGCGCTGCTCTTCCAGCAGCGAAGCTGGTCATGGCGGGAATTCGTGGCAGCGGCCGCCACGCGCGCAGCCATCGCCCGAGAGCTGCGCCGGCCCGGCCCCTTCCATATCGGGCTGCTGCTGGAGAACGAGCCGGAGTACCTCTTCTGGCTCGCCGGAGCAGCACTCGCCGGAGCCACCGTGGTCGGCATCAACCCCACGCGCCGCGGTGCGGAACTCGCCGGCGACGTGACCCATGCCGACTGCCAGCTCGTCGTCACCGATCGGCAAGGCGCCGAGATCCTCGACGGCATCGAGGTCGCGCTGCCCACCGATCGGCGGCTGGTGCTGGAAACGGCCGACTACCGGCGGCTCGTAGAGGCCCACGACGGCGCGGCTGCACCGCCGCCGCCGGACCCGGCTACCTTGCTGATGCTCATCTTCACCTCGGGCTCGACCAGCGCACCCAAGCTCGTCAAGTGCTCGACGGGACGCCTCGCCTACCTCGGTGGCCGCGCGGCCGAGCGCTACGCGTTCAGCGCCGAAGACGTCTGCTACTGCGCGATGCCGCTCTTCCACGGCAACGCGACCATGGGGGTGTGGGCTCCGGCCGTGACGGTGGGCGCCACCATGGCGCTCGCGCGCCGCTTCTCGGCGCGGGCGTTCCTGCCCGACATCCAGCGCTACTCGGCGACGTTCTTCAACTATGTCGGCAAATCCCTGAGCTATCTCCTCGCGACCCCGGAGCACCCGAGCGAGCGCGACAACCGGCTGCGCATGGGCTACGGCACCGAGGCGTCCTGGAAGGACATCGAGACGTTCGAGCGGCGCTTCGGGTGCCCGCTGGTCGAGGGCTTCGGGATGAGCGAAGGCGGCGGGCTGCAGATCCGCCGTGATCCCGCGGGGCCGCGCGACTCCATCGGCCGGCCCGCCGCGGAGACGATTCGCATCGTCGACCCGCAGACCGGGCAGGAGTGCCCGCCCGCGCAGTTCGACGCGCACGGCCACCTGCGCAACGCCGAAGACGCCATCGGCGAGCTGGTCAACACCGAGGGGCTCGCGCTCTTCGAGGGTTACTACAAGAATCCCGAGGCGGAAGCCGAGCGATCCCGAAACGGCTGGTTCTGGTCCGGCGACCTCGCCTACCGCGACGGCACGGGCTGGTACTACTTCGCCGGGCGCGACTCGGACCGCTTGCGCGTCGACAGCGAGAACTTCACCGCCGCTCCGATCGAGCGAATCCTGCTGCGCTATCGACACGTTCAAGGCGCCGCGGTGTATGCCGTTCCCGACCCGGACGGTGGCGACGCCGTCATGGCCGCTCTCGAGTGGGAGCCCGGCAGCGCCTTCGATCCCGCGGACTTCGAGGCCTTCCTCGTCGCACAGCCCGATCTCGGACCGAAATGGATGCCGCGCTTTGCGCGGCTCGTTGACCAGATCCCGCTGACCGGCTCGAACAAGGTCCGCAAAGCACCGCTGCGGCATGAACGCTGGTCGACGGCCGACCCGGTCTGGTGGCGTCCCGACAACCGCTCGACCTCGTGGTCACTGATGACCGCGGGCGATCGCGCCGCCCACGACCAGCGCTTCGTCGCCCGCGGGCGCACCGCGGCGCTGCGCTAGCGGCCAGCTGCGCCGCGACCCGCGACCCGCCCAACTGTCCCGAACCCGTCCGACCCGGAAAGGCCCGCGTGTATCTCGACGACACCCCTGCACTGCAGGCGCTCCGCCAGGAGCTTCGCGGCTACTTCGCGGACGTCATGGACCCGAAGACCGTTGCGCAACTGGACGATCCGGCCAACGCCGGTGCCACGATCCGCCGGGTCGTGGGCCAGATGGGCAAGGACGGCTGGCTCGGAATCGGCTGGCCGCGCGAATTCGGCGGCCAAGGCCGCGGTCCCGTCGAGCAGCTCGTCTTCTACGAGGAGGTGCAGCGCGCCGGGGCGCCGTACCCGCTCGTCACGCTGAACACCGTCGGCCCGACGCTGATCGCGCACGGCACCCCGGAGCAGCAATCCGCCTACCTGCCGGGGATTCTGGCCGGTGAGATTCATTTCGCCATCGGTTACACCGAGCCGTCGGCCGGTACGGACCTCGCTGCGCTGCGCACCCGAGCCGTCCGCGACGGCGCGGAGTACGTCGTGAACGGCAACAAGGTCTTCACCTCGGGCGGCGACATCGCGGACTTCATCTGGCTCGCGTGCCGCACCGACCCACAGGCGCCGCGCCACCGCGGTATCTCGATCCTCATCGTCGATACGCGAGCGGACGGCTTCTCCTGGTCGCCCATTCACACCGTCGGCGGGCAGCTGACGACAGCCACCTACTACGGCAACGTCCGGGTGCCGGCGGCGAACCTCGTCGGCGAGGAGCACCGCGGCTGGCAGCTCATCACCGCCCAGCTGAACCACGAGCGGGTGACGCTCGGCGCGGGCAGCGCAGCAGCGCAGGCCATGTTCGACGAGACGGTGCGCTGGGCGGCCACCGCACCGGCCGCCGAAGGCACCGTTCTCGAGCAGCCGTGGGTGCAGAGCGAGCTCGCCACCGTCCACGCGCGGCTGGAAGCCCTGCGCTTGCTGAACCATCGGATGGCGGCCGCCATGGAATCGGGTGAGCCGGGACCGGCCGATTCATCCACCGTCAAGGTCATGACCAGCGAGACGGCCATCGAGATCTACCGCACCCTGCTCGGCGTGCTCGGCCCGGTCGGCCACCTCGGCGCCGGATCGGATGGGGGGCTGCTCGGCGGCCGGCTGGAACGCCTGGCACGCCACTCGCAGATCAACACCTTCGGCGGCGGTGTGAACGAAATCCAGCGGGAGCTCATCGCCATGTCCGCCCTCGGACTGCCCCGTGGCAAGCGCTGATCGGAGGGATTCGCTGCTATGGATTTCACGCTGAACGACGACCAGCGGGCCCTCGCTTCGCTGGCCCAGCAGGTGCTGCGCGACCACGGTGGTCATGAGCGGGCACGCGCGATCGAGCAGGCTCACGGGTTCGACCGCGACGCCTGGCTCGCGCTCGGCTCCACCGGCCTGCTCGACGCGGTGGCCGGCGGCGACAGCGGCATCGTCGGCGCGGCGCAGCTCGCTCGCATCAGCGGGC
Organism: uncultured Actinomycetota bacterium; assembly: GCA_963747915.1. Taxonomy (GTDB): domain Bacteria; phylum Actinomycetota; class Actinomycetes; order Frankiales; family Frankiaceae; genus DATAZK01. Next base: position 72,819 of record CAVVHC010000007.1, on the reverse strand, counting down.
AAGAAGCCGTCACGGTGCCGGCGTACGCCCTGCTGACGGCCCTGGTGCTGCTCGGCGAGACAGGCGTGGACCTCGGTGGCCGCCGGCAGGCAAGCGTCGTGGCCGGCGAGGAGGTTGTCACGCTGGCGTTGCACGAGCCGGGACTGCCGACCGTCCGCTGGTCTCACACGTGCGCGGATGGCGATCGGCTCACCGGTATGAAGCCCGCCGTTCCGGTGCTTTCCGACGCGAGCGCTGCTTTCGTCAGCGCGCAGAGTGCCGACGGTCCCGGCCTCTATCTCGTGGAGCTCGATGCGCCCGGAGTCGAGCGGCGGCTGGTGCGCACCACCGACCGCGGCGCAGCGGGCAATCTCGTGCTCACGGACGCCCCCGCGGATCGGGTCGGCGACGCCATCACCGTTGCCCGCGGCGAGCACATCGCGGCCGTGCTCGCCGGCGCCACCGTGCTCGGTCTCGGCCGCGAGGCGACCGCGCGGGCCGCCGTATACATCAGTGAGCGCGAGCAGTTCGGCCGCACCATCGCCTCGTTCCAGTCGCCGGTGCTACGGCTGGCCGATTCCCACATGGATCTCGAGGCGATGGAGGTCACGTTGCTGCAGGCCGCGTGGCAGCTGGATCGGGGCCGGGACGCCGCGATGGCCGTGTCGGTCGCCAAGTGGTGGTCAGCCCTCGGCGGTCATCGCGTGCTGCACACCGCCCAGCACCTGCACGGCGGTATCGGCGCTGACATCGAGTTCCCCGCCCACCGCTACTTCCTGCGCGGCAAGCAGCTGCTCGACACCGTCGGAGGCGCGGCCGTTCACGCGAGCCGCCTCGGCGCCGCAATCGCGATTGGAGCCAGTCGATGACGACGACGACCAACGCCGGGCTCAGCCACGACGAGCTGTTCCTGCCCGAGCCGTCACCGCGCGAGATCCGGTACACGCTGATCTCTGTCGACGACCATCTCGTCGAACCGCCGGACATGTTCGACGGCCGCTTGCCGAAGGCTCTGCAGGAGCGCGCACCGCACATCGTGGACACCGCAGACGGCCGGGAGATCTGGACTTTCGAAGGCGAGGAGTACTCGCAGGTCGGTATGAACGCCATGGCCGGACGGCGACCGGAGACGGTGCAGTTCGAGCCGAGCCGATTTAGTGACATGCGCCCGGGCTGCTACGACATCGAAGCCCGCATCAAGGACATGGACATCAACGGGGTCTGGGCCTCGCTGAACTTCCCTTCGATGATCACCGGCTTCTGCGGCCGCGTCTTCTCGCAAGCCAACGATGCGCAGCTCGGGCTCGCCGTCACGAAAGCCTGGAACGACTGGATGTATGAGGCTTGGTGGCAGCCGCATCCGGAACGGATCATCCCGATGGGCATCACCTTCCTCACCGACCCGGCTGAGGCGGTCAGGGAGATCCACCGCAACGCCGAGCGCGGCTTCACCGCCATCACGCTGCCCGAGCGCCCGCACCGCATCGGCCTGCCCTCGCTGTTCAGCGGCTACTGGGATCCGATCGTTGCCGCCTGCGCGGAGACGGACACTGTCATCTGCCTTCACGTCGGATCATCCGGCGGATACGTGCATCCGGAAGGTTCCCCGCGCCTGCAGCTGGGGGCCACGATGTTCGGCCAGCTCAGCCTGTCGGCGTGCGCGGAATGGCTGTGGTCGGGCTATGCGGTGAAGCACCCCGAGCTCAAAATCGCCATGAGCGAAGGGGGCATCGGCTGGGTCGCCATGCTGCTCGATCGGCTCGACAACATCATCGATCGCTCCGGCTACGGCATGGGCTGGGACATTCGGCCGGCGGACGTGCTGAAGCGCAACTTCTGGTTCTGCACACTCGATGATCCGTCGACCATCGACACTCGATATCGCATCGGGGTCGAAAACATCATGGCGGAGACCGACTATCCGCACGGCGATGGCACCTGGCCCGACAGCCAGCAGGTGATCGCCGACGTGTGGGGGCACATCCCGGACGACGAACTTCGCCTGATGTGCCATGCCAACGCCGCGAAGCTCTTCCGGCATCCGCTTCCGGAGAAGTGCCTGCCCTAGAGGCGCGGGCCGCCGAACGGCAAAAGTCTCGATACAGCACAGGGTTTCGCCGGGCGCATGTGCGTCCCGGCGGGCAAGGCTCCGGCAACGATGCCCGGTGCCTCAGATCAGGGGTTAGCGGCCGCCGGGTCGGCCCCGCTTCAAGGAACAGGGGAACACCTATGACGTCACGTCGATGGAGCCGGCTGGGCTCCGCCCTCGTGGCCGCGGGTCTGCTCTCGAGCGCGGTGGCGGCTTGCTCGTCGCCCGGCGACAAGACCAGTAGCGGCGGCGGCTCGGGCAACGCGGACAGCAGCGGTCCGATCAAGATCGGTGTGCTGATCCCGACGTCCGGGCAGCTGGCCGGGACCAGCACCGTCTACAAGGCGGTCGCCGAGGCGCTCACCACCGACAAGATCCCGAACACGTCGACGATCGACGGCCGGAAGGTGCAGATCATCGTGCGCGATGACCAGGGCACCGGCCCGGGCACGGCGGCCGCGGCCCGCCAGCTCATCGACTCCGACAAGGTGAACGCGATCATCGGTCCGCTGTACACCGGCGAGGCCGCGGCAGCCCTTCCGCTGGTGAAAAAGGCCGGCCTGCTGGAGTTTTCGCTGAGCGGCTGCCCGGACTGCGGCGACGGCGCGAACTACCCGACGACGTTCTCCGTCGAGGCCGACCGGCCTTCGCAGATGCCGTCGACCATCAAGCGGATGCAGGCGGTCGGCGTCAAGACCGTGGCGATGCTGCAGGCGGACGACGCGTCTGGCACGGCCTACGCGGACGCGTTCAACAAAGCCGCGAAGGACGCCGGCATCAACGTGGTGACCACCGTGCACTTCGCCACCGCTGCGCTGGACCTCGGCACGCAGGCCGCTCAGCTGAAGAGCAGCGGGGCCGACGCCGTCTACCTCGCCACCGCCGTCCCGACCGACGTCGCCAATGCGGCCAAGGCCATGAAGGAAATCCAGTTCCAGCCCTACGTCTTCGGTAACGCGGCGGCAGCGGTGACCGTGGTCGCCGACGCCACCGGGCAGGAGTGGGCCAAGAAGTGGGCTGCCAGCGGCTACGGCCAGCGCGCGACGCGCCCGGGCCCGGCCTCGCAAGCGACCGCCTTCGCCAAGATGGTGGAGAACATCAGCGGCGGTGCCGCGCTCGCCGCACCGATCAACCTCTCGGCCGGCGTGCTCGACAGCTTCAACATGATCAAGCGCGCGATGGAAGCGACGCACTCGACCGACGGCGCGAAGCTGGCGCAGTGGACCGAGAAGAACGGTTACCCGGACGGCATCAAGGCGCATTACGCGTTCACGGACACCGCGCACAACGGCTTGACCGCGGACCAGCAGGCCCTCGTCATCCCCGGAACGCTCGAGAACGGCATCCCGCTGCGCGCGGGCGAATCCGGCTGATCCGGTAGCCGGTCAAGAGCCCTCCAAGAACGCTCCAAGGAACAAGGACGAGATATGTGGGACCTGCTCAACTCCCTGCTTCGCGGGCTGCAGGCCGGGAGCATCTATGCCATCGTCGGACTCGGGCTGAACGTGATTTTTGCCGCCACGGGCGTGTTCAACTTCGCGCAAGGCGAGCTCGTGATGGTGGGCGCGATGCTCGGGGTGAGCCTGTGGGCGGCGAGCGGGCTCCCGCTCGGGATCGCGCTGCTGGTCGTCGTGCTCGTCACGGCGGCCATCGGCGCGCTCACCGAAATCTTCGCGGTGCGCCGGCTGGCAAGCCAGCGGGACGCGACCCTATGGATGCTGTCCACGCTCGGCGTGGCCATCATCGTCCGGTCGGCAGCTCAGCTGCTGGCCACCCGCAGCGGCAACGAGAACGCCGAGCGCGCGTTTCCCAACTACATCGATGCCAAGCCCTGGCATCTGGGTGATCTGCTCATCGTTCCGCAGCGGGCGTTCATGATCCTGGTGGCGGTCGCGCTGACCGTGACGGTCGCCACCTGGTTTCGAAAAGCGCGGTGGGGACGGGGATTGCTGGCCATGGCGGCCGACCGGGAGGGGGCCGCCATGCGCGGGCTCCCGGTCGGTGGCCTGGCCGTGCTTGCGTTCGCGCTCGGCGGCCTCATCGCCGGATTCGGCGGGTTCATCGGTGGCCCGGTGACGCAGGCGTCGACCCAGATGGGCTTCGGCCTCACGCTCAACGCGTTCATCGCCGCGACGATCGGCGGCATCCCGCATCTGTGGGGGCCGCTGATCGGCGGAGCGGTGCTCGGCATCGGCCAGCAGCTGACGGTCCAGTACCTCGGCGCCGAGCTGCAGACGCCGATCTCGCTGGCGATTCTGCTCGTCGTTCTCATCGCACGCCCGCAAGGCGTGCTCGGCCGACAGGTGCGTGCGCTGTGACCACCCTTGACACGCCTGCCACCAAGCCCGCTACCGCCGGCGCGCGCCGGTGGCAGCGCCTGGTTCCGCTCGTCCAGATCATCGCCGCGATTGTCGTCATCGCGGTGCTACCGGGCACGATGCCGAACACGTTCTACCTGTTCTCCATCACCCTCGGCGCCATCTACTTCGTGGCCGTCGTCGGCCTCGATCTCGCCGTCGCGGCGGGTGCGGTTTCCATGGGCACCGCCGCATTCATGCTCATCGGCGCCTACGCCGTCGCGCTCTCTCAGGTCCACGGCAACCTCCCTCCTCTGCTGGGCTTGCTCATCGCCGGCGTACTGTGCGCGGCGGTCGGCGCCATCACCTCGATCCCGGCGCTGCGCCTCGGTGCGTTCGCCGTCGCCGTCGTCACGCTGATGTACGCCGACGTGGTCAGCGCGGTCGCGCTGCGGTTCCGCTCGTTCACCGGCGGCGGGGACGGCGTTTACGCCCAGGCAGCTGACATCCCGCTCTCACGGATGTGGCTTTACGTTGCACTGTGCGGACTCGTGGCGTACATCCTGCATCGCAACCTGCTGCGCAGCCCGTTCGGGCGCGCGCTGATGATTTCCCGGCGCGGTGAGGCGGTGGCCGCTTCCCTCGCGGTGTCTCCCGGCCGCTACAAGGTCGCGTCGTTCACGATGTACGCGGCGCTCGCCGGCCTCGCCGGCGGGCTTTACCAGCAGCTGAACGGACCCATCGCCACCGACACTTTCGGTATCAACACCTCCATCACGCTGCTGTTGATGGTGGTTCTCGGCGGGGTCGCGTCGGTGACCGGCGCACTGCTCGGAACGATCGTGCTCACCGTGATCCCGATGATCCTCAATCAAGCCGCCGGAAGTGGCGGCGGCACCAAGGATCTGGTCTACGGGGCGATTCTCTTGCTCGTGGTGCTCGTCGTCCCCAAGGGTCTCGCCGGCATCGGGCAGAACCCTCGGGTGCAGCGCGCTGCAGCGCGGGTCGTCGAAGCGGTATCCCGCAAGCGGGCCACCGTAGCCACCGCGCCCGCTGCGACTACGGCGCCGGACGACACCGCCGGCTACGCGACCGTCGACCTCGAAGCGCTGCGCGGCCTGCTGACGCGAACCCGGGCAAGCGGCAGCGGCGGGCTGGACGTCACCGACATCCACCGCACCATCGGGGGGCTGCGCATCTTGCGCGGCGTCGCGATGACCGTCACCAGTGGTCACATCGCCGGCCTCATCGGCCCGAACGGGTCCGGCAAGACCACCCTGCTGAACTCGATCAACGGGCTCACCCCGGTCGAGAGCGGGAGCGTGCGGCTGGCCGGCGAGGCCATCGACGGGCCCGCCCGCAGCCGGGCCAAGGCCGGTGTGGGCCGCACGTTTCAAACCGCCGTCCTCGCCGAGGAGGCCAGCGTGCTGGACAACCTGATCCTCGGCCTGGACACGCACCGCCGGGTCCGGCACCTGTCGTACGCGCTGCGCCTTCCTGCGGCGTGCCGGGAAGCGCGCCGGCATCGCGCCGAGGCGCAGGAGTGGGCCGCGGCCTTGGGGCTCGCCCACCTGCTGCGCGCGCACGCGTCATCGCTGACCCCGCGCGAGCGGCGGCTGCTCGAGGTCGGACGCGCGCTGGCGACCCGGCCGCGACTGCTGCTACTGGACGAGCCGGTGGCCGGGCTGACCGGCAGCGAGATCGACGAGCTCGTCGACATCGTGCGGCTGGTCCGCGAGGTCGGCATCACCACGATCCTCGTCGAGCACCACGCCGAGCTCGTGATGAGCCTGTGCGATCAGGTCACCGTGCTGGATGCCGGCGAAGTCATCGCATCCGGCGAGCCCGCCGTCGTCAGCCGCGATCCGAACGTCATTGCGGCGTACCTCGGTGATGAGCTCGCGTCGCTGGAAGATGAGAAGGTCCAGCTGGCCAAGGAAGGTTCTGCCTGATGCCCACCACCCGGCTGCAGACGCAGCCGTCAAGCGACGCCACCGACTCCGGAGGCCGGCTCTCGATCCGCGGGCTGCGCGCCGGCTACGGAGCGGCGGACGTGCTGCACGGAGTCGACGTCACGGTCGAGCCAGGCCGGCTCACCGTGCTGCTCGGACCCAACGGTGCCGGCAAGTCAACGCTGCTGCGCTGCGTCATGGGATTGCTCAGGCCGTCCGCCGGCACCATCGAGATCGACGGTCAGCGCATCGATGGTCACTCGTCGGCGAAGGTGGCGCGCAGCGGCGTGGCACTGGTCCCGGAGGGGCGACGGCTCTTCGGACCGGAGCCGATCGCCGACAACCTGCTCGTCGGCGGCTGGGTGCGCGGACGCTCCCGTTCCGGCCTCGAGGCCGACCGGGAAGCGATGTACGAGCGGTTTCCCATCCTCGGATCCCGGCGCCGCGAGTCGGCCGCCTCCCTTTCCGGCGGCGAGGCGCAGATGCTCGCGATCGCCATGGCTCTGATGGCTCGCCCCCGCGTGCTCCTGCTCGACGAGCCTTCACTCGGACTCGCTCCGCGGCTGGTGTCGATGGTGATGGAGCTCGCCGCCGACCTGGCTCGTGACGGCGTTACGGTGCTGCTGGTCGAGCAGATGGTGAGCAAGGCGCTGGCCGTCGCGGACTCAGTCGCCGTGCTCGGCCGCGGTGCCGTCGTCGCGTCCGGGTCACCTGACGAGGTGCGCAGCAACGAGGCCGTCGCGGCGACCTATCTCGGCGTCTCGGCGCATGGCTGAACGCACGCCCCCGCCGGCCTCGGACCCGTCGAAAGGCGGCCGGCCGCAGCTGGTCTCGACCGGCGACATGCTCGCCGAAGCACGGCGCTTGATCTCCGAGGTGGGAGTCGCCGAATTCAGCGTTCGCGAGCTCGCCAAGTCACTCGGCCTGGTGCCCGGCACCATCCACGCCCGCTTCGGCGGCAAGCACGAGATGCTCGCGCTGCTCTACCTGCAGCGCATCAGGCATGCCCGCGAGGTCCTGGACGCGCTTCCGCCGGACGCTCTCGAGAGCGTCACCGCGCTCCTCGAAGCGACGACGGCGCACCTGTCGACGTTGCGCCGCGAGTTCGTCTTGCACTTCGAAGGGGACGGTCGCTCCCAGCCGAAGCTGCGTGCCACCACCTGGGACGCGCTGAAGACCTCCTTCCGCGAGCTCGTCGAGCGGCTCTACCAGCTGTTCGCCACGGCCGCCGGAAACGAGGGGGTCACGATCGTCAACACCACGCAGGCCCGCCGGCTGCTCTGGACGCTGTCGTCGACGATGGACTCGCAACGAACGGGGGTCGCGTTCGAGCACGCCGACCGCAGCTATCGCCGCTTTGTGGCACGTTCGCTGCTCGCCGCGCTGGCCACCGACTGATCGGGGCTAGCCGACCGCCATCTCTCCCAGCTCGGACCAGCCGTCCTGCTCGATCGCGGTGTTGACGATGCGCGGGGTCGCGGTGAGGTACTGCGGTAGCTCCTGGGTGGCCTGCCGAAAGTGCGCCGACTGAACGTGCGCCACCCCGGACTCCTCGTCCCGGAACGCTTCCACCAGCACGTACTCGTTCGGGTCATCGACACTGCGCGACCAGTCGAACCAGAGACATCCCGGTTCTGCCCGTACCGCCTGGGTGAAAGCGCGCGTGATCTCTGGCCACCGCTCAGCCACCTCGGGACGGACGGAAAACTTCGCCGTGATGAAGATCAAGGCCGGTCTCCGCGGTACTCGGCATCCGTGACGTGCTCGCCCCAGTCGGCCTCGGGCCGATCGTCCGAGGGCCCTTCGGTGATCGACAGGTGACTCATGAAGTGGTCGTGTGCAGCGCCGTGCCAGTGCCAATGGTCGGCCGGCGCAATGACCACGTCGCCCGGGCGCAACTCCTCGAGGTCACCGCCGCGCAGCTGATGCAAGCCCTTGCCTTCGGTGACGTACAGGGTCTGGCCGACCGCGTGGGAATGCCAGGCGGTACGGGCCGACGGGGCGAACCGCACCGCGCTCACCCGCACCCGGGACGGCTCCTCGCCGCGCACGATCTGATCGATGTAGACGTCGCCGGTGAACCAGTCGGCGGGTCCTTTGATGGTGGGCTGCTCGGGCTGAGGCGACACGTTCTCTCCTTGGCGTGTGCAGTCCGGGACGCAGTGAACAGCGCCGACCGTACGCCGTCAGCCGCGCCGAACGGCCCCACCGGTGACTTCGGAGAGCGCCTTCTTGTGCACGACCTTGTTCAGGTAGCCCATGCCGAAGTAGATGCACTGCAGCATGTACCAGCCGGAGGCGGCCGACGTCATCTGCACGACGCGGGCGTCATCAAGAGCCTTGCGCATCGGCACCTTGGCGAAGTAACCGGCACCGAAGCAGATGCACTGCAGCGTGTACCAGGCCTGCTCGGCCGAAGTCTGCTGCGCGAGCCCCGCCTCTGCCAGAGCCTTCTTCACCGGAACCTTGGCGAAGTAGCCGGCACCGAAGTAGATGCACTGCAGCGTGTACCAGACGCGCTCCGCCCCGGTCAGCGTGCACAGGCCGGCATCCTCGAGGGCCTTCTTCGTCGGGATCTTCGCGAAGTAACCGGCACCGAAGCAGACGCAGAGCAAGGCGTACCAGAAGCCTTCTGCGGCCGTCCGAACGACGGAAATGACCGGCCGCGAAGGAACCGGGCTCGGGTACGCGGGCGCGGGCGGGGGCGGGGGCTGCGCCGGTAGCTGCGGACGAGCCATGACGGTCGTCTGCGGTACGGGCTCGCCGTCCGGCTGAGCCGGCGGCTTGTCGAATCCTGACACGTGGTCTCCCCCTTGACGCGGGCCCAGTCGGCCCCGCCTCATTGTGGGCTCCTTGCCGAGTCCCGGAGGGGTTTCAGCGCAAATGTTCGCCCCGTCAGGCGAACCGCCGCCGGGGGCGGGACACCGGCCCGCCCACCGGACGCGCCGACCGAGGAAGTTGCATTCCCCAACGCTGCAACACGCGTGCATAGCTCACCTGCTGCAGCTCGGTGAAGCCGAAGAGCATGCGAAGCAGCAGCTGGCTCGGCCGGTTGTCGCGGTCGACCCAGCCGTAGACGACGCGCACGTCGCCGTCGCCCTGCAGCTGCCGGAGCACCGTTGCGAACAGCACGGCTCCGACACCATCCGAGCGAAATTGCGGTAAGGCCAGCAGGCCGTAGGCGTAGGCCTCATCCGGGCGTAGCCAGATCCGGATCCCCGACCACGGGTCACGATGCGACACCCGGCTGACCCACAGCCACCCGGCGAACTCGCCGTCGACGACGGCATACCAGCCGCGATCCTCCCGCTGCAGCGCCCGTCTGACGTGCGTCCACGACTGTTCGGGTATGACGGTCTTCCAGTCGCCGGAGGTATCGACAGCGACAATCCGGAGCCGGGGCGACGCCTCGTAAGCCCGAACGGGTTGGGCCAGATCCCGCTGCAGCACGTCGGCCGTGGCGACATCAGCAAGACGCCGTGCCACGGCGTGCCAGAAGTCGCCGCGCAGCGGACTACGGCGCTTCGGGGGCTGTGCCGTCCGCTTCTGTGCCACCCCCTTCTGTGCCACCTCCTTCTGTGCCACCCCCTTCTGTGCCACCCCCTTCTCCGTCACCCGCTTCTCGTGTCTGGTCCGCGCCCCCCCGGGGGTCACGCGGCCGCCTTGCTCGCGAAGAAGCGGGCGATAGCCCCGACGGAACCGAAGTTCTCGGCGGTCAGCTCCTCGCCCTCCACCTCCACCCCGAAGGCGGACTCCAGCCGTTCGACCAGTTCCACCAGGTGCAGAGAGTCCACGATGCGGTGCTCGAAGATGAGCTCATCGTCCGAGATGCCGTTCACGACCTCCGAACCGACGATGCCGGCGAGGACCCCCCGAACTGTTGACATTTCCGTGATCACATCGACCCCCCGATCGACGCTGCCGCTCGCGCGGACAGTTCTTGCCTGTCGTACTTGTCAGTCGAGATCTTCGGCAGCTCTTCCGTTGAGACAAAGACCCGTTCGGGAACCATGTAGGACGGCAACCGTTCGCTGCACGCTCGCCGCAGGTCCGGTTCCGCCACCTGCTGCGCCACCGCACAGAAGGCGGCAATGCGGGTGCCCAGCATGTCATCCGGTACCGCGACGGCCACGCACTCCTGCACCAGCGGATGGGCGTAGAGCGCGGACTCGATCTCACCGAGTTCGACGCGGTAGCCACGCGTCTTGACCAGGTGATCGCGACGGCCGAGGAAGCGGTAGCGGGGATCGTCGGTGTCGTCGAGTATCTCGACGACGTCTCCCGTGCGGTAGGTGTGCGGCGCAACGAATCCTTCCGCGGTCCGTTGCGGGTCACCCCAGTAGCCGTCCGCCACCGTCGAGCCGGTGATGTAGAGCTCGCCGGTGCCGCCCGAGCCGGTCACGACTTCCCCGCACTCGTCGACGACGGTTCCGCGCGCGTTCGCGCAGGTGCGCCCGATGGGCACCGGCCGGTCGTCCAGCGGCGGCTGCGTGACCTCTTCAAAGGTGCACACGTTCGTCTCGGTAGGCCCGTACAGGTTGACGTACCGGGCCTGCGGGATCAGCTCCATGAGCGCCTTCAGGTAGCGCACCGGAAAGACTTCACCGGCAAAGAGCACCAGCCGCAGCGATGACGCGGGGCGCGTGGCGAGATCACCGAAGCGCACCAGCATGGACAGCGCCGACGGCACCGAGTACCAGACCGTGATGGCCTCCGACCGGATCCATTCGGCGAGCCGCACCGGGAACATCGCGGCCTTGGGCGGCACCACGGAGACGGCGGCCCCGCTCATCACCGCGCCGAACAGATCGAAGGTGGAGAGGTCGAAGTGCAGCGGCGCGTGATTGGACAGCACGTCATCGGGCCGCAGCGCGAACGTCGCGCAGGCCCACTGGACGAACGCGAGGCTGCTGCGGTGGGAGATCGCCACGCCCTTGGGCCGGCCGCTCGAACCAGACGTGTAGAGGATGTACGCCAGGTCCGTGTCGACGACCCTGGCAGCATGCGGCGCGGGGACCCGCCGCAGCACCTCCTGCCAGGACGCGAAACCGTCGGGCGCCGTGCCCCGGCACGCGATCCCGCGCTCGGCCACTGCGGGGTTCACCGCGCGCAGTGCCTGCGCACGCTCCTCGTCCGTCACCAATGCGGCGAGCCCGCAGTCAGTGGCGATGCCTGCCGCGCGCAACGCGGGAGCCTGCGGGTCTATCGGCACGTAGCTGGCGCCCGCGCGCAGAATGCCGTAAAGCCCGGCGATCGCCTCGATGCCCTTGGGCAGCGACAGGCCGACGCGGTCGCCTCGGCCCACCCCCAGCTCCCCGAGCGTCGCGGCCACCTGGCCCGCGAGCTGGTCCAGCTCCGCGTAGCTGACTTCCGCCCCGTCGCTACGCAGCGCCGGAGCGTCCGGCGACCGGTCCGCCGACTCGGACAGCCACTGGGACAGCAGGTAGGGCGGGCCCGGGCTCATAGCCCCATGGAGCGGACGATGATCTCCCGCTGCATCTCGCTGGTCCCGGAATAGATCCGGCTGGCCAGGGAGTCGCGCACCCGACGCTCGACCCCGGACTCGGACATGTAGCCGTAGGCGCCGTGCACCTGCAGGCTGTCCAGGCTGCTCGCGACCGCGCTCTCGCTCAGATAGAGCTTGGCCAGCGCCGCCTGCTCCCCCGCGGGCTTGCCGGCCGCCTTCGTCGCAGCTGCCCGGTACAGCAGCAGCCGGCCGGCTTCCACCCGCAGCTTCATCTCCGCGAGCCGGTGCGACACCGCCTGGTAGGACGAGATGGTCGCGCCGAACACCTTTCGCTCACGCGCGTACTTGCACGTCTCGCGCAACTCGGTCAGCAGCATGCCCACGTGGAGCGCCATCGACCAGATCCGCTCCCATTCCAGTACCTCGGCGAAAACCGCTGCCCCGCGCCCGGGCTTTCCGACAACCGCGGTCTTCGGCACGAAGACGTCGTCGAGCACCACGTCGCCGACGGGTGACGTGCGCAGGCCCATTTTCTGCTGCGCCGGCTCGCGAACCAGGCCGGGCGCGTCGCCAGGGACGAGAAACGCCGTGATGCCGCCCAGCAGGGCATCACCGCCGATCTTGGCGAAACACAGGAAGACGTCGGCGATGGGCGCGTTAGTGATGAATGCCTTGCGGCCGGTCAGCCGCCACCCACCGTCGACGGCTGCGGCGCGCGTCCCCATCGCGAAGACGTCGGACCCGGCCTCGACCTCGGTCGCCGCAAATGCCGCGGTCAACGACCCCGCAGCGAGTCCTGGCAGATAATCGCTGCGTTGCTCGGCAGATCCGAAACGCATCACCGCGGGGATGACCACCCACGCCTGCACCACTGCGGAAAAGAGCAGTCCGTAGTCCGGGCACCCCTCGGCAAGCCCCTCGGTGATCAGCAGCCCCGTCAGTGGGTCCGCCCCAGCTCCCCCGTACTCCGCAGGAACGCAGAGTCCGAAATACCCCCAGTCCGCGAGCCGCAGCCATTTCTCCTGTGGCCACCGGCCTTCTTGGTCATCCCGGTAAATATCACCGCCCAAAGCCGTGGACGCGAAAGAAACGGCGTCCGACCGCAGCTGGAGCCGCTCCTCGTCCCATTCCAAGTCCACCGAGGGGATGCTAATGGGGTAGCCGGCCTAAAACGGCGGCTTCACCCCGATCCGAACAATCCGGTAGGCCAGCTGGGTGAACCGTTTCGCAGCCCGTCACCGAGCGTTGTGCAACTGTTGCGATTCGCCGGTCAGTCGCCGCGCCGGGCGCGGACCAGTGCCGTTGCCCATTCGGTGAGCCGTACGACAACTCCTACCAATCCAATAAAAATCGTGACGATTCCGACGTCGTACATGGCGGTCTCGATCACCCCGAGACCGGTCATCAGGGCTCCGAGCAAGACGACAGCGATCGCTGCGGGCACGAGATCTCCCTTCGAACGGCGCGTCTTCGGACTCGGCGCCCGTACCCGCGCCGCCTACGTTCACTCGCGAGCGGATTCGCGTGCTTAACTCCACGCGCGCCGGGGACAGCGTGACCGATGACCTCCTCCCTCATGACGCTCGCCGCGGGCCACCTCACCCTCGCCGCGAACGACGTCATCCCGGCGCGCTCGCAAATGGCGTTGTCACTCGGCTTCCACATCATTTTCGCCTGCTTCGGCATCGCCATGCCGACGGTCGTGCTCGCCGCGCACTACCTCGGGCTGCGCCGCGGCGACGCGAACGCGCTGCTTCTCGCGCGCCGCTGGTCGAAGGTCATGACAGTGCTGTTCGCCGTCGGAGCGGTCTCCGGGACGGTCCTGTCCTACGAGCTCGGGCTGCTGTGGCCCAAGCTGATGGGCCAGTACGGCGCCGCCTTCGGCATCCCGTTCAGCGTCGAGGCGATCTGGTTCTTCGTCGAGGCCATCTTCACGGCCATCTACGTGTACGGCTGGCGCCACCTGCACGGCTGGCTGCACTGGTGGACCGGCACTCCCCTGGTGCTGTCGGGCATCCTCGGCGCGTTCTCCGTGGTGGCCGCCAACTCGTGGATGAACCAGCCCAGCGGATTCACCATGAAGAACGGGAAGATCACCCACGTCGACCCGTGGGCGGTGTTCTTCAACCGCGCGACCCCCTGGGAAGTCCCGCACATGATCTTCGCGGCCTACATGGTCACGGGATTTGCGATCGCAGGGGTCTACGCCGTCGGGCTGCTACGGCGCCGGCGCGACCACTATCACCGGCTCGGCTTCGCCATCCCGTTCGTCACCGCTGCAGCTTTCGCCCCGGTGCAGATCGTGTTCGGCGACTTCGTGGCCCGGCGCATCGAGAAGCAGCAGCCGATCAAGTTCGCGGCGATGGAGCTCGTCGACCACACCCACAAGGGCGTGACCGAGTGGATCGGCGGCATCTACTGGCACGGCAAGGTCTACTTCGGCATCGGCATCCCGAAGTTCGACTCGCTGCTCGTCGGTTACTCACCGGACCAGCGGGTCACCGGATGGGACAGCGTGCCACCCGACCTGCGCCCACCGCTACCGAACCTCATCCACCTGGCGTTCGACGCCATGGTGGGGATCGGGGTCATGCTCGTCGTCCTCGGCGCCTGGCAGGCGTGGATCTGGTGGTTTCACCGGCGGCTGCTCGCCACCAAGTGGTTCCTCATCCCCGCCGCGCTCGCCGGGATCGGTTCGGTGATCGCCATGGAGTCCGGGTGGCTGGTCACCGAGGTGGGGCGCCAGCCGTGGACGGTATACGGCTACCTCCTCACCAAAGACGCCGTGACCACCGCAAGCGGGATTCCGGTCACGCTCGGCGTCACCATCGCCATCTATCTGGTCCTCACCGGTGTCACGTTGGGGGTGCCCTGGCTGATGAGCCGGCGATGGCGCAAGGAGCAAGCCGACCCGAACAGGGCCGACCACGCGTCACCCCCCGTCCACGTCGCGGCACCTGATGAGGTGTCAAGGCGATGAGTGCCCTGCCGCTGAGCACAGTGCATCCGTCCTGGCAGGCGATCACGGTCGGCGTGGGGCTTGCCGCCACCATGGCCGCGTACGCCATCTTCACCGGCGCCGATTTCGGCGGTGGGATCTGGGACCTGCTGGCTGGAAGCACCGAGCGTGGCCGCCGGCCGCGTGAGGAGATCGACAAGTCGGTCACCCCGGTGTGGGAAGGCAACCAGACCTGGATCGTGCTCGGCATCGTCTTCGTGTGGACGGGCTTCCCGCCGGCGTTCGCTGCGGTGACGACGACGCTGTTCGTCCCGCTGTCACTGTCGCTCCTGGGCCTCGTGCTGCGCGGCGTCGGCTTCGGGTTCCGGCACGAATCCGAACGCCTTCGATCGCAGCAGTTGAACGGGGTGCTCTTCGCCGGCTCGTCGTTTCTCGCGCCGTTCTTCCTCGGCGTATCCGTCGGTGCCGTGGCCACTGGCCGGGTGCATTCGGCCAATGCCGGCGATCCGCTGAGCGCCTGGGTCACGCCCACCACCATGATGACCGGTGCGCTCTTCGTGGCCTCGTGCGCGTACATCGGCGCCATCTACCTCGTCGGCGATTCGCACCGGCGCGGGGACGAGGAGATGGTCCGCTACTTCTCCCGTCGCTCGCTGGCAGCCGGTGCCGTGACCGGTGTGCTCGCCGCCGTCAACCTCGGACTGCTGCACGGCAGCGCCCCCTACATCTGGCACCGGCTGTTCGGCGTCGCGTTGCCCATGGTGATCCTTTCCATGGTCTCGGGCCTGGCTGCGCTGGCGCTCATCCTGCTGCGCCGCACCTGGGCACTGCGCTTCACGGGCGCCCTTGCCGTCGTCAGCGTCGTCGCCGCCTGGGCGTGGGCGCAATATCCGTGGGTGCTGCCGGGCGACATGACCATCGTGGACGCGAGCGCCCCGATCGCTTCGCTGAACACTGAAATCGCTGTCCTAGGCCTGGCGCTGCTGCTGGTGGTGCCGGCGTTTGCCTACCTGTACTGGCTGCAGCAGCACGGCAAACTCGAACAGTTCTCGGCGTCCGAGGACATCGCCGACACGGTGGCTGCGGAAAACCGCAGCGCCGCCGCGCCGGCCACGAAGGAGAAAGGGCATCCCGTCGTTGCCACGGTCACCATTGGTGCCGCGGTGATCGACCTTCTTCGCGACACCCGTCGCAAGCGGCGAGAGCGACGACGCTAGCTGCGCGTCCGCGTCTTTCGTCGCGGCCGGCGCCTGACGTTCAGCCCCGCAGGGCAGCGCCGTCCGAGGCCACGCATCTCACGCAGGCACGGCCGGCGTCCTTCGCCGCGTACAACGCCCAGTCCGCTCGGGCGATCAGCTCATCGACTGTGTCGCCCGGCAGGGACAGCGCCGCACCGACACAGCCGCGAAGCGCGACTGTCTGCTCAGGCGAGACCTGAATGATGCGTTCCTGTACCGCAGCATGCAGGCGTTCGGCGATCCTCGGCAGCTCCTTCTCGCCGGCTGACGCCGGCCCGGCGACAAGGAACTCGTCACCGCCGAGCCGGGCCACCACATCACCCGCACGCGCCGTGGCCGACAGCGCGGCCGCGGCCTGGCGGATCGCCTCGTCCCCGGCTTGGTGGCCGAACCGGTCGTTCACCGCTTTCAAGCCGTCGAGGTCGACGAAGAGCGCCATGACCCGGTCACTGGCTCGCTGGGCTTGGGCAAGCTGGCGGCCGACCTCCTCGAGCGCCGCCCGCCGGTTCAGCAGCCCGGTCAGCGCGTCATGTGAGGCCGCCTCGTCCAAGAGCGCACGCTGGCGCTCACCGTCCCGTACCGACTCGCGCAGCCGACCGAGGGTCGGCTGCAACGCGAGCCCGGCCCCGCCCGGCATCGACTCGTCCAATGCCGCAGAGAAGGGTTCCGCGGCCAGCGTCACGGTGAACGCCTCCACCGCGGCCAGCGTCGCCGCCATGCCGTCGACGGCGACGATCGTGTCCGCGACCTCGCGCGGACCCGCCGGCCGCACCATGCTGTCGGTGAACTCGCCGTTGCCCACGCGCCGCGCTGCGCGCGATAGCCGCCCCAGCGGCCGCACCACTTGGCGAGCCACCGCACCGGCTGCCAGCAGCGACAGCACCACGCTTCCGGCGAGCCCGGCCACCGCCCGCCAGAAGCCGGAGGTCGCCGCGGCGTGCTGGTCGGCAGCGAGCGTTCGCAGGTCAGTCGCTGCGGCAACGTTCACGGCTGTCAGCAGCCGGAGGTAGTCGGGTCCGGACGCAAACGACCGTGCGTAGCTGTGCAGGTCCGTTGTCCAGGTGGACCGGCGGCCGGCGAGTCCGTCCGAGATGACGCGGGAAAGCGTCTGCGTCCAGGTGCGGGTCACCTCGCTCTTGCCGAGCGCAGCCCAGGCAGCGACGGCGCGCGTACCCAGTCGCCCGCTGAAACGCGAGGCGTACGCGTCGACCGCCGCCCGGTCGGCGATGAGCGCTTCCACGGCAGCAGGAGTGGCTGCAGTCTCGGCTGCTGCGTTCGCCTGCCGGACTTCCTGCTCGCTGATGGCTAGGGCGGCGAAGGTATCGGCGACGGCATCCACCCGGTCCGTGAGCAAGCTTCCGCCGTCGGAAACACCGAGTGCGTCGCGACGCAAAGCCGCGAATTCGGCCGACCAGAGATCCGCAATCTTGCGGGTGATGCGGTTGTAGAGCTCGTCCACATCCCCCCTGCTCGCCGAGCCACCGTCGACGGCGAGCCGCAAGGCCTGCAGATCTCGGCGCTCGGCAGCGAGCTGCGGCAGCCGGGCGAGCGCCGCGTCGAGCCGCGATCGAGCCTGCTGCATCGGGCCGACCAGATCCACCCCGAACAGCCGATCCACGTCACCCGGCTTGATGCCCAAGCTTGTCGCTTCGACGACCGTCGAGGCACCCACGTACTCGTCGATGACCACGGCACGCGCCGACACCAGAGACGCCAGCTGCAAAGCGTCCTGGCGCACGGAGCTCGCCGTGCGCTGCGCGCGCCAGTGGTCGACGGCTGCTCCGCCGCTGGTGAACGCGAGCGACGTCAAGGGAATCAGCAGCATCAGCAGCAGTAGCAGCGCAACGCGTGGACGCCGCCCGGCTGTGCCGCGACGCAGCCGGCGACGCCACCGCCCATGCCGTGTGCGCATCTTCGCCGACGACCTTCCGTCTGCTGCTCCCGTCTCCCCTCGGTGTCGACGGTCTGAACGGTCGCAATAAGGGCCGAACGCCCATGGCGCAACCGCCAAATGGGGGACCGACGTGACGTAGCGCGCAGTTGATGCTGGAGTTCGCGGGCGAAGCAGCGCCGGTGCGGCTCGCCCAGCCGCAGCTGTCCTCGCAGGACGCCGCGCTCGCCTCGATGCGCGGCGACGCTGCGCCGTCACTCATGCGGCCGGCTGGCGCAGCGCCGGCAGCACCTCCGCAGCGAAACGACGATTCGTCTCCGCCAGCACGTCCTTGTCGGCGTCCCGCGAGCCGGCCACCACGATGACCCGGTCGAGCCCGAGGTCGATGAGTTGGCGCAACCGTTGCACGCATACCTCGGGCGGGCCGACGACGGCGAAGCGATCGACGAAGTCATCGCTCAGCGCACCGATGTGCGCCGCGTCGGAAAGGCCGTGGCGCGCCTCGTCATAGCTTTCCCCAAGCCTGGCGACGGTGGCCGCTTCGGTCACGTCGAGTCCCGCCGATGCAGCGGCACTCATCGCCGAGAAATGCGCGAAAATTGCCGTGCTGCCGCGCACCAGTGACCGCGCCGTCGGCAGATCGTCGTGGCAGGCGACGTTGACGTACGCACCCACACGCAGCTGCGCCGGATCAAGACCGGCCTGCGCCCGGGCGTCCCGCGCGGTTGCGATCGCCGACGCGATCCGCCCGGGTTCGGCACCGAGCGTCAACATGACCCGATCCGCGTGCACGCCGGCCATCCGGATCGTCCGCGGCCCCGTGGCGGCCACTTCGACGGGCACCGGCGGGAGATCGATGTCGGCGATCCAGCCGATGCGGCTCACGGCGCCGTCGGCCGCGACCTGCTCCCCGCTCAGGTAGCCCCGCACCTGCGTGACGAACACGCGCAGCTCCTCCGTCTTCGGAGCCGCAATCCCCAGCTGGGCCAACGACGAGTCCCCGCGGCCCAAGCCGAGCACCGCCCGCCCGCCGGACTCGACATGCACGGTCGCCATCGCCGAAGCGACCACGGCCGGGTGCCGGGTCACCGGGTTCACGATGCCCGTGCCGACGCCCATCCCGCTTGTACTGCGGGCGATCGCACCGAGTTCCACGAACGGATCGCCGACCAGGTTCTGGCTGTCAGCCAGCAGCACCCCGTCGAAGCCGAGCTCCTGCGCGCGCAGAGCCGCCGGAACGCACTCACCCGGGATCGGGAACAGGTGCAGCCACATCTCACATGCAGGCGAAGACACCTTCACCAGCTCTACCCCCTGAGGTCGACGAACCCGCCGCGGGGCAGCTATCGGCAGCAGCCGCACCGCCGGTAACGCGCCGCCGACTTGCGATCGCGCTCATCCGGACCGGCCGCGGATCAGCCCTGACTGAGGGAATTCAGCACCGAGTGGGAGATCGCGTCGATGAACGCCCCGACGATCTGCGGTGCCGTGTTGATGTGGTAGACCACGCCGCCGACAGTGCCGACGAGACTGTTCATCGCATTGATGTCGGCCTGCCCGTAACCAAGCATGATCAGCTGGATCGGACGCTTCGGGTCCGAAATCGCCTTGAGCTGTGCCTGCACGTCCGCAAGGCTCGGCGCTCCGGGATCGTCCTCGTCCTTGCCGTCGGTGAAGACGAGAACGGTGTTCGCGTAGTCAGGCTTCCAGTTGGCCTGGATGTACTTGTAGGCGTCGAGAACCGTCCGGTAGAGGCTGGTGCCGCCGGTGGGGATGGGCGTCGCCTGGTCGAGCGCATCGAGCAGCGTGCTGCGATTGCCCGACAGCGGCGCGATCGGCACCACCTGCCGGTAGTCACGCGGTGGGTCCAGCTGATACGTGAACTCCCACAGGCCCAGCTGGGTCTGCGGCGACAGCAACTGCGCCGCCAGCCGCGCCGAGCTCTGCACCGCGGCGAGCTTCGACGACTCACCGGGGCCGGTGGCCTCGGCCATCGACCCGGAGATGTCGAGCACCGCGAGGGTATGGCCGTGCTGGGCGCCTGCGTCGGCGATCGCGTACAGCGTCGGGATGGAGTCGACCGGCGGGACGGCGATCAGCGTGCCGCTACGGGCGCCGGAGTAGTCACCGGGCTCCACCGCGATGGCGCCGGGGTTGAGCAGCCCCTGCTGCTTGCGCGCCGTGTCACCCGACGCTCCCTGCAGCGCCTGCAGCAGCTGCTTGACCGCCGCCTGAACGCTCGCGCTCGCACCGGGGCGGGCGACGTACGGGTAGTCGAGCTGCGGGTAACCGCCCGTCATGTCAAGGATCTTGGCGCCCGGCTGGGCCGTGACCAGGCGCGCCTCCTCGACCCGCAGCGTGCCGGCAGCGATGGCCTTCGCACTTGACGGCTTCATGGTCGTCGACGCGAGAGCGGTCGACGCGAGGCCGAGGTACTTGTCGCCGGTCGATTGCTGCGCCAGCGTGTTCAAAGCGGAGGCGACCACGAGCGCGGTCGACGACGTCGCGTTGTCCTGGATCTCGACGTGCAACGGCGACAAGGAGTTCTGATCGAGCAACGCCGACCAGCTCAACGGGCTCTTGGCGAAACGCGACGTGTCGAGGTTCGCGTTCGCGGCGATGACGATGGGGCTCGCGGCGACGCTCGGCGCCGAAGCGGCGAGATCCTTTCCGGCGAGGATCGCTCGAACGCGGCTGTCCGGGATCCAAACGTCGGCCGTGCCCTGTTTGAGCTGGGCTGCGGCGCTGGCGGAGTTGTCGCTCACCGAGACGGTCGCCTGCAGGCAGGCCTGGCTCGCGACGCTGCGGACCACCGATGCGATGCCGGACGCGGCCACGACGCGCACCGGCTCAGCCTGCGGACAGGGACTGCCACTGGGCGTCGGGCTCGCCGGCGACGCCGAGAACGCCGTCGGCGACTTCTTCCCGGGTGAAGCGATGAACGCGACGACGGCCGCAACCACGGCGACGACAACGACGGCCGCAACCGCGATCCATTGCCGACGGTAGTTGCGCGGCGCTGCGTGGCGAGCCAAGACCCCTCCGGTGACGATGCGCCCGTACGGTCGTCAGGCGCGCGGAGCGCGATCCCTTACCGGGTCGCACCCTCGATACGGTGGGCAACATAACCCGCCCGGAGGGCGGCTGTTCGTCACTTAGCGCAACTGTGACCTAGCCAGCCCCACATTCACCCGGTCGGGTTTTGCGCCGCGTGATCTGCGCAGCCAGCGCCGGCGCCGGAGCGATATCGCTTACTAGGCGACAGACGTTGATTACTCTAGGTGACCAGCCGCTCCCCTACGCCCTAGCCCACCATCCGCCCATTCCGCCATCGAACGGGATCGGCGAAACGACGGCTACGCGCGGTGCGCCGGAAGCCCCGCGGCGCGTAGCCCCTCCGCCCAGGGGTACTCGAGCGGGCTGATCGCCTGATACGCGCAATGGTTGAACGCTGCGGACGCCGCGCTCCGGACCAGCGCTTGCGCCGCGGCCTCGGCCGACGCCGTCACAGCTTCCCCATGATCTCCGCCGAGCAGCACCACATGCAGCCCGGTGGCCGCGTTCAGTACCGAGCGGAAACTGATGAGCGCCGCGCAGCCGTCCACCGGCAACAACGCTTGCGCCAGCACGTCGTGGTCATCGGCGCTGTAGCCGGCACCGTCCCGGCGCCGCACCACGAGGAGCCCCGTGTGGCCGAGGAACGCCAATTCGCGCGGCGCATTCGGCAGCTCGGCCGAAGCGGTCGCCCGCTGCAGCGTCAACCCGTCCCCGCCGCGCACCACCTTCTGCTCGTCGGCGAACATGCGGTCGGCCGCCACGAGTTCCTCTCGCAGGGTGACCATCGCCGCGAACGTCTCGTTCACGTCGCCGCTCAGCGTGTAGATGG
This sequence comes from uncultured Actinomycetota bacterium, assembly GCA_963747915.1. Lineage (GTDB taxonomy): Bacteria > Actinomycetota > Actinomycetes > Frankiales > Frankiaceae > DATAZK01. The sequence continues at coordinate 51,061 of CAVVHC010000007.1, read as the reverse complement.
TGAGGAAGCTCGAGCGGCCGTCCTGCCACCACGGGTCGTCACCGCTGGACCGGTACTCGTGCAACGGCGCGGTGCAGACGTAGCGGCGGCCGGACATGATGCCTGGCAGTGCCACGTTCGGCGGCAAGTGATCCAGGTCGTACCAGCTGTTCCAGGACTCGATCGCCTCTGGCGTGCTGTCCAGAGCCGCGATGATGATGCCGCTGGCGTCCACGGGGACCTCCTCATGACGTTTCGCGGTCTGTTATACAGATTCACGGATCTGTATCGTCCCGACACTCGACAGGGCGGCGGCATGGAGATCGGTTACACCCCCGAGCAGGAGGCGCTCCGCGCACGAGCTGCGCGCCTACTACGACAAGCTGCTCGACCCGGAGACCGTCGAGGAGCTCTCGCGCGCGCACGCCATCGGCGAGGCGACCAAGCGGGTCTGGAAGCAGATGTGCGCCGACGGCTGGGCCGGGCATCGGCTGGCCGAAGGAGTAGGGCGGCCAGGAGCGCGGTCCCATCGACCAGTTCATCTTCTTCGACGAGTCGATGCGGGCCGGCGCGCCGGTGCCGATGCTCACGCTCAACACGGTCGGCCCGACGATCATGAACTACGGCACCGACTGGCAGAAGGAGTTCTTCCTGCCGAAGATCCTCTCCGGCGACCTCCACTTCTGCATCGGCTACTCCGAGCCGCGGCGCCGGCACCGACCTCGCCGCGCTGCAGACCCGGGCAGTGCGCGACGGCGACGAGTACGTCATCAACGGCCAGAAGATGTGGACCTCGCTCGCCGGCGGCGCCGACTACTGCTGGCTCGCGGTGCGCACCGATCCCGATGCCAAGAAGCACAAGGGCATCTCGGTGATCATCGTGCCGATGGACACGCCCGGCATCACCTTGCAGCCGCTGCAGCTCATGGGCGAGCACGACATCAACGCCACGTTCTTCGACGACGTCCGCGTTCCGGCCAAGTACCTCGTCGGCGAGGAGAACGGCGGCTGGGGCCTCATCACCAACCAGCTGAACCACGAGCGGGTCACCCTGTGCTCCAGCGGTGCGATGGAAGGCACCCTCGCGGCCGTCCGGGAATGGGCCCAGCAGACGAAGCTGCCCGACGGCCGCCGGGTCATCGACCAGGAGTGGGTGCAGCTGAACCTCGCCCGGGTGCACGCCCGCCTCGAGTTCCTGCGGCTGGCGAACTGGAAGGTGGCCTGGTCCGCGCAGCACGGCCGGCTGCATCCCGCCGACGCGTCGACCGTGAAGGTGTTCGGCACCGAGTTCTACATGGAGGCCTACCGGCTGCTCATGGAGATCATCGGCCCGCGTTCGTACGTCAAGCCCGACGCGCCCGACCTCGATCCTGCGCAGCCGGCTCGAGGTCGGCATCCGCAGCTCGATCATCCTGACCTTCGGCGGCGGCACGAACGAGCTGCAGCGTGACCTCATCGCCATGTTCGGCCTCGGGTTCCCCCGGTCGGCCCGCTGATCCCGCCAGCCTTCTCGAGAGACGAGCACACTCATGGATTTCTCCCTCACCTCCGAGCAGGAGGAGCTGCGCAGCCTGGCCGCCCGCGTTCTCGCCGACCGCTGCACCCCCGAGCACCTCAAGGAGGTGGCGTTCGGCGACGGTTCGACGGGCGTCGATCTCGAGCTGTGGCGCGAGCTCGCCGAGCTCGGCCTGGTCGGCGTCGGCCTGCCCGAGTCGGCCGGCGGCGGCGGCATGGGCTTCACCGAGGTCGCCATCGTGCTGGAGGAAGTCGGCCGCGCCGTCGCTCCCGTGCCCGCTCTGCCGGTCATGGCGATGGCCGGCCCCTTCCTCGCCCGGCACGCGCCGGATCAGCTGACGGGTCTTGCCACCGGCGAGCGGATCGTCACCGTGGCCCTGCACGACCCGCTCGGTGACATCGCCACCCCCGCACTCGCGGCCAGCGGCGGCGCGCTGTCACGGGACGAAGACGAACGTGCCGTTCGGCACCGTCGCGCACGCCTTCCTGCGTCTCGGCGGCCGACGGCATCTACCTGGTCGAGGCGAACGCCGCCGGCGTCACCGTCGAGCGCCAGGACGCCGCCGACGACATCCCCGACGCGTTGGTCACCTTCGACGGCGCGGCCGGGGTGCGGATCGCCGGGCTGGACGCCCTCCCGTCGCTGATCGACCATGGCCTGGTCGGCCAGTCGCTGATCATGTCGGGCGTGACGGACCGAGGCGGTCGAGCATCACCGCCGATTACGTCAAGGAGCGGGAGCAGTTCGACCGCAAGATCGCCACCTTCCAGGCCGTCGCTCAGCGCGCGGCCGACGCCCGCATCGACGCGCAGGCCATCAACCTGACGGCCTGGCAGGCGGCCATCCGCATCGACCAGGGGCTGCCGGCGTCCGAGCAGGCCGCGACAGCCAAGTTCTGGGCGGCGGAGGGTGGTCAGCGGGTGGTGCACGCAGCCACCCACCTCCACGGCGGGGTGGGCGTCGACCGCGACTACCCGCTGCACCGCTACTACCTGTGGACCAAGAAGCAGGAGCTCTTCCTCGGTGGCACCAGCGCCAGCCTGCTGCGGCTCGGCCAGCACCTCGCCGACGAGCCGGTCAGCGCCTGAGGCGGCCGCCGGCGGTTTCGGATCCGGCCCCTCCGGGCCGGATCCGGTAGCTCAGCTCGGCTTTTCGGCACGGGGATCGGCTGCCCCGTCGCACAGCGCGCCGACAGGCGGAGCGAGCCAGCGGTCGAGATACGCCCGCAGCCGCCGGCCGGTCCGCGGCGGGCTGCCACGGTCGAGCATGAAGGACTGGATCGTGCGCACCACGTGCTCGTCGAGCTCGGCGAGCTGACGTGGCCCGACCCCCCAGCTCGGCCAGTCCACCGGCATGCGCTCGACGATGGCATGCCCGAATCCCATCGAGAGGGGTGACGTGACACCCCGGGAGAACAGGCTGGCCCGGCCGGTGGTGAGCAGCAGCCAGAGATAGCGCTCCTTCGGCAGCTGCTCGAGTACCCGGACGACCGCTTCCACGACAACGCGCTGCGGACACCCGTCGCAGCCGGGAAAGCGGTGATACACCCGGTCGAGAAAGCCCGCGGTCGTGTCGATGACCGTCGCGATGAGCAGCTCTTCGTTGCTCGCGTAGTAGCGGTAGATCGTGGGGCGCGTGACGCCCAGGCTGCGTGCCACGTCGGAGATTCCGACCCCGGCACCCTGCTCGTCGATGCAGCGGCGGGTGGCATCGAGGATGCGGCGCCGCGCGTCGTCGTCGCTGCCCGGTGGGTCGCCGCACCAGCCGCGACTTCTCATCGCTGGAGACGAAGCGCGCGAGTTCGTCCCATGCCAGCAGAGCGTATTGGATCGAGCGCGCGCTTCCGGACGCGCGACGCGCCCCACATCCCGGCCGGGCCGTTCGCCCCTGGAATTGCGGCGCGCCATGACCCACCGTCGGAGCATGAACAGCGCGCGCCGCCCGGAATGGTGGCAGGAGCTCGCGCTGATCGCCGGCACCTACGGGCTCTACACGTTGACCCGCAACACCCTGCCGGCACACGTGCACCGCGCGCGGACGAACGCGATGGACGTCTATCACTTCGAGCAGCACCTGCATCTCGACGCCGAGCGCGCGCTCAACGGCTTCCTCGCCGATGGTCCGCGCTGGCTTGCCGTGCTGGCCGACTACACCTACTCGCTGGCGCACTTCGTCGTGACGATCGCCGTGCTCGGCTGGCTGTACGCCCGCCATGCTGACGCGTATCGCAAAGCGCGCACGGTGCTGCTCGTCACGACGCTGCTCGGGCTGCTCGGCTTCTGGCTGTATCCCCTTGCCCCGCCGCGCTTTTTTGCTGACCTCGGCTTCGTGGACACCGTGGTCCGGGACCACACCTGGGGGTCGTGGGGCACCGGCACCATCAACCAGATCTCCAATCAGTACGCTGCCATGCCCTCCGTCCACATCGCCTGGAGTGTCTGGGTCGCGGGCGCGGTCATCCTGTGGAACCGGCGGCTGTGGCTGCGCATCCTGGCGGCTCTGTATCCGGTGGTGGTCTTCTTCGTCATCCTCGGCACCGCGAACCATTGGACTCTCGATGCGCTAGGAGGCGCCGCCGCGGTTTCCCTCGCCGTCGTGCTGTGGCTCGTCGCGCCGCGGGTTTGGCGCCGCCTCGCTCCCCGCCTCATGGGCAAGCCACGAGCGGCCCGGCCGTCAGGCGGTGATGCCACCGTCGACCGCGACGATGGCGCCCGTCATGAAACGCATCTCGTCGGAGGCGACGAACGCGATGGCCGCGGCCACGTCCTCCGGCTCTCCCAGCCCGAGCGGGCTGCGCGCGAGTCCGGCGGCGAACTTCTGCGCGTCCGCGGCCGGTACGGTCGACGGCTGCGCCATCGCCGTGCGCGTCGCCCCGGGTAGGACGGCGTTGACCCGCACCCCGTCGGCGGCGACTTCGAGGGCGAGCGCCTTCGTGAGCAGATGAACGCCGGCCTTCGACGCGCAGTACGCCGTCCGGTAGGCCCGGCCCTGGACCCCGAGCCGTGACCCGGTGTTGACGATGTTCCCGCGCGTTCGCCGAAGCGCCGGCAGCAGCGCCTGGCACATGAGGAAGGTGCCGGTGAGGTTCACCCCGATGACCCGTTGCCAGTCCGCGAACGAAAGGTCCTCGATCGCAGCAGCTGTCACGATGCCCGCGACGTTGCACACCACATGGGGATCACCCCACTCGGCGATCAGCGCCTGCGCGGCGGACCGCACCTGCTCGGGATCGCTGACGTCGCAGCCATACGCCCGAGCCGTTCCACCCTGCGCGCGGATCTGCCCGGCCGTCGCCTCCGCCGCGGGCTCGGCGATGTCGAGGCAGGCGACTCGAGCACCTTCCTCCGCCAGCCGGATCGCCGCGGCCCGCCCGATACCGGACCCGGCACCGGTCACGACTGCGGTCCGTTCCACAAAGCGGCGCATGACATCTCCTCCGGCTCGGACGGCTCAGGCGACGTCCGTCGTCGCCTCGACCGCCAGCGCGGCGGGCGCCGCAGACCCGAGGTTGCCCGCTCCCTTGCGGCGCTCCGTCACCAGCAGCCAGAGGGCCGGCAGCACGGCGAAGCCGGAGATCGCGGTAAGCCACCAGAAGGTGTGCTGAAACCCCAGGGCCGACCCTGCGGGGGTGCGGGCGTGCTGGGCCAGCGCCTGCTGGAGGATGACGGTGGCGATGGCCGTGCCGAGTGAACCGCCTACCCGCTGCAGGATGTTCATCTGCGCGCTCACGTCACGCGTGTGCGACTCGCCGAGCGCGCTGAACGCGACCGCGAAAAGCGGCATCCCCAGGGCCCCGAAGCCCACCCCGCGCACGAGGTTGACGGCGATGAGCAGTGCGTAGGGCGTGTGCTCGTCGAAGACGGTGAACGGCAGCAGGCTGAGCGCGCCGACCACCAGGCCGGCGACGGCGACCCGGCCGCCGCCATAGCGGTCCGAGAAGCGTCCGGCCCGCCCGACGACGAGCAGCACCCCGATGGACACCGGCGCCACGAGCAGCGCGGTACGAGTGGCGTCCTGGCCCCGGACGATCTGGAAATACAGGGGTCCGATCACCATCGCGGAGAACATCGCCGCAGCGCTCACGAGCGCGGTGAGCGAGACCGCCGTATACGTGCGATCGCGGAAGGTGCGCAGGTCCAGCAGCGGCGCCGACGATCGCAGCGATACGCGGATGAAGGCTCCCAAGAGGACGAAGCCGGCCAGTACGGCGCCGCCCGAGCCGAGCGCGAAGACGCTGCTGCGGCTGGCGACTTCGGACAGCCCGTAGACCAGCGAGACCGTCCCCACCCCCGCGAGGAGGAAGCCGGGGACATCAAGTTTGCCGGCGTGTTCAGGCTCGTCGGCGGGCAGGAAACGGCGGCCGAGGACGAGCGCGAGCACCCCGAACGGAAGGTTGATCAGGAAGATCCACTGCCAGCCGAACGCCTGCAGCAGCAGCCCGCCCAGAGTGGGCCCGGCGATCGGAGCAATCATCGTCGGCGTCGACAGCACGCCCATCACGCGGCCGATGTTGCCCGGGCCGGCGGCGCGCACGATCACCATCTGTCCGACCGGCATGATCATGCCGCCGCCGATGCCCTGCAACACCCGAAACGCGATCAGCGACCCGGCCGACCACGCGAGGCCGCACAGGCCGGAGCCGACGGTGAAGATCAGCAGGGAGAGCAGGTACAGCCGCTTGACGCCCAGGCGCCGAGCGGCCCATGCGCTGACCGGCACGGTCGCGGCCAGCGCGAGCAGGTAACTCGTGACCACCCACTGAATCGTGGAGATGTCGGCGTGCAGCTTCTTCGACAGCGACTCGAGGGCGACGTTCACGACCATCGTGTCGAGTGCCGACATCACGGACCCGAGGACGGTCACCACGCCGATGCGGCGTATGGCGGGCTCGAGCCGATCCCGCTTCGCCCGCCGCACAGCGATCGTTCTCACCCCGGTCTCCCTCGCCCCGGCGGCCTCGCCCGTCCGCCCTCCGGACAGGTTAGTAAGTGTGAACGATCACCCGGCAACGGGCCACCAGTTCGGTGAGCCCACGTCCCCGGAACGGAGAAGCGGGGGTTACGAGCCCGTCGTAACCCCCCGATCTCCGTTCGGGGGCCGGGACTGGGGCGATCACCCTTCCCCGCGCCCTCCCTCGAACGGAGAAGAAGGGGTTATCAGGCAGCCATAAGCCCTGCTTCTCCGTTCCGGGGAAACGCGGGTCCACCCCGACCCCGGCCCGAGGCGCCGGGCTCGCTCGAGTTGCGTTAGCCGAGGTGCAAGACCTTCAATGTGCGCGCCGCCATCTGCGACTCACCGAGCGCATTCGGGTGAACGATCACCGGGTTCGTTCCGAGCAGTACCGGCTCGACCCATCGGGTGCCGATCGGCTTGCACGCGTCGTGCCCGTTCGAGACCTTGTTCATGTTGACGTAGACGGAACCCGTCGCCGCCGCCGCACGCCGCACGGCGTCGTTCAGGACCGCTTGCTCGTGCCGGAGGTACGGAACGTCGCCCTTGGCGACCGGCATCTGCGGGAAGCAACCGCCGGTCGCCGGCAGGATCCACGGGTACCCGAGGATGGCAACGCGGGCGCGAGGCGCCTTCGCCCGTACCGACTTGAGGGCCTTGACCAGCGCCGGATACGTGGTCGTGCGAATGGTGTCGACGAACGAGGAGCCGTACTTGTCCTTGCACGGGCTGCCCTGCCCAAAGGTCGACAAGCCGGCGGTGCCGCACTCGAGAATCGAGTCGAGGAAGACGCTGCTGTCGTTGCCGCCGATCGTCATGGTGACGAGCTGGGTGTCGGCCTTCAACGCGTCGAGTTGCGGAGCGACACCGGGATACTGGGCTGTCGTGTAGTTGCTGGTGTCCGCAGCGCCGCAGGTCACGTCCGTGAGCGAGGCACCCAACCTGCGCGCGATCACATGGGGGTAGTTGACCGTCGAACGTGCACACTCGGGAGCTGCAGTCAGGTCCGGTGGCAGATTGCCGGAGGCGGCGCTGTAGGAGTCGCCCATCGCCACGTAGCGCAGCGGCTTGCTTGCCGCACCAGCTGGGGCGGCGAAGGCAAACAGGCCTACGGACACCAGTCCTGCGAGGAAAGCGGCACGTCGACGACGCATGAATGCTCCGAGAGGTCGGCTGACAACATGGGGCGCCGCGAGCTCGCGCCCGGTTACGACAACGAGGCGCCCTCCAAATGGTTTCGCGTCCTACGGCGCGCGCATCGTCCGCTGGGCGCGCGAGGACGCGGATCGCGGTAGCAGCAGCCGGCCACAGCCCTGCCGCCACCAGCCGACCCCCAGTGGTTGCCACCTCGGTCGCCGTGTAAGAACAGGTCGAGGAAGGGCGGGCGCCGTGACCAAGAGGACGAGGTTCGAGCGAGACGAGGTCGAGCGCGAGCTCGCGCGCTGGTGGGCGATCGGCAACGCCGGCGAGGACTGGGCGTCGTGGGCACAGCTGTACACCCCGGACGCGTACTACATCGATCATTTCTGGGGCCCGCTGCACGGGCGGGAGGAGATCGACCTCTGGATCCACGCGGTGATGAAGGGTGTCCCGGAGATCTACGGGGTGCTCGATTGGTACACGATCGATGACGACATCGTCACGTTTCATTACCAGAACCGGCGCGACAACCCCTCCGCCGACGGCCCGGCGTACTGGGACTTCGCCGGGCTCTCGGTGCTGCGCTACGCCGGCGACGGCCGGTGGTCGATGGAGGAGGACTTCTGGGACCGCACCGGCGCCCGCGACACCAGCATCGAGTACGCGCGTGCGTGTGAACGCGCGGGGCTGGCCGAGCCGCTGCAGCGGATGACACGCAAGCACTGGCCCGAAGCGCCGTCGTGGGCGCGCAACGACTCGCCGCCGTCCCCGTCATGGCTCGAGCGCGACGACCTTCCTGGCATCACCAAGCCCCGTGAGCTGCGCGAGCTGCTGGCCGCGACCCGAGCGTGACGCAAGCCCTGTCTCCGACAGCACGACGAACGTCAGCGCTATCCGCCGAGGCCTGCGCATCACGCTGAGCCATACCGCCTGACCGGCCGCCGGAGACGGGGCGGTAACTTCCCCTCGACCCGGCGCGATCGCCGTTGGAAGGACAGGAGAAGCCCATGGCTCAAGAATTGGTGCTCGTCGATTACCCGTTGCCGCATGTCAAGCGGGTCACGATGAACCGTCCGGAGAAGCGCAACGCGCTCTTCCACCCGCTGCGCGGCGCGATCATCGAGGCGCTGCAGGCCGGCGACCTGGATGACGACATCAAGGTGATGATCGTGCGCGGCAACGGGCCCTCGTTCAGCGCCGGGTACGACCTCGGCGGCGGCAACGAAGGCCACGAGTACCCGCACTTCACCGCGCCCGGTGAGGGCCAGTGGCCGCGCCACGTCACCGAGACCTGGATGGGCATCTGGGACATGTCGAAGCCGGTCATCGCGCAGGTGCACGGCTACTGCCTGGCCGGCGGAAGCGAGCTCGCCACCGGCTGCGACCTCGTGTACATGGCCGATGACGCGCAGATGGGTTACCCGGCGGTGCGGTTCGGCGTGCCCGACATGCACTTCCACCCGTGGTTTCTCGGGATGCGCAAGGCGATGGAGATGTTCATGACCGGCAATTCGGTCAACGGCATCGAGGCGGTCCGCTACGGCTGGGCGAACGCGTCGTTCCCGGCGGATCAGCTCGAGAGCGAAGTCCTCAAGGTTGCCGAGCAGATCACCAAGCTGCCGCTCGACGTGCTGCGGCTGAACAAGCGGGCGGTGCACCGCCAGATGGAAGCGATGGGCCTGCGCAACGGCATCCGGGCGGGCACCGAGCTGTGCGCGCTCGGGACCCACACCCAGTCGATGGCCAACTTCGTCGGCTCCATCCGGGACAACGGCCTCACCGGTGCGCTCGACCGCCGCGACAGCCAGTTCGGCGACTACCGCACCACCGACCGCGCGGAAGGCCTGCCGAGCGACGCCGACCAGCCGGCGGCCGACAAGCCGTCCGGATCCATCAACTACGCCAGCTGAGCTGCGGCGGGCCGGGTCGTGAAAGCTGACCCGGCCCGCCGGTCAGTCCCTGCTATTTCTGCATGCCACCAGACACGGAGATGTCGTCGCCGGTGACGAAAGACGACGCATCACTCGCCAGGTAGACGACGGGCCCGACGATCTCGTCCGGGTCGGCAACGCGTTTCATCATGGTGCCGCCGGCGACCAGCTCGAGAAAGCCCGGCGCCGTCCGTGCCCCGCCTGCCATCATCTCCGTCAGGAAGGGCCCCGGAGAGAGCACGTTCACTCGCACCCGCCATGACGCCCACTCCTGGGCCATGCTCTTCGTGAGATTGATCAGGCCGGCCTTCGAAGCGCCGTACGCGCAGACATTCGGGCCCCCCGAGTAGCCCGCCATCGTCGCGATGTTGATGATGCTGCCGCCACCGTGGCGGCGCATCACCGGTGCGACGCATTGGCTCATGCGCAGCGGCCCCTCGAGATTCACCGCGAAGACTTTCCGCCAGTACTCGAGCGTCATGTCCGAGGCAGTGATCCGGGCCGGATTGATGCCGGCGTTGTTCACCAGGACATCGACGCGGCCCAGCCGGCGTTCGACCTCTTCGACGAAGCCCGGAATGGCCTCCCAGTCTCCGACGTGGCAGGCCAAGCCGATGACATCAGCACCGGTTTCCGCCGAGATCGCGCTCGCCACCTCATCGCAGAGATCCTGCTTGCGACTGCTGACGACGACCGACGCGCCGGCTGAGGCGAGCCCTCGCGCCATCGCGCGCCCGATGCCCTTCGTCGAACCGGTGACGATAGCCACCTTGCCGTCCAACCGAAAGAGTCCGTCATTCATGGGCTTGTTCCCTCACGGATCGAATCGAGCAGCGGCGAACCGTTGCGTCGATGGCTGCAATGGATGTATTGATACAGGCAAGTTGAACCCGGCTGTCAAGTGACGAGCCCGTCCTACGCTCCGTTGGGGGTCGAATGATCACGCTGACCGACGTACTCGGCGTCCTCGGGCACTGGTGGTATGCCTACGACCAGGGCGATTTCGACACTCTCGGCGACCTGCTGACGGACGACGTTCACTTCCGCTGCGAGAGCGACACCGGCGCGACGGCCTTCGAGGAGTTCATCCGCTGTGACACGCACGGCCGCGAAGCGGTCATGGCGTGGCAGACCGACCACCGGATGAACAGCCCCTACCCACTTCGGCACAACGTCACGAACGTCCATTTGACCCGGGTGGCCGAAGCCGAGGCTGACTTCGCGGCGTACCTCTTCGTTTCGCAGATCGTCGCCGGTGCGATCAGTCCGCTGTCCACTGGCCTGGTCGGCGGCACCGCGCGCGAGGCGGGAGGGCGTCCCAGAATCGCCGCACTGCGAGTCACCCTGGACACGCAGTCCTCGCTACCCCTCAGCGAAGTCCGCGCTCGCGCGAACGCGTGAACGAAGGAGCGGGCATGACCGACTATCAGGAGCAGCTCTCACGCATCTTGCGTCCGGTGGCCGCGCCTCGCGTCCTCGAGTCCGTCTACACCGAGGACCAGCACACCCGCATGCTCGACGTGGTCAAGGACAGCGGGCCGTGGCCGACGATCACCGCGCACCATTTCAGCACCGCCGAGGAGCTGATTGCGACCTCGACGGGCGTCGTCCCCGACGGCCTCGACATCTCTCTCGATGACCTGGCCACCGCGCACTTCCGCGGCTTCTTCGGCCAGGACTCGGTCGCCTACTACCCGCAGCTCGAGGACTGCTTCTACAACAGCCGGTTCCTCGCACTCGCTCGCGACTACTGGGGCGCGAAGTACGCCAAGCCGACGATGATGCTGTTCAACATCTGCGGGCCTCACCGCAGCGGTCTGAACGCGCATCTCGATGCGGTCACCTTCCGCGGCATCCGGTACGAGAACTCCCCCGTCTGGCTGCAGAACGTCATGGGCAAGTCCGGCCTGTTCACCGAGTATCTCGAGAAGATGGCGCAGGTCATCACCTGGTGGTATCTCGGCGAGAACGGCACCTTCACCTACTGGCCGGACGGCCCCCTGGAACCACCCGTGCGACTCGAGCACCCGCTCTGGAACAAGGGCGTCCTCGTGCAGAACGAGCTGATGTTCCACCGCGGCGATCCGGTCGGATCCCCAGGCGAGCGCGACGTTCCCGGCTTGGCGCACCGCAGCCTGCTGGGATACGACGCCGCGGAAGACGCGTGGGTCGTCACTACCGATGCCAAACCGGTTCGCACCTACAAGCCCGAGCAGATGCGCCTGCTCGTGCACTGGAGCTCGCAGGTCTACTCCGACCTCGACGAGCTGAAGAAGTCGATGGATCACACCGACGACCTCACCCACGAGATGGTCTTCGATCGGCTGATCGCTGACATGCGGCGCAAGGGCGTGAAGGTGGCGGAGCCGACCGACCCCCTGCACGACTCGGATTTCATCCGGGCGCTGGTATCCACCTACACGATTGCCCCGACCACCGACTGGGCGAGGGCGGACGCCGCGTGACTGGGCAGAATCCGGCGGTACAGCAGCTCGAGGGGCTGCTGCACCGCATGGCCGACATGGGCAACAGCCCGCGCTACCTCGCCCGCCTGCTGACGCTGGCTGGTTCTCCTGTGCAGCCGTCCGGCTGGGCCATCCTGACGGTGCTGCATCGCGACGGCGGGTTGCGGGTCTCAGAATTGGCGGCCCGGCTGGGGCTGGATCAATCGACGGTGAGCCGCCAGCTCAAGCCGCTGGACGCCGCCGGATTGATAGGGCGCACCGCCGAAGCGGCAGACCGGCGCGTCGCTCTCATCGCGCTCTCTCGCAAGGGAGCCGACGCCTATGCGGCCGTGCGACAGCGCTGGCGGCAGGACCTGGCCTGGTTCATGCGCGACTGGTCCCCCGCGGACCGTCGGACATTCGGTGAGCTGGCCGCGCGCTTCTCGGCGGAGATCGACGCCGGCCGAGCCGGCTTGCAGCGCCACGACGACACGCGCGACGGCGCTGCCTGAGCGCCGTCGCCCGGCGAGAGAGGCGCTGCCGCCGATCGTTTCGGTATTTCTTCGCCAGCCAGGGCTCACGTAAGGCCGTCTCACCGCCGATACTCCCTCGACGTCGGGCGGCGCAGATGCCCGCTTGCACCCCGGGGGGCAGGGATTTCGGTGGCCAAGGCATACCGCGTCAACCCGGGCACCAAGGCCGTCAACCAGCTCTTCCGGCGGCTGACCGAGCTGGGGCTCGGTGCCTCCTACCGGCACATCCTCACCGTCCGGGGACGCAAGACCGGCATCTTGCGTTCGACGCCCGTCGACGTGATGGACGTCGACGGCAGGCGCTGGCTGGTCGCCGGCTATGGCCCGGTGAACTGGGTGGAAAACGCACGCGCAGCAGGCGAGGTCACCTTGCGGCGGGGCCGCTCTTCGAAGCGGTATGCCGTCGCGGACGCTGACGCGAAAGACGCGGTACCCGTGCTACGGCAGTACATGTCCGAAGTGCGGGTGACGCGCAACTACTTCGACGCGAACCCGAAATCATCGGACGACGCCATCGCGGCCGAGCTGGCGCGACACCCGCTGCTCGCGCTCTCCGAACTCGACACGCCGTGACGCGTTCACCCGGTCGAAGGTGCTGCATCTCGCGGCTCACCGTGCCGGCTGAACCGCAATCGTGGAGGTGCCGATGCGAGTTGTGATCGCGGGCGGAGGAATGGCCGGGCTGACCGTCGCCGCCCTGCTCTCCAGGACGGGTTCGCACGACGTGACGGTGCTCGAGCGCGCACCGGAGTACTCGCCGGCCGGTTACGGCATCGGCCTCTACCCGCTTGGCGCCGCCGTCTTCCACGCGCTCGGTCGCTACGAAGCTTTGCAGGCCCGCAGCTCGGTGCTGTCCCGCTACGAAGTCCACGACCCCAAGGGCAAGACGTTGCAGTCCGTCGACCTCGGTGAGTTGCTGGCCCCGTTCGGACCGATGTTCGGAGTGAGCCGCAGCGACCTCATCGCTCTGCTCGCCGACACCGTCGACGAGAAGGCCGTCCACTTCGGCGTCGAAGCGCATTCGGTGACGGCATCCGGTGACGGGCTCGCAGTGGCGACGGCGGGCGGCGACCGCTTCGAGGCCGATGTCGTCGTAGCGGCCGACGGCATGCACAGCGCGCTGCGCAAGTCCGTGTTCGGCGAAGTCGGCGGGGACGACACCGGTTTCGATGCGTGGATGTGGTGGGCGCCAGCGGGCTCGACACCGGGCGATACTGCCTCCGAGTACTGGGGGCCTTCCGCGTTCGTCGGTCTCTATCCCATCCTCGACCGGGTGAACGTGGCGGTGGCCGTACCGCGGTCGGCTTCCCCCGATCCCCAGGCGGGCGGGCAGGACATCGTCGACGCGCTGCGCGCGACAGTCGAGGCTCACGTGCCGGGCGCGGCATCGCTGCCGGGATTGTTCGACCTGGCCGCAGCGAAACCCTTTCGCTGGCCGATGAACGACGTCCGGGCCCCGGCCATCACGGCGCACGGTGACCGCGTGGCGCTCGTCGGCGACGCCGGCATCGGCTTCCTCCCGACCGCCGGCGTCGGCGCTTCCAATGCGTTGCGCTCCGCGGCGGCGTTGGCCTACGAGCTCTCGTTGGCCGACGCGCCCACGGCTCCCGTCGCCGTGCGGCGGTGGCAGGCGCGCATCAAGCCGGTGGTCACGGCGAACCAGCACGACTCCCGCGAGCTGGCCCGCGTGATGATGGTCAAGCACGCCTCGACCTCGGCGGTCGTGAATGCGGTGATGAAGCACCTTCCGGTCACCAGCATGACCAAGGGAATCGTGAAGAGCATGGCAGCGCCCTTCTGAGCGCCGTGGCGATGATCGACGGCCGGCATTCGCCGCGACCCCCGCGCCCCCGATCTCCGATCGAGGGGTTATGCCCCCGCTATAACCCCCCGATCTCCGTTCGGGGAAGAACCGGCGGGAGCCTCAGCGGCCGAGGATCAGAACATCGCCCAGCTGGGCGACGAGTGCCGTGCGAGCATCAGCCACCTGGTTGGCCGCGGACGTCCCGCGCAGCTGGCGCACGGCCTGCACCACCCGCTGCAGCCGCTGCGACTCACCGGTATGCGAGTGCGACATCGTGCCTCCGTCGGTGACGATCGGGTGGCTGCCACCGACCTCGATGGCACCTTCGGCCACGAACGAAGAACCCTCGCCGATGTCGCAGTAGCGGAGAGTCTCGAAGTACCGGATGATCTCCCACGAGAAGTTGTCGTACAGCTCGAACACGTCGATGTCGCCACGCGCCAGGCCCGCGCGGGCAAAGGCCCGATCCCCCGCCCGCCTGCCGAGCAGCCCCACCCGCTCATAGGTCGGAGGATGGGTGTACGGCGGGCCCCACATCTCGGCCCCGCCTCCGAGGATGGCTACCGGTGTGTTCGGCAGATCGCGAGCCCGCTCCTGCGTCGTGACGACCAGCGCGCTGCCTCCTTCGCTGGTCATCGAGCAGTCGAGCAGGTGGTAAGGATCGGCGATCATGCGTGAGGCAACGATGTCTTCCGGCGTGAACGGACCGCGCTGGTAGTAGACGGCTTCGGGGTTGCGTGAACCGTTGTTACGGATCACGGACGCGACGTAAGCGAGAATCGTCGGATCGACCGAGAACCGCTGCAGATACTGCTGGGCGGACAACGCGAACTCGGAGGGGGTCATCAAACCCCAGCATTCGATGAACTCGTTGGACGGCCGGGTCCACGGCGCCACGGAGCCGCGGTCGCGATGCAGGCCCGCCTGGCCGCTGGCGATCAGAACCACGTCGCACATGCCTGCTTCGATGGCCAGCGCGGCCTCGAACACGGCCGCCGGGCCAAGCGCAGCGCGCCCGGTCCAGAAGAAGGGCACGCCGATCGCGTAGCCGAACGCCCGCGAGCCGTTCGCGGAGTCGAAGCCCGGGACGACGTTCAGCCCGTCCACCTCCGTACGATCCAGACCGGCATCCGCGAGGGCGCCCTTCGCAGCGTCGAGAGTGACCGACTCCGAGTCCTCGCCGGCGAGTTCGCGGGCCTGGCGTGTGTTGTAGGCGCCGACGATGACGGCGCGCCTGCTCACCGCTGCTCCGACTCGGCGTCGAGCGGTGTGAAGAAGGGCAACGTCATGTCCTCGACATCGACGAAGGTCACGCGCACCCGGGCTCCGATCGAGACCTGCGCCGGATCAACGGCGATCAGATTGGTGAGCATGTCAACGCCTTCGTCGAGCAGGACTACGGCGATGACATAAGGCGTTTCGAAGGCCGGGGTCTGCGGACGCCACACGATGGTGAACGTCACGATGGATCCGGTGCCGGCCGCCGCTACCCACTGCAGTGACCGGCCCAGGCAGTGCGGGCAAAACGCTTGCGGTATGAAGACGTGGCCTGCGCACGATTCGCAGCGCTGGACGATCAACCGCCGCTCCCGGCAGGCGTCCCAGAAAGGTCGCGAGATCTCACTCGGCCGCGGTAGCGGCCGTATGGGATGTGTCGTCATTCGTCAGCCGGTGTAGGCGCTTCGCCGGGCCGCGACGTCTTCGTCCGGCAGCTGCCCGCCGGCGCCTTCGCGAGCGGCGCGGGTCGCTTGCACCACGTCTCGTATCCGCAAGGTCGGCGACGCTGTGGGCGAGCTCAATACTTCCACTACCACCGGGCCATCAGTGCTCAGCGCGTCGCTGAACGCCGCGGTGAACTCGTCGCTCGAGTGAGCTCTGCACGCTTTCGCCCCGAGCGCTGCCGCAGCCGCCGAGTAGTCGGCCTGCCCGAGGTGCGAGAGCTCGGTCAAGCTCATGTCGGTCTCGGTGTGGGCGACCCAGCCGTAGGAAGCGTTGTTCAGGATGACGTATGTGATCGGCAAGCGCATCCGCACCGCCGTCTCCACCTCGGCCATCGTGTAGCCCCACGCCCCATCGCCTGCTAGCGCGACGACGCGGCGTTGCCCGGCGGTCGCCACGCTGGCGCCGATGGCGGCTCCCCCGGCCCATCCGATGCCGGCCAGGCCCCGAGGAGCGAGGAAGGTGCGGCCCACGCCCGCGACGCGGAAGAAGCGCGCAGCCCAGCCCGACGCCAGCGAAGCGTCGGAGACGAACGTCGCGTCAGCGGGAACGGCCCCGCGGATGCCGGCAACCACCGCTTCCGGAGCAACGCCGTCCTCCTGCATGCTGACCCGCGCCGGCTCGTCCGGCAGCTGTGCGAACCACCGGCTGCGCCGGCGCGATCCCGCCTCCGCGAGCTGCTCTCGCAGCATGGTCAGCGCCTCCCGGGCGTCCGCGACGGCACCGACCTCTGCCGGGGTAACCCGGCCGATTTCCTCGCCGTCGATGTCGATGTGTGCCAGCCGCTGATCGCGCCGGGGCATCCGGAAGCCGATGGTCGACAGCTGGTCGAGCTTGCTGCCGACGACCAGGATCGCGTCGGCCTCGATGAGCGCTGCGTTAGCCCGCATGCAGCCGAAAGTGCCGACGACACCGAGCGACAGCTCGTGGTGCTCATCGATGGCGCCCTTACCCATGATGGTCGTGACGGCAGGGATGCCTGTCGCCTCGACGAAGGCGACCAGGGCAGCGCCGGCCCCGCTTGCCACGACCCCGCCGCCGGCCATCACGACGGGTCGTTCGGCATCGGCGAGCAATGCCGTCACACGCTCGCCATCACGGCGCGACAGAGCCGGCCGGAAACGCGGGAAGGCGCCGTCCTGCCGGGAAAGGACGGCGGCGTGGTCTCCCGGCGGCTCGAGGAAGACGTCCTCGGGGATCTCGAGCGCCACCGGACCGGGCCGTCCCGTGGTCGCGACCCGCAGCGCGTGCGCGAAGACGTCGTCGAACGCGTGGGCACGTTCGACGCGCGCCACCCACTTCGTGACGGGCGCCAGGAGGGCGCTCTGGTCAGCCGCTTGCGACGCCACCCCGCGGTGGCGCAGGTGGCCCTGATCCGACCGGATGTCCGCGACGATCGCCAGCACGGGAATCGAGGAGGCGTACGCCTCGGCCAGGCCTGAGATCAGGTTCGTCACGCCCGGTCCCACCGTCGCATCGACCACGCCGACGTGACCGCGCACGCGGGCGTAGGCGTCAGCAGCGCAGGCTGCAGCGCGCTCGTCGCGCATCAGCACGTGCCGAAAGCCCGTGGCCCGAGCGGCTCGGTAGAGCGGCAGGGTCTGGCCGCCCGGTACCCCGAAGACCGCGTCGACGCCGACATCGGTCAGCGCGCCGATCAGCCGATCGCCCAGGTCCGTCATACGCCGACGCCGAGCAGCTCGAGGGTGTTGTCAGCCATGATGCGCCGGACGGCCCGGGAGTCGAGACCGTCGAGCAGGTCGACGAACGCGTTCGGCTCGGCCAGCCCTTCGGGATGCGGGTAATCCGATCCGAAAAGCACGTGCTCGGTGCCCATCAGCTCGACCAGGGACACGACGTCGTCCTCCGGATAGGGAGTGAGGTACAGGTGCTGCTTGAGGACCTCGCTCGGCCGGCCGCGGAAATAGCCTCCGGGCCATGGCCCCTGCCGGCCCATCCCCTTCTTCTTGTCGAGGTGCTTCAGCAGGTAGGGCACCCAGTCCGAGCCGTTTTCGATGCTGACGACCCTGACGTCGGGAAAGCGGCCGAACAGGTTGTAGTAGACCAGCGAGCCGAGCGTCTGCATGAGCGGCATGTCGCCGTGCAGGAACGCCCATTGAAACGCCGACATCTCGCGCACCCGAGGGGTGGGGTTCTCCCCCCAAGCCGCGCCGAAGAGCTCGTTGTAGCCGGCGTCACCGATGTGGAAGACCACCGGGATGCGCGCCTCGTTCACGATCGACCAGAACGGATCGAAGTGCGGGTCTGCCGGTGACCTGCCGGCGACCGGACCGGTGTTCAGGTGGACGAGCCGGGCACCCAGGTCCAGGACGCGGGTGAGCTCCCGGCACGCTGCGCCGACATCCAGAAGCGAGATCAGCGGCACGGCGTAGATCCGGTCGCGGTAGGCGTAGCCCCAGTCGTCCTCGAGCCAGCGGTTGAAAGCCCGGAGCACCGCGTCGGTCAGCGCGGGGTCAGCGCGTATCGGGCGCTCGACGCAGACGGCGAGGCTCGGCAGCAGGATGGCGGCGTCGATACCCTGCTGATCCATCAGCTCGATTCGCCTGTCGCGATCCTGATAGGCGGGCAGCATCGAGCCGGCGTCGAAGCTCGACTGATACGCCTTCCGTTCGGGATCGCGAAGGTTCGCGAGCAACGAGCCGGGCGGGTTCGTCTTGTCGAACTTCGGCTCGGAGAACACGTAGGGCCGGCCGTCCACGACGATCGCATCGCCGCCACCCGCGGCGGTCTCGACCCGCAGCGTCCGTGCGGCGTAGGCCGGTTCGATGTGACGCGTGAACGCATCACGCGTCTCGTAATAGTGGTTGTCCGCGTCGACGGTGCGATAGCTGAGTCTCATGAGGATCGACCTTCCGCTAGGGGCGCAGGTACCAGCCGCCGCTGACAGTGATGACCTCACCGGTGACGAAGCTCGACTCATCCGAGACGAGGAAGGCGACGACGTTCGCCACCTCATCGGGTTCGCCGTGGCGGCGAAGCGGGGTCGCTTCCTGCTCGACGCGGAAGCGCTCCTGATGCTTGGCGACGAAGCGTGAGTTGATGAGCCCGGGCGCCACCGCGTTGCACCGGATGCCGAACGGCCCGCCTTCGATCGCGACACTGCGCGTGATCTCGTGCAGGCCGGCCTTCGCCGCGGAGTAGGGCGCCTCCCTGCCCCGCCCGCCGTTGTAAGCGGCGACCGAGCCGACGTTGACGATCGAACCGCGCCCGAGCTCACGCATCGGCCCGACGGTCTTGTGGATCAGGTACCAGGCGGCGGTCAGATCGACGTCGATCACGTCGCGGAAAACGTCCGGGTCGTAGTCGAAGATGCTGCCCTGCGGGTTGATCGCAGCGTTGTTCACCACGACGTCGATCGGACCGAGCTCGGCGGCGCGCAACAGCGCTGCATCGACCGCCTGACGATCCTTGACGTCCACCGTGACACCCATGACCGGGACACCGTAGGTGCGCTCGACGAGATCGGCTACCGCGTGAGTGCGGCCCTCGTGACTCTCGAGCGCAAGGATCGCGGCGCCCTCGCTGGCGAGCCGCTGGGTCACCGCTGACCCGATCCCCGCACCGCCGGCGCCGGTCACGAGCGCGACCCGGCCGGCGAAGCGATCCGACGTGCGTCCAAGACGCCAGGCGGGTGCCGCTGCAGCGCTCACGTGACTCAGTGTCCACCTCGCCGCTCGGCGGCAAGCATGCGGCCCCATCACCCCGGCGGCCTCGGACGAGCGGATCATCGATACGTGATCGATGCACATCAACACTTCGTCTTTCCGGATCGCGTCCGCTATCCCGATCTCGAGCTGGCCATGCCGGACATCAACCGCACGTTGGTGCCGGCGGACCTCGAACCACAGCTGCGTGCCGCGCACGTGGACGGGACCATCCTGGTCCAGGCGGCGAACGACCTGGACGAGACACGGCTGATCGGGGACGTCGCCGAAAAGGTGCCCTGGGTGCTCGGCACAGTCGGTTGGATCCCGCTCGAGACGCCCGAAGCCGCGGCCGTTGCTCTCGCGGCGGTTAGCCGCCGGGAGCTGGTCGGCGTGCGCTATCTGATCCACCGCGAGCCGGATCCGGCGTGGCTCTCGGCCCCGGCACGGCTCGATTCGCTGCGCCTACTCGCGCAGCAGGGACTAGCCTTCGATCTCGTCGCCCTGGCGAAAGGCCACCTGGAGAACGGGCTGGCCATCGCCGAGCACATCCCGGAGCTCACGCTGGTTGTCGACCATCTGGGCGGCCCGTACGTGCGCGGAAATCGCTGGGAACCCTGGGCAGCCATCATGAGCGAGCTCGCGCAACACAGCCGCTGCGTCGTCAAGTACTCCGGGCTCGACCCCGTCGACGGCTCGGTGGAGGGCTACCGGCCCTACGTGGACCACGTGTTCGAGCAGTTCGGAACGGACCGCATCATGTGGGCATCGAACTGGCCGGCCACCAGGCTCGGTGGCGCGTACCAGCTCATCGTCGGCGACTCGCTGCGCCTGCTCCCCCGGCTGACGGCGCATGAGCGGGAGCAGGTGCTGGACAGCACCGCGCGACGGGCGTACCGGTTGGGCTCGCTGCCCGCCACCGAAGGCGACCCAGGCCAGCACTGACCGACGATCGGGGTCGGCCGCTGGGCAGTCAGGCTCGGCGGGTCCCGCGATCGAGCAGCGCGGCCAGCTTCGCCGGCGCGACCGCCCGGTACGCCTCTTCGAGCAGCTCCGCCACCTCTGCCCAGTCGACCTCGCCGTCCAGCCGAATGCCGACCCAGCCTCGATGGCCCACGTAGGGCGGCCGGAAATACCGATCCGACGCGGCAACGAGCGCCTCTTGCGTGCCGGCCTCGGCGGCGCACCACAGGTGCGGGAACCGATGATCGTGGTGACCCTCGGTCCAGGCGGTGGCGAACTGCTTGCGGACGAAGAAGCTCGGCGCTCCGTGACTCTGCTTCTCGACCACCTCCGGGAAGGCCAGGCAGATGGCGCGGATGCGCTCCTCGATCGCAGCCGTCACCGCGGGACGACCAGAAAGGCAGCGGGCATACCCGCACGGTAGGCCCGCCGCCCGTCTAGCGCGAAGCTTCGAACCACGTGTAAGAAGATGTCGAGTTCCGCAGCGAAAGGACGGGCAGGCATGGGCAAGCTCGACGGCAAGGTCGCGATCATCACCGGCGGCGCCCGCGGTCAGGGCCGCAGTCACGCGCTCACATTGGCCCGCGAGGGCTGTGACATCGCCTTCTGCGACATCTCGGAGCCGGTGAAGACGACGTTGTACCGCACGGCGACCGAAGAGGACCGGCTCGAGACGCAGAAGATGGTGTCCGAGATCGGTCGCCGCTGCCTGGCCGTGGAGGCCGACGTGCGGGACCGGCCGGCGATGAATGCGTTCGTCGCGCAAACAATCGACGAGCTGGGGCCGATCGACATCGTGCTGGCTAACGCGGGCATCACCGCCTTCGCGCCGGCCTGGGAGACGCCCTACGAGATGTGGGACGAGACCATCGACATCTGCCTGAACGGCGTGTGGAACATCTGCCGCGAGGCGATGCCGTCCATGGTGGAGCGCAAGTCCGGCAGCATCGTCATCACGTCGTCGAACGCCGGGCTGACTCCGATTCCGAACGTCGCCCCGTACGTGGCCGCCAAGCACGGGATCACCGGGCTGATGAAGGTGCTCGCAGTCGAGCTGGCGGCGTTCAACATCCGCGTCAACGCGGTGCACCCGTGCGGGGTCGCCACGGATCTGGTGCTGAACCAGCCGGGGCTGGACCTGTTCGCCGGCAAGGAAAACGCCACGTTCGAGGACGCCGAGCCGGGCATGAAGAGCCTGAACCTGCTCGACGTGGCGTTGATCCAGCCCGAGGACGTCTCGCAAGCCATTCTCTATCTGGTCAGCGATGCTGCCCGCTATGTCACCGGCCTGTCATTGACCGTCGACGCCGGCACCACGATCTGCCCGCCGGGCAGCTTCCGCGGGTGGGAGACCTGAGCCGCGGCGAGCGTCTCACTCTCCCCCCGGCAGGCCTTCCGGGAAGGCGATCGACCCGGTAGCGCGGCCGGTCGCGCTGGCGCCGGCCACGGGGAGATCGAAACGCAGCGCGTCCGCGGAGACGGTGACCTCGCCGCTTCCGGCGTCGGGCTGCCAGTAGAGGTAGTCCTCGCCGTGGTCGTCGCCGACACGCAGGCAGATGCCGGAGGAGTCCCACGACGGGATCACGCCCTGCTCGCCCTGCCGGTAGAGGTCGGCGAGGTCATACCGGCCAACGCCGCGAAACTGCGGGATGTCGAGCGTCAGGCCCTGCAGTGACGTCGTCCCGAACGGCACCGGATCCGCCGCCTCCAGGCTCACGGTGAGCATGGCGGCGGCTTCGTCCGGCTCGGGTGCGGTGACCTCGGACGGGAACTCGGACCGGCCGCTGTGGATCTGCCCATCAGAGGTCTGGATGGTCAGGTCCAGCCGTGCCAGGGATCGCTGCGCGAGCTCGTCCCGGTACGCCTGCTCATTGCGGGCCGCCACCTGCTCGGGCCGGTGCGCGCGTACGGAAGCAGCGAGATTCGCGGGTAGCAGCCGTTCTGCCGCGGTGAAGGTGGCCTCGGTCGAGATCGCGTCGCCGATCTTCGATCGCGCGGAGTCCACCTCTCGCGCGGCCTGCTCGCGGGTGGGTTGATTGCCGGTGAGCAGCTCGGTCCGCTTCGCTCGGGCCCAGCGGCGAGCCTGGCCGCGTACTTCGTTCCAGTCCACGAGTCCCCCATGTCGCTTCAGGTCAGACGTTCGCCGTCAGTATCGCGCCAACGGGTGGGCCGGCGCCACGCACCTCCTCAGGCGGCTGGGGAGCCAAGCGTGGGTGACCTCGATCGGCTGCCGTTCGGCGTGCGCCGGATCCACCCCGATCCCGAAAGACGCCAGCACCTCGCGCACGACCGGAGAGAGTCTCTCGTCGCGGAACGCCATCCAGTCCGCCTCGCTGTCCCAGACGTCGATGTACCGCAGGCCGCCTTCGGTTTCGATCACGAGGTGAACCACCAAACCCTGCGGAGTCTCGTCACCGTGGCAACGTTGACCACGGCGCCCGCCGGCCGAGTGGCATGCATCGCCGCGGACGACGGTGCGTTCGGCCATCCCACCTCCCCCGCCGGACAGGCCGTGGAATCCGAGCTTTCGGCACAGCTGGAACTGCCCGCGGGTGCACTCGGGGGCCCCGGCCACCTCAGCGGAAGTGCGGGATGATCTTCTCGCCCCACTGGCGGATGGTCTCCATGCAGACCTCTTGCGGCACCGTGCCCATCTGGATCATGCACTGCACCTCGTCGACGCCCACCGCCTCCATCCGCTTGACGAACTCCATCGCGTACTCCGCAGTGCCGTACGCGTGGTCGACGTTGTACGGACCGGTCGACGTCGGGGTCACCGGGATGTTTGCCTCGTGCAGCCGGGCAACGAGCAACTCGACGTTGCGCGCCATCGCCGCGACGTTGTCGTCGCCTTCGGTGTCTTCGGACGGCTCGGGCGCCCCCGCATACCAGTGGGCGATGGCTTCGGCGAAGAAGCGCTGACCGCGCGCACCGATCCGGAATGCCTCATCACCATCGTCCAGGACGATGGTGGGCAGCAGCGCCGAGAAGAAGTCGTTCTGCACGCTCGAGACGAAGCGCTCTCCCGTGCGCTTCTCACACGTCTCGCGGTAGAGGTCGTGATACTCGCGCACCTCGTCGATGCCCGCGAAACCGAGCACCAGAGCGCCGACCCCGTACTCGGCAGCGAGCTGCACCGTCGCCTTCTTGCTGCAGGCCATGTAGAGCGGCGGATGCGGCTGCTGCACCGGCCGCGGGAGGATCGGGTGCGGCGCAATCTTCAGCTCACCGTCCCAGGAGAACTCGTCCCGCTCCCACATCCGGCTGATCATCTTGAGCGACTCTTCGACCTCGAGGTAGGTGCGCTCCGGGTCGACCCCGCACAGCGACATCTCCTGCAGGGTCGCCCCGCGCCCGGCACCCAGATCGAGCCTCCCACCGGACAGCGTGTCGAGCATCGCCGCCCGCTCGGCCACCCGCACCGGATGGTTGTAGTTGAACGGCATCAGGACGACCCCGTGACCAACCCGGATCGTGCTCGTCTTGGCAGCCACCCAGGTCAGGAAGATCTCCGGGGCGCTCATGTGCGCGTAGCGCTTCAGCGAATGGTGCTCGGGCGCCCAGATGCGGTCAAAGCCCATCTGCTCGGCGAAGACGGCCTGCTCCACCGAGTCGAAGATGAGCTGATGCTCACGCTCGACCGTGGGGTTGGCCAGTTGGACCTCAAAGCCCATCGCGAACTTCATGCCCCGGACCTCTCTCGTTATGACTAATAGTCGTAGTTCGGTCTGGAGCATCGGTCAAGGCGGGCTACGCTCCTCACGTGGGTGCCGAGAAGCGTGCAACGCCCCAGCCGACCCTGCTCCCGGAGCTGCCGAGCACGTCCTACGCCGTGCTCGGGCTGCTGTCCGGCGAGCGCGAGCTCTCCGGATACGACCTGCGCAAGTGGGCGTCCAACAGCCTGCATTTCTTCTACTGGAGCCCGTCGCTCAGCCACATCTATGCCGAGCTGCGCCGTCTCGAC
The DNA here is from genome assembly GCA_963747915.1 of uncultured Actinomycetota bacterium. Lineage (GTDB taxonomy): Bacteria > Actinomycetota > Actinomycetes > Frankiales > Frankiaceae > DATAZK01. The sequence continues at coordinate 26,453 of CAVVHC010000007.1, read as the reverse complement.
CAGCTCGGCCTGGTGTCACAACGGGTCGAGCCGCGCGGAGAGTTGCGCGCCCGGCGGCTTTACCGGATCACCCCGGCGGGCCTCGAGGCACTGCGAACGTGGGTGCGTGCGGCGCCCGTCGAGTCGACCGTGCTGAAGCATTCGGTTGCGCTACGCGTGTGGCTCGGTCATCTGATCGGCCGCCATGCCGTGCACACCCTCGTCGCCGAGCACATCAGCGCGACCGAAGCGCTGATCGCCGACATCCGGCGCGCACACGACACCGCTCCCGCAGACACCACGAATGCTTACGCGCTGGCGGTTCTCGAGTGGGCCGAAGAGTTGCACACCGCTGAGATCGCGGCCTTCGAACGGCTGCAGGACAAGCTCGACAAGGCCCGGCCCGCCCTGCCGGCGAAGGCGTCATGAGCAAGCTGACCCCGACGGCACGGGCCGTCGTCGAGGCCATGGAGGCAAGCTTCCCGGCGCTCGAGACGATGCCTGCCGCCGAGGGCCGCCGGCTGGTCGCGGCGGCGCCCCGCCCACCGCTGCCGGTCATCCCCGTGGCCGAGGTGATCGACCGGACGATTCCCGGACCCGGCGGGCAGCTCCCCATCCGCATCTACCGGCCCGAGGCGGCGGCCGATGGGCTGCCGGTGACCGTGTACTTCCACGGCGGCGGCTTCGTGATCGGCGATCTGGACACCTACGACCGCGGCTGCCGCGCCCTCGCCGTCGGAGCCGACGCGGTGGTCGTCTCGGTGGACTACCGGCTGGCTCCCGAAAGCCCCTATCCCGCTGCGGTTCAGGACGCCGACGCCGCCCGCCGCTGGGTACGCGACCACGCGGCGGAGTTCGGGGCTGATCGGATGCGGATGGCCGTAGCCGGCGACAGCGCGGGGGGCACCCTGGCCGCGGTGACCGCCGTACACGCGCGCGACGAGCCCGAGCCGGCGCTGCGGGCACAGCTGCTCATCTACCCGGGCACGCGCATGCGCGTGACGACACCGTCGCGTCAGCAGTTCGCCGGCCCCGGCTACTTTCTCCATGAGGCGACGATGGCGTTCTTCGAGGACAGCTATCTGGGCGAGGCCTCAGCGGAGGATCCAGACGTCTCGCCGTTGCTGACCGCTGACCTGCGCGGCGTGCCGCCCGCGCATCTGGTGCTGCCCGAATGCGATCCGCTGCACGACGAGGGTCTCGCCTACGCCGCCGAACTCACGGCCGCTGGAGTGCCCACCGTGGCAGCGGAGTACGCCGGCATGTTCCACGGGTTCTTCAACCTCGGCCACCTGCTTCCGGAGGCGGCAGAAGCATCCGCGGCCGCGTACGCCTGGCTCAAGGATCGGCTGCGGGACGGCGCCTGAGCGGCCAACCGGGCCACGCGCCGGCTGGTGGACGTGTGACTCACGCACTCACTTGAGTTCGACTGACAGCTCGCGATATACCGAGCCCCCGACGTTCGTCAGCGCGTACCGGCCCGCTGGGCGCCACAAGCCGCTGTGACTGGCCGGCGAGAGGTCGTTGGGGCCAGCAGCGCCGTCGTCGACCCGGAGGGTGGACCCGTCGACCACGTACACCGCGCTGTCGAGCCAGGGACGCGCCGGATCGGACTGCCCGGGCTCGATGACGGTCTCGTGCACGCGCACCCGATCGTTCTCCAGGAGCATGACCGTGCCCGGCCGCGGCGGCACTCCGACGAGCGCGTCGCTGCGGGCGTATCCGACGCCCTCCTGATCCGGTCGACGCGGGCGCTTCACCTCGAGCAGCGCGGCGACGAACGGGTGGTCGCTCAGGTTCAGGTAGCCCGGCGAGAGGAAACCGCTGCCGGGGATGTAGTTCACGCCGTGCTCGTAGCACCAGCCGCCGAGCGTCTCGTCCGGCACACCATCGGCCCATTCGAGCCGCGCCCGCCAGATGCGGTCGTGGTCGGACTCGGCGTTGTAGACCGCCCCGAGCATGGAAGTGAGGTGGAACAGCACGTAGTCGTGGTTGTGGTAGTGGTGCGGGAACGTCTCGCCGGCGGCGGTATCGACTTGCCAGATCTTGACGTCGGCGTTTTCGAGCAGCAAGTGCTGCGCCACGGCACCGATGACCGGCGGGGTGTCGATCGCTGGCATCGTCGCCCTCCTGCCTGATCCCGCGGGTGCACAGGTAATGAAACGTTTATTTGAAACGTTGTTGTCTCAAGCTGTTCTTCGGCTGTCAAGAGCCTGCTAGGTTCACCCGCAACGCGCTCACGGCGCGGCGCCCGCCAGCGTCGACGCCGTCACCGCCAGCGGGGAGGACGGCTATGACGAGCACCGCCCGGGAGGCCCACGAGCTCGGGTCACCACTCTGCATCGGCGTCGACGTCGGCGGCACGTTCACCGACGTCGTGCTGACCGGCGCGGGCACGACCTGGCGCAGCAAGGCGCCGACCACCGCGGACGATCTCGGCAGGGGCGTCCTCGACGCATGCCGGCTGGTCGCCGAACGGGCGGGGATCTCACTCGGCGAGCTGCTCGCTCGGGTGGGCCGCTTCGGCCTGGGTACGACGGCGGTGACCAACGCGCTGGCGACCCGAAGGGGTCGCCGGGTCGGGCTGATCACGACGGCCGGTTTCGAGGATCTCGTGCCGCTGGCGCGCGGCCGCCGGGTCAACGAGGACGGGTGGCTGGTCATGCCGCCGCAGGTCGTCGAGCGGGACCGCATCATGGGTGTGCGCGAGCGCATCGACCGGCATGGCGCGGTCCTCACGGAGCTCGAGCCGGACGACGTGATCGCCGCCGCCGAAGCACTCATTGCCGACCGCGGTGTCCAGGCGATCGCCGTGTCGTTCCTCTGGTCGTTCCGCAATCCGGCGCACGAAGAGCGTGCCGTCGGCGCGCTGCGGCAGCACTTTCCTGACCTGCCGGTCACGTCCGGGGCGGCGCTGCACCCGGTGATCCGCGAGTTCGAGCGATCGACGTTCGCACTGCTCAACGCCTACACGTCCGGTGCGCTCACAGGCGTCGACAAGCTGGCTGCCGACCTCGCCGAGCTGGGCCTCGCGGTCCCGCTGCTGCTGGTGCATTCAGGCGGCGGGTCGACGACGGTCGCGGAAGCGCATCGCATGCCGATCAGCCTGGCCGAGTCGGGCCCCGCGGCCGGCGTCGCGGCTGCGGTGGAGGTCGCCCGCAGCGCGGAGATCACCGACGCGGTCACGTGCGACATGGGCGGCACGTCGTTCGACGTTTCCGTCGTCAGTGACGGGCAGGCGATCCGTCGCGTACGCGGTGACCTGATGGGCATCTGGACCGCGCTCTCGCTGGTCGACGTGGACTCCATCGGCTCCGGCGGCGGATCCATCGGATGGGTCGACGCGCGCCGGATGCTCCGGGTCGGCCCGCACTCGGCCGGCGCGGTCCCGGGACCCGCTTGCTACGGCCGCGGCGGCACCGAGCCGACCGTCACCGATGCCCTGCTGGTGCTGGGATTCCTCGCCCCTGACCGGTTCCTCGGCGGCGAGATGTCGCTCGACGCCGGCGCCGCGCTGCAGGGCTGCGCCGCACTCGGCGCCGAGGTCGGACTCGACGCCGTCGAGACGGCGTGGGGTATCCGCGAGATCGCGCTCGCCGAGATGGTGAAAGCCGTACGCGGGCGCCTGGCTGAGCGCGGGCTCGACCCGCGTGGCCGGTCGATCGTCAGCTTCGGCGGCTGTGCAGGCCTGTTCACCGCTGACATCGCGGCCGCCATCGGCATCGACACCGTGGTGATACCGGAGCTCGCCTCGGTGCTTTCCGCGTTCGGGGCAGCCACCGCCGACGTGCGCCGCGAACGTACTCAGTCCCTCGAGATGCCTTTGCCGATCGACGTCGATGCGGTGGCGGTGCTGGCGGACAAGCTGCGCGCGCAGGTCGACGCCGACGTGGCCGCCGACGGTGTGGACGCCGCACATCGCTCGGTGCACTTCGAGGCCGATCTGCGCTTCAGCCGGCAGAAGTGGGAGCTCACGGTCCCGCTGGCGGGAAGCACCATCGACACCGACGTCTTCGATCGGATGGTCGCCGACTTCCGCACGGATTACGCGCGCCGCTACGGCGAAGGGGCACTCATGGCGGGTGCGACGGTCGAACTCGTCAGCCTGCGCGCCATCGGCATCGGTCAGACCGTGAAGCCGGACCTTTCCGCTGCAGCGCCGGGCGACCCGGCCACCAGCCCCGCGCCGGTCGGCGGCAGGGCGGTGCGACTCGCCAGGGACGGCACCAGGACGGTCGACGTGTATGCAGGTGCTGATCTACAGCCAGGACAGGCATTTTCCGGACCGGCGCTCGTCGACGGCGCCGACACCACCGTCTGGATCCCGGCGAATGCCCGAGCACGCATGGACAGCCGGAAGAACCTCATCGTGGAGGTGCGTTGAGCATGACAGCTCTGAGCGGAGCCGACGCCGCTCTCGACCCCATCACGCTCGAGGTCCTGCGCACCCGGCTCGACGCGATCAGCAACGAGTCGGCGTTGACCATCGAGCGCACGGCGATCAGTCCGGTCGTCACCGAGTCCAAGGACTACTCGGCGACCCTGCTGGACGGCGAGGGCAACCTCGTCACCGGTGGCGGGCGCATCGAATATCACTTCGGTGCGGCGATGAATGCGGTGCGTTCGACGCTGGCACGCCACGGCGACACCATCCGTCCCGGTGACGTCTTCCTGGCCAACGATCCGCACAACGGCGGCGGCCTGCACGCGCAGGATGTGATGGTGCAACGGCCGATCTTCGTCGGGGAGGAGCTGGTCGCATGGGCGGTCAACTCCGCCCACCTGATGGACATGGGCGGCATGGCCATGGGCTCGTGGGCGCCGGCCGCGACCGAGTGCTACCAGGAGGCGATCCGCTTCCCGCCGGTACGCCTGTTCCGGGCCGGGGTCGAAGAGCCCGACGTCTTCGCGATCCTTCGTAACAACGTTCGCCTCAGCACGCTGATCGAGATGGACTTGCGCGCGTTGATCGCCGGATGTCACGTCGCCGAGGACAAGCTCGTCGACGTCGTCAGCTCCATGGGCGTGGCCGAGTTCCGCGCCGGTGTGACGGCCTTGTGCGACTCGGGTGAGCGCGAGCTGCGCCGCCGCATCGAGGCCCTCGCCGACGGCGAGTACCGCGTGCAGACCTGGACCGAGTGGGGCGAGGAGCTCTACGCCGTACCGGTGGTTCTCACCGTCGACGGCGACCGCATGATCTTCGACTACACCGGCGCTTCGCCGCAGGCGCCACACTTCTTCAACTCGAAGCCGTACATCATCGAGAGTGAACTCGTCGCGGACGTCTGCACGCTGCTGTGCCAGGATCTGCCGTTCTCCGAGGGCCTTTTCCGGCCGTTCGAGCTGCGTTGCCCGGAAGCTTCCATCGTCAATTCGCAGCCGCCCGCACCCGTCGCCAGTGCGCATATGGACGCTGCCTTCTGCGCCGCGACGGTCGCCACCCAGGCAACGATGCTGGCGCTTGCCGCGTCGCCGGGTGCGTTCGGACGCCAGTACCTCAGCGGCCCATCCGGTACCTCCGGTCTCGCGACGCACACCTGGGGATGCCAGGTCGACGGCACGTTCGACGGCTGGGCCATGCTCGACGGTTGCCTGCCCGCGCCGTCGGCGGGTCATGACCGGGACGGCAACGATCTGTTCTCATTCCTGGTGGGCCGTCAGGGCATCGTCGAGTTCATCGAGGTCGAGATCCTCGAGTCGTGGTATCCGCTTCTCGTTCATGAGAAGAAGCCGCGGCCGGGCTCATTCGGCGCCGGCACGTTCCGCTCCGGCGCCGGCTGCCAGATGTCGTACGAGCCTTACGGCACCGATGCGCTGTATGGCGTGATGCTCGCGATGCGCGAGCGGCTGCCGCTCACGGGTATGGCCGGCGGCTTTCCCGGTGCGACGACGAGCTTTCGCATCCACCGCAGCGACGGCAGCAAGGAGGACGTCGACGGTCATGCGATGAACGTGCTCGTGAACGCCGGCGACACGTTCGAGTTCCTCTGCGCATCCGGGGGTGGCTGGGGTGACCCGCTGGATCGCGACCCCGCCGCGGTTGCGCACGACGTGCTGCTCGGCCGCCTCACGACAGACGATGCCGGCGCGGTGTACGGCGTGGAGCTCGACGGCAACGGCGCGCCGCTGGCCGCTGCGACGGCCCGCCGCCGAGACGCGATCCGAGCCGACCGGCTCGCGCGTGCGCATCCTGCCGCGAAGCCGGTGACTGCCGACCCGCTACCGGACGGCGACGCCGACATCCCGCTGTACCCCGGCGTGGTCCAGCGCGGCCGGTACGCGGTGAGCGAGGCTTCCGGAGCTGTGCTCGCCGCCGCACCGAACCACTGGACCGACGGCTGCCCGGTCATCGAGGAGCACCGCACGCACGGGCAGCTGGAGCTGGCGATCCAGTACTACCTCGATCCCTCGTCCGGTCGCACGCTCGCGGTGGACGTCCGCCCGTCGGGCGCCGAACGCACGTTCACGACTTCACCTGCCCGGTGGGTCGCTGCCTGAGGGCAGCGGGCCAGGGCAGTGCTGCTGCCACCATGTGCCGTCGCTGAACAACGGGAGGTGGTGGCAGCAGCCGGGCCGCAGCGCTCCTGCCACCAGCTGCCGTCGTCAGGACAACGCGAGATGCTGGCAGCGGGCCACCCCACCGCGCCCGCCACCACCTGCCGTCGCTGAACAACGGGAAATGGTGGCAGGCGAGTACGGTGCCGGAAAGCAGCGCCAAGCCGAACCGCCGACACCTCGGACGCGCACGGACGCGCACGGACGTCCGAGGTGACCCAGGGTTATCGTTTCGCTTCGGTACAAGAGACGACGGACGGGGGAAGCGCGAATGAGTCCGGTGATCAACGCTCGCGGCATGCGCAGGCGGGCCGGAGCAGCCGCAGCGGCCGGAGCCGCGGTAGCTCTCCTGGCAAGCGCGTGCGGTGCCAGCACGACCGGCCCGAGCGCCGGCAACAGCTCATCGCCGCCGCCCGCCTCGACGAGCACGTCGGCTTCGGCGTCACCGTCGGCGTCCGCGTCGCCCTCCGCCGCAGCAGCCGGCAAGGATCAGTGGTTCGGTCGCCACGTCGTCGCCATCACCCACAACGGCGGCGAATACGAATTCCCGCAGGACACGATGTTCGCGCTGCGCAGCGCACAGGCGCTGGGCATGCAGGTGCTCGATGTCGACATCCAGATGAGCAAGGACAACGTGCCGGTGCTCATCCACTCCGAGACGCTGTCTTCGAGCACGAGCGGCCACGGGAACGTCTCCGACTTCACCGCCAAGCAGCTTGCCGAGCTGGACGCGGCCTACCAGTGGGTGCCGAACTGCGGCACCTGCAGCGGCAAGCCGGCGTCGGCCTATCCCCTCCGAGGCGTTCGCACCGGGAAGAAGCCGCTGCCGAAGGGCGCGACCAACCGCGCGGAATTCGGCGTGCCGACCCTGGACGAAGTCATGGCCGCTTTCCCGAACGCCTATCTCGACATCGAGCTGAAGCCCGAGTCGGAGGCGGCGACCGTCGTCGCGAACCTGATCCACAAGTACCACCGCGAGGATCGCACCATCGTCGCGTCCTTCGACGACAAGCAGATCGCCGAATTCCAGAAGCTGGCCCCGACCGTGCCCTCCTCCCCTGGGCAGACCGCGTCGACGAACTTCTTCCTCGGCAAGCCGATGGTGCCCGGCTTCCAAGTCATCCAGCTGCCCTACCGCTATGAGCTCGGCGGCAAGCCCGTCACCGTCATCACGCCGAGTCTGGTGAGCCGGGCCCATAAGGCCGGCCTTGCGGTGTGGGTGTGGGATCAGGGCGAGACACCCGGCAAAGCGTTGTACCAGAAGCTGGTGAAGCTCGGTGTCGACGGGATTCTCGCCAGCAAACCGTCGGATCTACTGGCCGTGCTACAGGCCGACGGCAAGGAATGGTCCGGCACCTGAGCCGTTCGGGCGCGGTGCCACGTCGCGAAGCGCGACGGCCGGACGACCGCCCCGTGCTCGGCTCGACTCACAGCTCGGACAGTCGGCGGAGCAGAAACCGGCGCTCCGGATCGGTCGCAGCCAGTGCCCATGCGCGCTGGAACGCCTCGCGGGCTTCGTCGTCGCGGCCGAGCCGGCGCAGCAGCGCACCACGGGTGGAATGGAAGTAGCGGTATCCGTCGAGATCCAGCGACTCGACGATCTCGAGCGCCCGCTCGGGCGCGCCCGCTTCGGCGACCGCCACTGCCCGGTTGAGAGCGACGACCGGCGAGCCGGTGAGACGCTGCAGCCGCTGGTACAACACCGCGACCTCGACCCAGTCGATGTCCTGCTCGGCCTGCAGCGAGGCGATCGCTGCTTGCACGACGTACGGCCCAGCCGCCCGGCGCAGCGCCAGCGCTTGATCGAGCGCACGGCGTCCCGCGTCGATCTTCGCCTGGTCGTGCCGGGATCGGTCCTGCTCGGCCAGCGGCACCAGCTCACCGTCCACAACCCGCGCCGCTCGACGCGAATCGTGCAGCAGCATGAGCGCCAGCAAGCCGTAGACCTCCGGTTCGTCGGTCATCAGCTCAGCCAGCAGCCGTCCCAGCCGGATCGCCTCTGCCGCGAGATCACCGCGGTCGGTATAGCCCTCGTTGAAGATGAGGTAGATGACGGCCAGCACCGCCGAGACGCGGTTGGGCAGCAGCCGATCCGGTGGCACCGCGAACGGGATCCGCGTCGCCTTGATCTTTGCCTTCGCCCGCGAGAGCCGGCGCTTCATCGTCTCTTCGGACACGAGGAACGCGCGCGCGATCTCCGCGGTGGCGAGCCCTCCGAGCGCGCGCAGCGTCAGCGCCACCTGTGCTTCGGAAGCCAGCGCAGGATGGCAGCAGGTGAAGATGAGCTTCAAGCGTTCGTCATCGATCGTGCTGTCGTCGATACCGAACTCGTCCATCGGCGCCGTCACGGTCAGCGGGTCGTTCGAGAGCAGCCGCCGCTTGTCATCGAGCGTCCTCTCGCGTCGTAGGCGGTCGATCGCCCGGTTGCGCCCGGTGGCCACCAGCCAGGCCACCGGGTGCTGAGGCATGCCGTCGCGAGGCCAACGTTCGGCTGCGACGACGAAAGCCTCCTGAGCGGCTTCCTCGGCGAGATCGAAATCGCCGAGGAAGCCGACCAGAGCAGCGAGGACGCGGCCCCACTCGCGCCGGAAGATCTCCTCGATCAGAAGGCGTCCTCCGTCGGGATCTCCACCAACGGCCTGACCTCGACCGCGCCGCCGAGCCGCACCGCCGGGATGCGCTGGGCGAACTCGAGCGCCTCGTCGAGGTCGGCCGCCTCGAGCACGTAATAGCCGCCGAGCACCTCCTTGGTGTCGGCGAACGGGCCGTCGGTGATCAGGACATCGGCAGGGCTGTGACGAACCGTGGTCGCCGTCTCGGCCGGCTGCAAATGAGCCCCGCCGACACAGCGGGGGTCGTCCCGCAACGCCAGATACTGGGCGTTCACCGGCGCGTACTCCTCGGGGGGGAGCGCTTCGTGGCTCCCGGGTGTGGGGTAGATGAGCAGTGCGTACTTCATGATTGCCTCCTTCGACGGATCATCTATCGCCATCCAGACGAACGAGCGGCGCCGATGGGGACAGGGACGCGCATGAATTTTCTACGGACCGCTCGCGACGCGTGATGCTCCTCGAAGCGCCGCTGCTATGGACGCGTCGAACGGAGGGCGCAAGACGCCGGCGTCGGTGATGAAAGCCGTGACGTACTCGGCAGGGGTGACGTCGAACGCGGGATTCCACACCGGCACATCCGGCGCGGTGACGGCGGCGCCGAGGCGACGCACCTCGTCCGCCGAACGTTCCTCGATGACGATGCCCGCCCCGGTCGGCGTCGCCGCGTCAAAGGTGGACAGCGGCCCGGCGACGTAGAAGGGCAGCCCGTTCTCCCGCGCGAGCACGGCAAGTGCGTATGTGCCGATCTTGTTGGCGGTGTCGCCGTTCGCGGCCACGCGGTCACAGCCGACGATGACGGCGTCCACGCGCCCCGAAGCGATCGCCGCACCGGCCGCGGTATCCGGCACCAGCGTCACCGGAATGCCGGCCGCGTTCAGCTCCCAGGCCGTCAGTCGTGCACCCTGTTGCAGCGGCCGGGTCTCGGTCGCGACGACGGACACCGGCTGCCCCGCCGCAGACTTGGCATAGACCGGTGCGAGAGCCGAGCCCATGCCGGTCGTGGCGAGACGTCCGGCGTTGCAGTGGGTCAGCAGCCGCGACCGCCCGTCGAGTTCGGTCAAGCCGGCCGCACCGATCTGACGGCACGACTCCTGATCGGCCTCGAGCAGCCGGACCGCCTCGGCTTCCGCCGCCTCGACGGGATCGCCTCCAAGTCGAGCCGCCTCCGCCACCCGCTCCACCGCCCACCGCAGGTTCACCGCGGTGGGCCGGGCGTCGCCGACCTGCTCGATCAGCTGATCCAGCGGCTCGCCTGCCTGCAGACCGAGCACGATCCCGAAGGCTCCGCACACCCCGATCAGCGGCGCGCCGCGGACGGCGAGGCGCGCGACTGCATCCGCGACCTCGGCGGCGGTCCGCAACTCCACGAGCCGCACCTCGCCCGGCAGCAGCGTTTGGTCGAGTACAACGAGCCGGTCACCCTGCCAGTCGATGACCGGCGGGGACGTGGAGTCGGCAGCATTCATCGTCGCCATCTTGCCGCCTACGGGCCACGGCGTCAGGCGAGCGTCACGCAGCCGAGCGGCGGTCGGCCTGCCGGCTCAAGGCCCCTTGAGCGGCAATGTCCGCGCGTACGCAACGCCAATCGCCGCCCATCGTTCCAGCTGCTCATCGGTTTCGATGGCCGGAGGATCGACCCGCAACCACCCGTCCATCGGCTTGCCGCGCATCACGAACCGGCCGGTGTGCTCCTCGGCCAGCAGCCGCTCCGTATCGGCTGGATCCACCCGCAGCAGCAGGCCACCTTCGCGGCTGGCGGTGACCGACATGTGCCCGTCGATGAGGAACGCCAGCCCGCCGAACATCCGCTTCTCGGTGATTCCTGGCTCCGGCTCCAGCAGGTCGCGCAGCCGATCAGCCAGTTCCGGGTCGTAGACCATGCGTCACGCTAGCCCGCTGCCAGTCATGACGACAGTCTCACGCCAAGAACCCCCTGAGCTAGACGGTTTCGGTCCCGGTGAATGCGAGCTCATCCGGCTTGCTGACGTACCGGTGGGGCTCGAGCGTGACGTCGGCGATCGCCACCGCCGACGAGATCGGCCAGGTCAACGCGATACTCGCCGGCAGCCATGCTCCCGGTTCGAAGACGTCGACGATCGGTCGCACCCTCTCGGCGCGAGAAGCGGCGTAGTCGCAGTCGATCTGGACCAGGCGCAGCCCACGCGGTGTGCGCGCGAGCGCGACGGTCGTCGTGAACGCGATATCGCCGCTACCGAGCGGATCGGGATCGCGGCCGGTGACCGCCAGAACCGTGCGCCCCGCGATGGCGACTTCCGCGCGGACGCGGTCGTATCCGCGGTCGACGACGACGTCACCTGCGGACGCCGGAAAGCCCCACTGCGAACGAAGCGCGTTTGCTGCGGCGGCGTTGTCGGTCACGCAACGCTGCACGAATCCGCGTGGGCGCAGCCCGCTACGGCAGGCGACGCGTCCTTGCGCGAGCCGGAACGGTCCCCACGGACTCTGCGGGCAGTCCCAGAACTGGAAGACGACCGATGGCGGGTTGGTCGGGTGCAGCCCGAGCGGCAGCGACGCTTCCCTCCCGGCGACCTGGATCTCGCTGATGAACTGCAGCACGGTCGCGCCGGGCAGCATCACCGGCGCGGTCGCGAACACCTTCAGGGTCGGCGGATCCGGCACCAGATCACGCACCTCTGCCGTACCGATCAGCATGGGTCTACACCCCCGCCCTTTGCCGCATCACCTTTTGCCTCCGGAGCTGCGTCATCTTTCGGCTCCACCGAAGTGCGGCATGACCTCTTCGGCGAACAGCCTCAGCGAGGCCAGCACCTGCTCCTGCGGGATGACCTCGAGTCCGTTGAGCAGGAAGTTGATTCCGGTGAGACCCAACGACTCCCAACGCTTGAGCGCGGCGACGATGATGTCAGGATCGCCGACGCAAATGCCCTCGGGGATGCCGTACGCGTCGCCCGGACCGCCGCTCTTCGTCCGATCGGCCTTCGGTGCGAGGTTGCCGAGCGACTGGTAGGCCCGCGTCGGGTAGGCCTCGCGGGTCCACATCAGATGAGAGTTGGTGAGGCCGAAGCTGCCCACCATGCCCATGCCGGTCCGGGCGGCGACCTTCGGATTCTCATGGCAGTAAAGGAAGTTCAGCGTCGAGACCTCGCATGTGACCACGTCACCGACGGGGTCGCACTGCTGGATGCGGCGGAAGTACTCGTTCGTCCGCCGCTCCTGCTCGGCGTAGCTTGCCGCGGCGACACCGAGGCAGCCGAGGCCCCGATCGGCCGCGTCGAGCTCGGTGCCGGGGCTGGTGACCGTGACCCACATCGGCGGATGCGGCTGCTGCACCGGCTTGGGCAGCACGTTGCGCTCCGGCATCGAGAACGACAGCCCGTCGTACGAGAAGTGCTCCTTGGTCCACATCTTCGGCAGGACCCGGACGAACTCGTCCCAGGTCTTCTTGGTGCGATCCGGGTCGACGTTGAAGCCGCCGAGCTCGGTCCACGTCGAGCTGCGCGCGGTGCCGACTTCGAGGCGTCCGCGGGAGACGATGTCGAGCACGGCGCACCGTTCGGCGACCCGGATCGGGTGATTCATCTCGGGGACGCAGACCACCGCACCGTGACCGACGCGGATGCGCTCGGTCTGCGCGGCCACCGCCGCGAGGACGACCTCCGGCGCCGACGAGTGCGAGTACTCCTCGAGGAAATGGTGCTCGACGCACCAGACGTGGTCGAATCCGAGCTCGTCGGCCAAGCGGGCCTGCTCGAGAGCGTTGTGGAAGACCGCGCTCTGCACCTCGGTCGTAAACGGCCGTGGCGTCGACATCTCGAAGAAGATCCCGAACTTCATCGGCATTTACTGACGATCTCCTCGGCAAACTGCTCGATCGGCCTCCGGAAGCGTTCGGCGGACTCGCGAAGCCCCGCATGCTTCCCGGAGCTCACGTCCTCCATGCCCGCCCAGGGCATCGTCAGCGTTCCCGTCACGCCGACCTCGTGTTCCGCGCGCTGATAAAGCTCGACGCTGGGCTGGTCGTAGAAACCGACGACGATCTCGAACGGGTCGTTCTCGCGGCCGAACTCCTTGAGATACGCCTTGAGCCGGCCGACGTGCAGCACGATCTCATCCCAGGGGTAGGCGTTGCCGATCCAGCCGTCTCCATACCGTGCCGCCCGTTTGAGCGCTGCATCGGTGTGCCCGCCGCAGAAGATCGGCACCGGCTCCTGCGGATGAGGCTCCATCATCAGCGGCGGGATCTCGTAGTACTTGCCGTGCCACTCGACCCAGCCGCCCGCCCAAAGCGCCCGCAGCGCCTCGATCATTTCGTTCAACCGCGGCCCTCGGTTTTCGAACGACTGCCCCATCAGCTCGAACTCTTCACGCATCCAGCCCGCTCCGACGCCGAGGCCCACCCGGCCGCTCGACAGCACGCTGGCCGTCGCCACCTGCTTGGCGACCTGCAGCAACGGCCGGGCACCGGCGATGTAGATGCTGTTGGTGAAGTGCAGCCGCTCGGTCACGGCGGCCATCGCCCCGATCAGCACCCACGAGTCCGGCCAGGCCGTCTCAGCATCCCAGATCGGCCGCCCGTCCGGAAACGGCGAGTAGGGATAGGCCGAACGCAGGTCCTTCGGATAGACGAGATGGTCGGAGACGACCGCACCGTAATAGCCGGCCTCGTCGATCATCCGAGCGACGTGCGGGAGCTGCGGGGAGCTCATGAACGCGGTGCTGCACCAGAACTTCATCTGCCAGTTGTAAACCCTCCGCCCTGGCCGGTGCGCACCGGCTGTCAGTCAAACCGTCCGGCGGGCCCGCGCGAAGCGCATCGACGGCCACGCGTGCCGCGGCCGATGACGGCGTCCGCACTGGGCAGTAGTCGGTCGGGACGAGCGGCGCGGCTGAAGACCGCTACGGCATAGGCACGCCGGTCCGGGAACTCGACAACTTCGACGTCGCGGGCGGGCCGGTCTGCGGCAAAACCGGCACCGCCAATTCGGCGGCCGGTCGAACCCGACGAGCCACGCCTGGTTCACCGGGCAATAGGGCAGGCCCGCGTCGCAGGCCGACATCGAAACGCTGGCCGTTCCCCAAGCGTCGTTTGCCGAAGATGCGCTCGGGGAGGGCCCTAGCTAGCCTCATCCCAAAGCCTGCAGAGGAGACCTATGAACATCGGCATCATCGGCGCCGGCAACATCGGCGGCACACTGACCCGGCGGCTCGCTGCACTGGGCCATCAGGTGTCCGTCGCGAACTCGCGCGGTCCCGAGACGCTCCAGGATCTCGCGTCGGAAGCCGGAGCACGGGCGGTCGCCCAACAGGAAGCGGCGCGCGGCCAGGACATGGTCATCGTGACGATCCCCGAGGCGAAGATCCCTGACCTGCCGAAGGACTTGTTCGCCGATACGCCGGCGGACACTGTCGTCGTCGACACCGGCAACTACTACCCGCGTCACCGCGACGGGCGCATCGCCGGCATCGAGGACGGCACGACCGAAAGCCGCTGGGTGGAGCAGCAGCTCGGACGCCCGGTCATCAAGGCGTTCAACAACATCTACGCCGATCATCTGATGAACAAGGGCCAGCCTGCGGGTTCGTCCGGGCGCATAGCGCTACCCGTGGCAGGCGACGACCCGCAGGCCAAGCGCAAGGTCATGGAGCTCGTCGACGCGCTCGGGTTCGATCCGGTCGACGCCGGAGGGTTGGACGAGTCCTGGCGTCAGCAGCCGAACACCCCGGTCTACGGCACCGACCACGACGTCGAGGGAGTGCGCAAGGCCCTGGGCGACGCGAGCTCGCAGCGACCCGAGGAGTTCAGTGCCACATCGGAGAGCCCTGGCACGTATACCGATCCGCGCTGACCGCGAACGGGCCGATCGGGATGGTGTCGAACGTTCGAGCCGACGGCACGCTCGGAGCCGATCGGGCCACGCGCACCCGCAGAGCTGCTCGGCAGGATGGGTGACGCATGAGGAGGCGGCTGAGGCGGCCAACGACATGTTCCGGTCGCCGGGGCGTGGCCATGAGCGGCGATCCGGACCGGTTCATCGTCGAAGTGCACAGGCGATCACGGCATCCGCGCGACGGGTCAGGCCTCCCGAAACCGCTACTTTCACTGCCTTACCGTCGAGGGCGGCGAGGTCGTGCGGTGGACGGAGTGCGCCAATCCCAACGAGCATGCCCGAGCGTCCAGCAACGACTGATGCCCAGACTCCGAGCCATGGAATGCCGTCACCAGGCATGCCCTCGGATCAGACCGCCAGCGCGCAGCGCGCAGCCCTAGCCGCGCTCTGGGTCTGACAGGTAGGCGACGAGCCGGGCGTGCCGGCGCTCGGCAATCCTTACCCCCACGGCGGGGCCGACGACGAACGCGACGGCGGCCATGGCGCATCCGATCAGCGCGCCGATAGAGAACCCGCGTCCGACCAGCGCGCCGTTCGCGCGTGCCCCATGACGGGTCAGCAGAATCGCCGGCGCGAGCAAGCCCCCCACGACCAGTGGAACGACGTTATAGGGGGTGACGACAAGGACCACCCAGCGGATCAGCCCGCGCAGCGAGTGCCGGCGCTGCGCCCAGCGCCAGCGCATCGAACGGGGATGGTACGGCCAGAAGATCCCCACCCAGGCGCTGATGCCGAGAACGCCGAACGGCATCGCGAGGATCACCGCGCATACCGCTAGCGTCGCCAGCGGGTGGTGCTGTGACGTGCCGATGGCGATCGCCAGGACCGTGCACAACGGAGCGGCCATCACCCAGAGCGCCAGGGTCTTCACGTGGAGGAAGCGCTGCAACGACTGCCGGTTCGAGAGCGCCGCCAGGGCGCCCTTCGCGTCGCCGCCGAGCGGGTTAGAGGCGGGGACGTCGGCGAGCATCCACGACTCGAGCACGATGGGAAACGCAAGCGCACCGTGGACGGAGAAGAACCAGTCGCGTATCCCGTCAGGCAGGAAGAACCAGCCGGCGCACATCGCCAGCCCGTTCGCGGCGAGGATGACCGGAATGTCGGCGGGTGGGCGGAAGCTGCGCCTGAGCTCGGCCGTCACCGCAGGCCATAGCTTCTCTTCGGGCTCCATGGCCCCAAGAGGCAGGCTGCCGCCGGCCTCCGCGGCGGAAGCCTGCTGGGTCACGCTTCACATAGTGCGGGATATGCCTGACAAATTCCTGATCATTCGGCGCTACAGGAGAGAGCTGTTCACCAGCTGGCGCAGCTGGGGACGCAAGGGGTGGCTGCTCGACGGCAGCAGCTGGGTGAACAAGTGGGCCGTGATCTGCTCGGCGGGGTCGACTCAGAAGGCGGTGCTCGCCGCGCCGCCCCAGTAGAACTCGCCGCGGCTGGAGAGCGTCTTGGCCGGCCGGGGATCCATGACCACGGCGAAGCCGAGCCCGAAGCCGACGCCGTCGAATGTCGTTTCGGCGAAGCCACCTGAGGACAGCGACCCGAGATCGGCCCCGCGGGGCAGCGAACGCCGCCTTGCCGAATGCGTCCAGCCGCGTCGGTCGAATCCGGGTCGACGGACCAGCGGGTGTCACCCATCGTGAGCGGCCGCGTGATGCGGCTGGCTATCGCCTCGTCCACAGCCCAGCGATGCGGGATCCGCGGTGATGTCAGGCATACGCCGAGTCCGTCAGTCCTGGCGGCAAGACCGTCCCGCCTGATCAGGCCGGGCTGGCGCATCCCCCGAGCTTGGCTGACACTCAGCTGCGCGGTCGTGTCTGAGAAGCTGCCGCGCCGTCGCGCTCGACACGACCTTGTCCCGGACCGCTGAGCCGTGGATTGATGAGGCCACCGGCGCCCCTAAGCCGCCTGCAGTGTTGGATGCGGTGGTGACCGCACGCCCGGAAAATCTCAAGGAGCTCGTCGCCGCGCGCACCTGGTTTCACACCATTGACCTCGGTGACGGCATTCTGACACCCGGCCAGAAGGACACCCCCAGTGAGGTCCAGCACCTTCACCTGCCGGATCTCACCGGCCGGTCAGTGTTGGACATCGGCGCCTACGACGGCTTCTACTCCTTCGAAGCCGAGCGGCGCGGGGCGACGCGTGTCGTCGCTGCCGACCACTTCGTCTGGAACTGGCCGGGCAGCGATGCGCGTGGCAATTTCGAGCTCGCCCGCGAGGCGCTCGGGAGCACGGTCGAAGACCGGGACATCACCGTTGAAGACCTGACTCCCGACGCGCTGGGGTCGACCTTCGACGTCGTCCTTTTCCTCGGCGTTCTGTACCACGCCCCCGACCCGCTCGGCTATCTCAAGCGGGTCCGCTCGGTCACGGGTGAGTTGGCGATCGTGGAGACCGTCGTGGACCTCTTGGACGTGCCGATCCCGGCGGCCGCCTACTACCAGGGCTCGACGATGAACGACGACGCCAGCAACTTCTTCGGTCCCAACCGATTGGCGGTGGAGGGCATGCTGCGCGACGCCGGATTCTCTCGCGTCGTCGCGTGGGAGCCGTGGACGGTCAGCAAGGAGTGGGGCATCAACGCCGGCACCCGCGGGTCGATACCCACGCGCATCGCCCGGCGATTTCGCCGACCCCGCAGCGGTCGCATGGTCTTTCACGCTTACGTCTAGGAGCCTCCACGACGGGCGATCTGAGTCCTGACAAGCGGGGCAGGCCTTCGCGCGGCTCTGCGTTCTGAGCACTTCGACCAGCCGCACCACGGCGCCCTCCGCGGTCTGCAACTCCTTGGCCGCCTGCCCATCCGCCGCGCTGCCGTGAGACAGCACCGAGAGCATCAGCGGCATCACGCGTCTGCGTCAGTGTCCGAAGAATCCGCGCGCGTCGCGATCGGGCATTTGGACGACGGCGATTCCAGCATCGAGCATGCGCTGACGCACGAGCTCGTCGCGAACGGATCCCGTCGTGCAGAAGATGGCGCGGACACCATCGTCGATCAGCACCTGCGGCGCGTCCGGGAACGAGAAGAAGCTGTCGCTGTACGCGACAGAGCCGGTGGTCTCGTGACCCGCTTCGCGGGCTCGGGACACGGCAAGCGAGCACCCACCCACACGATCCTGCTGTCCCACGCCGTTCCCCAGCAGCTGGCCGTCCCGCACCAGCGTGATGGTGTTCGAGTGGCTGGTGGAACCGATGGCCCAAGCAAGCAGTAGGTCGCGGGCGTGGGCGGCGGAAAGCGCTCCGAACCGCTGCACCCCAGGAGCTTCGAGATTCAGCATGAAGGTGTAATTGGGCTGCTGCATCATCCCGCCGCGCACCTGTCGCTGCCGAGGCGCGGTGTCCAATGAGTTCCGGTCCAGCGCCTTGAGCGCGGGATTCGCGAGCAGCCGGCACTTGCCCTGCTTCCTGGCCAGCAGGTCGATTGCGTCCTCGGTGAACGATGCGGCGGCGACGGTATCCAGCAGCCCCTGGCTATAGAGCGACGCTGCGGCCAGCGCAGCGAGTTCCGCGCCGCGCAGCTGCGTCCACTGCAGGTTCGCGGCGGCCGACAGCGGCCGGCGACGAAGCCGGTGGTCATACATCGCGGCCCGGCTGGCGGCCGACGCCTCGGCAAGGCTGCGGCGCTGGATCCTGTCACTGAGCTTGTCCGGCGCGAACATGCGCACTTCCTTGCTGCAAGACAGCAACTGTTCGGCAGGCTCTCGATCCAAACAGTCGTTTGAGTTACAGTCAGCGCCCTGGCGGTCGGGCCCGCGACTGTCGTGACCGGCCTTGCGGGTGCTCATCGAATGGAGATCGGCGCACCATGCCTTTTTCGATAACCATGGACACCGGCGGGACGTTCAGCGACCTGACGCTGGCGGATGAGAACGGCATCCTCGGGCTGTACAAGGCGCCGACCACCCCGGACAACATGTTCGAGGGCATCCAAGCGGCCATCGGCCTCGCTGCCGAAGCCCAGGGCCGGACGGTCGCGTCGCTCCTTGCGGAGACCACGAGCTTTGTCTACTCGACGACGCGAGCGACGAATGCCGTGCTGCAAGGGCAGACGGCGCGCACGGCCTTTCTCACGACCGACGGTCATCGCGACATCCTGCTGTACCGCGAAGGCGGGAAAGAGAAACCGCTCGAGATCACGACGCCGTATCCCGCGCCGTACGTTCCCCGGTCGCTGACCTTCGGTCTCAGGGAGCGAATCCTCGCCGATGGGACGGTGCGGATACCGCTGGATGAGTCGCAGCTGCTCGCCATAGTCGAGCGCCTCCGCGAGCTGGAAGTCGAAGCGGTGGGCGTCTGCCTGCTGTGGTCGGTCGCGAATCCAGACCATGAGCTGCAGGTCGGCCGCGCACTCAAAAAACACCTGCCCGGCGTCGAATACACCCTGTCCCACCAGATCAATCCGATCATCCGCGAATACCGGCGCGCATCCGCGACGGTTATCGATGCTTCGCTGAAGCCGCTCATGCGTGCGCACCTGCAAGACGTCGACCGGCGATTGCGCGAGCTCGGCTGCGCAACGGACCCGCTCATGGTCACCCACCTGTCGGGCGGGGTGCTGCGCATGGACGAAATGTGCGAGCAGCCGCTGCATGCGGTCGACTCCGGTCCGGCGCTCGCGCCGGTTGCAGGCCTGGCCTATGCGAAGCCCTCCCGCGTCGCCGACGGCAAGGAAATCGTTGTGGTCGACGCCGGCGGGACATCATTCGACATCAGTCCCACCCGTGAAGGTGCCGTCGTGTACAGCCGGGAGAAATGGCTCGGACCGCGCTGGACGGGTCACCTCACCGGGTTGCCCGCCGTCGAGACCCGGTCGGTCGGCGCCGGCGGTGGTTCGGTGGCGACCGTTGACGCGGGTGGCCTGCTCAAGGTGGGCCCGATCAGCGCCGGCGCAGTGCCCGGACCGGCCTGCTACGGGCGGGGCGGTCAGCGCGCCACGGTGACCGACGCGGCCGTCGTCGTCGGCTATCTCGACCCCGACTACTTCCTGGGCGGGCGAATGCGGCTGGACACCGCGCTCGCCCACGATGCGGTTGCGCGTGACGTCGCGTCGCCGCTCGGGCTCGATGTACAGCATGCCGCCGAGGCAGTTCTGACCGTCTTCACCGAGAACATTCGCGCGTTCCTGTTCGAAACGATGATCGGCCAGGGGCTTGATCCGCGCCGCAGCGTGATCGTGGCGGGCGGCGGCGCTGCGGGTCTGAACATCGCGTCGATCGCGAAGGCGATCGGGGTCACGTCCGTCATGGTGCCGTACCTGGCCGCCGGCCTCAGCGCGGTCGGAGGGCAGTACTCGGACGTCGTCGCCACCTTCTCGAAGAGCCGCCCGACGCGCACAGATGACTTCGACTTCGAGGCGGTCAATGAGACCCTCGGGGAGCTCCGCCACCGCGTGGACGCGTTCGCCCGCCGCAACGGGGCAATGCAGAACACGACGTGCGAGGTGTACTGCGAAGCGCGGTATGCGGACCAATTGTGGGAGCTGACGCTTCCGCTCGGCGATCGCACGAGCTTCGCTGTGACCGCCGACAGTGTGGACCTGCAGCAGCGGTTCGACCAGCTGCACGAGTCCGTCTTCGCGGTGGCCCAGCCCGGCCATCCGGTCGAGATCATCACGTGGCGGTGCGACGCGCGTATCCATCGTCCGAAGCCCGACCTGTTCGCGCGAGCGGCCGTGCAGCCTGGCCCGACGCGCAGCAGGAAAGCCTGGATCGGCGGGCAGCCGGTCGACTGCGAGGTCCATACGGGCGAGACGCTGGCCGCCGGCAGCTCGATCCGCGGGCCGGCGATCATCGAAGAGCCCGCGACGACGTTGGTGCTTCCGCCGAGCGCCACTGCGACGGTCGCCTCCACCCATTACCTCGTCGAGGTGAACTGACGTGTCAGAAGTCCAGAGCTCGCAGGCCGGTTACGACCCGACGGACCTCGCCGTTCTCTCGTCCCGGTTCGAGGGCATCGTCCGCGAAATGCAGAACACCCTGCTGCGCGTCGGCAGGTCTTCCATGATGGCGCTCGCCCGGGATTTCTCCTGCTGCATCGTCGACAGCCACGACCGGCTCGCTTTCTCGGCCGAGGGCTTGCCGGTTCACGTCTATGGCTCGGGGCTACTGACGCGCTCGATGGTGAGGCACCATCCGGATCTCGCCGAGGGCGACGCCTTCCTGCACAACGATCCCTACGACGGCAATACGCATGCGGCCGACCACTCGTTGCTGGTGCCGGTATTCGTGGACGGCGAGCACATGTTCACGGCCATCGCCAAGGCGCATCAAGCTGATATCGGCAATTCTCTTCCCACCACGTACATGCCGACAGCACGCGACGTGTACCAGGAGGGCGCGCTGATCTTTCCGTGCGTGCGCATCCAGCGCCATTACGCCGACGTGGACGACATCGTGCGCATGTGCCGGTGCCGCATCCGCGTTCCGGAGGTGTGGTACGGCGACTACTTGGCGACCGTGGCTGCCGGAAGGATCGCCGAGCGCCGGCTGAAGGCTCTCTGCGCCCAGTTCGGAAAGCAACGAATCCGCGAGTTCGTGTCGGCGTGGCTCGACTACAGCGAAGGGAAGGCCCGGCAGGCGATCGCGGCGATGCCGGGCGGGACCTTCACGGGGACCACCACGCTCGATCCCTTCCCTGAGCTCGACGATGGTCTGGATCTCTCCGTCACCCTGGACATCCAGCCCGAAGACGGCCGGGTGAGCGTCGACCTTCGCGATAATCCCGACTGCGTCCCGCTGGGGCTGAATCTCACGGAGGCCACGGCCAAGAACAGCGCCGTGGCTGCCATGCTCATGGTGCTGAACTCGATGCAGAACGGCACCGAAGTGCCGCTGAACGAGGGAAGCTTCCGGCGGTTCGACGTGCTGCTGCGGGAAAATTGCGTTGCGGGCATCCCGCGACACCCGGCGTCCTGCTCGCTGGCCACCGGTGAGGTGGGGGTCCGGATCTGGGCGGCGATCATGTCCACGGTGGCCGAAACGATGGAAGGCGCCGGCTCGGCGCACGCGTCGTTCGGTGGCGCGCCGTACATCGGCGTGATTTCCGGCGTCGATCGCCGCTCGGGGAAGCCGTACATCAATCAAATGTTCGCGGGAACGGCGGGCGGTCCTGCCACGGCGGAATCCGACGGCTGGCTGTCGTTCGTGGGTTTCCCGGCCGCCGGGCTGCTGTACCGGGACTCGGTCGAAGTCGACGAGCAGAAGTACCCCGTGATCATCACCCGGTCCGAGGTGCGGGTGGATTCCGAAGGTCCGGGCCGCAGAAGGGGCGCCCCCGGCAATCACTGTGAATTCGGCCCGCTCGCCGGGGAGATGGTCGTCTACTACAGCTTCGAGGGGGTTCACAACCCGCCCCTGGGAGTGCGCGGAGGCGAGTCGCCCGCAGGGCCCGAGGCCTACGTGGTGGATGGGCAGGGCCGGCTTGAAGGGCGCCCGGAAGCGGTCGGGGCAGTGACGCTGGCCGAAGGTGAGTTGATCGGGTCAATGTCCGCCGGTGGTGGTGGCTATGGCCCGCCGACGGAACGCGAGCCGGCGCTCGTCCTCACTGATGTGCGTGAGGGGTACGTGTCGCCGGAACGCGCGTCGGCGCGCTACAGGGTCGTCATCGCCGGTGACCCCACGCGGCCGGAGACGCTGACTGTCGACGTGGCGGCAACCGCGCAGCTGCGGAGTGCCGCGCGCCCACAGGTGGAGCGCACCTCGTGATGGGTCGCGCCCGCTAGACCAAGAGGTCCAAGGCCTGTCCGCCGTTTGCCACAATCCGGTTTCAGGCCGCGGCCTCCTGCCAGGTTCCGAGCCCGTTCCAGACCTGCTTGACGACTCTCGGCCATGGCAAGCGTCCTCTCGCGCAGGGCGTCGAGGCCGCCCGGCGAGTTCGCGGCGCAGTTCCTCGTCGTCGGGGGCGTTGGCGTAGAAGTTGCCGATGGTGAGCCGGCCATGACAGGGGGCGGTGGCTCCTGTTGGCGGTCGGGTCCGTGCTTAGCCCAGCCCGCGGGCGAGCTCCTCCAACGCCTCTTGGAGCCCGACTGCCGGCGTCCAGCCCCACCCGTGGGCGCGCTCGGCGAGGACCTGGCCCGTCCAGGCCGGTGAGTCGTCCCAGACCGGCGTGACACCCACGGCCTCAGCGACGGCTCCGACGTAGTCACGGACGGTTGCAGGGCCGGCTGCGACGTTGACCGGGGTGCACTCGCCGGGCACCGGCCCCGTCGCGGGATCCGGCGAGGTCGACACCCGCCCAGTCGCGATGTCGGCGGCGAAGGCGACCAGATCGTCGACGTGCACCCACGCGAAGGTCTGCTGCGGAACGGCATGCCGCGCTTCCGGGTGGTCGCGAATCGCCGCGGGCCGTAAGGCATTCCAGGTTGAGGTCTCCCCCGCGCCGAGGATGGCCGGGGGACGCAGCAGCACCCGCGTCAGTCCCTCGACGCCGCCGATCGCGAAATCGGCGTCGCGCTTGGTGACGGGATAGTCGCCGGCGTCGTCGCCGACCAGCGGTGAGGACTCATCGACGTCACCGGCCGCGGGCGACCGGTCGTACACGGCAGCCGTCGAGACGTGTACGAAACGCTGAACATCCGCCGCGGCTGCAGCCTGGGCAAAGGTCGTGGTGCCCACGACCCCGATGCGGCGTTGCTTCTGCTCGTCGCTCCCCATCGGGTGGACGGTGGTGACCGCCGCGTCGGCGCCGGCCAGCACCGCGGCGGCGAAGCCGGGGTCGGCGAAGTCTCCCACCCGTTCCTGCACACCCTCGACAGCGGGAGCGGTGCCCGGTCGGCGCACGATAGCGCGGACGTCGGCACCCCTCTCGGCGAGAGCGGCGCACAAACGAGAACCGACCAGGCCGTTGGCCCCGGTAACGACGACAATCACCGGCGTAGCCTTCCCCGGCCTTCGGCGATCGAACGGCGCCGGTCACGCTTCTTTCAAGGAAGCGTAGAAAGCCACGTCGTCGAGCAGCGCCTGATGGCGCGCCTCAATCATGGTCCGCACCTCCGGGTGCGTGAAAATGTAGAAGCGGTTGTGTTCGATAGCTGCGACCACGAACGGTCCGACCGCTTCGTTCGGCATGGCCCGATCAGAGATGTCGTTCTTCGGGGGCTCGGGTAGCGGCCCTCCGAAACGTGCGGGGCGGTTGCGCGCTGAGGTCTGGCTGAGGTTTCCGGCCACCAGACCCGGACAGAGCACGGAAACGCCGATACCGTCGGGCGCCAGCTCGGACCGCAGCATGTCGGCCAGGCCAATGACGGCATGCTTCGTCGCGGTGTAAAGCCCGTTGTGAATGGTCACTATCTCGGGCCCAAGCGCAAGTAGTCCAGCGGTTGAGGACGTCAAGACGATGTGCGCGCCGCCCGGGTTCGCCCGCAGCTGAGGCAGGAACTCTTGCGTACTGCGGAGCATCGACATCAGGTTGAACTCGGTGATCCAGTTCCAGTCGTCGTCCGTCGACGCATCCAGCCTTCGATCGACGATCGCCCCGACGGTGTTCACGAGGATGCCGACGGAGCCTTCCTGCTCGGCCAACCGCCGAAGCGAGGCACGGTCGGTCGCGTCGACGGTCTGGGGCTCGGCCCGACCACCGCTGGCCCGGATCTCTTCCGCGACACCCCTACTCGCCTCTGGGTCGATATCGGCGACGGTGACCCTGGCGCCACGGGCGCCCAGTCCGAGCGCGATCCCCCGACCGACGCCGCTGCCGCCGCCGATCACCACCGCCGACGTGCTTTCGTTGATGTCCACGAGACGGCATCATCCACCGGACTCGCGCTGGCGACGACAGCGGGCCTAAGCCCTTTGGCTTTTGGACTTGAGCTGCCGTGCGATGACTGCAACGTCGTCGACGTCTCCCGAAGCGATAGACATGACGAACTCATATGCCTCGTCGTTCGTCATGGTGAGCCGCCGGCCGTTAACGCCATAGAACGCAATGACCGCTGCCAGTCCCAATCGCTTGTTGCCATCGACGAGCGCGTGATTGCGAACGACGGAATGCAGCAACGCAGCTGCCTTCTCATGGACGTTCCCGTACGCATCCTTGCCGAACGCTGACGCACGCGGGCGCACGGCTGCGGCCTCGAGAAGACCGACGTCGCGAAGCTCAGCTGGGCCTCCCAGCACCCGCTCGGCGATGTACAGCAAGTCTTCGACGTCGAGGTAGATCACTCGCCGAGTCGCTCGAGCGCTTCGGCGTAACGCGGCAGCTCTCGATCGAGTACGGCGTCCAGCAGCTCCCGCTTGCTTGTCCGCTCGATGTAGTCGCGGACCGCCTGCCGCGCGACCTCTTGCATCGACCGGCCTTCACGTTCCGCGCGCTTGCGCAGCGCTTCTGTCTCACGGTCGTCAAGCCGTAGCGTCATCGCCATGGAAAGACGATACCGCGAGTGATACCAGTCGGACGCAGGCAACTGTCAGCCGCTGGCCGGAACGGCCTCGCCGAGGTCTTCGAGGACGGCGTGGACGGCGTTATACCCCGGAACGAAAGTGATATGCCGGGGCCGCCGTAGCAGCCGGCACCGGCGAGGTAGAGGCCGCCCACATGCACCGGCAGGTCCCGCCAACCGCGCGGGCCGGGCCGGTAGGCCTCGCAATCGTGACCGTGCAGCCGGCACAGCCGGGGCCAAGAGCTACATTGAAGCACATGACCGAAGTCGGTATCAGGGCCCTGAAACAGAACGCCTCTGCCGTGGTTTCAGAAGCAGCCGCCGGTCACCCCATCACCATCACCGACCGAGGCCGCGCCGTCGCGCAATTGACCGCGCTCCCAAAGTCGCGACTGCAGCAGCTGATCGCGGCAGGGAAGGCCCGACCTCCGCGTCGCAACATTCGCGATCTTGCTGCCCCGCGGTCCGGTCCTCGTTTGAGCAAGGAACTAGCCGCGATGAGGGATGTCGAGCGGTACTGAGGTGGCCCATTACCTCGACACCTCCGCGCTGGTGAAGCTCGTCGTGGCCGAACCGGAGACGGCCGCACTGCGTGCCTGGCTGCGAGCCGCCGATCGCCAGCCGGTCGCCTCAGATCTGGCCCGCACGGAACTTCTGCGCGCGGTGCGCCGGGTCGCCCCGAAGCGATTGCTGCAGGCGCGCGCCGTCCTGGACTCCATCACGCTGACGGAGATCACGGCCTCACTCTTCGAGGCGGCGGGACGGCTCGATCCGACCGCTTCGCGCAGCCTCGACGCCGTTCATCTGGCTGCGGCGCTCGATCTCGGCGACGACCTCGAGAGCATCGTCACTTATGACGACCGACTTGCCGAAGCCGCCGCGCTCAACGGCATTCCAGTGACGGTGCCCAGCTGACGTATTTGCGGTGCGAGCGTCCTGGGTTGCATGGCCGGGCTCGTACCGACCGGCTGCAAGCCGCCGGGCCCGCGGAAACGAAAACGCCCGCCAGACGAATCTGGCGGGCGATGACGCATCTCTAAACGGCTTCTCCGGGCGCAGCCTGAA
>CAVVHC010000006.1:0-224572 GCA_963747915.1 uncultured Actinomycetota bacterium | reverse complement strand
CGGCAAAGCGAGTTCGCTCCGAAGATGGGACGTCAGCGGATTGAGTCAATGCATCGGCATGGACTCAGCGGCCGCGAAATCGCCCGCCCTCTTGATCGAAGCCCGTCAACGAGCAGCCGCGAGCCTCGGCGCAATACCGCTCGCCACGATCGAGGTGGATGGGAACATGAGCCAGTCAGCGGTAGCAACTCTGGTCGATCGGCGATCGCGATCGCTCGGATTGGTCCACCTGCCCGACGGGCACCGTTCCGACCAACTGCACGCCGCTCTCGCCGCTCGGCTGGCTCGCGTCCGCGGGGGTGGTGTGTGAAGCCGGCTCCGCGTGATCTTGGTTGTGGATTCTAGGCGGTGAGTGCTGGCAGGTTCACCTCCGCTGCTGGGTCGGTGTCGGTGCTGGTGGGATGCAGCCGGGATTTGGCGAGGACGTCGAGTCCGATGTAGCGGCGCATCTCGGTCCATTCGTCGTGTTGCTCGGCGAGCACGGCACCGACCAGTCGGATGAGGGCGCCACGGTCGGGGAAGATGCCGACGACGTCGGTGCGGCGGCGGATTTCACGGTTCAGTCGCTCTTGGGGGTTGTTGGACCAGATCTGCCGCCAGATGGCTTTCGGGAAGCCGTGAAGGCAAGGATCTCAGCGCGGGCAGCGTCCAAATGTGCTGCAACTGTTGGGAGTTTCTCGCTCAGGGCGTCTAGCACCCGGTCGAACTGGGGGTGCACGGCGGGGGTGTCGGGCTGGTCGTAGACCGAGTGCAGCAGCGTCTTCACCCACGGCCAGGACTGCTTTGGTGTCGTGGACATCAGGTTCGCCGCATAGTGGGTGCGGCAACGCTGCCAGCTCGCGCCAGGCAACGTGACGCCGATGGCTTCGACGAGCCCGCGGTGGGCGTCGGAGGTGACCAGCCGCACCCCGGACAGTTCCCCAGCGCAAAGGTCACGGAAGAACGCCAGCCAGCCAGCTCCGTCCTCGGCGGAGCTGACCTGCAGGCCGAGGATCTCCCGGTAGCCCTCGGCGTTCACCCCGGTGGCGAGCAGCGCATGCACGTTGACGGTGCGGCCACCTTCGCGAACCTTGAGCACCAGGGCGTCGGCGGCGAGGAACGTGTAGGGGCCGGCGTCCAGCGGCCGGGTTCGAAACGCCTCCACCTGGCCATCAAGGTCCTTGGCCATCTCGCTGACCGCCGACTTCGACAGCCGGGAGATCCCGAGGGTCTCGACGAGCTTCTCCATCCGCCGCGTCGAGACCCCGAGCAGGTAGCTGGTCGCCACCACCGTCACCAGCGCCGCCTCCGCCCGCCGGCGACGCTCCAGCAGCCAATCGGGAAAGTAGCTGCCTTGGCGCAGCTTCGGGATCGCCAGCTCGATGCTGCCCGCCCGGGTGTCCCACTCCCGGACCCGGTAGCCATTACGGGTGTTGACCCGCTCCTCGCTGCGGACCCCGAACGGGGCACCGCACGACCGCGTCCGCCTCGGCTCCCATCAGCGCCTGCGCGAACGTTGCCACCATCGCCCGAAGCAGATCCGGGCTCGCCTGCTCCAACTGTTCCGAAAGCCAGCCGGACATGTCAATACTGGGTACTGCGGCCATCGTGTGACCCCTCGTCTCGAGTTCCATCGCAAGATCTCGGTGAGGATCACGCGGTGGCCGTCTCACATCACGACGCCACGCACATCAAGCGGGGAATCAAACACCACGTCCCTGGACGCAACTCTCGGCTGGTGAGCTTGCCGACTGAAAAACGACTAGCCCTGACTTGGACCTCGGCGGTGAGATGGCCCGCCTCATCGCAGCGCTGTTCGGCGAAGGAGTCTACTTCGCCGAACCCGGATCGCCTTGGACGCGCGGGCTAGCCGCCACCCCCGCGGAAGCTGACTAAAGCAGATCGCATAAGGCTAAAGCCAACTCGTGAACTGGAACCCTAGCCGTTACCCACGCCCCGCTCTGTACTTCCTTTATGTTCATTAGCTCGCGCGCATTGGGGATCGCGAGCGCCGCCTCCAATTGGGCACCCGTTACAAAGAACTCGCGTGCCACGTGCCTGAGCCACGGAGATGCGGCCGTAAAGTCATACGCGCCGCCGAGACGGTTAGCCCGAACCTCTGTCGGCGTACGGTTCGGTGTGAACAGTTTGGTGTCGTCGATATACGCCGAGACCGTCCATCTTGATTGAGCGTAGAACGCTCTGCGGACCTCATCCACGATGAATTGCTGACGACCGCTCGTGACCCCGCTTATGATGACGATCTCAGCCAAAGATCTAGCTTTTGCGTACGGTCTGATGCGGAAGCGTATACAGATGGTCGAAGTTAAATCGTCCAACGTGCACTCGAAGCCGTACTCGACGTCCGCCGAGTTTGCGAGGAGACGGGGCACAGCGACGGACCATGACGAACCCGACTCTAAGGCAAACGCCGTTTCCCCCCTTTCGGGGGCATATGTGTACAGCTCGACATGCATTACACCAAGCTCAGCTTCGTCATTGAGGCGATCCACGTACTCGCCCAGCGCAGCACTAAGCCTGAGCAGTCCGCGGTCTAGTATCAGCCCTGGGTATGCAAGCAGCTGGGCAGTAAGCACTCACGCACTATCGCAGACGTGCGGAACTGGCTCGAAACACTTCTCGGGGCTGCTTGGCAGGCAACGTTTCGCAACTTTGCGCATACGCCTACCGATAGGGCCGGATAGCTAGTCTCGCGCCCTATGCACGGTCTGACAGGCTCGTCGTCCACTGCAGCTGACAAGGTTCCACCGCTCCCGGCGGCAGGCAGCCTGCAATGCCCCCGGCACCACCTTCGGATCATTCGTCCTCGATGGCGACGCGCGACCGGTTAGCTAGTGTGGACAACATCAGCATGGCTGCGATTGACCGACGGTCGGACCGCAAGAGGACGCGACCCTCGGACGCATGGTGTGGGGGTCAACCGCGCGGGCTGTAAAGGCGCAGGTCAGGGCCCGTGCAGGCGATCTTTGACTCCCACTCTGCCAGGCCGGACCGCGTGCTCACTAAAGCCCTGGTCAGCGAGCGAGAAGGGCCGTATGCAGGCTTTTCGGCGAGATACACGCCGCTGTTGTCCGCCGTTCTGAGCCGTTGCCAGCAGATCGAGTCTCCAGTTTTCCTCCAGTGCGTCCGGTGCGAATGACGCCTACTTTCGCCGGTCGACTCACTTGCCGCCTGCACAGCGGCGTCACCCGCACGCAGCCGACGGTCAAGATCATCCCGACCGGGTCAGCCCCGACGCGGCTTAGGAAGCGGCCGGAACGCCGTCGACACGATTGCAGCATCGTCAGGACGAATCCGACGATGACCGCCAGCAGACGACGACCGCGCCCAACTCGTCGCCGCTCGCTCACGTGATGCAGGTGAGCCTGCCGCGGACCGACCGCCAGGCCGGTGAAGCAGTTAGGCAAGGAGCGTGAACGCTGCGACGTGGGTCGGGCGGATGACGGTGAAGTGCCGCCGGGTCAAAGTCGCAATCCGCTGCTGGCGGTGACGTTCGGCCAAGGCGATGAGGCTGGCGTCGGTGCCGCCCAGGCGCAACTCGGCGCAGTGGATGACCAGGTCTTGGACGCGTTGCCAATCCTCGAGGATGAGGGCTTCGAGGGTCAGCTGGCCGTCGATGATTGTTGAACGTCGCTGATGTTGCCGATGGTGGCGTCATTCGGATTGCCGATGCTTGTGACGTTGAAAGGCCCCGGCCGCTGGTTGCGGTCGGGGCCTTGGTCGGCACGTTGCCGGGGTGTTCGGCAGGGTGATGGTGCCGATGTCAGTCGGCGCCGGTTTCCGAGATCGCGATGCGGGCGGCCTTCTCATCGACGATCGTGCTGTTGCGGGCGAACGCTGAGGTGAGCGCATTGACGGCGAGGTTGTTGATCGCCCGCGGATAGCCGCGGGAAGCGTTGTGGATCAAGCTGATGGCGTCGTCGCTGAACAGGGTGTCGCCGCGTCCGGCGATCTTGACGTGGTGGGTGATGTAGTCCGCGGTCTCGCTCGCGGTCATGCCGGCTAGGGCGTAGCGCACGGAGATCCGCTGGTCGAGCGCGGCGAGCACGCCGAGGCGTAGCCGGTGCCGCAGGGTCGGCTGACCGACGAGCAGCGCGGCGAACGGCGCGCCGGAGTCCATGTCGTGGTTGGTGAGCATGCGCACGGCTTCGAGTTGCGCGTTGTCCAACAGGTGCGCCTCGTCGAAGATCACGACTGGGGTGCGGCCCCGTTCGGCGTGTTCGGCAGCCAGCGCGGTAGCCGCCTGCGGGACCAGCGTGGCGGTGTAGAAGCTGGGCACTTGTCCGAGCGCGGCCACGACGTGATGCAGCATGCCGCGCACTCCGACCGACGGGTTGGGCAGGTAGATCACCACGTGCCGGGAGGGGTCGAGGGCGGCGGTCGCGGCCCGCACGGCCACCGTTTTGCCGGCGCCGACTTCGCCGGTGATGACACCGAGGGCATGCTGGTCGATGCACCAGCCGATACGGGCGACGGCTTCGGCGTGCCCGTCGTGGCGGTGCAGCATCGACGGAGCCAGGCTGCGCCCGAACGGCATGACTGTGAAACCCCAATGGTCTTGCAGTCGCTGGATACTCACGCCCCGGCCTCCTGCACCTGTTCGCCGCAGGCGGTGTCGGCGATGGTCAGTTGTCCGGGCAGCTGATCGGGTTCGGACGGCGTCGCCGGCCCGGTGGAGTAGAGGGCGTGGAACCCGATCCGTTCATCGGCGGCGACCTGCTGATGATGGGCGTCGGCGACCAGCTGCAGATAGGCGATCCCGGTCGCCGGCGCCGCGGCCGGCTCGGGGGTTTCGGGCCGGGCTTTGGGATGCGCATGACGGGTGATGCGCTGCGGCACGGCCCGCCCGTAATGGGCGTCGCGGTAGTGCACGTCGATCGTTTCCAAATCGAACGGGGAGAACACCAGCTCGACCTTGCAGCCGACCAGGACCGGTTCGACCTGGTAGGTGTTGCCGTGCAGCGACACCGTCGCGGTTTTGGTGACGGTCCGAAACTGCGACCAGCGAAAAGCGTCGGTCAGCGCGTCCGCCGCCGGCATCGCAGGGCCGTGCCCGGCGGCCTGCCAGCCGGCGTCCCACCGCGCCAGCGGTGTTTGCCCGGTCTCGGAATGCACCCGATGGTGATAGCCCGCTTCAACCCAGGCGGTGAACAGGGCATTCAGCTCAAGCAACGCCGCCGCCGGCGACAGGTCCTGATTGATGAGATCTTGAGCGGTGGTGTCGGCGACCTCGACCAAGAACTGCTCACGCACGCCGCGAAACCAACGTTCTATTTTGCCCCGCCCTTGCGGCCGGTGCGGGGTGGAATGGATCAGCCGGATGCCGAGCTTGCCGCAGCCGCGCAACAGCCACGCATCGACGAAGGCCGAACCGTTGTCGACATAGACGCTTTCCGGAACGCCGCGGGCGGCAAGCGCCGGCTGCAGCGCGGCGGCTAGGCGCACGGTGTCTTCGGCGAACCCGAACCGGTAGCCCACCGCGAGGCGGCTGTGGTCGTCCAGGAAAGCGAAAAGGTAGGTTTTGCGGCCACCGACGCGGGGGCCATGCAGCGCGTCACCGACCCAGCGTTCGTTCGGCGCCGCGGCTTCGAACCGGCCGAACACCGGCTGACCGCCACCCGCAGCCGGGCCTATCAGGTCACGGCGGTGAAACAGGCGCAGCAACGTCGATTCCGACGGCGACCATCCCGATGACGCCTGCAGGATCCGGGCCACCTGCGCGGCCGTGCGCTGCGGGTTCTCCCGCTTCAGGGCGACCGCTAGCTCCAGCACGGCCGTGTCGATGCGGCTGCCGACCTGACGGATCGACGGGGCCAACGCGTCGAACCCGCCGGCCCGGTAACGCCGTATCCAACGATCCAACGTGTCGCGGGAGTAGCGATGCTGGCCGCCGAACGGGCCGGGATGGCTTTTCGCGGCGATCGCCCGGACCAGTCGGCCGCGGGCCTTCGTCGACAACCCCGGATCCAACGCGGGGCAGATCAGCTGGTAGCGGAACAACGCCACCTGCTGCGCCCGGCTCCGGCGAGCCGCCTCGTCATCGTGCGCATGCGCGGTCACAAAAACCTCGATTCAGCAAGGGAAAAGCCGGCGCCGACGGCGCCGGGCAATGACCTCGCGAGGCTTTCGCGATCACCGCCTTCGGCGTCAGGGGCGACTCGTGTTGCCCGTGCCCTCGGGCCAGTCCGGGCCGAGAAGCCGACCATGCGAGCAGGCTGCGGCGACCTGCCAGGCCGTCACCGGGCCGAGTACGCCGACCGGGCCGAAGCGGCCGGTCACCGCAGCGGTCGCGGCACCCAACGCCGCCAAAAGGTCCCGCCACGGACAGCCCAGCGACTCCGGCACGACCCAGTCGACCCCGGCACGGGCAGCCACCTGCAACAGGCGCAGCCGGGTCGGTTCCAGCCGGCCGGCCATCACCCGCAGCCAGCCCCGCACCGTCGCCGCCGGAACGCCCAACGCCAGGCCGATCGTGCGATGCCCTCGCCCGGCGGCGCGGGCTGACAGCGCCGCGCCGATCACGTCAGCCGCGTATGCCCGTCGCAGCAGCACCGTCACCGGCAACAGCACATGTGTGACCAGACAGCCCGCGCAGCGGGCACGCCGAGGTCGCAGCACCCCAGCGATCCCGCGGACACCGCGTGGCCGGGCCCATCCCCACGGACGCAGCGCCGCCGAGCACCCAGGGCAGTCGAGCTGACCAGCCGCCAGCCGGGATTCGACGTGAATTAGATCGGCCTCTACCGTCACCAACGATGCCTCCGTGCATCAGCACGGCCCTCCCGCCGACCCCGTCCACCACGACACAGCAGCGGGAGGGCCGTTGTCGTCTACGTCGACACAATCCTTCCGATCACCGTCATGCCGATGGCGCCGACCACCGCAGCGCTCCCGGCACCCGTGATCGAAAGCTGCTCTGCAAACAACCTGACGGAAGACGACCTACACGTCGTCATCCGGAGTGGCGCTCAACATCGATGATCGCCTGGTAGAGGGTCGCCTCGACCTGCGACCCGGAGTGACGCGGTCGAGCAGGTAAGCAGTCTCGGCGATCACCATCGCGGTGGTAATCAGCGGCTCAGGCTCGCCCGTGAGCAATTCGGCGCAAGCCTGATGATGCGGGTCAGTGCGGTCGGTGGCGGCGACCAGCACGCCGGTATCAACGATCGGCAAGACGGGTCAGTCACGGCCGAAGCCGTCGGCCAGTAGCTCGTCGATGCGGACGGTTATGCCGTGCTTGGAAGCGCCGGCGCCAACGAACGCCGCGGCTGCGCAGAACGGTCGGCGGGAAGCCGGTCGGCCAACTCGGCGACCACCTCGCCGATGCTGACACCGCGCCGGGTCGCCTCCGCCCGCAGCCTCGCCACGGCTTCCTCGGGCAGGTCGATCGACAACGTCACGACTCAAGTATCCCCTCCCTGGCCGAATCCGGTACGCCCAGTCGGCCGCCGCGAGACAGACGTCGATTCAAGTGCTAGCGAGCAACACCATCCAGGCCACTAGACGCGAGAAGATCAACTAGCGCAGACACTTGACGCAAGCCATGACCGCTCAGGACCAATCCCGCAGGGCAGAGCCCCAGCCGACTTCTGGCACCCCACAGGCTGTGCAGGGGAGGCGTCGATGCGGTTAGGCTCCATGTCGGCCAGCGGAACGATCAAGCCGACGTCTGGGCTGCGATCTCGATGATCAGCCTGATCACAAGTATCGGAAAGCAAGCTCCCGTAACACCGGCTCGGGATCTCGCAGCTTGCCCGGCAGCCAATCCTTAAGAAGCGGACTCTCCTGGCCCCCTCGGGGGGGTCGCCGCGTCAGCCTGCGTCCGAGCCGTACGTTCGACAATCAGTGACAGGGAATCGTCATCAAGTTCGAGCTGAGGTTCAAGATGAGCATGCACGCCAGCTGGAACATCGTCCTGCGCCAGTGTTAAGAGATGTTGCGCGAGTGACCGTAGCCCCTCGGGGTTCGCTGAAATCGTGACCTCACCGTCGCTAGCGGTCACTCTTAGCGTGTATCCGGGTACCCACACAAGTTGAAGTCCTTCGGATGAAGAATAATTGCCAAGATCAATAGATAGCATTGTCAGCCGCCCGAGAGGTAGACGTGGACGTTGGCGCCTGGCATCTGGCGTCCCGGCCGAGCAGGGTTGGGCACGAGCGTCCCAAAGTTAACGTGTGGGCCACCCCCGTGCTGCCCGGTAATGTCCGTTTGCCCCATTCGAAAGACTCTCTGCCCATCTCCTGACACGAACCTTCCGCTCCCCGGAACTGGCTCGGTGTACCCCTTGCCAAGCCAGGCGACTCACCCCGCGTGAGTGCCTCATCCACTGACATGACCGAGCCATCTGCCGGAAGGCCGCATGTGTTGTGGACTAGGACCGGCGTGGACCCCGCGTAGTAAGTGTGTATGCCGTCGATCTGCAGGTTGTAGGCGGTGACGTTCTTCTGGTAGGTGCGGAGGTTGGCGATGCGAAGTGCTTGACCGCGGTCGGTGAGCACTTGTTCACCAGGCTTTAGGTCGATGGCGTACGTGAAAGTCTTGGCGGTGACATTCCAGATGGGATGGTGGTTGGTCGCGGTCAGCCGCGATCCGTCGGCGAACGTGATGTCAACCATCGTGTGCTTGCCCGCGTGCCGGATGAGGGCGGTTACGGGCCGGACTCGGGTAAGGCCTGTTTGCGGGTCCGTCGCGAGTACTTTGTCGCCGACGTGTACGTCGGAAATCTTCTTTTCGGTTCCGTCAGCCATCAAGACGGGGGTGTCTGCGGTGAAGCTGTTGACGCTGCATAGCCCTGCGGCATCTTCTGCGATGGATTTACCGCCGGCGCGTTCGATGATTTTCGCTGCTGCCCCGCGCGCTACGCCTGCGCCGCCAACTGCCAGAGAGGCCGTGTCTGCGACGTCGCCGAGGGTGGCGAGCCCGTCCTTGAAGGCAGAGCCCCAGCAGCCGTTCTTGATGTCTTGGATGGTCTTCTGCCCGTCGACGAGCATGTTGTAGAAGGGGTTGAGCCCGTGCTCGTCGAGCCAGGTTGCGGCTTCTGCGTAGCAGTTGCCGTGGGAGAAGGGGTTGAGGCTGCACAGACCTGTTGGGTCTGAGTCGTTGATCGGGTTTCCGCCGGAGTAGGCGTAGGGGTCGCCGGTGGTGTCTTCGGCGGGGTCACGGCTGAGGAAGTTGCCGGTGGCCGGGTCGTAGTAGCGGGCGCGCAGGTATTGGAATCCTGTTTCGTTGTCGGTGTATTCGCCGGCGATGAACCGCCCTGGGTCTGATGGAGGCCCGGTTTATTGGATTCCAACCCCGGCGGGGTCGGCTTGTTGAGAAGCGTAGAACGCTTCTTCGTACTCGGCTGGTGGAACGTCGTCGCAGTGCCCGTGCAGCCGGGTCTCGTTGAACCAGTGCACCCAGGACAGGGTGGCGAGTTCGAGTTCGTCGACGTCGTCCCAGCCGTTGGTGTCAGGCCCGTAGACGCACTCGGTCTTATAGAGCCCGTTCGTCGTCTCGGCGAGCGCGTTGTCATAGGAATCGGCGACCGTCCCGATCGAGGGCCGGGCGCCGATCTCTTCGAGTCGTTCGGTGAAGCGCACCGACGTGAATTGGCTGCCCCCATCCGAGTGCGTCACCAGACCGACCAATCGCTTGTCGCCACGGGAGCGGCGCGCCATCTCCAAAGCGTCCAGGACCATCTCGGTCTTCATGTTGGCCGCGACCCGCCAGCCGACGATGCGCCGGCTGAACGCATCGACGATGAAACACACGTAGCCCATCCCGGACCGGGTCGGGACATACGTCAGGTCGGTCACCCACAGCACGTCCGGCCGGGCAGCCCGGAAGTGCCGGTTCACCAGGTCCGGTGCCCGGGTCGCTTCGGGGTCGGCCTGGGTGGTGAAGACCTTCTTACGCAGCCGGGACACGCCCTGGATGCCGAGCTGGCGCATCAGCCGGGCGACCTGATCGCGGCCGATGTCGTGACCGGCGCGGCGTGCCGCCTTCCACAGCTTGTGGGCGCCGTAGACCTTGCGGTTCGCCAGCCACAACGCCAGCAGGATCTGCATCATCACAGCGTCCCGCACGGCCCGGGCCGACGGAGCGACCTGGCGGCGTTTGGCGGCGTAGTAGCTGCTCGGAGCCACCTGCAGTTGCCTGCAGATGAACTCGACTCCGAACTCCTCACGGTTCTCGTCGACGAACGCGACGGTCACCTCGATGGGCGGTCGAGTTCCGCCGCGAAAAAAGCTGATGCCCGCTTCAGCAGATCGTTGGCTCGACGCAGCTCCCGGTTCTCCTGCTCAAGCTCACGGATCCGCCTGGCTTCCGCTGTCGTCACACCCGGCTCGACACCCTCGTCGATGTCGGCCTGCTTGACCCAGGTCCGCAGCGACTCGACCCCACAGCCGATCTGGCCCGCGACGCGCTGGACCGTTCCGTGCGTGGTGCCGAGCTCCTTACGCAACTGCCGCACCAGCCGGACGGCTCGTGCCTTCTCCTCCGGGGAGTACCGACGCGCAGTCGGTCTCCCGGACGTCCCTTCGTTTCCCATGGCCCCATCCTCGTTTCCAAGGTCAGGAGTCTCCAAGCAACCCAGGGCGGTTCAGTCCGGTCAGCTCCCCCCATCTGGCGCCGGTCCACGCCGCGGTGAGTATCAACATGGCGCCGCACGGGTGATAGCAGTAGGCGACCTGATCGGCGACCTGCAGCACTTCGTCGGGGGTCGCCCAGATCTTCTCGGCCGTCCGGGTAGGGCGCATTCGGCCGCGGCGGCGTGGTTGCACCGGGTTGTAGGCGATCAGCCGTTCGGCGACCGCGTCCGCCAGCATCATCGCGAACAGCTTCTTGACGCTCGACACCGTCGCTGGCGCGAGCCCACCAGCATGAAGCGACTTCACCCAAGCCGCGACTTGCACGCTGGAAACGTCGCGCAGTCCGACCTGCGACCAGCGCGGCAGAATGTGACAGCGCAGCCGGCTTGAGTAGTTCTCCTCGGTGCGGACATCGATGTCCAAGGACGGCAGCCACTCGGCCGCCCATTCGCCGACCGTGAGCTTGCCCGCCGCCGGGTCGATGAATGTCCCCGCCCGCTGCGCCGACTCCATGTCGGCAGCGTGCTGGTCGGCGTCGGTTTTGCTGCGAAACCCCGGCAGCGAGCCGATCGAACCGTCGACCTTGAAGTACCGCACCCGCCAGGTGTTGCGGCTGACCTTCTCCACCCACGCCACGTACTGACCTCCAGTCGGCTCCGGCCTTGATGGACGCTCCAAACCCGCGCCAACGCAAGTCGACGGCCCGGCCGGCCTTAGCACCGACCCCGGCTGACGTTTCCCCGGGGGTCAGCGCGGCATGACTGGACCTATTGGCGGGGCTGTCGCCGCCGCTGCGGCGCTCGCGGCGCGCGTCCCGGTTGCCGTGCGGGCCGGGCGCCGGCGTGCGCGATAGCCGCCAGATCCGCCGGGGAAAATCGCAGATGCTTGCCGATATACGTTGCCGGGATCAGCCGCAGCCCCGCCTTCCGCCGAAGCCAAGACTCCGGCACCGAAAGCAGCTGCGCCGCTTGCCCCGGTGTCAGCAACACCGGTACCATCAGCCTCCGAAACGCCGGCATCGTCAGCATCAGCACGCGGTCCCACGCGACGCGCACCTTCGCGGCGGGCAGCCACCGCCCGTTCGTCATCTGGCCACTCCACCGGCAAATCTCCCTTACCGCATGCGCGTTGACGCCCCGGCGTGCGGGGACCGCGGG
Organism: uncultured Actinomycetota bacterium; assembly: GCA_963747915.1. GTDB lineage: Bacteria > Actinomycetota > Actinomycetes > Frankiales > Frankiaceae > DATAZK01. Next base: position 212,841 of record CAVVHC010000006.1, on the reverse strand, counting down.
TCAAACGCATAACCGCACTAGCGCTGCCGCCCGAGACAAATCATCTGTCCGCACCTCGAGACACCGCCGCGCAGGCAGCCGCGCTCAAGCGGTCGAGCTGCCAGCCGGGCGGGGCAACCGCGGGACTGGAGAAAGATCCTGACCCCATTTCGCGCGACAGAAATGGGGTCTCCAGTTTCTCTCCAGTTTCCGGCCCGACGGCACGCAACGACGAAGGCCGCCAAGCGCATTCCTGCAGCTCAGCGGCCTTGTCTTCCGGGTGGAGCTGAGGGGACTCGAACCCCTGACCCCCACACTGCCAGTGTGGTGCGCTACCAGCTGCGCCACAGCCCCGATCGGGGTTCCACCATACCCGCCGAAGCGAAGTACCTGCGGCGGCGCGTCAGCAGATCACAGTCGGCCCGCCCGTGCGCTTGCCGCTGCGCTCGAAACGCGGTGTGTCGCTGGACATCACGGCAGGCTGCGGACTTGCGTGGCGGAATCTGCCAAACTTCGCTCGCGCCGAGGCGGTTTGTCCGTACTTATCCGGCCATAACGCAAGATGATCAAGGAAGTCTGGCAGATTCCGCCGCCCACCCGGCTACGGAACCGGCGGAAGCCCCAGATCAGCGGTCACCGCGTGCTCGGCGAGCCGCCAGCCGAGCCGCCCCATCGCCAGGCGCGACCAGCCGGCGTTGGGGATGCCGCCGAGGATGTGGCGGGCTTCCACCGGCAGGCCGAGCATCAGGTCGATCAGCGACCGGGCCGTGCCCCCGTGCGTGACCGCCACCACGAGCTCCTCGGAAGGCCCGTCGAGCAGCGGGCGCACGCACTCGTAGGCGCGAAAGCCGACTTCGGCGTAGGTCTCTCCCCCGCCTCGGCGCAGCTGCTCGCGGTTGCCGGACAGCCAATCGTGGTGCTCCTGGGGAAACGCTTCGGCGACCTCCGAAAGCGTCAGCCCCGACCAGCCGCCCACGTCGATCTCGCGGAGCCGCTCGTCGAGCGTGACGTCCAGCCGGCAGAGGTCGGCGACGGCGGCTGCAGTCGCCGAGGCCCGCGACGAGTCGGAGGAGATGACCACCGCCGGCTTGCGGGCAGCGATCAGCGGTGCGACGCGAGCCACCTGGGCAGCGCCCACCTCGTCGAGCGGAATGTCAGCGTGGCCCTGGAATCGGCCGGTGGCGTTGTACGCAGTGCGCCCATGGCGCAGCAGTAGGAGCTGCCGGCTCACTCCCCGGCCGCGGCTGCCAGCGCCGCGTCGACGAACGGGATCTGCGTGCAGTCTTTCCACAGCCGCTCGAGCTGGTAGTACTCGCGCTCCTCGGCGTGCTGGACATGAATGATCACGTCGCTGTAGTCCAGGAGCACCCAGCGAGCCTCGCGCTCACCCTCGCGGCGCATGGGCTTGGCACCCGCCTCCCGCAGCCGAAGCTCGATCTCGTCGACGATCGCCTGTACCTGCCGGTCGTTGGGAGCGCTCGCGAGGACGAACGCGTCGGCAATGGCGAGCCGGTCGGCGACATCGAGGATGAGCACGTCGGTAGCCAGCTTGTCCGCCGCGGCTTGGGCAGCAATGGTGGCCAGCTCGACAGCGTGCGGGGCAGCGGGCACAGGCGACTCCAGGTAGGGAAACTGCAGGCAGACCGCGTCGCGGCCGACCCGTCCATCAACTCCTCACCAGAGTGGCATATTCCGGACGGGTTCGCTGCGAAGCTAGTGCCCGTCGCGGTAGAGGTTGCGCTTGTCGATGTAGCGCACCACCGGATCCGGCACCAGATACCAGATCGGCATCCCGCGATGTACCCGGTCGCGGCAGTCCGACGAGGAGATGGTCAACGCGGGGATCTCCAGCAGGCTGACCGATCCTGCTGGCAGCCGGGAGTCCAGCTCCAGGTCGTAGCCGGGCCGGGTGACGCCCACGAAGTGAGCCATCTCGAACATCTCGTCCGGTGAGCGCCAGTCCAGGATCTGGGCCAGCGCGTCGGCCCCGGTGATGAAGAACAGCTCCGCGTCCGGATGCTCTTTACGCAGGTCACGCAGGGTGTCGATGGTGTAGGTGAGCCCCGGCCGGTCGACGTCGATCCGGCTGACCGAAAACTGCGGGTTCGTGGCGGTCGCGAGCACCGTCATGAGGTAGCGATCCTCGGGGGTCGACACCTCGCGGTCCGACTTCTGCCACGGCTGCCCGGTGGGCACGAAGATGACCTCGGACAGGTCGTAGAGCGCGGCGACCTCGGAGCCCGCGACCAGGTGACCGTGGTGAATGGGATCGAACGTGCCGCCCATCACCCCAATGCGCTTCGCCATCGGGAGATCCTCAGGTCGGCAGCAGCCGTTGTACGAAGTCGGCGAGCTGCTCGACGTTGCGGCATTCCACCATCTCGTCGAAGAGCGGCTCGTAGGTGCGGGTCGCAGAATCACCCGAGCCCCAGTAGGTGCGCGGCTCCGGGTTCAACCAGTACGCGTGACGCGCTTCCTTGACCAGCGCCCGCACGGTGGGGGCGGCGGCCGAGCGGTGATTGTTGCGGGCGTCGCCGAGCACCAGCAGCGAGGTCTTCGGGGTGATCGCGTCGGGGTAACGCTCGGCGAACACCTCGAACGCGTGCCCGTAATCACTGTGGCCGTCGAACCACACGAGGTCGGCGTTCTGCGCGATCCGCGCCATCGCGTCGCCGATGTCGACCGACTTCAAGTAGTCGGTGACCTCGTCGCAGGTGTCGATGAACGCGAACGCCCGCACCTTCGAGAACTGCTCCCGCAGCGCATGCGTGAGCATCAGCGTGAAGTGCGCGAACGAGCTCACCGAGCCGGAGACGTCGCAGAACACGACCAGCTCCGGCTTGTGCGGCTTGTGCGGACGGTGCTTGGTCTCCAACGGCACCCCGCCCGTAGCGAGGGAAGCGCGGACGGTGCGCCGAAAGTCGAGCTTGCCCGCCCGGCCGAGCCGGCGCTTGGCGGTCAGCCGGGTCGCGAGCCGGCGAGCCAGGGGCTGCACCTGCCGGCGCAGCTCGATCAGGTCGTTGCGCGACGCCCGCAGGAAGTCCACCTGATCGGACAGCGGCTTCACGGCCGTGCGGGCGACCTGCTCGACGCCCTTGGTCTCGGCGAGCCGGCGGCGCACCTCGCTCTCGACCGCTTCCTCGAACTGCTTGACGCGGTCGGCGATGGTCTGCCGGGCGACCTTTTCCGCCATGCCGCCGCGCTCCTGCTCACCGAGCATGGCGGCGAGCAGCGACGCGATGAGCGTCTCCGGCGACAGCGCGCGCAGCACCCGATAGGTGAAGAACGACTGCCGGCCGGCTGGCGAGTCGGTACGGCCGAGGCTGCTCACCGCCATCCGCGCGAACCGGCGGATCGCGTCCTCATCGCCGTCGAGCAGCAGGTCACGCAGCTGGTCGCGCATGGCCTTGGACAGCTCGCTGAGACCCATCGGCGGGGCGTCGCCGTCGCCATCGCCCTCGCCGGCGATCTCGAGCTCCTGCTCGACGCCGTCGCCGATCTTCGGCGGGAACCACAGGTCGAAGAGGGTGTCGAAGGTCGCGCGGTGGGCCGACCGCTTGCAGACGGTGGCGGCGAACGCGGCCCGCAGGTGCTCGCGCTGCACCAGGTCGACCTTGCCGAGCGCCCGTGTCGCGTCGACCGTCTCCGCCGTGCTGACCGGGATCCCGGCCTCGCGCAGGGCTTCGACGAAGCCGACGGTGCGGTCGAGCAGGCTCATGACAGCTTGAGCTGGTTGGCCGCGCGTGCCTGGTCGCTGGCGTGTTTCAGGACGACGCCGAGGGTGCTGCTGACCGCCGCCTCATCCAGCGTGTCGAGCCCGAGGGCGAGCAGCGTGTGAGCCCAGTCGATGGTCTCCGCGATCGACGGGCTCTTCTTGAGCTCCATCGCCCGCAGCGCCCGCACCGTCGCCACCAGCTGATCGGCGAGCTGCTCCGGCAACTCGGGGACCCGCGCCTTGACGATCGCCTTCTCCCGCTCGGCGCCCGGGTAGTCGAGGTAGAGGTACAGGCAGCGGCGCTTGAGAGCCTCGGACAGCTCGCGGGTGGCGTTGGAGGTCAGCACGACGAACGGCCGCCGGGTCGCTGCCACGGTGCCGAGCTCGGGGATCGTCACCTGGAAGTCGGACAGCACCTCCAGCAGCAAACCCTCGACCTCGACGTCAGCTTTATCCGTCTCGTCGATCAGCAGGACGGTCGGTTCGCTGCGCCGGATCGCCGTCAGCAGCGGGCGGCTGAGCAGGAACTCCTCGCTGAAGATGTCGTCATGCGTGTCGTTCCAGTCGCTGTCGCCGCCGGACGCCTGGATGCGTAGCAGCTGCTTCTTGTAGTTCCACTCGTATAGCGCGCGCGCCTCATCGAGGCCCTCGTAACACTGCAGCCGGACGAGCTCGGCCTGCACCGCCTCGGCGACCGCCTTGGCCAGCTCGGTCTTGCCGGTACCCGCGGGCCCCTCGATGAGCAGCGGCTTGCCGAGCCGGTCGGCGAGGAACACCGTGGTCGCGATCGCGTCGTCCGCCAGGTAGCCGACGGACGCGAGCCGGTCTCGGACGTCAGCGACGTCACCGAAGACGGGAAACTGCTGCACGGGCTCACTCCGGATAGTGCGGGAACGTGGGCGGGGCGCCGCCGGCGCGAATAGCCGATTGTTTCATGACACAACGAATTCGCGTCACTCCCCTGTCGGCAACTGTCAATCGAGCAGCTCATACCCCGGCAGCGTCAGGAAGTCGGCGAACGGCGTTTCCAGCGCCACCTGCGCAAACAGCTGCCTGGCCTCCTCGACCCGGGGCAGTTCGCCGGTGTCGGCGAGCAGCTTGGTGTGCTCGTCGATCAGCTCGCGGACGCGCTCGGCCGGGAAGATGCCCGCCTGCACCCACTGCCAGACCTGGCTGCGGGCGATCTCCGCGGTGGCCGCGTCCTCCATGAGGTTGGAGATGCCGACGGCGCCGCGTCCGCCGAGCCAGGCGGCGATGTAGTGCAGCCCGACGCGCACGTCCTCGGACAGGCCGTGCTCGGTCGGCTCGCCCGGCGTCTCGCCGATGGCGGTGAGCTGCGCCGCTCCGATCGCGATCGGGTCCAGCGGCTTGTCGAGCTGATTCGGCCGATCGCCGAGCGCATCGTCGAAGACCGCCGTGCACACCGGCACCAGATCGGGATGGGCCACCCAGCTGCCGTCGAACCCGTCACCCGCCTCTCGCAGCTTGTCGCCGCGGACCTTCTCGAGCGCGACCGCGTTGACCTCGGCGTCCTTGCGGCTCGGGATGAACGCCGCCATCCCGCCGATGGCATGGGCGCCGCGACGGTGGCAGGTGTCGACCAGCAGCTGGGTGTAGGCGCGCATGAACGGCGCGGTCATCGTCACCGAATTGCGGTCCGGCAGCAGCATGTCCGCCGGCCGGGCGCGGAAGGTCTTGATCGCGCTGAACATGTAATCCCAGCGCCCGGCGTTCAACCCGCTCGCGTGCGGCCCGAGCGCGTGCAGCGTCTCCTCCATCTGGAACGCCATCGGCAGGGTCTCGACCAGCACCGTCGCCCTGATGGTGCCGCGCTCCAGCCCGAGGCGCCGCTCGGTGAACGCGAAGACATCCGCCCACAGCGCCGCCTCGGACGCCGCCTGCAGCTTGGGGAGGTAGAAGTACGGCCCGCTCCCCCGCTCCAGCAGCAGCGCCGCATTGCGGAACGCGTACAGACCGGCGTCGAAAAGCGCCCCGGACATCGGCTCGCCGTCCACCAGCAAGTGCTTCTCGGGCAGGTGCCAGCCGCGGGCGCGCACCACCAGCGTCGCTGTCTGCTCGTTCAGCGCGTACGTCTTCTGCGGGGTGGTCAGGGTGAGCTCGCGCCGGATCGCGGCGGTGAGGTTCGCCTGGCCCTCGATCAGGTTGGCCCAGGTGGGAGCCGTCGCGTCCTCGAAGTCGGCCATGAAGACGCGGGCGCCGGAGTTCAGCGCGTTGATGAGCATCCGGGCGTCCGTCGGCCCGGTGATCTCGCAGCGCCGGTCGGTGAGGTCGGCCGGCGCCGCCGGCAGCCGCCAGGTCGGGTCCTCCCGGATCGAGCGGCCGGCCGGGTCGAAGTCGAGCGTCCCGCCGGCGTCGAGCTCGGCCTGCCGCTGCGCCCGGTTGCGCAGCAGCTGCCGGCGCGCGCCGCCGAACTCGCGCTGCAGCGCGACGAGAAACGCCAGCGCGTCGGGCGTCAGGATCGCAGCCGGGTCGAGGCTCGGCGCAGCCGCCGCGGCGCTTGGTGGACGGACCTCGTGACCGGACGTGGAAGGAGCCATGCCCGGATTCTGCCCACGGCATATATCGCGCTTGTGACATGGCTGCTGGATGGCTTGAGGCGGCATCCGCGGGTAGGGCTTTCCTATGAATGTTGCTTTTCTCGGCATGGGCCGGATGGGCCGTTTGATGGCGGGTCACGTGCTCGACGGCGGTCATCAGCTCACCATCTGGAACCGCACCCCCGGCAAGGCCGACGAGCTGGTCTCCCGGGGTGCCAAGGAAGCCGGCAGCGTGGACGACGCGGTCCGCGACGCCGACGCGATCGTGCTGATGCTCTTCGGGGGCGACAGCGTCGCTGAGGTACTCGGCCCGGTAGGGGACGCGGCCAAGCCCGGCACGCTCGTCATCGATGCGACGACGACCGGGCCGCGCGAGTCTCGCCGGCTCGCGGAGCAGGCAAGCCAGGCCGGCCTGCGCTACGTCGACGCCCCCGTCGTCGGCTCGTTGCCGCCGGCCAAGGAGGGGTCGTTGACGATCCTGGCCGGCGGTGCGCAAGACGATGTCGACGAGGCGCGGTCGCTGCTGGTGCTGTGGGGCGCCCCGGAGAAGATCCGCTACCTGGGGCCGGCCGGATCCGGCAACGCGCTCAAGGCCGTCGTCAACATGTGTCTCGGCATCGCGATGGCGGGGGTCGGTGAGGCGCTGAAGCTGGCCGCTGACCTCGACTTGGACCGCGGCGTCGTGCTGGACACCCTGGAAGCCGGCCCGTTCGGATGGACGATCAAGCAGAAGCGGCAGATGATCGAGAGCGGCGACTACTCGTCGACGACGTTCTCGCTCGAGCTGATGGCGAAGGACCTCACCGCAGCCCTCGACGCCGGCGGCGAACTACCGGTCACCGCGGACGCACTCGCGCTCGCCAAGGAGGCGGTCGACGCCGATCGCGGCAGCGACGACTACGCGGCTATGGCGGGCTACCGGGCGGACCGGTAGCCCGCTAGTCCCGGCGACGGGAGCGCTACTCGCGAATCTGGCCCTCGCCGATGACGATCCACTTCGTCGACGTGAGCTCCGGCAGCCCCATCGGCCCGCGGGCGTGCAGCTTCTGGGTGCTGATGCCGATCTCAGCGCCCATGCCCAGCTGCTCCCCGTCGGTGAATCGGGTGGAGGCGTTCACCATCACCGCCGCGCTGTCGCAGCCGGCGATGAAGCGCCGCGACGACTCGAGCGACCGCGTGACGATCGCTTCGGTGTGGCCGCTGCTCCAGGTGCGGATGTGCTCGAGCGCCTCCGGCAGCGACGACACGATGCGCACGGCGAGATCCAGCGACAGGTACTCGTCCGCCCAGTCGGCGTCGGTGGCCGGAACGACCGCCGCGTCGTACGCGCACACCGCCGGGTCGCCGTGAACGGTGACACCGGCCGCGCCGAGAGCGGGCAACGCCATGCCGAGGAAATCGGCCGCCACCGCGCGGTGCACCAGCAGCGTCTCGGCCGCGTTGCAGACGCTCGGACGCTGCGTCTTCGCGTTGAGCACGATGGACAGCGCCGTCTCGAGATCGGCGTCGGCATCGACGTAGACGTGGCAATTGCCGACGCCCGTCTCGATCACCGGCACTGTCGACTCCTCGACGACGGTGCGGATCAATCCGGCGCCGCCGCGCGGGATGACGACGTCGAGCAGGCCGCGCAGGCGCAGCATCGCCTTGACCGAGGCGCGATCGACCCCGGGCACCAGGTTGACCACATCGGCGGGGAGCCCGACCTTTTCCGCCGCTTCCCGCAGCACGGCCACCAGCGCCGCGTTGCTGCGATACGCCGAGCCGCTGCCGCGCAGCAGCGCCACGTTGCCGCTCTTCAAGCAGAGCCCTGCCGCGTCGACCGTGACGTTGGGCCGCGCCTCGTAGACGATGCCGACGACGCCGAACGGGACGCGCTGCTGCCGTACCTCGAGCCCGTTCGGGAGCGTGTAGCCGCGGATGACCTCGCCGACCGGATCCGGCAGCCCCGCAACCTGGCGAAGGCCCTCCGCCATCGACTCCAGCCGCGCCTCGGTCAGCGTCAGGCGGTCGATCATGGCGGCAGCCGTGCCGCCCGCGGCTGCCGCCTGGACGTCCAGCTCGTTGGCGGCGATCAGTTCACCCGAGGCGGCGAGCAGCGCATCAGCCATCGCGTGCAGCGCGGCGTCCTTGACCGCGCGCGAGGCGGTGGCCAGCGCGACGGTGGCAGCGCGAGCGCGTTTGGCGACTTCCCGAACGGCCTGCTCGGAAGCGTCAGCTGTGTCGCCGGCGCGCTCGTCACCGGTCACGGGCTGCGTAGCGGACATGCCTCGACGATACGGTCGGGCCGCCGGACCGGACACCGGATATCAGCGCTGGAGGATCACCAGATCGTCCCGGTGGACGACTTCCCGGGAGTACTCGGGGCCGAGCTCGCCGGTGGAACGCCCCAGCATGGCCGGCAGCTCCCCGGCGTCGTAGGCCACGAGCCCCCTGGCGAACGAACGACCGGCCGGGTCGACGAGCTCCACCGGATCGCCGGCCGCGAAGTCTCCATCGACGGCGGTGATGCCGGCGGGCAGCAGCGAGCTGCCGCGCTCGACGAGCGCCGCGACAGCCCCGTCGTCGAGGTGCAGCCGCCCGCTCGGCAGCGACGCGTGAGCGAGCCAGCGCAGCCGCGAGGGCAGCCGCCGACCCGCCGGGTGAAACATCGTGCCGCGCTCGTCGCCGGCGAGCAGCGCCGCGAGCTCGGACGCGGCACCGACGATGGTGGCGCACCCCTCGGACGCCGCGAGCAGCGCCGCATCGACCTTGGTCTGCATGCCGCCGGTGCCGACCGCCGCCAGGCCGATGCCGCGAAAGGCGGCCTCTTTCAGGTCGGCGGCCTCGTAGACGTCGGTGAGCAGCTGCGCGTCGGCGTTGGTGCGCGGGTTGGTTTGGTAGACGCCGGCCACGTCGGTGAGCAGGATCAGCAGGTCGGCGGCCACGAGATGGGCGACGAGGGCGGCGAGCCGGTCGTTGCCGCTGAAACGGATCTCCTCGGTGGCGACGGCGTCGTTCTCGTTGAGCACCGGCACCACACCGAGCGAAAGCAGCCGCTCCAGGGTGCGCCGCGCGTTGCGATAGTGCGCCCGGCGGATGACGTCCTCGCTGGTGAGCAGCACCTGCCCGACGGCACGTGAATACCGGGCGAAGCTCGCCGCGTAGCGCTCGGCGAGCAGCAGCTGCCCGACGCTGGCGCAGGCCTGCAGGGTGGCGAGGTCACGCGGGCGGCGCGCCAGCCCGAGCGGCGCGATACCGGCGGAGATAGCCCCGCTGGAGACCAGGATGACCTCGCGGTCCTCGGTGGCCAGCACGTCGACCAAGGCATCCACCCGGGCGGCGTCGAGCCCTCCGGCAGCGGTGGTCAGAGACGACGACCCGACCTTGACGACGACCCGGCGGGCGCCGACCACGCGGGCGCGGGTCACGGTGCGTCGTCCTCCTCCGGGCCGTGCTCATCGCCGGGCTGGACGGTGTCGCCGTCCAGGTCGACGGACTCGTCCTGATCTTCGCCGGTATGCGTGCGGCGAGCAGCGTAATAAGCGTCGCGCTCGGAGCGGGTCATCCGCCCGGCGCCCGCGACCCGCAGGTCGGTGCCGCGCGGGCCGGCGGCGGCCACCGGCGCTTCGGTGACCGTCGGCTCCCAGTCGAACGTGACGTCGCCGATCGACACCTCCGCACCGGCCTCGGCGCCGCGGCGGGCGAGCTCCTGCTCGACACCGAGCTTGGCCAGGCGGTCGGCGAGGAAGCCGACCGCCTCCTCGTTGGTGAAGTCGGTTTGGCGCACCCAGCGCAGCGGCTTCACCCCCTCGATGCGGTACGCCTGCTCCCCGAGCTCGGTGACGGTGAACTCCGCCCCGCCGACGGGAGTCGGGCGCAGCACGATGCGGGTGGGCTCCGGTGCGGCGTGGTCGAGGCGGTGCTGCTCGACGATCTCGGCCAGCCGCAGCGTGAGCCGGCGCAGGCCCTCATGGGTGGCCGCGCTGATCGCGAACACCTCGAGCCCGCGCGCTTCGAGGTCGGGGCGCACCAGGTCGGCGAGGTCGCGGGCGTCCGGAACGTCGATCTTGGTGAGCACGACGACGCGCGGCCGGTCGGTCAGCCCTCCCCCGCCGTAGGCGGCGAGCTCCGCCTCGATGACGTCGAGGTCGCTGATCGGATCCCGCCCCGGCTCCAGCGTCGCGCAATCCAGCACGTGAACGAGCACGCTGCACCGCTCGACGTGGCGCAAGAACTCGAGACCCAGCCCGCGGCCCTCGCTGGCACCCGGGATCAGCCCCGGAACGTCGGCGATGGTGAACGAGCCGTGATCCCCGGCGGCCACCACCCCAAGGTTGGGCACCAGCGTCGTGAAGGGATATTCGGCGATCTTGGGACGGGCCGCGGAGACGGCGGCGATGAGCGACGACTTCCCCGCGCTCGGGAAGCCGACCAGCGCAACGTCGGCGACGCTTTTCAGCTCGAGGACGACGTCTTTCGCCTCACCCGGCTCGCCGAGCAGAGCGAAACCGGGAGCGCGGCGGCGGGGAGACGCGAGCGCCGCATTGCCGAGGCCGCCCGCACCGCCGGCGGCAAGCACGTAGCGGGTGCCCGCCCCTACCAGGTCGGCGAGCTGCTCCCCGGTGTCGGCATCGACGACGACGGTGCCGTCGGGAACCCGGAGAACGAGATCGGAGCCTTCAGCTCCGGTGCGGTGGCTACCTTGACCGGGCTTGCCGGAGGTGGCGCGCTGATGCGGATGGAAGTGAAAGTCGAGAAGGGTGGCGACGCCGGGATCGACCGTCAGGATGACGTCGCCACCACGCCCGCCATTGCCGCCGTCAGGACCGCCGAGCGGCTTGAACTTCTCACGGTGGACGCTGGCGCAGCCGTTGCCGCCATTTCCCGCACTGACGTGCAGGACGACGCGGTCGACGAAGCTAGGCATCAGCGCCTACGTAGCAGTGGGTGAAGAGGTGGCCGGCGGGTAGCCGGCCCGGAGCCGCTCAGGCGCTCGCAGCAACCCGCTCCGCTGCCGCCTGAGGGGACTCGGAGACGATGTTGACGACGCGACGGCCCCGCTTGGTGCCGAACTGGACGTAGCCCGCGGCAAGCGCGAAGAGCGTGTCGTCCTTGCCACGGCCCACCAGGTCACCGGGGTGGAAGTGGGTGCCGCGCTGGCGGACGATGATCTCACCGGCGTTGACCTGCTGGCCACCGAAGCGCTTCACACCGAGCCGCTGAGCGTTCGAGTCGCGACCGTTGCGCGAGGAGCTGGCGCCCTTCTTGTGTGCCATGGGTGATCAGGCCTTCCCGCCGTCAATGCCGGTGACGCGCAGCACGCTGTACTTCTGGCGGTGGCCCTGCCGCGTGTGCTGACCGGTCTTGTTCTTGAACTTGTGGATCCGGATCTTCGGGCCCTTGGCCTCGCCGATGATCTCCGCCGTGACGGAGACGCCCGCGAGCGCCGCAGCGTCAGTGGTGACGGTCGACCCGTCGACCAGGAGAAGGGCCGGCAGCGTCACCGAGTCGCCGGTAGCGCCGGGAACCCGCTCGACCTCGAGCTCGTCTCCGACCGCGACCTTGTGCTGCTTGCCGCCGGTGCGCACGACTGCGTACACCGTTTCACCTGCCTCGCTGAAAACTGATAGCTGCTGCTAACCGAAGATTGTCGTCCGTGGACTCTCGCCGAAGCGGCGCCTCGGCACACGACGAACGCGCGCCGCTGGGCACGACAGTCGATCCTATCGGACGCCCGGACGGGCGCGATGTCCCGCGATCACTCCGTGAGGACGTCCACCTTTTCGGCGGCTTCCTCACCGGCTTTCTCACCGGTCTGATCGGACGCCTCGTCGGCGGCTTCGTCAGTGGTCTCGGCGGCCGGCTCATCCTGGCCGACCTGCTCGCTCGGCGCTGATTCGTCGTCCACCGGCTGCTCGACGTCCGCCGCCTGCTCGTCGCCCGCGGTATCCGCGGCGTCGTCCGCGGACTCGCCGTCCACTTCGCCGTTCGATTCGCCGTCGGCCTCGACCGGACGCGGCACCGGCGGCCGCGGGATCGGCTTCGGCTTGGGCTTGGCGCCGCCGGGACCCGGAAGCTCGATGGTGTGGCCGCGGCCACCGCAGGTCGGGCACGGCTCGCTGTAGGCCTCCAGCAGCCCCTGCCCCACCCGCTTGCGGGTCATCTGCACCAGGCCGAGGCTGGTGACCTCAGCGACCTGGTGTTTCGTGCGATCGCGGCCGAGGCACTCGGTGAGACGACGCAGCACCAGCTCGCGGTTGCTCTCGAGGACCATGTCGATGAAGTCGACGACGATGATCCCGCCGACGTCGCGCAGCCGCAGCTGGCGAACCAGCTCCTCGGCCGCCTCGAGGTTGTTCTTGGTGACCGTCTCCTCGAGGTTGCCGCCCTTGCCGGTGAACCGGCCGGTGTTGACGTCGACGACCGTCATGGCCTCGGTGCGGTCGAAGACCAGCGAACCGCCGGACGGTAGGTACACCTTGCGGTCGAGCGCCTTGAGCAGCTGCTCGTCGATGCGCTGGTCGGTGAACACGTCGCCGGTCGTTTCCTGGCGCAGCCGCGGCAGCAGGTCAGGAGCCACCTGGCTGACGTAGTCGTGGATCAGCGTCCACTCGTTGCTGCCCTGGACGACCAGCTCGTTGAAGTCCTCGTTGAAGACGTCGCGGATCACGCGAATCACCAGGTCGGGCTCGCCGTACAGCAGCGCCGGGGGGTTCGCCTTGCCGGCCTTCTTCTGGATGTCTTCCCACTGGGTCGACAAGCGCTCGATGTCGCGGGCGAGCTCGTCCTCGCTCGCGCCTTCGGCCGCGGTGCGGACGATGACGCCGGCGTCTTCCGGGGTGATCTTCTTGAGGATGCTGCGCAGCCGGCTGCGCTCGCTGTCGGGCAGCTTGCGGCTGATGCCCGCGCTGCCGCCGTCGGGCACGTAGACCATGTAGCGCCCCGGCAGGCTCACCTGGCTGGTGAGGCGGGCACCCTTGTGGCCGATCGGGTCTTTGGTGACCTGAACGACGACCGACTGGCCCGACTTCAAGGCCTGCTCGATCTTGCGCGGCTTGCCTTCGAGGCCGCTCGCGTCGTAATTCACCTCGCCGGCGTAGAGCACACCGTTGCGGCCCTTGCCGATGTCGACGAACGCCGCCTCCATGCTGGGCAGCACGTTCTGGACCCGGCCGAGGTAGACGTTGCCGGCGTACGACGCCGAACTGGCGCGGGTGACGTAGTGCTCGACCAGCACGTCGTCCTCGAGCACGGCGATCTGGGTGCGCTCTCCGGCGTTGCGCACGACCATCACGCGGTTCACCGACTCGCGGCGGGCCAGGAACTCGGCCTCGGTGACCACCGGAGGCCGGCGGCGGCTCACATCGCGGTTTTCCCGCCGGCGCTGGCGCTTGGCCTCGAGCCGGGTGGAGCCGTTGACGCCGCGAATCTCATCGCCGGACGTCCCTCGGGCGGCCGGCTCGCCGCGCCCGCCGTCCTCGTCGTCGCCGCCTGACGGGCGCCGGCGCTTGCGGGTACGGCGCCGACGGCTGCCGGCGTCCTCCCCTTCGTCGTCCGCCGCGCCCTCGCCGGACTCGCCTTTTTCGGCTGCGGTCTCCGCAGCGGCCTGGGACTCGCCCTTGGCGGCCGCTTTGGACCGTCCGCCGGCCGCGGGGGGCTCGGCCTCGGAGGACTCGTCGTCGGAAGCCGACTCGCCGTTCTCCTCGTCATCACGAGCCCGCCCGCGTCCGCGCCGGCCACGACGGCGCCGGCGGCGCGGCGCATCGTCATCATCATCGCCGGACTCGCCGGACTCGCCTTCGGCTGGTGGCTCCGCCGCCTCGGCCTGCGGCTGCTCGGCCTTAGCGGTCTCCCCCGCGTCCGGCGAGCTCGGGGCGTCGGCCACGGGGGTGGGCTCAGGCGCCTGGAAGGTGATCGCCACGGGCGGGGCCGCGCGGCGCCTGGCGCGGCGTACCGGCTTCGCCTCGGGCTCGGGCTCGGGCTGGGGCTCAGCCTCAGCCTCGGGCTCAGCCTCAGCCTCCTGCTCCGCGGCCACCGGCTCAGCCCCGGCCTTGGCCTTCTGCGCTGCGGCGCGGGCCTCCCGCGGAGCGGCGGCTTCGCCGGTGACGGAGGGCTCGACACCCGGTTGCTCGGGGGGGCCTGCCGCCTCGTCGGTAACCGCCGGGGAGGCGTCAGCGGCCGCCACCTCAGGGGGCGGGGCGCCGACCGGCCGGCTCGCGGCTCGCCGGCGGCGTGGCCGGGTAGCCGGAGCGGCACTCTCGGGGGGTTGCTCCTGCGAGGCGGGGAGCTCAGCGGCCTCGCTGCTGTCGGTGGGGTGTTTCAGGTCGTCGGTCAAGTTGTTAAGCCTTTCGGCCCCCGGGCGCGTGGTGCTCGCGACCGCGCAGGGACCCACTCAAGGCGCCAACGGTGAAGTCAACGCTCCGGCGACGCCACTGGTGCACTCACGACGCGACCATCCCGATCCGCAGCGAGTGGATCAACGATCGACCCGTCCTCCAACAGTCGTCCCTGCTCCACCCTCGTCGCCAAGGACGAGACCGGCGCCGGGAGACCAGCCACAGTGATCAGGGCAGCCACAACGTCATCGGGTCGTACAACGGGCGTCGTCTGCTGTACAACCACCCCGAGTATCGCACACGTCACCGCCACATCAGATCCAGACACCCCGGCGCGCTGCCCTTCGTCGGTGCCCGAACGCTCGCTCGCCCCCGCCAGGACAGTGGCACTGACCAGCGCAGATCGCACGTCCAGCGTGCGCCGGCCGTCCTTCGTGAGGCGCTCCACCAGCGCTTGCGGCTCCGCCAGGAGGTTGGCCACGGCCCCGCGGAGCGCGTCCGGGGCGATCCCGTGCAGCGCCAGCTGCCAGTGGGAGGCGTCGATGCGGTCGGCGAGTTTGCCACCGCCGGTCTGGGCGGCGACGGCGTCGACGATGTCGATCCCGGGCGGCAACGCCGCATCCAGCTCGCCCGCGAGCTGCGCCGGGTCGCGCTCCGCGCACAGCCCCAGCTCGACGTATTCGGCTTCGCTTGCCGCGCCGGTCGGCGCAGCCCCCGCCCACGAGACGCGCGGGTGGGCGGTGAACCCCGAGGAGTAGGCCATCGGGACGCCCGCGCGGCGGATCGCGCGTTCGAACGCGCGGGTCACGTCGCGGTGGGAGGTGAAGCGCAGCCGGCCCCGCTTCGCGTAGCGGATCCGGATGCGCTGCACGACTTCTGTGGGCCGTCCCGACAAGTCGGGCTGGCGCTTCTGGCTCGGCACCGGCGCAGGTCAGGCGGGGGTCAGCGGGAGCAGGGTGCGTCCGGTGGGACCGGTCTCGATCTCGGTGCCCATCGCCGGGCAGACCCCGCAGTCAAAGCACGGCGACCAGCGGCAGTCGTCGATCTCGCGCCCCTCGAGCGCCTCCTGCCAGTCCGACCAGAGCCATTCCTCGTCGAGACCGGAGTCGAGGTGATCCCACGGCAGCACCTCGGAGCGGGTGCGCTCGCGGGTGGTGTACCAGTCGACGTCGACCCCTACGGCCGCAGCGGCCTCGCGCCAGCGCTCGTAGGAGAAGTACTCGCTCCAGCCGTCGAACCGCCCGCCGCGGCGTACCACCTCGGCGATCACCGCGCCGACGCGCCGGTCGCCGCGGGAGAGCAGGCCCTCCACGATGCCGGGCTTGCCGTCGTGGTAGCGGTAGCCGATCGAGCGGTCCCGGCCGATCGCGTCGCGCAGCAGCGCGAGGCGCCGGTCGGTCTCTTCGGCGGACAGCTGCGCGGCCCACTGGAAGGGGGTGTGCGGCTTGGGGACGAAGCCACCGATCGAGACGGTGCAGCGGATGTCGCGCCGGCCGCTGGCTTCCCGGCCGGCCTTGATGACGTTGCGGGCGAGCTGGGCGATCTGGAGCACGTCCTCGTCGGTCTCCGTGGGCAGGCCGCACATGAAGTAGAGCTTCACCTGCGACCACCCGGACTCGTAGGCCGCCGTCACGGTGCGGATGAGGTCTTCCTCGGTGACCGTCTTGTTGATCACCTTGCGCAGCCGCTCAGACCCGCCCTCGGGGGCGAACGTGAGGCCGGAGCGCCGGCCGCCGCGGGCCAGCTCGGCGGCGAGGTCGATGTTGAACGCGTCGACCCGCGTGGACGGCAACGACAGCGAGGTCTGGGTGCCTTCGTACCGGTCGGCAAGTCCCTTGGCGATCTCACCGATCTCGGAGTGGTCGGCGGACGAGAGGCTGAGCAGCCCGACCTCCTCGTAACCGGTCGCCGCGAGGCCGCGAGCGACCATCTGCCCGATGCCGGTGATGCTGCGCTCGCGCACCGGGCGGGTGATCATCCCGGCCTGGCAGAAGCGGCAGCCGCGCGTGCAGCCGCGGAAGATCTCCACGCTCATCCGCTCGTGAACGCTCTCGGCGAGCGGCACCAGGGGCTGCTTCGGGTACGGCCAGGCGTCGAGGTTGGTGACCGTGTGCTTGGCCGGACGCCGCGGGATGTCGGCCCGGGTGGGTGTCACCCGGGCGATGCGCCCGTCGGCGGCGTAGTCGACGTCATAGCAGCGCGGAACGTAGGCCAGCCCGCGGCGAGCCAGTTCGACCAGCGTCGTCTCGCGTTGCCAGCCCTGCGCCTTGGCCTCGCGCAGGACGCCGGTGATCCCGAGCACCGCCTGCTCGCCGTCACCGAGCACGACCGCGTCGACGAAGTCGGCGATCGGCTCGGGGTTGAACGCGGCATGGCCACCGGCGACGACGATGGGGTGATCGCCGGTGCGGTCGGTAGCGCGCTGCGGGATGCCGGCGAGGTCCAGGGCCACCAGGAAGTTCGTGTAGCCGAGCTCGGTGGAGAAGCTGACGCCGAGCAGATCGAAGGCACCGACCGGGCGGTGACTCTCGACGGTGAACTGGCTGATCGCGTTATCACGCATCAGCTGCTCGAGGTCGGGCCAGACGCTGTACGTGCGCTCGGCGAGCACGTCGGGCTGCTCGTTGAGCACCTCGTAGAGGATCATGATGCCCTGGTTGGGCAAGCCGACCTCGTAGGCATCGGGATACATGAGGCACCAGCGCACGCCGGCGGCATCCCACTCCTTGCGCTGCGCGTTGAGCTCGCCTCCGACGTATTGGACCGGCTTGCGGACCTGGGGAAGCAGCGGCTCGAGGCGCGGCCACAGCGATTCGACCGGCATGACGTCGAGGGTAGTTGGACGGTCAAACGCGTCCCAAGATCAACGCTTCACCAAGGTGGGTTTGGCGCCAGATCCCGGGGTCAAAGTCGATGCGGTGAAGCGTTGATCTTGCTAGTTGCGGCAGGTGGCGGGCTCGTCGGACGGCTTGGGCGTGAGCTGCAGGTGATAGGAGAGGAACGGCAGCGAGTCCTTGAACGCCTCGCTCCAGAGAAAGAAGTCATGGCCGAGCCCGGGCACCTCCCGGTAACAGGTGCGGATGCCGGCCGCGACGCTCAGCCTCACCAGGGTGCGCTGCGCCTGCAGCGGTGCGGAGTCGTCGCTACCCACCTCATACCAGGCCGCAAGGTCGGGGAACCGGTGGTTGGTCAGCAGGTCGACAGGATCGTGCGCAGCGTAGGCGGCAGCCGAGCCGCCGAAGAGCACCTCGGTCGTCCGCGCGCGATTGAACGACTCCCCCACCGTCGGCCCGGTGAGCCCGGAGTAATCCGCGAAGGTCTGGAACAGATCCGGGTGGCGCAGCGTCAGCATCGCCGAGCACATGCCGCCTTCCGACAGGCCGGCGAGCGCGATCGAGTGCTTGCCGTCCTTGGCGCCGAAGTGGGTGCGCAGGAACTTCGGCACATCGACGGTGAGGTAGGTCTCGGCGTTGCCGCGCGGGCTGTTGACGCATTCGGTGTCGCCGCTCGTGGACCCGTTCGAGTCGGGCATGACGAGAATCGGCGCCTTGCCGCCGTGGGCATCGGCGAAGTCGCGGGCGGTCTGGTCGACAAAGGCGGCTCGCGTCCAGTCATCGGGAGCGCCGGGCGTGCCTTCGAGCAGCATCACCGCGGGCAACCGGGCCTGCTCGTTCACAACCCATTCCGGGGGCAGCCAGACGAGCGCGTTGCGCGCCTGAAATTTCGAGACGGCCCCCGGGATCGGCACGTCGATCGTGAAGCCCTCGGTCGGCAGCGCTCCGCCGTGCTCCATACGCGCCCGGGCACGGATCTCGTCAAGTTGCTTGAGCGACACTTCGTTCTGCGCCTCGACGCCGAAGAGGGCACCGACCGTCGGGTAGTACTGGTACTGCTTGTTGATGAGGACGAACGCCATGCTCGCCGTCAGCGCCACCGCGAGCACGGAGACCACGCGTTCCCAGTTGCGAAAACGTCGCCACCCGATGATGCCCAGCGTCAGGGCGAAGAAGACGAGGCCGACCCACAGGTAGTAGCTGTTCGGGAACTGGTAAGGGATCAGCGCGAGGCCATCGACCAGGATGGCGGTGAGACCGACGAGCCCCGCCGTGAGCGGGATACCGAGCAGCAGCTGCCATTTCCAGACCCCGTTTTTCGGCCGGATGGACAGCAGCACGGCCGCCAGCCCGAGCCCGATGATGATGTCGGGCGTCGGTCCGGAGACCAGCGAGATGTTTTCGATGGACGTGGCGTCACCGCCGCGTCAGCGACGGCGGGCAGCGGTTCACGCGGCGACGTTGCTGATGGTCGCGGGTGTCCCCTCCGCGGAGACGCCGCCGACCGCCTTGGGGACGAAGAGACTGCCGCCGCCGGGTAGCGACAGGAAGCCTTCGGCGCCCGCGTACAGCAAACCCACGCGCGGCAGGTCGGTGCGCTCCTCGAAGACGAGCATGCGCGAGAGCCAGAGGGGGGAGAACTTGGCGTTGAAGTCGTGCAGCGACTTGATCTGGAAGAACGGGTTCAGCACGTCGACGGCTCGCTTCGCGAGGCGCTGCGCCAACGTGTAGTGCACGCCCTCCTCATACAGCCGGCCCCACATCGCGAAGTTCATCGACAACCGGTCGATGCCCTCGGCGCCGAGCGCCAAGGCAGTCTGCGCGATCAGGTACTCCGTCATCCCGTTCGGCGCATCCGGGAGATGACGCATCAGGTCGAGCGTGTATCCGAAATCGTCGCCGTAAGCGGGCACGATCCGCAGGAAGCCGCCGGGCCGGTCGTTCTCGTCGAGCGCGACGCACAGCAGGAACTCCGGGTTCTTCCCGCCACCTTCGATGTCCTGGCTGAGCGACATCGTGAAGCCGCGCTCGGGAGCCTTTCCACGCCAGGCCTCGCTGATCGCGTTGAGTTGCGTCACCAGCGCCGGGGAGGCCTCGGACTCGCGCAGAACCTTGAACCGGTACTGCCGTCCGACCCGGCGCACGGCCGCGCGCACGCTCTTCATCGGCGGCCCGTCGAGGCTGAACCGGTCGCACTCGATGATGGCCTCGTCGCCAAGGTAAAAGCTGCGAAGGCCACGTGCAGCGTAGCGCGGCATCTCTGCGCTGCGAGCGGCGAGAAATGCGACGCGCCACGAGCGTTGCCGGCAGTAATCCATGAACTCGTCGAGCGCGAGGTCGATGGACCCCGGCGCGCCGATCGGGTCACCCGAGGCGAGCGCGTACCCACCGAGATAGGTGTAGGCGATGAACGCCTCGCCATCGGAGCTGAAGAAAAAGCTCTTGTCGTCCCGCAGGGCGAAGTAGGCCAGCGTGTCGGACCCGTAGGCGCGGACCAGCCGCCGGGCACGAGCCCAGCTGATGTCGGTATGCGGCGCACGGTAGCGCAGCGGCCGGAAGAGGAAGAAGACGATGCCGGCGAGGCCGAACAGGCCGAGGACCAGCAACGCGATCGGGAAGAATTCGCTGAAGAAAAGCCGCTGATAGTCGTAGCCGCCGTGGATGCCGACGAGACCCTTGACGATGGTCTCGAGTCCACCGAGGAAGGTGAGCGGCGCACCCAGGTGTCGGCGTTCGACGGTCAGGCTGATGAAGCCGAAGACCAGCACTGCGGCGACGTAGAGCGGCGCCAGCCAGAACAGCCGAAACAGCGACGGTGGGTCCGAACGACCGCGAAAGAGCCTGCGATTGGACAGCAGCAGCCCGGACATCAGAGCGCAGTACGCCACCGAAATGGGGTGTGGCCCCTTGATGATGTTCGTGACGATGCCAAGCAGGAACAGCGCCGTGGCCAGCTGCCAGGCCCGCGACTTCCCGCGCGCCAACTGGCCGGCGATGAACAGCAGCACCAAGCCGATCAGCATGGTGAGCAGATGCCCGGTGACCCGAAACCAGACCGGGCCGATCTCCTCGCCCTTGGCCAGCCGGGAATGAAAGAACGGCAGGAGCGTCAGCAGCATCATGATGCCGCCGAAGCTGGTGAAGACGCTGAGCAGTCGCACCGTGCGCCGGTCGCTCTGGCGCTTCTCCCGCCGCTCGGCCACCAGCTGCTCGGATAGTTGCAACGTTGTTACGGTCGGTGCCGGGACGGCCGCTTCGGTCGCATCAGCCGCCTCGGTCGCCGGCTGGGGAATCTCGAGCCGGCCGAGCCCGAACTTCCCGCCCGCGCCATGGGGCCGCGTCGGACCGGGTGAGCCGGCCTCGGGGCGCATGGTCGGAAAGAGAATGACCTCGCGGATGTTTTCCGCTCCGGACAGCAGCATGACCAGGCGGTCGATGCCGATGCCGAGGCCACCGGTGCACGGCAGCCCGTATTCGAGCGCGCGGACGTAATCGAAGTCGATGTCACCGGCCTCGGGATCGCCGCCGGCCTTCGCCCGCGCCTCAAGCTCGAAAGCGGCCATCTGCTTCTCGGCGTCGTTCTGCTCGCTGTAGGCGTTGCACAGCTCGAAGCCGGCGACCATGAGCTCGAAACGCTCGACGTAGCCGGGGTTCGACCGGTGGACGCGAGCGAGGGGTGAGACTTCCTCGGGATAGTCGACGACGAAGATGGGCTCGACGATCTCGTGCTGGATGCGCTCGTCGACGACCTGCTTCATGAGCTTGCCCGAGCCCCAGCTCTCCTCCCACTCGACGCCGAGGCCGTCGAGGATGCGCCGCGCCTCGTCGACAGGCATCGTCGGATCGAGCCGCACGCCGAGGCGCTGCTCGATGAGGTCACCCATCTGCACGCGCGGCCACGGCGGGGCCAGGTCGACCTCGCGTCCGCCGACCTTGACGACGTAGTCGCCGTCGAGCGCATCGGACACCGCGGCCACGACCATGCCCTCGACCAGGTCCATCATGTCGTTGTAGTCAGCGAAGGCCTGGTAAGCCTCGAGCATCGTGAACTCGGGGTTGTGCCGCACGTCGATGCCCTCGTTGCGGAACACGCGGCTCAGCTCGAAGACCCGCTCCATACCGCCGACGACGAGCCGCTTGAGATGCAGCTCGAGCGCGATCCGCAGGTACATGTCGATGTCGAGAGCGTTGTGATGGGTGATGAACGGCCGTGCCGTCGCCCCGCCCTGGATGCTGCCGAGGATCGGCCCTTCGACCTCCCAGAAGCCGTGCTCCTCGAGGTGTCGCCGGATGGCGCTGATGACCCGGCGCCGGATGTCGAAGATGCGCCGGGTGCTCTCGTTCGTCATCAGGTCGACGTAGCGCTGCCGGTAGCGCGTTTCGACGTCGGTGAGGCCCTTGTCCTTGTCGGGCGGGGGACGCAGCGCCTTGCCGAGCATCTCGAACGACTCGACCGCGACGGACAGCTCACCCTTATCGGTGCGCATGACGGTGCCGACGACGCCGATCCAGTCACCGCGGTCGGCGCCGAGGAACTCGCGATACGCCTGGTTTCCCAGCGCAGCGCGGTCGAGGAAGAGCTGCACCGTGCCGCTGCGATCCCGCAGGACGCCGAAGCTGAGCCCGCCGTGGCGGCGCAAGAGGCTCAGCCGGCCCGCGACCCGCACCCGGTCATCGGTACGAGCGCCCGCCGGGAGCTGCGCCCACGTGGCGGCGATGGCGTGCGCCGAGTGGTCCACCTCGAAGCGATAGCTGAGCCGGCGACGTTCGTCGGCCTGCAGCTGCTCGAGCTTGTCGCGGCGGTGGCGGATCTGCTCGTCGGCGTTGCGGGCGGACCCCGCCGGCCTCGCCCGCACCGGCTGCTGCGGCTCCGCAGGCACTGCTTCGGCTGGGATGGAGTCGGCGGACACGAAACTCTCATCGTCCGGAGAACTCGTTTCCCGAGTACTCATCCCGGCACTGTAATCAACCGTCACATGCAGATCACACGCCAAAACGCTGGAACGCTGCAGAACCGCGCTCTCATGCCGAAGGAGCACTGTTCCGAGGAGGGATGTGCTGACCACCCGATCGAGCTGTACCCGGCCGGCCGCCGGGTGCACAGGCCCGACGCGATCGAGCGCCGCACCATGTCGCTAGCGGTCGCAGTGCCCTGCGCCCTGGGCGCAGCCTTGGCGTATGGAACGTCGACTGCCGTGCAGCACTCAGTTGCCCACGGTGAGTCCGGCGCAGCCGACGGCAAGGTGGACGCCAGCGGCCTGCTGCGCCTGGTCACCAATCCGCGCTGGCTGCTCGGCACCGCAGCTGATGCCGGCGGCCTCGGCATGCACATCGTCGCGCTGGCCACCGGCCCGGTGGTGTTGATCCAGCCCCTGCTGGTGCTCGCGTTGCCCGTCTCGCTGCCCGTCGCACGGCTGCTCGGCGGCCCCCCACCACGTCGCTCGCAGTACCTCGGCTGCGTCTGGATCCTCGCCGGATTGACCGCGTTCTTCGCCATCGTCGGCAAGTCGGACGACGCCGACCTGTTGAGCACGACGTCGGCGCTGATCGCCATCGGGATCTCGGTCGTGGTGGGCATCGCGGCGCTGGGCCTGGTGTCTACCCGCGGACGGGCCGTGAAGTCAGCGGTGTACGGCGGGGTCGCCGGTGCCTGGTTCGGCTTGGTGGCCGTGCTGATGGACGGTGCGGCCGCGTCCTGGCACGCCCACGGCTTCCAGGTGTTCTTGCACGCCGAGGGACTCGTCCCGTTGATAGCCCTCGTCGTCCTTGGGATCGCGAGCACCGCTTTGACGAACGCCGCGTTCCAGATCGGCGATCTCGCGGCGAGCTGGCCGGCGAACGCCGCCGCCGACCCGGTGCTGGCCGTCTTTCTGGGCGCGGTGCTCCTCGGCGAGCGCCTGCCGCACTCGCCGTGGGCGTTTCTTGCCTACGCGCTCTGCCTCGGCGCGATCGTCTACGGCGCGGTGCGACTGGCGTCCGAGCCTGCCGTCCGCGCCGCAGTCGAATGAGGCAGCTGACGCAACGAGGGTGGGGTGTCCTAGCCGCTGGCGCGTTGGTTGTCGCGTTGACGCTCGTGGTGACGCTCGCGGTAGTCGTCGGCGGCCGCAGCCGCGACGCGTTCGACCGGGGCTCGGTCGCCGAGCTGACGAACGCCTTCAAAGCGCAGGGGCTTGCGGTGTGCGCGTCCAGCGTTCCCGACACGGGAACCGGCGACGGCGGTTCGACGTCCAGGCAGGTGCTGTCAATCGCGTTACCGGCCGGCTGCCGCGACGATCGCATCGACGTGCGGGTCGATGCCTATGCCGACCAAGCCCACCGCGACGCGGCCGCCCGCAACGCCGAGGCACAGGACCGGGCGCATCATTTCGGCGTCGTCTACACCTGGCACCAGTACACGGTCTATCTGCAAAGTGATGACGCGAGCGGCGATCCCGCGGTCCGCAACCGTATCGTCGACGCGCTCGATGCGGTGGGGGCCCGCTGATGGCCGGCAAGAAAGGCGTCGGTCTCGGCGTCGGCGCGCTGGCCATGATCAACGTGGCGGCGATCGTCAGCATTCGCAACCTGCCACAGATGGCCGAGTACGGCTGGTCGATGCTGGCGCTTTTCGCCTTGTCCGCGGTGGTGTTCCTGGTGCCGATCGCGATGGTCGCTGCCGAGCTCGGCACCGGTTGGAGCAAGGACGGCGGCGTCTTCGCCTGGGTGAAGGAGGCGTTCGGCGCCCGCGCCGGCTTCCTTGCGGTCTGGTGCGACTACAGCGAGAACTTCGCCTGGTTCCCGACCGTGCTGTCGTTCATGGCGGGCTCTTTGGCGTTCGCGATCAACCCGGACCTGGCCAGCAACAAAATCTATTTGGTCGCCGTCATGCTGGTGTTCTTCTGGCTCACGACTCTGATCAACCTGCGCGGGGTCCGGGCGTCGTCCCTGCTCGGATCGATCGGCACGATTGCCGGCTCCATCATCCCGGCCATCCTGGTGGTCGTCCTCGGCATCGCCTACCTGCTGCGCGGTGACCATTCGCAGATCCCGTTCTCGGGCGACGCGCTCATCCCCGATGTCAACCTGTCGAACCTGGCCTTTCTCGGCGGCATCATCCTGCTGTTCTCCGGAATGGAGATGGCCGGCTTTCATGCGCGCGACACCCGCAATCCCGGCCGCGACGTGCCGCGGGCCATCGCCTTGGCGGTCGTCGTCATCCTGGTCTTCTCGGTGCTGGGATCGCTGTTCCTCGCGATTGTCCTGCCGCAGAAGCAAATCGGCTTGGTCACCGGCACCATGCAGCTGTTCCGCAGCGTTCTCGACACCTTCCACATCTCCTGGCTGCTCGCGCCGCTGGCGATCCTGGTGACCGCCGGAGGCATCGCGCACCTGTCGCCATGGATCCTCGGGCCGGCGAAAGGCATGGCCGAGGTCGCCCGGCAAGGCCACGCACCCGCGATCCTCGGCCGCGAGAACGCCGCCGGCATACCCGTCGCCTCGCTCATGGTGCAGGGCATCGGCGGGTCGGTCTTCGCGTTGCTGTTCCTTTTCGTGCCGAACGTGTCGACCTCGTACTGGATGCTGACCGCAGTCACCGCCCAGGTGATCATCATCCTGTACACGCTGATGTTCGCTGCGGTGATCCGGCTGCGCTACACCCAGCCGGATACGCCGCGGCCCTACCGGATTCCCGGCGGCAAGGTGGGCGTCTGGATCGTCGGCGGGGTCGGCATGCTCGGCTGCGTTGGCGCGTTCCTGCTGGGCTTCATCCCGCCGAGCCAGCTGAAGACCGGCAATCCCGTCGTTTACGTGCTGCTGCTGGCGCTAGCGGTGGTCATCCTGGCTGCGCCGCCGTTCGTGATTCAGCTGCTGGGCCGGCGGGGGCGGAGAACGGCTGCTACGGCGGTGGAAGTGGCCGGGCCGGCCTGAGGCTTTCGGCTGTGTCTGTGGTGCTGCTGCCACCATGTGGCAGCGGTGGTGCTGCTGCCACCATGTGACGCTGCCTGGGCAACGGGAAGTGGTGGCAGGAAGGCGTCGCAGTGGCGCTGCCACCAGCTGCCGTCGCTGAGCGACGGGAAAAGGTGGCAGCACAGCCGGCCAGCTCGCGCCGCCACCAGCTGCCGTCGTTGAGCGACGGGAAATAGTGGCAGCAGCCGCGGGGCCACGAGCCACGCTGAGCCACGAGCCACGCTGAGCCACGAGCCACGCTGAGCCACAGGCCACGCTGCGGCCGGAACCCGCAATCCGAGCGAGCGCCTACTCCGTCGCGAACGATCGCAGCCGAACGTTCTCCACGAGTCCTATGGCGGCGAGGTTCGCGAACATCGCCGAACCTCCATAGGAAATGAACGGTAGCGGAAGCCCCGTCACCGGCATGATGCCGAGCGTCATACCGATGTTGATGAGGGCCTGCACGGCGAACCAGATGACGACGCCGACGCACACCAGGGTGCCGAAGCGATCAGCGGCCCGCTGTGCGACGGCGAGGGTGCGCCAGAGCACCAGGCCGAGCAACGCGATGATGACGGCGCATCCGATGAAGCCCAGCTCTTCCCCGGCGACAGTGAAGACGAAGTCGGTCTTCTGCTCGGGGACGAATTGGCCTTGGGTCTGCGAGCCGGCGAACAGCCCGCGCCCGAGCAAACCGCCGTGGGCGTTCGCAACGAGTGCCTGCTGCACGTTGTAGCCAGTGCTCGACGCGTGCACCGAACTGTGTTTCAAGAACTCGGTGAGGCGCGCCTCCTGGTAGGGCTTCAGCAGATGGAAGTTGAGGATGGCGGCACCGAACGCGATACCGGAAGCGGCGAGCAGGCTCACCCAGCGCGCCGGGGCGCCGGAGACCGCGAGCACTCCGAGCACCATGACGATGAGCACCATCGTCGTGCCGAAGTCGGGCTGCAGCATGACCAGGCCCAGCGGCAGCGCGGCGATCATCAACGCCTGCAGCAGTTGCTTGCCGCCCGGTGTCTCGAGCGATTCGTCGCGCGGGCGCGGCCGGTCCTTGCGCGAGCGGCCCAGCACCAGCGCGAGCGCTGCCACCAAAGCGAGCTTGGCGAACTCGGAGGGCTGCAGCTGAAAGCCAGCCGGCAGGATGATCCACGACCGCGCGCCGTTGATGCGTGAGCCGATCACGAGGACGGCGACCAGTCCGAGCAGCGACGCCGCGTAGAGCGCCGGCGTGAAACGCCGCACGGCACGGAAATTGCAGCGTGCGACGAGCACCGCCAGGACGACCCCGATGCCCACCGTCTCCAGGTGCTTCTTCAAGTAGGCGTAGGGATCGAGGTGATGGTCGAGCTGGTATTGCCGGGTGGCCGACGCGATGAGCAGCGAGCCGATGACACACAACGCCAGCACCGAGCCGGCGAGCACCCAGTCGACCTGGCGCAGCAGCAGCTTCTGGCGCAGCGGCTTCGGCGGACTGGTCGGCCCCGACAGCGGCTCGAGCGTGACCGGCCCGCGGTGGACCCGGCGCGGCGGCCGGGTGCCGGGCTGCAACGTCGTCATTGCTTGAACGCCTTCGGGACGGTGGTGATCGGGGTGGGCAGCAGCGCCGGTCGACCGATGCCGTACAGCCCCTCGTACATCTGCCGGGCAACGGGAGCCGCGTAGAGCGCGCCCTGCCCGGTGTCAGGGATCGAGATGATGACGACGTACTGGGTGCTGAACGAACCGAACCACGACGTGTCGTTGTGGCCCTCGACCTCCGCGGTGCCGGTCTTGCCGGCGATCGGGATCTGGTTCAGCGGGAAGCCGTTGAACGCACCGGACGCGGTGCCGCGACGCGTGACGTCCATCATCGCCTGCCGGATGTACTCCAAGGTGCCGGCGCTGACCGGCAGGTGGCCGGCCACCTTCGGACCGATCTTGGTCACCTTGCCGTCCTGTGAGACCAGCGCCTTGGCGACCCGGGGCTCGTAGAGCGTGCCGCCGTTGGCGATGGCCGCGTACGCCACCGCCATCTGCAGCGGGCTCACCGACAGGTACTGCCCCTGCCCGATGCCGAGCATCGTGGCGGCACCGCCGTTGTAGAGGTAGCCGTCGGTGCAGGCCTCCCGCGCGTACTGCTGCAGCACCGCCGCGTGCGCCCGGTCGGGGTCGTCCGGATAGCCGGTCTTGGCCCGCTTGCAGTACGTCGGCTGCATCTGCTTCCACTGCTTTTTCAAGTCTTCGCGGTTGGTCACCCAGCCGCTGGACTCGGCGGTGAGGTCGACGCCGGTCTTGCTACCGAAACCATAGGCCTTGGCCGTCTTGGTGAAAATTTCCTTCGCCGGCGCATATGGGCCCGGGCCGTTGCGCAGTCCACCGTCGGCGAGCCAGTCGTCGTAGGCGAACCGGTCGAAGATGGTGTCGCAGGACATCACGATCGCCTCGTGCAGCGAGATGACGCCGCCCGCTTCGCCTTCGAAGTTGTGGAACAGCGCGTTGCCGATCTGGATGCCGGACGGGCACGAATAGGTGCCGTTCAGGTCGGCGCCGGACGCCACCGCCGCCGACAGCGACACCGGCTTGAACGTGGAGCCAGGTGCGCCGGTGCCCTGGTAGGCGCGAGAGATCAGCGGCTGGCCCGAATCGGGTCCGGTCAGCGCCTGGTAGTCCTTCTCGCTGATCCCACCGGTGAACACCGACGGGTTGTAGGTGGGGATCGACGCCATCGCAACGACCTGCCCGGTGTGCCAGTCCAGCACAACGCCGCTCGCCGTCCTTGCCGGCTTGCCCTGCGCCTGGGCCTTCGTCAAAGCGCCCGCGAGCGACTGCTCGAGCAGGTTCTGCACCTGACCGTCGATCGACAGAACAACGTTGTCACCGGGCTTGGCCGGGGTCGCCGAGATGGTTCCCGACACGCGTCCGTACCGGTCGACCGCGAGCTTCTTGATACCGCTGCTGCCCCGCAGCGCATCGTCGTACGACGCTTCGATACCGGCCTGGCCGACGGTGTCGTTCGGCGCGTACTTGGCGGTGTCCTGGAGCTGCTGCTGGCTCGCCGGGCCGGTGTAGCCGACCTCATGCGCGGCGAGGGAGCCGTGGGGGTAGACCCGCACCGCTTGGGTGTCCGCCGAGACGCCCGGAAAACGCTCGGGGTGCTCCATGATGGACAACGCGGTCTGCGGCGATACGTCGGTCGCCACCGGGATCGGCTGGTAGGGCGACCCGTTCCAGCACGGCTTGCCGACCTTGGCGGTGCACAGCCGGGTCTTCATCTGCAGTTCCGTCACGGACCTGTGCAGCACCTGCGAAAGCCGTTTGTACACGGCAAGGCCGGAGTCGGCACGCCGATCCAACGTGCTGCGGTTGACGGTGATGACGAGCGACGTGCGGTTTTCGGCCAGCGCGTAGCCGCGGTCGTCGACGATCAGGCCGCGCGGCGCCTTGGTCACCACGGTGCGGACCCGGTTGTCCTCCGCAGCAACTTGGTAGTGGTTGTGCTGCAGGACCTGCAGTGACCACAGCCGCAGCAGCAGCACCGCCAGCCCGGCGAAGACGACCACACGCAGGATGTTGAGCCGCAGCCGCGGATGCGAACGCGTCCGCCCGGAAGGAAGGCGCCTCACCGCTTGCTGCTCCGCGGGCGACGACCGGCGCCGCGGGGGTGAGCAGTGCTCCGGCGCCGCGGCGCGAGCAGCCGATGCGTCAGCGCGTACACGATCGGCGCGAGCAGCAGGGCATAGCAGAAACCGGCGACGCAGCGGGTCAGCAGCAGCGCACCGCCCGCCCGGGTGTCACCGACGAAAGCACCGGTCAGGCCGAACAGCAACGGGGTGAGCGCGCCGGCAACGGCAATGGTGGGCCAGGCCCACCGCAGGCGCCGTTCGTTGCTCCCGAGCACGAGACCGCAGGCGTAGCCCACCACGCACAGCACGGCGGCGAGCCGGCCGAGCGCATGGTCGGACAGGACGTCGGCGAGCAGGCCGACACCGAACCCGGCCAGGCAACCGGTCGCAGGCCCCGCATAGAGCGCCACCGACGCGACAAGGACCGTCACGAGATCGGCCGGCCCCCAGGGCAGCAGCGGCAGCAAGGTGCGTTGCAGCAGCAGCCCGACGATCAAGAGCAGGAAGACGCCGAGACGCGCGGTCCCGCTCAACGCGACGCGGCCCTGACTGACCTCCAGTGGGCGGCCCACCGGTGGAGCCAGCGAGGCGCCGATCTGCGGCCCGGTCGGCTGCTTCAGCGACTGCCTGGGCTGCGGCTCCGGCGGCCGGCGGGACGGCTGCCAGTACCGCTCGGGTTCGCCCTTGCTCCGTCGCCGCGCGCCGGGGGCGAGCAGCGTCATGACGTTCCCTTGCTGACGACGACGCTGACCAGATCGAGCGTCCCGAACTTCACGTACGGGCGCACCTTGACGGACTGCGTGAACGCACCGCCGTTAGCCGAGGTACCGATGTCTCCGGCGCCGGCGGTCACCCCTACCGGGATGCCGCCCGCGTAGTCGTCGCTGCCGTAGGTCACGACCTTCTCGCCGGCCTTCACCGGAAGCGACGGGTCGTACAACGTGAACGCGAGGGCACTGGTCGACGTGGTGCCGCTGATGGTGCCGAGCACCCGCGATGTCGCCAGTCGAGCACCGATCACCGTCCGCGGGTCGTCGGCGAGCCGAACCTTGCAGACCGTCGGGCTCACCCGCACGATGACGCCGACCAGGCCGTCGGTATTGACCACCAGCTGCCCGACCGCGAGGCCGGAATCGCTGCCGGAGCCGAGGTCGACGGTGCGTTCGGTGCCGGTGGCGTCGCCGGTGGCAATGACACGGGCGGGCACCATCCGGTAGTGCCCCTCGGTCGCCAGCAGGCCGAGCTTCGACAGCTGCGCCTCCTCGCGCTTGGCCTCGCTCGCAGCCGCCAGCTGCCGTTTCAAAGCGGCGTTTTGCTGCTCGAGAGTCTCCGCGCGCTTGCGCTCCTTGGCGGCGTCGCCACCGAAGGCATCGCGAATCGGACGCACCCCCGCGGCCGCCGCGCGCTCGACCGGCCCGACGACACTGTCGGCCACCCGGCGCACGCTTCCACCGTTCTTTCCTGCGACGACATCAACGGTGATGAGAGCCAGCGCAAGAACGAGCAGGCTCACCAGGAGCAGCCGCGTGCGGCGGGAGTCACGCCCCATAGGGGTCCGACGATTCAGCTGCGAGGTGAAGACCCGCCATCAGCGCGGCTCCGGGCTCAGCACCTGCTGCAGCGTCTCGAACTCCTCGATGCAACGGCCGGAGCCGAGAGCCACCGAGCTCAGCGGGTTCTCGGCGATGGAGACCGCCATGCCGGTGTCGGCGCGCAGCCGATCGTCGAGGCCACGCAGCAACGCACCGCCGCCGGTGATGACGATCCCGCGGTCCATGACGTCAGCGGCCAGCTCCGGCGGGCAGCGGTCGAGGGTCGCCTTGACCGCGTCGACGATGTCGTTGAGCGGCTCCTGCATCGCCTCGCGGATCTCGGCCGCGTTCATGACGATCGTGCGCGGCAGCCCGGAGATCAGATCCCGCCCGCGCAACTCCGCAGAGGGCTCGTCCTCGACCGGGAAAGCCGAACCGATGGCCATCTTGATCTCCTCGGCGGTGCGTTCGCCGAGCATCAAGGAGTATTCCTTCTTGACGTAATTGATGATCGCCTGGTCGAGCTCATCGCCGGCGGTGCGCAGCGACTGGCCGGAAACGATGCCGCCGAGCGAGATCACGGCGACCTCGGTGGTGCCGCCGCCAATGTCGACGATCATGTTGCCCGTCGGCTCGTGGACCGGAAGTCCGGCGCCGAGCGCAGCAGCCATCGGCTCTTCGATGATGTAGCAGCGCCGCGCCCCGGCGGCGTAGGCGGTGTCCTTCACCGCTCGGCGCTCCACGGCGGTGATACCGGAGGGGACGCACACGACGATGCGCGGCTGCGCGAAGCGGCGGCGCCGATGCACCTGCTGGATGAAGTAACGCAGCATCCGCTCGGTCGTGTCGAAGTCGGCGATCACGCCGTCTTTGAGCGGCCGAATGGCAACGATATTGCTCGGGGTACGGCCGATCATTCGCTTGGCCTGTGCCCCTACGGCGACGATCCCGCCGGTATTCGTATTGACGGCGACGACGCTCGGCTCGTTGAGCACGACGCCGCGCCCGCGTACATAGACCAGGGTGTTAGCGGTACCCAGGTCAACGGCCATGTCACGGCCGATCAGCGACAATGCACGCGCCATCGAGACCCTTCCCAGGAGACATTCGCCCGCAGACTAAGTCTCCGGACGACGCGCTCCCGGGAAGGCGCGCCCAGGCGTTACCCGATATTCGGGAAGAAAATGCTGACCTCACGGGCCGCGGACTCCGGCGAGTCGGAGCCGTGCACCAGGTTCTCCCCGATCTCGAGCGCGAAGTCGCCGCGCAGGCTTCCGGGAACGGCCTTCACCGGGTCCGTCGCACCGATCAGGCCGCGCGCCGCCTCCACTGCCCGCGGGCCTTCGGCGACGAGCGCCACCAGCGGGCCTCCGGTGATGAAGTCGACCAGCTCACCGAAGAACGGCTTCTCGGTGTGCTCGGCGTAGTGCTTCTCGGCCGTCGCCCGGTCGAGCGTGCGCAGCTCGAGGGCGACGAGCGTGAGCCCCTTGCGCTCCAGCCGGGACACCACCTCGCCCACCAGACCACGGCGGACGCCGTCGGGCTTGACCAGGATCAGGGTGCGCTCGGCAGCCACGCCGGAGCTCCTTTCATGAGGTGTCTCGGCGGCCGACCGCCGCCGGTGCGAGGCTACCGTTCCGCGCACATGCCGCGGGCCCGGGACGGCGCTCGCGCACTGTCCCGGGCCCGCGGCGATGCATCACGTCACCCGGACGCCGTTCACTCGTAGGTCTTGACCGGCAGGACGTTGTTGGCCGCGCAGTTGAACGACCCCTGGTCGGGCTTGGTCGCTTCCTTGTCGTAGATGAAGCCCGTCGGCTTCAGCTGGACGATGGTGATGCACGGTGACGCGTCGGCATCCGCCTTCGTGGAGTGCGGCGCGTACAGGCCCGCGGCGTCCCAGTCGGTGTGGTCGCCGGCCTTCTGCAGGATGCAGTCCTGCGTGAGGTTGTCACCGCAGTCCTTCGCCGACTGCGCCCACAGCAGCCACGCGCTCATCGCCGAGAGCGTGAACTCGGTGAGCTTCGGGCTGCTGACCGCGTCCTTGATGATGGTCTCGGTCTTCTTGAGCACCGGGTACTGGTCCGCGAGCTCGAACGGCAGCGCCGGGAACTGGATGTAGCTCGGCGGGAAGGATCCGGCCGCCTTCGCCGCCTGCGTGCCCTGCGGGCCGTAGAACTGGACGCTGTACCAGACGAAGTCCGGGTTCCAGCCGGTGTTCTTCATCGCCTGGATCACCGGCGACGGGTCCTGCGCGGTCTCCAGGTACAGCGCCTTGGCACCGGAGCCCTTGCACTGCTCCATGTACGGCCGGAAGTTGTCGACCTGCGCCGGCGGCTCCTGGTAGTTCGCCACCTTGATGTTCAGCTTCTGCAGGTACTCCTTCGTGCGCAGCCCCACCGGCTTCAGCGACGCCAGGTTGCTGCCGAGGACGCAGACGCCGGCCGTCTTGACGTCCGGGTACTTCTCCACGAGCAGGCGAAGAGCGCCATTGTTGATCTGGTTCGACGGGTTCGGCGACGGCTGCACCTGGTACTTGGCTGCACCAGCTTCGGGCGAGACCACGTACGCCGGGATCATGCCCAGCTTGCAGTTCTCGCGGACCTTGACGCCGGTGGCGTCCAGCGCGTTGCCGTTACCCACCAGCATGAAGTCCTTCTGGCAGGCGTTGGTCATCACCTGACCGACCTCGAAGAGCTTGGCGTCCCACTTGTCCAGCACGATCTTGCGCCCGTTGATGCCGCCCGCGGCGTTGCACCACTTGGCGAAACCGTCCGCCGTGTCGAAGAACTCCTGCTCCAGACCGGGAGCGACCTGGGCGCCGGGGTCGGCTGTCACGCCGATGCGGATCTCGGTGTCGGTGAGGCCCCGCCCACTCGCCTTGCCGGGTGTGCCGGGCCCGCACAGGCCCTTCAAGCTGCCGAAGTCGCCGGCTGCGGCCGCTGCGCCGCCACCGGACGAGCTGGCGGTTCCCGACGGCGTGGTGCCGCCGGTCGACTTGCCCGAAGACCGGCCGCAACCGACCAGCACCAGCGCGACCGATGCCGCAAGTGCGACCGGCGCCAGCAGGCGCGATCGATGGGGTGGACGACGACGCGTCATTGCGTTCTCCGGTCTGAGCCATGCACAAGGCAGCCGATGTGACTTCGTCCAGGCGAGTTCAAGGCCGGCTTGACGTCCCGTCAGATTAGAGGCGAGCGCCCCCTTGCGTGACCCAGACCACAGTTTTGCGTCAAAAACTTGGCCGAACTGTTACCTGCGTCCTTGCACGGGCCGCCCCGAGCCGACACGGCGCGTTGCGGGCCCGACTTCCCCGGGAGCACCGCTCGCACGCCCGCACCAGGCAGATGCGCAGCGGGCAAAAAAAGCAGCGGGCAAAAAACGGCGCCCGCCGGGCAGGGCAGTGCCTGCCCGGCGGGCGCCGATCGCGCGGGTGCGACTACTGGTAGGTCTGCACCTTGCCGACGTTCTTGGCGTCGCAGTTGTAGACGCTGTCCGTGTTCGGCTTCGTGACGTCCTTGTCGTACTTCCAGCCGTCGGTCGTCAGTTTCACCATCGCGAAGCACTCCGAGATGCTCTGCTTGCCACCGACGTCACGCGGCGGGAAGAGCCCGCCCGCGGTCCAGCTGTGGTTGGCCTTGGCCTTCTCGAAGACGCAGCTCTCCGTGAGGTTCGATCCGCACTCGGTGGCCGACTTCGCCCACAGCGTCCATGCGTTGAACGCCAGCGACGTGAAGGTTGTGTAGTCCGGGTTCGAGACCGCGGCGGTGAGGATCTTCTTGGCTTCCTGCAGCACCGGGTACTGGTCGATCAGGTCCCAGGGCAGCTGCAAGAGGTAGACGTAGCTGTTCGGGAAGTCCGGGATCGCCTTGATGGCCTGCACCGACTTGTTGCCGTAGAACTGCGTGCCCCACAGCACCCAGTCCGGCTTCCAGCCGACGTTGCTCATGGCCTGCACCTCGGCTCCGGGATCCTGCGCG
This sequence comes from uncultured Actinomycetota bacterium, assembly GCA_963747915.1. GTDB lineage: Bacteria > Actinomycetota > Actinomycetes > Frankiales > Frankiaceae > DATAZK01. The sequence continues at coordinate 178,394 of CAVVHC010000006.1, read as the reverse complement.
ACGATCTCGTTGTAGCCCTTGGTGCCGCTGCCCTTCAGCTCCTCCATGTAGGGGCGGTAATTGGTGACGAGGGCAGGGCGCTCCTGCAGGTCCGTGACCTTGTAGCCGAGGTTCTCGGAGGCTTCCTTGGCGCGCTTGCCCTGCGGGGTGATCGACGCGATGGTGCTGCTGCCGATGCCGATCCCGCTCTTGGAGCCAGGGAAGGCGTCAGCCAGCAGGCGGATGCCACCGATCGGGTACTGGCGGCTGTTGGCCGGCTGGGCGCTGATCGACTCCGCCGCGTCGACCGCCTCCGGTGAGACGACGTACGAGGCGATCTGGCCGAGGTGGCAGGCGACGCGAGGCTTCTGCATGGGCGCGTCGACCGCGTTGCCATTGCCGACGAGCATGAACTCGGTCTGGCAGGCGTTGACGACCTGCTGCGCGGACTCGAAGAGCTTGGCGTCGTACTTGGTCAGCACGATCTTGCGGCCGTTGATGCCGCCGGCGGCGTTGCACCACTTCGTGAACGCGTCGGCCACGTCGAAGAACTCCTGCTCGAGGCCGGGCGCGGCAGCCGCTCCCGGGTCGCCGCTCGTGCCGATGCGGATCTCGGAGTTGGTGACGCCGCGCGCCGTGGCGCCCTTGGCGTTGCCGGGGCCGCAGATGTGCTTGAGATCCCCGAAGTCCCCCGCGGAGGGGGCACTCGAGGAGCTCGCTGCGCTCGTCGGCTGGCCGACGGCGCCGCCGGTCGCGTTCGAGGACGAGCGACCACAGGCGGTCGCGGTCAGGGCGAGCGCTGCGACGCCCGCAAGTGACACCAGCCGGGCCGTGCGGCCAGCTGCTGGTCTCAACATGAAACCTCCTACGGAAAAAGGGCATGGCGAAGCGAGGCGGCGTGGCACGAAGCGACACCGTCTTGCGTGGTGGAAGCCGGGCACTGCGAAAGCAGCTGAGGTGAAAGGCCCGCGAGCCGCCAGATTAGAACGAGATTTCTGACGGGGCGTCAGGACACCGCTATGTCTGCCGATTTCAGGATGTGATTCCAATCACGACGTGCGGGACACTCGTCCGGGCTCGTCCCTTCTGCCCGGAAACGCACCCCGCAGCGGCGGCAGGCAACGCCCGGCGAAACCGCGTCCGGTCAGCGCCGCAGCAGCCGTCGTGCCTCGCCGACCGTCACCAGCGAGCCCGTCACGATCACGCCGCTGCCCACCAGCCCAGCGCCCTCTTCCGCCAGCCGAACGGCAGTGTCGATCGCGTCGTCGAGTCGCGGCTCGACCTCGACCCGGTCACCGCCGAAGATGTCGACCGCTTCTTGCGCGAGGTCGTCCACCGGCATCGCCCGCGGCGAGCTGTTCTGCGTCACGACGATCTCGCTCAGCACCGGCTCCAACGCGGCAAGGATCGCCTCCACGTCCTTGTCGCCGAGGATCCCGACCACACCGACAAGGCGTGCGAAGGAAAACTCGTCGATCAGCGCCTGCGCCAGGGCTCGTGCCCCCGCCGCGTTATGTGCTCCGTCGAGGACGATCGTCGGCGAGCTGCGCACCGTCTCCAGCCGGCCGGGTGAGTCGACGGCGGCGAAGCCCTCCCGGACGGTCTCGATATCCAGCGCTCCGCCGGCGCCCGCTCCGAAGAACGCCTCGACGGCAGCCAGGGCGCAGGCCGCGTTGTGCGCCTGATGCTCACCGTGCAGCGGCAGGAAGAGCTCGCCGTACTCGCCGCCGAGGCCGTGCAGCGTGAGCAACTGTCCTCCGAGCGCGAGGACGCGGCTCTGCACGCCGAACTCGATGCCTTCGCGGGCGACGGTCGTTCCGAGCTCACCCGCTCTTTTCCGAAGCACCGCCGCCGCTTCGAGCGGCTGGGTGCCGAGGATCGCCACCGACTCGGGCCGCAAGATGCCGGCCTTCTCCCCCGCCACCTCGGCGACGGTCTCGCCGAGCTCGCGATGGTCGAGTGAGATCGGGGTGATCACCTGTACGGTGCCGTCGATGACATTGGTGGCGTCCCAGCTGCCGCCCATGCCGACCTCGATCACGCCGACTTCGACCGGGGCGTCGGCGAACGCGCTGAACGCCATCGCCGTGAGAAGCTCGAAGAAGGTGACGCGCTCGGGCGACTGGGCGTCGACGATGTCGACGTAGGCAGCCACGTCGTCGTAGGCCCGCACGAACGCCTCGGGGCTCGCGGGATGGCCGTCGATGCTGATGCGCTCGGTCACCGACTCCAGGTGCGGCGAGGTGTAGCGCCCGGTGCGCATTCCGAACGCGCGCAGCAGCGTGTCGATCATCCGGGCGGTGGACGTCTTGCCGTTCGTCCCGGTCAGATGGATGGACGGGTAGGCCCGCTGCGGGTTGCCGAGCAGATCGACCAGCATCCGCATCCGCGACAGATCCGGGAGCATCTTGTGCGGGAAGCGCCCCGCGAGCGCCTTCTCGACCCGGGCCAGCTCCGCGCGTTCGAGCGCCGCCCGCTCGCCGTCAGCCAAGGCGGGCCAGCCGGCGGGTGAGACGCTCCTGCTCCTCGAGCGCCGCGGCATGCCGCGTGCGGATTTCGGCGACGACGCTCTGCGGCGCCTTGGCGAGGAAGCCCTCGTTCGCCAGCTTGTCGCCGGTCGACTTGATCTCCTTCGCGGTGGCCTCCAGCGCCTTCGAGATGCGCGCGCGTTCGGCCTCGACGTCGATGGAGCCGAGCAGGTCGAGCGCGACGTGCAGCTCGCCGGAGGCCAGCACCTCCCAGCCGTCCGGCGCCGCCGGCACCGCGGGCTGCGCTGCGTCGATCGTCAGATCGGCGAGCCCTGCCAGCGCCCCTGCCCACGCGCCGGCGAACGTACGACCCGCCTCGTCGGCGGCCACCACGACGGCGCCGAGCTTGCGCTTGGAGGCGATGCCCTGCTGGGTGCGGAAGCGGCGCAGCTCGACGACGAGCTCCTGGAGCCTGGTGACCTCCGCGGTGGCCTGCGGGTCACGGCGACCCGGATCCGCCGGCCAGCCGGCGAGCGTGAGGGTCTCGTCCGAGTCGCTGTCCCCGGCGTGACCGGTGAGCGCGCGCCAGAGCTCGTCCGTGACGAAGGGGATCACCGGATGCAGCAGGCGGAGCAAGGTGTCGAAGCAGCGGCCGAGCACCGCCCGGGTGCGGCCGGCTTCGGCCTCGTCACCGCGTAGCGGCACCTTCGCCAGCTCGACGTACCAGTCGAAGAGCTCATCCCAGGCGAAGTGGAACAGCGCGTCGCAGGCCTTGCCGAACTCGAACTCCGCGTAATGCGCGTTCACCTCGTCGGTGACCTCGGCGAGGCGGCTGAGGATCCAGCGGTCGGCGGTGGACAGCGACTTCTCGTCCAGCTCGAGCGCCGGATCCGCGCCGTTCATCAGCGCGAACCGGGTGGCGTTCCAGAGCTTGTTGACGAAGTTGCGGCTGCCTTGCACCCACTCCTCGGACAGCGGCACGTCACCGCCGGGATTCGCGGCGCGCGCCAGCGTCCAGCGCAGGGCGTCGGCGCCGTACGCGTCGATGAGCTCGAGCGGGTCCACCACGTTGCCGGAGGACTTGCTCATCTTCTTGCCGCGGGCATCGCGCACCAGGCCGTGCACCATGACCTGGCGAAAGGGCACTTCGGGCTCGATGAAGGTGCAGAACATCATCATCCGGGCGACCCAGAAGAAGATGATGTCGTAGCCCGTGATGAGCACGCTGGTCGGGTAATAGCGCTTGAAGTCCCGGGTGTGGTCCGGCCAGCCGAGCGTCGATGCGGGCCAGAGCGCGGACGAGAACCAGGTGTCGAGCACGTCCTCGTCCTGCGTCCAGCCCTCTCCCGACGGCGGCGGCTCGTCGGGCCCCGGTACCACCGTCTCGCCGTTCGGGCCGTACCAGACCGGGATGCGGTGACCCCACCACAGCTGGCGGCTCACGCACCAGTCGTGCATGTTGTCGACCCAGGAGAAGAAGCGCGCCGCCATCTCCGGCGGCACGAACTGCGTCTCGTCGCCGCGCACCGCATCGCCGGCGCGCTTGGCCAGCGAGGCGACCGCCACGAACCACTGCAGCGACAGCCGCGGCTCGACGACGGTGCCGCAGCGCGAGCAGTGCCCGACCGCGTGCACGTACGGCCGCTTCTCGGCGACGATCAGGCCCTCTTCCCGCAGCGCCGCCACCACCGCGGGACGGGCCTCGAACCGGTCGAGGCCCTGGAACGGGCCGGGCACCGTCACCACGCCCGTCTCGTCGAGAATCGTGATCGACGGCAGGCCGTGCCGCTGCCCGATCTCGAAGTCGTTCGGGTCGTGAGCCGGGGTCACCTTGACCGCGCCGGAGCCGAACGACGGGTCCACGTGGGCGTCGCCGACCACCGGGATCATGCGGCCGGTCAGCGGCAACGGCACCTCGGTGCCGATCAGATGCTGGTAACGCTCGTCGTCCGGATGCACGGCCACAGCGGTATCGCCGAGCATCGTCTCGACCCGGGTGGTGGCCACCGTCAGCGGGCCGTACTGAATGGTGACCAGCTCACCGTCGACGTCCTTGTGGTCGACCTCGATGTCCGACAGCGCCGTGTGGCAGCGCGGGCACCAGTTGATGATCCGCTCGGCCCGGTAGATCAGGTCCTGGTCGTACAGCCGCTTGAAGACGGTGCGCACCGCCCGCGAAAGACCCTCATCCATCGTGAAGCGCTCGCGCGACCAGTCGACGCCATTGCCGAGCCGGCGCATCTGGCCGAGGATCCGGCCGCCGTACTCGCCCTTCCACTCCCAGACCCGCTCGACGAACTTCTCGCGCCCGAGGTCGTGCCGGCTCTTGCCCTCCTTCGCCAGCTCGCGCTCCACCACGTTCTGCGTCGCGATGCCGGCATGGTCCATTCCCGGCAGCCAGAGCACGTCGAAGTCCTGCATGCGCTTCAGCCGGGTCAAGGCGTCCATCAGCACGTGCTCGAACGCGTGACCCATGTGCAGCGAGCCCGTCACGTTAGGCGGCGGGATGACGAGCGAGAACGGCGTGCGGCCGGCACGGTCCGGGCGTCCGGCGGTGAACGCGTCAGCCCGGATCCACCGCTCGTAGGCAGGCCCCTCTACAGCGGTCGGGTCGTACTGCGGGGGCAGTTCGATCACCGGACGCGCGGGGGCAGCAGTCATGACCTTGAGTCTATGGAGCCGGTCCACCGCGTTTTGACGCTCGAATGTCAACCGTCTGAGGCTTCGAGCACTCTTATAGACGGCATGGGGGGGGCAAGCAGGTTGGCGACGACGAACCCGGGACGCCGGTCGACGACGACTTCGCCCGCTTCGTTCGGGAGCACGCCACCGCGCTGATGCGGCTGGCGACCCTGCTGGCCGGCGACGTCCAGCGCGGCGAGGACCTGCTGCAAACGGTCTTCGTCAGCATGTACCCGCGGTGGGCGAAGGGGCAGCCGCCCGCGGACCCGGCGGCGTACGCGCGTGCTGCTCTGGTCAACGCGGCCCGCCGCTCCTGGCGACGACGGGCGAGCAGGCGCGAAACGCTCGTCGCCGAGCCGCCGGATGCCGACGCCCCACCGGATGCGACTGATCTGCCACTGCGCGCTGCCCTGCTGGCGGCGTTGCGCACCTTGCCGCCCCGGCAACGGGCGGTGGTCGCGTTCCGGTACTTCGACGGCTACAGCGAGGCCGAAACCGCCGAGCTGCTGCACTGCAGCGTCGGCACCGTCAAAGCCCACGCTCACCGCGCGCTGCGGCGGCTGCGCGCCGACCCCGAGCTGGCGAGCTACCTCTATTCCGTGGTGGAGGCGTGAATACCTGCTGACCTGGACGTCCTGATGGAGCGCGCGTTGCGCGGAGTGCATAATCCCGCAGCTCTCGCCGAGCGAGCCGCCCGCGGGTACGTACGGCGGCGCCGCCGGCGGATGGTGGCTTCGAGTGTCCTGGCGAGCGGGCTCGTCCTGATCCTCGCCGGCCTGCTGACGTGGTCCGTGGCCGGCAAACCGGACGGCTCGTCCCGGCTGGTGCCCGCCGCGCCATCGGCCGAACCGCAGCTCTACACGGCCACCGGGACGTTGTACCGGAGCAGCCGGTACCACGAGTCGCTTCGGCTGTGCGGCACGCTCACGCTGTCGCGGCCACCCGGCTGCGGCGGTTACGTCCTCGTGCGCGGAATCGACGTGACGAGCCTGCCTACGGTCACCACGGAAAACGGGGTGACCTGGACCGAGCGCACCTTCCGCCTGGTCGGCACCCTATCGTGGCAGCGTCCTCACGGTCACCCGTCCCCCGGTGCGAGCCGATCCGGAGCCCGACCTCCCGTCAGAGCCGGCGAGCGCGGACCTGCCGTGCCCGGCGCCTCCCGGCGGGTGGAAGGCTCAGGGCTTCACGCCCGCCGATTCCGAGGTCATCGCCGCGTATCAGGCCACGCATCCAGACGTCGTCGTCGGCTACAAGACCGATACCCATCAGCGCGCAGCGGTCGTCGCCGTGTCCGGCGACCTCCCCACCGCGCGTCAGGAGCTGCGGAAGGTCTACCGCGGCAACCTCTGTGTGATCGCGGCGCCCTACACGGCAGCACAGCTGAGGAGCGCTTCGGATCAGATTTCCGCTGCGATGGCTGGCGGGCTGGGCCCCATCTCCGTCGCGGTGAACCCGGTCGCCGGTCGCATCGACGTACGCGTTGTCGCGCGCAACGCAGCGGTCAACCGCCTCATCGCGCCATTCCCCGCCGGGCTGGTGCATGTCACCGCGGTGGTCCGGCCCCTCGATTAGCTGGCCTCAGGCCGGGGCGAGGGCTCGCAGCGTCTCCGACAGGTCGCTGACGCCGCCGATCAGCGCGATGACGGGCGTGGTCACGCCGTTGTCGACGTAGCGCTGCACGTGCTCCCGGCAGGCTTCCGGCGACCCGTGAACGATGATCGAGTCGACCAGCTCGTCCGGAATCGCCGCCAGCGCGGCTTTGCGGTCTCCGGATCTCCACGCGTCCAGCATCGGCGCGAGCATGTCGCCGCGACCGAGCCACTCGTGGAAGGCCGTATAGACCGGCACGGTCAGGTAGGACGCGATCGCGAACCGTCCGATCGCCCGGGCCTGCTCGGCGTCTTCCATCGGGAGGACGAAGATGCGGGCCACGATCTCCTTCGGCTGGCCGCCGCTGCCCTCGAGGACGTGCTCGACCACCTGGGGGACGTCGTCCGCGGCAAGCCAGTTGATGATCGCCCCGTCGCCTTCCCGCCCGGCCAGTCGCAGCATGCCCGGACGCAGCGCCGCCACCAGGATCGGCGGAACGTGCGCCGGCGGCCGCCCCAGCCGGAAGCCGTTCACGCGGAACGTCTCGTACTGCTCGGTGACCTTCTCGCCGGTCAGCGCGGCGCGCAGGAAGCGCACCGTGTCGCGCACCCGCTGGTAGGGCTTGTCGAACGCCATCCCGTTCCAGCGCTCGACGATGACATTGCTGCTCGTGCCGACGCCGAGACAAAACCGCCCGGGTGCGGTCTCGGCCATGGCGGCAACCGTCTGAGCGAGCAGCGCCGGGCCACGCAGGTAGGCCGGGATGATCGCGGTGCCGAGCCGCAGGCTCGGTGACCAGGCCGCGGCGAGTGCCAGCGGCGTGAAGCCGTCCGTGGCGCCGGCCTCGCTGGACCAGACGTCGGTGTAGCCGAGGTCAGCGAGCTCGCGAAGGGCGTCGGCGTGCTCGGACAGCGGCAGATTGTCGAACGGGATCGTCATCCCCCAGCGGTCAGCCACGCCGCCAGTTTGGCAGAGCTTCGCCCGGGCTGCCTTTCCCCGGATCGAGCGGCTTCGGATTAACCGTTTCAGCCGAACGCCTGTCCTGCCGATGGCTCAACGAGAAGCCGGTGCCGCCGCGCGCCGGCAATCCCGCTTGAGCATGTTCGTGGAGGTCCCGGTGGAGCAGCAGGGCGTTTCCGGCGCAGTCGCCCAGTCAGCACGTACGGTGCTTCCGGGGGAGCCATTCGATCCCCCGGCCGCGTCCCAAGTGCCCGGCCCCCGCGACATGCCGCAGCCGGGACAGCCGCATCTGCAGGGACCGCCGCCGGCTCCCCAGATTCCGCCCATGCAGCAGATGCCGCAGCCCCCGCACATGCAGCCGATGGACGGCCAGCTGCCGCCCGCGGCGCCCAACCTGCAGCAGCAGCCGATGGGCCAGCCGTTCCAGGCCCCCGCCTTCGGCGAGCAGCCGCCGAGCGCTGAATATGCGCCGCCGGCGCCAGCGGCCGCACAGTGGACCTACGGACCGGCGGGCGCCCCGTCCGAGATGCCCGGCCCGTCCGGCTTCGACGGCTACGAGATGCTGCACGAGTACGCCGCTCTGCCGCCCGCGCCGCCCTTCGAGCAGCCGGCCGCCGCCACGCAGCAGGTCGCCGGGCCGCAGACCGCACCGCAGCCTCCGATGGTCAACCCGCTCGCGGCCCCTCCGGCACCCACGCCGGACGCCTTCGGTGCACCGGCCGGCTACCCGGCGATGCCCGGCATGCCGCCGAGCCAGAGCTACAACCCGTACACGGCGGCCGCGTTCGGGCAGCAGCTGCCGGACACCGTGATGCCGGGCTCGGTGCCGGGTGGCCCAGCGGTCGACATGCCCGGCGGGATGCCTCCGCTCACGCCGCTGCCGCTCGAAGACGACACCGCGTCCGGCGGCCACCGCCGCGGCGACCGCAAGCCGAACAAGGCGCTGCTCGGCCTGCTCGTCGTCGCGATCCTCGGCGGCGGCGGCTACTACGGCTACACGCACTTCATCAAGAAGTCCGACTCGAGCTCGCAGTCCAGCTCCACGCCGTCGACGACCACCCCGACCAAGCCGGCCACCCCCGTCACGCCGGGTGGCTCGGCGACCAAGGCCAAGGTGTACGCGTTCCCGGCGGCGCTGAACACGTTCCAGCTGCAGAGCGGCGCGAAGGTCACTGCGGCGAAGGCGCCGGTGCAGAAGTTCGTGAACCAGGTGTTCACGCCCTACGCCAAGACGCTGACGTACGCCTCCTACGAGCTCGGCTCGCCGCAGGTCTACGGATGGACGATCCGGCCCGGCGCGGCGAACGTCCCGGCCGCCTACAAGCTGCTGCTGAACCGGGTGCAGGCCTTCCGTCAGCCCGGCGCGGTCTTCCTGCCCATGACGGTGCAGCCCGCGGGTGCCGCCGGCGGTCAGATGACGTGCGGTGGCCAGCGCGGCACCGGTGCGGCGTCTTACTGCGTATGGCGCGGGAGCGACGTGGTCGGCTACTTCACCATCACCGGTGCGAACCAGGCCTGGCAGACCGCTGCCCTGACCCGCGAGCTGCGCGCGTACGCCGAGCACTGATCATCCGCCGTTCGGCGTTCGTGACCGCGGCGCCCACCACCCGCTGCAGCGCATAACGTTCGCTGGGTGACGACGTCCGCGGAAGCGAGCCGCACCAGCACGGTCGACCTCGACGCCTCGTGGTCGATCGGCGACAAGATCCACGGCGGCTACTTGCTGGCCGAAGTCGTTCGCACGGCGCTCGCCGGCGGCGAGTACCCGCATCCGCTGGGAGTCAGCGCCCACTTCGCCTCCGCCCCGGATCCGGGCCCGGCGGATGTCGTCGTCGAACCGCTGCGCCAAGGACGGCGGGTCGGCGCGCTGCGCGCCCGGCTGAGCCAGGGTGATGCCGTTCGCGCCGAACTGCTGATCAGCGCCGGGACGCTACCGGAAGCCGAGCCGCGGTTCGTCGCCTCCTCGGCCGCGGCGCCAGCCCTTCCGCCACCGGACGAATGCGTGGCATCGCTGCCCGAGACCCCCAGCGGCACCCGCATCGGTCCGGCGTTTCACTTCGACATCCGCATGGACCCGGCGACGTCCGCCTGGATGCGCCGGGAACCGTCCGGCAACGCCGTCATCCGCGCCTGGATCCGCCGCGCCGACGACGGCCCGAACGACCCGTACTGGCTGCTCATCGCCGGCGATGCGCTGCCCCCGGTCACCTTCGACCTCGGGATCACCGGCTGGGTGCCCACGGTGACGATGGACGCTCACATCCGCCGGCTACCGGCCGGCGGCTGGCTGATCGCCGAGCAGACCGCGCAGGTCGTCGCCGGCGGCTGGCTCGATGAGACCTGCACCCTGTGGGACGAGACCGGTGCGGTCGTGGCGACCGTGCGGCAGCTGGCGGGCTACCGCGAGAAGGAGGGCTAGGCCGACTTCTCGCGACGCTCGCGCTTGGCCTGCACCTCGCGCGGGACGATCGTCGGGTTGACGTGCTCCAGCACCGTCTCGCGGGTAACGACGACCTTGGCGACGTCCTTGCGGCTCGGGATGTCGTACATCACCGACAGCAGGACCTCTTCCATGATCGCCCGCAGGCCACGGGCACCGGTGCCGCGCAGGATCGCCTGGTCGGCGATCGCCTCGAGCGCGTCGTCGGAGAAGTCGAGGTCGACCCCGTCGAGCTCGAAAAGCCGGCGGTACTGGCGCACCAGCGCGTTTTTCGGCTCGGTGAGGATCTGGATGAGCGCGTCGCGATCGAGGCTGTTGACGCTCGTGATCACCGGCAGCCGGCCGATGAACTCCGGGATCATCCCGAACTTGAGCAGGTCCTCCGGCATGACGTCGGTGAAGATGTCGGAACGCTCGGTGTCGTACTTGCTGGCGAGCACCGCCCGGAAACCGAGCTGCTTCTTACCGACGCGGCCTTCGATCACCTTGTCGAGGCCGGCGAACGCGCCGCCGCAGATGAACAGCACGTTCGTGGTGTCGATCTGGATGAACTCCTGGTGCGGATGCTTGCGCCCGCCCTGCGGCGGAACGCTCGCGGTGGTGCCCTCGAGGATCTTGAGCAGCGCCTGCTGCACGCCCTCGCCGGAGACGTCGCGGGTGATCGACGGGTTTTCCGACTTGCGGGCGATCTTGTCGACCTCGTCGATGTAGATGATCCCGGTCTCGGCCTTCTTGACGTCGTAGTCCGCCGCCTGGATCAGCTTCAGCAGAATGTTTTCGACGTCCTCGCCGACGTAGCCCGCCTCGGTCAGCGCCGTGGCGTCGGCGATGGCGAACGGCACGTTGAGCATGCGCGCGAGGGTCTGCGCGAGCAGCGTCTTGCCGCATCCGGTCGGGCCGAGCAGCAGGATGTTGCTCTTGGCGAGCTCGACCTCGGACTTGCTATCGGCGGCGCCGGCCTGCACCCGCTTGTAGTGGTTGTAGACCGCGACCGACAGGGTCTTCTTCGCGGTGTCCTGCCCGACGACGTACGAGTCGAGGAACTCGTAGATCTCCTTCGGCTTGGGCAGGTCGTCCCACTTGAGCTCGGAGGACTCGGAGAGCTCCTCCTCGATGATCTCGTTGCAGAGATCGATGCACTCATCGCAGATGTACACCCCTGGACCCGCGATCAGCTTCTTGACCTGCTTCTGCGACTTGCCGCAGAACGAACACTTCAGCAGGTCACCGCCGTCACCGATGCGGGCCACCGGCCACTCCCCTGCCTGTCGTGCGAATGGCGATCGCCGCCACCCGGCTGCTGGTCATTCCTGGATGCTCAGTCTCAGACGTGCTGTGCCTTCAGGGTGCTCCCGATAGGCACAGGACGCTACCGTGAGCATCGCCTTTCAGGGCCGTAATCCGCTGCTTAACCCGCCGCGCGCAACGACGAGGTTTTGCGAGACTTGAGCACCTCGTCGATGAGCCCGTACTCGACAGCTTCCGCCGCAGTCAGGATCTTGTCACGGTTGATGTCCCGGCGGATGTCTTCCTGGGAACGGCCGGTGTGCTCGGCGAGCATGCGCTCGAGCAGCGCGCTCATGCGCAGGATCTCTTTGGCCTGGATCTCGATGTCCGACGACTGACCCTCGCCCTGACCGGACGGCTGGTGGATGAGGATCCGCGCGTTAGGAACCGCGAACCGTTTGCCCTTGGTGCCGGCCGCCAGCAGAACAGCCGCCGCGCTCGCGGCCTGACCCAGGCAGACGGTGGAGATGTCGGGGCGGATGTACTGCATCGTGTCGTAGATCGCCGTCAGCGCGGTGAACGAACCACCCGGCGAGTTGATGTAGATGTTGATGTCACGGTCGGGGTCCTCGGACTCGAGGAACAGCAACTGCGCCATCACGTCGTTGGCCGACACGTCGTCGATCTGGACGCCCAGGAAGACGATGCGCTCCTTGAGCAGCTTCGAGTACGGGTCCATGGTCTCGTAGCCACGGCTGGTCCGCTCGATGATGGTCGGCAGCACGTAGCGGCCGACGGGGGCGGGGTAATCGCTCATGGTCCGTCTCCTCTTAGCTGACCGGGCCGGCGCTCGGCACCTGGGCCGCACGCGAGACGACGCGGTCTATGAAGCCATACTCCGCTGCTTCCTCGGCGGTGAACCAGCGGTCGCGGTCGGAATCTTCTTCGATCTGCGCGACCGACTGACCGGTGTGGAAGGCGATCCGGTCCTGCAGCACCCGGCGGGTGTGAATCATCTGCTCGGCCTGGATGGCGATGTCCGCGGCCGTACCGCCGATGCCACCCGACGGCTGGTGCATCATGATCCGCGCGTGAGGGGTGGCGTAACGCTTGCCCTTGGCACCGGCGCAGAGCAGGAACTGGCCCATGCTCGCGGCGAGGCCGACGGCGACGGTCGACACGTCGTTGGGGATGTACTCCATCGTGTCGTAGATAGCCATCCCGGCGGTGACCGAACCTCCGGGCGAGTTGATGTAGAGGGAAATGTCGCGCTTGTCGTCCTCGGCGGCGAGCAGCAGCAGCTGCGCGCAGATCGCATTGGCAATCGTGTCTTCGACGACGCTGCCGAGGAAGATGATGCGCTCCCGCAGCAGCCGGTCGTAGACCCGGTCATCGAGGGTCGGAGCGCCAGGGCCTGGGCCACGCAGCTCGGGCGTCGGTGGCACGACTAACTCGCTCATGCCGCTCCTTCGGATCGGGCCCGGCTCTGCGTCTGTGCAGAAGGCCGGGCGTTGCGTTGCAGTCATCTTGTCGATGACCCTAACCACCGGGTCGGACATTCAGGTCGGGGCGATGAGCCGTTTTCGCCGTCGGCGTGACGTTCCGCTCAGCTCCTCGCGAACACCCGGCGCGAACGGCTAGCTCTCGCTGGACTTCTCGGCAGCCTCCGCGGCTGCCTGGTCCGCGTCGAATTCCGACTGCGCCTGCGCGGCCGTCTCGTCGTCCACCGCCATGGTCTCGACGACATCGTCGCCCTCGGCCTCTTCTTCGGCCGCGGCGTCATCGTCGAGCTGGGAGAGGTCGACCTCGTTGCCCAACGCGTCGGTGATCTTCGCCGACTCCATCAGGGTCGCCAGGGCCTTACCCCGGCGCACCTCGGAGAACAGCATCCCGAGCTGGCCCGCCTGCATCACCTGGTTGGCGAAGTCCTGCGGCGCCATGCCGGACTGCTGCGCCCTGCGGACGAGGTGCTCGGTGAGCTCCTCCTGCTCGACGCTGACCTCCTCGCGCTCGGCGAGCGCGTCGAGCAGCAGCTGCGACTTGACGGCCTTTTCGGCCTCCGCGCGCTGCTCGGCGTCGAACTCCTCGACGGTCTTGCCCTCGGTCTCGAGGTAGACCTCCTTGCTGATGCCGAAGCGCTCGAGCTGGTGGCCGAGGTTGTGTTCACGACCCTCGATCTCCGCCTTGACCGCCGACTCCGGCAGCGGCACGTCGACGATCTCGTTGAGCTTGTCGAGCAGCCGGTCACGCGCCTGCGCGCCCTGCTCGTAGCGCCGGACCCGGCCGAGCCGCTCGCGCAGGTCGGCGCGCAGCTCCTCCAACGTGTCGAACTCGCTGGCGGTGGTCGCGAAGTCGTCGTCGAGCTCCGGGAGCACCTTCTCCTTGAGACTGATCAGCTTCGCGGTGACCTGCGCCGTGCGGCCGGCGAACTCGCCGGCCTTGAGCTCGGTGTCGAAGGTGCGCTCGTCACCCTCCGCCGCGCCGCGCACCGCGTCGTCCAGCTCGGGGATGAGATTGCCGGAGCCCACCTCGTAGGACAGCCCCTTGGACTCCGAGCCCGGGACGACCTCGCCGTCGATGCTCGCCGCCAGGTCGATCGTCATGATGTCGCCGTCCTGCGCCGCGCGCTCCACCGGCTGCAAGGTGGCGAACCGGTCGCGCAGCGAGTCGAGCTGCTGGTCGATGTCCTCGTCGCTGACCGCGACGTCGTCGACGGTGACCTCGAGGCCACCGAGATCGGGCAGCGTCACCTCAGGACGGACATCGACCTCGGCGCTGAAGATCAGCTGCTCGCCGTCGTTGAACTCCTGGACGTCGACGTCTTCCGGGCTGGAGACGGCGTCGATCTGCTCCTGCTGCAGGGCCAGCGCGTAGAAGCGGTCGAGCGCGCCCGGGAGCGCCTCGTTCAGGACGTAGCCGCGGCCGATGCGCTGGTCGACGATGCGCGCCGGCACCTTGCCAGGGCGAAAGCCCGGAACGCGGATCTGACCGGCGATCCGCTTGTAGGCCGACGCCAGGTCGTCCTTGAGCTCCTCGAACGGGACCTCGATCGTGATCTTGACGCGAGTCGGGCTCAGGGCTTCTTTCGTGGCCTTCACAGCGGCAGAGCTCTTTCGTTGGGCTTTGGTCTGGAAACTCAAAGAGACGATTGGGACGATCGTCGGGGCGGGGAGATTCGAACTCCCGATCTCCTGCTCCCAAAGCAGGCGCGCTAGCCACTACGCTACGCCCCGCGGCGTGGCTAGATCCTATGGTGCTTGCCCGCAGGCAGCCGAACCACGAGCGTGCCTGCGCACCGGTAAGCAGGTGAACCGAGATTCATAGGGTACGTACAGCTGACACATAAGTCGGCGTCAGCCGGACGGCCGACAGTAAGAATGTGTCGTCCGTACTCGACCAGCCGCTGTCGTGGGCAACCGGCTCCCCCCGCCGCGCTGCTCCACCCCCTGTCGCGCGGCCGTTACGGGCTCGTCCGGAGGCCCTCCTCGCGCTCATCGCGGTCGGGGCGATCGCCGTCATCGCGCTGTGGTGGTCCAACACCCCGCACGTCTCGGGCTTCGGCGACTGGCTGACGAACGCGGGCCGCATCGTCGGCCTGCTGGCGGGCTACTCCGTCGTGGTGCTGCTCGCTCTCATGGCGCGGATCCCGGCGTTGGAACGCGGCCTCGGCGCCGACCGGCTGGCTCGCTGGCATTCCATGGGCGGGCGCTACACCGTCAGCCTCGTCGTGGCGCACGCGCTGCTCATCCTGTGGGGCTACGCGATCACCGCGCACACCAATGTGGTGCACGAGGGCTGGACGCTGCTGAACAGCTACCCCGACGTGCTCATGGCGACGGTCGCCGGCTTCCTCTTCCTCGGGGTCGGCATCGTGTCCATGCGCGCGGCCCGCCGTCGGGTGCGCTACGAGACGTGGTACTACCTGCACCTCTACACCTATCTCGCGGTCGCACTCGCGTTCTCACACCAGTTCGCCGACGGCGCCGAGTTTTTGAGCAACGCGGCGGCCCGGTGGGCGTGGGCGACGCTCTACATCGCGGTCGCGGTGCTGCTCATCTGGTATCGGATCGTCGTCCCGTTACAGCGCGCGACGCGCCATCGGCTGCGGGTCGTGGGCGTGGTGCGGGAGTCGCCGCATGTGGTGTCGATTCTCATGTCGGGTGATCACCTGGAGCAGTTGCAGACCGAGCCAGGACAGTTCTTCCGGTTTCGCTTCCTCACCCGGGACCTGTGGTGGGCGTCGAACCCCTACTCGGTCTCCGCACCGATCCGCCCGGGCGGCCTGATGCGCATCACGGTCAAGGATCTCGGGGATCACAGCCGCAAGCTGGCCGGGCTGCGACCGGGGACGCGCGTTTTCGCCGAGGGCCCGTACGGCGCACTCACCGGATGGGCCCGCACCAAGCGCCGGGTGCTGCTGATCGCCGGCGGAGTCGGGATCACCCCGCTTCGCGGCCTGTTCGAGACGTTGCCGATGGCGGCCCCTGGTGACATCACGCTGGTGTACCGCTCGAGCGACCCGAACCAGGTGCTCTTCCGGCGCGAGCTGGAGGCACTGGCCGCGTCGCGGCAGGCGCGGCTGCACATCCTCACCGGCACCAGGAAGCAGCTGGGCGGGGATCCGCTGTCGGCGCAGTCGCTCGCCCGATTCCCCGGATTGCTGGAGCACGACGTATACGTCTGCGGCCCGGACCGTATGGAGGCGAGCGTGCTGAGCGCGCTGCGCAGCCTCGGGGTGCCGCGCCGTCAGGTCCACACCGAGTCGTTCACCTTCTAGCCGCCCCCACCGAATACTCGAAGCCAGGAGCCATCTTGCGCCGGGTCATCCTCGCGATCGTCGCCACCGTGGCAGGCCTTGTCCTGCTGCTCGGCTTCAAGACGCATTCCACCAGCGCCGCTTCGCTCCATCAGCCTGCGGCGATCGCGCCCGCGACCGGTTCGGGCGGCAGCTCGTCGAGCGGATCGGATCCGGGGTCGTCGGCGGGATCGGGCTCGTCCGGGTCCGGGTCGTCGGGCTCGTCCGGGTCCGGGTCGTCGGGCTCATCCGGGTCCGGGCCGTCAGGCTCGTCGAGCAGTTCGTCGGGATCCGGCAGCTCGGGGTCCGGCAGCTCGGGCTCCGGCACGTCGGGAACGAAGACGGCCACGGGTGACGCGGTGGACACCCGCTTCGGACCGGTGCAGGTGAAGGTGACCGTCACCGACGGCAAGATCACCTCCGCGCAAGCCGTCGAGTACCCGCAGGATCGGCCACGCGACATCGAGATCAACAGCTGGGCGGTGCCCCAGCTGGAGCAGGAGACGATCGCCGCGAACAGCGCCGACATCGACATGCTGTCCGGAGCGACCTACACCAGCGAGGGTTACATCCAGTCCTTGCAGAGCGCCCTGGACCAGCTGGGGTGAGCATGCGCATCGCCGGTCCGCGCACCGTGCACGTGGAGCACTGCATGGGCACCGTCTTCTCCATCGACATCCGCGACGACGGTGACTGGCGCGCGCCGATCGCCGAGGTGGTCACCTGGCTGCACCACGTCGACGAGGTGTTCAGCACCTACCGCCCGGACAGCGTCGTCAGCAAGCTCGATCGCGGTGAGATCGAGCTGGCGGATTGCTCCGCCGAGGTCCGAGACGCCTTCGCGACCTGCGCCGACCTGGCGCGGGCGACCGGTGGCTACTTCTCGATCCGTCCCGCCGGCCGGCTCGACCCGTCGGGATTCGTGAAGGGCTGGGCGATCGAACGCGCAAGCGAACTGCTGCGCTCGCGCGGCTCACGTAACCACGCGGTGAACGGCGGCGGCGACGTCCAGCTCGCCGGGTCGCGCTCCCCCGGATCGTCGTGGCGGGTCGGCATCAACGACCCGGCAAAGCACGGTCAGCTCGCCGCCGTCGTGAGCGCCGCGGACGCTGCCGTCGCCACGTCGGGCACGGCGGAACGCGGCGCCCACGTGACCGACCCGCTGACCGGGCAGGAAGCGACGGAGCTGGCAAGCGTCACCGTGGTGGGCCGCCATCTCGCGCGCGCCGACGCCTACGCCACCGCCGCGCTCGCGATGGGCCCGGCGTGCCTGCCGTGGCTCGAGGAGCTGTCCGGGTACGACGCGCTGGTGATCGGGGCGGACGGACAGCGTTGGCAGACCACGGGTTTCCCCGCCTGGACGGCGAAGGGGTAGCGGCCGGTCAGAGGTGGTAGCGGGACACGAACCCCCAGAGGTCTGAGTCCGCATCCAGGTTCCAGGCGCCGTCGCCCAGTTGCGGCCATGAATGCAGGCCTGTCTTGACCAGCTTCACGGAGACGGTCGTTCGAGAGAACCGGGCCGATTCGGTGGCGGAGTCGGGGAAGCTGCACAGGCACCAGTCCGGCGCGACCCCCAGGTAGGCGGAGCCGGGCGGCGACCCGCCGTGGTAGGGCACGATCACGTCCTTCCCACCGTGCAGATGCCGCCAGACCGGCCGGGCGCAGTGCGATCCGAGATAGGGCCCGGCGACGCTTCCCGCCGCGGCGAAGACGCGGGGTGCGGAGCAGATCGCCTTGAGCGCCATCATGCCGCCGTTGGAGACGCCGATCACGTAGACGCGCTTGCGGTCGATGAGCACGTGGCCTTCAACGGCCGTCAGGACGTGCTTGAGGTAGGTGACGTCGTCGGCGGTGCTGCCACCGCAGCAGATGCCGGCGTTCCAGGCCCGATCGGTGCTGTGGTTGTTGGAGGCGTGCGCGTCTTCGACGAGGCCGGCAGCGCGAGCGGCACGCTGGCCCTGGATGGACGTGGCCCGCAGCGCGCCGGGCGCGATGGTGGTCGGGGACGCAGTCGGCGACGGCGCGGCCGGCGGCGAAGGGGACGGGGTGGGCGTGGGATCGGGCGTCGGTGTTGCGGTCGGCATCGGCGGGACCGGCATATCCGGCGCCACATGGGCGTCGGGATAGGCGACGGCGAATCCGTGCGCGTCCGCGAAAGCGTCCAGCCCGCTGTCCTTCTCGAACGTCTTTCCGTCCGAGCCGATCCCGTGCAGTGCAATCACGAGTGGCTGCGGATCGGTATTGCCGAAATAGTGCAGCGCGACGCTCTGGCGGTCGACCGTGAGCGTCGTTTCGGTTGCCGTCGACGACGTTCTGCACGCCGCGCCCGTCGCGACGATGAGGGCCGCCGTGACAGCCAGGGAGCCGATCCGCGCGAACTGCATCGCAGCTATTTTCGGCAGATTCGCGGCAAAGCTGAATAGCTCATGCGGCACAAAACGCTCGTACCGAAAGTTTGCGCAAGCAAAGTATCTGCCACTCGACGCCGCGCGGCCGGCTCGGCAGGTGAAGCCCATGAGCCTCGGTCCGGGGGCGCAGAGAGTGATGGTGGCCACCTAACGGAACCGTGACTCCGGTTCCGATTTATGGTGGTCGCGTGGCCACCGCTCCCGCTCCTGCGGGCTCTCCCAGCCGATCGCCCTCCGGCCGGAGCAGCCTGCGCGCGACGTCCACCGTGCTCGCGACGTCGATGATCGCGTATTCGGTGCTGCAGTCGCTGGTGACACCGGTGCTGCCGACGATCCAGCGCGAGTACCACACCTCGCAGAACACCGTCACCTGGGTGCTGACCGTCTACCTGCTGTCGGCCTCGGTGTTCACGCCGATCCTCGGCCGGATCGGCGACAAGATCGGCAAGCGCCGGGTCTTCGTCGCAGCGATGGGCGCGCTGGCGGTCGGCTCACTGCTCGGAGCGTTGGCGCCGTCCATCGGCGTGCTGATCATCGCTCGAGCCATCCAAGGCATTGGCGGCGGCGTCCTGCCGCTGACCTTCGGGATCATCCGCGACGAGTTCCCCCCCGAAAAGGTCGCTGGTGCCGTCGGGGCAGCGGCTGCGTTGACCGCGGTCGGGGGTGGCGTCGGCCTGATTCTCGCCGGGCCGATCGTGCAAAGCCTCGGCTACCACTGGCTTTTCTGGGTGCCGCTCATCGTGATCGGACTGGCCACCGTGGCGGCATACGTTTTCGTTCCCGAGTCGCCGGTGCGCGCGACCGGGCCGATTAGCGTGCTCGGCGCATTGCTGCTTTCGGCGTGGCTCATTTTGCTGCTGATCGCGATCAGCCAGGGCGGGATATGGGGCTGGGGTTCAGCCCGCACGCTGGGTCTCATCGGCGGCGCCCTCGTCGTGGCGATTGCGTGGTATTTCGCCGAGGAACGTTCTGCCGCGCCGCTCATCGACATGAAAATGATGCGGCTGCCGGCGGTGTGGAGCACGAACCTCGTCGCCTTGCTCTTCGGTGTCGGCATGTACGCGACGATGGCCGTGCTGCCGGAATTCGTGCAGACGCCGCACAGCACCGGCTACGGGTTCGGCGCCAGCATCACCGGCTCGGGCGTTTTCATGCTGCCGCTGACGATCATGATGTTCATCTGCGGCATGGTCAGCGGCCGGCTGGCCGACATGTTCGGGTCGAAAAACGTGCTGTTCGCCGGCGCGTTCGGCAGCGTGATCGGCTACGGGATGATCGCCTTCGCCCACGACGCGAAGTGGGAGGTGTACGTCGCCTCCGGGATCATCGGCATCGCCCTGGGGCTCGGCTTCTCGGCCATGTCCAACCTGATCGTCATTGCCGTGCCCGCGGACCAGACGGGCGTGGCCAGCGGCATGAACGCGAACATCCGCACCATCGGCGGCTCCATCGGCGCGGCCGTCACCGCGACGGTCATCACCGCGGGGCTGCCGGCCGGGGCGCTACCGCACGATTCGGGCTACCGCAATGGCTTTGCTGTCCTGGCAGGCGTGGCGGTGCTGGCGACGCTGGCCGTGCCGCTCATTCCCACCCGCAGCCCGGTCGGGGCCGTCGCCGAGCAGCCGCACGCCGAGCTTGCGTTCGTCGCCGCGGGAACGCTGGCCGGAAGCGACGCGGAGTGAGTACCGAGACGGTTCGGCCGCTGCGTCAGGATGCCGCACGCAACCGGCGCCATCTCGTCGACGCGGCCCGGCGCATCTTCGGCCACGACGGGCTGGAGTCGTGCGTCGAAGCGGTCGCCCGCGAGGCCGGTGTCGGCACCGGGACGCTGTACCGCCATTTCCCGAGCAAGGAAGATCTCATCGCGGCTCTCGTCGACAACCTCTCGCAGGAGGTGCTCGCGGCGGCGCAGACGGCGCTGACCCGGGACGACGGAAGCGGGCTCTGGGAGTTCCTGCGCGTGACGGGTGAACTGCAGGCGGAAAATCAGGGACTGCTCGCCCGGCTCTGGCGCGACGGGCACCGGCCGGCCCGGGTCACCGCCGTCCGCGAGGCCATCACCGCGCTCGTCGCTGATGCGCATGCACACGGCACGTTGCCGCCGCGCGTCGGCCAGCCGGACGTCCTGCTGGTCCTGCACGGGCTGCGGGGCGTGATCGAAAGTGCGCCGGCAGACGGCGCGGCGTGGCAGCGCTACCTCGACATCGCCACTGCCGGCCTGACGGCGTAGCGGCCAGGCGCCGGCGCGCGGCCCGTCAGTCGGATCGCGTCTGGCAGTCGGACATCGGCGAGCGCTGCTGCGGTTGCCTGCGAGCGGCGCTATGGCGCGGCGGCGCGGATCGGTACACATCGCCGGCCGGCTTGCGGCGCTCGCCGTTCGGCGCGTCGGGCAACTCACCGGTGAAGACGATGTCCGCCGCCACATCGCGCAGTTTGCGGTGAGTGGCCTGGCTGACGGAACGCAGCAGATCGAACGCGCGTTCCTGGGTGACCCGTCGCAGGGCCATCACAATCCCCAGCGCGGTGCCGATCTGCCGGCTCGTCCTCAGGGCTTCGGTCAGGTTCGCGACCTGATCAGCCGCGGCAGCGGCGAGGTCTGCTGCTCTGGCGCGATCCTTCGCCGCGCGCTGACGCGCGTCCGCACCCTCTTTCCGAAGCTGGGCGGCGTCCTGCCGATCGTCGTAGCTATCCGCGCGGTCACCCGCCGAGTGGTCACGGTCGACGCCGGAGAGCCAGCGATCGGCGAAACCGGGATCGGACTCATCCGGTGGGCGACGCGCCCGCTGGTCACGCACCGACGCGCGGCTGTCACGGCGAAGCGAACGCCGATCTCGGGCTGCAGCCGCTTCATCCCTTTTCGCGGCTGCTTCATCGCGCGTGCCGGCGCGCCGATCCCACTCGCCGGCCAGCTCGCGGAGGCGCTCCGGATCTCCTTGCTGGCGGGCACCAGCTTCGCGTTGTACGAGGTCATCATCGCGGAAGGACATGATCACCCTCAGTGCTAGCGAGGCAGAACGACGGCGCTGCTTACCGCCCCGAGCGTCACCCCAGGACGTGGGCTGGGAAGCCCAGACCGGAGAGGATAGCCCGAGCTGCGTGTGAGGTCATCAGGAGGGGCTGAAAATCCTTGATCGTCACCGAGCTGCGCAGCCCTGGTCATGGACGGGCGCCGACCGGGATGGTTCGGTACTCTTGGACGGCCGTCCGGTCGCTCGCGATCCGGTCGTCGCGGGCGTAGCTCAATGGTAGAGCCCCAGCCTTCCAAGCTGGTCATGCCGGTTCGATCCCGGTCGCCCGCTCTGCAAAGAGGTGCAGGTCAGTCGGCTCTTTCCGCTGCAGAAGCTTGCCATCGCGGGCCTCGATTTCGGCGGCGTGCCCGATCGTCCCCGTAGGGATTCCGGACAAAACGTGTGTCCGGCGGGGCCATTCCTCGGGTGTTTATTCAGCGATGGTTGCAACGGGTTTCACCTTGCTGGACCAGCATAACGCCGTTACGTGCCGTTGCTACCCCGACGTCCGTTGCTCCGGACCCGATGACCGCAGGAGAGCGCTCACCAATGCCGGAGCATCAACTCCAGACGGCGCACAGCGGGACGGCGAATATCCGGTCGGCGATCTCGTACAGCTGCGTCCCGCTGTAGACGACGGCACCGGCCAGGAAGCGATCGCCGAGGTCATCCCGAAACGTCAGCAGGTGTCTGGCGTCTGCGGTGGCCACCGCGCTGGCAGCCTTGAATTCCAGAGCGACGGCCCGGCCTCGTCCCATGTTGAAGATCAGATCGATCTCCTGGCGGCTGGCGTGAGTACGCAAATGATGGACGCAGGGCGCGGTGTCCATCAGCGCGGCCTCCGCCCGCAGCTGGGCGGCGGCGTACGCGTCGAAGAACCGGCCGAGCAATACCGGGTCGGTGAGGATTTCGTCGGTGGACAGTCCCGCCGCCGCAGCTGCGATCCCGGAGTCGACCAGATACCGTTTTGGCGCCTTCACCAGCGCCTTGAGCCGTTGTCCGCTCAGCGGCCAGGCAGGCACCCTGTCGAGGACGTACAGGTTGGAAAGCAGCCGCTCATAGCTGGCAGCGGTCTTGGCGTTCATACCTGCGGCCTGATACAGCGACGCCTCGGTCGGGATGCCAGCATTGTTGAGTGCAAGCGCTTCGAGGTAGGCCCGCAGCTTGCCGGGGTCCTTGTGCCGTGATCATGACAGCTGGAAACGACCCCATGAGGCCGGCGAGGTACGCATCGACCAGCCGAGGGTGGTAAGCCACCCGAGCCATGATCATCTCCTACGGGCGCCAGAGACCGCAGGCACAACTAGCTTCCGCTGACGGCGACCCGTTACACCGCAGCCGCAGCCGCGACGTCCGCCTGGGCCGGCATATCGAGGCTCGCGCCAGCGCATTGAAGTAGCCGGCCGGGATCCAGGCCGTCGCGCACTCGGCGATGGCGCGACCAGCGTTCGACTTTGGTTGAGGAAGTCGTTGATCGCATCGGCTTTCGGCAACCACTTCCTCAAGCGGGCGAGCGTGCCGGCGCGCGCACACCGGCAGGCCCGTGGATGCGGACGTCTGCCGGCAGGTGCACGCTTGGGCCGACTGGGCGCTCAGCGAAAGCCGAAGGCGCAAGCGAGTTCTGGGGGCGTTGATTCTTGGAGCCTTCGGGCTGCTGGTGACGGCCCTCGAGGTGGCCGCAGCCGGATGGGGGCATGGCGGCGTCCTCGCAGTAGCTTTCGGCGCCGCGCTCAGTCAAGTGCTCGGGGGCTACCTCGAGCGCGAAGAGGCGCGAGACGTGCAGCGCACCCTGCCCCGCCCAGCCGACGCGAAGCGCACCACGATCCGCTAGCCCGAACCACAACGCTGAGCGCCAGCTGTGACTTCGGTGTGCAGAAGCTGAGCCGGCCGTGATTCGCCCGCTGCGCCGTTAACCTCGAAGGGCAAGTACCGAAGAGAACTCGTGCGTGGACGGAATCATCAGCAGGCAGCAGCCGCCGATCGCGGCGCAGCACACGGGCCGCTGACACGCGTGCGCACGGACTCACGGTCGGGAGAGCACCGCAGGCGGCGTGGCAAGCCGCGGCTCCTGCTGAACGCACTGGTCATGCTGCTATCGCTCGCGGTCCTCGTGGTGAGCGTCGGCGGCTTCGTCGTCGTCAAGTGGTTCGACAGCTCCATCGCGCGCGTTCACCTAAGCCTCGGGCAAAGTCGCCCTGCCGAGGCGCAGCGAGGCACCGAGAACTGGCTGCTGGTCGGCACCGATAGTCGCGCCGGAACCGATGGCCAGTACGGATCCGTCGAGGGACAACGCAGCGACACGACCATCCTCAGCCATCTCGACGCGAACGGAACGGTCACCAACGTTTCGTTTCCGCGCGACACGCTCGTGAAGATTCCGGCCTACACCGACTCCAAAGGCGACCAGCACCCAGCGCACAAGGACAAGTTCAACGCCGCCATCAGCCTCGGAGGCGCCTCGCTCCTGGTCCGGACGGTCGAGCAGCTGACCGGCATTCGCATCGACCACTACGTCTCCGTCGATCTCGCCGGCTTCCAGCGAATGAGCCAGGTGATCGGCGGTGTGCAGGTCTGCCTACTGCCGTCGAGCTACGTGGAAACCACCACGGAAGCCGGGATCACTCACGTCAGCACGAACATCAACGACAGCTACAGCGGATTCCACGGCAAGGTCGGTGAGCAGACCGTCGTCGGTAGCCAGGCACTGGCCTTCGTGCGCCAGCGTCACGGGCTGGTCGACGGGGACATCGGGCGCATCCGCCGGCAGCAGCAGTTCCTCGGAGCAGTCTTCCGCAAGGCCACGTCGACAGCGGTGCTCGCGAACCCGGCCAAGCTCACCAGCCTGCTCTCGGCGATCAGCAGCTCGCTGACGCTCGACCAGAACACGTCGCTATCCGACCTCGAACAACTCGCCCTGCGGCTCGCCGATACCGCCGCCGACAAGATCACTTTCGAGACGCTCCCCCAGCGCAGCCTGTCGCTGTCGGACACCGATCTCGGCGAGGTATTCACCGACAGCGCAGGGGTTCTCGAGCTGATCCCTACCGGCCAGACGCAGTCCGTCGGCAGCGTGCAGATCCTCGAGCAGCCAGGCTTCTATGAGGTGATAGCCGCGCTCAAGGACATTCCGTCCCTGCCCAGCACCGCAACGCCGGAGCCGACCGTGCCATCCGGTTCGGCTCCGCCACCGTCCTCGGGCCCGACCGCCGCACCGACGAGCCCAGCGCCGACGAGCAGCGACACGACTCCCGTCACCGCGGCATCGGCGGGTAACCGCTGCACGTACTGACACCCGGCGCCGCAGAGCAACCGCTTCGACGGCTGACGCATGCACCAGTGCAGCCGGGAAACGTATGAGGTGAAGCTCGTAGCCGAGATTTCGGGGAGCGAACATGCACGTCAGCAAGACGGAGATTCTCACGCTGCTCAAACGTCAAGGCAAGTTCGACGAGGTCGGCCAGGCCGAAGCGGAACTGCCGTCACGGGTCGACACCGACGAGCACGGCCAGATCCTGCGGGCGTACGGCCTTTCGACCGATGACCTGCATTCGAGCAGCGGCTCAGCCGGAAGCGATCAGTCGGGGAGCATCCTCGGCGATGGGTGACGGCGGTCACCCATCGGTGGGGCTTCCTACCCGCCGCCCCACCAGATGGAAGACGCGGCTGAGCTGCCGGTAGGGGTCTCGCTTGCTGGCTTCCAGCTCGACCGCACACGTCGCAGCCACCTGCCTCGCATCGCTCGGATCCAGCTGGGCACCGCTGAATTCGAGCCAGTCGACAAATAGCCATACGCCGTACCAGCGGACCGGTTCGACACCGCGACGCGTCAAGAGCGCGCCGAGCTCTTCCACCGTGTCCGCGCGGCCCTGCACCCCGAGCACCCCGATCTCGGTCCGCGTGTCGAATGCCGCGAGGGCGTCCTCCCAACGCCGCTCCAAAGCCGGCCGCACCGCGGACGCCTCGGCATTGCCGGTCATGATCGACACCACGCCACCGTCGGCCGCGCAGCGGCACAGCTGCTCGATCATCGGCTCCGGATCGTCGAGGTAGCCGAGCACGCCGTGGGACAGCACCGCCGCGAAGCGCCGGCCTCCCACGGCTTCAGCGGCCGCTTCACCGTCCGCCTGCACGAACGTCAGCCGCCGCCGCACGTCTTCCGGCAAGCGCTGCAGCCGCTCTCGCGCCTTGTCGAGCATCCCCGGCGACGAGTCCAGCAACGTCACGTCATAGCCCAGCTGCGCCAGCGGGAACGACTGATGGCCCGCCCCGCCACCGACATCGAGCACGGGCCCGGGAGGCGGCGGCAGCTGCTCCATCAACTGCTGATGCATGACGTAGGTGCGTACGTGACCCTTGACCGAGGCGTACGCGTCGTCGGCGAACTGCTGCACCAAGCCGGACCAGATGTCGTCACTCACGAGTCCACCGTACAAGTTATGAGTTAGTAACTAGTAACCTAGCTGCTGTGAGTGGACGCATGCGCGGTGCCGAACGCCGATCCCAGGTGCTGCGGATCGCTGCCGTCGAGTTCGCGACCCACGGATTGCACGGTGCTTCCATCGAGGCGATCGCGCGGGAGGCAGGCATCACGCAGGCCTACGTCTTCCGGATGTTCGGCACCAAGAAGGCCCTGTTCATGGAGCTCGTCGGCACCGCCTTCGAGCAGTTCAGCGAGGGCATGGCGCAGGCTGCCGACGGCGCCGATGGGCTCGATGCGCTGGCCAGGATGGGAAAGCGGTACTACGACTCCCTCGCCGACCGCACGACGCTGATGCTGCAGCTGCAGGGCTTCGCCGCTTGCGGCGACACCGAGGTCCGGGATCTCGTCCGGGTCCGCCTTGCCGCCATGTGGACCACCGTGGCCGGACGTACCGGTCTGGACCCGGTGACGGTCAAGTCGTTCCTCGCGTTCGGCATGCTGCTCAACAACGCGGCGGCCGTCGAGATCGACGAGCTCAAGGCGCCGTGGGCGCGGGGTATCCGCACCCGGATCCGGCCCGGCCTCTTCGAGCACATCACGTCGCGCACGAACCGCTGAGCGGCCGAGGCTGCTCCTCAGCGACGGTGGAAGGGCCGCTCGCCGCTCACTTCCACCCGCCGGATCGAACGCTCCTGCGGGAAGTGGTCGGCCGCGCTACGGGAGTAATCACCCAAAATGACTATCCAGTGAAGAACCTGCCAAGTCGTTCAATGGGGAGAGGAATTAGCACAGTTGTCCGGCAACGGCCGGTTGTGGCCGCACAATCAAGGAGCAGACGCAGCGCCCCACCACCAAGTCGCGAGATGGGTGAACGCTTTCAGCCGTGAACGGAGGGGACGATTGACCCAGCTGCTGCGTAGCTCCCCTCTCGCCGTCCCGCAGGCGAGGCCCGCCCCGGCTTCCTCGCCCCCTCTCCCATCTGCTGCTCCGGGTGTGCCGGCCCCGCGACCTCGGCCGTCCGCTTGCGGCCGTCTGCGCTCCGCGCTGAACGCGGCCATACGCACGTGGAAGACCGCAGAGCATGCCGGCGGCGTCGCCGGCAGCCGTGCGGGCGAGCACCGGCCGGCCGTCTCCCACGCGGAGATCGCGCAGCGGCAGGGCTTCACCGATGCGCTGCTGGAAACGATCGAGGTCGGCATCGTGTCGTGTGACGCACACGGCGGCTTCGTGATCTCCAACCGGGCCGAGCGGACGATCTTCGGCCTGGATGCGCCGCTTTCCGGCCAGTCGATGCAATCGCTCCAGTCACGGATCGACGTCTTCGACAGCTCCGGCGAGCGACTCGAACCCGAGCAGTACCCCCTCATGCGGGCGCTGCGAGGCGAGGACGTATCGCACGTAGAAGTGCGGGCGGGCCCCGCCGGCGGCCCCTACCGCGAGCTCGTCGTGCGCGGACGCCAGATCGTCGACGGGCGCGGCAACGTGATCGGCGCTGTCGCCGCGCTGACCGACGTCACGGCCGAACGCGTCGCCACCCGCGAACTCGCCGCTGAGCATCACCGCCTGCTGGAAGCGCAAGGCCTGCTGCTCGAGGCGCAGCAGCAGCTGGAACACGCGGCGACGCACGACTACCTCACCGGGCTGCCCAACCGGGCTTGGCTGGTGGAGCGGCTGGACGCCGCGCTCACCCGATCCGCGCGCAGCGGTCACAGTATGGCCGTCATCTTCTGCGACCTGGACGGCTTCAAGGCCGTGAACGACAACGGCGGGCATGCGACGGGCGATGCCGTACTCGTGGAGGTCGGGCGGCGGCTCGCTGCGGTAGTACGGGATGAAGACATCGTCTGCCGGGTCGGCGGTGACGAGTTCGTCGTCGTCGTGGAAACCGCCGAACGCGCGGGCGAAGGAGCAGGACAGCCGCATCCATCGCCCGGTGCGAGGACGCTGGCGCTCGATATCGCCGCGCGAATGGCTGATGCGTTGCGCCGACCGGTGAGCATCAACGACGCCGACTACGCGGTGACCGCGAGCATCGGCATCGCCCACGTGAGCTCCGACGAGACGGACGAGGCCAGCCGGCCGTGGACCGCTGACGAGGTGCTGCATCGGGCCGACTCCGCGATGTACCGCGCCAAGGTCGAAGGCAAGGACCGAGTGGCCGTTGACGTCCCGCACTGCTGACGGCGTGACACGGTAACGTCCTCAGGCCGACGCGGGCTTGAACAGCTCCAGGATGAGGAACCCGGGCCCGTTGATGAGCTTTTCCCAATCGTCCGGCGACCGCTCGCGCATCTCCAGCTCAGGCAGCGGCTCCCGCCAGTACTGGACGCGATAGGGGCCATGCGGGAGCGTTCCACGGGCTGGACTCGGCATGCTCGAGAAACGCCTCCCCCATCTCCTCGTACGACTCCCACATGCGCTCATGGTCCACCCGTGCCTCGCCCATCCGCGCTTCAGGGCGCAACGACGGACCCGCTCCAGGGCCGCGGGTGCACGCTCGGCACAATGCCCTCACGAGCTGATGACGACCGAGCAGCGGAGGTGCCGGCTTGTCCCGTATCGCCATCTCAGCGTGGGCCGGTGCCGACAACCGTTCGGTCGCCGACGTCACCGCGGCGGTCCGTGCCGCGCGCGACGCGGGCTTCGACGGAGTGTGGCTGCCGCAAACGTTCTCCGTCGACGCGTTGACCGCCCTGGCGGTCGCCGGCAGCGCCGTTCCCGACATCGCGATCGGCACGGCGGTCGTGCCCATTCAGGGCCGGCACCCGATCCCCCTCGCCCAGCAGGCCCTCACGGCGTCGCAGGCCATGGGTCCCGGCCGGCTCACACTCGGCATCGGGGTCACCCACGCCATGGTCTCCGAGGGCATGTACGGCATCCCCTACGCCGACGTCGTCGCGCTCTGCCGGGAAGAGTTGCAGGCGCTGAACGGCCTGCTGGGACCGGATCGGCGCGCTGACCACATGGGCGAGCGCCTCACCGCCCGCGCGACGCTCGGCGTCGACGCAGCAGCACCGAGCCTCGTCGTCGCTGCGCTCGCGCCGCGCATGCTGGAGCTCGCCGGCACGCTGTCCGACGGCACCGTTACCTGGATGACGGGCCCGGTGACTCTCCGAACGACTGTCATCCCGCGGATCACGGAGGCCGCGGAACGCGCCGGAAGGCCGCAGCCACGCATCATCGCCGGCATGCCCGTCTGCGTCACGGACGACGTGGCGGCAGCCCGTGAGGCCGTCCGCCCGCGTATCCAGACCGCTTCGAACCTGCCGTCCTACCGCCGGCAGCTCGGCCAGGAAGGACTCGACGACCTGGCGGATCTCGCCATCGTGGGCGATGCGGAAGCAGTGCGTGGCCGGGTGGCCGAACTGGCGGATCTGGGCGTGACCGAACTGATGGCCGACGTGTTCGGCACGCCCTCAGAACGCGACACCACCCGAGCCGTGCTCACCGGGCTGTCCGACAAGGGAGCTGCCGCCGATGGCTGACACATTCATCCGGCAAGCCGTCGAGAACATGCCGGTTCCGGTGTTCGAGACGCCCGCCTTCACGACGCCTCCGCCGCTGGAGTCCGCGACGGTTGCGGTCGTCACCACCGCCGGGTTGCGCACCGCCGACCAGCAGGGCTGGAAGCCGCAGGAGGAAAGCTTCCGCGTCCTGCCCAAGGACGACCGGCGGTTGCGCCTGGCGCATTGGAGCCCGAACTTCGATCGCATGGCTCTCGCGGCCGACCTCAACGTTGCCTATCCCGTGGATCGGCTGCAGGAAATGGCTGACGAAGGGGTGATCGGCCGGGTCGCCCCGCGTCACCTGTCGTTCATGGGCGCTCTCGACGACACCATGACGACTGTCCGGCTCGACACCGGCCCGGCCGCGGCCAAGCTGCTGCGCGACGACGGGGTGGACGTCGTCGTCCTGACGCCCGTTTGACCTCTGTGCACGCGTACGGTCGGTACGCTCGCGCACGTTCTCGAGGCCGGCGGGCTGGCCACCGTGGCCCTGGCGCTCGTCCGCGGGCAGGTGACCCGGCTTCGACCGCCGCGGGCCCTGCTCGTGGACTTCCCGCTCGGCAGGCCGCTCGGACGTCCTGGCGACCCTGCCCTGCAGCGCCGGGTTCTCGACGCCGCGTTCGAGCTCCTCAAACGGCCGTCCGGTCCGGTACTCGAAGAGTTCGGCGAACATCTCGACGACGCTGCCGACCAACCGCTGGCATGCCCCGTGCCTCCGCGCGTCGACCTGGGCCTGCCGGCCGCCGTCGACGAGGCGCGGGGGCTGCGCTCGGCCTACGAGCGGACGGTCGCCGTGCACGGCGGGACGACGACGCTCGCGGCCGTCGAGGCTGCTGACATCCCGAACGCGATCGCGGCGCTGGTGCGAGTGGCCGAGGGAACCCCGTGGAAAGAAGCCGGCCTGCCGGCCAATCCGATCCAGACGGTGCTCGCGGTGCGCGCCTACTACGAGGAGGCCGCGCTGGCGCTGGTCGAGCATGTGCCCGAAGCGCGCAGCTCGGAAAGCTGGTTCTTTCAGCAGACCGAGACCGGTCGCATCGTGATGCGAGCCCGCCGGCAGATGCGGGACAGCGGCGCTCCGCAGCCGCTGTGGTACTACATGGCGCCAGCCACGCAGCCGTTCGAGTAGGCCGAAGCGGGATCGAAGCACGGGCCGCGGGCGGCGCTAGCCTGAACGGAGTACCGGCCGTTCGGCCATTCAAATCACGGATTCGGGGCGTCGATACCCCTGGACGTGACCGCTTCTGCACCCACCGCCGTCCAGCCGGCTCCGCGCCGCCGAGTGCCGCGCGCGGTCGGCGGCGGGCTCGCCGCGGCGCTGGCCGCGCCCGCGATCCTCGCCGGCTGCGTGTCGACGCTGCCCCACGACTCCCTGATGGTCAGCACCACACCCACCCGGGCGAACGCCCACCAGCTCGCCGGCGCGACCGTGCAGGGCCGCATCTTCGTCTACGTCCCGGCGTCCTCGGGCATCACCCGCGTGAGCTTCGTCCTGGACCGCGCCAGCAGGCCGGTGACGGTGGAGAGCGCGGCGCCGTGGGACCTGGCGGGAACGGCGGCAGGAAGCAACGCCCGGGCGTTCGACGCCAGCACCCTCACCGCCGGCGTTCACCGGCTGATCGCCCAGGTCCGGCGCGGCACCTCCGTCAGCGAAGTGACAGCCACCTTCACCGTTCGCAAGCCCGCCTCGACTCCCAGCCCGACGCCCAGCCCGGCCGCGAGTCCGACCCCGTCGCCGACGCCGTCCCCCACCGCCTCGCCGTCCCCCAGCGCCTCCCCGAGCACCTCGCCGTCCACGAGTGAGACGCCCGCGCCGTCACCGACGATGTCACCGACACCGACACCGACACCGTCGGCTTCGCAAGAGACCTTCACCGCCGCCAGCGGCCGCCCCTGGTCGGACACGAGCCCGTTCAACACTGCGCTGCCTGCTAACGCCGTGCTGGCAAGCAACTCCGCCACCGTGGCTGCATACTTGGCCGGCGGAACCAACCAGCAGATCGCCAATCTCTACGACTACGGATGGCCCGTCTTCGCCGCCGACGCGTCGACGCCGCGCGGGTTCGTCCGGGTCACGATGGCGTGGGGCAGCGACCCGTTCGGCGGTCAGAGCGTGCCCATCCCGGCGGGCTTCGCCGCGAACGCCGGAACCGACGGGCATGTGGCCGTCATCGACTACAGCACCGGCCGCAGCTACGAGTACTGGCAGCTGCACAAAGTGGATGCCACCCACTACACCGCTTCTTGGGGTCAGGTGACCCCGAACGTCTTCGCGGGCAACGGCAACGAGCAGCTCTACGGAGGCTCCTCGACCGGCTCGGCGATCAGCGGGATCGCCGGGCTGGTACGCACCTACGAGATGCGCGCCGGCGTCATCAACCATGCGCTGGCGTTCGCCAGTAACGCGGTCACGCCGAACACGTTCCAGTTCCCGGCGAAGAAGACGGACGGCAGCAACATGGCGGGCCTTCCGCTGAACTCGACGCTCCCGGAAGGAGCGCGCATTCGGCTCGACCCGACCATCGACCTGGCGGCCATTCCCGGCATCACCGAGGGTGAGCTTGCCGTGGGCAGGGCGCTGCAGAAGTACGGAGCATTCTGCGTGGACCAGGCCGACCCGCGGCTGGCATTCGCGTTCCAGAATCCTGCCGGCGACCCCGCCGGAAACCCCTACCCGGGTGTCGGATTCAGCTGGGATTACTACGGGATGAAGCACCTGCCGTGGAACAAGCTGCAGCTGATGCGGCAATGGGACGGGAAGTAGCCGGCCGGGACGGGAAGTATCCGGAGCGGAATTGGTCAGTCTGCATACCTACCCCCGACCGGCCGGCACCGCCCAGTGACTCCTGTCGCCAGTTGCGTCCTCCGGTGGGCGCGGCATCCCGCACGGCAGGTGCCGATGCAGATCGCCCGGCGTCGGAGTGCCGCCGATTGCAACGGCACACTGTGTATGGGCACCGCAAGACAACTCGCCGATCCCTACCGGCGTTGTCGATCACCCGCCGATCGCGGCGTCGTCGGCCGGCCGTAACGCTTCTGTTCGTCCTGTCATGCCAAGATGCGGACGTGTTGCACGGCGGGTCAAGTACCCGGCAAGGCACCCTGCCCGGGCGACACTGATCCCGACCGGCCCTTGCTCCGACGCGTCGGCTTCGGTGGGAACTTCGCCCCTGGGCCGTAGTCCACGGACGGCCCACGCTGGGCCCGAGACGTCTTCACCAGAATGTCCCGCTCCACCAAACTCGCGAGGATCTGCCGTGCACGCGGCATACCCACGTTGAACAGGTTCTGCACAGTCGTGTTCGTAATCCGGCCGTATTCATGGACGTGCGCGATCACCCGCCGGTCGATCTCGTCTGAGGTATGCCGGGTGTATGGCACCGCACTACCGAGTTGCTTCAGGGCCAACTCGCGAAGCCGGTAGTTCGGAAACGCCGCCCTGACCGTTTGCCTCGTCGGCTCGACCATCGCGACGTGTTCCGACGCGAGGTGTCTCAGTGACGCCTCAGCTTCCTCAACGCTCTTCTGCAGCAGCGGCGCCATCGTCCGCGCGTTCACCGTGCGCAGGTTGCACAGGCTGAGCAGGACGATCATCGCGTCCGTGTCGTCCCGGGTGGCAGGATCGAGTTGGGCAACGTACCGCGCGATGTTGACGTCCGGCGCGCCGCCAACGAGCGCAACTCGAACTTGCTCGAACGTCGCGTCGATCGTCGGCGTCGGCCGTCCCGAGCGCACCATCTCGCGGTACATCCGGTCCACGCCGCGGCCCACCTCCTCGGCGAGCTCCAGCGTCCGTACCGCGCCTGCCAGGGTTCGGTTCCGCGGCTTGGACGGATGGGTAAGGATGTTGTCCACCGTCACTCCGGCCACCAGGGCGCCCGGCGATGTCACCACGAACACCTGCGGTGAGTGCTCTACGACGACAGCCCCCGCTACGCGGTAGTCACGGTGGATCAGCGCATTACTGATCGCTTCGCGCACCGCGAGCTCAGGGAAGTCCTCAACCTGGAGCTGCTGCCCATCGGGAAGCGTCACCGGGGTCAGCTGCCGGCGCAGGCCCACTAGCTCCATCACCCGGTCATAGACAACGAGTAGCGGACCGTTCAACCGCTCGACAACTCGCGGCTCCCCGGCCGGCGACTCGCGATACTGGTAGAGCAACTGGACCCCGGCGGGTCCCACCAACTGCTCGCCGGCCGCCAATAGTTCGCTGTCACCGTGCAGAACCCCCAGGGCCCGCAGCAGATCCCCATCCGAAAGCTTCGCCAGGCCGTTGCGATCCGGGCGGAGCGAGGCTGCCAATCGGCGTCGGGCCGAAGCCAGCGCAGCGGGATCGACGTCATAGCGGTCGGCGGCCACGCCGGACGGGTCGAACCCCCGCCTCTCCTCATGCAGCCGTTGCTGAGTCGCAGGGTCCATCCCGACGCAGTCCGTGCCGATTCGATACGGCGCGCGGCCCTTCGTATCGGCGTAGATCTCCTCGTCTGCACGTACATCCACCACCACCAGGCGTTTACCCCGGTACGTCTCCGCGCGGCAGCCGACGAGCAGCCTGGGCCGACTGTTGTCGTGGACGTACTTCTTGATCCGCTCCAAATCCAAGGTCGACCCGAGCAACGCATCAGGCCCAGCTCCATCATCGTCCACCCCTACGACCACGAAGCCGCCGACGGTATTCGCGAAGCAGAGCGCGGCATCGAGGATCACGCGGTGGGATTCCTTCTCCGACGCCGCGTCCTCCTTGAAGTCCAACCGCATCGTCTCTACTGTCGACGCCCTGGCGCCGGCTGCGACCGCATCCAGAGCCGCGCGGACCTCACCTGCGAGAGTCATCGAGTTTGCCCCTAGTTCGATACTGGCCTCCAACAAGTGAAGGGTACTATCAAACTCTGGAGAAACAAGCGCTCCTTTCGCCCGGCCGGACGGGTGTCTTCTCCCAGCGCGGGGACTCTGCTCCTGCCTGGCTGGGGCGTGCGCGGGTCGGCGACCGCATCTGCCGCGACGCGCTTCGTTGGGTCACTCGCCCGGCGGATAGCGCCCGGTGCCGCCGGGGGCGGACGGTGTGGCGGTGGCAGCGGTTCGCCACCTCGACGTTGACAGTGACGCACCGGACGAGGTCCGGGTCGCTGCGGTAGCACACCTGTCCCGCTACCGGGGCACGTCACGTGAGCACACCGAGTCCGATCTGCGGCAGTTCTTGGACTGGTGCGCCACTCGGTCCCTGGCGCCCCTCACTGCTAGCCGTAACGATCTTGAGCTGTACGTGCGGTGGATGCAGGAGATCCGTCGGCTCAAACCGTCGACGGTGTCCCGGCGGATGTCGGTGGTCAGCTGCTTCTACCGCACCTGCGTCATTGACGGGCTGCTCGCGCACTCACCGGCCGAGCATGTCCGCCGACCCCGGGTGCCACCGGAGTCACCGACCCTTGGGCTGACCCATCTGCAGTTCGAAGCGCTACTGACTGCGGCTCGCACCTCGGCGAACCCGAACGACTTCGCGCTGGTCTGCCTGCTGGGTCTGCTCGGGCTACGGGTGTTCGAGGCCACCGGGATCAGCCTGAACGACCTCGGTGAGGAACACGGCCACCGCGTCGTGCGAGTGCACGGTAAAGGCGGCAAAGTCGTGCTGGTGCCGCTGCCGCCGGCGGTCAGCCGCGCCGTCGACCGCGCCGCGGATGAGCGCGTCCACGGACCGCTGCTGCGCAACCAGCGAGGCGTCCGGATGGACCGCCACGCCGCCACCCGACGGCTCCACCGCCTCGCGATGCTCGCCGGAGTGCGGCTCCCGCGGATGCACCCGCACATGCTGCGCCACACCTACGTCACCACCATGCTCGACGCCGGCGTCGACCTACGTGACGTACAGA
The DNA here is from genome assembly GCA_963747915.1 of uncultured Actinomycetota bacterium. Classification (GTDB taxonomy): domain Bacteria; phylum Actinomycetota; class Actinomycetes; order Frankiales; family Frankiaceae; genus DATAZK01. The sequence goes on along the minus strand of CAVVHC010000006.1, from coordinate 143,041 downwards.
TTGCCGCCCGCCACGCCGACCCGCGCACCACCATGCGCTACGACCGGGCCCGCAACAACCTCGACCGCCACCCCAACTACATCCTCGCCGCCTACATGGCCTCCGGAACGTGAGGGCCTGATCGGGCGGTCGTCAGGTCGGCTCTGGCCATCCCCCGCTTTTCGTAATACGATTTTGGGGTGGTGAACGAGCGGCAAATCCAGGAGTGGGCCGACGAGGCCGAGGCTGGCTATGACGTCGACGAACTCAAGCGTCGGGGGCGCGGGCGCCCAGGTCGTGGAGCCGCACCCATGCAGGTCGTGGCAGTGCGGCTGACCGCCGACGAACTCGACGCCCTCGACGCGGCAGCCGCGAAGAATCACATGAGCCGGTCGGAGGCCATCCGGGCCGCGCTGGCGCAGTTGTCTGCGTGAATGGTCCACCCAAGCGCCCTCAAGCACGGTGTCGAGGAACCCGACGCCGTCCAAGCTGCCGAATGGCCACTGTGGATCGAGCCCCTCGACGACGACGGCCCACCGCACCGAGAACTACGGCTTGGCTTCGACACCGGCGCGCGCCTGCTGGAAACCGTCGTCCTGATCTTTGAGGACGGAGCTGAGTTAGTCATCCACGCGATGCCGTGCCGCAAGAAGTACCTCGACTTGCTGCCCTGACCGCACGCACTCATCTGCCACTTTTCGCGCTGTCTTGCCGGTGAGCGGACGTTCCGCTTCTGCCGATGAGCGGTAGGTAGGTTCCCCCTCTCAAAGGGGAATCCGGCGGACCCTTGCCTGAGCCCCGGACGAGCGAGCCCAGGGCTCGCCTTCTGGATACGACTACGCGATGGCAGCGACGGTTGTCCTAGACGCGGGCCGCGTCGCGGCTGGCATGGGACGGATCCCACGCGCCAGCAGATAGCCAATCATCCAGAACTCTGCGATGGAGGCAGGGAAGGTCAATACGTCGACGAGGAAACCTGGAGCGTCAACCAGAGCGTACTCCACGAACGCGCTGATGATGTATCCCACGCCGCCGGCGACCAGGAGCCAACCGAGAGCAGCCGGGAACCGGCTGCTCGTGATCGCACCCCAACCCATCGGGATCAGCCAGAGTCCGAAGAACAACGCTCCTACACCCCAACTCACCGAACTGAGGTGGTGGAGCAGCCCGACCGTGGCCTGGGCGTCGCCGGACGGTGCGAGGGAGGGATCCCCCGCAACGGCGAGGGCGGTCGCCATGAAGACTGCGCTGGCCATGATCGCGACCGCGTTGACGATCCCGAAGATCGCCACGGCGGCCCCCGCGACGTGATTCACCGTCCGGTAGAGCTTGTAGAACCAGACAGCAGCGAGCGCCTGCGTGACCACGATCCCCATCTCGAGTCCCACGCCGAACCGCGCCAGACCTTCCCGGTCCTGCAGATGAGCGAGCGTGGCCGCCGGCTTGTTGTCGATCCAGATCTCCGGCCTGATAACGAGAAAACCGAGCATTCCTGTGATCGCCAGGCCGAGATACCAGGCACCTGTCGTCCTGGCTGTCGTTGTCTGGTCGTTCATGTGATTCCCCTTTCTATTGGAGGGTCCGCTAGGCAATCCACGTGCAGATTTCGGGGTAGCGGAAGGAGCCGGATCAGGCGGCCAAAGACGGCGCGTGCACCGGAGTCAGAGAGCGGACGGTCGACCGGGAGAAGGCGGTCGGCACGGAGCAAGCCCGGCGATGGGTCATCGAGTGACGCTGCCGCAACGGCGTGAACACTGGGCCTCCGGGACGTCGACGACTACTTCGCCGACCAGAGCTTCCCGGCACACCTGAGCTGACGTTAACACGACGGCGCTGATCGATGCGTGTGGAGACCACGCCAGCCACGTTCAAATATACCTGGCACTGTTGGGTATAGTACCTGCCAGTTCTAGGTATCCGACATCGACGGGGTGAGTACGTGAAACTTGCCAAGGACCTGGTGGCCGCCTCGGCCACGCCGCTCGTCCTCGCCGTCCTTCGCCGGGGCGACAGCTATGGCTATGCCATCTTGCAGGACATCAAGGCTGCGTCGGGCGGACGGCTCGAATGGACCGAGGGGATGCTCTACCCGCTGCTGCATCGCCTCGAAGCTCGCAAGTACATCGAGAGCTACCAAACAACGTCGGACGCCGGGCGAGTCAGGAAGTACTACCGCCTGCTGACCGCGGGAGGCGATCACCTGGACGCCCAGTCGCGTGACTTCGAGCTGATCTCGTCAACCCTCTCCGCTCTGCGCGGCTCGGACACAGGAGCAGTCCATGCCATCGCTTGACGCACTCATCAACCAGTGGAGTGACCAGTTGCGCGCTACCCACCCCGAGCTCGCTCCCCACCTGGGCGAGCTTGCGGACCACGTGCGCTCTAGCGCGCAAGGTCGCATCGATGCGGGTGCCGCCGTCGGCGACGCCTTCGCCTCGACGCTGGGATCCTTCGGGGCTCCCGCCGACCTCGGTGTGGAGTTCGACAAGAACTCCACGGTCAGGAAGCGCAAGGAGCGGCTTGCCGTGGCCAGCTACCTGCTCATTACGGCAGTCTTCACCGGCGCAGTGCTGCTGGTGGACAGGCGCTTCGACCTCGGCCACCAGGCACTGGCCTGGCTGTTCGTGGTGTGGGTGGTCACCACCGGATTACGCGAGGTGCTGCTTCGCCGCGCGCGCCACGGACTCCCGCCTGCCTGAGCTAGACGCGCCACACGCGGCAGGAACCTTCCGAGTGTGTCCGCCCCTCGACTGGCCTGCATCGCAGGGCTACTGTGCCGCGCGGCTGTCACACCCCACCCGGCCGCCGCGCTGAGGACGGCTCCACTCGCTCGCATCTGGCTCCCCTCTGTGTCAAGACGCGGTGGGGAGGGCGGTCGTAGTCTCGGCTGCGGCGGGTCCGGGAAGTGACTGATCCGAAGAGCCGGTGTGGGGATGTGAGCCGGTCACGCTGGATTTCGTAGACGTTCCCCCGTGTCCTCCCGGGCTCGTCATCGCGCGCACGGCGTCGTCGACCATGTGCCGGTAGACGATGTCGGACAGTCGTCTCTTCAGACACCGCATGGCCTCCATCGACGTTTTGCCGGAGGCCTTCTTCCGGTCGTAGTAGGCGCGTCCTTCGGTCGCGTTGCGCAGCTGGACCGTGGCCATGATGTGCAGGGTGCGGTTGATCTGTCGGTTGCCGGCGCGGGAGAGCCGGTGGCGGATCTGATCGCCAGATGAGGCGCGTCGATCGGAGCGGTGCCGTTCCACGACGCGAAGTGACCTCGCATCGGGAACCGGGTGATGTCACCGACGCCGATAAGCAGCCGGGCTGCGCCAGACGGGCCGATGCCATGCAAAGTCAGCAAGGACGTGCCGGTCGCTTCGACGAGCTCGCGCAGCTCCTTGTTAGCCGCCTTCTTCCGCGCGTAGATGCGCTCGAGGTCGGCGACGAGTTCCGCTGCCACGCGCCGGCGGGCCTTGCCCGCGGCATCCCGGGGACGCACCTTCGCCAGCAATGCTTTCGCCTGTGCTGCGGATAGGTCTTTCTTCGCGCCGCCAGGAATGAGTTCCAGCAGCAGGTGATGTAGCTGGGCGACCATCCGGGTGTGGTCCTCGCCGAGCGCGCGGCGCCGGTCCGCCAGCACACGCGACACCGCGAGCTGCTCGTCGTTGACGAGCGGTCGCAACCCGGCCATCCGTGTCCCCACCAACGCGACGGAGTGCGCGTCGGTGGCGTCGGTCTTGCGGCCCTGACCGGTACTGAACACCCTTGCCCGCGCCGACAGTTTCGGCGGCACGTCCACGACCTGCTCCCCATCAGCGAGCAACCTGTTCGCGATGTGCCGGCCGATCCCGCTGCATCCCTCGACCGCCCAGACCCGCTGTGGCCACTGCCGCGCGTCGCGCAGCATCGCGTCATAGCCGGTCTTGTCGGTGGCGTAGCGGCCGCCGTCGAGCACCGTCTCGTCTGGCGCCATCACCTCGATCGTGGCCGACCGCTTGTGCGGGTCCATCCCGATAACCACGCGATCCACTTGTTGTCCTCCCGCTCGATTCCGGTACCTGCTGTCGAGCTGGGAGGGCAGCGCTACTTCGAGCTGAGCGAACCCCTCTTGAGCCTCTCCCTGCTCATGCCGGTGCCCGTCCCGCACAGGCCAGATGAGAGCCACACGACGAGTCGTGGGCAGCCGCGATGAGAGCGACGGGCCGGGCACCTAGACCGAGCCTCGCGCAGGCACCGGTCATGACCCGGTATTCAACAAGTAGCCGCGAGGTGGTCGTTCGGAATCGATCGACCTTCGGCATTAGCGGGCGTGGCGGCAGGTCACCAGCCGGCCACGGAGGCGTCACTTCTCGAAACCCTGTCCGCGATCGGGTCGGTTTTGAGATAGGCGAGCGTCGCCGCCTAAAGAGCGGTGCTTCAATACACGTGCTCACAAACGCGCGTTTTCGTAGACGACTGTCGGCCCCGCGGACGCACTCACCTTTGCCGGCACGCCGGCACGACGTTGTGTAGTCACGACTGGCCATGGCGCAACGGCGTGATCGGTCTAGCGTCACCTTGCAGAGGGTGGGCGACCGTCCGCCGGAGGAGCAGGTATGAGCAACAACATCGCCACGGTGCGGCGCGGGTTCGACGCCTTCGCGACCGGCGACATGGACACGCTGCGCGAGGTGTTCGACCGCGGCATCGAGTGGCACCTGCCTGGCCGCAGCACGATCTCTGGCGACTACCACGGCGTCGACGCCGTGCTGGGCTTCTTCGGCACGCTGTTCCAGATCAGCGGGGGGACCTTCAAGGCCGAGCTGATCGAATGCGGCGAGCTCACCAGCGACCTGGTCGCCTGCCTGATACACCGCAGCGGGGCAATGCCGGCCGGCGCGGTCGACCAGCGCACCATGCTGCTGTTCCAGTTGCGAGACGGGCGTGTCGTCGAGGTCACCGAATTCGCGCACGACCTCTACGCCTACGACGAGGCCGTCGGCCCGAGGCCGATCGCGGTGCCCGATGCGCGTAAGGCCGACGCACCCGTCACCACCTGAAGGCGGCGCAGTCGGCGACGCCGGCCGCCCAACGAGGGTGACCGGCGTCGAGCCGTCCGAGTGTTGACCTTCGACGGGGACGACTCGTGACGGATCTCCGATGTCGCCGCTCAAGCCGTGATGCAAGTAGGCCCGTGGACATCCGCCAGGAGGTGGGCGTGCCCCACTACCGCCGTGAAACCCCTAGCGAAGAGCGTTGGGACGACCCGTTTCCGATTCTGGAGCGTGAGCCGGCGAGGGCTGGAACGTGTGCAGCCAGGAGCGCATTGGCGCGCCAGCAGATCACCAGCACGGTCATGTGAGCAGTCCTGTAGACAGATTCGGATACCTGTCCTGGCCAGCGGCCGGCGAGGCATTACCGCAGCTCAGCCGCCACCTGAGCGAACAGCCGGAGCGTCTCGGTGTCGGGGTAGTCGCTGCACCAGGGGTAGAAACCGGTGCAGCCGAGCGCGCGGTAGGCCTGGATCTTCTCCGCAACCTGCTCGGGGGTACCGACCAGGTTCCCTGCGCGCCACGACTCGGCGGGCTCTCCGTAGAACGAGCGCGAGCCGGCGTCCAGCACCTGGCGGTCGGTCTCACGGATGAACACCTCGGGCGAGATCGTCTTGCGGATTTCGTCGTAGTCGCGGCCGATCTCCTGGCAGTGGCGAGCCAGCACCTCGGCTTTGTGCTGCCACTCATGGGGCTTGCCGCCGAAGTTCGCGGTGTCGGCGTGACGCGCGACGACCCGCAGCGTCAGCTGCTCACCCCCGCCTCCGATGAGGATCTCCGGATGCGGCTGCTGCACGGGCTTCGGGTCGCATTGCGCTCCCTCGAGAGAGAAGTGCGTTCCGCGGTACGTGACGTCCGGTTCAGTCCACAGCGCTTTGACGATCTCGACCGTCTCGCGCAACACGCGGATCCGGTCGGCCGGCTTGAGGAAGTCGTAGCCGTAGCCGGTGAACTCGTTCTCATACCAACCCGCGCCGATGCCCCAGATGAGCCGTCCGCCGGAGATCACGTCGATGTTCGCGGTGATTTTGGCCAGCAGCCCAGGGTTGCGATACGGAGCGCAGCCGACCATCTGGCCGAGTCTGATTCGCGTGGTGCGCTGGCTGATCGCCGCCAGCGTCGTCCACGCTTCAAACATCGTTTCGTGGGCGGGCGTCGGAACGTTGTGAAAATGGTCGTAGACCCACAGCGAGTCCAAGCCGAGTTCGTCGGCCAGCTCGGCGATCTCGACCGCCTTCGCCCACTTGGCTTGCGGGTCGGCGATGGAGCGGAGCTCCATCTTCCAACCCTGGGGAACGAACACCCCGAATGTGAGCTCATGCGCCGGCATGCCCGTCCTCCTTGCTGTGCGGGTGGATCGTCGATGATGGCGACCCTCCCACGTTCGGGGGGACAGCGCACCGTCGCAAGGCTGGGGCTGCCGGTGGTCTGTTCAGGCGGGCCCGTACTGGTTGTAGGCGGGCACGTTGGCCGGAACGGGCGCCGGAGATAGCGCCGCGCGGTAGGGCGCGGTAAGCCCTGCGGAGGTCAGCAGCGATGCCGGAGCCTCACTCAGCGCCTTGATGACGTGGTTCGCCTCGACCGTGACGCCGACGAGCGGATGCGCGCCGCAACTGGCGTTGAGCGAGATCAACCCGGCGGGCGGGTCGGCCTGCGCCGAGTAATTGCCGTCGTAGTCGATCGGACCGCCGCCGCAGCCACCGAAGGAGAAGTAAGGCGACACCCCGGGCAGAAGGTGGGGTGCGAGCGGCACGTACAGCGCGCCCCAGACAACGTTCGAGCGGACCCGCACGAATTGCGTTCCGTTGTCGGTGTAGATCGACCAGCTCGGGTGGACCTGGTTCAGGACGACGTTGCCGGTGATCTGCTCGGCGTCGGCCATCGAGCTGCCTTGGATGCCGTTGCTGTAGATCCCGCCGCCGTCAACCAGCGTCTGCATGTGATCGAAGATGAGGTTGTCGCTGATGACGTTGCCGCGCGAGTAGTTCGACAGCGGGCCGAGGTAGGCGAAGCGCTCACGCCAGCCGCCCCAGCCAATGGAGATTCCGGAGTACGGCACGGAGTCGATCTGGTTGTGCGCGATCGACGTGTACTGCGCGTAGCCCACGAAAAGCGCTGCACTGTCTTGGTATTCGGCTGCCACGGCATGGAAGTAGTTGTCGTGGATCTGGTTGCCGGAGACGAGCTGCCCGCCACTCGCGAGTGGCTGGTCGATGCCCCCTAAGGTCAGTCCGCTCCCCGAGATATCGGTGAATCGGTTTCCCACGACCACGTCGTTCTGGCTGCCGTTCGCGAGCGCGAGACCGGCGGCACCAAGATGCGTAAAGGTGTTGCCGTCAAAGGTGATTCGCTGATCGTCACGGAAGCTGACGTTGCCGGGGATCTGGTCGTACGCCGCATACGGGCAGCTGGACTCCGCCGAGTCGCACGCGCCTTGATTGCGGTACGCGTTCTTGCCGCTCAGGTACGTACCGGCCTGGAAGGCCGAGTAGCCGTTGGCGCCGCTCGGTGCGAGCCATGTCGCGTACGAAAACGTGATGCCGCGAAAGGCGATGTCGTGGATCGGCGAATCCGCTGCGCCTACGGCATCGACGAGCGTTTCCAGGCGCGGCGCGACGACGGTGGCCGTTCGCATGTCCTGTCCCGGTAGTGGAATGTAGTCGAGCCGGCGCGCCGACGTGTCGAGGTACCACTGCCCGGGTTTGGTCAGCAACTCGTATGCGCCGGTCGCGACGTACTTCGCGCCGAGGGGCTGGTTGAAGCCGGAGATGGCGAGTGCCGTCCCAGGCGTGGTGCGCTTGGTCGTGTTGTCCCAGCAGGGCTGGTCCATGGTGATGACGGTCCCGCTCACGGACGCGATGCGGCAGCGGCTCTCGGTCCAGTTCGACGGGCCGCTCGGATACACCAGTTCTATCCCCGACGGGTTCTTCCACGTATCGAGCACACTCGAACTGGCCCGATACCCCGTCGCCGTCTGCGTGAGCGTCACCGGAAGCTGCCCTTGGGCGATCTCGGCCCGCCGGCCGTCGACGTAAAGCTGCCGCAATTGCAGACCCTTCGCGACCGGAGCGCTCCAGACGTCGCCGCGGAGGCGCGTCCATCCGGAGATGCGCTGCCCACCACTGATGACGGGGTGGGCACCCGGAGCTGCTTCGTAGCTGACGGTGTGCCCGCCCTGGCCCGAATCCGCCGGCGTCAGCGAAAACGGTGCGGTCAGCGTGTAGGTGCCGGCGTCGAGGATGACGTGAGCGTCGGCCGTCATCGACGCCAAACGCGGGCGCAAGGCATCCCTGGCTGCAGCCAGGCTCGTGTACGGGTCGTGCTGCGTTCCTGATCCGGTGCCGTTCCCCCCAGGCCGCACGTAAATCGTGAGCGGGGCATCCGACGTGTGCGTTCCGCCGGCGTCGCCACCACACGCGCCGAGCACAACCACTGAAACCGCCGACATCGCGGCCGCGAGGGCGCAGGCGAGCGGCCGCAGTGATCGCATGATCTTGGTTATCGGCGAGATTCACACGCCCTTGACCACCCTCCTTCGGGCTGCCTTGCGCGGCTCACGTCCGTCCTGGCACCTGCCGCGATCAGCGCTTCTGGCCGGGCTCCCAACGTGCGGCAGAGGTCGCTCACATAGGCGGCGAACGAGACTGCTCGTCGAAAATCGCCACTTCTCGCCTTGGGTGCGGGCGGATTACCCGTTAGGTCCCAGTTTCTACTGACCGTCGGCCCGAAAAGTGGCGGATTTCAACCGCGCCCACGGTTCAGTGGTCGCTGCGCTTGTCCTCGAGCCAATCCGGCAGATCCACCGGCGGGTTCGGCAGCGGCGTCACTCCCCGCTCGGCGAGAAGCGTGTGAAAGCCTTCGCGGTCGGCCTCCCAGGAGCGCGGGTCGCCCATCATGACCTCAAAGAGGTCGACGCCCTCGGGCCCGGCGACGAGCGGGCCGAGCGCGGCGCCAAACGGCAAGTCGATGTGCGTGCCGGTGGGGCACCAGTGCTCGCCGCACCACATCCCACCGGCGAGAACGTAGATGACCTGGTGACTGTAGTGACCGTGGCGATGCACGATCATGCCCGGATCCCAGCGGCCGAGCATCGACAGGAATTGCGGTTCGCGTCCGATCGCGAACCACTTCTCCCGCACGGATCGCGGGTTGCCGTCCGGATGCCGCTGCGTGCGTACGTGCTGCCATTTCACGTCGTCGAAATGGCTGAACTGGGGCTCGACCCCGGGCTGCTCGTGCATCGGGACTGTGGCGTCGGTCATGGCTGCATACTCCCAACCAGATCGCCGCTCGCGTCAGGGGCCTGCGGGTTCGGCGCAGCACCGGACTTGCGCGATCGGGCGTCGCCCAGCATCCGCCGGACCTCGGCGAGTGCCGTGCGGCCCGCGACAGCAAAGCCGAGCGCCGCTCCCAAACCGCCACCGACCACGATGGCAAGTAGCGCACCGGTGCCCTGCCCGAGCAGCAGTCGCGGCGGGAGACCCAGCAGCAGGATCCCGGCGCTCACCGCCACCGAAGGCCACATCGCCCGCGCCACTTCGAGTGCCGTCGTGCCCATGAAGCGGTTCGCCACACCGATGCGCACGAACGCGTAGACGAACTGGCAGCACAGGTGGACCGCGGCTACGGCGCTGATGCCGTGAGGCGCCGCGACGATGAACCCGACGATCATCACGACCGTCGCTGCCGTGTTGATCCACAGCAGCTGGCCCGGACGTCCCGCCGCCTTGAAGACGTCTCCCGATGCGTAGCCGACAGACGCGAAGCCGAGAGCCAGCGAGATCAGCATCATCGGGGTGGCCGCGGCGTCCCACTTCGTCCCGAACAGCACGTGCACCGCGTCGCGTGACACCAGCGCCAGACCGACGCTGACCGGGAAGCCGTACAGGGTGGCGAGGCGGGTGGACGAGAGCATCGCGCGCCGGAACGCCGCGGCGCTTTCGGTACGGGCCCGTGAAAGTACCGGGAACGCCACCGACGAGAAGATCCAGAAGACGTTGCTGAGCAAGAGCTCAGGCAGCCGGAAGGCGATGCTGTAGGTGCCGAGGGCGACCGAGCCCAGCTGATGCCCGACGACGAGGTAGTCGGAGTTCGTGCTGAGCTCCGACAGCAGCTGCAGCGCCGCCACCGGGGCACCGAAAAGCAGCAGCGGCCGGACCGTCGTCCAGTCGTAGGCCAGCATCGGACGGTAACGCGTGCGCAACCAGGCAACGGTCGTGCCGCCGGCCTCGGCGAACAGGAACGCGATGACCAGCGACCACACACCCCACCCGGCGAGAGCAAGCCCGACTCCGAGACCGCCGCGGATGATCGCCCGCGTGAGGTCGGCAGCTGCCTTCTCACGGAAGCGCAGGTCACGCTTCAGCAGCGCGTCCTGCACGGCGCCGACGCCGCGCAACAGCATGTAGATCGAAAGCGACCGGAAGACGTTGGCGGCGCCGGGCACCCGGAAGAAGTCCGCGAGCGCGGGCGCACACAGGAAGTTCGCGACGGCCAGCAGGGTGCACGTCGCAACGTTGACCGTGAAGGCCGCGTGCACGCTGCGGCCGTGGCCCGACGCCTGCTCGTGCACCAGCGCGGAGCTCAGCCCGAGATCGAGCAGTACTTCGAGATAGGCGATGACCGTCAGGCCGGCCGCCACGACACCGAAACTCTCCGGTGCCAGCAGCCGCGTCAGCACGAGCGTGCTGACGAAGACGAAAAGCTTGTTGCCCCCGAATGACAGCGCGGACCACAGAAAACCGCGAACCGCCTGCCCGCGAAGACTCGTGGTGGCCGGGGCCCGGGCCTGCGGCGGCGCTGCCGAGCGACGACGCACCGGCGGGCGATGGCGCGGTGAGCCGGTCGCCGCCGGCTTCGCTGGACGCGGCGGCCGCGAGTGCACTCCTGAACGGATCGCCGCTAGCCCCGTCAGCAGACCGAGCAGGTCGGCCACGAGGGCCAGCCACCGCTCGGTGTCGCGCGCGCCACCGACCTGGCGCGCAGAGGAGACGCTCAACGTGCTGACGGTGTAGATCGACCGCTGCGCCGCCAGGTAGTCGTGGAAGCCCTTGACCACCGCGGTCACCAGCCGCTGCGCCAGCTGACCGTTTCCGGCGACGACGGTGATGCTGAACGTCCGGGCATCGGGCTGGCGCACCGCCGTGAGCCGCAGGCCGCTGCGGTCCGCCGGTTTCACTCCGATCGCGTTCTCGGCTTCGGTCAGGAAGCGGGGTGAAGACGCCAATTCCACGAAGGTCGGCATCGTCCGGGTGCGGGACAGCACTGCATAGCTGTAACCGAGCGCTGCGGACTGGTCCGCCGGCTCGATGCTCACGACCGCGTTCGCGGACCATCCGACCGTGGTCGACGTCGCAACCCGGCCGAGCACGATGGAACCGGCGAAGAGCATGACGGTGATGGCGACGAGCACGCGGCGAACGCCTGAGCCGCGGGGCTTCTCGTCCGCCGTCTCGTTCTCGATGCCGGCAGCCGCTCCGGCGGCGGGTTGGGCTTCGCGTTCGAGCCAGGCGTCGCGCGCCCGAAGGTGCAGCACGGCACCGAAGGCCACGATGGTCAAGAGGATCGGCAGGTTCGCCAGGTGCAAGAAGATGCTGGCGACACCCCAGCCGATCAGCGCGGCGAGGATCGCCGACGACAGCTGGGATTCCGGCCCGTCGCGACCGCCGGAAAGCTGCCGGAAGCGCCGCCGCGTCCGCCACATCAGCACCAGGCTGCCGAGGTAAAAGACCAGCCAGCCGACGAGTCCGATGACCCCGCCCTCGGCGATCATCTGCAGGTAGAAGTCGTGCGGGGCAAGCAGCTCCCCGTTGCTCAGCGACAGTGCCGACAGGCCGAGCTCGCGTTGATACGAGCGACCGGCGACATCGAAGTTGCCGGCGCCGACCCCGACGAGCGGCGAATCCCGAAACATCGCGAGGCCGGCCTTGAGTGCTGCCTCGCGGCCGAGCAGCGACTGGTCGACGACCCCATTGGCGGGCGGATCTCCCAACGTCGCAAGGGATCCGAGCCGGTTGCCCACCCCGGGAAGCATCGCCACGATGACGACCACCCCCGCGGCGCAGGCCATGAGACGGACCCGGTTGCGGACGATGAGCGCCAGCGTCACCGCGGCCGTTACGAGCGCGGCGATCAGGTCGCCGCGTGACTGGGTCAGGTACTCGCCGCCGAGCAGCAACGCCACGGCCAGCAGCCACCACCGCGGGTGGATGCGCCGATCCCCGCGCCGCTGCCAGGCGAGCGCCAACGCGAGCGGCAGGAACAGCAGCAGCACACGGCCCCAGAAATTGGGGTCCGTCTGAGTGCCCGAGTGGCGTGCCCCCAGCCCGGCGATTTCCGAGACGACGCCTATTTTCGACAGCCCACCGAGGTCGGTCGAGTCATGCAGCATGAACTCCTGCACGAGCGTGACAGCCGCCAGGGCGGTGACCACTCCGACCGCCAGGCTCATGATGCGCTGCGGCCGGCGGACGCCCGTGAGCAGCAGGGTCAGAACGACCAGCAGCACCAAGCCTTTTGCTTCATCAACCAGCTCGGTGACACCTGCCGAGACGGAGCGGGCGTAAAGCACCGAGAGCGCCCGGGTGGCCAGCCAGACGGCGGCCAGCAGGAAGAACGGCGACCACCGCGGCCGCAAGGCTCCCCGCCGAATCGCGATGACCAGCGCGACGACGGCGAGGATGAGCGCCAGCAGGTAGGCGCTGAGCGGCCCCGCCTTGCCGAGCACGCTACTGATGTCGCTGACGACAACGCCGGCGAGCAATCCGGTGGTGAGGGCGGGGGCGAACGCCATCCGCCCGAGCACCAGCAGGGCGGCGATCAGTCCGACGCCCGCGAGCAGCGGGCTCAACGGCCCCGCGAACGTCAGCACGGCCGGGTCACTTGAGCGACGTGAGAGTGCCTCGTCGCCGCTCGCCGGAGCGCAGTCCCTGCACGTAGCGGGCAGCCTGTTGCCCGGCGATCCCAACGATGAGAGCGAGCAATGCGACGATGCCGAGCAACGCGGACTTGCTCGTACCGCTGGTCTTTCCGGTGCCGGACGCGCTGCTGACCAGCGTGATGCCGTAAGGCTTGAACGTCTCGGAGAGCTGCTTCACGGCCCGGTTGGCCACGGCATCCGCGTCGCGTTCTGCGGCAGCTGCCGTGCCTGCCTTCGACGTGACATCGATGAGCGAGGTGGACGGCACTACGGTGACCGACGTGCTGGTGGCCGACGAGCCGAGCGCGCTGCGCTGGAAGCCGGAGCTCGACATCACAGCCTGGAAGCTCTCTACCACCTGGCCCTGGCTCAGCGCGTCGTAGAGGCTGGCGATCGATTCATTGGTGCCGGCCGGCTGCGGCAATACCAGAAGGGTTGCCGTCGCGGAATACGTCTTCGCCTGCCCGAGCACGGACGCGCCGCCGATGACGACCGTGACCAAGCCGGCCAGCAGCCCGACGACGAGGGCGGACCATCCGGACCGGCCGGAACGCCGGCCGCTCGGAGCGCGGCCCGGCTGTGCCCGCTGACGGGGAGGAATCGCGCTGAATGCTTGCGGGGGCGAACTGCTCATGATCGGCCTTTCGCTGTTGCGACTATCGCTGACCGAGCAACCCGTTCCGAACGCTGAGCCAGTGACTCCTGGCCGGCGATCTGAACGACCTGCGCGCGCGCCACCCGGTCCCAAGCGACCGGTTGCGCCTGCCGGAGGTATCGGAGGCCGCCGCGCAATGTCGCGAGATTCGTCGAGACAAATGCGTACGGTGCTGCCAGCAGGCGTGACGAACTGCGCGGGGCGAGGGCAGCCGCGGCGTACACGCCACATTGCGCGCCGAGCGCCACCTTGCCCAGCGCGCCCTTGCGCTGGCGGATGGACGCCGCGAGGACGACCGGCAGCAAGGGAGGAACGACCACACTGCGCAGCAGGCGGTGGCTGAGAAAAATCCATGCGACGGGGCCTCGCCGCGGGTGCAGCAGCTGCAGATGCGACAGGGTGCCCTGCCAGGTGCCGGCAGCGACCCGGGTGCGCCGGTCGAACTCGTCCTTCGCCGTGAGCGACATCGGCTCGCTGGCGACGGCCTCCGGCACGTACACCACCCGATAGCCGCGGGCCAGCGCGTCACAGCTCAGGTAGTAGTCGTCGTTGATGACACCGGGCGGGATCGGGCGCACGTACTGCCGCCGCAGCGCGCACAGCTCCCCCACGGCCCCCGGCGTCGCGCCGAACGTCGATTCCGCCTTCTTCAAGCGTGACTCGATCTTCCAGTAGAGACCCTCACCGCGGGCGGCAGAGCTGGCTCCCCGGACCGTCTTCGCTCCGCTCACCACGGCGACCCGGGAATCGCCGAAGGGAGCCACCAGCGCGCGGAGAGCGGACGGCGCGAGCGTGCAGTTCGCATCCGTGAGCACGACGACGTCGGAGCTGCTCGCGGCGATACCGCGATTGACCGCTTCGCTCTTGCCCTGGCGCTGCGGCTCCCACAGCACATCGACACCCTTGGCACCTGCGAGCGCGGCGGTGCGATCCGTCGACCCGTCCGCGACCACGAGGATCCGGACGAGCTCGGCCGGATAGTCCTGGGCTCGCAGATCGTCGATCTTCGCCTCGATCACCGCTTCCTCGTTGTACGCCGCGACGACGACAGTCACGCTCGGTAGTCCCTGACCGAGAGTAGCGAGGTTCGGGTCTTTGTGTTCCGCAGTCCGGCGACGGCTGGCTGCGAATTCGATGAGAAGCGGGTAACCGGCGTAGCTGTAACCGATGACGGCAGCCGGAAGGGCGAGCAACAAACGACGGTCAAACATCCGAATCGTCCCCCGAGTCGTCTCGCCCCTGCACCGACCTCACCGCGAGTCGAGACCTCCTGTCGATCGGTGCACGAGCCATGCAAGCAGCTGAAACGTTCACAGGTATAACCGGGTTCCCGGCAGCCGTCAGCTAGGCCATTCGGCGCAACTTGCCGTTACTCCGGGAGTTGCGCGAAAATTGGGCTGTTTGGCTGACACTCGGTGTAGCCGCGATGAAAGCTGGGTGAACGCGTCACATTCCGGCCTCCGGACGGCACGCATTCGCGGCTTGGGCCGTTGTCGATATGCGAGTTGAATGCGACGAGCGGGGGGTCGTTGCGAGCCACGGCTGCCCGCATGGCGCGACGGTACCGTTACTGACAGCGATGACTGTGCGGCGCGCCAGGCACGCAACCGACGAGCAGCAGCAGCACCCACAGCGAAGGTCCAGAGCGACCCCGAACGACCGATCCTGAGGCGACGGAGCCCAATGAGACGCAGTGCCATGGCCAACCGCCGGATGCGTGTCACGCACGTCATCCACGAGCTCGGACCGGGCGGCGCCGAGCAGGTACTGGTCGATCTCTGCGAAGCCTGCTCGGCCGTTGCCGTTGACGTGAACGTGCTCAGCCTGATGCCACTGGAAGGTCATGCCTACCCGGCCCGGCTGCGCGAGCACGGCGTCTCGGTCTCGTCGCTCTCGCTGCCCTCCCGCTGGGACATTCGCGGCCTGCGCCGAGCGGTGGCCGCCATCGCGGACACCCAGCCGGACGTGATCCACACCCACATGAAGCACGCCGATCTGCTCGGCGCACTTGCTGGACGCCGGCTGAACGTGCCGATGGTGTCGACGCTGCACGTCATCGAAGACGCGCCGACCCCGCTCGGCCGCTTCAAGCGCATGCTCGCGGGCCAGGCACGCTTGCGCGGCGCCGACCGCACGGTCGCCGTCTCCGATGCTGTGCGGCGCTGGTATCTCGATGAGTTCCCGGCGAAGCCGGACACCGTCGTCACGATTCGCAACGGCCGCGCCGCCCCGCCCAGCCTCCCCGACGCCGCCCGCCTCGAGCTGCGCCGCGAGCTCGGCCTGGACGAGCGCACCATCGGCGTTGCCGTGGTCGGCATCATGCGCCCCGGCAAGGGGCATGCGGCCGTGCTGGAAGTGGCCCGCCTGCTGAAAGAAGTGCAGCGCGCCCCGGCACCCGAGGTGCGCTT
Organism: uncultured Actinomycetota bacterium; assembly: GCA_963747915.1. GTDB lineage: Bacteria > Actinomycetota > Actinomycetes > Frankiales > Frankiaceae > DATAZK01. The sequence continues at coordinate 127,063 of CAVVHC010000006.1, read as the reverse complement.
CCTGCTGGCAGGCGACGGGCCGCTACGCGGCGAGCTGGAAGCCGCTGCGGGCCGGCTGGGCGTCGCCGCGGCCGTGAGCTTCCTGGGATACCGCAACGACATCCCGGCGCTGTTGCAGGCGAGCGATGTCTTCGTGCACGCGAGCGACTTCGACGCGCTACCCACCGCCCTGATCGAAGCTCTCGCCGCGGGCATCCCGAGCGTCGCCTTCGACGTCGGAGGCGTCCCCGAAATCGTCACCGCCGAGACCGGATGCCTGGTCGAAGCCGGCGACGGTCATGCCCTCACCGCCGCTGTCGCCGATCTAGCGGCAGACCGCGAGCGCCGCATCGCCCTGGGCGAGCAGGCTCGCAAGCGCTTCGCGTCGGAGTTCGAGGCGCTCACCTGGGCTGGTCGGCTGCGTGGCCTGTACGTCGACATACTCGAGGAGCGGCAGCCGCGGTGAAGATCCTGCTTGTGGAGTTCAGCCCGTCGGGCGGGCTGTACCAATTCGCCCTGCAGATGGCTGAGGCCTACGCCGCGGAGGGCCACGAGGTCGCCCTGCTCACCGGACGCCACCCGGAGCTGCGCCCCCGTAGCCCGCAGGTGACGCTCGACGACCGGCTGCGCACCTGGCATCCGGCGGCGACCCGGGCCGAGCCGGTGTGGATTCGCAAACCTCGCCGGGCGCTGCGTGCCGGGCAGCTGCTGCTCGCGTGGCTGCAAGTCGCGCGATACGTGCGGCGCACCCGGCCGGACGTCGTTCAGTGGGCCGAGTGGCGCTTTCCGCTGGACGGCTTCTTCGTCACCCGGCTGTCCCACCGGCGCGGGCCGGTACAGGTCGATGTCGCCCACACACCGCGCCCCTTCGCCGAGCAGCGCACCAGCGGCGAGCTCTACAAGGAGTCGCCCGCGCTGCTGCGGGCGCTTCGCGGCGCCTACCGGGCGATGGACCTCGTGCTGGTGCTCGGTGAGAGCGCCCGGCGGGAGCTGCTGGACGTCTTCCCCGACGTGCGCCGCGTGCAGATCATCCCTCATGGCGACGAAGGCATCTATGCCGAGGACCGGCCGGCGCCCTCCCCCGCCGGTGAGCAGCCGCAGCGCATCGTCTTCTTCGGCACCCTCGCCCGCTACAAAGGACTCGATCTGCTGCTCGAGGCGTTCGCGTTGGTACGCCATGAGCTGCCGGCGGCCGAGCTGGTCATTGCCGGTGCTGCAGCCGACGTCGACGTGCCGGCGCTGCGGGAGCGCGCAGCAGGTATCGGCAACGTCGACATACGCGCCGGCTACGTGCCGGTCGGCGACGTCGCGGATCTCATCAGCGGTGCGCGGGTCGTCGCCGCGCCGTATCTCATCGCGAACCAGAGCGGCGTTGTGCACCTCGCCCAAACCTTCGCCCGGCCCGTGGTCGCCACTGATGTCGGCGACCTTTCGATCGCCGTACGGGACGGCGTAACCGGCCTGCTGGTTCCGCCGCAGGATGCGTCCACGCTCGCTGACGCGCTCCGCACGGTGCTGACACAGCCGGAGCTCGCGACCCGGCTCGGTGCTGCGGCTCTCGAACGATCGCGAACGACAGCGTCGTGGAAAACCGTGGTGCAGCAGGTACTTCCCACCTTGGAAGAGCTCGTTGCGAGCCCCGCGGGCGCCGCCAACGGGCCCGCTCGGAGAGCCGCAGCATGAAAGTGCTCGCGGTCATCGACGGGCTGCGCTTCGGCGGCGCCGAGAACGTGCTGGCGACGTTCGGGCGTTTCGGTCCGAAGCACGACATCGAGGTCGACATCGTCAGTCTCAGTCCGGCCTCCGGCCCGGCGGTCGCCTGGCTGCCGGTTCTGCAAGAGGCCGGCCTGACGCCCCGCTTCCTCGACATCCACCGGCTCGCCCAGCCCGACGCCGTCGCGCGGGTGGCGGCAGCGATTCGCGAGAGCGCGCCGGACGTGGTGCACGCCCACCTGCAGGACTCCGCGACGCTCGTCCCGCTCGCGTGCTGGCGTACGGGTCATCCCTGCATCAGCACGTATCACCACGTTCCCCGCCCCCTCGCCGGGCGCGAACTGTGGCGGGAACGACTCTCGGTGCTCGCCGCGAACCGCGGCGATCGCGTGATCTTCGTGTCACGCGCCTCGCTGGAGGGCTTCGCCTCCGCGTACGGCGGCGCAAAGCGCCACTGGACCGTCGTCCCCAACGGCATCGATCTCGACCGCTTCCGGCCTGAGCCGATCCCGTTGCCTCCCGACCTCGGACTGCGCGACAACGTGCCGCTGGTCACCGTCCTCGGCCGGCTGGGCACCGGCAAGGGGCAGGAACACGCCATCGCCGCCTGGCCCGAGGTCGCCGCGGCCGTGCCCGACGCACGGCTTCTGCTGGTCGGCGACGGTCCGCTGGAAGGCTCGCTGCGTGAGCAGTGCCGCGCTCTCGGGGTCGAGGACAGTGTCGTCTTCGCCGGCCGCCGCGGCGATGCCGAGCGCATCCTCGCCGCGTCCACCATCACCTGCCTGCCCACCATCCGGGAGGCGCTGCCTACCGCGCTGATCGAAGCCGCCGCGTGCGGGATTCCCGCTGTTGCCACCGAGGGCAGCGGGGTCGCGGAGGTCATCGACGACGGCGTGACCGGACTGCTCGTTCCGTACGCCGATCACCGTCGCATCGCCGGGTCCGTGATCGAGTTGCTAAGAGATGCGCCGCGCCGGGCCGACATGGGCGGGGCGGCCCGCCTGCTGGCGGAGCAGCGGTTCGACGCCCATCTCTGGGTCGAGCAGTTGCGTGACGTCTATACGGCCGCTATCGCCGATCGAGAGCAGCGCCGGCTCCGGCCCTGGAGACCACGATGAGGCGTCGCGGCCGGCGCCTGCGCTCCCGCTCGCAGCCGCTCGCTGCGGCCCTCTGCGCCGTCGCCTGCGCCGCCTGCAGCTCGTCGACGCCGACACGCACAGCGGCAGATACGCAGATCTTCGCGGCCGGCAGCCCTTTCAACACAACCGTGCCGGCCCATCCTGAGGTGGCCTCCGACAGCGCACGCCTGGTCCGGCTGCTCGTCGGCAACGGGTCACCGGTCGCGAACCTTTACACGTTCGGCACGCCCGTCTTCGAGGCGGGCGCGGACACCCCGCGCCGGACGGTGCGCTGCACCGACGACACCCTGCCGTGCGATCTTGCGCGCGCCTCGGTCCCGTTTCCCGCCAACGCGAAGCCGGCGAGCGGCGCCGACGGCGCCATGGTGATCGTGGACCTCGCCGCGCGAACGAGCTACGAGTTCTACCGGGCGGCCCGCCAGCCGGACGGCAATTGGACGGCGGCCTCGACCAGCCGCGTAAACCTCGACGGAGACGGCCGGCATGGGCAGACCGGAGCTGGAATCTCCTTGCTGGCAGGGCTGATCCGGACTTCGGACATCGAGTCCGGCGAGATCAACCACGCGGTCGAGTTCGCTTCCTCATACACCTGCCGCGACACGTTCGTCTATCCCGCGGTCAAGACCGATGGCGTCCGCTCCGCCCCCGACTGCCTTCCGATGGGCACCCGGCTGCAGCTCGATCCGGCCATCGACGTCGACAGCCTGCCCGGTCTCTCGCGTGCGGAGCGGGCGATCGCGCGAGCGTTGCAGCGCTACGGCGGCTACATCCGCAACTCGGCCGGAACGGCACTGGCTCTCGGCTTCGAGAGCCCGAGCGGCGAGTCGGACCCGTATCCCGCCGCCGGCCTCGAATACGACTACAACGAGCTCTCCGGGATCCCATGGAGTCATCTGAGGGTGGTGACGGGGTCGTGACCGCAGACGCCCAGCTGCCGCCGCTGGTCAGCATCGTCGTCAACAACTACAACTACGCGCGGTACCTGCCGGTCGCGCTCGACAGCGCGCTGGCCCAGGGGTATCCGCGCGTCGAGGTCATCGTGGTCGACGACGGGTCCACCGACGGCTCGCCGCAGATCCTCGCCGGCTACGAGGACCGGGTGCGGGTGCTGCACCAGCGAAACGCCGGCCAACCCGCGGCGTGTGAAGCCGGCTTCGACGCCAGTAGCGGGGACATCGTCATGTTCCTCGACGCCGATGACTTTCTGTTCCCGGCTGCGGCAGCCGAAGTGGCAGCCGCCTGGCAGCCGAGCTGCGGCAAGGTGCAGTTCCGGCTCGCGCTGGTGGACGCGGACGGCGTCGCTTTCGGTACGGATCCGCCGTGGACCGTGCCGCTGCCGCACGGCGATCTGACCGAGCAATTGCGCGCCACCGGCTACTACGAGACGCCGGTGACCAGTGGCAACGCGTTCTCACGCACCCTGCTCAAGCAGCTCTTCCCGACGCCTGCGGCGTTCAACGCGATCGACGCCTACGTGAACACGGTCGCTCCGCTTCACGGACCGGTCGTCTCGATCGACAAGGAGCTCGGCGCCTACCGCCAGCACGCGTCGAACCGGTGGGCCTACTCCGGCGGAGTCGGCGTGAACCGGCTTCGCGAGCGGGTCGTTCGCGACCTCGTGAAGGAGCGTGAACTGCGCGCGCATGCGGCGCAGCTGGGCGTCACTCTTGCCGAAGGGCTGTCCTTGCGGCAGCCCGACCACGTCCTGCACCGTCTCGCCTCCCTCCGGCTGGATCCTGCCGGGCATCCGCTGCGCGGCGATCGCCGGATAACGTTGTTACGAGCGGGCGCCAGGGCGGTTCGAGCGCGCACCGAGCTCCCGGCCGCCGACCGTGCCGTCCAGCTGGTCATCCTCGCCACTGTCGCGCTCCTCCCGCGCCGGCCTGCGGGCGCCGTGGTCGCATGGGCGGTCGGGGGCGGACGTCGCCCGGAATGGCTGCGACGCCTCGCCCGCGTCGCGCGAGGGATGCGCGGTCGACCTCCGGCCGAGCCCCCGCCGCTGGGGAAGGGACAGCCATGAGTTCACGATTACTCGTTCTCTGCTACCACAACGTCGAGCCGACGTGGTGCTTCCCGGCACGGCAAGGCGCCGGCGCCCGCGGGCTCGAGCGTCAGCTGCGAACGGTTCGTCGGCTGGCCAACGTCGTACCGCTCGCCAGCGCGCTGGAGGACCTCACGAAGGGGCGGCCGCTGCCGCCCCGGGCCGTCGCTCTCACCTTCGACGACGGTTACCGCGACAACCTCACGCTCGCCCTTCCGATGCTAGAGCGGCTCGGGCTGCCCGCGACGTTCTTCCTTGTGCCGGGGTTGCTGTCGAACACCGCGATGCCGTGGTGGGAGGTCGTGTCGTGGGCGGTGATGAACAGCAGCCGCGAGCAGTTCGAGTGGGACGATCGGCGGTGGCCGCTCAGCAGCCAGGCGGAGCGCAAGCGCACGCTGTCCGAGCTGCAACGCTCGCTGAAGCGGCGCGACCGCAGCGATCGTGACTCGGTGGTCGAGTCGCTCGCCGGCGAGCTGCGCCCGACCGGGACTCGCCCTTCGGCCGAGTCGATGTTCCTCAACTGGGACGAGGCCCGGCAGCTGGGCAGTCGCGGCATCGCCATCGGCTCGCACACCTGCAACCACGCCATCCTCGCCCAGGAGGACGGCGAGGTGCAGCGACGTGACCTCGCGCTGTCGCGCCGCAGGCTGCAGGATGAGCTGTCCGTCGCCGCTGACGTGCTGGCATATCCGAACGGGACGGCCGCCGACTACAACGACCACACGCTGGTCGCAGCCCAGGAGGCCGGGCACAGCGCAGCACTCACGACGCGTGAGGGATTCAACTATCAGGACACCCCGCCGCTCGAGCTTCGCCGAGTCGTGATGTACCCCGAGCGCGGGCTCACGGAGCTGGCCATGAACCTGCGTTACGCCATACGCGACGCGGCGTAAGAGGCGGCGCGACTGCAGGCTAGCTCGCGCGCAGCCAGTCGACGGTGTTCGCAAGCCCGGCTTCCAACGACGTGGCCGGCACCCAGCCGAGCACATCACGGGCGGCCGTGGCGTCGAGCGCGCTCGCCCGCAGCTCCCCCAGACGACCTTCGGCGTAGCGGGGCTGCCTGTCGCTGCCGATGATGCTCGCCAGCGAGTCGTACAGCTGCTTGACGGACGTCTGCGCACTCGTGCCGATGTTCAGCCGGCGGCCGACGGCCGTGTCGAGCTCGACGGCCCGCGCGAACGCGTCTGCCACGTCGCCGACGTACACGAAGTCGCGGGTCGCCTCCCCGTCACCGAAGATCGTGGCCTCGCGTCCCTCCAGCAGCGCGGAGGCGAACAGCGCGACGACCCCCGCCTCTCCGTGCGGATCCTGTCGCGGGCCGTAGACGTTGCTCAGCGCGAGCGAGGTCCACTCCAGCCCGTAGAGCTTCGCGAAGGAGATCAGGTAGAGCTCGCAGGCCGCCTTGCTCGCGGCGTAGGGCGATTCGGGCGCGAGCGGCGCATCTTCCGCCACGGGCAGCGTCTCCGGCGATCCGTATATCGAGCCTCCGGAGGAGCAGAACACAACTCTGCGAGACCCGGCTCGCCGGGCGGCGTCCAGCAGGTTCACCGTGCCGACGACGTTCTGCTGCACGTCGACGACGGGTGAGTTCACGCTCACGCGCACGTCGATCTGGGCCGCCAGATGGCAGATGACCTCAGGCTGGATCCGGCCGAGCACCGCGCCGAGATCGGCGTCCGTCACGTCGAACTTCTCGAAGCTGCAATCTTTTTCCTGCAATGCACTTCGTAGGTTTGGCAGCTGGCCGCGCGACAGGTTATCGAGCCCGATGACCTCGTGGCCGCGGGCGAGCAAGCCGTCGACGAGGTTGGAACCGATGAAGCCGGCGGCTCCGGTGACGAGCACCCTCATGGTCACGACGGTAGCCCGTGGCGGTTCGCTCCGCGACACGGGCGCTCGCCGGGGTCACTCGTCTGCAGCAGCGGACCCGGGCAAACGGCGCAACCCGTGACGCGTGGCACAAGAAGCCTGAACGTTCACTGAACGTACTCAGCGCGTGAGGTGTGAAAGCTCACCATGAGCTGAATTTCGCGTGATGTTCCAGGAGGTCGAACCGTTTACCTAGCTGAGATCTAGTGAACCGGCTAGCGTCGCCCATGACTGACCGTGACGACGGAGGCCGTTCTGTGGACGGGTCGCGGAGCTCCCGCCAGGCGCCGCGGCCAGTGACTTGGGGGCATTGTGAGCGCGTCGGCTAGACAAGTGCCGTTCGCATCGGGACGGCCGGAGGCTGCGCTCGATACAGCGCTCGACTCGACGCGCGTTGCTGCGGCGCTGACGACGGTGCCCGAGCAGCCGGCAGCGCCCCGGCTGGCGCTGGCGCCGCAGCCGGCTCGCCACCGTCGGGCCGGCAGGCTGCTGCGCGGCCGGGTCGGCCGATACCTCGCGATCAGCGACATGCTTGCGGGCGGGATCGCCTTCGCCGTCGGAGACGTCGCCTTCGCCCCGTGGCTCGCCGTCTCGGCCCTCACCATCGGTTTGCTCGCCCGCCGGGGCACGTACCGGTCGCGGCTCAACTCCTCACTGCTCGATCTGCTACCCACGCTCGTCGCCAGCGCCCTGTTCGCGACGGCGGGAGTCGCCCTGTACGTCGCCGTCATCCAGTCCGATTCCGCGGCAGCGCGCAGCATTGCTATCGCCGGAGCCATACTCGCGGCGCTGCTCGTCGCCGGGCGGCTCGGCTGCTCCCTCATCGTGCGGTGGGCTCGCCGGCGCGGGCTCGTGGCGCACCGCACGCTGGTCATCGGCGCCGGACACGTCGCCCGCGACATCACCGTGAAGCTGCAGGAGCATCCCGACATCGGGCTCCAGCCCGTCGCGGTGTGGGACCTCGACCCGCTGCTCAGCACCGCTGAATTCAAGGGTGTTCCGGTCATCCGCCAGGAGACGGGACTTGCCGAGCTCATCGAGGCGGTCTCGGCACGCGTCGTGATCATCGCGTTCGGGCGTCAACGCGAGTCGGACATGGTCAGCGTGCTGCGCACCTGCGACCGCATGGCGTGCGAGATCTTCCTCGTTCCGCGGCTATTCGAGCTGACCCAGCGCGACGCGGACATGGAAGAGGTGTGGGGCACGCCGCTGGTGCGGCTGCGCCGTCCCGCCTACCGGGCAGCCACCTGGCGGCTCAAGCGACTGCTTGACATCGTGGTCGCGCTCGGCCTGCTGATCCCGCTCATCCCGCTGCTCGCCGTCATCGCGCTCGCGGTTCGCCTCGAAGGCGGGCCGGGCATCATCTTCCGTCAGGAGCGGGTCGGCGTCGACGGGCGCACGTTCGAGCTGATGAAGTTCCGCTCGCTGCGTCCGATCAACGACACCGAGTCGCAGACCACCTGGTCCGTGGCGGACGACTCGCGCGTCGGACCGGTAGGCAAGTTCCTGCGCCGATCCTCGCTCGACGAGCTGCCCCAGCTGTGGAACGTCGTCCGCGGCGACATGACTCTGGTCGGCCCCCGCCCGGAACGGCCTTACTACGTCGAGCAGTTCGCGAAGCAGTTCCCGCGCTACCTGGCGCGCCACCGCGTTCCCGCCGGCCTTACGGGATGGGCTCAGGTCCACGGCCTTCGCGGCGACACGTCGATCGGCGAGCGCGCCAAGTTCGACAACTACTACATCCAGAACTGGTCACTGTGGCTGGACGTGCGAATCCTGCTGCGCACCATCGTCGCCGTCCTGCGCCGCGAAGGCGGCTGACCAGATGCTCACCGCTCCCGACCGCACCATCGACGCAGCCGTCCCGCGGCCCGCCTCGCCAGCGCTGATCGTCACCGATGACCCGCTGAGCAGCAGCCGGGCCGCCCGCTCCTGGCAAGAGCTCGCGCCCCTCGCCCGGACCCCCTTCGAGACCTGGACGTGGGTCGGCGCCATGGCGGCCGTGCCCGAAACGCCCGCACGCGTCCTGACGGCATGGCTTGGTTCTCGGCCGGTGGCCGCGCTCGCGCTCGAGTCCGACCGCGGACCCGCGGGCATGCGCCGGCTGAGCCTGGCCGGCAGCTCGTGGCTGGCCGCTGACCACAACGACGTCATCGCGGATCCGGTGTGGTCGCACGCCGCCGCGCTCGCGTTCATGCGTCATCTGCGCCGGCGATCCGACTGGGACCTGCTCGACCTCGACGGCCTGCGCCCGGACGGCGTGCTGCTTTCAGCCCTCGACGAGCTGAGCGGCCCGCTCTTTCGCCGGCTCCCGTCCGAGGATGTCCTTTGCCCGTACGTCAGCCTGGCAGGCCGGACCGGCACCGAGGCAGCGTTCAGCCACAACCTGCGCTCGCAGCTGCGCCGCGGGGTCCGTGCGATGGAGAAGCGTGGCGGCGGGTTCGACGTCATCACCGACCCGCAAAGCGTGCAACGTGCACTGGATACCTTGATGGAACTGCACAACGCCCGCTTCGGTGAGCGCTCGCAGGTCTTCAACAGCCCGGCGCGCCGAGGCTTTCACCGTCACGTCGCGGGCGAACTCGCACGGCGCGAGATGGCGCGGATCTACCGCCTGCACGATGGTGACCGCGACATCGCTCTGCTGTACGCCCTTCGCTTCGGCGACCGCAGCTACTACTACTCGATGGGACTGCGCACCGACGGCGGCGGCAGTCCGGGGCTCACCCTGCTCGGCAACGCGATTCTCGCCTCCGCCGCGGACGGTTTGGCCGAGTTCGACCTGTTGCGCGGCGAGCACGACTTCAAGCTGCGCTTCGCCGCGGGCACCCGCACCGACATCCGCCGACGCATCCTGCGGGTGAGCCCGCGCTCAGGCATGCGGGCCACAGCACATCTTGTTCGACGCGCTATGGCAAAGGAGGTTGCGTCATGAGTAAGGCGGCCACCGCGCTCGAGATGTTCCGTATGGACGGTGCCGGCGCGGTGATGGAACGGATCGGCGAAATCGTTCGTCCTCACCTCGTCATCGACGAGAGCCACATCTGGTATCAGCAAGACCTCACCCAGGTGGATGCGAACCCCGTCATCCCGGATGGCCTGACCGTGCGCGCCGGTGACGAGAACGACCTCGCCCTCGTCGAACGCCTGCCGACGATTGGACGGGAAGACGCGAAGCGCCGGCTCGCGTCAGGCGCCACGCCGTGGTTCGTGCTGGAAGGCGGCGAACCGCTCTTTGCCTGCTGGGTGTTTCGCACGTCGGCGCCGGTCATCGCGGCCCGCGACGGCCGGCTGCTGCTGGCCGAACACATCGTCATGCTCGAGGATTCGGTCACCGCGGAAGCGGCTCGCGGCCGCGGTATCGCGCCGCTCGGATGGAAGGCGATCGCCCACGCTGAGCACGAGGCCGGCGCTCGCACGGCCGTCACGAAGATCGCGGTGGACAACGTTCCTTCGCGCAAGGCGATCCTCAAGGCCGGCTTCAAGCCCATGGGCATCGTCCGGTTCCACCGGGTCGGCGGCCGAGGTGGCCGCACCGAAATGTTCCCGCTGGATACCTCCGCAGCGACCGTCTGGCTCGCCGAGGCACTGGCCGCAAAGCATCCTTTCCTCACCGGGCCCAGCGGCACGCTGCTGTAGGCGCCCGAGCCGCTGGACGGCCCGCTGGCCCCGCGGGGCCGGATAGCGCAGGATCGCTCTGGTGACCGCCGACCTCGCCGCGCTGACGTCCGGTCTGCCCGCGGGCGTCGTGCTGACCGACCGGGACGTGATCGCGCCCTATCGCCATGACTGGGCGCGCACCCGGGACGCGGGTTGGCCCTGCGCGGTCGTGCGCGCCCGCACCACGGCTCACGTCCAGCACGCGCTGCGCTGGGCTTCTGCGCACCGCGTTGCGGTCGTGCCGCGAGGTGCCGGCTCGGGACTGTCCGGCGGAGCGGCCGCGGTCGATGGGGGCATCGTCCTGTCGCTGGAGCGGATGCGCGACATCGTCATCGATCCGCTCGCCCGGGTCGCCATCACTCAGCCGGGCGTGCTCAACGTCGAGGTGAAGAACGCGGCCGCTGCGCACGGGCTGTGGTATCCACCGGATCCGTCGTCGTTCGAAATGTGCAGCATCGGCGGCAATGCGGCGACGAACGCCGGCGGACTGTGCTGCGTCAAGTACGGCGTCACCACCGACTACGTGCTCGGAATGCAGGTGGTGCTGGCCGACGGTACCGCTGTGAGACTCGGCGGACCGCGGTTGAAAGACGTGGCCGGACTGTCGCTGACCAAGCTCTTCGTCGGCTCCGAAGGCACGCTCGGCGTCATCACCGAGCTCACCCTGCGACTGGTGCCGGCCCCTCCTCCGGCGTCGACGATGGTGGCTACTTTCCCGACGATCGACGGCGCAGCAGCAGCGGTCCTCGCGATCACGTCGGCACTCCGACCGGCTATGGCGGAACTGATGGACCGCACGGCCATCAACGCGGTCGAGGACTACGCCCACATGGGGCTCGACCGGGCTGCCGATGCCTTGCTCATCTGCCGGTCCGATGCTCCCGGCGACGCAGCGCCGACCGAGATCCGCCAGATGGAAGCCGCCGCCCGGGCGAACGGTGCAGCAGAGGTCTTTTGCACGCACGACCCGGCCGAAGGGGACGCGTTCGCGGCCGCTCGGCGGGCAGCGTTCCCGGCCTTGGAGAAGCTTGGCGACCTGCTTCTCGAGGATGTCGGCGTCGCCCTTCCGAAGCTGCCCGCGCTCGTCCGCGGGATCGCGCACATCGCCGAAGAGCTCGACACGACCATCGCGCTGGTGGCGCACGCCGGTGACGGCAACGCGCATCCCCTCATCGCATATGACGCCACCGATGCATCCTCGACCGCCCGCGCGCACAGTGCTTTCGGGCGCATCATGGACCTTGCACTGGAGCTCGGCGGCACCATCACGGGCGAACACGGTGTCGGCCGGACGAAGCGGGACTGGCTCCCTGGCTACCTCGGCGCCGACGTCATGCAGCTGACTCGACGGATCAAGACCGCTCTCGACCCCGCCTGGATTCTCAACCCGGGAGCATTGCTGCGCGACCGCTAAGGCGCAGTGACATACTGCTGCGCCGAGCAGGTCTCGCCTGCCGCCGTCACAAGAGGAGTTCGATGAGCGCGTCATCAATCGAGCAGCAAGTGGCACAGCTGGCTGCGGAGTCGGCCATCAAGCATCAGCTCTACCAGATGGGCTACCACCTCGAGGACGGCAACTTCGAGGCGGTGGCGGATCTGCTCGCCGATGCCACGTTCGGCGCCGACATCGTGGGACGCAAGGCGTTTCGCGGCCGCGACGAGATCCGGGATCAGTACCGTCGCACGAATGTCACCTATCCCGACCGTGGACGCGCCACCAAGGAGATCTACTCCAACGTGCTGATCGACGTCGACCTGGAAGCCGGGACCGCACGGTCGGTCACCAGCTACACCGTCGCGCAGCAGCCCCCGGGCGAGGAGTTCGCGCTCATCGTGGCCGGACGTTATGAGGACGAATGGCGCCGCGACGGCGACCGGTGGATCTGGGCCGACCGGTACATCCGCGTCCAGTACCGCAACGACCTGGCTCGTCACATGCACGTCGGCTCACACCCGTGGGAGGGCGACGGGCGCTCGACGTAGCCGCCTCCCGCACCCTCAGGAGCGAACGAAGGCGTCGCCGGATGGTGACCTGATCTCGTCACGACGAGGTGACGCGCACCGGCTGCCTCGGCGACCGCCTCCGCACGCGCTCCTGCCCCGCGCAGTCAGCGCGAGCTTTTGCTGATCGACGTGGGCGCGAGCAGCATCCCGGTCGCCATGTCGACCAGATTGTTCACGAACTCGCGGTCGTCCAGGTACGGCTGCTGTCCCCGCTCGAGCTGGCTGGCCCGCGCCTCGAGCAGCGCGGTCATCGCTCTGATCATGGCGCTGAGCCGCTCCTTGCGAGTCCGCTCGGCCAGCGACTGCAGATGCTGCTCCGCACGCTGCATGGTCTGCAGCAGCGCCGGCGGGGACACGTCGCTTTCCAGAATCTGCGGCACGATGCGCAAATAGTCGCGTCCGCTGGGAGTCTGCAATTCGTCGGCCAGCGGAGCGATCACGATACGCATGAGCTCACGCACGTCGGCCTTCTCCGGCGCTTGGCGCAAGAGCTTCGCGCGGCCGCTGTCGACCCGGCTCACGTGCCGTTCGACGATCGCCCGCAGCAGTCCCTCACGCGAGCCGAAGTGGTAGTGCAGTGCAGACACGTTGCGCTGCCCGGCGAGCTCGTTCAGGTCCTTGATGCGGGCCCGGTGTATGCCGTCGCGCGCGAAGAGCCGCTCACCCGCGCGCAGTAGCGCCTCCCTGGTCTCAGACATGTTGACACCAGTTAATCGCAGCGATTAAATGCTCGCCATGACGACCACGGCTGCTCAAGCCTCGCTGCAGGTGCGCCCGATCGCCGGAGCGCTCGGCGCCGAGATCACCGGCCTCGACCTCGCCCGGCTGGACGACGCCGGCTATGAGCAGCTGCGCGACGCGCTGCGGCAGCATCTCGTCGTCTTCCTTCCTGGCCAGCACCTCGCGCCGGAGGCGCACCGCGATCTCGGTCGACGCTTCGGCGAGCTCGAAGTACACCCCTACATTCCGAAGCTCGACGACGACCACCCCGAGATCTGCGTGCTGTCCAGCCAACACGGTTTCATCGCCGATGTCTGGCACACCGACGTGACGTTCGCGGCGTCACCGCCGCAGTTCTCCATTCTCAACATGCAGATCGTCCCGCCATCCGGCGGGGACACCATGTGGTCGAACCAGGCACTGGCCTACGAGTCGCTCTCCGCGCCGATCCGGGAGCTCCTGCTGGGGTTGACAGCAGTGCACACCGCCGCCGTTTTCGGTCACCCGGAGCAATGCGCCGAGCATCCGGTGGTTCGCCGCCACCCCGAGACCGGGCGCCCGTCACTTTTCGTGAACCGGCAGTTCACATCGCGGATCGTGCAGCTGAGCAAGGGCGAAAGCGACGCGCTGCTGCAGTACCTGTACTCGTTCAGCGAGCAGCCCTATCTCACCTGCCGCTACCGGTGGACGCCCGGCACCATCGGCATCTGGGATAACCGCATCACGCAGCACTACGTCGTCAACGACTTCTTCGACACGCGGGTGCTCAGCCGCGTCACGGTTCTCGGCGACCAGCCGGAGCCGGCCGGCGAGTCCGGCCGGTGGCCGGCTTACCCGCCGCGGAACGTGTCCGCAGCGAATTCCGGCGGCTGAGCGGCGGCATCCGACCACCAGCGGGGGCGCCCGGCTACAGCGACCCGCGCAGCCGATGCACCAGCTGCGGAAGGTCATTGCCCACGACATCCGGTGCGGTGAACGCCGGCGGATACGGCACTCCCTTGCGATTGAGCCACGCGCTCTTCATGCCCGCCCGCTTCGCCCCATCGGTGTCCCAGGGATGTACGGCAACAAGCGCGATCTGCTCGATCGGCACACCGCAGCGTTGGGCCGCATACCGGTAGGCCTCCGCAGCCGGCTTCCACCGGCCGGCGTCAGCGACCGTCAGGGTCAGCTCGACGAGATCGCGTAAGCCGGCGCGCTCGAGCAGGCCGTCGGCGACGCTCGCACTCCCATTCGACAGTGTGACGACGCGAATGTTCGCCTCTCGAAGGTCCCGCAGGCCGGCGGCGACGTCGTGGTGAATGGGTGGGTCGCTGAAGCGAGCGATCACCGCATCGGTGAGCTCATCGACCGCTCGCGTGCAGTCCCGCCCGGACAGAAGCGGGCGCAGCGCGCCCGCACCGAGCTCCGCAAACGTCGCGATATTGCCGGTCACCGTCAACGCGAAGCCGTCACGCAACGTCGCCGCGAACCAGGCGTCCAGCATCTCCCCGGAAAGCCCGGCTCCTATGAAGAGTTCACGCAGGGGCTCGAGATCGGACAGCGTCTCATTGACGTCGAAGGCGACGACAGCGGGAGGCGTCATGGCGGCTCGCTTTCCATGGGCAGCGACGGACGTATCCCGAGCAGTACCCGCGCCGGGGGCACGCACGCCGGTAGCAGTCGCAGCCACCCTGCCACTGCGCCCGCTTGCCGGCGCGTGCGCTAGCGCGGCGCGGCCGTGACCGCCGGCCGCTCTGCTGGCCGAGCCTCACGGTCGATGAGCGGGGAGCGCGAGAGCGTGTAGACACCGAGCGCGACGACGAGCAGGCAGGCCAGCTCGGCGACGACGGCGCCGGGCGCCGAGATTCAACGGGTCACCGAAGAGCACCGCACCCAGCATGATGCCGACGACCGGCTCGGCGACCGTGAGCCCGGGAAGGGAGGCGGTCAGCGGCGCTGCCTTGAAGGCACTCTGGTCGAGCAGCAGGCCCGTGGCGCCGACCGCGACCAAGGTGTACGTCTCCCATGAGGTGAACATCCGCGGGAAGCTCTGGCCGATGATGTGATCCACCCGGTTGGTCAACGCGTCCTGAAACCCGAACACGACGCCGGCGGCGCTGCCGAGCAGCGTGCCTTCGGCGGTCTGGTCGCTGCGGCGGGCCCACCACACCATCGCCCCGACCAGAGCCACCCCGGCGCCGCCGGCGATCGCCCACGCGTGCATCGGCACCGCGACTCCCGCGGGATGCCCCGGGGAAGCGGCGAAAAGAAAACCGGCGAGGCCGGCGATCAAGGTGACCGCCCCCAGCCACTCGCGGCGGCGCAGCCGCCGGCGATGCCAGATGGCGGCCAACGGTAGGGCGAACAGCAGGTTCGCGGCGAGCAACGGCTCGATCAGTGCCAGGCTGCCGCGCCCCAGGGCGATCGCGCCGAGCACCTGACCGACCACCCCGACCGCAACGCCGATCAGCCACAGCGGCCGCCGGATCAGGTCACGAAGGATCCGCACCGACAGCACGTCGGACCACGGTGCGGTCGCAGCGACGTGCTGCTGTATCACCAGACCGGCACCCAGCCACAGCGCAGCCAGCAGGCCGATGATCACAGTGAGCAATGGTTTCCTCCGCCGCCCGACCAGTGGGGCGTCGACTCAAGAACGCAGCGACCGGATCGCGTCTCTTCCTCCCGCTGCGAGACCTCGTACCGTCGAACCCGCCCCACGCCATGCGAACCCTGCTGCAGTCATTGCAATGCGCAGGCGGTTGCGGTCTGCTTGATATCCCCATCCGCGCCCGGGGCATTCGCCTCAGACTGCCGCGGACGATTCCTGCGCCGCGCCCGTATCGGCGCCGACCTCCCGCTGGATCTCCTCGAGCGACCGGTTCTTGGTCTCCGGCAGCTTCCAGAAGAAGTACGCGAACGCAATGACACCCATCCCCGCATACAGCCAGAACGTCCCCGGCCGGCCGAGCGCGTCCACCAGTTGCAAGAAGAAGTACGACACCAGGAAGTTCGCGCCCCAGTTGGCGACCGTGGCAATACTCATGGCTTTGCTGCGAATACCCGCCGGATAGACCTCGCTGATCATCAGCCAGAACACCGGTCCGAGCCCGATGGCGTACGACGCCATGAACACCAGCAAGAAGATCAACGCCAGCACGCCCATCGAGTGCAGCGCGGTGAGCTGGAACCACAAACCCAGTCCGACGAGCGCGACCACGGTCCCCGCGGTACCGATGAGGAGCATCGGCCGGCGGCCGACCCGATCCAGCAGCAGCACGGCGACCACCGTGAAGACGACGTTCGTGATGCCGACCGAAACGGCCTGCAGCACCGACGAACTCGCGGACAGTCCGGTGTAGTGCAGGATGGTCGCCGAGTAGTAGATGACCGTGTTGACCCCGATGATCTGCTGGAAGACGGCCAAGGCCAGCCCGACCATCATCAGCGGCCGCAGCCGTTCGCGGAAAAGATCGGGAATGGCGATGTCCTTGGACTGCTCCACGGTTTCCCGGACGTCATCCACTTCCTGGTCGGCTTCATCGTCACTGCGGGTCTTGGAGAAGATGTCCCGGGCCTCGTCGTTGCGCCCGCGCGACACCAGCCACCGCGGCGACTGGGGAACAAACAACATGCCGATCGCCAGCACGGCACCCGGTATGGCCGAAAGACCGAGCATCCAGCGCCACGTGCCGCTGACGTTCTGGAACCCGGCCGACACCAGATAGGCGACCAGGATGCCCGTCGTCACCATGAGCTGGTTGAACGTCGTCACGCCGCCGCGCAGCTTCGGCGGCGCCTGCTCGGAGATGTACTCGACCGAGACGAAGGAAGCCGTGCCCACCGCCAGCCCGAGTACGAACCGGCTGCTCAGCAACCAGGGCACATTCTGCGCGAGCGCCGAGCTGACCCCTCCGATGACGTACACCGATCCGGAGATCACCTTCGTCCATTTCCGGCCGATGCGGTCGGACAGATAGGCCGAGCCGGCGGCTCCCACCATCGCGCCGACCAGCAGCGATCCGACGATCCACTGCTGCTCCAGCTGCGACGTCGACAGATCTCGTTTGATGTAGATCTGGGCGCCCGAGATGATGCCGGTGTCGTAGCCGAACAAGAACCCACCCACGGCCGCGACCACCGCGATGCGCAGCAGAAACCGGTTGCGTCCGCGAAACGCCTCGCGCGCAAAGCTTTGCGGCATAGGACCTCACCTGTTTCGGATAAGCCGGCTGAAGTTCCGGTGCCCGGCTGAATCACCCTCAACCGACCGTCCGGTCCGGCGGATCGTTTAGTCGCACCCCAGCGGGCAATTTCCGGTAAAGGCCAGCCGCACGGTCGGACGGCGGACGGCAGCGACAACGAATCCGGAAGGCGGCCAGGAGGCGCTTTGGCGAGGGGGAGTCGGGCGAGCGCCGCACTCGCACCTGCTGACCGGGCCGTCAAGGGCGCTTCCGACTGGGTGGGCGATCGCCTCACGCAGGCGCTCGGCGGACGCGCCCGGCGTCGAGTCATCGTGCTGCTCGCCTGCGTCATGTCACTCGACAGCGCTGACAAGGGCACGGTGGGTGCACTCGCACCCCAGCTGGAACGTCAATTCCATATTGGAAATACAGACCTGGGCCTGCTGATCACCGCGAGCTCTCTTGTCGGCCTGCTCGTCACATTGCCCATGGGCGCTCTCGCCGACCGCGTCAACCGGGTGCATCTGCTGACCGCCGCGATCGTCAGCTGGGCCGCCGCGACTCTCGTCTCGAGCCTGTCCACCAGCTACGAAATGCTGCTGGCGAGCCGCTTGGCACTGGGCGCGTTGATCGCCACCGCCGGGCCAGCCGTGGCCTCGCTGACCGGCGACTTCTTCCCGGCGTCGATCCGCGGCCGAATGTACGGGTACATGCTCACCGGCGAGCTGCTGGGGTCGGGAGCCGGGTTGCTCGTCTCCGGCAGCGTCGGCAGCGCGTTGAGCTGGCGGGTCGGGTTCGCACTGATGGCGATTCCGAGCCTGGCGCTCGCCGTTGCCGTGCACCGATTGCTTCCGGAGCCGGCCCGCGGCGGGCAGAGCGTGCTGCATGAGGGGGACGCGCACATCGTGCCCGCCGACGAGGCAGCGGACCGCGGCAACGCCGCAGCCGACAGCGCGGTCGGGGGGCCGGATCAGGACGCGCGTCCGGCGCCGAATTCACGCATCGCGGAGGAAGCCGCCCGCAGGTCGGACGTGCCGAAGGAGATCGGTCGCCGACCGCCGGAAGAGCCGGCGCGGCTGAACATCTGGCAGGCCGCCAAGTACGTGCTGTCCATCCCGAGCAACCGGATCTTCATCGCGACGTCAGCCCTCGGGTACTTCTTTCTCGGAGGCGTGCGATCGTTCGCAGTCATCTTCGCCCGTGGTCACTTCGGAATCGGACAGGGCACCGTGAGCCTGCTGCTCGTCCTGATCGGCGCGGGAGCGGTCGTCGGTACCCTGACCGGCGGGCGGCTCGCCGACCGGCTGATCCGCAAGGGAACCACGGACGCCCGGGTCCTCGTTGCCGGCGCCGGTTTCCTCATCGCGACACTGCTCTTCGTTCCCGGCCTCGTCAGCACGTCGATGCTGCTGGCGGTGCCGCTCATCATGGTGGCGGCGGTGTTCCTGGCAGCTCCCAACCCGCCGCTGGACTCGGCGCGGCTCGATGTCATGCCCTCGGGAATGTGGGGACGCGGGGAATCGGTACGCACCTTCGTACGCACGTCGTTCGAGTCGTTCTCTCCCCTGCTCTTCGGCTTCGTCTCGCACCTGTTCGGCGCGACCGCAGTCGGGTTCGGCGCCGGGGTCGACTCCTCGCATGCGGGCGTCAGCCAGCAGAACGCGCATGGCTTGCAGCTCACGTTCCTCGTGATGCTCCTGCCGCTCGCCCTCAGCGGAGTGCTGCTGCTACGCAAGCGCAAGAGCTACCTGGCAGACGCAGCCGCGACGAGGCAGTAGGGCCAGGCGCCGCCGGATCGCCGTCAATCCGGTAAGGCGAACAGGGTCAGCGCCACCCCGGCCAGGCACGTGGCACCGGCGATGGCGTAGGACAGCAGAAACGCGGAGAATCGCGGCTGACCCGAGACCCCGATCAATGACGCCAGCAAAATGGTGCTGGTCTGCCCACCCACTCCGCCGGCGAGTCGACGCACCGTGCTGTTGACCGCGGATGACACGGCCGCCACCTCTTGGGCGACGCCCTGCGTCGCGATGCTGCTCGCGCTCTCCAGTGCCATGCCGGCACCCGAGCCGAGCAGGAAGGCCGCGAACGCCGTGAGCGCCAGACTCGATCGGTCGGCCATGAGCACCGCGACAGCAGCAGCCGCGAGCGCGAGTCCTGCGGCGTAGACATAGCGCGCAGCAACGCGCCTGCTGAGCAGGCTCCCGCCGCGAGCGGCGAGCGTCTGCCCCACTGCGAGCGGCAG
Organism: uncultured Actinomycetota bacterium; assembly: GCA_963747915.1. Lineage (GTDB taxonomy): Bacteria > Actinomycetota > Actinomycetes > Frankiales > Frankiaceae > DATAZK01. The sequence continues at coordinate 107,527 of CAVVHC010000006.1, read as the reverse complement.
GAGCAGGAAGCCCACAGCGGCCGGGCTGAGGCCGAGTCCATAGCGGCCGTCTCCCCCTCCGGCCTCGCTGAACTTCGGGATCAGCAGATAGCTCGCGAACAACGTCCAGCCGAGACCGACCGTCGAAAGGTTCGCGACGGCAACTCTGCGATCGCGCAGCACGTGCAGGTCGACCAGCGGGTCGGAGCTGCGCCGCTCGGCCATCACCCACAGCACGCTCGCGGCGAACGCGACGACGAACAGCCCGATGGTCACCACAGACGTCCAGCCGAGCGGGACGACGAGAGTCAGGCCGCTGAGCAACGCCACCGACGCCGCAGTGAGGATGACGGTCCCGCGCACGTCGAAACGCCCGCTCGCCGTGGGCCGAGTCGCCGGCACGACGCGCCATACGAGCACTGCCGCGAGCGCGACCAGTACGGCACCCGCGACGAACAGGCCGCGCCAGGAGAGGTACTCGGCAAGCAGCCCACCCGATACGAAACCGAGTGCCGTTCCCACACCGAATGCGGCAGTCAGCGTCGACACCTGTTTCTCCACCGACTCCGGCGGCACCTGCTCCCGCGCGATCGACAGCGTCAGCGGATACACGGCCCCGCCGATGCCTTGTATCGCCCGGCAGAGGATCAGCACGACCATGCTCGGTGCGACGGCGGCTCCCACGGAGCCGATGGCGAAGACGGTGAGCCCGATCAGCAGCATGCGGCGCCGGCCGTGCAGGTCCCCCAGGCGCCCCATCCCCGGTGTCGCGACCGTCGCGATGATCAGATAGACGGTCACGAGCCACGCCGACCACTCGGCGCTGCTGTGCAGCGACGACTGGATGGTGTCGACCGCGGGCACGACTGCCGTTTGCTGGACGGCAAAGGCGATGACGGCGACGAGCAGCGCCGCCGACAGCCTCCTGGTGTCGCCCCCGTCGCTCCTGGAGTCCTGCGCGACGCCGGGCTCAGCGGTCTGCTGCGCGGTCATGAAGCAGCCATCGGCTGGTGCATATCAGCTGGCGACACGCCGCGTGCCTACCCCGGCCAGCTGGGCCGATTCCCCTCGGGCCGGCTGCTCGTCTCTTGCCTGCCGGTTCCGGCTGACCCTTGCAAACCAGCATGGGTAGCAACGGAATGGGCAATTCAGAAGGGAGTCGCTTCGAGGTCCTCACCGATCGCCTCGCGACGCGCGTGCTGCCACCGGGCGGCCGCCCGGCACACGGTCGTGCCGCCCGTCCCACGACAAGTGAACGGAGGAACCACGAATGACCGATGAACTGCAAGGCAAGACGGTCGCATTTCTCGTCGCCAACGAAGGGGTTGAGCAGGTCGAGCTGACCGAGCCTTGGAAGGCTGTGAAGGAGGCCGGCGCGACCCCGCGCCTGATCGCCCCCGACACCGGTCAGGTACAGGCGTTCAACCACCTCGACAAGGGCGAGGTGTTCACCGTCGATGAGGCGGCAAAGAGCGCCTCTCCCGACGCGTACGACGCCTTGGTGCTGCCCGGAGGTGTGGCCAATCCCGACCAGCTGCGCACGTTCCCCGAAGCCGTTTCCTTCGCCAAGTCCTTCTTCGATGCCGGCAAGCCGGTCGCCGTGATCTGCCACGGCCCGTGGACGCTGGTGGAGGCAGACGTGGTGCGCGGTCGCCGCATCACGAGCTGGCCCAGCCTGCAAACGGATCTGCGCAACGCCGGCGCCACCTGGGTGGACGAGCAGCTGGTGGTGTGCACGGAGGGCCCGAACGTGCTGATTTCCTCACGCAAGCCGGATGACTTGCCGGCCTTCTGCTCGGAAGCGGTCAAGCAGTTCAAGGCCGCCTGAGCCAACGCCCAAGGGCCGTCGGCAACGACGATGTTGCCGGCGGCCCTTGCACCGCCCACCGGCCGACCTGGCTCGGGGCATCACCCTTGGACACCTCGGCAAGCCTGGCTGCGAACCAGCCGGCCTGGAAGATGTCGCAGGAGCACCTCAGCCGCGCTTCTTGTCCAGGTATTCGAGCACCTCGTCCGCGGCAGCGGCCACCTCGTCGTGGTCGTTTTGCGACGCGCGTTGCTTCGCGTGGATCAGGGCGGCCCGATTGACCTGCCGGAAGTCCCCGTAGGGGAAGCGGTAGCGGCTCTTGGTGTCCTCGGAGGCCTCCGTGTCGATGGCGAGGTGCCAGTCGCCGTAGCCGTCATAGCCGTGACGGTCCAAGGCGTCGTTCTCGTCGTCCGCCGACGGGGCGGCCTCCGACCATTCTGTCTGGTCGTCGTACTTGCCGGAGTCGATGAGCTTGCGCGCCTGCTTGACTCCGGACTTGTTCACCTCATAGCTCGGCATGGCCGCGGTATACCCACTGCGGCCGAAGTGACAGCTGAATGTCTGCCGGCTGCTCGCCGCCCGGAAGTTGCCGCTGCAATGAAGCTGTCATGTTTGCTACCGAGTGAGCTGGCGAGATCGACTGGGAGGTCCGAGAGCCGGGCCGCGGTCACAGCGCGAAGAAGGTCACACAGTGCCGGTCAGCCCAGCGCTGCGTCGAAACGAGCGCAGGTCCGCCGACCTGCGGGGTGAGCCGGATCCCGCCCCGTCCCGGGCGTCGTTACGGGAACGAGCACCTGCGGGGTTGCGCGACATCGTCCTCGGCTTGCTCGTCTGGGGGATCTACACCGTCCTCGCCGAGGCCCTGTCGGGCCAGACCGCCGATGCCGTCGATCGCGGCCGCTCGCTGCTGCGTGCCGAGCGATGGCTGCACATCGATGTCGAGCGCAGCGCGGACCACTGGCTCGCGCCCCACCGAGTGCTGGGCTGGCTCGCCGCCTGGGAATACGCGACCACTTACATCTTGACCACATTCTTGGTGCTCGGCTGGATCTGGTGGCGCCGTCCGCGCCATTACGCCTGGGCCCGCAACACGCTGCTGTGGACCACGCTGCTCGCGATGGCGTGCTTCGCCTTCTGGCCCACGGCTCCGCCGCGACTGCTGCCCGGCGAGGGATTCGTCGACATCGTGGCGCAGAACCATCCCCTGCTGTCGTGGGGCGGCGGGACGGTTTCTGCGGGGGCGAACCAGTACGCGGCCATGCCCAGCCTGCACATCGGGTGGGCGGTGTGGGTCAGCGTCGTCACCCTTCGCGCGCGGGCGACGCGCACGGGATCCGCCGTCGCCGCGCTGCACGTCGCGCTGACCGCACTGGTCATCGTGGCCACCGGCAACCACTACTTGCTCGACATCGCCGGCGGCTTTGCCGTCGTAGGCCTAGCCGTCGCTCTGGAACGGGGCCGGCAGCGGTTGGCGCTGCGGCTGTCGACCGGCGAGCGGGTTGCGGCAGCCGACGAGTTCTTCCTGCACGTCGAAACCGCGCAGGTGGAGCAACCGGTGGGCGGCTTCGTCATGCTGGACCGCAGCCGCGGACCGGATCTTGCCTTGGACTCGTTCAAGCAGCTGATGGCCGAGCGCCTGCCGCTGATGCCCCGCCTCGAGCAACAGTTGCGTCCCGCCGGGTGGTTGCGGCACGCCCGCTGGGTACCCGCACGCGTCGATCTCCACTGGCATGTACGCGAGCACGTGCTGCCCAACGGCGGAGGCCGCCGCGAGCTGGCCCGCTTCATCGCCTCACTCACCGAGCAGCAGCTGGATCGCTCCAAGCCGCTCTGGCAGCTCTGGTACGTCCCCAACGTCGGGCCGAACGAGTCGAGCGCGGTTGCGATCATGCACCACGCCGTCGGCGACGGGCTCGGCGTCGTGGATATCCTGCGGCAGCTGTTCGACCCGATGCTTCCCCCGCCGGATCTGTCCGGCATCCGCCGGCCGTCCGCAGCCGCCAGAGCCCTTGGCGCCGCAGCCGGAATCGCCGAGCTGGCTGCCGACGGCGCGGCCGACGCCCTGCCGTTCACCCAGCCGCTGACCGGACGCCGCGACTACAGCATGACCATGGCTTCGCTGCCGTGGGTGCGCGATCTTGCCCGCCGGCTCGATGTGCATGTCACCGACCTGGTCCTCGCCGGATTGGGACATGCTCTCGCCGAACGAGTCGCCGAGCACGACGGTTCACCGCCAGGGCAGCGGCTGCGCGTGGCCGTTCCGGTGACGACCCGGCTGCCGGCACCTCCGGGAACCGGTCGGAGGCCGACCCCCGGTAACCTGACCGCCGCCCTGCGGCTGGACGTGCCGGTCGACCGGATGCCGATGCTCGAGCGGCTCCATCTGACGCACCGCCTGGCCCACAAGCGGCGCCGCTCCGCCCGCGCCCTCGGCTCCGCGGCAGTCATGCGCGCGACCGGAGCGTTTCCGCCGCCCATCCAGCGATTCATCGCCCGCAGGGTGTACCGCAGCCGGTACTTCACGGCGATCCTGTCCAACATGCCCGGCCCGGATGTCGGCCTGGACATGCTGGCGACCCCCATCTGTGACGTGTATCCGATCCTTCCGTTGGCCGACGGCGTGCCCGTGGGAGTCGGCACGCTCGGCTGGGCCGGGCAATTCTGCCTGTCCATCATCACCGATTCGGGCGTGCTACCCGATGCGCAGAAGCTGGCCCAGCGGCTCATGCTCGCGCTGCGGGAGGCCGACCAAGCGGCGCGCAGCGAGCGCGCCACCGACCAGGCAGAGCCGCGCACGCGACTGCAGCCCGCGCTGGCACCCAGCAGAGACGGACAGCCGATCCCGGCGGGCTCACGGGACGACGCCGCTTAAAGGCCGGTCGCTGAGCCGGCCCTTCCGGGAGTCACTTCCCGCCGGAGTGCTGGCCGGACAGCACCGGCTCGCGTTCGGAGCCCGGCGATTCGTCGATCTGCAGATCGGGTAGCCGTCGATCCAGAAAGCGAGGCAACCACCAGTTCGCCCGGCCGAAAAGCCGCATGAGGCTGGGTATCAGCAGCAGCCGCACCACCGACGCGTCCAGCAGCACGGCCAACGCCAAGGCGAAGCCCATCTGCTGCAACTCGCTGACCCCGGCCAGCAGGAAGGCGGCGAAGACGCAGACCATGATGGTGGCCGCTGCGGTGATGACCCGAGCCGTGTGCGCGATACCGACCGCGACCGCCCGGCGATTGTCTCCGGTGCGCTGCCATTCCTCGCGGATCCGCGACACCAGAAAGACTTCGTAGTCCATCGACAGCCCGAACAGCACCGCGAATGTCAGCAGCGGCAGGTAGACCTGCAGATATCCGGTCGAGGTGAATCCGAGCAGGCTCGACAGGTGACCTTCCTGAAACACCAGGATCACCGCCCCGTACGCCGCCGCTACCGACAGCAGGTTCATCACGAGGGCTTTGATCGGCAGCAGGATGCTGCGAAACGCGAGCAGCAGCAGGATGAATGACGCTGCCAGGACGACGCCGAAGATCAGCGGCATCGTGGACGTGGTCACCGATTCCAGGTCGCGGATGCGCGCGCTGAGACCTCCGACGTACACCTGGTCCGGCGTGCCGTCCGTGAGCCGCGGCATCCGGTCGCGGATGTGGCGCACGGCCGCGATGGTGCGCGTGTCATCGGGGGCGTGCCGCGCGGCGATGGTGAGCAGTGCCGTGTTTGCGGCCTTGTTGAACTGAGGCGCACTTGCCGGGCCGAGCACCCCCTCCACGCTCGTCACCCGCTTGGCCACCCGGTCGACGAAATCGTGGCTGAGCTGACCCTGCGAGTCGTGCACGACGATCTGGATCGGAGACACGATTCCCGGAGCGAGCGTCTTGCTGGCGAGCTCGAACCCTTTGCCGGCGTCGGTGCCCCGCACGGCCGAGGTCCCGAGATCGAAGCCCAGTGACAGCTTGCGAACCGGTGACGCCAGGGCCAGCATCGCCATGCCGGCGACGACCAGAAAGACGAGCGGTCGCCGCATGACCAGGCGCGCGAACCGACCCCAGACGCCGTGCTCGGGATCAGGCTTCTGCACGCGCCGGCGCAGCGCGGGAAGCGTCAGCCGGTTGATGCGGTCGCCCAGCAACGCCACCACCGCCGGCAGGAGTGTGAGACTTGCGAGCAACATGGAGAAGGCGGCCAGGATGACGCCGAAACCCATCTGCCGGTAGAAGGAGGCATTGACCAGAAGCAGGCCGCTCAGCGAGATCAGGACCGTGATGCCGGAAAACGCCACCGCCTTACCGGCGGAGTTCATCATGCGGCCGACGGCCTCGGGAAGGTCGGCTCCCTGCGCGCGTTCCTCGCGAAATCGGGTGACCAGGAAGAGCGAGTAGTCGATACCGAGCGCGATGCCGATCATCGCCAGCGTCGACTCCACGAAGACGTTCCAACTGGTGACGAAGCTCGCCGCACCGAGGACGCCGAAGGACAGCAGCACCCCTGCCAGGCCGATGGCGAGGGGAATGACGGCAGCGACTACCGTGCCGAAAGCGATGAGCAGCACGACCGCTGCGATGGGAACGCCCACCCCCTCGGCGAGCCGCAGATCGTGGTTCTCCTGGGAGATCAGGGCTGCGTTGATCGGTGACGTGCCGGTCAGGTAGACGTCGATGGCGGACGCCGCACCGGCACTCACCGCGGATTGCAGGTTCGGCACCGCGGACTGGCGATCGCGCTGCGATCCCCGCAGCGAGAGGACGGCCAAGGCGGTGTGCTTATCGCCGGAAATGAGCTGACCGGCCGCGGAGTAGGGCGACACGGTGCTGATGACCAGCGGCTGCTGTGCGGCGCGCTGCAGCGACGCCTTGACCGCCGCGCGAAACGCGGAGTCGGTGGCCACGGAACGGTTCGAGTGGAACACCACGAGATCGCGCTCTTCGGGCGCGTCGCGGAAGGCGTTGCGGATGAGCTGCTGCGCGTGAGCGGAACCCGAGCCGGACACCACGAATTCGCTGCCGCTGAGCCGGCTGAGGAACACAGCTGTCAGGGGTCCCGCCGCCGCGAGCAGCACCAGCCACACGAGCAGCACGCGACCCGCATGGGCGGCCACCCACCGCCCCCAGCGGTAGCCGACCCCGCCCTGCACGCAAAGACCTCCGCACCCTTCTCGCCATCGCCGACGAGGGGCCGGGTACCCGGCAGGGCTGGCCGCTAACGCCGCGACGGCTGGGCAGCCCCGATCCCCCGACGAGACGTCCTGCGGCCTCTGGAAAAGTTCCGGCGGGTCACGCGGTTTCTCCTGGCCAGCGCGGAAACGAGCCCTGAAGCGGCACGCGGGGGTTTGAGCCCACACGCCCGTCACATCCGTCACGGAAGTGAGGTCCGCGCATGGCGATGCGCTCCGAGGAGTCCCTGCCCGGCCACGACCAGAACGTCGCAACGCCAGCACCCGAGGATGGCGCGCAAGCGTCCTCGGACGCCCAGCAAGCCGGCCCTGCCACGCTGCACACCGACACGCAGACCCTGCGTGTCGGCTCGCTGCGGGACTACCTCCGGCACTTGCCGGAGGACGCTCCGGTGGTCATCCGCTTCCACGCCAGCGGCGCCGCCGAGGCGCAGGAGTCCACGGCCCGCGACGTACAGCGTGAGCCCGCCGAAGCCAAAGCCATCGTGCTGGCCGACGCGCCGTAGCCCACTGCGCGTCGCTCAGCCGAACAACAATTCGACGGTGTAGGGCCTTTAGACCCATCACCATCCTGACGATCTTGCGAGGGCGTTGTCAGGAGGTGCGATGGGCCTGCGAGTGCCGCTCAGGCGGAGAGAGCGGGCCACTTCCACCCCTTATTTCCGGGAGGAAACGGGCGCTGTCGGGACAAAGCGCGGCTGGCTTCTCGGTCGGCTGCGGCGTCGGCCGCGCATCGCATCGCTGCTCGCGCTGGTGCTCCTGATCCCAGTGGCGAGTCTCGCAGCGGTCACCGGCTCCTCGGCCGTCTCGAGCTGGCAGGCGCGCCAGGCCGCGGTGCGGGTCCGCGACAACGTGGCCGCACCCAACTCCCTGATGGCAGCAAGGGCGGTGGTGGTCGAGGAGGGGCTGCCGTCGGTCGCGCTCGCGAACGCCGCTTCAACGGGACTGGCCCTACCGGCACTCACGCGCATCACCGGTTTCGACTTCGCGGCGATGGCCCGGCGCGCCCGCGCGAAACTCGACGCGCAAGCACCACTGCACGACTACCCAACTCTCGCCGCTGACCTTGCAGAGCTGCACCGGATGCGACCACAGCTGGACAACGGAACCGCGACCTACGCGCAGGTGTACGCCTTCTTTCGCAAACTGACCGGCGACATCGACGCCATCTGGAAGCAGCAACTCGACGAGCTGCAACGAGACATCGCCGCCTCACCCCACGGCAGCAGTGCACTCGCTGAGCGGATCAGCCTGCTGCCGACCGCCTATGCCCTGCTGACCACCACGGTGGACCGCGCCGCAGGGTTGAACGGCCTCATCCGCCACGACGCGACGAAAGACACCGTCGAGCGATTGATCGCGGCAAACAGCGCCTACCGAGCCAATGCCTCCGTCCTCACCGGACGTTTCGGTCCGCAAGCGGCAGCGGCGTGGCAAGCACTCCAGCAGGACGCGGCGGGTGCCCGTTTCGACCAGCTGACCACGGACGCCGTGCAAAGCGCACTTGCCGGCAAGCCGTCGCCGCTGACCGGCAATCTCGCCTCTTTGGCCAAGGCCTTCTCCACCGGCCAGAGCCGCTTCAACGATCTGCTGACGGTGGTGCAGGCGGCATCCGCGGACGTGCGTTCGCTCGCCGACCACGAGGCCGCACTCGCAACGCGCAGCTTCCAGATCGCCGTCGCCGTCTTCCTTTTCAGCGTCCTTTTCGCGCTGGCCACCGCGGTGCTGCTGACCCGATCGGTCGTGCGTCCGCTGCACCAGCTGTCGCGCACCGCGCGCCAGGTCGCGGGAGGCGACTTCGCGCAGCCGGTGGTCATGCCGAGCGGTCCGCGGGAGGTCGCCGAAACCATTCGATCCGTCGACGAGATGACGGTGGTGCTGGCCGCGGTGGAGTCGTTCACCGTGACCCTCGCCGAAGACCCGACGTCGCCGCTGCTCGATGTCCCGCTGCCCGGACGCACCGGCCTCGCGTTGCAGACGACGCTCGATCGGTTGCGCGAATCGGTGCGCGAGGCCGAACGGCAGCGAGTGATGCTGCACCACGTCGCTACCCATGACGGGCTCACCGGCCTCGTGAACCGCACCGCGGCACTCGAAGCGGTCAAGCGCGAGCTGCTGCGGGCGCAGCGGGATGACAGCGCGGTCATGCTGCTGTACATCGATCTCGACGGCCTCAAGACCATCAATGACACCTACGGCCACAAGTCCGGAGACGAGGCCATCCAGCAAGCCGCTCAGGCGCTGCGCGAAGCGGCCCGGGCCACCGATGTGGTCGCGCGCCTCGGCGGTGACGAGTTCCTCATCGCCGGACCGTGGACCGGTGAGCAGAGCGATGCGGAAAAGGTGGCGGACCGGCTGCGCCGAGCGGTGAGCGCGCAGCATCTGAAGACCGACCGCCTCACGGTGCCGCTGCGATGCAGCATCGGCATCGCCGTCTCGTTGCCGGGCGATGACGTCGAGTCACTCATCCATAACGCTGACCAGGCGCTGTACGAGGCGAAACGCTCCGGGCGCAACCGGGTCTCCTTCGAAAACGCCATACCGACACCGAGGCTTCCGGTCTGAGCCCCGCTGCGGGGCGAGTTGACGCGTTGCAACGCTGTCCTCTAAAAGATTGTTGAGACAGCCGCTACGCGTCGACTTCGAGGAGATCGCTTGCCCGCCACCCGCGCGGATGCTGCCCGCAGGAGCGCAGCGCCGCCTTCACGGCCCTGCCCGCCCGCGCGAGCGAGCACGTTCGTCATCAGCATCACCCCCTTCGCCGCTGACGGCGAGCTCGACGAGCAAGGCGTCCGGCAGCATCTGCGCCGCATGGCTTCCGCCGGTGTCGGCGTCTACCTCGGCGGGGGCGGCAGCGGCGAAGGCTACGTGCTGAGCCAGGACGAGACGCGTCGGCTGCTCGAGATCGGAGTCGACGAGATCGCGGGTCAGGTTCCGCTGCGCGCCATGGGCACCGAGCCGCGAAGTGCGGACGAGATGATTGCGTTCACGCGCCTTGCCGCGGCCGCCGGCGTCGACGCCGTCCAGATCTACTCGCTCGATCAGGGCCACGGCCACCGGCCGCGTCCGGGTGAGGTCGAGACCTACTTCACCGATGTGCTCGACGCCGTGAGCGTCCCGTCGGTCCTCTCGACGCACCAGTCGGTCGGCTACCAGGTGCCGGTGGAGCTGCTGGCACGGCTGGTCGAGCGCTACGAGCACCTGATCGGGCTGAATGTGACCCACCAGGATCTGGGCTATCTCGCGGATGTCGTCGACGCCGTGGGCGACCGCGTGGACGTGCATGTCGGCGGCCCCGGTCACGCGCTTTCCGCCTGGTCACTCGGCGCGTGTGGCTATCTCAGCTCGGAGGCCAACCTGGCGCCCGGGCTGTGCATGTCCGTCGTGCACGCCTACCGCTCCGGTGACGCCGAAGCTCTCACCACGTCCTTCGGGCAGCTCATCCGCCTCTCACGCGCGCTGTACGGAGCAGGGGGGATCCGGGCGACTAAGGCGGTGCTCGGCCGGCTGGGGCTTCCTGGGGGCCCGCCGCGCAAGCCTCAGTTACCCGTTCCCGACAGCGACGCGACGGCGGTTCTTCGCCTCTGCGAGCAGCTCGGGGTGACGGTCGGCCTCGCCTAACTCCCGGTGCTGCGCATCGCCCGGCTGGAGAATGCCATCGCCTCGTCGTCGACAGCAGAGCGCCTCATGACGAAGGAGTCCTTGAGGTAATTGTGGTGCATGCGCCACGGTGCCCGCCTGCCCTGACGTGGCAGCTGGTCGAGACTGCGCTGCACGTACCCGGCCGTGAGGTCGAGGAACGGGCGATCCGCCGGCTCGTCGGCAGGCGGCTTCGCGATCGCCGTGTCGTAGCCCGCGGCGTCCATGTGGTCCAGCAGGCGGATGACATAGCGGTTCACCAGATCGGCACGCAGCGTCCAGGAGTTGTTCGTGTAGCCGAAGACGAAGTTGAAGTTCGGCACGCCGGTCAGCATCATGCCCTTGTAGAGGACGGTTTTCGGCACGTCGACGGGCACGCCGTCCATGCGTAGCTCGATACCGCCGAGCGCGAGCAGCGAAAGGCCCGTTGCCACGACGACGATGTCGGCGTCGAGGCTGCGTCCGGAGGCCAGCTCGATGCCGTGCTCGGTGAAGCTCGCGATCTCGTCCGTGACGACGTCGGCGCGGCCGGAGCTCAGCGCGGCGAACAGGTCGCCGTCCGGCACCAGACACATCCTTTGGTCCCAAGGCTTGTACGGCGGATTGAAGTGCACATCGACGTCGAAGGTGGCCGGCAGCGCCTTCACTACGCCCCGCCGCAGCAGGGCCCGCATCACCTTGGGCCGCTTCTGGCTGAGCTCGTAGATGGCCGTGGCCATGAGCGCGCTCTTCCACCGGATCAGCGGATGTGCCAGCCGACTCGGCAATGTTCGCAGCAAGAATCGCGCGAGCGGATCCGTCCCGGGCAGCGACAGCACGTAGCTCGGTGTGCGCTGCAGCATCGTCACCTGCGCGGCGGTCTCGGCCAGGCTCGGTACCAACGTCACGGCGGTAGCGCCGCTGCCGATGACGACAACGCGCTTGCCGGCCCAGTCGAGATCGTGCGGCCAGTGCTGGGGATGCAGCAACCGGCCTGCGAAGCGCTCCTCCCCCGGGAACGCCGGGCGGTATCCCTGGTCGTAGCGGAAATAGCCGGAACACACCGAAAGCCAGGAGCAGCTCAGCAGTACCTGCTGCCCGGTCTCACCGTGTTCGGCTCGCACGATCCACCGCGCCCGGCCGCTGTCCCAGTCGGCGGCGACGACGCGGTGGCGGAAGCGGATCGCGCGGTCGATCCCGCGTTCCTCGGCCGTCTCCCGGACGTAACGGCGAATCGACGGTCCGTCGGCGATCGCCCGCGCCTCCGGCCACGGCCGGAACGGGTAGCCGAGGGTGAACATGTCGGAGTCCGATCGGATCCCCGGATAGCGGAAGAGATCCCAGGTGCCGCCGATCGCGTCGCGGGCCTCGAGGATCACGAACGAGCTCTGCGGCCGGTGGATCTGCAGCCGGCAGGCGGCACCGACGCCGGAGAGCCCGGCTCCGACAATGAGCACGTCGAAGTGTTCGAGGTCCTCGTGAGCGTCGCGCACCTGCGCCGGCGCGGTCGCCGTCATGCGTTGCAGGGTAGCGCCGGAGCGTGGAAAACCGGCGGCAGCCGGCGACCCGGCCGTTCGATGGGAGCTCCCGGTGCTAGATCGACGGCTCGCAGGTGCCGGCGCCGAGCGCGGCAAGCCCCCGCAGATCGCCTGCCCCGAGGTCAGTGACCTGCAGCGAGCCCTCGGGATACATGACCTGCGACGAATCGGTGACGTGAGCCAGCCCCATCGCATGACCGAGCTCGTGCAGCACCACCGCGCGCATCACCGGTCCCGCTGCAGGACCGCCTTGGGCAAGCTGCTCGCCGATCTGCGGCGCGTCCAGTGACACGCGCCCCGTCACGTAGGTGAGGCGGTTGTCTTCGCTCGACATCGGACTCGAGCCGCCCAGGCCGATGATCGATCCGGCCAGGTCGGCTTCTTGCGCCGGGCTCGTCCATGCGATGAGCAGGGGCGCCCAACGCTTGCCGTAGCGCTTCGGCTGGTAGGACGGGCGCACGGCCGAGGTCGGCTGCTCCGTCGTCGGACCGTCGGTGATGAAACGCAGGCCGGTGGCGCGCGAGATCTCCGCGACGGATTGGGTGACGAACTGCTCTGCCCCCGCGGGAGCCGTTCCCGAGACGACGTAGTGAATCGGCCGGCACGGGTCCCACGAGACCGGCGCGGTCAGGCTCCCCGCCTGCGTCAGCTCGAATGCGTAGCCGCCCGCGCCGGCGGGCGCTGCCGCCGGATGGCCGATCGGCTTCGGCAACTCCCCGACGCCGGGAGGCGGTACCGCACGCACCGACTCCGCCGGATCCGGGCTCGCGCTGCCACTCGGTACCGGCGACGCGGCGGACCCGCCTCCGCCGAGCCCACTGGCCAGCTGCTGATCGCCGGCTTTGCCGGGACCGAACCGCACCCAGCTGTAGATGCCACCACCGATGAGCGCGACGACGAGCACGAGCACGAGCGGGCCCCAGTTGCGCCGGCGCGCAGGCATGCCGAAACCGAATGACGCTCTGCCGGTGGCGGCGTCAGCCCGGTCGAGATCGCGTAGCCGGCGCAGCATCTGGCGGCGCCGCCGCTTCGGTCCGAAAGTGGCGGTGTCCAACAGCCGGTTCATATCCCCCCGTCCCCGCGATGATTACCGTGTCACATCGGCGCTGCGTTTCAGCCGCGATCGGCGTAATTGCGCAGCTCTCACCCGTTCGGGCGAAGCCTCGACGCTGACCCTGGTCAACGTGCGATCGGACGCGTCCGCCGGAACAAGCGTCCGTCCATCCACCCGCGACACCATCCGGAATTGCTCCGGCGCCTTTGCCGACCGCCGGGACGGCCGGCGCGCTGCCTGATATATCGCCGCGTGGCGAGACCAGCCGGCGCACGACGTGACGCGCCGTCAGGACCCGGCGGTCGGCCGCGCCACCGCGACGGATTACCCTCACCTCGGCCAGGCAATAGCCGGGTTCAGGACCGCAACGTCGCAGGACCGCTTGGAGGTCGAAGATGGCTTATAACCCGCTCGAGGTGGCCGGACCGGAGGACTACCCGGTCAAGGTCGGCAGCATGTTGCTCACGCTCGTCGACCCGCACCGCGGCTTCGAGCAGGCCTACAACCGCTGGTACGAGCGGGACCACTTCTACGGCGGCTGCATGGAGGGGCCCTATCAGATCGCGGGCAGCCGCTGGGTCGCCACCCGCGAGATGAAAGAGCTGCGCTGGCCGAAGAGTGACACCATCGCAAGCCCCTACGACGCCGGGTCCTGGGTCGCCATCTACTGGGTGCTCGCCGGCCACCACCAGGACTGGGACGACTGGTCGCTCATCCAGGTGAAGAACCTCTACGACAACGGCCGCGGCTTCCCCGAGCGTTCTCACGTCCACACGGCGACGTACGACTACGTGGGCGTCGACTACCGCGACGCCGACGGCGTGCCGCTCACGCTGGCGCTCGACCACAAGTACGACGCGATCATCGCGGTGTGGCTCGACGGCCGCGACGGGCGTGACGCCGCCGCGACCCACGCGGAGCTCAGCAAGCAGATCCTGCCCGAGGCGCTCGCCGGGTCGAACCTCGAGATCGCCGCGTCGTGGATCCCCTCGGAAAGCTTCCGGGGCAGCGGCCGGTCGGGCACGCCGATGGCACTCGGAACGCCCGGCGGCGACGAGAACCGGCTCTGCCAGCTCTTCTTCTGCGGCGGCGACGTGCGCGATGAGATCGACCGCATGCACCGCTACACGGAGGCGGTCGAGAAGTCCGGCATCGCGGACGTGCGGCTCGCGGCGCCGTTCCTTCGCACGGTTGTCGGCACGGACACCTACGTCGACCAGATCTGGTAAGACCCTTGCGCCGCCGCTGAGTGCGAATCAGCGGCGGCGCGGGCAGGATCACGTCGGCGCGCCTCGTGGTGGGAAGCACCGCGGGCCGCACCTGCGCGCGGGCCGCACCTGCCACCACGTCAGCCGGGCGGAACGCGCCGGACGGTACGGCTCCGCGCGAACGGGCATGGGTCGGCAATGCGCATCGTCGTCATCGGAGCCTCCGGCAACATCGGCAGCCGCGTTCTCGACGTGCTCGGCGAAGACGGGACCGACCATGAGGTCATCGGTATCGCCCGGCGGCCACCGATGACCGGCCCGCTCGCCATGGCCGCCCGCTGGGTGACTTGTGACATCAGCGATCCGGCGGCCTCCCCCGTCCTGCTCGAGGCCTGCCGCGGCGCCGATGCCGTCATCCACCTCGCCTGGCTGATCCAGTCCAGCCACGACGAGGCAGGCATGCGGGCGACGAACGTCGACGGCACCGCGCGGCTGCTCGAGGTGCTCGAGCAGCTCGGCCGGCAGGCGAACGGCGCACCGCCCGCGCTCGTCGCGGCGAGCAGTGTCGGCGCCTACTCGCCCGGACCCAAGGACGCTCCCACCGATGAGGACTGGCCGACCGACGGCGTGCCGTCATCGATCTACAGCCGGCACAAGGTGGCCGCCGAGCGGCTGATGGACGAGTACGAGACGCGCACCGGCGGCCGGGTCGTGCGCATCCGCCCGGGAGTCGTGTTTTCCGACCGCGCGGCGAGTTCGCAGGCGCGCTACTTCCTCGGCCCGTTCGTCCCGATGACGTTGCTGCGCCGGGCGTTCGTTCCGGTCGTGCCGGCGCCGCCGCGGCTGGTCGCCTCCATCGTGCACTCCTACGACGCCGGAGCCGCGTTCGTTCGAGCGGCATTGCGGCCGCAGGCCCGCGGCGCGTTCAACATCGCGGCCGACGAACCGCTGAGCGCCGCGCTGCTGGCCGACGTGCTGCACGCGCGGCAGGTCCCGATGCCCGCCGCGGTTCTGCGCGGGCTCGCTGACCTCACGTGGCGCCTCCGACTCCAGCCCACCGACCCGGGATGGGTCGACCTCGCCTTCGCATCGCCGGTGATGTCCACCGAAAGGGCGCGCCGGGAGCTTGGCTGGTCACCGACCCGCACCGCTGAGGAGACGCTGCGCAACTGGCTCGACGGGATGCGCCAGCACGTCGGTGGACCGTCGCCGGTGCTGCGTCCCGCTCGCAACGCCCTCGCGCAGGCCGTCGGCGCTCTGCCGACCATCGGGCCTCGGTTCGGCAAACGGATCTAGCCGGCGGCACCGCTGCGCTCGGCCAGCAGCCGCGGCAGCGCACGGTCCGGCGAGACCCGCGCCGCCCGGCTGACCATGTCGGCCAACGCCTGGCGCAGCGCTGCGGTGCCGAGCTGCGGGTCTGTTCCGGCGGCGAAGCGCTTCGGGCTGCCGAACTCGATGTGCACCGGCGCGCCGCGCGCCCGGCGCCACCGCATCGGAAGCCCCTTGGACATGACGCGCTGCCCGCCCCACACGAGCACGGGCACCACCGGGACCTGCAGCTGCGCCGCGAGAGCGGCGGCGCCCGGCTTGAACGGCAGCAATTGGTCGGAGGGGCTCACCGCGGATTCGGGAAAAATGCCCACAAGCTCCCCGCGACCCAACGCTCGTGCCGCCATGCGGTAGGCGCCTGCCCCGGCACGGCGGTTTACCGGGATATGTCTCATGGCCCGCAGCGGCGGCCCGGACACCCGATGGTTGAACGCCGCGTCCGTCACCAGAAAGCGGATGAACCGCCCGGTGCGGCTCCAGACCTCGTGCTGCACCAACGCGAAGTCGAGGTAGCCGAAGTGAGTGATGGCCAGGACGGCCGGGCCGGACGCCGGGAGATTCTCGGCACCGTGGACGTCTCGCCGCAGCCGTAGGGCGCGAAAGAGCGCGGCCCCGATCCGCAACGCGAGGCGATACACGCGTTCGGCGCTGTCCGCCTTCATTACCCGTACTTCGTACCCGGTCGCCGCAGCGGTTCAGCATGCGACACAGCGACCGGGACGCAGCAAAATACCCGGCTCACACCGTGGCTTGCACGCGACGCCCGGTGTAGGCAACGAGACGTTCCATGGGCGACGCGCCAGCAGGCGCCTCGACCGCCGCGGCGAAGGTGTCGCCGTCGCGCATGCCGTCGAGCGCGCCACCGGCGAACGCCATGACGTCGGCGACGAGCGTGTCCGGCGGCTCGTACCGCTGACCGGTGGCTGTGGCGAGGTCCCAGCCGTGCACGAGACCGTCGAGTACCACGAAACGGGCGAACGTCTCCCCGGGGATCTGGCCGAACGGCGCGCTGATCGTGCGATCCAAGGCCCCCGGTTCGTGCATGGCCGCAGCCAGCTCGCCGAGGGCAGGACCGAACGCCGCGAGGCTGTCCGCCGGTGGGTCGGCCGCCGGCGCTGTGGTGCCCCGGAAGGCCGCGCTGAACGCGCCGGCGCCGCCGACCATGTGTGTCAGCACGTCGCGGACCGCGAAGTTCGCGCACGGCGTCGGATTGTCGAGCTGGTCGGGGCGGATGTTGCCGACCACCCCGGCAAGCAGGGGGCCGAGCTGGTCAAGCTGCTCAAGCGGGTCCATCAGTCCTCCTCTTTGGGATCTGGCAAGTGAGCCGGCCGCTCCAAGCACGGCGGCCTCCCGATCGAGGCCCAGCTCGATCAGCCGGATGACGCGCGCGGTGGGCAATTCGCTTCCGGTCACGGCTCGATCGTCACGGAAAGGGCGGCTGCGGACCATCGGGCACACACCGCATTCTCACCGATTAGACATGGGGCGGATACCCCATACGGCCACTATTCCGCCGCGCAGGCTTGGGCCATCGGCCCGATGCGGGCTCCCCGCGCCGCCCCGGACGATGACGCAGCCGGGATCGTCCCGGATGAACCGAACAGGAGGTGTGTGATGCGTGCACCCATCGTGGAACTCCCGCTGGAGATGAAGGTCGACGACATCGAGACCCGCGGCACCGAGTGGGGCGAGCAGCTCGTGCGCCACCTGGACCTGCCGCCGGGCATCGACTTCACGCCGCTGTTCAGGGGCCTCCCGGGTGACATGTGCCAGTGCCCGCACTGGGGGTACGTGCTGTCCGGCTCGATCCACCTGCGCTTCGCCGACGGCACCGAAGAGGTCACGTCCGCAGGCGAGGCTTACTACTGGCCGGCGGGCCACACCGGCTGGAGCGACGAGGGCGTGACTTTCTTCGAGGTGAGCCCGGCAGCCGCGCTGCGCCCTGTTATGGAACATCTGGCGCAGCAGCTTCCGCACGGCTCGTGACCTGCCGGAAACGCGAGCCACGGCTCGTGGCTTCGCGTTACCGTCCTCTTTGTGCCAGCCACCGAGTCCAGCGTCTCGGTGAACGCTGACCCGCTGACGCAAGCGCGGGCTGCGCTCGCCCGGGCCGACTGGCAGCGCGCGCACGACGCGGCTCTCGCGGCAGCGATCCCGACCGACCCACGTGCCAGCGCGGAACGGGACGCGCTGCTCGCCGATGCGCTGTGGTGGCTCGGCCGGCTCGACGAATGCATCGCCCGGCGCGAGGCGGCCTACCGCGCCTACGACGAATCGGGCGAGCGTCGCCGGGCCGGCCAGTGCGCGGTGTGGCTCTACGAGCACTACTGCTTCAAGGCACAGCCGGCCATCGCCAGCGGCTGGCTGCAGCGTGGGCGGCGGGCTCTCGACGGGGATCCCGACTGCGTGGAGCACGGCGCGCTCGTCCTGCGGGAAGTGGAGGCCGCTCACGGTCGCGGTGCGCTCGACGAAGCGGCGGCGGTGGCGCGTTCGACGGTCGAGCTCGGCCGGCGGCTGCGGTCGGCGGACCTCGAGGCCGAGGCGTTGCAGACGCTGGCCCGGCTGCTCATCGACCAGGGACGGATCCGCGAGGGGCTCGCCCACTTCGACGAGGCGATGCTCTTCGCCATCGAGGGGCGGCTCGGTCCCTACTCGACGGGCAAGGTGTATTGCAGCCTCATCAGTGCCTGCGAGGCGCTCGGAGACCTCAGCCGCGCCGCCGAGTGGACAGACGCCACCGCGCGCTGGGCCAGTGACCACCCGTTCGCCATCTTCCCGGGAATCTGTCGCGTGCACCGAGCGAATGCGCTCACCTGGCGCGGGCAGCTGGCGCTCGCCGAGCAGGAAGCGGCGCGCGCCTGCAGCGAGCTCGTCTCCGTTCACCTGCCGAACGCCGGCGCCGCATTCGCGGAGGTCGGTGACATCCGAAGGCGGCTCGGCGACCTCGACGGCGCCGAGCAGGCGTTCGCGAGATCGCAGGAGCTGTGCGGCCGAAGCTGCTCTGGTGTGGCTCTGCTGCGGCTCGCCCAAGGGCGGGTGGACGCCGCCATCCACACCATCGAAGGTTGCCTGCAGGACACGTCCTCGAACCGCCTCGCCCGCGCCCGCGTACTCCCGGCACACGTGCAGGTCTGCATCGCCGCCGGTTCGCTGGACGCGGCTCGCGGCTCCGCTGACGAGCTCGAGGCGATCGTCGCGGATTTCGACACCCCGGTCCTTCGCGCCGTCGCCCTGTCGACGCGCGGCCGGATGCTCCTCGCTGAGAACGACCCTCCCCTCGCCGCCACCAGGC
The DNA here is from genome assembly GCA_963747915.1 of uncultured Actinomycetota bacterium. Lineage (GTDB taxonomy): Bacteria > Actinomycetota > Actinomycetes > Frankiales > Frankiaceae > DATAZK01. Next base: position 88,540 of record CAVVHC010000006.1, on the reverse strand, counting down.
TTCGCGACGCGTTGGCGCTCTGGAAGTCGCTCGACGTGCCCTACGAGGTGGCCACCATCGGCACGTTGCTCGGCCAGGCCTTGCGCAGCAGCGGCGACGAGGCGGCGGCCGGCGCGTCGTTCACCGCAGCTGCGGCACTCTTCGATCACATGGGCGCTCGCCTCGACGCCCGGCTGACCCGCAGCTCCCAGATCTCCGCCGCGGCGCCGGCAGGGCTGACCTCCCGCGAGGTCGAGGTGTTGCGGCTGATCGCCACCGGCTGCGCGAACAAGCAGGTGGCGGCCCAGCTTCACCTCAGCGAGAAGACGGTCTCGCGCCACTTGTCGAACATCTTCCTCAAGATCGGCGTCTCGTCGCGCTCTGCGGCGACCGCGTTCGCCTTCGAGCACCAGATCGCCGGCCGCCGCTGACCCGTTCGCCGTCACCCGGCGACGGGGAACATTTCTTGACCAGTCCGGTGTCCCTTAATGTGTACCGGAGTGCGCGCGCCTGCTGGCCCTGACGTTGACCCGTTCGGCGGCCCCACCCGATGCGACGACCATCAACCCACCATGAGGAGAGCACCATGGCACTTCGGCTGGGCGACGAGGCCCCCGACTTCCACGCGGACACCACTGAGGGTGCCATCGACTTCCACAAGTGGAAGGAAGGCAAGTGGGCGGTGCTGTTCAGCCACCCCGCTGACTTCACCCCGGTCTGCACCACCGAGCTCGGTCGCACTGCCGCGCTGAACGACGAGTTCAGCAAGCGCGACGTGAAGACCATCGCCGTCTCGGTCGACCCGCTCGAGGACCACAAGGGCTGGGCTCCGGACATCGCCGACGTCGGCGGCGTGCCGCTGAACTTCCCGATCATCGCTGACCCGAACCGCAAGGTGTCCGAGGCCTACGACATGATCCACCCGGGCGAAGGTGACACCTCCACCGTGCGGTCGGTCTTCATCATCGACCCGAAGAACAAGATTCGGCTCACGCTGACCTACCCGAAGTCGGTCGGCCGCAACTTCGACGAGATCGTGCGCGTCATCGACGCCCTGCAGGTGACCGACAAGAACCCGGTCTCCACCCCCGTCGACTGGAAGCCGGGCGATCGCGTCATCGTCGCCCCGACGATGTCGACCGATGACGCCAAGGCGAAGTTCGAGGGTGTCGAGGAAGTGAAGCCCTACCTCCGCTGGGCGAAGCAGCCTTCCTGAGCCTGGCATTTTCCGTCGGGAGCAGCCGGTGCCGAAAGGCGCCGGCTGCTCTTGCCTTCAGGCAAGCGCGGTCGCTACGCCGCCTGCGGAACCGCCGCGGCCAGCTCCGCCAGTGCCTCTTTCAGGAATCCCGCGATCGACCAGGGGTCCGGCACGAGTAGCTGGCAGGCGTTGATGCCGACGTCGACACGGTCGACGTAGCTGAGCACTGTGATGTTCAGCCCGAAGCCCGGAATCAGCGGGCCGAAGATGTGAGTAGCGACGAGGCGGGCGCCGCCCGAGTACAGCGGCACCGGCGGGCCCGGCAAGTTGGACACGATGACGTTGTAGACCGGCGGCAGGTGCCCGGCGAGCGCGGGCGCTGACAGGCCCCGCAACGCGATCGCCGTAGGCCCGGGAGGCAGCACTTCCGCCAGTTGCAGGACGAGCTGCGGGCCGCCGGCTTCCAGCAGGCCCTTCGCGGCCTTCGTCGACGCGGCGACCCGGCGCAGCCGCTCAACCGGATCGGCGACGTCGGTGGCCAGCGAGGCACCGAAGTTCGAGACCGCGTTGCCCAGGATGGAGCCGCTGCCCGCGCTTCCCGGCAGCGAGACCGGCACCGACGCGGTGAGCGCGCGCTCCGGAAGCGCTTCCCTCACCTGGAGATAGCGCCGCAGCGCCCCGCCGCAGACGGCGAGCACGACGTCGTTGACCGTGACGCCGAAAGCACGCTTGACGAGCTTCACGTCCGTCAGCGAAAGATCCGTGTAGGCGCAGGCGCGGCTCGCGTCGACCGTGCCGTTCAGCGACGTGGACGGGCCCTGGAACGGGCGCACCGCGTCGCGCCACCCGCCCGACCCGGCGAAGCGCGCGACGCCCACCGCCGCCCTGCTGACGTCGGCCGCGGTCCGGGCGATCCGGACGGGGGTACCGGCGAGCGACCAGGCGAGGTGCCCGGCCACCGCCAGCGGCGACGGGGACGGCTCGGCGCTGATCCGCTCGGGCTCTGGCATCGCCGCGTCGGGCTCCAGATCGAAGAGCAGCTCGAACAGCGCCATCGCCCGCGTCCCGCCGAGCAGCGCGTGGTGCACCTTGAAGAAGAGGCCGACGAGCCCCCCTTGCAAGCCCTCGATCAGCCAGCACTGCCACGGCGGCCGGTCGTGAGGCAGTGGAAGGGCGATGAGGTCGCTGAGGACGTCGCCCACCTGCTTGGCGGAGCCGGGCTTCGGCACCGCGATGGCGCGAATGTGCGCCTCGACGTCCACCTCGCCGGCGTCGATCCACATCGGACGGTCCAGCCCCAGCGGGACGGTGACGAGCCGCTGCCGAAACGGCTCGACTCGATCGATGCGCGCAGCCATCATCGACCGCAACCGCGTGAGCGTGAGGCGCGCCGGCGCTGCCTTCTGATCCAGCACGGTGAGTGTGCACGCAAACATCGGCACGGCGCCGGTCTCGGCATAGAGCATGGCCGCGTCGTTGCCTCCGAGGCGATACATCGCAGGCTCCCTACTACTGGTAGGTCTGCTTGAGCGCGACGACGTTCTTCGCGTCGCAGTTGTAGACGCCGGTGTTCGGCTGGGTGACGTCCTTGTCGTAGACGAAGCCGTCAGGAGTCACCTTCATGAGCACGTAGCAGGTCGGCTGCTGAGGGTTGCCCGGATCGGTGTCGCGCGGCGAGAAGAAGCCGCCCGCGGTCCACGCCCTTTCACCTGCCGCGTTCTCCAGCACGCAATCCTTGCTCAGGTCGTTGCCGCACGCGGTCGCCGACTTCGCCCACAGCGTCCAGGCGTTGAAGGCGAGGGCGACGAATTCGTTGAACTGCGGGTCGGCGACCCCCGCCTTCATGATGTCTTTGACCTGCCGCACGACCGGGTTGGTGGCATCGAGCTCGAAAGGCAGGTGGCTGAAGAAGACCCAGGTCGGCGGAAGGGGCGAAGACTTCGCGGCGCCGATCGTCTTGGAGTCGTAGAACTGGGTGCCGAGCCCGACGTAGTCGAGCGAGAGACCGACGTTCGAGATGGCCTGGAACTCCGGCGACATGTCCTGCGCGCCGATCTCCGTGTAGGCGCTGGCACCCGACGCTTTGATCTGCTCCATGTACGGCCGGAAGTTGTCGATGAGTGGCTGGCGCTGCTGCAGGATCGGTACGCGGTATCCGATCGCGCGGAGGGCGTCGCGAGCCCGCAGGCTCTGCGGCGCGATGGTCGCCACCGTGCTGCCAGCGATCGCTATCCCGTTCTTCATCGCACTCGGGAACTTCTCGCCGAGCAGCCGGAACGGGCCGACCTGGTATTGGTCCGGCGGGTTGGGCGTCGCCTGCACCTGAAGTCCCGCGGACACCGCCTGCGGCGAGACGGAGTACGCCGGGATCTGCGCGAGCTCGCACTCCAGCCGCGGCTTCACCCCAGCGGCATCGAAGGCGTTGCCGTTTCCGACCAGCATGAAATCCTTCTGGCAGGCATTGATGACCTGCGCCGCGACCTCGAAAAGCTTTGCGTCGTACTTGTCCAGCACGATCCGGCGGCCGTTGATCCCACCCGCCGCGTTGCACCACTTGGTGAAGGCGTCGGCCACCTCGAAGAACTCGCGCTCCAGGCCCGGAGCAGCGACAGCTCCCGGGTCGGCCGTGACACCGATGCGGATCTCGCGCGCGCTGACGCCGCGCTCGTTGCCGCCGCTCGCGTTGCCCGGTCCACAGATCTTCTTGAGATCACCGAAGTCGCCGGCACCGGTCGGCGTCGACCCTGTGCTCGCTCCGGCCTTCACGTCAGGAAGGCCGGTGGGCACCGAGCCCGAACGTCCGCATGCGACCAGCGCAAGGAGAACTGTGACCACGGCGGATAGCGTTGTTACGTGCCGGCCGAAGGTAGGTGGCTGCCCCATGTCCGCTCCCTTCGTCCGAGCCAGACTGAGCATCCGCGCAGGGTGTGGCGAGGGAAGAACGTCCCGCCGAGGCGGGGCTACCGACCGGCTCCTTTCGCGCCCGCAGCGCTCAGCGTTCGATGACCCATCGTTTCGCGGGGAGGTCGAGAAAACGCAGGACGTCTTGCGCGTCCGCCTCGAGCGCCCGCAGATCTGCCCCGGGAATACGCTCGAGTGGCCGCACGGTCAGCTGCCCGCTGTTCAGCGTCCACGTCGCCACCGCACGCCCCCGCACGAGCGCGAACGCGCGAAAGAGGCCGTTCGTCGTCACGATGTGCCGGTGAGGTCCGACAATGAACTCGCGCGAGGTCCAGCCATGCAGCAGCGGATCGAACGGCCCGAGCAGTCTCGGCCGCGGCAGCTCGGCGGCAGGCGCGCGAGCAACCAGATCCACCAGCCCGTCCGGACCTTCGCTCAACTCGCCGGCCAGACCGGCGAGGCCTTTGCGGGCGTCACCGAGCGGGATACCGGCCCACTTGGCGACATCCCGCGTGTCCGCGGGCCCATGACCGGCCAGATATCGTTTCGCGAGCCGTGCGAGGGCCACCGAACGTTCCAGCGCCGCCGGAGCGGGCCCGATCCACTGCTCGACGTCGACGAAGCAATGCTCACCCTGCCGCATGGGTCCACGCACGAGGTGCCCCCGCAGCGTCGCCGCCATCACGACGTGAATGAACGCCTGGCGAGCCGTGGGAACGCCGGCGTCATCCAGCGCCGCGCGCAGCTGCGCGCGAGTTCGCGGACCTCGCTCACGCACCTCGCCGGCGATGACGTCGACGCCTCGCTCGGTCTGCTCCTCCGAAACGCCCTCTTCCCGAAGCCGGCGGACATTCCCGGTCACGAGCTGCGGTGTGACGAGCGGGTGCAGCCACCAATAGTCCTCGGACCGCACGAGGTGCAGCGTGCCGCGGTTCAGCCAGCTGATGAGCAACGAGCCGGCGGACAGCGCGCAGTCAACGTCACTTGCCGTCGTTTCCGTGGTGCGCGTGCGGACGCTGAGCCGAGCACCGCGGGCGTCCTGCGCCTGAACGGCGAGCAGGCGACCGACGGCCTCCTCCGGGCTTTTCGGCTGCGGTCCGCTGAGCAACTGGGCAGTCAGGCGTTCGGCAAGCACGCCACCAGTGTGCTCAGTCGGACACCACCGCCCGCAAGACATCCAGTTTCGCGGCGCGCCGGCCCGGAAGCACCGCGGCGACCACGCCGGCGGCGGCGGCGAGCACCACGACCGCGACCAGGCTGCTGACCGGAATGCGGAACACGTCGATGCCCTGGTCCTTCATCGCCTGCACCAGCGCCCAGCCGAAGAACACTCCGATCACCAGGCCCAGCGCGGTGCCTTGCAGCGCGATGATCACCGACTCCCAGCGGATCGTCGAGCGCAGCTGCGACCGGGTCATGCCGACGGCGCGCAGCAGCCCGAGCTCACGGGTGCGCTCGAATACCGAGAGAGCGAGGGTATTCGCGATGCCGAGCAAGGCGATGAGGATCGCCAACCCGAGCAACGCGTAGACCAGCGCGAGCATCTGATCGAAGGGCTTCGCCGCATCAGCTTTCAGACCGGACTGGTCCTGCACCTTCGTGCCCGGGTAGTCGTTCGCGACCGCGGAGATCGCGGTCATCGCTGCTGCCGTGCTGACTCCGGGCGCCTTCTTGACATACACGCCGTAGTCCAGCCGGTTGGCGAAATTCGCGTTGTACGCGGCGATGCCAAGGAAGTAGTCGCCGGCGGGCTGGTGCTCGCCGTAGATGAGCGCGACCCGCAGCTCGCGCCGTCCGGTGTCCTTGAAGACGACCGGCACCCGGTCACCGACCTTGAGATGATTGTCCTTCGCGACGTCCTTGTAGACCGCGATCGCGTCCACGCCGAGCGCGTCCTTCGAGCCCTGCTGCGGCTTCACGTCCATCAGCGCGAAGGCCGTCTTGGGATCAGCACCGACGAGCATGACCGACGTGCCGTCCACCTGCGCGAGACCCACGCGGATAGCGGTGGCGACACTGACCTCGGGCAGCTTCGCGATCCGCTCGCCGAGCGTGGCATCGACGCCACCCATCACGCCCGCGCCGGACTGCACGATCACATCGCCGGTGAACGCACGATCCACCGCCGCGTTGATCGAGGCCTTGCTCGAGGCCACGAAGATGGTGATGAAGCCGACCAGCCCCACCCCGATCATCAAGGCCGACGCGCTTGCCGCAGTGCGCTTGGGGTTGCGCATCGCGTTCTCCCGCGCCAGCTCACCGGTCACTCCGCGCAGCCGCGGCAGCGGCCAGCCGATAGTGCGGCTAAGCGGCAGCGAGATGGTCCGGCCGAGAATCGAGACCCCGAAGAACACGAGCACGACCCCGAGCCCGACGACGAGTACCTGCTGGGCCACGTCGGCGAACAACCCGAGCATCAGCGCCGCGACGCCCGAGAGCAGCACGCCGATCCCGACGAAGATGCGTTCCTTGGAGCCGTAGCCGGTGCTGCCCACCATGCCCTGCTGCATGGCGGCGATCGGCGAGACCTTCCCGGCCTTGCGGGCCGGCGAAACGGCCGAGAGCAGGGTGACGCCGGTACCCGCGGCGAGGCAGACGGCCACCGTCGTAGCGGTGAAGACCACTCCGCTCGCCGGGATGGGGAAGCCGACGGCTCCGATCAAAGCCTTGAGCCCGATCGCGACGGCGACCCCGACGCCGAGACCGGCCAGCGAAGCCAGCAGCCCGATGGTCAGCGCCTCGAGCAGCACTGATCGCAGCACCTGCCTTCGCGTGGCCCCGAGCGCCCGCAGCAAACCGTTCTCCCGGGTGCGCTGCGCGACCGTGATGGAGAACGTGTTGAAGATGATGAACCCGCCGACGAGGAGGGCGACGAGCGCGAACACCAGCATGAAGGTGTTGAAGAAGCTCATCGCCTTGCGCATCGCGCTTTGGCTCTCTGCGGTCACCGTCGCGCCGGTGACCGCTTCGACATGCGTGGGCAGCAACGGCTGCAGATTGCGGACCAGCTGATCCTGCGAGATGCCGGCCGCGGCCGCGACGGCAATGGAGTCGAACTTGCCTGGCTCCGCGATGAGCCGCTGTGCGACGGATGGCGTGAAGAGCACAACCGACGCGCCGCCGGGACTGTCGGCCGAGCCGAGCGTCACGATGCCGGTGATGCGCACGTGCTGCACGCCCTTTTGCACCAGAACCGTCGTGGTGTCGCCGATGTTCAGGTGGCCGTCGCTCGCGCTCTTGCGGTCGATGACGACCTCGTTCGCGGCCACCGGTGGCCGCCCGGCAGCCAGAGTCCAGGGGTTCAGCCGGGGATCTGCACCATAGTCACCGCCCAGCGCCGGCGCGCCCATCTCCGGATTCCCCAGCGCTTTGCCGTCCTTTCCGACGATGCGCGCGTAACCCATGATCTGGCCTTCCGCCGCCGCCACCCCAGGCGCCTTGCGGACCACCGGCAGCAGCGTCGCGTCGATCCGCCCGCGCTGATCCGTGGTGTCGACGTTAGAAGGGCCCTTGAAGTCCGACTGGGCACGCACCACCGCATCGGTGCCCTGGTAGACGTCGGCGAAAAGGTTGTCGAAAGTGCGGGTCACCGTGTCGGTCAGCACGAGCGTGCCACCCATGAAGGCGACTCCGAGCGCGACCGCGAGCGCGGTGGTGAGCAGCCGCAGCTTATGGGCGATCAGCCCTTTGAACGTCAGGTACAGCACGGCGGCTCACTCCCCGAACCTCTTCATGCGCTCGAGCACCCGGTCGGCGGTCGGGTGCTCCATGAAGTCGACGCTCTTTCCGTCGGCGAGGAAGATGATCCGGTCCGCCGTACTCGCCGCCTTCGGGTCGTGCGTGACCATCACGATCGTCTGCTTCATGTCGTCGACCGCACGTCGCATGAAGCCGAGAACCTCTGCGCCGGAACGCGAATCGAGGTTGCCGGTCGGCTCGTCGGCGAAGATGATCTGCGGTGCCGTCGCCAGCGCCCGGGCGACGGCGACGCGCTGCTGCTGGCCGCCGGAGAGTTCGGCCGGATGGTGCGCGAGCCGGTCGGCGATGCCCATGGTGGTAACGACGTTGTCGAGCCACTTCGGGTCAGGTTTGCGGCCGGCAAGCCGCAGCGGCAGCGTGATGTTCTCGAGCGCCGTCAGGGTCGGGACCAGGTTGAACGCCTGGAAAACGAACCCCACCCGGTCGCGGCGCAGCACGGTCAGGTCGTGGTCGTTCAGGGTGCTGAGGTCGGACTCGCCGATAAAGGCCTGCCCGCTGGTCAGCGTGTCCAGCCCGGCGCTGCAATGCAGCAGGGTGGACTTGCCGGAGCCGGACGGGCCCATGATCGCGGTGAAGACGCCGGCCGGGAAGTCCACCGTCACCCCATCGAGCGCCCTCACCTCCGTCTGGCCTTTTCCGTAGGTCTTGGTCGCATCCGCGGTGCGCGCGGCGCTCTCCGCACCCGCCCGCAGCGGCTGCTCCTGCAGCAACGTCATCGTGGCCTCCCGCAGCTCGGCCGCAGTGCTGTCTATCGCGCTTGCTCGCACCGTCCAGGTCTCCTGGCCGCCCGAGTAGGGACCAAAGGTCCTTAAAAGCAAGGGATGCCGTCCCCACGCTGGTCACAACTGCGATCGAACGCAGAAGGCGGGGCTGCCGCTTGAGCGAACGGCGATTTCGGCAGGCGACGGCAGGTCGCCGGATGCTGCGCGCCCTGCTGGTGACCGCCATGCTCGCCGGTGGGACCGCAGCCGGCTGCGGCCCGCAACCCGTGCAGCCGCCGCGCTCGTACGCCGGCTCCCACCTCGTCGTGCTCGCCGACTGGAAGAACGTGGAACAGCACCGTTTTGCCGCCGTCCTGCGCGCGTTCGAAAAGCAGACCGGCGCGACCATCGACTACATCACGCCCGCGGACGGGGTACCCGAAATGTTGGCCGCGCTCGTAGGCGCCGGCCGGGCACCCGATGTGGCCTTCTTGCCGCAGCCGGCGCTGCTGCGCCACTACGCGGCGGCCGGCAAGCTCGTGCCGCTCGACAAGGCGACCGCGCAGGTCGTCGAGCAGAACTACGCGCAGGTCTGGCGCCGGCTCGGCTCCGCGGGGCAAACGCTGTACGGCGTCTGGTTCAAGGCCGCCGACAAGTCGCTGATCTGGTACAACATCGGCGCTTTCGAGCGCGCCGGCGTCGTCCCACCGGACACTCTCGACGGGCTCCGGCACGTCGCGGCGCGGCTCGCGGCGGCCGGGATTTCGCCGTTCGCCGTCGGCGGCCGGGACGGCTGGACGCTCACCGACGTCTTCGAGAATCTCTACGTCCGCATCGCCGGGGGAGACCGGTACGACCGGCTGGCTACGCACGACCTGGCGTGGACGGACCCGTCCGTGGTGGCGACGCTCACCGCGATGCAGCAGCTGCTGCGACCGGGCCACCTCTACGGCGGGACCGGCCGCGCGCTCCGCGCCTCCTTCGAGGATGCCGCCGCATGGATCGCCACCCGCCCACCCGCAGCCGCCATGACGATCGAGGCGGACTTCGTCGCCGGTGCGCTGAGCACCACCTCCGCGCGGCTCGACACGGACGTGGATGTCTTTCCTTTCCCTGCGGTGAACCTGCCTCAGCCCGTCGTGCTCGCCGGCGGCGACGTGGCAGTGCAGTTCCGCCGCTCACCGGCCGCTGCGGCCTTCATGCAGTACCTGGCGACGCCTGAGGCGGCGAGCGTGTGGGCTGCGAAGGGCGGCTTCATCTCCCCCAGCGCGGAGGTCGACCTCGCCGAGTATCCGGACGCGCTGAGCCGCTCGTTCGCGCGCATGCTCGTGGAGGCGGGAAACGGCTTGCGCTTCGACCTCTCCGATCAGCAGCCCGCCTCCTTCGGCAGCAACGAGCGGTCCGGGATGGCGCCTGCGCTGCGGGCGTTGCTCTCGGGTCGAAGCGCCGAAGCAGTCGCCGCCCAACTGGAAACCGACGCTCGCCGCGCCTTCCGGGAAGGCCGGCCATGACCGCGGCGCGCTCGGCCCCTGCGCACGAAGGCGGCCTAACCGGCGATGAGCGCCTGCCGCTGCAGCCAGCCGCGCGCCTCGTCGGCCACCGGCTTGCCGGCCACGTCCACCCGCCAGTTCATCACCTGCAGCGCCCGGGAGGTCATCCTCACCGAGACCCGGTTGAGCGCGGTGACCACGCCGGGCCCGTAGCGACTCACGGTCGCCTCACGCACGAGCGGGGTGACGTTCTCGGCCGGCTGCAGCTGACGGTCGTCGCGCAATGCCATGAACGCCCCGGCGGCAAGCCGCCCGTCTGTCGTGAACATCACCGCGGCGTCGACCACGCCCTCATCGAGCGCGCTCGCCCGTTGCGACTCGCTGGCGAACGTCATGAGCGAGCTGACGCGCATCCCGTAAACCCCCTCCAATCCGGGCAGGCAATAGGGACGCGCCGCGCACTCCGGCGGCACCGCGAGCGACACCGGCCCGCGCCGTACCAGATCGCTCACGCTGCGCAAACCCTCGCGCCGGGCACGCGCTGCCGTGACGACGACAACGTTGCGATCCTGCGCGGGCGAGGCACCGAGCACCTCGACGCCCCAGGAGCTCAATGCCCGCACGAGCGCCGCCCGCACCGCACCTGGATCCTGCGCGTCGACACCAGGCGGCGTCTGCTGGTCCGCCGACAGGCTCGCCAGCGCCGAACCCAGATACTCGGGCACCACGTCGACCATGCCCTGGCGCAGCGCCGGCTGCACGAGCTCGCGAGAACCCAGAGCGAGCTCTCGGCGCACCGGGAAGCCCGCAGCCTCGAGCGCCTGCGCGTAGATCTCGGCGACGAGCTGGCTTTCCGGAAAGTCCAGCGACGCCACGACGATCGCGTCTCCGGATCGCCCTGCGACCGGCGGGCTCCCGCCTCCCCCACCGGATGCGCACGCCCCGAGCAGGCCGAGCACGGCGACCCAGAGCAGGACACGTACACCGGCGGAAAGCAAGCTGCGGTGCGAGGGGGCGGCTGAACCATGCCCGTCACGCCCGTGGTCAGCTCGGAGCCTGCCGGCCGCCGCCGCCGGCCGTCGGGTGAGCCGCCGCCCCTGCCGCACCACGTCGACCGCACCGTGCGCTGGTACCTCGCCGCGCTCGTTGCGGTGGCGCTGCTCGAGCTCGCGGTCGCCAAGACGAGCTTCCTGGCCCGCGTGGACGCGCTGGACGACCCCATTACCCGCGCCTTCGCCGCAGCGCGCAGCACCGCATTGACCAGGGTGGCGGTCGACGTCGACGCCGTACTCACCGGGCCGACGCTGATCGCCGTGACTTGGGCGACGATCGCCGCGCTCATCGCCACGCGCCGGGTGCGCCATCTGCTCACGTATCTGGTGGTGTGGCTGGCCGTCTCGCTGCTCACGGCGGAGCTGGCGGCCGTACTCGGGCGGCCGCGACCAGCAGGAGTGGTGATACTCGCCGACTGGCATGGCTACGCCCATCCGTCGCGGCCCATCACCGCCCTGGCGATGGTGCTGGCTGGAGCGCTTTACACGCTAGTCCCCGTGGGACGTCCGCGGGTGATCTATCGATGCGTCGCGGCAGCGCTCCTGGGGCTCGAGATGGCGGCTCGCGTCTACCTCGGCGTCGATGCCTTCACCGACGCACTGGCCGGATTGGCGTTCGGGTGGGCGCTGCCGGTGGTGGCCTACCGGCTGATCACTCCGCACTCCCTCTTCCCCCTCAGCTACCACACGAGACGATCCCCTCACCTCGAGCTGACGCCCGAGCGCCGGCAGGCGATCACTCGCGCCACCGGCCATCAGCTCGGGATCACCGTCGAGCGCATCGAACCATGTGGCTTCGCCGGATCCGCCGGCTCCACCCCCTTGCGCCTGCAGTGCCGCGGCACGGACGGAACGGCCCACTTCCGCTTCGCGAAGCTGTACGCCCTGAGCCACCTGCGCTCAGACCGCTGGTACAAGCTGGCGCGCACCGTCCTGTACGGGCGCCTCGAGGACGAGAAACCGTTCTCGACGGTGCGCCGGCTGGTCATGTACGAGGACCATCTGCTCCGGCTGCTGCGCGATTCCCGGCTGCCCACACCGCAGCCGTACGGCGTCGCGGAGATCACCCCAGAGCGCGAGTACGTCATCCTCATGGAATTCTTCGACGGGGCCGAGGAAATCGGCAGCCGCGAGGTCACCGACGAAGAGATCGACGACGGGCTGCGCATCGTGCGCCGCCTGTGGGACGCGGGCGTGGCGCACCGCGACATCAAGCCCTCGAACCTGCTGGTACGGCAGGGAAAAGTGCTGCTGATCGATGTGGCCTTCGCGAGCCTTCGACCGACTCCCTGGCGGCAGGCGGTCGACCTCGCCAACATGATGCTGACCCTCGCGCTGTCGAGCGGTCCGGATCGGGTGTACGCGCGAGCGCTGCGGCAGTTCGCACCCGAGGACGTGGCCGAGGCGTTCGCCGCTACGCGCAGCATCGCCCTTCCCACGCAGTTGCGCACCCGGCTGCGGGAACGGGAAAGGGACGGGGAAGCCAGCATCCTTCGCCGGTTTCGCTCCCTTGCCCCGCCCCGAAAACCGGTCCCCATCCAGCTTTGGAGCTGGCGCCGATTGGCAGCCAGCATCGGCGTGCTCCTGCTCGCCATGACCGCGGTCGCTGCTGCGGTGCTGTACGTCCGCGTCGCCGGGCTCGCCGGTGCCGGAGGGTCGGACGAGACCGCACGCGCAGCCCATTGCTCCGACGTGCGCCGGCTCGCCGCCGTCGCCGAGGCGGTGCCCACTGCGGCCTACCTGCCCTGCCTCGAGACGTTGCCCGCCGGCTGGTCCGTCACCGACGTGACGGTGAAACGAGGATCGAGCCACTTCGCATTGCGCTCGGACCGCGCGCCCGGCCGGCCGGTCACCGTGACGTTTCGCGCTGAGCAACGCGAACCGCTCGGGTTGCCCACGACACCACGGGCGGCCGGGGCCCGGACCTACCTTCGGCTCACCAGCATCTCTCCGCGCTATGCCGGAATGCTCACCGATGCCTTCCCCGGCGGCTACGTGACATATCGCTTCGACTTCGCGCGCGGACCGCACATCGCGCTGATGGAAGAGCTGTCGAGCGCTGTCGCGCTGCAGTCCCGCCTCGACGTGCGCCGGGCGGTTGCGCAGCAGCTCGACCTGGACCTGGACCCATGAGCCGCGAGCGCACGCCCGGATGCCTGCTGCTCCCCTGCCGGCGGCAGCTGGCTGTCGGCGTCGCGGGGGTCGTCGCCACCGCGCTCGTCGTTCGGCGCGACACCGTCGGCCGCCGGGAGACCCGCGCGTTCCGGCTCGTCAACGGGCTACCCGACGATCGGTCCGGACTGGTCTGGGCCGCGATGCAGTGCGGCGCGCTCGGTGCCGCGCCGGTTGCCGCCGGTATCAGCTGGGTGACCGGCCACCAGGCACTCGGCCGGCAGCTGCTGATCAGCGGGACGGCGACCTGGGCGGCGGCGAAGGCCGTCAAGCGCGTCGTGCAGCGACCGCGCCCGGCGCAGCTGCTGCCGGCGGTGCGCTGCCGCGGCGCGGCGGCGTCCGGCTTGGGCTACCTGTCCGGCCACGCCGGCGTGGCCACCGCCTTGGCGACAGCGGCGGCGCCCGCGTTGCCGGCGCCGTGGAGAGCAGCCGCCCTCACACTCGTTCCCCTCGTGGGAGCGAGCCGCGTCTACGTCGGCGCCCACCTACCGCTGGATGTGGTCGGCGGCGCAGCCCTGGGGCTCGCCGTGCAGGCGTTGCAGGCCCGATCGTCGATGCGGCCCGGCGGTGTCAGCCGAGGTAGTTCTGCCCGCCGTCGATCATCAGCGTCGTCCCGGTGATGAACTGCGCTTGCGAGCCGGCGAGGAACACGACCGCCGGGCCGATGTCGCGCTCCGGATCGCCGATGCGCCGCAGATACACATCGCGCAAAGCCTGCTCGTACTCGTCCGGAAGCGCCTCGCGCCACCCGTCCATCGCGGGCGAGGAGGCGAAAGGGCAGATCGCGTTGACCCGGATACCGTGCACGCCCCATTCGGCTGCCGCGATCCGGGTCAGCGCGCGCATCCCCTCTTTCGCCGCGGCATAAGGCGCCTGTCCCGGCTGCGGCTGCACACCGGCGCCGGATGCGAGATTGATGACCGAACCACCTGTGCGGGACAGTGCGGGAAAGCACGCCTGCATGAAACGCAGTGCACCGATCGGGCCGGTGTCGTAGACCACCGACATGTCGTCCTCGCTGATATCGAGCAACGCCCCCAGTCGGACGGTCTGCGCGTTGTTGACGAGCACGTCGACCGCACCGAAGGCGGCCAGCGTCTCGGCGACGCAGCGCTCGACCTCCGCCCGCACGCCGACATCGCACCGCACCACGAGGGATGCGCCGCCGCGGTCGGCAATGAGCGCCGCGGTTTCCTGCAGCGTCGCCGGTGTACGACCGCACACCACGACGCGGCAGCCGGCCGCGCTCAACGCGAGGGCGATACCGCGTCCGACACCTTGGCCGGACCCGGTGACGATCGCGACCTTTCCGTCGAGCGACCGTTGCGCAGCCGGCTCCGTCATCCCGTGACGACCGGCAGCGTCTTCAAGGAACGAGCCCAGTTCGAACGGATGCGCTCCGGCTGCGCCGAGATCGTGTAGTTCGGGATCCGGCGGAGGATTTCATCGAACGCGATACGCGACTCGAGCCGGGCCAGCGGCGCCCCGATGCAGAAGTGCAGGCCGACCCCGAACGCCACGCTGCGCCGCACCCTGCGTCGCACATCGAAGCGATGCGGTTCGGGAAATTCCCGCTCGTCGCGGTTGGCGGCGCCGAGCGTCAGCTGCAGCCGCGCGCCGGCGGGCACCCGCACGCCGTGGATCTCGGTGTCCTCCCGCGCCGTCCGGGGGATCACCTGGGTCGGCGACTCGCACCGCAGCATCTCCTCGATGGCGTCGCGCAGCAGCGACCGGTCCGCGACGAGCATGGCCCGCTGATCGGGGTTGTCGGCGAGCAGGAGCGAGCCATTGCCGATGAGGCTCGTCGTGGTGTCGTTCCCGGCGACGAGCAGCAGGAAGCAGAAGCCGAGCAGCTCCTCCTCGGTCAGCCGCTGGCCGTCGACTTCGGCGGCGAGCAGCGCGCTCATCAAGTCCTCCTCCGGCGCCGCTCGGCGCTCGGCCATGAGCCCGGTGAAGACCTCATAGATCCGGGCCGCCGGCTCGGCGATCTGCTCGGGGTCGGTGACTCCCAGGAATCCTTCGGCGAGGGAGATGAAGTGCGCGAGGCGCTCGGGTGGAACGCCGATCAGCTCCCCCATGATGGTCGCCGGCAACGGGACCGCGAGATCCCGGACGATGTCGCCACCGCCGTTGTCGGCCAGCTGCCCCACCAGCCGGGCCGTCACCTCGCGGATGCGCGGCTCGAGTCCGGCGACCCGGCCGGGGGTGAAGGCCCGCGAGACCAGCTCGCGCAGCCGGTCGTGCCGCGTCGGGTCCAGGTAGATGAACTGTGGCAGCAGCGATGCGCCCTCGGCCACGCCTTCGGACGACCAGCGCCGCCAGTCCCCCATGGCATCCCACACGTCGCGAAACCGGCTGATCGCGTAGAAGCCGAGCTCCGCGTTGTAATAACACGGGTACTCGTCGCGCAGCACCCGGTAGACGTCGTAGATGGTGTCCTGGAAGTCGGGTGCCGTGGGGTTGTAGACGAAAGTCTGCGATGCCATCGCGGGTTCCTCTCTGGTGGCCGGCGGGCAGGTTCAGGATCGAAGGTCGCGGAAGAATGCGCGGATGTCGTCGACCAGGAGCTGCGGCTGCTCGAGCGCCGGAAAGTGCCCGCCCTTGGGCAGCTCGGTCCAGCGGGTGACGTTCCAGGCGGCCTGCGCCCACGCGCGCGGAGCGCGGACGGTTTCCTTCGGGAAGATGGCGCAGCCGGTGGGTACCTCGATGCGTTCGGCAAGCGGCGCGTATTCGCCGCCGTGCATGGCCTCGTAGTAGATGCGGGCCGCCGAGTTCGCCGTCTGCGTCACCCAGTAGACGGTGATGTCGGTGAGCATCTCATCGCGCGTGATGGCGCTTTCCACGTCACCGTCGCAGTCGCTCCACGCCCGAAACTTCTCCACCATCCAGCCGGCAAGGCCCGCCGGCGAGTCGTTCAACCCGTACGCGAGCGTCTGCGGGCGGGTGCCCTGGATCTGCTGATACCCCGCTTCCTCCGCGAAGAAGTCGGCGCTTGCCTGCACCATCTGCTGCTCGGCCGCGCTCAGCGTCGCGAAGTCGAAGCCGTCCGGTGGCCCGGCGGCCACCATGTTCAGGTGCAGGCCGATCAGCCGGTCGGCGGCGGCGAGAGCGAGATAGTTCGAGGTCGTCGCACCCCAGTCGCCGCCCTGCGCGCCGAAGCGTTCGTACCCGAGCCGGGTCATCAATTCGGCCATCGCGGCGGCGATGCGTGATGGTTTCCACCCGCGTGCGGAGGTCGGCCCGGAGAACCCGAAGCCCGGCAACGAGGGGCACACCACGTGAAAGGCATCGGAGGCGCTGCCGCCGTGGCTCACCGGATCGCGCAGCGGATCGATGATCTTGACCAGTTCGGCCACCGAGCCCGGCCAGCCGTGCAGCAGCAGGAGCGGCATCGCCGCCGGCTCCGGCGAGCGCGCGTGGATCAGATGGATGCGCTGGCCGTCGATGCTGGTGAGCCCCTGCTGCCAGCTGTTGAGCCGCGCTTCCGCTTGACGCCAGTCGTACCCGTCACGCCAGTACTCGCAAAGCTCCTGCAAATACTGCAGATCGGTGCCGTACTCCCAGGCGGCTCCGGGAATCTGGTCGGGCCACCGGGTACGCGCCAGCCGCACCCGAAGGTCATCCAGGACGTCGTCCGGTACCTGCACCTGAAAGGGTTCGATCACGGGGGACCTCGCCGGTGAGCTCTCGTCGAACGGGGAGCAGCAGACTAACCCTCGAGCGCGCCGCCGCGCACCGGGGGTTAACGTCGGCCGGGTCCGGATCTACCGAGGAGCCCCATGCAGTACGGAATGACCCTGCCGACCATGGCTCATGGCTATGACCGGGAGACCACGTTGAGCTGGTGCCAGCGCATCGACGACGGCCCGTACGCCAGCGTCTCGGTAGGTGAGCGGATCACCTTTCACAACCAGGAGCAGTACGTCATGCTCGCCGCCGCAGCGGCACTGACCGAGCGGGTGCGCGTCATCGCCACCATCACGATCCTGCCGATGCATCCGCCTGCCCTGGTGGCCAAGCGGGCCGCCACCGTCGACGTGCTCTCCGGCGGCCGCTTCGTTCTCGGCCTCGGGGTCGGCGGGCGGGAGCAGGACTACGCCGCGGCGCAATCCGGTTTCGATCGCCGCCACCAGCGGCTCGACGAGAAGGTGCGCGAGCTGCGCAGGCTGTGGAGCGGCGAGCCCGCCGCGCCCGGTGCCGCCCCGGTGGGGCCGGATCCGGTCCAGCCCGGGGGCCCGCCGCTGTACTGCAGCTCGTTCGGGCCCACCTCACTGGCGCGCGCCGCGAAGTGGGCAGATGGCTACGCCGGCTTCACCCTCGCGGCAGACCCCGCGGAGATGCAGACGGTGGCGAACGGGGTGCGCGAGGCGTGGAAGGCCGCCGGTCGCGACGACAGCCCCCACCTCATGACGAGCTTCTGGTTCTCCCTCGGACCGGGCGCTGCCGCGCGGCACCAGCGCTACATCCAGGACTACATGGGCTACGAGCCGGACACCGCCCGCTTCATGATCGAGCAGGCGACGCTCAGCTCTCCGGAAGCGGTCGCGGCCGCCATCCGCGCGACTGCCGACGCCGGGTTCGACGAGCTGATGTTCGTGCCGACCACCTGCGACATCACCGAGCTCGACCGGCTGGCCGAGCTGCTCTAGCCACTCGGCGCGGGGTTTCACCTGCACCGCGCGCAGCCACGTTCAGATTCCCAGCTTTCGACCAGGAAGCTCAAAGCCGGCACCTGACTTCGCGGCGTTTCGTAGAGGTCACGCGATCGAGCAGCACCGATCGCCAGCGAGACGAGACAGCACCGAGACCGCACCGAGACCGCAACGAGACAAGGTCGCCGAACATGACCAACTGGCAAGCACCTCAGCAGCCGCCGCAGGGATACTGGCCGCCGCAGCCTCCGGTGGGCGCCATGCCGCCGTCCGGGAGCTGGGTCGCCCCCGGCGCGGCAGGCGGCTACCAGACTCCCCCGCCGCGCCGTTCCCGGCGCGCACTCGTCGCGGTCGCCGTCGGCGCCGTCATGGCCATCACCGCCGCTTCGGCAGCGGTGGCCGTGAGCGGGCCGAGCGTGTCCGGCTCGGTCTCGGCGTCCGCCACCGAACGCCTGCGCGGTCCGGAGCAAAGCTGGGGTTACGGCAGCCAGCCGCCGAGCTATCCGTACGACGACGGCAGCAGCGGGAGCAGCGGCAGCCAGAGCTCTCCCTACCGCAGCGGCGGCACGACGACGACCGGCCAGGCGACAGCTGCCCAATCGGTCGGCGTGGTCGACATCAACACGGTGCTGGACTACGGCAGCGCCGAGGCCGCCGGCACTGGCATGATCCTCACCGCCAACGGCGAGATCTTGACCAACAATCACGTCGTCGAGGGAGCCACGAGCATCTCGGTGACCGTCGTGTCCACGGGCAAGTCGTACAACGCGACGGTGGTGGGCACCGACCCCACCGATGACGTCGCCGTGCTGCAGCTGTCCGGTGCCTCCGGGCTGTCGACGGCGAAGCTCGGCGACTCCTCCTCGGTGCAGGTCGGCGACAGCGTCACCGCGGTCGGCAACGCCGGTGGCACCGGCGGCACGCCCAGCGCGGCGACCGGTTCGGTGACGGCGTTGAACCAGACCATCACCGCAAGCGACCAGAACGGCAGCAACGCGGAAACGCTCACCGGCATGATCGAGACGAACGCCAACGTTCAGGCGGGCGACTCGGGCGGGCCGCTTTATGACGCCAGCGGCACCGTGATCGGCATGGACACCGCAGCCTCCTCCTCGCAGGCGTCGTTTCGCTCGACCGGCTACGCGATCCCGATCGCCAAGGCGACGGCGATCGCGGACCAGATCGAATCCGGCCAGGCGAGCGACACCATCCACATCGGCTCGAGCGGCTTCCTCGGCGTGCAGTTGCAGTCCGCGGACAGCTTCGGCGCATCGTCCGGCGCCGCCATCGTGGGAGTCGTCGACAACTCTCCGGCCGCCGATGCCGGCCTGGCTGCCGGTGACACCATCACGGCGATCAACGGCACCAGCGTGACCAGCGCGTCGGCCCTGTCGAGCGCGATCGACCAGTACAAGGCCGGCGACCAGATCCCGGTCTCGTGGGTCGACAGCAGCGGGCAGAGCCACACGGCGACCGTCACGCTCGGAGTCGGGCCCGCCGACTGACGCCTCAGCCGGTTGCACGCGCTTCGCTCAGCGCGCTTGCGGCCGCGCATCATGGGCGCGTGACGCTGTCCTTCCGCCCGCTCACCCGCTCGGACTTCCCGCTGGTGGGCCGCTGGCTCGCCGCGCCACACGTCGCGCGGTGGTGGCGCGAGCCGTCGAGCGCGACGGCGGTCGAACGCAATTACGGCCCCGCCGTCGACGGTCACGAGCCCACCGAGCTCTTCGTGATCGAGTACGGCAGGCGGGCCATCGGGCTGTTCCAGCGATATCGGGTCGACGACTACCCCGAATACGCGCAGGCCCTGCAGCCCGCGGGCACGCCGCCGGCCAGTGCGTCGCTCGACTACCTGATCGGCGACCCGCACCTCACCGGCAAAGGGCTCGGACCAGCCGTCATCGGGCTCGCGTCGGCGCAGGTGTGGAACCGCTATCCGGAGGTGCCGGCCATCGTCATCGCGGTCCAGCAGGAAAACCGCCAGTCGTGGCGGGCGTTGGAGAAGGCCGGTTACAGCCGGGAATGGGCCGGCGAGGTCCCGACCGGAGATCCGAGCGACGAAGGTCCGAGCTTCGTCTACGTCCTGCGCCGAGGCGGGTAAGTGACGGCAGCGGCTGGCAATGGATCACCGCTGATACCTCTCACCGTCCCAATACCGCCGCGTTCCGGCGCAGCCAACCGGCGAAGTCGAGCAGCTCCGGATTGAGCTGGCGGGCGACGGACGGTGCCCGCATGCCGCAGTACGACTCCTCGTATTCGGCCTGGTACTGGAACATGTTCGCCAGCTCCGTCGCGCCAGGCTCGGCACCCGCACGGAAGGCGTCCCACGTGCAGGGCGCGTACCGCACGCCAGTCCCGAGCGCGTCCGCAAACCGCGCAGCCAGCTGCTCTCCGGTGAGCTGCTCGGCGGCAAGCCCGACGCTGGCTCCCGCCAGCGAGGGCCCGGAGCGAAAGACGCCGTACGCGCACTTGCCGATATCGGCCGCGGCGATCCCGGAAAGCCGGGCGCGCGCCAGCGGCACAGTCAGCTCCCACGCGCCGTCCGTGGCCGGCCGGAGGCGAAGCGGCGCTGCTAGCAGGCTGTCCCAGCAGAACGACGTGTAGAGCAGTGTCGTCGGGACGCCGGCGCCCACGAAAAGCCGGTTCGCCGCACCTCGGACGTCCATGCACGGAACCTTGTACCGGCCACCGATGGCCGGTAGCCGCTCGTCACCCAGCGGCACGCGTTCCCGGGTGTCCTCGCTCGTGGTCCAGATGACGTGCTTCAACGCGGCGGCGCGGGCGGCCGCTGCCAGACCGGCGGCTTCCTGCTGGAGCCGCTCCGGATCGCGGCCGGGCGGGCAGTCGACAGCGCAGTAGGCGCCGTACGCACCGTCGAACGCTCGGCGAAGCGCGCCGGCGTCGCAGCCGCTGTCCACGACCTCGGCACCCATCTCGAGCAGGTCCTGCACCGCCGCGGAATCCGGCTCGCTCGTGACGATCCGCGCGCCGAACAACCGCTGCGGGTCGGTGAGAATGGCCCGTGCCAGGCTCGCTCCGGCGGCAGTCGTGGCCGCGGTGACGGCGATGGCGCGGGACGGAACGCGCGTGAGATGGCGCTTCAACATCGGTGATCGACGAGGCCGGTGACGGCGTGCGGGCTCAGTGGAACGGCCGGCTGGCGAGCTTCGGCGCGGCCGGGCCGGCGGTCGCGACCCACCGCGCGCGGTCCCCGGCGGACAACGCCGCGGCGACGGCCGGCACCCGGCTTCCATACTCGTCCCGGAAGGTTGCGGTACAGGCCGGCAGGCTGCCCCGCATTGCCACGGAGTCGATCAGGCAGGTGTTCATCTCGTCGCTCCTTGATTGATTCGACGAGACAGACGATGGCGCCGGCGCCTTACCGCCGCCTTACTCCCGGCTTACAACCGTGCTGTCGGCGACCTGACACGAACCGGCTAGCCCAGCTGAGCGCGCGCCACCAACCGATCCGCTCCGCAGCTCTTCGCGATGGCCGCAGCCTCCGCTATCAGCCCTTCGCCGCCCGGCTGGCCCGCGCCGATGCGGGCCTGACCGAGCGCGAGCAGGCACTTGGCACGCTCCAGCCGGATCGGTGAGCCGGCCATCAGCGCCCCCGCCTCCTCGAGCAGGATCACGGCGTTGTCGGGCTGGGTACGGGCCAGTAGCCGCAGCTGCCGGGCGATCCCGCTCGGCGCTCCCCACCGCCGCGCCAGCCCCAGCTGCTCCCGCAGGATTTCGGCCGCCTCACCGTGCCGGCCGAGGCCGATGAGCGCGCGGGCCCGGTAGGAAGGCTCGCGGCGCCAGACCGGATTGACCAGATGGCGCACCAGTCCGCGGGCCTCGTCCAGCGCCTCGAGCGCCGCGGCATGATCGCCCTCGGCCATCAGCACGTCGGCGTGGCTCTCGATGAGCATGCGCTCGCTGTCGCTACCCGGATGGGTGGTGATCTCCTGCTCGAGGATCGCCCGGGCCCCCGCGACGTCACCGCGTTCGAGCAGCGCCGCGATCATCAGCGCGAACGCGTACACGCTGCCCACCGGCGAGTTCCACATCCGCATCTCTTCATCCGACAGGGACAGTGACTCGAGCGCCCGATCGAGGTCGCCGCGGCGCAGGTAGGAGAAACCGCGCCACAGATGGACCGACAAAGCCGCGAAGAGCGAGCCCTGCTCCCGCGCATGCGCGAGGGCGGCTTCCCACAGCTGCATGACGTCGACGTCGGCGAGTTCCTGCGTCGTGGTCGCGACCACCCAGAGCAGCCCGTTGTCGACCCGGTAGAGCTCCTGCTCGGTCAAAGCCTCGCGGGCGAGTCGCACCGCCCCGGCGCACGGCGCCGCGGCGCAGAGCCGCTCCCAGCTGACGGTGGCGCGCAGCATCAGCGACCCGACGCCGCCGCCCGCGATGGCCGGCTCGTGCTCGAAGTCCCAGCGGCCGGCCGGCATGCCGTGCATGTGGCCGGCGATCCGTTCCAGCGCGAGCAGCGCCTGCCGCTCGTCGTCCAGGCCCGCCGGTAGCGCCGCGCCCGCTTGGCGGGCGAACGCGGTCGCGCTTCCCGGAGCGCCGGCGAAGACCATGGTGCGTGCCAGCTGGATCGCCGTATCCGCCTTGCGGTCCTGGTCGGTCAGCAGGTCGTAAGCCTCTGTCAGGTGCAGCAACGCTGCCGGCCCGTGCTGCGCCGCCTCGGTGCGACCCAGATCGTCCAGCACGTCGGCGCGCTCGCTCGCCGCGCACGGCTCGTCCAGCACCCGCCGCAGGTAGACGATGACCGCCTCCGACGCCCCGCGTGCCGCCGCGGCCGCCGCCGAACGGCGCAAGACCTGGACGGCCCACGGATCGCCCCGGTGCGGCGCCTGCAGCAGCTGGGCGGCGACCGCCTCCGGCTCCGCGCCGCGCTCGTCGAGCACGTGAGCGGCCCGCTCGTGCATCAGCGGACGGTCGCCGACGGCGATGTCCTGGTAGATCGCGTCGCGCACGAGGGCGTGAACGAAGCTCAGGCCGGCCCGTGGCAGCAGGATCTCGGCGCGGGCCAGCTCGTCCGTGCAGGCGGCGGCATCCGGTTCGGCGACGCCGGCAAGCCCCGCGACCGCAGGCAGATCCGCCCCGTCACCGAGCACGGCAAGCGCCCGAACAGCCGCGACGGCGGTTGCGGACAGCCGGCGCAGCCGGTGCAGCACCATCGTGGCGACGGCCCGGGAGCCGGTCGAGCGCACCCGATCAGCGTGGCGGGCATCCGGCGTCACCCCGTCGGACTCGAGCGCGCGCAGCAGCTGGCGAAGCAGCAGCGGATTGCCGGAGGAGACGTCGTAGCACGCATCCGCGAAGGCGGGGTGCGCCTCGGCGCCGAGCCGGTCGCGCACGACCTCGTACGTTCCCGCGCGGCTCAGCAGCTGCGGATTGACGACGACGGTCGACGGGTCGCTCTCGATGTCGCGCACGACGTCGCTCGCCGCGTAACGCTCGCCGCTGCGTTCGGTCGCGGCGAGCAGGATGGGCAGCTGGTCGATGCGCCGGCTGAGATAGGCGAGGTAGCGCATGGACTCCTGATCGCACCAGTGCAGGTCGTCGACCGCCAGCACGAGCGGCCCGCGGGCGGCCAGGCGCTCGGTCAGCCAGTACAGCCCGTGCAGCAGGGCGAAAGCCGCGTCGTCACCGATCGGGGTCGTGCCCGCCGCAGCCGGCTCGAAGATGCCGGCGGCCCGGGCCGCCGCGTCGGTCAGCAGCGGCTGCTCGGCTGCCGCTTCGCGCACCGCGCGTTCGAAGAGCTGGCGCACCACTCCGAAGCCGAACTGCTGCTCGAGATCGCTGCTGCGCGCGCTGTAGACCGTGACGCCGGCCTCGGCAGCCAACCGGCGGATCTCGGTGAGCAGCCGGCTCTTACCGATGCCGGCGGGCCCCGTGATCAGGGCGATCTGGCCGTGGCCGGCCACCGCCTCTCCGAGCGCGGAGCGCAACGCGTTGACCTCGCGGGCTCGTTCGATGAGCTCGTCCACGCCCCGCTGCGCCGGTGCGGCAGGCCGCACCGGTGTCACCGGCACCGGCGGCGCGGCCGGCGTCGCGGCCGGCGCCTCGGGAGCACCCAGCGCCGGGTCCTGGCCGAGCAGCTGAGCTTCCAGCACGCGCAGCGCCGGGCCGGGATCGACGCCGAGCTCGTCGGCGAGCGTGACGCGCGCCCGGCGCAGCGCGCCGAGCGCATCGCCTTGCCGGCCGCACCGATAGAGGGCCAGCGCCAGCAACCTCCAGCGCTCCTCGCGCAGCGGGCTCTGGGCGACCATGTCTTCGAGCTCGGGGACGAGGATCTCGCGCTCGCCCATCGCCAGCCGCGCGCACGCCAGCTGCTCGCGAGCGACGTCGCGCAGCTCGTTCAACGTCCCGATCTCCGGCTGCGCCCACGGCTCGTCGCGGTACTCGACGAACGCCTCGCCGCGCCAGAGCTCCAACGCGTCGCGCAGCACAGGCACCGCCGCCGCCGGCTCCGTACCGGCGCGCGGTGCCGCCTCTGACACCAGCTTCGCGAAGCGCCACCCGTCAACGGCGTCGTCGGGCACCCGTAAGGCGTAGCCCCCGGCCTCGGTACTGATGAGCGGCGCGGCGAGACCGCGGCGTAACCGGGACACCGACGCGTAGAGCGAGCCGCTCGCTTCGCTCAGCGCAGTCTCGGGCCACAGCAGGTCGATGAGCCGCTCCGAGGTCACCGGCTGACCGCGGGCGGTGAGCAGGATCGCCAACACCGCACGCTGCCGGCGGCCTCCCAGAGTGATCGGCGCCCTGCCCCGGCTGGCGCCCACCGAGCCGAGCACGAAGAACTGCAGCGAGGAGGCATCCGGCTGCATGAACACGCAGGTTAACGCATCGATCATGGTCGGCGGGGGGCATCGGCACACTCGGAGCACATCCATGCCCGACGGGCATCACACGCCGGACTCGAGGGCTAGGCTCAGCCGCCGTGACCACCGCAAGTGATCTTCCGCCGGTTCTCGCTCGCCGGCTCATCGCGATGGGTCCGAATGTCAGCGGGGCCCACTTCCTCGTGCCCCTGGACCCGGACGAGCTCGTGGCGACGGCGATCAGCGCCACCGGCCTGTCCGACTTCGGCCCGCCGACGTGGGAGGAGCCGTTCCGCCGGCTCGTGAACGCGCTGAACGAGGAAGCCGAGCTGCATGCCCTCGGCCGCCTGCTCACCCGCAACGATCTGCTCCGTCACCTCCAGACGCGGCTCCGGGTGATCGATGCGAGCCGGCAGGACCCAGCGCTGGCCGAGGAGAAGGTCACCGCACCCGTCTTCGTCACCGGCCCGGCGCGCTCGGGGACCAGCATCCTGCACGAGCTGCTCGGCCAGGATCCGGCGCTGCGGGCGCCGCTCGCCTGGGAAATGGCGCATCCGTTCCCGCCGAAGGGCGTGGCCGACGGGCGGGTGCAGTGGGCGGAATCGGAGTTCGACATCTGGTCGGACATCCATCCGCCGTTCGCGGCCGTCCATGAGCTCGCTGCCCATCTCCCGGAGGAATGCATCTGGCTGCACGCCCCGGAATTCGACTCGGCCTTCTGGGCGACGTGCGCCGACGTCCCCAGCTTCATGGCGTGGCGCGCCGGCACCGACCCGCTGCCGAGCTACCGGTTCCACCGGCTGATGCTGCAGGCTCCTGCAGCGCGGCTCGGCCGAGCCGGCCCGCCCCTGGGCGCTCAAGTCGCCGGTTCACCTCTCGCGACTGCCGGCCCTGTTCGCGGTGTATCCGGATGCGCGCGTCATCATGACGCACCGTGATCCGGTGCGCACCGTCGCCTCGACCGTCAGCACGCTGGCCGCGGGCCGCCTGGTGCGCTCGGATGACGTCGACGTGAAGGCGATCGCGGCCTCGATCAGCGTCGGTTTCCCGTTCGTCATGCAAGCCGCCGTCGAGCAGCGCCCCGGCCTGCCCGCCGCTCAGATCGCCGACCTGCACTACGTCGACCTGATGCGCGATCCGGTCGAGGCAATCGAACGCGCCTACGACCGGCTCCGGCTGCCCTTCGACTCGACCATGCCCGCCCTCATCCGGGCCTACCTGCAGGGCCGGCCACAGCACAAGTACGGCCCCCACCGGTACACGGCGGCGGACTTCGGCCTGGACCCCGAACGCATTCGTCGCGACTTCCTGCCTTACACGCAGTCCTTCGGGGTGCAGTACGAATAGGGCTGTATGAAGCCCCGCGGTGACGGTGGTCTGAGCCCTGGCGCAGGTGCTTTCGGCGGGATCGGCGGCGGGCGGTCCAGCCCCGCCGTCGTGGCAAGCGATGACACCGCGCTGGACATGGACTCCAAGCAGTACCGGTCCCGGCAGGGCCCCTGCCTGCTGGCGATGGACAGCCGCGCGACCGTCCTCGTCGACGACCTGGCGTCCGAACGCCGTTTCCCGCGCCTCGTGGCGAAGGCAGCGTCGGCGCCCGTTCGCGCCGTGGCCAGCTATCCCCTGACGCCGCAGGGGCATGACGCGTCCCTGAACCTCTACGCGGATCGCGCGTGCGCGTTCACCGAGGAGCGGCTGCGCGGAGCAGCTCTCGCCATCGAGACCGCGCGGCTGGCCCTCGTGGCGATCGGGCAACGCCGGGAGGCTCGCCACCTCGCCCGGGCGCTCGACAGCAATCGCCGCATCGGTGCGGCCGTGGGCGTCCTCATGTCCCAGCACCGGTGGAGCTATGACGAGGCGTTCGGCCAGTTGCGCCGCGCCAGCCAGCTGATGCACCGCAAGCTGAACGACATCGCCGACGAGGTGCTGTTCGCCGGCACCTTGCCGGACGGCCCGGCAACGGGCTCCCCCGGAGCTCCTGGGAGGGAGGTCGACACGCCGCCGCTCGCGAGCCAGTAGCGGCTCACCCGGATCAGGCGTATTCCCGGTCGGTGACCCGGCCGTGCGGGCGGGGGACGAACCGCGCGACCTGACGCTGGTAGGCCGGATATCCGGGGTATTTCTGCAGCTGGATCCACTCGCTCATCCGTGAGCTGCCCTGGAAGAGCGCCAGCAGGAGCCCGCAACCGGCGATCGTCCAGTCGATGCGGTGGGCCGCCGCTACGGAGAACAGGAAGTAGACGACCCAGATCGATTGCTCTGCAAGGTAATTCGGGTGGCGGCTGTAGCCCCAGATCCCGTCGTGAATGAAGCCTGCGGCGTATCGCCCGGTCAGCGGCTCACCGGCGACGCGGCGGCGCTTCTTCGCGCGCTGGAAGTCCCACTGCAGCTGATCGGCGTACGTTTCCAGCGCGACCAGCGCGAGGAAGACCACCGCCAAGAACGCGTCGAGCCCTCCGATCCCGCGCGGTGCGCCGCGGACGCTGACGATCGGCAACGTGATCAGCAGCAGCAGGACGTTCTGGTACAGGCAGATGAAGAGCAGGTTGAACGCCGTCCAGCCGGCGCGCGTGCGCAGCACCGGCCATTTTCGCAGGTACTCCCAGCGGTAGTCCTCATGGCCGCTCCAGAAGCGCCACGAGTAGCCGCCGAGCCGCGAGAAGTTGTAGGTGAGCCGCGCGCCCCACACGGTCGCGAGCACCGACATCAGCACCATGCGCGCGTCGAAGTCGCTGCGAACCGTGACGATCCAGCTGTAGCCGACCGGCACGATGCTCCAGAGCTTGTCGACCTGGCTGACGTTGCCGGTGATCTCGCCGACGACGAAGCACACCGCGACGACAGCGCCCATCACCCAGACGTCGCCCCAGATCAGCGACCACTGCACGGACGTCATCGGCGGACTCTCACCCGATTCAGGCTAGCCGTCCCACCTCGCATCCGGATGCTTTCGTATGACGTTCGGCCCTTCCGGCCTGCCCGGGCGAGTGATGCGCTGAGCAGGCTTTCTGGGAACGGGACGCCAGAGCGTTCCGTTGTCTTCAGAAATCGACCGGGAACAAGGGCTGCCGGAGGGCGAGATGGCCTGGGTGCTGATCGTGGTGGCCGGCATGTTCGAGACCGGCTTTGCGGTCTTCTTGAAGCTGAGCCATGGCCTCTCGCGGCTGTGGCCGACCGTCGCGTTCGCCGTGTGCGCTCTCATCAGCTTCGGGCTGCTGACATTGGCGCTCAAGTCATTGGAGGTCGGCCCGGCTTACGCGGCCTGGACCGGGCTCGGTGCCGCGGGTGCGGCCGTCATCGGCATGTTCGCGCTGGACGAAGGCGTATCGACGCTGAAGGTGGCGTCGATCGCCCTCGTCGTCGCCGGGGTCGTCGGGCTCAACCTGTCGGGAGCGACGAAAGGCTGACGTCCCGGTCCCGCACCGACCCCGGTCCCGGTCCCGAGCCGTCAGCCCGCCGCGGCCGCCACCTTTTCGAGGTAAGACGCCGCGCGGTAGCCCTCCGGCACGCCGTCGACGATCACGGCGCCGCCGTCGCTGTTGTCCAGGCGCAGCGGCAGGATCGCCTGGTAGCCGGGCGAGTCATACCAGGCGCGGGCGCGAGCCATGTCCGGGAATGCGATGACGACGACAGCTCCGGGAAAGTCGCCGTCGACGACGTGCGGGGTCGTGCCGTGCACGAGGAACCGGCCCTCGTACGGCTCGAGCGTCTCATCGATGCGGCGCAGGTAGTCGGCAATCTGCGCGTTGACGTCGACGCGGCGCAGCTGGGCGATGGCGTAAGCAGTCATGATTTCTCCGCGAATGGTGTCGTTCGGCTGTGACGCCATGCTGTTCGCAGAGCCGGCGCCGGTCGATGACCTCAGAGGTCATGTGCGACTCGCTCCCGCCGGCCGATGAGCCTTTCTGCCATGGCCAAGCAGCTCACGCCCTTCCTGATGTGGAGGAGCCTCGAGCGGCTCTTCACCGCGCTCAGCGACGGGGGCGCGCAGCTGATGCCGCTGGGCGAATACGGGTTCAGCCGACGTTTCGGCTGGGTGAACGACCGCTACGGCGTGTCCTGGCAGCTGAACCGCTCGTAAACGGCCACCGGCGACGACTTCGCGTTACGTCCGGGTGCTCTTGTTCGTCCTATCCGTAGCCGCGGTCATACGCCGCAGCCGAGTCGAAGGGAGCGCGATCGTGAGTGCGCAAGACGTGCTGGCCGAGCAGTTCGAAGTCCACCGCGGGCATTTGCGCGCGGTCGCTTACCGCATGCTCGGGTCGCTCACCGAGGCGGACGACGCGGTGCAGGAGTCGTGGCTGCGCCTACACCGCTCCGACCCGGCCGCCGTCGACGACATGCGCGCCTGGCTGACGACGGTAACCGCGCGGATCTGTCTGGACACCTTGCGCCGGCGCAAGAGCCGCCGCGAGGAACCGCTGGACGTCCACGTTCCCGATCCGGTCGTGAGCCTTGGCGACGTCCTCGACCCGGAAAGCGAGGCGCTGCTGGCGGACTCGCTCGGCATGGCCTTGCTGGTAGTGCTCGACACGTTGTCCCCGGCGGAGCGCCTGGCGTTCGTGCTGCACGACATGTTCGGCGTGCCCTTCGAGGACATCGCCAAGGTCGTCGGGCGGTCATCCGATGCGACGAAGCAGCTGGCGAGCCGGGCCCGGCGCCGCATCCAAGGTGTTCCCACGGCTGCGGGCGCGGATGTGGCGCGGCAGCGGCGGGTGGTCGACGCGTTCCTGGCCGCCGCTCGGGCCGGCGACTTCGATGCGCTGGTGGCGGTGCTCGATCCGGATGTCGTGCTGCGCGCTGACGCCGGCAGGGAGGGACCCGGCGTGACCCGTGTCGTGCGCGGCGCGCAGACCGTCGCCCGGCAGGCGCTCACGTTCTCGGCGCTTGCTCCGCTTGCCCGTCCCGTGCTGGTCAACGGTCAGCCGGGGCTCATGGCGCTGCGCGACGGCAAGCCGATCTCGGTCCTGGCGCTGACCATCGTGGACGACCACGTCGTGGAGATGAACATCCTCGCCGATCCCGCACGGCTGGAGCACCTCGCGCCGCAGCCGCTGCGGGACTGAACGGACAGCCCGGCATCCTGGTGACTTGGCGTCAGTTGCGGCGACGCCAGCTGGTGGCAGCAACCCTCCACTCGTCCAGTGCCACCACCTCCCGCCGTTCAGCAACGGCACATGGTGGCGGCAGCGCTCCAAGGGCCCACTGCCACCACCTCCCGTTGCCCCAGCAACGCGAGCTGGTGGCAGCATCTCCCCCAGCGCCGGGCACAGCACACTAACGAGCGCGTCCGGGCCAGCGGCCGATGACCACCGTCCCATCGACCTCCTCGTCGACCACCGTGCCGGCCGCGAAACCGCTGCGCGCAAAGGCCTTTTCGGTGTGCGGGGCTTGCGCACGACCGGTCTCGACGAGCAGCTGCCCTCCCGGCGCCAGCCACTGCGGCGCTTCGGCGATCACCTGCCGCTGCACCCGCAGACCGTCGTCGCCCCCGTCCAACGCGATCCGCGCCTCATAGCTCCTGGCTTCCGGGGGCATCAACGCAATCGCTTCCGTGGGAACGTACGGCGCGTTGGCGACGATGAGATCCAGCTCGCCGCGCAAGTCCTGCGGAAGCGGCGCGTAGAGGTCTCCCTCGAAGACGTCGGCATCCACCACATTGCGCCGCGCACAGCGCACCGCCGCCGGGTCGAGATCGACCGCGTAGATACGCGCG
Source organism: uncultured Actinomycetota bacterium (assembly GCA_963747915.1). Lineage (GTDB taxonomy): Bacteria > Actinomycetota > Actinomycetes > Frankiales > Frankiaceae > DATAZK01. Next base: position 58,096 of record CAVVHC010000006.1, on the reverse strand, counting down.
GCCGGCCGCGCGGCGCGGATCGCGGCAGCGACAGCACCCGTGCCGCAGCAGATATCGAGCACCGCCGACCCTGCGGCAGTCCGCGCGATCGCTTCGCGGGCGAGCAGCGCAGTGCGCCGGCGCGGCACGAAGACGCCCGGACTCACCGCCAGCCGCAGGCCGCAGAACTCGGCCCACCCGAGGACCGTCTCGAGCGGTTCGCCGGCGACCCGCCGCCGGATCAGTTCCTCGACTTCGGGAGCCGTCAGCGCCTCGGCGAGCAGCAGGTCCGCCTCGTCCTCCGCGAAGACGCAGCCGGCGGCGCGCAGTCGCGCGACGACATCGGAGCGGCCCGTCGGCGGTGGCATGGCTCGTGTCTACCGCGCCCGCACCGATTCCGCCGAGCGGGTGCTGGGCTGCCGGACTCTCAGGTCGCGTCCGAGCGGCAAATGACGGAGACTGGCGACATGAAGTTTCTCGAGGTCGACGGGCTCGGCCCGGTGAGCCGGATCGGTCTGGGCACGTGGCAGTTCGGCTCACGCGAATGGGGCTATGGGCAGAGCTACGCGTCGGGTCCGGCGCGTGACATCGTGCGCCGCGCGATCGACCTCGGCGTGACCCTGTTCGACACCGCTGAGGTCTACGGTTTCGGCAAGAGTGAGCGCATTTTGGGCGATGCCCTGGGCGCGGACCGTGACCGCGTCGTGGTGGCCAGCAAGGTGTTTCCGGTCGCCCCGTTCCCGGCGGTGGTTCGCCAACGCGCCCAGGCCAGCGCCCGCCGGCTCCAGCTGCGGAAAATCCCGTTGTATCAGGTGCATCAGCCGAATCCGGTCGTTCCCGATTCGGTGATCATGCCGGGTATGCGTGCGCTGCTGGACGAGGGATTGGTCGGCGCGGCCGGGGTCTCCAATTACTCGCTCGAGCGCTGGCGCAAGGCCGACGCGGCACTCGGCCGGCCGGTGATCAGCAACCAGGTCCAGTTCTCGCTGGCGACGCCGGGTCCGCTCGATGATCTGGTGCCCTTCGCCGAGCGGGAACACCGCATCATCATGGCCTACAGCCCACTGGCGCAAGGCCTGCTCGGCGGCAAGTACGGCGTCGACAACCGACCGGGCGGGGTGCGCGCGGCCAACCCGCTGTTCGGCAAGGAAAACCTGCGTCGAGCGGAGCCGCTGCTGCAGACGCTGCGGGAGGTGGCCGCCGGCTGCGACGCAAAGCCGGCTCAGGTGGCGCTGGCGTGGCTGCTCAGCCTGCCGCAGGTCGTCGCGATCCCCGGGGCGTCGAGCGTCGAGCAGCTCGAGTTCAACGTGGCTGCCGCGGACCTCTCCCTCAGCGAGGACGCCGTCGCGGCGCTTTCGGCGGCCGCGCGCAGCTTCGCGCCGTTGTCCGCGGCCCGCACGGTCGTCAGCGAGGTGCGCGAGCGGCTCGGCGTCTGATCGCCCGGCCGGCGGGGTGAAGATCGGGCTGGTCCCGATCGGTGGCCCGTCGACGGTCGTTGGTCCCGTGCGCCGGTGACCTGCTGCCGCCTGCTCGCCCGGCGAACGCGGGCCGATGGAGGCAGCGCAGGTCTCACTGGGAGCCGCTTCCGGCACGGAACTGGAGCTGTCATGGTCACGATCATCGAGATTGACCCGGACACCGCCGCAGAGATCGAGCGCCCACGCTGGTACGACGGGAAGCTGCTATGGGTGATCATCGCCTTGATCGCCGGGGTCATCGCCGCGCTCGCGTGACCGGCTACCGCCGCCGTCCGACGCCCCGCTCATCCGAGCCGTGACGGTTAGGTTGTCGAGATGGCTATCAATCCTCGCGGTGAAGATGTCAAACGTTTCCTGGCGGAGGACGACGGCGGACCGGTCGTCATGCTGAACCTGCTGCGATTCGGCCCGGAGGGCCGGCAACGCTACACCGAGTACATGGCGCATTTTCGGCAGACCACGCGTGAGATCGGAGCCGAAGTGCTGTACGTGGGACTGGGCTCGACGACGCTCGTCGCGGAACCGGGTCAGGACTGGGACGCGGTGCTCGTGGTGCGCTACCCGAGCCGCGCCGCGTTCAGCCAGATGCTGCGCGACCCGCGCTATCAGGAGGGCACCCACCTGCGCACCGAGGCGCTCACCGAAGCCGTGCTTCAGGCGACGACGCCCTGGGCGCCCGAGACGCCCGAGCGACCCGAGACGCCCGAGCTGCCCGGGTAGCACCCGGGCAGCTCGCGGATCCGCGGCGGCGGTCGGGATCAGGTGTAGAGCGCTTCGATCTCGTGCGCGAACTGCTCGTGCACCACCCGCCGCTTGAGCTTCAGCGTCGGCGTCAGATGCCCACCCGATTCGGTGAAGTCGGTGTCCAGGATGCGGAACCGGCGGATCGCCTCGGCCTGGGACACGGCGCGGTTGGCCTCCTCGATCGCCTCCGAGATGCGGGCGTGCAGCTCTTCGTCCTCCCGGAGCTCGGCGACCGAGCAGGTGCTGCGCCCGGTGTCGGTGCACCACTGCTGCAACGCCTCCAGGTCCAGCGTGACCAGGCAGCCGATATAGGGGCGCCGGTCGCCGACGACCATGCATTGGCTGACCAGCCAATGCGCGCGCAAGCGGTCTTCGAGCACGGCCGGCGCGACGTTCTTGCCGCCCGAGGTGACGATGAGTTCCTTCTTGCGACCGGTGATCGACAGGAAGCCGTCCGCATCGATCTCGCCGATGTCGCCGGTGTGCAGCCAGCCCTCGTCGTCGATGGTCTCCTTGGTGGCGACCTCGTTCTGCCAGTAGCCGGGCATGTTGAAGGCGCCCTGGACGAGCACCTCGCCATCGTCGGCGATGCGTAGCCGGCTGCCCGGTGTGGGCGGCCCGACGCTGCCGATGCGCTGCCGGGCCGGCAGGTTCAAGGTGCCGCCGGTCGTCGTCTCCGTCATTCCCCAGCCCTCGAGGATGGTGACGCCGATGCCGCGGAAGAAGTGGCCGAGCCGTGCTCCGAGCGGCGCGCCGCCGCTGACCGACCAGCGCACCCGGCCTCCCATGGCCGCCCGGATCTTGCCGTAGACCAGCCGGTCGAACACGCCGTGCAGCAGCCGCAGCCGCAGCCCGATCCGCCCGCGGTCGAGCGCCTCGCTGTAGGCGATGGCGACGTTCGCCGCGCGGTCGAAGATGGCGCCCTTGCCTGATGAATGGGCCTTGTGCTCGGCGGAGTTGTAGATCTTCTCGAAGACCCGCGGGACGGACAGCACCAGCGTCGGCTGGAAGCTCGCCATGTCCTCGGGCAGTTGCTTCACCGACGGCGTGAATCCGATGACCACCCGGCAATGGATGCAGCTCAGCTCGATGATGCGAGCGAGCACGTGAGCCAGCGGCAGGAACAGCAAGGTGGACGAGGTGGCGTTGAAGATGTCCGGGATGCCGGGCGCTTCCGCGGTGTTGGAGTAGGTCGACACCAGATTGCGGTGCGTCAGCATGCAACCCTTCGGGCGGCCGGTGGTGCCCGAGGTGTACACGATGGTCGCCAAGGCGTCGGCGTTCATACCGGACCGCCGGTCATCGAGCACGCCACCGGCAATCCGTTGCCCATCGGCGATCAGCCGATCGAGGTCGCCGTGATCGATGACCCAGGTCTGGCGCAGCGCAGGAGCCCGTTCCCGTACCGCGGCGATCGTCGCCGCGTGCTCCTCCGTCTCGACGAACGCGGCGGTCGCGCCGGAGTCGTACAGGATCCACTCGACCTGCTCCGCCGACGACGTGTCGTAGATCGGCACGGTGACCGCGCCGGCCTGCCAGATCGCGTAATCGCACAGCGCCCACTCGAGCCTGGTCCGTGACATCAGGGCCACGCGGTCACCGGGTTCGACGCCGGCGGCGACCAGTCCCGCGGCCATATCGCGGACCCGCTCGTAGAACGCGCGGTAGGTGACGTCCGCCCACCCTTCCCCCGATCGGTAGCGGAAGCCGACGGCGTCCGGGTGATGCATCGCGTGGGCCACGATGTCATCGAGCGCGGTCTCGGTCGGGCCGACCTCGGCGATGGCCGGGGTGAAGGTCTCCTTCATGACGGGGTTCACCTCCTGGAAGAAGCGGCCGGCGGGAGGCCGTTTTTCCGACTGCCGGCCGTCATACCTTCACCCTTGAAGCCTTATGACGTCGGTCACAGGGCCGGAAGTCCTCCGTCGACGTGTCATTCGGACCATCACCCGGCGGCCATCTGGCCCGCGGCGGCCCGCCGGTCGCCGGCGGCACCTCGGCTGCCTGCCGAGCGTCAGCCCCGCTGGCCCATCGCCGGGGGGATCGGTGCGTTCGCGATCTGGCGCGCCAGGGCACCTTCGATGTCAGCGTGACGCTCGCGCAGCCGAGTCTCGTCTTCGGGGTGGGTGTAAATGAGGAAGCGGTCCTGCGCGACACCGTCGGCGACGATCGGGCCCACCTCGCTCGCGTCGATCATCCGCATGTCCGCTGGGAGGTGCGCCCACCCTGCCGGGTCATCGAGGCCGCCGAACCGGGCGGCGCTACCGAAGTTGCTGGCGACGAGCCCGGGACACACCGCCGAGACGCCGATGCCCTGCGGCCTCAGATAGACGCACAGACCTTCGGTGAAGCCGTAGGCGCCGAACTTGGACGTGATGTAGGGGATCGAGTCCCACGAATAGGCGTAGAGCCCCGCGACGGAGCAGGTATTGATGACGTAGCCGGAGCCACGCTGCTGGAAGTACGGGACGAACGCCTGCGCGCCTCGAATCAGGCCCATCAGGTTGATCTCGAGAATCCATCGCCAGTCGTCCATCGGCACCCGCTCCGGAGGGCCGAGCAGCGGCACACCTGCGTTGTTCATGATGATGTCGACGTGGCCGAAGCCATCGACGGCCTCGTCCCGCAAGCGGTGAACGTCCGCATCTTTGGTCACATCACAGCGCACTGCCAGTGCGCGCGCTCCGAACTTCTGCGCTTCGGCGACCGTTGCCGCCATCCGCTCGTCGTCGACGTCGGCGATGACGACGTCCGCACCGCGTTCGGCGAACTCGAGCACGCACGAGCGGCCGATGCCGCTCGCCCCGCCGGTCACCACTGCCACGGTCTCTTTGCCGATCTGCATCTCGCTCCCCGGGATCCGCTCCGCTGGTAGCGAATGTCTTATCGCGCGACGATCGCGCGGCGCGCGGCGGGTTTCGCAACCGCTCCCACTCGCCCGCCGCCTCGGCTTGCCTTCCCGTTTCGCTGCGACGGTGCGGCGGGTTCGGCCGACCAGCGCAACCGGCAATTGCTCCGTTGGGTGCTGTTGGCGCGAGACCGCCTCTCTTACCGTGAATACGTGGTCAACGCAGGCAACGCAACGAGAGTGGATGTCAGCGAGATTCGCAATGTGCTCGCCGGCGTCGAGAGGCTGCTGAGCAGCCACGAAGGGGAAGCGCTGCGCGCGCCCTTTCGCCGCCCGGCCGACACCCTGAGCCGGGATCTGCGCCTGGCCCGCGACTACCTGCAGCTCGCGTGCGCGGAAATCTCGGCGATGTGCTGGGTCGTGGAAGGCCAGGACGACTTACGGCAACCGGCCGCCACGCACCGCCGCGGCGCCCTTTCGCCGGCGGACACCAACAGCCGGTGTGGCACCGCGCCGCGACACATCGACCTCCGCCAGCACGTGCGGGCGCAGTGATGCGCCGCAAGTAATCACCGCTGCCCGGCTTCTTCCCGGTCGGCGGCTCAGTGCGCGCCGCCCGGAGCGCCCTGCTGCGAGTGGGCGAAGTCCTTGGCACGGATGAGACTCATCGCAAGAACGCCTGCCGCCAGCGCAAGGATCGCCGCCACCAGCAAGATGTGGTTGAGCCCGGACGTGAACGCGGTGCGCGCCGCCGTCTCGACCTTGCCCGCAAGCTGCGGTGGCAGGCCTTTCAGCTGACTTCCGAGCTGCCCGGACTGCAACGCGCCGGCCACCTGGTCAGAGCGCGACGACAGCTGCGGAACCGACGAGAGCTGGTCGGTGATGACCTGCTTGGTCTGGCTCGTGAACAGCGTGCCCAGCAGCGCGATGCCGGTGGCGATACCCACCTGCCGGAACGTCGAGTTGATGCCCGACGCCATGCCGGCCCGCTGCGGCTGCACGACCCCGACCGCGGTGGACGCGAGCGGCGGGTTGGTGATCCCGATACCGCAACCGGCGACGATGAAGCCGGGGATCAGATGCGTCCAGTGACTCGACGCGTTCAAGCCGCGCATGAGCAGCATTCCGACGCCCACCAGGATCAAGCCGGGGCCGACCAGGAAACGGATCGGGACGTGCGAGGTGAGCCGTCCGGCGATGGTGGAGGTCAGCAGGATTCCTCCGGAGATCACCAGCAGCCGCACGCCCGTGCCGAACGGGCTGTATCCCAGCACGTCTTGCACGTACAGCACCAGGTACAGGAACATCGAGAAGATCGACACGCTGATGCCGAACGCGGCGATGAGCCCACCGGTGAACGTCGGCAACCGGAACAGCTGCAGGTCGAACATCGGATGCCGACCATGCCGTTCGACGGCGAGAAAGAGCGCGATGAGGACACCGGCCGCGACGAAGCAGCCGACGACGCGCGCATCCCCGAACGACCGCTGATTCGACTCGATCAGCGCGTACACCAGCGCCGCCAGTCCCGCGGTGAAGGTGACGAGCCCCCACCAGTCAGGGCGACGGGCCTGCCGCGCCCGGGACTCGGCCACCTTGCGCACCGTGATGAAGAAGGCCACGACGCCGATCGGCAGGTTGACGAAGAAGATCCAGCGCCAGGACAGGCCGGAGGTGAGGGCACCGCCGAGCAGGGGCCCGATCGCCACCGCGAGCCCGGTGATCGCCCCCCAGACGCCGAACGCGACTCCCCGCTCGCGCCCCTGGAATGCCTCGGCCAGCAGCGCCAGCGAAACGGAGAACATGATCGCGCCGCCGACGCCCTGCACTCCGCGGGCGAGCTCGAGGAACAGGCTCCCGGTGGCCGACCCGCACAGCAGCGAGGCGGCGGTGAAGATGACGAGGCCGATGGCGTACAGCAGCCGCCGGCCGTAAAGGTCGGCGAGCGAGCCGGCCGTGAGCAGCAGCGACGCAAGCGTCAACGCATACGCGTCGACGACCCACTGCAGGTCGGTGAACGACGCGGACAGCGCCGTCTGGATGTCGGGCAGCGCGACGTTCACGATGGTGATGTCGAGCAGCAGCATGAACGTGCCCAGGCAGACCGCCACCAGCGTGAGCCACTTGTCCGGACCGGCGCCGGACTGCTCAGCGGGTGCCTGCCCGGCTTGCACCGTCTCTGTCACGCGGGACCTTTCGAAATCATGCGGCGGGTCGGAGATCGCGACCGGATGTCATTTCCTCACGAGCCACCGACAAAAAGGCGCCTTCGCCTCTCAGCATGGTGACCAAGAAGGAGCTGCGCAAACTCGTTATGCACGCGGCACCATCTCACCCCGTCCCGCCGCTTCGGGTCGTTCGTCCCTGGTCAGGCGCCCGGCCAGGCCGCAGCGTCGTAAGCATGCGAATTCTGGTCGTCTACGGCTCGAAGCGCGGCGGCACGGCGGGCCTGGCGGAGATGGTGCGCGGCGCGTTCGAAAGCGAAGGCTTCGAGGCCGACGTGCGCGATGCGGGCGAACGCATCGCCAACCTGGCGGACTACGACGCCGCCGTCATCGGCGGTGCGCTCTACGCGAACCGATGGCACCGGGATGCCCGGGGCTTCGTGCGACGGCACCGACGTTCGCTTTCCGCGAAGCCGACCTGGCTGTTCAGCAGTGGACCGCTCGACGACTCCGCGGAGACGAAGGCTATCCCACCGGTGAAGCAGGTGGCCAAACGCGCGGCGGCGGTGGGCGCCCGCGGCCACGAGACCTTCGGCGGGCGGCTCGACGCCGACGTGCAGGGCTTCCCGGCCAGCGCCGTCGCCAAGGCCCACTCCGGTGATTGGCGTGACGACGCGCACGTCCAGCGCTGGGTGCACGACATCGCCGCGGAGCTGCGCGACCACCTGGTCGCCGGCTGACGCGCTCGCCGGGCGCCCGCTACGCCCGATCGAGTGCGAGCACGGGGATGGTGCGCACGCCCGCTGTCTTGCGCTCATACTCGGCAAAACCGGGATAGCGGCGAGCCTGCTCGGCGAAGACGCGGTCACGTTCGGCGCCCTGCAGATCGGTGACGGCGACCGCATACTGCTCGGTGCCGACCTCGACGCTGCCCTTCCCTGCAGCAGCGAGGTTGCGATACCAGTCCGGGTGCTCCGGCGCTCCGGCCTTGGACGCGAAGACATAGATCCGCTTCGGGTCGTTCTCGTCGCGCAGATACATCATCGGCGCGACGAACTCGCGGCCGCTGCGCCGGCCACGGTGATGCACGAGGGTCATCGGGGCGCCGTCGAACTGGCCGCCCACCCGCCCCTCGTTCGCCCGGAATTCTTCGATGATCTTCGCGTTCCAGTCGTTCGCTTCAGCCATATCTCCTCCGACCGAAAGGACGCCCGCGTTGTTCCCGCCGTGCCGCGGGCACCCTTTCGCTATGAGCGATCAATACCGGCTGGAGCGGTTCGTCGACGCGCAGGAAAAGGGCGCCACCTTCGAGACTGCGCTCAGCGAGCTGGGTAACGGCCGCAAGGTGAGTCACTGGATGTGGTTCGTCTTCCCGCAACTCGCCGGGCTCGGCCGCAGCGCGACGGCCCGGCACTTCGCGATTTCGGGACTCGCCGAAGCCAGGGCCTATCTCGAACATCCGGTGCTGGGCCCGCGGCTGGTGCAAGCCGCCCGTGTCCTTCACGAGCTGCCCGGCGACGACCCCGTCGCGGTCTTCGGGCCCATCGACGCGATGAAGCTGCGTTCGTCGATGACGCTGTTCGCCCGGGCCGCGCCCGACCAGCCGCTGTTCCGGCAGGCGCTGGACAAGTACTTCGGCGGTGCGCCGGACGACGCGACCATCGCCCGCCTGTAGCCGGGACGCAGCCCCGTCCCAGCCGGCCACCCGCAGCAAAGAGCCGGCCCGGGCGGGTTCAAGGCCGCGGGCCGGCTCTTTTCAGGAGTGGTCCTGGGGTCAGACGGTGAATCCCCGGTGGCGCCGGCAGAGCTTGCGGAGCATGAAGAGCGTCTGCAGCACCGTCACCAGGTAGAGGATCGGCCAGCCGATCGAGAGCGTCGCCGACTGCACGCCCACGGACTGGTGCTCCCAGGCGACGATGAGGACCGTGAAGATGGCCGCCACCACGATCGCCGGGAAGACGTACGCCGAGCCGCGGCCCTTCTCAGCAGCCGCCTGCGCCGCCCAGTTGTCCTTCTCCGAGCGAGTGAGGAACTGCGTCCAGGCCGATAGGAAGTGCCCCATGCGGATCCACAGGTAGGCCTCCGCCGGGAAGAACGACACCGCGTACAGGATGTCCGACGCGGACTTGTCGTGCATGGAGAGCGCGAGGCGCAGGTTCAGGCCGATGGCCACCACCGGTGGGATGAGCCAGATCGGGTTGAACACGAACGCGTGGATCGACAGCGCGGCGGCGAGCAGCAGGAAGAACACCATGCGGGTGGTGATGTTGATCAGCATGGAGACGTTCTCGAACCACCGCAGCCGCAGGTTCGGGTGCAGCGGCTGGCCTTTACTGTCACCACGCTGACCCGGCCAGAACAGGTCGATGGCTCCGTAGTTCCACTTCACCTGCTGGCCGTGCAGCGCCCGCAGGTTCGTCATCGGACCGACGCAGGCGCGCGCCCGTGAGCTGATCTTCGTGCTGAAGCCGGCGTCCTTGATCTGCAGCGAGAGCTTGCTGTCCTCGACCTCCGAGTCGCGCACCCAGGGCGCGCGCTGGTGGTGCTGCTGCATGACGGCCTTCAGCGCCGCCACCGAGAACAGGCTGCACTGCCCGCCGAGAACCGCCATGTTGCGACCGCGCAGCAGGTTGTCCATGTTGAACGCGGCGAACTGCGAACGCTGGCCGGAGACCAGGAACCGCGCCATGCCGCCGCGAAACTTCGACTTGTCGATGCTGTAGATGGCAGACAGCCCACCGATGCGCGGGTCGTCGACCATTTCCAGCTCGAGGAATTCGACGCAGCGCCGGTCCAGCGTGGTGTCGCCGTCGACGCCGAGGATGTAGTCGTAACCGCGGGCGAGCTTCCACCCGTAGTTCAGCGCGCCGACCTTCTTGTCGGGGTTCGCGCCCATGTCGTGGACGTGGACGACGGTGTCATAGCGGACGCCCTTGACCATCCGGCTGTGCGGGCCGACGAAGGGTGCGCAGCGCTCCAGGGTGTCGTCGTCGGTGTTGTTGACGATGACGTGAATGGCGTCGGGCAGCCGGGTCTGCGCGAGCAGCGCCGTGAGCACGTCGGCGATGGTGTCCTGCTCGTTGTAGGCCGGGATGATGCACGCGATCGTCGCGTGGCGGACGACGTCACCCTGCGCGTCCTTCAGCACGGCGGTGGCGGTGGGCGGCGTGGTGGCGCGCAGCACGCGACTCGCGTCGAGCATGCGATCCTTGAACGGCTGCCGCGCACGCGGGGCCGGCACCACGGACAGGTCGGTGATGGTGTGCACGCCCTCGGCGGAGCGGGCCAGCAGCAACTCGTTCATCAGTGGGTTCCTTCGGGGGCAAAGTTGATGTGCAGCGAGTCGATGACCGTCTGCCGGGAGAATTGCAGCGTGTTCGGCGCGGTCTGGATGAGCAGGTCGTACTGCAGCGTGATGGTGGCGCCGGTGGCGTTCGCGTGCGGTGCCCGGATGACGAGGCCGCTGCTGTAGGTGTACGGCGGTGTGATGACGAACTGTCCCTTGTCGTCGGCGAGCGTCGTCACGCTGGTGCCGTCGTCGAGCGTCGCGGAAAATCGCGAGACGTAGACGGCGTTCGACTTGTCGCCGGTCATGTGGGCGGCCAGCTGGACGACTGTCGTCTGCTTGGCCGTCCAGGTCTTCGGGTCCTGGTCGGTCCAGTACGAGACGACGATCGAACGTGAGCCGGCATTGAGCTCGTGCTGGACGGAGCCTCCGGAGAGGTCACCGCCGGCGATGGGGGTGCTCGCAGCCACCTTCGTCGCCTCCGTCGAGCTCGGCGTGGCGCTCGGAGCGCTGCTCGCCTTTGCCGTCTTCGGCTTGGCGCTGGCAGTCGGCTTCGGTGAGCTCATGTCCGCGACGTGCGGCAACGAGCAGGCGCTGGCACCGGCGACAATTGCCAGTACGCAGAGCACTGCTTTGGGGCCCCGGCGCGAACGCCGGGTGGCGCGGTGGGGCATCGCCGTCGCCACGACAGGCGATGCGGCGACTGCGGGTTCGGGGGCTGCTGGCTCGTTGCACAGCAGCCGAGAGTTACGGCTGGTCATTGCTTCGATCCCGTCCGACGTCGAACCACCTGATGCGGTCCTTGGCTGGCCGGGTTCGGTCTCGCCACTCGCTCCCCGGGCCGTCTAGGCGACCGTCTGTCTCCGTGCGAGCCCCGCCGCCTTGCATCGCTGCTCGGCTGCGGCGCCCGCCGGTGAGGACGGCCCGGATCAATGCTTCCCCACGGAGGCCGACGGCCCCCGTCGCACTAGGTGACTTCGTTGGCACCAGGCGTAGTTAGAACGATAGGAAGGGAGGAAGTCCCGAAAAAGCAGCGGACGGCGCAACTTCGGATTGCTCCATGCAGCGGCATCATTGCTCCGAGCAGGGCAGGACCGTGCTCGGCCGTTCGGGTGGGCCCGCCTGCGAAGGCGCTGGTCAGTTGCTGCAAAGATGATCGCTGCCCGGGCTCCAGTCCGCGCCGCCAGGTGCCGATGGGAGCCTCGGCGTCATCGGCCTCGGCAGAGGCCAAACGACACGTGGCTCGGGGGTTACGGATGACGGGACACCGGCGGGCACGCCGCGCGCAGCGCACGCCTGGCCGCAGCCGCCTCCTTCGCAGCTCCCTCGCAGCAGCGCTGGCGGGGATCGCGCTTGCCGCAGCCGGCTGCCTGCCCGTTGCGCCCGTCGGCACGACCGGCACCACCGGCACCACCGGCACCACGACGCAGACCACCGCATCCACGAGCAGCACCAGCACGACGCTCACCGGCTGGCTGCACACCAGCGGCTCGAAAATCCTGGATTCCGCCGGCCACGTCGTCACCATCCGAGCCGTGAACTGGTTCGGCATGGAGACGAGCAACTGCGCGCCGCACGGCCTCTGGACGGTCGGGCTCGACACGGTGCTGAACCAGATTCGCAGCTTCGGCTTCAACGCGATCCGGCTCCCGTACGCGAACCAATGCCTGGACCCGGGGGCCACCACGTCCGGCATCGACTTCGGCCAGAACCCAGCGCTCGCCGGCAAGACGCCGCTGCAGGTCATGGACACGGTGATCAGCCACGCGGGCGCCCGCGGGCTCAAGGTCATCCTGGACCGCCACCGCCCGGACACCAGCTCGCAGTCCGAGCTCTGGTACACGGCGAATTACAGCGAGACCCGCTGGATCAGCGACTGGAAGATGCTCGCCGCGCGCTACCGCAATAACAACACCGTTATCGGCGCCGATCTGCACAACGAGCCGCACGGCTCGGCCTGCTGGGGATGCGGCGACCCGAAGCGCGACTGGGCGGCGGCCGCGACCCGCGCGGGTAACGCGGTGCTCGCCTCGAACCCGAAGCTGCTCATCCTGGTCGAGGGCATCGACAACGAGAGTGACGGCACGTACACCTGGTGGGGCGGGGGCCTGCTGGACGCGAAGGCGAAGCCGATCCACCTGGCGAGCGCCGGCCACCTGGTCTACTCGCCGCACGATTACCCGGCGAGCATCTACAACCAGAGCTGGTTTCACGCGGCCAACTACCCGAACAACCTGCCGGCCTTCTGGGATCACAACTGGGGCTACCTGCAGACGTCGAACACCGCCCCGGTGCTGCTCGGAGAGTTCGGCACCCGGTTGCAGACCACGTCCGACAAGCAGTGGCTGGCCACGCTGGTCAGCTACCTGAAGCGGGACGGGATGAGCTTCGCGTACTGGGACTACAACCCCAACAGCGGTGACACCGGCGGCCTGGTCAAGGACGACTGGCGCACCCCGGAGACCGCGAAGCTGAACGCTCTCGCCCCGATCCTGGGTACCGGCACCACGGCGCCTGGCCCAGCGCCGACCCCGAGTCCTACCTCCAAGCCCAGCCCGACACCGGCACCGACGCCGTCCCCGACCTCCTCGCAGCCCGCAGGAACGCTCTCCGCGACCTACCAGCGGCAGTCCTCCTGGCAGAGCGGGCCGAGCAGCTACGGCTACGTGGCTCAGCTGACGGTGAGCTCGCCGAGCAAGCGCACCGGGTGGACCGTCTCATGGGCCGACGCCGGGGCTCGTTCGGTCGCCAATGCGTGGGGCATGACGTGCCAGGTCGCTTCCGGTCGCGTCACGTGCTCGGGCGCGGACTGGGCCGAAACGTTGAACCCGGGCAGCCCGGTCGCGGTCGGCCTCCAGGTGAATGGGGTCAGCGCTGGGCCGACCCATCCGGCCTTGACCGTGCGCTGACACCCGGCTCCGCGGGGAGCAGTACTCCGGGGTTCAGGATCCCCACCGGATCGCAGGCCTGCTTGAGGCGGCCGAAGAGCGCCAGCTCGGCGGGGCTGCGCATCAGCGCCAACCACCGGCGCTTGGCGTAGCCGATGCCGTGCTCGGTACTGATGCTGCCGCCGAGTTCCGCCACCCGGCGCATCACCAGATCGTCCGCCGCGTCGTCATCCGGCGCGAGACCGGTGATGTTCACATGCACGTTGCCGTCTGCCGCATGCCCGAACAGCCACACGTGCGCACCGGACCGCAGCCGCCGCACCGCATCGGCGATGCTGGCGACGAACTGCGCATACGACGCGGCGGGCACGGTCACGTCCAGCTTGTGCGGCGGGCCGAGCGTGTTGATCGCCGCGGTGTGTCCCTCCCGATAGGACCAGAGCCGCCGGCGGTCTGCGGCGTCGGTCGCGACCGCGACATCAGCGACTGCGATGTCAGCGAACGCGCAGCCGGCGACGAGCTCTTCGAGCGCCGGGCCGGGGTCGCTCTCCGACGCAAGCTCGAGCAGCAGATAGGCCGCGTGGGGCTTGGAGAACGCCGGCGGCGAACCGGTGACGTCACACACCAGCCGCACCCCCGCCTCCACCATGAGCTCCGCTGCTTCCAGCTCCGCCGACTGCCGCGCGGCGAAGGCGGCAGCGGCGGCGGCCTCGACGGATTCGAACGCGAGCAGCGCGACCAGGCGCCGTCCGGGTACCGGCACCAGCCGCAGCCGCGCCCGGGTGATGACGCCGAGCGTTCCCTCGCTTCCACACAGCAGAGCCGGCCAGTGGTAGCCGGTGTTGTCACGCCGAACTGCGCCGAGGTGGCTCACCACCGATCCGTCACCCAGGACCGCCTCGAGTCCGAGCAGTTGCGCGCGGGTGTCACCGTAGCGCCACACCCGAAGCCCTCCGGCGTTCGTCGCGATCGTGCCGCCGACGGTGGCGCTGTCACGGCTGGCGACGTCGATCCCGTACATCCACGGAGGGAAGCCCGCGACCCGGCGGCGAAGCTCTCCTACCGTGACACCGGCACCGGCAACGGCCTCGCCGGCAACCGGATCCACGCTGAGATCAGCGAGCCGGCGCAGGCTGAGCACGATGGTGGGCGAAGCGGTGCCGCGCGCAGCTGTCGCGCCGGGTCGCGGGACGCCGGCGCCGACCAGCCCGGTATTGCCGCCCTGCGGGACGATCCCGCACCCGAAGCGCGCGCACACCGCCACCACCTCGGCGACCTCGGCCGTCGAACCGGGACGGACGACGACCGCCGCGTCACCGCCGAACCGGCCGGTCCAATCGGACAGGAAACCGGCCTTGGCCGCAGGCTCGGTGAGGACGTGAGGCGCGCCCACCGACGCCTGCAACGCGGCCAGTAGCGCAAGCTGCCCTTGGCTCATCCGGCGTGCCCGATCCGCTCAGCCGGTCTCGTCCGCAGGCGTCGCCGCGCACGCCCGCATCGCTTCGGCAAACGCCGCCGCGCGCTCCCGGTAATCCCGGAAGAGCCCGAAGCTCGGGGCCGCCGGCGAGAGCAGGACGACTCCCCCCTCGCCCGCCCACTCGTACCCGAGCCGGGTCGCGTCAGCAAGGCCCCCGGCCTGCCGAACCGTCACCTGCGGCCCGGGATCGACCGCCGCCAGGGTGCGCGCGATGCGCGGGCCGCTGTCCGGAATCGCCAGCACCAGCAGCGGATGTCGCCGTGCACGAAGGCCGATCGCCAGCGGGCCGTAGTCGATGTCGCGATCGAAACCGCCGACGATGAGCGCTACCCGCTGCTGTCCGAACGCCTCCAGCGCGGCGAGGGTCGGCAGCACGTTGGTGGACAGGCTGTCGTCGACGAACGTCCTCCTGCCGACGACCCCGATGGACTGCAGCCGGCTCGCCAGCTGCACGAAAGACCCGGCGGCTTCGGCAAGCCAGCGGGAACTGCGCATCTCTTCGAGGCCGAGCTCGGCGAGGACGGCCTGCGCGAGCCGGGCGTTCACCACGTTGTGATGACCGAGCAGGCCGAGCTCGGCCACCCAGTCGGCGGGCAGGGTGTCGTCGGGCGCCCAGTGGACGTTCGTGCCGAGCAGGGCGGTGTGCTCGCGAACCACCGGATCTTCGGCATTCGCCACGGTCACCCGGGCTCCCGGCAGCGTGGCGATGGAGAGCTTGTCGCGGTAGTACGCCTGCACGTCACCGTGCCAGTTGAGATGGTCGGGATGCAGCGAGGTCACGGCGACCACCTGAGGGGCCGTGGCGAGGTCGGTCGCCTGAAAGCTCGACGTCTCGATCAGCCAGTAGTCGTAGTCGGCAGCGGCATCGGGGTCCCACGGTGGACTACCGAGGTTGCCACCGGAAAAGCAGCGGTATCCCAGGCGATTCGCCAGATGACCGGCGATGGAGGTGGTCGTGCTCTTGCCTTTTGTGCCGGTGATGCAGGCGACCCGAGTCCGGTCGGCCGCCTGCATCCACAGCCCGAGTCCGCCCACGAGGGCGACGCCACGCTCGACGAGCTGGCGCGCATCCGGCCGATAGCGCGAGATCCCAGGCGTTTTCACCACGACATCGCAGCCGGCGAGCGCGTCCAGGCCGCCCTCGGCGGTGCGGTACGCCCCCGGCACGGCCGCCGGGGCGTCATCGACCAGCACAGGCTCGACGCCCATCGCTTCGAGCCGGCGCAGGTTGGCGTGGCCTTCGACACCGAGGCCCCATACGCCGACCTTGGCGCCGCGCAGGTCAGACCACGACAGCTTCGGGCGAGTACGCATCGGGGATGGCATCGGGGGGCAGGGGCGAGAGCAGGGCGGCGGACAGCGCGGTGACGGCCGGCTGCGTCAGGTCGACGCCGGCCTCCACCGCGAGCTGCTGGACGAGCGGGTCGTCGGCGCGGTCCGGACGGCGTGCCGTGAGGGCGATCGCCGCCCGGCACTCGTCCACATCGCCGACGCACTCGAAGGGTTTGGCGTCCGGGAGCAGGTTCAGCAAGGCGCGGAACTGGTCGGCGAGTGCGGGATTGCGCAGCGGCTCGGAGATGCCCTGCCCCGGCGCGGCGAAAATGCCCGCCAGCTCCGCGGGTGCGAGGAACGGCGCGAGGACGAGGTCGATGAAGCAGCACTTGTCGCAGTGGCCGCACCAGTGGTCAAGCCGCGCGGCCGGATCGATGTGAAAAGCCCTGTTGCAGCTGCGAAACACCTGGTGGTAGGGCGTGAGCTGCGCGAAGCGGTGCGCCACCCACAGCTCCGAGTACGGCCGCAGCAGCGAGAAGTACTGCAGCGCTTCCCCGAACGTCTCGGCCAGCACGGCGCGGAACGCGGTCTCGAAGTCCCAGCTCTTGGAGTATTGGTGGTTGATGCCGCGCCCGTCGACGACGAGGGTCGGTGCGGAGGCGGAGTGCTCGTTCGACATCACCACCGCATCGCGCCGGGCGAGCACCGCCGCCATGACGGCGATGGCCGAGATGATGCCGGTGACCGGCACGTGCCCGTTGCGAAATCCGAGCTCCCGGGAGCGCAGCACCTGCGCGTCCAGCGACCGGGTGGCCCGTTCGACGGCGAGGCCGGTGAGCGCGGCGGGAGCTTCGATCGCCTCGAAGTGGCGGCCCCCCTGGCTGGCGACGAACAGGGCGGCGTCCGGGAAGCGACCGCGGACGTGCTCGACGGACACGATCGAGTCGATACCGCCGCCGAACGGTACGAGCGGGCGCCCGGTCTCGGGCGCGTAACCGACCGGCGCAGCGGGCCGCTCGGCGCCGCTGATCTCTATCCGCAGCTCGAGCGCGTTGCGGTAGGCGAACTCGCCGAGGCCCTGCCGGTAGAAGCTTTCGAGCAGGTGACGCTCCGCCGCCGTCACGGCGTGCCGGCCGAGGTCCACCACCTCCGGCGCGGAGGTCTTGTAGTACGAGATCCCAGCGAGCAGGAAGACCAGTCGGGCAGCCGCGCGGGCGGCCTCGTCTGCCGGATCAATCGCGGTGCTGAACGCGACCGTCTCGACGAAGGTGAGCTCGCCCAGCGAGTACCGGCAGCGCAGTGTGTCGCCCGCGATCTCGAAGTCCTCATAGCGGAAGCGGGCCGGCGCTGACCCAGCCGTCACTGGATGCCTCGCCGGAGCGGGCGTCTGTCTGCGCAGCTCACCCCGCCACCGTATAGCCGGCAGGCGACCCGCCGGTGTCGCCAGGCCGGGCGCCCTCAGGCCACCGGCAGCCGGCTGGCTTGGGCCGGGGCGCCCTCGCCCGTGCTCCCCATGCCGCGATTGCTGCCGATGAGGGCGGTTGGAGGTGGAGCGCTCGCCGGCCCGCCTCACCTCCCCATCTCCCGCAGCCGGGGCACGCGCCATGCGTGCACGTCAGCGCGGCGTGTCGGGCCATGGCGAAGATCACGGCGTATACGTCGAAGATCACGAACTGGCCGTGCGACACGCCCAAACGCACTTGTGGCTTTCATCACGCAACCCCGTCCACGGGTAGCCGTGGGGGCGAACGTTTGTGAAGCTGTGGACCGTTCAGCCGACTGGGTGAACCCCGCGGTCCGATCGCCGAATCTCGCCCCGGACCGCGGTGCCACGCGTACCTGTGCGGGCGAGAGCGGGGGACCCACTTCTTCCGGACGCGACGGGTGCTTGGTGCCCGCCGGGTCCTTGGGGTGAAGCCGGGTCGCCGCCTTGGTGGTGACCGGCCGGGCCACTCTTGCCCGAACCCGACAGCTCACCTCGTAGGCGCGAGAGAGGCCCCTTTCGTGTCGTTTGCTCGACTTACCCGTCCGCGCGCGCTCAAGACCGTTCTCGCCGGAACCGCCGTCATCACCGCCGCCGCCACCATCGCGTCCTGCTCCCCGCCGAGCAGCCCGCAGCAGACCGCGAAGAACATGATGGTCGGCTACGGCTGGGGCAACCAGCAGCAGTTCAACTGCCTGAACAGCCTGTGGATGCGGGAGAGCGGCTGGCGCTGGAACGCGATGAACCCCTCCAGCGGCGCGTACGGCATCCCGCAGTCGCTGCCCGGAGGCAAGATGGCGTCCGCCGGCGCCGACTGGCGCACGAATGCCAGCACCCAGATCCGCTGGGGTCTTGACTACATCCGCGGTCGGTACGGCAGCCCGTGCGGCGCGTGGGGCCACTCCATGAGCACCGGCTGGTACTAGAGCTAGAGCCACCAGGGCCGCAAAGCGGCCCGGCCCGATCGCAGCGCCGTCCCCGGCTCGCGCGCTCGATCGCGTCCCCGGCACCAGCCGGACCCCTGTACGGGGCGGCCGTAGTCGACCTGCGGCCGCCCCGTCATCCATCTTCCCCAACCGTTGTGCATGATCTGCGGCATGACTTCCGAATTGACCCGCCGGGGAGCGCTCGTCGCCGGCCTGGCCGGGCTCACCACGGCGGGCGTCGCAGCGTGTTCAGCGTCGACCACGGGTCCTGCCGGCTCGCCGTCGCCCGCGGCGGCGGAGGGGAGCTCGTCGCCGTCGTCCTCGCGTCGCGTTGACGTGGCCGTCGTCGGCGCCGGGCTCGCGGGTCTCACCGCCGCCCGGGAGCTCGTTCGCCAAGGCCGCTCCGTCGTTCTGCTGGAGGCGCGCGACCGCGTCGGCGGCCGAGTGCTGAACCACTCGATCGGCGGCGGCGACGTCGTCGAGTTCGGCGGGCAGTACATCGGCCCCACCCAGGACCGGATCGCGGCGCTCGCCGCCGACGTCGGTGTGGACACGTTCGACACCTACAACGACGGCAGCAACGTGCTGTTGCTGAACGGCAAGCGCTCGACCTATTCCGCGGCCGGCTTGCCCACCGATCCTTCCGTCGCCTCCGATCTGCTGGCCGCGGCGGCGGCGATCGACGGGCTCGCGAAGACGGTGCCGGTGGACAGCCCGTGGACAGCGGCCCGCGCGGACGAGTTCGACAGCCAGACGCTGGAGACGTTCCTGCTGTCGCAGGTGAAGAACGCGGGCGCCCGGGTGCTGATCGACGCGGCCATCAAGTCGCTGTGGGGCGCCGAGGCGCGCGACCTGTCGCTGCTCTACGTGCTCTGGTACACCGCGATGGCGGGCAACGCGAAGACCCCGGGCTCGTTCATCCGCTTGACCACCACGGCGGGCGGGGCGCAGGAGAAGCGCTTCGTCGGAGGCTCACAGCGGGTGCCCATCGAGGTCGCCCGCGCGCTCGGCGACCGGGTCGTTCTTTCCAGCCCGGTGCGCCGGATCGCCCAAACCGATCGGGGTGTGACGGTCACCAGCGATCGGATGACCGTCGACGCCGGGCGCGTCATCGTGGCCGTCCCGCCGGCGGTGTCCGCGTTCATCGACTGGAGCCCGCTGCTGCCGGCCCGCCGCGCCCAGCTGCTGCAACGGATGCCGCAGGGCTCGCTCGTCAAAGCGGAAGCCATCTACGACAAGCCGTTCTGGCGCGCCGACAAGCTGTCCGGCCAGGCGGTTGCCGACACCGGGGTGGCGCGCAGCACGTTCGACAACACACCGCCGTCAGGAAGCCCGGGCGTGCTGTTCGGCTTCATCGGCGGCGCGGAAGCGCGCACCTGGAACGACACCCCCGAGAGCGAGCGCCGCCAGACGGTGCTGCGCGAGTTCGCCAAGCTCTACGGCTCCGCGGCACTGAAGCCGAAGGATTACCTGGAGAAGAACTGGTCGGACGAGGAATGGACCCGGGGCTGCCCCACGGCCTTCCTGCCGCCCGGAGTGCTGCTCGACTACGGGACGGCCATCCGCGAGCCGGTCGGCCGGATCCACTGGGCCGGCACCGAAACCGCCACGTACTGGTACGGCTACATGGACGGCGCGGTGAGCTCCGGCGAGCGGGCCGCGGCTGAGGTGATCTCAGCCGGCTGAGCACAGCTCGCCACCAGCCTCGGGTGGCACGATTGAGCGTGATGAAGCTTTCCCGCACCTGGTCCTGGTTCCTCGTCGCCTTCGGCGTGTGGTCGTGGGTCATCTGGCCGACGTTCCTCAAGAACGTGGCGAACGACCATCGCTCCTTCACGAACGGCTCGCCGCACGCGTTCTTCATCGTCCACCTGCTGCTGACGATTGCCTCCCTCGCATTGGGTACGGCCATCGGCGTGCTCGGGATCAAGGGCCTGCGCGCCCGGCACGGACCGCAGGCGCCGTGAGAGCGGTACGCAAGCGGGTTGCGGTTCCTCCCCTGCCCGCAGACGCACCGGCGCCGCCGCTGCTGGACCCCGTGGCGGGGACGCAGCCGCGCCCGACGCCGTGGAACGCCGTCTACGCGCTGGACGGCGGAACGACCCTCGAGGTGCACGGCGTCCACGGGGTGGGTGACCAGCTGCACGCCGTCGAGGTCGACGAGTACGACCCCGACTGCGTTCTCGTCACGCTCTGGCTGGCGCAGACCGATCCGCCGGTCACCGGAGTCCGGCCGGCCATCGGCTACCCGTTCCGTGCCCGGGTGACCCTGAGCCGGCCGCTCGGCAGCCGGGTGGCCGTCGACGGCGCCTTGGGCACGGAGAGCGAGGTGCGCGCGGCCGAGCTCGCGGCCGCGATCACCTGGCGGTCCGAGATGGGGTTGCCGACCGAGCGCGAGCTCGTCGCCCAGCTCGTCGATGACGCGCGCATGCCCGACGGCCGGCTGTACGGCAACGAGGTGCTGAGCGACGAGGAAAGCCTCTGGTACCGGCAGGCGCTGGCCGACAAGGAAGCGGCCGCGAACTTCGCGAAAGGCTGGCTCGCCGCCCAGGAGGAAGACCTCGACGCCCACGCGGAGATCACCTGGTATCAGGGCGGCGAGTTCGTCCAGTATGTGACCGGCAGGGCCGCCGAGCTACGAGCGGCGGCTGAACGCGAGGGCATCCGCCGGCTGCGGGTCGAGCCGGTGCGCTACACCTACCGCCAGCTCGACCGTTTCGCCGACGACGTGCGCGAGCGGCTCGTCGCCGCCGGCATCGACCTGCTACGCAGCGGCCCCGACGTGCGCAGCAACACCGTGGCCATCACCATCCGCGGCGACGCCGACCTGGCGCGGCAGGTGGCCGCCGAGCGCGCCCCGTTCGATGCGGTCACCATCACGTCCGCGACCTGACCCACCATGATCAACGCGCCACTGATCAACCCCAACCCCCCGCCAAACCGCCCCTCACCATGATCATTGGCGCGTTGATCTTGGGCCGACCAGCGATGGCGGCCCGACGCGTGCTGTCAGCTGAATGACCATTCCGCCCGGAATGCTCCCGGGTGCTTTTGACTTCCACTCACGAGCTCAGCATCCGCTGAGCGCCTCGCGAGCGGAGCGGTCCGATGCGGCGGTTGGTGGCGCTGGTGAAGCACCGCTACTTCCGGCGCGCCGTGGCTTTGGCCGCCGCCGGCGCAGTGTGCTGGCTGCTGGTCATCCCCCAGCTCGCGCACGGCCGCGAAGCGATTCGCGTGCTCGGCACGGCCGATGTGTGGTGGCCGGCGCTGGCGATCGCCTTGGAGGCCGCCGCGCTGGTCGCTTACGCGCAGCTGACCCGCTCGGTGCTGCCGCCGGAAAGCGCTCCGAAGCTGAAGACGGTGCTGCGCATCGACTTGTCGACGCTGGCGTTGAGCCACGTCGTGCCGGCCGGCTCGGCCGCCGGGGTCAGCCTGCGGTACCGGCTGTTCACCCGCCTCGGCATCTCCGGCACGGACGCCGCATTCGGCGCGGCGACGCAGAGCCTCGGCTCGGCGATCGTGCTGAACAGCATGTTGTGGGTGGCGATCGTCATCGCGATCCCCCTTCACGGGTTCAACCCGCTGTACGTCAGCGCGGCGATCACCGGAGCTGTCTTCCTGAGCGCGCTCGCCGCCCTCGTCGTCGCGCTGACCAAGGGTGAGGACGCGGTCGCCCGCCGGCTCGGCCAGGTCCTGGGGGCCCTCCCGCTGCTTCGCCCGCAGTCGGTCGAGCGCGTGGTGCACGCTTTCGCCGCGCGGCTGCGTCAGCTGTCGGCGGACCGGCGGCTCGTTGCTCGCGCGATGGCCTGGGCCGCCGTCAACTGGCTGCTCGACATGGCCGCGCTGTGGGTCTTCCTGGCCGGGCTCGGCCATCGCGTCGGCTTCCTCGGAATCCTGGTCTGCTACGGGCTGGCTAACGTCGTCGCCGCCATCCCGCTGACGCCAGGCGGCCTCGGCGTGGTCGAAGCCGCGCTGTCGACGCTGCTGGTGGGGTTCTCTGTGCCGGCGAACACCGCGCTGCTCGGGGTGCTGTGCTGGCGGGCGGTCAACTTCTGGCTCCCGATCCCGGTCGGCGGCGTCGCGTACCTGTCCCTGTCGCATTCGCTGGCCAAGCAGTCCGGCCCGCCGGTGCGGCGGGCGGGCCGCATCGTCGTGCCCGCCGGTCCGGCGGCCCGCCGGCCGCGCACCGCGAGGCTTTCGGCAACGGCCTCCTTGCACATCGTGCGGCGCCGCGCTGCGGGGGCGGGGCCGTTGCCGTCGTCGTCGCTGTCTTCGTCCCTGCCTTCGTCCCTGTCAGCGCCGACCGGCTGCTAGTCACTCGCGGTCCGCGCGGCTTGCCTCGGCGGGTCAGCGCGCGACACGCGAGGCTGTGTCAACCACGGATGACACGTTTCCGGCGACCGCGACCGACCGCTATTTGCAAACATCTCGCATTTACGGCAGCCTCGCGACTGGTACCCCAGTGAGGAGGCGTGCGTGGCAGCGGATTCGACGGCGGCAAGACCCGGGCTGCTGGCCCGTGGCTGGTCGTTGCGCAGTCGACTCTCGCCCACCGAGTGGCGCCGCATGGCGGCCATGTTCGGCGTTGTCGCCCTGCTGCACATCGTCGGGTTCACGCTGCTCATCGCGGCGGCGAACGGCCACTACGCCCTGGATGCGAAGACGTCGTTCGGCATCGGCACCGGAACGCTCGCCTACACCCTCGGGCTGCGGCATGCGTTCGACGCCGACCACATCTCCGCGATCGACAACACCACGCGCAAGCTCATGGCGGAGGGCAAGCGGCCGCTCGGAGTGGGGTTCTTCTTCTCCCTCGGCCACTCCAGCGTCGTCTTCGCGCTCGCGGTGCTGCTCGGGCTCGGCGTCAAGGCGCTCGGCTCGCAGGTGCGCGACGACAACTCGAGCCTGCATCACTACACCGGCCTCATCGGGACGACGGTCTCCGGCTCCTTCCTGCTGCTGATCGCGCTGCTGAACGTCATCGTGCTGGTGTCGATCGTCAAGGTCTTCATGCGCCTGCGCACCGGGCGCTACGACGACGACCAGCTCGAGCAGCAGCTGAACAGCCGCGGCCTGATGAACCGCTTCTTCGGTCCCCTCGCGCGCCAGATCGACAGCAGCTGGAAGATGTACCCGCTCGGCATCCTCTTCGGCCTCGGCTTCGACACCGCCACCGAGATCGCGCTGCTGGTGCTCGCGGGGTCGAGCGTCGCTGCCGGCCTCCCGTTCTGGGCGATCCTGTCACTGCCGATCCTGTTCGCGGCGGGCATGAGCCTGCTGGACACGATCGACGGCTCGTTCATGAACTTCGCCTACGGCTGGGCGTTCTCCAAGCCGATTCGCAAGGTCTACTACAACCTCACGATCACCGGCCTGTCGGTGGCGGTCGCCGTGTTCGTCGGTGGCTTGGAGGTCGCTCAGGTGCTCTCGCAGCAGCTGAACCTCTCGGGCGGCTTCTGGGACTACGCCAACGGCTTCGACCTGAACCACGCGGGCTACCTGATCGTCGGCGTCTTCGCGGCCGTCTGGATCGTCGCGCTCGGCATCTGGCGCTTCGGGCGCATCGAGGCCCGCTGGGAGAGCGCAGCGGCTGCGGCGAAGGCCGCGCAGGACGGCTGACCTCAGCCGGCGCCTCCGCCACCTTCGGCGACGAGCAGCTGCTCGATCCGCTCGAGCGTGGCTTGCATCGCCTTGCGGGTCTTGCCGCGAAGGGGCTTCACGACCGCCTTCACGGCCTCCTGGGAGATGTCCCAGCTCTCCCGCACCCGCGTGCCGCCCGCGACCGGCTCGAGCTCGTAGCGCCAGATGCGCCCGCCGGCCATCCGGTTCAACGGGAACGGCCCGGGCGGGCGGGTCTGCCAGGCGATCCGGCGGCCCTCCTCGTACTCGATGACCGTGCTCACCATCGAGTACGGGACGCCCAGCCGCATCGACATCCCGAACGTCGAGCCGAGCTCGAGCTTCTCCGGGCTGCCTTTCGCCCCGCGCACCGTGCCGGAGCCGTCGATGTCGGCGTGCCGCGAGGCGTCGGCGAGCAAGGCGAAGATCTGCTCCGGGGGCGCCGCGATGACGCGTTCGACCGTTTCCACGTCGCGCTGGTCGCGCTGGTCCACCATGATCGGCAGGCTACCCGGCCGCTGGGCCGCCGGACCAGACCGCCGGGCTGCTAGATCACCACACCCTGCTGGCCGCCGTCGGTTACCACCGGCAGGCCCGCGCGGTGCCACGCCTCCATCCCACCGGCCACGTTGACCGCCTCCACCCCGGCGCGCACGAGCGCATCCGTCACCGCCGCCGAGCGGCCACCGACGTGACACACCACCAGCAGCGGACGCCCCTCGGGAATCGCGTCCAGCGCGAGCTCGCCCATCGGGACGTGGGTGGCCTCGGGCGCGTGGCCGGCCTGCCACTCGTAGCCTTCGCGCACGTCCAGCAGCGCCGCGCCCTGCCCGAGCAGCGCCGGAACGTCGCTCGCCGGCACCTCCGGCAGCTGGGAGCCGCGCGGCCAGCTCATCGGCCGCACCCGGTCAGGGCAGGCGCAACGAGGCGCCGAGCCAGTATTCGCGAAGGCTGGTGTAGGAGCTCTTCGTCGAAGCCTCGACGTAGTAGCGCTGCGCGTCGTAGGACCACAGCAGGTAGGAGGTATCGCCGTTGACGTAGCAAATGATCTGCCCGTTGATCGAGTTGGGAGTCTGGGTGAAGTTCCAGGTGCCATTTTGCGGCGGGCTCGAGCAGTCGCCGCTCTTCGTGCTGTGTGCCCGGCTCAGCGAGTTCAATACCAACGTCAGTTCCTGGCGCGTCGGCGCGCTGTAGACGTTCAGCGTCTCGGGCAGCTTGGCCGGCGAGTCCACCTGCTGGAAGGGATTGGGCCGGCAGGTGATCGCCCGATCCAGCCGGCTGTCGACGGTGCTCTGTATCGGCTCGCAAGAGCCTTCGTTCACCAGCGTCGTCGGCAACTTGTCGAGCAGCCGGTGCTCGGCCGCGTTGAGTTCGCGCACCTCTGCCGACTGGGTGAGCTGCGAGCTCAGCGCCGACGTCCGGCCCGCCGCGTTGACCGCCTGCACGGCGAACGTGTGCGGATCGGTGTCGCCCAGCTTGTCGGTGTACTTCACACCGGTGACGTCCGAGGCGATGGACTTGCCGTCGCGGTAGACCACGTAATGGTCGGTGACGCCGACCCCGGCATGCCAGGTCAGGTCGACCACTCCCCGGCCCGCCGTGGCCGCGAGGTCGGTGGGGACACCGGGCACCGGCTTCTTACCGCCGCCGAGCGCGAGGACGAGGCCCACCACCCCACCGGCGATGACAAGCAGCGCGATCACCCCGCCGATCAGCAGCCCGCGCCGTCGCTTACGCGCCGGCTGAGCGGGAGGCGGCGGCAGCGGCGGCAGGTGGGGCGTGGCCGACCCGGGGCCGGTCCGTCCCGGAGGCGGGCCGTACCCGGGCCGCGGCGACGCAGGGGAATACACGTTCGCCGGCGGCGAGCCACCGTGAGCGGCGCCGCCCGAGTTCGCCACCGCCTTCGGGTCGACGAGCGTCGTCTCGGGGATGGGCGCCGGCGCCTGCTGCGGTGCGACGGCCGGCTGGCGGATGGCGGCCGCCGCTGCGCGCGCGAGGTCGCCGGCCGTGGCGAAACGCCGGTCGCGGTCCTTGCTGAGCGCGCGGGCCACCACGGCATCGAGCGAAGCCGGCACCCCCGCCGCGACACTGCTCGGCGCCGCCGGCGACACGGTCTGCAGCGCATTCCAGAACCCGGCCACCGAATCACCCTTGAGGGGGACATCGCCGGTGAGCATCTCGTAAAGGACGCAGCCGAGGGCGTAGACGTCGACCCGCCGGTCGAGATCGCCGGAGCGCATCTGAAACTGCTCGGGCGAGGCGTAATGGAGGGTCGCCACGATGTCGTCGACGCCGGTGAGACCAAGCGAGTCCGCCGCGGACCGGGCGATCCCGAAGTCGGTGAGCAAGGCGCGTTCGGCGCCAGTCACATCCCGGGTGACCAGGATGTTCGCCGGCTTCACATCGCGGTGCAGCAGCCCGCGCGCGTGGATGGCATCAAGCCCGGCCGCGATGCGTTCGAGCAGGGCGACCGCCCGCGGGACGGGCAGGCGGCCTTCCTCGGCGATGATGTCCGCCAGGTCGCGGCCGTCGACGTATTCCATCGCGAGCCACAGCCGGTCACCGTCCTCGCCGCGGTCGTACACCCGCACGACCGACTCGTGCGAGACCTGGCAGGCGAGGTCGGCCTCGGAGCTGAACCGCTGCCGGTAGATCCCGTTGCGGGAAAGCTCCTCCGACATGATCTTCAACGCGTCGTGGCGCGGCAGCCGGGGATGGCGGGCCAGGTAGACATCGCCCATGCCGCCGCGGCCGAGCAACCGCTCGACCTGGTATCCGGCAATGACGGCCCCGGGATTCAGCCTGGGCATGCCTACTCTCGCCCCCGGCGTGGCCGCATGAGCCTGATTATGCGCACCGACCCCTTTCGCGGAGGGAAAAGTGACGATTGTGCTGGGTGCTGGCAATCTGCCTGCCGATGCGGCGTCGCCCCGGCCTGGCCCCGGCGGAACGCGCCCGACCGTCGTCGGCCTCGACCTCGCCTGGGGCGCGCGCGCACGCACCGGGATCGCCATCGTCGACGCGAGCGGCCGCCTGGTGCAGACCGCCGGCGCCGTCAGCGACGCGGAGATCGACGAGCTGGTCGGCCCGTGGATCGCAGGGCCTTGCCTGGTCGCCATCGACGCGCCGCTGGTGGTCCGCAACGCCACGGGACGGCGTCCGTGCGAAGCGGCGCTGTCCCGGGCATTCGCGCCGCAGCACGCCGGCACCTATCCCTCCAACACGAGCCTTCCAGCGTTCGCGGACGGCGGGCGGGCTGCCGGGTTCGCCCGCCGGCACGGCTTGGACCCGGATGCGACCAAGCCCCTCGCAGGCCCCGGCGAGACCGGGCAGCGCCGCGCGATCGAAGCGTTTCCGCACAGCGCCACCGTGGCGCTCTTCCACCTTCCGTACGTGCTCGCGTACAAGGCCCGCCAGGGCCGCAGCCTGGAAAGCCGCCGCGCCGAACTGCGCCGGCTCGTCGACCTGCTGGCCACCCTTGAGCACCGCACGCCGGGGCCGAGCCTGACGCCGCCGGACGGCTACTTCGCCGAGGTCCGGTCGGCCATCGCCGACGCTCCGACCGGCGCAGCGCTGCGCCGGCTCGAGGACCCGCTCGACGCAGTCGTCTGCGCCTACGTGGGGATGCTGTTCCTCGCCGGACAGGCCTGCGTCGTCGGCGACGGCGAAACCGGCGCCATCGTCACCCCCGTCGACGAACGCCACCGGCCGTTGCTGATTACCCGCTGAGCGAAAACAAAGCATCGGGCGGCATTCGGCTGGCGCGCCGGCCGAGTGGCGCTCTAGCCTCCGTGAGAGGGGCGACGCGAGTCAGCGGGTTCGTTCGGCGAACTTGTGGGGACGAGGACTTCGATCGCACCCGATCCAGCAAGCCAACCCGCGGAGGTTTCATGTCCCTCACCGACGAAGACATCATCACGACCCGCACCGCCGCAGGCCAGCCGGTCTCGATGGCCGACGCGGACCAGACCGACCCGGACGCGGACGCAGCCGACACGGACGCAGACCAGAGCGACGCCGACGCGGACCAGTCCGACAGCTAAGGCCGCATCCGACATATGAGCACTTCCGGCGAGCCCGGTGCGACGCTGCGGCGCTGCACCGGGCTCGACCGTGCAGCGTTCGCCGGGCAGTACTGGTCGCAGCGTCCGCTGCTTTGGCACCAGCCAGACGGCTTCCTGGATCTGCTCTCGCCGGCAGATGTCGACGAGCTGGTGGCCGAACGCGCCTTGCGCGCTCCGTTCTTCCGGATGGTCAAGTCAGGCAGCTCCATTGCCGGGATCACCCGAGCCGTAGCCGCCGGCAACCGGCGCACCATCGACGTCGCCGATCCGGACGGCGTGCGCGAGCAGTTCGCCGCCGGGGCGACCCTCGTGCTGCAGTCGCTACACCGCTTCCACCCGCCGCTCGTGCGCTTTTGCCGGAGCCTCGCCGCCGAACTCGGCCACCAGGTGCAGTGCAACGCGTACGTGACCCCGCCCGGCTCGCAGGGTTTCGCCCCCCATCACGACACGCACGACGTTTTCGTGCTGCAGCTCGACGGCCGCAAGCGCTGGAACGTGTACGAGCCGGTGTTGCAGCTCCCGCTGTCCTCCCAGCCTTCGAAGGACCTTGCCGGCGACGACGGCCAGCTCGTCGCATCAGGTGCCAGTCCCCTGCTCTCGGTCGAGCTGGGACCGGGCGATGTGCTGTACCTGCCGCGCGGTTACATCCACGCCGCCGAAACGGGCACCGACCGCTCGATGCACCTGACCGTCGGCGTGCTTGCCGCCACGGCGCACGACGTCCTGCGTGACGTGATCGCGCTGGCGGCCGAGGAGCCCGCGTTCCGCGCCGCATTGCCGCTCGGATCCGCGCAGGACCAGCTCGAAGCGGTGGGCGGAATCGTGGCACGCGCCGCCGCATGGCTGGCCGCCTTACCGGCCGAGCAGGCACAGGAAGCGGCCCGCCGCCGGGTGTCGCTGGCCACCGCACCGGCGCCGCTCGGCATGCTCGCCACCGAGCAAGCAGCGCGGCAGCTCGACAAGGACACCCTCGTCACACCGCGACCCGGGATCGACGTCGAGCTCGTCGAGGACGTGGACGACCGCGTGACGCTGGTGCTGCCCGATCGGGAGCTGTCGCTTCCCGGCTTCGTGGCGCCGGCGCTGCGCGGGCTGCTGTCGGGCGCCTGCCGAGTGGGCGAGCTCGATCTACCGGTGGACGACGCGCTCGTCCTCACCCGGCGGCTCGTTCGCGAGGGCGTTATCGGGTGCATTGCCAGTCGCGAGCGGGACGATGAGTGAATAGCAGGATGCCCGGTCCCCGCATGATGCGCGATTGCCCATGACCGGCTTCTTCTGCGCAGACGCCTCGCAAGCGCGCGACGAGCCGATGTTCGCGACGGCGAGCCAGGTCGAACGCTGGCTGCTCGTCGAGCAGTCAGGACCGTTTTCCGGCGAGTCCGTTCCGGCCAGCCGGATCGACGCCCAGGCGCTGGCGTGGCTGTCAGCGCTGGTCCGGCGCGAGCGGGCGAGGCTGGTGCTGATCCGCCGGCCACCGCGGGTGCCAGGTGAGGACGGGATCCGCGTCTACTACGCAGACGTTCGGCCCGGCCAGGAACATCTGGTCACCACGGTGGTGGCCGACCAGGAGGCGCTGCGCCACCTCACACTGGGCGATGCGTCGGATCCCGACTGGACGCCGGTGCGGGATCCGATCTACCTGGTCTGCACCCACGGCAAGCACGACACCTGCTGCGCGGTGCGAGGCCGACCGCTGGTCGCCGCGTTCGCCGAGGTGCTGCCCCCCGAGCGCATCTGGGAGTGCAGTCATGTCGGTGGCGACCGGTTCGCCGGCAACGTCGTCGCGCTGCCGTGGGGGCTCTATCTCGGCCGGGTCGAGCCGGAAGCGGCGGCCTCCGTCGTCGAACACGTCGACGCGGGCCGGATCCCGCTGCCGTTCACCCGCGGGCGCAGCTGCCTGACGGCCGCCGTTCAGGCCGCTCAGCATTTCGCCCGCACCGATGGTGGCTACGGTGCGCTGGACGCGGTCGACGATCTGCTCCCCCATCGCACCGAGCCGGCGCCGGACGACGGCCCGGCGGCGTGGACGATCCTGCTGGCCGCATCCGATCATGACGTCAGCGTCACCGTGCGCCGGGTGTCGTCCGGCGCGCCGGCGCAGCTCACCTGCCACTCAGCGGACGAGAAGCACTATCCGGTCTTCGAGCTGGTCCGGCTCGAGACCGCCGGCGCGCCGGTTTAGGCGGGTCTAGAGCCGAGGTCTAGGCGGCCGGCTCGACCGTCACCTCGACGCCGTCGCCGGCGAACGAGAGCATGCCGGCGATGCGCGCTACCTCGGCAAACGGCTCCTCGTAGACCCACGCGGCGTCCGCGACCCCGGCCACCGTGCGATACGTAGCGACGCCCTTGTACGGGCAGACGGTGCTCGTCGCGCTCGGCTCGAGCACCCCGGCGGACACGTCCTCGGCGGGGATGTACCAGCGAGGCGGGATGCTCGTCTCGAACAGTTTCATCGGCCGCTCGGTCTGCGCGACCACCTGACCGTTGACCGTGACGGTGATGCGGTCCGTCGACCGCTTCACGTCGCATCGGTGGTAGGGATCGCGCGGATGGTGAAGGACCTCGTCCTCCTCCTCGAACCACGCGTCCATCCGGTTCAGGTAGAACGCGAGCATGCCCTCGACCGCTGCGCAGCCCGGGAGCGGCTGCGGATAGGACCAGCACACGTCCGCTTCGACCCGGTCGCCCACCGTCAGCGTCCAGTAGGACGCGTCGCCCTTGAACGGGCAGTGCGTCGTGGTCTCGGTCGGGGTCAGCAGGTCCACGCGGACGTCCGACGCCGGGACGTACCACTGGCCGGGGATGTTGCTCTCGTAGAGCACCTTGGCCGACCGGGTGTCGACGATCGTCTCCCCGCCGAGTACCGCGCGGATGCGCTGCGGCACGTTCTCGATGTAGAGGATGTGGGCGGGCGACGCCCCGTCGATGTCGAAGTTGAAGGTGCCGGCCCGCCGCCGGGTGAGCGGGCCGCTGCCGAGGGTGAGGCTCATGTCTGTCGTCAACGCTCGCACAGCGTCGCTATTTCACTGCCGTCCGGATGGGTGCCGGTGCTCCGGCGTCGATGCAGCGGCCTCGCGGCGCCCCGCCGGCGTCACGCGGCGAACGTCAGCGCGCGCCGCGCAGCGGATCCCGACCGACGAACCCGAGCAGGCGGGTCCGCTCGAGCACCTTCACGTGCGTGGAGATGGCCTGCACGCTGGCCCCATACGGTGCTGCCAATTGCCCCACGGCGGCGTCGCCGGATGGTTGATGACTGGTGACGCGATGGCTCAATACGCCTGGCAACGCGGGCACCAGTAGAGGTTGCGCGCCGCCATGAGCGCTGTGCGCACGGGCGTTGCGCACCGCCGGCAGGGCTCGCCGGTGCGGCGGTAGACGTAGTGGGCGTCTTCCCGGCGCGGCGCCCGGCGCCGCCCCGCCGGGCGGTCTGCCGGGAGCGTCGTCACGATGCGACCCTCGCGCACGCCGGCGCGCATCAACGCCCGAAGATCCGCCCAGATGGCCGCGAACTCCTCCCGGGCGACGTCACGTCCCGGCCGGTAGGGCGACAGACACGCGCGGAAGAGCACCTCTGCGCGATAGACGTTGCCGACTCCGGCGAGCACCGCCTGATCCATCAGCAACGCGCCGATCGCCGTCCGGCTGCGCGCGACGCGCTGCCACGCCGGCTCCGGGTCCGCTCGGGCGCGCAGCGGATCGGGTCCGAGCCGGGCGAGCAGCGCCGCCGCCTCCGCCGGGAGCATCAGCTCGCATGCTGTCGGCCCGCGCAAGTCGGCGTACTCCGCCGCGCCGACGAAGCGCAGCCGCAGGGCACCGACCGGCTCCGGCGCCGGCAGCGGACCCGAGGTGAACTTCCCGTAGAGCCCGAGGTGCACATGGAGCTGCTCGGCAAGCCCGTCGAACCGGTAGAGCAGGTGCTTTCCGTACGGCAGGACCCCGGCGAGCACCCGCCCGGTGATCAGCGCGGCGCCGCCCTCGAAGCGCCCTTGCGGGCTGCTCGCGCCCACTCTTTCCCCACCGAACGCGCGTAGGTGCGCCCGGGCGAGGCGGTGAATGGTGTGTCCCTCCGGCATGATGGCCAGCGTGCCTAACCGGTCGGGCTCCCGCTCAGAGCATGACGCAGGTCACAGCAAGGACGGCCACAGCAAGGACGGCCTCGGCGGCCTGGTCGGCGCGGGCGCTTCGAAGGTAGGCGTCAGCGGGGCGACGCGAGCACGCGACGTCGCGCGTCCCACCGCCGAGGACCTGGCCCAGGCCGAACGCGAGCTGGTGCTAAAGCACGCTGCTCCGCGCAGCGACAACCGCCCGCTCCCGGAAGGAATAAAGCCGGTCGAGCTGCCCGCTGAAAGAGGTGAGAGCTCCCGTCGCTCCGCCGAGAAGGCGAAACGGTGGACCGGCCCCAGCGCCCGCCCGACGCCAGGACCGCCCAAGCGGAAGGCGCCGGATCAGCCACCAGAAGGAAGCGGCGGAAGCTCTCCCGATCGTTCGTAGTCGGCGAGCATCGCGAGCCGGCGCTGGTGCCGCGGCTCCTCGGTGAACTCGGTGGCCAGGAAGATCTCGGCGAACCGGATCGCGTCGGCGATCGAATACTGCCGGGCTCCGAGGCTCACCACATTGGCGTTGTTGTGCAGCCGCCCGAGCCGTGCCGTCTCGTCGGTCCAGACCAGCGCGCACCGCACGCCCGGCACCTTGTTCGCGGCGATGGCTTCCCCGTTGCCCGAGCCCCCGATGACGATGCCGAGCGAGCCGGGCTCCGCGACCGTCGCCGCGGCCGCGGCCATGACGAACGGCGGGTAGTCGTCCGAGGCGTCGTAGACCGGGGCGCCGTGGTCGACCACCTCGTAGCCGATCCCGGTCAGCCGGGTCACCAGCGCCGCTTTCAGCTCGAAGCCGGCGTGGTCGGAGCCAATGTGCACGCGCATGAGCGCAGTCTGCCGCAAACGCTCGGGGCGCCCGGCGAGCGACCCTCGTCAGTCGAAAGCGGGTCGCGCGTCGCGGGTGCGCTTCAGCTCGTAGAAGCCGGGGGTCGAGGCGACAGCCAGCACACCGTCCC
Organism: uncultured Actinomycetota bacterium; assembly: GCA_963747915.1. GTDB lineage: Bacteria > Actinomycetota > Actinomycetes > Frankiales > Frankiaceae > DATAZK01. The sequence goes on along the minus strand of CAVVHC010000006.1, from coordinate 24,814 downwards.
ACAGCGTGCCGGCGTCCTCGCCGCGCGGGCAAGGCGTCACCACGGGACCGAAGAACGCCGTACCGCTGACCGAGATGATCGGCGTGCCGACGTCCATGCCGACGAGCTTGATGCCCTCCTCGTGACTGGCCCGCACCTCCTCGTCGTAGGACGCATCGCTCCACGCCTCGATGAGCGTGCCCGGCAGGCCGGCCTCGACCAGCGCCTCTTGCACCGCAGCCGGCTCGTTGCGCTGGTGGCCGGGGTGGAAGCGGTTGCCGATCGCCGTGTACAGGTCGCCGAGGACGTCGCTTTCGCTGCGCGCGTCGACACCCGCGCCGCCCTGCCGCTGCCGCAAGGCAGCGGCGGTGCACACCCGCACGGGGCCCCACGCCTTGCGCATCGACTCGTTGTACTTCTCGCCGAGGTCGCGACCCTCGTTGAGCACCGCGAGGCTCATGACGTGCCACTCGGTGCGCACCGGACGGACCTTCTCGACCTCGCGCATCCAGCGCGACGTGAGCCACGCCCACGGGCAGAGCGGGTCGAACCAGAAGTCAGCCTGCGAGAGCTCCACTGCGTCGGTCACACTTTCCAGGGTAGGCCGGATGATTGCTTCGCGACATGCAAGTGCGCTTTCGCCCTGAGCGAGCAAACCGCACGGCACATACGCTGTGAGAACCGCTGATAAGCCCTGCTCTGCCCCGCCCGCGGCGCGCCATGCCTGCGTGCCCGCGACTGTCGGCAAGGCGACTCGGTGAGCGTCTCGACGCGTGACGTTTCAGTGAAATCAATGGAAAGATCGGGCGCACCATGGCTGACAACCTCACCCGCGACGAAGCCCAGCAGCGTGCCGCCCTGCTCAACGTCGCTTCTTACGACGTCGAACTGGACCTGACCGCAGCCGCGGAATCGACCTTCGCCTCGCGCACCACGGTCTTGTTCACCTGCCGCAAGCCGGGCAGCGCCACGTTCATCGAAATTGCCGCCCGATCCTTGCGCAGTGCCACGCTGAACGGTCGGGTCCTCGACGCCGGCGATTTCGACGGCAGCCGGCTCACGCTCCCCGATCTCGCCGAATCGAATGAGCTGGTGATCGACGCCGAATGCGAATATTCGCGCACCGGCGAGGGCCTGCACCGCTTCGTCGACCCGGTCGACAGCGAGGTCTACCTCTACAGCCAGTTCGAGACCTACGACGCGCACCGCATGTACGCCTGTTTCGACCAGCCGGATCTCAAGGCCATCTTTCGGCTGCAGGTCAGGGCGCCGAAGCACTGGACGTGCGTCAGCAACGGCGTGAGCGCCCGCGACGCGGACGACCCCGGTCTGTGGCGCTTCGAAGAGACCGCCCGCATGTCGACGTACATCACCGCGCTGATCGCCGGCCCTTACCACTCCGTGCACGACCGCCATGACGACATCGACCTCGGCCTGTACTGCCGGAAGTCGCTGGGTGAATTTCTCGACCCGGAGGAGCTTTTCACCGTCACGAAGCAGGGCTTCGACTTCTACCACCGCGTTTTCGATTATCGCTATCCGTTCGGCAAGTACGACCAGCTCTTCGTCCCCGAGTTCAACGCGGGTGCGATGGAAAACGCCGGAGCGGTGACGTTCCTCGAGGATTACGTCTTTCGCAGCAAGGTGACCGACGCCCGGCGGGAGCGGCGCGCCGAGACGATCCTGCACGAGATGGCGCACATGTGGTTCGGCGACCTCGTCACCATGCGGTGGTGGGACGACTTGTGGCTGAACGAGTCGTTCGCCACCTACGCCTCCGTGCTGGCCCAGGTCTCGGCGACCCGCTGGAAGAGCGCTTGGACCACCTTCGCCACGAGCGAGAAGGCGTGGGCCGCCCGGCAGGACCAGCTGCCCTCCACCCATCCGATCGTCGCCGACGCCGTCGACATGGAAGCCGTCAAGACGAATTTCGACGGCATCACCTACGCCAAGGGCGCGAGCGTGCTCAAGCAGCTCGTCGCCTGGGTCGGGCGCGAGGAGTTCCTCGCCGGGCTGCGCCGCTACTTCCGGCGCTACGAGTACGACAACACCTCGCTGCGCGACCTGCTCGACGAGCTCGAGATGGCCAGCGGCCGCGACCTGAACGGCTGGGCGAAGGAGTGGCTGGAGACCACCGGGGTCAACACCCTCCGGCCACGCTTCGAGACCGACTCGTCGGGCATCTACACGGCCTTCGACGTCTGCCAGGAGGCACCCGAGCAGCACCCGACGCTGCGCTCGCACCGCATCGCCATCGGTCTGTACGACCGCACCCCGGCGGGGCTCGAACGGCGTGAACGCGTTGAACTGGACATCTCCGGCAGGCTGACCGAGGTGACCAAGCTCGTCGGAGCGCGCCAGCCGGATTTGCTGCTGCTCAACGACGATGATCTCACCTACGCGAAGATCCGGCTCGATGAGCGTTCGCTCGCGACGACGATCGACTCGATCGGCGACGTGCGCGAATCGCTACCTCGCGCGCTGCTCTGGGGCGCTGCCTGGGACATGACCCGCGACGCCGAGATGGCCGCTCGCGATCACCTGCGCCTGGTGCTCGGCGGGCTGCCCGCCGAGTCCGACATCAGCACGGTGCAGTCGTTGCTGGCCCGCGCGTCACTCGCGATCGATGCCTACGGCGACCCGGCCAACCGCGCCGCAGCCCGCAGCCAGCTCACCTCGGGAGCCCGCGAGCTACTCGAGGCGGCGAAGCCGGGCAGCGACCACCAGCTGGCGCTGCTCTACACCTACGCCACCGCGGAGGACCCGGACGACCTCGACCACATCCGGGCGATCCTGGACGGCGACGCCGCCCTGCCGGGGCTCGTGCTGGACGCCGAGCTGCGCTGGCACCTGCTCATCGAGCTCGCGGCTCACGGCCGGGCGACGGAAGAAGACGTCGCCGCGGAGCTGCGGCGTGACCCGACGGCGGCGGGTGAGAAGCGCGCGGCGTCGGCCCGGTCGGCGATCCCGACGGCAGCTGCCAAGGCTGCGGCGTGGGCCGCGGTGGTGGACCGAGACGACCTGTCCAATCACATGCAGGTCGCCACCATGCGCACGTTCTGGCGCTACGAGCCCGCGCAGCTGGCGTTGACGCTGCCCTACGTCGAGCGCTTCTTCGATGTCGTCGGCGACATCTGGCGCACGCGCTCCATGGATTCTGCGCAGACGTTCACCGAGCTGCTCTTCCCGGCCGTGGACGTCCGGCAGGAAACCATCGACCGCGTCGATCGCTACCTCGCCGAGAAGTCCCCACAGCCGGCGCTGCGCCGGATGCTGATCGAAGGGCGCGACACGCTCGACCGGGCGCTGCGGGCACGGGCCTGCGACACCCGCTGAACGGCACCTGACCACTCCACCGACCCGGCCGCGCCGCCGACCGACACTGCCGGCGCGGCGGTGTCTAGGCGTAGCCCGCTCTGACACTGAGGTGCTTGCGGGGCTATACGCCCCGCAAGCACCTCAGTGCGCGGAGGAGGACTCGATCGGCTCCGGGTGAGGGTTGTCCTCGATCAGCTCGGGGGCGCGTCCGGCGGCGTCGGCGAGCTGCCGCAGCCCGTTGACGAGACCGCCCACCAAGTCGCCGACGGCGAACGCGGACGTCATCGTGAGCACCACGAGACCGGTCGCCTGGTCGGTGATCCGGCGCCGGGCACCCGCCGTCGTCATGATCTCGATGCGCCGCTCTCCGGGCGCGATCAGGATCAGCACACCCGACTCCCGGGTGGACTCGACGAGGTTGGTCAGCAGATGCTCCGCCTCGAGCCGGACGTCACCTTCGAACTCGCCGACGCGAATCCAGAAACGGATACCGGACTGGGCTTCGGCGCTGCGCCGGGCCCGCTCGATGCGCTCGTGCTGCTCCCGGCTGAAGGGCTCACCAGCGTCCACTGGCGCCTCCAGCCCCCGGGAGTGCAGCGCGCTGGGGCTCGTGCTCCAGCGCGGACTCGTCGCCGAACCAGATCGGCTCGTGGTTCCACGGGCGGCCCGGGCGGTAGCGCAGCCGGTTGCCGCTGTCGCGGGAGCGCAGCGCGAGAATGCCGGCCAAGAGGAACGCCGCCGCCGGGACGCCGACGTAGAGGCCGAGCGTCATGGCAAGGCTCAGCCCGTCAGGGCTGCGGACGTCGCCGATCTGGCCGATGTCGGTCACGTTCGTGCCATCGGCGGCCGCAGCGGGCAGCGCCGGGAGAGCGAGCAACAGCAGAAAGAACGCTGCGATCGCCGAACGGAATCCGGCCCGCAGACCGCGGCGCACGGCCGCGGGATCGTGCCTGTCCAAGGGGATACCGATCTGTGTCTGACCGGAGGCTGGCGGGGTCACAGGAAGAGGCTAGCGAAGATGCGACGCGGATGGTGTGCCCACCCCCGGGCGACACACCATCCGCTTTATCGGACTTCGTCCTGGTTGGTTGGCTTTCCTGCGGCGTGGTCACGTGACGCAGACGACAACCTCGGGTCGACCGCCGGCCGAACTCGGTTCATCACAGCCGCGAGGCGGGCAGCTCCGGGGGCCGCCAGCAGCTCGTCACGGCCGAGCGGACGCCCGTCGGCGTCCGCCACCGGCAACCGCCAATTCGGGTACTCGTCGACGGTGCCCGGCATGTTCGGCTGCCGCAGGTCACCGACCGCGTCGCCGAGCGAGGCCAGCACCACCTGCGAGGGACTGCGCACCAGCAGCTCGTGCAGCGCGATCACCTGCTGCTCCAGTGTCGCCGCACTGCCGGGCGCCGCGAGCAAACCCTCGCAGACCAGCAGCTCGAGCATCTCCGCGCGTTCGCGGGCCGCGGAGCGTTCCTCTTCCGCCGCGTCGTTCAACAAGCCGAGGCCGGCCCGGACCTTCACGTGCTCACCGGTCAGAAAGGCCGCAGCGGTCGGCAGATCGTGCGTGGTGACGGACGCCACCGCCTCCGCACGCCACTGGCCCGGCGCCACCAACGCACCGTCGTCGTCCCGCTCGAACCAGACGACGGTGGATCCGAGCACCGCGTAGTCCGCCAGCACCTCCCGCACCGTGCGCGGGACCGTTCCGAGGTCCTCGCCGACGACGAGAGCACCGGCCCGCTCGGCCTCCAACGCGATGATCCCGAGCAGCGCCTCGGCGTCGTAGGAGACGTAGCTGCCGTCCGCCGCCGAGCTGCCCTCCGGCACCCACCAAAGTCGGAACAAGCCGAGGATGTGATCGATGCGCAAGCCGCCGCCGCTGCGCAGCACCGCCCGGACCATGTCGCGAACGGGCGCGTAACCGGTCTCCTCCAGCCGATCGGGACGCCATGGCGGCAGCCCCCAGTTCTGCCCCTGCTGGTTGAAGCTGTCCGGTGGGGCCCCGACGGAGAAGCCGCGGGCGAGCTCGGTCTGCAGGGCCCAGGCGTCGGCGCCGCCGGGGTCGACACCCACAGCGAGGTCATGGACGACGCCGACCGGCATGCCGGCGGTGACCGCCTGCTGCTGCGCGTCGGCCAGCTGCTCGGCGCAGCAGTGCTGCAACCACCGGTAGTAGGCGACGCGTTCGGCGAAGGCTTCCCGCGCGTCGGCGACTGCCGAGCTGTGCGGGTCGCGCAGCTCCTGCGGCCAGTCCCGAAAGTCCGCGCCATGCCTTTCCGCCAGTGCGCACCAGGTGGCGAAATCCGTGAGACCCGCGCTGTCCTCGGCGCCGGGGCGCGCGACCGCGTACCGGAAAAGCAGCTGCAGCGCCGTCGACTTCGCGGCCCACACCGTGTCACGGTCGATGACATCGGACAGCGGCACCTTCGCCGCCAGCGCGTTCACCTGGTCGCGAACCTGCTGCGGCGCCGCCGCATACTCGGGCAGCTCTTCGGGTCGCAGGTAGAGCGGCGAGCTGAACCGCCGCGACGCCGGGAAGTACGGCGAGTTCTGCACGGAGGCGACCGGTGCGACGGCATGCAGCGGGTTCACCAGCAGCAGGCCGGCGCCCGCCTGTGCGCTCCAGCCGGCGAGCTTGCGCAGATCGGCGTAGTCGCCCATCCCCCAGGCACTGCGCACCGCGTACAGCTGCACCATCCAGCCCCAGAGCCGCTCGCCCGGCAGGGGCAACCGGTCCGGCACGACGATGAGCGGCACGTCGGCGGCGGGCTTGCCGTCCACCATCGCGACGAGCCGATGGTCACCGAGCGGTAGCCCGGCCGGCAGGTCGAGCTGCCGCCGCACCCGGCCCGACCCGGGATCGCGCTCCGCTGGCGCGGGCAGGTCGAGCCCGACGGCCCGCGGTGCGGCGTCATCCACGACGCGCACCTGCACCTGCACGGCACCGTCCGCGGGAGTGCGCAGCGCGACCGGCCGCGGGTAGCTACGGCGGGCGACGACCACCGGTGGCAGCACGCGCTGCCACTGCGTCGCGTTCCAGCCGGCCAGTGCCGCCGCCGGGTCGCTCGCGTCGATCCCGAGACCTGCCAGCACCCGGCGCACCGTGTCGGCACTGATCTCGACCGGGCGACGAGCCCAGTCCTCGTACGACGTGGCGACCCCGCAGGCGCGCGCGAGCTCCACAAGCGAGGCGTCCATGGCGGCGACCTACCCTAGCCGGACCGGGGATACCGCGACCGGCACGGCCGGGTGATCCACCCGATACTGCGCCAGCTCGTCCCAGAAGACCTGCAACGCGTCCAGCGTTCCGCGGGTCAGCGGTGGCCACCGGTGGCCGAGCCCTTTCACCAGGTGCACCTCGAGCGTTGACCCGGCGACGAGTTCGGAGTGCTCGCGCGCGGCATCCGGAAACACCGTCCCGGTATAGCGCGAGTAGCCGCCGAAGTACGGCACGGTGGTGTCTCGCGTGCCGTGGATCTCGACGACGTGAACCTGCCGCGGGCACGGCACCAGCAGCGTCCCGGCCATCACGCCCGCGCCCGCGAACACGTCATGCGTCTGGCACACCGCGCGCCAGGCCATCATGCCGCCGTTGGAGAAGCCCCAGATGTAGACCCGATGCAGGTCTGTCGGGGTCAGGGTCGCGACGTAGTGGACGAGGTCCACGAGATAGGTCACGTCACGCGCGATATCGGCGCGGCAGCACCCTCCGGCGTTCCACGCCTCGTCGACGCCGATGGGATAGACGAGGGTGAAGTTGTGAGCATCGCTGAAGGCGGTGGCTCCGGTCGCCTTCTCGACCGTGCCGGGATGCTGGTAAAGGCCGTGCAGCAGTAGGACGAGCGGCCGCAGGCGGGTCTGCCCGCGCTTGATGTGCAGCAAGAACGGTCGCCCGGCGGACGCGTAGCCCGCCGGCACGGTGAGCGACTGCGTGAGGTACTCGCCGGCGCTGACCGTCCCGGCGTGTGCCGGCAGCGCGGCGTGGGGACGCAGGCTGACCGCTGCGGCGCCGCACCCCACCGACGCCAGCGCGATGAAGAGCGCCAGCGCCAGGGCAGCATTCACCCTCCGTCCCCGAGCGCCCATGGTCCCTATCGTCGGCCTTGCGGGATACGAACGTGATGAGAAATTTCGCGATGCCCGGTGAGTAACGCGCCGCAGCCCGGGTGCGCTCAGGCGCTCGCGGCGACCGGCATCGCGCCGGTGAGGTATGCCGACCAGCGCGGATCAGGCCGGCGCGCGCCGAGCACTCGCCATGCGGTGCCGCTCGGGGCGCGCGGCGGCCGGTGCAGCCGCCAGCCCAGGTCGGCGATGCTGCGGTCAGCCTTCGCATGATTGCAGCGGCTGCAGGCCGCCACCACGTTCTCCCAGACATGCGGGCCACCGCGGCTGCGCGGGATGACATGATCAAGTGAACTCGCCACCGCACCGCAGTAGACGCACCGGTGGCCATCGCGCGCCAGCACCCCTTTGCGGGTAAGCGGCACGTCCGCACGGTACGGAACCTTCACAAAACGCGCGAGCCGCACAACGGCCGGGATGGGCAGCACGACCGTCGGGCCGTGCAGCTCCCCCTCACCCTCCTCGACGACGACCGCCTTCTCGGCGAGGACGAGCACGACGGCGCGGCGCAGGGACACGACGCACAGGGGCTCGTGCGTCGCGTTCAAGACCAGAGCCTCGGCCACGGGCCGCCTCCCCGGAGACTCGCCGACCTGCTGAATGTCTCATACCGAGCTGGGATTCAGCACCGGACTTTGCGGCACGCTGTGCAAATGCGCTATCCCCGGGCTGACCGTCAACCGATTGCCGACGTTCTCCACGGCCACCGCGTCGCCGATCCGTACCGCTGGCTCGAGGATGCGGCAAGCCCGTCGACCGTCGCCTGGGCGGGCGCGCAGGACGAGCTCGCCCGCGCCGCGCTGGACGCGTTGCCGGGACGGGAACGCTTTGCCGAGCGGCTGCGCACGCTGCTTTCCGCCGGAAGCGAAGGTCCGCCGGTGGTGCGCGGTGACGTCGGTTTCCGTCAGCGCCGGGCCGGCGATCAGCAGCATCCGGTCGTCGTCACCGGTCCGCTCGCCGATCCCGGCGATCTGCGAGTGCTGCTCGACTCGCACGCCATGGACCCGTCCGGAGCGACAACCCTCGACGGCTGGGCGCCGTCACCCGACGGGCAGCTGCTCGCCTACCAGCTCTCGACAGGCGGCGACGAGGAGTCCTCGCTGCGTGTCCTCGACGTGCGGACCGGCGTCGACGTCGACGGGCCGATCGACCGCACGCGCTACTCCCCCGTCGCCTGGCTGCCTGACGCGACCGGCTTCTACTACGTGCGGCGGCTACGCGCCGACAGCCCTTTCGACCGGCGGGTCTACCTGCACCGCCTCGGCACCGATGCGGCGGGCGACGAGTACGTGTTCGGCGAGGGGCTGGACCCGCGCACCTACCTCGATGTCGACGTCTCGCTCGACGGCCGCTGGCTCACCGTCGGCGCCGCGGTGGGAACGGCGCCGCGCAACGACGTCTGGATCGCCGACCGCCGCGCGGCGGCGCTCACGTTCGACGCCGTCCAATACGGCGTCGACGCGCGGTGCCATGCCTGGGTGGCCTTCGACGGCCGGCTGTACGTCTGGACGGACGCCGACGCTCCGCGCGGGCGGATCTGCGTGGCTGATCCGCAGCGGCCGTCCGAGTGGCAGACGCTGGTGGCGCAGGACGCGGAGGCGGTGCTCGGCTCGTATCTCGTCCTGCGCGACGAGGTGGTGGTGAGCCGGAGCCGGCACGCGATCGGTGAAGTGGCGGCATTCGACCGCGTGACGGGAGCACCCACCCGGCAGGTGCCGCTGCCGGGCGTCGGCAGCGTCCTCGGCATGACGGCCGCGCCGGACGGCGGCGATCGCGCGTGGATCGGCTATACCGACGCGACGACGCCGCCGGCGGTGCTCACCGACGACGGAGCGCTCTGGTCCGCCGCCCCGGGCACGGCGGCGCTCGCGCTGCCGGACGTCGCAGCCGGCGTCGAGGTGTGCACGAGCGCCGACGGCACCCCGGTACGGGTGCAGGTGCTGGCCCCGGCGTCCGGCACCGTCTCGGACCGGCCGCGACCGGCAGTGCTCTACGGCTACGGCGGCTTCGGCATCAGCATGGAACCCGGATACTCGGCAGCGGCGCTCGCGTGGGTCGAATCCGGCGGGGTCTGGGCGGTGGCCCAGCTGCGCGGCGGCAGCGAGGAAGGCGAGGACTGGCACCGCGCCGGCATGCGCGGCGCGAAGCAGAACGTCTTCGCCGACTTCGAGGCGGCGGCCCGGCACTTGCGCGCGACGGGACGCGCGTCCCGGCTCGGGATCTACGGGGGCTCGAACGGCGGCCTGCTGGTCGGCGCCGCCGTGACCCGCGAGCCAGAGCTGTACGACGCCGTCGTCTGCAGCGCCCCGCTGCTGGACATGGTGCGCTACGAGAAGTTCGGGCTCGGCGCCACCTGGAACGACGAGTACGGCACCGCCGCCGACCCGCAGGAATTCGGCTGGCTGCTGGCCTACTCGCCGCTGCACGCGGTCCGGGAGGGAGTGCGGTATCCGGCGGTGCTGCTCGAGGTCTTCGATTCGGACACCCGGGTCGATCCGTTGCACGCCCGCAAGTTCGCGGCGGCCCTGCAGTGGGCGGCCACCGAAGGCAGCGGCCCGACCCTGCTGCGTCGGGAGACCGAGGTGGGGCACGGCGGGCGTTCCATCGACCGCACCATCGGGCTGACCGTGGACACCCTGAGCTTCCTCGCCGCCCACCTCGGACTCACACCATGATCAACGCGCCAATGATCTAGGTGAAACCCGCTTTGACCGGGGGTTCGGCATGATCATTGGCGCGTTGATCAGGGGCGTTTGGCGGGGTTGGGCAAGATGGAGGGGTGACGACACCCGAGCCGGCCCGCCCGACGGAGTCGTTCTACGAGGCCGTCGGTGGCGAGGCCACGTTTCGCCGCCTGGTGGAGACGTTCTACAACGGCGTGCGCGAGGACCCCATCCTGCGTCCGCTGTATCCCGAAGACGAGCTCGACGCGGCGCAGGAGCGGCTCACGCTATTCCTGATGCAGTACTGGGGCGGCCCGCCGACCTACGGCGACCAGCGGGGACACCCCCGGCTGCGGATGCGGCACACACCGTTCCAGATCGGGCCCGTCGAGCGCGACGCGTGGCTCGCGCGGATGCGCGTTGCCGTCGACAGTCTCGAGCTTCCGGGCGAGCAGGCCGGTCCGCTGTGGGCCTACCTGCATTCCGCCGCGTACGCGCTGCAGAACACGCCCTGACCGCAGGTCGCCGGAATTCACCCTTTTGCGGGCCCGAAGCCACCTTCACTCAACCTGTGAGCCGGCCGAAAGGATCGGCATGCAGGAGCTGGCAGCGGCCTTGGGACGCGAGCGCGTCCAACTCGAGTACCTGCTGTTCAAACTGCTGGAATTGCAGCATCTTCTACGCTCCCGCGACCCGCGGTTCCTGCGGTGGGCGACCGCGGAGGTGGCCCGCGCCGTGCAGCGGCTGCAGACCACCGAACGCGAATGCGATGACCTCAGCCGCGAGCTCGCGGAGACGATCGGCGTCACCCGCGCGCGGATCAGCCTGCCGGCACTCGCCGGGCATCTCGATGAGCCATGGCGCACGATCGTCACCGATCACGTCGGCGAGGCGCGCAGGCTGACTTCCGAGGTGGAGGTCGCCACGCATGTGACCCGGGCTCTTGCCGCCGGCAGCGGCCACGCCGTGGCTACGGTCCTCGACGAGGCGTTGCACCCGGCGACGGGAGTGCCGCACCCGCGGGGGCGGTCGAGCAGCGACCTGGCGACGGCGAGCGGGCAGCCGGCGGACAGCTGACGACCCCGGACCGGTCGCCGAGCCCGGCGCCGGCCGGCGGGCTGGGATCAGCCGGCTGAGATCAGCGGGCCTGGGCGACGTTCGGAGCTCGGCAGTACGGGCAGTGCGTCCACGTCGGGTCGAGCTCGCGTCCGCACGCACCGCAGCGGCAGGCACCGGTCGGGGTGCCGCACCACGGGCAGCACGCCATGTCTGCGGCCACGTCGCGGTGGCATCCGGTGCAGCGCTCGGCCAGGCTCCACGCCCCCTCGCTGGTGACTCGCAGCACCTCGTCGAGCGTCGTCTCGCCGCGTAACGCGGCAGCGATTCCCGACCTGCGCATGGTGATTGTGCGAGTCTGGTTCGCGGCTTCGGCAAGAGCCCGCTCACCGCCGCCGGCCGTCATCGCACCGCGGATCGCGTCGCTGACGGGCAGCACCTCGAAGATTCCGGTCCGGCCGCGAAAGCCGGTCTCCCGGCACGTCGAGCAACCGCGACCGACGACCAAGGTGCCGGCCTCGATGTCCGCTTCGTTCAGTCCGAGCGCCTCGAGGATGCGCGGCGACGGCTCATGCGGCGCCCGGCACTGCGGGCACGGCTTGCGAACCAGTCGCTGCGCCACGACGAGCGAGAGCGCCGACGCGACCAGGTACGGCTCGGCACCCATGTCGAGCAGCCGCGCGACGGCGCCGATCGCGTCGTTGGTGTGCAACGTGGTGAGTACGAGGTGGCCGGTGAGCGACGCTTGCAGGGCGAGCCTCGCGGTCTCGCTGTCACGCACCTCGCCGACGAGGACGATGTCGGGGTCCTGACGCAGAACCGAGCGCAGCCCGGCGGCGAACGTGAGGCCGGCCTTTTCCTGCACCTGCACCTGCGTCGTGCCGGCGAGCGCGATCTCCACCGGGTCCTCGAGAGTGACCACGTGCTTTTCGCGCGTGCGCACGGCGAGCAGCGTGCTGTAGAGCGTGCTGGTCTTGCCCGAGCCGGTCGGACCTGTGATCAGCACCAGTCCCTGCGGCTCACGGACCGCCGACAGCAGCGCTTCGAGCTGCTCGGGCGCCAAGCCGATACGGGCGAGCGGCGGAAGGTCGCGGGCGCGCGGCAGGATCCGCATCACCAGGCTCTCACCGGGAAGTGCCGGCAGCGTGCTCATGCGGATGTCGACGGCCTCGCCGCCGCTGGTGATCCGCGCCCGGCCGTCTTGCGGACGGCGCCGCTCGGCGATGTCGAGACCGGCCATGATCTTGAGTCGGGAGGTCAACGCCGGTCCGGCGACCTTCGGCACCGTCATGACGTCCCGCAGCTGCCCGTCGACCCGGAAGCGGACGACCACTTCCCCGGCCTGGGGCTCGACGTGGATGTCGCTGGCCCCCTGCCCGATTCCCTCGTGCAAGATCATGTCGACGAGCTTGACGATCGGCGCGTCGTCCACGTCGCTCATCGCGGCGGCGATCTGGCTCTCGGCGTCGCGGGAGGTGACGTCAGCGAGGTCGCTCAGCACCGCGGCAGCCGCGCCGTCGTCGGACAGGCTCCAGACCCGGGTCAGCGCCGCGCGCAGGTCGGCTTCGGTGGTGACCGCGATCTCGAGGTCAGAAACGCCGAGGTGGACGCGGACGTCGTCGAGGGCGAAGACGTTGGTGGGGTCCGTGACCGCCACCTGCAGGCGGCCGTTCTGCTCGCTGCGCCCCATCACCAGCAGGCCGTTGCGCTCCGCGACCGCCCTCGGCAGCTGGCGGGCGACCTGCACATCGACCCGCTCGCGCATCGGGTCGACGACCGGCAGCTCCAGCGCCGTCGCCAACGCGGTGGCGAGCTGGCGTTCCGTGGCGTAGCCGGCCTCGACGGCGAGCCGCCCGATCCGCTTACGCCGAAACCCGCCGTCGGCTTGGGCGCGCAGCAGTGCGTCGAGTTGTGCCTCCGTCAGGACTCCCTGGTCAACCAGCACCTCGCCGATGCGTCGGCGGGCCGGTCGCCCCGGGGTGGCCCGGCCGGACTCGGGTGAGGGCGCAGGAATCAGGTAGGAGGAACCCACAGATCCCTCATCGGCAGAAAGCGCGGTTAGCCAAAGTGCCCGGTTTGAACTGGTCTCGGCTTTGCGTCACCCCGCGGCCTCGGGCCACGTCGGCAGCGCGTCGACCAGCAGCGACTGCTCGTAAGCCCAGTGCGAGCTGCGCGAAGCCCGGTGTGAGCCGCGCGAAAGCCCGGCGAGAGCTCGGCGGCACCGCCGTGAGAGCGAGGGCTCGTTTACTGGTCGCTGGCGATCGTCGCCGGGCGGTCGAGCTCGATCGTGGGTCCGGGGGCGCCCGTCTCATGATCGCTCTGGCCGCCGACCGGGACGCCACCGAGGACCATCACCGGACCGACCCCGGTGCGGGCCCGTTTGGCCTCGTACATGGAGCGGTCGGCCGCGCCGATCAGGGCGGCCGCCGGCGTCTCGGGGTGCGTCGTGACGGCGATACCGATGCTGGAGCCGACGTGCAGCTCGAGCGGGTTGCCGACGTTGACGTTGCCCGGCACCAACGCGGGATCGAGTGCCACCGGCCCGGCCAGTACGGAGCGCACCCGGGCGGCGACGCGTACCGCATCACCTGGCGAGTCGAGCTCCGCGCACAGCACGACGAACTCGTCGCCGCCCCAGCGGCACAGCGTGTCCTGCGGGCGCAGCACCCGGCCGATGCGCGCCGACACGGCGGAAAGGATCCGGTCTCCGGCGGGATGGCCGTAGGTGTCGTTGACCGCCTTGAACTCATTCAGGTCGACGAAAAGCAGGCCGACGGGCGCGATGCTGCGGCGCAGGAGGGCGAGGCTGCGGCGCAGCCGGTCACCGAGCAGTGCACGGTTAGCCAGGCCGGTCAACGGGTCGGTCAGCGAGGTGGCACGCAGCTCATCGAGATGCTCGGTGATGTCCCAACCTTCGAGCAAGAGACCGCCGACGCGCTCGTCGTGGGCCATGTCGTGAGCGACCAGGGCGACGGTGCGCCAGCTGCCGTTGCTGTGGCGCAGCCGCACCTGCAGCTGGCGGCTGCGACCCCCGGGCGGCAGGTCGCGGACCACGCCGGCGAGCAGCGGCCGGTCGGCCGGGTGCAGCAGCGCGGTGACCTTGGACTCGGCCGGCTCGCTGACCGATTCCCAGCCGAGCGCGCGCGCCGTGCCCGGGTTCGCATAGCGAATGGAGAGATCGTCGGACAGGACGTAGAGCGTGCTGCCGCGTTCGACCAGCACGCGCGGATCGGGCGCGACCAGTGGATCGATCATCCAACTCCCCCGTCGGATCGCTTCACTCGGTAACAGTCTTCCCGAGGAGAACGCCCGCTTCGAGCGCCGACCGGTGGCAGCCTTCGCTCCGCCGACCAGCGCAGTGCGCTACGCCTGCTGGGCCACCCACACCGCTGACCCGCAGCCGCCTATCCTCACGCTGCGTATCTTAGGGGGAACATCTGCGGTTGTCTTAGGTAAGCACTCGCCGGTCGATTCTGGGGCGCTGATCAGCAAGAAGCCGACGCGCAGTTCGTGACGCGTCGGCCTCAGGCGGTAACCGTTGGTGACTAGGAGGCAGTGGCAAACTGCCGAACGTCGGCCTGCGAGCCGTTCAGCGAGATCTTCCGCCGGGTGGAAATCCGGTCGGCGTAGCTCGAGCGGGCCGACAGCGCAGCGGCGTACGCAGCGCGCCGGGTAGCAGCGCGCCCACTCGCCGGCTGGGCCTCTCCGTCGTCGTACTGGGCGACGATGCCGGCGCGCATGAGCGCAAGACCCTCGGAGCGCATCTGGGAGACGCGCGACTCGGTGACACCCAGCTCCTCGGCGAGCTCCGCCGAAGACCGGCCCTCGAGGAAGTAGCCGCTCACGACGACCTGGAGGCGATCCGGCAGCAGCTCGAGCGCGTCGCGTAGGTAGGCGGCCCGCTCGCGCTCTTCCAGCTGCGCGGAAGGGTCGACGTAAACCGTCTCGACGAGGCCGTCGGCCAGCGTCAGCGGGTCACCCTCCTCCTCGCCGCAGGGAGCGTCGAGCGAGAGCACCAGAGCGCGGTGCACCCGGCCCTGCAGGTCGAACAGCTCGCGCACCGGGACCCGCATCTCCGCAGCGATCTCTTCCGGAGTGGGAGTGCGACCGAGCTTGGAAAGCAGCTGGTTCTGGGCATCCTCGACGGTGCGCGCAGCCGCGCGAAGCGAGCGGGGCGCGAAGTCGAGCGCGCGAGCAGCGTCCACGATCGCGCCGCGGACGCGCATGGAAACCCAGCGTTCGAACGGGACACCACGAGCGGGGTCGAAACGATGCGCGGCCTCGACGAGCCCGAGCGTGGCGGCCTGCGCCAGCTCCTCACGATCGGCGTGCCGCGGGTAGTGAGCGGCGACCTGGAAGAGCACGTGCTGCACGAGCGGCAGGTTGCGCTCGATCAGCTCGGTGATCTCGGTCTGGCTGAGAGGCCGATCGCCGTTCGTCGAATTGGTGCCAGAAGTGGCATCGGGCCGGGTGACAACGGCGGTGGCGGTCATGGCGGGCTCCTATGGACGGGGAAGAGCTGCGTCGCCCCTGCATCGACCGTCCACGCCATTTTCCTTGATGGCTAATTGGCACTATTTTTGGGGTGCCAATTTGTCCGAATTTGAGGTTTAGAAGTGGATTATCCCGCCTACCTGTGGCCCAGCTTGGTCCGTTCGGACTAGTCACCTGAGCTGTCCACCCATTCGATCGGCCGTGCCCGGAGCGGAGTTGAGGCTCTCGCGGCGATACCACTCGGGTGGTCGACACCCGTTCAGGCGAGCAGGTCGCTCGATCAGCCGCCAAGCCCCCCGACGGAGAAGCGGGGGGCTCACCGGCAGACGAACGCGTGCCGCCGCGAGCGGTCAACGAAGCGCAAAGGCCCGCCATATCGGTCACGGGCCCGGTGGGCGTCAGTCGCGGGTGAGCTTGCGGTAGGTCACCCGGTGCGGGCGCGCGGCCTCCGGTCCGAGCCGGGCGACCTTGTTGACCTCGTAGTCGGCGAAGTTGCCCTCGAACCAGAACCAGCGCGCCGGGTCCTCGTCGTCCCCCTCCCAGGCCAGCATGTGGGTGGCAACCCGGTCGAGGAACCAACGGTCGTGGCTGATGACGACGGCGCAGCCCGGGAACTCGAGCAGCGCGTCCTCCAGCGAGCGAAGCGTCTCGACGTCGAGGTCGTTGGTGGGCTCGTCGAGCAGCAGCAGGTTGCCGCCGGCCTTCAACGTCAACGCGAGGTTCAGCCGGTTGCGCTCTCCGCCGGACAGGACGCCCACTGGCTTCTGCTGGTCAGGACCCTTGAAGCCGAACGATGACACGTAGGCCCGGCTCGGCATCTCCGTCTTCCCGACGTTGATGTAGTCCAGGCCGTCGGAAACCGTCTCCCACACGTTCTTGTTCGGGGCCAGCTGCGAACGCGACTGGTCGACGTAGGCGATGTTGACCGTGTCGCCGATGAGCAGCTTGCCGGAATCCGGCTGCTGCTGGCCCACGAGCATCTGGAACAGCGTCGTCTTCCCGACGCCATTAGGACCGATGACGCCCACGATGCCGCCTCGCGGCAGGTTGAAGGACAGATCGTGGATCAGCTGCCGGTCGCCGAAGCCCTTACCCAGGTCCACGCCCTCGATGACCTGGTTGCCGAGCCGCGGCCCCGGCGGGATGTGGATCTCCTCCCAGTCCATCGGACGCGAACGATCCGCCTCGGCCGCGAGATCCTCGTACCGGGCCAGCCGCGCCTTGCTCTTGGCCTGGCGGGCCTTCGGGTTCGAACGCACCCACTCGAGCTCCTGAGCGAGCATTCGCTGGCGCTTCGCGTCCTTCTGGCCTTCGACCTTGAGCCGGGACTGCTTGCTCTCCAGATAGGTCGAGTAGTTGCCCTCGTACGGGTAGGCGCGCCCGCGGTCCAGCTCCAAGATCCACTGGGCGACGTTGTCCAGGAAGTACCGGTCGTGCGTCACCGCGAGCACGGCGCCGGGATACTTGGCGAGGTGCTGCTCGAGCCAGGCCACGGACTCCGCATCCAGATGGTTGGTGGGCTCGTCGAGCAGCAGCAGATCCGGCTGCTGCAACAGCAGCTTGCACAACGCGACCCGGCGCCGCTCCCCTCCGGACAGGCGCGTCACGTCGGCGTCGCCCGGCGGCAGGCGCAGCGCGTCCATCGCTTGGTCCAGCCGCGAGTCGAGCTCCCAGGCATCGTGCGTCTCGATGACGTCGATGAGCTCCGCCTGCCGGGCAAGAAGAACGTCGAAGTCGGCGTCGGGCGCCGCCATCTTCTCGTTGATCTCTTCGTACTCGGCCAGCGTCTGGCGGATCTCCGCGACGGCTTCCTCGACGTTGCCGCGGACGTCCTTGTCCTCGGTCAGCGGCGGCTCCTGCAGCAGGATGCCGACGGAGAAGCCGGGGCTCAAAATGGCGTCGCCGTTCGAGGGCTGCTCGAGGCCGGCCATCATCTTCAGCACGGTCGACTTGCCTGCACCGTTCGGACCGACAACGCCGATCTTTGCGCCCGGCAAGAAGGCCAGCGTGACGTCATCGAGGATGACCTTGTCGCCGTGGGCCTTGCGCACCTTGCGCATCTGAAAGATGTACTGAGCCATCCCTCCAGCCTATGGGCGCGGCGCCGCGGATGGCGCCGCGCCGGCCTGAGCGCCGGTCAGACCTCCGCAGCCGAGAACGCCGGCTCCCGAACGGCCTCCACCGGCTCGTTCGGGGCGCCAAACGCCGGCTCGCCCGGCTGCGACCAGTCCACGGGCTCCGGATCGGCGACCGGTTCGACCGGCTGCACCGATGACAGGGGGCGCACGACCTTGGCCTTGCGCTTGCTGAGGTCCACGCCGACGGCGTCGGCCTCCATCTCGAACGTCTCCCGTCGGTTGCCGTTCGAGTCGATCCAGGAGCGGGACTGCAGCTTGCCGCTGACGACGACGGGATCACCGCGGTCGAGGCACTCGCTCACGTTTTCCGCCAGCCGGCGCCAGCACGAGACGTCGACATACATGGTCTTGCCGTCGCGCCACTCTTTCGTGGCGGGATCGAAAACCCGCGAATTGACGGCAAGCCGCAGATTGGCCCACGCCACGCCGGATTGCGTGAAACCGCTTTTGGGTGAGCCGGTGAGGTTGCCGATCAGGGTGAGCGAAGCTCCGCTGGCCATGGGGTCTCCCGATGTCGTCGTGTGAGGCGCGATCTGCGCTCGTTCGACGATCTACGCGGCGCGCGTCGGGCGACAGCACCCGCGCAGAACCTGTGGATTAACCGGGCTAAGGCGCACCCAGCGCCCGCCACCTTGACAAGACGTCAAGGTCGCCACCTGCCTGCACGGCGTCGTCATGGCCACGTCCCCAGAGCACGAACAGCAGGTCCTCAGCGCGACCGGTCAGCGTGCCGATCCCGCCGGCCGGATCACCATGGGTCCAGCTGCCGCCGGTGTCCGTCGCCGTCAGCTGCAGCGCACCGGGCGGCGGCGGCTGCTTGTAGTACATCCGCGGCAGCATGACGTCGAGGAACTCCGCGACGGCGTCCGAAGCGACGACGTCCGAGATCGGGGCGAGCTTCCCGACGGCGATCTCGGCGTCGATCCGGTGGACGAGAGTCTCGTGAGCCTGCCGCCGGGCCCAGAAATCGGCGGTGCGCGGGTGCGGCCCGAAATGCCACACCGGCGTGTCCGGCGGGCAGCTGCGCAGCGCGTCCATCAGCCGCACCAGGCGCGTCTCGAGCTGAGCGGCGGCCTCACCGGGCTCGAATTCCACCGGCTCGGGAGCAACCGGCTCGGTCAGCCGCTCCGCGACGAGCTTGGCCGACCACGACCAGGTGGTCGCGAGGTGAGCGGCGAGCTTGGTGAGGTCCCAGCCCGGGCAGGCGGCGATCGGCGCATCGGCCGGGCCGGCGGCCACAGCTGCGATGAATGCGGCGCCCTCGGCGGCCAGGATCTCGACGTAGTCGAGGCCCTGGCCGGTGCCGTGTGCGGTTTGGGTTTGCTCAGCCATGGGTGGAAAGCCCTCCGTCGACAGGAATGACCGCGCCGGTCAGGTACGCGCCGGCCTTGCTGGCGAGGAAGATCGCCGCGCCGGCCATGTCGGCGGGTTCGCCGGCTCGCCGCAGCGGGATCATGCCCTCCACCTGCTCGACCGCTGGCTGGTCATTAAATACGAAGGCCGTCATGCGGCTTTCGAACAGGCCCGGGGCGATCGAATTCACGGTGATGTCCGGCGCGAGATTGGCGGCGAGCTGACGGGCGAGCATGTGGATCGCCGCTTTCGACGCGGGATAGGCGTAGTTCTCCCAGCTGGGCACCTGGATGCCTTCGATCGAGCCGATCATGATGACCCGGGCGGGGTCGCCTGCCGCGGCGGCTGCCCGAAGCTGCGGCAGGAGGGCGCGGGTCAGGAAGAAGGGTCCCTTCACGTTGGTCGACAGCACCTTGTCGAAGGCAGCCTCGGGATATTCGGCGAGCGGCGCACCCCAGGTGGCTCCGGCGTTGTTCACGAGCACGTGCAACCGGTCTTCGCGCTCCGCGATCGCCGCGGCGAGTGCGGATGCGCCCGCCTCGCTCGAGAGATCGGCAGCAATGGCGGTGGCGCCGATCTCCTCGGCGGTGGCGCGCAGCTCGGCTTCCTTGCGGCTGCTGATGTAGACGGTCGCGCCGCGTTCGGCGAATCCGGCGGCGATCATCCGGCCGATTCCTCGGGAGCCGCCGGTCACCAGAACCGATTTGCCGCTGATGTCGAAGAGGTCATCCACTGCCCGGACGGTAATGGATGCGCGTTGATGCTTACCCGGCCGGTCGCGTTCGCTAATGAATGTAGATCTTGAGGACGACCACCAGCACGCCGAACAGCGCGCAGACGACCGTTTCCAGCAGCAGCTCGAGCCCACGGGCCCCGCCGCGCAACGCCGCCACCAGTCCCCAGCACGCCAGCAGGAAGACCGTCGACCACAGTGCGGTCAAGACGGACGAGTTGATGCTCGCCCCCGCGAGCCGCACCACCGCGAAGATGATCACCGGGATCAGGGCGCCGCGCAGCATGCTCCAGTCGCGCAGAGCGTGCGACAGGAGGTGCCGCCAGCCGGGCCGCGAGCGGGTTCGCAGCCGCTCGCCGACGATGTCCGCATACACATGGGCGAACCAATACAGCCCCAGCACGATGAGCGCCGACCAGACGATGCCGAGCGACGACGATTCCGTACCAGCCGCCGTTGCGAGAACCGCCGCGGCGATGAGCGTGCCGTAGATCGCCTCTGCGGCCTGGCCTTCCGGCTCGACCGCGTGGGCGACCCTCAGCACGACTCGCCGCCAGCCGGTGACGCCCGCGAACGCGGGAGCTTCCAGCGACGGCTCGGACGGCTCGGCCCCGGGCTCAGCGCTGATACGGCTCACCTCCTGCGAACAGTTCGCCGCCGCCGGCGCCCGGCACCGGCCCGTAGACGGCGCGGAGGACCACCTGCAGCGCCGTGCGGCGTTCCGGGTCGTCGAGCGCCGGCCCGAAGGCTTCGCGCAGCTGGGTCATCCGGTAGCGCACGGTCTGCGGGTGGACGTGCAGGGCTTGGGCGACGGCGTTGCGAGCACCGGCGTGCGCGAACCAGGCGAGCAGCGTCAACGCGAGGCGGTCCCGGGTCGCCTCAGGCACGCCGTCGAGGGGCTCGAGCAGCCGACCCCGGAGCCGCTCCAGCAGCGGCGGTGCTGATCTCAACACGAGGTCCAGCAGGTGGTCGTCGACGAGAATGGGCTCTTGCCGGCTGCGACCCTCACCTCCTTCCATCGCACGTACGGACGCGTCGTGAATGCTCCACAGCGCCTCAGCGGCGGCGAGTGATTGCCGCGCTTCCACCGGCGCGACGGTCAGTCCGATGACGGCGCCGATGCCCGCGAGCCGCCGTCGCAACGACCGCGGCGTGAACCCGGCATTGCACGGCACCAGCCCGACCACGTCGTCTTCCCGCGGCCAGACCAGGCTGTCCCCCGGCAGTCGGCGCGCCTCGTCCCCCGGCGGTAGCAGCACCGCCACCACCAGGTCGGGCACCGGCCACCGCGCGTGCGCAGCGAGCTCCCGCAACGCCTCCTCGTCGATACCCGACACGAGCAACGCGGCAAGCTCCCTCCTGCGCCGGTCCAGTTCGCCGGCGCGCGCAGCCTGCTCCTCGGCGTAGCCGCGGGCACTCAAGCCGGACAGGCCGTCGATGTAGGTGTAAAGCAGCTCGGCGAGCTCTACGAGCACCGCCGGAGGCGCCCCCACCCCGACGGCCTGGGCACCTACCGTTCTCCACGCGACTCGCGCACCGGCGCGGTATGCCGACAGCAACGCGTCCAGCCCGCGACCCTCGCGCAGCTCGCCGCGACCCAGCTCGATGTAGATCGAGCGCGGCAGCGTCGGGCGTTTCGGCTCCTCCAGCAGGTCGACGAACGCGGCCAGCGCGCGCTGCACCCCGACGGTGAGGTTGCGGCCGAACCGGCCCTCGATCGGTCGCGCGTACTCGGCCACCTCCTGACCGACCGCGACGATGATCTCCTGGGCGAGCTTCGGCAGCGCCTGGCGGAGCGGAACGGCGATCTGGGCGTACCAGTCGCGTTTCTGTTCCACGGAGACAAACTAGCCTCGGCTGCGGCAGGTGTGCCGTAGGGTGGCACGGCCCGGCGGGACGAGCCGGTCGGCACCGCCGCTGCCGTCACGCCAGCAGTCGCCCCCTGTAGCTCAGCGGATAGAGCACCGGACTTCTAATCCGATGGTCGCAGGTTCGAGTCCTGCCAGGGGGGCCCGTTGACCAGCGGGAACGGCCGCCGCGAAGCCCCTCGCTCGCGGCAATTGCTGCCCGGTGTGCTGCCACCTCCTGCCGTCGTGGGGCGACGCGAAATGGTGGCGGCGGCCGAACCAGGCCGCACTGCCAGCACGGGACGTCGTCGGGGCAACGGCAGCTGGTGTCGGTAGCCGTCCGGCGGGCTTCTAGTCGGCAGTGCCACCACGCGGCGTCGCCAAGGCGACGGGAAATGGTGGCAGTGGCATCATCCGGCGACCCCGCCCGACGATTCGAGCCTCGGCGCAAAATGGTCTTGGATTCGCGCGGAAGCTCGAATTGCTAATCCGGCGGACGATGCCGCCGCGTTCATCAGCTCAGTTGACGGTGATGCGCACGTCTTTACCGGACGCCTTGTCGCCGCCGATCGGCGAGTAGAGCTCGTAGCTGCCCTTCTTCAAGGGCACGATCAGGTCGGTCGACTGACCGGGATTGACCGTCGCGGAAGTCGGCTTGTTCTCAAGGCCCGGGCCGACGATCGTCAGCGCGGCCTCCGCCTTGCCGGTGGCCTTCAGGCTGAACGTGTAGTTGCCGGGCTTGAACGACGTCGAGCTCAGCGCCAGCTTCGTGTCACTGACGTTGACCGCGACCTTGTTCACCTTCGGCAATGGCGCCGCCGACGGCGAGGTTGTGGCTTGCGTGGCCGGCGTCGTGGCATTAGGCGCGGACTTCGAGTCCTTGCTGCTGCCACCGCAACCGGCGGCAAGCACGCTGAGGCCGGCGACGGCACACACTGCGGCAAGGCCGCGTGCTCTCGCCTTCGAAATGTCCGCAGACCCGAGACTCATTGATGTTCCTTCCGCTCCCGATGTGCAGCTGGGCTGCCACCGATTGGCAGCTCCCTGCGAGCCGTAATTCCGGCGTCGAAGAATGTCGCGAAGGTGTTATCGGCGCGGGCGCGAACTTCTGCGATTATCTAAGCCCCGGCTCGGCGGGGCCCAAAGTCCTGAGGAAAGCGCGATGCAACGGGACTAATCCGGTTCGCCCAGCAGCGCCGGCGGATTCCCTGCAAATGGCGGCGCACACCTCGCCGCCGCGGCATCACGGTCACTCATGGCGTCGACCAGCTCCCGATGGTCCTTCTTCGTAGCGCGAGCGCTGCTCGATGGTGAACGACCGGCGCTTGGCGTTGCCCCACAGCGGGTGGTCCCGCGCCTCGTTCATCACCGTAAGAAGCCTGATGAGCAGGCGGTTACGGCTCGCTTCGGTCCGGCACGGCGACCGTGACAGCCGACGCCGCCGATTCCCCCGACTCAAGATCAACGCGCCACCGATCCGGGTGAACCCCCCGCCAAACCGGGTTTCACCTTGATCACTGGCGCGTTGATCTTGGGTCATGGGTGGCTCGGCGGCGTCGGTCGCTCCCCGTTGGCCGCCGCAGAGTCGCACCTGAAAGCCGGCTGTCACCGACCTGTGCCTCGTCTGACCGCATCCCCTGCGCGATGTCCGCAATGTGCGCTCCCGCCAAGCCGGACCGAACCGCGCAAACGCCTTTGAATGTGGCGGTGAGGCGGAAGACACGCCGCCCGGCCTGTGAGAGTCCCCCGTCATGGGATAAACACGAAGCGTCCTATCACCCGTATGGCGGACACGCCGAGTCCCGCCCTCGCCATACGGCCCCTTCGCACAACACCGGGCGGGAGCGGGGGACCCAACCGCTGGCGGCGCGCAGCCCCGAGTCCTAGACCTGGACCTTCCCCGGGGCTTCCGAGCGCTCGACAGCACGGGGTGAAGCCGGAGCAATCCGGCCGGGCCGTCCCAGCCCGAACCCGTCAGCTCACCTCGTAGGCGGCCGGGAGGTTCCTTCATGTCCGCTGCGCCGTCCGCCGTGCCTTCGTTCGTACCCGAGGCCGGCGAATCACCAACATCCAGAAAAAATCGGTCGCCCCGCGGCCGGGCGCGTCAGCGGCGGCTCTCGAAGCCGGCCGTGCGCCGGATCGCGATCGCCGCGACTGCTGCCGTCACAGTGGGAGCCGCGCTCAGCTCCTGCTCGCCATACAACAAGCTCTGGTACCCGCTCGCTCGCGCGGGGGCGCTCAGCCAGGGCTTTCACGCCGGCCACCCCGGCATCGACATCGCCACCCCGACCGGCACCCCGGTCCGCGCCGCCAGCAACGGAGTCGTGTCCTTCGCCGGCTGGTACTACGGCTACGGCAACTACGTCTGCGTGACGCGCGACGCCGGATTCCGGACCTGCTACGGCCACCTGTCGTACATCTACGTTCACCGTGGCTACAAGGTGAACGGCGGGCAGACGCTGGGCATGTCCGGGTCCACCGGCAACTCCACCGGGCCGCACCTGCACTTCGAGGTGTACCGGTACGGCCGCGCCGTGAACCCGCTGCCCTACCTGTAGGCAGCGGGCCGGCTCCCCGCGTGTCGAGGGGGCGGCGAGTGAGCGCCGCAGCGCGGTTGGCATCCTGACGACGTGTCAGACGCCACGCCTGCGGCGACTCCCGCCGCCGCCTCAGCACCCACAAATCCCTGGTCGGATGAGCTGCGCTGGACGGACGCCGTCGGCCTGGCGCAGCTCATCCGGGAGGGCAAGGTCTCGCCCTCGGAGGCCGTCGCCGCAGCGATCACCCGGCTCGAGACGCTCGAGCCGAAGCTGCAGACGCTCTCGTCCGAAAGCTTCGACAGCGCTCGGGCGCAGGCTGCGGCACAGCTGCCGGACGGCCCGTTCCGCGGCGTGCCGTTCCTGCTCAAGGACGCCGTCCAGCACTCCAAGGGCGACCCCTACCGCCACGGCCTCGCCGCTCTCGCCGACAGCAGCTGGCGTTCCCCGCACGACACGGAACTGACCCGCCGCTACCGGCAGGCCGGTTTCGTCGTGCTCGGCCGAACGAAGGTGCCCGAGCTGACGATGTCGGCGACCACCGAGCCGCTGGGCTACGGGCCGGTCCACAACC
>CAVVHC010000005.1:0-83984 GCA_963747915.1 uncultured Actinomycetota bacterium | reverse complement strand
GAAATACCGCAATGAGCACTGCTGCGGTCCGCGTTCGCTCCCAAACCGCAATTGCACGCTGTCGGGCATTCGGCAGAGGGGAGCCGCCTATGGTGTAGCGGTCATTTTCGCACTGCGAAGAGGATGCCGGCCACAGAGGTTTACGACGTGAGCTGTAGCCATCCTTCTTGTGCGACCGCCCCTACCTCGCTTAGGGAGCGCGTTCGCGGTCGCGTCCTCTCTCAAAGGAGAAACTCGTGCGCAGACTACTCCTCGTGCCGCTGCTCGCAGCATTGCTGCTGCTCCTGCTGGCGGCGGCAGCCTCCGCAGCCCCCCTCGCCGCTCCCTGGAACGGACAACCCATCTCCCCCGGGATTGGGCCGACCTACGGCGAGCCTTGGCCCGTGCCAGTTCCGTCGGACGAAGCCGTGGTCAACCTTCAGGGTTCACCTTATGACTCGTCTACGCTGGCTGTGATGCCCTACGCCGACGTCGCCCCCGAGTTGGCCAAGTTCCAAGCCGAGGCCAAGGCGGCCGGCATCCCGGCGCGCATGACCTGGTACGTGTCGGGCCAGTCGGCCGGCGGCCGCGACATGTATGCCGTGGTCATCAACGACACGAAGACCGGAGCGCAGCGAAGCGCCTACCAGCGCTGGCAGAACCTTCGTTCCAAGGAACTGATCAACCCCGCCGTCGCCCAGACGCTGCTCGCCGCCTGGGGCGACAAGGTCAAGATGCCGATCTTCATCGAGGCCGACATCAACGGCAACGAGTACGAGGGCACCGATGCGATGATGCAGGTCATCCGTGACCTGACGACGACGCCCTACGGCCAGAACGAGACGGTCGACAAACTGCTCGACCACTGCATCCTCGTCGTCGTTCCGACCTCGAACCCCGACGGGCGCGTCATCGGCATCCGCGGCAACGTCGCCGTGGCCGACACGAACCGCGACTACTTCCTGCAGTCGCAGCCCGAGGAGCAGGTGACTCCGCCATCCAGCAGCAGTACCTGGCGACGGCTGCCCTGCACCTGCACGGCTACGTGAGCCCGATGCTCGTCGACGGCGACACGAAGCCTCTCAACCCCGGACCGACCCCGTCAATTACTACACGTGGAACACCAAGCGGGTCACGCAGACCAGGGCCGACTTCTCCGCTGCCGGCTTCGGCCTGCAGACCCCGGTGCTCGACTGGAACGCAAACGGCGATACCACTCCTCCTCCCACGGGTCCTTCCGATGCCCAGACTTGGGACGGGTGGGGACCCTTCTACGGCCAGACATATATGGAGTTCCTCGGGGTCGACAGCTCGACCTGTGAGATGAGCAACAACAGTACGCTGGAGGGTCCCGACGGAGAGCAGATCAACGGCAGGCTGAAGGCCAAGGTCGAGCAGTACCTCGACTTCTACTCGGCCGCCGACTACTGGCTCGACAATCGTCTGGCCATGATGCAGGACCAGCTGGCGATGTTCCGGCGCGGCGTCGAGAACGCGCCCACGAATCCCAACGCCTTCGCCGACAGCGCGTACCTCACCGGCCTGGGCTTCACCGACGCCGCCAACAACTGGATGATCCAGTACCCGACGGCCTACATCATCCCCTTCGGCATGGGGCAGCGCAGCGACGCCGAGGCCAACCGCCTCGTCGAGTGGCTGCTCCACAACGGCATCCAGGTCGAGCGCGCCCAGAAGGCCTTCAGCTGGAACGGCACGGCATACGGGGCGGGCTCCTACGTCGTCTCGATGAGCCAGGCCCTGCGCGGGCTCGCTTGGAACGCACTCGCGCCCGGCACAGACATCGAGAGCGGGATCGACGTGCTCTCCGCTTCGCCGGCCGCCTGGAGCAACGGCCTGCTGTGGGGCGCCGACACCGTCGAGGTGCTGCGCGGCGACACCAGCTTCAGGCCGATGACCAAGCCGGTCAGCGCCGTCAACAGCCTGAGCGGCGGCATCGTCGGCGGCGTCAAGGCGCGGGCCGACTACTACGCGGTCACCCTCAAGGGCGTCCATCAGGATCAGGCCATCCTCGCGTTGCTGCGTGGCGGCATTGCGGGCGAGATGGCCGAGGCGCCGTTCGCCAGCCTGAGCGGCGGCCAGCTGCCGGCCGGCAGCCTCATCTTCCCGGCCGACCAGACGACAGCCGCGGCCCTCGACGCCGCCGGCAAGAGCTCCGGCATGCGCGTCGAGCGCGTCGCCACCGCGGCTCTGCCGCAGACGACCAAGGTGGGCGAGGCCCCCAGGGTCGCGATCCTGACGACGAACGGTACGCCGACGAGGACCGTCGGTCCCACCACCTACTTCACCGGCGCCGATACCGATGGGGTGCTGGACATCCTCTTCGGCGCCGACAACGTGGCGTACGTGGGCACCACCGGCGGCGCCAACCCGCTGTCGGATCCAACCATCGCGGATCCGCTCGACGGCTTCGACGTGATCTACAACGCCGGCGCAAGCTGGCCGTCCAACGCCACCGCCCAGGCGCGGCTGACCGCGTCTTCGCCGGCGGCGGCGGCTACATCGGCACCAACGTCTCGACGAGGAACTTCTCATTCCTGGTCGACGCCGGGCTTGTGAGCGGCAGCCTGACCCAGGGCAGCCAGTCCGCTTATGGCGGCATCGCCCAGTGGATCAATGCCGGTGGCGCTGGAAGCCCCATCAGCGGCGCCTACCCGGGCATCGACTTCATGTTCCTGCCGAGCAACACCACCTACTTCACAGCACTGCCCGACGGTGCTCAGGTCGACGGGCAGTACCCGCACACCATCGCCACCGTTGGGCCGCAGAATGGCTACGTGGCCGGCATGTGGCTCAACCGCGACGCCGCGGCCAACAGCGCCCCGGTGCTGATCCACGGCGACACCACTGCGGACAGCCGTTACGTGGCCTACGCCACCAACCCCTTCTCGCGTTACGACGCCGAGCGGGAGTGGCCGCTCATCGTGCAGGCCGCGCTGTGGTCTGACCAGACCGACGACTGAGGAGGGACACAGGGAGCGACGACGCCTAGGTCCAAACGGCGTCGTCAGGGAAGATGGGGGCGGGCTGCCGATGCAGCCCGCCCCCATCATCTTCACTGGCACCCAGCCGTGCGCGGAAAGGGGCGTCTGCAGCAGAGTCGTGCCTAGCGGTCGCTTCGCATCCTGGCCAATCGGGGGCCAACCTGGTCGAGTCTGGCAAGCAGGCCGAAGGGCTGGGCCACCGAGGCCCGGTCCACGCCGGGCTTCGGTGGTTCGCCACGATTTCAGCTCGCAAGGAACTCTTCGTTGGCCTTCGGGTCGACGGCCAGATGCCAGTGCTCGGTCGCCTTTCCGTTCCGGAGGTGGTAGACGTCGACGTACTGGGCGGTGAAGGTGCGCCCCCCTTTGGTGAGCGTGGCTTCGTGGAGGATCACGGTGTGGTCGTCACTGGCCAGGACGTCGTGGATGGTCATGCCCGTCATCTCCACGCCCGTCTCCTGCATGACCCTGCCCATGAGCGCCAGCACCTGGTCGGGCCCCCGGTAGTCGCCCTCGAACCCCGGCGTCGACTCGTGCCAGATGATGTCCTCGTCGAGGACCGCCGCCATCGCGGGCATGTCTCCTCCTGCCATGGCTTCATAGGCTGACCGGACGATCGCAGCGTTCGGGTGTTCGTCCATGAGCACTCCTTCCAACCGAAGGTGTGGCGGTCTCTGCCGCCGGACTTGGATGGCCGCCGGCCATCGCATGCATGGTTCCCCGACTCCCCATCACCAAGGCCAACCCGCGTTGGCGCAATCTGCTTTGGTCGTCTAATCTCTCGCCTCGGCGGTCAAGTCGGCACGCCGTCGGCTGCAGACGCAGGAGTGCTGCAGCTCGCCCTGTTCGGGCCGATGGCGTGCAGCCGGGGAATAGTGAACCCATGGACGGCAAGTTCGACCACATCTGGGAAGCGCTCGACGCGCAGGTGGCGGCGGGCCGGATTCCCGGCTACGTGGCAGCGATTCGTCTGGATGGCCGGGCTGAAACGCACGCCGGCGGCCGGATGGCCGTCGAGCCGCATAGTCCGCCGATGGAAGAGGACACGCTCTTTCGCATCGCCTCGGTGACCAAGCCGATCGGCGGGGCGCTCGCGCTTGGCCTGGTCCAGGATGGCGTGCTCGGTCTCGACGATCCGATCGAGAGGTGGCTGCCGGAGGCGGCCGACCCCCGCGTCCTGGTCGCTCCCGACGCCTCGTTGGACCAGACCACTGAGGCGCAGCGCCCGATCACCGTCCGGCATCTGCTCACGATGACCTCGGGGTGGGGCGCTGTGCTGAGAAGTCTCCCCTGCAGCAGGCCATGCTGGAGCGCGACATCTACCCCGGACCGCTGCCGCCACAGGTGCCCGCCAAGGAGTTCATGGCGAGGCTGGCCGGCCTGCCGCTGGCCTTCCATCCCGGGGAGGGGTGGCTGTACCACACTGGCCTCGACGTCTTGGGCGTGCTCCTTGGCAGGGCGACCGGTAGGCCGCTTTCGGAGCTGCTTGCCGAGCGCATCTTCGGTCCCCTCCGCATGACCTCGGTCGCCTATTGGACACCGCACGTCGATCGCCTGGCCACCGCCTACCGACCCGGTCCCAATGGCCTCGAGGTCTCCGATCCGCCCGACGGCGCGCACGCGGCCCCACCGGCCTTCGAAGCCCTGGGGTCCGGGCTCATCGCGACTGCAGGTGACGTCCTGCGCTTCTTTACCGCCATGGCGGATGGCGGTGCGCCCGTGCTGACGCCCGAGTCGGTCGCGCTCATGACCGCCCACGCTCTCACGGAGGAGCAGCGCCGGCAGGCTCTGCCCATCGTCGGCCCCGGTGCGTCGTGGGGCTTGGCCACTGGCGTCGATGTCGAGGCGGTCAAGCCCTGGATGGCCGCTGGCCGCTGGGGATGGACCGGCGGGACCGGGACGAGCGCCTTCGTCGATCCGCTGCGGGGGAACGTGGCCGTGCTCATGACGCAACGCGAGATGACGCACGCGCTCGATCGCAACGACGAGTTCTGGACGGCGGTGGCCGAGGCGGCGTGAGTCGGTGATCGGCTCATCCCCATCCCGAAGAGGATCTCGCCGGCCCACGGTGGCGTGACACCGAGTCTTCATGCTGACAGTTTCTCCGCCCCCGCCCCGGGAACCGTCCTCTCCAGTGGGGCCACACGCGGTCCCCTCTGTGGGTCGACCCGATCATGCCAACGGCTGGAGGTCGCCGCTCGGCGGGTATCGGACGACTACACTCATACTGGGGGGCGACGATGCGAGGGCATATGCGTTCGGCCGACGGCGAACTGGTGCGGACGGCGGTGCTGCTGGCTGCCGGTCTGGGAGACCGGCTGGAGCCATTGACCTGGGATCGACCCAAGTGCCTCGTCACCGTCGACGGAACGCCGATCCTCGAGCGCCTCCTTCTGACTCTCGACGAGCATGGGATCGAACGCCTGGTCGTGGTATCCGGCTACAAGGCGGAGATGATCTCCGACTACCTCGGCGAGAGCTTTGGGGACATCGCTGTCGAGTACGTCGTCAGCCGGCGGTTCGCGACCACCAACACCATGTACTCGCTCTGGCTGGCCAAGGACCTGGTCGACGAGCCGACCCTCTTGATCGAGACGACGTGGTCTTCGAGGGCCAACTGCTGGAGCCGCTCCTGCGACCGGACCGGATCGCCGTCTCGCGTCAGCTGCCGTGGATGAGCGGCACCACGGTGACGCTCGACGCGGACGGCTACGTCGACGCGCTGTACTCGCCGCCCCCCGGCGTCTACTTCGAGCATTGCGCCGATCCCGATCACTTCATCACGGTCAACATCTGCAGTCTCGCGCGCGACACCTGGAGGGTCGTCCGCGAGCGGCTAGACCGCCACATCGCCGCTGGTCACGCGGACTACTTCCACGATGTCATATGGGCGGAGATGATCGAGGAAGGGAGCATGGCGCTCGAGGCCGTCGTCTTCCCCGAAGATCGCTGGTACGAGGTCGACACGCCCGCCGACCGGGCGGCGGCGGGGCTGGTCGTCGCGGCGGCTTCCGCGGACGAGCGAAAACGCGGCTGCGGCGAACGCGCGGCGGAGCGAGGTGAGCTCCATCTCCCCAAGGCCGCCCTCCGGCGGTTTGTGTTGGACCCGCCCAATCTGTGCACGCTGGCCGGGCTCGCCGCCGCGACCGCGGGCATCTTCTACGCGCTCCGAGGCGTGTACCCGGCGGCCATGATCGCTCTGCTTTGGGCGGTCGTCCTCGACTGGGCAGACGGCATCGTCGCACGTCGTATGCGCGCGCGGACCGCCGACCGGCGGTCGTTCGGCGGGCAGCTGGATTCGTTCGTCGACCTCGTTGCCTTCAGCGTCGCGCCGGCCGTCCTGCTGCTGAGCGTCGGGGAGTTCAGCCCCTTGTTCGCGCCCGGAGCCTGCGGTGCTCGTCGCCGGGGTCGTGCGGCTGAGCTACTTCAACGTCTTCGGTCTCCTGGGCGGCGCGACCTATCGTGGGCTCACCCTGGACAGCGACGTCCTCATCCTGGCGGCGCTCTTCGTGGTCCAGCCGCAGGTTGCGCCATCGGGCTTCTCCGTCGCCCTCTACATCGTGCTCATGGCTTTGCTCGCCCTCAATCTGGCGCCATTCGAGATGCCCAAGGTCGGCGGACGCTGGCTCCTCGCGGTCGTCGCGTACGCGTCCACGCTGAGCGTCGTCTTCGCGTTGCAGCTGCTGTGAGCGTGGTGCCACTACAGTGAAGTGACGAGATGTCCCCCACAGACTCCAATGGCTGCGGGCTCGCAGCCGTGCGGGCGGACCGCGCGATGATCCACGAGAAATACGCGCTGGTTGTCGAACGACTGGAAAGGGGATAGCGGGTTCGACGCCAACGCTGCCTCGACCCGCCGGCGGTCGCGCAGCCTCAAAGAATAGGTCACCGGCAGTCACGACCTGTGACTCATCTTGCTCCCGTGCGAGCGGCGGCCTTCCCCGCTGCGGGGGCGCCGAGCTATGAGTGTGCACTGCTGCCACTCAGCAGCGCAACGCCAGGCAGAGCGCGTCTCTCTCCGGCGAGTGCTTGGGGAGGAAGCCGAAGAGTGACACCGGCCTCCAGCCGCTGTCGCTGAATATGGCCTGGTTGAAGCGGTCTGCGTCGGGAAACGCGACGTTGTCGACGACCAGCAGACCCCCTTCACGCAACAAGCGATGGCATTCCGGCAGAGCGCGCGCATAGTCCGCCTTCTCGATGTCCATGAAGATGAGGTCGAAGGGGCCCTTCATGTGGGGCAGCTGCGCGAGGGCGTCGCCGCAGATGACCTTCACCCGCTGCTCGAGGCCGGCACGTTCCAGGTTGCGGCGCGCCCGTGCGGCGAGAGCCGGATCGTGCTCCAGCGTCGTCAACGAGCCGGCGTCCTTAGCGCAGGCGCGGGCCAAGAAGATCGCGGAGTAGCCCGTGGCGGTTCCAAGCTCCATGACGGCCCGGGCGCCCATGGCTCGCGTGATGATGTAGAGAAGCTCCCCCACGACGGGGCCGACGATGGGGATGTGCTCCACTTGGGCCTCGAGTTCCAGATCCCGCAGCAGCGGGTCGTCTGCGCGCACGAACTTGCTGAAGTAGGCTTCCGGCTCCTCCACGATCCTGGACAAGACAGCTTCCTTTCGCTTGATGAATACCGACGGGTCCGCCGCGCGCTCGCGAGCACGGCGCTCGACCAGCTTGTGCCTGTCTGTGAGACGTGCGCCGAGGCCCTGAAGCTCGGCGGCGGATAGGTCTTCTCGGCCAAGCTCGCCGCCGCTTCTAGAACCACATCACCGCGTCGGCGTCGAGAGCCAGGTCGTTCAGGGTGGCCGCACCGACGATCTTGACGCCTTCGATGAGCTCCACCGTCTCCCAGCCGAGCATCTGCTTCGAAGCCTCGCACACGTACACGGTGATGCCCATGTCCATGGTCTTTCTGAGCATCTCGGCGACGCTGGGGAAGCTGCCCAGTTGCATCTCCTCAGCGGCGCCCGGCTTGAGTACGATCAGTCCCATGCCCAGGTAGTACACAGCCGCTTCGAGGCCCAAATCCCGGGTGTGGCTGGTGAGCGAGGCGATCCAGGTGTCGAGCTGGGAGAGAATGACCGGGTCGCGCGTAGAACCCCAGAAGGACGACAGGAAGCCGACGGGGGCTGCCCCTTCGAGCTTCGCGGTGTACTGGGTCGCCGGCTCGAAGCTGCCGCCGACGACGCGCACGCGACGCTCGTCGAGCGCGACGTACCGGGCTTCCCGCGCGTCGAGCGTGCCCGAGGGCTGGACGAGCCGATACGGGTCGGCCGTCTCGTAGAGCGTGTGGGCGGCGACGCTGCGCGGGGTGCAGCGCAGCGCCGGGTCGAGCGGCTCGAGGATGAAACCCTCGTCGTCGAATGTGCAGGCCAGGCAGTCCTGCCCGGAGCGGTTTTCCGCTGCGGCCGAGCCGCATTCGGCGATCTTCGCGGCGTTCCACACCGGTCCTGGATCGAAACCGCGGGACAGCGGCATTGCTGCGTAGAGCGCGGCGTCGCTGGTGCGGCCGGCGAGGATCACGTCCGCCCCCGCGTCGAGCGACTCCTGGATCGGCTCGGCTCCCGCCATGGCAACGATATGGCCCGGCTGCGCGAACGTCGACTCGTCGATGGCCGGCGCGCCGCGCAGCTCCAGCAGGTCGCCGGCCCGGTATTTGTCGGCCAGCCACCTGCGATCGGGCTCGCAATGCACCGTGGCGACTCGCACGCCGATACCGGCCTCGCGCACGATCTCCTGCACGAGTTCGACGTAGCCGTCGACGGCGTCGTCTCCCCCGCCGCCTCCGCAGGAGCCGATGATGAGGGGAACTCCGGCGCGGTGCGCACCGAGCAGGCCGAGCTGCAGGTCGCGCTTGTACGCCTGGCGGGCCCAGATCCACTCTCCGGTGCCGAGGTAGTACGGGCCGCCGTCGGTGGATCCCGAGTCGGCGGCGATGAAGTCCAAGGGCCGGCTGAGGCCCCGTTCGAGCGAGCTCTCTTTGAAGCCGGCGCCGAGGCTGCCGGTCAGGGCGATATAGCTGAGCGGGCGCATGTGCAACGAGCCCTTTCTTGTTGGGCTTTCCTGGTACTCGTGTCTATTTCAGGCCGGCGGGGCGCAGCGTGTCGACGGTCTCCCCCTGCAGCTTCGGGCCGGCGGTGTGCAGGTGGCAAGCGACCGTGCCGCCACCGGCGAATTCGAGCACCGGCGGCGCCTCGGTACTGCAGGGTTCGAAGGCGTACGGGCATCGGGTGTGGAACCGGCATCCGGGCGGTACAGCGGTCGGCGGCGGGGTGTCACCACGCAGGACGATGCGCTCGCGGTCGGCCATGCGGCTGGGGATCGCCGAGAGCAGCGCCTGCGTGTACGGATGGCGCGGCTTCAGGTAGATGTCCGGGGCCGGCCCGGACTCGACGATCTGGCCGAGGTACATCACCGCGATCCGGTCACACAGGTGGTGGACGACCGACAAGTCGTGCGCGATGAAGAGGAATGCGAGATGCAAGCGCTCCCGCAGGTGCGCCAGCAGATTCACGACCTGCGCCTTGGTCGACACGTCGAGGGCGCTCACCGCCTCGTCGAGCACGATGAGCGACGGGTCGACGGCGAGCGCGCGGGCCAGCGCGACCCGCTGCCGCTGCCCACCGGACAGCTCGTAGGGATAGCGGTCCAGCAGGTGGGTGCCGAGGCCGACCTGCTCGAGCAGCCCGGCCGCCTCACCACGCCGCTGTGC
This sequence comes from uncultured Actinomycetota bacterium, assembly GCA_963747915.1. Classification (GTDB taxonomy): domain Bacteria; phylum Actinomycetota; class Actinomycetes; order Frankiales; family Frankiaceae; genus DATAZK01. The sequence continues at coordinate 74,300 of CAVVHC010000005.1, read as the reverse complement.
CTTGGGCATGCCGCGGTGCAGCCGCAGCGGCTCGGCGAGCAGCTGGTACACGGTGAAGGTGTTGTCGAGCGAGCCGGCGACATCCTGGAAGACCGCCTGCATCTTGGTCCGCACTTCGCGCAGCGGCCGCCCGCGCAGGCTCGTGATGTCCTGCCCGGCGAGCGAGATCGTTCCTGCGGTGGAAGGCAGCAGCCGGAGCACCAGACGCGCCGTGGTGGACTTGCCGGAGCCGCTCTCCCCGACCAGCCCCCAAGCCTCACCGGCGTTGATGCGGAAGTCGACGCCGTCGACGACAACGGCACGGTCCTTGGCGGACGAGAGGACCGAGCGGCGTTGCTGGTACTCCTTGCGCAGCCCGCGGACTTCAAGCAGCGGAGCCTGCTCCGTCGACGGTGATTCCACCACGTCGGCGGTCACCGCGCGGTCCCGGTGAGCTCGAGGGTGTCCTGGCGCAGACACCGCACTCGGCGTTCGGATGCGAGCAGCTGCAAGGCAGGGACCTCCTCGACACACGCCTCCGTGACGTAGCTGCAGCGCGGGCTGAACCGGCAACCCTGCGGCAGCTCATGCGGATCGGGTGGGGAACCCGGGATGGTCGCGAGCTCGGAGCCGCGCTGCTCCGGCTCGATGGTGGCGGACAGCAACGCCTCGGTGTATGGATGGCGCGGCGCACCGAAAACCTCGCGGACGCTGCCGTCCTCGATGACCTGACCGCCGTACATCACCATGAGCCGCTCGCAGAAGGTCGCGAGCAGGGAAAGGTCATGGCTGACCACGATCATCGCCATGCCGAACTCGTCGTGCAGCTCGCGCAGCAGGTCGATGAGCTGCGCCTGGACGGTGACGTCGAGCGCGGTGGTCGGCTCGTCGGCGATGAGCAGCTTGGGCCGGCAGGACAGCGCCATGGCGATCATGACGCGCTGCAGCATCCCCCCGGACATCTCATGGGGATGCTGGCGCACGCGCCGCTGCGGGTCGGGGATGTGGACCAGGTCCAGCACCTCGATGGCGCGCTCGCGGGCCTGCTCCCGGGACACGTGCAGGTGCGTGCGCACCGTCTCGGCGATCTGCTCCCCGATGGTCCACGACGGGTGCAGGCTCACCATGGGCTCCTGGAAGACCATCGCCACTTCGCTGCCGCGCAGCTGCCGTAGCTGCTCCCGGCGCAACGCCAAGACATCGCGTCCTTCGAAGGTGATGTCACCGCTGACCCGCATGCGCCCGGGAGGCAGCAGCCGCAACATGCTGAGCGCGGTCAGCGTCTTACCGGAGCCGCTTTCTCCTGCCACGCCGAGAACCTCGCCCGGTGACACCGCGAACGAGACCCCGTCCACCAGCCGGACGGCACCGTCGCGCGTGAGCAGATCGATGCACAGATCACTCACCTGCAGGAGCGCACCGTCGGCCCCCGGCGAGAGCGGCTCCTGCTCCCGCGTCCCGGGCACGCGCCGTTTCAGCACAGGCAATTCCATGTGAGGCCTCTCAGCTTTCCACGCGACCGAAGGCCGCCCGCACGCCGTCGGCGAACAGGTTCCAGGCCAGCACCGCAGAGGCGATGGCGACCGCCGGCACCAATACCTGCCACGGGTGGATGAGGAAGTTGTCGTAGGCGGTGCGCAGCATCGTCCCCCAGCTGGCTGCCGGCGGGTGGACGCCGAGCCCGAGGAAGCTCAGCGACGCTTCGGCGAGCAGCGCCGTGCCGAGTGTCAGGGCAATCTGCACGACCAGCGACGGCAGGATGTTCGGCAGCACGTGCCGCAGCAGGATCTGCCGGTGCGGGAGGCCCAGGCTCTGTTCGGCTTCGGTCAGCTGCGAGTACCGGATGCGCTGCGTCTCGGTGCGCACCAGGCGGATGAACATCGGAGTGAAGTACACCGCCAGCGCGATGACCGCGTTGTGCAGGCTCGCGCCGAGTACACCGGCGATCGCGAAGACGAGGATCAGCGGCGGCACGCTCAGCACCACATCTGTGCAGAACCCGATGATGCGATCGAGCCAGCCGCCGAAGTATCCGGCGAGCATGCCGAGCGGTACTGCGAGGATAAGCGAGGCGCCCACCGAGGCCACGCTGGCGAACATCGAGATCCGGGTGGCGACAAGGACCCGGGAGAGCACATCGCGGCCCAGGCTGTCGGTGCCGAACCAGTGAGCGCCGCTCGGGCCGGCGAACGTGTGCAGCAGGTCGGCGTGGTTCGGGTCGTCGGGCGCGATGATGCCGGAAAAGACCGCAATGACGATGAGAGCCACGAGCCAGAAGCCGGCGACCACAGCGATCTTGCTGGACAGGAACGTACGCAGCCGGCGCCGGCTGGAGCGCCTCGCCCGCCGTGCGGCGCCCGCCTCCATGTCCGCCGCCGGCGGGACGGTGCCCGCGTCGGCCTTCGTGAGATCGAGCGTCGACACCGGCGCCGCGACGGGCTGCGTCTCGGTGCCCACGACGGGAGGGACCGGCGCGCTCACGCGAGCGCCGCCCGCACGCGCGGGCTCAAGCCGATATTGACCAGATCGGCCGCCAGGTTGACAAGGACCGCGATGAGCACCATCAACGGGATCACGCCCTGCACCACCGGCAGATCACGGTTGATGATGGAGTTCACGGTCAGCTGGCCGAGCCCCGGCAGGGCGAAGACGGACTCGACGACGACCACACCTCCGAGCAGCCGCGCGATCTGCACGCCGAGGATCGACACGGCCGGAGGCGCCGCCGCCCGCAGCCCGTGCTTGAGCAGCACGCTGCGTTCGCGCAGCCCCTTCGCGTACGCCGTTCGCATGTAGTCCTCACGCAACGTGCTGGCCAGGTTCGATCGCAGCTGGCGGGTCAGCACCGCGGAGAGTGCTGCGCTCAAGGCGATCACGGGCAATATCAGGTGCTCCAGCCAGCCGCCGAACGACTGGGAGATCGGCACGTATCCGGTGATGGGCAGCCATCCCAGCCAGATGCCGAAGATGATGACCAGCACGATGCCGAGGACGAAGTCCGGAATCGCGACGCCGAGCGCTGATCCGAACGAGACGGCCCGGTCGAACCAGCCGCCCTCGCGGCGGCCGGCGAAGATGGCCGTGGGCACGCTGATGAGCAGTGACAGCAGCACCGCGCCGAGCACGAGCGTGAGGGTCACGGTCCAGCGTGAGGTGATCTCCTCGGCGACGCTGCGGCGGGTGAACAGCGACGTGCCGAAATCCCCGTGCAGGGCGTTGGAAACCCAGTGGATGTAGCGCGATCCGAACGAGTCGTCGAGGTGCAGGCTGTGCCGGATCTCGTTGATGCGCTCGATGCTGGCTCCTTCGCCGGCCAGGCTGACCGCGGCGTCACCCGGCAGCAGCTCCTCGAGGGAGAAGACGCCTACGGACACGACCGCCAGCAATGGGAAGACCATCACCAGCCGCTTCCAGATCATCGGTGGGCTCCCTCACTGCAACGCTGACGGAACTGCATGCCGGGTGTCGCGGCATGCCGGACGTGACGGTTGGCTCGTCGCCTGCACAGGCGACGAGCCAGCGTTCGAGATGCATGCGGGTGGGATGGAGGGCGTGCCGGGGCCAGGATGGTCCTGACCCCGGCAGCGCCGTCACTTGGCGATGGAAACGCTGCTCTCACCCAGCAGGTAGCCGCCGTCGTGGCAGGTGGTCTCGCCGGTGGTGATGCCTTGCACCTTCGGCCCGTACAGCGAGACGCCCTGGTTGAAGAACAGCGGGATGGACAGCGCGTTCTCCATGACGATCTTCTCCGCCTTCTGGTAGGCGGCGGCCCGCTTCGCCGGGTCGGTCTCGGCGGCACCCGCGGCGAGCGCTTCATCGAGGCCGGGGGTCGCGACGTGCGACGGGTTGTTGTTGCCGTCCTTGGAGAACTTGAGCTCGAGCGTCTGCCCCGAGTCGTCGTTGCCCGCGTAGGCCGTCACCGCCGACGAAGCACTCTTCTGCACGTATAGGGCGTTGTTGATCTGAGCGCCCTCGATCGGCTGCAGGTCGATGAAGATGTTCGACTGCTTGAGCATCGACTGCAGCGCCTCGGCCATCTGCTGGTAGTACGAGTGCGTGATCTCGCCGACCTTGATGTGCAGCCCGTCAGCGAAGCCGGCTTCCGAAAGCAGCTTCTTCGCCTTCGTCGGGTCGAACGGATACAGGCCGTCGAGGCTCGCATCGTAGCCGGCCGAGTTCTTGTTCAGCGGCTGGTACGCGACGGTGCCGCTGCCCCCGGTCAGGGCCTTGGTAAGGGTCGGCCGGTCGATCGCATATTCCAGCGCCTGGCGGACCTTGAGGTCGTTGAACGGTGCGACCCCGTAGTTGACGAAGAGCTCGGCGTACTGCGGCGACAGCGACGCCTTGTAGTTCACGCCGCTCATCTTCTTGACGGACTCGAGCTGCGAATCCTTGACCGCCGCGACATCGAGCGCCCCGGACTGGATCTGCGACGGTACGGTCTGCTCGCCCTGCCCGGTGCCGGCGAGGCTGAACTGGACGCCCCCGAGCTTGCGGACCTTCGCCTCCCAGTAGCCGGACCAGCTGGCCAGATTCACCGTCTGGTCCGGGGTGAACGAGTCCACCTTGTACGGGCCGGCACCGACCGCGCCGTGCACGCCGTAGTCGTTGCCCGCGGCCTTGACGGCAGCGGGCGACGGGATCATCCCGGCGTACCCGGAGAACGTGGATGCGACGATGCCACCGCGCGGCGCCGACAGGTTCAGGTCGACCGTGTGGTCGTCGACGACCTTCACCGACTTGATGACGGACAGGCTCCCGGTGAGCGTCGAGCGAGGATCGGTCTGGCCGCGCTTGATGCTGTCGGCCACCGCCTGGGCGTTGAACGGCGTGCCGTCCTGGAACTTCACGTTCCGCCGCAGCTTGAACTCGAACGTCGTCGGGTTCAGCAGGCTCCAGCTCGTGGCGAGGCCCGGCGACAGCGAACCATCAGGGTTCGCCCGGATCAACACGTCGTAGATACCGGACAGCGGGCCGGTGTTGCACGGGTCGATGTCGGTGACCGGGTCGAGCACGTGAACCGGCTCGGCCGTGGCGCGCAGCACCGCGCTCGAGTCGTAGCTGCCGGAAGTGTTGGACTGGTTCCCCTGATTGGACGAACCTGACTTGCTCGCTCCGCATCCGGTCACCACCAAGGCGCCGGTCGCCGCGAGAGCGATCGGAATGACCCCTCGGCGTTTCATCTGTCCTCCTTGATGGGCGGGCTCGCACTGGGGCGCAGAGCGCCGACCGTGGTCGTCGTTGACGCTAGATGCAAATGATCGCAATGATGGGACTAAAGCGTGAGCTGAGACACACGTCAAGGACTGCGCCGAAAAAGTTGTCGAACGGCAACGGAGCCCGCACTGCGTGAGCCACGCACGCACCATGTCTAGCACTTGACCGGACTGCTCGCGTTCATCATGGTAAAGATTGCTCAGAAGGCCGAACGCCCTTCTCCGTCGGCACGAGGGAGCCCTTCGCATGCAGGACGACATCCGATTCAAGATTGCCGCGGCGCGGCGCATCCTCGCTCGCAACGGCTGCGAGAGCGCCGTCGCGGGACACGTCAGCGCCCGCGCCGCGGACGGCGAGGACGCGTTCTGGGTGTCGCCGTTCGAGTACTTCGACGAGACCCTCCCCGACCGGGTGGTGAAGGTCGGCTTCGACGGCCGGGTGCGTGACGGCGATTGGGAGCCTTCGCCGGCAGTGCACTTCCACGCCGCGTTCTACATGGCCCGCCCCGACGCCATGTCGGTGATCCACACCCACTCGCACTACGTGTCGGTGTTCTCCACGGTGCGCCGGCCGATCGGCATGTACAACGTGGTCTCCGTCCTGTTCCACGACGATCAGGCGCTGTACGAAGACGACGGCACCCGCGCACCGGTCGAGGACGACCGCATGACCAAGGCGCTCGGCGACAAGCGTGTCCTGCTCGTGAAGAACCACGGCGCCGTCATCGTGTCGCAGTCACTCGAAAACGCCACCATCGAGGCGGCCATGCTCGAGAAGGCCGCCCGCTTCCACATCGAGGCGGAGGCGATCGGCGGCACCGAGATCCCCGAAGCCGAGGTCATCCGCGGGCGCGGTGCCTACCATAAGTACTTCCTGCCGAACATGTGGGAGGCCAACCTGCGCCGCCTTCGCCGCTCCGACCCGGATCTGTTCGAATAGCGAGGACCGAAAGTGTCCCTCTCGGCCTGCGAGGGCCTGCGCATCCTGGACTTCAGCCAGGGAATGTCCGGCCCCCTCGCCACGATGATCCTCACCGACCACGGCGCCGACGTCTGCAAGATGGAGCCCCCGTGGGGCGATTGGGCACGCGAGCTGCCGGGCTTCTCCATGTGGAACCGCGGCAAGACGATCGGCTCGGTGGACCTGCGCCACGCGGTCGACCTCGCGCGGATCGGGACCCTGGCGCGCCAGGCTGATATCGTCGTGCACGACTGGCACCCGAAGACCGCTTCCGCTCGCGGCCTGGACGGCAGTTCGCTGCGCCGAGCCAATCCCGGTGTCATCACCTGCGCCATCTCCACCGCTCCAGCCGGCCGGCCGGACATCTCCTCCGGTGGCTACGACGCCACGATCGCGGCGATGGCCGGGCGCATGGTCGGGCTGGATCCGTTGAGCGGCGCGGCGCCCGGGCAGGATCGCGCCGCCCCCCTTTTCACCGCCGCTCCTACCGCCGCCTACGGCGCGGCGATGCTCGCGGTGCAGGGGATCCTCGCAGCCCTTCATCAGCGGACGGTCACCGGAGCCGGCAGCGATGTCAGCACCAGCCTGGTGCAGGCGGAGGCGGCCTTCCTGATGCGCCAGGACCTCGCGCGCGGCGGTCCCGATCGGCCCGGGCTCCCGGGCACGCCGCCGGCAGTACATCGCGGCATCGTGCTCAGCTTCCTCACGGCCGAGTGCCGGGACGGCCGCTACATCCAGATGTGCGCGCGCCAGGATCACCACTTCCGAAACTGGATGCGCGCGCTCGACATGGCCGACGTCATGGACGATCCGCGGTACGTGGCGGCGCCGCTCGGGATCCGCGACATCGCCGATATCGAAGCGCTCGAGCACCGCATCCGCGAACGCATGCTGCACAAGACGCAGGCCGAGTGGATGGACCTGTTCAGCGGCGCTTTCGACGTCGGAGCCGATCCGTTCCTCACCCCTGACGAGTTCCTCGAGCACCCGCAGATGCTGGCGAACGACCGCGTCGTCACGCTCCTGGATCCCGCTCACGGAGAGCTCCGGCAGCCCGGGCCGCTGGTGCTCATGTCCGACACCCCGGCGCGGATCGAGCGGCCGGCGCCGCTGCCGACCAAGCCCGGCCTGGTGCCCCGCTGGGCCAGCGAAGGGGCCCGCGAGACCAGCAGCCCCGGTCCCGATGACAGCCACGGAGAGCCGGCCGCCGCAGCAGGTCCGCTGAACGGTCTCACCATCCTCGAGATCGCCTACTTCGTCGCCGGGCCGCTATCGGCCACCCTGCTGGCAGAGCTCGGCGCGCGGGTCATCAAGGTCGAGCCGATCGAGGGCGACCCCAGCCGCCGCACCGGCCTGCAGAACGCGAAGTTCCTCGCCGGCAAGGACAGCATCGCCGTCGATCTGAAGAGCAGCGCGGGCCGGGAGATCCTCCACCGGTTGCTCGAGACCAGCGACGCCCTGGTGCACAACTTCCGGCCCGGCGTGCCGGAGAAGCTCGGCTTCGGCTATGACGAGACCAGCCGGATCAACCCGGCCCTCGTCTACCTGTACGCCGCCTCCTACGGATCGCGCGGCCCGCAGGCGCACCGCACCGCGTTCCACTCCACTCCGAACGCGCTGTGCGGCGGCGGGATTCTTCAGGCAGGGCAGGGTAATCCGCCCGTCGACGACTCGTACTGCGACCCCGGCTCCGGGCTCGCCGCGGCCACCGCGCTGCTGCTCGGGCTGACCGCCCGCCGCGTGACGGGCCGCGGCCAGTACCTGGAGACGAGCATGATCTCCAGCGCCGCCTACGTGCACTCGAATGACATGGTGCTCCGCGCGGACGACACGGCGCACGACACAGCGCACTCCGGCGATCAGCAACGACGGCCCATGGTCGACAAAGGTCAGCACGGCATCGGTCCCTGCTACCGGCTGTATCGCTGCCGCACCGGCTGGGTGTTCCTGTCCGCCTGGCGCGACCGTGACTTCCGGCGGCTCGCCGAGGCGCTGGACCGCTCGGATTGGCTGCAGGAGCAGGGATTTGCCACGCGTGCCGGCCGCCAAAAGCGGGCGGACGGCCTGGCCGCGCAGCTCGCCGCCGTCTTCGCCACCCGGGACGCCTCCGAGTGGCTCGCGTCGCTCGCGCTCCCGGAAAGCGTGCTCGCCGAGGTGAGCGACGTGCCGCTCGAGCGATGGTTCGAGCAGCAGGATCTGCTGCTGCCGATGGAGCATCCGGAGTTCGGCCCCTACTGGCAGCCGCCGGCGAAGCTGATGTTCGACGGCGCCGCCGGCGCCGCGTCTCCCACGTGCTCACTGGGCGAGCACACCGTCGCCATCCTCACCGAGCTCGGCTACACGGCGGACCACGTCACCGAGCTGCGCGAGGCGGGTGCGGTGTTCGCGCCCGGCGAGCCCGGCTAGCCATCCACGCCGGCCCCACCGCCTAGACGACATCGCCGACGTACGCGAACCCGTGCGTGGCCCCACCTTCGAGTACCGGCTCACCACCGCGCACGACCGTGTGCATGGAGGCGTCGCGCCGGTAGTTGAGGAAGCTGAATCCCTCGTCGCCACTCGTGAACGTGTACCGCCGGTCCGCCGCGACGTAGAGCGTGTCACCGGGGCCGAGCACGTCGTGCCCGACGGTGATCTCCCCCGTCAGCAGGTGGATCAGCTCGTCCTGCGAGTGGCTGTGCGCGACCGAGTGATACTTCGAGCTGCGTCCGGTCTGCATCAGCGTGATACGGCACGTCGGGCACGAGCTGTCGGCGTAGAAGCGGGTGTCGCGGCCGGGACTCTCCTGGGCGTAGACCCCGCGCGGGCCCACCGCGTGTACCGCATGTCCCACCGGCTCCGCCGCACCGAGCGGGCCGCCGCTGGGCGGGGTCGTCTCGCGCGGCCCCATGTGCAGGAAGCGTGCCGGCCCGGGAACGGCAACCTGCGCCGCCACACCGCTTTCGACGATGACGGCACCCCCCGCCGGCACCGGGCGGCGGGACGTCTGCCCGCAGACGTCCACGCTGCCTTCCAGGATGTAGAGCGCCTCGTCGCCGTGCGGCGACTGCCAGCGCAGCTCGCCACCCGAAGGCAGCGACACCTCGTAGAGCCATAAGGAGATGCCGCCGGGGCTCAGCCGGCGCACCATGCTCTCCTCGGCCGTGACGCCGACGGTGGGCGGGTAGCCATCGACGATCGGCGCGCCGGCCCCGGCGACGACGGCGAGTGCGGGCATCAGCCCACCAGCTGAGACGGCCGCAGGTGCACGACATCACCGACGACGCTGCCGCCGCGCCCGAGCGCCGTTTCCGGCAGCAGGTGCTCCGGCTCCCCCGGGCCGTAGTACTGCTGCTCGGAGGTGTCGCGGCGGTAGTTCAGGAACGTGCAGCCGCCAGGTCCCGCGCTCTGCGCGTACCGGGTGCCACCGCCGATGCACAAGCTCGTTCCCGGGCCGAGCAGCCTGCGGCCGAGCTTCATGTTTCCCTCGACCACATAGATGATCTCGTCGGCGGAATGGGTGTGCGAGCGGCTGCGGCCCGGGGTCTCCTGCGACGTGACGTCGAACAGGGCGATGCGGCAGGTCGGGCAGGTGCTGTCGGTGAACCAGCGGGCGACGGTGCGGTCGCCGCTGCCGCTGACGAACCAGCCGTTCGGGCCGACGACGTGGACACCGTGCTCGCGCGTGTCCGCAGGCCCGAGCGATCCGCCCTGCGGAGGCCGGGCATCTCGTGATCCGACGTGGACCACGCGGCTCGGGCCGCGCACCTCGACGGTGACCGCCACGTCGGACTCCACGATCACGGCTCCACGCGCTGGGCAGCTCGTCCCGGCGACCTGCAGCTGGCCGTCGAGGACATACAAGCCCTCTTCCCCGTGCTGCGGCGGGAAGGTAAGGGAGGTCCCGTCCTCCAGCTCGAGGACGCACAGCCACAGGTCGTAGTCGTCGGGGCTGACCTGCCGCACCGACGTCAGGCCGGCGACCTCGCCGAACGTCGGATCCGCCCGCCCTGCAGCGACTTCTTGCTCCGAGATGATCGCGAACGTGCCACCCACCGCTACTACCTCCGTTGCCTCAGACCAGTCCCAGTCGCTTCGCCAGCGCGAAACGATCCCGAATGCGGTCGCCGACGGTGACGTCGATGCGCGGCCCGCCGGGAAGCTCTACCACGGTCTCACCCGCCTGCTCCGCCGCGTCAAGAAGCGGCAGCAGCGCGCTCCAGCGCTCGATCTCTGCGGGCGTCGGGGTGAAGACGTCGTGCACCGCCGCGATGAAGTCCGGCCGGTTCGCGCATTGCACGCCTTCGTAGCCGAGCGCGCGGTTCTCGCGCGCGAAGCTGCGGATGCCGTCGACATCCGTGGGCGGGGTCCCGCCTCCGATCGGCCAGCGCACGCCGGCGGCGCGGACGTCGACGAGCACCTTGCTGCGCAGGTACAGCGATTCCCGCGAGTCCGGCAGCGGACGCAGCCCGAGCGACGCCCCGAGATCGCCGTACTCCCCACCGCACACGCCTCCCATGTATTCGACGCGGGGCGACGCGGCCGCGATCTCGTGGGCGGCGCGGATGCCGGCGGCCGTCTCGATCACGGGCCGGACGCGCAGCCGACCGGGCTCGAGCCCCTTTGCTGCCTCGACGTCGGCGAGCAGCTTGCAGAAATGCTCGACGTCGGCGGCGGATTCGCACTTCGGGAGGTTCACGCAGTCGAGCTCGGCGCAGCAGATGGCCTGCAGATCGCGGGTGGCCTGGCCGGTGTGCAGGCCGTTCACCCGAGCAAAGACGGCGATCCCGCGTGATTTCAGCTCGAAGGCGATGTCCGGCCAGAGCCCGCGCGCGACCGACTTTGCCGAAGCCGGGGTCAAATCCTCGAGATCCAGGCACAGTGCATCCATGCCGTGTGGCGTCGCACCCAGGATCGCGTCGGCGTCGTGGGCGGGAACGAAGACGACGGAGCGGACGATTCCCGGCCCGTTCTTCAAGGAGACCCCCGTGTTCAGCGTGCGCCCGAACCGATGTCCGGCAGCGAGTTGCGCCATCCTCTCGCGCCGATGGAAACTATGCAATGATTGCGCACATACCGAGATCGACTGCGTGCATCGGCCACATTCGCCGGGCTAGGTGCCCTCAACGAAAGGTCCGTCATGGCTGCCAGCACTTCGAGCACCGCCGGCGAGAACCCCCCCGATAAGGACACCGCCGGGAAGAACGAGCAGTACCGCTTGATCGATGCGGATACCCACATCAACGAGCCGCCCGACCTGTGGACCTCGCGGGTGCCGGAGCGCATGCGCGACCGGGTGCCGCACCTGCAGCGCTTCGAGGAGGGTGACGCCTGGGTCGGTGAGGGCGTGAAGGAGCCCATCAACTTCGGCTTCAACGCTGCCGCGACCTTTCCGCGCTTCGAGCGCAAAGCCTGGGTGCGCTTCGAGGACATCCCGCGCGGCGGCTACGACCCGTCGGTGCGCCTGGAGGAGATGGACCTCGACCTCATCGACGCGGCGGTCTTCTACCCCACCCCGCGCATCTCGCAGATCGTCATCGCGAACCAGGATCCCGAGCTCCACCTCGCGATGGTGCAGGCCTACAACGACTGGCTGATCGAGTACTGCTCGCACGACCCCAGCCGGCTCGGCGCGATCGTGCTGCTGCCTAACCGCGGGGTCGAGCAGGCGGTCGCCGAGATCGAGCGGGTGGCCGGCCGCACGAGCGTCGTCGGCGCGCTCGCCGGGTGCTACCCGCATGGCGACAAGGATCTCGATGTCGAGGACGACAGGGTGTGGCAGGCGCTCGTCGACGCCCGGCTGCCTCTGCACATTCATGTCGGCCTGGTCGACGAGGCCCCGAAAGACATCTACGCGCCGGGGAAGATCACGGCCGGCCACGCCGCTGGTGACCTCCGGTTCCTGCAGGCGCCGGCCATCATGGTGCAGTTCCTGAATTCCGGGGTCTTCGACCGTGTCCCCGGCTTGGATCTCGTCATGGTCGAGGTCGACGCGGGCTGGGTGCCCTACGTGAAGGAGCAGCTGGACAACCGCTTCCGACGCCGGTCCACCAGCCGCGAGACGCGGTTGAAGCCGATGCCGAGCAAGGTCGTCGAGGACCACTTCCACTTCACGTACATCACTGACCACTACGCGGTCGCGAACCGGCACCGCATCGGAGTCGACCGCCTCATGTGGTCGAGCGACTTCCCGCACTCCGGGAGTGACTGGCCGGAAAGCTGGCGCACGATCGACGCCGACTTCGCGACCGTCCCCCATGCCGAGCGCGACCAGATCCTCTCCGGTAATGCGCTGCGGCTCTACGGGTTCGGCACCCGCTGAGCCGGCACGCCCTCAGCGATCCGATGCACCCGCTGCTTCCCGAGCGCCCGGTACGAAGCCTGCTCTTCGTACCGGGCAACCGGCCAGGGTGGTTTCCCAAGGCGGTCGGCAGCGGCGCCGACGGCCTGATCATCGATCTGCAGGATGCTGTCCCGGCCCAGGAGCGCGAGGGCGCCCGGCAGGCGGTCGCGGGTTTCCTGCAAAGCCGCGCCGGCGACCCGTCACCGGTCGTGCTCGTCCGCGTCAATCCGGCCGGCAGCCCCGAGCAGGAGCGCGACATCCGGGCGATCGTCCGGCCGGGCCTCCAGGGCATCGTGCTGCCGATGGTCACCTGCTCTGACGACGTGCGGCAGGCGGAGAAGCTGCTCGCGGCCGAGGAAGCCGCGCAGGGGCTGCCGCACCGGCTGCGCATCATGCCGCTGCTGGAGACGGCCGAGTCGCTCGTCCGGATCTCCGACGTCGCCACGGCATCGAGCCGCACCGCCTATCTCGGCGGAGCCACCGCATCCGGCGGCGATCTCGCCCGTTCGCTCGGCTTCCAGTGGACCCCCGAGGGCCTGGAGACGCTGTACCTGCGCTCCCACGCCCTGCTGCACGCCCGAGCTGCCGGGGTCCGCAATCCCCTCAGCGGCATGTGGGGCGACGTCGCCGACCTCGACGGGCTCCGCGCGTTCGCAGCCGCTACCCGCCGGCTCGGCTACCGCGGGATGATGGTGATCCATCCAAGCCACGTTCCCGTTGTCCATGAGGCGTTCTCCCCGAGCGCGCGGGAGATCGCCGACTGGCAGGCGATCGTCGCGCAGGTGGAGGAGAGCCAGCGTGCCGGCGTCGGCACGTCGACGTATGAGGGGCGGCTCGTCGACAACGCGCATGCCGTGACCGCTCGCGAAGAACTCGATCGGGCGCGCGCGCTCGGCCTGCTCTGAACTCGCACCTATTCCAGCTTTCTGTACCGAGGACTGCCATGCCTGCACCAGCCGTTGCTCATCCGCGCCCGTTGCGCATCGCCGTGCTCATCAAGCAGGTGCCGCGCGGCGAGGAGGTGACCCTCGCGCCCGACGGCCGGCTCGTCCGCGACGGGATACCGCTGGAGATGAACCCGTTCTGCCGGCGCGCGGTGAGCAAGGCGGTCGAGCTCGCGCGCGAAACCGGCGGTACCGCAAGCGTTCTCACGCTCGGGCCGGCAGCTGCCGAAGACGTCCTGCGCGAGGCGGTGGCGTGGGGGGCCGACGAGGGAATCCATCTGACCGACCGGGCCTTCGCGGGCAGTGACACGCTCGCGACCGCGCGGGCACTGGCCGCCGGGCTGCGCCGCCTCGGGCCGTGGGACCTTGTCCTCGTCGGGCGCAACTCCATCGACGCCGACACCGGGCAGGTCGGGCCTGCCGTGGCGCAGCTGCTCGACCTCCCGTTCGCCGGGGCCGCCCGCCAGCTGGAGGTGCGCGGCGAGACGGTGCAGCTGGTCTGCCAGAACGACGACGAGTCCCGCACTCTCACGGTGACGCTCCCGGCTGTGGTGGCCGTCGCCGAGCGGCTGTGCGAGCCGGCGAAGGTTCCCGAGGATCGCCGCCGCGAGGTGGATCCCGCCGCGTTGCGGCAGCTGTCCGCAGCGGAGCTGGGCCCCGGCCCCTGGGGTCAGGACGGGAGCCCCACGTGGGTCACCGGCGTGCGGGAAGTCGCGGCAGCGCGGGCGAATCTGCGCCTGGAGGGAACGCTCGAGGAGCAGGTACGGCAGCTGCTGCACATCCTCGAGGAGCGCGAGAGCCTGCTCCCGCCGCCCACGGAGAGTCCGGCCGCGGCCGGGCACCGAGCGGCCGGAACCGCCCGCCGCATCGCCGTTCTCGACGAGGGAAACCGGCCTGAGGAGATGCGTCAGCTCCTCACCGCCGCCGGCGAGGTCGCCGCTCAGGTCGACGGCTTCGTCACGGCTGTCGTGCCTGGACCCGCTGACCCGGTGTACCTGCATGCCCTCTCCACGTGGGGTGCCGACGCACTGCTGGCGCTGGAGGGCGTCGAGGTCGCCGAGGACGCGGCGGCCGGCTTCGCGGCGTGGGCGAGGGACTCGTTGCCGTGGGCCGTGTTCAGCAGCAGTACGGGCTGGGGTCGGGAGGTGGCGTCCCGGGCGGCCGCCGCGCTGCAGGCAGGGTTGACCGGCGACGCCATCGCCGTCGAGGTGATCGACGACCGGCTCGTTGCCTGGAAGCCCTCGTTCGCCGCCCGGTTCGACGCTGCCGTCGTCGCGAAGTCGCACTGCCAGCTCGTCACGCTCCGGCCCGGTGCGGTGCCGGCCGGGCCGCTGCGACCGGCGTCCGAGATCCCGGTGTCAACGCACCGGGTGAGGCCGCGCGGCCGGGTCCGGATCGTCGCCGAGCACCGCGAGGACGACCTCGGAGCGCTCGCCACGGCCGATCGCGTGATCGGTGTGGGGCAGGGCATCGACCCGCTCGAATACGAGATGTTGCAGCCGTTGCAGGCGATTCTCGGTGCCGAGCTCGCCGCCACCCGCAAGGTGACCGATCGTGGATGGCTGCCGCTCTCCCGCCAGATCGGCATCACCGGGCGGATGATCGCGCCCTCGCTGTATCTCGCGCTCGGTATCAGCGGGAGCGCGAATCACCTGGCAGGCGTGCGCCGCGCCGGCACGATCGTCGCCGTCAACACCTCACCGGATGCTGTCGTCTTCGACAGTGCCGATGTCGGCATCGTCGGTGACTGGCGCGAGGTGGTGCCGGCACTCGTGGCGGGCCTTCGTACCGACACCACCGCCCTGGCGCTCCTTGCCGGCGCGCAGCCGGCGAGCTGACGGGGCGCGGCGAATTCGAATCAGAGCAGGCCGAGGCCACGCGCCCAGTCGAGGTTCATGCGGGCCGATCCGACGTGCGCGATGTGCACGACGTGGCCTTCGCCCTGGTTGGCCTCGCCGTAGGTGATCCGGCCCCCGCCGGCCTGCTCGGCCTCGGTGGCCAGCCGGTCGAGGTCCGACCAGTAGGCGAGCTCTTCCGCGGTCGGGCTGAACACCTCGTGCACGAGCGGCACGTGCTCCGGGTTGCTGATCATCATCCCGTAGTAGCCGAGGTCGCGCAGGTGCGTCGCCCAGCGCCGCAGGCCGTCCGCGTCGTCGACGTCGCCGCCCCACATGCCGCTGACGGGGTAGCGGATGCCGGCGGCGCGGGCGTCGATGAGCGCCTTCGAACGCAGGAAGAGCGTCTCGGTGCCTTCGGCGCTCCAGCGGAAGCCCACCGCCTGGTGGATGTCACCGAAGCGGGAGACGGCACCGCCCATGTAGCGCACCCGCGGTGATGCGGTGGCGATCTCATAGGCGAGCCGGATGCCCTGTGCGGTCTCGAGAATCGGGTAGATCGTCGTCGTGCCGAGCGGCAGCCCGAGGTCACCCTCGGCGCAGGTGAGCAACGCATCCGCACCATGCACGTCGGCCGGGCCCTGCACCTTCGGCAGCAGGATGCCGAAGAGCGCCGGGCCCATCACGGCCCGCAGGTCTTTCAGCGTCTGGCCCGACGACGGCGGCTGTACCCGGACGAAGATCGAGCGGGACCCCGGGCCCCGGCGTCACGGTGTCGAGCAGGCTGCGGGTGAGCCGGCGCGCCTCCTCGCGCACCTCCTCGGTGCACGGGGTGCGGGGCTCTTCGAGGTCGATGACGATGGAGTCGGCGCCGGACTTGAGCGCGGCAGCCACCTCCGCCTCGTCGTCCCCGGCGGCGAACAGGACGGTGCGCAGCGGCCGCACGTCGACCTCGGTCATGGTGTTCCTTTCAGGTCAGAGTCCGCGCCGGACAGCAGGCTCTTGGCCGCCTGCTCGACGCGCGTTCCGGCGAAGAAGTCCGGGTTGGCCCGGGCGTACATCCGCACGGGATTGCGGAAGACGAAGTCGGCGAAGTCGGTCTCGGTGATGCGCCCGTGCTCGACGAGCTCGTAGGCCTCGAGCAGCACCTCGTCGAGGTCTGGCACGTCCCAGTGGCCGATGTCGGAACCCCACACCGCCGACAGCCGCGCGCCCTGCGGCAGCAGGCCGCTGTCGAACGCGAGCGCGTTCAGCGGGTCGTCGGCCTCGCAGCCGAAGTAGAAGCGCGAGGTGAACAGCTCGACCAGCTCACCGGCGGTGTCGACGCCGCAGGCGGACCAGTCGTCGAGCACCGCAGGATGCGGATCGGGACGCTCGAGGTGGCGGCGGATCTCGTCGCTGCGGCTGCGGAACGACTCGGGCCCGTACTCGCCGACGAGCCGGACGATCTCGGTGACGTCGAGGTTCGCCGGGTCCAGCTGCCCGATCGCGGGCGCGCCGCGCTTCTCCCAGTGCGCCACCATGTCGAGCAGCAGCGACACCGCCCAGCCGGCGCCGCCTTCGAGGAAGGCGAAGCTTAGCTGGGGGAAGCGGCGCGGGACGCCGCCGAGGAAGAGCGCCTTGCATACGGCCTCGGCGGCCGCGGCGAAGGCGCCGATGTGGTTGTAGGCGTACCGCGTCGCCGATCGGCGGCTCCCCCAGCCCTGTCCGCTGGCATGCACCGCGACGGCGAGGCCGAGCTCCTCGCAGCGCGCCCACAGCGGGTCGTAGTCGTAGTCGCTGTCGATGCCGAGCACGTCCATGCGCCGCGCCGATCCCGCGAGTTCGGGGTGCTCGGCGGCGTGCGCGCCGGCGACGGGACGGTGCACCGGCCCGACGACGATGGCCCGCAGGCCGGCCTCACCGACGGCATGCTCGAGCAGGTCGAGGGCCTCGTCTGGCGTGGCCGTGGGAATGAGAGCTACCGGCAGCAGGCGATCGGCGTAGGGGCGGTAGAGCTCTGCGACCATGCCGTTGTAGGCCCGGCAGGCGGCGCGGCGAACGTCGGGATCGGCGATGCCGACCAGCGAGAGGCCGAGGCTCGGATAGAGCACGCTGAGGTCGATGCCGAGGCCGTCCATGCGTTCGGCGAGCAGGCCCGGCAGGTGCGCCGTCGCGCGGTCGCGCGTGCCACCGGGAAGCGCCCACCAGGCCGGGCACGGGATGCCGCGCAGCCGCCGCTCGTCCGGGCCCAGCTCCCACATCGCCGCCGCGACGTCATCGTAGGTCAGCGGCATGCTCTCGACGCGACGGGCCAGCGCCGCGCCGCCGAGCTGCAGGGCCTCCTCGAGCACGGCTTCGCGTAGCAGGAAGGGGAACTCCTGCACGTGACCGTCGACGTCGATCACGGGGTGCGGCAGCTGCCGGCGCAGCTGCGCCCCTGCAGGCGCGGCAGCGGTACCTGCGTTCGGTGCGCTCATCACGCATTCTGCCCGGCGGCCTGGGCGATGAGCCCGACCGGGATGTGCTCGGTCTTGTTGACCGGGTCGCCGGCGAAGATGTGCAGCAGCCGGGTCGGCTCGAGGATGCGGTAGCCGTAGACGAAGCCGGCCGGGGCGTAGGACAGCGTTCCCGTCTCGTGGCGGACGCCCTGCTGCGTCGGCTCGCCTTTCCGCCAGGTGAGTGCCGATTCGCCTTCGAACCATTCGAGTGCGCCCTCGAGGATGTATTCGATGCGGGAGACGAAATGCTTGTGCGGCCGGACGAGCGAGCCGGCGGGGTGCTCGATCCAGTAGGCCCAGGGGCCTTCCGCAGCGGTGCCGCCGACCCATTTCACCCGGGCCTGACTCGTGCGCGGTGCACGCGCATGCTCGCCGGGCTTGGAGGTGTCGAGGAACTCGACATCGTTGATATTGCAGAAGAACGCCGAGTCCAGCGCGTCGGGCCCCATGCCTTCACCTCCGGCCACCCGTGGGCGTCCGGCGCCGTTCGGCCGGACGGGACCGCACGCTAGCCATGTCTCACAATGCTTGCAAGTATTCGCCGGACATTGCATTGTCAACGTCGGCGATGCTCACGACGAGGGAGAAGTGCATGCTCAACCTTGAGGAACTGCGAAACATCAACCTCACGGCTGGAGCGGCCGACCGCCCCCGCACGGTGACCTTCTTACCGGAGCCCGAGCGGCGCCACCGCGAGTACACGGTGATCTCCGTCGACGACCACGTCGTCGAGCCTTCCCACCTCTTTCAGGGCAGGGTGCCGCAGCGCTTCGCGGATGAGGCGCCGCACGTCGTCGAGCGGGAGGACGGCCGGCAGGTCTGGCGCTGGCAGGGCACCGAGCCGAATCTCGGCTTGAACGCGGTCGTCGGCCGGCCGGTGCTCGAGGCGTCGTTCGAGCCGCAGCGCTTCGACGAGATGCGCCGCGGCGCGTGGGACATCCACTCCCGCGTCGCCGACATGGACCTGAACGGGATTTACGCGTCGCTGAACTTCCCTTCGGCGTTGCCCGGCTTCGCCGGCCAGCGGCTGCAGCTCAAGACCAAGGACCGCGACCTGGCGCTCGCGGTCATGAGGGCCTGGAACGACTGGCATCTGGAGGAGTGGGCCGGCAGCTACCCGGACCGCATCATTCCGGTGCAGCTGCCCTGGCTGCTGGACCCGGTCGAGGGCGCGGCGGAGATCCGGCGTAACGCAGAGCGCGGCTTCAAGGCGGTCGCGTTCACAGAGGCGCCGCACAAGCTGGGCCTGCCGTCGCTGCACACCGGCCACTGGGATCCCTTCCTGGAAGCGTGCGCGGAGACGGGGACCGTGGTGTGCCTGCACATCGGGTCGGGCCAGTCCGCGCTGTCGACGGCACCTGACGCTCCGCCGGACACGGTCGGCGTGCTGTTCTTTGGCAGCGCGCTGCTCGCTGCCGTCGACTGGCTGTACTCGCGGGTGGCGGTGCGCTTCTCGGATCTCAAGATCTGCCTGTCCGAGGGCGGGATCGGCTGGGTGCCGTGCCTGCTCGACCGGCTCGACCATGTCGGCCGCTATCACGAGCTGTACGGCACCTGGCAGGGCATCGACCTGTTGCCTGCTGAGGTGCTCCAGCGCAACTTCTACTTCTGCGCGCTGGAGGATCCGTCGACGCTGTCGTTGCGGGATCGGATCGGCGTGGAGCACATCATGCTGGAGTCCGACTACCCCCATCTCGACAGCACGTGGCCGAACACCCAGCGGGTCATTGCGGAGTCGCTCAAGGGACTTCCGCCGGACGATGTCCGCAAGCTCACGTGGGAGAATGCGTCCAGGCTTTTCCGGCATCCGGTACCCGACGCCGTGCAGCGTGACCCCAATGCGTTTTGATGTCGGGCATGGCAGCTGCCTCGGGGCCCGCGCTTGACGGTGTGCGCGTCCTTGACCTGACACGCGTGCTGTCGGGTCCCTACGCCACGCTGCTGCTGGCTGACCTCGGTGCGCAGGTGTGGAAGGTCGAGCATCCGCGCGGGGGCGACGAGACGCGTGAGCTGCCACCGCATCGCGGCGGCGAGAGCCACTACTTCATGTCGATCAATCGCAACAAGACGAGCATCGCCGTCGATCTCAAGGACCCGCGGGGGCTCGATCTGGTGCTGCGGCTCGCCGCGCAGGCCGACGTCGTCGTCGAAAACTTCAGGCCGGGGGTGGCGGCCCGCTTGGGGCTTGGCTACGAGGACATCGCGGCGGTCAATCCGCGCGCTGTCTACTGCTCGATCTCGGCGTTCGGTCAGGACGGGCCGGCGGCGCAGCGCACTGCCTATGACGTCGCGGTGCAAGCACTCGGCGGGCTGATGAGCCTCACCGGCGAGCCCGGTCGGCCTCCGGTGCGCGCGGGGGTACCGATCGCCGATCTGGCGGCAGGGATGCTGGCAGATCTGGGCATCCTGGCTGCGCTGCTGCAACGGGAGCGGACGGGCGTCGGCCAGTACGTCGACGCGTCGATGCTCGAAGGGATGCTCAGCCTGCTCAGCTACTTCGCCGGCCGCTTCCTGCTGACCGGTGAGGAGGTGCGGGCGGTGGGTGCGGGGCACCCGAGCGCGGTGCCGTACGGGCTGTATCCGACGAAGGACGGGCAGATCGTGCTCGCGACGCTGGCCGAGCATTTCTGGCCGCGGCTGTGTGACGTTCTCGAGCTGCCGGAGCAGGCGCGAGATCCGTCGCTGGGCAGCAACGAGGGACGTATCGCGAGCCGGGCGCTCGTGGAGCGGATGGTGTGCGAGGCGCTGCAGAAGCGCACGACCGCGGAGTGGGAGCAGCTGCTGCTGGCCGCTGACATCCCGCACGCGCCGGTGCTCTCGGTGGGGCAGGCGCTGCGCCAGCCGCAGGTGACCGCGCGCGGGCTGGTGCAGAGCATGCCGCACCCGAGGCTCGGCGGTGTGGAGGTCGTCGGCAGCCCGATCCGGCTTTCCGGTGCGGCGGCAGTTCAGGTGCAGCCGGCTCCCCTGCTCGGGGAGCACACGCGCACCGTGCTGTCGGACGTGCTGGGCATGACCGAGGACGAGTTGGATGCGTTGGAAGGCGACGGCGTGCTCGGCAGCGGCGACGCCGCGGCCCGGACCTGAGGAGGCCCAGTGCAGGTGACCACCGTGGAAACGAACGGCGAAGCGCTGCGACGCGTCGAGGCTCACACCCAATCCGAGTTCACCAATGACATCGACGTCATCATGTCGACGGTGAGCGCCGAGGTGTGCTACATCCTCCCCGACCTCAGCAAGGACGAGGTCGTCCTCGCGTCGATGACCACCCGCGATCAGGTGCGTGATGCATACATCCGGGAGCGCGAGCTGCTGGATATCGTCCGCTCGCGGCACCTCGTCGAGGCCAGCTCGAATTACTTCGTCTTCTACGAGAGCCTGGCGACGACCCGCGGCCGGCAGTCCGGCGAGGAGGTCGATGTCAACAGCGCGGTGCTCTTCCCGGTAGCGGCCGACGGCATTATCGGCGAGCTGCTGTGGTCGAACGGCAGCCTGGGCAGCGGCATCCGGGCCAGCGCGCAGGGCAGTGGGCCATCGGTGGTCGCCCGCGAGCGCTCCACCGACCCGATCGCCACGCGACGCGCCAACTTCGACGCGCACGACGCGTTCGTCTCGGCCTGGCGGGCCGGCGATGCGAAGCGCGTCGGTGACTGCTTCGACGAATCCTGCCAGTGGATGATCCGTGACCACCGCCAGCCGGGCACCGCCGTCACCCACCTGTCGACCCGGTCGGAAGTCGACCGGCTGGTATGCCGACCTCTTCGACGCCCTGCCGGTGCAGAGCGTCGAGGTGCTGCAACGCATCGTCGAGCCCTGGTACGTCTACGCCGAGTACGCCGTGCGCCTGGGACGCGCCGGCCAGGCCGACACCCAGCTGCGCATCGGAGCGCTGCACCCGGTGAAGAGCCCGGGGTCGTTCGCGGGCCTGCTCGGATTCGAGTTCAGCGTGGGCGGCTGATCCGCCTACGACGTCTACCGCCACGAGCGTCTACGTTCGCCGGTTGGTGGTGGTGAACTCGAACTGTTGGTTGCCGAGTGCACGTATTCGCAGTTTGCCTTGATGGACCATGGTGTGATGCCGCCGGCACAGCAGGCAGCAGTTGTCCAGGCACGTCTTACCGTGATCGACCCAGTGCTTCACGTGATGAACATCGGTCCACGCCGGCGGCCGGTCACAGCCCGGCGCCCGGCAGCCGCCGTCCCGTTCGTTGAGCGCGGTGCGCATCCAGCTGGGCACCACCCGGCTTTTGCGGCCGATGTCCAGCGGCAGACTGTCCGAACCGAGCACCAGCGGGATGACCATCGCATCGCACGCCAGCCGGCGCACCGTCCCGACCGGCAACGTGCCCCCGCCGAACAGCTGCCCGGCCCCGACCGCGGCACGCAGCTCCTTCTCATCCATCCGCACGATCAGATGCGGCTTGTTGCTCTTACCGGGATGGTCCTCACCGAAATCCAGCGACTGACGGGCCAGCTCCACCAGCGCCCGCGCCCGCCGATGCGACACCGGCAACGGCGGCCCCGCCGCACCGTCCGCCCCGACCGTCGGCGCCGGCTTCGGCAGGTACTTCTCCAACGCCGCCCGCACGATCGCGGTGCCCTCGGCGTCCAGATTCGCATCCAACCGCCCACCGTCGAGGGTGTCGGACAGATGCGCTGACACGTCCGCCTCGTGCCGCGCCCGGCGCTTTTCCGAAAGCTCCGGCGCGAGCCGCTCCAACAGCTCCGCCGCCAGATCACGCAGCTGCTTCGGGGTGCACCGGGTCGCCGCCTGCGACAGCGTCTCATCCAACGCCGCCGCCAGCTGCTGTGACACCTCCCGGGTCGCCCACCGGATCACGTCGGCATGCTCAAACGTCAACCCACCCGAAAGCCACGTCTTACGCGTCACCGGCAGCCGGTCCACCAGCACCCGACCCAGCTGCACCCGCGCCGACGCCCAGCCCTCATTCGAGCGAGCCTCCTGCCGCAGCCACCCGGCCATCGACACCGCGTTATCCGCAGCGAAATAGCCACTGCGCTCGACCCGCTCGGCCAGCAGGCAGGTCACCAACTCCAACTGGCCCAACGCCGGCAACGCCTCACCGACCGCCTCCGCAGCCGCCGAACCCGACAACTCACCGCTGATCTCAGCAGCGACATCAGCCAGCAGCGCATGCGCCTGCGCCAGCTTGCCCGACACACCACCCGATGGGAACACATGTTCGATGATAGGGGCGCGGCCGGCGCAAAGCCAGCCCTTTTCAAGGCTGTGGACAACGGTCCTGTTCCCTTGCCAAGAAAGCTCATTCGGCAGCCAGCAACCGGGCCGGAGCCAGGCTCGACTACCTCCCGAAGCTGCCCGTCGGGCCGATCACGTCCACCACGTGCCGATCCGGCGGCAGAATCTGCTCATGCTGTCGGACGTCTGCACTCCCGCACATTCAGCCGAGCCGGCGCTCTGGCTGCAGGAGCGCATCCTGAGCTTCGCGACCAATGTCGTGTCCGTCGCGCCATCCGGCTTCGAGCGCTACGCACGGCTCTTCCACCCCGCCTTCCGGGAGCCAGGCGATCAGGCGGTCAGCTGGTCGCAGGTCGCAATGGCCAACGGACGCGTGCCGCACGCTCAGATGCAATGGGCAAACATCACCGGCGACGCGGGCTTCATCCAGGGCCGCACCCAACCGGGGATCTGGGACTGTCCACCCGAGACCGGAACGCTCTCCGCCGACCTCGCGCAGTCCCTTCTCGACGTGCTCACTCGCCACACCAGCACACCTGACCGCTGCTGGTTCGCGGTCTGGGAAGGGTTTGGCGGACTCCCCGATCGCCTGCTCCGAGCACCCGCCTTCGACCTGCCCCACCGTCGATACCACCTGCTGCGCGGCGCGCTCGGCGCGATACTCGAAAGCGCAGAACGCGAGCCTTCGCGACAGTCGGCGAACATTTGGTGGCCCGACGACAGATCCTGGTGCGTCGCGACGGAAATCGACCTGATGACGACCTACCTCGCCACCAGCGCGCGTTGCCTCGCCGATCTCCAAGCCGTCGCCAGTCTGGAGATCTTCGAGGCCAGCCCCACCGACGCGATCACGTGGACCAGTGACTCGCTCAATCCACTGGAGGAATAGCCACCGCGCGCGAGCGGAGCGCTTTACGGGATGACGCTAACCGGGCTACGGCCATTACACCGCTGGCGGATCGGCGTCAGCCCGATAGCCGCCGCCGGTCTCGAGCCGCTTCCCCTCCTGGTCGTACGCGGCCAGCTTCCCCGACCCCGCCGCAGCAGTAGGCGAGACCTGGTTCGCCAAGAAGTAGCCGTTGCGGATGGTGGCGGAGACGGTCCTCCCTTCCGCCGGCGTCCACTCGACCCACGCGACGCTGCGCGCCACCCGCCCGGCGATCACGTTGAGCCAGGGAGTCGGCAAGCCGGTCGCCTTCTGTAGGCGACGTTCGTGACACCGCCGCCAGACCATTCGACCAGCAGCGGCCCCGGCAACGCATGGTCCCGGTACTGCATCTGCTGCGCCAGGCCACCGTCCACGACGTCGCCGAAAAACAGCCAGCAGAGCACGAAAAACGTGCGGGTCGGGGTCGGCTGGTAGCCAGCCGGCGGTGTCGCGTCGGCGCGGATGGGACCGTCGATGATCGCAACGCTGCCCACCGAGCTTTCGACGAGGTCCTCGAGCGTGGCCTTCCCCCGCGTCAGGTAGCCGGTGTACGACACCCTCGGCGAGTCCGTGCAGCGCTGCACGATCGTCGCGGCTCGCGTCGTCGAGACACCGGGGATGCGTTGGTATCCGAAGGACGGCAATGGCGGCGGGGACGGCGCGGGCGCCGTCGACGGGGCAGCAGACGGCGGAGCAGCGCTGATGACGGCCTGGCTGTCCGGACGGGTCGGGGAGCTGCCCGGGCGGACGGCATCAACCGTGACAACGGCTACTGCGACAGCCGCCGCCACCGGGAACGAGCGGGACGCGGAGACCGTCCAGCCGCATCCAGCGCACGGGACAGCAGCCGCCGCTCAGGCTCGGCCGTGAACGGCAGGTCCTTCCCGAGCTCGCGGAGTTCGTCTTCGAGTTTCATGGGGACGCCCTTCGTTCCGAAGCGGCCGGGTCCGCGGCGAGCGCCGGATATGTGCGCAACTTCGCAAGGCCCCGCGACGCCTGGCTGCGGACGGTGCCTTTCGAGCAACGCACGACGCTCGTGAACCGCCCCGGCATGGGCGGTTCACTCGTGTCCGCGACGGGGTGGGCGATGGAACGGAAGCGGACGGCGTCGCAGCAGCCGGATCCTGCGGCGCGTTCGGATAGGCGACGTCGAAGTCGCTCAACGCCGCCTGCGCGGTGAACCCGGTCTAACTCCGCATCGCGACGGCGCCCTCCCCCAGCCCGTGCAACACCAGCAGCAGCGGCCTCGGCGCAGCACCCGACTGCGCGTCCAGCAGCACCGCCTACCCGTCGACCGGAAGCAGCCGGTGCAACTGCGTCTGCGCCACCGCCCGCGGCACCGCAATCACCCGATGCGCCCCGAGCGCATCCGGAGCGACCGCAGGCGTGCCGGGCCTGTGACGCGCGACGGCCATCGAGCCGAGAGAGATGGTTGCGCTTTCTTCCGGGCGAGGGCATGTTGACCTCTGTACAAACATCCAAATGTGTTCATCGAGCCAGGTCGACACTTCGATCAACCGGAGGCATCAGCGGTGAGTACTGCAAGCGAGGTCGCGGCCCAGCTGGACTTTGCCCTTGTCCCGCCGCAAGGCATCGAGATCCCTGCCTTCCATGAGCTGCTGGCCGAGCTCCGTGAGGAAGCCCCCACGGCGACGGTGCGGTACGCGGGCCAGGAGACGCAGCTGGTGCTGCGCTACGACGACATCCTCGCCGTCCTTCGCAACGAAGCCGAATACTCCTCCAGGCTGCTGCACGAGCAGGCGAGCTTCCCGGTGATGGGTCGCAACGTGATGGGCATGGAGGGCGTCGAGCACGCCCAGCACCGCAAGCTGGTCAAGCCTCCCCTGCAGTACGGCTACGTGATGGAGCATTACGTCGAGCCGATCCTGCGCCCGTTGTGCGACGACCTCGTCTCGCAGTTCATCGACAACGGCGAAGCCGACCTGGTCGCCGACTTCACCCGCAAGTTCCCGCTGACAGTCATCTCCAAGCTGCTCGGACTGCCGATCGAAGACGAGCAGACGTTCAGCGAATGGGCAATGGCGCTGATCTCGTTCGCGTTCGTTCCGGAGGAGTCGCAACGCGCCGCCGCCCTCTTCGACGGCTATCTCAGGCCGCTGCTCGCCGAGCGCCGCGCAAAGCCCAGCGATGACCTGCTTTCGCATCTCATCCGCGCCGAGACCGACGGTCAGCGCCTGACCGATGAGGAGATCCTGGCGTTCATCCGCGTCCTGTTCGCCGCGGGGACCGACACCACCTACAACGCCGTCGGCTCCTTACTGCACGCGCTGCTCACGCATCCCGATGTGTTGGAACGGGTGCGCAAAGACCCCGAGCTGCGCCCCGCCGCCATCGAAGAGCTGCTGCGCTGGAACGGGCCCGTCGGCGTCCTGCCCCGCATCACCGCTCACGACGTCAACCTCCACGGCAAGACCATCGAGGCCGGCCAGTACATGATCATGGCGATCGCGTCGGCGAACCGCGACCCCCGCGTCTTCGAACGCCCCGCCGACTTCAACATCGACCGCCGCGAAAACCACCACATCGCCTTCGGCTTCGGCGTGCACTTCTGCCTCGGCGCCCACCTCGCCCGCGCCGAGTTACGCGTCGCGCTCGACGCCATCCTCGAACGCCTGCAAGACCTCCAGCTGATCGCCGAGCCCACCTTCTGCGGCTCGGTGCTGAGAGGTCCGGACTGTCTGCCAGTGACCTTCACGCCGAGAACCGCCGAGGCACCGGCACTTCGGCTCGCGTAGCGCGGAACTCGGCGTTCGGAGAGCTGACCTCACGACGAGTCCGGGACGCATCCGCAGCCTCGCGCCCCGCCGCCGCCTCAACCCCACACGTCTGCCGCTGTCTCGACGATCAGCCGGAGCTTCGCCACCTCTTCGTCGTAGGTGAGAACGTTCCCCTCGACGGTCGAGGAGAATCCGCACTGCGGCGACAGGCAGAGCTGCTCGATCGGCACGTACTTGCTCGCCTCGTCGATGCGTCGCTTCAACGTGTCCTTGTCTTCCAGCTGGCCGCGCTTGGTGGTGACGAGCCCGAGCACGACGTACTTGTCCGGGGGCACGAAACGGAGGGGTTCGAAACCGCCCGAGCGGCTGTCGTCGTACTCGAGGAAGAACCCGTCGACCCCGAGCTGGGTGAAGAGCGCCTCGGCGACGAAGTCGTAGCCGCCTTCGGCCGCCCACGACGACTGGTAGTTGCCGCGACACATGTGCGTGGTCACCCGCATGCCGGCCGGGCGCGCCTCCAGCACCCGGTTGATGTTCCGGATGTACAGCTCGTGCTGGTGTTCCGCATCGCCTCCGCGCGACGCGACGAGCTCGCGCTGGCGTGGGTCGTTGAGGTAGGCCAGGCTCGTGTCGTCGAGCTGCAGGTACGTGCAGCCGAGAGCGCCGAGCCGGCGTACCTCGTCCTGGTAGGCGCTGACGAGGTCGTCCCAGAACGCGTCGTCCTCCGGGTACACGGCCGGATCGATCGCGGCCCGCCCACCGCGGTAATGGACCATGCTCGGCGAGGGGATCGTGAGCTTCGGGGTAGCTGTCCTCACCTGCTCCTGCAGGAAACGGAAGTGTTCGGCGAAGATGGTCTCGTCCAGCCGGACACGGTCGCTCACCACCAGCGCGGCGGACTCGAAGTCGAGTTCACCCTTCTCGTTGTAGAAGTGCACCTGCAGCTTCTCGCTGGCCTGCGTGATCCCGCCCAGCGAGTAGATGAAGTCCATGTGCCACGACGTGCGGCGAAACTCGCCGTCGGTGGCGGACTGCAGGCCGACCGACTCCTGCATCGCGACGACCGCGCGAATGCTCTCGTCCTCGATCTCGCGCAGCCGCTCGGCCGCCAGCTCTCCCGCCGCATGCTGCCTGCGGGCCTCGAGCAGGGCGCGTGGTCGAAGCAGGCTTCCCACGTGGTCTGCGCGGAAGGGGGGTTCATTACGACGAGCCATGAGCTGCGCCTCCTCGGTTTGGGGTGTCTTCACGTGCCACCGGTCTGTTCACCGCGTTTCGGTGCGGTCTCATACGGCGTCCTCTGCGTAGCCCGGGGCGGCCGCCCTCAGCCCCGCGATCGTCTGCGGCAGCAGAAGCGCCGCCAGCACAGCCACCGGCACCTGCCAGCCGCCGGTCGCGGCGTGCAATAAGCCGAGCAGGGCCGGACCCGCGGCAGCGATGAGGTAGCCGAACGACTGTGCCATCGCCGAGAGGGCGGTGGTCGCGGCCACCGTGCGCGTCCGAAGGACGAGCAGTGTCAACGCGATCGGGAACGCCGCCCCTTGCCCGAGCCCGAGCGCAACGACCCACCCGACCGGCGCTGCCGTGGGCGCGACGAGGATGCCGATCAGCCCGGCAGCCGTCAACGCGGCGGAGATCGCGACGAGAAGGCCTTGGTGATGCATGCGGGTGGCGATCGAAGGCAGCACCAGCGCCACCGGCACCTGAACCAGCGCGCTGAGCGACAGCAAGCCGGCCGCGGCCGCCGCCGAGTACCCGTGGTCGCGATACAGCGTCGGCAGCCAGCTGAGGACGGCGTAAAAGCTCAATGACTGCAGGCCGAAATAGCCGGTGACCATCCAGGCGATACCGCTCGACCGCATCCCGGACGCCGCCGGCCGTTGGAGCCGGGTGTGGTGCGGCGCGTTCCGTAGGCGAGGCAGCCACAGCACGAGACCCACCGCGGCGAGCACGGCCCAGACGCCGAGGGAGCCGCGCCAGCCGTGGCCGATGAGATGGCCGAGCGGGACGGTGAGCCCCGCCGCCGCCGCTGCAGACCCGGTCAGCGCGGTCGTGTAGAGCCCCATGAGCAGCCCGGTGCGGTGGCCGAAGTCCGCTTTGATCAGCGACGGCAGCAGGACGTTCGCGGCAGCGATCGCGGCCGCGGCCAGGATCGTGCCGGCAAACAACGTCGTTATCCCGGGACCGACGCGCAGCAGCAGCCCGCCCAGGATGGCGACGGCAAGCACCGCGATAGCCCGCCGCATGCCGACGCGGCGCGCCAGCCACGGCCCGGCGCCCGCGACGAGCCCGAAGCACACCACCGGCACGGTCGTCAGCACAGCCGCTCCGGCCGCGGACAGTCCGAGGTTCGCTCGGATGTCGCTGAGCACCGGCCCGACGCTCGCCACCGCGGGCCGCAGGTTGGCGGCCACCGCGATGACGGCAAGCGCCGCAGCGCTGCCCGCGCGAGGCGATTCGCCGGCTCGTGAGTCGCTCACCGCAGCGGCAGGCCGACGTAGTTTTCGGCAAGGCTGCGCGCAGCCGCCTCCGAGCGGACGACGTAACGCAGCCGCGCCTGCTGCCGGCGATCCTCGAACGGATCGCTGTTGCTGTGCAGCATCAAGGTCATCTCATTGGAGAAGTCCTGGGCACGCCATACCCGGCGCAAGGCTGCGTCGGAGTAGCCCTCCACACCGGCCGATCCGTTGCCCCGCAGCCAGTCGACGATGGCCGGCGCGAGGAGCGCGACGTCGGCGATGGCCAGGTTGAGCCCCTTCGCGCCCGTCGGCGGCACGATGTGGCCGGCATCGCCGGCGAGGAACAGCCGGCCATGCCTAAGCGGCTCGGCCACGAAGCTGCGCATCGGGGTCACGCCCTTTTCCTGGATCGGGCCCTCCCGAAGGGTCCATCCGGGAACGGCGAACCGCTGCTGGAGCTCGTCCCAGATCCTGCTGTCAGACCATCGTGCGAGGTCCTCGTCCGGGCTGCACTGCAGGTAGAGCCGGCTGATCTCGGGTGAGCGCAGGCTGTGCAACGCGAATCCCCGCTCGGACCGGGCGTAGATGAGTTCATCCGTGGACGGCGGCACCTGGGCAAGGATTCCCAGCCACGCGAACGGATAGTCACGCTCGAAGACCCGAAGCCGCGACGCGACGGCCTGCCGTGCGACGCCGTAGGAGCCGTCGGCACCGACCAGCACGGAGCACTCCAGCTCCCCTTCCGAGCCGTCGGGCCGGCGAAATCGCGCCCGGGGCCGTTCGGTGTCGATATCGGCTACGGCCAGGCACACGCTCTCGAACAGCAAAGGCAGGCCCGCGGCCACCCGGGCGGCCACCAGGTCCTTCACCACCTCCTGCTGGCCGTACACGACGATGACACGCCCCCCGGCGATGTCGGACATCGCGATGCGGTGGCGGGCGCTGTCGACCTGCAGCTCGATGCCGTGATGGACGAGCCCCTCACGGCGCATCCGGTCGCCGACGCCGGCGTCGTTCAGCAGCTCCACCGTGGCGTGTTCGAGGACGCCCGCCCGGACCCGCTGCTCGACGTACTCGCGGCTGCGCGCCTCGAGAATGACCGTGTCGATCCCGGCGAGCTCGAGCAGCCGGCCGAGTACCAGGCCCGCGGGCCCGGCGCCGATGATGCCGACCTGCGTGCGCAGCGGACCCTGCATTGGCAAGAGCCGGCTCCCGTCGCGTCCTAGAACGGGTACGCCGGGATCTCGCCCCGCATCGTCACCCATTGGACCTCGGTGAAGGCTTCGATGTTCGCCTGCGCGCCTCCGAAACGCGAACCGGTGCCGGACGCGCCGACGCCGCCGAACGGGATCTGCGCCTCGTCGCTCACGGTCTGGTCGTTGATGTGCACGATCCCGCTCGGGATGCGCTCGGCGAGCTCCAGCGCCTTGAGCGGATCCCGGGTGAGAATGCCGAGCGAGAGCCCGTACTCGGTGGCCGCGGCGAGCTGCGCCGCCTCCTCGGCGGTCGAGAACCGCATGATGGGCGCGACCGGGCCGAAGACCTCCTGCCCGTATGCCGGGGTGTCGGGCGACACGCCGGTGAGCACGGTGGGCCGGTAGAACAGGTCCTCGAAGACCCCACCCGCCGCCAGCCGCGCCCCTGCAGCGACGCTGGACGTGACCAGCGCGTGGACCTTGTCGCGCTGCCCGGCGTCGATCAACGGCCCGAGCGCGACCTGTGCTCGGGCGGGGTCCCCCACGGGTAGCGCCTCGGCTTTCGCGGCCATCAATTCGGTGTAGGCGTCGGCAACCTTCTCGTGCACGAGGTGGCGACCGGTCGTCATGCAGATCTGCCCCTGATGCATGAACGAGCCGAAAGCGCCCGCGGACGCCGCCCGCTCGACGTCGGCGTCGTCGAGGATGACGATCGCGGAGTTGCCACCGAGCTCGAGGTGGACGCGCTTGAGATGGCGTGCCCCGGCCTCGCCGACCTGGCGGCCCGCGGCGGTCGACCCGGTGAACGAGATCACCCGCACGTGCGGGTCCGCCACGAGTGCCTGCCCGGCGTCCGGGCCGCCGGGCAGCATCTGCAGGACTCCCGGAGGCAGCCCCGCCTCCTCGAACACCCGGGCGATGGCGACGCCGCCGCAGACCGCGGTGCGAGGGTCCGGCTTGAGCACGACCGCGTTGCCGAGCGCGAGCGCCGGGGCCACCGAGCGGATACCGAGAATCAGCGGCGCGTTGAACGGCGCGATGACGCCGACCACCCCGGACGGGATGCGGCGGGCCAAGCTGATCCGGGGCTGCTCGCTGGGCAGCAGCTGCCCGGTGGGATGCGACGGCAGCGCGGCTGCCTCGTAGCACTCCTGGGCGGCGATGTGGGTGTTGAGGCCGGCCATCGGCGGGATCGCCCCGCCCTCGCGGACGAGCCACCACTGGATGTCTTCGCCGTGCTCCTCGAAGAGCTGGCCCGCCCGGCGCAAGATCGCGGCGCGCTCCTGGAACGGGGTCCGCGCCCACTCCAGCTGCACCTTCGCCGCTTCCGCGCACGCCTGAGCGACGTCCACATCGTTGGCAACGCCTGCCGTTCCCAGCGTTTCGCCGGTGGCCGGCTCGATGACGGCGCGCGTCCCGCCGTGGGCCTCACGCCATCCCGATGAGAAGACGAGTCCGGCCCACGTGTCCCGATCCAAGATGCTCACGAACGCCTCCTCGGCGACGGGCGCATGTCGTCGCCCCACCATGGGTATCGTGTTCGCAAAGCGAACGGATGTTCTGGTTTCCGAACGTAGCCGTGTCGCGAGAGGGCGTCAACGCTCACCATGGCAGGTTTGACGGTGTCTTGGCGACGGCAGTAGGTTCGCATTTAGTACGATCGTCCGCTATCCGAACGGCCGGTGAGCGTTCATGGCTGAGCTCGCGACGCTCCGCGAGGCGATCGCAGCCGCCGTCGGTGACGGGGACACCGTCGCCATGGAGGGCTTCACCCACCTCATCCCCTTCGCCGCCGCGCATGAGGTCATCAGGCAGCGGCGTCGCGATCTGACACTCGTCAGGATGACGCCGGATCTGGTCTACGACCAGGTCATCGGGATGGGGTGCGCGCGCAAGCTGGTGTTCTCCTGGGGAGGCAACCCCGGGGTCGGCTCCCTGCACCGCTTCCGCGACGCCGTGACGAACGGGTGGCCCTACCCGCTCGAGGTCGAGGAGCACAGCCACGCCGGGATGGCGAACCGTTACGTCGCCGGCGCATCGGGCATGCCCTTCGCCACCTTGCGCGGATACAGCGGAACCGACCTGCGTGGCCAGACCGACAACATCGCGTCCATCGCATGCCCGTTCACCGGTGAGCAGCTGACAGCCGTCCGAGCGCTCAACCCCGACGTGACCGTGATCCACGCCCAGCGCGCCGATCGCCGCGGAAACGTGCAGCTGTGGGGCATCTCCGGCGTCCAGAAGGAGGCCGTCCTCGCCGCAGATCGCTCCGTCGTGACCGTTGAGGAGATCGTCGACGAGCTCGTGCCGGTGCCGGGACAAGTCGTGCTGCCGTCATGGGTGATCACGTACGTCTGCGTCGTCCCACGTGGCGCCCACCCGTCCTACGCGCATGGGTACTACGAGCGGGACAACGATTTCTACGTCGCGTGGGATGCCATCAGCCGTGACCGGGACACGTTCACGGACTGGATGCAGCGCAGCGTCCTTTCGGCCGAGGCGCTGCCGTGACCGCCTGGACAGCCAACGAGATGATGACCGTCGCGGCGGCGCGCCAGCTGCGCAGCGGCACGGTGTGCTTCGTCGGCATCGGCCTGCCGAGCACCGCCGCGAACCTCGCTCGCCTGACGCACGCGCCTGAGGTCGTGCTCGTTTACGAGTCGGGTTGCCTCGGCGCGAAACCGCCTCGCCCGCCGCTGTCCATCGGGGACGGCATGCTCGCCGAGACCGCTGACGCCGTCGTGAGCGTGCCCGAGGTGTTCAACTACTGGCTGCAGCCCGGGCGGATCGACGTCGGCTTTCTCGCCGCCGCGCAGCTGGATCGGTTCGGCAACATCAACACGACCGTCATCGGCTCCTACGACGCGCCGAAGGTCAGGCTGCCGGGCGCGGGCGGCGCCCCCGAGATCGCCGCCTCCTGCCGCGAGGTGGTGGTCGTCGTGCGGCAGAGCTTGCGCACCTTCGTCGACCGCGTCGATTTCGTCACTTCGGTCGGCTACGGTCACGGGCCCGGTGACCGCGAACGCCTCGGGCTTCGTGGCGGCGGCCCGGGCGTGGTCATCACGGACATCGGCGTGCTCGAACCCGATCCCACCACCTGCGAGCTCACTCTGACCCACCTGCACCCCGGCGCCACCGTCGCGCAGGCCCGCGAGGCGACCGGTTGGGAGCTGGCCGTCGCCGCGGACCTGCGCGAGACGCGCGGCGCCCAGCGAGCAGGAGTTGAGCCAGCTGCGGCGGCTCAACGCTCAGCTCGGCAACTGACCGCCCGCGCGGTCGTACTGTCCGTCTGACGCAGGGAGAGACATGGGCGATCCGAACAACGTGTCCCAGCTCGCGGCCGGGCTGAGGCTGCCCGCTTACCGCAACGAACCCGGGGTGCACCCACCGCTGCGCAGCCCGGCTTACCGGTCGACCGCGCTGCGCTGCCCCGACGCGCCGCTGGTCGTTCTCCCCCAGCGGCTGACCGAGGTCACCGGGCCGCTGTTCGGGGCGGAACGGCTGCGACCGCACGACGACGACCTCACCCGCCAGCACGCCGGTGAACCGATCGGGCAACGCATCATCGTGACCGGGCGGGTGCTGGACGCATCCGGCCGGCCGCTGCCCGACACGCTGATCGAGATCTGGCAGGCCAACGCGGCCGGCCGGTACCACCACGCGCGCGACACCTGGCCGGCGCCGCTCGATCCCAATTTCAGCGGCTGCGGAAGGATGCTGACCGACAGCCAGGGGCGCTACCGGTTCACCACCGTGAAGCCGGGGGCGTATCCCTGGAAGAACCACCCGAATGCCTGGCGCCCGGCACATATCCACTTCTCGCTGCTGGGGCGGGCCTTCGCCCAGCGGTTGGTCACCCAGATGTATTTCCCGGACGACCCGCTGTTCTTCCAGGACCCGATCTTGGGCGCGGTGCGCGACGAGCGGGCCCGGCGACGGCTCATCGCGGCGTACGACCATGCGACGACCGAGGCCGAATGGGCGCTTGGGTTCTCGTGGGACATCGTGCTGCGCGGCACCGACGCCACGCCGTTCGAGGACGACGATGACTGAGCGGCTGCATCTCACGCCGTCGCAGACCGTCGGCCCCTTCCTCTCGATCGCTCTTGACTGGCCGGACGGTCCCGACGTCGTTCCGGCCGACACCTTCGGTGCGCTGCGGATCACCGGTCGCCTCTATGACGGCGGCGGCGATGTCGTCACCGATGGTCTGGTCGAGACCTGGCAGGCAGATGCGGAAGGCCGGTTCGCCCACCCCGACGATCCCCGCGGTGCCGCCGCGCCGTCGCCCGCCCCGTTTCGCGGCTTCGGCCGGTGCCCCACCGACGAGAACGGCCGCTGGCACATCGTCACGGTGAAGCCGCTCGGGCTGCCCACCGAAGACGGTCGCGTCGAGGCTCCCCACATCAATGTCTCCGTATTCGCCCGCGGGCTGCTGGACAGGGTGGTGACGCGCATCTACTTCCCGGACGAGCAGGAGGCCAACGCCGCCGACCCGGTGCTCGCCGGCGTGCCGGCGGAGCGGCGCTCGACGCTGATCGCGTCGCCGGGAGATGACGGGCTGCACTTCGACATCCACCTCCAGGGATCCCATGAGACTGTCTTCTTCGACCTTTGAGCTGCTGGATGGAGCGCTGTTCGGATCGGCCGACGTCGATGCGGCGCTGGACGACGACGCACTCACCGCGGCCATGCTGGAGGCGGAGTCCGCTCTCGTCGCAGCCGCTGCGGACGCCGGGCTGATACCGGCCGAGGCAGCCCACGCGATCAGCCAGGCCTGCCGCGATCTGACCGTTGACCGTGCCGAGCTCGCCGCGGGTGCCGCCGCGGCCGGAAACCCGGTGCCGGCTCTGGTCCGGCAGCTCGGGGCGGCGGTCCCGGACTCGGCGCGGCCCTGGGTGCACTTCGGCGCGACCAGCCAGGACATCCTCGATTCGGCACTCATGCTCGCGGCCAAGCGCGCCACCGGGGCGATAGCCGGCCACCTCGACGCGTGTGGCGATGCCTGCGCCACGCTGGCCGCGCAGCATCGTGACACCGTCATGATCGGTCGCACCTTGGGCCAGCAAGCCGCTCCCACGACCTTCGGGCGCAAGGTCGCGGGATGGTTGGTCACGTTCGATGAGGCCGCAGAGGCCATCGGCGCCGTGCGGCGAACGCGACTGGCCGTGCAGCTCGGCGGCGCCGTCGGCACGCTGGCCGCGTTCGGTGCGCAGGGTGAGGCAGTGGTCGCGGGCTTCGCGCGCCGGCTCGACCTGTGCGTGCCGAGCCTTCCGTGGCACACGGATCGATCGCGCATCCTCGACCTGGCCGCAGCCGCCGGGCACGCCGGCGCCGCCGCCGGCAAGGCTGCCACCGACATCGCGCTCATGGCGCAGACAGAGGTCGCCGAGGTGTCCCTCGCGCAGACCGGCGGATCCTCGGCCATGCCACACAAGCGCAACCCGGTGGACGCCGTGCTGGTCCGCGCCGCGTGGCGGCGATTGCCGGGGCTGCTCGCCACGGTTCTGGCCGCGGCCGAGCAGGAGCACGAGCGCGGGACCGCCGGGTGGCACGCCGAGTGGTCGCCCTTGCTCGAGCTGCTCCGGCTGGCCGGTGGCATGAGCCGGCGGATGGCGACGGTGCTTGCCGGAGTGTCCGTGAACGCCGACCGGATGCGCCGCAACGTCGACCACGGCGGCGGGCTGGCCATGGCGGAGGCGCTGGCCTACCGGCTCGCCCCGCTGCTCGGTCGCAGCGCGGCTCACGACGCCGTGGCCAGGTGCGTCGACACGGCCGCCGCGAAGGGGCTCCCCTTTCGGGATGCGGTGCTCGAGGAGCCGGATATTGCCGCGCTGCTGACCCGCGAGGACGTGTTGGCTGCGCTCTCACCGCAGTCGTGGCTCGGGACGGCGGCGGCGATGGTCGACCAGTCCGTCGCGGCGCATCGGCGGCGACGCGGATGACGGCGCGGATGACGGCCCGGCTTCACGCGACGGTCACCGGACCCGACGGCGCACCCGTCGTGGTGCTCGGCAGCTCGCTCGGCACGACACGAGAGATGTGGGCGCCGCAGCTGGCGTCCTTGGCCGAGCGTTTCCGCGTCATCGCCTTCGACCATCGTGGCCATGGCCAGTCGCAGGTGCCTGCCGGTCCGTACCGCATCGACGATCTCGGGCAGGACGTGCTGCGGTTGCTCGATCGGCTGTCGGTCGGCCGGTTCTGCTACGCCGGGCTGTCGCTCGGCGGCATGGTCGGGATGTGGCTCGCCGCGGCCGTTCCGGAGCGCGTCGAGCGGCTCGCGCTGCTGTGCACCTCCGCGTGCCTGGGGCCTGACAACGCCTACCGCGAGCGCGCTGCTGTCGTCCGTCGTGCCGGGATGGCCGAGGTGGCCGATGCCGTCATCGCCCGCTGGTTCACGCCGGAATTCGGCACCGCATCGCCGGATGTCGTTGCCCGCTACCGCGCGATGCTGCTCGCGACGCCCGCCGCGGGCTACGCGGGTTGCTGCGAGGCGATCGCCGACATGGACCTGCGCTCGCGATTGGGTGATGTTCGGGCGCCGACGCTCGTCGTGTGCGGGGATCGGGACACCGCGACGCCGCCCGCCGCCGGCCGTGACATCGCCGCGCGCATCGCCGGCGCGCGCCTGCTCATCGTTCCCCACGCTGCGCACCTGGCTAATGTCGAACAGCCCGGCATCGTGAACGCGCAGCTGGCCGGGCATCTCGCAGGGGAGTTTCTCGAAGGGGACTAGTCGTGGACGACCAGCAGCGGCACGCAACCGGCATGGCGATTCGCCGCGCAGTGCTCGGAGATGACCACGTCGACCGGGCCGTCGCCGCGACGACGGCGCTCACCGCCGACTTCCAGGACTTCATCACCCGTTACGCGTGGGGGGAGGTCTGGTCGCGTCCCGGGCTCGACCGCGCTTCCCGCAGCCGCCTCACGATCGCGCTGCTCGCTGCCCTCGGCCATCACGAGGAGCTGGGAATGCATGTGGTGGCCGGCGTACGCAACGGGCTGACCCCGGACGACATCGCGGAAGTCCTGCTGCACACGGGGATCTACGCGGGAGTGCCGGCCGCCAACGCCGCGCTTCGCGTGGCGCAGGCCGCTCTCGAGGGCATGCCACGTGAAGGCAGCCGCGACAACGGCCCGGAAGGCGGCGCCGACCATGGCTGAGGAAGAGGTCCGCCGCAGCACGGAGTTCGTCCAGTCGCTGGAACGCGGTCTCGCAGTGATCCGTGCTTTCGACGCGGAGCATCCCGAGCTGACCCTGAGCGATGTCGCCCGCGCCACCGGCCTCACGCGGGCCGCGGCTCGCCGGTTCCTGCTCACGCTGGTGGACCTGGGCTACATCCGCACCGATGGCCGGATGTTCGCGCTGCGCCCGCGCATCCTCGAGCTCGGCTATGCCTACCTGTCGAGCGCCGGCCTGCCCGAGGTGGCGCAGCCGCACATGGAGGCCCTGGTCGCGCGGCTGCAGGAGTCCAGCTCGCTGTGCGTCCTCGACGCCGACGACATCGTGTACGTCGCCCGCGTGCCCACCCGGCGCATCATGACCGTCGCCATCAACGTCGGCACCCGTTTCCCGGCGTACGCGACGTCCATGGGCCGGGTGCTGCTGGCCGGCCAGCCCGCGGACTGGCTGACGGACTATCTCGGACGTACCGAGCTGCGCCCCATCACGCCCCGCACCATCACGGATCCGAAGAAGCTGCGCGCGACGATCCAGCGGGTCGCGTCGCAGGGCTTCGCCATGGTGGACCAGGAGCTCGAGCTCGGGCTGCGGTCGATCGCGGTCCCGGTGCACGACACGAACGGTGCCGTCATCGCGGCCTTGAACATCTCCATGCATGCAAGCCGCGGTAACGCGGACAGCGCGCGGCGGGAACTCTTGCCGCCGCTTCGCGAGACGGCTCGCGCCGTCGAGTCGGATATCGCGGCCAGCAAGGCGGCCCGTCCGATACCCGGGGGTTCTTGACACTCACAGCGCACCCCTCCAGGATGACTCAACATGCGGACACTGGTTCGCATAGCGAACGGCGACCGGTAGCGGGCCGGATCGCCGGAGGGGAGTCGCGACCATGGCCGATCGTGACAACGGTGTCAGCACGCACGCCGCCGCGGAGGAAGCCGCTCGCGGGGCGATCTCCCGGCGGAGCCTGCTGAGCGGTGCCGGGGCGGGCGTGCTCGCGCTCGGCGCGGGCTCGCTGCTGGAGGCCTGCTCATCCGGATTGAAGTCGTCCAGCTCGTCGGCAAAGAAGATCACGCTCGGTTTCGTCACGCCGCTCACGGGCGCCGTCGCCGGCTTCGCCGAGTCCGACAGCTACGTCGTCGACCAGATCCGCAAGACCTCGAAGTTCTCGGACGGCATCAAGGTCGGCGGGAAGACCTACCCGGTCGACATCATCGTCAAGGACAGCCAGTCCGACCCGAACCGCGCGTCCCAGGTCGCCACCGAGCTGATCACCCAGGACAACGCCGACATGGTCGTCGTGACGTCGACCCCCGAGGTGACCAACCCGGTGGCCACGGTCTGCGAGACGCGCGGCGTTCCTTGCGTCGCGACGGTCGTGCCGTGGGAGTCGTGGTACTTCGGCCGCGGCGCCAAGCCGGGCAGCGCGTTCAAATGGACGACGATGTTCTTCTTCGGGCTGGCCGAGTTCGGCGAGTGCTTCACGCCGATGTGGAACCGCATCCCGAATAACAAGGTTATCGGGCTCATGTACCCGAACGACGCCGACGGCAACGCGTTCCGCGAAGGGTTCCCGCCCCTCATGAAGAAGGCGGGTTACAAGCCGGTCGACGGCGGCGCCTACTCCGACGGCACGACCGACTACACCTCGATGATCCAGAAGTTCAAGTCGAGCAACTGCGAGATTTTCAGCAACGCGCCGATCCCGCCGGACTTCAACGTCATGTGGAAGCAGGCGGCGACGCAGGGCTACAAGCCGAAGCTCGCGACGGTCGCCAAGGTGCTGCTGTTCCCGGCCGACGTGGTGGCGCTCGGCGACCTCGTCATCAACGTCGCGACCGACGCCTGGTGGACCCCGTACCACCCGACGAAGAGCTCGCTCGACGGCACGACCGCGAAGCAGCTCGCAGACGGGTTCACCCAATCGACCGGCAAGGAGTGGGTGCAGGCGCTGGGGTCGACGTACTCGCTGTTCGAAGTGGCCTACAACGCGCTCAGCGCGGTGAGCGATCCACACAATCGCGGCCAGGTGGCGGCGAAGCTGAAGAGCATGAGCTACGACGGGATGTGCGGCACCCTGAACTTCAAGGCCGGTCCGGTCCCTGGCGTCGCCATCATCAAGCCGGTGGGTGTGCAGTGGAAGAAGGGCACCGGCAAGTTCCCGTACGAGCTGCAGGTCGTCGACAACTCCGCGAACAAGTCGGTGCCGATCACGGCCAAGCTGGAGCCGACGAACGCCTGATGTCGCAGACCGCGCTGCTCGAGCTCGACGGCATCGGCAAGCGTTTCGGTCAGGTGGTCGTCGCCGACGGCCTGACGTTGTCGCTGCCGCCGGGAGCGACGCTGGGCATCGTCGGGCCGAACGGCGCCGGAAAGAGCAGCCTGTTCGCCATGATCTCGGGTGACCTTCGCCCGGACAGCGGCGACATCCGCCTCGACGGGGCTTCGCTGCTGCGGCTGGACGCGGCAGCGCGCTGCCGCCTCGGCATCGGCCGCACCTACCAGGTGCCGCGGCCGTTCGGTGGGATGACCGTTTTCGAGAATGTCCTGGTCGCCGCGCAGGATGGCGCGGGGCTGCGCCGGCAGGCGGCCTACGACGCCACCTGGTCGGCGCTCGAGGAAACCGCGCTCTTCGCGCACGCCAACACCGTTGCCGGCCGCCTCGGGTTGCTCGCCCGCAAGCGGCTCGAAGTCGCCCGGGCGCTGGCCACCAGGCCTCGGATGCTGCTGCTCGACGAGGTCGCGGGCGGGCTCACCGACCCGGAAGTGGCCGAGCTGGTGGCCATCGTCAAGGCGGTGAACGCGCGTGGTGTCGCGGTGATCTGGATCGAGCATGTCGTGCGTGCCCTGGTGTCGACGGTGGAGCGGCTGGTGTGCCTCGCCGCCGGCGAGCTGGTCGCCGACGGCGCCCCCGGCGAGGTGCTCGCCACCCAGCGCGTCAGGGAGCTTTTTCTCGGCACCGATTCGACGGCGGTCTCCGGCGCCGGGATGGCACCGGGCGACCCGGCGCACATTGCCGGCGCGCGCTGGGAGCACGCATGACCGAGACGCCGGTACTCGTCGCGGAGAACCTCGTCGTGCGGCACGGGCAGCTCACCGCGCTGCGCGGCGTGAGCATCGAGGTGCATGCCGGTGAGGTGCTGGCCGTCGTGGGCGCTAACGGCGCCGGGAAATCGACGTTGCTGCGCACCCTCGCGGGGCTGCATCGGGCGGCGGAAGGACGGGTGCTGCTGGACGGCCGCGACATCACCCGGCTGCCGACCGACTGGCGCGTCCGGCACGGGATCGCGCTGGTGCCGGAGGGCCGCCGGCTTTTCCCGTCGCTGACGATCGAGGAGAACCTTCTGGTCGGCGTCGCCAAGGGCCGTGCGGGCGAGTGGACCGTCCCGCGCGTGTACGAGCTCTTCCCCTGGATGAAGGGACGCCGGCGCCAGCGCACGGCAGTGCTGTCCGGAGGGGAGCAGCAAGCCGTCGCGATCGGGCGGGCTCTCGTCAGCAATCCGCAGGTGGTGCTGCTCGACGAGATCTCGCTCGGCCTCGCACCGGTTGTCGTGCAGCGGATCTACGAGACGTTGCCGCAGATGCTCAGCAGCGGGATGGCGGTGCTGCTCGTCGAGCAGGATGTCGCGCAGGCGCTGCGGGTCGCCACCCGCTTCCAGTGCCTTCTCGAGGGTCGCACGACGCTGGCCGGCGCCCCGTCCGACCACGGGCCGCAAGAGGTGGAAGCGGCGTACTTCGGCTTCATGGCGGCGGCTGCCTCCGGCGGCCCGGTGAGCGGGAGGCGGTGACGCGCTCGTGGACTGGGTGAACGCCGGCGTGCAGGGAATCCTGCTCGGGGGGCTGTTCGCGCTCTTCGCCTGTGGCCTGTCGCTGCTGTTCGGGGTCGTCGGCGTCATCAACCTGGCCCATGGCGACTTCGCGATCCTCGGCGCCTACCTCGCCGTCGTCATCCTGCCCTCGGTCCACACCAATGCGCTGTGGGCGCTGCTTTTCGTTCCCCCGATCTTCGCCGCGTTCGGCTACGTGCTGCAGCGCGTCCTGCTGCAGCGCTCGCTGGAGATCAGCCCGCTGACGACGCTGCTGGTGACGTTCGGGCTGTCGATCGTCATCCAGAACGCACTCCTGGAAGGCTTTTCCGCGGATAGCCATTCGCTGAGCGTCGGCAAGCTGGTCGGGCAGGCGCTGCATCTCGGCAGCGTCGTGTCGGTCGGTTACCTGCGGCTCGGCATCCTCGTCGTCGCGGTGGTGGTGCTCGCCGCGATCCAGGTCTTCCTGTCGCGGTCGGCCACCGGCCGGCAGATCCGCGCCGTGGCGGATGACCGTGAGGCGGCGCAGATCGCCGGCGTCGGTACGCATCACGTCGTCGGGATCGCGGCGGCGATCGCCTTCGCCACGCTTGCGCTCGCCGGCCTCGCGTTCGGCACGTACGCGCAATTCAGCCCCTACAGCGGCTCGTCGCTGCTCATCTTCGCGTTCGAGGCCGTCGTGATCGGCGGTCTCGGGTCCTTGTGGGGGACGCTGCTCGGCGGCTGCATCCTCGGGCTGGCGCAGACGCTCGGGTCGCAGATCGACGCGAGTCTCGGCGTGCTCATGGGACATCTGGTCTTTCTCGCGGTGCTCGCGGTCCGGCCGAACGGGCTCATCCCGGCGCGGGCGGCGGCATGAGCACGGCCGCGGCGAGCGTGACGGGCAGCGGGCTGCGGGTCACCCGCTCGACCCGCTCGTCACGATGGGGGCTC
Organism: uncultured Actinomycetota bacterium; assembly: GCA_963747915.1. Classification (GTDB taxonomy): domain Bacteria; phylum Actinomycetota; class Actinomycetes; order Frankiales; family Frankiaceae; genus DATAZK01. The sequence goes on along the minus strand of CAVVHC010000005.1, from coordinate 32,108 downwards.
GCCGCCGGCATCGTGCTGCTGGCCGCGCTCGGCTACGCGCCGTACGTCGTCGGCCAGGGCACCACCAGCACAATGATCAATTTCTTCATCCTGCTGACGCTCGCTACGGCATGGAACTTGCTCGCCGGGTACGCCGGGATGGTGTCGGTAGGCCAGCAGGCCTACATCGGCCTGGGTGCGTATGCGGTGCTGTGGTTCGCCCAGCACGGTATCGAGCCGTTCCTCGCCGTCGGGCTTGCCGTGCTGCTGTGCGCCGCCGTCGCCGGGCCGGTTTCGCTGCTGGTCTTCCGGCTGCGCGGAGGCTACTTCGCGATCGGCACCTGGGTCGTCGCCGAGGTTTTCGCGCTGCTGACCATCCGGGTCAAGTCACTCGGTGGCGGTACCGGCGCGAACCTGCCCGGGCTGGACGGCTTCGATCCGACGCTGCTGAACGCGGTGACCTACTGGCTTTCGCTGGGAGTCACCTTCCTCACGCTGCTCGGCGGGTACCTGATGCTTCGCAGCCGGGTCGGCTTGGCGCTGACCGCCGTGCGCGATGACGAGATCGCCGCCCGCAGCGTGGGGGTTCGCGTCCCGCGCGCGAAGCGGATCGTCTACCTGGCCGCTGCGGCCGCGGCCGGTGCTGCCGGCGGGGTGCTCATCATCAGCCAGTTGAACGTCGAGGCGTCGAATGTCTACGGCGTGCAGTGGTCGGCATACATGATTTTCGTCGTGCTCATCGGCGGTCTCGGCACGCTCGAGGGGCCGATCCTTGGAACGGTGGTGTTCTTCGTACTGCAGCAGACGCTCGCCTCGTACGGCGGTTGGTACCTCATCGTCGTCGGCAGCGTCGCCGTGCTCATGGCCGTGTGGGTGCGCAAAGGCATCTGGGGCGTCGCCGACAGGTTCGGCATCCGGCTGTTCCCGGTGGGTTATCGGGTCACGCCACCCGTCTCCGCCCGGGGTGAGCCGGACAACGCGTGACAACCATGGCCGTGACGCGCGCCTTACCAAAGCACCGGTATCTCCGCGTTCGAGGCCGTGGCTGAACCCGCCGTCAGCTGGCTCGTCACCAAGCTCGCACTCGTTGTGCCCCAGCGCATCATCGCCTCGGCCTACATGGCTGCGGCATAGGCGGGTCGTGTCCGGCGCGGTGACGGCATCGCGTGGGCATGTGCGGCAGGACGGTAGCGATGGCGCCGCCGGCGAGGTCACACATCGTCGGTGAACGGGTCGTCGGTGAACGCTTCGCTGGTGTCGACGTCCGCGTCGACGGCGAGCAGCTGGGCCCGGAGCTTGCCCCAGAACGATTTCCGGATGAGGACGACGCGATACAGCGGCGTCGACGCGTCGCACAGTGAGACGAACGCATCGCCGCTCGTCGACGACGCCGTGAGCGACAGCGCCGGATCGGCGAGGTTCAGCACGCCGATGTCCGGCGGGCAATTGAGCCGACGCCTGCAGGACGACGGAAGAGGCCGAGCTCCGCGACATGACCACGGTCGCCGACTCGGCTGCGATGACTTCCGTCACCAGCGCGTGACCTGGCTCGAACTCGCCGTTCATGGCACGGTCGATCAGCCAGGATCTGACCTTGTCGATGTCGCGGTAACGCGTGAGCTTCGCTGCCTTGTAGTCGAGGACGAAGCCTGCCTCCTGCGAGAAGCTCAGCTTGATCCCGGCGTTGGCGCTGGCACCACCACCGGAGGCACCGCCGCTCGCGGCGGCGGCGAGTTCACGCTTCGCGAACTTGTTGTACGTCTGGTCACCTTGCAGATCGACGCCCTCGGTCGGATGCTGCTCCTTCCAGCCTGCCCAGTCCATCGACGTCCCCAGCCGATGGATCGACCCGTCGCGCTCGAACTCGAGGTAGTCGCCGACCGAGATCGGGATGTTGGGCGGATAGGCGCCCCAATAGTCGGTGGTGTCGTGAACGAGCGTTGCGAATTTCTGGCCTATTCCGCCCACGACTACTCCTCCATCTCGACCTGCGGGAACCCTACGACCTGCGCACCCCGCACCCGCCGCCCCGCCCCATCGCGAAGCACCTCGACGACGATGCGGCTGCGTCGCGCGATGTCGACGTGACCGCGGTTCGGCTGCCAGGACTTGTCGATGCCGTCGCGAATCGCCTGGCGAACTTCGACGGCGATGCTGAGCCGGTAAGTCCGACGGTGCCCGGGCAGTCTCAGCCGAGTCCAGGAGCCCGCTTGCGGCTTGTAGAGCCGCTCTTCCCACGGTCCCGTATAACGGGAAACGGTCCCGTCGCGCAGGTCCAGCACGATGCGCATGAGGAAGAACAGGCCGACCACCAGGATTATCGCGGATCCGATCAGGATGAAGGCCAGGTCAGAGACGTGTCCCTGGTGGTGGTACCGGCCGCTGTGGCGAACCATCGCAGATGCCGGAGTGATCGCCACGATGCCCGCGAGGCCAGCCGAGTACGTGACGACGAGCCAGGCGCGCTTGCGCAGCTTGGAGCGTTCGGCCGGACTCATCGGGACGGGCTGAATCGCCCGTCCGCTCTCGCTGCCGTTCCCCACGAGAAGAGGTAAGCACTCACAACGCTGCCCGTCCGGTGTTTCCCGCCTATGCGCCTCTACCGGATTCGGTACAGGCAGCGGCGCCGCGGTCCTGCCTCTGTCGCCGGCGACCCGGATAGTTGATCCCCCCAGCAAGGCCATCCGGGCCCAAATTCCGGCCGGCTCACCGAGCTCTGCTATCACCCAACCGGCGGTCGAGCCGAGCTCAATGCCCATCGATGCGCTGGGCCGCGCTGTTCAACTCCTCGAAAGCAGCATCCAGCCGCCGCTGGCGTCGCCGGTTGGGCTCGTGGTTCGCTTCGGCAGCGACGGAACCGATCAGCTCCTCCAGCTCCTCGGCAGTCGCGCGAAGGGCGGCGCCGTCGCGATCCGCGCGCATCCCGAACACCAACCGCTCGCCGTCCGGGTCCAGCAATTGCAGGCCCCGCAGGGTCGCAGCCGTCTCGTCGGTGACGACGACCTCCAGCGCGTTGCCGGCGAGAGCGAGCCTGCGCCGGCGCAAGTCGAACGGCGAGCCCTCCCAGTTGCTGATCACGCCCTCGTCGCCACATGCGTTGCAACGCCAGTGGATCGGCGCCGCCGGCTCGGGCCGTAACACCGTTATCCGGCCGGTGCAGGCGGCATTCCCCGGCCGCCGGCGGCACCCGAGCGCACTCACCCACGGCTCGCCGGCATCACCCGCCGTCGCCGCTCGCACGATGTTCCACAGCTGTTCAGCCAGCCGGCGCGCGGGAGCCGGAACCTCATCCGGCAGGTCGAAGAAATGCTCCAGATCGGCGACTAACACGCTCATCTCCTCGCGTCGAAGGCAACGCCCTCAGCCGGTATCCCCCGCCAACTCTCCCCGCCGGCCAGCGATGAACTCGCGCAGCCGCTCGGTCGCACTGTCATCAAAGCCGATCTCACCCCGGGATCCTGCCAACGCAGATAAGGCTGAGTGGACAGCAGATCGTAGGCGGCGCAGCCGTCCTCTTGCGCAAGCCGGCGCAGGCTACCGGACGGGTCCAGCTCACGGTCGAACCGTTCAACGAGCAGTCCCAGCCGGCGGGCACGGTCGTGCAACAGGCGATGCGCGGGGACGGGCAGCCCGCAGCCCCGCGCCATGGACAGGAAGAAGTGCTCGTTCTCGACCAGGTGCGGATAACCCTCCGGATTCAGCTTGAGGATCGCCGGCCCAGCTGCGGTCCCCACGGGCGTGGAGATGAGGGCAGCGGACACCTTGACCTGCACCCCGGGCAAAGCCACGCGGTCGAGCTGATCTGGGTCAGTCGACGTCGCACGCGCGAACACGGCAGCGAAGTCATCCGAAGCAGCGTGCGACGGATCGAGAATTGCAGGCGGATCAGCCGGGGGCATGCCCTCCGGCACGACTTGCACGTCACCGATCGCATCGGCCCCAACCACGAGCAGCAGCGTCAGCTGGTCGTCCGTCGACGTGCGCGCAGCGACGTGACAGCTTGCAGGCGCGCACCTTCGGGGAGAAGGCCGGCGAAGAACGGCGGCACCGCCCCGGCAGTAGCGCGCACGGGCGCAGGATTCCTCGGCAGCGTGAAAGCGACCGGCGGTGCGGCATCGTCGGCGAGATAGCCGGCGTCGTACTCGAACAGCACGTCGTCGCGGTCGCGGCGAAGGCAGCCTGCCAGCCGTCCGGCCTTGTCGACGTCAGCCTTTTGAACGCCGATCAGGTCGCTGACCTCAGCCAGGCTCACCGCGCGATCCCGCTCACGCGACCGTGCGGGTTGAGCCCAGCACGACGCCGCCTGGGACCGCTGCCAGCGCAGGCCGTGGGCCGATTGCGGCGGCGAGCCCGAGCGCATCGAGGACGGCAATCGCGACGGCCAGCGTCACAGTGTCTGCATGCAGCAGACGCACTCCTGCCGCTGTATCACAGCGTCTCACCGGTGCTACAGGCGCCGCATGGGCGAGGCGACGGTGCGCGAGCTACGCAACCACGGCGGCGAGATTCTGGACCGGGTGGAGGCCGGTGAGCGCGTGACAGTCACCCGTGACGGGCGTCCGGTGGCACAGCTCGAGCCGCTCGGCCGCCGGCCGTTGTCGGCAGCCACCCTGGTTGCACGCTTTCGTCGGCTGCCGCCAGTGAATGCGCGGGCACTGCGAGCCGACGTCGACGCGGCGCTCGATCAGACCCTGTGAGCAAGCATGCGCGGGGCATCCTCGACACCAGCGTCGTCGTAGCCCTCGAGGCTTACGACCCCACCGACCTGCCCGATGTCCCGGCTATCACTGCGATCACGCTGGCGGAGTTATCTGCCGGACCGTTGCTGACCGACGATCCGGTTGAACGCGCCGCGCGTCAGGCTCGGTTGCAGGAGGTCGAAGCAAGCTTCGATCCCGTCCCGTTCGACGCGTCCGCTGCCCGCACCTTCGGCCGGATTCGCGTGGCGCTCGGCGCGGCGGGCAAGCAGCTCAAGCCCCGCGCGTTCGACGCGCTGATAGCCGCGACCGCGTTGTCACTCGAGCTGCCGCTGTACACGGCCAACCCGGGTGACGTTCCCGAGGTTGCCGGTCTCAACGTCGTCGCGCTCCCCGCGCCTTTCCCCGGCTGAGGACTGCGAAAGGACCCGTCACCCGTTCCGCTGTGGGCGGTGACTGACGCAACGGCATTTCGCTGCTCGCCTGCAAAATCGCTCCCGCAAGCCCCATGCCCGCGCCCAGGCAGATGCACCGGGGTCAGGTCAGCGATCATTGCTGCGCCGTCGTCCACCCAAAGCGGAATACCGGCCGCGTAATCAACGGTCAGTCGCAGGCGCTTCCACGGGTCGGTCAGCGGCTCTGACACGCAGCTGACGCTACCGACTGGTCCCGCCGCCAGACGAGGCCGCGTTGGGTGCTACCGGCTGTGCTCTGTGAGTCTGAGCGCAGCAACGCGTCCCCAGATTCATCAATCTTGACGATGGCAGCGCGCCTGCCCCGAACGAGGATTTGCCTCGACCCAGCCGCCAATGGCAGGGGCACCTACTTTGGGGGAGAACCACATGCGCAAGTCAAAGGCGGTCCGGCTCGCCGGCTTCGTCGGGGCAATCGGCGCGTCCGCAGCGCTGGTCGGCTTTGCCGCGACCGGCACCGGCGCCTACTTCACCGACAGCCACACCGGTGAGGTCGACGCTTCGACCGGTCACGTCCAGCTCGACATCAACCCGGCGGACGGCAAGCTGTCCTTCGCGGACCTGCTCCCCGGCGAGTACAAGACCCAGACGGTGCACTACGCCGCTCACGGCACCGGAGCGGAAGACGTCTGGCTAGTCTTCCCCACAGGCAACCCCAATCCGTCTGAGGCCTTCACCGGGAACCCCGATGACGGCGCCCCCGCCCCCGGCGCGCTCGGGCGCTACGGCCACTTCGCCGTCACCGCACCGGCCGGCAGCTTCACGTCGTACAACCTGTCCAACCCGGGCACCTCGTCGGGCCACACGGGCTCGAGCTGCCCGACGGACGCCAACGGCCACGGTGGAAGCAACCAGCAGGCAACCGACAAGAACGACAGCAGCGTGCCGTTCTGCGCCCCGCCCAACGCCATCCTGCTCGACAGCAACCTGACGAACGGTGCGACCGGTAGCGCCACCTTCGCCTTCGGCTTCACGCCGCTGCTGACTGGCCCGCAGGACGCGCCGCTGAGCAAGGTCGTCTCCTACAAGATCGTCGCGACCCAGCACGGCATCCGCCCGGACAACGCCAACAACTAAGGGCGGCAAACCGCGGCTCATCCCGCGGTGGACCGAGAGCTCAACCGCTGGTGGCGGGCCACAAGCCCGCCACCAGCGTCCTCGTGAAAGGGATGGACCATGGTGATCGCCCGTCGGGTGGGCCAGGTGGCGATCGCGCTCGTGATGCTCGCAACGGTGTCGGCCGGCGCCTGGATGTGGCACAGCGGATGGCGGGCGTACGTCGTCCACACCGGATCCATGTCGCCCACCTACAAGCCGGGCTCGCTGGTCATTGACCGGCCCGGCGGCGGCGCGCTCCAGGCCGGCCAGGTGATCACCTTCCGGCACTCGTCGGTCGCCACGGACGTGGTCACGCACCGGATCGTGAACGTCACCTCCACGGGCATCCACACGAAGGGTGACGCCAACCGCACGGCGGACGTCTGGAACATCCGCCCGGATCAGGTGCGCGGCACTGTCGCTGCGGGCATTCCTTTCGCGGGCTACGCCGTCGTTTACCTGAAGCAGCCCGCCGGCATCGCCTCGGTGATCACAGCCGTTCTCGCGTTGATCTTCCTCTGGGGCCTGTTCTTCCCGGCGGAGCCGCCCGCGGCGAAGGTGTCTTTGACGAAGGCGCCCCTGGAACCGGAGCCGAAGCGAGGCGACGCACGCTTGCGCCGCTTGCGACCCCTACGCCGGCGGGTCGCTGCCGTCCCCGGCGCCCTGGCCATCGCGGCGCTGCTCGCGCTGAACATCGTCGGCGGCACAGCGGCCGCAGTTCAGCACCACGACGGCGGCTCGCAGCCTCGCGCCGAGGGACGCTGATCAGCCGAACGGAGCAGCCGGCGCGAAAGCCGAAGCACTTTGCATAAAAACCCCGACAACTATCCCTGAATGGCCGACACGTTAACCCGGGGCAACCTAGTTTGAATCACGTGCATCGGGGGGATCACGGCGGCGCTCAATATCAGGGCGCTGATCGGCGCAGGCGTTCGCCACACGCGACGCCGACATTTTCGTTACCACAGCTCATGCTTTGCGGCAACGTCGTGGCCGCGATCGCGATCGGCTTGCCGCTGCTCGCCACTTATTTGACCGCGCGCATGTTCCCGGCAGAATTATTCGCCAGCACGCAGGTCCTGGCGAGCTGCCTTTTTGCCTGCACGGGTGTGCTGTGCCTGGTGGGTTGGCGGCTCGTCGGCTACTCGCGGTCTGCGTACGTCGGCTGCTGCTTCGCGCTGCTGGGGCTGCTTACCGTCGTGCTTCCGCTCATCGGGTCCCTGCTCCCAGACCCGCAGCCGGCCCGGGCTGGCCGCGCCGCTCGCCCGCGCCTCCGTCGCTTTCGCCGCGTTGACGCTCGTGCTTCGCTCGCTGAACAGCCCGGAGGTCGTCGCCCGGTTACGCGTGCAGCGCCTGCTCGCGGAGACCGCCGGCCTGGCGGCCGCCGTGTATCTCGTCATGGTCGTCGCCTTGTACGCCACCGGCAGCGCAGCCCCCACCCGGCTCATCATGGTGGTCGAGGCGCTGCTGACCTGCGCTTGGGTGATCATCGGGCTGGCCCTCGTCCAGCGAGCACGAGCTGGACGCATCGGCGGCTGGTGCGCCCTCACGCTGCTGCTCGTCGGGGGGCAGGAGTTCCTGCGGATGGGCAGCGTGGTCAACCCTCGGCCCTGGATGTTCGCCGCCGCCACCGTGCACCTCGTCGCCGCGGGCGTCGCGGTCGCCGGCGCGGGCAGCGGACTGCTTGGTGTCCTTCGGCATCAGGACCGCAGCTTCCTGCGGCTCGAGGTGGATCTGCGAGCCAGCGAGGGGCTGCTTTCCGGCGCGCAGGAGCGCCAGGAGGAACGGCTTCACGACGTCCGCTCGGCCCTGGCGGCGATCCGCTGCGCCAACGGCACGTTGAACCGTTATGCCGCCCGCCTCGACGAGCGGACGAAGGCGACCCTGGAGGACGCCCTCACCAAGGAGCTCGGCAGGCTCGAAACGCTGGTCGATCCGACGATCGAAAACCCGCTGGTCGACTTCAGCCTCGCTGACCTGCTCGCTCCCCTCGTGACGGCAGAGCGAAGCCAGGGCAGCGAGATCCTGCTCAGCGTGGGCGAGGTCGCCGCCCACGGCCGCCCTCTCGACACGGCTGCCGTCGTGCAGAACCTCATCGTCAACGCGCGCCGCTACGCGCCTGGAAGTGTCGTCACCATCAATGCCTCGCTGGTGGATGGTCGCGTGTGCCTGCAGGTCGAGGACAGCGGCCCCGGGATACCCGTGCGCGAGCGGGCAGCCGTCTTCGAGCGGGGTGTGCGGGGAAGCACCTCATCAGGCGTTGATGGCACCGGGTTGGGGCTGTTCGTCTCGCGCCGGCTGATGACGGAGCAGCAGGGGTCCCTTTCGCTACGCGAGGGAGCCGCGGGCGGTGCCTGCTTCGTCCTCGATCTGCCCGCTGCGCTGGCGCACCCCCTGCAGGGCCAGCCTGATCTCGTCGAGGTCTCTGACGTCGATGACAGCCGGTCGCGGGAGGCTGATGCCATCGTCATTCCCGACGTCCCCCTGCAGCCGAAGGGTGAGGTCGGCGGCGACCTCCCCTTCGCGGCCGTGGCTGACCACCGCGACGTCGAACCGTAGGCTCTGCGCCGTCGGGTCGTCCCGTGGGGCCATCTCAACCTGGAATTCTGGGGAGTCGAGGTCGATGCACACGACACCATCGCCCTCGAGCGCGCGGCGTAGGGCCCCGGCGAGGAGTATGGGCGACACTGCCACCGCAATCCTCAGGCTGGGGGTCACACCGGACATGATTTCCAATGAATCAGGAAACGGTCCCCATGTCACCCACAAAATCAATGAGCCATCCGGGGCAATTCCCGAGGCTTCCGGCGCAGCCGGGCGTCCTGATCGTCGAGGACCATCAATTGCTGGCGCAGAGCCTGTCGTACGCGCTTGGCGCCGAAGGTTTCCGGGTTACCGTCGCCGGGCTCGAGACGGTGCGCTCGATTACCGACACTTTCGAGAGCGCAGACGCGGGAATCGTGCTCCTTGATCTGGACCTCGGCGGCAACATTGGCGACGGCACCGCGCTGATCGGTCCCCTTCGTGAGCGTGGTGCCCGCGTCCTCGTCGTCACCGGGAGCACGGACCGGCCTCGCCTGGCCACCTGCCTCGAGCAGGGCGCGGTCGGCGTCCTTCCGAAGAGCACGCCCTACGACCAGCTGGTGACGGCCGTGATCGATGTCGCTGCGGGACGTCGGGTCACGAGTGACGCCGAGCGCTATGCGCTCCTCGCCGAGCTCAGAGCCTGGCGCACCGCGCAACGCGAGCGATTGGCGCCGTTCGAGCGGCTCACGAGCCGTGAAGCACAAGTGCTTGCGGCGCTGATGCAAGGAAAGAGCTGCGAGAGCATCGCCAGCGACTGGTTCGTCAGCGAGGCCACCGTGCGGTCGCAGATTCGCGGGGTACTCACGAAGCTCGACGCTCCGTCGCAGCTTGCCGCAGTTGCCCTGGCGCAGCGGGTTGGCTGGAAGATCCCGTCCAGCTAAGGCGTCCTGAACCCCGCTCACGCCGGTTACGTCCTGAGGTAGCGGACTTTGAATCGCCCGTTGGGCAGTCGTTCGATTTTGAGCTGGTCGTTGTGGTGCATGGTGTGGTGCTTCCGGCAGAGCAAGATCAGGTTGATCAACGCCGTTTCGCCGCCGTCGATCCAGTGAACCCAATGGTGGGCGTCGCACCATGAAGCCGGCCGTTTACAGCCGGGCGCCTGGCAGTGTTTGTCTCGGTGGTTCAGGGCAATGCGGATGTGCGGCGGGACCGTCCGGCTCGTTCTTCCGATGTCCAGCGGGAGGCTGTCGGAGCCGAGGACCATCGGGATGACCTTGGCGTCACAGGCGAGGCGTCGCACCACGCCGGCTGTCAGCGTCGAGCCGTCGGGGGTGGTGGCCAGGCCGCTGCGGTCGCGCAGGTTCTGCTCATCCATCGTCAGGATCAGATGCGGTTTGTTCGCCGAACCGGGATGCTCGTCGCCGAAGTCCAACGCTTGGCGGGCCATCTCGACCAGCGCCAATGCCCGCCGATGCGATGCCGGTAGCGGCGGCTGCGGCTGACCGTCGGGGCCTTCCGTCGGCTGCGGCTTGTCCATGTACTTGTCCAGCGCGGCCCGCAGGATGGCGGTGCCTTCGGCGTCGAGGTTGGCGTCGAGCCGGCCACCGTCGAGGGTGTCGGACAGGTGCGCGGACTGATCGGCGGTCTTCCGTTGCCGCCGCTTGTCTTCACCTTCGGGGTCCAGCCGCTCCACCAGCTCGGCGGCGATGTCCCGCAGCTCTTTCGGTGTGCAGCTGCCGGCGAGCCCGGCGAGCGCCTCATCCAACGCGGCAACCAGCCCCTCTGGCCGGTTGTTGGTCGCCCATTGGATGACGGCGGCGTGTTCCAGCGTCAGCTGCCCGGCCTGCCAGGCTTTTAGCGATGCCGGGAGCCGATCAATCAGCGCCCGGCCGAGGCCCACCCGGGCCGAGGCCCAATATTCGCTGCAGCGGGTCTGGTGACGCACCCACGCGCCCATCGACAGCGCATCGTCGGTGGCGAAGTAGCCGGACCTGTCGACCCGTTCGGACAGCAGGCAGGTGACCAGCTCGCCCTGGCTCACCAGTCCGAACGTGTCGGCGAGCGCTTCCGCCGCCGCCGGCCCGGACAGCTCGCTGCTGATCTCGACGGCAACCTCGGCGAGCAGCGCATGAGCCTGCGCGAGCTTGCCTGCGACGCCACCGGGTTCGAACATAGGTTCGATCCTAAGGCCAAAGGTTCAGCAATACCAGCGGTTTTCGTGGCTGTGGAGAACTTTCATCCAACGTCAACGGCCGGCGCGCGCCCCGGCGACGCCGCACCATGACGGCGCCCCCAAAGCGCCCGCACAAGTGCTTACGGCGCACGGGTAGGGCTGTCGCGATCGTGTCCTTCGGTCGCGTGGACGTCAGCCATCGCTCGCGGTGGGCCGCCAATTACCGGTACAGCCGCAATCCCCGAAGCGTCCCTGCCGCGGCAAGCCGCTCGTCCTCGAGGCCAGAAATCGGCGAAAAGAAGCCTGTCCCTGCTTACCGAGGTCCCTCCGCGGCGCCCTACTAATGGCGCCGGCCACGAGTGCCCCGGAATAACGCGCATACAGAGCGTCAGCGATCGATAACGATCAGGTCGCGCCGCCTCCGATGACGCACCGGCATTTTCCCTCCGGACAAAGTCCGGAAAGCGCCGAGGACCGGCGTATCGACCTCGAAAAGGTTCAACTGTTCCCAACGCGGCGCGCTCTCCTCGCCCAGGCGCGGAGCCGGGACGCTCGCCATCGGTGCTGCTCGGCGAGGGCTTTCACTGAGCCGGGCAGCGTGTAGACGGCGGTCCCCCATGGCCGCACTGCGACAGAGCCCGACCGCGAGAACAGCGGTCGGAAGAAAGATCAGCAATGCCACCCCGAGCCAAGCCATGGAGATAGTCGAACAGAGCCGGGCGCTTTTTGGTAGCACTAAACGGCAAAACCGCCCGAAATGCCTAGTACGCGAACCAAAGCGGGCCAAATGCGAGCGCAACGGCAGTGGCCAAACGAACGACGGTCCGCGACCTCCGAGCTCAGCTGTTGACAAGCCTCGCCCGGCGTCGAATCAACCATCACAACTGACGCGCAGCCGTCGCGGGCGACTCACTCGAGCCTGACAGATCGGTTAGCCGGAAGCGGCTCTCGCCGCAGGCGTCGTGGTCGTGGCAGCACGGTGGTCCCATCACCCCGGCAAGCGACACTGACGAGTCCGAATCGGACTCATCCAGCTCGTCGCAGCAGCTCAACCGTCGACGGGAGGTGGACAACCTGGGATTGGGTCGGATCGCTTACGGTGGCAGCCCGAGGCGGCAACACGGGGGCCCGGGAATTACCCCTATGGCGCTCCACGGCGATCGTTCGAAGCACTCGCAGACCATCCGAAATGGCGTTGAGGTTGCTGGCTCCGTGGATACGACCGGCCTCATAGCTCGGCACTTCGACGACTCGTAAGCGCGCCTGGGCGGCCCGGATGTTGATCAGCGTTTCGACCTCAAAGCCGTCACCCCAATACATCAGCTCGTCAGCTGGCCCTGGGTCTAGATGGAAATAGGGCAGGCAGCGACGCCAGAAAGCGTTATAGCCATAGCAGAGGTCGCTGTACCGAGTGCCATAGGCGAGGTTCACCAACGAGTTCAAACCGCGGTTGCCGAGCCGCCGCATGCGGGTGATGTCTGCTGACCCGCCGCCGACCGCGAAGCGACTTCCCTTGGCGAAGTCAGCACCCTCCATCAGCGCGTGTACAAACCTCGGAATCTCACGGGGATCTGCCGAGCCGTCTGCGTCCAGAGTGACGATGATGTCACCTTCCGCCGCGGCGAAACCGCACGCAAGAGCGTTGCCCTTGCCCCGGCGCGTCTGCGAGAGAATTCGGACGTCGGGTCGCAGTGACCGCGCTACGCCTATTGTCCCGTCCACGGAGTGGCCGTCGACGAGGATGATCTCGAAGACATCGGGCATGGCGGCGAAGACCGAAGGGAGATTCCGCGCTTCGTTGAAGGTTGGTACGACCACGGACACCGCTGGAACGCCGATGACGGAAATCACGAGTGCCACCCCCTATCGGATCTGCACGAGGGGGTTCGGTTTCGCCATTGCTCCACATCTGCCAGGCGACCAATGCAGCAGACGCTTCAACGCAACCCCGGAACAAAGTTGCTGCGGCCGATGCAATCCCCACATCGGCTACGTGAAGGACAATTCCTGAGCGCGCCTCCCTCCGCAACAGGCCGAAAGTCACCACCAACTAAGCCCAACTCCGTGCTTTCGTCTGGCAACCCTGACAGGTCATTGGGCCGGCGTCGACGCGCCGTACAGTTGCGACAGTCTGGTCAGTTCGGCGATGAACGCCCGGGCCTAAGCCAATCGAGCGGGTCGTGGGTGGTCTCGGGCATCGTCGACGTGAGTCACGATTTTTGCGGCCCCGCTACGGCGCCCGGCTGTCGCGCGGCGCCCAGCTCCTTGCGAAGCTGATGCGGCGTCGCTTCCCCGGTGCCCTTCCCCTTGACCCCATCGCGGTCTTCAAGGTCAGGAGCGTCCAGGGAATCCAGTGCATGTACTTACGCGGCGTCCCACCTCTGGAGTTGGTGGGTCGTTTCGCCGGCCTCTGGCTTCGGCTGCTCACGATCGCGAAAACACGGCGCGGCCGTCAACCGGCGGCGCAGCTTCATGCAGCCGCACAGTGAGCAGTCACTGCCCCGACGGTAATGGGAGTGCGCGGTGACGTCGTGCCCGCAGCGGCACACGTCTGACAAGAGCTTCAGCATGCGCATTCTCCCGTCTTACGCGCACTGAACGATTGCGTTCCCGTTCCCGTTCCGAACGGTCGTTCACCCTGCATCATCCGCTGAACATGTTGACACGCCTTGCGGCTGGTTCGCGTGATGATCGACGCGTCGCGTGACTCGTCTCCCGCGGGTATGGCTACGGGGCCGCCGCCACTGACAGCCTGCCGAGTGAGGAAATCTCTATTTATGCAAAACGGGCGCAATGGTCAGAAAGGTCCATAGCGGGCGACACCCGAGTGCGGCTATCGTTGCCGCAGCGCCCGAGGCCACGGCCTCAGATCCATCCGCACGTGATCGAGTCTGTCCGGGGGGACACGTGGTTTCCGACCTTTGCAGCGACTTGGCGACCCTTCCGAGGGTGTCGGTGGTGGTGCCGACTTTCAATGAAGCTCGGAACTTACCGTTCGTGTTCAACCTGTTGCCTGCTGTATTCGAAGTGATCGTCGTCGACGGAAGATCTACCGACGGCACCGTCGAGGTAGCCCGCCGGCTGCGCCCCGACGTACGGATTATTTCCCAGACCCGCTGCGGCAAAGGAAACGCGTTGGCATGCGGATTCGCCGCCGCCCGCGGCGACATCATCGTCATGCTCGACGCCGACGGTTCGGCCGATCCCCGCGAGATACCACGCTTCGTACGCGCACTCGTCGAGGGCGCCGATTTCGCGAAAGGCACCCGTTTCTCCACCGGTGGCGGCTCCGGCGACATCACCCGAGTCCGCCGCTACGGCAACAAAGCCCTCAACGGCCTGGTCAACCTGATCTACGGCACGACCTACAGCGACCTGTGCTACGGCTACAACGCTTTCTGGCGGCACTGCCTGCCGACATTGAATCTGCACGTCGGCGAACCCGGCACCGAAATGGCCTGGGGAGATGGCTTCGAAGTCGAAACGCTCATCAACGTCCGCGCCGCACAAGCGCGGCTGCGCGTCGTCGAAGTCCCCTCCTACGAAGCCGTCCGCATCCACGGCGACAGCAACCTCAACGCCATCAACGACGGCCTACGCGTACTACGCACTATCGCCGTCGAACGCCGCGACGGCCGAAAAACCCCAACACACAACAGCATGATCGACCTCACCCTCGTCCCCGAACAAAGACCAGAACCGAGCGTCGTCGACCTGGCAGAAACTGAACCCACGCAACTCCAATGCACCGCCTGACCGCATCACTGAACGTTCGTTCGCATTGAAGCGGCCTGGACGGGCAACGCGCGCCTTGCACAAACGTTTTGGCCCGCTTGAGCAGTTCGGCCACATGGGCCTCGCAACTGACTTACTTTGTTATGAAAGCTCGCTTGTGCGCGTCAAGTCGTAAATCACGAGCCGACGCGACAACGCACACGAGTTTGCGCGTACGGAGAGTTAGCTTGTGTGCCCTCTTCGCGCATGTGGACCGTATGAGAAGTGCCGATTGGTGACGGGGGCCAGAGATGACAGCAGCGATAGATGACCCATTCCCGAGGGTGTCGGTGGTGGTGCCGACTTTCAATGAAGCTCGGAACTTACCGTTCGTGTTCAACCTGTTGCCTGCTGTATTCGAAGTGATCGTCGTCGACGGAAGATCTACCGACGGCACCGTCGAGGTAGCCCGCCGGCTGCGCCCCGACGTACGGATTATTTCCCAGACCCGCTGCGGCAAAGGAAACGCGTTGGCATGCGGATTCGCCGCCGCACGCGGCGACATCATCGTCATGCTCGACGCCGACGGCTCCGCCGATCCGCGCGAGATCCCACGCTTCGTACGCGCACTCGTGGAAGGCGCCGATTTCGCGAAAGGCACCCGTTTCTCCACCGGCGGCGGCTCCGGCGACATCACCCGAGTCCGCCGCTACGGCAACAAAGCCCTCAACGGCATCGTCAACCTGCTCTACGGCACGACCTACAGCGACCTGTGCTACGGCTACAACGCTTTCTGGCGGCACTGCCTCCCCGACTTCAATCTCGCACCCCGGCCCGAACCCGGCAGCGAAATGGCCTGGGGAGACGGCTTCGAAGTCGAAACGCTCATCAACGTCCGCGCCGCACAAGCCCGGCTGCGCGTCGTCGAAGTCCCCTCCTATGAAGCAGTCCGCATCCACGGCGACAGCAACCTCAACGCCATCAACGACGGCCTACGTGTACTGCGCACCATCGCGTCGAACGCCGCAACAGCCGAAAACACCAACGCACAACAGCATGATCGACCTCACCCTCGTCCCCGAACAAAGACCAGACCCGAGCGTCGTCGACCTGGCAGAAACTGAACCCACGCAACTCCAATGCACCGCCTGACCGCATCACTGAACGTTCGTTCGCATTGAAGCGGCCTGGACGGGCAGCTCTGGCCTGCCCCCGCATGTCCGGAGATTTCATTCGCCGGAAGGATGAAGCTCATGAGACGTCCACCGTCGCAACCGAAGGAACGCTGCGTGAGCGCACAGTCCGGATCGTGCTGGAAACCGTGAACGAATACCCGACTGCATTCAATGCGGTCGTGTCGATTTCTAGGAAACTCGCAATCGGTTCGCGGAGATGCTGCGCAAGTGGGCGCACCGTGCCGAGATCGATGCCGGTCGGCGGCCGGGGATAACCACGGAGGAGCTAGCGGAGGTCAAGTCATTGAAGCGGGAGAACGCCGAGCTTCGCCGGGCGAATGGGATCCTGAAGTCGGCGTCGGATTTTACACGGCGAAGCTTCACTGCCCACATCGCTGGCGATCCACTACATCCGCTCACCGTGCGTCGAGCCGATCTGCTGGGTGCTTTCCAAGCATGGCTGCCCGATCGCCGCGTCACCGTTTTACGACAACGTTTCGCAGCAGCCGTCGCAACGGGCGATGCACGATGAGCCGCTCGTGAAGCTGTTCGGCAGCGAACGCGCAGGCAACCCGGTTCGTGGCGGGTCTCGGAGCCCGCAGTATGTGGCTTGGGCTGCGGCGTCGAGGGCATGACGTGGCCCCCCGCTCACCATCGAGCGGCTAACGGCCCAGCAGGGCATCACCGGCGTGGTACGCGCCCGCCGAGCGCCGCGCGCAACCGTCGCCGACCCGGGGGCCCGCTCGGCCCGCGCTTCTGGTCGATCGCCACTTCGCGGCCTTTCGGCCGAATCAGCTTTGGGCCGCCGATTTCACCTACCGTCCGACGGCTCCGGAATGGATTACATGGCGTTCGCGTTCGACGTCTTCTCCCGTCGCGTCCCCGGCTGGCGGGCCGCCACATCAATGACTACAGTCCTGTAGCTGAGCTACCTGGAGCCAAGCCATCTGGGTCAGTTCAGCTTCCGCAGCGAGCGCGGCTCGGCCGCAACCTGCCAAGCCCCGAACCAGGCGCTCCCGGGCATGCCCGCCACCGGGGCGAGAACGCCACTGCACGGACACACCCGCCCGCCGCCCGCAGCCGCCGATCGACCTCAACGACGTCCGCACCTACCATGACCACGGGTGCCGCCATCAGCACCGAGGAACGGCCCTCCCTTCCGGCCAAGGAATTGGGGAGGACCGTTGCGCTTTCTCCGAAATGGTCAGCCTATCGCCGCACACCAACAAGGGGCCACGTAACGGCAGCGCCTGTGATCATCGCGATCGGTGCCGTCACCGACCCCGCAGATCGTTATCCGAAGCGTCGTTCAAACAGGGCTTCGACCGCGCATAACGACTTTTCTAGGCGAGAGCATGCGCTAAGCTCAAAACATTCGGGGTGTTGAGAGAATACGAATGGATCAGTGAATACGATGTCACGCTCCCGCAACGATCGACCAGGACTTCCTAAGAGGATTCTATTCATAACTAGCGACTATGCTCCAGGCACGGGCGGGATCGCAAATCAGACTCGTTTTCATGCGATGGAGCTTTTGCGGCAGAGATGGATTGTAGACGTCCTCACCCGCCGACGATCACTCGAGACTCCGCGCTTCGAGATGCTTGACGGGGCAGCCGTTCGGCGGATTGGAAAACCAGGTTTCTCAAGGGCTGGCAGGGCTCGCGAGCTTGCTGCCGCCTGGTTCACATTGGTACGCCGCTATCGCCGGGTCGACGTAGTGCAGATCGTGATGGACGCGGACTACGTCGTCGCCGCGTTTCTCGCTGGTCTTGGCCACCGCACCTGCCTAATGTGGGCGTCCGAGGGAGACGCTCGACTGAGCTCAGCCGGCCCTTCGGTCGGGTACGGAAAATGGCGTTGCGTCCATGCAGCCAGGTCGTTTTGACGGCGGAGATGCAGCGTGAGCTCGCGAGTATTTCCAATGCGAAGATACTCCGATTATCCCCGTCCCCGTGGACACAACGCACTTCACGCCGCCGACCGAAGAGCTTCGTAATGCGCGCAGGCTAGAGCTCGGCATAAGCGCGGAACACGTTATTGTTTTCACTGGACATCTAATAGAAAGCAAAGGGGTCGACAAACTCCTGGAGGCATTCTGCATGATGATCAGCGACGGGATAGACGCGCATCTGCTACTCGTAGGCAGCGATGCTGGCCGACCAGATAGTCTGGGTGGGAATCCCGACTGATGGTCCATGGCGACGAGGCTGACTTACAGCGGATCGGGTCACATTCGTTGGGTCAGTGCAGGACGTGCGCCCCGACCTGCAGGCGTCCGACGTATTCTGTCTGCCATCTGCGAGGGAGGGCATGTCGAATTCCATTCTTGAGGCTATGGCTTGCGGTTTGGCCTGCGTAGCTCCTGTGTCTGCCGCTGGTTCTGAACTGCTGGGCGACGGTGCGGGCATCGTGCCCGAAACGAATTCTCCTAAAGATCTCTTCGCTGCGTTGATGACGTTGGCGCGTAATGAAGCGACGCGCCACGCGTTGGGGAGAGTGGCGCTCGAGCGCACCAAGAGCAGACATGCGGTGGCGGACATCATGTTGGCCTACCAAGCGGTCTGGGTGGGAGCGTCGCCCAGCCCTGCCTGCCCCGGCGTTTCACGAGGTACTCGT
Organism: uncultured Actinomycetota bacterium; assembly: GCA_963747915.1. Lineage (GTDB taxonomy): Bacteria > Actinomycetota > Actinomycetes > Frankiales > Frankiaceae > DATAZK01. The sequence continues at coordinate 13,654 of CAVVHC010000005.1, read as the reverse complement.
AGGAGGGCGTGGTGATCAAGCACAGGGAGTCCCGTCACCAGTGAGAACTCGACTTACCTACTGAAAGACATTGCTGGACCTGCTTGACTTAAACTTCAGGGATCAGTCGATACCCGAGGCTGCGGATCTTGCAGGCCCGGTCAGAAACAGGCCGGCCAAGACGACATGGCAGAAAGTGGCATCGCCCGGCGGTCGACTTCACCGGCGCGATGCTGGGGCATGGAAACGGGGCGTCGCTGTGTGACCGCGCCTGTCCCCGATTCGAACCAACTCTGGGCGAATGCCAATCGTCGGTTTTCTTACTTCACAAAATGGCCTAATGGCGGACTACCAGCAATCACATTGCCCGTAACAGGGAGTCCTCGAAAAACGCAGTTCGCCAACCGTCCGAGCTGGCCGCTTCCGCATGGGCGCCGACGACGTCATTACTCCGGGGTGTCGGATACATCGCCTGCTGCAAACTCTGGTTAACTCGAAGAGTCACATAGACGTCCGTGAGACTCGTCGGCGGAGTGCTGTTGGACGGGTCTACCAGCCACAGGAGGTATGTGATGGGCGTGCTCGGCTCACCTCCGGGGCCGTAGGAAAGGTCCACTTGATCAGAGAAATGGCCCCAATCGGCGCCTGGGGCGGCAGAAAGAGACCCTGATAATTGCTTGAGGCAGTTAGGCCGTGAATGTACAAATGGCCGATGGCGCCCTGCGGTTGATAGACGTCGGAGTGGTTAGCGCCCTTGGCGCCATTCACGTTGACAACGCGTGAGTCTTCGATGTAGATATCTGGGCGATTTGCGTACGGAGGGGCCGAATCGCCGGAGAGATTCAAGGCATCCGTCGGCGAGTCCGCCATGTCAATGTTTAGCCCTTTTATGTATATCTACTCGCTCGCTGGTAATCCTTATACCGGCCCCTGACTTCGTGGTCTTGATCAGGGTCCCCCCGACGATCCGCACGTTGCGCCCTCCGACAACGTTAAACGCAGACCAGCGCGGTTGCGCCGGCCAAACGAACGTGACATTCCTCGGTTGGTTGGGAACGTTGCGCTGTAATAGCTCGTCGGAACGTTGACAACGATCGGTGAGTGCTGCGGTGGGGGCGCCCAGTCAATACTTTCGGCGCTCGGGGCCGAAGGAGCGGATGCTGCTGCCGGGCTTGGGGCACACGCTAACCGTCGGGGAGGCGGCACGCGTCGGCGCACCTGAAATCCCCGGTTCCGGCGACGCACCCGGTGTACGCCCCGGCGAAAACGGCTCGACTGCTTTGGTGACGTTAGGCGTTCCCTTCCCGGGCACGGGCGAAAAGGTGTACAACCCGCCGCAATGACCATAGTAAGGGCCAGCGGCGCAATGATCAGAAGCGATAAGGAGCCTGCCGGGGTCCGCGCCGCAGGGGCTCGTGGGGTTCCCGGAAGGTCCATGGATTGTCGTTCGGCATCCACGCCGTCCGGTCTTGAGGCTTACGGCGGCCGCTGGCGGCCCGTGGCCTTCGATCTTGGGAGTGTCGGCGCTGACATGCTTCCCCACGTTGAAGCGTGGGTCTGTCCGGCAGACGGTGTAACTGGTCCTAAACACGCCGAGTGCGTTTGGGGGAAGGCCTGCCCGCGCGGACCGACAAGCACGGGGCTCGAGACCGCGCTTGAACGGAGCTTCCCGAGCACCTGGGTATGACACGGACGACCCGGCCGGTCGCCACCGCGGCAACTCGCGACGCAACCGCACCCGGACCAAGACGGTGCTCACCGACATCGGCCCGGTGGGCATCGAAGTGCCAAGAAACCGAGGCGGTCTATTCGAGCCGGTGATCGTGCACAAACGGGCCGCCGGCCCGAATGCCTCGGTCAGAGCGTGCTGTGGTTGACAGCACGCGGTACTGACGACCGGGAGATCCCGCGCACTTCGCCGAGGTCTATGGCGCGAAGATCTCTAAGGACACCAGCAGCCGGATCACCGCCACCATGATCGAACAGACGACTGGCTGGCAGATCCGTCCTTTGGATCTGGTCTACCCGGTGGTGTTCAACGACGCGATCATGGTCAATCCGTGATGAGCAGACCACGGACCGGCCGATCCACCTTAACCAGGAAGCTATCTAAGCGCCTGGAGCGGGAGGGTCCGACCGGGTCCCACGCGCCCTGCGTGCTGGCCGCCAGCCGTGGTTGCTCATGTCCCACCACAACGGACATACCGCAGTTTGGCTAATCAACCACCCATCCCTAGTAAGTCTGACACTCAACTGACTGGCCAAATGGGCGCGACTTCGGGCTCTGACCGAATGGCCAGTCTCACGGCGCCCTCGCCGCGGGTGCTCCGGGGGGACAGCGAATGAGACCTGGGACGAGCGAGGCGGAAAGGGTCGCCCAACTTCGAGCGCCGGTTATCGTCGCCGAGTTCGACATCGCTTAACTGGATTACATACGCGTTCTGAGCGCTGCGCCAGCCCAGGAAGCCGCGGCGAGTCCGAGCTCACGGTCAACCCGTCGGGACCGTTTACGTAGACGAACGAGGCTCGCTGGATGTCTCTGTCGTTCGCGCAACGGTCGTGGACCAGCTATCAGTCGACGTTCGCACCGTCCTTGGCGTCGACCTAGTGGCTAAGGACGGGTGGTCTGAGGCAGCGAAACCTAGCGATTTTGCCAGGGCTCACGCCGCCTATATTGCCGAGCCGGAGCGGATCGCTGCCATCATCTGTACCCGGGAGCGACCCAGAGCGCTCGAACGCTGCCTTCAAAGCCTGGCCGAACAGGATCACCCGAATTTTAAGTGTGTTGGTAGTCGACAACGCGCCAACCACATCTGCGACACGCGAAGTCGTTAGCCTGTTTCGCGACCGTAATAGATATGAGGTATCTCAAAGCCGACCGGCCGGGGGCTCTCGAAGGCTCGGAACGCCGCGCTGGCTTCCGACATCGATGCAGAAGTAGTCGCCTGGATCGACGACGACGAAGTCGCTGACCCTTTGTGGCTCTCGGAGATCTCGCGTTGCTTCGCAGAGAGAAAGGACATCGCCGCGGCATCGGGCCTGGTGCTGCCAGCCGAACTACTTACAATGCCGCAGGTCTGGTTTGAGCAGTATGGAGGCCACAGCAAAGGTCGCGGATACAACCCCGCCGAGTTCTCGCCGTCAACGCGTCGTGTCCAGCATCCACGATTTCCGCTACCACTATTCGGATCCGGCGCCAACATGGCGTTCAGGACCTCGGCGCTGCGCGCGACAAAGGGATTCGATGAGGCACTGGGGGCAGGCACTCTAGCAATGGGCGCCGAAGACACAAAGATGTTTTCGGAGTTGCTGATGGACGGGGCAACGCTTTTGTACCAGCCATCGGCGATCACGCGGCACTTCCATCGCCGCGGTGAGGCGGCGCTCATTCAGCAGATGACCGGCTATGGAGTGGGACTAACCGCCTTCTACACCGCGCTCGTGCTTAGTCACCCGAGCTACCTCTGGCCGTTAGCGTGTCTAGCCCCGCGCGGCATTAAGGAACTAGCCTCGAGAGGGCGGCGTCCGCGAAGCGACCGTCGGACCGGATTTCCCGAGATCTCACCTTAATGCGCACCGTCAAGCGTTGCTGCGAGGCCCCCACCTGTACGCTCGCCAGCGCTGGCTAAACCGCCGCGAACGGCACGGCATGGCACCCCGGACGACCCGCGGTGGATAACTGATTGAGGCGTCGGCATCGGCGATGTCGTCAGGCTCCGACGGGAACGCAACACGAAGCAACGTGTGTCGTCCCTGGATTCAGAATCAGGTAGCTCAGCTTCGCGGCAGCCTCATCATGCGTAGCGCGGCGTCGCTATACGCGACAACTATTCTCACTAGCGTCCTTGGGTTTCTTTATTGGCTGGTCGCAGCACGAATGATGCCGGCTAATGCTGTTGGAGTTGCGAACGCACTCCAGTCTGCGGCGCGGCTGTGCGCGGCACTCTTTCTCCTCGGTCTTGGCACTCTGACCATCCTGAGCTCAGCTCGAAACCTGATCAGGCGAAACGACTCATTCTGACAAACGGCACTGTCGCAAGCGCAGCGGGCGCGATCGGCTCAGCCGTACTCGTGGTGATTTTGGCGACGGTGCCGGACAAGTTGCACAGTCAGATCGGGAGTCCGACCACTGCTGTGCTGCTCGTAGTTCTGACCGCTATTACGGGCGCGCTGCTAGTTATTGATGACGCCTGCGTTGGACTGGGCCGAGGATTTATCCAGGTTCAGCGGAACGCGGTGTTTGCTGTACTCAAGCTCGCGCTCCTGCCGGCCACGTCGGTGATGTTGTCTGTCGCGGCAGGGTTCCTGTGCTGGTGTCGTGGTTGACCGGCGCAACGGCCTCGTTGATTGTCGCCATACCGCTAATCAGCCGAACAGTGCCATCCGGCACTTGGACTACCGACTTCTCGGGACTCGCTAGGAATTGGCGTCTCGCGGGCGGACACCATTGGCTCAACGTCTCGCTTCTCGGCCCGATCTACCTCTCGCCTGTTCTCGTTGCTGCGATCGTCGGCCCAGAGGCAAATGCTAAGTTCGCAGTCTCACAGATGGCCATCGGCTTTGTGAACATAATTCCAGTCCATCTGTCAACGGCGCTGTTTGCTCTGCGTTACGGTGATCAGGAGCGGCTGCGCACGGAATGTCGCTCGAGCTTGCGGATCTGCCTCGTCGTAGCAGTTGCATCGGCAGTCTTCTTTTTCTTCTTCTCGCACCTGATCTTGGGAGAGTTCCGGGCGAGCTAGACTACAGCGACACTCGCAATGCAGATTATGGCTTTTTCGACGTTCCCGTCCGCGATCAAAGCTCACTATGTGGCGATCGCGCGCGTGGAGAGGAGAATGGCTCAGGCTGCGGTCCGGTCGACGCTCACGGCGGCTGTCACAGTAGCTGCAATTGTCGTCGGGGGATCCCTCAGCGGGTTGAATGGCGTCGCTATCGCGATCCTGGTTTCGTCCTGCCTAGAAGGTGCTTTATTCGGCCCCACCGTCCTAAGAGTGACTCGCTCGACGGGTCGCGCGGTTCCGCGCGCAGGAACGTATCTTTGACGGCGAGAAGTTGATCTGCGCCGCGCGGGCTGGCGGCTGACATTGACGTGAATCCGGGAGAGATCAGTGTGCTAAGCGTAACCGTAGTGATCTGTGCGTACACGTTGGATCGCTGGGCTTTGACCAAGGCCGCTGTCGAGTCCGCGCGCGCACAATCGCACGTGCCCCGCGGCGTTGTCCTGTGTATCGACAACAATTCAGAGTTACTGGCCCGTGCGAGAACGGAATGGTCGGACGCCACCGATCCGTCAGTCATGGTTGTCCCCAACGAAAGCACTTTGCATTTAGATGGTCGCGACGTGCACGCGCGCGCCCATGGCGAGCTGCGTAGATTTGGCGCTGGCACCGCTCGCAACACCGCCCTGAAATACGTCGATACCGAGATCGTGGCCTTCCTTGATGATGATGCGAATGCAGACTTCGACTGGCTTACCAGGCTAACCGCCGCCTACGCGCCGGAAGTAGTCGCCGTGGGGGGATCACCACTACCGGCTTACGCGGTACCACGTCCGCCATGGTTCCCGCATTGCTTCGACTGGATCTTCGGCTGTCGCTACTACGGAATGCCGACCGAATTGAAGGCCTACAGTCGGCTCATCGGTGCAAACATGTCTGCCCGGACTGAAGAGCTGCGCTCGATCGGAGGCTTCAGCGGTTCAGACTTCGACGATCTCGACGTTTGCACGCGGCTTGAATCGAAATTCGGAAGCAAGTCGATCGTCTTCGAACCGAGCGCCGTCGTACACCATCACGTCCCAGCGCAGAGGCTGCGACTCAGATACTTACTGAAGCGTTCGTACTACGTGAATCGGGAAAAGGTCCGCGTCCATCGGCGGCTTAACTCAAAGCGCCCTCTCGGGCCCGAAGTCGGCTTTGCATTGACGCTAATCTCATATTTCGGCTGCGAGATCCGCAGGGTTCTCCGCGGCGATTTATGGGCAACGGCGAGAGTCGGGGTGGCAATTGTCAGCACTCTGCTCGCAGGTTTAGGCAATGTCGCTGGGCAGTACCGGTATGCACTCCGTCGCCGCAACAGGCTCTCATAAACCTAGTGACACGCGATCAGTTGCTCTGTCTAACGAACAGCACCGCCTACGCGCAGCCTGACGGAGCCAAGCTTGGCACCGCGCTGGTAGAGCGTGGCAGTCAAAACTTGAGACGAGGGCGTCAGTGTCGTCAGCGCTACACTACCGTTGGCAGGCACGCTGCGAGCGTAGGTTTGACCGCGCCCAGTGGGACCGCTCAGAATTGCGATCACTGGCACTTCTTGCGCTTGCGAAGTCGGATTGACCACGGTGATCCTTGATGACCTACCGTTTTGCAAACTTGTAAAAGAGATCGCGAGTGCGTCACCTCGGTTGTAGAACCTCGACTCGCTTTTGACTGAGACTAGTGCCGCCGCAACTAGCAGCGCGGCCGGCACACTCAACCAGAGTAGCGGCCGCAAACGGAGTCGGGCACGCGGGAAAACTGACGTCTTACAAGCGATCAGCGCGCGTGGAACAATCAAGAGCAGTAGCGCAACCAACACCCCGGCGTTTGGTATACCGACCGCCGTGCTACTGAGTCGGACACCGAATAGCCAAAGTGCGAGGACGACCAGACACTCGAAGACTGACCAGCAAGCAAAGGCCGCCAGAATGCAGGCTTCGGGCCTGCTGCCGCCAAGCTGCCGAATCAAGATTGCAGCGAAAGCGATAGGCAGGATGATGGCAGCGAAGAGACCGGCGACGATTCGTTGTACACCGCCACTCGCGAAGTAGCCGACAATGACCGCCGCCGTCCCGAGTGTTACGCCGATGCTCCAGACGCTCGGCGCGCAGCGGCGGATAGAGTATCGGTCATGTGAGCCCCCGCACGTCGTAAATGGCGATTGTGCCGTCGTCATAGACCTCTGAGACGCCGGGGGCCTTGACCAGTCGCTCTATAGTCACTAGGGACGGGCGCAGCCCCTTAGCCGGCTGAACGCCGGGAAAGTACCGGCCGCTAACGGAGACCAACTTGGGGAGCCGCGAGTCAACCCACACGTAGTCCACGTGCTCCGATCGCAACAGACGGCGTGTCTCCTCGACGCTTGCGGACCCGTAGAAGAGCCGTCCAACGTTCGCGACGGGCTCCTGACCTCCCCGGGTCACTACGGCCACTTCGCCGTTGATGTCGGCAGCCACTCGTCCCCCGGGCGGGAAGGTTGTCGTCTACCCATCTAGCAGCATTGTTAATGTGCGCATCCGCTCCCCGCTCGAATCCGTCCTCAACCAATCCTTGAGGCACCCTCAACCACCATGCGGGCCAGGCACCGCATATACCGCCAACTACTAAGATTAGGGCTACCCCGGCGAACGCGGGCGAGCGCGAGGCGACGACATTGCCAGCGCGGTGAGCAAGCGACGTAGATGATTTGTCGGGGCTCGCGGAGGGTTCGAGGTCGCACAGCGCCGCGAAGACAACAGCTGCGGCGCAATAGATGAACGGCTCCGACCGGACGAGTAGCTCAGAGCCGCTCGAAAGTAACGCGCGGGCGCCGAGGGCGACGAAGATGCCGCTGCTAATAATCAGCAGCGGCATCTTCAGGTACCGCACGGGCAATAGATCAGCTAGTTCAGGAGACCAAGACAGACAGCGACGACATGGAGATTGTCACCGACGCTAACGCCAGCGTCGTGTTGGCCAGCGGCGCGGACCCGATGGTCCGTTTCTCTCGTGACCATTGTAGGTCGTGACTAGCTGACTATGGCTGAACGTTCGCGATACGTAGCTCGAAATATACGGGCCGAAAAGTGTCGCCACGAATGTAAGCCACGCGCCGCAAAGCGCTGGAGCCAACAGCCCTAGTGTCAGCACATAGGGGTTGCTCGTTCTGCGTTCTCGAAGAACCTCGACAGCCCCGACAATCAATGTTGCAGCGGCTAGCGCTATTGCCGTTACCGGGTGAACGGCGAGACAGAAGAGCTGGCACAATCGAGCAGGCGTCCGGTCTGATTGTAGCGCTCCGTGCCGGCCTTCTATATATATTCACAATAGAGATCAAGCCGATAAAGAGGAACGGCAGCGCTAGGTTTTGATAGACATAGTCCGAGCTATATGAGATGAACCCACCGTTCGCAGAGTACGCAACGAGCGCGATTCCCACGACCCGTGGGCTATTAAGTAGCACGCCGAATAGCGTATAAGCGGCGACGATATGAAAAGGTGAGAACCCCCGCCACAACGAATGCGGCTGGCTCAGCGCCTAGGTGAGCGCCGTTTACAACCGTCGCACCCAAGGCGGAAAGCCCTGGGAAGTTCTGGGCCACGGAGAGGCTGTGGTTTACCGTCCCCACATGCCCCATGCTTTGCGCGTTCTGGAGCCCACGTAGATGCTGCAACTCATCTGGAATTTAAGCAGCAGCGGGCTATACATCCACTTTGCGCCAAAGGACGCCACTGTCATCACGGCAAGAACAACGAGGGAGTCTGGCCGCGAAAACATCTTCAGCCGCGCGAGGCCGAAGATAATGGGCAGTATAACCAAAGCATATCCACACGCAATAAGGCCGAATTGCCCAGTAGGGTGTGCCCATCCCGACCAAATGCGTAACCAAGTGCGATCACCAACAAGCCAGCGGCCGCGATAGTAAGAGTTAGCGCGGCCCATCGGAGGTGCAGCGGTTGACTGTGGGACATCTGATCTTCCAGTTCGCGTCCTTGGTCGCCCTCAGCGACGAACCCCATGGACACTCCACCGGCACCCCGCACTGCACCTGCCTTCATTTGGGACATCCTAGGGAGGCGAATCCCCTTCTGCACTCCGCATCGGAACTTTGTATCACCCTGCCTGCTACCCTGGGATGCGGCGGCGGCTTCTACTAGCTTTCAATGGCTCAACCCTGGTGGGCCGAGGTAATGTAGGAGTCCTGTGTCTTTGTCTCTAAGACCTCCAGCGGGCAGCGAAGCCGCTGGAGGTACGGGTCTCCGCGAATGGTGCATCGGGTTTGACGTGCGTAATCTCGTAATCGGCTTCTGGTCCAGCTGCCGCTGGAGTTGTTTTGGGGACTCGCGCAATCGCCAGACGAACAGATCAGCGTGGTCGATATTGGGCTAAAGCTTGAAGAGTCGAATCGCTCTCTGCAGTGGCGGCTATGAGCAGCACTGAGCGCTCCGCCTGGAGGCGTTTCCCATGTCGAGACTATTTCGCGACAGCCTGTGGCCTCGCGTCCTGACGGACGGATCCCTCAGAAGCGGACCTATGGGTCCGACTTTCCTTTTCGAGACGTCGGCCAATTGACCGGAGTCACCGCCCAAGTCGGGGCCAACGCCTCGGCTATATCAGGGGTCAGAGGGGGCTTCTCGAATGCGTGGGGGGCTCAGCTAACACCTTTGACAAAAGCCGCTTTCCGGGACTGGCCTATCAGTTGGGAGTCAATGCAGCAGCACTACCAGTCGATCTTGCGTGAGGTCCCGCTCGCGGCGCAACAAGACGACCTCGAAGACTACTTTCCGCTTCTCGTCGAGGCTTCTGATGACAGGGCATTGCCGCCGCTCAATCCAAGGTTCGAGCGTCTACTGCGGCGTTACGAGGATAAGCGAGAGCAGATTCGCGGCGTCGGCGTCACACTCGGCCGCGCGCGGCTCGCGTTTCGCGCTGACCGCTGCGTTCGGTGTGCGCTCTGCATGACGGGCTGTCCATACGGGTTGATCTACTCGTCGAGTCAGACCTTCGACAGACGTTAGCTTCCGGACGCATCGCTTACCGCGGCGGCATCCTAGTGACAAAGGTCGTCGAGTCGGCTTCAGCTAGTTCCGTCGAGGGGACGGAGTTGGCGACTGGCAATCGTGTGACCTTCGAGGCCGATCGCGTCTTGTAGTCGGTGGGAGCCATGGGGTCAAAAGCGAATCGCGCTTTCGCATCCATGGAGACCGCCTCCGTCGTCGCCTTTGGCGAGTCAGCGCAATTTGCGGTGCCGTTCCTTTCGGCCCGGGGGTTTGGCGACCCGAGGCGGATGTTGGCTGATTTCACTCTTAATCAAGTGAATGTTGTTGTCGCGATGGATGCGGACGCGTGGAGCCTCGCCCAGATCCATCTTTATCCCTACAACCCGGCAATGGTCGGCGCGCTACCGGCACCGCTGCGTTCGCGTATTGCCAGTCCCTTGGCCGGCGCACTCTTAGGCCGGCTGACGGTCGGCCTAGGTTATCTCCCGTCGTGGGCGTCGCCTCGAGTGACCGTGCAAGTCACGGGGCGCGGGATCGACGGACGACCGCGACTGGAGATTGACAATAGGCGGAACCGAGGCCACCAATGCTCGACGCCGTGTTGTCCCGATTGTCGATGGTCGGCAACGCTCTCGACAGTCGTCCTGTTGGACTGCTGACCGAGCTGTCAGGCTCCGGCAAGAGTTACCACTACGGAGGGAGCTTTCCGCACCGCGCTGATGGCGGACTCGACGACGAATCCTCTGACAGGTATGGAAGAGTGCGAGGCTGGCGACGCACGCATATCGTCGACTCCTCGGTTTTTCCTACCGTTCCTGCGACCACCTTCACGTTCACCGTAATGGCTAATGCACATCGCATCGCAAGTGAAGTGGCCGGGCGTGGTGCAGCATGAATGCCATGCGCCCGCACGCGATCGCCGTATCGGGCGCGAGTGGTTATGTAGGCAGAACATTGCTTAGCTATCTGGACGGCCACGACTATGACACGGTGCCGCTTACCAGGAATCCTGCCGCGCTCGGACCGAGAGCTCGGAAATTGGTGCTCGGTGCGCCACTTGAGCCCGGGCTTCTCGACGACGTCGACTGCCTGGTGCATGCCGCCTGGGATTTGACCTTGACCGGATGTAGCCGAGGCCTACCAAGTGAACGTCGTGGGGTCGCAAGCCTTGATCCGCGCAGCAAGATACGCCGGTGTCCGTCGCGTTGTCTTATCTCTTCGATGTCCGCCTACGAGGGCACGAGACAGTTTTATGGTCGCGCAAAGTTGGAAGTTGAATCTCTGGTCAGCAGCCTGGGCGGTGTCAGCTTACGGCTCGGGTTGATCTATGGTCCGGACGCAGGGGGGATGGCCAGCGCGCTAGCCGGCCTGGCGAAACTGCCAATCTTTCCTGTGCCAGGCGGGAACCAATCTTCTCAGTTCTTGCTGAGCGCCGCAGATCTCGGCCCCGCGATTGAACGAGCGCTCACCGCCCGAGTAGGAGGAGTAGTTGGAGTCGCGGACCCGGCGAAGCTCTCCGTGCCAGAAGTGATTCGTATGGTTTGCGGCGACCCGGAAAGAGGTCGTTTTGTGAGCGTGCCGTGGCGGCCGATCTATTACTCAATGAAACTGGCCGAGCGACTCGGGGTGAAGCTCCCGCTGCGCAGCGACTCTCTGCTCGGGCTCGTGCGACCCGCCCCAAAGGGCGTACCGAACGTAGCCGCGCTTGGGCTTACCTTCAATTGCCGTCCAGTGGCTCCCCCCACACCAAAGAGTGACTAGATAAATATTTGGCTAGCGATCAACAAGGCGCTGCTGCCCAGCAGGCTGGCCCCCGCGCCGCAGACCGAGCCCAGCGATCACCCAGTGCACCCGTCACTTCTCGTTCTGCACGAAAGCTGCGGTCCTCTGTTCTGCAACGTTCTCGCCATCGTCGACGCGAACGCGAACGCCGATCCGCTTCACACCGCCATGACCCCGCCGGGACAGAGCTGCCGATCGTCCTCTAGCCCCTCCGGGACACGGGTTGGGTTGACACTCGGCTTCCCCGCCACCACCGCGTCCGCGAAACGCTCTGCATCGGCGAGCGACGCGCCGACACTCCCCCGGTGGTCCTGCCCCGCATACACCTGATACGTGATCGGTGCACCCTTTCCGCACAGCGTCTTCACCAGAGCATCGGTGGCCGTCTTGGCGACGAGCACATCCGCCGACCCTGCGCGATGAACGTCGGCACCTTCGGCAGCGTCGTCATCGGGTCCTGCTGAGCCAGATAGTCGGTCAGCGGCCCCAGATCCGCGCCTGGGCGAAAGACCGTTGCCGGGTCGATGGGTGGCACGGCGCGCAGCTGCGCGAGGCATCCCGTCCGCGCGGCCGTCAGCGCCGGCTGGAACGCGTCACTGACCAAGCTCTCCGCGTTGATGGACGGATCCGCGGCCTGCGCTCCGAGCAGCATCAGCGGCAGGAACGCCTCCGCCGCAGCCGCTCCCGGCTGGTTCGACTGGATGTACGGCACTGTCTGCGCGACGAACGTCCCACCGGGCGCGATCGGGACCGCGCCCCGCAATCGCAGATCCGGCGCGCGCCGGTTGCCGAGCTGCGCGGCGAAGAGCGCCGCCTGCCCGCCCTGGCTGTGACCGGCGGCCACCCAGTCGCGCCCGACCCGCCGGTTCAGATCGCGGGCGGCACGCACGATGTCGACGACGGTGTTCGCCGCGCTGACCCCGTTCAGATACGGATGCCCGCCAGGCGTTCCGAGCCCCTGATAGTCGGTTTGCGCGACGACGTAGCCGCGGGCGACCCACGCGTCCAGCGTCGGGTCGATGACCGCGAAGTAGTCGTGGTCCGGGCCGTCGACGGTGTCATTCGACGGCGCGCAGGTGTCGGCGTATCCACTCGTGCCATGAGCCCAACTCATCACCGGCCAGCCGCCGGGCGGCGGGGCGGTGCGCGGGACGGCCACCGTTCCGGAGACGACGATCGGCTGCCCGTGCGCATCCTGCGACACGTAGGTGATGAGCTCGGTGACGGCGGCGCTCGGCAGTGCCGCCGCGCCGGTCAGCGGCTGGGCGGTGAGCAGCTCACCGGCGCGCAGGTGCCGGGCGCCGGAATGCTCCGTCCGCCCCGAGGCGGCGGGCGAACCGCCCGAGGCATACGCCGCCCCGGACAGCAGCGCGCTGGCGGCGACACCGGCGGCGAGCGTGCGAATCACCCTGCGGCGACGAAAGACAGTCATGATCAAGCTCCGGTTACCAGTCCCGATTAAGATAGGCTTCTTAATACATGGCCACCACCCGCGGGTCAACCGCCGCTGCCGCGCTGATCGAGCAGTGCGAGCTGCTGGTCGCCGAGCGCGGCTTCCACGGCGTCTCGGCGTCGGAGGTGGTCCGGGCCGCCGGCCAGCGCAACAACTCGGCCGTCGCCTACCACTTCGGATCCTGGGAGGGGCTGCTCGACGCGGTGTGGAAACGCCACACCGACCCCATCAACGAGCATCGGCGCGCCATGCTCGCCGCGGCCCGATCGCGCAAGGAGGACGACCTCGAGAGCCTCGTCGCGATCTACCTCGACCCCATCGTCGCGGAGCTGGAACGCAGCCGGCCCAGCCACTGGGCTCGCTTCAACGAGCAGTGGCTGGTCGGGGCGCCGTTGAACGTCTTCGAGCCCGTCGCCCTCGCCGCAGAGCAGCACAACCCGCAAACCGCAGACGTCTCGCTCCTTGCGGACCTCTTCGCCGCTCTCATCGACCGCCTGCACCATTTGCCTGCGGGCGACCGCCCGCGCCGGGTCGCCCTGATGGCCCGCTTCGTCATCAGCGCGCTCGCCGCGTGGGAACGCGATCAGCCGCAGCGCCCGTCGTCACTGCGCGCGCCCGCCGCGGAGCTCACCAACCTCGCGGTCGCGCTTCTCCAGGCTCCCGCTGCTCACTGACGAGAACGAGCGAGCCGCACGGTTTTTCA
>CAVVHC010000004.1:0-10666 GCA_963747915.1 uncultured Actinomycetota bacterium | reverse complement strand
AATGCATGTCAAGCCGAGCTGTGCAGGGACGCGCGCGCTCAGATAACAGCGCTACTGACCGCGTCACCCTCATCCGCCGGCCGTTCGCGCTGGTCGGCGAGGACATCCCGCTCTTCCGCCGCGCGTTGTCGCGGGTCCAGCCGTCGCTGCTACGCGTACTGGCCGCGAAGCTCGCCCTTCGATGTCGGAGACGGAACGATGGCCGCGGCGGCGAAGTGATTCCAGGCCAGGAACACCTGGATACCTTGTTCGCTCCCCGGGTCCACCAGCGGCAACTCGCCGGTGGTCTCGGTGCCGACGTGGCGTAGCTGGGCTGCCACCTCGTCCTCTTGGCCCCGCTGGATCTCCCAGCGCTCGTTTGAGCCGCTGGCGCCGATGAGCAACAGGTATGCCACGACAGTCTCCCGATTCCGGCTGATCCGATCCCTCCAGTGTGCGTGCTGCGGTGGCCGAGAGCGACCCATTCGCGGGTCAGGTCGCTCGCGGAAATAGCGCTCTGGATGCTCAAGCTCTGGGCTGGGTGCCGTCTGACGTTCTCGAGCGAGGACCGCGGCGGAATTCCCTGGTGACAGGGCTCGCTGGGCGGGCTGGTCCCTATTCACCTGAACTGGCCCAGGGCTGCTTTCAAGAACGGTCAAGGGTGGTGCTTTCGGGCGTAGACTGTGGCCAGCGCCACTCGGGTGCAAGTCCCTCCGCTGGCGGAGGGGGATAGGCGGTCCCTTGTGGGGCCTATCACTCAAGGAGTCATTAGTTCGCCCCTCTACGTGAGCGGCGCCGGCCAGCGTGAGCCCGGGAATCTCCAGGCAGTGGCTGTGGAGGATGAGGTTCGGCTCAGCCTGCTGAGCGCCGAAGCAGGCCACCGCTCGATGCTGGACGGGGCCTGGTGGCCGCGCTCGCATTCCCTGGCCGGTGAATTGCCTCCGCTTATCCGCGAGTTGCATCGCCGAGGTGCGCGCATGACCCGCGCCAGCTACAGCCTCCTAGCTTTTGAGCCTGCGGCTCGCAAGCTGGAAGCCGACGGCCGGACGATCCGTCTCGGCTGGTTCAACACCATCGACCCGCATCTACTGAGCCTGACCGCCGTTGATGGCACCGGCCGGTTGGACCTTCTCGTCATCCCGCCGGAGACACTCGGTCCGGCCGCCTGCCACGCGAGCGCCGCAGCGAGTTCGCCGGACAACCGTGTCAGCGCTTCGGCGGTCCTGGCGCAGTCCACAGCCTCGTCGGTGGCCACTTAATATGTTCAGCAATTTGGCACATATGACCGAACAAAGGACATTCTGGTGCTTGCCTTCCTCCTTTTTCTGATCATTCTGTGGATAGTCCTCGGAATCGTGGGTGCCGTCGTGCACGGACTGATCTGGTTGACAATCATCGCCGCGATTCTCTTCATCGGCACGCTCGTCTTCGGGGGCTCGAAAGTCGGCGGAAATCGACGGGTTAGTCGTTGATGAGGGTGCTAGGAAGCGCGGTATGACATTCCCGGCTGAGAACCTGCGGCAGTGGCGCGGCCAAAACGTAGTCGATCCCGCTGAGCAAAAAGTAGGCACGCTGGAAGCTGTCTACTTCGATACGACGACCGAGGAGCCCACGTTTGCCAGCGTCAGGGTCGGCATGGTGGGCCGCCACCGACTGGTTTTCGTACCGCTCGCGGGCGCTGTGGTGTCGCCGTCTTGGGTCAAGGTCACGGCCCCGAAGAAGCTGATCAAAGGCGCTCCGTCCATCGACACGGACGGCGAGCTCAGCAGCCAGCGGGAGGCCGAGGTATTCGCGCACTACGGGCTGACCTACCAGCCGGGTGTCAGCGGAGAGCGTCGCCTCGGACGACGCTAGTGCCGTTGCCCGGATTCCGGCCGCGCGTCGGCCGCCGGCCAGTAAGGCGAAATGGACCGGCATGAGACACAACCTGCACCTGCTGTCAGCTCAATCCGAGCTGTACCTCGGGCTGCCCGCCGACGCCGACCCGGAACAGACTCTTGCGCTGTGCGCCGAGGGGTTGCGCAATGGCCGGGTGGTCGAGTTCCCGGACCTGCTGCCGCCCGGAGGCGTCGACCGTTCAGGGGTCGTCGTGAACTTCGCCCTTGTCGTCGCCGCGTGGGTGAGCAGCGAGCGATAGCGCAGCAGGACCGATGCAGGTTCGCCGGCGGAATCCGCTTGCTTTGCTAGGAAGGGACGCACCGAGAAAGGGCCCGCATGCCTGACCCGCAGCCCGACCACGCCGACAACGGGACCCGGCCGGCAGCCGCGCCCGCGCTGACGGTCTACTGGCGGCCCGGATGTCCGTACTGCGCGAGCCTTCGCCGCCGGCTGCGCCGCCACCAGGTGCCTGCCGACTGGTGCAACATCTGGCACGAACCGGCCGCGGCAGCGTTCGTACGTTCGGCGGCCGGTGGCAACGAAACCGTCCCGACGGTCGTCGTCGGCGGCAGTGCCCACGTGAACCCGTCCTGGTCGCAGCTGCGTGACCTGCTCACCGCCGAAGGCAACCCGCCAGCGGCGCCGCTCGGCTGGCGGGAACGGCTGAGCCGCTGGTCCGCCCGACGCGGCGCCAAGTGTCTATCTCGGCGCAGACCGCCTGCTGACCGGTGCTGACGATCGGGTGGGTAGTTGGCCACCGTCGTTAGGGCTGTACGCGGTGCGCCGGGAGCACGCCGACGCCACCGTATAACGCTGTTATGGTTAGGGGACCTCAAGCGGCTGCCGTTTTGCACCCGACGGCTACTACATCATCGACGACATCGGTGACCTCATCGGCGAGGTCACCGACCGCGAAGACGCTGAAGACATCGCCAAAGTGCTCGGCGAAGTCATCTGGTCCGTCCTGTTTCGCCTGACCAGCGAAGGAAGCTCGCCTGAAAGCTCAGGGGCGCAGCTTCACGCGGCTGCTCGGGTGCTGCTTCGGTGCTTGCCGGCGCAGGCGAAGTAGCGCACCCGAAAGAGCGACATGTGCTGGCGCAGCTGGAGGTCGCTGAAGACCGTGGCTGACGTGAGCAGCGCCTTAGCTCTGGAAGCACTCTCCACGCGCGCCCGTGCCGTAGGTCGTTCGGGTCACGGTCGGAGCGCACGCAGCGTGGACCGCTGTCGCCGAGTTGGGCTGCGTCCGGGTCGACTCAAGCTTCAAGCCAGCGTGCTTGCGGCTCAGCCGGTGGCGTCTTCAACGTCGACAGTGCTATCGAAGCGCGAGGAGAACGGCGTCGATGATGACGGCGGCCGCCGCGCACAGCGTTCCCGTCTGCCAGCCGAGGCTGGGATAGCGCAGTCGCGTATTGGAGCGGGCCGGTCGGGCCAGCAGGGCGAGCGCCGCGCAGGCAGGCGCGCCCCATGCGACCGACCAAGGCAGTCTCAGCAGCTGGGCTGATGCGTAGAACCCGAGCCCGGCAGCCGCCAGCGTGAATAGTCCAGTCAGGTATAGGCAAAATGCGGATGGCGGCAGCTTGGTCAGGCTGTCATCTCGAGGGTCTCGACGCCTGACCTGTTCGTCGACTTTCCGCCAGGCGGCATCTACTTTTTCGTGGGTGGTGACGCCGGTGCGCGGCAGTCGGTTGCGCCAATCTCCGGCGTGAGGGCCGGCGACGACCGTGGTGTTGTGGACGCGGGAGACCGGCGGTAGCTGGCTGGCTTCAGGCCCCCAGAGAATCACGACCGGCTCAACGACGGGCAGGTTGGTCCAGAGTCTGACGTCGCGGGCGTTGCTCTCGACTTGGCGGACGGCTTTGGTGATGGCCTCGTCGGGTGGATCGAGCACCCAGGATTGGGCGCTCCATTTGGTTTCGACGACCAGCGCGCCGCCTGGGCCGACCAGAAGGTGGTCGATGTCCCACGTTCTGAGGGCGAAGTGGTTGACCAGGCGCCAGCCGTATCGGCGGAGGGGCCGGAGTTCGCTCGCGGTCCACTGTTCGGCGAGCTCGCCCATCATTTGCGGAGCTGTCCCGCTCGCCTGTACGACCCACAGCGTCAGAAAGCCGAAGGTGCCAAATAGCCCTGCGCCGGCGACGAATCCGCGTAGGAACGTGTCCGGAATGAAGATCGCGGTGAGCGTCGTGACGGCGATGGCAACGGCCGCCATCTCGGCGAGGGATCGCCGATGCCACGCGATGAAGCGGAGTTGCTCATTGCGCGCCTTTGATCTCGACCAGATCCCTGCGCGGGCATCGCTCGCTAAATGTCTTCGTCGAACGATCGCGCGAACCGAGTCGAGAGTGGCCATAACGCTTATGAATCGGCGCGGCTGGACTTCTGCTGTAGCCGCCGGCAGGTGGGGCTGCACGACCTGCGTCACGGCGCCGCCAGCTTCGGCTCCTATGCGGCGTCGATCTCAAGACCGTGCAGACCATGCTGCGGCGCACCCGGATGGCCACTATGCCGATGCTGCGCGTTCCTCACTCCTTCGCGCAGTGACGGTCGCAGGCACCGAGGCCGCAATCGAATAAGTGCTGTTGCGCGAACGCGCGTCAGTCGCTTCTCCAGCGTCCCCGGCGCCCACCGCCGTGCCCCGCCGGCGAGATCCACGCCTGTCGTGAGGTGCGGATGCCGCAGGCAGGCAGGGAGCGTGCCCGTTACCGGCGCCCGAACAGTCGCCCGACGAGACCGCGGGAGCGGGGCTCACCCTGGTGGCCACTGCACCTTTGCGCGGCGGGCACGCCGCGCATCACCTGGTCAACGTGCTGCCCGCAGCCGGCCCACGTGGCCTTTCCACACTTGCGGCAGTTGACTGCTCGACACATGTGCTGCTCTTCCTCTCTGCTGGAAGCCGAAGGCGGTTGCCCTCGGCCGGCCTTGCGACCGCCGGGTCTCCGGTGCCCAGTGGTGGCTCGTGATACCGCTGGCGGTTGCCGTGACGTCTGGGCAACGGAACACAGAAGGGACGCGGCTTCCACGCCAGCGGCCTGTGCGATAATACCCCTAGGGGTATGCACGAGGCTGGGTGACGGCCGCTCGGCAATCCGGCAACGCTGACCTGGATCCGCGCAGGCTGCTGCGCCGGTACCCCACCGGCTCCTTGCGACGTGTCAGACGACAAGAGGCCGGTCGATGTTGCGATAGCGGGTTTGCCGGATACCTGATCGAGCCCAGGATGTGGAAGTCGATTTGTCCCACCTGATTACCGGCATATCCACACCAGTCGACCCAGCCGGCGGTGGCGTACTCGACGTCTGCGCTCGTGCGGTAGGGCTCGGTGTGGAAGATCGTGGTGCGGATGCACTCCGTCTTGTAGAGGCCGATCACGCTCTCCATCAGGGCGTTGTCGTAGGCGTCGCCGACCGATCCGATCGACGGTTTGAGGCCTTCGAGCTCGAGCCGCTCGGTGTAGTGGATGGCGGTGTGTTGCGACCCGGCGTCGCTGTGACCGATCAGGTGACCGGGCACGACAGGGTGTCCCTCGCGGGCACGTTGCCAGGTGGCCATTCGCAGCGGGATCGTCACCAGGTCGACGTCCTTGGTGGTCGCGGCGTTCCACGCGACGATCTTCTGGGCGAAGACGTCAAGGATGAACGCGACGTAGACCCATCCGGTCCAGCACCGCACGTAGCTGAAGTCCATGACCCAGGTCCGGTTCGGGGCGGGAGCGGTGAAGTCGCGGTCGAGCAGGTCACCGGCCCGCTTGCCGTCCTTGGCCGGAATGGTGGTCCGGATGCCCTTGGATGTTGACCGACGCTCTGGATGAGGACGAAGGCGACGTTCGCCGTGATGACGAACGACGGGCATTTCGGGCGGCTGCGTGAGCATGACCGCTACAGCGTGAGCATCGTTGAGCGGCTTCATGTGCGCGGTGACGCGGTCGTGGTCACCGTGTCGGCGATTCCGGGGCAGACGGGCGCCGGGCAGGGGTTAGTGGATCATGTGCGGAGCGGGTGCAGCAGCGCCGCGCCGATGACCATCGCCATGGCGGTCGGTGCGCCGACGCTCGGCCCGAGCCGACGCCGAGCCGCTGCGACGGCAGTGCCGATCGCGTTGCTGGCGTCGGCGAGCGGGTTATCGGCCGGGGTCACCGGGCCCAGCAGCGGGTCGAGTTGGACCGCAAGGCACATCGCCTCGCGCCGCGCCTGCTCGGCGTTCGCGGTCGCCCGTCTCAGCCAGCCGCGCACCGTGCCCGTCGGCAAGGACAAGTCAGCGGCGATCGACCGGTGCCCCCGCCCGCCGGCCCTGGCCAGCAGAGCATTGAGGATGACGGGTGCAGAGTCCGCGCGCCGGGGCGCGACAAGGGCCGGCACCAGCACGTGCGTGACCTGGCAGCCGCGGCAGCGCACCCGCCGCGGCCGAACGAGGCGCTGCCGCTCGCCGTGTTCGCGGACAGCTCTCTCGCGGGCGTAACCCCAGGGCTTGAACGAAGAGCCGCAGCCGTCGCAGCAGCGCGGCGAAACCGTCTCGTCGAGCACCACAAACACTCCGGAAAACCCCTCGCATCAGGCAATCTTCGCCCGCGATGCCGATCGGCATCAGGGGCTGGTGGTGTTGCAGCCTGACGCGATCGTTGATCAATTTCAAGTCGGCCGACAGCGTGCTCACGAACCGGGCCGGACACCGCGACGCTCACCCGCTCGGCCGCGTAACCCGCGCCCTGGCATGTGTGCGACGACAACGCGACGACGAACCAGCCGACGCCGTCCTCACCGTCCGTGACGCGAGCCGCCCCACCGATCACCAGCCAGGGTGTCGCTCAACATCCTTGGACCGGCGGATCCCTTGCAGGCCAAGGGCTTTCATCGCCCGATCCACACTGCCGGGCGTCACCTCGGGGGCCGTGCGGCGCACCAGCGCGGTCATCTTGCGCCGCCCGTAGAGACCTTCAGGGGTCATGCGCCGAACACCGTCCGCGTCCACGGTCCAGGCCAACCCGCGGACCCGGTCGATCACCATTGCGTCGGTGATCGTGCGATCCGCGGGCGAGCGGCCGGACTGCACCCAGGATCGGTAGGTCCGCGCGGCGACCTGGCAGCCCTGCTGGCGCAGGACCCGGCAGATCGACACAGGCCGCGTGGCCCTCGGCACGCATCTCGTCCACGAACGCGACGATCAACGGTTGCGGGGGTCGAGTGCCCCGGCGAAGAAAATCGAGGCCCGGCGCAGGATCTCGTTGTCTTCCTCCAGCCGGCGCACCTTGGACTTCAACTCGCGGATCTCGGCCAGCTCCGCACTGCTGGCACCCTGGCGCTGCCCGCCGTCGATCTGGGCCTGCACCACCCCGCGGCGAACAGACTCTTTCCCGACACCTTCCCGGCGGGCCACCGCCTCAGCCGCCGCAGTCAGCGTCGGGTACTCGGCAAGGTGATCAAGGACCTGGCGCACGCAGCGCTCCTTGACCATCGGATCGATCTTCTTCGGCATGGTTCGCATCCTTCCAACTCAGAAAGATGCGGCATGAAACCTGGGGCAGTTCAGATCGAAGCGGGCGCTGCGGCAGCCCGCGCCGCGTTGAGCAGCGCGATGGCCAAGATGGGTGTCCAGGTCAACGGCTGGTCCGTGCAGAGCGACAGCGTGGGCGTCTACGGCAATTACTACCTCAAACGCGCGCTCATCGCCCACATCGGGCTTGGCGCGAATCCACCCGAGGACGCGATTTATCCTGTCCTTCTCACCGACGCCGACGGAGATGCAACCGCCGGAGACATCAACTACACGATCCACTTCGACGCCGACGGCCTCCCGCCAGTCGACGCCTTCTGGTCCATCACCATGTACGACGCCGAGGGCTTCCAGGCGGCGAACGAGATCAACCGGTTTGCCATCGGCGATCGCGACAAGCTCGAATACAACAGCGACGGCGCGCTGGACATCTACATCCAACACGCCAACCCCGGGCCTGACCGGCAATCGAACTGGCTTCCAGCCCCGGCCGGCCCGCTGGGCATCACCATGCGCCTCTACGCCCCTAGATCCGAAGTACTAACCGGAGACTGGCAACCACCGTCCGTCCTCAAGTCGCCAAGCTAGGCTAGGTCTGCTTGAGCCCGCCGTAGGTGTGGCCGACGCTAGCTCGCGCCACCGCCAGCCATGCGTGCTCATCGGGCAATCGTTTCTCGCCGCCGTGCACCCCAACGATATTCCCGGGTTGCCTACGGGGCTCGCCCATGCTCACACGTCCGAGCTCAGCGCCGTCGTACGCGCCCGGCTACGGCGACCCGACGCGAGCTGGGTGTGGTGCCGAGCCCGCGTGGCCCCGTTGGTGACACCTCCTCGATTCGCCTTCACGCTAAGCTAAGGTGTTTGAGCGCGCCGGCCGCGCGCAGCGGCGACCGCATCCGCGATCTCGAACTGCTGCGCCATATCGGACGTGAAGTCCTCGCCGCAGAGGTCGCTGACCTGCACAAAAATAGAGCGCGCTCGGCAGGATTCGAACCTGCAACCTTCTGATCCGTAGTCAGATGCTCTATCCGTTGAGCTACGAGCGCTGGTGACCGGCCGCCAAGGCGCGGACGCCGCAGGACAGTTTAGCCATAGACGGCGCGGACGCGTCTGCCGGACCATCCGTGAGCTAGTTGAGCAGGTCAGAGGGACGCTGGAGCTGCCGCGGCGACGCGTGCGGGCAGCGCTCGTCCCGACCGCTGGCAACCGACGCCCAAGATCAACGCGCCGCTGGTCAAGCTGAACCCCCCGCCAAACCGGGCTTCACCATGGTCATTGGCGCGTTGATCTTGGTGGGAGCTCGCTGCCGGGTCAGCGTCGCGGGCCGTGGGGGTAGCGACGGCAGGCTGGGTCAGGACGTGCCGCGATCGCGTCCACCTTCTGCAGGCGATCGCATGCGCCAGCCGATCCTTGAAAAGCCGAGCAAGCGCAGGGGAAAGCACCGCCGACATGTCTCGGCTCGCGCGGCGCACCCGCTCCGGATCGACGGACGTCGGTACGCCGTCCAGCTCGGCGATCATTGCCATCACCTGGCCGCGCTCCACCGGCGCCTGCCGCGCCGCGAGATCCGTCTCTGTCATGGCGGCGCCCAAGCTACGCAGGTCGGCCGCGCCCGCAGTTTCGCAGCCGTAACCGTTGCGTTTCGGTGGAACGCCCGGCCGCCGTCCCGATCCTGCCGCCGACGCGCGATTCGCCAGGAGGCGAACGACGTCGAGGTGGATACTCCTTGGGTGCACGCCGCAGCCTCGCCAGGAAGATCGTTCCTTCGCATCCTGGGAGGCGTCGCACTGGCCCTTTCGCTGCCGCTGACAGCGGCCGCCTGCTCCAGCTCGCCGCCGGCGAACGCGGCGGGTGCGTCCGCTGCCGCGTCGGGCAGCCCGACGGCATCAGCGAGTGGCCCGACATCGACGTCGGCGTCGCCGTCCGGGAGCGACGCCAGTGTGAGCCCGTCGCCCTCCGGCAGCGCCAGCCCCACCACCTATCCGACTCCGCCGCCGTGCCATGCGCGCGTCGGCAAGTGCTTCAAGGTGCTGAGCAAGGGTGATGCGGTCAACGTGCGTAAGGCGCCGAACACTTCCGCGAAGATCGTGAAGACCATCTCGAGCGGCTATCAGGTCGAGGTGTTGTGCGTGGGCAAGGGGGAGGCGGTTTCCTCGCCGAACGGCCGCACCATCTACTGGGACGCGGTCGATGCGGGATGGATCACGGACGCGTACGTCGGAGCAGCCGGCAAGATCCGCGCCTGCCGCTAGCGCCGGCGGTAGCCGCCGGCGGAACCGGCCCGGACGGCGCTGTCCAGCTCGGCGTCGCTGAGCGCCTTGGCCGGCAGCCGCGTGCAGATCCCGTCTGCTCGCAGACCATCGAGCAGCGGCAGCAGGTAACGCCGCCACGCTGCCGGGCGAACCGGCGCGGTCAGCCCCGCCACCGCCGTCGTCATGCCGAGCAAGGCTGGGATGTCGTTCGCGGTGATATCCCGGCGCAGCTCGCCTTCGGCCTGAGCGCGCTTGAGGATGTCGCCGGCCCATGGCTTCAGCAGGGAGAGGCCGCGGTCGGCGTGCGCGGCCCCGTAGTCACTCAGCAGGATCTCGGCCAGCGCACGGTCGGCAACCAGCTGCTCGGTCAAGCCTTCCAGCAGCGCGCAGAACGCGCTCCAGCCGGATGGCTGCTGCGCCGCCTCGGCAGCGATCGCTCGCGCCGCTGCCAGCTTGTCGTCGAGCAGCTGACCGACGAGCGCGTCCTTGTCCGGGAAATTCCGGTAGATCGTGCCCATGCCGACGCCGGCACGCTTCGCGATGTCAGCCAGGGATGCGTCGAGGCCGCACTCCGCGAAGACTTCGTCGGCGGCTTTCATCACGCGGTCGCGATTGCGCGCCGCGTCCTTGCGCAGCGGCCGGGCGCGAACCCGGTCACCCTCCACGCCCTCGAGGTCCCGAGCGCTCCTCCGGGTGGTCGCTGTGGCTGACCTCACGTGTGCAGCGTACCTCACAAACGGAATCGTCCGCTCCGTTTAGGCGTTACGATCGAGCGTAACCGGAGCAGTCCGTTCCGTTTAGGAGAGGTCATGATCTCGCAGGACTCGCCCGCGCACGCGATCGCCGAGCACCGGTCCGCCGCCGAGCGACACCACGCTCGCCGGTGGCTGATTCTCGGCGTGCTGGCGCTCGCCCAGCTGATGGTGGTGCTCGACTCGACGGTCGTGAACATCGCGCTTCCGACCGCGCAGCACGCCCTCGGCTTCTCCGACAGCGCCCGGCAGTGGGTGGTGACGGCGTACGCGCTCGCCTTCGGAGGGCTGTTGCTGCTCGGCGGCCGGCTGTCCGAC
>CAVVHC010000003.1:0-978745 GCA_963747915.1 uncultured Actinomycetota bacterium | reverse complement strand
GCCGGCAGCGTCGCGCGCTGGTTGGCGTGACCGCCTCTGCGGCGATGGTCGCGGCGTCGTTCGCCGCGCTACCGATCAGCGCGCAGGCCGCCGCACCTGCCAAGACGACGCCGGCCGGGACCGCCGATGCGCCGGCGCCGCCGTTGGGGTCGGAGGTGGTCAGCCTGCGCACCGAGTACTCCAAGACCATCACAACGCTGGAAGGGCTGGAGACCACCTTCTCGCCGCAGCCGCTGAACTACCGCGACAGCAAGGGGCAGTGGCAGCCGATCGATAGCCGGCTGGTCGCCGATGACGCCGCAGGTTCGGGGTGGCGCAACACCGCCGCGGGCTACCAGGTGCACTTCCCGGCGAACCTGGCCGCCGGTCCGGTGACCGTGACCGCGAACGGCAAGTCGGTGTCCTGGACGCTGCCGGGCGCCTCGTCAGCTACCGGCGAGGTGTCCGGAAAGACGATCACCTACCGGTCGGTGCTGCGCGGCAGCGACGTGTCGTTCATCGCCACCCCCACTGGGGTGAAGGAATCCATCGTCGTTGCCGACCGGCTGGCCGCGGCGGCGTTGCCGGCGGAGCAGTTCACCACCTCCACCGGGTTGACGCTCAGCAAGGGCAAAGCGGGCGCCGCGACGGTCGCTGACGAGCAGGGAAAGCCGGCTTTTGAGATTCCGCCGGCGAGCGCCGTCGACGCCGCCAACGTGCCGGCGACCGCGGCGCAGGCCTCGTTCGCGCTCGGGCAAGTCCTTCGTTCGGTGACTCCGGTGTCGGTGGCACTCGACCCGGGCTGGCTGACTGCGCCGGCCCGCAAGTCCCCGATCACTATCGATCCGAGCGTCACACTGCCGGTGACCTCCCCAGGGGACTGCACGATCGCCAGCGGCGTCTACGCCAACACCACCGGCTGCTCCAACACCACCAACCAGGTCGGCGAATACCCAGGTGTGCTCTACTCGCGCAGCTTGCTGCACTTCGACGTCTCCTCGATCCCGCCGTCCGCAGTGGTCCGCAACGCCAAGCTGGTTCTCACCGCGGTGGACAGCTCACCGTCGCCGCTGAGCTCGCCGCTGAACATCGAAGCGCATGCGCTCACCCGCAGCTACACCAGCGCCGCTACCTGGAACAAGTACAACGGCACCAACTCTTGGACGACCGCCGGCGGCGACTTCTCCAGCCCAGTCGCCGGAACACTCAGCCTGTCCGGCACCGTCACCGCCGGCAGCCAGTACAACCTGTTCGCACCGGATCTGGTGCAGGCCTGGATCACCGGCGCCACCGCCAACGACGGTGTGCTACTCAAAGCAAACCCGGACGCCTCCGGGGAGTACGTCCGGTTCGACAGCACCAAGGCCTCGTCGGGAGACCCGACGCTGGTCGTCGACTGGTCTGACGGCATCGGCACCCCGACTACCGCGATCTCGCGGAGTACGAACGACAAGTGCTCGGTGCAGGTGGCGGTCACCAACGGCAACGACTACCTGTCCTGCACCGAGTTCAACATCGGCGGGGTGGGGATGCCGCTGACCCTCTCGCGGATCTACAACGGCCGCCAGACCCGCTACAACACCAACAACGCCGACATGATGCTTGGCCGCAACCGCTGGCAGCTGTCCTTCGGCAAATACCTGCAACGACTGGGATCAGGCAGCTTCGTCTACTGGGACGGCACCGGCAAGGTGGCGCCGTTCCGCCCGAACGGATCCGGCGGCTGGATCACCCCGCCAGGCCTGGACGCGTCGCTCACCCAGACCGACACCGGTCCCAGCGAATACACCATCGCCTTCCACGCCAGCGGCCTGAAGTACGCGTTCAAGAGGCAAAACACCGATTCGGGCAACAACTTCTGGCAGCTGTGGAAGATTAGCGACCGCA
This sequence comes from uncultured Actinomycetota bacterium, assembly GCA_963747915.1. Classification (GTDB taxonomy): domain Bacteria; phylum Actinomycetota; class Actinomycetes; order Frankiales; family Frankiaceae; genus DATAZK01. The sequence continues at coordinate 976,879 of CAVVHC010000003.1, read as the reverse complement.
ACAGCAACGCGATCACCATCACGTACTACCCGAACAAGCCCGGCTATTCGCTGCTCGGCGCGCTGAACTACATCACCGACACCCGCGGTCGCACGATCACCGCCTCCCTGGATCAGCCCGACCGGACTGGGCTTTGACCTGATCAGCGGGCTGACCGACTCGGACGGTCGCAGCACCTCCTACGGCTATGACACTGCCGGCAACCTGACCAGCGCCACCGACACCAACGGCAAAACCACCTACTACACCTACGCCAATGCGACCGGGGCCAGCTACGACCGGGAACTGACCAACATCACCGACGCCCGCGGTCATCAGACGACCGACATCGGCTACGACGGCGCCACCGGCCGGGTCACCACCCTGACGATGCATCCCGACGCATCTACCGACTACGACAGCTCCTTCTCCTACAACGAGACGGCCTCGCAGCCGACCACCACGTTCACCGACGAACGCGGCTTTGACACCACATACAAGTACGAAAACCGCGCCTACACCTCCCGCGTCACCCAGGTCACCGTGGAGTGTCACCCCTTCTCCGGACAGTGGTCCCACTGGGATCATGAGTAAGGACGGAGACAGACGGGATGGTTATGACACGGAAGAATTTCTCTCCCGAGTATCGGGAAGAGGCTGTGAAGATGGTGCTGGAATCGTCACGGCCGATTGCGCAGGTAGCTCGGGAACTCGGCCTGAATGAGGGGACTCTGGGTAATTGGGTGAATGCGTACCGGCGGGCGCATGCGGGTGAGGAACCGCCGCTGACGATCTCCGAACGGGCCCGCCTGCGGGAACTCGAGAAAGAGGTCCGTGAACTCAAAATGGAACGGGAGTTTCTGGGAAAAGCCGCCGCCTTCTTCGCGAGCAAGCATCAGTGACCGACAAGTACGAGCTGATCTTGGCGGAGAAGGCGAACTATCCGATCGTCAAAATGTGCGACTGGATTGCGGTGTCCCGGTCGGGGTTTTATGACTGGCAGACCCGTGGCGGCATCCCGACCGCGGCGGCTCGCCGCCGTAGCCGGCTGACCCGGTTGATCACCGCGGCGTTCACTGCCTCCCGCGGCACCTACGGCGCCCGCCGGATCGTCGTGGTGCTGCGCCAGTCCGGGGAACGGGTGTCCGCCCGCCTCGTCGCCGAGCTGATGGCCAACGCGCAGCTGAAGGCCTGCCAGCCCAGGCCGTGGCGGCGCACCACACTGCCAGCTGGATCGTTGGCATCCAGGCCGGATCTGATCGGCCGGGACTTCACCGCCGCCGCCCCCGGCACCAAACTGGTCGGCGACATCAGCTACATCAGAACGTGGACCGGCTGGCTGTATTTGGCGACCGTCATAGATTTGGCGACCCGCAAGGTCATCGGCTGGTCGATGAACACCCACATGCGCACGTCGCTGATCGTCGACGCGCTGAACATGGCCGCCGGGACCGGAACCCTGCAGCCGGGCTGCATCTTCCATTCCGACCGCGGGTGTCCAATATTGTTCCGTCGAATACGCCAAGGCCCTGAAAAGACATGGCCTGGTCGGGTCGATGGGCCGCACCGGAATCTGCTGGGACAATGCACTCGCCGAATCCTTCTTCGCTTCACTGAAGAAGGAACTTGTCTACCGTACCGCATTCCCCACCCCGGCGCATGCCCGGAAAGCGATCGCCGAATACATTGAAGTTTTCTACAACCGGCAACGGATCCACTCCGCCATCGGCTACCGCACACCCGCACAGGCAGAAACCGACCTTCAGACCACACAAACCCCGATAGCCGCTTGAACAATGCCAGGCTACCGGTTACTATTCACCAATAGCCGCTGTCCGAAAAAGCGTCGGCACCTCACCGACGCGCTCGGCCACACCCAAGGAACCGGCTACACCCCCGACGCACATGTGGGCGCGACGACTGACGCTTACTCCCAGCAGACCACCTACAGCTACGGCGCCAACCCGACCAACTCCGGCACCGGCATTACCAGCACCGGCGAAAGCCTGACCAAAACACAAAGCGCGATGGGCACCACCCAGACTGCCAGCTATGACAGCAGCGCCTGCAGCGGCAGCAGTGGCGGCGATGCCTATCAGCCGAAGTGCGGCAACGACAGCGCCGGCCACACCTCCACCTACCAGTACGACGGGATCGGCAACCTCAGCCAAAACACCAACAGCGGCTCCGGCGGCAGCGCCGCAACCGCCAAGCTCACCCACGCCTATGGGTCGCACTGCAGCACGACCGACATCCACGACCCCTGCGACGGGCGGATCAAGGACTCCACCGACCCGCTGAACCAAGTAACCACCTACCACTACAGCGACTACGTCGTCGGCAGCACCCACAGCCAACGGCTCGACTCCATCATTGCGCCGACCGGCAGCCAGCTCGGCACCCGCACCTTCAGCTACGACGACCTCGACCGGCTCACCAGCTACACGACCGGCGGGTCGACCACCACCACACTGAGCTACGACGACGACGACCGCGTCCTGACGACCGACTACTCCGACACCATCGGCACCGACATCACCAACACCTACGACAACAACGGCAACCTCACCAGCCGCGCCTCAGCCCTATTCGGCGGCAAGACCACCAGCTACAGCTACGACTGGCTAAACCGCCTCACCAGCCAAACCCTCCCCGACGGGACCGTGCTGTCCTACACCTACGACGAAGTCGGCAACCTCACGCAACTGCAGCAAACCGTCGGCGTCCGGACGTTGACCACCGGCTACAGTTACGACGCCGTTGAAAATCTCACCACGCTCACCGAACCTGGCGGCAACATCGATGTCTTCCGCTACGACGACAACAACAAGCGCACCGACACCTGGGACAAGGCCACCGGCTACTCGTTGGACGCGACCAAGAATTACGTCACGGGCAATCCGACCGGCTTCCGGTGCACATCAATAGCCGACTCGATGACGCCGGTCGGCTCAAAGAGATCAAGACCACCCGTAACAGCTCCGATAGCACCGTCGTTGCCGACTTCTCCTACTGCCATAACAGTGGATCCGGATGTGCCGGCGGCACAGACACCGACCAGTTGTTCTCGGAGAAAGACATCGTGACCGGCGTCGTCACGAACTACACCTATGACAACGCCAACCGGCTGCTGACCGCCGATAACCCCGCCAACAGCGGCACTGACTACACCTACAGCTATGACGCCAACGGCAACCGCACCAGCGCGCTAACACCCGCCGGCAACAGCTACGCCGCCTACGACACTGGCAATGGGCTGTGCAAGACGCAAAGCACCGTCCGGACCGAGCTGCCCGTCTGACAGCGACAGCAGCACCACCAGCCGCAACTATGGCGGCGTCTACAAATACGACGCCTCCGGAAACCAAACCCAAAACCCGACCGCCGCCGCGCTTACCTACAACGGCGCCGACATGACCACCAACTCGGGTAACCCCGCCGGCACCTACTACAGCTACAACTACGCCGGCAACAACCAGGTCGACCGCGACAGCACCAACGCCACTGTCTACCCGGACCCAACCGGAACCACCATCACCTACCGCAACGGCATTGAAGGCGTCCAATCCACCAGCACCACCGCATACGGCGCCGCCCCGGGCTATCTGAGAGACCCCAAGGGCACTCTCATCGGCACCTACAGCGACAGCGGCACCGGCACCGCCAGCACCACCGACTACTACGCCTTCGATGGTCACGGCTCCGTCATCGCCATCATCAACCCCAGCGGAACCGTCGACGCCCAATACCGTTACGACCCCTACGGCGAGCCGCTCACCGGCACCGGGCTATCCAACCCGCCGGCCAACTCGTACGCCTACAAAGGCGAGTACTTGGACGCGTCGGGGTTGTACTAAATGGGGCTTCGCTACTACGACCCGGCACAGGGCCGGTGGAGTCAGCAAGACGTCATCGAAAGCATTGGTGATCCGGCAAACGCCAACAGATACGCCGCTTTCAATGATGACCCGGCCAATAACGCTGACCCAAACGGAAGCAACGCAGTTAGCGATTTCTTCACGCAGTCGGTCCCGAATTTCTTTGAAGACAACGCCGGGAGCGTTCTGAAAGGTGCCGGAATAGTCGCCGGTATCGCCTCCATACCATTTACTGGCGGCGCATCTGCCGCATTCGCTTTGTCCGGGATAGGCTTGTCGGTCGCCGGGGGCGCGGTCAATGGCGATTCCGTTGGCCAAATTGCTGGAGGTGCCGCCCTCGACGCCATTGGGTTCGGCGTGGGTACTGCGGTGGCCGGAGAAGGTAGTCTTGCAGCGCAGCTGGCTGGCGGAAGCGTCGGTCTGCAATTCAGTGCATACGATATAGCCTCGGCAATTTCGGGTTAGGGGATCATGCGGAACCTCCTTGGCAAGTTACTAATGCCTGCTATAGCCGCGCTCACGCTCATATTGTTCGGCGTTGGTAAGGCAAGCCGGGGGGGCGCAAGAACGGCGTGGTTTGTAGCCGGTGGCCTCGTGTTTGCCAGCGGCGTGATAATAGGCTGGGTGGCAATAGTTATTCTGATAAAGCGGAAGTCACGAAACTGAACCCGAATTCTTCAACGAGGCGTGGAACCTGGTAATGGCTGACCCGCGAGACTCGGAGAAGCCGTTGCTCGAGGGCCTTAGCAAGATCGCCGAGCAGTACGACGAGAATTATCAGTAGAGGTCAGCGGTCTGGGTTCTTGGTTTGCTCGGTGTTTCGGTGGTAATGGCTGACCCGCGAGACTCGGAGAAGCCGTTGCTCGAGGGCCTTAGCAAGATCGCCGAGCAGTACGACGAGAATTATCAGTAGAGGTCAGCGGTCTGGGTTCTTGGTTTGCTCGGTGTTTCGGGGAGGGCGATCAGTTGGACGAAGCGCTCATGTCAACTTTCCGCCCATGGCTGTCCCGCATCGCCACCCCGGCCCGCTGAAGCACATGCCAAGGAGTGGAGTGGTGCCGCCTGAAGCACATGCCAAGGAGTGGAGTGGTGCCGCCCGAGCTTGTCGCCGAACTGCAGCAGTGACAGTCCGCTGGCGTACATGTCCGGCTCTTCTTACTTGGGGTGGGGGCGGTGGTCGAGTCCGCCACCGATGAGCAGCATTCGTAGCCGATAGTTGTCGCGGTTGCGGAAGCCGCGGGCGATGCGGCGGTGCAGCTCGATGAGGCCGTTGATGGCCTCGGTGCCGCCGTTGTTGGCGCGGCCGGTGTCGAAGTAGGCCAGGAATGCGGCCTTCCACTGTTTGAGGGTGCGGCCGAGCCGGGCGATCTCGGGGATCGGGCAGGTCGGGAAGGTGGCCACGATCTTCTCGGCGATCGTGCGGCCCTCGGTCAGCGAGGTGGCCGTGTAGGCCGAGCGCAGTTGCTGGGCGCACTGCCACGCAATGTAGACGGCCTCGTGACGCTCGTCGGTGGTGATCGCCTTGTCCAGTCGGGTCTTCTGCTTGTCGGTGAGCCGTTCGGCGCCGCAGCGCAGGATGAGCCGTATGCCGTAGAGCGGGTCGCCCTTGCGGCCACGGTGTCCATGGATGTCTTGCTGCACCCGGCGACGGCACTGGTCGACGGCGTCGGTGCCGAGCTTGATGACGTGGAAGCCGTCGAGGACGGCGACGGCGTCCTCGAGTTGGTCGTCGATGGCGTTCTTGTAGCCGTGGAACGGGTCGAGGGTCGCGACCCCGATGCCGGCGCGGAACGCCTCGTTGCGGGCCTTCAACCAGTCGGCGTAGGCGGCGCCGGTGCGGCCGGGTACCAGGTCGAGTAGCCGCGCTCGTACCTTGCCCTTCGCGTCACGAGTGAGATCGACCATCCCGGTCAACTCCTTCGGCCCGCGCCCGCCTTGGTCCTGCGGCTTGGTGGAGGTGTGATGCCAGATGTGCTCGTCCACGCCTAAGGTCGTGACGCCGTCGAAGCGGGACTCGTCTGCCGCGAGTGCCTCAAGCAGCGGTTTGATCGCCCGCCACACGGTGCGCCACGCGGTCCCCAGTTGCCGGGCGAGGCCTTGCACCGAGGCGTGTTCGCGGCGCATCTGCCCGATCGCCCACCAGCACGCCCGCGTCGTCAACAGCGACCGCGGCCGGGCCAGGCTGTCGTCGCGTTCGGTGAACGACCCGGCATCACAGTCCGGGTCGTCGCAGCGCCAGGAACGCTTACGCCACCACAGTTCGACCGGCCGGCCCATGCACGGCACGTCGACCAGGCGAACGTCGCGCCGGCCGTGGCTACCGGCAACAACACCACACCTGCGGCACGCCTCGACCCGGGGCGGCGACTCGACCACAACGCGCAGGAAAGACCCGCGCTTGCCGTCCAGTTCGGTAACGGCGATGACATGGAAGCCGTCCAAGCCGACGAGCAGATCGCAGCGGTCACAGTAGGAATCAGGGCAGCAGCGCGCAGCAGTACACGCCGTAGGCTCGGACACCGTCGAGGCCTTCCGGATGGGTTGCTTGGTCGCTACCGATCTTCGGAAGGCCTCGACCCGTCACCGGTCAGCTCAAGTTCGCGTGTCGCTCACACCCACCGCAAGTACGAAGAGCCACATGTCCACTGCCTTCGCGGCATAGGCCTGCTCAGTGGTTGGCTGCGCAGCTTGACGCCTTCGGCTTTCAGTCGGCGAGCAATCGTGCCCCGATGGACGCCGAACTGGGCAGCCAAGTCGTAGATAGTGGCTCCGGAGCGGTATCCCTCGGGGGACGCCTCGCCGGCTTCGCCGGCGCGTGCCATCGACCTGCACAAATGGGCTCTTCAAAGTTGAGGGGGAATCGATCTCTCGGCACCGGCGCTCCGGCGTGATTGCCGGGTGCAGTGGAACCGTACTCGGCGGCGTTGGGATTGCAGGTTGCGGAACCCGAAGGCGATCCGGGCGGCGTCTTTGATCATGCGGTTGGTGCCTTCGGTGCCGGCGTTGGTGTGGCGGGTGGTGAGGAAGGCGAGGATCTGCGGCCACCAGCCGTCGATGGTCTGCGCGAGTCGGGTCGCCTCCGGCAGTTCTGCGGCGAGAACGGTCTCGTGGAAGCGGTGCAGTCGGGCGGCGATGGTGTGCCGGTCGGTGGCGTCGAGCAGCATTCGGAGGCGTTCCTTGACGCCCCAGGCGGCGCCGATCTGCCCGGTCGGGTCGTCGGCCGCGAAGGTGGCGGCCAGGCGGGCGAGGGCCTTCTCGGGGAGCCGGTCGCCGGCGCGTAGTAGCAGCCGGCGGTTCGCCCAGGCCGGGTCGTCCTTGCGTCCGCGGCGGCCGTGCAGTTCCCGGAACACGCGCTGGCGGACGTCGGTGACCATCTCGTTGGCCAGCCGGACCAGATGAAAGCGGTCGGCGGCCAGTACCGCGGACGGCAGGGCGTGCTGCACGGCGTGCCGGTAGGGGGAGCACATGTCGATGACCACCACCCGCACCTGGGCCTTCCAGTCTTCGCCGCGGGCGTCGAGCCAGTCCACGACGGTCTTCGACGTGCGGCCGGCGGCCTGGCCGAGTAGCCCACCCCGGCCGGACAGGTCGACGAAGTTGGTCTCGAACCGCTCCAGCCGGGACCAGCTGCCGTCCTCGTGCTTGGTCCACCGGGGCCGCCCGCGGCGGGTCTCGTCGATGCCCAGCACCTCGGGTGGGTCCGGTTCGAGCAGCACCTTTTCGGCGTGCTCCACGAAGGCTGCATGCGCGATCGGCCAGCTCATCGGCAGCTCCTTGCTCACCGCGGACACCGACCGGCCGGAGCCGATCGCGGTCGCGGCGGCCCGCCGGGCCCGGCCGGTGATCCGCGCGTACGGCGGCAACTCGGCGATCGACTCGGTGAACGCCTTCCGCGGACACAGCCGCTCCCGGCAGGCGAACTGGGTCTTGTGCCAGCGCACCTGCAACGGCGCCTCCCCATACGGCAAGTCCCGCGGCCGGGTCGTGCGCCGCTGCTTGACCGAGCTGGAGAACACCCCGCACTCCGGGCACGCAGCGGCGTCCTGGTCATCGGTGCGCAAATGCACCGTTCGACCCCCGTTGCCGTCCCTCTCCACCCGGTCGACCGCCACTCCCGGCAGCCCAAACAGAATCGTCGTACCGTCGCGCAAGGCTCGTGGTCCCTCTACTAGCTGCATCAGACACAGCCAGTGTCGAGGGGCCGCGAGCTCTCACCTCACAGCACGAAGATCGTGTCGCAGTTCCCCCTCAAGTTTGAAGAGCCCGCATCACCCGCTGCTGGAACGCCAACGGCGATCTGCTCGAAGCCATCCAAGGCGCTTCGGCCGGCAACTGCTCGAGCCTTGACGGGCGCTCCGTTCCCACATCAATTCACTGCGTTGAAGGGCTACTCGCCGAACGCGGAATCACCGTTGACCACGTCACCGTCTACCGGTGGGTCCAGCGGTTCACCGCCGAGTTCATCGAGGCCGCCCGTCCCTGCCGCCGGCTTCCGGGCGACAGGTGGCACGTCGACGAAACGTACGTCAAGATCTCGTGGCGGTGGACCTACCTGTACCGGGCGGTCGACCGGTACGGCCAGGTCATCGATGTCATGCTCTCCAGCCGGCGGGATCTGCCTGCTGCCAGGGCCTTCTTCACTCGTGCGCTCGCCGTCGGCGTGCTCCCGAGCGAGGTGACCACGGACCGGGCACCCGCCTATCCGCGGGTGCTGGACGAGCACGCCCCGGCGGCGATGCATGTCTTCGAGCGGTACGCGAACAATCCCATCGAGGCCGGCCACGGCCGGCTGAAAGCCTGGCTGCGCCCAATGCGGAGTCTCAAACGCTTCCGGTCAGCGCAGACCCTGGCCGCCGGACACGCCTTCGTGCAGAACCTGCGCCGCGGCCCCTACGAGATTGCCACCGACCAACCCGCCCACCACCGGCTGCGACTTGCCTTCGACGCGCTCGCGGTCTCCCTCTGAAACCGCCGTCCGCAGAGATCACGGCGGTCTCCGATCGGCCAACGCAACACCGCCGCTTTCGGCGAACGTTGCTGAATGATTGCCGGACACGTCCTAGTGGTGTGTCGCCAAAATAGCTAGGTAGTGTTGATCTAGTCTTGGTCCATGACGAAGGCTGCGGCGGCTTTGGTGGTCTCTGAGGGGCAACGACAGGTGCTGGAGGCGTTGTCGGTCTCTCGGACGGCGGCGCATCGGGAGGTGCAGCAAGCCCGGGCGCTGTTGTTGGCTGCCGAGGGTGTCGCGAACACGCGGATCGCTTCGGTTGTCGGGGTTACGCCGATGACGGTGCGGTCGTGGCGGACCCGATTCGAGAGGCAGGGGCTGACGAGGTTCGCGAAGGTCGCCGAGGGGCGTGGGCGCAAGGCGACGATCCCTCAGCAGGTGATCGATCAGATCGTGGATCTGACCCAGAACACCACACCTGCTGGGGAAACCCACTGGAGTACCCGCACGATGGCCAAACGGGTCGGGGTCTCCAAGGACACGGTGCAGCGAGTCTGGTCCGCACGCGGACTCAAGCCACATCTGGTCAAGACCTTCAAACTTTCCAACGACCCGCGGTTCGACGACAAGCTCATCGACGTGGTCGGTTTGTATCTGAACCCGCCCGTGCAGTCGATCGTGTTGTGCATGGATGAGAAGTCGTCGGTCCAAGCCCTGGACCGGACTCAGCCGTCGCTGCCGATGGTCAGGGGCAGAGCGGCGACGATCACCCATGACTACAAGCGGAACGGGACTACCACCTTGTTCGCTGCATTGGACGTGTTGACCGGCAGGGTCATCGGCTCGTGTCTGCCCAAACACCGTCACAGCGAGTTCTTGAAGTTCCTCAACGTCATCGACGCCGAGGTACCCGCCGGTCTGCAAGTGCACCTGATTCTGGACAACTACGCGACCCACAAGCACCCGAATGTCCAAGCCTGGCTGGCCAAACACCCGAGATTCCACCTTCACTTCACCCCGACCTCATCGTCGTGGTTGAACCTCGTCGAGCGCTGGTTCCGCGAGCTGACAGACAAAGCCCTACGCCGCGGGGTATTCCACTCAGTGCCAGACCTGATCACTGCCATCGAGGCCTACCTCGACGCCCACAACAGCGACCCGAAGCCATTCGTGTGGACCGCGACCGCCGACGACATCCTCGCCAAGGTCGCCCGCGGACGACTCGCCCTCCGAGCAGTCAATCAAAACTGAGACACACCACTAGATGTTGATGACGCGGACGAGGTCGTCGATACCTTCGAAATCCGGCCCGTTGCGGGTGTAGAGGTCGAGTCCGTTCGCGTGTGCCGTTGCGGCGATGAGTAGGTCGGCGAAGCGGCTGCGCGGCCGGCGCCCGCGGCGAACGACGGCGGCGACGGCGAGTCCGTAGCTGCGTACGGCTGCGCTGTCGAACCGAATCGGTTCAAGAGATGCTTCGACCTCTTGCAGGCGAGATTGGCGCCTCCCCGCTTCCGCCGGGGTCTTGGCGAGGTGTGGCCCGGCGGCCAACTCGGCTGCGGTGATTGCGGATATGGCCACTTCGTCGGGTAGGGCTGCGACCACGGCCGGGTCGTGCCAGTCAACGACCACCGATGTGTCGAGTAACCCGGACGTCATGTCAGAGCCCCTGATCGATCACGTCATCCAGGTCGGCGCGAAATTGGTCCCTGTCGATGCGCACGTTCGCCTTTGCCAGCGCGGAGACTTCCGCTCGGGTGATGAAGGTGCGGCGGCCCGCTCGAAGCGGTCGAAGCTCGGCGACCGGCTCGCCGTTTCGGGTGACGACGAAGCTCTCGCCCGCGGTGACCGCCTCGATCACTTTGGCGTTGTCGTTGCGCAGTTCGCGCTGGGCGATGGTCCGTGTCATGGCTCGACTGTAGCAAGGTGTGCGACGGAAGGCTACAGCGTGGCAAGCGGCGACGCCCTTCGCCCCGATGGGATGAGTAGCTGACCGCGTGCCCGTGGTGCTGCGGTTCGGTGGACACGGTTCGCGCCACCGGTGGTGGAGCAATGCTGGAGAGTGGATCCGCCGCCAAGGGCTCGCAACGACGTGGAACAGCGGCGTGCATCTTGGTGTATCACCTGCACACCGCCGATCCCGGCCGCTGACTGGGCCTCGGTCCTCCGCTGGTCCGTGAGGTGCCGACGCCTTTCCGGACAGCTGCTTTTAGTGAATAGTAGTGGTCTTGCTGGTGTTGTTCAAGCTGCTGTTGGGGTTTGTGTGGTCTGATAGTCGGCTTCTGCTTGTGCGGGGTGTGCGGGTGTGCGGTAGCCGAGCGCGGAGTGGATCCGTTGCCGGTTGTAGAACACTTCAATGTATTCGGCGATCGCTTTCCGGGCATGCGCCGGGGTGGGGAATGCGGTGCGGTAGACGAGTTCGTTTTTCAAGGCGCCGAAGAATGATTCGGCGAGGGCGTTGTCCCAGCAAATGCCGGTACGACCCATCGACCCGACCAGGTCATGTTGTTTCAGGGCAGCAGCGAAGTCGGCGGAGGAGTATTGGCTGCCGCGGTCGGAATGAAAGATGCAGCCCGCTTTGAGGGTGCCGGTGCCGGCGGCCATGTGTAGCGCGTCGACGATCAGGCTGGTGCGCATGTGGGTGGCCATCGCCCAGCCGATCACCTTGCGGGTCGCCAGATCAATGACGGTCGCCAAATACAGCCAGCCGGTCCAGGTCCGCACATAGGTGATGTCCCCGACCAGCTTCGTGCCGGCCGCGGCGGCGGTGAAGTCCCGACCGATCCGATCCCGCCGGTGCGTGGCCGTCCCGGCAGGCAGGGTGGTGCGCCGCCACGGCCGGGGCTGGCAGGCCACCAGCCCGGCTTCGGCCATCAGCTCGCCGACCAGCCGGGCCGAGACGCGTTCCCCGCCGTTGCGCAGCACCACCACGATCCGACGGGCGCCGTAGGTGCCGCGGGAGGCGTCGAACGCCGCCCGGATCAGCCGGGCGAGCCGGCTACGGCGCCGGGCCGCCGCGTTCGGCCCGGCCGCCCGCCGAGCCTGCCAGTCGTAAAACCCGGACCGCGACACGGCAATCCACTCGCACATTTTGACGATCGGATAGTTCGCCTTCTCCGCGTAGATCAGCTCATATTTCTCGGTCACTGATGCTTGCTCGCGAAGAAGGCGGCGGCTTTTCCCAGGAACTCCCGTTCCATCTTCAGCTCACGGTTTTCCTTCTCGAGCTCCCGCAGTCGCGCCCGCTCCGACACCGAAAGCGGTGGTTCCTCGTCGGCATGCGCCCGCCGATAGGCATTCACCCAGTTGCCGAGGGTGCCCTCATTCAACCCGAGTTCGCGAGCCACCTGTGCAATAGGCCGGCTCGACTCCAAAACCATTTTCACCGCCTCTTCCCGATATTCGGGAGAGAACTTCTTCCGTGTCATAACCATCCCGTCTGTCTCCGTCCAGTCTCATGGTCTCAGTGGGACCACTGTCCGGAGAAGGGGTGACACCCCAGCCCTTCCTTGATTGACAAGAAGATTCACCCACACGTCCTGAGGCACAGCTGCGCGATGTCCCTGCTGCAAGCGGGCGTCGACACCTCGGTGATCGCGCTCTGGCTCGGCCACGCCGGCGTCCGATCCACCGACGCCTACGTCCACGCCGACCTAAGCATCAAGGAGAAGGCCCTCGCACTGACGACACCCGCAACCGCCAGACCTGGCCGCTACCGACCGCCCGACAAGGTGCTCGCCTTCCTCGAGAGCCTGTGACTATGCCGAGGCCGAATCACCCGAAGCCGTGACCCACCAAGCTCGCGTGGCACCCGCCTCGGCATAGTCGCGGTGTCGGCATAGATCAACCTATGCGGACATCCGCATAGGTTGATGACATAGGACTTTTGCCGGTCGCCCAGGACGCCGCCGAAGGTCTCTACCGGCTCATCGACGCCGCCTACGAAAAACGCTCCGTTGCCATCTCCTCGAACCTGCACCCCGCCGCGTTCGACGAACTCATGCCCAAAACCCTTGCCACCGCAACGGTTGACCGGCTGCTGCACCACGCCCACGTCTGCCAGACCAGCGGCGACTCCGTCCGGCTGTCGCAAGCCCTCGCCGGACAGGGGGTGAGACCACTGACCTGACCCAACCCGAGCCGCCGGTGGCCGCATTGGGCAGATCCCATGGCCACCACCGGGCAATTCTCGTGACCGTCACCGGGCTGGCTTCACGACCGCCCCTGGGCAGATCTCAATGGCCCTTGACAGATGAGCAGGGCGTTCGCCGGAAACGGGGTTGCGGATCGGGTCCAGTTTCATCCGCAAGCCCGGCCAGCGCCGGACCACGAGTCGATCGGCGCGCCAGCTGCGGTGTTGACCGTCGCTGATCTTGCCGATGATGCCGTCGTTGTCGATGCCGATGAATAAAGATCGCGCCACCCCGCTGACCCGAGGCACCGTCGCGGTGCTGCGCGGCTACCTCACCGAACGAGGAGGTGGACCGGACGATCCGGTCTTCGCAGGTCCCCACGGTGACGGGTTGAGCCGTGACGCCGTGCGCCGCCTTGTTCAGCGGCACACCCGCGCTGCCGTCCCGCATTGCCCATCGCTCGCGACCAAGATGGTTTCTCCGCACGTCCTTCGGCACACATGCGCCATGAGATTGCTGGAAAGCGGATGCGATCTTGCGACGATTGCGCTCTGGCTGGGCCACGCGAACGTCGCCACCTCGCAGATCTACCTCCACGCCTACATGGCGCTCAAGGAGAAAGCCATCGCGCGCACCGCCCCGCCCGACGCTCGTCCGGGCCGGTACCGACCGCCCGACAAGCTCCTCGCATTCCGGGGGTCATGCCGGCTAGGGCGTAGCGGACGGAGATCCGCTGGTCGAGCGCGGCGAGCACGCCGAGGCGTAGCCGGTGCCGCAGGGTCGGCTGACCGACGAGCAGCGCGGCGAACGGCGCGCCGGAGTCCATGTCGTGGTTGGTGAGCATGCGCACGGCTTCGAGTTGCGCGTTGTCCAACAGGTGCGCCTCGTCGAAGATCACGACTGGGGTGCGGCCCCGTTCGGCGTGTTCGGCAGCCAGCGCGGTAGCCGCCTGCGGGACCAGCGTGGCGGTGTAGAAGCTCGGCGTCTGCCCGAGCGCGGACACGACGTGGTGCAGCATGGTCGAAGCGGGCTAGAACCTCGTCGATTTCGGCGTCGCTGGCGCGCCAGGGGGTGCGCAGCTCGGCCAGCCTCACAAGACCGAGCAGCGCCACGGGGTCCTCGGCGGCGAAGCGGGCGCTCCCAGCTCTGGCGACCAAGAGGTCGGCGTCCTGAGTGACGAGGTAACCGCTTGCCTCCAGCGCCAAGATCGCCGGCACTACCGTGTTAGCTGCCTGCGAAAGCTCGATCCCTTGCGTGCGCATCAGCCGAGACGGAACGCTGATGCCAGCGGCGGGGCAACCACCGGAGGAGCACTCCACGTCAGGATCTCCACGATGTTCGAACTCGTAGTGGAAGCAGACGTAGTGCACGTGCTCGAACGTCTCGTAGTCCTCCGCGCTTGCCTGAACGGGCTTCCCGCATCAAGCGCATACGAGGACAACTGGGGTTGGGCTATCGGCGTTAGCCACTTCGCCATGCTGTGCGGCTGGTCTGGCTACCACCGAAGCGAGCAGACGTGCCCTTGTCGCGCTCATGGCGCCTTCGACTCGTGCCGGGCATGGTGGATCGCCGGGATCGGTGAGGCGACGTCGCGCGGCGGAAAGTAAGCGAGTGTCGCGGACCGGTGGCAGGGCACCGTGCGGCACGTGGTGAATGAGCTGTGAACGTCGAGCGCTCCCGGTGACCGCCCTGATCGCAACCCCGCTCCGGCCGGTAAACCCGCTGGATGCCGCCCCCACGCCCGGGCCGCTCGATGAGCTCGCCGCCATCCGGCTGCGCCGCATGCTGATCGAGTTCTTCGGCCCGTTCCCGACCCTGGACGCGCACCTGGCGCTGCTCGATCGGCAGGGCGCCTGGTACGCGACGAAGGCCCTCGGCGCCTGGTCGAGCCAGCTACCCGACGCGTTCTTCGGGGTCGCGCGCCACGTCGTCCGTACCCAACTGCCGGGACCCGCGCCGACGCCGGACATCGAAGCCTGGCTCGCCGCCGGCCGTCCGGGCCACGATCAGGAGCTGGCCGGCGCGTGGGACAAGGTGCGCAGCCACCGCTACCCCGGCCCGCCCGAGGGCCCGATCGTCGATCGCGCGGCGTCCACGCCCGCCGCGGTGGCCCGCGTGGATGAGATCGTGAGCGGCTGGCCCGCCGATCACTTCGGCGGGTTCGTCTACGCGTACGCCTCGATCGAGTGCGTGCTGGAAACCCGCCAGATCGTGTTCCCCCCGATCGACGGCTGAGTCGTCGCACCGCTGTACCGCCCTCGTTCACCCCTTCGGCGTCAGGCCGGTGGCGACAGGCATCGGAGCTCATTTCCGATCCAATGTCGCAGCTTCGTGCTTGGGCATCTTGCGGCCCGTGCCCCGCACCGCCGAAACCGGCCAGTTCAGCAGTCCTGTCCCTGCTTCCCAGCGCACGCGGCTGAAGCTGCGGCCACCGGCCTTCGTGCCGATGACCGCGGAACAGCACGCGAACGTCCTGCAGGCGCTCACGACGCTGCTACTGGAACAACCGGCAGATGGCGAATCCGGCGAGGTGCAACCGCCGACGCTGACCGTGCCCGCCCCGCGCCGGCCAGACCGCGGCCCGCACGTCGCGTTAGGGGAGCGGCCGTGATCGACGCCGCTCTCGCACCAGGCTGTCAGCCATCGCCTGAGATGCTTGCCAAATACGCGCCCTCCGGGCACTATGAACTCAAGGTAATATGAGCTTCAGGTAATGTAGCGGAGGCGCGCGTTGACTGGTCCGACAGCTTCGACCGTTTCCTCACCGCGCTCGAAGAAGATGTCGAGAAGCTCGATCCCGGCACGCCCGAGGGCCGTATCGCCGCCGAACGGCTCGCGCACCTCGGTGCTCTCCTTGGCGAGTTGCGGGAGCTGCCGACGAAACCCGCGGTCGAGTCGGCAACCTTCCGCATCGTGCGACAGGCCACCCGCCACGAGCTGTGGCGCGTGGCCCACCCGTTCGATCCCGACGTTGCCGTCCGAATCATCGTCTGGTTCCCGCAGGTCGACCAGGCCGTGCTGGCGGTATTCGCGTTCGACAAAGCCCACCTTGGTGATGTCTGGTACGACCGGGCCGCGGTTGAGGGACAGGCGCTGGTCGACCAGTGGCTTCGTGAACATGGAGGCTAGGCATGGCTGGTGAGCGACAGACAGCGTTCACGGATGGCAGCGACCGCATCGATCGTCTGACCAGCCGTCCCGACCTGGCACCTCGCATCGCGGAGATCCGGGAACGGATGCACCAGGCGGACGAGGCGCATGCGATGACCTTGGCGATGGTTCGCAACGCTGCAGGGCTCACGCAGCAGGACGTTGCCGAGCGGATGAACGTCACGCAGGGTGCGGTCGCCCGCACTGAGCGGCGAGGTGACGTGTTGCTGTCCACGCTGCGCTCGTACCTGACCGCAGCCGGCGCTCGCGAGGTCAGGATCGTTGTGGAGCTCGCCGACGGCAGCAGCGCCGAGATCGCACTCGCGGAGCTGCAAACCCGCGACGCGCCGGAGCCAGACGTGCCGGAGGCGACGTCCACCACCTGAGTTGCGGAGCGACTGGCCGCGTCATGGCACCAGCCTGTACCGCCACCCGGGCAGCCGCTCGACGGCCTTAGGTAGCCGGTGCTCCAGCTGGAGCAGTCCGTCTCTCACAGCACGCGACGAGTAAGGCATCCCGGTCGCCTCCAGCTCATCATGGACCTTCCCGCGAGTGGGGGAGTCCTCGCCCGCGACGGCCAGCGAGCGCATCGCAGTCAGCACGTGGTCGGCAACTCCCTCGCTTGGCGCCAAGGCTCCGTCAGCGGGCCGGGTCGCATATCGGGCGTGGCGCACCCGCACGACGCAGCCGTCGCCGGCCAAGGCCTCTGTCTGCAGCACTTGCCGCACCGACAGCAGCGACCACCCTCGACCCGAAGCCTTGAGCAACGCTGCTAGCTGCTGGACGCTGAAAACCGGCTGCGCCGACTCCGAAATCGTCTGTACGGTCGCCCGTACATCCGCCAGGACGGTGCCGCCGGCACGTTCGCGCCGGACCTCGTTCGCGCCTACGGTCGCAGTCCGTCGGCGCTCTTCCCGGCCAAGTTCAGTGACACTGCCCAATGTCAGTGCACTATGGGTATGGCACCCGACGGCAGGGCCGGTTCGACTGCCGTCGATGTCACTCCACCCGGAAGACAAGGCCGCTGAGCTGCAGGAATGCGCTGGGCGGCCTTCGTCGTTCGGTGCCTGCCCGCCTCCCGAGGGGTGTCCCGAGTCTGCCGACTGACGATTTGTCTCGGGCGGCAGCGCTGGTGCGGTTATGCGTTTGACCCGCCGGCCCCGCATGTCGGAGCCGTCATAGCGCATGCGGTAAGGGAGGGTGCCGAGTTGGACTCGCGCGCACTGCGTCCCCTCCCCGTCAGCGAGCGCGGTGGTCTTATGGCAATCGGGCCTCGAGCCGGACGTCGCCGTTGACAGCTGCCTGGACGACGTCGCCGACGCGTTGGCCGGCTACGACTTCATCCAGTACGAGCCCATCGAGACCCGGCGCTTCGATCTGTCAGCGCGGACTGGAGGCGGGCCTGGAAAGGTCGTCTTTGTCATAGACCGTCCCTGATTCCGCCCCTGCAGCGTGGCTGCTACCAGGGCACTCGCGTTCCGTCCCAGGACCAGAGGGCTCCGGTCGGGCCGTCGTCTGGCAGCAGGGCGAGACGGAGCGCTCCGGTCGCCGCTTCGGCGGGGTCGCCGCCGGTGGTCATGCCCGCGATGAGGTTGGTCCGGCGCAATCCTGGCGCTAGCGCGTTGACCTTGAAGCGGTCGCCGAGCGCCTGGGCGGTGAGCAGGGTGACGGCGTTGACCGCGGTCTTCGAACTCCGGTAGGCCAGCCCGCCGCCTTGGACCCGTTCCCAGTCGAACTGCGGGTTCTCGCTGCTGTTCCAGGTGAGCGAGCCGGTGCCGCTGGAGACGTTCACGATGCGCGGATGCGCCGAACGGCGCAGCGCCGGCAAGAATGCCTGGGTCACCGCGACGAGGCCGAAGACGTTCGTCTCGTAGGCGGCCCGCAACTGGTCGAGGTTGGTGCTCTCGATGTCCTCGCCGCCGGGGTTGGTCCCGGCGTTGTTGATCAGAATGTCGAGAGTGCCGATTTGCTGCGCTGCGGCGGTCACGGAGTCGGCGTCGGTGACGTTCAGCCGGATGGGACGCGCGCCGGGGCCGAGTTCCTGGGCCGTGCGCTGTCCCTTTGCGTCGTCGCGCGCGCCGACTAAGACCGTGACGCCGCGGTCGAGGAGTTGCCGCGCGGTTTGCAGGCCGATGCCACTAGTCGCTCCGGTCACCAGGGCGGTCGATCCGGGCTCGGCACGGCCGATCTTGGCGGGCAGTCGCTCGATCTGTGGCATGGCGTCGCTCCAACTCCAACGGTGTGGTTGGAGAGTATCCCTAGGGCCGGGCATTTCCAACCGTTGCGTTGGTAATCTCCTCGCGTGGCTTGGGATACCGAGCGGACGCGTCGCCGACTCCTGGACGCCGCACTCGTGGAGTTCGCCGGCCACGGGCTCGACGGCACAACCGTCGCGGCCATCGCCGCTCGGGCCGGCGTGAACAAAGAGCGGCTGTACAGCTACTTCGGCGACAAGCAGGCGCTGTGGCGGCTGGTGTTGTCGACCGAGCTCGAGCGGCTCGCGGCTGCGGTCGCGCTCACCGGCGCCTCGCTCGAGGACGTAGGGGAGTTCGCCGGGGCGACATACGACTACCACGCGGCACATCCGCACTTGGCGCGGCTGCTGCAGTGGGAAGGACTCCAGGACGGCAAGGCAGCGGACCTGGCCGCACGCACTGCGCACTACCAGGAGAAGGTGGCGCACTTCGCCGCGGCTCAGCGCGAGGGCGTCCTCGACCCAGGCCTGGACGCAGCGCACCTCGTCTTCGCGCTCATCGCCCTGGCCGCCTGGTGGCATACGGTGCCGCAGCTGGCCGAGATGATCACTGGCGCGGGGCCCGACGACGAGCGGGAACGTGCGCGTCGCCGCCGCTTCGTCGTCGAGGCCGCTCGTCGGTTGGCTGCGCCCACGCGCCGCTGACGGCCACGCCCTCGCCGGCTGGAGTCAGCGGATGACCTTCGGTGACCTTCGGTGAGAGGTTCCGATGGCTGTGGTCAGGTTCAGGGGGTGGCGACCGGGCAGCGGAGGGCGGCTGCGCGGCCGATCCGGCGGTCGAGCGTCACCAGGGTGACCCCGAGCAGTTCGGCGAGGGCGACGTAGCTGGCGTCATAGCTGGTGAGATTCGAACGTAATTGCCAAGCGCGTGCGGCCAACAGCTCGTACGGCCATTGCTCGATCGCCAGATCGAGCAGATCGGCATGGGCTTGGCCGGCCTGATCGGCTGTGATCGACCCGGCCAACTCGTGACGACGGATGATGTTGGCCGCCTCGAAGGCGACGAGGCTGGGTGCGGCGAGGTCTGCGTTCAGGAGGGCTTGCGTGGCCCAACGTCCATCGGGTCCCGCATCAAGCAGTACGGCAACGACGGCAGAGGCGTCGCAGACAACGCGAGCCGTCACCGTCGGTCTGCATCACGGGCTGCCAGAATCGCCTCGGCATCGACTCGGCTCCCGGTGGCCTCCACCCGTGCGCGGGCACGAGCGATGAGATCGTTGACTGCCGGACGAGAAGCGCTTTCGACGAGCATCGCCCGCAGATACTCCTGCAAGGACATCCCCGCGCGCGCGGCCCGCGCCGCTAGCTCGTCGCGCACTTTGTCCGGGACGTCTCGTACCGTCACCGCCACACTCATGCAGCTAAAGTAGCAGCAATGCGCTCAAATTAGCAGCGCTGCCCGGCGTGAGGTCTGTGCCGCAGCTGACAAGCTCAGCGCACTACGGCCGAAAGCTGGAGCGAACGCCCGTATTGCCGGACAGTGTGGCGTGTCCCGGAAGGGGGGTTACTCCAGATCAGACTGGTGCCTCAACCGCGAGCTTCGGCTGGCGGGCTGGGGGCAGGTTGTCGCGCAGGTCGGTGACGAGATCGTCGCGCAGCGAGCGGACGGCCGGGTCGTCCCAGCGGTTGTGCCACTGGTGCGGATCCTCGGTCAGGTCGTACAGCTCGCCCTCGGTGCCGTCGTAGCCGCCTCCCGGCTCGTAGGCGGTGACCATCCAGCCGCCGCGAAACATCGAGCGCAGGTGCAAGTCCTCGGTCGGGAACTGGCTGTCCCATTCGGTGATGACACGTTCGCGCCCGGTGCCGTCGGACTTCGGCAGCGCCTTTCCCTGCACCCACTCGGGGACCGGTAGCCCGGCGATCTCGCAGAACGTCGGGGCGAGATCCAACTGCCCGACCGGGTCTTCGACGACGCCGGGTGCGACGCCCGAAGACGGCGCCGGCCGCCACACCATCGGCAGGCGCATCAGCGCGTCGCAGTGGTACGGACCCTTGAAGAGCATGCCGAAGTCGCCCTGCATCTCACCGTGGTCGGTGGTGAAGATGACGTCGGTGTCATCACCCCAGCCGCGTTCCTCGACGCGGCGGAGCACCCGGCCCAGAGCCTCGTCGATGAGCTCGTTCTCGACGTGGGTGAAGGCATTGATCTCGCGCACTTGGTCGTGGGTCATCTGTGCGGGCACGAAGTTGATGGGCCCGCCTTCGAGGTTCGCATGGGAACCGTCGAAGCACGACAGCCAATGCGGCGGCTTGGCCTCCAGGATGCGCTGGCACGCCTCCACCGAGCCGGGGTGCCCGGACGGGAGGTCCAGCTCGCGCCATGCGACCCGCCTGAGCTCGGACGCCGGCGGATCCCACGGATGGTGGGGGTCCGGAAAGCTCATCCAGCAGAACCAGTCCTCGTCCGGATCGAGGCTGTCGAGCCAGGCGATGGTCCGCTCGGCCACCCAGTCGGTGTGGTAGAGCTCGCGGGGAACCGGGTTGATCTTCACCTGGCACGCGCCGGTCTCCCCGCCACCCTCGGCGTTCAAGCCGGTGCCATCGAACACCGGGTAGAAGTCGCGGTGGTGATTGCCAGGCTGCGCGTGTACGAACGCGCCGTAGTGCCACAGCGGGATCGGCCCGTGCATGGCCAGCTCGAGATGCTCGAAGCCGCGGTGGGGTCCGGTCGAGCCGTCGCGCGCCAGGCGGTTCTCCGGCCAGCGCCCTTCCAGGTCCATGGCCGGCTCGAAGTGGGCCTTGCCGAGCAGGGCGGTGCGGTAGCCGTTCTCGTTCAGGTACGCAGCGATGCTGGGTGCATCGGCCGGCAGCGGAACACCGTTCGCGTAGACGCCGTGCGTGCGCACGTACTGACCAGTGAGCATGGTGCTGCGCGCGGGCATGCAGACGACGTTCTGGTTCATCGCGCGCCGGTAGTTGAGCCCGGCTGCGGCGAGCCCATCGACCACCGGCGTGCGGGCGATCATGCCGCCATTGCAGCCCAGCGCGTCATAACGCTGCTGGTCGGTGGTCACGAAAAGGATCTTGCGTCCCACGTTCACCGCTCCTTGACGGGGCGCTCGGGGAGCGCCAGCGAACTCGACTCGTAGCGCAACATCTACCGCGGCGCCAGATGCGCACCCACGATCGCCTGGCGGGCACGGATGGCCCGCTCGGTACGCCCGCCCATGTGGCCATTCCTAGCCTGGTTGCGCTGTCAGCGCAACGAGAACGGCCGTGACGATCGGCTCGGCCTCACGCCTCACGGCCGGTTCGTACCGGTCCTCACGGCGATGTCGCGTTAGGCGATCGGAAGCGTGGTAGTCCATCGCTGCTGTGGTTTAGGCGGCGGCCGCAAGCAAGAAGAAGGCGACCGGTAGCCGGTCAACGATCGCTTCATCGGTCGCGATTTCGTAGTGGCCGCGGTGAGGTGCTTCTGACTCAATCCGGTCGTCGGCGGGAAAAATACCCAGCCAGGATCGGCGCGTGATCAGGATGGGTTTCCTCGCTGGTTTTCGCCGGTAGGTGATGCGGGCCTGGCGTGCGTTGGCGAGGCCGTCACGGCGGGCTTGGCGGATGGCGTCGCCGCGGTGTTCGTCGTCGGGGGTGACGTAGCGGCACTGTTGCGTTGGCCGATCGCGACCTCGATCAGACTGTTTCGGGCGACTTCGTCGGCCCCTTCTTCGGCGTTCACCGGCTTCCGCTTTCCGCGTGAGGTGATCACGGTGGCGGTGCGCTGGTACCTGCGGGACGGCCTGTCCTACCGCGACGTCGAGGAGCTTCTCGTCGAACGCGGCATCATCGTTGATCACGTCACCGTCTACCGGCGGGTCCAGCGGTTCACCGCCGAGTTCATCGAGGCAGCCCGTCCCTGCCGGCGGCTTCCGGGCGACCGGTGGTACGTCGACGAAACGTAGGTGAAGGTCTCCGGGCGGTGGACCTATCTGTATCGGGCGGTTGACCAGTACGGCCAGGTCATCGACGTCATGCTCTCCTGCCGGCGGGACCTGCCTGCTGCCAGAGCCTTCTTCGCTCGTGCGCTCGCCCTCGGTGCGACTCCGACGCAGGTGACGACCGACCGGGCACCCGGCTACCCGCGGGTGCTCGACGAGCATGTTCCGACAACGCTGCACGTCGTCGAGCAGTATGCGAACAATCCCATCGAGGCCGACCACGGCCGCCTCAAAGCATGGCTTCTTCCGATGCGCGGGTTGAAACGGTTCCGGTCGGCGCAGACCCTGTCCGCCGGACGCGCCTTCGTGCAGAACCTGCGCCGCGGCCACTATGAAATCGCCACCGACGAACCCGCCCGGCACCGGCTGCGACTTGCCTTCGACGCGCTCGCGGTCTGCCTCTGAAAGCGCCGTCCCGCACAGGTCACGGCTGTCTCCGATCGGCCATCGCAAACACTGCCAACCCAACCGCCAAGCGGTTGCTCGGGCAGCCGTACGAAGCTGGGCCAACGCCGCGTCGGGACACTGGGAATCCAGTGACAACCAGCTCAATCGGCAGCACGGCGCCGACACGTCCGCTGTGCGCCGGAGGCGCCGCTATCGCGCGCTCCAGCACATCGCGAGCCGGCCATCCTCACGTTTCGGCGGGGCCTTAAGTCTTGCGGATCCGACCACCCGGGCGGATCGACCGGTACGGGTCGTCTTGTCAGGCGTACCAGTGCTCCGGTTGACCGGGGGTGACGACCCGAAAGCCCTGATGTTCTGCGGCTTGGGCTTGGCGGCGGTCATAGGTCAAGAATGCAGTCTCACCAAGTTCCATCGCGGTCACCAGGTGGACGGCGTCCGCGGTACGCAGAAAAGTTCCAGGCGGCGAGGGCAGCCGACCGGCGCGCCACAGGAGGGCTTCGTCGACGGTCAGCAAATCAAGCGTGTTGAGCAGGCCGCGTGCTACATCGGCGTCGCCGACAGCCCGCAGCATGATCCGGGGTAGCTCGGCGATGGTCAGTTGGCTGCTGGTCAGCCGGTCGGGTAGTCCGCGCAAGAACTCGGTCAGCGCGTCGGTCTCTTCCTCGGCGATCAGAAGTTTGACCAGCGCGGAGGTATCCACATAGGTCACCTGTCCCGGTCCTCGTCGATCAACTTCTGCACCTGCTGGGCGATCACGCGGGGTGACGGCAGCAGGTCGAGGTTCAGGCCGGTACCGACCTTGAGCCGGCCTGTTGAGATCAGCCGGTCACGAACACCGACGGTGACCGGGACGAGCACGGCAGCGGGCAGACCATTGTTGGTCACCAGAACGCTCTCGCCGGCAGCGACCCGTCGCAGCAACTCACCGGAGTTATTGCGCATCTCGCGCTGGCTGACGGTCTCCACATGAAGCAGCGTAGCACGGCGTAGCACACCGCCATGTCGGGCTGCTGAGAGCGGCGCTGCTGTGAGCAGCATTCCGACCAAGGCGCGCGTGCGACAGCCACGCTGACCGCACGAGCGAGAACGCACCGGTGCCCGGTCACCGCCTCGACGAGGAGATCTACCAACGGTTGTTCGAGCGGCGCACGCTGCTACTGCGCGAACCGCTCGAACACTGGAACAGCAACCGGCTGTGCGCCGCGTTGCTTCTGCTGGCGGCCGAGGACCCGGTCACCGACATCCGGCTGCTGATCAACTCGCCGGGTGGCTCGGTGCCTGGAATGCTGGCCATCCGCGACTGCATGAAGGCGATCCCGAATGACGTCGTGACGGTCAATCTCGGGATGGCCTATAGCGCCGGGCAGATCCGACCTCGTCCTGGAAGCCGACGAGGTGGAGCGCGTGCGCACGAGGCTCGAGCAGATCCTCGCCCGCCACACCGGCAAGTCGGCGGAGCGGGTGCGCGAGGACACCGAACGCGACCTGATCCTCACCGCGCAGGCTGCGGTGGATTACGGCGTCGTCGATGCGGTGCTCACCAGCCGCGATCCGGCGGGATCAAAGTCAGGCGGCTAGGCAGACCGGTCCGCGAGGAGCGTGAGCCGGCGCAACTGCGAGGCGGTGGCCGGCGCGTCGGGTGAGCTCGGAAACCGACAGGCCGAGCGCACCGGCTACCGCCGACAACACCTCTGACGACGGATCCTTGCGACCACGTTCCAACTCGGATAGGTACTGCGGTGCGACACCGGCGCGCCTGGAGACGTCCGCGATGCGCTCGCCGCGGTCGGCCCGCTCGGAGCGCAATTGCTCACCGACCGCCTCGCGCCACAGCGGCTCGGGCTCGGTCTGCGGCGGCGTTTTCGACCGCAGCGCGATGACGTTGTCCACGGACCGGACGCTAACGCGCCGAGCAGCCAGCCCGCAGCGGCGTTCGCTCGGCGCGCCACACCTGGGATCGGCATCCGAGGCCAATCGACGGAGCGACACCAGTGGCCCGTTTCGCTCGTCGCTGCCCGCGCCCACCACCGGTGCGCGGGCCTGCATTAGGGGAGCAGCGTAAAGGCGTTGATGTGGCTGGGGCGTACGACGGGGAAGAGGCGTCGGTCGATCGTCGCGATGGCACTGATGCCCAGGCGCTCGGCGGTCGCGATGACCGATGCGTCGACGGTGCCTATCGGTAGGTTGCGGTAGCGCGCCACGAGCTCGGCGATGCGCAGCCAGTCTGCGGCGGCCACCGGCTCGATGCGGAACGAGCCGCCGGCGAGGTCGCCGAGGAAGCGCACTTCTGGTTCGGCGCCGAGGCGGGTGGCGAGCAGGTAGACGACTTCGGTGATGACCAGGGTCGGGACGACGAGCACTCCGGGGTAGGTCTCGAGGAGCTCGAGTGCTGCGGCGTGGTGTGCGTCGTCGGCGTCGACGTAGGCGTAGAGCGGTCCGGCGTCGACGATGAGGGCGGCTACGGGGCGGCCTCGGCGGCGAGGATTTCCTCGATGCGCTCGGAGATGTCGCGGCGGCCGCTGCGACCGGCGCCGGCGGCGCCGAGCCGGCGCCGGGTCGATGACCCTCCGAAGTAGGCCTCGAGTGCCTGGCGGCTGATGTCGGAGATGGTCGTTCCGCGGCGTTGGGCTTCGTGGCGGAGCCGTGCGTCGAGTTCGTCGGGAATCTTGACCGTGGTGCGCAGCACGTATGCCAGCATGCCTTGGCGGTGATGCCAGCGGTGAGAACGGGGACGCGGCACGACCGGACCACGTTCGCACCCAAGGCGCTGCAGTGAAGCTGGAGAGTCGATCTGCCACCCGCATCGACAGCGGTATGGCCGACGGTCTAGCCTCCGCGCAGTCCAGCGATATGTGAGGAGCTCACCTATGGTCAAGCTCGGGGCGAATCTGCCGGAGCATCTCATCGGCACCGATCCCGGCGCGCTCGCCGCTTTTCTCGAAGGTATCGAGGAGCTCGGCTACGGCTACGTCACTGTCGGCGACCACATCCTCGGTGCCGATCTCAGCGTGCGGCCCGACTGGAAGCCGTACATGGGCAAGGAGCCGATGTACGACCATCGGATGCCCTGGCACGAGCCGATGGTGCTCTTCGGCTACCTCACCGCGCTGACCAAGACCCTGGAGCTCGCGACCGGCATCCTCGTCGCCCCGCAGCGGCAGGCCGCATTGCTCGCCAAGCAGCTGGCCGAGGTCGACATCCTCTCCGGGGGCCGGGTGCGACCCGTCGTCGCCGTCGGCTGGAACGACGTCGAGTTCGAGGGCTGCGGTGTCGACTTCGCCAAGCGCGGCCGCATCATGGACGAGCAGATCGACGTGCTGCGCCAGCTGTGGACGCAGGACGTCGTCACCTATCACGGCGAGTTCCACACCATGAACGCGGTCGGCATCAATCCGTTGCCGCTGCGCAAGCCGATCCCGCTGTGGTTCGGCGGGTGCTCCGCACCGGTGCTGCGCCGCATCGGTCGGGCCGGCGACGGCTGGTTCCCGCACTACCCGTTCTTCAGCGAGGGGAGGGTCCGCGAGGATCTCGAAACCATTTCCGAGCACGCCCGGGCGGCCGGCCGGGACCCGAGCCAGATCGGTATCGAGGGGATGGCGTACTTCTTCGACCCGCGTTTCGAGATGCCGAAGGGTGCGGAGCTGCCGCCGTCGACGTTCGACGAGCACGTCGAATACGCGAAGCGCTGGAAGGACATGGGCGCGAACCGCTTCTGGGTGACGCCGTCCTGGGCCGGGCTCGGCCCGGAGGAGACCGGCGTGCGGGAGCCGGGTAAGGAGTGGGCCGGCGTGGACGAGCGGCTCAAGGCATACGGCGAGTTCATCGCGGCCGTCGGGCCGGATTTCTGACGACGCGAACGCGGCCGGCGCGTTGACCAGAGCAAGCGGTCAGCGCTCCGGTACCGAGATCGGGTCGCCGTGGGGGACCAGTACGGCGATGTCGATGCGTACCTCGGCCGGTCCCTTGTTGGTGGCCCGGTGGATCTCTCCCGCCGGCTCGGCGAGGCTCTGCCCGGCTCGCACCTCGATGGTGGCGGGGCCTTTGACGTGCCGGGACGGGCCCGGCTGCCCGTTCCGGGGCGGCCCGAAGACCGTCACGGTGCCGGACAGCACGGTGTAGGTCAGAACACCGGCGGTGAGGTGGGAGAGCTGCTGGCCCGGGTGCTGGTGCGGTGCGATGACCGCTCCGGGTGGCACGTCCACGTGGTAAAGCGACATCTGCTGGGTCGGCGCGTTCGGTGGCGTCGCGGTCGCGAAGACGGTCGACGCCGCCGACGGTGTGGTCACCACGGTGGCCCTCGGCTTGGCGGTCGCGGGTGGCTCCGCGGAGCCCCCGGCGCTGGACGACGCGCACCCGCTGGCCAGGCACAGGGTGGCGGCGAGGGTCGCCGACGCGGCGACGCGGGCGGAACGAACGGTCATGGCTGTCTCCGGGGCGGTCGGTGTGCTCCCCATCGTCGCCGGATGCCCTTCGCAAAGGGCTCGAGCCGGCCGCTGAGGTGCCTCCCGGGTGACCTTGGACTCTGGCAGCCACCCAGCGCGTGCTGCTTGCGTCGGGCTATGGCTCTCACCGCAGCCACGAAGGAGCGGTCGGCAGACCTGCCGCAGGGGCATCCACGCCCGTGGCTGGTGCTCAACCTGGCGTTCTTCCGCAACCGCCGGTTCAGCGCCGCTGCCGGGCCGCTCGCGCTCGGCGTGTTCGGCCTCTTCGGAGCGCTGTTCATCCAGACCTAGTGGCTGCAATTCGACCTCGGCCTGTCTCCCGTGCAGGCAGGTGTGCGCGTCCTGCCGCTTGCTGCCGTGCTCGCCGTCGCAGCGCCGCTCTCACCACGGGCGGTCGCGCGCTTCGGCAGCAAGGCCACCGCAGCCGCCGGCATGGCCGCCGTCGCAGCCGGGTTGTGGCAGATCTCGGCGAGCGCGAGCGTTTCCGCGACCTACACCGACTTCCTGCCGGGGCTTCTCCTGCTCGGCCTCGGCGCCGGACTGCTGATGCCGACGGCCACCGACTCGGTTCTGGGGTCGTTGCCGACGGGGGACTCGGGGGTCGGCTCGGCAACGAACGGCGTCTGCATCCAGGTCGGCGGGGCGGTGGGAGTCGGGGTGATCGGCAGCGTGCTCGCGACGCGTTACCAGGATCATCTGGACGGGCTGCTGCGTTCCGCCCGCGTGCCGGAGTCCGTGCAGCACACGATCCTCGGGTCCTTGGGCGGTGCGCTGGAGGTTGCCTCCAGGGTCGGCGGCGCGACGGGTGACGCGCTCGCTCAAGCAGCCCGGTCGGCGTTCATGAGCGGCGTCGGCATCGCTTTCGCAGCCGCGGCCTTTGTGGCGGCTGCGGGCGCGCTCGTCATCCTGGCGGCGCTGCCCTCTCGCCCGGCCAAGTAGGCGGCTACATCGCCTCTTTGATGCCGCGCTTGATGAGCCAGATGTTCACCGGGATTGCGGTGAAGAAGCCGAGAATCATCCCGATCTGCATGAGGAACCAGTAGACGGGCGAGCTCGCCTCGAGGTGGTGCGGAGCGGGGAAGAACACGAACGACATCAGCGCCATCCACCCGAAGAGCCCCACCTCGAAGGCGGACAGCGAGAGGATGTCGGCCTTGGCTGCGGCGACGATGCCCTTGCGGACGTTCAAGCCGCGCATGGGGGCGATCGCGTAGTACTGGAAGAGCAGGCCGAGCAGGATCGCCAGCACGTAGTCACCGATGTACTCGGCGAATACCCGTTCTCCCGCCACCGTGACGGCGAGCCCGAAGATGGCGAACTCGCTGATGATGTCGCCGAGCGTGCAGCCGGCGCCGCAGTGGCTGACACCGACGGCGTACGTGGCCCAGGCCGGCTTCTCCGGCGACTCGTCGAGCTGCCGTTCCTGCAGCCAGCGGTTGCTTTTCGGCCGGCCGAAGCGCCAGTAGCCCCAGATGGCGAGCGGTCCGAAGTACAGCCCGGTCACCGGCCAGACGGCTTCCATCACGCGCATCTTCTGGCGGTAGCCGCGGCCGTAGATGTCGAACAGGATGACGCCGGTGCTGATGAAGGCTGATCCGAGCGCGATCCACGCGACGACCTTCAGCCATGTTGCGGGCATGACAGCGTCCTTCCAACCGGGTGTGGTCTCCCTCCCCGCAGAGGCAATGGATATTCATGCGGCGGCTTTGCCATCGGGTGACGGCGGGGTGATCGTCGCCACGCGCTAGGTTCGGCCCATGACGAATGCGTCCCCCAAGATCGAGAGTGCTTCGGCGACGTTCTCGCACGTGGACGACATCGAATGGACCGAGGTCCAGCGCCAGCGCAACGCCGACGGCACGATCTCGGCCGTCCGCGAGAAGTGGCCGATCATCCGGCCGGGGTTCCTGTCGGCTTACGTGCACTACGAGCCGGGCATGGTGGTGCGCCGGCACGGCCATCGCAGCAACCACATCGTCTTCGTCCTGGACGGAGCGGGGTGGATCGGCGGTGAGCCTGCCCGGGCCGGAACGCACATCCACGTGCCGCTCGGTGCCGCGTTCGGGCCGATCGTCGCCGGTCCGGAGGGTCTGACCTGCTGGGAGATCAGCTTCGGCGAGTTCGGTGGGTGGGGCGACCAGCCCGAGCTGTACGAACGCGAGATCCGCACGCGCGGCATCACGCCGCTGCCGGATCCGCCGCTGCAGCTCGGGGACTGGTTCAAAGACCCGCGCGGCGACTGGGGCGCCGACCGCTCGACCCCGAAGGTCGAGGGGCTGGCGGAGAGCATCACGCACATGGACGACATCGCGTGGACCGAGGTGAAGCGCCAGCGCAACGCCGACGGCACGGTGGCTGCGGTGCGCGAGAAGTGGCCGATCGCGATGCCCGACTTCATGTCCGCCTACATCCGCTACGACCCCGGGATGGTCACTCGCCGCCACGGACACTTCGGCCAGCACCTGGTGTGGGTCATCGAGGGCGGCGCGTGTTTCGGGGAGCGCTGGTGCCCTGCCGGCACGCATATCGAGCTGCCGTACGGCGCTGCCTTCGGGCCGATCGTCGCCGGTGACGAGGGCACGCTCTTCCTGGAGCTCACCGACGGTGACTTTCGCTCGTGGGGCGATCAGCCGGAGTTGTACGACGCCACGATCGCGGCGCGCGGAGTGACGCCGCTGCCCGACCCGCCGCTCGATTTCGGTGAGTGGTTCACGGATGCCCGCGGGTATTGGGGCTCCGCAGGGGAGCGCACCGCACCATGAGCCGGCGGTAGCCTAGCCCGCGGTGACTCCGGGCGGCAGGTCGGCTACCACGGACGCGCAGACCAGCCGGCATGGCTGGGCGCCGCGGTTCACCCAAGCGTGGCGCGGGCCGCGGTGGACGAACGTGTCGCCGGCTTCGAGGTGGACCTCGATCGGCACGTCCCCTTCCGCACCGATGAGTACCGTCACCGCGCCGGCGACGACGTAGTTGAAGTCGACGCTGGCCGTGGTGTGCCACAGTGGATTCACCGTGCCGGGCTCCAGGTCGATCACGCGAAACAGGCTGCCCGCAGGCATCAACACGAATTCGGCGCCGGTCGCGTCACCCGTCGACGTGGTGTCCAGTGGAACGGCGTCCGAACGCCAGAGGTCGACCAGCGTCGCGCCGACCTCCGGCGGCATGGCCATCTCGGCCGGAGCCGGACCGTCGAAAAGCACGGTCGGTTTGCCGGCGGGGGTGAAGCCGGTGACGACGCGGCGGATGGACATGGTCCCCTCACTGACAGTCGGAGATGAAGTCCCTCAGCCAGCGATGATGTCGCAGCGGGGTCAGCGGGCAGCAGGAGGGGTGAGGCTCGCCAGCATCCGGCGGTGAGCCACCACGTCAAGGTCCCGCACCGCGCGGTTCCCGAGCGGCTGCGCGCACGGCGGCGATGATCCCCTGATAGCCGGTGCACCGGCAAAGGTTGCCGGACAGCCCTTCGCGGATCTGTGCGTCGGTCGGGTGAGGGTGGTCGCGCAGTAAGGCGGCGGCGCTCACGACGAAGCCGGGTGTGCAGAAGCCGCACTGCAAGCCGTGATGGTCGCGGAAGGCTGCTTGCAACGCGGATAGTGAGCCATCCGGCTCGCTGAGACCCTCGATGGTCGTCACCTCACGCCCGCGCGCCTGCACGGCAAAGAGCAGGCACGAACGCACGGCCTCCCCGTCCACGAGCACGGTGCACGCGCCGCAGACGCCGTGCTCGCAGCCGAGGTGAGTGCCGGTGAGGCTGCACCGCTCCCGAAGGAAGTCGGCGAGCGTCAGGCGAGGTTCGACGACGGAACGGATGCTGAGGCCGTTCACGGTGATCTCGACCGGAATCTCAGGCATCCCGGGCCTCCTCACTCGCCGCGCGCCACGCTTTCGCGACGACGGCGGCGCCGACACGACGCCGGTAGGCGGCGGGTCCGTGCACATCCGACGGGATCGACCCCAGCGCCGACACGCCAAGCCGGCCGACCTCAGCTGCGTCGATGTCGCCGACGAGGGCTCCGCTCACCGCCGTCTCGGCGTCGAATGCGCGCTCCGGCGTCGCCCCCAGCCCCAGCAACCCGATATGGCAGCGCCGAACGCGGTCGTCATCGTCGAGTTGGATGCCGATCGCGGCTCCGGCGATGGCGAAATCGCCGTGGCGCCGGGAAAACTCCTCGACGGCGAAGCCGCAGCGTCCCTCCCAGGTCGGCATCGTCACGGCGGTCAGCAGGTCGTCGTCCTCCAGGGCCGTCGAGAAGACGCCGGTGAAGAACTTCGCCGCCGGCACGCTGCGGGGTCCCTTTGCCGACAGGAGTTCGAATTCGGCGCCCGCCGCAAGAGCGACCGCCGGGTACTCGGCGGCCGGGTCCGCATGGGCCAGCGAGCCGCCGATGGTCCCGCGGTTGCGGATCTGGAAGTGGCCGATGAGCGGGGTGGCGCGCGCCAGCAACGGTGCTTTCTCGGCCACGAGCGCAGACTTTCCGATAGCTGCTTGAGTCGTGGTGGCCCCGATGCGGATCGACCCCTCCCGCTCTTCGATGCCTTGCAGGCCGGTGATTGCGCCGATGTCGATGAGATGCTCGAACGAGGTGAGCCGGAGGTTCAGCATCGGCACCAGACTCTGGCCGCCGGCGAGCACCTTCGCGCCGTCGCCCCACTCAGCAAGCATGGCGACCACCTCCTCGGCGCTGGAGGGCAGGTGGTAGTCGAACGGGGACGGTTTCACTGGGCATTCTCGATGAGTTCGACGACGGCGGCAGGCGTGAGCGGCAGTCGGGTGATCTCCACTCCGAACGGCGACAACGCGTCGGCGACCGCGTTGACCACCGCCGGTGGTGCCCCGATGGCGCCGCCTTCGCCGACCCCTTTGAAGCCGCCCGGACCGGGCGCGCGGGTCTCGACATGGCCGTACTCGATGGTCGGGACGTCGCTCGCGGTCGGCAGCAGGTAGTCCATGAAGGTGCTCGCCAGCGGGTTGCCTTCGGCGTCGTAGATCAGGTGCTCGTAGAGCACCCCACCGATGCCCTGCACGGTGCCGCCGGCGATCTGCCCCTCCACCACGTTCGGGTTGATCATCGGGCCACAGTCCTCGCTGACGATGTAGCGCAGCAGCGTGACGGCGCCGGTGGTCGCGTCGACCTCGCAGGTGCACACGTGCGTGGCGTTGGCCCAGATCACCGGGCTGCGTGCCTGGTACCGCGCGCTGGCTTCCAGCCCTGCCGGAAGGCCGGCGGGCCGCTTGTGCGGCTGGAAGTAGGCGATGTCGGCGATCGTCCTCAACGCCACCGCTGAGGTCGGTGATCCCCGCACGCGGGCGTGGCCGCCGACGAGTTCCATGTCGGCGGGGGAGGCCTCCAGCGCCTCCGCGGCGATCGCCAGGATGCGGTCGCGCAGGATCGCTGCCGTTTCCTCGACAGCTCCGGCAATCATCGATCCGCTGCGGCTGCCCCCGGTACCGGCGCCGAACGGCGTAACAGCGGTGTCACCTTGGATGGTGCGGACCGCGGCGATGTCGACTCCGAGCGCGTCCGCGGTCAGCTGGATGACCGCCGTCTCGAGGCTGTTGCCGGTCGAGCCACCCGCCACGTACACGTTCACGGTGCCGGACGGTTCGATACGGATCGTGGCGCCTTCGGTGCCGTAGAAGGCCATCGCGCTGGACGTCGGTTCGACGTAGCTGCACGTGCCGACGCCGAGGTAACGGCCGGCGGCCCGGGCCTCCCGCTGCTCCCGGCGAAACGCCTCGTAGTCCAGCATGTGCAGTGCCTGCTCGAAGGTTTCCGTCGGCGTGATGTCGCTGTAAGGCATGCCGCAGGGATTGGTGTAGGGCAGCTCGTCCCGGCGCAGCAGATTGCGCCGGCGCAGCTCCACGGGGTCCAGGCCCATCCGCCGCGCGGCGATGTCCAGGGTGACCTCGCGGGCCAGGGACTCGAACTGCCAGGGACCTCGATAGGCCGCCCGCCCGGACGTGTTCGAGAACATCGACGTCGTACGGAAGCCCCCGGCGGGCACGCGGTACGGGCCGGGGAAGAGCATGCCGACGGCGGCGGCCGTGCCGACCGGCCAGGGCGTCGGGTAGGCGCCGACGTCTTGCACGTGATCGATGTGCGCGGCGAGGATCCGGCCCTCGGCGTCGAAGGCGAACTGCGTGTCACCGTGCTCGTGGCGCGACATGCCCGCGGAGAGCAGATTCTCCCGCCGGTCCTCGATCCATTTGAGCGCGGCGGGCAGCTTCATCGCTGCCAATGCGATGCACATGTCTTCGCGCATCGGCAGCACTTTCTGCCCGAAGCCGCCGCCCGTGTCGCGCATGATGACGCGGACCTGGTTCTCCGCCAGCCCGAGCAGCCGGGCGCAGAACGCGCGCACCTCGTGGGGGGACTGCGTGGCCGCCCAGACCGTGAGTTCGTCACCTGACCACTCCGCCACGAGCCCCCGCGTCTCCATGGGAACCGGGGCATACGCGTGCTGGCGGACCGTCAGGGACACGTGGTGTGCGGCTTCGGCGGCAATCGTGCGGAGCGACTCGGACAGCTCGCTGCCGAGCGCGCCTGCGGTGTTACCCGGATATCCCTCGTGGACCAACGATGGCGCCGAACCGGCCGTTGCATAATCCACGACGGGCGGCAAGGGCTCGTAGTCGATATCGACGGCGTCGACGGCGTCTTCCGCGACGTAGCGGTCGGAGGCGATGACCAGCGCTACGGGGTCGCCGACGAAACGCACGAATCCCTCCGCCAGCGGAGGGCGCGGCGTGTCCGGCACGTTCTTGCCCATGTTCGAGTACCAGGCCTCGTGCACGCCTGGGTTGAGGTCTGCCGCGGTGAAGACGGCGTGCACGCCGGGCAACTCCAGGGCGGCCCCCACGTCGATGGAGCCGAGCCGCCCGTGCGCCAAGGGGCTGCGGACGAAGCACGCGTGGAGCATGCGCGGACGAACGATGTCATCGACGAACGTGCCTCGACCCGTGAGCAGGCGTGCGTCTTCGACGCGCTGGACGCGCGCACCGGTGTAACGCGCGGCGGCGACGTCGATGCCTGTCATCGTCGGAAACCGCCGCCTCACCAGAACGAGAGAAGTTTTAACGGCCGTTCTAACTCATGCCCGGAGGGGCTGTCAACGAGAGCGGCGCCGGTGCCGGGCGCGGCGTTGCTCGAGGCGGGCCATCAGCTGGTTTGCCGCCACGCGCACCTGCTCGTGCGACGTCTCGTGACCCGCCGCTTCGTCGGCCACCAACGCGAAGGCCAGGCCCTGCATGGCGGCGGCGACGAGCGGGGGCGGGAACTCGTCGATGTCGAGGCCATACTCGCCGAGCAGCGAAGCCAACGCGTCGACTTGCATCTGCCGCACCTCGCGGGCGACACGCCCGACTTCTGCTTTTAACGCGGGACGGTGGTTCGCTGCGGCGATCAGCTCCAGCAGCAGGGCCGTGCCACGTGGATCCGAGGCCAGCTCCCACCATGCGCGAAGCGGCTCCGGGGACGTCAGCGCGGCCGACATCCGCTCGACGGTCGGCTCTGACCGGCGGCGGAGCACGGCGACGAAGAGGTCGTCGATCGTCGGAAAGTAGTAGTGCACCAGCGGTGCCTGGATCCCGGCTTTCGCGGCCACGCTGCGCGAGCTCACCGCCGCGTAACCGTCCTCGAGAATGATCTCCTCGGTGACGTCGAGCAGCCGGCTGAGCTTCTCCTCGGTCGCCGCTCGGCGTCGGCGCGGCTCGGCCATGCGACTCCTCTCGAGCGCGGCAGCGGGTGGGTCAGTCTTTCGCGTGATGATGCCTGGCGCGCCCGCGGACGCGTGAGGGTGGGCAATGTTCCGGCGCGAAGGCAGACGACGCGCTGCGCCTGGGGAGTTGTGGCCTTCGGGGTGTGGCAGACGATGCGGTGGACGTGGGGGGCGTCACCAGGCGCGCTGCTGTCACCAAATCGCGTCGTCAGGGCAACTGGGTGTGGTGGCAGTAGCCGTCCGGGGCGCCGCTGCCAAAGCCTTGACAAAGCCCGCCCGGTGAAATTAGAACGTCCGTTAAAAGTATTACTCCGTGGGGAGGCTTCTGCGTGAGTGCTGACGGCCCGGTGTACTGGGACCCTTTCGACGGCGACATCGCACGCGATCCCTATCCGGCCTACCGGCGACTGCGCGCTGAGGCGCCGTTGTACTACAACGAGAAGTACGACTTCTACGCGCTGAGCCGCTGGGACGACATCGATCGCAGCTTGCCGGACTGGAAGACCTTCTCGTCGGCTCGTGGCCCCGTACTCGAGCTGATCCAGGCAAACATCGAGATCCCGCCGGGCTCGCTGATCATGGAGGACCCGCCGGCGCATGACATCCGCCGCGCCTTGCTCTCGCGGGTGTTCACGCCGCGCCGCGTGCTGTCGATCGAGCCGCAGATCCGAGAGTTCTGCACGCGGTCCCTCGATCGGCTGGTGGGGCTCGATTCCTTCGAGTTGATGGCCGAATTCGCCAATGAGGTGCCGATGCGCGTGATCGGTATGTTGCTCGGCATCCCGGAGGCGGACCAGCAGGACATCCGCGATCGCGCCGATGCCAAGCTCCGTACCGAGCCGGGTCAGCGGATGCAGGTCTCGAACGCCGCGCTGATGGACACCGACCTGTTCGCCGAATACATCGACTGGCGTGCCTCGCACCCGTCCGACGACCTGATGACGGAGCTGCTCACCGCCGAGTTCGAGGACGAGCAGGGCGTGCGCCGCACCCTCACCCGCGAGGAGATCCTGACATACGTCACGGTGCTCGCCGGCGCGGGCAACGAGACGACGGCCCGCCTCATCGGATGGTTCGTCGCGTTGCTCGATCAGCACCCGGATCAGCGCAGTGAGCTGGTCGAGAATCCCGGGCTCATCCCGAACGCGATCGAGGAGACGTTGCGGTTCGAGCCCACCGGTCATGCCGTTGCCCGCTACGTCACGACGGATGCGCATTTCTACGGCGAGACCGTCCCTGCGGGCAGCGCGATCACCTTCATCGTCGCGTCGGCGAACCGAGACGAATCGCGCTGGACGGAAGGCGACCGCTTCGACATCCATCGCCAGATCAGCCAGCACCTCACGTTCGGGGTCGGCACGCACTACTGCCTCGGCGCCGCGCTGGCGCGGCTGGAGGGTCGGGTGGCCCTCGAGGAGATCCTCGAGCACTTCCCGAAATGGGAGGTCGACTGGGACAACGCCGCGCTGACGTCGACGTCGACGGTGCGCGGCTGGCAGACCTTGCCGCTGCACGTGAGTTGAGCTGCCGCGCAAGGCATTTCGGAGCAGAGGAGAACGATGGGAAAGCTCGAGGGCAAGGTCGCCTTCATCACGGGCGCCGCCCGCGGACAGGGTCGTAGCCACGCCATCCGGCTGGCGCAGGAAGGGGCCGACATCATCGCGGTCGACATCTGCGCCCAACTCGGTTCGGTGCCGTACCCGATGTCCACCCCGGAGGACCTCGAGCAGACCGTCAAGGAGGTCGAGGCACTCGGCCGCCGCATCTTCGCCCGGCAGGCAGACGTGCGCGATGTCGTTGCCCTGCAGCAGCTTTTCGACGACGGTGTGAGCGCGGTCGGCCCGGTCGACATCGTGCTGGCGAACGCCGGCATCGGCCCGAGCGGCATCGCGTCCGCGCAGCAGCAGTGGGACGAGGTCATCGGTGTCAACCTGACCGGTGTCTGGAATACCGGCCGAGTGGCCATCCCGTCGATGGTCAAGCGCGATCAGGGCGGCTCCATCGTCATCACGAGCTCGACCGGGGGCCTCATGGGCGTGGGCATCCCCGCGCCCGGAATGCTGGGCTACACCGCGGCGAAACACGGTGTCGTCGGCCTCATGCGCTCCTGGGCGAATTACCTTGCGCCGCACAGCATCCGGTGCAACAGCGTCGCCCCGACCACCGTCAGGACGCCGATGGCCGCGGACGGCAACGTGGCCGCCATCATCGAGCACGCACCGGAGTTGGCGCCCGTGCTCACCAACGCGATGCCGGTGGAGGCGGTCGACCCGCTGGACGTCTCCAACGCCATCCTGTGGCTGGTGTCGGAAGACGCCCGCTACGTGACCGGCACGGTCGTTCCGGTTGACGCCGGTCAGCTGAACAAGCGCTGACACCCTCGCGCGCCGCCGCCAGTGCGCGAGTGACACACTGTCCGCGTGCCGAGCGCTACCTCTCGCCTCGCGAGCATGCCGACGTTCGACCCGACGGCTCCCGACTATCTTGCGGACCCTTACGCGCACCTGCGACGGCTGCGAAGCACCAACCCGGTCTGCGTCGACGAGGCCACCGGCTTGGCTTTCCTGCTCAGCTACGACGACGTCGGCACCGGCCTCACCGACATCACGCGCAACCCGGAGGGCGATCGCCGGATCCACTTCCCGGCGAACCCGTTCGCCACGGATGGGCCCGGTCATACGCGCCCGCGCCGGGTCATCGCGCCGGCATTCACGAACCGTGCGGTGCAGCGCTTCCGGGAGCGCGCGCAGCAGATCGTCGACGACGCGCTGGCCGGCAAGGCCGGCGGCAGGCAGCTGCGGGTGGTGGAAGAGATCGGATTCCCGCTGCCGTATCACCTCACCTGCCAGCTGCTCGGCGTGCCGGAGGTCGGTAACGCCGATGAGTTGCGCACGTGGACCTGGAAAAGCCTCGAGCTGATCGACGCGTTCCTCACCCCCGAGCAGCTGGCCGACAACCTGCAAGCATCCGCATGCCTGGCCGAGCACATGAGCGAGGTGATCGATTGGAAGCGCGACCACCTCGGGGATGACCTGCTGTCCATGGTGCTGGCGGCGGCTGACGCCGGCGAGGTCATGCGTCCGGAGCAGGTGATCTCGTACGTTCACACCCTCTACCTCGCGGGCATGCACACGACCGTCAACCAGACGGCGCTCAGCCTGCACGCCTTGCTTCGGCGGCGTGATCAGTGGGAACTGCTGCTGGCGCAGCCGGACCTGCTCGACAACGCCGTCGAGGAGCTGTTGCGCTTCGAGTCGACGGCGCAGTACATGCGCCGCACTTGCGTCCGCGATCACGAGATCGGCGGCGCGCTCATCCCTTCCGGTACCGAGGTCGTCTGCTGGATCGCTTCCGCGAACCGCGACGAGAACCGCTGGGGTCCGACGGCAGGCGAGCTGGACATCACGCGCGCCGACGCCCGCCATCACATCGCGTTCGGCAAGGGGCCGCACGTGTGCGTGGGCAGCTGGCTCGCCCGTATGGAGCTGCACGTGGTTCTCTCCACGATCGCGGAGCGTTTCCCGCAGACCGAGGTTCCCGACCAGGAGCTCAGCTGGACGAGCAACGTCATCCGCGGGCCGCAGGAGCTCGTACTCGACCTGAGGAAAGCGTCATGACCGCCGACACGTCGACCGTTCTCGGGCACCTGGCGTTGCATTACCGCACGGGTGATGAGCAGCCCGCGCGCCGGCTGCTCGAGCTGCTCGGCTGCACGCTCGTCGACAACGGCCCGACACCGGGCTCCGACGGATTCTGCACCGTGCTCGTCGACGCCGAACACCGCCGACTACGCCGACAACGTCATGTTCCTGTCTGCGATGACGGCCGAGCAGGATGCCCTCGAGACGGCGATCCGCAGCGCGCTGCGGATAGGGGAGTCCGACGCCCATCCCGCCGTCAGCGCCTTCCGCCACAGCGCGAGCGTGAACCCCGAGTCGTCCTCGCATATCGGCATCCGCTACCGCTCGCTGGCCGTCGCTCGAAAATGTGCTTGCTGGACTGGAAAGCGCAGCGGCACCAGGGGGAGAGCTGCACGGACGCGTGGCGTTGACGAAATACGCGCCGCGGCCAGGCGCGGACGCGGACGCGACGATTCAGCCGTGGTCGCCGAGCAGATCGCGGACTTGACCGCATTCTCCGGTGACGAGACGCCCTCGTTCGCACCCCACTGGATTCAATGCTTCGTCAGCACCGACCTCTGCGGCTTCGGCATCCTCGCCTTCGGAACGACGTTCGAGCTCGACTACGTCTTCGAGCCTTTCCTCCGAGAGCCCCCGAGCTTCGGCCGGCGCGCCGGGTGACGAAAGCGAACGAGGGCGGCATCCCTCAGCAGCCTGCCGGACCGGCGTTGCTGCACCTGCTCTGCGACGTGCCCGAGCATCTCGAGCCGTTGCTCAACGAGTGGTGGGAGCGCTTCCACCACGCGGAGCTGCTGACGCTGGACGGCTTTCTGTCCGCGCGGCGAGCAGCGCTGGCCGCGCCCCGCGCAGCCGGCCGGATCCTCACCATGTATCAGCTGTCGGAGCCGGCGGCGGCTGACCAGCCGCGCGGGCCCGACTTCGTGCAGATGCCGGCGGCGCTGGACGGCAACGTGGTGTTCAACCGGCGCATCCTGCGGAGGGTGAGCGCGGCGGCAGGGCAGGAGCCGGTGGGCGAGTGGGTCGTGCAATTGCTGCGCGAAGGGGTGGGCACCGACCCGCCGCGCGAGATGGCCGAGCGCGTCGGCCGATGGCCGGAAGCGCTCGGGGTGTCCGTCTGGCGCAGCGCTACCGGCGGAGCGCCGAACGAACGCAGCGAGATCCGCCATCTCGCCGATACCGACATGGTCCTCGCGGAGTGCACCGCGCTGCTCGATCCGCAGGACGTGCTCGCCCGTGCGGCGGCGGACGCCCCGGGCTGGACTGCCGCCGTGTATCAGCAGGTGTTTCCGGCAGCCGGCGTGCTGCTGCCCGTGGGCGCCGGCTGAGCGCAGCAGTCCATCGTCTCGTCGCGGCAGCCGACGACCAGGTCGTGAACTCCGCGCTCCCAGCGGCAGTCCGGATCGGTGCACTCGAGGGTTCCGTCGGCGTGCTGGATGAGGGTGCCGTGGCAGTGGTCCAGCTGCGTGCAGTCGGGGCAGCTACTCATGAGGCACGCTTGCGTTGCGACGGCGCCGCGCCGCGGGCCTTTTCGATGGCCTTCACGAGATCGGCTTTCGTCATCTTCGAGCGGCCCGCGAAGCGGACCAGGTCGATCTCGTCCAGGTCGGTAGCGGATCCGGTCGGTGCTGCCCTTCTCGAATTGATGGAACGACACCTCGTGCGCCTCGGTCGCGCTGTACAGCCCGACCGGCACCGACACCAGCCCGAACGAGATGACCCCGGTCCAGATCGCCCGCGCCATGCTCACCTCCCGCCGTCTCTCCCGTGGCGGTACCCATGACGCTCGCGAGCATCACCCACTTTCCGCGACGAGCCTCTCCTCGCGTGCCCGGGCGTCCCGCAGCCTGCGCTCCGCCTCCCGTGCAGCCCGGTCCGCCCGGTCATGGTCGCCGGTCAGGCGCCGGCGCTCCCGTTCCACCTCCGTCTGCTTGCGCTCGGCGGCGTTGACCTCCTCGCGTAACCGGGCGATGCGCTGCTCCAGCTGCTCGGCCTGCCGGTCGGCGTCCTGCAAGCTGCCGGCGGCCTCGTCCCGGTCGCTGCGTGCGTCGTCGAGCGCCTGCTGCGCCTCCGCGACGTCTTTTCGGGCCCGCTCCAGCCGCTCGGCGCGCTGCTGCTCCTGGCCGTCCTTCGCTTCGCTGCTTGCTTCGGCCCGTCGGCTCTCGCCGGCCTGCTTCGTCCGGGCCGTGGTCTCGGAGCTGAAGCCGACGTGGGTGAGCACATCCGTGAGCCGGCCGGCGGCGAGCTCACGGGCCGCGTTCTCGTCGGCGAGCGCGGCGCGCAACGTCTCCTCGACGCCGCGGGCGGTGTCGTCGCTGACCTGACGCGCCATGGCGTTCGCGATCCGGCGGGCCTGTTGGACGAGCGCGTGCACCAGCTCGTGCTGCTGCTGGCCGAGGCGCCGCAGCTGCTCGCCCGAGAGGTTGGCCGTCGCCTCCCGCAGCCCGGCGCCCAACTCGAGTAGCGGCTCGATCTCGTCCCGTCGCTCACGCACCAGCTGATTGGTCAGCCAGGCCGCCGCCGTCGGCTTCTGCAGCCGGCGGATCCGCTCGCCGAGGTCACGGTCCCCGCCGGAACGGGCCGTTTTCGCGCGCTCATTCCGTGTGGCGGTGAAGTCTTCCGGCGCGAGCCCGTACAGCTCGTCGGCGACCGCATCGAAGTCCACGCTCCGAGCATTTCCCGGACGGCCGGCGTCGCCAACCTCCGACCGGCGACCGGCGCCGATACCGGCCGGTCAGACGCCGGCTTCCTGCTGCGTCTCCTCCTCGGCGCCGGCGCGCTGGGGCGGCAGCCCGGCGCGGGGCGCGCTGCCTCCGGTGGTGATCGCGGCGGCAGGCCTCGTCACCGCGCGTATGCCGGCGACGATGCATCTCCGCGGCGGTCACCCCGCCGCCGAGCACTACACCGGCGCCGGCGACGATCCCGAGGCCGACGAGGTTCGAGTGCGAGCTGCGGGCCACGCCCGCCGGTGCCGCGGCGCCGCTGAAAATCTGGTCGAACCAGTCGTAGACGACCTCGTTGCGCAGCTGGGGAGCCATGGGCGCGCAGTGGTATTCGGCACCTTCCGCCGCCGTGAAGCGGTGCTGCGTGACGCTCGCGGCACCGGTGAG
Organism: uncultured Actinomycetota bacterium; assembly: GCA_963747915.1. GTDB lineage: Bacteria > Actinomycetota > Actinomycetes > Frankiales > Frankiaceae > DATAZK01. Next base: position 935,291 of record CAVVHC010000003.1, on the reverse strand, counting down.
CCCGGCCTTCAGCGCGTTCGACTGGCTGGGCGGGAAGAACTGGTCGCCCTCGTAATTGTCGATGAGCACGTGCGCCCGGACGGTCGAGAGCAACTCGTCGTCGGCGTTGAACGACGACACTCGTTGCAGCAGGCCGACGATGTCCGGATTCAACTTCCCGGCCAGAGCGGCAGCCCGGTACTCCCGGCCGTAGATCTCGCCGCGCTTGCCGATGGTGAAGCGCAACGCGAGCTGACCCTTGGGCACCCCGTAACGCGGCAACGCGTCGATGACCTTGGGGAACGCCGCGTTCGAGACGCCGCCGAACGCTTTGAGCGCGTCCGTGAGCTCGCTCCAGGGGCGGGAGTTGTCGACGAAGCCCGGGTCGCCGACGACTCCCTTGATGCGGTGCTCGAAGGCCGCGGCCCGAAAGACCAGCAGCCCTCCGAAGCTCCATCCGGTGAGTCCCAGCTTGGACGCGTCGACGTCCGGGCGGGCGATCAGGTAGTCCACGAGCGGCGTGACCACGTCCTGCCAGTAGGGCGTGAACGGCACGTCCTGCTCGAAAAGCATCGAGCCTTGGCCCGGACCCTCGAAGATGAGCGCGTTGTAGCCGCGTTCCAGCGCCGCAGCCGCGCCGAACGCGTACACGTCGACGAACTGCGCATCACTGCCGTTGTTGACGATGACGGTCGGCTTGCGGCCCGGGCCGGGCGCCGCCGCGAAATAGGCGGGGATTCGCAGCGAGCGCACCACTGGCGCGCCCCTGCCCGAGGGGCTCGGATAGCGCACCCTGGCGGGAATCTCTACCCGTTCGAACGCGGGTGAGAGCAGCGCCGCCGCCGAGGCCCATTTCGCCTGCATTGCTGAATAGATGGCGGTTTCACGACCGGGGGTGCTCGTGCCCAGGATGAAAAAGAGCGCGCAGTTGTAGTACGACGCGGAGCGCAGGTACTTCGAGCGCGCGCTGATCAGCCGGCCGGCCTTGCGCTCCTCGTCCGCCTGCTGGCCGAGACGTCGCCCGAGCTCCTCGAATCGGCGGACGTACGCGTCGTAGGCCGGCAGCGCCTTCGACCCGGCGGCGGCGATGTCGGCCTGGATCAGGCCGACGGTGGCAGCGATCTCCCCGATCTCGCCCGCTCCGTACGCCGCCTCGCCGTAGGCGAAGAGCGTCTCGAAGTTGAGGTCCTCCTGCTGCGGGAACGGAGCGAGCCCGGGCGATGCTGCCGCTCGGCTGCTGGTCGGCGCGCCGGAGCCGCCTGCGGCAAACGCCGGTCCGGCCAATCCGAGCAGGACGCCGGCAGATGCTGCGCTCGCGCCGAGGACGGAGCGTCGTGAAGGTCCCCGCTGCGCCGTCGGCAAGTCGTCTGAGGCCACGGCTGCACATCGGTCCCGCAGGCCGGGGGCTTAGGACCCGGCGCAACCGTCACTCGATCAGGTGGCGGAAGCAGGCCAGGCCCACGGTCACGGCCCGGAAGTCACACCGAGATCTGCGCCCGGTCGGTGCGGAATCGTCGCCCGGTCACCAGCTCGGAGCGCAGCCGCAGCCAGGCGTTGTGCACCCCGCTCGCCCAAGGGGCGGGGAAGGTGCCGTGCATGCGGTGCAGCAGCAAAGGCACGTGGTCGAGGGGGATCTCCGCCGCGACGCCGCGGATGAGAACGCTCCAGCCGGCACGGTCGGCGTCCTCGAAGTGGTCGACCTCGAACGCGATGCGCGCCTGCTGGATGGCGGCCCGCTTGGAGCCGGCTTCGATGCGGACGATGACGTCGTTGCCGTCCAGCACGTAGTTCACCGGTACGGCGACCGGCCCGAGCTCATCGACATAGACCAGCCGGCCCACCTGCTGGCGGCTGAGCAGCAGGAAGCAATCTTCTGAGGACAGCGGCTCGAGCGTGCGTTGTGCCATGTGAGCAGTGTCGAAGCCGGGCGCGGGGGCCGACAGGGTCCAAGGTCCGTGTCGGCCAGGGACGAGACGTCAGGGGTGGACGAGCTGGCCGCTCAGGATGCCCGGCGAGAGCACGAAAGCGCGACGGTCGGTCTCGGCGGAGGACAGCAAGTGCAGCGCGGCGGCGCGGGCGAGGTGGTGCGGCGTGGTGCAAGCGGTCGCGATCCCGGTCACCACGACCGTCCAACCGGAGCCGGTCTCGCGGTTCAGCTGGTCCGCCTCGAAAGCGACGACCGCCTGGGAGATCGCTTTCGTCAGCCGCGGGTCGGGCCCGGGCCGGAAGTAGATGTCGCGGCCGTCCACCCGATACCGGACCGGAGTGATCGCCGGGAGCGCGCCGTCGCTGTAGACGATGCGCCCCACCGCCTCCGACTCCAGCTTCGCGTAGCACTCTTCGAGCGACAGCGACTCGTCGGCCGGCAGCGTGATGCTCCTGTCGGTGGGTGATTCGCAACGAGCGTTGGACATGAGCACCTCCTCGAGCTGAGTGCAGGATGTCTGCGGCGCCTCGGCGCGAGGAGAGGCCAAGGTCCTCCGGAGCAAGGACCGGTCTTCGGGACCGCCCCCCGCGCACTGCGGCAAGGCGGGCCGGGTCGGCGCGTCACCTGTAGGTGATCAGAGAGCGGTCGTCCTCGAGATGCCCGTGGTCGTTGAACGCGAGCAGGTGCGTTCCCGTGCCGCCGGTGATCAGCTTGGTGACGCTCGCGTTGACGACGATGCGGGCGAGGCCCGGCCAGCGCTCCGCCGGCAGCCCGAGGACATGGGTGCAGACATAGGCGATGACGCCCGCCGAGGTGACGGCGAGCGTGGTGCCCGGCAATGCCAGCATGCTGCTGACCGCCTCCTGGACGCGTCGCACGAAGTCGGCGTGCGTCTCGGGATAGCCCTCGTCGGCGGCCATCCACCGGGCGATGGCCTCGTCGAGGGCGGACTGCAGGCTGCGCCCCGCTTCTGGCGTCGTCGCCGCGGCGAAGCTGACGCCGGCCACCCGTTCGCCCATCACACCGACGTGGTCGTATTCGTCCAGCCGGTCGTCGATCGACAGGTCCGTCTGCGGCCTGCCGAGCTCCGCCAGCAGCTCGGCTGCGGTGTCCCGCTGGCGTTCCAGCCCGCCGCAGAAGATCTGGTCGATGGTGAGGTCCGCGCGGGCCAGGCGGGCTCCGGCGCTGCGCGCCTGCCGACGTCCGAGCTCTGACAGCCGGTCGTAGTCCGCCATTCCGAGCGACGCCTGACCGTGCCGGACCAGCAGCAGGACACCCATGGGTCGACCGTAGTGGGCGAACGGGCGGCGGTCAGGTGCATGATTGTGCGGCGGGCTGGGGATCTTGGTGCGATGCACCTGCTCGAAGAAGGAACGGCCGTCGCGGATCCGCTGATGCCCTACGCCGCCGTCGACCGCAGCCGGCGCCGGGATGGCTGCTGGGTGATGGGCCACATGGTTGGCGGACTGGACGGTTCGGCGGCGATAGGGGGACGCGTTGCAGACCTGTCGACGGCGCCGGACGCGCAGCTCTTCGTGCTGATGCGGGCGCTGGCGGACGTCGTCATGGTCGGGGCGCAAACCGTCCGGGCGGAGGGGTATGGCCCGGTTCGGCTGACCGAGGAGCAGATGCAAGCCCGGCGGCAGGCGGGCAAGGCCACCGTGCCGCCCCTGGCAGTGGTGAGCGGCTCGCTGGATCTCGACTGGTCGGCGAGAGCGTTCACCGCGGCGGCTCCGCAAGCCCGGACCCTGGTGGTGACCTGTGACCGCGCGGACGCCGACCGCAAGAGGCAGGCCGAAAAGGTAGCGACGGTCATCGTCGCCGGCGGTGAGCGTGTCGAGCCGGCGCGGGCCATGGCCGAGCTGGCCGCCCTGGGCCACCAGGTGATCCTCTGCGAGGGCGGCCCGACCTGGCTCGGCCAGATCGTCGCTGCCGACCGGCTCGACGAGCTCTGCCTGTCCATCGCCCCGCTGATGGGTGGCGACGCGCTGCCTGTGTCAGTGTCACCGGCGGGGAGCCGGCTCGCGCGCTTCAGCCTTCGACAGGTGATGCGCGACGGCGACACCCTCTTCCTGCGTTATGAGAGGCCGGAGTGAGCAACGACCCGTTCGGCAGCATCGTTTCCTCGCTCGACAACCCGCTGATCGTGGTGACGACCGGGGTGAGCAACGAACGCGCCGGCTGCCTCGTGGGCTTTCATGTCCAATCCAGCATCGAGCCGGAGCGGTACTGCGTCTGGTTGTCGAAGGCGAATCACACCTACCGGGTGGGCCTGCGCGCCACCCACTTCGGCATCCACTTCCTCACCAGCGACGACCTTGACCTGGCTGCCCATTTCGGCACGCTCACCGGTGACACCACCGACAAGTTCGCCGGCCTGGCGAACGTGAGCAGGGGGCCGGGGAACGTCCCGGTGCTCGACGACTGCCCGCATCGGCTCGTGGTGCGCAAGGTGGCGCTGCTCGATGAGGGCGGCGACCACGTCTGCATCCCGACCGAGCCGGTGTCGGCCGAAAGTGGCGGGACCTTCCGCCCGCTTCGGCTCTCGCAGGCCGTGCACCTCACGCCCGGCCATGAGAACGAGGAACGGCACGATCCGCCGACGGAGCGCGCCGGCGACGCCCCGCCGGTTAGTTGATCGCAGCTAACCTGCGATGCTGAGATGAAGCCACCCCGGCTACCGGACCGGATTTGCGCACCACGTCCGATTCCCGAAGTGATTCTCAGGAGGACCCATGGCTGTTTCCGTCGGCGACCGGATTCCGGATGTCGAGATCCGCACGATGGGCGAGGAAGGCCCGGTGGCGGTCCGCACCGGCGACGTGCTCGGCAAGGGCAAGGTCGTGCTCTTCGCGGTGCCCGGTGCGTTCACGCCCGGGTGCTCGCGCATCCACCTTCCGGGCTTCGTGCAGAAGGCTCAGGAGGTCACCGACAAGGGTGTCGACACGATTGCCTGCATCGCTGTGAACGACGCCTTCGTGATGGATGCGTGGGGCAAGGACCAGGGTGTCGGCGACTCGATCGTGATGCTGGCCGATGGCAACGGTGAGTTCGCCGAGGCGATGGGCCTTTCCGCGGACATGTCCGCCGCCGGTCTCGCGACCCGTTCGCAGCGGTACGCGGCCATCATCGACAACGGGGTCGTCACCAACCTCGACGTCGAGCCGGGCCGCTCTATCGAGGTCAGCTCCTGCGACGCGGTGCTGCAGAAGCTCTAGCCCCGGGTGCCGCGGCGGTCTCGAAAAATCGTCGCGGCACCTCGACCAGCATCGCGGTGAGCTGTTCCTCGCTGACGCCGTGCTCGCGCAGGTACGGCAGCACGTCGTCGTGCAGATGAAGGTAGTGCCACTGCGGCAGGAACGGCATGACCGCTGGATCGACCCAGTCGATGTAGCACGCGGCGTCCTGTGAGAGCACCATCTGCCCGGCAAAGCCGCGGCGGCACATCTCGACGAGCGTGTCGGCGCGCGCCTCGAAGGTCGTCTCGAGGTTGATGCCGAAGCGGTCCATCCCGAGGACGAAGCCGGCCTCGGCCAGCTCGCTCAGATGGTCACAGTCGGTGCTGTCGCCGCTGTGGCCGAGCACGATGCGGGCGGGCTCGACCCCTTCCTCGTCGCACAGCACCCGCTTCACCTCGGTGCCGGTGTGGCTGGTCGGATGCGTATGCACGGTGATCGGGACGCCGGTGGCGTGATGGGCCTTCGCCACGGCGCGCATGACCCGCTCGACGCCCGGCGTGAGCCCCTCGTGGTCGATCGCGCACTTGAGCATGCCGGCGCGCACGCCGGTGCCGGTGATCCCGCCGGTGATGTCGCTGACGAACATGTCGACCATCGGATCGGGCACCTCGACGCCGAGCGCGGCGTTCAGGGCCGGGCCGCGGTGATGGAAGAACATGGGCACGCTGTCGTAGGTGTAGACGCCCGTCGCCACCACGATGTTCAGCTCGGGCACCTCACGCGCGATGCGCTGGATGCGCGGGATGTAACGGCCGAGCCCGACCACGGTGGGGTCGACGATCGTCGAAACCCCTTGCCCCGCAAGCGCTTTCAGCTTCGCGACCGCGTCGGCATGCCGCTCATGCTCGCTGCCCCACTCCGCCGGGTAGTTCTGCTGCACGTCGGCGGTCAGCACGAAGACGTGCTCGTGCATGTAGGTGCGGCCGAGATCAGCGGTGTCGATCTCGCCGAGAACGGTGGGAACCGCCGTCACGGTTTGAGCTCGCGCTTGTGGATCTTGCCTGTCGGCCCGCGCGGGAGATCTTCGATGATGCGCACCTCGCGCGGGTACTTGTAGGCCGCGAGCCGCTCCTTCGCGTAGGCGATGATGTCCTCAGGGGTGGCGTCTTCGCCGTCGTTGAGTACGACGAATGCCAGCACCTCCTCGCCGAGCTTGTCGTGCGGCATGCCGATGACCGCCGCCTCGGCGATCGACGGGTGAGCGAAAAGCACCTCTTCGATCTCGCGCGGATAGACGTTGTAGCCGCCGCGGATCACCAGGTCCTTCTTGCGGTCGACGATGAAGAAGAAGCCGTCCTCGTCCATGTAGGCGAGGTCGCCGGTGTGAAACCAGCCGCCGCGGAATGCCTCTTCCGACGCTTCGGGCTTCTTGTAGTAGCCCTTCATCACGTTGTGGCCGCGGATGACGATCTCGCCGACGTGCTCCGGGCCGGTGGGCAGCGGCTTGTCGTTCTCATCGACGACCCGTACCTGCACTCCCCAGATCGGCTTACCGATCGAGAGCACCTTGCGCACCTCGGCGCTGACGTTGAAGGTCGTCGTACTCGCCGTCTCCGACAGCCCGTAGCCCTCGAGGATCACGACGTTCGGAAACTTCTCTTCAAAGGCCCGAATGACCTCACCCGGAATGGCCGCGCCGCCCGATACCCCGACCCGCAGTGCGGAAAGGTCCCGGCCGGACGTGTCGGCCTGCAGCAAGGCGAAGTACATGGTGGGAACGCCCGAGAAGATTGTGCACCTGCGGTGCTCCAGCGCATCCAGCACGGGCTCGATCTCGAAGCGGGGGACCAGCACCACGGTGCCGCCGTAGCGGACCGAGACGTTGAGCACGCTCGAGAGTCCGAAGACGTGAAAGAGCGGGAGCACGGCGAGGCCGATGTCGTCGTCCTCGAAGCCGAACAGCTCGCCCGCGACCGTGCAGTTCATGTAGAGCTGGAAATGCGTGAGCTCGGCACCTTTGGGCTGGCCGGTGGTGCCGCTGGTGTAGATGATCACCGCGGTGTCGTCCGCGTTCGTCGGCGCGATCTCGCCGGTGTCGTCGGCGAAGTACAGCTCGTCGTAGTGCTTGCTGCCCTCGGGTCGCTGGTCGTTGCCGGGCAGGTTGACGACATAGACCGGAAGGCCGGCGATCTGCGCAGCGCCCTTCATCGCCTCGTCGGCGAACATCTCGAAGGTGATCAGCAGCCGGGAGTCGGAGTCCTGGAGGTGATAGCTGATCTCCGGCGCCCGCAGCAGCGGGTTGAGTGGCACCATCACCAGCCCGGCTTTCAGGATCCCGAAGTAGGTGAACAGGAACTGCGGGAGGTTCGGCAGCTGCACGGCCACCTTGTCGCCCGGTTCCAGGCCGAGCCCGAGGAGGGCACTCGCCACCCGGCCGGAGATCTCGTCGACCTGCTCGTAGGTGAAGGTCAAGTCGTTGATGTGGCAGAGCGGCTTCTCGGGGTGCGCTACGCGGGATTCGCGCAGCATCGTGGCCAGATTGAAACTCACGTGGCGCTCCTACCAGAGTCGTGATGTGGGTCACGGCGACGTCTGCGTCGCAACCTACCCGCAGAACGGCATTTCACCTCGCGCTCTCCGGGAAACCTGGCGCTGACCTCGGTGTTAGCCGGGGTGCTTGCTGTTGTGAGCAATGGCACGGAATCAACCTGCGCTCGCCGACGATAAGTAAATTGTGAGCACCATTGCGCGCGCCGCCGCGGCCCCCTGGCCGCCGGCTCAGCGTCGTCCTGCGGACGGACTGACCGATGTGGAGACGCGGCTTCGCGACGGCACTCCCGCGTTCATCTGGCCGCTGCTGCAGAATGACGTGGCGGGGCTGCGCGACGCGTTCGGCCACCTTTCCGCGGAAGCGCGCCGTCAGCGCTTCCTGAACGGCCTGAACGAGCTCAGCGAAGCGATGATCAGCCAGCTGGTGCGCAGCGTCGACGGCGTCCACCACATCGCGCTCGTCCTGGTTGCCGTCCCCCCGGACGCCGACGACCAGCCCGTCGGTATCGCCCGACTGGTGCCCGATCGCAGCGATCCGACCGTCGCTCACCTGGCCTGCACCGTTGCCGACGGGTGGCGCCGGCGCGGCGTCGGCGCGGCGTTGACCGCGGCGCTGCTCGCGCGCCGCCCGCCCGAAGTCCGCTACATCAAGGCCGATGTGGCGGAAGGCAACGCGGCGTCGCTCGCCCTGGTGCGCAGCATCGGCCCGGTGTCGGTGCTGTCCGTCGGGGGAGGCGTGCTCGAGCTTCTGGTGGATCTCGAGCGGGCCGAAGCCCGCAGCGAGTGATAACAGCACTGTTACGCCCGTCAGAGCGTCACATGAGCGACGCCGGTCCCCCCTCCTTCAAGAAGCCGAGCAGGAGCGCGTTCACGACGGCCGGGCTCTCCAGCGGGACCAGGTGGCTTCCGGGTAGCACGGCCAGGCGGGCGTTGCGCAGCGCGTGCACGACCGCGACGCTGTGCTCGATCGTGACCTCGTCCCGGTCGCCCTGCACCACAAGGGCTTCCGCTGCAACGGCGGCCAGCTCTCGCAGATCCAGCTCAGGCTCGGTAGCGATCATCTCCGTCGTCTTCGCGTAGACGACGTCGAAGTGGGCCGGCCCGTCGGGGGAGACCTCGTCGTACTCCGTGCGCAGGAATTGCAGCGTTTCGCTCTCCGGATGAAGCAGGTCGTCAACGAGGCCTCCGGGGACCCGGCCGGAAGAGTTGTAGTACTGGCCGATCAGCACCAGGCGCCGGACCAGATCGGGCCGGCGCAGCGCGACGAGAAGCGCCACCACCGCGCCGTCGCTCCAGCCCACCAGGTGGGCGGCGTCCGCCACTACCGCGTCGAGATAAGCGATCGTGTCGTCCGCCATCACTGAATACGTGAGCGGCCCGGGCACGTCGGCGGTGTGCGCATGGCCCCGGCGCTCCGGCACGAAGACGCGGAAGCCGCCGGCGGCGAACACCGGCGTTTGCGCACCCCACGAGGAAGCACCGGCGAACGCTCCGTGCAGCAGCACCAGCGGCTCGCCGGAGCCGCTGACCTCATGCCAGACCTGCTGCTCGCCCACCTGCACGTACGTCATCGACACCTCCGATCGGGCGCGCATCGCGTCCTGCCGGCAGCATCGCGCATGCCGTCAGGACAGCCAACGCCGGTAGCGCTTGCGGGACACCTGTTTCCACGTGTCCTCGAACGCGTCGCGAGCGGCCTGCCCGCGAGCGTGTTCGATGCCGGCGAGCACACCGAAGGTGAAGGCGGACTCCCCGGCGGCCGCGTCCGCGGCGATGCCGAACTCGCGCAGTCGCTCTGCAGCCACGACGCCGTCCTGGTGCTCGCCGAGCACTTCCTGCACCGCTTCCGCCTGCTTGGCGAACTCCACCGCTTCCGCCCCGAACGCCGACGCGACGGCCTCGGCGGCATAGCGCACCTGCTTGGCCGCCTTACGGGTGTCGTGCAACGCCTGAGCCTGCTCGCGCCCATGCAGCTCGGCCGCGCGGGCGGCGCGGCGCGAGAGCTTGCGATAGCGCCGCGCCACCAGAGCCGGCAGGACGTTCTTGGCCTTGCGGCTCGCCGGCTCGCCGGCCTGAATGCCGTCGGCGAGGAAACCGGTCAGGTCATCGACCAGTTGCGCGTATTCGCGGCCGGTCATGACCTCGAGCAGCGCCTCCCGTCCGCGCCGGATCTTCTCGTGCAGGGTGTCCGCGATGCGGGCGCGCACGGGCCCGAGGACGAGCTCGTCGGGCACGTCGTCGAGTTCGCCGAGCAGCCTTTCCAGGAGCACTTCCGCGTCCCGCACCACACCGAGCTCGCCGGCGAGCGCCTTCAGGCGGTCTTCCAGATCCGCGGCACGCGGCGCGTCGAGCAGCCGCTCGAAGCTGCCCATCGTGCTGCGCAGCCGCCGGGTGGCGACGCGCATGTCGTGAATGCCCTCGTCCTCATCGAGCCGCACCCGGATCTCCGCCGAGAGCATTTTCTCCAGCTGGCCGGCGAGGTAGCTGCGGATGACTTCGCCGCCTGGGCTCTTGTCGGTGACCTGACCCTCGAGGGCAGGAAGGAACGGCGGCGCCTCGGTGAGCCGTTCACCCAGGGCGGTGGCGAGTTTCGACGGCCGCTCGGAGGGTGCGGCGCCGGCCTCCCGCAGACGGTCGGCGACGGCGCGCAAGACCGCGGGCGGCCCGCTGCCCAGCTCGACTTCGAGCTCGCGCCAGGTGAGGGGTGACTGCGGCGCGCCGGAGTCATGGGTGCCGCCGCCGACGTCCAGCTGCTCGGCGCGCACGACGTCGTCCATGACGCTCGCCAGCACCGCGCCTTCGGCGTCGTGAAGCTCGCGCGTCGTTCTGGTGGTGTGCAGCCGGGCGACGGGGATCAGCCGCTTGCCGCGGGTGCGGCCGTAGACGAGGTCACGCAGCTGCGTGGGGACCTTCCGGCCGCGGCCGAGCGGGCGATGGATCTCCTGGCGGCCGGCGTCTCCGGGCAGCTTCAGATGCCATCCGGCGTCGGCGCCACCGGTGCGCCGGCGCAGCGTGATCTTGCTGCGGGCCAGCCGCAGATCCGCGGTGTCGAAATACTCGGCGTCGAGCTCGTCCAGGAATGGCTCGCCCGCCTCCGCGACGCCGGGAATCCCGTCGAGCGGCGGCAGGACGAAACCGAGCGCTACGTCGTACTTGTCTTCGATCTCGAGCAACGTCGACACCTCGTTTCCTTACCGCTCCCATTCTCGCGCCACACCAGCCGGGGAGGCTCGACGCGTCGCGCTCTGCGCCGTTCGTGCGTTTCGCGGAAGCCAGCACCGGGACTTCTTGCCCAGTGCCCGACCTCTTGCTTTCGTGCTAGGCATCACATATCCCGCGAAATACTGGCCCCTTCCTGAGCATTGGACGAAGCGTGAACGAAGCGGAAACTCTGCCTCAATTCTCATGGGGGGCCGGGAGTGGAGCCGGCGAGGTTGGTAGCTACGTCGTATGAGCAACGACCTCGTCCTGGGGTTGGTCGTTGCCACCGCCCTGGCCTTCGATTTCACGAATGGCTTCCACGACACGGGTAACGCGATGGCGACGTCCATCGCGACCCGGGCGCTGCCGCCGAAGCTGGCGGTGGCGCTTTCCGGCGTCCTGAACCTGGTGGGCGCCTTCCTGTCATTCAGCGTGGCCGCCACGATCGCCAGTGGACTGGTCAGCACCGGTGCGGTGACGCTCGCCGTGGTCTTCGCCGGTCTCGCAGGCGGGATCCTCTGGAACCTCGCGACGTGGTACCTCGGCATTCCTTCCAGCTCATCCCACGCGCTCATCGGCGGTGTTGTCGGGTCGACGATCGCTGCGGCCGGCGGGTCGGCGGTGCAGTGGCACGGCGTCGTGGCGAAGGTCATCCTGCCGGCCGTGCTTTCCCCGCTCATTGCCGCGCTCGTGGCCGCCGTCGGTACTTACCTGGTCTACCGGATCACCCGAGGGGTGAACGAAAAGGCGCGCTCGCACGGCTTCCGCATCGGGCAGATCGGGTCGGCGTCGATGGTGTCGCTCGCGCACGGCACGAACGACGCGCAGAAGACGATGGGCGTCATCACCCTCGCGCTCATCGCGAACGGCAGTATCGCCTCGTCGTCCAAGGCCCCGTTCTGGGTCATCCTCTCCTGCGCCGTGGCGATCTCCCTCGGCACCTATTTCGGGGGGTGGCGGGTGATCCGCACGCTCGGCAAGGGACTCGTCGATATCGATTCTCCGCAGGGCATGGCGGCCGAAGGAGGCAGCGCGGCGACGATCCTGCTCTCGTCGCACTTCGGCTATTCGCTCTCGACCACGCACGTCGCGACCGGCTCGATCCTGGGAAGCGGCATCGGCAAGAAGGGCGCCGAGGTGCGTTGGGGCGTCGCCGGCCGTATGGCGATCGCCTGGTTGCTGACGCTTCCCGCCGCCGGGCTGGTCGGGGCGGCCGCGGAAAAGGCGGCGACCGGGATCGGTGGCACCACCGGCGTCATCGTCCTCTTCGCTGCTCTGGTCGCCTTCTCGGTCGGCATCTACCTGGCCTCCCGCCGTACGGCCGTCCACGCCGGCAACGTCAACGACGAGTGGACCGGTGGAATGGCCCCCACTCCGGTCGCCCAACCGGCGGCGGCATGAGCGTCGCAGCGACGGAACGCTATCGGCCGGCCGCGGATCGAGGGGACAGCTCATGAATTCGTGGATCAACCTGGACGCTCTTTGGAAGATCGTCCTCGTCGGTCTGCTCGCCGGAGCCGGTTTGCCCGCGTTGTTCGCGGTGGGCATCCGAGCGCTTGCGGTGCCGGCGCATCCGCTGCGCGCCGTGCACGAGGATCACGACGGCGCCGCAGCGACGGCCGTTGCGGATCGCGCCATCGGCGGCAACCCTGCGGCGATCGCTCTCGCCGGACTCTGCTTCGCCGTCGTGCTCGGCGCGATCGGCTACGGCATCTACCTGATTGTGAGCGGGTGACATGGACCGGCCGCACATCCTGCACGCTGTCGTCGGCTTCTTGCGCGCCGGCTATCCCGATGGCCTGCCGGAACACGACTACGTGCCGCTGTTCGCGTTGTTGCGCCGCCAGCTGTCGGACGAGGAAGTCACCGCAGTGGCGGAGGAGCTCGTCAACGCCGGCGAGGTGGTCTCGCCGGCGGCGGTGCAGGCCGCGATCCGCGATCTGACGACGGTGGAGCCGAAGGCGGCGGACATCGCGCGCGTGCAGAGCCGTCTCGCTGCCGGAGGCTGGCCGCTCGCGCCGGCGAGCGAGTTCGAGCAGACGGCGGCGCGTTACCGCTGACCGGCGACCGCCTGCCATTGACATGTGACCAAAAGGTCACTTATCTTCCTCGCGTGGGGAACGACGCCGAGCAGCCGCCCGACAATGGCGCCGACATCGTCTTCAAGGCGCTCGCCGATCCGACGCGCAGGGCGTTGCTCGACGAGCTCTTCCGCCAGGACGGGCAGCCGCTCAGCGCGCTCGAGGAGCGCTTCGCCATGACGCGTTTCGGCGTCATGAAGCATCTCAGGCAGCTGGAGGACGCCGGTCTCGTCCTCACGAGGAAACGGGGTCGCGAGAAGCTGCACTTCTTGAATCCCGTGCCCATCCGGCTCATCCACGACCGGTGGGTGAGCAAGTACGCCGAGCCGTGGGCGGCCGCGCTCAGCGGCCTCAAGAGCGAGCTGGAGAAGCAGATGGAGAAGGTCTTCGAGATCTACATCCGGACCACCCCTCGAGAGGCTGTGGGACGCCATCACCGATCCGGAGGTCCGCGCCAAGTACAACTTCGGGGCCGGCGCGCACTCGAAGTGGACGCCCGGAGCGCGCATCGACCTGACGGCGCCGAACGCTCCCGTGCCGCTCGGCGACGGCGAGGTGCTGGAAGCCGACCCACCTCGCCGGCTCGTGCACACCATGCGGGCGCTGTGGAGCGACGACGTCAAGGCGGAAGGATTCTCCCGCGTCACGTGGGAGATCGAGCGGGTCGGCGACTCCTGCCGGCTCGTACTGACTCATGACGAGCTGGGTGACGCCGCGAACCCGGAGATCTACGGCGGCTGGCCGATGATCCTGTCCGGTCTCAAGACCTGGCTGGAAACCGGCCGGCTGCTGACGACTCCGGGTTCGCTGATGTACACGTGAGCGGTGACAACTCTCGAGGAGGCAGTTGAACTCGGCCGGGCGGAATCGGGGCTCGCCGTCATCTCGACGCTGCGCGCCGACGGCACGTTGCACGCGTCGGTGGTCAACGCCGGAAGCATGCCGCATCCGCTGACGGGTGAGCCCGTTCTCGCGTTCGTGACCTACGGTCCGGTGAAGCTCGCGAACCTGCGGGCGCGGCCACCGATCACCGCGACCTTTCGCCACGGCTGGCGCTGGGCGGCGGTGGAAGGCGCTGCCGAACTCGTCGGTCCGGATGACCCGCACCCGGAGGTCGACGCCGAGCGATTGCGCCTGCTGCTGCGGGAGATTTTCGCCGCGGCGGGCGGCTCGCACGATGACTGGGACGAGTACGACCGTGTGATGCGCGAGCAACGCCGCACCGCCGTGTTCATCCGGCCGTCGCGCGTTTACGGCCGCTGACGGGCGCTCGCTCGCGCGTGCTCGCAAGCCGATCTGCGCCAGCAGCCGCCATAGCTCCGGTGTCGGAGCGGGCTGACAAAGCGGGGGTGGCCAGGCGGGGGTGGCCAGGCGGCGTCGCGGCGGCCGGGAACGTGTCGAGAACGAGGTCGACGAACGCGCGGGTAGCCGCTGACGCCGTCCGCTGCTCGGAGAAGACCATCGAGACGATGAAGCTGGGACTCGGGCGCACGCGCCGCAGCGCCACCCGCTGCGCATCCGCGACCATGGACGGGCCGACGAAGGCGAAGCCGAAACCGGCCCGGACGAGGTCCACCACGTTGGGAATGTCGGCCACCTCCACGGCGATGTCGCGGGTGAGGCCCGCGCCCGCGAACAGGTGGTCCGCGCTGGTGCGCAGGCCCCACCCGGCGGGGAAGTCAACGAAGGGCTGCCCGTCGAGCTCGGTGAGCGGGATCGGGCTGTGCCGCCTCGCGAAGCGGTGATCGGGCGGGCAGGCCAGCAGCATCTCCTCGGATGCGAGGGTGACCGCCGTCAAACCGTGGGGGTAGCCGCCGGGAAGGGCTGCGAACGCGAGGTCGAGCCGGCCGTCCGCGACGTCGCGGGCGAGCTCGGCGGAACCGCCTTGCGCGGGGCGTGGGACGAGCCTCACCTGCGGGCGCTGACGGTGATACGTGGTGAGCACCGTGCCGAGGTCGATCAGGGTGAGCGAGTGCATGATGCCGATCCGGATCGTGCCGCGCACGCCACCTTGCACCGACGCCACGGCATCACGGGCCGCGTCGGCCGCCGCCAAGGTGCGCCGCGCTTCAGGGAGCAGCGCAGCGCCCGCGTCGGTCAGGCTGACGCGATGTGTGGTGCGGTCGAAGAGCCGCGCACCGAGCTCGTGCTCCAGCGAACGTATCGACACCGAAAGTGCCGACTGGACAAGGTGGATGCGGGCGGCGGCGCGGGTGAAGCTGCCTTCCTCGGCGACGGCGAGGAAGTGCTCGAGGTGGCGCAGCTCCATGGCCGCTCACCCCCGCCGGATCGGTCATCAATGAGGTGAATGACGCTCACGAGCTTTGTTCGTTGGACAGCATAGGCGCGCCCGACCAGCCTGGTCGAGGTCCGCACGAAAGGAATCGAGATGACCACGGCCCCCGCCGCAGCTGCGTCCCGCGCGGCATGTGGGTGCCGAGCCTCGCGATGTTCGTCGTTCGCGGCGTGGTCACTGGTGCAGGCGCCGGGCTGGTGTTGCGCGGCGCGCTCAGCGCGGCGGCCGCGGCCGCACCGCCCGACGCGCGAGCCGAGGTGCTGGCCGGCTACTGCCTCGGGGCCTACATCGGGATCTCGTTGCCGGAGATGGCGGTGGGGCTGGCCGTTCAGCATTTCGCTGCCCGCAGCATCATGCTGTTCTTCGTGGTGGTCGTGGCTCTCGCTGTGATCGCGGCGAATCGGGCGGTGGTCCGGGAAATCAGCCGCACCCGGGAAGTGATCAGGCAGAGGGGTCGTTGAGGGTTGTTGATTGCGCAACGATCGACGACCAGTGAATGAGGAACCGATAGCGATGACCACTTCGACGCTGGCGCCGAGCCGCAGCATCACGCGCGTGTCGGTGAAGCAGCACCTCGGCCCTGACGCGCAGGTCGACGACAAGGCGATCCTCATCGTCCCGAACGATCCCGCGCTCACCGACCCGTTCCTGCTGCTGTCGGAGGACTGGTTCTCCGAGCCGGGCTTCGAATGGCACCCCCACCGCGGGCTGGAGACGGTGACGACGGTCCTGGACGGCGTGCTCGAGCACGGTGACAGCCTCGGCAACGCCGGGGCGCTGCAGGCCGGCGACGTGCAATGGATGACCGCCGGCCGCGGCATCATCCATCGCGAGCTCGCCTACCGGAACGAGCACGTGCACACGTTGCAGCTCTGGCTCAACCTGCCCGCAAAGGCCAAGATGGTCGAGACCCGCTACCAGGACGTGCTTGCGGCCGCCCGGCCGCGCGTGCAGCTGCCGGGGGTCGTCGTGGACGTCGTCTCGGGCACCGTGTTCGGTGCCACGGGACCGGCGCTGAATCATCAGCCGGTGCAGGGCGCGATGGTGACGTTGGATCCGGTGGCGCGCCTCGACTATGCCCTGCCGGCAAGCCATCGCGCCTTCGTCTATGTCGTCCGCGGTCAGGTCGACCTCGGGAACCGCACGCTGCACGCCGGTCAGATCGGATGGTCGGATCCGGTCTGGCCACGCGACGGCCAGTCGATCCTGCCGATGTCCGCAGCCGGCGGCGACGAGCGTGCTGTCGTCATGGTGTACAGCGGCGAGCCGATCCGCGAGCCGGTCGCCATGGGCGGCCCGTTCGTCATGAACTCCCGCACCGAGATCGCCCAGGCATTCATGGACTTCAACGCCGGCACGTTCGGTCGGGTGCCGCGCCAGCTGCGCCTCGTCTCGCTGCGCTAGTTTCGCCTGTCCGACGCCAGCCGTGGCGGGCGGCTGGCGTCCAGCCCGGGGCCGAAGGCTGCGGAAGCGAAGGCTAGAGGATGTAGAGCATCTCCTGGTAGGTGGGCAGCGGCCACAGGTCGTCGGCGACGAGCCCCTCGAGGTCGTCGGCCGCCGCGCGAATGGCCGCCATCGCGGGGAGCAGCTCGTCCTGAGCGTGCTTCGCTTCCGCGTAGACGTCGTCCGCTCCGTCGTGTGCGAGCGTGCCCCGAAGGGCTGCGAGTCCGGCGCGCAGCGCTGCGATGTCGCGGGAAACGCTGTCCAGCGTGGACCGATCCGCCTCGACGCCGATCGCCTGGAGGGTCGCGACGTTGGTGGCGAGCTCCGTCTGATAGCGCAGCGCCGCGGGCAGGATGATCGTCGACGCCATCTCGAGGGTGGACCTGGCCTCCACGCCGACGGTCAGGGCGTACTGCTCGAGCGAGATGTCGTAGCGGCTGTGCATCTCACGATGGGTGAACACCCCGTACTTGCTGAACAGGTCCAGCGCCTCATCGGTGATGAGCTGGGGGAGCGCATCGAGCGTCGTACGAAGGTTGAGCAAGCCGCGGGCCGCTGCCTCGACCTGCCAGTCATCCGAGTAGCCATCGCCGTTGAAGATGACCGCGCCGTGCAGGGTGACGATGTCCTCCAGCACCTTCTGCACCGCGGCGTTGAAATCGGTGCCGTCGGCGAGCAGGCCTTCGAGCTCTGTGGCGATGTAGTCCAGCGCTTCCGCGAGCATCGTGTTGATGGTGACCATCGGGCCGGCGATCGTCTGCAGGGAGCCGGGCGCGCGGAACTCGAAACGGTTGCCGGTGAAGGCGAACGGGCTGGTGCGGTTGCGATCGCCGGGATCGGTCGGCAGCACGGGCAGCGTGTCGACGCCGATCTCGAGCGTGCCCTTGTCTTTCGACGTGGTCGCACCGCCCTTGGCGACCTGGTCGAAGACGTCGGTCAGCTGCTCTCCCAGGAAGATGGAGATGATGGCCGGCGGTGCCTCGTTGGCGCCGAGGCGATGGTCGTTGGTGGCTGACGCGACCGACGAGCGCAGCAGCCCGCCGTACTTGTGCACGCCGCGGATGACCGCCGCGCAGAAGACCAGGAATTGCGCGTTGTCGTGGGGGTTGTCGCCCGGCAGGAGCAGGTTGCCTTCGCTTGCGTTGCCGAGGGAGAAGTTCACGTGCTTGCCGGAGCCGTTGATGCCCTCGAACGGCTTCTCGTGGAAGAGCACCTCCATGCCGTGCTTGCGGGCGATGCGTTTCAGGGTGACCATCAGCAGCTGCTGATGGTCGGCGGCGACATTGGCCCGTTCGAAGACCGGGGCGATCTCGAACTGGCCCGGGGCCACCTCGTTGTGCCGGGTCTTCGCGGGGATGCCGAGCTTGAACAGCTCCCGCTCGCAGTCGAGCATGAAGGCGAGCACCCGGTCGGGGATCGCACCGAAGTAGTGGTCGTCGAATTCCTGCCCCTTCGGGGGCTTCGCGCCGAAAAGGGTCCGCCCCGAGTTCAGCAGGTCGGCGCGGGAGAGGAAGAAGCTCTGATCGACCAGAAAGTACTCCTGCTCGGGTCCGGCGAATGACACAACCGCGTCGGGCTTGTCATGGCCGAAGAGCTCGAGCACGCGCTCCGCCTGACGGGCCATCGCCTGCTGCGAGCGCAGCAGCGGGGTCTTGAAGTCCAGCGAGTCGCCGGTCATCGAGACGAAGACCGTGGGAATGCAAAGCGTGTTGCCGTTGGCGTTCTCGAGGATGTACGCCGGGCTCGTCACATCCCAGCCGGTGTAGCCGCGGGCCTCGAACGTCGCGCGCAGCCCACCGTTCGGAAAGCTCGACGCGTCCGGCTCGCCCTGGGTCAGGGTCTTGCCGGAGAACTCGGCGATCGATGCGCCGTCGCCGCTCGGCTCGAGGAAGCTGTCGTGCTTCTCGGCGGTCAGCCCGGTGAGCGGGTAGAAGACGTGGGCGTAGTGGGTGGCGCCCTTCTCCATCGCCCAGTCCTTCAGGGCCACGGCGACTGCGTCGGCAACGCTCGGGTCGAGCGGCTGCGAGTGGTCGATCGTGGCCATCAGCGATGTGAAAATCGGCTTCGGCAAGCGCCTTTGCATGACCGTCTTGCTAAAGACGTTCTCGCCGAAAATCTCGCCCGGGACTTCGGCCGGCGCGAAAGTCGGAGCCGGCGGGACGAACGTCTTCACCGCGTGGATGGCGTCGAGACGAGCGCTGCTTCCGCGCATGGGTACTCCTTGTACGTGCTGGTCAACGAGGTGAACGCTCGCCCGGGCCGCGCTGCGGCGGGCACTGAAAAAGCTAGGGGCGCCACGTACCAGTTGCGTTTCCGGCCGGTGAAACATCGCTACGCGTGGGCGCGAATGCTAGAGGTTATCGCCCGGAATGCCCGGTATTGAAGGCAAGGTGAGTGCCGCCGGGAACGTGCACGCCGTGCAGCGGGCGCGGGGGGGGAATGTCCCGGGCCGGGGGGTGACGTGGGTTTCGAACGGGTCTAGATTGCCGTCACTTCACGGGTTTCGCGCCCCGTCGTCCCCAGGCGGCGGAGCACGAACCGACAGGAGCATCGCCATGAGCCCTTCCGGCGAGAACGCGGACACGGCAGTCGTCCGTCGTTTCTACGAGCAGATGTGTAACGGCCGGCGCAACGACTTGGCCGGCGAGCTGTTCAGCGCGGACCACGTCCTGCACGATCCGCAGGTCCCGGCCGGGGTGGGGCCGGAAGGCGTGGTCGCCGCGGTGTCGACCTATCAGGATGGTCTCGACGGGCACTGGCAGGTCGAAGAGCTGCTCTCTTGCGGTGACCGGGTCGTTGCGCGGTGGACCGGGACGGGCACCCACGTCGGTGAGCTCAACGGCATCCCGCCGACCGGACGAGCCATCCACGTCGACGCGATCAGTATCCACCGGCTGCGCGACGGGAAGATCTGCGAGACGACGGAAGTCTGGGATGCCCTCGGTCTGCTGCAGCAGATCGGGGCGGCCGGCGGCGCGGCGGCCGCGCTCGTCAAGAGCGGCTACGAAGCGTTCGCCCGTGGCGACGTGGCGACCGTGCTCGCGCTCTTCGATCCGGCGATCACCTGGAGTACCCCGGACACCGTTCGGTTCGGCGGCACGTACACCGGGCCGCAGGGGGTCTCCGACTACTTCACCTGCCTGCCACAGCTCTTCGAGGAGCTCGAGGTGCGGCCGGTCAGCTTCGTCGAGCAGGGTGAGCAGGTGATCGTGCAGGGCGAGCACAGCGGGCGCACGGTCGCCGGCATCCCGTTCCAGGTGCCCTTCGTGCACTGCTGGACGGTCGTCGGCGGGAAGGCGACGAGCTTCACCGAGTACGTGGACACCGTGCGCGTCAACGCCGCGCTCGGGGTGCCGGCCGCCATCGACCTGGCTTCGGCGGCTGAGATCCCGGAGCAGGCCGCGGCGACGCGACAGGAGCCGACCCGCGCCTAGCCCTGCGGCCACCGGCTACGGTGATCCGGTGATCCGGTGAGCCGGGCCGTCGAGCTGTCGAGCTGTCGAACCGCAGCATGCTGCGGGCGCGGGACCTGATCGACGGCTCCTATGCCCAGCCGCTCGACATCGCTGCGCTCGCGCGGGTCGCTCACGCCTCGCCGGCTCACTTCATCCGCACCTTCCGCGGCATCCTCGGCAGCGCCCCAGCGAGCACCGCAAGGCCGGCTCGTCGCAGCGCCTAGCGTCCTGCGCATGTTCACTGCGCTGCGGCAAACCCAGATCTTCGTGCTCGATCAGGACGAGGCGCTCGACATCTACGTCGGCAAGCTCGGCTTCGCAGTCAACACCGACCTCGACATGGGCTTCATGCGCTGGCTCACCATCAACCTGCCCGGTCAGCCCGATCGGCTGCTCATGCTGGAGAAGCCGGGGCGAGCGCGGAGTCGAGCTGCCGGAGGAGCCCGAAGAGCGCTTTTATGGTGTCGACTTCGGGCTGCGCGACCCCTTCGGCAACCGCATCCGCATCGGCCAACTGAAGGACGATCCGGGCGCGCCCTTCGGAGCGTGACGCTTACGCCAGCGCGATGCTCGGGTTGGGGCACGCCTTTGACGTGACCCGCTTGAACGCCGGAAGCGTGATCGGATCACGCTTCTTCGTGAAGTCCAGCGCTTCCGCCAGGTTCCGGGCGTTCGCGTCGCGGGCCGTCATCGGCTTGAGCCCCCACCGCCACTCGATCATCCGCAGGATGGAGCAGTGCTCGTAAGGGCCGGCGGTCTCGATCTTCTGCGGCGCGTAGGGCCCCATCGCGATCGCCGGGACGCGAAAGCCCAGCTGCTTGTAGTTGGGATGTGGTCCCGGGTTCGGGTTCACGTTGTCGTCGGTGCACGCCGGTGGGACGACGTGGTCGTAGAACGCACCGTTCTCGTCGAAGTTCAGGACGAAGACCATGCGATCCCACTGCGGGCTGTTCTTCATGGCCTCGTAGACCTCGGCCACGTAGCTCTCGCCGGCCTCGATGTCGCCGTGTGGGTGGTAGTCGTTCGAGGTGCCGAAGTACTCGGCGACCGTCGTGTAGTTCGGGTCGATGAACGTGACGTTCGGCAGCGTGCCGTTCGCGGCGGCCTTGAAGAACTCGTCCTTGGGATGGGTGAGGTCGTCGTACTTGCCCGAGGCGAAGAGCTCGGTCATCGGCTCGCCCCAGGTGTAGTAGCCGCTGGTGAGGCCCGCTTCGCGTAGCCGGTCGAAAATCGCCAGCTTGAGCTTCGAGGGGCGCTTGCCACCGGGACCGGGGAAGATGCCGGTCTCATCGACGTCGGTCGCCGCGCAGAGCTGGTAGAAGCGGTTCGGCCAGGTGGCCGCCATGAGCGAGCAGTGGTAGGCGTCGAACAGCGTGTAGCCCTTCGCCAGCGCGCCGAGGATGGGCACCTGGGCCTGCTCGTAGTAGCCGATCGGAAAGTGATCGCCGGTCACCTGGGTCTTGAGCCAGCCGTCGCACTTGCCGTCGTTGTACTGGACGACCATCGACTTCCAGTCGTGCGACGGGTCCTTGTCGCCGCACGCCTGGGTGTTGTCACCAAGCGCGTAGGTCTTCGCCGTGCCGCTCTTGTACGCCGGGTAGGTGAGTCCCGCCTGCTTGCCGTTGGCCCCGGGCACCCAACCCAGCAGGTGGTCGAACGACCGGTTTTCCATCATGAGGATGACGACGGTGTCGAACGGCGCCTTGGAAGGGTCG
Organism: uncultured Actinomycetota bacterium; assembly: GCA_963747915.1. GTDB lineage: Bacteria > Actinomycetota > Actinomycetes > Frankiales > Frankiaceae > DATAZK01. The sequence continues at coordinate 913,465 of CAVVHC010000003.1, read as the reverse complement.
GTGATGCCACCGACGGACTTGGCCGTGGGTGTGGGGGTCGGTGACGAACTTCCGCCGCTGTTCGGCTCCTTCGGGCCGGTGGTCGACGCGCCACACGCGGAGGCGGCAGCCACTGCAGCCGCGCCCGCAGCCCCGGCAAGAAGTCCGCGACGAGTGAGAGGCGTCATCGATCGTTGTCCCCGTTCTGGAAAGGTGGGAGATGTTCCCGAACTCGGGTATAGCGCCTCGGAGCGCATTTGACGGTCAGATGTGCTGACTGTCGCGAAATCGTGACCCTTGGCGACGGCATCGGATCCAGGTCCGCGGGTTTGGAGGCGTCCGAAGCCGCTAAAGCCATGATCGGGTACGGGCGGATGACGCCTTGAGGGAAGCGAGGGAGCAGCCGGTGGACGTGCTCGGCGACATGCTGGGTGAGGCGCTCGAAACGGACTTTGTGCGCATCAGTGACGAATTCGGCGAGCAGGAACGCGATTACCTCGAGCGCACCCGGGCGTTCGTGCGCGACGAGGTGCTCCCGGTGATTGCGGACTACTGGGAGCGCGCCGAGTTTCCGGCAGGCCTCGCGCGCCGGCTCGGGGAGCTCGGACTGATCGGCCACGGCGGCGACAGCGCGCAAGGCGAGAGCCGGATGAGCCCGGCGGCCGCCGGGCTGGTGGCGATGGAGCTGTCCCGCGGAGACGGCAGCCTGGCGACGTTCGCCGGGGTCCAGGCGGGCCTCGTCATGCGTTCTATCGAAATGTTCGGCTCTGCTGAGCAGCAGGAGCGCTGGCTTGCACCGCTTGCGCGGGTCGACGCGTTCGGCGCCTTCGCGCTGACCGAGCCGGAGCACGGGTCGGACTCGCTGCTGCTGGAGACCACCGCGCTCCGGGATGGCGAGGCGTACGTCCTCAACGGCGAGAAGCGCTGGATCGGCAACGGGACGATCGCCGACGTCGTCGTGCTGTGGGCGCGCGGCGACGACGGCGAGGTGGGCGGCTACCTCATCGAGAAGGGCGCCCCCGGCTATGACGCCCGGGTCATCACCGGCAAGGGCTCGCTGCGCGCGATCTGGCAGGCCGACATCACGCTCGAGAACGTCCGGGTGCCGCTGACCGCCAAGCTGCCGGGCGCGAAGAGCTTCAAGGACACCGCCGCCGTGCTGGCCGGCACGCGCACCCAGGTCGCGTACAGCGCGGTGGGGCATGCGGTGGCGGCCTACGACGCCGCGCTGAGCTACGCCCGCCAGCGCCAGCAGTTCGGCAAGAGCCTGATCGAATTCCAGCTCATCCAGCAGCGGCTCGTGTCGATGCTGCAGGAGCTCGTCGGGATGCAGCTGTACTGCATGCGCCTCGCCCAGCTGGAGATGACCGGCCGGCTGACCGACACCATCGCCTCGCTGGCCAAGCTGAACAACACCACCAAGGCTCGGCAGATCGTGAGCGACGCACGTGACCTGCTGGGCGGCAACGGCATCCTGCTCGAAAACCACGTCATCCGTCACATGGCCGACGTCGAAGCGATCCACACCTACGAGGGCACCGAGACCATCCAGACGCTGCTCGTCGGCCGCGACATCACCGGCGTCGGCGCGTTCACCTAGCCATGATCAACGCGCCACTGATCAAGGTCAGGCCTGGTTTGGGCGGGGGTTGGTGCTGTTGGCTGGCGCGTTGATCTCGACCAGGTGGTGCAGCTGCTCGCGGATGGCGCCCTGCAGCTCATCCGGGTCCTCGTCGTCGAGGTGCAGCGCCGCGCGGATGAACGGGTTGAAAAAGCGCCATCCGAACGCGAGCGCGAGCGCCGCCGCCGTCTGCAGCCGGGCGCTGCGCTCGTCGGCGGGATTCGCCCCCGGTGCGAGTGGAGGCAGCTCGTCCAGCGTGACTTGCCGCTGGTAGGTGTCGGGGGAGCGGCCGGGCTCGCCGGTGAGCAGCGTCCAGCCGAGTAGGCGCAGGTAGGGCCCGGTGTCGAAGGTGGAGCCGAGCAGGTCCTCCAGGGCGCGGACGTAATCCGGCTCGCCGCCGAGCCGGGCGGCCCACCGCTCGGCATAGCGCGCGAGCAGGCGGTCGAGCAGCACGTCCTTGGTGCCGAAGTGGCGGTAGACCAGCCCGTAGGTCACGCCGGCTTCCTGGGCGATGGTCCGCAGCGAGACCTGCGCCGGGCCGGAAGCGGCGAACAGGCGCTCGGCTGCGTCGAGCACGGCGTCGGTGATGGCGTCACGGCCCGTCGGGCGAGCTGCGGATGAAGGCATGGCGGGAGTGCCTCTCTTGACAGGTGTAGCCATTGGCTACACGATAGCCCGTGCCGGACACAGACCGCTGGACAACAGCCCCATCGAAGGAGCGGTACGACGTGCGATTCTCGCTGATCTACGAGGCGCAAACCGCAAATCCCACCCGTGAGGGTGACCACCAGATCTTTCGCGAGATCCGCGAGCAGGCGCTGCTGGCAGAAGAGCTGGACTTCGACGTCATCTGGGCCGTCGAGCACACCGCGCTCAGCATGTACGCGCACATGAGCGCTCCGGAGACGTTCCTCGCCTATGTCGCGGGCGCCACCAAGCGCATCCGCGTCGGCCACGGTGTCATCTGCCTGCCGGTGCAGATGAACCATCCGGTCAAGGTCGCCGAGCGCTGCGCGACGCTGGACATCCTCTCCGACGGCCGGCTCGAGGTCGGCTTCGGCAAGGGCGGCACCCAGCAGGAGAGCGGCACCTTCGGCTACGACACCGAATGGCTGCGGCCGATGATCGCAGAGTCGATGCGGCTGATCCCGCGCTACTGGGTCGAGGACATGGTCGAGCACCACGGCGAGTACATCGACGTGCCCGCCCGGCCGGTGCACCCGAAGCCCCTGCAGGACCCGCACCCGCGGCTGTACATGGCCTGCACCCACCAGGAGAGCCTGTCCGACGCTGCCGGGCGGGGCATCGGCGCGCTCGTCCTCGGATTCGGCGGCCCCGAGCAGGTGGCGGAGAAAAACCGCATCTACCGGGAGGCCTTCGCCAAGCGCGACCCTGCCGAGCAGGTCGGCTACGTCCCGAACGAGCACTTCGCCGCGCTGTGCCCCGCGGTAGTGCTCGAGGACGGGCCGCGAGCTCGCCAGCTCGGCATCCGCGGCCAGCGGTTCTTCATGGAGTCCATCGGCCATTGGGCGAGCGGCGGCAAGACTCCGCTTCCGACCCCCGACCAGTGGCCCGACGACGTCACCACGCAGACCGGTGACGGCACCCAGATCATCTCGACGAGCATCGGCTCCGAGCGAGTGACCGTCGACTTCTCCGACCCGTCCCTCGCGCTGCTGAACCCGAACCACGCCTACGGCACCGTGCAGGACGCCATCGGCTACGTGGGGCGGCTCATCGAGGCCGGCGCCGACGAGATCCTGTTCCTGAACCAGATGGGCACCGTGCCGCAGGACGCCATGATGGAGACGATCCGCAACATCGGCGAGCATGTCATCCCGTACTTCCGCACCGGTCCGGGCAAGCAGCTGATCGAGGACCGGGACGCCCGCCAGGCGCAGGGCTCGCTGGCCTCGGCCTGAGCTAGGGCTCGCAGCGCGTATTGGTCAAGCCGCGCCCGGCGCCGGCGATGTCGTTGTCACAGCGGACGACATTGCCGGCGACGGGCGCCAGGTGAAATCCGTAGCCGCTCGCCGAGAGCGTCCCGGTGTTGGCGGTGAAGACGGTGCCGGTGCCCCAGCCGGACAGGATCCGATGGGTCTGGTAGCCATCGACGATCGAGCTGCCCGCCGAGCGGGTCCCGGTGTTGCCGATGACCTGCCAGCCGTTGCCCTTGACGTCGACCCACGAGTCGGCAGCACTCATGCCAGCCGCGTCGAACGAGTTGCCCTGCAGCACCCCGCCGGTCGTGCCCTCCTTGATGTCCACGCTCTCGGCGGTGGTGCGCGCGATGGTGTTGCCGCGGATGAGGTTCGCGTTGCTGCGATCGGCGTCGCAGCCCGTGTAGCGGCACCAGTTGCTCTTGGCGCTGCCGACGTAGATGCCCTCGCCGAACTTTGCCTTCACGAGCCCGGTGTCGTGGACGACGTTGTACTGCACGGCGTTGCTGGTGCTGAACGTGCGGAGGTGGATCCCTTCCTCCCCGGTGTGCCCGACATCCAGGCGGTCGACGACCGATCCGCTCGTGCGGTCGAGCACGACGCCCTTCTGCGCATTGCGGACGGTGAATCCTTCAAGCCGCCAGGAGCGCGCGCCGTCGAGGCGCAGCACGCTGCCGGACCGCACGTCGCCGCCGTCGAGAACGGCCTGGCGGGTCCCGCACAGGTAGATCGGTCTGGCTGCTGTTGCCCTCGCCGTCGCGACGAACTGACCGACATAGGTGCCGTCCGCCAAGGTGATGACCGTTCCGGCCCGCGCGGCGCTGAGGGCGGTTTGCAGCCCGGCCGCGTCATGCACCGTGACCGTCGCCGGCGGGCAGCTGACCGGTGCGGCCTTGGGCACGCGCGCGGCCGCCGTCGTCTGCGGTCCGGTGTCCGGGCTGGGCGTGCCGCGGGGACCGGTAGCGCGGCCCGCAGAGCTGTCACCGCAGCCGGCGATGGTCACCATTGCGGCTGTCAGGACCGCGCACGATGCGGCGCCGGCCGGCCGCGCTCTCCGGGCCGGCCGCGCCGCATCATCGCGTCTCATCGGTGCACTATGCCTCGTCGGGCCGGGTTTCACCGGGTCCCGTCGCATCAGCCTCACCGGCGCCGGCCGTGGCATAGCCACGCGTCTCCTCCTGCGGTGCGGTGCGTTGGGCAGGGACCGCGGCCGCCGGTGACAGCGGGCGGGTGGCCGCATACGGATCGATGCCCGCCTCAGCCCGGCGCAGCCGCCGCCGCGTCCGGTAGGTGAAGCCGAGGCTGAGCAGGAGCAGCGCCGCCCACGCGATGTTCATCGGGTGCAGCAGCTGGCGTAACCACGAAGGCTGGTGCCGGATCACCGTCCAGGCGAGCAGCTTGTTGTCCTGAACCGGGATCAGCGTGGCGTTGTCGGCCTTGCTGGTGTCGATGGCCGTGCCACCGCGACCGGAAAGGGTGTTGCCGGTGACGGTGGACCCCTTCACGCTGCCGCTCAGCACCACGCCGTGCTGCGTCGCCCGCGAGATGGTGTTGTCGCGGATGGTCCCGTGCGCGTCCCGCACGACAACGCCGTTACGAACGTGCTCGATCGTGTTCTCGGTGACCACGGCGGTCGCGCCGTCACGCAAGGTGATGCCGTCCTTCCGGCTGTTCGACACCCGGTTGCCCGACAGCACGGTGCCGGTCGCGTTGAGCCGCACGACGATGCCGAGTCCGTTACCGGCGACGCGCATGTCGCTCACGGTTTCTTGCTTGCCGGACAAGATCTCGATGCCTTCGTTGACGTTGTCGCTCGCCGTGCCGTTCGTGAGCACGTTGTTGCCGTACACGGTCGAGGAGTGACCCGCCGTCGAAGGACCGTTGGACAGCGGACGTCCGGAGATACTGAAGCCGGCGTCGGCATTGCCGATCGCACTGTCGCTTTCCAGTCGAGCATTTTCAACGCCCCGGGACAGCCGGAAACCGTCGCCCTGGTTGCCCTGCGAGGTGACATTCTGCACCACCGCACCGGTGACGAAGTGGTGCAGGACCAAGCCGTCGGACAGGCTGGCGCTGACCGTCGTGTTGCTGATGCGGACGCCGTCGGCGTCGGAGACGAACAGGCCGAAGGCATTGCCGGTGAGGGTGGAATCGGCGACCTCACCTCCGGAAGCCGACACATTGGTGTCGGTCGGCGCGGTGGTTGCCGCCGGGGGCACGGGGACCCCCTGCTTCTCTGCGTCGCGGGCGGCGTGCTGGGCGGCGCGCTGCGCGCGCGCCTGCGCTCGGGCCTGCAGCGGATTGTTGCCTGCCGGATCGGTGTCCGGACGGTTGGTGCCGGTGAAGGCCATGCCACCGGTGCGCCCGCTCCAGAAGCCGAGATCGGCAGCGTTGACATGAGACAGCGAGAGGCTGCCTCCGATCGCGCGGATGTAGGCGCGGCCATCACTGAGGTTCAGGTCTGGCTTGCCGGCCTGGGTATCCCAGCTGGTCACGGCGACCGGAGCAGCGGCCGTGCCGACGAACCGCAGCTCGCCGCCAAGGCCCACGATGGAGGTGAAGCCCCGCGGCCCGCTGGCGAGGCGCAACGTCATCGCCTGCGGGTTTCCGACGAGCAGCGTCGCTCCTTGGGACACCGCCAGATTCTGCTGCAGCAGGTAGGTGTAACCGTCGAGCTTCTGCACCGAAGCCGGCTGCGTCACCGCGAGCTCGGCGAGGGTGTAGGGAACGGCTCGGGGCGGGAGCACGAGCGTCGCGGCGGTGCCCGATTCCGCGACGAACGGCAGGAGGCTCCCGTCGGCGGTGAACGGAGCGTCGGAAAGGCCCTGGCGCACCGCGATGATGCGCGCGTCCTCGGCGTCGACCAGCTTCGCCTGCGCGTCGCCCGCGGCCCGCGACGTCTTCAGCGCCTCAGCGGATGGAGTGGGCACAGCCGCTGCGGCGGAGGCCGGCGAAGCGCCGATGATGCCGAGAGTCGTGGTCATCACAGCGAGCACCATCAGGGTGGCCGGGATGCGGCGCTTGCCGCGTCGCTCCTGGCCGCGCAGGACGGCGCGCTCGATCGCGAGCAGCGACGCAGGAGCGGATGGCTCAGGCATGAACAGCCTCCCGGGTAAGCGACAGCAGCGTGTCTTCGGACTGACCTTCGCCGCCGATGTGGTCGTCGCTCCTGGTGAGCCACGCCTGGCGGTTCATGGTGACGAACGCGTAGGCCTTGATGGGCAAGGCGATGAAGATGGTGACGACGGCAACCAGGGGGAGCAGCCACAGCTCTCCCGGATGCCGGCGAAGGTGCGAGATGCTGCGCAGCGACCGGCCGAGCAGCAGCCAGCCGGCGGCGAGCAGCGTGCTGACACTGGTGGCCTCCAGATGCCCGATGACGAGGCTGCCGAGGGCGTAGCCCATGGTCAGCGGAGTCATCAGGATCTGCAGCACGGTCGCCTGCGAGATGAGCGGCTGGCGCCACAGCCATCCCTTGAATGCGGCGGTCAGATAACAGCGATACGAGTTGCGGCTCCAGCGCACCCGCTGCTTGACGAACGCGCGGAAGGTGGCCGGAAACATCGACCGGGCATGGGCATTCGCTTGATGCACCGTCTTGTACCCGGCCGCGAGCACCAGCCAGGTGAGCCGCCCGTCGTCACCGGCGATGCAGCGCCGGCCGACAAAGAACTCGTCCTCGAGGTGACGCAGCAGCGGCAGGACGGCGGAGCGGCGATAGGCGGCGGTCCGGCCGGAAAGGCAGACCACCCCGCCGGCGCGTCCCATCGCCGGTACGTAGTCGTAGTAGCGCAAGCCGACCATCCAGTCGGCCACGCGGCGCCAGACACTGGTGCGCGGCTGGTACACGCTCTGCCGCGTGCCGACACCCCCGACGCGGCGATCGACGAAAGGCATTTGCACGGCCTCGAGGAGCCCCGGCTCCCAGGCGGTGTCCGAGTCGGCGAGCACGATGATCTCGCCTACCGCTTGCCGGATGCCGACCCCGAGAGCGGAGCGCTTCCCGCGATGCATGAAGCGAATCGGCCGCACTGCGATGTCGTCGAGCCGTTGCAGCCGGCGGAAGCATTCGTGGTCCTCGACGTCGACCACGACGATGATCTCCGTCGGATTCTGGGCGCGCCAGGTGGCCAGGCAGCGCATGAGGACGTCCGGGTCTTCCCGGTAGGAGGGGACGACGACAGAGGTCGTGGTGCGGAAGTCGTTCACCACAGGTTGGTCGAAGCGGGACAGCGTCCAGCGCCAGGCCCACAGCAGCCACACCACGATGCCGGCGGTCCATGCCGGATGCACGGACAGTGCGGGGATGATGATGGCTGCGGCGACAACCACCCCCGTCGCCCGCATCGCCATCCGGGCTCGAGGGGTTCGCATGAGCTGCTTGCGTGGCACCAGAGCAGCAACGTCACGCGCGGCTCATAGGGTTAGGGGCTACCGGATGAAACCACCCGTAGGGCGACCATCGATCTGGCACTAAAGGACTAGACGGTCTGATGCGGGCGGGGGACATTCTCGCGGGCGCGGTCTGTCGTGGATGGGCAGCGACCCGGATCGGGCGACACAGACGCCGCCCGGCGAAGCGTGGAAGGCGACGCGCAGGACGGCGCAAAGGCCTGCAGTGTAAGAGAACTCGCCCTCCGGAGCGGCATCGTGAGGGCGGCGCGCTGCGGAGCGGAGCCGATAGCCGATCTTCCGGGACGGTCGCGTTCGCGCTCGGTTTCGGCCGCCGGCGCCGTGGCGGGGAGTGGCCATCCGAAATGACCACGTGCGTGCGGGGAGACGGCTCGGCGCGGCACCGAAGTCTCGGTGCCGCGCCACGGGGGTTGATCCTGCGGTCAGCTCACCAGCGCTGCGAGCGGTCGCGCGGCCACCCGTCCCTGCCCCAGCCGGACGCCGATCTCGTGCAGCAGCTCGCGTTCCGCGTCGGTCCCGACGTCCTCCGCGATGAGCGCCGACCCGATCTCGGCGACGACATCGGCGAGCGACCGGGCCTGGGCCATCCGGGCCGGATCGCTGTCGAGGTCCCGGGTCCAGCCCCGCTCCAGCTTGACAAACGCCGGCCGGAGCCTTCGCACCAGGTCCACCGTCCTCGGATTCGGCTCCACGGCGGTGATGGCAATGTGCGCGGCGCTGGGAATCTGCGCGACCAGCCGGCTCACGTCCGGCACGTCCAGCAGGGACCGCGCGTCGAGCTGGAGCACGATCTGGCGGCGGGCGCGAGTCACGGTCACCTGCAGCGCGCGTCCGGCCCGGACGAACGGCACGGAGACGTTGAGGCCCAGCCATTCTCCGGGTGGCAGCGCCGCGGCCGCTTGCACGCTGGCGCGCGCCAGCACGATCTCGCTCTCGACGCCGCCGGCCCGGGCCGGGTCGTCGCCGAGCTGCAACGCGGAGCCGAGCGTCTCATCGAATCGGGTCTGCGCCTCGCGGCCGACGGTCTCTCCGCTCGAGAGATCGACGATCGGCTCGAACTCGGTGCGAAACGTCGTCGTTTCATCGGGCGCCGGCCGGTGGGCGAAGATCCAGCCGCGGGCCGTCGGCGCGGGGCGTTGCGCCGGTATGGCCCCCGCGGGGCCCGCCGGTGGTGTGGAGCCCGCCGTATTGCCGTGCCCGAAGTGCAGGACGGAGGCCCAGTCGGTCCGACCATTCGTCGTCACCGTGGTGGCTACCGTGGGGCCCGCCGGGCGTCGCTTGGGCTCGACCGGCACGGAGAGCCATGCCCTGGCGTGTACCAGGATGTCGGCCACGGAGTTGCGGAGCCCGATGAAGGCGACGACCGCATATGCCGCCAGGGCGGTGTTCACCGAGGCGTAGGCGAAGTTGACCCACTGCTCGTGAATCCAGTTACGCCACAGCGTCCAGCCGGCCAGCGCGGTCAGCAGGTAGGGCGAGATGACGAAGAGGAAGTCCGGCACGGTGCGCCGGGACACCTTCGGGGTGCGTTTGAAGGCGCTCTTCTGGGCTGTCAGCGCCTGCGTGAGCGAGTTGCACACGCCGGCCATCAGCACCGGCATCAGGATGAGGTTCAGGCCGTAGATGCGCAGGACGTCGGTGCGCTTGTAGCCGCAGTACTTGAGGTCGCTCGCCATTCCGAAGAAGTAGGGCAGCGCGATGGCGCCGAGTAGCGGGCTGATGAGCGTGCTGCTGAACGGATATGCGAGCAGGAGCAGGAGGCTGGCGGAGCTCCACGCCACCGAGGCCATGTAGTTCGTGCGGATGAAGATCTCGCCGAAGCGGTTCTGCTGGCCGCGTGCGGCGCGCTGCTTACGAGTGCGCAGGAGCTTCGGCATGATGAGCAGCCCGCCGTTGGCCCAGCGGCGGCGTTGGATGCACAGCGAGCCGAAGTCCGGCGGAGTGGCGCTGTAGGCCAGCCGTTCCGGGTAGTTCAGCAGGGACCAGCCGCGGGCGCGCAGGTCGATGGTGGACTCGGTGTCCTCGATGACGGTGCGGTCCTGGATGTAGCGCTTGATTTCCCAGCTGCCGACGAACGTGCTGTCGACGACCTCGTCGAGTGCCCGTTTGCGCAGCACGGCGTTGGCGCCGACCCAGAAGGTCGCGCCGTAGTAGGTCATGCCCTGGTGAGCGATGTACTGCAGGTCGGTGGTGGCCCCGGCGATGCGTTCCAGCCGGGTGCCGGAGCCGGGGAAGGCGCTGTAGGGCGTCTGAGCGACGGCGACGTCGGCGTGCTCGCTCTGCTCCATCAGGTGCACGAGGCGCAGGCAGTACTCCGGCAGCAGCACGCTGTCGGCGTCGAGCGTGAGCACGTAATCCGGCTCCGGGATCTCCCAATCGCCGTGCCCGGGTTTGACGGGTACGAGCTCGCGGCCGGACACCGTCATGGTGTCGCGGTAGGCGCCGCCCATGAGCCCGATGTAGCTGTTCAGGTTCATCGCCTTGTTCGCCTCGTGCGAGAGCGAGACGTACTGCTTGCGCTCGAAGCTCGACAGCTCGACGCGAAACGTCCAGACCAGCCGGCGGTAGAGCTCGAGCAGCCGCGCCCGGGGGAGGACCACGCCGTCGTCGAGCGCGGCGCGCAGCGCCTCGGCCGTGGCAGCGAAATCGGTCGCCAGCCGCATGAGCACCTGGTCGGCGAAGAACTCGTCCACGTGGTCGTCGATCGGCTGCGCCGTCGCCTGCTCGCTCATCCACCGCGCCGCCGCGTCGAAATTGCTCGCGAGATCGTCGATGTGGTCGCGGGTGACGCGGGTTCGTGCGCCCAGGCCGGCAAAGCGCTCGTAGGCGGCGGCGAATCGCTTGGACGGGCCGTCGAGCAGTGCCTGTAGCTCCGGAGCGATCGCCCGTGCTCCGTCCAGCAGTGCACGGTCGCGCCGGTTGCTCGGGTTCGGCGGATCGTCGATGAGCAGGACCACGTTCAGCTTCGGGTAGTCCTGCAGCGCCGCCGACAGCACCGTGGTGCGGATGGTCCGGGCGTCCTCCTTGTACGAGGGAATGATGACCGTCACGGCCGGCGTCTGCTCGGAGAAGAAGCTTTCCAGCGCGGCGCGCGGCATCCGGCGGTGCTCCCGGGCGCGGTAGAAGAAGCCGAGCCGGCACGTCAGGTACGACAGCGCAGACGCGGTCAGCAGCGTGACCGTGATGAGGTACACCACTGCCTCGACGCGGTTGCGGGACGTGTGGTGGCCGCCGGTGATGAACTGGTTGGACAGCCACGTGAGCAGGTAGGCGACCCAGGCGAGCACCGTTCCGACCACGAGCGCCCGCCCCACAGTCAGCCGGACGTCGCTGATGGGCGGCAGCGTCGGCGCGCTCGGCAGCGGCCGCCGGTCGTGACCCCACTGCCGGCGCCGGTTGGCACCGTTGTTGCGGTCTGCGGTGCGGTCGAAGAGCATGCGATTCCCCCGTTGCTCAGACGTGCTCGCAGCGCCGCCGCGTCGTCCGTGTGACGAGTCGCGACATGCGGTGCTTCTGCGGTCGCTTCGAGAAGACGCGGACCTCGCACCCGTCACCGCGGGCAGGTCGCCGGCAGGTGGTGCTTCCGGCGCCGGCGGTGCTGCGAAGGAATCCGGCCACCACGTTCGCTACGGCACGGTGCCGCGGGCAGGACAGAGGTCCCGCAGCAATTGGGCACATCGGGGTCACGTCATGTAGTGCTATCTGACTAGATGACGTGCCTACTTTGATCGGTGGTCAATTAGGCGAAATCCTTTCATAGCGGCGATATGCCGCGCCCTGGCTGTTCGTCGCGGCTGACGCCCGGGGTCGCGGGCGCGCTGATTGCTCGCGGGTCGTGCCCGGAGAGCTCGCGTGGCCGGCGCGCGTTGAGCGTGGCTTGTGCGGCGACTGTGCAGCTCATTGCGGGCGTGAGCGCTGATCCGATAGCCTGACCGCGGCGCCGGTACGGTGAGCTGCCGCGTTTTCGGTGGCATTGACGATGCACCATCGTGAACTTGCCGTCCGGCTCGTTGTTTTTCTAGAATGACCCGCGAGCCGGGAAAGGGAATAGCGATTTAATGTCGGCGGGAAATACTCGGCGGAAGGCCGGCGAAGCACCCGTTACGTTGCTCGATCGGGTCGTCACCGCGGGTTGTCGTGACTTTCGCCGGCATAAGCGATGACCGAAGGCGAGCTCGGTTTCATCCTCGTCGACGCCGACGGCGCCGTCGTCGCGACGAATGCAGCCGCGGCGCGCGCGCTGCAGCTTCCGGCGCCTGAGGCCGTGGCCGAAGTCAGTATTCCGGCCGAAAGCATTCCGCGGCAAAAGGGAACCGGTTCACCGGTGGGCGCAGGGGTGAGCGTCACCGCGGATCCGGGGGAGGCACCGGTGCAGGTGACCGTCGCCGACTCGACCCTCACCTGGTATCGCGATCGGCGCATCCTGCTGCGCCCCACGCCCGACTCGCGCCTGACCGTCCTGACCGCCGGTGACTCGGCGCACGAGCAACGGGCTGACGCACCGACCCGTGGATCCGTGGTGGACCTCCTGGAGTCGCTGCTGCGCAGTGCCGTCAGGGACAGCCCCACCGCCGTGTTCCTGCTCGACCTCGACCACTTCAAGACGGTGAACGAGGCGAGCGGTCACATCGCCGGCGACACGCTGCTGGTCGACGTCGGGCAGCGGCTGCAGTCGCTGATCCGTCCGAGCGATGTGCTGGCGCGTCTTGGCGGCGACGAGTTCATCCTCATCTGCCGAGACACCAGCCCGGCCGACACCGAACACATCGCCACCCGGCTGCGCACGGCGTTCGACGCGCCGTTCGAGGTCGGGGGCCGGCGCGTCTACACGAGCGCGAGCATCGGTATTGCCATCACCCCGCCACTTTTCGCGGATGCCGAGACGCTGCTCGCTCACGCCGACGCCGCGATGTACGAGGCCAAGGCGCTCGGCCGCGCCCGCCATCGCGCGTCCGGCGGCGCGTCGATCCGGCGTTCCCGCGAGCGGCTCGAGGTGGGCAGCGAGTTTCGCGAGGCCCTCGCGCGCGAGGACGTGCAGCTGCATTACCAGCCGGTCGTCGGGCTGCGCCACGGCCGCCTCGTCGGGATCGATGCGGTCATGCTCTGGTCACACTCGACCCGCGGGCCCATTGCGGCCGACGTGCTGTCCGCACTTGCCGATGACATGGGTTTCGCGGCCGAGGTCGATCAGTGGCTGCTGCGCGAGCTGGGACGGCACGTCGCCGGCCTGCGCGCGCGAGGGGCACTCTCGCTGGAGCACAAGGCGTTTCTCGACATCTCGCCGCGCAGCCTGCGCGATCCCGACTTCCCGCACCTGCTGCAGGACATCTCGGCGGCCCACCGGCTGCCCCTCACGAGCCTCGAGCTCAGGCTTTCCGGGCCCGGCGTCGGCACGAGCGAGCTCACCGACGCGCTGCAGGGGCTCGAAGCACTTGGAGTCGGTGTGACGCTGAGCGCCGTGGGCACCGGGCGCACCGCGCTGACGTCGGTCCGGCAGCCGGCCGTGACGAGCCTGTCGATCGACAGCGTGTTCGTCGACGAGATCACGCAGGCGCCCAAGGACCTGGCGATCGCGGCCTCGATGATCCGCATGGCAGAAGAGGCCGGGCTGCTCTCGATCGCTCAGGGGGTGGCCAGCGCCGAGCAGCTCCGGCTGCTGCGAAGGCTGGGCTGTACCGCGGGGGAGGGGCCGCTGTGGGGGACCCCGCAGCCTGCCGACGAGTTCGCGGCGATGCTCAAGGCCGGCCTGCCTGCCCCGGAACGGAGCTTCACGGCAGGTGCCCAGGGCGCCGCCGGCCGGGCGGTCGGGCACGTCACGAACGAGCATGGCCTGCATCGGCTGCTGCGCCTTGCCGGCGACGGGGCATCCGCGACGACGATTGCCGCCGCGTTGAATGCGGAGGGCTATCAGACCCCCGCAAGGCTGCGGTGGCACGGCAGCAGCGTCGCCAAGGTGCTGCGCGAGCACCAGCAGCCCGAGCCCGGCGAGGCTGCGGCGCCCGAAGACGCGTGATCCGGTGTCGCCCGGGGCGACGCCGGATCACCGGGTGTCTCGCGTCAGGCCGGCGGCCTGCGGCTGCTCAGGCGGCGGACTTCTCCAGGACGTGCACGCCGCAGGCGCTGCCGAGGCCGATCACGTGGGCGAGCCCCACCTTCGCGCCCTCGATCTGCCGGTCGCCGGCCTCCCCGCGCAGGTGGTGGCAGACCTCCCAGATGTTGGCGATGCCGGTCGCGGCGATCGGATGGCCCTTGGATTCAAGGCCACCCGACACGTTCACCGGGGTGGAGCCGTCACGCCAGGTGGCGCCCGAGTTGAAGAAGTCGGCCGCGCCGCCCTGCTCGCAGAGCATGAGGTTGTCGTAGTGGACCAGCTCCGCCGTGGCGAAGCAGTCGTGCAGCTCGACGAGGTCGAGGTCGCTCGGGGCGATGCCGGCCTGCTCGTACGCCTGCTTCGCGGCATTGCGCGTCAGCGTGTTGACGTTGGGCAGCACCTGGCAGGCTTCCTCCCACGGGTCGGTGGTAAGGATCGACGCCGAGACCTTGACCGCACGCTTCTGCTGCTCGAGTGAGAGCGTCTTCAGCTTCGCGTCGCTGACCACGACCGCGGCCGCGGCGCCATCGCAGTTGGCGGAGCACATCGGACGGGTGTTCGGGTAGGCGATCATGATGTCGCCCATGATCTGGTCGAGCGTGAAGCGCTTCTGGTAGGCCGCGAGCGGGTTCAGCGTCGAGTGCGCATGGTTCTTCTCGCTGATCTTGGCGAAGAGCTCGAAGCTCGCGCCGCCGTACTTGTGCCCGTACTCCATGCCGATCTGGGCAAACACCCCCGGCATGGTCTGAGTGCCGATGCGGCCATCGGTGGCGGCGACGGCACCCACCCGGCCGGCCGGCGTCCACGTCGGGTTTTCCTTGGCGAGCGCGCCGCCCGCCAGAAGGCCCGCGCCGGACAGCTTCTCGACCCCGAACGCGAGACCCATGTCGCACTCGCCGGCCTTCACCGCCATGATCGCGACGCGCAGGGCGGTCGCGCCGGTGGCGCACGCGTTCGTGACGTTGTAGACCGGGATACCGGTCTGACCGACCTGCTTCTGCAGCTGCTGGCCGATGCCGGCGGCGGCGCCCATCAGGTTTCCCGCGCCGATGATTCCGATGTCCTTCATGGTGACGCCGGCGTCGGAGAGCGCCCCGAGGACGGCCTCGGATGCGAGGTCGACCGGGTCCTTGTCGGGGTGCTTGCCGAACTTCGTCATGGTGATCCCGAGGATCCAGACGCTCTCGCTCATGGTCGTGCCTTTCGATACCCGGATACGGACCCGGTCGGGCGGATCAAGCCGGCTCGAAGCCGAAGCCGACGGCCTCCGTGCCCTCGGAGTCGCTGCCGATGGTGTAGGTCGCGAGCTTCACCTGCATCCCGAGCTTGACGTGGTCAGGGTCGGGCGGGCAGTTGATGATGTTTCCCTGCACGCTGGTGCCCTTGCAGTCGACGACTGCCGGCACGAACGGCACCGGAATGCCGGGCGCGGCCATCGAGACGATGGTGAACGCGCGCACCTCGCCCTCGGTGGCGACGTCGGCGTCGGAGAAGGTCTGGCCTCCGCAGGAGGCGCATGCATTGCGGCGGTCGAAGAACCTGGCACCACATTGGGTGCACTCGTGGGCGACGAGGTGTGGGCGGTCGCCCAGCACCAGGTAGTCGACCAGCGGAATCTGGCTGGGCACGAGAATGTCCTACCACACGGCCAACACGCGTGGACAAACCGCGTGCCGGTTCTCATCACGCCGGAAATTTCCTGCATGCTGCGTGGGAGAGTTGGGTCACATTCGGGTAGGAGGCCCTGGTGGCTATGCGAGCGGGCCCGTCGGCGGGAAGCCGACCGCACGCGCCGATGGCGAGTCGACTCACCTACGCGGAGGGCGCCCTCGCTCTCATCGCTGTCTACGCGCTGGCGGGCTCCGGCATCGGAGCAGTCGCCGGCTCGGTCCTGACCGGGGTGATCGTGGGCTGCACCGTCGGGGTCTGCGCAGCGGCTGCTGTGCTCCTGGTCTCCGGGGCGGCCGTCAGCGGTGCGGCGGAGGCCCGGGCGCGGTCTGCCATCCGGCCGGCTCCGCGTGACTCGCGCCCGCTGCAGCTCGCGCTGGTGCGTCCCCGGGTGGCAGCGCGGGTACCGACACAAGTCGATCGCTGACGACGACCGCGCTTCTTTTTCGATCATGAACCGTTTGCTGCCCGGGCGCGAACTCCAGGTATGGCGCGAACAACTCGGCAGCTGTCTGCCCCGCGGCGCCACCGGCTCCCGCACACTGTTCTAGTGCCGTCCGCGTCGCTGCCAGGAGCAGGGGAGTCGCCCCGTACCGACTCCGAGTTGCTGCTGCGCCGGCTCATGGCCGGCGACGCCGAGGCGCTCGGAGAGGTCTTCGACAGCTACGGCGCTCGTTGCTTCGCCCTGGCCAAGCGCCTCCTCGCCGATACGGGCCTCGCCGAAGACGCCGTCCAGGAGGCCATGCTCGCGCTGTGGCGCGCCCCGGATCGATTCGACGCGTCACGAGGCAGCCTAGCCACCTTCCTGCTCACGCTCACTCACCGCCGGGCCGTCGACCTATTGCGTCGTGAGGGCCACCAGCGGCGCGGTCGCGTGGCGGCGGATGACGCCTTGGTCGACGTGCCGGCGGAGACGCGTGGCACCGCGGACCGCGCGGAGGCTGCGCTGCAGGGCGCCGACGTGCGCGCCGCACTCAAGCAGCTTCCGCAGGCGCAGCGCGAGGCGCTCCTGCTCGCCTATTTCGGCGGGTACACCCAGCGGGAGATCGCCGCCATCACCGGCGCTCCGCTCGGCACGGTGAAGACCCGCATGCTGGCCGGGGTGCGGGCGCTGCGCGGCAAGCTGGCGCACTATCACCCCAGCTTCGGGGGAACGTCATGAGCGACCACGAGGATTACGAAGGGCTCGCGGCGGGCTACGCGCTGCACGCGTTGGAGCCGGAGGATGAGCAACGGCTCGCGGGACACCTCGTCGGCTGCGAGCGCTGCGCTCATCTGGTCGCCGACACCGCCGCGGTCGGGGCGGCGCTCGCGGGTCTCGTCGAGCCCGCCGAGCAGGTGCCGCCCGGGCTGAGGAGGCGCATCGTCCAGGCGGCGGTATCCCAGCCGCGGGATGAAACGCCCGAAGACACGGTGGCAGCCGACCTTCCGTTCCCCCCTGTTCGTGATCGCGGGAGCGCCCGGCCCTCCGGCGATACAGGTTCAGCCGCCGAGGTCGACGAGCACGTGCCAGCAGCCCGCGAGGTATTGCCCCCGGGCCGCAAACGACTGTGGCGAAGCCGCACGGCGTCGGCGGTCTTGGCAGCCGCGGTCGCGGTGGGCGTCGCGGTGCCGGTGACGATCGCGTCGGTCCGCTCGTCGGACTCGATCAGCGCGCAGGAGTCGACGCTCGCACAGTGGCTGCTCGCGCCGGATGCGCGCGAGATCCGGCTGCGTTCACCGAACGGCACTTCGAATACCAGTGCGGCAGCAGCCGTCCTCACCGGTAGCGGGTTGCTCCTCGTCGCCGACGGGATGGCCGTGAACGACCAGGCGCGCAGTGTCTACGTGCTGTGGGCGAGCAGCGCCGGTGGCCGGCCGCAGCCGATCGCCACGTTCGACGTCAAGGGCAGCGGCCCGGTGCAGGTGCCGGTGACGCAGTTGCCGCTGGCCACCAGCAAGGTGAGCCGGGTGGCCGTCTCGGTCGAACCCGGCCGCAAGGCACCCGCCGAACCCACGAAGATCCTGATGAGCGGCTCAGTCGCCTGATCGCCGTGGGGGCAGGGGAATGACGCCGCTCGTGCGCTGCACGTAATCGGCGTAGCCCGGCCGGCGGTCGGACATGCCCTGCTCGAACAGGGGCGCGCCGACCGCCGCAAGCGCAGCTGCCACCCTGCCCTGCGTGGGACGCGGGAGCGTCGTCTCGGCCGGGTGGCTGCGAAGGACCGCCATGAATCCTTACTTGTCGAAAACGTACTGGTGAACGTCGAGGTATCCGGAGCGGAAACCGGCTTCGGAGTAGGCCAGATACAAGCTCCACATCCGGCGAAACGTCTCGTCGAAGCCGAGCGCCCCGACGGCGGCCGGGTCGGATTCGAACGCCGCCCGCCAGAGCTTCAGCGTCTCGGCGTAGTGCAGGCCGAACGCGAAGCGGTCACGCACGCGCAGCGATGTCTGCCCTTCGACGGTGCCCTCGATCGCTTCGACCGACGGGATGAGCCCGCCGGGAAAGATGTACTTGAGGATCCACGTGTACGTGTCACGAGCGGCCCGCATCCGGTCGTCGGGCATGGTGATGGCCTGCAGCCCGACGCGCCCGCCCGGCTTCAGTAGCTGGTCGAGGGTGCGGAAGTAGACCGGCCAGAATTCGAAGCCGACCGCCTCGATCATCTCCACGCTGACGACCGCGTCGTAGCTGCCGCTCACGTGCCGGTAGTCGCGTAGCTGGATGTCGACGCGATCGGCGACGCCCGCGGCAGCGATGCGCTGGAGCGCCAGCTCGCGCTGCTGCGCGGACAGGGTGATGGAGGTGACGGTCGCGCCCCGCTTCGCGGCGCGGATCGCGAGCTCCCCCCAGCCGGTTCCGATCTCCAGCAAGGACGTGCCCGGGCCGGCGTGGACGCCGTCGAGGAGCCGCTCGATCTTGCGGACCTGGGCTGCTTCCAGCTGGTCGTGGCTGGCTTGCGGCGACACCCGATTCGAGAACGCGGCGGCGTCGAACAGCGCCGACGAGTACGTCATCGTCGGGTCGAGGAAGAGCGCGAAGAGGTCGTTGGAGAGGTCGTAATGATGGGCGACGTTGCGCCTGCTGGCGGCTGCCGTGCCGCGGTGCAGATGCGGCTGGTGCTGGACGGCCACGTCGCGCAGCCGCTGCAGGGTGGGCGGGACGAGCGTGGCCATCTGCCGGGCGAAGACGGTCAGCACGCCGGTGAGGTCCGGGGCGTCCCAATCGCGAGCCATGAAGGCTTCTCCGAAGCCGATGAGCCCGCCGTCCCCGAGCCGCCGGTAGAAGGTCTGCGGACGGCGCAGCTGCATCAGCGGATCGGTGCGTACTCCGCCGCCGGCCACTGTGCCGTCGGGCAACGCGACGCGCAACGGGAGGCGTCGGATCACCGTGAAGAAGATCCGCCGGGCGATGGCTGCCCGAAGCGGCCGGTCGGGTACGCGCGCGATGCCGGGCCACCGTTGCGGGTCGATCGCCGGCTCGGCGGCCGGCGGGAAGGCCGCCCGCGCAGCCGGAACCTTCGCGTCGGTGGAGGCGGTCATGGCGAGCCCTTCTCCGGTGCGGTATGGCGAGGGATGACCGGCAAGCCGCGGAGGTAAAGCTTGATTGCCTGCCATCGGATCCGCGCCGAAACGGCCAGGGTCGTCCAGGGACGGCCGAGCAGCAGGCGGACCAAGGCGGCTCCTTGCGCCGGGTAGCGCCGACCGCGGACGCTCGCGACGAAGGGAGCGCCGTGCGGCGGATGCAGCGTGATGCCGAGGGCCAGCGTATTCGCCGGTTGCGGCAAGGTCATCGTGTAGTGCCCGCCGACCGGATAGAACGGCGAGACGTAGAACTCTTTGTCAGTGTTCGCGCGGCTGCGCTCGTCGGGGCGCAACAGGTAGCGATGGCGCCCGCCGTAGGTGTTGTGGACTTCCGCGACGACACACGCCAGGCGCTCGTCGCCGGTCTCGGTCCGCGCGAAGCACCAATAGACGGTGAGCGGGTTGAAGACGTAGCCGAGCACCCGAGCATTCGTCAGCATGCGGATCGGCCCACCGCGCAGGTCGACCCCCTGCGCGTCGAGATAGCGGGCCACGATCTCGTACAGCGAGCCGGCTGGATCGTCGGCGGCGTCGCAGCAATGGTCGCGGGTCTCGAAACGCGCGAACGGCCGCAGCAGCAGCGGCAACCGTGGCAAGTTCTGCAGATCGACGAACCACTGATAGCTCGCATACGTGAACGAGTTGCGAAGCGGCTCGGTGCGCACGTGCCGGATGCGCGTGCGGTAAACGGCCGGAGCCATGCTCACCAGACGCCGCCCAGCGCCTGCGCGGCCGCCAGGCCGGAGCGCGCGCCGTCCTCGTGGAAGCCCCAGCCGGTCCAGGCGCCGGCAAGCGCGAAACTCGGCGTCGTCAGCTCCGGAAGCCGCCGCTGGGCTGCGACGGACATCGGCGTATACACGGGATGCTCGTAGACCATCTCCGCGATGACGGACTGCGGGTCGACGAACCGCTCGGCCCCGAGTGAGACGACGTAGCGGGTCGGGGTGGGCAGCCGCTGCAGCCGGGTCATGTCGTAGCTGACCAGGACGGTCGTTGCCGCGTCGGCGCAGGAGGACAGCCGGTAGTTCCACGCCGCCTTCGCGCGCGGTGCGGCCGGCAGGACGCGGTCGTCGGTGTGCAGCAGCGTGTGGTTGGAGGAATGCTCGAAGGCGCCCAGCACGGCGCGCTCGCTGGGGGTGGCGTCCGCGAGCAAGGCCAGAGCCTGGTCGGGGTGCGTGGCGACGACCACGCCGTCGTAGCGGACGGTCGCGTCGTCGCCGTCCGTCACCTCGACCCCGCCATCCGCGAGCCGGCGCACCGCGCGCACCGGGGTGGCGGTCAGTACCGCGGTCAGCTCCTTGGCCACCCGCTCGACGTAGCTGCGTGACCCGCCGACGATGGTGCGCCATTTCGGCGAGCCGGTAATCGACAGCATCCCGTGGTTGGCCAGGAAGGTGAACAGGTAGCGGGCCGGATAGCGGCAGGCGTTCGATGGCGAGCAGGACCAGACGGCGGCCACCAGCGGCGTGATGAAGTGCTGGATGAAGTAGGAGGAATAGCCGCCGGCGCGCAAGAAATCCTCCAGCGGCTGGTCCGGATCGACCTCGTCCCTGCCACCTTCGAGCAGGGCGCGTGCGGCGCGGTGGAATCGCGGCACTTCGGTCAGCATCCTCAGGTACCTGCCGCGGGCGAGTGACTGCGGCTGCGCGAACAGCCCGCCGGCGCCCCGGGCGCCGGCGTATTCCAGCCCGCACCCGGCGCACGAGACGGACATGCTCATCTCGGTTTCCTGGGTTTGCACGCCCAGCTCGGAAAGCAGTCGCAGCAGCGTCGGGTAGGTCTGCGCGTTATGGACGATGAAGCCGGAATCGACGGCGAACATCGCGCCGGCGCCAGCCGTCTGCGCGTGCCCGTCGTCGAGGACGTCGTGGGTGTGCGAGTGCCCCCCGAGCCGGGGCAGCGCCTCGTACAGCGTGACGTCGGCGTTGCGCTGCAGCACGTAGGCAGCAGTCAACCCGGCGATCCCGCTGCCGATGACGGCCACTGATCGGGGCATGCCGCAACCTCCAGACTTGGCCTGCCGAGGGTGCGCGGCCATCAACTGAAGATTCGTTCAGGGACGGCGATTCGGTTCGCCTGATGTGAGCCACGCCACGCGGGGCCTCACGGGGCCAACAGGCCGCTGCTGACGAGCGCGTGGTCGACGAATTGCCGGATATCGGGCGAACGGACGTGGGCCACGTGGCCGCCGTCGAACCAGTACGTCTCCGGCTGCTCCCAGATCCGCCACAGCGTGGCGGCCTGCTCGAGCGGCCGCAGGATCCGATCGCCGCGGCCGGCGTAGATGAAGCGGCGGTGCTTGGGCGTCGCGGGCGTCGCCATCGCGGGGGAGACCACCGCGTGCAGCTGGCTGAGCTCGTTGATGAATCGCTGATACCAGTCGAGCCGCCGGATCCGTTCCGGAGTCTGCGACCGGAACACCGCGGGGAAATCCACCGCCGGGATGCCGGCGACGAGGCACCCCAGCGGCTGCTCGAGCGCACCGACCAGAGCCGCGACGTAGCTGCCCAGCGAGACGCCGTAAAGCCCGATGGGCTGATCGTCCTGCGCGCGCATCCACCCGAGCAGGGCGCGCACGTCAGCGGCGGCCTGGGCCATGCCGTGGACGTTGTCCATCGCATCCACGGTCGGCAGGCTGCGCGGCACGACGCCGCCTTCGGGCCGGCGCGGACCGTGCAGTGGCAGCACCGGCAGGACGACGTTGACTCCGAGCTCGTACAGCCGCTGCGCGTCGAACATCCGCGCGTCGGTAGCGAGCCAGCCCATGTAGGCGCCGTGCAGCAGCACCAGCCAGGGGCGCGGTTCGGCGTGGCGCAGGACCCGGGCGACGGCTACCCCGTTGCGCGCGTACCCCGTCCACCGCGCGGCTCCCGGCTCGCCGGCGGAGGGGGCGTAGGTGCTGTCCCAATGCAAGATCCGCCAGTCACAACCGAGCGCGGACTTGCGCATGATCCGCGGCTCGGCGGCGGGCGGATCGTGGTGGAAAGCGCGCGGATCGTCCAGCCAGCCGCGTTCTCGGTAGTAGGCGAGACCGTCGAGCATCTCCGCCTCGATGCGCGGCAGCTGCTCACCCATGCTGGCCATGCCGACCAGCCGGGCGAATCCCATCGCCATCTGGTCGGTCGCGGCTTCGGTGAGCAGGCGCATCGAGCGCAGCCGCGGCGGCTCGGTGCCCGCCTCCTGCCACGCGTCGCGCAGCCGGCCGGCTCCTCCGGAGGCGAACTGCAGACCGGTGCGGACCGGGTTGATCAGCGCTTTCGGCGTCCAGCGGGGCGTCGGGTAGTCCGCTGGGGTGCGCGGGGTCTCGGTGATGACTGCTTCGGACGTGGGAACGGTGGTCGTGCCGGACAAGAGCCTGCTCCTTGACTCCACATGAGCTGTGCGGGGTGGTAGGAAGAGCGGCTACCCGTCCGGGGGAATCCGGGCGGCCGTGGCGCTGGCTAGAGCGCCTGTCTGCAGCGTCGGGGCCGGCGGTGCGGCCGGGTCCGAGAAGTGGTCATCGTGCTTTTCCTGGCCCGCGAACGCCAGCCTGAAACACTGCCGAACGGTCGTGGCGGGCCTCGGTCTACCGGCCGGCTAGCTGCCGGGACGCGCGTCGGCGTCCGCGTAGGCTTTCATCGCGACGATCTTGCCGGCCTCGTCGAAGGTCATGAGATCGGTGGTCACCATGGACATCGTCTCCTCGCCGAGCGGGACGTCGACGCGAAACTGGAAGGCCGCCTCGTGGCCGACGACCGTCACCGGACCGAGGCGAGTGGCAGTGATGTTGGCGCCCGCAAAGCTGTTGTAGAACTCGCGGATCTTCTCGTGACCATGCTTGGGCGGGGTGCCGAGTGGATCTTCGACGACGGCGTTCGGATCGTAGAGGGCGACGATGCCCTCCGTGTCGGCCTTGCTCAGCAGCGCAACGTACTGGTCGCAGACCGCACAGATGTCCTCGCGCGTCGCCATGGCGGACCTCCTCGAAAATCATGGGTGTGGGGTCGATAAAAGCACTGGGAGATCCCGCCGGGGAACCAACCACCCGCAAAGCGGCGTTGCGAGAGGGGATCAGCGGCCCGATCCCCAAGAACCATGTGACCGACTAGCCGTGACCTGCTAACCCGGATCTTGCCGGGTCCGTGGGCAACAATGGCCCGAACGCACGACAGAGTCAGGAGAGATATGGCTGCCGGGAACGACAAGGGCGGGCGCAAGACGCCTAACGCGCGTGCAAGGGCAGCGGCGCTGCGCGAACAGCAGCGCAAGAAAGAGGCCCGGCGCCGGATGCTGCTGATCGGCGGCATCGTGAGCGTCGTCGTGGTGGTCGTGGTCGTCATGGTGATCATCGCCACGACGGGCGGCAAGAAGAAGGGCAACCAGGACTTCGCCGATACCCGGGCGCCGGCTCCCGCCGCGGCGGTCAAGCAGGTGACGACGATTCCGGCGGCCGACTTCGAAAAGGTCGACACGAGCTCGGTCATCAGCCCGCCGAAGAAGGTCAGCGGCTCGCCTTACACGGTCGACGGCAAGCCGGGAGTCTTGTATTACGGCGCGGAGTACTGCCCGTACTGCGCGGCGGAGCGCTGGCCGTTCGTGGTGGCGCTCTCACGTTTCGGTACCTGGTCGAACCTGCAGCAGACGGCGTCGTCGGCCACCGACACGAATCCGAACACCGCCACCTTCAGCTTCACCGGTGCGAAGTACAGCAGCCAGTACGTCGGCTTCGCAGCCGTCGAGACAGAAACCAACACCGGAAAGCCCCTGGAGAAGGCCAACTCCGCTCAGCAGAGCCTGCTGTCCAAGTACGCGGCCGACAGCACGGGGTCGGTCAGCATTCCGTTCATCGACTTCGGCAACAAATACACGATCCAAGGCGGCACGTACGACTCGACGATCCTGGACGGCAAGTCGTTCGAGGAGATCGCCTCGGCGGTCGCGGACCCGCAGTCCAAGATCGGTAAGGCCGTGCTGGGCAACGCCAACGTGATGACCGGGGCGATCTGCGAGATGACGAACGGCAAGCCGGCCAACGTCTGTGACGCGTCCAACATCAAGACCATTCGCACGGCTCTGCAGGGACTAGGCAAGTAGCGAGGCGTCATGTCAACAGCGCAGACAGCCGGCGCGGCGGTGTGGAAACCTCCGCGCTGGGCTTCCGTCAGCACGCTGCTGCTCTCGGTGCTCGGCATCGGGGTGGCGATCTACCTCACCTACGCGCACTACACCGACCCGAAGGTGCTGGCCTGCTCCGACAGCGGCACCATCAACTGCGCCAAGGTCACCACCTCGGCGCAGTCGCGCTTCCTCGGCATGCCGGTGGCCGTCCTCGGCCTGGCCTACTTCGTCGGGATGTTCGTGCTGAGCCTGCCCTGGCTCTGGCGGCGGCCGGAGCCCGCCGTCCGCTGGCTGCGGCTTGCTGCGGTCACCGGAGGGATCGCGTTCGTCCTCTGGCTGGTCTATGCCGAGCTGTTCATCATCGACGCGATCTGCCTGTGGTGCACCGTGGTGCATGCGCTGACCTTCTTGATGTTCGTCGTGGTGGCCTTCGCGTCCCTGTCGGGCTCGGCGGGCGTCGATCCGCTCGTCGACTACGACGTTGATGAGTACGGGGACGAATACGGGGACGAATTCGACGACGAGGACGGCGAGCAGTTCGACGACGGCCGCGGTACCGGATCGCAAACCGGGCACGAGGCCGGCACGGGAGCGCCCGGCCCGCGGTAGGCCGCCGCTAGCTCGGCGGCGGGCTCTTGGCGCTGGCTGCGGCCCGCAGCTGCAGGATCGTCACGTGCACGTTCCCGGCGTCGCGGACGTAGGTGAAGCGATGCAGCGGGCTGTCGCGCTGCGCCGGGGTGTCGAACATGAGCGTCCCGTACCAGCGTCCCGCGGGCCCCATCTCGAGGTCGACAACGGTGATGTTCTGCAGCGCCACGGACGGACGCCGCGTCGTCAACACGCCGTGGACGCGGTACAGCCGCCGGTCCGTGACGATCAGCCGGTCGTAGAACCACGCCATCACGTCGCCGAGCAGCCAGAGCAGAATGGCGGCAGTCACGAGCGCGCGCACCGTCGGGCTGGTGTGGGCGCCGATGAGAAAGAGCGCGGCGCTGAGCACGGCGACCAGCAGGACGATCGTGCGCCGACGTAGCCGGGTGGGTGAACGGATGGTGTCGGCGAGCAGCGCGACGGCGAACAGCAGCACCAGGCCCAGGGTCGGTCCGGAGACCATCATTCCGAGGCCGCTGCCGGTGCGGATGGCCTTGGTGATGAGCACGGCCGCGTGTTGACGTTCGTTGACCTCGACCCGCTCATCAGGGGGCAGATGCCGAAGCGGCAGGTCGTCGGCGCGATTCGCCCATGACTGCAGGCGGTCGATCACCGCCATGGCACCGTCCCCGAATGCAGGCGACAAAGTGATCAAACTAGCGCTGGAAAGGTGATTCGCCCACGAAGTCGGCATCGGACACGCCGGATGACATATCGCCCAAAAGTCGATCAAGGGGCTACCTTCAGGCCGGTTACTCGGCGTGGGAGGGGGGTCGCAGATGGCTGCCAAAGCGGGCCTGGCCGTCGGCGGATTGCTGCTGGTGGTCCTCCTTGCCGGCATCTTCGGGGGCGACAAGGGTGTCCACGACTTCGGGGACGCGCTGTATTCGGCCGTGCATTGGGTGGGCCACTGGCTCGGCCGGATCGGGCACTGGATCGCCGAAACCTGGACCCAGTTCTTTGGACACACCGAGGCCAAGAACAAGGCCCTTGGCGGCTAGCGGCGCCGTCGGCATCTAGAGTCGCGCTAGTGACTGCAGTGCTCTGCCGCGGACGGCGGATCGGCGTGGCTGTCGCGGTGGTCGCCGTCCTGGCCGCCGGATGCGGCTCTTCGAGTGGCACGAAGAGCGCGGCGCCGTCGCCGACCGTAGCGGTCGCGTCAGATTCTCCCTCCGCGTCGGCCTCCGCGTCCGCGAGCCCGACGCCGTCGCCGACTCCGAGCCCGACTCCGACGCCCACCATCGACCCGGGCACGCTTCCCCAGCTGCCGACCCGGCCGACCACCGACGCCAATTTCAACGAGCGGCTGCAGCACTACTGGCAGCTCGTGCTGCGCGGCTACGCCGGCACCAGTAGCGACTTCTACTTCCCGCGGGCCGCCTACCTGCAGCTGAAGACGCTCAGTAACGCCGCCGGTGACTACGACGGTCGGCTGTATCACGACTACAAGAACGACGTGATCGCCGACCACGAGCTCGTCACCAGCTTCGGACCCGGTGCGAAGGTGCTCGGGGTCGATGTGCCCGAGCAGTCCGTGCATTGGGTGCCGCCGGGTGTCGAGTACAACAGCATCGGGTACTGGCAGGTCTCCTACGCCCGGGTGCGCTACCAGGTGGCCGGCCAGGTTCACTCGTATGCGATTTCGTCGATGATCTCCTGGCGCGGGCAGTGGTATGTCGTACATCTCGGGCCCAACTGGCGCCCGGGGGAGGGCGGCTGGGTCTGCACCCCCGACGCTCCCGCTGGGTTTCCCCGGGCAGCTGCCTGCCTGCGCGGGTAGCGTGCCGCGGCGCCGCTCCACCGTCGTGGCCGAACTCGACGGCGTGGTCATCCGGACCGATCCGGACAACCCGAGCGGTCGCCTCATGCTGATCGACGGCATCGACGCGTCCTACGTCGACCTCGACGACCCCACCTACCTCGATTTCAGCTATGTGCGCCGGATCGGCGACGTCATCGACGTCGCCTTTCCGCCCGGCCGGCCGCTGCACGCGGTGCACCTCGGCGGGGCGGGCGCCAGCCTCGCGCGCTATATCCGGGCCACCCGGCCGCGGTCGCGCCAAGTCATCTTCGAGATCGACGACCGGGTGCTGAGACTGTCTCGGGAGCACCTCGGATTGCGCTCGACGGCAAGCTTGCGCGTGCGGCACGAGGACGCCCGGCTCGGGCTCGCCCGGATCGATGACGCCAGCCAGGATCTCATCGTCGGCGACGCGTTCGAAGGAGCCAGGGTGCCCGCCGCGCTCGGCAGCGTGGAGGCGGCCGAGCAGATCTCGCGCTGCCTGCGCGACGACGGGCTTTATGTCCTGAACGTCATCGACTCGCCGCCGCTCGGTTACGTTCGGGCCCAGATCAGCACGCTGGCCCGGGTATTCGAGCAGCTGGCGATGCTGGCCGATCCCGGCGTCCTGCGCGGCCGGCGAACCGGCAATGTGGTGTTTGTCGTCGGGCGGCGGGAGCTCGCGATCGAGGCGCTGATCGAGCGCGCCCTTCACGCGCCGATTCCCGAGCGCGTCATGGACGGCGCCGCGTGTCTGCGCTTCTCCGGGGGTGCTAAGCCGCTGCACGATCCCGAGCGGGCCGTTGGTCGTGCGGGCCCCCGCAGCGCCGCCCGCCCAGCGCAGACCAACGCGCTGCCGGGGTTTCGCTGACCCTCGCAGCACGCGCGTCGCCGACGATGGCAGCCGGCCCAGCCGACCCAGCCGGCCCGGCCGGCTCAGCCGCTCGCGGCTGAACTGCGCCGGGTGGCGCGGGCCCGGCTGCCGCCTGACGCACCCTTGAGCGACGGCGGCGGCACCACTGGACCGATGTCGCCGTCCGGAGCCGCGTCCAGATCGACGATGACGGGTGCATGGTCGCTCGGGTCCTTGCCCTTGCGTGCCAGCCGGTCGGTGTAGGCGGCCTTGAGGCGCTCGGCTACTGACGGGGTGCCGAGCAGCAGATCGATGCGCATCCCGAGATCCTGGTGGAAGGCTCCCGCCCGGTAGTCCCAGTAGCTGAACACCGGCACCTCGATCGGCCACCGCTCGCGAACGAGGTCGACGAGCCCGAGATCCTTCAGCCGGTCGAGGGCGGCTCGCTCCGGGCCGGTCACATGGGTGGCTCCGATGAAGACCGCGGGATCCCACACGTCGACGTCGGCCGGGGCGATGTTGAAGTCGCCGGCCACCACGAACGGGCCGTTCGGGACAGCCGCCGCGACCTCGTCGGCAAGCGCGGACAGCCACTGCAGCTTGTTTTCGTACATGGGGTCGTCGACGGTGCGCCCGTTCGGCACGTACACCGACCAGACGCGCAGCTCGCCACACGTCGCTCCGACCGCCCGCGCCTCCGCGCCGCAGGGCCCGGCCTCGCCGGAGAAGCCGCGCGCGACGTCCTCCAGGCCGACTCGCGACAGGATGGCGACACCGTTCCAGCGGCCCTGGCCGACGTGGGCGTACTTGTAGCCGCGGCGAAACAGGTCGTCGGCGAAGAGCCGGTCGAAATCCTCGTCGCCGAGCTTGGTCTCCTGCAGGAAAGCGACGTCCGGCTTGGCCCGATCGAGCCAGTCGATGAGCCGGAACTGGCGGGCTTTGGCTGAGTTCACGTTCCAGGTGGCGAGCCGCACCGGCGTCACAGTAATCGGCGACGCGGCGGGGCGCGGACCTGCCCCAGCGTAAACTTCCCGGCGTGCAAACCCGACTCGGCTGCGAGTCGCGCTGACCTGTCCGGCCGGCGTGACGACCCTCCGTACGCGGAGGGTTTTTTCGTGTTCGCAGCGGGTGCTTCAGCAGCAGGCGTGAAGGGCGAAAGCAGTGACCAGCACCGAAGCGGGGCCGGATTTCCGGCCGCAGTCCGTCGTGTATGACGCGCAGGAGAGTCAGCAGCGCTGGCTCGAGGTGTGGGACGAGCTTGACCTGTACCGCGCCTCGGGTCCGCGGATGGCGGGCCGGCCGAAGAAGTACGTGCTGGACATGTTCCCGTACCCCTCGGGCGACCTGCACATGGGTCACGCTGAGGCGTTCTCGATCGGAGACGTGGTCGCCCGCTACTGGATGATGCGCGGGTACGACGTGCTGCACCCCATCGGGTGGGACTCGTTCGGGCTGCCGGCGGAAAACGCGGCGATCAAGCGCAACGCCCATCCGGCGGAGTGGACGTACGACAACATCGAGACGCAGGCCGCCTCCTTCCGCCGCTTCGGTGTCAGCTTCGACTGGAGCCGGCGGCTGCACACCAGTGACCCGGAGTACTACCGCTGGACCCAGTGGCTCTTCCTGCGCTTCATGGAGCGTGGCCTGGCCTACCGCAAGAAGTCGGCGGTCAACTGGTGTCCGTTCGACCAGACGGTGCTGGCGAACGAGCAGGTGGTCAACGGCCGGTGCGAGCGCTGCGGCAACGAGGTCACCAAGCGGCAGCTCACCCAGTGGTACTTCAAGATCACGGAGTACGCCGACCGGTTGCTCGCGGACATGGAGCCGCTGGAGGGTCAGTGGCCCGAGCGGGTGCTCACCATGCAGCGCAACTGGATCGGGCGCTCGCCTGGCGCCCACGTCGACTTCGTCGTCCGCGCAGCAGATAGCGGCAGCGACGATGACCGCACCGTCACCGTCTTCACCACGCGTCCCGACACCCTCTACGGCGCCACGTTCTTCGTCGTGGCGGCGGACGCGCCGCTGGCGGCCGAGCTGTGCGCGCCGGAGAAGCGGGCCGAGCTCGACGCCTATGTAGAGCAGGTGCGCAAGCTGTCGGACATCGATCGGCAGGCCACCGAGCGGCCGAAGACGGGGGTCGACCTCGGTGTCGTGGCCATCAACCCGGTGAACGGCGAGGAGCTGCCGGTCTTCGCCGCGGACTACGTGCTCGCCGACTACGGCACGGGCGCGATCATGGCGGTGCCCGCGCACGACCAGCGCGACCTCGACTTCGCCCGCGCCTTCGGTCTGAACGTCAGGGTCGTCGTGGAGACCGGCCAGCCGGATCCCGCCGAGACGGGTGTCGCGACGGCCGGCGACGGCTTGCTGGTGAACTCCGGGCGCTTCAGCGGGATGGCCAAGGCAGAGGCGATCGCCGCGGTCACCGCCGACCTCGAGACACGGGAGCTCGGCAGCGGCGCCGTCAACTATCGCCTGCGCGACTGGCTGCTGTCCCGCCAGCGCTACTGGGGCTGTCCGATCCCGGTGATCCACTGCGGCGACTGCGGCATCGTGCCGGTCCCGGACGACCAGCTGCCGGTGAAGCTGCCCGACATGCGTGGTGACGAGCTCGCGCCGAAGGGCGTCTCCCCGCTCGCCGCCAACCGCGACTGGGTCGAGACCACGTGCCCGTCGTGCGGCGGGGCGGCCGAACGAGACACCGACACCATGGACACCTTTGTCGACTCGTCCTGGTACTACCTGCGCTACTGCTCGCCGCAGGATGAGAACGCGCCCTTTTCCGTCGACGCGGTGCGCGAGTGGATGCCTGTCGCGCAGTACATCGGCGGCGTCGAGCACGCGATCCTGCACCTGCTGTACTCGCGGTTTTTCACCAAAGTGCTCTTCGACATGGGGCTGGTCGATTTCGTCGAGCCCTTCACCGCGCTGCTGAACCAGGGGTCGGTGATCAATCAGGGCAAGGCGATGTCCAAGTCGCTCGGCAACGGCGTCGATCTCGGGATCGAGCTCGCCCAGTACGGCGTCGACGCGGTGCGGCTGACCATGCTCTTCGCCGGCCCGCCGGAGGACGACATCGACTGGGCGCTGGTCAACCCGGGCACGCATGTCGACTTCCTCAACCGGGTCTGGCGCACCGTTCGCGAAGGGGCGGTGCTGCCTGACGCGCCGCTGCACCCGCCGCTCGGCCGGGTCGTCGCGCACACCGTCGATGACTCGACGAGGCTCGCCGAGTCGTTCCGCTTCAACGTCGCGATCAGCCGGCTGCACGAGCTGACCAAGGCGCTGGGCCGTGCGGTGCGGGAAGGCCAGCCGGTACGCGAAGGCCTGGAGACGCTCGCGGTGCTGCTGGCGCCGTACGCGCCGTTCATGGCCGAGGAATGCTGGTCGCTGCTTGGTCACGATGTAGCTGCGGGAGACAGCGTCCACGCCCAGCCATGGCCGGAGGCCGACCCCGCTCTGCTGGTCGAGGACACCGTGACCTGCGTCGTACAGGTGGCGGGCAAGGTCCGCCATCGGCTGGAGGTCGCGCCGTCGATCAGCGACGAAGCGCTCGAGGAGATGGCGCTGGCGAGCGAAGCGGTCCAGCGCACGCTCGAGGGACGGCCGGTGCGCAAGGTCATCGTGCGGGCGCCGAAGCTGGTCAACGTCGTTCCGGGCTGACATCACTCTCACCTGGCTCGGTTGTTCGGGGCGCCTTCGTTATCCCGCGGGGCCACGACATTTGCGCGGGATGACGAGCGTCCTGTGGATGGCGTCGGTTCATCCACAGGACGGCGGCTGCGGCTACCGACGGCGGAGGCGGGTCCATAGCTTGCCCGCGTGGCTGCCGATGAACAGGACTCGCGCGACACGCCTTCGGGGTGGACGCCGGGCGGTTCCGCGCGCCTGGACGACGACGTGGACCGCTGGGGGCCGCTGCGTGACTTCGTGCGGGACCGGATGCCGCCGGCGGTTCGGGGCGCGCGCCTCGACCCCGGCCCGCGGGGCGCGTTCGCGCTAGCGGCCGTCGCGCTGCTGGCGGGGATTGCTGCGCTCGTCATCTCTTGGATGCAGGCGGCTCGGCCGGTGACGAGCGCGCCGTCTCCTGCGCCGAAGGTGAGCGTTCCGCCGTTGAGCGCGGCGCCTGGCTCACCGGTGGCACCATCATCTTCGCCGTCCCAAGTGGTCGTCGAGGTGGCAGGCAAGGTACGGCGGCCGGGCCTCGTCAAGCTGGCTGACGGAGCTCGGGTGGCGGACGCCATCACCGCTGCCGGGGGAGCGTTGCCGGGCGCGTCCACGGAAGGGTTGTCGCTCGCACGCCGGGTCGTCGACGGTGAGGAGCTTCTCATCGGCTTGCCGCAACCGCCGTCCGCAGCGGGCGCGTCATCGCCGGAGGCAGGCAGCCCCGGCGCCGACCAGCCGGTGAATCTCAACACGGCATCGCTCAGCGAGCTCGATGCGCTGCCCGGCATCGGACCGGTGCTCGCCCAGCGCATCCTCGACTGGCGGGCCGAGCACGGAGCGTTCACGTCCGTCGAGCAGCTGCAGGAAGTCTCCGGCCTGGGTGGTAAGAAGTTCGGCGCGATTGCTGCGCTGGTCCGGATATGACCGCACCTACGAGTGCGGCACCGGGCTCCGCGCCGAAGCCGCCACCCGACTTGCGGCTGTTTCTGGCTGCTTGCGCCAGCTGGCTGGGAGCTGTTGCCGGCAGCGTTGCGTCGCCGGCCATCTCCTGGATCGTGGCTGCGTCGCTGCTCCTGCTGTGCCTGCCGCGGCGGCTGCCGCGGTCCGTTGCGATCCCGCTGGTGTTGTTGGCGACGGCGCTCACCGTCGCTGCGGTCGGTCGACACAGCCGCACGAGCGGACCGCTTGCGCAGCTCGCGAGTCGCGGGGGCGTGGCGACGGCGGTGGTCGCTGTCACCGCGGACCCCCAGCTGTTGCCGCAGCAGCAGCCACATGCGCCGCCGAGCGTCCTGGTCGCCGCCCGGCTGCAGTCGGTGCTCGCCGCGGGTGGGCGCTGGACGACGCGACTGCCCGTGCTCATCATCGCTCCAGCGCGCTCGTGGCGCTCGGTGGTCCCGAGCACGCGGGTACGCCTGGTGGCGAAGCTGCAGCGGCCGCGGGGTACGGATACCGCAGCGCTGCTGATCACTCGGCAGCCTCCCCGGCTGGTGCGCGGACCTAACCTGCTCCAGCGCTGGGCCGAACGGTTTCGCGGTGGACTGCGCAGCGCCGCGGCCGGCCTCCCCGACGGCGAGCGCGGGTTGCTGCCCGGGCTCGCGATCGGAGACACCAGCGCCATGCCGGCGTCGGCAACGGCGGACTTTCGCGCTGCCGGGCTCACGCACCTCACAGCCGTCAGCGGGGCCAACCTGGCGATCGTGGTGTCCGCCGTGTTCTGGCTGCTCGGGTGGCTGCGTGCCGGAATCCGGCTACGGGTGGTCGTGACCGCGGTACTTCTCCTGGGCTTCGTCGTGGTGGCGCGGCCGACGCCAAGCGTGGTGCGCGCCGGGGCGATGGGGCTGCTCGCGTTGGCCGCCGTCGCGCTCGGGCGGCCGAAGTCGCTGGTCCCGGCGCTGCTCGGGACCGTGATCGCGCTCTCGCTCTTCGATCCGCTGCTGGTCACGCGGCCCGGTTTCGCGTTATCGGTGCTGGCGACATTCGCCTTGTTGGTCCTCGCCCCTGGCTGGGGGGAGCGACTGCGGGGGTGGCTCCCGCGCGCGCTGTCGGCAGCCGGGCCGTTGCTTGCGGTGCCGCTCGCCGCGCAGGCAGCGTGTGCACCCACGGTGGCGACGATGAGCGGGACG
The DNA here is from genome assembly GCA_963747915.1 of uncultured Actinomycetota bacterium. Taxonomy (GTDB): domain Bacteria; phylum Actinomycetota; class Actinomycetes; order Frankiales; family Frankiaceae; genus DATAZK01. The sequence goes on along the minus strand of CAVVHC010000003.1, from coordinate 880,016 downwards.
CTGAGCATCGCGTCGTTGCCGGCGAACGTACTGGCTGTGCCCGCGATACCCGTCGCGACGCTGCTGGGCTTGGCGGCCGCCGTCGTCTCGTTGGTCTCACCGCCCGTCGCCGCGGGCTTGTGCACGGTCGCCGGGCTGCCGTGCTCCTGGCTCATCGCCGTGGCGCGGGCGGGCGCGCGGCTGCCGCTCGGCAGTTTTCCGGCCCCGCAGGGGATATCGGGCTTCGGTGCCGTTCTCGCCGTTGTGCTCGCGACCCGCGTGGCGCTCGGTACTCGCGGCGGGCGCCGCACGATCAGCCTGATGTTCGTGATCCTGGCGATCGCCGCCGCCGCCGGGCGCCGCTGACCCGTACCGGCGTGAAAGCATGCGAAAGGTGAGCGCGAGTGCCCCGCCCCGGCCGATGACCTTGATCAGCGGCACCGACGATCTGCTGGCCAGCCGCGCAATTGCAGCGGTTGTGGCGGCCGCGCGAGCGCAGGACCCGATGGCTGACATCAGCGACTTCCAGGCCGCTCAGTTCACCGCCGAAGAAGCGTTGGGGCTCCACAACCCCAGCCTTTTCGGGGGCTGGCGAGTGGTGGTCATCCGCGGAGTACAGGATCTCGGTGAAGAGGTCAGTTCCGCCCTGCTGGGCTTCGCGTCGTCGCCGGTGCCCGAGATCGCCCTAGTCCTCACCACGAGCGGCCGCGCGTCCAGCCTGGTCAACGGCCTGCGCAAGTCGAAGGTCTACGAAGTCAAAGCTGCACCCATCACGCAGCCGTGGAAGCGCGCGCAATTCGCCTCGGAGGAGGCCCGGCGTCACGGCGGTCGCATCACCGACGACGCGGCGAAGGCGTTGGTCGAGGCCATCGGCAGTGATCTCGGAGCCATCGCCGGAGCGGTCGAGCAGCTGATGGCGGGCGTCGGCCCGCGCGGCCTCATCAGTGAAGACACGGTCGCTCAGCATTTTCGCGGCCGAGCGGAAACGACCGGGTTCAACATCGCTGACGCGGTGCTGGCGGGAGAGCTCGATCGCGGGCTCACGCTGTTGCGTCAGTCGCTCGAAGTGGGTACCCCGGCGGTCTTCATCCCGCCGGCGCTGGCATCCGGGCTACGGGAGATCGCTCGGGTGAGCGCGATGACGGATACGCGCAGCCAATCAAGGGCAGAGCTGGCCAAAGCATTGCAGATGCCGGAATGGAAGCTCGATCGCGCCCAGAAGCTGGCGCGCAGCTGGTCGGACGACGCGATCGGCAGGGCGATGGTCGCGGTCGCGCAGGCCGACGAGGGAGTGAAGGGCGGCGCCGTCGACGCCGGGTACGCGCTCGAGCACGCCATCTTTCAGATCGTCGAGGCCAAGGAGGGACGTTCGGCGGCGCCGACGCGCCGGTAGCCGCGCCGGACGGCGATGCCCGAACCGGCCGAGAAATGCCGAATGGCCGCCGTCCCTGCCGGGAGGCGACCATTGACGCGAGCACCGCCGCCGGCGGTGCGGAGCCTGAACTAGAGGCTGACGGCCCGCTTGGCCATCGCGGACTTCTTGTTCGCGGCCTGGTTCGAGTGGATGACACCCTTGCTGACGGCCTTGTCCAGCGCGCGGGACGCGTCACGCAGCCGGGCGTGGGCAGCTTCGGCGTCGCCCGCGTCGGCCGCCTCACGGAAGCTGCGCATGGCCGTCTTCAACGCCGACTTGACCGACTTGTTGCGCAGCCGCGCCTGCTCATTCGTGCGGATGCGTTTGATCTGCGACTTGATGTTGGCCACGCGAGAAGACTCCGAACCTGAAAAGTTTTGGGGCTCGCAGACACGTGAGCGCGTCTGCGCAGCTACCTAGGTTACACGGGAGGTCGGCCGGGCGCGCCGGTCACCCGCAACGAGATCCCGAGCTGTGCTCGTCGCCGTCAGTCGGCGACGCGCCGTGACACCATGGCATCACGGCTGACGTCGCCGCGGCTTGCGCCGGCGGCGACGTGTGCGGCTCGCTTCCCCCCGACCATCTGCGACGAGACGAGTAAGGCGTGCCGGTCACCGACCCCGCGATGATTCGCAATTTCTGCATCATCGCGCACATCGACCACGGCAAGTCGACTCTCGCCGACCGCATGCTCGAGGTCACCGGCGTCATCGAGGCACGCCAGATGCGTGCGCAGTACCTCGATCGGATGGACATCGAACGCGAGCGCGGCATCACCATCAAGGCGCAGAACGTCCGCCTTCCATGGACGGCCGCTGACGGCAAGATCTACACGCTCGACCTGATCGACACCCCTGGTCACGTCGACTTCACCTATGAGGTCAGCCGCAGCCTCGCGGCGTGCGAGGGCGCGGTGCTGCTCGTCGACGCGGCGCAGGGCATCGAGGCGCAGACACTGGCGAACCTCTACCTGGCCATCGAGGCGGACCTGCACGTCATCCCGGTGCTGAACAAGATCGACCTGCCGGCGGCGCAGCCGGAGCGTTACGCCGCCGAGATCGCCGCGATCATCGGCTGCGACCCGTCCGACGTACTCAAGATCAGCGCCAAGACCGGCGAAGGCGTTCCCGAGCTGCTCGAGCTGATCGTCCGCGACGTGCCGCCGCCGAGCGGTGACTTCGACGCCCCGCCACGTGCGTTGATCTTCGACAGCGTCTACGACGTCTACCGCGGCGTGATCACCTACGTGCGGGTCGTCGACGGCCAGCTCTCCACCCACGAGAAGTGCCTGATGATGTCGACCGGCGCCTCCCACGAGGTGCTCGAGGTCGGCGTCATCAGTCCCGAGCCGAAGAAGACCGACGTGCTCTCGGCCGGTGAGGTGGGTTACGTCATCCCCGGCGTGAAAGACGTCCGCCAGGCACGCGTCGGCGACACGATGACCAGCGCGAGCCGGCGCGCCGCCGCGTCGCTCGGGGGATACCGCGATCCGCGCCCGATGGTCTACAGCGGTCTCTATCCCGTCGACGGTGACCAGTACCCGGACCTGCGCGATGCCCTGGACAAGCTGCAGCTGAACGATGCGGCGCTCACGTACGAGCCCGAGACGTCAGCGGCGCTCGGCTTCGGCTTCCGGTGCGGCTTCCTCGGTCTGCTGCACCTGGAGATCGTCCGGGAGCGGCTCGAACGCGAATTCGACCTTTCGCTGATCTCCACCGCGCCCAACGTCGTCTACCGCGTGATCATGGAGGACGGCACCGAGCTCACGGTGACCAATCCGGCGGACTGGCCCGAGGGAAAGATCGCCGAGGTCTACGAGCCGATCGTCGACGCCATGGTGCTGCTCCCAAGCGACTACATCGGCACGGTGATGGAGCTCTGCCAGTCGCGGCGCGGCACGCTCGGCAACATGAGCTACCTGTCCGAGGATCGGGTCGAGATCAAGTACACCCTGCCCCTCGCGGAGATCATCTTCGACTTCTTCGATCAGCTGAAATCGCGCACCCGCGGCTACGCGAGCCTCGACTACGAGCCGGCCGGCGAGCAGCTCTCCGAGCTGGTGAAAGTCGACATCCTGCTGCAGGGATCGCCGGTGGATGCGTTCAGTGCGATCGTCCACAAGGACAAGGCCTACTCCTATGGCACCGCGATGGCTTCGAAGCTGCGCGAGCTCATCCCGCGCCAGCAGTTCGAGGTGCCGATTCAGGCGGCGATCGGCAGCCGGATCATTGCCCGCGAAAACATCCGGGCCATCCGCAAGGACGTCCTCGCCAAGTGCTACGGCGGAGACATCAGCCGTAAGCGCAAGCTGCTGGAGAAGCAGAAAGAAGGCAAGAAGCGGATGAAGATGGTCGGCCGGGTGGAGGTGCCGCAGGAGGCATTCATCGCCGCCCTGCAGACCACGCCGATGAATTAGGCGTTCTGCGAGCTGGTGATCTCCTGATGCCTTCCGCACTTCCGGACGGCGAGCCCGCACCGGACGACGGCGCGTTGCCCGAAGAGGCCCTTGCGGCGCTCGGCGCCGGCCCGTTCGGCCTTTACCTTCACGTTCCGTACTGCGCGGTGCGCTGCGGGTACTGCGACTTCAACACCTACCTGCCCACCGAGGTCGGCTCCGGCGGTGATCCGCAGAGCTGGCTCGACGCCGCCCGGGCAGAGATCGCGTTGGCTCGCCGGGTCCTCGCTGCGGCAGGCCCGCCGCCGGCGATCGACACGGTGTTTTTCGGCGGGGGCACCCCGACGCTCGTGCCGGCTCCGAGCCTGGCCGCGCTGCTGAACGACGCGAGGGGCGCCTTTGGCTTGGCGGCCGACGCCGAGGTCACCACCGAAGCGAATCCCGAGAGCGTCACCCCAGAAAGCCTGGCCGCGTTGCGCGCGGCGGGGATCAACCGCATCTCGTTCGGCATGCAAAGCGCAGTGCCGCAGGTGCTGGCAGCCCTCGACCGGCAGCACACCCCGGGGCGCGTGCGTGATGCGGTCCGCTGGGCGCGCGACGCCGGCTTCGGGCAGATCAGCCTCGACCTCATCTACGGGGCGCCCGGCGAGACCGACGAGGACTGGCGGGCCAGCGTCGAAGCCGCCGTCGGGCTCGGCCCTGACCACATCAGCGCGTACGCCCTGGTCGTCGAAGACGGCACCCGGCTGGCCCGGCAGGTGCGGCGCGGCGAGGTGCCGGCCCCCGACGACGATGTCCTTGCGGCGCGCTACGAGGTCGCGGATCAGCTGCTGACCACGGCCGGCTTCGGCTGGTACGAGGTGAGCAACTGGGCCCGGCCCGGAGCCGAATGCCGGCACAACCTGGGCTACTGGCGCGCCGGAAGCTGGTGGGGCATCGGGCCGGGGGCACACAGCTTCGTCGGCGACGACGCGAAAGGCACGCGGTGGTGGAACGTCCGCCAACCCGCTGCCTACGCCGCCCGGTTGCGCGCCGGGCACAGTCCGGCCGCCGGCCGGGAGCGGCTCGGACCGGACGAGCGCCGGTTCGAGCGGCTCATGCTCGAGGTTCGCCTGCGCAGCGGTCTTGCCCGTTCAGCTCTCGACTCCGAGCAGGCCACGAAGGCGGCGCAGCTCGTGGCGGAAGGGCTGCTGGACGACGCCGGCGAGCGGTTCGTGCTCACGCTGCGCGGGCGCCTGCTCGCCGACCTGGTCGTGCGCCGCCTGACCGACTGACGTTGATCAGGCTCAGGTGCCGCAGACGTTGAAGCCGTAGTCCCGCAGCCCGGCGCCGACGTCGGAAAGCTCGCCCTGCGCCTGCGTGTACAAGTCGCCCGCGGTCTTGCGGTCGTTGCGGTCGGCAGCCGTCGCCGCCTGGCGCAGCGTGTCGATGGCGTCGCCCTCACGGTTCAGCAGATCACCGAGGCGCTCACCGTCGCCGGACGGTGTGGAGAGCTTGCGCAGCTTGCCGAGCTCGTCGTCGATGAGATTCGCTGACGCGCGGATGTACGTGGCAAGCGCCTTGAGATCGTTCTTCGGCGGCGTCTTCAGCTTCGCCTGCGCAGCAGCCGTCTGCTTGCAGACGGCGTCGCCTCGGCTCAGGTAGTCGTCGTGGCTCGGCGCGCTGCCGCAGGACACGGCTGCTGCCGCACATGCTGCCAGCAGGCCCGCAAAGCTGCGGCGACACCGGCGCATGGGTGCCAGCCTAAATTGGCCCGAACTCAAGCCGAAATCGGCGCTGCCTAGCTCCGAGCGCCCTCCGCCGCCTAGACTTGGCACTCGGGGCCAGTGAGTGCCAGTGCCTGCCGCTGGGCAATGCTCACGGCACACGTCATCTGCCCGCAAGCACCGAACGTGACTTACCACGCAAGTGAAGTGGTCAGGAGGTGAAGCCATGCTGGAGGAGCGCAGGCTGGATGTGCTGCGCGCGATCGTCGAGGGCTTCGTCCTGACCAATGAGCCGGTCGGTTCCCGGACGGTCGCCGAGCGCGGTCAGCTGGGGGTTTCGCCGGCCACCGTTCGTAATGACATGGCCGCCCTCGAAGAAGAGGGCTACATCGTCCAGCCGCATACCAGCGCCGGTCGGGTGCCCACCGACAAGGGCTATCGCCTGTTCGTCGACCGGCTGCAGACGGTCAAGCCGATGTCGGTCGCCGAGCGGCGCGCGATCGAGACGTTCCTGGAAGGCGCCGTCGACCTCGACGACGTCGTGCGCCGCAGCGTTCGGCTACTGGCGCAATTGACCCGCCAGGTGGCCGTCGTGCAGTACCCGTCGCTGTCGCGCTCCGCTGTCCGCCACGTCGAAGTGGTCGCGATGACGTCGACCCGGCTGCTGCTGGTGCTCATCACCGACCGCGGGCGGGTGGAGCAGCGGGTGGTCGAACTCTCGGAGGCGATCGAGGACGACGACGTCTCCGACTTGCGGCGCATCCTCGGCGGCGTGCTGCACGGTTGCCGGCTGGTCGATGTGCCGGCCGCCGTCAGCGATCTGCCCGACCAGGCTCCGCCGCGGTTGCGGGCGATGATCTCCGCGCTGGTGGCGGTGGTGCTGGAGAGTCTCGTCGAGCGTCCCGAAGAGCGTGTCGTCCTTGCGGGCACGGCGAATCTCACCCGCTCCACGCATGACTTCCCGCACAGTCTGCGCCCGGTGCTGGAGGCGTTGGAGGAGCAGGTCGTCCTGCTCAAGCTGCTGGGGACCGCACACGAGCCCGACCTGGTCACCGTGCGTATCGGCATAGAAAACGACGTCGAGGGGTTGCAGCAGACATCCGTCGTGGCTGCGGACTACGGCTTCGGCGGGGTCGGCGTGCTCGGCCCGACCCGGATGGACTATCCGGCGAATATGGCTGCCGTCCGCGCCGTGGCACGCTATGTAGGAGGGCTTCTCGGCTCCTGACCCCAGGAGCGCGGACGGGCAAACGCCCCCGTTCCGAGCTTCGGCCACGGGCCGACCCAGCATCTGACCATCCGAAAGACATGATCGGCAGGTTTGTGAGCACCGACTATTACGCCGTCCTCGGAGTGCAGAAAGACGCCTCTCCGGAGGAGATCAAGAGGGCGTATCGCAAGTTGGCGCGTGAGCTGCACCCCGACGTCAACCCGGCGGAAGAGGAGCGGTTCAAGGAGGTCACCCGCGCCTACGAGGTGCTCTCCGACCCGGACAAGCGGCAGATCGTCGACCTCGGCGGCGACCCGCTGGCGCCGGGTGGCGGCGGCGGGCCCGGAGGCGGCCCGTTCGGCCCCGGCTTCGGCGGCCTGGGTGACCTGTTCGACTCGTTCTTCGGCGGCGGCGCGGCCAGCCGCGGACCGCGCAGCCGCATCAGGCCGGGCGCCGACGCGTTGCTGCGCCTCGATCTGGAGCTGGCCGAGACCGCGTTCGGGATCAAGCGCGACATCACGGTCGACACGGCCGTGCTGTGCCACACCTGTGAGGGCGAGGGCACCGCGCCCGGCACCCATCCGGAGCAGTGCAAGCAGTGCCGCGGCTCGGGCGAGATCCAGCAGGTGACGCGTTCGATCCTCGGACAGATGGTCACGACGCGCGCCTGCCCCCGCTGCGGCGGCTTCGGCACGATCATCGCCAGCCCCTGCCGCGAATGCGGTGGCGAGGGCCGGGTGCGCGGGCGCCGCACCCTCACCGTCAAGGTTCCCGCGGGTGTCGAGGACGGCATGCGGATCCGTCTCAACGGTGAGGGCGAGGTCGGCCCCGGCGGCGGACCTCCCGGCGACCTCTACATCGAGATCCACGAGCGCGAACACCCCCGTTTCGAGCGCGAGGGTGACGATCTGCACTGCGAGCTGCGTATCCCGATGACGACGGCGGTGCTGGGCGCCGCCATGGACCTGGAAACGCTCGACAGCCAGGAGCAGATCACCGTCAAGCCGGGCACCCAGCCGGGGTCGACGATCACGCTGCCCGCCCGAGGCGTCCCGCACCTGCGCCGCGGCGGCCGAGGCGATCTGTACGTCCACGTCACCGTGGACATCCCCACCCGCATCGACGCTGAGCAGGAGAAGCTCGTCCGCGAGTTGGCCACCATGCGCGGCGAAGACAATCCGCAGGCCGTGAACGGCAACGGGTCCGCGGGTCGCGAGCGGATCATGAAGCTCGGCAAGCGCCGCCACCGCGGTCGTTGACGCCGCCCGTCTTCCTGCTCCGTCCGTTGCCGGACGGCTCACGACTCACGCTCGACGGGCCCGAGGGGCGCCACGCCGCGACCGTCCGACGCGTGCGGCCCGGTGAGCGTGTCGATCTGACCGACGGTGAGGGCACGCTCGCCGAGTGCGTCGTCGCCGAGGCCGGCCGCGATCGTCTGGAGCTCGACGTGCTGGGCCGCAGCTACACCGCGGAGCCGAAGCCGCGCATCACCGTCGTTCAGGCGCTGGTCAAGGGAGACCGCTCGGAGCTCGCTGTCGATCTGCTCACCGAGGTCGGCGTCGACGAGATCGTTCCGTGGGCGGCACAGCGCTGTGTGATGCGCTGGGTGCCGGAGAAGTCGCCGCGCCGCTGGCGGCACGCGGCGGACGAGGCGTCCAAGCAGGCGCGCCGGGTCCGGTGGCCGGTGATCGCGGATCTCGCGACGACCCCGCAGGTGGCGCAGCGGTTGGCCGGGGCGCGCGCGTTCGTGCTGCACGAAGCCGGGACGGCGGCACTCGCCCGGGTGGCCGGCGACGTGCCGGCCGGCGCCGACATCGTGGTGATCGTCGGGCCGGAGGGGGGTCTGAGCGACGTGGAGCTGGACGCGTTCGCGGACGCGGGCGCCCGGATCGTGCGGCTCGGGCCGAGCGTGCTGCGGGCGAGCGCCGCCGGCTGTGCGGCGGCCGCCGTGCTGTTGGCCGCCGCCGGACGCTGGAATTAGCGGTTGGACGAGAAGCGCCGGGACTATGAGTGAGTAGCATGAGAGATCGATATGGCAGCTGATCAGCCGCGCGACGGCAAGCGCAGCGTCACCAAGGTTGTCGTGCCCGGTGCGCACGACATGGTGAGCCTGCTCGGCCAGCGGGACGAGCTGCTGGCCGTGATCGAAAAGGCGTTGTCCTCGGATATTCATGTCCGCGGAAACGAGATCACCATTACCGGTGAGGAATCCGAGAACGAGCTCGGCGCCCGGCTTTTCGGTGAGCTCATCGCGCTATTGGAGGCCGGCGACATCCTGGACGCGCCGAAGGTCGAGCGCAGCCTCGCGATGCTGCGCGGCGGTAACGACCGCCCCGCCGAGGTGCTGACGCTGAACATCCTGTCCAGCCGGGGCCGCACCATCCGCCCGAAGACGCTGAACCAGAAGCGTTACGTCGACGCGATCGACCAGCACACGGTGGTGTTCGGCATCGGACCGGCCGGCACCGGCAAGACCTATCTGGCGATGGCCAAGGCAGTGCAGGCGCTGCAGGCGAAGCGGGTCAACCGCATCTTGCTGACCCGCCCGGCCGTCGAGGCGGGGGAGCGGCTGGGCTTTTTGCCCGGCACCCTTTACGAGAAGATCGATCCGTATCTGCGGCCGCTCTACGACGCGCTGCACGACATGATCGACCCCGACTCGATCCCGCGGCTCATGCAAAGCGGGGTCATCGAGGTCGCGCCGCTCGCCTACATGCGAGGGCGCACGTTGAACGACGCGTTCATCATCCTCGACGAGGCGCAGAACACCTCGCTCGAGCAGATGAAGATGTTCCTCACCCGGCTCGGTTTCGGCAGCAAGATCGTGGTCACCGGGGACATCACGCAGGTCGACCTGCCTTCGGGCACCCGCAGCGGCCTGCGGGTGGTGAAGGAGATCCTCGATGGCGTCGAGGACGTTCACTTCGCGACGCTGACCAGCGGCGACGTCGTCCGGCACAGGCTGGTCAGCGACATCGTCGACGCCTACGACCGCTGGGATGCGGAGCACGACGTCACCCGCAACACGGCGCCGAGCCCGGTGCCTCACCGCAAACGCCGGTGAGCTGCGCAAGGATGCCCCGATGAGCGTCTTCGTCGCCAACGACTCGGGCGTCGACATCGACGAGATCGAGCTGGTCGCCCTCGCCCGGCACGTGCTGTCGACCATGGGCGTCTCGCCGCTCGCCGAGCTGTCGCTCATGGTGGTCGACATCAAGCACATGGAGCGGCTGCACGAGGCCTACATGGGCGAGCCGGGCCCGACCGACGTTCTCGCGTTCCCGCAGGACGATCTGGTGACCGGTGCTCCCGTCACCGGCTCCGACGACGTGCCCGAGGCGCTGCTCGGCGACGTGGTGCTCTGCCCGCAGGTCGCCGAACGCCAGGCGCTGGCGGCCGGGCATTCGCCCACGCACGAGCTGCACCTGCTCTGCACCCACGGCATCCTTCACCTGCTCGGCTACGACCATGCCGAGCCGGAGGAGGAAAAGGAGATGGTCGAGGTGCAGAATCGCCTGCTTGCCAGCTGGCGTGCCAGGCGAAGCGCGTCCTAGGGCCTGCACATGACCGCCTCGGACATCGGACTGCTCATCGGAGCGTTCGTCCTCGTCCTGGTCGCCGCCGCGCTGGTCGCCATCGACGCGGCACTGACCCGGGTTTCCCGGGTGGCGGTCGAGAAGTTCGTTCGCGACGGCCGGCGCGGTGCCGACCGTTTGGCGAAGGTCATCGCCGAGCCGGCCCGCTACCTCAATTTGCTGCTGCTGCTCCGTGTCTTCGCCGAGCTCGGGGCCGCGTCGCTGACCACCGTGGCTTTCGTGCACGAATTCGGCGCGGGACTTGCCGCCGTCGGAATCGCGACGCTCGTGATGGGGCTCATCTCCTACATCGTGCTGGGCGTCGCGTTTCGCACGCTGGGACGCCAGCACGCGCCCACCTTCGCGTTGCGTACGGCAGGCCTGACGCTCGCGTTGACCCGCATCTTCGGCCCGTTGCCGCAGCTGCTGATCCTGCTGGGTAACGCCATCACGCCGGGGCGCGGCTACCGCGAGGGCCCGTTTTCCACCGAAGCGGAATTGCGCGACCTCGTCGATCTCGCGGAAGAGCGCGGGGTGGTGGAGCGCAGCGAACGCGACATGATCGCGTCCGTTTTCGAGCTGGGCGACACGCTGGCCCGGGAAGTCATGGTGCCGCGCACCGACATGGTCTGGATCGAGCACACCAAGTCCGTGGCGCAGGGCCTGGCGCTCGCGCTGCGCAGCGGCTTCTCCCGCATACCCGTGATCGGGGAGTCGGTGGACGACGTCATCGGCGTCTCCTTCCTCAAAGATCTGGTGCGCCGCGAACACGACGGATGGGGTGACCGTCCGGTGGAGGCGGCCATGCGCCCGGCGTATTTCGTGCCGGAGTCCAAACCCGCCGACGACCTGCTGCGCGAGATGCAGGCCCGTCGCCAGCATCTGGCGATCGTGATCGACGAGTACGGCGGCACGGCCGGTCTCGTCACGATCGAGGATGTCCTCGAGGAAATCGTCGGCGAGATCACCGACGAATACGACCAGGAGGTCCCACCGGTCGAGCGCCTCGATGACAACCGGGTACGCGTCACCGCCCGGCTGCCGGTCGAGGACCTCGCGGAGATCTTCGACGTCGAGCTGGAGAACGAGAGTGATGTCGAGACCGTCGGTGGCCTGCTCGCCAGCCTGCTCGGAAGGGTGCCGATTCCCGGCGCGACCGCGCACGTCGCCGGTCTCGAGCTCGTGGCCGAGTCTGCCGCCGGCCGGCGCAACCGGATCGGCACGGTACTGGCCACTCGTGAGCCGCGGACCGAAGCGCCGGTGAGCGAAACCGGCTGATCGCGTTCTGCTGCCAGAATGGACCCTCGTGACTTCCGCTGAGCTCGATCCTGAAGACGCCAAGCTGGTGACGCTGGCCCGGTCCGCGCGGGTGCGATCGGTGGTGGGTGAGGGGCTGGTGGCCGAGGGGGCGGCGGTACGCGACGAGACGGGCCGCACCTACGTCGCGGCGACGGTCGTCAAGGGGCCGCTGCGATTGCCGGCGCTGCACCTCGCGGTGGCGTCCGCGCTCGCGAGCGGGGCGAAGTCGTTCGAGGCCGCCGCGATCGTCACCGGTGAGCAGGAGCCGGCCGGCACCGACGTCCTCGCTGCCATCGGGGGACCGCCGCTCGTGCTTGCCGGACCGGACGGAGCGGTCCGGTCTTCGAAGTGAACCGGCGATGATCAGCGAACCGGTCCACCGCTCGGGCTTCGCGAGCCTGGTCGGGCGTCCTAACGCGGGCAAGTCGACGCTGACCAACGCGATTGTCGGGTCGAAGGTGGCGATCACCAGCAGCAAGCCGCAGACCACCCGCCACGCGATCCGGGGCCTGGTGCATCGGCCCGACGCCCAGCTTGTCATCGTCGACACGCCGGGCCTGCACAAGCCCCGCACGCTGCTCGGGGAGCGGCTCAACGCGATCGTGCGCGGGACGCTGTCAGAGGTCGATGTCGTCGGCTTCTGCGTGCCGGCGGACCAGCCGGTCGGGCCGGGTGACCGGTTCCTCGCGGCGGAGCTCGCCGGCGTGCGGCGCCCGGTCATCGCCATCGTCACCAAGTCCGATGCGGTCGATCAGCAACGGCTGGGTGCGCAGCTGCTCGCGGTCAGCGAGCTGGGCGACTGGGCCGAGATCGTGCCGTGCAGCGCGGTGAGCGGGTTTCAGGTGGAGCTGGTGGCCGATCTGCTCGTCAAGCGGCTGCCGGAAGGGCCCAACCTCTACCCCGAGGGCGAGCTCACGGACGAGCCGGAAGCCGCCCTGGTGGCCGAGCTGATCCGGGAAGCGGCGCTCGAAGGCGTGCGGGATGAGCTGCCGCACAGCATCGCGGTGCTCGTGGACGAGATGGCGCCGCGCGAGGGGCGCGAGGACGGCCTGGTCGACATCTACGCGACGCTCTACGTCGAGCGGGCAAGCCAGAAGCCGATCGTGCTGGGCCGCGGTGGAGCGCGCCTCAAGGACGTCGGCTCGCGTTCCCGGGCGGCGATCTCCCGCCTACTCGGCAGCCCGGTCTACCTCGATCTGCACGTGAAGGTCGCCAAGGAGTGGCAGCGCGACCCGAAGCAACTGCGCCGCCTCGGCTTCTAGATCAACGCGCCAATGATCATGCTGAACCTCCTCCCAAACGGGGGTTGGGCCTGATCATTGGCGCGTTGATCATGGGGTTGGTCGGGGTGGCTCACGCTTGTCGCCGCTGCGGCGCGGCAGGATAGGACAGTGGCGGTTTACCGGGATGAGGCGGTGGTGCTGCGCACCCAGCGCCTCGGCGAGGCCGACCGCATCGTGAGCCTGCTGACGCGTCGCCACGGCCGGGTGCGGGCGGTGGCGAAGGGTGTCCGGCGCACGAAGTCGAAGTTCGGGGCCCGGCTCGAGCCCGGTACCCACGTCGATCTGCAGATGTACGAGGGGCGCTCGCTCGACGTCGTCACGCAGGCGGAAACGCTCGCTGCGTACGGCGCCGTCATCGCCGGCGACTATGCCCGCCACACCGCCAGTGCCGCCATCCTGGAAGCTGCCGAACGGCTGTCGGCCGAGGAACGCGAGCCGTCGCTGCGGCTCTACCTGCTGCTGGTGGGGGCCATGCGCACGCTGGCGGAAAACGCGCATGCGGCCCCGCTGGTGGTCGACGCTTTCCTGCTCCGCGCGCTTGCTGCCGGTGGCTATGAGATGGCGCTCGCCGGCTGCGCGCGCTGCGGGGAGATCCCGCCGCAAGGCGTGCTGCGGGCGCTGCTGGTGCCCGCCGGAGGGCTGGTGTGCAGCGCTTGCCGGGCGCCGGGAGCGGTGCTGCTGTCGGAGCAGGCCGTGCGGCTGCTGACCGCGCTGGCCGGTGGCGACTGGACATACGCCGACGCCACCGAGGCGCGCGCTCGGCGTGAGGCGAGCGGGGTCGTCGCCGCGCACCTGCAGTTCCAACTCGAACGCGGGCTGCGCTCGCTGGCGATGGTGGAGGGACGGTGACGACGCATCCGCGGCCGCCACGGCCGCATCCGTCCGGCGCGGTCGTGCCCGACATCCCGCGTGACCTCGTTCCGCGGCATGTCGCAGTGGTCATGGACGGCAACGGGCGCTGGGCCACCGAGCAGGGGCTGCCCCGCACCCGGGGTCACGAAGCCGGCGAAGATGCGCTGTTCGACTGCGTCGAAGGTGCCATCGAGCTCGGCATCGAGTGGGTCTCGGCTTACGCCTTCTCCACCGAGAACTGGCGCCGTTCACCGGAGGAAGTCGCTTTCCTCATGCGGTTCACCGAGGGCGTCATGCGCCGGCGGCTCGACGACATGGACGCGCTGGGGGTGCGGGTGCGCTGGGCCGGCCGGCGGCCGAAGCTCTGGAGGGCGGTGATCCGGCGGTTGGAGGAAGCCGAGCGGCGCACCGCCGGAAACACCCGGATGACGCTGTGCATGTGCGTGAATTACGGCGGCCGGGCGGAGATCGCTGACGCTGCCGCAGCGCTCGCCCGTGATGTGGAAGAGGGGCGGCTTTCAGCCAAAGGCGTGTCGGAAAAGGTCATCGCGCGCTATCTCGACGAGCCGCAGATGCCGGATGTCGACCTTTTCATCCGTACCGGCGGTGAGCAGCGCATCTCGAATTTCCTGCTCTGGCAGTCCGCGTACGCGGAGCTGATGTTCACCGGCACCCGCTGGCCGGATTTCGACCGCCGTCACCTGTGGGACGCCTGCCTTGCGTATGCGGGCCGGGAAAGACGCTTCGGAACGGCGTAGCCGCTCGCTGCCGAGTAGGCCCTGGTGATCAAAAGTGACCCTAATGAGCTATTAGGTCACTGTCGGTAGCGTCGATAATGTGACGAACGATCGCTAGGAGCGCCGAGCTACCGGGAATGGGTCAGCGCCGGCTGGGCGAAGGGGGCGGGCGGTGCCGAACACCGCAAAGGTTCGCGCGGCCATCCCGCGCCAGAGTCGCGACCCCGGCAGCCGCCGGCCGGTAGCTGGGCTCGACGATCCGGCGCACCTCGAGACGCTGGTCACCACCACGTGGCAGCAGCGCCTCGGGATCGTGCTGCGTCCGGCCCACCACCCGGTGCGTACGCCCTATGCGGTCAGCGCGGCCGTCACGCTCACCGGCTGCGAGGTCGCTGCCGTCGCGCTGTCCATGCCGCACGAGGTAGCCGCGTTCACCGCCGGAGCCGCGCTCGGCCTGCGCCTGGATGAGGTGGCCTCCGGAGACATCGACGACGTGCTTTCTGACATGGTTGTCGCGCTCGCGACCGAGCTGTGCCACCCGCTGCCCGGAGTCACCGCCGCGGCGCCGCTCATCGTCCACGGCGAAGGGGTCAGCACGTCGTCTCCCGGCGCCCGCCGGATCGGCGAGAGCACGCTGCGCAGCCCGGTCGGGCCGGTGCACGTCAGCGTGTGGGCCGCCCGCCGTCTCCCGATGGCGAGCGCCGGCTAGTCACCGCACGGCGCGGAGCACCACCAGGCCGATGACCAGGGCGAACATCACGACGCGGATGGCGCGTCCCCGCGCGTCGGTGTTCGGCCAGGACAGGTAGGCCAGCCAGAACGTCAGCGCGAAAAAGAGCGCCAGCGCGACGTACGCGTAGGGCAGCGGAAGGAACGCCCCGAGCAGGAAGAGCGCCAGCGGCGTGAACATGATCACCGGCCGCGGGAGCTGCCGGAGCAGTATCAGCATCGGCGCGCTCGACCGCTCCACCGAGTGGCGCAGCGCAGAACCTCCCGGCGTGTAGAACGAGCCGCCCCTTGCCGACGCGGACCGGCCGGCGGCCGGCCGTGGTGGCGTCGGCGCCCCTCGATCGGCCCGCGGCCGTTGCGCCGGCCGTTGCGACTGACGCTTGGCCGGGTGCCCTCCTCTGGAGGACTTCGCCGGGCGCTGCCTCTTCGATGACACTGTGCTCCCATGCCTGCTGCGGACTCTGCCGTCGTCGCCGTGACCCGTTTCATCGTGCCCCATGAGGCGGACGACGACTTCGTCGCCCGCGGGCGGCGGCTGTGCGACGCCCTGGCACGGTGCGCCGGTCACCGGCACAGCCGATTCGCCCAGGCGCTGGATGACCCCAGTCGCTGGGTGATGGTCAGCGAGTTCGCCGATGTCGGCTCGTGGCGGCGGGCACTGTCGGCCTACGACGTCCGCGTCGAAGCCATTCCGCTGATGGCGCTCGCGGACGCCGAGCCTTCGGTCTACGAGGACCGCTACCAGGCGCCGTCCGAAGCGTCGTCCGAGGCGTCTGACGAGTAGCCTCGTCCACTGACCGCCGACCGCCAGCCGGATGGACCCTGGGGAGTAATACGTGGCAAGTGCCGACCGCCTCGACGCGATTGTCAGTCTCAGCAAGCGCCGGGGGCTGGTCTTCCCCTCCAGCGAGATCTACGGCGGGCTGCGTGCCTCGTGGGATTACGGCCCGCTCGGCGTCGAGCTGAAGAACAACATCAAGCGCGAGTGGTGGCGTGCGATGGTGCAGGGCCGCGATGACGTCGTCGGTCTCGACTCCAGCGTCATCCTGGCGCGCGAGGTGTGGGAGACGTCCGGCCACGTCCAAGCATTCGTCGATCCGCTCGTCGAATGCCAGTCCTGCCACAAGCGCTTCCGCGCCGACCACCTCGAGGAAGAGCGCGGCAAGCGGCTCGCGGACATTGCCTGCCCCCATTGCGGGACCCGCGGGGCGTGGACCGAGCCGCGGATGTTCAACGGGCTGCTGCGCACCTACCTCGGCGCCACCGAGGGTGAGGCCGGGCTCGCGTACCTGCGTCCGGAGACCGCGCAGGGCATCTTCATCAACTTCGCGAACGTCATGTCGTCCGCGCGCCGCAAGCCGCCGTTCGGTATCGGTCAGGTCGGCAAGAGCTTCCGTAACGAGATCACCCCCGGCAACTTCATCTTCCGCACCCGCGAGTTCGAGCAGATGGAGATGGAGTTCTTCGTCCCGCCCGGCACGGACGAGCAGTGGCACGAGTACTGGATCCACGAGCGGTACGGCTGGTACACCGGCCTCGGAATCTCCGAGGACAACCTGCGCTTCTATGAGCACCCGCAGGAAAAGCTGTCGCACTACTCCAAGCGCACGGTCGACATCGAGTACCGCTTCGAGTTCGCCGGTTCGGAGTGGGGCGAGCTGGAGGGTGTCGCCAACCGCACCGACTACGACCTCACCGTTCACAGCAAGGAGAGCGGCGTCGACCTGTCCTTCTTCGATCAGGCGACGGGTGAGCGCTGGACTCCCTACGTGATCGAGCCGGCGGCCGGCGTCGACCGTGCCGCGCTCGCGTTCCTGCTCGACGCGTTCGCCATCGATGAGGCGCCGAACACCAAGGGCGGCGTCGACAAGCGCACCGTACTGCGCTTCGATCCGCGTCTCGCGCCGGTGAAGGCTGCTGTCCTGCCGCTGTCGAGGGGCAGCGAGCTGTCTCCGCTCGCGCGTGACCTCGCGACCCGGCTGCGCAAGCGCTGGAATGTCGAGTTCGACGACGCCGGGGCGATCGGCCGGCGCTACCGGCGCCAGGACGAGATCGGCACCCCGTTCTGCGTCACCGTCGACTTCGACAGCCTCGAGGACCACGCTGTCACCGTGCGCGAGCGCGACACGATGAAGCAGGAGCGCATCGGCATCGATGCGCTGAGCGCGTACCTCTTCGAGCGGCTGGAGCCCTGACCGGTCGGGCGCAGGCGTCGGCCGGTCAGCTGGTGGCGACCGGCGGGCGGGTGACCACCGCGAAAAAGTCGCGACTGTAAGGGTTCAGGTAAGTGCCAAGCCCCTGGGATTGCGATGGCAGCGCCACCTGCTGCGTCGTCGGCGTCGGGAACGTGAAGCCGATGACCCACTGCGGGTTGATGTCCAGCTGCATCGCGCGCACGGCACCCGCCTGGATCAGCGCGGTCGCGATCGCCCGGGGAGTGGCGTAGGAGCTGCCGGCCCACATGATGTTGCCGAAGCGGTCGATACCGAGCCCGGAGCGAGCGACGGCGAAGCCGCCGCCGAGCGTGGCGCCCCAGGGGGAGTACGCGTCGATGTCGGCGGCCGGCTGGCCGTTGTCGACGAGCAGCCCGAGGTTTTGCCGGATGCTCACGATCTTCTTGCCCTGGGCCGGCACGTCACGTCCCCAGGCGCCGATCTGCGACGAGCCGTCGGAATACGTGACGACGGACGCGAGCCCCGGCTGGATCGCGCCGACGGTACGGCCGAGTACCGAAAATCCGCCGACGCCGACGCCCAGCCGGAAGCCGCCGTTGAACGCCGCGACGAGCGTCTGGCGCTCGGTGGCCGAGATGGCCGGTCCCGCGATCCAGGTGCCACCTGGATCCTCGTATCCCGCATGCAGGATCAGCCGCGTGGAGGGGCCGTCCATGCGCATGACCACGACGGTGGAGCCGCCTGCGGTGATCGTCTGCGTTTGCACCGTCGGGCGTCCCTTGACGGTCACCTGGGTGGCCCAGGAGCCCGGCGCGCCTCGGTGCGGCGGATAGGTCGGGGTGGGCTTCGGCGTAGGACTCGGGCTCGGGCTCGGGCTCGGGCTTGGACTCACGCTTCCGCTCGAGGTGCCGCCCGATGACGACGGAGCCGGGCCGCCGGCGTCCGTCTTCGAGCCGGAGCTGCTCGAGCACGCACCGGCGGCGGCGCTGATGACCATTGCGAGGGCAACGGCCGAGGCGCCGCGGGCTCTGCCGGTCACGAACCCACCGGGTGCTTGGGCTGGGCTGGTCGATGAATGGCGTCCGGGTCGCCCGTGTCGGGGACATGGCGCAGCTTGCTTGGCCACCAGATGCGCGATCCGATCTCGAGGGTCAGGGCGGGCACGAGGAGCGAGCGTACGACGAAGGTGTCCAGCAGGACGCCCAACGCCACCACGATGCCGATTTGAGTGAGCTGCACGAGCGGCAACACGCCGAGCACCGAGAACGTCGCGGCGAGCACGATACCGGCGCTGGTGATCACCCCACCGGTCGTCGCGAGGCCGCGCAGCGTGCCGAAGCGCGTGCCGCCGCGTTCGGACTCCTCCCGCACGCGTGACATCAAGAAGATGTTGTAGTCGATGCCGAGCGCCACCAGGAAGATGAACGCGAACAGCGGCAGCGACGGGTCGCTGCCGGGGAAGTCGAAGATCCAGTCGTAGGTCAGCGCGGCCAGGCCGAGCGCGGCGAGGAACGACAGCACCACGGTGGCGATGAGCAGGATCGGCGCCAAGATCGCCCGCAGCAGCAAGCCGAGGATGACCAGCACCACGCCGAGCACGATCGGGATCACCAGCTTGCGGTCATGCACGCTCGCGTCGTTCACGTCGAGCGTGGTGGCGGTGTTGCCGCCGACGATCGCGTTAGCCCCCGGGATGGCGTGGACCCGGTCGCGTAGCTCACGAATGGCGGAGTAGGCCTGCTGACCTTCCGGTTGGACGAGCACCGCGTCGATCTGTTGCCGGCCGCCCGCGGGCTTGCCGACCGCGGTCACCGAAACGACCCCGGGGCCCTTGGCCGCCGCGATGACCTGCTGCGTCTTGTCCGCGTCAGCGATGATGTTCGCGGGCTGCGAGGCGCCGGCCGGGAACGACTCGGCGATCAGGTTCTGCCCGGTGACGGACTCGGTCTTGTCGCGGAAGCCCTGCTGCTGGGTCAGCGTCGTTTTCAGGTCCAGCAGCCCGAAGCACAGCGCGACGAGCGCGACCAGGGTGCCGACCCAGAACACCCGCGGCTTGCGGCCCAACGTGCCGGCGATGCGCGCCCACGGTCCCTCACCCGACAGGCTGTGCCCGTCGTTGCGCGGGACGAAGGGCCAGAACAGCTTGCGCCCGAAGATCATGAGCAGCGCCGGCAGCAGCGTCAGCTGGGCGAGCAGGGCGCACAGCACGCCGACCGCGCCGACCGGGCCGAGACCCTTGTCGCTGTTGAGCTCGGAGAACAGCAGGCAGAGCAGGCCGATCGTGACTGTGGCGCCGGACGCGAGCAGCGCCGGGGCGGCCTGCCGGAGCGCGACCCCCATCGCCTCGTGGCGGTTGTCGTGGTGGTGCAGCTCCTCGCGATATCGCGCGATCAGCAGCAGCGCGTAATCCGTCCCGGCGCCGAAGACGAGCACGGTCAGGATGCCGGCACTCTGGCCGTTGACGACGAGCCCGGCCTTCGCGAGGGCGTAGACCACCCCCTGCGCGAGACCCGCCGCGAAGCCCACCGACAGCAGCGGTATCAGCCACAGGAAAAGGCTGCGATAGGTCAGCAGCAGGATGACCGAGACGACGATGACGGTGGTGACGAGCAGGGTGCCGTCGATGCCCTTGAACACCTTGAGCGAGTCGCGCAAATAGCCGCCGGGGCCGGTGACGTCGGTCTGCAGGCCGGCGGGCAGCCCGGCGCGGGACTTGGCGCGGACCGCATCGATCCAGTCGACCAGCGTGTTGCCGTTGTCGTTGGCCTCGATCTTGAAGCTGATCAGCGCCGCCTTGCCGTTCTTGCTCGGGATGACCGGCGGGGTGTCACCGACGACGTGGGGGTAGTCGACGATCGCCGAGCGGGCCTGGCGGATCGCGGCCCGGTCGGCGGACGTGAGCCCGGAAGTGCGCGCGTAGACGATGACGACGGGCACCGAGTCGCCGCCGGGGAAGTCCTGCAACTCGTTGAAGACCTTGGTGGATTCGGCGTTGCCCGGAAGGAAGGAGTTGGCGTCGTTCTTCTCGACGCTGCTCAGCTTGCCGGCGAGCGGTCCCATGACGGCAAGCAGCCCGAGCCACAGGACCAGGGCCACCCATTTGAGCCACTTGAGCCGGGAAGCGGTCATGAAAGGGCGGCCGAGAGCGCGAGGAACATGTGAACAGTGTGGCGGGTGTCCACCCATCAGCGCGCGCAGGCCACGCCCGCATCGCGGGCGCGTACACGTGATCGGCGTCGGGCAGTAGCCTGACTTGCGGCTGCGGTGTTCGGGGACCTATTGCCTGCCCCCAGCTGCAGCCCGAGGCGCGAAAATTGTGCATGTTTATCCGCTCGCCGTTCCCCGGGAGGGACTCACATGGCGTCAGACGCGAAATATGTCTATGACTTCGCCGAGGGCAACAAAGACCTCAAAGATCTGCTCGGCGGTAAGGGCGCCAACCTGGCGGAGATGACCAACCTGGGTCTTCCGGTACCGCCCGGTTTCATCATCACCACCGAGGCCTGCCGTGAATACCTGGACAAGGGGTCGGCGCCGGCTGAGCTCGAGGCGCAGGTCTCCGAGCACCTGACCGCGCTCGAAAAGGCCATGGGTAAGCGGCTCGGCGACGCGGACGACCCGCTGCTGGTGTCGGTCCGCTCAGGGGCGAAATTCTCGATGCCCGGGATGATGGACACCGTCCTCAACATCGGTCTGAACGACGAGTCGGTGCAGGGCCTCGCGAAGCAGGCCGACAACCAGCGCTTCGCCTGGGACTCCTACCGCCGCCTGGTGCAGATGTTCGGCAAGACGGTGCTCGGCGTCGACGGCGAGAAGTTCGAGCACGCGCTGGATGAGGCCAAGCACGCCAAGGGCATCGCCAGCGACCTCGATCTCGACGAGGACGACTTCCGCAAGCTCGTCGCCACCTTCCAGCGCATCGTCCGTGATGACACCGGCCGTGACTTCCCGCAGGATCCGCGCGAGCAGCTCGACCTCGCGGTGCACGCCGTCTTCGACTCGTGGAACGGCGACCGTGCCAAGCTGTACCGCCGCCAGGAGCGCATCCCCGCCGACCTCGGCACGGCCGTCAACGTGGTCACGATGGTCTTCGGCAACATGGGCATGAGCTCCGGCACCGGAGTCGCGTTCACCCGTGACCCGGGCTCCGGCGACCAGGGCGTGTACGGCGACTACCTGCAGAACGCCCAGGGCGAGGACGTCGTCGCCGGCATCCGCAACACGATGCCGCTGGCCGAGCTCGAGCGGCTGGACAAGAAGTCCTACGACGAGCTGATGGACATCATGGCGACCCTCGAGCGCCATTACCGCGACCTGTGCGACATCGAGTTCACCATCGAGCGCGGCAAGCTCTGGATGCTGCAGACCCGCGTCGGCAAGCGCACCGCGGGCGCCGCGTTCCGCATCGCCACCCAGCTCGTCGACGAGGGCCTCATCGACATGGACGAGGCGCTCACCCGGGTCACCGGCGCGCAGCTCGCCCAGCTGATGTTCCCGCGCTTCGACGACGACTCGGAGAAGAAGAAGCTCGCCAAGGGCATGAACGCCTCGCCCGGCGCCGCCGTCGGCAAGGCCGTCTTCGACACCTACACCGCGGTCAACTGGGCGCGCAGCGGCGAGCAGGTGATCCTGATCCGCCGCGAGACCAACCCCGATGACCTGGAAGGCATGATCGCGGCGCAGGGCATTCTCACCAGCCGCGGCGGCAAGACCTCCCACGCCGCCGTCGTCGCGCGCGGCATGGGCAAGACCTGCGTCTGCGGCGCGGAGGAGCTCGACGTCGACACCAAGACCCGCAAGATGACCGCCCCGGGCGGCGTCGTGGTCGAGGAGGGCGACGTCATCTCGATCGACGGCACCTCGGGCGATGTCTATCTCGGCGAGGTGTCGGTCGTGGCGTCGCCGGTGGTGCAGTACTTCGAAGGCGAGCTCGACCCGAGCGCCGCCGACGCCGGCGATCTGGTCAAGGCCGTGCACCGGATCATGACTCACGCCGACGAGGCGCGCCGGATGCGGGTGCGGGCTAACGCCGACACCCCCGACGACGCCCACCGGGCCCGGCGGATGGGTGCGCAGGGCATCGGCCTGTGCCGCACCGAGCACATGTTCCTCGGCGACCGCAAGCAGTACGTCGAGCGGCTGATCCTCGCCGAGACCGATGAGGAGAAAGAGACCGCTCTCGAAGCGCTGCTTCCGTTCCAGCGCAAGGACTTCGAGCAGATCCTCGAGGCGATGGACGGCCTGCCGGTCACCATCCGGCTGCTCGACCCGCCGCTGCACGAGTTCCTCCCGGACCGCACCGAGCTGTCGGTGCGCGTCGCGCTGGCCGAGGCTCGCGGGGAGAAGGACGAGAACGACCTGCGGCTGCTGCAGGCGGTGAACCGGCTGCACGAGCAGAACCCCATGCTGGGCCTGCGTGGTGTCCGGCTCGGTCTCGTCATCCCCGGCCTGTTCGCCCTGCAGGTGCGGGCGATCGCGGAGGCGGCCTGCTTCCGGCAGCGGATGAAGGGCAATCCGCAGGCGGAGATCATGATCCCGCTGGTGGGCAGCGTGCAGGAGCTGGAGCTGATCCGCGACGAGGCCGTCGAGGTCCTCAAGTCGGTCGCCGATGAGAACGGCTGCACGCTCGAGTTCCCGATCGGCACCATGATCGAGCTGCCGCGGGCCGCGCTCACCGCCGACAGCATCGCCGAGGCGGCCGAGTTCTTCTCCTTCGGCACCAACGACCTGACCCAGACGACGTGGGGCTTCAGCCGCGACGACGTCGAGGCCGGCTTCTTCTCCGCCTACCTGGAAAAGGGCGTGTTCGGCGTCTCCCCGTTCGAGTCGCTGGACCGCGACGGGGTCGGCGAGCTGGTACGGATCGCGGTGGAGAAGGGGCGCGCCACGCGTCCGGACATCCATCTCGGGGTCTGCGGTGAGCACGGTGGTGACCCGGACAGCGTCCACTTCTTCCACGGGGTCGGGCTGGACTACGTCTCCTGCTCGCCGTTCCGGGTGCCGGTGGCGCGGTTGGAGGCGGGCCGGGCGAGCGTGTTCGAGTCGGCCACCGGGAGCGACACCCGCTGAGTAACGCCGACAGCGAGCGTTGGGCGCCGGAGCCGGCGAAGGCCACGCCGGCTCCGCGTAGCCCGTTCGAGCGCGATCGGGCGCGGGTGCTGCATTCGGCCGCGCTGCGGCGACTCGCGGCGAAGACGCAGGTTGTCGGCGTCGAGGAGGAGCCCGAGGACGGGGTGCCGCGCACCCGGCTCACGCATTCGCTGGAGTGTGCGCAGATCGGCCGGGAGCTGGCCGCCCGGCTCGGGGCCGACCCGGACATGGTCGACGCGGCGTGTCTGGCGCACGATCTCGGCCATCCGCCGTTCGGGCACAACGGCGAGCAGGCTCTGGATGCCGCAGCTGCGGTCTGCGGCGGCTTCGAGGGCAACGCGCAGAGCCTGCGCGAGCTGACCCGGCTGGAAACGAAGGTCTCGGCTGCCGGCTTGAACCTGACCCGCGCCACCTTGGACGCCGCGTGCAAGTACCCGTGGCCGCGCAGCGACCGGGATCCGGCGAAATACGGTGTCTACGCCGACGACCTGCCGGTCTTCGAGTGGATGCGGACGGGGGCGCCGGCCCGGCGGCGAAGCTTCGAGGCCCAGGTCATGGATTGGGCCGACGACGTCGCCTACTCCGTGCACGACCTTGAAGACGGTGTACGCGCCGGGCTGGTCGAGCTGCGCCGGCTGTCGGATCCGGGGGAGCGGTCGGGGATGGTGGCGTTCGCCGTCGAGCTGTACGGCGCGGGGGATGAGGCGGCGTTGCAACGGCTGCGCCGCGCGCCCTGGTGGCCGGAGACCGACGGCTCGCCGCGCACCGCCCGGCAGATGGTGGCGGTAAAGGCGTTGACGAGCGAGCTCATCGCCCGGCTGGTGCGCTCGGCGGCCGCCGCCACGCAGGAGGCTTACGGCGACGGTCCGCTGCGCCGCTACGCCGCGGACCTCGTCGTTCCGGACCAGGTTCGGGACGAGTGCGCGGTGTTGAAGGCGATCACCGCCCGCTGGGTCATGGGGCGGGCCGGAGCGGACGCGTTGCAGCATCGCCAGCGCGAGCTGCTCTCAGACCTCGTCGAGGCCGTCGCCGCGGGTGCCCCCGAGACGCTCGAGCCGCTGCTCGCCGAGGCGTGGACGGCGGCTCCGGACGCCGCGGGCCGGCAGCGCGCCGTGCTCGATCAAGTGGCGCGGCTGACCGACCTGTCGGCGGCGAGGTGGCACGCGCGTCTCGTGCGCAAGGAGCCGGGTTCGGCGGGCAGGACGCGCTAGCCGCGAGCGGTTGAGGAAATCGTTGATCCACAGCCGGTTGATCAACCTTTTCCTCAACTCACGAGGAAGGCCGAGGCCATGCGCGGCTCCGGGGCCCGCCCCGGTCGTCGTGGCGGCCCGAATCTGTCACTGGCCGGGCATAGACTCACCTGCGTCGCCAGCGCTAGGTCGCGTCTCTTCCTCGGTGGCAGCACACACCTGGAGGCCATCTGTGGCCGGTCGCATCAGCGATGCGAGCATCAACGCGGTCCGTGATCGGCTCTCGATCGCGGACGTGATCGGCGCGCAGGTCGCGCTGCGGCCAGCGGGTGCCGGTCGGCTGAAGGGGCTGTGCCCGTTCCACGACGAGAAGACCCCCTCGTTCACGGTCAACGTCGCCAATGGCTTCTACCACTGCTTCGGCTGCGGCGCGTCCGGCGATGCGATCCGCTTCGTCCAGGAGACCGAGGGGCTCAGCTTCCCGGAGGCGATCGAGCGACTGGCGCGCCAGCTCGCCATCACGCTGACGTACGAGGGTGGTTCGTCGGCGGCGCACCGGCAGTCCGGCAAACGCATGCGCCACATCGAGGCGAACAAGGAAGCGGCCGCGTTCTACGAGGACCAGCTGCGCACCCCGGAGGCGCGGGCCGGCCGGCAGTTCCTGGCCGAGCGGGGCTTCGACGAGGCCGCCGCCAAGCACTTCGGAGTGGGCTATTCGCCCGACGGCTGGGATGCGCTCACCAGCCACCTGCGGGCAAAGGGGTTCAGCGTCGACGAGCTCATCGAGTGTGGGCTGTCGAAGCAGGGCAATCGCGGGCCGATCGACCGGTTCCGCAAGCGGCTCATGTGGCCGATCAAGGATCCCACCGGCGAGGTGGTCGGCTTCGGCGCGCGCCGGCTCTACGACGACGATCCGGTGCAGGCGAAGTACCTCAACACGTCCGAGACCCTGCTGTTCAAGAAGTCGCACGTGCTTTACGGCGCGGACCTCGCACGTAAGGCCATCGCGCAGCGATACCAGGCGGTGATCGTCGAGGGCTATACCGACGTGATGGCCTGCCACCTCGCGGGCGTCGAGACGGCGGTGGCCAGTTGCGGAACCGCCTTCGGCGAGGAACACGTGAAGCTGCTGCGCCGGCTGCTGCACGACCAGGACGTGCACCGTTCGGAGGTCATTTTCACGTTCGACGGCGACGCGGCGGGTCAGGCGGCGGCGCGCAAGGCGCTCGCGTTCGATCAGCATTTCGTGGCACAGACGTTCGTCGCGATCGAGCCGGGCGGGCGCGACCCGTGCGAGCTGCGGCAGCAGGAGGGCGACGTGTCGGTGCGCGAGCTCGTCGCGGGACGGGTCCCGCTGGTGGAGTTCGCCATCCGCAGCACGATCGCCGAGTACGACCTCGACACCGCTGAGGGTCAGGTGTCGGCGGTGCGCGCCGTCGTGCCGCTGGTGGCGCAGATCAAGGACTGGGCACTGCGCGACGAGTACGCCCGGCGTCTGTCGGGCTGGGTGGGGATGCCCACCCCGGAGCCGGTCCTGGAGCGCGTCCGCGAGCTTGCGGGCGATCCGGTCCGCCCCGGGCGGGGTGCCCCGCCGCGGCGGCGTCCGGCAGCGGCATCAGGGCGCCGGGATGAGCGCGCGCTGTCCGCCGAGCGAGAAGCGTTGAAGGCGGCGCTGCAGCGGCCGGGGCTCTGCGGCCCGGCGTTCGACGCGCTGGGCGCGGAGCACTTCACGTTCGCCGACCACCGGGCGATCTTCGAGAGCATCGGCGCCGCGGGAGGCACCCGCGCGGCGACCTCGGAGGCTGTCTGGGTCGCGAGTGTGCGCGATGCCTGCCCCGACGATCAGGCTCGTCGGCTGCTGATGGAGCTGGCCGTCGAACCGATGCTCTACGTCGGTGAGGATGAGGCGGGCTACGTGGGTCAGGTCGTCTCACGGGTGCGCGAATTCGACCTGACTCGGCGCATCGTGCACCTCAAAGGACAGATGCAACGCATGAACCCGCTCGAGGTCGAGGGCTACAACCGCGTCTTCGGCGAGCTGATGGCTCTGGAAGCTCTGAAGCGGCAGCTGCGAATGGGTGATTAGCTCGAAAGACGCCGTACATTGGCTTGAACATGTTCCAGATCACACCCGGCACCTGCGGGGCTGTGAGACCGATAGTGACCGACCGCCTGCGCGAATCAGGCTCCGACTAAGGAGATGACGAGACGCCAGTCATGACCCCTACCGTCTTGCCGCGTGAAGCCCGGGTGGATGAGATCAAGGACCTCATCGCGAAGGGCAAGGAGGCTGGCGTCGTCACCTCCGAGGATGTCAGCACTGCGATGCAGGCAGCCGAGCTGCCGCCCGAGCAGATGGACAGCATCCTGCAGGTGCTGGCCGAGGAGGGTGTCGAGATCGTCGACACCACCTCCGAAGTCGATGAGGACGAGGCCGAAGACCGCGCCTCGCGCCGTAAGCAAGAGGAAGAGGAGCTCGCCCTCAAGACCCCGACCTCCGACCCGGTACGCATGTACCTCAAGGAGATCGGCAAGGTCCCGTTGCTCACCGCGGAGGAGGAGGTCGACCTCGCCAAGCGGATCGAGGCCGGCCTGTTCGCCTCCGAGAAGATCGCGACCACCACCAAGAAGGTCCCCGACAAGCTCATGCGTGAGCTGGAGGCCATCGAGCGCGATGGGCAGATCGCCAAGCGCAAGCTCGTCGAGGCCAACCTGCGGCTCGTGGTGTCGATCGCCAAGCGCTACGTCGGGCGCGGCATGCTCTTCCTCGACCTGATCCAGGAGGGCAACCTCGGTCTGATTCGGGCGGTCGAGAAGTTCGACTACACCAAGGGCTACAAGTTCTCGACGTACGCCACCTGGTGGATCCGGCAGGCCATCACCCGGGCCATCGCCGACCAAGCGCGCACCATCCGCATTCCGGTCCACATGGTGGAGACGATCAACAAGCTGATCCGCATCCAGCGGCAGCTGCTGCAGGACCTCGGCCGCGAGCCGACTCCTGAGGAGATCGCCCAGGAGATGGACCTGACCCCGGAGAAGGTCCGCGAGATCCTCAAGGTGTCGCAGGAGCCGGTGAGCCTCGAGACGCCGATCGGTGAGGAGGAGGACTCCCACCTCGGCGACTTCATCGAGGATTCCGATGCTGTCGTGCCGATCGACGCCGCCAGCTTCATCCTGCTGCAGGAGCAGCTCGACTCGGTGCTGCATACCCTGTCCGAGCGGGAGAAGAAGGTCATCCAGCTGCGCTTCGGGCTGACCGATGGTCACCCGCGCACGCTGGAGGAAGTCGGGCGGGAGTTCGGGGTCACCCGCGAGCGGATCCGGCAGATTGAGTCGAAGACGCTCTCGAAGCTGCGCCATCCCTCGCGCTCTCAGAAGCTGCGCGACTACCTGGAGTAGCCCTTCGGGTCAGCCGGTCGGCGCGCAGTGCGGCGACGCCCGTTACTGCTGACGGGCGCGGCGTTGTCCGGACACCGCCATGAACGCGAGCGCGACCCCGCCGACGACGACGATGCCCATCAGCTGGACCGGGCCGAGCGTCACGCCGTGAGACGGCGGTGCCCGGTGGGAGCTGGCCGCCGGGCGCGCGGTGGTGATGGTGCTCGGGGTGGGCGGCAGGCCGGCGCCCGGTACGGGGGTGACGGATGCGCTGTCGCGGCTGGCTCCTGCGACGCCGTCGCTCGTCGGACCGGTGCGGATACCCGCGTCGGTGCCGGTCTGAGGGGAGCTGTGGCTGGCCGGCGCGTGCAGCCGGACAGCCGCGAGCACGTCGAGCCGTCCGGCTCCGGCGCCGGGGAGCGGATGGGCCGTCGACAGGATCGTCTTGCGCAGCTCGGCCACCGACTGTTTCGGGCGCTGCGAGAGCAGCAGCGCAGCTGTCCCGCTCACGAAGGGGGCTGCCATCGACGTTCCGGCGTCGGAGGCGTAGCCACCGTCCTGCCAGGTGCTGACCACGCAGACGTTCGGGTCGCAGTTGCCGTCCGGGGCGTCACCGCCGGGGGCGGCGATGTCGACGCCCGGTCCCTGCTGGCTGTAAGACGCGATCTGTCCGGTGGCGGAAAGGGCAGCGACGGTCAGGGCGTTCTTGCCGTAGGTGTTGACGCCGGCAGCCTGGCCGTTGCCGGCGGCGACCACGACAAGGCTGCCGGCTTTCGTCGCGGCCGTGACGGCGGCCTGCAGCACCCCGTTCGGGTCATCGAGCGGGAAGGTGCTGCCGAGCGAGACGTTGATGACGCGCACGTGGTGCTGCATGGCGTAGCGGATGCCGAGTGCTACGTCGCCGGCATGGGCCGTGCAGGAGCCGGACCGCGCGGTGAGAACCCGGACCGGTAGGACCTTCGCCTGCGGGGCGACCCCGTAGCGGGTGGCGGCGACGATTCCGGACACGTGCGTGCCGTGCGGGTCGCAGGCGTCGGGTTTGTTGCCCACGCCGTTGCAGTGGCCGTTGGTGCAGGTCACGCCCGCCAGCGCGCGCCCGCCGAATTCCGGATGGGATGTGTCGACCCAGGTGTCGAGGACGGCGACGGTGACGCCGCGCCCGCCGCCGGCCAGCTGCGCCGCTCCGGTGAGGTCCGCCAGCCGGTCGGACCAGCTCCCGGTCACCGCGGAGGCGCCGGTCGGCGCGCAGACCACGCCCAGCAGGCAGGCAGCCGCGATCACCAATGCGCGCAGCCACCACAGGGCCGGCGTTCGGCCGCTGCGTCGGGGCCCCCGGCTCACTCGCCACATCCTCACGTCGGCGGCATCACGGCCGTTGGTGATCTGGGCTCAACTGTCCCAGCCGGTCTCCCCACGTCCAACGGAGCTGGAACCTCGCGGGTTACGTTGCCGCGGCGTCATCGTTGCCCATTCGGAAGCGAAGCCGCCGAGTCGTTCGAGTGGATCAAGCAGCCGGCGTCCTTCGCTGGACAGCCGGTAGTCGCCGCCCTCGTCCACCTGCACCAAGCCCGCTTCGCGCAGCTCACGCAGCCGTTGGGACAGCCGGTCCGCGCTGATGCCGAGCCGCTTGGCGAGCGTGCGGAACGGCTGCGGCGGTCCGCGCAGCTCCCAGACCGCCGCGAGCGTATGGCGGCGGGCGAGCAGCTCGACGAGCTCCAGCAGCGGCCCGAGAGCACCGTTGGCGTCAGGCGGCACGACCAGCCGCAGCGCTCGAGGCGGGCGGGCGCGACTTCACCGGACGTGTCACCGGACGCTTCGCGGCACGCTCGGCCATCCGGCGCCGGCGGGTAGCGGCTCGGGCGGCCTGCGGGCTGCGCAGCAACGCGGAGACGGCCGACTCGACCTGACCTTGCACGGCCAGGCTTCCGTACGCCGACTCGTCGCCGACCGCCTCCAGGTCCTCGGCGATGGTGACACCGCCCTGGAAGAGGTCGATGACCCGCGGATGGATGTAGGAGGCGCGGCAGACGGTCGGGGTGTTGCCCAGGTACTCGGCGGTCTCTTTGACGGCCCGGGTGACGGCGCGCTTGATCGCGGAGGGGGACGTGGCTGCCGGCTCGGACACCGCCAGCGCGACCGCGCAGAGCACCGTCGCGGACCAGGTGCGAAAGTCCTTGGCGGACACGCCAGCCCCGCCGCTCGCCTCTGCCAGGTAGGCGTTGATGTCCCGGGCTTTCACGTCGACCCACTCGGTGCCCGAGTCGGTCTCCGCCAGGTAGGCGAGCAGCTCGGGATTGTCGTCGTCGCGGGTGAGCAACGCCGCCACCACCTCGATGACTTCGGGATCGGCGACGGCTTGCACCCGGTGCTTGCCGCTCTTGGCGGTGTAGTCGAACGTGACCGTGCCGTTCGCATCGACGCTCGTGTGTTCGCGCCGGATGGTGGCAAGCCCGAAAGAGTTGTTCGCTTCCGCGTACTCCTCCCCGCCGACGCGGAAGAAGCCGATGTCGAGCAGCCGGGCCGCGCAAGCCAGCACGCGACGCCTGCTGAGCCCGGGTAGCTGCAAATCCTCAGCGATCTGCACGCGCAGTGCCGGAAGCATGTCGGCGAAGTCGAGGATGCGGTCGAATTTTTCCAGGTCGCGCTTGCGGCGCCACTCGTCGTGATACCGGTACTGGCGCCGTCCGGCAGCGTCCGTGCCGACCGCCTGGATGTGGCCGCTTTCGAAAGGGCAGATCCACACGTCCGTCCACGCCGGTGGGATCACCAGATTCTCGATGCGCTCGAGAGTCAGCGGATCGCTGACACGCGCCCCGTTGCGGTCGTGATAGACGAACGACTTTCCCCGGCGCTTGCGGGTGATCCCAGCCGCGTTCGGGTCGGAGCGACGCAGCCTCATGGCTTTGCCTATTCCTCGGGAACGACGTGCATCGCCGACTCCTCGGCCGTCTCGCTACCGTCCAGCTGGTACTCATGCGCGACGACCTCGGGGGTGTCGTCCTCGTGCGCGCCTTCGTCGTCGTCGACCAGGCGGCCCACCGATTCGGGCCGGTGGAAAGGGGTGTCCAGGTCGTCGCCCTCGGGGGTGCGCTGCACCGCCGCGTCATTCAAGACGTCCGGCTCCTCGCGCCCGACGCGCCGGTCGAGCCCCTCGCCGGCGGCTTCTTCGACGCCGGTCGTGCCGTAGTCATCAGCGGCGACCGCATGGTCGCGCGGCACGTCGAGCCCGTAGGCGGTGTCACCGGTCGCCACCGTCTCGGGGTTGAACTCTTCCGGGTCCGGAATGCCCTCGTTTTCGAAGTCGCTTTCCGGGTCGGGAATTCGGTCGGTCATTCTGGTCCGATCAGTTGACGTCAGCGTGGTCGTCGACGGGTGGCTGCCGAGGTGGCGCCGTCATCGACGCACAAGATGTGCCCGACCGCCGGGCCGGAAAACGGTCGCCATGAGGATGCTCACGGCGAAGGAGCCGTCCAGCGAAGCCGGCACGGCAGGTGCTAGTGGTCGGTGGTGCCGAAACCGTTAGAGCTGGCGCCGGAGGAGAAGGCGAGCGACTCTTCGGCGGGCTTGCCGATCACCGACCGCGCCCGGTGCGCCAAAGTGCCTGCTTGGGCGGCAACGATGCCGGCCGCACCCTGCACGGCCGGCTGCTCTTTGACGGAGCGGAACACTCGAACGAGAGCTTCGTAACGCTCGCGGCCGGCGCGCGCGCCGAGCACGTAGCCGGTGGCGAATCCTAGGCCGAACACTGCTCGGACAGGCATATCGAACCTCCGCGTAGGGGCTGTCGGCCGAACCGGCGAACTGGGGTCGGCTGCGCAGATCGCGAGCGCGGCTCTCCGTCCGTGTTGCTAGCATGGCAGAGGCGCCGCCGAGCGCACCATCCCGCGTAGCTCAATTGGCAGAGCAGCCGGCTGTTAACCGGCAGGTTGAAGGTTCGAGTCCCTCCGCGGGAGCCCCTCGTATCCCGCTTCGCTTCTCGCACCGGCGAAACTGCGCGCAGCTTACCCAACTCGCGGCGCGCTCGGACAGGCCCGCAGCCGCCGATCAGCCCGCGAATTCCGCCCCGTCGCGGGCCGCGACGATGATCGCGTAAGGGCCGTCGGTGAGTAGCCGGTCGCCTTCGATCAGGGCGGCGTCCGTCGCCAGCGAGATCACCGCGCCGCTCGACTCGTCGAATTCGACGTCCGTCACCGGTCCGACGGCGTTGCCGAGCTCGCTGAGCAGCAACCGTCCCATCGGTGACCGGCCGGGCGTCTCTTTGGGATCCGCTTCCGCCTGCTCGTCCGTGACGACGATCGCATCGGGACCGACGCCGGCGATGTGCTCCCATGGGATGGCCCGGGCCTTGCGATGCTTTCCGACCTGAAGGGCGGACACCGTCGCCGGCGGCGTCAACATGAGGAGATCGCTGACCTCGCCGAGCGTCTCCGCGCTGCTGCGGCTGACGACGCGCCGCCCGCGAAGCTGCGACAGGTGCATCAGCCGTCCCCCAACCGGTGCCGAAATTCGGCGACGGCACTGCCGAAGCCGGCCAGGTCGTCGCGGATGTATTCCTCGACAGCAGCCGGCACCATCAGCGTTTCCCCGGATACGGCCAGGGTCGACGGCAGCGGCAGCAGCAGTGGGGCGCCTTCGGCGCGTTGCAGTGCTGGATCGCCGTCGAGTTCGTAGCCGATCACGGTGGACTCGTTCATCTCGACGACGAGATCGCGGACCTGCCCGAGCCGCTTGCCCGCATCGGTCAGCACCTCATCGCCGAGTACGTTGCGCCCTTTGGCGTCACGAGCCGCGGCGGCGCCTTCACCGCCTTCCAGGGCGGCAGCGTCGCGGACCATCACCGCGTCGCGTCCGACGGCATGGACGTGGGAGATGTCGAGCACCTGCTTCATCCGCCCGGCCAGCCGGCCCCGCTT
The DNA here is from genome assembly GCA_963747915.1 of uncultured Actinomycetota bacterium. Classification (GTDB taxonomy): domain Bacteria; phylum Actinomycetota; class Actinomycetes; order Frankiales; family Frankiaceae; genus DATAZK01. The sequence goes on along the minus strand of CAVVHC010000003.1, from coordinate 847,089 downwards.
GTTGAGCGTGAAGCCGAGGATGCGACCCGCGTCGGGGACGTAGATCACGTCGCGGGTCTCGGCGATGTCCTCGCCCGTGTCGATCGTGACGACGGGCATGCCGACGAGCGCTTTGGCTCGCATCAGCAGCTCGGTCATCGGCGCGGCCTGCTACCGGTACGCCCGCGAGGGGCGGTGGCGACGACACCGCCGGAGCGCCGCCGTACTCGCCAGACGACGAAGCCGACGGCGATCACGACCAGCACCACCAGAACGGCGATCACGATGGCCAGAGTCACGCCAAGGGTCTGCCCACCTGATCGTCAATTGACGCGCACTGTGACGTCGGCATCAGCTGGTTGCCGGACCACGCCAAAGATCGATGCCTCCCTCGACCGCGTGCTCGTCGATGTCGGCAAGCTCCTCGGCAGTGAAGTCGGGGTTGTCGAGCGCGGCAAGGTTCTGCTCGAGCTGCTTCACCGAAGACGCGCCGAGCAGCACCGAGGTCACCCGTTCGTCGCGAGCGGCCCAGGCGATCGCCATCTGCGCCAGGGACTGCCCGCGGCGCCTGGCGATGTCGTTGAGCGCCCGGATGTGGCGCAGGTTGTCCTCGTTCAGGAAGTCGGCGGACAGCGAGGAGTTTTCCGCCATGCGCGAGTCGCTCGGGATGCCGTCCAGGTACCGGTCGGTGAGCATGCCTTGGGCGAGCGGGGAGAAGGCGATGCAGCCGGCGCCGATCTCGTCCAGAGTGTCCAGCAGCTCGGCCTCGATCCAGCGGTTCAGCATCGAGTATGAGGGCTGATGGATGAACAGCGGCGTGCCCATCTGCTGCAGGATCGCGGCTGCCTCGCGAGTGCGCTGCGGCGAGTAGGACGAGATGCCGGCATACAGCGCCCGACCGGAACGCACTGCCGTATCCAACGCGCCCATCGTTTCCTCGAGCGGCGTGTCCGGATCGAAACGGTGCGAGTAGAAGACGTCCACGTAATCGACGCCCATGCGTTTTAGCGATTGGTCGAGACTGGCGAGCAGGTATTTGCGTGAGCCGAACTCGCCGTAGGGGCCGGGCCACATGTCCCAGCCGGCCTTCGTCGAGAGGAAGAGCTCGTCGCGGTAGGGCCGAAAATCTTGCCGCAGCAGCTCGCCGAAGTTCAGCTCGGCGGAGCCGTAGGGAGGGCCGTAGTTGTTCGCCAGGTCGATGTGGCAGACGCCGAGATCAAACGCGCGCCGCAGGATCGCGCGCTGCGTCTCCAGCGGACGGTCGCTGCCGAAGTTGTGCCACAGACCCAGCGAGACGACCGGCAGCTTGATCCCGCTGCGGCCCACCCGCCGGTAGGTCATCCGCTCGTAGCGGTCAGCTGCGGGCACGTAGGTCATGGACATGTCCTTTCCCGGGACTCGATGGCGACCCCGGTGATGTCGGCGCAGGCGGCGAGCAGCCGGTCCTGCAGAGTCTGGTCTTCGGCGGCGGGGTGCACAGCGACAGGGCGCTGATGGCGGAAGTAGGTCGCGGTCGTCCGTGCCGCCGGGTCGTCGCTGGTGGCGAGCCACGCCTGGGTGACGGGCGCAAGCTTGATGTCGTCCGGGGCTCCCGCGCCGCCCATCTTCGTCGCGACCCAGCCTGGTTCCACGGCATTGCAAAGTACGGTCGGCCACCGCCGGGCGACCCCGAACGCCAGCAGCACGTCGAGGAATTTGCTCTCGGCGTACGCCCGCGAGCCGTTCCAGCTCCGGCGGGTCCATTGCAGGTCACTCAGATCGGTGGCACCGCCGTGGTGCATCCCCGAGCTGAGATAGACGAGCCGATCCGGCGGCGTCATCAAGGCGGTCAGGAGATAGGGCGCCAGGACGTTGATGGCGAAGACATGGCTGAACCCGTCGACGGTCTCGATGCGCTGCGGTTCGCGATAGCCGATGCCCGCATTGTGGATAACGGCGTCGTAACGGCCGAGCTCGTTCGCCTGATGAGCAAGCCGCGCAGTCTCGGCGACGCTCGCCAGGTCGCCGACGAGAATGGCTTCGGCCTCCGGCAGGGCTTTGCGCGCATCGACGGCGCGGCGCTCGTTGCGGGCATGCAAAGTGACGGCATGACCCTGCTCATGCAGCAGCTGGGCAGCCAGCAGCCCGAGGCCGTCGGTGGAGCCGGTGACGAAGACATGTGCCATGGGCGGCTCCGGACGTGATGGACGAAGGGTCGTTCTCCATCTTGTGCCCGAATCGGCCGGTCAAACGTCAGGCGCCGCGTCATGCCGTGGGGTCGTCGCCATGGCGTGCTGAGAGCCGGACGCAGCGAGCGGGCGGGATGGTTAGGGTGGTCCAGTTCGAGGGGCGGTAGCTCAGCCGGTTAGAGCAGGGGACTCATAATCCCTTGGCCGTGGGTTCGAGTCCCACCCGCCCTACCGCTATTTGCGCGGGTCAGCAGCTTGTGATGGGTTTTTGCCGGCCTATCGGGCTGGCTGCTCGTCCATTCTTCGTCCACGCGCTGCGCCGGCGGCGATGGCGCGCTCGACGCGCGAGGCAAAGGACACAGACGCGCCTCGCAGCGTGATGGCAGACGGCGCCCTGCAGACCGCCGGGGCGGGTCGAGGTCCGCGACCAACTCACCAGGTGAGCGGGCGGGTGCGATCTCCGACCCGCAGTACGTGCGCGGCATGGTTTCGCCTGCGGCTGCTGGACTTTGCTGTAGTCGGCGGGTCGGCTGATGGCGTCGATCCGGGAACGGAAGGCCACCGCCCTTTCCTGGAGACCGGCCATGCACGGTGCGCCGAGGCGACTTCGCTCGACCAGTCGCCGGAACTGCTGGATACTTCTCGGAAGTCGACTGTCACCGTCCGGGGGTTTGTGAGGGCGCCGCCTGATGCTTGTGGTTCGTAGTGCCTGAGGGGTGGAAACGATCCGGCACCGGTCAGCCGGACGACGGCCGCGAGGAAGGGATCTGGCGGCTGGCCAGTGCGTTGGCGGGGGCGGCGACTCCGGCGGAGGTGGCCCGCGCGTTCGCTGAGCACACCGCCGCGGCGGCGGGAGCCTCGTTCGCGAACATGGCGCTGCTGGACGCCGAACGGGCGCGGGTGCGCGCCGTCCACGATCCGGCGCTCGACCGCGACGTGGCGGCGCGGTGGGCGGAGTTCGGCGCCGAGGAGCACACGCCTCTTACGGACGCGATGCTCAGCGTGGAGCCTGTGCTGCTCGGATCCTTGGATGCGCTCGCGGACCGGTACCCGCACATGCTCGACGACACGGTGACGGCGGGTTTGATGGCGACGGCGTCCTTTCCGGTCACGCGGGCCCAGGGCACCGTCATGGGTGCCGTCGGTTTCGGGTGGACGGAGCCGCAGGATTTCCCACCCGCCAAGATGCGGCGACTCGAGCTCATCGCGCAGCTGACCGGTCAGGCGCTGGACCGCGCGGTCCTTTTCGAAGAGGAGCGGCAGCGGACCGCTCATCTGAGAGGCGTGCAAGCTTTGACGGAGCGGCTCGCTGGCGCCGTCACCGCCGAGCAGATCGCCGGCATCCTCGCTGCCGACGTCGCGCCGTTGCTCGGGGCTGCGGGCATGACGCTCGCCAAGCTCCACGAAGGTTGGGTGGACCTTTTCCCGACTCCCTCGCTCCCGCTGCTGGCGACCGGCGGCCGACTGTCGCTGGACGACCCCTGGCCGGTTCTCGAAGCCATCCGCACCGGCACGCCGGTGGTTCTCTCGTCGGCTGAGGAGCGGGCTCGCAGATTCCCGAACGCGGACTGGTTGAACGATGTCGCGCACCTGGGAGCGCTGGTCGCGTCGCCGGCGGTCGTGGGCGGCAGGACGTTGGGCGCGATACTGGCGCTGTTTCCGGCTGAGCGGAGCGTCAGCGCGGCGGAGCTCGGCCTGCTGCAGACTCTCGCGGGACAGTGCGCCCAAGCCCTCGAACGCGCCGGCTTGCTGGACGCCGAACGCCTCGCAGCGAAAGGCGAGCGGCGAAACGCACGACGGCTCAACGCCTTGCAGAACGTGACCGCCAGACTGGCCGCTGCGACGACCACAGACGAGATTGCCCACGTCGTCGTGGAACACGGCATCCGGATGATCGCCGACCACGGGGTGATCGCCGTATCCGATCCGATGGCGGGCAGCCTGCGCACCTGGGCCAGCGACGGTTTCCCCACTTCGGTCGCACAGCGCTACGCCACGCTCCCCAACGACAGCACCGTTCCGGTAGCGGTGGCGGCCCGGTCGGGCGCGTCCCTGATCTACCAGAGCCGAGAAGCCGCCGTCGCCGCCTCTCCGGAGAGTGCTGATACGTACGTCGCCACCGACACGCGAAGCCTTCTGGCGGTGCCGAGCCGCGCAGATGGCCGGGTCATCGGGGCGCTGGCCGTCGGCTTCACGGAGGAGGATGCGATTGATGATGACGTCGTCGCCCTGACCACCGCGCTGGCCGGTCTGGCCGGCCAGGCGCTGCACCGCGCCGCCCTGACCGATCGCAGCCGCCGCGTCGCGGAAACCCTGCAACGCAGCCTGCTCCCGGATCTCCCGGCCATCGACGGGATCGAGGTGGCCGCGCGCTACGTCCCCGGCGGCGCGGAAGTGGAGGTGGGTGGTGACTGGTACGACCTGATCGAACTCGCTGACGGCAATGCGGCGTTCGTCATCGGGGACGTGATGGGGCGGGGGATCCAGGCCGCCGCGGTCATGGGTCAGCTGCGCGCAGCCATCCGTGCCTACTTCGAGCTCGGGCTGAAGCCCCGCGAAGTGCTCACCCACCTGGACCGCCTGGTAGGCCAGGTCGGTGACATCAACTTCGTGACCTGCCTCTGCGCCGTCTACTCCCGGGCAGACGGGCGACTCACCGCCGCGAACGCCGGGCACTTCGCGCCGCTCGCGGCGAAGCGGGACAGCGGTGCACCGGTCGCTCTCGACATTCCACCGGCACCGCCGCTCGGATCCGGAATCGCGGGATACGTCGACCACGAGGTGCCCGTCGAAGCCGGCACGACGCTGGTGCTCTTCACCGACGGTCTGGTGGAAGACCGCCATCGCGACCTCGACGACGGTCTCAGAGCGCTGACCGAGCATCTCGGAGACAATGCGCACCTGCCGCTGCCTGAGCTCGTCGAGGCGCTCCTGGAAGGAATGCGGGCGCACCATCAGCATGAAGACGACACCGCGCTGCTCATCCTTCGCGCGTCGGCCAGCGCCGGCCAGGGCCCAGCCCGCTAGCCGAAACCGCCGGCCGACTTAGGTCTTGCGCTGATACAGCCGCAACGACAGCGGCGCCAGCACGATGACGAGCGCCGCGCTGACGGCCAGGACCTGCCAGGCGTTGTCGCCGACGGGGCCGCCGGCCATGAGGGCGCGGGCGGCGCTGGCGAGGTGCGACATGGGGTTGAGGTTCGCCACGCGCTCCAGCCACCGCGGCATGGTCGCTGGGTCGACGAAGACGTTGCTCAGAAAGCCGACGGGCATGAGGAGCACGAAGCCGATGCTCAACACCGCGTTAGGCGTGCGGAGCACGAGAGCCAGCGCGATCCACGCCCAGGACAAGGCGAGAGCGAACGCGATCGCCAGCGCTGTCGCCGCCAGCACGCCGAGGACCCCGCCGTGTGGCCGAAACCCCATGAGCAGACCGAGCCCGAGCACCAGGCCCGACGCGATCAGATACCGGCCGATGTCGCCGATGAGCCCGCCGACGATCGGTGCCGCGCGCCACACGGGCAGTGACCGGAAACGGTCGAAAGCGCCTGTGGCGAGGTCCTGATTGAGAGTGACGCCGCTGTAGACCGTCACGAAAACGACTGACATGGCGAGCGTGCCAGGAAGCAGGTACTGCAGGTAGCGCGTGGGTGAGTCGGCCAGCGCGCCGCCGAACAGGTACGTGAACATCAGCGTGAAGAGCACCGGGATCATCACGACATCGCCGAGCTGCTCCGGTACGTGCTTGATCTTCAAGACCGAGCGCCAGGCGAAGACCCATGCTGCGGACACCGGGCCGGCGGCAGCCGGCCTGGCGGGTGTCGTCAGGTCCGCCATCACCGTTCCTCCCGATTGCCGTGGCCGGTGAGCGCCAGGAACACTTCATCGAGACTGGGCTGGCCGAACGCGAGGTCGGTCAAGGCGATGCCCTCATCGGTCAGCCTCGCGAGCGCGTGACTGAGCCGCTGCCCGATGTCGAGGGCGTCCTCCTGCTGGGGAATGCGACAGCGGAGGGAAGCCGAATCGCTTTCGGGCGTCGGAGCGACTCCGAGAGTTTCGGCCAGCAATTCTCCGGCCTGGCGGCGCCGTGCCGGGTCGAGTACCCGTAGCCGAATGCTGCCGGAACCCGCCGAGGCTTTCAGCTGGCCCCGCGATCCGTCGGCGATGACGACTCCGCGATCGATGACCGCGATGTGGTCGGCGAGCTGGTCTGCCTCCTCGAGGTATTGCGTGGTGAGCACGACGGTGGTGCCCTTGTCCACGGTCGCCCGCACGAGGTCCCAGATGCCGTTCCGGCTGTAGGGGTCCAAGCCCGTTGTCGGCTCGTCGAGGAACAGCAGGTCGGGCGTCACGATGAAGCTCGCAGCGATGTCGAGGCGCCGCCGCGTGCCGCCGGACAGCTGCGCTGCGACGCGATCAGCCGCATCGGTGAGACCGAAGGCGTCGAGTAGCTCGCTCGCGCGGGCACGGGCGCGCCGGCGATCGAAGCCCAGCAGCCGTGAGAGCAGGAGCAGGTTCTCCCGCGCGGTGAGGTCATCGTCGAGAGAGGCGAATTGGCCGGTCAGGCACAGTCTGGCGCGCACCGCCGAGGCTTCGGTCGCGATGTCGTGGCCGAAGACCCGAGCCGTCCCCGAGTCCGGCCGCAGCAGCGTGGCGAGCATGCGGATCAGGGTGGTCTTGCCCGCGCCGTTGGGGCCGAGGACGGCGAAAACCGTGCCGCGGGGGATCGTGAGATCCACCCCTGCGACGGCCCGCACCGCGCCGAAGCGCTTGCTGAGGCCGGCCGCTTCGACGGCCAACTCTTGCGCAGTGGCAGGTGGGTCGAGTGTCGCGTCCAGCATGCGCCGACCGTAGCACTACTCTTGTCCATATGGACAGTCCAGATGGACAAGGACGGCAAGCATCGTCGTCGGCCGCGACCCGGGAGCGGCTCATGGCTGCCGCGGCCGAACTCGTCGCCGAGCTGGGGTGGGGGCGTGTCACCACCCGCGCCGTCGCCGCGCGAGCCGACCTACCGCACGGCACCGTGAGCTATCACTTCCGCGGCAAACAGAACCTGCTCATAGAAGCGGTGCTGCACGCGTTCACCCAGGCCGTCCCACCGGCTCAGTTCGAGGAGCCGGCAAGCGTGTCCGGGCTGATCGACCTCGTCGCGGCGCAAATCACCGCCGGTGCGCGTGATTCGGTGCTGACCCGCCTCATGTTCGAAGCGATGCGTGAGGCCGAACGCGATCAGGAGCTGCGGGCGCGACTCGGCGAGCTGCTCGAGCAGTCCCGAAGCGGCATGATCGCGGTGATCCGCGCCGAACAAGAGCGCGGAGTGCTGCCGCAGCGCCCCTCGGCTGAGGCGCTGGCGACACTGCTCGCGTCGGTCGGGGACGGGCTGCTTCTGCACGCACTCATCGATGAACGCCTCGACCCCTCGGCGGCGATCGACGCGTTCGCGCAGTTGCTCGGGATCCCAAGCCGGTGACGTGCCCGAAGCGGATTTCCTGGTTTACCGGGGGAGCCTGGAGAGGAAGGGGTACGACAACGCCATCGGCGGCCGTCACATGCTCCGAGATCGATGGCCGCGAGCGGCGTAGTCGCGCGAAAGCCGGGGGGTGGTCACCGTTTCGTCACTGCGTGATCCGGCCCGCCCCACGCGCGTGTCGTCGTCCGTGTCAGGAAAGCGGAGGGTCACGCGCCTCGCCGCGGTCGCCGCCGTGGTGGCCAGCGCGACCTTCGCGTGCAGCAACACCGTCGTCAGCAACGCCAAGCACACCGATCAGCGGACGGCGCTCGACACCGCGGGGCGCTTCTTCTGCAACGAGCTACGCCTTGCGATCGACGACTTCGGGACGCGGGCAATCCCCCAGCACGGTCAGCGCTACCAGCACGAGGCCAGCGCCGCGTTCCGTACCGGCCGCCAGTCACACAACCTGGCGATCCGCAACTGGCTCAGCAGGAACCCGCACGCGGCGCAGGACCTGTCGCAGCTGGAGACCGGCCAGGTCGTCTGCGAGGAACAGGGATGGCGGCCCGGATAGGCCCGTCGCCCTACCGCTGCAGCGGGCTGTAGAAGACGAGCCCGTTGCCCTTGTGGTCGTAGACCACGGCGCGGCGCTCGTGCGCGTCGTCGTAGGGGCCCTTCACGATCCCGCCGCCGTTCTCCTCGATGGCCTTGGCGGCGGCGTCGACATCGGCCGTCTTGATCCCGACAACGATCTGACCCGGGATGGGGTGGTCCACCGACGTCGCCAACGCGAGCGTGATCGACCCGCCGTCGAGGGCGGCATAGTGCGCACCGTCGCGGAACTTGAGCTTCATCCCGAGGGTCTCGGTGTAGAAGCGGATGGACTCATCGAGGTCATCCGTCGACAGGACGACCATGCGAACGTCGTAGTCGCTCATGGGTGGCTCCCTTGCGCAGAGGCGAAGTCGCGAAGCTTTCAGCTGCGACCCTCCCACACCCCGCTCCGCGCGCGTCCAGGTGGCGCTGCACTCCTGACGTTCGGAGCGAGTGGAAAAATTTCGCAGCAAGTCGCCGCACGATGTCGAGAATGCGGGGTCGGGTCCGTTCCAGAGGCACGAGCGGCCACGAGGGCCGCGCGGACGACGAAGGAGAACCGCCGTGAAGCACCTGCTGCTCAAGCACTACCGAGGTGGCCCGGCCCCGGTCGAAGGCTGTACCACGATGGATCAGTGGACGCCGCAAGAGGTCGACGCCCACATCCAGTTCATGCGTGACTTCGCCGCCCGGCTGGAAGGCACGGGGGAGTTTGTCGACGCACAGGCGCTCGCGCCCGAGGGCACCTTCGTGCGCTTCGACGGCGAGGGACGGGTGCCGGTGACGGATGGTCCGTTCGCCGAGACCAAGGACCTCATCGCGGGCTGGATGGTCATCGACGTGGAGTCCTGGGACCGTGCGGTCCAGCTCGCCGGGGAGCTCTCCGCCGCCCCCGGAGCCGGCGGGAAGCCGATCTATGAGTGGATCGAGGTGCGGCCGTTCCTCTCCGAGCCGCCTACCGTCATCGAATGAACGAGTCGTCGCTGCGGGAGCTGGTACCCGCGGTGATCGGCGCCCTCGTCCGGCGCGGAGCAGACTTCGCGTCGGCCGAGGATGGTGTGCAAGAAGCCCTTATCCGGGCGCTGCAGACCTGGCCGGACGACCCACCGCGCGATCCGAAGGCGTGGCTCGTCGCCGTGGCGTGGCGGAAGTTCCTGGATGGTGCCCGGGCGGAGACGTCCCGCCGCGGGCGCGAGCTGAGCGTGCAGCTCGAACCCCGGGCGGGCGACGTTCCTGCCACGGACGACACCCTCCGGCTGTACTTCCTGTGCGCCCACCCCGTCCTTTCGCCGGCCTCGGCGGTCGCCTTGACGCTGCGGGCAGTCGGTGGCCTGACGACGCGGCAAATCGCGACGGCCTACCTCGTCCCCGAGTCGACCATGGCGCAGCGCATCAGCCGGGCCAAGCGGCGGATCGAAGGGCTGCGGCTCGATCGCCCCGGCGATCTCGCCACGGTGCTACGAGTGCTCTACCTGGTGTTCAACGAGGGATACAGCGGTGACGTCGACCTTTCGGCCGAAGCGATCCGTCTCACCCGCCAGCTCGGCGTCTTGACCGACGGTCCGGAGGTCGCGGGGCTGCTCGCCCTGATGCTGCTGCACCACGCCAGGCGCGCCTCGCGCACCGGCCCCGGCGGCCGGCTGGTGCCGCTCGCCGAGCAGGACCGCTCGCGCTGGGACACCGCCTGATCGCCGAGGGCGTCACGATCCTGCAGGCGGCGCTGGCCCGCGACCGGCTGGGTGAATACCAGGCGCAAGCGGCAATCGCCGCTCTGCATGCCGACGCGCCCAGCACCGCTGAAACCGACTGGGTGCAGATCGTGGAGTGGTACGACGAGTTGCTGGATCTCACCGGCAATGCGGTGGTGCGGCTGAACCGGGCGGTGGCCGTCGGTGAGGCTCGCGGGGCAGCGGCCGGCTTGGCCGCGCTGGCCGACGTGGAGCCCGACCTGCCGCGTTACACCGCGGCGAGGGCGTATCTGCTCGAACGCGCCGGCGACCTGGTGCAGGCCGCCGCGCTGTATGCCGAGGCCGGCCGCGCCGCCGGCAGCGCGGCGGAACGCGACCACCTCATCCGCGAAAGCGCACGTGTGCGCCAGCTGCTGACCGCGCGGGAGCAAACCGGCTGATTCGGTCATGAGGCGTTTGCCGACCGTTAGCCCACGGTCCACCGCGTGGATCAAGTGCCGATCGAAGATGGCATTTGTGGCCAACCGCCCCCTGACCCAGCTGCCGGTCTACGGATGGAGCGGAGGGATGCCGCATTCCGCGGTGACCTTGCCGCGCTGCGGTTCGTCGCGATCGGCGACCCGGATACAGCAGCCGCCCCGGCGCGATCCGCAGGAGCCGACGGTCGTGCTTGTGCTCGGCACGTTGCGTTCTGGCTCCACTCTTCTCGGCCGCATGCTCGGCGGCGAGCGCGGCGCCTGCTGCGTCGGCGAGGTCCGCAACAGCTGGAGAGCCTTCGTCCGCAACGAGCTGTGCAGCTGTGGATCTCGCACGGCTTCTTGCGAGCTCTGGGCCGCTGTCGGCGAGGAACTCGGCTACTTGCGCGGCGGCCACCCGACCGGCGAGGTGCGGACACTGCACAGCATCGCCGAGTCGACGCTCAAGCTGCCGCACCTCGTACCGTGGCGCGCCGACCTGGCGGGTCATGAGCAGCGGCTGTCTCGCGAGCTGCGCCGCATATATGTAGCCGTCGCCTCCCAGGTCGGTGCCGACATCATCGTTGACACCAGCAAGACGCCGAACATGCTCCGAATCGCCGCGGCCAGCGAACTGCGGGTGCTGCCGGTGCATCTGGTGCGCGATCCGCGCGGCGTTGCGGCCAGCGAGAGCACGCCCAAGATCGACCCCAGCGGGGACGTCACGGCAAGCCCTCCGCAGCGCACGGCACTCGCGTCAGGCGTCCACTGGGCGGCGACGAACTGGCTCGTCGAGCGCGAGCTCAGGCTCGGGCACCGCACCGGCCTGTTCGTGCGCTACGAAGACATGCTGGACGCGCCGGCCGCGACACTCACTCGGGTCCAGACGGCGATCGGCGGGCCGCTGCTCGTGGAATCGCCGGCTCCGGCGAAGCCGCAGGGCCTGCCTTCCCTGCGTCCCACCGACTCGCATCAGCTCGGCGGAAACCCCGATCGCTTTCACCATGAGGCGCTGGCGCTACGCCCGGACGCGCGGTGGCGCTCGAAGCTCGGCTTCACGCAGCGGGTCGCCCTGCAAGGCATGCTCTTTCCGCTGATGAAGCGCTACGGATATCGCTGACCGTCGCGCGGCCGGGTGGGGTCGCCGGCGTGATCGGCGGTGGCCGGTATGCGAGGCGCGGCAGGCGGATCGATGGGGGAGCCGATCGGCAGCTGCAGCCAATGCACGTCGTGCCAGGCGTCCAGCTTCCAGCCGATTCGCTGCCAGGTACCGATCGGCTCGAAGCCCAGGCTGCGATGAAGCCGCAGGCTCGCCGGGTTGGGCAGCGTCACGCCCGCTACGAGCATGCGGAAGCCGAGTCCCGCGAGCCGGGTGAAGAGCGCACCGTACAGCTCCCGGCCGAGCCCGCGTCCGCGCTGATCGGCGTGGAGGTAGACGCTGACCTCGCAGGCCCAGCGGTAGGCCGGCCGCTCCTTGTAGGGGCCGGCGTAGGCGTAGCCGACGACGGCGCCCTCCTCTTCGGCGACGAGCCAGGCGAAAGCCTTGTCGATGCGACGTCGCATCTCTGCCTCGCCCGGCGGCTTCAGCTCGAATGTGATCGCGGTATCCCTGACGTACGGCGCGTAGATCGCTTCGCAGGCGGCCGCGTCCGCGGGTACCGCGAGCCGCACTGACATACGTCGCATCCTAGGGCGCAGAGTGTGTGCCACGCCAAATACCAACCGAACAACGTTGTTACACAGCCGAGGCCGTGACTGGCCGGGCGATTGGCGTTACATGGTCGCGGCGGGCTCGAGCGCTCCCTGCTCCGACATCTGCGCGCCGAGTTCACGTTCGATCTGCTCGAGCGGCTGCCCCTTGGTCTCCGGCACGCGCTTGACGAAGTAGGCGAGCGCCACCAGCGTCAGGAACGCGAACATGAAGAAGACGCCCTTCGGGGAGATGGCGTTCAGCAGCGTCAGGAACGAGATGGTGACGACGAAGTTCGCGCCCCAGTTGGCGATCGTCGCGACGCTCATCGCCTGACCGCGGATGCGCAGCGGGTAGATCTCCGCGATCATCAGCCAGAACACCGGGCCCAGGCCGACGGCGAACGAGCCGGTGTAGACCAGCAGGCCGGCGATGCCGAGGTACGCCGTTGCGCCGTGCAGCTGATCGCCGGACAGGAACGCGCAGGCGGTGATGACCATGCCGACGGCCATACCGGCCGTGCCGCTGATGAGCAGTGGCCGCCGGCCGGTGCGGTCGAGCAGCCGGATCGCCACGATCGTCATGAGCACGTTCACGGCGCCGTTCACGACGTTGGCCAGCAGTGACGCGCTGCTTCCGAGGCCAGCACCCTTCAGCAGGGAAGGGGCGTAGTAGATGACGGTGTTGATACCGGTGATCTGCTGGAAGACCGCGAGCAGGACGCCCACCAGGAGCGCGGGGCGAACGCCGCGGGCCAGTAGCGCGCGGGGTGACGCCTCCTGCCGCGCGACCGCCTTCACCTCGGAGATCTCGCGTTCGATGTCGTCACTCGCGCGAAGCCGGCTGAGCACCTCGCGTGCCTCGTCCTCGCGTCCCTGCCGGACCAGCCAGTGCGGGCTCTCGTGTTGCGTCAGGATGCCGAGGAAGAGGATGACGGCCGGAATGGCGGCAAGCCCGAACATCAGCCGCCAATTCTGCGAATCGGCGAGACCGTAGTCGACGAGGTAGGACACCAGGATCCCGGACGTGATCATCAGCTGGTTGAAGCTGACGAGCCCGCCGCGAATCTTCGGCGGCGCGACCTCGCCGATGTAGAGCGGCACGGTCATGGACGCAGACCCGACGGCCAGGCCGATCACGAAGCGCGCCACGATGAGCACCCAGTACGTCGGTGCGAACGCAGCGAGCAGTACCCCGACGACGAAGATGAGCGCCGTGATGAGGATGGTGCGCCGTCGACCGACCGCGTCGGCGACCCGCCCGGCGGCGAGCGCCCCGACCATCGCGCCGACTAGCAGCAAGCTCGTCACCAGCTCCTGCTGGAACGAGGAGAGCCCGCCGAAGTCGCTCTTCAGGAACAGCAGGGCACCCGAGACGACGCCGGTGTCATAACCGAAGAGCAGGCCGCCCAGCGCGGTCACGATGGCCGCGCCGAGCACGTGACGGCGAACTCGCCGCTCGTCCTGTTCGCCCGCGCCTTTCTGCTGGACGCGTAGATCGTGTCCTGAACCGAGCAGCGTCACCGTGAGCTCCCCTCCGCCGAACGGGCAGCACCGCATTGCGCGCGAAGTCAGGGCTTGCGCAGCACGGCCACGGTGTATTTCCTCGGCACGGACCAAGCAATATCGGGTGCGTTACCCGAGCGCTCGGGCCCGAAAACAAGCGGTGGTACGCAGCGTCCGCTTCACTGCCCGACTATCACTGAACGACGAAGTCCTGCACCCCGTACTACCGGCCGCCCGACGTCTTCACCGCGCCGATGCCGAGGCCCGTGTAGGAGCCGTTCAGGATGTTCGCCCGATGGCCCGGTGAGTTGCATCCACATGGTCATCATGGCGTCGGCGGTCAGAAGCTCACCAGCACGCCGGAACGGTAGCCGCCGGGGCGGCGCCGTTTCACCCGGTTTCCGGCCGTGGCAGTCGTCGCCCGTCGAGCTCGATGTCGACCTTGTCGTTGTAGAACGCGACGAGGCCGGCGATCGGCGCGGCCGCCAGCGTCGTGAAGTCGTAGGCCCAGGCGATGTCGCGGTGTATCCCACTGCCGAGGTGCGCGCTCCAATAGCCGGTCGTCGTGCCCTTGTAGGGACAGGCCGTGATCGTGTCGGAGGGCCGCAGCTGGGTGAAGTCGACGTCGGTGCGGTCGAGGTAGTACCGCGTCGGAAGGCCGGTCTCGAAAAGCAGCACCGGCGACGTCGACTCGGCGAGCACGGCGCCCTCCAGCTCGATGCGGACCCGCCTGCTGGAGCGCAGCGCGTCGACGCGAACGTAGGGATCGCGCGGGTGCACGAAGACCTGCTCGTCCTCCTCGTACCAGGCGTCGACCGCACCCCAATCGATACGGGCGTAGCCGCTGAGCCCGCAGGCGGCGTCGTCTCCGTAGCCGTGCAACGCGCCCGGCCGGTCGATGCTGCCGACGCGCAGGCCGTACCGATGAGCAGTGCCGCGGCTCAGGCGGCGCTCGTGCTTCTCGTCCACCAGCACGCCCGGATCGAGATCCGCGAAGGGCACGTAGTACTGCGGGTAGCGCGGCCACTCCCATAGGTACATCGCTGCCGTCGTGTCGAGCACGGTCCGTCCGCCGAGGACGGCGCGGATCCGGCGCGGAACCGGTGCCGTGTGGTTGACGTCCGGCAGGACCGGCGGGTAGTCGCTCACCGTTTTGCTCCCTCGACGCGGGCCTGCTCTCGTCACGAAGCACCGTTCGTGGATGATGCCCGGATGGTGGTGGCAGTGTCGCACCCGCCGAGTTCGCTCAGGGAGGTCCGCGGTGTCCGTGACGGCTGAGGAAAAGGAAGACGGCGACCGGACGGAGGCGGCCGAACGCCGGTTGAAGCAGTGGGTCGAGCGAACCCTCGGCGGCCGCGTCGTCCGGATGGAACGCCAGCCGCGCTGGCGCCTCGCGTACTTCCTGGACGTCGAGCAGGACGGTCGCACGCTGCCGCTCTACTTCCGCGGCGCGCGTGGCCCGGGCGACACCGAGCTCTTGCAGCGCGAGGGCGCGCTGCTGAACCTGGTCGAGTCGCGCGGTGTGCCGGCCCCTCACTGCTACGGGTACTGCCCTGACCCCGAAGGCATCCTGCTGGCCGGCCTCTCCGGCCACGAGATGTTTCACCGTGCACCGGCCGCTGACCGGGAAGAGCTCGCCGAGCAGTTCCTGACCGCGCTGGCGCGCTGGCATGCGATCCCGCCGCAGGACGTGGCAGCGCTGGGATTCCCGATGCCGCAGACCCCGCAGGAGCAGCATCTGATGGACCTGGATGCGCTGGAGGCGACCTACCGGGCGAGCGTGCGCGCGACCACGCCTCCCGCCCCGCTGATCGAATTCACGCTGCGCTGGCTGCGCCGCAACGTCCCGGACCGCGCCGGGCCGACCGTGCTCGTACAAGGCGACACCGGACCGGGACAGTTCCTTTTCGACGGCAGCCAGATCACCGGGATCATCGACTGGGAGCTCGCGAAGCTCGGCGATCCCATGTACGACCTGGCGTGTATCCGCGGTCGCGACCTCTCGTATCCCTTCGGCGATTTCGCGGCCCGGCTGCGCCGCTACAGCGAGCTGTCCGGTATCCCGCTGGACATGGACCTGCTGCGCTACCACAGCGTCCGCACGATGATCATCACGCCGATCGCCATCTACCCGATGTTCGCCACCGGCAGCGTGTCCGGCGTCGATGGTGTGATGTACCTGGCGTGGGACGTGGTCTACGGCCGTGCGATGGTGCAGACGCTGGCCGAGGCCTGCGGAGTGCAGCTCGAGCCCGTCCCACTGCCGGAGGGCGCGACGAATCCGCGCTCCTGGCTTTACGCCGAGCTCGTCAAGGGCTTGGAGGAGGAGTTGCTCCCCGCCGTTTCCGACCCGCTGAACCGGTACCGCGTCGGTGCGCTCGCGCAACTGGCCGGTCACCTGCAGCTGGCCGACCGCTGCGGCCGTGACGTCGACGCGGCGAAAATCGATGACGCAGCAGCGCTTCTCGGGCGCCGCCCGGGTTCACCGCGCGAAGCCGACGCCGCGATCCAGGAGCTGGCGGGGTCCGCCGGGCCGGAACGCGACGCCGACCTCATTCGCTACTTCTGGCGGGACTACGCGCGGCAGGAGGCGCTGCTCGGTCCGTTGCGGGGCGAGCTCGCCGAAACGGCCACCTTGTCCGCGCTCGAGTAGGGCCTGCGGGCGACGGGATGCCGTTTTGCCGGTCAGCCGAGCGAGAGGGACGGCAGCGACGGCAGCGGCAAGGGTGCCAGGCTCGGCAAGGGCAGCGGCACCGTGACCGTCGGCAGCGGTACCGGAAGCGTCGGCAGCGGTACCGGAGTGATCAGCTGCGTGGGTAAGGGCACCGGAAGGGATGGCAGCGGTAGCGGTAGCGGCAGCAGCTTGCCGGTGGGGAGCGGAGCGGGCGCGGCCGACGCCGGCGGCAGCACGCCCGGGATCCCCGGAAGGCCCGGGCCGCCGGAGCTCTGAGGTGCCTTTGTGTCCGCCGGGGACGGCGCCGCGGGTCGCACCACGCCACCGGCGGAACCGGCGCCTGCCCGGCGCACAGCGGGCGCGGCGCTCGTGCGATGGGGCTTGGGCGCGAGTGCCGGCGCTTTCCGGTCAGCCGCCACGCCCACCGGCGCCGGACGGTGGTGGGACGGCAGCGCCGGCGGGTGCGGCTGCGCGAGATGCCCGATGCCGACGCCCAAACCGCCGAGAACGCCGATGCCACCCGCGACTGTCGCCGGTCCGGCGACCGTCAACACGCCGTCGATGGCGATGGCCGCGACGGCGACCGCACCGCCGCCACCGACCACTCCACTGGCGCGCAGTGCCTGGCGTGCACGCCGGCGAGCGTCGAGCGCATCGCGGCAGGTGCGGCACAGTTCGAGGTGGCCGGCCGCAGCGGTCCGTTCCGCCGCCGTCAGACCTTCCGGGTCGCGGGAGACCAAGGGCCATCCGGCGCAGCGCGGGAGCTCCGTTTCGACGGCCCCGAGACCCAGCGCCGCCCGTCCGGCGCGGTGGTGGTCGGCGACCTGCTCCGCCGACAACCCGAGCAGCATGGCCGCCGCCGCCGGCGGCAGCCGCCGGTCGTCGCAGAGCACGGTGACCGCCCGTTGGAACGCGCTGGCCTCCCCGCGGTCAGGGCCGGCCGCGCCATGCGTCTGCCGGTGCAGCGCGGCGACCACGGCGGCGCCGTACGGGCGGCTGCGATCGGTGAGAGCGCTGCGCGCGGCCACCCGCACCGCTCTGGTCGCGGAGAACGGATGGCCGGTCCACGCGTAGGCCAGCGGGTACAGCGTCGTGCGCATCCGGCGGCACAGCCGTCGCCGAGCCCGGCCGCTGCCGCGCCGGGCACGCTCGACGAGCTGCGCGTCGTGGGAGTCGTCGAGGAGCAGAACCGATGGCGCGGTCATGCCTGCCGGCCCGTCCGTACCGCGACGCGCCCGCCGCCGGAACGCTTCGCGGCATACATGGCGTCGTCCGCAACGACGAAGAGGTCGGGTCCGGCTGCGGGGTCGGCGAGCCAGCCGACGCCGACGGAGAAGTTCACCGCTGCCGGCGCGCCGGCCGGATGAAGTCCGGGCGCGGAAGTCGCTGCAGCGACCAGGCGCTCACCGCGGCGCCGGGCGTCCTGCGCCGCGGTACGCGGGAGGAGGATTCCGAACTCGTCGCCGCCGAGCCGGGCGACGACGTCGCCGCGACGAACGGCGGAGGTCAGCACCTTCGCGACTTCCACCAGCACGTCGTCACCGGCGAGGTGTCCGAGGGTGTCGTTGACACCTTTGAAGCCGTCCAGGTCGATCAGCAGCAGCGCCGGCGCACCCTGGCGCTGGGTTTGCGCCACCGCACGCTCGAGTGCGTCGTCGAACGCGGCCCGGTTGAGCAGCCCGGTGAGCTGATCGCGGATCGCGCGGGCGGCCAGGACGCGCTGCGATTCCTGCACGTACGCATCCACCGCGAGCAGGACCACCCGGTCGAGCAGGTCGGACAGTCGCTGCGCGGCGACCAGCAGGGCCGCCGGGTCGTCATCGTGCGAAAGGCGGGACCAGGCGGCCGGACGCAGCGCGAGGACGTCGGCTACCAGCCCGCTCGGGATGCGGCCCTGCTGCGCGCGCAGTACCCCGAGGGATGCAGCCGACTCCGCCAGCCGCGCCGGGGTGGCCGCCGTGGTGAAGCCGGTGACGACGTCGACGAGCAGCTCACGCGCGACGGTGGGCGGCGCCTCACCCGGCCCGGCGAAACGGCGCAACCACGTGTTCGCATCGCCATCGGAGTCAACGGTGTCGCTGACATGTGCAAAAGCGAGCCCCCGAGCCACGCGCCCGTCATCGGCAGGATCGGCCGAAAACTTGAAGGCCGGGTTTTGCGCGGCTCGTTCAGCCGGGCTCATGAACCTCCGGAGGTGGCGCTCGACCCTCCGAAGTTCTGTGGTGGCGTGGTCAGTCCCGTGGAGGCGCTTCCCGTTGATCCACTGCTCGACGAGCCGGTGCGCCCGCTGTCCGTGCCGTTGCGGGCGAGCGCCGGCCGTGCACTTGACGACCGTGCCTGCTCCGCAGCGTCGTCAGCCGCTCTATGCGACGGCTGTGCGCGCCGGAAGGGTCCGCTGTGCGCGTTGACGCGCCCCAGGTCCCCCGGCCGGGCAGGCGGGTGGCATTCTCAGCCGGTGAGTGCACCGGAGCCCGAGGGCCGGGAAATCGTTCAGGAGCTGCGCGATCACGTCCTCTGGCTGACGATCGACCGGCCATCCGCGGGCAACGCGTTGACGCCGGCTAATCGCACTGTCCTGATCGACGCGTTCGCGGCGGCGGATCGTGACCCGGGCGTGCGCGCGGTCGTGGTGACCGCGACGGGTGATCGCATGTTCTGCACCGGCGCCGACCTGCGGGCAGCGCAGCCCGAGCTGCCGCGGCCGCCGGGCGCACCCGACCGGATCGCCGGTGACGTCGCGCGGGGGATCAGAGTCAGCGCCCAGCGGTTGATCGCGGCCATCCTCGACTGCGAGAAGCCGGTCATCGCAGCCGTCAACGGCACCACCGCGGGGCTCGGGGTGCAGCTCGCCCTGGCGTGTGACTTCGTGGTGGCCGCGGACACCGCCCGCTTCATCGAGGTCTTCGTGCGCCGCGGGCTCGTTCCGGATTCGGGCGCCGCCTACCTGCTGCCGCGTCTCGTCGGCGTGCACCGGGCCAAGGAGCTGCTCATGCTCGGCGACGACGTGACCGCCCAGCGGGCGCACGAGATCGGTCTGGTGACGCGGGTCGTTCCGGCGCAGGAGCTGATGGCGGAGGTCACTGCGCTTGCCGCCCGGCTCGCATCCGGCCCGACTCGCGCGCTGGCGCTCACCAAATGGCTCGTCAACCGCTCGCTGGACGGCTCGCGGTCAGCGGCGTTCGACGACGAGGCCATCGCCCAGGACCTCAACATGCACACGGCGGATGGTCAGGAAGGTGTGCGCAGCTTCGTCGAGCGCCGCCCGGCCGAATACCGGGGTTGGTGAGGGCGCTGCTCCGACGCTCGCAAACGTCCGTACCTGTCAGGAGAAGCCATGCCGATTGACCCGACCGCGCGCGTGCTGATCGACGCGATGGAAAAGACGTTCCCGGCGCTCGATCCCTCGCTGTCCGGAACGCAGATGCGCCGGCTGGTGGAGGAGGCTGCCGCCAAGACCATGCCGGCGGCCGCCGAGCCGGAGGCCGTCGGCACCGTCAGCGACCGGACGGCGCCCGGCCCCGCCGGCGACGTGCCGGTGCGCATCTACCGGCCCGGCATCCAACGCGACGGCGGCGCACCGATCGCGGTCTTCTTCCACGGCGGCGGCTTCGTGCTCTGCGATCTCGACTCCCACGACGGCATCTGCCGGGCGCTGTGCAACGCGGCGGGTGCCGTCGTCGTCGCGGTCGACTACCGCCGAGCGCCGGAGTCGCGGTATCCGGCAGCCGTCGACGATTGCTACGCCGTCACCCGCTGGGCGGCCGAGCATGCGAGCGAACTCGGGGCCGACCCGGCCTCCCTGGCAGTCGTCGGTGACAGCGCCGGCGGCAACCTCGCCGCCGCCGTCGCCCTGATGGCTCGCGACCGCGGCGCGCCACGGGTCGCCAAGCAGGTGCTCGTCTACCCGATGCTGGACTCGGCCGGCGACTCGACGTCTCACCGCGAAACCGGCGACGGCTACTACCTCAAGCACGAGGAGGTCATGTACTACTGGGGCCAGTACCTGGCGGACGCGTCCCAGGCGCAGGAGCCTTACGCGTCGCCGACGTGCGCCCCGGACCTCTCCGGGCTCGCGCCGGCGCTCGTCGTGACCGCAGAGTTCGATCCGCTGCGGGACGAGGGCGAGGCGTACGCCGATCGCCTTGCTGCCTCAGGGGTTTCGGCCGTCAAGCACCGCTATGACGGCATGTTCCACAGTTTCTTCAGCTTCATGGGCGTGCTGCCCGCCGCGACCGGGCTACGCGACGAGATCGCGGCGTTCCTGCGCGCGTGACGAGTTGGCGGGTGGCCTACGACGGCCTCGCATTCCCCGAAGCGTTGCGCTGGCACGGTGGCGCGCTGCACCTGTCAGACGTTTTCGGGGGCGAGGTGCTCCGGCTGACACCCTCGACCCGGGAGGTCCTCGCTCACGTTCCCGGGCAACCGTCCGGGTTGGGCTGGCAGCCCGACGGCACGCTACTGGTGGTTTCGATGCTGGACCGGCGGGTGCTCGCCGGTCGCGACGGGCTTCTGCAGACCCATGCCGAGCTCTCCTCTCTCGCCCGCGGGAGCGCGAACGACATGCTGGTCGACCGCCTCGGCCGGGCGTACGTCGGCGACTTCGGCTACGACTACGTGGGAGGCGAGGAGCGCAGGCCGGCGCGGCTCTGTCTGGTGCAGCCGGACGGCACCGCGACGGTAGCTGCGGAGGATGTCTGGTTCCCCAACGGCATGGCCCTCACGCCCGACGGCAAGACCCTGCTGCTCGCCGAGACAGCGGCGCAGCGCATCACCGCGTTCTCCGTCGCTTCCGATGGCTCGCTCAGCGAGCGGCGCGTCCATGCGGAGCTGGACGCGGCACGACCCGATGGCATCAGCCTCGATGCGTCGGGAGCGCTCTGGCTGGCCTCGCCTGCCACCGGAGAGCTGCTGCGCGTGGCGCAGGGCGGCCGCATTCTCGATCACCGAACGCTGCCCGGGCCGGGATCCCCGTCGGCATGCCTGCTCGGCGGCACGGACGGCCGCGAGCTGTACGTCTCGGTGCCCACTTCGCACGACGCGGCAGAATGCTCGGCGAGCAGGGGAGCGCGGATCTACGTGGACCGCGTCGACGTTCCCTCCGCCGGATGAGGAGCGCGTCGTGTATTTCGCCTTGAACCCGCAGCAGCGACGCCGCCAGCAGCAACTACGTGAGCTGCTCACGGAACGGCTGCCCGACGGTGAAGTGCGCCGGCTGATGGCCGATCCGGCCGGCGACGACCGAGACATGTATGCCGCCGTCACGCGGATCGCTTCCGGCGACAACCCGCTGGATCAAGGGAGCATGCTGGAGGTGCTCGGCGAACGCCTGTATCCCGGCGCCTACCTCTCCAGCGCTGTGATCGGCGCTGCGCTGCTGCGGATCGCCGGTGCCGACACGCTCGCCGCCGAAGCCGTGGCCGGGCGGCTGCGCGTCACCGTCGCCGACAAGGATGACAGCGGCGTCATCACCGCGACAGGGGTGGAGGTGACGCCGATGGGACGGATGAGCGGCTCGCGGTCCTTCGTCCTCGACGCCATGCCCGCGGATCTGCTGCTCGTTACCGGCGTTGACGCGGGGCAGGTCTGCGTGGCCGCCGTGGAGGCGACGACGACCGGGGTCGGGCGCGTGCCGCTGCCTGGCCTGGATCAGACCCGCAAGCTGGCCAGGATCGAGCTGTCGGACGTCCCGTGCCAGGTGCTGTGGCGCGCCGGCTCCGGCCAAGGTACCGATGGCGGCACCGGTGACCGGCACCCGTTCGACGTGCTGCGCCTGGTCACGCAGGCGGCTGTTTCGGCGGAGCAGGTCGGGTCCGCCCAGGGCGCGCTGGACCTCGCGCTCGACTATGCCCGGGAGCGCCGGCAATTCGGCCGCGCCATCGGCTCGTACCAGGCGGTGAAGCACCGCTTCGCGGATCTCGCGCTGCTCGTGGAGCAGGCCCGCGCGGCGGCGTACCAGGCATTGTGGATGCTGGACTGCGCGTCCGAGAATGCGCAGAAGGCGGCCTCGCTGGCGCGCATCACCTGCACCAGGGCCGCCACCGAAACGAGTGAATGGTGCATGCAGGCCCAGGGCGGGCGAGGGTTTCGCTGGGACAACGCCGCGCACCTGTACCTCAAGCGGGCGAAGTCCACCGAGCTGCTCTTCGGCGACCCGCGGCGCGAACGCGAGCGCATCGCCGAACTGCTCGCGCTCACCTGAGCAATGCGATACGGGCTCACACTTCCCACCACCGGCGTGCCGATCGCCGAGATGGCGAGCTGGGTGCAGGCAGCTTCGCGGGACGGCTACACGGATCTTTGGCTCGGGGAGTCCTTCGGCGCCGACGCGGTGGCGTTGCTCGCCATGGCGTCCGCCGTCGCCCCCGATCTCAGACTCGGGACGGCGGTGCTGCCCGCGTCGACGCGGCTGCCCGGCCTGCTGGCGCAGAGTGCCGCCACCTTGGCCGCACTCGCTCCCGGCCGGGTCGGCATCGGGCTCGGCGCCTCGTCGGCAGCAGTCGTCGAGGACGGGGGTGGCCGGCTCCCGGCAAGGCCACTGGCGCACCTGCGTGACACCGTGCGCTTCCTGCGGCGGGCACTGTCGGGTGAGCGCGTCACCGAGGACTTCGAGACCTTTTCGGTACGCGGCTTCGCACTCGCCGAGCCGCCTGCGCAGGCGCCTGAAGTGCTCGTCGCCGGTTTGCGCCCAGCGGGATTGCGGCTGGCCGCCGCAGACGCGGACGGCGCGGTCCTGACTCTGGTCGCGAGCGCGGATATCAGCCGGATCCGCGACGTCGTCGGTTCTTCGCTGCCATTGGTGGCGTGGCTCCCGGTGTGCCCGTACGACGATCCTGCCGCTGCCGACCACGCGCGGGCGGTGGCCCGGCGGCTGCTCGCGGGCTACCTGACCGTGCCGGCGTACGCGGCGGCCGCCGAGTGGCACGGGCGGGGCGACGCGCTCGACGAGATGCGCGGCAAGTGGGCGGCAGGCCGGCGCCGCGAGGCAGTGGCCGCCATCCCTGATGCGGTCGTCGACGCTCTCGTCATCCATGGCCCGCCTGCGTATTGCCGCGAGCGGATCGCCGAGTACGTGGCGGCCGGTGTCGATGTGCCGCTGCTCAGCGCGATCCCGCTCGACGGGGACTACGTGAGCGTCACGCGCCGGCTCGCTCCGCGCTAGCTGCCTGTTTCCGGACGCGGCTCGCGGGGCAGGCCCAGCACCCGCTCGGCGACGATGTTGCGCTGCACCTGCGATGTACCGCCGTAGATGGTGCCGGACCGTGCGAAGAGCCAGTTCGACTGGGTATCCGTCACCGGGTAGTCGTACACGTGCGCGCGATTGCCCATACCCACCCCGGGCGGCGGGGGAGCACCTACCGGACCGGTGAGCAGCGCGCCGGCAGGCCCTTCGACGTCTATCGCCAGCACCGTCAGCCGCTGGTGGAACTCGGTGTAGGCGAACTTGTAGCTGGTGCTCACCACCGCCAGGCCAGGGTCGACCTCTCCGTGGACGGCCGCGGTCAGCAGCCGGTGCGACGCCAGCTCGAGATGCTCGACGTCGCACCAGGCGTCGACGATCCGATCCCGTATGCAAGGGTCATCGAGCCGTCCTAGCTCACGCGCCCGGACGACGATGGCCTCGAGTTCCGCCCGGAAGCGGTGATGGCTGGCCGAGTTCGACACGCCTCGCTCGAAGCCGAGCGTGCCCATCGCCACCGACCATCCGGCGCCGACCTCGCCGACGACGTTCGCGGCGGGACAGCGGGCGTCGCGCAGCAGCACCTCGGTGAAACCGACCCGCCCGTCGGGCTGGACGATCGGGCGGACATCCACGCCCGGCTGACGCATCGGAAGCAGGAAGTACGTCATGCCGGCGTGCGATCTCACGTTCGGATCGGTGATCGCGAGCATGAACATGAGATCGGCTTCGTCGGCCTCGCTGGTCCAGATCTTGTGGCCGTTGATGACGTACTCGTCCGCGTCGAGGACCGCCCGGGTCGCGACGGCGGCGAGATCGCTTCCCGCTTGCGGCTCGGAGAAGCCCTGACACCACCGCTCGGTGCCGGCCGCGATCGGCGGCAGGAAGCGCTGCTTCTGCTCCGGAGTCCCGAATTGCAGGATCGTCGGGCCTACCAGCAGCTCGCCGCCGGTGGCGCGGATCAGCGGCGCGCCCGCCTCGGCGAACACCTGCGCCAGCGCGGCCGCCTCGAGGACGCCGAATCCGCGGCCGCCGTACTCCACCGGCCAGGTCGGCACGGCCCACCCGCCGTCATACAGCGCCTGGCGCCATCGCACCGGCAGCATGTTCGGTGTCCCTCCCGCGGCGTCCTCCGCGCGGATGCGGGCCAGAGTCGCCGTCGCCCACTCCCCGGCGAGGGCACGGACCGATGCCAGCTCGGGCAAGTCCAGATCCACCGCTCGCCTCCTTCTCGCAGACGGTGCTGGAGGAGCCTGCCTGCCCTGCCGGTTACGTGAGACGGACACGCGTCACCATGCTGCGACTACGCTGACCTTGAACGATAACCGTGAACACTTCACCTGAATGAGGGCGTGGCATGGCGGATCCCGGCGTCCAGCTCTTCGACTGTGACAACCACATCTACGAGCCGGCTGACGCGGTCACGCGCTACCTGCCGAAGGAGGCGCTCGGGCGCGCCATCACCCCGGTGACCCTGGCGAACGGGGAGCAGGGATTGCTCGCCGGCGGTCGGCTGGTCACCGGCCTCGACCACCCGATCGACATGGCTCACCGGCCGGGCGCGCTCAAGGAGATGCTGCGCCAGATGAAGTCGGGCAAGCCGGCCGAAGGCTACGCGCTGGAGCCGCTGCGGCCTGAGTATCTCGAGCGGGGGCCACGGCTTGCGCTGATGGATCGGCAGGGCATCGACAGCGCGATCTTGTATCCGGCGACGATGGGCACGATGGCCGAGCACTTCGTTCGCGGGATCAAGCCGTTGTACGACAACGTCCACGCGTACAACCAGTTCCTCTACGACTCGTGGGGTTTCGACTACCGGTCGCGGATCTACACGCCCGCCTTGCTCTCGCTGCGCGACCTTGATTCAGCGGTCACGGAGCTCGAGTTCGTCTTGGATCGCGGCGCGAAGCTCATCATGTTGAACGCGGGACCGGCCTACGGCCGGTCACCGGCCGACAAGTACTTCGACCCCTTCTGGGCGCGCATCGACGAGGCCGGGGCCAGCGTCGCGTACCACATCGGGGAGTTCTGGTACAACGAAAACATCGCTCCCGCCTGGGGCATGGATCCCGAGCCGGTCTTCTTCGAGATGTCGGCATGGCAGTGGCAGAACTGCTGGGGCCGTCGTCCGATCGAGGAGACGCTCTCGGCGCTGATCTTCCACAACCTGTTCGGACGGTTCCCCAACATTCACGTTGTCGTCTCGGAGTTCGGCGCGGAGTGGGTGCCCCTCTTCGCGCGGCAGATGGACAAGAGCCGGGGGATGGGCCGGCGCGGTGAGTGGCCGGGCGGCCCGTTGAAAGGCCGCCCCAGCGCGATCTTCGAGGAGCACGTCCGCGTGGTGCCCTATCCCGAAGACGACGTGGTGAAGATCGTTGCCGACCTCGGTCAGTCGACCTCCATCGTGATGGGCTCCGACTACCCGCACGGCGAAGGATTCGCCGAGCCGGGCGACTTCCGCAAGCTGGTCGCCGACCTGCCCGAAGCGCAGCAGCGCGGCATCCTGCACGACAACGCGCTCGCCCTCGTCGGCCGCTGAGCCCCACAGTGACCAAAAACTTGAGGTTTTACGCGAATCGGGTCCGGTTGCCGTGAAGACCTCAAGTTTTCGGTCGTCGCAGCGGAGGCGAGCTCACCCGGTGGCGGAGCCGGCCAGCACCGGTGGCGCTGCCGGCACCGCGGGTGTCAGGTAGTCGAACAGGTCCGGGTCGCTGCGCTGCAGCCGTTCGAAGTTCGACTCCCACATGTTGGGCAGGAAGTGCTTGCGGTACATGGCCTTGCCGGCCCGCACTTCCGCCTCCAGGATCTCGGTGCCACCGGCGGCCTCGCATTCGAGGTGATACCTGGCGCAGGACTCCAGTGTCAGCGCTTCGATGGTGGCGTTTTCCAGCGAGTCGGAGGCGATGATCGCGCCGTGGTTTTTCATCAGCACCACCCGCTTGTCGCCGAGGGCGTCGACCACGGCGAGGTGGGACTTCACCCCGTCGTCGAAATAGGTCGCCTGCTCCTCGTGGAAGAGCACCGAGGAGACGTTGTACATCCCTACCGTCTTGCCGGTCGTCGACAGCACCGAGATGTAGTGCGAGTGCAGGTGAATGATCGCGTTGACGTCCGAGCGCTCCTGGTAGATCCGGGAGTGGAAGTTGACCGCCGGCGACATCGCCAGCCTGCCGAGCCGAGGCTGCAGATCGAAGCCCAGCAGGCAGACCCGGTCGGGGGTCGTCTGGTCGAAGTACTCGAAGCCGGTGACCCAGAATGCGTCATCGCCGTCTCCCGAGACCGACGCCCGGACGCTCACGTGGCCGCCGACGTTGGAGTCGCAGCCCTCGCGATGGAGGATGCGCCGCGCAGCGGCGATGCGGAATCGGATGTCGGCCGTCGTCATGCTGCTGTCCACCGGTGCTCCCTGTCCGTCGGGGATGTGGCTAGAACGCCTCAGGATCGTGCTGCACGCCCTCGGGGATCGGGTGCTGGAAGAGCCGCGCGGCGTTTTCCCACGTGAGCTTGCGAATGTCGGTGGCCGGGAAGTGGCCGATCTGGTCACGCAAGATCTGCTGCGTATCCGGCCAGGTGCCGTCCTGATGCGGGTAATCGGACTCCAGCAGGATGTGATCGATGCCGACGGTGTGGCGCTGCTCGAGGGCCGACGGGTCGTCGATGGTGCAGAACCAGAAGTTGCGGGCGAGCACTTCGCGCGGGGTGAGATCGATGCCCGTCCAGGTGCCGTACATCTGCTGGTACCGGCCCACATGGTCGAGCCGGTCCATCAGCCCGGCGACCCAGCCGAGGCCGCCCTCGGACAGGCAGATCTTGAGGTCGGGGAAGCGCACCGGCAGCCGCGAGTAGAGCCAGTCGACCGCCGCGAACATCGCCCAGCCGAAGAACAGCACCCCGATGGTGTCTGCCGGCGCGTCGGACGACGTGGTCGGCGCCGTCGAAGAGCTGCCGACGTGCAGGCACACCACGGTGCCGGTCTCGGCACACGCCGCCATCAGCGGATCCCAGTAACCGGTGTGCAAAGAGGGCAGGCCGAGCCGCTCCGGCAACTCCGGAAAGGTCATCGCGGAAAAGCCGCGCGCGGCGTTGCGGCGCACCTCTGCGGCAGCGAGCTCCGGGTCGAGTAGCCACGGCAGCTGGCAGGGGATGATCCGGCCCGGGTAGCTGCCGGCCCACTCGTCGAGATGCCAGTCGTTCGCCGCGCGGACGACGGCCAGCGCGAGGTCCGGATCGCTCACTCCGAGCTGGTAGCGCTGCCCCGCGAAGCCGGCCAGCGAGGACGGGAAGTTCAGCGAGGCATAAACGCCGTTGAGGTCCATGTCCGCGACGCGCGCGTGGATGTCCCAGGCGCCGCGGCGCATCTCGTCGAAGCGCGTCGGCTCGAAGCTGAGCTCGTCCTGCGGACGGCCGACGACCGCGTTCAGCCCCACCTTGTAGTGACGCTTGCCGTCATAGCTCCAGTACTCCATGCCCTCGTCGTCGATCTCGACGTGCGGCGCCGCGCCGGCGTACCGGCTCGGCATCCGCCCGGAGAACAGGTGCGGTGGCTCGACCAGATGATCGTCGACGGAGATCAGCGTGCACCAGCGCGGCCGGCGCTCCGGCTCGGGCAGGAACGTCACCTTCGCGGGGCGCCCGGACGTGGCGGCCGACGTGGCGAAGAAGCCCGGCCGCGACTCCAGCTGGTCGAAGCTGATGCTCGTGCTGCTCGCGACCGGCTGCGGCGGCTCCGAGGGCATGCGGGCCATCATCGCAGAGCGCCCTGACGGCGTCCGGCGAACCCGGCGGCGGGGTCTGCGGGCACCTGACGGCAAGGGCGCACGCGACATCCGCCAGAATGCCTGCAGCTCGGGATTTTCCGTCCGGGCCGACCCAGCGCACCCGTACAAGGGGGATCCATGACGGACCGAGCGGTGCTGCCTCTGAGCGGGCTGCGAGTGCTCGACGCGACAGTGGAGCATGTCGAGCTGGCCTCGCGGCTGCTCGGTGATCTCGGCGCTGAGGTGATCAAGCTCGAACCGCCGGGGGGATCGCCCGCCCGGTCGCTCGCGCCGGTCCGTCGGGGGGTGTCCCTGTCGTTCGCGGTGCGCAACGCCGGCAAGCTGGGGGTGGCGCTCGACCTCGCCGGTGGTGCGGATGTCGAGCGTCTGCACGAGCTGCTGGCACACACCGACGTTCTCGTCATCTCGGCGCCGACCCTCGGACCGGGCCTCTCGGCCCAGAAGCTGGCCGCAGCGCACCCGCATCTGGTCGTGGTGGCCGCCACCCCTTACGGCCTCACCGGGCCATGGTCAGGACGTGTGGCGACCGACCACACGCTGTCCGCGTCCGCAGGCATCGCGACGAAGGCGGGGGTCGCCGACCGGGAGCCGTTGCCGGCTCCCGGCCAGTTCTGCAACGACTTGGCGAGCTCGGTGACGGCATGGGCGATGCTCTGCGCCCTGTATCAACGGGAGTCGACCGGAGCCGGGCAGCTGATCGACCTGTCGGTCAACGAGGCCGTGGCCCAATGCGCCGACTGGGCCGTGCCGAACCAGTCGGTGCGCCGCCATCTCGGCATGGACACCACCGAGATGCGCAACGGCTCCGGGCCGGTTTATCCGATCTTCAAATGCCGTGACGGCTACGTGCGGCTCATCGTGCTGAGTCCCGCGCAGTGGCGGGCGATGCGGGCGTGGCTCGGCGAGCCCGAGTACCTGCAGGATCCGGAGTACGACACCTTCCCGGGACGGTTCGCCATCGCCGACGCGGTGCTGAACCCGCTGTACGAAGAGCTCTTCGCCGACCTCAGCGTCGAGCAGGTCTCCCAGGAGGCGCAGGCGAAGGGAATCGTCTGCACCCCGGTCTACGACCCGCCGCGGGTGCTCGCCAACGAGCACTTCGCCTCCCGCGGCACGTTCATGGATCTCGAGGTGGCTCCCGGAGTCATCGCCCGGGCGTCGTCCGGCTTCTTCGAGCTCAGCGGGGAGCGCGCCGGGCCCACCAGCCCCGCGCCGACGGTCGGGCAACACACCGAGCAGGTGTTCGCGGCGCTGGGGGAGGCGCGCAGCGGCGGCGCGCTGCGTGGGCCGGCGCTACCGCTCGCCGGGCTGCGGGTCATGGACTTCGGGCAGGGAGCGGTCGGCGTCGAAGCGGGGCGGCTGTTCGCCGAATACGGCGCGGACGTCATCAAGATCGAAACACGCTCGCACTACGACTTCATCCGCATCGTGACCGGAATCGAGATGGGGCCGTCGTTCGCGTCATCGAATCGGTCGAAGCGTGGCCTCGGGGTCAACGGCGGCACGAAAGAAGGCCGGGAGCTCCTGCACAAGCTCGCCGAGGTCTCCGATGTGGTCATCGAAAACGGCTCCACGGGTGTCATGGACGATCTCGGGATCGGGTACCGGGATCTGTCGGCGGCGAACCCGGGCATCGTCATGGTGGCCAGCCAGCTGATGGGCTCCCGGGGAGTCTGGGGGCAGTGGCGCGGCTACGGCCCGAGCACCCAGGCGCCCGGTGGCTTGTCGTACCTGTGGAGCTACGAGAACGAGGACGCACCGGCCGGCACGTCGTCGATCTTCCCCGACCATTTCGCCGGGCGGCTGTGCGCCGTCAGCGCACTCGCGCATCTGCTGGGCCGGGTGCGTGGCACCGTCACCGGTGGCTTCGTCGAGATCGCCCAGGTCGAAGGTGTCACCGGGGTGCTGGCCGACCTGCTTGCCGCCGAGTCGCTGGCGCCCGGTTCGGTGCGCGCGAAGGGCGTGCACACCGAGCGCGGCACGCCGGGGGCCATGTATCGCTGTGCAGGGGAGGATGCCTGGGTCTCGATCGTCTGCCGCGACGACCCCGACTGGGCCGCACTCGCCGAGGCGATGGGACGGCCGGAGCTGTCGGCCGACGCCGATTTCGCGACCGCCGAGGCGCGGCGTGCGCATGAGGCGGAGGTCGACGGCGTCGTCGGTGAATGGACGGCGGGACTGGACCGCTTCGAGGTGGCCGACCGTTGCCAGGCGGCCGGAGTCCCGGCAGCAGCGATGCTTCGCGCGGTCGACATCATGGACCTCGAGCAGTTCCGGGTGCGCGGCTTCCCGGTGGAGATCGATCAGCCCGGCGTCGGAAAGATGACGCTCGAAGGTCCGGCATTCCGGGCGCCTGGTTTCGGGACGCCGATCGAGGCGCCGGCGCCGTGGCTCGGGGAGCACACCCGCGAGATCGCCGCCGACCTGCTGGGGCTCGACACCGCCGAGATCGAGCGGCTGATCGAGGCAGGGGTGCTGGAGATCACCAAGAACGACGCCGCGAAGTGACGATGCACGCGGGCAGGCCGCTGGCGGGGGAGGCGTTGTGAGCGAGGACCTGGGGGCGATCGTCGTCGGCACCGGCTTCGGTGTCCTGACTCACCTGCGGGCGCTGCGCGGCGCCGGGTTCCGGGTGGAGGCGCTGGTGGGGCGTGACCCGCAGAAGGCGGCACAGCGCGCCGCCCGCTTCGAGGTACCCCACGCCTGCACCTCGCTCGACGAAGCGCTGGCGCTGCCGAACGTCGATGCGGTCGCCGTCGCCACCCCGCCGTACACGCACGCCGCGATCGTCAAGGCGGCGGTCGCTGCCGGCAAGCATGTGCTGTGCGAGAAACCGTTCGCCCGCGACGCCGCCGAAGCGCGGGAGCTGCTGGAAGCCGCGGAGCAGGCGGGTGTGGTGCACCTGCTCGGCACGGAATGGCGGTTCGGCACCGGCCAGGCGTTGCTGCGCCGAGCCGTCCTGGAGGGTGCGATCGGCGAGCCGCGGCTGGCGCTTTTCGAGCTGCAGATCCCTTCGCTGGTCGACCCGGCCGCCGAGTTGCCGGCCTGGTGGGAGGACGCCGATCAGGGAGGCGGCTGGCTCGGCGCCTACGGCTCCCACGTGATCGATGAGGTTCGTTCCACGCTGGGCGAATTCGCCGGGGTCAGCGCCAGCGTGCAGACGTTGGCGCCGCGGCCCGGCATGACCGCGGACGACACCTACACCGTCCATTTCCGGCTGGCCAGCGGGGCACAGGGGCTGATGCACAGCTCCTGCGCCGTCGGCGGGCAGCCGGTCGCGGTCGCCAAGGTCACCGGCAGCCTCGGATCCGTGTCGCTGCAGGGTGATGACGTCTTCCTCGACACCGGCAGCGGGCCGAGCCAGCTGCCGGTGCCGGACGATCTGGTCAGCCCGCCGCCCGATCCGCCGCCCGCCGAGCTACTGCGGACGATGTACGACATGTGGCACTCGATGGGTATCGATCTGGCGCCCTACACCCGGCTGTACGAGGTGTTGCGCAAGCGGATCCTTGGCGAGCCGGTCGCCGCCGACCCGCCCGCCGCCACCTTCGCCGACGCTGTCGCCGTGCAAAGCGTGCACGACGCCATCCTGCGCGCGTCGGCGACCGGTGGGTGGGTCCCTCTCGAGACGTCGTAGGGCCGCCCGGGATGGCGGTCGAGGGCCTCGATCACCTGGCGATAACGGTCGCCGACGTCGGTGCCACCATCGGCTGGTACGAGCGTGTCTGCGGGGCGGTGCTGGAGTACGCCGACCGTTGGCGGTCCGGGCAGATGCCCGTCGCCATTCTGCAGATCGGGGCGTCGCGGCTGAGCGTCCATCCGGCGGCCGCCCCCGCTTCGCCGCATGCGCTTGCGCCCACGCCCGGCTCGGCCGACGTGTGCTTTCGGTGGCGCGGGCCGGTCGAGGGCATCGTCGAGCATCTCCGCGAGGCCGGCGTGGTGGTGGTCGAGGGACCGGTGCCGCGGCCGGCCTCAGACGGCACACGCGGCACGTCGGTCTACATCCGCGATCCGGACGGCAACCTGATCGAGTTCCTCACGATCGGCTGAGGCTGGTCGCAAAGTGAGCCGATTTGCCACGGCGAAATGCCCGCTTGGTTTGGCGCCGACTGCCGCGCCGACAGGGTGGGTGATTTTCTCACTGCTGCATTCGTCACGGAAATGCGTGCTGTCGTCACGCTGGGCTCCGCGATCAATGACGGTCTCGCGGGGAAGCGGCGTTATGGCCTGGTCCGTATCCTGCGCCGCGAACGGTGTCAGCCGCGTACGCGGCCTCGACGACCAGGCGCGGCCGTGCCGGAAAGCCGTCCCAGCATTACCCGCATTCCTGTGTGGAAAAGGTGGTCAATTGCCCGAGTCCCCGCGGGCGCGGGGCCGGTCACCGGATTGTTCGGCTGGTTTCAGGGTTTTCAACAATGCTCCAAGGGCGCGCGACTGCGCCGCCGTGGCGCGGGCACCGCCCGCCGCCGAAAGCGGTCCTGGGTCACACCGCTGTCATTTCTTCGGGCGGTCGGGCGTGGTGTGCCGGCGGGGCTCGCGGACGCGCCCGGTGAGGCTCCACGTCCATGCGGGCGAGGGAGGATGGCTGTGAACGCGCTGGATGTTCACCAAATGGCGGGCGGGTGAACTAATCACAGGATGCGCTGAAAATGAGGGTGACGCTCCGCATTCACCGGCATTTGTGGTTAGCCTCCAAAGCAACGACTGGAGGTGTAGGAATGGGAAGGTTCCCGCGCGCGATGCTCGCGGCGCTGGCTGGCGTGATCCTTTTCGTCGTCACAGCGTGTGGCGGCGTGACCGAGACGACTCTCAACACGTGGGGCGTCGGCACTGCAACGAACATCAATGTCTATGCGGTGGCTCGCGTCGGCAATCTCATGGTGATCGGTGGCAACTTCACCGAGGTCACCAGCCCGGACGGCAAGACCACACACGCGGCCGGTGGTCTCGCGGCGCTGAACGCCAGCACGGGCGCGTGGGTCTGGAGCGCGGACACCGGCGGCACGGTCTACGAGATCGTCGCCCATAACTCCACGCTGTGGATCGGCGGCTCGTTCGGGGTGAAGAAGTACACCTCGTCCGGAGTGGTCCAGTCCTTCTCCCAGCCGTACTCGGTGGGTGCTGTCCGCGGTATCGCTATCGCCCCCAACCGCGTCTACTACGGCGGTGACACCGGCGTCGCAGCCTCCGACGCCACCGGCACCGGCGTGTGGCTCGATCCGACGGACCGCATCGTCTACACGGTCGCGTACGCGCAGAACAACGGCCAGCCGCGCATCCTCGCCGGCGGCAACTTCTGCAAGGTCGGCGGCGTGTACCGCCCGGCGCTCGCCTCGCTCGGCACGAATGGTGCGATCGACACGTCGTTCAACGCGAAGAACTTCGGCTGCGGCACCATCCAGGACGCCCGTGACGTGCTGGACATGGTGATCTCCGGCCAGGTGGCGTACGTCGCCGGCGGCGGGAGCCTGAACCTCGTGGCCGCGGTCAACACCGTCACCGGCGGCACCATCTGGGCGACCAAGCACGGCGACGGCGACGTCCAGGCGGTCACGCTGCAGGACGGTTACCTGTACGCGGGTGGCCACTTCGACTGCGTCGACGGCTCCGACATCAACCACTGCCGCGTCAAGCGCCAGAAGGTGGAGAAGTTGACCACCTCCGGTGAGCTGACCGACTGGACGCCGGACTTGCGCGGCGGCTTCCTCGGGGTGTGGTCGATGGCGGGCGACGCCAAGGGCCTCTACGTCGGTGGCAATTTCACGACCGTCAACGGCCTGCAGCGCCACAAGGTCGCGATCTTCCACTGATCGTCTGAGTCACCGTTCGACGGCCGTCGATGGTGGTGGCGCGTACCGCGCTCCATCGTCGGCGGCCGCCGGCGTTCCTGGGATGCTGATCCCATGATCTCCGCGGTGATCTTCGATCTGGACGGGGTGCTGCTGGACTCGGAGGGCCTCTGGGACCAGGCGCGGCGCGAGGTGACGGCCGACGTCGGCGGGCATTGGCGGCCGGAAGCCACCGAGGCCATGCAGGGCATGAGCTCGCCCGAGTGGGCGCGCTACATGGCCGACGCGCTCGCGATCGCGCTACCGCCCGGCGAGATCAACGAGCTGGTGGTCCGGAAGATGCTCGCGCTGTACGAGCGGGAGTTGCCGCTGCTGCCGGGCGCGACCGCTGCCGTGCAACGAATGCACCAGCGCTGGCCGCTCGGCCTGGCATCGTCGTCGAACCGCGTCATCCTGGACACGGTCCTGCGGCTGTCGGGACTGCGCGACGCCTTCGGCGCCGTCGTGTCGTCCGAGGAGGTCCCGAAGGGCAAGCCCGCGCCCGACGTCTACCTCGCAGCGGCGCAGCAGCTGTCGGTGCCGCCCGGCCGGTGCTGTGCCGTCGAGGACAGCACGAACGGCATCCTTTCCGCGGTGAACGCCGGGATGGCCGTGGTCGCCGTACCGAATGCGCAGTTCCCGCCGAAGTCTGCGGCACTCTCCCGGGCAGCGGTCGTGTGCGAGGAGCTGACGGCCCTCACGGTCGACCTGGTGGCGGGCCTGCCGGTGGGCTAGCGCGGCTGGCCGATGCTGTCGAGCAAGGAGGTGAACCACCCGGCTGAGGCGTCGAAGACCTTTCCGCCCTTCACCCGTTCGAAGGCGATGGGGCCGAGCCGACCGCCGTTCTCCTCGTCCTGGCCGACGAGCCCGGCTATGCCGCTGCGCGCCGCCTCCACTGCGGCGTCCACGCACTGCGCGATCAGCCGCCGGTCGGCCTCGTTGGCAGCGGAGGAGCGGGCGAAGTAACCGGACTTGGCGACCAGGGTCTTACCGGCGGACAGCTCCCGACCGAACTGGCGCGCGAACCATGCGCCGGGGTTGACCGCGTCGAGCTTCACGTGACCGAACGGATCGCGCGGAACCACGTCGCCGCGGCGTTCGAGCTCCGCGACGATGTCGGCCACCCCGGCTCCCTCGGAGATGAAGAGGTTCACGCAGCCGTGGGTGTCCATCACACCGGCCAGCCGCTGCGTCTCCGCGGCGATGTCGACGCTCAGCTCCGGCACGTACACGCCGTGCACGTCCCAGCGCCCGGGCTCGACGAGGCCGGAAACGATGGGAAACGCCTGCGCCCACTGGTGGTACCGCGCGGCCGAGCTGGCCGTGAGCCAGCCGCATCCGCGGCCCATCACCTCGTGCACGACGAGCATGCGCGGGTTGGCCGAATGCTCGGCGATGACGTGTTTGGCGAAAAGCGCCGACTGCTCGGCTGCGGTGTCGGCGCCGAGCGATTGCGCGACCGGAATAATGTCGTTGTCGATCGTCTTCGGCAGGCCCACGACCGTGAGCTCGTACCCGTGGCCGGCGAGATAGGCGGCGAGGTCCGCCGCGGTGGTGCTGGTGTCGTCGCCGCCGATCGTGTGCAGCACGCTGACGCCGTCCCGGGCGAGCTGGTGGGCCGCCACCTCCAGGGGATCCTCGCCCGCGCCGATCAGCCCTCGCTTGCGGCAGTTGGCGGCGTTGGTGAGCTTGACCCGGCTGTTGCCGATCGGGCTGCCGCCGAGCTCGTGCAGGCGGGCGGCGTGCGCGCGAGCGTCCGCGGTGATGGGAATGAGATCGCCCGTGAGCAGCCCGGCGTAACCGTCGCGGTAGGCGACGAGTTCGGCGCTGGGCTCCACGTCGGTCCAACGCTCGATGAGCCCGGCAACGGCGGACGACAGGCACGGTGCGAGCCCGCCCGCGGTGAGCATGGCAACCTTGCGAACCATCAAAGCTCCTTCGGCGCGGGGGCCGCGCGCGCCGTCCGAGGCGGGGTGCCGCGGGCGGTGCTGGATCGCTTGCCACCGCTGCCAGCCGCAGGCGGCCCTGTACTCAGTGAATCGGCGACGGGCCGGGTGGGCGCAGGGGCGTAGGTCCCGATCCGCTGGGTCGTGCGTTGGTTCGCGGAGGTCAAGCCGCCGTACCGCCGCCGGCGGTGCCGGCACCAGCGAGTACGGGCTTGGCCTTGGCGAAGGCCTTGTCCAGCAGCAGCCTGGTGGCGGAAAGCGATTGTGCCCTGTCGACCAGGCCGCCGCACATCACCATCACGACCGTGTCCGCCCGGCGGGCGATGAATATCCCCATGGAGAACTGCTGGCCGGCGGCCACCGCTGTCGCCGTGATCCCGAGCGTCTCATCGCTGCCGGGCACTGCCGGCGCTGCTGTGAGAGTCAGCGTCATCGGCGTGTCGCCCATCGTCACCTGGTGGCAGTGCTGCAGACCGTGGCGAACGAGGGCGACGGCCTTCGCGCCTTTGCCTGGGATGTACTGCAAATTTTCTTCGGCGAATAGCCCTGCCGTTCTGGCCGCGAAGAACCGGCTCGCTTCGGCCGACCGCACGGCGTCGATCTCCTTTCCCTGCCGATCCAACGCCGGACAGTCCGAAGCCGAGTCGTTTTCCCCGTCGCCTGAGGACTGCGGCTCTTCGGAGAAAGATGTCGACAGCTGCCGGCTCACGTCGGCCGGCGTGAGGAGCGCGGCTTTCAGAGTCGTCGCACTCGGCCGCGTGCCGACTTCCCCATCGTCGTTGAACAGCCACGGGACGCCGGCCGCGATAAGCGTGATGATCGCAACAGCGGCCACCACGGCGGCCCACAAACGCCGGCTGCGCGACGGCCCTCGGTGCCGGCCCTGTGCGGTGGCCCAGGCCGGCGTCACCGTCGGCGTCGGCGCCGGCGCGGCAGTGGGGGGCGCCTGCGGCGAGGCGAACGCCGACGTCGTTGCGGTGGTCCAGTGCTGCCCGTCCCAGTACCTGAGCTCGGCCATGCCGGCCGGATCCGGGTACCAGCCGGGGACGGGAGCCATGAATGGTTTATCGACCGCGACCGGGCCGAGGTTTATTAGGGCATTTGGGGGAACGCGCCATAGGGACTTTGGGCCCGTTGACTTACCCCGACGGGATGCGACGGTGCTGAGCCGGACGCCTCTCCCGTGCGCCTCATGTTCTACGCGGGAGAGGCGTCCCCCGGCGGGTGGGCCCATGCGCCGTCGCAGGCCGCGGACGGCCTGCGACGGAAGCAGAAACGCATGCTGCGGGGCGGGCACCGGGGGTATCTCTATCGAGTGCCGCATGTGGAGCCTTGCCGGCCAATTCCGCGGTGCCCGCCCAAGTTCAAGTGGACCCAAATCCGCACCGAACGGCAAGGGGACCAAGGTCCTTGATCGTGATCAGGATGGCCGCTGTCCGGGGTCGGTGCCGCGCCGGACGATCAGTGGCTTGCCCGCCGGTTGGAGCGCGCGCAGTGCGGGGCTAACGTTCGACGGTGTGACGACCGACGCGCCGGTGCTCAGCATCCAAGAGCGGCTGTATCCCACGTTGGCATGCTTCGGGTGCGGTCACGGCAACGCAAAAGGGCTGCGGTTACGCAGCTATCCCGCCGACGGCTACATCGGTGCGTCCTTCGTGCCGTGGCCGGAGCACGACAACGGCGTGGGTTACCTGAACGGCGGCATCATCTCCACCATCCTCGACTGCCATAGCGCAGCGGCGGTGATGTGGGAGGCGGACGCGCGCGGCTGGCCGCCACTGCCCGGCGCGGCGCTGTCTTACGTGACGGCGGGGCTCGAGGTGCGCTTCCTGCGTCCGAGCCCGCTGCACGAGCCGGTGCAGCTGCGGGCGGTCGTCGATGCGGCGAGCGAGTCGGAGATGACCTGCTCGGTGGAGCTGTGGTGGCAGGAGAAGGTTCGCGCCACGGGGACCGCGTATTGGAAGCGCTGGCGCCCGCGGTGAGCGTCAGCCCGAAGGCTCCGCCTGTCGGCGATAGACATCGGGATTGGAGAATTCGCGCCACCTGGTGACGAGGTGCTCCACCACCTCGTAGTGCACCGAAGTGAAACGTTCGGCCATGCCGTCGAACATGGCCGCTACCGCCGGTCGCCCCCGCCGCTCGCCGAAATGCTCGTAGTAGGGCGCTTCGTAGACGACGTCGACGTCGAGGCAGGACAGGAAGTCTTGAGTTCGGCCGGCGTTGACGGCTTCCAGCGCGCGGTGACCGACTGCAGCGTTCGCGGCTGCAGAGCCTTTCACCACGCGCCGGCCACCGATCGCCTTACGTGTCCTGGCTACTTGCGCTGGAAGTTCGGCGTGCGCTTCTCGGCGAAGGCGCGGGGGCCC
This sequence comes from uncultured Actinomycetota bacterium, assembly GCA_963747915.1. GTDB lineage: Bacteria > Actinomycetota > Actinomycetes > Frankiales > Frankiaceae > DATAZK01. The sequence continues at coordinate 808,786 of CAVVHC010000003.1, read as the reverse complement.
TCCTTGGCATCGTCCGAGGCCATCACGGCGCCGGTGTAGTTCTCCTCGTACGCGAACGCCTCCGGCTCGCTCATGTGCTGCGTCTCGTGCAGCGTCTTCAGGATCGCTTCCACCGACAGCGGGCCGTTCGCGGCGATGGTCTGCGCGATCTCCATCGCCTTGTCGAGCGCTTGCCCATCCGGTACGACGTGGCCGATGAGGCCGATCTCCTTCGCCTCCGGCGCGTAGATGTGCTTGCCGGTCAGCAGGATCTCCGCCGCGACGGTGTAAGGGACCTGGCGCGCCAGCCGGACGGCGGAGCCGCCCATCGGGTACAGCGACCAGCGAGCTTCGGACACGCCGAAGCGGGCGCTCTCGCCGGCCACGCGGATGTCGGTGCCCTGCAGGATCTCGGTGCCACCGGCGATCGAGACGCCTTCGACGGCGGCGATGACCGGCTTGGTCGGCCGGTACGTCTTCAAGATACCGCGATAGATGAAGCCGGGATCTTCCTTCAGCCGGGCCTGCTCGTCGATGGCGCCGTCGGGGTCGACGTCACCCGCCATCGCGCGCAGATCCATACCCGAGGAGAAGTTGCCTTCCGCCCCGGTGAGCACGGCACAGGTCAGGCCGGGGTCTTCACTCAGCTCCTTCCAGGCGTCGGCGAGCAGCGCGAACATGGTCAGCGTCATCGCGTTCTTACGCTTGGGCCGGTTGAGGGTCAGGACGAGCACCCGACCGTCGCGTTCGACGTTGACCTGAGCCATGAGTCTCCTTCGAGAGATGTCCGCTGAATGGGGCGGGTGAAGTCTAAAGCGCAGCTCAGCAGTGTCGCCAAGCACCCCCGTCAGGCGCCGGGGGCCGCTCGCGGCCGGAGTGCACGGCCGCCGAGGCGCTCCGACGCGCGCGCGCTTAGGATCTGCGCCATGGCGCTTGGTATTGCGGACGAACACCGGGAACTCGCGGCTGTAGCCGGCGGATTCATGCAGCGGCACGGCGATCGGCAGTCGGCCCGCGCCGCGCTGGAAGCCGAGGCCGACTCATTGCCGGAATTCTGGAACGATCTGCGTGAGCTCGGCTGGCTCGGACTTCACCTGCCGGAGCAATACGGCGGCTCCGGGTATGGCTTGGGCGAGCTCACCGTCGTCGTCGAGCAGCTGGGGCGCTCGATCGCCGCCGGCCCCTTCGTGCCGTCGGTGATCGCGAGCGCGGTGATCGCCGCGGCGGGCGACGAATCGCTGCGCGGGCAGCTGCTTTCCGGGCTGGCCGGCGGGCAGACCATCGCCGCCGTTGCGCTGGACAGTGAGCTCGAGGTGCGCGACGGCAAGCTCTTCGGTTCCGCAGAGGCGGTGCTCGGCGCCGGTGTGGCGAACGTCGCCGTCCTCGCTCACGCTGGCGACGCCGTCGTCGTCGACCTCGCCGACCCGGCCATCGAGCGGGAACTCCCGCTCGGCCTCGACCCCGCGCGCCGCGCGGCGCGGCTCACCTTCACCGGCGCGGCGGCGACCGTCCTCTCCGGCGCCGGCCGAACGCTCACCGACGTTTCGCGCGTGCTCTTCGCGGCAGAAGCGGTGGGAATGGCTTCCGCCTGCGTGGAGCAGGCCGCGGAGTACGCCAAGACACGAGTGCAGTTCGGACGCGTCATCGCGACGTTTCAGGCGGTCAAGCATCACTGCGCGAACATGGCGGTGGCCGCCGAGCTCGCCACAGCTGCGGTGTGGGACGCCGCGCGTGCGTCCGAGCTGGGAGGGGACGAGTTCTCCTACGCCGCCGCCATCGCTGCGGCTCTCGCGTTGCCGGCTGCGGATCACAACGCGCAGCTGAACATCCAGGTGCACGGTGGCATTGGCTTCACCTGGGAGCACGACGCCCATCTCTACCTGCGGCGGGCGACAGCACTCGAAGGCATCGTCGATGTCGAGGCGGCCTCCGCCGACGTGCTGGCGCTCTTCCGTGGCGGCGCCCGGCTGACCCGGGCGCTCGACCTGCCGGCGGAAGCGGAGCCGATCCGTGACGACGTCCGTCGCTTTGTCGCGAGCGTGAAAGACCTCGATGAGGAGCAGCGCCGGGCCGCGCTGGTCGAAACCGGCTACGCGGTGCCGTCGTGGCCGAAGCCGTGGGGTCGCGACGCGGGTGCCATCGAGCAGCTCGTCATCGAGGAGGAGTTTCGCGCCGCTGGAATCAAACGACCGAATTACAACATCACCGGCTGGGTCATCCTCACCCTCGTGCAGCACGCCACCGAGGAGCAGATCGCCCGGTGGGTCCCACCGGCGTTGAACCAAGAACTCATCTGGTGCCAGCTCTTCAGCGAGCCGGAGGCGGGTTCGGACGCCGCCGGCATCAAGACCAAGGCGACCAAGGTCGACGGCGGCTGGGTGCTGAACGGCCAGAAGGTGTGGACGAGCGGTGCGCACCTTGCGCGCTACGGCTTCGCCACGGTGCGGACGAACCCTGACGCCCCGAAGCATCAGGGCATCACGACGATGGTGGTCGACATGCAAGCCGAAGGCGTCACTGTGCGGCCGCTGCGCATGACATCCGGCCGGTCGGAGTTCAACGAGGTCTTCTTCGACGACGTGTTCATCCCGGACGCGGATGTCGTCGGGCCGATCGACGGCGGCTGGACCGTGGCGCGCGCGACGCTCGGCAACGAGAGCGTGAGCATCGGCGGGGGACAGGGCGCGATGTCCGTCCCCCTCGACGCCATCGTTGCTGCCTTCGACGCGCGTCCCGAGCGGCTGCGCGGAGGCGCCGGCCGGCTCGGCCGGCACATCGCCCGGTCGGAGGCAGGAGAAGCGTTGAACCTGCGCAGCGTTCACCGCGCCGTCGCCGGCTCCGGACCCGGTCCGGAAGGTGCCGTCACCAAGCTGCTGCTGTCGGAGAATCTGCATGAGGCATCAGCCATCCTGGTCGACACGATGGGTCCGACCGGTGCTTACCTCGACGGCGGTGGTGCGCTGAGCGGTGGTCTTGCGCTCATGCAGCGCGGGATGTCGATCGCCGGCGGCACCTCCGAGATCAAGCGCAACCAGATCGGCGAGCGCATCCTGGGCCTGCCGCGCGACCCGCTCGTCAACTGACGGGGCATGCCCTACGCCGTCGCGAGAAACTCGCCGTGCAGCACGGAGAACCAGCCGTCCTCGTCGCCGGCCCACGTTCGCCACGCGGCCGAGATCCGTTGCAGGTCCGCGGAAGTGGCGGCCCCGGTGTCGACCAGCTGACGCGCCAGCGCAGAGTTCACGATGCGGTCGGCCCACATACCGCCCCAGTAGGCGCGGTCGTCCGGCGTGCTGAAACACCAGGTGCTGGACGTCGCGGTCACATCGCGAAGCCCGGCGGCGTGCGCCCAGGCGAGCAGCCTGCGGCCGGCGTCGGGCTCGCCCCCATTGGCCCGCGCTGCCGTCCGGTAGAGCTGCAGCCACTCGTCGAGCTCCGCCACTTCGGGGAACCAGGTGAATGCCGCGTAGTCGCCGTCGCGCGCCGCGACTATTCCGCCGGGCTTGCACACGCGGCGCATCTCGGCGAGGGCGGCGACGGGATCTCCCAGATGCTGCAGCACCTGGTGCGCGTGGACGATGTCGAACGTGTCATCGGGGAAGTCGAGCGCAAGGACGTCGCCGACGACGAACGCGAGGTTGCGCCGGTCGCGTCGCGCGGCCTCGCTGCGGCTGAGGGCAAGTACCTCTGCGGACACCTCGAGGGCTGTCACGACGCCGGGATCGGCCAGCCGGGCCAAGTCGACCGTGATGGTGCCCGGCCCGCACCCGACGTCGAGGATGTTCATGCCGCGCTGCACGTGCGGCAGCAGGTAGCCGGCCGAGTTCTCCGCCGTGCGCCAGCGGTGCGAGCGCAACACCGGTTCGGCATGGCCGTGGGTGTAGGTGACGGGCTGACCCGCGGTCTGGCTCATGGTGGGAACGTACTACCGAATCCCAAATAGCGGAAGACGCGTCCTAAATAATGGGACGAGGTTCGCGGCGAGCGCCGCGCCCAGCTGTGCGCCCCGACGTGTCGCTGCTCGTCGGAGCGCGGCGGGGCGGGGCGTCGATGGCGGTGAAAGATCACGGCGGCCGCGCCGTCCCCGTCCGTGCGTGAGGGGCCGGTGGGCGGAAGCGATGGGTTCATAGGTGGAGTCTCGGCCTCGACGGGGCTGCTCGGGCAGTGGCATGATTGCCGCTATGCGCGCCATTGCGGCCACGCCCAGTGCGACCTCCCCTGAGCGTTCGGCGCGGCCGCCTACGGTCGCCATTGCAGCGATCGACGGGATGTCCCTCTTCGAATTCGCTGTGGCCAGCGAGGTTTTCGGCCCGCACAGCTGGATGCCGCGAGAGGCGCAGTGGTACCGCACTCGGGTGTGCAGCCCCGGCTCGCAGCCGGTGCGATTGCGAACCGGTGTTTCCGTCGACGTGGGAGCCGGCTTACGGTGGCTCGCGTCCGCCGGCACCGTCATCGTGCCGCCGTGCAGCAATCCCGCCGGTATCGCGCCGGAGGTGCTGCAGGCGTTGCGCCGGGCCCATCAGCGCGGCGCGCGCCTGGTCTCGCTGTGCACCGGCGCGTTCGTGCTTGCCGCCGCCGGGCTGCTGGACGGCCGCCGCGCCACCACGCATTGGGCCGACTGCGCTCGCCTCGCCGCCCAGTACCCCAGCGTCGAGCTCGACCCCGACGTGCTCTTCGTCGACGAAGGAGACATCCTCACCTCAGCCGGAAGTGCTGCCAGCATCGACCTCTGCCTGCATCTCGTGCGCCAGGATTTCGGTGCCGAAGTGGCCACCAGCCTCGCGCGCGATCTCGTCGTGCCGCCGCACCGCGACGGCGGGCAGGCGCAGTACATCGCCGCCCCGATGCCCGACTTCCCGCGGGTGGACCTCTTCGCCGGCGCGCTTGCGTGGGCCGAAGGGCATCTCGAGCTGCCGATCACCATCGAGGAGCTGGCTCGCCGCTCCGCCATGAGCCGTCGTACGTTCGCCCGCCGTTTCCAGGAGACCACGGGCACCACGCCGTACCAGTGGCTGCTCCGGCAGCGGCTGCAGTTCGCGCAGCGGCTACTGGAGACGACGGATCTCGCGGTGGACGTCATCGCCGCCCGTAGCGGCTTCGGTGAGGCCGCGAACCTGCGCAAGCACTTCGCGCGGACGCTGCACACCTCGCCGCACGGCTACCGGCGCACGTTTCAAGCCAGCTAGCCTTTCCGCCCGCTCAGGTAACCCAGACACCCTTTGTCGCGCGTCTCTTAGACATGTGCAGGCGATGCAGGAGGCCGGATGCGTAACGCCGTGCCCGACCCTGAGGCCTGGGTGGCGCACGTGTACGCGGCGATCGTCGGTCCGCTCGCGCTGTACTGCCAAAGCACTCAGACCGCGGAGGATGTTGCGCAGGAAGCGCTGATCCGGCTGTGGCAGCGGCGGGCCGAGGTGGACGACCCGACGGCGTGGGCCTTTCGCTGTGCCTTCAACCTGGCGGCGTCCAGCTTCCGGCGGCGCGCGGCCGAACGGCGGGCGCTCCGTCGTTCGCGGGAGCTGCTTACCGAAGTGGAAAGTCCCATGCCGGACGTGGAGCGCGACATCGACCTCCAACGGGCGTTGGCCGCCCTTTCGAACCGGCAACGGCAGGCGGTGCTGCTGCACTACCTCGCGGACTTCGACCATGCGCGGGTGGCGGCGGTCATGAACTGCTCGGTGGGAACGGTGAAGGCCCACCTGGCACGGGGACTCGCGGCGCTTCGCAGTAGCGGGCTCGTCTCGAACACCGCTGCTCTCGACAGTCTGGAGAAGCCGATATGAGCCAGGATCTTCGGCAGCGACTGCAGCAGGCAGCCCCGCCGCCGCAGCGGCAGTTCGACGCCTCCACCGTCGAGCGGGAGGCCGGCCGGCGCAAACGGCGTCGCGCGGGTGTGGGCCTCGGCCTGCTGGCACTCCTCGTCGTCGCAGGCGTGGCATTCGGCCTGATCTCGGCCGGTGACGGATCCGGCGGCCGGGGTATCGCGGTCGTCAGCGGAGGGCCGACCCCGTCAGCGACCCCCACGCCGGAGCGCAGCCTGTCGCCCGGGCTCTCCATGACTCCGATGAGCGGCCTGTCAGACGGCTCGGTGGTGACCGTTTCCGGATCCGGTTTCGCGGCTCGCCAGGCGATCAGCATCCGGCAATGCCCGCAGAGCTACGACTGCGGGGCTCTGCAGGTGCTCAGCTCCCCCCGCGCCGATACGAGCGGACGGTTCGAGGCCACGCTGACGCTGCACACCGTCCTGCGCAACACCCAGGGCGGCACGACCTACTGCGGGCAGGCGTGTTTCCTCGTGGCGACGCAGGCGCCAGAGACGTCCAACGTCGGCGCGCAGTCCATCCGGTTCGACCTCGTGCCGCCGGCGCCCGGGCCCGTCTGTCACCTGCTCCGTCTGCAGGCGTCTTACGACGGTCTCGGCGCAACGCTCGGACCGGTCCCTGAGGTGCTCCGGCTGCGGCTGCACAATCCGAGCGCGACTCCGTGCTGGTTGCAGGGCTATCCCACGGTGCAGCTCATGAACGGTAAGAGCGTGCTGCTGTGGACGAACGAACTGGCGTCCTTGAAGGCGGACTGGGTGGAGCTGACCGCAACGAAAGACGCGGACGTATTGCTGAGCAAGAGCGCATGCACTGCGGGCACTGGCCAGTTCGCTACCTCTGCGGAGCTCGTCCTCGGGTATTCATCCGCCGCTGAGGCAACGGCAGTCGATCTGCCGGCCAACTCCGTGTTCGAACGCTGTGTCGGGTCGGGAAAGGAGCCCGAGAACACGGTGACCGTCGGGCCGTTCCAGGCCCAGCCCTAGCCGGTCACACCAGCCCCGGCGCACCGCGGCGCCGCCGGTGAGCAAGCGGCCTGGATACCCGTGCCGTTGACACAGCAGTGGTAGCTGGAACCGGTTCACTTTCTCCGGTATCGGCGGAAGATGTGCCCTATGGATGACGCCGAGTTCCTTGCGGACATCACGGAGCGGCTCGCCGGCCTGCCAGGCGTCGTCGCTGTTTCGCTGGGCGGCTCGCGGGCAACCGGGGCAGCGGGCCCGGACAGCGACTGGGACCTTGCCATCTACTACCGCGATCAGTTGGACCCGGCCGATCTGCGCGCGATCGGCTGGGAAGGGCAGGTCTTCGAGGTCGGCTCCTGGGGCGGGGGAGTCTTCAACGGAGGGGCCTGGTTGCATATCGACGGCCGGAAGGTGGACGTTCACTACCGGGACCTGACCGTCGTTCAGCGTGAAATCGACGAAAGCGCCGCGGGCCGCTTTCGCGTCGAGCCGCTGCTCTTTCATCTTGCGGGAATCCCGAGCTACATCGTCGTCGCTGAACTGGCGCTGGGACGAGTGCTGCACGGTTCACTGCCGTCGCCGCGCTATCCCGCCGCACTTCGCGAGCGCGCTCCCGAGGTGTGGTGGGCCAGCGCCGATTTGCTGATGGACTATGCGGCTTCGAGCCCGGCGCTTCGCAGTGCCATCACCCAGTGCGCCGGCCTCCTCGCGCAGGCAGCGATGCAGACGGGGCACGCGGTGCTCGCAGCCCGGGGAGAGTGGGTGACCAACGAGAGGCGACTGCTTCGGCGTGCCGGCCTCGGTGAGGTTGACGCGATCTTGGCAGGCATCGGTCAGACACCTGAGGCACTGGCCTGCGCGGTGCGTGCCGTGCGCGAGGTGGGCTCGCGGGCGCTCTTCGACGCCACGCAAGGGCGATTGCCGGGCACGGCTGGCTGACGTCGCCCGTTTGACGACGGCAGGTGGTGGCAGCGGTGCTGCTGTCGGGTGCTGCCACCAGCTGGCGGTGGTTACTGCCACCATCTCGCGTCGTTTCACGACGGCAGCTGCTGGCAGTAACGGCGAGGGTCGCCGCTGCCACCATGTCGTGCCGTCCTGGCGACGGCGTTTGGTGGCAGCGGTGCTTCGGGCGGCTTCGCGCGATGACTGCCACCATCTCCCGTTACTCTGGCAACGGCATCTGGTGGCGGTGCCGCTTCGGGTGCCTGGTCGGGTCTACTGCCACCATGGCGCGTGCTTCTGGCAACGCCAGCTGGTGGCAGCGGTCGTGCTGCCGGGTGCTGCCACCACCCCGCGTCGCTCAACGACGGCACATGGTGGCAGCTGTCGCCTGGGCGTTCCGCTGGGGTGCTGCGCTCAAGTGCTCCGCTCGGGTGCCCGCGGAACGGCGCGCTAGCGAACTGTCGGATCCGCTTCCGCTGTCACGTTCACTTCCGGGCCCGCCGGCCGGTACTGCTCCGGAAGGGCGGGGATGCCGTACTCCTCGCGCAAGGCATCAAGCTGCCGCGGCGCCGCCGCGAAGAAATCCCAGTCCGGGCTGAGCACGTCGCCGGCCGTCTGGTCACCGCGCTTCCAGGCGACCACGAACTTCCAGGGATCCAACGCTCCGTGCTGGGCCCCGATGCCGTTCACCTCTTGGCCGATATGCCACTGGAAGATGACCGGCAGCAGATGTGCGGCGAGCGCGTCCGTGACGTGCATGCGACCGGTGTAGGTGCTCACCAGCAGTTCGCCTTGGATGGACGTGTTGTAGTCCGAGAGCACGTGGATGGAATCATGCGGGATCGTGAACTTCTCCGTGAAGGCGCCTTCCTGACCGGGAAAGCGGAATCCGTGCCGCCGAAAGTGCACCCAGAGCGCCCGGCCGAAGCTGCCGGCGGGATAGCTTTCGAGCGCCTCGTAACGTTCGTGCAGCCGCTTGTCGGCGTCGGTAACACCGTTATAGGGCAGCAGCTCCGGCTCGCGGCCCGCGGGTGCCAAACCCGGGAAGGTGGCCGCGTTGACCACCACCATGAGGTGCATGGCCGCGTCCATGCGGCCGGCCGCGACCTCGCGGAGCTCGTCCACCCAGTGGTCCTTGACCCCGAGGTGGTCGGCGTAATCCAGCGCGAGTTCGATGCGTGCCGCATCCGCCAGTCCGTCGACCACCGCGGCGAGAGCCACGAGCTCTGCCGCCGTTCGGCTACCCGCAGCCTGCCCGGAGAGGGCAGCGGCGAGCTGGTCCGGTGCGATCCGGGGAAGATCCGCTACGGCCCGGTCCAACGGACTCGCGAACAGCACGTCGGACGTGGCCGCGATCAATTGGGCACCCAGCGAGGACGGTGCCTGCGGCTGATCGACCACGGATTTCATCGCGCCAAGGACCGAGACGCGGGCGGGGCCATCGAGCGTGCGCAGCATCGTCACCTCGCCGGCTCGGCAGATCGGACCACCAGTGTCGCGCACTCGCATCGACCATTCAGCCGCTTCGACACATCCGCCCTTCGAGTGATTCCGGCCGGATCGCCCGCAGCCGCAACCGAGGTTTGACATCGCCGTAACGGGCCCCGGGCCATGCTCGGAGAGTGTTGAGAGCGCCGAAAGCCCCGATCGACGACCTCTCCCGAATTGCCGACGACGTGGCTGTCGCGCCGATCTCGCGCCGGCTCTCGGCACCGACGTCGTCCGCTGGCAATCCGGCCCACATCGCCTTCGTGCACAAGGGAACATTCGGAACGCCCGCGCACCGTGCAGTGGCGGTCGAGGATCGCCGGGTACTCGAACGCCTGCCGAGCGACTTCCGCGTCGGTCGGCAGGACCTGGTCGACGTCGACCCGGACCGGGCCTCGATCGCCTATCGGCGGCTGATCGGTGAGTTGGCACGGGGGAGTGGCAGCCGATCGGATGACGGTAGCGTCCGACAGCATGCTCGACGGCGCGCTCTCCGAAGTCAGCACCTGCTTCTGGCGGTATGAGACGGCGCTGATGGCCGGCGACAGGGCCGTTCTCGATGAGCTGTTTCTCGACGACCCTGCCACCATGCGTGCGGACCCAGCGGGGGTGCTCGTCGGCGCCGACGCCATCCGAGCCTTCCGCAGCAGCCGTCGGGGTGCCCCCGCGCGCATCGTCGATCGCCTTCATCTGCGGCAGATCTCCGACACGGCGGCGGTGGCTCTCGCCGAGCTGCGCCGCGCCGACGGCGGGCGCGGTCTGCAGACTCAGCTATGGGTGCGGACACCGGTCGGCTGGCGGGTCAGCGTCGCTCACGTCAGCGATTCGCCCGCTGACGTCGATCCGATCTGGCGACTGCGCGGCACGCCGCTCGTCTCCGGCGCGCCGGACGGCCCGCTGCACGGCCTGTCGATCGCGGTCAAGGACCTGTTCGCGGTCGCCGGCTACCGGCGCGGGGCCGGCGTGCCGGCCTGGCTCGCGGAGGCACCCGTGGAGAATCGCCACTCTGCTGCCGTGCAGTCGCTGCTCGACGCGGGCGCGGACGTGCTCGGCATCGCGCAGACCGACCAGCTGGCCTTCAGCCTGGCCGGCACCAATGCGGCCTACGGAACGCCGCCGAATCCCGCCGTTGCCGGTGGCATTCCAGGAGGCTCGTCGAGCGGGCCGGCGAGCGCGGTGTCGACCGGTCAGGCCGACATCGGGCTCGGCACGGACACCGGTGGCTCGGTGCGGGTACCCGCTTCGTATCAGGGGCTTTTCGGTATCCGGCCGACGCACGGCGCAGTGTCGACGGACAGCCTGATCCCGCTGGCTCCGCGCTTCGACACGGTCGGCTGGCTCACCCGCGACGCAGGCATCTTGCGCCGCGTCGGCGACGTGCTGCTGGCGGGCGGCGACGCGCCGGCGGTGAGCAACGCAGTGCTGGCGCAGGATCTGCTCGAGCTCGCCGACGCTGACGTCGCGGACGCGGTCGAACGCGCGGCGCTCCGGCTGGCAGACCTTGCCGGCCTCGAGCTGACAGTGGTGCGGGAGGTGACCGGCGCGTCCATCGACGCGTGGGTCAACACCTTCCGGACCTTGCAGATGGCCCAGGCGCACCGCGCACACGGCAAGTGGATCCGGGCGCATCCCGGAGCACTCGCCGACGATGTGGCAGGCCGTTTCGACGACGCCGCGAAGGTCACCGTGGAGGACGAGCAGGCCGTCGAGCCGGTGGCGATGGAGGTGCGCCGCCGCGTGCTGACGGTGCTGTCGCCGGGCACGGTGCTGCTGCTGCCGGCGTCGAGTACCGCGGCGCCCCCGCGCCGCCAGGATCCGCAGGCGGCTGCAGCCACCCGCTTGGGCACCCTGCGGCTCACCTGTCTGTCCGGGCTGTCCGGAGCGCCTGCGGTCGTCATGCCGACGCGCACCGCGACCGGACGGCCCGTCGGCTTGTGCGCTCTCGGCGCTGCCGGCAGCGACCGCGCGTTGCTCGCGTTGGCGCAACGGTGGAAGGACTATCCGTGAGCCAGACGATTGGCAGCCGAACGCGGTGAGCAGGATCAGCACGTCACCCGGCGCCAGCTCGTATCCTGCCGCCCGGGCCCGTTCGCCGCATCGAAAACCTCTCGGACGCCGTGCTTCTTTCGGGGCCTGCGCGTCCGCAAGTTTGGGTGCGAACGGCCGATGGAAGCTTCATGAACAGGCGCTGGCTGCTCGCTGCCGGCGCCGGCATCGTGGCGCTTGCTCTCGTCGTTCTCGTCGCGTTCGTCACGCGGGCCGACACGCCGGGCTCGGACGTCAAGGCAGCTCGCCCGCATGCCGCCACCGGCTCCACGTCACCCTCGCCGGCGGCTGTCCCGTCACGAAGGCCCGACCCCAGCGCGTTGGCCGGGCAGCGGTTCTATGTCGATCCGCGCAGCCATGCCGAGGTGGCCGAGCAGTTGCTGCAGGCCGCGGGGCAGCAGGTGCTGGCCACCCGGGTGGAGCGGATCGCCAAGCAGCCTGCAGCTGTCTGGTTCACCGGTGAGCCCGGGTCAGCGGCAAGCGCCCTCAGCCTGTCACGAGCCGCGGCAGCCGAGGGTCGCACGTTGGTCGCGGCCATCTACGACATCCCGCACCGGGACTGTGGGAGCTACTCGGCCGGCGGCGCCCCGGCAGCGGCGGACTACCTCGCATACGTCCGCCAAGTGGCCTCCGGCCTGCGCGGCTCCGCCGTCGTGATCCTCGAGCCGGACGCCATCCCGCTGGCTCTCGGCGACTGCCCCGGAGTCGACGCCGATGCCCGGTTCGCGCTGCTCCGCCAGGCGGTGGCGATCCTGCGCACACGCCCAGCGGTGAAGACCTACCTGGACGCCGGGCATTCCGACTGGATATCCGACACGTCCGCGCTCGTGCGGGCGCTGCGGGCAAGCGGGGTCGAACGCGCCGCCGGCTTCGCGCTGAACGTGGCGAACTACCAGACCACCGCGGCGAGCGCCGGGTACGGCGAGCGCATCGGGACGTTGCTCGGCGGTAAGCATTTCGTGATCGACACCAGCCGCAACGGCGCCGGGCCTTACGACGCGTCCGGCGCATCCGTGCAGGCGGAGTGGTGTAACCCGCCAGGACGTGAGATCGGGGCGGCGCCCACCACCGATACCGGTATCGCGGGCGTCGACGCCTTCCTGTGGGTCAAGCAGCCGGGCGACTCCGACGGCACCTGCGGCCCCGGGCAGCCCCCGGCGGGCAGCTGGTGGCTGGAGCGCGCACTCGCCCTGGCCGGCTAGCGGTCAGCTCTGCAGCTCCGTGAGGACCACGGGCAACTCGTCGGCGAGCTCACGAGCGAGGAAACCCAGCCGGCCGACGCGGGCAGCCAGCCGGTCGCCGGCCGCGGCGTGCAGATAGGTTGCCCAGGCCGCCGCTTGATCCGGTTGCGCGCCGCGGGCCAGCAGTCCCAGTACGGCTCCCGCGAGAACGTCGCCGCTTCCGGATGTCCCGAGTCCGGCGTGCCCGGTGAGCACGGGCCGTTCGGAACCGTCAGGCGCTGATATGGCGCCCTGATAGCTCACGACCGCGTGCCATTGCCGTGCCATGCGCGGTCCGGCGTCGCTGCCGGGATCCTCGTCGCCAGACAGCCCCAGCAGGCGTCGCGCCTCCTGCGTGTTCGGCGTGAGCACCAGGCGTCCGGCGAGCGGTTCGCACAGCTCACGCAGATCGCTCAGCACTCCGAGAGCGAACGCGTCGAGCGCGACGGGGGCCTTGTCGGGGACCACGGGAAGCACCTCGCGCAGCACCCGCTCGGTGGTTTGCGGATCGGCGAAGCCGGGGCCGATCAGAAGCGCGTCGGCCTGCTCGACAACCGCCTTCAGGTCCCCGCCGAGCGGCGTCACTCCCGCCTCGGGAACCTCGACGGCGAGCGGGATGGCCACCTCTTCGGGGACGCCCATCGCGAGGACCCCCGCGCCGACCCGCAATGCGGCGATCCCGGCGAGCAGGACGGCACCCGGGGTGCTGGTGGAGCCACCGACGACGACGGCGTGACCGCGACTGTGCTTGCCACCCTCCACGCCGGGGAGCTGCCACTCGCGCAGGGTGGCCGGGCTGATGACGTCACCGGGGGTGGACATGCTGCTTCTCCGCAGGGTGGTCGGTCATGAGGTCACCGAGATGGGATCGGTCGTCGAAGGCGGTCGTTCGCCACCGCTCCTGCTCGCGCACCAGCCGGGTCACCGACGCGTTGCCCAGCGACGACCGCGCCGCCAGCTCGAGCAGGGCCTGCTCGTCCATGCCCTCACAGACGTAGCGCAACAGCAGGATGACCGCGTCGTGGGTGACGACGAGGACGCGTCCGGGCTGGTCGGAAAGCTCCCGCAGCCACGAGCGCAGCCGCAGCGCCACGTCGGCCCAGGACTCCCCGCCGGGCGGCCGGTAGTACATCTTGCCGAGCCACGTGCGCCGTTCCGCCTCCTCCGGGAAGCGCGCGGCTACACCGCGAGCGGTGAGCCGGTCGAGGATGCCGAGCTCGCGGTCGCGCAGCCGCTCGTCGTACCGCAGTCTGGACCGCCCGCCCGTGGCGATCCGGGCCGTTTGCGCCGCCCGCACGTACGGCGAGCTCCAGACCTGCGCGAAGGACAGGCCGTCGAACGCGTCGGTGAGCGCCGCCGACTGCTTTCGCCCGAGTTCGGAGAGCGGCACGTCCGGGTCACGTTGTCGCACGTCGATCACCTCTGCGGCAGCCGCTTCCGCGCGTTCGCGGGCGGTGTTCCCCTCGCTCTCGCCGTGCCGCACCAGCAGCAGTTCGTTCATCGCCACGATCGGCCCATACCCACTGATCTACCGTTTTCGCCCGGATGGCCCGGAGTTCGCGTTGGGGCGGGCGCGGCAGTCGAGTTGACGGTGCATGCGATCCTTACGGCCTCGACTGCAAGCTCGTTCTAGATCCGCTGGGAGCAGCCCGTGTACGACCTCGTGATCACCGGCGGCAGAGTCGTCGACGGCACCGGCGCCCCGGCCCGCGATGCCGACATTGCCGTGCAGGACGGCGTCATCGCCGAAGTCGCCGCACCGGGCTCGCTGGGCGCCGGACGGGAAGTCGTCGCCGCCGACGGCATGGTGGTCACCCCCGGGTTCGTCGACATCCACACCCATTACGACGGTCAGGCGACGTGGGATCCGCTGCTGTCGCCGTCCTGCTGGCACGGCGTCACGACCGTCGTCGCCGGCAACTGCGGCGTCGGTTTCGCGCCGGCGGCGCCGGACAAGCACGAGTGGCTGGTCGGCCTGATGGAGGGCGTCGAGGACATTCCCGGTACGGCGCTCGCCGCGGGGATGCAGTGGGCGTGGGAGAGCTTCCCCGAGTATCTGGATGCGCTCGAACGCACGCCGCGCCTGCTCGACATGGGCACGCAGATCGCCCACGGTCCGCTCCGGGCGTACGTCATGGGCGAGCGCGGCGCGCGCAACGAGCCCGCCACGTCCGAAGACATCGCGCAGATGGCGGAGATCGTGGGCGAGGCGCTGCGCGCCGGTGCGCTGGGCTTCTCTACGTCGCGGACGCTGAGCCATCGGGCCATCGACGGTGAACCGGTGCCGGGGACGTTCGCCGCGGAAGAGGAGCTGTTCGGGATCGGCCGGGCGCTGCGCGATGCGGGAACCGGCTTGTTCGAGGTCGCACCGGCCGGGATCGCGGGCGACGATCACATCGAGCCGTACAAGGAAGTGGCCTGGATGCGCAGGCTGGCCAAGGAGATCGAGCGTCCGGTGACGTTCGGCATGAACCAGACCAACAGCGCTCCGCAGGAGTACCTCGATCTACTGGCGGCGTCGACCGACGCCGCTGCCGCCGGTGACGCGCTCATCCCGCAGGTCGCGGGTCGTGCGACCGGGCTGCTGTTCGGCTTGGAGACGACCTACCACCCGTTCTCGGCACGGCCCACCTGGCAGCGGCTTGCCGGCCTGCCGCCTGCCGAGCGGCTCGAACGGCTGCGCGACCCCGAGGTGCGCAGGGCCATCCTTTCGGAGCCGGATCCGGTGGACCGTCCGAACGTCCTCACGCTCTACGCCGACCGCACCGTGCTGCTCACCGACGAGATGGACTACGAGCCCGCACCGGAGGCGAGCGTCGGGCAGCTGGCGCGAAGCACCGGGCGCTCGCCGTTCGAGGTGCTCTACGACCTCATGCTCAGCAGCAGCCCCGACCAGCTCTTCCTGATCCCGATCCTCAATTACGCGTACGGATCGCTGGACGCCGTGCAGCAGATGCTGCAGCACCCGCAGGCGGTGATGGGCCTTGCCGACGGCGGAGCGCACTGCGCGATCATCTGCGACGCGAGCATCCCGACCACGAACATCACCCTGTGGACGCGCGACCGTACTCGCGGCGAGCAGCTTCCGCTGGAGCTCATCGTGCGCAAGCAGACGCGCGACACCGCGCGGCTTTTCGGGATGTACGACCGCGGTGTGGTCGCGAAGGGGTACAAGGCCGACCTCAACGTCATTGACTACGACCGGTTGCGAGTGCGCCAGCCGCAGATCGTCCACGACCTGCCCGGTGGGGCGAAGCGCCTGATCCAGAAGGCGGACGGCTACGTGGCGACGATCGTTTCCGGTCAGGTCGTCATGCGCGACGGGGAGCCGACCAGCGCCCGGCCGGGACGCGTCGTGCGCGGGGAGCAGCTCGCTCCCGTCTGACAGACTCGGGGCGGTGAAGGCCCCCCGGGTGCGGCAGCTGCTCGCCCGGGCGCTCGCCGCGATCGCCTGGCTGGTGGCGGGGTCGCTGACGCTTCTCGTCGCCTTGCGATTCTTCGGTGTCGACTCCGACTCGACGCTGCTGATCGCGTTGTCGACGGCGTGGCCGCTCACCGTGCTGACCGGCCTCGTGGTGGTGCTGGCCGCCGGCGTGCTGCGGCGGGCCTCACTCGGCGGCGCCGCCGTGGTGATGACACTCATCATCATCTGGGCTTGGCTGCCGGCCTGGACCGGAGCTGCTCCCGAGGGGTCGGCGTCCGGTGGCCGGATCCGGCTGCTGGCCGTCAATCTCCGGTACTCGAGCGATACCGGCGCGGCAGCCAGCCGGCAGATCCGCCGGGCGGACCCGGATGTCGTGGTCATCTCGGAGCTCTCCCCGTTGAACAAGCGCAGGCTCGATCTGCGGCAGTACGCCTACAGCTGGCAGCGTCCGCAGGCCAACGCGTTCGGCCAAGCCATCTTCAGCCGCTGGCCGATTTCGAGCCGCGAGCTCTGGTGGGAATCGGGAATTGCCATGATGCGCGCGACGATCGCGTCGCCGGGTGGCGCCTTTCGCGTTTATCAGGTGCATACGACCGCGCCTGCGCGCGGCTCCGGTCCCGCGGTGTGGAAGCGTCAGCTCGGGCGCCTCGGCACACACCTGCACACCGAGCGCCTGCCCGTGGTGGCCGCCGGGGACTTCAACGCCTCGCACTGGGACGAGCCGTTTCGCCGGGTGCTGGGAGGACCGAACGCCATGGTCGACGCCGGTGCCGGCCGCGGTTACCTGGCGACATGGCCGAGCGGACGATCGCTCATGCCACTGGTCCTGCCGCTCGATCACGTGCTGATCTCGCGGGGAATCGGGGTTCGCGTTTACCGCGTCCTCGGCCCGATCGGCAGCGACCATCGCGCGGTGGTCGCGGATCTTGTTCTGGGATAGCTCGAATGTGCGCCGGTCAGCTTGCCAGCGGCATACGCCCGCGGCTGTCCGGCAGCGGGAGAATGCGATCGCCGTGCGTGGAGAGCTTGGTGGCGCACTTGGCGCAGAAGGGCAGGCCCGCGGGATTCGTGCGCCACGCGACCAGGACGGCGGCCTGACGGTCGCAAAATGCCGAGGTGCAGGTGGCAGCGACGGATTGAGCGGCCATGATGCTCCAAACTGACACTTCAATGCCGGCAAGTCATTGCTGCCGTTTCAGCATGGCTGCGGTACCCAGATTAGCCTGGACAAAACACGCCGATTTCCCGAACGTTTCGAAGTTATCAACCGGACGCCATGTCCCACTCCCGGTCCGGACGCCGACCGGCGTCCGCCTTGATACGCCCTCGGTGAAAGCGGCTGGCCGCAGGCCCGCCGGGCACGCACGCTCCTCGCATGAGACGCGCCGAGGAACCGTCCGCTCGTTACCGTGACGGCCATGCAGCCAGCTGGTCCTAGCAGCGCGTCTGCCGCCCGCCCGCCGGCGCGCCTTCCGGCGATTGTGACGACCGACGACGATGCGGCGGTCTCCCGGTCTGTCGCCCGTGACCTGCGCCGCCGTTACGGCGACAGCTACCGCGTCGTGCGCGCCGAGTCGGGGCCGCAGGCGCTCGAGGCGCTGCGGGAGATGAAGCTGCGCGGTGACGTGGCGGCCGTGCTCATCGCCGACTACCGCATGCCCGAGATGAGCGGTATCGAGTTCCTCGAGCAGGCGATGGATCTCTATCCGGGGGCCCGCCGGGTGCTGCTCACCGCCTACGCCGACACCGGCGCGGCGATTGACGCCATCAACGTCGTCGATCTCGACTACTACCTGCTGAAGCCCTGGAACCCGCCTGAGGAGAAGCTCTACCCGGTCATCGACGCGCAGCTGGAGAGCTGGCGGGCGCAGGACCACCAGCCGATCCCGGTCACCAAGGTGGTGGGTCACCGGTGGTCGGCGCGCTCGTCGCAGGTGCGTGAATTCCTCGCGCGCAACCAGGTTCCCTATCGCTGGTTCGCGTCGGAGTCGGCGGAGGGAGGCCGGCTGCTCGAGGCGGCGAACGCTGATCCGGCAGACCTCCCGCTCGTCGTCACCACCGCCGGCGAGGCGCTGGTGGCGCCGTCCGAGGCCGAGCTCGCCGAGCGGGTGGGTCTGGCGACGTCGCCCTCCGCGCAGTTCTACGACCTCGTCGTCATCGGCGGCGGGCCGGCGGGGCTGGGGTCTGCCGTGTACGGCGCCTCGGAGGGGCTGCGCACAGTGCTGGTCGAGCGGCTGGCGACCGGCGGTCAGGCCGGCCAGAGCTCCCGCATCGAAAACTATCTGGGCTTTCCGGACGGCGTGTCCGGCGCGCAGCTGACGGAGCGCGCCCGGCGGCAGGCGCTCAAGTTCGGTGCCGAGCTCATCACCACGCGCGACGTGGTCGGGCTGGAAATCAACGGATCGGCTCGCACGGTGCGATTCTCGGACGGGGCGACGATCGACGCCCACACGGTCATCCTGGCCACCGGCGTCGCCTACCGGAAGCTCGCGGCACCCGGGTGCGACGCGCTCATCGGCTGCGGGGTGTACTACGGCTCAGCGCTCACCGAGGCGGCGGCCTGCATGGACCAGGACGTCTACATCGTCGGCGGCGCCAACTCCGCCGGCCAGTCGGCCGTTCACCTGTCTAAGACGGCCCGCTCGGTGACGCTCGTGGTGCGTGGCCGCAGCCTGGAAGCGTCGATGTCGCACTACCTGATCCAGCAGATCGCCGCCATCCCGAACATCTCGGTGCGCACCTGCACCGAGGTGGTCGAGGCTCACGGTGGCGACCATCTCGAGCGGTTGACCTTGCGCGACGACCTCACCGGCCAGCAGGAAATCGTCGACGCCGGCCATGTGTTCGTCTTCATCGGCGCTTCGCCACAGACCGACTGGTTGGACGGGCTCGTCATGCGTGACGGCAAGGGTTTCGTACTCGCCGGACCGGACCTGCTCGTCGACGGCGAACGGCCGGCGGGGTGGCCGCTGTCGCGCCCGCCCTACCACCTGGAGACGAGCACGCCGGGGATCTTCGTGGCCGGAGACGTGAGGTCGGAGTCGGCCAAGCGCGTCGCCTCAGCGGTCGGCGAAGGCGCGATGGCGGTCATGCTCGTGCATCGCTACCTGGAGCAGTTGTGACCGACGTTCAGCGCTGCAGCAAGGAGGAGCTGCGCACGCTCTTTCTCTTCGAGCAGCTCGATAACGAGAAGTTGCAGTGGCTCTGCGAGAACGGCGTCGTCGAGGACATCGAGCCGGGGTTCCTTCTCCGCGAGGGTGAGCCGGCGCGGTGCTTCTACGTCTTGCTCGACGGCGAGGTCGCGCTGTACCGCCGGGTCGGCGCCGACGACGTGGAAGTCGGCCGCACCGCCCAGCGCGGGGTGTACGGCGGTGCCTGGACGGCCTACCTCGGTGACGCGGTGCCGCAGACGTATCTGAACTCGATGCGCGTCATCGTGCCGTCGCGCTTCTTCATCCTCAGCGCGGAGCAGTTCTCGTCGCTGATGCACGAGTGGTTCCCGATGGCGGTGCACCTGCTGGAGGGGCTTTTCTTCGGCACCCGCCGCTCGAACGAGCTGGTCGGGCAGCGGGAGCGGCTGCTCGCGCTGGGTTCGTTGTCGGCCGGGCTCACCCATGAGCTGAACAACCCGGCTGCCGCCGCGGTGCGAGCCAGCTCATCGCTGCGGGAGAGGGTCGCCGGCATGCGGCACAAGCTGGCGCTGCTCACCCAGAGACCGTTCGACCGCACCACGCTCGAGGCCCTCATGCGCCTGCAGGAAGACTCCGTCGAGCATGTCGCCAAAGCTGCGGAGCTCTCCCCGCTGGAAGCCAGCGACCGGGAGGACGAGATCGGCGACTGGCTCGAGGGCCACGGCGTCGGCGGCGGCTGGGACCTCGCGTCCACCTTCGTGTCGGCGGGCCTCGACATCGACTGGCTCGAACGGCTGACGGCGACGGTGCCGGAAAGCGCGCAGGAGGCCGCGATCCGGTGGCTGAACTACACGCTCGAGACCGAGCTCCTCATGAACGAGATCGAAGACGCCACCACGCGAATCTCCACGCTCGTCGGCGCCGCTCGTCAGTACTCGCAGCTGGACCGCGCGCCGATCCAGCTGGTCGATATCCACGACCTGCTGGGCAGCACGCTGCTCATGCTGAAAGGCAAGTTCGGCCCCGGCATCCGGGTGGTCAAGGAGTACGACCGTGCGCTGCCGCGGCTGTCGGTCTACGCAGCCGAGCTGAACCAGGTCTGGACGAACATCATCGACAACGCCGTCCAGGCCATGGGCGGCGAGGGCACCCTCACGATTCGCACCCGGCGCGACGACGGCTACCTGGTCGTCGAGATCGGCGACACCGGCCCCGGCATCCCGCCGGAGATCCAGTCCCGCGTCTTCGAGCCGTTCTTCACGACGAAGCCGGTCGGGGAAGGCACCGGGCTCGGGCTCGACATCTCCTATCGGGTGGTCGTCAACAAGCATCGCGGTGACCTGTCCGTCGCCTCCGTGCCAGGAGACACCCGGTTCACCATCCGCCTGCCGCTCATCCCGCCGGCGGAATGATCCACTTTTCCGGAACGCGCCGGTCGGCATTGCGCGCCGAACATGTGATCGCCGAGTTACCTTCCGAAAGTGGTGACCGTCGAGGAGTTCCTCTCCCGACCCATCGCCGCGCGGGTCGCCACGACCGGACCGACGATTCGGCCGGTTTGGTTCCATTGGGACGGCGACGCGTTCTGGTGGCTTGCGGCGAAGGGGTCCGGCGTCGAGGAGTCCCTGCGGACGGGGCCGCAGGTAGCGCTGGTCGTCGACACGTGCGACGTCACCACCGGCGAGATGCTCGAGCTCACGGTGAGCGGGCCGGCGGAAGTGCTTCCGATGTCGTGGGAGATCGCGTTCCGCATCCTCGCCCGCTATCTGGGTACCGACAGTGCGCTGTGGCCCGAAGAGGGCTTCATCGATCTGCTGTACGAACCCGGCTCCCGGCTGGTGCGGCTGCGGCCGCAAGAGGCGGTCGAGCTGCACGACTTGTCGTTTCGAGCCATTCACCCGCGACCGGCAGCGGTCGACCTGACGGCGCGATCGGAGCGGCGCAGCCGGACGCGGTGAATGGCCACCTGCGCGTTCGCTTTTCATCACGCGGACGACACCCCATTGTCGAGGCATGACCCGCACCGCGGCTGACCAGCTCGGCGATGCGCTGGTGGAGCCGGCGGTCGCCTTGGTGCGTACGTGGCTCGCCGCCGCGGAACGCGCGCTCACGTCGAAGGAACGCCGCGAGCGCCGCCGTTTTCAGCTGTTGACCGGCGACGAGCGATCGCTGGCGTTCACCATGGCCTTCTGTGACCGGGTGCTGCGACCCGAGGATCCTGCGGTGGCGGCGCGGCAGCTCGTCGCCCTGGGTAGTGGCTCGCCCCCGGCGTTCCTGTCCGGAGCTGACCGGCTGTTGCTCAAAGCCGGCGTGCAGGTCGCCGAGCGGCTGCCCGGGGTCGTCATGCCACTGACCCGCCGGCGCCTACGGCAGGTGGTCGGCGGGCTGATCGTCGACCGGGACGACCCGTCGCTGGCCCGTCACCTTCGCGGGCTGCGCGCCGCGGGCTTCGCCGTCAACGTGAACCTGCTCGGCGAGGACGTGCTCGGCGAGCAGGAAGCTGCCCGCCGGGTGGCGGGCATCAGCGACCTCATCCGCCGGTCCGACGTCGACTACGTATCGGTGAAAGCGTCGGCAGTCGCGAGCCAGCTGAACCTGTGGGGCTATGACGAGACGTTGCGCCGGGTGTGCGACGCCTTGCGCGTGCTGTTTCGGGCCGCAGCGGGCAGCCCGGGTGGTCCGACCTTCCTCAACCTGGATATGGAGGAGTACCGCGATCTGCGGCTGACCGTCGACGCCTTCACGCGGCTGCTGGCAGAGCCGGACCTGCGGGAGCTCGATGCCGGGATCGTGCTGCAGGCCTACCTGCCCGACTCGTTCGACGTCCTGCGCGAGATCGTCGAGTGGGCCGGCGACCGGGTTGCCCGCGGCGGCGGAACGGTCAAGGTGCGCATCGTCAAAGGCGCCAATCTGGCCATGGAAGCCGTCGAGGCGATCACCCACGGGTGGGCTCCCGCCCCCTACGCGAGCAAGGCCGAGACCGACGCCAACTACAAGCGCATGCTCGACTGGGCGATGGAGCCGGATCGGCTGTCGGCGGTGCGGCTCGGAGTAGGCACCCACAACCTCTTCGACCTCGCCTGGGCTCACCTGCTGTCCGAGGCCCGCAACGTCGCCGGACGCGTGCAGTTCGAGATGCTGCAGGGGATGGCGCCCGGGATCGAACGCGTCGTGCAACGCGATGTCGGCTCGGTGCGGCTGTACACGCCGGTCGTCGCGCCGGCCGACTTCGACTCTGCCCTTGCCTACCTCTTCCGCCGGCTGGAGGAGAACAGCAGCGGCGACAACTTCCTGCGGTCGATGTTCGAGATCGCCGAGCAGGCAGGCACTTTCGACGTCGAACGCGATCGCTTCGCAAAGGCCGTGAGCGCCCGCTGGACGGTGTCGACCCGCCCGCGGCGGCAGCTCGGCGTGCCTGAGGCACCGGGCTTTCGCAATGCGGCGGATGCGGATCCGACGGATGAGCGGACCCGCGCCGCCGTGACGGCCGCGCTCGCCGGCTATCAACCGGCTCACTTGCCGGACAGCATCATGCAGACCGCGCGGATCGACGAGGCGTTCCGCGTCGCCCGTGCCGCCGCGGCGCAGTGGGCCGGCACTGCCCCGGCCGTCCGCCGCGACCTGCTGGGAGCCGTCGCGGGCAGGTTGACGGCCCGGCGCCCGCACCTGCTTGCGGTGATGGCGCATGAGGCACGAAAGACGCTGACCGAGGGCGACCCGGAAGTCTCCGAAGTCATCGACATGGCCGCCTATTACGCGCAGCAGATCCCCGGTGCGCGCGCCGGTTTCGAGCACGAGGCGACGTTCGACCCGCTCGGCGTCGTCGTCGTCGCCCCGCCGTGGAACTTTCCGCTCGCCATTCCCGGCGGGGGAGTGTTCGCCGCGCTTGCCGCCGGTAACGCGGTCATCCTGAAGGCGCCGCCGCAGACCCCGCAATGTGCCTACGTCATCGCGGAATGCGTGTGGGAAGCGCTGCGCACCGCCGGGCTGCCGACAGACGTCCTGCAATACCTGCGTTGCCCGGAAGAGGTTGTCGGCGAGCACCTGATCAGCCATCGCGGCTGCGACGGTGTCATCCTCACCGGCGCCCGCGAGACCGCGCAGCTTTTCGCCCGGCTCGCGCCCGACACGCCGCTGTTCGCCGAGACGTCGGGCAAGAACGCGCTCGTCGTCATGCCCGACGCCGACCTGGACCTCGCCGCAGCCGACCTCATCCGCTCGGCGTTCGGGCATGCGGGGCAGAAGTGCTCCGCTGCGAGCCTCGCCATCCTGGTCGGCAGCGTCTACGACTCGGCGCGCTTCCGCCGTCAGCTCGTCGATGCGGCGCGCAGCCTGGCGCTGGGCCCGGCCACCGATCCCGCGGCAGTCATGCCTGCGCTCATCGGTCGTCCCTCTGCCGCCTTGGAACGGGCACTGACCCGGCTGGATCCGGGTGAGAGCTGGCTGTTGGAGCCGGTGCTGCGTGATGCCGGACGTCAGGTGTGGTCGCCCGGCATCAAGCTCGGCGTCCGAGCGGGCTCGTGGTTTCACCGGACGGAGTGTTTCGGTCCCGTGCTCGGCCTGGTCGCGGCCGGTGACCTGGACGAGGCGCTGGCGATCCAGAACGCGACCGAGTACGGACTCACCGGGGGTATCCATACGCTCGATCCGGCGGCGGCCGACTACTGGCTCGAACGCGTGCAGGTCGGCAATGCCTATGTCAATCGCGTCACGACGGGCGCGGTCGTCCAGCGCCAGCCGTTCGGTGGATGGAAGGGCTCCGTCGTCGGGCCCGGCGCCAAGGCCGGCGGTCCCAACTACGTGGCGCAGCTCGGGCGGTGGAGCGATGCGGCGCCGCCGACCCGCGCCGAGCGGCCGGCTCCCGAGGTCCTGGCGTGGCTGGCCGAGGCCCGCGGGGAGCTGGACCCGAACGACCGCCAATGGCTCGATGCGGCTGTGTCGAGCGACGCCTGGTGGGCACGCCACCACTTCACCGTCGAGCACGATCCGGCCGGATTGTTCTGCGAAGCCAACGTTTTTCGCTACCGGCCGCTGCGTAGCGTCGTCGTGCGGGTCGAGGCCGACGCGTTACCCGGGCACGTGATCCGTACGATCGCGGCCGCGCGGGTCGCCGGAAGTACCGTCGTCGTCTCCGCCGCTGCGCAAGCCGACCATCCGGGTATCCGGTGGCTGGTGGATCGCGTCGAGACGGCCGCGGAGCTCGCAGCACGCGTCGCCGTGTACCCGCCTGAGCGCATCCGCGTGGTCGGCACCCGGCTGGCGCCGCTGCCGCGCAGCTTCGGCGATTGCCACGTCGACGACCGGCCGGTCGTCGCCGACGGCGGGGTCGAGGGGCTGCGCTATCGGCGCGAGCAGTCTGTCAGCCAGACGTTGCACCGCTTCGGCAATCTCATTCGCGCGTTCTGAGCGGCTGTGACCGGCGTAGGCTGCCGCAGTGACGCGCACATCCGGTGCCGGGCCCAGTCGCCGCTCCTTCCTTGCGGGCGGCCTGCTCGCCGCTGGTGCGGCGGCATGCAGCAGTGGATCGGGCTCTTCGGCCGCCGGCAAGCACGCTTCCGTGCCGCGGACACCGAGCGTCTCGCCGGCTGCCGTCCGACGCCCGGATTCGCTGCCCACGCCCGGTGCTCCTGCCGGTACCGATCTCCTGCCCGAGATCGACCACATCGTCGTTCTCATGCAGGAAAACCACTCGTACGACAACTACTTCGGCATGCTCGGGCGCGGCGACGGCTTGGCCCGCGACGCGAGTGGGCGCCCGACCGCGGTCAACAAGGATGCGAGCGGCAAACCGGTACGCGCATTCCACATGTCCTCGCCGTGCCAGCAGAGCAAGAAGCCGAGCAACGCGTGGGACGCCAGCCACATCGCCTACGACAACGGGAAGATGGACGGCTTCGTCCGCAGCGACAGCGGCCCCGTCTCGATGGGCTACTGGACGGGCGACGATCTGCGCTTCTACTACGCACTCGCCCGGACGTTCCCGCTGGCCGACCGCTACTTCTCGTCCGTGCTCGCGCAGACCTACCCGAACCGGCGATTCCTCATGGCCGGCACGGCTTACGGGCGGGTGGACGACTCGCCGGACGGATTCAAGGATCCGCCGCCGGCGAACGGCACCATCTTCGACCGGCTCGATGCGTACGGCATCGAGTGGAAGAACTACTACTCGTCGTTGCCGTCCACGCTGATCATTCCGAGCATCCGCGACAAGAAACCGGGCGCCCTGGTGCCGATAGCGGAGTTCTACACCGACGCAGCGGCGGGAAGGCTGCCCGCCTTCTCGATCGTGGATCCCGACTTCGAGCACACGTCCGAGGAGAACCCGCAGAACATCCTGCTGGGCGAGGCGTTTTCGGCCGGTGTCATCAACGCGGTGATGCAGGGCCCCGGCTGGGCGAAGACGTTGCTCATCTGGTGCTACGACGAGGGCGGCGGCTACTACGACCATGTCCCGCCGCCCGTGGCGATCAAACCGGACAACATCGCGCCGAAGCTGCTGCCCGGGCAGCAGGCCGGGGGGTTCGACCGCTACGGCTTCCGCGTGCCGTGTGTCGTCGTCTCAGCCCGGGCCCGGCCCGACTACGTCTCGCATCTGGTGCACGACCACACGTCGGTGTTGAAGCTGGTCGAAACGAAGTGGAACCTGCCGGCGCTCACCTACCGCGATGCGAACGCCAGCAACCTGCTCGACACGATCGACCTCAAGGCAACGCCGGCCTTCCTCGAACCGCCGACGTTGCCGGCACCGCTCCGCCGCAGCTGCTGAACCGGTCGGATTCCGCCGTTTACGGAGCGACGGACGACAGATCCTGCATCCCGGTGGGCAGGTGCCGTCCGACGGTGCCGTGCTCGAAGACCCCGTATCCCGTCTGGCCGTCAAGAGTGGCTCGAGCGAGATGGTCAGTGCCACCCCACGGCAGCTTCGCCTGCACCTGCGGGTCGGTGTAGTCGTACACGCGGCCGTTGGTCCACGACTCGCCCATCCACATGCCGTGGTTCCAGCCGTCGCCGCTGCCGTAGCCGCAGCCGAGGTGCAGTGCAACGCCGGTCAGGCACTCGATGTCGAGCTCGAGCGTCTTGCGATCGAGGGTGCGCACGTGCAGCGTCGCGCCCTCCGGGATGCGGGTGCCGGGCCGGTAGCGAATGTCGATCTCCGGCCAGCCGAGCTGCTCCATCTTGCGGCCCGTGGCACTCGGCCAGACCCGCACCGCATAGTTCAAGGTGCGCAGACCGTCCGGGTCTTCCTCGACCATGAAGTGCACGCCGAAATCGTCGAATTTGATCGGCACCCAGATCCACCAGATGCCCGGCTCGCGGTCGGCCGGGCGGCCCTGCGGATCGGCCTCGCCGACCGGCCGGATGCCCCAGGAACGGTCGCGAGTGGCTGTCCACGTCCTCGGGGTGACCGGCAGCGTCTGGCCGTCGACCCGGATCTCACCCTCCCAGGTGCCGAGCTGGGCATACCGGCAGCCGTCGAGCATCACCTTGCCGGTGGGGCCGCCGTACTTGACGTGCTGCGGCTCGCGCATCGGCTCGTACTCGGAGCGGAAGGTGAGGTCGAAGCCGACGCCGGAATCGTCGCCGTCACAGGTCAGGTGCAGCTCCCGAAACGGCTCCACGACCTGCAGGCGGTACGGACCGACCTCCTGCTTCATCTTGTCCTTCGGACGGATGCCCGACGTCTGCACGCTCCACTGCTTGTCGCCGCGGCGCACCGACGCGAACGCGTCGATCACCCCGAGGTTGGGATACACCCCGAGGCCCGTCAGCATCTCCGTCTCACCGCTGTGGTCGAGCGCCTGATAGATGCAGCGGTCATAGGTGTTGCGGTCGCTGGTGGCCACGTAGGCCATCGACATCGGCACCTGGTGAATCGGGTGTTCGTCGAGCGGATCGAGCTCCAACGGATCTCCAAACGGTGGGCGTCGCCTGCGGTCTGTCTATCACGGGTGAAACCGCGTTCTTGCCGGGGTCTTCCGAGTGTTCATCCAGCCGTGCCGGGTAGCGGACAAAACAGACGCCCGGGGCGCCGAACGTGCGCCTAGACACCGAGAGGGGACGGGATTTACGTGAACCTCCAGCAGCTGGCGACTCTGTATCAGCAGCAGGGCCCGTTCGTCTCGATCTACCTGGACACCCAGGCCGCGATCGAGAACGCCCAGCAGAAGATCGATCTGCGCTGGAAGGACGTGGTGCGCGAACTCGCGGACCAGGGCGTCGACGAGGCGACCCGCGATGCGTTGACCGAGGCCAAGGGGGACGCGCCGCACCTCGACGGCAGCACGCTGGTCATGTTCGCGAGCAACGGCCGGGTGCACTACGCGCGCAGCCTGCCGGACGCGCCCGCTGCGGAGGTCGTTCGCGTGGCGCCGCTGCCGTATCTGCTGCCGCTGATCGACTGGGCGCAGACGCGGATCCCGCACGTGATCGTGCTCACCGACCGGCAGGGCGCCGACGTCCTCGCGTACACCGACGGCGCCGGCCCCGTCGTTGCCGGGTCGGTGGAGTCCGGCCGTTTCCCGTACCACAAGACCGGTGCCGGCGCCTGGTCGGCGCTGAAGTTCGAGCACAAGGTCGAAGAGGACTGGAAGGCCAGCGCCAAGGACGTGGCCGCCTCAGTCGCTGATGTGGCCCGCCGGGTCGAAGCCCGGCTGATCATCGCGGCCGGTGACGTGCATGCCGTGCAGCTGCTCGGCGATGCGCTTCCCGAAGCTCTGCGACCGGTGTACGTCGTGATCGATGGTGGTCGGGCGCAGGACGGCTCCGACGAGTTCGTGGCCGACCGCGTCATCGCGCAGCTCGGCGAGCAAGCGGCCGGTGAAGCGCAGCAGCTGCTGGACGAGTTCGGCAAGTACCGCGGCCGCGCGCAGAAGGCGGGGACCTACTCCCCGAGCTCCCTGCCTGAGGAGACTGAGCTGCGTGCTGCCGACGGGGTGGCAGAGACCGTCGAGGCGCTGCGCAAGGCGCAGGTCGGCACGCTGCTTCTCACGGAAGCCATGAAGGAGGAGCTGGCCGTCTACTACGGGCCGGAGGCCGTCCAGCTCGCCCTGTCCGCCGATGAGCTGTCGGCGATGGGGGCCGAACGGTCCGAACGCGGTGAGCTCGTCGACGTGCTCGTGCGGGCCGCGCTGGCGACGGGCGCCGACGTGCGCATCCTCCCGCCGGACACCGAAAACTCCCCGTCCGAAGGAGTCGGTGCGCTGCTGCGCTACGGAAACCCGCGCGGATAGCCGGCGAAGGTCTCCCCGGTTATCTCTCGGCCTTCTGCTGCGCCCAGGCGTAGGCGAGCTGCAGGAAGTCCGAGGTCGCGACCGCGGTCATAGTGGCTGCCGCGAGGCGGGTGGCGCGCGGGGCGAAGATCATGCCGAAGGTAAACCCGGTCGCGGTCCATTGCGCCAGGCAGAACGGGCAGGTGAGCAGCTCGCCGAGGGCGTGCTTGACCCCGTGGCCGCGCACCTCTTCGGAGAGCTCGGCGGGCGCGGAGGACCCTTGGAACCGGGTGAACGGGGCCCGGATGGCGCTGGTGATCGCGTCCTTCGAGACGAGCCGCGTCAGCTTGTGCGTCGCGATGCCGAGCAGGGACACGTCATAGGGCGAGAGGCTGGGCAGGTGGCGGCCGCGCGCCCGGGCGACGGCGGATGCACTGACGACAGCCGCCGCGTAGACACTCATGGCGGTCGCGTAGCCGCCGAGCGGGCGCTCCTGTCCGCCGGAGTACTCCTGCGACTCCTGGCGAGCCTTGCCGACGATCATCTCCACCGCTTCGGTCACGAACGGGTGGTGCCCCGTCCGGCGTCGTTGACACGCGCGGGTGCACTTCCTAGGCTCCGTTCAATCAAACGATCGCGTGAACGACTCACCTAGTTGCTGCGGGAGACATGGCCGAGACGGGCACGCCGGACGCTGATCAGGCGGATCTGACCGCGGAGATCCTGCGCAACGCGCTGGTGCTCGCGGCAGAGGAAGCCGGGATCGTCGTGGTGCGGTCGGCGTATTCGACGTTCATCGTCGAGGGTTCCGACGCGTCCGCCGCCATCCTCGACGCCCGCGGCCGGCTGGTCGCCCAGTCCACCGCCACGACATTGGCCCACGGCGCGAGCCTGCGCTCCTCACTGCCCGCGCTGCTCGAGGTCTACCCGCTCGAGTCCGTGCAGCCCGGCGACGTCTTCGCCATGAACGACGTCTACCGCGGAGGCATTCACGCCAACGACGTCATCATCTTCGTCCCGGTCTTCATCGGCGACCGCCCGGCGTACTTCACCGGCACCCTGATCCACGTCTCGGACCTCGGCGGCGTCGCCGCCGGGGGGATGGCTTCGAGCGCCACCGAGGTCTTCCACGAGGGGGTGCAGATCCCGCCGCTGCGCCTGGCGACGGCGGAGGGGATGGTGCCGGAGCTGGTGCGCTTGCTCGCGGCCAACAGCCGCACCCCGGACGACGTCATCGGCGACATCCGTGCACTGATCGCCGGTGCGACCGTCGCCCTCCGCCGGATGGACGAGCTGATCGCCGAGTACGGACCGGCCGATCTCGACCGGCGCATCGACGAGTACATCGCCTACTCCGAGCGTCTCATGCGCCGCTCGATCAGCGCCTTGCCGGACGGGACGTACTCGGGCTCCTACCTGATCGACGGTGACGGCATCGACGCGGAGCGCGCGTATCGGGTCGTGGTCACGGTGAGCGTGACCGGCGACCAGGTGCTGCTGGACTTCACGGGCACCGACGAGCAGGCCGTCGGAGCCATCAACGCCGGCTTCTCGCAGACCATGTCGGGTGCCGTGTTCGCCTTGCGGTGCTTTCTCGACCCGGCGATCCCGATGAACGAAGGCTGCCTGCAGCCGATCGAATTCCGCCTGCCCTACGGCACTTTGGTCAATCCGCGGCCGCCGGCGGCGTGTGGCGGACGTTTCGTCACCGTGTATGCCGCCATGGATGCGATCTTCGCCGCCCTGTCCGATGCCGTTCCCGGGCATGCGGTGGGCTCGTCCGGAATGATCACCCCGTTCGCCGTTTCCGCCGCCCGTTACGACACGGTGCCGTGGGTGCACATGGCCTACGACTTCGGGGGCATGGGTGCCCGCTTCGGCAAGGACGGGCTGAACGCGACCGGCCCGCACTTCGGCATCGGGCGCAACACCGTGCCGCAGGTCGAGCCGGTCGAGATGCGGTGCCCGCTGGTGGTCGAAAGTGTCGAGTGCCGGGCGGATTCCGGCGGTGTCGGGCACTGGCGGGGCGGCCTCGGCTCACGGACGACCTTCCTCTTGCGCGAGGACGCTGTCGTCACGATGCGCTCCGACCGGCACCGGTTCCCGCCACCCGGCGTGCACGGCGGCGGCAGCGGCTCTCCCGGGGGTTACTACGCCGTCGACGGCGAGGGTGAGCGCACCCGATTGCCCGATAAGGCAACGGGAATCCGGCTGCGCGCCGGCGACCGTTTCGTCGTCGAGACCTCCGGCGGAGGGGGGCTCGGCGACCCGCGGGAGCGCGATCGTGCGATGGTCGCCGCCGATCTTCGTGACGGTCGCGTCTCCGCCGACTCCGCGGCCCGGGACTACGGTTTCGAGGAACCAGCGCCATGACCGAACGTTCGGCGGTGCTCGGCGTCGACATCGGCGGGACCTTCACCGACATCGTCCTTGCCGTACCCGGCGGCGCGCTGATCACCGGCAAGTACCTGACCACCCCGCACGACCCCACCGCGGCGGTGCTCGACGGCATCCGCGACGTGCTCGCCCGGGGCGCGGTGAACGCCGCTGCGGTGGCGAGGGTCGTCCACGCGACCACGCTTGCGACGAACACGATTCTCGAGCAACGCGGGGCCGACATCGCCTTCGTGACCACCCGCGGATTTCGAGACCTGCTGGCACTCGGGCGCCAGGCTCGCGTCGAAGAAGACCGCTATGACCTCATGGCCGACGGCGCAGATCTTCCGCTGCCGGCCTCGCACTGCTTCGAAGTGGACGAGCGCATCGGTGCCGGCGGCGAGGTGTTGCGGCCGTTCGACGAGGCCGACGCCGAACGTGTCGCGCGCCGGGTCGCCGATCTCGGAGTGCAGGCGGTCGCGATCTGCTTCCTGCACTCGTTCGCGAACCCTTCGCACGAGCGCCGGATGGCCGAGCTGTGCCGGCGGGAGCTTGCTTCGCGCGACGGCGAACCGGCGGTCGTGGTGACGTCACATGACATCTGGCCGGTGCAGCGCGAGTACGAGCGAGCGACGACCACGCTGATGTCCGCGTACGTCGGCCCCGTCATGTCGGGCTATCTGACGGATGTGCAAAATCGCCTGCAAAGCATGGGGATTTCGGCGCCGCTGCACATGATGGACTCGAGTGGCGGGGTGATGTCCGCGACCCGGGCTGCCGCGATCGCGGTCCGTACCATCGAGAGCGGGCCGGCGGCCGGTGTCGTCGCTGCCCGCCAGGTGGGCCTCGCGTCCGGCCGTCCCGATCTGCTGGCGTTCGACATGGGCGGCACGACCGCGAAGGCCGGTGTCATCCGTGCGGGGCGGACGGCGGTCACCCGCGACTTCCAGGTCGGCGGCAAGGGCAGCTTCGGGGGCCGGCGTGCCGGTACCGGGCTGCCGGTCAAGGTCCCCGCCGTCGACCTTGCCGAGGTGGGCTCCGGCGGCGGCAGCATCGCCTGGGTCGACGACGCCGGCGCGCTGCGGGTCGGTCCGCGATCGGCCGGCTCGCATCCGGGTCCGGCCTGCTACGGCTTCGGTGGCGGCAACCCCACCGTCACGGATGCCGACCTGGTGCTCGGTTATCTGGATCCGCAGGGCTTCGCCGGCGGCACGCTCCAGCTGCGAGTCGAGCTGGCCGAAAAGGCCATCGACGAGCTGGCCCGCCGGCTCGGGTCCGACCGGCACCGCACGGCGCACGCGATCGTCGCGATTGCCAATGCGGCAATGGGATTCGCCGTCCACGTGGTCACGGTGCAGCGCGGCATCGATCCGCGCCGCTTCGCGATGGTGGCCTCCGGCGGCGCCGGGCCGATGCACGCGGCCCGCATCGCGGAACGCTTCGGTATCGACACCGTCCTGGTGCCCTTCGCGCCAGGGGTCGGCTCCGCGGTCGGGCTGCTGGACTGCGAGCTTGCGGCGGAACGTTCCCAGACGTTGCCGCGACCGCGGCTGCTGCTGGACGCGGCGGCCGACGCGGATGCTCTGGAGTCCTTCGCCGCAGCCTTTGCCGATCTGGAAACGGCTGCCCGCGAGGACCTGGCCACTGATGGGGCGTCCGGCGAGGTCACCGTCAGCCGCGAGCTCGACGTGCGATACCGCGGGCAGGCGTTCGAGCTCACCATCCCCGTCCCGGAGAGCGGGCTCGACACCGCAGCCGTCCCCCTCGTCGCGGCCGCCTTCCTCGACTCCTACGAAGCCGCCTACGGCAGCCGCCTCGAGGGTCCGCTCGAGGTGGTCAGCCTGCGGGTGCGCGTCGCCCGGGAGGTGATCGGCTCCGGCTGGTCCAGCACGCCGGCCCCTGGGGAGGCGCTCCTCGGCCACCGCGCGGCGTCCTTCGAACCCGAGCAGGGATACCAGCGCGTTCCCGTCTACGCGCGCGACCGGCTCCTCAGCGGTTTTCGCTGTCCCGGCCCGGCTATCGTGCACGACGCCGGGTCCACGACGACCGTTCCGCCGGGATGGCAGCTCACCGTCGAACCCTCGCTCGCGCTGCTGCTTTCCCGCCGGCGCTGAGCCGCCCGAACGTCAGCCGAGGGCGGCGAGGTCCCACAGCTGGTCGTGCGTCGTCTCGCCCGCTGCCGCGGCGAATTCCTGCAACGCGGTCACGATCCTCATGCGCGCGGGGTCGCTCACCCGGTCCAGGATGGCTTCGACTTCCCGCCGCCGGGCTGCAATGACCCGGTCGACGACCCGGCGCCCCTTGCGGGTGAGGCCCAGGCACAAATAACGCCGGTCGTCGGGATCCTCTTGCCGTAGCAGCAGGCCGCCCGCGACCAGACGGTCGCAGAGACGCGTGGCGGTCGACGGGTGGACCCCGAGCGCGTTGGCGACGTCGTTCAGCGCCGTGCGCTGCTCGCCGGAGACGACCATCAAGACCCGCCACTCGGTCAGCGTGACCGCTTCCTCGATGGGTGCCAGTGATCGCGCGGCGACCGCGACGAGGGCGCGCGACGCAGCAATGACCGCGTCCACGTCTTCACTGGCAGGTGCGGCGCCGGCTGGCGCGCGGGATGTCGCGGCGGCGGAACGCGGGCGAGTCACGGCAAGGAGGCTACGGGAAGTTGCCGGACGTACGCAGGCTGTTGTCAGAAAGCTGTCTGTCTGTGGTCAGGCAGGGAACTGCAGCGTCACCGTTCCGGTGACATGGCTGCCGAGATCGTTCGCCGCCTTGAGGGCGACCTCCTGCACGCGTCCGCCTTCCTCGCACGACTGCCCGGTGACGTGTCCCGTGAAGTGCAGGACGTAGCCGGGGACCGCCGGCGCCCCGAGCCGCACGGCGATGCGCCGCACCCGCGCGGCCGGCCCAGACCAGTCGGTGACGAACCGCGAGACGTAGGCGTTGCTCGTGAGGATGTTCATGAAGATGTCCGGCGCCCCCTGCGCCTGCGCGTAGTCCCGGTCGTGGTGCACCGGCATGAAGTCGCGGGACGCGATCGCTCCGGCGACCACCACCGTCGGCGTCACGTCGAGGTTCAGCGGCGGAAGCTCCTCGCCGCGCTCCACCGGCGCGTCGGATCCCGGCCGCGGAGGTCGTTCACGATCGCTCGGGGCGCCCCCGGTGCCCGGCGCGAACTTGAAGATCCGGAACCGCTGGGTGCCGACGACGGCGCCGTCCTGGTCGGTATACGTGGTGCGCCAGGTGACGAAGTAACCCGAACCGAGCGCGGTCGTCTTGCGTTCGGAAATGTCGTCGAGGACGGTCAGCGTCGACAGGCGATCCCCGAGGAGCAGGTAACGGTCGAATTCGAGCTCTGAATTCGTGGCCAGCGTGCCGGTGAGGCCCTCGGCGGCGAGCACCGCGAGCGGGCTGTCCGGGTCGATGTCTCCCGGCGCGCCGCCGCGCTCCCGGATGCCCTCGATTCGCGGCCGGCCCATCGTCCAGGCCTGCAGCATCGCCGGGGGAGCGACGATGCCGGGGAAGCCGTGCTCGTGCGCCGCCTGCTCGTCCAGGTACACAGGGTTGCGATCGTCCATCGCATCGACCCAGTGCCGGATCATCGGCAGGTTCACCTCGTCGGGCGCTTGCGACCGGCCGGATCCGCTCAGCGGCTGGCCGATCCGCGCCGCGATGCGTTCGCGCAGTGAGTCGCTCCCAGTGCTCATGGCGAGATCCTGTCAGGCCGTGCCCGCCCAAAAGCCACCGCCCCGGCACCTCAGAGCGAGGCGCCGGGGCGGTGGGACGTGCGTGCGTCAGCCGTTGGGCAGCGTGATGGTCTTGTACTCCAAGAACGCCTCCAGGCCCTCGGGGCCGAGCTCACGGCCGAGGCCGCTCTGCTTGACACCGCCGAACGGCGCCGCGAAGTCCATCGGCGACATGTTGTTGACCGCGACCGTGCCGGTACGCATGCGCCGGGCGATGTCGGTGGCAGCGTCGGTGTCGCCGCCGTAGACCGCGCCGGACAGCCCGTAGGTCGTGTCGTTGGCGATGCGCACGGCCTCGTCCGGACCGTCGTACTCGATGACCGACAGCACCGGGCC
The DNA here is from genome assembly GCA_963747915.1 of uncultured Actinomycetota bacterium. Taxonomy (GTDB): domain Bacteria; phylum Actinomycetota; class Actinomycetes; order Frankiales; family Frankiaceae; genus DATAZK01. Next base: position 774,108 of record CAVVHC010000003.1, on the reverse strand, counting down.
GAAGATCTCCTCCTGGGCGATGGTCATCTTGTTGTCGACGTTCGCGAACACCGTCGGCGACACGAACCACCCGCGGTCCTGGTCGGCCGGGCGGTCGCCACCGGTGACGACCCTGGCGCCCTCGGACTTGCCCTTCTCGATGTAGCCGAGAACGCGGGTGCGCTGGCGATCGGCGACGAGCGGCCCGATCTCCGTGGTGGTCTCGAGCGCGCTGCCCACCTTGAGGGCACCGACCTTGGCGCCGAGCGCCTCGACGACCTCGTTGTAGCGGCTCTTCGGGGCGAGGATGCGGGTCTGCGCGATGCAGGCCTGACCGTTGTTCATGAGGCCGTTGTTGACGATGTGGCCGAGGCTGGTGTCGAGGTCGGCGTCGTCCAGGATGACGGCCGCGGACTTGCCGCCCAGCTCCAGCGTCACGCGGCGCAGGTCGCGGGCGCACAGCTCGGCGATGTGGCGCCCGACCGCGCCCGACCCGGTGAACGAGATCTTGTCGACGCCCGGGTGGGTGACGAGGTGCTCGCTGTTTTCCCGGCCCGCGGGAACGATGTTCAGCACACCGGCGGGCAGCCCGATCTCCTGGGCGACCTCCGCGAGCAGGAACGAGTCGAGCGCCGTCTCCGGGGAGGGCTTCAGTACGACCGTGCAGCCGGCGGCCAGCGCGGGGGAGAGCTTCAGCGCGGTGACGAACAGCGGCACGTTCCACGGCACGATCGCGCCGACGACGCCGACCGGCTCGCGCCGCACCAGCACCGGGCCCATGACCCCCTGGCGCTTCTCCTCGAACGGGAAGTCGCCCGCCATGCCGCCGTAGTAGTCCATGACCATGGTGGAGGCGAACACCTGCATCATGATCGAGTTGTTCAGCGGGCAGCCGGTCTCCGTGGAGATGACCTCGGCAAACTCCTGGTAGCGGGCCTGGATGGCCTTCGAGAGGCGCTGGATCATCTCCGCGCGCTCGATCGCAGAGGTGCGCGCCCAGGGGCCTTCGTCGAACGCCTTGCGCGCCGCCCCGACCGCACGGTCGATGTCAGCGGTGGACGCCTCAGGGGTGCGCCCAGCGACTTCTTCTGTCGAGGCGTTGATCACCTCGATGGTCTCGGTTCCCTGCGGGGCGACGAACTCGCCACCAATGAACAGCTTGTCGTAAACCTTCACGCACAAACTCCTGCGTCAGCGGGACAGCGCCCACTCCGGACGCTCGCCGTCGCCACTTTGGTCGCGGACGGCACTCAGCATGGTGTCATCCGGCGGTCAATCTGTCATGCGCTGCCACCTTCAGGCTGGGCGTGCGGCCGGCGCGTTGCGGATCGGGGTCGCACCACCGGCCGGGCACCTGCACCGCCACTGGGAACGCGGGCGCTGCCTGGTCTGTCACTGCGAGCGGGGGCTATGTGGTGCTGTCGCAGTGTCGGAGGTGTGGTCGGGCTCTCCCAACGAGGCTCCGTCACTGCGAGCGGGGGCCAGGTGGTGCTCTCGCAGTGGCGGACGTCCGTTGAGCCCCCAAACCTCCCCGCTCCGTCACTGGCAGCGGGGCTCTGTGATGCGCTAGCAGTGTCGGATCCGGCCGAAGCCGTTTCAGCGTTCATGCAGCTGAACGCCTGGCCCGGACCGCGACGAGGGCCCGACGGATCTGATCCGCGACGACGTTCTCGTCGAGGTACAGGGCGACCGACGGGAAGCGCAGCCCCGACGAACCGGCGATGAACAGCTCGTTGCCGCGGTGCATGTCCGCCCAGTACTTCTCGACGAGCAGGTGTATGGCGCCATCTACCTCACAGAGCAGCTGAGCCCCATCCGGGGCTTCGATCAGGACATCGAGGTAGCGCTTGCGGCCACTGCCGTCACGACGGATGCGCTGGTGGGCGACGCGGCCGAGCTGATGCGACCGGCAGAAGCGGGCGAAGTCGATCTCCGAGAGTGCTTCGGCGCCCCCAGCGATATCGGCAAGCGCCAGTCGCATGGTCTTTCGAAACCTCACGTTGCCGGCTTCCGCCAACGCCTGCTGCAGCCGTGCCGCGGTGGTGAGTCGCTGTTGAACGCACGCGGCGAGCAGGCCGCACGCGGTACGAGCGTTACGGGACCACGCCGCGGCGTCGATGGCGGACCGATCCAGTCGAGTGCGCGGTGGCTGCCCCGCGAGCTCGAAACCATGGCCCTCCCCGCGCCGTGTCTCGTGGTAGACGACCGGGAACTCCGTGATTCGAGGTGGCGTGCGACCACGCGGAGTGAGGACGTGAACGGCGTCGGCTTCCCATCCGGTCAGGCGACTGTTGGCCAAGGCCGTTCGTCCGGCAAGCGCCGCATGACGGCCGGCGGCGAGTACCGCCGCCCACTGCCGCTGCGTCGGCGTCAGCGGACCGGTCTGCAGCACGACCACCATTGACCCGACCGTCGACCAGCGGCGTGCCCGCACTTGGCTGGCGACCATGCCGCGGTGAACACCGGCCTCGCGCAGCTGCTCGCGCCGGAGCACGTTCTCTTGCGCACGGGCGAACTCGTCGAGCCGTCGGTTCATGCAGAGAAGACTGCCGCCTTGAATGGCCCGCCCGGCAGTTGTCCACAGGCCGTTCGGTTTTGCCTCTACCCGCCGCCACTGGGAACGCTTGCTTCGCCGGGTCCGTCACTGCGAGCGGGGGCTATGTGGTGCTGTCGCAGTGTCGGAGGTGTGGTCGGGCCCTCGCAACGGGGCTCCGTCACTGCCAGCGGGGGCCAGGTGGTGCTCTCGCAGTGGCGGACGTCCGCTGAGCCCGCGAACGCGCGTGAGAGCGTGGCGGCATGCCCGCGTCGATCATCGACACCCACACGCACGTCGTCTCGCCGGACACCGACCGCTACCCGCTGCAGCTGGCCGCTGACGTTCCGCACGACTGGGTGGGCGAGCACCGGCTGACCTCCGAGCAGCTCTTGCGCCACATGGATGACGCGGGAGTTCACGGCGCGGTCCTCGTGCAAGCACGAGCGGCTTACGGCGACGACAACACCTACGTCGCCGCCGCCCGCGAAGCCGATCCTGCACGCCTCGTGAGCACCGCCATCGTCGACATGACGACGCCGGACCGCGGTGACGCGCTGCGCCGCTGGGCTGCACAGGGGGTCGCGGGCGTGCGGCTGTTCAACATCCCCCCGGCGAAGCCCTCGTGGCTCGCGGGGCCGGAGCTCGCCGCGTTCGTGGAGGCCGCGGCCGCGGACGGTATCCGGGTCAGCGTCTGCACGCTCGCGCCGGACATCCCCGACATCGCGCGGCTGCTGGCCGCCGTTCCGGACGTGCCCATCGCCGTCGATCACTGCGCGTTCGCCGACATCACCGCTGACCACGCGGCGAACGACGGCAACCCGCTGGTGCAGCTCGCCGACCATGCGAACGTGCGGCTCAAGGTCACGACGACATTTCTGCGCCCCGCGACCGACCACGGTGCGGACGCCCGCGATGTCGTCGGCTGGCTGCACAGTCGGTTCGGTGCCGACCGCCTCATGTGGGGCAGCGACTTCCCGCAGTACCACCGGGAGAGCTACCCGCAGATCGTCGCCTTCGGCAGGCACGCCTGCTCGCGGCTCGCCGAAGGAGAGCAAGCGCTCTTCCTCGGCGGAACGGCGAACCGGCTGTGGCCTGAACTCTGAGGGTCGCGCCCGCTCGCGCAGCCGCCCGTCCCGGAGTTACCTTCCCGGGGTGGGGACGCAGCGGACCGGGCCACCGACGCAGTGGCTCGCGTGGCGCCCCGGTCAGGATGTGGCCCGGCTGCGCCGCACCCTGTCGCAGGCGCGCGATTCTTTCCTGGCCAGTCCGGATGAGTTCGCCGTCGATCAGCGAATGCGCGCCGTCGTGCTCTCCTCCTGGCGACGGGCGAGCCGGGCCGGGGTCGACCCGGACCATCCCACGCCGGACGTCGTCGACGCCGCGACGCTCGCGGCGCTGCGCGAGCAGTGCGCGCTGAGCCCTGTCGTCCCCGTCATCCGCAACCTGCTGCTCGATGCGGCGAACGACGCCGGCATGGTCGTCGCGATCACCGACGAGAACGGCCGGCTGCTGTGGGTCGAAGGGGATCGCGGAGTGCGGTCACGTGCCGAATCGATCGGGTTCCTCGCCGGCGCCGACTGGTCGGAGAGCCGGGCCGGCACGAACGCGCCGGGCACCGCTCTCGCGCTCGACCACAGCATCCAGATCTTCGCCTTCGAGCACTTCAGCCGGCCGGTGCACAACTGGAGTTGCTCGGCGGTGCCCGTCCACGATCCCGACACCGGCGCCGTCATCGGCGCGGTCGACCTCACCGGCGGCGATCGGGTGGCCGCCCCCGAGGTGCTCTCGCTCGTGCGCGCGACGGTCACCGCGGCAGAAAGCGAGCTGCGGCTTCGCCGGCTGCAGGGAACGGTGCGCCCGCGCCCGCACCGCCGCCCCCAAGAACGCGCGCTGAACGTGTTGGGCCGCGAGCGGGCCGAGCTCATCGTGGGCTCCCGCACCGTTGCGCTGTCCACGCGGCACGCCGAACTCCTGCTGCTGCTCGCGCAAAGCCCGGCCGGTCTCACGGCCGACGAGATCGCCGTCGAACTCGCCGAGCGCGACCTCGACAGCGTCACGGTCCGCGCAGAGATGTCGCGACTGCGCCGCGCGATCGGGGCAGACCTCATCGCCTCACGGCCGTACCGCCTCGCCGTGCCCGTGCGCACCGACATCGACGACGTGCGGCGCCTCCTCGGCCGGCGCGAGCTCGGCACCGCGCTCGACGCTTACCGCGGCCCGGTGCTGCCCGCGTCGTTCGCTCCCGGGGTGAGCGCTGTCCGCGACGAGCTTCGCGCCGAGCTGCGGTTCGCCCTGCTCGCCGAACGCGACCCGGCGCTGCTGCTGCGCTGGGGTAGTACCGCCAGTGGTCGCGACGACTACGACGTCTGGACGCTCTGCGCGCAACTGTGTCCCGACGGCAGCCCCGACCAGGCTCGCGCCCGTGCCCATCTCGTCACGTTGGAACGCGCCCTCGCTGCAACGTAGATGCAACGTTGCATTCCCTAGTGTCCTCGGTCACAGGGCCGACCGGCTGATCGATGGACACGAGGAGTAACCAGATGGCGGTGTTCGCTCGCCCGGGGACCAAAGACGCGGTGATGTCCTTTGCGTCGCGCTATGACAACTGGATCGGCGGCGAATGGAAGCCTCCGGTGGGCGGCCAGTACTTCGAGAACCCGACCCCGGTGACGGGGCAGGCCTTCTGCGAGGTGGCTCGTTCCACAGCCGAGGACATCGAGCTCGCGCTGGACGCCGCTCACGCCGCCGCGCCGGCGTGGGGCAAGACGCCTGTCGCGGAACGGTCGGTGATCCTGAACCGCATCGCTGACCGCATCGAGGAGAACCTCACCCAGCTCGCGGTGTGCGAGACATGGGACAACGGCAAGCCGATCCGCGAAACGATGGCGGCCGACCTGCCGCTTGCCGTGGACCACTGGCGTTATTTCGCCGGTGCCGTACGTGCTCAGGAGGGATCGCTGTCCGAGGTGGACGCCGACACGGTCGCGTACCACTTCCACGAGCCGCTCGGTGTGGTCGGGCAGATCATCCCGTGGAACTTCCCGATCCTCATGGCGACGTGGAAGCTCGCGCCCGCACTCGCCGCCGGTAATGCTGTCGTCCTCAAGCCTGCTGAGCAGACGCCTGCCTCGATCATGTACCTGATGAGCCTCATCGCGGACCTGCTGCCGCCGGGCGTGCTGAACGTCGTGAACGGGTTCGGCTTCGAGGCGGGTAAGCCGCTCGCGTCGAGCAACCGCATCGCGAAAATCGCCTTCACCGGCGAGACGACGACCGGCCGGCTCATCATGCAGTACGCGTCGCAGAACCTGATTCCCGTGACGCTGGAGCTCGGCGGCAAGAGCCCGAACATCTTCTTCTCCGACGTGATGGCGAAGAATGACGACTTCCAGGACAAGTGCCTGGAGGGATTCGTGATGTTCGCGTTGAACCAGGGTGAGGTCTGCACCTGCCCCTCGCGTGCCCTCATCGAGCGGCCGATCTACGACGAGTTCCTCGAGCTCGCCGCCGTGCGCACCAAGGCCGTCCGGCAGGGCGACCCGCTCGACACCGAGACGATGCTCGGCGCCCAGGCCAGTAACGATCAGCTCGAGAAGATCCTGTCGTACTTGCAGATCGGCAAGTCAGAGGGTGCTCGCGTCGTCACCGGTGGGGAGCGCGCGGATCTCGGCGGCGACCTGTCCGGCGGCTATTACGTGCAGCCCACGATCTTTGCCGGCAACAACAAGATGCGCATCTTCCAGGAGGAGATCTTCGGCCCCGTCGTGTCCGTCACCGACTTCGACGGCTACGACCAAGCGATCGAAATCGCCAACGACACCCTGTACGGGCTCGGCGCCGGCGTGTGGAGCCGCGACGGGGGAGTGGCCTACCGGGCCGGGCGCGACATCAAGGCCGGCCGCGTGTGGACGAACTGCTACCACCAGTACCCGGCGCACGCCGCGTTCGGCGGTTACAAGCAGTCCGGCGTGGGGCGCGAGAACCATAAGATGATGCTCGATCACTACCAGCAGACGAAGAACCTTCTGGTCAGCTACAGCGACAAGCCGATGGGCTTCTTCTAAGTCATGCGAGATCGCGACTCGGCTGAGCGCAGCGAAGTCGAGAGCGGGTCTTCGACTGCGGCCGCGGGCGTCCCACCCCGCGTGGTGATGACCGAAGCAGCGGCCGACCTGATCCGGCGGTTACGTGCGAAGCACGGGCCGCTGATGTTTCACCAGTCGGGCGGCTGCTGCGACGGTTCCTCGCCGATGTGTTACCCGGCCGGCGAGTTCCTGGTGGGTGATCGTGACGTCCTGCTCGGGTTGCTGCTGCCCGAGGAGGACGGGTCTGCGCAAAGCGGTGCGCCGGTCTGGATCTCGGGCTCGCAGTTCGACGCCTGGAAGCACACGCAGCTCGTGCTCGACGTCGTGCCCGGCCGTGGCGGCGGCTTCAGCATGGAGGCGCCGGAAGGCGTCCGTTTCCTCACGCGAGGCCGGGTGTTCACCGCTGCCGAGCAAGCGGCGCTCACCGCGAACCCGCCGGTTGTCGGTGCGCAGTACGCGGCGGGTGCGGTCCCGCCCGTGCCGGATGGGCCGCTCGTCGTCGGAGCGGAGGAGCTGGCTGAGATCTGCGCGGTGCCCGGGGTCCAGTAGCGGCGTACGACGCTGGGTACGGGCGCTACGACGACCGGCTTGCAGCAGGCCCCAGCGCTCGGCTGAGGAAGCCGACCACCGTTGCCCGCCACTCGTCGCGCGCGACGGAAATGCCTTGGGTGTGGCCGGCCTGCGCCACCACCCATATCTGGACGCGGCTTGGCGCGACCTGCCGCAGGTACGCGGCGGCGTCGACCTCGCTGGTGGACTTGCCGGCGGCGATGAGCAGCACGGGGTGTGGTGCTGCGGCACGCACAGCCGAACGCAAGGACATCGGCTCTTCGGCGTTCGTGAGCAGTCCCGCGGCCGAGTAGGCGATGGAGTCGATGCCGCGTTGGAGCAGGCCGGCGAATCCGCCCGGCATCCAGTCGTGGTCGGCCGCGGTACGGCCGGTGGTTCCTTCCGACACCACCGCGGCGATGCGGTGGTCGACGCCCGCTGCCCCGATGGCCTCTTCGCCGCCCATGGATTCGCCGACTACCCCGATCTTGCTGCTGTCGACCTCCGGCCGGGCGCTGAGGTAGTCCACACCGGCGGTGATGTCACGTTCGCCGAACCAGCCGAAGTCCATGGCGTCGCCGCTGCTCGCGCCGTGGCCGCGGGCATCGATCAGCAGCACGCCGAAGCCCGACCGGGCGAGGATCTCCGCCTGCGGCAGGACGCTGGCCTTCGTCGACCCGGCACCAGAGCCGTGAGTGAGGACGACCGCCGCCGCGTTGCGGCTCGGCAGGTACCAGCCGGAGAGCGTGGCCCCGTCGCTGGTGGGTAGCCGAACGTCTCGATATGCCAAGCCGTACCGAGCCGGGCTTGCGGTGCCTTCCGACAGCCGGGGCACGTTCGTCGCGTAGACCGCGATGGTGAGCGGGTAGAGGACAAAGGCCAGCAGCACGGCAGCGGCCGGCAAAGCCGCGAGTCGCCACCAACCGGGTAGCCGGCGGGCCAGCCCGATGCCCCCGCCGATCAGCAGTCCGAGGCCGAAGAGCACCAGGACCACCGGCACCGGCCGCAGCGCATGCAGCCCGACACCGAGACCGGTGACCGTACCGGCCAGTCCCAGAATCAGCGCCCAGGTGTCCCGCCGGGCCTGACTGCCCAAGGCGAGCCAGGAGCCGCCTGCCACGACAACGACAACGACGAGCAAGCGTCCGATCCGTCCCGGGACGGAACCCGAAGATCCGACGAGAAGGGCGAAAGCAGCCCCTTCGATGAGCGCCGCCGCAAGCCAGCGGTCAGGCGGCGAGCGATACCTGCTACGCGGGTGCGGGGCCCGGGCCGGCTGCTTCGCAGGCGGAGCTATGACGTTCATGACGACCCCCTCGGCGACCACCGTGCGCGTGGCGGCAGCGATCGCGAAGGGTCGATGGTCCCGGTCTTGCGGGCGCGTCCAAGCGCTGTTGGGCGCTTCGAAGGGGCGTTAGGACTCGAGGGACAACGGCCCACGCTGTGCGGCTACCCAGCGGGTCGGGAGCGTCAGCGTGCGCCCGCATCCGGTGCAGTCACCGGTGATCAGCCGGGGCTCGCGTGGCCACGCGGAGAAACGCTCGGTGGCGATCGGGGCCCTGCAGTAGGGACAGGTGACCACCGTATCGCCGGCCTCCGGCGCCGGGCTTGCTATGGGCGCGGTCATGTTTCACCTCTTGCCGCCGGAGTAGGTCCGGCCGGATCAGCATAGTGGCGCTCCCTGTCGCGGTCAGCCGAAAGGTCCGCTTCGCAGTCAAGGCGCAGGTAGGCCGCGGCATGCCCGTGACGAACAGTTGTGGCGCGCCGCCTTTCGCGAGAGGCGATCATGTCCCGGTCGGCCGCTTCCACCAGCTGCTCCGCGGTGCACTCGGCACGCAGGAGCGAGACGCCGATCGAGGCGTGCAGCCGCAGCGATCGATCCGCGACCCGCATCGGGGTTTCGAGCTGGTCGACGAGACGATGGACGAACAGATCGATGGTCAGATCGCTGTCGAGCTTCTCCGCGATGACGACGAACTCGTCCCCACCCCAACGTCCCACGGTGTCCGAGGCGCGGACGCACTCGGCGAGCTGGCGCGCCGCCTGGCAGAGCACCGAGTCGCCGGCGAAATGACCGAATCGATCATTGATCGTCTTGAACTCGTCGAGGTCGATGAACAGGACGGCCAGTGCGGAACTATCGCGCAGCGCCACGGCGACCGCGTGAGTCAGCCGGTCCGTCAGCAGCGCGCGGTTCGGCAGGCCGGTCAGCGCATCGTGAAATGCCCGGTGACGCAAGTCCAGCTCGAGGGTTTTCTCGGCGGTGACGTCTTCCCGGATGATCAGCACGGTGCCTTGACGAGCCAGCGGCCGCACGCGAACGCGTAGCCAGCGAACTTGCTGACCGACGCAGAGCTCGAACTCGTCCTGCCCTTCCGCGGCCGATGCCCCCAGTGCTCCCCGCAGCAAGCCGGCTGTCTCGAACGCACCCGCCACGCCGGCCTCGGCGGCCTGCTTGCACGCCGCCCACAGGTCCGCGCCCGGTACGCAGCCGAAGGTGAGCGGTGAGCGGCGCCATGCCGCGTTCGTGCTGATCAGGCGCCCGGCCCGATCCACCAGTGCGAGCTCACCGGGAAAGCCCTCCCAGACCGCCGCCGCACCTCGGGTGTGGGGGGCGCGTCGGGTGCCGGATCCGGTCCGGATGAAACCTTTCGTGTGCACCAGTCACGCCCTCGGGTCAGCCGCGATTCCGGATTGGCGGTCCGGGCGAGGACTGGACCCGGACGGCCTTCGCGAATGAGGCCGATAGTGGGCGAGAGCCGCTGGCGAGTCAACAGTTGCGTGCTTTAGGCGGATCTGGCAGTCTGCGTCCGCCCGATGAGCGCCAGAAGGTCCCGAGCGGGCCCCGAGGGCTGATGCCCACGCGGCCAGATCGCCCGCAGCCGGCGCGAGAAGTCGACGCCGCTCACCGGGAGCTCGATGAGCCGTCCGGCGGCGAGATCATCACGCACGGCGAGGTTGCTGAGCACCGTCGGCGCCACGCCGGCCGCTGCTGCTCCGCGGACCGCACTCGCCGTCGACAGTTCGAGTGCCGGGGTCGCGAAGCGCAGCTCCGCTTCATCGCGAGCCGGTTCGGCGGTGGCACGTCGCAACGCGCGTTCGAACGCCACTCGGGTGCCGGAATGCGGCTCGCGCTGCACGAGCGCCGTCGCCGCGAGCTCGCCGGCGGTCACCGGTCGCCTGCGCCGGGTCCACGGATGCTGCGGCGCGACGACGAGCACCAGCCGGTCGGTGGCGACGACCCGGGACGTCAGCCCCGACGGCACGCTCGGACCCTCGATGAAGCCGAGGTCAGCGGTTCCGTCGAGCACCTGCTCCGCTGCTGCGGCGCTGTTCGTCCCGACGACGCTCACCTGGATGTCCGGCTGCTGGGCGCGCCACTGGGCGAGCCAGCCCGGTAGCAGGTGCTCGGCGACGGTCAGACTTGCGACGAGACTGAGCCGCGCGTGCGTGTCGGTGCGCAAGGCGGCGATTCCCGCGTCCAATGCTTCCGCCGCGTCCACCACCGCCTGGGCCCAGTCGGCGACGAGTGCCCCCCGCGTCGTCAGTGAGGACCCGCGTGGCCCCCGCTCCAGCAGGGGGAAGCCGAGCAGCCGTTCCATGTTGTGCACCCGGCTGCTCGCCGCGGGCTGGCTGATGCCGTGCAACGCGGCGGCGCGCCCGACGCTTCCTTCCCGAGCGACGCTGAGCAGCAGCTCGAGAGCGGACAGCTCGGGGACCCGCTGGGAGAGCACGTACCGCACGGTAGTCCTCTGACCACCGCGCCCATAAGTCGGGCTTATGCATCCATCACTTCAAGCCCGCTACCGCGCCGGTCGTGCACGCCCCAAGGTGAAAGGCATGGTCGCTCGCCGAGACTTCTTCGCCGCTGTCACACCCAACTGGTTCGCGTCGGTCATGGGCACCGGCATCGTGGCGAACGCGGCTGTCGGTCTCCCGGCCGGCGAGAGCTGGCTGCGCCCCTTTGCGCGCGTGGTCTGGCTCGCGGCCGCCGTGCTGCTGACAGTGCTGGTGGCGGCAACGATCGCGCACTGGCGGGGCCACCCCAGCCGAGCGCGTTCCTACGCCTCGGATCCGGTGATGAGCCACTTCTACGGGGCTCCGGCGATGGCCTTCCTCACGGTGGGCGCGGGGGCGCTGCTGGTCGGCCGGGACCTGATCGGGGAGCGGGCTGCCGTCGACCTCGACTGGGTGCTGTGGACGCTCGGCACCGCCGGTGGGCTCGTCACCAGCGTGCTCGTGCCCTACTGGGCTTTCACCCGGCATCGCAACGGCGCGGATGCGGCGTTCGGCGGCTGGCTGATGCCGATCGTGCCGCCGATGGTGTCAGCCTCGACGGGGGCGCTGCTCGTGCCGCACCTCACCGGCCGGCAGGCGCAGCAGACACTGCTTTTCGGCTGCTATGCCCTCTTCGGCCTGTCGCTGCTCGCGAGCATCGTCACCATCACCCTGGTCTGGAGCCGGCTCATGCAGCACCACGTCGGCCCGGCGGCGATGGTGCCGACCCTCTGGATCGTGCTCGGCCCGCTTGGCCAGTCGATTACCGCCGCCGGCCTGCTGGGCACCGCCGCTGTTCCCGTGCTCACCGGCCCGGCCCGGGAGGCAACTGCCGGCTTTGCGCTGCTGTATGGCGTCACGACGTTCGGCTTCGCCGCGATGTGGTTCGCCATCGCGGCCGCGGTGACGGTCCGCACCGTGCGCGAGCACCTGCCGTTCGGCTTGACCTGGTGGTCCTTCACCTTCCCGGTCGGGACCTGCGTGACCGGCGCGAGCGGGCTCGCAGCGCGCACGTCGCTGGACCTTTTCCGGTTCGCCGCCGTGGGGCTGTTCGTGTTTTTGGTGCTGGCGTGGGCGATCGTGGCGGTGCGCACCTGGCGGGGGACGTTCAGCGGCCGGCTGCTGCTCGCTCCCGCTTCGCTCACCCGGACTTCACCGGCATGACCGGGGGATGTGCTGCCCGCGCTTGGCGTTCACCGTAGGTTCGGTGTCGTGGCGGAGCGGGTCAGGGGCAACGAACGGGTGCGCGTTCCGACACCCCTCATCAAGAAGCGGTTGCCCTCGGGGCGAGGGGCCATCGAGCAGCCGAATGCGAGCAGCGACGATATCCCGCTGACGCCACGGTTCTGGCTGGCGGTCGTGCTCACCGGCATTGCCGGCGGGCTGTTCGGGGCCTTCATGATGTGGATCCTGTTCAGCGTCCAGCACCTCGCGTACGACTTCGGCAGCGGCAGCTACCTCGACGCGATCGAGCGGGTGTCGCGTAGCCGTCGCGTCGTCGTCATGCTCATCGCCGGTGCCTTCGGCGGGGTCGCGTGGTACTTGCTGCGCCGGTTCACCCACGGCAAGAGCTCGGACATCGACGACGCGCTCTGGAACGGCAGCGGGCTGCTGTCGTTTCGGCGCAGCTTCGGCACCTCGGTCATCTCCGAGATCGTGGTGGCAATGGGAGTTTCGCTCGGGCGGGAGGCCGCACCCAAGCTGCTCGCCGGTGCATCGGGGACCGTCGTCTCGCGATGGCTCAACCTGACGCCCGCACAACGGCGATTGCTGGTCTCCTGCGGCGCCGGCGCCGGTCTCGCCGCCGTCTACAACGTGCCACTCGGGGGCACGCTCTTCACGGCGGAGATCCTGGTCGGCAGCATCACCCTGCCGACGATCCTGCCCGCGCTGGCGTGCTCGTGGATCGCCACCTTGACCGCGCGCTGCTACCTGTCCTCTGCTGCCATCTACCCGGGCGTCCCCAATTACCACAGCAGTGCTCAGCTCATCGTCTGGGCGCTGCTGATCGGACCCGTCATCGGCGTATTCGCGGCCGGCTACATCCGCGTCATCGGCTGGGTGGCGCATCACCGGGCGAACGGCAAGTCGCTCTTGGTGGCGCCTTTCGTCGCTTTCGGGCTAGTTGGTCTGATCGGCATCGGCTACCCGCAGGTCTTCGGCAACGGCAGCGACATCGTCGGGCGGGCGTTCTTCGGCCAGGGCGCGATCGGACTGCTCTTCACGTTGCTCGCGCTGAAGGCGGTCTCTGTCGTGCTGTGCCTGGGCAGCGGCGCGGCTGGTGGTCTGTTCACGCCGATGCTGAGCTTGGGGGCGCTGATCGGGGGATCGTTGGGGCTGGCATGGAGTCACCTGTGGGCCGGTTCCCCCATGGGCGCTTACGCGATGGTTGGCGCGGCGGCGATGATCGGCGCTGCAATGCAGGCTCCGCTGGCCGGGCTGGTGCTCGTCGTCGAGCTGACCCGTACTGGCTTCGAGCTGGCGATCCCGATGATTGCAGCGACCATCCTGGCGACGCTCGTCACGCGTCACCTGGATGGGTATTCGATCTACTCGGCGCGCCTTCCCGCCGGGGAGCACACGCCCGGTCCGGCCTAGCGCAAGAGAGGCTTAGCGCAAGAAAGGCTTAGCGCAAGAAAGGCTTAGCGCAAGAAAGGCCTAGCGCAAGAGAGGCCTAGCGCAAGAGAGGCCTAGCGCAAGAGAGGCCTAGCGCAAGAAAGGCCTAGCGCAAGAAAGGCCTAGCGCAAGAACAGACACGAATCACCGAACTCATGCCACAGATAGCCACCGTTCGCCGGGTCAAGCGCTGCGGCATAGGCCCTGTCGACGGCTTCCGTGCCGGCTACCGCCTCGAGCAGCAAGAGATGGGAGGCTTCCGGCTCGTGCCAGCCGGTGATGAGCCCGTCCACCACCCGCGGCGGCCGGTCTGGACCGATGACGAGCTCGGTGATCCCGCTGCCGGCCGACACCGAGCCGTCCGGGCGCGCGACCGTTTCGAGAGCTCGTGTAACGGTCGTTCCGGCCGCGATGACGCGACCACCTCGAGCGCGGGCGGCGTTCACGCGGCGGGCGGTGGCGGGGGACACTTCGTAGCGCTCGGGTAGCGGCGTCTCGCCGGGCTCCAGCGAGGAGACGCCGGTGTGCAGCAGGACGGGAATGACGGCGATACCACGGCTTTGCAAGTCGATCACCAGGCGCTGGGAGAACGGCCGCGAGGCACTTGCCATCTCGGCGCTTCCCGGGTGTTGCGCGAAGATGGTCTGGTAGTACTCCAGCGGCCAGTGCCCGCGGACATGGTGGTACGCGATCGGCCGGCCTTCACGGCGCAGGTAGGCGTGTACCCCCGACTCGACGGCCACCTCGGCCAGCCAGAGTCGGCTGCCAAAGTCTTGGCCGCGGTCGGGCCAGGCGCGTACCAACGTGAGCGCGACGCCGTGCGGCAACTCGATGCGCTCTCCGACGTGAGCGTTCTTGACGCGCTGCAGCCGGGAGTCGCGCAGCTCGACGATCCACAGCCCGTTGCCGTTCGGTGCCGAGAAGTGAACGGTGACGGCGCTCTGCGATCGCTCGTGGCCGGTGATGGCGCCGGAACGTCGTCCACGGACGGCAGCAGCGACGGTGGCGGAGGTGTTGACCACCAACACATCGCCGGCAGCCAGGAATTCGGCCAACCGCCGAAACGCGGTGTGCGAGATGCCGTTGCCGTTGCTCACCATCAGCCGGACCTCGTCGCGTTCCAGGCCCCGTGCCTCGGGTGGAGTGGCCGCCCAAGCGGATTCCGGCACGCGGAAGCGCGTACGCGGAAGCGTCGATACCGCGGTGGTCACGACGTCACCGCAGCCAAGACATCCGCCGCGCGGTACCTCCCGCTCACCGGGCGGTCGCGCAGCAATTGCAGGAGCGCCGGGACGACCGCCTCCGGCTCGGGACGGTCGGAGATGTCCTCGCCGGGGAACGCGCGCTGATGCATCGCCGTGCGCATGTCACCGGGGTCGAACGCGTAAACCGCGAGCCTGCTGTCGGGGCGCTGCTCGGCCGCCAGGACTGCCATGACGTGGTCGAGGGCCGCTTTCGACGAGCCGTAGCCGCCCCAGCCCGGATAGGCCTCGGCAGCGGCATCGGAGCTCAGCGCGATCACAGTGGGGGCGGGGGAGCGGTGCAGCAGCGGCAGCGCCCGCTGGAGCATCTCGACGGGAGCCACGACGTTGACCGTGTAGAGCCGCGCCAGCTCGTCGGCGGGCAGATCAGCCAACGCGGGCAACGGGCTCGGGCCCAGCGCGCTTGCATTCAGCACCAGCAGATCGAGGCCGCCCCTCTCCTTCGCGGCGTCAATGGCAGCCCGTTGGGTGTCGTGGTCGCGCACGTCGCCACGGACGGTCACGACGCTGCCCGGCGAGAGGCTGCGGACAGCATCCAAACGCGCGGTGTTTCGGCCCGTGGCGACGACCGTCCACCCCTCGCGGACCAATGCGACGGTCAACGCGCGACCGAAGCCGCGGGATGCCCCGGTGACGACTGCAGTGCCCACTGTCTTCCTCCTGAGTGCTGGCGTATCGTGCACAGCGTTCAGCTTGGAACTTGAAGTCAACTTCAAGTCAAGTGATTTCCTGGATCGGTATATGGACGCCCACGATTTGCTGACGATCGGTGAGGTCGCAGACCGCAGCGGCTTCGCGACCTCGGCGCTGCGCTATTACGAACGGGAAGGGCTCATCGTCGCCATCCGCACGGCGGGACACCAGCGCCGGTACGAGCGCTCGGTGCTGCGCCGTCTTGCGTTTGTCCGGGCCGCTCGCAACATCGGGCTCGGGCTCGAGGAAGTGAAGCTGGCTCTCGACGCGCTGCCCGCTGGGCGGACGCCCACGAAGGCGGACTGGACCCGGATGTCGCGTGCGTGGCGCACGCGTCTCGACGAGCAGATCGACGCGCTCGTTCGGCTGCGCGATGGGCTCGATTCGTGCATCGGCTGCGGCTGCCTCTCGTTGCAACGGTGCCGCTTGAGCAACCCGAACGACGTCGCCGCGACGGCCGGGCCTGGGGCTGCATACCTGCCGCGGCCACTGCGCGAGGCAGCGGAGCATCCGGCAAGTTCCCGATGACTGGTCGCAGTCCGGTCTCGTTCTCATGCGGTCTTCTCATGGGGCGGCGATGAGGACGAGTTCGGGGTCGTCGGCGGGGGTGGCGAGGTCGGCTTCGGTGATGTAGCCGTCGGGGGGTGGTGGTGCGGCGTAGTGGGGTTCGGTGGTGAAGTCGTGCCAGTCGTCGGGGCGGAAGTCGTGCGGGAGGATGTCGTAGCGCCGGCCGGAGGGGCCGGTCCAGTGGGTGCGGCCGGTGGCGGGATGGGTGTGCAGCGTCCAGCCGGCGTGGTGTTTGACGTGGTGGTGAAACACGCACAGCGGGTGCAGGTTGATGCGGTCGGTGCCGCCGCCGGCGCCGTAGTCGTGGCAGTGGTCAAGGTCGCAGCGGGCGGCGGGGCGTTGGCAGCCGGCGAAGGTGCAGTGCTGGTCTCGGGTGCGGACGTAGCGGGCGAGTGCCGGGCTGGGGGTGTAGCGGGTGCGGCCGAGGTCGAGCAATTCGCCGGTTTGCGGTTCGTAGATCAGCCGTCGCCATTTGCTGTCGGCGGCCAGCTCGCGGGCGAGGTGGGCGGGGATCGGCCCGTAGCCGGCCAGCTCACCCGGACAGTCCTGAAAGCCCAGCAGCGTCGGCAGGTCGACGGTGACCTGCACGTCGACGTTCACCTTCGTGGTGTGGGTGGCGGCGCCGGTGAGCAGGCCGATGGTCGCGTCGGCGCGGCGGGTGTCGATCGGCTGCCAGCCGGGTGAGCCGTAGGGATGCCCGGCAGCCGCCGTCTTCGCGGCAGCATGGATCGCCTCATAGGCGGCCTTTACCTGCAGGAGCGGGGCCGTCAGCCGTAGCTCGGCCATCCCGTCGGTGGTGGGCCACCAGTCGACCTTGCGTTCCGCGGTCGCCTGCTCGCACCGTTTACGGGTCTGGGCCGGGTCGGCAGCCAACACCCGCCGCCGCAACGACCGGCGCAGATTGCCCACAGTCTGACTGCGCGCCCGGGGCAGTACCGTCGCTGCGACGCCGGCGGCTTGCGCCGGGGTGAGGGCGCGGGTGGCGTCCACGATCGCCAGCGCATGCCCGTAGCCGATGTCCCCGGCCGAAAGCGCGTCCCGCACCGCCGACAGATGCCCGCACAGGTCGCGGGCGATGTCCAGCCGGTTCGCCGCCGCCGTCTCCGACATTCGCAGCGCGACCGCGATCTCCAAATGCGCGCTGCGCTCCGGAATATCCGGCGGGTCGCCGCGGCGCTGCTCGGCTTTCGCGGCCCTCCAGGCATGGTCGCCGACCGCGCGCAGCAGCGGCTGCAGCCGGGCCTGCATCCACGAAAGCTGCCGGTCCCAGGCGATCAGCAGATCCACCTGCCCGGCCGGATCCAGCGCGTCGGCATCGACCGCGGCCAGGGCGGTGAGGACGTCCGGGCCGGGTGGGGCGATCAACGCCGCGGAAAGCACTCCCCGCGACGACAACACTTCGAACATGTGTGCGATTCTAGCGAAGGCGCGCGCAGCTCACCAGTCGCTTTTCCACATGTTGTTTCTTCGCATCGCATCGTCTGCCTCAGCCCCGACCAACCCACCCCACCCGCGCACCACATCGTCTGACAGGCTGTTGGCCGAGCGAACGCCACCCGCCACTTGACCGGCGTTGAACAGGCAAGCCGAGTGTGTTCCGCTGCGGTCCGCAGCGTGGCAGGCTGCACTATGACGCCCGAGACGCTGCAGGCGTTTCTGAACGCCTTCAACGACCATGACCTCGACCGCATCATGAGCTTCTTCGCCAAGGACTGCGTATTCGAGTCGCCGCGGGGACCGGATCCCTGGGGGACTCGGTTCACCGGGCTCGGCGAGGTCCGCCGGGGGCTGCGGCAACGATTCGAAGGCATCCCCGACGTTCACTACGGCGACGATGAGCACTGGATATGCGGTGACCATGCGGTATCCACGTGGCTGTTGACCGGCACCACCGTCACCGGTGAGAAGGTCAACGTGCGCGGCTGTGATCTGTTCGACCTGGCCGCTGACGGCAAGATCCGGCGCAAGGACTCGTACTGGAAGATCACGCCTTAGCGGGCCGGGGGCTGTCGGCGGAAGAGCCGGCGGATTGCCAGCGAATCGCCATCGATGAGGGGCGAGGCATCATCAGCGATGCTCGCGAGGCCGGCGGTCGATCTGGATCGCCGCTGAAGCTCGCGCTTCGACGCAGCAGGCCGTCGATGGCGATCGTCGCTTCGAGCCGGGCCAGGTGCGCGCCTACGCAGAAGTGGATCCCCCGGCCGAAAGCGAGATGCGGCACCGCACCGGCCGTCGTCGACTGATCGGCAGCGGCCCACATCAGCAGAACCAGCGAACCGGGCGGCAGCGGCATGTCGCCGAGGGTGGCTCCCGGCCGGCTGGTGCGGGAGTGGAACTGGAACGGTCCGTCGTCTCGCAGCACCGCTTCCAGAAATACCGGGATGTCGTCCGGCCGGTTGCGCAGCCGCTCCTGCAACAGGGGATCGTCGGCGAGCCGGCGGGCGGCGTGCCCGATGAGCGTGGCGGTCGTCTCGGTGCCGGCCGTGACGAGCTGCAGCAGCATGCCGACAGCGGCGCCCTCGGTCACGGTGCCGTCCGCGATCGCGGCTTTCAGAATGGACAGGATGCTGCCTGGCGGCGGCGTACTGCGCAGATAGTCGGCGAGCCGGACGCTCAGAGTCAGCGCGGCGCCGGCGCCGGCGTCCATCTCCGTGCGATCGGCGAGCCCGCTGATGAGCCGGTCCATGGCGATCACTTCTTGCACGAGCTCGGGGGTGTCTGCCTCGGGCAGGCCGACCAGCTGACAGATGACGCGCATGGTGAGCGGGTCGGCGAGCTCGGTCGCGATGTCGGCGGTGGGCGAACCCATGCCGCCCAGAAGCTCATCGGATATCGCGCGCACTCGTGTCGCCCACGTCCCGACTGCCCTTCGCGACAGCGCCGGCTGGAGCAGCCGACGCTGCACGGTGTGCGCAGGCGGATCGGCCGTCGCCAGCACGTGTCCCGGATCGTCGAGCAGTCCCATGTCGTACAGCGCCGGCCCACCCTGGTCCGTGCGGTACAGGAGCCGGGTCAGGTTGGAAGACAACTCATGCGGCTTGGCGACGCCCTCCTCGACGAGCTCCCGGCTCGCGGCCAGGAAGACGTTCTCGACACCCGGCAATCGCCAGAGCGGCGCCTCGCGTGCCAGCTGCTCGTAGAGAGCACGCAGCTGTCCTTCGTCGTGCGCCTGGAAGAGGGTGCGCGGGCTCTGCAAGTCGTAGCTCGCGGTCTCCACCCGGAAAGGCATGACTCCTCCTCGACGGCGGCCATGGCTGTCCAGGGTCGCCGACGTCTCATACACTGATCACTCAGCCGTATGACGAGCACCGTACTCCGAGCTATGACCCATGGAAAGAGCCGCCATGAAGAGCCCGGGATGGCAGGGGAAACCGCCGGCCGACGACACCGAAGCCGAGCAGCGGATCATCGCCGCCGCCATGCGCTGCATGGATCGGCGCGGTCCGCACCAGGTCGGGCTGTCTGACGTCGCCGCCGAGCTCGGCGTTACCCGGCAGACCGTCTACCGGCTCTTTCCCAGCACCGAGGAGCTGCTCTTCGCCGTCGCCGCGGCAGCCGCCGACGCCTTCGTCGATCGCCTGGTGGCTCGGGCCCGAAATCTCAGCGATCCGGCGGACATGCTCGTCGAATGCCTGGCGTTCACGCTTGAACGGCTGCCGAAGGAGCGCTATCTGTCGTTGCTGCTCGTCCCCGACAGGCGGCCAACCTTCACCCGCAAGATCACTTCATCGGTCGGGGTGGACCTGACCAACGCACTCCTGGCACGGCTTCCCGTCGACTGGGCAGCCTTGGGTCTCGAAGCTTCGCAGCGAGCCGAGCTGGTCGAGATCTACCTGCGCACATTGCAATCGTTCGCCGTGGCCCCTGACCCGCCCCGATCACGCCAACGGCGGCGGGAGTTCCTTCGGCACTGGCTGGCGCCGGCCGTAGCCAGCTATCTGTACGCGTAGCCCCGGCGCTGCAACCGGTCTTCTGCGATGCCACATGTTCGCGAAGCGCTGTCCGAGTTGCTCCGCGGCATCGACGGACGGGAACGGTCATTTCGGGTGGCGTGACGTGCTGCCAAGGGCCGGCTGAACAGGAACGGCCATGCCGAGCTCGAACGCGACGGGGTCATCGGGTGGCAGCCACGGCTGGTCGCTTGCCGCGTCGAAGTCGCGCCAACGACGAGCGGTTGCGGTGTTGTGCGCGATCTCCAGAAAGTCGGCGACGGCAGGCGGTAGCGGACCGTTGCGCCAGGCGATCGACCACGGGTAGTGGGGTTGGATCTCGGCGGGCCGGTGCACGGGCAGCCCTTCGGTCGCGTATCGCTCGGCGTAGCTGTCGAACTCCAGCAATTGCGCGGGTGCTGTCCCTCGCCGCCAGGCGGCGAAGCAGTGGCTGAACGCACCGGGTGTGCCGAGCCAGCGCATCTGCAGTCGCGCGTGCCGTTCCAACGCGCTCAGGTACATGCCGTGGGCGTTGTACAGGCCCGTCGAGGGGGCGTCACCGAAGACGTGCACCGGCCGCTCGTTGAACGACGCCGTTGGTGCCGGCGCGCTGCCGGGTCGCCCGACAAGGCGCAGCGGTTCGAGGCGGAGCAGCGTGTGTGACCAGCCCGCCGGGTTTTCCGCCAGCATCGCCGCTGTGAGGCGGATGATCGCGACATCGAGCCGGTTGTCGAGTAGCGCCTGAAGCTGGGCGGCGCTGTCCATCGCATGCTGCACCAGCCCTGTCCCAGGGCGTGCATGCGCGAAGGCCTCCGCCACGTCGCGGCTGGTGGACAGCTCGAAGACGTGTGCGAGCCGCAATTCGTTGGCGTCCCGGGGCGCCCGCATCCGCTCGGCGAGGCGGATGAGCTCGCGGGCGTCGACGAGAAAAGTCGCTCCACGGACGGTGAGCTCAACGTGCCGGCTGTCGCGGAGAAAGAGCAGGCCGCCGAGCTGGTCCTCGAGCTTTTGGATGTGCTTGGACAGCGCAGGCTGGCTGATGAACAGGCGGGCAGCGGCGCGTCCGAAGTGCAGCTCCTCCGCGACCGCGACAAAGGAGCGCACGAACCGCAGATCCAGGTCCATAACCACTCCCTGCGGCCGGCGTCTGGTTGGCGCCTCCGGGACCGATAACAGCAGGTTATCGATCGGCCCGCAACCGATCTTGGACGCGGATTCGCGCTCGGTGTTCGCTGCATGCGGGGAGCACGGAAGGGGATTCAGATGGCCGAGACGGGTCGACCGGTGCTGTTCGTCCATGGGCTGTGGCTGCACGCCACCAGCTGGGACCCATGGCTGGAAAGGCTTCGAAACGACGGCTACGAACCTCTCACGCCGGGATGGCCGAACGAGCCGCCCTCTGTCGCCGAGGCGCGGGAGCAGCCCGATGCCGTAGCGAATCTGGGCATCGATGAGATCACCGAACACTTCGCGAACATCGTCGAGGGCCTCAGCCGACCGCCGATCATCATCGGGCATTCCTTCGGTGGCCTCATCGCCGAGAAGCTGCTGGGCGTGGGATACGGGGTTGCTGCGGTCGCCATCGACCCGGCCCAGATCAAAGGTGTACTGCCGCTCCCGTTGGCGCAGTTGCGCGCCGGTTTGCCCGCGTTGGGCAACCCGGCGAACCTGCACAAGGCGGTCTCGTTGACCCGCAAGGAGTTCCGTTTCGGTTTCGGCAACGCGCTCCCGGAAGACGAGTCCGACGAGCTGTTCGAGAAGTGGGCCATTCCGTCGCCGGCCAAGCCACTGTTCCAAGCGGCAGTCGCGAACTTCTCGCTGCACTCGCCGGCCAAGGTGAACACGGACAGGCTCGACCGCGGGCCGCTCCTGCTCATCTCCGGCACCGCGGATCACACCGTGCCTGACGTGGTGACCCGTTCGACGTTCAAGCAATACCGCGACGCCACTGCCGTCACCGAGCTCAAGCAGTTCGAGGGGCGCGGTCACTCGCTGACGATCGACAGTGGCTGGAAAGAAGTCGCCGACGCGGTCTTGGAGTGGCTGCACGGCAAGGGCTTGTAGGCCTCGCCGTGAAACTCGGCCTCGATGGGCGCCGCGCCATCGTCACCGGTGCGAGCAAAGGCATCGGGCTTGCCACCACACGTCGGCTGGTCAGTGAAGGCGTGACCGTCGTGGGCGGATCGCGCGAGACGACGCCTGAGCTCGAAGAGCTGGTCGTCGCCGGCCAGGTGACGGCCGTAACGGTCGACCTGAGCGCTCCCGCCGGGCCCGGGGAGTTGGTCGCTGCAGCGCTTGCCGCCGGAGCCGTCGACATACTGATCAACAACGCCGGCGCCGTCACGCCGCGCGTCGACGGGTTCCTGTCGGTCACCGACGAGGACTGGGAGAGGTCGCTGCAACTGACCTTCCTCTCCGCGGTGCGCACCACCCGCGCCGTCTTGCCGCACATGCTGGAACGACAGCGCGGATGCATCGTCAACACGGCGTCGGTCAACTCGACGCTGCCCGATCCGCTCGTCATCGACTACTGCGCCGCGAAAGCGGCACTCGCCAACTTCGGCAAGGCGCTGTCCAAAGAGGTCGGTCCTCAGGGGATTCGCGTCAACGCGGTCGCACCCGGTCCGGTCTCGACAGGTCTCTGGCTCGGCACCACCGGTGTGGCTGCAACGGTGTCGGGCGCCGGTGGTCCGACACCCGACGAAGTCGCGCGATCAGCGGTGCGCGATACGGCGACCGGGCGCTTCACCACGCCTGAGGAAGTCGCCGATGTGATCGTCTTTCTCGCCAGCGACCGCACCGCCAACGTCACCGGTGCCGACTATGTCATCGACGGCGGGCTCATCCAAACCGTGTAGCGGCTTACCGGCTGGGTGTCCCCACGGGTGAAGGCGGTGGCTGCGTCGAGGGCCGCGTCAGTGGTGCAGCGAGTGAACGACGGCGTGGCCCTTCCCGCGCCGGATGAACGCCCTGTTGACCGGGACGGTAACGGCGAATGCAACGGCGAGCGACGCCAGCAGCGAGAGCCAGAAGAGGGCATCGCCAAGACCGGCGTTGATCGCGCCGGGCACCGCAAGGATGAAGGCGTTGTCGACGACTTCCATGACGGCAATCGACGCGGTGTCTGCGGCCAGGGCTACGGGCAGCGCACGCGAGATCGGCAGGCCTGAGCGCAGCAAGGGGAGCAGGGTCAGCGAGTACCCGAAGAGGAACGCGAGTGCGATCGCGAGCAGGACGCTGGGGGTGTTGCTCCACCCCCACCAGGTGGCCAGCACCATGCCGAGCACCTCGCCGATGGCGCAGCCGGTGAGGCAGTGGGCAGTCGCCATGATCGCTTGCCGCGTGAGATCGCTGTTGCGAGCGGGGGACCGCGGCGGGTGCAGACTCTGTGTCGTGGACATTGGCAGATACCCCCTGGGGGTACAACTGATACGGACGGGGGGTATTAAGCCACGCGGCGGCAATGCTGTCAAGCGGCTGGGCGGGCACCCGTCTCCGGCGCCATCCGGTGCTGGCGTGCAACGCCTCGGCCGGCCCACCCGACGCGGGTTCGCGCGGTGCGGTAGACCATGAGGCATGGCTGACGTTGCATTGCCCCGCGTGGCGGTACTCGACGACTACCAGGATGTCGCGCTCTCCTTCGCCGACTGGTCGTTCGGCGAGAAAGCGGAGGTGACCGTCTTCAACGATCACCTCTCGGATGAGGACGCCCTCGTCGAGCGACTCGGGCCGTTTCAGGTCGTCGTGGCAATGCGGGAGCGCACCGCGTTCCCGGAGAGCACCCTCTCCCGGCTGCCGAACCTGCGGCTGCTCGTCACGACCGGCCCGTTCAATGCGGCCATCGACATCGCCGCCGCGCAGCGTCACGGCATCACCGTGTGCGGTACCGGGGGTGCGGGCATGGCGACGCCGGAGCTCACGTGGGGGCTCATCCTCGCGGTCACGCGGGGGATCGCGGCCGAAGACGCGGGCGTGCGTGCCGGCCGCTGGCAGTCAGGTGTCGGCATCGAGCTGTACGGCTCCGCGCTCGGGATCCTCGGCCTCGGCCGCGTCGGCCGGCGGATCGCTCACTACGGCCTCGCGTTCGGCATGAACGTCATCGCCTGGAGCCAGAACCTCACCCCGGAAGCCGCCGCGGAAGCCGGCGTGCAGTGGGTCAGCAAGGAGGATCTCTTCGCCCGCAGCGACATCGTGAGCGTTCACCTCAAGCTCAGTGAGCGCA
This sequence comes from uncultured Actinomycetota bacterium, assembly GCA_963747915.1. GTDB lineage: Bacteria > Actinomycetota > Actinomycetes > Frankiales > Frankiaceae > DATAZK01. The sequence goes on along the minus strand of CAVVHC010000003.1, from coordinate 749,893 downwards.
CGGCCGGGATCGTCGGCGCAGCCGAACTCGCCGCGCTGGGCCCGAAGGGTTATCTCGTCAACACCTCACGCGGCCCGATCGTCGACGAACGCGCGCTGGTCGAGGCCCTTCGCGGCGGTCGTATCGCGGGAGCGGCGCTCGACGTCTACGACACCGAGCCGCTGCCGTCCTGGCATCCGCTGCGGTCGGCGCCGAACACCGTCCTCACGCCTCATATCGGCTACGTGTCGACGGTGGCGTACGACGCGTTCTACCGCGATGTGGTCGAGGACATCCAGGCGTGGCTCGACGGGTCGCCCATCCGCGTCATCGAGTCCTGAGCGCGCCGAGACCCGGCGGCGCGCCAAAGGGTCGGGGTGGTGTGGAGAACGGTCGCGATTCGCGTGAAAGGCCCAAGAATTTGGTCGTCGCCAGGCGGGCTCTCCAGGGCTAGCGCAAACCCGCGACGAGGAACTCGCGCAGGAAGGAGCGCACCTCGTCGGGGCTTTCGATGTCGACGACGTCGCCCGGCACCGTGACGAGCGAGAGCACCATGCGCAGCACCCATTCGGCGGCGCGGGCGACGTCGATATCGGCGCGCACCTCACCGCGGTCGCGGGCGCGCTCCAGGTAGGGACGCCAGAAGCCGGCCATGCCGGGCAGGACCTGCCGGATGCCGCTGCCGACCACGGCTGCGGTGGCTTCCGGCTCGGACTGCTGCAGCTCGAGGAGGAGCGCGCCCGGTCGCTTCGAGCGGCTGAACCGGACGGCGGCGGCCACCTGATCCGCGAGGTCGGTCTCGGCCTCGATCTGAGCCCGGGCCTGTGCCCAGAATTCCTCGTCGCCGCGCACGAGCGCGGCGCCGATCAGGGCGAACTTGTCCGGAAACAGCCGGTAGAGCCAGGCGCGGGAGATCCCGGCGTCTTCCGCGATCTGCCCGGCGGTGGTGCGGCGGATGCCGTTCTTGCGGATGCAGCGCTCGGCGGCGTCCAGCAATCGGTCGCGTGTGCTTGACGCGATCAACGGTTCGCCCACAAGATGCCAGGCTAGACAAACTTTTGAATCTGTCTACTGCGCGTAGGTCGATTGTTTGAAGGAGAGCCGAGTGGCGGACCGTAGCCCACACGCCGGGGTGCCTTTTACCGACGACGACGAGACGATCGCCCGCGCACTGGAAGACGTGAGCATCCCGACGCTGATGCTGTCGCTGGTACACATGTCGGGGAACCCGGAGCTCATCCGGGGCCGGCTCAAACCGCAGGGCCTGTTCCTCAACGAGGTGCAGGGGTTCATGTCCGAAGAGGACAAGTCCGAGGTCCGGCGCATCGCACTGGATGTCATCCGCGAGTACCGCGACCGCGGCTGCACGCTCCCGCCGCCGCCGTCGCCCGCCTTGGTCCGCGAGATGATGAGCTGGATGGTCTGCGAGGACGTACCCGAGGAGTACATCCCGCTGCTGATGGAGGAGCTCGAGCTCGACGGCGAGGACGCGCGCCGGGTGCCGCTGCGCGCTTCGGCCAAGGCGCGCGCCGACTTCCCGGTGGTGGTCATCGGCTGCGGCGAATCGGGGTTGCTCGCCGGCGTCCGGCTCAAGGAGGCCGGCATCCCGTTCACCATCGTGGAGAAGAACGGCGGCCCGGGCGGCACCTGGTATGAGAACAGCTACCCCGGCGCTCGCGTCGATGTCGGCAACCACTTCTACTGCTACTCGTTCGAGCCGAGCGATCACTGGACCGAGTTCTTCGCCCAGCAGCCCGAGCTCGCCAAGTACTTCCGCGACGTGATGGAGCGTCACGGTATCGAGCCGAGCTGCCGGTGGAACACCGAGGTGATCGCTGCCGATTGGGACGAGGACGCCGGCACCTGGACCGTTCGTACGCGCGACCAGGACGGCAACGAGGACGCGATCGTCGCTCGCGCGGTCATCTCCGCGGTGGGGCAGCTGAACCGGCCGCATGTCCCGGACATCAAGGGAATGCACGACTTCGCCGGGCCGTGGTTTCACTCTTCGAACTGGGATCATTCCGTCGACCACCGCGGCAAGAAGGTCGCCATGATCGGCGCGGGCGCCAGCGGTTTCCAGATCGCACCGACGATCGCCCCCGAGGTGGAGCAGCTCACCGTCTTCCAGCGCACCGCGCAGTGGATGTTTCCGAACCCGAACTACCACGCCAAGGTCGGCGACGGGGTGCGCTGGGCGCTCAAGCACCTGCCGTACTACGGCCGCTGGTACCGCTTCCTCATCTTCTGGCCGGCCAGCGGGCGCAGCCTGGAAAACTCGCGCGTCGACCCGGACTGGCCCGACCAGCAGACGTCGATCAATGCGACGAACGAGATGACCCGGCAGATGTTCACGCAGTGGATCGAGAGCCAGGTCGGAGACGACCCGGAGCTGCTCGCTAAGGTGATTCCGGACTATCCGGCGACCGGGAAGCGCACCTTGCAGGACAACGGCTCGTGGCTCACCGCGCTGAAGCGCGACAACGTGGAGCTGGTGCGCGACGAGATCGATCACATCGAGCAAGACGCCATCGTCACGGTGGACGGCACGCGCTACGAGGCGGACATCATCGTGTACGCCACCGGCTTCTACACGAACCGCGTGCTGTGGCCGATGCAGATCACCGCGGGTGGGACGAACCTCGGGCAGCGCTGGGGGGAGAGCCCATCGGCCTACCTCGGCATCACGATCCCGGGCTTCCCGAACCTGTTCTGCATGTACGGGCCGGGTACCAACCTCGCCCACGGCGGCAGCCTGATCTTCCACTCCGAGTGCCAGATGCGCTACATCACCGGCTGCCTGGATGCCCTCATCAGCGGTGCGCACAAGGCGATGGAGCCGCGCGAGGACGTCCACGACGAGTACTGGGATCGCTTGGAACGCGAGCTGTCCCAGATGGTGTGGGCGCAGCCGTCCATCAAGCACTCACACTTCAAGAACCCCGAAGGCAAGATTCACTCGCTGAGCCCGTGGCCGCTGGTCGACTACTGGACATGGACCCGGCGGGCCAACCTGTCCGACTACAACTTCCGATAGGCAGGACACGTCCATGACCTCGCAGACAGCTCTGCCGGCTGACATCATCGAGCGCGCGCGCTTCGCCGACGGCGACTTCTACGCCGGCAATCCCCATGAGGTGTACGACGTTCTACGGCGCCACGCGCCGGTGCACCGCGATCCGGCCAGCGGGCTGTGGGGCATCACGACCCACGAGCTGGTCGATTACGCGAGCACCCACCCCGCGATCTTCAGCAGCGCCCAGGGCTCGCGGCCGTTCACCGGTGGGATCAACCACATGATCGACATGGACAACCCGGCGCACCTCAAGCGGCGCAGCCTGGTGAGCAAGGGCTTCACTCCGCGGCGCATCGCGGAGCACGAGCCACGGGTCCGCCAGCTGTGCGACGACATCATCGACACCGTCTGCGAACGTGGATCGGCCGACTTCATCCACGACGTCGCAGCTCAGTTGCCTCTTATCGTCATCGCCGACATGCTCGGCATCCTGCCGGAAGACCGCAGCGCGGTCCTCAAGTGGAGTGACGACCTGCTGGGTACGCAGGGCGTCGACGACGAGGACATCATCGCGAAGCAGATCACCGCCGCCACCGAGTACAACGAGTACGCCGCGCGCGTAGTCGCCGATCGCCGCCAGAACCCGGCGGACGATCTCATCAGCATCCTCATCAACGCGGAGATCGACGGCGAGCGGCTCACCGACGAGGACGTCCTCGGCGAGACGCTGCTGATCCTCATCGGCGGTGACGAGACCACCCGCCACGTCATCGCCGGCGGTATCGAGCCGCTGCTGCGCGACCGCGCATTGTGGGACGCGGTGGCGAACGACCGCTCGCGCATCCCGCAGTACGTCGAAGAGATGCTGCGCTGGGTCTCTCCCATCAAGAACATGAACCGCACGATGACCCGCGACTACGAGTTCGGCGGTGCGCAGCTGTCCGCCGGCGATCAGGTGCTGCTCATGTACGAGGCCGCGAACTACGACGAGGCCCACTTCGACGCGCCGCACACGTTCAACCCGGACCGCGAGCCCAACGACCACCTGGCCTTCGGCGTCGGCGCCCACTTCTGCCTCGGGTCGAACCTCGCCCGGCTCGAATTGCGGGTCATGCTGGACCGGGTCCTCGACCGGTTGCCCGATCTCGCCCTCGCGTCGGACGCGCCGCTGCACCGGCGGCGCAACAACTTCATCAGCGGCATCGAGCACATGCCGGTGACGTTCAGCCCGTCGGCGCCGCTCGGGGACGGGTCGTTGGTTCTTGCCTGAGTCGCCCTTCGCGGTGCTGTTCGTCTGCACTGGCAACATCTGCCGGTCGGCGACGGCGGAGGCGCTGCTGCGCCGGCGTGTCGATCAGGCGAATGCCGGCGACGCGGTGACGGTGGCCAGCGCCGGCGTCGGCACCGAGGACGGTTGGCGTATGGACCCGACCATCGCCGAGCTGCTGGAGCGGCGCGGACTTACGGGCATGGCCGATTTTCGCTCTCGGCTGCTCACCGAAGCCATCGTCGACGGCGCGGACCTGGTGCTCACCGGCACCCGCGACCATCGCCTGCGGATCGGCAAGACCTGGCCGGAGGCCTACCCGCGCACGTTCACCTTGCGCGAGTGCGCATCGCTGCTGTCGGAGATGCCGCCCCACGTGCGGGATGCCTTGCCGGTGCCGCCGCGCGCACGGGCCGCCGCCGTCCTGGCGTGGCTGCAGGAGGAGCGCGGGCTGGTCGCCACCCCGCAGGACGAGCTGGACATCGCCGACCCCATCGGCCGGCGCACCGCGGTGTACCGCCGGATGGTGGACGACGTGGCGGCAGCCGTCGAGACCGTCGCCACCGCGCTGCTACCCGGCGCTAGCTGAAACTGGAGAACACTTGAACGTCACCAGCCTTCCGGAACGAGAACTCCACGCTCAGCGTGCCTCCCGGCTCCAGCCGGGCGTTCTCGTGCAGGACGGCCTTCGTGCCGCCAGGCCCCAACGTCAGGTCCCCGCCCGCCGGTATGGACACCGGCGGGTTCAACGTGACCGTGTCACTGACCTGGCTGCTGATGCGCAGCAAGGTGTCGTCAACCTGCTCACCGTTGTGCAGCTGCCCGCTGAGGATGAGCTGGCTGCCCTCCCGGTGCACCGAGAGGTTCGTGACGGCGATGCCCTTCGCGCTCGCCTCGCCGAGGCGCGGCGCCTGGCCCTGCACCTCGCTGGGGGTCGTCGCCGTGTTGGGCGCCAACGAGGTACCCGACGAGCATCCACTGAGGACCGCCGCTGCTACGCCGGCGGCCGCCCAGACCCGGCGCGGAACTGCTGCCATTCGCGCCAACTTACCCAGCGAAAGGACGTTGTGGCATGAGCATGAACACTGCGCACCCGACGATTGCGCACCCGGCGGCGGAGCCGGCCGGCGTCGATCTCGATTGGGTCGCGAAGGCGCAGCAGCTGACCTCGCGCGTCGCTGCGCAGGCAGCCGAGTGCGAACGGCTCGGCACGATGCCCGCCGACGTCGTCACCGCGTTGCGCGACAGCGGGCTTTTCATGTTCATGGTCCCGAAGGCGGCGGGCGGCGCGGAAGTCAACGCGGTCACCGCGATCCGGGTCTTCGAAGAGCTGGCCGCTGCGGACGCGTCGATCGGCTGGAGTTTCATGGCGAACGCGAGCACCTCGGCGATGTGCTCGTATCTCGGTGACGACGCCGTCGCGGCCATGCTTGCGGATGGCCCGCTCATTGCCGCCGGTCAGTTCTCCCCGAAAGGACCCGCGTTCGCCGCGGACGGTGGCTTCCGGGTGTCCGGTCGCTACTCGTTCGGGTCGGGAAGCGCGCACGCGAACTGGATCGGCGGCGGCACCGTCGAGATGGATGGGGACGCACCGCGGATGGTCGACGGCCGCCCGGTGATCCGCGCGTTCTTCGTCCCGCAGCAGGAAGTCGAGTTCCTCGGCAACTGGGATGTGATGGGTCTCATCGGTACCGGCTCCTACGACTACGCGGTCTCCGAGCGGGTCGTTCCCGAGCAGTACACCTTCATCCTCACCGACCCGACGGTCCGCCGCGGCGGGACGCTCTATCAGCTGGGGGTGCTCGGTATGACGGCGGCCGGGCACGCCGGCTTCGCGCTCGGTGCGAGCCGTCGCGCCATCGAGGAAGTGCTGGCACTGGCGGGACGCAAGCAGCGCCTCGGCCACGCGACGACCGTCGCCGGTGTCGAACGTTTTCAGTACGAGCTCGGGCGGCACACCGCGATGCTGCGGGCGGCCCGGGCCTTCGTGTTCGACAGCTACGCCAAGGTGCAGCAGTCACTGGCGCCGGGGGAGATGATCTCCGACGAGGCGCGGCTCACGCTGCGGCAGGCGACCACGCATGTCACACATGTGAGCGCCGCACTCGTCGACTTCGCCTACCACTGGTCGGGTGCCGACGGCATCCGGCCGGGCACGCTGCAACGCGTCTGGCGCGACACTCACACGAGCACGCAACACATCTTCGTGGACGACAGCACGTTCACCGATGTCGGACGGCAGCTGCTCGCTGACGCGGGCTAGGCGGGGCGGCGGGATACCACGATCAGGTCGCCGCCCTGATCGATGACTTCCACGCCGACTCCGAAGAGCGGCGCGAGAACGTCCTCGCGGAGCACCTCCTTCGGCGCGCCGTGCGCGATGACGCGGCCGTTGTCCATCAAGGCGAGCACGTCGGCGAACTGCCCGGCGAGCGTGAGGTCGTGAATCACGCTCACCACGGTGAGCCGGCGTTCCCGGCGCAGCGCGTCGACCAGCTCCAGCGCATCGACGCGCCGGCCGAGATCGAGCGCGCTGGTGGGCTCGTCGAGCAGCAGCACGGGCGCTTCCTGGGCGAGGGCGCGAGCCAGGACGAGTCGCTGCAGTTCGCCGCCGGACAGCGTCGACAGGCGCCGCTGCGCGAACGACGCCAGCTGCACGCGGTGGAGCAGATCGGCGCTGATCCGCCGGTCCTGCAGCGTTTCCGCGCGCAGGTAGCCGATGTGAGGGGTGCGACCCAGTAGCACGTAGTCGGCGACGGTCATGTCGGGCGGGAACACCGGCCGCTGCGGCACGTACGCGACGGTCTGTGCCAGCTCCCGGCGGGAGAGGCGCTGCACGTGGCGGGCGCCCAGCCGCACGGTTCCGGCGTGTCGAACGAGATGGGCGAGGCAGGCGAGCAGGGTGCTCTTGCCGGCGCCGTTCGGCCCGACGAGGGCGAGCCAGTCACCGGGCTCGACGTGAAGCGACACGTCGTCGACGGCAGCCTTCGGGCCATAGCGGACGCTGACGCCCTCCACGGTGATCACGACAGCTGCTCCCTGGCGCGCCGGGAGCGCAGCACGAAGAGGAAGAACGGAGCACCGACGCACGCCGTCACCACACCGATCGGTACCTCGCTGGGTGCTTGCACGGTGCGCGCCACCAGGTCGGCCAGGATGAGGAAGGCCCCACCGAAGACCATCGACACCGGAAGCAGGATGCGGTAGCTCGCACTGACGCCGAGCCGCACCGCGTGAGGCACGATGATGCCGACGAAGCCGATGAGTCCGCTGACTGCGACGGCCCCTGCCGTGCCAAGGGTCGCGGCGCCGACGACAATCAGCCGAAGCCGCACGGTGTTCAGCCCCAAACTGCCGGCTTCGGTCTCACCGACACGCAAGACATCGAGCTGTCGCGCGTGCATGAGCAGCAGCAGCATCGCGACGACCGCGTAGGGAAGCAGGGTCGTGACGTCGGACCAGGCGGCGAGCGAGAAGCGTCCGAGGATCCAGGAGTACACCGCTTGCACGGTGTCCACGTGCCGCTGCAGCAGGTAGGTCTGCAACGCGGTCAGGAGCGCGGCGACAGCCACGCCGGCCAAGACGATCGAGGCGGTGCTGGAGGCGATGCCGGGGGCGTTCCCCCCGCGTACCACGCTGGTGCCGAGCAGGTAGGTGAGGGCCACGGCGAGGGTGGCGCCGAGGAACGCGAAGGGGGTGATAAGGCTGGTCGATCCACCGGAAACGATGACCATCGTCGCGCCGAGGCCCGCACCGGCGGCGACGCCGAGTAGGTAGGGATCGGCGAGCGGGTTGCGGAAGACCCCCTGGTATGCCGCACCTCCGCCGGAAAGCATCGCACCCACCAGGCCGGCGAGGATCACGCGGGGGAGCCGCACCTCCCACAGAATGTTGTCGTCCAGCGTCGACACGTGCCGGTGTGGCAGCAGCGGCAGATGATTGGCGAACGCCTGCAGCACCGTCCCGAGCGGGATCGCCGCCGGTCCGACGGACACCGCGACCAGGATCGCCGCGACGAGTGCAACAGTTGCCATGAGCAGGGCACCGCGAACGAGGAAACGGCGCCGCCGAGGAGCCGGCGCGACCTCCGGAGCGCCGGCTTCCCGGCGTGCGCGCACCTCGTCCGCGGTACGCATGGCTACTTCTTGCCCTCGACCGCGTCAGCGACCGTCTGCATGAGGTCGACGATGCGCGGTCCCCACCGCGAAGCGATGTCGTCGTTCAGCCCGACGACCTGGTCCTTGCGCACCGCAGTGATGGCCGACCAGCCGGGGCGCTTCGCCACGGACGCGGACGACGCCTGGCAGCAGATCGTGTCCGCCAGGAAGATGTAGTCCGGATCGGCCTGAATGATGTACTCGGCCGACAGCTGCGGGTACCCGCCGGCCGAAACAGCGTCTTTCGCCTTGTCGCCGATGCTCTTCAAGCCCAGCAGGGCGAACACGCGCCCCACGAAGGTGTCCGACGTGACGCTGTAGTAGTTCGGATCCAGCTCGTAGTAGTAGGTGCGCGGCTTGGCCGGCTGCTGCACCGACGCCGCGATGCGCTGGATCTGGGTGCGCACCTTGGTAGCCTCCTGCTTGCCCTCGCTCGCGTGCCCCGTTGCGGTGCCGACGGTCTCCAGCTCTGCGTAGACGTCGTCGAGCTTGGCCGCGGCCGGCAGCATGAGCAGCGGCACGCCGAGGCTCGTCAGGCGCTTGTCGAGCCCGCTGCGGTCCGCGTCGATGATGACGAGGTCGGGCTTGTCGGCGATGAGCGACTCGAGGTTCGGCTCGAGCCCGGACAGCTTCGTCTTGGGTGCCTGCGGCGGGTAGTTCGAATACTGGTCCACTGCCTTCACCTGGTCACCGGCGCCGACGGCGTAGAGCATCTCGGTCGCGCTTGCCGACAGCGAGATGATCGCTGTCGGACGGTGGGTGATGGTGACGTTGTTACCGAACGCCGTCACGGTGACCGGGAAGCCGGCTGCGCTCGCGCCGGCGCTGGCATTGCCGCTCGCGCCGGCCGATGTCGCGGCCTGCGGGCCGGTGGTGCTGCTGCCGCACGCCGCGAGTGCGCCGAGCAGGAGCGAGCCGATGATGCTGATCGTTACGGCACGACGCGTCGCCGTCCGCATGGTTTCCTCCCGTTCGAGCGGGGGAGATTGCGAGCCCGCTCGGCGCCCGGAGGTCACGCCGAGACGAACCGCCCTTCCTCCGAGGACAGTCGTCAGACGCAGCTCAGGCGTCCGGGCTCGTCCCCCGAGGGGGCATCACCGTTGCGGGACAGCGCCGGGATCACACCGGCTTCGCTGAAATCTGCATCACCCCGGCAGAATGCCGAGGCAGTCGGAACTGTACATCCTGCGATCGAGGGGCGAATAGATGGTGAGGGCCGATGTGATGGCGTCGTTGGAACGCGGCCGGCGTCCCCGGTAGCCGGCCGCCATGAAGCTCAAGCTCGACCTGCACGACGTCTACAACCGCGGCACCGACATCGACCGGGCGCTACGCGGGATCATCGACGAGGCGGTGGCGAAGAAAGCCACGCTGGTGGAGATCATCCCGGGCAAGGGGTCGGGAGCGCTGAAGAAGCGGGTGCTGCGCTTCCTGGAGCAGAAGGAGATCAAGGCGCTCTATCACCGGGTGGAGAAGGACTCGCACAACTTCGGACGGGTCTTCGTTCACTTCCGCTGGAAGTAGCAGCGAGGCGCCCAAACACGTGAACTTTCTGGCAAGATCCGGCCGCTTTTCGCGAGAAGAGCTCACCTCTTGGTGCGGCCTGGCGACGGTGCGGTGCGGGCGACGGTGAGGTGCGGGCGACGGTGGGTGCGCCCGGGGCGAGGGGTGCGCCGGGTGAGAACGGCGATCTCGACCCGGCCTTGACCGCTCCTAAAACTTCTAGAAGTATTAGCCGTTAATGAGCGCCCCCGCCTTCGCCGCCGACGGCCCGGTACGCCAGCCGCGGCTGGCCGAGCTCGTTGCCGCGCAGCTACGGCAGCGCATCGTGAGCGGCGCCCTGGGCGATGGGGATCTGCTGCCCAAGCAGGAGGCCTTGGTACGCGAGTTCGGCGTGAGCAAGCCGACGATGCGCGAGGCCATTCGCATCCTCGAGAGCGAAGGTCTCATCGAGGTGCTGCAGGGACGCTTCGGCGGCGCCGTCGTGCACGTGCCGAAGGTGCAAAATCTCGCGGTGACCATGGCGCTCGTGCTCGAGACGGAAGGTGTCCAGCTCCCTGACGTCGGCGTGGCGCTGCAGGCGATCGAGCCGGCCTGCGTGCGGCTGTGCGCGTTACGCCCCGACCGCGCCGAGACCGTCGTTCCCCGGCTTACCGAGCTGCACGAGCGGGCGCGTGCCGTCGTGCAGGACGATGAGCACGTGGTGGCCCTCTCTCGCGAGTTCCATGAGGCGCTGGCCGCCCTCTGTGGCAACGCGTCGCTGCGGCTGTGTGCCGGTGCGCTCGAGCGGCTGTGGACCGCGCACGAGGGTTCGTGGGCGGAGCAGGCCTCGCACGGGCCCGGCTTTCCCGCGTTGCACGTGCGGCGCGAGGCCCTGGACGAGCACGCGTCGATCATCGAACGCATTGCCGCGGGTGACCCGGCCGGTGCCGTGGACGCCACGCTCACGCATCTGGCCACCGCGCAGACCTACGCGCTGCACCGCTCCGGCGACCCCATCGTCGATCTGCCGCTGCAACGCCGGATGTTGCAGGCGCCGAAACCCCCGAATGATCGGAGGCCGCGATGACCGCGCTCCAGACGAATCCGGCTCCCACCGTCCAGCCCGCCGACGATGGCACGGGATGGACGGCGAGCAGCACCCCCGGCATCGGCCGCACGCTGACCAACGCGCAGGCTCACGCGTGTGCCGTCCGGCATCTCGCGGACACCGGCTTCAGTGAAAACATCGGCGGTCACCTCACGTGGGTCGATGGTCAGGGAGCCGGTGGTGATGACGGTTCGATGCTGGTCAATCCCTGGGGCCTGTGGTGGGAGGAGGTCACGGCCTCCGACATCATCCGGGTCGATGCCGACGGGCGGGTGGTCGAAGGCAAGTGGGATGTCACCCCGGCCATTCACATCCACACCGAGCTGCACCGCATCCGCGCGGACGCTCGCGTCGTGGTGCACAACCACCCGTACCACGTCACCGTCCTGGCGGCACTCGGAATCCTGCCCGAGGTGCTGCACCAGACCGCCACGATGTACGACGGTGACCTCGCGTTCGTCGACGAGTACGACGGTGAGGTCAGCGACCCGTCGAAGGGGTCGGCGCTGGCCCAGGCGATCGGCGACGCGTCGATCGTCATCCTCGCGAATCACGGCCTCATCGTCACCGGCGAGACCCTGGCACAAGCCACCTACCGCGCGGCCAGCTTCGACCGGCAGTGCCGGCTGATGGTCGACATGCTCAAGATCGGACGCGACTACGGGCTGGTGCCCGAAGCCGTCCGCCTCCCGATGAAAAACACGATGATCAAGCGGGCCTCCGAGGTCTACTGGGCCGGCGCCGTGCGTCAGCTCATCGCCCGCGAGCCGGCTGTCCTGGACTAGCCGCAGTTCTTTACAGGAGTTGTCATGGCAGATCTCGACGAGTTGCAGCGCAACGTCGCCTTCACCGTCGCCGGGCGCGGGGGTGAACGGAAGGTCACGTTCCTGCCGGAGCCGGCGCGGCGCACCCGCGACTACCTGATTTGCTCCGTCGACGACCACGTGGTCGAGCCGCCCGACGCGTTCGCCGGCCGGATGCCCGCGAAGTTCGTTGACCTCGCCCCCCGCGTCGTCGAACGCGCCGACGGCAGCGAGACGTGGCTGTATGACGGCGCGGAGGTTCCCAACGTCGGGTTCAACGCCGTCGTCGGCCGCCCCGTGGACGAGTACAGCTTCGAGCCGGCGCGCTTCGACGAGATGCGCCGCGGCGCCTGGGACATTTCCGAGCGCATTCGCGACATGGATCTCAACGGGGTGTGGGCCTCGCTCTGCTTCCCGTCGTTCCTGTCGGGCTTTTGCGGTCAGCGGCTGCAGCTCGGCGTCTCCGACCCGGAGCTCGGTATCGCCGCGATACGAGCCTGGAACGACTGGTATTTCGAGTCGTGGCACACCCGGTACCCCGACCGCATCATCCCGATGCAGCTGCCGATCCTCACCGACCCGCAGCTGGGGGCGGCCGAGATCCGGCGTAACGCCGAGCGTGGCTATCGCGCTGTCACGTTCTCCGAGGCGCCCGAGAAGCTCGGGCTGCCCAGCCTGCACACCGGCTACTGGGATCCGATGATGGCTGCCTGCGAGGAGACCGGCACCGTTGTCTGCCTGCACGTCGGCTCGTCATCGACGTCACCGTCCACGAACGACGACGCTCCGCCGGACGTTGTCGGCGTGCTCTTCTTCGGCTATGCCATGTTCTCGGCGGTCGACTGGCTGTATTCGCGTATCCCGGTACGTTTCCCGAACCTCAAGATCTGCATGAGCGAAGGCGGAATCGGCTGGGTCGCCGGCTTGATGGACCGGCTCGAGCATGTCCTGAATTACCAAGACATGTACGGCACCTGGGCCGGCATCGACATCACGCCGAAAGAAGTTCTGCAGCGCAATTTCTACTTCTGCGGTATCGACGATCCGGCGGGATTCGACCACCGTCACCGCATCGGCATCGATCACATCCTGGTCGAGTCCGACTATCCTCATTGCGACTCGACGTGGCCGAACACCCAGCGGCTGCTGCGCGAGCAGATCGGTGCGTTCCCGGCGAGCGACGTCGCCAAGCTGACCCACGAAAACGCGTCACGGCTGTTCAACTTCCCGATCCCCGCGCAGGTCATCGCCGACCCGGACGCGCCCTGGCCGTCGGAGATCGCCCGCGGCGAGCGCTGACGGCACGGCCGGGCTAATGCGGGAAGTCGGCAGCGAGCGAGGCGAGCAGCGAGCGCGCGACGAACCGGCGGTAGCTGGTGTCCGCGTGGTCGAACGTCATCGACGAGCGCACCGACTCCATCGTCGACGCGAGCGTCCACACCAGGCGCTTGGCCTGGCTGCCGCCGATGACCGTCACTCCTTCGTTGGCTGCCGCTTCGCGAAAGCGCTCGTACAAGTGGTCGCTGAACGCGCGAAACGAGAGCTTCAGCGAGTCCCAGGTGGCAGCGCGCAGCGGCGGTGCGAAACGCGCGTCGCCCTCTACATGCAGCACGAACTCGCGGCGCAGCGTCGACAGATGCCCTGACATGGCGGTGAGAAACGCGGCGACGTCAGCGATCTGGTTAGGCCGCAATGCTTGCAGCGCTCCTTCGGCGCTGGTGATGCGCTGCAGATACAGCAGGGCGAGCAGCTCGTGCTTGCTGCCGAAGCGCGCATGGATGGTGCCGGGGACCAGGCCGAGTGATTTCGCCAGCTCCCGCACGCTGAACTCGGCGGCCCCCACCTCGGAGAGCAAACGTCGCGCTGCGGCGAGCATGTCAGCGGTGGAGACCAGTTGCGGGCGGCCGGCTCGCACCACCCCGTGCGCTTTAGTGGGCAGCGGCGTCTTGCCCGCTAGTGCCGGCTTGCCGGTGGGTGTGCTCATGTGTGACATGTGGTGTCCCTCGCTCAGCCCGGAGACCGCGCGTGAAGATAGCACCCGTAACCCGAGAGAAAGGCTGCTTTTCCCATGACGGTCGGTACGAGCGACCCGGCGACGGGTTCAGCGGCGGAGCAAGCCATCGCCGACGCCAAAGCTTTACTGGCGCACTATCCGCCGCAGGAGACGGACGACCGGGTGTTGCGCGGCGCGCGTTTTGACGCCGGGCTGGCCTTTCCGCACTTTGCTGAAGGATTCGGCGGACGCGGCCTCGACCCTGCGGTCGGCGATGTCGTCGAGCAACTATTCCTGCGCGCCGGATGCGTGGACTGGCGCAACCGCAACATCATCGGTCTCGGGATGGCGGCACCCACCATTTACGTGCACGGCACGCCCGCGCAGCGCGAGACCCTGCTGCGCCCGCTGTTCACCGGCGAGGAGGTGTGGTGCCAGCTGTTCTCCGAGCCCGGCTCCGGCTCCGATCTCGCGGGTTTGGCGACGTCGGCGCGGCGCGAGGCGGACAGCTGGCTCGTCAACGGGCAGAAAGTGTGGAACACGCTGGCTCACGTCGCTCGGCGCGCGTTGCTGGTCGCCCGTACCGACCCCGAGTCACCCAAACACGCCGGAATCACCTTTTTCCTGCTGGACATGAAGACACCAGGCGTCGAGGTGCGCCCGCTGCGGCAGCTGACCGGCGAGGCGGAATTCAACGAGGTCTACCTCACCGATGTCGTCGTCCCGGACAGCGACCGCATCGGAGATCCGGGAGCCGGCTGGTCGGTCGCCCGCACGACGCTCATGAACGAGCGGGTGTCGATCGGCAGCTCCGGCGGGCCGCGCGGCTCCGGCCCGATCGCACAGGCCGTCAAGCTCTACCGTGCTGCGGCGCAGTCGGGACGCGCCGGAGCGGCTGAGCGGGATCGGTTGATGTCGCTGTGGGTGCGCGCGGAGGTCGCCCGGCTCACCAACCTTCGAGCAGCCGCTTCCCGTAGCAGCAGCGGGCCGGGACCGGAAGGATCCGTCGCCAAGCTGGAAATGGCCGAGGGGCACAAGGCGGTCAATGACTTCTGCGTCGACATGCTCGGGATGAGCGGCACGCTCATCAAGGGCTACGACATGGCGCGGCCCGAGTCGGCGGCCATCAGCGGGGGAGTCGATCCGGTGAAGGCCTACCTGCGCTCACTCGCCAACTCGATCGAGGGCGGCACCTCGGAGATCCTGCGCAACGTGCTCGCCGAACGCATGCTGGGCATGCCGTCCGAGCCGCGCGCCGACCGCGGCCCCTGGTCGAAGATCCCCAGGTCCTGACAGTCCTGATCAAATCACCAGCCGGTCACGGACCTGCTGCGGCAGCGGGGCGGGGCGGCGGTCCGGGCCGATCGTGACCAGCGTCAGGTTGCCGCTGGCCACCGCGCCACCGCCCTCGAGTGAGAAGTTGACCCGCATCCGAAACGACGTGCGCCCGATGCTCTCGGCGGCGAGCTCCGCGATGACGACGTCGAACGGTCGGGCCGGCGCGGTGAATTCGCAGCCCGTGTGGCGGGTGACCAACTCGACGCCGTAGCGCGGGGCGAACTCGTCGATGCGCTCGCCGACGTGGTGCCACCACGAGGTGTGCGTGTGCTCCATCCACCGGAAGTAGTTCGCGTAGTAGACGATTCCCGCCGGGTCGCAGTCGCCGTACGTGAGCTGGAAGGAGCGGGTGTAGAGGGCGTCGGCCATACCCTGACCGTAGCTGAACGTGACCAGCCGCCGGTTGCCGGCTACGAGCCTGCGCCCGCTACCAGCGGGATCCGCCGGAAACCGCGAAAGACCAGTGACGGTAGGCGTTGCAGCCCCTGCGGGTCGACGCGGTAGCGGGCGAGCAGCGGGACGACGAGGCGCAGCGTTTCGGCGGCTTCGAGCCGGGCCAGCGACGCGCCGAGGCAGAAGTGCAGACCGTGGCCGAACGCCAGATGGCGCGCGGCGCGGCGATCGAGGTCGAAGCGGTCCGGCTCGGGAAACTCCCGCTCGTCGCGGTTGGCGGCACCCCACATCAGCCGCACGTCCGAGCCGGCGGGCAGCCGCACACCGTGCAGGTCGACGTCGTGTGGCAGGTGCCGGAAGAGGACCTGCGCGGGCGACTCCAACCGCAGCAGTTCCTCGACGGCGGCGGGGATCAGCTCCGGCTGGCGTTGCAGGCGCTCGCGGAGTGCCGGGTCGCCATCGAGCCGGACCGCCGCGCTGCCGAGCAAGTGCGTCACGGTGTCGGTTCCGGCGAGCACGAGGTTGGTGACCAAGCCGACCATCTCCGCGAGGCTGAGCGCGTCGGCGTCGTCGTGCAGGAGCTGATCTGCGATGCCGCCGGGCACGGGCGGGTGCGTTCCGTCGACGACCCCCTGAGCCGTTTCCTCCAGCGCCGTCATGGCCGTGGTGTAGCCCGGCGTGCCGGCGGCTTCCGCCAGCGCGAGGGCCCGCTCCCGGAATTCGCCGTCCACGTCAGGCGGTACTCCGACCAGCTCGCTGATCACCAGATTGGGTAGCAGCTCCCCGTAGCAGCCGACGAAGTCGAACGCAGCGCGGCCGTCCAGCGGCTCCAGCAGCGAGCGGCAACGGCTGGCGATACTGTCGCGCAGCGACCGGATGGCCCGCGGGGTGAACAGCCGCGCCACCTTCGCCCGGTGACGATCGTGCTGCGGCGGATCCATGGACGCGAAATGCTCGCGGTGCCCGGCCGCGGGCTCGGACGGAAACTGCTGCCAGTTCGCCGAGATGTCCCACACGTCCTGGAAACGCGAGATGAGAAACGCCCCGGACGCCGGGTCGCGCCAGACCGGATGGTGCTCGCGCAGCCACCGGTAGAACTCCCATGGACTGTCGAGAAACGCCGGGTCCAGCGGGTGGTACGCGGGCGGGTCGGCGTCGCGCAGCCGGTCCGTCCCTGTCACGTGCCCACCTCGGCGTGAAAGCGGGCGGCGAGTTCCTGCACCGTCGCGGCAATGCGATCGGGGTCGGGGCAGACCTCCCCGATGCTGAAGAAGACGTCGGTGATGCCGTCGATCGTCGCCACCGACTCGGCGACACCGGCGATCGTGCGCGCGAGATCCGGCCGGAAATCGGCGTCCCGCACGACCTCGGCGGGCAGCTGCACATCCGGTGTCTCGCGGCCGGCGGCTGCCGATGCCTCCTGCAGCACGGCGATTCCCGCGGCCACGTCGCCGGCCGTCGCCGTCATGATGGGGATCCAGCCGTCGCCGAGCGTGATGACGCGCTCGAGCGTGCGCTGCGAGAGCGTGCCGCCGAACCACACCGGCAGCCGGGGCTGCAGCGGTAGCGGCGCGCAGGTGATGTCGGACAGCTCGAACGACGGCGACGAGAAGGTGCACGGCTGCCGCGTCCACAGCGCCCGGCAGGCGGCGATCGTGTCCGTCAGCAGCTGCCCACGCTGTGACCAGTCGAGCCCCTCAGCGTCGAACTCCTCGCGTTGCCAGCCGGTTCCGACTCCCAACTCGGCGCGCCCTCCCGAGATGACATCGAGGGTGGCGACGGTCTTGGCGAGCAGCACCGCCGGCCGCAGCGGTGCGATGAGGATGCGCGTCGACAGCCGCACCGTCGTCGTGGCGGTCGCAATGGCGGCGAGCGACGTCAACGGCTCCAGGAAGTCGGAGTTCGACGGCGGGAAGGGGCGCGCGGACCACGTGTACTGCTCGGTCGCGTGTTCGCCCATCACGACGTGGTCCACGACGACGAGGCGGTGCGCACCGGCGGCCTCCACCGCACGCGCCACATCCAGCAGGCGCGGCCAGTCGCGCGTGAGCGCGCCGCGATATGCGGCACCACTCGGCAGCTGCAACGTCAGCGTGGGTGGCACGCAGACCTCCGGATGCGCGAAGGGGCGATGGTCGCTTCGTTGCTACACGGCTTGCGGGAAGGAAAACAGCCGATGCGGGTCGACTTCGGCCTTGATGCGCTTGAGCCGGGCCAGATTGCTGCCGTAGTACGCCGGCAAGTAATTCGACAGATCGGGGTCTGCGTAGTTCACGTACGATCCGCCGCTGACGTACGGGCGCAGGGCTTTGGTGAACTCGTCCAGCCACTGCTGGCCGGCCGCGATCGTCTGCGGCGAGTCGGACGTCGTGAAGGACGAGCTGCGCTGGATGCAGGCGATGGCGTCGCGATGGGCGAACGCGGTCGCATCCGGCTTGACCCGGCTGATCGCCCCGCCGTAGGCGTCGAACTGGGCGCCACCTTCGCCCTGACTGGGGTCGGCCTGGCGTTGATTCACGAAATCAATGATCACGCCGATACCGGCTGAATTAAGCGGTTTCGTCAGGTAATCGGAGGCGCCGAGGGCAGGCTTACGCGTGAGAACGCCGCCCGCCGTCTGCGTAGGGAGGTGGCATTGCTCGACCGTGTAGCCCGAGCAGCCGCCCTCGTAGAGCATGGCGCTCAAGTAGTCGGGCGGGGTGTACGCCGACCGGCTGGACGGGGCGCTGCCGACCGCCGACACCAACCCGTCGACCAGCCCCGAAGCGGCCCCTTCGCTGCCGATGAAGACGCCGGCCACCCGGATCATCGGGCCGGGCTGGCCCGTGCCGCCGGGGTGGGCGATGAGCAGCAGGGTCGACCAGATCTCGTCCGGTGCGGTCGGTGCCCAGGTCTGCCAGCCGGCGATGACGTCGGCGGCCGCCGCCCACGGCCAGCTCACGGCGAACGTCGTCAGCGCCGGGGCCGGAGAGGTCTCGAACTCGAACGACGTGACGATGCCGAAGTTGCCGCCGCCGCCACCCTGGCTGGCCCAGTAGAGATCCCCCTCCAGACCGCTGCTGTCGGCCGTGCAGCGGTGTGCGGTGCCGTCGGCGGTGACGATCGACACAGCGTGAAGCGTGTCGCAGGTGAGACCGAGCGAGCGTCCGACGACGCCGATCCCGCCGCCGAGCGTCAGGCCGCTCACCCCGACGGTCGGGCAGGATCCGGCCGGTATCGCGACGCCGGCGGCTGCGATCCCGGCGTAGACGTCCACCAGGCGGGTGCCGGCTCCGACGGTCGCGGTGGCGCCGCTCGCGTTGACGTCAGCCATGCGCGTGACGTCGATGACGAGCCCGCTGCCCGTCGACCAGCCGCCGTAGCTGTGGCCGCCGCAGCGCGCCCGCGGGTTGATCCCGTAGGTGCGGGCGACCTCGAGGCAATGCTGCACGTCACTCACCGACTCGCAGTACGCGATGGCCTGCGGGCGAATGCTGTCGAACCGGAAGTCGTACATCTGCTGCGCCTGTGCATAGCCCGGGTCGGACGGCAGGACGAGGGTGCCGGCGAGCTGGCCGGCGAGGGCCGACCAGTCCGGCGGGCCGGCGGAGCGGGAGGCGCTGGGCGTCGGCGTCGTGGGAACGGCGGTGGGACCTGCCGTGCCCCCGGTCCCGCTGGCGCATCCCGCGACGGCGAGGCCCGTGAGGCCGGCGAGCCCGAGGAAGCGGCGGCGCGTCGGCGTGGCGGCGGCAACAAGGCGGTCGCGGTCGGGGACGCGGTCGGTCACCCCGGCAACGTATTCGGCGACCGGGGCCATACTGGGGAAGCCGGGCCGACGGCTCGGTTTCACATCGACGCTAAATTCCTCAGCTGCCGCACAGAGACCGTTTACGGTGGGTAGCGATGTCTGAATCGGGCGACGGCGTCGCCAGTCACGAGAGCGCTGAGGCTGTTCGGCGCTCCGGATGGCATATTGCGCGCCGCATCGCCGGTCCGGCGATCCGGCTGCTCATCGTGGCCGCCGTCATCGAGTTCGCGCTGCTTCCGCAGATCGCCGGTGCGCGCAAGTCCTTCAACCTGCTCGGCGGGATCTCCCCGCTGTGGATGGGCGTGGCGATCGTTGCCCAATGCCTGTCGATCGTGGCCTACGCGCGGCTGACCCAGATCGCCGTCGATGCGCCGGGGGTCTCCTATTGGCAGCTGCTGCGGATCGACCTGTCGACGCTGGCGGTGAGCCACGTGGTCCCGGCAGGTTCTGCGGTGGGCATCGGCTTGGGATACCGGCTGCTCACCCGGTCGGGTGTGTCGTCCGAGCGCGCGGTGACCGGTAAGGCGCTGCAGACCGTCGGGTCGGCAGTCGTGCTGAACGTCCTGCTCGGAGCCGGCCTCGTCGCCGCCCTCGTGCTGCACGGCAGCAACCCGCTCTACGCGCCGATGGCCGCGATCGGGCTCGCGCTCATCATCGGTGCCGGCGTCATCGGCATCATCCTGGCCCACGGCGAGAGCCGGCTGACCACCATCGTCGTGCGTGCGCTGGACCGCATCCCGCGGGTCGACGCCGACAGCGGGCGCCGGCTGATCTCCGCGCTCGCCGGCACGATCCGCCGGCTCGCCGGCGACCGGCGTTTCCTCTTCCGGCTGACGGTCTGGGCGACGCTGAACTGGGTGCTCGAGGCGTTCGCGCTGTGGGCGTGTGTGCGGGCGTTCGGGCACACCCTCGGACCGGTCGGGCTGCTCGTCGCCTACGGCCTTGCGAACGTCGCCGCCGCGTTGCCGATCACGCCCGGCGGCCTCGGCATCGTCGAGGGCATCCTGGTGCCCACCCTGGTGGCCTTCGACACCACCCGCGGGGTCGCGGTCCTCGGGGTGCTGGCCTTCCGGCTGCTGAGCTTCTGGCTGCCGATCCCGATCGGTTTCGCCAGCTACGCCCGGCTCGAATGGCAGCTGCGCCACCGGGTCAGCGACGAGCCCGACCACGACCTCGGCGACGACGGGCTGCCGATGCAGCATCTGGCGGCGCCCGGCGAGCCGGTCCACGACGCGGTCACCGAGCCGCGCTCCACCGTCGGCCGGGTACGGGTGAGCAGCTCACAGACCGGTGAAGACAGCCGCTAGCCGGCTCATCACCCGGGCCGCGGTCGCGATGTCCTCGGCATCGATGTCCTCGAGCACGTCGTCCCACTGGGCGTGCCACTCGTCGCGCTTGCGTTCGAGCAGCGCCTGACCCTCCGGGGTGAGCGCGACCAGGACCGAGCGGCGATCGGTCACGGACCGCCGCCGGGTGACGACGCCCTCCTCCTCGAGCAGGTCCAGCATCGCCGTCACCGTCGCGGGATGCAGATCCGCCGCGCGGGCGAGCTGGCCGGCGCTCACGTCCGCGTCGGTGCCGCCGCTTTCCGCGAGGGCCAGCAGCGCGCGCGCCTGCGCGTAGGTCAGCTTGTCGCGGCGCTGCTGGTCGCGAGCGCGCAGCCGGCGTTCGGCGCCGAGCAGCTCGCCGAGAGCACCACGCGCCGAGGTGATGGCCTCGGCCCGCGTGATCGCGGCTGTTCCGGCGGCGGCAGATCCTGGCATCAGAGCACCTCCAGGGCGGACTCGAGCGCGGCGTTCGCGGCCGTCTCGGGGTCCACAGGTCCGGTCGCTTCGCGGGCTCGGCGTTCGGTGAGCAGCAGCCAGGTCGCCGGGATCAGGGCGAACGCTGCCACGATGAAAAGCCACCAGTAGGTGTGGCGAAACGCCGCCGCCGCCCCCGCGGGCGTGGCGGCGTGGTGGCTCAGTGCCTGCTGCAGGACGACCGTGGCCACCGCCGTGCCGACCGAGCCGCCGACCCGCTGCACGACGTTCAGCTGAGCGCTGCCGTCGCGGATCGAGTCTTCATGAAGCAGCGAGAACGCCACGGCGAAAAGCGGCAGTCCAATCGCGCCGAAGCCGACCCCGCGCAGCACGCTCAACGCGATGATCAGCGAGTACGGGGTGTGCTCGGTGAACGTGGTGTACGGCAGCAGGCACGCCGAGCCGACCAGCAGGCCGAAAACGGCCACCCGGCCACCGCCGTAGCGGTCGGTCGCCCGGCCGGCGGCGCTGATGACCATCGCCACGCCGACGGAGGTCGGGGCGACCAGCAGGCCGGTGCGCGTCGGGTCCTCGCTGTGCACCACCTCGAAGAACAGCGGAGACACGACCATCGACGAGAACATCGCCGCCCCGCTCGCCAACGACGCCATCGCGACCGCCGCGTATCCGCGGTTGGCGAACAGCCGCAGGTCCAGCAGCGGATGGGGGGAGCGCAGCGACCAGAAGATGAATCCGGCGATCATCATGAGCCCGAGGCCGATGGATCCTCCTGAGCCGGGCTTGTCGAGCGCGCCCGACAGGCCGGCTTCGGACAAGCCGGATGTCAGCAGCACCGTGCCGCCGGCCGCGAGCACCAAGCCGACGAGATCGAGCTTTCCGGCGGGTTCGCGGTCATCCGCCGGGAGCACGCGAATGGCGTAGACGATCGCCACGACGCCGATCGGAA
The DNA here is from genome assembly GCA_963747915.1 of uncultured Actinomycetota bacterium. Taxonomy (GTDB): domain Bacteria; phylum Actinomycetota; class Actinomycetes; order Frankiales; family Frankiaceae; genus DATAZK01. The sequence goes on along the minus strand of CAVVHC010000003.1, from coordinate 727,861 downwards.
CGTTGATCAGGAAGATCCACTGCCAGCCCAGCGACTGCAGCAGCACGCCACCGAGAGTCGGGCCGAAGACAGGGGCGATGACCGTCGGGGTGGACAGGACGCCCATCACCCGGCCCAGATTCTCCTGTCCGGCGGCCCGCACGATGATCATCTGGCCGACCGGCATGATCATGCCGCCACCCAGGCCTTGCAGGACCCGGAAGGCGATCAGCGTCTCGGCGGACCAGGCCAAACCGCACAGCGCCGATCCGGCGGTGAACACGACCAGCGAGATGAGGTAGAGCCGCTTGACGCCGAAGCGCTTCGCGGCCCAGGCACTGACCGGCACGCTCGCGGCCAGCGCGAGCAAGTAGCCGGTCGCGACCCACTGGATGGTCGACAGGCTGGTGTCGAGCTTCTTGGCGAGCGGGCCGAGGGCGACGTTGACGATCGTCGTGTCGAGCACCGACATGATCGAGCCCAGCACCGTGACCAGGCCGATCCGCTTGACGTGCGGATCGAGCCGTTGGCGCGGCGCTCGGCCCAGCAACGCCACGAAACCCCCCGCCCAAAGAATTGCTTTGGCTCCCAACATACGGGAGCCAAAGCGTCGTCGCGCAGGGATCCGAAGATCAACGCGCCAGCGAACCAGCCGAACCCCCCGCCAACCGGCCCCTCAGCATGATCATTGGCGCGTTGATCTTGCTAGGACGTGGTGCCGGTCCAGTGGCTGCGCAGGTCCTGGAGCCACTCGGGGTAGTCGAGCGGGACGTCGGGCAGCGGCGTGACGCCGTGCTTGGCGAGCACCTGCTCGTACACCTCGGGCCCATCTCCCCAGGAGCGCGGATCGCCGAGCATCACCTCGAACATCACGCAGCCCTCGTCGCCGGCGCGCACCGGGCCGAACGCGGCACCGAAGGGCAGCTCGATGTGGGTGCCGGCCGGGCAGTGGCGATCGCCGAACCAGGCGTCGCCGCTGATGACGAAGACGACATGGGGGCTGAAGTGGCCGTGCCGGCGCACGATCATGCCCGGGTCGTACTTCGCGTACAGCGACAGGTACTGGGGGTCGGGGGAGAACGCGAGCCACTTCTCCCACACCGAGGACTGCGAACCGTCGGCGTTCTGCTGCCGCCTGACCTGCTGCCATTTCATGTCCGGATCGTCGAGCGAGCGGAAGATCGGCTCCTTACCCGGGATCTTCGGGCTGTCGGTGGGCGGGGTGGCTGTCACACGGGCTCCCTTGCTCGATGGCTTTGTCTCGCGTAGCTTTGCACAAAGCTAAATTCGCTGAAAGGCCCCTCATGTCGACACCCGCTGCCGAAGACCTCCCGCTGATCATCTCCGTGGACGATCACGTCATGGAGCCGCGCGACCTCTGGCAGCGCGAGTTGCCGCCGAGCCTGCGCGACCGGGGGCCACGCACCGTTCGCGAGCGGGTGCGGCTCGAGTTCGTCGGTGGCCACTACGGCTTCGTGCGCGACGCGCCGGACGGTGATTGGTGCGACGTCTGGCTTTTCGACGACCTCGCCGTTCCGACCGGCCTGCTGCACGGTCCCGCCGGCGTCCCGCGCAGCGAGATCAGCAACAAGGCGGCGACCTACGAGGACTTCCGGCCGGGCACGTACCAGCAGAAGGCGCGGCTGGACGACATGGACGTGAACCATGTCGAGGCGGCGATCAACTACCCCAACATCTTCCCGCGGTTCGCCGGTCAGGGCTTCGCCGAGCGGTCCGACAAGGACCTCGCGCTGCGCTGCCTGCAGATCTACAACGACTGGATGATCGACGAGTGGTGCGGCGGGGACGGTCGCGGCCGGCTCATCCCGCTCACCCTGATCCCGCTGTGGGATCCGCACCTCGCAGCTGCGGAGGTGCGCCGCTGCGCCGGCAAGGGCTCGCACGCCGTCGCGTTCTCGGAGAATCCGACCAAGCTCGGGCTGCCCAGCCTCTACTCGGGCAAGTGGGACCCGTTCCTCGCCGCCTGCGACGAGACCGAGACCACCGTCTCCATGCACATCGGCTCGTCGTCCTCGATGCCCACCACGAGTCCGGATGCTCCGCTGTCGACGTCGATGGCGCTGTCATCGCAGAACGCGCAGGGCTCGGTCGTCGACTGGGTCTTCTCGGGCACGCTCGCCCGCTACCCCCACCTGAAAGTGGTCTGGGCGGAGAGCCAGATCGGCTGGCTGCCGTACCTGCTCGAGCGGATGGACCTGGTCTGGAAGGAAGGCGTCGGCGATCTGGACCTGCCGAATGCGCCGAGCTCCTACGCCCGCGGCCGGATCTGGGGCTGCGTCTTCGACGATCAGCACGGGCTCGTCGCCCGGGATGCCGTCGGCATGGAGTCCATCCTGTTCGAGACCGACTATCCGCACTCCGACGGCACGTTCCCGCGGTCGCGGGAGGTGGCCCATCGGCTGTGCGCCGGGGCCGGCCTGGATGCAAGCGAGTGCTGGCAGTTCTTGCGCGGCAACGCGATCAAGGCGTACGGGCTGGAGCGGTTCGGGATCACTGCGTGAGGGCTGCCGGCCTTCGCGACCGGCTGGCGCTGCCGCCCGAGCTGGGGCTGCTGAGCCCGTTGACGCGGCTCACCTTGCTGGTCGACGCGGAGCTCGACCGCATTGCCGCGGCGCGCGGCATCGCCTATGCCGATTACCTCGTCCTCGGCGTCGTGCGCCGGTCGCCGCAGGGACGGGGCCGTCCGACCGACATCTGCGCCGTGCTCGGGCGTACCACCGGCGGGATGACCTTGACCCTCGACCGGTTGGAGGCGGCGGGCTGGCTGTGCCGCGCCCCGGACCGGGACGACCGGCGCCGGATCGTCGTCTCGCTCACCGAGGCCGGGCTGCAGCTTGCCGAGACGGTCAACGCCGACCTGCACGCCTGGGAGCAGAGCTTGCCGCTGGGCGGCGGGGACCGCGCAGCTGCCGGCACGTCGCTGGCGCTGCTGATCGGCGCGGTCGAGCAGGTCGTGGAGGGCAAGGCAGCCGCCTCCGTCTGACTCTCCAGTCTTGGCTGCCGAGCGCCGATTACTCTCCGTGTCCGGTGCAATCGCTGCGCGGACCGGGAAGGTGGATCGCGCGTGTCATTGCTCGAGGCGGCCTCGCAGCTGCTTGTCGGTGAGCTGCAGCGAGTGATGCGCGACGACCTGGTGTCGACCGTCTTCGCGCCGCTGGTGGAGCTCGATTCGGGCCGGGTGGCCGGCTACGAGGCGTTGAGCTATGGCCCGGCCAGGAGCGCGCTCGAGCATCCCGAGCTGCTCTTCGCCGCCGCGCGCAACGCCGGCCGGCTCGCCGAGCTCGACGACATGTGCCGCGCCCAGGCGGTCACCGCCGCCCGTCGCGGTGGCCTCAGCTGCCCGCTGACGCTCTTCGTCAATGCGGTGCCCGAGGCGCTCGGCGGTGCGGGCTTCGCCTTCGGCGAGCTCCCGTTCCACGTCGTCGTCGAGTTCAGCGAGCGGGATCTGGTGCGCCAGCCGGCGCAGCTGCTGCGCGCGGTCGCCGAGGTCCGTGCCCGCGGATGGAGCGTCGCGCTGGACGACGTCGGGGCGCGCCAGGATGCCCTCGAGCTGCTGCCGCTGGTTCATGCGGATGTCATCAAGCTGGATCTACAACTGCTCGCGGCCCGTCCGGCCGGGGTCATCGCCGCTGTCACCGGCGCCGTGCGGGCGGCGGCTGGGCGGGGCGCGATCGTCGTCGCGATGGGCATCGAGACCGTGGCCGACGAGCAGACCGCTCATGCCTTCGGCGCAACGCTCGGGCAGGGGGAGCTGCTGGGCCGCCCGGTTCGCCTTCCCTGACGAGTCATCGCAGTCCTGACGAGTTGTCGACAGCCCTGACGAGTTATCGACAGGCCGGCTGCCGGCCTTCGCGCCGGGGATTACCGTGCACCTGTGGTCGACCCCGAGGCTGCCGGATATCCGCAGACTCCGGGTGACCCTGCGGTCGTCGGCCGGTTAGGCCGCGTCATCGTCCGGGTGCGCGGCAGCGATGGTCCGGGCGAGGTCCTGGTCAGCATTCGCGGTGGCACCGAGGCGTTCATCGCCTTCGCCGATTCTCTGATCGAGCGCGACACCGACGTGCTGGTCGTCGCCTCACGGGGACAACGCGCCGTCGACGTCGTCCCTTGGCCGTGGTCGTTCTTCTCCGCGGCCGGCGGCCCCGCCGACCGCGAATCCTGACAAGAAGGAGTGCTCATGCTCGGGTGGCACGTCCCCGCTCCCAACCAGGCCATGCTCATCTCCGGCGGTCGCCAGCGCGGTGACAACGCGCTTCCGGTGAAGATCGTCACTGGCCACGGCGCGTTCGTCATGCCGGTTCGTAGCCGGGTCTCGTTCCTCACGCTCGCCATGCAGGAGTCGTTGGTCACCGAGGAATGCGTGACCCAGCAGGGGATCACGCTGCTGGTGCGCGCGGTCATCGCGTTCAAGGTCGGCGACGACCCGGAATCGATCTCCAACGCCGCCCGCCGCTTCCTCGCCGACCAGGATCAGATGTCCACGCTGACCGGGCAGATCTTCGCCGGGCACTTGCGCTCGATCATCGGGTCGATGACGGTCGAGGACATCATCCGGGAGCGGCAGACGCTTGCCGAGCAGGTACTCGACGCGTCGAAGACCGAGATGGCCAAGATCGGGCTCGCCGTCGACTCGCTGCAGATCCAGTCGATCGATGACAAGGGATCGGGATATATCGCCGCACTCGCGGCGCCGCACCAGGCAGCGGTGAACCGCGAGGCGCAGATCGCCCAGGCGCGGGCCGATCAAGCTTCCGCCGAGGCGCGCCAGCTGTCCCTGCGCCAGCAGGCCCAGTACGAGCGGGAGACCGCGGTCGCCCGGGCTTCCTACCAGTCGGAGATCGATCAGGCGCAGGCCCGCTCCGGGCAGGCCGGCCCGCTCGCGGCCGCGCAGGCGCAGCAAGAGGTCCTGGTCGAGCAGGCGAAGGTGGCCGAGAAAAACGCCGAACTGCGCGAGCAACAGCTGATCGCGGAGGTCGTGAAGCCGGCTGAGGCCGAAGCGGAACGCGTTCGCACGCTTGCTCGCGCCGACGCCGACCGCACCCGGATGTCGGCGGAGGCGTCCGCCGCGGAAGGGCGGATCGCGCTCGATCAGATGATCATCTCCCAGTTGCCGCAGATGATCGCCGCGGCGGCGCAAGGCCTCTCGTCCGCAAACGTCACCGTGCTCAACGGCGCCGAGGGACTGAACGGGACCGTCGCCGCACTGGCGTCACAGGGCCTCGCGATCCTGCGGTCGGTCAACGATGGTCTCAGCACTCCGCCGAGCTTCGACGGCACGGGGGAAAACGGGCACGCTGCGCGTCCTGAACCGCCGGCCCAGGCACCTGGACAGCTCGGGTCGGGGGAGACGCGCAGCGAGCCGTGAGGTTGCCAGCCGGCCGGGCGGAGCGGATCGCCGGCGCGCCCGTGGCCGCCGCGACGCGCTCGCGACGAGTGATGCCCCGCCCCCGGACCCGGCCGTCTGACCCAGCAATTCTCGGAAGCGTGCCGCGGTGCCTGCACGGCTGTCCGGAGCCATTCCGGTTACGCCGGATGGCGAGTCAGTCGTCGAGTAGCTGCTCGAGGCAGTCCGCCGCCGGGTTGTGCAGCCAGATCTGCTGGTCGGCGGGGAGCAGCCCGCGATCCACGGCCCGATTCATCACCCGGACGACGATCGCGGAGTAGCGCGCCGCAGCGAAGATCTCGTACCAGGCGATGTCGGGGATGTCGCGGCCGCTGGCACGGGCGTACAGCTCGCACTGTTCCTCGCGGCTCAGATCGCCCGGCAGCCGCGGAGCGTTGACGACCTCGTGCATGGTGCGGTCGAACATCAGCCACCACCCGAGGTCGATCTCGGGCGGTGCGATGGCGGCGGCCTCGAAATCGGTGATGCTGGCGACCTCGCCGTCGCGCCAGATGATGTTGCCCGGCCGGGGGTCGCCCCAGAGCAGGCAGGGCTCGCCGGCGGTCGGCACGCGCGAGGCCAGCAGCTTCCACGCCCGATCGAGCGTCGGATGCTCCCGCCCGGCGAGCTCCGTGACGGCGAACTGCTGCCAGATATCCACCTGGGTCGCGACGGACGGTGATGCGCCGGGGCGGATCAGCCAGTCCAAGCCGAGCTCGCGCCATGGAGCGGCATGCACGGCGGCGAGCACCTCCATGCCGTTGCGCAGCATCTTCGACCGCATCTCGGGAGCGATCTCGGTGAAGAACCCTTCCGTCGGGTACGGCGGGCTTTCCTTCGGAACGTCGCCGCCCACGTAGTCCATGACGAAGAACGGCTGACCCAGCAGGCTGGGGCGGGGCTCGTAGCCGATGAGACCGGCGAGCGGGATGCCGCCGGCCCGATGCAGCGCCTGCATCACCTCGTACTGCAGCGCCACCTCGACACCGCCGGTGGGGTTACCCGGGTGGTCGGCGGATTGCACCGGATAGACGGCCGGGTCGGGCGTCTCGACGCGCGCCACCACCCGCCGTAGCGGGTCACCCGTGCGCGCGTCGGCCAGGTCGATGAGCCAGGTCTGAGCGGAGAACCCGCTGCTGGGCTTGGTGATGTCGCGAACGACGAGACGGTCGCCGTCCGGAAGGCGGCTCGACAGCCAGCTCTGCAGTCCGGCGGTGACCTCGGGGCTGGCCTGCTCGGTGGCGGGGATGCTCAGCGGTACTCCTCGAACTCGGTGCGAAGCGCCGATTCTCGCACCCTGTCGCGCCGTCCCCGACACCCGGGTCAGTGCTTGTTGGCCAGTGCTTGTCGGCCAGTGCTTGGTAGTCGGTGCTTGGTAGGCGGTGCTCTAGTCAGTGCGAGAGCGCCGAGGCCCGGGCGGGGAGCGGGGCATGGGTGTCGCAGTCGCCGGTGCGCAGCCGGGCGACGGCCAGCGCGCGCGCGGCCGCGGCCGCCAGCGACGCCAGCACGAGCCCGAGGACGGTGGTGACGATCGGATGAGCGCCGAGAGAGCCCCACGCCGGTGCGAGCCGCGGGAGCGCGGCCACCGTCAGGGCGATGGACAGGCCGGTGATCAGCAGCCGAGCGCGGCGCGGCGGCAGCTCACCCGGCTGCACCGCCGTCGACGGAGGACGGCTGGCGGCCAGGGCCAGCAGCGGAAGCGCCGGCGCCAGGTACCAGGCGTAGAGCACCGGGCCGAGCAGGCACACCGCGAGCAACGCCAGCGCCAGCCGGTCCAGGGTCGGCGGCGACCACATCGCTACTCGGCTGCCACCGCCCGGAGCGCTCACGTCGAGCCGCATCCGCCGGCGCGGCAGCAGCAGGACGGCGGCGGCGAGCCCGGCAGCGGCGCCCGCGGCGATTCGGGCGGCGCTCAGCACGTCACCGCCGCTCGGGTGGGCACCGAAGAGCCATGCGATCCCGCTGAGTGCATGCGCGAGCATGTCCGCCGGTGCGATCCCGGTGCGCAACCGGCCGGGAGTGCCGAAATTCTGCACCCACGCGAGGCCACTGCCGCTGATCGCCATCGAGAGGCCGATGGCCGCGAGAGCGGCGAGCAGATCCACCGCCAGCCGGCGTATCCGGGCCTGCAGGGACGCCGGGGCGGCCACCACCGCCGTGACCGTGAGGTAGACGGCCCCCAGCGCCACCGGCAGCTTGACCATGGCGCCGAGGGTGCACAGCATGATGCCGGCCAGGTGGCGCGCGCTGCCGGCTCCGGCGTGGCGGCTGCCGGACCGGGCGACGGCCAGCCCGGCGACGAGCAATGCGGCCGCGACCGCGTCGAGATGAGCAGCCCCCACCAGGTGGATCAGGACCAGCGGGTTCGCGCCGATCGCGATGATGACGGCGGCCCGGAACCGGACCGGGGCCATGCGCGCGCTGATGAGCACCAGCGCCAGCACGGCGACCACCGCCACCAGGCGCAGGGCGAGCAAGCCGAGCCCCGGGTGCTCATCCGGGACGGCGGCCCACTTCTCGATGGCGACGGCTACCCCGCCGTACGGCGGTCGGGTCTCGCGCCACCGCGGATCGACGGCCGCCAGCAGTGGCCCCCCGCCGAGCTGGCTCACGACCGCTTTTGCGGGATCCAGTCCACGTTGAGCAAGCTCACCCTGCGCAAGATAGGCGTAGGCGTCACGGCTGCCGATAATCGGACCTATTGCAAACGGAAAGGCCCAGCAAGCCGTGACGACGGACGCTGCTCGAGCGGTCAAGCGCCGGGTGCTCGCGAGCCGCTGCGCATAGCACCAACACATCATCAACAGCGACAATGCGGGGACGAGGACCAACAAAAGTCGGGCCTTGCTGGCATCATCGGGGGCGGCGACGGCAAGCAATCCGAGCCAGCTGGTGGGATTACGCGACCCGGGCGAGGGCCCGAGCCGGCCCCACGCGCTGACGACCATGACGCCGAGCAGCAGACCGATTCCGGACAGGGCGAATATTTCGCCACGCCGCACCGCATGCCGCAGTCCGCTGGGTGGAGGAGAGGAAAGTGCTCGGGTGACCGTCCTGGACCTCCCGGAGGCCGGCGCTTCCTCGGCCAATGGCTCCGCCGCCACCGATACCGGGACTGATGACGCCCGAACGGAGTCGCCGGACTCCTCGACCGCGTCGTCGACGGCGTCGATGACCGCCTCGCCGTCGACCATGGGGACCGCCTTCTCGGACGTCCTCGACTTCCGGCTGACGTGGCTGAAGTCGACGCTGATGTCGATCCCCCTCCGCGTCTCCCGTGGCGGCGTCCGTGGCGCAGTGCGCGACGCTCCGCGTGCTTTCGTTCGGCTCTTCTCGCAGTATCCCTGGATCGCCGCCCCGCTTTTCTGCGTATTACCTCTGGCGTTACATCTCACAGGTTCCGACACCCCGGCCGAGGCCTACCGGGTGTGGTTGTTCCACCACTTCGGTTTCACGATATGGAACACCCAGTGGTACGGCGGCCACACCGTACTCGGATACAGCGTGCTTTTTCCTCCGCTGGCGGCCGCGCTTGGCTCGGGCACGGTCGGACTACTGGCCTGCACCGCGACCGCGCGCTGGGCCACCCTGCTGGTGCGCCGCGAGACGCAGCGCCGCCACACGGTGGCGCTGCTGGCGTTCTCCGTGGCTGTCGTGGAAAACCTCGTGGTCGGCCGGATGGCGTTCGCGGTCGGGCTGGCCTGCGCCGTTCTCGCGTTGCTGCAGGTCTCCCACGAGCGGCCGCGCCGGGCGATGCTGTCGGCCGCACTCACCTCGCTGGCCAGCCCGCTGGCCGGCTTCTTCCTGGTACTCGCCGCCCTGGCTTGGCTGAGGGTCAAGCCGGTGCGCACCCTCTGGCCGCTCGCGGGCGCCGGGATAGGCGCCGTCGCCGTCCTGCTGTTCCCCGAGCACGGCACCTTTCCGTTCCCGGCCTCGACGCTCATCGCCGTGCTGCTGGTGGCCGCCATCGGCCTGGCGTTCGTGCCGCGCAGCTCTCCGGTGATTCGCCGGGCGCTGTTCATCTACGCCGCGGTGTCGATCCCGCTCTTTCTCATCCCTAACCCGATCGGCGGCAATCTCGCCCGCCCGGGCAGCCTGCTCGCCGTGCCGGTGGCGATGATCGCGCTGCGCAGGCGCCGGGTACTCGCCGGTATGGCGCTCATCCCGCTGCTGATCTGGCACTTCGAACCCATCGTCCCGGCGTTTGCCAACCGCGGCGACCCCGCGGCGAGGCCGGAGTACTACGCCGGGTTGCTGACCTACCTCAAGGCTCATGATCGGCCGTTCGGGCGGCTGGAGATTCCCTTCACGCGCAACCACTGGGAGGCGCGCTACGTCGCCCCGGCGATGCCGCTCGCGCGTGGCTGGGAGCGCCAGCTCGACCTGCGTTACAACGAGATCCTCTATTCCAAGGACTTGAACCAGGCCACGTATCACGAGTGGCTGGTGGAGAACGGTGTGCGCTGGGTGGCGCTGCCGAAGCAGTCGCTGGATCCCTCGAGCGAGGGGGAAGCGGCGGTTATTCGCAGCGGCCCGAGCTACTTGAAGCCGGTCTGGCACGACGCCAACTGGGAGATGTGGGCCGTCGCGGGATCCGACGGGCTGACCAGCGGGCCGGCCACGATGCTCAAGCTGACCGCGGACTCGTTCACCCTGCGCTTCACCGCGCCGGGTAACGCGATCGTGCGGATCCACAGCAACCCGTACTGGTCCGTGGTCGGCGACGCCCCCGCCTGCATCAACTCGACCGCCGGTGGATGGACGTCGGTGACCAGCTCGCGCACCGGTAAGGTCACCGTCACCAGCCGCTTCTCGCTCGACGGCGGCAACGTTGCCAGTCCGGAGGACGGCGGATGTCTACCGCCCTCCTGAGCCGGCCGCGCCCGCCAGCGGCCTATGAGCGACCCAGCCGCAAGCTGCTGGCCACGGCGGCGCTGATGGGTCTGGCCGCCGTCGTCTACTTCGCGTTCGTGGCGCCGATCCATCAGCTCGACCTCGACGTCTTTCTGCGGGCCGGTCGCGCGGTACTGCACGGCCGGGATCCGTACTCGAGCACCGACTCGGTGACGATTCGCACCAACGCGGCTTTCGTCTATCCACTGGTCGTGGCCTGGTGCTTCGTTCCGCTGGCCGTGCTCGGCAGCGCCGCTCACCTGGTGTACGCGGTCGCGTCGCTCGCGGCCATCGCGCTGGCGTGCCGATGGGCGCGGCCGGGGCAGCCGCTGATCACGGCCCTGCTGCTGCTGTCCTCGTGCACCGTGATCGGGCTGCAGGACGGCTCGGTCAACCCTTGGCTGCTGCTGGGCCTGGTCGCGGCCTGGCGCTGGCGCGACCGGCCGTGGGTCTCGGGGCTCGCGGTCGCGGCCCTCATCGTCTGCAAGCTGTTCCTGTGGCCGGTCTTCGGCTGGTTGCTGCTGTCGCGCCGCTACCGAGCCGCTGCCGTGGCAGCCGGGTCCGGGGGTGCCGCCTTGCTGGCCGGGTGGGTCTTCGGTCCGCTCGGTGCCCGGGATTACGCCAACATGCTGCACGTGCTGAGCGGGCTCGAGGCGCCGCTCGCCAACGGGCTGTCCGGCTTGCTGCTGCACTGGCGGTCGTCGCTCACGCTCGCGACCCTCGTCGCCACCGCGCTGGCACTCACCCTGCTCGCGGCGGGCGGCTACCTGCTGCACCGCCGTCCGGCGTCCGGTAACGACGAGCTGCTCTACGGCGCGGCGGTGGTCGCAGCGCTCTTCGCGTCGCCCATCGTCTGGCACCACTATTACCTGCTCCTCGCGGCGCCCCTGCTGGTGGTCAGCCGCTCCGTCTGGCCCTTCGTCGCCATGGCCCTCGCGAGCTGGCTCGCCGCCGGCCCGCATGCCACGAGCAGCTGGCAGACCGTGATCGAGTACGGCTTGGGGCTCGGAGGGATCGCCATCATCGCGCTGGTCGCCGGTCACGGCTCCCGGCGGCGATCGGGTGTTTCCGGCCGGTCGCTGCTGCGGGCAGTGTCCGCCGCCTTGCCGGAGACCCGGCTGGTGGTGGCGGTTGCGGCGGGCGTCGTGCTGCTCGCGGTGATCGTCTCAGCACTGCAGAACGTGTCGGTGCGCGCCGAGTGGGGCGCGCTGGTCACCGTGGTGGAGACCGCCGCGGTCCTCGCCTACGTCTGGACGCAACGCACCGGCCGATCCTTAAGTCCAGTGGGGACTAGTCCGAAGTAACTAGCCCGGGGGTCACTACCACCAACTGGAGGGCATCGTGCTTGATCCCATGGACTGCCTTCGCGACGGAGTTCCGCTGTCCCTCGTGATGGACCTGCTGAGCGAAGCCGGTCCGGATGCCGCCCGCATCTACGCGGCCGAGCAGGCCGACGACACCGACTGGACGCTGCCGCTCGACGAATGGAAGCGGCAGCACCTGCCCGCCGGGTCGGCCGCCGCCTGACGACGCGGGCCCGCCGACGCGGGCCCGCCGCACTAGCTGTCCGAGCGCACCAGCTCGCGGAAGACCGCGGCGTCGACTTCCGCGGCATCGGTGGCGGCCAGGCCGTGAAAACGCAGCGCGAGCTCGGGCCCGTCGGCGCGCACGACCGTCGCCTCCGTTTCGACGACGCGACCCTCGTCCAGCTCGACCTCCACCCCGAGCGCGTGGCCGGCCATGAGGTTGCCGGGAGCGCCGGGATTGTTCGGGTCACCCGGCTCGCTGGTGAATACCCGGCATCCACCTCGGGAGAGATCGAGGGTCGTCGCCTCGTGGGTGGCGCCGCCGGAGCGCAGTCGCACGGTCCGGGTCATGCCGGCCCGGGCACTGCGGCGGCGCGGCTCGTAGGCGAGCATCCGCACCCCGGTCAGCTCGAGCAGGTCCCCTCGCCCCGGCCGTTCGCGGGCGAGCGCGGCGACGACGATGAGCGCGTCGGAAGGGGTCGAGAAGCTACCCCAGACGTTCTGGCCGGAGACCAGCTGCACCGTCTGCGGCTCGGCGCTCACCTCGGCCACCACGGTCAGCCCGCTGGGCTCGGCCTGCCATTCCCGCAGCGTGGCGGTCAGTACCCGGCTGGGCCCGCCCTCGACGGCGCCCGCCCGATCGGAGGGCAGGAGCCCCACCACCGAGCCGGGGGCCGGGACGTCCTGCTCGGTGGCTTCCGCTGGCATGTTCGGTCTCCTCGCTTGTCTGCCGGGGGCCATCGAGTGGCCATCGGCGTGGCGTTCAGCTGCGTCTAGTTACACATAGTCATCGATTGCTTACAGCCGATCAGGAACAACTACCCAAGAAACTAGGTCACAGGTACCTCGAACATTCGCCGAGCGGGGTAATAAATCGCGCATTCGTCATCAAAACTGCGGCGCCACCCCGGCTCTCGCGTAGCAATTCCGAAGGTCACCATGCGAATCTGAGCGTTCCCGCCGATGGAGCCGGAGTCCGATCACGCCCGCACTGCGAGAGAAGAGCATGAGCGAGATGACGACGGAGCTGGGAGCCGACGGGCTGGTCGGCCATTCACCCTTCCCGCCGATCGCCGACTACGGCTTCCTGTCCGACTGCGAGAGCACCGCCCTGATCTCGCCCGGGGGCAACGTCGAGTGGATGTGCCTGCCGCGGATGGACTCGCCGAGCGTCTTCGGCGCCATCCTCGACCGATCGGCGGGCGGCTTCCGGCTCGGCCCTGCCGACATGGCCGTTCCGGTCGCCCGGCGCTACCTGCCCGGCACGATGATCCTGGAGACCAGCTGGGGGACTCCCACCGGCTGGATCATCGTCCGCGATGCCCTGCTCATGGGACCGTGGCATCACGAGGGCGAGCTGTCGCAGACCCATCGCCGCGCTCCTACCGACTACGACGCCGAGCACGTGCTGTTGCGCACCATCCGCTGCGTCAACGGCGAGGTCCAGGTCACGATGGATTGCGAGCCGCTGTTCGACTACGGCCGCCAGCCCGCCCGATGGCATTACACCGAGTACGGCTACCACCAGGGGGAGGCGAGCGCCGAAGGGATCGACTTCAACCTGCGCCTCACCTCCGACCTGCGTATCGGTTTCGAAGGCCCGAAAGCGGTCGCGCGCACCCTGCTGAAGGAGGGTGACCTGCGGTTCGTCGCACTCACCTGGACCCAGCACCCGCCGCCTTACGACTACGACGAGGCCTACCGCCGGCTGGTGTGGACGGCGCACCACTGGCAGCACTGGCTCGCCCGGGGCCGCTTCCCTGACCACCCGTGGCGCCGTCACCTGCAGCGCAGCGCGCTCACGCTGAAGGGGCTGACGTTCGCTCCGAGCGGCGCTCTGGTGGCCGCCGCGACGACGTCACTGCCCGAGACCCCCGGCGGGGAGCGCAACTGGGACTACCGCTTCAGCTGGGTGCGCGACTCGACATTCACGCTCTGGGGGCTCTATTCGCTCGGTTTCGACTGGGAGGCCGACGACTTCTTCTACTTCATCGCCGACATCGCCGACCGCGACGACGAGCTGCAGATCATGTACGGCGTCGACGGGGAGCGCTCGCTCGACGAACACATCCTGCACCACCTCAGCGGCTACGAAGGCGCCCGGCCGGTGCGGATCGGCAACGGTGCGTTCGCGCAGCGCCAGCACGACGTGTGGGGCGCGGTGCTCGACTCCGTCTACATCCACACCCGCTCCCGTGACCGGCTCGACGAGCGGCTCTGGCCGATCCTGAACCGGCAGGTCGAGTGCGCCATCAAGTACTGGCGGGAGCCGGACCGCGGCATCTGGGAGGTGCGCGGCGAGCCGAAGCACTTCACCTCGTCGAAGGTCATGTGCTGGGTGGCCTGCGATCGCGGCGCCCGGCTTGCGCGGATCCGCGAGGACCATGAGCTCGCCGAGCGCTGGGCTGCGGTCGCCGACGAGATCAAGGAGGACGTGCTGGAAAACGGGCTGTCCGAGCGGGGCGTCTTCACCCAGCACTACGGGACCGACGGGCTCGACGCCTCGCTGTTGCTGATGCCGCTGCTGCGTTTCCTGCCACCGGATGACCCGCGGCTGCGGGCCACGGTGCTTGCCATCGCCGACGAGCTCACCGTGGACGGGCTGGTGCAGCGCTACCGGGTCGAGGAGACCGACGACGGGCTCGCCGGCGAGGAGGGCACGTTCACCATCTGCTCCTTCTGGCTGGTGTCGGCCCTGGTCGAGATCGGAGAGGTGAACCGTGCCCGGCAGCTGTGCGAGAAGCTGCTCTCGCTGTCCAGCTCGCTCGACCTCTACGCCGAAGAGATCGACCCGCGCAGCGGGCGGCACCTCGGCAACTTCCCCCAGGCGTTCACCCACCTCGCGCTGATCAACGCGGTGATGCACGTGATCCGGGCCGAGCGTGAGGCGCAGCAGTCCAGCTGGCCGCACGAGGACCACCCGGAGGCGATCACGGTGCGCAGCCCGATCCGCCCGTCGACCGGGGCCAGCGTCGCCAAGGGGCCGGCGAGCGACCTCGCGGACCGGCCCTGACGGCGGGACGAGCAGGCGTTGACGGTCAGGCGTCGAGCGGCTGGCGCGGCCAGTCGAGCAGGCGCGCGCCGAGCACGGCGGTGTTCAGCGTGAAGCGATCCGCCGGGTTGGTCGGGTCGCGGCCGGTGAGGCTGCTGACGCGCTCCAGCCGGTAGGTCACCGCCCGCACCGACAGGTGCAGCCGGCGAGCCGTCTCTGTCGTGTTGCCGCCCGTCTCGTAGTACGCGGCCAGCGTCTCGAGCAGCGGTCCGGCGCCGCCGCGGGCCTGCACGAGCGGGCGCAGCGTCGCGTTGACCAGATCGACGATTGCCGAACGGTCGCGCAGCAGCATCCGGTAGACCAGCAAGTCCTGCGCGGCGACGACGGGCTGATCGAGCTTCAGCCGGATGGCCAGCTCGCGAGCGTCGAGGGCCTCCTCGTACGAGGCGTAGACGCCGCTGGCCCCGGGTCGTGCCCGGCCGAGCGTGATCTGCCAACGGCCGAGTCCGGACGGGCGACGCAGCTGCACTGCCGTGCGCTGCGCCGGAGCCGACGACGCCTCCTCGGCCGGACCGCCCAGCTCGTGGGTGAGCCGCTCGACGACGAACTCGATCGCGGCGGCGTCAGGTGCGGCGAAGATGATGACGAGCAGCCCCTCCTTGCTGGCGACGAGGGCGTTGGCGTCGCCTTTGACGCCGTGCACGGCCGACTCGATACGGGTCACGAGTGACGTTCCGTCGACGAACGGCTCGGTGGCGGCGATGACGGCGACGGCGTGCGGACCGGCGAGGTCCAGGCCGAAGTCGGCAGCCCGGGTGACCAGTCCCGTGACGTCGTGCCGGCCGGAGAGCAGATCGTCGAAGAGCTCCCGGCGCGCCGCCTCCTCGCGGCGGGTGAGCTCGCGGCGGGCGAGCTGATGACCCTCGACGCCCGCAGCCACCACATCGTCGACGGCGCGCAGCACCGCCTCACCGGCGGCGACCAGGGCGTCCGGGTCGTGCGCGGCCGCTCGCACCGCCGGCAGGTGGCGCCACAGCCGCCACGCCGCGGTGAGGTAGAGCTCGACCAGCGCGCGCAACGGGACACCCTCCAGCGCGGCGCGGCGGCCCTGGAAGCGGAAGCGGTTCAGCTCCTGGCGGCTCAACCGGCGCTGATTGCCGGCGACTTCCCCGATCACTTCGAGGTAGTCGGCGAGCAGGGTGGGGTCGAGGCCGCCCGCGTCCGCCGCGGCCAGCGCAGCGATCGAATGGGGGCCGCCGTTCGTCGTGCGATGCCGGTCCTGGTGCCGGTCCTGATGCCGGCTGTGAGGCGTCGGCACGCTGGCGAGCGGGCTCATCGGCGCTGTCCGGTCCATGCTCGCGTCACCTTCCCGCTGGCGTTGATCGTGTGTCCACCATGAAAGACGTGTGTGACGCCTCTTCGGGTTCCACGATGAGCGCGGGAACCCCGTTCGCGCTACCCGAACGGCTGCCTGCACCGGCTTCGCTGGCCTGCTCCCGGAGCGGGAACAGCAACGATCCGAGCACCGCCCCGGCGAGCACCAGGATGATGACGGCCAGCGAGCCGGCGATCGGGATCGTGGGCACCCCGTGGGCGTAGTGGTCGGCGGCCTGCAGCAGCATCTTCACCCCGATGAAGCCGAGGATGAGCGCGAGCCCCTTGTTCAGCAAGTGGAATCGCGTGAGCAGGCCGGAAAGGCAGAAGTACAGCGCCCGCAGCCCGAGGATGGCGAGCGCGTTCGAGGTGTAGACGATGAACAGGTTGTCGCTGACGGCGAGCACGGCTGGGACACTGTCGACGGCGAAGAGGATGTCGGCGGCTTCGATGGCGACGACGACTGCGAGCAGCGGGGTGGCGGTGAGAACGCCGGCGCGCCGGGTGAGCATCTTCTGACCGGCGTACTCGTCGCCGACGGGCATGACGCGCCGCAGCAGCCGGACGGCCAGGCTCTTGCCGGGGTCCACGTCGGGCTGGTCGCCGCCGCGGGCGAGCTTGATCGCCGTGTAGACGAGGAACGCGCCGAACAGGAAGAACACCCACTCGAAGGCGCTGACGACAGCCACCCCGGCGCCGAGGAAAAGAGCGCGGAACACGAGCGCCCCGAGCACACCGAGAAACAGCACGCGGTGCTGGAACTCGCGCGGCACCTTGAAGTAGCTGAAGATCAACGCGAAGACGAACAGGTTGTCGACCGCGAGGCTCTTCTCGAGCAGATAGGCGGACGTGTACTGGGCGGCGGCGGTGCCGCCGTAGCCGACCCACATTAGCGCGGCGAAGCCGAAGCCCAGCGCCAGCCAGAAGACGGACCACCGCACGGCCTCGCCGAACTCGATGGTGCGCGCGCTGCGGTGCTTTAGCAGGTCGAAGGCGAGCGCGGCGGTCACGAAGGCAGCGAAGCCGAGCCACGCCCAGGTGGAGACATGCATGGACTAACCCTTCCGATCAGGGAAGCGAGGGGGAGGGTGGAAAGGGGAGTACGGCTGCGGTTTAACGGAAGGGACGGAACGGGCCGTTGAACGGACCGGAGAAGGGACCGCCCGGTGCCTTGCCGCCAGCCTTGGCATCCATCAGCGCGATGGTGTGGGCGACGTCGGCGGGGGTCACCAGCCCGATGGGGGAATCGGGTGCATCCGGGCTCATCACCACAGCGACACCGGCGGCCGGCTGGGCGGCGAGTCGCTCGAGCACCCGCTCCATCGGCTCCTCAGGAGCGACGGTGGCCAGGGCGCTCGGCGGGATCGTCAGCCGCAGCACCCGCAGGTGCTCGCGGTCGTCCCCGGGAACGGCGGCGAGGGCGCGAACGGGCACCAGCCCGCCGAAGCTGCCGTCCGGCTCGCGCACGATCAGCAGCTCCGCCCGGCTGGGCAGCGCCACGGTCGCGAACGCGGTGCCGACGGTCAGGAACGAGGAGACCTCCGGAGGGGCGGGCGACATGACGTCACGCGCGCGCAGTCCGGACAGTCGCTGGCGGGCCTGCGCACCGCTCAGCGTCACCCGGGAGGCCACCGTGACCATGACGCCGAGCATCATCAGCCAGATCCCGGCGAAGGAGAGGAAGAGCAGGATCGCCACCCCGGCCGCGGCGACGATCCATCCGCTGACCACGCCGGCCTTGGCCGTCGCCACGACGGCGGCGTCGCGCTGGCCGCTGCGACGCCAGGCCCGGGCAAAGATGAGCTGGCTGCCGGGGGACCCCGGCGCGGGAATGAGCTCCGTCAACGCCAGGAAGGCGATGGCAGCGGCGGCGAACAGAGCCGTGGCGGCGAATAGCTTGAAGCTGGCGGTGGACGCCAGGGTGAGCAGGCCGCCGGCGGCGCCGAGCACGATCGCGCTGGTCGCGAGAGTCAGCAAACCGGCCCAGTTGACCCGCCGCAGGCTGGACGGCGTCTGCGGCTCGGTGTCCGCGACCGCCCGCGCCCGGAGCAGCCCGAGCTCGACGCGCTCGATCGCGATCCCGGCGAGCGCCATGCGCCGCGCGCGGCGAAGCTCAGCGAGGAGCAGCGCGCCGAGCACCGCAAAGCCCCCGAGCGCGGCAGCCGAGAAGTACGCGGATCCACTCTGATCCGGCACGGCTGCCTCCAGCGGTCCCGTCGCCATCACGAAGGTGATGAACAGCCAGCCGAACGCGGCGCTCGGACGGAGCGTGACTCGCGGGCGGGGAACCCGGCCGCGGCCCTGGTGCCCGGACGACGGGCCCGCCGTAGCGGACTCGGCCTGGCGGGAAAGCTCGCTGGTCTTGCTGCTCCTGGTGTGGGGCTTGTGCAGGTGCATGACTCCCTCGTCTCGGGGTTCGCCTGAAGCTGGCGACCGGTCCTGGCTGGTGCAACGGATGGGGGACCCGTTGTTGACCAATCAAGTACCGGTCACGACCCAGTGTTTCTGAGGATTCCGGCAGGTAGTAGGGGCGATGTGCGCCGCACTTCGCGGGGATTCTTGCCGGGCACCGGCAAGTGGGTGCTAAGCCTGGGACGTCACCGGCGGGCGCGCGGCCGGCTGCGTAGCGGCGGAGAGAGCGCTGTTGGCTCCATGACGTGGTGTCCCAGTACTCGGTGTCGCCGGCAGACGCACGGCGAAAACCGTGCTTCCGGGGCGGCTGTGAACGTTGACGGATCCGCCGTGCGCGGCCACCACCGCCGACACGATGGCGAGTCCGAGCCCGGTGCTCCCCGCGGTGCGGGACCGGGAGCTGTCAGCACGGGCAAAGCGTTCGAAGATGTGCGGAAGCAGCTCCGGTGGGATGCCCGGGCCTTCGTCCGCCACCTCGATGACCACCTCCTGCGTCGGGGATGGGCCGGTACGCAAAGCGACGCTGACGGCGGTGCCGGGAGCGGTATGCACCCGGGCATTCGTCAGCAGGTTGGTCAGCACCTGGTGCAGCCGGGCGGAGTCACCGACGACCTCGATCGGCTCGTCGGGCAGGGTCAGCGTCACCGGGTGCTCGGGACCGGCGGCGTGGGCGTCACTGACCGCGTCGATGACTAGGGCGGTGAGATCGACGGCCTCGCGGTCGATCGGCCGCCCGGCGTCCAGGCGGGCGAGCAGCAGCAGGTCCTCGACCAGCCCGGTCATGCGCTTGGCTTCGGACTCGACCCGGTTCATCGCGTAGGTGATGTCTTCGGGAATGTCTTCGCCGGTCCGGCGGGTGATCTCGGCGTAGCCGCGGATGGCGGCCAGTGGAGTGCGCAGCTCGTGACTGGCGTCCGCGACGAACTGGCGTACCCGCATCTCGCTGGCCTGCCGCGCTTTGAGCGCGGTCGCGACGTGGCCGAGCATGCTGTTCAGCGCCGTGCCGACCTGCCCCACCTCGGTGCGGGTGTCAGTGTCGGCATCCGGGACCCGCTCGGCGAGCGCGACCTCGCCGCGGTCGAGGGGGAGCTTCGAGACGCGGGTGGCGGTCTCGGTGACCCGGCGCAGCGGCCGTAGCGCCAGGCGGACGATGACCGTGCCGGCGATGGCGGCGAGTGCGAGCCCGGCGGCGCTCACCGCAACGATGGCGACGGTGACGTTGGAGATCGTCGAGTTCGCGTCACTCAGCGGGAGGCCCGTGATGATCGCCGCGTCTCCGTCGGGAGCGGGCGTGGCTATCACCCGGTACTCACCGAGGTCGCCGAGCGTCACCGTGTGCGGGTTGCTGTCGGCCGGAACGGTCAGCAGGGCGCCTTCGTCCTTGGCGGGGACGTCGGCACCGGTGCTGCCCTGGACGATGCCGGCGCTTTGGATCACGTTGTCGGCCCGAGTGGCGAACAGCGTTCCGGTGGCGTTACCCGGCAGCGTCAGCGGAAGCCCTTCGCCGTCATCCGGTCCTTCCGACCCGCTGTGGTGACGCCCGTCGTCGGGGCGCTGCTGGCGGTCGACCGCCGCGACCAGCTGCCGGTCTACCTGGCTTTGCACCTGGTTGTGCAGGGTGTTGACGCTGATGAAGCCGATGACGCTGCAGACGGCGGCGAGCAGGAGGAGCAAGGCCGCGATCAGCCGACCGCGCAGCGTCCAGGGACGGCGCGGGCGGCCAAGTCGCGCCAGTCGCATCAGGATGCGTTCTTCGCGGCCGCCGGCTTGAGCACGTATCCCGCACCGCGCACGGTGTGGATCATCGGCTCACGGCCGGCATCGATCTTCTTGCGCAGGTAGGACACGTAGAGCTCGACGACGTTCGCCTGCCCGCCGAAGTCGTACTGCCAGACCCGGTCGAGGATCTGCGCCTTCGACAGCACGCGACGCGGGTTGCGCATGAAAAAGCGCAGCAACTCGAACTCGGTGGTGGTGAGCGTCACGAGCTCGCCGTCGCGTTCGACCTCGCGGCTGTCCTCGTCCATCACCAAGTCGCCGACGACGAGGCGGGATTCGTTGCGAGCGGCGACCGCCGCGCGGCGGAGCAATCCGCGCACCCGCGCCACGACTTCCTCGAGACTGAACGGCTTGGTGACGTAGTCGTCCCCGCCTGCGGTGAGGCCGGCGATGCGGTCCTCGACGGAGTCCTTGGCAGTGAGGAAGAGCACCGGCAGCGCCGGGAAGTCGGCGTGCAGCCGGCGGAGCACTTCCAACCCGTCGAGGTCGGGCAGCATGACGTCGAGGATGACGACGTCGGGCTTGAACTCGCGAGCGAGGCGAAGCGCGGCCAACCCGTCGCCGGCGGTGCGCACCTCCCAGTTCTCGTAGCGCAGCGCCATGGAGAGCAGCTCCGCGAGGGTGGCTTCATCGTCGACGACGAGTGCACGCACCGAACCCCCTCCGGGGCGCTGAAGCTCTGGCTGGCTGCCCGTGGTGACCGCTTCCGTCCTCATCATGTTTCCCAGCATCGGCGGCTTTGTTGCTGCAACGCTGTGTTGTACCTGTGACTTCCCTGTGCCCGCCCGCACCATTCGCGCAGCCGGGGTGTGAACACCATTTGTGCAGCTCAGTGGCGAGCTGTGGAGGCCGGAACGTAAAGCGTTCACAAGGCCTGGACACAGCCGGCACATAGGAAACGTTCCGAAGCTGGGTTGCGAGGCCGGCGAAGGCGGCGGCCTGCAAGGCACTCATCCCGGCTGAGGGAGGCTCTTCGTGAGCGTCAGAGAATTGGGCAGGCGGCGGATCGGCATGGCCACCGCCGGTATTGCGGCGGCCAGCGTGGTCGGCGTCGCGACGGTTGGAGCGCTCGCCCATCACGACAGCGTGCAGGCGCAAACCGGCACCGGTACCAGCACTGGCACCAGCACCGGCACCAGCACCGGCACCAGCACCGGCACCGGCACCGGCGGCTCGAGCGCGGTCACCGGCTCGGACGACGGCGGCATCACGAGCACGAACCCCGATGACAACTCGTTCGGGTCCGGGTCGTCCGGTCTCAGCGGGAGCACCAACGCACCTGCGGTGACGTCGGGCGGGTCGTGAGCCGGTATGCCCCTCCTCGAAGCGTTACCGCTGACCCCGGCGACGGCGCAGTGGCCGGTCTGGAGCACGACGGCGCGCCTCGTCGTCACCGACCCGCAGCAGCTGCCCGATGCGCGAGCCATCGCGCTCAAGCAGCTCGCCGCCGTGGAGCTCGCCTGCAGCCGATTCCGCGCGGACTCGGAGCTCATGCAGCTGCCCACCGGCTCGCAGGTGCAGGTGAGCCCGTTGCTCGCGCGTCTTGTCGACGCCGCGCTGCGGGCGGCTCGTTTCACCGCCGGTGCCGTCACCCCGACTGTGGGCAACGCGCTCTCGGCGCTGGGCTATGACCGGGACTGGTCGAGGATTGCCGCGTCATCCACACCCGCGGCGGCGTTTCGGGTCCAGCCCGCCCCGGACTGGCGCCAGGTGCGCCTGAACGGCACGTTGCTCACCGTGCCGCGGGGCATCCGGCTCGACCTCGGGGCCACCGCCAAGGCGTTGACCGCGGATCTCATCGCTGAGCAGATCGCGACCCGGCTGCCGGTCGGCGTGCTGATCGCGCTGGGCGGTGATATCGCGACCGCAGGGCCGGTGCCACCCGGCCGCTGGAGCGTTCTCGTGCAGGACGTCCCGGGTGATCCGGCGGTGACCGTCGCGCTTGCGCCGGACGGCGCGATCGCCACCAGCAGTACCCAGAGCCGCAGCTGGACCGCGGGACAGCAGCGGCTGCATCACATCTTGGACCCGCGCAGCTGCCGTCCGGCTGAGCCGGTGTGGCGGACGGCGACCGTCGCCGCGTCGTCGTGCCTGGCGGCCAACGTGATGAGCACCGCCGCGCTGGTCCTCGGGCACGAGGCACCCGACTGGCTGCGTGCGCGGGAAGTGCCGGCGCGGCTGGTAGGCGCGGACGGCGACGTCATCCGCATCGGTGGATTCCCGAAGGGAGTGGACGAGTGAACAGCACGGCGCTGTGGTACTTCGCGCGCGGCTCCGGTGTCGTTGCGCTCATCCTCTTGACGGTCGTGGTGGCGCTCGGGATCGCGAGCCGCTCAGGGCGGCCCGTCGCCGGCCTGCCGCGTTTCGCCGTGGCCGCGGTCCATCGCAACGCAAGCCTCATTGCCGTCGCGCTGATCGGGCTGCACGTCATAACGTTGTTACTGGACAGCTATGCGCACTTGCGTCTGGTCGATGTGCTGGTCCCGTTCCTCGGCGTCTACCGGGCCTTCTGGCAGGGACTCGGCACCTTGGCACTCGAGATCCTGGCCGCACTCGTCATCACCAGCCTGATGCGTACGCGGCTGCCCGAGCGCGTATGGCGAGCGGTGCATTGGCTGGCGTACGCCTGCTGGCCGGTCGCGTTCGCACACGGGCTGGGCAACGGCACCGACAGCGGCGCCACCTGGATGCGTCTGATCGCCGCCGGCTGCGCCGCCACCGTCGTCGCGGCTGTCGGCTGGCGGCTCGCCCCGGAGTTCCTGGAGCACAGTCACACCCGGCGGCCGCAGCCGGGCCGGCCGCGCCAGCACCTTGGTGCAACGACAGCGAGGACGCGATGATCGCCCCTGCCCACCCGACCTCCCAACCCTTGGCCGCGACCCCCCTGACGACCAATCGCTTGCTGGCCGCGGCGGCGCCGGACCTGCCGACTCACCTCGATCGGGTCGGTCGCCTGCCGCAGTCGGGCGGTGCGCAGGGGCTGGTGGCGCTCCTGGAGCAGGCCGGGCTCACCGGCCGCGGCGGGGCCGGATTTCCCTCGGCGCGAAAGCTGGCGGCCGTCGCGGGAACGCGACGAGCTCTGGCGGTTGGCCGGCGCCCCATCGTCGTGGCGAACGGTGCCGAAGGGGAGCCGCTTTCGTCGAAAGACCGTCATCTGCTGATCCACGCTCCGCACCTGGTGCTGGACGGGCTGCAGCTCGTGGCGGCTGCGGCTCTTGCCAAAGAGGCGTACGTCTACGTCCCGGAGGAGTTGCGCCGCCGCGTGCAGGCGGCGGTCGACGAGCGGCACGGCGTCGACCGCATCCGGGTGAACCTCGTCAGCGCACCCGACGCCTTCCTGTCAGGGCAGGAAACCTCGGTGCTTTCGGTGCTTTCCGGCGGCGGGGCATTGCCGCGTGACACGGCCCGTCCAATCGTGTTCGGCGAGCTCGGCCGGCCGGCTCTGGTGCACAACGTCGAGACGCTGGCTCACCTGGCGCTGCTGTCGCGGTGGGGCCCGGGGTGGTTTCGCGAAGTCGGCACGGCTGCTGAGCCGGGGACGTTCCTGGCCACGATCGGCGGCGGCGTTCGCCATCCCGGGGTGTACGAGTTCCCGCACGGCGTCGCGTTGGCCAAGGCGCTCGAAGCCGCCGGCGGCACGTCGACGAGTATCTCGGCGGTCCTGGTCGGCGGCTACCACGGGGCCTGGCTGCCCTGGCCGGGCGCGGCGGACACCCCGATCTCGCGGGCAGGCCTGCAGCCGCTCGGGGCGTCGCCGGGAGCCGGCATCATCGCTGCCTTGCCGGCCGCCACCTGCGGGCTGGTGCAGACCAGTCGCATCCTCAGCTATCTCGCGGAGCAGAGCGCCGGTCAATGCGGTCCCTGCCTGAACGGCTTGCCCCGCCTCGCCGAGGTATTCGCCGAACTGGCAGGGGAAAACGGGCGGCGCGCGACCGCCAACGGTCACCGGGAGGTGCTGCGCCTCAGCGGGCTCGTCGAGGGCCGGGGCGCATGCCACCACCCGGACGGGACCGTGCGTCTTGCGCGAAGCGCGCTTCGCGCCTTCGCTGCCGACATCGATGCCCACCGACAAGGCCGCTGCACGGCCCGAAAGATCGCCGCATGAGTACTCCCACCACGGCGCCGAACGCCCGCGGGGTGACCGGACCGAAGCTGCACATCGACTGGACCGCCTGCGATGGTCGGGGCCTATGCGTCGAGTTGCTGCCTGAGATCTTCGACCGCGATGAATGGGGCTATCCCGTCTCGCGCCGCGGCAAGGATCCCCAGGTGCCGCCGATCCTGCTGGATGACGCCCGTGAAGCGGTGGCCAGCTGCCCCAAGCGGGCGTTGACGTTGCTCTAGCCAACCCCCCTCGAAGGCCGGCAACTCCATCACCGTCGACAAGCCACCGGCATCCCTGTGGGTCATGGGGCTGTCGTGCCGGATCTTCGGGTTCAACAGCTGGAGCCTGCTCGTGCCGCAGGCGCTCGAAGGGGAGGCTGCCGTCGGCCTGCTGTTGGCCATGGTGCGGCGCTGGGCAGGCCCGGTCGCCGGACTCGTCGCAGGCACTGTCTTCGCGCTCACGCCGGCAGCCGCTCTGCTGTTCCGTTTCGACAACCCGGATGCTCTGCTGGTGCTGCTGATGGTGGCGGCGGCGTAGGCGATGACCCGGGCTATCGAGGGCGCCCGGATGCGCTGGGTGCTCCTCGCCGGGGCAGCGCTCGGCTTCGCGTTCCGCACCAAGATGCTGCAGGGCCTTCTGCCCCTGCCGGGCCTCGCGCTCGCGTATCTGGTTGCGGCGCCTACCGGCCTCGGGCGGCGGGTGCTCCACCTGCTGGCCGGAGGCGTCGCATTGGTCGTCAGTGCCGGATGGTGGGTGCTCACGGTTGCGCTGTGGCCGGCGTCGTCCCGCCCGTACATCGGTGGTTCCACCAATAACAGCGTTATGGACCTGGTGTTCGGTTACAACGGCTTGAGCCGGATCACCGGCAACAGCGGGGGTGGCCCCGGCGGCGGTGGCGGCATCGCGGGCTCCAGCTTCGGCGGTGCGACGGGGCTCACCCGGCTGCTGTCCAGCGAGATGGGCAACGAGATCTCCTGACTGCTTCCCGCCGCGCTGGTCGCAGGTGCGCGGGGCGCGGCGGGTGACCCAAAGGCCGGCGCCTGGCGCCGCGGCGTGCTCGCCGCAGGCGTGCTGGCCGCCGTTCTCGCCGGCGTCAGTGGCCCCGCTGCCGCCGGCTCCGATCCCCGGTCGCCCGGCGCCGGCGCAGGTGCCGGGGCAGCAGAACGGGCCGGACGGCTGGTTCGGATTCGCGCAGCCGCAGCCGGCGAGCGTCGTCAACGAGGCGGGGCTCACCGGAACCAGATCGCGGCGGTCGATCGCCGTAACTATCGGGCTGGTGTTGGTCGGCGCGCTGGTCGGCGCGCTGGTCACGGTGGCGTTCAAGGGCTCGAGCTCGGGCACCTTCGCGCAAGGCGTCGGCGGGCAGGGCAGCGGACAGTTCGGCAATCGGCAGTTCGGCCCGGGCGCCACCAGCACGGTCGACGCCATCAGCGGGACGCTGACGAAGGTCGAGGCCTCGTCGATCACGCTGCGCACGGCAACGGCGAGTGGCACCAGCGGCACGGCCGGCACGTCGACGTTTCTGGTGACCGGTTCGACGCGGATCTTCTCGGGCACGTCCGCCGTCGCCCTCAGCACGCTGAAGGTCGGTGATCCGGTCACGGTGACGCCGACGGCGTCCGGCTCCGGGACGGGCTCGGCGTCCACCACGCCCACTGCGGCCACCATCACGGTCGGCGCGAGCAGTGGGGCCTCGGGGGGCACGCCGCCGACCGGCGCCGGCACGAACGGTGGCCCCGGATTGCCGCCCGGGCAGGCACCGACGGGCACGGGTACGAGCTCGACAGCCAACGGGAATTAGTTCCGCTCGCCCCGCCGGTGGAAGGCGGCAACGTGCGCGGCGCACCCGGCTTCGGGTGCGCCGCGCACGTAGCGCAAGATGGGCGGGTGCTCGATAACGCCACCATCGTCGTGACCGGTGCGACCGGTCAGGTCGGACTCCCCGTCGCCCGCGCGCTCGCCGCCGCCTCCCACGAAGTCTGGGCCCCGGCGCGCTTCTCGAACCCTGCCGCCCGCACCGAGCTGGAAGCAGCAGGCGTGCATTGCGTGACCGCCGATCTCGGCAGTGGCGAGGGCTACGACGAACTTCCCGATTCCGCGGACTACGTGCTGAACTTCGCGGTCGCGAAGACGAAGGACAGCAATGCCGACCTCACGGCCAACGCCGAGTCGGTCGGACTGCTCATGACGCGTTACGCCACCGCCAAGGCTTTCCTGCACTGCTCATCGACGGCGGTGTACGCGCCGCAGGGTGGTGAGCTGCTGACCGAGGACAGCCCGCTCGGCGACAACAACCACACCCAGATGATGCCGAACTACGTGCTGTCCAAGGTCGCCGCCGAAGCCGTGGCCCGCAGCTACGCGCGCACGCTGAACCTGCCGACGATCATCGCTCGGCTGAACGTTCCGTACGGCGACAACGGCGGCTGGCCGTGGTTTCACCTGCTGATGCTGTCGGGCGGCATGGCCATCCCGGTGCCGCCGGACGGCGGGGCCTACCGCCTGATCCACGAGGACGACATCATCCGCACTCTCCCGGCGTTGCTCGACGCGGCCGCGGTGCCCGCTGTCACGGTCAACTGGGCCGGATCCGAGCAGGTCACCATCGAGGAGTGGGTGCGCTATCTCGGCGAGCTCACCGGCAAGGAAGCGACGTTCGCCGTCGATCCGACCGCCATCGAGGGCACCGCTGCCGACACCACCCGGCTGCACCAGCTGGTGGGGGAGCCGACCACGGTGACCTGGCGAGTGGGCATCCGGCGCATGGTGGAAAAGCGCAACCCGGAGATGCTCGCCAGCTAGCCCTCGGCCGTCCCCGCGGGCACCGGTCCCGCGAGCCGGGGTAAGGGCAGTGATCAGGCGTCCAGCAGTCCCTCGGGGACCGCGGCCAGCGCTGCGACCTTTGCCACTGCCGCAGATCTGGATCCGCTCGGTGATGTAGGTGCACACGAGCGGCTCCGACGACGTTGCGCGGCGGGGGAGGGCGTCAGCGCGCGCTCAGCTGATCAGATGACGCCCGAGGAAGCCGGTGACCCGGACCCAGCCGTCGGTGGCGGCAGCCGACCGGTATGACGGGCGGTCGACGACGAACGCGCCGTAGCAGTCGATGGCCGCGTCGACATCGGTCGTGCATCCCGGCGAGGAATGCCTGCCGACCGCCCGAGCAGAAGCCCAAGGCGCCCACCATGCCGCCGGTTTCAGCGAATGCGCATGCGGTCCCACCGCGCTCATTGATAGGTGACCAGGTCGGGAGCCGGGTTCAACGCCATGACCTGCTGCGGCGTCATCATCGGCGTATCCCGCTGGAAGAAGAGCTTGAAGCCGCGGTAGAAGGGCGGGCCGGGAAACGCCAGATCGTGGTAGACGTCGCTCTTGACGCCCGGGGGCCCGTGCCCATCGGCGTGAAAGACGGTGGCAAGCCCGCGGCGGGCGACGATGGCCTGCCGATCCGGAAGCATCGCCAGGTTGAACTGGTGGATCACGAAGAGCTTCTGCGGCAAGCGGTACTTGGCGACGAGCCCCGCGACGTAGGCGGAGACCTGGTTGATCTCGGCGGCTGCGGCCGAGCCGAGCACCTTGCCCGGGATCTGCCCCGGTTGCATGCGCCATTCCGGGTCGAGCGCGACGCCGACATCGGGCTGCACGAGGAACTTCTGGAAGCGGCGGATCTGGCTGAGGAAGTCGCTCTGGCCGGGCTGGAAGTCCAGCACCAGCAGCTCTTTGTGGGCTCGCGCCGCGTTCAGGTACTGCTGGACGATTGCCGGGTCGCCGCGCGAGGAGTAGATCCCGTCCAGGCCCGGGCTCGCCAGCGCCACGGTCGTGATGAATTCCAGTGCGGGCTGCACCGGCCGTCCGGCGAACGCGTACTGCTGTGCCTGCTGCTCCACCGCGGCCGCGGCCTGGTCGGGTGTTCCGTTGCCGAGGACTCCGAGCCCGGGGCCGCCAGGGCCACCGTAGTAGGCGATGACGCGGTAATTCGGGAAGATTCTGCGGCCCCCGCGGGGGAGCGTGGGCGGCGGCTTCGGGGTGGGCGAGGGGGTGGGCGACGCGGACGCCTTCGGCGAGGAGGGCGCGGGATGGGCCGCTTCACTCTCTGACAGCCAGGTGGCTCCGTGGCGGGAGGATTTCGCCGCGCAACCGGCGGCGCCGCCGAGCGCCAGCAATGCTGCGCACATCGCCGCCACATATGCGCCGGCGCGTCGCGAGGAACGGAGGCGGCGATGCAGCATTGGCTTGACATTAGCCCGCAGCAGCGACGAGAGGGATGCGCCGCGCCCGCGGTAGCGCCGCGTTGAACGCCATCGAGCGGGTACGCCGACTAGGCGGGCCGGTCAGCGGCGAGCACGCGACCGCCCGGATGACGTCCCCGACCCTTCGCCGTCCTGTCGCGCGCGGCGAACTCCCACACGAAGGTGCACATGACCACTTCCGCAACGAACAGCACTATCGCCGCGTCCGCCGGCACTCTGACGCTCGGCGGCGAGCTCACCGTGAACCGGCTCGGTTACGGGGCCATGCAGCTCACCGGGTCGGGCATCTGGGGGCCGCCGGGCGACCGGGACGAGTGCCTGCGGGTGCTGCGCCGCACGGTGGAGCTGGGGGTCAACTTCATCGACACCGCTGACTCGTACGGGCCGGATGTGAGCGAGGACCTGATTGTCGAGGCGCTGTACCCGTACCCCGAGGATCTGGTGATCGCGACCAAGGGCGGCCTGCTGCGTACCGGTCCGAACGAGTGGCCGCCGTGCGGGCGTCCGGAGTATCTGCGCCAAGAGGTCGAGATGAGCCTGCGCCGGCTGAAACTGGAGCGCATCGACCTCTACCAGCTGCACCGCATCGACCCGCAGGTACCCGCCGAGGACTCGCTCGGCGAGCTGCGCACGATGCAGCAGGAGGGCAAGATCCGGCTGATCGGCATCTCCGAGGTGTCCGTCCAGGAGATCGAGCAGTGCCGGCGCGTCGCCGACATCGTCTCCGTGCAGAACCTCTACAACCTCGCGGACCGCCATCACGAGGACGTCCTCGATTACTGCACCGAGAACGGCATCGCGTTCATCCCGTGGTTCCCGCTGGCGACGGGCAAGCTGGCCGCTTCGGGGGGCGCGCTCGACGCCGCAGCCAAGCGTCACGACGTCTCGCCGGCCCAGCTGGCGCTGGCCTGGGTGCTGCAACGCTCCCCGGTGATGCTGCCGATCCCGGGCACGAGCAAGGTGGCTCACCTCGAGGAGAACATGAGGGCCGCCGAAGTTACCTTGAGCAGCGACGAGTTCGCGGAGCTGGAGCGCGCTGCCTGAGCCGTGCAGTCATTTCCCAGCTTGGGCCTCTAGGCTCGAGCGTCGGCCGCCAGACAGAGGAATGACTTTGCGCTATCTGACCACCATCGCCCGTCGTCGGGGCGGTGCCGTTGCCGTTGCCGGCGCTGCACTGCTGGCGCTGACCGCGTGCGGCAGCAGCAGCTCACCAGCCGACGGAAAGGCGAGTTCGTCGGCCAGCGCGTCGGCGAGCGCGTCTTCCGGCGGCGGCTCGACGAACGTGGTCTTCCCGACCGTGAAGGGAGGCTTCGGCACCACGCCGAAGATCACCTTCCCGGAGCAGAAGCCGAGCTCGACGCTCGGGGTCAAGGTGCTGTCCGAGGGCAGCGGCCCGGCTGTGCAGAGCGGCAACCTGCTGATCGCGAACTACGTCGGACAGATCTGGAACGGGAAGGTCTTCGACAGCTCGTTCGCGCGCAAGCAGCCGGCTGGGTTCGGTATCGGTGTCGGGCAGGTCATCTCCGGCTGGGACAAGGGCCTCGTCGGCAAGCACCTGGGCAGCCGCGTGCTGCTCGTGGTGCCGCCGGACGAGGGCTATGGCAAGAGCGGTAGCTCCGACGGCTCGATCAAGGGCACCGACACGATCGTCTTCGTCGTCGACCTGCTGAAGCAGTATTCGAAGGACGCCGCTGGCTCCAAGACGGCCGTGAAGCAGGACGTGTCGACGGCGCCCGTGACGGTCTCCGGTGCGTTGGGCAGCCGTCCGACGATCAAGATCGCCAAGGGAGCCAAGGCCCCGACGAAGGAGCAGACCACCGTCCTGGCCAAGGCCGACGGGCCGGCTACCAAGGCAGGACTGGTCGTCCTGCAGTACGAGGCCGTGGTGTTCAGCTCCGGCGCCGTTGCCGACTCGACGTGGCAGACCGGTACGCCGGCGGCGATTCCGATCGGCGTCTCGGGGCAGCAGGCCACGTTCGACACCTTGGTGGGTATCCCGGTGGGCAGCCGTGTGCTCATCGTGGCGCCGGTGCAGACGCAGTCTGGCAGCAGTGAGACGGTGGCGGCTGTCGTCGACATCGTCGCCCAGGTCAGCAGCTAACGGCGGTTGCGGTGAGTAATGCGCCCATTTCTCACCGTCACTAACTGTGAGAATTGCGCATGAATTCATGGTGAATTGGTCACACAAAGTCAGAGCTGCTTGACGGCGGTGCCGGGCTGGTGACCTATAGTGAAGTGGCCGGGCCGACGGTGGGTACTTGGCGGAATCCCCGTCGAGCCCGGCTCACTTTCAGCTAACTCTTGTGACGCTTGGTAAGCAAGCCGGTCGCGGAGTGCGCCGCGCGTCTCGCGCCCGATCGCGCGAAGTGTGTGGGCCTCGGGCGGCCCCCGTCCGCCAAGTCGATAGACCGCCCGAAGCTGACTGGTAAACGGGTCGATCTGACTGCGCGTGATGCCCCGCGGCGTGCATCACGCGTTTGGGTGACCGCCGGTGACGAAATCACGAAGCCAGCGCGAAACGGCCCTTGCCGCTGCGACGTTGCGGGGCCTTGGCGCGCAGCGCCGTCACGTGAATGGCCAGCTGCATGCTGCGCGGCAGGAACATGCGCGCGCCCGGGACATTCAGCGAGATGCCGGCGCGGCGCAGATCGATCGCTCCTTCGGCTTTCAGCGTCACGGTGTCGTCGGCGTTGCTGGTGACGTCGGCGTGGAGCGCCAGCTCCGTGTCGCCGCCGGCCAGCGAGAGCACGCCGAGCACGTCGAAGCCGTCGCCCGTCCAGCGCACCGCTGAGCTCGCGTAATGCGCCAGGGGGTGCTTCGCTGACCGGAAGGGGTCGGCAGCCCGCAGCATCTCGTCCCAGACGCCATTGCCGGTGCTGATGCTCCGGACATCGACGCAGACGCCGACCCGCGAGCCGTTGGGGTCGGTCGCGAGGTGCAGGCCGCCGCGTACGTCGCCGAAGGCGGCGCGCACGGTCGGCGCGAGGCGCGAGGCGCGGCCGGAGAACGTCACGGCGGACCGGCTGGTGTCCACCGACCAGTCACCCGCCGGAGGCAGGCTGCGGGCGGCACTGCGGCGGGGCTGCTCGGGAATGCGTGTGGTCTTCATGATGCGGCCAATAATGTGCCACGGGTCATACTCGAAAAGCCAGAAGTCTGCTAAACGACACCGCGATCGTTTTCGGTCGAGGTGAGCTGGCGGCGATAACCTGCGCCGGTGGCGAAGAGACCGGCCGAGCTGACGGTCGACGAGCTCGCCCGCAAGGTCGGCATGACCGTGCGCAACGTGCGTGCCTACGCGGCGCGCGGGCTGCTGGCTCCGCCGCGGCTGGTCGGCCGTACCGGCTACTACGGACCGGAGCACATCGAGCAGCTCACTCTCGTGCGAGATCTGCTCGCCGAGGGGCTCACGCTGGCGGCGGTCGAGCGGGTGCTCACGAGCGACGCGGGGGCGGCCGGGCTGGCGCTCGCCATGCTCCGGACGGTGCGCGACCCCTGGCGTCCTGAGGTGGAAGAAGACATCGACGCGGTCGCGCTCGCGGTGCGGGCGGGCGTCCCACCCGATCCGAAGCTTGTCGACCAGCTGGTGCGCAGTGGTGTCGTGAAGGTGCTGCCCGGCGGCCGGTTGCGGTTGCTGCAGCCCGACCTCGTCGAGGCCGGGCAGAAGGTGATCGCGCTCGGCGTCCCGGCGGACGCGGTGATGGCCGTGCAGCCGCTGGTGGCCGAGCACGCCAAGGCCGTCGCCAAGGTCTTCGTCGACCTCATTGCGACGACGGTGTGGCGTGACTTCGTCGAACGCGGAATGCCCGTGGCGGAGTGGGAGCGGATGCGCGACACCATCGCCGCGCTCGTTCCGATCGCCAGCCAGGCGTTGCTGGCGAGCTTCCAGGCCGCGATGCGCGAGCAGGTCGACGACGTGGTCGGCAAGGCGTTCCCGACCTGGGGTGGAGCGCGGGAAGCGGCGCCGCCCGCCGATGAGGACGCTTCACGCTAAAAGCGAAAATATGACCCGCAACATGTTTACGTGACACGACCGATGTCACATACTCGATGTATGACAGTCACCGAGCTGCCACCGGCCTCCACCGCACCCGCACGCCCGAAGGCTGACCGCAGGCCCGTCGAACGCGAAGCTCTTGCCCGGCGGCTGCTGCGCTCGTCGGCCAAAGCCAGCTTCGACCCGTTGGTCGAGGTCGACTGGGAAGCTGCGATCGATCCCGCGCTGCCCGGCATCCCCTGGCACCGCAGCTCGCTGTACGGCACGTCGCTCTGGGAGTCGATGTCCGAAGCGCAGCGCGCCGAGCTCACCCGCCACGAGGCTGCGAGCGTCGCCAGCGTGGGCATCTGGTTCGAGCTGATCCTCATCTCGATGCTCACCCGCCACGTCTACGAGCTGGACGCGAAATCGCTGCACGTGCAGTACGCGCTGACCGAGATCGCCGACGAGTGCCGGCACTCGATCATGTTCGCCAAGATGTGCGACAAGCTCGGGGCTCCGGCGTACGGCCCGGGCCGCAACACGATGCTGCTCGGCAAGTTCTTCCGAGCCACCGCTCGGCCGGTCGAGATCTTCGCTGCGGCTCTCTTCGTCGAAGAGGTGCTCGACGCGCTGCAGCGCGAGGCGATCAAGGACGACGGCGTCCAGCCGCTGGTCCGTCACGTGATGAACATCCACGTCGTCGAGGAAGCCCGCCACATGCGTTATGCCGCTGAGGAGATGGCTCGCCAGTGGGAGCGCCTGCCCGCCGGTCGCAGGTGGCTGAGCTCGGTGCGGCTGGCCACGTCCTGCGCGACGGCGGCGAGCCGGCTGGTGCATCCCCGGGTGTACGGCGCCGCCGGTCTCGACGTCGAAGAGGCGAAGCAGGCCGCTGCGGCCAACCCGCACTGGCGGCAGACCAAGGCCTGGGCGGCGCGCAAGGTGATCAGTGAATTCGAGCAGATGGGGATGCTCGAGGCGGCTCCGGCCCGCCGTATCTACCAGGCTGCCGGGCTCTGGTCACCGGGTGGCGGGGACCCGCGCTAGGCGCTAGTGGGGTCGGGTCGGGACGATGATGTAGCTGGGCGCGGCGTAGCTGCTGGTGATCCGTGCCGATCCGCTGCTGTCGACGACCAGACTCAGGTTCGTTCCCTTCGGGATGGTCCGCTCGATGCGCGGCAGGGTGAAGGCCACGGTTTCGCTGCCTGAGCCGGAAGCCGTCGTCGACGCGAGGACGGTGCAGCCGCCGCCGTACGTCGACTGGGTCAACGCGATCGAAAGCGTCACAGTGCTGGACGCGACCACGTGCAGCAGGCCCGGGACGGTCCCGGAGAACGGGAAGTCCGCTGTCGCCGGAGCCGTCCACTTGCCGGCCAGCCCGCTGCTGCAGGGCCCGCCGAGGTTGGCGCCGACCGATTGATTCGTCTGCACTGCGGTGCCCTGGTCGGGCTGCAGCAGGTCGCCGCCGGACAGGTACAGCTTCCACGTGGACGCCGGCGTCTCCGGCTGCCGGCTGGGCAATGGGGTGAGCGGGGCCAGCACCTTGCCGTGCGGCACGTAGGCCGGTGCGCCGCCGTTCGGGGCGGTCCCGGTGGGTGCCTGACCGCCTGCCGGCGGGAGGGCGGGCACGCCGGTCTGCGCACTCGGCGGCTGGTAGGCGTACCGGCTGTGGTCGGGGCGGCCGGTGGGATCGGCAGAAAGGGGCGGCACCCGCGCCGCGGTCGCGTGCGAGTTGCCGCCGCTGCCGAGCAGGGCACTGCCGATTCCGTAGCCACCCGCAGCCACGACGGCGGCTGCCGTGAAGGTCGCGAGGGGCGTGGGCATGGCACCTTCAACGAGCTGTCTGTGACCTGCGTTACGGCTATCGCGTGGGCTTCGACAATATGGGAGAAATCGGGCGGAGCGTCGGCGTGTCGCCGGGGCTTGACCCTCCGATCGGGTGACTTCGTTGAACTGCCCTACGCGAGGCGTCACTTTCCAGGTAGAAAGCGGGTTCAGGGATCGAAAAGAGGGCCACGCGGGGTCCTCCGGGGGCTGGGTCAGGGAGAGCAAAGTCGATGGATGCCACGACCTTCGTAAGCACGGAGTTGGTCCTGGATCTGCTCATGCCTGGCGATGCGCCAGTTCCAGTGACCGCCCGCTTCGGATTCCGCACCGAGGATCCGTTCGCCATCACCCTCAATTTCCTGGTGGAGGGCGGCGAATGGGTCACCTGGACCTTCGCCCGAAGCCTGCTCGAGGAGGGGCTGAACGCGCCCGCCGGTGACGGCGACGTCCAGCTGTGGCCGGGCGAGCGTGACGGCAACGCGGTGCTGTACCTGCGCACCAGCAGCCCGCACGGGTCGGCTACGTTCGTTCTCCCGCTCGCCGGCACCACCGAGTTCCTGCTCCGCACCTATGCCCGGGTGCCGCTCGGCGTCGAGTCCGATTTCCTCGATCTCGACGGCGAGCTCGCGGCGTTGATGGGGGACTACGACGGCTAGCGCCGTGCTCTTCGTGTTTGCTAAGTGAGTGGCCGAGCGCGATCCGGTAGAAGACCTGCGGCGTATCGCCTACCTCCTCGAGCGTGCGCATGAGCCCACCTACCGGGTGCGGGCTTTCCGTAACGCAGCCCGGGTCGTCGCCGAGCTGGCGCCGGCCGAGTTGCGCCAGCGGGTTTCCGACGATTCGCTGCAGAAGCTCCCGGGCATCGGCAACGTCACCGCCCGCACCGTGGCTGAGTCCCTGGCCGGCGAGACGCCCGTCTACCTGCGCCGGATGGAGGCGACCGAGGGCACGCCGGTCGCCGAGGGCGGCGCGCAGCTTCGCAGCCTGCTGAAGGGCGACCTGCATACGCACTCCGACTGGTCCGACGGCGGGTCGCCGATCGAGGAGATGGCCCGCGCCGGGGCTGCTCTCGGCCACCAGTACATGGTGCTGACCGACCACTCGCCGCGCCTCAAGGTCGCCAACGGCCTGTCCGCGGAGCGGCTGCGGCAGCAACTCGACGTGGTGCAGCAGCTCAATCGCGAGCTCGCCCCGTTCCGGCTGCTGACCGGTATCGAGGTCGACATCCTCGAGGACGGCTCCCTCGACCAGGAGCCTGAGCTGCTGGCCGAGCTGGACGTCGTCGTCGCGTCCGTGCATTCGAAGCTGCGCATGCCGGCGGAGGAGATGACGCCGCGCATGATCCGTGCGATCGCCAACCCGCACGTCGACGTGCTCGGCCACTGCACCGGCCGGATCGTCGTCGGCCGCGGGCGCCCGGAGTCGCAGTTCGACGCCGAGGTGGTGTTCGCCGCCTGCCGGCAGTTCGACGTCGCGGTGGAGATCAACTCACGGCCGGAGCGGCTGGATCCCCCGAAGCGCCTGCTGCGCCTCGCCGTCGAAGCCGGCTGCAAGCTGAGCGTCGACACCGACGCCCATGCGCCCGGACAGCTGGAGTGGCAGCCCTACGGATGCGAGCGGGCGGCGGCCTGCGGGGTGGAGCCGGCGACGGTCGTCAACACCTGGTCCCTCGACGAGCTCCTCGCCTGGACCGCAGCTTGATCAACGCGCCAATGATCATGCCGAACCCCGGTTCAACCCGGGTCTCACCTTGATCGTTGGCGTGTTGATCTTGGGCTAGCGGGAGAAGTGGCGCGGGGCGCGGTAGCCCGGGCCGCGCTCGGGTGGCCCGGTACGCGAGGTCCAGCGCCACTGCGCCGAGATGCGGCCGTCCGCGAGCCCGTGGACCGGCGGAACGCCGTGCAGCCAGTCGGCCTGAGCCCGCCCGCCGAGTACGAACAGGTCGCCGCCGGCGGGCTGCAGGTCGACCGCCGGCTCGGCGCGCAGCCGCCCGGCGGTGGCGACGGCCCTCGGGCGCGGGGCCCGCAGCGGGGTCAGCTGCCACGGTCGCCGGGCGCCGAGCGTCAGGATGGCGATCAGCGTGTTGGTGGTGTACCGCAACTCGCGGTCGCGGTGGGCGCCGAGCGCGTCACGCCCGTCGCGGTAGAACGCCAGCGCCGGGCCTTCGAAAGACACGCCGTACCGGCGGCGCAGCAGGATCGACGTGTCGTGCAGCGCCGGATAGCGGGCGGCGGCTTCGGGCCGGATCGCCGTCCCCAGCCTGGCTTCGGTGACGTAGTGGTCGTAGCGCCACAGGCGGGACTGCTGCCAGGGCAGCTCGGTGGCAAGGGTCCGGTAGGCGGCATCCGCGTCCGGCAGCCATCCGCGCCAGATGTCGACCCAGCTGGTGCCGTCGAGCTGGAGTCGCTCCGGCGCAGCGCAGCCCGCAGGAGTCACGCGCCGCCGGCGTCATCGGCGGCCGGCGTTTCGGCGGAGCCCTCGCGCTCCTGCTCCGCCAGCTCGGCCGCCTGCGCGTAGCCCTCGGCTTGGTCATCGGGGACCAGCCCGGCGCCGACTCCGGCCCGCTCGGCCGGATCCTGGGGCTTCACGCCTTGCTCGCCGGTGTCGCTCATGCGCCCATCTTGCCTGCTGTCTCCGCATCGGGCGACCGGCCTCATAGCCGACCAAATCGGACGACTCGCCAAGGAAAGTTGGGGCGCGAACAACCTTTTTGCCATTTCGGGGTTCAGGCGCCCATTAGCCCATCCGATGGAACGGCTGTGCCCCCTAAAGGGCCGCATCGGGGAACTGCCTCATCCTGCCCGTCCCCGATGTGCCTCGACCATAACCCTGGGCAGGGGCGGATTCACCCAGACAGCGGACACCCATTCGGGTGCGCATAGGGGAGCGGCCCGGACGTGATCCGGACGGGTGCTCAGGTCGCGACCTGCGAAGTCGTGGCCTTCCGTGGGCGTCGTGGAGGAATCAGATGTCCGTCCCCGTGCAGACGCGTGTGTCCGCGCCCCGCCGGAGGGTGCTGTCCCGCCTGTCCATTCTCCTGCTCGGCCTCGTCGCGGCCGTGCTCGCGGTGACCAGCTGCCAGACGAACTGGAGCACCGGCAGGTCGCCGATCAGCCCCTACAACCGGCCGACCACCATTGCCGGGGTGACCAATGGCAATCTGCCGGCCGCGGATCTGTACACCCTGAACAGCACCTGCCGGGTCTACAAGCAGGCCGCCGGCAGCCTGAACGCCATGATCAATGCTGCCCGCGCCGACGGTGTCTACCTTTCCACCGCCGAGTGCTACCGCGACTACGCCGGCCAGGTCTACTGGCGCAAGTATTGGTGCGCCCGCGGCATCTGCGCCAACGCCGCCACGCCGGGCTACAGCAACCACGGCTGGGGCAAGGCCGCTGACCTGCGTGACCAGTACGGCAGCCTCACCTGGTCCTCACCCGGCTACAAGTGGATGGTCGCCCACGCCGGTGAGTACGGCTGGAACCACCCCGGTGGCGTCAACGAGGCGTGGCACTGGGAGTGGGTCGGCGACGGGGGCACCCAGAAGGGTTACGCCGTGCGCGTCGACCTGATGTGGTGGGCCAAGTAAGGCGCCGTTAAGCCGCTGATCCCGAGCTCATTCGAAGCGCACCGGTTCGTCAGAACCGGTGCGCTTCGACGTGTCCGCCTTCACCCTGCGCGCGATGCAGCGCCCGCCAGACATCACCCGCGTTGACGAACTCGCGGCCCGCCGGCAACGCCCGCACCTGCTCGACGATGGCGTCCGGCGCGTCCTCGTCCATCACGTGCTCCAGCAGCATTTCGCGTACGGCCGGAAAGCTCGCCCGGCCGAGCCAGGTGGCGAGCTCGGAGCGGGCTTGCACGTCGTCGGCGGTCATCCCGTCCGGAGTGGCGCCCATGAGAGCGTTCTCACCGCCGAGCGTCGCTTCCGGCTGGTCCTCGCCCGGTGGCTCCGCTGCCCGCCACTCCTCCGCTCGGGTAGCGCGTCCGCCCGTGACCTCTCCGGCCACCTCGTGCGCCATCGCCTCATCGACCCGGCCGCTGTGCTTGTCGCTTCCCCGTTCCATGGCAAGTCCCTACCCGCGGGTGAGCGTTACCCACCCACGGGAGCGGCGTCGGCCTCGCTGGCGGAGCCGTCATCACCCTTGCGCGCGCTGCCGAACTCGTAGCGGTCCACCGCCTCCTTCACCGTCTCGGGCGAGATCTCACCGCGCCGGGCGAGCATCTCGAGCGCGGCGATGGTGATCGACGGCGCGTCGACGCGAAACCAGCGGCGCAGCGCGGCCCGGGTGTCCGAGCGTCCGTGCCCGTCGGTGCCGAGCGAGGTGTAATCCGTCGGCACCCAGCGGCTGATGAGATCGGGCACCGCCCGCTGGAAATCGCTGACCGCGACTACCGGCCCGCTCTCGCGCAATGCCTCGCTCACGTACGGCACCCGGGCGGGCTCGTCCGGATGCAGCAGGTTGTGCTCCTCGCAGGCGATCCCCTCGCGATGCAACTCGTTCCACGAGGTGGCCGACCACAGGTCCGCCGCGACACCCCAGTCGTCCGCCAGCAGCTCCTGCGCCCGCTGCGCCGCCAGCATCGCCGAACCGCTCGCGAGCAACGAGACGGACGGCCGATCCGCCTCACCCTCGGCGGCGGGACGGAAGCGGTACAGGCCTTTCAGCAGGCCGCCGACGTCGAGTTCGGCGGGCTCCGCCGGCTGCGGGAACGGCTCGTTGTAGACCGTCAGGTAGTAGAACACCGCCTCGTTGCGCTCGCCGTACATGCGGTCGAGCGCCTCCCGCATGATGTGCGCGAGCTCGTAGCCGAACGCCGGGTCGTAGGCGACGCACCACGGGTTCGACGCGGCCAGCAGCAGGGAGTGGCCGTCCTGGTGCTGCAGGCCCTCGCCGTTCAGGGTGGTGCGGCCGGCGGTCGCCCCGAGCAGGAAACCGCGGCCCATCTGGTCACCGAACGCCCACATCTGGTCGCCGGTGCGCTGGAAGCCGAACATCGAGTAGAAGACGTACACCGGGATCATCGGCGTGCTGTGTGTCGCGTACGCCGTGCCGGCCGCGATGACGCTGCCCATCGCCCCGGCTTCGCTGATCCCCTCGTGCAGGATCACGCCCTCCGTCGACTCGCGATAGGACAGCAGCAGATCGCGGTCGACGGCTTCGTACTTCTGGCCGTGCGGCGAGTAGATCTTCGCCGTGGGAAACAGCGAGTCCATCCCGAACGTGCGCGCCTCGTCCGGAATGACCGGCACGAAGCGCTTGCCCAGCTCAGGATCTTTGAGCAGCTCCTTGAGTAGCCGGACGAACGCCATCGTGGTGGCCACCGCCTGCTTACCCGATCCGCCCTTCAACACCTCGAAGGTCTTCGCGGGAGGCTGCTGCAGCGCCTTGCTGCGCACCGCGCGCGCCGGAAGTGACCCGCCGAGCGCGGCCCGCCGCTCGCGCATGTAGGCGATCTCGTCCGAGTCCGGACCCGGGTGGTAGTACGGCGGCAGGTCGCCTTCGAGGTCCGCGTCGCGGATCGGCAGGTACAGCCGGTCGCGGAACTCCTTCAGCTCGGCCTTGGTGAGCTTCTTCATCTGGTGCGTCGCGTTGCGCGCCTCGAAATCGGTGCCGAGGGTCCAGCCCTTGATGGTGTGGGCCAGGATCACCGTCGGCTGACCCTCATGCTCGACCGCGGACTTGTACGCGGCGTAGAGCTTGCGGTAGTCGTGCCCGCCGCGGGAGAGCTTGCGCAGGTCGTCGTCGGAAAGGCCCTGAACCATCCGGCGAAGGCGCGGGTCGCCGCCGAAGAAGTGCTCGCGGATGTACTCGCCGGTCTCGACGCTGTAGGTCTGGAACTGGCCGTCGGGGGTGGTGTTCATGCGGTGCACGAGCGCACCGTCGACGTCCTGAGCGAGCAGCGGGTCCCAGTCGCGGCCCCACACGACCTTGATGACGTTCCAGCCCGCGCCGCGGAAGTACGACTCCAGCTCCTGCATGATCTTGCCGTTGCCGCGGACCGGTCCGTCGAGCCGCTGCAGGTTGCAGTTGACGACGAAGATCAGGTTGTCGAGCTCCTCGCGGGCGGCCACCCCGATCGCGCCGAGGGCTTCGGGCTCGTCCATCTCGCCGTCACCGAGAAACGCCCATACCCGGCTGCGGCTGGTGTCGCGCAGCTCGCGGTTCAGCAGGTAGCGGTTGAAGCGGGCCTGGTAGATCGCGTTGATCGGGCCGAGACCCATCGAGACGGTCGGGAATTCCCAGAAGTCGGGCATCAGCCGCGGGTGGGGATAGGAGGGCAGGCCGTTCTTTCCGGCGCTGATCTCCTGCCGGAAGCCGTCGAGCTGCCTCTCGTTCAGCCGGCCCTCGAGGTAGGCCCGGGCGTAGATGCCGGGGGAGGCGTGGCCCTGGAAGAAGACCTGGTCACCGCTCTCGCCGTGGTCCTTGCCGCGGAAGAAGTGGTTGAAGCCGACCTCGTAGAGGCTCGCGGCACTGGCGTAGGTGGCGATGTGGCCGCCGACCTCGAGGCCCTTGCGATTCGCCCGGCTGACCATGATCGCCGCGTTCCAGCGCACGTAGGCCCGGATGCGCCGCTCGACGTGTTCGTCGCCCGGGAACCAGGGCTCGCGCTCCGGCGGGATGGTGTTGAGGAAGTCGGTGCTGCGCAGGCTCGGCACGCCGATGTTCTGCTGGCGCGCACGTTCGAGCAGCTTCAAGATGAGAAAGCGGGCACGGCCGCGGCCTTCGGCGTCGACGACCGCGTCGAGGCTCTCGATCCACTCCCGCGTCTCGGAGGGGTCGATGTCGGGCAGCTGGCTCGGCAGCCCGTCGGTGATGACGGAGTAACGGTTGGTCCGACCGTCTTGCGCAGGCACGGCACCTCGATCTGTTCCGTAGGGAGCGGTGGCTCCGTGTGGACTTGAGGGCGGTGGTGATGTGGCCGGCCCGGCCAACAGTGGGTCGGCGCGCTCCGCTCTTCTAGGGGACGTCCCCCATGCTGCCACCGGGATGCGCAAGGTGCGGTGCGCGACAGTCTCGCGGCCGGTGCCGAAGCGAGCTGTAACAGCTATGCGAAGTTTCGGCTCGGGAGGCTTGGAAGGCGTTCATGCGGGGAAGTGCCCCGCGCGACGCCGGGCTGCAGTGATCCCCCCCGGCCTGCTCAAGGCGCAGGAGGGCCGGTGCAAACGCGAGTCCTGGAGCTGCAGACCGGCTCGACGCCGACCGTCGTGGACCTCACGCGAGACGCAGCCGATTTCGTCGACGGCCTCGGCGATGGGCTGCTCAACGTGTTCGTCCCGCATGCGACGGCGGGTGTGGCCCTGCTGGAGCTCGGAGCGGGCAGCGACGAGGACCTGCTGTCGGTGCTCGATGAGCTGCTGCCCGCGGACGACCGTTACCGGCACCGCCATGGCTCCACCGGACACGGGCGCTCGCATGTCATGCCGGCACTCATCGCGCCGTCGATAGCAGTGCCGGTGGTGGACGGCAGGCTCGCGCTGGGGACGTGGCAATCCATCGCTCTCGTGGACGTGAACGTGGACAACGCGTCCCGTTCTGTCCGGCTCAGCTTCGTCTCCGGCTGAAGCGGGCTGGAACGGGCAAACAGGGCCTGCCGCCGCAGTCGCACCCGGTTGCTCGACAAACCGTGTGCACAAACTCGGCCGTTTTGCTTGCACTCCGTGGGCTGCTCGGGTGGACTACCCGCAAGCATTCTTCGATCACGTCATCCCAACAGCACCAGCGGCGCACGCTAGCCGATCATTTCGACAGCCTCAGAAGGAGGAGTGAGTTGAGTTCGACCGCGGCCAACGCGGAAGGCCGATCCGGCTCGCCCGGTGACACTTCCGGCCGTGCACATCGGCTGGGAGTGCAACCGGGGTGCCTGGTCCAGTCCCTGAACGAAGACGACGACGTCGCCAGCGATCTGCTGGCGGAGGTGATGGAAGTCGCCGGTACCGAGCTGGTGCCGGAGGACTCCGACGACGTGGTTGACGTCGTGCTGCTCTGGTGGCGTGAAGACGACGGTGACCTCGTGGATGCGCTGGTCGACGCGCGTCGCCAGCTCTCCGACGACGGCGTGCTCTGGCTGCTGATCCCGAAGGCGGGCCGGGAGGGTCACGTCGAGCCGAGCGACGTGCTCGAGGCCGCGCCGACGGCCGGCCTGGTGCAGACCAAGACGGCGAGCATGGCGGCCGAATGGACCGGCATCCGGCTCGCCGGGCGGCGCGGGCAGGCGAAGGTTCGCTAGCGGCGAGTCAGCCGCCCGAGCGCGCCGCCGGCGCCGGCGAGGCCTTTCGCGGCGACGCGCAGCGCCGTTCCGCCGGGG
The DNA here is from genome assembly GCA_963747915.1 of uncultured Actinomycetota bacterium. GTDB lineage: Bacteria > Actinomycetota > Actinomycetes > Frankiales > Frankiaceae > DATAZK01. Next base: position 685,034 of record CAVVHC010000003.1, on the reverse strand, counting down.
ATGCCTGGCACCTTCTCGACGATAGGTGCCAGGCCGAGCAGGCCGGGTAACCCGGAGACCTTGATGCGCCGGGTCGCGACGGTCCGCAGCGGGTTGATCCGTCCGGCTGACGCCTCGAGGAGAGTCTCGGCGGGTGCGTCGATACGCACCGGCAGCTTGCCCTCGAAGCTGCGCCGGGCGGACGCGGCGTCGCCGTTCGGGGCCGGCCTGGCCTGCTTGCTGGCCGGTTCGCTCCACCGGCCGATCTGCCAGCCCGACTCTCCGGAGCAGAACGCCCAGGCACCCACGTCGCTGCGAATGCCGGCGAGGCTGCTGATGCCGACGCGGGCGGCGAGCGCTCCGGTGGTGTCGGTCAGGGCGGCGAGGCCGCCGTCCAGCAGGCTCCCCGGGGGCTCCGGCCCTCCGGCCGCTTTCAGATCGAGGCTGTGCACGGCCAGCTCGTAGATCTGCGCGTGGATGATGGTCAGCGCCGGCAGCGGGCCGACGGTGGACACCACCATCACCTCGTCGAGCTCATCCGGCTCCGGGGAGTCCAGGTACGCCGCCGCCGAGTCGCGCGCCCGCTCGAGTGCACCGATCACGTCGTCACGGCTCGCGTCGCGGTGCGACTGCACGACCCACGAATTCGCGTCGTCCGGATCTCGCGGTCCCTCGGGAGCCGCGCCCGACAGCGCCTGGCGAGCAGCCTCGAGCACCCCGTTGACCGGCTCGTAGTCGTCCCAGGCGCCGAGGTGGGTGCAGACCTCGTGAGCCCGCCAGCCCGGCAGCCGGGTCTTGGCGGAGAGGTCGGTTTCGCGGGCGACGGCGATGAAGTCGTTCCAGGCGCTCACCACGCGATCCCGGATCGCCGGACGGCCCTGGTGAATCACGCCGAGTTGACTGCTCGAAGTCTCGCGCTCTCCGAACCCCGGCCTAGATGGCATGCTCAGGACATACCACGTGACGACGTGTCCAACTCCTGCCATTGCCGTTTCCTCCCGCGCCGTCCTCCGCGCCCCGCGCCCGATCGGAAGGATGCCTCGTGAGCCTGCAAGTCGGCGACGCCGCCCCGGACTTCACGCTGAAAGACCAGCACAACGGCGAGGTGACCCTCGCGTCCTTCGCCGGCCGGCAGAGCGTCGTGCTGATCTTCTACCCGGCGACCTTCACCGGCGTCTGCCGCAGCGAGCTGCGCGCCGTTCAGGATGAACTCGCCACCTTTCAGAACGACGACACCCAGGTGCTGGCCATCTCGGTGGACTCGCCGTTCGCCAACAAGGTGTGGGCCGAGCAGGAGGGCTTCACGTTCCCGATCCTCTCGGACTTCTGGCCGCACGGCGGCGTCGCGCAGCTCTACGGCGTCTTCAACGATGTGGTCGGGCGGGCGTGCCGCGGCACGTTCGTCATCGACAAGCAGGGGGTCATTCGCTGGATGGTGGTGAACGAGATCCCCGACGCGCGGGACAGCTCCGAGTACGCCAAAGTGCTGGCAACGCTGTAGGCGCAGCCGATGCCGTGCCAGCGTTGCGGTGCCCGCCAAGGTGACCCGGCCCGCGGTCCGAGTCCCTGGCGACGCGCGGTGAGCCGCGGGGAGCAGATCCTCGTCTGCCCCACCTGCCAGCAGGACTCGGGTTGGCAGCAGGAGCTCGATCAGTGCCCGGCCTGTGCGAGCGTGCGGCTGTCCAAGACTCTCGGTGTGCTGCGGTGCGCGACCTGCGGATGGAGCGGTGACCTGAGCCCGCAAGCCGCTTCGCCGGCCTTCGAAGGTGACCCCACCAACGACGAACGGCTGGCGGACGACGTGCGGGCCGCGCTCGATCGTGTCTTCCGGCAGGGTCGCGGCGGACCGTGCAACGAGCCGAGCGGCCTCACGTAATCGTTCCGGCTCGTCACCCGCGTCCCGTAGGCTCGCTGCGCGCGGGCGTGTAGCTCAGTGGGAGAGCACTCGCCTTACAAGCGAGGGGTCACAGGTTCGAAACCTGTCACGCCCACCGTGCGGATCTCGCGAGACGCCGGAATCGCGCTGGGCGCGTCAGCGCCCGGTCCGGCCCGCCCCCGCCCTTTCCGGCGCCGGTTGTGAGTCTGCTTCGGCCGGCTTGGTGCGCAGCCGGTCGAACAGCGGCGGTGACGGCCATGCCGGCTGGCCTTCGCCCTGCCACGTCTCGAGGTCCGGCGCGACGAGCCGCCCCCGCCCGGTGACGTACAGCAGGACGCCGCCGAGGAAGCCGGCAGCCGCGATACCGAGGCAGATCCACAACGAGATCGCGGTGCCCTCGTTCTGGTCGGCGCCGAGAAAGGTCGACAGGTAGATGAGGATCGGCGCCACGAGGAAGGCCGTCACCGCACGTAGCAGCTCGATCATCGCGAAGACCGGCTGCAGCTGCGAGGACTTCAGCGACAGCCCGGCGAGGAACAACCCCGGTGAGACCGACGCCGCGACGCCCAGCCCGAGCACACCGGCGGCGGCGGCGATGACCGGGCCGTTGCCCGGCAGCACGACCAGCAGCAGCGCGGCCGACGCCACGATCGCCAGCGTGCCGCTGATCGCCAGCACCGGCGTGAAGCGCGTCTTGAACAGCGTGCCGAACACGACGGCCAGCACGATCGCCCCGCCGAACTCGGGTAGGAAGAGCAGCCCCGTGTGGCTCAGGCTGCTCGACTTCTGCAGCGACTGCAGGACCAGCTCCATGATCCCGAACGAAGCGGCGCTCGCCATGAGCGCCACGTAGATACCGGTCACCGGCACGCTGGTTGCGGCCGCCCGCACCGGCATCAGCGGCCGTTTGCTCCGCGCTTCGTAGCTCACCAGCGCGACGATGATGGCGAAGCCTGCGATGAGCGGCAGCAGCGAGCCGGCGCCGGCGTTCTCGGATCCCTGCAGCCGGCCCGCGCCGAAGAACGCGCTGCCGGTTCCCACGACGGTCATGGCCACGGCGACGAGGTCCCACGGCGCGTCCGGGGCGACCGGCGGCTGGTCCTCGAAGCTGAGTACGGACAGCAGCAGGGCCACCACCGACACGGCGGCGACCCCCCAGAAGAGTGGTCGCCAGCTGCTACCCGTCGCCTGGAAGGCGCCGATCGTGGGCCCGGCGGCGACGGCGCCGAAGATGCAGAGGTTCATGATCCCGCCGGTGAGCGGCATCCTCGCCGCCGGCCACTGCGTGACCAGCGGAGGCACCGCGGCGATCAGTAGCAGGCTCGTCGCGAGTCCCTGCCCGATGAACGCTGCGACGAAGACGCCGCCGGTCGGTGCCCAGGCGGCGAGTATGGAAGCGACCACGAGCAGCACCTCGTAGACCACGAGCAGCCGGCGGGCCGGCAGATGAACGGCCAGCTGCACCGCGAGGACGGTGCCGATGGCGTAGGCCGCGGTCGACATGGCGACGGTGATGTCCAGCGTTTGCGTGGACAGGCCGAGGCTCTGTGAGATCTGCTTGCCCAGCGGGATGACCGCAGCCGTCAGGACGAGATACGGGACGAGCGAGCACACCACCAGTGCGGCGTCCACCGGGTAGCGCTTGCGGAGAGGTCCGTGGGGCACCGGCTGCCCGTACCCGTTGTCGCTGCAACGATTACTGCATGTGGAAGAGGTGAGACGCGCCCCGGTCCGTTGCGAGACACTCCGGCGGTGGATGAGCCGACCACCCAACTGTCCGCCGGGGAATCGTTCGCCGGCTGGCGGGTCGAGCGCGAGCTGGCGCACGGGGGAATGGGCGTGCTCTATCTCGCGCGCCATCCGCGGCTGCCGCGCACCGATGTCATCAAGGTGCTGTCGCCGCAGCTGAGTGCCGACCAGCGCTTCCGCGACAGGTTCCTCGCCGAGGCGACCCGGATGTCGACACTCTCCCATCCGCACGTGATGCCGATCTACGACTCGGGAACGACCGCGGACGGCACCCTGTACCTGGTCATGCCGTACGTCGCCGGCGGTGACCTGCGGCAGCTCATCCGCTCGACTGGCCCGCTCGACCCGCGCCGGGCCTCGCGGCTGCTCAGCCAGATCGCCGCGGCGCTCGACGCGGCGCATCGGATCGGCGTCGTGCACCGCGACGTCAAGCCGGAGAACGTGCTGCTGTCCTCCGTCGAGCCGGAGGACAACGACCACGCCCTGCTGACCGACTTCGGGATCAGCCGGGAGGAGCTCAGCCCCACGACCCTGACGGCCACCGGGGAGCTGCTGCTCACCCCCGCTTACGCCGCGCCCGAGCAGGCGCTCGGCAAGACCGTCGACTCGAGAGCCGATCAGTACGCCCTGGCGTGCATCCTCGTCGAGTTGCTCACCGGTCGTCCTCCCTACGAGAACGACGCGCCTGTCGTCATGCTGATGGCGCACTTGCAGGAGCCGGCGCCGGCGTTGGCCGCCGAGCTGGGACTGCCCGCGCAGCTGGACGACGTCCTGGCGCGGGCGATGGCGAAGAATCCGGACGAGCGCTACGGCAGCTGCCGAGACTTCGCGCATGCGGTCCGCGCGGTACTCGATCCGGCCGGGGCCCGGGCGACGGGAGACAACGCCAAGCCGACCGTCCCGTCGGCCCCCGCTCCCGTCCCCGTCCAGGGACCGCCGCCGGCCGCGACCACACCCATCCCGGCCTCGCCCGGACAGTTCGGGCCGGCCGCGACGGCGCCGGGGCCGCCGGCCCCGCTCCCGCCGTTTCCGGGCCCGCCGGCGCGGCAGCGTGGCAGGCGGAGGACCGGTCTGATCGTCGCCGCGGTGGTGGTCCTCGCCGGCGCGGTCGCCGGCGTCGCGGTCGCCCTGTCCGGAGGGAGCAAGAAAGCGGGTGCGGCGCCGAGTCCGGGGACGTCGGACGCCGGCCCGTCGTCGTCAGCCGTCCCGGCCGACGACCCGGCATACACGGCGCTGCTGGCCCGCATCCCGCCCGCGGTCGCCGCGAATTGCACCGATACCAGCTCGACGCTTTCCGCCGCCGAAAAGGTTCGCGTGCCGGTCCGGGCGTCGTGCACGGCGAGCATTGCGGGAGCCGCGCTGCAGGTCGCCTACCGCCCGATCGAGGGCGACGCGAACGCCGTCATGGGGTTTCGCATCTCCGTCCTCAAGCTCGGCGGCAACAACCACCACGGCGGTGACTGCCTGACCTTGCAGCTCAACCCCGGACAAGCCGAGAGCGCGGTCGGCTTCGCCCAGGACCTCGACGTCGGCAATCTGCACGGCCGGATCTTCTGCAGCAAGGATCCGGCCGACGGCACCCTCTGGTACCTGCAGGCCGGCGCGCCCGCGGGGATGGCGCGGATCATGACGGAGATGCGCACCAGCTTGCCGGGAGGCACCGGCACGGCGCAGGCCCGGCTCGACGAGCTGCAGGCGGTCGCGCCGCTGCAGTGACGACCGAAAACGTGGGGTTGTCGTCGTTTTCGCACCGGCGGATTCACGCGAAAAGCCCAGGTATTCGGCGCGTGCGAGGCTCAGCGCACCTGCGGCATGACGCGCTCGGCGATGAGCTCGACCTGATCGAGGTCGTCCATGTCGATGGTCTGCAGGTAGGCGCGCGTGAGTCCGAGGTGGGCGAGTGCGCCGAGTCGCTCGACCAGCTCGTCCGGCGTTCCGGCCAGCTGGTGCTGGCGCAGGTGCTCGAGCGGCTGGCCGATGGCCTCCGCCCGGCGCTGCAGCTCGGATCCGTCCCGTCCGCAGCACACCGTCAGCGCGATGGACCGGCGCAGTGTCGCCGGGTCCCGTCCGATGGCGGCACAGGCCGCGTCGACGTCGCCGTTGACCCGGCGCACGTCATCGATCGGCGCGAACGGCACGTTGAACTCGCTTGCGTAGCGCGCGGCGAGCCGCGGGGTGGTCTTGGCGCCGAGGCCACCGACGATGACGGGCGGATGCGGGAATTGCGCGGGCCGTGGCAGCGCCGGGTTTCGGGCCAGCTGGTAGTGCCTACCGCGATAGTCGAACGACTCGCCCTGCGGGGTGGTCCACCACGCAGTCAGGATGGCGAGCTGCTCCTCCAGCCGTTCGAAGCGCTCGCGGGTCGAGGGGAACGGGATGCCGAACGCCTCGTGCTCGCGATCGTTCCAGCCGGCACCGAGACCGAGCTCGATCCGGCCACCGCTCATCACGTCGACCTGCGTCACCTCGAGCGCCAGCATCGCGGGAAGCCGGAACGTGGCGCAGGTGACGAGCGTGCCGAGGCGGATGGTGCTGGTCTCGCGGGCAAGGCCGGCGAGCGTCACCCACGTGTCCGTCGGTCCCGGCTCGCCGGTGCCGGAGAACGTCAGTACGTGATCGCTGCGAAAGAACGCGTCGAATCCGGCGGCCTCGGCGGTCCGTGCCAGGCGCAGCTGCTGATCGTAGGAGGCACCGAGCTGCGGCTCGGTGAAGATGCGCAGGTCCATAGCGACAAGAATGCGGCACATGGCGCGCGACGAAACGCAGCGGACCCTTGCTGACTGCATCCGGGTCCTGGAGTCGGCCTACGACCCGCGGTGGGCGGAGGACTGGGACGCCGTCGGTCTCGTGGTCGGCGACCCGGCGCAGCCGGTCGAGCGGGCGCTGCTGGCGGTCGATCCCACGCCGGAGGTGGCCGCGGAGGCCGTGCAGCTGGGGGCCGAGCTGCTCGTCACGCATCACCCGCTCTTCCTGCGTGGCGTGCACGGCGTCGCCGAGACGACGGCGGGCGGCCGCGTCGTCGCGGAGCTCATCCGGGGCGGCTGCGCGCTTTACACGGCTCATACGAACGCGGACGTCGCGCGGCCCGGCGTCAGTGACGCGCTTGCCGGCGTGCTGGGCGTCCACGACACCGAGCCGGTCACCCCGCTCCCCCCGGGGCATCAGCCCGCAGAGCCGCTCGACAAGCTGATTGCCTTCGTCCCGCTCGCGGACCGGGCGCGGCTGCTGGACGCGCTGGCGGCGGCGGGCGCCGGCGGCATCGGCGACTACGACCGCTGCGCCTGGTGGTCGGCGGGGACCGGGACGTTCCGCCCGCTGGCCGGCGCGAACCCGGCCATCGGGGAGGTGGGCACCGTCGAAGAAGTCGCCGAAGAACGGCTCGAGATGGTGCTGCCGCGCCGGCTGCGCCGGGACGTCCTGGCGGCGTTGCGCAGCAACCACCCGTACGAGGAGCCGGCGTTCGACATCATCGAGCTGGCGGACCTGCCGGCGCCGCGCGGCGCGCAGCGGGGGCTCGGCCGGATCGGTGAGCTCGCCGAGCCCGTCCGGCTGGACGCCTTCGTCGACCGCGTTGCGGGCGCGCTTCCGCAAACGGCGTGGGGAGTGCGCTCGACCGGCGACGGCGCCCGCCCGGTGCGCCGGATCGCGGTGTGCGGGGGCTCCGGCGGGGACCTCGCCGGCCCGGCCGCGAGCCTCGGGGCCGACGTGCTCGTGACCGCGGACGCCCGCCACCACCACACGCTCGACAGCGTGGCGCAAACCGGGATCGCGATCGTCGACGCCGCGCACTGGGCGACCGAACATCCCTGGCTGCAGCAGGCTGCTCGGCTGCTGGAAGGTGCGCCGCCCGCTACGGTGGGGGAGCGCGCGGCCAGGAGGCCCGCCGGGATTTGCGCCACCGTGTCGGAGCTGGTGACCGACCCGTGGCGACTGCACACCTGCTGACCGAGCCGGCCGCCAGGCGGATGGAATGAGGGGGAGGGCGCGGTGGAAGCCGACCCGCAGGTGCAGCTGAAACTGCTCGACCTGCAATCGCTGGACAGCAGCGTCGATCGGCTCGCGGTGCGGCGCCGCACGCTGCCGGAGCTCACGGAGCTCGATCAGCTCGCCGCGAAGCTTCGCGAGCTGGCGAACGAGCTCGATGCGGCGCAAACCGCGAAGAAGGACACCACGCGTGCCCAGGCCAGGCTCGAGGGAGAAGTCGACACCCTTCGGGCCCGGGCCGAGCGCGACCAGAGCCGGCTCGACTCCGGAGCCATCAGCTCGCCGCGCGAGCTGGAAAACCTGCAGTCCGAGATCGTCTCGCTGAACCGCCGCCGTGACGCGCTGGAAGATGAGCTGCTGGAGCTGATGGAGGCGGCCGAGACGGCAGCGGCGAGGGTCGATGAGCTGAACGCTCAGCGTGAGCAGGCGGAGGCAGCGCGGGCGGCAGCCGCCGGGCGCCGCGATGCCGCCTTCGAGGAGATCGACGCCGAGACGGAGCGGGAGAAGTCCGCACGCGCCGAGCGCGCCGGCGAGCTGCCGGCCGAGCTGCTTGCCCTGTACGAGAAGATCCGTGCCTCGTCGGGCGGGGTCGGTGCCGCGCGACTGTATCGGCGCCGCTGCGAGGGCTGCCATCTGGAGCTGTCGGGCAGCGACCTCAGCGATGTGGCATCGGCGGCACCGTCGCAGGTGATTCGCTGCGAGGAGTGCCGCCGGATCCTGGTGCGCACCGCGGACAGCGGCCTGTGAGCGCGCCGCCGGTCACCAAGCTGGTCATCGAGGCGGACGGCGGCTCGCGGGGCAACCCGGGGCCGGCCGGCTACGGCGCGCTGGTCCGCGAAGGCGACCTGGTCATCGCCGAACGGGCGGCCGCCATCGGGACGGCCACCAACAACGTGGCGGAGTACCGCGGCCTGATCGCCGGTCTCGAAGCAGCGCGCGACATCGCGCCCGGGGCACAGCTCGAGGTCCGGATGGACTCCAAGCTCGTCGTCGAGCAGATGAGCGGGCGGTGGAAGGTCAAGCACGCCGACATGCGCGCACTCGCGTCCGAGGCGGCCCAGCTCGTCGCAGGCTTCCCGAGCGTGACGTTCACCTGGGTGCCGCGCGCCCAGAACGCCGCCGCCGACGCGCTGGCGAATGCGGCGATGGACGCGGCCGCTGCGGGCAAGGACTTCTCCGCTTCCGACGTCGCGCTGCCCGAGCCGAAGGTGAAAACGGCCGGCCTGGCGCCGAAAGCCGTGGCGAGCGAACCGGGTGAGACGAGCGGCGCCGGCGGGTCGTTGCAGGTCGCGGGCAGCACCGCGCTCGGCTCCGGATGGGGACGCCCGAGCGGGGTGCCGACTTCCACCGTGCTGCTGCGCCATGGGCAGACACCGCTGTCCATCGAACGGCGCTTCAGCGGCGTCGGGAGCGATCCGGAGCTGACCGAACTCGGGCGTGAGCAGGCTCGCAGTGCCGCCGGGCGGCTGGCCGGTCACACGTTCGACGCGATCGTCAGCAGCCCGCTGCGACGCGCGCAGGAGACCGCCCGCATCGTCGCGGAGGTCCGCGCCGCCGGCAATGACGGGGTGGTGGGTGACCTCCTTATCGAGGACGGCTTCCGGGAGACCGACTTCGGGGCGTGGGAAGGCCTGACCTTCGCCGAGGTGGGCCGGCGCTGGCCGGACGAGCTCGCCGCCTGGCTCGCCGATCCGACGGTGCCGCCACCGGGCGGCGAATCGTTCGCGGCGACCGACGAGCGGGTCGGTGACGCGCTGCAGCGCTGGCGCGCCGCTCATCCGGGAGCCCGGCTGCTGGTTGTCACGCACGTCACGCCCATCAAGCTGCTGGTGCGCCGTGCCCTCGAGGCGCCGATGAGCGCGCTCTACCGCATGCATCTCGAGCTGTGCTCCGTGAGCACGATCGACTGGTACGCCGACGGACCCGCTGTCGTACGCGCCGTGAACGGCTAGCTAGCCTGACCCTCTTACCGGGACAGGGGCGCTCGCCCCGGACGAAGGGATCCGATGGCTTCCAGCCAGGGCTACCACGAAGACCGTGAACTGCTCAGCGCCGAGACGCTCGACCGCCACCGGGCGTTGGCGTCGCTGCAGGAAGAGCTCGAGGCCGCGGACTGGTACGACCAGCGCGTCGACGCCGCGGACGACGACGAGCTCAAGCAGATCCTCGCCCACAACCGTGACGAGGAGAAAGAGCACGCGGCGATGCTGCTCGAATGGCTGCGCCGGCGCGATCCGCAGCTCGACAAGCACCTGCGCACGTACCTGTTCACCGACCGCCCGATCCTCGAGATCGAGGACGAAGACACCGCAGGCTGACCCGGACGGCGCGCGGGGCGCCGGCGCTACGGCGTCTCGTACGTCGCGACGAAGTCCTTGTCGGCCCGGAAGCGAACGTCGAGCCGGGCCTGCGCGCCGTTGACGACGGCGGTGCACGTGGTGCGGGTGCCGGCCGACGAGCCGACCCCGTTCGGACAGGACACCGAGGTGACGCTGTCGCCCTTGGCGCGGATCGCGTCAGCCAGCTTCTTCTCCAGCGAGAACGACGGACGCGTCAGCAGGATCGTGCCGATGACCGCGGCGGCGACGACGCAGGCCGTGATCGCCCACAGCCACCAGCGCCGGTACCAGGGGTTCGGCGCGGGCGCGGGCGGATAGCCGCCGTACTCGGGGCCGTAGGGCTGCTGCCCGTACGGGTCCTGGCCGTAGGGCGATCCCTGTGTCGGGCCCTGCGGCTGCTCGCCGTATTGCTGCCAGTAGCGGGGGTCCGACGGCTCCACGGGCTCCCCATAGGGCGGCTGCTCAGCCCAAGGGTTTTCGCTCAACCGTCCTACCCTCCCGGACAACGCCAGCGATCGTGCAGTACAGCTTCCGGTCGGCACGGTACCGGCGCGTTAACCCCGAGTGCCACCTTCTCGTCACACGCGTCGGGCACACTCTGACCACATGGTGGGCGTCAGCGACATCCGCGGCGACGGCGCACCGGACTATCAGCAGGCCCGCGACGCGGCGGCCGCGACCGGCATCGCCGGCCACGTCATCGTGTGCGGGCTGTCCAATCTCGGCCTGCGCATCACCGAGCAGCTCTACGAAGCCGGGGTGCCGTGCGTCGTCGTCGACGATGGGGGCGAGAGCCGCGCCTGGTCGCAGCTGCGGCGCTGGAGCATCCCGATCATTCGGGAGTCGAGCAGCAGCAGCGTCAGCTTGACCCAGGCCCGCATCGACGTCGCCGCCGCGGTCATCGCCGCCCACGACTCCGACCTGAACAATCTCGAGACGGCGCTGCTGATTGCCGACCTGACAGAAGGACGCGGCGTGCGGCTCGTCGTCCGGCTCGCCAACCCGCGGCTCGCGGAGCAGCTGCACAGCGCGCTGCCGGGAGTCGTCGTGCTGTCGCTGCCGGAAAAGGCGGGCTCGAGCTTCGTCGAGGGATGCGTGCAATCCACGTTGCTGCACGCGTTCGCCTTCGAAGCCGAACGGATGGAGGTCGTCGACGTCCCGCTCGGTGAACGCGCGCCGACCACGCTGCGCCAGGTCTTCGGTGACCTCACCCCGCTGGCGCTGCGGCCGGCTGACGGCGGCCCGATGGTCGTCTGCCCGCCGCGCGACTACCAGGTCGCGCGCGGCGATCGCGTCACCTTGATCGGGCGGCCGAACGACTATCAGGCCGTCGATCTGCTGAACCGGGACGAGGCCGAGGCGGAGTCGCTGATCGCGTTGACGGCAGGGGAGCTGCGGGTCGGCGCCAACGTGCGCGAAGGCGTGATCCGCCGGCTGCGCAACTGGGTGCAGGCGTTCGCCGCGGCGGCCGACCGGCCGGTTCGGATCATGGCATCGCTGGTGGTGTGCATCATCGTGTTCAGCACGGTGCTGCTGCGCCTGGCCTTCCGCAACCACAGCGTGGTCGACGACCACGGCAATCCCGCGGAGTTCGGCTGGCTGCAGGCGCTGTACTTCACGACCACGATCGTGGCGACCGTCGGATTCGGTGACTACAGCTTCGCCCGCGAACCGGCGTGGCTGACCGCCTACGGCATCTTCCTGATCTTCGTGGGTGCGGCGGCGGTGGCGACGCTGTACGCCCTGGTCACCAACTTCATCGTCACCCGGCGGCTGGAGGTCGCCTTCGGCCAGCAGAAGGCGACGAAGTCGAGGGGACACGTCGTCGTCGTCGGGCTCGGGGCCATGGGGCTGCGGGTCGCGGAGGGGCTGCTCGCCGTCGGCCGCGACGTCGTCGTCGTCGAACGCGACCAGAACAACCGGTTCCTGGCGCGCGCCCGCGACCTCGGCGTCCCGGTCGTCGTCGGGGATTCGACCACGCGCACCGTGCTGCTGCAGGCCGGGTTGGAGCACGCGGCTGCGATCGCCGCCATGACCAGCAGCGACCTCGCGAACGTCGAGACGGCGCTGGTCGCCCGGTCGATGTCCGCCGGCCATCCGCGCGAGCAGCCGCTGCGCGTCGTCGTCCGCGTCTTCGACACCGCGCTCGCCGACCAGGTCGAGCGGCGGTTCGCGATCCATGCGGTGCGCAGCACGTCGGCGCTGGCGGCTCCGTGGTTCGTGGGGGCCGCTCTCGGCTACGACGTGGTCAGCACGTTCTACACCGAACGCCAGCCGTTCCTCGTTGCCCGGCTGGCCGTCGCGGTGGGCGCCGCGCTGGACGGGGTGCTGCTCTCCGAGCTGCAGCCGCGCGTCCGGGTGGTCGCGCTGATCTCGGGCGGGCAGCTCGTGCCGCGCCCGACGCGCTACACCCGCCTCGCGGCGGGGGAGCAGCTGCTGCTGGTAGGCCCGCCCCGCGAAGTGATCGCGACCTTTCGAGCGAACCGGCCCGCGTGACGGGCCGTCAGGCGCCGCGGCGCAGCAGCTCGGCGAATGCGGCGCACCCCTGGTCGACCGCCTTGGCCGCCCCGGCGGACAGCACTCCGAGGTCGAAGAAGCCGTGGATCAGCCCGTCACCGCGCTGATGACGGACCTCGACACCGGCATCGGCCAGCGCCTTCGCATAGGCCTCACCCTCGTCACGCAGCGGGTCGTACTCGGCGGTGAGCACCACAGCGGGCGGTAGCCCGGACAGGTCCGCGGCCCGCAGCGGGGAGAGCGTCGGGTGGTCCTTGTCGGCATCGTCGGGGACGTAGAGGCTCGAGAACCACACCATGTCGTCGGCGGTGAGGAAGTACCCGTCGGCGTTGTCGAGCCGTGACTGGTACTGCGCGTCCGCGTCGAAGTCCACGACCGGGTAGATGAGAAACTGCGCGCACAGCGCGGGGCCGGCCTCGCGGGCCAGCTGGGTGACGACGGCCGCCAGGTTGCCACCGGCGCTGTCGCCGGCGACCGCGAGCCGCTGCGGATCGCCGCCGAGCTCCTCGATGTTCGTCGCCGCCCACTTGAGCGCGGCGTACGCGTCTTCCACCGGGCCCGGCCACGGCGACTCGGGAGCGAGCCGGTAATCGATCGACACCACCACGGAGCCGGTGGAGCGGCAGATGGTGCGTGCCTGGTTGTCGTGTGTCTCGACGCTGCCGACGACGAAACCGCCGCCGTGGATGAACAGCACGGTCGGCAGCGGGCCGGCAGCGACGGTCTCGGGCCGGTAGATCCGCGCCTTCATCGGACCGGCCGGGCCGGGGACGCCGATGTCTTCGGTGCTCGCGACCGGAGTCAACATCTCGGGCGCCCGCATGCCGACCGTCATCTGCTCGAAGCCGGCCCGGGCCTGCTGGGGGCCGACCTCGGAAAGGGACGGGGAGTTCAGCTGCGCGAGAAGGTCGAGCATGCCCTGGATTTGCGGGTCGACGGGCAAGCCGTCCTCCGATCTGTCGGGAAATGAACGAGCAGCGTCAGTCACGAATCCGCTTCCGGCGCTGGGGAAGAGGCTGCCCCGCTCGCCGCGAATTCACGCCCAGAGCGTACGGGGCTGTCACCGGCTGGTGTCAGCAGGTACTGGCTCGGGTCGAAGCGGCGCACCAGCTGGCGAAAGCGGAACGTGTACGTCGGCCACAGCGTGGTGTTGCGACCGTGCGGATCCAGATACCAGCTCGCGCACCCGCCGGTGTTCCAGACGGTGCCCGCGAGCTCCCGCTGAATCTCGACGTTGTACGCGTCCTGCGCGTCCTCGCGAGCTTCGATGCTCGCGGACCCGGTGCGTTCCATCGTCGCCAGCGCACCCAGCACGTAGTTCAGCTGCGACTCGATCATGAAGACGATGGAGTTGTGACCCAGCCCGGTGTTCGGCCCGACGAGGAAGAACAGGTTCGGGAAGCCGGCCGCCGTCGTGCCGTGCAGGGCGGACATGCCCTTCTCGTCCCAGTGCGCGCGCAGCGTGCGGCCGTCGGTGCCGACCAGCTTGGACGCGATCGGCAGGTCGGTGACATGGAATCCGGTGCCGAAAATGATCGCGTCGACCTCGTGGACGGTGCGGGTGCCGTCGGCGTTCGTCGTGACGACGCCTTCCGGGACGACCTCGGTGATCCGGTCGGTGACCACGTCGGCGTTGGGCTGGGTGAGCGCGGGGTAGTAGTCGTTGCTCAGCAGCACCCGCTTGCACCCGAGCCGGAATTTCGGGGTGAGCTTGGCGCGCAGCTGCGGGTCGGGCACCTGCGACCTCAGGTGCTTTCGCGCCTGCGCCTCGCCGAGGCGCAGCAGCCGGTCGTTACCGCGCAGGGCGGGCACCAGCACCTCGCGTCCCCAGTAGATACCGGTACGCACCGCTCGCTGCGCCGGCGGGAAGGCACGGTAGAGCGCCTTTTCCCAATCCTTGATCGCGCGGTCCCGCCGCGGCACGACCCAGGGTGCGGTGCGCTGGAACAGGGTCAGATGTGCCGCGCGCTGCTGCACCCACGGGACGAACTGGATCGCCGAGGCTCCCGTCCCGACGACGGCGATCCGCTTGCCGGTCACGTCGTAGTCGTGCCGCCAGGTCGCCGAGTGGAAGGTGGTGCCGGCGAACCTGTCGAGCCCGGGTAGGGCCGGAAGCGCCGGGTCGGACAGCGCGCCCTGGGCGGCGATGACCACATCGGCGGTGAGGTCGCCGCGGGAGGTGCGCAGGTGCCAGCGCTTTTCGGCGCCGTCCCACCGCGCGTGCTCGACATCGGCCATCAGCTGGACATGCGGCCGCAGCCCGAACTGCTCGGCGCAGCGCTGCAGGTAAGCCTGGATCTCGGGCTGGCTGGAGAACGCGCGGCTCCAGTCCGGATTCGGCGCGAACGAGAACGAGTACATGTGGCTCGGCACGTCGCAGGCGCAGCCGGGATAGGAATTGTCGCGCCAGGTGCCGCCGACGTCGCCGCCCCGCTCGAGGATGACGAAGTCCGAGATCCCGGCCTGCTTCAGCCGGATGCCGGTGCCGAGGCCGCCGAAGCCAGCCCCGATGACGGCGATGCGGACGTGGGTCGGAAGCGGGCCGGCGGCGGTCGCTGGCATGAGAGGTGCTCCTCCGGGATCGGTGGGGGACGAAGGTCGGGACTGTGGCGCGGGGTGCGGGGTGATCAGCCGGCGGACGGGACGTTCACCTGGTCGGCGCGGCCGCCGGCGCCGACCAAACCGTCGGCATCCGTCTCGAGGAAGCCGTCCTCCGCCTTGCGCATCTCGCGGCGGCCACCGGCGTGAATGAGGCCGGCGAGCAGGCCGCGGATCGGCCGGACGAATCGCACCCACGGCTGGCCGTAGACGTGCGCCGCGCGGCGCTCGATGCCGTCGACGAGTGCTTCGACGGTCGGGCCGACGGGATAGGTCCTGCCGAGAAAGCCGGGCATTCCGGCGCGGGACTCGCGAATGGACTTGCGCTCGTCGGCGCCGCGGACCATGTCGGTGTCCGTCCACGAAAGGTAGGCGGTGCCGATGCCGACACCGTGCATCGCGACCTCGGTGCGGACGCACTCGGCGAAGGCCTCCACGCCCGCCTTGCTGGCGCAATAGGCGGCCATCATCGGCGCCGGCGCCAGGGCGGCGAGTGAGGCGATCTGCAACGCGTAGCCGCGGGACTCGAGAAGGTCCGGGAGGTAGGCGCGCAGCGTGCGGACGCTGCCGAGCAGGTTCACTTCGATCGTCCGGTCGAACGCCTTGGCGTCCGCGAGCCGGAACGGGGCGCCGTTCGCCACGCCCGCGTTGCTCACGACCACGTCGACCCGCCCGAAATGCGCCCGCACCTCGCCGGCGACGCGCCCCTGCGCCGCCGAATCGGTGACGTTGAGCTCCCACCAGTGCGAGCCCGGGCACTGCTCGCTGACGCCGGCGAGCAGCTCCGGCTCGAGGCCGAGCAGCGCGACGCGGGCGCCGCGGGCGGTCAGCTGGCGAGCGAGCTCGGCGCCGAGGCCACGAGCCGCGCCGGTGACGACGACGACCTTGTCGGCGACGGTGGGCTGGCTGTCGTCGGTACGTCGCGGCATCGTGCGCTCCTTGAACGTCTCGGCCGGGTCGGCGGTGTTCAGTCTGCTCGCCGGCGCAGGGGTGCTGTCCATCCGGACGGTACCCCATTGCTACACAAGTGAAGCATCACGGTTGTAGCATTTCTGGCATGGTGGTGTACAACGGAACGCCGGCCGGCGAGGCCGACGCAGGCAAGCGGCCGTACGCCGCGCGCCTGCCACCCGACGAGCGCCGCACCCAGCTGCTGGACGCCGCGCTGCAGATCGCGGCGGAGCAGGGCTTCGGTGCGGTGACCATGGAACGGGTCGCTCGCGCGGCGGGAGTCACCCGGCCGGTCGTGTACGGGCTGTTCGCCGATCGGGGAGCGCTGCTCGCCGCCCTCCTGGAGCGGGAGACGTCGCGTGCCCAGGCGGCGCTCGCCCCTGTCCTGCCGCCGGTGCCCGGCGACGGCGAATCCGTCGACCCGGATGCGCTGCTCGTCCAGGGCATCCACGCGTATCTGACCGCAGTGAGGGAGGCGCCGGACACCTGGCGACTCGTGCTTTTTCCTGCCGAGGGCGCGCCGGCAGAGCTGCAGGAGGCGGTGAGCACCTCCCGCAACGAGGCGCTGGAGCAAGTCAGCCGGCTGCTGACATGGGGTATCGGAGCGCGCCGTGCAGCCGCCGGAGGCTACGGCGAAGCGGGCGCCTTCGATGTGCAGCTGTTCGCCCGCATGCTCGTCGGGCTGGCCGAAGGCGCCGCGCGACTGGTGCTCGACGAGCCCGAAGTCTGGACCGTCGAGCGCTTCTCCGCCTTCACCCGGCAGCTGCTCGACGCGCTCGCGGTACGCCGCTGACCGGTCCGAGGCGCGTCGATCAGAGCGACTTGTCGACAGCGTCGAGCACGCGGTCGGCGAGCTCCGGCAGGCAGATGACCAGCTCCGTCGAGAGGGCCGCGGGGGTGTTGAACGCGAGCGGCTCGCCGTCGAAGCGGCTGACGTGCAGGCCGGCCGCTGCCGCCACCGCCGCCGGCGCCGCGGCGTCCCACTCGTGCATCCCGCCGGCGTGGACGTAGACATCGGTCGTTCCCTGCAGGATCGACATCGCCTTGGCCCCGGCCGAACCCATCGGCACCAGCTCCCCGCCGAGCCGGCGGGCGACCGACGTGACGAACTGCGGTGCTCGGCTGCGGCTGACCACCACCCGTGGCGAATCCGGCGCGCCGTCCCGCGGCGGCCGCGCACCGCCGGTGGTCAGCGTCTGGCGCTGCGCGGGCAGCGCGACCGCGCCGGCGGTCAACCCTCCGGCGTGGCGCTCCCAGAGCGCCACGTGCACCGCCCAGTCGCTGCGCCCCGGCTCGCCGAACTCGCGGGTGCCGTCAAGTGGATCGATGATCCACACCCGGTCCGCGGACAGCCGTGCCGCGTCGTCCTCGGCCTCCTCGGAGAGCACCGCATCGTGCGGGCGAAGCTCGTGCAGCGCCGCGGCGAGCAGCTCCTGGGACCGGTTGTCCCCGGCGTGGCGAAGCGCCTTCGCGTCGTCGAAGCCCAGCTCGTCGCGGAGGCTGAGCAGCAGGGCGCCGGCGCGGGTGGCCAGATCGGCGGCCACGCTCTCGTCGTCGGGCGCGGCGTCGGGACGGGCCGGATTCGCAGGCGATGGCATAGCCCATCTTGACCTGCCGCGGATCCCGCCCGGGCAGTGGGCAGGATGGCGGGTGTGCTCCTTTCGGACGTCCTGACATCAGCCGCCGCGCAGGCGCCCGACGCGCCGGCTCTGGTGGTCGACGGCAACTCGTACACGTTCGGCCAGGTCAGCGCGGACACGATGGCCCTGGCCAGCGCGTTGCACGCAGTCGGCGGCGTGGGTGACACGGTCGCGTTGCTCGCGCCGAACTGCTACGCCTACCCGCTGGCGTACTACGGCGTGCCGGCCGCCGGACGGCTGCTGCTGCCGCTCAACCAGCGGTTGCACCCGGCGGAATGGGCGAGCCAGCTCGACCGCTCCGGAGCGACCGTGCTGCTCGCCGAGGCCGGGCTGCTGCGGACGTTGCGCGCCGGTGCGCAGCTTCCCGAGCGGGTGCGGACCGTCGTCGTCATCGGCGAGCCGGACGACGGCGCCGAGCGGACGTTCGACGAGTTACTGGCGTCGGGCCGGGGTGCGGCGCCGCCGGATGTCGTGGTGCGTCCCCAGGACCCGGCCTGGCTGATGTTCACGAGCGGCACGACCGGCCGGCCGAAGGGTGTGTTGCTCACGCATCGCAGCCTGCTCGCCGGCGTGCGGCATAGCGGACTGCTGCGGCCGCTGCTCGCCGGCGACGTCTTCCTGACCGCGTTCCCGATGTGCCACGTCGCCGGCTACCAGGTGATCCTGGCGCACCTCGAACGGCGGCCGGCAGTCGTGATGGCGCGCTTCGACGCCGCGGGCTTCGTCGCCGCCGTCCGCGAGCACGGCGTCACGACGTGCTCCCTGGCGCCCACGATGATGGACCTGCTGCTGCATCACCTGGAAGCCGCCGTTGACGACCTCGCGCTGGTGCGCGAACGGCTACGCGCGATCGGCTACGGCTCGGCGCCGATGCCGCCCTCGCTCATCCGCCGCATCACGGCGACGCTCGGCTGCGATCTGAACCAGGGCTACGGCATGACGGAACTGTCCGGCAACGTGACGGCTCTCGGTGCGGCCGACCACCGCGCCGCCATCGGCGACCAGCCGCAGCTGCTGACGTCGGCAGGCCGGCCCGGGCCGCTGGTGCGCCTTGCGATCATGGGAGCCGCTGGTGAGCTGCTGCCGCCCGGCGTCGCCGGAGAGGTCGTCGTGCGCGGGGAGCAGGTCTGCGACGGCTACGCCGACGACCCGGCGGCCAACGCGGACGCGTTCCGCGGCGGCTGGTTTCACACCGGAGACCTCGGTGTTCTCGATGCGGAAGGCCGGCTGAAGATCGTCGACCGGCTGAAGGACATCATCGTCACCGGCGGCGAAAACGTCTCCAGCCGCGAGGTGGAGGACGTGCTGCGCGAGGCCGCGGGGGTGCGAGACGTGGCCGTCTTCGGTGTCGCCGACGAGCGCTGGGGCGAACGGATCTGCGCCGTCGTCGTGCCGGACGACGGCGCGCCACCGGACCCCGAGGTGCTGGTCGCCGCCTGCCGGACCCGGCTTGCCGGCTTCAAGACGCCGCGCAGCATCACGTTCGTCGCCGAGCTGCCGCGCACCGCCTCGGGCAAGGTGCGCAAGGACGAGCTGCGCCGCCAGCTCACGATCAACGCTGCACCCGACCGCGTTTGACCCTGAAAACTGCGGCCGAACCCACCTTGGTGCAGCGTTGATCTTGGTCAGTTGGGCAGGACGCCGTCGATGGCCTTGCGCAGGCCCTCGTCGAGCGGGCTCGGTCTGCGGCCGGAACCGGCCGACGATCTCGCCGCTCGGGGACGACCAGGAACTTCTCGAAGTTCCACTGGATGTCGCCCGCCTCGCCCTTCTCGTCCGGCGTCGCGGTGAGCGCGTCGTAGAGCGGATGGCGGCCGTCGCCGTTGACCTCGACCTTGCTCGTCATCGGGAAGGTGACGCCGTACGTCGCCGAGCAGAACTCGGCGATCTCCGCCTCGGTGCCCGGCTCCTGGCCGAGGAACTGGTTGCATGGCACGCCGAGCACGGTGAAGCCCTTGCCGGAGAGCTCCTCGTGCAGCTTCTCGAGCCCCTCGTACTGCGGGGTGAGCCCGCAGCGGCTCGCGACGTTCACGACCAGCGCCGCCTTGCCGCCGGTGAGCGCGCCGAACGTGGTCGGATTCGCCGGACAGGGTGGTCAGCGGGATGTCCTGGATCTCGGTCACCGGCTCATTCTGCGCCGCCGCGCTGAACGTGCGCTCACAGGGGCGAAGATCAACGCGCCAGTGACCAGCCCCAACCCCCGGTTGAACCGGGTCTCACCCTGATGCGTGGCGCGTTGATCAATGGCCGCGGGTGATCCACTCGTCGAGGTGGGGGGCTTCGTCGCCGATGGTCGTGGTGGGGCCGTGGCCGGTGCGTACCACCGTGCCGGGCGGCAGCACGAGCAGCCGGCCGCGGATCGACTCGATGATGGTCGGGAAGTCGCTGAAGCTGCGGCCGGTGGCGCCCGGTCCGCCCTGGAAGAGGGTGTCGCCGGAGAAGACCGTCGACAGGTCGGGCGCGTAGATGCAGACGCAGCCCGGCGCGTGGCCCGGCGTGTGCAGCATCTGCAACGGGATCCCGGCGACCTCGATGAGCTGCGTGTCGGTCAGCTCGCCGTCCGGGTCGCGATCCGGATGCGTCATCTTCCACAGCTCGTGGTCGTCCGGGTGCAGGAGCACCGGGCCGCCGGTGGCTTCGGACAGCGCGGGAGCCACGTTGATGTGGTCGTCGTGGGCGTGCGTGGCGACGATCGCCTTGACCCGGCGGCCGTCCACCGCCGCCACGATGGCGTCGACATCGTGAGCCGCGTCGATGATGACGACCTCGTCGCCGTCGCCGATCACCCAGACGTTGTTGTCGACGTCCCACGTGCCGCCGTCCAGGCTGAACGTGCCCGACGTCTCGATGTGGTCGATCCGCACGCCGCCGGGGTGAGCCGTCGGCGGGAGCGTCGGCTCGCTCACAACACCACCACCGAGCGCAGGACCTCGCCGCGGTGCATCTTCTCGAATGCCGCTTCGATGTCGCCGAGCCCGATCCGCTCGCTGACGAACGCGTCCAGATCCAGCCGGCCCTGCATGTACAGGTCGACCAGCATCGGGAAGTCGCGGCTCGGCAGGCAGTCGCCATACCACGACGATTTCAGCGACCCGCCGCGGCCGAAGACGTCGAGCAGCGGCAGCTCCAGCGTCATCTCCGGGGTCGGTACGCCGACCAGCACCACCGTGCCGGCGAGGTCGCGGGCGTAGAACGCCTGCTTGTAGGTCTCCGGCCGGCCCACCGCCTCGATGACGACATCAGCGCCGACGCCGTCGCAGATCTGCTGGATCGCCTCGACCGGATCGGTCTGCTTGCTGTTGACGGTGTGGGTGGCGCCGAGGCCGGTGGCCCAGTCGAGCTTGCGGTCGTCGATGTCGACCGCGACGATCGTGCGCGCCCCGGCGAGCCGGGCGCCAGCGATAGCTGCGCAGCCGACCCCGCCGCAGCCGATGACCGCCACCGTGTCGCCGCGGGTGATCCCGCCGGTGTTGATCGCCGCGCCGATGCCGGCCATCACGCCGCAGCCGAGCAGCCCGACGGTCGTGGCGGGAGCCGCCGGGTCGACCTTCGTGCACTGGCCGGCCGCGACGATCGTCTTCTCGACGAACGCGCCGATGCCCAAGGCAGGCGAGAGCGGGGTGCCGTCGGTCAGCGTCATCTGCTGCGTGGCGTTGTGCGTCGCGAAGCAGTACCAGGGCTCGCCGCGGCGGCACGCCCGGCACTCGCCGCAGACGGCGCGCCAGTTCAGGACCACGAAGTCGCCGGGCGCCACCTCGGTGACGCCCTCACCGACCGCGTCGACGATGCCCGCTGCCTCGTGGCCGAGCAGGAACGGGAAAGTCGTCGTTGATGCCGCCTTCGCGGTAGTGCAGGTCGGTGTGGCACACCCCGCAGGCCTTGATCGTGACGGTCGCCTCGCCGGGACCCGGGTCGGGGACGACGATCTCCGTCAACTCGACGGGCTGGCCCTTCGTGCGCGAGATGACGCCTTGCACCTGGGTGGCCATGAACGCTCCGTTTCAGCTCGTGATGGCAGCGGCCACGGCGCTCGCCGCCTGCGTCAGCCGCGCTGCGTGGTCCTCGGCAGCGGCCGCGAGGGCCCGCTTGGACGTCACCATAAGCGTCAGGACCAAGACGGTGGTGCCGTCCGGTCCGGTCACCGGAACAGAGACCGACTGCACGTCGCTGCGGTCGGCGGTCGGCGCCGCGGGCGACTCGTAATCGGCCGGAAGGCTGGTGATGAGGCGGGTGATCGTCTCGGTGGTTTCCGGCTTCATCGGCCGGCGCGCCTTGGCGAGCACCGACCCCACCTCGCGGTGCCACGAAGCGCCGCGGCCCACCGAGTACCCGGCGCGGCGAACCTCCTCGAGCGTCTTCTCCAGAGCTTCGCGCTGATCCGGGTCGGCGCGTTCCAGCCATGCCTTGCGGGCCGGCTCGTTCGCCCACGCCACGAACGCCGTGCCGAGCGGGGGGAGGAACGGGATCCGCTGGCCGACGCGGGTCGGCAGCGCCTGCGAGCTCGGGTCACCGGCGTTCGCGACCAGCACCATGTCTTCACCGACGACGGCGCTCGCGACGCATTCGGCGTCCAGCTCCTCGGCCAGCTGCTCCATCTGCGGGCGGGCGGCATCCGCCGAGGCGAGCTGCATCTGCAGGTCGCTCTCCCACGCGGCGAGTGACAGCGGGCTGAAGCGGCCGTAGCCGCCTTGGAAGAACAGCAGCGGCAGCGACGGGTTCGCCACGTCGAGCTCCAGCACCCGCCCGATGACGATGTAGTGGTCGCCGGCTTCGTGAACGGTCTCGATCTCGCAATCGATCCAGGCGACGACGTCGTCCAGCAGCGGCGATCCGGTGGCCGGCGCCGCGCTCCACTCGAACTGCGCGAACTTGTCGCCGCCCTTCACCGCGAACGTGCGGCAGACCGACTCCTGCTCCGACGCGAGGATGTTGACGCAGAACTTGCCGGCCGGCTCGATCTTCGGCCAGCTGGTCGACGACTTGTCCGGCAGGAACGCGACGAGCGGCGGCTCCAGCGAGACGGACGTGAACGACCCGATCGCCATCCCCGCCGGCTTGCCCTCGGGATCGATGCCGGTGATCACCGCCACGCCGGTAGGGAAGTGGCCGAGAACTCTGCGGAAATGCTTCGGGTCGATCGTCATGAGATGCCGGTGCCTCCCCGGGCGCGGTCAGCTGGTTTAGCCCATCCTGCCCCGACGGCACCCGCGGATTCAGCCCGGGTCGCGGGTGGCTCGCGAACGTCCGGCATCAGCGGTCGTTGTCGCGCCGGCCCGCAGCCGCAGGCGGCGCCGTCTCGTCGGCCGCCTGGCGCTCGGCCCATACCGCCGCCTGGACCCGGTCGGTCACGCCGATGCGCTGGAAAACGGAGGTCAGGTGCGCCTTCACCGTCGCCTGGCTGATGCCGAGCGAGCGGGCGATCTGCTTGTTGGCCAGGCCCTGCCGAAGGAGCGCCAGCACCTCGGTCTCGCGGGGAGTCAGCTCGACGCGGCCTCGCTCGCCACGCGTTTCGGTGCGGGCCGCGCGTGAGGAGAGCAGCGAGCGGGCGGCTTTGGGATCCAGCGGCGATTCGCCGCGCGCCGCCGCGCGCACGCCTGCGATCAGCTCCGCCGGGTCGACGTCTTTCAGCAGGTAGCCGATGGCGCCCGCGTCGAGCGCGGCGAGGATGCGCTCCTGGTCGGAGAACGACGTCAGCACGACCACCTGGGTAGCGGGCAGCTCCGCCATGAGACGCCTGGTGCCCTCGACGCCGTCCATCACCGGCATGACGAGGTCCATGAGCACCACGTCGGGGCCGGTCGCGCGGGCGAGCTGCACGGCCTCCTGCCCGTTCGCCGCCGTGCCGACCACCTCGATGTCGTCGCTGCCGGCCAGCAGCGCGGCGAGGCCGGAGCGCACCAGCTGGTGGTCGTCGGCGAGCAGGACGCGGATCATCGGCCGTCCTCGGGCAGTGGCTCCAGCGGGACGCGCAGCCGCACGGTGGTCCCGTTGCCGGGCTTCGACTCCACGCTGAACGTGCCGCCGGCCTCGCGCGCCAGGTCGCCGAGCAGCCGCAGCCCGACGTGGCCCTCGGCCGCAGTGGCGCTCCGGTCGAAGCCGCGACCGTTGTCGGTGACGGTCAGCTCGACGTGGTCGCCGCTCACCGCGACCCGCACCGCCAACTCGCTGGCTTGCGCGTGACGTTGGGTGTTGCGCACGGCTTCCTGCGCGACGCGAAAGATGAGTGCGGCGAGATCGGGCGCGAGCTGCACGTCGTCCGGGATGTCGAGCGACGTCGACAACCCGCTTCCGGGCAGCGGCGCCAGGAGGTCGCCGAGCGCGGCGGGCAGGCCTTCCGTGTGCAGGTTCGGCGGGTAGATCTCGACCAGCAGCGAGCGCAGCGACCGCATGCTCTGGCGCACGCCGGCCGCGACGCGATCCAGCGAGGCGGCGACGGCAGGTGCTTCGGGCATCCCCTTCGCGGCCGCGGCCAGCGCGAACGACGCCCCGGCCAACTCCTGGACGACGCCGTCGTGCAGATCCGCCGCGATCCGGCGGCGTTCGGCGTCGGAGGCCTCGACGGCGCGCCGCAGTAGTCGTTCCCGCTCCTCGCGCCCGCGCCGAACCCGCCGCGCCAGCCGCACCACCAGCGGCACCGTCACGACCTCGAAGACCAGTAGCCCGATGATGCTGATCGGCAGGAATTCGCTGAGCACCTGCTGGCTGCGATCCGACAGGTCGGCATACCGGTAGTACGCCTCGAACAGCAGCGGCTGCCCCTCCGGAGAGCGGGTGAGGACGTAGGACTCGTACAGCTGCCGCGAGGATTCCTCGAAACGGTTTTCCGGCTCGTCGAGGTCGGACAGCCGGCCGGCGGCCCCACCGGAGGCGTGGCCGGTGAACAGCGCGGAGGCCGCCCGCTCGAGCTGGAACGTGTCGCCGATCAGCCGGTGCTCGTCGGAGTAGATGATCCGCCCGGATTCGGTCCAGATCTTCACCCGCACCAGCCATCCGCCGAGTACCTGCCGTCGCACGATGCGGTCCATCGCGGCGACAGCCGCCGGCTGCGAGGCGATCAGCCCCCGCGGCATCTCGGGAGCGATGACGGCCCGCTCCAGCAGAGTGGTGCGCGAGCGGGCGTCAGCGATGGCTTCTTTGAGCGCAGCACGTGTGGCCAGCAAGAACGTGACGAGCACGATGCCGGCGAGCACGAGGGTGCCCAGGGTGATGAACTGCACCACGGGGCGCCCCCGCCACCAGCCGCGCCGGTGTACCGGACGCCGGGCCGCGCGCAGCCTCGACCGCGCGGAAGGCTTCTCCCGCGGGCTGGTGAGCAGGTCGGTCAGCAGTGCCCCCCCGCGTCGGCTCCGGGACGGCTGCCCGGCGCAACTGCTCCCAGCATGACGCTGCGCGTGTCCGGCCGCCATGACCTGGTGGTCGTACGACCCGGCGTACTGCGACGCGGCCGAAGACAGCGCGTTTACATCGTCGTCGGGCAGTCTTCTTCGAGTGGTCGTACGACCATGCGCCTATGGCGGATCGCCCGCGGGCGCGCAACCGTTGAAGTGCATGAGCCGCCACCTGCCGGCTCGTGCTCGTCGAGGTGGTCGCCAGCGCGATCCTTCGACATCACCGAACCGGAGGAAACGTGTCCCAGGACCTGGCTGACGGCGCCGCCACTGCCAAGCCCACCTTCACCTGTCCCCGCCGTCAGGTGCTGCTCGGAGCCGGTGTCGGCATTGCCGCGATGGGAGCGCTCGCCGCGTGCGGAGGCGGTTCCGACACCGGCACGAGCGGCTCCGGCGCATCCAGCTCGTCCGGGTCAGCTGGCTCGTCCGGGTCGTCTGGCTCGTCCGGGTCCTCGGGAGCTGCTGGTGCCGCCGGTGGGCTGATCGCATTGTCCGCGGTGCCGTCCGGCACGGCCGTCGCGGTGCAGGACTCGCAGGGCCGCAATCTGCTGCTCACCCAGAACGGCGGCCAGCTCACCGCACTCGACGCGACCTGCACGCACCAGGGATGCACCGTCGCGCCGAACGGCAACCAGCTGGTATGCCCGTGCCATGGGTCGACCTTCACACTGACCGGACAGGTGACGCAGGGCCCGGCACCGACGGCGCTGCACCCCGTGGCGGTCAAGGTGTCCGGTGGTCAGGTCGTCGAGGCCTGAGCGGCTCGTTCCACGCACATAAGGCACCCAGGGGGAATACCTGATGCAGCTCGTCGCGTCGCCGCTGCCGGAAACGGTCAACGGCGTGCCGCTCCACCCGCTGGTGGTGCACGCCGTCGTCGTCCTCCTGCCGCTCGCCATTCTCGGTGCCATCGGTATTTCCGTGTGGCCGGCGATGCGGCGCTACCTCGGGCTGCTGGTGGTGCTCGTGGCGTTCGTCGGGCTGATCTTCGTTCCAGTCGCGACGAGCAGCGGTGAAGCGTTCCGGGCGAGACTCGGCGCGTTCCAGCTGGTGCGCCAGCACGCGAGCTACGCCGAGAAGTTGCTGCCCCTGACGGCGGTTCTCGTCGTGCTGCTGGCGGCCCTGATGGTGGTCGACATCGCGCAGCGGCTGGGCCCGGTGGCCGCAGCGACCGGGCTGCCCGGAGCAGCTTCCGAGCCGGCGGACGGCGGCGGTGGCG
Source organism: uncultured Actinomycetota bacterium (assembly GCA_963747915.1). Taxonomy (GTDB): domain Bacteria; phylum Actinomycetota; class Actinomycetes; order Frankiales; family Frankiaceae; genus DATAZK01. Next base: position 658,794 of record CAVVHC010000003.1, on the reverse strand, counting down.
TGGCAGTGGCGACCCGCCCGCAGGCGCCGCCCGCCGTGCAGAACGTGACCCGGCTGGAGCAATGGCTCGGCCGGTTTCTTCCGGCGCGGCTGCGGGACCGGCCGCAGCTGCTGGCCCGTGCGATCCCCGTGCTCGGGGTGCTCACCATCGCGGTGTCGATCGCACTCGCCTACTACGTCTACAAGACCGGCGACAGCGGGGCGAAGGCGGTCTGGCAGGGACGATAGGCAGCCGGCGTCCTGCCCACACTCGTGGGCGAGGGTCACACCCCCCAGTGACCCTCGCTCACCTCTGTCCGCGGCTGGTGAAGCGCACGATCGGGGCTGGTCCAAGATGGCCGCATGAGCGAAGCTGCGCGCCCCTTCACCGTCCAGATCCCTGCGGTCGAGATCGCCGACCTGCGCGAGCGGCTCGCCCGCACACGCTGGCCGGATGCGCAGCCCGTCGGCGACTGGTCACAGGGCATGCCGCTGGGCTACACGCAGGAGCTGTGCCGGTATTGGCAACGCGATTACGATTTCGCCGCCGCCGAGCAGCGCCTCAACGCATACCCACAATTCCTCACCGGCATCGACGGCATCGACGTGCACTTCATCCACGCCCGATCCGCCGTCGACAACGCCATGCCCCTGCTCATCACGCACGGCTGGCCCGGGTCGGTGGTCGAATTCCTCGACGTGATCGGACCACTCACCGATCCGGCGGCACATGGCGGCGACCCGGCCGACGCGTTTCACGTCGTCTGCCCGTCGCTGCCGGGCTACGGGTTCAGCGGCAAGCCGGATGGGGCCGGCTGGGGCGTCGACCGCATCGCCCGGGCCTGGGCGACGCTCATGGCGCGGCTCGGCTACGACCGTTACGGCGCGCAGGGCGGCGACTGGGGGTCGATGGTCACGGCCAGCGTCGGGCGGCAGGACCCAGAGCACGTCGCCGGCATCCACCTGAACATGCCCGTCGCGGCTCCCGACCCGGAGACGTTCGACGAGCTGACGCCGTTCGAGCAGCAGGCGCTGGCCGACCTCGCTGAACACCAGAAGACCGGGACCGGCTACTCGAAGCAGCAGTCGACGCGGCCGCAGACGCTCGGCTACGGGCTCGCCGATTCGCCCGCCGGGCAGTGCGCGTGGATCGTTGAGAAGTTTCACGAGTGGACCGACTGTGACGGCCATCCGGAGAACGCCGTCTCGCGCGATGCGCTGCTGGACAACGTCCTGGTCTACTGGCTCACCAATAGCGGCGCCAGCTCCGCGCGGCTCTACTGGGAGAGCTTCACCTCCGGGGACCCCTCGCAGATCGCAGTGCCGATGGGGGCGTCGATCTTCCCGAAGGAGATCATCCGGCTCTCGCGGCGGTGGGCGGCCAAGCGGTTCACCGACATCCGCTACTGGAACGAGCTGGACCGAGGCGGCCACTTCGCTGCGTTGGAGCAGCCGGAGACGTACGTGAACGAGGTGCGGTCGTTCTTCCGGCTGGTTCGCTAGCCGGCCTGGAACTCCTTCGGCCAGACCCGTTGCTCATTTTCGGAACGGGCGTTATAAAAGTCGGAGTCGTTCGACAGGAGGTGGCGTGCCCCGGCGTACCCAGGCAGACCGGCGGGCTGATACCCGTAGCCGGCTGCTGCGCGCGGCCGCCGAGCTGTTCGCCAGTCAGGGCTACGACGCGGTGTCCGTCGACGAGATCGCCGCCGCCGCCGACCGCAGCTCGGGCGCCTTGTACGCCCATTTCGGCAGCAAGCAGGGCCTGCTCAGGGCGCTCCTCGAGTCATGGCAGGAGACCACTGCGGCTGTCGTGCAGGCCGAATTCGCCGTCTCACCCGACCGGGCAGCGCGGCTCGCCGCGCTCTGGCGCAACGTCAGCTCGCCACCGGATGAGCTCGGTGACGAGTGGCTGTTGCTCGAGCACGAGCTGTGGATCCGCGCCGTCCGCGATCCCGACGTCGGCGCAGGACTGCGCGAGCGCTACCGGCAGGTGCGCGCCTCGATGGCCCGCGGGTTCGCGGAGCGGGGATTGCCGCGCTCGGCCGGCGCGGACCTCGCCTCGCAGGTGTTCGCCTTGCTGATCGGCCTCGACATGCAGCGCCGGCTCGATCGCGGCGCCATCACCGATGAGACGGCGATCGCCGGTCTGAACGCTCTGTTCGACGCCGCCGAGACCCGCACCCTTGCTCCGCAACACCACGAATCAGACCTGCGTTGACCGACCCATCCGAGAGGAAGCTGCATGCACACGTCGCTGTGTGACCGCCTGGGAATCGAGTTCCCGATCTTCGCTTTCACGCACTGCCGTGACGTCGTCGCTGCCGTGAGCCGCGCGGGCGGTTTCGGTGTGCTGGGGGCCGTGGGCTACAGCCCCGAACAGCTTGCCGTCGAGCTGGACTGGATCGACCAGAACGTGGGCGATCACCCCTACGGCGTCGACATCGTCATCCCCGGCAAGTACGAGGGGATCGGCGAGATGGACACCGACAAGCTCACCCAGTCGCTGCGCGAGATGGTCCCCCAGGGTCACATCGACTTCGCCAAGAAGCTCCTCGCCGAGCACGGCGTTCCCGAGCTGCCCGAAGGTGAGACGGCCACCGGGCAGCTGCTCGGCTGGACGGCCGCCACAGCCGCGCCGCAGGTCGAGATCGCGCTCAAGCACGACAAGGTGCGGCTCATCGCGAACGCGCTCGGCACCCCGCCGGAGGACGTCGTCCAGCAGGTGCACGACAGCGGGCGGCTCGTCGCCGCGCTCTGCGGCTCGGCGCGCCAGGCTCGCAAGCACGCCGACGCGGGGATCGACATCATCATCGCCCAGGGCAGCGAAGCCGGTGGTCACACCGGCGAGATCGGCAGCATCGTGCTCTGGCCCGAGGTCATCGACGCGGTCAAGCCGATCCCGGTGCTCGCCGCCGGCGGTATCGGCACCGGACGGCAGATGGCCGCCGCGCTCGGCATGGGCGCGGAAGGGGTCTGGACCGGCTCCATCTGGCTGACCGTCGCCGAGGCCGACTCACCGCCCGCGAAGACCCAGCAGCTGCTCGACGCGAAGAGCAACGACACGGTGCGCTCCCGGTCGTTCACCGGCAAGCCGGCCCGCATGCTGCGCAGCGCGTGGACCGAGGCGTGGGAGGCCCCGGAGAACCCGAAGCCGCTCGGCATGCCGCTGCAGTACATGGTCAGCGGCGAATGCGTCGCCCGCAGCACGCGCTACGCCGACCAGGCCAAGGACGTGCTGTTCAACCCGGTCGGCCAGATCGTCGGCTCGATGAACAAGGTCCGCAGCAGCCGCGAGCTGATCTCCGAGCTCGTCGAGGAGTACGCCGACACGGTTGAGCGGCTCACCAATCTCGGCGGCGAGTGAAGGAGATCCCCATGACCGCAACGGTTCCGGACGCTCGGCGGGGCAACATCGACATCGCCAGTCACGAGGTGTGGGTCTCGGGGGTTCCACACGACCAGCTGGCGTGGCTTCGTCACGAGGCGCCCATTTACCTGCACAAGGGCACTGAGGCGGAGATGCCGGACCACTTCTGGGTGCTCACCCGGCACCCGGACGTGGTTGCGGCGAACCGCGACTGGGAGACGTACTCGTCGGCGCGTCCGAGCAGCTTGCTGCGCGAGGTGCCGGAGGAGCAGGCGAACAACTTCCGCACGATCATCGACACCGATCCGCCGGACCACAGCCGGCTGCGGAAGCTGGTGAACCGCGGGTTCCTGCCGCGCGTCATCGCGACGTTCGAGGAGCACCTCTCCGACGTGACCACGGAGATCTTCGACACCGTGCTGCCCAAGGGCAACTTCGACTTCGTCGTCGACGTGGCCGCCGAGCTGCCGCTGGTCGCTATCACCGAGCTGCTCGGCATTCCCGTCGAGGATCGCGGCCGCGTGTTCGAGTGGGCTAACCGCATGGTGGGCCGCACCGATCCGGAGTACGACGCGGGCGAGGAGGCGAGCCTCGGCGCCGCCATCGAGCTCTACACGTACGCGCAGGAGATCGCGGCGCAGCGGCGCGTCGAGCCGAAGGACGACATCGTCACCAAGCTCATCACGGCCGTCGACGGCGACGACGACAAGCTCGCCGACCACGAGTTCGAGCTCTTCATCCTGGCGCTTGCCGTCGCCGGCAGCGAGACCACCCGCAACGCCATGTCGCACGGGCTGCTCGCGCTCATGCAGAACCCGGACCAGATGGAGCTGCTGCGCGACCGGCGGCCCGGAGGTCATGACCACCGCGGTCGAGGAGATCCTGCGCTGGGCGTCACCGGTCTCCTACTTCCGGCGCACCACCACCCGCGAGGTCGAGTGGTACGGCCAGAAGATCCCGGCCGGCGAGTCGATGCTGCTCGTCTACGCGTCCGCGAATTACGACGAGACGGTCTTCGACGACCCGCACCGCTTCAACATCCTGCGCAACCCCAACCCGCACATCGCCTTCGGGGGCGGCGGGCCGCACTTCTGCCTGGGCGCGCATCTGGCCCGGCTGGAGATCCGGCTGGTCTTCGAGGCGATCGTGCAGCGGACCAAGAGCATCTCACTGGACGGCGAGGTGCAGCGGCTGCGGTCCAGTTTCATCAACGGCATCAAGCACTTGCCGGTCCGCGTGGAGCTCGCCTAGCCGGCGAGCCGCCCGCATCGGCGACGAGGAGAGGCGTTTCGTGGAGTTCAACCTTGCGGATCTGTTCGAGCATGCGGTCGATCAGTTCGCGGACCGCGAGTATCTGGTTGTCGGCGATCAGCGCCGCACCTATCGGGAGATGGATGAGCGGGCGAACCAGCTCGCTCATCACCTGAAAGCACAGGGGATCGGGCCCGGGCGATCACGTCGGCATCTACGGGCTGAACTCGATCGAGTGGGTGGAGACGGTCTGGGCGGCGTTCAAGCTGCGGGCCGTCTGGGTCAACATCAACTACCGCTATGTCGAGGACGAGCTCGCCTACCTCTTCGAAAACGCCGATCTCAAAGCGCTGCTGCACGATCCGGACTACACCGCGCGCGTCGACGGGGTTATCGACAGGCTGCCGCAGCTGACCCACCGGCTGGCCTACGGCGAGCAGTACGAGGCGGCGCTCGCGAAGCAGTCGCCGGAACGGGACTTCCACCCGCGGTCGGCGGACGATCGCTACATCCTGTTCACCGGTGGCACCACCGGGATGCCGAAGGGTGTCGTCTGGCGTCACGAGGACGTGCTCTTCGCGCTCGGCGGCGGGCTCGACATCATGACGGGTGTTCCCATCGAGAAACCGCAGGACCTTGCGGCCAAAGGTCATGCGATGGGGATGCAGCTCACCTTCCTTCCGATCGCACCGCTCATGCACGGAGCGAGCCAGTGGGCGGTCATGGGGCAGAGCTTCACCGGCAACCGCATCGTGCTCGTCCCCAAGTTCGAGCCGCATGAGGTGTGGCGGCTCGTCCAGGACGAGAAGGTCAACGCGCTCATGATCACCGGCGACGCGATGGGCCGGCCGCTCATCGAGGCGCTGCGTGAGGAGCCGAGCGCGTCCTACGACCTCTCGTCGCTGTTCTCGCTGTCCTCGACGGCGGCCGTCTTCTCGCCGTCGGTGAAGGACGAGTTCCTCGAACGGTTCCCGAACCTCATCCTCACCGACTCGATCGGCGCCTCCGAGTCGGGCGCCAACGGGGTGCTGAAAGTGCAAAAGGGCGCCACCGAGATGAAGTCCGGCCCGACGGTCTCGCCGGTGTCGGGCACCGTCGTCATCACCGACGAGGGCGAGCACGTGCAGCCCGGGACCGGGGTCGTCGGCAAGGTGGCGCGCACCGGGTGGATCCCGCTCGGCTACTACAACGACCCCGTCAAGACGGCCGAAACCTTCAAGGAATTCGGCGGCACGCGCTACGTCGTCCCGGGCGACTTCGCGACGGTGGAGGAAGACGGCTCCATCACCTTGCTCGGCCGCGGGTCGCAGTCCATCAACTCCGGCGGGGAGAAGATCTTCCCGGAGGAGGTCGAGGCGGCGATCAAGTCGCATCCGGACGTGTACGACGCGGTCGTCGTCGGCGTGCCGGACGAGCGGTGGGGGCAGCGGGTGGCCGCTGTCGTGCAGCTGCGCGACGGGGTCTCACCCGAGGTGGACATCCTGCTGATGTCGATCCAGGAGCACGCCCGCACGAAGGTCTCCGGCTACAAGGTGCCGCGCCAGCTGCATCTGGTGCAGGCTGTGCAGCGTTCGCCATCAGGCAAGCCCGATTACCCGTGGGCAAAGAAGGTCACCGAGGAGTCGTCCGGCGCGGTACTCGGGCATTAGCGGCTGCCGGTGAGCAGCAGCCGCCGCAGGCCCGTGTGGCGGTTGCTCCGGTTCCATTCCGGCTCGCCGGCTTGCTCGAGCGTCCCAAAGTGCGTGAGCAGCTCATCGATCAGCAGGCGGATCTCCAGGCGTGCGAGGTTCGCACCCAGGCAGAAGTGAGTGCCGCTGCCGAAGCCGAGGTGCGGGTTGGGGCTGCGCCGGACGTCGAACTCGCCAGCGCGGTCGAAGGCCTGCTCGTCGCGGTTGGCCGAGCCTTCCCAGACCAGCACCTTGTCGCCGGCGCGGACCGGGTGACCGGCCAGCTCGGTGTCGACGGTCGCGGTGCGGCGCTTGGAGGGCGACGGGCTCGTCCAGCGCACGATCTCCTCGACGGCGGTGGGCATGACGCTCCGGTCGTTTCGCAGCGCCTGCAGCTGATCGGGGCGCTGCAGCAGCGCCAGCATGCCGGCGGACACCGCTCCACGGGTCGTTTCCGCCCCGGCGGAGAACAGCAGCGAGAAGAAGCTGTACAGCTCGGCGTCGGTCAGCTGCGGAGGATCCTCGTCGTCGAGGCGGGCGTGGATGACGACCGACAGCATGTCGTCGGTGGGCCGGGCCTTCTTCTCGGCCAGCAGTTTCCCGGCGTACTCCAGCATCCTGGCTTGATGGTCGGCGGCCGCCGGCGCGTTGCCCTCGCGGATGTCGAAGGTGTGCTCCACGGCAGCGAGCAGCTGGTGGCGGTCGCTTTCCGGGACTCCGAGCAGGATGCAGATCGTCTGCAACGGGATCTCGGCGGCGTAGTCGTAGACGATGTCGAACGGCACATCGTCGGCGAGCTTCGCGAGCATCAGCCGGGTGCGCCGGCGCAGCTCGGCCTCGAGACGCTCGACCGTCCGCCGGGTGAGGCCGGTGCTCACCAGCCGGCGCACGCGGGCGTGGCGCGGGTCGTCCATCATGTTGAGCACGATCCCCGCGACGGGAAGGTCGGCCAGCAGCGTGCCGCCGTACTGCCGGTGTCCGCCGCGTTCGGACGAGTAGGTCAGCGGGTCCCGCAGGATGGCGCGCACGTCGGCGTAGGTGGCCACCGACCAGAAGCCCTCGCCGTCGGGCGTGTGCGGAGTGGGTTCATGCCAGTACACCGGGGCTTCCCGGCGATGACGGTCGAAGATGTCGTGGGGGAAGCCGTGTGCGAACGCGTCGAGATCGGTGAGGTCCACGTCTTTCAGGCCCTGCGTGGGTTCCGGCATGCCAAGCAGCGTAGAAGGCAGCAATCACCCGCAGCCATGCCATGGCCTCGACGCGGCACCTCGCCGACCAAAATCTTGGGGTTTTGTCGCCAAAACGGCGGCTCGATTTTCGAGACAACCCCGCGTTTTTGGCCGGGGGCCCGTTGCCGGCTGGTAAGCAAGGCGGGATGAGACAGCTGCTGCCGACGCCGACCGACGACGCGAGCGTCGAGACCATCTACGGCGACGTCGCGCAGGGAGCGGCCTCCGGCCGGCCGTATGTCGTCGTCAACATGGTGTCGTCCGTCGACGGAGCTATCGCCGTTGACGGTTTGTCCGGCGGGCTGTCGGGCGCGGCCGATCGCGCGGTGTTCTCCTACTTGCGCAGCCTCGCCGACGTGATACTCGTGGGTGCGCAGACGGCACGCGCCGAAAACTACGGCCCGCCAAAGGTGAATGCTGCACGTATCGAGCAGCGGCTGGCCCGCGGCCAGCAGCCGTTCCCGCGCATCGCCGTGGTCACGAGAAGCCTGACGCTCGACTCCGCAGCGCGCCTGTTCACCGAGGTGCTCGAGGGCGAGCAGCAGCCGATACGGCCCTACGTGATCTGCCCCGAGGACGCTTCCGAAGCGGCGATCGCCGCGATTGCCAGCGTCGCCGACGTCATCACCGCCGGCGAAGGCGGGGTCGATGACACGAAAGCCCTCGCCGAGCTCGCACAGCGCGGGGTGAAGCTCGTCCTGTGCGAAGGCGGACCGAGCCTGAACGCCCGGCTGCTCGAGGCCGGGCTCGTCGACGAGATCTGCCTGACCCTTTCGTCCGTCCTGGTCGGCGGTCTCGGCCGGCGCATCATCGGCTCCGACCGGCCGATCCCCGCCGTCCGGCTCGAGTTGCGCAGCCTCGCCGAGGCCGATTCGATGCTGCTGCTGCGCTATGCGGTGAACTCGGCTTCCCACGACTGAGCGAGCGCGGGCCCGTCCTGCGCGCCGCTCACGGATACCCGGATCGAGCCGTCGGAAAGCACGACTTCCGCAAGCGTGTTGCCGAACGCCGGACCGTGCGTCACCGTCCAGGCCAGCCCCGGCGTCGACGCATGACCGCGATTGGCGAGGAACGCGCCGACCGCGCGTCCGACATTCGACGATGCCAGCCGTTCCGCCACCTGAGCCTTTCTCGGTAGCGGGTTGCGGATCGGCGAGCAGACGGCCTGCAGCACGCGGGTCGGCGACGGCGCATCCGTCGCCAGCTCCGCCTCCGCGAGGTAGCTGAAGTGCACGTCGCCGGAGAGGAATGTGATGGTGGCCGGCGGCTCGCCGCGGCGCCCGCTCGCCACCGCGGTGATGGCGTCCTTCATCCGCCGAAACGACGTCTCGAAGGCCGCCCAATGCTCGAGATCCACACCCTGGCGCACCTTTTCGGCGATGCGCGCCGCCCGGGGACCCCACTGCCCTGCTGCCAGCGCCTCGTCGAAGGCCTCGAGCCCGTGCACTCCCGGCGGCAAGAGGTACGGCAGTGACGTGACGACGAGCAGATGTCGCACGTCTCCGCGGCACTGCTCCTCGAACCATTGCCACTCGGTGTCGCCCACCATCAGCCGTTGCCGGCCGTCGACGACGCGATTGCACCGGGAGTCCAGCACGATGAGCCGCACCCCGCCGTAGTCGCGTGCATATGACCAGTGCACCCCCCGGCCGCCGTCGGCAGCCGCATCCGCCCGCTCGGCGAACTCGCGCAGGAGCGGTTCACCGTCGCCGTCCGCGCCGCGCAGCGCCGCCAGCAGCTCGTTGCTGTCGAGCTCGTCGGGGGAGAGGTTGCCCAGGTGCTGATACAGCCAGTAGGTGAGCAGGCCGCTGGTGATGCGCTCCTGCCACCAGCCGGTCGCCTGTATCTGCCGGCGCCAGGGCTGCGAGGTGTTCCAATCGTCGCGAACGTCGTGATCGTCGAAGATCATCACGCTCGGCAGCGTGGAGAGCAGCCAACGGATCGGCCCCGGTGACCAGGACTCGGCGTACAGGTAGGTGTACTCGTCGACGTTGGAGACCTCGTGGCCCGGCCCCTCGTCCGGACCGCGGTGCGCGGCGATGTAGCGCTCGGTCTCCGGCGAGAGGTTGTCGTCGGCGTAGACCTGATCGCCGACGAACGCCACCAGATCCGGCCAGTCGTCCGGGGACGCGCGCCGCATCCGCTCCGCCAGCGCATGCAGCGCGTCCACGCCCCACTCAGGGTCATCCAGCGGAGCCGCCGCCCGGCAGGAGCCGAATGCGAGGCGCAGCGGCCGTCCCGGCTCGTACGGGCGCAGCACGCTCGGCGGCCAGCCCGACTGCTCGCCGTCCTCCACCGGCCAGACCATCTCGTCGCCCAGCTCCACCGAGTACGGCACGGTCGAGCCGGGCGTGAGGCCACGGACCGCGACGATGGCGTAGTGATGCCCGGCCACGCAGAACGTCTGCGAGCTCGCGGGCTCGACGTTTTCGGCCCACACGTACACGGTGGTGGGGGCGTCGGTCTCCACCCAGATGGTGGCCGACGTCGAGTCCAGGTAGCGCAACATCGGGCCGAGGACCAGCTGGGGCATGCGGCTAGCTTGCCCCGCCCGGGCTCAGCCGAAGCCGACCACCGGCCGCGGGGTGTACGGCTTCTCGAGCGCGGCGATCTCGTCCGCGGTGAGCTGCAGGTCCACCGCGGCGATCGCGTCGTCGAGATGGTGCGGCTTCGTCGCCCCGATGATGGGGGCGGTGACGACGGGCTTCGACAGCACCCACGCGAGCGCCACCTGCGCCCGCGAGACGCCGCGGGCGTCGGCGATGGCCCGTACCGCATCGATGATCGGCACGTCCTGGTCGGCGCCGTACAGCGAACGTCCGAAGGCATCCGTCTCGCTGCGCGCGGTGGTCTCCTCCGGGTCGCGGGTGAGCCGTCCCCGCGCCAGCGGGGACCACGGGATCACGCCGATGCCCTGATCGGCGCACAGCGGCAGCATCTCCCGCTCCTCCTCGCGGTTCAGCAGGTTGTAGTGGTCCTGCATGCTGACGAACCGGGTCCAGCCGTTTGCCTCCGCGGTGTACAGCGCCTTGCTGAACTGCCAGGCATACATCGACGACGCCCCGATGTAGCGTGCCTTTCCGGCCTTGACGACGTCGTGCAGCGCCTCGAGCGTCTCCTCGATCGGGGTGACCGGGTCCCACCGGTGAATCTGGTAGAGGTCGACGTAGTCGGTGCCGAGCCGGCGCAGGCTCGCGTCGATCTCGGCGAAGATGGCCTTTCGGGACAGGCCGGCGCCGTTCGCCCCGGGGCGCATCCGGCCGTGCACCTTCGTCGCGAGGACGACCTCTTCGCGCCGGGCGAAGTCGGCGAGCGCCTTGCCGACGATTTCCTCGCTGCTTCCCGCGGAGTACACGTTGGCGGTGTCGAAGAAGTTGATACCGGCTTCGAGCGCGCGCTGGATGTGCGGGCGGGCGGCGGCTTCGTCCAGCGTCCACTCGTGGGGCCCGCGCTGCGGCTCGCCGTAGCTCATGCAGCCGAGGCAGATGCGGGAGACTTCCAGGCCGGTCGATCCGAGTCGGGCGTAATCCATAGCTGCAACTCTGCCCGCTCTCGGTCAGATTCAGCCGGCGTCCTCCAACGGCGCAACCCGCAGCGTGTCGCCGACGCGGACGTCACCCGTCCGCAGCACGTGCGCTCCTGCAGCGAGCTTGCCGTCGCGCTCGCGGTTGATCGTGCGGAGCACGTCGAGGTCACGCTCGATGCCGCCGGGCTGCGAGCGGGTGGTGATGACGCACCGCCCGAGGCGGCGGCGCACCGCCAGCGCCGCCTCCCCGAGCTCGATCTGCCGACCGACCAGCAGGTCCTCTCGCTCGGAGCCCATGTCGAGCAGGATGTTAGCCCGGAAGCGGCGCGGATCCCACGTGCCGATCGTCGCTTCGGCCAGCAGGGAGATGCTCGCCGAGGCCAGGTCGTGAAAGGCGCCGGGGGAGCCGTCGAACGCGTCCCAGGCGCTGGCGGATTCGTGCTCGAAGTCGACCAGACTCTCGTATCGGCGTGCCCCCGGCTCGTCGGCGCGGCGCAACGTCACCGGCCGCCCCAGCCAGTCCGACAGCGCCTCGTCGACCTCCGGCCCGGCGCAGCTGCTGCCGTCCGGCAGCGTGATCTGCGCGGAGCCGTTCGCGCCGAGCCGTCCCGTGGCGTACAGCAGCTCGGGGTGGCGCCTGGCGGTGACCCCGAAGCCGGTCACCCGGTCGAAGATGGCGTAGCGCCGGTCACCCTCCAGGCCTTCGACGCCGATGCGGGCTTCCGCCAGCTGCTCACCTTGCAGCGACTTGACCGGGTACCGCCACAGCGCGGTGACCACGGCGGCCGGCGCAGCGCAGCAGGACACCCGATCAGCCTATGGCGATTCGCGTTCGTGGTACCGGCGGTCCCGGTTAACCTGTGCCGATGGACGGCTGGCACATCGAGCCGCGCTTCGCCCCGCTGGCGCTCCGGTTCTCCAAGCTTTTCCGCCATCCGGGGGATGGCGGCGGCGCGCTCGCCGTCTACCACCGGGGCCAGCTGGTGCTCGACATCTGGGCGGGTTACGCCCACCGCGGTGAACGCTGGCAGCGTGACACGCTGGCGCTGAGCTTCTCGACCGGCAAGGGGGTCGCCAGCACGCTGGTGCACCGCCTCGCGGAGCAGGGCTTCATCGACTACGACGCTCCGGTCGCCACGTACTGGCCCGAGTTCGCCGCAAACGGCAAGGAAGCCATCACCGTCCGCGAGCTGATGACTCATCGCGCTGGGCTGCACAAGGTGCAGGGCATCGCCCCCGACGGCGTCGGGCTGCTCGACTACGACGCGGTCGTCGCCAAGCTCGCCGCGAATCCACCTGATCCGAAGCGGCTTTCCGGGCCCGGCTATCACGCCGTCACCTACGGATGGCTGGTCGCAGAGCTCGCTTCACGCGCCGCCGGCAAGCCGTTCACCGAGCTGCTGCGCACCGAGGTCGCCGAGCCGCTCGGAGCCCCGGAGCTCTGGTTTCACGTGCCGGAGGATCAGCAGCACCGGATCGCCGGTCGATTCCCGAAGCTGCTTCCCCTCAAGCTGTCGTGGCCGTTCGTGTCAGCGCGGCTCGCGGCTGTCCCGGTGACCAAGTCCTTCGCCGAAGCGATGATGCCGGAGAAGTTCGACGTGCTGGTGCGCATGTCCGATATCCACAGCTCGGTCATGCCGGGGTGGAACGGCGTCTTCACGGCGCGGGCGCTCGCTCGGATGTACGCGCCGCTCGCCGGCGACGGGTCCATCGACGGTGCGCCGTTCTTGAAGCCGGAAACGGTCCGGGACATCAGCACGATCCAGTCCCGTGGCCGTGACTACGTGCTCGGTTTCCGGCCCAACTGGCGGCTCGGCTATCACCAGTCGTTCGTGGCCGGCCGGACCCGTACCCCGCAGGCGTTCGGCCATTACGGGCTCGGCGGCAGCGGCGCCTACGCCGACCCGGAGTGCGAGCTCGCGATCGCGTTCGTCAGCAACCATCTCGGCAGCAAGCTGACCCCGCTCGCCGACCTTCGCCTGCCGCGGCTCGGTGCGCTCGCCCGCCGGCTCGCGATGGAGGACTGACAGCCGCCGCTGGCGCGCGGGCGACGAGCCCGACGATTACGGCGCGGTTGACGCGCTGCTGTGCCACCGTATTCGCGTGGTCGTGCCTTTCGGTCCCGATGCCCCCGCCCCGAAACCGCCTGTCGCGTCCGGTATCCGCGCGTGGCCGTCCGCGTTGACGCTCTTCGTCGGCGCGCTGGCGTTGATGTCCATCGCCGGGTTCTTCGCACTCGGCGCCAAGGAGACGCTGCTCTTTCCGAGCCTGGGCCCGACGGCCATGCTGTTCTTCGCCCGGCCGCTGCCACCCGAGTGCACGGTGCGCAACGTCGTCGTCGGCCACTGGGTCGGCATCGTCACCGGGCTGATCGTCCTGGAAGCATTCGGCTTACGCGCTCTCCCGTCGGCGGTCACGCACGGCCTCGACGCCCGTCGAGTGGTGGCCGCCGGGCTGTCGGTCGCGGTGACCGCCACGGTGCTGCGGCTGATCCGCAGCCCGCACGCGCCTGCCGGCGCGAGCACACTGATCGTGAGCCTGGGGCTGCTGACCACCGATCGGCAGCTGGTCATGATGGGCGCGTCGGTGGCGCTGGTAGCCGTCGCCGGCGCGGCGCTGAACTTCCTGGTGGGCGTGCGGGTGCCGCTCTGGAAGCGGCCCGCGGGCAGCGGGCCGCCGAGCGACGTGGGAGAGGTGATCCCGCCTCCGTGGTATCCGGTCACCACGGAGGCGGCGGCACCCAGCGCATCCACCCAGGTGATGCGCCGCCCCAGGCCCTAGGCGAACGAATCGCCTACCAGCGCGTGTGATTGCTGGCCATCCGGGCCGACCGGCAGATCCCCGGCGACGGTGATGCGCTGCATCGACCGGTGCATCCCCGGCGGCACATCTCTCGGCACGATGTGGCAGGTCGCCCGGTTGTCCCAGAAGGCGATGCTGCCCGGCTCCCAGCGGAAGCGGCAGGTGTAGGCGGTGCTGGCGATCTGCTCGTACAGCATGGCGAGCAGGTGGCGGCCCTCGGCGCGGGACAGCTCGACGATGTGGCTCGTGAAGGTCGGGTTGACGAAGAGCGCCTTCTCGCCGGTCTCCGGATGCACGCGCACGACCGGGTGCACCGAGCGAATGTCCTGTGATTGGAACTGCTTTTTCAACGCGCCGGGCATCTCACCGCGCGAGATCGGCACGTTGTTGTAGTGCACCGCGTGCAGCTCGTCGCAGAGCCGCTGCAGCGGCTTGGAGAGCTCCTCGTACGCGACGACGAGGTTCGTCCACTGGGTGTCCCCGCCGTAGGGGGGTACGACGACGCCGCGCAGGATCGAGCCCATCGGGGGGTTCGGCACGAACGTCACGTCGGTGTGCCAGCGGCTCTCGAGGTTGGGCCCGCCCTTGGCGCCGCCCTCCTTTTCGCGCTTGGTGAAGGACGCGTTGTCCAGGAGCAGGATCTCCGGATAGTCCGGGAACGCCGCCGGCAGCGTCGGGTGGGCGGGGGTGAGCTCGCCGAACTGGCGGCCGAACGCGAGGTGCTGCTCCTGCGTGAGGTCCTGGTCGCGGAAGAACACGACCTTCCACTGCAGGAGGGTCGACCGGATCTCCGCCACTGTTTCCGCGTCCAGCGGTTCGCGCAGATCCACGCCGAAGATCTCGGCGCCGATGTGGCCGGCAAGGGGCCGGACATCCAGCGTGGTGCGCGGGCTCGGGACGGTCACACTCATGCGCTTCTCCGATCGGACAGATTCTGCGTGGTGGATGGGGAAACCGGTGCCCCGGCAAGGGCGACGGCGGTGTCGACGAGGTTGGCAAGGAACGCGGCGCGGGGGGTGCGCACCCGACGCGGCGACTGCTGCAGCAGCCGCTCGCGGTCGGCGAGCGCATGGGTGATGAAGCCACTGAACAGGGTCCAGCGCTCCTCGTGCAGCGTCGCGGGAACGCCGGCGATTTCGAGCAGCCGCAGGTACCGCTCGCGCACCGTGGCGCCGCCCCGGGTCCAGAGCTGCCCGTCCAGATTGCGCGGGGGAGCGCCCTCGACGTAGGCGGCGTGGATGCAAAAGCGCAGGTACCAGCTGGGCTTCCCGGGCTCACCGAGCATCTCGGCGAGCGGGTAGAGGAAGGCTTCGGTCAAGCCGCGCATGGTGTGCCCGGCGCCGGCGGCGTCGAGCTCTTCCAGCAGCGCGAGGCGGCGCTCGTTGATGGGCACCATGCGGTGCTCGAACACCGCGCTGACCAGCTGCTCCTTGGAGCCGAAGTGGTAGCGCACCGCGCCGGTATTGCGCTGCCCGGCCTCGGCGCCGATCTCGCGCAGCGAGACCCCGTTGACCCCGCGTTCGGCGAACAGGCGCTCGGCCGTCTCGACCAGCCGGATCCGCGTGGCGCTGCTCACGGACGGCAGGTTAACTCACGTGAGTTAAGAAAGGAAGCGGGGCTGCTCATCCAGCCATTGCGCCCAGGTGATCGTCCCCCGCACGCCGCCGTCGGGGATGAGCGCGTGCGCCTTGTTGGCGCGAGCGGCCTTCGGCGGTAACGGCAGCGTGACGACGCGCACCCGCTGCCCGCGATGTGCCACCAGCCGTCGCGTCAGATCGACGATGCTCTCCGGCTGCGGGCCGGCGATGTCCGGCGCCCGACCGGTGAGCCCCTGCTCCGCGACATCGACGAGATGGGCTGCCACCTCGGTGGTGTCGACCGGCTGGCTCGTCATGTCCGGCACCGCCGCCAGTCGACCCTTGCGTAGGCGCTCCAGCAGCTGGCCCGGGAAATCGTGGAATTGCGTGGCCCGCACGATCGCGAAGTCCAGCCCGGCGCCCGCTGCCGCCGCCGCGAGCGCCTGCTCCTGCGCGAGCTTGGCCCGGTAATAGCCGAGCGGGAAGCGGTCGATGCCGACGATCGACAGCAGCACGTAGGAGCGCAGGCCGGCGCCGGCGGCGAGATTTCGAACGCTCGTGGTGAAGAACTCGGTGGCCTTCTTCTCGGATTGCGTGGCGATGTTGGTGCAGTCGATGAGGACGTCGACTCCCTCGAGCGCGCCGGTCAGCGTTGTGAGATCGGTGACGTCACCGGCGACCGCCACCGCCGCGGCGGGCAGCCCCGCCGCGGCGCCGGTGCGGGACAGGACCACCACCTCGTGACCGCGCGCCGCAGCGCGTGACGCCACCGCACGACCCGCAGTGCCGGTGCCTCCCGCAATCAAGATTCGCATGGGTACTCCTTCCACCCATTGCGACGGGGCACCGCCGCGTTTCGTGACGTCGACGGCATTGCGAGCAGATTTGCCAGCCGTTCCATTGGCACGCATGACCAGCGTGTGGCAAGGTCAGTCCGTTCCGTGACGATCGGAACGCACGCCCGCCGCCGAATCCTGCCCCGGGCCGTGCCCCCAGAAGAGCGGGCAGGAGCGGGGGACCCAACGTTTCACCGGGTCACCGGCGTCTGTCACGCCGGTGCCCTCGGGGTGAAGCCGGGTCGCCACAGGATGGTGACCGGCCGGGCTGCCTAGCCCGAACCCGACAGCTCACCTCGCAGGCGTCAGAGAAGGCAGACCATGCTCGCTGCGCCATGCCGCCCTTCCGCGCGCCGTTTTCACGTTTCGCATGTTGTTCGGGCCTTGGGGCTCGCCGCCGCGCTGACCGCCGGCGTCTCGCTCGTCGCCTCCTGCTCGCCGGTCGCGCCGGCGAATTACTTCCCGATCCAGCCCAAGTGGCGGTCGTGGTCGCCCGGCACGTGGAGTCAGGATCAAGGTGTCGACATCACCGCACCCTGCGGCACGACGCTGGTGGCGGTGGCGTCGGGCCGCATCATCCACGAGGGGATCTCCGGCTTCGGTCCGTATGCGCCGCAGCTGCTGGTGGATTCGGGGTCGCTGCGCGGCCGGGTGATCTACTACGGCCACGTGCAGCGCGCTCTGGTCCCCGTGGGTGCCCATGTCAGGGCCGGTCAGCCGATCGCTCAGGTCGGAACGCTCGGGATGAGCTACGGATGTCACGTCGAGATGGGTATCAGCGCTCCCGGCTCGAGCTACATCCCCGGCTGGGGGCAGACCTCGCGGGAGATGCTGAACATCCTCCAGTGGACCTACACCCACTAGGAGGGGTGTCGGCCACGTCCGCGGCGCAGCAGTAGCCAGGCGGTCGCCACAGCAGCCAGCGCGGCGTTGGCGGCGGCCACGAGCACGGTGTCGGCCACGCTGCAGCATTTGACGCCATTCTTCACACGGGTCGCACACGAATCACTCGAATGGCCCAGCGAGCTGGTCGCCCAAGGCGAATAGTGCTCGCATGCAGACGCCGTGGGGCGAGCGTCCCGCCGATCCGTCACTCAGCATGGCCGAGCAGTACGACTTCTTGCGCGGCCGGGTGTCGCGCCGGGGGCTGCTGAAAGGCGCGGCGTTGCTCACCGCGGGTCCGCTGCTGCTACGCAGCCAGCGGGCGGACGCGGCGACGCCGCTCGGCCCGCGCTGGGTCGGCTTCGGCAACGATCCGCGGACGACGATGACCGTCTCGTCCGCGTTCCCCGGCCCGTTCGGCTCCGCGTACGTGGAGTACGGCCTGGATGCGTCCTTCGGTTCGGTCATGCCGCTGAACGTGCAGGGCGTGCCAGGCGTGACGACGACCTACGGAGCAGCGCCGCTGACCGGCCTTGCGCCCGGCACCGCGTACACCTACCGGGTCAACGTCGACGGCCAGGTGACCGCGAACGCGACCTTCCGCACGGCGCCGGCCGCGGCGGGACCGTTCACCTTCACCGCGTTCGGCGACGAGGGCACGACGGTCGCCGCCGCGACGATCGTCGCCCGGGTCGCGAAAGCGCAGCCGCAGGTGCATCTGGTGGCGGGCGACCTCTGCTACGCGGATGGCAGCGGGCAGGGCCTGGCGAGCGATCTCATGAAGCTGCCGCAGTGGGACAAGTGGCTGAGGCTGATCGAGCCGGCAGCCGCGCAGGTGCCGTGGATGACCACCGTCGGCAACCACGAGATGGAGGCCGGCTTCGGGCTGCAGGGGTACGACGGCTACCTCGCCCGCTTCGCCCGGCCGGACACGGGTGCGGTCGGCTGCCCGGCGACCTACCACTTCCGCTACGGCTCGGTCGCGTTCATCCAGGTCGACTCGAACGACGTCTCCTACGAGATCCCGCACAACCTCGGCTACTCGGCGGGTGCGCAAGATGCCTGGCTGGCGTCGGTGCTGAGCGGCTACCGGGCGCCGGGATCGGGCGTGGACTTCATCGTTGTCGCGATGCATCACTGCGCCTACAACACGAGCCGCGGTCACGGCAGCGAAGGCGGCGTCCGTGATCGGTGGGTGGCGCTGTTCGACCAGTACGGCGTCGATCTGGTGATCTCCGGTCACAACCACTCTTACGAGCGCACCCACCTGATGCGCGGTGGCAAGAAGGTGGTGAGCGCTCCCCGGGGCGGGACGATGCGCTCCGACAAGGGCACCACGTACCTCACCCTGGGTGGCGGCGGCGCCGGCCTGAATACCGCCGGCTACTACAGCGGCAGCTGCGTCGTGTCGACGGCCGCCACCCCGACCACGCACAAGAAGATCAGCCAGGCGGCCAACTGGTCCGCTGCGCGCGCCGCCAAGTACTCCTACCTGGTCTGCAAGGTGAAGCCTTCGACGCCGTCGAGCAACGGCCTGCTCAAGCTGTGGATCTACGACAAGAGCGTGGCGCTGATCGACAACATTGCACTGTCCCGGCCAGGACCGCCGCCGGCGCCCCCGGTCGAGCCCCCGACGACGTTCCTCGCGGGGGCCCGCCGCTGAGCGGACCGTGAAGTAGCTCTCCGCCGCGGGCATCATCCTGCGGCTCGGGGGGGAGCAGCCCTACGATGAGCGCACCGACCACTGCAGCCCGCCGCGGCGCGGCGGTTACTTCCTGTTCGTGATTGCGGAGGCTGCCCAGTGGTCGAACTCGGGCCGGGTAGCCCGGCGGCGATCCCAGCAGCCGGCTTGTCGGGCGACGTCCTGGACATCGAGCGCACCCGCTGGAAGCTGGCGATCGACGCTGCGAAGATCGGCAGCTTCGACTGGGATCTCACGACCGGCGAGCTGCTGTGGGACGACCGGCTGATCGAGCTCTTCGGCTACGAGCGCGGCAGTTTCGACCACACCATCGAGGCGTTCAACGCCCGGCTTCACCCGGACGATCTCCCGCGCGTCACGCAGGCGCTGCAGCATGCCATCGACACCTGCGGCGACTACGGCGCGGAGTATCGCGTCGTCCGTCCGGACGGATCGTTGCGTTGGATCGAGGCGCGCGGCCGGGCGCTGTGTGACGAGTCCGGACGCGCGGTCCGGGTTCTCGGCGCCGCGTACGACACGACCGCGGTGCGCGACAGCGAGTCCCGCGTGACCCGGGTCCTGGAGTCGATGTCGGCGGCGTTCTTCCTGCTCGACGCGGATTGGCGGTTCCGCTACGTCAACGCCGAGGCGGAGCGGCTGCTGGACCGTCCCCGGCAGGAGCTTTTGGGAGCAGACATCTGGAAGGCGTTCCCGGCCGCGGTCGGTACCGACTTCGAGAGCAGCTACCGGCAGGCGATGCAGACCGGTGAGTCGGTGAGCTTCCAGGCCTACTACCCGGAGCCGCTCGACGCCTGGTACGAGGTGCGTGCCGTACCGGCTCCCGACGGCCTTTCGGTCTACTTCGTCGACGTCACCGCTCATCTGCACGCGCTCGCGCAAGCGAATCGTGCGGCGCGCCGGGAGATGTTGGTGGCGCGCGTCGCCTCGGAGCTCACCCAGACGTTGGCGGCGGACGACGCGGCCGCGAAGCTGGCAGATGTCGTCGTGCCCGCGCTGGCCGACTGGTGCGTGGTCAGCGTGGTGGACGACGAAGCCGCCGGGCACCCGTGGGACCGGCTGCGGGACATCGCCTCCGCGCACGCCGAGCCGGACAAGCAGCAGGTGGTCCACCGTTACGCGAGCGTACGTCGCGAATCGTTGGACGAAGAGTCGTTTCTCGCGCGGGCGCTGCGCAGCGGCGTGCCGCTGTACCTGGACCGTGACGCTGCCGAAGCGCTCGGCGAGGTGCTCGCGGCGGGGGAGGCGCGTGACGTGCTCGACCAGCTGGCGCCTGCCGCAGTCGGCGTCGTGCCGCTGGTCGCCAGAGGACGCACGCTGGGTGTCCTCACGGTCGGGCACGACGCGAACCGCCTCGTGTCCGAGGCGGATGACCGCGACATCCTGGCGGAGCTCGCCGCGCGGGCCGGACTGGCCTTGGACAACGCCCGCCTCTACGAGGAGCAGCGCCGGCTGGCTGCCGGGTTGCAGCGCTCGCTGCTGACCGAGCCTCCCGAGCCGGACCACCTGCACGTCGTCGTGCGTTACGAACCGGCCGCCGAAGCGGCCCAGGTCGGCGGTGACTGGTACGACGCGTTCCTGCAGCAGGCCGGCACCACGATGCTCGTCATCGGCGACGTGGTCGGCCACGACACGGCGGCTGCCGCTGCCATGGGTCAGCTGCGCGGCTTGCTGCGCGGTATCGCCGCCACCACGGGAGAAAGCCCGTCTGCGGTGCTGACCCGCTTGGATGCCGCGATGGAGCTGCTACGGGTCGACACCACGGCAACGGCGGTGGTCGCCCGGCTCGAGCAGACCGCGCAGGACCGCGAGGCGGGAATCACCCGGCTGCGCTGGTCCAACGCGGGTCACCCCGCTCCGATGGCGATCCATCCGGACGGCAGCGTCGTCATGCTTTCCGACCCGGGCGAGAGCGATCTGCTGCTCGGGATCGACCCGGCGACGCCACGGTCGGAGCGCAGCATCACCCTCGGCCGCGGCGCCACCGTTTTCCTCTACACCGACGGGCTGGTGGAGCGCCGTGGTCAGTCGCTGGACGAGGGCCTCGCCAAGCTGCAATCCGTGCTGTCGACGTTCTCGGGCCGACCGGTCGACGAGCTGTGCGACGCGGTGCTCGAGGCGATGTTCGACGGCGAGCGCGAAGACGATGTCGCGATCGCGGCCGTCCGGCTGTATCCGCAGGATCAACCCCGGCCGTTGAGCGCGGGACCGCAGCGGCTGCCTCCGTCGGTCGACTGAGCTGCCTACGCTTCGCTCGGGCCGGGAACGCTAGCCGGATGTGGCGCGGCTTGGTCGATCCTGCCGAGCCGCAGGCTGTTGGAGACCACGAACAGCGACGATGCCGCCATCGTCGCTGCGGCGATGATCGGGTTGAGCAGTCCGGCGGCGGCGAGCGGGATCGCGGCGACGTTGTAGCCGAACGCCCAGACGAGATTGCCGTAGATGGTGCGCACGGTCGAGCGGGCGAGCCGCACCGCCGTGGGCACGAGTTGCAGATCGCCCCGCACCAGGATGATGTCGGCTGCCTCGAGCGCGACATCCGTTCCGTCTCCGATGGCGATCCCGAGATCGGCCCGGACGAGGGCGGGCGCATCGTTGATGCCGTCGCCCACCATGGCCACCGAGCTGCCGGCCGCCTGCAGCGACTGGATGACGCCCGCCTTGTCGGCGGGCAGCACCCCGGCAATCACGTCCTCGATGCCCAGGCTCGCCGCCACGTGCTGGGCGCTGCCGCGGTTGTCCCCGGTCAACAGCACGGTGCGCAGGCCGAGCTCCTGCAGCTGCGAGAGCGCGCCGGTAGCGCTCGTTTTCAGCGTGTCCGACAGCGCGAAGGCCCCGGCGCAGTGGCCGTCGACCGCGACCAGGACGGTCGTGCAGCCGTGCTCTTCGCGTCCGTTGCACCACTCGTGCAGCTCGGCGGGGATCCCGAGCTCGCGCGAGGCGAACAGTGTCCGAGAGCCCACCAGGACGTGCGATCCGTCGACGCGGCCGGCCGCTCCGAGTCCCGGCAGAGCCACGAAGTCGCTGACCGGGGGAAGCGACTGCCCTTCCCGTCGCGCAAACGCCGCGACAGCGGCGCCGATCACGTGTCCGGACGCGTCCTCGACCGCTCCTGACAGCCGCAGCAGCTCGTCGCGATCGACGCCGGCGCACAGCTGATCGCCGACGACGGACATCCGCCCTTCGGTGACGGTGCCGGTCTTGTCGAATACCACCGTGTCGATGCGCCGGGTGGACTCCAGCGCCTGATGCCCTTTGACGAAGATGCCCAGCTGCGCTCCACGGCCGGAGGCGACGAGCAAAGCCGTCGGCGTCGCAAGGCCCAGCGCGCACGGGCAGGCGATGATCAGCACGGCAAGAGCCGGGCTGAACGCCTGCTCCAGCGATTCGCCGGTCAGCAGCCGGATCAGCAGCGTGCCGCCCGCCAGCACCAGCACGACAGGGACGAACACCGCGCTGATGCGGTCGACCAGCCGCTGCACCGCGGCCTTGTCGCGCTGCGCTTCGCGCACCAGCCGCACCATCTGCGCGAGCTGCGTTTCCTCGCCGACGCGGTTCGCCCGTACCACCAGCCGCCCGTCGAGCGCGATGGTCGCGCCGAGCACTTCGGCCCCGGCGCCGACCGGTACGGGGGTGGACTCGCCGGTCATCGTGCTGGTGTCGACGTTCGCGAGACCGGACTCGACGATCCCGTCGGTGGCGATGACGTCTCCCGGACGGACCGCGAAACGGTCGCCGGCGCGCAGCCGGCCCACCGGGATCGCGACCTCGGTGCCGTCCTCCCGGATCAGCCGGGCTTGCTTTGCACCGGCCTGCGCGAGACGACGCAGCGCGTTGCCGGCGCGCTGCTTCGCACGTGCCTCGAGTAGCCGGCCGGCGAGGACGAACGTCGTGATACCGAGCGCGACATCGAGGTAGACCGCACCGCTCGGCCGTAGCAGCAGGTCCCAGGCGGTCGTCGAGGAGGAAGCCGCGTCGTCGGTGAAGAAGAGCGCGTGGATCGACCAGCCGGTCGCGGTGAGCACCCCGATGGAAACCAGCGTGTCCATGGAGCTGCTGCGATGGCGGGCGCCCCGCCAGGCCGCTCGATGGAACGGCCAGGCACACCATCCGCTGACGACCAGCGTCAGCGCGACCAGGACCCAGCGCCAGCCGGGGAATCGGGTTTCCGGCGCGACGACCATCGTGATCGACAGGTCGCCGAGCGGCGCGCAGAGCAGCAGGGCGGCCGCCAGCCGCGGCGCGAGTTCCCGTACGCGCTTGCGCTCCGGGTCAGCGCTCCCTCCGCCATCGGCCGGCGCCCGCCGGGCGGTGTACCCGGCCGACTCGATGGTGGCGACGAGGTCAGCCGCCCGCCGGGGTGGCGCGATCACGGCGTACGCGGTGGCCGTGGCGTAGTTGACGCTGGCCTCGACGCCGTCGAGCTTGTTGAGGGCTCTTTCCACCCGCGCCGCGCAGGCGCCGCAGGTCATGCCGCCGACGGAGAGGGTCAGTGCTTCGCCCACCGCCGTGCCTGCCGCGGCCGGAGGCCGGATGGACACGTCGGTCATGGCGTGCCCTCCGTCCCGGCGCCCGATTGATCGTGAGCGACTCGTGAGGCCACTACCCACGTCTTCGACAGTCAGTCGCCCGGCCGGCGGTGTCAGGCCGGGGCGCTCGGGTAAGGCCGCTCCGGAAGGGCGGGATGCGGCGACCGAGGAGGCGACGACGAGCGCCAGCGTGATCGACTCGAACACCGTCATGTGGCTCATCACGGGCGCGGAGACGGCGATCGTGGCACCGCTGATCGTGGTTTTCGCCCGGCGCAGCGGCTGGCCGTACATGAGGGTGCCGGCCGCGCTGGCCGCCCCCGGCTTCGTACTGCTGCACGGCGCGATCATCATCTCGCTGACCAGACAGCTACCCGCCGTCGGCGCCCTCGGCCTGCACGTCGTGCTGCTGCTCGGCGCGCTGGCGTTCTGGGCGCCGATCGTCGGCAGCGAGCGCATCGACCCGGCCGCGCGGCTGGTCTACCTCTTCCTCAGCAGTCCCGCCCTGGACCTGGCGGGCGTCTTCGTCATCGTGCTCGGCGACGCCAGCGGCGGCCTCGCCATGATCGTCGGAATGCTGCCGATGAACATCTACGCGGTCTTCATGCTCTGGCAGTGGGTGACCGAGGAAGAACGTCTCGTCGACCAATCGAGCTGATCTCGCGCGAACAGGGACTGTGAACCCCGAACCCGCGGTTCACGGCCCCTGGAGGCCCCGGCCGGCACCCGCTGCCCCGCCGCCTCGGCGTGCATCGCCTCATCTGGCGGCGCGTCTGACGTGACGCGCCGCGGTTGCGGCCGGGCTTGGCCGCAGGATGAGGAACCTGGCTCAGATCGGTGCCACCACCGCCGGTACCGCATCGAACGCGCTGTACCGGGTGTCCGACACGACCGCCAAGCCGGGTCGGCCGGCACGCGGTACCTCGTAGCTGATCCGAAGCTCCGCGACCCGATGCTGGGCATTGACGTCCACGGTCACCTGCACGTCGCGGCTCGACGTGGGGAGTCCCGCGCTGTGCAGGGCGGCCGAGGCGATCCTCCCTCGCAGCACCGTTCGTCCCGCCGCGGACGACGTGACCGCGGGACGGGAAATCGCCCGCAACAGGGCGACGAGGCTCCCCGCCGGATCCGCGGAAGAAGTCGGCCGCTGCAGCTTCGACCAGGTGCCCGGTAAGGGGCGGACGTACGTCGCCGCCGGCAGCCGGACGATCTGGGTGCGCTTGCCCTTCGCGGTGAGCGTGTAGCTCACGGAAGCGGGGCGGACCACCTCGCCGGCCAATGCCGTGGAGGCTTTCGTCGCGGCTCCGATGCTCTGCACCGATGAAAACCGGTAGGAGTGCAAGGCCGCCGTCGCCGTGACCGCTTTCCTCAATGTCACCGACGCGGAATCGGCCGCTCCCGCGTGGTGGGCGGTCGGGGTTGCTCCCGCGGCGGTCCTGCCGTCCGAAGCGGTGCCGCATCCGGAGGCACCGGCTGTCACCAGCACACCGAGCGCGACGATGGACCATCGCGCCCGGTGGCTTGCTGTGCTGTTCACTCTTTTCCTCGACGAATCTGGCCGTCAGTCCCCTGACTCCTGGTCGCCACCGGTGTCGCCCGAGTGGTCAGAGCCGGCACCGTGGTGGCCATGACCCTCCGCCGCCGCCGAGGCCGCTGCGCCTGGTGCGGACGGCACGCTCGTCGTCGGCTGCGGCGCGGGGCTCTCTGCACTATCCGGCGCATCCTCGGAGCCGGACCTCGCCGGGCCACCGATCTGGGCATGCTCGTTCCCGGTGTCGCTGCGCGGGGCAGCGGCCGCGCGAGCCAGGCCGGGGTTCGTGGCGGGTGGCGCGCCGTCCTGAGAATCGCCGACATCGGTCTGACCGCTGCCGTTCGCGCTGGTTCCACCAGCCGACCCGGAGCTGTCGGCCTGCTCGGGCAGGGTGACCACCACCTGAGTGCCATCGGGGGCAACGCTGACGCTGATCTCCGGCTCGGCTGCGTCAGCCGCCGACGACTGGACCTGCACCGAGCCGGTGTCGTCGACCACGTTGGTCAGGTCGACGCCGGTGCCCGGGACGGTCATTTCCACGCTGCTCGCGGTGTCTTCCGCCGCACCGGCAGGACTGGCAACCAGACCGGAGATCCCGGCGGCGACTGCCATGCTCAGCGAGAGGACCACAGCAGTCCTCCGAGGTGAAACCGACATTTTTACTCCGTGGCGTAGGAGGGGCGTTCGCGGCCGTACGACCGCGCTCAGTACCTCTATGTCGATCGGGCTCGCGAACGTTACAAACGCCGCCCTGTCAGCGCCCGCCCGGTGACCGGGCAGGCGAGAGCGCGGGAATGGGGACGGCGGAAGTTCAGATCAATGAAGCTGCGTGCCGATAGACCTGACCGGAAGAGTTGAGGCAAGGCCTCCGCGCATCTATCGGCCAGGGATTCGAGGCAGGCGTACAGATCGTGACCGCCACGGAGGAGGCAGCGAACCTGGCTGTCCTCGTCGAGGGCGCCAGAGCCGGCCGTCCCGAGGACGTCGAACGACTGATCTTCCGCCTGCGCCCGGCGATCTACCGTTACTGCCTGTCGAAACTGCTCGACTGCCACGCGGCCGACGACGCGACCCAGGAGACGACGATCGCGTTGGTCGCTGCGCTACCCCGCTATGTCGACCGAGGGCTGCCGTTCATGGCATTCGCCATCGGGATCGCCGCGCGAAAAGTCCTGGAAGCGCGCCGAATCGGTTTCGCGCGTCGCGAGTGCCAGCACGGCGTACTGCCCGACCGACCGACAGACGCCGACGGTCCCGAGTCGGCTGCGCTCCGCCTGGAAGCGTCGCGGGAAGTCGCTGCCTTACTGGCCCGATTACCCGAGCGCGAAGCCGAGATCCTCCGGCTGCGCGTTGCGGCGGGATTGTCCGCCGAGGAGACCGGTGCCGTGCTCAACATGAAAGCCAGCGCGGTCCGGGTCGCCCAGCACCGCGCGCTGGCACGGCTGCGCACGCTTCACGCGAGGTGCGCGTCATGAGACGCGACAGCAAGCGTTTCGCGTCTACGGTCAGCGCGCATGACATCACCCGCGACGACATCCTGTTGACGTCACTCGGCTTGCCATTCGGCGAGGGAGACGGTGAGCCCGCGGACGAGGTCATCGGCCTGTTACGTGATTGGCGCAACGAATTGCACGCCGCCGACATGCTCCCGGTGCCTCCTCCCGATGTCTCGCCGGCCCAGGCAGACTCGCGCCCGCCGCATGGGCTGCCGCGTCGCACACGGCGCGCGGCTGCGGTCGCCGCGGTGAGCCTCGGAGCAGCCCTGGCTATGACCGGAGTCGCGGCCGCGGTCACCGGGCCTTCGGGCTTCCTCGGGCCGGTGCACACCCTTCTTTTCGGTCACCCGGCGGCTCCCGCAGGCAACGACATGGCCGCGCGTCTTGCCGTTGAACGACTCGATCAGGTCGCGGCTTCGCTCGCCCGCGCCCGGCAGGCCGGCAACCTCACGGCCGACGAGCGCAAGCGCATCACCGCGCTTCTGGACGACGCGACGGGCCTGGCGCATCAGGGTACGGCGGCACCGAAGGCGCTGCTGGAGCGCATCGCCGCACTCCGTCGCGAACTGGCTGACCGGCCCCGAATGCCCTCACCGGCGAGCCCGGCGGCCACCGGCCGTCACGACACACACGGCCCGTCCGCGACAACTGTCCCCGGCCGGCGGCCCGCGGGCGGCCCGCCTGCCACACCGGTGGCCCGCCCCGACCACGCCGGCGGAGCGGGAACTCACGCCGGTGAGGACATGCCTTCACCCGGCGGCAGCGTCGCCGTAGCGCCGACCCCGGCAGTCGCGCCCAGCGACAGCTCCGGCAGCGTTCCGGAAGAGCACTCCCCAGATCCGGTCAATCCGCAACCGCCCGCAGCCACGCCGCCGGCGCAGCTACCTCCTGGCCTGCAGTCATCCGGAGGGAACGGCGAGAACGCCGGAGGGCACCAGCCGAACGACGGTCGGGGAGACTGATAGAGCACCGCCTGCCGCGATGGCCACACTTTGGCCACACCGGCGGGTCGTATCACCTGCTGCTGGCAGAGGCCGAGGCCTCTACCAGCCCAAACGGGGTGCGCCGTCAGGGACTTGAACCCCGAACCCGCGGATTAAGAGTCCGCTGCTCTGCCAATTGAGCTAACGGCGCGTGCAGAAGAAGTTATCACGCAGCCTTCCCACGCCGGTCAGGCACGAAAACCTCCCACACGGGTGGCGCTGGACGCGGCAGAGTAGGCCGAATGGGACTGGCCGTTGTCGTAGCGCTGATCTCGGCGACGTGTTTCGCCCTCGGCGCGGTGGGTCAGCACCGCGTCGCGTCGCTGACCCCCGCGCAAGGCACGTTGAACCCCCGCCTGTTCCTCACTCTCATGCGCTCACCGATGTGGTGGGCGGCCTCGTTCGGCGACCTCTTCGGCTTCGTGCTGCAGGCCGTGGCGCTGGGGCTCGGCGCCGTGGCCGTCGTGCAGCCGCTGCTGGTCACCGGGCTGCTGCTGGCGATCCCGATCTCGGCCGCGGTCGACCGGCGCCGCGTCAACCGGGGGGAGTGGGGCGGCGCGCTGCTCTGCTGCGCCGGGCTCGGCGCGTTCCTCATCGCGGCTCAGCCGACCGAGGGGGTCGACCGGCTGAGCACCCGCGACGGTCTGCTGCTGCTCGCGTCCGTCGGCCCGTTCGTCACGCTGCTCTTCCTCGGGACGCTGCGCACCGCCGGAATGCTGCGCGCGGTCGCGCTCGCGTTCTGCGCCTCGAGCCTGTTCGGCGTCTGCTCGCCGCTGCTCAGCGTGATCGTCCGCGACCTGCACCATGCCCTCGGCTGGCCCATCATCGCCGTCGTCGTGTGCGGCCTCGTCGGCTTCCTGCTCACGCAAAACGCCTACCAGTCGGGATCGTTGCCGGCGCCGCTTGCCGTCCTCACCATCACCGAGCCGATCGTCGCGGTGACCATCGGCGTCGGCCTGCTGCACGAGCGCCTCAAGGCCAGCCCACTGTCGATCGCCGTGATCGTGCTGTCGGTCGTCGCGGTGGTGGCTGGGGTGGCCATCGTGGCCCGCCATTCGCAGCTGCAGCCATCGTCGCCGGCGAAGCTGCCTGCTCCCGTCGAGACCGTCGCTTAGCACCATCACCTAGAACACCTGTGCGAGAAATCGGCGTACGCTCGGACGCGTGCAGCTGTCCTGGCAGGCGACGCTGCCCCGTTGGGACACCGACTCGGACGCCGCGCCTGCGCTCTCGTTCACGCGTCTGAGACGCGTCTGGCTCGACCCTGAGTCGTGGGTCGATCATTGCCCCGGATGGCTCGCCGACGCGGATGAGCTGATGGCCGAGCTGATCGCCACGCCGGGTTGGAGGCAGCGCGAGCGGCCGATGTACGACGCGATGGTGACCGAGCCGCGCCTCGTCACCGGTTGGCAGCTCGGCTCCATGCCGCCGGCGGTGGACGCGCTGCGCGAGAGCCTGTCGCGGCACTACGAGCTGCTGTTCGACTCGGTCCACGTGAATCTCTACCGCGACGGCGCCGATAGCGTCGCCTGGCACGGTGACACGGTGCGCAAGGTGCTGCGCAATCCCTTGGTCGGCATCGTGTCGCTCGGCGAGCCGCGCAAATTCCACCTGCGCCCGCGGGGTGGCCGGATCGCGCGGACCTTCCTGCTCGGCGCCGGCGACCTGCTCGTCATGGGCGGCGCCGCCCAGCACGATTGGGAGCACAGCGTGCCCAAAGTGGCGGCAGCGGGCCCGCGGATGAGCGTCACCTTCCGTCACTCGGCCTAGCCCCATGGCGAGGTAGTGCCGAGTGGGCGATCGGCGCGGCGTACGTTCCTGCCTGTAGCTGGCGCGTTCGTCACAGGGAGCAGCGTGGACCCCGAGCTTGAAGCAGTGATCGCCCTCTTGCCGCCCGAGCTGGCCGACCCGGCCGTGGGCTTCGTCGATCCCGCGGCGCTTCGCACGCGCATGGCCGAGATCGCGGAGCTGACCGCGCAAGCGGGCCTGGCGCCCCAGGCCGACCCGAGGGTCACCCGGCGGGACCTGCTCGTCCCGGGCGCGCCGGACGTGCCGGTACGGATCTACCAGCCGGAAGGGTTCCTGGCCGGCGGCCCGGTCATCCTGCACATCCACGGCGGCGCGTTCGTCATCGGTCATCTCGACCAGGACAACCCCTCGTGTGAACGCCTGGCCCTCGCGACCGGCCGGTTGGTCGTGTCGGTCGACTACCGGCTGGCACCGGAGCACCGCTTCCCGGCCGGCATCGACGACTGCTTCGCCGTGTACAGCTGGCTCACCCGCGGTGAGTCCGGGCTCGATATCGATCCGGCGCGGGTCGTGGTCACCGGCGTCTCCGCCGGTGGGGCACTCGCCGCGGCAGTGGCCCTGCGGGCGCGGGCCGAGGGCGGCGTGCAGCCGATGTACCAGCTGCTGCTCTTCCCGGTCCTCGACGACCGCATGACGACGCACTCGATGCAGACGCATACCGAGACCCCGCTGTGGAACGGTCGCAGCAGCGTTCTCATGTGGAAGCACTATCTCGGCGACGGGCATGACCCGGCGGGCGACGACACCTCGCCTTATGCGGCACCCGCCCGGGCCACGGACCTCACCGGGCTGCCGCCCACCGCGATCACCACCGGGGAGTTCGACCCGCTGCGCGACGAGGCCATCGAGTACGCCCAGCGACTCATGCAGGCCGGTGTCCCGACCGAGTTGCACGTCGTGCCGGGCGTCATCCACGCATTCGACGGGGTGCTGCCCGAAGGCACGCTCGCAAAGCGCATACGACGCAGCCGTTTTCTCGCGGTGAACACCGTCCTCGCCCGCACCCCGGAGCAGTCGCGGCCGCAGCCGGGGGAGCGGTGGCTGGACCCGGAAGTCACCGGCATGCTCGCGTTCCTGCCCCAGGGCCAATCGGACGACGTCGTCGAGGGCCGCAAGATGCTCGAAAGCATGCTCGGCGTCGGCGCCGGGCCGCAGTACGGCGAGGAGCTGCTCATCATCGCCGACCGCCGGATCCCCGGCCCACCCGGTGCGCCCGACGTCACCGTGCGCACCTACCGGCCGATCGACGTCACCGGCGCGCACGGATGTGTCCTCGACTATCACGGCGGCGCGTTCACCTACGGCAGCGTCCCCATGAACCACCCCGCGAACGTGCGGCTTGCTGCCGAACTCGGCATCGCCGTCGTCGCGGTCGAGTACCGGCTGGCACCCGAAAACCCTTTCCCGGCAGGCGTCGAGGACTGTTACGCGGCACTGCTGTGGGTGCACGAGAACGCTGCGGAGCTGAACGTCGACCCGGCCCGCGTCGCCGTGATGGGCGGGAGCGCGGGCGGTGCGCTCGCCGCCGCGGTGGCGCTCATGGCGCGCGACCGCGGTGGGCCGTCGATCTGCTTCCAGGCGCTGCAGATTCCGGTCACCGACGACCGCATGGCGACGTGGTCCATGCAGCACTTCGGCGATACCCCGATGTTCAACCGACCCGGCGCGGAGCTGATGTGGAAGCGCTATCTCGGCAGCGGTGACGAGAGCCGGGACACGTCGCCGTATGCGGCCCCGGCCCGCGCCACTGATCTGTCCGGGCTGCCGCCGGCCTACGTGCAGACCGCCGAGCTGGACCCGCTGCGCGATGAGGGCATCGCCTACGCACAGCGGCTGCTGCAGGCCGGCGTCCCGGTCGAGTTGCACACCTACCCGGGGACGTTCCACGGCTCCGGTATCGCGGTGAATGCCGTCGTCAGCAAGCGCGCTCAGCGGGAGATGTACGACGTGCTCGGCGCTGCGCTGCGGGTGGGTTGAGCGCCCGGTCAGTCCTGCGCGACCAACGCCGCGATAGCGCGGCGGTCGACCTTGTCCATGCTCGTCAGTGGCAACGCGTCGACGATCCGGATCGCTTCCGGCAGCTTGTAGGCCGCCAGCCGTTCGGCGGCGAACGCGCGCAACTCCTCGAGCGTCGGCGGCTCATGCCCCTCGCGCGGCACCACGACCGCCACCCCGATCTCGCCCATCACATCGCTCGGCCGCGGGCTGACCGCGACCGACGCGACAGCCGGATGCTCCAGCAGCACCGCCTCGACCTCGAGCGGGAAGACGTTGTAGCCGCCGCGGATGTACATCTCGCCGATGCGGCCGGTGATCCGCAGCAAGCCGTCCGTTCCGATATAGCCGAGGTCGCCCGTGCGCAGCCAGCCTTCGTCGTCCAGCGCGGCAGCGGTGCCCTTCGGGTCGCGCCAGTAGCCGGCCATCACCGCGGGGGAGCGCAAGCAGACCCGCCCGACCCGGCCTGCTATGAGCACCTCGTCGGTGTCGGGATCGCGGACCTGCATCTCGCTGCCGGGACGCGGACGGCCGACGGTTCCGAGCGTTTCGGAGTCGGGAGCATCGAACGCGGTGAGCGTGCCGATGCCTCCCGATTCGGTGAGTGAGTAACGCACCGAATAGCCGCAGCCGAACTTCTCCCGAGCCTCCCGGACAGTGGCGGCCGGGCTCGGTCCGGCGCCCACGATGATGCCCTTCACTGCGGACCAGTCGTACGTCGGGAAATCGGGATGGTTCAGCAGCAGCGAGATCTGCGCGGCGACCCCGCCGACATAGGGCACCCGTTCGGTGGCGAGCACTCGCAGCGCATCGGCGGCCCGCCAGCGGTCCAGGATGTGCAGCGTCGCTCCGAGCTGCAGGTAGCCGGCGAGCTTCGTCATGAAGCCGATGTGCGGCAAGGCGGTAGCGACGAGTTGCGCGCCGCCGGAACCCCACGCGCCGCCGGTGTCGAACTCGGCGATCGCGGCGATCTGCCGTCCCGTGAAGAGCGCACCTTTCGGCAGGCCCGTGGTGCCCGAGGTGAAGACGACCGTCTCGGGCAGGCTGAGATCGGCGCTGTCGGCCGCTGCGGGCGGCATGCCGTCCGGCACGCGGACGGACTCCCAGATCTGCTCGGCTGCCGCGCCGAGCGGGCACTCGAGAGTCGACACGGTGGCGGGGATCTCGGCGGCCTTGTCCGGCTGCACGATCACGAGCGCGGGAGCGGCACGCTCGATCACCTTGGCACGCTCGGCCGGTGTGTAGCGCGGATTGAGACCGGTGGTGACCGCATCGAGCCGGGCGAGGGCGGTGAAGGCCAGCACGTACTCGATACCGTTCGGCAGGACGAGCGCGACGAGCTGCCCGGCGCGCACACCGCGGCGGGCGAGGCCGGCGGCGAGCTCGTCCGTCAGCCGGTCCAGCTCGCCGTAGCTGAGCTGCCGGCCGTTGTGCACCAACGCAATGCGGTCGCCGAACTTCTCGGCTGCCAGGCGAAGCGTCCGTCCGAGCACGCTCACGTGCGAAACCTCCAGCGCAGGTGGGTACGGCGGGCGGCGATCTGCTCGGCGCGCTCGGTGGGGTCCATCCGCGGTGTCACACCCCCGACGGCTCGATCCACCTCCTGCAACGGAACGACCTCGGTGGCGGCCTGCGGGGCGGTCGCCGCAAGCCACGCGCAGCGGAAGGTGAGCAGTCCCTCTTCACGCCCCTCGGTGTCGAGCCAGTTCGCGTAACCGGGATCGGATGCCGCGAGGACGACGGTGACCTCGCCGTCGTCGCCGATCCGCAGCTGGCGGTGGTTCAAGCTCGTCGGCCGAGCCATGTCCAGTGCCTCGAACCAGCCGTGCTGGTACAGCTGCACGCTCCAGTAGCGGGCCTGCGGTACGGCGAAACGCACGACGAGCGCCTCGTCCGGCCGCAGCTGCCAGAAGCAGAAGGCGTAGTGCATCGTCTGCAGGCCGCGCGGCTCGCGCCGAGGTGCGATGAAGGCATTGTCGGTGCCCCGCGCGCGGGCCGTGACCATGTACTCGGCCCAGTAGGTCAGCGAGCGGGTCAGCTGCTCTCCCGCCGCATCCAGCGCCGCAGCGACGTCGCCGGTGTCGACCGGCTTGTCGAGCCGCTCGAGCAGCAGCATTGCGGGCTCCAGCGGGCGCCAGTCGTAGTAGTACTCGCGGATCGACAGCATCCGGGTGCCGGGCGGGATCGCCAGGCCGCCCTCACCGCTCGGGCTCAGCAGGAGGTCGACCGTGTCGCCGGATCTCGATCCCGAGCTCGGTGGCGCTCGCTTCGCCGAGCGTGCCGTGCTCCTTCTGGTGCATGTTGCCGATGCGCAGCGCGAGCAGGAACTCCTCGCAGCTGTGCATGAAGCCGTGCAGCCGGTAGGTGCCCGATCGTCGATCTTGGCGTAGCGGTAGACGTTGTCGGCGTTCGGGCCGCCCCACGGCGTCAGCGGGTCGTTCAGCCGGTGAACCCCGAGATCGCGCTCGCCCGCGAAGGCGTCACCGAGCCAGCACACCGTCTGCGTCGCCAGATGCCGGACGGCTTCCGGCATGCTCGGATTGCCCGGCGGCAAGCCCTGCTCGAGAAGCCGTTCGCCTGATTCGGCGAGCGTGCGGCAAAAGTTTCGCCACGCGGCCAGTTCGCGGGGCGCGTCAGCTGTCACAGCGCAGCAAGCTATCGGACGCAGCTGCGCGATCCGGGACCCGGTGGTGCGCGGGGCGCCCGGCGGGTGGTTATGGTCGGCCGGTGAGCTGGAGTCCGCCCGAGCGACCGGCGTGGGTGCAGTTGGTGAACGCCGGTGGGGTGCCGGCGATCAGCGAGGTGGCCCGGCTGCCGTTCACCGTCGACGGGTTGCTGTCGGAGGTGCGGGCGATCGAGGCGATCGACGACGGCGGCGACGACGACTTCGGCGCCGGCGCTTCCGCGAGCCGCTCGAGGTGCTCCTGCCCGCGCTCGAGGAGGAGGCCCGGCTGAGCGTCCTCGGCCGGTTCCTCGCCCGGCGGCAGCTGCTGCGGCTGCTGCGGGTGCGTCTGCAGATGCAGCGTTACCTGCGGGAGGACCCGGGGGCGGTGGACGAGGAGATCGTGCGCCCGCTGATGGTGACGGGCGCACCCCGCACCGGCACGACGATCCTGCACGCGTTGCTGGCGAGCGACCCGGCGCTTCGCGCGCCGCTCGGCTGGGAGCTGCTGCTGCCGTTGCCGCCTCCGGTGCCCGGCGCGGACGAGTCGGCGCGCATAGACCTTGCCGAAAGCGAGCTGCGCGGCTTCGCGGGAGCCGATCCGGGCCTCGATGCGATCCACGAGTACGGCGCCCGCAATCCGAAGGAATGCCTGTCGGCGATGTCGTTCGCCTTCCTGCTCGGAAGAGTTCGTGGTGCGTTATGACGTCCCGAGCTACACCACGCCTGGTTCGCCAAGGCGGATCTGCGGCCGGCGTACGAGTACCACCGGCTCGTGCTGGCGCTGCTGCAGCGCCGCAGCCCGCGACCGCAGTGGGTGCTGAAGTCACCGGTCCATCTGCACTCGCTCGGCGCGCTGCTCGACGTCTACCCGGACGCCCGGATCGCCGTCACCCATCGCGACCCGCTGGCGGTGCATCGGCTCGGTCAGCAGCCTTGTCGCGCACCTGCGCTGGGTGCACAGCGACCACGTCGACCTGCCCGCGATCGGGCGCTATCACGCCGAGCTCTACGCCCGTTCGCTCAACGCGCTCGTCGACCCGCATCGACCCTCGCCTGCGCGAGCCGGGGCGGCTGCACTCCGGGGCTCTACGGTGATCTCGTCGGCCGATCCGATCGCGGCCGCCGCTGCCTGCTACGCCACCTGGGACCAGCCGTTCACGGAGCAGCGCTCGGGAGAAGATGAGGGAGTACGTCAGCGCACGTCCGCGTGGCCGCCACGGCAGCCACGAGTACTCGTTCGCCGAGCTCGGCCTCGACGCTCGCGGCCGAGCGTTCCCGCTTCGCCCCGTACACCGACCACTTTCACGTCCCGAACGAGGTGCAGTGAACTCCCAGCGAGCTCGAGCAGGCCGAAAACCCTGACGCCGCGCGGTTTCGCGCGATGCATGCATCGGGTCATCCCGGCGGATCAGGTGCCGCCCAGCGCGTTCGACCTCGCCGAGGCGGTGCGTGACCTCGTCGAGGCCACCGTCATGACGGACGTCGACCCGGCCGAGCGCGCCGCAGTCGCCGCCGAGGTGCGCGCGCTGACGAAGCGGCTGGCGCGCGCGCAGCGCCCCGATCCGGTCTGGATGGTGCGCCACCCCGACGGCGCGATCGAACACCTCACGCAGGCCGGCACCGGACGGCTGAACCCGCAGGCGCTGACGGATCCAGTGGCTCACCCCGGACGGCGAGACCGCGTATGACGCGATCGCGCATCCCGAGACCGGCGAGGTCCTTGCGCGCTGCACGCTTCGACCCGCCCACGTCGGCCCGCCGGACGCGCGCACGGCGGGGTCGTCGCCACCATCCTCGACCAGGTCGTCGGGTTCGCGACGGCTGCGGTCGGCAAGCCAGGCATGACTGCCGGCCTCGACCTCCGCTACAAGGCAGCGACCCCGCTCGGCGTCGCCGCTCATGGTGCATGCGCGGTACACGCATACCGAGGGGCGCAAGCACTTCGCCACCGGCGAGCTCGTCGCCGACGGCACGGTCACCGCGTCGGCCCTCGGCGTCTTCATCGGCCACCCGCAGTGGGCGAGTCGCAGTAGCAGAACCGGCGGCGGCTCACTACGGCCAGAGCGGCTCCGGCACCTCGAAGCCGAGCGGGCCGTCCCAGGTGTTGCGGAACGCCACCTCGTGCACCGGCCGGCGCTCGGCGACGCCCCACCGCCCGGTGGGGTAGCCGAACGTGACGCAGCACGACATGTGCCAGTTCTGCTCCCTCGGAACCTGCCCAGCACCTCCAGCACCGGGCGGGCTCGAACGCCATGGCCTGAGTCAGCGAGTACCGACACCCTTCGGCGCGGGCGGCGAGCTGCGCGCTCCAGATCGCCGGGAAGATCGAGCCGCCCGACGGGTCGCCCTGGGCGAAGCCGAACAGCAGCAGCGGCACATCGGCGAAGTGGTCGGCCAGGTGCTGCGCGGAGCGGACTGCATCTTCATCTCGCGATGCTCTCCGGAGCGTCCGGAGCGGCTTGCGCGGCGTCCATGCGGTCCTTGTAGAGCGTCGCTCCACAGCTGGCTGATGCAGCGCTGGTAGATCGGGAGCGAGCGCGCCGATGATCTGCGGGTCGTCGACGAGCAGGAAGCGCCAGTTCTGCGTGTTGCCGCCGCGGGGGCGCGGATGGCAGCGTCGAGGATCTTCGCCTGGACGTCCTGCGGGATCGGGTCGCGCTTCAAGCCGGCGCATCGCGCGCGTCGTGTACAGCGCCTCGTAGACGTCCACAGCGGCTCCTTCGGCAAGCATTCTTGTTCGGAGCCCGCTAGGGTGGGCTCCGGTGGAAGGAGCCTGTCATGCGCGAGGCCGTGATCTGCGAGCCGGTGCGCACACCGGTCGGCCGCTACGGCGGAATGTTCCGTGACGTCCCCGCGGCGACGCTCGCGGCGACGGTGATCCGGGGGCTGCTCGAGCGCACCGGCCTGCCCGGCGAGGCGGTCGACGACGTGTTCCTCGGCCAGTGCTATCCGAACGGGGAGGCGCCGGCGATCGGACGGGTGGCGGCGCTCGACGCCGGGCTGCCGATCGAGACCGGCGGCCTGCAGCTGGACCGGCGCTGCGGCTCGGGTCTGCAGGCGATCACGTTCGCCGCGATGTGCGTCCAGACCGGCGCGCATGATCTGGTGCTCGCCGGCGGCGCCGAGAGCATGTCGCAGGCCGAGTTCTACGCGCTGCTGCGCTGGGGGCCGAAGGGCGAGGGCGTCGATGCTCGCCGACCGGCTGGCCCGCGGGCGCGTCACGGCCGGCGGCGAGAACTACCCGGTGCCCGGCGGGATGCTGGAGACCGCCGAGAACCTGCGCCGCGAGTACGCGCATCAGCCGCGCGGAGCAGGACGAGCTGGCCCTCGCCTCGCACCAGCGGGCGGTCGCAGCCCAGCAGGACGGCCGCTTCGCCGAAGAGATCGTCCCGGTGACGGTGAGCTCGCGCAAGGGCGACGTGGTCATCGACACCGACGAGCACCCGCGCGCCGACACCACGCTCGAGAAGCTCGCCACGCTGAAGCCCGTGATGCTCAAGCAGGACGCCGAGTCGACCGTGACGGCCGGCAATGCCAGCGGTCAGAACGACGGTGCGGCGGTCTGCATCGTCACCACCCCGGAAGCGGCGGAGCGCTATGGGCTGCGACCGCTGGCCCGGCTGGTCAGCTGGGCCGTCGCCGGAGTGCCGCCGCGCACCATGGGCATCGGCCCGGTGCCCTCCACGGCCAAGGCGCTCGACCGCGCCGGGCTCAAGCTGTCCGACATGGACCTCATCGAGCTCAACGAGGCGTTCGCCGCGCAGGTGCTCGCGTGCACCCGGGAGTGGGGTTTCGGCCGCGCAGGACTTCGACCGCATGAACGTGAACGGGTCCGGCATCTCGCTCGGCCACCCGGTCGGCGCCACCGGCGGCCGCATCCTCGCCACCCTCCTGCGCGAGATGGAGCGCCGCGGCGCCCGCTACGGCCTGGAGACGATGTGCATCGGCGGCGGCCAGGGCATGAGCGCCGTCTTCGAGCGCGTGAACGCGTAGCGCCTGCGCCGCTGCTTCCCGCCGCGTCAAACGGCGGACACCCGATCACACCGGTACCCGGCAGGCGTCCATGCTGGGTACATGAACATCACATCTGGTTACCTGCGAGGCGTGGCTGCCTCCCGCAGGCTGCTGCCGGCCACTGCCGTGGCCGGTGCTCTCGTACTGGGTGCTCCGGTACTGGGTGCCTGCGGTTCGTCCAGCTCCGGCTCCGCCTCCGCCTCCGGCAGCGGCTCCGCCGCCAAGACCAGCCCGCTCGGGAAGCCGGTGCGCGTCGGCAGCTTCGAGATCGTCGTCGCGGAAACCGCGCGGTACGCGCATGTGAACGGGCCGAAGTTCGTCGAGGCCGACATCACCGTGCGCAACGTGTCGGATGCCGAGTCGCCGCTGCCGATCTTCGTGCTGCGCTGTGGCAGCACGTCGATCGAGCCTGACCAGAATGAGAGCAACTACCCCGCGAGCCTCTCCGCCGGTGGCGACGACCGCGGCGAGGTCGTGTTTCCCCGCCCGGCCGAGTGCGAGAACCCGCAGGTGACGGCGACGGCAGGTAACGAGACGGTGGCCTGGCCGGTCCCGGCGCAATCGTGACCGTTCATTGCCGGCCTCGCATCCGTCAGCTCGAGCGGCGCTGCCGGGCGCGGGTGGCGATCGCCTGCAGTCCGGCTGGGCTCAATGACGGCGCGTGCAGCGGGCCGGCCGATGCTTTCATGCCGAGCAGGATCAGCTCGAGCGTGCGGCGCCAGACGTCGGGGCCGGCGTCGCGTGCCGACTCGATGACGCCGGCCAGCGACCACAGCGTCATGCCGATGTCTTCGTAGCTCAGATCGGCGCGGACGGCGCCGCTGTGCTGAGCGCGGGTGAGCAACTGCTGCACGACCGTGCGCAGCTCCGGCAGCACCTCGGCGTTCTCGTCGCCGCCCGTCCACAGCTGCCAGAGGCAGCCGGCGTGGCGCGCCTGCAGCTCGCCGGCGCCGGTGAGATAGGCGGCGAGGCCCTCCTCCGCAGGCGCGTCGAGCGCGGCGCGGGCGACGTCGAGCACGTCGTGCAGGAGCTGGGCGACGATGGCGTCGATCAGGGCTTCCTTGGTGGGGAAGCGGCGGTAGACCGTCCCGATGCCGACGCCCGCTTGCCGTGCGACGTCGTCGATCCCGGCCTCGGCACCGGCGGCGCCGAAGACGTCGATGGCCGCGGCGAGGATGCGCGCGCGGTTCTCGGCCGCGTCGCGGCGCAGCGGTGGTGCGGTCTTCACGCTCATGCCGCGTAGCAGCCCCGTACTCATGCCGGCACGCTCCGGCGCCCACCCTCCGGCATGCTCCCGCCGGTGAGTTCGGCGACGGTCTCCACGCCGGTCAGCGCCTGCGATACCGCCACCCGCTCCGGTCGGGGGATGATCACGGCGGCCGCAGCTGCAAGCAGCGACACGACGGCGAGGAAGAGGAACGCCGCCGACGTAACCGGACTCCTTCGGCAGCGCGCTGCCGATGATCCCGGCCGTGATCAGGCTGCTGCAGACCTGGCTGCCGATCGAGCCGCCGATCGTGCGGATGTTGGCGTTCATGCCGCTCGCCACACCGGTCTGGTGGTCCGGCACCGATTCGACGACGAGGTTCGACAGCGCGGAGAAGGCAGCGCCGACGCCGAGCCCCATGAGCCCGGTTTCGAGCGCCATCTCCCAGGCCGACGCCGTGGGCCACCGCCATCAGCAGGAACGTGAGCGCCGCAATGACCGAGCCGCCGATCACCGGCAGCTTCGAGCCGTAGCGGGCGGCGAGCGGCCGGACGCCAGCCCGACGACGAACATCGTCGACGCTCGAGGGCAGCATGATGCAGGCCCGGAGTCGACGATGCTGGCCCCGTAGCCGTAGCCCGGCGCGCTCCGGGGTCTGGAAGAAGCCGGGCAGGAACGCCATCACCGAGTACATGGCGACGCCGAGCAGCAGGGCGGTGAGGTTGGTGGTCCACACCGCCGGCTGGCGCATCATCTGCATGTCGATCAGCGGGTCCTTCGCGCGCGCCTCGACGCGCACCCAGATCGACGCCGATGACGACCGCGACGCAGCGAAGAGCCCGAGGATCCCGGGCGACGTCCATCCCCAGCGACGTGGCCCTCGCTGATGCCGAGCAGCAGCGCGACGAGCCACCCCGACAGCAGCAGCGCGCCGCGCATGCTCACCCCGCCGGCGGTGCGAACCGGGGACTCCGGTACCAGCAGGTGGGTGCCGATGGCCGCGGGAACGATGAGGAAGAGCGGGATGATGAACAGCCAGTGGTAGCCGAGGTGAGACGACGATCGGCCCGGCGACGGTGATGCCGAGGCCGCTGCCGACGGCGATCATCGCGGCGGAGAGCCCGATGGCCCCGGCCACCTTCTCGCGCGGGAACTCGTCGCGGATGATGCCGAACGCCAGCGGCAGCACGCCGCCGCCGGCGCCCTGGATCAGCCGGGCGACGATCAGCAGCGCGATCGAGTTCGACGACCGCGGCCGAGCGCCGTGCCGGCCGCGAGCGCCCCGAGCGTGACGACGAGCATCCGCTCCTTGCCGAACACGTCGCCGATGCGGCCGAGGATCGGCGTGCAGACCGAGGCGGAGAGCAGGTATCCGGTGATGAGCCAGGTGGTCGCCGTCTGCGTGGTGTGCAGGTGCGCCTGGATCGTCGGCAGCGCCGGGATCGACGAGCGACTGCAGCAACGCGTACGCCATCACGCCGCAAATGAGCACCAGGAAGGTCACCTGGTGCGGCGTGCGGGTGGCCCGGCCCATGGTCGCGTCGTCCCCTCGCAATCGCAAGCGGAACAAGCGTTCCGCTTCGACCTCCATGCTAACCGACGGCGCGCCTTGATCTCGTCCACCAGTCGGCCGAGACGCTCGTCACTCATGGGATAGCCCGGGAAGTACAGGCACACCCGGTCGGCGGCCTCGCCGAAGCGGCGCACCAGCTCCTTGGCGCAGTCTCGTCCGGCCGCCCGCGCACCGCGAGGGTCTCGACCATCTCATCGGTGATGAGCTCGGCCATCTCCGCCCACTCGCCGCGCTTGGACATGGCGTTCAGCTCCGGCTGCACGTCACCCCAGCCCTCGACGTCCAGCACCGGCCGGTAGGACGGGGTCGAGCCGTAGAACGACAGCAGGCCGCGCACGCCCCGTGCCGCCGCGGCTCGACCTCCTCGTCGGTCTCGCCGACCGCGATGATCGCTTCGCAGACGATCTCCAGGTCATCGCGGGTGCGCCCGGCGGTGGCGAGCCCGCGGTCGATAGCGGGCAGGGTGCGCTCGGCGAAGTGGCGCGCGCTGTTGAACGGCATGACCAGGATGCCGTCGGCCACCTCAGCCGTCATCTCGCGTCATCTTCGGACCGAGCGCCCCAACCTCGATCTTCGGCGGGCCGAACGGGTTCGGCCCGGGAGTTGAAGTTCGGCGTCATCAGCGTGTGCGTGGTGAACTCGCCGCGGAAGTCGAGCTTCGCCTCGCCGTCCCAGGCCGCGAGGATCGCTTTGATCGCGAGCACCAGTCTCGCGCATCCGAGCCACCGGCCGCGACCAGGTGCTGCCGTAGCGCCGCTCGATCTGCGGGCGGATCTGCGAGCCGAGACCCAGCCGGAAGCGGCCCGCCGGACATGGTGTGCAGGTCATAGGCGGCGTGCGCGAGGTGCAGCGGGCTGCGCGGGAACGCGATCGCGACGTTCGTCATGAGGTCGACGTCGAGGTCCCCGCCCACGCTCGCGGCGACCAGCGGGAAGAAGACGTCGTGCTGACCCTCGAAGGTGAACAGTCCGTCGACGCCGGTGGCGGCGAGTTCGCGCGCGCGTCGAGGCGCGTCGTGCAAGCCGGAGGTGCGATCGACCGGCAGCTGCACGTCGATGGCGAGCGGGCGGGGCTGTGCTGCGGCAGGGGCTGGGGTGGAGGTCACCTCGGAATTCTGGCAGCGGCTAGTAACTGGCGATGAAGTGGCGGTCGGTGACGAACGTGACGTGCACCGTCTGCTTCACCCCGTCGATGGTGGCCGAGCAGTCGTAGCTGTGGCCCGCGTCGGTGTTGACGTCGTTGGGGCAGCTGACGCTGGACACGCTGTGCCCCTGGTCCTTGATGACTTCCTTCAACTTGGACTCGAGGGCGAACTTGCCGCGGAAGATCACGGCGACGATGACGAACCCGATGATGATCACTGCGACGACGATCACCAGCCAGACCCACCAGCGCTGGTACCACTTCTTCGGCGGCTGTCCGTAGGGCGCTCCGCCGAACCCTCCCGGCGGCCCGTACGGCGTGCCGTACGCCGGAGGTGCATACGGTCCCTGGCCGCCCGGCGGGCCGTAGGGCGGCTGCCCGCCCGGCGGGCCGTACGGCGGCTGGCCACCCGGCTGGCCGTAGGGCGGCTGGCCGGGCTGTCCGTACGGCTGCTGCCCCTGCTGGCCCTGTTGCCCCTGCTGCTGCCCAGCCGGCGGGCCGTACGGCGGCTGCCCGCCCCCGGGGGGACCGTAGGGCGGCGGGTTGTTCGACATGGGTCGCGCATCTCCTTCGTCAGTCCGACAGCGGTCGGCGGTAGCGCCAGAGTCTCGCAGCAGCTCTCATGTGGAGCGGATTTCCCGGAAGTCCCGGCGCGCCCTGCCTGCGCGGGTGCGGAACTGCGCTCGCGCGCCCGGCGGTGCAAGCGGCCAGTATGACTACGGACAGTAACGAAACTCTGAACGCGCTCCGTAGTCGGGCAGGTCACGGGCGGCGGCGTTCCGGTCGTGTGGCCTGCGCTTTGTACGGAGAGTAATGGTATTTGCGTTCCTGGTGACCAGAGAGTTAAATCACCGTAGAGCCCGAAATGATTACAGAGAGTAATCTTGCCGTCCCCCATTGGGAGCCGTTCATGAGCCACTGGTCCTGGGAGTAGCTGTCTCGGCCGTCCG
This sequence comes from uncultured Actinomycetota bacterium, assembly GCA_963747915.1. GTDB lineage: Bacteria > Actinomycetota > Actinomycetes > Frankiales > Frankiaceae > DATAZK01. Next base: position 616,085 of record CAVVHC010000003.1, on the reverse strand, counting down.
CCCCGGCGGACCGGCCATCTGATACTTCGCGCTGCCGTTTCGGCGGTGGCGCGATGCATATGACGTGCACCGGCGCGGCGCCTGATGAGGGTGCCCGAGACGCGGCGCACGCCCCATCCGTCAGTCGCTGAGAAAGGACGTTGGCATGCGCCACACCTCCTGGGGCTGAGCCTCCGCGCCGGCCCTCAGTTCACGTCGAAGAGCTTTCGGGAACTCCCGAGAGTGACGTGAGGGTCCGCGTCAACGATGTGCCGCGATCGCCGGCGAAGCTGTCGCCGATCGTCGGGTTACGCCAAATGCAGGCAATCACAAGCTGTTATGGCGATCCTGTGCTGCAATGAGACGGTAGGAGCCGCGGCCGCTTCGGCCGACGACGCGTAACGACCAGTCAGGATGCAGCCGCCGGTGAGCCAGACCACCGCGTTCGACGCGAGGTGGCGAACGGCCGCGTGCGTCGGCATCACGGTCACGCTGGGTGCCGCGGTGCTGCTGCTGGCATTGCTGGCTCGCGGGCAGACCCCCGCCATCTGGCAGCTCGCCGTTGCCATCTCGCTGGTCGCCTCGAGCGAGCTGCTGCGCCTGCCGTTCTGGCATCGGGGCGAGCGGCTGTCCATCGGGTGGGGCGAAGCGGCGGTTCTCGGCAATTGCGCCTTGTTGCACTCGCCGTGGCTGGTAGTAGCCAGCTTCGCCGGCCAGCTCGTGGCCCACCTGATCGTGCGCAAGCCGTTCATCAAGGCGGCGTTCAACGTCGCCGACTTCACGGCGGCGACCGGGATCGTCGCGGTGCTGGTGCCGTGGGCGGGCAGTCTCGAGCAGCTGGCCAGGCCGGTTCACCTCGCGGTGCTTACCGGGGCCGGGCTCGCTTTCTCACTCCTCACCGCGTTCGCCGTGTCCGCCGTCGTCGCAGCCTCGACCGGCGGTAGCTGGCGCCAAGCCATGCGCAGCGCTAACGGCATCCGCCTACTGACCACTCTCGGCAACGTCATCTTCGCCGTGGCCGTCGTCTGGCTCGTCTGGTGGAGCCCGCGCAGCCTGATCGTGCTGCCGCCGGTGATCGTCGCCTTGCACATCATCTACACCGGCTACCAGCGGGTGCAGCAGGATCGCGATGCGTGGCGCATGCTCGACGCGGCGAACGGCGACCTCAACCGCGGTGACGAGGAGCAGGTCGTGCGCGCGGCGCTGGCCTGGGCCGAGCGGATGTTCCGCGCGCCGGGTGCCACGCTCTGGCTGCGCTCCGAGGCGGTCGCCTCCCCGGTCCCGGCTTCCGGAGCGGCGACTTCGGGTGCATCCCGGCTGGCGCCGCTCACCTCGCTCGTGCCCGGCGGCGGAGCGTGGAGCTGCTGGCGCCGCGAGCTCGGCGAGGCGACGCACTCGGTGCGGTCCGCTCCGAGCGCGCTCGTGAGTGGCGCGCGGGAGGTACTCAAGGTCCGCGAGGGCATGCTCGGCATGCTCGACCTGTCCCTGCCGCCCAACCAGCAGCTTTCCGAGCGGGAGCGCCACCTGTTCACTGCCTTCGCCGATGCGGTCAGCAGCCATCTGGTCAACGCGCGGCTGCTGTCGCGTCAGGTGCACGAGGCCACTCACGATGGGCTGACCGGCCTCGGCAACCGGACGCTGCTGCTACGCAGGTGCGAGGCGGCTCTCGAGCAGCGCCAAGCCGGCGAGGTGGTGGCGTTGCTGCTGCTGGACCTCGACCGCTTCAAGCAGGTGAACGACACCCTCGGGCATGCCGCGGGCGACGTGTTGCTGCAGCAGGTGGCGGCCCGGCTGACCGATCAGGTCCGCCGCGAGGACCTGGTGGCTCGACTCGGCGGCGACGAGTTCGGCATCTTGCTCACCGGCATCACGTCGGCCGCCGATGCCGACGCCATCGCCGACGGGCTGCTCGGCGCGCTTCGGGAGCCGTTCCTGCTCGAGGGGCTGCGGCTGTCCGTCGGCGGCAGCATCGGCGTGGCGGTCAGTCCCACCGACGCCGACCATGTCGAGGGCTTGCTGCGCAACGCCGACGTGGCCATGTACGAGGCGAAGGTGCGTCCGGGCACCGCCGCCCGGTATCGCGGGGAGCGCGACCGCGGCAGCGCCGAGCGGCTCATCGTCCTCACCGAGCTGCAAAGCGCCGTCGACAAGTCCCAGCTGGTGCTCTACTACCAGCCGAAGGTCACCCTCGACACCGGCGCGACCGTCGGCTATGAGGCGCTGGTGCGCTGGCAGCATCCGCGCCGCGGGCTGCTCTGGCCGCCCCACATCGTGCCGGTGGTGGAGCAGTCGCCGCTGGTGCGCGAATTCACGCTGCGGGTCCTCGACATGGCGTGCGAAGCCGCCGCGGCGCTCGGGCAGCTCTGCCCGGACGCGCCGCCGACCATGGCGGTGAACCTCTCCGCGCGCAACCTCATGGATGCCCGGCTGCTCGACGACGTCCTCGCCATTCTCGACCGCCACGGACTGCCCCCCGTCGCGCCTCATCCTCGAGATCACGGAGACCGTGATCGTCAGCGAGCTCGACGTCGTGGAGCAGGTGCTGAGCGGCCTGCGGGCGAATGGCGTCCAGCTGTCCGTCGACGACTTCGGCACCGGCTTCTCCTCCCTGTCTTTCCTGCAGCGGTTCGCGGTCAACGAGCTCAAGGTCGACCGCCGCTTCGTCCAGGGCATTGCCGCCGATGCGGGGGACGCCGCGATCGTGCGTTCGACGGTCCACCTGGCTTCCGGACTCGGGCTTCGGGTCGTCGCCGAAGGCGTCGAGGACGAGGAGCAGGTGCTGCGCCTGCGCGAGTACGGGTGCGACCTCGGCCAGGGCTACCTGCTCGGCCGCCCGATGCCGCTCGATCAGCTCGTACGCGAACGCCATCCCGCCGTGCAGGTCTGACGTAGCTTCTCGCGGCAGGTGAGGGCCTGACGCGATGCGTCCACTTACCGAACCGCGCGCGTGGCCGATGAAAGCTGTGTGGCCGCCTCCCCAATACCCGCGAGGAGCAGGGGCTTTCGGCGGGCAGCCGTCCTGACGGTCCTCGTCCTGATGGTCGCCGGGGGCGCCGCGTGGGCCGTTCGGCACTACACCGGCCGAGCGCCGGTCACCACGGTGCAATCAACGGGCACGTCCGGCGCGCCGGCCCCCACCGAGAAGGTGGTGACGGCGCCGGTCACGCCGTGGCGCACCAGTTGGGCGCTCAGTCTCGGGCACCCCGGCGTGCTTTCCGGTACGAACCTGACCTGCCGGATGATCGCCCACGCCAGCCTGAGCGGCTCGCAGCTGCGCTTCCGGCTCGTCAACTATCCGGCCACCGAGCCGGTCACCTTCTCTCACCTGGTCGCCGCCGTGCGTCTCGACGGCATGAACGTCGATCCGGCGACGCAGCGTGAGGTGACGGTCGGCGGCCGCGCGCAAGTCAGCATCGCTGCGGGTGGCCAGGTCCTGACCGACCCGGTCGCGCTCCCCGTTCGCCGCGGCCAGGATGTGGCGCTCAGCATCGCGGTGAGCTCCGGCAGGTCCGTTCCGTGGCACTACTGGTCACCGCAAACCGACTACTGCACCGCGCCGAACGCCGGGGACGCCGCGGCGGACCCGACCGCGGCGGCGTTCACCGAGTGGAGCGAAGACGGCTGGCTCGCCGAAATGCAGGTACTTCCCGTCTCGCCCGTGCCGACCGTGGCGGTCTATGGCGACTCGCTCACCGACGGCCTCGGCCTCGACAAGGACACCGAGACGCGCTGGACCGACCGGCTTGAGACCGGTGTGAACGGCCGGCTTGTCGCTCTGAACTTCGGTGTCTCCGGCGACCAGATCACCGGTCGCGCTCCGGTGGGGCGGCTACCGTCGCGCGTCGCCTCGGATGTGTTCGCGCCGGCTGGGGTGTCGGCGGTCATCGTGGAGATGGGCAGCAACGACATCAAGGCCGGTGCCTCCGCAGCGCAGATCCTGGCGCAGTACCGCTTGATCGCCTCCGAGGTGGCGCGCCGCGGGCAGACGCTCATCGTCGCGACCGTTCCGGCCCGCCATGACGACATCTCTGCAGCGCAGGAGCATCAGCGACAGCTGCTGAACGCCGGCCTTCGCCAGTACCCGGTCGTCGCGGACATCGATGCGGCCCTGACGAATCCCGACACCGATCAGCTGTATGCGAGGTACAACGGCGGCGACGGCATCCATCCCGACCCGGCCGGCGTGGCGGTCATCGCACGGGTGATGCGGGAGACGCTCGCCCGCGTTCCCGGACCGCTCGGGGTGGCCGCGCGCTAGTGCCCGGAAGGCCGGCGCAGCGGCTGTGCCAGGATCCGAGCTGTGAAGGTTGGTATTCAGCTCGGATATTGGGGGCGCTACCCCGCCCGCGGATCTCGCAGCGACTTTGGCGAGCGTCGACGACGTCGGCCTCGACTCCGTCTGGGTGGCCGAGTCCTGGGGCAATGACGCGTTCACCTACGCGGCGTGGGTGGCGGCCCACACGAAGCGGGTGAAGATCGGCACCGGCATCGTGCAGATGGCTGCTCGCACCCCGAGCGCTACCGCGATGGCGACGGTCACCCTCGACCATCTGTCGAACGGGCGCTTCATCCTCGGACTCGGCGCGTCAGGCCCGCAGGTCGTCGAGGGCTGGTACGGCCAGCCGAGCGCTCGTCCGCTCGCGCGCACCCGGGAATACGTCGAGATCATCCGGCGGATCCTGCGCCGCGAGGAGAAAGTCACCTTCGACGGCGAGTTCTACCAGTTGCCCTACCGCGGGCCGGGCAGCGTCGGACTCGGCAAGCCGCTGAACGTGATGACGCATCCGCTGCGCGCCGACGTGCCGATCGTGCTCGGCGCCGAGGGACCGAAGAACGTCACGCAGACCGCGGAGATCGCCGACGGCTGGCTGCCGCTGTACTACTCGCCGTTTCGCCCCGAGGTCTACTCCGATCAGCTGGCGGCGGCCAAGCCCGGCTTCGAGATCGCTGCGCTGGTGAACGTGACCATCACCGACGACGTCGCCGCCGGTCTCTACCCGGTGAAGGCGATGCTCGGGTTCTACATCGGCGGCATGGGTGCGAAGGGGCAGAACTACCACACCAAGCTCATGCAGCGGATGGGCTACGAGGAAGAGGCGCTGCGCATCCAGGAGCTGTTCTTCGCCGGCGACCGGGAGGGTGCGATCGCCGCGGTGCCCGACGCGTTCGCCGACGAGATCTCGCTCGTCGGCCCGGTCGGGCGCATCAAGGAGCGGCTCGAGGAGTGGCGCAAGACGCCGGTGACCACGCTGCTGGTCGGCAGCCGTGATCCCGCGATGCTGCGCCAGCTGGTCGAGCTCGCCGAAGGTTAACCCTGAGCGGGGAGGCACACCCATGAGCGACGTCACCGCTCACACCAAGTCGGGCACGGTTCGCGGCATTCTCGGCGACGGCATGGCCCGGTTCCTCGGCATCCCGTACGGGAAGCCGCCGTTCGGCCCGCTGCGCTTCGCGCCACCGGAGCCCGCGGACAGTTGGGACGGCACCCGGGATGCGACGGCGTTCGGCCCCACAGCTCCGAAGCCGGACGCCGCGCACTCGACGAGCCAGCTCGACTTTCTCGAGGACGGCTGGATCGACGGCGACGAGTGCTTGAACCTCAACGTGTGGACCCCTGACCCGGGCGGCAGCGGGCTGCCGGTGATGTTCTGGATCCACGGCGGCGCCTACATCATGGGCAGCTCCTCGATGCCGCTCTACGACGGTTCGACGTTCGCCCGGGATGGGGTCGTGTTCGTCTCCGCGAATTACCGGCTCGGCGTCGAAGGCTTCAGCGAGCTGCCGGACGCGCCGTCCAACCGGGGGGTCCTGGACCTGCTGCTCGCGCTCGAGTGGGTGCGCGACAACATCACCGCGTTCGGTGGCGACCCGGAAAACGTCACTGTTTTCGGCGAATCCGGCGGCGCCGGACTCACGCTGGCGCTGCTCGGCTGCGCGCGGGGACTCTTCCGCCGAGCGGCGATCTCGAGCGCTGCGCTGACAGCCTCGCTGGAGCCGGGGGACGCGGCGCTGGTCACGGCCGACATCGCCCGGCGGGCGGGAGTGGCGCCGACCGCGGCGGCGCTGCGCGACGTCGATCCGCAGGTGCTCGCCAACTACGCCAAGCTCGCGTTCCTGGACATGAGCGCCCATCCCGACCCGCAGCGCTGGGGGTTGTCGACGGTCATGGGTGGGATGGCGTTCACCACGACCCACGGCAACGACCTGCTGCCGCGCCGCCCGTTCGACCTGCTGCGGGACGGTGCATCTGCCGACGTCGATCTCCTGCTCGGCTGCACCGCGGAGGAGATGCTGGCGCTCACCGCCTCGGGCGGCCCCGGCGATGAGGAGACCGCCGAACGGGCCCGGATGTTTCTCGCGGTGAACGGCGCGGACCCGGCGGCGTACGACGTCTACCTTCGCCGCTGCCAGACGCCGGCGGTGGTGCTGGCTGCCGCGATGACCGACGCCATGTTCCGCATTCCGGCCCTGCGGCTCGCCGACGCGCGCGACCGGGCGCCGACGTGGCTGTACGAATTCGCCTGGCGTTCGCCGGTGCCGGGGGTGGGTGCCGCGCACGGTCTGGATCTCGGATTCCTGTTCGACAATCTCGGTCACTCGCCGATCGAAGGCCCTCATCCGTCGCAGGCGGTTGCGACTGACGTGCATCGCTCGTGGGTGGACTTCGGACGTACCGGTTCGCCCGGCTGGCAGGCCTATGACCGGGCGACCCGGCCCGTCATGACGTTCGGCGAGCCGTCGGCGGTCGTGCTCGATCCGCGTCCCGACGAGCGCCGGCTCTGGCCGGGCGTCGCCTGATTTGGGCTGCGCGGTTGCGGAACGGGCATGCGCCCCTGGGTGTGCATGAGGAACGCCTCGTCGGCGACCGGCCGGCCGAACAGGTACCCCTGGCCGTAGCCGAATCCGCAGGCGCGCAGCAGCTGGGCCTGCCCGGGGGACTCGATGCCCTCGGCGATGGTCTGCAGCCCGACGGCCGTCGCGAGCGAGGACACCGCTGCGACCAGCCGGGCACCCGAGCCTTGGTCCTCATGCAGCCGGCCGGGCGTCAACGCGGCAACGAACGACCGGTCGAGCTTCAAGATGTCGACCGGCAGCCGGGTCAGCCGGCCGAGCGAGGAGAAGCCGACGCCGAAGTCGTCGATGGCGACGCGGATTCCCTTCTCCCGCAGCTTTTGCAGGATGCGGATCGCGACGTCGCTGTCGGCGGCCAGCGTCGTCTCGGTCACCTCGAGCACCAGCCGCGTCGGGGGTAGCTTCGTCGCCGACAGGATCTCGAGCACCTCGTCCGCGTAGCTCGGGTCGCCGAGCTCGGCTCCGGACACGTTGACCGCGATGTAGGCGTCGGCCGGGAACGTTCGCTGAGCCGTCCGGCAGGCTTCTTCCAACACGAAGTGGCCGAGGGCGCAGATCAATCCGCTGCGCTCGGCGACCGGGATGAACTCCTCCGGAGAGATGAAGCCGCGTTGCGGGTGGCGCCAGCGCAGCAGCGCTTCGGCGCCGGCCAGACGGTGATCGTCGAGCGCGACGGTCGGCTGGTAGGCCACCCAGAACTGCCCGGCGGCCAGCGCGGCTCGCAGCTCGTCGTCCTCCGCACCGCGCTCGTAGCGATGAACGCGGTTACGTCCCGCGCGCTTGGCGCGGTAGAGCGCGATGTCAGCGCGGCTCATCAGGCTCGATCCGCTGGTCGCCGCGTCCCATTGGGTCACGCCGCCGGAGCAGGTGAAGCCTTGGCCGGCCAGCGAGACGCGCAGCGCTTCGGCGATGTCGACGGCAGCGGCGAGCCCGACTCCGGGTAGCAGCACCGCGAACTCGTCGCCACCTTGACGGGCCAGCACCGCCTGCTCCGGAAGCTGCCTGGACCAGGTCTGCGCGACTGCGTGCAGCCGGCGGTCGCCCGCGCCGTGGCCGTCCGAGTCGTTGATCGCCTTGAAGTGGTCGAGGTCGAAATAGGCCACCGACAGGGCCTCGCCGGTTCGGCGGGCCTGGGCGATGGCCGCCGCCAGCGCGCGGTCGTAGCCGCGCCGGTTCGGCAGGCCGGTGGTGCTGTCGACCTCGGCTGCCCCCGCCGCGCGCACCAGCCCCCAGACCACGAAAGCGGCCACGATCTCGGTGATACCGATACCCGCCGCGACGGTGCCGTCCAGGACATGAAATACCGCGGAGTCGAGGACCAGCGCCAAAAGGCCCCAGCCCTGATACACGACTGCGGTCTGCCAGGGGAAGAAGAAGAAGCTGTCGAGCGGGACGTAGAAGTACACCGCCGCCATCGCCATCGCCGGGGCCCCGCCTCCGGTCAGCACGATGATGAGCGTGACGAGCGCGGTACCGAGCAGATCGAAGGCGTGGTAGCTCCACGCCGGACGGCGCCGCAGCACGAGCACGCCCACCCCGCTGAGTGCTGCCAGCGCCGCCACCATGCGGATCGCCGCTGGATGGTGCACAGGCTCCCAGAGCGTCACCAGCAGGGCCAGCAGCGCGCCGCTCAGATAGAAGCCGGCAGCGACCAGCCCCATCGTGCGCGGCGTAGCGACCACGGGCCGAAGTCGCAGCCACCCGTGCTGGTGCACGGCCACCCCCAAGGGCCGCTCTTCCGGGTTGGGAGCGACCCGATAGGCGTATCGGGCCGCGACGGGGCGGTGCGATACGTCGGTTCGGGCTTGCCGGCCGATGCTCCCGTTGGAGGAAGTCTTTCTGCTGCCTGGCGCTGGGCAGGTGTGGTGAAACCGGCAAAGCCGCCGGGGCTCCGCCGGAAAAGTCCGGACAAAGGTCGCCGGAGCGCGCCGCGCCAATTCGGACGAAATGGCGCAACGGTGCCGCGGTGCGCCCGTGGGGTGCCGTACGGTATGGCCAACTTGGGAGGGGACTCATGCGCTTTCGTGCCTTCGCCCGCGTGCTGCTGGCGGGGATCGCTGTCGCTCTCGTCGCCGTCGGCTGCACGCCGGCGCCGGCCAAGCCGCCGCTGCGTGTCGAGTACTGGGGCGATTCGCTCGGCACGCAGGCCGGTCCTTACTTCGACTACTTCATCGGCGCATCCGGGAAGGCCGTCGGGCGCAGCCCACACGTTCCCGGGCACCTCGCTGTGCGACTGGATCCCGGACATCCGCAGCGAGCTGAACCCGGCGAATCGCACCGGCTTCCACCCACAGGCGGCGGTCATCGAGTTCAACGGGCTGGCTTTCACCCCGTGCATGCGCGATCGCAACGGAAGGTCGCTCACCGGCCAGGCGCTTCTCGATAAGTACGCGGCAGACGCCGCGAAAGTCATCGCCCTCTTCACCCGGGCTCGCGTGCCGGTTTACTTCGTGAGCACACCGCTCACCCGGGCGGAAGCCGCGAAGGGCTATGTCGGGATGAACCCGCTCAGCCGGCTCTTCTCCCGGCTGCCGGCGAAGAATCCGGGATGGATCGTGCGATTCATCAACGCGGGTGCCGCGGTGCTGAACAATGGCCATTACACCGATACGTTGCCCTGCCTCTACTTCGAGAAATGCGGGGCTTCCGGCCGGGTGGTCGTTCGGCAGTCCGACGGGGTGCATTTCTGCCCGACCAAGGAAGTGCCGATCGGCGGGGGCTTTACCAAATGCCCGGTGGCGATGCCGGGTGCGATGCGCTATGTCATGGCGATGACCGGGCGGATTCTCGGTGACTACCACCTCAGCTGAGCCGAACGTGCCGGGCGTCCGACGTGCCGCTGACACGGGCCGTGAGAAAAGCCGCAAAGCGCCCAGCTTCGCTTGCACGGCGTCGCGGAACGGGTGTATGGCCGCGGCCACGCTGCGTGAGCATCGGGACAGCGCCACCTGCGGCGATGCCGAGCGCCACCTCGCCAAAAGTGGGGGCGAACCGCCTACCCTGGCGGCGTATCGGGGCGGTGTCGGACGATCCGCAGCGCCGATTCCGTGCGCGATGTCCAGGATGCGACCCATCGGGCGTCACGCACAGTAAGTTCGAGCCACTGGCCTCGAAGGAGAACCTGCCTATGCGTGCCCGCCGTTTTGCCGGACTGATTTTGGCTGCGCTGACCGTCTTTCCCGTCCTGGCAGCTTGTACGACACCGGCTTCGCCGCCGATCCGGGTGGAAGTCTGGGGCGACTCGATCGGCCAGCAGTCCGGGGATTACATCAACTTCTTCCTCGGCACCAACCACCACATGGTCACCCGGGTGCACACGTTTCCCGGCACCGGGATCTGCGACTGGCTCCCCGACATCCGGCACGAGCTCGGCAGCCCCGACGGGTACCACCCGCAGATCGCCATCCTCATCTTCTCCGGCATCTCCTTCACGCCGTGCACTTTGAAAGCTCCGCGTACTCCCTTGACCGGGCAGGCTTTGGTCAACAGATATGCCGCTGATGCGCGAACGGCGATTGCGTATTTCACGAAGGCTCACGTCCGGGTGTACTTCGCGACCCCGCCCATCACGCGAGCGGAGAGTCAGCAGGGCGTCGTCAACATGAACGCCATGGGCGTCATGTACTCGAAGCTGCCCGTGCGCTATCCCGGCTGGATCACCCGGTACATCGACGCGGGTGCCGCGGTGCTGTGGAAGGGGCACTACACCGACACGTTGCCGTGCATGTATTTCGAGCGGTGCACGGGCACCTGGCCGGACGGCACGAAGACGGTCGTGGTCCGGGAAGCAGACGGGTATCACTTCTGCCCGACGAAGGTCGTCGTGCGCAACGACAGGCAGGTCTGTCCGGTGCAATCGCCGGGGGCCATGCGGTACGCGATGGCGATCACCGGACGCGTCCTTCGGGACTTCAACACCAACTAGCCACGTCGCACCGGCGCACGTCAGCGCGGTGCAGCCGCAAATCCGTAGCTGCGCTCGAGCTGACCGGCGAGGCGAAGGAGCGTCTGCTCGTCGCCGAACCGGCCGATGATCTGCGTGCCGACCGGTAAGCCTTCGGCGCAGACATCCAACGGCACGGACATCGCGGGCTGGCCGGTCAGGTTGGCGAGAGTGGTGAACGCTGTCACCGGCCCGACGTGCTCGACGAAGCGTGCCATGTCCGATCCGGCGAGCAGCCCGAGCGGAGCGGGCATCGCGCCGACGGTCGGCGTGACGACGACGTCGACGGTCGCGAAAAGAGTGGCAATCGTGCGGCCGACGCGGTGCATCGCCTCGACGGCCGTCACGTACTGCGGGCCGGTGATGCGCCGCCCGTTCTCGGCGATCGCCGCCGTCACCGGCTCGATGTCACCCGGCTGCAACTGCCGGCCGAGCCGGCGCAGTTGCGTCTCGATCGTGGCCGCGACATGGGTGGAACTGATGACCCCCGAGACGGGTGCGACCTGGTCCGCGCGGACCGGCCACGCGATGGGAATGACGGTGTGGCCGAGCGCTTCGCACCGCCTTGCGCTGCGCTCGGCCGCCGCGGCGAGCGACGCGTCGACCGCGGCTCCGCTCGGGCTTGTCACCGCGAGCCCGATGCGCAGCGGCGCCGGGTCGGTGGCCGCGTCGCGCAGATAGCTAGGCGCGGGCGGGGGAGCGAAGTAGGGATCGCCGGAGATGTTTCCAGCGGCAGCGTCGAGGACGGCAGCGCTGTCGCGCACCGAGCGTGTGAGCACGTGCGGGACGCTGAGCCCGTTCCAGCTCTCGCCCCGATCGGGGGCGGCGGAGAACCGTCCGCGGGTGGGTTTCAGGCCGAACAACCCGCAGTAGGCAGCGGGGATGCGGATGGAACCGCCGCCGTCGGTGGCGTGAGCAAGCGGGAACATCCCTGCGGCGACGGCGGCTGCCGCGCCGCCACTGGAACCTCCCGCGCTCAGCTCTGCTCGATACGGGTTGCGGGTGGGTCCGAAGCGGGCTGGCTCCGTGCTCGGACTCAGCCCGAACTCGGGGGTGTTCGTCTTGGCGAGCAGCACGAATCCGGCTTGCCGGTAGCGGCGCACGAGCTCGGCGTCATGGTCTTCGGCCGCTGGCCCGAACAGCGCGCTGCCATTGCTCGTCGGCATTCCGGCGACGGCGGTCGCCAGGTCTTTGATGGCAAGCGGTACACCGCGAAACGGCCCGTCGGGCAGCCCCGCGTCGATCGCCGCGCGGGCCAGGGATTCGTGGATGGACGTCACGGCATTCAGCGCGGGCTGCTGCGCTTCGATGGCGGCGAGTGCCGCGTCGAGCAATTCGTGCGGTGTGACCTCGCCGGTGCGCACGAGCTCCGCAAGCGCTAGCGCGTCACGGGAGCGGTAATCCGCGAAATCCATGGGTTCCTTTCGTCGGTGCACGCACAGCGAATCCGTAGTGTGAATCACAGGGTGCATCAAGCGCGCTGCGGTGCGATAATCCTGACGGGTTCTTGCTGCACCCGGCCTCCCGCTCGACCAGGGAGGGGTCAGTGACCAAGACAGCCGAGCGCCCCGGCCTCGTCGATGCGGTGCCCCCTGCGCCGCCTCCCATCGCGCCCCCTGCTCCGCCGCCCTACTGGCCGGATGAACACCCGCCGCCGTCCTTCGGCCCGCCACCGCGCAAGCGCGATTGGCGCTCCGTCTTCGTCACGTTCGTCGCCGCCGTGACCGCCCTGCTCGTCGCCTTCGCCGTAGTGCTGAGCGGCCAGGCGAATCGAGAGTTCGGCACGCTGGCACCGCCGGCTCCGTCCGCGTCGGGGGGCACGGGCACTTCCGCTGTCGAAAACGGCCTGGTCTACGTCAATTCCGTGCTCGGCTATCGGAACGCGGCGGCTGCCGGCACCGGAATGCTGCTCACGTCGGACGGCATCATTCTCACCAACAACCACGTCATCGACGGGGCCACCAGCATTACGGTGGCGGTGCTCAGCAACCTGCGGACCTACTCGGCGACGGTCGTCGGCACCGATCCCTCCCACGACATCGCCGTGCTCCAGTTGCAAGGCGCCAGGGGGCTGTCCACCATGCCCACCGGCGACTCGGACACGGCGCGGGTCGGTGACCTCGTCGTCGCCATCGGCAACGGCGACGGCGACGGCGGCGTGCCGGATGTCGCGTCCGGAAGGATCACCGCCCTGAATCAGACCATCACCACCGATGGCAGCAACGGCGAGTCTCTGGAAGGTCTGATCGAGACCGATGCCGACGTCATCTCCGGTTTCTCGGGCGGAGCGCTGGCCAAGGACGGCAAGGTCATCGGCGTCGTCACGGCTGCCTCGACGGCCGGCGCCGCTCCCGGTGTCCCGCGCGGGGAGCTCGGCACGGACACCGACGGTTATGCCATACCCATCGACGCCGCCCTCGCCATCGCCCAGCGCATCCTTGACGGCGAAAACACTGCTGCCATCCATTAGGGGCTCCGGGGCCGCGCGCAGCGCATATCCCCCCAAGCCGGTACTCAAGAATGCGCTCTCCAGGCCGAGAACCATTGCGCTGTCTGTCGACACTTCGCGGCTGGGCGGCAACCAATCGGCGATGGCGACGGGACGCACTTCATGGCGAGCAGGCTGTACGCACTGGCGCGTTGGGTGGAAGCCCACCGGCTCCGGGTCTTCGCGGCGTGGCTGGTGGTCCTCGCGGTGGTCGCCGGTCTCGGTACCGCGTTCGCGGGAACGCTGAGCAACCAGTTCCGGGTGCCGGGCACCGAGTCACAGCAGGCCGCTGACCTGCTCAGCCAGGACTTCCCGGAAGCGAACAGCGGCGTCGTCCAGGTCGTCTTCGCCGGCCCCGTGACCTCTGCCCAGGCGCAGCAGAGCATCACCGCGGGCGTGAAGCAGGCGGCGACCGTCCCGGGGGTCGCCACCGTCGCGAGCCCGTTCGCGGCAGGAACGATCTCGCCGGACAAGACAGTCGCCTTCGCGAACGTCATCTTCAAGCAGACTGCGGTGAACGTGTCGCCTTCCGCGGTCAAGCGCGTCGAGGCCGCGTTCGATGCGGCTCGTAGCAGCGGGCTGGACGTGGAGTTCACCGGCACCGCGGTACCACCAGCCGCCGGATCGAGCACGTCCGAGGCGCTGGGCGTGCTCATTGCCTATGTCGTCCTCGCCATCACGCTGGTCTCGCTGCTGGCTGCCGGCTTGCCGCTGCTGTCGGCCCTGGCCGGTGTCGTCATCGGGATCACCGGCATCCACCTGGTCGCCCGCTTCGTCGACCTCACCAGCACGGCGACCGTGCTCGCCAGCATGATCGGGCTCGCCGTCGGCATCGACTACGTGCTGTTCATCGTCTCGCGCCACCGGGAGCAGCTGCGGGATCCGGCCGCCGACGTCAAGGAGTCGATCGCGCGCGCCATCGCGACCGCGGGGTCGGCCGTCGTGTTCGCGGGCGGGACGGTGATCGTCGCGCTCGCCGCGCTGTCGGTCACCGGTATCCCGTTCATCTCGGCGATGGGCCTGTGTGCCGCCGCCACGGTGTTCATCGCGTTGCTCGTCGCTCTCACGCTGACCCCGGCCGTACTGGCGCTCGCGGGGGAGCGGATGCGCCCGCGGCGGGACCGCGCGTTCGGACGGCGCGAGGCCGCCGGCGACGAGCCCGGCTCGCATTTTGCTGCCCGCTGGGCCCGCTTCGTCACCCGGGCGCCTGCCGCGATCCTGGTGGTCGGCGTCGCCGCCGTCCTCGTGGTGGCCTGGCCTGCCCTGCATCTGCGGCTCGGCCTGCCCGGCAACGAGACGCAGCCGAAGAGCAGCACCCAGCACAAGAGTTACGACCTGCTGGCCAAGGGCTTCGGCCCGGGCTTCAACGGTCCGCTGCTCGCGGTCGTCGACGCGAAGCGCATTCCCGCGGCGCAGCAGGCACCGGTGCTCAGCAAGCTGGCGACGACGCTGAAGGCAGACCCGGCGCTGGCGGTCGTCGAGCCTCCGGTGCCGAACGCCGACCACAGCGTGTACGTCATGACGCTCGTGCCCAAGACCGGACCGGACGACCCGGCGACGAAATCACTCGTGAACCGGCTGCGCAGCGCCGATCGGGCCGCGGTGGCGCAGGCCGGCGGAACGCTGTACATCGCCGGAGCCACCGCGGCGAATATCGACGTCTCGACGAAGCTCGCTGATGCGCTGCCGTTGTTCGTCATCGTCATCGTCGGATTAGCCCTCATCCTGCTGACAATTGCGTTCCGGTCGATATTGGTGCCGCTGAAGGCCGTCGTCGGCTTCCTGCTCTCCATCAGTGCGAGCACCGGCATCACCGTGTGGGTGTTCCAATTCGGCCACCTCGGCAGCCTGTTCGGCGTCGGGGGAGCGGCTCCCATCGTCTGTTTCCTGCCGGTGCTGCTGATCGGCGTGCTGTTCGGTCTCGCCATGGACTACGAGGTCTTCCTCGTCAGCCGGATGCGCGAAGCGTTTCACCACACCGGT
Source organism: uncultured Actinomycetota bacterium (assembly GCA_963747915.1). Taxonomy (GTDB): domain Bacteria; phylum Actinomycetota; class Actinomycetes; order Frankiales; family Frankiaceae; genus DATAZK01. The sequence goes on along the minus strand of CAVVHC010000003.1, from coordinate 600,840 downwards.
GATGCGAAGCAGGCCGTGCTGCTGGGTGTCGGTCAGAGCGGGCGGGTGGTGACCGCGGCTGCGCTCATCATGACGTCCGTGTTCGCCGGGTTCATCTTCGTTCCCGACCCGATCGTCAAGTCGATCGCGCTTGCGCTGACCGTCGGAGTGCTCATCGACGCCTTCGTGGTGCGGCTCACGCTGGTTCCCGCCGTCATGAGCCTGCTCGGCTCGCACGCCTGGAAGCTGCCGCGCCGGCTGGAGCGGCTCGTACCGCGGGTCGATATCGAAGGTGCGGACCTGCCGAAGGTGACCGTGCCCGCGCAGCGGGACCCGGCCGAGCTGCCCGAGCACGCCGGAGTCGCGCGCTGATGCCCTAACGGGCGGCAAGTCTTGCGACGATGCTTGCATGAGTGCAGCGGACGAGCGACCGGATCAGCCGCCCGGCGCGCGGACGAACGTCGCCTACCGGCGTTCGACCGGTTCCAGACGCGGGCAGGCGCGAAAGGCCGAGCTGCTCCGGAAGGTGACCGACGACCTGGCCGTGAACGGGCTCGTCGACTTCTCGCTGCGGCGCGCGGCTCGGGCCGCCGGCACCACGCACAAGGTGCTGCTCTACCACTTCGACGGCGCTGACGATCTGCTCCTGCAAGCAGTGGTGCAGCTGCGGGCCCGGCGGATCGAGAAGGGCCTCGCCGCCGCTGCGGCCACGTCCCACCCCACGCTCGCCGGGCGGGTGCGGGCAGTCTGGCCGATCCTGGTCGGCGCCGAGGCGGAAGTGCTGGACCAGGCGATCGGACTCGCGATGTATGACCCGGAGCGCTATCGCCAGCTCGGCCGCGAGGCATCGCGGCAGTACTTGCCCGGGCTGCTGTCCCTGTGCCCGGAGGGATGGGCGGCCGAGCGAAAGCTCGAGGTGGCCGAGATGATCCTCGCGACCTTGCGCGGCTTCCTCGTCGACTGGCGGACGGCCCGCGACGAGTCGGGTATCGCGGCGGGGTTCGCGGCGCTCGACCGCGCGCTGGATCGGGAGGAGGCGGCCGCCGACTAGCCCGCTGGACGAGTAAGTGAACCGTATGGTTCACTTCTGCGGTCACCGCAAGCCGGGGAGGCCGCATGAAAAACGTCGGGTTATCGGCAGGGACCGTCGACTACGTCGACACCGGCGGGAACGGCCCGGTCATCCTGCTGCTGCACGGGCTTCTCATGGACAGCACCTTGTGGGACGCCACCGTCGAGGCTCTCGGGCCGGGCTACCGGTGCATTGCCCCGACGCTGCCGCTCGGCGCCCACTCCCGCCCGATGCATGAGGACGCCGATCTCTCACTGCCCGGCATTGCACGGCTCGTCACTGAGTTCGTCGACGTGCTCGAGCTGCAGCACGTGACGGTCGTCGGCAACGACACCGGAGGTGCGATCGTGCAACTGCTCGCCTGCGAGCAGGATCCGCGCCTCGAGCGACTGGTGCTTGCGTCGTGCGACGCCTTCGACAACTTCCCGCCCGGCCTGACCGGCCGGACGCTGGTGCGCTGCGGAGCGCTCCCGCCGCGGTTGTTCGGGCTTTTCATGCGCCAGATGCGCCTTCGTCCGCTGCGGCGGTTGCCGTTCGCGTTCGGCTGGCTGACCAAGCGCGCGGATGCCGCCACGGCTCGGTGGGTACGGCCGGTCACGGCATCGCAGGCGATCAGCCGCGATGCGGTCCGGGTGCTGCGCGCGATCGGTGAGCAGCGCAACCTGCTGAACGAGGTTGCCGAGCGCTTGCCGGAATGCGCCACTCCGACACTCGTGGTCTGGGCCGCCGAGGATCGCGTCATGCCCGTCGCGCACGGCCGCCGGCTCGCCGCGCTACTGCCTCACGCGCAATTCGTCGAGGTGGCCGACAGCTACAGCCTGCTGCCGCTTGATCAGCCGCAGCAGCTCGCCGGGCTGATCCGTGACTTCGTCGACGACCCCGCTCAGGCCCGGCTGCGCAACCGGGAAGCAAGCGTGTAGGCGATGATCTCGTCGCCAATGAGTCCTGGGCTCTCCAGCGGACCGAAGTGCCCGAGATGGCGATGCACCCGCAGCTGCCCGTCGGGTAGTGCCGCAGCGAGGTCCGGCACGATCGCGGCGAGTGGAGCCTGCGGGTCGCCCGAGGCGCACAGCGTCGGCAGGCTCGCGCCGACCACACTCGCCACCGAGATCTCGCCGCCGGCCTCGAAGGTGCGGGCCTCGTTCTCCGGGGTGCATTTGAGCGTCACGGATCCGTCGGGCAGCTCGGCGAATCCGTGATCGACGTAGGCCGCGAGCGAACCGGTCTCGAGCACGTTCAGCGGCGGTCGCGAGGCGTAGCGCCAGAGCGCGGCGGCTTTGGACGGGAAGCCGGCCTGCCGTCGCCGCGCGCCCTCCACGAGCGGATTGCTTCGCCCGTTCGATCGGGGGACGGCCGCCGGCACCATCGCCGGCTCGAAGGCGTACGCACAGTCGAAGAGCCCCGGATGCTCGGCCGCGGTCTGCAATGCGACGGCCGCCCCCATCGAGTGCCCGACGACGCACGCCAGCGGCTCATCCGCCGAAATGGCGTCCTTCGCGGCCACCACGTACTCGATCATGTGGCGCCAGGAGAAGTCGCCATCCGGCGGAGCCTCGGAGTCGCCGTGGCCCGCGAAGTCGAGTCCCCACACGGAAAACTGCGCGCCGAGGACGATCGCCAGCCGCTCGTAGGCGCGGGAGCAAAAGCCGGTGGCGTGGCAGATGAGCAGCGCCGGCCCGGCTCCGCCGAGATCGTGCACGGCGAAACGGACGCCTCGTTCGCTGGTCAGAAACACGCATCCCACCATAGGTACCGAACCGGCGCCGGCGGCCCGCCGGCCCGTGACATCAGGCGCGGAAGGTCACCGGTAGCCGTTCCGGCCCGCGGATCGTGGCGAGCTTGCGCCACTGCGGCGGCTCGGCGGGCGCGAGGTCGCGCATTCGCTGTGCGAGCAGGGGAAGTGCCTCCTCGAGCTCGGCGCGAGCCAGCGCGGCACCGACGCAATAATGCAGGCCGCCGCCGAAGGTGAGCTGAGTGTTGTTCCGGGTTCGTGTGATGTCGAAGACGTCCGGGTCGGCGAAGGCCCGCGGGTCGCGGTTCGCCGCCATCGAGGACGGGAAGACGACGTCGCCGCGGCGAACAGAAAGCCCTCCGAAATCGAAATCGGCGACGGCCAGCCGCGGCGCGCCGGCTCCGGCGGGCTCGTAGCGCAGCACCTCTTCGGCGGCTTGCGCGGCCAGCTCGGGGCGGTCGGCAAGCAGCGCCCATTGCTGCGGATGGGCGGCGAAAGTGGCGACGGCGCAAGCGAACTGGCACTGGGTGGTGTCCAGGCCGCCGAAGATCAGGATGGTGATGAGCATTTGCAGCTCGGCCTCGCTGAGCCGGTCACCCTGCTCCTCGGCGGCGATCAGGTCGCTGACCAGGTCACCGATGGGACGGCGGCGCCGTTCGGCGATCAGCTCATCGGCGTATCCGTTCAGTATCTCGAGGCCGCTTTCGATGCGTTCGCGCTGCTCGGCCAGCTGCCCGGTGAACGCGAGCGCGAGGTCGCTCGAGGCGGCGTAGAACTGCTCGTAGTCGGCTTCCTCGATGCCGAGCAGATGCCCGATGACGGCCACTGCGAAAGGCGCAGCGAACGCCGTGACGAACTCGCAGTCCGCGCCGTCCAACCGGTCGATCAGTCCGTCGGCGACCTCGCGGATCGTCGGACGTAGCAGCTCGACCTTGCGCGGCGTGAACGCCTTGGAAATCAAGCGGCGAAGCCGGGCATGCTCCTCGCCGCCGGTGCTGAAAAGCATGAGCTTCCACCAGTCGAACAGCGGGCCTTCCGTGATGCCGACCCCTTGCAGGGCTGCTTCGCCCATCTCGCCGAGCCGCCTGTCCTTGAGCAGCGCATTGACCTCGTCATAGCGAACGGCCATGACTCCGGCGGGGGTCATCGCGTACCAGGCGGCGCTCCGCGCCATCCGGTGTGCCCCATGGACGTCGTTGTCGTAGTCCGCGCTGTAGATGTCGAGAAAGACCGGCTGGGTCACGTGCACTCCCGGGGTGAAGCGATGGAGGGATGGCGAGCGCCGCCGCCGGGGTGCCGGGAGCGGCGTCCGGCAGCGGCTGCGCTCGGATACCCGGCTCGAATACCTGTCGATGACGGCCCCCGTGGCAGGTCATTCGCTCTCCCGGCGGTGAAAACATGACGGGCGTCACATCATTTGGCAGTGCATGAGCTGTATCACAGGGTGGACGCCGGCGCTCAAATCGGGGGCCATGGCGCGGAGGGCGAGGAAGGGCGGTAGCGCATGCAGCGGCCGAGCCTCGGAGTCATGTCTCCCTATGTCGAGCAGCTGATCACCTCCGGCGGCTTCGTGCGGGAGTGGACCGCCGCGATCGAGGGGAGCAGCGCCGACTCGGTCTGGGCGGTGGAACACGTGGTCGTCGCCGAGGATTACGCGCCGAACTACCCGTACGCGGCGGACGGCCTCATGCCCTCCGGAAAGCGGATCGTCCCGGCGGTACCGGATCCGCTGGAATTGCTGTCGTTCATGGCCGCCTGCTCGCGGGAATTGCTGCTCGGCACCGCGGTGATTATCGCGCCGCTGCACAGTCCGGTCCTGCTGGCGAAACGTGCCGCCACGCTCGCCTCCCTGTCGGGCGGCCGGCTGCGGCTCGGTCTCGGTATCGGGTGGCAGCGGGAGGAGTACGCGGCGGTCGGCGCGCCGTTCGCCCGACGAGGCGAGCGGCTCGAGGAGTCGGTAGCGGTGATGCGGGAGCTATGGCGACACGCGCCTGCCAGCTACCACGGCGAGACGGTGAGCTTCGACCGGCTTCATCTCGCGCCGCTGCCGGCGACGGGCCCGGTGCCGATCGTCCTCGGTGGCCACAGCGACGCGGCGGTGCGGCGGGCCGGCCGGATCGCCGACGGATGGTTTCCGTACACCATCGGGCCGGACGACTTCGCCCGGCAGGCGGACCTGCTGCGGGTGGCGGCGCAGGACGCCGGTCGCGACCCGGCCGACATCGAGGTGACCGTGTGGCCGGGCAGCCGCGACGCCGACCGTGAGTTCGATCCGGCGTTCGTCGCCCGCTATGTCAGGGCCGGGGCGTCGCGCGTTCTCGTCAACTTCGGCATGAGAGAGCCGGCCGATCTGGATGGGCTGCCGGCGCGCATCGCCTGGTATGAGGACGAGGTGCTCGCGCAGCTTTCCTGAAAGCCGCATGGGGCCGGCGCCCGAAGGCGCCGACCCCATGGAACGGTTGGGCTACCGCAGCCGCAGGGCGGCAGCGAACGTCCAGAACAGGTCCGTCTGGTTGGTGATGCCGAGGACCCGCGCGGCCTGCGGGCCCTGGGCTGCGATACGGACTTCGCTGCCGGTGTGATCCTGGCTCTTGCCGTGGGTGACTGTGGCGTAGTTGACCACCATCGGGGCGCCGTCAGCGGTGCGCAGCGTCTGGAACGCTCCCGGCGTGTGGTGCCCGGCTGTCTGCGGGTACTCGACGATCTGGCTGGTGTGGGCGTGGTCGGCGGTCACCACGATGAGCGTGTCCGGATGCGTCTTGGCATACTGCAGGCCGGCGCGGATCGAGGCGTCGAAGTCCGCGGTCTCTCCGATCTGGGCGCAGGGATTCTCGGCGTGGTCCTGCTTGTCGATGGATGCGCCCTCGACCTGCAGGAAGAAGCCCGGCGCGCCCTTCCACCGGCCGTGGCGCCCGGTCTTCTCATCGAGCAGGCTGATGGCCTTCTTGGTCATCGCCTCGAGGGTCGGCTGACCGGCCGGGGCGTTGTTGGTGACACATTTGTTCACGTCGGCCACCGTGTTGGGCGCCGTGTCCGTGGTGAACGGTGCGGCGAGCGGCCCGTTCCACCGCGTGGGCATCGTGCCGGTGCTGAACAGGCCCAGCACCTTCTGGTTCGCATGCGTTGCAGCGAGCTCGGTGTCGCTGTCAACGACCTGGTAGCCCTTGGCTTCGGCCTGCGCGAGGACGGTCTTGCCGGCGTAGTGCCCGCCCGTCACGGTCTGCTCGAAACGGCCCTTGCCGCCCCCGAGCAGGACGTCGACGTTGTGGTCGACCAGCTGCTCGGCGATGGAGCCCGGACCGCCTGCGCTCTTCGCGTCCTGCGGGCAGGCGGCCATGTTCGCCGGACCCTGGCAGCCGCGATCGGCGACGTGTGCTGCGAGGACCGCCGGGGTCGCGTCGGTGAGCTCAGCCGTCGTGACGTCACCCGTCTTGTAGCCGGCGCGTTGCGCGAGTTCGAGGATCGTCTTGTGATCGCGGTCCGAACCGTCGACCGAGATAGCGCCGTTATACGTCTTGGTGCCGGTGGCCCAGCCGGTGCCGCTCGCCGCCGAATCGGTGACGTAGTTGATGGTGCCGTCCTTGTCGACCGAGTACGTCGTGTACTCGCCCGTCAACGGAAGCGAATCCATGCTGAGGCGGCCGTCGGCGCCCTTCAAGTAATTGCGGGCGATGGTGATCTCGCTGTCGCCCATGCCGTCGCCGAGGAACAGGATGACGTTCTTCGCCTTGCCGCTATTGATGGAATGGCGAGCTGTCTCGGAACGGTCGGGATGCGATCCGGCGACGGCCGTGCCGGTCAACGCCGCGGCGGCGACCGCGGCACAACCGACGGTTGCTGCTCGCCGCTTGGTGGACGAACTGAACTTCATTCACGCCTCCATGGTGGCGTGGCGCCCGATCGGGGGACCATCCCCACATGTGCGCCACATGCGCGCCCAATCTCGCAGTCGTAGCGGGCCGTACGCTGACGCCGAGTTGAACGTCGCGCGAACGCCGCAGAAGGTGTTGGGTGAGGCAGGCCGGGAGAGTTGGGGAGGGCCCCGTGCAGATCGCGTTGTTCATCGCGTGCTTCAACGATGCGCTCTTCCCGCAGACGGGCCGCGCCATCGTGAAGCTGTTGCGCCGGCTCGGTCATGACGTGCACTTCCCGGACCGGCAGACCTGCTGCGGCCAGATGCATTTCAACACCGGCTACCAGGACGACTGCATCCCCATGGCGGAGCGCTTCGCGGACCTCTTCGAGCGCTACGACGCGGTGCTCAACGCTTCGGGGTCATGCACGGCCATGGTCCGCGACTACTACTCGGTGCTCGCCGACCGCGCCGGCTCGCCGCAGCTGGCCCGGCGGACCGCAGCCGTGGCCAGCAAGACCTATGAGCTCAGTGAATTGCTCATCGACGTCCTCGGGGTGACGGACACCGGCTCCTACTTCCCGCACCGGGTCACCTACCACCCCACCTGCCACACGTTGCGCATGCTGGGGGTGGGCGACCGGCCGACGCAGCTGCTGCGCGCGGTAGCTGGGCTCGAGCTGCTCGATCTGCCGGACGCCACTGACTGCTGCGGTTTCGGTGGCACGTTCGCCATGAAGAATGCGGACACGTCGGTGGCGATGGGCACCGACAAGGTCTCGCACGTGATGAGCACCGGAGCGGAGGTGCTCACCGCGGCCGACAACTCGTGCCTGATGCACATCGGCGGGCTGCTCTCGCGCGGCCGCTCTCCGATAGCCGCAGTGCACTACGCCGAAATCCTGGCGTCCACCGAGCAGGAGCCGTTGCAGACCGGCGAGGTGGTCCCGGACGTGTGGCCGCCCGTGCAAGCCCGGCAGCGGCAGGGCAGCGGCTCATGACGGCGGACCCCGTCGCCGCGGCCCGGGCGGTGACGCCGCCGCAGCAGACCTTTCTCGGCATGCCTCCATTCCCGCAAGCCGCCCTGCACGAGCTGCGTAACTCGCAGCAGCGCGCGAACCTCCGGCACGCCACGGACACGATCCGCGGGCGGCGCGACCGGCTGGCTGCCGAACGCGATGACTGGCAGCAGCTTCGCGCGGCTGCGGCGGCCATCAAGGACGACGTTCTCGCCCACCTTGACGAGCATCTGGTCCGGTTCGAGGAGGCAGCCACGGCGGCGGGTGCCACGGTGCACTGGGCGCGCGACGCCTCGGAGGCGAACGGCATCGTCGCCGGCATCATTGCCGATGCCGCCCCGCAGACCCAGCGAGTCGTCAAGGCCAAGTCCATGGCCACCGAGGAGATCGGCTTGGTGGAGGCACTCGCCGCCGCCGGGATCGACGCGCTGGAAACCGACCTGGCGCAGCTGATCGTGCAGCTGTCCGGCGATACGCCCTCCCACATCGTGGTACCGGCCATCCACCGCAACCGCGCGGAGATTCGCCAGATTTTCCAGCGCAACATGGGCCGCTTCGGGCGGGCCGCTCCCGATCGCCTGAGCGACGATCCGCCGGAGCTGGCCGGCGTGGCACGCGAGCACCTGCGCCACGAGTTCCTCTCGGCCGGCGTCGCCATCACGGGGGCCAACTTCGCGGTGGCAGAAACCGGCTCTTTGCTGCTCGTCGAGTCCGAGGGCAACGGGCGGATGTGCCTCACGCTCCCGAAGACGCTCATCAGCGTCGTCGGTATCGAGAAGCTCGTGCCCACCTGGCAGGACCTGGAGGTATACCTGCAGTTGCTGGCGCGATCGGCGACGGGCGAGCGCATGAGTCCGTACGTGTCGGCGTGGACCGGCGCCGCTCACGGGGACGGCCCCCAAGAGGTGCACATCGTGTTGCTGAACAACCGCCGCACCGACGTTCTCGCCGACACGGTCGGGCGGCAGGCGTTGCGCTGCATCCGCTGCGCCGCCTGCCTCAACGTCTGCCCCGTCTACAAGCGCACCGGCGGCCACGCCTACGGCTCGGTCTATCCCGGACCGATCGGCGCGATTCTCACGCCGCAGCTACGCGGGCTCGACAGCGACGTCGATCAGGCATTGCCGTACGCCTCGTCGCTGTGCGGCGCCTGCTACGAGGCCTGCCCGGTGCAGATCAACATTCCCCGAGTGCTCGTGGATTTGCGGGCGAAGGTTGTCGACCGCGAGCGGAAAGTCGCGCCGAGTCCGGAACGGGCCGCACTGAAAGCCGCCGCGCTGGCCTTCGGTCGTCCGGCGGTGATGCGTACCGGCGAGAAGCTGGCCGCTCTCGCGCGGGGGGTGCTGGCCCGTGACGAGCGGGGTCTCACGGGGATGCCCGGATTCGGCGACTGGTTTGACGCGCGCGACCTCCCCGCGCCGCCCGCGGAAAGTTTCCGCGCATGGTGGCGCCGCACCGACGGTGGCCGCATCGAGGCCGACAGCATCGAGGCCGACCGCACCGAGACCGACAGCACCGAGACCGACAGCACCGAGACCGGCAGTGCGGGGGAACGGCCGTGAGCCCGCCGCCGCCGCGCGCCGGCAGCGCCGCGCGCGACGAGATCCTTGCTGCCGTGCGGGCGGCCGTGCGCGGGGCAGCTGAGGTCACGGTTCCCCGTGATTACCGGCGGGCGCCGGCGGATGCGGGCACCGCGGAGGTGCTCCAGCTCTTTACCGGACGGCTGCGCGACATCGGTACCAGAGTTCATGTGTCAGCAGCAGACGGGGTCGCCGCCGCCGTCGCCCAAGCCTTCGCTGGGCGCGGGCTGCGCCGGGTCATCGTGCCGCCGGGCCTTCCTGCGGACTGGTTGCCGCCGGACGGCTTCGACTGGCTGCGCGACGATCCGCCGCTGTCGCAGGACACCATCGCGCAGGCGGACGGAGTGCTGACCGCCGCGGCAGTCGCGGTGGCGGACTCGGGCACGGTTGTTCTCGATGGGGGAGCGGGTCAGGGGCGGCGCGTGCTCACCTTGCTGCCGGATGCGATGTGCGTCGTGCTGCGCGCTGATCAAGTAGTCCGCGAGCTACCGGCTGCACTCGCTCGGCTGGATGGCCGCCGGCCGACGACGTTCATCTCCGGCCCATCGGCGACCGTGGACATCGAACTGGTCAGGGTGCAGGGCGTTCATGGTCCCCGGCAGCTGGACGTCGTGCTGGTGCAAGACTGACCCCCTGCGCAGCCGCTGCCGTCACATCGAACGGTGCAGCTTCCCCGGCGCGCGGACGAAGTCGAGGTGCGTGACGCGCCCGTTGACGACCGCGAAGGCCACCGCACCGGTCAGCACGTTGTCGCGGAACAACCCGATGCCGGGAGCGCCGTTGACGTTCACCACGCGGATCTGCTCGTCGACGTTCTTTGCCGCCACGCCGAGGAGGAACCGCGCCACCCGGTCGGCACCGCGAATCGGCCGGCGGGCCGCCCGCACCTCGCCGCCGCCGTCGCTGGTGAGCACCGCGTCGGGATCGAGCAGCGCAACCAGCGCGGACAGGTCGCCGCCGCCGGCTGCGGCGAGGAACGACGTGACCACCCGGGCGTGTTCGGCGGTGTCGACAGTCACCCGCGGCGCGGATTCGTGCAGGTGACCGCGCGCCCGCGCGGCCAGCTGGCGCACCGCCGCCGGCGTGCGGCCGACCGCGTCCGCGACCTCTGCGAACGGCATCCCGAACAGGTCGTGCAGTACCCAAGCCGTGCGCTCGGCCGGCGTCAGCGACTCGAGCACGACCAGCAGCGCAAAGCTCACCTGATCGTCGAGCGTGACGCGATCCGCCGGGTCGACGAGCTCCTCGTCGTCGACCCGCGGCTCCGGCAGCCAAGGGCCGACGTACTGCTCGCGCCGCACGCGGGCGGAGCGGTAGCAGTCGAGTGCCGCGCGGCCGACGGCGACGGTCGCCCAGGCGTTGACGTTCTCGATGGGGGTCTTCTCATGCGCCGCCGACAGGCGCAGCCAGCAGTCGGCCACGACGTCTTCGGCTTCGGCGTAGCTTCCGAGGATCGCGTAGGCGATGGAGATGAGCCGAGGACGGGCCGCGGTGAACCGCGCGGCAAGCTCTTCGCGTTCACTCACGTCGACTCCTGCATCTGACTGCTGCCGCGTGCCGGGCGTTGGCGGCGTCGCTTCGAACGTCATGGTCGCAGGACGAGACAGCTACGGTCGATGTGACATCGACCGTAGCTGTCCCGCGCGGCAGACCTACCGCGTCAGCTGACGATGCCGTTCAAGATCATGTCTGAACTCCGCTTCTGCGAGGTGTCGGACAGGATCGTCGCCTTGAGACCGCTGGTGGCGTTGAGCCCCCAGGTGTTGTAGATCGCGCCGACCTCGGCGTCGATCGTCACCCGGCCGCCGCCCGCGACGCTGTAGGTGGCGATTCCCTCCGCACCCCAGCTGCATCTCCTGGGTCAAGGGCCGCCAATTCGGGCATCCGTCTTCTTTTCGGACGCGCGGCTGGCGAGGTGACCAACCATCCGGGTGACACCCCTGATCAGGCGAGTGCGAGCCCTCCTAGCGCCGGTGCGCCTCGATGCGGGCCACCGTCGGCCACTGCACGCGGGTGGCCCAGCCGAGGCGCTCGCAGCCCCTGATGAAACCCGCGGCCAGATCGATTTCGTGCCGCCCAACGCCGTGACGCGCGCTGCTCGGGTCTGCATGGTGAAGGTTGTGGTAGCTGTCCCCGAAAGACACCAGAGCCAGCGGCCAGACATTGGACGCGCGGTCGTCCCGGCGCGTCTTGAACGGCCTCGTGCCGATCACATGGCAGAGCGAATTGACACTCCAGGTGACGTGCTGCAGTAAGAAGATGCGGAGCAGCCCTCCCCAGAGCAGCGCCGACAGCGCGCCGTGAAGCGTTCCGGTCAGCAGCCAGCCCAGCAGCGCGGGGAGGGCCAGCGACACGACGGCGAGTGCGGGAAACGCCCGATCGATGATCCGCATGGTCCTGTCGGCGGTCAGGTCGGGTGCGTATCGGGCGACGGGTGTCGGCTCGGCACGCATCAGCCAGCCCAGATGCGCGTGTGCCATGCCGCGGACTTGCGCCCAGCCGGTGTCGCCGTACCGGTACGGCGAATGGGGATCGCCCGGACGATCCGTGAACGCGTGGTGGCGCCGGTGGGTCGCCACCCAGCTGATGACCCCACCTTCGAAGGACATGCTGCCGGCGATCGCCAGAGCGATGCGCAAAGGCGTCGCCGCGGTGAAGCTGCGATGTGTGAACAGGCGGTGAAAGCCGGCTGTCACGCCAAGGCCGGTCACGACGTAAAAGCCGGCAAGCAAGGCGAGATTGACGAGCGTGACACCGCCGAACCAGGCGAGCGCGATCCCCACGATGCCGGCGACCGGAACGGTCACGATCAGCAAGGTGACGAGAAGCTGGACGCGCTGCGCCCCCGACCGCCGGCCGGCCGGCTCACCCCAGGCAATGGTGCGCGTCGCGCTCACCGCACTTGAAGACATGAGATCCGCTCTGGCAGAAGGTCGCAAGCCCGGGTATGCGAAGGCTGGACAAACCAGGCGTTACTTGGAGGGGTGACGCTACACGCCCTGGCTGTCAGGCCAGCGCCGGTTGCGCGGCGGGAAGCCGGACGCGGCCCACGTGCAAGCCCTCCTGACGAGCAACCCGCAGCGCCCAAAGGACGGTGATACCGACCGCCGACCAGGTCACCGCCATTGCTGACAGCGGTTTGACCGCAACGAACACCGCGGTCGACTGGCTCAGCAAGAGCACGCAGGCGACCGCCGCGTTCAGCAAATTCACACCGGCCCAGAAGACGGTCAGCCGACGGAAGAGCACCTTCACGCCAGGGCGTGCGATGACGTCTGCGGTGAGCGGGCAGAAGTCGCGCGCGAGCCGATCGACCATCGGGCTGCGCGTGCGTGATGAGGCCAGGAAGATGAGACCGACGATCGCCGTGGCTGCGATCGGCTGCAAGAAGTAGATGAACGCGTTGCCGCTCGCCACGACCACCGCCGTGCGCAGCGTGAGGCCAAGACCGGTCAGCAGCAGAAGCCCTGGAACCCGGGCTCTCTTGACGAGCCGGCGTAGCAGCATCGCGTACGACCAGCCGAGCGCTGCCAGCGACGCGGCGATGACACCCGAGGTCTGCAGTAGCACCGAGAACAGAACGGTGGGGACAACAGTGCACTCGACCAGGTTCGGTATCGAGTGCTTGATCACGGCTCGCAGCCGCGGGAGCGCGATGGGCGCAGGATCCTGCGCGGATGCGCTAGGCCGCCCGGCGCGCAGATCGGTGTCAGTGATCGCGAGCGTCCTCGACGGTCATGGGCGGACGGTTCGTTGCAGCAAGGGGTCACCGGGCCTCTGAGAGAGATGAGGCGAGGGACTCGAAGTCTGGAAGACCCAGCGCGCCAACTGATAGTCAGGATTGCACGTCTGGCTCAGCAAAGATAGCCGCGGGTACTGTGAGCCCGCCCTCGCCACTGGCCCGATGGCGTTCGCTCAGCTACAACCAGCTGACGATCCCTCCGACGCGTATGGATGAGCATGAAAAACACGCTGCACCTCGCCGGCGCCGCCACCGAGCTGCATCTAGGACTGCCTGATAACGCTGATCCGGCGGAGACACTGGCCCTGTGCGCGGAGGCGATGCGCAGCCATCGTGTCCTCGAGCTGCCGGACCTGCTGGCCCCGGGCGGATTCGAGCGATCGACGGTCGTCGTCAATTTCGCACATGTCATGGGCGTCTGGGTGAGCAGCCAGCGGTGAGCCGACGCGGGCGCGGCGGCGTGGCCGTGTTGTTTCGGGCATCCCGCGGGCGCATAGTGAGGCGCGGCCCTTCAAGGGGTCCGTCCCGGCTCGGGCGCACCGCATGAGCCGGACGTGGCAGCAGCCACGCCAACCGTAGGAGCAGGCCGTGGCCGATAAGTCGCCCCGCCAGAGCAGCAGCAAGAAGTCCGGCAAGTCGCTGAAAGAAAAGCGCGCCGACAAGAAGGCGGCGGTGGCCGCCAAGGGCAACGATCACCTGTCCATCCCGCCGCATCGCGCGGGAAAGTAACGCGTCGGGGCGAGCGGTCGCAGTCATGCGGCTGCCGGTCCTCGTGAAGCAGGTCAGAGCGGTCAACTGGGGCGGGACACGGTGTATACCGCGCCTAGGTCCTGGGAGTTGACGAGGTAGGAGTTCAGCGTGACGAGGTTGCCTTCGGCCTTGGCGAGCGAGCCGCAGAATCGCAGCGTGGCGACGGTCCCTCGAGCCACCGTCAGGTCTCGCTGCCTTGCCGCGCCGGGATCGGTGCATGCGGCTTCGCGGTAGGCGTCCGTGTCAATCTCGAACGTCGTGTCACTCCCGCTCTTTCGGTCGCCGATGTATTTGACCTCAACCGTGATGACGGCGTAAGGGCCGCCCTGCACGGATTCCTCGGCGATCTCATCCGGTTGCGCAAGCGCGACCTTGGCTATCCGGGCGGCATAGTCGCCGCGGAACGTAAACCATTGGCCGACAGTTGCCGGCCGGGTCTGATAGCCGACGCTGTCGGGATCCGCGTTGACGTTGCGGACCGGGGCAGCGTAGGTCTTGCCACCGCTTTGCGGGCTTCCTGAGCCCCCGCCCCCACAGCCGGCGAGCGTCACGACCAGAGCTGACGCGCCCGTAAAAAAGAGCGCGGACCCCTTTTTTCTCACTAAGAAAAGCACAGCGTTTGGCTCCTGGGGATTCGGCAATTTGTTGGAACTTAGCAGAGGATGTGCTCGGCGGCTGCATAACGGTGCGTGAGTGGCAATTGAACGACAATCGCAAACAAATCGTCATCAAATAGCAAAGAGCTGTGCTCCGCTGTCGCGGCGCACGGCAGCGGGGATGACGAGCGCTGGCAGCACGCGGTTCCGGGAAGTGGGCCCTCGTGCTGCGCCCGCCTGATGGTGGCGTGTGCGGGCCGACCCGTCGGATCAGCCGTTGCCTTGATAAATAGAGAAATACGCTAGGCGTGGTAAAGAATGATGCTGATATCGGGGGTGGCAGCGTCGCGCTCCGAGCGAAAACGGAAAGGAAAGCGGCCGCCGAACTCGCTTTGGCCCGGGCCTTTCACGCGGCCGCGGTTGTCGGCTGGTGAGCCGCTACTGGCTGCCGGCGTGCAACCGCTCCTGCACGCGGCCGAGGAAATGCCGGTGCGCCGGCCCGCCGAGGTCGAGGTGGTCGTAGACGGCGAGCTTGACCCAGTCCTCGACGAAGATCCAGGCCAGGCAGTAGGCCCACACGAAGGCGATCTGCGACCACGCGATGGTCGTGACCAGCCCGAAGCCGAACCCGACCAGCAGCGTCGCCAGCGCTTTCGTGACAAGAGCCGCCCAGAGCATCGACGAAGCCGGCCAGGGCTTGCTGTAGAAGTGACCGCGGCTACGGGCAACGAAGAGCGTGAGGTGCCCGGCGATGGCGAGCTTGAGGAAGATGAGCGACTGGATCTGCGCGACGTCCAGGTCGAGCCAGAGCTTGGCAAGCACCAGCATGAAGAAGGTCTCGAACACGCCGACAATGCCGAGAACGCTGGAAACGCTGAGGACTCGGCGCATGTCCCAGCGCACCGGCTTCGGATCGACCGGCGTGTTGTCGATGGCGATAGTCATGATCGGCAGATCGTTGAACAGTGCCAGCAAGATGATGAGGATGGCGGTGATCGGATAGAAGTCGAAGCCGATCATGGCGGCGACGACGAAGAGCACGATTCGGATCGTCTCCGTGACGCGATAGATGGCGTAGGAGTTCATCCGCTCGAAGATGATCCGCGCCTGCTCGATCGCGGCGACGATGACCGAGAGCCCGGGTGCGGTGAGCACGAGATCGGCCGCCGCTCGCGCGGCGTCGGTCGCGCCTGCGACAGCGACTCCGGTGTCGGCTTGCTTGAGCGCCGGCGCGTCGTTGACTCCGTCGCCGGTCATGCCCACGATGTGCCCATTCGCCTGCAGTGCTTTGACGATGGCGAACTTGTGCTCGGGGAACACTTCGGCGAATCCGTCGGCGGCTTCGATGCGTTCGCGGTCGGACTCGCTGAGCTCCTGCTGATCGTCGAGGAAGGAGCTTGCGGGCAGGATCTGGTCCCGGAGGCCGACGCGCCGGGCGATCTCGCCGGCGATCGCGGTGTTATCGCCGGTGAGCATCTTGACCTCGACGCCGTGCTCGGTTGCCCGGCGAATGGTCTCGGCCGAGTCGGGGCGCGGCGGGTCGGACAGCGGCAGCAGGCCGAGAAAGCGCCAGCGACCGGCGTCGCAGCCCTCCCGGCGGGCCACGCCGAGCGTGCGGTAGCCGCCGCCGGCGAGCCGGTTGATGGCTAAGGTGGCCTCCGTCATTGCGGCTTGGTCCAGATCGCACAGGTCGAGTACGACTTGCGGGGCGCCTTTGGTGACGGCGAACGTGCCGTCGGGGCCGGCGATCTCCGCGCTCGAACGCTTGCTCACCGGGTCGAACGGGACGAACGTCGTCGAGTGGTATCGGTCCAGCTGCTGCGCATCGTCCATCCCGCCGACGACGGCCTGGTCGATGGCGTCGCCGGTCTGCGGATGCGAAGCCAGGGCCGCCGCGAGTACCACGTCTTTGACGGTGGCACCGCCGAAAGGGATGGGGGCGGCGAGAGTCAGCCGGTTTTCGGTCAATGTCCCCGTCTTGTCGGAGCACAGCACATCGATGCCGGCCATCTCTTCGATGGACTCGAGGCGGGTGACGATGGCTTTCATCTTCGACAACGCGACCGCACCGACCGCCATGGTGACGGAGAGCACCGCGGGCATGGCGACCGGGATGGCGGCGACAGTCAGGATCAGGGCGAACTGAAGGAGGGTGAGCACCTTCTCGCCGCGAAACAGCTCGACGACGACGAGTACCGCGATCAACGTGAGGCTGAGCCAGATGAGGTAGTCGCCAATGGTGAGCACAGCTTTCTGGAAGTGCGAGACCGGCTGCGCGCTGGCCACCAGCCGCGTCGTCTTCCCGAAGTACGTGCGTGGCCCGGTTTCGCGGACCACCGCCGTCATCTCGCCCTGCACCGCGACAGAGCCCGAATAGGCCAGCTCGCCGGGTTTCTTGTCGGCAGGCAGCGACTCGCCGGTCAACGCGGATTGGTCGACCCGCAGGAAGCCGCCGTCGAGCAGCGTGACGTCGGCGGGAACGATGTCCCCGAGACGAAGCCGCACCAGGTCCTGGGGAACGAGCTCGGCGGCGTC
Source organism: uncultured Actinomycetota bacterium (assembly GCA_963747915.1). Classification (GTDB taxonomy): domain Bacteria; phylum Actinomycetota; class Actinomycetes; order Frankiales; family Frankiaceae; genus DATAZK01. Next base: position 583,982 of record CAVVHC010000003.1, on the reverse strand, counting down.
GACCTCCTGCCACGTCCCATCGCGGCACACGGTGGCACGCAACGCCAGCTGCCGCTTGAGCGCAGCCACCGCGTCGGCGGCCGTATGTTCCTGCCAGAAGCCGACGGCGGCGTTGAACACCAGGAGAACGCTGACGATAGCCACGTCATCCCAGTGGCGCAGGATGGCTGACAGCAGGTCGGCGACCTCGATCATCCACGGGATCGGGCCCCAGAAGTAGGAAGCGACCTCCGACAGCAGGCTGCGCTGCTGCTGCTCGATGGTGTTGGGGCCCACCGTGCCCAACCGGCGGCGAGCTTCTTCGCCGGAGAGCCCGGACACGTCCTTGCCGGATGAGCCGGCGGGTCGGCTTTCGAGTTCTGTCACGGGTCTGCCCTGATTCTCGGCTTCGGGCGGTACAGCCGGCGCGGAAACCGGGCTACCGCAGCCAGCCGTGCTCGCGCACGATCGGGATGCGGCGCCAGGCCCGGCCCAGTCCGAATCGCGCTCCGGCGTCGGTGGCTGCCAGGACGACCAGCGCGACCGCGTACACGAAGTGGTAGTCCACGATCGGGTTGGTCGAGCCGCTGGGCTGCCCGCTTGCGGTGTGCTGGGCCAACGGGAACTCGGCGAGCCACATGAATGCCATGAGGGCCACGCCGGCGACTGCCGCGAGGCGAACGGTGAGCCCGAGCACGAGTGTCAATCCGATGCCCAGCAGGCCCATCATGAACAGCCAGTCGGCCCACCACGTGCCGGCGATCGAGTGGAAGAACGACTGCAGCGGGCCGACGTCGACGGACTTCAAGAAGCCCTCGGTCGGGGAGCCGCCATGTATCCACGCCTTCGCCGAGCTCGTCGAGTACGACAGCCCGAACGTCTTGTCCAGGAAAGCCCACAGGAAGACGAAGCCCAGTGCCACGCGCAGGCCCGCCAGCGCCGCGCCAGCCATCGGTCCCCGAACGCGACTCTCGGTCTCGACGGGGCCAGCACCGCTCACGTGCGGTCGAGAAAACGTCGGGTGCGGCATGTGCAGGGTCTGCATGGCAGCTTCCTCCCGGTCGTGTGGTTTGTGTCTCTTGCCTGTGGCGGCCCTTCGTTCGATCCGGCGCCTTCCAGCCTGATGAATCGCTGCCGAGGTGCGTCGCTACCAGCGTCCATGCAGAGCGGGACCAAGGTCCTTACGGGAAAGGACGGTTGCCAACCGCAACGATTGCGCCGTGCTTTGTAATGGTCCTGTGAAGGATGGGCCTGAGATGGGAGGTGCTGCTGCGTGGTGAAGACCCGTATGACCGCGACCGCGCAACGCGGGATCTTGCAGGATGGCGGCTCCGACCCGCTGTTCGTGAGCGTCTGCACCGGGGCGGTGCCGCAGCAGCCGCCGTCGCGGCTGTCCGCGCTGCTTCGGCCGATGCACGACGATCACGGCCGGCTGGCCGACTGGTGCCTCGCGCCGGGAGCGCTGCCGGACGCCGGCACCGTCGCGCAATACAGCGAGTGGCGGAAGACCTTCTCCACATCCCGCTTCATCGGCGAACGCGCGTTCATCACCGGTCTGCTCCGCTGGGCGGAGCCCCACTGCGATACCAGAGCCCTCGCCGTGCTCCGGGCCCCGGAGACCTACGCGGACTACATCCAGACCGTCTGGCTACGCGATCAGGCCGAACGGCTGCATCAGGCGGTGCAGGCAAGCGACGAGCAGGGGCTCGGCGTCTTCTGCCCGCCGGCGCACGCCACTCCCTGCCGAGCAGTCGTCATCGGCGGGTCCGAGACAGTGCTCCTCACCGGCGGGGACGTAGAGGTCCGCGCCGATGCCGACAGCGTGACCCTGCGGCTGTCGGTGCCGCATCAACCGCTGGAGCAGCTCGTCATCCGCGGCTGGGAGCGCGCCGGGCAGGCGCTCAAGTTGCACACCACCGAAGGCGACGTCCTCCTCGAACACCCTGGCGCGGTCGACCTCCTGCAGCAGTTCGGCGGCCACGCTGACGCGATCGCGATCCGCCCGCAGCCGCTGAGAAGCCTCGCCGCCACCACGCTGTGGTCGCTTCACGAGGCCGCCGTCCTCGCGACCAACGCACGCAAGGGACTCTCCAGCCACACCGGCTGACCGGACTGAGTGCGGGCAAAACAGCGCCCCTTGCCTGTCTACCCAGGTCAGGGGCGCTGTTCATCGGGGTGAGTGACGGGACTTGAACCCGCGACACCCGGGATCACAACCCGGTGCTCTGCCAGCTGAGCTACACCCACCGTGGTGTTCGCGCGGGCGTTGCCGCCGCACGAGCCTCGGACAGTCTATCCGCCAGCCTGCTGCTGCGACCGAGATCTCGCCCATGGCCTGTCGGCGAAATCTTCCGCGGAAGATCTGCGAGCGCGACCACGATCATCCGCCCAGCTCAGCGGCCAAAATTGTCGTAGGTCGCCGCTAGCGTCATCCCATGAGAGACGTCACCGCCCTACCCGTATCCCACGCTGCTGCTGAGTTCGCGCCGGACTCGTTGGCCGAGCTGTCCGATCAGGAGGTGAAGGACGAGCTGACGACGTGGGCCGGCCGGGTAGCGGCAGGGGAGGCGCGCCTGCTGGCTTACGTCGGCGAATTGGACGAGCGCAGGGCCTGGGCCGAGGAGGGGATCATCTCCTGCGCCGCGTGGCTGTCCTGGCGGCTGGGCATGGGCCTCACGGCGGCGTCCGAGAAGGTGCGGGTCGCGCGGTCGCTGCGCCGGCTTCCGCTCACCTTCACGTCATTCCTGGCAGGGCGGCTCTCGTTCACCAAGGTCCGCGCTCTCACCCGGATGCAGATCGAAGGTGATGAAGAGGCCTACCTGAGCATCGCCGAGCACGCCTCCGGAGCCCAGCTCGAGCGGCTGGCCGGCGGCATGCGCCGCGCGCGCAAGTACGCGGAGAAGGATCGCAAACGCGAAGATGGCGAGCCGGTGCCCCGCACGAGCCCGCGGGCGAGCGTCCGCTATGACGCGGACGGCGACATGCTCGTGACGCTTCGGCTGTCAGCAGCGGACGGGCAGGTGCTGGTCGCTGCGCTCGACGCTGCGCGCACCGACCTCGACGCGGAATCCGCAGGGAAATCTTCCGCGGAAGATTTCACCCCGCGCGCCGGCCAGGGCGACGGCTTCCTTCGGCTCGCGCAGGGTTACCTTCGCCACCGCGCCAAGGTCCACCCGGCGCGGGCGAGACGTGACCGGGCCCGGCTGATCTGCCAGGTCGATCCGTTGTCCGGCTGGGTGCGGCTGCCGGACGGGGAGATCCTCCCGCCGGCCGTGGCTGCAGCTGAACGGCTGAGCCTGCCCGGCGGTATGGCGCTGCGCCGTCTCCGCGCGGCCGATCTGCGCAGGTTCGACCTGGGTCGCAGCCGCCGCGAACCCGACCAGGACCTGCGTGACCTTCTGGGCGTCATCGACGGTGAACGCTGCCGCTTCCCGGGATGCCGGCATACCCGCCGGCTGCACGCACACCACCTCAGATATTGGGGCGCGGGCGGTCGCACCGACCTGGGGAATCTCGTCCTGTTGTGCGAGCGGCACCATGTCGTCGTCCATGCCGAACGGTTCCGGCTCACGCTCGATCCCCGCACGCGCGTGCTGACCGTGGCCACGCGCCGAGGCGCGCCGGTTCCGCACCTGCCCGGCCCGCCGTCCGGGTCAGCCGACGACCTCGACGCTGGACGGGCCGTCGGTCCCGAAACGGTCCGTCCCCACCTCGACGGCTCGCTTGATCTGCACTACGCCGTCAACGTGCTGCTGTACAGGTCCGAGCTACTCGCTGCTGCTGCCTGAGATGCGGGCCGCGATCTCCTTGGCTTCCTCCGTGCTCACCCCGGGCTGAGGCCGAAAGATCGCCTCGCGGTAATAGCGCAGCTCCTGAATGCTTTCGCGAATGTCGGCGAGGGCACGGTGCCCGCCGTTCTTCGTCGGCGACGCGTAGTAGGCCCGCGGGTACCAGCGCCGCGCGAGCTCCTTGACCGACGAGACGTCGATCATGCGGTAGTGCAGGTACGCGTCGAGCTCGGCCATGTCACGGGCGAGGAAGCCGCGGTCGGTGGCGATCGAATTGCCGCACAGCGGCGCCTTGCGCGCCTCCGGCACGTGCTCGCGGATGAACGCCAGCACCTGCTGCTGCGCCTCTTCGACGCTCAGAGATGAGGCGAGCACCGCCTTGTCCAGCTGGGACTCGGCGTGCATCGCGACGACGACCGGATCCATCTCGCGAAGCGCCTGCTCGGGAGCGGTGATCACGAGGTCGATGCCGTCGCCGACCTCGTTCAACTCGCCGTCGGTCACCACGCAGGCCACCTCGAGCAGCAAGTCGTGGGACAGGTCGAGCCCGGTCATCTCGCAGTCGATCCAGACGAGGCGGTCCACTGGCTGACCGTAACGTCCAGCGTGGTCACCGTGCTGCGCGGCACGCGCACCGAGGCCGCCGCGAGCGTCTCGAGAAGGCCAGAATGTGGTCTACGGCTCATCTTCGACGCGGGCCTGGCAGTGCTGTGACGAGCCTGCGAGGGTTCGGGTCGGCGTGTGCCGCGAGGCGCATCCGCGAACATGAACCGCAGGAAATGGACCCACGGCCGGTGGCGGCAGCCGCAGGCGCATACTGGTGAAAAGCTACGACCTCTGGAGGAGCCCCGGTGACCTACGTCATCGCCGAGCCCTGTGTGGACCTCAAGGACAAGGCATGCATCGAAGAGTGCCCTGTCGACTGCATATACGAGGGCAATCGGATGCTCTACATCCAGCCCGACGAGTGCGTTGACTGCGGCGCCTGCGAGCCGGTCTGCCCGGTCGAGGCGATCTACTACGAGGACGACGTCCCGGAGCAGTGGAAGGCCTACACCGAGGCCAACGTCGTGTTCTTCGCCGAGCTGGGATCTCCCGGTGGAGCATCGAAGGTCGGGCTCGTCGAGTCCGACGCTCCGCTGGTCGCCGCCCTGCCGCCGCAGGAGCACGACGAATAACCGCGATCAGCATTCCTAGCCGGTCCCTGCCGGACTTTCCGTGGGACCGTTTGGTTCCGTACGCCGAGCGGGCGCGCGCCCATCCGGACGGCATCGTCGACCTGTCGGTCGGCACCCCGGTTGATTCCACGCCCGCATTGGTGCAGGACGCGCTGCGGGCCGCCGCCGACGCGCCGGGCTATCCGCTCACAGCCGGTTCGCCGGCCTTGCGGGAGGCGCTGACGTCGTGGTCGGTCCGGCGTCTCGGTGCGCCGGAGAGCATCGGGGTGCTGCCAACTGTCGGCAGCAAGGAGCTCGTCGCGCTCCTGCCGGGGCTGTACGGTTTCGGCGCCGGCGACACGATCGCTATTCCCGAGCTCGCCTACCCGACCTACGCGGTCGGCGCCCTGCTCGCCGGCGCCACCCCGCGCACCTACGGCAATTTGCTGGAGCTCGGCCCGTCGCGGGTCAGCTTGCTGTGGGTCAATTCGCCGTCCAACCCCACCGGTCAGGTGCTGCCCGTCGAGCACCTGGCGAAGATCGTCGATTGGGCCCGGCAACGCGGCACGATCGTGGTCAGCGACGAGTGCTATCTCGAGCTCGGCTGGGAGGCCGAACCGGTCAGCGTGCTCGACCCGCGGGTCTGTGGCGGCGATCCGACCGGGCTGCTCGCGGTCCATTCGCTGTCGAAGCGTTCCAACCTCGCCGGCTACCGCGCAGGGTTCGTCGCCGGCGATCCGGAGCTGATCCGCCCGCTGCTCGAGGTGCGCAAACATGCCGGGCTGATGGTGCCGGCTCCGGTCCAGGCGGCGATGGTGGCCGCGCTCGGCGACAACGCCCACGTTCACGAGCAGCGCAAGCTTTACGCGGCGCGGCGCGAGGTGCTGCGTCCCGCACTCGAGGCGGCCGGCTTTCGCATCGAGCACAGCGCCGGTGGGCTGTACCTGTGGGCGACGCGCGGCGAAGATTGCTGGGCCACCGTGGCGGCGCTGGCCGATAGCGGCATCCTCGTCGCGCCCGGCGAGTTCTACGGCCCGCGCGGCGGCGAGTTCGTCCGTGTCGCGCTAACCGCCGGCGACGAGCGCATCGCGCAGGTCCCGCTGCGGCTCGCGAGCCGCGGCGGCTGAGCGCCGCCGATCGAGCGCGCCGCCGGCGGAAAACACCACCAGCGCCGCCCAGATCAAGCAGCACCCGGCGAGCCGTTCCGCGGGTAGCGGTTCGTGCCGGACCAGCACGCCGACCAGAAACTGCAGCGTCGGCGTCAGGTACTGCAGCAGCCCCATCGTCGTGAGGGACACGCGAGTCGCGGCCGCCCCGAAGAACGCGAGCGGTATCGCCGTGATGAAGCCCGCGCCGACCAGCAGGCTGGTGTGCCCGGCACCGCGCCCGAACGTGCCATCGCCGGTGATCGCAAGGACCATCGAGAGGACCAGCGCGGGTACTGCCAGCAAGGACGTTTCCACCGCCAGCCCCTCGAGTGCCGGAGCGGCCACCCGGTTCTTCACGAAGCCGTACGTCGCGAACGAGAACGCCAGGATCAGCGCGATATACGGCAGGTGCCCGTAGCTCACCGTCAGCACCGCCACCGCGCTGAACGCCAGTGCCACCGCCGCCCAGCCCGCCGCCGACAGCCGCTCACGCAGCACGACCACCCCGAGAACGACAGTGATCAGCGGGTTGATGAAGTAGCCGAGTGCCGTCTCGACGACCCGGTGCGTGTTGACGCCGTAGATGTAGACGCCCCAGTTGGTGGCGATCATGACGGCCGCGCACCCGAGCAGCAACAGCCGGCGGCGATCGGTGAGCAGCGGTCGCAGCGCCGACCAGCGCCGGCGCACCGCGAGAAGGGCCGCGACGGCGACGAGGCTCCACAAGCATCGGTGCGCCAGGATCTCCAACGCGCCGGCCGGCTTGAGAAGCGGGAAGTACAGCGGGAACAGGCCCCAGATGCCGTAAGCGCCGACGGCGAAAAGCACACCCCGGCGTTCCTTCGACATAGCCCTTCAACGCTACGAAATAAGGTCGAGGCATGAGCACGTCAGCCGCGAACGCCCAGAGCCCCATCGACCCCACCATCGACGAGCTGTGGGAGCGTCGCGGCGACCTGTCGCCCGCCGACGAGGACGCCCGCAAGCTCGTCGTCAACGCGGTCGACCAGTTGGACTCGGGACAGGCGCGAGTGGCGTTCGTCGACCCGGCGACGAATGCGGTCGTCGTCGACGAGCGGGCGAAGCGGGCGATCCTGCTGTCATTCAAGGTCCTGCCGATGATGGAGAGCGAGACCGGCGACTTTCACTACCACGACCGCATGCCGCTCAAGACCCGCTTCGCCGGCGTCCGCGTGGTGCCGGGTGCCATCGCCCGGTGGGGTTCGTTCATGGCGCCCGGCGTGGTGCTCATGCCGAGCTACGTCAACATCGGCGGCTACGTCGACTCGGGGACTCTCGTCGACACCTGGGCCACCGTGGGCTCGTGCGCTCAGGTCGGCAAGAACGTTCATCTCTCCGGCGGCGTCGGCCTCGGGGGGTGCTCGAGCCGCCGAACGCGACTCCCGTCGTGATCGAGGACGACGCGTTCATCGGCTCCCGCAGCATGGTCGTCGAGGGCGCCCGGGTGCGCCGCGGCGCGAAGCTCGGCGCCGGCGCGATCCTCACGAGCAGCACGCGCGTCTTCGATGCGCAGTCGGGCGACGAGCTTCCCCGCGGCGAGGTGCCGGAGCGTGCCGTGGTCGTCGGATCGAGCAAGCTGCGCTCGTTTCCCGGCGGCGAGTTCGCGATGCCGTGCCTGCTGGTGCTGCGCACGCTGGCCGAGGGCGAGATCCACGACAAGCTCGCGTTGAACGACGTCCTGCGCGAACACGGCGTCGCCACGTGACGGCGTCCGCGGCTCTCGACCTCACCGCGGCACCGGACGAGCTCACCGCCGCGCTCGTCGACGCGCCGAGCGTCAGCGGCGACGAAGGTCCGCTTGCAGACGCCGTCGAGCAGGCGTTGCGCGCGTTGCCCTCGCTGTCGGTTGCACGCGACGGTGACGCCGTCGTCGCGTCCACGAACCTCGGTCGCGCCCAGCGGGTGGTGCTGGCGGGCCACCTGGACACCGTGCCGATCGTCGACAACGTCCCGTCGCGGCGCGAAGGCGAACGGCTCTACGGCTGCGGCACGTCCGACATGAAGTCCGGCGTCGCCGTGATGCTGCACCTGGCGGCGACGGTCGCCGAGCCCACGAGCGACGTCACCTTCATCTGCTACGACCACGAGGAGGTCGAAGCCGCCCGCAACGGGCTCAAGCGGCTAGCCGAGCGCCACCCCGAGTGGCTCGCCGGGGACCTCGCCATCCTGCTCGAGCCGACCGACGGCGTGATCGAGGCGGGCTGCCAGGGCACGCTGCGGGTCGAGATCGACGTGGCTGGCCGGCGCGCGCACAGCGCCCGGTCGTGGCTCGGGGTCAACGCCATCCACGAGGCGGCGCCGCTGCTCGCCACCCTCGCCGGATACCGGCCGCGGTCTGTCGACATCGACGGCTGCGTCTACCGCGAAGGGCTCTCGGCGGTGCGGATCGACGCGGGCGTGGCGGGCAATGTCGTTCCGGATCAGTGCACCGTCACCGTGAACTTCCGGTTCGCGCCCGACCGCAGCGAGGAGCAGGCGCTTGCACACGTGCGGGAAACGCTGCAGCCGTACGCGCTGAAGGTCGTCGACTCCGCCCCCGGCGCATTGCCCGGGCTGCAGGCGCCGGCGGCACAGGGGTTCGTGCGCACCGCGCAGCGCGTCGGGGGAGCCGAGCATGCGCCCCGAGCCAAGTACGGCTGGACGGACGTCGCGCGCTTCGCGGCACTCGGCATCCCCGCCGTCAATTTCGGTCCCGGCGACCCGAACCTCGCTCACACCCGCGACGAGTTCGTCGAATTGGCGCGCATCGCCGACGTGAGCGAGGTGCTGCGGCAATACCTGACGCAGGACCACCCGACGAGCTAGATGTCCAGCCCGACGTACTTCACCGACAGGTACTCGTCGATGCCCTCGAAGCCGCCTTCGCGCCCGAAGCCGCTTTGCTTGACGCCACCGAACGGCGCTGCCGGGTTGGAGATGAGCCCCTTGTTGAGGCCGACCATGCCGGTCTGCAGGCCCTCGACGACCCGCATCGCCCGCGAAAAATCCTGGGTGAACGCGTAGGCGACGAGGCCGACCTCGCTGTCGTTGGCGGCGGACAGCGCCTCGTCCTCCGTGGTGAACGTCGCGACGGGAGCGACCGGGCCGAAGATCTCCTCGCGCAGCAGCCGGGCGCCGTTCGGGACCTCGCCCAGCACCGTCGGCGCATAGAAGTAGCCGCGGTCGCCCACCGGCTCGCCGCCCACGCGCACCTTCGCGCCCCGCGAGGTGGCTTCCGCCACCAGCTCCGCCACCTTGTCGCGCTGCTTCGCGTCGATCAGCGGCCCGACGTCGACACCGTCTTCGGTGCCGCGGCCGACGGTCAGCGCAGCCATCTTCTCGGTCAGCCGCGCCGTGAACTCGCCGGCGACCGACTCCTCGACGTGGAAGCGGTTGGCCGCCACGCACGACTGGCCCATGTTGCGCATCTTCGCGACCATCGCCTGCTCGACCGCGAGGTCGAGGTCGGCGTCGGCGAACACCAGGTACGGGGCGTTTCCGCCGAGCTCCATCGAGAGCCGCAGCAGCCGTCCGGACGCCTGCTCCATCAGCAGCCGCCCGACTTCCGTGGAGCCGGTGAACGAGAGCTTGCGCAGTCGCGGGTCCTCGAGCAGCGGCTTCACCACCGATCCACTGGACGACGACGTGATGATGTTGAGCACGCCGTCGGGCAGCCCCGCGTCGCGCAGCAGCTGACCCAGCGCCAGCATCGTCAGCGGCGTCTGGCTCGCCGGCTTCACGACCATCGTGCAGCCTGCCGCGATCGCCGGCCCGATCTTTCGGGTGCCCATCGCGGCGGGGAAGTTCCATGGTGTGACCAGCAGGCACGGTCCGACCGGCTGGCGCATCGTGAGCAGCCGCCCGGCGCCGTTCGGCTCGTTGGAGTAGCGGCCGGAGATGCGCACCGCCTCCTCGGAGAACCAGCGGAAGAACTCGGCCGCGTAGCCGACCTCGCCCGCCGACTCCTTGACCGGCTTGCCCATCTCGAGCGTCATGAGCAACGCGAGCTCGTCCTTGCGGGCGATCATCGCCTCGTACGCCCGGCGCAGGACCTCACCGCGCTGGCGTGGGGGAGTGTGTGCCCATTCGCCTGCGGCGTCGTCGGCGGCGCCCAGGGCGGCGAGGGCGTCCTCAGGCGAGGCATCTGCCACGTCGCACAGCGCGTTGCCGTCAGCGGGATCGTCGACGGACAGCGTCTTGCCGCCGGATGCGGCACGCCAGTCGGCGCCGATCAGAAGCTTCTTGGGAACCGCGTCAATCGTCTGTTGTTCGCTCGGCATATCTCAGGCAGTACCCGACCGGGTCCGGATCTAGCAAGCGGCCGGGTGGCTTCCGCAGCCGGACTGGGCGGATCGAGCGCGTCGTTTGCGTGTCGTTCATCCGCAGCTTGCCGGGAAAGGGGGTGCCGCACCTAGCGTGACTGTCGTGAATATCCCATCGGTCGACCCTGAGCGGGGTCGCGAGTACGAGGGCCCGACGTGGCCCGCAGACGGTCTGCACCGGCGCGGCCAGTACCCCGAACGGCAACGCGGACCGGTCACCCTGCGGCGCAGTCAGGTCCAGCCATCCACTACCGACCAGCGCCTGCTCGATGCCCGCGGCCCTTCGGACTGGGTGCACGCCGATCCGTGGCGGGTGCTGCGCATCCAGTCCGAATTCGTCGAAGGGTTCGGCCTGCTCGCCGAGCTGCCGAGCGCCGTCACCGTGTTCGGGTCGGCACGCACGCCGCGCGACAGTCCGGACTACGCGGTGGGTCATGGCGTCGGCGCGGCTCTCGCGCGGGCCGGCTACGCGGTGATCACCGGTGGCGGTCCGGGCACGATGGAGGCCGTCAACCGCGGATGCCAGGAGGCCGGCGGCCTGTCGATCGGGCTCGGCATCGAATTGCCGTTCGAGCAGCGCCTCAACACGTGGGTCGATCTCGGCATCAACTTCCGCTACTTCTTCGCGCGCAAGACGATGTTCGTCAAATATGCGCAGGCATTCGTCATTCTGCCCGGTGGATTCGGCACGCTCGATGAGCTTTTCGAGGCGCTCACGCTCGTCCAGACCCGAAAGGTCACCCGCTTTCCGGTCGTTTTGATGGGCAGCGATTACTGGCGCGGCCTGGTGGAGTGGATCCGGGACTCACTGCTCGGTACCGGCCGGATCGGCCAGCAAGACCTCGACCTGCTGACGGTGACCGACGACGTCGACGAAGCGGTAGCCGTCATCGACGCCAGCCGATGACGGTGGGCAGCGCGGCCAGCAGGTGGCCGGTGAGCGCGCCCGCCCGGTCCGCCTGCTCCGACCAGCGCACGATCCGGTAGCTGCGCATCCCTTGCCGGCGGTGGTGGGGGAGCAACGAGCTCGGGCGGCGCCGGAGCCAGCCAATGGCCACCCCGTCGCGCATCAGCCGGGCGCGACCGGGGATCGTCTGGCGCAGCGAGTAGCGGTGGTCGCCGATGCAGATCTGCCGCTCGAAGGCGCGCGGCAGGTAGCGCCGGCTGGTGGTCAGCACCCCGTCCCCGTAGGGGGTGATGACGCGCGCTCCGTCGGTCAGCTGCGCTATGCCGAGATCGGCATTGCCGACCGCTCTCATCCCGTCCAGCCACCCCGAGTAGACGACGCCGAACACCGGGTCTGCGGCAGACCCGGACGCATCGTCGCGAAAGTGGGCGGGAAATCCGACGCCCTCTTTCTCCTCGGTCATGGCGTCCATATCGGGCTCCTCATCGGGTTGCCCTGAACGCTAGAAGTCGGCGGATCCGAAATTGGTGATTTGTCGTGCGCGATACTGCCGGATTGTCGCCGGCCGGACACGTCGCGTCACGACGCGGGTGGCCAGCCGGCGTGGCTCGTCGACGGCCTATTTCGCCGGGCGCTCGATGATCACTCTGGCGGTCTGGGTCGAGCCCTCGACCTTGGCGATGACACCGGCGGTCTGACCCACCTTGACGTCGCCGATCGCGCTCTTCTTCCCGTCGATGCGCACCCGCGTGTCGGCGCTCACCGCGTAGGTCTGGTGGAACCCGTCCTTGCTGGTCAGCGTGATCGACGTCGTCGACACCGCGTCCACCTTGCCGCGCTGCTCGGCCACCACGACAGGCTGGTTGTCCTTGCCCTCCACCGTGATCTGACCGTGCAGCACGCGGCCCCTGAGCTGGCCCAGCCGATGCAGGCGCGGGTGCTTCCCGGCCGGTGTGTTGGCAGCCGGCGTGGTGTTGGCTGGCGTGGTGGTGGTCGTATCGGCCGTCGTCACGGTCGCGGCGGGCGTGCTTCCCCCGGAGCCGCCGTCATTGGTGGCCGCGGCGGCAACTCCACCCGCGACCACGACGCCGACGGTGACCCATCCGGTCGCGCGCAACGCTGCGCCTGTCCTGCTCATGTCGATCTCCTCACGGTGGTGGCTGTGCACCCAGGATCGGACGACTATGCCCGCGGCTTGTGCGGGTTTTGTTCGAGGAACGTAAAGCCGGGTCAGGCGAGGCCGCGCCGGCCCACGGCAAGGTCACGGGTGCCCTGGATGGATCGCACCGTGTCGATCACCCGGCGGGTCGCCAGCACCTGGTGCGCGCGGACGACACGGGCGCCGAGCCACACCGCAATGGCGGTGGCGGCCAACGTCGGTTCGAGCCGATCGGACACCGGCAGGTCGAAGCATTCGCCGAGGAAATCCTTGTTGCTCATCGCGACCAGGACTGGCCATCCGGTCTCGACCAGCTCGGGCAGCCGGCGCGTGGCTTCCAGCGAATGCCGGCTGTTCTTGCCGAAGTCGTGCCCAGGGTCGATCAGCACCGACTCCGGCCGGACGCCGAGGCCGACCGCGCGTTCGGCGAGCCCCACCACGGTCTCGCGGATGTCGACCACGACGTCGTCGTAGCTCACCCGATGCGGTCGCGTGCGGGGCGGGAGATGACCCGCGTGGGTGCACACCAGCCCCACGCCGTACTCGGCGGCCACCTCCGCGAGCTCCGGCTCGGGACCGCCCCACGCATCGTTCAGCAGGTCAGCGCCTTCCTGCACCACCGCGCGGCCGACGGCGGCCCGCCACGTGTCGACGGAGATCACCACCTCGGGATGGCGGGCGCGCAGCGCCCCGACGAAGCCGGCGACCCTGCGCAGCTCCTCCTCGGTGTCGACGACGACGCCCGGGGCGGCCTTGATCCCGCCGACGTCGAGGATCTGCGCGCCGTCGGAGACGGCACGGTCGGCGGCCGCCAGCGCCTCCGCTTCCCCGTAGGTCGCGCCGCGGTCGAAGAACGAGTCGGGCGTGCGGTTGATGATCGCCATGACGGCAACGTCCGTCGGGCCGAACGTGCGGGCGCCGAGCTTCAGCGGCGTTGCGGGGCGCGGATCCACGGTCTGACTCTGTCAGATGCCAAACTGGCTGCATGGCGCTCCTGGTCGGGATCCTCTTGGCCGCCGCCGTGCTGCTCGCCGTCGGGCTCGCTGCAGCGGGCCGCATCGACGGCATGTCGCGCGCCGTCCCGGATCGTCTGCCTGGGCTGCCGTCCGGTCCGCTCACGCCTGACGCGCTGCGCGAGGTGAGCCTGCCGGTGGTGGTGCGCGGCTACCGGATGGCTGACGTCGACGAGGTTCTCGAGCGGGCGGCCGCCGAGCTGGCCGCGGCGCGGGCTGCCGGCGCGAGCGCCCGTCCGAGTCCTACGCCGTCTCCAACGCCGTATCCGTCGCCATATCCGCCGCCGCCGGCGGACTCCGAGCAGAGCTCGCGGTAGCCATCGTGGTCGAGTTGCGGGTGAGCGTGGATGTCGCCGCGTCGCCGGAGCGCGTGTTCGCGGCGTTGACCGACTGGGAGCGCCAATGCGAGTGGATGCCCGGCACGGATGTGCGGGTCGTTCGCGGTGGGGGCGACGCGGTCGGTGACGAGCTGGTGGCGCGTACCGCCGTCCCCGGCAAGCGGCTGGCCAGGGTGGGCTTCGACGACCCGATGCGCATCACCGGCTGGGAGCCGCCCTACCGCTGCGAGGTGCTGCACCTCGGCCGTGTCGTGCGGGGCAGCGGCCTGTTCGAGGTACGTGCCGGCGCTGCCGGGGGAGCGGCGTTCACCTGGGTGGAGTGGGTCGAGCCGCCGCTCGGAACCGTCGGTCAGATCGGGCTTCGGGTCGGCCGCCGCCCCCTCGAGGCCGGCTTGCGCGTCGCGCTGCGGCGGTTCGCTCGCTGGGTGCAGACGGCCTACCCGTCGGCCTGATCCGGCGGCTCAGCGCCCCTGAAAGGTCGGTTGCTGCTTGTTCAGGAACGCGGCCACGGCACCGCGGTGGTCAGCGGTCGTGCCGACCTGCTGCTGCAGCTCGGCCTCGAGCTCCAGCGAATCGGCCAGCGGGTGGGTGGCCGCGTGGGCGAGGGTCCGCTTGATGGCGGCATAGGCCGCGGTCGGCCCGGCGGCCAGCCGGAGCGCCAGCTCCTGCGCCGAACTGGCCAGCACCTCATCGTCGACGACGCCGTTGACCAGGCCGAGCTCGAGCGCGTTCTCCGCCGACACCCGGTCGTTCAGGTACATCAGCGCCGCCGCCTTCGCCGGGCCGACCAGCCGGTTCAGGTTCCAGGTGATGCCTGAGTCACCGGCCAGACCGATGCCGGTGAAGGCGGTGGCGAACACCGCGGACCGTGCCGCCCACCGCAGATCACAGGCGAGCGCGATGCCGAGCCCGGCGCCGGCGGCCGGCCCGTTGATCGCTGCGACGACCGGCTTCGGCATCTCGGCGATGACCCGCACGATCGGGTTGTACAGGCGGCGCACGACCTCACCGAGGTCGGGGCTGCCGCCGCCTTCGTACTCCGCCGACAGCTCGCGCAGATCCTGCCCGACACAAAACGCCCGTCCGCGGCTGGTGAGCACGACGGCCCGCACCCCGGCGTCCGACGCCGCCGCGGTGAGCTCCTTGAGCAGCATCTCCTTCGCCTGGAGGTTCAGCGCACCCAGCGCGTCGGGCCGGTTCAAACTGACGACGGCGAGCATCCCGTCCGGGCCCACCCGTTCGGATATGACGACGGCTTCCTGGCCATTCACCGGTAGATCTTCTCCTGTCGTCTGTGGTGCCTCGCGGCACCACGTCGAATTCGCGATGTATCTGGGATGATGGTGGGCGACGTGAAGGTAGGCGCGACCCGGCCGGGTCGCGCCTGCAACGAACGACGAGGAAGAGGTGCACGGCATGGCGGCCATGAAGCCGCGGACGGGTGACGGTCCGCTCGAGGTCACCAAGGAAGGGCGGGGCATCGTGATGCGGGTGCCGCTCGAGGGCGGCGGCCGTCTCGTCGTCGAGATGTCGGCATCCGAAGCCACCGCGCTCAGCGAGGCCCTGAAAGCTGCTGCCGGCTGACGCCGGCGCCCCGTCCCTGAGAGACCGTGGGGTGTCTCTCAGGGACATCTTGTGTGCCGGCGCGTTCGCGGTCACGCCTCGCGCGACGCGGCGCGTGTGCGCAGCCAGTCCAGGCTGTCGTGGTGGTTCATGGCGTGGTCCCACCCGGCGAGCGCGCGCTGGACCGACTCCTCGTTGTCGAAGTGTCCGAGAATCTCGACCGTGAGCTGCTCGGTCTCGGCCTGATCGATGCCGAGCTGATCCAGGAAACGTGCGAACAAGCCGCCCGGGTGCGGCTCGCGCACGACGTAGAGCTCACCCGTCTCGAACAGCCAGCTCGCCCGGTAGGTCGAATGCTGGTCCGCCTCCGTCGACCAGCCGTCACCGAACTGGACTTCGGAGGACTCCCGGCGACGGGGGTCGAGGTCGTAAAAGTCCGCGATGTTCATTCGTGTAGTCCCCAGAGTCCGTTTCTCGAGCCTCGTCTAAGCCTCGTCGGCCGGAGTGGCGACGGCTGCCAGCAGTCCCGACGCGACGGGCAGGACAGCCGGAGCGAGCCGCCCGTCCTCGCGGATCAGCTCGACGAGCCGGCGCATCCCACCTGCCTCGGCGTCGCGGGCCTCGGTGTCGGCGGCTGAGCTCGCCCCGTCAAAGATGATCACGCCGCCGGTGCGCGCCACCCGGATGACCTGCGGGAGCAGGTCGGGATACTCGCGGCGATCGGAGGCGCAGAAGACGATGTCATAGGCGGCGTCGGTGAGCCGCGGGAGCACGTCGAGTGCCCGGCCGTTGATCAGGCGCGCCCGGGACGTCGGGATCCCGTCTGCATTGAAGGCGGCGCGCGCCAGCCGCTGCGCTTCGGCCTCTGGATCGATGCTGGTGAGCACGCCGTCGGGACGCATGCCGCGCAGCAGGTAGAGGCCGCTGACCCCGGTGTCCGTCCCGATCTCGACAGCGGTGCGGGCGCGGGCCGCGGCGGCCAGCAAACGCAGCACCGCGCCGGTGCCTGGACTGATCGGCGTGACCCCGATCTCTTCGGCGCTGGACCGGGCCGCCTGCAGCACCGCGTCCTCCGGCACGAAAGACTCGGCGAACTCAGCAACGCTCATGGTCAGCGACCCTAGTGGACCTGGAGCGCTGCGCGACCTCGGGGGATCTCCGCAGCTTGCTGTCAGGTCACTCACAGCTGGCTGCGCGAGGCTGTGGGGGAACGCCGGAGCCACTGCAGGCGTTGGAGGGTTTGTCCCACACCAAGCGGCGGCTCGAGCGTTCGGCAACGCAGCGACGACCCGCGGAAGAGGCAGCATGACCGTTGGAGCGATAGCCGCGCCAGGCGGGCGGCCCTTTGCCGCCCGGCGGGCCCAGAGGGAGGCCGTCCCGGTCAGCGCTGCCGCATCCACCTGGCAGCCGCCCACCTGGGACGAGGTGGTACGCGAGCACGGCGCTCGGGTGTACCGGCTGGCCTATCGCCTCACCGGCAACCAGCACGACGCCGAGGACCTCACGCAGGACGTCTTCATTCGGGTGTTCCGCTCGCTCGACGGTTACACGCCGGGCACCTTCGAAGGCTGGCTGCACCGCATCACGACGAACCTCTTCCTCGACCGCGTCCGCCGGGCCAACCGCATCCGGTTCGAGGGGTTGCCGGAAGACGCGGAGCGCCTGGTCGGCAACGAGGCGGATCCGGAGACGAGCGTGCTGTCCGACATGTTCGACGCCGACATCGAGCGGGCGCTGGCCGCGTTGCCGCCGGACTTTCGCGCCGCAGTCGTGCTCTGTGACATCGAGCAGCTGTCCTATGAGGAGATCGCGGCGACGCTCGGGATCAAGCTCGGCACCGTCCGCAGCCGCATCTCGCGCGGGCGCGCCATGCTTCGCGCCGCTCTTGCCGACCGCGCCCCGCAGGCTGCGGCCGAGCCGGATCCGACCCCTGTCGCGGCGTCATGACCTTTTCGGGTACGCACGTCGGTGACCTCGCGGCAGCGCTGGTCGACGATCAGCTCGACCCTCCGGCCCGGGACGCCGTGCTGGCGCACCTGGTCGGCTGCCCGCGCTGTCACGGCGAGGTCGAGCAGCAGCGCCTGCTGAAGTCCCGGCTGGGGGCGCTGCGCACCCCTGGCCTTCCGGCCGATCTGGCGCGCCGGCTCTCATCGCTTCACAGCCCCGACGAGCCGTCGGCGGGCCTCGGGGTCGAGGGGCCGCGCCTCGCCTCGGCCGCCGTGCTCGGGGCTGATGCCGTCGCTGCGCGTCCCGGCCAGCTGTCCTTTCTGCGCGACGCCCACCGCGGTCGTCGCCTACTGGTAGGAGCGGCATCACTCCTGCTGGTAGGTGCGGGCGCGGCTTTCGCGGCCGCTACCGACGCCGGCTCCGCGAGCCCCTCACAGCCGGCCTCGTCCGTGTTCACGGATACCTCGACGGTGGCGCGTACGTCCTCCGCGGCGACGGGCGGGCAGCCGGCGCCGCTGCCGAGCTCCGCGCCGCTGAACGACCCGGCATACCGCGCGATGACCGCGTCCTACGGCCGGTAGCCGGCCTCTTCGGGCGCTCGCCGTTGCACAGCCAAGGGCCGTACCCTCGGGAAAGTTTCTTGTCCGCCGGTGGCGACGTCGTAGGGAGAGCTCCCCATGTCCGAGGGTGACCGCCAAGAGGGCGCTGAGCCTTCCCCGTGGTGGACCCCGGCGGGCTCGGGAGACTCGCCCGACGATCAGCCTGCCCCGCGGCGGTACGGCGCGCCGCAGACATCCGAGCCCGAGTGGGGATACGGTCAGCCGCACGACACCGCTCCGCTGCCCTGGCCATCCGGTCAGCCCGAGGGTGATCCGCAGTCGCCGAGCGGGGGATACGGGCACTACCCGGATCCGCAGTACCCGGGGCCGCAGCAGCCGATGTCGCATCTCGGCAGCCCGATGCGCGGCCCCGATTACCTGCCCCCGGCTGCGTATCCGGCGCCGGGACCGTCGTTTCCCGGTCCGCAGCCCCCTGCCGGTCCGGTGCGGCCGGCAGGAGCGCGGCCGGCGCGCACGATCGTGCTGGTTGCCCTGGTGGCGGCGCTGATCGGAGCGGCGATCGGGAGCATTTCCGGGGTCGCGTTCGAGCACAATCGGGTCAGCTCCAAGCCGGCGTCGGACCTGTCGCCCGGGTCGTCGCTGTCGACGGGAGCGCCGACGCCGGTCGACCGCAGCCCCAGTTCGATCGCTTCCATCGCCGCGCGGCTGCTGCCATCGGTCGTCACCCTGAACGTCGAGGGCAGCACCGAGAGCGGCACCGGCTCGGGCGTCGTCATCCGCTCCGACGGCTACATCCTCACCAACAACCATGTAGTCGCGGTCGCCGCGAATGGCGGCACGATCACCGCGGATTTCTACAAGGGCAAGCGCAACGTCCCGGCTCGCATCGTCGGCCGTGATCCGAAGACGGATCTGGCTGTCGTCCGCGTCGACGGCACCGGGCTTCCTGCCGCGACGCTCGGCCAGTCGTCGAGCCTCGTGGTCGGTGACCCGGTCGTCGCGCTGGGTGCGCCGCTCGGGCTGTCCAGCACCGTGACGTCCGGGATCGTCAGCGCGCTCGACCGCAACGTCGAGGTGCCGGGCGAGAACGGCGGATCGGGCGGGCTGCTCATCGGGGCGATCCAGACCGACGCGGCGATCAACCCGGGTAATTCCGGCGGCCCGCTGGTCGACATGCAGGGCCAGGTCATCGGGATCAACTCGGCTATCGCAGCGGCCCCGGGCAGCAGTGGCTCGAGCGGCAACATCGGCGTCGGCTTCGCCATCCCGATCGACTACGCCCGTTCCATCGCCGACGAGATCATCCGCACCGGCAAGGCCACCCATCCTTACGTCGGCGTCACCGCGCAGGACGCGGCGGCGGGCGGCGGCGCGCAGGGTGCGCTGATCATCTCGGTCGTTCCCGGCGGCCCGGCCGACGAGGCCGGCCTGCGCGCCGACGACGTCATCACCAAGGTCGACGGCAAGGACATCGACGGGGTGGACGGCTTGGTCGCGGCAACCCGGCTACATAAGGTCGGAGACGTTGTCTCCGTCACTTACGAGCGGGACGGTGTGGCCCACACTGTGAAGGTGACCCTGCAGGAAAGCCGCGGCTGATGTTCGGCATGAGCCCCTGGCACATTGCCGTGCTCCTCGTTGCCGCGATGTTCATCTTCGGTCCCGACCGCCTGCCGCACCTGCTGCGCGACCTGGGCAAGGCGCTGCGTCAGGTGCGCCAGACCGCCGAGTCCATGCAGGAAGATCTGAAGGCCGAGCTCGGGCCCGAGGTCGGCGATCTCGATCTGCGCAGCCTGCACCCGAAGACGTTCGTCGAGAAGCACCTTTTCGGGGACGAGGAAGATCCGCTGGGGCTGGACTTCCTGACCAAGGATCCCGAGCCGGTGTCGTTCGACAAGCAGTCGCAGCCGGCCATGCCGCAGCTGGAGCCCGCGGTCGCTGACGCGCCCGCCGTCGCCGAGCCGGCCTCCATGTCCAAGCTCAAGTACGACGCCGACGCCACCTGAGCGCCGCCGGACTGGCGCGCCAGCGGCGGGCTAGGGCTACTTGGGGGTGGGCGTGAGACCCAGTGAGCGGCCCGCCAGGCCACGCGAGCGGGAGCTCAGCCGGTCGGCGACCGACTGCAGGGCCTTGCCCGCTTCGGAATCCGGGTCGCTGAGGACCAGCGGACGCCCGGCGTCGCCACCCTCGCGCAGCCGCACGTCGAGCGGCACCTGACCGAGCAGCGGCACCTCATGGCCGAGCGCCTGGGTGAGCCGCTGCGCGACCTGCGCGCCGCCGCCCGCACCGAAGACGTCAATGTGCTCGCCGCAGTGCGGGCACGGCAGGTAGGCCATGTTCTCCACGACGCCGACCACGTTCTGCCGGGTCTGCCGGGCGATCGTGCCGGCGCGCTCGGCCACCTCCGTCGCCGCCAGCTGCGGGGTGGTGACGACCAGCAGCTCGGACGCGGGCAGCAGCTGCGCGAGCGAGATGGCCACGTCGCCGGTGCCGGGCGGCAGGTCGAGCAGCAGGACGTCGAGGTCGCCCCAGAAGACATCCGAGAGGAACTGCTGCACCGCGCGGTGCAGCATGGGCCCGCGCCAGGTGACGGGCTGGTTGCCGCGAGTGAACATTCCCGTCGAGATGACCTTGACGCCGAACGCCTGCGGCGGCATCAGCATGTCCTCGACCTGCGTGGGCCCGCGATCGTCCAGGCCGAGCATGCGCGGCACGCTGTGGCCGTAGATGTCGGCGTCCAGCAACCCGACCTTCAAGCCGCCCTGCGCGAGAGCGACCGCGAGGTTGACGGTCACCGAAGACTTGCCGACCCCGCCCTTGCCGCTCGCGACTCCGTAGACCCGGGTCAGCGAGTCGGGCCGGGCGAAGGGGATCTCCCGCTCGGGAGCGCCGCCGCGCAGCTGGCTACGCAGGGCCTGGCGTTGCTCGTCGCTCATGACGTCGAGCGCGACCGACACCCCGGCGACGCCGGGCACCGCCGACACGGCCTTGGTCACCCGGTTGGTGATCTCCCCACGCAGCGGGCACGCCGCGGTGGTCAGGTACACGCCGACCGCGACCTGGCCGTCGGCGCCGATGTCGACGGACTTCACCATGCCGATGTCGGTGATCGGACGGTTGATCTCAGGATCGGTGACGGTCGCGAGGGCGGCCTGGACAGCGTCTAACGACGGCGAGTTCGCCATGTCGCCAGCCTATGCCGTGGTGCAAATCGTCCCCGATAGCAAGATCGTCAGATGTTGATCATGGAGCGCGATGGTGCGTATTGTGGCAGGATGCCCGGCTCGCCGTTGCCGTTGGAAGACGTCGGTGAGCCTGCCATGGGTGCCTGGCGGGCGTTCCTGCGCGCACATGCCCGGGTGCTGCGGGCCATGGAGTCCGAGCTGCAGGCCGAGCAGGACCTCGCGCTCGCCGACTACGACGTGCTGGTGCAGCTCGCCGAGGCCCCCGCGCAGTCACTGCGCATGCACGAGCTCGCCGATTCCGTGCTGCTGAGCCGCAGCGGGCTGACCCGGCTGGTCGACCGGCTGGTCCGGGAAGGGTATGTCGCCCGCGAGCCGTGCCCGGACGATCATCGCGGCCGGCTCGCGGTCCTCACCCCGGCCGGCCTGGCGCGGCTGCGCAGCGCGGCGCCGACGCATCTGCGCGGGGTGCGAGATCACGTCACCGGCCGGCTGAGCAGCACCGAGCTGGAGGAGATGCGTCAGCTGATGGACCGGCTGGGCTGACCGCTAGCCCGGCTCGGGGGCCGGCTTCTCGGCTTCGGCCTCCCGCTTGCGTTTGCCCTTGCCCTTGGGGCGTTCCGGCTTCTCCTCGCGGGCTTCGCCGAGATCGTTCATCTCTTCCATCAGCGACCGCAGCTCGGCGCGCAGGAAGTCGCGGGTGACGACGTCGCCGAGCGCCACGCGCAACGCGGCGACCTCCCGGGTGAGGTACTCCGCGTCGGCAAGCATCCGGCTGTTCTGGTCCCGATCGCGGGCGAGGTTCACCCGTTCACGGTCGTCCTGCCGGTTCTGGGCCAGCAGGATCAGCGGGGCTGCGTACGCCGCCTGCGTGCTGAACGCGAGATTGAGCAGGATGAACGGGTACGGGTCGAACCGCAGCACCGCCGCGCTGACGTTGATCGTGATCCACAGCACGATGAGGACCGACTGGCCGACGAGGAACTTGCCGGTGCCCATGAACCGCGCGATGGTTTCCGCCAGCCGGCCGAACCACTCTTCGTCGTAGCTGGGGCGAGGCAGCCCGGGCCGGGGCCGCAACGGCTGGTCGAGTCGCCCTTGGCTGCGGTTAACGCGTGCCATGGAAGGCGGCTCTCGTCGCGTTGAGCTGGGCACGGTGGTCGACTTCCGGGTCGAAGTCGCGCTCTCGCCAGTCAGGGGGCAGCAAATGGTCGAGGGCATCGTCGACCGTGACCGCCCCGAGCAGCCGCCCGGCAGAATCGACGACGGGCGCGGCCACCAGGTTGTAGGACGCGAGGTGGCGGGCGACCTCGGCGAGCGAGGCTTCGGCTTGCAACGCGGCGGTCTCGGCGTCGATCATGCCGCCGACGAGCGTCGACGGCGGCTCGCGCAGCAACCGCTGGAAATGCGCCATGCCGAGGTAGCGCCCGGTCGGCGTCTCGTACGGCGGCCGCACCACGTAGACCTGGGCGGCCAGGGCGGGAGACAGCTCCGCGGCCCGGATCCGGGCCAGCGCTTCGGCGACGGTCGAGCTCGGCGGCACGATCACCGGCTCGCTGGTCATGATGCCGCCGGCGGTGTCGTCGGCGTACGTCAGCAGCCGCCGGACCGGGGCGGCCTCCTCGGGCTCCATGAGGTCGAGCAGCCGCTCTGCCTCCTCGGCCGGCAGGTCACCGAGCAGGTCGGCGGCGTCATCCGGACCCATGGCCTCGAGAACGTCGGCGGCTCGCTCGTCCTCCAGGCCGCCGAGCAGCTCGACCTGCTCGTCCTCGGGCAGCTCTTCGAGCACCGCTGCCAGCCGCTCGTCGTCGAGCGCGGCAGCGACCTCGGCCCGGCGCTTCTCGGAGAGATCCTGCAGCATCGACGCCAGATCAGCCGGGCGGAGCTTCTCGAAAGCAGCCAGCAGGTTCGCGGCGCCCTGACCTTCTTCGGGAAGGCTGAAACCGGTGACCTCGTCCCAGTCGACGGTCTTCACCTGACCGCGCCGGCGGCGCCCCTCCTTCACCGCGACCTGGGTGAGCAGCCAGTCGTGGGTGCGCTGCTGGTACTCCATGGCGACGTCGACCACCGTCACCTCGGCGCCCGACTCGAGCACCGTGACCTTGCGGTCCAGCAGCTCCGAGAGCACCAGCGTCTCCCCGGGGCGTCGCTCGAAGCGCTTCCAGTTCAAAGTGCCGGACCCGAGCACCACCGCGCCGGCCTCGAAGCCGGTGACCCGGCTCATGGTCACGAAGATGCGCCGGCGGGAGATCTCCACCGACAGGCCGAGCACCCTCGGCGGCTGGCCCCGAAGCCGCAGCGTGGCGACGATGTCACGCACCCGGCCGACCACGTCGCCGTTCGGGTCGAGCACCAGAAGCCCGGCAAGTCGCGCGCAGAAGACGCGCGTCGGGGTCGTCGTCACGGCCGCGACCCCGGGGTCGTCACCGCCACTGCAGAAACGTGGGGTGTCGGACGCATGAGAGCAGGCTACCGCCGGGAACATCATCAGCCGGCTCATGGATAGAGAGGGGACGCCGGTGTCCCGGGATGCTGATGGCCACCGCAGCCGGTTCACGCCGCGGGCTGCGGCGCTGGCGCTGGTGGCGCTGGGCGCCGCCGGCTGCGTGAGCACGACAACGACCAAGGCCGGGCCCGTCCCGTCGCCGCCGAAGCCCACGGGTGAGCTGGCCAAGCCGGCGGCGGCCATCATCGCCGACGCCCGCAAGCAGCTGCTTGCTGCGCATTCGGTGCGCGTCAGCGGCTCGATCAACGTCAACGCGACCACTCGGCAGCGCATCGACCTGCGGCTCGGCAAGACCGCCAAGGGGGTCGCGCTCGCCAGCGGGACGGTGCGCACGAGTACAAAGAAATCGACCGTCACGGTGTCGCTGGTCCGCGTCGGCAAGGATCTGTACGTCAAGGGGGACCGCGCGTACTACCAGCGGATCGGCCCGAAGGCGGCGGGCGTTGCCGGGCATTGGTTGTGGCTGTCGATCGCGGACGATGACGCGCTGGCGGCCGTCACGGACGCCCGCACGCTGGCGGCCGGGCTCGCGGACCCACCGCACGCGACGACCCTGGGCGAGACGCGCTTCGGTGCGGAGAAAGCCGTCGAGGTGCGCGCCGGTGACGCGATCGTCTACGTCGCATCGTCCGGCAACCCGCGGTTGCTGCGACTGCAGCGGACGTCGGGACGGCTGGACTTCGCCGACTACAACGCCCGGATCACCGTCAAGGCGCCGGCCGGCGCGGTCCCGCTGGCGTTCGTGAAAGGATGAGCTGTCCGCGGCTCAGAGTGTGATGTTCGCCTGCTCACGGGCCTGATCCTGGCTCGGCGCAGGTGGGGTATGCCACCGTAGACGCCGCCCTCGATCAAAGGAGATCCCGTGCCGCCGCTGCGTGCCCGCCGGTCCTGCCTCGCCGTTCCCGGCAGCAACACCAAGATGCTCGGAAAAGCTCAGGGGCTACCCGCCGACCAGGTGTTTCTCGATCTTGAGGACGCCGTCGCTCCCGGAGCCAAGGAGAGCGCCCGCGACAACATCGTCGCTGCGCTGAACGACGGCGACTGGTCGGGCAAGACCCGGGTGGTGCGGGTGAACGACCTCACCACCAAGTGGACCTACCGTGACGTGATCACGGTGGTCGAAGGGGCGGGAGCGAACCTCGACTGCATCATGCTGCCGAAGGTGCAGACCGCTGAGCAGGTCGTCTGGCTCGACCTCCTGCTGCGCCAGATCGAACAGGTCATGGGCTACGAGGCCGGCAAGATCGGTATCGAGGCGCAAATCGAAAACGCGCTCGGCCTGACCAACGTCAAAGACATCGCCTTCGCGTCGGACCGCATCGAGACGATCATCTTCGGTCCTGCCGACTTCATGGCTTCGATCAACATGAAGTCGCTGATCGTGGGGGAGCAGCCGCCGGGCTATGACGTCGGCGATGCGTACCACCACATCCTGATGTCGATCCTGATGGCCGCTCGCGCGAAGGGCGTTCAGGCCATCGACGGTCCCTACCTGCAGATTCGTGACGTCGACGGATTCAAGCGGGTGGCCGGCCGCTCGGCCGCGCTCGGCTTCGACGGCAAGTGGGTGCTACACCCCGGTCAGATCGACGCGGCCAACGAGGTCTACTCGCCGGATCAGGACGACTACGACCACGCCGAGCTGATCCTCGATGCGTATGCGCACTACACGTCCGAGGCCGGTGGCCTGCGCGGCGCCGTGATGCTGGGGGACGAGATGATCGACGAGGCGTCGCGCAAGATGGCCGAGGTCATCGCGGGTAAGGGGCGCAGCGCGGGCATGCAGCGCACGAAGACGTTCGAAGCCCCGGCGGAATAGAGGTAGCAGTCATGGCTCGTCTGGCACAGACCGAAGGTCTCACCGATATCCAGCAGGACATCCTGTCGACGGTCCGCGACTTCGTCGACAAGGAGATCATCCCCTACGCGACGGAGCTCGAGCACAAGGACGAATTTCCCGAGGCCATCGTCGAGGGCATGAAGGAAATGGGGCTGTTCGGCCTCATGATCCCGGAGGAGTACGGCGGGCTCGGCGAGTCGCTGCTCACCTACGCCCTCGTCGTCGAGGAGATCGCCCGCGGCTGGATGAGCGTGTCCGGCGTCATCAACACCCACTTCATCGTGGCGTACATGCTCCGCCAGCACGGCACCGACGAGCAGAAGGCGCGCCTGCTGCCGAAGATGGCCACCGGCGAGGTCCGCGGCGGTTTCTCGATGAGCGAGCCGGGCTGCGGGTCCGACGTTTCCGCCATCAAGACGCGCGCTGTGCTGGACGGCGACGAGTGGGTCATCGACGGTCAGAAGATGTGGCTCACGAACGGCGCGCGGGCCGGCGTCATCGCCACGCTGGTGAAGACCGACGAGGGTGCCGAATCGGTCTACAAGAACATGACCACGCTGCTGGTGGAGAAGGAGCCCGGCTTCGGCAAGCAGGGTGGCGTCACCATCCCCGGCAAGATCGACAAGATGGGCTACAAGGGCGTCGAGACCACCGAGATGGTCTTCGAGGGCCACCGGATCCCGAAGGACGCGGTGCTCGGCGGCGACGACGGTCGCGGCAAGGGCTTCTACCAGATGATGGACGGGGTCGAGGTCGGCCGCGTCAACGTCGCCGCTCGCGGCTGCGGCGTCATGAAGCGCGCGTTCGAGCTCGCCATCGCCTACGCCCAGCAGCGCGCCACGTTCGGCAAGCCGATCGCCGACCACCAGGCCATCGCGTTCAAGCTCGCCGAGATGGCCACCAAGGTCGAGGCCGCGCACCTGATGATGGTCAACGCCGCCCGGCTCAAGGACGCCGGCAAGCGCAACGACGTCGAAGCCGGCATGGCCAAGCTGATCGCGTCCGAGTACGCCTACGAGGTCACCACCGAAGCGTTTCGCATCCACGGCGGCTACGGCTACTCCAAGGAGTACGAGATCGAGCGCCTTTTCCGCGAGGCGCCGTTCCTGCTCATCGGTGAGGGCACGTCGGAGATCCAGAAGACGATCATCAGCCGCGGGCTGATGAAGGACTACAAGCTGCAGTAGGCCATCGCGTCCAAGCGCTACAGGTAGCGCTTGGACGGGTCGACCATCGCGCGCACGGTCTTGCCGTCGTGGAACTCGCCGATGGCCGTCATCACCCAGCCGTTCGGGCCGCGCTGCACCTTGCACATCACGAGGCCGGTCTGCGGCTTGCTGTCGGACAGGTCGAAGCGCACGAGCTCCTGATCGCTGTCATCGTCGACCAGCCGGCAGAACGCGTTGCGTACCGCGGTGAACTTCTGCCCGCTGAAGCTGTTGACCACGAAGACCAGGCTCTGCACGTTCGACGAGAGCCGCTGCAGGTCGACCGCGATGACCTCGTCGTCGCCCTCGCCCGCGCCGGTGAGGTTGTCGCCGCTGTGGCGAACGTTGCCCTTGTCGCCCTTCTTTGACATGAACCAGACCTTGTCGACGTCCTTGCCGCGGACGTCGTACAGGATGCAGCTGGCGTCCAGGTCGATGTCCTCGCCGTGGCCGGTGTCCCAGCCGAGGCCCATCCGCACCCGGTTCAGCGGCGGCGACCCCGTCTTGACCAGCGAGACACTCTGGCCCTTCTGCAGCGACACCCGGCCCTTGTCGAGGTTGATGACCCCTGAGCTCGGCGGGGGAGGAGGCGGCGGGTAGGCCGGCTGCCCGGGCGGGGGACCGTACTGCGGCTGCCCCTGCGGCGGTCCGTACTGCTGCAGAGGCGGCGGGGGCGGCGGTGGCGGAGGAGGCGGCGGCGGAGGCGGCGGGGCCGCCGCGGGACCGGGCTCGTCAACGCTGATGCCGAAGTCGGTCGCGATCCCGGCAAGGCCGCTCGCGTAGCCCTGCCCGAGGGCCCGCACCTTCCACGCCCCCTGGCGCCGGTACACCTCGACGAGCAGCAGCGCCTTCTCCGGGCCGAGGCCCGTCGGCGCGAAAGAAGCGAGGTCGGTGCCGGACGTGTCACGCACCGAGATCGACAGCGGGCCGGCGGAGCCGAAGGTCGGTGGGCCGCTGCCGTCGAGACTCGCGGTAAGCACGATCTTGTCGATGTCCGCGGGCACCGCCGGAAGGTTGAGCTGCAGGGTGGACGGCGGCTGGAGAGTGACCCCGGGACCGTTCGGCTGGTTGTAGAAGATGAAATCCGCGTCGGAGCGCACCTTGCCGCCCGCCGTGACCAGCAACGCCGCGAGGTCGACAAGCGTGCTCGAGGACACCTGGACGACCACTTGCGGGCTCGGAATCGGGGCGTTGGCGCCTTTCGACAGGACCTGTCCCATGGTCCGCAACCTAGCGGGCACGATCAGATCGTGCAGCCCTTCGACGCGCCCGATGTTCTCGCTGCTGTGATCGCGCACCTTTCGTCCGTTCTCGGTGCTCCATCTGGCAAGGGGAGTGTGACCTTCCTCGGCGTGCAGCAGATCGACGTCCTGCGCTACGGTCCCGACCCGGACGGGCTGATGCGCTACGCCACCGTAGGGATGAGCCGCGAGCCGATGAGCAGTGCCGGCGCTGGAACGGTCGATCCGGCCGGGCCGCGGGCGGAGTTGCTGCTCAGCTTGCGCAGCGTCCCGGGGGCCGGACATCCCGGCATCCTGCGAACGCTGGCGACGCTCGCGAGCTCGCCGGCGGTGGAAGGGGTGGTCATCGGCCCAGGCGCCAGCCTGACGCTGGGGCAGCCGCTGTTCGACGGGAGCCGGGCGACGGCCGTACTCGTCGGCGAGCCCGGAGCGTTGGTGCCCGACCTGACCGTGCCCGGCGTCGCTGCTCCGGTGCGCTTCCTGCCGGTCCTGCCGCTGCTCGCGGTCGAAGCGGCGTGGAAGCGGGTGCACGGCGCCGAAGCCCTGGAGGAGCGCTGGCTCGCCTACGGCACCGATCTGCGTGATCCCGCTCGCCTCGCGGTCCCACTCGACTGATGACCTGACACCATGGGGCCATGCAATTCGGCCGTTACTACGAAGAGTTCGAGGTCGGTGCCGTCTACAAGCACTGGCCGGGCAAGACCGTCACCGAGTACGACGATCACCTCTTCTGTCTGCTGACCATGAACCATCACCCGCTGCACCTGGACGCTCACTACGCGGCGGAGACGACCCAGTTCGGCCGCAATGTCGTGGTGGGCAATTACATCTACTCGCTGCTGCTCGGCATGTCCGTTCCGGACGTGAGCGGCAAGGCGATCGCAAACCTCGAGGTCGAGTCGCTGCGCCATGTCGCCCCCACCTTCCACGGCGACACCATCTACGGCGAGACCGAGGTGCTGGACAAGACCGAGTCGAAGTCCAAGGACGACCGTGGCGTGGTGTACGTCGAGACCAAGGGCTACAACCAGGACGGCAAGCTGGTCTGCATCTTCCGTCGCAAGGTGATGGTGCCGAAGCGCTCCTACGGTGAGGCGCGCGGCGGCGAGCAGCCTGGCCGGCCGGTGCTGCAGGAGGGCTAGCGTGGGCTAGCGTCCGGCTTTCAACGCGGCACCGACGGCGTTGACCTCACGATCCACCCCGCAGGGCGATGCCCCACGACGTGAGCGCTTCGACCAGCCCGGGGGTCACCTCGAGGTCTCGCGGGTCCGCCCAGCGCGCGTCGAGCGCGTCGCTTCCGGCGGCCAGCTCGCCGCGGACGACGGTCGCGAAGTAGTCCGCGATGTCATAGCGCCCGCGTCGCACGCGCCCGGCCAGCTCGCCGACCGCCACCTCGAGCCCGGTCTCCTCCAGTACCTCTCGGGCGACCGCCACCGGATCCGTTTCGCCGGGCTCGACCCGGCCGCCGGGAAGCGACCACAGCCCGCGGCCCGGCTCGTTGCCGCGCTGGATGAGCAGCACGCGGCCATCGTCACGGGTGATGATGGCGCCGACGGCGCGAATCGGGGGTTTTTCGGGCGCACCAGCCACAGCTGGCAGTGGACCACGGCGGTCGGTGCGCGTGGGCGCCGGGCTGCCGTGGCCCCGGATTAGCTGCCAGATCACTCCTGCCCGGCCTTGACGCCATCGCGCCGCGGGCCGACGCTCGGAGGCAGTCGCCACCCAAGAAAGCCGGCCATGTCAGCCATTCCGAAGTGCGTCCATTGCTTGCGGTCGATACGTCCCCCGGGCCTGTGGAGCAGCTCCTGGCAGTGCGACGAGCACGGCGAGACGCAGCCGTTCTTCAACGTCGCGACGCCCTCCGGCGCCGCGCTCGACCGGCTCCGCAGCATCGCGTCGGTGCCCATCTGGGTACCGCAGCCGTTGCCGCGCGGGTGGTTCGTGAGCGGGATCGGATGGGCGGGTGACGAGCGGTCGGGAGCCCGGGCGACGGCCATCGCGTGCAGCGGGCCGGCGCCGCTGGGAGGGGCGGCAGAGGTCGCATTTCTTGCCGAGGAGCCGGGCGTAGGGCTCGCGTCGCGCCTTGCCGGCTTGCCGTCGGGCGCGCTGCAGGCGGGCGACGGTCCCGGCGAGGCGAAGGTGGTGGCCAGCAAGCACCCCACCCCGCTGTGGGAGCTTTCCGGCTCCACCGCTGAGCGGGTGGGCTACGTCGGTGAGGCGAAAGGCGTATGGGTCGCGGCGGTCTTCTGGCCGGCCGCCTCCAGCTTGTTGCTCATCGAGCGGATGCTGCTCAGCGATCTGTGTGAGCTCCCGGACGGTCCGCGGGACTACCCGGACCTGGTCTTCGGCGCCCCGAGCGGCCGCCTGCTCAGCGAAGGCGCCGCTGCGCGTCAGGCTGCTCCGGCAGGAGCCAGCCCGGCGCGCGAGGCCGGCCCGTAGCGTTCGAAGAGCCGCGTCACCGTCTCCCGCGCTGCATCCGCATCGGCCGGCACGAGCGCGAGCCGGGTCCGGCGCTCGAGGAGGTCCTCGACGCTGAGCGCCCCCTCGGCCCGCAGCCCCCAGACGATCTCCGCGCCGAGGACCGGCACGCCCGCCGCGACCGGCTGAGCGAGGTCTGGATCCTTGCTGCCGAGCGCGGCGACGACCTCCGCCTCGACTCCGTAGCGCCGCACGAGCCGGCCAGGGGCAGCAAGCGTCGCCAGGGTCGGCCGGCGCGCGGCGCCGATCAACGCCAGCTCGCGAGTCAGGCACTTGGCGGGGGTCAGCTCCAGGAAGTCGACCGCGTCCTGCGCCATGCGCCGATAGGTCGTGAGCTTGCCGCCGATCACGCTGACGACGCCGTTGGTGCTGCGCGCGACCAGGTGGCGCCGGGAGAGGTCGGCGGTGCGCCTGCTGAGATCCTGCTGTCGCGCGGCGACCAGCGGGCGCAGCCCGGAGTAGGAGCCGACGACGTCGTTCCGGGTGATCGGGCGGGCGAGCCAGTAGCGCAGCGCGTCGAGCAGGAAGTCGATCTCGGATTCCGCGGGCTGCGGCACGTCGGCGATCTCGGCGACCGGATCATCCGTCAGGCCCACGATCACCAGCCCGTCCGGGTGCGGAACGGCGAAGACGTACTGGCGATGCGCGTTCGGGACGGCCAGCATCATGGCTGCCGGAGCACCGTCGAACACCGCGGAGCGCAGCAGGATGTGGGTGCCCTTGGACGGGCGCAGGGGCGCGACCGGGCTGCCGTCATCGTGAACGCCCGCGAGCTCGCCGGCCCACACCCCGGTGGCGTTCACGACGGCCCGTGCCGATACGGACAGCTCCTGCCCGGTGAGCTCGTCGCGCAGCCGCGCCGCGTCGCCGGTGACGCTGACCGCGCGCACCCGGGTCAGGATCCGCGCGCCGTGCGCCGCCGCGGTACGCGCCACGGCGATGACGAGCCGGGCATCATCCTCCAGCTGCCCGTCCCAGAAGACGGTGCCGCCGTTCACATCTGCTCTCACGGCGGGCCCCCAGCTGTGCGCCTCCGCCGCACTGACCCGGCGCACCCGGGGGAGCGTGCTCGCCGGGGTGAGCGCGGCGTGCTTGACGACGTCGGCGGCGCGGGTGCCGGCGAAGACGGCCATGCGATCGGCGAACGTGGTCTTCGCGTCGTAGGGCACCAGGAACGGGAGCGGATGCACGAGATGCGGCGCGATCGAGTGCATCAGCGCGGCGCGCTCCCGGGCGCTCTCGTAGGCGATCGCGACATCGCCGCTCGCCAGGTAGCGCAGGCCACCGTGCACCAGCTTGCTGCTCCACCGGCTGGTGCCGAAGGCCAGGTCGTGGGCTTCGACCAGCGCGACGGACAGGCCCCGGCTCGCGGCGTCCAACGCGACCCCGGCGCCGGTGATGCCGCCGCCGATGACCAGCACGTCGAGCGTTTCCGACGACAGCGCGTCGAGTTCCCGGCTGCGACGCTCGGCGGACAGGTAGCTCGCGGTGGCTGACGTCATGCGTTCTCCCTCGGTGCGGCGCTCGCGCTCGACGTGCTCCGGTTCGACATGGACGAGCCGGAGGCCAGGTAGCCGTCCAGCATGGTGCGAAGCTCTGCGTTGATCGCCGCCCCGGCATCCGCCGGGCTGAGGCGCGCCGAGAAGACCAGCGACTGGGCCAGCAGCAGCAGCAGGTGGGCGGCGGCGGAGACGTCGCGCGCGCCGATGGAGCCGTCCGCGATGCCGGCGTCGATCATTTCGCGGATGCGCTCGGCGGCCAGTTGCTGGCCCGAGCCGATGCGGTCGACGACGAAGGGCAGGATTACCTCGGGGTCGAGCTCCAGTACCCGGCTGACCAGGGGATGGGCGGACAGCCGGCTCACGGCTTCGACCATCGCGCAGACCAGCCGCTCACGTCCGTTTTGGGCGGTGGCGAGCGCGGCCTGGTCCGACTGCGACACGACATCGCTGATTTCTGCGGTCAGCAGCGAGCGCCAGAGGGTAGGCGCGTCGCCGTATTCGCGATACACCGTCATGCGGCTGACGCCGGCGCGCCGCGCCACGTCGGTCAAAGAGGTGCGGCGCAAACCCACAGCGGCGACTTCCTCGGCAGCAGCCCGCAGGATCGCCGTGTTACGTTGCGACGTCACGTGTCACACCGTACGCGTCGGAGGTCAGGTGTCACAACCCGCGGAAGCGTCCCGATCGGCGGCTGCGCCGTGGAACGGCTGGGGCGATCCGGCGCGCCGGCCCGGGCTCGGCGCACCGGTGCAGGGGTTCCTGGCGCGCCGCTTCGGGCGTGCCCTGACCGCGCCGAGCCCGCCGGTCGCACTGGCTGACGTGACGCTGCCGCCGAGCATGCTGCCGGCCGACGTGCTCACTCGCCTCAGCCGGATCACGTATGTCCGTCAGGACCGGGAGTCTCGCATCGCCCACGCCCGCGGAAAGTCCTACCGAGACCTCATTCGGATCCGTTCGGGCGACGCGAGCGGTGCGCCCGATGCGGTGGTGGAGCCGACCGGTCCGGCAGACATCGAGCAGATTCTGGCGCTGTGCTCGGAGGCCGAGGTCGCCGTCGTGCCGTTCGGTGGCGGCACCAGCGTGGTCGGGGGAGTGGAGCCGCTGCGCGGCCGCTTCGAGTCCGTCATCGCGCTGGACCTGGCGCGCCTCGACCGGCTGGTCGCCGTCGACCCGATCGCGGACACGGCCACCTTGCAGCCGGGCCTGCGCGGCCCGGCTGCCGAGGCGCTGCTCGCTGCGCGCGGCTACACGCTCGGTCACTTCCCGCAGTCCTACGAGCTCGCGACGATCGGCGGATACGCGGCGACGCGGTCGGCGGGGCAGGCCTCGACCGGCTATGGGCGCAGCGACGAGCTCGTCGTCGGCCTGACCGTCGCCACCCCGGTCGGCACGCTCCGGCTCGGCCGCGCGCCGCGCAGCGCCGCCGGCCCCGATCTGCGCCAGCTGTTTCTCGGCAGTGAAGGCGCGTTCGGTGTGATCACTGACGTCACGATGGGCGTGCGCCGCATCCCGGCCCAGAAGCGATACGAGGCCTGGTTCTTCCCGACGTTCGCCGCCGGTGTCAACGCGCTGCGGGAGCTCGAGCAGCAGCGCCTGGCCCCGGAGGTGTCCCGCCTTTCCGACGAGGACGAGACGGCTGCCAACCTGGCGATTTCCGGCCATGGCGGCGGGCTCGGCGGGCTGTACCTGAAAGCGCGCCGGGCCCGAGCGATGGCCATTTTCGGGTGGGAGGGCGCCAAGGATCTGGTGGCCGCTCGCCGCCGGCTCGGCGTGAAAGTCCTGCGCGCCGCGGGTGGCATCAGCGTGGGCACCAGCGGTGGTGACGCGTGGGCGGCCGGCCGGTTCGCCGCGCCCTACCTGCGTGATGATCTGCTCGATGCGGGCGTCCTCGTCGAGACGCTGGAGACCGCGACCTCCTGGGGCCGGATCGAGGCCGTCCGCTCCGCCGTGCGAGAGGCGCTGCTGCTCGCCCTGGGCGGCAGCTCGGGGGCGCCGCCCGTGATCGGCTGCCATGTCAGCCACCTCTATCCCGGCGGCGCGTCGCTGTACTTCACGGTGCTGGCCGCCGCTTCTGCGACGGACCCCCTCGGGCAGTGGGACGCCGCAAAGCGGGCGGCGACCGACGCCATCATCGAGGCCGGCGCGACCCTGACACATCACCACGCTGTGGGCGCGGACCATGCCGGCTGGCTCGCCGCCGAGATCGGTGAGCTGGGCGTGGACATCTTGCGATCGGTGAAGGCGCGTCTTGATCCGGTGGGCATCCTCAATCCCGGCAAACTGCTGCCATGACCGACCCGCTGCGGCTTTCGCTCATCGTTCATCCCACCGCCGGCGGCGGACGGGGTGCCCGCGCGTTGCCTTCGGTGCTCGCGACCTTGCGGGCGGGCGGTGCCGATGTTGCGAGCGACATGACCAAGAGCCTCGACCATGCGAGCGAGCTGGCCAGCCGCGCGGTCGCCGAGGGCCGGGTCGCGGTTGCCGTCGGGGGCGACGGGCTGGCCGGGCGGGTTGCCGGAGTGTGCGCCGCCGAGCAGGGCCTTTTCGCCGCGTTGCCCGGAGGGAGGGGCAACGATTTCCTGCGCGGGCTGGGGGTGACCCTCGAGCCGGTGGCCGCCGCCGGCGAGCTGCTGACCTGGCGCGAGCGGGCCGTCGACATCGGCATGGTCACCGGCCCTGACGGCGCGGCCCACCCCTTCCTCGGCATCGCCAGCCTCGGCTTCGACTCGGACGTGCAGGTATGTGCGAACAAGACGAAGCTGATCCGGGGCTCGTCGGTGTACACCTACGCCGCTTTGCGCGTCCTGCTCGCCTGGCACCCCGCGCGCTTTACCGTGACGCCCGAGGGCGCGCCCACCGAAGAGTTCGAGGGCTGGTCGGTCGCCGCTGCGAATTCCGCTTATTACGGCGGCGGCATGCGGTATGCACCGGACGCGCGGGTCGACGACGGACTGCTGGAATTGGTTCTCGTCGAGCGGTCCAGCAAGTTTCATTTTCTGACGGTGCTGCCGAAAGTGTTCAAAGGACGCCATATCGACGACTCACGGGTTCGCGTTCGCCGCGCTCGGAAGGTAGTGGTTGACGCTGACCGGCCATTTCAGGTCTACGCCGACGGGGATCCGCTGGCGGACCTGCCCGCGCAGATCTCGGTGCAATCGGGGCGATTGCGGCTACTCGCACCCCCGCTTTAGCCCACCGCGGTACCAGCGGATCCACAGCCGCTACTCAGTGGACCGAGGTCCTGGGCAAATCAGGACATTGGCCTGCCGCAGAGGCCGAAGCACTGGCAGACTGGCAGACGCAATCGTTTCCGTCGCGCCACGAAATCCCGGGGTGTTTCCATGGATTTGAGAGGCAGGATCCGCAGCAACGCTGCGCGCCGCCTCGCCATGGCCTCGGCCGTGGTGCTCGCGATGACGTTACCGGCATCGGCGGCGATCAACGGGTCAACGACACACCCGATCTCGCTCGCCGGAGAGCAGGCGGATGAGGGCCTCACCGCCAGTCAGCTGACGGCGGCGGACAGCCTGTCCAACCTCCCGGCACGCGGGCCGGGGGCGGCTGACACGACCGCGGCCGACCCGTCTGCTGCCGGCAGGCCGCGCGGGGCGTCGCTCATGACGGGTAATACGGCCATTCCGAGCACGGTGCTCGCGGCCTATCGCAAGGCCGCATCCACCCTGGCGGTGCAGGATCCGAGCTGTCACCTGGGCTGGCCGTTGCTGGCGGGTATCGGCAAGGTCGAGACCGACCACGGCCGCAGCTGGGGCGACAAGAGCCGGGTGCTCGCGAACGGCGACGTCGTGCCCACCATCCTCGGTCCTGTCCTCGACGGCAGCAACGGCACCGCGACCCTGCTCGATACCGACGGCGGCGCCTACGACCACGACCGCAAGTACGACCGTGCGGTCGGACCGATGCAGTTCGTTCCCGCCACCTGGCGCGAGCTCGGCCGCGACGGCAACGGCGACGGTTTCAAGGATCCCAACAACATCTGGGACGCCACCTTGGCCGCCGCCGGCTACCTGTGCAGCGGTGATCGAAACCTGTCGGATGCGGTCGACCGGCGGGCCGCGATCATGGCGTACAACCCTTCCTCGGACTACGTGCGCGCGGTGCTGGCATGGGCGAGTGCCTACCAGAAGGCCAGCCGGGTGCTGCCGGCGCTCGACGGCGTCCCGGACCCGCTGGTGCTCGGGGCCGGCGGCGACCTGGGCGACGATCCGTACGGCGATACGGGGCAGTACGAAGACCTCGGCTCCTACCAGGCAGACCAGTACCCGCCGGATGCGCAGTTCCCGGTGGACCAGTACCCGCCGTCGGATCCGGGTCAGATCTTCCTGGCCGACCCGCCGGTCAGCGTTCCCACGCAGCCGGTCGCGCCCGCACCGACGGTGAAGGTGACGCCCAAGCCTGCGCCTAAGCCCACCACTAAGCCGACCACCAAGCCGACCAGCAAGGCGACCCCCACGCCCACGCCTAAGCCGACGCTCACGCCCAAGCCGACACCGACACCGACACCTAAGCCGACACCGACACCTAAGCCGACGCCGACACCTAAGCCGACGCCCACCCCGACACCGACGCCCACACCGACACCGACACCTCCGAGCTGTGACGCCCCGGGTGTGAGCGTGGCGTCCGCTGCTCAGGTGACGGCCACCCCCGTTGACACCGACAAGGACGGCGCCAACGACGCCCTGCAGGTCGGCGCACCGGTGAAGGTCGCGACCGCCGGCTCGTACACCGTCGGCGTACGGCTGCTCGACTCGCATGGCTGGCGCGTCACCAGCAGCGTCGTCACCGTGTCGCTGCCGGCCGGCCAGCAGCAGTTGACGGTCGATCTGCCCGGCCGGGACATCGGCGACACCGGAGCCGTCGGCCCGGCGACCGTGCGCATCACCGTCCGGACGGGCGGCGCGACCGTCGACT
Organism: uncultured Actinomycetota bacterium; assembly: GCA_963747915.1. GTDB lineage: Bacteria > Actinomycetota > Actinomycetes > Frankiales > Frankiaceae > DATAZK01. The sequence continues at coordinate 547,212 of CAVVHC010000003.1, read as the reverse complement.
GCGCGCGGGTGCTGCTGCCCGCGGCGAGTGCCGGCACGATCGACGCGTCCACCTATGACGGCTGGACGACCACGCTCGAGCGCCTGCAGGGCCGGTTGAAGGACGACATCGACCTCGCGCGCGTGACGGGCGCCGCCGCAACCGACCTGCCCAAGGCGCTGGGTACGCCGTCCGAGACGGCCCCGGATCTTGCTGCGTTCCGCCAGGAGCTGGCCACCGTCCAGGTCGTCACCGACGAGGAGCGGGTCCGGCTCGACAGCCTGGCCGAACGCCTTCTCGACCAGAACGGCAAAGCCCCGGAGCCGTCGGATACACCGCCGCAGTACACCGACGAGCTCGACCCGACGGCCGACGGCGTCGGTTGATCTTGCTGCGCACGGGACGGGTACCCTCAAAACGGACGCGTGAACGCACCGGGAGCGACCCTGCGCATCGATCTGCACACCCACTCGACGGCTTCTGACGGCACCCAGACGCCGGCTGCCGTCGTCGCAGAAGCTGTCCGCGCAGGTCTGGACGTCATCGCTCTCACCGATCACGACACGACCGGTGGCTGGCCGGAAGCGCTCGATGCCCGCCCGGCAGGCCTCGCCATCGTGCTGGGCTGCGAGCTGTCCTGCACGATCGAGGTGCCGGCGCTGCGGCGGCGCATCAGCATGCATCTGCTCGCGTACGGGTTCGACCCGCGGGAGCCGGACCTCGCCAGCGAACGGCAGCGGATGCGCAAGGCGCGCGTGGCACGCGTCGACCGGTGGGAGCAGATGCTGCACGCCGACGGCTACGACATCTCCCTCGAGCCGCTTCGCCGGCAGGCGCATTTCGGCACGGTGGGCCGCCCGCACTTCGCGTCGCTGCTCGTCGAAGCGGGGCTGGCGAGCGACTTCGAGGCCGCTTTCGGCTCCGACTGGGCCGGGGGGCGCTACCGGGTGCCGCGTGACGGCTGGGATGTCTTCGATGCCGTCGCGAAGGTCCGGGCCGCGGGGGGCGTCAGCGTGTTCGCTCATGCGTACGCCCGCGAGCGGGGGCCGGTCGTCGGCGAGCCGGAGATCCGCGCACTGGCGGCCGCCGGCCTGACCGGCATCGAAGTGGACCATCCCGATCACGCGCCGGACGACCGTGCTGCGCTGCGGCGGCTCGCCTCCGAACTCGACCTGGTCGTCACGGGAAGCAGCGACTACCACGGCACCCGCAAGGCGCAGGGCATCGGGGCCGAACTGACGGCGGCGGACCAGCTGGAGCGCTTGCTGGCACTCACCTCGGCTCCGGCGCTCATCAGCGACGTCGCGTGAGGAAGCGGCCGGCGATCGAGCAGTGAGCGCCACCAGCTACTTCGATACCCGCCTGTTCGGCGAGGTCTTCGTGACGCTCACGGTGATCATGGATCCGCTGGGTACCGTCCCGGCATTCCTCGCGCTGACCGGCGGACGCGCCGAGAAGGTGCGCCGCCGGCTGGCCTGGCAGGCGGTGCTGACCGCGGCGATGGTCATCGGCGTGTTCGCCGCGTTCGGCCAGTCGATCTTCTCCTACCTCGGCATCACGCTGCCCGCCCTCCAGGGCGCCGGAGGGCTGCTGCTCCTGCTGGTCGCGCTCGAACTGCTCACCGGCCGCACCGACGATCCGAGCGAGATCCGCGACGTGAACGTCGCCCTGGTGCCGCTCGGCACGCCGCTGCTCGCGGGTCCCGGCGCGATCGTGGCGACCATCGTCTTCGTCAAACGCGCCGACGGCACCGGCGACTGGCTCGCCATCATCGCCGCGCTGGTCGCGGTGCATATCGTGCTGTACGTGGCGCTGCGCTTCTCGCTGCTGCTGATCCGGCTCATCAAAGACAGTGGAATCTCCTTGCTCACCCGCATTTTCGGCCTGCTGCTCTCGGCGATCGCCGTGCAACTCGTCGCGGATTCGATTCGCGCCTTCGTGAACCAGAAGGCAGGGGCGCTGTGATGCGCCGGATGCTTGCGCTGGTCGGCGCGCTCGCCGTCGTCACCGCCGGCTTACTGCTCGGCAGCGCAGCGGCGCAGGCGGCCGTCCCATCCATGCCCGGGGTTGCCGCGAGCCTGCAGCGCAGCCCGGTCTACATCGACCCGCATGCCGATCCGCCCACCGTCGACGCGCAGGTGGTCTTGAAGGCGTTGCCGCCGCAGACCTACTTCGCGGACCTGCCCCGCTCGGCGCTGTCGGCGGACGGTGATCCGGCGACCGTTCCGGCGCTGCTTTCGAGCCAGGTCGGTCGCGGGGGCACGTTCGTCGTGCTGATGGGAGGGCGGTTCTTCGGTGCCAGCACGACGATGCCGGGAAAGCTGGGCGACGAGATCGCCAGCGCCCAGAGCCTCCTGCCGGCGCGGGGCGACGCGACGGGCGTGGTGGCCGCGCTGATGCGCTCGCTCGCGGGCAGCGGCGACGCGCAAGACGCCAGCGGCCCCAGGCGCGCGGGTGGTCCGGTGGGCCGTGCCGCGCTGATCGCCATCCTGATCGGCCTCGTCGTGGGAGGGCTGGCGCTGTGGTGGTGGCTACGCCGCAGGCCGCGCGCAGGCCGTCGCCCGCCACGCGAAGCACCACCTCGAGACCTTGTCGAGGTGGACTACTACGGGCATATCGTCCGGCGCGTTCCGGCCGACGAGCGCGGCGCAGGCTCCACGGCCGGCCCCGATGGCCCAGACGGGATGGACGCCGCTCACACCAGGTGAAGCCGCTGCTTCGCCGCGGTCAGCGCGGGCCCGTCGCGTCGACTCGGCGGTAACTGCATCAGCGCGGTGTGCAGGCCGCGCGCCGCGACGGTGACGCCGATGTCGGTCGTCGGCAGGCCGGGCAACCGATACATCCGGCGCGCCCAGCGCGGCAGCAGGCCGAACGCCAGTGCGGTCAGCCCGTACCAGAGTGGCCGCGCCGGCGTGAGCAGCGCGACCTTGCGGGGCATCGGCGGGTGCAGCAGGAAGCGGGCGACGTCCCGAGCATCGGCTGTGACGTGTAGTGACGGCCGCATCGCCCGGTAGTACGCGGCGATCTCCGCGGTCGAGCGGGGCACTCGCTCCTCCGCCACGCCGAGCAACGCGACCGCCCGCGCCTGCTCGGCGACGTACTGGTCGGCTTCGGAGCGCGTCAGCGCGAGCCCGCCGCGCCGGGCGGTGGTGAGGAAGGAGTCGATCTCGGTCACGTGCACCCAGGTGAGCAGCGCGGGATCGCTTGCTCGATACGGCTTCTGGCTTCGCGGGTCGGTGCCGCGCACCGCCCGGTGCACCCCCCGCACCCGGGCGGCGGCCCGCATCGCGTCCTCGGTGGTGCCGTAGGTGACGGTCCCGACGTAGTGTGCCGTCCGGAACAGCCGCCCCCACGGGTCGGTGCGAAACTGCGAGTGGCCGGCGACACCGGCCATGGCCAGCGGGTGCACCGCCTGCAGCAGCAACGCGCGCAGCCCGCCGAGGCCGAGCAGCGGATCGGCATGCACCCGCCAGGTGACACTGTCCGGCCCGAAAAGCCCTGGATCCTCCGGGGCTTGCGTCGCCTGTCGATCGAAGGCGCTCGTCACCCTTTTCAGGGTGCCATGCGGGCCGGAAAGGCCGCGACTCGTGGGTGGTGACGCGCCGATCGGCTGCGGCCGCCGCGCGCCGGAAAAGACACGCGTGGCGAAGCGCCCAATCTGTTGTTCCGGCGGCCTCCTGCCCTCAGGATGTGGGCATGGGCCGGGTCATCGCCGTTGCGAATCAAAAGGGTGGGGTCGCAAAGACGACGACCGTCGGGAGTCTCGGCGTCGCGTTGAGCGAGCTGGGACGCCGCGTGCTGCTCGTCGACCTTGATCCGCAGGCCTGTTTGACGTTCTCGCTCGGGCTCGACCCGGAGTCGCTGAGCCTGTCGGTGCATGACGTGCTGCTCGACCGGGTCAGCGCGTCCATCGCGATCGTGCAGACCGAGGACGGGCCTGATCTGCTCCCGTCGACGATCGACCTGGCCGGGGCCGAAGCGTCGCTGCTGCCGCGCACCGGGCGCGAGTACGTGTTGCGCAGCGCGCTCGACGAGGTGGTGGACAGCTACGACGACATCCTGCTCGATTGCGCGCCGTCGCTCGGAGTGCTGACGATCAACGCGCTCACCGCCTCCGATGAGGTGCTGATCCCGCTGCAGTGCGAGACGCTCTCGCATCGCGGGGTCGGCCAGCTGCTCGACACTGTTCTCGACGTGCAGCGCCTGACCAACCGGTCGCTCAAGATCCGCGGCGTCCTCCCGACGCTCTACGACGGCCGCACCAATCACGCCAAGTCGGTGATCGCGGACGTCGCCGGTCGCTACGGCCTTCCGGTGCTGGAGCCGCCGATTCCCAAGTCCGTGCGTTTCGCCGAGGCTCCCGCGGCCGGTCGCTCGGTGCTGGTCACCGCCAAGCGCCTCGCCGGCAGCGAGGCCTACCGTGCTCACGCCCGTGCCCTGCTGAAACCCGCGCCGAAGGTGAAGGCGAAGGGCAGTGCGGCCGCTGCGCAGTCGCAGGCGCAGGGGGGCGAGCCGTCGGGCGCCGAGCGTCCGTCCCGGCGACGGGTGTCCGCATGAGCGGTTCCGCGGCCGGGTCGGGCTTCGACCGATTGCGCCCGCGCGCCCCGTTGCCGGACGTCGACCCGGCCGCCCCGCCCGAGCTCGTCGCGCCGCTTCCGCCCGCACGCAAATCCGGCGACGGTCAGGGGCGGCGGGCGCTGTTCAGCGTCACCGAGCCTGCGCTCCCGGCATTCGGCAGCGTGACGATCGACTGCTCGGCTTGCCAGGAGACGTCGGTGCTGACGCTGCGCCAGGCGTTGCGCCTGGCGATCCCGAGCGTCTACCTGCCGGTGATCCGCCGGCGCTACCCCGCGTGGCTGCACTGCCCGGCGTGCGGCGACTGGACGTGGACGAGAGTGCGCCTGCGGCTCTGACCGCTGCCGCTATCGCGTCACCTGGTGCAGCGCGAGCGGTCCGACCCGCCCGGCGTCGATTTCGAGCGTCATGAACGTGGCGAACGGCTGGCGTCGGCGGTCGGTCGGGGATCCGGGATTGAGCAGCCGCAGGCCGTTGGGCGTCGTCGAATCCCAGGGAATGTGCGAGTGGCCGAAGACCAGCAGATCCGCATCCGGAAAGCGCTGATCGGCCCGCCGTTCCCGGCCCTTGGCGCCGCCCGTCTCATGCACCACGACAACGCGCACGCCGGCGAGCTCCGCCCGCGCCACCTCGGGAAGGCGGGCCCGCAGCTCGCCGGAGTCATTGTTGCCGAAGCAGGCGAGCAGCGGTGGCGCGGTGGCCTCGATGCGGTCCAGCAGGCTCGCGTCCACCCAGTCACCGGCATGCACCACTACATCTGCGGTGGCGAGCGCGTCCCAGACCTGCACCGGCAGGTCACGCGCTCGCTTCGGCACGTGGGTGTCGGCGAGCAGCAGCAGGCGCACGGCTCAGCCTGCCAGCAGGCGCACGGCTTCAGCCTGCCAGCAGGCGCACGGCTTCAGCCTGCCAGCAGGCGCACGGCTTCAGCCTGCCAGCAGGCGTCCCTTGCCGTGATGGCCGCCCGTCAGACCGCGGCCAGTACCTCTTCCACCGTCCGGCCGTCGACCACCCGGTCGGTGAGACCGCTAATGCGTCCGCAGCCGACGCACCGGGCGGCGAGCGCCAGCCACTGGGCTTGGCCCTCCTCGCCGGTGCTGATCCCCACCGCGAGTTCGACCAGCGACTGCCGGCAGTCGGGGCACTCGTAGGTGTCCGGGTACGTCCAGCGCTCGGCGCTGTCGAACAGGTCGGTGATGCCGGCACACGCGACGCAGCGCCGGCGTGCCACGCCCGCGTGCGGGTCGGCTTGGACGTAGCCGCAGAACAGGTCGTCGTGCTGCTCGCAACGCAGCAGCCTGGGCTGGTTCACCGGCGGGCAGTCGCCGAGCGCGGTGAGCCAGGAGAGCAGGTCGTCGCCGTCCTCTCCGCTCCAGCAAATGGCGCCGGAGGACGGATCGACGTTTTGAAGCAGGGCCACCACTGCGCAATCGGCAGCGCGGAGCGATGCCTTGACAGGTTTTCGCCCGGCGCGCTGCCGCTCACGCGTTCGGCCGGCTCAGCTCGCCTCTGCGACGCCCTGCGACGAGGTGTCGTCGGCGCCGGACGTCGCGGCTGCGTTAGCACCGGTGCCGCGACCCCGACCGCCGCGCCTGCGCCGCCGCCGAGCCGGGGTGCTCTCGTCCGTGGCTGTCGTGGTCGACGCGGTGTCGGCCGCCTGGGAGGCGCCCGCGGGCTCGCCGCCCGGTAGCTCGGAGCCCGGGCCGGCGCTTTCGATCGCGGTGTCGTCGATCAGCGCCGCCGTCGCCGCGCCGCCGCGGGTGCGCTGCCGGTTGCGGGAGCGGGGCCGGCTCGCCGGCTTGCCCTCCGTCGCGCGGCTGCTCTCACTGCGGCTGCCCTCACCCCGGCTGCCCTCACTCCGGCGCGGAGGGCGAGCGGCCTTGCTGCGCCGGCCGGTCTCACCGATGTCTTCGAGCTGCTCTGCGGCAAGTCCGGCACGGACCCGCTGCTCCGTCGGAAGCGAGCCGACGGCATCGCGCGGGATGTCGAGCTCCTCGAACAGGTGATCCGAGGTGGAGTACGTCTCGAGGGGCTCGGGGAACGGCAGCTTCAGCGCGTCGTTGACGAGGCGCCACCTGGCGAGGTCGTCCCAGTCGACGAACGTGACGGCCACGCCCTTCTCGCCGGCCCGGCCCGTGCGACCGATCCGGTGCAGGTAGACCTTCTCGTCCTCGGGGCACTGGTAGTTCACCACGTGCGTCACGCCGGCGACGTCGATGCCGCGGGCGGCGACGTCGGTGGCCACCAGCGTGTCGATCTTGCCGGCCCGGAAGGCGCGTAACGCCTGCTCGCGGGCACCTTGGCCGAGATCGCCGTGCACGGCGGCGGCGGCGAACCCGCGCTCGGATAGGTCCAGGGCGACCTTGTCGGCGGTCCGCTTGGTGCGGACGAAGACGATTGCCAGACCACGGCCCGCCGCCTGCAGCACGCGCGCCAGGACTTCGGCCTTGTCGAGCGCGTGAGCTCGATACACGTGCTGATGAGTGGTGGGAACGGTGCGGCTCTCATCGGGCATTTCCGCGCGGACATGGACCGGCCGGGAAAGAAAACGCCGCGCGAGCGCGACGACCGGTCCAGGCATCGTGGCCGAATAGAGCAGCGTCTGCCGCTCGGACGGAACGCGTTCGAGAATGGACTCGACATCCGGCAGGAAGCCGAGGTCGAGCATTTCATCCGCCTCGTCGAGGACCAGCGCGCGGACGGCCGACAAATCCAGCTGACGCTGGCGGGCGAGATCCAGGAGGCGGCCCGGAGTGCCGACGACCACGTCGACACCGGCGCGCAGCGCCTCCACCTGAGGCTCGTATGCGCGGCCGCCGTAGACGGCCATCACGCGGCTGCCGAGCAGCCGTCCGGCCCGCTGCAGGTCGTTCGTGACCTGCACACACAGCTCTCGGGTGGGGACCACGATGAGCGCCAGTGGCCGGCGGTCGTCGCCGGCCTTCGCGCGGGCGGCCGCGACGCGTTCGAGCACCGGGATGCCGAACGCGAGCGTCTTTCCGGTGCCGGTACGTGCCTGGCCGATGACGTCGGTGCCGGCGAGGGCAATCGGAAGGGTGAGGGCCTGGATCGGGAACGGCCGGGTGATCCCGGCTTCGGAAAGCGCCGTGGCAATAGGCTCGCTCACTCCGAAGGAGGCGAAATCGGGGGCGGCTTCGGCCGCTTCGTCGGCCTCGACCACCGGTGCGTCGAGAATGGCTTCGGTGGCGGCAGAATCGACAGTCGAATCGGGATCGACGGTGGAATCAGCGGCAGCCGGTGCAATGTTTTGGTCGCTCAGCGGATGCTCCTGCTCTTCGAGCGGTCAGCATCGCTTTGACCGCTCACAATTCGTCCCGGGCCCGCCAGTGCGCTCACGTGGCCGAGATATCGGCGGCGGGGCATCGAAAAAAGCCCGGGCAAAGTCCGACGGGACGTCGGGCTCGCGAGCCCCATGCTATGTCACGGCACCCAACGGCCCCGGCTACGCCCCGCCGGGAGCGCTCGGGGCGCCACACGGAACGCGCTTGGCTAAGGTTTCAGCGTGACCGCGACCGAGCGTGAGGACACTGCGGGCGCGGCGGATGATCCACGCCGCGCCGGGCTCATCGATCTGCTGGGTGCGCTGGCGTACGGCGAGCTTTCCGCGTTCGAACGCATGGCGTCGGACGCCCGGCTGGCCCCGACCCTCGCCGACCGCACCGCGCTGGCGGCGCTGGCCGCCGGTGAGTTCGCCCACTTCCAGCAGCTGATCCAGTATCTGGCCGGTCTCGACGTGGATCCGGAAGCCGCCATGGCGCCCTACGTCGAGGCGGTGGAGACGTTCCACAACCTCACGGCGCCTGCCGATTGGCTTGAGAGTCTCGTCAAGGCATACGTCGGTGACGGCATCGCCAGCGACTTCTACCGGGAGGTGTCCGCCTACCTCGATCCGGCGTCCCGCGACCTGGTGCGCACCGTGCTCGGCGACACCGGGCACGCCGCGTTCGCCGTCGATCGGGTGCGGGCGGCGATCGCCGCCGACCCGACGATCGCCGGTCGGCTGGCCCTGTGGGCCCGCCGGCTGGTGGGCGAGGCGCTGACCCAGGCACAGCGCGTCGCCGTCGAGCGCGAAGGGCTGGTCTACCTGCTCGCTTCGGGTGCGACTGACATGGCGGAGCTCGGAAATCTGTTCCAGCGGGTCATCGACGCGCACTCGGATCGGATGCGCTCGCTGGGGCTGTCCGAATAGCCGCGGGTCGCGATCGTTCCACGGCGTTGACGCCCCCAAGTGGTGCCGTCAGACGCGGTGATAGCGGGCGCGGCCGCTGCCGCGGGCGGCCGCCGCGCTCATCAGCCAGACCAGGACAGCGCTGACAGCGACCTCCAGGAGGAAGGTGACGACGCGTCCGGCGCCGATCCCGGCGCCGATGAGGGAACTGAGCCCGGCCCGGCACCGCACCGGCCGGCCCGGCTACACATGGTGGCGCCGAAGCCCACCCTCCGGGTCTCGGCCTCGGCGATCTCCACGTACGCCAGCTTGTCGATCGGCACGATGACGCGCCGGCCCTTGTCGTCCACCAGCGTGAGCACCCCGAGGTCGGACCGGATGGCGTCGGACACCGCCTTCTCGACCTCGTCCTGGGTCATCTCGCTCTCGATCACCAGCTCACGGGGCGCGTACTGAACCCCGACCTTGACCTCCACCGAGGTACCTCCGCGTCACGTCGTTGGGATCCTCACCCTAATGGCGGGGCGAGGGAAGGCGGCGGCGCGTTCACCGAGCGCGTGGCGCGTTCGCTGACGGCCGAGCCGCCGGTACTGCTTGGAGCTGCCGGTCCTGCTCGGACCGGCTCAGACCTTGGGTGCCCCCGACAGCCCGCGCCATGCGAGCTGCACCAGCAGGTCGATCGCGTGCTCCTTGCTCACTGCGGCCCCGGACGTGAGCCACCAGCGCGCGCCGACCTCGGCGAGGCCGGCCAACCCCACGGAGAGCAGCTCGGCGTCCTCGGGCCGGTACCCGGTGTCGGCGGCGATCGTGGCGGCGATCGCGTTGACACATTCGCTGAGGCTGCCTTCGACGCGCGCCCGGACCGTCGGTTCGTTGCGCAAGTCCGATTCGAAGACCAGCTGGTAAGCGCCGCTGGGGTCGTCGACGAAGTCGAAGTACGCCTTGATCGAGCGGCTCACCCGCTGATGGTTGTCGCTGGTGGATTCGAGCGCCTCGCGCACCCGATCGCCGAGCTCACGGGTGTGCTCGTCCAGCAGCGCGAGGTAGAGCTCGAGCTTGCCGGGAAAGTGCTGGTAGAGCACCGGTTTGCTGACGCCGGCACGGTCGGCGATGTCGTCCATCGCTGCGGCGTGGTAGCCCTGGGCGACGAAAACCTCGCGCGCCGCACCGAGCAGCTGGCGCCGGCGGGCGTGTCGCGGCAGTCGCCCGCGCCGGGCCACCGGGTCCGCCGGCGGAAACGACACGCCGGCGCCGTTGCCCACGGTCCCCGGAGCCGACACCTGTTCGGCACTCAACGCGCTCCTCCTCGTGACTGTTCGCGCAACGTACGGCGTGCTCGCCCCGAGTGGAACGAGCTCCCGCAGACGATGATGCCCGCCGGCGCGAGCCGAGACGGGCGGGACACCTCGAACGGCAGGCTCAATCCTGACCGGCCGCGGCTCGGCTGCCGGCCCGCGTGCGCAGCGGGTGGGGGGCGTTGCGGTCGGGGAAGCGGCGCACGTACTCGCCCTCGAGCAGCAGCATTCGCTTGGTGTGCGCGGTGAGGGCGTCGTCACTGCCGGCGAGAAAGGTCTCGTGGCGGGTGGCGTGCAGCCGGGCGAGCTCCCTGGCGAGGACCTCGTCGGGGAGCGTGGTGGCGTCGATGCCGTCCGGGTGATGTGACATGAGTGAGCAGCCTAGGGTCGGGACCCGCTCGCCGGGAACGGGCCGGGGTCAGTCGGTTTGTCAGTCGGTTCGTCAGTCCAGCACCGGGGCGAAGAGGTCGCCGCGCTCGTCGACGCGCGCCAGCACGTCATGAGCGTCGAAGACCAGGTCTGCCGGCGAGCGGCAAGCGGCCACCTCGTCCCAGGCCACCGGCGTACTTACCCACGGTTGCGGCCGGGCGCGCAACGAGTAGGGGGTGACCGTCGTTTTCGCGGGATTGTTCTGCGACCAGTCGATCAGCACCTTGCCCGGGCGCAGCGCCTTCGCCATCCGGCTCACGATGAGGTCGGGATGCTCGCGTTCGAGCTGCTCGGCGAGCGCGCGTACCTCGTCGGACGTGCTCGTGCCCTCCTGCTTGCCGGCCTTGGCATAGAGCTGCAGCCCCTTCGACCCGCTGGTCTTCGGCAGCCATTCGCGGCTGCTGGCGTCGCGGACGAGTTCCGCGACGCGGCAACACTCCACGATCGTGGCCGGTGGGCCCGGATCCAGATCGATGACCAACATGTCGGGCGGGCGAGCCGCCCCGCGCGGGCCGACCCGCCACATCGGCGTATGCAGCTCCAAAGAAGCCAGATTGGCGACGTAGACCAGCGTCGCCAGCCCATCGACCAGCACGAAGTCGATCTCGTCGCGGTTCTTCGTCGAGCCGGGGGAGGGCAGCCGCGCGGTGCGCACCCACTCTGGCAGCCCGCGGGGGGCGTTCTTTTCGAAGAAGGGGGTCGCGTCGACCCCGTCGGGATAGCGCTTGCGGGTGAGCGGCCGGCCGGCGAGGTGCGGCAGCAGGACCGGCGCGATCCGCGAGTAGTAGTCCAGCACCTGGCCTTTCGTGAAGCCGGCGTCGGGATACAGCACCTTGTCGAGGTTCGACAGCACGAGCCGGTGGCCATCGACGTCCACCGGGACCTTCGCCGGCGATCGGGTCGCTTGCTTTTCAGGTGTCACGGACAACCGCCTTCGGTGCCATATCGGATCGCAGTCCTTTGAATGACGGGGCGCGCAGCCGTCCCTCAGCGGTCCAGTTGCGAAATTCGACGGCTGCCACCAGCTCGGGGCGTACCCATCGGGCGTCACGGCGATTGCGCAGCGGTACGGAAGCCAGATCGGCGAAGGGCGATTGCGCCACGGCAAGCGGCTCGAGACGCGCCTTGAGGCCGCGTAACACGCGATCGGTGAAGCCGGTGCCCACCTGTCCGGCATAACGAAGCGCGCCCGCGTCGTCGTGGACGCCGACCAGGAGCGCGCCGAGCTGTCCGGCGCGACCGTGCTGGCCCGGCTCCCAGCCCCCGATCACGACGTCCTGGCGGACCCGTAGCGGCACCTTGATCCAGCAGTCGGAGCGCCGGCCGGGCTCGTAGGGCCGGTCGCGTCGCTTGGCGACCACACCCTCCAGCCCTTGAGCCTCGGCGATCCGCAGCACCTGCGCACCCGTCATGTCCGAGGCGCAGACGGAGGGCGGCACGTCGAGCGGCAACGCCTCCAGCAGCTCGCGGCGCCGCTCGTAGGGGAGTCCGGTGGTGTCCTCAGCGCCGAGGCGCAGCACGTCGAAAGCCATGAACGCGACCGGCGCCTGCGCGGCGAGCCGCGCCGCTCGCGCCGCGGAACTGATCGCCATGCGGCTCTGCAAAGCCTCGAACGAGGGCTTGCCGTCCGCGCCGAAGGCGACGATCTCACCGTCGAGCCGCACCGGCCGGCCGGGCATCTCATCGCGCAGCCGCTCCCCGACCCGCACCACCTCGGGGTAGGCGACGGTGATGTCCGCACCCGAGCGGGCGCAGATCGTCACGCCGCCCTCCGCGGGCGGGCGCACGCTGAGCAGCGCCCGGACCCCGTCCCACTTGAACTCGTAGCACCATTGCGGGCCCTCCGGCAGCGGGCCCGCCGTCGCGAGCATGGGCGCGCAGGTCCACCCGTCCCCGGACGCTGCGTCCCGCGTGCGGGGACGTCGGCCGGCCACGGGGTCATCTCTATCGCATCGCGCCGGCCGCTGCTGATCTTCGCTTTTTGCAGGTGCGTTCGGTCCCACCGCGGGGGATGATCCGGCGGTGAGATCGATTTGGAAGGGCGCCATCTCCTTCGGACTGGTCACGATTCCGGTCAAGCTTTATTCGGCGACGGAGGAGCGCGACATCTCGTTCCACCAGGTGCACCGCGAGGACGGCGGGCGCATCCGGTACAAGCGCGTCTGCACCGTCGACGGGGAGGAAGTGAGCTACGGCGACATCGCCAAGGGCTACGACCTCGGCGGCGGCGAGACCGTCATCCTGACCGACGAGGACCTGGCCAACCTGCCGCTGCAGTCCTCCCGCACCATCGACGTCCTGCAATTCGTGCCGCTCGAGCAGGTCGATCCGATCTACTTCGCCAAGTCCTACTACCTCGAACCCGATCGCACGGGCGCGAAGCCGTACGCACTGCTGCGTGACGCCCTCGAGGAGTCCGGGCGGGTGGCGCTGGTGAAAATCGCGCTCCGCCAGCGCGAGCAGCTCGCGACCCTTCGCGTACGCGACGGCGTCTTCGTGCTCGAAACGATGCTGTGGCCCGACGAGGTCCGCGTTCCCGATTTCCCCTTCCTGTCCGAGGACATCGACGTGCGCCCGCAGGAGCTCTCGATGGCGCAATCGCTGATCGACACCCTGACCGGCGACTTCGAGCCGAGGCAGTACAGCGACAACTACCGCGAGGCCCTGCAGGCCGTCATCGACGCCAAGGTGGCCGGGCGCGAGGTCGTTTCACCGGCCGAACCGGAGGCTGCGGGCGGAGCGGTGCTGGACCTGATGGCGGCCCTGCGGGCGTCCGTCGACGCAGCCAAGGGGCGCAAGGGGCCGGTGCCGGTCTCGGACGGGGACGCGGGCGGTGACCCGGAAGCCGACGTGGACTCCGATGTGGATTCCGACGGCGGGGAGGCGGTGACCGTAGCGGCGTCGCGCAAGGCACCCGCCAGGAAGGCTGCCGCAAAGAAGGCCCCCGCGAAGAAGGCCGCCAAGACCGCGAAGGCGTCGGGCGGCGCGGCGGCGAAGCCGTCCGCGAAGTCTGCGGCCGGCAAGTCAGCGGCCAAGTCGGCGGCCAAGTCAGCGACCGGAAACCGGCGGCGCAGCGCCTGACGGTCAGCGTTTCGCCGCGGGTGGGCGCAGCCGCCCATGCCCGCGGCTAGCCCAAGCGGTCGATGGCCTGCGTGCGGCTAAAGAACGCCTGCTCGCAACGCCGAAACTCTTGGTGTGACCAGCACAGCTGCCGTAAGCATCGACGAAGTTCTGCTCGCCCTGCGCAGCATTCCCGGTGTGCGCTCCGCCGACATCGGCGACGACGACTCCGGAGGCGCCGGCCTGCTGCGTCTCGACCTCGCCTCGGACGTCGACGAGGTGCAGGTCGCCACCTCCGTCGGCCGGATGCTGCGCGAGCGGTTCGGCCTTGGTGTGGACGCCGGTCAGGTGCAGATGGTGGAGGCGGCAGCGGACTTCGCCGCCGGTTCCGCGCCCCCTGACGCACCGAGCGGATCGGAGCCCGACGGCGGCGACGTGCGCGTCGCCGTGATGAACGTCACCAGCGCGGGCCGCAAGGTGATGGTCTCCATCGTGCTGCGCCGCGGTGAACGTGAATCCCGCGGTGAGGCGCCCGGCACCACGTCCTCGCACGGGGTCTTCCGCGCGGTCGCCGAGGCGACCCTGCATGCCGTCGAGGAGTTGACCGAAGACGCGGTCATCGGCCGCGTCGAGCACCTCGACGTGGCCGACAGCGTGGCTTCCATCGCGCTGGTGCTGGACATCGACGGCGTCGAGGTGGCCGCGTCCGGAGTCTCCCCGGTGCACTCCGACCCGAGGCAGGCGATTGTGCGCGCCGTGCTCGCCGCGGTGCAGCCTCATCTGCCGTTCTGACCCGCGCTGGACGACGAACGCCGCCGGGGGTTCCCGGCGGCGTTCGACGATGTGGCTGAGTCTGTGCGGTGGCGCCGTGGTCAGCGCTTGAAGGCGTCCTTGGCCTTCTCCCCGGCCTGCTTGAGGTCGCCCTTGGCCTGGTCGGCGTCGCCTTCGGCCTGCAGGTCGCGGTCTCCGGTGGCACCACCGGCGCGCTGCTTCGCTTTACCGCCGAGCGACTGAATCTGGTTCTTGACCTTGTCCGCGAAACCCACGGTGACCTCCGGTTGGTGACGGCAGACGCCGACTGTTCGGCGCCGCGCCCGGTAGAGATTCCCTTTCCGTCGGCGCCGACACGCCTGGAACGCACGTTTGCGCGATCCGGAAGGCGGTAGCCGGGCCGGCTGCCGGGACGTCGAGGGCGGAATTCGCGGCCACGTCCTGCGGTTACGGGAAAGGTTGCTGCCTACTCGGCCGGCGTCACCCAGCGCGATCGCCCGGCACAATGGTCGGCAGCCGACCGATCGGCCCCCGGGCCGTCCGAACCGTTGTCTGTGCGAGGAGCCCGCTTCCGTGACCTCCGTTACTGCTCCGTCCGGCAGCGCCGTGCTGCCGAACGGGACTCTGCCGCCGCTGGTGGACCCTGACGTCGAGCTGAGCATCGATGAGATCCGCCGCTACTCGCGTCATCTGATCATCCCCGATGTGGCGATGGACGGGCAGAAGCGGCTGAAAAACGCCAAGGTCCTCGTGGTGGGGGCGGGCGGTCTCGGCTCTCCGGCGCTGATGTACCTCGCTGCGGCCGGCGTCGGCACCCTCGGCATCGTGGACTTCGACGTCGTCGACGAGTCGAACCTGCAGCGCCAGATCATCCACGGGCAGTCCGACGTGGGACGGTCCAAGGCGCAGTCGGCGCAGGCGTCCGTCGCCGAGATCAACCCTTACGTCACGGTGAACCTGCACGAGGAGCGGCTCGACAGCTCCAATGTCATGGAGATCTTCGCGCCGTACGACCTGATCGTCGACGGCACCGACAACTTCGCGACCCGCTATCTGGTCAACGACGCCTGCGTGCTGCTCGGCAAGCCGTACGTCTGGGGCTCGATCTACCGCTTCGACGGCCAGGCGAGCGTCTTCTGGGCGGAGCACGGTCCGTGCTACCGCTGCCTGTACCCGGACCCGCCGCCGCCGGGCATGGTCCCCTCGTGCGCCGAGGGCGGCGTGCTCGGCGTGCTGTGCGCGTCGATCGGGTCGATCCAGGTCAACGAGGCGATCAAGCTGATCACCGGTGTCGGCGAGCCGCTCGTCGGCCGGCTCATGGTCTACGACGCACTCGAGATGAGCTACAACGACATCAAGGTCCGTAAGGACCCGGAGTGCGCGATCTGCGGCAAGAACCCGACGGTCACCGAGCTCATCGACTACGAGGCGTTCTGCGGCGTGGTGTCCGACGAGGCCCAGGAGGCCGCGCGCGACGCCACCATCACCGCCGGCGAGCTGGCGGAGATGAAGGAACGCGGCGATGACTTCCTGCTGGTCGACGTGCGCGAGCCGGCCGAGTGGGAGATCGTGCGCATCCCGGGCGCCACGCTGATCCCGAAGGGCGAGATCCCGGCGCATCTGTCGGAGCTGCCGCAGGACAAGCCGGTCGTCCTGTACTGCAAGACCGGCGTGCGGTCAGCGGAGGCGCTGGCCACCTTGAAAAATGCCGGGTTCAGCACCGCCAAGCACGTGCAGGGCGGCGTCACGGCGTGGGCCACCCAGGTCGACAAGGACCTGCCGGTCTACTAGCCGGGCGTGCGTGGCGTGGCTCGTTCGCGCCCGCCGACCTCGGCGTCTGCCGGCCTGGCGACGCATGCGCTGGTCGGCGGCACGCCATCGGCGTATGCGGCGCAAGTGCTCGAGATCGTCGCGCAGATCCCGCCGGGCAAGGTCCTGTCGTACGGCGACGTCGCGGAGCTGGTCGGGCGCGGTAGCGGCCGGGCGGTGGGCGCGGTGATGAGCAAGCACGGCTACGAGGTGGCCTGGCACCGTGTCGTGCTGTCCAGCGGCCATCCCAATCCGGCGGGCCCGGTGGAGGCGTTGCGCCTGCTCGTGGCCGACGGCACGCCGCTCGCGCGCGGCGGCGAGCGGGTCGACATGGGCGCTGCGCGGTGGGAGGGCCCGGACGTCTGACGTCCCGCGCTAGATGATCTTTTGCTCGCGGTTTAGGTGGTGACTCGCCGTGGCGCACCTCCTAACCCGCGAGTGGGTGTCATCCACGGATGACACCCACTCGCGTGTCGGGTGGTGACACGCCGAACGAAACCCCGTAGGTCGCGAGGACAAGATCGTCGGTAGTTCAAGACACTTCCCGCCCGTTACCGTTTCCGGGCTGCCGCGTTACTAGGGCAAATCGGTCTACGTCCGCGGACCGGCGACTGCTCCGGAGGCCTCAGTGCGCAAACGTGTGGTCCTGGCGACGGCTATGGCAGCCCTTGCCGCCGCCTTCTTCCTTCCCAGTGCCGCAGCGCAAGCTGCCGGGACGGGCGCGATCCATCCAGGCGTGCAGACCATGACCAACGGTGCCCAATGCACCGCCAACTTCATCTTCCGCGACAGCAACGGCACCTACATCGGCCAGGCGGCGCACTGCGCCGGCACCGGTTCCTCGACGGACACCAACGGCTGCACCGCCGCGTCGCTGCCGCTCGGCACCCCGGTGACCGTCGACGGGGCCAGCAAGCCGGGCACCCTGGTCTACAGCTCCTGGCTCGCCATGCAGGCCGCTCACGAGACGGACGCCAACGCCTGCGCCTACAACGACATCGGCCTGGTGAAGCTCGACCCGTCCGACGCCGCGAACGTCGACCCGAGCGTGCCGTTCTTCGGCGGTCCGACCGGTGTCGCGTCGTCCACGCAGGGCGCCGGCGCGAAGGTGTACTCGTACGGCAACAGCGAGCTGCGCCTCGGCCTGTCGCCGCTGTCCCCGAAGTTCGGCCTCGTGGTGCAGGACCAGGGCGGCGGCTGGAGCCACAACGTCTACACCGTCAGCCCGGGTATCCCGGGCGACTCCGGTAGCGCGTTCCTCGACGCCAGCGGCAAGGCGCTCGGCGTCCTCAGCACGCTCGAGTTCGCACCGCTGCCGGCGAGCAACAACGTGAGCGACCTGTCGCACATGCTTGCCTACGCGCACAGCCACGGCTTCCCCGGGCTGACGCTCGTCACCGGCGGTTCGTTCAGCAGCATTCTGTAGCGATTCGGCTGCAGCGCGACCGGCCCGCGTCCCCAAGGGGAGGCGGGCCGGTTCGCGTCTTGGCCGCGCCTGTGAGTCGCCCGCGCGATTTGTCGGTGGAGCGTGGTCGACTCTTCGTGTGTCCCGCTCCGCCCCGCTTACCGAAGCGCCCCGCCTGATCCGCCCGCCGGCGGCTCCGGCGTCGCGCATCGTGCCCGACGAAGATCAGCAGCGCGTCATCGCCCATCGCGGGGGTCCGCTGCTCGTCCTCGCCGGGCCCGGCACCGGCAAGACGGCGACGGTGGTGGAGCTCGTCGCCGACCGCGTCGAACGTGACGGGTTGCGCCCCGAGCAGATCCTGGTCCTCACGTTTTCGCGGCGGGCGGCAGACGAGTTGCGGATGCGGATGGCGGCGCGCCTGGCGCGCACCGTCCAGGGGCGGCTGGCGTGGACCTTTCACGCCTGGTGCTACGCGGTGCTGCGCGCTCACGACCCAGCGGTGGGGGAGGCGGAGCTGCGGCTGCTGTCCGGGCCGGAGCAGGACGTCGTCGTCCGCCAGCTGCTCGGTCCCGGGTCAGGTCAGCCCGATCCGCTGTGGCCGGAGGAGTGGCGCCCGTTCATCGGCTTGCGCGGCTTCGCGGACGAGGTTCGTGACCTGCTGGCTCGCTGTCAGGAGCGCGGCATCGAGCCGGAAGACCTTGCCGTGCTCGGCCGGCGCACCGGCCGCAGCGAGTGGGAGCAGCTGACTCCGTTCTACAGCGACTACCTGGCTAACCTCGACTGGCAGGGCGCGGTCGACTACGCGGGCCTCGTCCGCCGCACCGCGCGGATCCTGGCGCTGCCGGAGGTGCTGTCCGAGGTCACCCGCGATTTGCGGCTCGTCGTCGTCGACGAGTACCAGGACACCGACCCGGCGCAGGAGCAGGTGCTGCGCGCGCTTGCTGACGCGGGGGCTGACCTCGTCGTCGTCGGCGATCCCGATCAGTCCATCTACGGCTTCCGCGGCGCTGACGTGAGCGGCATCCTCGAATTCGCCGACCGTTTCCGTGGGCCGCGCAAGCGGCCGGCCACGGTCATGGCGCTCGGCCGCTGCCGCCGGTCGGGTCCGGAGCTTGTCGCGGCGTCGCGCGCGATCGCGTCCCGGCTGCCGTTGCCGGGCCTTGCGGCAAGCAAGGCGCAGGAGCACCGGCAGCTGGCGGCGCTCGGCAGCGATGGCCCCGACCCCGTCATCAGCGTCCGGCTGTTCGCGTCGGCGGCGCAGGAGGCCGTCGCCGTCGCCGACGTTCTTCGGCGGGCTCATCTCATCGACGGCGTCCCGTGGTCGCAGATGGCGATCCTCGTGCGCAGCACCCGGATCGCGGGACCGTTGCAGCGCGCCCTCGCCGATGCAGGCGTGCCCGTCCAGACCCCCGTCGACGAGCGGCCTCTCACCCGCGAGCCCGCGCTCGAGCCGCTGCTGCGGCTGTTGCAGGTCGCCGCGGAGCGCTGCCCGCTCGACGAAGAGACAGCCGTGATGCTGCTGTGCTCGCCGCTCGGCGGGGCAGATGCGCTCGACGTGCGCCGGCTGCGCAAGCACCTGCATTCCGCTGAACGTGCTGCCGGCGGGACGCGGAGGTCGGGTGAGCTCATCGTGCGTTGCCTTGCCGCCGGTCCGGACGCTCCGGAAGCCGCGGTGCACCTGCCGGAGGAGCTGGGTGACGCCCCTCGGCTGATCGCTGGTCTGATCACACAGGTGCGCGCTGCCATGGGGGCGGGTCAGCTGCCCGAGCAGATCCTCTGGGACGTGTGGGCCGGTTGCCGCTGGCGTGTTCAGCTGGAGGAGACAGTCGGGCGCCCGTCGACGGCCACCCCGGCCACGATTCGCCACGCCGACCGCCAGCTCGATGCCGTCGTGGCGCTCTTCGACGCGGCGAGCCGGTTCACCGACCGGCTGCCGGCGGCCGGCCTCGAGGTGTTCCTCGACGGCTTGCTCAGCCAGGAGATCCCCGCGGATCCGCTCAGCCAGCGGGCCTTCGGCGGCGACGCGGTGCGGCTGCTCACCGCTCACCGGTCCAAAGGGCTCGAGTGGGAGCTCGTCGTCGTGCCGGGGGTGCAGGAGGGGGCCTGGCCTGACCTGCGCCGGCGCAGCACGCTGCTGGAAGGGGAGGCGCTTGCGGCGGCCGGTGACGAATTCACGCTGTTCAGCGAAGTGGAGGAGGCGGCGAGTGCGCGGGCGGCCGCGTTGGTCGACGAGCGCCGGCTGTTCTACGTGGCGGTGACCCGGGCCCGTCAGCGGCTGGTGGTCACGGCTGTCAGCGGCGGCGACGACGCCGAGCTTCGCCCGTCGCGGTTCCTCAGCGAGCTGGGCGTGCCGGTCCCCGACGGCGTCGAGACCCCGCCGCGGGTGCTGTCGCTCCCGGCCCTCGTCGCCGAGCTGCGGTCGGTCGCGTCGGATGCGGATGCGTCACCGGGGCTGCGCGACGCCGCCGTCGACGAGCTCGCAAGACTCGTGCCCACCGTCCATGCGGCCGACCCGCAGCGGTGGTGGGGTCTGGCGGAGTGGACCGAGCGGCCGGCCCCGCTGCTGCCTCGGGATGCGATGGTCACCCTGTCGCCGAGCCAGGTCGACCTGATCAAGACCTGCCCGCTGCGCTGGTTCCTGGTCCGCCGTGCCGGGGTCGCGACGGCAGCCACGGCGTCGCAGGGCTTCGGCACGCTGCTGCACGACCTGGCCCGGCAGGTCGTCGACGCGGGCATCACGAATCTTTCCGAGCTCGAGGAGCGGCTCGACCTCTCCTGGCCGCAGATCGACTGGGAAGCGCCGTGGTTCTCGGCACGCGAGCGGTCCGTCGCTCGCAACGCGCTGTCCGAGCTGCTCACTTGGCACGCCGGCCGTTCGGGCACCGTCGTGGGGGCAGAGCTGGACTTCGAGCTCGATCTGCAGCTCGACGCGGGCCGCGCGAAGGTCCGGGGACAGATCGACCGGATGGAGCGTGACGACGAGGGACGCGCGTTCATCGTCGACTACAAGACCAGCCGGTCCGAGACGACGAAGAAAGATGCCGAAAGCAGCCCGCAGCTCGGGCTGTACCAGCTGGCGGCGATGCACGGTGCCGTCGGTGAAGACACCGGGCCGTATGAGCCCGGCGGTGCTGCGCTGTTCAACCTGCGCAAGGGCAAGGTTGCCGAGCAGCCACCGATCGCCGTCGATGAGCAGGGACGTACCTGGATCCACGAGCTGCTGGAGGGTTTGGTGGCGGCGATCGCGTCGGAGTCCTTCCCGGCCCGGCGTAACGACGGCTGCGACCACTGCCCGGTTCGCCGCTGCTGCCCGGCCCGTCCCGAAGGTGCGCAGGTGGCGTGAGTTCCTTTACCGACTCCCTCCCGCAGCCCGCCTCGCGACCGGGCGTAGCGGCCGCCCGTTGGGCGCTGGCTGACACGTTGGCCTTGCTCGGTGAAGGCCGGCCCGGTTGGGCGCTCACCCCGGAGCAGCAGGCCGCCGTCGCCGCGCCGCTGGAGCCGGGGTTGATCGTCGCCGGCGCCGGCTCCGGCAAGACCGAGGTGATGGCGGCCCGGGTGGTCCATCTCGTGGCGTCGGGTCAGGTGCGCCCTGACGAGGTGCTCGGGTTGACGTTCACCACGAAGGCCACCGCCTCGCTGGCCGCCCGGGTGCGCTCCGGACTGGAACGGCTGCGCCGCATCGCGCCGCCGACCGCACCGATGCTCGACGGCGAGCCGGTGATCCTCACCTACAACGGCTACGGCGCGCGGCTGGTGGCCGACCACGGGCTGCGGATCGGGGTCGAGCCGGCTACCCGGCTGGCGTCCGAGGCGCTGCGCTGGCAGCTCGCGCTCACCGTGGTGCGGCGGTGGAGCGAACCGCTGGACGTCGAGCTCACCCCGGCGTCCGTCGCCGAGCGAGTGCGTCAGCTTGCCGACGAGCTGTCGCACCACCTCGCCACCCCCGACGCCGTACGGCGGGCCACCCACGCCATGCAGGCGATGATCTCTGCCGAGCCCACCCCTCGAGCCGAGGCGCGAGAAGCGCTGCAGAGAGCCGAGATCCGGCTGCAGCTGCTGGAGCTCGTCGCCGCGTTCGAGCGTGCCAAGCGCGAGGCGCTGCTCATGGATTTCGGCGACCAGATCGCGCTCGCGGCTGCGCTGGCCGAGTCCAAAGTCGTGGCAGCGGCCGAGCGCACGGCCTACCGTGTGGTGCTGCTCGACGAGTATCAGGACACCGGCGTCGGCCAGCGGATGTTGCTGCAACGGCTGTTCGGCCGCGGTCATCCGGTCACGGCCGTGGGCGACCCGGCGCAATCGATCTACGGCTTCCGTGGGGCGAGCGTCGGCAACATCCTGCGCTTTCCGGAGCACTTCCCGTCGGGTGACGGCCGGAAGGCGCCGATCTATCCGCTGACCGTCAACTTTCGCAGCGGCGGCGCGATCCTCGACGTGGCGAACGAGATTGTCGGGGGGCTGGCTGACGCGCCGGGCTTCCGCCTCGTGCAGCCGCCGGTGCTGCGTCCTCGTGAGGGCCGCGAGACCGCCGGCGACGCGCCGGGCGCGGTGCGGGTGCGGATGCTCTCGGACGCGGAGGCGGAGGCGAACTGGATCGCGGAGCAGGTTCGCGAGTCGTGCGAGCGCCGCCGGCAGGTCCACGCCGAGTCCTGTCCGGCGCCCGGCTGCGAAGGCTGGCACGAGGCGGCGGTCCTGTGCCGCCGGCGCAGCCAGTTCGGCCTGCTGCGGCAGGCGCTGGAGAGGGCGGGAGTGCCCGTTGAGGTCGTGGGCCTCGGCGGCTTGCTCGACGCCCCGGAGGTCGCTGACGTCGTTGCGGTCCTGCGGGTGCTGCATGACGCGACCGCCAATGCGGCCATGGTTCGGCTGCTCACCGGCCCGCGGTGGCGCATCGGCTTGCGCGACCTCGATGCCATGGGACGGCGCGCCGCGGCCATCGTGCGCGGCGACCCCACCCCGGCGGCCGACGCCGTGCCGACTGAGCTGACGCTGCAGCTCGGGGGAGACGAAGCGCAGGTCGGTGCGCTCAGCGACGTTCTCGAGCAGCTGGACGATCCGGCCCTGGCCAAGCTCGCTCCGCTGTCCGAGGAGGCGCAGCGCCGGCTTCGCCGGTTGCGCGAGGAGTTGCGCGCGCTGCGGCGTCGCGCCGATCAGCCGCTGCCTGATCTGGTGGCGGATGTGGAACGCACCATCGGGCTGGACATCGAGCTGGAGGCGAGCCCGGTCCGGCTGCGCGCCGGCCGCCGCGCCAATGTGCTGGCGTTCCTCGACGTCGCTGCCGAGTTCGTCGGGCTCGACGGGCAGACCGACCTCGGCGCGTTCCTCGCCTCCCTCGACGCGGCGGAGGAAGCCGAGGACGGCTACGACCTCGGGATCCCGTCGGCCAGCGACGCGGTGAAGCTGATGACGGTCCACGCGGCCAAGGGCCTGGAGTGGGATGTGGTCGCGGTGCCGGGGCTGGCGAAGGGGATCTTTCCGAGCTCGCGGGGCAGCCGGCCGTGGCCCTGGCGTCCGGAAGCACTTCCCGGCCCGCTGCGCGGAGACCGCGACGACCTCCCGATCTGGAGCGATCCGACTCCGGCGGGCTGCCGGAAATACAAGGCCGCGCACAAGGAGGTCGAGGCTGCAGAGGAGCGCAGGCTGGCCTATGTCGCGATCACCCGCGCCCGCGAGGTGCTGCTGTGCTCGGCGTTCTGGTGGTCGGCGACGGCGAAGAAGCCGCTGATCCCAGCTTCGGAGTATTTCCTCGAGGTGGTGGAGGCCTGCGAGTCGGGCGCCGGGCTGGTCGATCCGCCGGCGCCGCAGCCACAGGAGAACGAGAAGAACCCGCTGCTTTCCGAGGAGCGGATGGCCGACGTCTCATGGCCGCCGCCGCCGGTGGTTCCGGATGGGGTGCGCTGGGCGGCCGCCGCGGTACGGCGGCGGCTTCATGGCGATCGGGAGCCGGTGGGCCGAGATCAGCTGGCTCCCACCGCAGCGGAAGTGGAGCGGATCGCCGCCTGGCGCCGCGACGCCGACCTGCTCGTCCGCGAGCGTCTCGCCGGCCGGTCCCGGCGCGACATTCCGCTGCCGCAGGCGGTTTCGGTCAGCGACATCGTCGCCGTCGCCGACGATCCCGGTCGGTATGCGGCGCGGCTGGCCCGGCCGATGCCGCAGCCGCCGGCACCGGCCGCGCGTCGCGGCACCAGCTTTCACGCCTGGATCGAGCAGCGCTCCGGTGGCCGGGCACTGCTCGGGCCTGACGACTTACCGGGTGCGGGCGACGAGTCGATGACGGGGACCGGCTCTGGCGCGGACGACGACCTCCTTGCGCTGCAGGACGCGTTTCTCGACACCAGCTGGGCTTCGCGGGAGCCGGTCGCCGTGGAGGTGCCGTTCGAGCTGGTGCTCGGAGGGGTGCTGGTACGCGGGCGTATCGACGCCGTCTACCGCCGTTCCGACGGGGGATTCGAGGTCATCGACTACAAGACCGGCGTCCGTCCTAGCGGAAAGGCCGGGCGGGCCGCGGCGATCCAGCTCGCCTGCTATCGGCTGGCGTGGTCGGACATTGCCGGGGTCGATCCGGACGACGTCGCGGCAGGGTTCCTCTACGTCCGCGAGGGTGAGGACGGCCTGTACTCACCCCGGTTGCCGACGCGCGCGGAGCTGGAAGCGCTGCTGATGACCCCGAACGAGGACCACCGGTGAGTCCCGCGTCGCGCCCGGTGAGTACGGATTCGTCGAGGGGTCCGCGCGGGTGGCATCAAGGTGGCGTAGGCGGCGGAGCGGGCTATGAGAGCCGGCTATGAGAGCCGGCGATGCCTAGCGCCGTGGCGCCCTGGCGCCGGGAGTTCGATGACGAGAGCGCGGTGATCGGAGATCTGCAGTGGGACCGACTCGCTCCCGGTGCCGGCGGCGACACTCTGCCAACCGTCGGACAGCACGTGATCGAGCTGGGCACGCGGCTGCGCGGACGGATACGTGCCGGCTCGCGCCCGCGGCTGCCAGCCGGTGATGAGCGCGGGCAGCCGACCGGGCAGGTTGAGGTCGCCGGCCAGGAACAGCGGCCTCGGATGGTTGCGCAGCCCGCGATGCAGCTGCCGGAGCTGGCGCACGTTCCAGCCAGGGACGAACGACAGGTGCGTCGAGACGAACGTGAACGGGCCGTGCGGTGCGTCGACGACGGCCGCGAGCGCCACCCGCGGCTCGTCCTCCAGCATCATGAGCCGGGCCTTGCCGCCCGGTGCCCCGCCGACGACGGGGGAACGTACCGGTACCGGTGGGGGAGGTAGCCGGATCTGCGACCAGTCCAGGACGGGAAGCCGGCTCAGCACGGCGACGCCGTAGGAGGGGCCGCCGCCCTCCTGCGAGGCCGGCTCCCAGCGCTCGCCCGGGGTGCCGTGCAAGGTGGCGGCGAACCGCCAGTTGCCGCTGGTCACCCGCATCGCTCGGGCGGCATCCGCCGCCTGGTCTCTGCCGGCGGAGCGGGGCTGCGCGCAGTCCACCTCCTGCAGTGCGAGCAGGTCCACGTCAAGTTGCGTTACCGCCGCAGCCAGCAGGGCCGGGTCGACCGCGCCCGTCGCCGGGTCGCGGCCGCTGCAGATGTTGAACGTCGCCAGCCGGAGTCCGCCGCTCCTGCCCATGGGCGCATCCTTCGTTGCACGAAGCCGCTAACGTCGCGATTGTGACCGTCGCGCCGCATGAATCTGCACCCGGGCCCGAAGGTTTTGCCGTCGAACCCGAAGCGTTACTTCGCGATCTCGATCCGTGGCTGCGGATTCCGTCGATCAGTGCCCAGCCGGAGCATGCCCCCGACGTCCGCGCGTCGGCCGAGTGGCTCGCCGCCCGGCTTCGCCAGGCGGGCTTTCCCGTCGTCGAGATCTGGGAGACCGCCGGTCAGCCGGCCGTCTTCGCCGAGTGGCCGGCCGCCGATCCCGAGGCCCCGGTCGTGGTGGTCTACGGCCACCACGACGTGCAGCCCGTCGACCCGCTCGAGCTCTGGACGAGCCCGCCGTTCGAGCCTGCCGTCCGCGGCGATGAGCTGCTCGGCCGCGGCACCGCCGACGACAAGGGGCAGGTGATCATGCACCTGCACGGGCTCGCGGCCCACCTCGCCGCCGCCGACCGATCCGCTCCGGCGGTCACGCTCAAGTTCCTCATCGAGGGCGAGGAGGAGTCCGGCTCCCCGCATTTCGCCGAGCTGCTGCGCACCCACGCCGAACGGCTGCGCTGCGACTGCGCGGTGGTGTCCGACACCCCGATGTTCGGACGCGAGACCCCCAGCATCTGCACCGGGATGCGCGGCATGACCGACTGCCAGATCGACTTCATCGGGCCGCGCGGCGATCTGCACAGCGGCTCCTTCGGCGGTGCCGTCCCCAACCCATTGCACGCCATGGCCGCGCTCATCGCCGGGCTGCACGACGCCGACGGCCGGGTCGCCGTCGCCGGCTTCTACGACTCGGTGCGCGAGCTGTCGGCCCGGGAACGCGAGCTGCTCGCCCGCCTTCCGTTCGACGAGCAGGCGTGGCTCGACGGACCCGCCCAATCACGGGTCGCCGCTGGGGAGGTGGGTTTCACCACGCTGGAACGGCTGTGGGCGCGGCCGACCGCTGAGGTGAACGGGATGTGGGGCGGTTATACCGGGCCGGGGGCGAAGACCATCGTCCCCTCGAGCGCCCACGCCAAGCTCAGCTTTCGGCTGGTGGCCGACCAGGATCCGCTGTCCGTCCAGGATGCGGTGCGCCGGTACGTCCACGACCACACACCCGCCGGCATCGAAGCAGCGGTCACCTTCGACGGACCGGGCGTGAAGGCGTGCCTCACGCCGCTCGACGAACCGGCGCTGCAAGCTGCTGTGCGCGCGCTGGAACGCGGCTTCGAGCAGGAGATCCTCTTCACCCGTGAAGGCGGCAGCGGTCCCGAGGCCGACATCGCCGACATCCTCGACGTCCCGGTGATCTTCTTCGGGGTCGGCCTGCCCGACGACCGCATCCACGCGCCGAACGAGCGGGTGGTCATCGACATGCTGGTGCGCGGCGCGCGGTCGCTGGCCTACTTCTGGGACGAACTCCCGAAGGCGGTCCGCAGGCAGTAGGCCAGCCGCACCGGGTCAGCGCCGCCGGTGCGCGCGGAGCTCCGGCGCGCCCGTCGGCAGTGTCTCGCCGGTCTCCAGCAGCGTCTTCAGGTTCGAGAGGATCTGTGGCCAGCCGCCGCTCACCATCCGCCGCACGGTGCCGCCCGGCGCCATGTCGTCGTGCACCACGGTCAGCTTGACCTGGCCGTCGAGGGCTTCGATCTCGAACGCGACTTTCGACCGGGGCTCGCGCGCCATCTCCGCCACGGTCTGCGGGTCGACGCCTGCTGCAGCCATGAAGTCGGGGTCGAACGTGTGGAAGGTGTAAGCCAGCCGGTGCGGAGGGTCGGACTCCAGCACGACCATCTCCGCATCGCCGACGGTTGCGCCGTTCTGCGCCCAGGTGTAGGTCGAGCCGGGCTGCCAGTCCGACTCCAGCCGGGCGCCCCAGTAGCGCTCGATGAAGGCCGGCTCGGTGAGCGCCTTCCAGAGCGCTTCGGGGGTGGTGCGGATGTACGTCGTGTAGACGAACGCGGTCGCCGGGTCGATCGGGGTGGCAGTGCTCACGGGCTTCTCCAAAGCGGTCTTGAGGTCAGCGAGCGCCTGCGCCCGCCGCCGGTCGTACTGGCTCATCCAGCGGTCGGCGATGGCATTGATGGGCTCCGCGTTGAGAAAGTGCAATTTCTCCCGGCCCTGCCAGAGGGTCGTGACCAGCCCCGCTTCCTCGAGTACCCCGAGGTGCTTGCTCACCGATTGCCGGGCCATGTCGAGCCCGGCGCACAGCTCACGAAGCGTCTGGCCTCCGCGCGCGTTCAGGCTGTCGAGCAGCCTGCGCCGGCTCGGATCGGCGAGTGCGCGGAACGCGGCGTCCATCGTTGCCTTTCCATCAGCTGGATAAGCAGCCGGATGGCTGCACGTGCCAGTTAGGCAGCCGATTGGCTGCATGTCAAGGCTTCGCCGCCCAAGGGCTGGCATCGGCGGATCACTGACACGTCCGAAAACCGCGAGCCATTCCACGACGGGTCGACCAGACTGAGCGACGTGCTCGACGTTGTCGCTGATCCGGACCGCTGCTACCGGGCGGTGCAGAGCCGGGACGCGCGCTTCGACGGCTGGTTCGTCACCGCCGTTCACAGCACTCGGATCTACTGCCGGCCATCGTGCCCGGCGAGGCTGCCGCGGCGGGCGGGAGTCAGCTTCTATCCAAGCCCGGCCACCGCGCAGCGCGCCGGATATCGCGCCTGCAAACGATGCCGTCCGGACGCGAGCCCCGGATCGCCCGAGTGGGACGTGAGGGCGGACGTGGTGGCCCGCGCCATGCGCCTGATCGGTGACGGCGTCGTCGACCGGGACGGCGTCGGCGCGCTGGCTGCGAAGCTCGGCTACACCTCGCGTCACCTCACCCGCATGGTGACGGCTGAGATCGGCGCAGGGCCGCTGGCGGTGGCTCGCGCCCAGCGCGCGCAGTCGGCGCGGCTGCTGCTCGAAACCACCGACCTGCCGGTGAGCGACGTGGCGTTCGCGTCAGGTTTCGCCAGCCTGCGCCAGTTCAACGAGACCGTGCGGGACGTGTTCGCGACCACCCCTTCCGGCTTGCGCGAGCGCAGCCGACGCTGCGCTCGCGAAAGCGCTGAACCGGGGACGGTGAGCCTTCGACTCAGCTACCGCGAGCCCGGCGACGTTCGGCGGACCCTCGAATTCCTCGGCCGGCGCGCGGTCCCCGGAGTGGAGAGCTATCTTCCCGACGAGCCGGCGCTCGTCCGCGCGCTGGACCTGCCTCACGGCCCCGCCATCGTTCGGCTGACCCCGGGACCGGCCGCCTACGTGCGCGCGACCCTGCGGCTGACCGATCTGCGCGATCTCACCGTCGCTGCGGCGCGTTGCCGCCGGCTGCTCGACCTTGACGCGGATCCGGTCGCTGTCGACGGCGTTCTCGGGCGGGCGGCACTCGCGGAGCACGTCACGCTGCGGCCCGGGCTGCGCGTTCCCGGCGCCGCCGACAGCGACGAACTGGCCGTCCGCGCGGTCATCGGCCAGCAGATCTCGGTGGCCGGAGCGCGCACCGTCGCCGGCCGGCTCGTCGCCTCGTACGGACGCGCGCTGCCGGCTCCCGTCGACGGGATCAGCCACACGTTCCCGCGCGCGGCCGACCTGGCCGCCGCCTCCCCGGCTGACCTGCCGATGCCCGCGAGCCGCGCCCGAGCCCTGATCAGCCTCTGCGCCGCACTCGCCGCCGGAGATCTGGTCCTCGACGGATCTGCCGAGCGCGCCGACGCCGAGCAGCGATTGCTTGGCCTGCGGGGCATCGGCCCGTGGACCGCGGGCTACATCCGCATGCGTGCCCTTCGCGACCCGGACGTGTGGCTCGGCACCGACCTCGAGATCGTCAAATCCCTCGCGCGGCTGCGAGCCGAACGGGGCGGCGCCGCCATCGCCCCCGCTGAGTGGTCGCCGTGGCGTTCCTACGCCGTCATCCAGCTCTGGTCAGGAGGACCGTCATGACCGCATACACCTTTGTCGCGTGCCCCTTCGGCGACCTGCTCGTCGCCACCGACGACGGCCGTGCCATCACCCGGCTGTGGCTGCCGCCCGCTGCCCCGCCAGCCGGCTGGCGACGCGACGACGACGCTCCGGTGCTCGCGGAGGCTCGCCGCCAGCTGACCGCCTATTTCGCCGGTGAGCTCACCGACTTCGACCTGCCGCTCGCCCCGCGGGGCACCGCCTTCCAGCGCAAGGTCTGGGACGCCCTGCGTCAGATCCCGTACGGCGGGACGCGCACCTACGGCCAGATCGCGACGCAGATCGGCGCACCCGGCGCGGCACGCGCTGTCGGCGCGGCCAACCACGACAACCCGATCGCCATCGTGGTCCCGTGCCACCGGGTGATCGGGGCGGCCGGCGCGCTCGTCGGCTACGCCGGAGGCCTCAGCCAGAAACGCGAGCTGCTCGAATTGGAGGCGGCGGACGCTCGGCTCCCGCTCTGAGCGCCGTGCCGATCAGGGGGAGGCGCCGAGGCCGACCGACGTCAGATCGAGGACGCCGGATCCGCCGTGGGCCCCGAGCGCGCGGGACAGACCGGGCACCGGACGGTGCCCGCCGCGCAGCCAGCGCCGGGTGGCTTCCTCGGCCCGGAGCATCAGCTCCACCGCGTGCCCGAAGTCGACCGGGAGCACCGACAGCGGGCACAGCGGGGGCACTGCGTACACGGCGACCCGCGGGTCGGCGCGGGCGATGGACGCCATGAGCCGCTGCTCGATGAGCACCGTCGACGCATGTACTGCCACGCCGTAGGCCGTCCGGGGCGGCTCGTCGAGATCGCACGCGAAGCCGCTGGGCAGCACGTAGACCTCGTCGGCCCCGGCGGCGACGGCCCGATCAACGGCCGTGTGGTCGGAGACGCCCGCCGCCGTCAGCGTCGACGGACCGACGGGCTCCGGCGAGAACAGCCCCGGTAGGGCAGTGGCGGCGAGCAGGGCCGGGATCGCGTCGCCGATGGACAGGGGCACCAGCCGGCCGGTGGTGAGCTCTGCCGTTTCGATCTCCACCGGGATGGCGGCGAGATCCAGCTGGCGCAGCGGGACGAGCCGCTCGATGAGCTGGCGGCGTGGCCGGCGCGGGATCAGCGCATCGGCGAAGGCGGCCACTCCCGCCAGGGCCGCGAGGGGACGCAGCGGATAAGCCTCGTTGCGCATGCCCAGCGCGCGCAGCAGCCCCAGCGGGACCGCCGGAGCGGCGCGCAGCAAGGCGGCGAGCACCTGCTTGCCGTCAGCCGGATACACCTCGCGACGAGCCAGCTCCTGCCACGCGGAGGCCAGCCGATCGATACCGGTGATCGACGGCTGCGCGGCGATCGCCGCCGCGTTCAGCGCGCCCATCGACGAGCCGTAGACCCGATCGGGGCGAATGCCGGCGCGCAGCAGCCCGCTGAGCATCCCGACCTGGACGGCGGCGAGGCTGCCATCGCCGGCCAGTACGAACGCCGTGGTCACTCTTCGAGCGTCGCACGTTCGGCGGCGAACCGGGCACAGACGCCCCGGGCGCGTCCACAAGTCGCGCCCCGGGGTGCGTCCACAAGTCGCCCGCTCGGCAAAGCGAGGTCGCGGTGAGGTGCCATAGGTTGTACGCGTGCCGCCAACTACTCGCCGAGCGCCTGCCAAGAAGGCCGCCGGCCGGAAGGTGACCTCCGCGCGACGGAGGTCGTCCGCCGTGCCGGCGCCGTCGTACCCCATCGAGCGCTTCACGCTGTCCAATGGGCTGCGCGTCGTCGTTGCTCCTGACACCACCTCTCCGGTGGTCGCTGTCGCCGTGCACTACGACGTCGGCTTTCGCAGCGAGCCGCAGCACCGCACCGGCTTTGCGCACCTGTTCGAGCACCTGATGTTCCAGGGCTCGGAAAACGTCGGAAAGGCCGAGCATCCGAAGTACGTCCAAGCGGCGGGCGGCACGTTCAACGGGTCGACGCATCCGGACTACACGAATTACTTCCAGCTGCTGCCGTCCGGAGCGCTCGAGCTGGCGCTGTTCCTCGAGGCCGACCGTATGCGGGCTCCCAAGCTCACCCAGGAAAATCTGGAAAACCAGATCTCCGTGGTGCAGGAGGAGATCCGGGTCAATGTCCTGAACCGGCCTTACGGCGGGTTTCCCTGGATCAAGCTGCCGAGCGTCGCCTACGACACCTTCCCCAATGCGCACAACGGCTACGGCGCCTTCGAGGAGCTGCAGGCCGCTTCGCTCCGCGATGCCGCCAGCTTCTTCGACTCGTACTACGCGCCGGGTAACGCCGTCCTCACCATCTGCGGTGATGTGACGGTGGCCCGCGCCATGCCCCTCGTCGAGCAGTATTTCGGTGATGTGCCGAAGCGGAAGGTCCCGGTCCGCCCCGCCTTCGGCGAGCCGGTGCCCACCTCCGAGCGCCGCCGCGACGAGCTCGATCCGCTCGCCCCGCAGCCGGCGTTTGCCGCCGGATACCGGGTGCCCGACCCGGTGGGCGACTTCGCCGCCTACCTGCCCTACGTGTTGCTCACCGACGTGCTCACGGCCGGTGACGCCAGCCGTCTCGAGCAGCGGCTGGTGCACCGCGACCGCTTGGTGCTGAGCGTCGAGACCTACCTCGGCACCTTCGGCGACCCCTTCGACCAGCGTGACCCGTTGCTGCTGACGCTGGAGGCCTACCACCCGGCCCACGCCGGCGTCGAGCAGATCCTTGCGACCGTCGACGAGGAGCTCGACCGGCTTGCTACGGACGGGCCGGACGACGGCGAGCTCGACCGGGTGCGCGCCCGGCTGTCCGCCCGGCTCTTCCGCGAGGTCGACGACGTGCTCGGCCGCACCCTCGCGATGGCCGTCTTCGAGTTGCTGCACGGCGATCCGGCACTGATCAACCAGCTGCCGGCGCAGCTCGCCGAGGTCACCCCCGCACAACTGGCATCCGCAGCGGCGAGCCTTCGGGCCCAGCCGCGCAGCTTGCTCGTCCTCGAGCCGGGTGCCGCCGCACAAGGAGGTGCCCGGTGAGTGCCGGCCCGGATCTGATCCCTGCAGTCGCGGCCCCTTCGCCGCTCAAGGTCCCCACCGTCGCGGAGCGCACGCTGTCCAATGGCCTGCGCGTCCTTGCGGTACGGCGCGCGTCGGTGCCGGTCGTCGAGCTGCGGCTGCGGATTCCGGTGAGCGGCTCCGGCGGCAAGAAGAGCGCGAAGGGCGCGAGCCTCGAAGCGCGCAAGGCGGCCGAAGCGCTGCTGTCGGAGACGATGTTCACCGGCACCGCCGAACGCGATCGCGGGCAGCTGGCCGCGGAGTTGCAGAGGCTCGGCGCGGGTCTTGCGGCAAACGTCGACAACGACCGGCTGGGGATCGTCGGCTCCGCGCTCGCGACCAATCTCCGGCCGCTGCTCGGCTTGCTGTCCGAGGTCATCCACTCGGCGGCCTACCCCAAGGGCGAAGTGGCGGGGGAGCGCGAGCGGATGGTGGCGGAGCTGGCCATCGCCCGCAGCCAGCCCGCCGTGCAGGCGCGGGAGGCGCTGCTGTCCCGGCTGTATGGCAAGCACCCGTATGCGTTCGAGCTGCCCGAGCCGCCGGCTCTCGAGGAGGTGACCGCCAAGCAGCTGCGCACGTTGCACAGCAAGGCCGTCACCCCCGCGGGCGCCGTGCTCACGCTTGTCGGCGACCTTCGCCCGGCGGCGGCGCTGGATGCCGTCGAGGCGGCGCTGGGTGAGTGGAGCGGCTCCGCGCCGGCTCCGATGCCTGACGTGCCGTCGCATGTCCCGGGCGGGGTGACCATCGTCGATCGCCCGGGAGCGGTGCAGACCAATATCCGGCTGGCCGGCCCGACCCTGCCCCGCACCGCGCCGAACTACGCGGCGCTGCAAGTGGCCAACGTCGTCTTCGGCGGCTACTTCTCCTCGCGGCTGGTCAACAACATCCGTGAGGACAAGGGCTACACGTACTCGCCGCGCAGCGGCATCGAACACGCCATCGCAGCATCCCGGTTCGTGGTCGCCGCCGACGTCGCCACCGGGGTCACCGGACCGGCGCTGCTCGAGGTGCTCTACGAGCTCGGCCGGGTCGCGCTGCTGCCGCTCGGTGAGGACGAGCTCGCCGCCGCCCGGCGCTACGCCGCCGGCACGCTCGCGTTGTCCACCGCGACGTCCTCGGGCCTTGCCTCGACGCTGTCCATGCTGGCGGGCTTCGGTCTGGAACCCGGCTACCTGCGCGAGCACTCCGCGGCTCTCGGCAAGGTCGACGCGGAGGCAGTGGCCGCCATCGCCGACCAGTTCGCCCCGACGCGGCTGGCGGCTGTGCTGCTCGGAGACGCCGGCGTGATCACCGAGCCGGTGCAGGCGATTCGGCCGCTGGCCGACGCCGGCTCGCGCTGAGGGTGCGCCAGCCGGCCCTTTCCCGAAGCGCGGTTGACCGCAGCTCCGCGGTGCGCAGCGACGGCGCGTGGCTGCAGCAGGCGTGGCGGTCGCGCGGCCACGTTGTCGTTCTCGACGGGGCGCTCAACGCGCCGGTGCAGGACGGCGGCGGCTGTCTTCGGCTCGTCTGGCAGCAGGCGTCCGGCGACGCGCCGCCGCCTGATGCCGTCCTGCTCGGCGCTGACGAGACCGGCGCGTACTGGGCGGTGGACGATCCCGGGTTGGTGGCCCGCGGCGACGAGCCGCGGCGCGCGGGGCTGCGCGAGGTCGGCCAGCAGCTTTCCGACCGCGACGCCGGGCTGCTGACGCATGCGGTGGCGGTACTCACCTGGCACCGCAGCCATTCCCACTGCCCGCGGTGCGGTGCCGCGACGCGTTCGACGCAGTCCGGAGCGGTGCGGGTGTGCGAACGCGACGCCAGCGAGCACTTTCCCCGGGTCGATCCGGCGATGATCGTGCTGGTCCGGTCGCCCGATGGCGAGCGGGCCGTGCTCGGCCGGGCGCCGAGCTGGCCGGAGCGGTTCTACTCGTGCCTGGCCGGGTTCGTCGAGCCGGGTGAATCGGCCGAGCAGGCGGTCGTTCGGGAGGTGGCGGAGGAAGTCGGCCTCGCCGTTCGCGAGGTGCATTACGCCGGATCGCAGCCGTGGCCGTTCCCGTCGTCGCTCATGCTGGCGTTCAGCGCGGTGGCCGACGTGGCGCCGGTGCGGCCGCAGCCCGGAGAGCTCGCCGCCGCCGACTGGTTCACCCGGGAGCAGCTGCGCGCCGGGCTCGCGTCCGGTGAGCTGGGATTGCCGCCGGAGGTGTCGATCGCCCGCGGGCTCATCGACGACTGGCTGGAGCGCTGAGCCGGCTCGCGGCTACTCCGTGGCGCGCAGCTCGCGCGGCAGGCTGACGGTGCGATCCCGGGCGGAGCGCACGACGGCGACCGCAAGGTCGTGAACCCGCTGCCCGCGGCTGCGGGCCGACTTGCGGATCCGATCGAACGCCTCCCGCGGGGTGAGCGCGAAGCGCTGGGCGACGACGCCGATCGCCTGCTCGATGACAACGCGGGCCGACAACGCGTGCTCGAGCTGGGTGATCTGCATACGCAGCTGCTCGATCTCTCCGAGCTCACCCTCGGGGCGCTGCGGGCGCTGCGCGGGCACCATGTCGCCGCCCTCGGTCGCGATGACGTCGGCGAGGCTCATGGCGACCGTCAGGTCCTCGGCCGGTAGCCCGGCGCCGGAGCTTTGCTCGACTTCCCAGCCCGTCGCGGTGCGATGCAGCCGGACGGCGGGATCGCGCGCACTGTCGGCGCTCACCACGCGCGCGAGAGCAGCCAGGACGCGAACGCCTTCCGGGGGGACCGCGACCCCGTGCGAGTCGATGCCGCAGAGGGTGCCGGTCACCGCGCCGCCATCGCGCAACGGCACGCCGACATAGGACCGGATGCCGTATCGCTTGGCGAGCGGCACGTCCGAGTAAGCCGGGTCCGCCGCCGCGTCCGCCGTCGACGGGGGAGCGCCGGCGAGCAGCCGGGCGCAGAAGGTGTCGCCGAGCGGAACGCTCAAACCTGCCGTGATACCGGGGAACGCACCGTGCACCTGCCGCCACGTGCAGGTCTGCGCTTCGATGGCCGCGATGTAGACCTGTTGCATCCCGGTGACGCCCGCGGCTGCTCGCAAAGCGGTTTCGATCAGCTGCGACGATGCCGCTGGCGATGCGGCCGGCGCGATGGTCACGACACTCCGAAGGTCAGGGATGCAATTGCCCGGAGCCTCTCATGACGCCGAAGCGCGTGTCAGCGGAACCTGTGAAAGATCACTCGGACGGCCTTCGGGCGGGTTCGACGTCAGGCGGCTCGGCGAACCTTTGCCAGCACGTCCCGCAGGCTCGGGTTCGTCATCGTCGTTCCGTCCGCGAACACCAGGGTCGGCACGGTCGCGTTGCCACCGTTCGCCGCCTTGACGATGTCCTCGGCAGCCGGTTCCTGCTCGATGTCGACCTCGCCGAAGCTGACACCCTCGCGGCGCAGCTGGCCCTTGAGGCGCGTGCAGTAGCCGCACCAGGGCGTCGAGTAGACCGTGAAATCCATGCTCGCTTCGGGGCCGGCGGGCGCGGATGAAGGCACCTGTTCTCCTTTTATCGAGCCTTCGCAGGACGAAGGCGCCGTTGACACGTGGAAGGGGGTCGCATGGCCCTATCGGCGCTCGCCGATAGTTGACCAACCGCAACAACAACACGCCCGGCGAACTCCTTCCTGTCGGTGCCAACCGCTAGCGTCAAGTCGTGAGCGCGCTGGCGGACGAGCAACCCGAGGAGGCCGTGCTCGAGGGTCTCGACCCCGAGCAGCGGCAGGTGGCGCTGGCCCCGATCGGGCCGGTGTGCGTGCTGGCCGGCGCAGGCACGGGCAAGACCCGAGCCATCACCCGGCGGATCGCCTACCACGTCGTGACGGGACGGCTGCCGGCCGATCAGGTGCTCACTGTGACGTTCACCGCACGCGCCGCGGGGGAGCTGCGCAGCCGGCTGCGGGAACTCGGCGCGCCGGGGGTGCAGGCGCGCACCTTCCACGCCGCTGCGCTGCGCCAGCTGAGCTATTTCTGGCCACAAGCGATCGGCGGTTCCCTGCCGCAGCTCGTGCAGAGCAAGGCGCGGCTGGTGGCGCAGGCGGCGCGCGGCGCCCGCGTCGCATTACCGGGGGCGGCGCTGCGCGACGTCACAGCGGAGCTGGAGTGGGCCAAGGCCAGCATGATCGGGCCGGGGGAATACGCCGCAGCGGCCACCCGGGCGGGGCGCGATCTGCCGCTCGACGCGGCGCAGACGGCGAGCATCTACGCCGCCTACGAGGACGGCAAGCGCGAGGCCGGTCTGATCGACTTCGAAGACCTGCTGCTGCTCATGTCCGGTCTGATCGAGGAGCACCGCTTCGTCGCCGACGAGCTGCGGGCGCGCTATCGCCACTTCGTCGTCGACGAGTTCCAGGACGTCAACCCGTTGCAGTACCGGCTGCTCTCGGCATGGCTCGGTGACCGCACCAGCCTGTGCGTCGTCGGTGATCCCGAGCAGACGATCTACTCCTTCACCGGCGCCACCTCGAGCTACCTGCAGACGTTCCGGCAGCGCTTCGCCGATGCCGAGCAGGTGAGGCTGGTTCGCAACTACCGGTCGAGCCCTGAGGTCGTCCGGCTGGCTAACGCGGTGATCGGCCAGCAGGGTCGCCCCGGAGCGCTCGTGGCGCAGGCGCCACCCGGCCCGGAGCCGGAGTGGCTGCTCGGCGAGGACGAAGCTGAGGAGGCGGCGCTCGTCGCAGGGCGCATCGCCGAGCTGATCCGCGGCGGCACACCGCCCAGCGAGATCGCCGTGCTGGTGCGGGTGAATGCGCAGTCCGAGGCCTACGAGCAGGCATTGAGCGCCGCCCGCGTGCCGTACGTCCTGCGCGGCGGCGAGCGCTTCTTCGAACGGCCCGAGGTCCGCGAAGCGATGCTGCTGTTACGCGGCGCCGCGCGGGCGGCGGACGGAGACGCGCCGCCGTCGCTGGTGGCCGCCGTGCATGAGGCGCTGGCCACCACCGGCTGGAAGGCCGATGCGCCGCCTTCCGGTGCCGGAGCCCAGCGCGAGCGGTGGGAGAACGTCGCTGCGCTGGTGCGGCTCGCCGAGCAGGCGGACGAGGGCGGACACGATGCGGCATCGCCGGTGTCAC
Source organism: uncultured Actinomycetota bacterium (assembly GCA_963747915.1). GTDB lineage: Bacteria > Actinomycetota > Actinomycetes > Frankiales > Frankiaceae > DATAZK01. The sequence continues at coordinate 510,064 of CAVVHC010000003.1, read as the reverse complement.
TTGCTGACTTCGTGACGGATCTGGCCGAACGCGCAGCGGCTCAGCACGTGCCGACCGTCGAAGGTGTGACGCTGGCGTCGTTTCATGCCGCCAAGGGCCTCGAGTGGGATGCGGTCTTCCTGGTCGGCCTCGTCGAGGGCGTCATGCCGATCAGCTATGCGACGAGCGACGCGGCGGTCGCGGAGGAGCGCCGATTGCTTTACGTGGGCATCACCCGGGCGCGCAAGCACCTCACGCTGTCGTGGGCGAAGGCACGCGAGGCAGGGCGGCGCCCGCGCAAGCCCTCCCGCTTCCTCACCGGGCTCGCTCCGGCAGCGGTCGTCGTCGACCGGCCGGCGAAGCCGAAGCGTGGATCCGGCCCGCCGGCGGAGGTCGATCTGGTGCTGTGGGAAGCGTTACGTCAGTGGCGATCCGAACGCGCATCGGCGCAGAAGCAGCCGGCGTTCGTGGTGTTCACCGACGCCACCCTCGCCGCGATCGCCACCAAGCGGCCGACCACCTTGGCGCAGTTGCGGCAGGTTCCGGGGATCGGCGCGGCGAAGATCGAGAAGTTCGGCGCCGACGTGCTCGAGGTGCTGAACAAGGACCGCGCGCGCCGGTAGTCCGCGGCGGCGGTCGGGGTTTTTGTCCCGGCCGCGCCCGCAGGTGTCACGTTCGCCGGGGCCACGCCGTCATATAGCCGACAGTGAACATCGAATTAAATGCGTTGCGCCTTTCCCGACGATGCCGCTACCGTTCCCAAGCCGGTGAAGATCGCCGAGTCCCGCGCGACGAGAAGGGGGTGCCACGTTGACGATCATGCGTCTTAACGCCATGTGGTGCCCGCGTCCGCGGATCGGCATCGCCGATGCCAAGGCCACCGCTGCGCAGTCCGCTGCCGCCACGAAGTTCGTGGTCGCCACGGTCCACGCGCCGAAGCCGACGGCGAACGGTGCCAGCCACCCGTTCGCCTCCCCGCGCGGTGTGTCCCCGCCTCGAGAGAAGCTTTGCGTCTAGCGACGCAGCAGCCCACCTCGAGGCCGCGGACCCCACCCGGGATCCGCGGCCCTTTTTTGTCGGTGGGCCGTGGTCCAGTCCGAAAGCCGCCTCTACCCGAATCCCGAATACAGCCCCGCCCGGCCGAAATTCCTCGCCCAGCGATGAGTAGCAGCCAGCCAGACCGTCAAGACAGCGTCGTCTTACGAGGAGGTGACCACCGGTGTTCGACACCGCGACCATTGCTCGGATTGAGCACGAGCGCCTGGACTTGCCCTGTTGGGAGCATGACCCAGAGCTCTTCTTCGCCGAGCAGCCGTCGGAGGTCGAAGCAGCAAAGGCCGTCTGTACCGAGTGCCCGCTGCGAACGGAGTGCCTTGCCGGCGCTCTCGACCGCGGCGAGCCGTACGGGGTGTGGGGCGGCCAGCTGGTCGTCCTCGGCGCCATCGTCGCCCGCAAGCGTCCACGTGGTCGCCCCCGCAAGGTAGCGGCCTGATCTCGCCATTCCGTGGGCCTCCTGCCGGGGCCCGCAAAGGAGAGCACGATGTATTACCCGGAGCAGGCCCGGATGGCCTGCTATCTCGTTCACCAGGAAGCGCCGGTTGACGCCGTTGGCCGGCGGCTGGCTGCGGCGGCTCGGCTCGAACGCCGGGCTGCTCGCGAGGCCGCCCGCGCCGAGCGCGCCTCTCGTCGCGCAGCACGCGCTGCAGCACGAGCGACGCTCGCCTGGACGCAGCTGACCTGACACGTCAGCGCGTACGCAGGTGCCCCGCCCCGATTCCCTCCGTGGCGGGGCACCGTCGTCTTCGGTGCCGGAGATCGGCACTACCGAGATCGCGGATCAGCGGATAGCGTTCGGCTCGTGCCAAGCCCTGATCGGGACACGTCACCTCGGCTCACCGCCCGTCGCCCGGATGGGGGTGACACGTCGAGCATTCGCGAAGCGGCGCTCGACGTTCTCACCGATCCGGCGCTGGCTCACGTCGTGGATCTGGTCGCCTGGCGGGACGGTGCGCATCTCTACGTCGCGAATGCGGCAGGCCGCGCGCGGGCCCGCGCCGACGAGCCGGGCAGCCGGTTCGAGGCTGTGGCCGGCCGGTCACCGATCGACAGCCAGGATCCCATGCACGGCGCCCGGCTGGTCGACGCGGCTGCCGGCGGCAGCGCGCGCGTCCCGGGCAACTCCTACCCGGACGCGGTCCGCCGGCTGGCTTCTGCCTTCGCCGATCCCGACCGCAGTCCCGATCTGCACGTGGTGCACACGCCGGTGCATTACTGGCCGGAGCGCGGTGGCCACCTCGGCGAGCACGGGAGCCTGAACGCGGGCCAAAGCCGCGCACCGCTGCTGCTGTCGGGCGCCGGGGTCACGCAGCGCGGCATACTCGCGCGCAGTGCCCGCGTCATCGATGTGGGACCGACCCTGGCTCACGCGCTCGGCCGCCCGTTCGCCGGCGCCGAGGGCAGCCCGCTTTCCGACCTCATCGCCCCGGGAGCCGATCTCGTTCTCGGCCTGCTCTGGGACGGTGCCAACAGTAACGACCTGCTGGAGATGGCTACCACGGGTGCGCTGCCGAACGTCGCCCGCCTCCTCGCGAACGGGTGCGCACTCGCCGGCGGGGCGATCGCCGAATTTCCGAGCGTCACGCTGGTCAACCACACCAGCGCCTTGTGCGGGGTCGGCCCAGGCCGTCACGGCATCGTCCACAACGTCTTCTTCGACCGGGCTGCGGCCACCCGGCACATCGCCAACGACGCGAGCACCTGGCACCACGCATGCGAGCTGCTGCGTCCGGGGGTGACCACGGTGTTCGAGGCCTGCGCCGGGCTGCCGACCGCCTGCGTCAACGAGCCCATCGACCGCGGAGCGCACTACTCGACGTTCGACGTGATCCGGGGATCGGGCACGTCCGATGGCGCCCGCGGCATGCGCAGCCTGCTTCCGCCGCCGGAGCTCGACGCCCATGCCACGCAGGAGTTCGTGGCCGCAAGCGGTGATTACGCCTGGTCGACGCAGGTCGACGCATTCGGTCTCGAGCAGGTCCTGCAACGGCTGGATGATCCGCAGCCCCCGGCGCTGCTTTGGTGGAACACGACACTCACCGATACCGGGCACCATGGCGGCGGTCCCTACTCGCCGCAGGCCCGGGCGTCGATGCGGGATGCCGACCGCCGCCTCGGGGTCGTCCTCGATGTGCTCGAGCGCGGCGGCACGTTAGAGCGGACGGCGCTGCTGCTCACTGCCGATCACGGCAGTGAGGCCGCGGATCCCGAATGCCGCGGTGATTGGGATGAGGCCCTCGCGGCCGCTGGGGTGGCCGTGCGCGACGAGGGCTACGGCGCGCTCTACTTCTTCTGACGCCGGGCGCGCTTTTTCGGTGCCGGCGGCGGGGCGTCGCCGGTCACCGGCTCGAATGTGGCGGGCTCGGTACTGGGCAGCCGGCGCCCGGGGCGGTTCGCGCGGGCAGCATGCGCGGCCGCTTTCGAGCCCGGTTCGGCGAAGCCGGGCTGCCACTGCTCCATCTCCGCCCGGAAGCGGCCGGAGGAGCCGAGCTGGCAGAGTACGCCGACGGTCCCGAGCGTCACCCGGTGAATCAGCAGGTACGACGGTGGCAGGTTCAGCTGCCGGGACAGAGCTGACGCCGGGTTGCGCGGATCGGCGATGCGGGCGGCCTCGTTGCGGATCCAGGTGCGGGAGAACGTGAACTCCTCGTCGACGATCGGCTCGATCATCGGCACCAGGAAGTCGAGCAGCGGCTCCGGGTCGAGCTTGGCCGTCGGCAGGATGAACTTCTCGGTCCGCAGCCCGGCGTACACCGCCTGCGCGTCGCCGGCCAGCGCCAGCCGCGCGAGCCGTCCGACCGGCTCGGGGAGCCCGTCGGGGAGCCGGTTGACCGCGCCGAAGTCGAGCACGCCGAGCCGGCCGTCGGCCAGCAGCCGGAAGTTGCCCGGATGCGGGTCGGCGTGCAGCAGCCCGGCCCGGCCCGGCCCGGAGTACTGGAAGCGCACCAGCAGCAGGCCGGCCCGGTCACGCTGCTCCTGGCTGCCGTCGCGAATGATCGACGACAGGGGGATGCCTTCCAGCCATTCCGTGACCAGCACCCGTTCGGTGCCGGCGACGACCTTGGGCACGGCGATGTCGGGGTCGCCGTCGTACGCCTCGGCGAACGCACCCTGCCAGCCGGCTTCGAGCCGGTAGTCCAGCTCCTCGGTCACCCGGGCTTTCAGCTCCGCCAGCAGCGGCTTGACGTCCAGGCCGGGGGAGAGCACGGCGAACAGCCGTGCCGCCCGGGCCAGCTGGTTCAGGTCGGAGATCAACGCCGGCCCGGCGCCCGGGTACTGCACCTTGACCGCGACCTCACGCCCGTCGTGCCAGGTGGCCCGATGGACCTGGCCGATGCTCGCCGCCGCCGCGGGACGGTCGTCGAACGCGGTGAACAGCGTCCGCCAGCCGTCGCCGAGTTCGCTCGAGAGGACGAGGTGCACGGTGCGCGCCGGCAGTGGGGGAGCGGCTTCCTGCAGCTTCGTCAGCGCCGCCCGGTAGGGGGCGGCGACTTCCTCGGGCAGCGCCGCCTCCAGCACCGACAGGGCCTGGCCGAACTTCATGGCCCCGCCCTTGAGCTCGCCGAGCACCTTGAAGATCTGGCTCGCGGTGCGCTGCTGCAGCTCCGTCGCGACGACCTCCGCGGGCCGTCCACCGATGCGCTTGCCGATGCCGATCGTGGCGCGGCCGGCGACGCCCAGCGGGAGGCTGGCCAGCTTCGCCGTGCGGCTTACCGCACGACGAGGGATGTCAGCCACGTGTCCATTTTGCGTTATGCCGCCGCGGCAGCGTCAGTTGGAGTGACTCAGATGGCCCGTCGTGTCGTCCGGCGAGGCGGGCGGGCCCGGCGGGACGGGCGGGCGGCGGCGCGGACGGCTGCGCGGCGGCGGTAGCCCGAACGGTGACTCGGGACGTGGCGGAGCGGCCGGGATCGCGCTGCCTTCCGGTGCGAGCGGTATGCGGAACGAGAACGTGGCGCCCTTGCCGAGGGTCGATTCGACCGTGAGGACGCCGCCCATCGCTCCGGCCAGCTGGCGGGCGATGAACAGCCCGAGGCCGGTGCCGCTCGTCGTCATGCGCAGCGGATCCTCGACACGGTGGAACTTGTCGAAGACACGGTCCAGCTGGTCAGCGGGGATTCCGCGACCATGGTCGCGCACCACGACGGCGGCACTCCTGTCTTCGCGGTCGATGTCGAGTTCGACCTCGACCGGCGTGCTGTCAGGGGAGTACTTGAGTCCGTTGCTGATCAGGTTCGACAGCACCTGGATCACGCGGGTCGGGTCGGCGCTGACGACGACCTGGTCCGCCGGGACGCTCGTGCGGATACGGCCGGAGTCGCTGGGGAAGTCGTCCACCGCCCGGCGGGTCAGCGCGGCGAGGTCGGCGGTCTGCATCAGCACGTTCGCTGAGGGCGCAGAAACGCCGGAGGCCAGCAGCAGGTCCTCGACCAGCCGTGTCAGGTGCGAAACGCGATCGGCGACGGTGTCGAGCATTTCCCGGCGACGCTCCACGGGCATGTCGTCGCCGCGGCGGCGCAGCAGCTCGACGTAGCCCTTGATGGGCGTGATCGGGGTGCGCAGCTCGTGCGACACGGTGGCGATGAAGTCGCTCTTCAGCCGCTCCACCTGACGTTCGCGGGTCACGTCGTACACCAGGATGACGTCCTGGGTGAGCGCGCCGCCTTCGAAGACCGCGTTGTGCGACATGCGCACCCAGCGCTCCTCGCCGTCCGGACGTACCAGGGCGAGCTCGATGGTGCGCCGCGGTGCCTGCGGGCTGAGCCCGAGGGCGGGCACATCGAGCAGGTCCGGAGCCGGGTCGGGGACTTCGCCGTCGGCGGCCGAGTCGAGCGTGTGGTCGATCGAGCTGCCGCGCAGCAACGTGTTGAGCGCTCGGCCGGTGGCCAAGGCGGGAGGCAGTCCGGAGAGCGAGTGCATCGACGGGCTCCAGACCTGCACGCAGCTGTCGCCGTCGACGACGAGGATGCCGTCGCTGGAGTGGTCGACGACCGCCTGCAGCTTGCCGCTTTCCTCGACGAGCCGCATGAGGTGGTCGGCGCCGCGAAGGGCGACGGCGAGCGCGCTGACCAGCGGGCTCAGGATGGCCAGGTCGCGGGTGCGCAGGCTGCGACGGGTGGCGGTGACGAGCACCAGGACGCCCATGCGGCGGCCTTCGGCCTCCAGCGGGGCGACGAGGGTGCGGCCCCAGCCCTCCGGCAGGCCGTCGATGACGATCTCCGCCGTCATCCCGGCACGCGCGAGGAGCGCGGCGTCGAACGCGGTCAGGTCGCTGCGCTCGACGCCGCGCTCGCTGGCGATGATCACAGCGCCTTCGTTCTCGTCGTCGCCTTCGAGCACGACCCGTGCGCTGACGCCGCCGTAGGCCTCGCGGAGCAGGCGCAGGAAGGAGACCAGCAAGTCGTCGGCGACCAGCCGGCCGGCCAGCACCTGGGTGAGAGCGACGAGCTTGCCGCTGCGCTCGCGCTCTTGGGCTTCCTGCGCGGCGGCGCGGTAGGCGTAGGTCAGGGCTGCTGCCGGCAACAGGGTGAACGGCAACAAGAAGGGTGAGGTGTTGAGCACGCCGACGGCGACCGCGCCGATGCCGCTGGTGCCGATCGCCATGATCACCGAGAGCTTCCAGGACTCGGCGATGACCTCGCGGGCCGACGCGGCTCCGGTGGCGTCGATGACCCAGGAGAGCAGCGACAGGTTGAGTGCCGCGAAAGCAAGCGTTCCGAAAAGGACCGCCGCCACGGTCGGACCGGTGAGCGACTCCCGCGGATGGTGCGAGGCGAAACCGATGAGCGTGACGAGCAGTGCCATGCCCGTCGCATGGGAGCCGAGGTTGAAGACGGTCTTCACGACGGCGCGCCGGCGGTCGATCATCGACGCCCAGGCCAGGCCGAGCACGGCGACCACCGTCGCGACCGACGGCGGCAGCAGCAGCGCGTCGGCCACCATGGCGGCTTCGAGCAGGGTGAGCGCCTCGACCTCGTCGCCGCGGCGGAGCCGGACAGCAGTGAGCTCGGATGCCGCGGTGATGGCCAGCAGCAGCGCGGCCAGCCAGGTGGTGGAGAGCGAAACAGACACGGGAGCGGTGGTGCGGCCGAGCCAACCGACGCTGACGGCTACCGCCGCGACCGTGCCCAGCAGGGCCGTCAGCCCGACGACCCGGTTGACGCGTGAGGGGCCCGCGTCAGGATTTCCCATCGCTGCCCCTCCTTCCGTCCAATGTTGTTGTGGTCACTGACCGCGAGAGGGCAGCAGCGGCCGAAGCCGCTGCTGCCCTGCCACGGTGAGCGTCATGTCCAGCTGGCAGCGGTCCAGGAGCGCGCGGTCCAGTTGCTGCCGACCCATGAGCGAGCGCTCCACTCGTCGTCGACCCAGGAGCGGGCGAGCCAGTCGCTGTCGACCCAGGAGCGTCCGACCCAGTCACTGCCCACCCAGGAGCGGGCGACCCAGGACCGAGCGGTCCAGTTGCTTTCCACCCAGGAGCGGGCGACCCAGCTGCGGGCGACCCAGCTGCGGGCGACCCAGGAGCGGGCGCTCCACAGGTCGCTCACCCACGACCGGGCGACCCAGGACCGGGCGACCCAGGACCGGGCGAGCCACTCGTCGGCGCTACCGTCCAAGCCGACCCAGCTGCGCCCGACCCAGGAGCGGGCGACCCAGGAGCGGGCCTCCGGGGTCAGCGCCACCCAGGAGCGGGCGACCCAGGAGCGGGCGGAGGGCGACAGGCGGTGCCACCAGAAGTCGGCAGCCAGCCGGTTGCCGTCGAGCATCGCCGCGCTGAAGCGGTCCCAGATGTGGCTCTGGCCGGTCGGCCAGTTGTCCGGAGCCGAGGCGACCACCGGGGTGTCGGCGGTGAACGCTGCGTTCGCGTCGAGGCCGCCGGCGCCGGCAGCTGCCGCGTCGGTCAGGCCCGGCTCGCTGTAGGCGCTGCCGGTCAGGATGGCCTTCACCTGGTCGGGCGAGAGCCGCGGGCGGGCGGACAGCAGATCGGCGACGACACCACTGGTGAGCGCTGTCGACATCGACGTGCCGCTGCCGCGGAAGTAGGTGTCCTGCACCCGGCTGCCCGGGTTCTGGCTGTCGACCACGGAGCCGGGTGCGCGCAACGAGACGAGGTGCGCACCGGGCGCGACCAGGTCCGGCTTGGCGACGCCCTGCGGGGCGGGTCCGCGGGAGGAGAAGTCCGCGACGACGTCGTCCGATCGGCTGCCGGTCCCCGACTCGTCGAGCGCGCCGACGGTCAGCAGGTTCGGGTCGTTACCGGGCGAGCTGATCGTTCCGGCGTTCGGTCCGTCGTTGCCGGCCGGGACCACCACGACGATGCCCTTGGCCCACAGCCCCTCGAGGGCCAGGGTCAGCGGGTCGAACTGGTACGGCAGCGGGCTCTCGGAAGACAGCGAAAGGTTCAGCACCCGGACGTTCAGCTGGCGCTGCGCCGACGCGACGACCTGCAGGCCCTGCAGCACGTTCACCAGCGAGGTGTTGCCCTGGTCGTCGGCAACGCGGACGTCGAGTAGCCGCGCGTCCGGCGCGGCGCCGACGTAGCTGCCGCCGGAGGCTTTGCCGTCGCCGGCGACGAGCCCGGCGACGAACGTGCCATGGCCGTAGTCGTCATGGTTGCTGTTGCGGCTCGTGCCGGTGACGTCCGCGTGGTAAACGCGGCCCGCCAGGTCGGGGGAGTCGTCGACGCCGGTGTCGACCACCGCCACCGTGACCCCGTCGCCGTCCGGGGACTGGGACGTGAGACCCAGCGTCTGGCGCGCCGTCGACGTCGGACCGGCGGCAGCGGCGGTGGTCGCGACGCTACGAGCCGACCGGCGGTGATGGCTGCTCACCTGCACGTGCCGGTTGGCCGCAACCTCGCAGCCGGCGAGGCTCGCTCCAGCCGGAAGCTGGGCGGCCACGCCGTGGACCAGCGGAAGGCTGGCGGTGACCCTTCCCCCGGCGGCCTTGACAGCCGCGGCGGGATCGGCGCATCCGAAGACGACCACTGAGCCGGTCGGCGTCTTGGCCGCCGGCCGGGCTGCGGCCTGGGCACCGGTGGCCGTCACGCCGACGGTGACCGCGGCCATGGCCAGGACCGAGGCAGCGGCAACGGCACGCCTGCCACGGCGGCGGGGTTGGGGGGAGGGCGCTTGCGGCGAAGCGGTGCCGTCCACATTGGTCTGCAACGAGGAGTCTCCGAATCGTTCAGCGGCGAAGAGGCGTGACACGGCGGTGGACATCGGTTGCCTCCTGACTGCGGTTTTCTCCTCTGATGCGTCGTCGCTCGGGCGGCGTGGCCTGAGAACCATTCGGGTGAATCAGGCAGGATGGCTTGCGGCCAAGTGGCGTAAGTGCGTGCTCCCCTTGGCTGTATTCGGCCCGTTGACGTCGCGACCTGAGCCGGACTCGGCGTTCGAAACGAGTGGAGTGATATGTCGTCCCCGACCAACCCGACCGCCGCTGCGGACCGCGGCGCCGACCCCGCAGCGTCCGGACCGCTGCGGCTCGAGCGGCCAGCCGAGGGGGTGGCCGTCCTGACCCTGGCGGTGCCCGAGCGGCGTAACGCGATGACCGAGGAATTGACGGACGCCTGGTCGGCAGCCGTCGCCGAGCTGGGCGCTGACCGGAGCGTGCGTGCGGTCGTCGTGACCGGTGAGGGCAGCGCGTTCTGCGCCGGTGGGGATCTGTCGTGGATCGAGTCCGGCGACGCGGACGTGAGCGACCTACGGACGAAGATGTACGGCTTCTACCGGAGCTGGCTGTCCATCCGCGACCTCGAGGTGCCGGTGCTGGCCGCGGTCAACGGACCGGCGATCGGCGCCGGGCTGTGTCTCGCGCTGGCCTGCGACCTGCGGTACGCGGCGCCGACCGCGCGCTTCGGTGCCCCGTTCGCGTCGCTCGGCATGCATCCGGGCATGGCGGCGTCGTACCTGTTGCCGGAGGCGGTCGGCCTGCCCCGGGCCCGGGAGATGCTCTACACCGGCAAGATCGTCCAAGCGGAGGAAGCTGCCGCGATGGGCTTGATCAACGGCGTCCTGCCGGCGGAATCGCTGGTGCACGAGGTCGTGAAGACGGCCGAGCGGGTGGCGGCCATGGCGCCCGTCGCGATCCGGCTGACCAAGGCGGCGCTACGCCACGGTCCGCGCTCCTATGCAGAGGCCCTGGAGTGGGAGGCGCTGGCGCAACCGGTCACGATGGCGACCGAAGACATGGCGGAGGGCATGCGCGCCCAGGGGGAGCGGCGGAAGCCGGCGTTCAGGGGGCACTGACCGCCGCTGCGACAGCCTGCCCGCAGACACCTCGAGGTGGCTGACGATCACATGCCCGAGACCGTCAGCCACCTCGAATGTTTGGCGGATGTCAGGCCTCGGCCGCAAGGGATCCGGCTTCCCCTTCCGAATCCGGTACGACCGAGGCCTCGTCGCAGACGCTAGGAGCGCTGCGCAGGCGGGTCAACGGGTGTCTTCCTCAGGCTGTGGATAACCCTGTGGACGCCGTGGGGGAAGTGGCGGATGTGCTGTGGAGAAGCTGTCCGTAGCGTGTGGATGAACACCGTGGAAACACCAGATGACCTGGGCGACCGCCTGTGCACAGAAAAACTTTGGCGAACGGGCCCGCAAGTAGCGGCTAGGCGTCAGCCGTGGGCGGGTCGTCGCCGTCGGCGTCGTCCCCGTCGGCGTCATCTCCGGCGGCGTCTTCGGCGGTGTCCTCGGTGTCCTCGGTGTCCTCGGTGGCGTCACCGCGCACCTCGCCACCCGCCGGCCCCGGCTTGGTGAGCTTCGCGATCTCCGCGAGCGGGTCGACGTCTTCGTTCGGGCGGGTCACGAAGGCGACGGGATCGTCGAGGTCCTCGGAGCTCGGCAGGAGATCGGGATGCGCCCAGACGGCGTCCCGCCCGTCGATGCCGCGCTCCTCCCGCAAGGTCTTCCACAGCGCGGCGGCGTCGCGCAGCCGCCGCGGGCGCAACTCGAGCCCGACGAGAGCGGCAAAGGTCTGCTCCGCAGGACCGCCGGTCGCGCGCCGCCGGCGGATGGCCTCCTGCAACGAGACTGCGCTCGGCAGCCGCCCGGCGACGGCAGCCATGGTCACCTCGTCCACCCAGCCCTCGACCAGCGCCAGCGCCGTTTCGAGCCGAGCCAGTGCGGCCTGCTGCTCCGGGGTCTGCGCGCCGGCGAACGCGTCCGCCCCCAACATCTCGGAGAGCCGCTCGGGATCCAGCGAGGTGGGGTCGAGCTCCATCGGGTTGATCTGCGACATCGCCCTGCCGATCGCCTCAGGGTCGACGGTGATGCCACGGGCGTAGTCCTCGATCGCGCTCATCAGGTGACCGCGCAGCCAGGGCACGTGGGCGAACAGCCGTTGATGCGCCATCTCTCGAACGGCGACGAACAGCAGCACCTGGTCGGTCGGGACCTCGAGCCCTTCGCCGAGCACCGTCACGTTCTGCGGGAGCAGGGCCGGCGATCCGAGTGGCAAGCCGATGTCGGTGGCGCCGACGACCTCACTGGCCAGCGCGGCGAGCGCGGACCCGACCTGGGCCCCGAAAAGCAGGCCGCCGACCTGGTTGAGCACGCCGGACAGCGGGCCGGCGACGTTGCCGAGCAGGGCCGACAGGTCCATCCCTTCGGGCAGGTTCATGCCCTCCGGCAGCTCCATCCCTTCGGGTAGCTGCAGATTGCCGAGGCTCTGCAGGCCACCGGCCACGCCGGTGCCCATGGCGTCGACGACCTTGGTGGCGACCGGGTCGCAGATCGTCTGCCAGACCGGCAGCGTGCGTTCGACCCATTCGGTGCGGCTCCAGCTGGCCATCTCCTCCGCGGTGCCGCTGAGGCCGGGGAGTGACGTGGCCGTGTCGAGCCAGTGGTCGGCGAGCCGGCCCGCCTCGCGGACCTCGTGCTGCTCTTTCGATCCCGGTGGCCGGCTGTCCTGGGATGCGCCCTGGACGGCCATCTGCCGGGCGAGCTCCCAGTTGATGGGGCCGCCCTTCCAGGACAGCAGCCGCTCGAGCTCGCGGAAGAACGGCGCGCCCTCGCCGAAGCCGAAGCCGCCGGAGCCACCGCCCGAGTCGCCTCCGCCGCCGCCCGAGCCGGGACCGAAGCCAAAGGGGAACTGCCCGCTCATGCGCTCCACGGTAGCCCGCGTGGCTGTGCGCCTGCTGAACGCGCAGGTACGCCCACAGCGCATCCGTGACAACGCTGCCGGTTCCGGCAGGCACGCGTTCCCTTCCGCTCCGGTCGTGTCGTAGCGTTCCGGCGTGGCTGTAGACGCCCCCATCCGCTTCCTGCTGGACATCCGCGACGCTCCGCTGTCCGCCGACGAGTGCCTCACCGCGGTCGCCGACCCTGCGGCGGGCGGCACCACGCTCTTCCTTGGCGCGGTGCGCAACGACGACGGCGGCCGCAGCGTCACCAAGCTGGAGTATTCGGCCCATCCCACTGCCCTCGCCGAGCTCACGCGGATTGCGAACGAGGTCGCGCAGGCCGTCCCGGTGGTCGCGGTCGCCGCTGTGCACCGGGTGGGCGAGCTAGCGATCGGTGACGTCGCCGTGATCGTCGCGGTGTCGGCGGTGCATCGCGGGGAGGCGTTCACCGGGGCCCGTCAGCTCATTGACCGGCTCAAACACGAGGTGCCGATCTGGAAGCACCAGACGTTCGAGGACGGCACCAGCGAGTGGGTCGCCGCCTGCTGACACCGCGTGCGCCGGGCCGCCGTCAGGCCGATGCGCGGTAATCGCCAGGTGCTCTCAAGACTTCGCCTCCGCCGTGCCGACTCCGTATGCGGATCTGCTGGTGCAAGGACTTGGAGCGTCATGGAGCACGTGGTCTTCTGGGCGGCGGAAGGTGGCCCCGATGAGGAGTTTCGCCGGGTAGCGAGCTTGGACGAGGCTGTCCACGAGGTCGAGCGGCTGCGCAACGACCGTGGCGTGGACGCGTCGATCTTCGCGTTGACGCCGGTGCCGGTCGCGTTCCGCACCTACTACCGGGTCGAAGTTCCGGGAATGAGCGGCGAGCAGCCCGACCCGGCCCCGGCCGCGGCTGCGCAAGCCGAGGACGCGCCGCCGGTGGAGCCGGAGCGCGCCGAGTTCACCGCCGAGTTCACCGCTGAGCCGGCCTCTCCCGAGCTGGGTGAGTTCGCGTTCGCGCCGGACCTGGGCGGGGCCGTTCCGTCGCTTCTGCCGAGCGCGAACGCCGTCCCGCAGACCCGCCGCGATGGCGAGCAGGAACACTCACTGGGCTATTTCGCGCGCTGACGCGAGCCGGGTGCTGTGACCGGTCCGGCGTCCCGTCGAGTGGCGCCGGACGGTCGTTTGCCGCGTCAGCTGCCTAAACTCACCTGCTGTGACGCGCCGGACGACCACGCTGCTGGTGACGTCGATTCTCATCGTGGCGCTCGCCGCCATCGGCCTGTCGTTGCCGGTGCCGTTCGTCGTCCTGTCGCCCGGGCCGACCACCAACACGCTCGGCGACTTCCAGGGCAGCCCGCTGATCAGCATCGGCAAGGACCGCAAGACCTACCCGGTCACCGGGCAGCTGCTGCTCACGACCGTGTCCGAGCAGCCGAAGCTCTCGCTCGTGCAAGCCATCGGCTACTGGTTTCAAGCGCACAACGCGGTCGTGCCGGAGGAGCTGGTGAATCCGAGCGGCCAGAGCCAGGAGCAGCAGCAGAAGCAGGGGCAGGCCGACATGATCACGTCGCAGGAGTACGCGACGACGGCCGCCCTGCACTACCTGAAGATCCGCGAGGCGGTCACGGTCGCTGACACCAGCAAGGGCTATCCGGCCCACGGAAAGCTGCAGAAGGGCGACGTGTTGCTCGCCGTCGACGGGCAGCAGCTGCTCGATTCGGTCGACCTGCGCACGTTCGTCCGCAAGCTCAAGCCGGGCACCGACGTCACCATTCGATTCCGCCGCTCCGGCGCGGTGCAGACCGTGACCTTGAAGACGGCGAAGGCGCAGGACGACCCCACCAAGTCGGCGATCGGGGTCACCCCCAACGACAAGCCGCCGTTCACGGTCAAGATCGGCCTCAAAGGCGTCGGCGGGCCGAGCGCAGGGCTGATGTTCGCGCTGGGCATCATCGACCGGCTCGAGCCGACCAATCTCACCGGCGGCAAGGTCATCGCCGGTACCGGCGAGATCGAACCGGACGGCACCGTGGATCCGATCGGCGGCATCCAGCAGAAGCTCGTCGGTGCGCGGCGGTCAGGCGCCTCGATCTTCTTCGTTCCGACCGCGAATTGTCCGGAGGCGAGCAAGGCGGTGCCGTCCGGATTACGCCTCGTGAAGGTCGCGTCGCTGTCGCAAGCTGTGCATTCACTGGAAGGCATTCGTTCGGGCGACACGAACCAGCCGGGCTGCTGATCGCCCGACCTCGGCTACTTTGAGGCCGTAGGTAGTCCGATCCGGGGCGGCTCGCCCCCCGCGATCGGGCCGACACTGACCTTTGCAACCGGCTGATGAGTGGGAGGCGCTCGTGGCGTTCCGAACGACACTGCGCCGGCGCCCTCGCTATCTGGTGCCGGTGGTCGTGGCGATCGTCGTGCTGATCATTCTCGGCGCGGTCTTCGTCAACCTGTACACCGACCTGCTGTTCTTCCAGTCGGTCAATTTCAGCAGTGTCTTCGAGAAGGTGCTCGGCACCCGCGTCGTGCTGTTCCTCATCTTCGGCGTGCTGATGGCGTTGTGCGTCGGGGCGACGCTCGTGATCGCCTACCGGCTTCGGCCGCCGATCCGGCCGATGTCGCTCGAGCAGCAGAATCTCGAGCGTTACCGGGTGGCCATCGAGCCGTACCACCGCTGGATCCTGCTGCTGATCAGTGCGCTGGCCGGGATCTTCGCCGGAATCTCGGCCTCCGGGCGCTGGCGCACGTACCTGCTGTGGGCTAACGGGCAAAGCTTCGGCACCAAGGATCCGCAGTTTCACCGTGACATCAGCTACTACATGTTCACGTATCCGTTCCAGCGTTTCCTGCTCGGATTCGCGTTCACGGTCGTGGTCGTGTGCCTGCTCCTCGCCGCCGTCACGCACTATCTCTTCGGCGGTATCCGGCTGCAGACGCCGGACCGCGTCGAGCGGGTCATTCCCGCCGCCAAGGTGCACCTGTCGGTGATGCTCGGGCTCTTCGTGCTGCTCAAGGCGGTCGCGTACTACCTGGATAGGTACGGGCTCATGTTCAGCCCGCGCGGCAAGGTGACCGGAGCCTCCTATACCGACATTCACGCGGTGCTGCCGGCCAAGACCATCCTGCTGTTCATCAGCGTCTTGTGCGCGGTGCTGTTCATCTACAACATCCGCCAGCGCGGGTGGATCCTGCCGACGTTGTCGTTCGGCATCCTCGTCATCAGCTCGCTGGTGATCGGTGGGCTGTATCCGACGCTGATCCAGTACTTCTCGGTCCGGCCGAACGAGCCGGTCAAGGAGAAGCCGTACATCAAGCGCAACATCGACGCGACCCGGGCGGCATACGGGCTGAACGGTGTGAAGATCTCGCCGTATCCGGCGAGTTCGGACGTGACTGCCGAGGATGTCTCCAAGAACAAGGGCACGGTCCCGAACACCCGCCTGCTCGACCCGGTCGTGCTGTCGAAGACGTACGAGCAGCTGCAGCAGATCCGCGCCTACTACGGATTCCCGCCCACCCTCGACATCGACCGCTACTCGGTGAACGGCAAGACGCAGGACTACGTCGTCTCGGTGCGTGAACTCGACCAGAACGGCTTGGCGTCGAGCCAGCGCAACTGGATCAACCTGCATCTGAACTACACGCACGGCAAGGGCTTCGTGGCCGCGCCGGCCAACGTCGTCGACTCCGCCGGACGGCCGGATTTCGTGGAGAAGGACCTGCCGGAAACCGGACCGCTGAACATCTCGCAGGACAACATCTACTTCGGCGAGGACTCGCCGAACTACTCGATCGTGGATACCAAGCAGGCCGAGATCGACGGGCCGAGCAGTACCAACACGCCGGGCAGCAACGACCAGAAGACGACGCGCTACGCCGGCGGCGGGGGCGTGTCGATCGGCTCGACGTTCCGCCAGATCCTGTTCGGCTTGAAGTTCGGTGAGAAGAACATCGTGCTGTCCAACGCGCTCACCAAGGATTCACGGATTCTCTACATCCGCGATCCGCGGGCGCGGGTGGAGAAGGTGGCGCCGTGGCTCAGCATCGACGGCGACCCGTATCCCGCGGTCATCAACGGCCACATCGAGTGGATACTCGACGGCTACACCACGTCGAGCGGATATCCCTACTCGGAGCGGACGAACTTCGGGCAAGCGGCGAGCGACGCGAACACCGGCGGCAACCGGTCTGCTCAGGCGCGCAACGACATCAATTACATCCGCAACTCGGTGAAGGCGACCGTCGACGCCTACACCGGCCAGGTGAATCTCTACGCGTTCGATCTGAACGACCCGGTGCTGCGGACCTGGATGTCGGCATTCCCGAACACCGTGAAGACCGAAATGCCGGAAGCGTTGAAGGCACACCTGCGCTACCCGGAAGACCTGTTCAAGGTGCAGCGGACCCTGATCGGCCAGTACCACGTGACCGATCCGATCGGCTTCTACACCCAGGAGGATTTCTGGGCGGTGCCGGATGAGCCCGGTAACGAGACGTCGCCGCAGCCGCCGTTCTACCAGTACGCGCAATTCCCGGATCAGCCGCAGCCGCGCTTCAACCTGACGTCGCCGCTGAACAGCCAGCGTTCCTCGAAGCTCGCCGCGTTCATGTACGTCTCGAGCGATCCCGAGGACTACGGCCAGATCAGGATCCTGCAGTTGCCGCAGGGGGTGACGATCAACGGGCCGGTGCAGGCGGTCAATGCGATCGAGTCGAACTCGACCGTGTCGTCGGCTCTCACGCTGCTGCGGCAGGCCGGCAGTACGACGATCAGCGGCAACCTGCTGACGTTGCCAGTGGCCGACGGCCTGATCTACGTGCAGCCCTATTACGTGCAGGCGCGCGGAGCGCAGGGCTATCCGACGCTGCAATACATCGCGGTGGCTTACGGCGACAGCATCGGCTTCGACAAGACGCTCGGCGGAGCGCTCAACAAGCTCTTCGGGCAGGGCGCCGGTGGTTCGACCGGCAACAACAACGGCAGCGGCAATCAGCCCGGCCCGACCACGGCCGCCTCTGCGCAGATCCAGCAGCTCGCCGCGCAGGCGAACGATCAGTTCGACAAGGCGAAGGCGGCGCTCCGGCGGGGAGACTTCGCCGCGTACGGCACGCTGCAGCAACAGCTTCAGCAGACGTTGAATCAGCTCACCCAGGCGGTCAAACCATCAGCCTCGCCGTCCCCGTCGGCTTCACCGTCGGGGTCTCCGTCGGCCAAACCGTCACCGAGCGCCTCGGCGTCTGCGTCGCCGTCGGCGTCGCCAACACCTACGCCGTCGGGGACTTCGCCTCCGTAGCGCAGGGGTGTGAGTGTGGCCGCTGACCCGCGGGGTCGGCGGCCACCAGCGTGTCTGGGGTGTGACGACAGGTGTGATGAGGTCGTCGGTCGTTTGACGCTCGCCGCGGGCGGTGGGTAACGTGGCGGTACCGACGCGGGGTGGAGCAGCTCGGTAGCTCGCTGGGCTCATAACCCAGAGGTCGCAGGTTCAAATCCTGCCCCCGCTACTCAAAGAAACAGCAGGTCAGAGGCCCTTTCGGATGCGGTCCGGGTGGGCCTCTTGATCGTTTGCGGGTCATTTCATTTCGACCGTGATTTTGTCGAGACCTATGTCGGCCGTTGCCCCGGCTCTGCCCCGGCGACGCCTGGGCGCGCCGCACCGACGACCTGGGCGCCAAGCGGATGGCAGCCCTCGGTGGCTGCCGAGCGCCCGTCGACCGGCGCCGCGCGAGCATCTTGTCGAGGTCGAGCATTTGGCGACGCCGGTCAACCGCACCGGCTTGAGCGACGCGCCAACCCGTAGCGTGGTCTCGTCGAGCCGGCTGCCAGGTGTGCGGTCACGGCCTTCCGAGGGCGACCTTCCCCGGGGTCTGCGTTGGCCCGTTAGTCGAGCGCGGACGGGTTGAGTATCTGGCGACCGAACAGGGCGCCCCGCTCCACGGTCGTGAGGCGGGACAGATCGCAGGCATCTGTCCAGTTGTCGCGGACGGCGGTCACCTGGCGGTCGGCAATGTCGGCTGCGGCTGACCGTGTCAGGCCATAGTCGCTGGCTGCGTCCAGGCAGGTCGCGACCCGGCTCGCCCGGGCGCCCTTGCGACTGATGTCCATTGCCTGGTTGGCCTCGGTACCGGAACGCAGTTGCGGGCACAGGTCGTAGGCGGGCGTGAGTTCAAGGTGTTGACCGTCCCAGAATGCCGCGTGGTTGCGGGCGTGGTCGTCGGTGTTTCCGATGAGGATGTTGAACACGATCCGCTCGAAGAGCTTCACTCCCAGGTCCTGGCCCGATGCGCCGAAACGGCGAAGGACGTCGAGGATGTCGGGGTAGGAGGAGTACCGGGCGCCGAGGAAATCACCGTAACCGAGCATGGTTAGTCCGGACACCAGCATCCGGCGGCGGCCTGCGCCGGGACGGTCGAACCGCTCGATGAGCAGCACGTCACGTCCCAGGGAGGTGACGACCTTAGAGTTCGGCACGTCGATGCCGGCCCGGCGGGCCAGCTGCAACCCGACAGATTCTGCCTTCACGACCGGGTACGGGTCGCTCGAGGTAGCCAGCTTGGCGATGTACTCGACGTCACCATCGGCGAGCAACACCTTCGGGCGGGCACCGCCGACCGCTGTGCCGTCGACGAGGGCAACGGCCAGATCGCTGCGAAGTGTGCCCGCTTGGAGGGCGTCAGCGGCGGAGTGCAACTCCTCCAGCGACGCCGGCCGCGCCCGCGGAACGTATTCGGTAGCGCTGATCTGGAAGTCGAGGCCGCCGATGCGGTTCGAGCCGGATTCCAGCAGGAACGTGAGCTTGTCGAAGTCGACCTGTTCTGCCTGGGCGCCGTGCAGCCCGGTCAGGCGCGCGACGATGACGCGCTGCCCCCATGAGTCAGGGCTGGCGTCCCACAAGCAGCCGGCCATCTCCATGCCCTCCGGGTGGTCGATCCAGCCCCGGTCGAGGGGCAGCTCCGGGGAGTACAGGCTGATCGCGTCCGGTCGGTCCAGGTAGCTTGCGCCGTAGGCGAAGCGGTAGCCGTCGCCGTAGGTGGAGACCCGGCCGGCGACGACAGGTTCGTTCTTGCCGGGCAGCCAGGCCCACACGAAGGCGTTAGTAGGTCGCTCAGAATGCGAACTCGTCATCGCTGTCCTTTGTGGCGGGTTTGCGGACCTTCGCGGGCAGCAGCGCGAGCGTTTCCTCGCCCAGCCTGCGGGCGCGGGCCAGCTCGGTACCGCTCAGACCGAACAAGTTGACGCCGACCAGGAAGGACACGTTGAACACGGTGCCGATGGCCACCGCCGGCGACCCGGTCTCGATGCTGCTGACAGTGCGGCGGTCCAGGCCGAGCCGGGCCGCGGTGTCCGCCATGCTCCAGCCGCGAGCGTGCCGAGCGATCCTGATCTGGTTGCCCAACACTCGCAGCGCGTCTTCGGACGCGCGGGACACCGCCACCTCACGCCTTGCCATCAAAACCTCCAACTGAGCAATCCAGTGTCCCTATGCGCCATTACAGTACATTGGAATGTGCATCCACAGGAGATATTGCCGGTCGGCTCCCCAGTTGCACCCGCGGCGAAAGCGCCGCCAGGCAGCCCCTGAGACCGGAGTGGACGGCCCGGCTGTCACCCGACAGCGCAGCGAGACATCTGCAATCCTCGAAAGGTAGATCGGCGGACAGCAGACCCTGTGGCTGGGAACGAAGCGGCGAGCTCAGTCGGCGCCGCTGTCCAAGTGCCGTCTCAAAGCGGGCCCCACCATTTGCGCAGTCCCTGCCCTGGTAGGAAATCTTCCCCGTCAAGCGTGATGCGGCGCATCAGGGTCCCGTTGCGCTGGTTGAAGCAGACGGCGACGTCGGCGTTGTGGGTCGCTCGCCCGTCGTCAAGGCGTTTCACGGCTTCCTTCGGCATGCAGAGCACGACCCGCGGCTGGACGATGTCGATGACACCTTTGAGCTCGTGAGCCTGAAGGCAAATCTCCTTGAGGCGACCCTTCGCGGCGTCAGGGTCGGGCGGCATACCCGGGTACGCCGGCGTGGCTTCCGGGAATTGGCAACAACTGGCATTGATGTAGACGATGGAGCGAATGTCCTCGGGCTCCTCCGCGTTGATGCCGCAATACTCCAATGCCTGGCGGAGAAAAGTGCCCACCCCCCACGCCTTGCTCAGCCCGATCTCGTACGCGTGCCGGTGCCCGTCGATGTAGGTCTGATAGTCCGCCTCGGTCGCTTCGTTAAGCGACACCGACTGCAGCATTCCGGTGGCCTCCACGAGCCGCCCCACAGCCGCCTTGCCGCCTGGTTGTGAGGCCATGGTTCCTGACATGAAGCCTCTGTGGATGCTGGCGATGGCCAGGACCGCTGTGCCCGGCCGAGCGTCCGCACCCAGGTAGCCCGGCCATCGCAGACCAGCCCCATCAAGCTCGGGAATATCGGGCGAGCCGTACTGCTCACCAGTGATCCTGATGTGCTTGGCATGCCGAAGCATTTGGTGGGCGTGCACGGCCCATTTCTGCTCCAGATCGCTAACCACGGGAGGAGTTTGGCATGTGGCTGCGAGGCCGCCCGGCGGGCACGGTTAGCGGCGGCGCGTGGCGAGGTCCGTCGGGGCTGGCTACCGAGCCGCCGGTGTAGCGGTAGCTGTCGCTGCGGTCGCCTTCAGCTTCGCCTAACCCGGCGGGGTCGAGAGTTGCGTGCCGGGCGCGCTGCTAGGCGGCCGAAACGGTGCTGGAGCCGGCCGAGGCTTGAGGGCTACCGTCAGCTGACGAGGCGGCTCATCCAGCTGAGGAAGTCGTCGGCGAGCCCGGGCGGGTTCGCCGCGGCGGTCAGCTCGGCGATCGGCGGGTAGTACTCCAGTTCGTGCACCAGCACCGGCAACGGCCGTCCGAACAGTGTGGTGATCGTGCGGTCCTCGTGCAGCCGGTGGCCTGCGGCGGCGCACATGCTGGCGAACGCCCGGCTGATGCCCGGCTTGTAGTAGGCATCCGGGTCGTCGTCGCGCAGCGCATGCTCGGCGATCCAGGCGTCGCGCAGGCGCCGGCCGTCCGGGTCGTCGTCGCCGGCGATGACGGTCAGTTCGTTCTGCAGCCAGAACGCGTAGTTCCAGCGGGCTTCGGCCTCGTCTGAGGGGTGCCACCACTGGTTTGGCCACTCATCGCGTGGCGCGTTCAGCGCGTACGCCACCCGCGTTTCGGTGTTCCAGCCGACGACAAGCGTCGGGCGGGCCGGGTCCTGCTCCTCGTCCTGCAGGAAGAGCGAAAGGGCGTACACGTCCGCGGGCGCAGGCTGGCTGAGCGCGTCCTGTACCCGGTTGCGCAGGTGGTCGGCGAACGCCCCGGCTGTCACCACTGGTGTCCGCAGCCGGAGCAGCGCCAGTCCGGGTCGTCGCCGGTCACGATGCAGCCGGCGGGGACCTGCCCGGCGCTCAGTGGGCCGGCAGGATACCCGTAGACCAGTTGCTGCGTCTGAAGGGCGCCGCAGTCGGGGCAGACGGGGCGGGCGGGGGTTCGCCACGCCTCACGCAGTTCGTGACGGTGATGTCGGACCCGGTACGCGGCAGCGGCAGCGGCAGCGGCAGCGGTGTGAGCGTGCCGCTGTCGGCTGCTTCGCTGAGTTCGGCCAGGACTTCCTCTTCGAACGCGTACGCGTCGGCGATGAGCGCCTCAAGGCTCATCGGGAACGGCAGTTGCAGCCCGCGGCCTTCGCAAGCGAACAGGACTTCGATGCCCGGCCCGTCTGCCGACTGCCAGCCGGGGCTGTCAGTGTCGGGACGCAGCGTGACGTCCAGGTCCAGGGCGGCAAGGTGACGGTCGGCAAGCTCGGACAGGCTGGTGACGCCGCCGGCGGCGCACAGCTGCGCGACGTCGGCGACGAGCTCGTCGCTCCTGGGGGAGGGCTGCACAACCGCAGGCTACGCCGCACCTACGACAGAAAATGTGAGGTTTCCGGTTCCATGATCCGACCTGTAAGAGGCGTCGGCCCGGTCCCTTTTGGCTGCTTCGAGGGCACTGGGCGGCGCCGTCCGGCGGCCGGCGAGCACTCGAGCGCCACCTGCGTTGACCAGCACGTTCAACCTGGCTGATTCGCGCCGCACGGTCCACGGCGCGTCGGGTCGGGTCGGGTCGGCTGATCGTTGCTGGTCCTGGTGTTCCTCTCGTGTGCTTGCATTGGGGAATGATCAGGTCAGCCGCGCGTAGCCGTCCCAAATCGGGGCTTGAACGCCGCCCGTGGATCGGAGTACGCGAGGGGGTGCAGATGCCCCGGCGCACATCTGTGACCTGCATAAACAGGCGACGAGCTGTCGCCGTGGCCGCAGATATGGGCGGTGCCCCCGCTACCTAGATCGAAGACCCGGTTCCTTTGCCAGGGCCGGGTTTTCGGCGTTTCCACGCCGACGGTTGACGTGCCAGCTGGCGTGCGCCGCTCGCAACGCCAACTGGGGGCAAACGTCCGTTGTTCCTATGAGATGTCCCTCGACCCTTTGGTCGGGATGTCAGCCGTCCGGTTGCAGCGATGCGAGATATGCGTCGATCCGTGCCACGGCGGATGCGGAGAGCGTCTCTTGGGCGTGGTAGCGCTCGTATACCTGCTGGGCTTGGTCGACGCTTTTGATGTGGCAGATGGCCAGTAGCCGGTTGATGTCGTCGGCGTCCCGCCGCCCGCGGTTGGCTTTGAGTTTCATCGCTAGCAGCATCTTGGCGGGGGCAGTGGACACCGTCACGTCGCCGTCATGGAACAGCTGAACCCATTCGTTCGGGTCGATGAACGGGACGTAGGCCGTGGCGTCGTTGTTGAGCCAGTCTGGTGGCAGGTTGCGTTCGGCGGCGATGTCGGCCGCGACCTCGAGCACGGGACCTGTCGGATGGAATACGGCGTCGACGTCGAAGGTCATGGTCTGGCGGTAACCCCGCGTGGCTAGGGCTGCTCCGCCGACCAGTCGGATGGTGGCCTTGACGCCACGGGCGCGCAGCCGACCGGCCAACTCGTGGAGCAGTTCTCCGATGTCCTCTGGCGACAGTCCGGCCGCCATCAGATGCTGGCCAGTTCTGAGGCAGCGAGGTACACACCGTGATGGGCGAACGCCGGTGGGGTGTCGGCCTCGGTCTGTTCCCGCAATGCGGGCAGGTCGTCGACGAACCAAGGTTCGGCCAGCACTCTGTCCGGGTCGCGGATCCAGGCCGGCAGCGGCAGCCGTCCCAGCCGCAAGTAGTGCTCGGCAACGGCGGCGAGCAATGCGTCGTAGCACGGGTCGACGGGTGCTGGGGCGAGCGCGGTCAACGCTGCGCGGAGCGGGCCTCGTTCGCGGGCCAGATCGTCGGAAAGCTGAATGAACTCGCGGTAGGCGCTCGCCTCGTCGCCACGCAGCAAAGCTGCAGCGATGGCCGCTGCGGCTTCGTACACGGGCCGCGATGTGGTCGGCAGCGCCACGAGTCGGTGTCCGGTCGCGGCCAGCAGGCGGGTCAGATGCTCGAGCCCCGGGTCATGGTCGCCGTTCTCGAGTGCAGAAATGGTCGGCTGGTGCTCTTTGGCGCGTGCCGCAAGCTTGCGCTGTGACAGACCGCCACTGCGGCGCGCCGCCTTCAGTAGCTGTCCTGCGACCATCACCCTCCTCATAGTAGATCTACTATCATCAGCAATCGTGCACGGGTGAGCGATGACTGTCAAATCTCGACGTCATCGAAGGGCTGCGCGCGGGATTTCGGCGATCAGACCGCCCGGCGCACCATGCGTTCGCGAGCACCGACCCCCACCTCCGCCTCGGCCACAGCCCCGTACACCGCGGCGTCTTCCCCCGACAGGTCCTCGACTCGCGTGGTGTTCCTCCCCGAGACGGCAGTTCGACAACGCGCTCGACGGGAGCAGGGCTACCGGCTTCCGCGCCGGTACGCGGACGGCGCCCGCAGAGAGGCAGGATTGCCGACGAATGAGCCAAGACTGCCCCGTCAAGTAGCGAGCCTCGCGCTATCCACAGGAAGGCAAGCAGCTGTGGATAGCGCCCACCACGGTCGGCGCCGGGCTGCCATCCTTCGGGGCCATGGAGCTACGCCCTTATCAGTACCGCGACCCGGAGCAGCTGCTGCGAGAGGTGGTGACGACCGTCGCTGTGTCGGAGCACGACCTGGTGCTGACGCTGGTCCGCGAGCCGTCGGTCGATCAGCAGATCGTTCAAACTGTTTGGTTCGCTGAAACACCGCCACCCCAGGTGGATCACTGGGAGCGCTCGCAGTTCCTCAGGAGGATCGTGGAGCAGTTGGACGTGCCGGCGCGCAAGCTCGGAGAGCCGCCCAGCCATTCGGTGATGACAATTACGGTGCGCCGCGGGTTGGCCGTGTTCGGCCCATCCGAACTGTCATGGCTAGCAGCCTGGCGTTACAGCAACCATCTCGCTCCTGTTTTCGTCGGCGACCTCCTGCTGATCACCGAACTCGGCTGGGCCGACTTCATGAGCGGACGCGCGGGACGACTTCCGGCGCTCGCCTGATGGCGTCCTTTCAGGTTCATCCCAACTCGTCCGGTGTTCGCCGGGATCTGCCAAGTTCCACTTACTCCATGCGCGTCTACGTTGCAGAAGGCTGCCCATAGCGGAAGCGTTATTGACGCCAATCTGACGCCGTAGCACAATAGTTCCACAATCGGAAGGGTTGGTGTACGCGGTGGCAGGGCACTGGCTGTCGGTGGCGCAGGCCGCTGCCAAGCTAAAGGTGTCGCCACGGCGGGTTCGCCAGTTGCTGGCCGCTGGGGAGTTGGCGGCAGAGGACGTGGGTGGCCGGGCGCTGCTTGATGCCGCGCAGGTTGAAAGCCGCGCCGCACACCATCCGCCGCCCGGGCGGCCGTTCAGCCCGGGGCTCGCTTGGATGGTGCTCACGGTGCTGTCCGACCCGGGTAGCCCGCAAGTAGCTGCCGCTGATCGCAGCACCCGACACCGACTTCGCCGGCTTCTGGGCCAGCTGTCCGAACCAAAAGGGCCCGGCATTGAGGAATTGCAGTCGCTGCTGCGACGCCGTGCCCGTTCGCACCGGTACTGGTTACATCCAGGGCTATTGGCACAGGTCTTCGCCGATCCGCGCGTTTCTGCCGGACGCGCGCGTGCTGCTGCCGCCTACGGGCTCGACGTCAGCTCCGGTGATGACGCGCTTGCGTACGTCGCCGAATCAGACTTGGCCGGTGTCGAGGCGCGGTACGCCCTTGAGCCTGATCTGAACGGCCTGCTAGAGCTACGGATCTACGAACCGCAGCCTGCCGGTACGTCTCCGCTCGCCGGGGCGCCGGTTCCGGTCGCTGCCGCCGTGTTCGACATGCTCGAGTCAGATGACGTCCGGCTGCAGCAGATAGCACGAAACTGGCTGAATCACGCCCTGCCCGCAGCAGCCGCGGTCGGAGCCGGCTCATGACGGTCCTTTCGCTGCTGCCGCCGGCGCAATACCAGGCCTGGCAACTCCTGTTCGAGCTCGACCGCTCCGTAGACATCCCCTGGGCTCTGATCGGCGGCCAGTTGGTGGCGTTGCTAGCCGCCGAGCACGGCGCGGCGCTGCCCCGCACGACTCAGGACGCCGACGTGCTGGTTGACGTCCGGGCCGCGCCGGGAGGCATCGAAACCGTCTGTGCATTCCTGGCCGAACGGGGCCTGGAGCTCGAGGGGATCAGCCCTGAGGGCGTCGGGCATCGCTTCAGCCGTGCCGCGGATCCCGGTCCAGGCCACGTCAGCGTCGACGTGCTGGCCCCCGACGGGCTGTCTGAACGCACCCGCACCATTACCGTGCCGCCTGCGCGGACGGTGTCGGTTCCGTCAGGCAGCGCGCTGCTCGCCGCATGCGAATCCGTCGAAGTCACGATCAGCGACCTGGCGGGTGGGCAGAAAAGCGGCCGGGTACGTCGGCCCGGCGTGTTGGCAGCGCTGATCGGCAAGGCGGCGGCCACCACCATCGCCGGGCGCCTCGATCCGGAGCGCGACCTGCAGGACGCGGCGCTGCTGCTTTCGTTGCTGAACGTCGCAGACCCAGCACTCGCCGAGCTGCCTCGGGGCCAACGGGCACACGTGCGCCGTCTCGAGCCGCTACGCGACCGGGAGCATCCGGCATGGAGGCTTCTCGATCGGGAGCAGAGCCGAATGGGGCGGGCGGCCCTGCGAGTGCTCTGGAGTCAGCTCGGATTGGTTTGATCCGCTGCCACCTCGCGTCGGTCACGAACCGAATTTGTCGGACTGGACCGACCGGATTCCGTCCTGCAAACTCTGCAAGAGGGCTTGGACAGCTGTCTGGACAAAGCCGCCCACCAGCACATCCGTGGGTTCTCGAACCTCGCGAGCGGCGGGTCAAATTCAACCCCTGCTACCAAGATCGTTTAGGGACAGTCTGCCTGGTTATCCGGCGGTGCGCTGGTTTCCTGCCGAACGGCATGGCTAAGCCTGGGCGGCGGACCAGGCCGCGCGTACGACCTGAAGCGCTTCCTCTGCGAGGACGGTCAGACGTGTCTGACCAGACAGCTGCTCGTGCCAGTCCTTGGGAGTCGGCGCAGCCGCAAACATGCGATCCTGGGGCGGGCCGAGGCCGGTGTGCTTTGCGAACAGCTGCGCCGCGGAACTGGTCAACGCTCCGATGCCGGCGAGGGCCCACAGGTCGTAGAGGTCTCGCGCTGCGCGGCGCTCGAACCATGCTGTGGTCTTCATCGCGGCGAACGAGTCGCGTGTTGGCACACGCAAGCGCGTGGGCTGGATGTCGCTGTAGCGCTGGTGGATGTCGTGGACCGCGGTTGGCCAAGCCGGGTACCCCTCAGCGCGCAGGAGCTGGATTCGCACGATGAGTCCCTCATCGGTGACCATGCTCGCCGGCTCGACGTCGCGGACGTCAGCCAAGTGGACGGTCCAGTTGACACGGCCGTGCGTGACGCGCAGCGCGCGGTCAATGGTTCGGGTTAGCGCGCGTGCCAAGGGCCGGCGATCGGCCACCGCAATCAGGTCGATGTCCTCGCTGAGACGACCGTTCCTCAGGTAGGTCCGCGCAAGGGCGGTGCCGCCGAAGAAGATCAGCTCGTCTGCGTGCGCTTGGAGTGCAGCGAGAATTGACGAGATCAGGTGGTCCCGCCGGACTTGCTCGAGCGCAACGCCGAACTGGTCGGCGACAGCGGTCGCCTCGTCTCGGATCAGCCCGGTCGGGTAGATCATCGGGCCAGGGTTCGAGCTCGCTCGAGTGCGGATCGCAGTCGCTGGTGGCGCGCTAGGTCGTCGAGCACCTCCGGGTCGCTCCGGGCGAGCATCG
Source organism: uncultured Actinomycetota bacterium (assembly GCA_963747915.1). Lineage (GTDB taxonomy): Bacteria > Actinomycetota > Actinomycetes > Frankiales > Frankiaceae > DATAZK01. Next base: position 482,698 of record CAVVHC010000003.1, on the reverse strand, counting down.
CTCGCACGGCCTCCGGGATCTGATCCTCGGCGATATGCAACGGTGGCTTTCGCGCCAGGTCGAGGACGGTCTGCTCGATCGACGTGACCAGTGCTCGGCCCAGCTCGGTCGGCGCCGTCTCGACATCGAGCTTGGTCGTATCGCGTTTAACGAACCGAACCGTCGCGGGTCGATCCAGGAGCGCGATCGGGTCGTGCTGCACGGGCGCAGCCACCACCGCCGTGCCCAAGGCTCGCGGAAGCGCACCGTGCATGCGAGCGGCGGACACGCCCATCAGCGGTGCGCGTTGGGGGCGGAAACGCGCCGAGGCGATGCCCGCCGCAGCAGCCTCCAAGGCTGGCATCCAATCTGTGCCGACCTGGTCCTGAGGAACCACGGTGTAGTAACCATGCGCGAGCCGGTGCAAGACACCAAGCCGCTCCAGTCGACGAAGCTGGGGGGCTGGATACGCGTAGGCGATCTCGGCATCGGCGGCTCGAAAGGTTCGCAGCGGAAAGCCGGCAAGCTGCGCCGGCACACCGCTAACCCTGCGCGACGTCGAGGTCATTGGTGAACACTAGCGGAAAACTACCTCTGAACAGTAGCTATCCCGTATGCCTTGATCGATGATCGAGCTGACGTGGGCGCGTCGGACGCGACAGCGACCTTCTTTGAAATGCCCGCGGCGAAGGTACCTGCGGGTGGTCGAGACGCCGGTTCGGTCGCCTTCACGCCGTTAGCGCACTGACCGGAGTGGGCTCGCGTGCCATGCGAACGCAGCCAGAGCGGCGTCCGCGGACGCGAGGTCGAACGTGTCCGGGTCGAAGCTGCCGCCGCCGATCCATTCGCTCCAGTGCTCGTGCTCGTCATTCTGGGGGTCGGCGAGGGCCTGCAGGAAATCGTTGTAGCCCCAGGGCCCGCCGACGTCTTCCGGCGGGCAGGCCCGGCGCCCGGCCGAGCATTTCGGGTAACGAGTTCCGGGCTCGGCGTCGAGCACCTTCTCCACCGTCACGTGGTGCTCCCAATTGTCGCCGAAGTCGTAGGTGTAGTTCAGCCGGCCGCCCTCGCCGAGCAGGCGGAACAGTCTTGCCCGTGATTCGTCCGCGACGTCGTCCCGCCCCCAATCCGGGTCAGGGGTTCCGTACCGCGCCGTGCCGATCTCGAACTGGTGCAGGTGCGAGTTGGTCCACCCGAACGCAGTTTGGATGACGTCGTGCAGCTCGCCGAGATCGATCTCGCCGGGCACGAGGACGCGTCGCCATACCGGCGGGCGGATCCCCGCCAACTGGATTCTGAGCTGGAAAATCTTCGTCTTGGCAGAAATTCGCCGAGCAGCAGCCACGCCGGTCACCCTCTCACCGGCTCGGGGGATGCCTCGACGGCACCCGGGCTTCGACGGACGGCGCGAGGCAATGAGCGCGTGCTTGGGCGAACCAAAGGCGGCGCTCAGCTGTCGTTTGTCGCAAGGGACCGATGGGACTCGTCCTGCAAACTCACCGGCGTTGACTGGACAGCTGCCTGGACAAGGCCGTCTCTCGCGTTCCCGCAGTTCGTTCCGCACTGCCTGCCCCTGCGCGCGGCGCCGCGGATTGAGAGCATCGGCAAATCCAGGCACGCTGCAGGCGCGGAATCCCGGGGTGCCGAGGGGTTATGCCTGGGGTCGCACCCCGGTGCGGAGCCCGTGCTCGGGCATCGACGATACGCCGGTGATAGCGCCTGCCACCGTCGTGCTCACTCTCGAACTCGACGGCTCTGAAACCTCGATCGCTGGCCGGCGGGCCGACCACGACCGTCAGGAGCGGTGTGGCGCGCACCCGCACCCGCAGGCAATCCACACAACGACCGTCCTCATGGGGACGCGGGCCGCTCCCATGAGCGGCGGCCCGCTCTCGATCGCTGATCCTCTGCCCGCGGCGAGCCCGCCGCGACCCGTCAATCCGAGCAAACAAGGAGAAGGTTCATGAACGCACTCACCCGCCGTACCGTTCGCGTCGCGCTGCCCACCGCGGTAGCGGCCACTCTCTTGGGCGGTGGTGTAGCGCTGGCCGCCGGCAGCAGCGGCACCTCATCCAGCGTCAGGTTCACCGGATGCCTCAGCCGCAGCAGCGGAGTGCCCTACCACGTGAAGACCACCAGCAGTCCGAAGCCACGATGCTTCGGCCGCGACTCGACCATCTCCTGGAACGCACGAGGACCACAGGGCACACCCGGACTCGCCGGCCCGGCCGGCCCGGCCGGCCCGGCCGGCCCTGCCGGTAGCACCGGAGCGACCGGCCCGCAGGGCCTCAAAGGCGACACCGGCGACACCGGCCTCACTGGCGCGACCGGGCCTGCCGGCGCACAAGGCCCCAAGGGTGATGCGGGTGAGCCCGGTCCCCAGGGCCCGGCGGGCCCGGCCGGCACGTCGGGCATCTCTGGGTACAACATCGTCCGCCACACCATCACCGACAACCACTCCGTCACCGGCGACGACTTCATCACCGTCAACGTCTCATGTCCCGGTACTCAGCGGGCCGTCGGCGGTGGCGCCGACGCCACCAACTTCGGCGCTGTCATGTACCGGAACGGGTTCGACTACAACCAGCCGGCCGGAACCGAAACCGTGTGGCATGCATCCTGGCGCTACGTCACCGGCATCGGCCTCGACGACGCCAACTGGCAGTACACCGCCTACGTCATCTGCGCCAACGTCCAATAGCCTTGAGTGAGTCTCGAAATGTCGGCCATTGCGGCGGTCTTGGCTGTGCCTGACATGGCCGTCCCGGCATTGACGACCGGCATCACGAAGATTCTCTCGTCGGGCTCTTCCGGGTGGTCGCCGTAGAGCGGGGAGACGTGACCAACGCGCCGGGACGCGAGTCCGAGGACGAATGCAGCGTCACCAGCCATTGCGTTCACGATTGCGGCCTCGACGGAGCTGCGGCCGCCGCGACAGACACGGCGAGCTCGCACGCCCCGCACCGAAGACATGATCTCGACTCGACCGGTAAGGCGCCAAATCAAGATCACGAGAGAGATCGAGGCTAGAGGAAGGCTAGGGGCTGTCGCCGTCTCCGGACAGCAGTGCCACCACGGCGTTGCGCACTTCCGCGCGTAGCGACGGGCTGACGCCGCCGGCGGCTTGGCGGGTGGCGGCGGCGGCGAGTCCGTCGAGGAGGGCGAGGACCACAGCCGGGTCGCGTGCGGGTTGGTTCGCTAGCGCCTCGGCCACCGTGGCTGCCAGCGCATCGCGCAGCGGACGGTGACCGTCGACGACCAGGGCCTGGATGGGTCCGGGCAGGTGGTCGAACTCGGCCATCAGCCGGGCGGCTGCGCCGTCGCGGGGTTTGGCGGCGAACTCGAGTTGCCCGTCCAGCCAGGCAGCGAGCCGTTCCGCAGGCGGGTCCGAGCTGCCGAGCACCGACTGGGCGTCAGCCATGGCCGGCCCGAACGCCCGCTCGAGCCACTGCGCGATCAGCTCGTCCTTGTGCCGGGCATAGCGGTAGAGCGACGTACGTGCCAGCCCCACCCGTTCACCCACCGTGGCGAGCTCGACACCGTCGTAACCATCATCGGCGAGGATGGCGCCGACCGCGTCGAGGATCGCCTCATGCTGTTGGTCGCGGTGCTCGCGGACGGTCGCCGCGGCGATGCGGGGCATGGCGGCTATCGTCCCGCCGGCGCATCCGCCGGCGTAAGCCGCCCGTCGCGCATCTCGATGGCCTTGTCGGCGAGACGCGCCACCGAATGGTCGTGGGTGACCATCAGCGTCGCGATCTGGTGGCGGCGGGTTTCATCGAGCAGCAGGGTGACGATGTCGATCGCCCGCTGATGGTCGAGCGCGGAGGTGGGCTCGTCGACCAGCAGGACCGCCGGCTCCGCCATCAACGCCCGGGCGATGGCGATTCGCTGGCGTTCACCACCTGACAGCTGCCCTGGTCGACGCCTGGCCTTGGCGGCCAGCCCGACCTCCTCGAGCAGGCTCAACGCCTTGGCGCGGGTTGCGGTGCGGGAGTCGCCGCCGATCCGGCCGACCAGCTCGAGCTGCTCGAGCGCGGTCAGGGATGCCAGCAGGTTGGAGCCTTGGAACACGAAGCCGATCAGGTCGTGGCGAAGGGTGCTCCGTCGCTTCGCCGGCAGCTCGGTCACCTCGACCCCGCCGACTGTGATGCTGCCGCTGTCAGGTCGCCGCATCGCGCCGGCCACCGCGAGCAGGCTCGACTTACCCGATCCGGAGGCGCCGACCACAGCCACCAGCTCACCGGCGCCGACGGCAAGGGATACGTCGTCGAGCGCGACGACCTCCTCGTCGCCGTCGCCGAAGCGCAGGCACACGTCGCGCATATGCAGCCCGCTCCGGTCGGTCCGGGTCCCGGTGTCGACGCGGTCGCCGGTCACGCTGCACCTCCCAGCGCGATGATCGGGTCGATGGCGGCGATGCGACGGACCGCGACGAGGGATCCGACCATGCCGGCGACGGCCAGGATCACGCTCGCGACGACGGTCGCGCCCGGCTGCAGCGCGAACGGCACCGTCCCGTCGGGGATCAGCATCCCGATGCCGCTGCCCAGCAGCGCGCCGACGCCCGTGGCCAGGACCATCACCAAGGCGACCTGGCCGAGCGCGTCGCGAAGCACAGCGCCGGTCGACGCTCCCAGCGCCTTCAGCAGGCCGATGTCAGCCTTGCGCTGGATGGTCCAGACGGTGAAGAACGCGCCGACGATCAGCGCGGCAATCACGTACAGAAAGTCGATGATCAAAGTCATGGTCGCGGTCTCCGCCGTGTACCCGGGCGAGCCCGCGTAGGCCTGCTTCTTGGTGACGATGTCCACCCCGAGCCGGGAGGCGACGGCCGCGGTGTCGACACCGGGCTGCACCTGCAGAGCCGCAGCCGATGCGAGGCCTTGTGCGCTCGGGGGCAGCGCCCCGCCGGTCACCTGACCGTAGGTCGCCTGCCGCCACAGCGTGATCGGGGCGTACACGAGGTCGACGTGCCCGTAGGTGGCCTTCGCGGCGATCCCGATCACGGGCATGCTGATTCCTGCCCGATCCAGCGTGATGCGGTCACCGACTCGTACGCCGTCGTTCGCGATCCCTCGGGAGACGACAACACCGGTCGAGCTGCTACCTAGCGTCGACAGGCCCGGGATGCCGGTCGCCATGAACCCATCGGGTTGCACACCGACCAGTCCGATGGAGAACGACGCGCCGCTCGTGTCCTTGGCATTGAACAGAGTCAGCCCGAGCGGCTCGGCCCGAACGCCCGGCTGACGGTTCAATGACCGGATGCTCGCAGCGTCGATCGTGGAGCGGGAGAAGGTCGAGTCGGTCTTCGGCGCGAATGCAAGGTGGGTGACCGGCATCGCCCGCAACCCGGAGATACCCGAGTTCACCAGCCCGGTGGAAAGGCCGGTGAGCAGCACCGTGAGCACGGCGACCAAGACGACAACCGCGCCCATCAACATGAACCGACCCCACGCATACCGCAGGTCCCGCAGTCCGACGAACACTTCCCGCACCTCTTAGCCAGCATGATCGCGACGCTCCGTCGCAATCATAGCAACGTTTCGTTGCCAAACGGCGGGTGCCTGAGAGCACGACGCTGATCAGCGCGTCATGTGCTTTCCGGCGGCGACGGTGGCGCTCGCCACCGAGGGGTGCAACTGCCTGTCTGCCAGCTGCTGTCCCAACTGGACCATGCGCACCGTCATCGTTCCCGGGCCTTTAGCGGCGGACAGCTCATGGCGTTGCCGGCAGCCGACCAACAGGGACGAGATAACTGACGACCTGGTCGGGCGGTAATCCCAGGACGGCCGCACAACGGCGTGGTTCGAGACCGCCGATGGGAACGGCCGCGAGGCCTAGCGCCGTGGCCTGAAGGAGAACGTTCTGTGCCACGTGCCCCGCCTCCATATCCGCGTAGGCGTGACCGCGGGCTCCGTACTTCGCGGTTGCCCGGTGATAGGCGAGCCCAATGACGAGTAGTTGCGCAGCACCGCCGACGGCCGACTGGTTGAACGCAGCCGACTGCAGGTCACTGCGGCTGCCCAGTAGTGAGCGGATCTCAACGCGGTGGCCGAGCGGAAGGTAGTGCCACAGCTGGTTGCCCACGATCGCATACATCTCCACCGGGTACAGGCCGCCGGCTGAGGGAGCCGTACGCTTGCCATCGCTGCTCGTGATTCCCTGCCCGGCCCAGAACAGCTGTCCCAACTCGGCTTTCGACAGGACAGTGCCGTCGAAGCTGCGTTCGGATCGCCGTGTCGCCAAGGCTTCGTCGAGCGACATGCCGCCTTCGCGTGCCGGCGCGGGAAGGGCAATGGGCGCTGCGTAGCGGGTTGCCGGCTTCCTCACGGACTCAGGCGCTCGAGCGGTACATGCGGCACCGAGTGCCACGATGACGACACCGGCGATAAGGCGACTAGCGCATCTCATCGGTACGTTCCGTTCCGGGGCCGTCTGCCTGCGCTGACCGGGCCAGCAGGCCAACCGCGGCAATCAGTACTGCTGGGCTGAGCAGCAGCAGGCCGATCAGAACAACGACGGGTCGGCTGGCGTACAGAAACAGCGGGTCATGCGGGTCCGCGGTGACCAGAGCGATTCCGACCAGTCCGGCGACAGTGAGTGTCGCGCCGACGAATATGCAACTTTCCGCCAACCGACGTCGGCGTTGCCGTGACGTCCTTGCCGGTAGTTTCCCGCGCTGGCTCGGTCGTGCGATGAGCTCCCCGATGACACCCACGAGCAATGCGCCGAGGAGCATGCCTGCCGCGAGCCACATCGTCATGTCCACCGCGTCCGGGCAGTGCAGCGTTCGCGGCAACGCCGCGCGCGACGTCGTGGACGCCTGGTCCGCCGACCACCACTCCCGCCAGCCGACCCGGCCGCTGATGACATCCCACGCCGAGCCGCACGCAAGAGATTCCGCTTGCCTGCCGCTCACCCGCACTTGCAGAAGCAGCATGAAGGCCGCCAGCAGGACCAGCGTCGTGCTGACGAGTCGCGTCGCCCACCGCCACCGCAAACCGAACCTCTCGACGTCTCAACGCACAAAGCGTCCGGCCGCGACGCTGTTTGCACAGGGCCGAAGGTCACGGACCTCAGCCCGGGCCTCCTCCGATTGGACGGCAAAGCGCAGCGCCCACCGATTTGCACGTGAGCCGCGGCTTCGCTGGCTTCGGCTGGGCCCGCACGGGCCGTTTGACCCTTGCCGTTCCGGGTCGCCGGAACCAACTGTCGGTGCCAGGAGGTTCGCGTCCCGGCGTGAGCCGGAAGGCTCGATAGGCCGATGCCAGCCCCGGTGTGCGCGCCGGGCCCACTATGCCGCGCAGGGAGGCGAGGCGTATGAGGTGGCTGGATGTCGTCGTGGTGCTCGCCCTCATCGTTCTCGAGGGCCTCTTCGCGGCCGCCGAGATGGCGCTGGTGACCCTGCGAGAGGGTCAGATACGGACACTTGCGGAGAAGGGCTGGCGTGGCCGTCGGCTCCGGATGCTGCTCAGCGATCCGAACCGGTTCCTGGCTTCGGTGCAGATCGGCGTGACGTTGACGGCGCTGCTTGCCTCTGCGTTCGGTGCGGTGACATTGGTCGACTCGGCGGCGTCTGCGCTGCGAAGCGCCGGTTTGGCCAGCGGGGCGGCGGAAGTACTCGGCTTCGTCGCGGTCACGCTGGTCATCACCTACGTGACGCTGGTGGTCGGGGAGCTTGCCCCCAAGCGGCTTGCCATCCAGCGGGCAGAGGCCGCGTCGTTGCTTCTCGGCCCACCGCTGTACGCAATGGCGGTGCTGTTCCGGCCCGTGATTCGGCTGCTATCCGTATCCACGAACGTGGTCGTACGGCTGCTCGGCGGCGACCCGCGTGCCGCGCCGGAAGCGATGACTGAGGAGGAGTTGCGCACCCTGGTCACCGCGCACAAGGCACTCACCGCCGATGAACGCGCTCTCATCGACGAGGTGTTCGCTGTAGGCGACCGGCAGGTCCGCGAGGTGATGGTGCCGCGCACCGAGGTGGCGTTCCTGGACGCTGCTACTCCACTCCGGAGCGCCGGCCGGCACGTCGTCACGCTGCCCTACTCGCGGTACCCGGTGTTTCGCGGTACGCAGGACAACGTGATCGGTTTCGTGCACGTGCGCGACCTGCTGGCACCCGCTGCCGGCCAACGGGCGGCGACGGTGGGCGACGTGGTCAGGAGGGTCGCGCAGCTGCCGGACGTGAAGCGGCTGCTTCCGGCGTTGTCGGAGATGCGGCGATCCGGCGCCCATCTGGCGGTCGTTGTCGACGAGTTCGGCGGCACCGCGGGCATCGTCACCCTTGAAGATGTGATGGAGGAGCTCGTCGGCGAGATCCGCGACGAGTTCGACGTCGCTCCGGCAAGGGCAACGCCCCTTCGCGCCGGCGTGATCGAGCTAGACGCGGGGCTCAACCGGGAGGACTTCGGTGACGTGACAGGACGAGAGCTGCCCGAGGGACCGTTCGACACCGTCGGCGGCTACGTGATGACCGCGCTAGGGCGGTTGGCCGAGGTGGGCGATGCCGTCCATCTCGCCGGCGCGTCCTTGACGGTGACGCAGATGGACGGACACCGCATCGCAAGGATCACCATGCGGTCGCGGCCCGTACCGGCGAGCGGGAGATCAAGCCCAGGCAGCCACCGGACCCATACGCCCGCGACAGGTGAGGCGACGGACTCCGGACAGCGCGTTCATCCCGAGTCGGAGGCACGGGGGAGCGCCCCGTGACGGCGGTAACAGACTCCCGAGGTAGGCGCCGCCCCGGTTGCAGTCAGCCAGTATTCGCAGTGGTAGCAGGAGATCTTCGATTCGATGCTCGACGGCTATGAAGGTGGCAAGCAGGAGCGCGCCGGCGGCAAGAGGCGCAACGGTGACCGCCGACGTCCAGCCGTCGGAGTCGGCTTTCGCGAAGCTGCAGACCATGGCGACGAGGCCGAGTGTCCTCGACCCAGACACCATGCCCGGCGTATTCGAGCGCACCGATCTGACTGCGCGCGAGCGATGCTGGCGGCCTTCGACAAGCCGCTTGGCTTGCTGAACGACGCGACTCCGCTCTGCCCCTTCATCGCCGCTGCCGTAGAAATCCCGGACCCGGAGCATCCCGCGCGCCTGCGGGCATGCGAGTACAAGGATCCGTCGTCTCGCGTTTCACCGCGGCCGCCCGCGAAGCTGGAGCGAGTGACCCCGAAGCGCTCGCGGAGCAATTGGCACTGCTGCTCGACGGGGCCTCGACCCGAACCCGAACTGTCGGCTCGGACGCCGGTCCGACCGCCGCAAGCATCGCGGCCATGCTGATCGATCACGCGAAGTAAGCGACCGGCCGTGACCTGCGAACTGCCGCAGAAACGGTGATCGGGGACAATGGGGTGATGGACGCATCGGAAACGGCGACGCCGGGCGAGGGGTTTGCGGTCGAGCACATCCGCATCCACGGTGAGGATGTCGCGTATCGGCGAGCTGGCCAGGGCCCGGTACTCATGCTGCTGCACGGCATCGCCGGCAGCTCCGGCACCTGGATCGCGGCCATGCGCTTGCTTCAGCGTGACTTCACGGTGCTGGCTCCGGACTTCCTGGGCCACGGCAAGTCCGCCAAGCCTCTGGGTGACTACTCGCTCGGCAATCAGGCGAGCGGCATGCGCGATTTCCTGCACATGCTGGACATCGGACGGGCCACTGTGGTCGGGCAGTCCTTCGGGGGCGGGGTCGCGTTGCAGTTCGCCTACCAGTTCCCCGAAATGTGCGAGCGTCTGGTGCTCGTCGATGCGGGTGGCCTCGGCCGCGAGGTGAGCTGGTTGCTGCGCCTCATGACCCTGCCTGCGAGCGAGTACGTGATGCCCGTCCTGTTCCCTGGGTTCGCGCGCGGCTGGGGGGATGCGGTCGTCCGGTTCCTCGGCGATCGAGGCGTGCGCAACGCCCGGGCCACCGAGATGTGGCGTGCCTACCGGTCGCTGACCGAGCATGACAACCGGCAGGCATTCGTCCGCACCATGCGCTCGGTGATCGATCCGGGTGGCCAGTCGGTGAGCGCGATGAGCCGGCTGTACCTGGCCGCTCACATGCCGACGCTCATCGTCTGGGGTGAGCAGGACAGGATCATCCCCGTCGCCCACGCCTACCAGGCGCACGAGGCCATCCCTAACAGCCGCCTCGAGATCATGAAGGATGCCGGTCACTTCCCCCATGTCGAGGAGCCCGTCCGGTTCGTGGAGATCCTGCGGGACTTCCTGGCTACCACCGACCCCAGCTCGTTCACGCCCGAAGAACGCCGCGAGCTGCTGCGCGGAGTCCCGACCCGGCCGGACGATGCCTGATCTGAATTCACCCGGGAAACGGCGGAGCGTTCGGGTTCGCTGATCACGACGTCGCTCGGCAGCCAGCCAGCTCTGCCGGTGACTGCCCGCCCGCAGAATGCCTTCGAGCTCGGCTCGGCACCAGATCGCGCCATTTTCGATACGCCGACGACATGCCCAGGCTGAGAGCATCGGGTGTATGCGTGTCTTGATCGTCGAGGACGAACCGTATATGGCGGAAGCCATCTGCGATGGGTTACGCCTGGAGGCGATCGCCGCCGACATCGCGGGCGACGGAGACACCGCGTTGGAGATGCTCAGCGTCAACGCCTACGACATCGCCGTCCTCGACCGTGACGTCCCGGGCCCCTCGGGAGACGAGATCGCCGAACGCATCGTCACCTCCGGCAGCGGCATGCCCATCCTGATGCTCACGGCGGCGGATCGGCTCGATGACAAGGTCTCCGGGTTCGAGCTCGGCGCCGACGACTACCTCACCAAGCCGTTCGAGCTTCGCGAGCTCGTGCTCCGGCTGCGAGCGCTCGACCGAAGGCGCGCCTACAGCAGGCCACCCGTGCGAGAGATCGCCGGGCTGCGGGTGGATCCGTTTCGCCGCGAGGTGTACCGCGACGGCCGCTATGTCGCGCTCACCCGCAAGCAGTTCGCGGTGCTCGAAGTGCTCGTTGCGGCCGAAGGCGGTGTCGTCAGCGCTGAGGAACTCCTCGCGCGGGCGTGGGATGAGAACGCTGATCCGTTCACCAACGCGGTGCGCATCACCGTCTCGGCGCTGCGCAAGCGCCTCGGGGAGCCGGGCATCATCACCACGGTGGCCGGAGTCGGGTACCGCATCAGCACTCAGCAAGACGGCGGGCGTGATGGAGGAGACCGTGGATAGAACCCTTGGTCTGAGCGCTCGCCTCAAGCTCACCCTGAGCTATGCCGGATTCCTCATGGTCGCAGGCGCTCTGCTGCTCGCAGTCGTGTGGGTGTTCCTGCTGCGCTACGTCCCCGACCGCGCGATCATGGCACTCGGTTTCGTTCCCAACCGCTCCGATCTCCTGCGGGCCTTCGAGCCGAAGGCGGCTCTGGCGTTGGCCTTTCTGCTGGTCTTCGGACTTGCCGGAGGCTGGCTTCTCGCCGGCCGCATGCTCGCGCCGCTGACCCGCATCACCGAAGCCACCCGCATTGCGGCGAGTGGAGCGCTCTCCCACCGCATCCGGCTCTCGGGGCGCAGCGACGAGTTCCGCGAGCTTGCCGATGCCTTCGACAGCATGCTCGCACGGCTCGAAGCGCATGTCGCCGAGCAGCAGCGATTCGCCGCCAATGCCTCCCACGAGCTGCGCACCCCGCTCGCCATTACCCAGACGCTGCTCGACGTGGCCCGCACCGATCCGAACCGCAACTGCGCCGAGCTCATCGAGCGCCTTCACGTCGTCAACTCCCGGGCGATCGACCTCACCGGGGCCTTGCTCCTGCTCAGCCGCGCGGATCAGCGCTCCTTTTCGCGAGTGGACGTCGACTTGTCCCTCATCGCGGAAGAAGCCACCGAGACGCTCCTTCCGCTTGCGGAGAAGCGTGGCCTCGCCATCGAGACCTCCGGCGACCTGGGCCCCACCGTGGGCTCCTACCAGCTCTTGCTGCAGATGGCGACGAACTTGGTGCACAACGCGATCGTGCACAACCTGCCCGAGCAGGGCACCGTGTGGGTCAGGACCAGCACGGCGCCGAGGAGTGTGGTGCTCACCGTCGAGAACACCGGGGAAAAGCTCAGCCCGCTGCTGCTTCCCACGCTCGTCGAGCCGTTTCAGCGTGGCAGCAGGCGCGTTCGCACCGACCATGCCGGTGTCGGCCTTGGGCTCGCCATCGCGAAGAGCATCGCCGAGGCACACGATGGCGACTTGTCGCTCAGCCCGCGCCCGGCGGGAGGGCTTCGGGTCGCGGTGCGGCTCCCCGCTGCGCCACCTCACGACGGCGGCTGAGATCAGCCGACGGGAAAGTCGAAGTACGTGTCCGGATATGGCTCGTGTGTCAGCGTGTAATGCCACCATTCGCAGTCGTATGACGTGAAACCGCTCGCCTCCATGATGGAACGGAGGTGCCGTCGGTTACGCGCCTCGGTCCGGGTGATGCCCGTTGCTCCGTGATGGGACACCGGATCCATGAGGTCGTGGTCACCACCCATCGGTGTCAGTTCGCCGGTGGCCAGGTCATAGAGCGTGAGGTCGACGGTGCCGCCCCGGCTGTGACCCGACTTGGCGGCCACATATCCGCGTTCGAACACCTCGAGCCGGTCGATGTTCGGGTAGTGGCGCGGCTTTGTCCGGCCGTCCTCTGGCGTGGTCGACCATTGCAGAAAGCAGTCGACGGCCCGTTGCGGGCGATAACCGTCCCAGAGCAGCAACCCGAAATCACGGGAGGCCGCTCGCTCGCGCGCCCGGTCCAGGGCGGCGCACAACGCCCTCGTCCCGACGATGCGATTGAGCAGGTAACCGTCCACCGGCTTGCCGGTGAAGTTGTCCCAGGTCGCGTACTTGGCATCCCAGCGGATTCCGGGGACGAACTCGTCCACGAAGACGAAGTCGTTGGTCATCGCCGCTTCCCGTGCAACGTCAGCGCGATGATCCGGTCGATCACCTCCGCGAGCGGCAGTCCGGCGGCCGCCATCATTCGCGGATACCGGCTGTAGGAGGTGAGACCGGGCAGCGTGTTGACCTCGTTGAGCATGACCGTGCTGTCCGCGGTCAGGAACATGTCCACCCGCGCCAGCCCTTTGCATCCCAGCGCGCGGTAGATGGCCTTCGCCGTTTCCTGGACACGAGTGCGCACGTCGGGTGCGATATCGGCCGGAACGATCGCGGTCGAGTTCGCCGAGCCCCTTTCCGGCTCGCTCTCCTGGTGAATCCGGAAGAAGCCGCCGGACAGCGCGATCCGGTCCACCTCCCCGGCAACCAGACCGAACCGTTCGCCGAGGATCGCGCAACCGACCTCGCTGCCGACGACGGCCTCTTCGATCAGAACCTTCGAGTCGAACTGCCGGGCGACGTCCACGGCGCTCGGCAGATCCGCTGCCCGAGATACCTTGCTGACGCCGAAGGATGAGCCCGAGCGGGCCGGCTTCACGAAGACGGGATACGGCAGCTGCTTCGCGTCGATGCCTTCGCTTTCGCTGACAACCCAGTAGTTCGGCGTGGCGATGCCGGCGCTTGCAGCGACGACGTAGGCGAGGGACTTGTCCATGCACAGCGCGGAGCTTTGGACGTCGCAGCCGGCGTAAGGGATGCCGGAGAGCTCCAGCAGGCCCTGCAGCGCGCCGTCTTCACCGAGCCGGCCGTGCAGCACGGGCAGCACCACATCCAGCCGGATCAGGCGGTACCGGTCCTGCTCCAGCACAAGCAGGCCGTGGACGCTGCGGTCCGGGCAGAGCACCGCGGGACGGCACATTCCGCTCCCCCAGTGGAGGTCGGGGCCGTCGCAGAGCTTCCAGGCGCCGCTCTTGGTGATCCCGATGTAGAACGGTTCGTACCGCTCGAGGTCGAGGTTCTTCGCGACTTCGCACGCGGACTTGACCGAGATGGGGTGCTCTTCGGAAGTGCCGCCGAAGATGATGCCGACTTTCAGCCTGTCCACGCTGCGTGCTCCGCTTCGAATCTGAGGCAATTGATGAGAGTGTTTTCGACGGTGTCGCGCAGCGCGTGGTCCGTGTAATAGGCGCTGTGTGGGCTGATCACCACGTTCGGCAGCCGTTGTAGCCGGACCAGCGTCTCGTTCTCGAAAGCCCTGTCGCGGTGGTCGGCGTAGAAGATCCCCTCCTCGCCTTCGAGGACATCCAAGGCCGCTCCGCCCAGCCGGCCGCTTTCCAACGCCGACAGCAGCGCCTCGGTGTCCACAAGTGCGCCGCGTCCGGTATTGACGACGACAGCCCCGGGCTTTAGCTGCTGGATGCGCCGACCATCGAGCAGATGGTGGGTGCCGGCGTCGAGCGGTGTGTGCAGCGTGACCATGTCGCTCTGTGCCAACAAGTCATCGAGCGAACCGCAGTGGTCAGCATGTTTCGGGCGCTTGTCGTAGGCCAACGCGCGGCAGCCGAATCCCCGCAGCCTGTCGAGGACGGCGGTGCCGATGCGTCCGGTGCCAATGACTCCGACTGTCAGGTCGCGTAGCTCTTTTCCGCGCGCATCGGCCAGCCGGTAGTCGTAGGTGTCGGTGCGGCGCAGTGTCGCCTTCGCGTGCCGTATCGCCATCAGCATCAGCAGCAGCGTGTAGTCGGCGACGCTGTCCGGCGAATAGGCGACGTTCTGCACCGTGATACCGACGCGTTGTGCGTACGGCACGTCGATGTGGTTGTAGCCGATGCTTCGCGTCGAGATGTAGTCGACTCCGGATTGGCTCAGCGCCAGCAGGGTCGAGTTCGTGACGCGCGTCTTGTGGTCGACGCTGATGCTGCGGTTGCCGGGCGCAAGCTCGGCGTTGGCTTCGGCGACCGGTGCTGCCGTGATGGTCGGCCGCACGCCGAAGCGTGGCGCGATCTGCCGAAACGCAGCCGCCTCGTCGGCTCCGCATCCGTAGACGGTGATGCCCAACGGTGACGCGGGGGGAGAGGGGCAGGGCTCCAGCCATCCGGTATGGCGGGCCGCCGTGCATGCTGGCTCGCTGCAAGTCATGTCTCGAGTCAAAGCGGTGCGTTGTTGCGCGCGCGTATGCGCTTTCCGATATGCGGGCCATACGCCGCCAGGTGGTGGCAGCGCGAGCATCCGAAGTCGGGCAGTGCATCATCCGGGATAGCGCAACCGGTCGAGGGTCAGCGGTAGGAGAAGCATGAGTGTGCGTGCCACGAAGTCGCTGTGGCCCTATTACCTGCTCTCCGGAGCCGTCTCCACGGGTTACGGCTCGATCTATGCGCTGCTGGCTGACCTGCGGGATACCTACGGCTTCTCGGAGGCGGAGCTCGGCGCGATCGCCGGTGCCGGCTTCGTGTCCGGACTGATCGCGCAGCTGTTCTTGGCGCGGCTGGCGGATCGCGGCAAGGCGGCACTCATGGTCCGCGGGGGGCTGATCGCTGCCGCGGCCGCGATGGTCGGAACATCGGTCGCGGACCATTTCTGGACATTCTTGCTCAGCAGGATTCTGCTCGGCCTCGGCAGCGGCGCGGTGGCTCCCGCGATCCGCCGGATCGTGGTCACCGCCTCACCGGAGCGGCTCGGCGCAAACCTTGGAAGGCTCGCGTCATTCGAGATCTCGGGCTTCGTGCTGGGCCCGGTCTTCGCCGCTGTGATGGCGCAGTTCTTGGGGATCCGGGCGCCCTTCATCGCACTTGCTGTCCTGTACGGGGTAGCTCTGCTCAGCAGCCTGCGCCTGCCGTTGTCGGCTGGGCCGCAAAGCGAGGTGCCGCGGGTCATCCGCCGGTTGCTGGCTGTACCGGCGATGCGCGCAGCCCTGGCCTCGAGCGTCGCCTTCTACATCACGGTGGGGACGTTCGAGGCGGTATGGGCGGTACTGCTGCGTGACCACGGCGCGTCGACGTGGCTGATCGGGCTGACGCTCTCGCTGTTCACCGTGCCCATGATTTTTCTTGCGCCGTTGGGGGGACGTCTCTCGCAGGCTCGCGGGCCGATGCGGGTAGCCGCCGTGAGCATTGCCTGCGCCACCGCATGCACTTTCAGCTATGGCGTCCTGCCGGGCCTCTGGTTGCTGCTTGTCGTGTCGTTGCTGCACGCCTTCGCGGACTCCTTCACGATGCCGGCTAACCAGGTGGCCGCTGCCTTGGCCGGAGGTGCGCAAGACGCTTCATCGAGCCAGGGGCTGTTGGGAGCGACCGGTCTTGCCGCGGCAGGGATCAGCGGTTTGCTCTCGGGCTACTGCTACGAGCACTTCGGCCGAGCGGCGTTGTTCACCGGGGCTGCGGTGGTCATGGCGGGGTGCCTGCTGCTGGCGCTCACGTTCGTCAAAGGCGAACCGCGGTCCGCGGCCGCTCCCACGCAGGGCGATGAGTCGGCCCTCGCGCCGGCGTTGGGTGTCGAGCCGGGACGTCCGGCCTGAGCGGCACCGTGATCGAGTCAAGCACCCGGCCGCTACCCTCCACTCCGTGGCAGACGCAGACGCAGACGCAGACGCAGACGCAGGCGCAGTCGACATTCCCGAGCCCGTTCCCGCTGCCAGCGTGATCCTGCTGCGTCAGGGCCTGGCCGGGATGGAGGTGCTGCTCCTTCGCCGCTCGGCGAAAGCCGACTACCTCGCCGAGGCGTGGGTCTTTCCTGGCGGCGCGGTGGAGCCCGAAGACGGCCCGGATCCGCATGCGCTGGAGGCTGCGCGCAATGCGGCCAGCCGGGAGACACGCGAGGAAGCCGGCCTGCGCCTCGACCCTGCCGCACTCGTGCCGTACTCGCAGTGGTGCCCGCCGCCGGAGAGCCCCAAGCGATACCTGACGTGGTTCTTCGTCGCGGACGTGTCAGCTCGTGGGGACGTGGTGGTCGACGGGGCAGAGATCACCGAGCACGTCTGGGTTCGACCAGCCGACGGGCTGGCCGCCCGCGATGCAGGCGAGGTGACACTCATGCCGCCGACCTGGATGGCGCTGCGCGATCTCAGCGAGCAACCGTCGATCGGCGCTGTCCTGGAGCTGGCCGGCGGCCGAACTCCGCCGTACTGGGAGACCCGGCTTGCTTTCGTGCCGCGTAACGCCGATCCGGCGAAGCGGGACGTGATCGCGCTCTGGATCGGTGACGCGGGTTTCGATGCTGGCGACGCCACCGTGCCGGGCGCTCGGCATCGGCTTCACATGGGCGAGGCGCCGTGGTTTTACGACCGTTCGGATGGCGTTCGCGGGCCGGCTGACTGACCGGCTGTTCAGAGGTCGAGTACCGCATCGCCGGTGGGTCGGGCGCAGCAGATAAGGGCGGTGGCGTCGGCTGACGCCTCGAGCGGAGCCGGTGCGTACGGTGACTGCTCCGTCCCCTTCGGCCGTTGCTGCCCGGCTCCGGATCCGCGTTCGGCAGGGTGTAGAAGATGTGTTCGTGTCCATAAGCGAGTGAGGTCAGCAGCCGATCGAGGACGGTCGGCATGGAAAATGTCAGCGCGCGTCGGTCAACTCTTCTGCGAAGCGCGCGCGGTACGTCTCGAAGCGCTCATCGAGAGCGGCTCGGTCGAGCCCGAGGTCTTCCAACTGATATTGATGACGGCCATAGCGGTGCTGCACCGCCGTTTCGGTGTGGGCGCGCATCGCCGACTCCCCCTCGGGCGAGAGCGTCAACCCGAGCCCCGCGTAGGCCCTACGGGCAGCTTCGACCGGACGCTGCACCACATCCCGGTAGCTGATGTCGACGAACCGGTCATCGCCGTGACGGCGCCGGAAATCCAGTAGCCCGTCGGTGACGGCCCCCATCAGGTCGGTCCATTCCCGGCCGACAGCCGCCGCGTGCGGGGCGTCGGCGAAGGTGGACGCGAAGGCATGAGCCATGCTCGTCACCGACGCCACGACCGTCGCCGGATCGCGGTGCGTGACGATGAACCGGGCGTCGGGATATTCGTTGGTAAGCGCGTCGAGTGCAAACGTGTGTTGCGGGCTTTTCAGCTGCCAGCGTCCGCGAACCCCACCTGATTGCAGCACTCGCAGCACTTGGTGGTGGTAGCGGTACAGCGGCCCGTGATCGGTGTCGCGTACCCATCGCCCGTACGAGAACACGGGAAAGACGAGCGCCAGAGACAAGGTGACGAAGTGTTGTGTCATCGGCACCAGGCATTCGACCGGCATGTCGGGCGGATCGTGGTGCATCGCGGTCAACGCTGGATTCAGCTGATGTAGCAGGCCGAACTCGTCTGCCTTGGCTGCTTCGAATCGCGGATCGGTGGTGTAGGTGTCGGGCTGCGGCGGCGGGACGGGCTGCGCCGCTTCCCAGCCGAGCAACGACCGGTTCGCCGGATCCCGGGCCAGCAGATGGCTCAGCGCCGTCGTGCCGGAGCGCGACAGTCCAATGATGAAGATCGGCGCTTCGACGCGCTCATCCGCGACCTCAGGGTGCGTCGTCTGCCAGTCGATGACGGCGAGCCGGCTGGCGAGGGCCCCGCGAATCTGACCGTCGGCCGCTGCTGTACCGATCTCGTTGAGCCGCGCCTCTTCGGCAGAGTCGAGAAATGCCTGCAGGCCCAGGCGAAACGTCGGGTCTCCGAAGTCGTCGAGCCCGGTCGCTGCAACGGACTGGTCGAGATAGTCATCGGCGTCGAGTAGGTGCGTCATGATGTCTCCTTTGTGCCGAGCGCCGCGCGAACGGCTTCGTCACCGTAGAGCCGACGAGACAGGTCCGTCAGATCGGCCATCGGTTGAACCGTCATGCCCCCGTCGACGGCGATGACCTGTCCGGTGATGAAAGCTCCGGCGGGACCGGCAAGGTGCACCACCATCGCCGCGATGTCTGCCGTGGAGCCGGTGCGCCGCAACGCCGAACGCTGCACGAGATCGGCTGATAGTGCCGGCGTAAAGGCGCTTTCGGTGCTGTCGGTCGGGATGTAGCCGGGCTGGATGGAGTTGACCCTGATGCCGAACGTGCCGAGCTCCCACGCGGCTGCCTTGACCATCGTGTCGACGGCCGCCTTGGTGGCGCTGTAGGCGGACATCGATGTCTCCGGCGCCGCGGCGGCGGCCGTCGAGATGGCGATGAGCGCGCCCCCTCCGTCCTGCATGCGTTTTGCCGCCGCGCGAAACGTCGACGCCGTGCCGACGATGTTGAGCTCGCAGCAGAACCGCCACGCGGCATCGTCGAGCAGCAGGAACGGTCCTGGTAAGCCGGTGCCGGCGTTCGCGACCGCCACGTCGAGGCGCCCGTGCGGCCCGGCCGCGGCGTCCACCGCCTGCTCGACCTGCTCGGGGACCGTCACATCGCCCGCAAACACCCGGACCGCTGCGCCGGCGACCGTGCTCCGAAGCTCCTCGGCGGCCGCTTCGAGCACGCTCTCGCGGCGCCCCATCAACGTCACCGTCGCCCCCTCGCGCAGGAGCGCGGCGGCGATACCGCGACCTATACCGGTCCCTCCGCCCGTGACGAGCGCGAATGCGCCGTCCAGGGAGCTCACCGGCTGCCCCGGCGAGTGCGTACTCGATCGATCATTCGCTGTTCCTATCGCGCCCGGCAGCGCACGACTGCACCGGGCCGGGCTCTGGACGCGGCTGCCCGAGCGGCGCCTCGGCGCGAGCGACGTGTAGAAAGCTTGCACCGACGAATGCAAGCGGGAGGTCTTGGGAATGGCAACGAGCGCTTACCCGCACTTGCTGACGCCGGGACGAATCGGGTCCATGGAGCTGCGCAACCGGATCGTGATGTGCCCCATGGGCATGCTGCTCGGCAACGACGACGGCAGCGTCAGCGACAACGAAGCGGCCTTTTATGAAGCAAGGGCACGCGGCGGTGCGGCGCTGCTCATCGTGGGCACGGTGTGCGTCGCCTATCCGGAGGGGACGAACCACCCACGGATGCCGGGGGCGTCCGACGACCGCTTCCTTGCCGGTATGCGCCGGCTGGCCGGCGGTGTGCATCGCCATGGCGCGAAGGTCGCCGCTCAGCTGAACTACATGGGAACCTACGCGTACGTCGACCTGGAAGCCGGCCGGCCGCGGCTGGTGCCGTATCGGCTACCCAACCCAGCCCCCGAACCGCTGGCCACGATGGTGACGCCGCAGGAGGCGGGGCTGATGTCGGCCCCTTTCATGGCCAAGACGGCGAACTACGAGTACCGCGTGGCGACCGAGGACGACATCCAGCGTGTCATCGGCCTTTACGCGGCTGCTGCAGACCGCTGCAAGAGGGCCGGCTACGACGGCGTCGAGCTGCACGCCGGGCACGGTTACCTGATCGACGAATTCCTTTCCCCGCGCAACCTGCGGCCCGATCAGTGGGGCGGCAGCGTCGAGAACCGGGCGCGCTTCCTGCTGCGGATCATCGCTGCGGTCAGGGACACGGTGGGTCCCGAGTTCCCGGTTTGGATGCGTATCAACGCCTACGAGCGCCATCACCAGGTCGGTGAGCGTTTCGAGGAGCAGCTGCAGGTCGTCGACATGGCTGCGGCTGCAGGCATCGATGCCGTCCACCTCACCGCCTACGCGAATACCGATGTCGCGACGGCGGCCACCGACTCGTATGCGCCGCATGCCCTCGGCCCGCTGCAGGACCATGCTGCGCGGGTTCGTGCGCGGGTGGACGTCCCGGTGATCTCCTTCGGTCGGCTGGAGGCGGACCAGGCGGAAGCCGCCCTCGCCGATGGCAAGGCGGATTTCATCGCGTTTGGGCGCAAGCTCATCGCTGACCCCGAGTTGCCGAACAAGCTTGCGCAGGATCGCGCCGACGACGTCCGGCCCTGCATCTACTTCTACCGTTGTATCGGCAATATCGCGCTGCGGGTCCAGACCTCCTGCGTGGTCAACGCGGCCGCCGGCTATGAGCACGAGCGGGCGCTGCCCCCGGCATCGTCCTCCCGCACGGTGCTTGTCGTCGGTGGCGGGCCGGCGGGCATGGAAGTCGCCCGGCTGCTGGACGAACGCGGGCATCAGGTGACGATTCGCGAAGCGAAGGTGCAGCTCGGGGGAGCACTGCTCATAGCTGCCCTCGTCGATCCACTGATCGACCGCTGGCTGGGTTGGTCGAGAAGGCAACTCGAGCAGTCAGGCGTCACCATCGAGCTCGGCGCCCGCGTGGACCCGGCGGGCATCCCCGCGGACTACGACGACGTGGTGGTCGCGACCGGCGGTTCGTGGCAGCCGCCGGTCCTTCCCGGCGAGCAGCGCGCCACCTCGGTTCTGGCGCTCGACGGCTGGCTCCGTGAAGACAGTGATCAGGTGGGCAAGAGCGTGCTGATCGTCGGGCAGGGTAAGGCGGCGATCTCACTGGCCCGGGTCTGTGCTGACAGGGGACGAGTTGTGACGGTCGCCGGACCGACGGCGGTCTTCGCTCCTGAGGTGGGCGGGCCCGGTCGCTTCGAGCTGGTCGCGCAGCTGCAACGGCTCGGTGTCCGGCTCCTCGGTTCGGCCACGATCGACGACGTTGCCGCGTCGTCCGTGACGGTGTCGGCTGACGGGATCACCGAGGTCGTCGATGCAGACACGGTGATCACGACGAGCGGCTATGAGCCGAATCCGACGTTTGCCTCGGCGGTGGCGTCCACCGGCCGGCCGGTGCATTCCGTCGGCGACTGCCAGCAGGTCGGCTTCATCGAAGGCGCAACGCGCAGCGCGTTGCAGGTTGCCCGCAGCATCGGCTGAAAGAACGGCACCGCCGCCCCCGGAACTCATGGTCGACTACTGAGTAGCATTTGCGTATGCACGCAAGTGTTGACGATTTCGTCATGCCGGAGGCGGCTGCGGTCGAGGCCGTAGCGAACCGCCTGCGCCTGCTGGCTGACCCGACTCGGCTGAATATCGTCTGTGCCCTCATACAAGGGGAGACGAATCCGACCTGCCTTGCCGAGCTGGCAGGGGTCGGAGTGGCTGCCGTGAGCCAGCATCTGGCCAAGCTGCGCCTCGCCGGCATCTGCCGCCCGCGGCGCGATGGGCAGCGCGTCTGGTACGAGCTCGTCGACGAGGACGTGCGCGACCTGGTGCGCCGGCTGCTGATCCCGGCACCGACGCGGCGGACGCGTTCGGCCGCAGCCGATCGAAAGGTCCGGACGTGAGCCATTCCCCGACCTGCCAGATCGACGGCCATGGCGACCTCCACACCGAGGCCCATGCACCCGCGCCGGGCGGCCGCGCAGACGCTCAGGCCGATCGTGTGCCCAGCCTGCTCGATCCGGCATCGACCCAGACCCGGAGGCGGGCTGCGCGGGCGACGTCGTTCCTGGCACTTCCCGAGGTGCGCTGGGCAGCGCTGTCGCTGCTCGCTTTCCTGCTGGCGTTGGCGGCTCATGCAGCCGGCGCGCCGGTGCTGCTGGTCGGCCTTCTTTACACCGCCTGCTACGCGACCGGCGGATGGGAGCCCGCGCTCGCCGGGCTCCAGGCATTGCGCGAGAAGTCGCTCGACGTCGACTTGCTGATGATTGTTGCCGCTCTGGTCGCTGCCGGCATCGGTCAGGCGCTGGACGGCGCATTGCTCATCGTCATCTTCGCCTCCTCCGGCGCTTTGGAGGCGGTCGCCACCAAACGCACCCAGGATTCGGTCCGCGCGTTACTGGATCTGGCGCCCGAGCGGGCTACTCGGATCCGCGATGGCGCGGAAGAGCTCGTGCCTACCGACGCCCTCGTCCCCGGTGATCTCGTGCTCGTCCGGCCGGGGGAGCGCATCGGAGCTGACGGCCGCATCGAACGCGGGACGAGCGATGTCGACCAGGCCTCGATCACGGGCGAGCCGCTGCCGGTGGCCAAGGTGGCGGGCGCCGAGGTCTTTGCCGGCACGGTCAATGGGACGGGTGCCCTTCACGTGCGGGTCGAGCGTGCCGCCGCGGAGTCGGTCGTCGCGCGCATCGTTGCACTGGTCGCGGAAGCTTCAGCGACCAAAGCCCGCACCCAGCTGTTCATCGAAAAGGTCGAGCAGCGCTATTCGGTCGGCGTCGTGGTCGCGACGCTGGCGCTCCTTCTGCTGCCTCTCGCGCTCGGCGGCGCGCTGCAGCCGACGCTGCTTCGAGCGATGACCTTCATGATCGTCGCGAGTCCCTGCGCCGTGGTGCTGGCGACGATGCCGCCGCTGCTGTCCGCGATCGCGCTCGCCGGCCGTAACGGCGTTCTGGTCAAGTCCGCCGTCGTCATGGAGCAGCTCGGGCGCACCGCCGCGGTCGCCTTCGACAAGACCGGCACGCTCACGGAAGGGACGCCCCGCGTCACGGCAATCCAGGTACTGCCGGCATGCGGTCTCACGCCCGATCGCGTGCTGCAACTTGCGGCCTCAGCCGAACGCCCCAGCGAGCATCCGCTCGGACGGGCCGTTGTCGCTGCAGCGGCTGCGAATGGCCTGCACCTGTCCGAGCCGACAGAGTTCGCCTCACACCCCGGACGAGGGGTGCGTGCGTTGGTCGGCGGCTGCGAGGTGACAGTCGGTAGCCCGCTGCTCCTTTCCGAAACGCATCCGAATCCGCCGGCGGCCGCGGCGATTGGGGCGCTGCACGAGGCGGGGTACACCGCTGTGGTCGTCGGCATCGATGGCGTCGCCGCAGCCGTTCTCGGACTTGCCGACCGCCTCCGAGCGGGAGCCGTGGACAGCGTCGCGGCGCTCGGCCGGATCACGGGCCAGACGGTCACCCTGGTCACCGGTGACCACCGCGGTCCTGCGCAACGCCTCGCTGCCGAGGCGGGTCTTGCCGACGTACGCGCGCAGTTGCTGCCCGCCGACAAGGTCAATGCGGTCCGCGGGCTTCGTGAGCGCCACGGCCCGGTGACCGTCGTCGGCGACGGGGTCAACGACGCACCGATGCTCGCCGCAGCGGACACCGGTGTGGGGATGGGACGTCACGGCTCCGACCTCGCGCTGGAGACGGCCGACGTGGTGCTCGTGCACGACGACCTCGTGGCGCTCCCCGCGTTGATCGAGCTGTCACGACGGGCACGCCGGGTCGTCAAGCAAAATCTCGTCTTCGCGTCGACCGTCATCACGGCTCTCGTGCTCGTTGACCTCGTGGGCCAGTTGCCTTTGCCGATCGGTGTGGCCGGCCATGAAGGCTCGACCGTCGTGGTCGGCCTGAACGGCCTGCGGCTGCTTGCGCAGCGGGCATGGCCCGCACCTGCGGGCGCAAGGCCCGGCGGGCGTATGCGCTCTGCCGGTACGGCCGGCTAGGGGCCAGCAGCGCTCAGCTGTGGCAGCGGCAGGCGGTGTCGATGCGTTGCCAGGCGGCGGCGTCCAGGCTGACCGCCGCCGCGGGGAAGAGGCCGTGCTCTTCCGCGTCAATGTGCCGGCCCAGCGCGTCCAGCGCTCGGCATACGGCTGCCCAATCGACCGCGGAGGGGCCGTCACGGTCGAGCACCGTTCGCGCCGCACTGAGCACCAGATCGACGTCATCGTGCTCGTCGTACATCTTCTCGACCGCGGCGGAGTAACCGTCCACAAGAGCGAGCATCGGGTAAAGGCCGGCTTCCTCGGCGGCGTCGTGCCTGGCGAGCACCGCGCAGAGCTCTCGCAACGAACGGGCCGCCCGGAGGGGGGACGATGCGTGCACCGCGGACTTCAGTTGCCCGCGCAGCTCGAGCAGCTGCTCGTGATCGGCCGTGAGCGCTGCGATCGCGGGCGTATCACGACAGCCGCAGTAATTGCACATTCGGGTCCTCCGCTCGCGCCTCGTACCCATCGAACACGCCAGGGATCCGAACTCCGGACCTCTTTCGGCATCGCCTCGGAGGACCTTCGTCCGGTTGCCTCACCGCCGACGGGGTACGCGAGCACCCATGAGTGAACGCGACGACGACCGCGAGCAAGGACTCCAGTCGCCCGAGACAACGGAACGTACGCCCGGCGGCACGGCGGGGCTGCCTGGCGAGCACGCTGCGCCCAAGACCAACTACCTGAGTGAAGACGAGAAGGCAGACACGGTGAGCGGCCCGGGCAGCTCACCCGGCGATCCCCGAGCCGACATCGAAACGCCGACGAGTAGCAACGGCTGACAGCGGCCCAGCCGCGCGGGTCGAGCGTCGATCCGCGTCACGTCCTCCGAAGCGTGGCCCTCGCGGTAGCGCTCGGTGCTCAACTCAGCCGGAAAAGCCGGCGCGCGTTCGTTTCGGCAATCTTGCGGGCCGTGCCCTCCGGCAGGTCGCGTACCGTCGCGGCGAGCGAGGACCTGCTGTTCGGATACAGCGTGCTGTCGTGCGGATAGTCGGATTCCCACATGACGTTGTCCTCGCCGATGACGTCGAGCGCATTGATGGCTGTCTGATCGCGTAGCAGGCAGACGGCCATGTGGCGGGCAAAGACCTCACGCGGTGGGCGTTGCTCGGCGATCTGGACGCGGTAGGTGTGAAAGACGTCCTCGGCCTGCTCGAGCAGGTAAGGCACCCACCCGGCGCCGCCCTCGGAGAATGCCAGGCGGATGGATGGGAAGCGCTGCAAGACCCCGCTGAACAACCAGTCGGTGCAGGCCATCATCGAGTTCGCCCCGACATACGGAAGTACCGAGCAGGTCGGCGCGTCGTCCGCGCTCTTGAGCAGCTGCGAGGAGGACCCGATGTGCAGGCAGATGACGAGCCCTGTCTCGTTCACCGCTTCCCATACCGGATCCCAGTGGCTGCCGTAGATCGACGGAAGGCTCAACCTCGTCGGGTTCTCCGAGAATGCGATCGCTTTGGCGCCGCCGGAGGCAAGCCGGCGCACTTCGGCGGCCGCCGCGGGCACGTCCCACAGCGGAAGGATCCCCACCGGCACCAGGCGGTCCGGGTCGGTGGCGCTCCACTCATCGAGGACGAAGTCGTTGTAGGCGCGGCTGCACAGCGCGGCCAGCTGCTGGTCCTTGCACGCGAGGAAGCGGTGTCCCGCGAACCGGCTGAAATCGGGGAAGTTCACTTCGGCATCGACGCCATCGGCGTCCATCATCGCGAGCCGCGCCTTGGGGTCGTAGCACGCGGGCTCCATCTCCGCGAAGCGGGCGACGCCGAGCGGGTCGTCATCGAAGCCCGGCAAGGTCCGGGTGTTACCGCGCACGGTGCGCACGATCGTGTCCTCGAACACCCACGCCTGCGTGCCGTCGTCCTGCTCGACGACCCGAGGGCCGATGTCGCGGAAGCGGGCCGGCAGCCGGGACTGCCAGAGGTCCGGCGGTTCGATGATGTGGTCGTCGACGGATACCGGTCGGACATCGGCTGGTAGCACGATTGCCTCCTCGCTGGCGTGGCCCTTCGGGCATGAAAGCAGACCGGGACCCGGCCGCCGCTGCTGGGAGCCGGTCGGCGCCGGCTGCGCCGCTGGTGTCACCATGGGCCGATGCTGGACGTGGCGATTCGTGGTGGCGAAGTCATCGACGGGACGGGCGCTGCCCGCAGCAGGGCGGATGTCGGCATCAAGGACGGCCGCATCGTCGAGATCGGGACGCTCAGCGAGTCCGCACGCACCACCATCGACGCAGCCGGTCGCATCGTCGCACCGGGATTCGTCGACATTCACACGCATTTCGACGCCCAGGTCTTCTGGGATCCCTATCTGACGCCCTCGTCTTTGCACGGGGTGACGACGGTCCTGGCCGGCAACTGCGGATTCACGCTGGCCCCGCTGGACGACGATGCCGCCGGCTACCTGGTGCCGATGCTGTCCGTGGTCGAAGGCATGCCGCTCGCTGCCTTGCAGGCCGGCGTGCCGGCGGACTGGCGTAGCACCGGCGAGTACCTCGACCGGATCGACGGCACCCTCGCGTTGAACGCCGGCTTCTCGGTCGGCCATTCGGCGCTGCGGCGGGTGGTGATGGGCGCGGAGGCGAACGAGCGGGCCGCGATCCCCTCCGAGGTCGACCGGATGGCGGCCATGCTGCGAGAGGGACTTGCGGCCGGCGCGCTCGGTTTCTCGTCCTCCTGGGGCGCGGCGCACGTCGACGCCGCGAGCCGGCCAGTGCCGTCGCGGCTGGCGGAGTTCAGCGAATTGCGCGCCCTGGCGGCCGTGTGCGCCGACTTCGACGGCACCTCACTGGAATTCATCCCGCCGCGGGTCGATGCGTTCGGCGAGCGCGAGCGTGAGGTGCTGACCGGCCTCACCGCCGCAGCCCGTCAGCCGCTGAACTGGAACATCTACCGGGTCACTGCCGGGACCGAGGCTGCGGCGCGCGAGATGGTGGCCGTCACCAACGACGATCCTTCCCGCGCGCGAGTCGTCGGCCTGACCATGCCGATTCCTTCGCGCGCCCGGTTCTCCTTCGCCACCGGATTCGTCCTGGAAGTGCTGCCCGGATGGCATGACGTGATGACGCTCCCGCTGCGGGAACGCCGGGAAGCGTTGCAAAGCAGGCAGGTTCGCGACCGGCTGGCTGCGACTGCGGGCAGCGATCCGGTGCTCGCCGAGATCGCTGACTGGAGCAATCGGGTCATCGCCGAGGTCTTCGACCCGTCGCTGCAGCCCTTTGTCGGCCGGCATGTCGATGACCTGGCGACCGAGCGTGCCACCACACCCTTCGACGCGCTGCTCGACGTGGTCTGTGCTGACGATCTGCGCACCCTTTTCACCCGGCCGGAGACGTTCCTGTCCGCCGCCGACTGGCGGGCCACCGCGGACGTGGTGCGCGAGGGCGGCATGGTCATCGGCGGCTCGGATGCGGGCGCGCACCTCGATTTCACGGCGTACTTCGACTATCCCGTCTACGTCATCGAGCATGGCGTTCGCGAGCGGGGGGCGCTTCGCTTGGAGGAAGCCGTGCAGATGCTGACGAGCATGCCCGCTCGCCTTGCTGGGCTGCGCGATCGCGGCCTGCTGCGGGCCGGAGCATGCGCCGATGTCGTGGTGTTCGACGAGGCGACGGTCGCCTCCGGGCCCATGCACACGCGTTTCGACCTTCCGGCAGGCGCCGGACGGCTCTACTCCGAGCCGGCTGGTATCGACTGCGTACTCGTCAACGGTCAGCCGGTGGTCAGCGCGGGGCAGCTCACCGGAGCGACCCCCGGAGTGCTGCTGCGGTCGGGGCGCGACACGACCGGCCGTGGCCGCCGCTGACGATCTTCTGGAGGGCTGCCTCCCGCCGGGTACGTGCCGTAGCCGCTCCGCGTTGCTCTATCCGGGTTAATGGCATTTTCCGGTGCCGATGATCTAACTCTGTGTAGATAACTGTGTGCATACTGTTAGAGCCCGGGGGTCACTCAGTATGTGGGAGGCGCGTGACATGCGAGGGACCCGATGCCTACCGGCGAAGTAGTCGCCGTCGCGTTCGGCGCCTTGGCGCTGTACACATTCGTTGCCGGAGCTCTGGCAAGCCTGGTGATTCGCCGAACGCGAGCCCGCCGTCCGGTCGTCGTCTCAGACGAGCGGGGAGTTCTCGGCCCCGGCTGGCCGGCTGATCTTGCCGTACCGGCGGAGTGGTTGCGCGGCCATGCCGCAGCCGAAAGAACGCTCACGATGGTTGCGGGAGACGGCCCGGCCGAGCCGCCGCAGCCGCCTGGGGCGGGTGGCGAGCCCCAAGCCCTCGAGCGCCCCTCGCGCGGTTGGGCGCGCTGGCGCGATGCAGTGGCTGCGCTACCGGCAGCCGTCTTCGATCGCAAGGATCGCGACGTCGCAGCCCTTCCGTCGGCGAGGCCGCTCGTCGCTGCGGCTTTCGTGGCCACGACGTGCGTGGTCGCGGCCCTGATCTTCTCCAACAGCGGCGTCGCCCCGGGCCGGAAGCTCTGGTCTGGGCGCACTCCGGCGGTGCCCGGCCCTCATGCCGCCACGATCCCGCCGGCCACTTCGAGGCAGCCGCCGTCGACGACGTCCCCGGCCGCCGGCGACGGGGCGACGAAGCCATCACCGCCGGCGCCCGGTCGGTCGGCGGCGCAGCCTGCCTCGCAGCCGTATACGCCGCTGAACGTGCTCGAGCGGCCGCTGCTCGGGACGGCGGGTGGGGGAGAGCCGGTGGCCGCGAGCGGCCCGTCGATCGACAGCTCGCTCGCCGGCGAGGCCATGCCTTCCGGGCCTTCCGGCGTCGAGCTGGTCGCAGCCGTATCGGGGCAGCCGGCTACGCCAACGCCCGCTTCGCCGGCGGCGCCGAAGGCCGCGGCCAAGGCTGCTGCCACCACCAAACCGGGGACAGAGCAGGCCAAGCCGGCCGCGAAGGTCGCGGAGCGGGCGAAAGCCTCCAAGTCCAAGTCCGAGCTTGAGCGCGAGGCGAAGCCGCACCGCAAGACCGTGGCCAGGACGCGGCCTGCCGCCAAGGCCATGGCCGTCGCGACGTCGAAAACCGACGCGAGGAGCAGGTGGAAGGCGACGGCGGGCAAGGTCCACGGCAAGGCGAAGATGCCTGCGGCGTCCACCTTAAAGGCGACGCGGGCACTGAGGCCGGTTCCCCGCTGGTCCGAACGGCAGCCTGCTGCCTCACACTCTGGCTCGGTACGGCACAAGGGCGGCAACGGCCACCGGTCGGGTGGTCCGGGACATCGTCGCTGACCCCCGCGATCCGCTGCGTGAGGTCAGCCTGGGCGCAGCGAGCCGCGCGGCAGGACTCGTTCGACCAAAGCCGCGGCGAGTTCCTCGGGGTGGGTCAACATGACCGAATGCCCGCCCGGCAGCACGATCGCTTCCTCACCGGTGTTGGCTTTCGCGGCCTCGAGCGCAGCGTCCAGGCGGAGTACCCGGTCGTTCTCGGCGAGCAGTACGGTCCGCGCCACGTCCGGCCAACGCTGCAAGGGCCATGGTTCGGTCTTCGTTCGCGGCCCTTCGGGTCGCAGCCGGCGAAGTGCGTCCAGCGCCTGCTCAGGTGAGAGGTCCTCGTAGAACAGCCGCACGAAGGAGTCCGGTGTTTGCATGGTCCGGCCGGCGCTGTCCACGAAGTAGCGGACGGTGCGCAACTCCTCGGTGATGACCGACAGGCTCTCCAAGCCGATGGGCTGCCCCAGCGCGCCCGGTACCGCGCACAAGAAGACCAACCGGTCGCACGGCCGCGCGGCAGCGACCAGCGGCGCGATGTGACCGCCCAGCGAGTGGCCCACGACGACGGTCGCCCCTGATGATGCGCCGCCGCCGGCGGCATCGTCGATGCCCTGCACCACCGCCGCGGCGTATTCGTCGAATCCCGCGGTGGCATCGTCGATGGGCAAGTCCGGAGCGATGGCGTGGTGTCCCTGCGCTTGCAGCACCTCGACCAGCGGGGACCAGCACCAGCCTCCGTGGTAGCCACCGTGGATGAGAACGAACGTCGCCATCTTCGGCCCCTTCGCCGCCGCCGGATCTGCGTGCGCCGTTCACCGGCACAAAGAGCAGCGCCCTCGGCGCCTTTATAGCCCGGCGACCTCGCGAAGTGCCGCGCGGGCCTCGAGATCGTCGAGCGAAGCCTGGGCGCGCGCGAGGAATGCGTCGGCGAAGACCCGCCGTTGCGGCGATGCGTTCTGCGGAAAGGTGACGACCTGGCAGCATGCCTGCACGTTGTACGAGGCGTGCACCCGGTACGCCCGCCAGGCCTCGTCGAACGAGATCTCGCTGACCGCCGCTGCTTTGCGCAGATCGAGGTACAGGCGCAGCAGGTCACGTTCGTGGCGGCGGCGGTCTTCGGCGGACATCGCCATCGTCAGCAGGTACCCGACGTCGCGTATCGGCGTGTTGACGTTGATGAGACCCCAATCGAGGAAGCCGACACGGTCGCCGTCCAGGAACAGGTTGCCGATGTGGGCGTCGCCGTGAATGACCGTGTGCGGCCCTTCGTGCCACGCCTCCTGCAGCTGCCGCGGATGGGTGATGCACAACTCGGCGATCTCGGCGAAGGCGTCGCTCAGGCGATCACGGTGATTATCGAGGCCGTACCGCAGCATGGTGGCGGCGTAGGTGTTGGCGGCCGGCTTGTTCATGGTGATCCACGGGACTTGGGCGGCCCGGCGGGTGGGGTCGTCGAAACGAATGTGCAGCGAGGCCAGGTCTTCGAGGGCGCCGGCCACGCAGTCGGCGGGGATGCCCCAGGTGCCATCTGGGATCCGGCAGCCGCTGCTGCCCAGATCCTCCAGCAAGAGCGCGAACATGCCATCGGTGTCCGTGAGCGATGCATGTACCTCGGGAACGCGCATCGGCAGCACCGGCGCGAGTTCTGCGTAGAAGCGAGCCTCGCGATGACCCATGCGCGTGGCAATGATCGAGTCGCGGCGACTGTCGTTCGGCGGCAGCTTGCAGAACATCCCAGGAGGCGCGCCCGCCGCGTTGCGGTAGGTGACGGCGAGCTTCGCATGAGCGTTGGTCACCTCATGCCGTTCGACGATCTTGACCATCGCGACGTCGACACCCGGGTGGCGGGTGCTGAGCGCGGTGGTCAGCCACGCGGCCGTGATGTCGTCCGCCGTCGTCGGCCAGTTGCCTGTCACCCTGCCACTTTGGGCGCTGGAGCTGCGGGCGTCCGCGACTTTCGCAGATCTCGCCGGCCGGGCGGCCCCTGGTGGCGCGGGCGGCGTTTCGTCCGTGTGCTCTACTGCGGCCACGTGAGAAAGCCGGCGAAGGCGGTCACCATGCTTGATCTGATCATCCGGGGCGCCCAACT
This sequence comes from uncultured Actinomycetota bacterium, assembly GCA_963747915.1. Classification (GTDB taxonomy): domain Bacteria; phylum Actinomycetota; class Actinomycetes; order Frankiales; family Frankiaceae; genus DATAZK01. The sequence continues at coordinate 451,367 of CAVVHC010000003.1, read as the reverse complement.
GATGGATGGCTCCGGAGAGCCTGCGCGGACCGCTGACATCGGCGTGAAAGCCGGTCGGGTCGTTGCGGTCGGCGCCGTCGAGGAATCCGCCGCCGAGTCGCTGGAAGCCGCAGGGCTCGTGGCCTGCCCCGGATTCATCGATCCGCACACCCATTACGACGCGCAGCTCTTCTGGGACCCGCAGGCCAGCCCGTCCAACGTGCATGGCGTCACTTCCGTGATCGGCGGGAACTGCAGCCTCAGCCTGGCGCCACTGTCGCCCGAGAATGCCGACTACAACCGCCGGCTGCTCGCAAAGGTGGAAGGGATGCCACTCGCTGCATTGGAGCAGGGGGTGCCGTGGAGCTGGAAGGACTTCGGCGGCTACCTTGCCGCGCTGGACGGTCATCTCGGGGTCAACGCAGGCTTTCTGCAAGGTCATTCGGCGCTGCGTCGCCACGTCATGGGTGCTGACGCGAACAAGCGCGCGGCGACCGAGGAGGAGCTCGCGAGGTTGTGCGCCGAACTGGCTGAGTCGCTGCAGCAGGGCGCGCTCGGGTTGTCCTTCGACGTCTCCGACTTACACAGCGACGGCAACGGCGAACGGGTGCCGGCCCGGGCTGCCACGGACGAGGAGCTGCTGACCCTGTGCGCCGTCGTCGGAGAGCATCCGGGCACCACGTTAGAGGGCATCTTCGTCGGTGGCGACAATGGCTTCGACGAGCGGGAGGCCGAGCTCGTCGCCGGGCTGTCTCGGGCGGCGAACCGGCCGTTGAACTGGAACCTGCTCGTGGTCGATGCCGGTGACCCCGATCGCCGCTGGCGGCAGCTGGCCGCTTCCAGGCGCGCCCGCGAAATCGGCGGCCGGGTGGTGGCGCTGACCATGCCGACGATCGTGCCGATGAACATGAGCTTTCGGACCTACTGTGCGCTCAACCTGATGCCGGGCTGGGCGGCGGTGCTCGACCTGCCGCTTGCGGCGCGCATGCGGAAACTGCAGGAGCCGGAAACTCAGCGCTGGATGCAGGCGCGGGCGAAAAGCGACGAGGCCGGCATGTTCCGGCGCCTGGCGGATTTCGGCGGCTACGTCATCGGCGACACCTATAGCCCGGAGAACGCGGGCCTCACAGGGCGGCAGGTCCGCGATATCGCCGCCGCACGCGGCGCGGATCCATTCGCGACGCTCATCGACATCGTGGTCAAAGACGAACTGAGGACCGTCCTCTGGCCGTCCGCTCCGGACGACGACGATGCGCACTGGGCCTTACGCCGGGAGATCTGGGACGACCCGGACGTCCTGCTGGGCGGCAGCGACGCCGGCGCCCATCTCGACCGGATGGTCGGCGCGTCGTACCCGACGCAGCTGCTCGCGGACTGCCTGCGAGGCCGGCACCTGCTGGCGGCCGAGCGGGCGGTGCAGGCCCTCACCGACGACCCGGCTCGGCTGTTGGGGCTTACTGGCAGGGGCCGGATCGAGGTCGGCTACCACGCTGACATCGTGCTCTTCGACCCTGAGGAAGTGGGCGCCACCGCGGCGCGGCTCGTGCATGACCTGCCGGCCGGCGCGCCGCGGCTCACGTGCGACTCGCTCGGCATCGCCCGGGTGCTCGTGAATGGGATCACCACCGTCATCGACGGGACCGCGACCGGAGCACTGCCAGGCGTTGCGCTGCGTTCCGGCCGGGACACGGAGACCGTCACGTGCCGCTGACCCGAGGTGCACGTCCGGCGCGGCGCCCTTGCACCCCGTTGCAAACGAACCGGATGATTTCCCCATGTCCCAGCACCCAGCGTCAGACAGCGGCCGTGTGCCTGCCTTGGGCTATGTGCGCCGCGCGCTGATCGACGAACGAGACGGGCCGTTGCCGGTCATGCTGCTGGCGTTGACGGTGCTGGTGGGAGTGGTCGACGCAACGAGCATCCTGCTGGCCAACGTCTTCGTGGCGACGATGACCGGAAACGTGGTCTTCTTCGGATTGGCGCTGGCCGGGGCGCCGGGCTTTTCCGCCGGGAGGGCCGCACTGCCGCTGGTCGCGTTCAGCTGCGGCGTGCTCATCGGCAAGCACGCCTTTCGCGCGGCGGGCAAGCATCGGGGTCGCGCCTTCCGCAACGTCATCGCCGTCAAGGCGCTGCTCGCTGCGGGTGTCGTGGGAGTGGTGGTGTCAGCCGGCGGGAGGTACGACCCGCGAACGCGCGACTACGTGGTCGCCCTGCTGGCGCTCTCTATGGGTTCCCAGCTGGCGGCGATCCGCTCGCTGGGCGTGCGCGACCTGCCGACCGTCGTGCTCACCCTGGTCATCACCGGAGCTCTGGTCGATCGCAGTGGCTGGTCGAATCCCGCGGCGCTGCGCCGGCTGCTTGCTATGGCGGCATTCCTGACCGGTGTCGTCGCCGGTGGCCTGCTGGTGCGCTACGTCTCGGTGTCCGCGAGCCTCGCCCTGGGACTTGCCATCATCGTCGGGGTGGCCACCGCAGCGCACATGGCCTCCCGGCGGGGCGAGCCGGTATGGGCGGTGCGGGCCTGACGCGCCTGTTCAACACTGGGGGAGTCCGCCGGCGCACCGCCGGCCGAAGGACGTTGGCATATGCGAGGACAACCAGCTGCGCTGGGAGCGGCTCGTCCAGCGCAGTCTCGCTCCCGGCCGACCGTTCGATCACGGGCTGTTCGACGTCGTCGACCAGCCCGTATGACGACCCGTGGCCGGCGAAGGGATATGTGCATCCCTCCGCCGGCCACGGGTCGCTGTGGGGCGGACAGGTCCGCCCCGAGGATCAGATGGGGCGGACCTGCTCGGCCTGCGGACCCTTCTTGCCCTGGGTGATCTCGAACTCCACGCGCTGGTTGTCTTCCAGGCTGCGGTAGCCGTTCGCGACGATCGCCGAGTAGTGGACGAAGACGTCTTCTCCGCCACCGTCCTGCGCGATGAATCCAAAGCCCTTGTCGGCGTTGAACCACTTCACAGTGCCTTGCGTCATGCTTCTCCTTCGAGACGGGACCTGTCTGCAGGTCACCGGTGTTCTTTCATGACCGGGAGGGGATTCCCGCGTCACATATTCGTTCGGTGTAGCCCACCAAGCGCTCGCCGCCAGATTCCGCGGGCGCTGTAACACCAACGAGAAGAGAGAACCGCAAGCACCACCACGGTACATGCGCGGCGCGCGGCAGGCCGTGAAGTCGGCGAAAACCGGCTGGCTAGGGTGTTGCCGTGCCACCCAACCAGCGGCCGGATGGGCCGCGTGTCGTGCTGATCGGTGAACGCCCCCTGGCCGAAGGGCTCGCGGCCGGACTGGTGAATGCCCAGGTCGTTGCCGTCGGGCGCGAGGTCGCGGCTGACGGCGGATCGCCGGTCGAGGGAATTCGGTGCGGGTTCGGGTCCGAGCAGGACGTTGTCGACGCGTTGGCCCAGGCCGAGCGTCGGCTCGGCGGCATCGACCAGATCGTCCACGCCTGGTATCCGCCGTCGGTGCTGTTCGGCGCGGACTTCACCTCGATCGCCGAGGACGACTGGTCCGCGGGCTGCGAGCACGCGCTGGAGGCGGCCTGGTGGGTAGCGCGGCACGCGCTCGAGCATCTGCGCCTAACGCGTGGCTCGATGGTGTTCGTGGTGCCCACCATCGGCATGTCAGGTGCCGCCGGCTTCGCCATGCTGGCCGCCGTCGCTGAGGGCTTGCGGGTACTGGCCAAGGGCTGCGGTCGGCAGTGGGGAGCGCACGCGGTCACCGCGAACACCGTCGCGCTCGCTCCGCACCTGCTGCTCGGGGAGGCGGAAGGCATCTCATTGACGCGCGCAGTGTCGCTGTCCGCTCATGCGCTCGGCACTCCGGGGGATCCCGCGGCAGACATCGCGCCCCTGATCGGCCTGCTGAGCCGCCCCGAGGCCCACTTCCTGACAGCGGCGACGCTGGTGGCCGACGGTGGTCTTTGGATGGGGTTGTGAGCGCCGTGGGAGAGCCGCTGCTTTCGGGGCGCGTGGTCCTGGTGACGGGGGCCGGCGGTGGAGTCGGCGCGGGCATCGCGCTGGCCTGCGCGAGTCACGGCGCCGACGTGGTCATCGCGGCGCGCCGTACCGAGACCGGCGACCAGGTGGCAGGGGAAATCGAGCGCCGCGGCGGGCGGGCACTCAGCCTGCGTTGCGACGTGGGCGTGGCTGATGACGTGCACGCCGCCGTCGCCGCGGCCGTGCAGGAGTTCGGTGGACTGGACGTCATGGTTCACAACGCGCTGGCCCCGGTCGGGCCGCCCTGCGTGATTGAAGACGTCCCCGACTCCACCTGGCAAGCGATGATGAGCACCGGGGTGCGGGCCTCGTACCTCTGCGCCCAGGCCGCGTACCCCCAGTTGCGGGAGCGGCAGGGTTCGCTGCTGCTCATCACATCGGCGGCCGGCGTCGAGGGCAGCCCTTACCTGCCGGCTTACGGCTTGGTGAAGGCGGCTCAGCGTGGACTCGCGAAGAGCCTCGCGCGGGAGTGGGGGCCGTTCGGCGTGCGGGTCAATTGCATCGGGCCGGTCGCGATGACCCCGGCGATGGAGGTGGTGGCGGAGACCAGCCCGGTCTTCACCGACGGCTTGCTCATCGGGCGCACGCCGTTGCGGCGCATCGGTGATCCCGAGCCCGACATCGGACCGGTCGCCGTCTTCCTGTCGAGCGAGCTCGCGCGTTACGTGACGGGACAGACCATCATGGTCGACGGCGGCGGCTTCATGGCCTTCTGACGCGTGCGGCGGGCGGCGCTTTCTGCTAGACCTGCGGGATGGACGAGCAGGTGACGACCCTGCAGGCGCCCCGCCATCACTACACCAGCGATGCCGCGCTGGTGGAGGACTACTTCGAGCGGGGCTGGACCGACGGGCTACCGATCGTGCCACCCACTCCCGAGCGGGTTGGGCAGTTTCTTGCTGCTGCGGACCTCCCGCCCGAGGCGGTCATCGGAGAAGTGCCGACCCGCGAAGTCGTGGTCACAGCCGAGCAGGTGGCGATCAACGCTGTCATGGCCGGATGCCGATCCGAGTACTTGCCGGTCGTGGTCGCCGCGACGCGCGCCCACCTCTCCGAGAAGGGCAACTGTCACAGCACCACCGGCACGCTGTCAGGGGCTGCGCAGGTCGTCATCGTGAACGGCCCGGCGCGCACCGCCCTCGACATCAATTGCACGGCCGGATGCTTCGGGCCGGGCTGGCGGGCGAACGCGACCATCGGCCGCGCGTTGCGGCTCGTCATCCGCAACGTCTGCCGATCGATTCCGAACTTTCTCGATCGCGCCTCGTTCTCCACCCCGGCGCGCTACTCGTTCTGCTTCGGCGAGGACGAGGAGGGCAGCGGCTGGGTGCCGCTCAGCGTCGAGCGTGGTCATCCCGTCGGCGCCAGCGCCGTGACGGTGGCGTCGATGATGACGATGGGAGCGGCCACGGACTTTGTGAGTCGCACTCCCGAGGGTCTTGTCGGCTCCATCGCGCGAACGATTCGGCAGCGCGGCACGGCCGGTGACGTCTGGCTCGGCGAGGACACCAGCGTCGTGGTCGTCGTCGGTCCGGAGCACCGCCGCTATTTTCTGGAAGCCGGCTGGTCGAAGTCCGACGTGCGCGCGGCCCTCTGGCCGTTGCTGACGGAGCCGCGTCGCGACGGAGAAGGGATCGTGAAGCTCGGCAGACCCGAGGGTCTGCTCCTCGTCGCAGCAGGAGGTCCCGGGATGGCCGAGACCTGGATTCTCTTCCCGCATCTGGCGTGGGCCATCACCGAGCCGGTCGTTCCCGATGTCGTCCGCGCGGAGCCTGCGCCGAGGAGGAACGCGTGAGTGTGATCGGGTTGGATCCCACCAGCGGCCCGCTGTCGCAGGCAAAAGCGCGGCCTGCGCGCCGGCGGCCGAACCTCGACGGCGCAGTCCTGGGGCTCGTCTCCAACGGGCTCGGTGAGAGCGACCGGATACTCGCCGCCATCGGCGACGAAGTCGGGCGACGGGTGGCGCTCGGCGGGGTCGTATCGGTACGCAAGCCGAGTGTCTCGGTGCCACCGGATCCGATCGACTGGGAGCGCCTCATCAACGAAACCACTGTAGCCGTGGCCGGATTCGGTGGTTGAGGCTCGTGCAGTGCGCGCAGTTTGCGCGACGCCGTGGAGCTCGAGTGGGCTGGGATCCCCAGCGTGGCCGTGGTGCACCGCACCATGTTCAGCACCGCCAAGGCCATCGCGCGCGTGAGCGGAATGGCTGAGTATCCTTACCTCACCGTGGATTACCCGCACGTTCCGCTGGCCATCTGGACCCCGCAGGAGATCGCGGACGTGGCGCGCGAACTCGCACCACAGATCCTGGCGCTGCTGGCGCGAGACAGTCACTGAGTTCCCGCAACTGCGTCGCTAGCTGCCCGGGATCTGCAAATCTGGGCTCTTTCTCGCCAGGCCCGCGGCCGGATCACTTCTTGCGACGCTGAGCCGGAAGCATCCGGCCGAGAACATAACTGCCCCAGACCCCGGGCTCTTTCGGTTTCCGGGCGTTCAACCGTGGATACGGCCGCGAGTTCACAGCGTCGAGCATGCGATCCCAGGCAGCTACCGGCCGATACAGCGTATGCGTCCAACCGAGCCGCCGCGCCGCATGCGGGTGCGAGCGGGTGGGCGCCTGCCGGGTGGCGCGCTCGAGGCGCCCGCCCAACTCGGTCTGCGCACCCGGACCGAGGGCGGACTCGAGGCCCTGCAGCATCGCCGTCTCTGCGGTGCGGTGTGCTGCCATCTGCTCGACCAGGTCGCGGTGGAGCAGATCCAGCCGCCTGCTCGGCGCCTGGGCATCTCCCCACAACAGCTGCTCGATGCGGCGGACGGTCGTTTCCAGCCGGCGCGCGTGCACCAGATGGGCTTGCACGCGGCCAGCACCTTCCGGCGTAGCCTCCGCGGCGGGGCAGACGGCAACCTCCATGCCGACCAGGTGTCGGGACAGCTCCGCCATCACCCGGTCGTAGGCGCTCAACAACATCTGGCTCGAGCCGTGAGCCCGTTCGCCGGCGCCTCGTAGGTAGATCTCCAACGGCACCTCTCCGGCGGCCTCGATCACCTGACGGAGGGCATCGTCGATGCGTGCGTGGGCCTCGTCGGCGACCATCTGTGCGGACTTCCGCGTCGCGAGCGTGCCTGCATCGGCAGGAACGGTCATGGTGCCTCGCCTCCCAGATCGCAGGTGTACATCTTCATTGCGCGACCTGGGCGGGCGATCCACCAGGGACAAAGGTCCCGCGGCAGGCCGGCGGGCCGGCTTCGGGACCCGGGGGTTAGGAGGTCGGAGGGGCCGGCGCGCCGCAGCTGCCGCTGGCGATGCCGAGGCGGGTCAGCAGGACCGACATCGGGCACCAGCCGACAGCCACCATCAGTAGCTGGTTCGCGCCGGCGAGCGTCGGCAGCAGCAGGAACCAGTGGTTGACGAAGACGCCCAGGATGATCCCGGAGAGCGTCACGGTGCCGGCGAGGAGGAAGAGAATCCGCTGCAGCGGCCAGCTGGTCGCCGGCTTGCTGTCAACGCTCGGTGGGGCGGTCCAGGTGTTGATGAAGGTCGTACTCATGTCCGTTCCTCGTTCACTCACGCTGCGATTGCCGGCGGGGCCCGCCCGGGAAGGAGACGGACCCCGCCGAATGCCTCAGTGCCGCTGCGGGTCCTTGGTTCCGCTCAGCGCTGCCAATGCTGCGGTCAGCCGGTCCCGCGCCTCGTCGGCGACCGCCCCGATCGCCGGGTTTTCCGTGGCTTTCACCATGACGTCCGGATCCATCGCCTCCACCAGGGTGTGGCTGTCGTCGAGGGAGCGGACCACCACGTTGCAGGGCAGGAGCAGGCCTATGGAGATGTCCGCCGTCAGCGCCTGGTGGGCCAGCGGTGGGTTGCAGGCGCCGAGGATGACGTACGGGGCCATGTCCTTGTCCAGCTTGGCTTTCATCGTCGCGGCGACGTCGATCTCCGTGAGGACGCCGAAGCCCTGCTCCGCCAGCGCGGCGCGAGTGCGCTCGACGCTCTCCGCGTAGCCGGCCTCCAGCGTGATGCTGATTCCGTATGTCGACACAGCAGATTCGCCTTTCGTATCAGTGCGAGAAACGCACGTCGGGAAGGATGCGCCGCAGCCACTTCGGCTGCCACCACGCGCCGTGGCCGGTGAGACGCAGCACGACCGGCAGCAGGATCATCCGGATGCACAACGCGTCGAGGAACACGGCGACTGCGAGGATGATGCCCATCTCCTTGGGCGCCAACGGCCCGGAGAGCGCGAAGGTCAGGAAGACCGCCACCATGACACCGGCTGCCGCGACTACCACGCGGCCCGACGTTCGCAGCGCCATTCGCATGGCGTGCAACGGGTTGGCCGTGAGGTCGTAGTGTTCGCGCGCCGCGGACAGCAGGAACAGGGTGTAGTCCATCGCGACACCGGTGAGCATCGCGCCGAAGAAGAGCGGTCCCCAGGCGTCGACGAATCCCTGCGGCTGGAAGTTCAGGAAGCCGGACAGGTGGCCGTCCTGGAAGATCAGCTTGGCGACACCGAACGCGGCGGCGATAGACGCCAGGTTGGTGACCACGCCGACGAACGCGACCAGCGGGCTGCCCAAAGCGACCAGTAGCAGCAGGAAGCCGAGGGCGATGAGCAGCGCGAACACCAAAGGCGTGCGCGAGGACAGCACCTTTTCCAGGTCATGATTCTCGGCTGCCGCACCGCCGACCAGTGCTCCCTTCGGGAGCTCGGTACGCAACCGGTCGATGGTCGATCCGGTGGCCTTGGAGGAGGCGTCGGTGGTCGGGATGGCGAGCGTCATCGTCCAACCGTTGGACGATCCGGCCGGCATCGCCGCGGCAATGCCCTTGTCCGCCTTGAGGGCCGCTGTGGTCTGGGCCTGCTCCGCGGTCGGGGTGATCACGTTCAGCGTGCCCGGTGCTCCGGGACCGAACGCGTTGACCACGTCGTAGTAGCCGGCCCGAGCCGTCTGGCTCTGCGGGATGATGGTGATGCTCGGCATGCCCGTGCGCAAGGACGTCACCGGCCACGCCAGCGCCGCCATGATGACGAGAACGATGCCACCAGCGATCCACGGCCGGCGGTGCAGGAAGGCGCCCCAGTGGTGCAGGCCGCGCTCCAGACCGGCGACGGTGTGGTGCAGGTGCGGGTGCGCATCGTCCGGGGTGCGCGGCTCTGCGGACGCGACTGACGCGGCAGCGCGCCGAGCCGTGCGGGCCTGCGCCCGCCGGATCGAGCCCGGCAGGCGCATCCGACCCGCGTCGATCCTGGCGCCCAACTTGCCCAGCACCGCCGGAAGCAGCGTCAGGGTGGCAGCGAGGACCGCGACGACGGACAGCATGATTCCGAGCGCCATGCTGCGGAAGGCGGGGCTCGGCACGATCAGCACGGTCGACAGGGCGACCAGAACGGTGACGCCGCTGAATGCCACGGCCTTTCCGGCGGTGCCCATCGTCTCCGCGATCGCGTCGATGGATGCCTTGACGCGGTCAGGTTCCTTCGCCCGGCCGTGTAGTGCGGCCCGGAAGCGCACGACGATGAAGAGCGCGTAGTCGATCCCGAGCGCCAGGGCGAACATCATGGCGAAGTTCAGCGCCCAGATACTGACGGGGGCGATGTGTGTGGCGAGCACCAATGCACCGGCCGCGGTGAGCAGACCGACAAGCGTCAGCATCAAGGGCAGCCCGGCGGCGACAAGGCTGCCGAACGCGAGGACGAGCACCACCATCGTCACCGGCCAGGACAGCACCTCTGACTTGATCATGGCGTTGTGGTTGACCTTGTTGAAGTTCGCCCACAGCGCGCTGGAACCCGTCAGCTGCACCGACACGTCGTTCGTCGAGAGCTTGGTCAGCGGCTTCACCAGGTCTTCGGCGGCCCGCACCATTTCGTTGGGGTTCGCCTTGGCACCCGCTTGGATGATGCCGGTGCGGCCGTCACGTGAGAGGCTCGTCCCCGGCTGCGGCGGCACGACGGTGCTGACCCGCTTGTCCGCCTTGAGGAGGGCCGTAGCCTCCGCGACCACCTTCTGCGCGGCTGGATCGTCGGCGATCGGCCCCGTCTTGTCGACGACGACGACCTGAAGCGCGGTCGAGCCGAGCCCGGCGAAGTCCTTCGCGATGACCTCGCGCGCCTGCACCGACTGGCTGCCGCTGTCCTGCCAGCCCGCACCGCTCAGGGATGACATCACTTTGGGGGCAAAAGTCCCGAACACGGCCAGCACGACGAGCCAGGCGAGGAGCACCACGCGCAGATGACTTCCCGACCACGCGCCGAGGCGGGCCAGCCAGCCTCGCTTCGGAGGGATGCTCGTCGGCGGTGAACTCGCGGGCGGAGCGGCAGCAGTTGTAGTCACGGTTCTCCTTCGGACATGTCGTCGCTGGCGCGATGGCGCCTCGAGCTGACGGGAGTACGGTAACAAATACCCGGCGGGGTATCCAAAAATTCCCTACGGGGTGTCCGGTGATGATCCGCACCGGGTCGGGCGCGAGACTCCGTGATACCCCATGGGGTACTCTGGCCTGTCTCGGCGAGGAGGACATGGTGATCGAGATCCCGCATGAGGACGTGGACCGGATCGTCAAGCGGTTGCGCCGCGCTCAGGGGCAGCTCGGCGGTGTGGTCCGAATGATCGAAGAAGGTCGCGACTGCGCCGCCATCGTGACCCAGTTGGCCGCGGTCAGCCGGGCGCTCGACCGCGCGGGCTTCGCCGTCATCGCGACAGGACTCAAGCAATGCATGCTGGAGAACGGCGAGAGCCAGAGCGTCGACGCCGCTCAGATGGAGAAGCTCTTCCTGTCGCTCGCCTGAGCTGCCGCCGGCCCGGCGCGATGCTAGGAACGGCGGCGCCGCTAACCCGATCACGGCAGTTGCACGTGACCGTTGCGCGCCTTCCAGAGGAAATACTTCTCGAAGCCGAGCTTCATCACGTGTGCCTGCGGTCCGGGTATCAGCAGTTCGTGCTTGCGTGGCGGCAGCATCCGGTCTGCGAGCATGACCACGCCGTTGTTGCCGGCGTCGAGCACGCACACGGCCGGGATCTCTTCGAACGGTTTCGTGGCGTCCGGGGTGCGTCCCTCGATCTGTGCCGCGATGTTCTTCGCCGCCGTGTGAGCCTGGATCTCGGTGGGGAAGCCGGTCTTCGGAATGCCGACCGGCACTGCGGTTTGCCAGGGAGAGGGAACGGCTGCGGCGATGCCGACGACGTAGACGTCGTCATACTTCTCGCTCTGATAGGTGCCGCGGACCGGAGCGAAGCCCTTGTCGTCGGCGCCTAACGCCGGCGAATTGCCGATGACGTCCTGGCCGACGAAGGGCGGAACCACCATCGCGTAGGCGAACGGGATCTCGGTGCCGTCGGCGAGCGTGACGGCGTCCGTGTCGACATGCTGCAGGGCAGCCCCGACATGGGTCTCGATGTTCTCCTTCTTCATGAACTTGCTGATCAGCGACTCACCGTGCGGCAATCCGCCGATCCCGAAGTGTCCCAGGAACGGCTCGGACGTCACGTACGTCACGCGTGACTGCTTCTTCAGGCCGGCTTTGCGCAGCCGGTAGGCGGTGTTGAACAAGAATTCGTAGGCCGCGCCGAAGCAGCCTGCACCCTGCGACGCGGCGACGACCACGTCGCCGGGCTTGTCGAGGAAGGCCCGCCATCGCTCGCCGGCCCGAATGGCCTCATCGAGCGAGGTGATGGTCACCGCGTTGTCGCGCAAGCCGGGAACCACTTCGAACTTGTTGCGGTATCCGGTGGCGATCACCAGGTAGTCATAGCCGTACAGGGAGCCATCGGCCGTCTGCACCCATTTGGCGTCCGGGTCGATGTGCGTCGCCGCGGCATGAATGAAGCCGATGCCGTGGTCGGCGAACGTCGGTCCGACGGGAAACGTGACGTCTTTCGGCGATCGCTTCCCGAAGGGAAGCCAGATGAGGCTGGGATTGAAGACGAACAGGTCGCTCGGTGACATCACGTGGATGTCGACGTCCGCGTGCAGTTCACGCTGGAGCGCGAGGGCGGCGGTCAGGCCGCCGAAGTTCGAGCCGAGTACCAACACCTTCTTGCGCATGGACCGACAGTGATGGATTGCGCAGCACCCTTCGCCGGGCCGCAGGTCCCCCCTGATATGGACCAAAGTCCATACCCCCGCCCGTATGTGCTCACGGTACCGCCGGGCAGGCAGGGGAATGCTCGGGGGCTCCTGGCGTTATACCCCCGTAGGTATCCCGACCCGGACTGGAGATGTCGTGACCACGAGCGCACTGACCATGCAGAACTTCGAGCAGACCGTGAAGGACAACGACATCGTCCTCGTCGACTGGTGGGCGTCCTGGTGCGGCCCGTGCCGGATGTTCGCGCCGGTCTTCGAGAAGGCCTCGGCGAACCACCCCGACATCGTCTTCGGCAAGGTCGACACCGAAGCCGAGAGCGCGCTGGCAGGGGCCGCCCGGATCTCCTCGATCCCGACGCTGATGGCGTTCCGCGAGGGCGTTCTCGTCTTCTCGCAGCCAGGCGCGTTGCCGGCGGCAGCGCTCGAGCAGGTGATCTCCTCGGTGCGCGACCTCGACATGGCCGAGGTGCACGCCAAGGTCGCCGCGCAGTCCGGCTCGGCCGCGGGCTGAGCCGCGGCGGACGGCCCGCCGGCTATGCGTTGGCGTAGCTCTGCGCAGCCGTCAGGAAACGGGCCACCAGCGGGGCCGCGGCGGCGCCGCCGTAGCCGCTGTCCTGCACCAGGACGGTGACCGCGAGACGGCCGAGATAGCCGGTGAACCAGGCGTTCGTCGGCGGGGGGTCGCCCGTCCCGTACTCGGCCGTCCCGGTCTTTCCGGCTATCGGCGTGCCGGCGATCGAGGTCGCCGTCCCTGACGTGACGACCGCTCGCATCGCAGTGTGCAGCTCGCCGACGACCGTGGCCGGGAGTTGGCGCGCCGCCGCTGGTCGAGCACCCGGCGTCGCGGCGGGAAGGACCCGCGGCGGGTGCCAGGTTCCGTTCGCCGCAGCCGCGCAGATCGCGGTCAGCCCCAACGGGCTCACCTGATCCTGGCCTTGACCGAAAGCCGACGCCGCGTACTCGGCGTCCTGCGCCGGTGGGTAGTTGCACGCGAACGACGGGACGGTCAGGGCACGCTGCTGAGGTGCCGAGGCCGGCAAGATCGTGCACCCGTAGAACGTCGCCGCCTTCGCCAGCGCACCCTTGGGCAGCGACTCCGCGATGCCGATGAAGGCCGTGTTGCACGACACGGCGAAGGCCTTCTCGAAGGTGATGGGGCCGTAGGCCTCGCCGCCCGCGTTGTGAAAGACGAAGCCTCCGCCGTTGATGAAGGGCGGGCAATCGACCGTGGTCTGCAGGTTGTAGCCGTTTTCCAGGGCCGCGGTGGCGGTGACGATTTTGAACGTCGAGCCGGGGGCGAAGCGTCCTCGCAATGCGGTGCCTTCGCCGGCCAGCGGATTGTCGGCGACGGCCTTCACGGCCCCGGTGGAGGTGTCGATGGCGACCAGGGACGTGGCACCGCCGGACTCGTCGACGACCTGTTCCGCCAGCTGCTGCAGGGGCAGATCCAGCGTGGTGCGCACGCTGCGACTGCTGATGCCGGTCAAGGTGTGCAATCTCGCGGCGACACGCCCGCTTGCGTCGACGACGCAGATGGTTGCCGAAGGCGTGCCGTCGAGCACATCGGCAAGCCGGCTCGACAGCAGCCTCGGCTCGCTGCCGCTCGGCGACGGCGGGCCGAGAAAATCGTCGGTCAGCTCGCTGTCCGCGCCTCGGATGCGGTCGCCTTCGTCGTCGAGCAGATGGCCGGGAGTCGGGTGGCGGACGGAAAGCCCCAGGCGTTCGCCCTGCCGCAGCGCCGGATTGAGTGCCGCCGGCGTCCACCGGACCAGCCACCTTCCGCCGGACTCCATCACCAGTGGCAGCACGCCGTTGTAGGTCCAGGTTCCGTATCCGCTCACGGTCAGCTGGGCGGTGAACGCGGCGCGCTCGGACTTGCCGACTGTCACCGCGCCGAGCTCGCTCCGTACTGCCGTCACGTGCAGCGCCTGCATTGCCGCGCTGTAATAGTCCGCGACTGTGCCCGCCGGTCCGGTGGTCAACTGTCCCAGCGACTGGAAACGTCGGCTTGCCCAATCCGCGAGGAACTGATCGGCGAGCCGGCGTGCCGCCTGCTGCTGCTTGTCGGATCGCCGGTGGACGACGAGGCCGATCGCCGCTGCACCCACGCCGGCGATCAGTGCCAGAACCAGCGCGAGGACGAGGACGGGGCGTCTCCACCACGCGCGTTGCGGTGTCGCAGCTCCCACTCGTGGCCGAGCGAGCGCCCGAAGCCCCCACACCACGGCGAATCCGATGGCACAGGTGGCGACGCCGGCCGCGACGTCGATCAGAAAATGATTGGCCGTTGCCAGCACGACGAGCGCCGTCGCGACCGGATATCCGAACGCGGCGATGCGCACCCAGCGTCGCCGGGCATTGGCGGCGATGGCGATCGCCGCCCACAGGGCCCAACCTTCGTGCAGGGAGGGAAACGCCGCGAACTGGTTGGAGGCCGAGGCGACCCCGCTGTCTCCCCAGCTACCCCACGTGTGAAAACGCACGACTGTGTCGACGAATCCCGCCCCTGGAAGCAGGCGCGGGGGAGCCGTCGGATACAGCCAGAACCCCAGCAGGCCCACGAGGTTCATCACGTACCAGGCCGCTGCCCAGCGCCGGGCGACCTCCCGGCGGCGCCAGTAGAGCCAGCTCAGAACGGCGATGACGACGGCGAAATGGAAGATGGCGTAGTAGTAGTCGGCGATGTTGGCCACCACGGGATGGGCTGCGGTCCAGCTGTTCATCGCGTGTTCGGGATCGAGATGCAGCCGGTTTTCGGCGCCGAAGATTGCGCGGGCGTCTCGCAGGGCCTCCTGCCGCTCGCTCGGAACGGTGTTACGGACCAGCGTGTAGATGCTGTAGAACAGGCCCAGCAGCGCGGCGTCAAGCAGCCAGAGCCACCTTCGGCGGCTCCGGGCGCGTGTACCGGGCCGCTGCTGCGTTGCCGCCGCCCCGTCGTGCGGTCCGGGCTTCGCCGGCTGCGGTTCACTCACCGTCGTGGTGTCGGGGGCTTCGTTGGGCAAGGGCCGGACGTCCTCCGCGCGGATGCTGGGTCGGGTCGGCGAGCCGGGCGTCTGGCTGCCGACTGATCGCTACCTGCCAGTCTGCGTCGCCCTGGTGAGTGTCTGATGTGAAACGCCACGTGGTGGGTGCGACCTCACGGCCGTGACAGGCCGCTGCCCGGCCACCGTGAGGTCGCCGGGCAGCAGAACAGTCGACGTGGCCTACCTCACGTGAATCGGCATGATCCTCAGCATGTTGCCCGTCCTCACGCCGAGGTTCCAGTACGGGTGAGCCCGCAACCAGGTTCCCACGTAGACGGTCGTCGTCCACCGGTGATAACCGGCGGCGTTGAACGCCTTGTCGGGAACGAACGGAATACCCGGGTACGGAACGGCGCGGTACAGCACCGGCCGGGTTGCCGAGTACACCACCAGCGTGTAGGCATGGCGGCTCGTGACGTCGAACAGGCCGAAGATGTAGGGCGCGCCGAGCAGACCCGCAGACAGCGTGATGTAGCTGCCGCTGGCCGACGCGACGTTCCCCGCGCGATCGGTGGCTGTCGCCGTGTAGTTCGTACGCTCACCCCGGGTGGCCCGAGTGACCTTGCAGGACGCGAGGCCGGACAGCCAATCCGCACCGATGCACCGCGGTGTGGGAGAGGTGCCGAAGTAGACCGCACCGTTGCGTACCCCCGTCACGGCCACCCAGGGGCGGACCTGATCGATGTTGATGTTGCGAACCGAGACGGTTGCCTTCCCGCCATCGGTCGCGGAGACGCTGCGGGTGACGGACTGCTTCGCCCCGTCGTGTCGCAGTGTGACCGGCGCCCGGCAAGGTCCCACCAATGGCGCGCCATGGGGGACGCAGACGTAGGTGATCGTCACCGGCGAGCGGTACCACCCGTATGCCGTCTTCGGATGCGCGCTGGAAACCTTCGCGGTAATGACCGGGTCGTAGCGCGTCATCGCCGCCGATGACGGGCCGAACGTGGCGTTACCGGCGTATGACGCCGTCACCTTCCGCGCGGCCCCGGACGGGACGACGTATTTGCGAATGGCGATCCCGGCCGACAGCGTTGCCGTTCCGACGGATGTGCCGTCCACGGTGAAGGTCACTGTCCCGGTCGGGGTTCCGGTCGACGGAGCCACGGGCTTGACGGTCCCCTGAATGGTGGAGGCGGTGACGACCAGCGCGAGGGTGGTAGCCGCTTTCCCGATGGACATCGTCTGCTGCACTCGCGCCGCCGCCGCGTAGGTGCCGTCACCAGGCTGATCCGCGTTGATCACGCACGTCCCGGGTGCGAGGAAATGCACTGTCGAACCGCTCAGCGTGCATGCCCCCGGAGTGGTGGCGGCGTCGAGGGAGAACGTCACGGGCAAGCCGGCGTTGGTGGTTGCCGCCAGCGCGTAGCTACCCCCGGGAACGGGGTCGGTGGGCGGCGTCGACCCGAAGGTGATCGTCTGTGCCGTCTCGTCCGCCGCAACAGTGGTGAGGTAAACACCCGCCCAGCTCTCCGAAGTCGCCAGATTCAGCATCGTGACAGTCACGGCGAGGTTTCGGCCGCGGAAGCCATCGCGCTCGATACCGACCGCGCTGACAAGAGATCCGTCGGGCGCCTGCGGGTCGACACTGCGCCCAGGCATTGCCGTATCGACGATCGGGACGACCGCGGGCGTCTCACCTGATCCTTGCGCCAGGTGGATGCCGATGGCTCCGTCCGTGCTCGTCGCCTTGAACGCGACCTGGAAAGTGCCGTTGTCGCCGGAAACCGCGTCGAAGGCGGAGCTGCGCCAGCGTGGGGGCTCACGGGTGGTGTCGGTCGTGCCCCCCACCCCCGGCGGCGCCCCGGAGAAGACCCAGTAGGTGAAGTCGGTGAACTGCGTCCCGGTCTTCGCGACGGCGGTCAGGTGACCGGTCGCGGTGTCGTACACGAAGATCCCCTGATGCACCGGGATGCTCGCCGGGTATCCGTCGGGGTACTGCTCACGGCAGTACGCCAGGAGGTCCTTGTTGCCGTCCGTGGGGCAGGCCAGGACGACGTTACGGACCTCGGTGCCCCATCTTCCCCAGAACGCCACGTATCTGCCGTCGAAGGACAGGCCCTCACCGAAGTTGGTGAACGTCTGGCCGGCGTCCTCGCCCGGGACCGGCTGGCCGATGGACGCGATCGTCTCAAGAGTCGGAGAGGCCGTCAGAGGCGCGAGATAGATGCCGCCCATGGTGGGGTTGTCCTCGTTGTCCCAGCCGGTGAAGACCGCATAGCCGTTCGCGGCGCTGGGCGGTGCCGTGGAACCGAAGGTCACTGCCCCGCCGGGCGGCTGGTTGGGGATGGCTGTCGTACTGCCCGCGATCAGCGTCACCGGCGAGTCCGGCTGGCTGAGGTCGCGGAAGTAGTCGCCGGTGAGCTCATCATCGGCTGAGCCGGCGTAGTTGCCCTTGAAGACAACCTTGGAACCGTCGGCGGTCGGCGAGGCCGGAAACTGATCGAAGCGGGTGCCCGCCGGCGCGTTCGGGACGGCCCAGTAGCCGTACTCCGGGACAGCGCCGAGCAAGCTGGCACCGGTGGTCAGCGTGCCGTTCACGGTGACGTAGACCCCGCTGGTGCCGATCCTCGTGTCGCTGCCGTCCTCGAGCGTGTACGTCCACACGGGGGTCGACTGCCCGCGGGTAACGATCGACGAGCCGTCACTCGTGATGCGCGGGAACGATGGGAATTCGTTGAAACGACCGTCGAGGTTGTTCGGCTGCGGCACCAGGCCTGCGGTCTGGGCGACCGCGACCACCGAGGAGCCCGCGACTGCCATGTCTCGGCTGAAGACGCCGCGGACCGGGTTGCCGACTCCGCCGCTGCCGCCGCCGTCTGCCGCGAGGGCCGAGACGTCGCCCTCACCTTCACCCCCGCCGCCATCATTGCCCTGTGTGCGGCCGCGGAAGGCGACGACGCCGTTACTGCTCACCGATGGCTGGCTGTAGCTGTTGAAGTGGATGGCGGCGCCCGGTGGATTCTCACCGTTGTTCACGACGGTGACCCACGTCCGCTGCGGTGCCGCGGCGCTCGCCGCCGGTGCCGTCAGAACGGCTCCGGTCGCAGCGAGCGGCACGGCTACGGTCAGTGCCGTCATCGCGGAGATGATCCTTCTCGTTCCACGCCCGAGCCGTGGAGTTTCCCTCATCACCATCGCCCCCCAGGGCAGCAGCAAGTAGCGCTGGAAACGTAAGCGGGGCGCAGGGGTGTCTACAGGGGATTTCGGCCGGGAAATAGGTCCCGCCGTCCTACGCCGAATGGGCGAAAGGCCCCAGTATCAGACCACGTGCGGGATGGAGCGCGCTGCCGTGTAGATCGCGACGGCGGTCAGCAGCACGCTGAACGCGACCGTGAGCTTCCCGGCATCCACCCGGGATGCCACGCGGTTGCCGGCGAAGGAGCCGACGATCGCGGA
The DNA here is from genome assembly GCA_963747915.1 of uncultured Actinomycetota bacterium. Taxonomy (GTDB): domain Bacteria; phylum Actinomycetota; class Actinomycetes; order Frankiales; family Frankiaceae; genus DATAZK01. The sequence goes on along the minus strand of CAVVHC010000003.1, from coordinate 432,879 downwards.
GGCGATGAACGTGGCGAGTAACGGCCAGTCGAGTACGACGTGGGTGCCGAGTCGAGCGACAAGGGCGGCGGCGGCGTTGATCGCGATCACCAGCAGCGAGGTGCCGACGGCCGCTTGCATCGGGAACCGCAGCGCGAGAACCAGCGCCGGCACGATCACGAATCCGCCACCGACGCCGAAGAATCCGGTGAGCAGCCCCACCACGGTGGCGGCGAGAAGGACGCGGATCGCCAGGCAGGTGTCGACCCGGGAGCTGACGGCCGGAAGGCGGCAACTGCGCGTGGCGACGTCCGGCTCGAGTACCCCGACCGGGTGCGCGCCGGACGCCCCCCCGCTCGAACCGCTGACCGGTGCCGGGGCTGACGACCCCGTGTCCGGCGCCTGATGCGGTCCGGAGGTGGGCCTGACCCGCGAGCGCCGGTACATCGCCCCGGCAGCGACGATCATCAGAACGGAGAAGGCGGTCAGCAAGACGTTGGCATCCACGTGCGTCGACAGGCGCGTGCCGAGATACGACCCGGCGATGCCGAGCAGACCGAACGTCAGTCCCTGCGCGAGGCGCACGCGGCCGGCGCGCAAATGCGCGGCCATACCGGTCACCGCGGTGATCCCGACGATGATGAGGGAACCGGTCGTCGCGGCGTGCGGCGACTGGTCCAGCAGATAGACGAGTGCCGGAACGGTCAGGATGGAGCCGCCGCCGCCGAGCGCGCCGAGGGACAGCCCGATGAGTAGGCCTACCGGTATGGCGATCAGAACCACCGGCATTCCTTCCTCATGCGGACCGGATCTTTGGGGGGCGGCGGAACCGGGCGGGGAGCTAGATCACTCGCCCCGGCCGCCCGCCCTTGGCGACGACGGGCAGGCTCGCGCGGGTCCACGCATGCATGCCGCCGACGAGGTTCGACACCTGACGGCCGTGGCCGGCGAGCATGCCCGCTGCCTGTGCCGAGCGCCGGCCGGACCGGCAGACCACGACGATGGGGCGGCCCGCGGGGAGTTCACGCTCCCGGCCGGGCAGCTGGCCGAGGGGGATGTGACGGGCTTGCGGGGCGTGTCCGGCGCCCCACTCGTCGGCCTCGCGGACGTCCAGCAGCACGGCTCCCTCGCCGACGAGCTCAGCCGCCTCGGCGGCATTCACCTTGCCGTAAGAGGACTGGAAAAGGCTTCGGACCCGACCGCCGAAACTCATGCTGCCGCTTCTCCCTTCGCCGTCGACACCGTGAGCCGCTGGCGGCGAGCGTTGTCGAATTCGTCGTCGATGGCCACGACCGTCTTTCCTGCCGCAACGAGAATCGAGGCCCCGATCGACGACCGGTAGCCGGTTTCGCAGTGCACCCAGATCGGCCGGCTCGGAAGCTCGTGCAGCCGATCGAGCAGCTGGTGCAGCGGGATGTTGAGCGAGTCGGGCACGTGGTCCTCACGCCACTCCTGGCCGCGTCGCACATCGAGGACGAAGATGTCGCCGTTCGCGCGCTCCGCGCGCAGCTCCGCGAAGGTGGCAATCCGGAGGCGCTCCGGCGGGGCAAGCCCCGACCAGTCGGCCGCAGTGCCGGTGGCCGCGGCGGCAGGTCGGTCGATACCGACACGCACCAGTTCGCGCTGCGCCTCCGCAACCTGCTCGACGCTCTCGCCCAGCAGCGTGACCGGCGTTCCCCACGGGATGAGCCATCCCAGGTAGGTGGCGAATGCCCCATCGAGCCCGAAGCTCAGGCTGCCCTTCAGATGACCCGCGGCGAAAGCCGTCCTGGTGCGCAGGTCGACGACCCATTCACCGGCCGCGAGGCGGCGCGCGAGCGCGTCCGCGTCGGCGCGCTCGGGAAGGCTCAGATCGGGTGCGCCGGTCGGGGCATCGAGGTTGGCCGGCCCCATGTGCGCGTAATACGCCGGATAGGCGTCAAGGCCGGCGAGCAGGCCGTCGACCCAGGCCTGCTCGTCCTGAGTGAGCACCGGATTGCCTTGCTTCTCCGAGCCGATCGTGGACGACGTGGCCTCCGTCTGGGTCGACGAGCAGAAGCTGCCGAAACCGTGGGTCGGATAGACCGGCGTCTCGTCCGGCAGCTCGCGGGCCAGCCGGTGGGCCGAGTGGTACTGAGCGTGGACCAGCTCGGGTGTGTGGTCGGAGCCGAGCAGGTCAGGGCGCCCCGTCGACCCGTAGAGCAACGATCCTCCGGTGAAGACGCCGGCGACGCGGCCCTCGGAGTGCAGCACGAATGACAGGTGGTGGTAGGTGTGGCCGGGTGTCGCGACGACCTCGATCGTCAACGCCGGGGAGACCCTCACCCGGTCGCCGTCGGCCACCCGGTCACAGGAGAAGGTGACCGGGTCCTGCGCACTGACGTGGTAGGCAGCGCCGAGGCTCAACGCCAGCGCCCGGCCACCGGTCACGTAGTCGTTGTGGATGTGTGTCTCGAACACGTGGGTGATGCGCACCCGCCGGCTCTCTGCGAGCGACAACACCCGGTCGATGTCGCGCTGCGGGTCGATGACGAGAGCGACCTCGCCGTCGTGCACCAGGTAGGAGCGATCTCCCAGCGTCGGCGTGTCGATGGGAACGATCTCCACCATTGCGGTCTCCTCGGCGTCGATCCGGAGTGCACGCGCGCGGCGAGGAGCCTCTCCCCGATACCCGTGCAGGTATTTTCCGTTCCGGGAACCTTACCTACCCTTCCCGGTGGGAGGCAAACACCCCAGGGGGTATGCCTTCACCGAAGCTTCACAACGGTCGCACCAGGGGCATCACACGCGCCGCGCAGTCTGACATTGGCGCAAAGAAGACGCCAGATGCCAAGAGGTGATGAGAATGAAGACCACGAAGACCAGGCGCGCTCTGATCGTCGCCGGAGTTGTGGCGGCACTTGCGGTGCCCGCGGGAGTCGCGGTGGCTGCCACCACCGGCTCCGGGCCCGCCGGCAACGGTCCGGCGGTGACGCAAAACGGTCCGCGGCACGGCGGCTACGCAGACCCGCAGGATTGCCCGTACTACAACTCCGACGAAGCGCAGCAGTGGCGGGACCAGCGTGAGCAGCGGCAGTCGCTGTCGCCCGCGCAGCGCCAGCAGCTCGCCGAGCAGCACCGCGACCGCATGCATGAGCTCTCGACGGCCACTGGGACCTCGTGATCGGGACAAAGGCCCCTCGGATTGCCGCTGTCGCCCAGGGCATGCTGACTGGGCGGCAGCGGCGTGGAGGTGAGCAGGTGCGTCGGGTACTCGTCGTCGATGACGAACCGCATATCCGCAACGTGTTGCGTGGCTATCTCGAGGCGGACCGCTTCGTCGTGTCCGAAGCCGGCGACGGGCAGACGGCGTTACACGTCGCCGAAACGGAGCCGCCGGACCTCATCCTGCTCGACATCATGCTGCCCGGTCTGGACGGGCTCGAAGTGATGCGCCAGCTGCGCCGCAGCAGCGATGTGTACATCATCCTGGTGACCGCCCGCACCGAGGAGGTCGACAAGCTCGTCGGTCTCGGCCTCGGCGCCGACGACTACATCACCAAGCCGTTCAGCCCACGCGAGGTAGCGGCACGAGTCAAGGCCGTTCTGCGGCGCGAGCGAACCCCGGCGTCCGACTCCGGAGAATCTGCCCGGGAGGCGTCCGAAGAGCTGGTCTTCGATGGTCTTCGTATCGACCTTCCGCGTCGCGAGGTCGCCTGCCAGGACCATCCGGTCCTCTTGTCGACGCTCGAATTCGATCTGCTCGTCGCGCTCGCACAAAGCCCCGGCAGGGTCTTCTCGCGCCCCCAGCTGCTGGAGCGGGTCTGGGGATATGACTTCTACGGCGACGAGCGGGTCGTCGATGTCCATATCCGTGGCTTGCGCGCCCGTTTGGGGGACGACGTCGCTGCGCCGCGCTACATCGCCACCGTTCGCGGCGTCGGCTACAAGTTCGTCGGAACGCGCTCATGACAGCCCGGCGTTCCGCCCGCTCCTCGCTGCGCCTGCCGACGCGGCTGCTGCTCTCGTATGTCGTCGTCATCGGCGTCGGCGCAGTGACCGCCTACGTGACCGTCCGCCTGCTGCTGCCACCGCTGTTCGAGCATCAGATGCAGATGGGCAACGGCTCCGGCGGGATGATGCGTGGGACGGGGACGACGGCCGCAACGGCTACCCACACCGCGCTGATCTCGGCGCTGAACGTGGCCCTCTGGGTCGCCATCCTGGCGAGCGCGGCGGCCAGCGGGCTGGTAGCCGCGTTTGTCGCCCGCCGGCTGCTGCGACCGCTTTCGGCCGTGCGGGAGGCCACCCGGCGGATCGCCCGGGGCGACTACCAGGCGCGCGTCGAACTCCCGCACGAGCCCGAACTCGCCGCGCTCGCGTCGGATGTGAACACGCTCGCGGCAGGCCTCGGGGAAACCGAAGTGCGCCGCACCCGGTTGCTCGGTGACGTGGCACACGAGATGCGCACGCCGCTTGCCGCACTGGACGGCTACGTCGAGGGCTTGATCGACGGGGTCCTTCGGCCGGATCCGCAGAACCTGAGCGCGATGGCCGACGAATTGCGCCGCCTGCACCGGCTGTCTGACGACCTCGCGGCGCTGTCCCGAGCCGAGGAGGGGCGCGTCGACCTGCATCCGGTCGCCGCCGATCTCGGCGAGCTCGCCGCCCGTACGGCGGCTCGGCTGCGACCGCAGTTCGAGGACGCCGGCATCGCCCTTGCCGTGCATGGGGACCAGCCGTTGCCGGTGCGTGCCGACGTCGACCGCATCAGCCAGGTGCTCACCAACCTGCTCGGCAACGCGCTCATCGCCACGCCACCGGGCGGCCGTGTCGAGGTGGTCAGCGAGCGCCGCGGCAGCCGGGCAAGCGTGACGGTCTCCGACAGCGGGGTTGGCCTCGCAGACACCGATCTCGAGCGGGTCTTCGAGCGGTTCTACCGAGCCCCGACGGCGACTCGGCGCTCGCCGGGATCGGGTGTCGGACTGACCATCTCGCGCGGGATCGCGCGGGCGCACGGTGGCGATCTGACGGCGCGCTCCGGCGGGCCGGGGCGCGGCGCGTCCTTCATGCTGACGTTGCCGGCGCCGGCGCCGGCGCCGCTTGCTGCAGAACCGGCTCGCTCGCCCGGTGCCGCCGTACCGGCAGGGACCTTGGCCTCTGCCCAGAGGAGTCCGGCCATCTCATCATCGGCCCCCGAGGCTGCGCGGGGAAGTGGGAGGAGCGACTGGTGAGGTCGGTGAGCACACTGCCATCCTGGAAGTCCGTGCTGGCGGTCGTCGCTCATCCGGATGACGAGTCGTTCGGGCTCGGCGCCGTGCTGGGCGCTTTCGTGGCGACCGGAAGCCGGGCCGCACTCCTGTGCCTCACGCACGGTGAGGGGTCGACGCTGCACGGCGTGGAAGGCAATCTGCATCGCCTGCGGGCGGCTGAGCTCGAGCAGGCCGCTGCGCTCCTCGGTCTCGCTCACACCGACTTGCTGAGCTATCCGGACGGGGAGCTCAGCGGGGTATGCGCGAGCCGGCTCACCGGCGACGTCATCGATGCCGTGCGCCGGGTCGGGGCAGACGGTTTGCTCGTTTTCGCGCCGACGGGGGTCACGAGTCATCCGGATCACGCGGCGGCTACCAGAGCGGCCCTGGCGGCCGCGGAGGTAGCGGAGTTGCCGGTTATCGGTTGGACGATCCCCGCCGAGCACGCCGAGCTCTTGAACGCGGAGTTCGGGGCGGCTTTCGTCGGGTCGCCGCCGGCCGAGATCGATTACGAGGTCCGCGTCGACCGCCGCCGGCAGTACCAGGCGATCTCAGCGCACGCCAGCCAGTCCGTCCCCACGAGCGTCCTCTGGCGCCGGCTGGAATTGCTCGGTGATGCCGAGTATCTGATGCAATTGCGCGAGGGCGAGCAGCCGGCCGATAGCCATGAGCAAACGGAGGCCCCGAGCTCACCTCTGCTGGAGCGCATCCGTAACAGCGTCATCGGCGACGACGAGGTCGTCGAGCTGCCGTACGGGCCGCGGCGGGTCACCTACGCGGACTACACCGCCTCCGGCCGGGCGCTCACCTTCATCGAGGATTTCGTGCGCGAGGAGGTGCTGCCGCTCTATGCCAACACGCACACGGAAAGCTCCGGGACCGGGCTGCAGACCACCCACTTGCGCGAGGACGCCCGCACCATCATCCGCGAGGCCGTGGGCGGGGACGACGACACGCTGGTCATCTTCACCGGCTCCGGTGCGACCGGAGCGATCGACAAGCTCATTCGCATCCTGAACCTGCGGATCCCGGGGGACCTCGACGACAGCTACCACCTGTCGGCATGCATCCCCGCCTCCGACCGGCCGGTGGTCTTCGTCGGGCCGTTCGAGCACCACTCGAACGAGCTGCCGTGGCGCGAGTCGATCGCTGATGTGGTCGTCATTCCGGAAGACGCGAGCGGGCACGTGGACCTCGAGCGGCTGGAGCTCGAACTGCACCGCTACGCGTCACGGCCGGTGCGGATCGGCAGCTTCTCCGCGGCCAGCAACGTCACGGGGATCCTGACGGACACCGAAGCCGTCGCGGAAGTGCTGCACCGCCACGGGGCGCTGTCGTTCTGGGACTATGCCGCGGCAGCCCCGTATGTCGCGATGCAGGTGAGCGCTCCGGACGGCCGGCCGCTCGCCTACAAGGACGCGGTGTTCGTGTCGCCCCACAAGTTCGTCGGCGGGCCGCAGTCACCGGGGATCCTGATCGTGAATCGCGCCCTGGTGACGAATCGGGTGCCGACCGTCCCGGGTGGCGGGACCGTCGCGTTCGTGTCCGCGGACGAGCACCGCTACGTGGACGATCCGGTCGTTCGCGAGGAGGGCGGGACGCCGGCCATCGTGGGTGCGATCCGAGCCGGGCTGGTGTTCCAGCTCAAGCAAGCGGTCGGCGCCGACCTCATCCGGGAACGTGAGGAGCGCTTCTGGAGGCGCGCGCTGGACGCGTGGAAGAGCCAGCCGAACATCGAGGTACTGGGGCGCGCGGATGCGCAACGGCTCTCCATCGTGTCCTTCGGCGTGCGCCGCGGACATCGCCGGCTGCACCACAATTTCGTGGTCGCCGTCCTGAACGACCTGTTCGGCATCCAAGCCCGCGGGGGCTGCTCGTGCGCCGGGCCGTACGGGCATCGGCTACTCGGCATCGACCTGGCGCGCTCACACGCGATCGACCAGGAGGTGCACGTCGGATGCGAAGGCATCAAACCGGGCTGGACCCGGGTCAACTTCAACTACTTCCTCAGCGACACCGTGGTGGACTACCTCATCGAATCGGTGAGCTTGCTCGCGGATCAGGGATGGAAGCTGCTGACGGACTACCGGTTCGATCCGCAGACCGGGCTTTGGCGCCACCGGGCTGGTCCGGTCAGGCCGCCGCTTTCCCTGCGGGATCTGCGTTACCGCGACGATGGCACGCTGACCTATCCGGCCACTCACCGGCGGGCGCCGGAGGCAGTGCTTGCGGCCCAATTGCGGGACGCCCGGGCAATGCTGGCGCGCCGTTCCGACGATCCCGCATGGGACGGCGATGAACCGACCGGGTTGGCACCCGACTTCGAGGCATTGCGGTGGTTCGAGTTGCCGCCACTATGCCTGCGCTGACAGGGCTCAGGGCTCACCCGGCCGACCTCACGCAAGCTTCACGCTCGGCATCGGAGGCGCTTAACAGTGGCGGCCGATGCTGTCAGCAAGGCTTCACCAGGAAGGAGCGCAGCGATGATGGGCTGGCACGACGGCGGGAGTTTCGGATGGGTTGGCTGGCTGCTCATGAGCCTGCTGATGCTGGCATTCTGGGCCCTTGTCGTCTTCGGAGGCATGGCGTTGTTTCGCAATCTGCGGCGCGTTGACCGCGACCGGCCGCGACTCGGCGGTGGCGACGCGCAGCGCGTGCTCGACGAGCGGTACGCGCGGGGTGAGATCGATGAGAACGAGTATGTGCACCGGCGAGATCTGCTGAACTCGGGACGCTGACATGCTTGCTCGGTCGTCTGTCATCGCCGGGCTTGCGGTGATCGCGCTGACCGCCGGATCGGTCAGCGCCGTCGCGGCCATCCGCGACAGTCCGCAGCGCGCGACCGTTGCGGGCAGCAATCCCATGACGTCCGCGGTCACGTGTGCCGTTCCGAGGCTCCCGGGCACGTCGGTGACGGTCGTTCTCAGTGACATGCCGGGCTACGGGAGGATGGCCGGAGGCGGCATGATGCAGGGCTGGCGCGCGACGGCCGGTATCGGCACGTCGCCGAACGTGATGGCGTTGCGCGTCTCTCCCCAGCGCGCGGCGGCAGGCACGGTGAGCATCGTGGCCTACAACCGTGGCATGCAGGTCCATGAACTGGTCGTGCTGCCACTTTCGGATGGGGCGACGGCGGGTAGCCGCAGCGTCGGCGCGGACGGCGTCATCTCCGAAGCAGCCAGCTTGGGTGAGGCCTCCGAGAATTGCGGCGGCGGTAGCGGCGAGGGCATCTCACCGCAGTCAGCGGGATGGGTGACGCTGACGTTGCAGGCAGGGCGTTACGAGCTGCTGTGCAACCTGCCGGGGCACTACGCGGCCGGCATGTTCGCCGAGCTCGACGTCAGGTGAGCCGTTACAGTGACCTCCGACCATGAATCCCGAGGATGCGCAAAGCCATGCCCGCAGCCTAATGGACCATCACGGACTGGGTGACTGGAGGCTGCGCTGGACCCGGGCCCGGCGCCAATTCGGCCATTGCGCGTACCAGCAGCGCACCCTCGCGTTCTCGGTGCCCCTTACCGAATTGAACGACGCCGAGACCTTCACCGACACCGTCCTTCACGAGATCGCTCACGCACTCGCCGGTCATGCGGCCGGGCATGGACCGGTCTGGCAGCGCATGTGCCGAAGGATCGGTGCGCAGCCGCGGCGCTGCTTCGGGGCCGAGGTCAGCACTCCGGGCGGCTACCGGTGGATCGGCCGCTGCCCCAACTGCACGGCCGCACTGCACCGCTACCGCTTGACCCGAAGCGGTCGCCGGCTCGCCTGCGCGGCTTGTTGCCGCAAGCACAACGGCGGCCGCTGGACGTCCCGTTTTCAGCTGTCCTGGAGTCAATTGGCCGCGGACGGTTCGTGCACGTCCTGACGCACCAGCCGACGTCCTAGCGGGAGTCCGCGGGCGTCAGGGCGGCCATCTCCCGCGCCACGAGGTCCTCGTGCGCTCGCTCGTCCTCGCGCGCCTTGCGCGGGCTCCAGCGACCCGCCATGACGAAGACGAACGGCAGGAAGACGATCTGGCCGCCGATACAGACCCACCACCAGGTCTGCCACTGACCCGGGTTGTCCGCGAGCGCCTGCTGCACCTTGTCGCCGTTCGCCTGCAAGTAGGTGAGATCCGCCGGCGGGACGGCGGCTTGCGCCTGCTGCAGGGTGGTGGCGTACTTCTCGATCAACGTGAGGTCGGCCTGCACGGCGGGGTTCGCCAGGCTCAGCAGCAGCTGCGTGGCCTGCGCCGAACTCACGTGCAGCTTGTCGACGATCGCGTTGACGGCCGTAGCGACCGCCTGCGAGTCAGCTGGGTTCGTCTGCAGCGTTTTCAGGGTCTGCGGCGGGATCGCCTGTGCCACGGCTACCTGGCGGATACGGGAGCGAACGGCCTGCGATACCCGACGCTGCTCGGCGGCGCTCGCGCCCTGCTCCCGCGCCACTTCACCGAGTCCCTTGGCCAGCGCCGCGGCGTCGAGCGGGTTCGCGTCCAACGCCGTCGCCGTCGCCGGGTCCAGGGCTTGCAGCACCTGCAGCGGCTGGGCGTACTTCGCGGCGAGTGCCTGCACCCGATTGCCCTGGTCGACGAGTGTTGAGGTGGCGGGAACGACCAGGGTCAAGATGGCGAGCGATACTGTCACCACCAACCGCAGAATCCAGCCCCACACCGCGAGGCCGGTCGCGGTCGCAGCCGGATTGTGGCGTTCGACGGTCTCCGTGAAGCTGGCCATCCACGCGACGTAGGCCATACCGCCGCCGGACGCACCGAGAACGAAGTAGATGGCCAGCGTGTAATAGCTGCGGTGCTCGGTGGCCGAGAGCGCGAACAGGATGGAGCCCGCGAGGGCGATCGCCGTGCCCAGCACCATGAACGGCTTGCGGACGCGGAAACGGTCAGACAGGGCACCGACCACCACGAGCGCGATCGCGTTCGTGATCCAGTACCAGTTCGCCAGGGAGTTCGCCCGCGCCGCCGAGTAGCCGTAAGTCGTGACGAAATAGACCACCACGAAACCGACCAGCATGTAGTAGAGCAACAGCAGCATGCTCACGGCGAAGGCTGAGCCGATCACGTCGAAGCGCAGCATCTGCCGCCAGTGGCCCTTGAGCGCTGTCTCGGGATCGATGCCCGCGGCGCGTGCCTCGATCAGCGCGCGGTCGCGCATGGTGACCATCAGCTGGTCGCGCAGGGCAGGAGACAGCTCCCGCAGTCCGAGCAGCGCGACGACGAACACAGCTGCGCCGACGATCCCGCAGACGTAGAACTGGAAGCGCCAGTCAGGATGAGAGGGCAGCGTGTGGCTGGAGACCTCGGTGACGACGAGGCTGCCCAGCACGGGACCGAGCGTCCAGAAGCCCATGGCGGCGCCGCGGCCGACTTGCGGCGAGAAGTCGCGGATCAGCGCCGGGCTAGCGACCAGCACGACGCCTTCGACGAAGCTGAGCACGGCGAAAAGCGCCAGGTAGGCCGCCTCGCTGCCGGCATGGGGGAGCCCGACACCGATGACGAGCGCCGTCAGCGCCAAGCCGCCGACGACGAGATTGGCGCGGCCCCACCGGTCGGCCAGCCCGGCAAACAGGGATGCGAACGCGCCGACCAGATTTCCGACGACCGAAACGAAGACGAAGAAGGTGAATGACAGATGCAGGTCCGCGATGATCTGCGTGGCGACGGCGCCCGGGATGTAGAGCTCGTAGTACAGCACGATGGTCGCGAGCACCGTGATAGCCAGGTAGGTCGTCCGCGGGCCGGTGTCCGGGTAGTGCGGCAGCTGGCGGTTCCAGAGGCCTCGCTGCCCCAGCGAAGTCGGACTCTGGCGAGCGGTGCGGGGCAGGGACGTCGTCGTCACGTCGCCTCCTTCTCGGCCGGGCCGGGCTTCGACGGTTGTCCGCGGCGGTGCTCAGCCGCCGCCGAGCGCGGGCAACGGAGCCGACGTGTGCGCTGCGCCACACGCGCGCCGAGGTTAGACGCCTCTCCCGGAGTAAGCAAGCGCTCAGTAAAGGGCTGCAAAATGGTGCGTCCCAGGACTGCGCCGAATGGACTGTCCAGCTACCCGTGCGCGCCACCGGCACGGGCGGTGAGTCGGGCTACGGCCTTGCGCCGAGCATCCGCAGCGCCATGGTGGCGTATTGATCGGCGATGTAATCGGGGGTCCACCGACCCTCCGGCCGGTACCAGCGGGCGATGTCCACGCCGACCGACAGCAGCGCGGTAGCCGCGAGGCCGGTGTCGGGTGGATCGATGACGCCGGCGGCGGTGCCGCGGTCGAGCATGGCCCGTACCTCGCCGACGATCTCGCGCCGAAGCGCGCGTATCTGCGCATGGTGTTCGGCGCTGAGAGCGTTCAGCTCGTCGTTGATGACCCGGGCGACCTCATGGTCCCGGGCGTGGGTGTACGCAAACTCCCGGACGACATGGCGCACCTGATCGAGCGGCTCCGCGCAGGCGGCGATGACCTCCCGCAGCCGGCTCAGCACGCGCTGGTTGCCGGTCAGCGCGATCAGGTAGAGCAGTTCTTCCTTCGACTTGTGATGCACGTACATCGCGGCCGGGCTGATGCCGGCGGCTGCGGCGATGTCGCGCGTCGTCGTTGCGTGAAAGCCCTTGGCCGCAAAAGCGCTGACCGCCGCGGAGAGCAGCCGCGCGCGCGTCGTCCGGGCGCCTGACAGGACGGGCATCTGCATCATCCTGGCCCCCTATGCCGGCCTCGAGCCAGTGCCATTCTGCGGGGTGAACGCTCGCTCGTCCGCTGATCGCCGCAACGCGCGCCGATATGGAACGCGCGAGATGGCCTTGCCATCGGCTAGAGCACCGAGACGGATGCCGGCGACCGGCAGCGGCTGCCGCGCGAGCTCGCGCCGCAACGGGGGAGCTGAGCGAGCAGGGAGGAACGCGATGCGAAAGCTGGCGAGCTGCGAGGCGCGGCTGCGCAGATCGAGCCAGCCACCGGCCGGCGCGTGCTGCCCGCGGGCTGCCATGTGGGCAATCAACGCGCCAACGATCAAGCTGAGACCGCGTTCACACGGCCCCAGGGCATGATCATTGGCGCGTTGATCTCTGGTGTGACCCCTACTTCGTGATGCCGACCCGCTCCAGGCCGTAAGCCTTGATGGCGTTGCCGCGCAGGAACTTGTAGATCTCCTCATCGGACAAGCCGGCCTTCTCGCAGATGCGCCGAGCGGTGTCCTCCGAGTGCGGGAACGTCGAGTCGGCGTGCGGGTAGTCCGTCTCGAAGCAGATCTGGTCCATGCCGATGACGTGACGGTTCGCGAGGCCCGTCTCGTCGTCGAAGATGCAGCCGAAGATGCGGCCGGGGACGTAGCTGGACGGCGGGCGCTTGAGGCTGGTGCCGAACGCGTTGTCGGCACGCTCCTCCCAGAGCTTGTCGGCGCGCTCGAGCACGTACGGCATCCAGCCGACCTGGCCCTCGGCGTAGGCAATCTTCATCTTCGGGAAGCGGTCGAAGACGCCGGAGAAGAGGTAGTCGACCAGCGAACCCATCGCGTTCTGGAAGGTGAGCACCGAGCTCACGATGAACGGCGCATCGGGGGAGGTCGACGGCATCCGCGACGACGATCCGATGTGCATGTTGATGATGGTGTTGGTCTCTTCGCAGGCGGCGAAGAACGGATCCCAGAAGCGGTCCGCATCGTGCACCGAGGGCAGCCCCAGCGGGGTCGGGTTTTCGGTGAACGCGACGGCGAAGCTGCCCTTGTCGGCGCAGCGGCGGATCTCGTCAGCGGCGAGCTGGGCGTCCCAGAGCGGGATGAGCGTGAGCGGGATCAGCCGGCCGTAGCCGTCGCCGGCGCACCACTCGTCGATGATCCAGTCGTTGTAAGCCTTCACGCACAAGAGGGCGAGATCCTTGTCGGCCCGCTCGAGAAACGCCTGGCCGCAGAAGCGCGGGAGAATGTTCGGGTAGCAGATCGACGCGTCCGTGTGGTTCGCGTCCATGTCTTCCAGCCGCTCCTTCTGCTTCCAGCAGCCGGGACGGATCTGCTCGAAGGTGACCGGCTCGGCATCGAGGTTCTCGAAGCCCAGGGCGGCCGAGAGCTTCGGGAACGGGTAGATCAGATCGTCGTAGATCCACCAGTCGCCCCAGTCGCCTTCCGGAACGCCCTTCTCGAACGAGAAGGAGCCGCCTTGGATGTGGAAGACCCCGCGGTCGCGTTCGACCCGCGGCGCGCGGTCCCGGTACTTCGCCGGGAGGCGGCTCGTCCACAGATCAGGCGGCTCGACGACGTGGTCGTCGACCGAGATGATCTTCGGAATAGTGGTCATGCATGGCCTCCTGACATCGTGTCAGATTCCAGAGTGCCTCATGAACCCGGGCACGAACCACCCGGGTGGCCCGGATGCGGGCGTTCTCGGCGAGATCGATAGCGTCCCGGCCATGCTGCGCTTCGACGACAAGGTCGCCATCGTCACCGGCGCCGGCCGCAATCTCGGCCGGGAATACGCCCTCCTGCTCGCCTCCCGGGGCGCCAAAGTCCTGGTCAACGACCTCGGAGTGGCCATCAGCGATACCACGGACGTCGGTGCCGGATCGGTCAGCGACCCCGCGGCCGATGTCGTCGCCGAGATCGTCGCCGCAGGTGGCGAGGCTGTCGCCAACCGCGACACGGTGGCGACCCCGGAAGGCGGCGAGGCGATCGTCGCGGCCGCGCTGGACACGTGGGGACGAATCGACGTCGTCGTGAACAACGCCGGCCAGGTGCGCATGGGAGCGTTCGCCGACTTTCCGGAGGCCCACGTCGACACGCTGCTCGCCACGCAGCTGCGCGGCCATCTCAACGTCAGCCGGCCGGCCTGGCGCGCGATGGCGCTCCAGGGCGGCGGCCGATTCGTGAACGTGTCATCGGGGTCGGCATGGGGTCTTCCGGGTGGTGCGGTCTACGGGATGGTCAAGATGGGCATCATCGGCCTCACGCGGTCGATGGCGGCCGAAGGGTCGGACGCCGGCATCCGCGCCAACGTCATCACCCCTTACGCGAAGACCCGACCTGGCACGGGTATGGGGCCCTTTCCGTGGAGCGAGGCGCTCGGGGAGTGGCTGGCACCGCGCAAGGTGGCACCCGTCGTGGGCTGGCTCGCGCACGAGTCGTGCCAGGCCAACGGCGAATGCTTCACCGTGGGAGCCGGCCACGTCGCCCGCGTGAGCATCGTGACCACCGACGGCTTCATCGACCGCGATCTCACGCTGGACGCGGTCGCCGAGCACGCCGACGAGATCCTGAACGGCCCCACCAGCGAGGTCACCGCCATCGGCTCCAACGCGTTCGCGCGCATGTTCGAGGGCTATCGCGGCTGACCGCCGGCAAGACGCGGACCAGAGGTCAGGCGCTCGCCCCAGCCGGGAAGTGGCCGCCGGCCTCCGCATGGCCGGGAGCGAAGTGCAGCTGGACGCTCGTGCCGTCGGAGCCGGTGCGCACCGCACAGTCATTGGCCAGGCTGCACGCCAGCCACATGCCTCGCCCGCGGTCGCGTTCGCGGGCCGGCGGAACGTAGCCACGAGTCGTATCCGCAATTCCGGGACCGTTGTCGACGACCTCGACGACGAGGGTGTCGCCCTCGGCCCAGCTGATGAGCTCGGCCGAGCCTGCCGGGCGTTCACGATCGTCGCCGTCCGCGCGCCTGCGACCCTGCTGCGCCAGCCGGGCTGGGCGGAGTGCAGGAAGGTGGCGGGCTCCTCGTAGCGGCGGTTCGCCGCGGGTGCCTGCCCGTTCCAGAGCAGTGGGTGGGTACGTCCGACCACGTCGATGACGTCTGCCGGAAGCGAGCGTCGATCATGCAGGCAGAGGCTGTAGTAGGGCATGTCGGCGTAGCAGAGATTGGCGACGGACTCGAAGCGGCTCCACTTCGCGCCGCCGGTCCAGCCGAGCCACACCGGCTCGGCCACGAGGCGCCACGCGGGAACGGATTCGCGCAGGGTCCGCAGGTCGTGGTCGTAGGCCTGGATCGTGGCGTGACCGCCACGCCACCAGCGCTCAGCAGCGGTGAAGCTCGCCAACCGGGCGACGTCGGCACCGAGCTGATCGGCCAGCGCCGCGCGGGCACGCTCGCCCACAACGACAAGGACGGGCTCGTCGCGCGCGAATGCGTCGGCGATGAACGGCAGCACTCGCCCGGTGAGCTCGTCGTCGGAGCCATAGACGAAGCCCTCGTGGGCGAAGGAGCGACCGTCCCACCGCTCACCCGGATGCGACGCGCTCATGCCGACTCCGTACCGGTCGAGCCGAACAGCTGCGGGCAGCGGCCGGCGAGTCGGCGGGCGCCGGTGACTCGCAATTCCCGATGCTGCGCGGTGAGCTGCGCTCGGGGACCGCTGCCGACGAAGAGCTCGTTGCGGTCCAGTCCCTCGGAGAGGAAGGCGTAGCCCAGCTCGGCGTGCTCGGCCGCGTCCCGGTAGGTCCAGCAGGCGTGGCGGCCCGGAGCGATACCGACCGGCTCCTCGAGCAGTTGGGGCAGCTCCACCCCTGCACGCTACCCCCGAGGTGTTGGGAGTATCAGCGCCGCGACGTCGGGAGTTCCCTTCTCGTCGGATACCCGGCAGGAGCGGGTGCGAGCTCTTGCGGTGCCCGGCGTTTCGGACGCTCGCAGGGTCAAAAGTCTCTAGCCACCAGTTCTGGCACGAAGCACAGTGCCCCGGTCGGCGGCAGCCGACGTTGCTCCAGGGATGGGGGCGAGTGTCATGTCGGCGAGCACGCGGCCCGAGCGGGCTGACCTTCGCAAAGGCCCGGCGGAAGTCCACGATCTGATCGCGGAGATCGACGAAGCGATCGATCGGGGCGACGAGGTCCTCGTCGAGAGCTTGAGCGCGCGGCTGCACACGCTGGACCCACGTGCGGGCGCGGGCAGTGACACCTAGGTCAGCTCATGGCGTGGAAGCGCAGTCCGCGGCGTCGCGGCCCGCCTCTTGACGCAGGTACCCCCCAGGGGTATAACGGTCTCAACGCGATGCCGCCGCATACCGTTCGGGGGTATGGTGTAGCGGTCGCATTCCAGGAGGACCCATGCGTGGATACACCGAGGACAAAGCGTCGCTGCAGAAGCGGCTGCGGCGCATCGAAGGTCAGGTGCGTGGTCTGCAGCGCATGGTTGACGACGACACCTACTGCATCGACATCCTCACCCAGATATCCGCCGCCACGAAGGCGCTCGAGGCAGTAGCCCTGGGCCTGCTCGAGGGCCACCTGCACCACTGCGTACAGCAGGCGATCACCGCGGGCGGCCCCGAGGCGGACGAGAAGATCACTGAGGCCGCCGAGGCGGTTCGCCGTCTCGTGCGCTCGTAACGAAGGGAACCAGCATCGTGATCACCCGCACGTACTCCGTGCCCGCAATCAGCTGCGAGCACTGCGTCAACGCCATCACCGGCGAGGTGACGAAAGTCGCCGGCGTCAGCGAGGTTCGCGTCGACATCGAAGCCAAGACGGTCACCGTCGCCGGTGATGCCGCCGATGACGCCATCCGCAGTGCTATCGACGAAGCCGGCTACGACATAGCCGCCTGATCCGCAATCTGTGGGGCCGAGGAGGATCCGTCCTGATGAGTAGTGAGACCGCCACCTCGCCCGTACCGGCTGGGCGTCTCGAGCTGGCCGTTGGCGGCATGACCTGCGCCTCGTGTGCCGCCCGGATCGAGCGCAAGCTGAACCGCATCGAGGGCGTGAACGCTGCGGTCAACTTCGCGACCGAGACGGCGTCGGTCACGTACGACCCGGCCGCCGTCACACCGGAAGACCTGGTAGCGACGGTCGAGGCCACCGGATACACCGCGCGGTTGCCGGAGCCGGCCAAACCGCAGGCCGGGTCGGCGACATCCGGCGCGCAGCCGGACGCGTCCGCGGAAGAGGCCGCGAGTCTCAGGCAGCGACTGCTGGTGAGTGCAGGGCTCACGATTCCGGTCGTGCTGCTCGCCATGGTCCCGGCCTTGCAGTTCCGCTTCTGGCAGTGGCTTTCCTTCACCCTGGCCGTGCCCGTCGTCGTGTGGGGAGCGTGGCCGTTCCACCGGGCGGCAGCACTGAACGCGCGTCATCGCGCTGCGACGATGGACACCCTCATCTCACTCGGGGTCTTGGCTGCCCTCGGCTGGTCGGTCTGGGCGCTCTTCTTCGGCGGCGCCGGTGAACCGGGTATGAAGATGCCCTTCGATCTGGTACCCGACGGCGACCGGGGCCCGGAGATCTACCTCGAGGTGGCAGCCGGCGTCACGACGCTCATCCTCCTCGGGCGGTTCTTCGAAGCCCGGGCCAAGCGGCGCTCTGGTGCGGCGCTACGCGCGCTGCTCGAGCTCGGCGCGAAAGACGTTGCCGTCCTGCGCGACGGCGGCGAGGTCCGGGTGCCGGTCGATCAGCTGGCCGTCGGTGACCGTTTCGTGGTGCGCCCCGGAGAAAAGATCGCGACCGACGGCATCGTCGAGGACGGTGTGTCCGCAGTAGACGCCAGCCTGCTCACCGGCGAGTCCGTGCCGGTCGAAGTCGGCCCCGGAGCCGAAGTCGCCGGCGCGACCGTGAACGCGGGCGGCCGGCTCGTTGTGCGGGCCAGCAAGGTCGGTGCCGATACAGCGCTGGCTCATATTGCCCGGCTCGTCACCGAAGCGCAGTCCGGCAAAGCCCCGGTGCAGCGGCTCGCCGACCGGGTCGCGGCCGTCTTCGTGCCCGTCGTCATCGCCCTGTCGCTGGCGACGTTGCTGTTCTGGCTCGTCGACGGGGCGGCCGCAGCGAAGGCCTTCAGCGCCGCGGTGGCCGTGCTCATCATCGCCTGCCCGTGCGCGCTCGGCCTTGCCACGCCCACCGCCCTGCTGGTCGGCACCGGTCGAGGCGCTCAGCTCGGCATCCTGATCAAGGGCCCGCAGATACTGGAATCCACCCGTCAGGTCGACACCATCGTGCTGGACAAGACCGGCACGGTCACGACCGGGCGCATGGCGCTGGTGGACGTCATCCCGGCCGAGGGCCAGGATCGGCGCGACGTGCTGCGCGTTGCCGGCGCCCTGGAGAACGCGTCTGAACACCCGATCGCGCAGGCGATCGCGGTCGCCGCGCAGGCCGAGGCCGGCACGCTGGCGGATGTCGAATCGTTCACCAGCACGGCCGGGCTCGGAGTCGCCGGCGTCGTGGACGGGCACGCTGCCGTCGTCGGTCGACGGCAGCTGCTCGGGGAGTGGTCATTGACCGTGCCTCGTGAGCTCGATGCCGCGCGGCAAGCCGCCGAACAGAGCGGGCAGACACCGGTTTTCGCCGCGTGGGACGGTCAGGTTCGGGCCGTGCTGGTCGTCGCAGACACGGCGAAACCATCGAGCGCGCAGGCGATCGCGGCACTACGCGAGCTCGGTCTCACGCCGGTACTGCTCACGGGTGACAACGAGCGCACCGCGCGCGCTGTCGCCGACAGCGTCGGTATTCCTGATGTCCGCGCCGAAGTGCTCCCCGCCGACAAGGTGGACGTCGTCAAGCAATTGCAGGCCGCAGGACACGTCGTCGCGATGGTGGGGGACGGCGTCAACGACGCGGCAGCGCTCGCCCAGGCCGACCTCGGCCTGGCCATCGGTACCGGTACCGATGTCGCTATCGAAGCGAGCGACCTGACCTTGGTCTCGGGTGATTTGCGCGGCGCGGCCGACGCCATCCGGCTGTCGCGCCGCACGCTGGCGACGATCAAGGGCAACCTGTTCTGGGCCTTCGCCTACAACGTGGCCGCCTTACCGCTTGCCGCCGCGGGCCTGCTGAACCCGCTGATCGCCGGCGCGGCGATGGCGTTCAGCTCGGTGTTCGTCGTCTCGAACTCCCTGCGGCTGCGGCACTTTCGGGCCTTGCGCGGCTGACCCCCCGCGGCTGGGTCCTTCGTCCCTGGCCGCGCCGAATCCGCACTGCTTCCATGGACGCAGACGCGAGCCGGCTGTTGTGTTGCCTCGCGCCCGGAGGTGCTGGTATGAGTGGGACAGGGTTACAGGCTCCGGCACCGCTGCGTCCACAGCAGCCACCTGACGAGGCGCGGGGTACCGGAGCCCGTGTGCCGCGGCTGCTCGCCTGGGCGCGTACGCAGAGCACCTTCTTGCTGCTGATCGCAGTCGCCGCCGGTCTTGCCTTCGGGGGCGTCCTGCATCAGAGCGGCCTGCCGGCCACGGGCCACGCCGTGTGGATCGCGACGACGGTGGTCGGCATTGTGCCCTGTGCGTGGTGGGTGCTGGACGCCGCGCGGCACCGTCGCCTCGGAGCGGACGTCGTTGCGCTGCTCGCGCTGCTCGGCACCCTCGTCGTCCACGAGTATCTGGCCGGTGCCGTCATCGCAGCCATGCTGGCGAGCGGTCGTGCACTCGAATCCTGGGCGCAGGCGCGTTCGGAGCGGGAGTTGCGCTCGCTGGTGGAACGGGGGGCCCGGGTCGCGCACCGCCGGCTTGCCACCGGCGCCGGTGAGGCTGGTACTGAGGAAGTCGTCGACGTGCCGGTCGATGAGGTCACGGTTGGCGACTTGCTGCTGGTGAAGCCTGGTGAGGTGCTGCCGGTCGATGGCCGCCTGGAGCGCGGGCTGGCCGTCGTCGAGGAGTCTGCGCTGACGGGGGAGTCCGCTCCCTCCGAACGCCATGCCGGCGACGCCCTTCGCAGTGGCGCTGTCAACGCCGGCGGTCCGCTCGAGCTTCGGGCGACGGCGAGCGCCGCCGACAGCACCTACGCCGGCTTGGTGCGTCTGGTCTCGGAGGCGCAGGCTTCCCGCGCTCCCGCCGTCCGGCTGGCCGATCGCTACGCCGGCGCCTTCCTGGCGCTCAGCGTCGCGCTGGCGGCGGTCTCCTGGGCGCTCAGCACCGACCTGAGCCGAGCCGTTGCCGTCCTCGTCGTCGCCACGCCGTGCCCGCTCATCCTGGCTGTCCCGGTCGCGCTCATCTCTGGGCTGTCTCGCGCGGCGCAACGCGGCATCGTCGTCAAGGGCGGCGCCGTCCTCGAGCAGCTGGCGAAGGCGAGAGTGCTGCTCTTCGACAAGACGGGCACGTTGACCGCGGGACGGCCGACCGTCTCGGAAGTGGTCGCACTGAGCTCCTGGCCAGCCGACGAGCTGCTGCGCCTGGCTGCCTCGCTCGACCAGATCTCGCCCCACGCGCTGGCAGCGTCAGTGGTGCGCGCCGCTCGGGAAAGGGACTTGCCGCTGACCATGCCGCGGGACGTCAGCGAGGTTGCGGGGCACGGCGTCACTGGCTCGGTGGACGGCCACCGCGTGGTCATCGGGCGGGCCGACTGGGTCGGCCCAGGACGCGACACCACGTGGGCTCGCCAGGTTCGCCGCCGCGCGGATCGGGACGGAATGCTGACCATCTTCGTTGCGGTCGACGGACGGCCTGCCGGAGCGCTGCTGCTGGACGATCCCGTGCGCCCGTGTGCGGCGCGTACCCTGCGCCGCCTGCGCCGGCGAGGCATCCGTCGCATGGTCATGGTGACCGGCGATCAGCTCGAGGTCGCCCAGCGGGTAGGTGCGGTGCTCGGCGTGGACGAGGTATACGCCGAACGGACTCCGGCCGAAAAGGTCGAGGTCGTAAGCCTGGAACGGCGCCACGGACCGGCCATCATGGTCGGCGACGGCATCAATGACGCGCCGGCGCTGGCGCTCGCCGATGTCGGCGTCGCCATGGGCGCCCGTGGGGCGACCGCGTCATCCGAAGCTGCAGATGTTGTCCTCATGGTCGACCGGCTCGACCGGCTCGGCGAGGCCGTCGTCATCTCTCGCCGGGCGCTGGCCATCGCCACTCAGAGCGTCGTCCTGGGCATCGGCCTGTCCGTATGCGCGATGGCCTTCGCCGCGCTCGGCCTGCTTCCGCCGACCTGGGGTGCCATCGCGCAGGAGGGCATCGATGTCGCGGCCATCGTCAATGCGCTGCGGGTGCTGCGGATCCGCTCCAGCTCGACGCCGCTGGAGGCGGAGGATGCCGCGCTCGCCCAGCGCTTCACAGCAGAGCACACCGCGCTGCGGGCGGATATCGAGCAGGTGCGCCGCGTCGCCGACGCCGTCGGTGCCGTGCCGGACGAGCAGGCGTTGGCTATGGCCCGCAGCCTGCATCGGCTGCTCGTTGACGAAATCGCGCCGCATGAGCGAGCCGAAGACGCGGTGCTGTATCCGGTTCTCGCGCGGGTGCTCGGCGGCGCGGATCCGACCGCGCCGATGAGCCGAGCGCATGTGGAGATCGCTCACCTCATTGCCCGCCTCGGTCGCTTGCTCGACGGGGTCGGGGTGGAGGGCATGAACGGCGAGGGCATGGATGGCGATGACCGGCTCGAACTCCGCCGGCTGCTTTACGGGTTGCACGCGATCCTGCGACTACACAACGCGCAGGAGGAAGAGAGCTACCTGTCGTTGGCGGACGATGCCTCGACCGGCAGATGAACCGTCTCGGGCCCGGCCGGTGGCCACGCGCCGAATCCTTTGAGACAGTGAACTCATGAGTGACGATCCCGAGCCGCGCCGTGGCCTGGCCGCCCTGCGCACCGCGAGCGTCGGCTGGCCGGCCTTCATCGCCCTCCTTGCGGTGCTCACCGGCATTGTCGCGCTCGGAGCGAGTGTCGGTAGCTGGGGCGGCGTGGCGCTCATCGTTGTGACGATGGTGGCCATGATCAGCCTGCTCACCGTCTGGTGCAGCGCAGATCCTCGCGGGCGTGCCGCCGAACCGCACTGATCCCGAGCCGGCTCATCCAATCAGTGCAACCGCTGTCCGTTGGCCGGTGTCAGCGAGCCAGCAGCCCGCGGTAGTCGGCGCGCGATACCTGGTTCTCCGTCAACGATCCGTCTGCTCGCGGCAACTTGACGGCCTCCCCGTCGACTTGGAAGCGCACCGTGTCGACGCCTGAGTCCGCGGTGATCGTGTAGACCAGCTGGCCCAGCGCCAGCGCCTGCTCCTGGCTGGCGATTCCGGAGAGCCCGGCCGCCAGGTCGAGTACGGCCGTGCCGGAGCCGACTTTCAGCGAGTTGACTGACACGTTGGTGGGGATCGCGGATCGGTAGCCGCGTTGGCCTTCGCGTGGGGTGGGTCCCCGCAGCAGCGCCGCCAGCAAGCCGTCGGCGGTCACCGGATCCGCGATGGCTCGGACCACCGGGACGAGCCGGTCGTTTCTCACCAGGTAAATCTGCCGCAAGCTGGTGATCGGGCCGGTGGGCGGAGGCACGGTCGGGGAGGCCACAGTGGCCAGCGCCTGGGGATGCGCCTGCGTCGATACGCCGCATGCGGTCGCCATCGTCAGGGTGGCTACGACGAGCACGAGCAGCCGCAGCACGGCAGACTTCATCGATTTTCCAGGTCTTGTCGCGGCTTGCCGGGCAACTCCCGCTGCGGCCGTGACTGCCGACCGTGCGCATCGGCATCGGCGGAGATGGACGCTGCGGGGCTGTCGAGTACGCCATACGGCTCGGCGTAGCTGTCGACCGAAGCGGCTTGCCAGCTATCGCTGAGCGCTGGGAAACGGACGACGAAGCAGGCTCCGCCCAGCCGTGAGCGCTCGACATGCACCTCGCCGCCGTGCAACTCGACGTGCTGGCGGACCAGCGCCAGCCCCAGCCCGGCGCCGCCACCCTCGCTGCGCCGCGATCCGGACTTGCTTCGGGCGAAGCGGTCGAAGATGCGTTCCCGGTCGGCCTCGGGCACGCCGGGACCGTCGTCATCCACGGACAGCCGGAGCCAGTGACCTGTCGGGGACTTCTCGAGCGAAAGCTGCAGCTCCACCGTGCCATTGGTGTACCGCGCTGCGTTGTCCAGCAGGTTCGCGACCACTCGCTCGAGGCGGCGCTTGTCGCCCATCATCAAGGCCTCGAGGGCGGGCGACTCCACCTCGATGCGTACCGGCGTCCGCAGCGTGGTCAGCAGCTGGGCCCGCAGCACGATCTGCGCGAGGCACACGGGCTCGAGGTCGATCGGCGCTCCGGCGTCATTCTTGCTGATCTCGAGCAGATCCTCGACGAGTTGGCTGAAGCGGCGCACCTCGGCTCCGAGCAGGTCGAGGGCACTGCGCCCGCGGTCTGAAAGCTCATTGCGGCGCGCCTCGAGGACACCGAGGGCCGCTGATACCGCGGTCAGGGGGGAACGGAGCTCATGGCTGACGTCGGCGGTGAACCGGATCTCCCGCTGGATCCGGGCCTGCAAGGCGTCCGCCATCTCGTTGAACGACGCGGAGAGCATCGCGAGCTGACGGTCGGGCGTCTCGCCGATACGCGCGTCGAGCCGGCCGCCCGCGATCTCCCGGCTCGTCTCGGTGACCGTCGTCAGCGGTTGCAGCAGCCGCCGACTGGTCCAGAAGCCCAGCGCGGCTGCGGCGACGGTGACGCTGGCGGCGACGATGACCAGCACCGATCCCAGGGTCCGTAGCGTGGAGTCCAGCTCCTGCAGCTGCGAGATCTCGTAGTACTGCGCCGGATGGTCCTTCAACGGAATGCCGATGACGATGGACGGTGTGCCGGAGACCCGGATACGCTGGTGCTGCGCCGTGCCGGAGCCGACCTTGGTCACCAGCTCCTTGGGCACCGCGTCAGGACCCAGACCGACGGTCGAGGTGTACCAGCGACCGTGATAGCGCAGGAGTGACTGGGTGTCCGACGCGCTGCGCAAGTCGGTGAAGACGCCGGCGATCTGTGTGCCGCGCGTGGCCAGCGCCTCATTGATCACGTCGGCGTGGTCGAAGGCCTGCTGCTGGGCGCTTCGCTCGCGCCGCTGCAGCAGGTAGCTCTTCGTGACCTCGTAGGTGACCGTGGCAAGGACGACCGACAGCGCCAGCGCTCCGAGGCCGAAGGCCGCGACCAGGCGCACCCGCAGGCCGAAGCGGCGCAGCGGCGACCTCATTGCAGCTTGTATCCCAAGCCGCGCACGGTGACGACGTGCTCGGGATTGCTCGGGTCCTGCTCGATCTTCGTGCGCAACCGGCGGATGTGGACGTCGACGATCCGGGCGTCGCCGAGGTAGTCGTACTCCCAGACCTTTTCCAGCAGGAATTCGCGGCTGAAAACGCGGCCGGGTGCGGAGGCAAGCTCGCAGAGCAGCTTGAATTCGGTCTTGGTCAGGTGCACCGGGTCGCCGCCTACCGTGACGACGCCGCCGGCGGCGAAGATCGTGATGGCGCCGATCGACATCGAGCTGTCGTTGCTGACCGGCCGGCCACGGCGGCGCAGCGCGCGCAACCGGGCCGTGAGCTCGGCCAGCACGAACGGCTTGGTGACGTAGTCGTCGGCACCCGCCTCGAGTCCCGCGACGACGTCGGTGGTGTCATTGCGAGCACTGACCACGACGATCGGCACGTCGCACAGCTTGCGCAACCTCCGGCAACATTCGAAGCCGTCCATGCCGGGGAGCATGAGGTCGAGAACGATGAGGTCCGGAGCGGTGACGACGACTTGACTCAGGGCGTCCTCGCCGGTTTCCGCGGTCGAGACGGCATAGCCCTCGTCTTCCAGCGCAAGCGTGAGCGCCGCGCGGATTCGCTCGTCGTCTTCGACTACGAGAACGGAAGATGCCACGACTAAGCATGATGCCTGACGCGCGTCCGCCCAGGTATCAGCAGTCCGTGCGGGCACCGGCGTGAGGTGCTCGAAATCGGCAGGTCACCGTCAGGTGTGATCAAGAATGGCCAGCAGCGCATGCCGGCTCGAAGCCGACGAGGCAACGAAGCTGACCCCCCTCGGAAGGCCGGCCGCGAGCCGTCGACACGCCGTGGCGGCGGCCACCCCGGCTTCCGTGAAGGCGGACACGTTGCGCAGGTCGACCGTGAGACGGGACCCGCCCTGGGCGGAAATCGCGCCAGCCGCCTGGAGGAGCTCGTGGCCGCTCCGGCGGTTGAGATTGGTGCCTATCGCGATCCGGACGTCGTCAGGGTCCTGGGATCGCTCGACGACGACCGTGTCTGCTCCGTTGCCGTCCTGGTCCTCGACGGCGCGGGAGCCACGCCCGTCAGGCTCGCTGGGTGCCATGCGCATAACAATGGCAAGCGGTGCTATGCGGTCTGCTTGCGGTCACATGACAATTGCATGACGCTTTTCGTCGCCAACACGACACCCTTTTAGCGATACGTCCGTCATGTTTCGGGCCGACAGTAATTCAGGTACCCGATACGACAGCCACCGGAGGTTCGGTTGACGACCCCAGTTCTCTCTGCTCCTCGGCTCGCCGCACCGGGTCTGATGGCTTCCGAGTCGATCCGACCCGCGCAGGCACTGCGGCGCCGACACGAAAAGCCGACGTCGGCGAGGGGTGGGTCGTCAGTCACCTTCGAGGTGGAAGGTGACCTCGACAGCGTGCTGGTGGCAAAGCTGCGTGAGTCGATCTTTTCGGAGGCAGCGAACCGTCCGGGGCGCATCGTCGTCGACCTGTCCAACGTCAGTTTCCTGGACACGGCCGCGTTGCGCACGCTCATCGCCGCCCGGCGGCGATGCGCGGCTGGCAACACCGGCTTCGCGCTGCGCCGCCCGAGCCGCGCCGTCCAGCGTGTCCTTGCGCTGACCCACCTCGAGCACGTGTTCGCGGTGGAGCGCCCGCCGGCTGCGCGGGCCAGCTGAGCCGTTAGCACCACGCCACCCGTGGCGCAGGCCGGCCGGGTGGCGGTCGCACCCCCCGCGAGGGGCGGGTGCTCTTCTCCCACCTTCCGTTGCGCGGTGTAGCTCCGGGCGCGGCGGTAGCCGCGGCACCGCTACGGTGCCGCCAGATCCTGTGCCGGTCTCCGGCCGGCCCGCCCGCCCGCGTCAGGCTCTTCGCCGGCGGGTGTTCAGGGCGATTTCGTGACAGTTCTGTGACGACGGTCCGCACCGCGTGCTGCCGCAAGTCTGCGGGGCACTGACCTATCGAGCCCGGTGGCGTCGCCGAAGGCGGTCGCATGGCCAGCTGCCGTCGCGGCCTCCGGCGATCGCCGAGGCCGGTGTGCACCGCTTGCGTACGCGCGGCTGTGACACCGGTGACCGATTCCCTCGAATCGTAGGTATTGGCGAGAAGGAGCCCGTCGTGACAGCGTTTCATCGCCGCCGCGCGCAGGTGAGCGCGCTTGCCGTCGGTTGCAGCATCGTTCTCGCCTGCTCCGCCTGCTCGGGCGGCTCCAGCACCTCGCAGCCGAGCGCCGCCTCGAGCGGGGGAGGCACGGCGGCTTCCAACAGCACTGCGCAGTCGCTGGAGAACGCGTACGTGCGCGTGGTGAAGAACGTGCTGCCCTCCGTCGTGCAGATACGGACCTCGAAGGGCCTGGGGTCCGGCGTGGTGTTCGACTCGGCAGGCAACATCGTCACGAACTATCACGTCGTCGGCGACGCGACGACGTTCCAGGTGACGCTGGCGAATGCCGCCAAGCCCGTGAAGGGCACGCTGGTCGGCACCTATCCGCCGGATGACCTCGCCGTGATCCGCGTGCAGAACGGCACCGTGCAACCGGCGAATTTCGGCGACTCGAACAAGCTCGATGTCGGAGACATCGTCCTCGCGATGGGCAATCCCCTCGGATTGTCGAGCTCGGTCACGAACGGCATCGTGAGCGCGGTCGGCCGGACGGTGAGTGAACCGCGAACCTCGGGGTCGCCGGGGGCCACGCTCCCGAACGTCATTCAGACCAGCGCAGCCATCAACCCCGGCAATAGTGGGGGTGCACTGGTCGACCTGGCCGGGCAGGTGGTCGGCATCCCCACCTTGGCCGCCGAGGACCCCGCACAGGGCGGCAGCGGGACCAGCCCGGCGCCTGGTATCGGCTTCGCCATACCCAGCTCGATCGTCACCGACATCGCCAGCCAGCTGGTCAAGTACGGCAAGGTGGAGAACTCCCACCGGGCCGCGCTCGACGTGACCGTCACCGGGGTGGTCAACGCATCCGGAGAGCCGGCCGGCGCCGGGATCGTCTCCGTGGTGTCCGGCGGACCGGCCGACAAGGCGGGTCTTTCCGCGGGCGAGGTGATCACCGCTGTAGCCGGCCAGTCGGTGACCAGCCCCTCGAGCTTGGCTCAGGTGCTGGCGGGGCTCAAGCCCGGCCAGCGGGTGAGTGTGACGGTGCAGTCTCAAGGCTCGAGCCCGCACCAGGTTTCCGTCACCCTGGGACAGCTTCCGGGCTAGTCGCCCGGGCCCGGTCGATCTGCCTTCCCCTGCAATAGTCATCAACGCGCAATGGTTGACTTGCGCAAGCGGGGAAAAGAGACAGGTAGCAGATTCACGTCATGGCCGTCCCGGTCCCGGACGAGCCGCCGGTCCGCTGCGGGAGGAGCCCGCAGCGGGGACATGACAGTGAGAAGGGATGAGAGCCGCACATGGCAATGACGGCAGCAGAAGAGGAGGTGCGTTCGGCCGGGCCCCCGCCGGTGACGAGCCGTGCCGCCGCGGCTGACAGGCCGCATACAGCTCCGGAAACGGTGCGTCACGCACCACCGGCCGGAGCCGCTCTCAGCGAACTGGCAGCGCAGCTGTCGCACGTTCAGGCCGCCTGCCTGCGCCTGTCCGACACTGCCGGGCTGGAGGGGATCTTGCGCCGGACCGCGCAGACCCTCGCCGAAGTGTCCGACGAGTTGCACAGGGCCGTCGGCCGGCAGACCTCACCGATGCTTCATGACGACGTCGAAAGGGCGGATGTCGACCGTGAGGCGCCGCCGGACGGGCAGCTGGATGGGCATCGGCTCCCGAGTCCGCCAGGCGGCATGCAGCTCGCAGCGCCGCCGAGGCCCCTTGCGCACCAAGCCTTCGAGCTGGCGAGCGCCTTGATGCAGGAGCGGTTGCGAAACACCAACCTGCGCATCGCCTTGGAGACCAACCGCGACATCTCCGCAGCCATCGGCATACTTATGGCGCGCCATACCATCACGCGTGAGCAGGCCTTCGAACGGTTGCGCATCGCCAGCCAACATCGTCACGTGAAACTTCATCGGCTGGCATGCGAAGTGCTGGAGACTGGGACGCTGGAGCTGCCTCAGCTTCGTCAGCTTCCCTCGCGTGGCAGTCCCGGCTAGCCGTCGCGCCGCTGTCGAGGTCGCCCGAAGGTTCTTCCC
Source organism: uncultured Actinomycetota bacterium (assembly GCA_963747915.1). Classification (GTDB taxonomy): domain Bacteria; phylum Actinomycetota; class Actinomycetes; order Frankiales; family Frankiaceae; genus DATAZK01. The sequence goes on along the minus strand of CAVVHC010000003.1, from coordinate 404,737 downwards.
CGCGTCAGCCCCAGCGTGCCGCGAGTCGCCGATACAACGTCGGCGCGACCCCGCGCACGCGAGGCGCTATGGACAGCCAGCGGGGTACGTACACCTCCGGCGTGCCGCGTACCGCCGCGTGAACGATCTGGCGTGCGACCGAATCCGCCGGTAGCGGCGCCGGGTGCCGGCGCGCGTACGGCGACCCACGGCGCGCGAAGAAGGCGGTGTCGACAGGCCCCGGAAGGGCCACCGTGACCGTGACGTCGCGCCGGGCGACTTCCGCGCGCAGCGCGTCGGCGTAGCCGATGAGCGCGGCTTTGGTGCCGGAGTAGACGGCTTCACCGGCGACCCCTACGGCTCCCGCGATGCTGCCGATCAGCACGATGCGCCCGCGTCCAGCGGCAAGCAGCTGCGGCAGCAACGCCCGGCTCAGCATCAACGGGGCTGCCACGTTCACGTCGACGAGGTTCGCAATGACGGGTACCGGGGTCTGCTCGACAGGTCCGGCCCAGCCGAGCCCCGCCGAAGCGATCAGCCCAGTGGCGCCGCCGAGCTCTCGGGCGCATTCCGCGATCGCGGTTACTCCTTGGTGCAGCGAGGATCCGACCAGATCCGCTTGAATGACTTCGGTCTTCGCGCCACGTGCCCGGCACCGCTCCGCGGTCTCGGCAAGCGCGCAATCGTCCCGACCCGTGAGCAACATCGAGACTTCGTTATCGGCCAGCAGGTAGGCGATCTCGCGCCCGATGCCGCTCGAGGCCCCCGTGATGACCGTGACTCCCGAGGCGCCCTTGTCGTGCCGCATCCAGAGCTTTGACCGACTGTTCATACCCGGCGCGATTCCCTTCGGCTCTCGCCCATCCACTCGAGGTCCGCCTGCCCTGAGGAAGCCATTTGAATCATCAGAGTGCAAGAGGGGGCAGCGTCCTCGGTGGTGCCGGTGCAGTCTCAGGGACCAGCCCGTTCGCCGGCCTGCACCCCCACCTTCTCCAAGCTCAACGAATTTCCTTCATCCGGGGGAGCGTCCTCGCCTGGCGGCTCGAAGTGCGTTTCGATCCGTTCGAAGCCCTTGAAGCGCTGCGTCACCGCGTACATCGCGTAGGCGTCCCGGTCGGCATCGGTCAGCTCGACGTCGTCGGTGAAGGGTGTCTTCAACGCTCGAGGCCACAACCGTCGATAGATGACGACATTCACCTCTGCGGAAATCATGAGGACGAGCGCTTCGAGGTAGATCCAGATGATGGTGGCCAGCACCAGGCCGAAGGCTCCGTAGAGTTCGCTCGCTCGATCCAGCCGGGCGGCGATGAACCGGGTGCCTTGCGTCTGCAGCACCACCCAGGCGACCGCGGCAATGACGCCTCCGGTCAGCATCTGACGAAAGTGCAGGTCTCGTGCGGTCAGCAGCTGGTAGGCGCCGGTGAACAGCACCACGTTGATGGCGAGCGACAGGAGATAGCCGACGACGAGCAGCCCCACACCGACGTGCGAGGACACGATGTTCGTCGCGCCGACGACCGTCGCCAAGGCCGTCGACAGCAGCACGCCGGTGCCCAGCACGAGCAGCAGGCCGATACTGCGCAGACGAGATTTCAGGGGGTTCGGCTGCTCGTTGCGCGGCACCCCGAATATGTGGTTGAACGCCGCCTGCGCTGCTTGCATGGCGCCGAGCGCGCCGTACAGCGTACCGACGATCCCGACCGCGAGCCCGAGGCCGCTGCCGTGAAAGCCATGAACGTTGTCACGCAGCTGCGGCCCGACGATGGGGAAATCGGCGAGTGCCGAGTTCACCAGCCGGTTCTGCAGGTCCGGCGACCCGTTCAGGAAGAAGCCGACGGCGCTGAAGAACAGCAGCAGCAGCGGAAACAGCGAGATGAAGGAGTAATAGGTGATGAGGGCGGCAAGGTGGGGCCCGCGGTCATCGAAGAACTTGTAGACGACCGCGATCGGAAAACCCAGCCAGCTGTGCTCGCGTTGATAGCGATCGATGGCATCGGCACGTGACACGCAGTACTGGTTCCCCATCCGACCGCGCTGCAATGCACGGTCATCGACCTACGTGCTCACCAGCACACGGGCAGAACTGTGACTTTTTGGTGTCTTCCGGAAATCGGCGTGGTTGTTTATGTCACTAGCGGGCAGTCCTGTCGAGCCTGACCGTGGCTTGCCGAGAGAGGACGCCCTCAGCGATGTCGCTGTGCCTGCCGCCGCCGATGCAGCAACCGCAGGGGAAACATGCCCAGCAGCGGAGCGCGCCGGCCGATGTCTGCCTGGTCCTCCCGGTCGAGAGCGGCTGCCATCACCTGCGCACGGTCCGCACTCGGATATTCCTTCTGTCCCGCGGCTCCACAACTGCGCTGGCATTCCCAGACCAGGACCGGACCTTCCGCTCGGAAGCGGTACCGGTGGCCGAAGACGGTGCAGGTGAGCACGCGGACCACGGTAGTCCTCGAACTGGAAGGCGCGAACCCAGCGTCCGAGTAGGAGGCACTCATGAGCGTTGAGACCGGCGTCATCCAGACCCGCATTCCTGCCCGGCTGGATCGGCTTCCATGGTCACGCTTCCACTGGCTCATCATCGTGGGTCTCGGCACGGCGTGGATCCTCGACGGCCTCGAGGTCACCATCGTCGGCACCGTCGCATCCCGGATGACGTCCGACGGCAGCGGCATCTCGATCAGCTCGGCGCAGATCGGCATCGCCGGAGCGGTCTACGTGACCGGTGCCTGTCTCGGCGCGTTGTTCTTCGGCCAGCTGACCGACCGCCTCGGGCGCAAGAAGCTTTTCACCTGGACGCTCGTCCTGTACCTGGTCGCCACTGCGGCGACCGGCGCGTCCTTCAGCGCGTGGTACTTCATGATCGCTCGATTCTTCACCGGCGCCGGCATCGGCGGGGAATATGCCGCCATCAACTCCGCCATCGACGAACTCATCCCAGCGCGGGCTCGAGGACGTGTCGATCTCATCATCAACGGCTCCTACTGGCTCGGTTCGGCAGCCGGCTCCGCCGCGTCGATCGCGTTGCTCAACACGGCATGGCTCCCGAAGGACGTCGGGTGGCGGCTGGGCTTCGCCTTGGGCGTCATTCTGGCGATCGCCGTACTCGTCGTGCGTCGGCACGTGCCGGAAAGCCCGCGGTGGCTGTTCATCCACGGCCGTGAAGAGGAAGCCGAGCGCATCGTCGGCGACATCGAGCAGGGCATCGAGGAAGAGACCGGGGAGTCGCTCCGCCCCGCCCAGAACGAGCTCACGGTGCGCCAGCGCGAAACGATTCCGTTCCGAGAAATTGCCCGGGTAGCGGTCAAGACCTATCCCAAGCGTTCCATGCTTGCGGTGGCGCTCTTCGTCGGCCAGGCCTTCATCTACAACGGGATCACCTTCAATCTCGGCACCCTGATGACGACGTTCTACGACGTCTCGTCAGGCTTCGTGCCGGTGTTCATCATCTTGTACGCGGTCGCCAACTTCCTGGGACCGCTGACGATCGGACGGCTGTTCGACACCGTCGGCCGCAAGCCGATGATCTCACTGACCTACCTCAGTTCAGCGGTACTCGGGGTGGTGCTGGCGCTGCTGTTCACCGATCACACGCTGAACAAGTGGGCCTTCATCGGCATGGTGATGGCCACCTTCTTCTTCGCGTCAGCCGGTGCCAGCGCCGCGTACCTCACCGCATCGGAAATCTTCCCGATGGAGACGCGGGCCCTGGCCATCGCCTTCTTCTACGCCATCGGCACCGCCGTCGGAGGTATCGCGGGACCGCTGCTGTTCGGTGACCTGATCAGCAGCGGCGACCGCGGCAACGTTGCCATCGCCTTCTTCATCGGTTCCGCCGTGATGGCTCTCGGCGGGATCGCGGAACTTGCGTGGGGGATCAAAGCCGAGCAGCAGCAGCTGGAAGACGTGGCGAAGCCTCTCACCGCGGACTCGGACGAGCCGGAACAGTCATCGGGGGAGGGGGCTGAGCGCGACGGCGGGGACGATCCCCGTGTCCACCAGGCCCTCGCCCGGGCGGCCGACGAGCGCGCCAGCGCAGCGGAGCACCTCGCCGTCATGCACAGCGAACTCGCCGCAGCCGAACTCGGCGACGAGGCTGCTCGCCGTCGTGCGGAGGAGGAGGAGGGCATCGCACGGGCAGCCGAGCTTCATGCGCAGGCAGATGACGAGGACGCGCGCGCTGCCGAGGCGGCGGCCGAAGCCGACGCCCACGAGGATGAGCCGACCGGTGACGCGGCCGCCCACCGCGCGTACGCGGCGGCGGAACGGGCGCGCGCTTTCCGGGAGGAAGTCGACGACATCGCGCCGAGCGAGGAGCGCGAAGGCCGGCGCCACCGGGAACTGGCGGAGGCTGCGCGCGAACGAGCAAGGGCAGCAGAGCAGCGAGCCCGAGCAGCCACCGTGGGCATCCCGCAAGCCCAAGGCGACGGCGACGGCGATGGCGCCGGTGCCGAAGACGCCGGGGCCCCGTCGAACTCGGAGGCGGCTCGCGCGCTCCATGACGCGCGGGTGCGCCTGCACGAAGCGAACGCGGACCTGCACGAGGCGCGCGCTCATGAACACGAAGCCCGCTCGAGGCAGGCAGCCGGCGAGCCGGATGCAGACGTCGACGCCGCGGCGCGCGAATCTGCCGCGGCTGCAGAACGGGCGCAAGCTGCCGAAGCCGCGTTGCAAGCCGCTCAGCATCGGCTCGACGCCGAGCACGAGCACAGGGGGGAGGAGTCCTCACAGCAGGATCAGGAGCGGGCAGCGGCAGAGCAGCGCCGTCGCGAGTACGAGCGACGCGTACGAAGGCGGATGCAGCGCGAGCGCCAGCGCCGCCGGTCGCGGCTTGGCCTCGGACCGGGGCGCTCGGCGGTGGGCTCACCCGCGATTTCGAGTGCACGCCGATCCGCTGCCGAGGTTCTCGACCACGAGATTGCCGCTATCGAGCGCAGCCTCGCCGAGAACGGGCCCACCTCGGTGAGCGACCTGCGGGCGCTCGTCGGAGCGCGGTACTGGGGACCGGGTGTGTTCAACCAGGCATTGGGCGAAGCCTTGGCGGAGGGCAGCGTGCGGCGCGTGGCCCGAGGCATCTATGGGCCCAGCGAGCAGCCGGACCGGCAATCATCCGGCCAGGCTTGACCCGGCGCTCACCCGTTTGTCCCTGTCGTTGCAGGACATTTTCACAAGGAGCGGAGCAAGCAGCGCTCTGTTGGACACCGCGAACCCGAGCGTCACTCCTGCGGTCCGAACGGTCGGTATCGCGGCCATGCAACAGCACACTCACGCCGGGGTATGGCATGGCACTTACACAGCGCGAAGAGCAGATACTGCAACAGCTCGAGCGACAATTCACGCCGCGGCGTAGCCGCCGGCTGTGGGGACCGATACGTCGCGTCGCGCGTTCGCACCCGAACCGGACGGTCCTCATCGCGATCGCGGCGGGAATGTTCGCGCTGGCGTTGCTCGCCGTCAGCATCGCCTCCAGCGTGCAACGCCGTCCGGCGGCGCCGGCGCCTGCTCACCGCGCCAAGGCGCAGCACTCGTCAGGGTGCCCGGCGTCGTGCCGGGTCGACGGTGTCAGCGATACGCACGGCGCCGCAGGCCCCGTCGCCTGAGCCACGCAGCGCCTGGCGCTCCGAGCCTGAGCGTCTTAACCGACGGTCGCCTCGGCTTGGCAGAGCGAGTGATCGTGCCGGATGGAGCTGGAGCGCTCCAGCGTGCCGTCGACGAAGATCTTGCACGTCATCTCGACGCCTTCTGTCTCGTAAAAGCCTGAGACGTAGACGTAGCTGCCGGCGCGCACCGTCATCGACACGTGCCAGGGCAGGATGACATCGTCTTTGCGCACCTCATGCCCACCGCCGGGGGAGTACAGCACCGAGGCTCCGCGCACTCCTCCGTCGACCTCCAGGCGCACTTCATGAGTGGCCTCGCCGGCGTGGGTACCCAGCTCAGCGGCGGGGACGGTGGTCGTCGCACCGCAGCCGCCGACGGCAACTGTAAGCAGCGCCGCGGCTGCGGCAAAGCCAGGGCGACAAGCCGGCCTCACGGAGCGCGCCAATGTCAGTACTCCTGCCTACCGGATCCGCCACTGCTCGGCATCGGCGCGTTTCAGCGCCAGGCCGTTGCCCGGCCGGGTGCGGTCAGGGACCAGCACGCCGCCGGGCTGCGGCTGCAGGCAGCCGTCGAAGAGCATGTGCTCGATCCGGATGTGATCGTGGAAATACTCGAGATGCCGGAGGTGCCAGACCGCTGCGCAGGCGTGGGCGGACAGCTGGGGAGCGCAATGCCCGGACAGCTCCATGCTTCGGGCGTCGCAGAGTGCGCCGACACGCTGAAAAGCAGTGAGGCCGCCGCAACGCGTGACATCGGCCTGCAGGCAGTCGACAGCCTCGGCGTCCAGCATCCGCTGGAAATACGGCAGATCCCAGCCGTACTCGCCGGCGGCGACGCTGACCCCGCCGGGTGCGCGATCACGGATGAGGTGAAGACCGTTCAGGTCGTCTGAACTGACGGGCTCCTCGAGCCAGCGGACGTCGAACTCCGCGTAGATGTCGGCCCACCGCAGCGCCTCGCTCCGGTGATAGGCACCGTTGGCGTCCACAAGCAGCTCGATGTCGGGCCCGATGGCCGTCCGCGCGACGTGGAGGCGGTGCCGGTCGGCTGCGGGATGGCGTCCCACCTTCATCTTGACGCGCGGGATCCCTTGCGCGACCCAGCCTTCGAGCTGCTCGGAAAGCTGCTTGTCGGAGTAGCTGCAAAAACCGCCACTGCCATAGACCGGCACCGACTCGCTGGCGGCATCCAACGCCACGACGAGCGGGACGTCGAGGAGCCTCGCCTTGAGATCCCATAGCGCGTTGTCGACCGCCGAGACGGCCATGGCCCCTGGCCCGGCAGTCCCCGCGTTGCGCAGTGCGGACCACATTCCGGCCCAGGCACTCGCGACGTCCAAGGCGTTCTGGCCGGCCACGACGTCGGACAGCTTGCCGGTGATGATCTCTGCCACGGCAGCGGGGCCGTAGGTGTAGCCGATGCCGGCGCACCCGCCGCCGGTCGCTTCCACGACGACAACCGTTGTCGAGTCCCACTGCATGGTGCCGTCGGATTCCGGAGCGTCCGTCGGGATCGTGTACACGCTGACATCCAGCCGCTCCACTGCGACGGCATTGCCGGTCGCCCTCTTCATGGTCCACCCTCATGGACTTGCGGCGCCGCGGCGCCGCAAGCCTTACGTCGATCGAATCGCGGGCTAGTGATTCATGCCCGGAATGTGCTCCTTCACCTCGGCGAGCTTGCCCTTGAATCCCTTCGTGGCGATGCCTGTCGCGTCCTCGTCGCCATGTACGAGCGCGCTGGCGGTCTTCTTCAGCTGCTCGACGCGCACGTGTGGAGGCAACGGCGGTATCTGCGGGTCGGTCACGAACTCCAGGACGACCGGCTTGTCGGCGCGTAGCGCCCGGTCCCAGGCAGGTCCGATCTCCTCCGGCTTGGTCACCTTGATGCCTTCCAGGCCCAGTAGCTTCGCGAACTCGGCCGCCGGGACGTAGGGGACCGTCTGCGTTTCCGGGTTCTTCGGGTCGGCGGCGAGGACGCGCTGCTCGTACGAGACCTGGTTCAGGTCCTCGTTGACCAGGACGACGAAGATCAGCGTGGGATTCTTCTCGCAGAGCTGCTTGCGGTAGCTCTGGACGGTGAGCAGCTCGTTCATGCCGAGCATTTCGAAGGCGCCGTCTCCGGTGAACGCGATGACGGGCCGCTCGGGAAACGCGAACTTAGCACCGATCGCATACGGGACGCCGGGCACCATCGTCGCAAGCGTCCCGGACAGCGAAGCGCGCATGCCGTCGCGGATGGCGCAGTAACGGGCCCACCAGTTCGTCGCCGAGCCGGAGTCCGACGTCATGACGACGTCATCGGGCAGCCGCCGGTTGAGCTCCCAGAAGACCAGCTGGGGATTGATCGGGTCGCCCTTCTGGTGGGCACGGTCGTCGAGTACGCGCCACCATGTGTCGATCTCTGCCTTGATCAAGTCTTGCCAGCGCCGGTCCTCTTTGCGCTTGAGCAGCGGCAGCAGAGCCTGCAACGTGTCCTTGGAATCGCCTACCAGTGACACGTCATTCGGGTAGCGGACGCCGATCATGGAGCCGTCGATGTCGATCTCGACGCACTTGGCCTGCCCCACCTCGGGAAGCCACTCGGCGTAGGGAAAACTGGTACCGATCATGAACAGCGTGTCGCAGTTCATCATCATCTTGTGGCTCGGCTCGGTCCCGAGTAGACCGATGGACCCGGTGACGATAGGCAGGTCATCAGGGACCGCGTCCTTGCCGAGCAGCGCCTTGGCGATCCCGGCGCCGAGCAGGTCGGCGACCTCGAGTACCTCCTTGGAGGCCCGCCGGGCACCCTGCCCGATGAGCAGGGCCACCTTCTCGCCCGCGTTGAGAATGTCCGCGGCCTGGCGCAGCAGCTGCTCGTCGGGAACCATGTGCGGCTGATTCCAGGTCGCACTGGTGAAGACGCTGCCGTGCTCACGCGGGGGATCCGAGTACTCCGACTCGGCGACGTCGTCCGGAACGATGACGACGGCCGGCCTCCGCTCGGTCAGCGCCGACTTGATCGCCCGGTCGAGGACGTGGCGGGCGGAGGAACTGTCCATGACGGTGGAGACGAAGCCGCCGATGTCCTTGAAGAAGGACTGCAGGTCGATCTCCTGCTGGTAGTGGGCGCCGACCGACCGCCGCTTCTGCTGGCCGACGATGGCGATCACGGGCTGATGGTCGAGTTTCGCGTCGTAGAGCCCGTTGGCCAGGTGGATGGCGCCGGGGCCGGACGTTGCCATGCAGGCCCCGATCTCGCCGGTGAACTTGGCATGCGAGCACGCCATGAACGCCGCCATCTCCTCGTGACGCGTCTGGGTGAAGAACGGATCGGAGCCGACTTTCTCGAACGCGCCGAGAAACGCGTTGATGCCGTCACCGGGGTATCCGTAGATGCGGTGGATGCCCCACTCACGTAACCGCTCGAGGATGTACTGCGCAACGTCAGGCATGGCACTCAATCTCCGGTCGGCAATTTCGCGGACATTGTGGTCTTGCCCGTCGTGCATAGGTCAGAACGCCGCGCTGCGGTGAAAATGTGGTCCACACCCGGCGCAGCTACTGATCAAGGGTGATCATCCGGCAATAGTTGCAGTGCAGGGGGTATAGCCGTGGGCAGACCGCCGGTAGCCACGTCTTCACCCTGAGAGGGAGCCCGCATGAGAACCCTTCCACTGGCCGATCGCGTCTCGGTCCCGGCCAAGACCGACCCGCGCATACCCGGCGGTATCCATTCGAAGGTCACCATCGACGTCTCGGGACTCGAGCGGGCGCTTCGTAAGCAGGTGCAGGGCGAAGTGCGCTTCGACAGCGCTTCGAAAGCGATGTATGCCAACGACGCCTCGAACTACCGCCAGGTCCCCATCGGCGTGGTGATCCCGAGGTCGCTGGACGACGTCGTGGCCACGCATCGGGTCTGCGCGCAGTTCGCGGCGCCGATCGTCAACCGCGGAGGCGGGACCAGCCTGTCCGGGGAGACCGTGAACTACGCGGTTGTCATCGACAATTCGAAATACCTCATCGAAATCGGCGAAACGGATGTCGCGAATCGCCAGGTGACGGTGCAGACGGGTGCGATCAACGAGGAAGTGAACCGGCACACCGGCTCGTCCGGTCTGGTGTTCGGCCCTGATCCCTCGTCGCACTCGCGCTGCACGATCGGCGGGAACATCGGCAACAACTCTTGCGGCATCCACTCGGTGCAGTCGCAGCTGTACGGCCCCGGCCCACGCACGTCCGACAACCTGCATGCGATGGAGATCGTCACCTATCGCGGTGATCGTTTCTGGGTCGGCGTGGGCGAGGAGGAGAAACTCGACGAGATCATCTCAGAAGGCGGACCCAAGGGGGAGATCTACCGGCAGCTTCGCGATCTGCGCGATCGCTACGCGGACCAGATCCGGGCCCGCTTCCAGCCGGTGGACCGCGTGCCGCGCCGAGTCTCCGGTTACAACCTCGACGAGCTGCTGCCCGAGCGTGGCTTCAACGTCGCCCGCGCACTGGTCGGTACCGAAAGTACGTGCGTGACCGCCCTGCAAGCGGTGCTGATGCTCACCCCTGCGCTGCTGCACCGCACCCTGGTGACGGTGGCGTACGACGATCTGGTCGCCGCAGCGGAGCACGTGGTGCCGATCCGCGAAGAGGCGCGCCCGATCGGGCTCGAGGCGGTCGATCGCCGGCTCTTCCATGACCAGCAGATGAAGCACATCAACAGCACCGGACTGCACGAGCTGCCACGCACGGAGACGGCCGACGCCTGGCTGTTCGTGCAGTTCGGCAGCGATGAGCACGGGCACTGCCACGAGCAAGCGGCACGATTCACCGAGTGGCTCGTGGACCGGGGTTACGAGCGGGATCGCATCAAGGTGATCGAGAGCAAGCAGGACGGTGGGCACAGCGAGGATCTGTGGGCCATCCGGGAGAGCGGTCTCGGGTCCACCGCGTTCCCGCCCGACGGCGATCACTGGCCCGGCTGGGAAGACTCGGCCGTGCCGCCGGACCAGCTCGGACCGTATGTGGCCGACTTGCAGCAGCTTTACCGCAAGTACGAGTACGTCGGCGCCATGTACGGCCACTTCGGTCAGGGCTGCATCCACTCCCGGATCAACTTCGACCTGCGCACGGCGCAGGGTCTTTCGCGCTACCGCAGCTTCATGGAAGAGGCCGGCGACCTCGTCACCTCCTACGGTGGGTCGCTGTCCGGCGAGCACGGCGACGGCCAGCAACGCGCGGAACTGCTCGGCAAGCAGTACGGCGAAGATCTCGTGCAGGCGATGCGCGAGTTCAAGCGCATCTGGGATCCGGACTGGAAGATGAATCCGGGTAAGGTCGTCGATCCCTACCGCATGGACGAGAACCTCAAGCTCGGCACCGACTACAACCCCGCCCGCCCGCCGGTGAAGTTCGCCTACCCCGAGGACAAGGGCGATTTCGCGCACGCCACGCTGCGCTGCGTCGGAGTGGGCAAGTGCCGGGTGCCGCAAGCCGAGGAGACCATGTGCCCGAGCTTCCAGGTGACCCGCGAGGAGAAGCACTCCACGCGTGGTCGTGCGCGGCTGCTGTTCGAGATGCTGCGCGGCGAAGTCATCGAGGATGGATGGCAGAGCAAGGAGGTCTTCGAGGCGCTCGACCTCTGCCTCGCGTGCAAGGGATGCAGCAACGACTGCCCGGTCAACGTCGACATGCCGACCTACAAGGCCGAATTCCTGCATCACCACTACCGGTCGGCGAAGCGCTGGCGTCCGCGTTACGCCTACGCGTTCGGCTTCATCGACCAGGCAGCTCGGCTCGCTTCGCTCGCGCCGGAGCTGGTCAATGCCGTCACCCGAGCTCCCTTGCTCAACCGGCTCGTCAAATTCGCCGGCGGAATCGACCCGAAGCGGCCGCTGCCGACGTTCGCCCCGATGACGCTGCAGGAATGGTTCCGGCGCCGTGGCGGCACGACGAATCCGCATGGCCGGCCCGTGGTGCTGTTCCCCGATACCTTCAACAACCACCTGCACACGGAGGTGGGTGTTGCCTGCGTCGAAGCGATCGAGGCGGCCGGGTGGCAGGTCATCATGCCCGAGGGTCACGTTTGCTGCGGCCGCCCGCTGTACGACTACGGCTTCTTGAACCAGGCGGAGCGCTACCTGCGCAACGTCCTCGAGGTGCTACGGCCCCACCTGCGCGCCGGAACGCCGATCGTCGGAATGGAGCCGAGCTGCCTTGCCGTGTTCAAGGACGAGCTCGGCAAGCTGCTCCCGCACGACGACGACGCGAAGCGGCTCACCATGAACGCCTGCCACTTCGGAGAGTTCTTCGAGCGCTATGACGTGCCGGTCCCGCATCTGGAAGGCGACGCCTTGCTGTGGGGCCATTGCCATCATCGCGCCACCGGCGGGGTCGAGCCGGAGCAGGACGTGCTCGAGCGGATGGGGCTGAACGTCGACTCGGCGAGCGGAGGCTGCTGCGGGCTCGCCGGCTCCTGGGGATTCGAGCGCGGCAAATGGACCATGTCGCTCGACTGTGGCGAGCAGGGCTACCTGCCCGCGGTCCGCGACGCCTCACCGGACACCGCTGTCATCGCCAACGGCTTTTCCTGCCAGACCCAGCTGCAGCACGCGCCCGACGTCGACCGGCGGGCGCTGCACCTCGGCCAGCTGATGGCCGCGGCCGGGCGCGCCGACGAGACAGCGGGCGAGGGCGCGCCTGAGGCGCGGATGTGGAACCGCCGACCGGCTCCCCCGCTGCGCGAGCGGGTCACCCGCTCGGCCGCCGCCGTCGGTGTGGCGGCTGCAGGTGCGGCAGCCGTCGCCGGTGCGGTGTCGCGGGCCCGGTCGTAGCCGGCGACGAACCGCGCGTTCCTACCGCTCATTGCTACTGCCCGGCGCGAGACAGCGGCAAGACAGAGGCCGGCGGCGGCCACCAAAAGGTGGTCGCCGCCGGCCTCTGTGCTTGATCAGCGGCTGATCAGCCGCTCCTGCGATGAGCGGGTGTCACGTCGCAGGCCTACTGGCCCACGCGCGCACCGGGCATTCCCTCGCCGTACTCGACCGGGTAGGCCTCCTTGACGCCCGGCACGTTGGCCCGTGCCTTCCACTTGCCCAGCGGAAGGATCACGCGTCCGAACGAGCTCTCGAGCATCATCGCGGTCGCGGTGTACCACGCGAAGCCCGCTGCGAACACGAACAGCCAGCCGGCGATGCGTAGCGATGTGAGATAGCCGCCGAGAAATGCTGCGGCAGCGAACCCGGAGCCAACGGCCAGCGGGGACAGCACCGCGAACAGGCTGATGTTGCGCGAAAGCGCCGCCAGAGCGCCGGATCCCGTGATCATCGTCAGCGCGATGAACCAGAAGCCCATGGCCGGGAAATACGTTCCGACCACGCCGGGAATCGTTCCGCTGGCCACCAGCAGGTGGTAGAAGCCCCAAGCGATCCAGAAAGCTCCCCACGTCCCGTGCATGGCGGTGGCGAGGCCGTCCCGCGCCCGGTAGGAGAACATCCCGGCGGCGAACTGGGCGATTCCGCCGAGGACCAGCGCGAAGGGCACCAGATACATGGCGGTCGTCGTGTCATTGCCCCACCAGCCGGCGAGGTTGGTTCCAACGGCCAGTGTGGCGCCGAAGAATCCGAAAAGACCCAGGATCGATGGCGCCGCCGTCGGCGTCAGCACGATCCTGCTGCGGTCCTCCCAGTACTGGTGCCGATATTCGCGGTCACCTTCTCGGTAGGGCACTCGCCCGTTCGAGGACCGCGTCGCGGATTCAGCTGTGGTCATGGCGTTCCTCCTCTGATGGTCTGCATCCCGCTGCGGGACTTGCCGCCCGGCCGCGCCGGCGAACCCGCCGGGTTCCCGCGGCCGGCGATGTCCGGCTGCTGTCTCAGCCATGAGGAAGGCTCGAGGCGAGAGCCATTCCCCGGCTCGCAGGGCCGCCCCTGGCGCACACCTGCTGCTCTCTATTTATTGCGCCACGCAATAGACCGAAACGCGCAAATTCGGCTGGTGGAGCCCAAAATGCGTTCAGCGAGTTCTCATCGCCCTAACACCTTGTGGCCGCGTTGGTACCCGCCGGCAGCTATTCGTTTGGAGGTCGGTTGCGCGGGGACGCGTTTCAGTGGCGGACAACATCTTTACCTGCATTTCGGAGGTTTCATGTCGGCGGCGGGATCCGGCCGCAGCCACTCGCGGCTGCCGATGGTGGCGATCGGCTCGGTGCTCTTTCTCACCTTCCTGGACAACACAATCGTCAGCGTCACGCTCGCCAACGTCCAAGGGGATCTGCACGCGGGGGTCACGGCCCTGCAATGGGTCGTCGATGGCTATGCGCTGGTGTTCGCCAGCCTGCTGCTGGTGGGCGGCACGCTCGGAGACATGTTGGGCCGCAAGAAGGTCATGCTGACGGGCGCGGCGGTCTTCTGCGCCGGGTCGGCCATTTCGGCGCTGGCGACCGACGATGTCATGCTGATCGCCGGACGCGCGGTCATGGGCATGGGGGCTGCTGCCAGCGAGCCGGGCACGTTGTCCATGATCCGGCATCTGTTCCCGCAGCGGGAGGAGCGTGCGCGGGCGGTAGGCATCTGGGCGGCAGTGTCCGGTCTCGCCCTCGCACTCGGGCCTGTCATCGGCGGGTCACTCGTCGCCCTCGACAGCTGGCGGGCGGTCTTCTGGTTCAACTTGGCGTTCGGCACGGTCGCGCTGGTCGCCGCCGCCGTGAGCCTGCCGGAGAACCGCGATGACGAGGGTCGCCACTTCGACAGTCCCGGTGCCGTGTTCGGCGTGGTCTCACTCGTCTCACTGATCTTCGCGGTGATCCAGGGGGAGACGGACGGCTATACGCATCCTTTGATCCTCTCCCTGCTTGCGCTGGGGGCGGTGTCGGCGGTCGCGTTCGTGCTCACCGAGCGACGCAGCCGCGATCCGCTGATCTACCCGCGGCTGTTTCGGATTCCGGCGTTCGCCGGCGCGAACACGATCGCGTTCCTGGCCTACTTCGGCATGTTCTCGATCTTCTTTTTCTCGGCGCTCTACCTGCAGGTGGTCGCCGGCTTCTCCGCGGCCCAGCTGGCCCTGCAATTCCTGCCCATGACCGCCGGCATGATTGTCGCTGCTTTGCTGGCGGGGCGCTGGGTGGCCGCGTCCGGTCCGCGGGTGCCGATGGCCTTCGGCTGCGCGTGCGCCGGCGCCGGCATCTTCCTCGCCGACGTCGCGCTGAACCCCAGCGTCAGCTATGCGGCTATCGCCTTCCCGCTGCTGCTCGCCGGAGTGGGATTCGGTATTGCCGTGGTGCCCATCACCTCTACCGTGCTGACCCTGGTCCCCGCTGAGCGCTCCGGCATGGCGGCCTCGGTGACGAATACGAGTCGCCAGCTCGGCTCGGTCGTCGGCGTCGCTGTCCTCGGCGCCGTGGTCAATGCTCAGCTGACCGGTTCGCTCAAGGAGCGCTTGAACTCCATCGGCATCCCTGCGCACTTCCAGTCCATCGTGCTGAGGGCCATCACACACGGCGGGGTTCCGAATTCCGGTTCGGCGAAGGCGCAGGCGCCTCCGGGCACCTCGAGCATTGTGGACAAGGTGATCTCGGCGGCCTATGGCGCGTTCGGCGACGGTCTGCACATCGCGTTGACGCTGTCGGGCTCGATGCTGTGCCTGGGCGCCGTCATCGCCTTGCTGGCGGTGAAGCGCCCGCCGCAGCGGCTGGTCGACCTCACCGACGTCGACCAGCAGGAGGACATGGGTGCGCTTCACGCACGTAGTGGGGCGTGACCTGCACCCGGTAGCTGCTCGGCGCAACTGTTGCACCGACGCTGGCATACGCCGGTGGTCGCCGTTGTCATGGCCGGAGACCGAAATGTCAGGCGCCGCGTTTTCAACTGATCGCCCCGGGGACAGACCGGGCATGCCGGTGACTCGCGCCCTTCTCACCTGCTCGTTTCGCCCGTCCGCGGGCTGGTACGACGGCTCGCGTCCGCGCCGAACGCGGGCGCCACGGTGCGCTGGCAAGGGGGCGGTGCAGTGAATCCGCGCAAGATCTTCAGCAACATCTTCGGCTGGGAAAGCTCGATCGCCATGGGCGTGTTCTGCGCCGTCTGCCTGGCCATCGTCGTCGCGTTGTGGCTGGGTCACCGCCGGCGCAAGCGCAACCTGCCACCGTCACAGCGGCCGAAGAACACCCCGCTCGAGTTCGCGTACGGGCTGTCCGTGGCCGGCATCGCCGGCTTCGTGATCTTTCTTTCGTTCCGTGCGACGCACCAGGAGAGCGCACCTGTGCCGGCAGATGCCGTTCCGGTCGATGTCACCGGCTTTCAGTGGTGCTGGCAGTTCTCCTATCCCGGCCATGACGTCACCGTCCGGGGCACGTGCACGAACAACAACTTCCCGACGATGGTCGTGCCGGTCGGTCAGCCCATCGCGATTCACGTCACGTCGAACGACGTGATCCACTCGTGGTGGGTGCCGGAGTTGCGTTACAAGAAGGACGCGAACCCCCATCACGTGAATACCTTCACGATCACGATCGACAAAGCCGGGCGCTGGATCGGGCGTTGCGCCGAGTTCTGCGGTCAGCGTCACTTCGAGATGCACTTCTATTTGCAGGCGGTGTCCCCGGCGAAATATCAGAAGTGGCTCGCGTCCGGCGGCGACCTGGGAGCGCTGCAGGCATGACGTGGCAGGCTCGTACGCTTCGGGCAGCGGTCTACCCGGAGTCGCCGGGTATCCGGGGGTGGCTCACCAGTCGTGACCACAAGCGCATCGGACTGCTGACCATCGGCACGTCGATGGTGCTGTTTCTGCTGATGGGCGTACTGGCCCTGATCATGCGAGCACAGCTGGCGCAGCCCAATGGTCCGGTGGTCAATCCGCATACCTACAACGAGATCTTCACGATCCACGGATCGGGGATGATCTATCTGGTTGTCACGCCGGTGGCGATCGGGTTGGGCGTCTACCTGGTGCCGCTGCAAGTGGGCGCACCGGTGATTGCCGCGCCGCGGACCGCCCGGCTCGGCTACTGGCTGTACGTCGGCGGAGCGATCGCCCTGCTATCCGGATTCGCCATCGCCGGCGGCGCCGCGGCGGACGGGTGGACCGCGTACCTGCCGCTGTCCGACAGCGTCAATTCTCCCGGATTCGGGATGGACTTGTGGGTCCTCGGCACGTTTCTTGCGACCGTCGGCCAGATGCTGCTCGGCGGCACGGTGCTGTGGACCATCCTGCGCATGCGAGCACCGCATATGACCATGCTGCGCCTGCCGGTGTTCACGTGGTCGCAGGTGGCGACGAACCTCATGGTCCTCATGGCGTTCCCGTCCTTGCTGGCGGCACTCGGCATGATCGCCCTGGCCCGGATGAACCCGAACTACGACACCAGCAACCTCTGGAACATCGGCTACCAGCATCTTTTCTGGTTCTACGCCCATCCGGTCGTCTACGTCATGTTCTTCCCGTTCGTGGGCATCGTCGCGGAAGTTCTCGCGACTTTTGCCGGCCGGCGCTATTTCAGCTACAAATCGACTGCGCTCGCGCTGCTCACCTTCGCGGCCGTGTCCATGAGCGTGTGGGGCCACCACATGTTCGCCACCGGGGAGATCGACGACGACTACTACTCGCTCACGTCAACGATGCTCTGCATACCGGCGGGGCTCGAGTACTTCGGGCTGATCGGAACGCTTTTCGGGGCCCGCCCGCGCTACCGCACGCCCATGCTCTTCGCTCTAGCGTTCCTGCCGCAGTTTCTCATCGGCGGGCTGTCCGGGATCATGCTCGGTAGCCCGGCACTGGACCGTCACGTCACCGACAGTTTCTTCATCGTCGCGCATTTCCATTACACGCTGTTCGCCGGGAGCGTCTTCGGGCTCTTCGCCGGTCTGTATTTCTGGTTTCCGAAGTTCACCGGCTACATGTACGACGAGCGGCTCGGCCGCATGCATTTCGTCTTCATGGTGATCGGCACGAACGTCACCTTCATCCCGATGTTCATCCTGGGCTACCTGGGGATGCCGCGGCGCGTCGCCAGCTACTCGGCCGATGCCGGCTTCACGACGCTGAACCTGATCTCGAGCATCGGCGCGTTCATCCTGGGCGCGTCCATGCTGATCGCGGTCTACAACGTCTTCATCTCCTTGCGCCGTAAGGTTCCGGCGGGCCGGGATCCGTGGGAAGGCCACTCGCTCGAGTGGGCCGCGGCATCGCCGCCTTCGCGGTTCAATTTCGACCCCGAGCGACCGCTGCCGGCCATCAAGGGCTTTGCCCCGCTGCTCGATGAACGGCTCGCGCTGCAGGCCGGTGAGGACCCCGGTGTCGCTCCAGGCCTGCCGGAGCCGGCAGCGTCGCGGAGAACGGAAGAAACACGGGTATGACGGTCAAACCCTCGTGGGTGGTCGCTGGTTGGACCACGGCGAACGCGCTGTTGATGTTCCTGCTCATCGGGCTTGGCGGCACGGCGTGGGCGATCCTCATCTATGCGGTTTCCGCGGTGCCCATGTACGGCTTCGCCGGGCTCGTCTGGTGGAACACCCGAAAGCACGGTGACACAGCCGGGAGCTTTCACCTGTCCGACCGCGTCGGCGTCGACGTTCTGGCCGGCGTCGGCATCGTCCTCGTGGGACTGGGCTTGGTCTACGCCGACTGGATCATGATCTTCGGCGGGTTCTTCCTGGTGGCGGCGCTGCTCCTGTGGCGACGGCCGCGCGAGGCGAACCCGATCCGGCCCGGCAAGCCCGAGCAATCGCCGCCGGCGGTAGAGCCGGGCATGGACTCGGTTCCCGAGTTCGAGGGGCGGCTCGCTGCGACGTTCCCGCGCCCGAGCGGTTCGGCGGAACTCGGCCAGGCTCACGTCGGCGATTCACGCTGGGACAAGGCGCTGGGCCGCGGGCTGGTCGCGGTGCTCACGCTGGCTCGGGTCCGGCAACGGGACGGCAACGGCCACAGCTCCTCGTGAGCCGCCCGCGGGCCGTTGCTACTTCTTGTCGGTGAGGAAGAACCGCGCCGTTGATTTCGCGGCCGTGCGGATGAGCTTTCCGGTCAATTCCGCAACCGTGTCCTCGTGCTCCACCAGCTTCTTCTCAGGATCACCCTCCTCCTGGTCCGGAAGCGCTGGGACGGGGGCAGCGGTGTAGTACTCCTTGTAGTCCCCGCCGGCGTAGCGCGCGAGGTAGCCGGTTTCGACGCCGTGGCGCTCCCTGCCCCGGTCCTCCATCGAGAGCGTGCGGCACCAGCTGGCCGTCACCTTGTAGGCGATGACCGGCAGGATGAACAGGGCGAACCGTCCGAACCAGACGAGGCCGTTGACGGAGACCTGGAACGATTTCGAGATGACATCGTCGCCGCCCGCGGCAAAAAGTACGGCATAAAACATGAGAGCGGCGGCCCCCGCTCCGGTGCGCACGGGATGATCGCGCGGCCGGTCCAACTGGTCGTGGTAGAGCCGATCTCGGGTGAGTTTTGCCTCGATGAAAGGATAAAACGCCACCACGCCGAAGAACGCCAACGGCAGCGCCACTGCGGGCAGGAATACATCGAAAGGTATCGAAACGCCGAACCCGTGGAACTCGAATGAGGGCATCAGGCGCAGGCCGCCCTCGAGAAAGCCGACGTACCAGTCCGGCTGCGCGGCGATGCTCGCGGTGCTCGGCTCGTACTCGCCGTAGAGCCACACCGGGTTGATCTGCGCCAACCCGCCGAGCGCGGCGACGACGCCGGTCACCAGCATCAGCAGTCCTGACGACTTGGCCGCGTATTTCGGGAAGACCCGCGAGCCGGCAATCCGGCTCTCCACCTTTCCGGTCCCGCCGAAGTCGGTGTGTTTCTGGTGCCAGACGATGGCGAGATGGGCGGAAATCAGCGCTATCAATATTCCGGGAACGATGAGGACGTGGGCGAAGAAGAGCCGGTTGTTGAAGATATCGCCGGGATACTCTCCACCCCACATGAAGAAGGCCAGCCAGGTGCCGATCACGGGGATCGACAGCACGATGGAGTAGGCGATCCGCAGGCCGGTGCCGGAGAGCAGGTCGTCGGGCAGCGAATAGCCGGCGAAGCCCTCCACGATCGCCAGCAGCAGCAGGACGATACCGATCATCCAGTTGATCTCGCGCGGGCGCCGAAACGCCGCCGTGAAGAAGATGCGGCACGCGTGCAACATGATCGCCGCGATAAAGATCAGCGCGGCCCAGTGATGCATCTGCCGGACGAGCAGGCCGCCTCGGACGTCGAAGCTCAGATTGATCGTGGAGCGGTAGGCCTCGCTCATGGAGACGCCGTGCAAGGGAACGTACGAGCCCTGGTAGATGACGTCGACCTGGCCGGGCTTGAAGAAGAAGCCGAGATAGGTGCCGGTGAGCACCAGGATCATGAACGAGTAGAGCGCGATCTCCCCGAACATGAATGTCCAGTTGTCCGGGAAGATGTGGTTCAGGCTGCGGCGCATGAACGAGGCAGAGGCCAGTCTGTCGGAGAAAAAGCGATTGGCGCGCCGGGCCGCTCTCAGCGACAGCGGGACCTCTGCTGCCATACGTATGCCTCCGTCCGACCGTCTGACGGCTGCGCCGACGCTGCGCGCACGCAGCGCGCAGCCAACGCGATCTCCAGCGACGCGAATGCCCGCAAGGACACAAGCCAAACCAGGTAACGCGATCCCTCGGAGCATGGTCGTGGGCGTCATTCCCGTCTATTCGGCGGTGGTGCGGGGAAGGTCCAGATGGACCACGCGCCATTGACCACGTGTCGTCCGCGGGTTTGTGGCCGGCCACGCAACCGTTGGCCGGCCGGAGCCAGCGGATGGCCTTCGCTATCGGTGGTGGCCGTTAGCACCAGAGCTAGGCGGGAGAGCGTCATGAGTGAGCCCGGCGGGTCTCGATCGCCGGTGGGCGGGCCGGGTGCCGTCGCGACCACGGTGACCTTGCGACCGATCGCCACGCCGCTGCCGATAAGCCTGCTGGCGCTAGCGGTGGGTTCCTTCATCTTGGCGGGTAGCCAGCTGCACTGGGTGCCGCAGGCGCAAGGCCATCCGATTGCCATCTGCCTGCTGTGCTTTGTCGCGCCGCTGCAGCTGACCGGCTTCATCTTCGGAGTGCTGTCGCGGGACGAGAGTGCTGCGGCCGGAATCGCCGTGCTTTCGGGCACTTGGGTCTCGATCGGCGTCGTCACGCTCGTGCAGCCGATCGGCTCCCGCAGCGCGGGGCTCGGGCTCCTGCTGGTCGCTGCGGCGACGGCACTGGCGGTGCCGGCGGCCATCAGCGTCTCCAGCAAGCCGTTGATGACCGGTGTGCTGCTGCTGACGGCCGCGCGCTTCGCGCTGACCGGTGTCTACGAGCTCGGAGCCGGCAGTGCTTGGCGTACTGCGACGGCCGTGGTGGGGCTGGTGGTGTCGGCAGTGGCGGTGTACGCCGCCGCCGCCTTCGGCCTGGAGAACGCGCAGCGGCGAGCCGTCCTCCCGATCGGCCGGCGTAACCTCCGATCCAGTGCCTCGCCCCGGTCCACGCCCGACCCCGTCGGCCCGGTCGCGTACGACGCAGGGGTGCGCTCCGAGCTTTGACGGCGCTGCGCCGACCGACGTTTATCGTCGAAGCGAGCGGCGAGCATGTTGCAATTGTCGCGTAATGCGCGGCATGGTGGATGTCGTCGACCACCGTTCTCGCACGAGGACGTGTTTGCGTTCGGCAAGACCGGAAACAGCCCCGGGAACGGTGATCACCGCTGCGCGATCGAACGCCTGGCAGCGGGAGGCAGGTCCGGGAGGTCGAAGTGCCAACGCGAGAAGCGGTCCTGGGCGCGCTCGGCGGGGGTAGCGATTACCCGGCTGCCGCGCGCCGGCTCGGCATCTCCCCGGGGCTGGCCTACCTGATCGCCACCGGCTTCCCGGCGGACGGCAGCGATGTCGTCACCGCCGAGGAGCAAGACCGTCCGGCGGTGCTGCCGGGCAGCACACAGCATCTGTCGCACCCGCCGCACCACTCACCGGATGCCCGAGAGCTCGTCCGGGACTGGCTGCAAAACCGAGCACAGGCTGATGCACAGATGCTGAACGCGCTGCTGGACCGCAATGCGCTCCCCGGACCCATCGAGGACGAGGACACGACGACGGACCTGATCAGCGTGCTCGTCCGCCAGCATGATCAGGTTGTCGCCCTCGTCAAGCAGTTGAGTACGATTCCCGGCCGCAGCAAGGGCGGTAGCGAGGCGCAGGCCTCTGAGCGCGAGTCGCTCGTCGACCTGGTGGGCAAGATGCTTGCCGGTCACGAGACCGCCGAAGAGGAGTATCTCTGGCCGCATGTGCGGAGGGTGCTGACAGAGGGGGACGCTGTCGCATCCTCGGGGCTCGCGCAGGAGCAGGAAGCGACCGAGACGCTGCTGGCCCTGTCGAAGGCCGACGCGCAGACCGAGGAGTTCGACGATCTCGTCGAGAAGCTGATGACCCAGCTTCATCGCCACGTCGCCTTCGAGGACCGGCTGTTTTCCGACCTGCGGGAAGCGATGCCCGAAGACGAGCGCGCGAAGGTCGGTAAGCAACTGCTCGGCGCTCAGAAGCACGCGCCCACCCGTCCACATCCCCGCGCCCCGCGACATCCGGGGCCCGCCGTCAGAGCTGCCGCCAAGTCGGCCGCTCCGCTGGATCGAGCGCGCGACGCGGCAGGAAGGCCGGCCGACCGGCAAGGCCGGCCGGAGCCGGGCAGCGAGCTATGACCTGACTTCACCGTCCATCACCGGAACTGAACGCACCGAGCGAGAGAGTCACCAATGGGATTGCGCACGTTCATCGGTTCTTGGCCCGTACTGCGGCAGCTCAGTGGCGAGGATCCGCTCGGCCGCGGGAGCGCGGCGTTCAGTAGCACGACGAAGAACATCGTTCCGCGGACGGCGACCGCCGAGAAGGTGGTCAAGTCGATCTGCCCCTACTGTGCCGTCGGTTGCGGGCAGAACGTGTACGTCGAGGCCGGCAAGGTCACCCAGATCGAGGGGGATCCGGACTCGCCCGTGAGCCGGGGTCGGCTCTGCCCGAAGGGCGCGGCATCCAAGCAACTCGTGACGGGCTCGAGCCGGCTCACGAAGGTGCTCTACCGGCGCCCGCGCGGCACCGACTGGGAGGAGCTGCCGCTCGACACGGCGATGGACATGATCGCCGACCGCGCGCTGAAAAGCCGCCGGCAAGGGTGGCAGGACGAGGTCGAGGGCAAGCGGACGAATCGCACGCTCGGGTTCGCATCGCTCGGTGGTGCGACGCTCGACAACGAGGAGAACTACCTCATCAAGAAGCTGTTCACCGCCATGGGTGCGATACAGATCGAAAACCAGGCGCGTGTTTGACACAGCTCCACGGTGCCCGGTCTGGGTACCTCGTTCGGTCGCGGTGGCGCCACCACCTACCAGCAGGACCTGCAGAACTCCGATTGCATCGTCATCGAGGGCTCCAACATGGCCGAGTGCCATCCGGTGGGCTTTCAATGGGTGATGGAAGCGAAGGCACGCGGGGCGACTGTCATCCACGTCGACCCGCGGTACACCCGCACCTCGGCGCTGGCGGACCTGCACGTGCCGCTTCGACCTGGCACCGACATCGCGTTCCTCGGCGGCATCATCAACCATGTCCTCTCGCATGAGCGCTACTTCCGCGAGTACCTGCTGGAGTTCACGAACGCGCCGAACATCCTGACCGAGGATTTCGCCGATACCGAAGACCTGGACGGCATCTTCTCCGGTCTGGACCGCGAGGGGCGCTCGTACGACCCGCAGACCTGGCAGTACGAGGGCGCGGAGGTGCAGGCGGCATCAGGTCAGCGGGATCAGCAGTACCAGGAGCGCGAAGCCGCGCACAGCCGCGGAGAGAGCACCGGCTCGGGGGGTCCGGTGCCGAGCCAGGGCGCCCCGAGGCGCGATGAATCCTTGCAGGATCCGCGGTGTGTCTTCCAGGTGCTCAAGCGCCACTACTCGCGCTACACGCCCGAGATGGTGGAGCAGGTCTGCGGCGTGCCGCAGGACCTCTTCCTGCGGGTGTGCCAGGCCCTCGAGGACAACTCGGGTCGGGATCGCACCAGCGAGTTCGTGTACGCGGTGGGCTGGACCCAGCACACGGTGGGCGTGCAGTACATCCGCGCGGCTGCGGTGTTGCAGCTGCTTCTTGGCAACATGGGACGCCCTGGCGGCGGCATCATGGCGCTGCGCGGGCACGCCTCCATCCAAGGAAGCACCGATATCCCCACGCTCTTCAACTTGCTGCCGGGCTACATCCCCATGCCGCACGCGCACAAGGACGAGGACCTCGATGCGTTCATCGAGGGGGAGCGGGCCGAGAAGGGCTACTGGAGCGAGATGCGCTCCTACACCGTCAGCCTTTTGAAGGCGTGGTTCGGTGCCGCGGCGACGCCCGAAAATGATTTCCTCTTCGGTCACTTGCCGCGGCTGACCGGAAGCCACAGCACCTATGAGACCGTGCGAGCTCAGCTGGACGGCACGTGCAAGGGCTACTTCCTGATGGGCGAGAACCCCGCCGTGGGTTCGGCGAACGGGAAGCTGCAACGCATGGGTATGGCCAACCTCGACTGGCTCGTGGTCCGCGACTTCTCCCTCATCGAGAGCGCCACCTGGTGGAAGAACGGCCCGGAGATCGAAAGCGGTGAGCTGCGCACCGAGGACATCGAGACAGAGGTGTTCTTCCTGCCGGCTGCGGCGCATATCGAAAAGGACGGCAGTTTCACCAACACCCAGCGCATGCTGCAGTGGCATCACCAGGCGGTGGAGCCACCCGGCGATGCGCGCAGCGACTTGTGGTTCATGTTCCATCTGGGACGCCTCGTGCGCGAGAAGCTCGCCGCCTCGTCCGACCCGCGGGATCGGGCGATCCTCGACCTCACCTGGGACTACCCGACGAAGGGCGAGACCGAGGAGCCGGAGGCGGAAGCGGTCCTTGCCGAGATCAACGGCTACGACGGCTTGGGCCGGCCGCTCGCGAGCTACGAGCAACTGAACGCAGACGGCTCCACCGCTTGCGGTTGCTGGATCTACTGCGGCGTCTACGCGGACGGGGTGAATCAGGCGGCCCGGCGTAAGCCCGCGAAGCAGCAGGACTGGGTGGCCAACGAATGGGGCTGGGCTTGGCCGGCCAACCGGCGCATCCTGTACAACCGGGCATCAGCCGACCGCGACGGCAAGCCGTGGAGCGAGCGGAAAGCTCTGATCTGGTGGGATGAAGAGCAGGCGAGCTGGACCGGCCACGACATCCCCGACTTCGACAAGCACAAGGCTCCGTGGCATCTGCCGCCGGAAGGAGCCCAGGGTGCGGAAGCGCTGTCCGGCACCGACGCCTTCATCATGCAGGCCGACGGCAAGGCCTGGTTGTTCGCGCCGGCGGGGCTGACCGACGGCCCGTTGCCGACCCACTACGAGCCGCAGGAGTCGCCGTTCCGCAACCTGCTGTACGGCCAGCAGCGCAACCCGGTGAGGCAGGTGCTGCCCCCGAAGAAGTACAACCGTTACCACCCCAGTGCGGGTGGACCGGGCAGCGACGTCTTCCCGTTCCCGGTCACCACCTACCGGCTGACCGAGCATCACACGGCAGGCGGCATGAGCCGCTGGGTGCCCTACCTCTCCGAGTTGCAGCCGGGTCTGTTCTGCGAGATCTCGCCGGAGCTCGCGCAACTGCGCGGCTTGGAGCACATGGGCTGGGCCACCATCGTCACGGCGCGCTCGGCCATCGAAACGCGAGTGTTCGTCACGGAACGGATGCCGAGCCTGCGAGTCCAAGGGCGGACGGTGCACCAGGTCGGCCTGCCGTATCACTGGGGGAGCGAAGGGTTGACCACCGGTGACGCGGTCAACGATCTCGCTCACCAGTCGCTCGATCCCAACGTTCACATTCAGGAGGTCAAGGCGTTCACCTGTGACATCCGCCCCGGCCGGCGCCCGCGCGGGCCCGCTCGCACGGAGCTGGTCCGGGAGTACCAGCAGCGCGCGGGCATCACCGACGAGACCGGTACGGAGATCTGATATGAGTGCACAGCGCACGTTTCTCGGTCCCATCCTGAACTCGACGCACGAGGCATTGGCAGGTGATACCGATCCGGCGGCGCTGTCCGGGCATCGCGACCATCCTCCTCGCGTCGGCTTCTTCACCGACACGTCGCTGTGCATCGGCTGCAAGGCCTGTGAAGTGGCGTGCAAGGAGTGGAACGACGTCCCGGAGGACGGGCTCAACCTCACCGGCATGTCCTACGACAACACCGTGGGACTGAGCGCCGACACCTGGCGGCACGTCGCGTTCATCGAGCAACGCAAGCCGATAGCGGCGCAGATACCGGGTGTGGCCCACCCGGACGTGCATGGCGACGCAGGCGCGCCGGACGGCTCGGGGACACCACCGGAACAGGCGACGACGACGCCGACCACCCCCGGCCCGGACACCCCGGCCGGGGACCCTGGCGGACTGCGCTGGCTCATGTCCAGCGATGTCTGCAAGCACTGCACGCACGCCGCATGTCTCGACGTCTGCCCGACCGGCTCGCTGGTGCGAACCGAGTTCGGCACCGTCATCGTGCAAGAAGACATCTGTAATGGCTGCGGTTACTGCATCCCCGCGTGCCCCTACGGAGTCATCGATCAGCGCGAAGGCGATGGGCGTGCGTGGAAGTGCACGCTTTGCTATGACCGGTTGACCGTCGGCACCGAGCCCGCGTGCGCGAAGGCCTGCCCGACCGATTCGATCCAGTTCGGAGTGCTCGACGAGCTCCGGGAGCGGGCAGACGGCCGTGTGCAGCAGTTGCACGACGCAGGTGTGACCGATGCGCGGCTGTACGGCCGCGACCCGAACGACGGCGTCGGTGGAGACGGGGCCTTCTTCCTGCTCCTGGACGAGCCTGAGGTCTACGGGCTCCCACCGGATCCGGTGGTGACCACCCACGACCTGCCTGACATGTGGAAGCACGTGGCGATGGGCGCCGGCTCGCTGGTCGGCCTCCTGGTCGCTGCCCTTGCCGGGAGACGCGGATGAGCGAGTCAGAAGTCACGCGCGAAGGCGTCACGCCGAAGATCCCCGGGCGGGGAGCGCTCACCGGAGCCAAGGGCGGTGGTCGCGGCGAGCGTCCGGTGGTGCCGGACGCCGCGTTCACCTCCTACTACGGCAAGCCCATCATCAACGGTCCGGTGTGGAGCTCGCCTGATATCCCGGGCTACCTGTTCCTCGGCGGGCTTGCAGGTGCGTCGTCTGGTCTGGCGCTGCTTGCTGACATCACCCGCCGCCCGGGGGTCGCCAAGGTCACCAAGGCGACGGCTACCGGGGCGGTCTCGTTGTCGCTCGCCGCGCTCGTTCACGACCTCGGCAGACCCGGTCGCTTCCTCAACATGCTGCGCGTCTTCAAGGTGACATCCCCGATGAGCGTGGGCTCCTGGCTGCTGTCCGCGTACGGGCCGGCCGCCGCCGTGTCGGCAGCGAGCAGCTGGACGGGGCGCGCTCCTCGCGTCGGGATGCTGGCGACGGCATCGGCTGCGGCGCTGGGTCCGGCCGTCGCTACCTATACGGCTGCGCTGATCTCCGATACCGCGGTGCCCTGCTGGCACGAGGGCTATCGCGAGATGCCCTTTCTTTTCGCCGGTTCGAGCGCAGCGGCGGCCGGTGGAGCAGGTGTCCTGCTCGGACCGCGGACCGAGTCGGGCTTGCCGCGCCGCCTCGGCGCGATCGGTGCGGTGACAGAGCTGGCCATGTCGCGGCTGATGGAGCAACGCCTGGGCATGATCGCTGAGCCGTACTCCGAGGGGCGCAGCGGAAGGATGATGAGGGCGAGTAAGGCATTGCTCGGCGCCGGCGCTCTCGCGCTGACGGCGGGCAGGCGTTCCGCCTGGCTCTGCCGGGCCGGTGGTGCGCTGACGCTCGCCGGCTCGGCGCTCAGCCGATTCGGCATCTTCGAGGCCGGCCTCGTGTCGGCCGACGACCCGAAGTACACCGTCACGCCGCAGCGTGAGCGGCTGCAGCGACGCCACGCCGAAGCGGAAGGAGCGCAGCAGCCGTCGGCTACATGAAGTTTCGGGTGTGCAGCGCCGAGATGGCTGCCGCCTCGTCGGCCGGGAAGCCGATGTGCGTGAGCCGCCGGCGCCGACCCTCATCCATCCGATGCTGCAACTCGACGACCGCCTGCCACCCTCGCCGGACCGCTGCTGGCTCCCACGAGCCGGCCGCCAGCAGCACGAGCGAGTCGAACACCTCCTTGTTGAGTCCGGCCGTGTCGAGCAAGGCGGCGTGGCGGTGTTCGACGGCTGCTCGCAGCCGGCCGAGGAAGCTTCGGTCGGTCGCCGCCGCGTGTGCGGTGTGCGCGACGCCGAAGGCGACATGACGAGCCTCGTCCTGCCCGGCGAGCTGGCAAATTCGCGCGGTCACCGGGTCGGGGGCATGCGCGGACAGGAAGCGAAGCAGGTCGAGGAAGCTGCCTTCCCCGAGCACGGACAGCAGGAAACCGGCGAGCGTGAAGTCGCGTTCGCGCAGCAGGGTATCGAGCGAAGCGCGGCCGCCGGCGCCGGAGACGCCCATCGTCCCACCGGTCAGCAGGGCGCGGCGGGTGAAGACCTCGACGTGCCGTGCCTCGTCGGCGGCTTGTATCGCCAGTAACTGCAGCACTTCGCGAAAGTGCGGATGCACCCGTCCCAGCAGCCTCGCGGGGATCACCAGCGCCGCCTGCTCGTTCTCCACCAGGTACGTCATGATCTGCACCACCGCCGCCTCCATATCCGGGGGTAGCGCGAACGGCGTGGCCCAGTCGACAGCAGTCGCGGGATCCCATTGCGTCGCGCACGCGGCGGCGTACAGCTGGGGCGCGATGTCGGCCCAGAGCAGATCGCGGTCGACGAGATCGCTGGCTAAGGATGGGCCTCCCTGCTCGATGAATGCGCCGCGGGCAGCGAGTCCCCACGACGCGTCGGCGCGACGCTCCGGTCGGGCTAGCGCGTTGCCGGCGCGCACCGCACCGGACCACCGGTCTGCCGTCGCCGAGCCGTTTTCCACGGTCCACTCCGGCTCCGCGCGCAACCGATGACCGTTCGCCCGGCACCAGGCCGAAAGGTGCACCGCCAGCGCCGGGTGCCGGCCTCGCACGTGCAGCCGACCGCCCGGATCGAGGCCACGCAGCGCGTGCTCGAGCAGGAGGTGGCCGCCGGTATCGAGCCCGAGGTCCTCAAGGTCGATAGTCGCCGGCACCGATGCCGCCCGCCTGATCGTAGAAACCTGTGGCGTCGACCGCCTCCTCCAGCTGGGCGTAGCCGGAAAGCCGCGGTGGCTGCCACTGCTTGAGCCCTTCGAGGTCGAGCAGCGGCCGGGCGATCGGATCGGCGTACGACATTCCCAGCAGGAGCTCGCCGAAGCGCTGTTGCTCGTCCGGGGCGGCGCTGGGTCTGGCGGTCATCGTGCAGTGGTCGTAAGGGTCTGTTCGCGCCAGCACCGTGACGTCATCCGGGAGCGTTCCCTCCTGCGCGAACAGCAGCAGGTTGCTGTCGATGAGGCAGGCGGCGTCGACCGCACCGGCCGCCAGCGCCCGGGCGGCGTCGCGCTCACCGCCGATGTGGTCACCGTGCAGCCCGACTCCGACGTCGAATCGTTGCGTGACGAAATCGGTGTCCGGCTGCAGACCGTCGCGCCGCAGCAGCTGCAGCGGAAGCAGGGTCGCTTGCGGGGAATCGACGGCGCCGGTGGCGACGGTGAGCCCGCGCAGATCGGCGGCCGAGCGCAGCCCGGTGTCCCCACGCGCGACCACTACCGAGGTCAGGTCGAAGTCGGTGTCGCGCATGGTGACCGGCATCAGCTCCACGCCGCGAGCGGCGGCGAGCCGGCGGGCGCGAATCCAGGCGAGCGGCGAGTTCCACGCGACGTCGATACGCCCGTCCACGAGGTCTTCGACCTGACGCTCGTAATGCGAATACAGCACGAAGTCGAGGTCCAGGCCGCGCTCCCGCAGCCAGCTACGGAAGCCCTCCCAGATCGTGACGACCTTCGGGTCATAGGCGACCGCACCGAGTAGCAGTGTCATGCCGCGACCTCGTCGAACAGCGGCAACCCGCACAGCGCGCGTCCCACGAAGTCAAGCAACGCGTCCGTGGTCGGAGCCATCACACGAGCGGCTCGTGAGTCTCGGAAGCGGCGCTCGATGGCCGACTCGCGGCGGTAGGCCGACCCGCCGCATATCTTCAGCGCGAGGTCGGATGCTGCCGCTGCCGCTTCGCCGGCGGCGGCTTTCACCTCGAGGACGAGCAGCTGGGCATCCTCTCTTCCCTGCCCGACAGCGGCGATCGCATCGTCGACGAGAGCCCGGGTCGAATGAGTGGCAAGGTGCAGCTGTGCGAGCTGGGCTCGCGGGGCGGGCTGTTCGGCCAGCGACTGATCCAGGTGCGCGAGCCGGGTTTGCCGCAGGTGCGAGGTCGCCTCGTCCGTCACGGCTTGCATGAGGCCGACGCTCGCCGACGCGTTGAGGATCAGGAAGTGCGGCAGGACAACGGTGAGCGCGAGGTCAAGCCCGCCGCCGTCGCTACCGAGCATTGCGGTCCGAGCAACGGTGACATCGGTCGCGGTCACCGGTGAGGACGCGTTGCCCCGCAGGCCCAAACCGTCAAAGGCCGTAGGCACTTCCAGCCCCGCGGCATCCGCAGGCAGGTACCAGAGCGTCATCGGACCGGATGCGCTCACGGGCTTGCTCGACCACACGTAGCTGTCCGCTTCTCCGGCCGCGGTGACCCAGCTCTTACGGGCATTGAGGACGACGTCGCCGCCGCGCTGCTCCGCAGTGCTGAGCGGCGCCCAGAAGTGGCTGCGTGACCCGAACTCGGAGAATGCAAGAGTGCTGAGGTGCCGCCCGGCGGCGATCTCGGTGAGTACGTCAGCGCGTTCGGCCGCGATGAGTGCCGCGGTGGCGCTGTAATGCATGGCCACGATCATCGCGGTGGAGCTGCATGCCGCGCCCACAGCGCGAACGACTTCCGCAGCGGCCGGAATGCCTTCGCCGCCACCACCGTAGGACGCCGGCACCGTCAGACCGAGCAGCCCGGCCTCCTGCAGCGCCGAGATCTGCTCGCGCGGAAACTCGCCGGCGTGATCGACCGAGGCCGCCGCCGGTGCGATCCGGTCTGAGATGAGCTCCTTCAAACCGTCCAGGTCTGACATCAAATCCTCCTGCAGTTGTGAGAAAAGGTCACAGACCGCAGGGAAGAAGGGATTACCCGGTGACGCCGCTGCGGCCATGTCCGCCCGACCGGGCGGTGAAGGGAAGCATTCAGCGATAGGCCGACATGGCTCACTCCCTTCGCCGCTCGCCCGTGCCGGCCGCAGAGCACGAGCGCGAAAGCCGCTGCCGGCTCGGGGTTGAACCGCTTGATCCGTTCTACACCTGTCAGTGCCGGAGTTCGACCGGCAGGCAAGGCGCGCCACGGTCGCGGCGTGGGGTGTTCGCTTCGCCTACCCGGAGGTCGCCGAGCTTCGCTCCGAGACTTCCTGCGCGGTGACGCCGGCATCGGTCAAGGCCGTGGCAGCGTTGATGAGCGCGAGGTGACTAAGCCCCTGAGGGAAGTTGCCGAGCGCGGCGGGAGGCGCCGGGCATTGCTCTTCCGAGAACAGCCCGACGTCATTGGCCAGCATCACGGCCTGGTTCATGAGGTCGACAGCTGCGTCGCGGCGGCCGGAATGGCAAAGGGCGTTGACCAACCAGAACGTGCAGGCGACGAACGCGCCCTCCTGTGACTGCATACCGCTATAGCGGTAGACCCAGGGGCCGGTCTGCAGCTCGCGCTGTACCGCCGCGACCGTACCCGCCAGCCGGTCTCCCCGCTCGAAACCGGTCTGCCCGGCGAGCAGCGTCGAGGCGTCCAAGTCATCGGTGCCGGCGTAGAAGGTGTACGAGTGCTTCGTGTCCGACCAGCAGTGATCGTTGACCCACGCCTTGATGTCATCGGCCTCCTGGCTCCAGCGGTGCGCATGCTCGGTCGCGATCGCACCCTGGTCGGCCAAGCGCACCGCTCGGTCCAGGGCGACCCAGCAGCCGATCTTCGAGACCGTGTAGTGGCGTTGCGTGGGCAGCTCCCACAGGCCGGCGTCCGGGTTGCGCCAGATGTCGCAGCAACGATCCGCGAGCGCGGCCAGCAGCCGCCCGGTCGGCGGATCGAGCACGTGACCGTTCTTGACGTAGTGCCACAGCGTGTCGAACAGATCCCCGAACGTGCCCAGCTGCGTTTGCGTCGCGGCGCCGTTGCCGGCGCGTACGGGCTGGCTGTGCCGATAGCCGGGTGCCTGCAGCTCGGCCGTCTGGTCCGGTACCTCGCCGTTGAGCGTGTAGAACACGTGCAGCTGGGGGGACGTGCGGCTCACGGTGTCGAGCAAGAATGACACGGCGCCCTGCACTTCTTCGTGAAGGTGCAGATTGAGCAGCGCATCCAGCGTGTAGGACGAGTCGCGTATCCACATGTACCGGTAGTCCCAGTTGCGATCCCCGCCGATCTGCTCGGGCAGCGACGTCGTCGGTGCCGCAGCGATCGCCCCGGTAGGGGAGAAGAGCAGCAGCTTCAGCGCCAGCGCCGATCGGATGACCGTCTCGCGCCATGGTCCGGAGTAGGAGACGTTCGAGGTCCACTCCTGCCAGCGCGCAATCGTGCGTGACAGATCTCGCTCGAGCTCATCGCGGCCGGGCAGGAACAGCGGCTCGGCGTCGCTGCTGACCACTGCGAGGTAGGCCTCGTCGCCCTGCTCGATGGTGAAGCCGCCCTGCACGTCGTGGGGTCGGATCTCCGCCTCACCCAGCCCGAAGGCGAGGACGCCCAGCTGCTGATCGCCGAGGTGCAAGACGGCCGACCCCCGCGCGTCTCGGGTCCACGGCCGGGCGCTGCCGAAGCGCATGCCGGGGCGCACCGACCAGGCGAGTTCGACGCGACCGCTGACGCACTTGATGCGGCGGATCAGTTCGGCCCATGGCAGCGGACCGGCCACACCGACGGCGAGGGCGTCCGTCACCTCCACGACGCCGTGCTCGGTCGCGAACGTGGTCTCGAGGACGTTCGTTTCCGGGAGGTAGCGGCGGCTGCTGGTGAACGACGCGGTGGGCCGGACGGAGACATGCCCCCCGTGCTCGGCGTCGAGAAGGGCGGCGAAAGCCGGCGGCGCGTCGAGCGCCGGCAGCGGCCACCAATCGACCCTCCCGTCGAGAGCCACCAGCGCGACCGTGCGGCCGTCGCCGAGCGCGGCGTAGTCCTCGATCGGGGCGTAGCCGTCGACGCGCCGCGGTTCGCGGGCAGCCGTAGCGCCTTCCACACGCGTGTCGGTGCTCATTTGGAGAACAGCGACTTCTGACGGGCGAAGGCGCCGGCGACGCCGCTTGCCGCGACGCCGGCGAGGACCAATTGGTCGCGGTGCATCGACACCCACGACCACGGATCGTGTGAGACGGCCTTGTCATCGAAGGCGCCATGCGCGCCGCGGTCCGCGCGGTCGTCCTTGGGCTCCTTTGCGTTGGATCCCCAACGCGGTGCATCCTGCTCGGTGAGCTGGCCGCCAACGCCCTGGCGGGCCAGATACCAGTCGACGATTTTCGGGGCCACCCGATTGCCGAGGATCGTGTACGCGGTGGACCAGCCGACCCACATGTTGCGCCGCGGATGTTCTGCCACGAAGCGCACCGCACGCGCGGGCAGCTCTGGCTGGAAGATGGGGGCCACCGGCTGCGGATGGCCGTCGAACTGGTTGGCGTTCCAGTTGAACTGGGTGGTGTTCACGCCGGGCAGCTGCACCATCGAGATCCGGACCTTGCTGCGGGTGTGCTTCAGCTCGGTCATGACCGATTCGGTGAATCCCTTCACCGCGTGCTTGGCTCCGCAGTACGCCGATTGCAGCGGGATGCCGCGGTAGCCAAGGGCCGATCCCACCTGCACGATGACCCCGCGGTCGCGCGGCCTCATGTGGGACAGCGCCACCCGGGTGCCGTTCACCTGTCCCATGTAGGTGACGTCGGTGATGCGCCGGTACAGCTCTTCGTCCGTGTCCCAGAAGTAGCTGAGAGCTCCGACGAAGGCGACATTGATCCAGACGTCGATCGGCCCGAGCTCCTTCTCGACGCGGTCGGCGGCGGCCTCCACCTGCGAGAGGTCCGCGACATCGGCGGTGATGCTGAGAGCTTGCTGGTCGGCTGCCGAGACCTCGGCGGCGGCCGCTTCGGCGCCGGCCTCGCCCCGAGCCAGGACCGCTACGGCGTAGCCATGGCTGGCGAATTCACGCACGATGGCGCGTCCTACTCCTGCGCTTCCACCCGAGACGACGGCGATTTTGCGTGGTGTCACGGCGTCACTCCGAATTCGCATTGGCTGTACGGGCTGCGTGAGCAATAATTGCTTCTTCCTGCTTATTGCCGGTGCGCCTGGGCTTATGCGCACAGCCGGGCGCATGTTCTTGCTGCGCGTTCCGCACCCGGCGGCGGGTGCGGAACGCGCGCTATGACGGCGCCGTGGGCGCCGGGCGGCCGGGTTCAGCGCGGCCGGGTTCAGCGCAGGCCGGCGGCCTTCGGGGCATCGCCCGTCGTCAGGTCCCGGCGGCCGGCCAGGTTTTGCCGGCCGGCCAGCCTGTCGGCCTTCGTCAGCTGCACGTGCTGCGCCGGCCAGGCGCGTTGCCGCCGCGCGGCGGCGGGTGCCGGTGACAGCCCGCGCAGGACAGCCGGATGATCGATCCATCCGGCGAGGCGCCCGGCCTCGTCGACCACGGGAAGCCCGGCGGAGTTGTCGGGATGGCTCAGCGCCGCGACCGCACGCTCCAGCGGATCGTTCTCGCGAAGGATCGGCACGGTCGCCATGATGTCCGCGATCTCGGTGTCGGGATGGGCTTCCTCCGCGGCCGTCGCCGTGACGGTGCCGACGTAGCGCCCGTCCGGGTCGACGACCGGGATGTTGCCGCCCGCGGCTGCGAGCATCGGCATCAACGTGCCGATCGACTCCCCGGCAAGGACCGGCTGCGGTGCCGGGCGCAGGACCTCCGAGAGCGGCCGGCGCAGCCGCCCGTCGTCCGGGGTGGGCGCCTCGAGGTCGATGCCGCGGCGCCGCAGCTTGAGGGTGTAGATCGTGTCGCTGCTCAGCAGCCGGCTGGTCGCCGTTGCGATGACCACGGCAAGCATCAGCGGAAGGATGATGCTGTACTCGCCGGTCAGTTCGAACAGGATGACGACGGCGGTGATGGGCGCGCGCGCCGCTCCCGCGAAGACGGACGCCATGCCGACGAGCGCGAACGAGCCGGGGTCGGCAACGAGGCCGGGGGCCGCGTGGTGCAGGGCGAGGCCGAATGCTTCGCCGAGCATCGCGCCGCAGAACAGCGAAGGCGCGAAGACCCCGCCCGAGCCGCCGATGCCGATGGTGAGGCTGGTCGCCACCATCTTTCCGGCCAGCAGCAGGATGAGGAAGGCGATGCCGTAATGACCGCCGACGGCGGAGTCGAGCACGGGGTAGCCGACGCCGTACATCTCCGGCAGCGCGAGCAGCACGCCGCCGAGCAGAAGTCCACCGACTCCGGGGCGCAGCCACTCCGGTCCGCGCAGTCGCTTCCACGCCCAGTCGCAGCCGTCCTCGATCGCATACAGGCAGCGGGTGAAGCCAATGCCCACGACGGCGCCGATCAGACCGAGGGCCGCGTAGAGCGCGTACTCGGCGACATGGTGTACGGCGAACGTCGGCAGGCTGAGGAAGGCGGCGCTTCCGAGCGCAGCCCGTCCGATGACGGACGCGACCACGGAGGAGAGCACCACGAGACCGAAGACGTCCGCGGCGAAATTGCGCAGGATGAGCTCCATCGCGAAGAAGACGCCGGCGAGTGGAGCATTGAACGTGGCAGCGATGCCTCCGGCGGCGCCGCAGGCGACGAGCAGCCGAAGCCGAGAGGCCGGCAGCCGTGCGGCGCGACCCAAGGTGGATCCGAGCGCGCTACCGATCTGCACGATCGGGCCCTCGCGGCCGACCGACCCGCCGCCTCCGATGCAGAGCGCGCTCGCGAGTGCTTTCACGAAGGCCACCGGCGCCGCGATTCGGCCGCCGCGCATGCCGACGGCGTACATGACC
The DNA here is from genome assembly GCA_963747915.1 of uncultured Actinomycetota bacterium. Lineage (GTDB taxonomy): Bacteria > Actinomycetota > Actinomycetes > Frankiales > Frankiaceae > DATAZK01. The sequence goes on along the minus strand of CAVVHC010000003.1, from coordinate 369,155 downwards.
TCGGGGACGCCGTGCCCGCGTGCCTCGGGGGCGAAGCGCTGCACCAGGGGTCCGTAGATCAGCCCGGCGATGACCGGGACGATGACGACGAACGCAGGTCCGAGCCAGGGCAGGTGCGGGCTCGAAACCCTTCCCGCCAGGCTGTAGTCGCTGCGCCCGGTGGCCAGCTCGGTGAAATTGAGAATCAGCTCGCGGAACCCGATGGCGCCGAGCCCGGCGCCGGCCCCGACCAGAGCAGCAAGAACTGGGAGTGCACGCGGCTGGGCGAGCAGATCACGAACGGCAAGCTGCCGCGCGCCCCATCGCTCGCCGATACCAGCGGACCATTTCCGCACCGGCCGCAAGTAGTGCTCCCTTCGCAACGGTTGCGTGTCGGCAACTATTGTAGGAGGCGTTGTGATGCAAAAGCCACCGGAGGCCGCAAGTCGTCGCGCAGATCACCCGCCGCCAGTGGCACCTCGGCTCTGTCGCCCGCCCGCCGCGGCACCCAGCGACGTGACATATCGTGGCGCCACCAGGGCCGTTGATCTGGATGGTGGGCACGAAATGAGAAGACTCCTACCGGCTCTTTCGGTGCTGGCAGGGGCTCTGATCGCGCTCAGCGGGTGCGGCAGCAGCTCGGTCGCCCAGCCCGACGCCTCGCTCGGCACCCGGCTCGACGACGCGGTACCCGCCTCCGTGTTGAATGCCCCGCTCACCGACCAGCACGGCAAGGCAACGAGCCTCGCGGACTTTCGAGGCAAGACGGTCGTGCTCGGCGACTCCATGACGCTCTGCCAGGAAGTGTGCCCGCTGATCGGCGCCAATTTCGTGCAGATGGCTCGCGAGACAAAGCGGGCCGGCACCGCCGGCTCCATCCAATTCATCCAGCTCACGGTCGACCCCCAGCGCGATACGTCGCCGCGGCTCGCCGCCTACCGGCAGCTGTTTGCGCCGGCCCCGGCCAACTGGTCGACGCTGACCGGCCCGGCGGCCAGCATCGCTCGTATCTGGAAGTACTTCGGGGTCGGCTACGACAAGGTGCCTTCGGGTTCACCCGCGCCGCGCGATTGGTGGACGGGAAAGCCACTGACCTACGACGTCCAGCACACCGACGCGGTGATCTTTCTCGATGCCCGGCAGCATGAGCGTTTTCTCATCGTGGGCACTCCGAACACCGGCGGCAATCAGCCGCCGCAGCGGCTGAAGAAATTCCTGAGCGATGTGGGTCAGCGGAATCTGAACCATCCGAATCCTGGTGACACCTGGACGGTCGAGCAGGGCATGGGTGTCGTGCGCTGGGTCGAGAGCGTCAGCAAGTAGCGCGGGCGACTGCGGGGCGCCGCGGCCGCGGGGTGATTCAAGCCCGCTGCGCGAGCCCGCGGTGCAGTGCGAAAGTGGCCACCGCGTTGGCGCTGGCGGCAGCAGCGCTGATGAGTGCGGGTTTCACATACTCCCGGCGCGCGGCGGCGAGCGCATACATGCTGGTCGCGTGCAGCACATCGACGGTGCAGGCGCCTGCTGCGACGCTCCGCCGCGGGAGCAGGCCAAGGGCTGTCCCCTGCAGGGCGTACCGGATGCCGAGCAGGCGAACGATGGCGCTAGGAACCATGGCCTTGCCGCTCGCGAGCCGCGCCGTCGGGCCGGCCTTGACCGCAAGAGCCGCTCCCGCGGCCGCGGTCGCGGCGCCGAAAACTCTCGCTCCCGCTGCCGCTGCATCGCGACCGCGGTGTTGCCGTGGCGAGCGGCCGAAGCCGCGTGAGGACGTGTTCGCAACCATTGCGCTTGGCAAGTACCCCATGTCGCTGCCGGCAATCGCGGACTTCGCGCACGGCATCGCGCCGGCGCGGCAGAAATCTGCCGCACCGAATTTTCACATGTCCTGTGAGGAATGCGCGGGGTGGTCACGTAATCTGCGGACGTGGCCAGAAGCAACGCTGCTGCCAGCCCGTCAGCGGCCCATGACGTCGAAGATCTCGATGCTGTCGTCTTCGCATCGAGAGCGCTTGTCGCTGTCGCGTCGAGGTCTCTCGCGCCGGTTGAGGACATCGTGACGCTCTCGCAGTGGCGCGCGTTGGTTGTCATTGCGGGCGAGCCCGGCATCTCGCTCAATGAGGTGGCGGAAGCGCTCGGTGTGCATCCTTCGACGGCCACCCGGCTGTGCGACCGCTTGGTGGCCGGCGGACTGCTGGTGCGCGAGCCCCACCCCGAAGATCGCCGCTATCTGGCTCTGTCGTTGGCCCGCAAGGGGCAGCGTCTCGTCGACAAGGTGACCGTTGCCCGCCGCGATGAGATCGCGCAGATCCTCGATCGGCTTCCGCCGCCCACTCGCCGTCGGGTCGCCGGAGCGTTCCGCGATTTCGCCGATGCGGCCGGCGAGTTGCGCGGCGACGCCGCATACCGCGCCGCTCCGTGAGCTGACCCGGTGCCGGCGGGCGGGACGGTCGTGGCCGTCCCGCCCGCCGGCCTGGCTCAGATCGTCGGTGCGGCCAGCCGTTCCTGGGCCGGCTCGCTCGCATCTGTGCCCGCGGCATCCGAGGGCGCAGTGAGCTCGATAGGCGTGCGCTGCCGCTGGATGAGCGCGACGACGACGGCGAAGGCGACCACGAATACCCCGACCCCCACCGCGAATGCCGTGGTGAAGCCGTGAACGGTCGCCTGCGCTGACGGGCCACCGTGGGAGAGTGCGTAGTTGGCCGTCGCGCTCGTCGCGATCGTGTTGAGGAAGGCGACCCCGAGCGATCCGCCGACCTGCTGGGTGGTGTTGACCAGGGCGCTGGCGACGCCCGCGTCATGCTCGGGGACGCCGAGCAGCGCCGTCGAGGACAGCGGGACGAAGACATGGCCCATACCTAGGCTGATCAGGATCTCGGACGGGACGACGTGCAGCAGGTACGACGAGTCCGCCGGCAGCTGGGTGAGCCACAGCAGTCCGAGCGCTCCCAGGAAGAAACCGGTGCCCGCGAGCGCCCGCGGGCCGAAGCGAGGCAACGTCCGTGAGGCGATCGTCGACGAGACGATCACGCCGACCGGGAAGGGCAGGAACGCAACGCCGGCCTTCAGCGCCGAATAGCCGAGGACTCCCTGGAAGTAGTACGTCAGGAACAGGAAGACGCCGAACATCGCCAGGGTCGCGAGCAGGAACGCGAGGTACGACCCACCCCGATTGCGGTCGAGCACGACGCGCAGCGGCAGCATCGGGTTGCGCGCCGTCGCTTCCCATGCCACGAAGGCGGCCAGCAGCACGACGCTGACGGAGATGAGCGTCAAGGTGAGCGGGGCGGTCCAGGAGTGCAGCGACGCCTCGGTGAAACCGTAGACGAGCAATGCGAGGCCGGTGGTGGCGAGCAGCGCCCCCGGCACGTCGTAGTGGCGGTCACCTTCGACACGGCTCTCCTTCAGCAACGGCAGCGACGCCACTGCCACGACGAGCGCGATCGGCACGTTGACCAGCAGCGTCCACCGCCAGCTGAGGTATTCGGTGAGCGCGCCGCCGGCGATGAGTCCGATCGCCGCCCCCGTGCCCGAGATCGCGCCGTAGACACCGAACGCCTTCGCTCGTTCGCGCGGCTCGGTGAACGTCGTCGTGATGAGCGAGAGCACCGCGGGTGCCAGAACGGCGGCGAACACGCCCTGTACCGCCCGGGCGGTGAACAACCATCCCGCGGACTGGGCGGCGCCGCCGATCGCTGATGCGGCGGCGAAGCCGAACAACCCGATGAGGAACGTGCGCTTGCGCCCCAGGTAATCGGCAATCCGGCCACCGAGCAGCAGCAGCCCGCCGAAGGTCAACGTGTAAGCGGTCAGGGCCCACTGGCGGGATGCGTCGCTGATGTGAAGTGCCGCCTGGGCATGGGGGAGCGCGATGTTCACGATGGACGCGTCCAGGATGATCATCAACTGGGCGACGCCGATGACGGCGAGGGCTAGCCAGCGGTGGTCGGCACGCTCGTCAGCGCGAGCGGATATCCGCTCGCGGAAATCGGCAGCGGACATGGTGCTCTCCGATTCTCGGCGCCGGAGGCGCCGCCAGAAACGTTCAGGTTGTCGGCCTTCGGCCTGTCGCCCAGCTCTGGTCTGCGCCGTTTCGGCGACGTAGCATGGGCAACAAGCGGAAGGTGCCTCCGCTAAGTTAGCGGAGGCAGCCTCCGAATATCAACTGCTTTTTGTCCGCTGGGGGTGAACAGTGGCTCGGGCTCAGCGTGCGGATGCCCGGCGCAACCGCGAACGGCTGCTCGAGGTCGCCTCCGATGCGTTCACCGAGTCGGGGGTCGACGCGTCGCTGGAGGACATCGCGCGCCGGGCCGAGGTCGGCATCGGCACCCTGTACCGCCACTTTCCCAGCCGTGACGCTCTTCTCGAAGCGGTTTTCCGGCGCAACGTCGACCAGCTCTGTGATGGTGCGGCCGCTCTGCTCGACGCGCTGCCCGCCGAGCAGGCGCTGGACGAGTGGATGCGCCGGTTCGTGGCGTACGTGGCGAGCAAGAGAGGGCTCGCCATGCACCTCAAGTCGGTCGTTTCGGCAGACTCCGAGCTTTTCGCCTACAGCCACGACCGCATGCACGCGACGATTCGCCGGCTCGTCGAAGCAGCCGTCGGGGCGGGAGCTATCCGGGCCGATGCGGACGCCGACGATTTGCTCCGGGCGCTTAGCGGGGTCTGCCTGATGGCCGACGGGCCCGGCTGGCAGGACCAGGCCTGCCGCATCTCCGCCCTGCTGATGGACGGCTTGCGCTACCGCCCGGAGGCCGCTTCGGCCAGCGCCTGAGCGTTTCCGGGACCAATTCCTCTCGCGGCGTCCTTCCGGCTCGCGCGACGCTGCCGCGGACCTGCTGGCAGCCGATCGAGGAGGTTCGCATGTCCGCACGAGTTGGCAGCGCCGTGATGGTGGACAGCCGGGTGCCGGGGCGACCCCCGCGGGCCGGCCGAATCGTCGAGGTCCTCGGCGAGCAGGAACGCCCGCATTACCGCGTCCGGTGGGACGACGGTCACGAATCGGTCTATTACCCCGGGCCCGACGGTCACGTCGCATCCGCCGCCGAGCCGGACGTGACGGAGCGCGAAGGTCTGCACCCGCGCCTCTTCCGGCTTCGGGGAACGGTCGACGGGCTGATGGCGCAGGTGCCGCGTATGCCGGCGGGTAGCACGTTGCGGGAGGTGGCGGTTTCGCTCGCGGGTTCCTCGGGCGGCGCAGTGCTGGTGTACGAAGGCGAGGAACTCGCCGGGATCGTCACCGATCGCGACCTCGTGCGCTCGCTCGCCGGCGGGGCCGACGCAGATGAGGTCTGGGCGGCTGACGTGGTGCCCGCCGAGACCGTTCTCGGTTCCCCCGATGACACCATCGTTGCGTCGGCCGACGTGATGGTACGGGCCGGTATTCACCACCTGCCGCTGGCGCGGGACGGTCAGGTCGTGGGGATGATCGACGCGCCCCGCCTGCTTGCCGCCGTGCTGGGAACGGACCCCGCTCCCGCGGGGTGACCCGGTGGGTCGGTAAGGCGGCCCTCTCGGCAGGCGGCTGCGCCGGCGTGTCTAGCTCACCCTCTTCTGCGGTGTGGACGGCGCGTCGACGCCAGGGTCCATCGCACCGCGGTGGCGCGGCGCGCGCAACGAGAGGTAGGCCAGCGCTCCGGTCGGGATCGGCAGCCAGAAGTTCACCAACCGCCATCCGAGGACGCCGAAAGCAGCGACCGCCTGCGGCACGCCGGAGCTGATCAGGAGCGCCGGCGCGGTGGCATCGATGACTCCCAGACCCCCTGGCGTCACCGGGATCACGGCGAGCACGTTGGCGATTCCATAGGCCGCGAAAAGCTCGAATGGTTCGACGTAGCTGCCGAGTGCCGCGAGGAAGCACCACAGCGAAGCGGCGTCGAGCAGCCAGTTGAGGGCCGCCCAGAACCCGGCGCGTCGCAGCAGTCGGCGGTCGGCCGCCAGGTTCGCCAGCGCATCCGAGAGCCGGTGCACCACGCTTTCGAGGCGGTCGGCGCCGACCCGTGGCAGCCGGCGGCCGATGGCCCGCACGATCCGCACCGAACGTTGCTCACCGCGCGTGAACAGGTACGCCAGCGCGCCGATACCGGACAGGGCAAGCAGGCCCAGCAGCGCGGTGACGACATAGACCGGGTGAAAGCCGGCGAGGGGGATGGACACCAGCAATGCCAACCACAGCAGGATGTTCAGCACCACCGCCGACCCGAGCGCGGCAGTCGCCAAGGTGAAGCCGGCGGCGGTCCCGGATACCCCGGCCGCGGTGAGGAGGCGATAGCCGGCTCCCGCCGTCGCCGCCATGCCGGCCGGCACCACGTGTCCGAACGCGGTCGTGGCGAGCGTGATGCGAAAAAGTCGCCACAGCCGGATCGACGACGGCGGAAGCACGGCGCGGGTGAGCAAGGAGTAGCACAGCAGGGCGCCACCCTCGAGGACGACGCCGACGGCTAGCCAGCCCGGCTGCAACCGTCCCAGGACGTCGATGTCCCTGCCGGCACCGATCAGCGCGGGCACGGCGAAATATTCGAGCACCAGCAGCAGAATCAGTACGAACACCGTCTGGCGAAGCCGGCGATAGACCAGCGGGCGCCGCAGGCCGCCCCGCTCGCCCGCCTTCGAGCTGCGCCGCGCGGCGGGCCACACGTGCAACATCCACCCGCACAGCAATCCACCGGCAAGGAAGGCTACGGCCACGCCCGCGAACAGCAGGCGGACGCGGTTCGGCTGCCAGAGCGGGATCATGAGCAACCCGGCGAGGACGAACGCCACGTTGTAAAGCACGTCGTACACCGAGAAGATGCGGCCGCGAACGGCGTCCGGCGCGGCGCCGCCGATAAGCGCATCCGAGAGCACCTTCAGCAGCTGGAAGGCGAAGGCGGTGATGCCCAGGGCGGCGACGAGGACGGGCAGATTCGGGGCGAGCGCACCGATCAGCGCGGCAAGTGCCGGAGGCAGAAACGTCAACGGCAGCAGGGGGATCGAGCGCCAACGCTGGGCCACTACGGGAGCGGCGACCGATCCGGCGAACGCGGCGATGCCCGTCACTCCGAGCGCCAGGCCGTATCCCGCGATGCGCAGATGGAAACGCGAGTCCGCGACGACGACCAGGATGACGAAGCCGGCACCCAGCAGCAGCCGGTGCAGCCACACCGCGGTGAGCGGCCGCCAGACATCGGGGATGGTGGTGATGGCCCTCACCCCCTGCCGCATGTCGCCGGCCGCCTGGCGCAACTGCCGCCGCAGCTGCCCACCGTCACCGCCGCCCACTTCGGGTAACCGGGCGAACAGCAAGCCCCCGGCGAGGTAGAGCCCGCTGGCCAGCAGGAAGCCGGCCGCCGCGGAGCGGGAGACGAAAGCCGCGCCGCCGATGGCTCCGACGAAGGAGGAGCTCATCCCGGCGACGGACGAGATGGCATTCGCGGTGACGAGTTCGTGGTGGGCGACGGTGCGTGGAAGGGCAGCGCCCTTGGCGGCGAGGATGAAGCGGGACGTCGACAGCAGCAGGAGGACTCCGGCGAAAGCGCCGACCTGCGAGTGAGCAAGCACCGTCGCGACGGATGCCAGCGTGAGCGCCGCCCGCACGAAGGACATGACGACCAGAACGCGGCGCCGCGACCAGCGGTCGATGAGGACGCCGGCGAAGGGGCCGATGAGGCTGAAGGGCAGCAGCGTGACTGCGAGCAGCGATGCGATGCGTGTCGGCGTCGCTCCGCGGCCTGCCTCGAAGACGACGTATTGGGCGAACGCGATCTGGGCCAACCCGTCGCCGGCCTGGCCCAGGCACTGGCCGGCGACGAGGGTGCGAAAGGGTCCGTGCAGCAGCCGGCGGGCGGCTCGCCAGCCCGGCTCGCGGGAGTCAGGCGCCGCCGGTACCGCGGGGGCGCCGGCCTGTCGGCCCGCCCCGCTGCCGCGCGAGTCCACCGTCGTCACATGCCGAGCCTAGGGAGGCGCTTGCGGGCATCCAGAGGCGAAGGTCACCGCTAGTACGGTGCAGAGGTGGCAGCCGACGACGCGCAGCTCCTGCGCGACCTGGCCGAGCGGCTCCCCGCGGGCCTGCTGCAGCGGCTGCGTGACACCGCAGGAGCCAATCCGGATCCGGAGGCGGTGGAGCTGCTGCTGTCCGCCCTGGATCAGGATGCGCACGAGGCCGGACGCGGAGAGGACGCCGATCTGCTCATCGCGCAGACGGCAGTCGCGCTCGGGAGCCGGGCGACCGCACGGCTGTATGAGAACGCCCGCCGCCGGCTCGCCTGGTTGAGCGCATCGGTCGAGGTCACCGAGACGCTGCTCGGCGCCGAGCCCCGCGATGCGCTGCAGCTCGTAGCCAGCGGCGCCCGCTCCTTGACGGGCGGGACCATCGCGTCCATCGAAGTGCCGGTGGGCGACGATTCCATCCGCATCGAGGCTTATGACGGACCGGCCGCCGATGAGGTGCGCGGCCGGGTGGTGACTGTCGACGAGTCGCCGCTGTACCGGACCGTTGCCGAGAGCTTGAAGCCCCTGCTGATCGAGACCGCCCGCGATCCGCGGGTGCTGTCCTCCCCGGCGCTGGTGGGCGCGGCGGTGGGCTCGGTCCTCGTCGTGCCGCTGCTTGCCGGCGGGAAGCCGCTCGGTGCGCTCATCGTGGCCAACGACCCGGCGGCCACTCCTTTCCGCACGGCGGACGTCGAGCTGGCCCGCACGTTCGGTTCGCACGCGGGATTGGTGCTGGAGTTCGTGAGCGCGCAACGCGACCGGCGGCGGGTCGCCGTCATCGAGGATCGCGAGCGGATCGCGGCGGACCTGTCCGAGGGCGTCATCAACCGCCTGTTCGCCGTAGGTATGCAGCTTTCGTCGCTTGCCCCCACCATCCCGGGACCGGCGGCGGCAAACCTGCTGCGGGTGGTCAATCAGCTCGATGACGTCATCGCTGAGTTGCGGTCCGCCGTGTTCGCGCTGCAGGAGACGTTCGCCGCACTCCGGCCCGCGCAGCCCGAGCCGCGCCGGCTGAACGAGCGCATCACGCAGCTCTTGCAGGACGCCGGCCTGCAGACGACGCTGCGGCTCGACGGGGCTGCCGAAGCGATGGCCGGGGCCGCCACCGTCGACCTGCTGGCAGCCGTACTCCAGACGACGCTGCGGCGCCTGCAAAGCCGAGGGTCGCGCGACACCGTGGATCCCGTGGACATCGTGGTGAAAGCCGACGAGGGGGAGATCGCCCTTTCGATCGAAGGGCCGTCGCTGCCGGCGTCTGCCGCAGACGCCGATCCGACCTGGAGCGCGCTGGTGGGTCGGGTCGCGACCGCCGGTGGACGGCTCCAGATGCGTACCGCGGACGGGGCCGGCGTGCGTGTCGAATGCAGCCTGCCGGCCTGACCTGCGTCGGCGGTCTCGAGCGCGAAGGGTCCCGCGGTCTTCGGACGATCGCCCCGTGCCCCGGCTCGCGAAACGGCCCGAGCATCAACTCATGACAGGGGACAACGCCGGCGGGGCTGGCCGCACCGGCCCGCTCGAAACCGCGTGCGCCGCTGCGGATTCGTTCGACGCTCTCGACTCGAGGTGTCTTGGCGTTCCCGGTTCGGGCCTCATCGGTCAACGCTCGTGCTGCTGCCCCGCACCGCCGCAGGTATGCGTCCTGATGCCGCTGGCGGACGACCCGGGACGATGCATGGACATCCTGCTGTGCGGGCACCATTTCCGGCGCTCGGAGCAGTTCTTGCAGCGGCTTGGCGTGGTCACCATCACCCCCGATGGCGTCTTCGGAGGCGACCGTCGGCGGGCGCTGGTCGCGACGATCGATTAGCTGCTGTTCGCGGACCGCCCTCCGTCTGTGACACTCAAGCATCCGATCCGCGTCAGTGCGGAGTTGCTGGTCTGACACAGGTGGACCTACGGAGGGTGCAATGAGCCATCCCGCTGCGGCTCCCACATCGCCGTCCGCGTCGCGCCCCGAGCCCCCGCCCGGCCTCGACACGCAAGAGCTGCGCATCGCGCCGGTGCTCGTCGGCGGCGTCAGTCTCGCCGTCTGGATGGGCGGGCTGATGTGCGAGTTGGAACGCTTGACGCGCGCCCGATCCGGGGACCGGCCGAGCGTCTACGGACGCCTCACCGACCTGATGGACGTCCAGGTGAACGTGGACGTGCTGTCCGGTACCAGCGCCGGCGGCATCAATGCGGCCGCTTTCGCCCTGGCGCGCCGGCGCGGTGGATCCGTCGCGGCGCTACGCGATTTGTGGCTGCGGGTCGGCTCGTTCGAGGACTTGCTGCGCAGTCCCTATGAGAAGGAACCGCCGTCGCTCATGCGCGGCGACGAGGTGATGCTCACGGAGCTTTTCGCAGCGTTCACCGGCATGCAGTGCGACGCGCAGCCGAACACCGGGCCGCTCACGCTGTTTCTGACCGGCACGTACCTGCGCGGTGAACTGTCGCAATACCGCGACGACTACGGCACGCTCATCTCCGACGTCAATCACGCCGCCCTGTTCCGGTTCAACGCGGACCAGCTGCGCCCGCCGGATCGGGAGCGTTCGCTGCCGCCCGATCCCGGCGGCGACACGGCTGCCGCAGCGTTGGCGCTCGCCGCGCGCACTTCCGCCTCGTTTCCTTACGCGTTCGAGCCGAGTTACCTGCCGTTGACCGCCAAGCCTGGCGCGGCCGCGGATCCCATGCATCCGCTGATGGGCGATTACTCGGACGGGACCGTCGACCACCTTGCCGTCGACGGGGGAGCGCTGGCGAACCGGCCGCTGGGCCCGGCGCTGCAGGCGATTTTCGAGCAGACGGCCGATCGGGAGGTGCGCCGGGTCGTCGCGTACATCACGCCCACGACGTCCGCCACCGTCGTTCAGCCGACCGACAGCGCTATGCCCCGGTTGGGCAAGGCCATGGCCCAAACGGTCGGGGCCATGCTGAACCAGAGCATCAGCAGCGACCTCTCGCGACTGCGCCAGCACAACCAACGGGTCGGATCCATCCACCGCAGTCGCGTCCAGCTGGCCACTCTCGCGTTGGCCGGGGCGGACATCGCGGGCCCGCCGGCCTGGCAGGCTTACCTCTGCCAGCGCGCGCAACGCGAAGGGCGGGCCCTGCTCGAGCAAGCCACGCGCCAAGTGCGCGGGGCCAGCCTGCAGGGGCGCGTCCCGGCCGGCTGGGCAGCCGACGTCGACAACGTCCAAGCCACCCCGCGCGGCTGGACGGAGACGCTGGAGGCGCAGCGTTTGCAGCTACTGCACACCGATCTGGCGGGCGCCGAGCAGGACACGTCACGTCCTCCGATCGCGTTGGGCGTGGAGCTGTTCGAGGACTGCCACGCGGCCGTCCTGCCGCTCTTTCGCGCGGTGCTCGGTTTGCTGCGCGCCCGGGGCCAGTGGCGGGCCGTCGAGGACCTGCACACGCATCGGGTCGCGCTGCGTGCTGCCCGGTCGGCGACCGCTCGTCCGGAGAGCGCAAGCGCCTACGCGAGCATGCGATCAGCCGTGAGCGCTGTTGAGCAGCTGCCTCAGCCCGGTTCGGTCACCGACTTCCTGGCGGGCGTTGCCGCCAGCTGGCCTCCTCGGCCGCCGGACGCTGTCCTCGCCGACGCCTGGCGTGAACTGGTGGGGCTGGTGCGGAGCCTGGCCGACCGGCTGGATGACACGCTGCCGCGCGAGGCCGCCGCGCCCGGCCCGGGACAGCCGCTGGACGCGAACGAAGAGCAAGCGCAGAACGAAGCGCGGCCCATGTTGGACTACCTCATGCGGGGCCTGTCGGCGAGCCCCGACGCCGACGGTCGGCTCGCCTGGCGCCTCGCCGCCCTGGTAGTGGGACAGGAGGCGCTCTGCGGCCGGGACGTCATCGATCAGCGAGTCGAGCTCATCCAGATGAGCGCGGACACGCGGACCCGGCTGCTGCTCGGAGCTGATGGTCGCTACGCGCGGTGTACCGCCGCGCAGAAGCTGACCGGGCTGCAGCTGCATCACTTCGGTGCCTTCTACAAGAGTGCCTGGCGGGCCAACGATTGGATGTGGGGGCGGCTCGACGGGGCCGGCTGGCTCGTGCACGTCCTCCTGGATCCACGGCGGATCCGGCAGCGGTTCGCGTCGGCGGACGGATTCGTTGCCGCGCTCGAACGGCACGGCTTGCTGGCCGGCCCCTTTGTGCAGGGGCCGCTCCCGCCCGAGGTGCGGGCGGACATCGATGCCGCCTTCGGCGCGCACCCACCCGTCGCGTTGCCAAACCTCGCGCTTTTCGTAGCCGCGGCGGCACAAGCCGAGATCGCTGCCGACGAGCTTCCCGTCTTGGCGAGGCAGATCGAGCAGGATCGCCGCGACGGGCTCGTGGAAAGCCGGGACCGGGCGTTCCTCGGCGCGGTTGACACGCTGGGGACCGTGCCCTCCGGCTCTCCGGAGCATTTGGTGGCCGCCGCCGAGGCGTTGCGGGCGTGCGCGACCGGCACCGAGAAGATCGCCGAAGATGCCGGATCGCCGCGCTTCGTCACGACGGTGTCCAGTACGGCGGCCATGGTGGCGGCAACGCTCGACTCCGCGGTCGCCAAGCCACCCGGCCCGATAGCGCGCTTGACCAAGTCGCTGCGCAGCCTCACCTTGACGGTTTTCGTCATGGCCAAAGGCCTGAAGCGCGCCGGGCCGCTCGGGCTGCTCGCGGGAGTGGCGATTGCCGTGGCGGGCGCCGCCGACGGCTGGGCGCAGACCACGGCCATCTCGATCAGCGCGCTGCTCCTGCTCCTGCTGCTCACGGTCGGCCTGCGCTACGGCGAGAATCGCCGGTGGCCCGATGTCGCGATCGTCGGCGCCGCGGTGGCGGCCCTCACCTTCACCGCGCTCGCCGGGCTGTGGCCCGAACCGGTGAAAAACTGGCCGTGGGACGGGGTGCAGGCCGCGGTGCGCTGGCTTCAGCCGCGCTGGTGGGCCACCGCCATCGTGCTGCTGGCTGCCCTCGCGTGGCTGCTGCTGCCGGTACTGCGTGCACAGGTGACCCATCAGCGGTCGAAGCGCAAGGCGGGCGTCGCCGGAGCGCCGCAGCCGTCGACGACTCCGCCGGCGCAACGCGTACCCGGGCCGCCGCCCGGCCAGCCGGCCGGTGTCTAGTCGAACGCCAGGGCTGCGGCACCGGCGAACACGGCTGCGGCGACGTCGCCGTCTTCGCGGACGATCGCTCCCGATTGCCGCAGGTCGGCGCGGTTGCCGACGACCCGGCAGAACTCGGCGGCGTCCACCACCACGTGCGCGTCGTACTCGCGGCCAGGCGCGGCGCGCACGACCGGGCCACCGGCCAGCGCAACGTCCCACGTGCCGCCGCCGGGCCCGGTGAGCACGAGCCGCGCGTGCGCGTCACGCGGCCGGCCGGCGACACCGGCGATGCCCGCGGGCAGCAGCACGGTGGCGAGCTCGGTCATCCTGCTCAGCGCCTCCGGATCAGGATCCGAGCGGGGCCGCTTCGTCGCGGCGCGGATGTCCTCCTCGTGGATCCAGCTCTCGAACGCGCGCGCGACCAGCCACGCGTCCAGCGGCAGCTCGACGCCGTAGAGGCGCAGTACACGGTCGGCGTCGCTCGCTGCGGCGATCTCGAGCGTCGCGCCGACCGCAGCAGCCCACTCCTCACGCGTCCGCGCCGGCGCCCGCCCCCGTTGGCGATCGGCGGCAGCTTGCGTGGACCGCACATGGTCGGCCTCCGCAGCTGCCGAGCTGCCGAGCAACGTTTGCGCAAAGTCGGATTCCACGCCGACGAGATGCCCCACGAGTCCTTGGACATCGAGACCGCGCACCGTCCGTTGCCGCCAGTCCTGCTCCGAGAGCCTGCCGAGCAGCTCGCCCAGTCGCGAACTCAGCCGCCGGAACGCTTCCCACCCGCTGATGTGATCCGCGGGATCGACCGGCGTCCCCGGCGCCCGTTCGGTCAGCGCGGCGGTGAGCAGCCGATCCCGCATCGACTCGGCAGCCGCCTGCGAACCGGCTTCGGCGAGGGCAAACCCGGGCTCGGTGACCGGCTCGGATGGCGACCAGCCCTCGTTCACACGCCCCCTACGCCAACGGATCGAGCCGATCGCGCAGCTTCACGCGGGCGGGCCGTAACCGTGATGAGACCGTGCCCTCCGGCGTCCCGGAGGGTCGTCGCCACCTCATGGTGAGCCATGCCTGGCCAAAAGGCCAATACGACGGCGGGCCGTACGGCGCCGGTCAACGCGGAGCGCACGGCCGCCGCGGTTCCCCGCGGAGGAGGGGAGGTGCATAGCTTCGCTGCGGCATCGTCGACCGCCCGGCTCGTGGTCGCCTGCAATCATTGACGTTGCCCAACCCAACGGCCTCAGCTCGCCTCCGTTCGCAGCGGGCTGTCGCCCGCTCCTTCGGCCCGGAACTCGCCGTGCCGGTCGCCGGTAGTGTGCAGCTGTGGCGCACGATCCCGCCGGGGCAGCGACCGGGGCACAGCGGGCCGTCTCGGACGCGCCGATCTGGGAGACCTGGGACAGCGTCTTCCTCAAGACGACCACGCTCGGCCACGAGATCATCCGTCGGACGCTCGGCGATCCGGCGGAGCGCATCACCCGGATCGCCGTCGTGCCGCGCGGCGGGCTGTACATGGTCAACGTGCTGTCGCGGATGCTCGGCCTCAGCGGAAGCGAGGTGCTGTCCCTCAGCATCTCCAAGTACGACCGCGAAAAGCCCGATCAAGCCGGGGAATTCCGTATCGGTTCGTTGCCGGCGCGCGAGGCCGTCGAGGGGCAGGTCGTGCTGCTTGCCGACGAGGTGCATGACACCGGTGAGACCATGCAGCGGGCGAAAGAGACGCTCTTCGATCTCGGCGCGGTCGCGGTCCGTACCGCCGTCATCCATTACAAGCCGGGACCCAACGTCACGGGCACCATCCCGGACTTCTTCGTCGTGGAGACCAACGGCTGGGTGCACTACCCGTGGGAGACGATCGATCCGGGCGGCACGCTGTACCACCACGCGCTTGGCTCGCGTTCGGTGCGCTGATCCGGGCAGCGGCGGCGGAAAGGCCCCGCGAAAGCGATGAGTACGCCAGGGTGGCGACGTCGTAACTGGCAACGCGTCCCGACGGCGAAGGAGTCCTCGTGCCCACACGTGAAACGGCCATTCTCGGCGCCCCCTGCTGGATCGAGCTGGACAGCTCGGATGCGGCCGGCGCACGCGCGTTCTACTCGCAGCTTTTCGGATGGGAAGCCGAGGAACCCAATCCGGAGTTCGGCGGCTACTTCAACTTCCAGCGTGACGGCGTCCGGATCGCCGGCGGCATGCAGACCCCTCCGGGAATGCCCGACGTCTGGTCGATCTACCTCGCGACCGACAACATCAAGCGCAGTCTCGACGACGCCCGCGCCCACGGTGGTCAGGTCGTGCTCGAGGCCATGCCGGTCGCCGATCTCGGCGTGATGGGGTTCATCATCGACCCGGCCGGTGGCCATGTGGGGCTCTGGCAGCCCGGCCAGCACCAGGGGTTCGGGGTCGTGGCCGAGCCGGGGGCGCCCAGCTGGTTCGAGTTGCACACCCGCGGTTACGAGCAGGCGCTCGACTTCTACCGCGCCGTCTTCGGATGGCAGACGCGGGTGGAGAGCGACAGCGCCGACTTCCGCTACACCGTGCTCGTCGCCGGCGGTGAGGATCAGGCCGGGGTGATGGACGCGTCGGGGTTCCTGCCGGAGGGCGTGCCGTCGCACTGGTCGGTGTACTTCGGCGTCGACGACACCGATGCCGCGCTAGCCAGGGTGCACCAGCTCGGCGGCGCTACGGTGCTACCGGCCGAGGACACCCCTTACGGGCGGCTCGCGGTGGCAACGGACCTCACCGGCGTGCAGTTCAAGCTGGTCGCGCCGAACGAGCAGATGCCCGCGCGGACCTGACCGCCTTGCCGTGCCCGCGGCTGCCCTCGGCGCGCCGGCGGATGCCCAGGAGCATCTTGCGCATCATCGCGAAGTCGCCGAATTCGAAAAGCAATACCGACAGCAGGCCGCTGGGGCTTGCGTCGTAATGCTGTTTGACGCGTGTCACGAGGCGGGTGCGACCATCCGGAAGCGCGGTGAGCGTCCACGACCAGCTGGAGCCCGGCTTCGACCACACCACAGCGGCCGGCGGCTGGGCCTGCACGACGAGAAACGTGGTGGCGGGCGTGGGAGGATTCGACATCGGCGCGGCGAGGTCGCCGACGTGGTCCGCCTGCCAGCTTCGATGCAGCCGGTCCGCACTCGGCCGCCCCAAGTTGTCGAGCAGGTCATAGCTGTAGAAGCCGCCGCGGCGGTAGCCGACTTGCACGATCCACGGCCAGACCTCAGCGGCGCTTGCGGCAATGGTGATCGCGCGCGTGGCGGTGAAGTGTGCGCCGGCCACGAGTTCGTCGCCCGGCATGCTCGCGCGCACCTCGGCGGGGCTGGCTCCCCAGCGGCGGTGCCAGTGCCGGTACAGCGGTGCCGTCAACAGCAGCGGCACAGCGGCGACGACCTGCCCGAGTTGGCGCAGCGTGCGCCGCTCGCCGAGCGCCAGCAGCGCGACGCCCGCTGCGGCGTAAACCGCCTGCAGCACGCTGAACTCGCGCAGGAACGCGATCTCGACCGCGATCCATCCGAGCAGAAGCACGCCATCGAGCGTGGCCGCCTCACGGCTTCGGGGATGCCCGCGCCATGCCATCCCGGCAAGCGCGCTGGCCGGCAGCGCCACGAGTAATGCGAGGGCCATGCCGGCGACGACCGGGCTTTCGAACGGCAGCCGGGCATTCAGCCGGCCGGTGAGGTCCAGATAGCCGCTCATCAACCCTGCGGCGCCGAAGTAGGCGGACAGGGCGATGACGCCGGCGAAGGCGGCCAGCGTCCGGGGACGGCGAAGGCTGCGTGCGACCATGCTTCGAGGGTTCTGCGGGGTGGCGCGGGAACCGAAGGTCCTCGGACCCGCAGGCGACGGACTTTCGTCCGTGAACGATCGAAGGGTCAGCTCACCCGCACCAGATCGACCACGAAAACCAGCGTTTCGTTCGGACCGATGACCGGCGGCGCCCCCCGGCTGCCGTAGCCCATGTCCGGCGGCACGATCAGCACTCGCCGCCCACCTTCACGCATTCCGGCGATGCCGTCGCGGAAGCCGGTGATCACCCCGTTCAGGGGGAACGACGTCGGCCGGCCGCCGCGGCTCCAGGAGGAGTCGAACTCCTTGCCGTTCTTCACGCTCACGCCCGCGTAGTGCACCTCCACGGTGTGCGAGGCGTTGGCCTCCTCGCCGCTGCCGACGACGAGATCCTCGAGCTCGAGGGTGGTGGGCAGCGTGTCCGGAGTGACGGAGATCTGCGGGGCGCTGGAAGTGTCGGCGGCGTTGCTGACGGTCACAGGCATGCGCCACAGTCTGCCTGACGTTCATGATCAACGCGCCAGTGATCAAGGTGAAAGGCGGTTCAAACCGGGTCTCAGCTTGATCATTGGCGCGTTGATCAGCGGGCGCTCATCGTCGGCAGTGCTTAGCGTGGACCGGGTGAGTGAGCAGGCGGAGGCCGCAGCGCGACTTTCCGTGCGACCGGCCGAGGGGCCGACGCGCGCGGTCGCGCTCGTGCTGCACGGCGGCAAGGCCCGCAGCATGCGGCCGGCGAGCCGGCGCCAGTTCAGCGCGCTACGCATGACGCCCTTTGCGCGCGGCCTGCATCGCGCCGGTCGTTCCCTCGGCCTTGCGGTGTGGAGCCTCGGCTATCGCGACCGCGGTTGGAACGACAAGGGGTCGCAGGTCGAGGATGCGCTCTGGGCGCTCGACCGGGTGGCCGCGGAGCATCCCGGGGCCCCGGCGTACCTCGTCGGGCACTCTCTCGGTGGGCGTACCGCTATTGCTGCCGGAGGCCATCCCTGCGTGCGCGCCATCATGGCTCTTGCGCCCTGGCTGCCGCCGTCAGAACCGTTCGATCACCTGCGGGGCGTGCCGATACTGATCGCCCACGGCACCCGCGACCGCTGGGTGGATCCGCAGGGTTCGCTCGACTTCGCCATCCGGGCGCGGGCCGCGGGGTTGGACGTCTCGCGCGTAGAGGTCGCCGGCGTCGGCCACGCCATGCTGCGCCGCCCGTCGCTCTGGCACGGGCTCACGACCTACTTCGTCATGTCGCACCTCGCGGGCAACGGTCAATACGACGGGCCGCCCGCGGAGGGGAGCCTGCGCGCGCAGATCTGACAGCGCGCTACGGTGCACCGAGGCCGGAGTGTGGCCTGCGACACGTTCGAAGGAGCGAGCATGGCAGCACCCGTTCAGCGCACCGCGGAGCAGCGCGCGGGGGACCAGCTCCCGCGGGAACAGACTCACCTGCGCACGTGCCCGCTGTGCGAGGCCATGTGCGGCCTGGAGATCTCCATGCGCGGTGGGGAGGTGACCCGCATCCGGCCGCACAAGGAAGACGTTTTCAGCAAGGGTCACATCTGCCCGAAGGGCACGACGCTGGGGCAGCTGCATTCGGATCCCACCCGGCTGCGCGGTCCCGTGATCCGCGAGGGCGACACGTTCCGCGACGCCACCTGGGACGAGGCGTTCGACGAGTGCGAGCGGCTGCTGCACCGGGTGGTCGCCGAACACGGCATGCAGGCCGTGACCGCGTTCATCGGCAACCCGGCCGCTCACGCGTTCTCCATCGGGCGCTACGTCGGAGTGCTGATCGGCATGTCCGGCATCCCGTCGATCTACTCGTCCGGCACCGTCGACCAGTGGCCGAAGAACGTCACCTCAGCACTCATGTACGGCGGCATGTGGACGATCCCGGTTCCGGACGCGCCGCGCAGCGACTTCATGGTGCTCATGGGTGCGAACCCGCAGGCGTCGCAAGGCTCGCTGCTCGCCTGCCCGAACCTGCTCGGCGAACTCGACCGCGTCCGCAATGCCGGCGGCGAGGTCATCGTCATCGACCCGCGGCGCACCGGTACCGTCCGCCACGCGACGGAGTGGATGCCGATCGTCCCGGGCACCGACGCCGCGCTGCTTTTCGCCATCGTGAACGTGCTGTTCGCCGACGGTTTGGTCGATCTCGGCGACCTCGCGGATCTGGTCACCGGCGTCGATGAGATCCGCGCGGCTGCCGCCGAGTTCACACCAGAGCGGGTGGCGGCCACCTGCCAGATCCCGGCGGAACGCATCCGCCGGCTCGCGCACCAGATCGCCGCGGCGCGAAGCGGTGTGGTCTACGGCCGCATCGGCCTTTGCAACCAGGAATTCGGCACGCTCTCCAGCTGGCTCATCGACGTGGTGAACATCCTGACCGGCAGTTTCGACGTGCCGGGCGGGCTCATGTTCCCCACGCCGGTCAACTGGGCCGTCAGCACGCTGCCGCAGCCGGCGGCACCCGGCACCCCGGGCAGCGAGACCGGTGTCGAGTTCGGACGCTGGCGCAGTCGCGTGCGCGGTGCCCCGGAAGTTCTCGGCCAGGTGCCGGTGTCCTGCCTCGCCGAGGAAATCGACACTCCCGGCGAGGGTCAGCTCAAGGCGCTCATCACCGTCGCGGGCAACCCGGCGCTCAGCGCACCGGGCGCGGGGCGGCTGCAGCAGGCGTTGCCGATGCTCGACGCGATGATCAGCGTCGACAACTGGATCAACGAGACGACCCGCCACGCGCACGTCATCCTGCCCGGTCTCAGCCCGCTCGAGCAGCCGCACTTCGACGACCTGCTCTGGCAGTTCGCGGTCCGCAGCGCGGGCAAGTGGTCCGAGGCCATCGCGCCTGCGCGCGGGCGTCCCGACGAGTGGGAGATCCTGGTGAAGCTCGCCGGGATCATCAGCGGGCAGCAGGCATCCGAGGTCGATGTCGCCGCCCTTGATGACGGCTTCTTCTCCTACCTGGTGTCGGTCACCGGCCTGGACCCGGCGAAGGTGCTCGCCCAGTACGACCGGGGCGGCCCGGAGCGCATGCTCGACCTGTCGATCCGCACCGGCCCGTGGGGCGATCGGTACGGCGAGAACCCTGACGGCGTCACCCTGCAGTCATTCAAGGACAACCCCGATGGGCTGGACTTCGGACCGATGGTGCCGCGGGTGCGGGAGATCCTGCGTACCCCCTCCGGCAAGATCGAGCTGACTCACGATCACCTGCTGTCGGATATCCCGCGGCTGCGCGCCCGGCTCGACCGATCCGCTGAGGCGCTGGTCATGACGAGCCGGCGCCATCTGCGGTCGAAGAACTCCTGGCTGCACCAGATCCCCACGCTCGTCGGCGGTTCGAACCGTTGCACGCTGCTCATGCACCCGGATGATGCCGCCCGGGCCGGCGTGACCGACGGCCAACTCGTCACCGTCGCGAGCGAGGTCACGAGCGTGGACGTCGTCGCCGAGGTGAGCGACGAGATGATGCCGGGGGTCGTCTCGCTCCCGCACGGATGGGGGCACACGGAGCCGGGCGCGCAGACCGGTGTGGCGCCCGATCACGTCGGAGTGAACATGAACCTGCTTGCTCCGGGCGACCTCGTCGATGTCCCGTCGGGCAACGCGGTGGTCAACGGTTTCGCCGTCACGGTGGCGCCGAGTGCCGCAGCGAGCCCCGGCTCCGTAGCCTCGATGGCGGCCGTCAACTGACGTCCCTGCCGTCCGGTGGACGGCGTCCTTTCACCAGCCGCAGGCGCGTTGTGACGTTCGTAGCTCGACAGCACTGACGCTTTCGACGCGGGGTAAAGCGACCTGGTGAGCACCTCCCTGTTCGGCATCGGTGTCGTGATCGCGGCCGCGGTGCTGATCGCCCGTGCGCTCGCGCGCCGGCTGGGGATCCCGGATGCGGTCGCCTTCGTCTTGCTGGGCATCGTCGCGAGCGTCATCCCGGGCGTGCCCGAGGTGAGGTTGTCCGCCGACATCGTGCTACTCATCTTTCTGCCGCCGCTGATCTTCTTTGCGGGCTTCTTCTCCGACGCGCGGATGGTGCGCGCCAACATCGGGACCATCACCGGCCTGGCCGTCGCGCTCGTCGTCGTGACGTGTGTCGTCGTGGCCGTCGTCTTGCATGCCATCGTCCCGGCGCTCGCCTGGGCGGCGGTGCTCGCCTTCGGCGCCGCCGTCGCACCACCGGATCCCGTCGCCGCGACATCGGTCATGGACCGCTACGGGGTTCCCCGCCGGGTCGTCACCATCATCGAGGGCGAAGGCCTGATCAACGACGGGATCTCGCTCACGCTCTTCAGCCTGGCGATCGAAGGCGTCGGCAAGAAAATCACCATCGCGGACGGACTGCTCCGCGGGCTGGAAGCCATCGGCGGTGGCCTGGCCTTCGGCCTCGTGGTGGGCGTTCTCGTGACGAAGCTGCGCACCCACATCCGCGACATGGGCAGCCAGATCGTGCTGTCGCTGCTGACCCCTTACCTCGCATACATCCCCGCCGAGTGGTTTCACGGCTCGGGCGTACTGGCGACGCTGGCGACGGCCGGATGGCTGGGCACCAAGGGGCGGGGGCTGTTCCAGCCGACCAGCCGGGTGCAGACCGAGACGTTCTGGCGCACCTTGAACTTCCTGCTCGAGGCCACCCTGTTCGTGCTGCTCGGCCTGCAGGTGCCGGCGCTGGTGAAGGGCGTCGCGGACTATCCGGTCGGCATCGTCGTCGGCGCCTCCTTCGCCGTCGTGGGAGCCTCCATCGGCACCCGGCTGCTGTGGCAGCTGGTCTTTCCCCCGCTGGTGGCGAAGGTGCGGCGCACCGACGAGGTGGCCACGCTGCCGCTGCGGGAGCGGATGCTCATCGGCTGGTCGGGCATGCGTGGCGCGGTGTCGCTGGCGATCGCGCTGTCGATACCACTCACCCTCCCCAACGGCGATCCGTTCCCGGGCCGGGCGCTGCTCGTCTTTTTGACGACGGTCGTCATCCTGACCACGCTGGTGGGGCAGGGCAGCAGCTTGCCGCTGGTCATCCGCAAGCTGGGCGTTGCCGCGAGCGCCGAAGAGCGAGCGCAGGGGCTGGTGGGGCGCTCGCAGGCGGCTGAGGCAGCCCTCAAAGAGATCTCGGACCTGGTCAACGACGGGGAGATCAGCGAGGATGCCGCCGGCGCGGTACGCCCGCTGTACGAGGCCCGGCTCGACCGGCTGCGTGAGCGCATCGACGGCGACGGGGACCTGCCCGAATCCAGCGAGGAGGTCCACCGGCTGCGGCTGCGTCTGCTCGGCAAGCAGCGCGAGGCCGTCCATCGGCTGTACTCCAAGGACCAGATCACTGGAGACGTCCTGCAGGAAGTGAGCCACGAGCTGGATCTGGAGGAAGCCCGGCTGCGCCGCCGCGACTGAGCGACTTTTGTCGGTGGTCTCCGCCAGGATGGCCGCATGACATCCACCAGCCCGGCGCTCATCGACGACCGCCAGCGCGCCCAGCGGGTGCTGGAGCAGCTCGCCGGGGAGTCGGCCCGGCTGCGCGACGATCAGTGGCGCGCGATCGAGGCGTTGCTGACCGGTGCCCGCGTCTTGGTGGTGCAGCGCACCGGCTGGGGCAAGAGCGCGGTCTACTTCACGGCGACGGTGCTGCTGCGCTCGCGCGGCGCGGGCCCCACGCTGATCGTGAGTCCGCTGCTCGCGCTGATGCGCAATCAGCTGGAGGCGGCGGCCCGCGCCGGGATCCGAGCGGAAACGATCAATTCGGCGAATCTCGACGAGTGGGGCCGCGTCGAGCAGGCGATCACCGCAGGCGAGGTCGATGTGCTGCTGATCAGCCCGGAGCGGCTGAACAGCCCGGGATTTCGCGAGTCCGTTCTGCCTCAGGTGGCAAGCCGCTGCGGGCTGCTCGTCGTCGACGAGGCGCACTGCATCTCCGACTGGGGGCATGATTTCCGGCCGGATTACCGCCGGGTGCGTGACGTGCTGTCGGGCCTGCCCGACGGCGTGGCGGTCCTGGCTACCACCGCGACCGCGAACGAGCGGGTCACCCGTGACGTCGCTGCCGTCCTCGGCGACCCGCTCGTGCTGCGCGGATCGCTCGACCGGGCGTCGCTCGCTCTCGACGTCGTGCAGCTCTCCGACGATGCGCAGCGGCTCGCATGGCTTGACGCGCTGCTCGCCGCCGCGCCCGGCTCAGGGATCATCTACACGCTGACCGTCGCGGCTGCGCATGACACCGCGGCCTTCCTGGAGCGGCAGGGACATGCGGTGGCGGCCTACACCGGCCGCACCGAGGACGCCGAGCGGCGGCGCATCGAAGCCGAGCTGGCAGCGAACGAGCTCAAGGCCGTCGTCGCCACCAGCGCTCTCGGCATGGGCTATGACAAGCCCGACCTTCGTTTCGTCGTCCACCTCGGCAGCCCGTCGAGCCCCATCGCCTATTACCAGCAGGTCGGGCGCGCCGGGCGGGCCACCGATCGCGCCGAGGTGTTCCTGCTGCCGACCCCGGCCGACCGGGCGGTGTGGAACTATTTCGCCTCGGTCTCGATGCCGGACGAGGCGGTCGTTCGCCGGCTGCTCGCGGTGCTCGACGAGACCCCGCGGTCCACCGCCGCCCTCGAGCCACTCGTCGACCTGCGGCGCACGCGGCTCGAGATGGTGCTGAAGGTGCTCGATGTCGACGGTGCCGTGCAGCGGGTGACCGGGGGATGGGTGAGTACCGGACGCCCCTGGAGCTACGACGCCGAGCGGTACGACGGGCTTCGAAAGGCGCGTGACAGCGAGGGCGCGGCGATGCGTGAATACGTGCAGACATCACGCTGCCTGCTGCGTTTCCTGCGCGAGCAGCTGGATGATCCGGAGGCGGCTGACTGCGGTCGGTGCTCACGGTGCCTCGGCCGGCCGATCCGCTCGCTGTCGCTCAGCTCGGTGGAAGCGGGCCGGGATGCGCTCACCCGCGCCGGCGTCGCCCTGCCGGTGAAGAAGACCTGGCCCACCGGCATGGCGGCGGCGGGCATCGCGCTGTCCGGTCGCATCGCGGCGGGTAGCGCGGCCGGCGAAGGGCGGGCCGTGGCCCGGCTGTCCGATCTCGGCTGGGCCGACCGGCTGGCGGCACTGTTGGCGGCGAACGAGCCCGCTCCGGGCTGGCTCAAGGACGCGGTGGTCGCCACCCTGCGCGACTGGCCTTGGGAGCGCCGGCCGGAGGTGGTCGTCGCGATGCCCTCGATGCGGCGGCCGACGCTGATGGCGTCGCTGGCTGCCGGCATCGCGTCGGTCGGCAAGCTGCACCTCGCCGGCTCCTTGCAGCGCAGCGCCGAGCGACGGCCGCAGGCGGAGGTGCACAACAGCGCGCACAAGCTGGCTAACGTCATCGGTGCTTTCGAGGTCCCGCCTGAGGTCAGCGAGGCAGTGCAAGGGCGCGCCGTCCTGCTCGTCGATGACCTTTGGGATTCGGGCTGGACCGCCACGTGGGCGGCGAAGCTGCTGAGCGATGCCGGCGCCGAGCAGGTGCTGCCCTTCGCGTTGGCGCTTGCCGGAGGCGGTTAGGCGGTGGCGAGCAGCGTCAGGTAGTCCGAGTAGAAGCCGTCGCAGCCGTAGGAGCGCACCGTCGCCAGCACGCGCGGCTCCTGCACATCCCAGGCGAAAGCCAGCATGCCCAGCTCGTGGCAGCGGCGCACCCGATCGGCGTTCCACTCCGGCGCGCGCAGGTTGACGGCGGCCGCGCGTGCCGCGGCCGCCTCCTCGATGCGGCTCTCGTCAAGGCGCCGGCCGCGTCCGTTGCTCACCCGAAGCGAGGTCGAGACCACCGGATGCGCCGCGCCGATGAACGGCTGCCAGGAGCGCACCGCCGCTGCCGAGCCGCACAGCCACAGGCGGTCTGCCGCGCCTCGGCTTTCGGCCACGTTGACGGTCGGTTCGGCTGCGGCGACATCCTTGACGTCCAGGCTGAGGTCGAAGTCGGTGCCGGCCTCGTCGTACAGGTCAGAGAGCGCCGGCAGCCATTTCGGCAGCTGCCTGCGGGTCAGCGCATCGATGGGGCGGCGGCGGAACCCGGCCCGAACGAGGCGGTCGTGCACGAGCACCGGCACGCCATCGAACGTGAGCCACACGTCGGACTCCAGCCCGGTGGCTCCGCGGCCGAGCGCGTGAAGGAAGGCGGGCAGCGTGTTCTCCCGCGCGCTCATCGTCGGCGCCCCGCGGTGCGCGAAACCCATCATGGTGCCGTCAGCCTGCCTTCACAGCTCTCCCTTTACCGCGCTGCTTCACCGCCCCGCTGGCTCAGCGCGGTGCCAGCAGCCGCAGTACCTCGTCGTGCAGCAAACCGTTGCTGCACACGACGCTTCCGGTGGCGGGGCTGCCGCTGCCGTCCAGGTCGGTGAACGTCCCGCCGGCTTCCTCGACGATCACCTTGAGCGGCGCGACGTCCCACAGCGAGACGTCCGGCTCGGCGCTCGCGTCGACGGCGCCTTCGGCGACGAGGCAGTGTGACCAGAAGTCGCCGAGTCCGCGGTTGCGCCACGTCGAGTGGATGAGCTCCAAGAAACCGGCGAGCCGCCGCTGCTTCTCCCAGCCTTCGAGTGAGGAGTAGGCGAACGACGCGTCGGGCAGCGCCGACACCGAGCTCACGCAGAGCCGTCGCCCGTCGGCGAACGCGCCGCCGCCCCGGCAGGCCCACCACCGGCGGTGCAGCGCCGGGGCACTGACCACGCCGACGACGATCTCGCCGTCCTCCTCGAGGGCGATGAGCGTCGCCCACACCGGTACCCCGCGGATGAAGTTCTTGGTGCCGTCGATCGGGTCGAGGATCCAGCGCCGGCGGCCGGTGCCGGTGTTGCCTTCCTCTTCGCCGATGACCGCATCGTCGGGGCGCGCGGCCGAAAGGCGCTCGCGGATCAACGTCTCGGTCGCGGTGTCGGCGTCGCTCACCGGAGTGGTGTCGGGCTTGGTGTCGACCCGCAAGTCCAATGCTTGGAAGCGACTCATGGTGAGGGCGTCGGCGGCGTCGGCGAGTTCGAGGGCAAGGGTGAGGTCGTCGGTGTAGCCGGGATGAGCAGCGGATGAAGGCACGAGACCGGTTTCTGTGTTGGACTGGCTGGTGACAGGCACGATCGCGAGCCTACGGAGGCGGCCGGTTGGCGGACGACACAGGCGGGCTGCGCCGACCGAGCCGGCGCACGCTGCTGGCGTTGCTGACGCTGAGCGGCTGCAGTGCAGCCGGCTCGTCCGCCGCGCGCCGGACGGGGTCGGCGCCGGCCTCCATCGCGCGCCGGTCGGCCGGTGCCGGACCGTCCGCACCGGTGAGCGCAGCTTCCACTGCATCGCCGCAGCCGACATCCTCGCCCGGAGGCCCTGCCGTCGAGGTCGTCACGGGTCCGCGGACCAAGCCGCAGGTGGCGCTGACGTTTCACGGCAGCGGCGACCCGGCCCTCGCCGAGGCGCTGCTGCGTGCCGCCGAGGCGAAGGGCGCGCCGATCACCGTGTTCGCGGTGGGCACCTGGCTTGCCGCCAACGAGGACCTGGGCCGGCGCATGCTGCGCGCCGGCCACGAACTCGCGAACCACACGTACACGCATCCCAACCTCGGGGACCTCGCTCAGCCGGCTGTGGAGGAGGAATTCGCGCGGGCGCGTGACGTGCTCGTTCAGGTCGCGGGTAACGACGGGCGGTACGCCCGCCCGTCCGCGATGGACCGCTCGACCCCGCTCGTGCGGGCGGCGGCGGGGATCGTGGGGTACCGCACGGTCGTCGCCTTCGACGTCGACCCGGCGGACTACACCGATCCGGGTGCTGAGGCGGTGATCGCCCGCACGCTCGCCGGCGCCCAGCGCGGCAGCATCGTGTCCCTTCATCTCGGGCACGCGGGCACGGTAGCGGCGTTGCCCGCGATCCTCGACGGGCTCGCGACGCGCGGCCTGCGTCCGGTCACGGTTCAGCGCCTGCTCAGCTGACTTTTCGGACGCTTCTGTCAAGTTATCGGTTGACAAAACGGGCTGCCGTGTAATCCTAGCCGGGTGCCTTCCGCCCGCGAAGCGTTGCTCGACACGGCCCGAGACATCGTGGTCGCGGGCGACTGGGAGCGCATGCCACTCGCCGAGGTGGCTGGGCGCGCCGGTGTGAGCCGGCAGACCCTTTACAAGGAGTTCGGCAGCAAGGACGGGCTCGCCGAGGCGCTTTCGGCCCGCGAGACCGACCTTTTTCTGGACGAGCTGGCGACCGTTCTCGAGCAGCATCCGGACGATCCCGTCGCCGGCACCCGCGCGGCGGTCGAGCACACGTTGCGCACCGGCGCGGACGACCCGCTGCTGAAGGCCATCCTGTCCAGCGCGCGCGGCCCGTCGGAGCTGCTTCCACTGCTGACCACCCGCGCCGACCGGCTGCTTGCCGCGGCGGGCAAGCTGCTCACCGGCTACCTCACCGACCACTGGCCGCATCTCACGATGCGCGACGTCTCGCTGGTCGCCGAGTCCGCGATCCGGCTCACCGTCTCGCATCTGGTGCTGCCGCTGGCGCCGATCGAGCGCACCGCCGACGACCTGGCCACCCTCGTGCAGCGGCTGCTACCGGCAGAAGCCAATCCGGTGGCGGTGCGACATCCCTCATAGCGCGATCCGATTTCTGCCCCGACCGTCCGCCCGAACCCTCCGCAGGGAGCGCAGATGACCACACGCGACATGTACGTGACCGAGCTGGCCAGCGACAGCTGGCAGGTGCCGATGGTCGGTGACGCCCGATTCTCGTGGGAGTACGACGAGGGACGGGATCGGCTGCTGTCCCTGTACCAGAAGGGCAAGGACAAGCAGTGGGATGCGCAGAAGCGCATCGACTGGTCGCTCGAGGTCGACCCGGCGAACGTCCTCGGGCTCGGCGAGGAGTCCTGCCCGATCTATGGTTCGCCGACGTTCGAGAAGCTCGGCCAGAAGGACAAGGACGAGATGTACCAGCATCTCGCGTCCTGGCAGTTCAGCCAGTTCCTGCACGGCGAGCAAGGCGCCATGATCTGCGCGGCCCGCATCGTCGAGGGCGTCCCGGACCTGGACTCGAAGTTCTACGCGAGTACCCAGACGATGGACGAGGCCCGCCATGCCGAGCTGTACGCGCGGTTCCTGCAGGAGAAGATCCAGCTGGTCTACCCCATCAACCCGCACCTGCAGGCGCTGCTGCAGTCGACGCTGAACGACAGCCGCTGGGATCTGCCCTACCTCGGGATGCAGGTGCTGATCGAGGGTCTGGCGCTCGCCGCGTTCGGCCTCCTGCGCGACACCACCACCAACGAGCTGCCGAAGCAGATCCTCAGCTATGTCATGCAGGACGAGGCGCGTCACGTCGCATTCGGCCGGATGGCGCTGAAAGACGCGTACGCCGATCTCACCAGCCAGGAGCGCGACGAGCGCGAGGAGTTCGTCGTCGAGGCCTGCTACCTGATGCGCGACCGGCTGCGCGGGCAGGAAGTGTGGGAAACGCTCGACTACCCGGTCGAGGAGTGCATGCGCTACGCCGACGAATCCGCCTTCCAGCAGATGTTCCGCTCGCTGCTGTTCAGCCGGATCGTGCCGATCGTCAAGGACATCGGCCTGTGGGGCGAGAAGGTGCAGAAGGCCTACGCCGACATGGGCGTGCTCGACATGGCTGGTGTCGACCTCGGTGCGCTGATGAAGGCCGATGAGGACATCGCCGAAAGCCTCGACCGTGAGCGGGCCGCGATCCATGCGCGCAAGGCCGAGGTCGACGCGACGATCGCGGCCGGCGTTCAGGCGTAGGCGTCAGTAGTCGTCGGCTTCGCGGGAAAGCAGCAGCCGGCGCAGCGAGTCCACCCGTGCGGCCTGCGCCGGCCCCGCCGCCGCGTACTCGTCGAGCCTGCAGTCGGGGGAGTCGGCGAGATGAGTACAGCCGCGCGGGCACTCATCGGTGACTGCGGACAGATCCGGAAACGCGGAAAGCACCCGGGCCGGCGAGAGGAGCCCGAGCCCGAACGACCGGATTCCCGGGGTGTCGACGACCCAGCCGCCGCCCGGTAACGGCAGGGCGATCACCGACGAGCTGATGTGCCTGCCCCGCCCGATATCGGTGACCTCCCCGGTGGCCCGCGCGGCCTCGGGCACGAGCCGGTTCACCAAGGTGGACTTGCCGACCCCGCTGTGGCCGAACAGCACGCTCATCTTTCCCGCCAGCAGCTGGCTGATCGGCGCGATGCTGTCGTCGACGCCTGCGGTCACGACCGGGACGCCGAGCGGCTCGTACTCGGCGGTCAGCTCCTCGAGCGCGCCCGCGTCGGCGTCGTCGGGTGCCAGCCGGCCGGCGAGATCGTTCTTGGTCAGGCACAGCAGCGGGATCAGCCCGCCGTCGTAGGCCGCGACCAGGCAGCGGTCGATCAGCCGGGGCCGGGGCGGCGGCGACGTGAGCGCCACGACGACCACCAGCTGCTGCGCGTTGGCCACGATCGGGCGCTCCGTCGGATCGGTGTCGTCCGCGGTGCGCCGCAGCATGCTTCGCCGGTCGTCGACCGACACGATGCGCGCGAGGGATCCCGGCTTGCCGGACACGTCACCCACCAGGCGCACCCGATCGCCGACCACCACGGGGGTGCGCCGCACGTCGGCCCCGCGCACTGCGACGACCTGCCGCCCCGAGTCGAGCAACCGGCACGTCGACCGGCCCCGGTCAACGGTGGTGACGAGCGCCTCCGACGCTTCGGCGTGATCCGGGCGCAGCCGGCTGCGCCGCCGGTTCGGCGCGCCGGGCCGCACGCGAACGTCATCTTCGTCGAGATCGCGCGGCATCGGACGATCGCGCTCAGCTCGTACCGGACAGCAGAGCGTGCCAAAGACGCGGGAAGTCCGGCATCGTCTTGCCGGTCGTGGCGATGTCCGCCACGCGGACGCCGGGCACCCGCAGCCCGGCGATCGCGTACGCCATGGCGAGCCGGTGATCCGCGCGAGGATCAAGGACGCGACCGCCGCCGGCGGACAACGGGGCCGGGCTGATCTCGAGGCCGTCTGCGGTCACGGCGATGCGGGCGCCGAGCTTGCCGAACTCCTCGGCGAGCGCCGCCAGCCGGTCGGTCTCCTGCCCGCGCAGATGGGCGATACCGCGCAGCCGGGTAGGCCCGGAGGCGAAAAGGGCGATCGCGGTGAGCGAGGGGACTGCCTCGCCGTAGTCACTGAGATCCAGGTCGACGCCCGCCACCGCCGGCGGTCCGGTGACCTCGAGCTCCCCGTCGTCCGTCACGGTGCACGAACACCCGAACGCGGTGAGCAGGCCGGGCAGCAGGCGGCCGGGCTGGGTGGTGCCGGCCGGCCAGCCGGCCAGGCGCACCCGGCCCCCGGTGACGACAGCTGCGGCGAGGAACGCCGAGGCGCTGGAAAGGTCGGGCTCGATGACGTACCGCGTCGCGCGCAGGCCTCCTGGACTGACCGTCCAGCGACCGCGAGCGCTGTCGTCGACGGTCGCCCCGGCGTGGCGCAGCATGGCGACCGTCATGGCCAGGTGCGGAGCGGACGGGACCCTGCCGCCGGCTGCCGCCACGGACAGCCCTTCGTCGAAGCGCGGTGCTGCCAGTAGCAGGCCGGAGATGAGCTGGCTGGACGACGAGGCGTCCACCTCGAGCGCACCGCCGCGCAGCCGTCCGTCGGACTGCAGGGTGAACGGCACGCGGTCCGCCTCGGCCGGCAAATGCGCACCGAGCCGGCGCAGCGCGTCGAGCAGGGGACCGAGCGGCCGCTCGCGCATCCGGGGATCACCGTCGACGGTGATCGTGCCCTGCGCGAGCACCGCGGCGGCGGGCGGGAGGAAGCGGGCTACCGTCCCCGCGTTGCCGCAATCGACGGTGACCTCGCCGACGGCCGCCGGAGCTGCCTGCCCGGTCACGAGCCAGTCGTCGCCGCTCTCCTGAACGACAGTGCCGAGCCGGCGCAGCGCCTGCGCCATGAGCGAGGTGTCGCGTGCTCGCAGCGGAGCCACCAGGGTGCTCTCACCCGGTGAGAGCGCGGCCAGTAGCAGCGCCCGGTTCGTCGCCGATTTCGATCCGGGCATCGTCACCCGGCCGCTCACCGGGCCGCTCGCCGTCGGCGCCGGCCAGCTGCCTGTGTCTGCGCCGGCAGCGGCCGGCGCAGCGACTGCCGAATGTGCGCGAGACAGAGCCGACAACCTGCAACCTCCGAGAGGGCGAGAAACGGGCGTAACTGCATCGAGTATCGCCGCCCGGCGGACCGAGAGCCACGGGCGCGGGTGGCGCAACGCACGCCTGCGCACTGGGTACTGTCGTTCGAATGTCGGCCCGGCCGGTCATAAGACCCTGGTGCGGCGCGCAGAAGCACGTAGCTTGACCAAGATCCCGGCAGGGGCCGGGCCCGCTGAGCGAAACGTTCCAGCGGATGAGGATCGGAGTAGATCGTGGACATCGAACGTGCCCGGCAGCGGCTCGAGGAACGGCTGGCTGAGATCACGCACAGCTCCGCCGTACTTTCGTCCGAGGGTGCCGAGCAGGGCAGCGGTGACCTGAGCCACATTCACCAGCATCCCGGCGACCAGGGGACCGACATCTCGGACGCCGAGCGCGAAGTGGCCGTGCTGGACGCGGTCGCGGCGGACCGCGCGCTCATCGCACAGGCGCTCGAGCGCATCGACAACGGCAGCTACGGTCGCTGCGTCGACTGCGGCAAGGCCATCCCGGACGAGCGGCTGGAGGCGCGGCCGGAGGTGGCGCGGTGCGTGGAGGACCAGCAGAAATACGAGCACCGTCGCGCTTAGAAGATCGCGGGTCCGGCTGCACGACGCGATTGGCGGCGTGGACACAGCGCACCGTCGCGCTTAGAAGATCGCGGCTTTCATGGTCAACGCGCCAATGATCAAGGTGAAACCCCGGTTGAGCGGGGGTTCGGCATGATCAGTGGCGCGTTGATCTTGTGTGATGTGGCCGCCCGTCAGCCGGGCTTGCGGGCACTGACGACGAGTTGTGCGCCGAGCGACTCGCCTTCGTGGGCCTCGGCGAGCTGCAGCTCGCTCGCGACCAGGTCGCCGAGCGCGTTCTGATCGGCAAGCAGCGTCTCGCGCACGGCAGCGGCAGGTAGCACCGTGCGGGGGCGGATCCACTCGACTTCCAGGCCGGCCAGTTCGAGCAGCTCGCGTAGCTCGTCCGGTGCGAAGCATCGGGTGATCGCGTCTGCATGGTCGGGGTCGGGCACCAGCACGACGTCCGCGTCGCGGGTGTCGGCGAGTTCAGGCCAGCGATGCTGCTCGGCGAGGCTGGCGAGCCCGTGCACGAGCGAGTCGGCGGACGCGAGCAGCCGGCCCCCCGGGCGCAGGATGCGGGCGATGTCGTAGACCGTGTCCTCGGCGGCGAGGCAGGCTGACAAGGCCGCGCCCTCGGCGACGACACCGCCGAAGCTGCCGTCCTTGACCCAGGGAAGCGAACGGGGATCGGCGGCGACCGTCGGGTGCGGGACGGGCCCGCTCGGGAGGTCCCCGACAGCGCGCGCGACCGTGAGCGCCTGGTGGCCGGCGGCGGCGACGATGTCGCTGACCCGGTAGTCATGGCCGTACAGGTACTGGGTGAGGGGAAGGCTGACGTCGAGCACCGGCGTCGGCTCGGACGGCAGCCATCGTGCGAGCTGATGCAAGGTGACGGTGGCGCCGAACGCCTCGTAGGGGTCGGCGAGATCGGCGTCGACACCGGCGGCTATCGCAAGGCCCGGATCGATGTCGAAACCACCGCCGCGCGGCTTGTCGCGGCCCACCGGCGATTCGGCGCGCTCGTGCGCCGCGGCACGTCGTGATGTCACGCGCAGCTCACCGACATCCCCCGAACGGTCGGAACGTCTGCTTTACGAGACCAACGACGCGAAGACCCGGCCGGCTATGGCTGTGTCGAGGTCGACCTCCCGGCCGGCTACCGACAGGTGAACGCAATCCGGTCCGCTTCCCACGACCGTGACGGCTCGGCCCGGTAATACGTCCTCCGTCTCGAGCGTTTGCATGCTGCCGTGCTGGCCCTCGAGCTGCTCGTCGATGCGGCGTACGACAACGGCCGCTCCATCGGGCATTTCCGACAACGGACGCTGATCACCATAGTCGGCGATATTTGACGACCCAGGGATGGGATTGCCGTGCGGGCAGGTGGCCGGATCGCCCAGCAGCCCGACCAGATGCTTCTCGAGCCATGGGCTGATGGCGTGCTCCAGCCGGCCGGCCTCCTCGTGGACCTGCGACCACGGCACCTTGAGGACATCGACCAGCATGCGCTCCGCGAGCCGGTGGCGTCGCATGATCGAGGTGGCGTAGCTGCGGCCGGACTCGGTGAGCGTGATGGCACGAGAATCGTCGAGGGTGAGGTAGCCGTCGCGCTCCAGCCTCCGGACGGTCTCACTGACCGCGGGCGCGGAAACGCCGAGGCGCTCGACAATGCGCGCGCGCATCGGCCGGATCCCGGCTTCTTCCAAGCCGAGGATCGTCTCCAGGTACTCCTCGACGGGAGGGTGATATCCGCCGCCCATGGGCCCGATGCTACGGGCCGCAGCAGTTCAGCGCCGGTTATCCACCGCTGGCGAACATCAGGAACCGCCGGCGGACATCAGGAGCCGTGTCGACGCGACGTAGGTGACAGACGTATGTGACATATGCGGGTCGAGCTCGGCCGGGGCGCTGGGAATCGGTTCCGGCCCGCGGGTTGTTGACCGGACTGTGACATACACCCCGTCCCGTCCCCGCGCGCGTTCCCGTGGGGAAGCGTCGGCCGGTCCCTCCCCGGTTCGTCCCGGCAGCTCCGCCCCGGGAGCCGTTTCCGGCGCCGGAGCCGGCCGCGCCGTCACGACCCGTCGCGACCTGTTCCGCTCGACCGCAGTAGGGTCATCAACGCGCACATCGGGCAGCAATCCTGTGGTGGTTCACGGAGCGGTAGATCGGGAGGTGGTCCCCGTCGAGGAGACCCCCGAGCAGCGGAGCGTGCGTTTCGAACGCGACGCGCTCCCGTTCCTCGATCAGCTGTACGCGGCCGCGCTGCGGATGACGCGTAATCCGGCCGATGCCGAAGACCTGGTCCAAGAGACTTTCGTCAAGGCTTTCGCCGCCTTCCACCAGTTTCAGGAGGGCACGAACCTCAAGGCCTGGCTTTACCGGATCCTCACCAACACGTTCATCAACAATTACCGTCGCCGCCAGCGTCAGCCGCAGCAGTCGCCCACCGAGCAGATCGAGGACTGGCAGCTGGCAGAGGCCGGGTCGCACAGTGCCACCGGGCTAAAGAGCGCGGAGACGGAGGCGCTGGAGCATCTTCCCGACGGGGACATCAAGGATGCTCTGCAGTCGCTGCCCGAAGATTTCCGGCTGGCGGTCTACCTGGCCGATGTCGAAGGTTTCTCCTACAAGGAGATCGCCGAGATCATGGGCACGCCGATCGGCACGGTGATGTCGCGGCTGCATCGTGGTCGACGCGGATTGCGGCTCTCGCTCGAGGGATACGCCCGTGAGCGGGGGCTGGTTCCCAGCGAGGCAAGTGAGTCCGGCGGCGGCGCCGGAGCCGACTCGGCCGCTGCGGCGGCACCGGAGGGATCACGGTGAGCTGCGGATCGCCCCACGAGACGGACTGTCGCGAGGTACTCGAAGAGGTCTACCTCTATCTCGACGGCGAAATGGACGCGGATCGCCGCGCCCGCATCCGTCAGCATCTCGACGAATGCTCCCCGTGCCTGCGCGAGTTCGGTGTCGAGCAGGAAGTGAAGTTGCTGGTGGCGCGCCGCTGCGGCGGCGACCGTGCGCCCGACTCCGTGCGCCTGGCTGTGCTCGCGCGGCTGCGGTCGGTGGAAGTGCGCTGGAGCAGCGCCGAGTTTCGCGCCGAGTAGCCCTCGCGGTCAGCGGCCGGCCGGGCGCTGGGCGAACGCCCAGGCGTCAGCGATGATCCCGCGCAGATCATGCTCGGGCGACCACCCGAGCTCAGAACGGATCTTGTCGTTCGCCGCGACGAGCAGCGGCGGATCGCCGGCCCGCCGGCCCACCTCAACGGTGGCGGGGGAGCTCCCCGTGACGTCGGTGATGGCGGTCACGATTTCCCGCACCGAGCTGCCGATCCCGCTGCCGAGGTTGTAGATGCCGTGCCGGCCCGGGGTGAGCGCCGCCAACGCGCGGATGTGGGCGTCGGCGAGATCCAGCACGTGGATGTAGTCGCGGATGGCGGTGCCGTCTGGTGTCGGGTAGTCGGTACCCATGATGCGCAGCACGCGGTCGGCATCGGTCAGCGCGGCCAACGCCAAGGGGATCAGGTGCGTCTCGGTGGCGTGGCGTTCCCCGAACGCCCCGTAGGCGCCGGAGGCATTGAAGTACCGCAGGCTGACCGCCGCGAGCTGATGCGCCCGGCAGAAGGCCGAAATCATCAGGTCGGCGGCGACCTTCGAGGCGCCGTATGCGCTCGCCGGCCGAAGCGGGGTCGACTCGTCGACCGGG
Source organism: uncultured Actinomycetota bacterium (assembly GCA_963747915.1). Taxonomy (GTDB): domain Bacteria; phylum Actinomycetota; class Actinomycetes; order Frankiales; family Frankiaceae; genus DATAZK01. The sequence continues at coordinate 333,981 of CAVVHC010000003.1, read as the reverse complement.
CCGAGCTCGTCAGGCTCCCCGTAGACCGCGCAGGTCGAAGAGAACACCAGCCGGCGCACATCCGTGGCGACCATCGACTCGAGCAGTGACAGGGTGCCGCCGACGTTGTTGGCGAAATAGCGCTCCGGCACCTGCTCGGATTCGCCGACGAGGGACTTCGCCGCGAAGTGCAGTACCGCTTCGACGCCGCCCGCCAGTAACTCCTGGACGGTGGCGGCGTCGTCGATGCCGGCAACGACCAGGCGCGCCGACTCGGGAACCGCGTCGGCATGGCCGGTGCTCAGATCGTCCAGGACGACGACGTCGTGGCCGCCCTCGACCAGCCGGGCGGTGACGACGCTGCCGATATAGCCGGCGCCGCCGGTCACCAGAAGCTTCACGTGAGCAGATGCTAATGATGCAGGTTGTGCGGGCCGTCAACGCCCGCTGTGAGCGTGACGGCCGCGCGCAACATCTGCTCTAAGCGTTAGGACGCTTGCCGTGGTTTGCCTTGTTCTTCGCGCGGGCGCGACGCCGGCGTGCCTTCTTTGCCATGGGCACAGTCTTGCAGACGGCGAGCCGGGCAGCGGGGCAGCTGTGGACACGCTCGCCTCGTCCACTGCCCGGGCGGCCGAACTGGCTAGGGTCCACGTGTGTTCGAGACTGTGCTCGTGGCGGGTCGCGGCGAGATCGCCCGCCGAGTGATTCGCACGCTGCGCCGGCTCGAGGTGCGTTCGGTCGCGGTGCACAGTGAGGCGGACGCGACGCTCCCCTACGTGGTGGAAGCCGACGAGGCGGTGCTGCTGGGCCCGGCCGATCCCGCGCAGTCCTACCTCGATATCGATCGCCTCATCGAGGCGGCGCGGCGGTCGAACGCGCAGGCGGTGCATCCGTGCTACGGCTTCCTGTCGGAGTCGGCGACGTTCGCCGAGCGCGTCGAGGACGCCGGGCTGGTGTGGATCGGCCCGAGCCCGCACGCCATGCGCGCCATGGCCGACAAGATCGCGGCGCGCGCCATGATGACCGCTGCCGGTGTGCCCGTCGCTCCCGGCACCGACGCGCCGGTCACCGACCTGGACGCGGCGCTCGCCGCGGCGGCGCAGCTCGGCTACCCGCTGATGGTCAAGGCAAGCGCGGGCGGCGGCGGGGTCGGTATGGGTGCCGTGCACGACGACGACTCGCTGCGAGCGGTGTTCGCCGGTGCGCAGAGCCGCGCCCAGCGCCTGTACGGGTCGGCGGACATCCTGCTGGAGCATTACCTCGTCGGCGCGCGCCACGTCGAGGTGCAGATTCTCGGCCTGAACGACGGGCGCGTGCTGCCGCTCGGTGAGCGCGACTGCTCCTTCCAGCGCCGCCATCAGAAGATCGCCGAAGAGACGCCCTCCCCGGCCGTCACCGCGCAGCTGCGCGAGCAGTTGTTCGACGCCGCGGTACGGGCCGGCGTGGCGGTCGGCTACGTCAACGCGGGCACCGCAGAGTTCCTGCTGCAGCCGGCCACCGGGGAGATCGTCTTCCTCGAGATGAACACCCGCCTGCAGGTCGAGCACCCGATCACCGAGCAGGTCACCGGCCTCGACCTGGTCGAGGAGCAGCTGCGCGTCGCGTCCGGCGAGGAGCCCACGTTCGGCGGCGTCCCGCCCGAGCCGCGCGGCCATGCGCTGGAGCTGCGCGTGTACGCGGAGGACCCGGTGCGCTTCCTGCCCGGGCCGGGCGCGATCACCCGGTACGTCGAGCCGGCCGGCGACGGCATCCGCGTCGACTCCGGCTACGCGGAAGGCGATGTCGTCACCCCGCACTACGATCCGCTGCTCGCCAAGCTCTGCGTGTGGGGTGACACGCGCGAGGCGGCGCTGGGGCGCGCCGCCGCGGCGGTCGACGCCTACGTCATCGAAGGGCCGAAGGTGAACCTGCCGTTCTTCAGCCGGCTACTCGCCGAGCCGGGATTCGTCAGCGGCGACTACGACACCCATCTGGTCAGCACGATGATCGGCGCGCGCGTTCCCGCCGGGCGTGCGCGCTGATCGGAAATCGCCCGTGACAGGATGCGAGCAGTGCCGGCGGCGGCGGGCTCGGCCGCGCATCGCGGCTCGTGCGAGACGAGCGTTCTTCGGAAGGAGCGGCGGGTGGCCGAGGAAGTCCGGGCGGAGATGGTGGCCAACGTCTGGAAGGTGGTCGCGGGCGCCGGCGACACGGTCGCTGCCGGCGACACGCTGGTCATCCTGGAGTCGATGAAGATGGAGATCCCCGTTCTCGCGGAGCAGGGCGGCACGGTCAGCGAGCTGTCGGTGAACGAGGGCGACGTCGTGCAGGAAGGCGATCTCATCGCCCGGCTCGACTGACGCCGGATTTCCCGCCGCCGCGCCTGATTCGCGGGTTCACCGGGTCAGGTTGGCGGGCGATCGTGCCGACATAGGTCAGGTGAGCACGATCGAGCCATTCCTGCGCGCCTTGGTGGAGTGCGGCGGATCAGACTTGCACTGCAAAGTCGGCTCTCCGCCCCGGGTCCGGGTCGACGGGGTGCTGCGCAAGTTGCAGACGCCCGACCTCACCGCGTCGGACACCGAACTCATGGTGCGTGAGGTGCTTCGCGAGGATCTGATCCACGATTTCCAGCGCACCAACGAGGCCGACTTCGCGTACTCGGTGCCCGGCGTCGGGCGGTTCCGGGTGAACGCGTTCCGCGCCCGCGGCGCCGCGGGTCTGGTCTTTCGGCGGGTCAGCGTCGGCGCCATCCCGCTGACCGAACTCGGCGTGCCCGACGTCATCGCCTCGCTCGCGCTGGAGCCACGTGGCCTGGTGCTCGTCACCGGTCCGACGGGCTCGGGAAAGACCACGACGCTCGCCGGCATGGTCGACCAGATCAACGAGTCGCGCGAGGTGCACGTCGTGACGATCGAGGACCCGATCGAAGTGCTGCACTTCGACAAGCTGGCGATGGTCAACCAGCGCGAGGTCCGTGTCGACACCGAGGACTTCGCCACCGCGCTGCGCGCCGCCATGCGGCAGGACCCTGACGTCATCCTGGTCGGCGAGATGCGTGACGCCGAGACCGTGAAGGCCGCGCTCGCCGCCGCCGAGACCGGCCACTTCGTCATGTCGACGCTGCACACGACCGATGCGCAGGAGACCGTCAACCGCATCATCGACTTCTTCGCCCCGCACGAGCAGAAGCAGGTGCGCCTGTCGCTGGCCGCCGCGCTCAAGGGCGTCATCTGTCAGCGGCTCGTGCCGCGCGCGGACGACGGCGGCCGGTGCGTCGCCATGGAGATCATGGTGAACACGGGCCGCACCGCCGACGCGATCGCCGATCCGGACAAGACCTCGACGCTGACCGGCCTGATTGCCGAGGGCGGCTACTACGGCATGCAGACCTTCGACCAGCATCTGGTCGGCCTGTTCCGCGACGGTGTGATCACCCTCGAGGCTGCCATGGCGGCGAGCTCGTCGCCGCACGACCTGACCGTGGAGCTGCGGCGCTTAGGCCTGGTCGCGTAACGCTCGCTGGACGCTTGCCGCGAGACTCCCGTGCTCGCTGCACCGTGCGGTCCAGCCAGTGGGCGTCACCTGGACGATCATGCGACGCGCGCACCGCGCGCAGTAGCGCGGCGGCTCCAGCTGCAAGGCGCTGTGGCAGCCGGCGTGCGGACCGTCGTCGAGCCCCTTGCCGCAGTGATCGCAGTACGGACCGGCACCGGGGCTCCAGGGAACTGCCACGTCAGCAAGCATAGGGGCGGGGCCGGAGCGGCTACTTGGCGATGCCCACCGGGTCAGAGGGTCGCGTTGAGTGCCTTGATCGGCATCCGCAGCTGCTCGAGGGTAGCCAGGTCCTCGGTGGCCGGGCGGCCGAGGGTGGTGAGGTAGTTGCCGACGATGACGGCGTTGACGCCGCCGAGCAGACCTTCGGTGTCGAGGTCGCCGAGCGTGATCTCGCGCCCTCCCGCGTAGCGCAGGATGGTGCGCGGCATCGCCAGCCGGAAGGCGGCTACTGCCCGGAGCGCGTCGCGCGGCTCGACCAGGTCCTGGCCCGCGAGGGGGGTGCCGGGCCGCGGGTTGAGAAAGTTCAGTGGAACCTCGTCCGGCTCCAGCGCGGCCAGCTGGGCGGCGAGCTCGGCGCGCTGCTCGAGCGTCTCGCCGACACCGAGGATCGCCCCGCAGCAGAGCTCCATGCCGGCCTCGCGCACCATCCGGCAGGTGTCCTGGCGCTCCTCCCAGGTGTGGGTCGTGACGATCTGCGGGAAGTGCGAGCGGGCGGTCTCCAGGTTGTGGTTGTACCGGTGCACGCCCATGGCGGCGAGCTCGTCGACCTGCTCCTGCGTCAGCATCCCCAGCGAGCAGGCCACGTTGATGTCGACGGCCTCGCGGATGGCGGCGACGCCCGCGCGAACCTGCGCCATCAGTCGCTCGTCGGGCCCGCGAACGGCGGCGACGATGCAGAACTCGGTGGCACCGGTCTCGGCGGTGTCCTTCGCCGCAGCCACCAGCGAGGGAATGTCGAGCCAGACGGCCCGCACCGGCGACTCGAACTGACCGGACTGCGAGCAGAAGTGGCAGTCCTCCGGGCAGCCGCCCGTCTTCAAGCTGACGATGCCCTCGACCTCGACCTCCGGGCCGCACCAGCGCATCCGCACCTCATGTGCCAGCGCGAGGAACGCCGGCAGCGCGTCATCCGAAATCTGCAGGGAGCGCAAGATCTGCTCCTCGGACAGCCCGCGTCCTTCTTCGAGGACCTGCCGGCGGGCTTGCTCGAGCAGCTGCTGCTCCGCGGGCGAAAGGACAGCGGTCTGGGGGGCAGAGGCTTCCGGCGCAGAAGTGGTCACGTCCTCGATCCTGCCTTACGACGCGGCCGGTCCGGCAGCTGCCAGAGCGTGCGATGCCGCCTGCCGCAATGCCGCGGGGTCGAACCGACCTCCGAACGCGGGTGCCAGCCCGGCGCTTGCCGCCGCGAGGAACTCGGCTGGATCCAGCTGGGCGGCATCCGCCTGCAGCGCGCCGCCGAGCGGCCGGGCCGCGAGCATCTCGAAATCGGCAACGTTGCTCCAGCACGCGAGATCGGGCTCCGCCGGCCAGGCCCCGATGACCAGCCCGGCCAGCGACAGCCCGCGGCCTGCCAGCGCCTCGAGTGTCAGCGCGGTCTCGTTGAGCGAGCCGAGGCCTGCCCGGGTGACGACGAGCACCTCCGCATCGCAGGCGTCGGCCAGCTGGGCGATGGTGGCGCCGTCCTCGTCGAAGCGGACGAGCAACCCGCCGGCCCCCTCGATCAGCACCAGCCGATGCGTGGTGTGCAGCGCCCGGACCCGGGTCGCGATGCGTTCCAGGTCGACCGCCGGTTGCCTGCGCAGGCGCGCGGCCGCAGCGGGGGAGAGCGGATGCTCGTAGCGGGCACCTTCGACCAGCGTCAGCCCGGCGGCCGCTTCCTTGCCGCACAGCCGGGCCACTTCCGCGAGATCACCCGGGTCGTGCCCGACCACTCCGGTCTGCGCCGGCTTGATCACGGCAACGCGCGCCCCGCGCTCGACGGCAAGCGCCGACAGCGCAGCGGTCACGATGGTCTTGCCGACTCCGGTCCCGGTTCCCGTCACGATCATCACGGTCACCGTGTGCAGCCTAGCGAGGGATCGCCCGCAGCGAGCTCAGCGGCGGCTGCGACCGTGATCGCCGTGCAGCAGCCGCAGAAGTTCGAAAATGATCGTCCGACCCGCCGCGTGAACCCGGCCACATCCGTCAGTGGGCAGGCAACTCTTGCGATTTCTGCACGCAATCGGAAAGCCGCAACCGCACCGGCTCGGCAGTCGCGGGGGAGTGCTCGAAGGCCCCGGCGCAACCCTTGCGTCGGCGATCCGACTTTGCTGTCTCGGCGGCGTGCGGCCGGTCTAGGCTGCGGCCCGTGACGACAATCGCCAAAGGCGCGAACACCGGTCTTCCTGCGAACGCGAGCACCGTGCTGGTCCACCTCGGCTGGAGCGGCGGCATCGATCTCGATGCGAGCGCGCTGCTGCTCACGGCGTCCGGCAAGGTCCGCAACGACGAGGACTTCATCTTCTACAACCAGCCGCGCTCGGCCGACGGATCGGTCACCCACCAGGGCAAGGCCGGCACCCGCGATTCGCTGTCCATCAATCTGGCGGCGCTGCCCGCCGAGATCGAAACCGTTGCGGTCGCTGCATCGACCGACGGCACGCCGATCGGCCAGGCAAGTGGCCTGCATCTGCTGGTGAGCGACCCCGGCGGCAGCGAGATCGTCCGATTCGACATCACCGACGCCACCTCCGAGACGGCGTTCGTCTTCGGCGAGCTGTACCGCCGCCAGGGGGCGTGGAAGTTCCGCGCGGTCGGCCAGGGCTGGAGTTCGGGGCTCGCCGGGCTCGCCACCGATTACGGGATCTCGGTCGACGACGAGCCCGCGGCCACCCCAGCCGCCGCGGCCCCACCACCTCCTCCCGCCGCTTCGGCGGCACCGATGGCTCCGCCGAGCGGACCACCGGCGTCGAGCGCACCGCCGCCGAGCGGTGCGCCGCTCAACATGAGCAAGGCTGTGCGGCTCGAGAAGCAGCTGCAGGGCGCGCCGCCGCAGATGGTCAACATGGTCAAGAAGGCCGGCATCTCGCTGGAGAAGAAGGGGCTGTCCGACCACCGCGCCCGGGTTGCGCTCTGCCTGGACATCTCGGCGTCGATGCACCGCCTCTACCAGGAGGGCAAGGTGCAGCAGCTGTGCGAGCGGGTGCTCGGCATGGCGGTCCAGTTCGACGACGACGGGGCCTGCGACGTCTTCACGTTCGGCACCGGCGGCTACGACGAGGGTCCGCTCGACCTGCACAACTACCAGGGCTGGGTGCAGCAGCTCCTGCAGCGCCGCCGCCTGGAAGGCGGCACCAACTACAACAAGGCCATGCAGGCCGTTCGCACGCATTACTTCCCGGATGGCGGCGGTGGCCGGCGTAACAGCCCCCGCCCCGACCGGCTCCCGGTGTACGTCATGTTCGTGACCGACGGGCAGACCACCGATCAGGGCGGCACCCGCCAGCAGGTGGAATCATCCTCCTACGAGCCGCTGTTCTGGCAGTTCATGGCGATCGGCCAGTCGAGTCGCAACGTCGATGCCGGCAGCCCGCCGCCCACCAAGAAGAAGCGGGGCGGCTTCGCGGCCCGGCTCGCGTCGATGATGCAGGTGGACTTCCAGTTCCTCGAGGAGCTGGACGACATGCCGGGCCGGTTCATCGACAACGCCGACTTCTTCTCGGTCTCGGACCCGGGGGTACTCAGCGACGATGAGCTCTACGACCTGATGATGAACGAGTACCCGGGCTGGCTGCAGGCCGCGCGGGCGCAGGGGCTGGTCACCGGCTGACGGCGAGTTCAGCCGCCGACCGCGCGGCTGATGACGTCCAGCGCGCGATCCACCTCGCCGTCGCTGAGCCCGGCGTGCACGGCGATGCGCAACCGGCTCGTGCCTTCCGGCACGGACGGCGGACGGAAACAGCCGACGTGAACGCCCTCGTGCCGGCAGGCGTCAGCCGCCGCCACCGCACGGTCGGGGTCGCCGATGACGACCGACACGACGGCCCCGGCCGGGGGAGCGGCCTCGAGCGCGGCTGCCATCCGGGCGGCGATGTCACGCACCCGGGCACCGCGCCAGGGCTCGCGCGACAGGACACGGAGCGCACCGAGCGCGCTCCCGGCGCTCGCCGGTGCGAGACCGGTGTCGAAGATGAAGGTCCGGGCGGTGTCGATGAGGTGCGCGATGACCCGCTGCGGCCCTAGCACGGCGCCGCCCTGGCTGCCGAGGGCCTTTGACAGCGTGACGGTCTGGACGATGTGCGGCGCGCCGGCCAGGCCGGCGGCGGCGATGCCGCCCTCCCCGCGCTCGCCGACGGAGCCCAGCGCGTGCGCCTCGTCGACGATGAGCGCTGCTCCCGAGCGCGCCGTGATCTCGGCCAGCTCCGGCAGCGGTGCCAGGTCGCCGTCGGCACTGAACACCGAATCGGTGACGACCACCGGTCTGGTGCCTGCCGGACGGGTGGCGAGCGCCTTCTCGACCGCCTCCGGGTCCGCGTGCGGGGTCACGACCACCTCGGCGCGGGACAGCCGGCAGGCGTCCACCAGCGACGCGTGATTGCGCTCGTCGGACACGACGACGCTCTCCGGGCCGGTCAGGGCGGTCACCACACCGAGATTCGCGGTGTAGCCGGACGAGAACACCAGCCCCGCCTCGGCGCCGACGTGGTCGGCGAGCGCCCGTTCCAGCTCGGCATGCAGCAGCGTCGAGCCGGTGACCAGCCGGCTGCCGGTGGAACCGGCGCCCCAGGCCTGCAGCGCGTCCGCTCCGGCGGCGATCACCTCCGGATGGCGTGACAGGGCCAGGTAGTCGTTGCCGGCCAGATCGAGCAGGTCGCGGTCGGCGCCGCGGGGATGGACCTTGCGGCGCAGGCCCGCGGCGCTCCGCTGGGCGGCACGCTCGTCGAGCCAGTCGAACGGGCCGGCGCGCTCAGACACGGGATGAGACCACTTCGCGTACGCAGTCGATCGTCACCGCTGCCAGCTCATCGAGCTCGGCATCGCCGATGGCGAGCGGCGGCATGAGCACGACGACGTCGGAGAGCGGCCGCAGCAGCACGCCTCGCTGCCGAGCCAGCCGGCAGACCTCGAAGCCGGTGCGCGGCCCGACGGATCGCACTTCGACGCCGGTCATGGTGCCGCAGCGGCGCACCTGGACGACGCCGGGAGAGTCGGACAGCGGCGCGAGTGCGGCCCCGAGCCGTGCGCCGACCCGCGCGGCAGCGGAGACGGTGTCACGCTCGGCCATCAGCCGCAGGTTGGCCAGTGCCGCTGCGCACGCGAGCGGGTTAGCGGTGTAGGTGTGGCCGTGAAAGAACGCCCGGTCGCTCTCCGGACTGCCGAGAAAGGCGTCGTAGACCTCCTCGGTGGCGAGCACGGCCGACAGCGGCAGGTATCCGCCGGTGAGCCCCTTGCCGCAGGTCAGCAGATCGGGAACGACGCCGGCGTGCTCGACCGCCCACATCTTCCCGGTGCGGCCGATGCCGGTGGCCACCTCGTCGGCGATCATCAGGGCCCCGGCGCGCCGCGAGAGCTCCCGCACCCCGCGCACGAACTCGGCGTCGTGCGTGAGCATGCCGCCCGCCGCCTGGACCATCGGCTCGATGATCACGGCGCAGACCCGATCGCCCTCCACGTGCAGCAGCTGCCCCAGCGCTTCAAGCGCCGCCGGCGTTCCGGCCAGGAACGGTGACGGGACCTGCTTGGTGTGCAGCAGGATCTGGCGGTAGGCGCCGTGGAAGGTCTGGATGCCGCCGACGCTGACCGAGCCGAGAGTGTCACCGTGGTAGCCCTCGGCGACCGAGACGAACAGCGGGCGGTGCTCTCCACGCTGATGCGCCGACTGGTACGCCATCTTGAGCGCGGCTTCGACCGCGCTGGAGCCGTCGCCGGCGTAGAAAACCCGGCGCAGCGGCGCGGACGGGTCGCCCACGGTCGGCTGCGGCGCCACCTTCTGCAGGTGTTCGGCCAGCGTGATGCCGGGCTCGTGGGTGAAGCCGAGAAACGTCGAGTGGGCGACCTTGTCGAGCTGGGCCCTGACGGCGTCGTCGATCTGCGGAACCCGATGGCCGTGCACCGTCACCCACAGCGAGGACACCCCGTCCAGGTAGCGCCGGCCGTCGCTGTCGAACAGGAACATCCCTTCGGCCCGGTCGATGATCAGCGGCTCGTCGTCCCCCCACAGGGCGTGCTGGGTGAACGGATGCCACACCGCCGCCAGGTCGCGTGCGACGAGATCGCTCATAACCGAAGTCAATCAGCCGCCGCGCGCCCTGGCCCGCGCCCGGCAGAATCGGATGGTGAGCACCCTTTCGGAACTCGTCGGCGCGCACACCGACCTGGGACCTGCTGAGATCGACCGGCTGCACTCGCTGGTGGCCGATTGGGCGATGCTTGCCGACCTCTCGTTCGCCGACCTCCTGCTGTGTGTCCGGATCCACTCCGGCGACGAATTCATGGTGGTCGCGCAGGTGCGTCCGGCCACCGGGCCCACCGTCTACGCCGAGGACATGGTCGGGACGACGCTTCGGCGCTGGACGCTGTCGACCGCGATGCGCGAGGGCCGCATCGTGCGGGAGGGCGATCCGGAGTGGGAGCGCGGCGTCCCGGTGCGGGTGGAGGCCGTTCCGGTGCGCAGCGACGGGCAGGTCATCGCGCTGCTCGCGCGCGACACGAATCTCTCGGCGACGCGTTCGCCGAGCGCGCTGGAGCTTGCGTACCTGCGTACCGCCGGCGACCTGGTCCAGATGGTGGCGGAGGGGACGTTTCCGTTCGCCGCCGGATTCACCGACTCCGCAGAAGCGCCGCGCGTCGGTGACGGCATGATCCGGCTCGACGCCGACGGGGTGATCGTTTACGCGAGCCCCAACGCGGTCTCGGCCTACCGGCGGCTCGGCCACACCGGCAACCTGTCCGGCGAAGCCCTGATCGACGTGCATCGTCAGCTGCTCGGGCCGGCCGGGATGTCGGCCCCGGCCAAGGGCGCCGCCGAGATCCCCGCCGGGCTGCGCTTCCGCGAGGCGATGCGCCGCGGTGCGCCGGTGGACGACGAGATCGAACTGCCGGGGGCCGTGGTCCTGCTGCGGGCTATTCCGCTGATGCCCGGACGGGAGCGCGGAACGCTGGTGCTTGCTCGCGATGCGACCGAGTTGCGTCGCCGCGAGGCGCAGCTGCTGTCCAAGGACGCCACGATCCGCGAGATCCACCACCGGGTGAAGAACAACCTGCAAACGGTGGCGGCGCTGCTGCGCCTGCAGGCGAGGCGGATGGTGGTCCCGGAGGCGCGCCTCGCGCTGCGCGAGTCCGTCCGGCGGGTGACCTCGATCGCGCTGGTGCACGAAACGTTGTCGCAGAGCATGGGCGAGGAGGTCGACTTCGACGCTGTCGCCGACCAGCTCGCGGCGATGACGGTGGACGTCGCGGCGACCGGCTCACGGGCGTCGGTTCATCGCGAGGGGGAATTCGGCGTGCTGCCCGGTCCGCTCGCGACCCCGCTCGCGCTGGTGCTCTCCGAGCTGCTGCAAAACGCTGTCGAGCACGGGGCTGCGACGTCGATCCGGCTGGCGGTCGCGCGGCGCGGCAATCAGCTGGACATGGTGGTCGCGGACAACGGTCGCGGCCTTCCGTCGGGTTTCAACCTGGAGAAGGCCACCGGGCTCGGCCTGCAGATCGTCCGCACGCTGGTGGTCGGGGAGATGCGCGGAACGCTGGCCCTGCGCCCTGCGCCGGATACCGGTACAGAGGCGGCGGTCGCGATCCCGTGGGTGAGCAGCACCGCCAGCTGACGGTGCCGGTCAGGCGGTGCGCAGCCTCGACGTCAAAGCTTCCCGACGAAGCAGCCGGCGCTCCTCCTCCGACTTACCGCCCCAGACCCCGGCATCCTGGCCGGTGTCCATCGCCCAGCTCAGACAGTCGTCGGTCACTGCGCAACGGCGGCAGATCGCCTTGGCTTGGTCCACTTGCCGCAACGACGGCCCGATGGATCCGATGGGGAAGAAAAGCTCTGGGTCTTCGTCCTGGCAGAGCGCGCTGTGGCGCCAGTCCATCCGGCTACTCCTCGTCGCATCGTTGCGTTGCTTCTTGCTCGCGAAGGATCCGCGGGCACGAAACTGGCATGCCTGCTACCGCTTGGGGTTTTTCCGGCGGCCACCGGGTCGGCTACGACCCGGCTGCCCCGCGCCGCCGCTCGGGCACGTTCCTGACGGGGTGTCAGAGAATGGCGGCGCAGATCCCGAACCTCTCACTGAAACTTGACCGTGGCAATCCCCTGGATAGGCGTGTAGCCCCGGTAAATGCGGTGCGTGACGCATGTCACGTCCTGACACGTGGTCGCCGATTCGCTCACGCGCCACCCTTCGTAGGGTGCAGGTGCTCGGTCATCGCGGGTCGCGGATTCCCGGTCCGGAAAACACGCCGCAGGCCGTCGCCGAAGCCATCGCCGCAGGTGCGGACGGGTGTGAAGTGGATATTCGATGCACTTCCGACGGAATTTTGACCTGTGCGCACGATCCGACGCTGCGCGGTCGCGCGCTGATCGATCTGACGGCCCGTCAGCTTTCCGACGCCGGCGTTCCCGCCTTCACCTCGGTGCTGGAGGCGTTCGTGACCGCGGCCGCGGCAGCACCGCGAGAAGCGCGGCTCGTCGTGGAGGTGAAGAACGAACCGTGGTCACCCGGATACACAGCGGATGCGCAAGCGGCGCGGCTGCTCGTTCAGTTGCTGGCCGAGCGTCTCGGTGCTCCACCGAGCCGGCCGCCCATCACGGTGTCGTCCTTCGACCCCGCGTCGGTGCGCATTGCACGCGACGCCGGGTGGCCGACGGGGCTGCTCACCTGGCCCGGTGTGCCGTTGCCCGAAGGGCTCGAACAGGCGCAAGACCTGGCGTGTACCGAGCTTCATGCCCACGTCGGCGCGCTCGCGGCCGCGCGGCCCGATGACGTGGCCCATGCCGAAATCGGCATCGTCGGCTGGACCGTCACCTCGATCCGAGAGGCGCGGGCGCTCGAAAGGCTCGGCGTCGAGGCGATCATCTGCGACGACCCGGCTGCCGTTTGCGCCGCACTGCGCGGATAGCGGCCGACATGGCCGGCGCCGGACGCTGCTCGGTCTAGACCACGACCCGGATCGCGCCTGGCACGGCCGTGACCTCGATCTTCTCCCGGAGCCCCAGCGCATCGCCGTCCACCTGGAAGGGCAGCGGCTCGTCGATCGCCTCGATCGTCATCGTCGGCTGGTCGTGCAGCAACAGCGCCCGCTTGCTGTGCGGGTGGGAGTCCTTGGCGAAGAACCGCCCGGCGATACGTAGCGCGGCGACCGTCGACAGCTTGGTCACCGCGAGGACGTCGAGACCGAGATCGAAGCTGGCGTCCGGACACGGGCGCACCGGCCGCTCCCCGAGGAAGGTCCACGGGTCGGTGTTGCAGACCAGCGCGGCGAAGACGTCACGGGGCTCCGGCAACGCGGGAGCGTGCAGGCGCAGCGGCGGGCGGCGGCGCGAGGTGCCGAAGTAGAACCGGTTAAGGGTGCTCCGGACGTACAGCGCGTGCGTCGAACGCTTGCCCTTGGCCCGCTTCGTTTCGACGCGCTCCACCGCCGCGGCGTCGATGCCGAGCCCGGCGCAGAAGGTGAAATAGCGCCCGTCGGCCTTGGCGAGCCCGATGCGCCGGCTGCGTCCCTCGCGAAGCGCCTCGAGGATCACGCCGGTCGCATCGACCGCGTTCGGAGGGAGCCCGAGCGCGCGCGCGAAGACATTGGTGCTACCGCTCGGCACCACCGCGATGTCGGGCAGGCCAGGGCGGGGCCCATCGCTCAGGATCCCGTTGACGATCTCGTTGACGGTGCCGTCGCCGCCGACCGCCACGATGAGGTCGCAGCCGCTGGCGGTGGCATGCGCAGCGACCTCGATCGCGTGACCGCGGCCCTTGGTCTCAAAGGTGTCGACGTGTAGGTCGGAGCTGAGCGCCGCAGCGAGAACATCACGCGTGCGCGCTGTCGTTGCGGTGGCTTTCGGGTTGACGACAAGCACCGCTCTCATGAACGAATGCTACCCAGCGAGAGTTCTCTAAGCTGCGGTGACATGCCACACCGTCGTCAGGCGCCTGACCCGGCGCGAGGGGACGAGCACTCCGGCGTCGCGGCCCGCGCCGGCGGCGTCGTCGTCGCGCTGCAGGGCGTCGGGCTGCTCGGCGTGGGCGCCTACCTGCTGGTGCGCGTCACGCAGGGGGATTCGCAGCACGCCGGGTCGACAGCGTTGCTCGGCGTGCTGTCCCTCCTTGCCGCTGCCGGCATGTTCGCCATGGCCCGCGCGGTGGACAACCGCCGGAGGCGGGTTCGTGGCCCGCTACTCACCCTCGAGATCATCTGCGTCCCGATCGCCATCACGATCGTGCAGGGCGGCCGGTGGTATGTCGGCGTGCCGCTGGCAGTGGTGGCGGTCGTGGTCGTGATCCTCATGGGCGTGGCGGGCCTGCTCGGGCCGGAGACCGAATAGCCGCGGGCGCACAGCCGCGCGGGGCTACTCCTCGGCGAGCAGCCCGGCACGCAGCTGGGTGAGCGTGCGGGCCAGCAGCCGTGACACGTGCATCTGCGAGATGCCGAGATCAGCGGCGATCTGCGACTGCGTCATGTTGCCGAAGAAGCGCAGCAGCAGGATGCGCTTCTCCCGCGGCGGCAGCTGGTCGAGCAGCGGCTTCAACGACTCGCGGTACTCCACGCCTTCGAGGGACTCGTCCTCGCTGCCGAGCGTGTCGGCCACTGCGGGAGCGTCTTCATCGCCGCCATCGGGCGCATCCAGCGAGACGGCGGAGTACGCATTGGCCGACTCGAGGCCCTCCAGGACCTCTTCCTCGCTCATTCCGAGATGCTCGGCGAGCTCGGCGACCGTCGGGGAACGACCGAGCCGCTGTGACAGCTCGCTCGTCGCCTTCGTCAGCGACAGCTTGAGCTCTTGCAGGCGACGCGGGACCCGGATCGCCCAGCCCTTGTCGCGGAAGTGGCGCTTGATCTCGCCGACGATCGTCGGCGTGGCGTAGGTCGAGAACTCGACGCCGCGCTCGAGGTCGAAGCGATCGACCGACTTGATCAGACCGATCGTCGCGACCTGGACCAGGTCATCCAGCGGCTCCCCGCGATTGCGGAAGCGGCGCGCCAGGTACTCGACGAGCGGCAGGTGCATCTCGACCAGCTCGTCGCGGATGCGGCTGCGCGCGGGACTGTCCGCTTCGCTGGCCGCGAGGTCGGCGAACAGCTGCCGGGCGCGCACCCGGTCACCCGCGGTCGTTCGCGACACGGGAGCCGCCGCGGCGGCGTCCTGCTCCGGCTCGCCCGACGTGGGGGCCTCAGCTGCGGTGGTGGTCTGGTCGGGCTCTTGATCGCGGTCCGGCGCGCGGTCGGCAGCCGTTCCCTGCGGTCCGACGGAAGCCGCTCCGTTGGCGACGGTCATGCGCCCACATCCGTCGCACGGTGCTTGATGAGATCGATGGTGACCCGCGAGTCGCCGTCGACCCTGCTGTCGACAGAGCCGGCCAGGGCAGACAGCACGGTCCAGGCAAAGGAGTCGCGCGAGGGCTCGGCACCGTCGATGGTGAGCGCGCTGATCGTCACGCGCAGCTCATCGCGCAGCAGCTCGAACTCGCAGTCGAGGCTGACGCCCGGAATTGCTGACGGGATCAGCAGGGCGCACGCCTCGTCGACGGCGATGCGCAGATCCTCGATCTCTTCGAGGGTGAAATTCAGTCTGGCGGCAAGGCCTGCGGTGGCGGAACGCAGCACCGATAGATACGCGCCCACCGCGGGGACCTGAAGCCGGACGATGTCCACCTGCTGCCCGGAGTCGGTCGGGACCGCGGGGTTTGCAGAATTGGTGGGATTCACGGATTCCTTCACGTCGTCGGTGCCGGAGCCGGCTGCGCCATTGCGGCCGGCAGCGGGATTGCTTCCAGCGCGCTCGCCCTTGGTCTCAGGCATCGGTGGCTCCTCTTGCCTGCTCAGGGCCGGGTGGGTCCTCCTGCGCGCGGCTGGGGGCCTGCGCGGGCGATGCCCCGGACCCTTCGTCTGGGAGTTTGCTCTTGGCTAAGCGTCATTTCCCCTCGCCCAGCCTACCGATCGCGTGCCGGCGGGGGCGAAATTGCTGACGAATCATGCGCCCAGCTCGAGCAGGGCTTGCCCGGTCAACCGCCAGACCGTCCATTCATCCTGCGCAGCGGCGCCGAGCGCACGGTAGAAGCCGTGCGCCGGCTCGTTCCAATTCAGCACCGACCATTCCACTCGCCCGTATCCGTGCTCGACAGCGATGGCGGCAAGCGAGGCCAGCAGCTCCCGGCCGTGCCCGGCGCGCCTGGCGTGCGGCTTGACGAAGAGGTCTTCGAGGTAGATGCCCGCCGTGCCGAGCCACGTCGAGAACGTGCGGAACCAGATCGCGAGCCCGACCACCTCGGCGTTTCCCCCGTCCGGCGGCGGCGCCGGCTCCTCGACGGCCAGCAGGCACGACGCCACCGCATCCGGGCCGAAGAGGCTGCGCCGAAACGCCTCCTCATCGGCGCGCACCTCGTGCGCCGCCCGCTCGTATTCGGCGAGGTCGCGCACCAGAGCCAGGATCGTCGCAACGTCCGCTTCGGTGGCCGGTCGGATCATGAATTGCCTTTCGACGAGAGCGAGCGGACGAACGGCCGGTGCGAGCATTGTGCGGTCGGTCACAGGGCGGCTGGGCGGAGTCCCGAAACTATGCGCACCGGCCGACTGCCCGCCGCTCGCGTGACACACTGAACGCGAGCGCCGGGTGATCCTCGGCTGACCTTTTGTCGAGTTCCGTGCCAGCCACGGACCCGCCGGCCGCGTCAGCGCGGTTGGCGCCAGCAGGAAGAGCGATGACCGCGACCAGCCATCACCCCGCCCACGACACTCCCGTCAGTCCCGAGGTCGCTGCGCCGATCCTCGAAACGGATCCCGCCTTCAAGCTCCATCACGGCGGAAAGATCGAGCTCGGCATCACCGCGCCGCTGCGCAACCGCGAGGACCTCTCGCTGGCCTACACCCCGGGCGTGGCCCGGGTCTGCATGGCGATCGCTGCCGATCCGGAGCTTGCCGACATCTACACCTGGCGGGCTAACACGGTGGCCGTGGTCACCGACGGCACCGCCGTTCTGGGCCTCGGCGACATCGGTCCCGCGGCCGGCCTTCCGGTGATGGAGGGCAAGGCGCTGCTGTTCAAGCACTTCGCCGGCGTCGACGCCGTGCCGCTCTGCCTGGACTGCACAGACGTCGACGAGCTCTTCGAGACGGTGGTCAGGCTCGCCCCGAGCTTCGGCGGCATCAACCTCGAGGACATCTCCGCGCCGCGCTGCTTCGAGCTGGAGCGCCGGTTGCAGGACGCCCTCGACATCCCGGTCTTCCACGACGACCAGCACGGCACCGCGATCGTGGTGCTCGCCGCGCTGCGCAATGCAGCGCAGGTGACCGGTCGCTCGCTCGGCGACCTACGGGCGGTTGTCTCCGGGGCCGGGGCCGCCGGTGTGGCGGTCACGAAGATCCTGCTCGCGGCCGGCATCGGTGACATCGCCGTCGCGGACTCCCGCGGCATGCTGCACACCGGCCGGGAGGGCCTCACCGATATCAAGAGCGAGATGGTCGGCCTCACCAACAAGGTGGGCCACGCCGGCTCGATCGAGGAGGCGCTCGCCGGCGCCGACGTCTTCCTCGGGCTGTCGGCGGGGAAGGTCTCCGAAGAAGCCGTCGCGAGCATGGCGAAGGACGCGCTGGTCTTCGCCATGGCCAATCCCGACCCGGAGATCGATCCGGAGGTAGCGGCGAAGTATGCCGCCGTGGTGGCCACCGGACGCTCCGACTACCCCAACCAGATCAACAACGTGCTCGCGTTCCCGGGTGTCTTCCGCGGCGCGTTCCAGGTCCGGGCGCGGCGCATCACCGAGAACATGAAGCTCGCCGCGGCCGACGCGCTCGCCAACGTGGTCGGTGACGCGCTGTCCGCCGACTGCGTCATCCCGAGCGTCTTCGACGACCGTGTCGCGCCGGCTGTTGCCGCCGCGGTGGCGCAGGCGGCGCGCGACGACGGGGTGGCTCGCGCGTAACCCTTTCGGCGCTGTTCAGCAAGCGGCTTTGGCCCCCGGTGACGGGTGGCCAAAGCCGCTTTTTTCAGTGCAGAGCAGCCATGAGCCTTTACTCACCGTGTTCGGATGCTCCGTTTCAGTGAATCAGCGTCCGATTGCGGCGATGCGGTAGGAAGGATTGCCGAGTAGGTCTACTATTTCACTTCACTTAGTCGATGAGGTGGGGGTTAGGCCATGCACGTGGACCTGCTGGTCGCGGTGGCCGGCCTGTTCGTCGGCTTCGTGGTCGGCCTCACCGGCATGGGCGGCGGCGCGCTGATGACACCCATGCTCGTGCTCTTCTTCGGAATCCAACCGCTGGCCGCGGTCAGCAGCGACCTCGTCGCCTCCCTCTGCATGAAGCCCGTCGGGGGACTGGTTCATCTGCGTCGCGGCACCGTCCACAAGCAGCTCGTGCTCTGGCTGATCACCGGATCGGTCCCGGCCGCGTTCCTCGGCGTGCTGATCCTGCGCGCGCTGGGCAACGGCAGTGGGGTCGAGAGTGCCGTGAAGATCGCGCTGGGCATCGCGCTGCTGATCGCGGTCACCATGATGATTTTCAAGGCGCTGCTCGACGTCCGCCGCCGCGCCCAGCTGGCCGCCGCGGGTGTGGACCCCGACGCGGACACCGGCGCCGACCTCGACGTGCGGCCGCTGCCCACCGTCGCGATCGGCGCGCTCGGCGGGCTGGTGGTCGGCATGACCTCGGTCGGCTCCGGGTCGCTGATCATCGTGGCGCTCCTGCTGCTGTATCCGAAGCTGCGCACCGGCGATCTCGTCGGCACCGACCTGGTGCAGGCGGTGCCGCTGGTCGGTGCCGCCGCACTCGGCCACATCCTGTTCGGTGACTTCGCGTTCGGGCTGACCGCGTCGATCCTCATCGGCAGCATCCCCGGCGTGTACGTGGGTGCCCGGGCGTCAGCGGTCGCCCCCAACTGGATCATCCGGCGCGCGCTGGCCGTGGTGCTGCTCGCCAGCGCCCTCAAGCTGCTCGACGTTCCCACCGCCGTCGTCGGAGCCGTGCTGGGGGGCGTCGTCGTCCTGGCGCCGTTCGCGTGGATCCGCATCCGACGGGTGGTGCGCACCTCGGCTCAGCACGCGCAATGGTGCATCGCGGAACCGATCGGTGGGCAGGCCGGCCGGCTCATGGACGACGCGGCGTAACGCTGTGCGTCAGCCGGCCGCTGTCCGGGCGGAGGGCTCCCGCCACGCGGACGTGATGGGCAGCCGGCGATCGCGGCCGAACGCCTTGCCGGTCACCTTCGGGCCGGGCGGGTACTGGCGCCGTTTGTACTCGGCGATGTCGACGAGCCGGATCACCCGCTCGACGAGTCCCGCGTCGAAGCCGGCAGCGATGAGCTCGTCGTGGCCGAGGTCGCGTTCGACGTAGCCGTCAAGGATCAGGTCGAGCTGGTCGTAGTCGGGGAGGCGGTCGGAGTCCAACTGGCCCGGTGCGAGCTCGGCGGACGGCGGCTTTTCGATGATCTGCACCGGGATCGGCTCGATCTCCCCTCGGCCCAGCGCCAGCGAGTTGCGCCAGCGGCACAACTGCCAGACCAGCGTCTTGGGCAGGTCCTTGATCGGCGCGTAGCCGCCGGCGCTGTCGCCGTAGAGCGTCGAGAAGCCGGTGGCCAGCTCGCTCTTGTTGCCGGTGGTGAGGATCAGGTGGCCGTACTGGTTCGACACGCCCATGAGCGCCGTGCCGCGGATGCGGGCCTGCAGGTTTTCCTCGGCCAGGCCGCTCAGCTCGAGCTGCTGCTGGTAGGCGTCGAACACCGGGGCGATCGGCACCACCTCGTGGTGAGTGCCCTGCCGTTCGGCGAGTTCGGCGGCGTCGCTGACGGAGTGCTCGGAGGAGTAGGCGGACGGCAGCGCGAAGGTATGAACGGCGCCGGCGCCCAGCGCGTCGACGGCGACAGTGGCCACGAGAGCCGAATCGACCCCGCCGGACAGGCCGAGCGCCACGCTGCGAAAGCCGTTCTTGCGCACGTAGTCCCGGGTGCCGGTGACGATCGCTTCGTAGAGCTCGGCGTCCGCGTCCAGCCGATCGCTGAACAGGCAGGGGAGCGGCTCGTAGGGGGCGACCGGGTCGGCGGAGATGACGGTCCGCTCGACGTGCATGCGGGTGCCGTCGCTCGCGTCGACCGGCCCGCAGAACGTGCTCCCGGCCGCCGGCAACTCCAGGTCCGTGACCATGAGCTGCTCGCTGAATTGCGGGGCGCGGCAGAGCAGCGTGCCGGCGGCGTCGACGATGAGGCTGTCGCCGTCGAAGACCAGCTCGTCCTGGCCGCCCACCATGTTGACGTACGCCAGGGTGGCGCCGGCTTCCCGGGCCCGGCGGGCAGCGAGCTCGTCACGGGTGTGCGACTTGGCGCGCTCGTAGGGGCTGCCGTTGATGCAGATGACGAGGCCCACGCCGGCGCGGTGCGCGACGGCGATCGGGCCGCCGTCCTGCCACAGGTCCTCGCAGATGGTGAGGCCGACGTCGACGCCGTGCAGCTGCAGGACCGGAAAGCGATCGCCGGGCACGAAGTAGCGGAACTCGTCGAAGACGCCGTAGTTCGGCAGATGGTGCTTGGCATAGCGCGCCACGACCTCCCCGCCGCACAGCACCGCGCAGGCGTTCTGCGGCTCGCCGGCCGGGCGGCCCAGCCGCGGGGTGGGCTCCGCCGCCGTGTCGAGGTAGCCGACGACGACCGCGATGTTCCCGAGCCCTTCGGCGGCGAGTCGCGACGCGAGACGCGTGAGCCCCGCGCGGCTCGCGGCGGCGAACGACCCGCGCAGCACGAGGTCCTCCGGCGGGTAGCCGGTCAGCGCCATCTCCGGAAACGCCACCAGGTGCGCGCCCGCGTCGCGCGCCTTTGCGGTCCAGCTGCTGATGAGGTCGGCGTTGCCGGACAGGTCGCCGACGGTCACGTCGATCTGGGCGAGGGCCACGCGAAGCTGAGGCACCTCTCGAGCCTACGGGCGACCGGATGGCCCCTCAGCGCAGCTTCGGGAGCGTGACGCGGCGGCAGGTCAGCGGGTACGGGTCGCCGCCCGCCAGTGCCGTGACCCGGGCGGCCGCGTCGGCCAGCCGCGTCGGGGGCAGCTGGCCACTGCGCACCGCCGCGACGATCGCGTCGCGCATCCGCAAGGCCTGGTTGCCGTCGGTCGCCAGCAACCCGTCGACTCCTGCGGCGAGCGCCTTCACCGCGGCCACCGGAAAGTCGAAGCGCAGGTTCACCGCCCCCATCCCCAGCGAGTCGGTGATCGTGACCCCGCGAAACGGAAGCCGCCGCAGCTGCCGGTAGATCGCGGGGGACAGGCTCGCCGGCAGGCCTGCGGTGCCCAGCGCCGGATATTCGGCGTGGCCGACCATCACCGCCGGCGCTCCTGCCCGGATCGCGTCGGTGAACGGCCGCAGGTCGCGGTCGGCAAGCACCCCCTCGGGTGTGGAGACGACCGGGGCTGTCACGTGCGTGTCGGCCTCGTCGTCCGCCTCGCCGAGTCCCGGGTAGTGCTTGAGGACCGGAGTGACCCCGCCGTCGGCCAGCCCGCGAGCGACCGCCAGCGCATCCTGCGACACCGTCTGGGGGTCGGCGGAAAAGGAACGGTCGCCGATCGGCGCGTTCCAAGCGGCGCCGGTGACGTCGAGGTCGGGCGCGAAATCGACGTTGACCCCCACGCTGCTCATCTCGCGCGCCAGGGCGGCTGCGCGGGTGCGCAAAGCGTCCGGTCCGAGCGCTGCCGAGTCGCGGGCGGACGGCTGGTAGCCGAACACGGCTCCGAACGTCGTGACGCGCCCGCCCTCCTCGTCGGCGGCGACCAGGAGGGGGGCGCCCCGGCGGTCACGGATGGCGCTCACGAGTGCGCGGACCTGATCGGCGGACTGCACGTTGCTCTGGGTGAGCATGACCCCGCCGACCCCGAGCATCGGCAGCGAGATCGCGAGCGGGTCGTGCGGGCTCGTCGTCGCCGGCAGCCCCACGATCAGCGTGGCCGCCGCCTGACGTTCGAGCGATGCCGGCCGGCACGCCGGAGCGGCCGCCTTCGTCGGCGCCGCCGCCGCGGTGGGAGCGCCCGCGGCGCGGGCCGCCTCCCGCGATCCGGTCGTCGCGGCCGGGGAGGCGCTCGTAGCGGCGCTCGGACTTGCGCCTGATCCGCACGCCAGCGGCACCGCGCTCAGCCCGGCGAGCGCGAGCGCCGTCAGGCAACGACGCAAACCCCGCGGCGGCTGTGTCTTTCCGGCCCGGATGCGCACCGCGCCGACGCTACCCGCACCCCGAAAGGCGCCTTGGCAACTCTGTGTCCACGGGCTTTGTGTCAACGCGCTGTCCCGCTGTGGCGCCGAATAGGCTGCTGATATGGAAAGGCAGCAGGAGTTCGTCCTGCGCACGCTTGAAGAACGCGACATCCGCTTCGTGCGGCTGTGGTTCACCGACGTGCTCGGCGTGTTGAAGTCCGTCGCGGTGGCCCCTGCCGAGCTGGAGGGCGCTTTCGAGGAAGGCATCGGCTTCGACGGCTCGTCGATCGAGGGCTTCGCGCGCCTGCACGAGGCCGACGTGCTGGCCAAGCCGGACCCGTCGACGTTCCAGGTGCTGCCCTGGCGCGGGGAAAACCCGGGCACCGCGCGGATGTTCTGCGACATCCTGCAGCCCGACGGCTCGCCGTCGCCCGCCGACCCGCGCTACGTGCTGCGCCGGGCGCTGCGCCGCGCGGCCGATCTCGGCTTCGCCTTCTACACCCATCCCGAGGTCGAGTTCTTCCTGCTGCGCGACCGCCCGCAGAGGGGGCAGCCGGTCCCGCCGCCGGTGGATCAGGGCGGCTACTTCGACCTCACCCCGCACGACGTATCGCACGACTTCCGCCGCGACGCCATCACCATGCTCGAGCAGATGGGCATCTCGGTGGAGTTCAGCCATCACGAGGTGGCACCCGGCCAGCAGGAGATCGACCTGCGCTACGCCGACGCGTTGACCACCGCCGACAACATCATGACCTTCCGGCTGGTGGTGAAAGAGGTCGCACTCCAGCAGGACGTGTACGCGACGTTCATGCCCAAGCCGTTCGCTGACCAGCCGGGCTCGGCGATGCACACTCACGTCTCGCTCTTCGAGGGTGACCGCAACGCGTTCTATGACCCCGACGACCCGCTGCACCTGTCGAAGGTGGCGCGCTCGTTCATCGCCGGGCTGCTGCGTCATTCCAGCGAGATCACCGCGGTGACGAACCAGTGGGTGAATTCGTACAAGCGGCTGTCCTGGGGCGGCGAGGCGCCTTCGTACGTCACCTGGGGCGCCAACAACCGCAGCGCCCTCGTGCGGGTACCCATGTACAAGCCGAACAAGGGGCAGTCCACGCGCGTCGAGCTCCGCGCCCCTGACTCGGCCTGCAACCCGTACCTCACGTTCGCGCTGGTGCTCGCCGCCGGCCTCGAGGGCGTGCAGCGGGAGTACGAGCTGCCCCCCGGCGCCGAGCACGACATCTCGACGTTGAGCAGCGAGCAGCTGGCGGACTTCGGGGTCGAGGCACTGCCGGATTCGCTGGCCGCTGCCATCTCGGCGATGGAGAAGTCCGACCTCGTGCGGGAAACGCTCGGCGACGGGGTGTTCGACTTCTTCCTGCGCAACAAGCGCTCGGAGTGGGACGACTACCGGCGCACCGTCACCCCGTTCGAGCTCGATCGGTACCTCGCGATCCTTTAGCCGCGATCCGCCGGCCGCGGCCTAGTGTGGGATGCGTGGTCACGGGCGCCGGAGCGACCCCGGAAAGCCTGCCGCCGGGCGGCCGGCGAGGGTCTGGACGAACGCCGTCGCCGCGGGCCGTCATGGCCCGGATGGGCTTCGAGGACGCCGAACGCGCGATCGCCCTCACCCAGCAGCTGAACCTCGGCCAGGACGTCCTTGCCGCTCTCGCGACGGCGGCCTCGCCGGATCTGGCGATCGCCGCTCTCGCGCGCATCGCCGAGGTCGACCGTGCGGTGCTGTCCGCGATGCGCAGCGACGCCTTGCTGCGGCGCCGGCTCTGCGCGGTGCTCGGTGCGAGTGCCGCTCTCGGCGACCATCTGGCTCGCCACAGCGCCGACTGGCGCCTGCTCGGATCGAACGCGGGTCCGCGAGCGCTGCCCTCGTTCGGACGGCCGGCCGACGCCGACGCCTTGCGGCTCGCTCATCGCCGGGGGCTGCTGGCGATCGCGGCCCGCGACCTGACGGACGAGCTGCGGCTGGAGGACGTCGCCGAGAGCCTGGCCGATCTCGCGGCCGCTGCGATCGAAGCGGCGCTGGGTCAGGCCCGGGCGGCCCTGCCGGAGGACGCACCCGCTGTTCGGCTGGCCATCGTCGGTATGGGCAAGTGCGGCGCCCGTGAGCTGAACTACTCGAGCGACGTCGACGTCATCTTCGTCGCGGAACCCGGGCCGGGCGCCGACGAACGGGAGGCGTTACGCACCGCCACCCGGCTCGCCGAAACCGTCATCAGGCTCTGCTCATCCGTCACGGCCGAAGGCGCGCTCTTCCCGATCGACGCCAACCTGCGTCCGGAAGGCAAGGCCGGCCCGCTGGTGCGCACGCTCGCGAGCCACGAGGCCTACTACCGGCGGTGGGCACACACCTGGGAGTTCCAGGCGCTGCTGAAGGCCCGCCCCATCGCCGGCGACGTCGCCCTCGGCCGGCAATACATGTCGCTCGTGACGCCCATGATCTGGGCCGCCTCCTCCCGGCCGAACTTCGTGGCCGACGTCCAGGCGATGCGCCGCCGCGTCGTCGCGTCACTGCCGCGCGCCGAGGTCGACCGGCAGGTGAAGCTCGGACCCGGCGGCCTGCGCGATATCGAATTCGCCGTGCAGCTGCTGCAGCTGGTCCACGGCCGCAGCGACGAGAGCGTGCGCCAGTCCGCGACCCTGCCGGCGCTCACGGCGCTGGCTGCCGGTGGCTACGTCGGGCGGGTCGACGCGGTCGCGCTCGGTGCTGCCTACCGCTTCCTGCGCAGCGTGGAGCACCGGCTGCAGCTGCAGCGGCTGCGGCGCACCCACGTGGTGCCCACCGAACCCTTCACGTTGCGCTGGCTCGCGCGGAGCCTCGGCTTTCGCGACGGGGCTGCGCTGGAGGAGGAACGCCAGCGCCAGGTCCGCGAGGTACGGCGGCTGCACGAGAAGCTCTTCTACCGCCCGCTGCTCACGGCCGTCGCCAGGCTGCCGGAGGACGGCATCCGAATCCCCGGTGAAGGTGAATCGGAGGAGCAGGTGCGTCTCTCCGAGCGCAGCGCCGTGGCGCGGCTGGCCGCACTCGGCTTCGCCGATCCGCAGAGCGCACTCGGTCACCTGCAGGCGTTGACCCGGGGAGTCAGCCGGACCGCGGCGGTGCAGCGCGTGCTGCTGCCCGCGATGCTCGACGCCTTCGCCGATGCCGCCGACCCGGATTCCGGACTGCTTGCGTACCGGCGGGTGAGCGACGCGCTCGGACGTACCCCCTGGTACCTGCGGCTGCTGCGCGACGAGGGGGTGGTGGGCACTCCGGTCGCCGGAGGGACGGCGGAGCGGCTCGCCCGGCTGCTCGCGACGAGCCCGTACGTGGCCGACCTGCTGACGCGGGCGCCGGACGCGGTGCGCATGCTCGCCGGCGGTGACGAGCTGCGGCCGCGCACGCGTGCGGAGCTGGAGATGGGGCCGCTCGCGGCGGTGCGGCGCCGCGACGAGCCCGGTGAGGACTGGCAGGCGACGGTGGCGGTCGCGCGCGCGGCGCGGCGCCGGGAGCTGCTGCGGGTCGCGTGCGCGGACCTGCTCGGCATGCTCGATGTGCCACAGGTCGGCCAGGCGCTCTCGGACGCGGCCGAGGCAACCCTCGGGATCGCCTACGAGGTCGCCGTCCGGACCGTGGAGGCCGAGCGCGGCTGCGAGCCCGGCGGGCTTCCGATGCGGCTTGCGGTCATCGCGATGGGTCGGCTCGGAGGCAGCGAGCTCGGCTACGGCAGCGACGCCGACGTGATCTTCGTTCACGAGCCGCACGCCGCTGACGGATCGGCGCTGCCGCCCGATGCGGTGGCTGCCGCCGCCGCTCGCGAAGTGGCCGAGACCATGCGCCGGCATCTGGCGGTGCCGGGCCCGGACCCGCCGTTGGTGATCGACGCCGCGCTGCGGCCGGAGGGTAGGCATGGCCCGCTCACCCGTTCGCTCGCGTCCTATACCGCCTACTACGAACGGTGGTCGCTCGGCTGGGAGGCGCAGGCGCTGCTGCGCGCCCGGCCGGTGGTGGGCGACCCCGGCGTCGGCCTGCACTTCACCGCCCTCGCCGACCGGATTCGCTACCCGTCATCCCTCCCGCCGGAGGCTGTCGCGGAGGTATTGCGGCTGCGTACCCGGATGGAGCGGGAGCGCGTCGCGCGAGGGGTCGACCGCACGCTGCATCTCAAGCTCGGTCCGGGCGGGCTCACCGACGTCGAGTGGACGGCGCAGCTCCTCCAGCTGCGTTACGGCAGCGAGGTGGAGGGGCTGCGGGTCACGGCGACGCTGCCGGTGCTCTGCGCCGCCGCGGCGGCGGGCCTGCTCGAGAAGGAGGAGGAGCAGGTGCTCGCCACCGCTTGGAGGGCGGCGGTACACGCCCGCAACGCCGTCGTCCTCACCACCGGTAAGGCAGCCGATGTGCTGCCTTCGAGCGGCCGGCCGCTGATGGCCGTGGCGCGGGTGCTCGGTTTCGGGGAAGACGGCGAGGCGCTGCTCCACGAGTATCGCGAACGCGGGCGGCGGGCCCGGGAGGTCGTCACAGCCGTCTTCCGTAGGGTCGGTGGGTGACCGTCGACGAGCAACCAGCGTCCGCCCCTTCCACCGAGCTCCCCGCAGCAGGAGCCCGGTCGGAGCTCGAGCAAACGCCGGCCACGCTGCTCATCCCCGGCTTACGCGGCAGCGCGAAGCAATGGCAGCCGTTGATGCGGCACCTGCCGCGCGATCACAAGACGATCACACCCGATCTCCCGGGCATCGGGGAGAGCGGCGAACGGGGGCCCTACACGCTCGCCGCGGTCAGCGCGCGCCTGGCTGACAGTGTCGCAGCCGCCGCGTCCGGGCCGGTCGATGTGATCGGCCATGACTGGGGCGCCACGCTGGCGATAGCGCTCGCGGCCACCCGTCCGGACCTGGTGCGACGGCTCGTCGTGATCTCCGGCGGCTGGCCACCCGGTCTCGCGGCCGGCCCGGATCAGCCCGAGCCCGGCATGCGGCGTTCCGCCTGGCTGGTGGCCAACCGTCCCTCCCGGCAGGAGGGCGCTGCCCTGCGGCGGGCCCGCCGCGAATACCTCTCGGCTGACCACACGGTCGTCGGACGGCCGATGCCGGAACGCAGCCTCGTCGTGTGGGGAGCCCACGACCGCATGCTGCGCCCCCGCTCCGGAGAGAAGGTCGTGACCGCGCTCGGACGCTGCGTCGACCCGGCGACGGTCGAGATGATCACGCTGCCCAAGGTCGGTCACCTGCCGCACGTCACGGCCGCGGAGGCCGTCGGCCCGCTGCTGTGCGACTTCCTGCTCGCGGCTTAGCGGCCGCGGCCAGGAGGGGGGCCGCGCACGACCGGCCCTCCCTCATCGCGGGAGCGCTGTCCGCGGTGCTGGCCGTCGCCTACCTGTTCTGGGTGCCGCCCGTTCCGGACCTTGCTGCCCAGACCGCCCGCGCGGACACGGCAAGCGCCACGATCTACTGGACCGGCTGGTACGGCGGGGTGCACACCCCTGGCTACAGCGTCATCGTCCCGCCGCTGATGCACTGGCTGAGCATCTCGCTGGTCGGTGCCATCGCCACGGTCGTCGCGGCCACCGTATTTCCGGGCCTGCTGCGCGACGCGCGGCGTCCGTTGCTGGCCGGCGTCGCGTTCGCCCTGCTCGCTACCGCGAACCTGCTGGCCGGGCGGATCACGTTCGCCGTCGGTGTCGCGCTGGCGCTCGTCGGACTGCGCCTGCTGGCAGCACGGCACACCTGGTGGGCGGTGCTTCCGGTGCTGCTGAGCGGGCTCGCGAGCCCGGTCGCCGCACTGTTTCTCGGAGTCGTGGCCGCGGTGCTCGTCCTCTTCGCGCCGGGCTGGCGCCGCGCGGGCCTGGTGCTCGGCGTCGCGGCCGCCGCACCGGTGCTGGCTGTCGCGGTGATGTTCCCGGAGCCGGGCCGGATGCTGTTCACCTGGCCGGCGCTCAAGCCGTCGCTGTTCGCGTCCATCGGGCTCATCCCGGCGCTGTACGACCGGCGGGCGCGGCTCGCGCGCTGGGGCGCGGTCGGGTCGCTGGTGCTGGTACTCGCGGCGTACTTCATCACCAGCCCGATCGGCAGCAACGCCGAGCGGCTGGCCCTGCTGTGGGGGCTGCCGATGCTGCTCGCGTATTCGCCGCTGCCGGCGCTCGCCGTGGCCCTCGTCGCCGTTCCGCTGGTGTGGTGGCCTGAGCGCAACCTGGCACCCGAGCTGCGCAGCTCTCGCGACCCCAGCGCGTCGAGATCCTTCTACCTGCCGCTGCTCGACCAGCTGCAGCGCCGCTGGGACGGGACGCACCGGATCGAAGTCGTGGATCCGCGCACGCACTGGCCGTCCGCCTACGTCGCGGAGCGCTACCCGATCGCCCGCGGGTGGGAGCGGCAGGTCGACAACGCCCGGAACCCGATCTTCTACGGCCGCGCC
Source organism: uncultured Actinomycetota bacterium (assembly GCA_963747915.1). Taxonomy (GTDB): domain Bacteria; phylum Actinomycetota; class Actinomycetes; order Frankiales; family Frankiaceae; genus DATAZK01. The sequence continues at coordinate 305,720 of CAVVHC010000003.1, read as the reverse complement.
CGGCTCGATGCGCAGTCCTACCGGAGATTCCTGCGCGCGAACGCGGTGCGCTGGGTCGCCCTGCCCGACGCCCGGTTGGATTTCGCCGCAGCCGCGGAAGGCCGCCTGGTACGCAGCGGCCTGCCCTTCCTGCACGTCGTCTGGCGCGGCGGGGCCTGGACGTTGTACGAGGTGGCGGACCCGGCACCGCTGGCAGCGGGGACGCTCGACGCCATCTCCACCGGACGTTCCAGCCTGCTGCTGCATGCCGATGCAGCGGGCGACAGCGCGGTGATCCAGCTGCACTGGTCACCCTGGCTCAGCACCGACAACGGGTGCGTACGCCGCGAGGGGGAGTGGAGCTACGCGCGGGCAGCGCACCCGGGGCCGGTGCGCCTCACGTTCAGCCTGTTTCCGCAGCAGGGCGGGGCCTGTTGAGCGGTGGTAAGACCGGCCTGCGGGTGATGAGCCGCGCGAGGACGATGCCGCCGAGGCAGGCCACGACGCCGCCCACCGCGTCGAGGTAGTAATGGTTGGCCGTGCCGATGATGACGAACAGGGTGCCGATCGGGTACAGGATGCCGAGCACCCGCACCCAGGTGCGCTTCGCCAGCAGGAAGATCGCCAGTGCACACCACAGCGACCAGCCGATGTGCATGGACGGCATGGCGGCATACAGGTTCGCGTCGTTCGAGACCGCCTTGTTGCCCCATGACCCCCACGTGTGGAACTTCACCACCGTGTCGATGAAGTTGCCTCCCGGCAGCAGGCGCGGTGGGCACAGCGGTACGAAAGCGAAGCCCAGCAGGGCGAATGCGTTCATGAGATACCAGGCGCTGCGCAGCTGACGTGCCCAGTCGGCGTGGCTCTTGTAGATCCAGATCCCGACCACGATCGTCACCAGGAAATGGCATATCGCGTACCAGTAATTGCTGATGTACGCGAGCCAATGCTGTCCGGCCACGAAATGGTTGATGGCCCGCTCGTGATAGATGTGCAGCGTCTTTTCGATGTCGACGAGCGTGTCGGCGTGGGCGATCGCGTCGGCCTGCTTGCCGTGCACGAGCCCGCGCACCCACGAGTAGATGGCGTAGCCGCCGAGGATCAGGACGACCTCGTAGTACCAGGTGCGCCGGCGGGTCGCCCGCGCCGCTCGGAGCTCGACCTCGTCCGTGCTCTGCTCCGCCTCCTGAACCGCCCTTTCAGCGGTCAGGGGGTCGGCAACCACGGGTCCATCCTCCTACAGGCGTCGGCTACGACGGAGCTACCCGGCCACCCGGCCTGTCACCCGGAGTTCAGCTGAAAGACAAGGCGCGGCCGCATGTGAGCCGTGTTCACGCTACCGGGGGCGCCCCGCTGGGTCGCCGCATTTTGCGTTGCGACGGCAGTCGTGTTGCCGACTCGACCGGAAGGGGCCGCCGCAGATGCGAAAGCGGTGTGAAAACGCTGAAAGCCCCCGGGCCGGTCGTACCGGGGGCTTTCAGCTGCCTGATTTCGGGCCCGGAGGCATGCCGCCTCCGGTTCGCCGCTGGTAAGGGCTAGATGTCGTAGTAGAGCTGGAACTCGTACGGGTGCGGGCGCAGCCGGACCGGGTCGACCTCGTGGAGCCGCTTGTACTCGACCCAGGTGTCGATGACGTCCTGCGTGAAGACCCCGCCCTCGAGCAGGTAGTCGTGGTCCTCCTCGAGTGCGTCCAGCACCTTTTCGAGGCTGCCCGGCACCTGCGGGACGCTCGCCAGCTCGTCCGGCGGCAGCTCGTAGAGATCCTTGTCGACCGGCGCCGGCGGCTCGATCTTGTTGCGGATGCCGTCGAGACCGGCCATGAGCATCGCCGCGAACGCGAGGTAGGGGTTGCAGCTCGGGTCCGGAACGCGGAACTCGATCCGCTTCGCCTTCGGTGAATTGCCGGACAGCGGGATGCGGCAGCAGGCCGAGCGGTTACGCGCCGAGTACACGAGGTTGACCGGAGCCTCGTAACCCGGCACCAGCCGGCGGTAGGAGTTCGTCGTCGGGTTGGTGAACGCGAGCAGCGACGGCGCGTGCTTGAGCAGGCCGCCGACGTAGTGGCGGGCGAGGTCGGACAGGCCGCCGTAGCCGACCTCGTCGTAGAACAGCGGGTCCCCGCCCTGCCAGAGGCTCTGATGGCAGTGCATCCCGGAGCCGTTGTCCATGAACAGCGGCTTGGGCATGAAGGTGGCCGTGCGGCCGGCGGCGTAGGCGACGTTCTTGATGATGTATTTGAAGGTCATCAGGTTGTCGGCGGTCTTGAGCAGCGTGCCGAACCGGAAATCGATCTCGGCCTGGCCGGCGGTGCCGACCTCGTGGTGCTGCATCTCGACGTCGATGCCGACCTGCATGAGGACCTTGACCATCTCCGAGCGCAGGTCGGTGAAGTGGTCCGTCGGCGGGACCGGGAAGTAGCCGCCCTTGTAGCGCGGCTTGTAGCCGAGGTTGCCGCCGGGCTCCTCGCGCGCGGTGTTCCACGCGGCTTCGATGGAGTCGACGCGGTGCAGCGAGCCGTTCGGCTGGTAGTCGTAGCGAACGTCGTCGAAGATGTAGAACTCGGCCTCGGGGCCGAAGTACGAGGTGTCTGCGATGCCGCTGCCGGCGAGGTACTGCTCAGCCTTGCGCGCGATGTTGCGCGGGTCGCGGCTGTAGGTCTCGCGGGTGAGCGGGTCGTGGATGAAGAACGTCATGTTCAACGTCGGGTGCTGCCGGAACGGGTCCATGTAGGCCGTCGTGGGGTCCGGAAGCAGCAACATGTCCGACTCGTGGATGGCCTGGAAGCCGCGGATCGACGAACCGTCGAACGGCAGACCGTCCTCGAAAACCGATGCTCCGAAGTTCGACACCGGGAACGTGAAGTGCTGCATGATGCCCGGCAAGTCACAAAAGCGGGCGTCGACGTACTCGACGTCGTTGTCACGCAGGTACCGCAGCACCTCGTCTTGATTGGTGAACATTCACCCTCCGTGGGTTGATCCGCGACGGCCTGACCGGTGGTCCGTGCTGGTGACGACCATAGTGGCCCGTGTTTCCGGCGGCATTCGCGGCAGGTTTCAGCCGTGTTACGGGCGCGGCATTTGCCCAGGACTGTCATGGTTGGGCGCGGGCTTTGACGTGCGGCTCATGTCACATGCGCTGGCGCGTCGTGCGCGATGGGGAGGCCCGCTGCGCCGCCGGCTGTCAGTACGCTCGGTGGCATGTCGCGGGCGATCGGCGGATGGCTGTCGGGGCCTCCGTTGCCGGCGGGTCACGTGCCGGGCGTCCGGCTGGGCCTTCCCGCCGACGGACCCGGGTCGGTCGCCGGCACCGGATTGCGCATCGCCGCGTTCATCGTCGACGGGATCGTCGCCAACCTGGTGGCCGGCGTTCCTTACCTCTTCGGGGTCCGCTACAGCACCAGTGACCGCGGATGGATCGTTCTCGGCGCTTTCCTGCTGGTCGAGCTCATCCTGGACACCATTTACGGCCAGACGCTCGGCAAGCGAATGCTCGGGATCCGGGTCATCCGTGTCGACGGGAGCGGCCTCGCGAGCTTTCCGTGGATCCTGCTCCGAACGGTGCTGCTCGGCGTGCTCGTGCCGGCCGTCGTCTGGGACCGCGACCGGCGGGGACTGCACGACAAGGCGGCCGGCACCGTCGTCGTCATCGATCCGAACCGCGCCCAGCCGGCGAACGGCCCGTCCCCGGCTCGGGCCGCTACGCGTGCCGGCGTAGCGCCGTCGGGCGCCGCGCGTTCGCAGCCGGTGGCTTCGGACGCCGCGCGGGGACCGGCACGGCAGGCGAAGCGGGTGCCTGCCGGGGGAGCGAAGAAGCGCAAGAAGCGCCGCTAGGGTTTCGCGGTCCGGCCCGTGGCTCTTCAGGGTGATCAAGACTCGCGGTTTGCGTGGTGACGCGCCGGTGTGGGCCTCGTAACTCGCGAGTGCGTGTCATCCGTGGATGACAGTGACTCGCGTGTCGCGTGCTGACGCGCCGGTGGGGGCCTCGTAACTCGCGAGCGTCGAGTGCCGCGGCAATCTCTGTGGATCCGCCGGCGTTATCCACAGACCGCTTGCGGGCGACTCCGCGGGACGCCGTAGCCGTGGACGTTCGGCGCATGACGACCACTGAGGACCCGTTGAGCCGAGCGCTCGCTCTTGCCGCACTCAGGGACGACGTGCTGTTGAGCCGACAGGCTCGCCGGCTCGGTGTCACGGACTGGGAGCTGCGCTCGCTTCAACGGGCCAGCGAGCTGCCGTTACCAAGAGGTGCGGTAGCTGTGCCACCGGTTGTCGATCCGACGCGGACCTTGGCACGTGCGACGCAGTTGCTCGTTCCGTCAAGCGTCATCAGTCATGTCACGGCGGCCCGGCTGTACGAACTCGAGGGACTCGGCTACTGGGATGCCTCCGAGCAGACGAGCGCGACGCTGCCCCTGGGGTGCACGCGTTGGCAGCGCAGCGGGATGCGTCTGCACTTCTCGGATCTCGCGCCGGACGAGATCGTGGACGTCCGCGGTATCCGGGCGACCTCACCGCAGCGCACTCTTGTCGACTGCGCTGCGGGCCTGGATCGACGGACCTTCGTGTGCCTTGCCGACAGCGCCCTGAGACTGAAAGCGTTTGACGGCGCTGCGCTCGCCGCCATGAAGCAGGAGCTCATTCGCAAAGGGCGGTGGCGTCCGGCGCAGTGGCTCGATCTGGCCGACGGCCGCTCGGAATCGCCCGCGGAAACGCAGGTGCGACTCGTGCTTCATGACGGCGGCTTCCCGCCGGACAGCTTACAGCACGAGGTCTTCACGCCGGGCGGCTTCTTCGTAGCCAGGCTCGACATCGTCTGGACGCACCGAGGCAAGAAGGTTGGGCTCGAGGTCGACAGCCGCTTCCACGACGGGCCTCGCGCGCCCTATCGCGACCGGGAGAAGTTGAACGCGCTCAAGGGTCTGGGTTGGGACATCCGCCTGGTCACGGCATACGACGCCAGCCGGCGGCCTGGCTACATCCTGCAGCAGGTCGCCGACGCGTTCGGTGCTTGACGATCAAGGCTCGCGGTTTGCGTGGTGACGCGCCGGTGGGGGCCTCGTAACCCGCGAGTGCGTGTCATCCGTGGATGACAGCGACTCGCGTGTCGCGCGGTGACGCACCGCGGGTCGCCTCGGAAGTCGCGAGTGACCGCGAGGTCGGAGCGAGCAACGACCGAACGGTCAGCGCATCTTCGGGCCGCGGGGCATCTTGCCGCCCCGCGGCACGCGGGTGGGAAGCGGCCCCTTCGGAACGGCGAGATTCATGCCGCCCAGAGCGGCCAGCCGGCGGTAGAGCTCGTCCACCTCGCCGCGCCGCAGCACCCGCCGCTTGCGCATGATCGTCGACTGCAGCTTGTTGAGCGGGACCTCGCCCTCGCCGTTACCGACGATGATGTCGTGCAGCGGTGCCTCGCCGATCACCTTCTTGACGCGCCGCACCTCCGCGCCGAGCAGGTCGCGTGGGCCCCGTCCGCGCCCTTCGGCGATCAGGATGACGCCGGCCCGGCACACGACGCGGCTGACCAGGTCCTGGCTGCGGTTCACCTGGACCGGGGTGGTCACCCGGAAGTCACCGCGCATCCGCTGCACGAGGCTCACGCCGGCGCCCGGCTGACCTTCCATCTCGGTCAGCGCGGTCTTCTGCGCACGGCGACCGAAGACGTTGAGCGCGATCAGCACGCCGAAGATGACGCCGATCGGGATCCACAGCCAGATCGGTCCGGAGAACAACCCGATGAGTACGCCGGCGATGACGGGGGCGATGAACGCCAGCAGGGTCCACCAGATCATCTTGGGATCGCGCTCGCGAGTGAGCTTGTAAACCAGCCATATCTGGGCGAGCCGGCCCTGCTTACCGCCGTCAGCAGCGGAGTTCTTGCTCACTGCAGGACGCGCGCCCTTCTGGCCGCCGTCGCCTGCCGCTGTCTGTCCCTTCCGCGCCATGTCCACGAGGTTACGGTTCTGTCGTAAATGCTGGGCGCGTAGGCTGCGGCCCAGCGTTGTGCTATGCGCCGAGCCATCGGCGAGACCGGCCACGAGCAGCGGAGGAGTCCATGAGCGTCGCCCTCACCAAGGGTGGAAACGTTTCGCTCAGCAAGAGCGCCCCTAACCTGAGCTCGATCTCCGTGGCCCTCGGCTGGGATGCGCGGTCCACTACCGGGGCCGATTTCGATCTGGACGCGAGCGCCCTGCTGGTCGGCGAGAACGGCAAGGTGCTCGGTGACTCGTACTTCGTCTTCTTCAACAATCTGAGTAGCCCCGAGGGGTCGGTCGAGCACACCGGGGACAACCTCACCGGTGAGGGGGAGGGCGACGACGAGACCATCCACGTCGAGCTCCCCCAGGTGCCGCCGCAGGTGGCGAAGATCGTGTTCACCGTGTCGATCTACGAGGCCGAGCAGCGCAACCAGACGTTCGGGCAGGTGACCAACGCCTACATCCGGGTCGTCAACCGGGCCGATGGCAACGAGCTGGCTCGCTACGACCTGTCGGAGGACGCGTCGACCGAGACCGCCATGATTTTCGGCGAGCTCTATCGGCGGGACACGGAGTGGAAGTTTCGCGCGGTGGGCCAGGGCTACGCCAGCGGGCTTCGAGGTATCGCGCTGGACTTTGGGGTGAACGTGGCATGAGCGAAGGTGTTTCGCTGTCGAAGGTGACGCTGACCAAGTCAGCTCCGAGCGTGTCCCTTTCGAAGGGCGGCGGTGCTCACGGTCAGCTGAGGGTCAATCTCAACTGGACGGCGAAGCCTGCAGGCGGAGGCGGCTTCCTCAAGCGGCTGATGTCGGCCGGCTCCGGCGGCATCGACCTCGATCTGGCCGCGTTGTACGAGCTCGCCGACGGCAAGAAGGGCGTCGTGCAGGCGTTGGGCAATTCGTTCGGGCGGCTGGATTCGCCGCCTTACGTTCAGCTCGACTCCGACGACCGCACCGGCGCGAGCCAGGCCGGCGAGACGCTGTACATCAACCTCGACCACGCCGCCCAGATCCGGCGGGTGCTCGTCTTCGCCTACATCTACGAGGGCGTCCCGGCGTGGGATCAGGCGAACGGTGTGGTGACCCTTTTCCCGGCGACCGGGCAGCCGATCGAGGTCAAGCTCGACGAGCCTCGGGCCGGCGCGCGCACCTGCGCGATCGCGCTGCTGTCGAACAACGGCGGCGACCTGACGGTCCAACGCGAAGTCCAATACATCGACGGTGCGCAGGACGCGCTCGACACGGCCTACGGCTGGGGCCTGGACTGGCGTCCCGGACGTAAGTAGCTGCAGGCGCGGAGGCGCAGCGGGCTAGGCCTCGCGCGCCTGGATCGCCTGGCCGTAGAGCCGGCCGGCGCGGTACGACGATCGCACCAGCGGCCCGCTCATGACGCCGGCGAAGCCGATCGATGTCGCCTCGTCGGCGAGCTCGTCGAATTCGTGCGGCTCGACCCAGCGGGTGACCGGGTGGTGGCGCGCGCTCGGGCGTAGGTACTGGGTGATCGTCACCAGCTCGCAGCCGGCCGCGTGCAGATCCCGCAGTGCGGAGCTCACCTCTTCGCGGGTCTCACCCATGCCGAGGATCAGATTGCTCTTCGTCACCAGCCCGGCCGCGCGGGCCTGCGTCACGACATCCAGCGAGCGCTCGTAGCGGAAGCCGGGACGGATCGACTTGAAGATGCGCGGAACGGTCTCGAGGTTGTGTGCCAGCACCTCGGGCGTGGCGTCGAACACCTCACCCAGCAGCGCCGGGTTGCCCGAGAAGTCGGGGATCAGCAGCTCTACCCCGCATCCGGGCAGCGCTCGGTGGATCGCGCGGACCGTCTCGGCGTACAGCCATGCGCCCTCGTCAGGCAGGTCGTCGCGGGCGACGCCGGTGACCGTGGCGTAGCGCAGCCCCATCGCGACGACGCTCTCGGCGACCCGCCGCGGTTCGTCCCGGTCCAGCGGCTGCGGCTTGCCGGTGTCGATCTGGCAGAAGTCGCAGCGGCGGGTGCAGGCGTCGCCGCCGATCAGGAAGGTCGCCTCGCGGTCCTCCCAGCACTCGAAAATGTTGGGACAGCCCGCTTCCTGACAGACGGTGTGCAGGCCTTCGCGGCGGACCAGGTTGTCGAGCTCGGTGTAGGCGGGGCCGGTGCGCAACCGCGTGCGGATCCACGGCGGCTTGCGCTCGATCGGGGTCTCGGTGTTGCGGGCCTCGACGCGAAGGAGCCGGCGTCCCTCTGGCGTCACGGTCATGCCGGCACCCGCGTGCTCATGCGTTCGAGCTCCCGGACGACCGCCGCTTCCACGACTGGTAAAGCGTCAGCCACCCCCACCGTCCTTCCCAGCTCGCGGGAAAGACTCGTCACACCGGCGTCGCGGATCCCGCAGGGCACGATCCGGTCGAACGCGCCAAGGTCCGGATCGCAGTTCAGCGCGAAACCGTGCATGGTCACCGCCCGGCTGACCCGCACGCCGATCGCGGCGATCTTGCGCTCCCCGTCGGGCGTCCAGACCCCGGAGCGACCGCAGACCGTCCCCGCTTCGAGACCGAGCTCGGCCAGCGCGGCGATCAACGCGGCTTCCAGCCGGCGGACGTACGCCACGACGTCCACCGGGTCCGGAAGCGTCACGATCGGGTAGCCGACCAGCTGTCCCGGACCGTGCCAGGTGATCTTGCCGCCGCGGTCGACGTCGATGACCGGGGTGCCGTCGAGCGGGCGCTCCTCCGGAAGGGTGCGGCGGCCCGCCGTGTAGACGCTGGGGTGCTCGAGCAGCAGCAACGTGTCGGGCGCGGCGCCGGCGACCCGGGCCGCATGCACGTCGCGCTGGTACGCCCACGCCTGCTCGTAGCCGATGGTGCCGAGCCTGCGTACCTGCACCCCTCCAGGCTACGGCTGGTCGAGCCGCCGCGGGGTGACCCGGGTCTCCAGCACGCCCGCCTCGGTGCCGCGCACCGCGGGCTCGACGTGCCAGGCGTAGGCATCCGGACGGTCAGAGACCGCTTCGACGAATTCGATGCCGCGGTAGTGGACGCCGACGCCGTCGTCGGTGGCCCAGCCGGCGGGCAGCGTGCCGTTCGCGACGAGGCTCTGGTAAAGCGGTCGCCGCTGCTCCTCCGAGTCGTAGTGCGGCGTGTTGCTGAACGGCACCAGGCCGAGGCCGTTCGTCACCGGCTGAAGGTCCGGTCCGAACGAGTCGGTCGTGCCACCGACGTGCCAGCAGAGGCTCCCGGCGGAAACTCCGGTGAGCACGACGCCGGCCTCCCACGCTTCGCGAAACACCGTGTCGAGGCCGTGGACCCGCCAGACCGCGAGCAGGTTGGCCACGCTGCCGCCGCCGACCCAGATGACGTCCTGCTCGAGCAGATGGGCACGGGGATCGTCGACGTTGGGCATCGGAAACAGCGCGAGATGGCTGAGCTCGACGTCGGGGCGGTGGCCGGCGAAGGCGGCGTATGTCATCGCGATCCAGCGGCTGTCGTCGCCGAGCGCGGTGTGCATGGCGCAGACCTTGGGACGGCGGCCGCTGACCTCGGCGAGCGCGATGGCGTGTTCGACGACGGGGCTCGGGCGCAGGCCTTCCCGGCGAGCCGGACGGAACGCGGCGCTGGTAGCGAGAATGTTCACGCGGCGATGACCGAGATCGGGGCGAAGTCCGGCACGCGACCGAGGCTAGTGCAGGGCGCGGCACGCGCCCGCCTGCTGAGGCGGCCAAAAGAATCACACGGCTCCGCGCCGCCGCGTTATCCACAGGCCCTCCGCGGCTTGTCGGCGCAGCGGCCTAGCGTGCGGCGCGTGAACGAGCGAGCGCAGCATCCGGGGCATGGCGCGGCAGCCGCGGGCGCGGATCCGGCAGTGCGCGCCGAGCCGCCGATCGTCGACGGTTACCGGCTGTTCGAGCGCTGCGATTCCGCGGGAGCCGGGGAGGTCTGGCGGGCTCGGGTGACAGGCGGGCTGGCCGGCCACCGCGGTGATCCGCTGCCCGGTCAGCTGGCCGGGGTGGGGGAGCGGTTCGTGCGGCTGCTGCGGCTACCGGCGGACGAGGCGATGCGGGCGAAGGCGCGGATCGTGGCCGAGGACCTGCTGGAGCTCGACGACGCCGGGCTGGTGCGCATCCGTGAGGTACGCCGGGCTTTCGACGGGCTCGCACTCGTCTTGGAGCCGCTGGCCGCCCCGCTGGTCTCGCTGCAGCACATTGCCCGGCGGCGCCAGCTGTCCGCAGGGGAGGCCGTTACGCTCGGCGTCGCGCTGTCCTGGGCGCTGTCGGCGGCGCACACGGCAGGGTTGTGCCACGGGCGGCTGCGGGACGCCGACGTCCTGCTCGATCCGGCGGGCCGCCCGCTGCTGGCAGGGGTCGGCGTCCTGGCCGTGCTCGGCGGGGCTGCGACGCCCGCCGACGATGTCCTTGCCGTGACGCGCCTGCTGGCATCGATGCTCGACCGCTCGTCGGCCGGCGCCGATCGGGTGACGGCGGTCCTGACCGACCGCCACCCGGGAGCCGCGCAGCTTGCCGCCCGGCTCGCGGCAGCGACTCCCGCGATGCCGATCGCGTTGGAGTCGGAGGCGCTCGGCGATACGGACGCCGGCGCCGGGGGCCATGGATCGGCAGGGCCGGGGTCGCCCCGGCGGCAGGCAGCCGGCCCGCGGCTCGGGGGTCTGGTCGACGGAGTGCTCGGACGGCAGCGGGAGCACCGCCGGGCTGGACGGGTCCTGCGGCTGTGTTTCGTGGCGGCCGCGCTCGTCGTGCTGGCCGGCGTCATCGGCTGGGCAAGCGCTTCCGGTGAACGCAGCGTCCGAGGCGCCGGTCCGGTGCCTCCTTCCTCGGTGGCCCCGGCCGGTGCGGCCCGCCCCACCGATTGGCGGGCCGAGCTCGAACGGCTCGACGCCGGCTGGGCAGTGGCATTTCAGACGGCAGATCCGAAGCGGCTCGACGCTGTCGACGTTCCGGCGTCGTCGGCTTACCGCACGGACGCCGCTGCGCTCGCCCTGTTGCGCGCCCGCGGCGCCCATGCGCGTGGTCTGCGGCTCGTGGTGGAGCGGATCGCGGTCCGGTCGTCCGGGGCGGACTCGGTCATCCTGAGCGTCGTCGACCGGCGGTCGCGGTACGAGCTGCGCGATCGCCAGGGCACGTTGCTGCAGCGCGTGAGCGAACGGCCGTCGGCCGCCCATGCGATCACGCTGCGCGCCACCGGCCCGCCGGGCCACCGGCAGTGGCGGATCGCCACCGTTGCCGACGTCACCGCCTCGTCGTGACGGGGGCCGTCAGGGCGCGAGCACGGCCTCCAGCGCGCCGGGGAGATCGGGATGGGCGAAGCGAAATCCCGCTTCGGACAGCGCACGCGGGGCGAGGCGCTGGCCGGTGAGCAGGCTCTCCTCGGCGAAGCCGTCCAGCGCCAGCCGCAGCGCGAACGGCGGCACCACAGCGAGCGCCGGCCGGTGCAGCGCAGAGGCCAGGTTGCGGGTGAACTCCCGGTTGGTGACCGGATGCGGGGCCACGAGGTTGACGGGACCGCTCACGCTCTTTTCCTGCAGCAGGAAGAGCACCGCGGCGATCTCGTCGTCCAGCGTGATCCAGCTCCAGTACTGCTTGCCGCTTCCGAGCCGGCCGCCGAGCCCGAGCTTGAAGATCGGTAGCTGCCGCTTGAGGGCGCCGCCCTCTTCGGACAGGACGATGCCGCTGCGCAGGTAGCAGACCCGGATGCCGGCGGCGGTGGCCGGTGCCGCTGCGTGCTCCCAGTCGCCGACGAGGTCGGCAAGAAATCCCCTCCCTTGAGCGCCGGTCTCGTCGACCAGCCGGTCGCTCGTATCGCCGTAGTAGCCGACGGCGCTCGCCGAGAGCAACACCTGCGGCCGCGGGGAGAGCTCGGCCAGGGTGCGCGCCAGCAGCGTCGTGGTGGAGATCCGGCTCTCGCGCAGCGTGCGCTTGTAGCTCGCGGTCCAGCGCCGGCTGCCTACGCCGGCGCCGCTGAGGTTGATGGCTGCCTCGACGCCCCGCAACGCCGTCGGGTCGAGCTGCCCCTGCTGCGGATCCCATCGCACCTCGTCGCCGGAGCTGGGCTCCCGGCGCACCAGCTGGACGACGTCATGCCCGGCGGCTTTGAGCGCGCTGATGAGCGCGGTGCCAATCAGCCCGCTCGCGCCACTGACAACGACCTTCATCGCACTCCCTGCGCGAGGCTGCGGCTAGCGGCCGAGGTCGGCTTCGAAAGCGCCCTCTTCGAGGCGCTCCTTGATGGTCGTGAGGAAACGAGCGGCGTCCGCGCCGTCGACGATGCGGTGGTCATAGGTGAGCGCCAGATACACGATCGAGCGCACCGCGACGACCTCGCCGAGCTCCGGATCCTCGATGACTGCCGGCCGCTTTACGACTGTGCCGGTGCCGAGGATGCCGACCTGCGGCTGGAAGAGGATCGGGGTGTCGAACAGCGCGCCGCGGCTGCCGGTGTTGGTCAGCGTGAAGGTGCCGCCGCCGAGCTCGTCGGGCGTGACAGCGTTGCGACGCGTGCGGTCGGCCAGGTCGGCGATCTTGCGCGCCATGCCGCCGAGGTTCAGGTCGCCGGCCGAATGGATGACCGGGGCCAGCAGCCCGCGCTCGGTGTCGACCGCGATCCCCAGATGCTCGGCGTCGTGGTAGGTGACCGTGCCGCCAGCCTGGTCGATGCTGGCATTCAGCTTGGGATGCTGCTTGAGGGCCTCGCACGTCGCCACCGCGAAGAACGGCAGGAACGTGAGCTTCACACCTTCGCGGGCCTCGAACTCGGCCCTCGACTGCTCACGCAGCCGCGCGATGCGCGTGATGTCCACCTCGACCACGGTCGTCAGCTGGGCACTCACCTGCAGGCTCTCGACCATGCGGGTGGCGATCACCGAACGCAGCCTGGAGAGCTTTTCGGTGCGCCCGCGCACCTGAGTGGCGGCCGCAGCTGCCGAGGGCTGGCTGGCGCGCGCGGGTGCTTGCGGGGCCGATGCGGTTGCGGCTGCGGGCTGAGCGATGGCCGGAGTGGGACCGGTGGCCCGGGTGTCGGCCGCGGCGGGCTCCGGGGCGCGCCCGTTGCCGGCGGAGGTGCCGGCGCGCGCCGCGTCGAGGACGTCCTGCTTGCGGATCCGGCCGCCCACCCCGGTGCCGCGCACGGCGGACAGGTCGACGTCGTGCTCGGCGGCCAGCCGGCGGACCAGCGGGGTGACGTAGGGGCCGCTGCCGCCGTCCGCTGCACCCTCCTGCGCCGCCGGAGCGGGAGGGGCCGGCTGGGCCGGGGGACCGGCCGGGGCTGCCGGCGGTGGCGTCTCGGCCTGCTGCGCGGCGGGCTCGGGAGCCTCCTCGACGGCCTCCGGCTCCGCTTGCGCGGCAGGGGTCTCCGCAGGCGCGGACGCCGCGGGCTGTGGCGCCGGTGCGGCCTCCTCCGCAGGAGCCTCAGGCGCGGCGGTCGCCTGCGCGCCGCCGCCTTCCGCGCCCTCGGAGATCACCGCGAGCTCCACGCCGACCTCGACGGTCTCGTCCTCGCCGACCTTGATCGACGAAAGCACGCCCGAGCTCGGCGCCGGGATCTCCGTGTCGACCTTGTCGGTGCTCACCTCGAGCAGCGGCTCGTCCGCCTCGACGTGTTCGCCTTCTTGCTTGAGCCAGCGAGTGACCGTTCCTTCGGAAACGCTCTCGCCGAGACGGGGCATGGTGACGGAGACCGGCATCGGTCGTCGCGCTCCTTCGATTCGGTGGTTGGCTCTCAGCTGTCGGGCGGTCCGGCTGCCGTGGTCAGGAGTGGGAGTGCAGGGGCTTGCCGGCGAGCGCCAGGTGCGCCTCGCCGATCGCCTCGGACATGGTCGGGTGCGGGTGGATGAGGGCGGCGACCTCGGACGCGTGCGCCTCCCAGTTGACGATCAGCTGAGCCTCGGCGATCAGGTCACCGACGCGCTCGCCGACCATGTGCACCCCGAGCACCGGGCCGTCCTTCTCGGCGACGACGGTGACCGCTCCCGCGGTGTTCAAGATCTGCGCGCGGCCGTTGCCGGCGAGATCGTAGGTGGCGGTGACGACGTCGTGGCCGCGCTGGCGTGCGACCTCTGAGGTGATGCCGACCGACGCGACCTCCGGGTGGGAGTAGGTCACGCGCGGAACGCCGTCATAGTCGATCGGCACGACCCGCTCGCCGGCGAGCCGTTCTGCCACCAGGATGCCTTCCCCGAAGCCGACGTGCGCCAGCTGCAGCCCGGGACGCAGGTCGCCGATCGCGCTGATCGTCGGAACGTTCGTCTGGCAGACGGCGTCGACCTTGACGTACCCGCGGTCGACCTCCACCCCGGCCTGCTCGTAGCCGAGCCCGGCGGACACCGGCCCGCGTCCCACGGCGACCAGCAGCAGCTGCGCCGAGACGGTCTTGCCGTTCTCCAGGGTGACGGTGACGCCGTCGTTCTTGACGGCCACGTCGGTCAGCTTCGTGCCGATGTGAAACGTGATGCCTTTGCGGCGGAACTGGCGCTCCAGCAGCTTCGAGGAGGACTCTTCCTCGGCCGGAACGAGATGCGGCAGCGCCTCGACGATGGTGACGTTCGCTCCGAAGCTGTTCCACACGGAGGCGAACTCGCAGCCGATGGCACCGGCGCCGAGCACGATGACGGACTCGGGGACCTGATCGAGGGCGAGCGCATGGTCGCTGGTGATGACGCGCTCGCCGTCGACGGTGATACCCGGCAGGGACTTCGCCTCAGAGCCCGTCGCCAAAAGAACGTGGCGGGCTTCGATGGTGCGGTCACCGACCTGCAGGCTGGTCGGGCTCGCCAGCCGGCCCTCGCCCTCGACCACCTCGATCTTGCGGGACTTGACCAAGCCGGACAGGCCCTTGTAGAGCCGGGTCACGACCGAGTCCTTGTAGTGGTTGACCCCCGCCATGTCGACGCCGTCGAAGCTGGTCTTCACCCCGAACTTCTCCGGGCCTTCCTTCGCGCTGTCGGCGACCTCCGCCGCGTGGAGCAGCGCCTTCGTGGGGATGCACCCGCGGTGCAGGCAGGTGCCGCCGACCTTGTCGCGCTCGACCATCACCACCGACATGCCGAGCTCCGCGGCGCGCAGGGCGGCGGCATAGCCTCCGCTCCCGGCCCCGAGGATGGCGAGATCGACCGGCCCTTCGGACGGCGTGGGGGACGGGCTCACGGGCGCTCCTTCGCAGGGCGGGGGTAGCTAGCTTGCGCAGTGAACAGTTTGCCACCGCAGGCAACCGGCAACCCCGCCAGCAAATTCAGCTTTCAGCTGTCAAGCTCACCCGCGCCGAGTTGGTCGAGCAGACCGACGAGGGTGCGCACCATGACCCCGGTCGCTCCGCGCGGGGTGAATCCGTGCGGTTCGCCGCCGTTCCATGCCGGGCCGGCGATGTCGAGGTGCGCCCACCGGGTGCCGGCGCTGATGAACTCCTGCAGGAAGATCCCCGCGATGAGCATCTGCGCCTCGCGATTGGCACCCGGCGCGACGTTGGAGAAGTCGGCGACCAGCGAGTCGAGGTTCTTGCGCAGCTCGGGCGGCAGCGGCATCGCCCATACCGGCTCACCGGCGGATGCGCCGGCGGCGTCGAGCGCGCGCAGGAGCCCGTCGTCGTTGCCCATGAGCCCGGTGATGCGGTTACCCAGCGCCACCACCTGACCCCCGGTCAGGGTGGCCACGTCGACGATGACGTCGGGGTTCTCCTCGCAGGCGCGGGCCAAGGCGTCGCCGAGTACCAGGCGCCCTTCAGCGTCGGTGTTCAGCACCTCGACGCGCTTGCCGCTGTACATGGTCAACACGTCGGTGGGACGGCTCGCCGACGCCGACGGCATGTTCTCCGCGAGCGCCATCCAGGCCGTCACGGCGACGGGCAGCCGCAGCCGGGCAGCCGCGATGACAGCTGCCAGCACGGCGGCCGAGCCCGCCATGTCGATCTTCATGTACTCCATGCTCGGCGAAGGCTTGAGCGACAGGCCACCCGAGTCGAAGGTGATTCCCTTGCCGACGAGTGCGGCCGTGCGGGTCGCGCCTTCCGGCCGGTAGGACAGGCGCACCAGCCGCGGCGGGTTCACCGAGCCCTTGCCGACTCCGAGAATGCCGCCGTAGCCGCCTGCCGCGAGCTCTGCCTCCGCAAGCACCGTCACCTCGATGCCGGTGCCTGCGGAGGCGGCGACAGCACGCTCGGCGAGCTCCGCCGGCGGCAGCAGGTTGGCAGGAGCGTTGCCGAGGTCGCGCGCCAGGTTCACGCATTCGGCGAGAACGGACGCCCGGGCGGCGTCCGCGTCGCTCGGAGCATTGAGCAGCACGATCTCCGCCACCGGACCCTTGCCGCCGGCCGGCTCCTTGGCCGAGTAGGCGGCGAGCAGCGCGCCCTCGGCTACGGGAGCGGGGTTGCCCGGAAGGGACATCGCGACTTTCTGGCGGCCCGCGAGAGCGCGAATGACCGTTCCGGCGGCGCGGCGCAGTACCGCGTCCTCCGGCGAGCCGCCGGCGGCGAACTCTCCGACGCCGACCGCGGCGACAACCGGAGCGGCGACGGCGCCGAGCGACGCGAACCGGGTGACCTCCCCTTCCTCGCCCGCCGCACCCAGGTCGGTGAGGATCTGCCCGAGCCGGCCTTCGAGTGCCGCATCCAGCGCTTCGCTGCCGGCACAGGGCACCGGTCCGTCCGCGGATTTCGCCACCGCGATCACGAGGACATCAGCTGCAGCTTCGTTCGGAGCGTCGGAGGAATGGGTGAGAGAGGCCATTTGCGCAGCGTAAGCGCTCGCGTGATGGTCGTGACGGAGAGGCGCCCCGCCCCGCCGTCCGGGTGAGGGAGCCGCGCGCCGCGCCGGTAGGGTCCCGCTGCATGGGCTCGGAGCTGCTGCGTTCGCCGTTGCATGATCGTTCGGAGGAGGCCGGCGCCAGATTCGGCGCATTCGGGGGCTGGGAAATGCCGCTGGCCTACACCGGTCCGGACGGCGGGACCGTGGCTGAGCACACGGCCGTTCGCAGCGCGGTCGGCGTCTTCGACGTCAGCCACCTCGGCAAGGCACGCGTCAGCGGTCGGGGCGCGCTCGCGTTCCTGAACACGGCGCTCACGGCCGACCTCGCGAAGGTCGCGCCCGGCTCGGCGCAGTACACGCTGTGCTGCACGGATTCCGGTGGGGCGGTCGACGACCTCATCGCTTACGTCTTCGCTGACGACGACGTCTTCCTGGTGCCGAATGCGGCGAACACCGCCGAAGTCGTCCGCCTGCTCGCCGCTGCTGCGCCGGACGGGATCGAGGTGCGCAACCTGCATCGCGACTACGCGGTCCTCGCCGTGCAGGGGCCGCAGTCGCCGCGGGTGCTCGAGGAGCTCGGACTGCCGGCCGACCACGCCTACATGTCGCACGTCACCGTCGAGTGGAAGGGCCGGCCGGTCATCGTCTGCCGCTCCGGCTACACCGGTGAGCGCGGCTACGAGCTGCTGCCGCGCTGGGATGGTGCCGCAGAGCTTTGGGACGCCATCGTCACGGCCGGGGCGGTCCGGTGCGGACTCGGCGCCCGCGACACCCTTCGCACCGAGATGGGCTATCCGCTGCACGGCCAGGATCTCGGTCCCGAGATCAGCCCCGTCGCCGCCCGGCTCGGCTGGGCCGTCGGCTGGGACAAGCCCGCGTTCTGGGGGCGGGAGGCGCTGCTCGCCGAACGGGCGAAGCCGAGCAGGCTGCTGTGGGGGCTGCGGATGTCGAGCGGTATCGCCCGCCCCGGGATGATGGTGTCGGGCGCCGAGGGCGGGTCGCCGATCGGCACGGTCACCAGCGGCACGTTCAGCCCGACGCTCGGAGCCGGGATCGCGCTCGCGCTGCTGTCGGAAGCGGAGCAGGACGGTGAGGTGTGGGTCGACGTGCGGGGCCGTCAGGTCGCGGCGACCGTCGTCCGGCCCCCGTTCGTCGAAGGGTCGCCCCGCTGAGCCCGGTCGCCGCACTCGTGCGGTCGCACGTTGCGCTAGCTGAGCCAGGAGGGCGCGCGCGCCGACATCACCGCCAGGTCGACCAGGACGGCGATTTCCAGCAGAGCGCCGAGGACATCCCCGGTGACCCCGCCGAGCCGGCGGGTCACATAGCGACGCAGCAAAGCCGCGACAACGACCGCGGTGAGCACCGCGAACGTCGCATGGGCGCTTTCCCGAAGCCGCCCGCCGTCGTAGTCGAGCTTGCCGGCGACGGCCGCGACGGCGAACACGGCGGCGGTGGCAAGCCAGCTCTGCCAGCGCGTGACAGTGCCGATGACGCCGGCGCCGAGCCCTCCCGGGCGCGCCGCCGGAACGCCCTCCCGGCAGGCGTGGACGATGGCGAGCCGCCCGGCCAGCTGCGAGGTCAGTAACGCCACCGTGCCGTGGTGCCGGCCGATCGCGAGATCCAGCGACCCGGCCTGCCCGAGCAGTACGAAGACGAGCGGCGCGGCGCCGAGCGGACCGATCCGCGGATCCTTCATGATGGCCAAGGCCTGGTCCGCGGGACGGCGTGAGCCCAGGGCATCACCGAGATCGGCGAGGCCGTCCAGGTGCAAGCCGCCCGTCATCAACGCGATGCTTCCGAGGGCGATGACCGGTACGAGCAGCGATTCAGACGGGTCCAGCAGCAGCCGGCTGAGGTACTGCAGCAGCGCAGCCGGCAGCCAGAGCGCGATCCCGACCAGCGGCGCCAGCGCGATCGCCAGCCCGATCCGGCGGTGTGCGAGCTCGATCGGCCGGCGGCCGACGGGAAAGACGGTCAGCAGGCTGAAGATGTAGCGCAGCGGCGCCGGAACCGTCAGGGCTGGTCCGCATCCTCAACCCGGCCGGCGACGCCGGCCTCGGCGAATGTCGCCATCTCGGCCAGGGTCGCTGCCGCCGCCTGGACGAGCTGGACCGCGAGCAGCGCGCCGGTGCCTTCGCCGAGCCGCAGCTGCAGATCGAGCAGCGGCTCGAGCTCGAGCGTGGCCAGCGCCGCCGCCTGCGCCGGCTCCGTGGACCGCGTGCCGGCAACCCACCACGCGCGCGCCCCGGGGGTGATCCGTTCGGCGGTCAGGGCTGCGGCGCAACTGATGAGCCCGTCGAGGATGACGGGTGTGCGCCGGGCGGCGGCCTGAACCAGCATCCCGGCCATGACCGCGAGGTCGGCGCCGCCGACGACGCGCAGCAGGCCCTCGGGGTCACTGCCGACAGAGTGCCGCGAGCGGCGCAGCGCGTCGCGAATCGCCGTCGCCTTGAGCATCCAGCCGGTGTCGTCGATGCCGGTCCCACGGCCCACCACCGCGACCGGCTCGAGCCCGAGGATGCCGGCGACGAGCGCGGCGGCCGGCGTCGTGTTGCCGATTCCCATGTCCCCCGCGATGAGCAGGTCGCAGCCGCCGTCGACCTCCTCGTCGGTGATCTGGCGACCCAGCTCGAACGCGGCATCGAAATCGGCTTGCGAGAGCGCATCTTCCCGGTCGATGCGGCCGGACGGCTTGCCGACGCCCGCGTCCACCACCCGCACGGTCGCGCCGGCCTGCCGGGCCAGCACGTTGGCGGCAGCTCCGCCGGCGGCGAAGTTCGCCACCATCTGAGCCGTCACCTCAGGCGGATAGGCGGAGACCCCTGCTGCAGCGATGCCGTGGTCAGCGGCGACGATGACGAGACGGATCTGGCTGAACGCCCGCGGCGGGCAGGCCCGCTGCACCGCGCATACCCACGCGGAGAGCTCCTCCAGCCGGCCGAGCGCCCCCGCCGGCTTCGTCAGCTGGGCCTGGCGCGCGAGGGCTTGGGCCCGGGCGCTTTCGTCGGGACTTCTCACTTGAGACGGCACGCCACTCCCGCCACGCACTGCCACACTTCGTCGGACTCGGCGGCCAGCAGCGCGTTGAGACGACCCAGGCCGTCGCGGAACGCCCGCCCGCTCTCGGTCGCCGGGACGACCCCGGAGCCGACTTCGTTGGTGACCAGAACGACCTCCCGCTGAGAATCCCGCCACGCCGACAGGAGCGCTTCCGGAGCTTCGCAGCCGCGGGCCAGCCAGAGCCCGAGGCAGTCGATGAGCAACGGCGGTCCGGCTGTGCGCAGCAAGGGCGCCAGGACCGCCGTTTCGACCGTCTCCCAGTGTGCCGGGCGGCGCGCTCGATGCGCGGCGAGCCGCGCCGCCCACTCGGCGTCGTCGGGATCTTCGAAGGCGGTGGCGACGTAGACGACGGCGTCCCGCGCGGCGAGCCGGTGCTCCGCCTCCTTTGACTTGCCGGACCGCACGCCGCCCGTGATCAGCGTCCGATGGGCGCGCGGTGGCTGCGGGGCGGTCGCCTGCGATGCCGAGCCCACGGTGAGCAGGTCGCCGTCCGAAGGCGCGACCGCGCCGGCGAGCGCGAGCCGGCGGTGCAGCTCCGGGCCGGGAGGGTTGTGGTGTCCGAGATGGACCGCGGCGACCGTCGAGCTGCCGGTGAGGGCACCCTTGCGGCGCAGGGCCGAGACGGTCGCGGCGAAAGCGTCCAGCCCGTGGTGATCGCCGCCGGCGGCCGGGCCGGCGGCGTCGCCGAAGGTTTCTTCGAGCAGCAGCACGTCGTACGGGCGGTCGCGTTCGCCCGGCAGCGACTCGTCGGGCAGCGGCGCGGTATCCACCGCGTACAGCAGCCGGGTACCGGCAGGGCTGGTCAGATCGAACAGGACAGCGGGACCGATCTCCGGCCCGGCATGGCGAGCTGCGTGCGCGCGGATGCGGTAGCCGTCGCGGACGAGGTCGTCGCCGGCGCGGATCTCGGTGAAGGTGACCGGCCCGTCGGCCGGCACCCAGTCCCGGCAGGCGTCGACCGCCGCCGGCGGCGCGATGACTTCCAGGGGATGGGCCGCCTGGGTGGCCCAGCTGCGCCACATGAACGCTTGCGGACCGCAATGGTCCGGATGGGCGTGACCGATCAGCACCCGGCGGACGCCCGCCAAGCTGACGCCGAACCGCGCTGCGGAGCGCGGCACGTCCGGTCCGCAGTCGAGCAGGATGCTGCCGTCCACCAGGACGCCGGTCTGTCCTCGCAAGGTGCCCGACTCGCGCGCCCAGGTGCACGAAGCGCACATGCACCACGGATTCGGCCACCCGTCGGCCGATCCGGTCCCGAGAAACTGCAGCTTCACCGGCCCGAGTCTGCCGGGTGGCCCACCGAAGCGGCGGCGGCACGGGCACGGCCGGGCGGATGGGGAAGGATGGGCGGGAGTGTCACGCCTGCTGCGGCCCGCGAAGGGGCCACACATCCGAGGGGGAACGGTGTCCTGGACCTGGCAATACGAGACCGCTGACGGGTCGGCTGTGGACCCCGAGCAGCTGATGGCCGCCCCTGCCGCGGAGATCTTCCCTTCGCAGTCCGACGCCGAATCGTGGCTCGGGGAGGTGTGGCCCGAGCTGCTGCATGCCGGTGTCGAGCAGGTGGTGCTGCTCGACGGTGATCGTGTCGTCTACGGGCCCATGAGCCTTCGACCGGTCGACTAGAGCCTGCAGCCGGTCGACCAGAGCCTGCAGCCGGTGGACTAGCTGTTACCGCCACCGCCGGTCAGCGGCGGGGCAGCCACCGACCGATCTGGATCGCCGGCCGGGGGCGGGGCTGGCGCCAGCGCGCCGGCATGAGCGCCCGCTGACCGGCGTATGCCTTCAGCCGGACCGTGCTGTTCGGGTACTTCTCATGCACCTGGCGGGTGACCGACCGGGCGACGATGACCGAGTCGACGATGATGCCGACCAGACACAGCGGCAGCAGATAGAAGGCGACGGCTTTCAGGCCGGTGGCGGGGGCGAGTCCGAGGAAGTAAGCCAGCACGATCACGCCGAGCAGCAGCGGCCCGAGATTGCGCCGCTGATCGACGATGTCGCGGGCCATGACCCGCTCCGGCACCCTTTCGCGCGCCGGCAGCTTGGACACGTCGCCCGAGTTCATCGCCGCGCGGTACTCGGCGGCCTTCGCCCGTCGCTCGTCGCGCAGCGCCCGGCGGGCGGCTTTCGGATCGTTGGAACGAGTCCCCGGGCGGGTCGCGGCTGCCCGCGTGCCTCGGCCGCCGCGGCGGCGAGCGGCCTGCGCTTCCTTGCGAGTCGGCGTCGGCCGTCCCTTGGCGTTAGGCCGGACCGGCTCGGACTCGACGGTCTCCGTCGGAGCCGCGGGCTTCTTGAACAGCGAAGGCATCTACGGGTCTCACAGGTCTTGCGCAGGAATGTTCAGATGGTCAGCATCCGGTCGAGCGCCGTGCGGGCGTCCTTCGCGGTCACCGGGTCGACGCTGATGCGGTTGACCGGCCGACCCCCGGAGAGCGATACCAAATTTTCCAGGGCCCACACAAGGTGCGGCAGGTCGATGCGATTCATTGTCGAGCAGAAACACACCGTACGGTCCAGGAACGCGACAGTCTTGTCGGAGTGGGCCGCTGCGAGGCGTCGCACAAGATTCAGCTCGGTGCCCACCGCCCACGCGCTACCGGCCGGCGCCTCCGCGAGCGTCTTCAAGATGAACTCGGTGCTGCCCACCAGATCAGCCGCTTTGACGACCTCGTGCTGGCACTCCGGGTGGACGAGCACGTTCACCCCGGGGATGCGCTGCCGGACGTCGTTTACGCTGGCCAGGCTGAACCTGCCGTGCACCGAGCAGTGCCCCTTCCAGAGCACCATCTTCGCCGTGCGCAGCTGCTCCGGGGACAGCCCGCCGCTCGGCTTGCGCGGGTCGTAGACGACGCACTGCTCCAGCGGAATGCCGAGGTCGAGTACCGCGGTATTGCGCCCGAGGTGCTGGTCGGGCAGGAAAAGGACGCGCTCGCCGCGCTCGAAAGCCCACTCGAGGGCCCGGCGGGCGTTCGAGGACGTGCAGATGGTGCCGCCATTGCGCCCGGTGAAGGCCTTGATCGCCGCAGAACTGTTCATGTACGACACCGGCACCGTGGAGGCGGCAAGACCGGCGTCCTGCAGCGTCTCCCACGCTTGCGCGACCTGCTCCGCGGTGGCCATGTCGGCCATGGAGCAGCCGGCCGCGAGGTCGGGCAGGATGACGGCTTGGCTCTCCGAGGTCAGGATGTCCGCGCTCTCCGCCATGAAGTGCACGCCGCAGAAGACGATGAACTCTGCGCCGGGTCGGGCGGCGGCGGCTTGCGCGAGCTTGAACGAGTCTCCGGTGACATCGGCGAACTGGATGACCTCGTCGCGCTGGTAGTGGTGGCCGAGGATGAACGCGCGGTCACCGAGCGCGGCGCGAGCAGCTCTTGCGCGTTCGACCAGTGCCGGGTCGGAGGAGGGCGGCAGATCGCCCGGGCACTCGACCCCGCGTTCGGAGGCCGGGTCGGCTTGCCGTCCGAGCAGGAAGAGCGCCTGCTCCAACGACGAGGTCGCGCGCAGCTCGGGCGCGCCCGTGCGGATTGCAGGGCTGGCGGTCAGGTCGACGGTCATGCTCACTCCTCGCGACCCCGGTGATTAAGTCAGCTCGACTATAACCGGGAATGGTCCAAGCGACTATAAATCCAGGGCAAGACCCGAAGGCACGTGGGTGACCAGCACCCGTGGCCGGCGAGAGGCAGGACGAGCTGAAGATCGTGGTCGCTCCTGACAAGTTCGCCGGAACCTTGTCCGCCGCGGCCGCCGCGGGTGCCATCGAGCAGGGCTGGCGGTGGCAGCGCCCGGACGACGTCGTCGTCCGATCCCCGATGTCCGACGGTGGGCCGGGGTTCTGCGCTGTCCTCGCCGCGGCCTTTCCCGAAGCACAGCTCCTGACCGGCACCGTGCCTGATCCGCTCGGGCGGCCGGTCGAAGCGGCGGTCCTGGTCAATGGCGAGACGGCGTATGTGGAGAGCGCGCAGGCCGTCGGACTGCATTTGCTGAGCCCGGGGGAGCGCGATCCTGAGCGCGCGAGCTCTGCCGGACTCGCCGATCTGCTGACCCTGGCGGCGCGGCCTGGTATCAGCACCATCGTCATCGGTCTGGGCGGCTCGGCGACGTGCGACGGAGGTCGCGGTTTTCTGCAGGCGCTCGACGCTGAACACGGTGTCTTGAGGGCCGGCCGGTCCGGACCGGCCCTTTCCGGGGTCCGCTTGGTCATCGCGTCGGACGTGGCCAACGCGTTGCTCGGGCCGCAGGGAGCCTGCCGGGTCTTCGCCCCGCAGAAGGGGGCGGACGCTGCCGCCGTCGACCGCCTCGAGCGGCGGATGCAGGCCTGGGTCACGCAGGTGCCGGGGCTGGCGGCGTTAGCGGATCATCCGGGCGCCGGTGCGGCGGGTGGCCTCGGCGCGGCACTGCTCTGGCTGGGAGCGCGCTACGAACGCGGCGCCGAGCGGGTTGCGGCCGCGGTCGGATTGCCGCAGTCGCTTGCCGACGCCGCTCTCGTCGTGACCGGCGAGGGCGCGTACGACGCGACCTCCCTGCGCGGAAAGGTCGTCGGGGCGGTCGCTTCGGCGGCGGCAGAGGCGGCGGTGCCCTGCTATGTACTCGCCGGTCAGGTGGCCGTGGGCCGCCGAGAGGCGGCGGCGCACGGTGTGGCGGACGCGGTGGCGCTCGCTGAGCTCGCCGGCGGCGCGCAGGCCGCGCTCGCCGAACCGGGGCGCTGGCTCGCGGAAGCGGCCCGCCGGCTGGCCGCCCGCTGGCAGCGGGGGTGATTTCGATCCGAATGGGAAGGCCACAAATATTCCAGGCTGGGAATGTCCGGGTCCTTGCCGATGTCACCTACGATGGGAAAGTCCTTCGGAGGGAGTCCACCAGATGAGCGTTGACACGACCGAGACCGCAACGGGACCGGCCGCGGCGCCGGCCACCAGCGTGGTCCTTACCGAGCAGGCCGCCGAAAAGGTCAAGGGTCTGCTTGACCAGGAGGGTCGCGACGACCTGGCGTTGCGTATCGCCGTGCAGCCGGGTGGCTGCTCCGGACTGCGCTACCAGCTGTTCTTCGACGAGCGCGAGCTCGACGGTGACAGCCGGACCGACTGGGGAGGTTTCGACCTCGTGGTCGATCGGATGAGCCTGCCTTACCTCGGCGGTGCCACCATCGACTTCGTCGACACGATCGAGAAGCAGGGCTTCACGATCGACAACCCCAATGCCACGGGCTCGTGCGCCTGCGGTGATTCGTTCAGCTAGAACGAAGCTCGACTGATCGAGAGCCCGGCGTGGAGAAATCCACGCCGGGCTCTCGGTGTCTTTACGGACGGTGTCTTACCGGACGGCGACGGCCAGTCCGGTGCCGAGGCCGATCGAGGGGCCGTCGCCACCGCCATCGACCAGGTTGATGGCCTGCTCGTAGCTCACCTGGCGCGGCACCAGCGCCGTGGGCGTCGGGACCGCCGCGCTCGCGGGCCGGCCGAACGAGAGTGCCTCGAGCGGAAAGTCAGCGGCGATGCGCATCAGCTCCGCCCAGCCGGCGTCATCGCGGGGGGCGGCAGCCGGCCGTTCGCTCACGTCATCTAGCAGCACGTTCTCGACGTTAGGCGGCCGAGCGGGCAATTGGCACCCTTACTCGCGGGTAGTTGTTTTGTCCACCGCTCGCGGGCCTGCGACGCGCAAGCGGATAGGGTGTCGCGTCGTGCATATCGCCGTAACCGGGTCCATTGCCACCGACCACTTGATGAGCTTCCCCGGGCGCTTCGCCGAGCAGCTCGTCGAGGGCCATCTCGAGCGGCTGTCGCTGTCGTTTCTCGTCGACGAGCTGCAGATCCGCCGCGGAGGAGTCGCTGCCAATATCGCGTTCGGCATGGGCGCCCTCGGGCTGCGGCCGGTGCTCGTCGGCGCCGTCGGCCGCGATTTCGAGGATTACCGCTCCTGGCTGGAACGGTCCGGTGTCGACACCGACAGCGTTCACGTCAGCGAGCTCGCGCACACCGCCCGCTTCCTGTGCACCACCGACCAGGACATGTGCCAGATCGCGTCCTTCTACCCCGGGGCGATGAGCGAAGCGCGCGAGATCGAGCTCGGGCCGGTGGCCGGCCGCGTCGGCAGTCTGGATCTCGTCGTGATCTGCCCGAACGACCCGGAAGCGATGCTGCGCCACACGGCCGAATGCCGCCAGCGCGGATACCGTTTCGCCGCCGATCCTTCGCAGCAGCTGGCCCGGATGGAAGGCCACGAGATCCGCCAGCTGTGCGAGGGCGCCACCTATCTGTTCTGCAACGACTACGAGTACGGCCTGCTGCTGCAGAAGACCGGCTGGTCCGATGGGCAGCTGCGGTCGCGGGTGGGCGCCCTGGTCACCACCCTCGGCGCCAAGGGCGCGCGCGTGCAGCCTGCAGGCGGGCCCGACCTCGAGGTTCCGGTCGTGCCCGAGACCACGAAGGCTGACCCGACCGGGGTGGGCGACGCGTTTCGGGCCGGCTATCTCGGCGGACTCACCTGGGGTCTCGGGGATGAGCGCTGTGCCCAGCTCGGCAGCCTGCTCGCGACGCTCGCGCTCGAGACGGTCGGAACGCAGGAGTACACCGTCGACGCGCAGGCCCTCGACCGCTTCCGGGCGACGTTCGGCGATCTGGCCGCGGACGATATCCAGGCGCACTTCACGCGCTAGCCGCCGGCGCGGCTCGCGCCGATCCGAACCCGGTAGCTGGTCGAAGGCGGCTCGTCGCCGACCTGCGGGCCGGGCTCGCCGCCTTCGAAGTGGTGGCCTCGCATGCGGCACCAGGCGGGCACGTCGGCGTCCGCCGCCGGGTCGTCGGCGATCAGCGTGATCACCGTGCCCGCAGGAGCGTCGCGAGCGGCCGCGGCGAGGTCGATGATCGGCAACGGGCAACGCCGTCCACGGGCGTCGACCGACAGCTCGCTCACAGCGCGCTGACCCCGGCTTCTTTGCGCAGGTCCGCAACGGCGGCCGGGAGCGTTCGGAGCAGGTGATCGATGTCGTCGTCAGTGGTTTCGGGGCCGAGGGAGAGCCGCAGATTCCCATGTGTCAGGGCGCCGACCGCCGACAGCACATGGCTGGGGGACAGGCTGCTCGCGGTACACGCCGAGCCGCTGGCGGCGGCGATCCCGGCGGCCTCCAGGCGCCCCAGGAGCGCCTCCCCGTCGACGTAGAGAAACGACAGGCTCACGAGGTGCGGTAGCCGGCCGGAGGCTTGCGGATCGCCGTGCACCTGGGCGTCGGGGATGGCCTCGGGAACGGCTCGGCGGATGCGCGCCGTGAGTTCATGAAGCCGCTCGGCAACGGTGGCCGCCTCGGATGCCCGGGCCGCCAATGCGGCGGCTGTCGCCACCGCCCCCGGCACGTCCAGCGGGCCACCGACGCGGGGGTCGCCGCGGTCGTCCTCGGGGCCGGGCCGGAGAAAGCGCGTGCCTTCCCGGACGACCAGCAGGCCGACTCCGGCCGGGCCGCCGAACTTGTGCGCGCTCGCGGTCACCAGAGCAGCGCCCCACTCCGCGATGTCGACGGGCAGCTGGCCGACCGTTTGGGCCGCGTCGACGTGCAGCGCAACGCCCGCGGTGCGGCATCGGTCGGCGATGTGCGCGACGGGCTGCACCGTGCCGATCTCCTGATTGCCGGACTGGATGCTGACCAGCGCGGTCTGCTGCGCGGGCTGCAGCGCATCGAGTTGCACCCGCCCCGTCGGCTCGACGGCCAGGGTCGTCACCGTCCCGCCGGTGGCCGCGTGCCATTCGGCGGCGTGCAGCACGCAGGAGTGCTCCACCGAGCTGGTGATCAGTTCGTTGCCGGCGCGCCGCCGTCCAGCGAGCCCGCCGAGTACGGCCAGCTGCGCGGCTGCCGTGCCGCTGCTGGCGAAGCTGACTTCTGGCGGGGCCACGCCGAGCGTTGCGGCGACCGATTCGCGGGCGGCGTCGTACAGCAGCCGCGCTTGGCGGCCTTCGCGGTGCAGCCGGGTCGGATCGGCCCAGCCGGCGTCGTAGGCCGCGAGGAGCGCTTGTCGCGCGGCGGGGTGCAAGGGCGCCGTGGACGCCCAGTCGAGGTACGTGCCGGACCCTGCCACCCGGTCAGCGTAGGCAGCGCCGCAGCAATCGTTGATCCAGCTCGCAGCCGGAGTGTGATCCTGGTGTCCCGGCACGCCGCTCGGGCACGCCGCGGGGTGCCTGCGATACATTCCCCGCTGTAAGAAGTTGCTCCGTCTGGGTGTTCGCCTGGTGCGCCGACCAGTGCTGCTGAACCAGCGGAAAGCCACAGTCCAGCAGCCAGGCTCAGGCCTGACATCGGGAGGCCTTGCGTGATCCGCTCGACCCGCCGGACTGGTCGCCGTCGGCTCGTCGCTCGCGTGTTGGCCGGTGCGTTCATGCTCGCCACGCTGAGTGCGTGTGAGCTGCCGAGTTTCGGGTTCCCGAAGGGGATCACCCCGGAGGCGCATCGGATCTACAACCTCTGGTCCGGATCGGTGATCGCCGCCCTGGCCATCGGTGCGGGCGTCTGGGCGCTGATCTTCTGGTGCAGTTTCCGCTACCGCAAGAAGAGCGACGAGCTGCCGCGCCAGGTGCGTTACAACCTGCCGATCGAGATCCTCTACACGGTCGTGCCGTTCGTCATCGTCGGCGGCCTCTTCTACTACACCGCCCGTGACGAGTCGAAGATCGACCGGACGCCGAAGCCGGACATGGTCGTGCAGGTGGTTGCCTTCCGCTGGAACTGGCAGTTCGGCTACATCGAGAAGGGCGCCGACGGCAAGGACGTCGTCAAGGCGCAGGTGACCGGCCGGCCGGGTCAGCCCGCCGTTCTCGTACTGCCGACCAACCGCAGCATCCTGTTCCGCGAGACCTCGCCGGACGTCGACCACTCCTTCTGGATCGTCGAGTTCAACTTCAAGCGCGACGTCATCCCGGGACGCATCAACGAGTTCGAGATCAGCAAGATCACAAAGACGGGCACCTTCGTCGGGCGCTGCGCCGAGCTGTGCGGCACCGACCACGACCGCATGAACTTCCTGGTGAAGGTCGTGCCGGACAAGGTGTTCGACCGATATCAGCGCAGCGGCTACGACCCGGCGGTCCTGGCCAGCGCCTCATCCGCGGGGAGTGGATCGTGACCCTGCTCCATGAGCCGGTTCCGGCCGGCGACCAGTCTCCCCAGCCGGCCTCGGCGCCGGAGCACGTGCGCCACGTACCGCAGCGCACCACCATGCTCGGCTACCTCACGACGACGAGCCACAAGACGATCGGCGTGATGTACACCGTCACGGCGTTCGTGTTCTTCGCGCTCGCCGGGGTCATGGCCGAGCTGATGCGTGCGGAGCTCGCTCGGCCGGGCCTGCAGTTCCTCTCGAATGAGCAGTACAACCAGCTGTTCACGATTCACGGCACCGTGATGATGTTCCTGTTCGCGCCAGCGCTGGCGTTCGGCTTTGCGAACTACATCATTCCGCTGCAGATCGGTGCGCCGGACGTCTCGTTCCCGCGGTTGAACGCGCTGGCGTACTGGATGTACGCGTTCGGCGGCACGATGGTCGTCGCCGGATTCCTCACCCCGGATGGCGCCGCCGACTTCGGCTGGTTCGCATACACCCCGCTGTCCAGCAGCCTCTACTCGCCGGGCGCTGGCGCCGACCTGTGGATCTTCGGGCTGGCTCTGTCGGGGATGGGAACCATCCTCGGCGCGGTCAACCTGGTGACGACGATCCTCACGTTGCGCGCGCCCGGCATGACCATGTTCCGGCTGCCGATCTTCTGCTGGAACATGCTGATCACGGGCATCTTGATCCTGGTCGCGTTCCCGGTGTTCGCCGCGGCTGCGCTGGCGCTCGGAGCCGATCGATTGCTCGGCGCGCACATTTACGACGCCTCGACCGGTGGGGCGATTCTCTGGCAGCACCTCTTTTGGTTCTTCGGCCATCCCGAGGTGTACATCATCGCCTTGCCCTTCTTCGGGGTGATCACCGAGGTCATACCGGTGTTCAGCCGCAAGCCGCTGTTCGGCTACAAGGGGCTGGTCTTCGCGACGATCGGCATCGGTGCGCTGTCCATCGCGGTGTGGGCGCACCACATGTTCGCGACCGGTGCGGTGCTGCTGCCGTTCTTCGCCTTGCTGTCGTTCCTCATCGCCGTGCCGACCGGTGTGAAGTTCTTCAACTGGATCGGCACGATGTGGAAGGGCTCGATCACGTTCGAGACCCCCATGCTGTGGGCGGTCAACTTCCTGATCACCTTCCTGCTCGGCGGTCTCACCGGCGTGCTCTTGGCGAGCCCGCCGATCGACTTCCACGTCACCGACTCCTACTTCGTCGTGGCGCACTTCCATTACGTGGTGTTCGGCGCCGCGGTGTTCGGTGGCTATGCCGGTTTGTACTTCTGGTTCCCGAAGATCACCGGGCGAATGTTGGATGACCGGCTGGGCAAGCTGCACGCCTGGACCCAGCTGATCGGGTTCCACATGACGTTCCTGGTGCAGCACTGGCTGGGCCTCAAGGGCATGCCGCGCCGCGTCGCGGACTACTCGCCGTCGGACGGCTTCACCACGCTGAATACGGTGTCGACGATCGGGGCGTTCCTGCTCGGAGCGAGCCAGCTGGTGTTCTTCTACAACGTCATCCGCTCCTACCGGCACGGCGAGCTCGCCACCAGCGACGACCCGTGGGGCCACGGCAACTCGCTGGAATGGGCGACATCGTGTCCACCGCCGCGACACAACTTCGTGTCACTGCCACGGATTCGATCCGAGCGACCGGCGTTCGACCTGCACTATCCGGAAGTCGCGGGTAGAGGCGACTACCACGCATCACCCGAGGCCGAGATCACGGCGGGCGCGCGATGAAGATAGAAGGACTCGTCTTCTCGTTCTTCATGACGTTTCTCGGGATCACCGCGATCGTCTACTGGTTCGTGTCGAAGGACCCGACCGGTACCGCCGCCCTCGCGATCGCGGCCGGCCTCGGTGCGCTGATCGGTGGCTACCTGCTCGTCACAGCGCGCCGGATGGAGCCCCGCCCGGCGGACCTGCCCGATGCGGAGATCGCTGACGGCGCAGGCGAGCTGGGCCACTTCAGCCCCGGCAGCTACTGGCCGTTCTTCATCTCGCTCGGTGTCGCCCTCGCGCTCGTCGGCCTGGTCTTCGGCATCTGGCTGTCGTTGCTGGGTGGAATCTTCGCGTTCGCCTGCATCGTCGGCTTGCTCTTCGAGCACTACGTGAACCGTCTGGCCGTCGAGCAGGACTAGGTCTGGCGCACGTTCGCCGGTTTCGGCTATACCGGCGGCCGGCGGTTCGCCGTCATGCCCTCAGGTCGTCAGGGGGCGGCGGCGTCAGGGCATGAGACTCGGCGTCGGCGGTTGATCGGTGGTGGCGGCGTCATGTACTCCCGTCGTGGCCGGACGCCAGAGGATGGCGTAGGCGCAGCTGCAGGCCTGGTGACGGTCGCGGCGGTCGCGGCGGTCGCGGTCGCGGCGGGCACTGGCCGCTGTTGCGCTGCCACCACGTGGCGGTTCCGGGCGACGGCAAGTCGGTGGCAGGAGGCCACCCTGAGCGCGTTGCCACCAAACGCCGTCGGCCGACGACGCGAGATGGTGGCACCAGCGGCGCCATACGTGCGGGCGCAGTCCTAGGCGGCCGCCCAAGGGCGACTGGGGTAGGGGAGGGGCCCCTGAGACTGCAGCCCTGAGGTCCGGGGCCTCCCGGCGGGACGGGGCACTCACCGCAGAGGGGGCGGCGCGGCAGAGGGCGTAACGGCGGAGGGCGTAACGGCAGAGGGCGTAACGGCAGAGGGCGTAACGGCAGAGGGCCCGTCGCCAGCGAACTGGCGACGGGCCCTCTGCACTTGCTGCCGGACTAGCTCCGGCGCCCGGCGTGCTCCTCGGGGGTGCGACTGCCTTCCTCGTCACCGCGTTCAACGAAGAACCCGGTCACCGCGCGCCGGCCACGCCTGAGCAGGCCGGGGGAGCCCACTTCGTGGCTGGTGACGTCGTCCGCCTCCACCGGCACGAGCTCGATCCGCTCGGGCGTCGGCTTCGGGATGGTGACCTCGACGAATTCGCCGCTTGGCAACTGGCGCACGATGCCGGTCTCGACGCCATGATGTTCGAGCTCCCGGTCCTTTTCCTGCAGGGCGTAGCAGATGCGCCGCGTGATGTAGAACGCGATTGGCGGCACCAGGACCACACCGGTACGGCCGGCCCAGGTCATCGCGTTCAGGCTGATGTTGAACGTGGTGGCGATGACGTCGTTGCCACCACTGATCATCAACACCGCGTAGAACGCGAGCGCCATCGCGCCGATGCCCGTACGGGTCGGATTATCTCGAGGTCTCTGCGCGAGATTGTGGAAATCTCGGTCCCCGGTGAATTTCGCTTCCAGCCACGGATAGAGCGCGAGCAGCGTAAACAGCACACCCGGCATGACGACCGTGGGCCAGAACAATGGCGACAGCGAAACTCCGGCACCGCGGAATTCCCACGGCAGGAAGAGCCGCGTCGAGCCGTCGAGGAAGCCGATGTAAAAGTCGGGCTGCGAGGCGGCAGACACCTGCGACGGGTCATAGGGCCCGTAGAGCCAGACCGGGTTGATCTGCGCGAGGCCGCCCAGAGCGGCGCACATGCCGAAGACCATCATGAAGAAGCCGCCGGACTTGGCCGCGAAGTGCGGGAACATCCGGTGACCCACCACGTTGTGCTCGGTGCGGCCGGGGCCCGGGAACTGGGTGTGCTTCTGATGCCACATGATTCCCAGGTGAGCGCTGATCAGCGCCAGCAGAATTCCCGGAACCAGCAAGATATGCATGACGTAAAGCCGTGGGATCAGCCCGCTACCGGGGAATTCGCCGCCAAATATCAGGTACGCGAGCCAGGTACCGACCACGGGGACGGACAGGATGACCGAATACATGATGCGCAGCCCGGTACCGGACAGCAGGTCATCCGGCAGCGAGTAGCCGGCAAAGCCCTCCACCAGGGCCAGCACCAGCAGGACGACGCCGATCAGCCAGTTGATCTCACGCGGCTTGCGGAACGCGCCGGTGAAGAACACCCGCATCAGGTGAATGATGATCGATGCCACGAACAGCAGTGCCGCCCAGTGATGGATCTGGCGGAAGACCAGCCCGGCGCGCACGTCGTACGAGAGGTGGATGGTCGAGGCGTACGCCTCACTCATCGGCACGCCCTCGAGCGGGGAGTACGAGCCGTGGTAGACGGTCTCGGTCTGGCTCGGGTCGAAGAACAGCGTCAGGTAAGTGCCCGACAGCAGCAGCACGATGAAGCTGTACAGCGCGATCTCGCCGAGCAGGAAGGACCAGTGGTCCGGGAAGACCTTGTTGAAGCTGCGGCGCAGGAAGTTCGCGCTGGACAGCCGGTCGTCCACCCCGCGGTGCAGTTTCTGCACGGGGTTGAGGGTGCTCATCCGCGCTCCCAGTAGGTCGGACCGACAGGTTCAGGGAAGTCGCCCAGTGCGATGAAGTATCCGTCGTTGTCGACACTCAGCGCCAACTGGGGAAGCGGGCGGGCGGCCGGGCCGAAGATCGGACGGCCGCGGTCGGTGACATCGAAGATCGACTGGTGGCAGGGGCAGAGCAGGTGGTGCGTCTGCTGCTCATAGAGCGAGACCGGGCAGCCGGCATGGGTGCAGATCTTCGAGAACGCGATGTGATCGAAGTAGGTGTTGTCCTTCGCCTTGCCCTTGAGGTCGCCCGGGCGCAGCCGGATCAGCAATACCGTCGAGTCGCCCTTGACCTGCAGCGTCGGCTCCGGGTACACGCCGTCCGAGCCGGCCTTGCCCAGGGCGGGGAAGACGGTGAGCAGACCGCCGGCGGCCAGGTCGCCGAGCTTGATGGGGCGTCCGGTCTGGTCGATCATCCGGATGCCCTTGACCGGCTTGCCGGAGATGTCGGTGGTGCTGCTGACTTCCCGCCAGCTGGTATGACGCAGTGCCTCGGGCTTGCGGCCGACAAGGGGGCCGAGGTTCAGCAGCGGAGCAACGCCGACCAGGCCGAGCGCGCCGCTGGCCATCAGCAGGGTGCGCCGGATGATGGGGCGCTTGGTGATGCCGGTCGTCTGCACGCCGCGCGTGAAGACGCGCTCCGTGGCCTCCACCTCTTCGGGCTTGGAGAAGTGCGGCTCGCGCTCCTGTACCGCCTCCTCGTCGCCCATCAGGGTCTTCGCCCAGGTGATGAGCCCGAAGCCCAGGCCGCCCACGGCCGCGGCGAGGCACACGCCGAGGGACGGCGTGTAGTACTGCTGGTGCGTATCACCGACGAGGTCGACGACGACGAACGCGAACGTGCCGGCGACCGAGAGGAAGAACCAGAAGGCGACGCGCATCTCCGCCCGCCGCTCGCGGCGCCGGTCGAGGTCTTGACCGCCGGTGGCCCGCTGCGGCGCAACATCGCCGATGCCCGAACCGCCGACGTAGCTCTGGCCCGACTGGCCGACCTGCGCCGGGCCGATGCGGCTGTCCGTGGGGACCACATCACCCTCGCGGGCCGGCTCGCCCGCAGCGGGGTTTTCGCCGGCGGTCCCCGCACCTTGCTGCTCGCCCTTGTCGGTGACGCCGCCGCGCGACGACACCGGGTGCTTCAGCCGGTCCAGGATGCTGCCTGAGGACTCCCAGGCCGTCTGGCCCTCGTGGCCAGGCTGGATGCGCGTATTGGGCTCGTTACCGGTGGGCGTGCCTCCGGCAGGTGTCTCCGGGGCGCCTTCGGGCTTTTCAGGACGGTCGCTCACGAGAATCTTGTTCCGATCCAAAGAGTGCCGATGACGAGACCACCGAGGCCGATGACGATGGCCACGAGGCCCTCCGGAACCGGGCCGTAATGGCCGATCCCGTCACCGCCCGGGTCCTTCGGGTTGGTCACGAACTTGACGTACTTGATGACCGCTGCCAGCTCCTTGTCGCTGAGCTGGCCGTCACTGAAGACCGGCATGTTTTCCGGGCCGGTGCGTACCGCCTCGTAGATCTGCACGTCGGTGGCCTGGCCGAGGTTCGGCGCGTGCTTGCCGTAGGAGAGCGCTCCGCCCGAGCCGGCAGCCTGGTGGCACTGGGCACAGTTGGTGCGAAACAGTGCCCCTCCGTCGGCGACGGTGAGGTTTTCGCTGTTGGTCACCGTCGTGGGATCGGGGCGGGCCGGACCGGGGGCCGTCGAGGCGATGTAGGCCGCCAGCTGGTCGATCTGGGTCTGGGTGTACTTCGGTGGGTGGCGCTCGGCCTGGGCGCCGGGCTTCGCGAGCGGCATGCGGCCGGTGCTGACCTGGAAGTCGACGGCTGCGGCACCGACGCCGATGAGGCTCGGGGCCTGATTGCCGCCCTGGGCGTTCAAGCCGTGGCAGGACGAGCACCCGGAGAGGAACAGCGCCCGGCCGAGGCGGACCTGCTCATTCTCGGAAGACGCGTCCGCGGCGTGCCCGTCCGGCGCGAAGGCCGCCCACAGCAGACCGGTTGCCATCAGCGCGAGCACGATCACGATGCCGGCCGGAAGCTTGCGCCCGCGCTTGCCGCGCTTGCGCTTGTCGCCCTTGCCGGGCGTGCCGGACTTACCAGTGTTGACCGAGGAGACAGCGGAGGTCACGTCGCTCACTTCGCAGGTCATTTGAGGAGGTAAATGGTCGCGAACAGCCCCACCCACACCACGTCGACAAAGTGCCAGTAGTACGAGACGACGATCGCGGAAGTGGCTTGCTCGGGAGTGAAAGGCCCAAACGTCGTTCTGGCGAGCACCAGGATGAACGCCACCAGGCCACCGGTCACGTGAAGGGCGTGGAAGCCGGTGGTCAGGTAGTAGACCGAGCCGTACGGGTGCGACGAGATCGAGAACGTGTTCTCGCCGAAGTACTCGTTCATCTGCCCGCCGACGAAGATCGCGCCCATGATGAGCGTGATCACGAACCACATGCGCAGCCGGTAGACATCGCCGCGCTCTGCGGCGAAGACGCCCAGCTGGCACGTGACGCTGGAGAGCACGAGGATGATCGTGAAGACCAAGGCGTAAGGAACGTGCAGCTCGACGGGGCCGATGTGGGTCGGGCCGACGCCCTCCGTCGGAGGCCAGACCTTCGACTCCGACCGGATCGTGAAGTACATCGCGAACAAAGCCGCGAAGAACATCAGCTCAGACGACAACCAGATGATCGTTCCGACCGACACCATCGAGGGCCGGGTGACCGAACCATGTGGTGGCGCCTTGTCGAGTGCGGGTGCTGTCGCTGCCACAGGCGCATTCTGGCAGATCCGCGCGGCTATCGCGGGCAACGGGTCGACCGGATCCGTCACCGATCAGCCAGATCCGTGACCAGCGCGACTTAGTGCATTTGTGCGCCGAACGGGTGAGGGGGCGCGGCAACCCTCCGGGGGTCAGCTCATCGACGCGTTGAGTGCCAGGTCAGACAGCAAAGACAGCCGGGTCGGCCCGGTGATGGGAGCGCTTTCGGCGTACTCGGGATGCTCGACGACCAGCTCGACAGGCACGCTCGGATCACGAAACGCGTCGCGTTGCTCGTCCGAAAGCGTGAATCTCACGACATGCACGCTGACCGTGTCGCTCGGCCGGTCGGGATCGTCATCGAGCCCGCGAAGTTCGGCAGCGCGTACCACCCACGGCTCGCCGTCCGGGCGGGTGATCTCGAGCTGCACGGCATCTTGGATGCCGGCGAGCCGGGCCAGCTCGCCGCGAACGTCGGCGTCCTGCTCGAGCTCGATGAACATCGTCGCGCAGAGCTCGTGGCTGTTAGGCAGCATCCGGCCGTAGGCCTCGACCTCATGCGCGACCTCGCCGGGGTCGGTCACGCGCTCGACGTACACCATCTCCTGCACCTGGTATCGCAGCGTCTCTTCATTCTCGAACTCGAACGCGAGCAGGTCGCCCACCCGGATGCGCCGCTCCGCCCGCAGGGGCATCACGCGGGCCCTTTCGGCGGGGCGCTGCTCGGCGTAGCGAGCGTGGTCGGTGGTGATCTGGGCGGCGGTGAGGGCCATGTCTGCGCCTGGTCTCCTGCGTTCGTTCGGCTGACGATCTGTCGCAACGGTTCACTGTCTCAACGACGCAGGGGCCGGTCGCTGTTTCCAGCGCCGGCCCCTGATTCGGAGCGTGCAGAGAAGCGTTACGCCGAGGCGCCGGCCTCGCTGCGCACGCGGTCGAGAGCCTTCTGGAAGCGGCCGGCGTGGGTCTTCTCGGCCCGTGCCAGGGTGGCGAACCAGTCGGCGATCTCGTCGAAGCCCTCTTCGCGGGCGGTCTTCGCGAAGCCGGGGTACATCGCGGTGAACTCGTAGGTCTCACCGGCAACGGCGCTCACCAGGTTCTTCTCGGTGGAGCCGACCGGCTCGTCGGTGGCCGGGTCGCCCACTGCGGCCAGGAAGTCCATGTGGCCGAACGCGTGGCCGGTCTCGCCCTCCGCGGTGTCGCGGAACAGGCCGGCGGTCTCGCTGTCGCCTTCGATGTCGGCGCGCCGGGCGAAGTAGAGGTAGCGGCGGTTGGCCTGGCTTTCGCCGGCGAACGCCTCCTTGAGGTTTTCGTGAGTCTTGCTGCCTGCGAGGTCAGCCATGGGTCTCCTCCTGCGGGTCGGATCGTTGACATTTCTTGTGTGGGTCTTGCTCGGCCTGCCGGCATTGCGGGCACAGGCCGCGAAACTGCACGTCGTACCGCGTGATCGCGTAGCCCGAGCCGGCGGCCAGCTGCTGCAGCAGGTGGGCCGGTAGCGCGCTGTCGACGTCGCGGGCGGCCCCACATGACGTGCACACCAGGTGATCATGGCGGGTGGTGTTGCCGTCGTAACGGGCTGCGCTGCCGTCACCCAGGGAGAGCTCGAGAGCCATGCCGTGCGACACCAGCAGGGCCAGCGTGCGGTACACGGTGGCGGGTCCGATGCCAGGCACCGCGTCACGAACGCGCTCGAAGACCTCGGCCGCCGTCGGATGGTCGGTGGCGGCTTCGAGGGCACTCAGGACGGCCTGACGCTGCGGGGTGAGTCGAGGCTCGCCACCGAGCACGATTCACCTCCTGGATACGAAAAGATCGCCGGCGACGGATGAGCGCCGGTGCCGCTGAGAATGAGTCTCAGTATTACGGCCTCGGCGGGCCGGACGCAAGCGGTCAGCGCAATCGACGCGGGAGCGAGCCATGCTCCGGCGCCTCGCGGCCGGTCCGGTAGCCTGCCTGCAGGCACAGTTCTTGCTGCCCCGCGTTCCGTTCCATCCTTCTGAGTCCGTCCCTGTGAGTCCGTCCTTCTGAGGTGGCCATCCCGGTATGAGCACGGTGATCGTCTACAGCGATGACGCTGGCGTCCGGGAGCGGGTTCGCCTCGCGATCGGGCGGCGTCCCGACTCGGAGTTGGATCCGATCGACTGGCTGGAGGCCAACGACGGCGGCGCGCTCATGACCCGGGTGCGCGAGGGCGGCATCGACGCCTGCATCCTCGACGGCGAGGCCGCGCCCGAAGGCGGCATGGGCCTCAGCCGCGAGATCAAGAACGAGTTCATCGACTCGCCCGACACGATCGTGCTCATCGGGCGCCGCGACGACCGCTGGCTCGCTCGCTGGTCACTTGCTGACGGTGTCGTGCAGTTGCCGATCGATCCGGTGGAGATCACTGACGTCGTCGTGCGTTTGCTGCGCGAGCGCGCGCGGGCGAAGCACCTGCCGGCTGCGGCTGCGGGTGACGAGCTCGCGCCGCATCACTGAGCCCGGTCGTTTGCGGCCGGGAGCGGGTCGGCGGTGGCGATGAGCGCACACACTCCCAGCTGGCCGGCGTTGCTGGCCGAGCTCATGGCCGGTCGCCCGCTGTCGTCGTCGGCGACCTCCTGGGCGATGGGCGAGATCATGGACGGCGCCGCGTCCGACGTGCAGGTGGCCGGCTTCGCCGTTGCGTTGCGGTGCAAGGGCGAGACGCCGCCGGAAGTCGACGGCATGGTCAGCGCAATGCTCGAGCGGGCCGTGGCGCTCCCGTTGCCGGAGCAGCTGCGCACCCGCGCCGTCGACACCTGCGGCACCGGGGGTGACCGGGCGGGGACGGTCAACATCTCCACGATGGCGGCGGTCGTGGTGGCCGCCGCGGGCCTGCCGGTCGTCAAGCATGGCAACCGCGCCGCCACGTCCCGGTCCGGCTCGGCCGATCTGCTGGAAGCCCTTGGCATCGCGATCGACGTGAGTCCCGAGAGCGTCGCGCGCTGCGCCGAAGAGGCCGGCATCGCGTTCTGCTTCGCGCCGCGGTTTCATCCGGCCTTGCGCCACGCGGCACCGGCGCGCAGCGGCCTCGGCGTGCCGACGGTCTTCAACATCCTCGGCCCGCTCACGAATCCGGCCCGCGTGACCCGGCAGGCCGTCGGCGTCCCCGAG
Source organism: uncultured Actinomycetota bacterium (assembly GCA_963747915.1). GTDB lineage: Bacteria > Actinomycetota > Actinomycetes > Frankiales > Frankiaceae > DATAZK01. The sequence goes on along the minus strand of CAVVHC010000003.1, from coordinate 266,660 downwards.
CTCTGGCTCGGTCCCGTGCTCGCCGGTGTGCTGGCCCGTCGCCAGGCGTCGGCACTCGTCTTCCGCGGCGAAGACGGGCTCGACGAGCTCACCCCCGGAGCGCGATCGCAGGTGTGGGTCGTGACCGACGGCGAGGTGCGCGAGGACGTTCTCGATCCGGCCGATCTCGGGTTCGCGGCCGCCTCGGTCGAGGATCTGCGCGGCGGCGATGCGGTGCACAACGCCGCCATCGCCCGCGAGGTGCTCGGCGGTGGAGGGACGGCCGCAGTGCGAGCGGCGGTCGTGCTGAACGCCGCAGCAGCGATCGTTGCGGCCGAGGGCACGTCGCGCGAGAAGGTGACGGATCAGCTGCGGCCCGCCGTGGAGCGGGCGCGTGCCGCGCTGGATTCGGGCAAAGGGCTTGATGTGCTGGAGCGCTGGGCCAGGGTGTCTCAGGCCGGCTGACCCGCTGGTCGTGGCCGGCGTTCAGTCAGCGTCGTCTGCGCCCAGGCTGAACGCCGCCTGCAGGTCGTGCCGGCTGTACGCGCGGAAGGCGATCAAGGTCTCGGTGTGGGTCACGCCCGTCACCTTGTTCATCCGGTCGGCGATGACATCGGCCAGCTCCTCGTGGCGCCGAACGCGCACCATCGCCACGAGATCGATCTCGCCGGCGACCGAGTACACCTCGCTGACCCCGTCGAGAGCCGCGATGGCCTCGGCCACCTGCGGGATGCGGTCTACCGCCGCCTTGATGAGCACTACCGCCGTGACCACGCAGCCTCCACCGAAGACGAGAACGAGCCCGCCGACTGGCCCGCGACGCCGACACTATCCGGCGCCGGCAGCCTGGCGGCGCCCGGGACCCGGGGGTGCGGTGGGTGACAGCGGGCCGTGCGGATCCGGCCGCGCCGGGCGCGAGGTCGGGCGCAGGCCGCGGCGCTCCGGCTTGAGCGGGAACGCCGACCCGCGCTCGGTGACGGCGGCGAGCCAGTCGCGTCGGCCGGCGGCGCCCCAGGCCGGTGAGGCCCAGACACCGTCGCATTCGACGAGGCGGGCGCCGGGCTGCTCGAGCCAGCGCAGCACGCACTCGACCTCTTCCGCGCTCGCTGCCGGCAGCGGACCGGGCGCCGGCTCGATGGCCTCCGCAGTGGCCTTCATGGCGGCCACATAAGGATGCACACCGGCCCCGGCGGGCGCGCACCCCGACGCCACCAGCCGGCCGTGACGGATCACCGACAGCTCCCACCCTCCGGTCCCGTCGGGAAGCGCCGCGACCAATTCCGGCACGGCTGCCAGCCCCCCCAGCTGCTGGCGGCGGGCGGCCACGCGCAGGAACGCGATCAGCCGATCCCGGTGCGTGGCCGCATCCTCGTACCGGCCTGCTGCGGAGAGGGCATCCATCCGGCGCTGGAGCGCGGCGACGACCTCATCAGGATCGCCGGTGATGGCTCGGGTCGCGCGCGCGACGTGCTCGGCGTATGCCTCGCGGCTTTGCCGACCGGTGCACGGCGCGCCGCAGCGCGCGATCTCGGCGAGCACGCATGCGGCACGCTGCGCCGAGAGGGCGAGCCGCCCGCCGCACTGACGTAACGGGAACGCCTCGTGCAGCGCCGCCATGGCCAGCTCGACGTGGCGCGCCGAGGAGAACGGACCGAGGTAGGTGGCCCCATCGTCACGGATCACCCGTACCTGCGACAGGCGCGGGAACGGCTCCACGGTGAGCTTGAGCCAGATCGCTCGCTCGGGAAAGCGCGAACGACGGTTGTAGCGCGGCTTGTGCTCGCCGATCAGCCGCAGCTCGCGTACCTGAGCCTCGAGCGAGTGGGCGCAGGGCACCGCGTCGACCCGCTCGGCGATGCGCACCATCTCGGTCATGCGAGTGCGCAACTCGCTGGCGGTGAAGTAGCTCCGCACCCGGGTGCGGACGCTGCGCGAGGTGCCGATGTACAGCGCGCGCCCCTGCCCGTCCCGGAAGATGTAGACGCCGGGCCCCTGGGGGAGGCTGTCAGCGAGGTGGCGCTTCTTGCGCACCGCCGCCGGAACCATGCCGGTGAACGTGCGCAACTCGTCGATCGTGGTGACGCCGAGCGGGCCGAGGCGCTCGAACAGGCCGTGCAGCACATCGACGGTGGCCCGCGCGTCGGCGAGCGCGCGGTGACAGGGCGGCTCGGCGGCCCGGAAGAAGGCGGCCAGGGTGGCGAGCTTGCAATTGGGGGTCTCGTCGCGGGTGAGGACGCGCCGGGCGAGCAGCGCGGTGTCGACGGTGTCGAACTTGGGCCAGGCCAGACCCAGCTTCTCGCACCCGGCGCGCAAGAAACCCATGTCGAACGGCGCGTTATGGGCGACCAGCACGCAGCCGCGGGCGAATTCGAGGAAAGCCGGCAACACGGCGGCCGGCCGCGGCGCCGCAGCGACCATCATGTCGGTGATGCCCGTCAGCACCGAGATGAACGGGGGGATGGCGGCGGACGGCCGCACCAGCGTGGCGAACTCACCGAGCACCTCGCCGCCGCGCACCTTCACCGCGCCGATCTCGGTGATGTCACACGTCGCCGGTGAGCCGCCGGTGGTCTCGAGGTCGACGACGACGAACGTGAGCTCGCGCAGCTCGCGGTCCGAGGCGGGGATCGCCTCGTCGAGGCGCAGCTGCTCCGCGACCGGTGCGGGCCGGCCGGCCGGCAAGGCTGCCGGAAGAGCGCTGCGAACCGGGACCATGTTCAAAACGTAGGAGTCCCCACCGACAAAACCGGGGAGCGCGGCCAGGCGAGTCGGGGTCCACCGGTGGCTCTTCCTAGGCTGTGGACATGCCATCGGTCTTCACGCGGATCCTGAATCACGAGCTGCCCGGCCGTTTCGTCTACGAAGACGAGCTGTGCGCGGCCTTCCTGACGATCGCACCGGTGACAACGGGGCACACGCTGGTCGTCACGCGGCGCGAGGTGGACGATTGGCTCGACCTCACCGATGAGGAGCGCAACGCGCTCTGGGCGGCGGCAGCCCGCGTCGGACGGGCGATCGATCGCGTGTACCGGCCGGCGAAGGTCGCGGCGATGCTGCTCGGGCTCGAGGTGCCGCACGTCCACGTGCATCTGATCCCGATCGACAGCGAAGCGCAGGTCGATCTGTCGCGGGCCGATTCCAATCCCGATCCGGCGGTGATGGACGAGGTGGCGGCGACGCTGTCACAGGCCGTTCGCGAGCAGTAGGCGCCGTTCAGTCCCGGGCGGTCGGGCGCGCTTCGCTGTCCGGCCGGCTGAGGCGCACCAGCCGCGGCACCCGGCGCGGCGTGACCGCCTGCTGCTCGCCGCGCGAAGGACCGGGCACCGCCGGCGGCTCGGTGTCAGCCGCTGTCGGCAGCCGCACGGTGAACGCGCTTCCGGCGCCGGGCTCGCTGCGCACGGAGACCGTGCCGCCCATGGCTTCGACCAGGCTGCGGACGATGTACAACCCGATGCCGGTGCCGCCGAATCGCCGCGTGCCGCTCGCGTCCGCCTGCCAGAACTTGTCGAAGCAGTGCTCGACCGTGGCGGCGTCCATGCCCAATCCGGCGTCGACGATGGCGAGGGCGATGAACGATCCGGCGACCCCGCCCGAGCCGGCGTCTTCGGCGGGTCCGACCTGCCCCCGGACGTAGACAGGGTCGCCGCCAGGGGAGTACTTGACCGCGTTGTCGAGCAGATGGTCGATCACCGTCACGATCGCCGACGGGTCGCCCGACGCCGAAGGCAGATCGTCAGGCAGGTCGACTTCGATGTGGCGATCGGTGGCGTCGGCGAGCGCGGCGGCCCGTTCGTAGACGAGCGGGATGAGGTCGACCGGGCCGTGCGCAACCTCCGCGCGGCCGGCTTCGATGCGGCTCGACAGCAGCAGCCGGTCGACCACGCGGGACAGCTCTTCACCCCGGCGCCGAATCGCGGCGAGTGCCTCGCGCTGCTTCTCCGGCGGCAGGCTGCGGGTGGTCAGCGTCTTGGCGAAACCGTTGATCACCGTCAGCGGGGTCCTGAGCTCATGCGACGCGGTCGCCAGGAACAGCGTCTTCGCCTCGTCCGCCTGCTTGAGCCGGGTGATGTCGCGCAAGCTGTGCACCACCTCGACGCCGGGGCCGTCGGCGGCGGGAATCGCGTTCACGCTCACCAGCAACGGCTGACGGTCACCGTTGTGGCCGGGCCGCCAGGCCTCGAAGTCGGACGTCTCGCTGCCGGCCGAGGGCGGGCGCCCGGCGTCGGCGCTCGCGCGTGGCGGCAGATCCTGCCCTGCTCGCTCGGGCAGCCCGCGCTCGGCCCGCGACAGTGCCAGCAGCTCGCAGCCGGCGCGGCAGTCGAGCCGGCGTTCGCCGAGATGCAAGCCGATCGCTGCGCTGCACGACTTTCCGGCGAGCGGCTCGCGATCGCCGAGCACGACGTCGGCGGCAGGATTGGCGGTGAGCACCCGGCTTCTCGCGTCGGTGACCACCACGGCGGTGCCGACGGCGGCGAGCACGACGTCGGCGCGGGTCTTGGCCCGCACGAACCGTTCCTCGGCGCCCCGCGAACGTGAAGTGGCCCGCTCGACGATGAGCAGCACGCCGACGACGAGCGCCGCGAACAACCCGAAGCCGGCGACGGTGAAACGTTCGTTCGACGGCAGCTGCGACTGCACGACGAGCATCAGCGCCAGCGTGAAGCCACCGAGGGCCCACGTGGAGACGCCCGGGCAGGTGTAGGCGGCGAACGCGGCGATGATGGGGTAGCACGCCGTGAGTGCGATCCCCTGATGCAGCAGCCCCTGGGCGGTGGCGAGGAAGATCAGGTCCGCGAGCGGCCCGATCAGCAGGACGAGCCGGCTGCGGGTGCGCAAGGTCGCCACCAGGATCAACGCCGACAGCGGCAGCCACACCGTCGCGACCAGCAGCAGCCAGAGCCGGGTGTCGGCCTCGCGAGCTTCGATGAAAAACGCCCCGATGCAGATGGCGACCCCGACGAGCAGCCGCAGCAGGGCGTAGAGCCGGATCAGCCAGAGGTCATCCGAGCGGCCGAAGGTGCCGTCGCGGGCGAGCCCCACAAGCCACCGGACCGGTCGCACCACGCACCGCCTCTCACTCCGGACCTACGAAGCGCAGCCGTGCGGCAGGAAACCGGTGACGCGTGCACCAACAGCACTCGGGTGAGTCAAGTGTGCATCGACACGCGCCGTCACCCGTGCACATCTACCCGTGTACATCCACCCGTGTACATCGCTACGTACGGTACGGACGGCACAATTGAGTCGCCTGAATCGCCCGTACGCCCCAGAAGGAGTTCGCACGTGGCTGTCGCCGTTCCTGGACCGGACACCAGATGGCGCTGCTCGGCGTGCGGCAACCTCACCCGCTTCGACGTCGTGCGAGCGGTGCGGTCGCGGGAGTACGTCCACGTCACCCTGGCCGGCGAGCCGGAGGTCTCGGAGCGGGAGGTGCTGTCCGAGACCGTGGAACGAGTGACCTGCCGCTGGTGTGCAGCGGTCGACAGCGTGGTGCTCGAGGCGCGTCCGGACCGGGTGGGCACGGCGTCCTCCGACGCGGGGTCGTGACCCCCACGCCGCGGTCGACCGCTGGCTCATCCGGGCAACTGCCTGCTGCCGTCCGGGCGCGTGTCATCGCTCTGGCGGACGAGACGCTGGCCGCCATGGCGGAGGAGGACGTGCCCGCCGCGCTGCGGGCGATCCGGCGGTTCACGCCGGGAAAGCGGGCGCGTCTCGGCGCGGCGTCACTTGGTGCCGCACTGGAGTCGGAGGTCGATTTCCGCGCTGCGGTCGTCTTACGGCTGCGCGAGGCCCTACCGGCCGTCGTGGCCGCGGCCGAGTCGGGCGAGGATGCCCCGGCGGTGCCGCCTGCGGACCTGGCGGCCGTCGCGTACTTGCTGGACGTCGAGAACTGGCAGGAATTGGCAGCAGCGGCCCGGCCCGCGCCCGCCGAGCGTCCGCTGGGTGCCGACGAAAGTGCGCAGCGGCTGCGCACCCAACTTCACGAGGCGCGTTCTGAGGCCCGTGAGGAGGTGGGCCGGCTGCGCGCGGAACTCGCCAGTGCCCGGAAGGACGCCGATGACCTGCGCCGTCGCCTCACCCGCGCGGAAGCGGCGGTGCGACGGGCGGAGCAGGCGCAGGAGGCGGCGGAAAGGGAGGCCGCCGCGGTCCAGCAGGCCTGCGCGGCGACGGAGCGTGATCAGTCGGCTCAGATCCGTCGGCTGCGCGGCCGTTTGCAGGACGCCGAGAGCAGCGCCGCCGCCGCCCGGCGCGGATCGCGCTCCGAACGCGACGCGCAGTCGGCGCGGCTGCGGGTGCTGCTCGAGGCGCTCACCTCGGCTGCCGCGGGGCTGCGTCGGGAGCTCGACCTGCCGACCGGGGTGGTCCGGCCGACGGATCTCGCGGCCGACAACGGGACGGGGGAGCAGGCGCCGGCCATTGCCTCCGGGCTACTGCCCGCCCTACGGCGCGGCCGGGCAACGGACGATCCCGCGGTCCTCGATGAGCTGCTGGCCGTTCCCGGTGTCCACCTGATCATCGACGGCTACAACGTCACCAAGCTCGGCTATCCGACGCTCACCCTCGAGGACCAGCGTGCCCGGCTGCTGAACGGGCTGGCCGGGCTGGTGGCCCGGGCCACCGGTGCCGAGGTCACCTGCGTCTTCGACGGCACGTCCGCCACGAGCCGTCCCGTTGCCGTCGGAACGCCACGCGGCCTGCGGGTGCTGTTCAGCGCTCCCGGCGAACTCGCGGACGAGCTGATCGTCCGCCTCGTCGCGGCCGAGCCCATGGGCCGCGCGGTGGTGGTCGTCAGCAACGACCGGGAGGTCGCCGCCCGAGTGCGCCGCGCCGGCGGCGAGAGCTTGCCGTCCGAGTCGCTGCTGGGCCGGCTGGCACGCAGCTGAGGCGGCCACCCACGGTTTTTGTCGTACCCCCCTCCTAGCGTTCGCGCTACTCCGGCACCACGGCCGGGAGCGAGGAGGTCGTCATGATCATCGATTGCATGAGCTGCGTCGCCCGGCCGACGGAGTGCGGTGACTGCGTGGTGAGCGTGGTGCTGGGTCCGCATCCGGCAGGGGTTGAGCTCGACGCCGACGAGCGCCTGGCGGTCGCGGTGCTGGCCGGCTCGGGGCTGGTTCCGCCGCTGCGGTTGATGCCCGGGGCGTCGCCGGATGAGGCCACGGCGGATGCGGCGGGGGTCGATTCCGTCGAGGCGATCGGGGCTGCGGATGCCGCTGCCGGCCCGCGCGCCGAAGCGCCGCCGCGGTGGTCGCGTCGTCAACGGGCCGGGTGACCCCTTCTCGTACGATCCGCAGGTGACGAAAGGGCGGGCGTGAAATGGGTCGCACGCTTGTCGTTACCAACGACTTCCCGCCTCGAGTGGGCGGCATCCAGTCCTTCGTGCACAGCCTGCTGAGCCATTTCCCCCCGGACGAGCTGGTGGTGTATGCCTCCCGGTGGCGCGGGGCCGACGAGTTCGACGCAGCGCAGCCGTATCCGGTCGTGAGACACCCGACCTCGCTCTTGCTGCCGACGCCGGCGGCGCTGCACCGGGCGCGCGCGATCGCCCGGGAGTACGAGTGCGACTCGCTGTGGTTCGGGGCCGCGGCTCCACTCGGCCTGCTGGCAGCGCCGCTGCGGCGCCACCCCGGGATGCGCCGGATCGTGGCGAGCACCCACGGTCACGAGGTCGGCTGGGCTCGGCTGCCCGTCGCGCGCCGGGTGCTCGCCCGTATCGGGCGGGACTGCGACACGATCACCTACCTCGGTGACTACACGCTGCGCCGGTTGCGCGCCGCCTGCCCGCCGCAGACGCACTTCGTGCAGCTGTCCAACGGTGTCGACACGGCCCAGTTCACCCCGCACGCCGGCGGGCTGCGGATCCGTGAGCGGCATGGCTTGACCGGACGGCCGTTGGTCGTGTGCGTCAGCAGGCTCGTCGCACGCAAGGGGCAGGACGTTCTGATCCGGGCGCTACCGCAGATCCGGCGCCGGGTGCCGGACACTGCGCTGCTGCTCGTCGGGGGAGGGCCCTACCGGGCGCACCTGGAGAGCATGGTCCGCGCCGCGGGTTTGCAAGACGACGTCGTGCTCACCGGCTCGGTGCCGCTGGCCGAGCTCCCGGCTCATTATGCGGCGGGCGACGTCTTTGCGATGCCCTGCCGCAGCCGCCGGCGCGGACTCGAAGTCGAGGGCCTCGGCATCGTTTACCTGGAAGCAAACGCTTGCGGCTTGCCCGTGGTGGCAGGAGACAGTGGCGGGGCGCCGGATGCCGTTCGCGAGGGCGAGACCGGTTACGTCGTCGACGGGAGCAGCGTCGAGCAGGTGGCCGACCGCGTGAGCACGTTGCTCACTGATGAGTCGTTGCGGCGCGCCATGGGGCAGGCCGGACGTGAGTGGGTCGCGCGGGAATGGCAGTGGCCGGCGCTGAGCGCCAGGCTGCGGGAGCTGCTCGCCGCAGCGCCGTCCGGCTAACGGTAGAGCGCCTCGATCTCGCTCGCGAACTCCTTCGCGACGACGGCCCGCTTGAGCTTCAGCGACGGTGTCAGCTGACCGCCCTCTTCGGTGAAGTCCAGCGGGAGGACGGCGAACTTGCGGATCGCTTCCGCCCGGCTCACCGCCTTGTTGGCATCGTCGATCGCCTCCTGCACCGACGCATGCAGATCGGGATCGTCGACCAGGCTCGCGATCGGGGTGTCCTCCGGCTTGCTGTGCGACTTGAGCCAGAACGGCAGCGCGTCCGGGTCCAGGGTGATGAGGCAGCCGATGAAGGGCTTGGCGTCGCCGACGACCATGCACTGGCTGACCAGAGCGTGTGAACGCAGCCGGTCTTCCAGCACCGCCGGGGCGACGTTCTTGCCACCGGCGGTCACGATGAGCTCCTTCTTGCGGCCGGTGATGAACAGGTAGCCGTCGGAATCGAGCTCGCCGAGGTCGCCGGTGTGCAGGAAGCCGGCATCGTCGATGGTCTCCGCGGTCGCCGCCGGGTTCTTCCAGTAGCCGCGCAGCACGTTTCCGCCTCGGATCAGCACCTCGCCGTCATCGGCGATGCGGATGGTGGTGCCGGGGATCGGCCTGCCGACCGAGCCCACCCGGATGGCGTGCGGCAGGTTCGCCGATGCGGCGGCGGTGGACTCGGTGAGGCCGTAACCCTCGAGCACGGTGATGCCGACGCCGCGAAAGAAGTGGCCGAGCCGGGCGCCGAGCGGGCCTCCGCCGCTGACGGCGTACAGCACGTGGCCACCGAGCAGCTCGCGAATCTTGGCGTAGACCAGGCGATCGAAGACGGCGTGCTGCGCCTTGACCACGGCGGAGATGCGGCCCGCCTGCAGCCCCTCGCTGTAGCGGATGGCGATCTGCTCGGCCTGATCGAAGATGCGGCCCTTGACCGGGCTCTCGCTGTGAGCCTTGGTGTGAGCCCCGTTGAACACCTTCTCGAAGATGCGGGGGACCGCGAGCACGAACGTCGGCTGGAACTCGGCAAGGTCGGGCAGCAAGTTCTTGATGTCAGCGGTGTGCCCGAGCGTGACCCGCCGTGCCACGCAGCCGACCTGGATGAGGCGGGCGAACACGTGAGCCAGCGGGAGGAAGAGCAGCGTCGATGCGTTCGGCGCATCGAACAGTCGCTCGAGGCTGCCCGTCGCGCTGGCCACGTCGAAGACGAAATTGCCGTGCGTCAGCTCGCAGCCCTTGGGCCGCCCCGTGGTGCCACTCGTGTAGATGATCGTCGCCAGCGAATCCGCCCGCAGCCCGCTGCGGCGGGAGTCGATCTCCGCATCGGCTATGTCGGCGCCGGCGGCGATCACCGCGTCGACGCCCCCGTCGTCGATCTGCCAGATCTCACGCAGCGAAGGCGTGCCGTCGCGGACCTCCGAGGCCAACCCGCTGTGGTGAGCCGACTCGGTGAAAATGGCGACCGCTTCCGAATCACCCAGGATCCAGGCGACCTGCTCGCTGCTCGACGTCTCGTAGATCGGCACCGTGATGGCGCCGGCGAACCAGATCGCGTAGTCGGTCAGGGTCCACTCGTAGCGGGTCTTGCTCATCAGCGCGACCCGATCGCCGGCGGCGACGCCGTGTGCGACCAGCCCCTTGGCGAGCGCGCGCACCTGATCGAGGAACTCGGTCCACGTGAGCGACTGCCATCCGTCCGCGGTGCGCCGGCGCATGGCGACCTGGTCACCGGCCTCGGCAGCGTTGGTCAGCAGCGCATCGGTGAGGTTGCTCGCCTCGGTGACGAGTTCCTGCATGTCACGCCGGGCAGGCACGGTCAGCTCGCGCACCACTGCTCTCCTCGAGACGATCTCGCAACGACTCCGGTGGCCAACGTGGCGGCCGCTGGTGCCGGGAAGGTTACCGGTCGGTATCAGGTCCTGTAACGCTGTCCTCAGCATCCTCACCGGCGGGAGCCGCTCCAACCCCGTGCGGCCGGATCGCGCTCAGGATGAGCGCCCGGCAGCCGATGAGTAAGGCGTGGAGACAGCGCGCTGCCCGGCCTGCGGGGCGATCGTGCGCCCGTCCGCGGACTGGTGCTCGCTCTGCTACTACGACCTGCGGCGGCGGCAGGAACCGGTGGCGTCCCCGGTGACGGCGCCGCCGTCGAACGGTCCGCGCGCGCGACTCGTGGAAGCGGCGCTCGAGCCCGACAGAAGCCATTGGCAGCAGATGGTGGCCTCGCACGACATCGAGGACGCCGAAATCGTGGACGGTACCGGCGCTCCCCGCGTCAACCTCACGACGCGTGGCGGCTCCGGCACCGGCGGGCCGGCCTGGCCGTGCAGCTGCGGCACCGCTGTCAGCTTCGGCGAGGACACCTGCCCGGACTGCGGCCGCAGCTTCCTCGCGGAGCTGCGCGACGCCGGCACCGGCAAGCACCGCCGGGGGGCAGGACACGGTGAGCGCGAGAAGCCGCGGTGGCTGCAGTCACGAAGCGCCCGGCTCGTGCTCGCCGGCACGCTGGCCGCCGTGCTCGCGTTCACCATCCCGCTCCTGCTGGCTCTCGTCGGCTGAGCGCGGGCAGCCGCGCAGGCGGCCCGCCGCCGACGAGCCGGCCGATCGAGCTTCCGGCGTACCCCAACCGCGGGTAGCCTCTCAGCTTCCAGGAGGCGGCGGACATTTCGTCGTTCGCGCGTTCGCGCGTTCGCGCAAGGAGGCGGTGCGTGGCCGATCACGCCAACGAGAGCATCACGGTGCAGGCTGAGCCAGCATCGATCATGGCGGTGATCGCCGATTTTCCGGCCTACCCGGAGTGGGCCGGCCCGGTGAAGCGCATCGACGTGCTGGAGGACGGCCCGGACGGGCGGGCGAAGCGGGTCCGTTTTCATGTCGAGGTCATGGGGCTGGCCGACGTCTACGTGAACGAGTACAAGTGGGACGGCGACCGACGGGTCGACTGGACCATGGTCGAGGGCAAGGCGATGAAGAGCCAGGCCGGGACGTACGAGCTCAAGCCGCTCGGCTCGGGGACCGGCTCGGGGACCAAGGTGACGTACGACCTCACGGCCGACGCCGGCATCCCGGTGCCGGGACTCATTCGCCGGCGGATCCAGAGCAAGATCGTGGACACCGCGCTCAAAGACCTCAAGAAGCGCTGCGAGGCTTGAGCCCGCACCCGCGAGCAGGGGCGATGTAGTGCGCGTCCTGCTCTTCACCGGTAAAGGCGGCGTCGGCAAGACCACGGCCGCCGCCTCGACCGCGCTGCTCGCCGCGGCTCGCGGCATGAAGACGCTCGTCATCTCCACCGACCCGGCGCATTCGCTGTCCGACGCTTTCGGTGTCGCGCTGCGCTCCGAGCCCACCGACATCGATACCGGCCTCGCCGGCATGCAGATCGACGCGCAATCCAGCTTCGAGCGCTCCTGGCGCCAGGTACAGAGCTACCTGATGTCGGTGCTCTCCAAGGCCGGCATCGACCCGATCGAAGCGGAGGAGCTCACCGTCCTGCCCGGCGCCGACGAGGTGCTGGCGTTGCTCGCGGTGCGCGAGCAGGTCGACTCGGGCCGGTGGGACCTGGTCGTCGTCGACTGCGCGCCGACGGCGGAGACGCTGCGCCTGCTGGCCCTGCCGGACGCGCTCGACTGGTACATGCGCCGGCTCTGGCCGATCGAGCGTCGTGTCGTCCGCTCGCTGCGGCCGATGCTCACCCGGGTCGCGGGCGTGCCGATGCCGTCCGACGCCGTGTTCGACGCGGTCGAGCGCCTGCACGCCGAACTCGCCGGGGTCCGCGCGGTGCTGGCCGACCCGAAGCGCACGAGCGTGCGGCTGGTGCTGACCCCGGAGGCGGTGGTCGTCGCCGAGGCGCGCCGAACGATGACGAGCCTCTCGCTCTACGGCTACCGGGTCGACGCGGTGATCGCCAACCGGATCTTCCCGCCCGGTGATCCCTGGCGCGATGCCTGGGCCAGGTCGCAGCAGGCGCAGCTGCAGCAGGTGCAGGAGTCGTTCGCACCGCTGCCTGTGCTGCGCGTCGCGTACCAGCCGGCAGAGCCGGTCGGGCTCACCGCTCTCGCCGAGGTGGGGGAGCAGGCCTACGGCGGCGGCGATCCCCTCGGCTTGCCGGCGGCCCCGGATCCGATGACCGTGCGGCGCACCACGGACGGGTTCACGCTAAGCCTCGCGCTGCCGTTCGCCGAGCGTGACGAGGTGGGCCTCACCCGGCGCGGCGACGAGCTGGCCATCACTGTCGGCGGCTCGCGGCGGTTGCTTACGCTGCCTTCCGTGCTGCGACGTTGCGTGGTGACGGGCGCCCGGCTTTCCGACGGGCAGCTGAACGTCACGTTCGAGCCGGATCCAGACGTCTGGATGCGGACGTGACCACGCCCGGGTCCGGCAGCGGCACCGGTCATGCTCACGGTCACGGCCCGCTGGCCGAGGAGGCTGCGAAGCTTGCCGAGGCGCTCGCCGGGTGGATGTCGGGCGGCCTCGCGGCGTCCGGAGCGGGGGAGGCGCCCGAGTGTCGCTTCTGCCCGCTGTGCCAGCTGTTGCGGGTCGCCCAGAGCAGCCGTCCGGAGGTTTTCGAGCATCTGGCCGACGCATCGGCGTCCTTGCTCGCCGCGGTGCGCGCAGCGGTCGAGTCGTCCGAGGCGTCGTGGAGCGCGGGGCGCCGGCCGGCTTCCGAGCGCATCGACGTCCGCTGAGCGACGCCGGACACTGCGTGGCTCTCGCGATCGGCATCGACGTCGGCGGCACGAAAGTGGCGGCCGGCGTGGTCGGGGCGGACGGTGCGCTGATCGAGGTGCTGCGTCACCCGACACCGGACACCGAAGCGCGGGCGGTGGCCGCGGTCGTCGTCGATCTGGTCACCCAGCTGCGCGAGAGGCATCCGGCGGTGGCGACGGTCGGCATCGGCGCGGCCGGCTGGATCGACCGGCAGCGGTCGAAGGTCTACTTCGCGCCCAACGTGCCGTGGCGCGACGAACCGCTGCGCGCCGATCTCGCAGCCCGGATCGACCTGCCGATCGTCGTCGAGAACGACGGCAACGCGACGGCGTGGGCCGAGCACCGCTTCGGAGCAGGGCGCGGTTCCGCGGACCTGATCTGCGTGACGATCGGCACCGGGATCGGCGGGGGGATGGTGGCCGGCGGAGCGCTGTATCGCGGCGCGTTCGGGATCGCCGGCGAGTTCGGCCATATGACGCTGGTCCCCGGCGGGCATCGCTGCGGCTGCGGCAATCGCGGCTGCTGGGAGCAGTACTGCAGCGGCCGGGCGCTGGTCCGCGAAGCGCGTGACATCGCCGCTACCGACCCGGTGCGCGGCCGCCGGCTGCTGCAGCTGGCTCACGGCCGCGTCGAAGACATCGACGGGCCGACTGTCACGGAAGCCGCGCGAGAAGGTGACGCGGCGGCGGTGGAGTCGTTCGCCGCTGTGGGTGACTGGCTGGGACGCGGTTTGGCCAACGTCGCCGCGGCGCTCGATCCCGGCCGCTTCGTGATCGGAGGCGGGGTGTCCGAGGCGGGCGAGCTGCTGCTCGGTCCCGCCCGCGAGGCCTACCATCGCACGCTTCCCGGCCGGGGCTTTCGCCCGGAGGCCGAGCTGGTGAGAGCCGTGCTCGGCGCCGAAGCCGGCATCGTCGGCGCGGCCGACCTGTCACGGCAACCGCCCCAGCTCGCGGTCGAGCTCTAGCTACCGGTTGACCAAGGGATTACTGGACGCCCTTGTAGTCCGGGACCAGCTCGATCGCGAGCTGCTCGAGGAAGAGGCCGATGTCGGTGACCATGCCCACCGCCTGGCTGGAACCGCGGTCGGCGAGCTTGGTCACCGTGGCCGGGTTGATGTCGACGGTCACCAGCGGAACGGACGCCGGTAGCAGGTTGCCCGTGGCGATCGAGTGCAACATCGTCGCCAGCATGATGGTGAGGCCGACGCCGCGGATGGCCGCCCGCATCGCCCGCTGGCCGGCGAGCACGTCGGTGTAGACGTCCGGCAGCGGGCCGTCGTCGCGCACCGACCCGACGAGCACGAAGTGCTTTCCGTGCGTGACCATCGCGTGCATGATGCCGCTGGTCACGACGCCCGACCCCACGGCGGCGGCGATCGACCCCTCGCGGCGGATGGTGTTGAGAGCGCGAATGTGGTGCTCATGGCCGTGTTCGACGCCACGCCCCGCCGCCAGATCCACTCCGAGCGACGTGCCGTACAGCGAGGCCTCGATGTCATGGGTCGCGAGCGCGTTGCCGCCGAAGAGCACGTCGACAAAGCCGGCGCCGATCAATGCGACCAGGGCGGGTGACGCTCCGGTGTGTACCACGGCAGGGCCGGCGACCCACAGCACCTTGCCGCCGTCGCCCTTCACGTCGCGGATGCGTGCGGCGATCTGCCGCACCTGCAACGCCTGCGGCTTCTCGGACGACACGACCGACGACATGAAGCCGAAGGATTCGGCGACGGCGGAGCCGCGGCCGACCGAGTGAGCGGAATGCTCGCTCGGGGGCAGCACGACGCGCACCCCCGAGGCGCCGCAGACGACCTGGTCGCCCTCGCGCACATCCGATACCGGGATGGTGTGGATCCGCCCTCCGGTCACGACGAGCCCGCAGTCCATCTCCGGCTGCTCGACCGGCACCCAGGAGCCGCCGAGACGCACGACGGTCTCCAGGTTGGTCGTGGAGTAGAAGTCGTCCGGAAACACGCCGTCGCGCGGCGCCGGACGGGTGAGTGCCTCGCCGGTCTCGACCGCGTTGACGCCGTGCGACTGCAGCCGCATCAGCAGCCGCGACAGCGTGTCCGGGTCGTCGGTGCTCACCCGGATCCGGGCGCTGGATTCATCGTCATGGGTGCGCCCGACATCGAGCCGCTCGATGGCGTAGTCGCCGCCGTACTCGAGCACGTCGTCGAGCACGTGCGCGAGCACGCCGGTGTCCATGAGGTGGCCGCTCACTTCCACGATCTCGGACACGCCCATGTCGCCCCCCATGTGCCGTCTAGGCGGCCGCCTCAGCTGCGCCGTTGCCGCAGGTTACCGGTAGCTCAGGGTGCGCGGCTGGCATCGCGCCGAGAACGCGTCAGACGACGGCCCCGTCGTCCGGATCGTCGGGGGAGCGCTCGCGGAGGCGCACCAGCAGCATCGCCGTGCCGAGCAGGATGCAGCCGACCCCGGCGACGTCGAGCGAAGTGCCGTGATCGAACGCCAGTACGGTCGGCACCAGCAGCAGAGCCAGCCCGACGCCGAGGGCGAACAAGGCCCAGCGAACCGCCGACGGGAACGGGCTGAGCCGCGGGAGATGGGGCGGCGCGTAGTGCTCGTCGTCGTCCGCCGGGCGCGGGCTGGACGCCGCAGGAGGCTGCGGGCTCGGTAGCGGTCGCCGCCGGTCAGCCCCCGTGTAGGGCCGGGCACCGGCTGGCGCGCCGGCTTCGCTGCGGGCCGCCGCCGGCGGGGGATCGGGCGGCAGGTCCTCCGCCGCGGGCCAGCTGCGCTCCGGTGGGGTCTGGTAGAAACCCGCGACGATCTCCGCGAAGGCTGCATCGTCAGCGAGGCCGTCGACCGGCGGCGAGCCGGGCGCCTCGGCCGCAGCCTCCGTCTCGGACGGCAGCTCACCGGCGGGGGCCGGGGCGAGCCCGGCGAGCACGATGCCTGCCGGTACGCGCAGCCGGGCGTCGACGTGCAGGATCAACCGGGTGGTGCCGCCGGGCCCGCGGGCCGGCAGCACGTAGGCGGCGATGCGTCGCTCGGCGAGCGCACCCAGCATGCGCTCGCCCAGCGATTCCTCGATCTCCACCAGCACGGTGTAGGACTCGGCGCGCAAGCCGTTGTCGCGCGGGCTCATGGCGAGCCCACCCGTTGGGCGCCGCTGTGAGCGCGGACGAAGTCGATGCTCTCGGAAAAGATCTGCGGGGCGTCATTGTCGAGGGTGGCCACGTGGAAGCTGTCGCGCAGCACCCGCTCGGTGACGGTGGTCGCGCTCGCGCCGTCTTTCAGCAGCTGGCCCGACAGCGGCTCGACGACGTGATCGGTCTCGCTGCGGAACGCGAGCACCGGGCAGGTGATGGACGAAAGGTCGGCCCGGGTGAGCGCCCACAGCTGGCTCAGCGAATGCGCCGCCGCGAGCGGCATCTTGGCGTACGCCACCTCGGAAACGCCCGGTTTGGCGATATCGCCGGCGACGCCGGGCAGCGCCGGGATCACGTAGCGCAGCAGCGGCAGCAGCTTCGCGTCTTTTCGCTCGGTCGCGAGCGAGGCGTTCACGACGATGGCGCCGGCGACCTCTGCGGCCCGCTGCTCCGCGAGCCGCAGGGTGAGGGTGCCCCCCATCGACAGCCCGCAGACGAAGACTTCGGCGCAGCAGCGGCGCAGCTCGTCGAACGCCCGCTCCGCCTCGGCGTACCAATCGGTCCAGCGGGTGCGGGCCATGTCCTGCCAGCGGGTGCCGTGGCCCGGAAGCCGGGGCACGGTGACGGTGAGCCCCGCGTCAGCAAGGGCACGGCCCCAGTCACGCACGGCCTGCGGCGTACCCGTGAAGCCGTGGAGGACGAGCGCGCCGATCGGTCCGCCATCGATGGCGAGGGGTTCGGCTCCCGGCATCAGGGGCACGTCGCACCTCCGTCGCTCATCCTTCGGCTGGGCCGGCCCGCCTCGCGCCGGCGGGCGGGCGGAAGGTAGCTGGGACAACCGCCTTGTACCCATCGTTTCACGGTGCAGCCAAGCCTGGCGACCGGGATTTGCGGTTGCGCAATCATGACGGTGGTCACTCGGCGGGGCGCAACGGTCGGCTTGAGGGCAGCTCGGGTGCTGCGCCGGGTCAGCTTTCACGGATCGCGCCGCGGCGCGCCCGCTCCGGGGATTGCTGCCGCCCGGCCGCACTCTTAGGGTTTGGGGATCGGCTCGTCGAAAACCGCGGGTGCGCCGAGCACCCCTTCGGCCGGCCCGGCGAGGAGTCGAGGTGTTCTACTGGGTCGTCAAGGCGATCTTGATGCCCCTGCTCCGGATCCTCTGGCGGCCCTGGACCGAAGGTCTCGAGAACGTTCCGGAGACCGGCCCGGCGATCCTTGCCAGCAATCACCTGTCTTTCCTGGATTCGATTTTTATGCCGCTGATGGTGCCGCGGCGGGTGACCTTCCTGGCAAAGAGCGATTACTTCACCGAAAAGGGCATCAAGGGCCGGCTGAAGAAAATGTTCTTCACCGGCGTCGGGCAAGTCCCGATCGACCGTAGCGGTGGCCGGGCGAGCGAGGCCGCGCTGCGCACCGGCGTCGCGATCCTCGACGAAGGCAAGCTGCTCGGCATCTATCCGGAGGGCACGCGCTCCCCGGACGGCCGGCTGTACCGCGGCAAGATCGGCGTCGCCCGCATGGCGCTGGAGGCCGGCGTCCCCGTCGTCCCCGTCGCCATGATCGGCACCTTCGAGGTGCAGCCGGCGGGCAAGGTGCTGCCGCGCGTGAAAAGGGTCGGAATTCGCTTCGGCAAGCCGCTGGATTTCAGCCGCTACGCCGGTCTCGAGGACGACCGCTTCGTGCTGCGCAGCATGACCGACGAAATCATGTACGAGTTGATGCTGCTGTCGAATCAGGAATATGTCGACGTGTACGCCGCCAAGGCGAAAGCCGACCTGGCGGCCGCGCGCAAGGCGGGGAGTTCCGGAAGCGACGATGCGCCGACCACCCCGAAGGCGGCCTGACCGCTCAGTCGGTCAACTCGCTCAGTCGGTCAACTCGCTCGGGGCGCGCCGGCCCTCGGGGATCAGCCCGAGAGCCTCGGAGGGCGCCGACGGGGCGGGCAGCAGCCGGACGGCACCGGTGCGCGCCACGAAGGCAGCGAGCTCCCATTCCCAGCGGCCGGGTCCGCGCAGCTCGCGCTCGCGTTGAGCCGCAACGGAGACGGCGAGCCCCCGCTCGGTCTCGTCCCCGATCTCGCCGTACAACGCCACCGCCGCCTCGGCGGCGACGAGAGCCTCGGCCGCGTCACCCCGGGCGCGGGCGAACGCGGACCGCAGCGAGGCCAATCCGGCCGCCACCCAGCGCGTCTCGCGGGGCGCGGCGAGCAGCCGGTCGTGCAGCGCCCTGGCGCGTCCACCTCCGGGCGCGCCGTCGAGGCTGATCGCGACGGCCACTGCCGACGGCAGCCACTCGCGCGACGGAGTCTCGTTGCCCGAGCAATGGCTCTGCAGCTCGTCGTAGCGCGCCGCCGCCTGCTCGCGCCCGCCTTCCAGAGCGGCGCAGCGGGCGGCGATGGCCAGCACCGGACGGATGATCTGCGGGAAGCCGCCGGCGCACGCCTGGTCGATGGCGGCGTCCAGGCCGGTGAGCAAGGCCGCCGGCGGCTCCCCGCGCAGCAATCGCAGCCAGGATCGCAGCCCGCGCAGCTGCGCCTCCCACGGGCCGGACTTACCCGGTGAGTGGTCCAGGAAGCCGTCCGCGAGCTGCAACGCGAGATCCCAGTCGCCTTCGTTGCACGCCCGCAGCGCCGCTTCGGGCTCAGCCTGGAACGAGTGCATCCCGGCTCCGCCGCCGGGGTCGCTGATCGCTGCGGCCTCGTCCATGAGGGCGTAGCTGCGGCGCAGCTCGCCTTCCTCCTGCAGGGTGGTCGCGAGGTTGTTGGCGACGCGGGGCAGCGCCGCGAGCTTGCGCTCGCGCGCGACGGCCAGCGCCGCTTCCTGGTCGGCGATGCCTCCCGGGTCGCCGGCGAGATAGCGGGCGACACCCACGGTGCACAAGGCGTTGGCTTCGGCCTCGGCGAGCCCGAGCCGCTCGGCCAGCGAGACGGCGGCCCGGCCGGTCGTGATGGCCTCACCGGTGTGCTCGCACAGCATCTGCAGCCGGGCCAGCTCGGTGAGGGCAAGCGCCTGCTGCTCGCTCGGCGGGTGCGTCCTCAGCAGCTCGACGGCACGGCCGTGCTGGCTCAGGGCCTCCTGCCGGTCCGCCACCCACCAGGCCACCTGCCCGAGCAGCGTGTGGGCGCGGGCGGCTTCGGCGTCAGCGCCGAGCTGGTGCAGCTGCTCGGCCACCGCGCCGACCCGCTCCCGGCCGCCGCCCTTGACGAAGCCGTCGCGGTCGGCGAGGAAGCAGACCTCCTCGGCGAGACGCAGGCAGGACTGCCGCCCGATGGGATCGACGTCCTCCGGCCACAACGCGAGCGCTCGCTCCAGATGCGCTCGGGTCGGAAGCAGCGCGCGCAGGACGTAGGACCGTTCGGCCGCCTCGCGCAGCGCGAGCCGGGCCTGCTCGGCACGCAGCGCCGCCTCCGGCGAGCGCAACGCCGTCGCCAGGTCGCAGGCGACCACGCGGTGATGCGCGATGAGCTCGGCCCGCTCGGCTTCGCGACCGTTGCGGCGGGTGGTCCACCAGTCAGCGGCCCGCACGTGCTGCTCGAGCCGGCGCTGGCGGGGTAGCCGGGAGTAGACCAGCCCGCGCACCAGCGCCGATCGGAAGGCGTACTCCGGCTCGCCCGGCATCGTCGACGGGCGCACGCGCTGCAGCATGCCGCGCCGGGCCAGCTGGGCGAGGCAGACCTCGACCTCCGAGGTCGGCAGCTCGGCGAGCAGCGCGACGGGCCCTGGCCAGCAGGTTTCCCCGAGCACCGACGCAGCCTGCAGAACCGCGCGCTCGTCGTCACCGACCAGGTCCAGCCGGCTCGCGACGATGCCCTGCACGGAGCGTGGCAACGGCAGCTCGGGTACCCCGCGCACGAGCTGCGCGACTTCCCGGTCGCGCAGCATGCCGGCGCATTCCTCGGCGTAGAGCGGGTTGCCGCCCGCGAGCGCGACCAGCCGGGACAGCGCCGGCGCCGGCAGATCAGGTCCGAGCAGCCCGCGCAGCAGCTGGGCGGTCTCGGCTTCGTCCAGCGCGGGCAGCGAAAGCGTCACCACGTCGGGGCCGGACGAGCCCCACCCGGGGCGCCGCTCCAGCAGCTCGGGCCAAGCGGTGACGAGGACCAGCAGCGGCACCTCGGTGGCCAGTGCGAGCAGCTCCTCGACGGCGTCGAGCAGCGCGTCGTCGGCGCGCTGCAGGTCTTCGAGTACCAGCACCGTCGGCGCCTCTTCAGCCAACGCGATCATGACCCGCCGCCAGGCGGCCGCCGCTCCCGCCGCGCCGGCCACCGCGTCGCGGGCGTCGGACCGGGCGCGGTCGAGATGGCCGAGCAGCGGGCGCAGGCCCTCGACGACGCGGTCGGTGTCGAGCCGCGGGAGGGAAGTCGCGAGGCGCTGCGCGAACTCGCGAGCCGCGGCCTCCGGGGCGAGGGTGTCCGGAATGCCGCTCCAGGAGGACAGCAACGCCGCCAGCGGTGCGTAGCTGCCCTTGTTGTCGAAGGCCACGCACGATGCCGACAGCCAGCGCACCCCGCCGCGCCGGTCGGCAGGGCCGGCGCGTTCCTTGGCCAGCTCGTGCACCAGCCGGCTCTTGCCGATGCCCGGCTCGCCGGTGATGGTGACCAGCGCACCGGCGCCGTCGCTCACGACCCGGTCCAGGCAGCTCGACAGCAGCCGCAGCTGTGGCACCCGCCCGACGAACGGCAGGTCGTGGCGGGGTCCGGAGGGCGGCTTCGCCGACATGCCGAGAGCGAGGAAGCCCTCGACGGGCTCGGCCTTGCCTTTCAGGTTCAGCGTGCCGACGGGTTCGTACTCCACCGAGTCTGCGGTGGCGGCCTGCGTCGCCTTGCCGACCAGCACCCCGCCGGGAGGAGCGGTGGACTGCAGCCGCGAGGCCAGGTTGACCACGTCACCGGTGACGAACGCCTGCCCCCGCGCCGGGTCGGCGTCCAGGTCGACCAGCGCCTCGGCGGTCGCCACGCCGATGCGGGCCGCCAGGGGCGCGTCGCCCACCACCAGCTCGGAGAGGGCGTCCTGGATCAGCAGCGCCGCCCGGACCGCCCGCAGGGGATCGTCTTCGGTGGCGCGCGGAGCACCGAAGCATGCCAGCACGGCGTCGCCGATGTACTTCTCCAGCGTCCCGCCGCTTTGCTCGATGACCGTCCGGACCGCGGCGAAATAATCCGACTGCGCGGCGCGCAGGTCCTCGGGGTCGAGCTGCTCCGCCGCGCTGGTCCAGCCGACGACGTCGACGAAGAGCACCGAGACCACGCGCCGCTCCTCGCCGCGGCGCCGCTCCTCGCTGCGACGGCGCGGGCTGCTGTCCGAAAGCCGGGCGCCGCAGTCGGTACAGAACGCCTGCCCGGGCACCGTCGGCGCGCTGCAGCTCGGGCAGGAGCCGGGCAACGGTGTGCCGCACGCGCCGCAGAAGCGGGCGCTGGGCGCGGCGGGAGTGGCGCATGCCGGACAGGCGGTCATTGCCTGCTGATTTTCGCACCATTTGCGGCCCGCGAGCCCGGCGTTGGCAAAGATGGCACTCATGGCTCGCGATCGCCCTTCGGCCCGCTACTTCTACGACTGCGAGTTCATCGAGGATGGCCGCACCATCGAGCTCGTCTCGATCGCGATAGTCGACGAGAGCGGCGACCGCGAGCTGTACCTGGTCTCGAACGAGTTCGACCCGGGCCGGGCAGGGCCGTGGGTGCGGCGCAACGTGCTCGACAAGCTGCCGTCGCCGGGCTCGCCGATCTGGCAGCCGCGACGTGCGATCCGCGACGAAGTGCTCGCCTTCGTCACCGCCGGTGGGCTGCAGCCGGAGCTGTGGGCCTGGTACGGGGCGTACGACCATGTGGTCCTCTGCCAGCTGTGGGGCAGCATGCCGGAGCTGCCCCGGGCGCTGCCGCGATTCACCCGCGAGCTTCGCCAGCTATGGGAGGAGGTCGGCAGCCCGGCGCTGCCGCCGGAGCCGCCGGACGCCCACGACGCGCTCGCCGACGCCCGGTTCAACCTCGTCCGCTGGCGAACCTGCGCGGCTCGCCACCCCGCCTACGCCCGGGACTTCGGGGCCTCGGCCTGACGCCGGCCCAGGGGGTCGGGGGCGGCTAGTGGTACTGCGCCGCGGCGGCCAACACCGTCTGCACGTAGTAGTCCGAGTGGTTGTAGGCGTAGATCGCCTGATACAGCGTGTCGCTGTTGCCGCCGCCGCTCGCGCACAGGTACTTCGCGGCGGAGAAGACGGCATCGGCCTGGTCGAGGATGTTGGCGACGCCGTCGCCGTCGCCGTCGATGCCGTACACCTCCCAGGTCGCCGGCATGAACTGCATCGGACCCATGGCGCCGGCGCTCGAAACGTTCTTGTTCTGGCCGTGGCCGGTCTCCACCTGGCCGATTCCCGCGAGCACCGACCAGGGCAGGCCCGGGCAGGTCTTCGCCGCGTTCATGTAAAGGCTGCGCAGATCGGTGGGCAGGTTGGCGGCGGTGATCGCGATGCCGCTGTATCCGCTCGCCGAGCTGGTCGAGGCGGCGCGCAGCGCGGCGAGGGTTTTGGCCAGGTCCGCCTTGAGCTGCTCGAGTTCCTTGCGTTGCGCGGCCAGCTCGGCCTGCGAACGCACTTGCTGCTGCGTCTCGATCGCTGCGGCCAGCTCGCGGCGGGCGGCTTCGGCCGCGCCGGTCGCGGCAGCGGCGGCCTTCACCGCATCCGTGCGCTTGTGCGCGGTCTGCGACCGCAGCGCCGTGAGTCGCTTGACGGACCCGGCCAGGCTGCGCGCCCGGGCCGCCGCGTCGCCGAGTTGGCGCGCGCGCAGCCGGCTGGCCAGGTCGGGGTCGCCGCCGTTGAGCGACGCGAGGAGGTCTGCCGTCGGATCGACGCTCGCGTCGTCGTAGGCCTCGCGGATGGCCTTGCGGGCCCCGGCGCGCGCCACGACGACGGCCTGCTCGGCGTCGTTCAGCTGGTTCTGCAGCGCGACGACGCTGGTGGCGAGCTGTTGCGCGCGCTCCGTGGCGGAGCGGACCTTCTGCTCGGCGGCGGCGAGTCGCTGCTGCGCGGTCTGGACGCCGGCCGCCGCATCCGCCCGGGTGGGCAGCGGGTCGGCAGCTGCCGGACCGGCCGCGGCGAGGGCGGGGGTGCCGGTGGCGAGCCCGGCCAGCACGACGGCGGCCACCGCACCCGTAAGGCGCCGGCGGCGGCGGCGCGACCGAAGCTGCGCACGGCGGGGCGGGGTTCCTGCTCGCACCCCTCTTGATTCGGCGCGAACGGAGCACACCTTGACGCCGGACGGCGTATTGCGCGCCGGCGCCTCTGCGTGTCCGGTGCGTCAGCGCTCTGTTTCCTGCCGCGATGCGGGCTAGCCTGCCGGTATGCGCATCGGCGTCTTGACCGGAGGCGGGGACTGCCCCGGCCTCAACGCGGTGATCCGGGCCGTGGTCCGCAAGGGCGTGCAGGTCCACGGCCACGACTTCGTCGGCTTCCGGGACGGCTGGCGCGGGCCGATAGACGCCGACATCTTGCCGCTCGACATCGAGGCCGTGCGCGGGCTGCTGCCGCGAGGCGGCACCGTGCTCGGTTCGAGCCGGACCAATCCGTACCAGGTCGAGGGCGGCATCGATCGCATTCGCGCGTCGGTCGAGGCACTCGAGATCGACGCGCTCATCGCCATCGGCGGCGAGGACACCCTGGGCGTGGCGGGCCGCCTGCAGCAGGACGGGATCGTCAAGGTCGTCGGCGTGCCGAAGACCATCGACAACGACCTCGGCGCCACCGACTACACGTTCGGGTTCGACACGGCAGTCAGCATCGCCACCGAAGCGATCGACCGGTTGCACACCACGGCAGAGAGCCACCACCGCACGCTGATCTGCGAGGTGATGGGCCGCCATGCCGGCTGGATCGCCTTGCACAGCGGCCTTGCCGGCGGGGCCAACGTCATCCTGATCCCTGAGCGGCCGTTCGACATCGACGAGGTCGCGAAGTACGTGATGAACCGCTTCGCCACCCATCGCTACGCTCCGATCGTCGTCGTCGCGGAAGGCGCGACGCCCAAGGAGGGCACGATGGCGACCCAGACCGGGGAGCTCGACGCGTTCGGGCACGTCCGGCTGGGCGGCATCGGCCAGCTTCTGGAGCGGGAGCTGGCGGAACGGACCGGCAAGGAAGCCCGCACGACGGTGCTCGGTCACATCCAGCGGGGCGGGACGCCCACCGCCTACGACCGCTGGCTCGCCACCCGCTTCGGCCTGCACGCGGTGGATGCGGCGACCGACGGAGACTTCGGCAAGATGGTCGCGTTGAAAGGCACCGACATCGTTCGGGTTCCGCTCACCGAGGCCACCCGGAAGCTGAAGACCGTGCCCCCGGAGCTCTACGCCGAGGCGGAGGTCTTCTTCGGCTGACGGCGAACCTGCCGGGAGCCGGCAAAAGCGGGCGAATCGCGTCGTACCTGCGCCGGCCGGCGGTGCGAGCGGGCCCGTCGCCGTACGCTTGGTCAATCATGGACACACCCGATCTCGACGCCTGGCGGACGCGTCCCGCGTCGCAGCAGCCGAGCTGGCCGGACCCGGCCGCGCTCGCTGCCGCCGTCGACGACTTGCGTGCCGTCCCGCCGCTGGTCACCGCCCATGAGGTGCGCTCTCTTCGGGAACGGCTGGCTTCCGTGGCCGCCGGCGAGGCGTTCCTCCTGCAGGGTGGTGACTGCGCCGAGACGTTCGCATCCGCGACCGCCAATGGCATCCGCGACAAGGTCAAGACACTGCTGCAGATGGCTGTGGTCTTGACCTATGGAGCGTCCCTGCCGGTGGTCAAGGTCACCCGGATGGCGGGGCAGTACGCCAAGCCGCGCTCGGCCGACATCGAGGCCGGCACCGGCCTGCCGTCCTACCGCGGCGACGCGGTGAACGGCATCGCCGCCACGGCCGAGGATCGGATCCCGGATCCCTTCCGGATGGTCCGTGCCTACCACTCGAGTGCCTCCACGCTGAACCTGCTGCGGGCGTTCGCCACCGGGGGCTTCGCTGACCTGCACCAGGTGCATGCGTGGAACCGTGACTTCGTCGCTGCCTCTCCCGCCGGTAAGCGCTACGAGGTCGTCGCGCGCGACATCGACCGGGCGATGCGCTTCATGCGCGCCATCGGCGTCTCGCTCGGTGCCACCGGCGAGCAGGTCGAGCTGTTCACCAGCCACGAGGCGCTGCTGCTCGACTACGAGCGAGCGCTCACGCGTACCGAAGATGCCACGGGCCTCGCGTACGACCTGTCGGCCCACACCATCTGGATCGGGGAGCGCACCCGCCAGCTGGACGGGGCGCACGTGGCCTTCATGTCGGCGGTGGGCAACCCGATCGGCGTGAAGCTCGGTCCGAGCGCGTCGCCGGAGGACGCGGCCGCGCTCGTCGAGCGCCTCGACCCGCGTGGCGAGCCGGGTCGGATCACGCTGATCTCCCGGATGGGGGCGGGCAAGGTGGCCGACACGCTGCCGCCGCTCATCGAAAAGGTGCGTGCCACTGGCCGCGCGGTCGTCTGGGCCTGCGATCCGATGCACGGCAACACGGTCACCGCCGGCGGGGTGAAGACCCGGCGCTTCGATGACGTGATGGCCGAGGTGCAGGGCTTCTTCGACGTCTGCCGCGGGCTCGGCGCCTGGCCGGGTGGCCTGCACATCGAGCTGACCGGCGAAAACGTCACCGAGTGCCTGGGCGGCGCGATGGCGATCAGCGAAGCCGATCTCGCCGGCCGCTACGAGACCGCCTGCGACCCACGCCTCAACACGTCGCAGGCGCTCGAGCTCGCGTTTCTCGTCGCGGAGATGCTGCAGCAGGGTTAGGTCGCGGCTGCCGGCCGCAGGTTCACCACATGAGCGACGCACTGATCGACCTCCGCAGCGACACTGTCACCGCCCCTACCGAGGGGATGCGCCAGGCGATGGCCCGCGCACCCGTCGGCGACGACGTCTACGGCGAAGACCCGAGCGTGCGGGCGCTCGAGGAGGAGGTGGCCGCACTCTTCGGCCACGAGGCGGCGGTGTTCGTCCCGTCCGGCACGATGGGCAACCAGATCTGCCTGCGGCTCGTCGTACCGCCGGCGGGCGAGGTGCTGTGCGACAGCGACGCCCACATCGTCACGTACGAGGGCGGCGGCGCTGCTCAGCACGGCGCCATACAGACGCGAACCGTGCCCGGTCCGGCGCTCGACCTCGACGCCTACGCGGAGCAGGTCCGGCCGGCCGGGTGGGGGACCGTTCCCACCAGTGCGGTGGCGGTCGAGCAGACCCACAACCGGGGCGGCGGGCTGGTGCATCCGTACCAGCAGCTCGCTGACTTGCGGGCGCGCGTCACCGCCGTCGCCGGGCCGGCCGGTGGTGTCGCGCTGCACTGCGACGGCGCCCGGATCTGGAACGCGTCGGTCGCGAGCGGGGTGAGCCTGGCCCGGTACGGGGCGCTTTTCGACACGCTCTCGGTCTGCCTGTCGAAGGGGCTCGGCGCGCCCGTCGGCTCGCTCGTCGTCACCTCGGCGGAGCGGGCCGCCGAAGCCCGGATCCTGCGCCGGCGCCTGGGCGGCGGTATGCGCCAGGCGGGAATTCTGGCTGCCGCAGGCCGGTATGCCCTCGCGCATCACCTCGACCGGCTGGCCGACGACCACGCCCACGCCCGCCTGCTCGCGGACGCGTGCGGGGTGAATCCGGCAAATGTCCCGACGAATATCGTCGGATTACGGGCGGAAAACTCCGGCGTGTTTGCCGCGACCGCGCGTGCACAGGGAGTTATGGTCTCCGTCGTTTCACCCACCAGGGTGCGGCTCGTGACTTCCCTCGCCGTCGACGCCGAGGCAGTCAGAAAGGCCGCCGACGTGCTCAGCAAACTTTCACCTTTCTGACAACCTGCCGGCCGCATTCATCGGACGGTGGGAGAGACCGATGTGAGCCCATGCGCCGAAGAATGCTTCTTCCCCTAGCGTTGGCGGCGGCCGCAGCAATCCTTCCTGCTGCGCTGCCGGCCTCGGCCGCGACCGATGCGGCGCCGACCCGCGACATCCGCAAGATCGCCCAGGCCGAGCGGCAGGCCCACCGCGGCTCGATACTGAAGCCCCGGGCCACCACCGGCGCGGGCAGCTTCATGCGCGACACCTATCCCGTCGGTACGGCGATTGGTTCCGCGGTCGATTACGCCCGCGCGACCCCGGCTCGCTACCCCTATCCGGCGATGGACCACCGCAACTTGCCGATCTCGATCTGGTACCCGGCGGAGGGGTTCAGCCTGTCCAGCCAGGATCAGTTCTGGGCGAAGGCGCGAGCCGGGCATTTCCCGCTCGTGGTCTTCGCTCCCGGTTTCAATGCCGATCCGCAGACCTATCGGGTGTTCCTGCACGCGATCGCCGCCCAGGGGTACGTCGTGGCGGCGCCGACATTCCCGATCGAGGGCTATATGGCGGGCGCTGCCGCGGCCAGTCGTAGCAATACCGAGATCCTGAACCAGATGTACGACGTGTCTGCGGTGATCACCAAGATGCAGGCGTATGCGAAGGAGCCGGGCAACTTCCTCAGCTGGGCGATGGATCCCAACAAGGTGGCGGTCATCGGTCACAGCGACGGCGGCATGACGGTCGCCGGCATGACGATGTCGACCAGCTATTACGACAATCGCATCGACACGGCGATAGTCATGGCCGGCGCCGGTCCTTACGGGCTCAACTGGAACAAGCGCAAGGTCGTCCCGCTCATGATCGAGCAGGCGACGCAGGACCCGTACAACGAGGCCTCCAACAGCGACTGGCTGTTCAACCACGTGACCGGTAACCGGGCCTACCTGACCGTCTACGGCTCCTATCACGAGTGGCCGCTCACCGGCGACGACGCGGTGGCGGATGCGGTCCGGCGCTCGGTGGTCTCCCAGCTGAACGGTCAGCTGCGGGGCTTCGGTGCCCCCGCGTTCTGGTCGCTGCTCATCGCCGGCGACACGCCGGGCATCACCTCGCTACGGTTCGCCTCCTGACTCCGGCGAGCGGCTCCCGCGGCCGCGGGAGCCGCTCCAGCAGCGGGGCGCCGCGGCCGCTCGGAGGAGGGGCCGTAGCGTCAAGTCATGCCTGACACCGCAGCTCCCGCCGCCCGTCCCGCGACCGATGCCCTAGCCGGTCGGCGCCTTCTCGTCGTCGGGGCCTCGTCCGGCATCGGCCGGGCCTTCAGCATCGCGGCCGCGCAGGCGGGGGCCCGCGTGGCCTTCGCCGCCCGTCGGCGCGAGCTGCTCGAGTCGGCCGTTCAGGAAGCCGGCCCCGCGGCCGTGGCGGTGCCGTGCGATGTGACTGCCGAGCCCGAGGTGCAGCGGGCCGTCGAGCAGACCGTCGAGGCCCTGGGCGGTCTGGACGACGTCGTCTATGCGACGGCGGTCGATCCGCTGGTGCGGATCGCCGACGTGGATGCGGCGGCATGGACGCGCCTCCTTGCCACGAACGTCGTCGGAGCGTCCCTCGTCACCCGGGCCGCCTTGCCGCACCTGAAAGCGGTTCGCGGCCGGGTGTGCTACATCTCGGCGACGTCCGTCGGCCGGCCGCTGCCCGGAATGGGGGCGTACGCGAGCAGCAAGGCGGCGCTCGAAGAGCTGGCCCGTGCCTGGCGCTCGGAGCATCGGGACGTCGCGTTCGGCACGGTCGCGGTCGGCATGACGCTCGGGACCGGTGTCACGGCGAGCTGGGATCCCGCACTGCTCGGCGAGCTGTCACCCAGCTGGGGAGCCGAGGGCTACCTGCTCGACAACGGCCCTGGCACCATGGAATGCGACGAGGTCGCAGCCGCGCTGATCGCGATCGTCGGGGCGCCCACCTTCATGCCGTACGTGGCGGTGCTCCCGGATCCCGCGCGCACTACCGCGATCGGGTGAGCGCCGGGCCGGCCGGCTCAGCCGCCGAGGCCCGGCAGCTTCGGCAGCGGGGGCAAGGTCGGGATTGCGGTCGGAAGCGACAGTGACGGTCCGGATGAGCTGGTCAGCCCGCCGGTCACCGTCCCGACGGCGCCCTTCACGGTGTCGCCCGCGCCTTTGACGGTGTTGTCGACCGCGCCGCCGGCGCTCTTCACCACACCACCTGCGCTCTGGACGGCCTGATCGACGCCCTTGGAGACGTCGTTGAGGGTGCTCTTCAACGGAGAGCTGCCGGAACCGCCCGTCGACCCGCTGCCCTGACCGGTGGATCCGCCGACGTTGATGCTCGGGAGGACGCCGCCGAGCCCCGCGCTCGGCAGGGTCAGGCCGCTCGGACCGACTGACGGCAACGGGACCTGAACCGAGGGGACGACCGACGCGAGCGGGTTCGGACCCTTCGACCCGCCGGCTGCGCTGGTGGACGCGTGCGAGCCGGTGGGCAGCGGAAGCGGGAGCTTGGAGCCCGAGGAACCGCTGCTGCCGGTCGTGCCGTTGCCGCTGTGCGGCAGGTTGAGCTGCGGAAGGACGTCTTGAAGGCCCGGGATCTTGGTCACCGGGATCGGCAGCTTGTTCAGCAGGTCGACCGGATTGCCGCCGAGCACCTGGTCGACGCGCTGGAGGTAACCGAGTGCGCTCACGGTCAGCGACTGCAGCGGGCCGGCGGGGAGGGTGGGCAGCAGCGAGCCGAGCTGCACGAACTGCTCGTTGGTAAAGGTGGCGATGATCTTGCGCAGGTCGAGGGAGGTCGCCGCGTTGACGGTGGAGCTGCCGAGCGCGGTGATCTGCTGCAGCAGCGAGGTCGTCGCCACCCCGGCGTCTTCCGCCCAGTTCTGCAAGGCGCTGCGGATATTAGCCGCGGTGTCACTGGAGATCGGCTTGCCGGCGGCGACGTGATCGCGGGCGATGAGCTCCTTGATCTCGTTGAGCCGCGCGTGGGCGAAGCCGAGCTGGGTGGTGGCCTTGTCACGGGTACCGCTCGCAAGGTCCAGCTGCACGGCTTCGACCTGGCGTTTCACGCCGTAGAAGAAGTCACCCGGCAGGGCTCGGTGAGCGCTGACCCCGACGCCGGTGGCGCCCACGGCGACGACGACGCCACCGGTGAAGAGCTTGATCCACAGCGGCGCGGACTTGCCGAGAGTCGCGAACGTGCTGGTGAGGCCGCCGGCGCCGGCGCTGGTGCCAGCGGCACCGCCGCCGACGGCGGGAGCGGGAGCGACCTGCGACGGGATGACGTGGGGTGCGCCCGTCCCGCCGTGCCCGGCTCCCGGGCTGGCCGAGTGGCTGGAGGGCGGGGTCGCCGAAGGGGCGGCCGAGGTGGCCGCGCTGTGACTCGCCGCTGACATCAGCTGGTCGCGCAGCGCGGACTTGAACGCAGGGGTGGGCTGGGGCATGGCCCCGAGGCGCTGCGTCAGGCCAGCCAGGTGCGCGAGCGCCGGATCCTTCGCGGCGGCTGCGGACGCGGCGGCCGGGTCGGTGCCGTCCAGCAGCGCGGCGAACGCGTCAGCCTTGCGACTGAGCAGTCCGGCGACCACGGCACCTCCTACGCGGCTCGTACCGCACGCTCGGCGTGCGGCGACGGGGAAAGCCGCCGCTTATTTCCTCGCACCCATCATCTCGGACCCGATCCGGGCAGGCACATGGCCCGATCGGGTCATTTCGGGCGTCCGCGGCATGGCTGGGGTCGCGTCGCCCGTGTCGTGCGGTTCAACGATACGACCGCAGCCGCCTGTTCCCAATCCCCGGACTCCGCGCGTGCGCCGTCGCAGAACTTCGCGCCGGAAGCGCCGGTGTTCAGCGGGCGAGGTCGCGCAGCCGCTTCAACGCCTCGATGTCGGCGGCATGCTGGGCCTCGCCTCCGGGGGTTTCGACGACGAGCGGCACGCCGCGGGTCGCGGGATGGACGAACAGCTCGGCGAACGCATCGATGCCGATCGTTCCGATCCCGACCGGAGCGTGCCGGTCGCGCTGCGAGCCGAGCGGATCGCGCGAGTCGTTCGCGTGCACCAGCCCGAGCCGCCCCCGGCCGACGGATTTGACCAGCGCGTTCAGCACCTGGCGGGTGCCTCCGGGAGCGGCGAGGTCGTGACCCGCGGCGTAGGCATGGCAGGTGTCGAGGCAGACACCGAGCCGCGGGTGCTGCTCGAGCGCGGCAAAGTAGGCCTCCAGGTCTTCGACCCGCGACGCGAGCGCCGCACTGCCACTCGCGGTCGGCTCGATGAGTAGCCGCAGGCCCGCCGCGGGGGAGGCCTCCAGCCGGTCGAGCGTCGGCAGCAGCGCCTCGCGGGCCAGCCGCATGCCGTCGTCGCGGGCCCGCGGGTCGACCGCCGAGCCGGCGTGGACCACGACACCGAGCGCGCCGATGGCGGCGCTGCGCTCGAGGACGCGTTCCAGGGCGCGGACCGAACGTTCCCGGGTGACCGGCTGCGGTGAGCCCAGATTGATCAGGTACGGCGCGTGCACGAACACCGGAAGGCGTTCGGCGGCGCACGCGTCAGCGAACGCGGCGTCCTGCGCGGCGTCGACGTTCGAGGCCGCCCAGCCCCGCGGGTTGCCGAGGAAGACCTGCAAGACCTGGGCGCCGACGCGGCGGGCGTAGGGCAGCGCGTTGCGGGCCAAACCGCCGGCGGAGGGAGTGTGGGCGCCGACGCGGTTCGGCTTGCGGGCGGGCACGCGTCAGTAGAGGTAGAGCGTGACTTGCGAGCCGACCTTCACCATGGAGCCGGCCTCAGGCTTGATCTTGAGGACGCGGGTGTCGAGCCCGGGGAAGCTGTAGGTGGCCACCTGCAGGCCGAGGGACTGCAAGAGCTGCTTCGCGTGGTCCGGGCTGTAATTCTCGATGTTGCCGGGGATCTGCACGAGCTGCGGGCCCTTGCTCACCGTGAGCGTGACCGTCTGCAGGCGGTGCAGCCCGGTGTCGGGCGTGAGCCGGATGACCTGGCCGATCGGCACCGTGTCGCTGAACTCCTCCGCGCGGGTGACCTTGAGGCCGAGCTTCTGCAGCTGCTGCTGCGCGGCGTCGCCGGTCACGCCGTCGAGCTTCGGGGTTTTCACCGGCGCGGGGCCGTCGCTGATCACCACGTTCACCGGTGTCCCCGGCTTGACCAGCTCGCCGGCCGGTGGGGTGAACGAGATGATCTGACCAGCCGGGATCGTGTCGTGGTAGCTGTGCTTCTCGGTGCCCAGCTGCAGGTGCGAGATGGTCAACGCGGCCTTCGCGTCGGCGAGGCTCAACTTGTCGAGGGTCGGCACGGTGTAGCGCTCCGGGCCGAGTGAGACCTTGAGCGTGACCTGCGTCCCGCGCTTGACCTGGTGACCCGGGCCGGGGTCGGCGACGGCGATCGCGCCCTTGGGCACCGTTTCGCTGTAGACCTGCTCCGCAACCAGGCGGGGGGTGAGGTGGGCATCGCGCACGGCCTGCTGGGCGGCCGAAGGAGACTTGCCGATGATCTGCGGAACGGTGGCATGACGTCCGGCGAGCTGTACGCCGAGCACTGCGGCAGCAGCTGATGCCAGCACGACCAGCAGGATGACGATGCGGGAGGGGCGCCAGAACCGGCGCTTCGCGCGCGGCTGCTTCTTGCGGCGCCACGGGAGCGTGACCGGGTCGGGGTCGTGATCGTCCCGATCACCGGCACCGTCGCTCGCGGTCGACGGCGCGAACGCCGGGTCATCGGCAAGCGCGGGCGCATTCAGCGGGTCGAGGTCGTCGAAGTCCGCGTCGTCGCCGGGTCCGTGCAGCAGCTCGACGTCCGACGCCTCATCGAGCTCGCCATCCACGTCGGCTTCGTGGCCGGCTGTCGGGCCGGGGAAAGGCGGCACCGGGATGAACGGCGGGGGCGGCTTGCGCACCGGCGTTCGGACGCCGCGGCCGGGGACCCTCAGCGCGCCGGTGTCCGTGGCGTCGATGCCCAGGTCAAGGTCGAGGGGACGCGTGTCATGGCGCTGCACGCTCCCCGGCGCCTGCGGCAGCCGGTCGAGCACCGCCCGGGTGCGAAAGAGCAGTGCCGTGGCGTCGCGCGGGCGATCCTCCGGATCGCGGGCCGTGGCCGCCGCGACCAGGCGATCGACGGCTGGTGGCACGTCGGACGCGAGCCGGGACGGCGGTGGCACATCTTCGTTCAGGTGCTGATAGGCGACCTGCAGTGCGTTCGGGCCCTCAAAAGGGGGTCGCCCGGTCAGCAGCTCGTAGAGCATCACCCCGCACGCGTACACGTCGGCGCGGGCATCGGCCACCCCGCGCGCGACCTGCTCCGGTGCCAGGTAGGCCACCGTGCCGAGCAGCAGCCCGGCGGTGGCGGTGAGCGGCGACGCGTCGACGGCACGAGCCAGCCCGAAGTCGCCCACCTTCACCGCGCCGTCGTCGGCCACCAGCACGTTTTCGGGCTTCACATCGCGGTGGATCAGGCCGGCGCGGTGAGCGGCCGCCAATGCCTCGAGGACGGGCAGGATGAGCTCGAGAGCCTCCCGCGGGGCGAGCCTCCCGGCCTCCCGCAGCAGCTCGCGTGCGGTGCGGCCCTCGATGAGCTCCATCACGAGGAAGACGACATCGCCGTCGCGCCCCTGATCGGTGACGGCGACCACATGAGGGCTCGACAGCCGCGCGGCCGCCTTCGCCTCGCGCCGAAAGCGGCCGACGAATTCCTCGTCGGCGGCGAGCGCCGGATGCATCACCTTCACCGCGACGGGCCGGTCCAGCCGGGTGTCGAAAGCGCTGTACACGACGGCCATGCCGCCCTGAGCGATGCGGCCGGAGATCTCGTAGCGACCGTCGATCAACCGACCCAGCAGGGGGTCGGTTGAAGAGGTGAGGACGGTCCTCATGCCAGGAGTTTAGGCAGCGATGGCAGTCTCCCAGGGATGACGGAGAGTGCGAGTCGCGACGGCGTGTTCGATCAGGCACCTGGGCCGGGAGCTGGGCAGACGGCGAAGCCCGCTCCGGAACAGACCGCGGACCAGCGGCCGTGGACCCTGCTGGCGCTCGCGCCGCTGCCGCTGGAGATGCTGCAGCTGGTGTTCGCGGATCTCCCGCTGGAGTTCGTGCAGGCCGACGACCTGCGTTCGCTGCCCGGCGCGGAACGCGACCGGGTGGAGCTGATCCTCGGCGACTGGCGGGTGGCCAACCCGGGCCTCGGCGCGGAAGCGGTCGCTGCGCTGCCCCGGCTGGCGTTCGTGCAGCAGCCGAGCGTCGGTGTCCAAGCTCATGACGGCGACGCGCTGGCCGCCGCCGGTATCCCGCTGTCCAACGTCGCCGGGTTCAACGCGGCGGCGGTCACCGAGTGGACCGTCGGGGCAGCGATCGCCGTGTCCCGGCTCTTTCGCTGGGCCGAGGACGAGCTGCGGGAAGGTCGCTGGCCGCAGACGGAGATCAGCCAGCGCGGATCGGCCGAGATCGGAGGCCGTCCGGTGGGAATCATCGGCTTCGGCCCGATCGGGCAGGGCTGCGCGCGGGCATTCACCGGGCTCGGTTGCCCGGTCACTTACTGGTCGCGCCGGCCGCGCCCGCCGGAGCAGGAGTTCGGCGCGCGCTACGAGCCCGACGTCGACACGCTCGTGCGGGGCAGCGAGATCCTGGTGAACGCGGTGGCTCTGGGCCCGCAGACGCGCGGGCTGCTCGGCGCCGAGACACTCGCGCGCCTGCCCCGCGGCGCGGTCGTCGTCAGCGTCAGCCGCGGCGGCATCGTCGACGAGGCGGCCGTCGTCGCGATGCTCGAGTCCGGCGCCCTGGGCGGCGCGGCGTTCGACGTCTACGGCAGTGAGCCCCTGCCGGGCGACAGCCCGCTGCTGACCGCACCCCGCGACCATCTGCTGCTGTCGCCGCACGTGGCCGGAAGTACGCAGCAGTCCGGCGGCCGGCTCATCTCCGGGGTGGCGGCCAACGTCGCCCGGGCCGTGCGCGGCGAGCCGGTCATCGACGTCGTCAACGGCGCCCCGCCGCTCGTGCGGCGCCGCCCATGATCAACGCTTCACCGAACGGGGCTTGGCTTCGGATGTGGCCGCCAAACCCGGTTTTGTGCAGCGTTGATCATGGGAGTGGGGGCTTTTGACGGGCGGTTTGGGGTGGTTGACTGCTGGGCGTGGAATGGCTGACCGTCCCCGATGTCGCCGAGCGGCTTGAGCTTCCGGTGAGCCGCGTCCGTCAGATGATCCGTGATCACAGATTGCTGGCCGAGCGGCGCGACGGCGTGCTGTACGTCCCGGCGTCGTTCATCGACGACGGCCACGTCCTCAAGGGCCTCAGCGGGCTGGTGACCTTGCTCATGGACGCCGGGTACACCGAGGACGAGGCGATGCGCTGGCTGTTCACCGAGGATCCGAGCCTGGCGGGTACGCCGGTTGACGCCCTGACCGACCGGCGCAGTCGCGAGGTGCACCGCCGGGCCCAGACGCTCGCGTTCTGAGGGCCGGGCATGCGTGAGTCACGGCTGGCCAAGCTGCAGGCAGCACAGCTGTACCTGTGCACCCCGGAGCCGCTCGCCCCGCCGGGAGTGCAGATCGTGCAGCTGCGCCGCAAGGGTCTCGAGTGGCGCCAGGAGCTCGCGCTCCTGCGGCAGCTGCGGGAGAAGGCACTGGCCGCTGGCGCCGCGACGGGTAGTCCACCCGCGTTGATCAGTGCCAACGACCGGGCTGACGTGGCGGCGTTCGCGCCGGTCGACATCCTGCATCTCGGCCAGGACGACCTGCCGCCGGCGCTGGCCCGCCGGCTCGTCGGGCCCGACGTCCTTCTCGGGTTGTCGACCCACGACGAGGTGCAACTGGCCGCCGCCGTCGCCGATCCGGACATCGACTACTTCTGCGTGGGGCCGGTCTGGGAGACGCCGACCAAAGCGGGCCGTCCCGGCGTCGGTCTGGGTCTGCTCGAACGAGCGGTGGCGCTGGCGCCGCCCTTCGCCGCGGGTGCACGTCCCTGGTTCGTCACGGGAGGCGTTTCGCCGGACACGCTCGATGAGGTGCTCGCCACCGGAGCGCGCCGCGTCGTCGTCGTCCGGGCGCTCACCGGGGCGGCGGATCCGGTCGCCGTCGCCGCGCAGCTTTCCGGCCGGCTACGGGATGCGGCCGGCGCGTGCGTTCCCTGACCTACCTGCTGATCCTCGCGGGGTGCCTGATCGGCACCGCGCCGCTGGAGATCTTCCTGAGGGTGCGGGTGTATGCGCGGTGGAAGCGGCTGCTGTTGACGCTGCTCCCGGTCGCTGCCGTCTTCGTCGGCTGGGACCTGTACGCGATCTCGCGCCATCAATGGTCCTACGACCGCCGGCAGATCGTCGGCGTGACGCTGCCCGGCCACCTCCCGCTGGAGGAGCTGCTCTTCTTCCTCGTCATCCCGGTGTGCGCGGTGCTGACGCTGGAAGCGGTGCGCGCCGTCACCGGCTGGTCACTTGCGTCGACGGCGAGCGAGGACGCCGCCCCGCACGGTGACGATGGTAGCCAGGATGACGACGTCGACAGCGAGTTCGAGCACGCGGCCGGCGAGGACCCGCCGGCGCAGCGCCGGTGAGCTACACGGCGCTCGCGGTGGCGGGAGTCGGGCTCGCCGCAGTACTCGACCTGGCGATCCTGCGGACCCGGCTGCTGACCCGGCGGGCGTTCTGGGTCGCCTACGCGATCATCGTCGCGTTCCAGCTGATCACGAACGGTTTGCTCACCTATCGCCGGGTCGTCCGCTACAACCCGGACACCATCATCGGCTTCCGGATCGCCGGAGCTCCCCTGGAGGACCTGCTCTTCGGCTTCAGCCTGGTCCTGTGGACGCTGTGCTGGTGGGTGTGGTGGGGCCGCCGGTTCGAGCGCCGTCACCCGACGGGCCGCCCGCCGCGCGCGAAGGCGGCGCGGGAGGCGCGGCCGCCGCGCTCGAAGCACCGGCGGCATGCGGGGCGCCCGGTGCCGCGGACCGGGGAAGCCGCCGACGGGCGCGGTAGGCCCGCCACAGTCCGGGACCCGCGACGGCCATCCGGCGCGGTAACGCCACCGCCACCCGGCGATCCAGCACCTGGTAATCCGCCCGCTCGATCGCCCCGAGAATCCCCGAGTAGAGGGTGAACGCGGTGCGGATGCAATCCCGCGAGGTGGGGTGCAGCAGCCGGATACCCGGCTCCGCGGAGCGGAAGATCTCGCGGCAGCGCGCGATCTCGTAGGCCAGCAGCCGGCGGATCGGACCATCGACGACGCCGGTGCGCAGCCGTTCGCGGGTGACCCCGAAGTGCCGGAGCGACTCCTGCGGCAGGTAGATGCGCCCCCTGCGCAGGTCCTCGCCGACGTCGCGCAGGAAGTTGGCGAGCTGGAACGCGATGCCGAGATCGCGCGCGTAGGGCGCCGCGGCCTGCGAGGTCGGCTCGAGAATCGGCAGCATTTGCAGGCCGATGACGGCCGCCGACCCGTTCACGTAGCCGAGCAGGTCGTCCCAGGTCTCGTACTCGTTGACGGTGAGGTCGCTGCGCATGGAGTGCAGGAACGCGGTGAAGTGCTCCGTCGGCAGCCGCCATCGGGCCGCGGTGTCGGCGAGCGCGAGCAGCACATCCCGGCGCGGACCCGGCTCGTCGCGCGGGACGGCCGCCCCACCGGCCAAGGCCGCCAGCACGTCGCGTTCCAACGCATCGATGGCCTCACCGGCGCGCTCCGGATCCGGCCGCGTGCCGGGATCCGCCGGGTTGTCGACGAGGTCGTCGACGTAGCGGGCGAAGCCGTACAGGGCGTGGACGGAGGGCCGCTTCCAGGCCGGCAACAGCAGCGTGGCCAGGTAATACGTCCGGCCGTGCTGCGCGTGCAGCTGCCGGCAGGTGCGGTAGGCCTGATCGAGAACGCTGGGGTCGGCGACGAGTCCGGACGGGCTCATGACCTCAGCTTGCCGGATGCGCCGGGTTAGAGCACCCCGTGGCCGGCGGTTTGGTCGGCGCGCCTGGTGGGCCGGCTCACGGATCGTCAGGGCAGCCGGGAGGTCCACACCAGCGACAAAGTGCCGGCGAGGAGGGCGAGCACCAGGCCGATACCGGTGAACCAGCGACCGATCTCCTGATGGGTGGTGTTGTAGCCGATCGAGCTGCCGAGCCCCTGATACACCCGGCGCAGCTCGTCGCCGGTGGTCGCCCGGTAGTAGTTCCCGCCGGTTTCCTGCGCGATCGCCTTCAGCGCGTCCTCGTTGACGGGGACGGCGATCTGCTGGCCCTGGATCTGCAGCGTGCCGTCCTGCGTGCCGTAAGCGATCGTGTTCACCGGGGTGCCGGCGGCCTTCGCCGCGTCGGCGGCCGTGAGGTTCGGGGTTCCGCGCGTGGTCTCCCCGTCGGACAGCAGCACGATCGTGGCGGGCGGGGGACTGGTGTCGCCCGACTCGGTGCGAGCGCTGTTCTTGATCGCGCTGAGCGACGCTTCGATGCCGTCGCCGATGGCGGTCGCCGGGCCGAGCTGCAGGTCGTTGACCGCCGTGCGCACTTGCGCTCGGTCCGTGGTCGGCGTGACCAGCACCGTCGCGGTGCCCGAGAACGACACCAGGCCGAGCTGCAGCTTGGGCGGCAGCTTGTTGACGAACGCGAGCGCGCCCTGCTTGGCCGCGGCCAGCCGGTTCGGTGCGACGTCGGTAGCGGCCATCGAGTTGGAGACGTCGATTGCCAGCATGACCGTCGCCCGCTCCTTCGGCGTCCGGTGGTCCTGCGCGGGCCGGGCGATGCTGATCACCAGGCCGACCATCGACAACAGCAGCAGCGCCGCCGGCACGTGCCGGCGATACCAGGCCGGTCTTTTCGGAGCGACCGAGGCGAGCAGCTCCAGCTGGGTGAACTTGGCGGCGTAGCGCCGCCGACGCAGGCTGAACACCACGTAGGCGGCGAGCAGCAGCACGACCGGAACGAGCCACCACAGCCGCGAGGGAGCGAGCAGGCTCATCGCGCCGCACCCCGCATCCGGCGCGCCGCAGCGACGTGACGGGCGACGTCCAGCAACCAGTTGGTGTCCGTGCGCAGCACCAGGTGACCGGCCCGCGCCCGGCGGATCGCCAGCGCGACTTCCGCCCGCTGGCCTTCGGCGGCGGCGGCGAATCGGGTGCGCAGCGTCTTCGATCGGGTGTCGACCTCGAGCTGGGCGCCGGTCTCGGGGTCGGTGAGCGTGACGACGCCGACCGACGGCAGGGTCAGCTCGCGCGGGTCGCGGACCTCGACGACGAGAACCTGATGCCGCCCGGACAGCGCGCGCAGCGGCTTCGACCAGGCGTCAGGGCTGCCGAGCAGGTCGGAGACCACCACGACGAGGCCCCGGCGCAGGCTTCGCCGCCCGAGCGTCTCGAGCGCCGCGGCGAGCGGCCGGCTGCCGGCGGCGCCGGTCGGAAGCGGCGCGAGCTCGCTGGCCCGCGGGGTGGTCATGAGTGCGCGCAGCGCCCGTCGCAGCGCTTCACGGCCACCGCGGGGCGGCAATTCCACCAAGCCGGGGCCACTCGGTGAGCCGAGCAGCGCGGTCAACCCGAAGCGGCTGCCGAGCCGGGTGGTGAGCAACCCGAAGGCGGTGGTGGCGGCCAGCGCGAGATCGCGCTTCTCCCAGGTGTGGGTGCCGAAATCCATGGACGCGGTCAGGTCGACGACCGCATACGTGGTGAGTTCCCGGTCCGCGATCAGGTCGCTGACGTGCGGGACGTTCGTGCGCGCGGTGACCGCCCAGTCCATCCGGCGCACGTCGTCCCCGAGCCGGTACTCCCGGCTTTCCGCCCGTTCGCTGCCGTGACCGGGAAGCAGGCCCAGGTGGTCGCCGTGCAGCAGCCCTTCCAGCCGGCGGCTGATGGTGAGTTCGAGCCGGCGCAGCCGGGCGTCGAGGTCGTCGGGTGACGGGGGACCGGCGGGGCCGGTACCGGTCGGAACCGGAGCGGTCACGCGGACGGCCCGGCGGACGCATACGCTCCGGCGACCTGGCCCGGGGTCACCACCGGCTGCGGCGTGCCCGCGAGCACCTGATCGACGATCGTCTGCGGCGAGATGCCGTCGGCAAGCGCTTCGTAGGACATCACCAGCCGGTGCGGCAGGACGTCCGGCGCGACGTCGGCGATGTCGGACGGGACGACGTAGTCGCGACCCCGCAGCATGGCGAGCGCACGCCCGGCCGCGATGAGCCCGAGGCTTCCGCGCGGGGACGCGCCGTAGGCCAGTAGCCCGCCGAGGTGCGGCAGGCCGAAGCGGGCCGGTTCGCGCGTTGCCAGCACGAGCCGAACGGCGTACTCGGCCACCGCGTGATGGACGAAGACGTCGAGCGCGGCCTCCTGCAGGTCGACGAGCTCGTCGAGTGAGAGCACCTGGGAGGCGTGGGGCGGATGCGCGCCCATGCGGCGCACGATCTCGAGCTCGTCGGAGGCCGTCGGGTACGGCACCTGCACGCGCATGAGGAACCGGTCGCGTTGCGCCTCGGGCAGCGGGTAGACGCCCTCGGACTCGATCGGGTTCTGCGTCGCGAGCACCAGAAACGGGGACGGCACCGGGTAGCTCTTCCCACCCAAGCTGACCTGGCCTTCGGCCATCACCTCGAGCAACGCCGACTGGACTTTCGCCGGCGCTCTGTTGATTTCGTCGGCAAGGACCAGGTTGGCAAAAACGGGACCAAGTTCCACGTCAAATTGCTCGCGCCCCATCCGATATACCCGCGTGCCGACGACGTCGCTCGGGACGAGATCCGGAGTGAACTGCAGGCGGGCGAACGTCCCGCCGATCGCCTGTGCCAACGTCGACACCGACAGCGTCTTGGCGACGCCGGGCACCCCCTCGAGCAGGCAGTGGCCGCGGGCCAGCAGGCAGACCACGATCCGCTCGACCATGCGGTCCTGGCCGACGACCACGCGCTTCACTTCGAAAAGGACGTGCTCCAAGGCGTTGGCGTGCGAGGGGAACGGCTCTTGCGGCTGTGTCACGGTCCCAGTCTCGCAATTGAGGCTGGATGTCTGCTGGGACCCCGCTGACGGGTTGCCGACGCGGGGTTGTCACGAATCGCACACGCATGAATACTTGGCGTGTCCGGGGGCCCTCGAGGCACACGCCTCTGCAATCCATATCCGCAGCTCGATTGAACCGAGAGGTCTTCGGTGAGCGCCACCATCGCGTTCCGCGCGCGGATGGCCCCCCTGACGGGTCGCGCACGCCGCCGCCCCCTGCCCGCGGCGACTGTCTCGGCCGCGCTCGCCGGCGCGCTCGCGTTGAGCGTCGGCGGCGCCCACGCGCTATCGACCGCCGCGCTGCCCGGTGAACGCCCGTTGGCCAGCGGCGTCGCGACGGACTCCGTCGGCACCTGGGTGGTCGTCGCCGAACCCGGCCGGCTGCCCGTGGTGGCGACGGCGGTCGCGGCCGCCGGCGGGACCATAGAACGGACCCTGCCTGCACTGGACACGATCGTCGTCCGCGGGGTGTCCGGCCGGACGCTGCGCCGTGACCGCGATGTGCGGTCGGTGTCGCCGAACGTCCGGCTGGCGGGCCGCTCGGCGGACTGGGAAGGTGTTGCCGGCTCCGGCTCCGGCTCCGGGACCGGCACCGGCACCGGCACCGGCTCCGCTTCGGTGAGCCTGGCCGCGGCTGAGCGCGAGCTGCACGCCGGGTCGCTCTGGAGGCGCGGCACCGGCCGCGGAGTCGACGTCGCGCTGATCGACACCGGCATCGCGCCGGTGGCGGGGCTGACCGCGCCGGGGAAGGTGATCAACGGCCCCGACCTGTCCTTCGACTCGCCGTCCCCCGAGCGTCGTTACGTCGACAACAATGGTCACGGCACGCATATGGCGGGCATCATCGCCGGCAGCGACCTGCCCGCCGGCGGAAACCCGCGGGACGCCTCATCCGGCACGCTGGTCGGGCTCGCGCCAGACGCCCGCCTGGTCAACGTCAAGGTCGGGGACGGCCACGGCGTCACCGACGTCTCCCAGGTGCTCGCCGGTATCGACTGGGTGGTGCAGCACGCAAAGGACGCGGCCGGCGCTCCGGGCGGCCTGAACATCCGCGTCCTGAACATCAGTTACGGCACCGACTCCGCGCAGGCCGCGGCCATCGATCCGCTCGCGCACGCCGCCGAGGTGGCGTGGCACCACGGGATCGTGGTGGTGGCGTCGGCCGGCAACGACGGGGACACCCAAGGCCGGCTGTCCGACCCCGCGATCGATCCTTACCTCATCGCGGTCGGCGCCGCGGACACCGGAGCGACGACGGAGAGATCCGACGACACGGTCGCCGCGTTCAGCAGCCGTGGCGACGGAGTGCGCGATCCTGATGTCGTGGCGCCAGGGGTGCACATCGCGAGCCTGCGGGCGCCGGGCAGCGAGATCGATCAGGCGTATGGCAGCAGCGCGGGAGAAGGCCCCCGCCTGCTGCGCGGCAGCGGAACCTCGCAGGCCGCAGCGATGATCAGCGGGTCGGTCGCCGCGTTGATCTCCGGGCGTCCGTGGCTCACTCCTGACCAGGTGAAGGCACTGCTCTCGGCGAGCGCGCAGCCGCTCGCCGGTGCGCCCCCGCGGGCGCAAGGTGGCGGGCTGGTCGACCTGCGGTACGTGGCGTGGACGCCCGCGCCGAACGTCGTCCAGACGTTCCCGGTCTCCACCGGAGGTGGGTCGCTGGAGGCGGCGCGCGGCACCCATCACGTCACCCTGGACGGTGTCGCGCTCACCGGCGAGCAGGACATCTTCGGGGCGCCGTTCGACGGCAGCGCGGTCGCGGCGGCGGAGTGGGACGGGGCTGCCTGGTCGGGTGGTACCTGGAATGGCTCCAGCTGGGCGGGTTCGAGCTGGGCGGGTTCGAGTTGGGCCGGGTCGTCGTGGGCCGGATCGAGCTGGGCGGGCTCGAGTTGGGCCGGGTCGTCGTGGGCCGGATCGAGCTGGGCGGGGTCGAGTTGGGCGGGGTCGAGTTGGGCGGGTTCGTCCTGGGCCGGTTCGAGCTGGGCCGCCGCCGTCGACACACTGCCGCAAGCCCGTTCCGAAGCGTGGGGCGGCGCGGGCCGGGGCCAGGCGTCATGGAACTGAGAAAGCGGTCGATGGCACGCGTATGGGAGCGGAAATGACGCGGGTTCGCCGTCGTTTCCGCGTGCCGGTAGGGGTGCGCGGAAGCGGCCGCCCGGGCCGGGCCGCCACCGCCGGCCTTTTCGTCGCAGCCGTCGGCGCCGCCCTGGTCATGATGCTCCCGGCGCACTCCATAAGCCCGCATGGCCCTGCCGTGCCCTGGTGGTTCCTCGCGGTGCTGTTCGGCATCGCCGAGGTCTGCGTGATCCACGTGCAGATGCGCGGTGGCGCCCGCACGGTTTCGCTGTCCGAGGCGGCTACGGTTCTCGGCTTGTTCTTCACCTCCCCGGACGGGCTGGTGCTCGCCCGGCTGGTCGGGCCGCTGCTCGTTTTCGCGTTGATCCGCCGCCAGTCGGTGTTGAAACTCGCGGTGAACTCCGCCGTCCTGCTGCTCGAGGTCGGCATGTCGATCGGCCTCTTCCGGCTGATCCTCGGAGCCGCGCCGCCGACATCGCCGCATTCCTGGTTCGCCGCTTACGTGGCGGTGCTCGTCAGCGGGATCGTGTGCGCCGTCGTGATCACGCTGATCATCGCCGTGTACCAGGACGAGTTCCACGGGAGCGACCTGTACCGGGCGGTCAGCACGAGCAGCATGGTCTCGCTCGTCATCGGGACGATCGCGCTGGTCAACGTCAACGCGCTGCAGCGCAGTGCCGACACCGGATGGCTGCTGGTGGGCGCGGCCGCCGTCATCCTCATCTGCTACCGCGCCTACGCCGCACTGGTCGGCCGGCACGCCGCGCTCGCCCGGCTCTACCGGTTCACCGACGCCGTCAGCAACACCCACGAGCCCGACGAGGTGCTGCGTCTGTTGCTGCTGTCGGCCCGCGAGATCGCCACCGCCGAGCACGCCGAGATCGTGTTCGCGCCGGCCCTTCCCGAGGGGCGCCCGACCCGGCTGACCATCGACGACAGCGGCCATCTGCAGCGCGACGACGCCTCCGCCCACGCCGGCTACTCGGAGGACGGCGGCGCGGCCCGCCAGGTCCCCGACCGGGTGCACGCCGAGGTACTGCGCGCCGGGGTGCCGATGCTGCTCGCGCACCGCTCGCGCCTTGCCCGCCGGCCCGAATGGCGGCGTTACCTGAAGCGCTCCGGACGCCGTGAAGCGATGGCCGTGCCGCTGCGCGACGCTCACCAGCGCGGGCAGGAGGACGGCAGCGACGCGGCCGACATCGCCGCAGCTGCCGGGCCGTCTCCGGTGACCGGCAGCTTGCTGGTCTCCGGGCGCGTCGGGCAGGTCCGCACGTTCGACGCCGCCGACCTGCGCCTGGTGGAAACCATCGCCAACCACGCCGGTCTCGCGTTGCGCAACGGATGGCTGATCAACGGCCTCACCCACGCTGCCCGCCACGACGCCCTGACCGGTCTCGCCAACCGCGCCTACCTGCACCAGCAGCTCACCGATGTGCTCAGCGACATCCGGTCCGGCTCGCGCGCCGGAGCAGCGGTCATGATCTGCGACCTCAACGGCTTCAAAGAGGTCAACGACGCGCTCGGTCACCAGATGGGCGACGTGCTCCTGCAGCAGGTCGCGCTGCGCGCGTCGGCGGCGCTGCGCCCCGG
The DNA here is from genome assembly GCA_963747915.1 of uncultured Actinomycetota bacterium. Lineage (GTDB taxonomy): Bacteria > Actinomycetota > Actinomycetes > Frankiales > Frankiaceae > DATAZK01. The sequence continues at coordinate 222,007 of CAVVHC010000003.1, read as the reverse complement.
TGATGTGCTCGCGCGGCTCGGCGGCGACGAGTTCGCGATCCTGCTGCCCGACACACTCACCGCCGAGGCCGCCGTCGAGATCGGCGAGCGCGTGGGCCGGGCCATCGCGGAGCCGGTCACGCTAGCCGATCTGGTGATCTCGGTGAGCATGTCGATCGGGGTGGCGCTGGCGCCGCGGCACGGGGTCGAGGCCTCCGGCCTGCTGAAGCGGGCAGACATGGCGATGTACGCGGCCAAGGCGACCAACCGCGGAGTGCGGCTCTGGGAGTCCGGGATGGGCAGCACGGACACGCAGCAGCTCACCTTCGCCGGCGAGGTGCGGCGCGCGCTCACGAACGGTGAGCTCACCGCGTACGCCCAGCCCATCGCGTCCCTGATCACCGGCGAAGTGGTGTCGATCGAGGTCCTGCCGCGCTGGGAGCACCCCGAGCGGGGGATGCTGCTGCCGGACGAGTTCATGCCGACCGCCGCGAACAGCGGGCTCGCCAGCGAGCTCGCTCGGCATCTGGTCGACGCCGCCGTCGGCGCCTGCGCCGGGTGGCGCGACGCGGGCTTTCCCGTCGACGTGTGCGTCAACCTGCCGGAGCGCGCGCTGCTCGACGCCACGCTTCCGGAGGCGATCGCCCGCATCCTGGAGACACATCGGCTGCCTGCCGAGCGCCTCACCCTCGAGGTCGACGACGGCAGCCTGTCCAACGAGCCCGGCTCGGTCGTGGCAGGCCTTCGGCAGATCTCCGCTGTCGGCGTGCGGGTGGCCGTCGACGGCTTCGGCGCCGGACACTCGTCGCTGTCGAACCTGCGCCGGATGCCCATCCGGCAGATCAAGGTCGATGGCACCTTCGTGCGCCGCATCGAGCACGACGCGTCCGACGCGGCGATCGTCCGCTCGATCGTCGATCTCGGCGGCAAGCTCGGGCTCGACGTCGTTGCCGAGGGCGTCGATCAGCTCTCGACGTGGGAGCAGCTGCGGCGCATGGGATGCAGCGCTGCGCAGGGCAACCTGCTGACGGCGCCGCTGCCGATCGCCCGCTGTGTCGAGTGGCTGCGCGCGGACGATCCCACGCCGCGCCGGCTCTTCGGCGGCGGTCTGGTCGCTTCACCGCGCAGCGAGATGGAGGTCCTTCCCCTGGATCCGCTGCGCGGCCAGGCGTCCTGACAGCAGCACCATCGGGACGCCGACCCCCGGCACCGTTCCCGAGCCGGCGAGCACGACGTTCGCCAGCCCTGGAGCGAGATTGGGGGCGCGGAACGGCCCGGTCTGCAGCAGGGTGTGGGACGCAGCGAACGGCGCCCCGAGCTCCATGCCCCGCGCGCGCCAATCGGCTGGGGTCGTCAGCGACTCGACTTCGATGGCGTCACCGAATCCGGTCCAGCCCCGCCGCTCGAGCGTCTCGACGATCTCATCGCGATACCGCGGCGCGAGCACCGACCAGTCGAGCCGGGAACGCAGGTTCGGTGTCGGCGCAAGCACGTAGTACGCCCCCGCGCCGGCCGGAGCCAGGCTGGGGTCGGTGGCGCTCGAGCAGGTCACCAGCAGCGACGGGTCGCTCATCAGCTCACCGTGGTCGATGATCTCATCGAACGTGCGCCGCCAGGCGCGCCCGAACGACAGCGTGTGGTGCGCCGCCTTGCTGTATTGGACACGGCCGCCGGCGAGCAGCAGGAAGCACGAGGGGCTGTAACGCTGATGGCGCAGCCGTTTGCTCCAGACCCGCCCGGCGGCCCGGGCCGGCAGCAACTCCCGAAAGGCCACCGGCAGGTCGGGTGTGAGGATCACGGCGTCGGCCGGCACCCTTTCCCCGTCCTGCAGGATGACCCCCGTGGCACGGTCGCCGCGCACCTCGACGCGCTGCACGGCGGCCCCGTAGCGCATCGTGGCCCCGGCCGCGCGTCCCGCGTTGGCGAGCGCCTGCGGGACCGCGTGCATCCCGCCGCGCGGGAAGTACACGCCCGCGATGGAATCCATGTAGCTGATGACGGCGTAGATCGCCAGGGCGTCGTACGGCGACATGCCGGCGTACATCGCCTGAAACGACAACACCCGGCGGGTGCGCGGGTCCTTCAGGTACGAGCCCACCTTGGGCGCCAGGCGGCGCAACCCGCCGAGCGCGACCAGTTTGGCGAGCGGCACCCCGGCCAGCTGCAGCGGGTGGTCGAAATTGCGGTCGATGAAGTGCTTCATCTCCAGCTGGTAGAGCTGGCCGACGAAGTCCACGAAACGCCGGTAGCCCGCGGCTTCCGCCGGGCCGCAGACCCGCTCGACCTCCGCCGCCATCGCCTCCACGCCGGCGCGCACGTCCAGCTGGCTGCCGTCCGGGAAGATCGCCCGGTACAGCGGATCGATGGGCAGCAGCTCGAGGTGGTCCTCCATCCGCTGCCCGGCGCTTTCGAAGGCGTCGGACAGCAGTTCGGGCATGGTGAGCACGGTGGGACCGGTGTCGAAGCAGTAGCCGCCCGCCGTCCAGCGGCCGGCGCGCCCGCCCGGGATGTCCTCGCGTTCGAGCACGGTGACCGCCCGGCCGCTGCCCGCAAGGCGCAGGGCGGCCGAGAGCCCGGCGAGGCCGGCGCCCACGACGACCACCCGGTCGGTGGGGCCGCTCACGGTACGCACCGGTCGCATACGGTCAGTGCCGCGGCAAACGGACGACGCTGACGAAGAACTCGTCGATCGCCCGCACGACGGTCATGAAGCGGTCGAAGTCCACCGGCTTGGTCACGTAGGCGTTGGCATGCAGGGCGTAGCTGCGCAACACGTCTTCCTCGGCCTCCGAGGTGGTGAGGATGACCACCGGGATGGTGCGCAACCGCTCGTCCTCCTTGATGGCCATGAGGACCTCGCGGCCGTGCATGCCGGGCAGGTTGAGGTCGAGCAGCACCAGGTCCGGGAAAGGGGCGGACTCGTGGGCGCCCTCGCGGCGCAGGAACGAGAGCGCTTCCTCGCCGTTGTTGACGACGTGCAGCCGGTTCGCCACCTTCTGGTGCTCGAACGCCTCACGGGTGAGCAGCACGTCGCCCGGATCGTCCTCGACGAGCAGTACCTCGATGGGCCGCGGCTCCGCGACTGTCATGCGTCCTCCGTTCGGCGGTGGCCAGTCACTGCTGGCACGTCGGAATGAGCGTCCGGCTGGGTCGAATCATCTTTGTCTGCCACGCCTTCCAGCGCGACGCCGGCAGGGGAACCGCCCGCTTCGGCGGCTTCGGGCTCCGCCGGTACCGGGAGCGTGAAGCGCAACGTGGCGCCCCGCCGGGGGGATTCCCCGCTGTCCTCGGTGACGACCTCGATGGTCCCACCGTGAAACTCGACGATCTTGCGGCACAGCGCGAGGCCGATGCCGGTGCCCTCGTACTGGTCGCGCGGATGGAGCCGGGCGAAGATGGCGAATACCTTCTCGGCATACCTCGGATCGATGCCGATGCCGTTGTCGCGCACCGTCACGGCCCACCAGTCACCGGCCCGTTGCGCGTCGATGCGCACGTGCGGGGGCTCGTCACCGCGAAATTTCAGCCCGTTGCCCAGCAGGTTCAAAAAGAGCTGGCGCAGCAGCCCCGGATCACCCGAAACCGTCGGCAGCGGGCCGACATCGATGCGCCCCTGCTCGTCCGCGATGCGCGTCTCCAGATCGCTGACCGCCGCCTCGACGCTCTCGTTCAACGGGACGTCGCGGAAGCCGGCCGTGGTGCGCCCTACCCGGCTGAACGCCAGCAGATCGTTGATGAGGTTCTGCATGCGTTTCGCGCCGTCGACCGCGAAGTGGATGTACTGCTCGCCACGCTCGTCGAGCTGGCCGGCGTAGCGCCGCTCCAGCATCTGGCAGAAGGAAGTCACCTTGCGCAGCGGCTCCTGCAAGTCGTGCGAGGCGATGTAGGCGAACTGCTCCAGCTCGGCGTTGGAGCGGCGCAGCTCGTCGGCTTGCTCCTCGATGCGCTCCGCCGACTCCTGGGCCAGTGCACGTGCCGCGACGACCTCGACATACTCGCTGAGCATCCGCCGGCGCATGAGCTCGGCGTCGTCACCGAGTTCGACGATGTCCGGTGGGCCGGTGGCTGTCACAGCGTGCTCCAGGTCGCCGTCGGCGACGACGCGAACCTCCCGGCGCAGTGCGGTCAGCGGGCCCAGGATCCAGCGCTGCAAGGCGATCCACAGCAGCAGCGAGCCGGCGGCAGCGAGGGCGAGCGCCGCGGCGACGAGCGCGATGAGCCAGATCGTCGACGTGCGCAGCTGGTCGCGGGCGCGCAGCCGGGCGGTGCCGAGATCCTCGTTCAGCCGTTGATAGTCCGCGCGGATCCGGTCGAACAGCTCCTTGCCGGCGGCGAAGTCCAGCTGCGGCACCCGGCCGACCGGCGTGGCGCGAATGGCAGCGAGGCTCGGCTGGGCGTAGGTGGTCTGCCAGCGCCGGGCGTTCTGCTCGAGCGCCCGGACGTCTTTCATGGGCACCGGGTCGTCGCCGACCTGGCGGCGGAGCGTGGCCAGCTTCGAGTCGGTCTGCGTGCGTCCTTGCTCGTAGGGCTGCAAGAAGCTCGGGTCGCGGCTCAGGGCGTAGCCGCGAAGTCCGGTCTCCTGATCCACCAGCGACAGGAAAAGGTCGTTGTTGGTCTGCACCGCCGGGTCGATCCGGTCGACCTGGCGATGCTGCGCCGAGTCGAGCCGAGTGAGCGCGACCCCGCCGAGGACGGCGCCGGCGATGACGATCACCGCGAGGACGACGAAGGTCAGCGACAGCCGGCGGCGCAGGTTACGGCCGCGGCGTGCCGGGCGGACCGCCGGCGCCTCGGGGCCGCGGTCGGTTTCGAGAACCGTCACAGTTGCTCTTCTGGGCGGTGGCGCACCAGCAGGACGGCGAGGTCATCCGCCATCGGCCCGCCGTTGCGGCGCTCTGCCTCGGCGATGACGACGTCCAGCAGCTGGCTGTCGTCGCGGCTGTCCGGCTGCGCGTGGCGCACGATGTCGAGCAATCCGGAGATGCCGAGGCGCTGCCGGGAGTCGGCCACTCCGGACTCGTTGCCGGGCGGCGTCGCGAAGCCCTCGATCAAGCCGTCGGAGTGCAGCGCCAGCGCCCACCGGCTCGGCAGCGTGTCACGGATGCGCTCCCAGCCGAGCCCCGGCATGACCCCGAGCGGCGGACCGGCGATCTCCTCCTGGGCCAGCGGCCGCGGCGCGGGCTCCAGCAGGATCGGGACGGGGTGACCGGCGAGCCACAGCCCGACCTCGTCGCGAGCCGGGCTCACCACCACCTGGCAGACCGTCGCGAACACCTCTTCCGAGCGCCGCTCGCGCACGAGGATGTCTTCCAGGATCGCCAGCACCCGCTCGTCGGCGACCCCGGCGAGCACCAGCGTTCGCCAGGCCACCCGGAGATGGACCCCCAGCGCCGCTTCGTCGGGGCCGTGGCCGCTCACGTCCCCGACGACGAGATGCAGGCAGCCGTTCGGATCCTCGACGACGTCGTAGAAGTCGCCGCCGAGCACCAGCCGGCGCTCTCCGGGGGTGTAGCGCGATTGCACGCGCAGATCGGCTGAGCGCAGCTGCGGCTGCGGCAGCAGGCCACGCGTGAGGCGGTTGATCTCGTGCTGCTGCAGCTCCGCTTCCATCAGCCGGCGGCTGGACTCCTCGGCGCGGCGCCGCTCCACCGCGTACAGCACTGCGCGGGCCAGGCTCTGCCCGTCGACCTTGCCTTTGACCAGATAGTCCTGAGCGCCGGCGTAGACGGCCGCGGCGCCGCGCTCCTCGTCGTCCAGCCCGGTGAGGACGAGAACGGCTGCGGTGGGAGCGATCTCGAGCAGGTCGTGCAAGGCGCCGAGCCCGTCAGGGCTGTCCTGGGCGTCGGGCAACCCGAGGTCGAGCAGGACGCAGCGAACGCCACCGGTGAGGGCGTGCTCGGCTTCCGCCAGGGTGCGCACCCACTCGACCGGCCAGTCGATGCCGGCCTCGGTGAGCAGCTCGGTGACCAGGAAGGCATCGCCCTCGTCGTCCTCGACGAGCAGCAAACGGCCGGACAGGCCCGCTGGCGCAGGCAGCGCACCCGACACCCGGGTACCCAAGCCGGTCATCCTGCACCTTTCTGGTCGAGATATCCCCGCCACAGTAGTGGGGTTCCGCCCAGTGTTTCGCGCTTTGACGGCTCAGCCGGAGCGGTCGGTCGCGGCGCCGGCCATCGCCAGCAGTGCGTGCCGAGCCGGCTCCGCGATCACCGGTGTCGTCGCGGCCTCACGCGCCTCCCGGCTCCGCACGTCGATCAAGCTCTCCACGGCGGCCAGCGCCCCGCATTCGGCGATGACGGCGCAGCACCGGTCGACACCCTCGGACCCCAGCTCGGGGTCGCCGAGGTAGCGCTCGAGCACCGCTGCCTGGGCGGGGGTCGCGAGCTGCTCGGCCAGGGTGACGAGGGCGGTGCGCTTGCCCTCGCGCAGGTCGTCTCCGGCGGGCTTGCCGGTGACCGCGGAGTCCCCGAAGACGCCGAGGATGTCGTCGCGCAGCTGGAACGCCTCGCCGAGCGGGATGCCGTACGCCGAGTAGGCCGCGAGCAGCTCCGGATCGCCTCCCGCGAGCAGGCCGCCGAGATGCAGCGGCCGTTCGACGGTGTACTTGGCGCTCTTGTACCGGGCGATGCGCAGCGCGCGTTCGGTCGGTGTACCGAGCGGTCCGCCGGCCGGACGTGCGACCGGATCGTCTTGGTGTCCGGGCACGGCGGCGGCCACCATGTCCAGGTACTGGCCCGCCATCAGCTCCACCCGCATCTCCGACCAGACGCCGGCGGCGCGTTGCTGGGCTGTACCAGGCAAGCCGCACTCGGCGAGCATCTGGTCGGCCCACACCAGGCACAGGTCTCCGAGCAGGATGGCCGCGCTCGCCCCGAAGGCGTCTTTGCTGCCGCTCCAGCCTTCGGCGCGGTGCAGCTGGGCGAACCGCCGGTGCATGGCCGGACGGCCACGGCGGGTGTCCGAACCGTCCATCACGTCGTCGTGGATCAGCGCGCAGGCGTGCAGCAGCTCGAGCGAGGCGGCCGCATCCAGGATCTCCGCGCTGTCCGGCGCTCCCGATCCCCGCCAACCCCAGTAGCAGAAGGCCGGTCGCAAGCGTTTGCCGCCGGCGAGCACGAACTCGCGAATCGCGTCGGCGACCGGGAGCAGCTCGGGCCCGATCGCCGCGAGGCCGCTTGCGGAACGGGTGAGAAATCTGGAAAGCGCGGAATGTACGCGTGCTCCGAGGTCGGCCAGCTCGGCTGCGTCCATGAAGTCAGCCGCGAACGCCGGTTGCTGCGTACTGGCGGCCCGACTCGGCATGATGTGGACGGTAGGCCATGCCCGCGCTTACGGCGACTCGCGCCGGCGGCGGCGCGGCGCGAGCGGTGTCGACAGCGCGTCGGAAGGGTGAGGTCAGCAATGGCGGTCGCCCGAGAGCGCCCTCCGGGGAAGTTGCGCTTTGCGATGGCGCAGATCGAGGGCGGGCGCGTCACGATCACGCTGCGCGAAGGCCGCGTCGAACTCGGCCACACGACGGGCGAGGCGATCCGGGTGCGCTACGAAACGCCGCCGCGCAGGCGTGTGCGCTGGCCGGCCGCGCTGCGACGCGACGCGCCGGCGGTGCAGTCGTCCAACGGCGCCGGCGGATTGCAGCTGCGCGCCGGGCGGGCGCGACTGCGGGTCGATGTGCCGAGCGGCGCCTGCGTCGAGGTGGACGTGCGCCGGGGGCAGATCACGTCGTGGGGTGCCGATGGTGATCTTGCTCTCAACGTGGCCGACGGCAAGGTCACCTGCCGCGAACTGCGCGCCGGGACGGCCGCCGTGACGGCGCCGGACGTGAACGTGCACTTCGCCGTCGCGCCGCAGCGGCTGACCGTGGCCGCTGCTCAGGCGGTCGTCGTCGTGCCCCAGGCGCCGTACGCCCTCGACGTGCCGATCGGCGCGGAGGTCACCGTGCCAATCGACCCGCAAGCGGCCCGTTCGATCGCCGTCAAGGGCGATGACGTGCGGGTGCTGGCGGCCATGAACCCCCTCGAACTGACGCCGGACGCCGGAAACGGCAGCTAACCTCGCAGGACCGGCACGATCGCGTGCCGGGCAACGCCGGAGCGGAGGTGACGGGGTGTCGGCTGTGACCGGGATGCCAGCGCAGCATGCCAAGACGGTCGTCGAGCTGCTGCGTACCGGTCGTCCGTCGTTCTCCTTCGAATTCTTTCCGCCGAAGACGGACGAGGGGGAGCGGCAGCTGTGGCGCGCCATCCGCGACCTCGAGCCTTACGCACCGACGTTCGTCTCGGTGACCTATGGCGCGGGCGGCTCGAGCCGGGACCGCACCATCCGGGTCACCGAGCGCATCGCCGTCGAGACGACGCTGACCCCCGTCGCACATCTCACGGCCGTCGGCCACAGCGTCGCCGAGCTGCGCCACATCATTGGCGCTTACGCGGGTGCGGGAATCCGCAATGTGCTTGCGCTGCGGGGCGATCCGAAGGGTGGACCGACGGCGCCGTGGGAAGCACATCCCGAAGGCTTGATGTACGCCAGCGAGCTGGTGCGGCTGGTGCGTTCGCTCGGTGACTTCTGCGTCGGCGTGGCGGCCTTTCCGGACAAGCACCCGGGAGCGGTGGATCTCGAGGTCGACGCGCAGCGGCTGGTCGAGAAGTGCGATGCGGGCGCGCAGTTCGCCGTCTCGCAGTTCTTCTTCTCCGCCGATGCGTACTTCCGGCTGCGCGACCGGGTAGCGGCGCTCGGCTGCGACATGCCGATCCTGCCGGGGATCATGCCGGTGACCCAGCTGTCGTCGGTGCAGAAGATGGCGGAGATGGCCGGCGCCATCTTTCCCCCGGCGCTGGCGCAGCGGCTCGCTGACGCCGGAGACGACCCGACGGCGGTGCGCGCCATCGGTGTCGAAGTCGCTTCCGAGCTGGCCGCTGACCTGCTCGCCGGCGGCGCGCCCGGCCTGCACTTCTACACGATGAACCGGTCGACGGCGACCCTCGAGATCTTCGCGTCGCTCGGTCGCCACCGCCAGCCGCATCCCGCGTAGCGCACGGCCATCCCCGTTCGCCGCGACGCGGGACATGCCCGCGGGCTACTCCTCGTCGAAGGCTTCGAAGACGCAGATCATCCACTCGTCGCGAAACGGAGTCTCCCGCGCGAGCATGAAGGCGCGGTCGTTGGCGGTATCGACCACCTTGGCGAGCAGCGTCAGGTCGATCTGCCCGTACACGGGCGTGATCCGCACCGCGATCACGACTTGCTCGCGCTCTTCCAGAAAGATCGCTTCAGGAGCGAAATCGTCAGGGGTCTCGATGACGTACGGCGCGGGTTCGCTCACCCGGCGACCATACGGGGGCAGGATGGCCTCATGCTCACACGACCCATCCGTTTGGTGATGCGGGCGTCCGCGGGGGCTCGGGCGCGCAGCGTCGCGTCTGTCGCCGACGTCTGGGAGGTGCTGGGCCGGCCCGACCGCTGGGGGGAGTTCGAGCCGATGCTCCGCTCGGTGACGCCCTGGCCGGCGGATCCGGACGGGCCGGCCGCCGGACGTGACGGCGGCGGGGTCTCGGCGGGGCAGCGGCTGCGGGCGCTGGTGCGCTGCTGGCCCATGCCGATGGCGGTCGACGTGGACCATGTGGTCAATCGATCGTCGCTCGCTGTCACCACCCGGCTGTTGCCCGGGCTGACGGAGGAGGTCGAGCACCTCGTCATCCCCTCCGCATCCGGGGGATCGGTCCTCACGGTTCGGCTGACCCTGCACGGCCCCCTCGCAGTGCCCTCCCTGCTGCCGCGGTGGTTCGCGCGTGCGGTGACCCTGCGCTTGCTCGCGCGGGCTGCGGAGGAAGGGCTGCGCCGCAAGCAGGAGCCGGCCAGCTCGGTCGCATGAGCCCGGGGGCCTGGAGAGCCTCGCACGATGCCGTGCTGCCCGACCGGGCCGGCTACCGCGCGCGTTGGCGGGACTTGCACGGCGGCTATGACCCGGCGAGCTCGCCGGTGGCGGATCGCTGGTTGTCCCTGATCGAGCGCGCGGCGCGTCCGCTGGCCCGGCGGCGGGTCTCTCCGGACGCCGTGACCGCCGTCGGCGTCCTCACCGCGGGGCTCGCGGTCCCGGCCGCGCGGGGCAGCGGCCGCTGGCGAACCGCCGCCGCGGCTGCCGTCGTGGTTTCGGCCGTTGCGGACAGCTTGGACGGTTCGATCGTGGCGCTGGGCGCAGACGCCACCGCGTGGGGCTACGTCGTGGACTCGCTGGCCGATCGCGCCGCGGACGGGCTGAACCTGCTGGCGCTGCGCGCAGCCGGGGCGCCGGCCGGGGTCGTCTCGGCTGCGGCGGCCGGTTCGGTCGCTTTGGAGTACGCCCGCTCGCGAGCCGCCGCGGCGGGCTTTGTGGACATCGGCGTAGTGACCGCGGGTGAACGGCCGATGCGGGTCAGCGCCGTCGTCTCAGGGCTGCTGCTCGGGGCCCGGTGGCCGCGGCAGGGCACCCGCGCGGCGACAGCAGCGGCGGGCGCAGTGGCGGTCCTCTCGTCCTGGGGCGCCGGGCAGTTCCTGCACCACGCTGCGAGTCGCTTGCGCGAGCTTCAGGCCGGCCCGATGAGCCCGGCTACCGCCCGGGCCGAGAGCGCCACGAGCGGAAGCCCGCCACCGGGGTGAGCGCTGCCGCCGACAAGGAAGAGCCCCGGCACCGGTGAGGCGTTGGCCGCGCGCCGAAACGCGGCGCGCGGTCCATGGCTTGCGGTGCCGTAGATCGCGCCGCCGGGGGCCGACGTTGCACGGTGCAGGTCTGCCGGTGTGCGAATCTCGCAAAGTTCGATGCTGTCGCGCACGTCCACGCCGCGGGCTGCCATCACGCCCAGAATCCGGCGCGCGTAGTCGGCCGCGACGCCGGGCGCGTCCCAGTCGAACGGGCCGTGGCACGGTGCGTTCACGAGGACGAAGGCGGACCGGGCGCCGGACGGCGCGACCGCCGGATCGTGCGGTGCACTGATGTACACCGTCGGATCTTCGGCCAGCCGTCCGGCGAAGACGGCATCGAACTCCGCGGCATAGCCCGGTCCGGTCAGAGGCGGGAAAAGTACCGTGTGATGCGGCAGATCGGCGTGCGGGCCGCGCAGGCCGAGCAGCAGGACGAATCCGGCAAAGGACCGAGTTCCGCGCGGCACCAGCCGCGGCGCGGGCAGCAGGTCGCGGTAGAGCGAGCCGGCGTCGGCATTGGCCACGACGACATCGGCTCGGATCGACTGGCCGCTGTCCAGCCGCACCTCGCTGACGCGGCCGCCTGCCGTACCGACGGCCGTCACTGTCGTCTCCGTCCGCAACGCACCGGGCGGCAGCCGGCCGGCGAGGGCCTCCGCCAGCTGGTGCAAGCCGCCGGGGACGTACCAGCAGCCGTACTCCTGCTCGACGAAAGCCGTCGTCGCCAGAGCGGCCGGCGCCTTCCGCGGGTCCGATCCGGCGTATGTCGCATACCGTTCCAGCATCGCGCGAAGGCGCGGGTCGCGCAGGGTCCGGCGCGCCAGCCAGCGCAGCGACCGGCCGGGAGCAATGACGGGGAGTTCGCGCGGCTGCCCCGCCGCCAGCGGCAGCAGCCGCGGGGGACCGGGCGCTTCGAGGAAAGGACCGCGGGCAACGTCCCACATCCGCCCGGCGCGTTCCAGCAAGCGATTCCAGTCCGCCGCCGCCTCGTTGCCGAGCGCGGCCCGCATCGCCTCGTCGAGCGCCGCTCGGCTCGCCGGGATGTCGAGCGTGGTCTCGTCGGCGAACCGGTACCGGCAATGCGGATCCACCCGTTGCAGCGTGAGGATTCGGTCGAGCGGATCGCCGGTGGCGGCGAACAGCTCGCGAAAGACATCGGGCATGGTGAGCAGCGAGGGCCCGGTGTCGAAACGGTAGCCGCGCTGCGTGTACGTGGCGAGCTTGCCGCCGACGGCGCCGCTGCTCTCGCACACCGTGACGGAGTGACCCCCCGCGTGAAGTCGCGCGGCGGCGGCCAGGCCGCCGATCCCGGCGCCGATGACAACGATGTCAGCCATGACGTAACAGCGTTGTCAGCTGCTGCCGGCAGCGACGACCGGCCGGTCTTTCCACCGTAGCCGGCCGGTCCAGCGGGCGTACCACGACTGCGCGGTGAGATAGCCGAGCAGGACGATGGAGAACGGGTGCGCGAAGGCGTCACCGGCCGACCCGCCGGTACGCCGGGCCGCGATGATCCGCGAGGCCACACCCGCCGCGTAGCAGACCGGGTCGCGGCGCACGTAGAGGCTCGCCAGCAAAGCGAGCTGGGCAACGCTCGCCGGCCAGCGTCCACCGGCCGCAGACCACAGCGACTTGACGTAACCGGCGCGCAGCTGAGGCCAGCCTTCGTACATGCGGCACTCCGCAAGGTCGGTGCCGTCTGCCATCCCTCCGGTGCAGCCCTGCCCGCGTAGCAGGCGGGCGATCGCGATGTCTTCCAGGACGGCGCCGCGGACCTCGGGTGCGGCGTGACCGCCGGTAGAGCGGTAGCGGGCGGCGTCGACGGCGAGCAGCTGTCCGTTGGCCATTGCCAGCGAAGGGTGCCGGCTGCGCTCGGCGAGCCGCAGCGGTGCGAAGGCCAGCCAAAGCCACTGCAGCAGCGGCTGGATGAGCCGCTCGGCGGCAGTGCCGGCGCGCTGGCGCGGGTAGGGGCTCACGAAGCCGAGCCCTGCCGCGCGCAGCAGACCCACGGTGCGGGCGAGCCCGTCCGCGGCGAGGACCACGTCGACGTCGAGGAAAACCAGGACGCTGGCAGCCGGGTCAGCTGCCTGCGCGAGCTGATGGCAGGCCCACGGCTTGCCGATGAAGCCGGCAGCCGGGCCGCCGGCGCCGGGCAGCACCCGAAGGCGCGGATCCGCCGCGGAAGCTGCGGCCGCAACGTCGCGAGTGGCGTCGCTCGAGTCGTCGTCGAGCACCAGAAACTCCACGTAGGCGGCGGGGATCTCCTGCATTTGCAGTGCCTTCAGGCACGGCCCCATCCGATGCGCTTCATTGCGCACCGGAAGCAAGACGCTGATCCGCTCGGGAGCGAGCGCCTCGCGCACCTGCTCCTTGGCCGGCGCGCGGCGCAGCAGGCGGGCGTTCACCGCAGTGTGCAGCGCGAGCGCCAGCGCGGTGCCTCGAGCGACTTTTCGGACGCCGGCGATCACAGTGAATGTCCAGCACTCGCAGCAGATCGACCGCTGGGCGGCGTGCTCCTGGGCGGGCGTGCCCGAGCCGGGGTGCGCAACGCCCGCGCGAGCAGACCGGCCGGGATGCCCATGCCGAGCCCGCCGACGAGCGCGACGGCGGGTCGATGGAAGAAGACCGCCGAAGCCAGTACGGACGACGCGTACGTCCACAGATACAGCGCATGCATCAAACGGTCGTCGGCAGTGCCAGCCGGAACGCCCGCGCGTCGCTGCAAACGGTCGAGCCCGGCGATGATGGCCAGCGACACCAGCAGCCAACCGAGCGTGTTGGTCACCGGAATTCCGTTGATCCGCAGGCCCGATCCGGTAAACGACCAGTGGCCGGCGGCAACCATCTGCGGATCGAGAAACAGGTCCCAGCAGGCGAGCGCCAGCGCCCCGCCCACCACCGGAGAGCCGAGACGGTGGCCGGCGAGCAGCGCCGGGTAGGCCATCATGGTCCACGCCAGCGGGATGACGATCGGCACGCCGGCGAGGCGCGGCCCGAGCGAATCCGCGTAGGTATACGTGCCGAAGGGCCAGCCGGTCGCGACCCCGATCGCCTCGGCGGCGAAACCGAGTCCCGCCGTCGTGGCCAGCAGGCCCGCTGCGAAACGGCGCCCACGGGTCGCGGCGGCGTGCGACAGCGAGGCCGAACTCCACAGCAGCACGGTGGCCAGCGTGAGCCGGTCGCGAACGATGCCGGACGTCAGCGGATAGCCGATCTCGCTGAGGACGGTGAGCCCGGTGAGTGCCGCGGGAGCCCGTTGCCCGGCGGGCAACCGTGCGAGCAGCTTCTTCCCGACGGCGGCGAGGCCGGCAGGCACCGCGCTCGAACTCGCCACCGGCAAAGCGTACGGGCCCCGGCGGTCGGAGCGCGCGCCGGCGGTCAGCCGCGGCCGACGAGCCGCGCCAGGCGCCGGCGGCGCGCAGAGCGTTCGACGTCATCGAGCAACGCGCGGGCTGCGGCGCGGCCGCTGGCACCGAACACGCCGCCGCCGGGATGGGTCGACGCGCCGGATAAGTAGAGCCCGGGCAGCGGGGTGCGGTAGCTCGCGAGTTCGGGCAGCGGTCGCCACCCGAACATCGACGGCAGGCTCATCTCGACGTGCATGACATTGCCGCGGCGCAGGCCGAGTTCGCGTTCCAGATCGACCGGGGTCTGCAGCTCCGCGTGTTCGATCGTGGCGCGAAAGCCCGGCGCGGCGGCCTCGGCCACGGCCAGCAGCTGCTCCGTCGCCTGTTCGCGGCGGTCCTGCCAGCGCGCCGATACCGGACCGGTGCCGGCGAGTTCGTAGGGATGCCATTGTCCCCACACCGTGATGTGGTGGCGGCCAGGTGGGGCGAGGCTCGGGTCGAGCGCGGAGAACGCCATGACGATGGCCGGTGGCCGTTCGGGCAGCCGGCCGGCCAGGTAATCGCCGTACGCGCCGGCCAGGACGGAGCGCGAAGGTGCGAGCAGCCCGAGCCCCGCGTGCACGTCGGGGGGAGCGTCCGGATAGGCCGGCAGCGCTCGGGTGCCGAGTCGCAAGGCGACCCCGATGCCGTTGCCCACGCGGATGGTTCGCCGGGCCCGTTCGATGAGCGCGGCGGGCAGCACGCCTTCGGCCAGCTCCATGGTCGTGAGGATGTGGCAGGCGGCGACGACGGCGCGGCAACGCACGCGCGCGCCGCTCGTCGTGCGGACTGCGCTCACCCTTCCGTTCTCGGCCTCGAACGCGCCGGCTCCCTCGCCGAGCCGCACCTCGCCGCCGTCGGCACGCAGCCGCGCGCAGAGCGCGGCCGTGAGCGCGCCGGAGCCGCCGACCGCCCGGCCGGGTGCCCGGCTGTGCATCATGGCGCTCCACCCGAGGTGGCCGGCGGTGCCCGGCTCCGACATCGGTGGGCCCGACTGCGCGCCGAGCCACGCGAGGGCCGCCTTCAGCCGCTCGTCGCGGAAGTTCTCGTCGAGGACGGCGTCGCCCGAGGACAGGAACTGCCGGCTGATCTCCTGCCCGCTCGCGCTGACATGCCGTCCGGCGCGCCAGGCCGCCCGGCCGAGCCGGCCGGGGGAAGGCGGTCCCGAGAAGGCTTCGATCATCGGTCGCATGCGCGCGGACCAGTCGGTGACGAACGCGCGGTAGCGCGCAGCTTCCGCGCTGCCGCACACGGCGGCGATGCAGGCGCAGGTGGCGTCCAGATCGACGCGGAAGGTGATGCCGCCGCCCGGGGCACCGGGAATCGGGAAGAAGCCCCACGGGTCACAGTCGAGGTAGCGCAGGCCGAAGCGGTCCAGCGCGAGCTCGGAGGCGATGCCGCTCCAGCGAAACATGACGTGAAGGCTCGATCCGCGATCCACCCGGTAGCCCGGGAAGCGCTCCACGGTGGACACGGCCCCGCCGGCCACCGTGTCGCTCTCCAGCACGGTGACCCGCAGCCCGGCCCGGGCGAGGTAGCAGGCCGCGACGAGCCCGTTGTGGCCGCTGCCGACGACGACGACGTCGACCGCGTCGTCCGCGCCGGCACCGGTGGTGGTCGCGGCGATCTCGCCGGTGGTGTCAGCGGGGATGCCGCCGCCGTCGTCGGAGGGACCGATCATCAGCCGGACGCGAGCCTTTTGGCGAGCACGGCGTAGCGCGTCGGCCCGCCGGGGAACTGAAACTCGCGCAGCAGCGGAACGAACTCCTCAGCCGCGTACAGCAAGCGGGCCGGACTGCCGTCGGGCTCCAGGGCGGACAGCGCGGCGGTGCGTTCGGACGCGTCGGCAAGCAACATCCGGAGCACCTCCCGACCGACGCCTTGGCCCTGATACGTCGGCAGGACGTGAAGTTCGACGACTTCGAAGCAGCTGTCGAGCCAGTCGTGCGCCGCTTGCGGGCCGTGGACGGAACTCACCGCCGTGACCACCACGTCGTGCCACCACTGACCGGAGAGCCCGGGCTGGCCGTAGCCGATGCCGATGAGTCGATCGTCTTCGAGGGCGGCGACGCCGCGGATGCCCGGACGCTGCAGGTGGCTGCGCGCATGGGCGGTGCGTTCGATCTCGGCGCGTGCCGGATGCGCCTCGTGAATGTCAAGGAACGCCTTCCGGTAGACCCGCATGACGTCGGTGAGCCGGGCGGCGAGCATGGCTGCGTTCCAGCGTTCGAGTCGCACACCCGATGGCAGGCTGGTCGCCGGGTTCACGGCCGGGTGCCCGAGTCGAGCGGGTTGCGGCCGTCCACCGTGCCGCTCGCGGCGAGCACCTGAAAGCGGGCGAACAGCTGCTCCGCATACCAGCCCGTTGCCGCCGTCTGCTCGACCACGTGCCGATGCGCGGGCGTGCCGTACGCGAACGCCTTCACGGCTTCAAGGTCCTCCCACACGCTGAACGTCGCCTGCAGGCCGATCGGTGCCTCGCCGATGCCGCGGGCGAAGAGCAGGCCGCTCGCCTTCGGAAGCGCGGCGGCCACCGGCGGGATCGCCCGCCAGAATCTTCCCGCGCGCAGCGCGACCAGCCGCGCGCGGGTGAGGACGGCGCACGGCGTGTCCGCGCGTTCGGGGAGCTGCGGTGCCGGTGGGCCGAATGGTTGGAGCCCGGACCAGCTCCCGGTCGAGCTCAGGGTCTGCAGGTCGACGCGACAGCGTTCAAAACTGCGCGCGTCCCAGCCGCGGATCAGCGGCTGCCGGTCGAACGCCGCCGCGGCCGAAGCCGTGTCCCAGGCGGCGAGCAGCGCCCAGTGCCCCGGATCGGCGTCGGCGGGAGTGAACCGCCGGCCGTGGCCGGTGCCGAGTAACCGGGCGAAACGCAGCCCCGCAACGTCCCGGAAGCGGCGCCGCGGGGCGGCCAGCTGCCCGCCGACCCATGGCAGGTGACGGCGCCGTACTCCCCACACGTGCAGCGTCACCAGCTCCGGGGCGGTGCCGGGGGCGCGATCCACCTGACCAGCTTGCCTCAGCGGGACAGGTGGCGCCCGCTGCGACCAGCGAACCTGGCGGCGGAAGCGGGCGGGAGATGGCGGCGGCTAGAAGTGCACTCCGGAGGCAGACGTTCCCGCCGAGCCCGTGCGTAGCCACGAGTGCCCGTGCGGGTTGGCTTTGAACGGGTCCCGGGCGGGCGGGGTGGCGAGGTCGGCGCGCGGGCAGCTGGCGAGGGTCAGGCTGGCGTAGCCGAACGCCTCGTCGCACAGCGCCTCGGTCGTCCAGCCCGCGGCAACAGCCTCGTCGGACACGGCAGCGCGGTAGACGGTGATGCTGGAGCGGGTCGGCGTGCCGTAG
The DNA here is from genome assembly GCA_963747915.1 of uncultured Actinomycetota bacterium. GTDB lineage: Bacteria > Actinomycetota > Actinomycetes > Frankiales > Frankiaceae > DATAZK01. Next base: position 204,629 of record CAVVHC010000003.1, on the reverse strand, counting down.
ACGACGGCGATGGAACCGATGAGGATCGCCGAGCCGCGGCTGCGCAGCGGGCCGTCCCAGGGGCGGTCGTAGCGCTGCCAGAGCGTGGGGGTGGTATTCCAGATGCCGCCTGCGGTGACGTCCTGCTGACGAAGCGCCGACAGGATGAGCTGCGCAGCTCGTTCCGGGAGCACCGCCGCCGGTCGGATGATGGTCTGCATTCCTGCCACGACTCGTACTTCGGCAGCCGGGAGGTGCTCCTACAGGCCCATACGGGTTACTCCGACCGGAGCAGCCCCGCGATAGCGCGCAAGGACTAACTCGACGAGCGACGGATGCGGGGCAGGCAGGGCCAGGTGCTCGGTTTGCGCCTGCACGCTGTCCGGAAGCCGGCCGGGCGCGAGGAAGTAGCTGACCACGGCCGGGGGCCGGCCTGCGCGTTCGCCGAGGTCGACGACCGCATCCGCCACCGTCGGCGGGTGGCTGACAAACCCTGGTGCGACGTCAGCGCCCCAGGCGTCCGCGAGCAGCCGCGCTTGCGCCGCGACATCGGCTCGTCCGGCCGGCTGGGCGGAGCCGGTGGCCGCCAGGACGAGTGGCCGCCCGCGTCCGATGCCCGCGTCGGCGATGCGGTCGAGCAGCACGCGGGTCAGCAAAGGGTCGGGACCGAGCGGCGGGCGGGCGTGCCCCGGCAGGTCGCGGGACGTGTGCGTGCCCCGCGAGAGCAGCAGCGGGACGACGACCGGCGGCGAATCTCCCGGTTCGCCGGCCGCGAGCACCTCCGCGACCAGCGGCGTACCCAGCTCGATCCACGCGAGCAGGACGTGCACCGCGGAATCGATTTCGGCGAGCCGGGCGGCGACCGCATCCCGGAGGGCGCCGAGGACCTGCGCCGCACGCGGGTCGCGGCTGCCGTGTGCCACCAGGATCAGCCGCCCGCTCATCCGGTGCAGGCTAATCCGCGGCGGGGATTACCCGCGGCGGTGACTCCCGGGAGCGAAATCGCCCGCCCGGATCCCGGGGCCTGAATACGAGGCACCAGGGCGTTGTATGGTCCTCACGTGTCCTTGATGCTCGTGGCGCGGCTGCACGTCGACCTGCAGCGTGTCTCGAGCGCGGTCTGTCGCCAGCGGTAGATCGACGCGTCCCTCTCGTTGACGCGTCCTTTCCCCTGGCCTGCTGACCGTTGTGAAGGACCCCTGTGACCTGCCTGGACTTGACCACGCTGTCCCCGCGCGAGCTCGCTGAGCGCGCCGGCGACGAACTCGAAGGCGCCCATCCGCTCGACGTGCTGCACTGGGCGGCTGACCGGTTCAGCCCCCGCTTCGCCGTCACGGCATCCATGCAGGACACGGTCCTGCTGCACATGATCTCCCGCATCGATCGCGACGTCCCGGTGCTGTTCCTGGATACCGGTTATCACTTCGCCGAGACGATCGGGACGGCCGATGCCGCCGAGGCGGTGTACGGCCTGAATCTCCTGCGCATCCGTCCCAAGCTCACCGTCGAGCAGCAGGACGTGGCGTTCGGGCCACGGCTTTTCGAGCGCGATCCCGACGCTTGCTGCCGCATGCGGAAGGTGCGTCCGCTCGAAGGCGCCATGCGCGGCTACGACGCATGGGCTTCGGGGCTGCGGCGGGACGAGACGGTTTCCCGTTCGGACGCCCGGCTCATCGAGTGGGACGACCGCAAGGGAAAGGTGAAGATCAATCCGCTGGTCGCCTGGACGCAGGCGCAGATCGACGCCTACATCGCAGCACACGACGTGCTGGTCAACCCGTTGCTGTCGGAGGGTTACGGCAGCGTCGGCTGCGCTCCGTGCACCCGGCCCGGCACCGGGCGGTCGGGACGCTGGGCCGGCCAGCACAAGGTCGAGTGCGGCCTGCACCTTTGATCGCCGTCGCCGGCCGCCACTTCGGCGATCGTCCTGGTCGCCGGAGCTAATGCCGCTTTTCGCCCGCCTGCGCTGCTCGTAGCGGCGCCAGAGCCCCGGTCAATCCGCTTCTCACCAGCTCATCCAGCTCATCCAAGCCATCTTCGAAAGGGACGTGCGCATGCCCGCGTCAGAGCGCACCGCCGGCCAAGGCCAATGGGCCCTCGGCCAGACCGCACCGCTGAACGCGAACGAGCAGCTCAAGCAGGACGACGACGGGCTGAACGTCCGGGAGCGGATCGAGACGGTCTACTCCAAGCAGGGCTTCGACTCGATCGATCCGACCGATCTGCGCGGCCGGATGCGCTGGTGGGGGCTCTACACCCAGCGCCGTCCCGGGATCGGCGGTGGGCTGACCGGCTCGCTGCCGCCGGAAGAGCTCGACGACACGCACTTCATGCTGCGGGTGCGCATTGACGGCGGCCGGTTGTCCGCCGAGCAGCTGCACGTCATCGCCGGTATCAGCCGCGAGTTCGCGCGCGACACCGCGGACATCACCGACCGCCAGAACGTCCAGCTGCACTGGATCCGTATCGAGGATGTTCCGGAGATCTGGCGCCGGCTCGAGGCCGTCGGACTGTCGACGACTGAGGCCTGCGGTGACACGCCCCGGGTCGTTCTCGGCTGCCCCCTGGCGGGCGACGACGCTGGCGAGGTGATCGATGGCACGGACATGATCGCCGAAGTCGTCCGTCGCCACGTCGGATCTCAGGAATTCTCAAACCTTCCCCGCAAGTACAAGACGGCCATCTCCGGCTGTCCCGACCACTGCACCGTGCACGAGATCAACGACGTCGCGTTCGTCGGGGTACCGGACGGGCCGGACGGCCGTCCCGGGTTCGACCTCTGGGTCGGCGGCGGGCTGTCAACGAGCCCGAAGCTCGCCGTGCGGGTCGGGGTCTTCGTGACTCCCGAGCAGGTGCCCGACGTGTGGGCCGGTGTCACGTCGATCTTCCGCGACTACGGATACCGTCGTTCGCGCACCCGTGCCCGTCTCAAGTTCCTGGTTGCGGACTGGGGGCCGGAGCGCTTGCGCGAGGTACTCGAAACGGAGTATCTCGGGTACCGGCTCGCGGATGGCCCGGCGCCCGCGCAGCCGCGCCACAAGCGGCGCGACCATGTCGGTGTGACCGCGCTGCGGGACGGCACGTTCGCAGTGGGGTTCGCGCCGCGCGTCGGCCGGGTGTCCGGCTCGTTGCTCGACGAGATCGCGGCGCTTGCGGAGGAGTTCGGCAACGGTCAGGTTCGCACCACCACCGAACAAAAGATGATCATCATGGGTGTTACGGAGGTCGATGACCTCGTCACCGAGCTCGAGACCCGCGATTTGCAGGTCAACCCGTCCGCTTTCCGGCGCGGCGCGATGGCCTGCACCGGCCTGGAGTTCTGCAAGCTGGCCATCGTCGAGACCAAGGCGCGCGCCAGCGATCTGATCGACGAGCTGGAGAAGCGGCTGCCGGACTTCGATGAGCCGATCGGCATCAACGTCAACGGTTGCCCCAACGCCTGCGCGCGCTTCCAAGTGGCCGACATCGGGCTCAAGGGTTCGCTGATCGGCGGGGAGGAAGGTTTCCAGGTCCACTTGGGTGGATCGCTGGGTGTCGAAGCGGCGCTCGGCCGCAAGGTGCGCGGGCTCAAGGTGACCAGCGAGGAGCTCGCGGATTTCGTCGAGCGGATCCTGCTCGCCTACGCGGCGGACCGCACGGAGGGCGAGAGCTTCGCCGCGTGGGTGCGCCGCGCCGACGAGGCATTGCTCAAGTAGGCGCTTCGTGACCGACGACGCGCGGGAGCCGGTGGCGGGCGGGACGTCCGCGGCCGGTGGCGCGCGAGCAGTTCCGTTCTTCTGCCCCTACTGCGGTGAGGAGGAACTCGAGCCGGTAGGGGACCGGGGCGGCTGGTGGTGCCACTCGTGCAACCGGCGTTTTACGCTGCGAATCGTCGGCAGCGGCCCGCCGCCGGAGGCCACTGGCTGATCGCTCGCCTTCACCCGAGGTAGCTGCTGCGTCCGCGCGGTAGCTACCTCGACTTTTTGCGGGCCCTTTCGGGGGTCTTCCCGTGATCGGCGAAAAGGCTTGACGCGAAGCCACCTTCGAACGTATGTTCGGTAGGTCGAACTTCGGTGGCGCGGCCAGCGTACGCCGTCAGTCCGACAGTTCGGTGGAGCGGTGCCGTGGGGAAGCGGCACCGCCCCACCGGACGGCGTCGCCTTCCCCCGACGAGTCCTAGCAGGCTGTGCCCGCCACCGGCGGGCTACGCGGGAGGCGGGTCATGGGTAGACGACATGCTGATCCGATCGAGGTCCGGCGCCGTGACGAGGTGCCGGAACAGTTTTTGTGGCGTTCCCGGCTCTATGTCGTGCGCGACGTCCTGGAGCACTGGTTCGAGTCCGGGCAGTGGTGGGAGTCGATGCCGGCGATGGCGCTGGTTTCTGGCAGCGACTTTGCGCGAGATGACGCGCAGCACGGCGGTGAGCTGCTGACCGCCCCGATTCCGGCATCCCCCAAGTGGGCTCAGCACGCCTGGGGTGAGCCTGCGCCTGACGTCGGCGCAGCAGTCGGGCCGGCGTCCATCGATGACGGTGAGCAGGAGTTCTGGCGCGTGGAAGCCGCTTGCGGTCGTTCCGCGGCGCTCGGCATTTATGACCTTTGTTTCGACTGGTCGCGTGGTAGCTGGCGGCTCATGGAGGTGCACGACTGATGGCTGTTCGTACGACGGATGCGCCGGAGCAGGTGATCTCGCGGGCGGTCACCGGTTTGCTCGCTTCTTCACAGCAGGGGCTGGCTGACGCCGAGGCCGCGCATGTCCCGGGAGAGCGTTACGCGCTCGCTCATCTGGCCGCGTTGCGGGCGGCTGCCGCTGTGCTGGCGGCGCGCACGCGTCCGCAGGCCCGGCGGGGGCGGCCGGTGAGCGCCTGGCGGCTACTGATCGAGGTCGCACCCGAGCTTCGTGAGTGGGCGGATTTCTTTGCCGCGGGTGCCGCCAAGAGGGCGGCGGCTGAGGCCGGGCGGCCCGTGGTGAGCCAGCGTGAAGCAGACGACCTGATTCGCGATGCCGAGCGTTTCCTGCTGGCGGTGCTCGGGTTACTCGGTCTGGCGCCCCAGCCGTCCCTGTCGCTGTCCGCCTAGCTCGTTCATTCTCGAGAGTGAGAAGCGGCGCGCGTGTCCGACTACTTCGTTCACCTTCATGTCGCCTCCGGCTACTCGCTGCGTCACGGCGCATCCCATCCGCAGGTGCTCGCCGCGCGGGCAGCCGAGCAGGGGATGGACGCTCTCGCCCTCACCGATCGTGATGGCGTCTATGGCGCGGTGCGCTTTGCCAAGGCTTGCCAGCGGGAGGGCATTCGTCCGATTCTCGGCGTCGATCTGGCCGTCGCGCCCATCCCGCTGCGGGTCGATCGTGGCCTTCGATCCGGCGGCCACGTCGACATCGCCAATCCCGCAGACCCACGGGAGCTCCGGCAGCGCCCGCCTTCACCGGTGCGTGGCGGCGCTTTCGTCGATCCAGATCTGCCCAGGGTCACCGTGTTGGCGTCCGGACGCGGCGGCTGGGGAGCGCTGTGCCGGCTCGTAACGGCGACCCACCTTGCCGGTGAGCGTGGCGCCCCGGTGTCGAGCCTCGAGCTGATCGCCGAATACGCGCAGCGGGCGCGCGAGAGTGGCGGTGCATTGATCGTATTGCTCGGTCCGCAGTCGGAGGCGGGCCGAGCGCTGGCCGCGCGGCGCGAGGCGCTCGCCGGCGCACACCTTGCCCGGTGGCGAGACGCGTTGCCCGAGCCGGGCGAGCTGCAGGTCGAGGTCGTCCATCACCGCAGTCGCGGAGAGCTCGGCCGCGCTGCGCGGTGGGCCGCCTTCGGCGTCGGCGCAGGAGTGCCGGCGGTGCTGACGAATGCGGTGCGCTACGCCGATCGCAGCGACGCGCCGGTTGCCGACGTGCTGGACGCGGCACGGCTGCTGGTGCCGCTCGATCCCCGCCATGTGGGCCGGGCTAACGCCGAGGGTTATCTCAAGTCCGGCAAGGAGATGTCCGAGGTCGCCGAAGACGTCGCCCGGGCGGCGGGACTGGCAGACGGCGGCCGGAGCTTGCTGATCCGTTCCCGGCAGCTCGCCGAGCGGTGCGTGCTCGACCCGAAAGACGACCTCGGCATCGGTGAGATCCACTTCCCGGAGCTTTCGGTCACTGCCGATACCGCCGTCGGCGCCGATGCGGATGAGGTGCTGCGCGCGCGCTGCGAGGCGGGGCTGGCGCATCGCGGGATGCCGCCTTCCTCAGCGGTTCGCGACCGGCTCGAGGCAGAGCTTTCGGTGATTCGGCAGCTGGGCTATCCCAGTTACTTCCTCACGGTGGCTGACGTCGTCGATCTCATCCGCGGGATGGGAGTGCGCTGTGCGGCGCGCGGCTCGGGGGCAGGGAGCTTGGTCACCTACCTCACCGGCGTTTCCGACGTCGACCCGCTGCGCTATGGCCTGCTGATGGAGCGATTCTTGTCGCCTCTTCGCCACCAGCTGCCGGATGTCGACATCGACGTGGAGTCGGCGCGGCGCACCGAGGTCTACCAGAAAGTGCTCGAGCGCTACGGGGGAGAGCGATGCACGTGCGTCGCCATGATGGACACGTATCGCGCACGGCATGCGATCCGTGACGTCGGGGGCGCGCTCGGCCTCCCGCCCGGTGAGATCGACGCCGTCGCCAAGGCATTTCCGCATATCCGGGCGAGCCAGTTACGCGCCGCGATGCGTGATTTGCCGGAGCTGCGGGCGAGTGGGATGTCCGGTGAACGGCTCGACTTGCTGCTGCGGCTCGCCGAGCGGCTCGACGGGCTGCCCCGCCACATCGCGCTGCATCCGTGCGGCGTTCTGCTGTCCGATCTCACCCTGCTCGATCGCACTCCTGTCGAGGCGAGCTATCTCGGTTTTCCGATGAGCCAGTTCGATAAGGACGACGTCGAAGACCTCGGTTTGCTCAAGTTGGACCTGCTGGGCATCCGCATGCAGTCGGCGATCTCGCACGCCGTTGAAGAGGTGCGCCGCGTCGACGGGACAGACATCGCTATCGACGCCATCGATCGCGCCGATCCGGCCACGTTCGCGCTCGTGCAATCCACCCGCACCCTCGGCTGTTTCCAGATCGAGTCACCCGGTCAGCGTGAGTTGGTCGGCAAGTTCGCTCCGGAGACGTTCGAAGACCTCATCATCGACATCTCGCTCTTTCGCCCGGGTCCGGTGAAAAGCGACATGGTCACGCCGTTCCTCGAAGCGCGGCAGGGTTGGCGTGCTCCGTCCTTCCTGCATCCGGATCTGGAGCCGTATCTGCTCGATACGGGCGGTGTCGTCGTCTTCCACGAGCAGGTGCTGCAGATCATCGCGACGATGACCGGTGTCTCGCTCGCGGAAGCCGACGAAGCCCGCCGCGCGCTCGGAGACCCTGCGCTGCAAGTAGAAGTGCGAGCGGCTTTCGTCCCCGCAGCACTACGCGCCGGCTACGACCTGGCCACCGTCGAGCGGGTCTGGGAGGTGCTCAAAGCCTTCGGATCATTCGGGTTCTGCAAAGCGCACGCCGCTGCGTTCGCGTTACCCACCTACCAGTCGGCATGGCTGAAAGCCCATCATCCCGCGGCATTCCTCGCCGGGGTGCTCACCCACGATCCGGGGATGTATCCCAAGCGGCTGATCGTCGATGACGCCCGCCAGTTCGGCATTGCGATCCTCGGCCTCGACGTCAACCAGTCGGATGAGGTCTATCGCGTCGAGCGGGTCGGGGCGTATGCCGAGCCCCCGCCGGCCGTTCTCGATGCCCCGCCGCGCCGGCCTCCGGTCGACGATCGCTTGCCGGACGGCCGCAGGTACGGGATCCGCATGGCGCTGTCCGACGTCAAGGGCATCACCGCGGCGGAGATGTCGAGCATCATCGCCGGTCGTCCTTACGGCTCGCTGTCCGACTTCTGGCATCGCGCCGGTGCTAGCCGGCCACTCGTCGAACGTCTCGTGCTGGCAGGGGGTTTCGACGCGTTGTACGGCATCGGTCTCGCCGCTCCGGTGCGCCGTCGCGGGCGAATCACCCGCCGCGATCTGCTGCTGCAAGTCGCCGAGCTCGATCAGTGGAGCCGGGCGCTGGCGCGCAGCAGCAAGGCCGGTCGCGGCAGAGGACGTTCCCCGAGCCGCGTTGCCGCAGTGCTCAACCAGGAGAGCCCGCCCGCAATGGTGTCCTCCGGGCAGTCGGTGGTCGAGCGGGCGGCGCGCCAGTCCCGTGGCCCGCGTCCGGCGGGTGACCCGGACGCGGTTCAGCTCGCGCTGGATCTCGGCGACGACCCGTCAGCCGTCGTCGCTTCCGGCCTTCCTGAACTGACGGGCGCCGAACTGGTACGGGCCGAGCTCGAGGTGCTGGGTCTTGACGTCACCCGTCACGTCCTCGACTTCTACGAGCCGTTCCTTTCGGCATTCGGCGTGACCCGCGCGCGGGACCTGCTGCGTTGCCGCAGCCGGCAGGAAGTTTTGGTGGCCGGAGTGAAGGTGGCTACCCAGACACCGCCGGTACGTTCTGGCCGGCGGGTGGTCTTCGTGACACTCGACGACGCCACCGGGCCGCTCGACGCCACCTTTTTCGAAGATGCGCAAGTCGGTTACGCGTCGACGGTTTTTCACTCGTGGCTGCTTGTCATCCGCGGTTTCGTGCGGCGCACCGGTCCGCGTGGGGTCTCGATCCGGGCGACCGGCTGCTGGGAGCTGCCTGCCTTGCGTGACGCCTGGGAGGCGGAAGGGATGGCGGCGGTGGAGCGGATCATGGGAGATTCGGCAAGGATCACCGAGAGTGCTGTGCACGGCGCAGCGGCCAGCCGTTCCACCCGCCCGGTGATGGCGAGCCCACCCCTCGGGCAGCCGGCCCACCAGTACGCCACCGGGTTCCGGGTTTCGCCATATGCGGACGTGCGGCCGTCAGGAAGTGACGTTCGCAATGGGCGCACCAGCGGGCGCGGCAGCGGGGAGGATCACCGCGCGCCGCGCCGGCTTTGGCATTCCAGCCCCGGGAGCTCGGGAGGATGACCGGTTGCCCGGTGCCGCGGCGGCTACCCTTCGAGGCAGGCTCGAGGACCGTCCTCTCGTCCTTGCAAAGCCTGGAAAGGCAGGAAAGGCAGGCGTGCCCCTCTCCAAGTCCACTTCTGGGTCCACTTCTGGGTCCACTTCCTGGCCGGCGACGCGCAGCAGCGTTGTCTGGGACGACCTGCGGCGCGCATTGGACGAGTTCGCCGAGCCGCCGGGTCGCAAGCTCACGGTCATCGACGCCGGTGGCGGCAGCGGCGGCTTTGCCGTGCCGCTGGCCGAGCTCGGCCACCAGGTCATCGTCGTTGATCCCAGCCCCGACTCGCTCGCCTCGCTGCAGCGGCGGGCGACCGAAGCGGGAGTCGGGCAGCTCATCAGCAGCCGCCAGGGCGATCTCGACACCTTGGCCGAGGTCGTCGGTCCTGAGCAGGTCGATGTGCTGCTGTGCCACGACGTCCTGGAAGTCGCGGACGATCCGGCTGAGGGCCTTGCCGCCGCCGAAGCCGCGCTTCGGTCGGGTGGGTTGCTCAGCGTGCTCGTTGCCAACCGCCCAGCCGCGGTGCTGGGCCGCATTTTGGCCGGGCGTCTTGATGCTGCCGAGCGGATGCTGGCCGGCGACAGCGCGCCCGGCACCGAGCGTCCACATCGCCGTTTCGACCTGGAAGAGCTGGTCGCCCTGGTCGAGTCGACCGGCATGTCCGTGCTGGAAATTCACGGCGATCGGGTCTTTTCTGATCTGGTGCCCGGCGCCGTTCTCGACATCGAGCCTCATGCCCGAGAGATCCTGCAGCGCATCGAGGCGACGGTGGCCCACCTGCCGGCATACCGGGCGATGGCGACCCGGCTTCACGTCCTCGCTCGCAAGCCCTAGCTGCTTTTCCCCTCCAGCCAGCCGCTTTCGGCAGGCGGGGCGATCGTGAGCGGCAGGGAATCGCTCCACCGCCGCACCGGCGCAGCGCAGCCCGCGGTCCCAAAGCCGCACCTTGACGCGCCGGCGCACCATTGCGCCAGCGGTGACACCGATGACACCGATGACTGCCCGATCCTGCACGTCGATATGGATGCCTTCTACGCGTCCGTCGAGCTTCGCGAGCGCCCGCAGTTGCAGGGGCAGCCGGTGATCGTGGGCGGCGGCGGGAGCCGTGGAGTGGTGCTGTCCGCGACGTATGAGGCCCGCGAGTTCGGGGTCCGGAGCGCGATGCCGATGATGCGGGCCCGCCGGCTGTGCCCGCAGGCAATCGTCTTGCCGCCACGTTTTGCGCGCTACAGCGAGGCGTCCGCCGGGATCATGGAGATCTTCCGATCCGTGACCCCGCTCGTGGAGCCGCTGTCCATGGACGAGGCGTTTCTCGACGTTCGCGGGGCGCGGCGCCGGCTCGGTCGTTCCCGTGACATCGCCGAGTGGATACGCGCCCGGGTCTGGGACGAGCAGCAGCTCACCTGCACCGTGGGGGTGGCGCCGACGAAGTTCGTCGCCAAGCTGGCCTCGGCCCGTGGCAAGCCGGACGGACTGCTGATCGTTCCAGCGGCAGACGTCATTGCGTTCTTGCATCCCCTTCCCGTCCAGGCGCTTTGGGGAGTCGGGGAGCACACCGCCGAGCGGCTGCATCAGCTCGGGTTGCGCACCGTCGGGGATCTGGCGCAGATCCCGGTGCAGACGTTGCAGCGCGCGCTCGGTCCCGCCACGGGCAGTCATCTTGGCGCCCTGGCCTGGGGACGCGACGAGCGCCGTGTCGTATCGAGTGAGCCGGAGAAGAGCGTCGGTGCCGAGGAGACGTTCGCCCGTGATGTCGACGACCCGGATGTGGTCCTGCGGGAAGTGCTGCGACTGTCCGAACGCACCGCTGCCCGGCTGCGCGAGCAGGGTTACGCCGGCCGCACCATCACGCTCAAGGTCCGCTTCGCCGATTTCACGACCATCACCCGTTCGCGCACCTTGCCCCATGTCACCGACAGCGGGCAGGAGATCTACGACGTGACGCGCGAGTTGTTCGCCCGCCTCGGCTTGCAGCGCGCGCGGCTGCGGTTGGTCGGGGTACGCGCCGAAGCCCTTGTCAGCTCGGGCAAAGCGACACGTCAGCTGACGATGGGAGAGCGCGAGGTCGGGTGGCGCGAGGCGGACCGAGCGGTGGATCAGGCGTCGGCGCGCTTCGGCTCCGGGTCGGTGCGGCCTGGTTCGCTGGTCGATCCGCCGGGCCAGCGCGGTGAACGGCCCTGACCAAAGACCGCATGGCCCGGATGGCCCGCTCGAAGCCTCGAAACATCCCGGCCAGAGCAGGCCGATCACCGCCCGATGAGCCCTAGAAACGCCCGGATGACCAGCGCGTCGACGTTGGCAAATTTGAGCTTGGGGAAAGTTCTCGATCGCCGAAAGCTTGTGACTATCGTGGAAAGTGTCGAAGTCTTATCCTGACAGCGCCCCTTGGGGTCGACTCGGGGTCGACATAGTGGTGTAGGGAGGAGCCGGATGCCGCTCTCAGAGCACGAGCAGCGTCTGCTCGAGCAGATCGAGCGTGAGCTCTACGCCGACGACCCCAAGCTGGTCAGCACGGTCCGGTCCATCAACCCGCGGACATATGCGTTGCGCCGGCTGTGGCGCTCGACGGCGCTGTTCGTCCTCGGGCTCGGGGTACTCGTCGCCGCTGTTGTCATCAACTCCGGCGCCGTGAGCATCGTGCTCGGCCTCGTCGGTTTCGTCGTGATGCTTCTGGCTGCGTTGCGCGGTGCCAGCGATCTGCGCCGTCTCGGCGGTCGGCCCGACCTCGACACCCGGTCCGGACGCCCGCGGGCGCCACGCCGCCGGCGTTCGTTCACCGATCGGGCGCAGGAGCGCTGGCAGCGCCGCTGGGACGACCGCGACCGCTAGCTCCCAGAGCCCCGCACACGTGCGACGAGCGCCGCAGCCGGTGTTCGGGTCATCCCTTGGACGGCCTGCCTCCCGGTGCGGACCGGGCGGGTACGCACGGACGTCCGCTGCCGGTCAGCGCAGCTGGCCGCCGGACTGAGCCGGGGTCGCGCCACCCCGCGGCCGGCTGCTCGAGGTCTCCCACACCGCCCTGCGGGTGAAGAGCGAGCGCGGTAGCAGCCAGGCCGTAAGGCGCGCCTTCGCGCCCTGTGAGCGTTCCCAGCCGTTGAGGGCAGAACGCAGTCGCTGCCCGTCGACGGGCACTTGCTGTCCAGGAGGGGCGTAGCGGGCGAGTTCTTCCGCGCCTGCCACCTCGAGCAGGATCTCGCGCACGGCGTCCGGGAGCGGCCGGCTCGGCGCGCTGCGGCGGGCCATGCGCTCGACAGCCCGCCGCGGCGTGAGGTTCACCGCCAGGTGCAGGCCGAGGTCGACTGCGGTATCGAGTATTTCCGCCCATCCGCCGGGCAGCGCTCCCGACGCGCTCTGCTGCAGTCGCCGCTTCCGGCGGCGCAGCCGCAGCGCCGCGGGAACGAGCAGCAGGGCGATCGCCAGCAGCGCGAGCGCGACCCAGCCGGCCACGGTGGCAGCCGAACTGCCGCCGTGCGTGCCGCTGACCGGTCCGGCTGCCGCTGAGCTCTCCGGCCCGTTCGGCTGAGCCTGCTTCGCGCCCGGGCTTGCGGAGGCACTCGGGGCCTGCGTCGGACCGGTGCTCGGCGTGGTGGTCTCAACCCCGCCGGTCGAGGGGAACGTGTAGGCCGGCGGCGTGGTGCTCTCGTCGCGCTTGGTCGGTTCGAAGCGCACCCATCCCGCTTGCGGGAACCAGATCTCCGGCCAGGAGTGAGCGTCGCGGTTGCTGATCATCCAGCTGCCATCCGGCTGCTGGGTGCCGGGCGTGAAGCCGATCGCGACCCGCGCCGGGATGCCTGCCATGCGGGCAAGGACAACCATCGCACCGGCGAACTGCTCGCAGTAGCCGCGGTGGGAGCGCAGCAGGAAGTCGACCAGCGGATCGGCGCCCGAGGGCGCGCCGTAGAGGTCGTAGGTGAACAGCGGACCGCGCAGGTACGCCTGGATCGCTGCGGCCTTGTCGTACTCGGTGGTGAAGCCGGCGGTCAGCTGGGTCGCCAGGCGCTGCACCGCGACCGGCATGTCTCCGGGAAGCACCAGACTCGGCGCGACATCTTCGGGCAGCTGGCCGCCGGCGGATGCGGCGCGCAGCTCCCGTTCGGACGGCGTCGCCACCTGCGAGGTCACGGTGTAATGCGTCGAGGACGTGTCGGTTTGCGCGGAGAAGATCGTCGACGTGCGGCTCGACAGCCGCCAGTCACCGTCGATCGACACCTTGATCGCCGGGTAGGGCACGGGGAGGTAGCGCTGGTGGTAGACCGCCATCACGTTGATCGAGTCGTGGACTTCTTCGGTGGAGCCGCTTTGCACCTCGGGAAGCCCGTTGGACACCCGAGCGTCCTTGCTCGCCGACAGGGTGCCGAGGGTGAATTGCTGCCCGTCGAAGTGCTCGAGCGCGGTGAGACGCAGGTACTCGGGACGGTTGGTTCGGACGGTGAGCAGCGGCGTGATGATGTCGCTGTGCAGCTGCTGCTTCAGGGTGACGACGGGTTCGACCACCGTGGCGGAGCTGCCGCCGCCACCACCGCCGCGGTGCTTGGCGATCCCCGTATAGCGCGGGATCGCCACCGGCACCGCCAGCGCCGCGACGAGAGCAACGACTCCGATGACGCGGCCGGTCGTGCCGGTGGCGCGCCGTACCTCAGCCGCTCCGCCCGGTGGGAGCGGTGACCATTTGAGGATGCGCGCACGGCCTGACGAGAGGAGCATCGTCAGATAGGTCACGCAGGTGGCCACGAAGGCGAGCAGCCCCACGCCACGAGCGGCGATCGCTGCGGGCACCGCGATCAGTGCGAGCAGCGGGAGCCCTGCCAGCGCCGGGCTGCGCAACCGGACGGCGATGACGTCGGTGACGGCGGCGACGAGGTAAACGCCGGCCACGATCAGCAGCAGGAGACCTGGATTCTCGTGCACCGGCACCGTCTCGGTGCGGATGGCGGAGGACGCATCGTCGCCCAGAGCCTGCAACGCCTGGAACGTCGCAGCGGAGGGCGCCAGGCTCGCGCCCGGTACCTCGGCCGAGCCGCGAGCAGCGACCGGGATGACGTACAGCCATCCGGCAGCGACGTAGACCAGCGGGGTCAACCAGAGCGGGCAGCGCACGCGGCGGGCGAGGTCCCCGACCAGCGCGGCGACGGCGATCCCGCCGGCCGCCGGCCAGAACCACCAGGCAACCCCCGCGAACAAGCTGCCGAAGCAGAGCGTGGCGAACAGCGTCGCCAGCGCGGTGAGCACGTGCATCGGGACGGCGGGTGCCGGCGCCCGCGAAGCCGGGCGCGGCGACGTCCACCACGCGTCGGCTGCGGGCGGGTGCGGCGGCCCGGCGCCGGGCCGGGCCGGCGGCCGGCCGCGCTCGAGCGTGGGCGCGCTCATCCGACCCAGCGCTGGGCGACGCCGGAGCCGGGCACCCCGGCTCCTACGTTGAGCTCCCGCCAGAGCGACTCGAGCGAGGTCTGCGGGTGAGCTACGGCGACCGACCATCCCGCGCGGCGCAAGGCATCCCGAGCGCTGCCCGTGCTCGCGGTCGCCACAGCCGACCCGGGGGTCCACGCGTCGGCGTCGACCAGGAGCGCCATGCGCCGGCGACCCTCCGGCGCGGCTTGCGCCAGGGCAGCCACGTCACCGGGCGTCAGCCGCCCGAGCACGGCGACGATCGCGCCGCGGCGCGCCGGCTGGTCGGTGAGCCGGGAGGCGACCGGAAGCAGGCTGGTGTTGCCTCCGCGATCGATCTCGGCCAGGGCTTCCGTCACGGCGATGCCCGCCTCGACCCCTGTGCCGAAGGGCGCCCCACCGGTCTCCGCGATGATGCGTCCGACGTCGTCGATCAGCCGGACGCCGAAGTCGCTTCGTACCAGGGCGGCGGCGATGGAGGCGGCAGCCGACACGGCGAACTCGAACGAACCCGACGGTCTGCCCGGACTGTGGGCGCCGGCGCGGGCGTCGATGAGCAGCGCTGCCCGGTTCTGCCAGGGCTGCTCCTCGCGTCTGACCGACAGCTCGCCGATGCGCGCGGTGGTCCGCCAATGCACGCGGCGGCGGTCGTCACCTGCCCGGTAAGGACGGGTCGTGGCGTCCTGGTCGCCACCGGACGACAGCCCCCGGCTATGGCCCGCTCCACCGGCGCCCCACTGGCCGCCGAGCCGCCCGGCGGTCAGCGCGGTGACGGGGGGCAGCACGGTCACGCGATCGACGGCGGTGAAAGTGCGCAGGATCTGGCAGAACCCGAACGGATCGGTGAGCCGGACCGAGAGCGGGCCGATCGAATAGCGGCCGCGACGGGTCGGGCGCATCACATAGCTGACGGCCCGCTGCTCGCCTGCGGGCACCCGTTGCACGACGAACCGGGCGCCGCCGTCACCGCCGCCGAGCTCGGGAGGGAGCTCGTCCTGCGCGAGGAGCAGGGGAGTGGGTAGCCGCGACAGATTGGTCAGCTCGATGCTGACGCGCACGTCGGCGCCGACCTGCGCGCGCCCGCGGTCGATCCGGCGGTGGGCGGAGACGCGGTAGCGCGCTCGCGTGAGGAAAGCCGCAGCCAGCAGGGGGAGGACGAGCAGCAGAACGCCTACCCGGACGAGGTCGCGCTGGTCGAGCAGCACGCCCGCAGCGGTGCTCGTGACGCCGGCGGCGATGAACGCGCGCCCGCGCACCGTCATCCCGGACAGGGCCATCCAGAAGTGGCTGATTGGAGCCGCGGCGTGGTTGGCCGGGTCGAAGCCCCGCTTGACGCGGCCACCGCCGAGGCGAGGCACGTCAGCGGCCTCGGTGGCGTGCCGGTGCGGGTAGGGCCAGCCGCGAGACGATCTCGGCGACGATCTCGAAAGGTTGCCGCCGGCTCACGGTGGCGTCGGGGGTGAGCAGCACCCGGTGGGAGAGCACGGCCCCGGCGAGCGCCTGGACATCGTCGGGCAGCACGAAGCTCCGGCCGTCGAGCGCCGCGGCCGCTCGGGCGGTGCGCAGCAGCTGCAGCCCGGCACGCGGCGACGCCCCGAGACGCAGCTCGGGGTGACGGCGGGTGGCGGTCATGAGATCCACGATGTAGCGGCGCACGTCATCAGATACGTGAACGCGTCGCACCACGGAAATGAGCCCGGCGACCTCATCGGTGGTGGTGACGGCTGAGAGCTCGTCGAGGGGCATGCGGCTGGTGTGGCTGTCGAGCATCTCGAGCTCGGCAGTGGCAGACGGGTAGCCCATGGCGACCTGGGCGGTGAAGCGGTCGCGCTGCGCCTCGGGCAGCGGGTAGGTGCCCTCCATCTCGACCGGGTTCTGGGTGGCGACCACGAAGAAGGGCGCCTGCAGGTGGTAGGTCTCGCCGTCGACGGTGACCTGGCGCTCCTCCATGCACTCGAGCAGCGCGGACTGGGTCTTCGGGCTGGCCCGGTTGATCTCGTCCCCGATCACCACGTTCGCGAAGACGGCCCCCGGCCGGAACTCGAACGTGCGGTGCTCGGGCTCGTAGACGCTGACGCCCGTCACGTCGCTCGGCAGCAGGTCCGGAGTGAACTGGATGCGCCGCACGCTCCCGGACATCGCCGTCGCCAATGCCTTCGCCAGCATCGTCTTACCGACGCCGGGAACGTCTTCGATCAGCAGGTGACCCTCGGACAGCATCACGGCGAGCGCGGTGCGGATCACGGCTGTCTTGCCGTCGATAACCGTCTCGACGGCCGCCATGAGCCGCTCGCCGATCTCTGCCACCGACTCCGCATCGAGCCGCTGATCGATCGCCTCGACTCCTGGGCGGCGAGACCCCGCCACGCGGTGCCATTCCCCGTGAGGGCCACCGTTCGGCTCCCCGGGGGAATCCGCGATGGACACCGGTTCAACCACCGCGTACCTCCTGTCCGCCTTCACCAGTGTGCCTGGCGGATCCAGGGTGTGCCCGCTCGCCCCCGGCGCACTCCCTGTCGGCCCCTACCTACCGCTACCGATCCCCATTGGTGAGCCCGACTGCGACCGTGCAGTCCTCGTCAGGCCGGCCAGCTCATCGGTGAGGGCGCGCGCCGCCGCCGCGTCCCACTGGGCGATCGCGGCGCGCACGTTACGGCCCGCGGTGTCCAGATGAACGGTCGCCAGGCCCAGCCGGCGCTGCCACGGACCTTGTACGTAACGCACGCTCTGCACCTTGTCGAGCGGTAGGACATCACGCACCTGCCGGATCCGGCCGTACGAGGTCACTGACCATCCGTCCCCCACGGCGGCGCCGAGATACCGGAACAGGAACGGAACCCGCCAACGCGCCCGGGGCGGCGGGGCGACGAGCGGAAGGGCGGCCAGGTCGAGCCCGGGCAGTACCGCGTGGATCACTCCTTCCGCCTCGTCGCGCGTCGCCACCGGCAGCAGAACTCCCGACGCGGTGCGCTCCTCGGCAGCCGCCGCCCCGCGGGACCGGTATCCGGCGACGTCGACCTCGACGCGCACCCAGCCGAGCCGGCGCCACAGCAGCGGCTCGATGATGCGGATCGCTTGTACCCGGCCGCGGGGGACCGTCTGCAGGCGGGTGTCCAGTAGCCCGTGCCGCAGCCGCACACCCTGCGGGGACAGCGAAACCGTAAACCCGAACTCTATGGTGAACCTGCGGTAGAGGGTTGCCCCTACGGGGAGCAGCGCGACCGCGATCGCGCCGGCGGCTCCCGGCACGAGCGCGACCGCCGTCGCAATGCCGGCGACGAACAGCAGCGCCAGCCCACCGACTCCCGACAGCAGCACCGACCAGACGAACCGAGCCGCGGGGACCGAGACGAGCGCGGCCTCCGAGCCGGGTCCCCAGGCGGGCGCCGCGGGTGGCGCCGCCGCCGGCGCCGGAGAGCGTGGCGCTGGTGTCGGCGTGGGGACGGCGGGCGCACCCGGCGGGCGGTGCACGAGATCCAGCAGGTGGGCCCGGACCTCCTGCGCGTGTGGCTCGGTCAGGTAGGCGAGCGTGGCTTCGGTACCTCCGTGACCGACGACCTCGAGCCTGAGCTCGGCAAGCCCGAGCGCGCGGGCCAGCAGCGGGCGGACCACGTCGATGGCCTGCAGCCGGGCGAGTGGCACGCGGCGGCTCTTGCGCGTGATGACGCCGTAGTCGAGCCGCAGATCTCCGCCCTCCACGCGCCAACGCCTGCGCCGCCAGGACACGTAGCCCGCGAGAGCTGCCACCGGCACGACGACCGCCACAGTGATGAGCAGCTGCAGGCCGGTGGCATTGCCGTTGCGCAGCCGCTCCTGGGCGACGATCGCGGCCACGACGCCGAGGGTTCGCCAGCCTTTGAGGACGGGGGTGAGCGGATGCAGGCGGGCCCAGTCGGCGCCCGGTGCGGGCGACGTGTCGGGCCGGGTCGCTGGTGACGTCACAGGCCCTGAGCTCGCGACTCGCCGAGCTCGGCCAGCCGGTCGCGCAGGCGTTCGGCCTCGGCGGCGGGCAGTCCGGGCACTCGGGCGTCACTGGCAGCGGCGGCCGTGTGCAACCGGACGGTGGCCAGCCCCCAACGGCGCTCGAACGGGCCGGCGACAACGTCGACGAACTGCATGCGCCCGTAGGGCACCACCGACAGCCGGTGCACCAGCACTCCCCGGCGAACCAGCAGATCCTCGGCGCGTTCGGCGTATCCCCAGGAGCGGTAGCGGCGCAGCACCACGATTTCCGCCGCCGCGAAAGCGGCCACGACGCCGGCGGCCGCGATCGCCCCCGGTAGCGGAAAGAACGCCGCTGCCAGTCCTGCGCTCAGCAGCAGGATCAGCCCCGCGGCGCGAACCTCTGCGCGCCGCAGCGCAAGGAGCCGCTCCGAAGGGGGCAGCCAACGCAGTTCGTCGCCGTGCCGGGTGCGGCCGGCGGGGTCTGGGCGGCGTTCGACAGCGGTGCGCACGTCAGACACGACTCCCATTCTGATCCCATTCTGGCGCCTCGCCGTGGGGGCGCCTTCCCTGCACCTGAGGGGAAGTGGTAGCGGAGGGGGGAGAAGTGGGGTAGCGTGGGTCGTCGTGGGGCAGAGGGCTGACAACGGCGTCATGCCGGCTGCCCGTGCGGACCGGCTGGGAGGTGGGCGTTGTTCCTCGGCACCCACCGCCCCCGGCTGGACGAGAAAGGACGGCTGGCGTTGCCGGCGCGATTTCGCGACGAGCTGGCGGAGGGCGTGGTGCTGACAAAGGGCCAGGACCGGTGCCTGTACGGGTACACGGCCGAGGCGTTCACCCGGCTCGGCGATGCCCTGCGCCATGCCCCGGTCGGCTCCGCCGCGCTGCGCAATTACCAGCGCACCTTCTTCGGCTCGGCCTCGCTCGAGGTGCCCGACAAGCAGGGCCGGGTGACCGTCCCGGTGCCGCTGCGCCAGTACGCCGGCCTGGAGCGCGACTGCGTGGTCGTCGGGACCAACGCCCGCTTCGAGATCTGGAATGCGGCGGCCTTCGACGAGTGGGAGGCCGGAAACGACGTTCGATTCGCCGAACTCCAGGAGGAGGTGCTGCCCGGAGTCCTGTGAGCGAACTGACAGTACGTAGATCCCGCTGATCACTGCGCGGCGATTCCCGGTCGCCAGCGTTCAGCATCGCGTACGGCGAGGTTCCGGCCCGCTCGCATCCTGGCGCACCTTCCCCGGTGCCTGGCGGGGAGCGGACCTGGACCTGACCGGACGAGCTGAGGGAACGGCGAGATGACGAATGAACCCCGCCACGACCCCGTCCTTCTCGGGCGCATCGTCGAGCTCCTGGCGCCCGCGTTGCAACGGCCCGGTGCAGTCCTCGTTGACGGCACCCTCGGCCTCGGCGGGCACAGTGCCGCCCTGCTGCAAGCGGCGCCTGCGGCACGGCTCATCGGCATCGACCGCGACGCGGACGCGCTCGCCGTGGCGCGGCAGCGGCTGGCGCCGTGGGCGCAGCGCGTCGAGCTGGTCCAAGCCGTCTACCACGAGCTGCCCGCGGTCCTGCGGCAGCTGGAAATCCCCTGGATTTCGGCAGTCTTGCTCGATCTCGGCGTGTCATCGCTTCAGCTCGACGAAGGGAAGCGAGGGTTCTCCTACAGCCGAGATGCGCCGCTCGACATGCGCATGGACCAGTCGCACGGCATATCGGCATACGAGGTCGTCAACGGCTATGAGGCAGGAGACTTGGCGCGGGTGCTACGCACGTACGGCGAGGAGCGGTTCGCCCGGCGCATCGCCGAGGGCATCGTCCGCGAGCGCGCGAAGGCTCCGATCGCCGGCACCGCGGAACTCGCCGACGTCGTGCGCCGGTCGGTTCCGGCAGCCACCCGGCGCACCGGTGGGAATCCCGCCAAGCGCACCTTTCAGGCGCTGCGCATCGAGGTGAACGGCGAGCTGCAGTCGTTGACCACGGCGATGCCGGCGGCCTTGGCGGCGCTCGAGCCGGGCGGGCGCATCGCGGTGCTGTCCTACCAGTCGCTGGAAGACCGGATCGTCAAGCGGGCCCTCGTCGCCGCTGCCCACCCGGAGCGCGACCTCGACCTCCCGCCCGGGCTGCCGATCCCGCCGCCGCAGCCCGCGATCCGGCTGCTGACCCGAGGTGGTGAGCAGCCCGGCGCGGCCGAGATCGCCGACAATCCCCGGGCGGCGTCAGCGCGGCTGCGGGCGGCGGAACGACTCGAAGCTCCGCTGCCGCAAAGCCATGAGCCGGCCGTTCGCCGGGGGCGCGCGTGAGCACCGCGCAGCCGTTGCCCACCGGCCGCGAGCCGAAGCGTCCATCCGGTGCGACGGGGGCGGCCAAGACGGCTTCCGGTCGCGGCCGGAGCTTCCTGTCGCTCGTGCCGCCGCCGGTGCGAGCTCGGCGGGCGCCTTTCGTCGCGTTGGTGCTGACCCTGCTCGCCGGCGGGCTCGTCGGCCTGCTGCTGCTGAACACCGCGTCGGCCCAGGAGGCCTTCAAGCTGCACGCGCTGCAGAGCCAGGCGGCCGAACTGGGCCGGCAGGCGCAGATCTACGCCAACCACGACGGCGGTCTGGATGACCCCGCGACCCTCTACGCCCGGGCCGCTGCGCTAGGGCTGGTACCCGGAGGCGCCCCGGTCTTCCTCAAGCCGGGCCAGCCACTGCCGCAGGGCGCCATCCGCGTCGGCGACATGGCGTACATCCCGGCGCCGGCTCCGGTGGTCCCGCCGCCCGTCCCGACGCCCAGCGCGTCGGCGTCCGCCCCGGCCCCGAAGGTGTCGAAGAGCCCTGTCGCCCCGAAGGCATCGAAGACCCCGGTGGCCGGCAAGGTCGCGCCGGGCCGCCGGCCGGTCAGCCCCACCTCGGCCGCCGGGCAGAAGAAGCCGACCACGGCCACCACGTCCGGGTCGACGACAAAGAGCCCGGTCACCCGGCGGTCCACGACCGCTACGCGCTCCAGCGCCCCGACGTCATCCACGGCCGGCCGTCCGACGGCGACCACCCAGACCCAGACGAAGCCGCAGACCGGCACCCAGTCCACAGCTCCGACCACCCCCGGAACCCGTTGATGAGCCAGACCGCGCCGCCACCTCTTCGCCACCGCCCGGCTCCCGCTCGCCGCGGGTCCTCGCGCACCCCTACGCGCGCGCCGGGGGGTGCGCGCGGCTCCGGTGGTTCGGGCGGGTTCGGCGGTGGCGGGCGGCCGAAGCGGCGCGGCTACCGGCTGCGGTCATCCGGGCGCCGGCTGCGCATCGCCGCCGCGGCGATGGCGGCCGTCTTCCTGCTGCTTGCCGCCCGGCTCGTGCAATTGCAGGGCTTTCAGTCCCACACCTACGCGAAGAAGGCGGAGCTGCAGCGCACTCACACGGTGGAGCAGCCGGCCACCCGCGGCGAGATCGTCGATCGCTCCGGCAACGTGCTGGCCGTGGACGTCGACGCCAACGACGTCTACGTGCAGCCGCCGAAGGTCACCAACGCCGTCGCCGAGGCGCGCAAGCTCGCGGACGTCGTCAAGGTGCCGTATTCGACCCTGCTGGCAAAGATGATCAGCGGCGTCAACTTCACCTACCTGGCGTACGACGTCGACATCTCCGTCGGAGACGCCGTCACGAAGCTGAACCTGCCGGGCGTCGGCGTGCTGCCGCAGCGCAAGCGGCTGTACCCGGCCGGCACGGTGGCCGCGAACGTGCTCGGCACCGTCGGCCGCGACGGCACCGGTCTCGCCGGCCTCGAGAGCGCCTACAACAAGAGCCTTGCCGGCAAGAACGGCACGCTGGTCGTCGAGGAGGACCCGCAGGGCCGCCCGATCCCGTCGGGCACCCACCGGGAGAAGGCACCCGTCGCCGGCCAAGGTCTCAAGCTGACCATTGACCGCGACATCCAGTTCTACGCCCAGCAGCGGCTCGCGCAGCAGGTGCAGGCGATGGGGGCGATCAAGGGCGTCGCGATCGTGCTCGACCCGCACACCGGCAAGATCTACGCGATGGCGAGCGCGCCCGGCTACGACCCCAACAAGCCGACCGACATCACCGCATCCGACCTGGAAAATCCCGATGTCGCGTGGACGTTCGAGCCGGGCAGCGTCAACAAGCTGGTCACCCTGTCGGCAGCGATCGACCGCGGCATCGTCAACCCTTACACGGAGATCGACGTACCGACGTCGAAGCAGACGACCCCGCAGCAGGGCATCAAGGTGGGGGATTACACCATCCACGACGCGGAGGACCACGGCCCGGAGCGGATGACCGTCGCCGGAGTGCTCGCCAAGTCGAGCAATCTCGGCACGCTCTTGATCAGCCGGAAGCTGCCTTCAACGCAAACGCTGGAGAACGAGCTGCGCGCCTTCGGGCTCGGTGAGCCCACCCACGTGGGCCTGCCCGGGGAGTCACAGGGCCTGCTGAAGCCGGCCAGCCAATGGTCCGACGCGATGGCAGCGAACATCCCGTTCGGGCAGAGCATGTCGGTGAACGCGCTGCAGATGGCGATGGCCTACGCCACGATCGCCAACGGCGGGGTGCGGGTCACCCCGCGCATCATCGACGGCAAGATCGACGGCAACGGCAAGGTCACCCCCGTGCCGGTCGGACCGACGCGCCGGGTGGTCAGCAAAAAGACGGCCACCACGATGTCGCAGCTGCTGGAGCTGGTGACCACCGAGAACGGTACGGCACCGGCCGCCTCCATCGACGGCTACCGGATCGCCGGCAAGACCGGTACGGCCAACCGCATCGACCCGAAGACCGGCACCTACGCCGGCGCCGGCTACGTGGCGTCGTTCGTCGGCTTCGCGCCGGCCGACAAGCCGTCTCTCGTGGTCCTCGTCTCCCTCGACCGCCCGACCGCCAGCTACTACGGCGGCACGGCGGCGGCTCCGGTGTTCAAGGACATCATGTCGTTCGCGCTGACCAGCCTGCGTATCCCGCCGACAGGCACTCAGCCGGTCCCGTACCCGCTGTCTGTTGGTTGAGCTGCGCGTTGCAGAAGCGGTGCTCGCGTGGACCCCTATTCTCGGCCCGGTGAGCTCCCCGCCGAAACCTGAGTCTTTGCGGCCTGCCGCAGTGCCCGAGGTTTCGCTGCACGACATAGAGCAGCAGGTGGCTGAGTCCGGCGCGCAGCTCGCGTTGCCGGCGGCCGCTACCGGCGTGCGGGTCTGCGGGGTCACGCTGGACTCCCGGAAGGTCCAGCCGCGTGATCTTTACGCGGCGCTGCCCGGAGCTCACGTTCACGGGGCCCAGTTCGTCGCAGAGGCAGCGAAAAATGGCGCGGTCGCCGTGCTCACCGATTCCGCCGGCGCGGCGCTCATCGACGCATCCGGCGGCCCGGCCGCCGAGCTGCCGCAGCTCATCGCCGCCGACCCGCGGGCGGTACTCGGCGAGGTGGCCGCTGCCGTCTACGGGCATCCGACGACCCAGCTCACGTTGCTCGGCGTCACCGGCACGAACGGCAAGACGACGGTGACGTATCTGCTGGACGCCGCGCTCGCAGCGGCCGGACACCGCACCGGTCTGGTAGGCACGGTGCAGACGCGCATCGCCGACTCCGTCGTCCCGAGCGTGCGCACGACCCCGGAGGCACCCGAACTGCAAGCGCTTTTCGCCGCGATGCGTGAACGTGGCGTCGATGCTGCCGCCATGGAGGTGTCGAGCCATGCCCTGGCGTTGCACCGGGTCGACGGCTGCCGGTTCGCGGGCGCGGCGTTCACCAACCTCAGCCAGGATCACCTCGACTTCCATCACACGCTCGAGGAGTACTTCGAGGCGAAGGCGCTGCTTTTCGACCCGCGCCGCGGGTTGTTGCCGGCGGGCTCCGGGCGGGCGGTCATCGCCGCGGACGACCCATACGGCCGGCGCCTGCTCGCCCGCCGGACTGACGCGGTCAGCTACGGCTTCGGCGCGGATGCCGACTGGCAGGCACGTGACGTGCGGCTGTCGACCGGCGGCTCCGACTTCGTGGTACGCACCCCGAGCGGGGAGACGGCCGACGCGCGGGTGCGGCTTCCGGGCGCGTTCAACGTGCCGAATGCGCTGTGCGCGATCGCGTTGCTGGTGGAGACGGGCATGGCCCTCGACGTGGCGATCGCCGGGGTGGCGGGCCTTCCCGGCGTGCCGGGGCGGATGGAGCGCGTCGATGCGGGGCAGGAGTACCTGGCGCTGGTCGACTACGCGCACACGCCGGTCGCGGTCACCAGCCTGCTGGCGACGGCCCGCGAGCTGATCGCCGGTCGGCTGATCGTGGTGCTCGGCTGCGGCGGCGATCGCGACCGCGGAAAGCGGCCGCTCATGGGCGCGGCCGCCGTCGGCGGCGCCGATGTCGCGATCCTGACCAGCGACAACCCCCGTTCGGAAGATCCGCTGGCGATCCTCGCCGAGATGCAGGAGGGCGCCCGCCGCGCCGCGGACGAGCGGCAGTGCGCCGACTGCGTGCTGGTCCAGCCGGACCGGGCGGCGGCGATCGCCGAGGCGGTCGCGCAGGCCCGTCCAGGAGACGCCGTCGTGATCGCCGGCAAGGGACACGAGACCGGCCAGGACATCGGCGGCACGATCCATCCCTTCGACGACCGCTCCGTACTGCACGACGCGATCCTGGCGGCCGGATGATCCCGCTGCGGCTATCGGAAGTTGCTGCCATCGTCGGCGGGACCCTGGCTGCGGGCACTGACGGCGAGCTGGTGACCGACGGTATGGTGATCGACTCGCGGCAGGCGGCACCGGGCGCGCTGTTCGCGGCGCTGCCGGGCGAACGGACCGACGGCCACGACCATGCGGCTGCGGCGCTCGCGGCAGGGGCCGTCGCCACCCTCGCCTCACGCGCGGTGGACGGTCCGGCGATCGTCGTTCCGGACGTGGCGGAGGCCATGGCCGCGCTGGCGGCCCACAACCTGCGCGCGTTGCCGGACATCCGCGTCGTCGCGCTCACCGGCTCGTCCGGCAAGACCAGCACGAAGGACCTGGTGGCTGCCCTGCTCGAGCCGGCCGGGCCGACCATCGCGCCGCCCGGCTCCTACAACAACGACCTCGGCGCCCCGCTCACCGCCTTGCGCGCCGACGCGACGACCCGCTTCCTGGTCCTGGAGATGGGAGCCCGCGGTCGCGGGCACATCGCGCGCCTGTGCCGGATGGCGGTCCCGTCGATCGGTGTCGTGCTCAATGTCGGGAGCGCGCACCTCGGTGAGTTCGGCAGCCGGCAGGCGATCGCCGACAGCAAGGGTGAGCTGGCCGAAGCCGCTCGCGACGTCGCGGTCCTCAACGCCGACGACCCGCTGGTGCTCGGCATGGCCGCGCGGACCTCGGCCCGGGTCGTGACGTTCGGCGAGTCAGCCGGGGCGGACGTGCGGGCGGTCGATGTCGACGTGGACGCCAACGGCCGCGCGGGCTTCACGCTCGTCACGTCCGCCGGGGCTGCGGCGGTGCGGCTGGTGCTCGTCGGTGCCCACCAGGTGGCCAACGCGCTCGCTGCCGCAGCAGTCGCGCTGCAGTGCGGCCGGACGGTGGCCCAGGTCGCCGAGAGCTTGAGCACGGCAGGCCCCCGCTCGCGTTGGCGGATGGAAGTGGCTACCTCGCCGAGCGGGCAGACCGTCATCAACGATGCCTACAACGCCAATCCCGAGTCCATGCGGGCCGCCTTGAAGACGCTGGCGCAGCTCGCTCAGCCGGGTCCGGACCGCCCGGCGCGCCGCACGGTCGCGGTTCTCGGCCCGATGTACGAGCTCGGCCCCACCAGCATCGACGAGCACGATGCCATCGGCCGCCTGGCGGTGCGCCTTTCGGTCGCCAAACTCGTCGTCGTCGGCGACGACGCCGCAGCCATTCACACCGGCGCGTGCCTGGAAGGGTCGTGGTCGGAGGAGTCCGAGCTGGTGGCGGACGTACCCGCCGCGCTGGACGTGCTCGCGCGCGAACTCCGGCCCGACGACGTCGTGCTCATCAAGGCCAGCCGGGCGGCCGGGCTGGAGCGGGTTGCCGAGGCGTTGCTCTCGGGTGGGCTCGGATGAAGAGCGTTCTCATTGCGGCGTCGGTCGCACTGGTGATCTCGCTGATCGGCACCCCGCAGGTGATCCGGCTTTTTCGCCGGCGCGGCTACGGCCAGGAGATCCGGGAAGACGGCCCGCAGAGCCATCACACCAAGCGCGGCACGCCCACGATGGGCGGTGTCATGATCATCCTCGGCACGGTGGCCGGCTACGGGGTGGCTCACGCGGCCGACATGCGTGGCTTCACGGCGAGCGGGCTGCTGGTACTGCTGGTGATGACCGGGCTCGGCATCGTCGGGTTCGCCGACGATTACATCAAGATCCGCCGGCAGCGCAATCTCGGCTTGTCCGCGCGCACCAAGTTCATCGGCCAGCTCGCCGTGGCGCTCGCGTTCGGGCTGCTCGCCGTGCGCTTTCGCAATTCCAGCGGCTACCTGCCGGGCTCGACCGAGCTGTCCTGGGTGCGCGACCTCGGCTTTTCGGTCGGCACGATCGGCTTTCCGGTGCTGGCGTGGCTCATGATCTCGGCGACCTCCAACGCGGTGAACCTCACCGACGGCCTGGACGGTCTCGCGGCGGGGGCCAGCGCAATGGTCTTCGGCGCCTACGTGATCATTTCGTTCTGGCAGTTCGGCAACACCTGCTCCGACTCCGGGGCTCTCGAGTCCTGCTACGTGGCGCGGGACCCGCTCGACGTCGCGATCGTCGCGGCGGCGGCGATGGGTGCGTGCTTCGGATTCCTGTGGTGGAACGCCAGCCCGGCGCGCATCTTCATGGGGGACACCGGGTCGCTGGCGATCGGCGGCCTCATCGCGACGCTGGCTATCGTCAGCCGCACCGAGCTGCTGCTGATCATCCTCGGTGGGCTGTTCGCCATGGAAACGGCGTCGGTGATCCTGCAGGTCGCATCGTTCAAGATGACCCGCAAGCGCGTCTTCAAGATGGCGCCGATCCATCACCACTTCGAGCTGGCCGGCTGGCCGGAGACCACAGTGATCATCCGCTTCTGGATCATCGCCGGGCTCGCGGTGGTGCTGGGGCTCGGGCTGTTCTACGCCGACTTCCTGTCCTACGGCTCCATGCACTAGCGCCCACCGCCGAGCCACCACCCTCCGGCCGCCGACGGCCGCTCGGAGCGCGCACGTGACGTGCGCCAACGATTCGTCCGACACGCCCGCGAGATCCGCAGCCCGCGCGGTGCGGGCAGCGACGATGGTCGTCTTCCCCGACCCCACACATGCCCGGAGGCTTCGTGACGGCGCTGGACACCCCAGGTTCGTCACGCGCGCGTGCCTACCGGCCGCGGCGCAGCCCCGGCCGGGTGCCGCCCGCTGAGACGTCGACCGACCAGCAGGGGCAGCGCGTACCACTGCTCGCCCGGCCGATGACGTCGTACTACCTGATCGCGTCCGCGAGCGCATTGCTGGCCGGGCTCGGGCTGGTCATGGTGCTCTCGGCCTCGAGCGTGACGTCCTACGCGACGTCGGGGTCGTCCTTCTCGGTCTTCGTCAAGCAGCTGATGTGGGTCGGGCTCGGCCTTCCGCTGCTGCTGATCGCCAGCCGGATGTCCATCCGGGCATTCCGGATCCTGGCCTACCCGCTCTTGCTGGTGGCGGTCGGCGGGTTGCTGCTGGTGCTCGTTCCGGGCGTCGGCGTGTCCGCTTACGGTGCCACGCGATGGATCGGCCTCGGCTCCTTCACGTTGCAGCCCAGCGAGTTGGCCAAGCTCGCGCTGGCCCTTTGGGGCGCCGACCTGCTGGTGCGCAAGCGGCGCCGGCTGCGCGAATGGCGTCACCTGCTGATCCCGCTGCTGCCGGTCGCGAGCATCCTGTGCGGGCTGGTCATGCTCGAGCCGGACCTCGGCACCACCATCGTGGTCGTCATCGTGCTGATGACCCTGCTCTGGGTGGTCGGCTCACCCGTGCGGCTCTTCGCCGGCCTGGTCACCATGATCGGCGTGCTGGTCAGCTACCTCGCGGTCATGGAGCCCTACCGGCTGCAGCGGCTGGCGTCGTTCGCCGACCCGTTCAAAGACGCTCAGGACACCGGATGGCAGGCCGTTCAGGGGCTTTACGCCCTGGCCTCCGGCGGCTGGTGGGGAGTCGGGCTCGGGGCCAGCCGCGAGAAGTGGTCGTATCTGCCGAACGCCCACACCGACTTCATCCTGGCCATCATCGGCGAGGAGCTCGGCCTCATGGGCACCCTGCTCGTCGTGGCGCTGTTCGGGGTGCTCGCGTACGGCGGCATCCGGGTCGCGCAACGCTCGGCGGATCCGTTCGGCCGGCTGGCGGCGGCGGCGATCACGGCGTGGCTCATCGGCCAGGCGCTCATCAACATGGGTGCCGTGGTGGGCCTGCTGCCGATCACGGGCATCCCGTTGCCGCTGATCTCATTCGGCGGCTCCTCGCTGCTGCTGACCATGTTCGCGATCGGGATCCTGCTGGCGCTCGCGAAGAGCGAGCCGGCGGCGGCTCAGGTGCTCGCCGCCCGGGCGGCGAGCCGCTCGGCACACCGGTCGGCCGCTGCGGGCAAGCGCCGCTTCCCGTTCAGCCTTCTGGGCCGGCGCTCGGCGGCAAAGGGCGCGGCGGGGAAGCGGACGCCGGCGAAGGGCGACGGTCGGCGTTCGCAGCGCGGATCGGGTGCGGGCACGGCGCGCAGCGGCGCAGCCAAGCGCAAGGCCCGCCGGCAGCGCGACTCGGGCCGGGTCACGCGAGGCCGCGGCGGGATGATCGGCACCGGCCGTACCCGCCGACGACAGCCCAGCCGCTGACGTGGCGCCGCCCCCGTCAGCGGCTTCCGAGCCTTCGCCTGCCGCTGCGCCGGGTGGATCCGGGGCTGAGCTGCCGCGAAGTGTCGTGCTCGCCGGCGGCGGTACGGCCGGCCATGTGGAGCCGGCGCTGGCGCTCGCCGACGCGTTGCGCGCCGCCGATCCGCAGCTGCGGATCACCGTGCTGGGGACCGAAGCGGGCCTGGAAACGCGCTTGGTGCCGGCCCGTGGCTACGTGCTGCGGGTGATCCCGCGGGTGCCGTTGCCCCGGAAACTGACCCCGCAGCTGCTCACCGTGCCGGCGCGGGCCGCGGGAGCGGTGCGGGCGGCGAGTGCAGTTCTGGCTGACGTGGACGCCGACGTCGTGGTCGGGTTCGGGGGCTATGTTGCCTTTCCCGCCTACCTTGCGGCTCGCGGCCGCGGCTGCGCCATCGTCGTACACGAGGCGAACCCGCTGCCGGGACTGGCGAATCGGGTGGGCGCTCGCCTTACTCCTTTCGTCGCGGTGAGCACGCCGGGGTGCGCGCTCCCACACGCCCGCTACACCGGTATCCCGCTGCGGCCCGCCATCCTGGATCTGGATCGGGCGGCGCGCCGTCCGCAGGCGCGGCGCAGCTTCGGTTTGGACCCCGGCCGCCCGACGTTGCTCGTCTTCGGGGGATCGCAGGGCGCGCAGCGGATCAACGAGGCGATGGTGGGCGCTGCGCGCAGCCTCACGAGCGCCGGAGTTCAGGTGCTGCATGCCGCCGGTGCCGGACGTTATGACGGGGTCCGCGCAGCGGTGCCGGCCGGCCTCGCGGCTCCCTACGTCGTCGTGCCGTACATCGACGACATGCCAGCGGCGTACGCGGCGGCCGATCTGGCGCTGTGCCGTTCGGGAGCGATGACCTGTGCGGAGCTCGCGGCGGTGGGCCTCCCCGCGGTGTACGTGCCGCTGCCGATCGGTAACGGCGAGCAGCGGCTCAATGCCGAACCCGCGGTGGCGGCCGGTGCGGCGCTGATGGTGGCGGACGCGCAGCTCGACCCGCGGTGGATCGAGAGCACGCTACTGCCGCTGTTCACCGTGCCGGGCACGCTCGCCGGCATGACGGAGGCCGCCGCCCGCACCGGCGAGCGCGATGCCGCGCAGGCGCTGGTACACCTGGCGGCCGCCGCCTACGAAGCCTCGCGCGCTGCGCGAAAGCCCGGTTTTTGGCGGCGGCGTAGGCGTTGAACCCGCAAACGGACCCGACAATGGGAGTCGTGCCCGCCGATCTGCCGCCCGAGCTCGCCCGTGTCCATCTGATCGGGGTGGGCGGGGCCGGCATGAGCGGCATCGCCCGGCTGCTGCTGGCGCGCGGCGGCTCGGTGAGCGGCAGTGACGCTCGCGACAGCCGGGTGCTTGCCGCCCTGCGCCAGCTCGGCGCCGTGATCACGGTTGGTCACGACGAGTCCACGGTGGCCGCTCTGGCCGCCGCTCCCGGCCCGCCGGTCACGGTGGTGACGTCGACCGCGATCCGGCCGACGAACCCGGAGCTCGTGCTGGCGCAACGGCTCGGGCTGCAGGTGCTGCCGCGTGCGGCGGCGCTCGCCGCGCTCATGGCGGGCCGTCGAGGAATCGCCGTGGCGGGCACCCATGGCAAGACGACGACCACGTCGATGCTCACGGTGGCGCTGCAGGACGCCGGGCTGCATCCGTCGTTCGCCATCGGGGGTGACCTGTCCGAGCCCGGCAGCAACGCCCACGCGGGCAGCGGCGAGATC
Organism: uncultured Actinomycetota bacterium; assembly: GCA_963747915.1. Lineage (GTDB taxonomy): Bacteria > Actinomycetota > Actinomycetes > Frankiales > Frankiaceae > DATAZK01. The sequence goes on along the minus strand of CAVVHC010000003.1, from coordinate 173,817 downwards.
TTCGTCGCCGAAGCGGATGAGAGCGACGGATCGTTCCTGCGGCTCGCGCCGTACGGCGCCATCGTGACCAACGTGGAGCCCGACCACCTCGACCATTACGCCGACGCCGCCGCGGTCGACGCCGCCTTCGACCAGTTCGTCGGCCGCATCGCTGCAGACGGTTTTCTGGTCGCGTGCCTCGACGACCCGGGAGCGGCCCGGGTGCTGGGCGTCGCCGCGGCGCGCGCGGTGCGAGCGATCTCCTACGGCACCGCGGCCGGTGCCGACGTGCGGATCGACAAGCTGCGCACCGGGCTGCCGGGCGGTGCCGTGGCCTACGAGGCCGTGGCGCGCGGCCGGCGCCTCGGCGAGGTCCAACTCGCCGTCCCCGGCGCCCACAATGCGTTGAATTCGGCCGCCGTGCTCGCGGCGGGGCTCGAGCTCGGGGTGCCCGCTCACGCGCTGCTGCGCGGCCTGGCGGCTTACCCCGGCGTGCGCCGGCGATTCGAGCTGAAGGGCCGGATACGCGACGTCACGGTCGTCGATGACTACGGCCACCATCCGACGGAGGTGGCCGCCACGCTCCGGGCAGCGCGACCGGTCGTGGAGCACGGCCGGCTGATCGTGGCCTTCCAGCCACATCGCTACAGCCGCACCGCCGCGTTCGCGGCCCAGTTCGGCGAGGCGCTCGGCGAGGCGGATGTCATTGTGGTGATGGACGTCTACTCGGCGGGAGAGGATCCCATTCCGGGTGTCAGCGGGCGGACCATCGCTGACGCGGTGCCTCCGCCGAGCGATCGCGTGGTGTACGAGCCCAACTGGGGCCGGGTTCCGGCGCTGCTGGCGACCTTGGCCCAGCCGGGTGACCTGGTGTTGACGATGGGTGCCGGCGACGTGACCCAGGTGGGGCCGGAGGTACTCCGGCTGCTGAGCGAAGAGCCGAGCTGAAGCTTCACTTCACGCTTGGACGACCCGTGACCTTTGGTCGAGGCTTGTGAACGCAGGGCTTGATTTCAGGGCCGTCGGCTGCTTCCCGATGGCCGCGGACGGTGCCCAAAGTCGCCGCGAGCCCGGGAAAACGTGGCCTTAGCCGAAACTCCCGAGAGCTTCTCCAACGACACGCCGAAAGTCTGGTCAGCCGGGAGAAGACGTGGGCTAGTCTGCGCGCAGAACGCAGCCTAACTGTTCGGTAACCGTCGAGTTCACGGTGAGGGTTCAGGGTCCGGTTGCCGTTCGAGCCCCGTGCTCGATCCGCTCGATCCGCTCGAGTCCGCCAGGAGGACCGCCATATGCCCGCCCCGCAGAATTACCTCGCAGTCATCAAGGTCGTCGGTATCGGCGGCGGCGGGGTGAATGCGGTCAACCGCATGATCGACGTCGGGTTGAAGGGCGTGGAGTTCATCGCCATCAACACTGACGCCCAGGCGCTGCTGATGAGCGACGCCGACGTGAAGCTGGACGTCGGCCGCGAGCTCACCCGCGGGCTGGGGGCCGGGGCCAACCCCGACGTCGGGCGGCAGGCGGCGGAGGACCACCGCGAGGAGATCGAAGAGGTCCTCAAGGGCGCCGACATGGTGTTCGTGACGGCCGGCGAGGGCGGCGGCACCGGCACCGGCGGGGCTCCGGTCGTCGCCAACGTGGCGCGCGCCCTGGGCGCCCTCACCATCGGTGTCGTTACCCGTCCGTTCACGTTCGAAGGCCGGCGCCGGGCCAACCAGGCGGACTCCGGGATCGAATCGCTGCGCGGTGAGGTCGACACGCTCATCGTCATCCCGAACGACCGGCTGCTCTCCACGGCCGAGCACCAGGTGAGCGTCATGGACGCCTTCAAGAGCGCCGACCAGGTGCTGCTGCAGGGCGTGCAGGGCATCACCGACCTGATCACCACCCCGGGCCTCATCAACCTCGACTTCGCCGACGTCAAGGCGGTCATGTCCAACGCCGGCAGCGCCCTCATGGGCATCGGCCGGGCTCGTGGCGAGGACCGCGCCGAGGTGGCCGCTCAGCAGGCGATCTCCAGCCCGCTGCTCGAGGCGAGCATGGACGGCGCCCAGGGTGTTCTACTCAACATCTCCGGTGGCTCCGACCTCGGGCTCTTCGAGATCAACGCGGCCGCTGAGCTGGTCGCGGAGGCTGCGCATCCGGAGGCCAACATCATCTTTGGTGCGGTGATCGACGACGCGCTCGGCGACGAGGTGCGGGTCACCGTGATCGCTGCCGGTTTCGAGGCGCTGCCCGAGCGTCGCCAGAAGGGCTACGGCGCACTCGGCCGCCGCGCGACGGGCGCGGCCGGCGCGGCCGGCGCTCCGGCGGGCGACACCCGCGTGCTCGATCTGCGTGAGGAGCAGCAGCAGCCTCAGCCGCCGCGTCACGTGCCCGCGCCCGCGGCCACCCCGGCCCCGGCCCCGGCCCGCGCCGCCGAGCAGCGGCCCCCGACGCGCCCGCTTCCGCCGCGGCCGTCCGCCGGCGCACCGAGCTCGCCGCCGCCATCCGCCACCCGGCCGACGTCCCGCCCGGGAGAGCCGCAGCGCGGCGAGCCACGCCGGCCGGTGGTGTTCGACGACCTCGACGTCCCGGACTTCCTCAAGTAGGGCCGCCATGGCGGTGTGGTTCACCGACCGCCACGGCGGTGTCAGCGAGCCGCCGTACGCCGACCTCAATCTCGCGCTGCATGTCGGCGACGATCCTGCTGCGGTGCAGGAAAATCGGCGACGGCTTCACGAGGTGGTCGGCGGCCGGACGGTCGTGTGGATGGACCAGGTGCACGGCCGCGGTGTCGCGGTCGTCAAGCAGCCGCCCGAAGGCGATGTGCCGGACACCGACGCGCTGATCACCGCAAACCCCGGCGTGGCACTGGCCGTGCTGGTGGCCGACTGCGTGCCGGTGCTGCTGCGCGGGATCGCGGACACCGGCCCGGGTGCGCCCGGCAGGACGGTGATCGCGGCGGCTCACGCCGGCCGCCGCGGCCTGCAGCTCGGCGTTGTCGAAGCAGTCGTCAGCCGTATGAGCGCGATGGGCGTCCAGCCGAGAACCATCGCCGCCGAGCTCGGTCCATCGGTGTGCGGCAAGTGCTATGAGGTGCCCGCTGCCATGCGGGAAGAGGTCGCCGCGGTCGCGCCCGCAGCGATAAGCACCACTCGAGCCGGGCGCCCCTCGCTCGACCTGCGCGCCGGACTTGTCCAGCAGCTGCACGCCCTCGGGGTCGGCAAGGTCCACGTCGACGCGACGTGCACGGCGGAGTCGAGGCGTCATTTCAGCCACCGGCGTGAGCAGCGCACCGGCCGCAGCGCCGGTCTGATCGCGATCGACTGACCGGCGTTGGCTGACCTCTCTGAACAGGCGCCGGCCGGCGGCGCCGCGGACCTCGCGCGCCGGCGGGAGCTGCAAGGGCATTGGGAGGCTTTGCAGGGGCGGGTCGCGGCCGCTGCCCACGCGGCCGGCCGCCGCGTCGAAGAGCTCACCGTCATCGCGGTCACCAAGACCTTCCCCGCCGCGGACGTCGCCCACCTGCATGCGCTCGGCATCCTGGACATCGGGGAAAATCGCGCTCAGGAGCTCACGGCGAAGATCGCCGAGCTGGGGGAGGGACTGCGACCGGCGCTGCGCTGGCATTTCATCGGTCAGCTGCAGCGCAACAAGGCGCCGCTGATCGGCCGCCGCTGTGCCGCGCTGCACACCCTCGACCGGGCCGAGTTGGTCGGGGCCCTGCAGCGCGCGGCGGCCGGAGCCGATCGGCAGCTCGACGTCTTCGTGCAGCTCAGCCTGGACGGCGATCCGCACCGCGGCGGTGCGGTGGCCGCGGAGGTGCCGCGGCTTTGCGACGAGGTCGCGGCGGAAGCGGGGCTGCGGCTCGCCGGTCTCATGGCAGTGCCCCCGCTCGGCGCGCCGGCGCGGGCGGCGTTCGCGACGCTTCGCGCGGTGAGCGAAGCGGTACAGCGGGCGCACCCCGAAGCGACCGCGTTGTCGGCCGGGATGTCGGGCGATCTGGAAGATGCCGTGATGGAAGGCGCGACACACCTACGTATCGGCACGGATTTGCTGGGTTCTCGGGCTTAAATTCTCGCCATGGGAATGGGCCGCAGGGCGATGGTCTATCTCGGGCTTGCCGAGGAAGACGAAGGCTATGTCGATGATGACTACGAGGCCGACGAGCCCGTCCGCGAGACCGTCGCCGCTCGGCCGGTACGCCGGGTGGAGCAGCGCGAGGTCCGCGAGGTGCGGGAGCGGGAGGTGCGGCCTCCCGACATGACTGCCGGGCGCAGGCCGCGTCACCATGACGCGCGCGCCGACGGGATGTCGGTCGAGGCGGCGACCCGGGGCAGCGTCGCGCCGCGACTGGCTGATCCTGTCGTCCGCGAGGCACCGGCTCCGTCGCCGACCCCGTCGTACCAGATCACTACGCTGCAGCCGCGCAGCTACAACGAGGCGCGGCAGATCGGCGAGGCCTTCCGCGAGGGCATTCCGGTGATCATGAACCTCACGGACATGTCCGACGATGACGCCAAGCGGCTCGTCGACTTCGCGGCCGGCCTGATTTTCGGGCTGCGCGGGACGATCGAGAAGGTCACCAACAAGGTGTTCTTGCTTTCGCCCAGTAGCGTTGCCGTCAGCGCTGAGGACAAGCGCCGGATCGTCGAGGGCGACTTCTACAACCAGTCCTGACGGTCCGCGGAGCGCGGCAGCAGGAGGCATCTGATTCACGCTCTCGGAATCGTGCTGGTCACGCTGCTGTGGATCTTCTTCGTCATGCTCGTCGGTCGGTTCATCATCGACTGGGTCATGGTCCTCAGCAGGAGATTTCGCCCGACCGGACCGCTTGTCGTGCTGTTCGAGGCGATCTACACGGTGACGGATCCGCCGCTACGGCTGCTGCGCCGAATCATCCCACCGTTGCGAATCGGTGGATTCGCGCTGGACCTGGCCTTTATCCTGCTGTTCATCGCCGTGCAGGTTGCCATTCAGTACGCGGGGGCGCTGGGCTAGTAGCCCGGCGCGCGTTGCCGATAGGGCAAGGCAAGGTTCGAACGCGTCGACAGGAGTTGCCATGCCGCTGACACCTCAAGAGGTGGCCAGCAAAGTCTTCGGTCCCACGCGCATGCGTCGTGGTTACGACGAGAACGAGGTCGACGCTTTCCTCGATCAGGTGGAGGCCGAGCTCACGCGCCTGCACGCTGAAAACGACCGGCTGAAACAGGAGCTGGAGACCGCCCGCCGTGGACTCGGCGCGGTCGATGGGTCGGGGTCCGTCGCCGAGGCCGAGCTCGCGCCGGCCGGCGAGGCGCCGTCGGCCCCGGCACCCGCGCAGCCCGTCACGAGCCCGCAGCCGGCCGCCGCAGAGGTGGCGCCGGCTGCGCCGGACGATGCCGCCGTCGAGCAGCGGGTGGCGCGCATGCTGGTGCTGGCACAGCAGACGGCTGACGCAGCGGTGCGTGACGCTCATGCCGAAGCGGAGCGGCTGATCGCCCACGCGCGGTCTCGAGCGGCCGACGAGTTGAACACGCTCGAGCGCGACAAGGCGGTGCTGGAGAACGAGGTCGAGCAGCTTCAGGCGTTCGAGCGCGAGTACCGCCAGCGGCTGCGCGCCTACCTGGAGATGCAGCTGCGCGAGCTGGAGTCGCGTCCCGGCGGGCCTGCGGCGGTCGGTCCCTCCGGTTCGACGCCGCTGGAAGCAAGCTCGGACGCCTCGGAGCCGGGGCTGGGCTTCGGCGCTTACGACGCGATGCCCGACTTCACGTCCGGCTCCAGGTCCGACAGCGGGTCCGGAATCGGGCCCGACGCTTCGCTGCCGGCTTCCCTGGAGAAGACGGCCGAGCCGGCGCCGGACGCCCCCTCGCTGCAGGTTGACGATCGTGATCCGCTATCATCCGGTCTGTCCGATCCGCCGGGTTTTGGTCAGGTTTGGTCGCCCAGCCTGGTCGGTCACGCTGATCATTTCGCGGCGGAATCGTCGGTTGCAGACAGCCGAGAGCGGGAAGGACACGCCGGTAACTCGCCGTTTGACACCGGCGAAGGCGAACGAACCAGCGGATTCGGGTCAGGCTTGTAAACGACGTACTAAGCTGCGCACGCCCGATTCCGCGCAAAGACGGGGTGTACGCGCTTGATTGTCATCAGCGGGGCGCTGGTCCTCGTAGCAGCCGTTCTGTTGGTGCTCGGCATCGTCTCGAGCATCACGTTGGTCTACGCCGCCATCGGACTGTCGATCGTGTCGGCGGTCTTTCTGCTGGTCGGGGTCTTCCAGCGGCCGGTCCCCGCCACGGAGCCGCGGGAGAGCGAGAGCGAAAGCACCAGTCGCGAGGCGGCGGCTGCGACAGGCGAGCCGACAGTGCTTGCCAAGCAAGAAACAAAGCAGCCGGCAAAGAGCGAGCCGGCGTCCGAGCCCGTCGCACAGCCTGCCGCGCAGCAGGAGCAGGAATATTCGCCGGATGAGGCTGCGGATTATCCGCTCGAGGCGTCGAACGCTGATTTCGAGCTGCGTGCGACGGCGACCGGCGCCGATGTCCTGGTCATTTCTGGACGGCCCCGCTATCACGTGGGCGGCTGCGAATACGTGGAGGGGCACGACGATTCTGAGCCGCTCGACATCGCTGAGGCGCGCGAGCTCGGCTTCACACCCTGTGGCGTCTGCAAGCCGAACGAGACGCTCGCCAGCAGCGCCGCCGCTCAGACGGCGGTAGCGGAGCCGGCACCGCAGCCACAGCCACAGCCACAGCCACAGCCCGCAGCGGCACCGACGGCCACGGCCCCGGCGGCGAACAGCAACAACCACCATGCGCAGCCGCAGCCCGCGGCGCAGCAGCCCGCGCCGCCGCAACCGGTCGCTGCGGCTCCGGTTGCTGCCGCCCCGGTTGCTGCCGCCCCGGTCGCGCCGCCGGCCCCGGCCGCGCCGGAGGCGCCACCCGCCCCGGCCCCCGCGCCCGCGGCTCCGGCCGTTTCACCCGTGCCGGCTGCCGAACCGGTTGCCCAGGCGGCGCCCGCGGAGCCGGCCAGCGCGCCCGCTCCGCTCCCGGCGGCGGCACCGGCTGGGCGCACCCGTCGCACGGTGCAGGCGGTGTCCGCGACGAAGGAGTATCACCGTCCGGATTGCGAGCTGCTCGAGGGCGTGCAGAGCGACGAGCTCACGAAGGCGGCGGCGGTTCGCCAGGCGTACCTCGCCTGCGGGGTTTGCAAGCCCTAGCTCATCGCCCCGCTCCCCCCGGTTCCACGCTGGCCGCGCGGACGAGTGCAGCGGCGCACCGCGCAGAGGTCGCTATCCGCGGTTCCTCGCGCGCATCAGCGACCCCTTCGCGACCGGCTGACAGCGGAGGGTCAGCCTCCCGCCACGCGTAGCCAGACCGTGAGACCCAGATCGTCGTCGCGGTGGGGAGCTATCGCCACCGGCGGCGAGCCTTCGGCGAACGACGGTGCGAGCACCTCTGCGGCGATGTTCGTCGCATGCTCGCGAATCGCGTCGGCCACCTCGGCGCCGCCGGCGGCCCACCACAGCTCGATGCGGTCGCTCACGTCGAGGTCGGACCGTTTGCGGGCGTTCTGGATGAAGCGCACCGCATCGCGGGCGAGACCGGCCCGGCGCAGCTCGTCGGTCACCGTGAGGTCGAGGGCGACTGACGCGCCGGCCTCGCGGGCCACCGCCCAGCCTTCCCGCGGCGTCTCGGTGATGACGAGCTCGTCGGCCGCCAGCTCGACCGATTCGCCGTCGACCACCACCGTCAAGCGTCCGTCGACGGGCGCTCCCGCTTCGGCGACCGCCGCCGCGACCTGCTTGGTGCGTGACCCGAAGCGCTTGCCCAGCGCCCGGAAGTTCGGCTTCACCGTGACGTCGACCAGATCGGCGTCGAGCGGCTCCACGGCGAGGACATTCAGCTCCTCGGCGATCTCGTGGCGCAGCTCGTCGTCGAGCTGATTCAGCAGTCCACTGGGCACTCCGGCGCGGGCGAGCGGCTGGCGGGTCTTCACCTTGGCGCCCGCCCGAGCGGCCCGGCCGAGCTCGACCAGCCGCCGCGCGAGGGTCATCTGGCTGCGCAGGTCATGGTCGACGTCATCAGCCGACTCGACCGGCCAGGACGCCAGATGCACCGAGTCCGGCGCGTCCGGGACGGCCAGCTGCGGCCAGAGCCAGTCGGTGACGAACGGGGTCAGCGGTGCCATCAGCCGGGTGACCGTTTCCAGGCAGCGGTGCAGGGTGTCGAGGGCCCCCGGGTCGCCGGCCCAGAAGCGGCGCCGCGAACGCCTGACGTACCAGTTCGACAGGTCGTCCAGGAACTCGGCGATGCGTCGGCCCGCCCGAGCGGAGTCGAAGTCCTCGAGCGCCGCGTCGACCTCGTTGACCGTGTGCGCCAGCTCGCTGCGGGCCCACCGGTCGAGCACGTGGCTCGCGGCAACCGGCTCGCCCGGCGCCCAGTCGCTGGTGCTCGCGTACAGCAAGAAGAAAGAGGCGGTGTTGTAGTACGTCAGCAAAACCTTGCGGACGACCTCTTCGATCGCCTCGTGCCCGACCCGGCGGTCCATCCACGGGGAACCGCCGGCCAGCATCAGCCAGCGCACCGCGTCCGCACCGTGGCGGTCGAAGAGCTCGAACGGATCGAGCACGTTGCCGAGGTGCTTGCTCATCTTGCGGCCTTCGCCGTCGAGCAGCAGGCCGAGGCAGAGCACGGTCTCATACGACGACTTGTCGAAGACGAGCGTGCCGATCGCCATCAGCGTGTAGAACCAGCCGCGGGTCTGGTCGATCGCCTCGCAGATGTACTGCGCCGGGTAGCTGGCCTCGAAGTCGGCCTGCGAACGGTGCGGCGCGCCCCACTGGGCGAACGGCATCGCCCCGGAGTCGTACCAGACGTCGATGACCTCGGGCACCCGGCGCAGCTGCCCGTCGCAGCCGTCGTGCCTGCAGGGCAGGACGACGTCGTCCACAAAGGGGCGGTGCGGGTCGAGCCCGGACAGGTCCGCGCCGGCCAGCTCGCCGAGCTCGGCCAGCGAGCCGACGCACACCCGGTGCTTGCTGTCCTGCCCGCAGGTCCAGATCGGCAGGGGGGTACCCCAGTAGCGGTTGCGCGACAGCGCCCAGTCGACGTTGCCGCGCAGCCACTCGCCGTAGCGGCCGTTCTTGATGCGCGCCGGATACCAGCGGGTGTTCTCGTTCTCGGCGAGCAGCCGGTCCTTGATCGCGGTGGTGCGGATGTACCAGGAGGGGAGCGCGTAGTAGAGCAGCGGGGTGTCGCAGCGCCAGCACAGCGGATAGCTGTGCTCGTACGGCACGTGGCGCCAGAGCACGCTGCTCTCGCGCAGCAGCTCGACGAGATCATCGTCGGCCTTCTTGAAGAATTGCCCGCCGACCACCGGCACCTGCGGCTCGAACGTGCCATCGGCGCGGACCGGGTTGACGACGGCCAACCCGTAACGGCGGCCCACCTCCAGGTCCTCGGCGCCGAACGCGGGCGCCTGGTGAACCAGCCCGGTGCCGTCGTCGACGGTCACGTATTCGGCGAGCACGATGCGGTGCGCGCCGTCCCCGAAATCCTCGCCGGGCAGCAGCTTCAGCGGCCGGTCGTAGGCGAGTCCCTCGAGCTCGCGGCCCGGGATCGTGCGCAACACCTCGGCGTCGCCGCCGACGGCGGCCTCGATCAGCGGCTCGGCGACGAGCAGCGGACGCCCACCCGCCTGCACCACCGCGTACGTGACGTCCGGGTGCACCGCGACGGCCGTGTTCGACACGAGCGTCCAGGGCGTCGTCGTCCACACCAGCAGATCGAAGTCCTGACCGGCCACGGGAAAGCGCACGTACACGCTCGGGTCGACGACATCGGTGTAGCCCTGCGCCACCTCGTGGTCGGACAGCGCGGTCTGGCACCGCGGGCAGTAGGGCGCGACGCGGGAGTCCTGCACCAGCAGGCCCTTGTCCCAGATCGTCTTGAGGCTCCACCACACCGACTCGATGTAGCTCGTGTCCATCGTGCGGTAGGCGGCGGCCATGTCGGTCCAGTAGCCCATGCGCTCGGTGAGACGCTCGAACTCGTCGACGTGGCGCAGCACCGACTCCCGGCACTTCGCGTTGAACTCCGCGACCCCGTAGGCCTCGATGTCCTGCTTGCCGGAGAAGCCGAGCTCCTTTTCCACCCCGAGCTCGACCGGCAAGCCGTGGCAGTCCCAGCCGGCGCGCCGCGGGACGCTCCAGCCCTTCATCGTCTTGAAGCGCGGAAAAAGGTCCTTGAAGACGCGTGCCTCGACGTGGTGGGCGCCGGGCTTGCCGTTCGCGGTCGGCGGCCCCTCGTAGAACACCCAGCGCGGCCCGTCGGCGGTCTGCCGGATCGAGCGATCGAACACGGACGTCTCGTGCCAGCGCGCAAGGACCTGCAGCTCGAGTGCCGGCAGGTCCGGCGCACCCGCGGGGAGCGGCCGAAACGGCGAGCCGGGGTGATCGGCCTGCGGGCTCGGGGTCACGGGTACTCCTTCGTCGTCTCCGGCGAAGGGACGGAGCTGCCGACCATCCGGCGTCCCCGCGGTACCACCCTCCTTGACGCCCGCCGGCCGGCTGGCCGCGAGCGCCCACTTCGTTCGCACGGGCCGGGTCTACTGCGAGCTGGTCGGCTCGTTTCTTCCGGCGGCTCGGGGGTGATCTTCACACCGGGCCGGCGACCGGGCTCCCACCATCCCCGGCTCGCTCTGCGCTGCTTCCGGCGCTACTCGTCCCCGTCAGGGCCACTTTCCGCGCTCGCTCAGGGTATCGGGCGCCGCTGTGCTCGTCGAAACCGCCGCTGCGCCGTGCACCCGGACGCGCACTTCCCGGCCAATGGGTGATTTATCGGGCGGGCGTGGCCAAGAAGCGGAGGGATTCGGCGAAGGCCCCGGGCTGGCGAGCCGATGGGGAGAAGTGGAAACGGGCCCTAAACTGACCGGCGTGGCTGAGCGCACCGACCCGTTGACGGCTGACGACGCGCGCAGCCCTTTCGACACCGGCGCGGCTGCGACGCCTGAGCCGCCCACAGAGCCGGTCCCGCCTGCTGACGGCGAACTCCCGCCGGTGCGCCGGCGCCTGTCGTTGCTGCTGAGCGTCGCCGCGGTGGGGCTCGTCGCGGACGTGGTGAGCAAGCTGCTCGTGGTGGCCAACCTGACGAACGAGCCGCCGAAGACCGTCATCCCGAGCGTGCTGGACCTGCAGCTCACCCGCAATGCGGGGGCCGCATTCGGCTTCGCGGCCGGAGCGACGGTCATCTTCACCGTCGTCGCGGTCGCGGTGGTGGTCTTCATCGTGCGCGCGGCCCGCCGGCTCGGCTCCGTCGGCTGGGCCTGGGCGCTGGGCCTGCTGCTGGGCGGCGCGCTGGGCAACCTCAGCGATCGCATCTTCCGGGCGCCCGGGCCGTTCCGCGGCCACGTCGTCGACTGGATCCACCTGCACCACTGGCCGGTTTTCAACCTCGCCGACTCGTGCATCGTCATCGGCGGCCTGCTCGCCGTCTTACTGTCGATGAAGGGCACCCGGCTCGACGGTCGTCCGCACACCGAGCCGGCCGAGCCGTCTTCGCCGGCCCCGAAGGCCTAGCACGTCCTTTCCGTACGCTGGTCAGGTGGCTATGCAGCGTTCGCTGGCCGTTCCTGACGGGCTGGACGGCATGAGGCTGGACGCCGCCATTGCCCGGCTGTTCGGCCTCTCCCGTTCGGCCGCAGCCGATCTGGTCGCAGCGGGTGAGGCGAGCCTGGACGGCGCGCCGGCGAGCAAGTCCGCCCGCGTCAGCGCCGGCTCGCTGCTCGACGTGACCCTGCCCGAGCCCGCGGGCGTCGCTGATGCGACCCGGGCGGCTCCGGTCAGCGTTCCAGGCTTGTCGATCGTCTTCGAAGACGCGGACATCATCGTCGTCGACAAGCCGATCGGCGTCGCCGCCCACCCGAGCCCCGGCTGGGAGGGACCGACCGTCACCGGCGGGCTGGCCGCGGCCGGGCACCTGATCGCGACCGGTGGCGCCGCCGAACGCCAGGGGATCGTGCACCGGCTGGACGTCGGAACGTCCGGGCTGATGGTCGTCGCGAAAAGCGAGATCGCGTACTCGCGGCTCAAGGAGGCGTTTCGGGAGCGCGAGGTCGACAAGCGGTACCGCGCGCTGGTGCAGGGCCATCCCGACCCGTCGCGGGGCACGATCGATGCGCCGATCGGCCGTCACCCGTCCGCCGACTACAAGTTCGCCGTCGTCGCGGGCGGCCGGGAGAGCGTCACCCATTACGAGACGATCGAGGCGTTCCGCGCTGCCAGCCTGCTCGACATCCGGCTCGAGACCGGGCGCACGCATCAGATCCGCGTGCACATGGCCGCGATCCGCCACCCCTGTGTCGGCGACCTCACGTACGGAGCGGATCCGACGCTGGCGGCCCGGCTGGGCCTGACCCGGCAGTGGTTGCACGCCGCGCGGCTGTCGTTCGCGCATCCGACGGAGGGCCGGCCGGTCTCGTTCGAAAGCCCCGATCCGCCCGACCTCGCGGCGGCGCTGAGCGCGCTTGCGGAGCCGGCGTGACCGAGGCGCGCATCACCGCCGATCCGAAGCTCATCGGCCGAGCCGCCGATCTTCGCCACCGGGTGTTCGTGCAGGAGCAAGGTGTCGACGAGGCACTGGAGTCGGACGGCCGGGACGATGCGGCCACGCACGTGGTGCTCGAGCGGCAGGGCGAGATCGTCGGAACGGCCCGCATCTTCGACGCCGGTGACGCCGCGGTGGTCGGGCGCGTGGCGATCGCGGCCGAGCGCCGCGGACAGGGGCTCGGTGCGCTGGTGATGCAGGTCGCCGAGCGCTGGGCGGCGGATTCGGGCCTTCTGGTCGTCGAACTGCACGCCCAGGAGCCGGTGATCGGCTTCTACGAGCGGCTGGGCTACGCGGGCGTTGGCGGCAGATACCTCGAGGCCGGGATCCCGCATCTGACGATGCGCAAGCAGCTGCTGCCGGGGCTTCGTCCGGTGCGCGACGAGGACGCGGTCGCGCTGCAGACGCTTGTGGGTTCGATCTGGGGGGAGTACCCCGGTGTGGTGCTCGACGTGGACGCCGAGGAGCCGTGGATGCGTGCGCCGGCGACCTACTACGCGAGCGGCAGCGCGGAAAACGGCGGCGCGAACCAGGGCGGCGAGAACCAGGGTGGGGAGCTGTGGGTGCTGCCTGCGGCCGACGGCGAGGGGCTGGTCGCCAGCGCCGGCTGGCGGCCACATCCGGAGGGCGCCGAGCTGAAGACGCTGTACGTGGCGGCCACCTGCCGGCGGCAGGGTCTCGGCTCGCGGCTGGTCCGGTTCATCGAGCGCCGCGTCGGTGGCCGCGAACAGTTGCGGGCCTGGAGCGACACCCGTTTCGTGGAGGCCCACGTGCTGTATGAGCGGCTCGGGTACCTGCGCAGCGGGCGGTCGCGCGAGCTGCACGACCTGTCCGACACCACGGAGATCGAGTTCGTCGGCCGGCCGGCGGCTGTGGTGGGAGAGCAACCGTGTTGCGCCTGATTCTGAACGTGCTCTGGCTGGTGCTCTCCGGCTTCTGGCTCGCGCTGATCTATTTCTTCGCCGGCCTGCTGATGTGCATCCTGATCATCACGATCCCGTTCGGCATCGCGTCGTTCCGGCTCGCCGGATACGTCCTGTGGCCGTTCGGGCGGACGGTGGTGGCGCGGCCGGGCGCCGGGGCCGCCTCGTTCGTCGGGAACGTGATCTGGTTCCTGCTTGCCGGCCTCTGGCTCGCGATCGGCCACATCGCCACCGGAATCGCGCTGTGCCTGACGATCATCGGCATCCCGCTCGGCGTCGCCAACTTCAAGCTCGCGGTCGTCGCCATCGCGCCGCTGGGCAAGGAGATCGTCTCGACGGAGGACCCGCGGGCGCTGGGCTACGTCGGCTGACGCTCGGCTACCAGCTGACCTGCAGGGGACGTCCCTCGTTGTAGCCCGCCGAGCCCTGGACGCCGATCACGGCGTGCTCGTAGAGCTGCTCGAGGGTGCGGGCACCGGCGTAGGTGCAGGTGCTGCGCAGCCCGGCGACGATGGTGTCCAGTAGGTCCTCGACGCCGGGACGCGCCGGGTCCAGGTACATCCGGCCGGCGCTGATGCCTTCCTCGAAAAGGCCTTTGCGGGCGCGTTCGAACGGGGTGTCGTCCGCGCTGCGAACGCGGACGGCGCGGGCGGACGCCATCCCGTAGTTCTCCTTGTACAGCCGGCCGTCGTGGTCGCGCATGATGTCGCCGGGCGACTCGTGCGTGCCGGCGAGCCACGAGCCGATCATGACGTTCGACGCACCGGCTGCCAGAGCCAGCGCCACGTCGCGCGGATGGCGGACACCGCCATCGGCCCACACGTGCTTGCCGAGTCGCCGCGCCTCCTGCGCGCACTCGACGACGGCGGAGAACTGCGGCCGGCCGACCCCGGTCATCATGCGGGTCGTGCACATGGCGCCGGGGCCGACGCCGACCTTGAGGATGTCGGCGCCGGCGGCCGCGAGGTCACGCACGCCTTCCGCGGTGACGACGTTGCCCGCCACGACCGGGATCTGCGGGTCGAGCGCGCGCACGGTCTGCAGCGCGGCGATCATCCGCTCCTGGTGGCCGTGGGCGGTATCCAGGACGAGAACGTCCACCCCTGCCTCCAGCAGCCCTTTGGCGCGGGTGGCGACGTCGCCTCCGCTGATGCCCATCGCTGCGGCGATCCGCAGCCGGCCGTCCGCGTCGACGGCAGGCGCGTAGATCGCGGAGCGCAGCGCCGCCTGCCGGGTGAGGATGCCGACCAATCGCCCGTCCGATTCCACGACGGGAGCGACCCGGTGTCGGCCGTCCTGCAGGCGGTCGAAGGCGGCCCGCGGGTCGACCGTGTTCGCCAGCGTGAGCAGCTCGCGCGACATCACTTCGCTCAGCTGGGTGAAGCGGTCGACGCCGAGACAGTCCGCTTCGGTGACGATGCCCACCGGGCGGCCGTCCGCCACGATGACGACCGCGCCGTGAGCCCGCTTGGGAAGCAGGTTCAGCGCCTCGCCGACGGTCTCGTTGCGGCTCAGCGTGATCGGGGTGTCGTAGAGCAGGTGACGGCTCTTGACGTAGCTGATGACGTCCGCGACCACGTCGATCGGGATGTCCTGCGGGATCACCGCGATGGCGCCGCGGCGGGCGACGGTCTCCGCCATCCGCCGGCCGGCGACCGAGGTCATGTTCGCGACGACGACCGGGATGGTGGTGCCGGTGCCGTCGACGGTGGACGTGTCGACCTCGAGACGAGACGTGATGCCGGAGCGGTTCGGCACCAGGAAGACGTCTTCGTAGGACAGCTCGTACGGAGCGGGTGTGAGCAGGCGCACGTGGATTCATGGTACGGCGCGATTGCCACTTTCCCTCTCGGGCGGTGCTTCTGTGCGGGTCTTTCACAACAACGTCGCCACGTGCGCGTCGGCACGCCGAAAACGTCGCTGGCGAGTGCTAAACCTGAACCTTGCGTTGCGCGGCCTTCGGGCCGTGCGCCGGGTCGAGGGAAAGGCGGGCTGCAGCATGTCGAGCGAGGGGCCCGCCACGGCGAAGCGGGACGATTCGTTCGTTCACCTGCATGTCCATACCGAGTACTCGATGCTCGACGGGGCCGCCCGGCTCACCGACCTGTTCGCCGGGTGCGAGCGGCTCGGTATGCCCGCCCTGGCGATGACCGACCACGGCAATCTCTACGGCGCGTTCGACTTCGCCGGCAAGGCGGCCAAGGCAGGCATCAAGCCGATCATCGGCACCGAGGCCTACATCGCTCCGGGCTCGCGCTTCGACAAGCGGCTGCCCGACGGCGGCAACGCGAAGACCGACAAGTACAGCCACATGACGCTGTGGGCCGCCGATCCGGATGGCTATGCCAACCTGATCAAGCTGTCGAGCCTCGCGAGCCTCGAGGGCTACTACTACAAGCCGCGGATGGACCGCGAGCTGCTCTCGCGGTACGCGGGCGGCATCATCGCGACCACCGGATGCCCCGGTGGCGAGGTGAGCCAGGCGCTCGAGCGCGGCGATTACGAGCTGGCCAAGCGCACGGCCGGCGAATACGCGGAGATCTTCGGCCGCGGCAATTTCTTCGTCGAGCTGATGCAGCACGGCATCGAGATCGAAAAGCGCACCTTTCCGCAGCTGATCCGCATCGCTAAGGAGCTCGACCTCCCGCTCGTCGCCACCAACGATCTGCACTACACCGATCGGGCTGACAGCACCGCCCACGAGGTGCTGCTGTGCGTGCAGACGGGCGCCACCCTGGCGGACCCCACCCGGTTCAAGTTCGAGGCCGACGAGTTCTACCTCAAGTCGCCCGCCGAGATGCGCGCCACCTTCGCCGAGCTTCCCGAAGCCTGCGACAACACGCTGCTCATCGCCGAGCGCATCGTGCCGCCGGCGTTCGAGCACAAGCAGCTGTTGCCGCAGTTCCCCTGCCCGGAGGGGGAGACCGAGGAGAGCTGGTTTCGCAAGGAGGTCGCCCGGGGGGTCGCCGAGCGCTACCCCAACGGGCCGACCCAGCGCCAGCAGGAGCAGGTCGACTACGAGGTCGGCGTCATCCTGCAGATGGGCTTCCCGGCGTACTTCCTCGTCGTCGCCGACCTGGTGCGCTACGCCAAGTCGGCCGGCATCCGGGTCGGCCCCGGTCGCGGCAGCGCCGCCGGCTGCATGGTGGCGTACGTGCTCGGCATCACCGAGCTCGATCCGATCGAGCACGGGCTGATCTTCGAGCGCTTCCTCAATCCGGACCGCGTCTCCATGCCTGACATCGACATGGACTTCGACGAGCGCCGGCGCACCGACATGATCCGCTACGCGACCGAGCGCTACGGCGAGGAGAAGGTCGCGCAGATCATCACCTACGGCACCATCAAGGCCAAGGCGGCGATCAAGGACTCCTCACGCGTCCTCGGTTACCCCTACGCGATGGGTGACAAGATCACCAAGGCGTTCCCGTCCCCGATCATGGGCCGCGAGGCGAGCCTCACCGACTGCTTCGACCCGAGCTCCAAGCGCTACGCGGAGGCCGGGGAGCTGCGGACCATGACCGAGTCCGAGCCGGACGTCGCCAAGGTCATCCAGACCGCTCGCGGGCTCGAGGGGCTGAAGCGCCAGGTCGGCGTGCACGCGGCCGGCGTGGTGATGTGCCGTGACCCACTCACCGATCACGTCCCGGTCTGGCGTCGCGACGCCGACGGGGCGATCATCACCCAGTTCGACATGGGCGCCGTCGAGAGCCTCGGCCTGCTCAAGATGGACTTCCTCGGGCTGCGCAACCTCACCGTCCTCGACGACTGCCTCGCGCACATCGAGTCCAACAGGGGCGAGACGATCGTCCTGGAGGAGCTTTCCCTCGACGATCCCGAGGCCTACGCCCTGCTCGCCCGCGGCGACACGCTCGGCGTCTTCCAGCTGGACGGCGGGCCCATGCGCTCGCTGCTGCGCTCGATGCGGCCGACGACGTTCGACGACATCTCAGCCGTGATCGCGCTGTACCGGCCAGGCCCGATGGGTGCTAACGCGCACAACGACTACGCCGATCGCAAGAATGGTCGCAAGCCGGTCGAGCCGATCCACCCCGAGCTCGCCGAAGCGCTGGCCGACATCCTCAACGAGACGCATGGCCTGATCGTCTACCAGGAGCAGGTCATGGCGATCGCGCAGCGCGTCGCCGGTTACACGCTCGGTGCCGCCGACCTGCTGCGGCGGGCGATGGGCAAGAAGAAGCGCGAGATCCTCGACAAGGAGTACGTGCCGTTCTCCGCCGGCATGAAAGAGCGCGGCTACAGCGACAAGGCGATCAAGACGCTGTGGGACATCCTCGTCCCGTTCTCGGATTACGCCTTCAACAAGGCGCACAGTGCCGGCTACGGGCTGGTGTCGTACTGGACCGCGTTCCTCAAGGCCAATTATCCGGCGGAGTACATGGCCGCGCTGCTCACCAGCGTGCGCGACGACAAGGACAAGACGGCGATCTACCTGCAGGAGTGCCGTCGGATGGGGCTCAAGGTCCTGCCACCTGACGTCAACGACTCCGATCGCGACTTCACTCCGCGCGGTACCGACATCCGTTTCGGGCTGGGAGCGGTGCGCAACGTCGGCGCCAATGTCGTCGACTCGCTGGTGGTCACCCGCCGGTCGAAGGGGCGCTTCGCCGACTTCACCGACTTCCTGCGCAAGGTCGAGCCGGTGGTCTGCAACAAGCGCACCGTGGAGTCGCTGATCAAGGCGGGCGCGTTCGATTCGCTCGGGCACCCGCGGCGCGGGCTGCTGCAGATCCACGCCGACGTGATCGACGCAGCGGTGCAGGTCAAGCGCGATGAGGCCGCCGGTCAGTTCTCCCTGTTCGGCGGCCTGGGGATGGACGAGGACGCCGGCGCGCCCGGTGGCGACGCCGCGCTGGAGACGACCATTCCCAACGGCGAGTGGGACAAGAAGCTGCTGCTCGCCTATGAGCGCGAGATGCTCGGGCTGTACGTGAGCGATCACCCGCTGCTCGGTGTCGAGCACATCCTTGCGGACAAGTCCGATGCCACGATCGCGGACCTCGCCGAGTCGTGCGACGACGGCGCGATCGTCACGGTGGGCGGCATCCTTGCGAGCCTCACGCGCAAGGTCACCAAGACCGGGAGCCCGTGGGCCGTTGTCCAGCTGGAGGATCTCGACGGCGGCGTCGAGACGCTGTTCTTCCCGCAGACGTATGCCCAGGTGTCCCACCAGCTGATCGAAGACGAAGTCGTGCTGGTCAAGGCGCGGGTCGATAAGCGTGAAGACGTGCCGCGGCTGATCGCCATGGAGCTCACGGTTCCCGACCTCACGCAGGGGCCGCGTGGGCCGCTGACCGTGTCGCTGCCGGCGGCGCGGTGCGTTCCCGACCTGGTCACCCGGCTCAAGGGCGTGCTGTCCACCCATCCCGGCACCACCGAGGTCCGCCTGCAGCTGCTCGGCTCCGCGCGCGTCACCACCTTGCGGCTCGACGACGCGCTGCGGGTCAATGTCTCCACCAGTCTGGTGGCCGACCTCAAGGAGCTGCTGGGCGCGGGCTGCGTCTCCGGGTGACCGCTCACCAGCGCCACCCGCCACGAGGTGCCGGGTACGTCACATCGCCTCCTTGCGAGGTAAGACCCCCGGGAGTGAGAAGCTGACCGTCATGCGCCTGGCCATGGGAACCCGCGAAGTCCTCGACGCGGAGGGCCTGGTGCGCATGTACGTCGGGCCTGGCCGGCGCGGGCTGCGTTACGCCTATCCCTACTACGACGGTCTGGTCACCAACGACGACCCGGCCACGCTGTGCACCGGCGATCTGCTCGCCCCGACACTGCTCGGCGTGCATGTCGACCTCGACCGGATGCACACGCTGACCGCCCTGCTGCCGCTGCTGCAGCGCGGACTCGACGCGTTGCCGCCGGTCGATCTCGTCGAGGCTGATGACGAGACCTGCGACCTCGTCGCGGCGCTGTACGACCCGCTGGACGACCCGAGCGCGCTCGACCGCGACGTGCGCGGCTCGTTGCTCGCGAAGGTGCTGCATCGCAAGCGGCCCGGGCTGGTGCCGCTGTTCGACAGCAAGGTGCAGATGTTCTACCAGCACGAGGACTGCGTGCCGCCGGCCCCGAAGGGCGGCCGGACGGTCCGCGAATACATGGGACTGCTGGTGCGGGCCATGCGCCAGGACCTGCGGGACAACGCCGACGAGCTCGCCGTGCTCACCCACCTCGCCCCGCCGGAGGGGCCGTCGCTGACGCCGCTGCGGATGCTCGACATCGTCGTGTGGACCACCAGCCTCGTCTAACTGAGAGACTGGACGCGTGCAGTCCCCGCCGGCGTATGAGGTTCGCGGTCTGATTCGCACGCATCGCTCCCGGGACCAGGTGGTCCTCGCCAACGACCGCATCGATCTGGATATCGCCGCCGGCACCGTCTTCGGGCTCTTAGGGCCGAACGGTGCGGGCAAGACCACCCTCGTGCGCCAGCTCGTCGGTCTGCTCGCTCCCGATGAAGGCAGCATCCGGCTGCTCGGCCGTCCGCTCGAGGGGCTCCCGGCGGTCGCGCCGCCGCGGCGCGGGGGAGCGGATCCCACCCGGCTGGTCGCCTATTTGCCGCAGCACGAGGCGGCCCTGGCCGACATGACGGTCGCCATCGCCATCGCGACCACCGGGCAGCTGCGCGGGCTTTCCGGGGCGCAGGCACGCACCCAACGTGACGAGCTGATCGACGAGCTGGGCCTCGCTCCGATTGCCGGGCGGGTCATCGGCCGGCTGTCCGGTGGTGAGCGCCGGCTCGCTGCCGTCGGCGCCACGCTCGCCGGCCACCGGCCCGTGCTGGTGCTCGACGAGCCGACGACCGGCCTCGATCCGCAGGCGCGCCGGGCGGTGTGGACGGCACTCGAGCGCCGGCGCGCGACCAGCGGGATCACTGTCGTACTCGTCACGCACAACGTGCTGGAGGCCGAGACGGTCCTTGATCAGGTCGCGGTCCTCGACGCCGGGCGGGTGATCGCCTGCGACACGCCCGGCCGTCTCAAAGCGCAGGTGAGCGAGGAAGTACGGCTCGACCTGGTCTGGCGTGACGCGCCGCCGCTTTCCGAACCCATCGTCTCGGAGCTTGCTGCCACGGCCGCCGTCGTCGGGCGGCGGTGGAGCGTGCGCCTTCCGGTCGGGGAGGCGCGCAACGCTCTCGGCGCGCTCACATCGGGGCCGGCGTTCGCCGCTCTCGACGATTTCACACTTGCCACCCCCACCCTGGAGGACGTGTACCTCGCTCTCGGTGGCCGGGCGCGCGACTTGGAGCGCGCGTGACCGACGTCTTGACCGATCCATCGCCCCAGTTGACGGTCGACGCCGCCGCGCCCGGGCCGCGCCCGGGCGCGTGGGCGGCGACGGTGATCGTCTTCCGCCAGCAGCTGGCGCGCGGCCGGGTCGCGCGGGTACCGCTGCTTTTCGTCGCTGCTTTTCAATCCATCGGCCTGCTCCTGCTGCTGCGCGGCGTCGTCGACAGCGGCAACGAGACGACGGCTCAGCAGGTCGTCGCCGGCTCGACGGTTCTGGTGGTCGCCTTCGTGGCGTTGAACCTGCTCGCGCAGCGGTTCGGGGCGATGCGCGCGTCCGGGGCGCTCGACTACTACCTCACCGTGCCGGTGCCCAGCAGCGCTGTCGTGCTCGGAACGGCCGCCTCCTACGCGGCGTTCGCGGTGCCGGGCACGATCGTCACCGCAGTGGTCGGAGCGCTCGTCTACGACTTGCCGTTCAACCGCATGTGGCTGCTGGTACCGGTGGTCATTCTCGCCGGGGCCGCGCTCGCGGGCGTCGGAGCGCTGCTGGGGCTGCTCGCGCCGCGCGCCGAACTCGCCACCGTCGGCGGCCAGCTCGGCATGAGCGCGGTGCTCTTCCTCGACATCATCCCGGCCGATCGGCTGCCCCTGGTGCTGCGGGGGATCCGTGCCATCCTGCCCGGCACGTACGGGGCCGACGTGCTTGCGCTGGGTTTTCGCGCTCACGTGCGCTGGGGGGAAGTCGGGATCGACCTGCTGATCTGCCTGCTGGTCGCCATCGTCAGCCTCGCGGCCGGAGGGTGGGCGCTACGCCGGGCGGCGCGCCGGTGACACGCCGGAGCGGACCGTGGGCGCTCGGTGTTCGATAAGACTGTCGGCATGAGCGCGTCTGGTGTCGGACCTGCCGCCGGGTCGGGAGACGGCGCGACCGGCGACGGCGAGGAGCCGAATCGCGCCTCGGTTCCCGCTGCCGCTCCCGTGGGCTTCGGGGCTCCGCCTCCTGCGCCGGCTTCCCGCCGGTTCCGCCCGGACGTGCCGACCTCCCGCGACGTGCTCGGCGCGATCATCGTCGGCGTCGCGCTGATCCTCGCGGGAGTGCCACTGGGCCTGCTGTGGGGGGCTACCACCCCCAAGCTGAACGTGCGTGACGCGCTCGGAGCGTCCACCGGTGTGGTCAGCGAGGCGTCGTTCAACACGCAGGCGGGCGTCGACATGCACTTCGCGCTCATCGCGCTGCTGTTCGGTATTGCCGCCGGGCTCTTCGTCGGGTGGCGGGGGCGGACCGGCAGCTGGCCGCTGCCGCTCGCGATCGCGATCGGCGGGGTCGCGGGATCGCTGGTCGCCGCGCAGGTCGGCCATCTGCTCGAAAGCAACTCGGTGCTCGACAAGCTTCCGGAGAGTGTGCGAAGCCAGCTCAGCGGCCTGACCGACTTCATGCTGCGCAGCCATGGCTTTCACGTGGTCTTCCCCCTCGCAGCACTCATCACCTATCTGCTCGTCGTCGCGATCACGACGCGCGCTCAGCCGCCCGTGCTGCCCGACGAGCCCGGCCCCGGCTACTGGGCGGCGCCTCGCTGAGCGTGGCGCTTGCGGGCGGTGAGTGATGGCTTCGCCTTCGGCTCGCGAGCTGTGGCCTTGCACACGGTCTTGCTCGGAGCCTTGCTCGTGGCCTCGAGCTCAGCCCTTGTGGCTGCCGCTGCAGACGTCGCCGAGGGTGACGGAGCGGGAGAGGCGCTCGGTTTACCGCCTTCGGGGATGCCGGACCGGCGTGCGTGGCTGGTACGGCGTGCGCGCACCGCGGCAGCGAGGTCGCTGCGCGGCGGTGCCTTCGCCCGGCCTGCTGCTGACGACCCGGTGACGTCGTCGGACGGGTCGGCCGGCGGGGCGGGAGTGGGCTTCGCGAGCTTCGTCCGCTCGTGATCCGCTGTGCTCTGCAGCGCTGTGTCGATGCGCCGTTGCAGACGGCGAAAAGCCTTCTGCGCGGACCGCTGATCGGGTGTGCCGGCGGTGGCCTCGAGGGCGGCGGCGACGTCGGTGCGCAGCTGCTGAAGGGTGGACGGGTCGACGTCCCGCCGCTTCCACCGGCGCAGTGCCTCGTCGGTGCGCACCCGCAGCGTCGTCACGAGCGTTGCCGGTGAGGCTGCAGGTGCCGATGCTCGAGCCGGTGCGAAGTGCCGGGGCGCGCTCGCCGGCTCCGGTCGCCGCGGCCGCTGCCGCTGGTCGGTGAGCCGGCTGCCGGGCTCGCCGTGCGGGACGCGCTGCGACGCAACTGGCGACTGGCTCAGCGT
Source organism: uncultured Actinomycetota bacterium (assembly GCA_963747915.1). GTDB lineage: Bacteria > Actinomycetota > Actinomycetes > Frankiales > Frankiaceae > DATAZK01. The sequence goes on along the minus strand of CAVVHC010000003.1, from coordinate 150,820 downwards.
CTCCCGCGCCGGCTCCTGGATCCGCTGGACCTGCGTGCGAGCGCCGGCGGGACGGATCTTGCGCGTCACCGGCGCGGCCGTTGCCGGTGTGCTGATCGGTGAGCTTGTTGTCGTGCTCGCCGCTGCGGCCGTGGTCGCTTCCGTCGACGTGGACGCGGCCGCAGCCGGCGATGCCGCGACGACCGGCGCGGCGACGGCGGGCTCCGGCGTCTGCAGCGTCTGTGGTGTCTGTGGTGTCTGTGGTGTCTGTGGTGTCTGTGGTGTCTGTGGTGCCTGTGGTGCGTCCGGCTCGCCCAGCAACGGCGCCAGCAACCGGTCCCAGGGAGCGGCGTTACCGACCGGGTAGAGGTGCCCGGTGCCCCGCGCCGGAAGACGCGCTGTCCGGCGCGCTGTCACGCCCGACGATCCGCGCGCCGGGTCGCGAGCCGCTGCGGACGGTGCGGCCGACGGCTGCACTGAGCCCGCTCGGCTCGAGCCCGGCGCCGGCTGCCCGCGCTGGCCCGGCCGTGCTGTGGCGGTCGTTCGATGCGGCGCCGCGGAGCCAGGCGACGGGCGGCCCGCCAGTGACGAGGTGCGCTCGGCCGCCGGTGCCGGCGCGGGAGCAGCGGTGGGCGTGGCCGTGACGCCGCATCCGGTGACGGCAAGAGCGAGGAGGAGAAGAGCCTTCTTGGGCACGGCGGGCAAGCTACCGATGTCCGCCGCGGTCCATTTTCTGCCTGTGGATAACTGCCCGGTGGTGTGCTCGGGGGCGTCCGATCAGTTCAGCGAGCGGGGCACGCGGAAGAGCTCCGGTGCGTTGACCGCCTGCAGCTGCGTCATCAGCAGCTGCTCGCGCCGCAGCAGGCTGATCTCCGTCCGCAGCCGGGCAGCCGTGTCGCCGAGTTCCAGCAGCGCCTGCCGCTCGCGCAAGGGCAGCAGCAGGGCACCGGCGGCGAGGTAGCTGAGCTCGGTCGGGTCGCCCGGCAGCGCCTGCGACTCCACCCGCCTGCCGGTGAGGTCGGCCAGCACCTGCACGTAATCCAGCAGCGCTCCGCGCACCCGCGGAGCGAGGGCCTCGGCGATGCCCGGCTCACCTTCCGGCTCCCCGTGCCAGCGCACCCGGCCGCGCAGGTACGGGCGGCTTTCGGAATCGACCTCGAGGAGCCGGAAGCGCCGCCCACCGACCGACACGAGGCTGCTGCGCCCGTCCGGCAACGGGTCGATGCGCTGAACCTGGGCCGCGCAGCCGACGGGGAACATCTGCGGCAGCTTCATGCCGGCTTCGCTACCGGCCTGGATCGCGACCACGCCGAAACGGCGTTCGGCTGCGGGCAGCTCCAGCAGCTCCTTCACGAGCACCCGGTAGCGCTCCTCGAAGACCTGTAGCGGTAGCGGCGCACCCGGGAAGAGCACCGTGGAGAGCGGAAAGAGCGGCAGTGTCTCTTCCAGCTCCTCCTCGCTCATGAGACCTCCATCACGTCACCGTACGGGCGAACGTTCCCGCCGTCCGCCGCACGCTGCTGCCCTGACGGGCCGTCCGCATAAGGCGCGGTTGCCATGGATCGGTTCGCCACCCCGCTTGTCGCTACCCTGAAACCGTGCTCACGCGTCTCGACCTGCGTGTCCGTGGCGGAGATCCGCGTGATCTCCTCCCGCGGGCCGACCTCGACGTGGCTGCGGCCGCTGAGGCGGTTCGCCAGGTGTGCGACGACGTGCGCGAGCATGGCGACGCTGCGGTGCTCGCGGCGACGAAGCGCTTCGACCAGGTCGACCACGAAGCGGCCGGACGCGGGCTGCGCGTGCCGGCGCCGGATCTGCAGCGGGCGCTTGACGCGCTCGCCCCGGAGGTCAGGCGGGCGCTGGAGGAGGCGATCCGCCGCACCCGGCTGGTCACCGCGGCGACCCGTCCCCGTGACGTCAGCGTCGAGGTCGCCCCGGGCAGCTGCGTGACCGAACGCTGGGTGCCGGTCACCCGGGTCGGGCTGTACGTGCCGGGCGGGCGCGTCGCCTATCCGAGCAGCGTCGTGATGAACGTCGTCCCGGCGCAGGTGGCGGGCGTGACCTCACTCGCGGTGGCCTCCCCGCCGCAGCGCGACACCGGCTTGCCGCACGAAGCGGTCCTTGCTGCCTGCGCGTTGCTCGGCATCGACGAGGTCTACGCCGTGGGCGGGGCGCAAGCCGTCGCGATGTTCGCCTACGGCACCGAGAGCTGCCCGCGCGTCGACGTCATCACCGGACCCGGCAACGTCTACGTCGCCGCGGCGAAGCGGCTGGTGCGCGGTGTCGTCGGCATCGACGCCGAAGCGGGCGCCACCGAGATCGCGATCCTTGCCGACGAGACGGCGGACCCCGTTCACGTCGCCGCCGACCTGCTCTCCCAGGCCGAGCACGACCCGCTCGCCGCGTGCCTGCTCGTCTCCGACAGCGCGGCGCTGCTCGACGCGGTCGACACCGAGGTCCTGCGGCAGGTGGCGGCTGCCAAGCACAGCGAGCGCATCGCCGCCGCCCTGACCGGTCAGAGCGCCGCCGTCCTGGTCGCCGACCTGCAGCAGGGAATCGACGTGGTCGATACCTGGGCCGCCGAACACCTGGAGATCCTCACCGCCGACGCCGAGCGGGTGGCCGGGCGCGTCCGTCACGCCGGCGCCATCTTCGTCGGCCCGCACGCACCGGTGACGCTCGGCGACTACCTGGCCGGCTCCAACCACGTGCTGCCGACCGGCGGCACCGCCCGCCACACCAGCGGGCTGTCGGTGTTCTCCTTCCTGCGCCAGCAGCACGTCGTCACCGCGACGGCGGACGCCCTGGCCGCCGTGGCCCCCGACGTGTACGCCCTGGGCGGCGCGGAGGATCTTCACGCGCACGTCGAGGCGGTCCGCGTGCGGGTCGATCCATGAGCGGCGAAGAGCTGCCGCTCCGGGACGACTTGCGCGGCCTTTCCCCCTACGGGGCGCCGCAGCTGGACGTGCCGTACCGGCTGAACACCAACGAGAACCCGTATCCGCCGTCGGCGGGCCTGGTGGCCGCGCTGGCCGAGGCCTGCGGCGCGGCTGCCGCGTCGCTGAACCGCTATCCCGATCGCGAAGCGACCGAGCTCCGCAATGACCTGGCCCGCTACCTCACCCGGGAGTCGGCGGCCACCGGTCAGTCGCTCACCGGGGCGCAGGTGTGGGCCGCGAACGGCTCGAACGAGATCCTCCAGCAGCTCTGCCAGGCGTTCGGCGGCCCGGGACGGGTCGGGCTGGCGTTCGAGCCCTCCTACTCCATGCACGGGCTGATCGCCTTGGCGACGGCGACGGGCTGGGTGCGCGGCGAGCGTGACGCCGACTTCCGGATCGACGCCGCTGCGGCGCGTACGGCGATCGCCGAGCACCGACCGTCGCTGGTCTTTCTCTGCTCGCCGAACAATCCCACCGGCACGGCCGTCGACCTCGACACCATTCGCGAGGTGTACGACGCGACCAAGGAGTGCGGCGCCGTCGTGGTGGTCGATGAGGCCTACGCGGAGTTCCGGCGCGCCGGGGTGCCGAGTGCCGTCACGTTGCTGCCGGACTGCCCCCGGCTGGTCGTCACACGCACCATGAGCAAGGCGTTCGCGCTGGCGGGCGCCCGCGTCGGGTACCTGGCCGCTTCCGCTGCAGTGGTCGACGCCTTGCATCTCGTGCGGCTGCCGTACCACCTGTCGGCGCTGACCCAGGCCGTCGCACGGACGGCGCTCGGGTTCGCCGACGAGTTGCTCGCCACGGTTGAGGCGCTGCGCGAGCAGCGTGACCGGCTGCTGCGCGAGTTGCCCGCGCTGGGCTGCCCGGTGGTGCCGAGCGACGCCAATTTCGTGCTCTTCCAGGTGCCGGGCGACCAGCGCGCAGCCTGGGAGGGCCTGCTCGCACACGGCGTCCTGGTGCGCGATGTGGGGCTCACCGGCTGGCTGCGCGTCACCGCCGGTACGCCTTCGGAGATGGACGCGTTCTTGTCGGAGGTCAGGCGTCTCATGAGCGTCGGCGCCCCGGCGGACAGGGCAGGGGCAGCGTGAGTCGTACCGCGCGTATCGAGCGCACCACCAAGGAGTCGTCGGTCCTCGTCGAGCTCGACCTCGACGGCACCGGTCAGGCCGGGTCCGACACCGGCGTGCCGTTCTACGACCACATGGTCGAGCAGCTCGGCAAGCACGCCGGCTTCGACCTGCGGGTGCAGACGAAAGGCGACCTCGAGGTCGACATCCACCACACGGTCGAGGACACCACGATCGCGATCGGCTCCGCGCTGCGGCAGGCGCTCGGCGACAAGGCCGGCATCCGCCGCTTCGGTGACGCGCTCGTCCCGCTGGACGAGGCGCTCGTCTCCGCCGCGGTCGACCTTTCCGGCCGGCCGTACTGCGTTCACCTCGAGCCCGCGGACATGGCCCCGATGATCGGCACGTACGACACCACGCTCACCGGCCACATCTGGGAGTCGTTCACGGCCGCTGCCGCGGTCGCGTTGCACGTACGCGTGATCTCCGGCCGCAACGCGCATCACGTCGTCGAGGCGCAGTTCAAGTCGGTGGCCCGGGCGCTGCGCGACGCTGTGGCCCTCGACCCGCGCGGCGGCGGGATCCCCAGCACCAAGGGCGTGCTGTGACCGCACGGCCGGCCGGCCGCCGGCCGAAGGTCGTGATCCTCGACTACGGCTCCGGCAACCTGCGCAGCGCGGAGCGGGCGCTGGAGCGGGCCGGCGGCGACGTCAGCGTGACCGCCGACCTGGTCGCCGCCGCTGAAGCGGACGGGCTGGTAGTCCCCGGCGTGGGCGCGTTCGCCGCCTGCGTCGAAGGTATTCGCGCCGTAGGCGGCGATACCGTGATCGCCGAGCGGGTGGCCACGGACCGTCCGGTGCTCGGCATCTGCGTCGGAATGCAGGTGCTGTACGAAGCCGGCGAGGAGCACGGGGTGCGCACCGCCGGGCTCGGCTTGCTGCCGGGTGAGGTAGTCCGTATCCAAGGCGCCAAGGTGCTGCCCCACATGGGCTGGAACGTCGTCAGCGCCGCCGCGGATTCGAAGCTGTTCGCCGGTGTCGAGAGCGAGCGTTTCTACTTCGTCCACTCCTACGCCGCACCGGCCCGCCCGGGCGATACCGCGGCAGAGCATGGGTCGTGGTTCGCCGCGGCCGTCGAGGAAGGTCCCTTGTCAGCCACCCAGTTTCACCCCGAGAAAAGCGCCGATGCAGGCGCCCGGCTGCTCGCCAACTGGCTGGACGAGCTGTGAGCCTCACGCTGCTGCCGGCCGTCGACGTGACCGGTGGGCAGGCCGTTCGCCTGGTGCAGGGGGAAGCCGGCAGCGAGACCGGTTACGGCGACCCGCTGGAGGCGGCGTTGCGCTGGCAGCGTGACGGCGCGGACTGGGTGCATCTGGTGGACCTCGACGCGGCCTTCGGTCGCGGCAACAACAGGGACTTGCTCGCCGAGGTCGTCGGCAAGCTCGACATCGCCGTCGAGCTGTCGGGTGGCATCCGCGACGACGCGTCGCTGGACGCGGCGCTCGCCACCGGTGCGGCCCGGGTCAACGTCGGCACCGCGGCGCTGGAAGACCCGGACTGGGTGCGCCGGGCCATCGCCCGCGTCGGTGACCGCATCGCCGTCGGGCTCGACGTGCGCGGCACGACGCTGGCCGCCCGCGGTTGGACGCGTGAGGGCGGCGAGCTGTTCGACGTCCTCGCCCGGCTGGACGCCGACGGGTGCGCCCGCTACGTCGTCACCGACGTGCGGCGCGACGGCACGCTGACCGGCCCCAACCTCGAGCTGCTCGCCGGCGTCACCGCGGCGACGGATCGGCCCGTCATCGCGAGCGGGGGTGTCAGCACCCTCGACGATCTGCGCGCCATCTCACAGGTACCCGGCGTCGAGGGCGCGATCGTCGGAAAGGCTTTGTACGCCGGGGCTTTCACGCTGCCCGAAGCGCTCGCGGCGACGCGATGAACGGCGGGTCATGACGGTCGCGGTGCGCGTCATCCCGTGTCTGGACGTGGACGCCGGACGGGTCGTCAAAGGCGTGAACTTCATGGCGTTGCGCGACGCCGGTGACCCGGTGGAGATGGCCCGGCTGTATGACGCCGAAGGCGCGGACGAGCTGGTGTTCCTCGACATCACCGCGAGCAGCGGTGACCGGGCCACCATGTACGACGTGGTGCGGCGCACCGCCGAGCAGGTGTTCATCCCGCTGACCGTCGGCGGCGGCGTGCGCAGCCCGGAGGACGTCGACCGGCTGCTGCGCGCGGGCGCCGACAAGGTCGGGATCAACACGGCGGCCATCGCTCGGCCGGAGCTGCTGACCGAATGCGCCGAACGATTCGGGCGCCAATGCATCGTGCTGTCCGTCGACGCGCGGCGCGCCGAGGGGCCCCCGAGCGGCTTCGAGGTCACCACCCACGGGGGTCGCCAGGGCACCGGCATCGACGCGGTCGAGTGGGCGGCGCGGGGCGCCGAGCTCGGTGCGGGCGAGATCCTGCTGAACTCCATGGACGCGGATGGCACCACCGCCGGCTACGACCTCGAGATGATCAAAGCGGTGCGGGCGGTGGTAGACGTGCCGCTCATCGCCAGCGGCGGCGCGGGCGCGAAGGGCGACTTCGTCCCTGCCGTGCACGCCGGGGCCGACGCGGTGCTCGCCGCCAGCGTCTTCCACTTCGGGGTCATGCGCATCGCCGAGGTGAAGGCACAGTTGCGCGCGGCGGGATTGCCGGTCCGCTGATCCGGGGGCGCGCTCGGGTCGTTGCTCTTGCACGCAGTTGTTCACAGCCGACGAAATTCGGGCGCTTCTGGCGCAGCCGGAAGGCATGCTGTCGAACGTGCCGGACGAACATGCCCCGTCGGGTCGCGAAGTGAGCGAGCTGCCCGGCCGGCGTCGGCGCGCCCGCCACACCGCAGCCTCGTCGACCGCGCCGGCGCCTCATCGCCGCAAGGTCGTGCTGCGGGGCCTTGCGGTGCTGGCGCGTGGCGTCGCCGAGCAGCGGCTGGCGTTCACCGTCTCGGTGCTCGGCAGCACCCTCTGGGCCGTGATGACGGTCGGCCAGGCCTACGTGCTCGGCCGGATCACGCAGAACACCGTGCTGCCGGCGCTGAAGGCGGGCCGCATCGTCTGGGGTGGCCTGGTCGGCGCGGTGCTGCTCGTCCTCGCAGTCGCCCTGCTGAAAGCGGTCGGGATCGCGGGCCGCCGGATCTACGCCGGCCGCGTGCAGTACGAGCTCGGCGCCAGTTACCGGCGCCGGGTCGCCGCCCGCTACCTGGCCCTGCCACTGCGCTGGCATCAGGCACGTCCCACCGGCCGGCTGCTGTCCGTCGCCAATTCCGACGTCGAGCAGACGTGGGAGCCGATGGCCCCGCTGCCGATGGCGGTCGGGGTGGTGGTGATGCTCGTCGTCACCCTCGCCCTGCTGGTGTTCACCGATCCGTGGCTTGCACTGGTCGGCGGGGTCATCTTTCCGCTCATCGCGATCTTGAACGTCGCGTACAGCCGCCGGCTCGCGCCGCTGATGATCCGGGCGCAGGAGCTGCGGGCCGAGGTCAGCGGCATCGCGCACGAGAGCTTCGACGGGGCGCTGACGGTGAAGGTGCTGGGCCGGGCCGAGCAGGAGACGGAGCGCTTCGCCGAGCGGGCTCGGGAGTTGCGCGACGCGCTGATCAGGGTGGGCAGGCTGCGGGGGCTTTTCGATCCGGCGCTGGAGGCGTTGCCCAACCTCGCGGTGCTCGTGGTGTTGCTGCTCGGCGGGCTACGCGTCTCGGCGGGCTCGCTCGACGCGGGCGGGCTGGTGCGCATCGCCTACCTGTTCACGTTGCTGGCGTTCCCCATTCGAGCGATCGGCTGGCTACTCGCGGACCTGCCACGGGCGGTGGTCGGCTGGGAGCGGATGCACGAGGTGCTGCACGCCGACGACGCCATGCCACCCGGCTCACGCCGTCACCGCGATGCCATCGGTCCGGCGACGCTGGCGGCTCGCCGCGCGAGCTTCGGCTACACGGACGAGCCCGTCCTCACCGGGGTCACGCTCGACATCCCCGCCGGCGCGACGGTCGCCATGGTCGGCCCCACCGGCTCCGGTAAGTCCACGATCGCCAGCCTGTCCTTGCGGTTGCTGGATCCCGACGAAGGAGCGTTCACCTTCGACGGTCACGATCTGCGTGATCTGGCGGACGGTGAGCTCGCGCGGGCAGCGGCGCTCGTGCCGCAGGGAGCGTTCCTTTTCGACGACACGGTGCGGGGAAACGTCACGCTCGGCGACGACATCCCAGACGAGGTGATCGCCGAAGCGCTTCGCGTGAGCCAGGCAGACGGCTTCGTGCACGACCTGCCGGACGGCCTCGACACGGTCGTGGGAGAGCGCGGCGCCACGCTTTCGGGCGGGCAGCGCCAGCGGATCGCGCTCGCCCGGGCACTGGCCCACCGGCCCCGGCTGCTGGTGCTGGACGACGCGACCTCGAGCGTCGATCCCCGCATCGAGCGCGCCATCCTGGCCGGCCTGCGCCAGTCACCGGCGACGGTGCTCGTCATCGCGTACCGCCAGGCGACGATCGCGCTGGCCGACGAGGTGGTCTACCTGGAGGCGGGTCAGGTTCGCGGCAGGGGCACCCACGAGCAGCTGATGGCGACGACGCCGGGCTACCGAGCGGTGCTCAATGCCTACGCCGGAGAGCCCGGTGGCTCCGACGAGGAGCCGGCGGCCTGATGAGCGCGACCACCAGCCCTGACGTCTCCCGAGCTCACGCCGGTAAGCGGCAGCTGTCCTTCGGCGGCGGCTCGACCGGCGGCACCATCGTCACGTTCCGCCGGGCGTTTCGCATCGCTCCCGAGTTCGTCCGCGGGATGGGCACCACCCTGCTGCTCGCCGTGCTGGCGACGGCGGGGCGCGTCGTCGTGCCGGTTGCAGTGCAGCAGACCATCGACCACGGGCTCGGCGGCAGCGATGCCGGCGGCCACCACGTCGACCTGGGGGCGATCCGGGCGTCGCTCGCGCTCGGTGCCGCCGCGGTGCTGGTGACGGCGGCCGCCGCGTACCTGCTGAACGTGCGGCTGTTTCGCACCACCGAGTCCGGCCTCGCCGTGCTGCGGGTGAAGACGTTTCGCCATGTCCACGATCTGTCGATGCTGCGCCAGGCGGGTGAGCGGCGGGGCGCGCTCGTCAGCAGGGTGACGAGCGACGTCGACCAGCTGTCCAACTTCCTGCAGTGGGGCGGGATCCAGCTGCTGGTCAGCGTGCTGCAGCTGGTGCTGGCGACGGTCCTGATGCTCTGGTACTCGTGGCCGCTCACGCTGCTGGTCTACGTCTGTTTCGCGCCGCTCGCGTGGCTGGCGAAAGTCATGTCGGTACGGCTGGCCGCGGCGTACGGGGTGGTCCGCGAGCGCGTGGGGCATGTGCTGTCCGCGGTTTCCGAAGCGGTGGTCGGTGCGGCGGTGGTCAAGGCGTTCGGCGTCAGCGCGCGCACCGGCCGCCGGATCGACACGGCCATCGGCTCGCACCGCGACGCGGCGGTGCGGGCGCAGCGGCTGGCGGCGCTCACCTTCTCCGGCGGCGAGCTGGTCGCCGGACTGGCGAACGCCGGAGTCGTGCTCCTCGGCGTCGTCCTCGGCGTGGCCGGGCAGCTGTCGGCCGGTCGGCTGGTCGCATTCCTTTTCCTGGTGACGCTCTTCGTCGGACCGGTGCAGGTGGCCACCGAGACCCTGAACGACGCGCAGAACGCGCTCGCCGGGCTGCGCCGGGTCCTGGACGTGCTCGACACGCCCGTAGACGTGCCCGACCCGAGCCCGGTCGGTGCGCCCGTGCTTCCCGCCGGCCCGCTCGGCGTCCGCTTCGAACGGGTCGACTTCGCGTATCCGGGTGGGCCGCCGGTGCTCCTCGACGTGGATCTGCAGATCGCGCGGCGGGCCCGGATCGCGATCGTGGGGGAGACCGGCAGCGGTAAGACGACTTTCGCGAAGCTGCTCACGCGCCTGGTCGATCCGAGCAGCGGCCACATCAGCCTGTCCGGCGTGCCACTGACCGAAGTGCCGTTCCCGGCATTGCGCTCGCGAGTGGTGATGGTTCCGCAGGACGGCTATCTGTTCGACCGGTCGATAGGCGACAACGTGCGGTACGGCCGGCCGGACGCGACCGACGCCGAGCTCCTGCGGGCGCTTGACGAGTTGGGCCTCGGCGAGTGGTTGCGCGGCTTGCGGGCCGGGTTGGACACGCCGGTCGGCCAGCGCGGTGAGTCGCTGTCGGCAGGCGAGCGGCAGCTTGTCGCCATCGCCCGGGCCCATCTCGCGGCACCCGACCTGCTGGTACTGGATGAAGCGACCAGCGCCGTCGACCCGGCGACGGAGATGCGCCTTGCGGCCGCCCTCGAATCGCTCTCTCACGGCCGCACCACGATCACCATTGCCCACCGGCTCAAGGCAGCCGAGCTCGCTGACGAGATCATCGTCTTCGACGCGGGGCGTGTCGTGCAGCGCGGCAGCCATGCCGACCTCGTCCGGTCACCGGGCGTGTATGCCCGGCTCCACGCGTCCTGGGTTGCTAAGGGAAACCTGTGAGAGTGCCTCGGGGGCGTCATTACTCGCTGAATTGGGCCAGAATCGGCGCATGACCGACCGCCGCCCCGGACCGGACGACGGTCAGCCGACTGACGCGGACGCGACGCGCGAGTTCGCCGTCCCCAGCTGGGAGCCTGCCGGCGATCAGCCGCAGCCCCCGCCGATCCCGGAGCCGCCGTACGGCGACACTCGCTACTGGCAGCCCCAGCAGCCCGGCTACGGCTCGCCGCATCCGGGGCCCGATTTCGCGTACGCGCCCGGGCAGGCGCTGCCGTCCGCTGAGCCGGCCCGAGAGCCTTGGCCGGCGTTTGCCCCGACCCCGGCATACGGTCAGCAGCCTCCGCCCACCGGCCCCGACCCGGCCTACGCACCGCCGGGGGCCGGATGGCCGCCGCCCGACCCGGCCTACGCACCGCCGGGGGCCGGATGGCCGACGCCCGGGCCGCCGGCCCAGCGCGGCCGGGGCGTGTGGCTTGCCTTCGGACTGGTCGGACTCGCGCTGATCGGCGGGCTCACCGCCGTCCTGCTGATCGCCACCGGGTCGTCGTCGAGCTCGAAGACGTCCGCCGACGGGGGCGGCGCCCAGCTGCCGTCTCTTGCGCCGTCCGCCGTTCCCTCACCGTCGCCGAGCACGGTCCCCTCCACAGGGCCCTCGACCGCGCCTTCTGCGGGGCCGTCGTCCGGACCGTCCACCGTGCCCACCCCGCCCGGCATCCCGCTGCCCACCCTTGGGCAGGTGCAGACCCCGCCGGGGCTCGAGGCGATCGACTACCACGCCTATTCGCTGGAGCTGCTGGCTCCGGAGGATGTCGCGCTCGGCCCGGCGGAGGAGGTGCAGTTCCGCAAGTACGGGCTGTCCCGCATCGTCGGGCTGCGCGCCCTCACGGTGAGCGTCGCCGGTATCGACCACAATTACGACGCGTCGATCAACATCTTGCGCTTCCGCGATGCTGCCGCAGCACAGGGTGAGCTCGACTACTCCAACGCGCAGAACAAGAAGACGGCATCCACGGTGTCACTGCCTGGATTGCCCAACGCCACGGCCTTCGTCAACAAGGGGGACAAGACAAGCGGCGCCTCGCGCGGCGTCAGCATCGGCGCGTTCATCACCGTCGGGCGCTACCAGGTCGTCGTCATCCTCGGTGGGCTCGCGCCCAACGCGCCGACGGACGTGAACAGGGTCGCCGCGGAGACGGCGAAGGTGATGCGGGCCGTGCTGCCGGACGCCGCCACGATCGTTCCGGAAGGATCCAGCGGCGGCGGCCCGAACGAGCCGGCCTTCCCGACACCGAGCCCGAGCGGCACCCACGCCTGACGCCGCGCGCCCACTCGGCTGACGGCGTCGCCCGTCCGGCGCAGCTGGCAGGATGGCAGCTGTGATCCGTCCGAGCTCCCTTGACCCCTCGATCGCAGCGCGGCTGAAGCGTGACTCCGCCGGCCTTTTCGCCGCGGTCGCCCAGCAGTACGACACCGGCGAGGTCCTGATGGTCGGCTGGATGGACGACGAGGCGCTGCATCGCACGCTGACGACCGGGCGATGCACCTACTGGTCGCGCAGCCGCCAGGAGTACTGGGTCAAGGGCGACACCAGCGGTCACCAGCAGTGGGTGAAGTCGGTGGCGCTCGACTGCGACGGCGACGCGGTGCTGGTGAAGGTGGATCAGGTGGGCGCCGCGTGCCACACCGGTGACCGCACCTGCTTCGACGCCGCCGACCTCGGCGCGGTCATCGGATCACCGCCCGCGCAGGCTTCGTCCGGCGCACCGGCATCGTGAGCAGCGGAGCGCCCTATCCGGACCCGGAGGAGTTCGCCCGGCTCGCGGCGGACTACCCGGTCGTCCCGGTCACCCGGCGAGTGCTCGCCGACGGGGAGACCCCGGTCGGCGTCTATCGCAAGCTCGCCGGCGGTCCCGGCACCTTCCTGCTCGAGTCGGCGGAGAACGGCCGCACCTGGTCGCGGTACTCGTTCATCGGGGTGCGCTCCCGGGCCACGTTGACGGAGCGGGACGGCGAAGCGATCTGGCTTGACGACCCGCCGCCCGGCGTGCCGCTGACCGGCAACCCGCTCGAGGTCCTGCGGGCGTGCGCCAAGCTCCTGCGCGCGCCGCGGCTGCGCGGGATGCCGCCGCTGATGGGTGGCCTGGTCGGCTACCTCGGCTACGACTTCGTGCGCCGGATCGAGCGGCTGCCGTCCCAGGCCGTCGACGACCTTCACCTGCCGGAGCTCGGTCTGCTGCTGGCCACCGAGCTCGCGGTGCTCGACCACTCCGACGGGTCGTGCCTGCTCGTCTCCAACGCGTTCCCGGCGGCGGCCGCATCCGTGGCCGATGCCTACACTGCGGCCGTCGAGCGGCTCGACGAGATGACCGCTTCGCTGGCCAAGCCGGCGCCGCCGTCCGTCGCGGTGATCGGCGGCTTGGACGGCGAACGGGACATTGCCTTTCACAGCCGCACCGAGACCGCGGATTACCAGCAGGCGGTCGAGCAGGCCCTGGAAGACATTCGCGCCGGTGACATCTTCCAGGTTCAGATCGGCCAGCGTTTCGAGGTGACGACGGACGCTGACCCGCTCGACGTCTACCGCATGCTGCGCACCAGCAACCCGAGCCCGTACATGTACCTGCTGCGCCTCGCGGGCACCGGCGCGCAGAGCACGGGCGTCGGCGCGGCCACCCTCGATGTCGTCGGATCCAGCCCGGAGTCACTGGTGACGGTGACGGGTGATGAGCAGCTGGTGGCCCGGCTGCATCCCATCGCCGGCACCCGCCCGCGGGGCGCGACGGAGGAGCGGGACGCTGCGCTCGCGGCGGAGCTCGTCGGCGACGAGAAGGAACGCGCCGAGCACGTCATGCTCGTCGACCTCGGCCGCAACGACCTCGGCCGGGTATGCGAGCCGGGCACCGTGCGCGTCGTCGAGTTCGGGGCGATCGAGCGGTTCTCGCACGTGATGCACATCGTCTCGACCGTCGTCGGTACCGTGCGCGACGGCCTCGGAGCGGTGGATGTCCTTGCCGCCTGCTATCCGGCCGGCACGCTGACCGGGGCGCCGAAGGTACGCGCCATGGAGATCATCGATGAGCTGGAGCCGGTACGCCGCGGTATCTACGGCGGCGGTGTGGGCTATCTCGATTTCGGCGGTGACCTGGATTTCGCCATCGCGATTCGTACGGCGGTGATGCGGCAGGGGCGGGCCTACGTCCAGGCCGCGGCCGGCATCGTCGCCGACAGCCTCCCCGACTTCGAGGAGGCGGAGACCCGCCACAAGGCCCGAGCGGTGCTGCGCGCCCTGGCGCTCGCCGAGACGCTGCGTCCCGCGACGGACGGCTCCGGCGCGCCGGCCGCAGGCGCAGACGCCGGCGCAGCAGCGCTGGGTAGCTCGACGTCGCCGGCGTGACTGCTGCCGACGAGCCGAGCGCTGACGCCCCGGCGTCCGCGGGCCGCCACTTCCCGCGTAGCGCAGGGGTGGCTGCGCTCGCCGTCGTCGCGGGCGTGCTCTTGGTGCTGCTCACCGCCGGGCCGACGTGGGTGCGGGTCACGCTGCGGTCCAACGCCGGTGCTTTCGGCGGGGTGGGTGGCGTGAAGCTCACCGGTCACAACGTCGCCGCAGCGGCGGTGCCGCTGGCGCTCGTGGCGGCCGCCGGACTCATCGCGATCGCGCTCGTGCGCACCCTCCCGCGACGCATCCTCGCGGTACTCGTCGCCGCAGCGGCGGCCGGCATTCTGGTGGCCGCGGTGCGGGTCCTGGCGAATCCCACCGGAATTGCTCGCAGCAGTGGCAAGGTGAAAGTGGCAGGCGATGTGGCGAAAGCTCACCTGGCGGCGGCGCCGTTTCTTTCGCTGCTCGGTGGTCTGCTGATTCTCGGCGGTGCCGTACTCACCGGAATCTTCTGCTCACGCTGGCCCGGACCCACGTCCCGGTATGAACGTGTCAATGCCCGGGCGGGTCGGCCATCAGACACCTGGGACGCCCTCGAAAGGGGTGAAGATCCGACGTCAGGCTGATTTGCTCAATCCCGTACCGCGGGCGACCGCCGCGCGGGGGGAATGCGCCGCAAAGCCGGCGGAAAGGCAGCTCATGATGTCGCAGAATTACTCGCCCGGCGCAGCGCCGAGGGGCTTCAGCCCGCAGCCGTATGGACCGAGCGCACCGCCGGCCTCGCCCTACGCGCCCCCGGCCGGCCAGCCCTACGGAGCCGGCGGTCCCGGTCCGAACGCCGCGCAGCGATCGCCGTTCGGATCGCCCGGCGGCTACAGCGGCCCAGTGCCCGCGTCGGTCAACATCGCGAGCATCCTGCTGTTCGTCGGCGGCGGCTTCGGGCTGCTCGGCGCGCTGTGGCTGCTCGCGTGGGGCAGTTTCATCGCCGTCTTCGCGGTCATCGGCGTCGTGTTGCTGGCCGTCGCTGCCGCGGAGATCTTCGTCGGCTTGCAGCTGCGCAAGCTGCAGCCGTGGGCACGCACGGCGACGATCGTGCTGGCCGGGCTGGCGGCGCTGTTCAACGTCATCTCGCTTTTCCACGGTGCGTTCTCGTCGATCATCGGGGTGGCGCTCGACGCTTACGTCATCTACCTGATGTACCGGCCGGACACGCTGCAGGCGTTCCCGCAGTCGACGCGTCCCGGCGGCATCTGACCGGCGTCCGCGTGGGCGCGACATGTCAAACGGGTGAAGTTGCGCTTCCCGCGCGGTGTGGGGCCTTACCGTGTTGAGCTGCCCGGCGGCTTAGCGCCAGGGTGCAGACGCCGACACCTGCCGGCGGGAAGGAAAAGCACTCCATGACGAGTCCGTCCGAAGGTTCCGGCGAGGGTCAGCCCGGCTACGGCCAGCCGCAGTCCGGCCAGCAGCAGTCCGGCCAGCAGCCTTACGGTCAGCAGCCCGGTGGCCAGCCTCCTTACGGTCAGCAGCCGTATGGCCAGCCGCAGTACGGCCAGCAGCCCTATCAGCAGCCCTTCGGCCGGCCGGCCGGCTATGGCGGCAACGCGGTGCCCCCGTCCGTCAACATCGCGAGCATCCTGCTGTTCATCAGCGGAGGCTTCGGCGTTCTCGGCGGGCTCCTGCTCTTCGCGGTGGGGACGCTGGTGGCCTGGGTGGCGATCATCGCGGTCATCGTGCTCGCCATCGCGGCGGCCGAGATCTACGTCGGCCTGCAGCTGCGCAAATTGCAACCGTGGGCGCGCACGGCCACGATCGTCCTGGCCGGCATCGGCGCTGCGTTCGGCATCATCTCGCTGGTGCGCGGCGGCTACTCATCGATCATCGGTATCGGCCTGGACATCTACGTCATCTACCTGATGTACCGGCCGGACACGCTGCAGGCGTTTCCCGACTCGACGCGTCCCGGCGGCATCTGATCGCTAACGTCAGGTGGCGTGGCCGACCCCGGCGCGCCCACCTCGGGCGGATCCAAGGGCCTGATCCTCGTCGTCGAGGACGAGGCTCACATCAGCGACCTGCTCCGGCTCTACCTGCGCCGTGAGGGTTTCGGTGTTCACGTCGCGGCTGACGGGCGCGCGGGCCTTTCCGCCGCCCGCACGCTGCGGCCGGTGGCGATCGTGCTGGACGTCGGGCTGCCGGTGCTCGATGGCACGGAGGTCTGCCGGGCGCTGCGCGCCGAAGGCGACTGGACTCCCGTGCTGTTCGTCACTGCCCGCGACGACGAGATCGACCGCATTCTCGGCCTCGAGCTCGGAGCCGACGACTACATCACCAAGCCGTTCTCGCCGCGGGAGATCGTCGCCCGGGTGAAGACGGTGCTGCGGCGCACGGCGGGGCCGCCCGGCGACGCGCCCGCCCTGAGCGTCGGTGAGGTGACCCTCGAACCTGCCCGCCGGGCCGTCACCGCGGCAGGCCGCCCCGTGCTGCTGACCGCGACCGAGTTCGACCTGCTGGCGATGCTGCTGCGCCGGCCCGGGCGGGTCTTCACCCGCGAGGAGCTGCTGTCGGAGGTCTGGGGCTACGAGGCGGCGGCCGGTACCCGGACCGTCGACGTGCACGTCGCTCAGCTGCGCGCCAAGCTGGGCGCGCACAGCCCGCTGCGCACCGTGCGCGGCGTCGGCTACACGGCCGGCAGCTGACCATGACCGGAGCGCGGCCGCCGAGCCAGGCCCCGCGCCGGCGATCCGGCCTGGCCACCCGGCTCACCATGGTGACGACGGCGGTGGCCGCGCTGGCCGTTCTCGTCGTGGGGCTGGTCTCGGTGGGTCTGCTCCGCGGCGCCACCGACAACGACGCGCGCCGGCAGCTCGCCCGCCAGGCCGACGGTTATGCGGCCGTCCTGCAACGCACCGTTCGCGTCGCAGCGTTCACCCAGCTGCGCTACGTCTTGCGGCAGCAGAACATCCTGTTGGAGCTGGTGAGCGCCGACGGTTCGACCTGCCGCCCGCACCTGGTGGAGATCCCGTCCGACCTCGCGACACCGCTGACGAGCGGGCAGCCGGTGAGTGCAGTGGTGCGGCTCGGGGGTGTCCGCCGGTTCGTCGAGGGCCGCCCGCTGGCAGCCGGCGAGTCGGTGGCCACTCCCAAGGGCTGCCAGGGGGTGGGTGTCGTCCTGCTGCAGGATGCCGGCGAAGCCAAGGTGCTGGCCGGTCCGGTGCGCACCCGGTTGCTCATCGCGCTCGGCATCGGTCTGCTCGGGGCTGTGCTGGCCGGCATCCTGCTCGCCGGATGGCTCGCCCGGCCGCTGCAACACGCGGCCACCGCCGCTCGCGCGCTGGCGGGCGGCCGGCGGGACGTGGCCGTCGCCCCGGAAGGCCCCGCGGAGGTGGCGGCCGTCGCCGAGGCGCTGAACGCGCTGACCGCCGCGCTGGCCCGCAGCGAAGGCCGGCAGCGCGAATTCCTGCTGTCGATCTCGCACGAGCTGCGCACGCCACTGACCGCCGTGACGGGTCATGCGGAGGCGCTTGCCGACGGCGTCATCACGGGCGAGGACGTCCGGCAGGCCGGGGCGGTGGTGCTCTCGGAAGCGCAGCGGCTGAACCGCCTGGTCTCCGACCTGCTCGACCTCGCCCGCCTCGGCGCGGCAGACTTCCGCATCGATCCGGCGCCGGCCGACCTCTGCGCGCTGGTGCGCGCCGCGGAGCAGGCCTGGCGGCCGCGCTGCGCCGCCGAGGGCGTCGAGTTGCGGTTGGAGCTGCCGTCCGAGCCGCTGATCATCGTGACCGACGGCGGGCGCGTGCGGCAGGTCCTTGACGGGCTCGCGGAGAACGCCCTTCGCGTGGTGCCGTCCGGCAAGCCGATCGTTTTCGCCGTGGCGGCTCATGCCGACCGCGCGATCGTGCAGGTCCGGGACGGCGGCCCGGGCCTCACCCCGGAGGATTGCTCGGTCGCCTTCGAGCGCTCTGCGCTCTACGAGCGGTACCGCGGCATCCGCCGGGTCGGGACGGGGCTCGGGCTGGCGCTGGTCGCGGGTCTCGCGGCGGCTCTCGGCGGCACCGCGAGCGCCGGGCGGGCGCCCGAGGGCGGTGCCTCGTTCACCATCTCGCTGCCGGTCTCCGTCCCGGCGCCGCCTCCGGTCCGATCGGCGCCATCAGCGTGAAGCGGGGCGCACACGCCGCATCACCAACCCGTACATCTACCCTTCAGCAGCCCCAAACCGGAAAGGCTGCGCCGGCGGTCGCCCGTACGATCGGTGGCGTGGCTGCCACCGTCCTCGACGAGATCCTCGTCGGTGTTCGCGCCGACCTCGCCGAACGGGAGTCGCGCCGGCCCTGGTCCGCGGTGATCGCCGATGCTGATGCCGCCGACCCACCGCGCGATGCGGTGGCGGCCCTCTCGCAGCCCGGCACCTCGCTGATCGCCGAGGTCAAGCGCCGGTCGCCGAGCAAGGGGGAGCTGGCGGCGATCACCGATCCGGCTTCGCTCGCCGCGGCTTACGTCGCCGGCGGGGCCGCGGTCATCAGCGTGCTCACCGAGGAGCGGCGCTTCGGCGGCTCGCTGGCGGACCTCGATGCGGTGCGCGCCCGGGTCGACGTCCCGATCCTGCGCAAGGATTTCGTCGTCACGCCCTATCAGGTCGCCGAAGCCCGCGCGCACGGCGCCGACCTGGTGCTGCTCATCGTCGCGGCGCTCGATCAGCCGCAGCTCACCGACCTCGCCGCCCAGATCCTCGATTACGGGATGACACCGCTGGTCGAGGTGCATGACGAGGAGGATCTCGAGCGTGCCGCGGCCATCTACTGCCCGGTCATCGGGGTGAACGCCCGCAACCTGCGCACCCTCGACGTCGACATGAGCGTCTTCGCGCGGCTGCGCCCGCTGATTCCCGCCGGGTCGCTCGCGGTCGCCGAGTCCGGCGTGCAGGGCCCGGCCGATCTGGCTGCCTACGCCCGGGCGGGCGCCGATGCCGTCCTGGCCGGCGAAGCCTGCGTCAAGGGCCGGGATCCACGCGAGACGGTCCGGGCACTTGTCGCCGCGGGCGCCGCGCAGCCCGAGGCGGCCCGATGACGGCACTGCAGCCCACGCCGGGTGCCGCTGCGGCCGTCAGCGGAGGCGCGACGGTGCCGGTCCCGGACGAGACCGGTCATTTCGGTCCCTACGGAGGCCGCTTCGTGCCGGAAGCGCTCGTGGCGGCACTGGACGAGCTCATCGCCGAGTACGCCTCCGCGCGCACCGATCCGGCGTTCACCGCGGAGCTCGACGGGCTGCTCGCGGGCTATGCCGGCCGGCCGACCCCGATCACGGAAGCGAAGCGGCTGGCCGCGCATGCCGGGGGAGCGCGCATCTTCTTGAAACGCGAGGACCTCGCCCACACCGGCTCTCACAAGATCAACAACGTGCTCGGCCAGGCGCTACTGACGGTCCGGATGGGCAAGAAGCGCGTGATCGCCGAGACCGGCGCCGGCCAGCACGGCGTGGCGACGGCCACCGCCTGCGCGCTGCTCGGCCTCGAGTGCGTGGTCTACATGGGTGAGGAAGACACCGTTCGGCAGGCGCTGAACGTGGCGCGGATGCGCCTGCTCGGCGCCACCGTCATCCCGGTCGCCACCGGCAGCCGCACCCTCAAGGACGCGATCAACGAGGCGATGCGTGACTGGGTGACCAACGTCGACACCACTCACTACTGCATCGGCTCGGTCATGGGCCCGCATCCGTTCCCGATGATGGTGCGCGACTTCCAGCGGGTGATCGGGGTCGAAGCCCGGGCGCAGATGCGCGAGCTCGTCGGCGGGCTGCCCGACGCGGTCGTCGCCTGCGTCGGCGGCGGCTCCAACGCGATCGGCATCTTTTCCGCCTTCGTCCCGGACACCGGGGTGCGGCTGCTCGGCTGTGAGGCCGGCGGGGAAGGCGTGGCCACCGGCCATCACGCGGCGACGGTCGCCGGCGGATCCATCGGCGTCATCCACGGCATGCGCACCTACCTGCTGCAGGACGACGACGGCCAGACGCTGCCCACCCACTCGATCAGCGCCGGCCTGGATTACCCCGGAGTCGGACCCGAACACGCCTGGCTGCACGATCAGGCCCGCGCCGAATACCTGCCCGTCGACGACAGGCAGGCCATGGACGCCTTCCGGGTGCTCGCCGAGAGCGAAGGCATCCTTCCGGCGATCGAAAGCGCTCACGCCGTCGCCGGCGCGCTGAACCTCGCGGCCACCCTCGCCCCGGAGCAGGTGGTGCTCGTGAACCTCTCCGGCCGCGGCGACAAGGACGTCGACACCGCGGCGCGCTGGTTCGGGTTGGTCACCGGAGAGCAGGTGGCCGAGGCGGAGCTGGCGAAGGATATCGCCGAGGGGGAGGGCGAGGGCTGGTGAGCGCAAGCCACACGCTGGCCGACGCGTTCGCCACCGCCCGCGCCGAAGGCCGGGCGGCACTGGTCGGCTACCTGCCGGCGGGGTTCCCGTCGCTCGCCGGCGGGCGGGCCGCGCTGGAGGCGCTCGTCGAGGGCGGACCGCTCGGGGGTTGCGACGTCATCGAGGTCGGGCTGCCGTATTCGGATCCGCTGATGGACGGGCCGGTGATCCAGCAAGCGGTGCAGCGGGCGCTCGACGCCGGGCTGCGGGTAAGTGACGTACTCGACACCGCAGCAGCGCTGGCCGAGCGCGTCGCCACCGTGGTCATGACCTACTGGAACCCGGTCGAGCGCTTCGGGGTCGAGCGGTTCGCCGAAGCGCTCGCCGGCGGTCACGTGGCCGGCGTCATCACGCCCGACCTGGTGCCCGACGAGGCGGGGGCGTGGCTTTCGGCCGCGGCGAAATATGACCTCGACCCGGTGTTCCTGGTCGCGCCGTCGTCCACGGATGATCGGCTGCGGCTGGTGTCCGACGTCAGCCGCGGGTTCATCTACGCCGCTTCCGCCATGGGCGTCACCGGCGCCCGGGCGTCGATCGGCTCGGCCGCCGCGGAGCTGGTGGGCCGCGTCCGCAAGGTCACCGACAAGCCGGTCGCCGTCGGTCTCGGAGTTTCGAACCGCGCGCAAGCTGCCGAAGTGGCCGGTTACGCCGACGGTGTCATTGTGGGATCCGCATTTGTCCGCGCGCTGCTTGAGGCTCCGACGGAGCAAGATGGCATCCGCGCCGTACGGGCGCTGGCCGGCGAGCTTGCTGCGGGGGTACGAAACCGATGACCCATCCGATGGCCCTCATCACGGCATCCATCCCGAGCCCGTCCGAGGGCGTGGTGCACCTCGGGCCGCTGCCGCTGCGCGGCTACGCGTTCTGCATCGTGCTCGGCATCATCGCCGCGGTGATCATGTCCGAGCGCCGGCTGCAGGCGCGGGGCGTGCCTGCCGGCACGGCGGTCGACATCGCCATTCCCGCCGCGCTGTTCGGCATCATCGGCGCCCGGCTGTACCACGTGATCACCACGCCGGATCCGTACTTCGGCCAGAACGGCCACCCCATCGAGGCGCTCTACATCTGGCGCGGCGGCCTCGGGATCTGGGGGGCCATCGCCGCCGGGTTCTTCGGTGCCGCGTTGGTGCTGCGCCGGCGCAATGTCCCGCTGAGCCTCGCTGCCGACGCGATCGCGCCCAGCCTGGCCGTCGCCCAGGCCATCGGGCGCTGGGGTAACTGGTTCAACCAGGAGCTCTACGGCCGTCCGAGCGGGCTGCCGTGGGCGGTGAAGATCGACCCGGCTCACCGGGTGGCCGGCCACGAGAACGTCGCCTCGTTCCAGCCGACCTTCCTCTACGAGTCGGTGTGGTGTCTTGGCGTCGCAGCGGCCTGCATCTGGGCCGACAAGCGTTACCGGCTCGGCGGCGGGCGAGTGTTCGCGCTGTACGTCGCCACCTACACGGCCGGGCGGGCGTGGATCGAGTCACTGCGGATCGACACCGCTCACCACTTCCTCGGCCTGCGGCTGAACGACTACGTCAGCATCGCCGTGTTCCTCGTCGCCGTCGGCTACCTGATCGTGCGCCGCGGCGCGCAGGACGTGCTCATGGAGCCTGACGCCGGCGACGACGGTGAGGACGGCAAGGACGGCACGGACGGTAAGGGCGGCGGCGAGCGGTTCGACGACGCGGGCGTGGCCGTCCGCCGGGTCGACCGGGGCAAGTCGCGCGGTCGTCGGGTCAATGCCGGTCCCTAGCGGACCGCCGCCCCTGAGCTGACATGAGCCGCAGTTAGTTGATCGTGCGGCCGCGCCCTTCCCAGTAGGGGGCGCGCAGCTCGCGCTTCAGCACTTTCAGCGCGCCTGACAACGGCAGCGGCTCGGCGCGGAACTCGATCGATTTCGGGATCTTGTAGCCGGCGATGAAGTGCCGCGCGTGAGCGCGCAGCTCGGCTTCGGTGGTGTGGGCGCCGGGGTGCAGCACGACCACGGCGTGCACCGCCTCGCCCCACCGCTCATCCGGGATGCCGATGACCGCGACCTGGGCGACGGCCGGGTGCTCGGCGAGCGCGTTCTCGACCTCGACGCTGTACACGTTCTCGCCGCCCGTGACGATCATGTCCTTCACCCGGTCCACCAGGAAGAGGTAGCCATCCTCGTCGAGGTAGCCCGCGTCGCCGGTGTGGTACCAGCCGCCCCGGAAGGCGTTCGCCGTCTCCTCCGGCTGGTTCCAGTACTCGCGCATCAGGTTGCCAGCCCGGGCGCAGACCTCACCGGTCTGATGCGGCGGCAGCGCGTTGCCCAGCTCGTCCTGGATGGTCAACGCGACACCGGGCACCGCCTGGCCGGCTGAATGCAGCCGCGGGGAGCCGAGGACGTGGTCCTCCGGCCGCAGGTTCGTGAGCAGCGCCGCCGCCTCGGTCATCCCGTAGCCCTGGGAGATCTCGAGCCGCGGGTACTCGTGCAGGAGCCGTTCGAGGAGCGCCGTCGGCATGGGCGAGGCGCCGTACGTGAGGCGGCGCAGGGGCGCGAACGCTTCCGGCTGGAAGCTCGGATGGTCCAGTGTCATCGAGATCATCGTCGGGACCATCAACGTGCTGGTGATCCCGAAGCGGGGGATCGCCGCGATGACCGCCGCCGGGTCGAAGAACGGGATGAACGCCGTCGTCCCGCCGAACGCCGGAACGATCGCGATGCCGCCGAACGACGCGGCGTGAAACATCGGGGTCTGCAGCAGGTACACGTCATCCGGCTCGTGCCGCCACATGAGGCCCGCGTGGTAGGCGGTCAACGTCATCGCCCGCTGCTCGAGCAGCACCCCCTTGGGAAGCCCGGTGGTGCCGCCGGTGTACATGAGCACGCACGGGTCGCTCTCGTCCGGCTCGTCCCAGCCGGCCAGCGGGCCGTCCGCCAGCACCGACTCGTACATCAGGTCCGCGGGCACCCCGTCGGGCACCGGCGCGTCCGGCGCGCTGTCGGCGATCAGGACCACCTGCTCGATGCCGGCTTCCTCCCGCACGGCGGCGATCGTCGCGGCGAAGAGCGCGTCGGTGAACACCACCCGGGCGCCCGAGTCACGCAACACGTGCGCGAGTTCGCGGCCCGCGAAGCGCAGGTTCAGCGGATTGATGACGCCGCCGCCGAAGAGGGCGGCATGCCACAGCTCGATGTGACGCAGCGAGTTCGCCGCCATCACCCCGAAGCGCTCGCCAGGCGCCATCCCAAGCCGCTCGCGCATGCCGGCGACGAGCCGCTCGACCCGGGTGACGTGCTGCCCGTAGGTGCGTTCCTCGCCGTCCTCACTGATCATGGCCCGTTCGGTCGCTTCCCGTTCGGCGCGGGCGAGCAGCAGGCGGGGGTAGACGAGTTCGCGCATGCGCTGGTTTCTACCTGGTGACGCGCCGTCCGACACGCGGGATGCCGCCGCTCGGTGCGCCGTCGCCGTTTGGGCTGACGTGCACAGACGTGGCACACTCGACAGCGTCGGCGCGGGCTGCGTAACCTTTCGGCAACACGCGGCTCCAATGCCGGCGTGGGCGACCACGGTGCGACAGCTATCCGCTTTCGCGCGCATACCGTGGGCCGGACAGCGTCGTCCGATTTCGCGATGGTTACGAGACGGATGGACGGCGATTCATGCCTTCTGAGCTGCCAGTGCCGCAGGGTCTGTACGACCCGGCTTTCGAGCACGACGCCTGCGGTGTCGCTTTTGTGGTGGATGTTCACGGGCGCGCGAGCGCCGACATCGTCGCCAAGGGCCTGACCGCCCTGCGCAACCTTGATCACCGCGGTGCTTCCGGTAGCGATCCGAAGGTGGGCGACGGCGCGGGGATGCTGGTTCAGGTCCCTGACGCCTTCCTGCGTGCGGTGACCGACTTCCCGCTGCCGCCGAAGAACGAGTACGCGGTCGGCATCGCCTTCCTGCCGCGGGAGGCCGGTCAGCGCGATGTCTCGCTGCAGCTGCTGCGCAAGATCGTCCGGCAGGAGGGGCTGCGCGTGCTCGGCTGGCGCGAGGTGCCGATCTGCGCCGACTCGATCGGTGAGGCGGCGCGCGAGGTCGAGCCCGTCATGCGGCAGATCTTCATCGGCGGCGCGAGTGGCATGGAGCTCGAGCGCGGCGCGTTCTGCGTTCGCAAGCGTGCCGAGCGCGAGGCCGGTGTCTACTTCCCGAGCCTTTCCGGCCGCACCCTGGTCTACAAGGGGATGCTCACCACCAACCAGCTGCCGGCCTACTTCCCGGACCTGTCCGACCCGCGCTTCGCCAGCGCGATCGCCCTGGTGCACAGCCGGTTCTCGACCAACACGTTCCCGAGCTGGCCGCTGGCTCACCCGTACCGGTTCATCGCGCACAACGGCGAGATCAACACGGTGCGTGGCAACCGCAATTGGATGAAGGCCCGCGAAGCGCTGCTGCACTCCGACCTCATCCCGGGCGATCTCGAGCGGCTCTTCCCGATCTGCACCGACGACGCGAGCGACTCGGCGAGCTTCGACGAGGTGCTCGAGCTGCTGCATCTCGGCGGTCGCAGCCTGCCGCACGCGGTGCTGATGATGATCCCGGAGGCCTGGGAGAACCACGCCGAGATGGACCCGGCGCGCCGGGCGTTCTACCGCTTCCACAGCTCGCTGATGGAGCCGTGGGACGGTCCGGCGAGCATCGCGTTCACCGACGGCACCGTCATCGGAGCGGTGCTCGACCGCAACGGGCTGCGCCCGAGCCGCTACTGGGTCACCGAGGACGGGCTCGTCGTCATGGCCAGCGAGGTCGGCGTGCTCGACATCCCGGCCGAGAAGGTCATCGCCAAGGGCCGGCTGCAGCCCGGCCGCATGTTCCTCGTCGACACCGCCGAGGGGCGGATCGTCGACGACCAGGAGATCAAGTCGGCGCTCGCCGCGGAGCACCCCTACGACGAGTGGCTGCACGCGGGCATCGTCGATCTCGACACCCTTCCGCTGCGCTCCCGGCTGATCACCACCCACGAGTCGGTGCTGCACCGCCAGCAGCTGTTCGGCTTCACCGAGGAGGAGCTGCGCATCCTCCTGCTGCCGATGGCGCGCGACGGCGCCGAGCCGATCGGCTCCATGGGCACCGACACCCCGATCGCCGTGCTGTCCAAGCGCCCGCGGTTGCTCTTCGACTACTTCACCCAGCTGTTCGCGCAGGTGACCAACCCGCCGCTGGACGCGATCCGCGAGGAGCTCGTCACCTCGCTCGGGGGGACCCTGGGGCCGGAGGGCAACCTGCTCGAGCCCGGGCCGGCGAGCTGCCGGCAGATATTCCTGCCGTTTCCGGTCATCAGCAACGAAGACCTCACCAAGATCGTCGGGATCAACGACGACGGTGACATGCCGGGCTTCGCGGCCGCGAAGATCCGCGGGCTGTACGAGGTGGCCGGCGGCGAAGCGGCGCTCGAGGCGCGGCTCACCGAGATCTTCGCCGAGGTCGACGCGGAGATCGAGAAGGGCGCGCGGATCATCGTGCTCTCCGACCGGGGTTCCACCCGGCGGCTCGCTCCGATCCCCAGCCTGCTGCTGACCAGCGCCGTCCACCACCATCTGATCCGCGGCCGGGCACGCACCCGGATCGGGCTCGTCGTCGAGTGCGGCGACGTGCGCGAGGTGCACCATGCGGCGCTGCTCATCGGTTACGGCGCGGCGGCGATCAACCCCTACCTCGCGTTCGAGTCGGCGTCCGACCTGATCGAGGCCGGGGACCTCACCGGCGTCGACGCCGAGAAGGCCACCAAGAACCTGATCAAGGCGCTCGGCAAGGGCGTGCTCAAGGTGATGTCCAAGATGGGCATCAGTACCGTCGCGTCGTACACCGGCGCGCAGGTCTTCGAGGCGATCGGCCTGGCGAGCGACTTCGTCGCGCAGTACTTCACCGGCACCGCGAGCCGCCTCGAGGGCGTCGGGCTCGAGGTCATCGCCAAGGAGGTCGCCGACCGGCACGCCCGGGCCTACCCGGACAACCCGGCAGAGCTCGCGTTCCGCAGCCTCGACACCGGCGGCGAGTACCAGTGGCGGCGCGACGGCGAGCTGCACCTGTTCAACCCGGAGACCGTCTTCAAGCTGCAGCACGCGACGCGCACGCAGCGCGAAGACGTCTTTCGCGAGTACACCGCCGCGGTCGACGCGCTGTCGCGCCAGGCCGGCACCTTGCGCGGGCTGTTCCAGCTGCGTGAGGGCGCGCGCCCGCCGGTTCCGATCGACGAGGTGGAGCCGGTCAGCGAGATCGTCAAGCGGTTCGCCACCGGCGCCATGTCGTATGGGTCGATCAGCGCCGAGGCCCACGAGACGCTCGCGATCGCGATGAACCGGCTCGGGGGCAAGAGCAACACCGGCGAGGGCGGCGAGGACACCATCCGGTTCACCCCGCTGCCGAACGGCGACTCGAAGCGCTCGGCCATCAAGCAGGTGGCCAGCGGCCGGTTCGGCGTGACCAGCGAGTACCTCACCAACGCTGACGACATCCAGATCAAGATGGCGCAGGGCGCGAAGCCCGGTGAGGGCGGTCAGCTGCCCGGCCACAAGGTGTATCCGTGGATCGCGAAGACCCGCCACTCCACCCCGGGGGTGGGCCTGATCAGCCCGCCGCCGCACCACGACATCTACTCGATCGAGGATCTGGCACAGCTGATCCACGATCTGAAGAACGCGAACCCGGCGGCGCGGATCCACGTCAAGCTGGTCGCCGAGGTCGGCGTCGGTACGGTCGCCGCGGGCGTCGCGAAGGCCCACTCCGATGTCGTGCTGATCTCCGGCCACGACGGCGGCACCGGCGCGAGCCCGCTGACGTCGCTGAAGCATGCGGGTGCGCCGTGGGAGCTCGGCCTTGCCGAGACCCAGCAGACGCTGCTGCTCAACGGGTTGCGTGACCGCATCGTCGTGCAGGTCGACGGCTCGATGAAGACCGGTCGCGATGTCGTCATCGGCGCGCTGCTCGGAGCCGAGGAGTTCGGCTTCGCGACCGCGCCGCTGGTCGTCGCCGGCTGCGTGATGATGCGGGTCTGCCATCTCGACACCTGCCCGGTGGGTGTCGCGACGCAGAACCCGGTGCTGCGCCAGCGCTTCAACGGCAAGGCGGAGTACGTCGTCACGTTCTTCGAGTACGTCGCCCAGGAGGTGCGCGAGTACCTCGCGCGGCTCGGCTTCCGTTCGATCGCCGAGGCGGTCGGGCACGCCGAGATCCTGGACATGACGCCGGCCATCGATCATTGGAAGGCCGACGGTCTGGACCTCACCCCGCTGCTGCACGTCCCGGAGCGGCCGTTCGGCGGGGAAGCGCGCCAGATCAAGGTCCAGGACCACGGCCTGGACCGCGCGCTCGACAACACGCTGATCCAGCTGTGCGAGGGTGCGCTGGCCGACGGCCGTCCGGTCTGGCTCGAGATGCCGATTCGCAACGTCAACCGCACCGTCGGCACGATGCTCGGCCACGAGGTGACCAAGCGGTACGGAGGCGCGGGCCTGCCCGACGGCACCATCAGCCTGCACTTCACCGGCTCGGCCGGGCAGAGCTTCGGCGCGTTCGTCCCGCCGGGCATCAGCCTGCGGCTGTCCGGTGACGCCAACGACTACCTCGGCAAGGGGCTGTCCGGCGGGCGGATCACCGTGCTGCCGCCGGACGGTTCGCCTTTCGCGGCCGAGGAAAACATCATCGCCGGCAATGTGATCCTGTACGGGGCCACCGCCGGGGAGGTCTTCCTGCGCGGTGTCGTCGGTGAGCGCTTCTGCGTTCGCAACTCGGGAGCCACCGCCGTCGTCGAAGGTGTCGGCGACCACGGCTGCGAGTACATGACCGGCGGACGGGTGCTGATCCTCGGCCCGACGGGACGCAACTTCGCCGCCGGCATGAGCGGCGGCATCGCGTACCTGCTCGACGCCGACTCCGACCGGATCAACCGCGAGATGGTCGACATCGAGCCGCTCGACGTCGAGGACGAGCACTTCGTGCGCGATCTGCTCGGCCGGTACGTCCGGGAGACGTCGAGCCCGATCGGGCAGGCACTGCTCGAGCGCTGGGATCCGACCCGCTTCACCAAGGTGATGCCGCGCGACTACAAGCGCGTCCTCGCCGTCATGCGCGAAGCGCAGGAGTCCGGTGGCAACCCCGACGAGATGGTGATGGCGGCGGCGCGGCGATGAGCCGCCGTCGCCGCCCCGCAGACCTCATGTCCCGCACGAGCAACGGATCTCTTCATGGCTGACCCTTCGGGTTTTCTCAAGTACAAGAAGGAGCTGCCGTCACGGCGGCCGGTTCCGCTACGCCTGCTCGACTGGAAAGAGGTCTACGAGCCCTTCCCGGAGGAGCACCTGCGCGAGCAGGCGACCCGCTGCATGGACTGCGGGATTCCCTTCTGCCACAACGGGTGCCCGCTCGGAAACCTCATCCCCGAGTGGAACGACCTCTCGCGGCGCGGTCACTGGGGTGATGCGATCGAGCGGCTGCACGCCACCAACAACTTCCCCGAGTTCACCGGCAAGCTCTGCCCGGCTCCGTGCGAAGCGGCGTGCGTCCTCGGCATCGCCGACGACCCGGTGACGATCAAGCAGGTCGAGGTCACGATCGCCGAGCGGGCCTGGGTGGACGGCAACGTCCCGCCGGTCATGCCCTCGGAGCGGACCGGCAAGAAGGTCGCCGTCGTGGGCAGCGGGCCGGCCGGGCTCGCGGCCGCGCAGCAGCTGACGCGCGCCGGCCACGAGGTGACCGTCTACGAGCGCAAGGACCGCAGCGGCGGCCTGCTGCGCTACGGCATCCCCGAGTTCAAGATGGAAAAGCGCGTTCTCAACCGGCGCCTCGCGCAGATGCAGGCGGAGGGCACGACGTTCGTCACCGGCTGCAACGTCGGCGTCGACATCACCGCCTCGGAGCTGCGCGCGGCGAACGACGCCATCGTTCTCGCGCTCGGCTCCACCACCGGCCGGGACCTGCCGGCTGAGGGACGCGAGCTCGACGGCATCCACCTGGCGATGGAGTACCTCGAGCCGGCCAACCGCGTCCAGGAGGGCGACCTCGCGGACACCCCGATCACCGCCAAGGGCAAGCACGTTGTCATCATCGGCGGCGGCGACACCGGCGCCGACTGCCTCGGCACGGCCCACCGGCAGGGCTGCGAGTCGGTCGTCCAGCTGGAGATCATGCCGCGGCCGCCGGATCAGCGGGCCCCGTCCACACCGTGGCCGACCTGGCCGCTGATGTACCGGGTGTCCAGCGCGCACGAGGAGGGCGGCGAGCGGCTGTTCGCCGTCTCGACGAAGCGCTTCGTCGGGGGAGAGGGCGACGAGGCCGGCAAGGTCAAGCAGCTCGAGCTGGTCGAGGTCGAGATGGTCGACGGCAGGTTCCAGGAGGTCGAGGGCACGTCGAAGGTGATTCCTGCCGAGCTGGTGCTGCTCGCCATGGGTTTCACCGGCCCTGAGCGCGGCCCGTTGATCGAGGACCTCGGTGTGGAGCTGGACGCCCGCGGCAGCATTGCACGGTCGGCGGAATGGGAGACGACCGAGCCGGACGTGTTCGTCTGCGGTGACGCCGGGCGCGGTCAGTCGCTGATCGTCTGGGCCATCGCGGAAGGACGGGCCTGCGCGGCGGCTGTCGACAAGCGGCTCGCCGGGCACACGCTGCTTCCGGCGCCGATCGGGACCACGACCCGCTGACGATCAACGGACGCTGGTCGCCTTCACCCGCGTGGCCCTCTATCAAGTCGGTGGACACTGCCGATCGAATATCAAGGACGCGCCCGTGCGTTCCTGATGGACCCCAGTGGTCCGCCGTACCAGCATTAGCCGGGGGGCGGACGAAAGGCATGTGTCATGTCCGAGGTGGCTGTCGACCTCGACCCCGCGTTGGTCGAGGGACTCGACCGGTGGCACCTCATCGGCGCTGAGGTGCACGTGCTCCGGGCGCGTGCGGAGAGCCTGCGGGGGCCCCGCAGGGGCGAGCGCGCGCTCGTGCTGGCACTGCGGGCGAGCGAGCTGGAAGCGGAGCTGCTGTCCAAGGTCGGGGTGGAACGCGGCGCCGAGATCATCCGCGACATGGCCGAGCATCCGGCGGCGCTGGCGGCGATCGAACGCTGGCGCTACGCCCAGCTGCTCGCGGAACGGATGACCACGGGTGACCTCGCCCGCCGGCGGCCGGAGGATCAGCCGGACTGATCCGTCCCGTCGTCGCGGGCGCCGAGCCGGGAGCGGCGCGGTCTGCGCCGCGCGAACCGCCGGGGCAGCCGCGCGTCGCCGCGGCGGCGTGACCGCAACGTGAAGCCCAGCGGCTGGTCCCGGCCGCCGATCTCCGAGATCAGGCGGCGCAGATCCGTCAGCACGCTTCCGAGCACCAGCCACTGCCGCGCAGGCAGCTCTCGCGTACGTGCGGCGCGTACCAGCGCGCGGGCGTCGGCCGTTGCCGCCGCGCTCTTGGCGCGCAGCTCGCGCAGCACCTGCTGGGAGCCGACCGTGTCGTGCTCGTCCACGGCGGACAGGCCGGCAAGGCGCAGCGCGTCGGCGGCGCCGACCAGTACGTTCACGAGCTGTCCCCGCAGCTCGTCCGGCAGCGGCGGATCGGGATTGTCGTCTTTCGCGATGGCGTCCGCCTCGTCGGCGAGCGTGCGGGCGATGCCGAGGACCTGGATCTCGGCGTGACTGAGGCGGCGCAGCGCGTCGCGGTGCAGGCTGACGACAGGTGCGTTGCCGCGGCTTCGCAGGTTGTAGCGAATGCTGGCGTCGCCGCGGTCCACGGCGTCGCGAGCGCGGCTCACCTCGCCGTCCAGCGCCCGGGCCTGCTCGAGCCACTTGCGCGCCGACGTGCCCGGCCAGCCGCCGCGCAGGGACTTCGCGATGCCGCTGACCACCGACGCGATGGCGTCGGCGAGGCCGCGGATCGCCCGTCCGCTGTCGCGCACGTGCAGCGGCGGCACGAAGACGAGGGCCACCCCGCCGCCGACCGCCGCGCCGATCAGCGTGTCGACGACCCGGTCGATGGCGTAGCTCTCACTGCCTCCGGTGAGCACCAGGACGAGCAGCGCGCTGACCGCGACCTGCGTCGAGCCCTGAGTGCCCAGCTTCAGCGATTGCCCGAGCAGGAGGCCGAGGAAGACCAGCAGCCCGACGCTCCACCAGTGCAGGCCGAGCGCAGAGGCGAGGCCGAACGCCAGCAGGACGCCGCAGACCACGCCGAGGGTGCGCTGCACGCCGGTGCGCAGCGACTCGACGACCGTCGCCTGCACGGTCAGCATCGCCGCCAGGGGAGCGAACACCGGGTAGATGCTGTCGGTCACCCGGTGCGCGACCTCCCACGCCACCGCCGTCGCGAGGGCGGCCTTGCCGAGCTGCAGCCAGACCGCGCGATTGGCGGGGACAGAAACCACGCCGCGTACCCGGCGGACGCTGCCCGTCGTGAGCCGGCGCAGGAACGGCTCGCTCATTCTGGCTCCAGCTCGAGATGTCGCATGAGGCTGTCACCGAACCTAACGGTGCCCCCCGCGCCCGACGCTGCTCACCACGCTCGGCATACTGCGGCGCATGCCGTGGTCGCCGGACGTCGCGTTCATTACCGGGCTCGATTTCTTCACGGAGGTGGTGCGCCGGGTTCCCGGCGATGGCTGGGAGCGTCCCTCGCCGTGCGCGGGCTGGAGCGCGCTCGACGTGCTCGGCCACGTCGGCTTCACCACCGAGTTCGGGACCAAGCTGCTGCGCGGCGAGCCGGTCGATTTTTCCGGTGCTCCGGAGCCGCCGCGGTCGGCGGTGAAGGGTGACCCCGCGCAATGGTGGTCGAGCCTGGTCGACCCGGCCAAGGACGCGGTCCGCCGCGCCGATCTGTCGACCGTCGTCGATTCCCCGATCGGCCGGCGCAGCATCGGTGAAGGGCTCAGCTTCCCGGCGGTGGATCTGTTCCTGCATGGCTGGGACCTCGCCCGCAGCGTGGACGCTGACGTGAGCATCCCGCAGGAAGCGATGGAGTTCGCCCACGCGGTCATCGACGTCATTCCGGAGCAGCACGTCCGTAGCGCAAGGGTGTTCGGGCCGGCTGTCGAGGTGGCGGCGGACGCTTCGCCGCAGGTGCAGTTCCTGGCCTGGGCCGGGCGGGACGCGACGCGAACCTAGGAGTCGCGCTCCGCGCCGGGGTCGCGCGCGCCCTCGGTCGTGCCCGCCGGAGTGACGAGCAGCAGGCCGACGCCGAGGAGCGCGCTGAGCGTCGAGCCGATGAAGATGCCGATCTTCGCGAACCCGGTCAGCGCCGGATCGCTGAGGGCCAGATCGGCGACGAACAGCGCGACCGTGAAGCCGACGCCGCCCAGCGCGGCCACACCCCAGATCTCCCGCGGATGCATGTTGCCCGGGAGTTCGCCGATGCGCAGCCGCAGTGCTGCGAACGCCGAGAGCCCTATGCCCAGCAGCTTGCCGGCACTCAACCCCGCGACGATGGCCCAGGTCAGGGAACTGCTCAAAGCGTCGGTGACGACTCCACCGCGCAGGTCGACCCCGGCGTTCGCGAGGGCGAAGGCGGGAACGACGACGAACGCGCTGATCGGGTGCAGCCGGTGCTCGAGGTGCTCCAGCACCTGACGTCCCCGTACCGGCCCGGCAGGAGTGATGAGGCCGATGGCGACGCCTGCGATCGTGGCGTGCACGCCGGATTCCAGCGTCGCGAACCACACCACGACACCGATCGGAACGTATGCCCAGGGCCAGGGGGTGCGCAGCCGTTTCATGACCACGATGACGACGAGCCCGCCGGCGGCTCCGCCGAGCCAGCCGAAGTCGATGCCTCCGCTGTAGAACGCGGCGACCACGATCACCGCCAGGATGTCGTCGACGATCGCCACCGAGAGCAGGAAGAGCTTGGCGCCGCTGGACACCCGGCTACCCAGCAGGGCGAGGATGCCGACGGCGAAGGCGATATCGGTCGCCATCGGCACACCCCACGCGTCCCCGCCCCGGCCGCTTCCGATGATGGCGGTGAAGAGCGCGATCGGGACGAGCACGCCGCCGGCTGCGACGATCGCAGGAAGCAGCGCCGCCCGGCGGTTGCGCAGCTCACCGATGGCGAGTTCGCGCTTGATCTCCAGGCCGACGGCGAAGAAAAACACAGTCATGAGGCCGTCGTTGACCCAGTGCTGCAGGTCCTCCGTTACCGCCGCCGCTCCACTTCCCAACGTCAGGGTGTGGTGCCAGAAGCGGGCGTAGGTGGTGCCGGCGTTCGCCCACAGCAGCGCGGCAGCGACCGCGAGCAGCAGGACGACGCCGCCGGCGGCTTCCGCCCGGAGGAATTCCTGCAGCGGCCCCAGCCGCAGCCCGCGCATCCGCGTCACCAGCCGGCGCACGCAGCGCTCCTCTGCGCCTGGCGCGCAACCTCCCGCACTATGGCCATCGGATCAGGCAGCCCGGACCTCGAGCCGCGAGAGAGTGTCGGCGCGAAGGCTGTCGAGGTCGGCACCGGCGAGCATGCGGGCGGCCAGGCTGCCGCGCGGGTCTGATCGCACGTCGCGCAGCAGCCCGAGCAGCAGGTGGCCGGCGTTGATCTCCCCCGGCTTGATGCGGACGGCCTCGTGCAGCGCCAGCTCGAGCACCTTCTTGGCGCGCTTCGTGAAGGGGAGGTGGCCGCGTTGCACGGGACCGCGGCGGCGTTCGAGCACGCCGGGTCCAAGGCTCGCGTCCGTCACCTCGCGCACCCGGTCGAGGTCGATGCCAAGCGATGCCAGGGCGGCAGCGTCGATGTCGACATCGGGGTCGCGCAGCTCCCGTGCCTGCTCCCGCGCGTGGACCACGTCGGCGCGCAATGCCCCGGTGAACCGTTCGAACACGGCTAGCTCCTCTGTCGAATCATGCGCCGGGAATCTTTCGGATCGAGGTGGCCGTACTTCTTGTGGACCGCCTGCCGCGTGACACCGATGCACGCCGCGATCTCCTGCCACGACCAGCCGAGCTCGCGCGCCCGGGCGACGTGGCCCGCCTCCAGCCGGTCGGCGAGCGAGTGCAGCGCCCGGACGGCTCGCAGGCCCACCGCCGGATCCGCGCTGCCGGCGTCGGTGGCGAGCTGGACGCCCTCCGTCGTTGTCATGCCGTCAACGTAGCTTGACGCTCGTGCCATGTCAATGCGGGTTGACGGTGAGGCGGAGCGTCCGGTGGGGCGCTTGCTGCCACCATCAGCCGTCGCTGGACGACGCCAGGTGGTGGCAGCGCGCCGTCGGCTCGCTACTGCCACCATCTCTCGTCGCTGTAGCGACGTCGGGTGGTGGCACGGCGGCCGTGGGGGCACCTGAGAGGCTGCTGCCACCATTTCCCGTTGTGCTGGCGACGTTGCGTGGTGGCACTCCGTCAGTGGCTGCGATGGGGCGGTGGCTGCCACCGTTTCCCGTCGCCTGGCCGACGTCACGTGGTGGCACTACGCCATCGGGTTCTTGCTGCCACCATCTCCCGGCGCGCAGCGACGCCAGATGGTGGCAGCAGGCCGCCACATGCCGGCTCCGACATCGGTGCAACAGAACGCGAGCCCCGGGTGGTCAGCCGGTTTCAGCAGATGACCAAATACGGCAAGTGATCAAGGTGCCCCCGGTGGGATTCGAACCCACACTGTGCGGTGTTTGAGACCGCCCTCTCTGCCGTTGGAGTACAGGGGCCCCGGCGGCTGCCGGATCGCAGCACCATTGTGTGACGCTGCGTTTGACCTCATGAAGTGACTGCGCTGCTCCATCCAGCCGTGCAAGCTTATTCCGTCGAGACGAGTGGCTCGCTGCCGCGGGAGTCGATCCAGGTAGCCTTGGATCGCGCTTGCGCTCTGTCCAGCGCGTTTGCTCAACGTTCCGCAGGTTCTGCGCATGCCGCCGAGGAGTTCTTTTGCCCACCGCTTCGACCCCGCCCGCGCCGCGCCGGGTGCTTCTCGCAGAGGACGAGGCGCTGATCCGCCTCGACCTCAAGGAGATGCTCGAGGAGGAGGGCTACGAGATCGTCGGCGAAGCCGGCGACGGTGAAAACGCGGTGCGGCTGGCCGAGCAGCTGCGACCCGATCTGATCATCCTTGACGTCAAGATGCCCGGCATGGACGGCATCACCGCCGCCGAGCGCATCGCTGAGACCCGGATCGCCCCCGTCGTGATCCTCACCGCCTTCAGCCAGCGCGATCTGGTCGAGCGAGCCCGCGACGCCGGAGCGATGGCCTACCTCGTCAAGCCGTTCCAGAAGCGCGATCTCCTGCCCGCCATCGAGATGGCGGTGAGTCGCCACGCGGAGATCGTGAGCCTGGAGTCCGAGGTGTCCACCCTCGCCGAGCGGCTGGACGCCCGCAAGATCGTCGAACGGGCCAAGGGTGTCCTGCAGGCTGAGCACGGGCTGTCTGAGCCCGAGGCGTTCCGTTGGATCCAGCGCACCTCGATGAACCAGCGGGCGACCATGCGGTCGGTCGCCGAGGCGGTACTCGCCGGAGAGATGCTCCCCACCTCGTCCGCCTGAGCCGGCTGCTGAAGCTACCGTTTGGTCACGCGGCGTAGTCATAGTCGCCGATTCGGACGCGGTCGGTCGCGGACCGTGTCAGCGCCGGCGTCCTCGCGTGCTCCAGGCCGGGGCCCTCCTCGTAATGGATGATCTCTACCGAGTGAACTCGCAGCATCCGCTGCACCTAGACCATTCGGAGGAGTACCGTCTGGCAAGCCGGTTCAGCAGTGCTGAGCGGCTCGCGAGTTTCACGGTGAACGAGCGTCCGTTTTCGCAGTTTCGGCGAGCGGGGTGCTCGCGATCCATACTTGGTCGTGGTCACGGTGTGTAGCCGTGCTGTCTGGTGAGGGAGATCGGCGTGCGGCGTGCGACGGTCACCGCGCGCGAAGCGACCACCGAGGAGCTCCCCGAGCTTCTCGACCTGTTCGACCAGCTGCGGGCGGCAGGCCCGCGCCGTTCGGTGTCGCTGCCGGCTGACACCGCGCCGCTGCGCGACGCTGCCGCGTTGCGCTTCGCGGCCGCGATCGACGACCCGGATCAGCGCCTTTTCGTCGCCGTCGACCCCGACGGGCTGGCCGGCATGGTGCTGTGCACGATCGGGTCGTCGAGCTCGGTCAATCCGGCTCCGGCCGTGATCCTGTCGCACCTGACGGTCGGCGCACACGCGCGTCGGGCGGGCGTCGGGCGGGTACTCGTGGCTGCGGCGACCCTGTGGGCGTCCGAGATCGACATCGACCTGGTCAAGGTGTCGGTGTACGCGTCCTCGCGCGATGCCAACCGTTTCTTCGCCCGGCTGGGGTTCGCCCCGATCTCGTTGAACCGGGTGGCCCCCGTCGCCGGCCTGCGCCGCATCCTCGGCGCCGAGCTGCCCGCCGCCGAGGCGGACACCAGTGACGTCGCCCGGCGCCGGCGGCTGCGGCTGGGTATCACCGGCGGCCGCACGGTGGCCCGGCGCCGCAGCTGAGACGCCCACGGTCGGGGCTGGCTACATCGGCTTGTCGGGCGAGAGGTTCGCGAGTCGCACTTCGCTGCGGGCGACCAGGCGGCCGGCGTCGTCGGTCATCTCCACCTGCCAGAGCTGCAACGACCGGCCGCGGTGAATCGGCGTGGCACGGACGCTGATCGTCGCGCCCTCCCGCGTCGCCCGCAGGAAATGCGTCGAGTTGTCCACCCCGACGGTCTGGCCGCCGGGCGTGCGCGCCAGGTACCAGGTGGCCGCGCCGATGCTTGCGGTGGTCTCGGCCAGGGTGGCGTAGACGCCACCGTGCACGATGCCGTACGGCTGCAGGACGTGCCGGGAAACGAGGAGGTGGCCGCGGACGCCGTCGCCCGAGACCTCATCGATCTCGAAGCCCAGCAGCCGGTCGAACCCCGTCGGTCCGAGGCTCTGCGCGCCGCCATCCGCGGCATCGGTCTCAGCGCCGGTCACGGCAGCGTCAGAAGGCCCGGCGGCGGGCGAGGACTGCGTCATGTCTGCGACCCTAGACCGGCCCCTAGACTCGCTCGCGTGGCCGAAGCTGACGAGATGACCGCCGCCTCCTCCGGCGCGCCGACGGATGCCGCGACGGCAGACGGCCCGCCGCGCGTGCGGCGCCGGCGCGCTCCGCAAAAGCCGGTCGAGCCGGTCACCAAGCGGGCCGGCGGTGAGGGACCGGCGAAGGAGCGGCTGCTGCTGCTCGACGGTCATTCGCTGGCCTACCGCGCCTTCTTCGCGCTTCCCGTGGAGAACTTCTCGACGACCACCGGCCAGCCGACGAATGCCGTCTACGGCTTCACCGCCATGCTCATCAACGTCCTGCGCGATGAAACGCCGACCCACCTCGCCGTCGCGTGGGACGAGGCCCGGCCGACGTTTCGCCATGAAGCGTTCGCCGAATACAAGGCCAACCGTTCCGAGACGCCGTCCGACTTCCGCAGCCAGATCTCGCTCATCCGCGAGGTCTGCGATGCCCTCGCCGTCCCCATGGTCAGCTCGCCGGGCTTCGAAGCCGACGACGTCATCGCGACCCTCGCCACCCAGGCCGAGCAGGAGGGCATGGACGTCCTCATCGTCACCGGCGACCGGGATGCGATCCAGCTGGTCGACGACGCGGTCACGGTGCTGATGACCCGGCGCGGGATCAGCGACATGACGCGTTTCACCCCGGCCGAGGTGATCGCCAAGTACGGCCTGACCGCCGAGCAATATCCCGACTTCGCCGCCTTGCGCGGCGACCCGTCGGACAACCTGCCGTCCATCCCCGGGGTGGGGGAGAAGACCGCCGCGAAGTGGATCAACCAGTTCGGCTCGCTCGACGCGCTGATCGACCGGGCGGACGAGGTGCCGGGCAAGGCCGGTGGTGCGTTGCGCGACCAGCTCGCCTCCGTGATGCGCAACCGGCAGCTGACCGAGCTGATTCGGGACGTGAAGCTCGACGTCGGTCCGCACGACCTGCAGCTCGGCAACTGGGACCGCGAAGCGGTGCATCAGCTGTTCGACACCCTGCAGTTCCGGGTGCTGCGTGAACGGCTCTACGCGACGCTGTCGGCGGTCGAGCCCGAAGCCGACCAAGGCTTCGAGGTCGAGGTCACCGTGCCCGCCGCCGGCGAGCTCGCGCAGTGGCTCGCGGAGCACGCGCAGACCGGGCAGCGTGCCGGGCTCGCGTTTCGTGGCACCTGGGCGCGCGGTACCGGCAACCTGACCGGCCTCGCCATCGCCGCACCGGACGGCGCGGCCGCCTGGCTCGACCCGACCCAGCTCACCGCCGAGGACGAGAAGGCGCTGGCCGGCTGGCTCGCCGACCCGCATCAGCCGAAGGCGGCACACGACGTCAAGGGGCCGCTGCTGGCGCTCGCCGCCCACGGGCTCGAGCTGCACGGGGTCACGAGCGACACGGCGCTGGCCGCGTACCTGGCGCTGCCGGGGCAGCGCTCGTTCGATCTCGCCGACCTCGCGCTGCGCTACCTGCGCCGGGAGCTGCGAGCCGAGGCCGCCGCACCCACCGCAGACGGTCAGCTCACGCTCGACACCACCGGTGAAAACCAGGAGGCGGCGGACGACGGGGTCCGGGCCATCGCGATCCGCGATCTCGCCGACGCGCTCGAGCAGGACCTCGAGCGACGCGGCGGCACCCGGCTGCTGCACGAGATCGAGCTGCCGCTGGTCGGTGTGCTGTCCGATATGGAACGCGTCGGCATCGCCGCCGACACGGCGCACCTCGAGCGGCTGTCGGAGGAGTACGGCAGCGAGGTGCGCCGCGCGGCACAGGCCGCCTACGACTCGGTGGGCCACGAGTTCAACCTGGGCTCGCCCAAGCAGCTGCAGGCGGTGCTCTTCGACGAGCTCGGGCTGCCGAAGACCAAGCGCATCAAGACCGGCTACACCACCGATGCGGATGCTCTGGCGTGGCTGGCATTGCAGAGCGATCACGAGGTGATTCCGGCGCTGCTGCGCCACCGTGATGTCGCCCGGCTGAAGACCGTCGTCGACTCGCTCATCCCGATGGTCGACGCGAACGGCCGGATTCACACCACCTTCAACCAGATGATCGCCGCCACCGGTCGGCTGTCCTCGACCGACCCCAACCTGCAAAACATTCCGGTCCGTACCGCGGAGGGCCGCCAGATCCGGGAGGCATTCGTCGTCGGCGGCGACTTCGAGTCGCTGCTCACCGCCGACTACAGCCAGATCGAGATGCGCATCATGGCTCACCTGTCCGGTGACGAGGGTCTGATCGGCGCCTTCACCTCCGGCGAGGATCTGCACACCTGGGTTGCGTCACGGGTGCACGAGATCGAGCCCGAGCAGGTCGATCCCGAGCTGCGCCGGCGCATCAAGGCGATGTCCTACGGGCTCGCGTACGGCCTGTCGGACTACGGCCTCGCGCAGCAGCTCGGGATTCCCCGGGACGAGGCGCGCGAGCAGATGGAGGCGTACTTCGACCGGTTCGGTGGCGTGCGCGACTACCTGCGTTCCGTCGTCGCGGAGGCGCGCCAGAACGGCTACACCGAGACGATCCTCGGCCGCCGGCGCTACTTGCCCGACCTCACCTCCGACAACGGCCAGCGCCGGGCCATGGCCGAGCGCATGGCGTTGAACGCGCCGATCCAGGGCTCCGCCGCCGACATCATCAAGATTGCGATGCTCGGGGTGCACCGGGCGCTGCGGGACGCGCAGCTGCGCTCCCGGCTGCTGCTGCAGGTGCATGACGAGCTGGTGCTCGAAGTCTCGCCCGGCGAGCGTGACGCGGTCGAGGAGATCGTGCGGCGGGAGATGGGCGGCGCCTATCCGATGGACGTGCCGCTGTCGGTCAGCGTCGGCTACGGACGCACTTGGGACGAAGCCGCGCACTGACGCCGGTCACGAGCGGTCTGACTCCGGCGGCGGGTCGTCCGGCGCCGTGCTCGCATGCCCATCGCTGCCTGCCGCCGGCTTCTCGAGGTTGACGCGCGCGGGGGAATCGGGCCGCGGATCGCCCGCGCGCTCACCGGCGACCACGTCGCCGTCGGCTGTGTCCGGATCGGCCGAGTCTGGGCCCGCTGTGTCCGGTTCCGCTGTGTCTGTGGCGACCGTCTCGGTGGCGACCGCGGCTGTGGCCACGGCCTCGCTCGCGCCGATCGGCGGCACATCGCGGCGCGCCCAGCCCACCAGCACGTCCGCGACGAGGAACGCCACCGCAAGCCATGAAATCGTCGCCACTTTGTGGAACGCCTGCACCCACTGGCCGGTCTCCGGAAGGTCGTAGCGTGCCTGCACCTCGAGCACGTACGCCGCGCTGATGACGAGTGCGAGGACCGACCCGAAGCGCAGCAGGGTGCGTCCGCGGGGCACCAGCAGCGCGGCGATCGTGCAGGCAGCCGCGACCAGCCCTGCCAGCGGGGTGATCAGCGCGGCGGCAAGGCCACCGGAAACGATCAGCGCTACCGCTGCCCGCCGCCAGGACAGGCGTCGCGTGTCGCGGGCGAAGGGCGAGATGAGCGCCGGGGCGGACTCGCTCCCGGGCACGACCGGCTCCCCGGCGGGATCCAGCGGAAGCCGGCCGTGACGCGGATCGCGACGGATGAACATCAGCACGCACAGCAGTAGGGCGGCAGCCGAGATGCCGATGCCGATCCAGACATGGTCCTGCGGGGTCCAGTCGAGCGACACGTCGAAGTTCGCGGACGTGGGCGTGATCAGCCATCCGTTGGCATAGCCGTCGACCAGTTGAGGCTTGCCGAGGTTGCCGATGCCTGAGGCGGTCGCCTTCCAGCCCGGCGACAGGCTCTCCCCGAGCACCAGCCAGAACGGCTTGCCCGGCGTGGCGCCGGTGACCGACAGCCGGTAGGCGACCGGTCCCTCGCCCGTGACCGTCACCCGCGGGGCGGACTTGGTGCGCACCTGGCCCGGGAACGGGTCGTTCGGGTCGCCCGCCTGGCCCTTGGCGTTCGAGGAGAGCACGAGCCGGTCCAGGTCGATCCCGGTGTCGAGACCCCGGGCCGTGGTGAGCGTGTGGGTGCCGGCGTCCAGGGTCACCGGCTTGCCGCACAGCCGCAGATCGAGGCCGTCGCGGGCGAGCCCGGCGGCCGTGGCGCCACCGATCTGCACCGAGAGCGGCTTGCCGTCGATCTGCAGCAGGTCGCTGCGGCAGGTGCTCGGCAGGCTGGCATCGGCCGGCGCCACGGTGATGCCGGCGGCGCCCAGCTCGGCGATGGCGACCGGCAGCTCGAGAGGCCCGTGGCTGAAGTAGTCGGTAGTCGTCTCGCGCCGCTCACCGGTGACGATGAGGCGGAAGGTCTGGCCGCTGACCGGGGCGAAGCTCACCGGCACGGTGACCGTGGCGTCAGCGCCCTTGCGGTCGGACCCGGCCGGCAGCCGCAGGTCACGGGTCTCGGTGCGGCCGTTCGCCGCGCGGGCCACGAGACGCAGGCTGGTCGGGACGGAGTGGCGGCCGTCCGCGATGATCTGCAGGTTCAGCCTGGACAGCGTCGTCGGGCGCGCCGTCTGCACCTGCAGCCACGCGCCGATGTTGCCGCCGAAGCTGTTGGTCCACGCGGTGGTGGCATCGCCGTCGATGGCCGCCGAGGCGCGCGCATCGAGCGACCCGGGAAGCGCGGACGACGACGACGCGGTGGCGAGGATCGTGCCGCCGCTGCTGCTACTGCTCGCGTCGCGGCCGATCAGCTGGTCCAACTTCGCGTCGCTGATCTGGGCCGAGATCCGGGCCGTGCCGCCGATGCCGAAGGTGCGTGCCGTCGGCAGCGTGAACTGGCGCGCCATCGACAGCTCGGTGTCGGTCTTGAACGGCTCCTGCGCGTTAGCCCGGTCGCGGGTGAGCATCACGGTCAGCCGCTGGTCGCTGCCGTCGGTGCCGGCGGCCTTGAAAAGGTCGGTCGGCAAGCGCAGCACTTCGCGCGCCTTGACCCCGGGGATCGCGAGCTCGGCCAGCCCGACGCCGCTCTGGCCGTCGTACTGGCGCAGGGTGCCGTTGCTGGTCTGCACGATCGTGAACTCGACCTGATCGAACGTGCGGGTCGGGAATCGGACGACCTGGCCGGCCTCGGTGCGGGATGCGTCGGTGAGATCGACGTCCATCGACTCGGTGCCGTTCGCACCGGAGAACGTCAGCCGGGCCTTGGTGATGTAGCGGGTGGACGGCACGTTGTAGGGCTGGATCAGCGTGAGGTGGTCCGTCGTGACCGGCTTGAGGGTGTCGACGCGGATCCGCTCGCCGCGCGGATCATCGAACGCGCCCACCTTCCACGAGGTGGTCGGGTCGCCGTCGAAGGCGTAATACGGCCGGTCGGACGGCGCGTAACCGACGGTGTTGCCGTAGGCCGACGCCTCGATGTCCTTGACGCCGTAGTCGATCGCCACGGTCTGATCGGCGGTGGTCTCGTCGGGGAAGACCGGCAGCCGCGCGTCGTTCGGGTCCTTGGCCAGCGGCTTGCCGGTCGCGGTTTCCACGTAGCCGTAGTTCTCGCGGATCGTGGTCCAGCGCTCGGCACGCTTGCGGTTCGAGTCGGTCAGCAGCAGGTCGGCATCGGACGGGACCGCAGCCGGCGCGCCGGAGGAATCCGTCTTACCGGCGGTCTGAGTGGCGGCGAAGCGCACGACGCCGGTGGTGTCGAGCATGCCGGCGGCGGACGCGTCGACCAGCCCCTCGCTGTTGCCCGCGACGAGCAGCGGCTCCGACGAGTGCTCAGCCCGCACGATCGGCACCGGGTTTTCGACGGTGAAATCAGCCAGCGCCGGCGGCTCGGCCGCGTTAGGCGGGGTGGCCAGGCTGATCTCGTCGACGAAAGGCACCGCGGGGGTCTCGGCGATGCGCGGCCCGTATCCCTTCGGCGCGCTCAAGCCCTGCGGGCGCAGCCGGGTCCACTGCTGCCAGAGCGAGACCGGCTGCGGGGTGCGGAAGCGCTCGTACTGCAGGTTGTTGCGCAGCACCACGTCGCCGACGCCCATGAGGCGGGCCAGCGCCGGCAAGGACGACGTCTCGTAGACACCTTCCTGCAGGCGCCGGTCGATGGACCGGACCAGGGATGCCGACGGCGGGGTGCCGGCCGGCACCAGCTCTCGGGACACGTACGGCCGGTCCATCAATCCCGGTAGCGGCGAGTCGAGCGTGGTGCCCCAGCGGTAGTAGGAGAAATCGGCGCCGGGGAGCTCGAATACGCGGGTGTCGGAGCCGTTGATACGAGCGCCGTCGTTCAGCGCGGCGGCGGCCTGCGTCAGGTAGGACGGCAGCTGCTCCGGCCGTTCGAGGCTCGGGTCGACGAACTTGCCGCGCCAGAGCGGGAGCATGTTGGCCGCGAGCAGCGCCAGCACGATGACGAATGCGGCGGCCGGCACGACGGCGACCCGGGCCCGATGGCGCGCCCGTCCCGCTCGTGCGGCCAGCAGGCTGACCCGCTGCCGCCAGGGCAGCCGGAACAGCGCTTCCACCCCGGCCGACAGCAGCACGCCGAGCCCGAGTGCCACCAGGGGAACCGCGCGCGGGGTCGAACGCAGCGCGAGTCCGGCGGTCGAGCCTTCGGCGAACGCCTTGAAGAGCGATCCCGCGGGGGAGGGGTGATCGTACGGATAGACGCCGACCGCCATGGCCGTGCCGACCAGTACCAGCGTCACGAAGTAGGCCCGGTGCACCCAGCGCAGGCAGACTGCTGCGGCGAGCGCCAGGATCGGCACCACGAACGAGACGGCGAGAACCGCGAGGTTTTCG
Source organism: uncultured Actinomycetota bacterium (assembly GCA_963747915.1). GTDB lineage: Bacteria > Actinomycetota > Actinomycetes > Frankiales > Frankiaceae > DATAZK01. The sequence goes on along the minus strand of CAVVHC010000003.1, from coordinate 106,940 downwards.
GTATAGGACAGCGACGGCTGCACCCAGGCGCTGACCCCGTCGCGGCCGTAGAAGTACCAGTTGCCGAGGCCGCGCAGCACCTCCGACGCCTGGGAGTCGGACGCGACCGTCTTCACGCTCTCGGAGTAGGCGAGCACGTCGAGCCCGTAGCCGGCCTGGGTCATCAGGCCGCTGATCCACCAGGCGCTGACGCCCGCGGTGAGCACCAGCGTGCGCGCGACGAACGCCAGCGCATCGCGGATGGACACCTCGCGCCTGATGAGCGCGAACGGGAACCACAGCACCGGCGCCACCCCGGCGCAGATCAGCGACGTGGCGTTGGTGCCTCCGATGAGAGCGGTGGTGAGCGCGAACAACGCGGGATAACGCCAGCGCGCCAGGCCATGCAGGAAGTGGGCGAAGTGGCCTTCCTCCCGCGAGGTCTCGTACGCGGCGAGAGGGTCAACGTCTTGTTCAGGTTCAGCCTGCTGATCGGACTCCTGGTCGAGGCTTCCGTGCAGCGACTGGAAACGCAGCCCGCGCGCGACGAAAACGACCATCCACGGCAGCCCGGCCCAGGGAAGCAGGATGGCCGACGTCCGGGCGACGTACTCGAGCACGTAGGGGGACAGCACGTAGGCAACCGCAGCCATGAAGGCCGGACGATTCCGCCAGCCGAAGGTGCGCATGAGGGCCAGCACCCCCATGCCGGCCGCGAAAAGCAGCGTGCCCGTCCAGAGCCGCTGCGCCACCCAGTCCGGCACCTGCAGGTGCTGCCAGAACCAGAACCACGGCCCCTGCGGGAGCAGGTAGCCGATGTTCTGGTGGGTGACGCCGCCCATCCCGGTGTGCTTGTCCCACAGGTACGGTGCGCGGGCGAGCAGCCGGTCGGGGTCGAGGTAGAGGTACTGCTTGGTATCTGCGTCGACGTAGCCGCGCGCGGTCAGCAGCAGCGGGATGTAGGAGATCGCGGCGAGAACGAGCGTCGGCCACGACAGCAGCCGGCGCAGGAAGCCACCGAGCCGCCGGCGCGACCGCGGCTCCTGCGGCAGGTCGGTGTCGGAGTCGAGCGATGCGACGTCCGTCTTGATGAGGGTCACAGTGGTCGGCGGCGAGGTGACCAGCGATGCCGGCGAGCCTGCGTGCGCGCTGCCTCCGCGGCGAGCACCGCGAAGGTGTCGCGGGCCGTGACCTCCCAGGTGAATCGCTGCGCGTGCGCCAGCGCACCCTTGGACAGCCGGGCGCGCTCATCGGGGTCGGTGAGCACCTTGACCAGCGCGGGCGCCAGATCGCTGGGCGCCGGGACGAGCAGTCCGCTCACGCCGGGATCCGCGGCGTCGCGGTGCCCGGCGATATCCGTGGCGACGGAGGGGGTGCCGCACGCCGCCGCCTCGGTGAGTGTCATACCCCAGCCCTCACGCGCGGACGCCGAGGTGAGCACCCAGGCCCGCCGGTAGAGCTCGACGAGCTCGGCATCGCTGACCCGGCCGGGCAACCGCAACCACTCCTGCGCTCCGGCCGCACGTATCTGGGCCTCCATCGCCTCCCGCTCGTAGCCCTCGCCGACGAGCACCGCCTCCAGCGCCGGCACCGAGCGTTTGACCTCGAGCAACGCGCGGATCAGCTCGTTCGGGCGCTTGACCGGCACCAGCCGGCCAACCGCGACAACGAGCGGATGCGGCGATCGGGTTCCCGCCGGTTGATACATCGGGTCCACGCCGGGCGGCACGACGGTGATGTTCTTCGCTGGCAGGCGCAGCAGCTCGACGATCTCGTGGCGGCTCGACTGGGACAGCGTCACGATCTGCGACGAGCGGTAGAACGGCGGCGCAGCGCGAAACTCGATCGACTCGCCGACCTTGGCCAGCTTCGGCGGCAGGACCATGCGCCACATCTCGGCGTGGACGTGGTGCAGGAAGACGATGCGCGGGCAGTGGGCCCACACCGGCGAGAAGAACGGCATCCCGTTCCAGATCTCGACGAGCCCATCGCGGGGGCCGGTGCGACCGATGGCGCCCGACAGCGCGGTACGCGGAAAGACGGTGTAGCGACCGGCCTTGCGCACCACGGAGTAGCCGTTGCGCTTGCCGTAGGCCCGCTGCCCGGCGGCCGCGGCCGTGCGCATGGTGACATCGAGCCCGGCGGTGGCCCAGGCCTGCGCCACCTTGTCGGCGTGGACCTCGCTGCCGCCCGCCTCCGGGTCCGAAAGATCGCGCCAGGCCAGCAGGTGCACGCGGGTGAGCCCGGACCGCTCGACGAGCTCCTGCAGGGTCGACTGCTCCGGGGTGACGGCCGGGGTGATCGCTGCCGCACCGGCCGCCGTCACAAGCTCTGTCACAGGCTCCTCAGATGGTCGCAGGCCCCTCGAAGGGAGCCGCTGGGGCGCCTGCGAGGCTATCCCACCGACGGCGCGGAACCATGTGGACGCGCTGAGCGCCGAGCGACGGACCGCTGCCGCGCGAGCCGTAGCGACGGCCATGCGGTCTGCAGCACCAAGGCGCCCGTGGCGACCGCCACGACGGCCTGCCCGATGAGGTCCGCGCGGGCCGTCGCGACGAGGGCCCCATGGGCGGACAGCAACAGCCCGACCGTCAGGCCGGCGCCGACTGTGAGGACCAGCAGCACCACCCGTTTACCGGCGGCAAGCAGGTAGTGGGTGAAGAGCACCGTCGCCGCGAGCAACGCCATCGCCAGCGCGAGCAGTGCGAACGCCGGCGCGGCCGCGGTGAGCCGCGGGCCGAAGGCGACTCGCAGCACCTGGGTCGGTGCGACGGCGCTGACCGCGATGAGGATGACCGCGGGCACCGCGATCACCGCGAGGACGACGCTGAGCTGGCGAAGCGCGTGCTGGCCGGCATGGCGGCGGGATGCCGCCTCGGGCAGCAGGAATCCGGCGAGCACGAACGCGGCGAGTACGAGCGGCTTGCAGGCCACGGAGATGGGGGCGTAACTGCCGGCGTTGGCCGGCGCCTCGCGGCCGAGCAGCACCACGTCGAAATTCTGCAGGATGGCCAGCAGAGCGAGCGCGATGAGCGCACTCACCAAGTCGGTGGCGAGCGAACGCCGTTCGGTGCGTTGCTCGACCGCCGATGGGTGCGGCGCCGTCGCCGCAGCCTCCTCGGCGCTCTGCGTCGCCTGCTCCGCGGCCGCGTCGGCGGCGCGGGACGCTGAACGCCGGCTCGGGAGCACGCTGCGCCGATCGATCAGGCCCTGGGCGAGCAACGCGTGGCCCTCGGCCAGCGAGACGGAGAGCAGGATCGCCACCGCCGCGCCCGTCACCCCGAGTCCTGCACCGACGAGGGAGATCGTCAGCACGCAGCGCGACAGCCCTTCCACCAGCAGATTGGTGCCGAGCGCGCGGTAGGCGTGCTCGGACTGCAGCAAGCCGCGATCGAGGCACAAGATGCCCCACAGCGCACCCGCGATGAGGGTCTCGGACAGGCCGCCGGGGCCCGGAAGTGACAGCTGGTCGGCCAGCGGCCCGCGGATGGCGATGGCGACGACGGCCCACGCCGCCACGAGGACGAGGGCTCGCCGCCGGGTGCGGTAGGCCCAGCCGGCGACGCGCGCGCCGTGGCCGGTGCGCTTCCACAGGGTGACGCGGCGCACCACACCGACGAGCAGCGCCGAGCCCGGCATGGACAGCACGAAGAACACGGCCACCAGCTGGTTCATCGCGCCGTAGCCGCGGGTGGAGAGCAGCCGGGCGACCAGCAGCGTGACGCCGATGTTCGCCAGGTTCGCGACGAGCCCGGCCAGCGCGATCGGGCTCGCACCCTTCACTGCTGCGCGGGTCGCCGAGACCAGCACCGGGTCGTGCGGCGCGCCGTCCGAGGGGGTCACCGGGGCACCTTCCGCCGCGGGCTCGGCGGCCTCGCCGGCCGCGGAAGCTCCGGCTGACCGCACGCTGACCCTCACAAGAAGCGAACTCCCAACAGGCCCGGATCCAGGGCGGAAGACGGGGCAGGGGCTGGGCAGCAGGTTACCGCCGCAATGGCGGCAGCGCGGCCGTTGCCACGCCCCCGCCCGGGGAGGATCTCGGCCGGCCGGCGGCCGGGGCAGGTGCCGCGCGCTGCCGGCGGTCAATCGCGGTTGCGCTCCGCGGCCTGCTCGGCCTTGAGATCGGCGTCGACCATGCGCTGCACGAGGTCTTCGAAGCCGACCTCCGGCTTCCAGCCGAGGACCTCATGAGCCTTGCTGGCGTCGCCGACCAGCAGGTCGACCTCGGCCGGGCGGAAGAACCGCGGGTCCTGGGTGACGTGCTTGGACCAGTCGGTGATACCGACGCGGGCGAACGCCACGTCGAGCAGCTCCCGGATGCTGTGGGTGTGACCGGTGGCGATCACGAAATCGTCGGGGATGTCCTGCTGCAGCATCGCCCACATGGCTTTGACGTAATCGCCGGCGAAGCCCCAGTCGCGGCGGGCCTCGAGATTGCCGAGCGCGATGGTGTCCTGCAGGCCGAGGGAGATCCGGGCGACGGCCCGGGTGACCTTGCGGGTGACGAACTCGTGGCCGCGGCGCTCGCTTTCGTGGTTGAACAGGATGCCGGAAGTGGCGTGGGCGCCGTAGGACTCCCGGTAATTCACGGTCATGTAGTGCCCGAAGGTCTTCGCGACGCCGTAGGGCGAGCGGGGATGGAACGGGGTGCTCTCGCGCTGCGGGACCTCGCGCACCTTGCCGAACATCTCCGACGACGAGGCCTGGTAGAAGCGCACCCGGCTCATGTCGTTCTGGGTGGAGATGCGGATCGCCTCGAGCATGCGCAGCACCCCCATGCCGGTGATCTCACCGGTGAGCTCGGCCTGCCGCCAGGAGAGCCCGACGAAGGAGATGGCGCCGAGGTTGTAGACCTCGTCGGGCTGGGCGATCTCCATGGCGCCGATCAGTGACGGCAGGTCCGTCAGATCGCCTTCGAGCAGCTCGACGCCGGGGATGACCTTCTCGACGGTGGCGACCTTCGGATTGCTCTGGCCGCGCACCAGCCCGAACACCTCGTAGCCCTTGCTGACCAGCAGCTCACCGAGGTAGAGACCATCCTGTCCGGTGATACCGGTGATCAACGCGCGAGGCACGGCTCCACCCTGTCATGCCCGGGCCCCGGACGGCGGCAGGCCGGGCCCGTCAACGCGCCGGGGTCGCCGGCAGCCCGGCGATCCGCCGCAGCGGCGGCAGCAGCAGCTGTCCGAGCGCGGGTCCGGCACGCAGATCGAAGTGGACGCCGTCGGCGGTCCGCAGCGGCATGCCGTGGTAGGTCTTGATCACCTGCCCGCCGGGGCAGATCTGCGGCCGGATGTCGACCACCGTCGCCACGCCGGGGTGCTGCGCCGCGACCTCGCCGATCAGATCGTCGTAGCGGGCGATGCGTTCGGTGCCGTTGCTCGGGATCGTGCTGCCGTCCGGTTGCTCCGGAAGGGTGCTGCACGGCATGGCGATGAGCGCGACCTTGCCGGAGTGCGCTGAGAGGATCGCGATTGCCTGGTCGAGCTGTTGCTTCAACCGGCGGTCGAAGTCCGGCTGGCCGATGTGCTCGGTGCGCCCGTCGACGAGGCGGTCGGTGATCTCCCAGCGGCCGAGGATCACCGCGGTCACCGCCGGCCGGAAGCGGTCGACGGCTTCCTTCCACTGCTGCGGCCAACGCGTGCAGTTCGCGGCCGGAACCGGCGAAGCGGAACGCTGGTCGGCGTAGGGGTAGGGAACGATCCCGCAGCCCAGCACGGCCTCGCTCAGCAGGTCGATGCTGTATCGCTGCTGCTGTGAGGACAGCGCCCAGCCGGCGGAGAACGCCACGCTGTCGCCGACGACGAGCAGCCGCGCCGGCTCGTGGGCGACGGGTCCGTTCGAGGCGGGCGGGGGAGCGTTTCGCAGCTGAGCGAGCCGTTTCGCACTTTCCCGGCTCACCTGGGCCGCCCGGGCGTTGAAGTCGGCGCTGGTGGGCCCGTGGACGTTGCCGACGAGCAGCGCCAGGACGACGACCGTCGCCACGCTCGCGGCGGCGCCCACCGCCAGCCGGCTGCGGGGCAAACCGGGCCGCCGGGTGCGGATCGGGCGTTCGACGAGGACGTAGCTGAGCAGCGCCAGGGTCAGCGTGGCAGCGCAGCGGGCGAGCAGCAGCGCCGGCCCGGACAAGCCTGTCCGGGCGTGGTCGATCAGCAGGAACAGCGGCCAGTGGAAGAGGTAGACGCCGTACGAGATGCGCCCGAGACCGCGGAGCGGACGCACGCGGAGGAGCCGCGCCAGGCCGCTACGCGGCGCGGCGAAGACCCCGGCGATCACCGCGCCGACCGAAAGTGCCATCACGAGGAAGCCCCCGCGGTAGAGCCAGCCGGCCTCGCCGGCCGTCGTGAGCCACATGGCGAACGTCACCGCGAGCCCGAGGTAGCCGGCCGCCAGCACGCGCCCGGTCCGCCGAGAGGCGCCGGACGGGCTGGCCGGTTCGAATCCGGGAACGGACCGAAAGGCTCTCCACGCCGCGAGAGCTGCGCCCACGAGGAGCGCGGCGGCGCGCGTGTCGGTGCCGTAGTAGAGCCGGTCGGTCGAAGTGCCGGTAGCGGCGAGTGCGAACATGAGGGCGGTCGACGCGGCGGCGCCGGCGACGCCGATGATCAGCACCCGGCGATACCCGTTGCGCTCGCGACGGCTGCACACCAGCACCCCGGCGACGATCAGCGGCCACAGCAGGTAGAACTGCTCCTCGACCCCGAGCGACCAGGTGTGCAGCAACGGCGACGGCGAGCTGGCGCCGAAGTAGCCCTGGTGGGAGAACGCGAACCGCCAGTTCGCGACATAGGTGAGGACGGAGATGGCGTCTTTGGGGAAGCTGGCCCGGCCGGACGGATCTCCGGTGACGGCCAGTTGCACGCCGACCAGGAGCAGCAGGAGGACGAGCGCGGGAAGTAGCCGGCGGGCCCGGCGCGCCCAGAAGCCGCCCAAGCTGATGGCGGCGCGCTGATGCCACTCGTTGAGGAGCAGTCCGGTGATCAGAAAGCCGGACAGCACGAAGAACGCGTCGACGCCGAGCAGGCCGCCGGGCAGCCAGCCGACTCCCGCGTGGTAGAGCACGACGGCCAGGACCGCCAGGCCGCGCAGCCCGTCGAGGGCCGGCTCGTGGCGCCAGCGCGAGGGTCGCCGGTCGGAGCGCGACGCCGCTACTGCTGAGGCCGCGGAGCTCGGCGTGTCGCGAGGGTCAGCACCTGCGCTGCGCAGGCGCGTGCCGGCGACGGTGGACGGGGCGTGCACCACCCTCCCCGGATGAGCGTGCAGCGTTTGAGCGGTCCGCAAATGGTCGTCATGGCGTTTCCGCGAAGGTCATGCTAGCCGCGTCGTCCCGCCGCGCCCGGCAGTGCCGGCGGCCATGTCGGCAGGGGTTTCTCGACGAAAGTCGGCCGTTTCTCGCGAAAGCCCAAGTACTTGGCGGCGGCCGGGGGTTCAGCCCGCGCTGACCCGGGCCGGGGTGTCGCGCACCCCGCCGGATCGCTCGGGCTGCCGGTTCGCGTCGAAGCGGTGGCGCAGCCGCAGGAACGGGCGCTCGATGAGGAAGTACGACGCGATCGCCGCCGCCACGGAGACGGCCACCCGCACGGCGTTGGTCCCGAGCCAGGACAGCCCGACCACGCCCGGGCTCAAGATCAGGAAGATTGGCCAGTGCCAGAGGTAGAGGCCGTAGGAAATGCGCCCCAGGCCGCGCAGCGGCATCCAGGACACCACCCGCGCCGGGACGTCGCCCGGTGCTGCGACGAGAGCGGCGATGAACACCGCCGACGTGAGCGCGATCAGCGTCAGCCCGCCGTCGTACAGCCAGCCGTCCTGCAGATGCACCAGGCCGATGAACGCGACCAGCGCCGCCGCCGCCGGCACCGCGCCGAGGCGCACCCAGCGCGGGAGCCCCCCGTAGTAATGGACGACGGCCAGCGCGCAGCCGATGAGCAACGCGTCGGCGCGCACGTCGGAGCCGTAGTACACCCGGGCGTGAGGCTGGCCGGACAGCCATAGCGCTGCCCGCAAGATCACGCTGACCGCGGTGAGCGTGAGCAGCACGCCGAGCAGGCGTCGCGGTCCGGTGCGCCGCCACAGCAGCAGCGCCAGCACGGGCGGCCAGATGAGGTAGAACTGCTCCTCGATCGCGAGCGACCAGGTGTGGTCGGTGAGGTTGTACAGCGGCAGCAGATCGAACGCCTGCTGCCAGTTGCTGAAGTAGAACAGCGTCCCGAGAACGCCGTTGCGCAGGCCGCGGGTGTGCTCGGCGCCCGAGAGCTGCGGGCCGTGGATGAGCACGAAGACGCAGACCGCGACGACCGCCGGAAACAGTCGCAGCGCCCGCCGCGCGTAGAAGCGGCCGAGGCTGATGGCTCCGTTGCGGCTGCGCTCTCGCAGCAGCAGCGTCGTGATGAGGAAGCCGGAGAGCACGAAGAACATATCGACACCCAGAAAGCCGCCGGGGGCCCACGACGCTCCGGTGTGAAAGCACAGGACGGCGGCGATGGCGATGCCGCGCACGCCGTCGAGCGGCTTCAAATGGCCGGCGGACTCACCCGAGCGGACCACCGGAGCGAACTCGCTGTGGTCGTGCGCCGCGCCGGCGCGGGCGGTCATGCCGCGGTCTGATCAGCCGGCAGGGCCGCGGGGGCGGACGTGCGCGCGGCGCGTTTGGCCTTCCAGTGCTCGCGAAGGCCGTCGAAGCCGGCGACCGCGAAGAGCACGAGCCCGACCTCTGCGGACGCGCGGTAGCGGGTCTGCCCGAAGCTGATCATCGCGGAGAGGGTCACGTTGATGAACAACGCGATCAGCGGGCTCAGCGGGATCTTTCTCCGGCGGAAGATCAAGATCCCGGGGATCGTCGCGATCTGCAGCGAGTACAGGATCACGGTGCCGATCCGGCTCGCCCAGGCCGGGCGGGTTTCTACAAAGGCGTCGAGCTCGACGTTCTCGTTCGGGTGATACCAGTCCCACAGGCGACCGATCTTCGCCAGTTCGACGATCGGAAGGTCGCCCTCGTGGGCTTTGATGTAATCCGTCGCCTTCTTGGAGTAGATCTCGTCCTGTAGCGAGATGTCCTCGTACTTGCGCGGTGTATCGCCGATGCATTTGAAGGACCAGTAGCCGCGCAGGGGGCCGTACCACGCGTCGTCGCACGTGCCGGACAGCAGCGCCGGCGCGAAGCCGCTGCTGATGTAGACCGGCTTCGCGAACCGGCTGAGGTTGTAGCCGATCCACGGCGCGACGACGAAGCCGGTGGCGAGCCAGCTGACGCCGAGCAGCGCAAGGCGCCGCCTCCAGGACAGCTGCTTCATCCACAGCGCCAGCGGAACGACGATGAGCAGCGGGAGCAGCATCGCTTCCGCACGCGTCAGCGCAGCCAAGGCGATCGCCACGCCCAGCCAGATGGCGTATTTGAAGGACGGCCGCTTCCAGAACGCGAACGCGAAAAGGATCGCCAGCGCCGTCGTCATCTGGGCGAGACCTTCGGACAGCAGCGGGCCGTCGTTCAGCCAGAAGTACGGGTAGACCGCGACGATGATCGCGGTGACGACCCCGGCCCACGGGCTCACGATCCGTCGTGCGGTGACGGCCATCAACGCGATGGTGCTGGTACCGATGAAGCAGGACAGCACCTGGTGCGCAGTGAAGGAGCGGCCCCCGAGATAGGACTCGACGCCGAGCACGATGACGTAGAGCGGCGGATGGTCCGCCGACGCGTTCGTCTTGTGGCGCAGCAGGTAGTCGTAGGGCTGGATGAAGCCCTTGCCGTCGGCCAGCAGGTTGGCGCCGTAGTGGTAATAGAAGGCATCGCCGGCGATGCGCACGTTGTGCTGGACCGTGAAGACGTAGCCCAGCCGGATGCCGAGCCCGACGAGACAGATGGCGAAGACCAGCCAGGCCCACCGGCTCGGCCGCCACTGGCGCAGGGCCGTCCAGCGCCCGTGCCACCCGGCTTGCCGAGGTGACCCGGCCTGCGCGGTCGGGACCGGGGAGGACGTCTGCGACGCCGTCAACGGGCCGCCCGGACCATCTCCGGCACCGATCCCGTCGTGCCCTGATCTCCGGAAGCGCCGCCCGGTCCGTCGCCCGTGCTGCCGCCGGCCGGCGCGGCATCCGCCGACGACGGCTCCCGCCGGCGGATGTCCAGGATGGCCAGGAAGAGGCTGGCCAGCAGGGTCTGCGACCCGACCACGATGGCGGTCACCGACGGGACGACGAGGCGCAGCGCCCGCGTGGGGTCGAGCGTGCCGTAGCCGCGGCCGTGCCAGTAGGTCACCGCCCAGATCGCGCCGACCACCCCGGCGACGAGGATCACCGCGCCGAGCATCAAGCCGCGCTCCAGCGAGACGCGCCGCCGGAAGCGCTCGACGCGCTCGTCCGGCGCGAGGAAGCCTGCGCCGATGGCGAAGACCTTCGTGAACAGGGCGAACAGCACCGCTTGGTAGCCGATGATGAACGTCGCCGCCATCGCCACGAGGGTGTCGACGTCGAGCGTGACCCCGCCGATCTTCAGCGGGTCGACGGTGATCGGCACGCCGACGGCGAGCGCCACCACCATCAACGTGATCCCCGGGTAGAGAAACAGCCAGCGCGGGCTGTACATCAGCAGGAAGCGCAGGTGGCGCCAGCCGTCCGACCAGGTGGAAAGGTGCGGGGGACGGCTGCGGCCGTCCGGGGAGAGGGTCGTCGGCACCTCGACGATCTTCAGCTTCGAGATCGTCGCGCGGACCACCATCTCGCTGGCGAACTCCATGCCCGGGCACCGGAGTCCGAGGTCCAGCATCGCGTCCCGGCGAAAGCCGCGCAGGCCGCAGTGGAAGTCGCGGATCGGGCTGCGGAAGAACAGCCGGCCGAGCCAGGACAGGAACGGATTGCCGAGGTATTTGTGCAGCGGCGGCATGGCGCCGGGCGCGATGCCGCCGCGGAAACGGTTGCCCATCACCAGATCGGCGCCGCCGCGCAGCGCGTCGACGAAGGGCTGCAAGCTCGTGAAGTCGTACGAGTCGTCGCCGTCACCCATGATCACGAACTGGCCGTGGGCGGCGCTGATCCCGGCGAGCAGCGCGCTGCCGTAGCCCTTTTCCGGAGCATGCACGACGCGGGCACCGGCTTCCTCCGCCAGCGCCTGGCTGCCGTCCGTGCTGCCATTGTCGCTGACCAGCACCTCGCCGTCGATGCCCGCGGTGGTGAGGAACGACTTGGCCTTGCGGACGCAGGTGGCGATCGTCTCGGCCTCGTTCAGGCACGGCATGAGGACGGTCAGCTCCATATCGCTGTCCCACCCACCTCAGCGGCCCGAAGCACCCGAGCTCCGTCCTGCATATGCACGACCTGCAGGATGCCAGGTCCGCACGCGAGATGCCCGGCACGCCATGCCCGGATCGTCCCGGCAGCAGCTCATCCCACATCGTGACGACACCGCGTCTGCTCCGTTCACATGCGACCATGAAGGGTGATGGGCAGCGTCGGGCAGGTGGCAAGCGAGAGCGCGAGCACCGCGGCGGCGCCCGATTCAAGCCCCGCGGAACGGGTGGAGTCGCCGGGAACGCGGCTGCGCGGTGGGCGCGTTACCGGCTTGGACGGGTTGCGCGCGGTTGCCGTGCTCGCCGTCATGCTCTACCACGCCGGGGTCAGCTGGATCCCGGGCGGCATGCTCGGTGTCGACGTCTTCTTCGTCATCTCCGGCTTCCTGATCACGTCGCTGCTCGTCGATGAACGCGCCCGTAGCGGGCGCATCAGCCTCGGCAACTTCTGGCTGCGCCGCGTCCGCCGGCTGCTGCCGGCGGTCGTCCTGCTGCTCTGCTTCGTCGCCGTCACCTGGGGGCTCTTCCTCCACGACGACGTCTACTCGTTGCGCAACGACATCCTCGCCGCGCTCGGCTACAGCGCCAACTGGTGGTTCGCGTCCTCCGGGCAGGGCTATTTCGCCGCCTACGCTGCGCCCTCTCCCGTGCTGCACCTGTGGTCGCTGTCGGTCGAGGAGCAGTTCTACCTGTTCTGGCCGCTGGTGGTGACGGCGTTGCTGGCGCGCGGCCGGCGCGTCGGCCGCTGGGCTGCCGGGGGAGCCGTGCTCGCGGCGATCGCCACCCTCGCCCAGTCGCTCGCGGGCATCTGGACCGACCGGCTGTACTACGGCACCGACACGCGGGCAGCGCCGCTGCTGGTCGGGGCGGCACTCGGGGCCTGGTACACCACCCGCCCCGCGCACTTCCGGCTGAGCGTGCGCGCCAAGGTCGCTGTCCAGATCGCCGGGGCGGTGGCCGCGGCCGGGGTGCTGTGGGCGTTCGGCAACGTCGACGGGCAGTCGACCTCGCTGTACCGCGGCGGCTTCCTGCTGCTCGCTATCGCGGTCGCGGGCGTCATCGCGAGCGTGTCGCTGGCTCCGGCCGGCCCGCTCTCGCGCGCCCTGTCGGTGTCGCCGGTGCGTTACATCGGCCGCATCTCCTACGGCTTGTACCTCTGGCACTGGCCGCTCTTCCTACTGCTGAACCACGCTCGTACCGGCCTGTCCGGCCGGGAACTGCTGGCGTTGCGCTTCGCCGCGACCTTCGTCATCGCCGTGCTGTCGTTCCACCTCGTCGAGCAGCCCATCCGGGAGCGTCGCTGGAGCCTGCCGCGGCCCCGGATCACCGCCCCGGTCGCGCTCGCCGCCCTTCTCGGGCTGCTCTTCGCGGCGACGCCGGGCACCACCTCGCCCGTCAGCGACCCGGCCGCCAGCCAGCTCAACGGGCCGGCTGCCGGCTCGAGTCCGGCCGCGGTCGGGACGGCGCCCGCGATCGCCGGTCGGGAGAAGATCCTGATCGCCGGGGACAGCGTTGCGCTGTCGCTGGCGAACGGCCTCATCCCGGAGCAGGCGCAGTACAAGGTGCAGATCGACAACGGCGGCTTGCTCGGCTGCGGCGTCGCCCGCGGTGGGCCGAGCCGCTTCCGCGACAAGCTGTATGACCTGCCGAGCTTCTGCGCGACCTGGCCGCAATTGCGGGCGCAGCAGCTCGCCAAGGCCAAGCCCGACCTGGTGGCGCTGCTCGTCGGCCGCTGGGAAGTGCTGAACCGGCAGTGGAACGGTCGCTGGACCCATATCGGTGACCCGGCTTTCGACGCCTATCTCGCGAGCGAGCTCGATCGGGCCATCGACGTCCTGTCGGCCACCGGCAAGCGGGTGGCCCTGCTGACACTGCCTTGCGTGCAGCCGAAGGAGAGCGCCGACGGGACCCCGTACCCGGAAGATCAGCCGCAGCGCATCGACCGTTTCAACCAGCTGCTGCGCGCGGCACAGGCGCGCCATCCGAAGCAGTCCGTCATCGTCGACCTGTACTCGATGGTCTGTCCCGGGGGGCACTTCACGGCCACGATGGACGGGGTGACGATCCGCAGCGAGGACGGTGCGCATTTCCCCGGCACGGCGATTCCGCCCGTGGCCGCGAAATTGCTCCCCGTGCTCTACCGGCTGGCGAGCGCCGGTACGTCGCCCGGCAAGTAGCGGGCGCTGTCCGGATGGGCGGCGCCGCGGACGGCGTTGCTGCCCGGCAGCTGCGGGCCGAGTGGATAACCTGCTCGCGTGTCGCTGCCGCTTCGCCGTTCGCAGGACCGGGCGGCGCCGGCGACGAGCAGTGCCCCGTCCGCCGGGTTCGTCGAAGGGTTCGACGGCCTGCGCGCCATCGCCGCGCTGCTCGTGGTGCTGGTCCACGTCGGCATCACCTCTGGCTTCACGTTTCGCCATTCGGTCGGCGACTACGTGGCCCGCGGCGAGATCGGCGTCTCCGCGTTCTTCCTGATCTCCGGCTTCCTGCTTTACCGCCCCTTCGTGGGCGCCGCGATGTCCGGCCGCCCCGGCCCGGGACTGCGCAGCTACTTCCTTCGCCGGGCGCTTCGCATCGTGCCGCTCTACTGGGTGGCGCTCGCCGTCACGTACCTGTTCACCGGGTGGAAGTCGGTGCACGGCTTCCGCGGCCTGCTGGAAAACGCGTTCTTCCTGCAGGTCTACTCGCGCGACTGGGTCCTTCACGGCATCACGCAGGCCTGGTCGCTCTGCATCGAGGTCACCTTCTACCTCGCGCTGCCGGTGTGGGCTCTGGGCATGCGCATGCTCGACCGGCGCCGCACCCCGGACGGCGTGCCCGTTTCACCGGCCGCGATCGTCCGGCGTGAGCTGATCGCCCTGGTGGTGGTCTACGTCGCCAGCCTGCTCTTTCGCGCCTGGGTCGTGGCGTCGCCGCACGGGCCGACGCAGACGGCCCGCAGCTGGCTACCGGCTTGGGGTGACCACTTCGCCCTCGGCATGGGGCTCGCGGTGGTCGGCACCTACGTGCAGCAGACCGGGTCGCTGCCGCGCGCGCTGCGCTGGCTCGAACGGGCCGGCGCCGACATCGCCTGCTGGGTGGGGGCAGCGATCGCCTACTGGCTGGCGGCCAAGCACATCGGTCTGACGACGGACCCCCTGTCGGTCGGCGGTGCGGGGACCGACGTCGCCAAGCAGATGGTCTACGGCGCCTTCGGCTTCTTCCTGCTGCTGCCCGCCGTCTTCGGGCCGCCGCGCAAAGGCCTGGTACGCCGATTTCTCGTCACCAGAGTCATGTCGCTCATCGGCCTGGTGTCCTACGGGATTTATCTTTGGCACCAGCTGGTGGTGCGCGAGTTGCAGGCGCACACGTCGTGGAAGGAGCTGGATTCGCCGTTCCTTCCGCTACTGATCACCACGGTGGTCGTGACCATCGCCATATCCACCGTCAGCTACCTGCTGGTGGAGCGTCCCGGCATCGGGGTGGGACATCGCTGGTTGCGACGGCAGCGGGAGCGGGCGGCAGCGCTCGCCGGACTGGCTGACCATGCGGGAGCTTGAGCAGGCGGAGGTGAATTAGCCATTAGCTGGGTGCTCGTGCACGGGAATGACCGGTATGTTGCAGGCCGTGCCGCCGGAGTCGAGGAACGACTGTTCCACGCACCCGCAGCGCCTGACGGTGGCCGCCCGGTAATGGCTTCGGGCGTCACCTCGCGCGTGTCCCAGCGCCAAGACACCAGGCCCAGCCCGCATCCGCAGAGCAGCAAGCGAGTCGCCCGCTGGCCCGCGCTGGACGGTATCCGCGCGCTCGCCGTCATCGGCGTGATGCTCTACCACGCCGGCGTGAAATGGGTACCGGGCGGGCTGCTCGGCGTCGACGCCTTCTTCGTCCTGTCCGGCTTCCTCATCACCAGCCTGCTGCTGCGCGAAGTCCGGGTGGACGGGCGGATCTCGATCGGTGGCTTCTGGGCGCGCCGCGCGCGCCGGCTGTTGCCCGCCTTGCTGTTGGTGCTGCTCGCGGTGTCGATCTGGGCGGCCCTCGACCGCACTCTCGACCTGTCCTCGGTCCGGCTCGACATCGCCGCCGCGCTGGGCTACGTCGCCAACTGGCGCTTCGCGTTCTCCCACCAGGGCTACTTCTCGGCCAGTGCCGAGCCGTCGCCGGTGCTGCACCTCTGGTCGCTCGGGGTGGAGGAGCAGTTCTACCTGCTGTGGCCGTTGCTCGTCGCCGGGTGCGTGGGCATCAGCCTGGGGGTGCGCCGGTTGCTCAGGCGGCGCGCCCGGCCGCAGCGCTCCGCCGCACCCGGCCGTTGGCTGGTACTCACGCTCGCTGCCGCGGGCACCGCGGCCAGCACCAGCTGGCTGATCCTCGGTGCCCTTCGCGGCACCGATGCCTCGCGGCTCTACTACGGCACCGACACCCGGGCGTTGGCCCTGCTGACCGGCGCCACCCTGGCTGCGATCGTGCCCCTGCCGCGCACCCCGCGGGTGGTGCGGCCGAGCGTGCGGGTGACGCTCTTCTGGACCATCGTGGGTCTCGCGGCCCTCGGGGCGTTTGTCGGGATCGTGGCCAGCGTCAGCGGCGAGGATCAGCTGCTCTACCGCGGCGGGTTCCTGGTGATCGCCGTGCTCATCGCCCTGGTGATCGCTGCCGTCACGCGCGCGCCCCGCTGTGCGGTGTCGCGGTTGCTCGGGCTGCCGCCGCTCGCCCACATCGGCCGGATCTCCTACGGCCTGTATCTGTGGCACTGGCCGGTGATTCTTTTCGCCACGTCGGCGCGTACCGGGCTGTCCGGCGCCGCGCTGCTCGGCGCCCGGCTCGGCGCCGCATTGGCTCTCGCCGAGGTCTCCTACTGGCTCGCTGAGCGGCCCATCCTGCGCGGCGGCTTTCCGGGCCGCCGGCTGGCCGTCACCGGACTGGTCGCCGCAGTGGCGGTCGTCGGGGTCAGCGGACCGTGGCTCGCCGTGCCGCGCAGCGCGGCGGCGGCCAACGGGGAGACCATCGCGTCCAAGCTCGACGCGCTCGCCAAGGGTCAGGACCAGCGCACCCAGGCGCTGACCAAGGCGCGCAGCCCGCTATCGAACCCGTCGTCCTCGTCCGCTTCGTCCTCGTCGTCCGCGGGCGCGCCCGCCACCGCGGGGAAGCAGCCGACGACGAGCGGCACCACCTCCCGGTCCGCGTCTGTCACCACCCCGCAGAAGCTGCCCGGCGGTGTACCGGCGCAGGAGCCGAACCCGGTGCCCACCGAGCCGATGAACACGCTGCTCGTCGGCGACTCGGAAGCGTTCTCCGCGTTCATGGCGTTGTTCAAGCAGGAAGACGCCTGGAAGGTGAACCTGATCAACGCCTCCCGCATCGGCTGCGGAATCGCCCCCGGCGTGGGGGCGGGGGAGGGTGACCAGGCTCCCGTCGCGTACGGCGAGTGCTGGGACTGGGCGCAGCGCTGGGCTCAGACGGTGGCCGCGCAACGTCCGGCCGTGTCGCTGCTCATCCTCGGCCGCTGGGAGACCGTCGACCGCAAGGTCGGTAACAAGGTGATGCGAATCGGCCAGCCGGCCTACGACAAGCTGCTGCGCTCCGAGTTCGAGAAGGCCGTGAAGGTGCTCGGCTCCTACGGCGGCAAGGTCGCGCTGGCCACCGCTCCGTGCTACCAGCGGCCCGAGCGGCCGGACGGCAGCCGGTGGCCGCAGGACGACTGCCGCCGGGTACAGGACTTCAACCGCATCGTCTGGTCGGTGGCCGCCGCCCATCCGAGCAACGTCGTGGTGCTCGACCTGTACCAGTACTTCAGCCCTGACGGGCGCTGGCACCTCAAGATCGACGGCCAGCAGGTACGTGACCCTGACGGTCTGCACTACAACATCTATGGCGGCAAGTACCTGGCGCCGGTCTTCCTCGGGGGGCTTCGCACCCTGATGGGGCTGCCCGCAGTCCCGCAGGCACCGCCCAAGGTGACGCTGACGCCGAAGACCGGCGGCTAGTTAGTTCATCAGAGTCAACCTTTGCATCGAGCAAGCCGTGTTCATCCCGCCCGCAGGCAGGCAGGTCGTTTACCATCGGCAGCACCTCATCGTGACGGCGGGCACCGCCGCGAGGCCCTATCCGAAGCCGGCCGTCAAGAGCGCAGCGCAGCGACGTGGAGGAATGATTGGTGAGCCCGGCGTCCCTCCGCGTCCCGGAGTCGATTCCGGGGCTGACGGAGCGGAGGCGTACGGGAGCGCACCGGGCTAGCTCCTCCGGAGGCCGGATCGGGCGCATTCCCGCACTCGACGGTCTGCGTGCCGTCGCTGTGACGGGCGTCATCCTTTACCACGCCGGGGTGAGCTGGATCCCCGGTGGCCTGCTCGGCGTCGACATCTTCTTCGTCATCTCCGGTTTCCTCATCACCTCGCTGTTGGTGAGCGAGTGGGGGCGCGAGGGCCGCATCCGGCTGGGCAGCTTCTGGTTGCGGCGGATCAAGCGGCTGTTCCCGGCGCTGCTGCTCTTGCTGGTCTTCGTGGCCATCACCTGGGGCTGGATCCTCAAGGACGACGTGCTGTCGCTGCGCACGGACCTGCTGCTGGCGCTCGGGTACGGCGCGAACTGGTGGTTCGCCTTCTCCGGCCAGGGCTACTTCGAGTCGTTCGCCGCCCCGTCACCCGTCCTGCACACCTGGTCGCTCGCGGTGGAGGAGCAGTTCTACCTGCTCTGGCCGCTGGCCGTGGTGCTGATCCTGCGTCGCGGCGGGCGGGTCGGAAGATGGGCGGCGGCAGGGGCGCTGCTGGCCGCGGGCGCCACCTTGGGGCAGTCGCTCGCCGGAGTCTGGACGGACCGGCTTTACTACGGCACCGACACCCGGGCGGTTCCGCTGCTGGTCGGCGCTGCACTCGGCGCCTGGTACAGCACCCGTGCGGGGTCGCGTTACCCGGTCCGTCGCCGCGGTCGCGTCGTCGTCGCGGTTGCCGGCCTGATCGGTGCCGGCGGGCTGGGCTGGGCGCTGGCCCGAGTCGACGGCCAGGCCCTCGGGCTGTACCGCGGCGGCTTCCTGGCAGTGGCCCTCGGGGTCGCGGTCGTCATCGCCAGCATCAGCCTGGTGCCGCGCGGTCCCCTCGCACTGCTGCTGTCACTCCCTCCGGTGCGGTACATCGGATCCATCTCCTACGGCCTCTACCTCTGGCACTGGCCGCTCTTCCTGTTGGTCAACCACCAGCGCACCGGACTTTCGCACGGTGGGTTGCTCGCGCTGCGGCTCGGCATCACCCTGGCGGTCGCCGTCGTGAGCTATCACCTGGTCGAGCTCCCGATCCGGCGCGGCCAGTGGCGGATCCCGCGACCGGCGGTGGCCAGCGTCGCGGTGGTCGCGGCGGGAGCGGCCCTTTTGGCGTTCGTTCCGCCGCCGCCGGCCTCCGATGGCACCCGGATCAGCGAGATCACCAAGGCTGCCCCGCGGGCGGACGCGAAGGTGGGCAGCGCCGCGTCGAAGAAGGCGGGTCGCGGCACGGTGCGCGTGCTGCTCGAAGGCGACAGCCTGGCATTCACCCTCGCCAACGCGCTGTCGTTCGAGGAAAAGCCATACGGCGTGCACATCGACAACGGCGGCATCATCGGCTGCGGCATCGCGCGCGGTAACCCGGTCATCGCCGAGGGCGTTGTCTCCCAGCTGCCGCAGGAGTGCGAGAACTGGCCGCAGGAGCGCCTGGCCGCCGTTCAGAAGGACAAGCCGGACCTCGTGGCGTTGCTGATCGGCCGTTGGGAGCTGGTCGATCGCTACCACAACGGGCAGTTCGAGCACGTCGGGGAGCCGGACTACGACGCGTACCTGTCCACCGAGCTCGACCAGGCCATCTCGATCCTGTCGTCGACGGGTGCGAAGGTGGCCCTGTTCACCGCTCCGTGCGTGAACGCGCGCGAGAGCCCGAGTGGCGCGCCGTACGCGGAAAACGATCCGGCTCGGCTGGCCCGGCTGAACGAGCTGATCCGGGAGGCGCACGAGCGTTATCCCGACAAGACCGCCGTCGTCGACTTCAATGCGATGATCTGCCCCAACGGGAATTTCACGTCCGTGCTGGACGGTGTCACGATCCGGGCGGACGACGGCATCCACTTCCCGCTCGCGCCGATCCGCCCGGTGGACGCTCGGCTGCTTCCCGTGCTGCGCGATCTGGCGCCGGAGGACGCCGGCACCACGCCGGCCGGTTCGTCGGCGGTTTCCGGTAGCGGCTCCGGCGGGAGCAGCGGCTCCGGCGGGAGCAGCGGATCCGGGAGCTCGGCCGGTGGTTGAGCCGGCGGTCCGGCCTCCGATAGGGCCGGTGTCAGTCAGCCGTCCGCAGCTGCCGGGGCAGGTGGACCGCGCCGGCGCCGGCCGGTCGGCGTTCGCTGTCGGCGCGGTCGCGGTGGCCACCGCGCTCGCCGTTGCGGCGGTGGTGCACCTCGCGATCGTTACTGAACGCAACGGCTGCATTTTCACGGACGGCGACAATTACTGCCGCATGGTCCGCGGAGGTGACGGCGACGCGCCGTTCTCCCGGCGGCCGGTCATCCCCGCGATCGTGTCGGTGCTGCCGCACTCGTGGTCGGTGGTGACCCGTTTCGAGGTCATCGCCGTGCTGTCGGCGGTCATCGTCGTGGTGGGAACGTTCGCTCTCACCTATCGCCTGATCCCTGCCGACCCGGCGCTGCGGACGCGGCGACTCGTGGCGGCGCTCGCCGTGGCCGACCTTGTCGCCGTGTCGCCGCATACGTTCCGGCTCGCGTTCTCGGTGCCGGTGCTGGTCGATCTTCCGGCCAGCGCGCTCGGCCTGTGCTGGGTCCTCCTGCTGCTCGCGCGCCGGCGTGCCGCCACCATCGCCGCGGTGCTCTGCACGGTGCCGCTGATCCTCACCCGAGAGGCGTGGGCACTGCCGCTGGCCGCGGTCGTGGTCCGGCTGGCCTTTCTGCGTCGCTGGTGGACCGCCGGGTCGATCGCCGTCCTCGTCGCAGTCTCCGCGCTCGTCGGCACCCTGCTGCCGCACGCCCGCCCGTACCCGCTGAGCGGCGAGCTGAGGCTCGGCTGGACGTTCCTCAAGATGCATCCCGGGTCACCGATCTGGCGGCTCGGCCTGGGGGTCGGACTGCTGCCGGCCATCCTGGTGCTGCTGCTCCTGCGGCGATACTGGCCGATCCTGACCGCTCCGGCGATGAGCATCGTCGTGCTCATCGGGGTCTGCCACCTCGCCCAGGCGCCCATCGGCGGCTCTGACGTCCCACGCATCGCGTCGGCAGCGTTGCCGTTCCTGCTGGCCGCGAGCGCTGCGGCGGCGGTGCGCATCGGCAGCGTGGGTGCGGCTGCCGGACTCGGCGTCGCCACCGCGATCCTGTGGCAGCCCTGGCGGGTCATCGCCCCGGGCACCGGCGCCTACGATGCGTTCTACTACCCGTCGAAGGACGAGGCGGTGCAGGACGCGATCGGCTTGTCCATCGCCGTCGTGCTCGTGCTCGCCGGCTACTGGTCCGCGCGCCGGGAAGCTCGCGCCGGGCTCGTGCGACGGGGCAGCGTGTCAGCGGGAAGCAGCCCATGAGCAGCTCTCGGGTGCGCGCGCTGGATGGGATCCGCGGGCTGGCGCTGATCTTGATCCTGCTGTTTCACTTCCAGCTCGGGCCGTTCCGCGGTGGTTTCGCCGCCCTGACGATGTTCTTCACGCTGTCCGGCTTCCTCATCTGCTCCCGCACGCTCATGGAGCTGCGCACCACCGGTGAGTTCCGGGTCTGGCGCTTCTTCGAGCGCCGGGTGCGCCGGCTCGCGCCGGCTGCGCTCGTCTGCCTTCTCATCGTGCTCGTCCTGACCCGGCTGGTGGGCAACCCGAGCCAGCAGGCCGAGGTCCCCGGTGACGCGCTCGCCGCGCTGCTGAACGTGGCGAACTGGCGCTTCCTCGTGCAAGGCACCGACTACGCCCACCTGTTCAGCCTGGCGTCTCCGCTGAACCACTACTGGTCGCTCGCGGTCGAGGAGCAGTTCTATCTGACGTTCCCGATCGCCGTCGTGCTGGTGCTGCAGCTGCCGCGCCGGCTGCGGGTCGGTGTCAGCGTCGCCGGCGTCAGCGTGCTGTGCATCGTCTCGGTGGCGATCGGGTGGTCGGCGACCAACTACAACCGCTTCTACTACGGCACCGACACGCGCGCGCTCGAGCTGCTCGTCGGCGTCCTGCTCGCGCTGGTCCTGCACCGCTACTACGCGACGGTGCGCTACCCGTCGGCGCGCCAGACGTTGGCCACGACCGCCGGCGGGCTCATGTCGCTCGCGTTGCTCGTCTACGCGCTGACCGCTTTCCGCAACGGCGAGCCGACCTTCCAGCACGGCGGTGCGGTGCTGGTCGCGATCGCGACGGCGATGCTCATCGTCAGCTGCCTGGATCTGACCGGGTTCATGTCCCGGGTGATGTCCTTTCGCCCGCTGGCGTGGGCCGGCAAGGTCTCCTACGGGGCCTACCTCTATCACTGGCCGATCTACGCGCTGTTCGGCCGGCACTGGGGGCCCATCTCCGGCGCGCTGCTGTCCTGTTTCCAGCTGGCGCTGACCTTCATCCTGGCTGCCCTGTCTTACCGCTTCATCGAGCAGCCCGTGATCAAGCGTCGCACCCTGCCGAAGCCGCGCGCGCTCGTGCGGGCCTGGGTCTCTGCTGCCGCGGCGCGCTCTCGGCGGTGATCCTCGGCTTCTCGCTCGTGCATCCCTCGCCGGCGGCGTCCGACAGCGCGACCTCGACGGACTCGATCCTGTCCGGCCACCGCGCCCAACCGAAGATCATCCTGCCGCCCAAGGCGGGCCCGGAGCGGCCGCTGCGAGTGGTGGTGATCGGTGACTCGACGGCCGAGGTCATGGCGATCCAGCTGGTGAATTACCAGAACGCGCATCCCGACCAGCTGCAGGTGCTGAACCTCAGCCAGAGCGGCTGCCCCTTCACCACGGTGATCGCCATCCGCTACTACTCCGGCGAGCCGGGGCGCGACGTGAAGGACTGCAGCAGCAGCTGGCGGGCCACCACGGCGGATCAGGTCCGGGCTTTCCAGCCGGACGTGTCCGTCGTTTTCCTGTCGCTGGTCGAGCAGGCCGACCAGCTCGACCCGACGGACGGCAACTGGCACAACGACCTCGATCCCGCCTGGCGGGCGCATCAGGAGCAGGCATTTCGCGAGCTGGTCAGCGATCTCGAGGTCACCGGCAAGCCGGTGCTCTGGGCCGACGCGCCGTACTGCAAGTTCCAGGAGGACCTGCCCTGGTTCGGTGACGATCCGACGCGCACCGACGCGTTGAACACGATCTACAACGACCTCGCCGCGACCGAACCCAACTTCACGCTGCTGAACTATGCGGTTCGGCTGAACAAGCCCGGTCACGTCGTCGACACGAGCATCCGGCCGGACGGCGTCCACATGGGTCTCGAGCCGGCTCACCAGATGTTCATGAGCTGGCTCTGGCCGCTGCTGCACAGCTACCGGCCGACCACCCAGGACGCCGGCGGATAGCGCCGCCTGCTACCTGCGCCGAAGGACCAGCACCAGGTTCCAGGTGACCACTTCGCGCAGTCCGGGTATCCGCACCACCCAGTAGGCCCATCGCGGGTGGTAGCGCGGGAACGCCTCGACGACGTCCACCGATCCGTCGGCGGTGCGCCGCTTGACCCAGTCGAGCGCAGCCCGGACCGAGACCGCGAACATGCTCTCGCCGAAGACGTTCTTCGGTGGCTTGCCCTGCTTGCGCTCGTATCGCCGGAGCGCCCGCTCACCGCCGAGGTAGTGCCAGGGTGAGGTCTCGTGGCCGCCGTGAGGGGACAGCCACGTCGTGTAGGACAGGAAGACGATGCCGCCGGGCTTGGTCACCCGCACCATCTCGTCGGCCATCCGCCAGGGATCCGGCACGTGCTCGAGGACGTTCGAGGAGAAGCAAACGTCGACGCTGCCGGTGCGGAAGGGCAGCTGGAGGCCGCTGCCGAGAACGGTCGTGCCTGGCTCGGGGGAGCGTCCGTGCAGGCTCATCTCACCGGCGTCGGCGTCCAGCGCCAGGTAGGTGGCGCCGGCCGCCCGGAAGGCGTCCGCGAAATACCCCGGGCCGCCGCCGACGTCCACCAGCACCTTGCCGGCCAGCGGCGTGTAGTAGCCGACGTGGGCCGCTGAGTCGGCGGCGACCATCCCGTAGAAGTGGGCCGGGTCGGTCTGCTCGAGACCGAACGCCCGAAACAGCGCGCGGCTGCGCGCCAGGGTGGGACGGAAGGGTGATGGACGACCGGCCTGCGTCGTCCCTTCGGACGGGGTGGGCGACGCGTTCAGAGCGTCTCCTCCGGGGCGAAAAAGTCCGCCCCGCCGGTGCGGTGATCGATGGCGGCGGCCGAGCCTGAGGCGACCGTGCCCCCGAGCGCGTGAGCGAGCTCGACCTCCACCTGCGGGGTGGTGGCGACGGCGAGCACCTCGTCGCCACCCTCGAGGGTGGCCTCGGGTACCGGGAGCACCACGCGGCCCTCCCGCAGGATCGCCACCAGCGCGGTGTCCGGCGGCAGCGACACCTCGTCGAGGCGCCGGCCGGCGAGCGCCGAGTCCTCCGTGAGGGTCACCTCCACGAGCGACGCCTCGCCCTGCATGAAGCTCATGAGCCGCACCAGGTCTCCGACGCTCACCGCCTCCTCGACCAGGGCGGTGAGCATGCGCGGTGTGGAGACGGCGACATCGACGCCCCAGGACTCGTTGTACATCCACTCGTTCTTCGGGTGGTTGACGCGCGCCACCACGCGCCGCACCCCGAACTCTGTCTTGGCCAGCAGCGAGACGACAAGGTTCACCTTGTCGTCGCCGGTCGCCGCCACGACGACGTCGTACTGCTCCAGCTCCGCCTGCTCGAGCACCGCGACCTCGCAGGCGTCGCCGTGACACCACTGCGCACCGACGACGGTCTTGGGCTTCAACGCCTTGGGCTCCCGCTCGATGAGCAGGACGGTGTGGCCGTTCTCGATGAGCTCCGCGGCGATGGAGCGGCCGACGTTGCCCGCGCCCGCAATCGCGACCTTCTTGCGCGGGCGCGAGTTCTGCAGCGACGAGCGGCGGCTCAGCGCCTCACCGGCAGTGGACGGCGGGGGAGAGCCAAGCCTCGGCGCGGGCTCGGCCGCGGGGTCGCTGATGGGGTCGGTCACTGGGGGATTCCGTTCGCGACTGGAGATTTCACGGACGCCTGCTCACGTGGTGTCGGGCCCGGCGGCGATGACCCGTTCGACGTCGCCGAGGCGGCTCCGCGCGAGCAGCAGGTGGACGGTGTCACCGTCCTGGAACGCCGTGGTGGCGTCCGGCAGCATGCCCTCGCCGAACCGCATCACGCATCCCACCCGCACCCCGGCGGCCTCCTCGAGCGCGCTCATCGGCTTGCCGATCCAGCGCTGGTCGACCGGCACCTCGGCCAGGATCACCCGCCCGCTCTGATCGGTCCACTCCGGGGTGGCACCCTCCGGCAGCAGCCGGCGCAGGATCTGGTCGGCGGTCCAGCGGACGGTGGCGACAGTGGGGATCCCGAGCCGCTCGTAGACCTCCGCGCGCCGCGGGTCGTAGATGCGCGCCACGACGTGCTCGACACCGAACGTCTCGCGGGCGACGCGCGCGGACAGGATGTTGGAGTTGTCTCCGCTGGAAACGGCGGCGAGCGCGTCTGCCTTCTCGATGCCGGCTTCGGTCAGGGTGTCGCGGTCGAACCCGACCCCGGTGACCGTCTGCCCCGGGAAGTCGTCACCCAGCCGGGCGAACGCCGTCGCGAGCTGGTCGATGATCGCGACCGAGTGCCCGCGCTTGGCCAGGCTGCGGGCAAGGGTCGACCCGACTCGGCCGCAACCCACGATGACGACGTGCACGGGCCCGAAGCCTAATGCGTCGACGGGTTGTCCTGGCACGGTCCTGCCGAAAGGACGCGTAGCATTCCGCGCCGTGGGCGTGCTCACTGGCCTGCTGAAGCGCGGGGTTGTCGGCCGGCCGGTTCGAAGTGACCGCCTCGGCGAAACGCTGCTGCCCAAAAAGATCGCGCTGCCGGTTTTCGCCAGTGACGCCATGTCCTCGGTGGCCTATGCCACGGAGGAGATCCTCCTCGTCCTCACGCTCGGCGGCCTGTCTTTCATCCACTTCACGCCATGGATCGCCGCCATGGTGGCGGTCTTGATGCTCACGGTCGTGACGTCCTACCGGCAGAACGTCCGGGCGTATCCGAGCGGCGGCGGCGACTACGAGGTCGCCACGACCAACCTCGGCGGCAATTTCGGTCTGCTGGTCGGCAGCGCGCTGCTCACCGACTACGTCCTCACCGTCGCCGTGTCGGTGTCCTCGGGCGTCGCCAACTTCCTGTCTGCCGTCCCCTCGCTGGCGTCCCACCGGGTGCTGATCGCCGTCGGCGTTGTGCTGATCATCACACTGATGAATCTGCGAGGCCTGCGCGAGTCGGGCACCGCCTTCGCGATCCCCACCTACGCGTTCATGGCCACCGTCATGTTCATGATCGTCTACGGGCTGATCCGGGCGGCGACCGGCACCCACCTGCGGGCCGAGAGCGCGCACTACGGGATCGCCGCAGCGGGGACGTACGGCGGCCTTGCGACGGTGTTCCTCGTCCTGCGCGCCTTCTCCTCCGGCTGCACGGCGCTCACCGGCGTGGAGGCCATCAGCAACGGCGTTCCGGCCTTCAAGAAGCCCAAGAGCAAGAACGCCGCTACCACCCTGCTGGCCCTGGGTCTCATCGCGGTGACGATGTTCATCGGCGTCACCGTGCTGGCCTTGATCGCCAAGGTGCATGTCGCCGACGGCGGCCAGCTGCTCGGCGCACCGCAGGGCTACGAGCAGCGCACCGTGATCACCCAGGTCGCGGAAGCAGTCTTCGGCGGTACCTCGTCGGTGGGCTTCGTGCTGATCGCCATCACCACCACCCTGATCCTGATGCTCGCGGCGAACACCGCCTTCAACGGCTTCCCGGTGCTCGGCTCGATCCTCGCGCAGGACCGCTACCTGCCGCGCCAGCTGCACACCCGCGGCGACCGGCTCGCGTTCAGCAACGGCATCGTGCTGCTCGCCGGCTTCGCGACGCTGCTGATCGTCGCCTTCCAGGCGGAAGTCACCCGGCTCATCCAGCTCTACATCATCGGCGTCTTCGTGTCGTTCGTCTGCAGCCAGAGCGGGATGGTGCGGCACTGGAACCGGCTGCT
Source organism: uncultured Actinomycetota bacterium (assembly GCA_963747915.1). GTDB lineage: Bacteria > Actinomycetota > Actinomycetes > Frankiales > Frankiaceae > DATAZK01. The sequence goes on along the minus strand of CAVVHC010000003.1, from coordinate 80,530 downwards.
GCGCAACGAAACCGACCCGCAGGTGCGCCGCCGGATGCGGCGCAGCCAGTCCATCAACATGACCGGCGCCATCCTCACCGGCATCGTCCTGGTCATCGTGCTGCTGACCAAGTTCATGCACGGCGCGTGGATCGTCTGCGTCGCGATCCCGATCATCTTCATGGGCATGAAGGGCATCCGGCGGCACTACGACCGGGTGGCGCGCGAGCTGGTCCCGGAGCCGGGCCCACCGACGTTGCCGAGCCGGGTTTATGCCGTCGTGCTCGTCAGCAAGCTGCACCGGCCGACGCTGCGGGCGCTGGCGTTCGCCAAGGCAAGCCGGCCCCACGTGCTCGAGGCGATCACCGTCAACATCGACGAGAAGGAAACCCAGGCGCTGCAGGACGAGTGGCACCGGCGCGGGATCAGTATCGACCTCGTGGTGATCGACTCCCCGTTTCGCGAGATCACCCGGCCGGTCATCAAGTACGTGCGGCGGATCCGGCGCGAGTCGCCGCGCGACGTGGTCTGCGTCTACGTGCCGGAGTACGTGGTCGGCCGCTGGTGGGAAAACCTGCTGCACAACCAGAGCGCGCTGCGCCTCAAGAGCCGATTGCTCTTCGAGCCCGGCGTGATGGTGACGAGCGTGCCGTACCAGCTCGAGTCGTCGGCGGGCCGCGCCGGCAGGGGCGAGCACGGATCCCGCCCCGGAGATGTGCGACGCGGGCAGGCCGCGGCACCGCGAAGCGCGCCGCAGGCGGCGGTCGACGCCTCGAAGGGCGACGGGGCTGACGGCGGCCCTTCCGGTTCGCGCGAGCGAGTCGGGTGACCCGGCGGCCGATCCGCGGACCCCGGCGATCCCAGCCGACCCTGCAGCTGTCGGTCGAACGCCCGGCGCCGGGCGGTGACTGCGTTGCCCACGCCCCGGACGGGCGGGTCGCGTTCGTGCGGGGCGCGCTGCCGGGGGAGACGGTGCGCGCCGTCGTCGCCAGCTCGAACCGGCGCTTCCTGCGGGCGGACACCGTGGAGGTGCTCGAGCCGTCGGCAGAACGCGTGAGCCCGCCGTGCCCGCTCGCCGTCCCGGGCGGCTGCGGCGGATGCGACTGGCAGCACGCGACGCCGGCGGCGGCGCGGCGCATCAAGGGGGAGGTGCTGCGCGAGCAATTGCAGCGGATCGGCGGCCTCGATCCCGGCCCGCTCGTGCTGCGCGAGGCGCCGAGCACACCGGACGGGCTGGGCTGGCGTACGCGCGTGCAGGTCTCGGTCGGCCCCGGCGGTGAGCGGGGGTTCCTGCGCCACCGTTCGCACCAGGTCCAGCCGGTGCGCAGCTGCCCGATCAGCCATCCGCTCATCGAGCAGGCGGGGGCGTTCTCGGCGGAGGGGCCGGCGGCGCACCGGGTGGCGCATCAGCCGCGACCGCGTGTCGCGTTCGCGGCGTCGCCCACCACCGCGGAGGTGGTCGTCGACGAAGACGGCACGCTCACGCATCGCGCGCTGGGGCACGACTTCCGGGTGAGTGCCGGCGGCTTCTGGCAGGTGCATCCGGATGCGGCCGAGATGCTGGCCACAGCCGTCCTGGAAGCACTCGAGCCGGCCGCCGGCGAGAGCGCGCTCGATCTCTACGCCGGGGCGGGCCTTTTCTCCTACACGCTGGCGGAACGAGGCGCACGGGTGCTGGCCGTCGAGCAGTCGTCGCAAGCCGCTGGCGATGCTCGGCACAACTGCGCCGGGCTCGACGTCGACGTGCTCGCCGCGGACGTCGCCACGGCCTTGCCGGACGTCACCGGGCCCGTCGATCTGGTGGTGCTCGACCCGCCGCGCACCGGAGCCGGGGAGGCGAGCATGGAGCAGATCGTCCGGCTGGCGCCTCGCGCGGTCGCCTACGTGTCCTGCGACGGGGCGACGCTCGCGCGCGATCTGCGCGCCGCGACCGCCGAGCGCTATCGCCTGCAGGCGCTCTGGGGGTTCGACGTCTTTCCGATGACGGCCCACGTCGAGTGCCTGGCATTGCTGGTGCGCGCTTGAGCGGCGCGGCCATTCCCGCCGGCTGGCCGCGTGAGGTGCCGCCGCCGGGTGCTGAGGACTGGGAACGGCGAGCGATCGCCTGGCTGTATGACCTGTGCCCGCCCGACTACCGCAGCTACGGCGTCTTTCGGCAGTGGCCGGTGCTGCTGGCCCGGGCAGCGCGTCACCATGTCGCGGCAGCTGCTCACGCGTGCCGCCGCGGCGCCCAGACCGCCCGCGCCGACGTGCGCGAAATCGGAGTGACCATTCCGCCTCCGGCGGTCGACGGGCTACTGGCGATGTACGAACGCGAAGCGCTCCGCCTGGACACCGCCGCCCGCGGCGCGCTGCTGGTCGAACGAGCGCTGGCCGGCCAGCGTTTCACCCCGAAGCTCTGACACTGTGAGCGTGATGCGGGCGAGCTCCGACACTCGCAGCGGGGCCTATGTGGTGCTCCCGCAGTGTCACAGGTCAGGGAAGGGTGCTCCTACGGCCCACCGACACTGGCAGCGGGGCCTATGTGGTGCTCTCGCAGTGACGGAAGCGCAACGACGCAGACGCAGCCGCTGGCGATGACAGTTTCGCAACGGTTGTGCTGACACTCGCGCGGCGGCTTCACCGAAATGCCTCGCGCGCCTACCGTCGTGGCGTGCATCGCGACCGGATGAGCGCCGGCGGCCGGACGGTCGGTGTGCTTTCCGCCGTAACCGCCGCAGGCCTGGTGCTGGCGAGCTGCGGCTCCTCGGCGGCGACGACGAGCGGCGCACCGTCCAGCCCGCCGCCGGCAGTGTCGCCTGCGCCTTCGGCCACGAGCCCCGCGCCGTCGCCGTCTCCCACCGCTTCGTCGGCCGCGCCGACCCGGAGCGCGCATTCGCCGGCGCTGGCGACCGGCGCGAAGTCGGCGTCCTGCGTCAACGGCTGGGTACAGCCGGCTCCTGGATCGGACTTCTACCGGCAGGCGGTGTCGGCGCTGGAGCAGAACCGCGGCGGGAGCGGACACCAGATCGCGGCGGTGCGCTACTTCGCCGGGCCGCTGGCCGCGGGCGGGCTCGGCGCGGTCTATTACCTCGACGTGCGTGACCCGCAGCTGTCGGTGCGGGTGGTGCTGGTGTCAGCGGCCGGTCCAGCCCAGGTGGCGGCAGCGCCGAGCGGTACCCACGGCTGGAAGGACGGCGACTGGACCGGTTTCCGCGGGCAGAACGCGCCGGCGAGCCATCCGCCGCTTCCCGGTACGTGGTCCGGTCCGGAGTACGACCCGGTGAGCAGCGCCACGCCGTTGCTCTCGCCGCAGCTCGCCGGCTGCATGGCGGGAACGTGAGAGCTGCGCAACTTCAGCGTGACGTCTGCTCGACACCCGATGCGCGGAACTGCACTTCGAGGAGTCGCCTTCTCTACACTGGGCAACCACACAGGCAGCAGGTAATTCGGACGTCGACATGCCCAGGGAGGCTTCGTGACGGGACTGTCTGACATCCGTGGACCCGCCGATCTTCATGACCTGACTCCCGAGCAGCTTCTCGAGCTCGCTGCCGACATCCGCACCCGGCTTGTCGACGCGGTCTGCCGCACCGGCGGCCATTTGGGGCCTAACCTCGGCGTTGTCGAGCTGTCGATCGCGCTGCACCGCAGCTTCGAGAGCCCGCGTGACACGCTGCTCTGGGACACCGGTCACCAGGCGTACGTCCACAAGATGCTCACCGGCCGCGCTGACACCTTTGACACGCTTCGCCAGGCCGGTGGCCTGTCCGGCTACCCCAGCCGCGCCGAGTCCGCCCATGACCACGTCGAGAATTCGCACGCGTCCACGGCGCTGTCCTACGCCGACGGGCTCGCGAAGGCCTACGCGCTGCGGGGAGAGAAGCGTCACGTCGTCGCCGTGGTCGGCGACGGTGCCCTGACCGGCGGCATGAGCTGGGAGGCGCTGAACAACATCGCCGTCGGCGACCGGCCGGTCGTCATCGTCGTGAACGACAACGGCCGTTCCTACGCGCCCACCCTCGGCGGTCTTGCCCAGCACCTCGCCGGGTTGCGGCTCACCCCCCAGTACGAGCAGCTGCTCGAGGTGGTGAAGACGGCGCTGGCCCGCACCCCGCTCGTCGGCCCGCCGCTCTACGACGCGTTGCACGGCATCAAGCGCGGCATCAAGGACCTCGTGCAGCCGCAGGCGATGTTCGAGGACCTTGGCCTGAAATACGTCGGCCCGGTCGACGGCCACGACATCGCGGCGATCGAGTCGGCGCTGCGTAAGGCCAAGGCGTTCGGCGCGCCGGTCATCGTGCACTGCGTGACGACCAAGGGCTCGGGCTATCAGCCGGCCGAAGAGCACGTCACCGACCGGATGCACAGCGTCGGTGTCAGCGACCCGCTGACCGGCAAGCCGGTGTCGATCTCTGTGGGGCGCAGCTGGACGTCGGCGTTCAGCGACACCATGTTGCGCCTCGGTGAGCAGCGCGACGACGTCGTCGCCATCACCGCGTCGATGCTCGATCCGGTCGGTCTCGCGCCGTTCGCCGAGCGCTGGCCCGCTCGCGTCTTCGACGTCGGCATCGCCGAGCAGCATGCGGTCACGTCGGCGGCAGGTCTGGCGATGGGCGGTATGCGCCCGGTCGTGGCGGTCTACGCCACCTTCATGAACCGCGCGTTCGACCAGGTCCTGATGGATGTGGCACTGCACAAGCTGCCCGTGGTCTTCGTGATGGACCGGGCCGGGGTCACCGGCGACGACGGCGCCTCGCACAACGGCATGTGGGACATGTCCTGGCTGCCCATCGTTCCCGGTCTCGACTTGCTCGCCCCGCGCGATGAGGCCCGCCTCAGCGAGGCGCTCGACGCGGCGCTGGAGCGCAACGACGGCCCGACCGCTATCCGCTTCCCGAAGGGGTTGCTGCCGCAGGAGCTGCCGGCCGTTCGCCGCGACGGCAGCCTCGACATCATGCGCGAGTCGGCGGGCTCGGCAGATCCGGTGCTCCTGGTCGCGTACGGCGCGATGGTGCCGGTCGCGCTCGAGGTCGCCGAACGTGTCGCCGACCAGGGCATCGACCTCACGGTGGTCGACCCGCGCTACGTGACGCCGGTGGCCGACGAGCTGGTCGAGCTGGCGCGCCGCGCCCGGCTGATCGTCACGCTCGAAGACAACGGCCGCCAGGGCGGTGCCGGCAGCACCCTTGCGGGGGCGCTGCGCGCCGCTGACGTCGACACCCCGATGCGCGACCTCGGGCTGCCGCGGGAGTTCCTCGCCCAGGGCAAGCGTGCGGCGGTGCTGAGCGACGCCGGGCTGTCCGCCCAGGCGATCGCCCGTCAGGTCACCGAGGCCGTCGCCCGGCTGGAGCCGACGCTCGACACCGAGGCCGCCGAAGCCTGAGCTGCCCGCTCAGGCGCATGCCTCTCCGCTGTCGTGCAGTGCCCACGTCGGGTTGCCGCCCGGGCGCACTTCGCAGACCTCGTCGGCAGTGACGAGTAGCGGCCGGTCGAAGCCGCGTTCCTCGGGTGGCATGGCGGCGGCGAGCGCCGGGCCGAACGCGGGGTCCGTGATGGAGGTCGCGCGCCATCCACGCGTGCGTAGCGGCACCACGAGGGCGGCCAAGCCGTCGTTCTCGGCCGCGACGAGTTCCGCGCGCAGGCTGGCTGCCCCGAGCAGGGTGACGACATCGGCGGTGCCCATGGGTCGCAGCGGCCCGTTCCGGCGGCGCCGGTCGCGTTCGACAGCGTGGGTGCCGAGCGCTTCCAGCGCGTCGCGAGCCGCCGGCCAGGCGTCCGCGATGTCGACGCCGGCGTGCTCGAGGACCCCGGCAGGCAGCGGCGCGTTGGCGTCGCCGTAGCCGAAGCCGAGAGTCAGCGCCCCACCGGGCACCCGTTCGCGGATCCATGCCGGTCCGGGGTGACTTTCGTGCCGGGACGGAAATCCGAGGGCGTGCAGTGCGGCGCCGCACGTGAGCTGGTGGCGGGCGATCAGCCAGTCGGCGAGGAACTGCTGGGCCGCGGCGTCGCCGTCGCCGTCCTGCGCGGGGCGCGCCGCGCGGACCACGGCAGAGACGACGTCCCATTCGATGTGGGTCGTGGTCGGGCCGGCCAGCAGCACGCCGGTGTCCTCGGGCAGCAGGTCGACGTCGAACAGCACGGCGACGGCGAGCACCATCCGGCGCAGGGCCGGCGGCGCTGTGTGCACGAGATCTCCCTTTACCGTCACCGCGTTCCCGGTAGGGGAGTCGCTGTGCAGTTTGTCGGCAATGCACGGACCGGTCATGAGCTTTGAAGCTGCGGTCGGCATCCCGGCCGGTGCGCGGCTGCGCCCTTCGGGCGGTCGTCTCCCGTGGCGATCAGACGCCCAGCGAGCGGCCGACGATCTCCTTCATGATCTCGTTGGTTCCGCCGTAGATGCGGGTCACCCGCGCGTCCCGCCAGATCCGGCTGACCTCGTACTCGTCCATGTAGCCGTAGCCGCCGTGCAGCTGCACCGCGGCGTCGACGACCTCACCGAGCAGGTCGGTGGTCCAGTACTTGGCGCCGGCGGCTTCGTCGGCGCTGAGTTCGCCGGCGTTCAGCGCCAGGATGCACTGGTCGACGTAGCTGCGGGCCGCGCGGGTCTTGGTCACCATCTCAGCGAGGGCGAAGCGGCTGGCCTGGAAGTTTCCGATCGGCTTGCCGAACGCGGTGCGCTCCTTCGCGTAGGCCAGGGTGAGCTCGACGGCGCGCTCCATCCCGGCGACTGCCGCGACGGCGATCGAGAGCCGCTCCTGCGGCAGGTTCGTCATCAGATAGAGGAAGCCCTGCCCTTCCTCGCCGAGCAGGTTGGCCCGCGGCACCTTGACGTCCGAGAAGAACAGCTCGGCGGTGTCCTGGGCGTGCATGCCGACCTTCGCGAGGTTGCGGCCGCGTTCGAAGCCGGGCATGCCGCGCTCCACCGCCAGCAGGCTCATGCCGCGGTAGCCCGCTTCCGGATCGGTCTTGGCTGCGACGATCACCAGATCGGAGTAGATACCGTTGGTGATGAACGTCTTCGAGCCGTTCAGGATCCAGCCGTCGCCGTCATCGGCGGGACGTGCCGTGGTGCGGATCGACTGCAGGTCGGATCCGGTCGAGGGCTCGGTCATCGCGATGGCGGTGATGAGGTCGCCCGAGACGAAGCCCGGCAGCCAGCGCTTCTTCTGCTCCTCGTTGCACAGTGCCAGCAGGTAAGGCGCGGTGATGTCGTTGTGCAGCGTGAAGCCGACGCCGACGGAGCCGGTCGCCGCGATCTCCTCGCCGAGGATGGCGTTGTAGCGAAAGTCGCGCATGCCCGCGCCGCCGTACTCCTCGGGCACTTCGAAGCCGAGCAAGCCGGACTCGCCGGCCTTCTTCCAGATCAGCCGGTCGACGATGCCGGCCGCTTCCCATTCGGCGGTGTGCGGAGCTGCCTCGCGCAGCAGGAACTCCCGGCACAGCTCGCGGAAGGCCTCGTGCTCGGGCTCGAAGATGGCGCGTTTCACGGGGACCAGCCTGCCAGAGAAGGCCGCCGGACGGTGGGCAATCACTGCGGCGCCATGCGGATCGCCCCGTCCAAGCGGATGACCTCGCCGTTCAGCATCGGGTTGCGCAGGATCGCCTCGGCAAGCATCGCGAACTCCTGCGGCCGGCCCAGCCGCGAGGGGAAGGGAATCGTCGCCTCGAGCGCCTCGCGGGCGGGGCGGGACATGCCGGTGAGCTGCGGAGTGTCGAACAGCCCCGGCGCGATGGAGGCGACACGGACGCCGAAGCGTGCGAGGTCGCGGGCGGCGGGCAGCGTCATGCCCACGATTCCGGCCTTGGAGGCGGCGTAGGCAAGCTGGCCGACCTGCCCTTCGTAGGCGGCGATGGACGACGTCATCACGATCACACCGCGTTCACCGTCCGGATCGGGGTCATTGCGCGTCATCGCGTCGGCCGCCAGCCGCAGCACGTTGAACGTGCCGATGAGGTTCACCGAAAGGACGTCGATGAAGGGCTGGTAGCTGTGCGGGCCATCCGAGGTCGCGGTGCGCTCGGCGGCGCTGATCGAGGCGCAGCACAGCGCCGCCCGCAACCCGCCCGGACGCTGTGCGGCGAGCTGCACACACTCGGCAACCTGGTCGCTGTCGGTCACGTCGACTTCCCGGAAGCCGGCGCCGATCTCATCAGCCAGTGATTCCCCGAACTCGACGCTGCGGTCCGCGATGGTCACCTCGGCTCCGGCGGCGGCGAGCGTGCGTGCCGTCGCAGCGCCGAGCCCGGACGCGCCGCCGACGATGAGCACACTGCTGCCTTCGATCCGCATCCTCGCAACTTACGGGTGGCGGCTGTGGCGCCGGCGCCCGCTTACGCAACCGTTACGGCGCCGAACGCAGCTGAGGCGTCCCGCCGGGTCGCGGCTTTTGTGGGTGGTGCGCCGGGCAGGGCAAGATGGCGCCGTGACTGATGCCACCGCTGCCACGTCCGACCCGTCCGCAGACGCTGCACCGGTCCTGACCGAGCGCCGCGGGCGCGTCCTGATCGTCACGATCAACCGCCCGAAGGCGCGTAATGCGATCAACCGGGCTGTCGCCGAGGGCATCGCCGCCGCCATGGACACCCTCGACGGCGACCCGGAGCTGAGCGTCGGGATCCTCACCGGTGCCGAAGGCACGTTCTGCGCCGGCATGGACCTGAAGGCGTTCGTGACCGGAGAAAACCCCTACGTCCCGGGGCGCGGCTTCGCCGGCATCACCTTCGGGCCGCCGCGCAAGCCGCTGATCGCCGCTGTCGAAGGCTGGGCGCTCGCGGGCGGGTGCGAGGTGGTGCTGGCGTGCGACCTGGTCATCGCCGCGGACAGCGCGCGCTTCGGGATTCCCGAGGTCAAGCGCGGGCTGGCGGCCGGGGCCGGCGGCCTTTTCCGGCTTCCGCTGCGCATCCCGTACCACGTGGCGATGGAGCTGGTGCTCACCGGTGATCCGGTCGAGGCCCCGCGGGCCTACGAGCTCGGCCTGGTCAACCGGCTGACGCCCACCGGCGGCGCGCTCGACGCGGCGCTGGAGCTCGCCGGCAAGATCGCCGCTAACGGCCCGCTGGCCGTCGCGGCCAGTAAGGAGGTCGTCCGCCGCGCCCACGGTTGGTCGGACGAGGAGGCGCAGACGAAGCAGGACGAGTTCGTGCGCCCGGTGATGACCAGCGAGGACGCGATCGAGGGCGCCACGGCATTCGCCGAGAAGCGTCCGCCGGTATGGAAGGGGCGTTGACCGGGCAGCGGGCGGAGCCGGAGCTGTGCGCCGAGACGGAGCGGCGCGCCGCGGTCGTCGTGAAGCCCGTCTCCTTTGCCGATGCGGCCGAGCTGGTGGCCGAACTGGACGCGGATCTGACGGTCCGCTACGGAGGTGAGGGCGACCCGGTGCACGCGCCGGCGCAGGAGTTCGACGGCGAGGGCGGCCAGATGCTGCTGGCCGCGATCGCGGGCGAGCCCGTCGGATGCGTGGGGCTGCGCCGGATCTCGGACCGCGCCGCCGAGCTCAAGCGGATGTACGTGCGGCCACCCGCCCGCAAGCAGGGCGTCGGCCGAGCGTTGCTCTCGGCCTGCGAAGAGGCTGCCCGCCGGCTCGGCTACGCCGAGCTGTGGCTGGAGACGGGAACGATGCAGCCGGAGGCCATCGCCCTCTACGTGTCCGCCGGCTACACGCCGGTGCCGGCCTTCGGGCAGTACGCGGGGGAGAGCCTGTCCGTTCATCTGGGACGCGTGCTGGCTGACGCGCAATAGCGGCAAAAGTCCGGGCCGGGAGGTGCGCTCATCACCCAAACGGGTCACACTGACTAGGTGACGCAACCCGGATCGCCGCGCGGACGCCGCCGCGATCCTGTGGTGATCACTGACATCGCCACATCGCGCACCGCCGAGATCCGCGCCCGCGAGCGCAAGTACGTGATCACGATGCTCATCCGGGTGCTGTGTTTCGTCCTGGCCACCCTGCTGTTCTCCGGCCCCGCGCGGTGGATCGCGATGGCGGCGGCGGTCTTCCTGCCGTGGCTCGCGGTCATTTTCGCGAACCAGCCGCGCGTGCAGCGGTCGCATCACGCGGCTTACGTGCCGCCGGCCCGCCCCGAGACGCCCGCGCTGTCGCAGGGGCGCGAGCGGCAGGTCATCGACCACGAGTCGTAGCTGGCTCAGCGCTGGGGCGAGCGGCGCTCAGGTGGGGCTGCCCGCGTCCTCGCGCAGCCGTGTGACGAGCAGGCTGGACACCACCTGCGAGCTGTGGATCGACAGGTGGATCCCGTCCGACGTGTGCGCCGCTGCCGTGCCGGCGATCGAACCGAGCAGGGTGTCCGTGTCGTAGACCGTGACGCCCTGGCGGCCCTTGGCCGCCGTGTGCAACGCCCGCCCCATCGACGCGACCGCGGCGTTCATCTCCGAGCGGGTCGTCGTGGGCATGGTCAGCCAGTAGACCGTCGGCACCCCGCCGTCGCGCAGCGCGTCCAAGACCAACCCGGCCCGCCGGGCGTACTCGGCTTCCCACTGCGGTGTCGCGGGCTGCAGCAGGGTGCCGTCCGCGAGTTGGAAAGGCTGGTTGTCGTTGCCGCCCATCAGCAGGATCGCCGTGGTCGGCTTCTCGGCGGCGATCTTCTGCGCGGCTGCCGGCCAGTCGTAGTAGTCATCACGCACGAGCCCGGTGCTCGGATGCGACTCGGTGCGCACCCAGAAATGCGGCCCCTGGAGCGTGGCGGCGACCATGGGCCCGAGATCTTCGGGAATCGAGTCGCCGGCGATGATGACCCGCTGCATCGTCGCTTTCACCACGGGCTTCGTCGCCGCCGAGGCCTGCGGGCTGGGCGACGCCGGCGGTGTCGATGTCGCCGTCGGCGAGCTCGGGGACGCGGAGCGGACGTCGTCGTCGCCGGCCCGGCGCCTCCGCCGCCGCCGCCCGCCTGCGGGGCGGAGGCGCCGCCGCAGCCTGCAAGGAGTAGCGCGCCGGTGAGCGACGCCGCAGCGAAGATTCCCAGCTTCTCCAGGGTGTTCGTCGCTGATCGGGTCAAGCCGTGCCACCTCGCCTGCGTCTATCCGGTATACGGTCGGTCCGGGCTTCGAGCCTAGGCTCGTGAAGCAGCGCGCGCAGATTGAAACGCCGTGTGCGGTGCCGACGCGCCGGGCCGGTTCGCGGGCACTATGAACGCGCTGCCGCGATCGACGGGGCAAGATGAGGTGGGATCACACCGGATCGGATTGGCGATCCACGGCTACGAGGTGCGGGCACTGACTGCTTTACAGACGCGAACGGGTTCCTCTGCACGCCTGCGGCTCCGGCGGACGATGGCGCAGGTCGTCGTCGGTGGCTCGGCAGCCGCGCTGCTCATCGCCGGGTGCTCCAGTGGCGGCAACTCCTCCAGCAAGGGGGCGACCCCCGTCGCGAAGGGCGGGACGGCGAGCGCCGCGCCGAGCGCCGCGCCTACGACGTCACCACCGCCGCCCAAGCCGATCACCGTCGCATTCACCGGCGACATCCTGGCGCACTCGCCGGTGTTCAACCAGGCGGCGGCCTACGGGCAGAGCTCGGGCATGGCGTACGACTTCCGCCCGATGTTCGCCAAGGTCAAGCCGATGCTCTCCGGGGCTGACCTCGCCATCTGCCACCAGGAGACGGTGCTCAGCTCCAACGACGTGGGACTGTCGGGCTACCCGGTCTTCAACTCCCCGCATGAGATCGCTGACGCGGTCGCCGCGGTGGGCTACGACGGCTGCTCGCTCGCGTCGAACCACAGCTTCGACCAGGGCGCAGCCGGGGTGGCGAACACGATCGGCTTCTTCGACAAGGTCCACGTCGCGCACACCGGCACGGCGACCTCGGCGGCCACTCGCCAGGCCGAGGTGCACACCGTGCGCGGGGTCAAGGTCGCGCTGCTCGACTACACCTACAGCCTCAACGGCTTCCAGCTGCCGGCCGGCCAGTCATATCTGGTCAACCTGATCGACGTGCCGCAGATCCTCAAGGACGCGCACACGGCCCGCCAAAACGGCGCTGACATCGTCATCGTGCAGATGCACTGGGGCGCGGAGTACCAGGCGACCCCCACCCAGGAGCAGCGCCAGCAGGCCACCCAGATCCTCGCCTCGCCGGATGTCGACGCGATCGTCGGCGGCCATGTCCACGTTGTGCAGCCGGTGGAGAAGATCGGCGACAAGTACGTCGTCTACGGCACCGGCAACTTCCTGTCGAACCAGTCGGGGGAGTGCTGCCCGACCGAGTCGCAGGACGGGGTGATCGTGACCCTGCACTTCGTCGAGGGCGGCGGAAAGTGGACCGTCGGCAGCATCACCTACACGCCGACCTACGTCGATCGTGCCGGTGGCTACGTGATCCAGCCCGACGCGCAGGCCTACGAGGATCCGTCGGTGAGCGCCGCTCTGAAGCCGCAGCTGGCCGCCTCGTTCCAGCGCACCGTGCAGGCCATGCAGTCGATGCACGCGCCGAACGTCAAGCCTGACGAAACTCCGCCCGGTCTCTAGCGGCCGCGCGGCTCCGGTGGCGGAGACCGTCCGGATCGACGACCCCGAGGATCCTCGGCTCGAGGATTACCGCGACCTCACCGACGTGGCGTTGCGGCGCAGGCTCGAGCCGGAGCACGGCCTCTTCATCGCCGAAGGGGAAAAGGTCGTGCGGCGGGCCCTTGCCGCCGGCTATGAGCTGCGTTCGGTGCTGGCGGCGCAGACGCGAGCGGCTGACATCGCGGATCTTCCCGGCCTGCACCTGCTCGCCGGCTACGACGTGCTGCATGCCGTCACCGGCTTCCACGTGCACCGCGGCGTGCTCGCAGCGATGGCTCGGCGACCGCTGCCGAGTGTCGAGCAGGTGGCATCCGGTGCGCAGCGGCTGATGGTGCTCGAGGAGCTGTCCAGTACGACGAACCTCGGAGCCGTCTTCCGCAGCGCTGCCGCGCTCGGCATCGACGGCATCGTGCTGGCCCCGACCTGCGGAGATCCGCTGTACCGGCGTGCGGTGCGGGTGTCGATGGGCCAGGTCTTCGCGATTCCCTACGCTCGCTGCGAACGTTGGCCCGAGCCGGTGACGCAGCTGCGTGACGACGGGTGGCGGGTGCTCGCGTTGACCCCGCACGAGCGTGCGACGGGCATCGACGACGTGCAGATCGCGCCGCGAGGACCGGGTGGCGCTGCTGCTCGGCGCCGAAGGTGCGGGCCTGTCGGCCGCGGCCCTTGCCGCGGCATCGGAATGGGTGCGCATCCCGATGTCGCGCGGGGTCGATTCACTGAACGTGGCCGCTGCTGCGGCCGTCGCGGCCTACGCGCTGCGCCGGTAGCTATCCGGCGGAGACCGGTGCGGCCTCCTCTGGGCGCCGTCGATCAATAATGGAGCGGAGGAGTTGGGCCAGGCGCCGTCCTGCGCGGGCGCTTGGCTCGGGCCAGAGATGCAGGCCGAGCACCGCGAGGATGGCCACTGTGCGCAGGATGCAACGTCCGGCGGGATCGCTGCCGGCGAGCAGCGGCGCCAGCAGCACCAGCGAGCAGCTGAGCGTCGAGACGGGGCGCAGCCGGGGACCGCGGTCACGCAGCAGGTCGGCGACGATCCCGGCAGTCATGAGCAGCAGGAACATGTACGACCAAGTGGCCACGTCCAACGCCACTCGTGCAAGCCCCACAACCACGAGAGCAGCGCTCACTCCGCGCCAACGGTAAGCCAGAAACCCGGCGAGTAGGCACACGGTGCTTTGGAGAATGCGCACCGACGCAGGATGTCCGTGGTCGAGAAGGCCGAGCGTGCCCCAAATGCTGTCGCTGGTCGGGGAGTCGGCTGCGTTCAGGTGCAGCAATGTCCTCGGGTCGGCGAGGACAAAGGGCAGCCACGGTATGGCACCGGCGACTGCTGCCATGCCCAGGGTTTGATGCCGGGCACGGCCGACGGGGGCCACGAAGAGCATCGGTGTGAACAGGAGAGCGGTAAGTGAAAAGCCGACGCCAATCCCGAAACCGGCACCAGCTAACACCCATCGCCGGCCTCGTAGCGAACGGACGGAGACCAGGATGGCGAGACACGTGCCGGTCACATCTGCGTGTCCCCACCGGACCGCTCCATTGAGCCAGGGAAGTACAAGAGCGATGGCCATCGTGACTGCCGCCCACGCAGGTTGGCGTTCGCGGCGAGCGGTATCGACGATCAGCCATGCGACGACCGCGCCGACGATCCAGCCGTGAACGAGTTGGACGACAACCGTTCGGGACGAGGACAGGGGCGCGGCTCCGAAGAAAAGGCTAAGTGGGCCCATGTGGATGCCCGGCAGGCTCGCGTAAAGATGTAGCCCGCCGGGCTTGCTCTCGTAGAGCGTGTGGAAATTCAGCCCGAGGCCTCGCGCAGCGTGCCGAGACTCCAAAGTCCGCCACGCGCGGGTGAACCAGGCGGAATCGCGGCCCGGGACTTTCGCCCAGGGAAGGCAAAGCGCAGCCGCGGGCGCCAATAACGCGGCCCCAAGGAGGTAGGCGAGGCGATCGCAGCTCGACGCTTTCGCGCTCCACGCCACTGAAATTGTCTCGGCGGCTCAGGGAGCGGCTTTAGTGCTCTCGTCCATTAAGCCGCACGGCGGAACCCGATGGGCGCCAGGGCTTTGCCCTCAAGCAGGTCACCGAAGCCGCCGATCACCGGATGAGGGCGAATCCTGCCCGCGACCGGAGGGGACGACGCATCGTGGATCAGCGCTGGAATGACGGCTCACCGCAGCCGGCCGACGGGTACCAGCCGCCGGCGGCAAACGACGAGCACGCCAATGCTTCCCCCCGCCGATGGCGGCGCCTTCGCGGCGCCGTTCGCGCCCCCGCCGCAGATGACGCCGGTGCCCCTCCCGCCGCCGACCGAAATGCTGCAGCCGCTGACGGGCGCTGCGCTTCCGCCGCCGTCCGGCAACGGCGGACCGGTGCCGCCGCAGGCCAATGGCAACGGCCACTATCCGGGTGCTGCGTCGAACGGCGCGGCCAATCCACCCCGGCCTGCCGAAGGCTTTGCTGCCGCCCCGCCACCGTTCGGCCCCCCGGTGGGTGCGCCGATGCAGTTCGCCCCCCCGCCGGCTGCTGGCGCCGCGCCGATGCCGCCGAGCATGCGCCAGGTCCTGGCCGAACCGTCGCCGCCGGCTGGGGCACCGGCTCCTCCGGCGCCGCCCGAGTCGCCGGCCGCTCCGGCCGGATCGCCGCCCGTCGCGGGTCGCGGCACGGAGTCGAGACTCGACATCGGCAATTTCGACCTGAATGGCCTGCTGATCCAGGTACTCGAGCGCAAGTGCTCCGACTTGCACCTCACGACCGGCGCGCCGCCGACCGTGCGCCTCAACGGGCAGCTGGTCCCGATCGACGACTATCCGCCTCTCACGGCGCCGGTACTGCAGAAGATCCTCTACGCGATCATCACGCAGAAGCAGCGTGAGCGGTTCGAGGAAGAGCTGGAGCTCGACTTCGCGTACTCGGTGCCCGGCCGGGCGCGCTTCCGCGTCAACCTCTACCGGCAGCGGGACGCCATCGGCGCCGCCTTCCGGCTCATCCCCTACGAGATCAAGAAGCTCGAAGACCTCGGCGTGCCGCCGAGCATCGGCAACTTCGCGATGCTGCCGCGCGGGTTCGTCCTCGTCACCGGCCCGACCGGCTCGGGTAAGTCGACAACCCTCGCGAGCCTCGTCGACCTCGCGAACCGCAGCCGCCGCGAGCACATCGTGACGGTCGAGGACCCGATCGAGTTCCTGCACGAGCACCAGTCATGCCTGGTCAACCAGCGCGAGGTGGGCGAGGACACCCACTCCTTCCAGAACGCCCTGAAGCACGTGCTGCGCCAGGACCCGGACATCATCCTGGTCGGCGAGATGCGCGACCTGGAGACGATCTCGGTCGCGCTGACCGCGGCGGAGACCGGCCACCTGGTCTTCGCCACGTTGCACACCCAGGACGCCGCCCAGACCATCGACCGCATCATCGACGTCTTCCCGCCGCACCAGCAGCAGCAGGTCCGGGTGCAGCTCGCCGGCGCGTTGCAGGGCATCGTCTGCCAGACGCTCTGCAGGACGGCGGACGGCCGGGCCGTGCGGTGGCGTGCGAGGTCCTCGTCGCGACGCCGGCCATTCGCAACCTCATCCGCGAGGGCAAGACCCACCAGATCTACTCGGCGCTGCAGGCGGGCGCGAAGTTCGGCATGCAGACGCTCGACCAGCACCTGGCCGAGCTGGTGAAGAGCGGCCGCGTCGCCTACGACGCCGCCCTCGAGAAGTGCCACGACCCGGACGACTTCAGCCGCCTGTCCGGCCGGACCTCTACGGCGGCACCCATTCGGCTCAAGGCGGCTACTCCGTTGGCCGAAGCCCTTACCAGGCCGACCGGTCCGCGACCTGAGCGCAGTCCGGATCGACTCTTACTTCCGGATCGAGAGGTAGTACGGCGCAGTGGCCACGACTTACGCATATGCGGTCCGCGACCGTGCCGGAAAGATGATCAACGGCACCTCGAAGCGGATTCGCCGGCCCTCGTCGCCACCAAGCTGAAGTCGATGGGCTACGCCCCCATCAACATCGAGCGAGCCAGCGCCGGGCTCAAGAAAGAGATCACCATTCCGGGATTCGGCAAGCGGGTGAAGCTCAAGGATCTCGCGGTCATGGCCCGCCAGTTCGCCACGATGATCAACAGTGGCCTGTCGCTGCTGAGTGCGCTGCGCATCCTGTCGGAACAGACTGAGAACAAAGAGCTCGCGCGCGTTCTCGGCGAGGTCCGCACCGACGTCGAGAGCGGCACGTCGCTGTC
This sequence comes from uncultured Actinomycetota bacterium, assembly GCA_963747915.1. Lineage (GTDB taxonomy): Bacteria > Actinomycetota > Actinomycetes > Frankiales > Frankiaceae > DATAZK01. The sequence goes on along the minus strand of CAVVHC010000003.1, from coordinate 63,816 downwards.
CGCGGCGATGGCCAAGCTCTCCCCGGACGTCTTCCCGCCGCTCATGGTCAACATGGCCAAGGCCGGCGAGGTCGGCGGCTTCCTCGACGCAGTCCTGCTGCAGGTCGCGGAGAACTACGAGTCCGAAGTCAAGCTGCGCGGCAAGATCAAGTCCGCGATGACGTACCCGACCGTGGTCTTCTTCATGGCGATCTGCTGTGATCGGCATGCTGCTCTTCATCGTCCCGACCTTTGCCAAGATGTTCAAGGATCTCGGCGGCAAGCTGCCTTTGCCGACGCAGATCCTGGTGCGGCCTCAGACATGCTGAAGTACGGGGCTCCCGTCTCCTGGTTTGCTCGTCGTCGGGCTGTTCGTCTGGCAGAAGATCGACACACCGACGGCGTCCGCAACGTCGTCGACCCGATGAAACTCAAGCTTCCGGTGTTCGGCAAGCTCTTCCAGAAGATCGCGCTGGGCCGGTTCTCCCGCAACCTCGGCACCATGCTGCACAGCGGCGTGCCGATCCTGCAGAGCCTGGACATCGTCGCGGACACGACCGGCAATGTCGTGCTGTCGCGCGCTGTCGGGACGTTCAGGAGAGCGTCAGAACCGGCGAGAGCATCGCCGGCCCGCTGGCGCACCACGAGGTCTTCCCGAAGATGGTCGTGCAGATGATGGCCGTCGGTGAGAGACGCGGCGCCCTCGACAACATGCTCACAAGATCAGCGAGTTCTACGACCAAGAAGTCGAAGCGACCACGGAGTCACTCACCGCGCTGATCGAGCCACTGATGATCGGTTTCCTCGGCGGCATCGTCGGCTCGATGATCATCGCGCTGTACATGCCGATCTTCAAGATCTTCGACCTGATCCAGTAGGCCGTAGCCGGCGCGTACCTGCCCGGCAGGTCGTTTCGGCGTTCTGCCGGGCTTTTCGCGTCCGCCGGCGTTCTCCCGTATTGCAGAAGTAGATTTCATTACACGAGTTTCATCAAAAGCTATTCCCGATCGGGAACGTAGACGAATAACCTGTCAGGTGAATTCCGAATACGCCCTAAAGCTCAATTCCCCGGAGCCCGATTCTAACACTGTCATCGAGTCAGCACCGGGCGTGACATCGGCGAGAGGTCGAATGCCACGGGCGGCTCGCAATCGCCTCCCAAGGAGTGGCAAAGTGCTCGCTCGTATGCGTAAGGCCATGGACGAGCGTGAAGAGGGCTTCACGCTTATTGAACTCCTGGTCGTCATGATCATCATTGGGATTCTGGCGGCGATCGCCATTCCGGTGTTCCTGTCCCAGAAGGACAAGGCGAAGGACACCTCCGCCAAGGCGGACGTCTCGGTCATCGGTAAGGACCTGTCGGCGTACTACGTCGACGGAACTGGGACGCTGACGTCGCCGGACCGCCGGCCCGTTCACCATCGGCGGCGCCGCAACGCGACTGTCGACCGGCAACCTGAGCGCCGGCAACAGCGTGGTGACTGCGAACACGGGGGTCCAGCACCGTGACTCTGTGCGTCACCGTCCAGAACGCTCCACGGGCACCACGGCCTGGCACGACAGCCCCACGGACGGTCTGGAGAAGGCGTTTGCCCGGCTGCCCGATGACCCCGTGAGCTATGGGCTAACAGCCCGGTGCACAAGTAAAACCCTGTGGGGGATGGTCCGCGGACCATCCCCCACAGGCGTGCCCAGGACGGCTTCCGTGGCCGTCCTTTCAGGCGTGTTCGGGGATGGCGGCGTGGCCGGCGCATCTCGGAGCCTTCTGGTGGGCCGGGGCACTTCCCAACGCGGGAACAGAACTGCCGGAAAGCCGCATAGCCGATCCGCCGTTCAGGTGAACCTGTTCCGGAAGCTAAACCCAACCGGGCTTCGGCCCGATGCATCAATTGTCCATTGGGCCAGCACCGGGGGCACGGAATTGCGGCTGGTCCGTGGGCGGCTCCCCACGCTCTTCCCAGGTGAGGAAGGAAATGCTCGCTCGTATGCGTAAGGCCCTGGATGAGCGTGAAGAGGGCTTCACGCTCATCGAGCTCCTGGTCGTCATGATCATCATCGGGATCTTGGCGGCGATCGCCATCCCGGTGTTCCTGTCACAGAAGGACAAGGCGAAGGACACCTCCGCGAAGTCCGACGTCAGCGTCATCGGCAAGGACGTTGCGTCCTTCTACGTGGACGGCACCGGTGCGTCACCGTGGCCGGCGGCCCCGGCGGCCAGTTCACGATCACCTACGGCACCACTGTCGTCGACTCGGGCAAGCTGAGCGCGGACAACTCCGTGATCAGCAGCAGGTCGTCGACGACAGCAACTGGTGCGTCGCCGTCCAGAACGCGCCGCGAACACCACGGAGTGGCGCTACAGCAACTCCGGGGGTCTGGAGAAGGGCACCTGCCCGTAAGGCTCCGGAGCACAAACCTGAGGGGACGGCCGCTGGCCGCCCCCTCAGTCTTTTGCGGCAAACACGGTACCCTATTCGTTGCTGACTGGCCGCAAGCTTCACCCGCCTGGCCCTTCAGCGTCGGGGCCACTCGCCCGAGAAGGAACGTGGAACGCGCCAAGGAAGAGGGATTCACCCTCATCGAGCTGCTGGTCGTGATGATCATCATTGGGATCTTGGCGGCCATCGCCATCCCGGTCTTCCTTAACCAGCGCCAGAAGGCCTACGACACCTCGACGAAAGCCGATGTGACCAACCTCGGCAAGGAGATCGCGTCGTATTACGTCGACGGCTCCGGGCCGCTCACCCTGGACTTCACCGCCAAGCCGGGTTACGTCATCGTTCGCGACTCCGCCGGGTACGCCTGCGATGTCCGGCTGACGAACGGCACCGCCGCGCCGACGACCGGCGGCGCACCCATCTCGACGACGCGAATCTCTGGTGCGTCTCCCTGTCGGATCCACAGGGAAAGCAGAAGCAATACAGCTGCAGCGCTGACGCCGGCTTGCGACCGGAGCTCCTCATCCTTGAACCGGGACTTGCGGGCGGTGGTGCGGCGCTGATGGCGGCCTTCTGCGGTGTGAGCGCCGTCGGCATCGCAGTATCAGGGTGTCGAGCGCTGAGGCAGACGCACTCGGCGTCCCGCAGAGAGGCCGAAACAAGTCGCCGACGGTTCAAGTCGGCGGGCAGCCTGTCGAGCTTCTCTGCGTGGCAGCTCTTTTGTTTCGGGTTGTCGCGCGGGTGCGACAGAAGGGCGTTGCCAGGCCCCCGGACGCGCCGGCGCACACGACGCGTTCACGCTTGTCGAGGCCGTCGTCTCCTTGATGATTCTCGCGATCGTGGCGGCGGTCTCGGCGAGCTTCCTCGTCAGCACCTTGCAGACCAGAGCAGCAACAGATCGCGCATCGTCGCTGCAGACCTCGCGCAACGCGAGCTCGAAATCGTGCGCTCGCAGTTCCAGTCGCCGACACAAGGGCCGACCACCCTGCCGCTCGGCCAGGTCGTCGATCAGGCACCGCTGCCCGGCGGCGCCCAGGACAGCCGCTCGTCGTCAACAAGAGGCGGTACACCGTGTCGCGCACGACGCAATGGCAGAGCCAGGGCTCCACGTCCGGGCCGTGCGACGGCGGCGCGAGCGGACAGCTCGCCTACATGCGGGTCTCGGTCACGGTCACCTGGCTCCACATGGGCAACACCACGCCGGTCACCGCCGCGACGCTGCTGACTCCGCCGCTCGGCACGTACAACGCCGGCACCGGTCACATCAAGGCGAAGGTCATCGATGAGCAGGGCGCGCCGGAAGCCGGCATCCCAGTCTCGGTGTACGACTCCTCCGGGGCGGTCGTCGCAACCCAGCAGACGGCCGACGACGGCTGCGCCTTCTTCGCCTTCCTGAACCCAGCGTGCTACACGGTCACCGCGGCGAAGACCGGATATGTCGACCTCAACTGGCAGAGCACGGCGTCGCAGGCAGTCACCGTCGTCGCGAACACGGCGGTGAACGCGCCGTTCTCCTTCGCGCAGGCAGCCACGACCACGTTCACCTTTGACACCAGCCAGCCTGACTACGCCCCGGCGAGCGACACGGCCTTCACCGTGTACAACTCGCTGCTGACGAACACCACGTACACCAAGAGCTTCTCGAGCGCTTCCCAGCCGCACGTTGACGACATGGCCGTACACCGACGGGCTCGTCGCTTGGAGCGGTGATTGCACCGATGCCGACCCGGCATCCTCGCCAGTGCCCCGAGCAGCGGGCGCCGGCCTGCCCCCACGCCGACGAACCCCGGCCAGACCGGCTCGGGGTTGTCGGCGGGGCAGCGCTCGCGGTGACCTGTCCAACGGTTCCGGTCCGGTTTCCGGGCCACGGTCGTGGCGGTACATGCCACGAGCGGCTGCCCGAGCACCACGCGGGATCCGGTCAGCGGGGCAACGGTGGGAGAAGTGCTCACCTTCCCGGCGCAGACCGATTCCACCGGTACCGCAAAGATGTTGCTGCCGTTCGGCGCCTGGACGCTGAAGGTCATCGGCAAGTCGCCTTCCAGCTCATGGCCCAGCGTCAGTCTCTTTTCCGACGCCACCTACCCGGCTGCGACGACGGTGAAGGTCCAGTGATGCGGGACGTCATCGCGGCGCTGCGCCGCGGACCAGGGGGATCGCGGGTTCACGCTCACCGAGATGGTCGTCGCCATGTCGATTCTCGGACTGATCATCTCGGTCGTCATCGGCATTCTCATCGCAACTCAGCGCTCAGTCGCGTCCACCTCGCTCCGGCTGGATGACATCGACCAGGCGCGGCTCGGCATCGACAAGGTCACGCGGACCGTCCGGACGGCGGTGGAACCGGCCCAGTTGCAGACCAACTGCACGAGTTGCACCGGCCCGGCATCGACGTCCACGGCCTTCACCTCGGCGACCACCTCAAGTGTTCAGCTCTTTTCCAACACCGGCTCGCCGGCTGGCCCGTCGCTCGTCACATTCACCGCGAGCTATGACTCCACCAAGAACATCGCCGTCCTGACGGAAACCGAGCAGGCGCCCGACGCCGGTTCGGCACCGAACTTCACCTACACGCAGTGCACGCTCGGCGCGACGGGATGCCTGATCAAGCAATACTCGGTCGCCCGCGGGCTGCAGTGGCCGCTCACCGACCCGCTCTTCGTGTTCTACGACAACTCCGGCGCCGAGATGACGCCGCCCACCGGCGGTTCGCTGCCGGCGCAGCAGCTGATCGCGATCGACTCGGTCGGCATCAAGCTGACCGTCCAGACCCCGAGCAGCTACAAGACCGGCCCGACGACTGTCTACGACCGTGTTGCGTTGCCCAACTCCGGCTCCGGCGTGCTGGCCACGCCGGCGCCCACCGGGTGAGGAAGCCGTGAAATTCGCCCAAGCCGACGTTGCTGGCCGCCTGGTCCCCAGGCGCAACGACGAAGGTGTTGCCATCGTGCTGGTCGTCGGGGTCAGGCTCATCGTCAGCATGCTGATGGCGACACTCATCAGCTACACGATCGTCTCGACCAAGAACGCGCGGCATGAGCAGGACTACCAGGCGGCGCTCGCCGCGGCGCAGTCCGGCGTTGACGACTACGTTTCCCGGCTGAACGCCAACAACGTCTACTGGCAGTCCTGGGACTGCACGAACCTGGCCATGCAACGTCCCATGACCACCACCGCACCACGCTGAACCCCTGCGAATACAAGTCATCGACCGCAGTCGGCTGGGTGCCGATCGCGGGTGCGAAGACCCCGAACGGCACCGCCTGCACCACGACGCCGACTCCGGTTGCGTGCGCGACGTATCACTACGACGTCGACACGACCAGCACGTTGTCCAGCGGCACGATCTCCGTTACCTCGACCGGAAGGTCGAAGAACGTCACCCGCACCATCCAGGTCTCGGTGCGGCGGCAGGGCTTCGGCGACTTCCTGTACTTCACCGACTACGAAACGGTCGACCCCTCGAACCCGTTCGTTTACGGCACGAACAACAGCACGGCCCAGTACCGCTGCTCGCGTCACTACTGGGACTCACCGCCACGGGACACCGGCTACTGCTATGACATCAACTTCGTCACCGGCGACAGCATCAACGGCCCGTTGCACACCAACGACGCGATGCTCATCCAGGGCAGTCCCGCGTTCAACGGCCCGGTGACCACCGCAGACCCGAGCTGCGTGAACTCCCCGCCGACGTCGAACTGCTACCGCAACGGCGGCTCGGCGAAGCCGACCTTCGCCAAGGGCATCAGTTACGTCGGTGTCCTGCCCATGCCGCCCAGCAACGGCTCGCTCCAGGCACAGACCGTCGCGTCCACCGCATATGGCACTCCTGGCTGCCAGTACACGGGTCCGACCCGGATCCACTTCAACAGCAACGGCACGATGACCGTCTGGAGCCCGTACACGAAGACCGTGAACGCGGGCTGCGGCACGGCGCCGTTCACGAGCATCCGCAGACCGTCAGCGTGCCGAACAACAACGTCGTCTACGTCGCCCCGGTCCCGAGCACACAGTCGTCGCCGCCTTCAGGCAACTGCGCCGCCGGTGCCATCGGCGGCTACCCGCAGAACGGCGACCTGAACTACGACTACGGCGAGTACGACTGCCGGGCGGGCACCGTCTTCGTCGACGGCGTGCTCAAGGGTCGCGTCACGGTCGGTGCCGGCAACAACATCATCATCGTCGATGACCTGACCTATCAGGGCGGCACCGGCGGCGCCGACAGCCTGGGCCTCGTCGCCTCCAACTCGGTCGAGGTCTACCACCCGGTGAGATGCAGCTACTACTGGTCGGGAAGCTGCTACGGCGGGTTCAGCAACATGACCCGGCCGGACGGCACCTACTTCCAGAACCCGGTGATCCAGGCTGCCATCCTCTCGCTGCAGCACAGCTTCGCCGTGCAGCTTTACTCCTACGGCAACTCGCTGGGAACCCTGAACGTTTTCGGCTCCATCGCCCAGCTCTACCGCGGTGCGGTGGGTACCACGGGTGGCACCGGCTACTTGAAGAACTACGTCTACGACACCCGGCTGCGCTACGCGCCGCCGCCGTTCTACCTGAACCCGGTGCAGGCGAAGTACATCTCGGCTGTGTACGCCGAGATCAAGCCCGCCTACAAGCCGTAGACGCGTTCTAGACTCGCTCACATCTCCGGTGGCCGCTTGGGAAGTCGCCGGCAGCGTCCGATAGGTAGTCATGACCGGTTTTCTCGTCGCTGTGTGCGGCGTGCTCGGTCTCGTCGTGGGCTCGTTCCTGAACGTGGTCATCTGGCGAGTGCCGCGTGGCGAGTCGGTCGTACACCCTCGCTCGCACTGCCCGGGTTGCAACGCGGGAATCCGCCCGCGCGACGAGGTGCCGGTCCTGTCCTGGCTGCTGCTGCGCGGGCGCTGTCGGGATTGCGGCGAGCCGATCAGCGTTCGCTATCCACTCATTGAGCTGCTCACCGGCGTGCTGTTCGCCGGCATCGCACTGCGATTCGCCGATGAGCCCGGCCGCATCCCGGCATACCTGTACCTCGCCGCCGTGGGCATCGCGCTCGCGTGCATCGACGTCGACGTGAAGCGCCTGCCCAATTCCCTCACGTTGCCGTCGTATCTGGTCGGTGCCGTCTTGCTGGCCGCCGCTGTCGCCGTCAGCTCGGGCGACTCGTGGTCGAGCTTCCTGCGGGCACTGGCCGGCCTCGGTGCCATGTACACGCTGTACTTCTTGCTCTGGTACGTCACCGCAGGCAAGGGCATGGGCTTCGGCGACGTCAAGCTTGCCGGCGTGCTCGGTCTCTTCCTGGGTTTCCTCGGCTGGGGCATGTGGGCCGTCGGACTGCTCGCCGGGTTCCTCGTCGGCGCCGTCGTCGGTATCGGTCTGATGCTCGGCGGACGGGCCGGCCGCAAGAGCCGGGTGCCCTTCGGGCCGTTCATGGTGACGGGTGCGTTCATTGCCGTGATCGCGGGCGCGCCCATCTGGAACGCCTACGTCCATCTCACTCGCGGATAGGCCGCCAAAGGGGCTCAAGGCGCTGCGCCAACCGGCCGAACCAATGGTGACGGGTCCAACCGGCCCGGATCAACGGGTAGGAAGGGGCGGCTGTGGCTGTACGCAGGGCCGTCGGCCTCGACATGGGCACCACCAGCGTGCGCGCGGCCGAGCTGTCGTTCGGAAAAGACTCGGCGACGCTCGAGCGCTTCGGTCAGGTGGCGTTGCCGCCTGGTGCCATGTCCGACGGCGAGGTCGTCGACCGGGAGATTGTCGCCGAGGCGCTCAAGGAGCTTTGGTCGCGCGCCAAGTTGCGCAGCAAGAAAGTCATTCTTGGCGTGGCGAACCAGAAGGTCATCGTGCGCCAGGTGGATCTGCCGTGGATGCCGCCGGCCGAGCTCAAGAAGTCGTTGGCCTTTCAGGTCGCCGACATCATCCCCATGCCCCCCGAGCAAGCGATCCTCGACATGCATCCGCTCGAGGAGGTCGCCGACGGCGAAGGCAACCGCAGGCTGCGCGTGCTGCTCGTTGCAGCAGCGCGCGACGCGGTCGAGTCTGCGGTGCAGACCGTCGAGATGGCAGGCCTTTCCCCGCAGCTGGTCGATCTGACTTCCTTCGCGGTGTTGCGCGCGTTGGCGAACATCGACGGGCTCGGCCTGACGCAGGGCGCCGAAGCGCTCATCGACGTCGGAGCCTCCGTGACCAACGTGGTCGTTTCGCAAGGCGGCATACCGCGTTTCGTCCGCATCCTCCTGCTGGGCGGCGCCGACATCACGGAGACGGTTGCCGACCGGATGGGCATCTCGATGCAGGACGCGGAAGGCTTCAAGCAGGCTTCGTTCCTGCCGCCCGAGTCCGAGACCCGCGCCGATCACCCCGGCCTGCGGGTGCTGGAGGCCGCTGCGAACGCCTGGATCGAGGAGATCCGCGGCTCGCTCGACTACTACCTTGCCCAGCCCGGCGCGGCGCACATCGACCGCATCGTGCTGTCGGGTGGGGGAGCGCAGCTGCGCGGTCTCACGAACCGGCTGTCGATCGCAACCCGACTTCCCGTCGCCCCCGCGAATCCCTTCGGTCAGTTGGCGATCGGGCGCACGGGACTCACCGATGAGCAACTCCTGTACGTCGAGCCTTTCAGCTCGGTGCCGGTCGGACTCGCATTGGCGGCTGCGGTATGAGCATGGTCAGCATGGAGAAGTCGGAGGCGCCCGGCGAGGAGTCGGCGCTCTCGGTCTTCGAGGCAGCGGCATACACCGTGCCGCGGGTCAACCTGCTTCCCCCGGAGGTCGGTGAGCGGCGCAAGCTGCGCAAGGTACAGGCCGGGCTGGCCGTCGGAATCCTCGGCGTGGCAGGCGTTGTCGGGCTGCTGTACGTGCAAGCGGGCAGCGGCGAGTCGACCGCCCGGGCGAGCCTCGAGACCGCGCAGGTGACCAACACCTCGCTGCAGGCGCAGGCGGACAAGCTCGCGTACGTCTCGAAAGCCAAGCAGCAGATCGATGCCGCGAAGGCGTCGCTCAAGGCCGCGATGGGCTCGGAAGTCCTGTGGTCCAAGACGATGCAGGAGCTGCAGCGGCGCCTGCCGGACGGGGTGCGCTTCACCAACGTCGCGGTGGTCGGGGACGGCCCGCTGGCGAACTCTGCCGGCACCGGCGCCAGCACTAGCAAATCGGCCACCACGACGGCGACGGGCGGAACGACCGTCCCATCCAACACCGTCGCGACCATCACCATCCAGGGCAAGGCCGACACCATGGACGACGTCGCCGCCGAACTCGACCAGCTGGAGCTGGTCACCGGCTTCAGCAACGTCTACCTGAGCAGCGCGACCCGGCCGGCTGGTGGCGACAGTGACCAGACGGTGACCTTCACCGCGACCGCGGACATCACCAACGCGGTGCTCTCGCACCGGTACGACAGTCTGACCGGAGACTAAGAGTGAAAACCATCGGACGTACCTGGTCGATTGTCATCGCGGTGGTCGTGGCCGCCGCCGTGCTCGCCGGCGGCTGGTTCGGCCTCGTCAAGCCGAAGAAGGACAAGGTCAGCAGCCTCAAGTCGCAGGTGACCGAGCAGGAGGACGCGAACACCGCGTTGCGCCTGCAGGTCTCGGTCTTGAAGAGTCTGGCCAAGAAGCTGCCGCAGCAGCAGGCCGAGCTCGCCGCCCTGAAGACGAAGGTTCCGGACAAGGTCCAGCTGTCGGCGCTGCTGCGTCAGCTCGTCGACGCGGCCCAGACGTCGGGCGTCACGCTGACCGGCTTCACCCCGCAGGCTCCGCAGCCGCTTGCGGGCGCGGCGGGCATCCAGTACGTCGACCTGGTAATCACCTTCACGGGTGGCTACGCCGATGTCGCGACGTACGACAGCACGCTCGAGAGTCTGTCCCGCACGCTGATGGTCAAGGACTTCACCCTCGCCGGCGCAGAGAACTCCAGCGGGTCGGGCTCTTCGAGCTCGTCGTCACAGGCGAGCACCGACACCGTGACGGCCACCTTCAACGGCCGGGTGCTGGTGCGTGACGACTCCGCCTCCTCGAGCGGCTCCTCCAGCTCCTCGACGCCCACCTCAGGCTCCACCGGCACGCCCGGTACCACCGGCACGTCCGGAACCTCGACCGGGAGCTCGGGCTCGAGCTCCACTGCTAGCTGACGGGAACGGGAAGTCACATGTCTAGCGGTGAAGGAAACGGCTTCGCGCTCGGGAACATCGACAAGCGGACGAAGATTCTCATGGGAGTCCTCGCCGTTCTGGTCGTCGTCGCGGCGCTGTACTTCCTCGTCTTGAAGAAGTCGTCCTCGAGCAGCAGCGAGTCGGCCTCGACCCCGACGCCGGTGTCCACGGCGACGGCCACCCCCAAGGTGAAGGCCTCCCCGACACCGGCCGCGTCCGCCGGCAACGACGACAACTATCCGGCGCAGTCCGACCCCGGCCGCGACCCCTTCGCTCCGCTGCCGGCCGAGCAGGTGAACGCGACCACGTCGGCATCGTCGGGTGGTTCGTCCTCGAGCTCGACGCCGGTCGTCCCCGCACCTATCACCGCGTCGCCCACCCCGAGCGCCAGCGCCTCCTCGGGCCCCACCCTCACCCTGGTCTCGATCAGTGGGACGAGCGCCGACGTCACCGTCGACGGTTCCGACAAGACCGTGGCCGCCGGCGATGACATCGCGAAAGGGCTCACCTGCGTCAAGGTCACCGACAGCGCGATCTTCGTGACCTACGACAACAAGGCGTACGCCGTCGCGCCGGGACAGACCGTCAACCTCTAACCCCCGTCCGCCTCCTCTCGGGCGTCGCAGCCGGCCTCGGCTGCGGCGCCCGATCGGCGTCCGGCCACCTGCAGGCGAGTCGCCGCAGATTTTCTGGGAGACTGTCAGACGTGTTGCGCTGGCTGACTGCGGGCGAGTCCCATGGCCCCGCCCTCGTCGCCACCCTCGAAGGGTTGCCGGCGGGCGTTCACGTGACCTCCGACGACATCTCGGCGCAGCTGGCCCGCCGCCGGCTCGGCTACGGCCGCGGGGCGCGGATGTCGTTCGAGCAGGACGCCGTCGAGGTGCTCGGGGGAGTGCGGCACGGCCTGACGCTCGGCGGCCCGGTCGCCGTCGTCGTCCGCAACACCGAGTGGCCCAAGTGGACCGACGTGATGAATCCCGACCCGGTGGCTCCGGAGGTCATCGCCGAGTCGGCGCGCAACCGCCCGCTCACCCGTCCCCGTCCCGGTCACGCCGATCTGGTCGGCATGCAGAAGTACGGCTTCGACGACGCCCGGCCGATCCTCGAACGCGCCTCGGCCCGCGAGACCGCCGCTCGCGTCGCGCTGGGCACCTACGCCCGTGCGCTGCTGCAGCAGGCATACGGCGTGACGATCCTGTCCCACATCGTGAGCCTCGGTCCGGCGGCGGTTCCGGCCGAGGCGCCGCTGCCCGGCCCGGATGAGCTCGGGCGCATCGACGCCGACCCGGTCCGGTGCGCCGACCCGGCGTCGTCGGCAGCCATGGTCGCCGAGGTCGACGCGGCCAAGCGCGATGGTGACACCCTCGGAGGCGTCGTCGAGGTGCTGGCCTACGGGCTGCCTCCCGGGCTCGGCAGCCACGTCCACGGCGACCGGCGACTCGACGCCCGGCTGGCGGCGGCGCTGATGGGCGTGCAGGCGATCAAGGGTGTCGAACTCGGCGACGGCTTCGAGACCGCGCGCCGCAGGGGATCCGCCGCGCACGACGAGATCGTCCGCGACGCCGATGGCGAGCTGCGCCGCGTGACCGGCCGTTCCGGCGGCACCGAGGGCGGGATGTCCACCGGGGAGGTGCTGCGCGTGCGCGCGGCGATGAAGCCGATCTCCACCGTGCCGCGGGCGCTACGCACCATCGACGTCGCCACCGGCGAGGCGGCGGTCGCGATCAACCAGCGTTCCGACGTCTGCGCCGTCCCCGCCGCCGGAGTCGTGGCAGAAGCGATGGTGGCGCTCGTCCTCGCCGACGCAGCTCTGGAGAAGTTCGGCGGCGACTCACTCGCAGAGACCCGCCGTAATGCGCAGTCATACCTCGCGACGCTCGACGCGCTGCTGCCGGCCGCGCCGTGAGCGCCGGTCCCGCGGCTGCGGACGGGCCGCGCGTTCTCGTCGTCGGCCCGCCGGGCGCCGGCAAGTCGACCGTCGGACGGCTGATAGCGGCAGAGCTCGAAGCAGCCTTCGTCGACACCGACGAGCTGGCCGCTGAGGCGGCAGGCAAGTCGGTGAGCGACATCTTCCTGGACGACGGCGAGGAACGCTTCCGCGCGCTGGAGCGGGCCGCGATCGTCGCCGTTCTCACCGAGGACCGATACCGAGGAGCGGTCGTCGCTCTCGGCGGCGGGGCCGTCCTCGATCCGGCCACCCGCGCCGACCTCGCCCACCGGCGCGTTCTCGCGCTGTCCGTCGACCTGTCCGACGCGGTCAAGAGGGTCGGGCTGGCCCGCGACCGGCCGCTGCTCGTCGAAGCGCCGCGGGCTCGCATGGCGCAGACGCTGCGCGAGCGGGCGCCGCTGTACGCCGAGGTGGCGTCGCTCACGCTGGACACCTCCGGGCATTCGCCGGAGGCGGTCGCGAAGGAGGCATTGCAATGGCTGGCGACGTGACCGTCGGCGCCGTCAGGGGCGCGGCGGCCGATGCGAGCGAGGTCACCCGGATCGACGTGCACCCCGCGGGCGATACCCCGTACACCGTTCAGATCGGCATCGGGCTGCTCGGCGAGCTCACAGAGGCCGTGGCCGGCGCTACCCGGGTGGCTCTGCTGCACCCACGGGCGCTGCGCGTGACGGCGCTCAGCATTCGCGACGAGATCGCCGGAGCGCCGGATGCCCCCGAGATGCACCTCATCGAGGTGCCCGACGGTGAAGACGCGAAGGCGCTGGCCGTCGCCGGCTACGCCTGGGAGGTCCTCGGCCGGGTCGGGTTCACCCGCGACGACCTCGTCGTAGGGCTCGGCGGCGGTGCCGTCACCGACCTGGCCGGTTTCGTCGCCGCGACGTGGCTGCGCGGGGTCCGCGTGGTGCAGGTGCCGACGACGTTGCTCGCGATGGTCGACGCCGCCGTCGGCGGCAAGACGGCGATCAACACCGATGCCGGCAAGAACCTCGTCGGCGCGTTTCACCAGCCGAGCGCTGTGCTGTGCGACCTCGCGACGCTGGAGACGCTGCCGCCGAACGAGTTCACCGCCGGGCTGGCCGAGGTCGTGAAAACGGGCCTGATCGCCGATCCGCGCATCCTCGAGCTGCTCGAAGCCGACCCGACCGGTACCAGCCACCTGCGCGAGCTGATCGAGCGTTCCATCGCGGTGAAGGCGGAGGTGGTCAGCGCAGATCCGAAGGAGGCCGGCCGCCGGGAGATCCTGAATTACGGTCACACCCTCGGCCACGCGATCGAACGGGCCGAGCAGTACCGCTGGCGCCATGGGGCTGCCGTGTCGGTCGGGCTCGTCTTCGCCGGGGCGCTCTCCCGCCTCGCGGCCGGACTCGACGACGACACCGCTGACCGCCACCGCGAGCTCCTGCAACGCATCGGCTTGCCCGTGAGCTACCCGGCGGACCGCTGGCCGGTGCTGCTCGACGCGATGCGCGTGGACAAGAAGGCGCGCGCCCGCCGGTTGCGTTTCGTCGTCCTGTCGGCGTTGGCTCAACCCCGCATCCTGGATGATCCGGATCCGTCGCTGCTGACCGCGGCCTACAGCGAGGTGGCCGCGTGAAGGTGCTCGTGCTCTCCGGTCCGAACCTCGACCGGCTGGGTATCCGGGAGCCGCAGATCTACGGTTCCGGTACCTACGCCGATCTGGTCGCCGCCTGCCGCGATACCGGTGACGCGCTCGGTCTCGACCTCGACATCCGGCAGACCGCCGACGAGGCCGAGTTGATCCGCTGGATGCATGAGGCGGCCGACGCTCGCCTGCCCGTCGTGCTGAACGCCGGCGCGTGGACCCACTACTCGTACGCGCTCCGCGACGCTTGCGTCGGCCATCCCGCGCCGCTGATCGAGGTGCACATGTCGCAGATCGCCGCGCGGGAGCCGTTTCGGCACGTGTCGGTGCTGTCCGATGTGGTCACCGGTACCATCACCGGCCTCGGCGTCGACTCCTACTTGCTGGCGTTGCACGCCATCGCGTCCCGGCTGCGCTGACCGGCGCGTCCTGGTCACTGCGTAAACTCGCCCCAAGCCGCGCACGCCGGCAGTTGCCGCCCGCGCCATCTCCCGCAGCAGACACGACCCAAAGGTGATTCGGTGGCCTCGACCAACGACCTCAAGAACGGCATGACGCTCGACCTCGACGGTCAGTTGTGGAGTGTCGTCGAGTTCCAGCACGTCAAGCCCGGCAAGGGCGGGGCGTTCGTGCGCACCACCCTCAAGAACGTCACCACGGGCAAGGTGGTCGACCGCACGTTCAACGCGGGGGTCAAGGTCGACGTCGCCACGGTGGACAAGCGGGAGATGACCTACCTCTACCGCGAGGGCGAAGACTTCATCTTCATGGACACCGAGTCCTACGACCAGATCCCGGTGTCCGCCGAGGTTGTCGGCTCGGCGGCCGACTACATGCTGGAAAACACCAACGCCGTGGTCGCCGTGCACGACGGCACCCCGCTGTACGTGGAGCTGCCGGCGTCCGTCGAGCTCACGATCAGCTACACCGAGCCCGGCTTGCAGGGCGACCGCTCGAGCGGAGGCACCAAGCCGGCGACGCTCGAGACCGGCGCGAGCGTCCAGGTGCCGCTTTTCGTCACCCAGGGCGAGCGGGTCAAGGTCGACACCCGCGACGGCCGCTACCTCGGGCGAGCCAACTGACTCCCGCTTCGCGCGGAGCCGACAGCGGGAAGCCGGCGAAACGCCGCCCGGGCTCCACGTCGGCGCGCTCCAAGGCGCGCAAGCGCGCGCTCGACATCCTCTACGAGGCAGACCTCATGGGCTACCAGGCCGCGGCGACGCTCAGCCTGCGGTTGGAGCAGGCCGATCCGCCGGTTCCGGAGTATGCCGTCGAGCTCGTTGAGGGCGTCACCGCGCACCGCCGCGAGCTGGACGGGCTCCTCTCGACGCTGTCGCAGGACTGGACGCTTGCCCGGATGCCGGCCGTCGACCGTAACGTCCTGCGGATCGGAGCCTTTGAGCTGCTGTACCGGCCGGAGGTCCCGGCGGGAGTGGCCGTGAGCGAGGCGGTCGAGTTGGCGGCGAAGCTGTCGACGGACGAGTCCGCGGCATTCGTCAACGGGGTGCTGGCCCGCCTCAGCGAGCAGCGTTCCCGGACCGGCGGCGCCAGCGCCTAGCGGCAACCCCGCGGCCGTTGCTTGATCAACGCGCCAATGATCATGCTGACCCCCGGTTCGAACCGGGCCTCGCCATGATCATTGGCGCGTTGATCTTGCTGGATGTCGTCAGACGGTCTCGACGGCCCGGCGGGCCTCAGGTGAGAGCACGCCCCAGCTGATCAGCTGCTCGGTGAGGGTGGTGGGGTTCTCGTCGTAGATGACCGCGAGGGAACGCAGGTCTTCGTGGCGGATGGAAAGGACGCGGCCGTTGTAATCGCCGCGCTGGCTCTGAATGGTGGCCGCGTAGCGCAGTAGTGGGGCACCCTGCTCGCGCGGGATGGCTTGCAGCTTCTCCAGGTCGAGGATGATGCGCGGCGACTGCTCGAGAGCGATGACTGCCTCGCGCTCGGGCAGCAGCTCGTTGACGGGCACCCCGTAGAAGTCGGCGAGCTCCGACAGCCGCTGGACGGTTACCGCCCGGTCGCCCCGCTCGTAGGAGCCGACGACGACGGCCTTCCAACGCCCCTCGGACTTCTCCTCGACGCCGTGCAGCGACAGCCCCTGCTGGGTCCGGATCGCGCGCAACCGTGCCCCGAGCGCCTTGGCGTAATCGGACATGTGGTGCTCTCCGTTCCGGCAGGTGCCGTTTGGCCGCGTAGTGGGTTTTCATTGGTCCCGGGTGTGCTCCGGTTGGTCGCTCGTTGAGCGACTTTTCCGCTCGCGGCTGCCCCCCGGCACCGTCACAGAGTGTAGTGCGTAGCCGGTCGATGTACGTGGATCCGCTGGAAAAAGAGCGGTGTCGTCACTCAAAGGCACCAAATACCACGCCGTCCCGTCCCCTGATCGGCCCGGCCCGAATGCTTCACATGGCGCAAACGGTCACCGGCGAGCACGGTCCGGAAGCCCCGCAGCGCCCGCGTGCCTCGCGCTGCGTGGGCTGCCCGAACCGGTGTGATCGTCGACACGCCGACCGTTGCTGCGCGAGCGGCGCGAGAGGCCGGTCCGGCAGGACGCAACTGATAGTTTCTAGCGCAGTCCACTCCTTTAACGACCCGTCCAGCGAGGCGGGGAAGGAGGGCGAAAGCCTGATGCAGTCATGACTGCCCGAGCCGGCTCGCCGGTCGCTTCTGCTACCGATACTGCCGGGCGTGAGGTCTTGAACGCCGCCGATGTCGGCCGCACCCTCTCCCGCATCGCGCATCAGCTTCTCGAGCACACCGCCGGTGGTCGCGACGTCGTGCTGCTCGGCATCCCGACCCGTGGTGTCGCGCTGGCACGCCGGCTCGCCCGCCGGCTTGCGGAGTTCGAGGGCATCACGGTGCCGGTCGGCTCGCTCGACACCACGATGTACCGGGACGATCTGCGACTGCGCGGTGTCCGGCCGGTCGGCCGCACCGAGGTGCCCGGCAGCGTCGACGATCAGGTCGTCGTTCTCGTCGATGACGTCCTCTACTCCGGGCGCACGGTTCGTGCCGCGCTCGACGCGCTTTCCGATCTGGGCCGTCCGCGGGCCGTGCAGCTCGCGGTACTCGTCGACCGTGGCCATCGGGAGCTGCCCATCCGTGCCGACTATGTCGGTAAGAACCTCCCGACCAGTCACGGCGAGAGCGTGCGTGTCCTGCTCGAGGAGGTCGACGGCCGCGACGGGGTGCTGATCACCCCGCGCCCGGGCGCGGACCCCGACGTCGTGGTGAGCGGCGAAGCCGGTGGTGAAGACCGGTGAACCGGCACCTGCTCTCGGCGGCCGACCTCTCCCGCGACGAGGCCATCCTCGTGCTCGACACCGCCGAGGAGATGGCGCGGGTCGGCGATCGCACCGTCAAGAAGCTGCCGACCCTGCGCGGACGTACGGTCGTCAACCTCTTCTTCGAAGACTCCACCCGCACCCGCACCAGCTTCGAGGTCGCGGCCAAGCGGCTCTCGGCGGACGTCATCACCTTCTCCGCAAAGGGATCGAGCGTCTCCAAGGGCGAGAGTCTCAAAGACACCGCGCTCACGCTCGAAGCGATGGGTGCCGACGGGGTCATCTGCCGGCACAGCGCCTCCGGTGCGCCGCATCGGCTGGCCAACTGGATCCGCGGCAGCGTTATCAACGCCGGTGACGGAACGCACGAGCATCCCACCCAGGCGCTCCTCGACGCCTTCACCATGCGACGCCGGCTGGGACGGCTCGACGGCCTGTCCGTCACCATCGTCGGCGACGTGCTGCACAGCCGGGTGGCGCGGTCCAACGTCCTGCTGCTGTCGACGCTCGGCGCGTCCGTCACGCTGGTGGCCCCGCCGACGCTGCTGCCGGTCGGGGTGGAGGACTGGCCGGCCGACGTGTCCTACGATCTCGACGCCACGGTCCCCAAGAGCGACGTCATCATGATGCTGCGCGTCCAGCGCGAGCGGATGAATGCGTCCTACTTCCCGACGGTGCGCGAGTACAGCCGGCGCTACGGCCTCGACGCCGCGCGCATGGCGACGCTGCCCGACCACGCGATCGTCATGCATCCGGGTCCGATGGTGCGTGGCATGGAGATCGCGTCCGACGTGGCGGACAGCTTGCGCTCGACAATCGTCGAGCAGGTGGCCAATGGAGTGAGCGTGCGAATGGCGGTGCTGTACCTGTTGCTCGGTGGCACAGGCGAATCGGTCGAGCTGAGCTCGAGCCCGGCCATGGCGACGGCTGGCGTCGAGGGCCGGGAGTGAGCTGCGAGTGAGCCCTGTGACAGAAAACGCGCCCGCCGCGCCTCCCACGTTGTTGCGCGGCGTCAGCGTCGTCGGTGAGAAGCCCACCGATGTGCTGCTCGTCGACGGCGTCGTCGCCGAAGTCGGCGGCGGACTCGACGCACCGTCCGGCGCGTTGGTGATGGACGTCGGAGGCCTGGTGGCGCTGCCCGGCTTCGTCGATCTGCACACCCATCTGCGCGAGCCGGGACGGGAAGACGCGGAAACGGTCGAGTCCGGCACGCGGGCCGCTGCCCTCGGCGGGTTCACCGCCGTCCACGCGATGGCGAACACCGATCCCGTCGCCGACACCGCCGGTGTCGTGGAGCAGGTCTACCGGCTCGGCCGCGAGGCGGGCTGGTGCGACGTCGCGCCCGTCGGCGCGGTCACCTCAGGACTGCGTGGCGAGCACCTCGCAGAGCTCGGAGCCATGGCGGATTCTGCCGCGCGGGTAAGGGTTTTCTCCGACGACGGCATCTGCGTGAGCGATCCCGTCCTCATGCGCCGGGCGCTCGAATACGTCAAGGCGTTCGACGGCGTCATCGCCCAGCATGCCGAGGAGCCTCGGCTCACCGTCGGCGCGCAGCTGAACGAGGGCGTCATCTCCGCCCGCCTGGGGCTCACCGGGTGGCCGGCGGTGGCCGAAGAGTCGATCATTGCTCGTGACGTGCTGCTGACCGGCCACGTCGGATCCCGGCTGCATGTCTGTCACGTTTCCACCGCCGGCTCGGTCGAGATCCTGCGCTGGGCCAAGGCGAAAGGTTGGCGGGTCACCGCCGAGGTGACCCCGCACCACCTGCTGCTGACGGACGACTTCGCCTGCGGCTACGACCCGGTCTACAAGGTGAACCCGCCGCTTCGCACCGCCGAGGATGTGGCCGCGCTGCGTGACGCGATCGTCGACGGAACGATTGACGCCGTCGCCACCGATCACGCTCCGCACGCCTTGGAGGACAAGGAGACCGAGTGGGCCGCGGCGCGGCCGGGAATGCTCGGACTGCAGACCGCCCTCGGCGTCCTGATGCTGGCGCTGGGGGAGCGCTTCAGCTGGGAGCTGGCGGCGAAAAGGATGTCCTACGCGCCGGCCGAGATCGGCCGGTTGCCGGGTCATGGCCGCCCCCTGGATCCGGGCGCCCCGGCCAACCTCACGTTGGTCGACCCCTCGGCGCGCTGGATGGTCGATCCGTCGGCGCTCGCCTCGCGCAGCCGCAACACTCCCTACGCGGGACGGGAGATGCCGGTGAGCGTCGTCGCCACCTTCCTTCGCGGCCGGGCTACGGCGCTGGACGGCAAGCCGGCATGATCCAGCTCCTTGCCGTCAGCAGGCCGGCGGACCGGCTCGGCATGCATCTGCTCTTCGCCGCGTGCTGCCTGCTGCTCGTGGTCACAGTCGTCGCGTCCGGCTACGTGTTCACGCGCCGTCGGGTGCGCCGGGTGGCCGCAGCGATGTCCTTCATGCCGGCAGCACCCCGGCCGTTGCCGGTCGCCCTCGTGCGCCCCATGCCGGGTGTCGCGCTCGGAACCACCGCTCCCGCCGGGTGGCAGGACGCCGGGCTGCGCGGCGTGCTCGGCCAGCGCGGCGGTGGTGAGCTCACGGTGACCTGCGTCGGCGTGGACATCGCCGGGCTGTGGATCCCGCGCACGTTGCTGCGGTCGATACGTGTCGACCAGCGGTTCGCCACCAAGGTGATGCCAGGGGCCGGCTTGCTCGTCGTCGGCTGGGAACTTTCCGGCCGGCCGTACGAAAGCGGATTCCGCGGCGCGGCATCGGGCTATGAGGAAGTCGTGAAGGCTGTTCGCGGGCTGATTGCCGCAGAAGTGACCGATCCAACCGAGGCTCGCGGGGTGAATGCATGACCGCCCGACAACGTGCCGTCCTCATGCTCGAGGACGGCCGCTCCTTCACCGGCGATGCGTACGGCGCCGTCGGTGAGACGTTCGGTGAGGCGGTCTTCGCGACCGGTATGACCGGCTACCAGGAGACGCTGACCGATCCGAGCTACGCCCGTCAGGTCATCGTGCAAACGGCGCCCCACATCGGTAACACCGGCGTGAACGACGAGGATCCGGAGAGCCGGCGGATCTGGGTGGCGGGCTACGTCGTGCGCGATCCCGCGCGCCGGCCGAGCTCCTGGCGCGCGCAGCGTTCACTCGATGAGCAGCTGCGCTCCGAGGGCATCGTGGGCATCAGCGGGATCGACACCCGGGCGCTCACCCGTCACTTGCGTGAGCGCGGCGCGATGCGATGTGCCATCGCGCCCCTCGAAGCGGCGGATGGACTGCTCGAGCGCGTGCAGCAGAGCGCCGGCATGGTCGGTGCTGACCTCGCCCCGGCCGTCACCACCCCGCAGGCGTATGTGGTGTCGCCGGACGGGCCGCCCCGCCTGCGGGTCGCCGCGCTCGATCTCGGTATCAAAGCCCGCACCCCGGCGCGTATGGCTGCCCGTGGGATCGAGGTCACGGTGCATCCGGCGACCGCCACCGCGCAGGAGCTGCTGTCCGGCAGGCCCGACGGCGTGTTCATCTCGAACGGGCCCGGTGATCCGGCGACCGCGGACTACGCCGTCGCGGCCGCGCGGGGCGTGCTCGATGCCGAGGTGCCGCTGTTCGGCATCTGCTTCGGCAACCAGGTGCTCGGCCGGGCACTCGGCTTCGGCACCTACAAGCTCGGCTACGGTCACCGCGGCATCAACCAGCCGGTGCAGGACCGCGCCACCGGCCGCGTCGCCGTCACCAGTCACAACCACGGCTTCGCGGTCGATGCGCCGCTCGATCGGGTCAGTGACACCCCTTACGGGCGCGCAGAGGTGAGCCATGTCGCGTTGAACGACAACGTCGTCGAAGGGCTGCGATTACTTGATGCACCAGCGTTTTCCGTGCAGTACCACCCGGAGGCAGCGCCCGGCCCGCATGATGCGGACGGATTGTTCGACCGGTTCGTCGAGCTGATGGAGCGGGGGCGCAAGTGAGCCGCATCGAAGGACTGTCCAGCGTCCTCGTCATCGGGTCGGGCCCGATCATCATCGGCCAGGCTTGCGAGTTCGACTACTCGGGCACGCAGGCCTGCCGCGTGCTGCGCCAGGAAGGCCTGCGGGTGATCCTGGTCAACAGCAACCCGGCGACCATCATGACCGACCCCGAGATCGCCGACGCCACCTACGTCGAACCGATCACCCCGGAGGTCGTGCGCCAGATCATCGCTCGGGAGCGGCCGGATGCGCTGCTCGCCACGCTCGGCGGGCAGACCGCGCTCAACACCGCGATGGCATTGGCCGACAGCGGAGTGCTCGACGAGTTCGGCGTTCGGCTGCTCGGAGCCGACATCGACGCGATCCGTGCAGGCGAGAACCGCCAGCTCTTCAAGTCCATCGTCGACGCGCTCCCGGACGAGCTGGGCGCCGAGAGCGCCCGCTCCGAAATCGCTCACACGATGGACGAGTGCTTCGCGATCGCCGAGGATCTCGGCTATCCCGTCGTCGTCCGGCCCGGTTTCACCCTCGGGGGCAAGGGCGGCGGAATCGCCTACAACGAGGCGGATCTGCGGCGCATCGCGCGCGGCGGCCTCGACGCGAGCCGGATGGCGAGCGAGACCGCCGGCCATGTCCTGCTCGAGGAGAGCATCCTCGGCTGGAAGGAATTCGAGCTGGAGCTGATGCGCGACCGCGCGGACAACGTGGTCGTCGTCTGCTCGATCGAAAACGTCGACCCGATGGGCGTTCACACCGGTGACAGCGTGACCGTCGCGCCGGCGATGACGCTCACGGATCGCGAGTACCAGCGGATGCGCGACGTTGCGATCGCCATCATGCGGGCGGTCGGCGTCGACGCGGGCGGCTGCAACATCCAGTTCGCCATCAATCCGGACAACGGCCGGCTGGTCGTCATCGAGATGAACCCGCGGGTCTCGCGAAGCAGCGCGCTCGCCTCGAAGGCCACCGGCTTTCCGATCGCGAAGATCAGCGCGAAGCTGGCTTTGGGTTACACGCTGGACGAGATCCCGAACGACATCACCCGCGAGACACCGGCGGCGTTCGAACCGGCGCTCGACTACGTCGTGGTGAAAGTTCCGCGGTTCGCGTTCGAGAAGTTCCCCGGCGCGGACCAGGTGCTCACGACGCACATGAAAAGCGTCGGCGAGGCGATGGCCATCGGACGCAATTTCACCGAGGCGCTCAACAAGGCGCTGCGCTCGCTGGAGACCAAAGCGGCCAGTTTCTGGACGGTGCCGGACGAGGCGTTGCCACGTGCCGGCGACGACGTTCTCGACGCGCTCCGGGTGCCCCACGAGGGGCGGCTGTACACCGTGGAACGCGCGTTGCGCGCCGGTAAGACGGTGGAGGAAGTGTCGCAGGCGAGCGGCATCGATCCGTGGTTCGTCGACCAGATCCTGAGTCTCGTCGAGTTGCGCGCGCAGGTAGCCGCCGCTCCGGACGACCGTGAGGTCCTGCGGACGGCGAAGCGCGCCGGTTTCTCAGACCGCCAGATCGCTGCAATCACAGGGGTTTCCGAGGCGGAAGCCCGAGCGCGGCGTCACGAAGCGGGCCTTCGGCCGGTCTACAAGACGGTCGACACTTGCGCGGCCGAGTTCGCCGCTTACACGCCGTATCACTACAGCAGCTACGACGACGAGACCGAGGTCGAGCCGCGGGAGCGCCCGGCGGTCATCGTCCTCGGCAGCGGGCCCAACCGCATCGGGCAAGGCATCGAGTTCGATTACGCCTGCTGTCACGCGGCTTTCGCGCTGTCCGACGCCGGCTACGAGACCATCATGGTCAACTGCAATCCGGAGACGGTCTCCACCGACTACGACACCAGCGACCGGCTGTACTTCGAGCCGCTCACGGTCGAGGACGTGCTCGAGATCGTCGCTGCCGAGCAGGCAGCCGGTCCGGTCGCCGGTGTCATCGTCCAGCTGGGCGGGCAGACGCCGCTCGGCCTGGCCGCCGGGCTTTCGGCGGTGGGCGTTCCGGTCGTGGGGACGACCCCCGAAGCGATTCATCTCGCGGAGGACCGCGGTGAATTCGGCAAGGTGCTCGATGCCGCCGGCCTCACCGCGCCGCGATTCGGCACCGCTTTCTCCTTCGAAGACGCCGAGCAGGTCGCCGCCGAGATCGGCTACCCGGTGCTCGTGCGGCCGAGTTACGTCCTCGGCGGGCGCGGCATGGAAATCGTCTACGACGAGGCCTCGCTGGCGGATTACGTGAGCCGCGCGACGTCCGCCAGCCCGGAGCACCCGGTCCTCGTCGACCGCTTTCTCGACGACGCCGTCGAGGTGGACGTCGACGCGCTGTACGACGGCGAGGAGCTCTACCTCGCCGGCGTCATGGAGCACATCGAGGAAGCCGGTATCCACTCCGGCGACTCGGCGTGCGCGCTTCCGCCCATCACGCTCGGCGCCGCTGATCTCATCCGCATCCGCGAGGCCACCGAGGCCATCGCCCGGGGCGTCGGCGTCCAGGGCTTGGTGAACGTGCAGTACGCCCTGCAGGCCGACGTCCTCTACGTGCTGGAGGCGAACCCGCGGGCGTCGCGAACCGTGCCCTTCGTCGCCAAGGCGACCGGCATTCCCATCGCGAAGGCAGCCGCTCGGGTCATGCTCGGCGCGAGGATCGCCGAGCTGCGCGCTGAGGGGCTGCTCCCGGCGCGCGGCGACGGTGCGGACATGCCGTTCGACAGCCACATCGCCGTGAAGGAAGCGGTCCTGCCCTTCAACCGCTTCACCGGGGTCGACACCGTGCTCGGCCCGGAGATGAAGTCCACCGGCGAGGTGATGGGAATCGACAGCGGCTTCGGCGTTGCCTACGCGAAGAGCCAGAGCGCGGCGTACGGCCCGCTTCCCACCAAGGGCACGGTTTTCGTGAGCCTCGCCAACCGCGACAAGCGCGCGATGATCTTCCCGGTCAAGCGGCTCAAGGACCTCGGCTTCGAGGTGCTTGCGACCGAAGGCACGGCGCAGGTGCTGCGGCGTAACGGGGTCGGCGCCACCATCGTTCCGAAGCACTCGGAGGGCCTGCCGGGAGACGCGGTGGCGCGCATCCTCGAAGGCGAGGTGGACCTCGTCATCAACACGCCGTTCGGCAACGGCCCGCGCGTCGACGGATACGAGATTCGCAGCGCCTGCGTCACCAGCAACACTCCGTGTGTCACCACCGTCCCCGGCGCTGCGGCGGCAGTGCAGGGCATCGAGGCGCTGCTGCGCGGAGACATCAACGTTCGGGCACTCCAGGAGTGGCATGCCGATTTGGCGGCGGCGAGAAGCCGTGGATAGTGCGGCTGAGCCGGCGGCTCAGCCCGAAGGCGACGATCCGAAGCCGCCGGTACCCAAGGTGGCGACGACTCGGCCGGTGCAGCTGCGTAGCGCGCAGGTGCTGCGGGTGGTGCGCGACGGTGCCTACACCCGGTTGGCGATTCACGCGCCGGCCATCGCCGAGCATGCGCGGCCGGGGCAGTTCGTCGCGTTCGCCGTCGGCGGAGCGGCGTCGGGGCTGCTGCTGCGGCGCTCGTTCTCGATCGCCCGGGTCGGGCCGGCCGGCACGGTGGAGGTCGTCGTCGCCCCCGTCGGGGACGGCACCCGCTGGCTGACCGGACGGGTCGCGGGCGACCGGGTCGACATCGTCGGCCCGCTGGGACGCCCGTTCCCGCTGCCGGTCAAGCCGGAGAACGGCCGGGCCGGGGCGCGCACCCTCCTGGTCGGCGGTGGATACGGCTCGGCGCCGCTGTTCGCGCTCGCGGCTGCACTCCGCGACCGCGGCTGCAGCGTCACCATGGCGCTCGGCGCCGCGACGGCCGACCGGCTCTACGGCACGCTCGAGGCGCGCCGGGTGTCCGACGAATGCACCATCGCCACGGACGACGGCTCGGCGGGCGTGAGGGGACTGGTGACGGCAGCGTTCGACCCGACGCTGGCCCACATCGATGTGGTGTACGCGTGCGGGCCGATGCCGATGTTGCAGGCCGTCGCCGGTCTCGCGAAGTCGGCCGGGATCCCGTCGTACATCGCGGTGGAGGAAGCCATGGCCTGCGGTATCGGGGTCTGCATGACCTGCGTGCTTCCCGTTCGTCCGCGGGGAGCGGACGACTCGCAGGTCAAGATGATCCGCTCGTGCACGGAAGGGCCGGTGTTCGCCGGTGAACTCGTGCAGTTCGACCTGATCGGCAAGCCGATCCCGGCGGTCGCGAATTCGGCGACGGCACCCATCTCATCCGTCCCAGCCAGCTTCGAGGCGCCGATATGAGCTCCGTATCCGGGACCGGCGAGGCGGAGCCGGAGAGGCCGGCTGTCGATCTGACGACGACGCTCGCCGGCGTCCGCTTTCCCAATCCGATCTTCACCGCCTCGGGGTGCGCGGCCGCCGGTCGTGAGCTGTCCGCGTTCTTCGACGTCTCCGAGCTCGGCGCGATCGTCACCAAGTCGGTCATGCGCGAGCCCCGGCTCGGGCGGCCCACCCCGCGCATGGCGGAGACCCCGAGCGGCATGCTCAATTCCATCGGGCTGCAAGGCCCCGGTATCACCGCGTTCCTCGAGAACGACCTGCCGTGGCTGGTCGAGAACGGGGCGCGTGCGGTAGTCAGCATCGCGGGGGGGTCGGTCGACGAATACGGCGAACTCGCCCGGCGCCTGCGGCACGCGCCCGGCATCGCCATGGTCGAGGTGAACATCAGCTGCCCCAACGTGGCTAACCGCGGCCAGGTCTTCGCCTGCTCGCGGGCGGCAGCATCCGACGTGATCGCTGCGGTGCGGCGCGAGCTGTCCGACAACGCGCGGGTGCCGGTCTTCGCCAAACTGTCTCCGGACGTCACCGACATCGTCGAGATCGCCCACTCGGTCGTCGACGCCGGCGCCGACGGGCTGTCGCTCATCAACACGCTGCTCGGCATGGCGATCGATCCGCACACGCTGCGCCCGGCGCTCGCCGGGATCACCGGCGGCTTGTCGGGGCCGGCGATCCGGCCGGTCGCGCTGCGCTGCATCTACCAGGTTCACGCGGCGCTGCCGTCCGTGCCGCTGCTCGGGATGGGCGGGGTGCGCAACGGAGCGGACGCGCTCGCGTTCCTCGCGGCCGGCGCGTCCGCCGTCTCGGTCGGCACGGCGGTGTTCGGCGATCCGGGCGCTCCCATGCGCATCCTCGGTGAGCTGGAGGCCGAGCTGGGCAGCCGCGGGCTGCCGTCGGTCCGCGACGTCATCGGCGTCGCCCACCGGCCGGCCGGAACCCCGGTGCTTTCCGACGAGACGGTGAGTGAGTTGGTATGAGATTCGGAAAGCGCGCCTCGGACGGCGTTGGTGGCCGGCGCGGGGTGTGGAACGACAAGGCGCCGATCGCGGTGGCTCTCGACGCGCCTGACGTCGAGACCGCAGCCCGCTGGTCCGCAGCGGTCTCACCGCACGTCGCGGTGGTGAAGGTCGGCCTCGAGCTGTTTTGCCGCCACGGCCCGGCGGTCGTCGACGCGGTCCGCGGCGGCACGGGCGTGGCGCTCTTCCTGGACCTCAAGCTGCATGACATCCCGGCTACCGTGGCAGGGGCGGCCCGCGCCGTCGCCGGCCTGCGCCCGCGCTTTCTCACCGTGCATGCCAGCGGGGGAGCAGCCATGGTGCGCGCCGCTGTCGAGGCACTCCCGGACGTGGACATCGCCGCAGTCACCGTGCTGACCTCGCTGAGTCCGGACGATCTCGACGGCATCGGGCTGCGCGGCGCGCCGCTCGACGCCGCGCGCCGGCTGGCCACCCTGGCGGTCGGGGCAGGCGCTCGGGCCCTCGTGTGTAGCCCGCAGGAGGTCGCCGCGATCCGCGCCGAAGTAGGGCCGGATGTCACCTTGATCACGCCAGGGGTGCGCCCCGCGGGCGCGGCCACGCAAGATCAGGCCCGCGTCTCGACACCTGCCGCCGCGCTGGCCGCCGGCGCCGACCTGCTCGTTGTGGGCCGCCCCATTACGGGTGCCGACGACCCGGGCGCCGCCGCGGCGCTCATCGCCGCCGACCTCGCCGGCTGAGGCCGCCTTCCGCAGCCGCCAGGAGCTCGGCCACTGGCTCAGCGCCGCCGGGGCTGCGCCGCCGGGTCCGCCCCTGCCTCAGCACCGCACCGGGCACGCAAGGCCACTCCCCGGCTCGTGCCTGCTGCCCGCCCGTCACGGTCCTGACACCGCCCGCCCTGGGCCGCGCGCATCGCCCGGCGAACGGCCGTTCACCACGTCGCCGGAGACCACCGACGTCGCTTCGCGACGAGCTTTTCGCCCGCGCCGCACGCCGAATCCGGAGCCGACACGCGGATCACGATGGCCCAGGTAGTGGACCCGGGCCTGGGCATTCAGTACGTTGCCGCTGCTGGATGCGTTCTTCGCACCACTTCCGCTAAAGGAGGCGAACGTCGCCGTGGCCTTGCCGCCGTTGACACCGGAACAGCGCTCCGCCGCGCTTGAAAAGGCCGCACAGGCCCGCAAGCAGCGAGCAGAGGTCAAGGAGCAGCTCAAGAAGTCCGATGAAACGCTCGAGTCGGTCCTTGCCAAGGCCGACTCCAGCGAGGTGATCGGAAAGATGAAGGTTTCCGCCGTGCTGGAGGCCCTTCCGGGGGTCGGCAAGGTGCGAGCCACCAAGATCATGGAGCGGCTCGACATCAGCCCCACTCGCCGCGTTCGCGGCCTGGGGGCGAAGCAGCGTGCTGCGCTGGTCGCCGAGTTCGACAACTCCTCGAGCTGATCTCGCCCGCGCTCCCGGCGCGGTCCGGACGGCGGTGACAGTCGGTGGCTCGGCTGACAGTGCTTTCCGGACCCTCCGGGGTCGGGAAGGGCAGCGTGGTGGCGGCGGTACGCCGCCGGCACCCCGAAATCTGGGTTTCGGTGAGTGTGACCACGCGCAAACCGCGCCCGGGCGAAATCGACGGAGTGCATTACCACTTCGTCGATGACGCTGAATTCGGCCGGCTCGTCGGGGCCGGGGAATTGCTCGAGCACGCCACCTTCGGCGGGCATCAGTACGGCACGCCCCGCACCCCGGTGATGCATCAGCTGGAGCATCACCGGGCAGCGCTGCTCGAGATCGACTTGCAGGGCGCGCGGCAAGTGCGTCGCACGATGCCCGAGGCGCAGCTGGTCTTCCTGGCTCCGCCCTCGTGGGAGGAGCTCACCCGCCGGCTCACCGGCCGGGCCACCGAATCCGCCGCCGCAGTGGCGGAGCGGCTGGCGGTCGCCAAGCATGAGCTCGCCGCGATCGACGAGTTCGATCGCACGGTGATCAACCGCGATGTGGATTCCGCGGCTGATGAGCTGGTAGCTTTGATGGCTGAGTAATTGTCGTTCGAGACCAGTCGCTGAATCCCATCCTGGACGACACGCTCAGCGACACCGGCGGTAGCAGTTCGGCGCCTCGGCGTGAGACTGACCGCGAAGCTTCTTCTCTGGAGGTACCCCGACGTGGGTAGCACCCCGGCCGCGCCCCTGGGCATCACCAATCCGCCGATCGACGAGCTGCTGACCAACACCCACTCGAAGTACGCGCTGGTGATCTTCGCGTCCAAGCGGGCCCGGCAGATCAACGCCTACTACAGCCAGCTGGGCGAAGGTCTGCTCGAGTACGTCGGCCCGATGGTGGAGACCACCCCGCAGGAGAAGCCGCTTTCCATCGCCATGCGCGAGATCAACGCAGGCATGCTGACCGCCGAGCCGATCGGCGATCCTGCCGCGACGGAATAGTTCCCGCATAGTCGCCGCGCCTCGTCGCGTACCGGCTGCCGCCGTGAATCCCGATCCGACCCCCGGGCGAGCTCCGGAGGTCGTCCTGGGCGTTTGCGGCGGCATTGCTGCGTACAAGGCCGTCGAGGTGTTGCGGCAGCTGACCGAGACCGGCCATGCGGTCACCGTCGTCCCCACCGAGGCGGCGCTGCGGTTCGTCGGGGAGCCCACCTGGGCGGCGCTGTCCGGCCGTCCGGTTGCCTCTGACGTCTGGAGCCGGGCGCATGAGGTTCCTCACGTTCGGCTCGGCCGCGCGGCCGATCTGGTGCTGGTCGTCCCGGCCACCGCCGACCTGCTGGCGAAGGCGGTCATCGGCCGCGCCGACGACCTGCTCACCTCCACGCTGCTCACCGCGACCTGCCCGCAGGTTTTTGCCCCGGCCATGCACACCGAGATGTGGGAGCACCCGGCCACCCGCAGCAATGTCGCGGTCCTGCGCGACCGCGGCGCGATCGTCATCGAGCCGGCGTCAGGGCGGCTGACCGGCGCCGACTCCGGGCCGGGCCGGCTACCCGAACCGGTCGACATCGCCGCGACGGCGCGGTCGATCCTTGCCCGGACGGCATCCGTCCCGGCAGCCTCCCGGGCCCTGCTCGGACAGGGAGCTTTTCGTGACCTCGCGGGCCGGCACGTGGTGGTCTCCGCCGGCGGCACGCGAGAGCCGCTGGACCCGGTGCGCTTCCTCGGCAATCGCTCCACCGGCCGCCAGGGCTATGCGATCGCTCGCGCCGCCGCGGCGCGGGGAGCTCGGGTCACGCTGGTCAGCGCGAACGTCGAGCTTCCCGACGTCGCGGGAGTGAGCAGCGTTCGGGTGCGCACGGCCGCCGATCTCGAGGCGGCGGTGACGTCAGCTGCCGACGGCGCTGACGCGGTCGTCATGACGGCTGCTGTGGCGGACTTCCGCCCCGAACACCGCCAAGCCACCAAGATCAAGAAGCGTCCCGACGCGGAGCCCGAGCCGCTGAAGCTCACCCGCAATCCGGATGTGCTCGCAGGTTTGGTTGCCCGGCGAGCCGGTGGACGCGACGCGCGGCAGATCATTGTCGGTTTCGCCGCTGAAACCGACAACGTCATGGACAACGGCCGGGCCAAACTCGCCCGCAAGGGCTGCGACCTGCTCGTGGTCAACGAGGTGGGAGACGGCCGCGGTTTCGAGGTCGAGCACAACACGGCGGTGGTGCTCAGCGCGGACGGTGCCGCGGTCGAGATTCCCCAAGGTTCCAAGGACGCGCTGGCACACCAGCTCTGGGATCTGATCGCGGCGCGCCTCCGCGAGCGAGGGGTCTAGCGGGACGGCTCGGTAAGTCCTCGATACCCTGTCATCACTTACCGACATCACGCGCCGTTTACCCGTCAAGCCTGTATCCGCCCGGATCGACTGTTTCAAGGAGCACTGTGGCCAGCCGTCTCTTCACCTCCGAGTCCGTCACCGAGGGACATCCGGACAAGATCGCTGACCAGATCAGTGACGCGATCCTGGACCGCATGATCAAGGACGACCCGATCAGCAAGGTCGCCGTCGAGACCCTGATCACCACCGGACAGGTTCACGTCGCGGGTGAGGTCGACACCACCACCTACGTCGACATCGCGAACGTCGTGCGCGATGTCGTTCTCGGCATCGGCTACGACTCCTCGATCAAGGGCTTCGACGGCCGTTCCTGCGGCGTGAGCGTGTCCATCGGCGCGCAGTCCAGCGACATCCGCCAGGGAGTCGACGACGCCTACGAGGCACGCACCGGCGCCTCGCTCGACGATCTCGACCGTCAGGGCGCCGGCGACCAGGGCCTCATGTTCGGATTCGCCTGCGACGAGACCCCCGAGCTCATGCCGCTGCCGATCGCCCTGGCGCACCGGCTGGCGCGGCGCCTGACCGCCGTCCGCAAGGAGGGCACCGTCGGCTACCTGCGTCCCGACGGCAAGACGCAGGTCACCATCGGCTACGCGGACGGGCGCCCGGCCCGCCTGGACACCGTCGTGGTGAGCTCCCAGCACGCCGCCGACATCGATCTCGAGACGCTGCTCGCCCCCGATGTCCGCGAGCACGTGGTGGAGCCGGAGCTTGCTGCGCTCGACATCGACATCAAGGACTACCGGCTGCTGGTGAACCCGACCGGTCGCTTCGAGATCGGCGGTCCGATGGGCGACGCCGGCCTCACCGGCCGCAAGATCATCGTTGACACCTACGGCGGCATGGCCCGCCACGGCGGTGGCGCGTTCAGCGGCAAGGACCCGTCCAAGGTGGACCGCTCGGCTGCGTACGCCATGCGGTGGGTCGCGAAGAACGTGGTCGCCGCCGGTCTGGCCCGTCGCTGCGAGGTGCAGGTGGCCTACGCCATCGGCAAGGCACAGCCTGTCGGCACGTTCGTCGAGACCTTCGGCACCGGCACCGTTCCGGACGAGCAGATCCAGGACGCCATCCTGTCGGTGTTCGACCTGCGCCCCGCCGCCATCGTCCGCGACCTCGACCTGCTGCGCCCGATCTACCAGCAGACCGCGGCTTACGGTCACTTCGGCCGCCCCGAGCTCGACTTCACCTGGGAGGGCACCACGCGGGCCGACGCGCTCGCGCGTGCCGTCAAGGGCTGACCCTCTCGGTCCGTCTCGGACCGTGAGCGCCACGCCTGCGGTCGCTTCCGTCGTACTCGACGTCCCGCTGCCGCATCTCGACCGGGTCTTCGACTACACGATCCCGGCCGACTTCGACGAGCAGGCGCAGCCCGGGGTCCGGGTGCGCGTCGTGTTCGCGGGTCGGCTGGTCAGCGGAGTCATCCTGGCTCGCCCGGAGGTCTCGGACTTCACCGGCCAGCTGCGTCCGATCCGGAGCCTGTCCGGCTCGGAGCGGGTGCTCAGCCCAGAAGTCGCGCAGCTGTGCCGGGCCGTCGCCGATCGCTGGGCCGGGACATTCTCCGACGTGTTGCGACTGGCGGTGCCGCCGCGCCACGCCCGCGTCGAACGCGAGGACGGGCACCCGACGGTGCCGCCCCCGCCGGTCCCGGAGCTGGGTGGCTGGGCCGAATATCAGCACGGTCCGGCGTTCCTCGCGCATCTGGCCCGCGGCGAGAGTCCCCGCGCGACCTGGGCGGCACTGCCGGGTGACTGCTGGGCGCAGGAGATCGCGATTGCCACCCAGGCGGCCCTTTCGGCGCGGCGCGGGGCGGTCATCGTCGTCCCCGACGGCCGGGAGGTCGCGCGCGTCTCTGCGGCGCTGCGCTCGACCCTCGGCTCTGATCATTTCGTCGAGCTGACGGCCGACCTCGGGCCCGCCGAGCGGTATCGCCGGTTCTTGCGAATCGTGCGCGGGCAGGTCCGCGCGGTCGTCGGAACGCGTGCGGCGGCGTACGCGCCGGTTCGCGCGCTCGGGTTGGTAGTGGTCTGGGACGACGGGTCCGACCTGCACGAAGAACCGCACGCCCCGTATGCGAACGTGCGCGACGTGCTCGCGTTGCGCGCCCACCTGGGGGAGGCGGCGGCGCTGCTCGGCGGCCATGCCCCCAGTGTCGAAGCGGTGAGCCTGGCCGCCGGCGGATGGACGCACCTGGTCGCCGCCTCGCGTGAGGTGGTGCGGGCGCGGGCGCCCCGGGTGGAGGTCGCCGGCTCGGACGAGCAGCTGGTCCGGGATCCGCTGGCGCGGGCTGCCCGGTTGCCGGACGTCGCGTTCGGCGCCGTCCGCGCGGCGTTGGCGGCGGGTCACCCGGTGCTGGTCAGCGTTCCCCGGCGCGGGTACCGCCCGGCGCTGGTGTGTGCTCGCTGCCGTACCCCGTTGCGGTGCCCGGCGTGCGGCGGTCCGCTCGCGCAGGAACGGGCCGACCACGTGCTGACCTGCCGGTGGTGCGCTACGAGCTCGGTGGATCCTGCTTGCCCGGAGTGCGGGGCGAACCAGTGGCGGGCGGTCGTCGTCGGCGACGTCCGGACGGCCGACGAACTCGGACGTGCCTTTCCCGGCGTGCCCGTCATCCGTTCCAGCGGTGCCGAGGTCGTCGCGCACCTGCCCGACGAGCCGGCCCTCGTCGTCGCGACGCCCGGCGCCGAGCCCGTCCCCGAGCGGGGCTATGGCGCCGTGCTCCTGCTCGACGCCTGGGCGCTGCTCGGGCGCGCGGACCTGCGCGCGGGGGAGGAAGCGGTACGCCGCTGGATGGCGGCAGCGTCGCTCGCCCTCCCGGCGGGCGCCGGCGGGCACGTCGTGCTCGCCGGCGCTGCGCCGGCGTTGCCCGCGGTGCAGGCGCTCGTGCGGTGGGATCCGATCGGCTACGCCCGCTACGAGGCCGACACACGGGCCGAGCTCGGATTCCCGCCGGCGACGCGCATGGCCGCGCTCGAGGGGGAGCCTCAAGATCTCGAAGCATTTCTCGCCGCAGCGCAATTGCCCGCTGGAGCCGACGTGCTGGGCCCGGTGCCGCTGCCCGGTTCAGGCGAGCGGCTGCTGGTGCGCGTCGCCCGCCAGGAGGGCGCCACGCTTGCCGCCGCGCTGCAGGCCGTGAGCCGTTCCCGCAGCGTGAAGTCCGAACCGGTGGTGCGGGTGCGGCTCGATCCGGCGTCCATCGGCTGACGCGCGGCACCGCAGCGGAGCGGCCGGGTCCGGCGCCGCGGACGTCAGCGCGATCTTCGTAAGCTGGAGGGCGCACTCTTCGCAGCGCCGACCCCCGGGAGTTGTGCTTTGTCCGTCCGTTCGATCCGGCTGTTCGGAGATCCGGTCCTGCGTACGCGGGCAGCCGAGGTCACGACGTTCGACAAGGAGCTGCGCCGGCTGGTCAAGGACCTCACCGAGACGATGCGGGACGCGCCCGGCTCGGGGCTCGCCGCACCGCAGGTCGGAGTTTCGCTGCGGGTCTTCACCTACGACGTCGAGGATGAGGTCGGGCACTTGATCAATCCGATCCTCGGCCCGTTCAGCGAAGAACTCATGGACGGCGAGGAGGGCTGCCTGTCGTTGCCCGGCCTGTCGTTCGAGCTGAAGCGCCCGGAGCGGGTGGTCGCAGCAGGGCAGAACATGTACGGCGACCCGGTCGTCATCGAGGGCAGCGGCTACCTCTCGCGGGCGATCCAGCACGAGACCGACCACCTCGACGGCGTCATCTTCATCGACCGCCTGGACGCCGCCACCGCGAAGAAGGCGAAAGCGGCGATCCGGGACGCGGAATGGTTCGGCCAGCCGGCTCCGACGGTGAAGGCGAGCCCGCACCCGATGTTCGGCCAGGCGCGATGAGGCCGGGCAGATGAGCGTCGGGCAGATGAGCGGCGGCCAGATGAGCGTCCGACAGGGCGGGCGGTAGCGATGCGCCTGGTCTTTGCCGGTACGCCCGAGGCGGCCGTGCCGAGCCTCGCGGCGTTGCTGGACAGCCCACGGCACGACGTGGTCGCCGTGCTCACGCGCCCCGACGCGCCCGCCGGACGCGGTCGCAAGCTGGGCGTCTCGCCGGTCAAGCAGCTTGCGCTCGAGGCGGAGCTGGAAGTGTTGCAGCCCCAGCGTCCCCGCGACCCGGAGTTCCTCGACCGGCTCGCCGAGATCGCGCCCGACTGCTGCCCTGTCGTCGCCTATGGAGCGTTGCTTCCGCGGGCGGCTCTCGACATCCCGCGCCACGGCTGGGTGAACCTGCACTTCTCGCTGCTGCCGGCCTGGCGCGGCGCGGCGCCCGTGCAGCACGCGCTGCTGGCCGGGGACGATCTGACCGGTGCCACCACCTTCCTCATCGAGGAGGGGATGGACACCGGTCCCTACTACGGCATGGTGACCGAGCCGATCGCCCCCGAGGACACCGCCGGGGATCTGCTCACCCGGCTGTCCGATTCCGGCGCCCGCCTTCTCGTCGCGACGCTCGACGGCATCGAGGACGGCAGCATCGAAGCGCGGCCGCAGCCGGCCGAAGGCGTCTCGATGGCGCCGAAGCTGGGTGTCGACGATGTCCGCATCCGCTGGAGTGAACCGGCCGTCGTCGTTGATCGGCTGACCCGGGCGGCCGCCCCGGCACCGGGCGCCTGGACGACGTTTCGCGATCGTCGGGTGAAGGTGGGTCCCGTCCGTTCCACCGATGTCTGGGGTCTCGCGCCCGGCGAAGTCACCCAGCGCGGCGGGCAGGTTCTGGTGGGCACCGCGACGACGGCGGTCGAGCTCCGGCAGGTACAGCCCGAAGGCAAGCCGCAGATGGCCGCCGACGCGTGGGCGCGCGGGCTGCGGCTCGCTGCCGGGGACGCCCTTACGTGACGCCCGACCCCGCGCGCCGGCTGGCGCTGGACGTGCTGATCGGTGTTCGCGAGCGGGACGCGTACGCCAACCTGCTCCTGCCTCAGCTGCTGCGCGAGCGGCGGCTGGCGGCACGGGACCGGGCGTTCGCCACCGAACTCGCCTACGGTGCCCTCCGCGCGCAGGGCAGCCTCGACGCATCGCTCGACCGCTTCATCAAACGTCAGGTCGACCCCCGGGTCCGCGACGCGCTGCGCCTCGGCGCCTACCAGCTGTGGCGCACCCGGGTGCCCGCCCGCGCCGCGGTGTCCACGACGGTGGATTTGGTGCGGCGGGTCGCGCCGCGCGCCGCCGGTTTCGCGAACGCGGTCATGCGCCGCGTCGCCGAAGATCCGGCACCGCCCGCGCCCGCGCTGGCCAGTGACCCGCTCGGGCACCTGGCGATCGCGCATGCCCATCCGCGGTGGATCGTCGAAGCGTTCGCGGACGCGCTCGGCGGTGGTTCCGGGGAACCCGACACCACCGAGCTGGCTGCCGCGCTCGAAGCCGACGACGCCCGTCCGATCGTGCACCTGGTTGCCCGCACGATCACTCGGGCGGACCTGCTCGCCGCCGCCGGGGAGGGATCCGTCGAGGGAACGTGGTCGCCGCGGGCGGTCCACCTCGGCGGCGGCGACCCGGCCGAGATCGACGCGGTCCGCAGCGGCCGGGCTGCGGTGCAGGACGAGGGCAGCCAATTAGTGGCGTTGGCCCTTGCCGCGGCCCATGCTCCCGGCGCTCACGTCGTCGACCTCGCGGCCGGCCCGGGTGGCAAGGCGGCGCTTCTCGCGGCGGAGGGGCTCACTGTGACGGGCCTCGAGCTGCACGAGTCGCGGGCCCGGCTCGTGGCGACCGCCGGCGTTCCCGTGGTGGTCGGCGACGGACGCCGCGCCCCCTTCCGGCCCGCCAGCGTCGATCGGGTACTGCTCGACGCCCCGTGTTCGGGGCTCGGTGCTCTCCGGCGCCGCCCGGAGGCGCGCTGGCGCCGCACGCCGGCCGACATCGAGCCGCTGGCGCAGCTGCAAGCAGACCTCCTCAGGGAGGCGTTGACGCTGGTGCGGCCGGGAGGCGTCGTGCTGTACGCGACCTGCTCGCCGCATCGCCGCGAAACGGTCGGCGTGCTGGCGGATGTCCTACGCCGGCCTCCGGTCGACGTCCGAGAGGAGGACGTGCGGCCGCTGCTACCCGCCGGCATGCCCGAGCTCGGGGACGGTCCGAGCGTTCAGCTCTGGCCGCATCGCCACGGCACCGATGCCATGTTCATCTCGCTGCTTCGCCGACTCGGCTCCGGCCACTAGCCTGACCATTCGTGTCGTCCACTTCACCCGAGCCGGTCGCCGCTTCCTCGCCGCTGCCCGGCGGCATCCAGGTCTACCCGAGCCTGCTGGCGGCGGATCCGCTGCAGCTCGGCGCCGCGGTGAGCGGGGTCGAGCCGGTGGTCGACTGGCTGCACGTCGACGTCATGGACTACCACTTCGTCCCCAACCTCGCGTACAGCCCGGCGACGGTGAAGGCGCTCGCCGGCCACACCCCCGTTCCGCTCGACTGCCATCTGATGATCGAAGAGCCCGAGCGCTGGGTCGTTTCGTACGCGGAGGCGGGCGCCGGCAGCGTCACGTTTCACGCCGAAGCCGCGAAGGCCCCGCTGCGCACCGCGCGTGAGATCCGCGGCGCCGGCGCGCGGGCCGGGATCGCTTTCAATCCGGGGACGTCCGTCGAGCCGTACGCCGAGCTGTTTCGCGAGTTCGATCTGGCGCTGATCATGACGATCGAGCCCGGGTTCGGCGGTCAGCCTTTCCTCGAGCACGTCCTTCCCACCATTGCCGCGGTGCGCAGGATGGCGCGCGATCGCGACCTGGATCTGTGGATCGAGGTCGACGGCGGCGTCACCGAAGACACCGCGGTGCAGTGTGTCGAGGCCGGGGCGAACGTCCTCGTCGCCGGCTCGTCGGTGTTCGGTGCGGACGATCCCGCCGAGGCGGCGCGGCGGATCCGGGCGGCGGGCGAACGGGCCGCGCAGATCCGTGGCCATGGTCCGGTGCGCAGCGTGTGAGCCGAACATGGTGAGCCCCGGAGGGGACTTCGGCGCCGTCGAGACCGCCGCCATGCAGCGGGCGGTGCAGATCGCCGCGTATGGGCTCGGCACCACGAGTCCCAATCCGGTCGTCGGCTGCGTGATCCTCGACGCCCGCGGGCGGGTGGCGGGGGAGGGCTGGCACGAGATCGCCGGCGGCCCCCACGCCGAAGTCGCCGCGCTCGGCGCCGCCGGTGACGCGGCCCGCGGCGGCACCGCCGTGGTGAGCCTCGAGCCCTGCGCGCACGTGGGGCGCACCGGCGCCTGCACGCAAGCGCTCATCGATGCCGGAGTCGCCCGCGTCGTCTATGCCGTTGCCGATCCGAACCCGAAGGCGGCCGGCGGTGCCGACGTGCTGCGCCGGGCCGGCGTCGAGGTCACCGGCGGCCTGCACGCCGCAGCAGCGGCGCGGGGAAACGAAGCCTGGTTGCACGCGCAGCGCCGCGGCCGGCCTTTCGTCATCTGGAAGTACGCCGCGAGCCTCGATGGTCAGGTGGCAGCCGCCGACGGCAGCAGCCGCTGGATCACCGGCCCGCAGGCGCGCGCTGACGTGCATCGGCTACGGGCGCAGGTCGACGCGGTGGCCGTCGGCGTGCAGACGGTACTTGCCGATGACCCGCAGCTCACCGCCCGATTCGACGTGGCGCCGCATCATCCGGTCGCCCAGCCGCTGCGGGTCGTGTTCGATCGATCCGGTCGCACGCCGGCGAACGCCCGGGTACGCGACGCGCAGGCCAAGACGCTCATCACCGCAGACAAGCCTGCCGACGCGCTGGCCCGGCTGTTCGCCGACGGTGTGGTCAGCGTGCTGCTCGAGGGCGGCCCGACGCTGGCCGGCGCTTTCTGGGCCGAGGGGCTGGTCGACAAGGTGATCGGTTACGTGGCGCCGGTGCTGCTGGGCAGCGGCCGGTTTCCCGCCCTGCACGGGGCGCAGATCGACACCATCGCCGCCGCCCCGCGCCTGGAGCTGGTGGACGTCACCCGCCTCGGCGCGGACGTTCGCCTCACCTGCTACCCCACGGAAGGCTGAGCCGATGTTCACCGGAATCGTCGAAGAGTTGGGTGATGTCGTCGCCCTCGAGCGGCTGGCGGACGCCGCCCGGCTCACGGTGCTTGCCCGCATCGTCGGGGCAGACGCCGGTCTCGGCGACTCGATCAGCGTCAATGGCGTCTGCCTGACGGTCACCGATATCGCCGTCGCCGCGGCCGCTGACGCCAAGCTGCTGAGTTTCGACGTGATGGCGGAGTCGCTGCAGCGCTCCGGGCTGGGCCTGCTCTCGCCGGGCGCTGCCGTCAACCTGGAGCGCGCCGTGACCCCGGCGACGCGGCTCGGCGGCCACATCGTGCAGGGTCACGTCGACGGGGTCGGCACTGTCGCGTCGCGAGAGCCGGCCGAGCACTGGGACGTCGTGCGGATCAGCGCACCTGCGGTGGTGACCCGTTACCTCGTCGAGAAGGGTTCCGTCACGGTCGACGGCGTGAGCCTGACCGTCGTCGACGTGGCGCCCGACAGCTTCACGGTGAGCCTCATCCCCGAGACGCTCAAGCGGACGACGCTCGGCAGCCGGAAGGTCGGCTCGACGGTCAACCTCGAAGTCGACGTCGTCGCGAAGTACGTCGAGAGCGCCGTTTCGCGGCTCATGCCGGGCGGCGCCCACGATCAGCCCGAATGACGTTCTCGCGCAGGCACGGCGATTAGGGTGGCTTCGTGAGCGGCACAGGAGCGCCCAGCGCGACGATCGACGCAGCTGGCGTGCGGTTGGCCATCGCGGCGACGCGCTGGCACGACGAGATCACGTCAGCGCTGCTGGACAGTGCCGTGCGCACCGCCAAGGAGTGCGGCATCGAGGAGCCGACGGTCGTGCGCGTACCCGGCGCCGTCGAGCTCCCGGTCGTCGCCCAGGCGCTCGCCGTCACCCACGACGCCGTCGTCTGTCTCGGGCTCGTGCTGCGCGGCGGTACTCCCCACTTCGACTACG
Organism: uncultured Actinomycetota bacterium; assembly: GCA_963747915.1. Taxonomy (GTDB): domain Bacteria; phylum Actinomycetota; class Actinomycetes; order Frankiales; family Frankiaceae; genus DATAZK01. Next base: position 24,459 of record CAVVHC010000003.1, on the reverse strand, counting down.
TCTGTGACGCCGTCACCGCCGGCTGTCTTCGCGTGTCACTCGACGCATCCACCCCGGTCGGCTTCGGGGTACTGACCTGCGACACCGAGCAGCAGGCGCGCGACCGCTCCGGCCTGCCGGGGTCGAACGAGGACAAGGGCCGGGAGGCGACCGTCGCGGCGCTGGAGACCGCCGTCCTGCTGCGCGAGCTGGGGCTCGCGGTCCACCGGCACTGATCGCATCCGCCACCGGCGAGCGGCAGGCACACTGGATGGGTGCTCTCGCTCGTTTTGCCTAAGGGATCTCTCGAAAAAGCCACCCTGGAGCTGTTCTCCGCCGCGGACCTCGCGGTGCAGCGCGGCTCGGATCGCGATTACCACGCCAACATCGATGATCCGCGCATCGACCGGGTGCGGTTCCTGCGTCCCCAGGAGATCCCGCAGTACGTCGAGCAGGGCCTGTTCGATCTCGGCATCACCGGCCGCGACTGGGTCGCGGAGACGGCGTCCGACGTCGCGACCGTCACGGAGCTGGAGTACAGCAAGGCGACGTCGAACCCGGTGCGCATCATTCTCGCCGTGCCGAACACCATGGACGTCGACCGCGGGGAGCGGCTGCCGGACGGCGTGCGAGTGTCCACCGAGTATCCCGAGCTGACCCGCCGGTACTTCGAGAAGGTGGGGGTCAAGGCCCGCATCGTGCCGTCCTACGGGGCTACCGAGGCGAAGGTCCCCGACATCGTCGACGCGATCGTCGACGTCACCGAGACCGGCTCCAGCCTGCGCAAGCACGGGTTGAAGATCATCGAGACGCTGCTCGTCAGCCGCACCGAGCTGATCGCCAATGCTGATTCGTTCGCCGACCCGGTGCGTCGGCAGGCGATGGAGGAGATCGCCCTGCTGCTGCAGGGGGCGATCCGGGCCCGCGGGCAGGTTCTGCTGAAGCTGAACGTCGCGTCGGCTGATCTGGCCGCCGTCCTGGAGCAGTTGCCGTCGATGACGTCGCCGACGGTGACGTCACTGGCGCAGAGCGATCACGCGGCGGTGGAGACGGTGGTCCCGAAGCGGGGCGTCAACACGCTGCTTCCGGCGCTCAAGGCCGCCGGCGCTCGCGACATTCTCGAGCTGCCCATCTCCAAGATCGTCGAGTGACTTCCGGCGGGGCCGACCTCGGCGCGGCCGACCCGCAGCTCGTCGCCGCGCTCGCCGGCGGCGACGCAGGTGCGATCGTCGCTGCGCTGCAGAACGCGCGGCTGCTCGTCGGCGTGATCGCGATGCCCGGCGCGGAACACGCCAGCGAGGGGGAGATGGCGCTGGCCCTGCTCGAGTCCGCGGACGGCGAGCGCGCCTTGCCTGCGTTCACCGGCCTCGACGCGATGACGGCCTGGAATCCCCAGGCCCGGCCGGTGCCGCGGGCCGCGACGGAGATCTTCGCCTACGCGCAGGCCGAGTCGCTGGCCGCCGTCGTGATCGATCCGGGAGCGCCGCACAGCCAGATCCTGTGGACCGGACCCGAGACGCCGCCGGCCGGCGAGCCCGATCCGCCGCCCGCCCCGCGGCGCCGCTGGGGGCTGCGCCGCCGCAGCTGATCAACGCTGCACCAAGACGACTTCGACCGGGGATTTGGTAGCCAAAGTCGCTTCGGTGCAGCATTCACCTTGGAGGGCGCGTGAGGCCCAGGTACGGTGTTAGGGACCTCCCGTCTACCTGTAGGTAGACGGGGCCAAGCGGAGGTCCGCCTCCCACCCGTGTTGCGCCGCTGCAAGAAGTGCCTGCAGAGGTTGTGGCCGGGTCCCGGGTCGGCACGAGCGCACGCGCTTGTTGTGGCCTCCGCTGGCGCTGGAGTCATCCAGCCGGCCGCCGCATATCGCCAGACCCGAAGGAGTGCCCATCAGCGTCGAGCCCCGTATCAATGACCGCATCCGTGTGCCTGAGGTCCGCCTGCTCGGAGCCGCCGGAGAGCAAATCGGCATTGTGTCCATAGGCGATGCCTTGCGGCTTGCGGAGGAGGCTGACCTCGACCTCGTCGAGATTGCACCTAACCAGCGCCCGCCGGTGTGCAAGCTCATGGACTACGGCAAGTTCAAGTACGAGAACGACCAGAAGCGACGCGAGGCCCGGCGTAACCAGGTCCAGACCGTCATCAAAGAAATGAAGCTTCGGCCGAAGATCGATCCGCATGACTACGAGACCAAGAAGGGTCACGTCGTGCGTTTCCTCAAGGCCGGCGACAAGGTGAAGATCACCATCATGTTCCGCGGACGCGAGCAGTCGCGCCCGGAGCTCGGCTTCCGGTTGCTGCAGCGGCTCGCTGCCGACATCGAAGACCTGGGCTTCGTCGAGGCAGCGCCCAAGCAGGACGGACGCAACATGACGATGGTCGTCGCCCCGCACAAGCGGCCCCCGCAGCGTTCGACGCAGCAGGCCGACCCCACGCCCACCCCGATCGCGGGCTAGCACCGCAAGCCCGCGGCCGGGTGCTCCACTCGACCGTTCGACTGACCCTGCCACCGCTCGCCGGTGTTGGCGTCACTGATAAGCAGCAGAGGACACCTTCCCATGCCCAAGATGAAGTCGCACAGCGGCTCGAGCAAGCGCTTCCGGGTCACCGGCACCGGCAAGATCATGCGCCGCCGTGCGAACCGCAACCACCTGCTGGAACACAAGTCCAGCCAGCGGACGCGCCGCCTGTTCAACGAGGTGGAAGTCTCGCCCGGCGACGCGAAGAAGGTGCGCAAGCTCCTCGGCAAGTGACGTTTCTGCACCCGATTTCCCGTTGGGGCGCAGGCGCCTCGATTGATCCGACAGGAGTCTCTTTCACATGGCACGCGTGAAGCGGGCGGTCAACGCCCAGAAGAAGCGTCGCGAAATCTTGGACCAGGCCAGCGGCTACCGCGGCCAGCGCTCACGGCTTTACCGCAAGGCCAAGGAGCAGATGCTGCACTCCCTGAACTACGCCTACCGCGACCGGCGGGCGCGCAAGGGGGACTTCCGGCAGCTGTGGATCACGCGGATCAACGCCGCGGCGCGCGCGGAGGGCATGACCTACAACCGCTTCATCCAGGGACTCAAGGCCGCCGAGGTCGAGGTCGACCGCAAGGTTCTCGCGGACCTCGCGGTCACCGACCCCGACGCGTTCCGCGCGCTCGTCGCCGTGGCGCGTGAGGCGCTTCCGGCCACCACCGGTCAGGCCGCCCCGGCTGCCTGACTCTGCTTCCGAGCGGACCGCCGTCTCCGGTAACGCCGCCTCGCCCCTCGGCCCGCGCAGCGCCCGGGTGGCGGCAGCGCGCAAGTTGCTGCGCCGCAGTAGCCGCCGCGAGCAGGGGCTCTTCCTCGTGGAGGGCCCCTCCGCGGTGAGCGCAGCCGTCGATGCCGGTGCTCGTGCGCGAACTGTTCGCCACGCCGGCGGCGGCCACCCGCCACGCCGCGTTGCTCGCGCGGGCCGGCGCTCTCGTCCCGGATCGTCACCGAGCAGGCAGCCGCGGCGCTGTCGGAGACGGTCACCCCACAGGGGCTGGTCGCGGTCGTTCCGCTGCCCCGCCGTTCACTGGCCGACGTGCTGCGCGCCCCGGCGAGGAGTGCCGGTCATCGGCTCGTCGCCGTGCTCGTCGAGGCTCGTGACCCGGGCAACGCGGGCACCGTGATCCGCACCGCTGATGCCGCCGGCGCCGACTGCGTGGTGCTCGCCGGCGAAAGCGTCGACCCCTGGTCCGGCAAGTGCGTGCGTGCCTCCGCGGGGAGCGTCCTGCATCTGCCGATCGTCGACGGCGTGACGGTGGCAGCCGCCGTGACAGAGCTTCGCGAGGCCGGGTGCGCCCTCGTCGCTGCCGATGGGCGGGCGGCTGTCGATCTTGCACAGCGCGCCGGCGGCACAGGTGCTGGGCGGCGCCCACGCGTGGCTGTTCGGCAACGAAGCTCATGGATTACCCGCAAGTCTGCTGGATTGCGCCGATATCACATTGCGGGTGCCGGTGTACGGTCAAGCCGAATCGTTGAACCTGGCGGCGGCTGCGGCTGTGTGCCTGTACGAGTCGGCTCGGGCAGTGCACGGCCGGTCGTAGCGGGGGCCCGTGGCACCGGCCCGCAGACCTGCGGGCGACACCAGACAGGGAGGGGATTCGGGATGAGCGTCAGCAGGCGCCATCTTGCCACCTCCGCCGAGGCACGACGAGGTCCGGCCGCGAACGGGCGGCTCGGCGAATCCAGCCTGGTGCCTGCCGACTTGAGCACCCTCTACGGGGACGCGTTGCCGGACGGGCTGGTGGTGCTCGACCCCGAGGGCACGGTGCGGCTGCTGAATGCCACGGCCCGCCGGCTGCTGCGGCTGTCCAGCAAGGAGCCGGGCATCGGCCGCCGGCTACCCGATCTGGTCACCCTCCTCGACGAGCGGGGCAACGACTGGTGGGAGTGCAGCAAGCCGCTGCTGCGCCTGCCGGGCGTGCGTCGCCAGCCCGAGCGTCGCCTGGAGCTGGTCGCCGTCGACGGCGATCACGAGCTGCTGTCCACCGTCCGCTACGACCGGGTCGACGGGGCAGTGCAGCGCGTCGTGCTGAGCCTGCGCGGCACCGAGTCCCGCGAGCGGCTCGAACGCAGCCGCGCGGATCTGGTCAGCACGGTGGCTCACGAGCTGCGCTCGCCGCTCACCAGCGTCAAGGGGTTCACCGCCACCCTGCTCGCCAAGTGGGACCGCTTCACCGACGAGCAGAAGCTGCTGATGCTCGCGACCGTGAACGCGGATGCCGACCGGGTCACCCGGCTGCTCTCGGAGCTGCTCGACGTCTCGCGGATCGACGCCGGCCGGCTCGAGCTGCGCCGGCAGGTGGTCGACGTCGGCGGGGCGGTGCGCCGAGTGGTCGCCGGCTCGGTTGCGGCCGGGGAGGACGAGGAGCGTTTCCGGGTCGTCGTCGCCGACGGGCTCCCCGAGATGTGGCTCGATCCTGACAAACTTGATCAGGTGTTGCACAACCTGGTCGAGAACGCGCTGCGCCATGGCGACGGCACCATCACCATTCGAGTGGAGCCGATGCCGGGGCCGGCGGATGATGGCGCGGTGGTGACGGTGTCCGACGAAGGCGTCGGCATCCCCGAGGAGACGGCGGCCCGCATCTTCACCAAATTCTGGCGGGGCGGAGCCCGGCGCGGCGGAACGGGCCTTGGTCTGTTCATCGCCAAGGGCATCGTCGAAGCGCACGGCGGCACCATCACCGCCGGACGCGTCGAGTCCGGCGGGGCCGAGTTTCGATTTACCTTGCCTGCCGGCGCCCCCAGTTACGCCTGAGGGATCGGCAGGCACACTCGAGCCCGAGTCTCCGCACGGTCGCGGCGGATCATGCTGTCCGGCCGCGCCTTCGAAATCTGTAGAGGTCATTTCCCATGTCAGCCTCCGGCGCTGCGCCGCAGGATCTTTCCCCACCCGCACTCGACGCACTGAAAGCCGAAGCGCTCGCCGCCATCGCTGCCGCCGGCGACCTGGATGCGCTCGCCGAGGTCCGCACCAGCCACGTCCAGGGCCGTGGCGCACCGCTGTCACTGGCCCGGCGGGCCCTCGGCAGCCTTCCCGGCCCGGAACGCGCCGAGCCGGGCAAGCGGCTCAATGTGCTGACCGACCGACATCAACGCGGCTTTCGAGCGGCGCCGCGAGGACCTCACCGCCGAGCGTGACGCTCGCGTTCTCGTCGACGAGGCGGTCGACGTGACCGTGCCCCCGGCGCGCACCCCGCTCGGCGCGCGCCATCCGCTGTCGCTCGTCGTCGATCGCGTCGTCGACGTCTTCGTCGGCATGGGCTACGAAGTGGCCGAAGGCCCGGAGGCCGAGCACGGCTGGTTCAACTTCGACGCCCTCAACACCCCGCCGGACCATCCCTCGCGCGAGTTGCAGGACACGCTGTACCTGGAGCCCACCGAGGCGCAGGTCGTGCTGCGCACCCAGACCTCGCCGGTGCAGATCCGCGCGCTCCTGCAACGCGATTTGCCGGTCTACGTCGTCTGCCCGGGGCGCGTTTTCCGCGCCGACACGATCGACGCGACCCACCTGCCGGTCTTCACCCAGCTCGAAGGGCTCGCGGTGGATGAGGGCCTCACGATGGCCGACCTGCGGGGAACGCTCGACGCATTCGCTGCGGCCATGTTCGGCGGGGAGAGCCTTCATGCCTCGCACCAGCCGCTGCGGACCCGGCTGCGGCCGCACTTCTTCCCGTTCACCGAGCCGTCCGCGGAAATCGACCTGCAATGCTTCGGCTGCGGCGGTGAACCGGCGGATCCGGGCTGCCGCATCTGCGGCGGGGAGGGCTGGCTCGAGTGGGGCGGCTGCGGCATGGTCGACCCGGCGGTGCTCACCGCGTGCGGCATCGACCCGCAGCGATACACCGGCTTCGCGTTCGGTATGGGGCTCGAGCGCACCGTCATGGCTTTGCACGGACTTTCCGACATGCGCGTACTGCTCGACGGCGACGTGCGTTTCGCAGCGCCTTTCAGTGGCGGGAGGGTGCTCTGATGCGCGCCGTCTATTCGTGGCTGTGCGAGCTCGTGCCGGGATTGCCCGGACCGCAGCAGTGTGCCGACGCGCTGACCGACGCCGGACTCAAGGTGGAGAGCGTCGACCTGCTCGGCGCGGGCGATGCGGCGGTCAGCGGCGTCGTCACCGCTGAGGTCGTCGACGTCGAGGAGCTCACCGAGTTCAAGAAACCGGTGCGCTTCGTGAACGTTCGGGTGTCGGACGGCGGTCCGCTGCGCGGGATCGTCTGTGGCGCAACGAACTTCGTGGCGGGCGACCGCGTTCCCGTCGCGCTGCCCGGAGCGGTGCTGCCGGGCGGTTTCGAGATCGGCGCGCGGCAGACGTACGGCCGTACGTCCGACGGGATGATTTGCTCGGCGCGCGAGCTCGGGCTCGGTGACGACCACCGCGGCATCCTCGTTCTCGAGGACAACACGCCGCTCGGCGTCGATGTGAACGCGTTGTTCGGCTGGCCCGACGCCGTTCTCGAGATCGAGGTCACCTCCGACCGCGGGTATGCGCTCTCCCACCGCGGTGTCGCGCGGGAGCTGGCCACCGTCTTCGGCCTGGAGTTCCACGACCCTGCCGAGGTGCCGTTGCCTGCCGTGGCCGGTCCCGCCGGTGAGGTCCGCATCGACGATCCCGCCGGCTGCAGCCATTACGTGCTGCGTCACCTGAGCGGCTTCCGGCCCGGCCTCAACACCGGCGCCTCGCCGATCACCTGGCAGGCCCGGCTGGTCGCCGCCGGCATGCGGCCGATCTCCCGGATCGTCGACGTGACCAACCTGATCCTGCTCGGGCTCGGGCAGCCGCTGCACGCCTTCGACGCCGCGAAGCTGCAGGGCGCCATCGTCGTCCGGCGCGCAGCAGCGGGGGAGAAGCTCGTCACGCTGGACGGTGTCGAGCGCACTCTGCATCCGCAGGACCTGGTGATCGCCGACGACAGCGGCCCGGTGGCGTTGGCGGGTGTCATGGGCGGAGCTTCGACGGAGATCTCCGAAACGACCACCGAGGTCGCGCTCGAATCCGCGCACTTCGATCCCACCTCGGTTGCCCGGACGGCGCGCCGCCACGGCTTGCCATCCGAGGCGTCCCGCCGCTTCGAACGTGGCGTGGATCCGCAGCTCGCGGTCTTCGCCGCCGAGGCTGCCGCGGCCATGATGCGCGGCGCATCGGCAGCGGCCGAGCCGGCGCGGATCACCGAAGTCGGTACCCCGCAGCCGATGGCGGCGGTGCGCCTGCCGGCGGCGGAATGCGAGCGGCTCGGTGGCCGGGTCTACCCGGTCGCGACGATCCGCCGTCGGCTCGAGGAGGTGGGTTGCACGGTCGAGCTGCCGGCCGAAGGCGACACCGCCGCTGCGGTGGTCGTCCAGCCGCCGTCCTGGCGTCCGGACCTCACCCGGCCGGCTGACCTGGTCGAGGAAGTGCTTCGCCTCGAGGGGTACGCGACCATTCCGGTGACGTTGCCGCGGGCGCCTGCCGGTCGCGGCCTCACCGCGCCGCAGCGCGCTCGGCGGCGGGCCACGGCAGCGCTGTCCGACGCCGGTTTCGCGGAGGTGCTGCTGTTGCCTTTCGTCGCCGGCACTGTCGGTGACGTGCTCGGTCTCGAGGGGGACGATCCGCGGCGCCAGGCCGTTCGCGTTGCCAACCCGCTCTCCGAAGACGAGGCGTACCTGCGTACGTCGCTGCTGCCCGGACTTCTCGGTGCTGTCGTCCGCAACGCCAGCCGCGGCAATCCGGACGTGGCGCTGTTCGAGATCGGGACGGTCTTCGCCGCCCCCGCGTCGGCGTCCGTGCCCGCCATCCCGCCGGTCGACCGCCGGCCGACCGCCGAGGAGTTGGCGGCACTCGAGGCGGCGCTGCCGCGGCAGGCCACTCACGCGGGCGCGGTCCTTAGCGGTCAGCGCGTGGTGGCCGGCCCCCTGGAGCGGGGACGCGCGGCCGACTGGGCGGATGCGGTGGAAGCCGCGCAGACGCTGGCTGCTGCCGTCGGGACGACGCTTCGTGTGGGCGCGGGTACTGCGGCTCCGTGGCATCCGGGTCGGTGCGCGGCACTCTCGGTCGATACGGCTGACGGGCCGCGGGTCATCGGTCACGCGGGGGAGCTGCATCCCCGCGTGGTTGCTGTTGTCGAGTTGCCGCCGCGCACGTGTGCGTTCGAGCTCGAACTCGATGCGCTCCTCGCGGCCGTCCAACCGCCGCCGACGCTGCCCCCGCTGTCCCCGTACCCGCCGGCAGATCGGGACGTGGCGCTGCTCGTGCCGGACGGCATGGAGGCCGTTGCGGTCGAAGCGGCGTTGCGGGAAGGTGCGGGTGCCGACCTCGAGTCGGTCCGTCTCTTCGACGACTTCGTCACGCCGGAAGGGCAGCGTTCGCTGGCGTTCCGGATGCGTTGGCGGGCCCAGCGAACGTTGACGGCCGAAGAGGTCAATGCTCTTCGGGACGCTGCTGTGGCGATGGCGGCCGAGCGCACGGGTACGCAGCTGCGTTCCTGAACGGCAGCTGGCTGCCCGGCTCGCGTCAGATGCGGCACCTCCCCGCGCTCTGTTCCCGGCGGCGATTCCTCATGCTGCGCGCGGTCGTCACGTGCTGGGGGCTGGGGCGGGTGCGGCGAGCCGGAAGGTGGTGCCGACGCTGTTCTGGATGAACTGTCCGGGGAACCTGGCGGCGAAGGCGTGGGTGGCGCGCCAGCCGGTGCAGTGCGCCGGGACGATGACTTCGGGTGCGAGCTGTTCGAAGGCGTCGAGCGTGGGTGGAATGAGGGATTCGAATAGCGGCCCGTTGAGGTGGAAGCCGCCGAGTACGGCGTGCAGGCGCGGCTCGCCGGTGAGCCGTTGAGCGTAGCGGCAGACGTTCACGATGCCGGCGTGGCCGCAGCCGGTGAGGACGACGAGGCCTTTGCCGGCGATGTTGATGATCAAGGCCTGATCGTCGAGGATCAGCGGGTCTGGCCTCCACGTTCCGTCCCGGAGCGCCTGGTGGATGGCGAACCCCTGCTCGAAGTCGGTGGTCCGGTCGACCTCGCCGGTGACGAGCAGTGCGCCGTCGAGCAGCAGCGAGGGCCGTTCTTGCTCGATGACGTCGAACCCGGCCTCATCGAGTGCGTGCCGGCTGGTGGTCGGCATGTCGAGAGGTTCCCGGCCAGGGATGGCGAGCCGGCGGCGGGTCCAGAACTCAGGGTGGATGAGGACCGGCAGGTTGTGGGCGCCGAGCCGGTCAGCCAGTCCGGATAGTCCGGCGGTGTGGTCGAAGTGACCGTGGCTGCACACGATCGCTTCCATGTCGGCGATGTCCTTGCCGAGGCGACGCAGATTTTCGACGCAACCGTCGGGGGTGATGCCGGTGTCGAACAGGACGGTGTGCGTTCGCTCGCCCCGGCGAATGGTCACCAGTGCGGAGAACCCGTGCTGGGCGAGCGGCCCGTCCACCACCTGCCGTTCGATCATCGTCGGCGCGGGCAGTGTCGGGGGCGGTTTCCCGCCGCTGCTGAGCAGACGGTGCGCAGGGCCCTGGTCGGTGAGGAAGATGTCGACGGTGTTGTCGCAGACGGTGAGCACCTGTATTTCGTCGACGGGCTTCAAGGGGATCGGCTCGCCGGCCCAGTCGACGTCGGCGGGGACGAGCCGTGTGGGCACTTCCGACGGGCCGATGTCACACATCACTCCTCCGGGTTTGTCGGGTCATCCAGTGCTCGCGGCCGGAACGCGACCATCGGATGGTCGGCGACGAACTCGCGCAGCGCCGTGTCGTCGTCAAGGTCTCTCCAGCCGAGGACGGACTGCAGCAGGTGAAGTCGATGTGGGTGTGCGCGTCGGAACGCTCTAGCGACCTGGCACGCCTCTTCGGCTTCGAGGAATCGGTGCTGCGGGACGAACCGGTCGTGGCCGATGCGTAAAGCTGTCGCGGGACCGGCGCGCAGGTTGCGCAACCAGTCGGTCTCCGGCCCCCATGCAGCGCAGATGACCGACTCCCGGCTCGCGGGGTCGTAACGAAGAACCATCGCGACGGCGTCGCGGGGCTGTCCGGTCCTGCGGCCGACGTGGGTGAAGTCCAGGAATGTGTGACCCAGCAACCAGCCGGCATCGTGCCGGTAGGCGTTCAGCGGCATCCGAAAGAGGCTCAACGCGAGCCGGCCTGGTCGTCGACGCAGACCGAGCAACGGGCGGCGCGGCGGACGGACCGGTGTGGACGTAGGCGGCGGGTGCAGCCGGTCGAACCTGGTGCGGGTCGCGGGTCCGCGTTTCGGGGCGGCGGTGTGCACGGACGTCGAGATCATCGGCCCTCCCAACTGGGAGGTGCCGACAGGTCGAAGCAGCGCCTGCGATGGCGCACCTCCCGCATGGCACGCCTGGCTGAGACAAGCAGTCTCGCTGAGCAGGTTCGATGCCGGTACCGACGAAGGTCCCGTCATGTCCGGGGAACCGGCAACGCAATTTCGGGTACCGGTGATGGCCGGCGTGCTGGCCAGCCGACGTGTTGCCCGAGGGGGCATTGCGCGAGGGTCCGAGGCAGACGATTCGGTGCCTCGCCCGGGTGGGTCGTTTCGATGGAGGCAGACGATGCGATGCGAAGAAACAACATGTGGAAAACGGCTGGTGAGCTGCGCACGCCTTCGCTAGACTCGCACACATGTTCGAAGTATTGCCGTCGCGGGGAGTGCTCGCCGCGGCGTTGATCGCCCCACCCGGCCCGGACGTCCTCACCGCCCTGGCCGCCGTCGACGTCGACGCGCTGGATCCGGCCGGGCAGGTGGATCTGCTGATCGCCTGGGACCGGCAGCTTTCGTGGATGCAGGCCCGGCTGCAGCCGATCTTCGCAGCCGTCGGCAATCATGCGTGGCAGGTCGCCAAAGCGCAGCAGCGCCGCGGTGACCCACCCGGTATCCCGGACCGCAGCGCCCATTTGGAGATCGCGGTCGCGCTGCGGATGTCGGAGACGGCGGCGGCGAACCGGCTGGCGATCGCCCGTGACCTGTGCGGGCATCTGTCGGCGGTGCGCCAGGCGCTGGCCGCCGGGGACATCGGCTACGGGCATGCGCTGGCCATCGTCGACGCCACCAGCGCCCTCACTGCCGCCCAGGCGGCGGAGGTGGCGGCGAGGGTGCTGCCGCGGGCGCGGACGCAGACAGTCGCGAATTTGCGGAAGTCGCTGCGCCGGCGGGTGTTGGCTGCCGACCCGGCCCAGACCCGCAAGCGGTGCGAGCAGGCGGCCGCCCAGCGCAAGGTCGACTGGTGGCCCACCACCGACGGGATGGCCGAGCTACGGCTGACGGCCCCGCTCCTGCAGGTAAAGGCCGCCTATGAGGCGATCCATGCTGCCGCGAAGACGGCGGCTGCCGGGCATCCCTACGGCTCACCCGGCTGGCAGCCGATCGACACCCGCCGCGCCGACGCGACCATCGGCTTGCTGACCGGCGCCGCCACCCACACCACGAAGGTGAACGTCGAGGTGCAGCTCACCATCGACCTGGCCACCCTGCTCGGCTTTCAGGACCATCCCGCCGAACTCGCCGGCCACGGACCGATCCCCGCCCACCTCGCCCGCGAGCTGGCCGCCGACAGCCGCTGGCGACGGCTGATCTACGAACCGCTATCCGGCGAATTGCTCGACCTGGGCCGTAGCAGCTACACCCCCAGCGTCGCGCTCGCCCGCTACGTCCGCGCCCGAGATCAGCACTGCACCTTCGCCGGCTGCCAACGCCCCGCCGCCCGCTGCGACCTTGACCACAGCCACGACTACGGCGCCGGCGGCGGCACCGACCGCATCAACCTGCACCCGCTGTGCGTGTTTCACCACCACGTCAAACACCACGCCGGCTGGACGCTGCACACCCATCCCGTCACCGGCCGCACCCACTGGACCGGCCCCTCCGGACGGCGCTACGACATCCTCCCGCACGACTTCCGCCCCGACGACTGGCACGACTTCACCACCGAGCCCTACTACGCCGAACCACCACCCCCCGACGGCTACATCACCGAAGCCGACTACATCGGATCACCCTTCGACGACCCCGACCTCGTCCTCATCGCAACGCCATGAGGACGACGGCATGAGGGCGTGCTGCGATCGGGTGAGTAGCCCCGTTGGACGGGCGTCGCAGCCGCGAGCCAGGCGTCACCGAGATAGCCACTGCATGGATATGCAAAGGACTGTGTAACATGCGAACAGTGGGTATCACCGTCGCCGTCGCCGGAGCCAGTGGCTACGCAGGAGGCGAGCTCCTGCGCCTGCTGATCGGTCACCCCGAGGTGGAGCTGACGACGCTCGCGGCTGGCTCATCGGCCGGCCGGCCCGTCACTGATGTGCACCCGCATCTGCTTCCGTTAGCCGATCGCAGCTTCGCCGCGCTCGACGCCGCGCTCGAGGAGGGGTCGTTGCAGGCGGACGTCACCTTCCTGGCGTTGCCGCACGGCGCTTCCGGCCGCGTCGCCGCTGCGCTACCCGACGGCAATCGGATCATCGACCTCGGTGCCGACTACCGGCTCCGCTCGGCGGATGACTGGGCGCAGGGCTATGGCGGGGAGCACGCCGGTTGCTGGCCCTATGGGCTTCCTGAGCTTCCCGGTGCGCGGGGGACATTGCAGGCTTCGTCCCGCATCGCCGCGCCTGGCTGCTATCCGACGGCGACCATCCTGGGCCTTTCCCCTCTCGTGGACCAGCAGCTCGTCGATCCTCATGACATCGTGGTCGTCGCGGCGAGCGGAACGTCCGGGGCCGGCCGTACCCCCAAGGAGCATCTGCTCGGCAGCGAGGTCATGAGCGACCTGTCCGCCTACAAGGTCGGCGGACACCAGCACCGTTACGAGATGTCGCAGGCGCTCGGCATCCGGACGCTGTCGTTCACTCCTGTGCTCGCGCCGCTGCCGCGCGGTCTGCTGTCCACCTGCACAGCGAGCCTCGCCGATCCGGCCACTTCCGTCGCCCAGCTGCGCAGCGCCTTCGAAAGGGCCTACGCTGACGAGCCTTTCGTTCGGTTGCTTCCGGAAGGGCGCTGGCCGCATACGGCCGCCGTCCTCGGTAGCAACGCCTGCCAGTTGCAGGTGACCGTCGATGAGCAGGCCGGTCGCGCCGTCGTCGTCAGCGCGATCGACAATCTCGGTAAGGGTGCCGCGGGGCAAGCTATCCAGTGCATGAACCTCATGCTGGGGATACCCGAAACCACCGGGCTTTCGACGTGTGGAGTAGCCCCGTGAGCATCACCGCAGCAGCCGGTTTTCGAGCTGCCGGAGTGACCGCCGGGTTGAAGCCGAGCGGCCTGCCCGACGTTGCGCTCGTCGTCAACGACGGCCCGCTGTCTGCAGCAGCAGGCGTGTTCACCAGCAACCGCGTCCAAGCGGCGCCCGTCTTGTGGTCGCAGCAGGTGCTCAAGAGCGGCCGGCTCCGCGCTGTGGTGCTCAATTCCGGCGGCGCTAACGCCTGCACCGGGCCCGATGGTTTCACCGACACCCACCACACCGCCGAGCATGTCGCCGAGGTCCTGAAGTGTGGTGCCGGCGACGTCGCCGTCTGCAGCACCGGCCTCATCGGCGAGCGCCTTCCGATGGACAAACTGCTCGCCGGCATCGACCGCGCTCACGAGGCGCTGGTTCCTGACGGCGGAGCCGACGCTGCCGAGGCCATCCGCACCACCGACACCTTCGCCAAGCAGGCCGTCGCTCGCGGCGGCGGGGTCACCGTCGGCGGCATGATCAAAGGCGCTGGGATGCTGGCCCCAGGGCTCGCCACGATGCTGTGCGTTCTCACCACCGACGCCGAGGCCGACGCCGCGGCTCTCGATACGGTGCTGCGCCGCGCGACCCGGCTCACCCTCGACCGCGTCGATACCGACGGGTGCATGTCCACGAACGACACGGTGCTGCTGATGGCGTCCGGAGCGAGCGGCATCGCCCCTGACACCGACAAGCTCTTCACGCTGGTGCACGACGTGCTGGCCGACCTGTCCCGGCAGCTCATCACCGACGCCGAAGGGGCTAGCAAACACGTCTCCATCTCCGTGACCAATGCGGCCAGTGAGGACGAGGCCGTCGTCGTCGGCCGCAGCATCGCGCGATCGAACCTGCTGAAGTGCGCGTTGTACGGGAACGATCCCAACTGGGGGCGCGTCCTCGCCGCCATCGGCACCACCGACGCCGCTTACGACCCGCTCGACCTCGACGTGACCATCAACGGCGTCATGGTCTGCCAGAAGAGCGCCCCGGGGCAGCCACGCGAGCTGGTCGACCTTTCCGGTGCCGACGTGCAGATCGTTGCGGATCTCAAGGCGGGCGACGCTACCGCCACCATCCTGACGACCGACCTCACCGTCGCCTACGTCCACGAGAATTCGGCCTACTCGACATGAGCACGACCAACGAACCCACCCTCCAGAGCCTCGCAGGGATCTCCCGGCTCGGCACCTCGACGGCGAAAGCCGCTGCGCTCGTTGAAGCTCTGCCGTGGTTGGAGCGTTTCCACGGCCGAACGATCGTCATCAAGTACGGCGGTCACGCCATGACAGACGACGCGCTTCGCGAAGCGTTCGCGCAAGACATCGTCTTTCTGCGCTATGCCGGGCTGCGGGTGGTCATCGTGCACGGTGGCGGTCCGCAGATCACCTCGCATCTGGACCGGCTCGGCGTTCCGACGGAGTTTCGCGGCGGACTTCGCGTGACCACCCCGGAGACGATGGACGTGGTGCGCATGGTGCTGGTCGGCCAGGTCAACCGTGACGTCGTCGGGCTCATCAACGCCCACGGCCCGTTCGCCGTCGGCATGTCCGGCGAAGATGCCCATCTCCTCACCGCCGAGCGTCGCGGAGCCGTCGTCAACGGTGAGATGGTCGACGTGGGCCAGGTCGGCGACGTGATCCACGTGCGTCCCGACACGGTGACGGCCCTGCTCGACGCCGGGCACATCCCGGTCATCGCCGGTGTGGCCCGCGGCGAGGACGAAGACCACGGCACCGTCTACAACGTGAACGCTGATACGGCCGCGGCCGCCCTCGCCATGGCGGTCAACGCGGAGAAACTGGTCGTGCTGACCGACGTCGAAGGCTTGTATGCCAACTGGCCGGAGACCGATGAGGTCATCAGCGAGGTGCGTGCCGGCGAGCTCGAGCAGCTGCTTCCGTCGCTCGCGAGCGGCATGGTTCCGAAGATGGAGGCATGCCTGCGCGCGGTGCGCGGCGGAGTACCTCAGGCGCACGTGCTGGACGGGCGGGTAGCCCATGCCTTACTTCGCGAGATCTTTACCGACTCCGGCATCGGAACGATGGTGACGCCATGACCTCCACACACGCTGCCTCCGCCGCCACGAACGAGGATCTGCTGGCTCGTCGCGACAACGTCTTCATGACCACCTACGCGCGGCCGAAGGTGGCGCTGGTCCGAGGCGAAGGCTCGATGGTCTACGACGCCGATGGCAACGGCTATCTCGATCTCGTCGCCGGTATCGCCGTCTGCCTGCTCGGCCACGCGCATCCTCGGGTGATCGAGGCCGTCACCGGACAGCTGTCGACGCTCGGCCACACCAGCAACCTGTACGCCACCGAGCCTGCAGTGGCGCTGGCCGAACGGCTCCTGGCGCTGCTCGGCCCGGCGGGCGAGGGTGGGCGCGTCTTCTTCTGCAACTCCGGCGCCGAAGCCAACGAGGCGGCGATGAAGATCGCGCGGCGCACCGGCCGCACCGAAATCATTGCGGCCGAGGGAAGTTTCCACGGTCGCACGTTGGGTGCGCTGTCCATCACCGGCCAGCCCTCCAAGCGCGCGCCATTCGAGCCGTTGATTCCGGGTGTGCGTTTCGTTCCTTACGGCGATGCCGCCGCACTCCGCAGCGCTGCCTCCAACCAGACCTCAGCGGTCTTCCTCGAGCCGACGCTGGGGGAGGGCGGCGTGGTCCCGCCGCCGACCGGATATTTGCAGGCCGCACGCGAAATCTGCGACGCCACCGGCGCACTGCTGGTGCTCGACGAGGTCCAGAGCGTCGGGCGCACCGGCACCTGGTATGCCCACCAAGGCGTCGGGGTGGTGCCGGATGTCGTCACGCTCGCGAAGGGCCTGGCGGGTGGCCTGCCGATCGGCGCATGCATCGGCCTGGGTGAGGCGGCAGATCTGCTGCAGCCGGGTGATCACGGCAGCACCTTCGGCGGGAATCCCGTCGTCTGCGCCGCCGCGCTTGCCGTGCTGGACGTCGTGGAATCGCAAGGACTGATCGCGCACTCCGCCGCCGTCGGACGCCAGCTCGCCGAAAGCCTCGCCGGCTGCATCCCCGGCGTGCCACTGCTGAAGGGGGTGCGCGGCAGCGGGCTCTGGCTCGCGCTCGTGCTCGCCGAGCCGGTCGCACCCGCCGCCGAAGCGGCCTTCCGCGACGCCGGCTTTCTCGTCAACGCGGTCGCACCTAACGCGCTTCGGCTGGCGCCGCCGCTGGTGCTCACCGCGGAGGAGGCGGAGCGTTTCGTCGCCGCCGTTCCGGACGTGCTGAACGCGCTGCCGACTTCCCCCGCTGCGGGGGAGATCACTAAGGTCTCCCCATGAATCCGCCGGGCAGCGATTCGCCTGCTGACAGCGAACCGGGCGCAGGTTCGAACGGCGGCCCGGCGGTTCTGGTCGTCGAGGACGACCCGAGCGTTCGCGGGCTGCTCGATACGTTGCTCACCGCCGAGGGGTACTCCGTCGCCACCGCGAGCGACGGTATTGCGGGGCTGTCCGAGGCTGCTGCGCATAAGCCTGCGATCATCTTGCTGGACATCGTCATGCCCGATCTCGGGGGCATCCGGGTGCTCCAGGAGATGCAGTCCAATCCGGTGCTCGCGAACGTGCCCGTCCTGGTGCTCACCGGCCGGCTCGAAGCCATACCCGCTCTGGAAGACCAGCTGGGCGCGGACCGCGTCTTCAGCAAGCCGTTCGGCGTGGAGGATCTGCTTTCCCGCATTGCCGAGCTCACCGGAAAGGCGCCCACCTCATGAGCGTCCGTCACTTCCTCGTCGACACCGACCTGACCTCCGGAGAGCAAGCCGATGTCCTGGCTTTGGCCGGGCGGCTCAAGGAGCGCCGCAGCGTCGATCGGGCGAGCGCGCAACGCCCGCTGGCCGGGCGCAGCGTCGCGGTGCTCTTCGAGAAAGCATCCACGCGCACCCGGATGTCGTTCGAGGTGGGAATCGCGGAGCTCGGCGCCCATCCGATGATCGTCGATGCCGGATCCACCCAGCTCGGCCGTGGCGAACCGCTTCGCGACACAGCTGCGGTGCTGAGCCGCTACGTCGATGCCGTCGTCATGCGCACGTTCGGGCAGGACCGGCTCGAAGAGTTGGCCGCCGGCGCCGAGGTTCCGGTCGTCAATGCGCTGACCGATTTCGCGCATCCCTGCCAGGCACTCGCGGACCTCATGACCTTGCAGGAGGCGAAGGGTGACCTCAAAGGACGCACCCTCGCCTACATCGGCGACGGCAACAACATGGCCCATTCGCTGCTGCTGGCGGGCGCCACGGCCGGGCTGCGGGTACACGTCGCCAGCCCGCCCGGTTTCGAGCCGCTGGAGCAGGTGGTGCGCCACGCCAACGAGATCGGCGCCGGTACGGGCGGCGAGGCCCTGGTGATGCACGACCCTCGGGAAGCCGCCGCCGACGCCGACGCCGTTTACACCGACGTTTGGGCTTCGATGGGTCAGGAGGATGAGCAGAGTTCACGGGGGCTCGTGTTCAGCCGCTTCCAGGTGAACGCTGACGTCGTCGAGGCCGCGCGCCCGGACGCCGTTGTCATGCACTGCCTGCCTGCCCACCGCGGCGAGGAGATCACGGCTGACGTCATCGACGGCCCGCGGTCTGTCGTCTGGCAGCAGGCGGAAAACCGGCTGCACGCGCAGAAGGCGCTGCTGCTCTTCCTGCTCGGTGCCGACGGTGCCCACCTCGCCGCAGTGGAGGCCGGGTGACCACAGCTGCCCGGCTGCCCTTGACCAAGGCAGCTCGTCAGGCTCGTGTCGGCGAGCTGATCGCTCGCGGCTGCGTGCACTCGCAGTCGGAGCTGGCGGAGCAGCTGCACGCCAGCGGCATCCTCGTCACCCAGGCGACTCTGTCGCGCGATCTCGCCGAGCTGGGTGCGTTCAAGGTTCGCGGCACCTCCGGGCTGGTTTACGCGTTGCCGGCGTCGTCCCCCGGCAGCGTGAGTGCCTCCGGGCTCGGCGCGGAGACCATGCTGGCGCGCCGGCTGGCCGAACTGCTGCTATCGGCCGAGGCGGCGGGCAGCATGGTTGTATTGCGCACCCCGCCCGGTGGGGCCCACCTGCTGGCCTCCGGCATCGACGGAGCCGAGTTGCCGGAGGTCGCCGGCACGCTGGCCGGCGACGACACCGTCCTGCTCGTCTGCCGGCCGGAGCCGGGCGGTCACTCCCGCACCGCTGACGCCGTCGCCGCGAGGCTCGCCGCACGGCTGCTGGCGACGGCCCAGCGCACCGGATAGCTCATCGCGCGGCAGCGTCGCCGCGTTTCTCTCATCCACCCAGCAAGAACGCAAATGCACGTACTAGAAGGAGTTCGTCGTGACCGCCGTGAACAGTGGCTCGTCGCCCAGCCCGACCTCAGGGTCCGGCCGGCGAGTGGTGTTGGCGTATTCCGGAGGTCTTGACACCTCCGTGGCGATCGGCTGGATCGCAGAGTCCACCGGCGCCGAGATCGTGGCGGTTGCCATCGACGTCGGCCAGGGCGGCGAGGACCTCGAGGTCATTCGCGAGCGAGCGCTGACCTGTGGCGCAGTCGAGTCCGTCGTCGTCGATGCGCGGGCCGAATTCGCCAACGACTTCGTCGGGCCGGCGGTTCGGGCGAACGCGCTCTACATGGACCGCTACCCGCTCGTCTCGGCGCTTTCGCGGCCGCTGATCGTCAAGCACCTCGTGGCCGCAGCGCGCGTGCACGGCGCCGACACCGTCTCCCACGGGTGCACCGGGAAGGGCAACGATCAGGTGCGCTTCGAGGTGGGCATCCACGCCCTTGCCCCGGAGCTCAATTGCATTGCGCCGGTGCGCGACAGCGGTATGACGCGTGACCGTGCCATCGCCTTCGCCGAGGAACACGGCCTGCCGATCGACGTCTCCAAGCGCTCGCCGTACTCGATCGACCAGAACCTGTGGGGCCGGACCGCGGAATGCGGAATTCTCGAGGATCCGTGGGCCCAGCCGCCGGAGGACGTCTTCGTCTACACCGCCGACCCGACGACGCCGCGCGAGCCCGACGAGGTCACGATCAGCTTTCTCGACGGCCTGCCCACCGCGCTCGACGGCACGCCGATGTCGATCTTCGACCTGGTGGCTCAGCTCAACACCCGCGCCGGGGCGCAGGGCGTCGGCCGCATCGATCTCGTCGAAGACCGGCTGGTAGGCATCAAGAGCCGTGAGATCTACGAATGCCCGGCGGCCATCACGTTGCTCACCGCACACCGCGACCTCGAGGACCTCACCCTGGAGCGCGACCTGGCGCGGTACAAGCGCGGGGTGGATCAGCGTTGGGGTGAGCTCGTGTACGACGGCCTCTGGTACTCGCCGCTCAAGCAGGCGCTGGACTCCTTCCTGCAGAGCAGCTCGCATTCGGTGACCGGCGAGGTGCGGGTGCGGCTGTGGGGCGGCCAGGCCACGGTCGTCGGCCGCCGGAGTGACTACAGCCTCTACGACTACTCGCTGGCCACCTACGATGTGGGCGACCAGTTCGACCAGAGCGAGGCACGCGGCTTCGTGAACCTGTGGGGCCTGCCCTCGCGGGTCTGGAGCGCCCGTGAGCAGCGGCTGGCCGGCGGCTGATGGCAGACCAGCAGCAAGGACAGGATGCCGGGCTGCGCCTGTGGGGCGGGCGCTTTGCGGCTTCGCCTGCGCAAGCGCTCGCCAAGCTGTCGGTCAGCGTGCAGTTCGACTGGAGGCTGGCGCCGTACGACATCGCCGGCAGCCGGGCTCACGCCCGCGTGCTCAACCGAGCCGGGCTGCTCACCGACGAGGAACTCTCGTCGTTGCTCGCCGGCTTGGACGGCCTCGAGGCAGACATCGCCGCCGGCAACTTCCGGCCGACGATCGAGGACGAGGACGTCCACACCGCCTTGGAACGCGGGTTGCTCGAACGCCTGGGCGCGCTCGGTGGCAAGCTGCGTGCCGGCCGTAGCCGCAATGACCAGGTCGCCACCGACCTGCGGCTGTATCTGCGTGACGCGGCCCGCGCCGTCGCGCGAGAGGTGCTCGCGCTTGCCGAGGCGCTCGCCGCGCAAGCGGGGGAGCACGTCGAAACGGCGGCGCCGGGAATGACCCATCTGCAACACGCGCAGCCGGTCTCGTTCGGCCACCTGCTGCTCGCGCACGTGCATCCGCTGCTGCGCGACGTCGATCGGCTGCGCGACTGGGACAAGCGGGCGGCGATCTCGCCGCTCGGCTCGGGGGCGCTGGCCGGGTCGTCGTTGCCGCTCGACCCCGAAGCGACCGCTCGAGAGCTCGGTTTCACCGCCGCCGCGGCCAACTCTGTCGACGCTGTGTCCGACCGTGACTTCGCCGCGGAGTTCCTCTTCGATGCGGCCTTGATCGGCGTGCATCTGTCGCGCATCGGCGAAGAGATCGTCCTGTGGACCACCAGCGAGTTCGGCTGGCTCGAGCTGGACGACGCGTTCACGACCGGCAGCTCGATCATGCCGCAGAAGAAGAACCCGGACGTCGGGGAACTCGCCCGGGG
This sequence comes from uncultured Actinomycetota bacterium, assembly GCA_963747915.1. Classification (GTDB taxonomy): domain Bacteria; phylum Actinomycetota; class Actinomycetes; order Frankiales; family Frankiaceae; genus DATAZK01. The sequence goes on along the minus strand of CAVVHC010000003.1, from coordinate 3,314 downwards.
TAAGGCCGGTCGTCTGATCGGTCACGTCGTCGCCCTGCTGTCGACGCTAAAAGGGCTGCCGCTCGCGTACGACCGCGACCTGCAGGAGGACAAGGAGCCGGTCTTCGACGCCGTCGAAACGCTGACCACTGTCCTGCCGGCGCTGACGGGCACCATCGCGACGATGCGGGTGCGAGCGGATCGGCTGGAACGCTCCGCTCCGGCCGGCTTCAGCTTGGCGACCGACGTTGCCGAGTACCTGGTGCGTAAGGGGGTCGCGTTCCGGCAGGCCCACGAGGCGGTCGGGCACCTGGTCGTCTGGTGCCTGGCGCACGACATGGGGCTGGAGGATGTGAGCGACGAGGACCTCGCTGCGATCAGCCCTCACCTCACTCCGGACGTTCGCGCGGTGCTGTCCGTGCCCGGAGCGCTGGCGGCTCGTGCGGCCCGCGGCGGAACGGCGCCCGACCGGGTACGCGAGCAGCTGGCGGGAGTGACCGACCAGATTGAGGTCGATCGCAACTGGGCGGGCGCCGGCTGAGCGCACCGCAGCCGCTGCCGGCGGCCTTCTACGCACGCTCCTCGACGGAGGTGGCGCGTGACCTGCTCGGCTGCCTGTTGACGGACGGCGCGGTGACGGTGCGGCTCGTCGAGGTCGAGGCCTACGCCGGTCTTGCCGATCCCGCCTCGCACTCGTATCGGGGCAAGACCGCGCGAAACGCTCCGATGTGGGGCCCCCCGGGAAGGCTGTACGTGTACTTCACGTACGGGATGCACTGGTGCATGAACGCTGTGTGCGGTCCACCTGGCGACGCGTCGGCAGTGCTGTTGCGCGCCGGAGAAGTCGTCGCCGGCGCCGACACCGCTGCCGTGCGCCGTCCGGGCGTTCGTCCTATCGACCTGGGGCGAGGGCCGGCGCGGCTCGCTCGGCTGCTCGCCATCACCGGGGTGGACAACGACGTGGACCTCACCTCGCCCGGCCCGCCACTCGCGGTGCTGGCGGGTGAGGCGGTGCCGGACGGCAGCGTCGCGACCGGTCCGCGGGTCGGACTCAACCCGAAGCTCGGCGCCGCCGCAGAGTGGCGCTGGCGCTGGTGGGATACCCGTTCGGTGGCCGTCTCGACGTATCGGCCCGGAGGGCGACGCCGCTCGCCGGCTTGAGATCAGGCACGATCGAAGCCGTGAGCGCGCCGAGAACAGAGTCCGCGAGAACGCCGTCCGTATTGGATGAACTCGAGTGGCGTGGCCTCGTCGCACAGTCGACTGACCTCGACGCGCTGGCCACCGCACTCGCCAAGCCGCCGCTCACCGTCTATGCCGGCTTCGACCCGACCGCGCGCAGCCTGCACGCCGGCAACCTCGTCCCCTTGTTCACGTTGCGTCGGCTCCAGCGCGCCGGGCACCGGCCGATCGTGATCGCCGGGGGCGCCACCGGAATGATCGGGGATCCGAGCGGGCGATCCGCCGAGCGCTCGATGATGACGGTGGCCGAGGTCGAAGCCAATGTGGAACGTATTTCGGCGCAATTGCGGCGCTTTCTCGACTTCAGTCCCGGCCCCGCTCAGGCGATCCTGGTGAACAACCTGGATTGGACCGCGCAGCTGTCCGCGATCGACTTCCTGCGCGATATCGGAAAGCACTTTCCCATCAACGTCATGCTCGACAAGGAGTCCGTCCGGACCCGTCTGGATGGCGGCGGGCTCACGTTCGCCGAGTTCAGCTACATGCTGCTGCAGGCGGCGGACTATCTCGAGTTGCTACGGCGCTACGACTGCCGGCTGCAGGTCGGTGGCAGTGACCAGTGGGGCAACATCACAGCCGGACTCGATCTGATCCGCCGGGTGACCGGCGAATCGGCGCACGGGCTCACGGTCCCGCTCGTGACGAACGCGAACGGTGAGAAGTTCGGCAAGTCCACCGGCGGAGGCCGGGTCTGGCTCGACCCGGAGCTGACCACGCCGTACGCGTTCTACCAGTTCTTCCTCAACGCCGACGACCGGGACGTGGCGACGTACCTGCGGTTGTTCACCGATCTCAGCCGCGACGAGGTCGCAGAGCTCGAGACCGCCACCCGGGAACGGCCGTTTGCCCGCGAGGCACAACGCCGGCTCGCCGCCGAGTTCACGGCGCTGCTGCACGGCGAAGCCGAGCTGCAGAAGGTCATCACCGCCTCGCAGGCCCTGTTCGGACGGGGCGCGCTGGAGGAACTGGCTCCCGCCACGCTGGACGCAGCGGCCGCGGAGATTCCGAGTGCTGACGTCCCGCGCGACCGCCTGTCCGCCGGCGTGCCCCTTGTGGAGCTGCTGTCCGAGTCAGGGTTGTGCACGTCCCGGTCGGACGCCCGGCGAGCGATCGCGCAGGGCGGCATCTACGTGAACAACGCGAAGATCACCGATGAGGACGCAACGGTGTCGACGGCCGAGCTCTTGAACGGATCCGTCGCGCTGTTGCGTCGCGGCCGCAAGCAGCTCGCCGCCGTTCGGGCCAGATGAAGGCCGCTCTCGTCGCTGGATCGAGCCTGTCGTCGGTTAGCACAGGGGGCCGAGCCCCGGCTGGTTCCCGGGCGTGTCGTGGTGGTCGCATCCATCACAACCCCTTATGCCGCCTGGGGTTTGACGAACGGGGCACGTCCCCGTAACTTCTGTTTCGCCCGAGCAACGGGGGCGGCCGCCAGGTCAGACGGGCGGTACCTCCGCGGAAGGGGCGTCAGGTTCCAGAGCCGGTATGGCTCCAGGATCGTGGCGCGGCCTGGCTGCCGGGGCCATCGCAAGGAAATATCCTTCGAGGCTTTGACAGGACCCAGACCCGTTGCTATGTTGGACAGGTTGCCCCAAAGCCGGTTGAAAGGCCGGCGATGGTGTGCAGTCGCTCCTTGAGAACTCAACAGCGTGCCGAAAGTCAGTGCCAACCCCCGTCCGCGTGGGGGGGTCCCGATCCACCAGGATCGGTTCTCAACCTCGTGGCGGAATTTCTTTAAATGGCACGACGGACGATCTACAGATCTGACGTCGATGCCAGGTTCACTTTCCTTGTCATCGATTCGCAGCTTCGGCTGCGTCGATAATAAAGACATCAATGGAGAGTTTGATCCTGGCTCAGGACGAACGCTGGCGGCGTGCTTAACACATGCAAGTCGAGCGAGACTTCGGTCTAGCGGCGAACGGGTGAGTAACACGTGGGCAACCTGCCCCGAGCTCTGGGATAACTCCGGGAAACCGGGGCTAATACCGGATACGACCCGAGAAGACATCTTCTCGGGTGGAAAGTTTTTCGGCTCGGGATGGGCCCGCGGCCTATCAGCTTGTTGGTGGGGTAACGGCCTACCAAGGCGACGA
>CAVVHC010000002.1:0-2152527 GCA_963747915.1 uncultured Actinomycetota bacterium | reverse complement strand
CGGGCGCGTCATGACGAGTGTCGCGGGCTGAACCGTGAATGATGGCCGCATGGGGCAGAACAGCCGGGCACGGCGTGCCGCCAAGCAGCGCAAGCGCGCCCGGGCTACGCAGGGCCGGTCGTTCAGCGACGCGTCGTGGGCGCCCGATCCCCTCGATGTGGCCTGCTTCGCCCTGCGGACCGCTTCACAGCAGCGGGAGCTGGGTGCGCCGGTCGATGAGTGCCTGTTCCCGCTGCTGGCGTTGCCGGCGGCGACAGTCGCCAAGGCGGTCGAGCTCTATGCCTGCGACGCGCTGCAGGTGGTTTTCGAAGGCGGCTGGTCGCCGATCGATCTGGTCGAGGCAGGCCGGCGCCACCTCGACGCAGCGGGCAGCTCCTATCTGCTGGACCTCATCGCCGCGACGACCGCCGGTCACCCGCAGCCGCTGGTAGACCCGCGCTGGCAGGCGCAGCTCGCCGAGCTCGACGGCCGGGTGTGGTGGGACCCGCGCCGCCCGCACCTGCCCCAGTGGGAGGGTCGCGCCGGCAGGCCCCGTCCCGCCGCGCTGGCGACCGCCCTTGAGGTCTTCACCCTGCTGGGCCGGCTGCCGCGGATCGATGTGGTGCTACCGCCGCCCGGCACGCGAAGCCCGATCGACGCCCCGCCCACCGTCGACCCTGCTCAGGAGCGCGTGCTGAGCCGCGTGATGAGCAAGGTGCGCTCGCTGCTCGCCAAGGCCGAGTCCACCGACTCCGACGACGAGGCCGAGCTGCTCTCGGCCAAAGCCCAGGAGCTCATGAGCCGGTACTCCCTCGACCGAGCGCTGATCGACCACGCGCACGGGGTGCGGCAGCAGGCCACCATCCGCCGTATCTGGCTCGATGCTCCCTACGTCAACGCGAAAGCGATGCTGGTGAGCGCCGTCGCCGACGCGAACCGGTGCCGAGCGGTGCTCGCCGACAAGTGGGGCTATGCCGCCGTCGTCGGCGATCAGACGGACCTGCGGATGGTCGAGCTGCTCACCACCTCGCTGCTGGTACAGGCCACCCGAGCGCTGCGTTCATCCGGCGCGCAGCACCGCCGCGCCGGGGTGTCGCGCACCCGCTCCTACCGGCAGTCCTTCCTGGTGGCCTACGCCTCCCGGATCGGTGAGCGGTTGCGCGCCGCCGACCAGACCAGTACGGCTGCCGCCGACGCCGACCGCCTGCTACCGGTGCTGTCCGCACGCAGCCGCGCCGTCGACGAGCTGCTCGAGCAGCGCTTCCCCGAGCTCGTGGCCACGAAGGTTTCGGTCAGCAACGCGGCCGGGTGGGGCGCCGGCCTGGCAGCTGCCGACCTGGCGCTCTTCGACATCCACGAGGCACTGGGCCAGCCTGCGCGCGAGCCCGAGCCGCAGCGCAAAGCCGGCTGATGCGCTCAGCGGGTCAGCTCATGCAGCCGGCCATCAGGCCGACCCGCCGGAATCCCGCGAGATCCCCGGCGGAGTAGTACGCCGGCGACGAGCTGCTGACGCTCGGGTACATGACCTCCGACGCGTACGCCGCGTGATCGAGCCCGAACGCGTGGCCGAGCTCGTGGTGCAGCACATTGCTGCGCATGCTCGCCGATGCCCGCGCCCAGAAGCTCGCGTCGATGATCGTGTAACCCTTGGTGATCTTGTAGGAGTTGATCCGGCCGTTGACGGTCGTGTAGTACGACCAGAAGCCGCCGTAACCGATTTGCGTGCCGCCCCGCAGATGGCCCGTTCCGAACACCCGGCCGAGCGGATTCGCGAACGCGACCACCAGCTGCGCCGTCTGCTTCGTACTGCCCGGCTGCGGGATCGACATCGTGCGGCCGTCGTAAACGAAATGGATGCCGGTCGCGCGGGACAGGTCGGAGATCGCCGACCAGACGGCCTGCACATTGCCGCCGGCGCGCGTGTCGACGCGGTAGTGGATCGTCTGGCACGGATTCCAGCGTTGCACCCAGCCGCTGAACACGAAGAGCTTGTAGTCGCCGCCCGCGCCGCCGGTCGCGTTGAACGGCTCGCACGCTGCGGCCAAGAGGCTCGCGATCACCACGAGAAGCAGCGTTGCTCGCGTCCGCCAGCCATGCCTGCGACCCATGCCTTAGAAATCGAGTTGTGGCCAGCACCGACTGGCTGGGGCGCGCGTCGGCTATCGAGCCAGCGGCGCAGCCGAAATCCCTTGGCGATCAAGGACTTCGGGCCAAGGTGGGCTGGCGATCGGCGTAGCCGGTGGGCCTCGCGGCCGCGGGGGTCACTTGCCGTGCGAGAAAGAACGCTCGTTCATGTAGAAAACTGCACGCTCGATCACGGCCGGGAGGTACAAAGCTGTCCTAGTCACGACTACCCAGGGGGGCATCCAGTGACCCGTTCCACCTCCGCCAGCAAGTCCAGCGAGCGCTACGGCAAGCGGGAGATCGAGCGCACCGGCACCTTCATGATCGACGGACGCCGCTACGAGGTATCCGGCGAGGATCTCCTCGCCGTCCGGCGCATTCTCGCGCGCTACATCCCGCACGCCCGGGCGAAGTAAGCGGGGCCGACCTGCGCGGTCGTCGCGCCTGCGTGCAATTGCGAATTGCATTGCGGCGGCGCGGCTGCTGCCATATCTCCCCGATAGGTGCGGCTATCGTCACATGACCTCTTCATGTTCCATACATGTTGCCGAAATGCGAGACTTTCTGACGCCTCCTCAATAGTTTGTGCCTCCCGACCCATTTCACAGGGAGAGCACATGCGAATTCCAGGTCGACGGCTGGCGCCGATCGCCGCCGTGTTAGCCCTCGCGGGTGGCGTGCTGGCCGGCTGCGATTGGCCCCTCAGCCCCATCCACAAGGTGACGATCACCGATACGACCTCCGGCGTGAGCGGCATCCCGTCGAGCATCCCGACGGGGCAATACGTCTTCACCGTCTCGGAATCGGTGCCGAACGGCGGCGTTCAGCTGGCCCGTTTCGCCCCCGGCTACACGCCGGCGCAGGCGATGGCCGACGCCGCCAAGGTGTTCGGGCCGCCCAGCTCAGGCTTTAGCGCGGCGGCGCATCGCTTCTACTCGAACGTCTTCTTCGAGGGCGGCATCGGCGGCTCCGGCGCGTTCAGCGTGCACCTTTCGCCGGGCAGTTACGTCGCGCTCGACTCGAACACGAACAAGTACGAGCCGTTCACCGTCACCTTCGCCAAGGCGCTCCCTAACCCGCCGAAGTCGAACCTGAAGATCGCCGGCGTCATGGGCACCAAGAACGGCGCCGACCACTTCGAATGGCACGTGCGCGGCGATTATGCCAAGTCGGGCGTGCTCAACTTCATCAACGCCAACGGCGACGAGCCGCACTTCCTCGAGATGGTCTATTTGAAGCCGGGGAAGACGTTCAAGGAGTGCTCCTCCTACAGCGGCGACCCGAGCTCCTCGTCCGCGCCGTGCGTCCCGGTCCTCGAGACCCAGCTGGTCTCGCCCGGCGGCTCCATGACGATGCCGTACAACTTCACGAACGCCGGCAAGTACATCCTGCTGTGCTTCGTTCCGGACGCTGACACCGGCGTTCCCCACGCCATGCTCGGCATGATCGCGACGATCACGCTGCACTAACCGCAGGCAACGCGAGAGCGGGCCGCCTTCCCTGAACGGGGAAGGCGGCCCGCTTCGCGTTTCGACCGTCAACGCGCCGGCGCCGAACGCTCAGGCGTCCAGCAGCTCCGCCAGCGGCGCGGGACGGCCGACGTGGTAGCCCTGCAGCAGCGGGCACCCGGCGGCTGCCAGCCGAGCCGCCTGCTCGGGCGTTTCGACGCCTTCGGCCACCACCTGGACGCCCAGCTTGTCCGCGATCAGCAGGATGGCCTCGAGCAACCGGTCCGAACGACCACCGCTCCCGGTCTGCTGCGTGATCGTGTAATCGACCTTCACGAATTGGATGGGCAGGTCGATCAGGCGAGCCAGCGACGAGTAGCCGGTGCCGAAGTCGTCGACCGACAGCGGATGCCCGCGCGCCTGCAACGCGGTCAGCGTCGAAGCCATCGCCGGATCGATCAGCGTCGCTTCCACGATCTCCAGGCCGATCTGCTCCGGCTGCAGCCCGTGGCGCGCCAGGCAATCGCCGAGAACGTCGCCGAGGTCCGGATCGTTGATCTGATCGGCGCTGAGGTTCACGAAGACGGTCGACGGGGCCGCCCGGCGCGACGACCAGCGCGCCACATCGGCGCACGCCCGGTCGATGGCCTGATGCCCGATCGCGACGATCAGCCCGGAACGTTCGGCGACGTCGATGAAGCCGGCTGCGCTCATCACCTCCCCCGACGGGCGCTGCCAGCGCAGCAGCGCCTCGGCGGCGACGACATCGGCGCTGCCGGCCGCTCGTATCGGCTGGTAATGCACCTGCAGCTCGTCGCGTCGCAAGGCCTGCGACAGCTCCGCCGGGCTGGACGGCATCTGCTCGGATGACGCCGTCGGCGGGCGCAGGCGGCCTTCCAGCACGCGCCTCTGCTTCACCTGATACATCGCAGAGTCCGCTTCGGCGAGCACCTCGTCCGCGCTCCGGGTGCCCGCGCAGAACGCCATACCGATGCTCGCCCGCACCAGGATCTCGGTGTCACCCAGCATGACCGGCTGCTCGATAGCGTTCTGCAGCCTGCGCTTGATGACGTCGAGCTGCTCGTCGAGCTCGTCCGGACGGGCGCCCTGCAGGTTCTCGCAGACGACAACGAACTCGTCGCCGCCGAAGCGGGCCAGCGTGTCGTCGTCACGGATCGCCCCGGAAAGCCGGCGGGCCACCAGCGCGAGCACCGCATCGCCCCCGCCGTGGCCGTGCGAGTCGTTGATGGTCTTGAAGCCGTCGAGGTCGAGAAAGAACACCGCGACATGCCCGCCCCGCCGCCGCGCGGCCGACAGGGCGTGATCGAGACGATCGAAGAGCAACGCCCGATTCGCCACCCCGGTGAGCGAATCGTGGGTGCTGCGATGCGCCAGCTCACGCTGAGCCAGTCGAGCCTCATCGCGGTCTATGGCCAGCACCAGATAGTTGACGGCGACCGAAGCCAGCAGCTCAGCCGCTTCGACATCCGCGTCCGCCCAACCCCCGGGCCGCGACCGGTACAGGTCGAGCACCGCCCAGCCGCGGCCGCGCGCCAGCAGCGGCACCGCGATCCCCGAGCGCAGCCCGTCCGCGACAGCGGACTCGGCATAGTCCGTCCACTCGTGCGGCACCGCGGCAGTGAGGTCATCGAAGACGACGACACGCTGCCCCTCGATGGCGTCCTGGCACGGCCCGCGGCGGCCGACGGCTTGCAGCTGCTCCAGACGGGCCGTTCGCGGCTGATCGGCGGCGGCGAAACGCAGCCCCTGATCGGTGCTCAACATGGCCCCGGCCCCGTCGACGGCGAGCTGGTCCACCGCGACCTCCACCAGCCGCTGCAGCAGCACGGCCACCTCGAGGTCGTCGGCGGAAAGTCGCAGCAGCCTCGCTACCGCCACCGGAAATCCCCAAGCGTCGACCGGGTCTCGCAGCTGGGCAGGTCCAGCCATGCGCGCTACCGCCGATCGCAGGGGAAGCAGCGGCCGCTGTCCGGCCACTGCCGATCACGTGCGGTAGTACCCGGTGACGGGGCGCGCATGCCATCCGGCGGATATTCGCACTCCGCGCCCTCGGTGCACAGCGGGAAACACCGGCTGCGCAGCGGCGCTTGGCATCGGATTGTCTGCCCCGGCGAAAACACACTCGCCTCCCGCCGGCATCGGATCGTCTGCCAGCAGGCACGCCGGCGGCGGGCGACCTACCGCGCGGAGCTCGCCGCGGTCCCCGTCCCCCAGCCTGCTTCGCCGCGCGCATCGCCGCGTCCGCGTCGCCGAGCAGCTGATCCGCCGTCGAATCCGGCCGCGTCCAGGCGATCCCGACGCTCGCCTGCACCGAGCACCGCCGCGCCACCTGCCGCAGCACCACATCCCCCGCAGAATGCCCGTAGCGGTCGTTGAGCTCCTTGAAGTTGTCGAGGTCAACGGACATCAGCGCGACCGACGTGCTTCCCGCCGCCGCGCGTTCCAACGCCCGCGGCAAGACTTGCGAAAGCCGCGCCCGGTTCGCCAGGCCCGTCAGATCGTCGTGATAGGCGAGATGACGCACCTGCTGCTCGGCTTCCACCCGCGCGGACACGTCGTTCTGCACGCCGATGTAATGCGTGACGGCGCCGTCCGCGTCCACCACCGGGCACAGGTGCACCTCGTTCCACCAGGGCGTGCCGTCGGCGCGGTAATTGCGGATGCTCATGCGCAGCTCGGCGCCGGCCGCGATCCCGGCGCTCATCTCCGCGATCGCCGGCAATTCCGCCATATGCGGATCCGGCCACACCCGCGACATCAAGTCAGTCATCCGGCCCGCTTCTGGACCTACCGCTCAATTCAGAACTATCGGGCGGTGACCGCCGGCCTTGACTGGCAAACGGAGTAACGCCGCCGCGTGGGCGCGGCTCGGACCCCTACCGGACGCCCGGGCCGCACTTGCACCTGTCGAGTAATTCAGTCGACCGTTTCAGCTTCCGATTACTCCCCCGCTGTCCCACGTCGAGCCAAAACCGCTGCGGCGCCACCGGAATGGGGGATTCTCGACGATGACGGGGTCGGTCGACCAGCTGCTGGCTCGGTATCCACAAGCTCGTATCGCTGCGCTGTTCCCCGACGGCCGGCCGACCACCGTCCCCGAGGGGCTGCCCCTCGGGCCGGAGCACATCGCCACGGTCACCGCCGGGCTCGCCGGCTATCAGCCGGAGGATCGGCCGGGGGTGCTCGCCGCGTTCGACCGGGCGCTGCAGCACGGCGTCAGCCACGCCCGCGCGCGGACGGTGACCGACCCGACGGTCCCGCTCGGCCTGCACCTGGTCGACGCGACGGAGGAGCACGGCGTGGTCCTCGTGGTGATCGCGGTCGAAGACAGCGACACGGCGGCCGCGCCGGCGGAGGTGTTGCAAACGCCGGTCGTCGCGCCGCGCGTCATCCGCATGAAGAAGGCGCAGACCGGTCTCATCGTCGACGTCGACCCGGGCGCCGAAGCCATCCTCGGCTGGACGCGTTCGGAAATCGTCGGACGGCGTTCGCTCGAGTTCATCCACCCGGCCGACCAGCCGGTGGCTATCGAGAACTGGTTACATCTAGCGGCCCACCCTGAGCAGACGGTGCGTTCCCGGCTGCGCCATCAGGCGCAGGACGGCTCGTGGGTGTGGTTCGAGAGTTCGCAGTCGTACCTCGACGGCGCCGACGCGCCGCTCATCCTCACCGAGCTGGTCGATGTGACCGCGGAGATGGCCGCGCAGCAGGAGCTGGCCGCCCGCGAGCAGCTCCTTCGCCAGCTCACCCATTCGTTGCCGGTGGGGGTCCTGCAGATCGACCGCACCGGCCGGCTCACCTACAGCAACGAACGGCTTTTCCACATCCTCGGCGTGAACCGCATCGCGACGGTCGGCCAGCTACTCGACGCGCTGCGGCTCACCGACCGCAACCTGCTGGCCGGCGCGCTGCAAGCCGTGTTCGACGGCAACGCCGAGCGCAGCTGCGACGTCCAGCTCGTCGACGCGGCGGGCGAACCCGGCCGCACGTGCGCGTTCAGCCTGCGCCCGCTCCTCGACGACGGGCAGGTCGTCGCCGTCGTCGGCAGCGTCACGGACGTCACTGACGGCTTCCAGCTGCGCCGCGAGCTCGAGCACCGCGCCACGACCGACAGCCTCACCGGCTGCCTCAACCGCGAAGCCATCCTCGCTCACCTCGACGGCCTCCGCGCCGCGGCCACGGAAGCGCAGCCCTGCATCACCGTTGCCTACGTCGACCTCGACCACTTCAAATCCGTGAACGACCGGCTCGGCCACAGCGCCGGCGACGACCTGCTGCGGCACTCCGTCAACCGGCTCGCTGCCGCAGCCGGCCCGAACGCCGTCGTCGGCCGGCTCGGCGGCGACGAGTTTCTCGTGGTGCGCACCGACGTCTCACCGGACGGCGCGCACAGCTTCGCGGCTGCGCTCACCACCGCCGTCGAACAGCCCATCGTCATCGGCGGGCAGCTGCTCACGCCCGGCCTGAGCGTCGGCGTCGTCTGCGAACCGCACCCCGGCGTCTCCACGGATGCTCTGGTCGCCCGCGCGGACGCGGCGATGTACGCGGTCAAGCGGGCGCAGCGGCCGGCGCTTTCGGCGGCGAGCGCCGCATTGGCCACGCCGCGCCGCGGCTCGGCGCCAGCCCAGCTCTCGCCCTAGCGCTTCGTCAGCGGCAGCCGCTCCGCAGCGACGGCGGTTTCGGCGGTGACGATCGCTTCGCCGTCGGCATCGTGGACGACGACCTGGTCACGCCCCCCGCGCTTGGCCGCGAACAATGCGTTGTCGGCGCGCGTCAACGCCACCGCGACCGGTTCGCCCCTGTGCGCCTCGATCAGGCCGGCGCTGATGGTGAAGCGCGGCAGCCCGGCCACGGTGAGCGCCGCGTCGAGCCGTTGCGCCATCGCCTGCACGGCGGCATGCGCCGGACCGGACAGGCAGCCCGGGAACGCCACGACGAACTCCTCGCCGCCATACCGGCAGACCAGATCGTCTGACCGGAAAGAACTACGCAGCACGTCGGCGAACAGCCGCAGTGCCCGGTCGCCGGTCTCATGCCCGAAGGTGTCGTTGAGCCGCTTGAAATGGTCCAGATCCACCATCGCGAGGGTGAGCACCGGGTCCTTGCTCCGCGCCGCGACGAGCTTCGCCTCGAACGACCGCCGGTTCAGCAGCCCCGTCAAGCTGTCGGTCGACGCCTGCACTTGCGCTTCCGCCATCACCCGCAGCATGCCGATACGCGAGCCGGCGAGATTCGCGAGTACCCCCAGCTTCTGCACCTTCGTCGTCGGCAGCTGCTCGTCGGCCGGGCCGGTGGTGTGCAGCACCCCGACCGTCCGGCCCATGATCGACACGGGCACGCACACGGCACTGACCGCGTCCCCCGGGCGTCCGCGCAGCTTCGGGCAGGCGTCGAGCTGCTCGCTGCTGGCGAATTGCTGGGTCTGCGCCCGCCGGGCCGCCGGGCAGTGGTCCGGCGAGGTGACGGTGCACCCGGGCGGTTCGCCGGTGGGTGACACGTGCGCCATGCGCAGCAGGTGGGCGTGGCTGTTGTCGGCCAGCAGCAGTTCAGCCGGGTGAGTCGGTAACACCGTTGTGATGGCGTGTTCGATGACGTCGATGACCTCCGCCTCGTCCTCGGCCATCTCCAACGCGTTACCGAGCCGGCTTTCGAATTCCTGCCGCCGTGCTTGCTCTTCACGTTGCGCCGCGCTGCGGTTCGCCTCCTGCGCGGCCTGCGCGGACTGCTGCGCCAGCGCGGCGACGATCGCGTCGCTCTTGTCGTGCTGCTTCATGTTCGCCCGGACCATCCACGCCGTTCCCGGCGTGAAAAGAATGAACAGCCACAGCGCGATCGACGGGTAACGCGCGCTGCCGTCAGCGGTCGCGTTCGCAATGAGGATCGCGACCAGCCCCAGCGCGGGGACCAGCAAGAAGCCGAGGACCGCCGAGAGCATCGCGAATCGCTTCGTGCGCACGCGTTCGGCGTGCCATTGCTCCTCGGTCGCGTCGCGAACGGGGATATCGGACACCCAAGCACCTCCAGCCGTGTCGGTCACCACGGCGGCAGATGACTGACCAGATTGCGCGGGCGACCCCCACCCGCCGAATCAATCTCGTCCCGAATCGGCGATTCCTTGAGTAAACGATCTCCAGCCCGACCGTTTGCGCTGGTGAGAACGCTGCTCCGCGCGCGGCCCGGGCACGCGCCGCGGGCTACGCTCCTTCTTTTGACCGCCGCTCAATATGGGCACTACTGCACAGCAGGATGGCCCTTTCCGGCCACTGCCGCCCACACTGATGAGCAGTTCCGCCAGCGCATCAGCCCACCTTCATGCTGCGTCGAAGCGGACTCCCATGCCCTACAACGTTCTCGCGATCCGCGATGACCTCGCGACCGATGGGTCCCTGTACCCGACCATCGGTCGCGGCACCTGGCCGTATCCGGTCACGCTGCACCCGTACGACGGCGCGCACCCGCTGCATCTGGTCGCCACCATCGCGAGCGTGTCGCAGCTGACCGCATCCAAGCCGATCCCGCTGTACGGCATCACCGACGTCAAGATCGACGTCCTGCTCACGGATGCGCGGGTCATCCTCTACTGCGAGAAGTACGACCGCGGCGGCGGCTGGATCGGCGGCAGCACGGCACTGCTTTTCAACGCGATCAGCAAGGCGGTGGCGGCCGCCCGGCGGCGCGGCAAGATGCTCGTCGGCCACCTGCAGTACCCGTGGCTCGCGGCAGTGGGGGCCTGCCCGAAGCACCGCCGCCGCGACGAAGAGCAGCTGCGCCTGGTCATTTCGGACGGCACCGGCTCACCCCACCGGCTGCTCGCCGTTGACCTCACCTTGCAGCCTCCGGCGGACGCGCTGGCCGTCGCGCAGGAGATCGTGCGGCGCACCGCCGCGTTTCGGCTGCGCAGCGACGAGACGTTCGGCCCGCGCCAGCGCGGTGAGCTCGAGGCCCTGCTCGCCGCGCCGCGGCTGCAGCCGCAGCGCAAGCAGTTCGTCCTGTACGAGCTGCCGACCTATTTCCACGTGACGTCGACCGGCGCGCTCCCGGTCGGCGCGCTCGCCTGAGGCGGCGGCGTTCGGCGGGCACACCCGTTGATCCGTCTGCCTCGCGGCCGCCGCAAAAGTCCTCACGTCCGCAGGGTTTTCGCCGTAGCCGTCAGCCGGATCGAGAGGACGGCGTTCATCTGACCCCGGAGGGTCAGCTGTATTACGCCGCCGCCCTGGGTGGCTGACCAGCCCCGCAAGATCGGCGTTCAGCCACCCGAACCGCGATACCGGAGATCGAACGACCGAAACGCCGGGCCGCATTTCGCCGTTCGCCCCATCCCGTGGCCTCGCAGTTTGCATAATTGCCAGTCGAGGGGGGTCCGTGAGCGAAGAGAACGACGCCGGCTTCTGGGTGGGCCCGGTAGCGGCCCCGGACAGTTATCGGCTGGTCAGGCTGCTCGGACGCGGCGGTGAAGGCGAGGTCTGGGAGGCGGTCCTGCCGCTGTCCGACGCCGGCCGGCGCCGGGTGGCGATCAAGGTGATGCCTGCCGGCGTCGACCCGAAGGACGACGTGCGCTGGCTGCGACACGGCCACCTGCTGCGCAGCCTGAGCCACCCCGGCCTGGTCCGGGTGACCGACCACTTCATCGGCGCTCACAAGCACCGCGCCGCAACGGTCGCTGCCGGCGACCTGGCCACCGCTTCGCTCGGTGAGGACCAGCTCTCCACCACCCAGACGAGGCCGGCCGGCACCGCCGGCGATCGCTATCTCGTCATGGACCTCGCGAAGGGTGTGACCCTGCGCGACTGGGTGCAGGACCACCCTGACGCCCGCCCGGCGGAGCGGCTCCAGCTGCTGGCCGGCATCGCCGACGCGCTGGACGAGATGCACGCCGGGGCCGGCACCGAGATGCCCGTCGCGCACGGCGACGTCAAACCCAGCAACATCATCGTCCGCGACGACGGGTCCGCCGTCCTCGTCGACATGGGCCTCACCCGCATCGCCGACGCGCCCGGCGCGGACGGCCGCAGCCTCCCCTACGCCGCCCCCGAGCTGCGTCACGGCGGGACGGCGAACGCGCCGGCGGACCGGTTCGCGTTCTACGCCACCGCCGCGCACGTCCTGACCGGGCAGACCCCGCCGCTGGACGCGGACACGAACGTCGACCTGGCCGCGCTGCGTGAGCGTCTCGACGCGGCCCCCGCGACGGCGACGCGCCCGGCGCTGTCCGCCGGCATTCTCGATGCGCTCGCCGCCGACCCGGACGAGCGGCCGGGCCCGCTCGGGCCGTGGCTGGCTTCGCTCACCGACACGCTGTCGGGGCGCACCACCGGCAGCTCGACGCCCGCCGCAGTCAAGGAGGCGGCGCGCATCCCGGCGCCCGCACCGCGCCGCCGGCGGCGCCGCGCTCCGGCCGTCATCGCCGCGCTCACCCTCGTGCTGGCCGCCGGTGGGACGGGGCTCGGGTTCGCCTTCACCTCCGGGAATAGCAGCAAGAAGCCGGCGTTCATCCCCCCACCGGGCTACCAGCTCTCACCCAGCCCGGGCTTCACGCAGACCGCCCGCGTCGACATCAGCCCTGACACGGTCGCGTACGGATACGCGGTGAACGTCTGGAGCCGGCCGGCGCGCAACGACTTCTGCCAGCCGGAGTTCCCGACGTGTGACCCGAAGTCGGTGGTGGTGAGCTCGGTGCGCCAGGACCAGATGGTGACGGCGGTCTGCGTGCGGCCGAAGGGCCAGCGGATCATCACCGGCACGGTGAAGGACCCTGGCTACGACGACCGCCGCTGGGTGAAGCTGAAGTCCGGCGGCTGGCTGCCGAACACCTGGTTCGCGCGAGCGGGGCTGGACGAGCGGCTGCCGATCTGCTGAGCGGGGCCGCGGCGGCTGCGGCGTGGGGCCGTTACGGCGACAGGTGTTCCGCGGCGGCTGCGTTGTGGGCGCCGGTCGCTTCGTCGGCGGTGTCGGACGGGACGAAGGACGCGTCGACCAGCCGCCGGCGCATCGCGTCCGGGTCCGGCGTGAGGTAGCCCGTTCGTACCAGCACGTACAGGTACTCCGGGTCAGGCAGCTCCAGCTGGCGGGACAGGCCCAACCGGTACGCCTTCGCCCGGGCGGCCCGCAGCCGCTGCTGCACCGCTTCGGTGGTGATGCCGAGCTCACGCGCGACCTGCTTGAGCTGCCGCGGCTGGGCGAGGGCCATCGGCGGCCAGCAGAGCATGTCGGCGAACATCGAACGCAACGCCTCGATCTGCGGCTGGGTGAGCGGCAGCGGCTTGTCGTTCAGCTCGGTGGTGTCGGACGCCGCCGTCCCCGTCGGACCGTCCTCGCGCTGCGCCAGCTCCGGCGCCTCGAGGAGCACCCAGTGTTCGTGGCGGTCGTCGCCGAGCAAGCGGATCGCCGCCAGCGGCCACTGCACCGAGAACCGGCCCTCGACCGGCATCGGCGACTGGCCCCAGGCGTGCAGGACGGCGCCGTTTCGGTTGCCGATCTCGACATCCCAACCGTCCCGCGACGCCCGGACGACCAGCGCCTCGCGCGAAATGCCGAGGTCAGCGACGACAACGCCCACCCGCAGGTCGCCGTCGCGGCCGACGGTCACCGTCTCCCCGAGGCGCATGGGACGGCCGAACGGCTCGAGCAGCCGCCCGTCCGCTGCCTCCTGCGTGAGAACCCACCGGGTCACGTCCATGCTCTCAATCAAACAACCGACGCTGGCGGTAGTCGTTCAGCGGCCGGGGTTGGCCGCTGCGCGTCGCGTCGGAGTTGCTGCCGCGCGTGTGCGCTGCTGCCACCAGCTGCCGCCGTTCCGCGACGGGAAACGGTGGCAGCACCCCCGACCACGCCCGCTGCGGCCACCCCGGGCTACTCCGTAGCAGTCTGTTCACCCTCAGCGACCTCCGGCAGCGTATGAACCGAGTCGCGGCGCCCCGCTCCCCGGAGCGAGTGGCGCAGGCGACGGCCGCCGGCGGGGTCAGGGTGCGTGGGGGGACCTGACCCTCGCCTTGCAGCGGCGTCCGCGGGCGGGAGGTGCGCTGGCCACTTGTCCCGCGGACGCCCTGCGGTCGACGACCGGCCGCCGACGTTCGCCTGCCGAGCCGAGCCGGGCCGCCCTGCCCGCCCCGCCCGCACCGAAGCGCAGGCCACCGCCTGAACCCGGCAGCCGTCGGATGCCTCGCCGTGCGCAGCACGGGAATGAGCGGTCAGCGTGCGCGAAACATCACGCAGAGTAATTGCACAACCACGCAATGGGACGGCGCTGAACTCCCATAAAGCCTGCGTAAACCTTTCCCATTTGGTGCAGGAACAGCAACCAAAGCTGCGAATATGACGCTAGTCGCCCGCCGCCACCCGCCGACCGCTTCCGTCACAGGCTGCTATCTCCGGCCTGCCGGCGCCGGACAACGCAATGGGGGGAAGATGACGGCCCAGCCGACGGAGGACGACGGTCCGATCGTTCCTGTCCTCACGCTCCCCGAGCGGCCGAATCGCGCGCGCCGCGTCTTCGGCAGCCGCCCCGCCCCCGAGCGCCCGCTGCCGAAGGCGGCGCGGTGGGAGAAGCAGTTCGTTCTCGCGCTGTTGCTGCTCGACATCACGCTCGTCTCCGCGGCCGTCGGCGGCGGCATGTATTTGCGTTTCGACGAGCCCGATCACGTCTCCTACGCCAACGCCACCATCGCGTTGCTGCTCGGCCCGCTGTGGATCGTGCTGCTCGCCGTCAGCCGCGCCTACGAGCGCCAGCGCATCAACCTCGCCTCCGAGCAGCTCAAATCGATTTTCGACGCG
Organism: uncultured Actinomycetota bacterium; assembly: GCA_963747915.1. Taxonomy (GTDB): domain Bacteria; phylum Actinomycetota; class Actinomycetes; order Frankiales; family Frankiaceae; genus DATAZK01. Next base: position 2,138,185 of record CAVVHC010000002.1, on the reverse strand, counting down.
AGCGTGCGCATGGCGGCCGTCGTCGCGTTCCTCGTCTACCTCATGCAGTGGCACGTCTCGCGCGGCTTCTACCTGCTCGCGCTGCCCGGCGGGTTCCTCGGCCTGGTGCTCTCGCGGGTCTGCGCCCGGGCGTTCCTGCACCGCGCCCGCGCCCGCGGCCGCTGCCTGCACCGGCTGCTCGCCGTCGGCTGCACCGCTGACATCGAACATCTCATCCACCAGCTCGACGGCCGCGACCGGCACGGGCTGCGCATCGTCGGCGCGTGTGCCCTCGACGCCGGCAGCCGGGAGCTCGCGGGCGGCGTTCCCGTGCTCGGCCTGCCGTCCGACGCGCGCCGCGCCGCCGTCGAGGTCGATGCCGACACCGTCGCCGTCACCAGCGCCGGCGTGCTCGGCCGCGAAGGGCTGCGCCGGCTCGCCTGGCAGCTGGAAGGCAGCGACACCGGCCTGCTGGTGACGCCGGAGCTGACTGACGTCGCCGGGCCGCGGGTGACCATCCGTCCGGTGGGTGAGCTCTCACTCCTTCAGGTCAGCCAGCCCCGGTTCAGCGGCACCAGCCGGGTGCTGAAAGGCGCCTTCGACCGCGCCGTGGCCGCCACGGCACTGCTGCTGCTCTCCCCGCTGCTGCTGCTCATCGCGGTCGTCATCAAGCTCGACAGCCGCGGCCCGGTCTTCTTCAAGCAGACCCGCAGCGGCATCGGCGGCATGCCGTTCCAGCTGGTGAAGTTTCGCAGCATGGTGCCCGCCGCCGAGGAGCTGCTCATCGATCTCACCGATCGTAACGAGGGCAACGGCATGCTTTTCAAAATCCGGCACGATCCGCGGATCACCCGGATCGGGCGGGCGCTGCGCCGCTTTTCCCTCGATGAGCTGCCACAATTGTGGAACGTCGTCACCGGCGAAATGTCGCTCGTCGGCCCGCGCCCGCCGCTGCCCAGCGAGGTCGCGAGGTACGGCGACGACGTGCGCCGCCGGCTGCTGGTGAAGCCCGGGCTGACCGGCCTCTGGCAGGTGAGCGGACGGTCCGACCTGAGCTGGGAAGAGTCGGTCCGGCTTGACCTGTACTACGTCGAGAACTGGTCGTTCGCGCTCGATCTCATGATCCTGGCCCGCACCGCCGGCGCGGTGGCGGCGGGCCGCGGGGCCTACTAGCACGCCGGGTCGCGAAGATCATCCGGTGAGAACGATCACGCGTGTCGTTCCCGTCGGCGCAGGTAATGGAACGATATTTCATCCATTCTGATGAGACCAGTCACAAGGAATGCGGTGGCGTACGCAGAAGACCGTGCGATCACGGTTGGTAGTCGACAGAATGAGCAGGAGTCCGGAGGGCCCGACCGGCGGCCGGCCGCGTCGTCACAGCGGAACGACAGCGTCCGCTGGCGCGGCACTCAGCCGCTTGTCATGGGCCGTTCCTAGGCTCAGTCACGGCTTCGGCCGGAACTGAGTCAGGGCCCGTCAGGGCCCGTCAGGGCTCGGCCGGGGCCCGGCACCGGGTTCGCACGATTTTTCGCACGACTTCTTCGGGGGTGACTGACGCTGACTGCGCAGCAGACGGACGAGCCGGTACAGGCCCGACCGCGTAGCTACCGGCCACACCCGGTTCGTCGCGCGCGAAGCGTCTTTCGCCCCAAAGCGGTCACCCTCGAGCAGCCGCTGCCGAAGGCCGCCCGCTGGGAAAGCCACTTCGTCAGCGCGCTGGTCGTGCTGGACGCGGTGCTCATCAGCATCGCCGTCGGCGCCGGCGTCTTCCTGCGCTGGGGCGAGCCGCACCACGTCAGCATCGCGAACGCGGCCATCGCCTTCGTGCTCGCCCCGCTCTGGCTGGGGCTGCTCGCCGCCAGCCGGGCGTACGAACGCCAGCGCATCAATGTCGGCACCGAGCAGTTCAAGGCCATCTTCGAAGCCAGCGTGCGGATGGCGGCGCTCGTCGCATTTCTGTCGTACGCGACCGACACCGACGTCTCCCGCGGCTTCTTCCTGCTCGCGTTACCAGGCGGCTTCCTCGCGCTCATCGTCGGCCGGCTCGCCGCCCGCACCTGGCTGCACCAGGCCCGGCGCAGCGGCCGTTGCGTGCACCGGGTGCTCGCCGTCGGCCACGCCGCCGACATCGAGCATCTGGTGGCGCAGCTGCAGAAGCGCGACGCCCACGGCCTGCGGGTGGTCGCCGCCTGCACCTCCGCGCGCCCGGACGGCGACGGCCAGCTCGTCGCCGGCGTCCCGATCCTCGGCAGTCCGACGGATGCGCGCAGCGCCGCCGCCCAGGTGCGCGCCGACACCGTCGCCGTCACCAGCTCCGGCGTCCTCGGCCGGCAAGGACTGCGCCGGCTCGCCTGGCAGCTCGAAGGCAGCGACACCGGCCTGCTGCTGACCCCCGAGCTCACCGACGTCGCCGGCCCGCGGGTGAACGTCCGGCCCGTCGGTGCGCTGTCGCTGCTGCAGGTGAGCGAGCCGAAATTCAGCAGCGCCGGCAAGCTCTTCAAGGCCGCCTTCGACCGGGTCGTCGCCGCGCTCGCGCTGCTCGTGCTGTCGCCCGTGCTGCTGGCGATCGCGGTCTGGATCAAGCTGGACAGCCGCGGTCCGGTGCTGTTCCGCCAGACCCGCAGCGGCATCGACGGCGAGCCGTTCCGGCTGGTCAAGTTCCGCAGCATGGTGCCCGCCGCCGAAGAGCTGCTCATCGACCTGACCGGCTCCAACGAAGGCTCCGGCGTGCTGTTCAAGATCCGCCGGGATCCGCGGGTGACGCGCGCCGGACGGGTCCTGCGCCGGCTGTCGCTGGACGAGCTGCCGCAGCTGTGGAACGTCGTCACGGGGCAGATGTCGCTCGTCGGCCCGCGCCCGCCGCTGCCCAGCGAGGTGGAGAAGTACGGCCATGATGTACGCCGCCGGCTGCTGGTGAAGCCGGGGCTCACCGGGCTCTGGCAGGTGAGCGGACGGTCCGAGCTCAGCTGGGAAGAGTCGGTGCGGCTCGACCTGTACTACGTCGAGAACTGGTCCTTCGCGCTCGACGTGATGATCCTGGCTCGCACGGTCACGGCCGTGATCGCCGGCCGCGGGGCGTACTGACCTGCGCGCTCCAGGCGGAGCTGCAGCCGCTCAGCTCATGCAGCCGGACGCCGCGCCCACCTCGGTCAGCCCCTTCACGTCGTCCGCCGAGTAGCCCGGCGGCGAGTGGTCGGTGATCTGGGGATACATGATCTCGCTGGGCTTCTTCGGCATGGTCCAAACCGACGGCATGGCCGAGTTCGTGGAGCAGCGTGTCGCGCTGGATGCGGCCGGACATCGCCGCGTACCGCGGGCCGTCGATGACGGCGAACCCGGTCGTGATCTCGTACGAGGTGATGGTGCCCGAATGGTTCTTGGTGTAGGTCGAGCGGAAGCCGCCGTAGCCGATCTGCGTACCGCCGTGCAGATACAGCGAGCCGCCCGGCTCGCCGACGGACCGGGCGAACGCGATGACGAGTGGCGCCGGCTGCTTGCTGTCGCCGGGCTGCGGGGTGAAGTCGGTGCTGCCGTCGTAGGCGAAGTGCAGCCCCGACGCCTTCGCCAGCGTGGCGATCGCCGTCTTGACGACGCTGACCGAGCCGCCGTAGCGGGTGTCGACGCGGTAGTGGATCACCTGGCAGGGGTCCCAACGTTGGACCCAGCCGCTGAAGTCGAAGAGGCGATAGTCCCCCGGCACGATCTTCGCGATCTGCACGGCCGGCGCGTGCGCCGACGCCCCGAGCGGTGCAAGCGGCGCGACGATGCCGGCGAGCAGCAGGCTCAGCGCTGCTCCCGCCCCCGCAGCGCGCCCCATGATCAGGGTTATCGACCATGCCGCGGCGACCTGCCCCGGCTGCCGGTCCCGCTACCGGCCGGACGTAATGCCCCTGAAATCCCAGGCCGGCGGCCCACGCGCCCGTCAGCGTCGCCGGCGCGACCGTGCGCGCCCTTACAGCCGCAGCAAGTCGACCTCTGCCTCGCTCAGCCCGAACCGCGCGCGGTCCGCCGCATCGACGGGCCGGAAATGGCGTAGCGGCGAGTCGTAACCCTCCGGCCAGGCGAGCACCGCCGGCTCGTGGGAGCGGAAGAGCTCCTGGGCGAACGCCGCCACGTCCCCCGACGCGGGCGGAAGCACCGGCGGCAAGACCTGCACGCGCTGCTTCCACCCCGCGGGCTGCACCGCCAGCGGCACGAGCGCCGCGCCCGTCTCGCACGCCAGCCGGACCGCGCCGGACGCCACCCCTATCCGGCGACCCAGGAATTCGACCTCGGTGTCGCCGGGCAGATCGCTGGCCAGCAGCACGACGCCGCCTTCGCCGAGCAGCCGGCAGATCTGCCGGTAGGAACCCTTGGCCGGAATCGAAGCCGCCCCGGCGCTCATCGAGTTCTTGTGATGCTGGCGGTGGTACGCCGTGCCGTTCGGGTCGAGGTACACCCGGCCGCTCGCGGTGGTGAGCTGGATGCCGGCATGGCCGAGCGAGGCGACCGCGCCGTCGAGCTGGCCGTGATGCAGCGGGTTCAGCAGCACCCCGCGTCCGGCGTCGACCGCCTCGCGCAGCAGCGGCAGCCCATCGATGTGCTGGTGCGTGGTGAGCCACGGCCGCCAGCGCAGCTCGCTGCGCTTGTGCGCCTCGAAGACGTACCTCGCGCCAAGCTGCTCGATCTCGCCGGCCCGGCTGCTCTTGCCGAGCAGGAACTGCATCTGCAGCAGCGCCTGCTGGCGCCGCATCGGGTCACGCGTCCAGCTGCGTTGCGCGCGGGCGCGCACGAGCCGCTTCGCCAGCGGGGTCGGCACCGCCCGGTGCATCGCGGTCGTCTGGTACAGCCGCACGGGCAGCGGGACTGATCTCGACGGCACTGGCGCCGCTCCACTCCTGCTCCGACGAAACGTGGCTGATCACGAACGGTAGCGTGACCGTCTCCAACCGTCCCCACATTCGTCCCACATTGCGCCGACCGAGCCGCTCAAAGCGGGCGTAGCGCCGCAATCCGCCGCCGCCGGTCAGGCACAGCTCACCCGTTCGGCTTTCGCGGAGACACTGTCCGAAAACCCGGCCGCAGGTACCGTTGACAGACCGGGTGGGGCGTTCGACCCCCGCATTATTCGAGCGCGATACGGAGCGGGGACATCGAGCTATGAGCCGTGCGAACGCGCTCGTCGTCCCCCCGCGGCGACGGTTCAGCCCGTCGCCGGAAGCGCTCGCCGATCGCGATGCCCGGCTGCGCGGCTCGGCCGCCACCGGCCACCAGTGGGCGGCCATCATGGTGGCCGGCGGGTTCGTGCTGACGCTCGGCGGCCTGGCGAAGGTCGCCTACCTCGCGTTCACGCCGATCGCGGCGATCGTCACGCTGTGGCTGCTGGTGCGCCGGCGGTCGTACTCCTACCTCGCCTTCACCGGCTGGATGTGGCTGCTCTCCCCCTTCATGCGCCGGGTCATCGAGTGGCACGCCGGCTACCACGCGAGCAGCCTCATCCTGATCCCCCCGGCCATCGCCGGGCTGCTCGGGCTGCCGTTCGCGCTCGCTCACCGGCGCCGGCTCGACCGCACGATCGCTTTCGTCTTCGGGCTGACGCTGTTCGTCTTCTGCTACGGAGCCCTGATCGGCGTCGTGCGCAATGGCGCCTATGCCACCGCCCTCGACGTGCTCGCGATCTTCGGACCGTTCGGCGCGGGGCTCTACGCCCTCACCGTCCCGGAGGACACCGCGCGGCTGCGCAAGACCGTCGTCGAGCTGGCCGCCTGGGGCGCGATCATCATCGGTGCCTACGGCGTCATCCAGTTCTTCCTGCTACCCGAGTGGGACAAGCAGTGGATGCTCGACTCGGGCGTCACCACCACCGGCCGGCCCCGTCCGGGCCAGGTTCGCGTGTTCAGCACCCTGAACGACGCGACCCCCTACGCGGAGGTCCTCGTTCCGCTGATGATCGTGGCGCTGCTCGACCGGCGCTGGATCATGCGAGCTCTGGTGTGGATCTGCGGCCTTCCGGGCGCAGCGCTGTCCCTCGTGCGCACCGCCTGGCTGGGCCTCGGCGCGGCCGCGCTAGGCCTGCTGAACAACGGGCGGCTCAAGGCGCGCACCCTGGTGACGGTGCTCGGCGGCGGGCTCCTCGTGCTGGCCATCGTCGGCGGCACCGCCGCGCAGACGCTCTACAACCGCATCGACAAGTCCGTCTCCTCCGGCTCCCAGGACACCAGCCTCCAGGCCCGCCTGAACTTCCAGAGCCAGATCGCCGGCCCGACGCTCGCCGACCCCGTCGGTAAGGGCATGGGCGCCACCGGGACGGCGCTCAAACTCGGCGGAGCGTCCGAAACCGACCCGCGCTACCGCTCGGTCGACTCCGGCATCTTCGAGAACGCGACCGCTTTCGGCTCCGTGCTCGGCTTCCTGCTCATCGGCGCGCTGCTCGTCGCGACGTTCGCGGCCTGGTGGCGGGCGCAGCTGGGCCACCCCGACGTCGCGTACTACGCAGCCGGCCTGACCGTGCTCATGGTCGGCATGATCTTCGTCGACAACCTCAAGAACGCGCCGGGCTTCGTCTTCTGGCTGCTGCTCGCCCTGTCCGCCCGGGCGGTCGGCCCGGTCGTCAAACGCGTCCCGCGCCAGCGACCGACCCTCGCCCGGCATCAGGTGCAACTCCCGAGACGGACTGCGCGCCTCCCACAGCAGCAGGAGCCCGCCCGCATCACGTGAGGCCGGGCGGCTCCAGTGACGATTCGCCGCGTCGCGCAAACAATCCGCTGCCGCCAGTCAAAGCATGTCGTGTATCTCAGGCAGACAATCCGATGCCTGCGGCGCCTGGAGTGCTGTTCCGCCGGGCAGACAATCCGTGACCCGAACCGCCAGCGATCGGCAGTGCATCGGATTGTCTGCGTCACCGAAGAACCAGCACCCGCCGGAAGGCAGCGGATCGTCTGCCCCGCGGAGACAAGCCCTGTCTCTGACGCGCAACGGATCATCTGCCCTGACGGCGCGGCCTCGGATCACTGCCGGCGCATCAGGCCGATCATGCCGATCTTGTTCTTCTCGCCGGCGTTGACGACTTCTCCGGCTCGCTCGGCGGCGACCTTGTCCACGAAGTGCGGCCAGGCGGCGTTGTCGTCGATGTCGTCGGAGATCAGCAGCCCCTGCGGCTTGATCTTCGGCCAGGCCTGCTCGTACTCGAACTGCATCGTCCGGTAGTCGTGCGCGCTGTCGTGGATGAAGATGTCGATCGGCCCGGTCTCACCGAGCACCAGCGGCAGCTTGCGCCGCGTCGAACCGCGCACGTACGTCCAGGACGAACGATCCTCCGGCAGCACGGCGATGCCCGACTGGCCGTGCCAGTCCGGGTCCACCGGCGGGAGGTCGATGCTCCACAGCCGGCCCTTACCGTTGCGACGCATGGCGCGCAGGATGAAAGCGCTCGTCACCCCGCGGGCGACGCCGGTCTCGACGACCGCCTCCGGCTGCATGTGCCGCACCAGGGTCCACAAGGTGCGGCCGAGCACGATGCCGGCGTCCATGTGGTGCCAGCCGGTCAGCCGGCCGACGATCGACTCGACGTCCTCGTCGAAGCCCTCGAAGCAGCTGCACCGCCCGGGCTCGAGACCGAGCACCCGGTGCGGCGCGCTCTCGAAGTCCGGCTCGTTCGGCACCGGCAGCGCCCCCGCCGGCGGCGGCGGCTGACGACGCTGGAAGAAACGGTCGTAGAACTCCTGCGGATGCTGCGCCCCCAGAGCGGCCACCACTCCGGCGCGCCGCACGCGCTGAGACACGGTTTTCTTCCCCCGCCCCGACCGGGGCCGCTCCAAGGGGGACTGCTCTGACATGGTCCGCACGCTACCGGTCTCCCCGCTTGCTCATTCTCTAGAAAACGGCTGGAACAGCCCCTTTCTTGAGGGGAACCAGCAGCAATCCGGGCCGGAACCCGCGCGCTACTCCGCCGCGTGCCAGTGCGCCGCGACCTGCGCGGGTGTGAGCGCGGTCTGGTAGACCGCCACCTCGTCCAGATCACCGACGAACGGGCCCTTGTTCGGCTTCTGCGCGACGCCCGTGAGGTTGTCGACGCCGACCCGCCAGATGCCCTTCACCACCTTCGGGTTCGTCGCCGACGGATCCGTGCTCTTGCCGACCAGATCGCCGTCGAGGTAGAGCGCCATCCCACCGGTCGCGCTCTGCGTCGCGACCAGGTGATGCCAGGTGCCGTCGTTGTAAGCCTGCTTGGACCACACGTAGCAGGTGCCCGGCTGCCCGTAGGTCTCGTTCTTGTGGCAGGTGCTGCTGTCCGCGGTGACGATCGAGTAGACCAGCTGCCCGCTGTTCATCATGTACACGACGCGGTTGGACGAGCCGCTGGTCGTCGTCGCGCCCTGGCTCCAGCCCATCAGCCGGCCACCACCGCGCATCGTCGGGTCCGCGCGGAACCACAGCTCGATGCTGTACTCCGCCGGCGGGAGCGCCGCCGCAGCGTTGGAGGTGATGCCGCTCGCCGCCGTGTTGTTCAGCCGCACCGCGGTGTCGGCGGCGATGGCCCCGGGGCGCTTGAGCGTGGGCGAGCCGCGGTAGGTGCCGAGGGAGTTGTGGCCGCTGCTGTCCTTCACCGCAGTACCGCTGGTCTCATCCAGCCGCCAGTACAGCGCCGGGTTGTCGGCCAGCACCGCGCTCCGGTAGCCGCCGGTCGCCGCGGTGGCCACCGTCACACTGGTCGACGCCGCATTGGTGTGGCCGTCGGCGTCGGTCGCCGTGACCGTGTAGGTGTGCGAGCCGGCCGCCACCCCGGTGTCGCGGTAGGTGTAGACCGGGCTGTTCCAGAACGAGGAGACGACCGGCGCCGAGCTGCTCGGGCTCGTCGCCCCCGGCAGCGCGGTGCCGTCGCGGGCGATCGTGTAGCTCAGGTACTTGTCGTCCTGGTCGCTGGACCCGGTGAACCGCACGGTGACCTGGCCGGGCGCCGCGCTCGTCGCGGTCAGCTCCGGAGCGGTCGGACCCGCGGCGCTGGCCACCGGCGCGAAGCGGGTGAGGCCGCGCTGCGCCGCCCCGTTCACGGTGGTGAACTCGCCGCCGTAGTACACGTTCGTGCCGTCGGTGACGACCGCCCGCGGGCCGAGCTCGGTGGCCGAACAGGCCCGGGCCGGCGTTGGTGTTCGGGAACCAGTTCAGCAGCTGACCGTCGCCGTGGGTGGCGTCGGCGGTGGCCGTCTCGGCGATCATGTGGTGCCACGAGCGGTCGTCGCCGTTGAACGGCAGCTGCGGGAAGCCGCCGGCCGCGAGGAAGCTGCAGTTGTGCGAGTGCGAACCGACGTACAGCACGTTGTGCAGCACCGCGATGCCCTGCGTGGCGCCGAGGCAGTTGTCTTTCCAGATCTGGTTGCCGGTCAGCGGGTTGATCTTCAACGTGCCGTCGAACACGCCATAGCCGGTGCCCTCAGCGCCGAGATAGAGGCTCGTGCCGTCGGTGGTGAGCGCCTTCACGTCGGAGTACGTCTGCTTGCCGGTCGACGGGTTCGTCGCGATGCCCGGGACGATCGTGTTCGACATCGGCCCGTTCACCAGCCCGGTGGCGACGTCGACCTGCGCCACGCCGCTGTGCGCCGCGCCGTTCACCGTCCGGAAGTGCCCGCCGAGAATGACGTTGCCCGCGTCCGATCCAGGGCCGATCAGCATGGTGTAGACGGCCGCGTCGATGTTCGGCTTCCAGCTGCGCACCGAGCCGGTGGCGACGTCGAACGAGCCCGCCCGGGTGAGCGTGGTGACCGCCGCGGTGGTGGGGTCGGTGACCGACGTGACCGCACCGCCGACGAAGACGCTCGTGCCGTCGGTGGCGAGCGCCCGCACCTGGCCGGCGAAGTTCGGCGTCTTCACGACCGGCTGGGTGTTCGCCGTCGTGAGGTCGAAGCCGGCGACCTTGAGCCGCTTGGCGGTGCCGACGTAGCTGAAGTCACCGCCGGCGTACAGCCGGCTGCCGTCCGGCGTGACGGCAAGCGCCCACACGCGGCCGTTCACCTTCTTGTCCGGCCACGCGCCGATGCCCTGGCAGGGTGACGCGACGCTGCACGGGGTGCCGTCGAGGCTCGGATCGGACTCGTTCGCGTGGAAGGCGGCGATGCGCGTCTGCGTGATGTCCTGCGACGCGCCGGCGGCGCCCGGCGGGCGGACGGCGGTGAAATCGCCCGCCGCGTACAGCACGTGATTGCTGTAGGCGAGCGCCCACACCGAACCGTTGGTCTGCCACATCGCGCTCGGGCTGGCCGGCAGCGTCTCGGGAGCGCTCGGGCCGCCGGTGATCGCCTGGGCCGGGACGGCAGCCAGCGAGAGAGCAGCCGCCGGCAGCGCAGCCGCGAGGACGCAGGCGGCGGCACGGCCACGAATTCGGGGCATGGGAAACCTCTCGCTTGGACTCCCAGCGTGTATACCTCTCGCCGAACACCGAAAGTGACCGGATAACGGCCCGGGGCCCAGAACTACCCAAAGGGACTATTAATCCGGACCAGGTGCTGGGCGGGCGGAGTTTTTTCGGTGTTCCACGCCGCTGCCGGCCGCGCGGTGGCTGAGCGTTCGTTCACCGGCCGCTGGGCGATCCCCGCAGGTCGGCGCCGCCTGCACCGGCTTCCCGGCCGGCCTTGCAAATCTGCCGTTCAGCACCGAAACGCCATTCCCGTTTGCGGATTGACGAGTAATAAACCGGTCTGCACCGGACACCGATCCGGCGCAACGACAAACCCGCCGGAGCCGGAGCCCACCGTCCTCGTAATCACTCACAGTGAAGACTAGTCAGCGTCCAGCTACCGGCGGGTTCGTGACGACCCGTCGCGCCGGCGGCTACTTCGCCGTCATCGCGTTGCGCATCCCCTGCGGGTTCACCGGGTTCGGGTAGATCGAGACCTCGTCGATGTCCGCGGGGAGCGCGCCCTTGTTCGTCGGGTGCAGCGCCCACGTGCCCATGTTGTCGAGACCCACGCGCCACCAGCCCTGCATGGCCTGGCCCTTCGTGCGCGCCCCGTTCCGAGCCACCAGATTGCCGTCGACATACATCCGCATGCCGTTGGTCTGGTCCATCTCCGCAACGACGTAGTGCCAGCCACCGTCGTTGTAGGACAGCGGCGACCACAGGTAGGCCAGCGGCGTCGACGACGTCTTGTCGTACGTGCCGAACAGCAGCTGCCCGGAATCGGCCATGTAGACCATGCGGTCGAACGACAGGCTGGTGTGGCTCTGCGTGCTGCTGAAGCCGATCAGCCGGCCGCCGGTCTTCGTCGTGGTGCGGAAGAACATCGCGACCGCGAACGTGTTCGGCCCGGTGATCGCCTTGCCGTTCGACAGCACCGCACCGTCCGTACCGAGGTGGATCGCGTTGTTGGCCGGCACCGCACCCGAAATCCCGCGGTTCATCCCGCCGGAGTAGGTGCCCTTGTTGTTGTGGTTGCTGGTGTCCGGCACGACATTGCCGCTCGTGTCGTTCAGGCGCCAGTACGTGTTCGGGTTCTGCGCGAGAACCGTCGCCTGCGTGCCCTTCGCCAGGTGGTCCACGACGAAGTTCTGCGACGACGTCACGTTGCCGTCCTCGTCAACGGCTTCCACCCGATAGGTGTGCGCGCCGGAGCTCAGGCCCGAGTCACGGAACTGGTTCACCTGCTGCTGCCAGAAGTGCGCCCAGCGCCGCGGGGTGGTGTATTTCAGCACGCCGTCCCGGTACACCCGGTACTGCAGCGAGCTGCTGTCCGGGTCCCAGCTGCTCAGCCAGTCGAAGACGGCCTTGCCGCCCGGGAGCAGCTGACCGAACGCGGTCTTCACCGGCATCGGCGCCGCGTTGGAGCTGCCGCTGCCGGGACGGAAGACGGTGAGCCCCTGCTGGGCCGCCGCCGGGCTCGTGCCGCGGTTGCCGACCAGCGGGAACGTGTCCGGGTAATCACTGATCCCGACCGTGGTGAACTCGCCGCCGACGTAGATGTTCGTGCCGTCGCTGACCATCGCGCGCGGGCCGAGGTGGCTGTTCTCCCGCGGGTTGGGGCTGAAGGCGGTGTTCGGGAACCAGTCGAGCATCTTGCCGTTCGACGTCTGCTCCGCGAGCAGGTGATGCCAGCTGCGCTGGTCGCCGATCTGCCCGCTGTACGAGCCGCTCACCCGGGGCAGCTGACCGAACGTGCCGATCGCCGAGCAGTCGTGGGTGTGCGACCCGACGTAGAGCACGCCGCTCGCGACCGCGAGCGCCTGGGTGGCGCCGAGGCAGTTGTCACGCCAGACCTGCTTACCGGTCGACCGGATCGAACGCCAGCGTCCCGTCGAACCAGCCGCCGCCGGTGCCCTCCGCCCCGACGTACACGGTGGTGCCGTCCGTGGCGAGCGCCTTCATGTCGGAGCGGCTGCTGCAGTCCGGGTTGGAGCAGTTGGCCGTCTTGATGAGCGAGGGGTCGATCGTGCCGTTGTGGCCGGTGTTCAGGTCGACGGTGGCGAGCGCCCGCAGGTGCGCCCCGTTCACGTGCTCGAACTTGCCGCCGACGATGAGGTTGTGCTCGCCGGCGGGGTTCTTCGGCGACACCAGCAGCGCGTCGACCGCGGTGTGCAGCGGGTTCGAGCTCTGGCTGTCGATGTCCGGGGTCCACGAGGTGTCGGGGTCACCGGTGGTCGCGTCGATCTTCGCGAGCCGCGGCTGATCCAGCGAGCCGACGGCGGTGAAGTTGCCGCCGACGTAGACGCTCGAGCCGGACACGGCGATGGCGCGGATGTCCTGGCCGGTGACGTTCGGGTTCCACGGCAGCAGCTTCGGACCCTTGGGACCGATGTCCGCGAGGTCGAAGGCGGCCAGCTTGTGCCGAGCCGTGGTGCCGTCCACGACGGAGAAATTGCCGCCGACGTAGAGCGTGTTGCCGGAGACCGCCATGGCCTTGATGGCAGCGTTGAACGTGTGGCTGAAGTACGTGCCGGACCCGAAGTCGTGCGGCGAGCCCGTGGCCGTGTCGATGGCGGCGAGCCCCGTGGTGATCGAGGCGCCCGAGACACCGGTGGGCGGGCTGAGGGTGGTGAAGAAGCCGCCGGCGAAGAGGATCCCGTTCGAGTACGCGAGCGACCACACCGAGGCATTGGTCTGCCACATGCGGCCCGCGAGCGCGCTGACCGTGGGCTGGGTGTTGGTGACCGCAGGTGCGCCCGGCTCAGGGGCCACGACGTGGATCGGCGCACCGATCGACGACGTGGGAGGCGTCACCGCGCATCCGGACGCCAGCAGCGCTCCAATGGCGGCGGTCGCGGCGAGGGCTGAGGAACGACGTCGCACTGAGTGACGCATAAGACTCCGTTGCAGCTGATTCCGAACGATGGATTCCGCGTTAATTTCAAGCCAGGCAGGAAGTTAAGTTACCTGCTAAACGGGCAATGTCACCGAAACGACACAAACCGTCGACGCAGCGTTAGGTCGTCGCTACGAGGCGTTATCACCGTGTCATCACGCACAGTGAACGGGCTGGGGCACCGAAATGGTGCGCGATCAGCCCAGATTGTCGCCGGATTCGGCCATTCGGTCTAGCGCTTTCTGCTCCGGTTGGCCGGATTCACAGGAAGCCGGGCAGGCTCCGCGCTCGCACCGGTTACCGCCACCCTGGTGACGGCCGGCGACTAGGAGCGGCTAGGGGGTGCCGCGCGACTCGATCGCCTCCGCAGCCACCGCGACGTGCTCGTGCGTGCGACTTCCCTCACGCCGGACGTCCACCACGAGACCGGTGTAATTCGAGGCGATCAGGTCCAGCACGGTATGAGCCACCGTCGTCGCCGATAGCAGCGATTCCGCCGGTTCATCGCCGAATGCGCTGCGCCGCATCGGCGTGTCGGTGCGCTCCGGGTTGATGCAATTCACCTTGATACCGAGCTGCGACCACTCGTCGGCGAGCGCTTGTGTGAGATTGACAATTCCGGCCTTCGCCGCGGAATAGAGGCTGTACTCGGCCCGGCCGCGGGTGTAGGAGCTGGAGGTGAAAAAGACCAAATGACCGCCGGTATTTTCCAAATACGGGCCGGCGGCCTTCGCGATGAGCGTCGGGGCCAGCAGGTTCACCTCCAGCTGCTCGATGACGCTCGGGTTCGTCATCTCGAGCAGCGCCGCCTTCGTCAGCGACGCCGCCGCGATCACGACGGCGTGGATGGCGCCGGTCTCCTGCTGCACCTGCTCGAGCGCGCGCTCGATGCCGTCGGCGTCGCGAATGTCGGTCTGCGTCTTCGAGCGGCTGAACGAGAAGACCTTCGCCCCGAGCGCCTCCGCTCCGCGGGCCACCGCGTAGCCGATGCCGTAGCTGCCGCCGAAGATGACGACGGTGCGGCCGGCGAGCGCCGGGCCGGCACGGCCGGCGCTCTCGCTCAACGTGTGGCTGGCCAGCTGGAAGAGCCGATCGGCGATGATCAGATCCAGCGGCCGGGTGATCTTGATGTTTTCCTCGGAACCGTTCACCGCGCCGATCTGCGTCTCCGGTAGGAAGCGCAGCACCACGCTGCAGTCATCGGTGCTGCCGGTGAACTTCGCCTCCGCCGCGCGCTCGTACGCCTGCCGGATGGTGGAAAGCAGGAACCCCTGCGGCGTCTGGCCGCGGCGCAGCCGGCTGCGGTCCGGGATGCCGACCACCGCATCCGACTCGGACACCTCCACGATGGTGTCGGCGCTTTCGATGACGACGTCGACCGCGTCGAACATGTTCAGCGCGCCCACGCAGTCACGCAGGATCCGGTCGTCGACGAACGGGCGCACGGCATCGTGGAAGAGCACCTTGCACTCGCGCTCCCCCAGCGCGTCGATCGCGGCCTGCGTGCTCTCGTTTCGCGTGTTGCCGCCCGGGACGATGTCGCGCAGCTTGGAGTAGCGCGTGCCGAGCAGATCGGCAAGATTGTCGATGTAGCCCGCACTCATGACGATGTAGATCTCGTCGATGACGTCGCTGCCCTGCAACGCGTCCAGCGTGTGCTCGATGACCGTCTTGCCGGCGACCTTGATCAGCTGCTTCGGCAGCCCGAGGCCCACCCGTGTCCCGGTGCCGCCCGCGAGCACGATCGCGCACGTCGGGAGCTCGCTCCTGGTCTGCATCCCACCCCCGGTTCTACGAACGTCCAGCGCAGCCGGCTGCCGCCCTTTGCCCGGCACGCGCCTCACGCGCACCTGCCGCGCACCTGTCCATCGGCACGCGCAATCCCGAACTGACCCGCCTCCGGTCGGCCGACCAGCCGGTCGTCGAGCGAGCGATCCTGGTCGACGACGCTACTTGCTTCGGCGTGGTCGGAGTTGTGTTCGGCGCAGTGCGCGTTTGGGCGGGCGGGTCGGGCGGGCGCGTTCGGGCGGGCGCGCTGCCACCACTTACCGTTGCCAGGACAACGCCAGCCACTGGCAGCACCGCGGGGTAAGCCGGCTGCCACCATTTCCCGTTGCACAACGACGCCAACTGGTGGCAGCAGCCCCCACCCAGCCCACCGGCGACCACCCACCGGCGACCAGCCCCGCCACCCGAGGCGTGGGCCCTACTTTCCCACCGCAACGCGCCGGCCGCTGGACGACGCGGCCGCAGGCGGCACCGCCCCGCCGCGCTCGCGCATGGCCGACACGGCATCCCACAGCCGCGCGGAGGCGCCGGCGGTGGTGATGCAACCGACCTTCTCCGCGACGGCCTTGCGGCGTTGCGCGTCGGTGTCGATGCCGGACGCCACTGCAGCGACGAACTCGGCGAACGCCGCCAGCGAGGTGACGACCGGGCCGGGTGAGACCTCTTCGAGGTCGGGCACGTTGAAGCCCCGCTGCGCCGCGTACTCCTCGTAGTCCGGGCAGAACAGCAGCACCGGACGGTCGAGCACCAGGTAGTCGGTCCAGACGCTGGAGTAGTCGGTGACGAGCCCGGCCGACGCGCCGAGCAGCTGGTACAGCGAGATGCCGCACTCCTGCAGCAGGCGGTCGTCGATGGTGCGCAGCCCGGGGATCTCCGAGTAGTTGTCGCGGTCCATCGGATGCGGCTTCACGACCACCTGGATGCCGTGCGAGCTCTCGGCCTCGCGCGCCTGGTCGCCCATCGACGCGACATGCCCGGCTTCGCTGAGCCGGCGCCCGTCGCTCCACTCCATGAAGCCGGCGCCGTTCGAGTCGCGGTAGGTCGGCATCCAGACGATGAAACGCTCGCCGAGCAGCTTGGTGAGCGCCGCCCGCTGGCCGCCGGTGAGCGGCTCGTCGAAATCGTCGACCCGCGGGTTGCCGACGAGCAGCACCTGCTCCGTCGACATGCCGAAATCGGCAGCCTTCTTATCGCCCCACAGCCGGGTCCCGGCAACGACGGCCGATGCGCCGGGACGCACTTGGAACGCTGCGTTTTCGGTGCGCTTCGGGCCGTCGCCGTGCCAGAGATTCACGAACGTTCGCCCTCTGCGCGGCACCGGGCTGCTGTACAGCCCATGCGTGAAGCACACGACATCACTGCGCAGGTACGCCCATACGCCGGCCAGCGAGCTCTTGCGCCGCACCCTCACCCGGTCGATCCAGCGCGCGTACTGCGGGTCGACCTCCGGGCTGCCACTGGTGAGCCACACGATGCGCGGCTCGGCGGTGCCGAGCGCGAGATGGCGCAGCAGGCAGACCGCGTTGCCCTCGGCGTCCGGCCATCCGTAGACCGCCACCTGGCGCCGCGGCGGCACGATCATGAGCAGCGCGCGCATCGCCCAGCGCACGACGGTCGCGCGGCTCGGGAGGCGTCTCGCCATCCGTGCGCTCGCCACGACTACGTCAACCCCTCACGCTGCTTTCGAACGGTGGCTCCCGGACTCTCGACGCCGTCGCTGGCGTGCTCCCCCGACGCTGGAAGGTTAAGTCAGGCTACTCGTCATGACTTGTTTCGCCGCTGCCCAACTCCTGCTTACCGACTCTCAATCACTGATTCGGCCTAGCGCGCCGATCCGGGCGGCTCACTTCGCATGCGCAAGGGCGCCTTGACCGATGGTCAAGGCGCCCTGCGGTGACATGTCCGGCTCGATGCCGGCTGGGTGTGCTACTTGCGGCTCACTCCGCGGACATCAGCTTGCGGATGTTCCCCAGCGACAGCGGCGCCGAGTGCACCGAGACCTCGTCGAGGTCCGCGGCGAGCGCCTTGTCACTCGGGGTGCTCGGCCAGCCGGCCTGGGTGTCGTTCGGCCAGCCGTTCAGGTTGTCGGCGCCGACCTTCCAGTAGCCGCTGTAGGACTGGCCGGTCTTGATGCCGGTCCGCTGCCCGATCCGGACGCCGTCGACGTAGAGCCGCTGGCCGTTGGTCGGGTCCAGCTCGGCGACGACGAAGTGCCAGTTGCCGTCGTTGTACGCGTTCTGCGACCAGAGGTAGTCCGGGTGGCCGTTGTAGAGCCCGAAGACCAGCTGGCCACTGTTCATCATGTAGACCATGCGGTCGTAGCTGCTACCGGTGCCACTGGCGTTGTTCGTGAAGCCGACGATCCGGCCACCGCGGGTGCTGGTGGAGCGGAACCAGAAGGCGATCGCGAACGTGTTCGGAGCCTGCTGCGCACTGGCGTTCGGGACGATGCGGCCGGTCGAGCCGAGCGTGATGCCCGTCTCGTTCGGGAACGCGCCCGGGGTGTTCAGGTTGAGCGAGCCGTCGAACGTGCCGCGGTAGTTCTTGCCGCTGGTGTCGTTCGCGGTGGATCCGCTGGTCTCGTCGAGCCGCCAGTAGAGCGACGGCTTCAGCGAGGTGAGCGTGCTCTGGTAGCCCGGGCTCAACACGTTGCCGGCGAACTTCGGCGTGCTCGTCGAGTTGCCCTCGGCGTCGACCGCCTTCACCAGGTAGCTGTGTGAAGTGCCGTTGGTGTTCGGGTCGTACACCTCGTAGCGCGCCGCGTTCCACCAGTGAGCGGTCACCGGACCGACCGTCGCGAACGGGGTGGTCTCCCGGTCGCGGTAGACCTCGTAGGTCAGGGTCGGGCTGTCGGGGTCGCTCGTCGCCACCCAGGTGACCGCAGCGCGGTTACCGGAGAGCAGCTGGGCGGCGTACTGCGGGATCGCCTTCGGAGCCGCCCGCGTGCCGGCGTTCATGAACCGGGTGACGCCCTGCTGGGCCTTGCCGTTGATCTGGCTGAACTGGCCGCCGACCCACAGGTTGGTGCCGTCGGTGGTCATGGCGCGGGGGCCGAGCTCGGACGGCTGCAGACCCGGGCCCGCGTTGGTGGTGGGGAACCAGTCGAGCAGCTTGCCGTCGGAGATCTGCTCCGCGATCAGGTGGTGCCAGCTCGGCGGCCCGGGGATCCCGCCGCTCTTGGTACCGGTGGTGTACGACGCCTGACCGAAGCCGCCGATGGCCGAGCAGTCGTGGGAGTGCGAGCCGATGTACAACGCGCCGCCGACGACCTCGATCGCCTGCGTGGCGCCGAGGCAGTTGTCAAACCACACCTGGTGGCCGGTGACCGGGTTGAACGCCAGCGTGCCGTCGAACCAGCCGCCGCCGCTGCCCTCGTCACCGACGTAGATGTTCGTGCCGTCGGTGGCGAGCGCCTTGACGTCGGAGCGGGTGCCGCACTTGTTGCCGCAGTTACGCGTCGGGATCAGCTGGTCCAGCGGCCCGTTGGCGCCGGTCTGGACGTTGACCGATCCAAGCGCCCGCAGGTGCTGGCCGTTCAGGTACTCGAAGTTGCCCCCGACGATCACGTTCGTGCCGTCCGGCGTGAGCAGCAGGGCGTTGACCGCACCGGTGGTCGCGGCCGGGTCGACGCTCGGGGTCCAGCTGGTGATCCGGGTGCCGTCCGCCGCGTTCAGCTCGGCGAGCCGCGCGTGGCTGGCGCCGGCGATCTTCTTGAAGTCACCGCCGATGACGACCTTGCTGTTGTCCGCGGTCACGGCGATGGCCCGCACCGCCCCGCCGGAGATGTTCGCGTTCCACGGCAGCAGCGGGTAGCCGGGCTTGGTCAGGTCGAACGCCGCGATCCGGCCGTGCTTCTTGCCGTCGACGTAGGAGAAGAGGCCACCCATGTAGAGCGTCTTGCCGTCGGGCGAGACGGCGAAGGACTGCACCTTGCCGTCAGTGTTGTGCTTGAAGGTGGTGTCCGGGGCGCCGTCGGAGGCTTTGAACGCCGCGATGTGGCCCGCCGGGTGCGACGTGTCGCTCATAGCGGCGCCGGGGGCGCGCACATGGGTGAAGTCGCCACCGGCGAAGACGATCCCGCCGTTGCCGCTCCAGTACTTGAGTGCCCAGACCGCGTTGTCGGTCTGCCACGTGGAGCCGTTGACCGCCGAGACGGTCGCGGCCGTCGGGGTCACGGCGCTGGGCCCGGGCACCGAGGGTGCGGGGCTGATCGCTGCTGCAGCCGGGAGGGCTGCTGCAGCCACTGCGGCGAACACCGTACCGGTGATAATCAACCGCGAGGGCTTGTGGAACGGGCTACGCACAGGGTCTCCCCGATCATTGAGGTCGTCGACTAGCAAACGGCCCGCGACTACTCGTTGTGACGAAACTTTAGAGTTAGCATTGTGATCTGCATCACAGTGTCGGGGTCTGACGGCCTTATCGAGTCACGTCGGCCAGCCAGGTCAGGGCCCTGCATGGCAAACAGTAGGCCGAATGGCGGAATGTTTCGGGCAGTTAGTCAAATGTTGAGCTACATCACCTGCTGTGATGTTCCGATGACGCTACGGGGCCCGTTTGGCCTGCTGCGAAGGTCGTGAAAGGTAACGTCAATCCATGCCAGCTGGGAGCGTGCGGCGCGTGCCGTTGCCGCCCGCCGTGCTCGACGCCGGACGCCAGGCGTTTCGCGGCTACGGAGCGGTCACCGCTGGCCTGCGGCCGGGTCCGGATTTCTTGATCATCGGTGCCAAGCGCGGGAGCACCACGTCCGCGTACTTCCAGCTCCTCGAGCACCCGAACGTGCTGCCGCTCTTCCCCACCGCACGCTTCCTGCCGAAGCGCCGCGACGGTAAGGGCCCGCATTACTTCGACACCAATTTCCACCGCGGCCGGCGCTGGTATCTCGGCCATTTCCCCTCGCGCTACACGCGCGCCAAGGCCGAACGCCGGCTCCAGGGGCCCGTCGTCACCGGCGAGGCCTCGCCGTATTACCTGTTCCACCCGCTCGCCGCCGAGCGCGCCGCAGCCATGCTCCCGAACGCGAAGATCCTGCTCTTCCTGCGCGACCCGGTGATGCGCACCTACTCGGCGTGGAAGCTGCAGCAGCGCAACGGGTTCGAGACCCTGGACTTCGAGGCCGCCCTCGAAGCGGAGCCCGGCCGCACCGCCGGCGAAGAGGAACGGATCATCGCCGATCCGACGTACCACTCCTTCGCCCACGAATTCCAGACGTACCGAGCGCAGAGTGAATACGCCCGGGCACTCACCCGGTGGTTCAAGTACTACCCGAGGGATTCGATCAAGGTCGTCGTCAGCGAGGAGTACCACGCCGAAGCTCCAGCGGTCTGCGAAGACATCTACCGCTTCCTCGGGTTGCCACCGCTGAATGCGTCGGAGCGCAGTGCCGCCCCGCTGCTCAATGCCGCGCCGCGTTCGCCGATGCCAGCAGGTGTGCGCGCAGAGCTGGCCCGCTACTTCGCGCCGCACAACGCGGACCTGGAGCAGCTTCTCGGGCGCTCCCTCCCATGGTCTAAGGAGTGATGGCGGGGCGACATCGGCTTGAGACCCGGCCTCGACGCCGGCCGGCAGGCCCGGCCGCATCCAGCTTGGCCCCACACGGCCAGGCAGTGACGACTCAAGCCGAAGCGCAGCGCCCGGCCGCGAGCCCGCGCAAGGTGAACATTGCCGGGCTCGCGATCTGGACGACGCTGGCGCAGCTCGTCCTGCCGGCCACCTCGCTGATCTCCGGCCCGATCCTCGGCCGCGTGCTCGGCCCCGACGGTCGCGGCGTGTACGCGGCCGTGCTGGGCCCGCTGCTGGTCCTCTCGTTCATCGCGCAGGTCGGGCTGCCGGACGCCACCACGTACGCGGTGGCCCGGCTGCGGCTACCACGCGGCCACGTCGTGGTGGTGACCACACGGCTGACCGTGCTGTACGGGATCGTCGGCGGTGTCCTGCTCTTTGTCTTCGCGCCGGACCTGCTTGCCAAGACGCCCCAGGCCATCCCCCTCATGCGCGCGGTCTCGGTGACGCTGCCGCTGCTGATGATCCTGAATCTGCTCCGGCAGGCGACGGCGGGCTCCGAGGACTTCCGCTGGCGCAACATCGAGCGCGTCGTCATGTCGTTCGTGCGCCTGTTCGGGATCCTTTTCCTGGCGATCGCCGGCTGGCTCACCGCCACCTCGGGTGTGTGGGTCACCGTCGCGAGTGCTCTCGTCGGCCTGCCGCTGCTGCTCTTCGCGTTGTTCGGCCCGCGGCTGCAAGGACTGCGGGAGGACCGCGAGATCCGGCGCCAGTACCCGCACCTGACCCGCGGGCTCGCCCGCTACGGGCTGCGCGGCTGGCCCGGCACCTTCGGCTATCTCGTCAACTGGCGGCTGGACCAGGCCGTCATGGTCGTCCTGGTCAGCGCCACGCAGCTGGGCTACTACGCGGTGGCGGTGAGCCTCGCCGAGCTGCCGCAGACGGCGTTCCTGCAGCTGAAAAACGTCTTGTTCGCCGAGTCGGCGGCGCGCAACGACATCACGCTGGTGGCGCGCGCCTCGCGCGTCCTGATCGCCATCACGATCGTGCTGTCGGCGATCGGCATTCTCGCGTCCTACCTCATCGTCCCGCTGCTGTTCGGTCACCAATTCCGACCGGCGATCGGCATGGCGCAAATCCTGCTCGTCGGGACGGTGCCATTCCTGGTCGACGCCGTCCTCGGCGCCGGATTGCTCAGCTTGGGCCACCCCGGACGGCGTTCGATCGGGCAGTTGATGGCCGCCGCCGTCACCGTGGCCGGCCTTTTCACGCTGTGCCCGCGGATCGGGGCGATCGGCGCCGCCTGGACCAGCCTGGCCGCCTACAGCGTCACGGCGTTCGTCACCATGCTGATCTTCTGCCGGGCCAGCGGCCTCAAACACCACCAGGTGCTGCTCCTGAAGCCGCAGGACATCCGCTGGCTTCGCGCGAACGTGGGCGCGCTGCGGCGCAAGCTGACGACCCGCTTCCGGCCGCGCGGAGCCGGGGCCCAGTGACCGCCTATACGGCGCGAGTGGCAAACAATGCCCCGAAAGCGAATTCTGGTACCGGCAGCGGCACAAGTCGCACGGCGCAACGCGCGAGGCTCACACGAAGTTTCCAGTTACGTCCCGCAAGCTCACCATGCGGGCTCAGTATGAAGGTCTGAACCTTCGCCGGGGCTGGCCATTCAGCTTCGCTGCGAAGGGACCGACAGGCCTAATGGCGAGATGCTGTAGCCCACAGTTACGGCTTGCGCGCGTTTGTGCAACTTACGATAGAACGCCTGACCGGCTTGAAAGGGATGCCTGTGGACGACGGCACCGTGAACCTCGACCAGCGCCGCTTCGGGCGCCTGGTGTCACGCCAGGCCTGGCTGGTCCTGCTGTGCATCATCCTGGGCGCCGCCGTCGGTGCTGCTCTGACGTTCACCAAGGACAAGACGTACACGGCCACCACCCAGCTGCGGGTCGCCAACCCCTTGACGCTCCCCGAGATCACCGGTGGCTCCTCCGGCAATAGCAACACGACCGTCGTCACGCTGAGCGACCAGGTCGCGCTGCTGAACAGCGACACGGTGAAGAACCAGGTCGAGAGCCGGGTCGGCGCCTCCGACTTCACCACCGCGTTCGCCAGCGGCAACACCGGCCAGGTCGTCACCATCAACGTGACGTCGAAGAGCGCCGACGTGGCGAGCCGCGCCGCCGAGACCTACACCAAGCTCTACCTGGAAAACCTCGCGAGCCGCAACGCGCCGCTGTTCGCCGCCACGATCTCGCAGCTGAACTCGACGCTCAAGTCGCTCGACGACCAGATCGCCGTGCTGCAGGAGGCCCTCAAGGCCGCCACCTCGACCAACGTGAACGTGATCGAGGCGCAGGTGAAGCCGCAGGTCGATCAGCTGGAAAGCCGCCGGTCAGACGTGGCGAAGCAGCTGTACGCCGTGCAGCTGGCCCAGGCCGCGACCCCGAGCGGCAACGCGACCGTGCTGAGCCCCCCGACCACGTCGAAGAACGGGCACAGCATCACCACGATCGCGGTCGGCGCCGTCGTGGGCCTCGCCCTCGGCCTGCTGTTCGCGGGCTTCCGTGAGGCGCGCTTCGGCCGCGTCGTCGACGAGAGCGACGTCGAGCGCTTCGGCATCCCGGTGCTCGCCACCGTCGCCGCGCCCATCCCCCGGCGGGTGCGCTCAGCGGTCGCCGCTCTGGCGACCGGACGCGACGTGCCCGCCTACCGCGAGGCTGCGGTGCTGCTCGCGCCGCCGCACACCACCGACATCCCGCGGCGCTGGCTGATCGCCGGCGTCGACGGTGACGGCACGGCCGGGGCGGTGCTCACCGGGCGGCTGGCCCGCCAGATCGCGCAGATGGGCCGCCGGGTGGCACTGGTCGAGTGCAGCGCCGGAGTGAGGCGGTCGGGGGCCAATGCCAGTCAGCCCGGGCTCGCCGAGGTGCTGCGCGGCGAGGTGCCGCTCACCCAGGGCCTCGCGCTCGACGGCAGCTCGAACGTCGCCGTGATGACCGCGGGCAACAACCTGGCTTCGCTTCCCGAGCCGCTGGCCAGTCGCGCGTTCGCCGGTGTGCTGGACGGGCTCGGCGACCGTTTCGACATCGTGATCCTCACCGGCAACCCGCTCGAGCAGTCCGCCGATGCCTACCTGCTCGCTCCACTCGTCGACCTCATGGTGATGGCGCTGCACAGCGGAGTCACCCGGCGTGACGCGCTGCGCGACGCCAGCCCGCGGCTCGCCGCCATCATCGGTGACACCCGCCTCGAGTCGGTGCTCATGAGCCGCGGCAAACGCCGCCTCATGGGCCGCGGCCCGGGAGCCGGCGAGCCGGTCGCCGAACCGGTCAAGCGGCCCGCGGCCGAGCCGGCCCGCGGGCTCGCTCCCAATCCCGTGCCGCTGCACGGGAGCGCAAGCTGAGGGCAGACCCTCGGCGTCCTCGTTCTCTTCGCACCGGCCGCTGGGCGGTCGTCGGACTGATCACGTTCGCGGGCGCCGGCCTTGGCGCCTGCTCGGGTTCGTCGGCGAGCCAGCCGCAGCCGGCTGCCTCCAAGCCGGTCGCGCTCGCGGTGTCCTCCGCGACCGGCTTCGTCGACAGCATCGGCGTCAACACGCATCTCGGCTACCGCAAGACCGGCTATCGCGACGCGTCGCAAGTGCTGACCCGGCTGCAGGAACTCGGCGTTCACCACATTCGCGAGTCGCTGCCGGTCAGCCCCAACAAGGCGCTGGTCTCCGGCTTGCGGCAGCTGCCGTCGTACGGCCTGCAGGCGGATCTGAGCGTCGCGCAGGCCACCAAGCAGCTACCGAGCCCCGCCCGCACGCTGAAATCGCTTGACCGGATCAACCGCGGCTCGGTCGACGCCGTGGAAGCGCCCAACGAGTGGGATCACGCGCACGCGCAGGACTGGCTGCCGGAGATCGTCACCTTCACGAGGCAGTTCGGGCAGCTGCTGCACTCGAGCCCGGAGTGGGGCGAGCCCAGCGGCGATCCGGTGCTCTACGTAGGCCCGTCGACCGGCAGCATCGGCAGCATCGCCGAGCTGCCGGATCTCGGCTCGGTCATCGACGTGGCGAACCTGCACGACTACGCCGCCGGTGGACCGCCTGAGCTCGACCTCGGCAACCTGGCTATAGCCCGCAAGGTAGCGCCGGGCAAGCCGATCTGGGTGACCGAGCTCGGCTACCACACCGCGGTCAACCAGGACGGCCGGCAGCCGGCGGTGACCGAGGCGCAGCAGGGCCCCTACCTCGCGCGCAACCTGCTCGAGAACTACACCCACGGCGTCGCGCGCTCGTACATCTACCAGCTGCTCGACGACCGGCCCGAGCCGGCCCTCGCAAACCAGGAGCGCCACTTCGGGCTGCTGCACACCGACCTCAGCCCGAAGCCGTCCTACACGCTGCTGCGCAACCTGCTGACCAACCTCAGCGGCACCGCGCCCGCCGCGATCAGCGACTCCGCCGAGGTCGCCGCCGGGTCAGCGGCCAAGGGCGCGTCGACGAAGCAGGTCAAGCAATCGCTGTCAGCGAGCATCGAGACGCCCGGTGACGGCGTCGGCTGGCTGCTGCTGCAGCGCTCGGACCATTCCT
Organism: uncultured Actinomycetota bacterium; assembly: GCA_963747915.1. Lineage (GTDB taxonomy): Bacteria > Actinomycetota > Actinomycetes > Frankiales > Frankiaceae > DATAZK01. Next base: position 2,113,066 of record CAVVHC010000002.1, on the reverse strand, counting down.
ACGGATTGGTGCTGTGGGCTCGAGGGAAGCTGAACCTCGATGGCACCCCTGCAGCGACGAACGCGACCGTGAAGGTCAGCATCGCGGGCGCGGAGCGTGCGGTGAGCGTCGTTCGTTCTTCCGGGGCACGCGTCTCCGGCCAGACGGCGGGCGTTGTGACAGAAGTCACCGGGCGACTCGGAGGGGATCCCGTCATCGTCAACATCGCGGCAAACGGGACACAAACCTCAGGTAGCCGCCAAACGACGCAGCCCACGCTGGCATTTGACGCAACGGGACTTGCTCCAGGCGCAGCAACGGTGCCTCACGGTAACGTTGGGCAGCTACCCAGACGAGTGAAAAACGTTCTGGTCTGGTCTTTTGCCTTTTTAATGCTCGCCGTTGCGGTCACAATGAGTGCATGGGCGCGCCGACGCCGGAGGCGGCAAACGTGAGGAAGATGCCGCTTCGCGGCTCCTCCTCCGCACGCCGTCGCCCGGGCGGCGACGACCTGCGGGTTGCGGTCGTCCACGACTACCTGTCCCAGCGCGGCGGCGCCGAGCGCGTCACGCTGTCGCTGATGAAGGCGTTCCCGAACGCGCGGCTCATCACCAGCGTCTACGACCCGGACGGCACCTTCCCCGAGTTCGCGCAGTACGACGTGGAGACCACCTGGCTCAACCGGGTCGCTGCCTTCCGGCGGGATCCGCGCCGGGCGCTGCCGTTCCTCGCGCCCGCGTTCAGCGGGCTCGAGGTCAGCGGCGTCGACCTCGTGGTCTGCTCGTCGACGGGCTGGGCCCACGGCGTGAAGGCGCCCAGCGTTCCCAAGCTGGTCTACTGCCACTCTCCGGCGCGGTGGCTGTACGAGTCGGCCGACTACTTCGCCGGCAAGTCACCGATGGCGATCCGGTCCGCGCGGTTGGCGCTGGCCCCGTTACAGCGCTGGGACGTGCGCGCCGCCGCCTCCGTCGACCGGTATCTGGTCAATTCCACCGTCGTGCAGCAACGTCTGATGCGCGCCTACGGCCGCACCGCCACGGTCGTCCACCCGCCGATGGCGCTGTGCGACGGCGAGGGCGACCCGGTGCCGGGGATCGAGCCGGGCTACCTGCTCGCGGTCAGCCGGCGGCGGGGCTACAAGCACGTCGACGTCATCTGCGAAGCCATCGAGGACATGCCGGGCGAGCGCCTCGTCGTCATCGGGGGCTTGCCCGAGCGCGACGAGCCGTGGTGCTCCCGTACGGTCGGGCTCACCAACCTCACGGACCGGCAGCTGCGCTGGATGTATGCGAACTGCAAGGCTCTCGTCGCAACGAGTAACGAAGACTTCGGGCTCACGCCGATTGAGGCCTACTCGTCGGGCCGCCCCGCTATCGTGTTACGGCGTGGGGGCTACCTTGACAGCACCGTCGAGGGGGTGACCGGGATTTTCGTGGATGAGCCGACGCGTGAAGCAGTCAAAGAAGCGGTACTGGAGCTCGGTCAGATGACGTTCGACACTGAGGCGATCAAGCGCCACGCGAGCCAGTTCAGCGAGCACGCGTTCGTCACCCGGCTGCAGGCGGAAGCCAGCCAGCTGGTGCAGAGCGCTGCGACACGTGAGGTTCGTTCCGGTAACCAGACGGCAGCTGACATAAGCCCCGGTCAGCACGCTGTCGCGTCGTGAAATGGTCCACCCGGGCTGACTCAGATGCCTGGGAGGCGGCCGCCGAAGCCATCAGGCTGGCCGGGGGAACGCCGACCGCCTCCGGCCGTGCGCTGGGCAGCACGAACCACGTATGGCTCGTCGACGAGCCGCGGCTGGTCGTCAGCGTCGCCGCTGCCGGCCGAGGCGAGGCGGAACTCGCCGACCGGCTGGTCGCCGCCCGTCACCTCGCTGAGCTCGGCATCTTCCCCCGGCTGATGACCGAGGTCGACCAGCCCGTCCACACCCGGGTCGGCCGGCTGGTGACCGTCTGGGAGCGCATCGAGACGATCGACGCGGAGCCGGACTGGGCGCAGGTCGGAGCGATGCTGCGCGGGCTCGCCGACACCGGTACCGAGTGGCTCGGCAGCGACGTGAAACGGCTGCGCGCCGTTGACGACCTGACCGACATCACCGAGCAGATCCGGCGGCTGCAGGACGCCCGGCGGCTGCGCGCCGACGACGCAAAGCTGCTGAACCGGGTGTGCGATCGCCTCGGCGACGAGCTCCAGCGCCATCCCTACCCGGGCCCGCGCGTGATCGTGCACGGCGACCTCACCCGGTCCAACCTGCTGGTCACCCCCAAGGGCGCGATCCTGTGCGATCCCGACGAGCTCGGCGTCGGCCCGGCCGACTGGGACATCACCACGCTGCTCGACTGGCGCCGGATGGCGTCCTCCGGCGAGGCCCGCGACCGGCTGCTTTCGGGCTGGGCACGCCCGGCGTCGGGCCGGCTCGAGGGCGCTGCGGTGAACGGGCCGGCCGACCCCGCCGGTGAGCTCACGCCCGTCGCCGGGCAGCGCACCGGCTCGCCGCAGCAGACCGCCGCCGACCCGTCCTGGTTCGCCGCGCCGCAGCCGGAGCGCGTTCGCTGCTTGACCCGCATCGGTCACCTGCGCCGCTCGCTGCGTCACCTCGGGCGTTACCAATCGAGTTTGCGCGACAGTTTCTGGGACGCCGTGCGCATGGAAGGCTGGCGGCGGGTCGACCACGACTGGGCTTACCAGTCGTTCCCCGAGCTGTACCTTTCGCGCCCGCGCCAGCTGCAGCACGTCCTCACCCGCGTCGCGACCACCGGTACCCGGCGCGTCACGGGCAACGGGTCACGCCGGCACAGCTGAACGTTGCGGCCTCCGGGTCAGAAGGGGCCACGCCGGTGGCAGCAGGCTCCGCATTTGCCGTTGGGCACGGTTTCACGGCGTGTCCAGGGCACAACGTCAAGTGCCGCTGCCGCACCGGTGCGCTGCCACCATTTGCCGTTGCCAGGACAACGCCAGCTTTTGGCGGCGCCGCCACCGCGGCCGGCTGCCACCATTTCCCGTCGCGCGAACGACGCCAGCTGGTGGCAGCCGCACGACCTCAGCTGCGCTGCCACCATTTCGCGTCGCCAGGACAACGCCAGGCGGTGGCGGCAACATGATCACGCGAGGCCCTGCGTCACCGCCAGCACCTCCCGTCGCCAGAGCGACGCCAGCTGGTGGCAGCAGCGGGACGCGGCGGCGCCAGGCCGTAGTGCCACCAATTCCCGTTGCCAGGACGACGCCACGTGGTGGCAGCCGCAGCGGCCCAGTCGCACTGCCACCATTTCCCGTCGCGCAACGACGCCAGCTGGTGGCCGCACGCGAGCAGCCCACGCTGCCAGCAGCGGCGCTGCCACCAGACGACGCCAGCTGGTGGCAGTAACCAACCGGACGCGAGCTTCGCCGGCGCCCGCAGCAACGCGTGAAAGTGCCTGCCACTACAGGGAAATCGGCCAGTGGATCATCGCGCAGAGTGACGGCGTCAGCGGGCCTGCGAGGGCCGGCGCAACGCGGGGCGACGCTGCCACTGCCGCCTGACATCTATCGTCGACAAGCCGCTGACCAGGACTTTAGACCTGGAACGAAGTTGCGCCGTCTAGGTGAACGTCCGATTCGTCCTTCAGACCGCTCGTGCGCAGTCCCGAAAAACTGTGCATGGCCGCTCACCCTCCGAAGTCACCGAGAGAGCGCCGACGGATCGCGCCCGCTGGCCTCTTGGTGATTGCCCTTCTCGCCGCGCCGGCGTGCACCCCTCTCAGCCTGCTGACCAAGAGCAGCGGCACGAGGACCACCACCAGTAAGCCGGTCCGCAAGCCCGCGCCGAAGCCCACGCCCAAGCCGACGCCCAAGCCGACGCCCAAGCCCACGCCCAAGCCGACGCCGACGCCGACGCCGACTCCCGACCGAGACCCCCACGATCCCGACCACCACGTACACCCCAGATCCCACCCCGTCCTCCACCGAGTCGAGCGGCTCGGTCGTCGGCGTGCCCAACACGCCCGTCGGACTCGCCCACGCCGAGCCCGACGGAAACCCCGACCCCCACGCCGACCCCCACGCCGACGCCGACCCCCACGCCGACGCCAACCCCCACCCCGACCTCCAACGTCGGCGTCCAGGCCCAAGGGTCGGATCTGCTGGTCGACTCCTACGGTGTCAACGTCCACATGAACGCCACCAGGGGTCGCTACGGCAACGTGAGCGCGGTCGTCGCCAAGCTGCAGGCGCTGGGCGTGCGGCACATTCGCGACGTCCTCTACGTCAACGCGCCGAAGGAGTACGCGGCGCTCGACACGCTGAGCGCGGCGGGCATCAAGGCTGACCTCGCGCTGGGCCGCCCCGACAACGCAGGTGGCACGCCCGCGCAGCTCGTCGATCTCGTGAAGAACCGCGTTCACAACGACGTGGAGCTCGTCGAGGGATCGAACGAGTGGGACAACATGAACACCATCACGACCAGCCCCTGGTACACCACGTTGCGGGCGCACCAGACGCAGATCTACACCCTCATGAAGAGCGACCCGGCGACGAAGAACATCCCGGTGCTCATGCCCTCGACGGCCGGCCGCACCACCGGCTGGAGCCTCATGGGCGACATGACGAAGATCTCCGACTACGGCAACCTGCACCTCTACCCCGGCGGCATGGTCCCCTCGTACTACCTCGCGAAGGCGCTGACCAAGGAGGCGGCCGCGAGCGGCACGATGCGCAACGTCACCACCGAGGCCGGCTTCACCGACGCGATGAACAACACGACGACCCACCGGCCGACCCCGGAGGACGTCGAAGCGATCTACGCTCCGCGGCTGCTACTCGAGCACATCATGGCCGGCGACCTGCGGATGTACCAGTACGAGCTCATCGACCAGAAGGACGACCCGGGGCTCACCAACCGGGAGGCGCACTTCGGCCTGCTGAACTACGACTGGACGCCGAAGTCGCAGTACACCGCCATGAAGAACCTGTTCGACCTGACGTCGGACAAGGGCGCCAACTTCACCCCGGGCAAGCTCGACTACAAGCTCACGGGGAGCACCAGCGGCGTCAAGCAGCTCCTGCTGCAAAAGAGCGACGGCAAGTTCTACCTCGTCCTCTGGCGCGACGTCAGCCTGTGGGACCCGGCGAAGATGACTCGCCAGAGCGTGTCGCCGGTCAACGTGGGGGTCAGCCTGCCCAACGCCACCAGCGTCTCGGTGTACCGCCCGTCCGTGAAGGCCTCCGCGGTGAGCACGGCCGGCTCCACCACGTCGGTCTCGCTCTCGCTCGGTGCGGACGTGCAGGTGCTGCAGATCGGCTGAGCCGCGAGCCTCCGCCCGCTAACGCGAACGAGGGCCGGACGCCACTTCCGTGGCGCCCGGCCCTCACTGCGTTGCGACGACCGGCGACTACTTGATCGCCAGCGCCACCACCTCGGCCCCGAGCGACACGGAGACCTTGTTGCCCTTGATGGTGCTCTGCGCCGCCGCCGACGAGGTCGGCCGGTAGACCTTCACCGTCGAGCTCTTGGCGAGGTTCACGGTGAACGTCGCCTTCGGCACGGACTGCGTCTTGTAGGTGAACGGGTCGTAGACCGACGTGCCGGTGCGCCAGAGGTACAGGATGAAGGTGCCGTCCCGCTTCTGGTACAGCTGCGTCGCGAGGTTGCCCGGCGCCTTCGAGAGTCCGAACGCGAGCGACTTCGTCGCGAACGCCGGGCCGGGGTCAGCCGACAGATGCAGGATGTTCGCGAGCGCGTTGAACGCCGGCTTCTTCGTCCAGTTGTGCCGCACGATCCCCAGGTGGTAGCGGTACCACGTCGGGTCGACGGTGTTGTCGAGCAACTCGAACGCGAACGTGTGGCCGATCCCGTTGCGGATGTTCTCGAGCAGCATCCGCGGGTAGTAGATGGCCGCCGCCTTGTCGCTCGCCGGCCGGTGCCCCGCCTTGGTGGGGATCAGGTCGTGGTAGCCGGTCTCGCTGATGATGTTCGGCTTCGCACCGCGGTTGGCCGCGCTGCGCGTCTGGCGCACGTCGAGGTAGAACGTCGGCTGCCGGCCACCCGGGTAGCTGTGGATGTTGCCGTAGTCCTCCCAGGCGCTGACGTTGCCGAGCGCGGCGTAATGGTTGTCGCCGCCGACCGTCGGCCCGTACAGCGGCTTGCTCCTCAGCGTCGGGTTCGACTTCACCGCGTTCCAGAGCTTCTTCTGGTACGCGCGCACCTCGGCGGCCCAGTTCTTGCCGCCGCGCCGGTCCCACTCGTTCGTGCCCTCCATCGCGAAGACGGCCTTGGGGACCTTGGTGGCGGCGTCGTGCACCAGCTGGTTGAGCGGCCCGCCGGCCGTTCCGTTCGGACGCCCCATGGTGAGCAGCGCGGTAATGCCGAGCTGTGACCTCAGCTGGTTCAGGTAGTCGTCCTGGAACTTGTTGCCGGCGAAGAAATCGGTGCGGATGTGCCGGATGCCGAGCTGCTTGAGCAGGGCCATGACCTTGGCATGGTTCTTGTAGAGGTCCTGCGTCTGGCTGGTCTCGACCTTGATGCCGAACGAGTCGGTCAGCGAGTCGGACGGCCGGGCCTTCACGGTGCTGAGCGCCGCGTCCGCCGGTGCGAGGCAGCCGGCGGTCATGGTGGTGAACGCGAGCGCGGTGGCGGCGGTGAGCAGCCCCGCGGTGCGCAGCGGCCTTCGGCGCGCTGGACGGCCGTTGCGGCCCAGTTTCTGGGCAGGGGACAGTGCGGACAAGGAAACGACCTTTCCCGACGCCTGCGAGGTGAGCTGTCGGGTTCGGGCTGGGCTGCCCGGCAACGTGGGAAGTTGTCTTCCGCGGTCGCTTCACCCCAAGGCTTCGGCGCGATCAGCGCCGGAGCCGGCGAGAGTGGGTCCCCCGCTCCTGCCCGTTGGTGACGGACGGATCAGCCAGCGATCTCGGGCAGGATTCGGCGATCAGATCGTGGCAGCATCGCCTACGGCAATGCCGGGCCTCACTATGCCCAAGCTTTCAGCCCTCGACTAGCGTGACCCGCATCTCTTGACCGAGTGCGATCGCAAAGGCCCCGAAACGGACAATCTCGTGACGTTGCGTCGACGCCCGAGGATGTCACGATAGAAGATGATCAGTCGCCGCGAAATCGGCGCAGCCAGGAACCGGCCGCTGACCTCACGCTTTGCAGCAGCCCCAATACGCTGCGCGAACGTTCGGTCGCCCGCCAGCGACTGCAACGCGGCCGCCAACGCGTCGACGTCACCCATCGGCGTGAGCAGTCCGGTGACCCGATGCCGGACGATCTCGGCCGGCCCGCCCGCGTCCGACGCGATCACCGGCAGACCCGCCGCCATCCCCTCGATGACCACCTGCCCGAAGGGCTCCGCGACCGTCGAGCAATGCACGAGGACGTCCAGCCGCCGAAGCTCGGCTCCCACGTCGTCCACGAAACCGCGGAACTCGACGCGGCCGCCGATCCCGAGCTCCTCGGCGAGCCCCGGAAGCGCGTTCGCGAACGCCGTCTCCCCGAACATCGCCGCACCGACGACGACCGCGCGCTCCTCGCCCGCCGGGAACGCCGTGGCGAACGCGCGCAGGAAGACGTCCTGTCCTTTCCACGGCGCGAGCCGGCCGACGACGCCGACCGTGAACGGGACGCCTGCGGCGCCTGCCGGGGCAGGCCCGTCACGCGCCGCGTCCTCCAGCACCGGGCTCGGCAAGACCAGCCGCGGGCAGCGAACCCGGCCCAGCGTCTGCAGCGTCGACTCCGAGTTCGCCACCAGCGCGGCCGGCAATATCCGGGCCGACACCCACATCAGCCGCACCGCCGCGAGAGGCAGGTACTCGGGTGTCACCCGGTCACGCAGGTGCCAGACCACCGGGACACCGGCGAGGCGGCCGGCCACGCCGCCGTAGAGATGGGCCTTCATGGAGTTGGTGTGCACCAGGACGGGCCGCAACTCCCGCAAACGGCGCGCGAGCCGGGCCCCGTAGCGCACGGTGTCCACCACCGCACGCAGCGGCAGCCGGTGGTGGACCAGCTCTTTGCGCAACCGCGCCGTCCGCGGCGCGATCGGCAAGACCTCGCAGCTCACGCCCGCCTGGCGAAGCTTGCCGGCGAGCGGACCGTCCTCGCCGAGGATCACGTGCACGTCCACGTCGGTCATCGCCGGCAGCAGCCGCAGCAGCGCCAGTTCCGCGCCCGAGAGCTGCGCGACGTGGTCGAGGTAGACGACCCGGGGCCTAGTGCCGACGGCACCGCCGCCCGAGGGTGCGCTGCCCGGCCCGGCCCCGACCGCCAGACCGGCGAGTGTCACCCGTGCATGATCTCGACTTCCCGCGATGTGCGGGTGCCGATTTCGAAAATGCCTTCGCCGCTCGCGTGGTCCCGCAGCGACGGCATCCGCCGAGGCGGGGGTCGCCACTCCCCGCCGCTTCGCGCCCCTTCCCTGACACCCTTCCGGCGGCGGTGAAAAGATCTTCGGTGTGATCCGTATCTCGGGGGGGCACTGCGCAGTTGAGGGTGACGTGCGCGTCCCCAGCGCGCACCGCCGGAGCTTCCCAGTACAGCTCAAGGACTCCCCGTGCCCGCTTCTGCTGCACCGCGCCCACTCCGACGCGCCTCGCGACGCTTCGCCGTTCGCCTCGCGACGGTGTCCGTAGCCCTCGCCGCCACCGGCGTCGCCGTCGTCCCGCTGAGCGCCCCCGCCGCGGCCGCGTCCGGTGAGCAGGCCCGCAGCGCGCTCGACTTCCTCGACTCACTCGGGGTCAACGTGCACATGGGCTACAACAAGACGCGCTACTCGGACGTCAACGCCACCATCACCGCCCTGCGCCAGCTCGGCATCACCCATGTCCGGGAAAACATCCACATCACCAGCCAGAAGGCGATGCCCCGGATCAAGACGATGCTGGACAAGGGCATCCGGTTCGACTTCATCGTTCCCCGGCCGGACGAGAGCGGCGGCTCCGACCCGTCGCCGACGATCGACTACATCGCCCAGAACTTCGCCGCCGGCACCGACGCCATCGAGGGGCCGAACGAGTTCGACAGCTCGAAGAGCTCCGACTGGGCCAGCCAGCTGCGCGCCGTCCAGCGGAAGGTCGCGCCGGACATGGCGAGCCACGGCAGCCTGCGGGACAAGCTGATCTACGGCCCGTCGCTCATCAACTGGAAGCTCAAGAAGGACGCCCCCACCGTCGGCGACCTGTCGAACGCGCTCACGTATGGCAACGTGCATTCCTACCCCGGCGGCCAGATGCCGGAGACGCAGATCGAGTCGCAGTCGAGCCTCTACCGGCAATACATCAGCGCCGGCAAGCCGGTCGTGGCCACCGAGACGGGCTATCACAACGCGATCCAGGACGCGTCCAACAGCCACCCGTCGGCCACCGAGCGCACCTCCGGCATCTACTACCCGCGGCTTTACCTCGAGTACTTCCGCTTCGGCGTCGAGCGCACCTACGGCTACGAGCTGTTCGACCAGGGCACGACGAGCGACCAGGAAGACCATTTCGGCCTCTTCCGCACCGACGGCAGCGCGAAGCCGGCGGCCAAGGCCATCGGCGCGATGACCACCATCCTCGCCGACGGCGCGCAGGCCCCCGGCGGCTCGCTGGCGTACTCCATGACCGACCCGTCCGCCGGCAAGAACGGCAGCGACATCCGCCACGTGCTCCTGCAAAAGAGCGACGGCACCTTCTACCTCGCGCTGTGGCGTGCCGAGTCGATCGCCACCCCCGGCACGGGCAACACCCCGCCGAAGGACGTCAACGTCCCCGACCAGCCGCTTTCCGTCACGTTCAACCAGCCGGTGGCCAGCGCGCAGACTTACCGGCCGTCCAGCGACGGCACCAGCACGGCATCCAGCTGGCAGCACCCGAGCCGCATCAGCGTCCCGGTCGGCCCGGACGTCACCCTGCTGAAGGTGACGCCCTCCTCCGGGGCCGGCACCACGCCGACCCCGGCGCCGACCACCCAGGCCCCGGCACCGGCGCCCAGCCCGTCCACCAGCCACGCGCCATCGCCTGCCCCGAGCAGCAGCGGCAACGGCGGTGGCGGGCAGAGCACACCGGCGCCCACCAGGAGTGCTTCGCCCTCACCGTCCAGCGGCCTGCCGGCGCTGCCGCTGCCGCCGCTCGGCGACATCAACCAGATCCCGGTCAAGGTCAAGGAGGCGGTGCAGGTCATCGCCCCGAAGCTGACGTCGCCGAAGCAGCTCGTAACGCTGGAGGTCGACCGCAAGCCGCTTCCCGGCAACGTCCTCGACCCGGCGACGGTGAGTCCCGGCACCCATGAGGTGCGCGCGGTCGCCCGCACGCCAGACGGCCAGCAGGTCGTCTCCGCCCAGCTGGTGAGCGTCGAACGCCCGCTCGGCGGCGGCGCGCAACGGCCGAACACGCTGATCGCGCTGGTCGCCGCCTTCCTGATCGCCCAATTGGCGATCTGGAACCGGTTGCGCCGGGTGCGCCGAGCGCGCTCGCACTAGCGTTCACCGGCCGCGATGCCGATAATCCCTCCGTCCCGATCATCGGAGGGTTGTCGTGCGCCTGTCGCGACGTTCGAAGGACCTGGCCGCCGCGGTCGTCTACACACTTCCGTTGCGGGCGCGTCGCCAGGTCATGTTCCTCATCCGCATGAAGCGCCCCGGCCACTTCCGCCGCCCGCGGACGTTCAACGAGAAGGTCAACTGGCGGATCCTGCACGACCGGCGCCCGGAGATCACCTGGACCTCGACAAGCTCCAGGTCAAGGAAGAGGCGCGGCGCCACGGCATCAGCGCAGCCCGCACCTACTGGTCCGGCACCGACGTCGGCGAGCTGGTCGGCGCCGACCTGCCGGACGCGTGGGTGCTGAAGCCCAACCACCGCAGCCGGCGGCTGCACTTCGGCAGCGGGCCGGTGACGGCGCAGGACGTCCCACGGCTTCGTGAGCTCACGAAAGGCTGGCTCACCGACCTGCTCGGCGCGGGCACCGGCGAGTGGGCGTACACCCAGGTGCCGCCATGCCTGTTCGTCGAGGAACGGCTCGGCGACGGCACCCCGCTGCTGGACTTCCGCCTGTTCGCGTATGGCGGCGACGTCCGCTGGGTGCAGCTCATCCACGACGTCAACCGGGTGAACAGCCGCGCGCCGCTGCGGCGCTATTACACCGGCGAGTGGGAGCCGCTGCAGGTGCGGCAGACGATCGAGCTCGCGCCGGTGCTCCCGCGGCCTGCGACGTTCGACCGGATGCTGGAGATCGCCAAGGTCATCGGCGGCCCGCTCGACTTCGCGCGCATCGACCTCTACGACGTCGCCGGCGAGGTGCACCTCGGCGAGGTGACGCTCTACCCGAGCGGCGGGCTGCTGCCGTTCGAGCCGGCCTCCTTCGACCTCGAGCTGAGCGCACCATGGACGTTGCCGGAGCTCGACCGGCACGGTCACGCGGTCTGACCAGCACCGCCACTGGCAACGCGCGCCGGGCCAGCACCGCCACTGGCACAGCAGCACATAGCCCCCGCTCCCAGTGACGGCCGGCTGCGACAGGCGGCACCGACCAGCGAAGCAGCCCCTTTCGTTGGCGTATGACAGCTTTGTGACGCCGCAGCCGACCCAGCGTGATACCGGCACGCTCGGGCATCTCGTTCCCCGAGGCGTTCGCAAGACCGACGACGGAGAACGAAATGACCCGCCCCCTCACGCCGCGCCCCGCAGCGCTCGCCATGGCCCTGCTGGCCGCCACCGTGCTGTCCGCCTGCTCGCAGAACTACACCAACAACGAAGACGAGGGAGGCTTCCAGTCCGGCGCCATGAACGGTCTGAACTCGCGAGTCGGCGCCGTCAAGATCCGCGACGTGCGGGTACCGCCGCCGAACGGCGAGTCCTACGCGGAAGGCACGAATGCCACGGTCACGTTCTTCCTGATCAACGAGGACAGCAAGGCGCAGGCGCTGATCAGCGCGGCCAGCCCGTGGGCGAAGAGCACGAAGCTGCTGGCCACCGGCAGCTGCGCCGGGCAGCTCGAGCCGCAGCCGAGCATTCAGCTGTCACCCAGCAACCCGGATGTGCTGACCAGCGGCGCGACGCCGTCCACCGTCTCGCAGCCCACGGCCTACGGGGTGCGGCTGCAGGACCTCACCCGCGAGGTGCATCCCGGGCAGTCGGTGCCGCTCACATTGACCTTCCGGCCGGCAGGGACGGTGAAGGTCGAAGCGCCCGTCCTGAAGGACGCGGGCAGCAGCCCCCCAGAGGCGCAATGCGCGTCGCCGAGCCCGTCACCAAGCCCGTCGCCGAGCCCTTTAACCAGCCCATCCCAACCGTCGAAACAGCCGTCGCCCTAGCCGCGATCACAGTCGCGGATCATGTGATCACGCACTCGTGCGCGGTGAGCAGAAAGCCTCACACTTGTAACACTCCATGCCCCGATCAGCTGCCTATGCTGGGCAAATAGCGGGCGTCCTCGCGAATTCCGAGCGGTCAATACGGCCACTCTCAGGGACCCCGAAGCCGACCCGACCACAGTGAGGCGTGGCGCAGAATCGAGGGGGGTACCCGATGGTCATGACCAATCCGGCAATTCGCCTGCAGCCCAACGGCGACGTAGACATTGCGGTGCCCGAGGAGCAGGTCGACGAGCTGGTCGAGAACGACGCCACCGAGCAGGAGCCGAGCGTCGACCCGAAAAACCTCGACCACCCCGAGGAGCTGCTGGGCGAGTAGGGCTCAAAAGCCCGCCGCCACCTCTTCGACGCCCGGGTCCGCAGCAGCGTCCTCGTCGACTCCGGCCGCCTGCGCCGCGAACTGCGTCTGGTACAGCTCGGCGTACAGGCCGCCGGCTGCCAGCAGCTGCTCGTGCCTGCCCGACTCGCGCACCCGCCCGTCGTCGATCACCAGGATCTGGTCGGCGTCGCGGACCGTCGACAGCCGGTGCGCGATCACCAGCGACGTCCGCCCGGTGAGGGCTTCCGCCAGCGCGCGCTGCACCGCCACCTCCGACTCGGAGTCCAGGTGCGCCGTCGCCTCATCCAGGACGACGACGGCCGGCGCCTTGAGCAGCAGCCGCGCGATGGCGAGCCGCTGCTTCTCCCCGCCCGACAGCCGGTAGCCGCGGTCGCCGACCACCGTGTCCAGCCCCTCCGGCAGCGCGCGGATGAGCGGACCGATGTGCGCCGCGTCGATCGCCGTCCAGAGCTCCTCCTCGGTGGCCTCCGGCTTGGCGTAGGTGAGGTTCGCCCGGATCGAGTCGTGGAACATGTGCGCGTCCTGCGTCACGACGCCGACGGTGTCGCGCAGCGACTCGAGCGTCACGTCGCGCACGTCGTGGCCGCCGATGAGCACCGCTCCGGACTGCACGTCGTACATGCGGGTGACGAGCTGGGTGATGGTCGTCTTGCCGGCCCCGGACGGCCCGACGAGCGCGACCAGCTTGCCCGGCTCGGCCGTGAACGACACATCGAAGAGCACCTGCTGCGGGACGGTGGTGTCGAGCACCGCCACCGACTCCAGCGACGCCAGCGACACCTCCTCCGCCGACGGGTAGCGGAAGTCGACGGAACGGAACTCGATCGACGGCTCGATGTCGCGGTCGAGCGCGACGGCGTCCGGCTTGTCGACGATGGCCGGCGGCAAGTCCAGCACCTCGAAGACACGCTCGAACGAGACCAGTGCGGTCATGATGTCGACCCGCACGTTGGACAGCGCGGTGAGCGGCCCGTACAGCCGCGCGAGGTAGGCGGTCAGGGCGACGAGCGTGCCGACTTCGAGCGAGCGTTCGGCGGCGAGCCGGCCGCCGAGGCCGTAGGTGATGGCGGTCGCGAGCGCGGCAACGAGCGAGAGCGCGACGAAGAAGACGCCGCTGTACATCGCCGACTGCACCCCGATGTCGCGCACCCGCCCGGCGCGGCCGCCGAACTGGTCGACCTCCTCGTGCGGCCGGCCGAACAGCTTGACCAGCAGCGCCCCGGAGACGTTGAAGCGCTCGGTCATCGTCGTGTTCATCTCGGCGTTCAGCGCGTAGCCCTCACGCGTGATGGCCTGCAGCTTGCGGCCCATGAAGCGGGCCGGGATGACGAACACCGGCAGCAGCACCAGCGAGATGAGCGTGATCTGCCACGACAGCGTCAGCATGGCGGCGATGACCAGCACGACGCTGACGAAATTGCTGACGACCGACGACATCGTGCCGGTGAACGCCTGCTGGGCGCCGAGCACGTCGTTGTTCAGCCGGCTGATCAGCGCGCCCGTCTGGGTGCGGGTGAAGAACGCGATCGGCATGCGTTGCACATGGTCGAACACCTTCACGCGCATGTCGTAGATGAGGCCCTCGCCGATGCGGGCCGAGAACCAGCGCTGGGTCAGCGTCAGCGCAGCGTCGGCGACGGCGAGCGCGCCCACCAGGAGCGCGAGCCAGAGCACCAGACCCGGATCGCCCTGCGCCTTACCGGGCGCGACGCCGGTGTCGATGATCTTCTTGAGGATCAGCGGGTTGGCTACGACCACCACCGCGTCGACCAGGATGATCGTCAGCATAGTGAGCAGCAGCTTCTTGTACGGCGCCGCGAACCGCAGGATCCGGCGGAGCGTGCCGCTGGCCAGCTTGCGCTGCAGAACGGACGTGTCGCGCCGGAAGCTGTGCGCGACCATCCACGGTGACGGACCGCTCATTGCACCTCCTGCAACGCTGTAATCATCACGGAGACCAGCCCATTCCCCAAGATCAACGCTTCACCGACGTGGGTTTGGCGGTGGCATCCCGGGTCAAACCCTGGTGGGTGAAGCGTTGATCTTGGCGGGATTCCTCAGAAAGCGGACAACCCGGTGAGGGCCCGTCCGATTATGAGCTGCTGGATCTGGCTGGTGCCCTCGTAGAGGGTGGTGACGCGAGCGTCGCGCAGCAGCTTGCCGGCGATGTACTCGTCGATGTAGCCATAGCCTCCGTGCGCCTGGACGCAGGCGTTGGCCGCGCGCACGCTCGCCTCCGACGCGTAGAGCTTCGCCTTGCTGGCCGCGAGGCCGTACGGCTCGCCGCGCTGCTTGAGGTCGGCGACCCGCCAGGTCAGCAGCCGGGCGCAGTCCGTTTCGACGGCAGTGTCGGCGATGAGCTCCTGCACCAGCTGGTGACCGGCGACCGGCTTGCCGAACTGCACCCGCTCGGTGGTGTAGCCGATCATCGCGTCGAGCGCCGCCTGGCAGAGCCCGGTGCACGACGCGCCCATCGACATCCGGCCGTCGTCCAGCGCGGACAGCGCGACCTTGATGCCGATGCCTTCGGTCTCGCCGAGCAATGCGTCCGCCGGGACGATGACGTCCTCCAGCACCAGCTCGGCGGTGTCACAGGACCGCAGCCCCAGCTTGCCCTTCACCTTGGTCGCGGCGAAGCCGGGAGTATCCGTCGGCACCAGGAACGCGCTGACGCCCTTCGCCCCGGGACCGCCGGTGCGGGCCATGATCAACGCGAGGCCGGCGATGGTGCCGTTGGTGATGAAGATCTTGCGGCCGTTGAGCCGCCAGCCGCCGCCGGTGCGTTCCGCGCTGGTACGCAGGCTGGCCGGGTCGGAGCCGGCGTCCGGCTCGGTGAGGCCGAAGCAGCCGATCGCCTCGCCCGCGCCATGGCCGGCAGCCAGCGTTGCTTCTGCTCGTCCGTCCCCCAGCGCGCGAGCGGGCTGGCGACCAGACCCAGATGGACGGACAGGATCGAGCGGACGTTCGCGTCGCCGCGCGCCAGCTCCTCGACGGCGAGCACGTAGGAGAACGGGTCGGCGCCGCCGCCGTCGTACTCCTCCGGGATCGTCAGGCCGATCAGCCCGAGCTCTTTCAGCCCCTCGAGCGCCTCGGACGGGAACCGCTCCGCGCGGTCGTTCTCGATCGCCCGCGGCGCGACGACGTCCTCGACCCAGGCGCGGACCGTACGGCGTAACTCTTCCTGTTCAGCACTGAGCGCGAGATCCATGCGGCTTAGCCCTTGGTCGCAGACCCGCGCTCGACTTCGCTGCGCTCAGCCGACTCGCGATCTGCTCCGGCGTCGCCCAACCCGACCAGCCCGCGCATCAAGCGCACCTGCGCGCTGCGCTCGGCGAGATGCTGGCCCGCCACGTCGAAGCCGGCTGCCCGAGCGCGCAGCAGCAGCGCCTTCGTCTCGACGGAAGCGTCACGCGGCATAGCCAGCAGCGCGGCGACGAGCTGCTCGGTGGCGGCGGCGAGCTGATAGCCCGGGACGACGAGATTGGCGAGCCCCAGCTCCTTCGCTTCGGAAGCGTCGACGCTGCGGTTGGTCAGGCAGATCTCCAGCGCCCGGGAGTAGCCGACGTGATGGACGAGCGCTTCGGTGCCGGTGAGGTCGGGGACCAGGCCGAGCGACGGCTCCGCCATGCGCAGCTGCGCCTCTTCCGACAGCACCCGCAGGTCGCAGGCCAGGGCAAGCTGGAATCCGGCGCCGACCGCATGGCCGGCGACGGCGGCGATCGTCACCAGATCCGGCCGGGCCAGCCAGGTGAACCCGGCCTGATACTGGCCGATCAGGTCCTCGGTCGGGATGCCGGCGCCGCCCGAGGCGGCCATCTCGCCGAGAACGGCGCGGTCCAGGCCGGCACTGAACGACGGGCCGTCGCCGGTGACCACGACGATCCGCACGTCGCCCGGAAGCGCCCGGCCGATGCCGTCCAGAGCGAGCCACGTGGCCGGGCGCTGGGCGTTACGCCGTTCCGGGCGCGCCAGGGTGATCCACACCGCAGCACCTGCGCGTTCGACCCGCAGGCCAGCCGCCTCCAGGTCGACGTCAGGCGGGTGCCACGGCTGGCGCCCGCCCGCGACCGGGATGTCGGAAGAGGAACCGGAGTCCGTAAAGCTGCTCAAGCCCTCTTCTTACCTCGTGTTGCCCCGCCGCGCCCCCGCAGCGTCGTTCCCGACTCGGAGAGGATGCGGTGAACGAAGCCGTAGGACCGTCCGGATGACTCGGCCAGAACGCGGATGCTCTGCCCCTCTTCGTACCTCTTACGCAGATCGCCGGAAAGCCGCTCCCGCTCCGCACCCGTGATCCTGCTGCCCTTCTTGAGCTCTGCCACTGCTCCTCCAAGTCCTGTGTGGACGGCTCGGTGCTGTGTGATCTGATCATCATCTACCCCAAAGTCATCGCGCCACCCTGCTCGATTTCCTGTCGTTACGGTGAGAGCCGTGCGAGAAGCGCTGGAGCGGAGCGGCACCGCCTCTTCCCCGGCGTCGGGCGAGGGTGGTTTCGCCCGTGTGACGGCCTGGTTACGCGGTGCCGGTGAGGGCCCCCGACAGGCCCGTGAGCTGCTGATCTGGGCCGGACTGGTGGCGGCCGGACTGGGCCTCACGGCACTCGCGGTAGCACTGTCCGCACGGGTCGGATCGCCGAGCGCTCCGTTCACCGGACATTTTCGCTTCAAGGTCGAAATCGGTTCGCTGCTGGCCCCGGCGACGGCCGTGACGGTGCTCGCCGCGGTCCGCGCCGGCGTGGCCGACCGGCTGCGGTGGCCGGTGCTGCTCTTCGCGGCCTACGCCGCGGCCGTGTGGTGGGCGGTGTCGCTCGCCCTGGTCGACGGCGGCAACGGGTTCGCGTCGCCGATCGACTCGCCGACCGAATACCTGCGCGACGTGCCGGCCGTCGGCTCGCATCCCGGCCATTTCCTGCAGACGTTCACCGCGAACGCCCCGCACTACAGCATCGCCACCCGCACCCATCCCCCCGGCCCGGTGCTGCTGCTGTGGCTGCTCGGCAAGCTCGGCATCCACCGTCCCGAAGCCATCGGCATCATCCTGACGCTGCTGGCCTGCGCGTACGTCCCGCTGCTCGCCGTCGGGGTGCGCTCGCTGTGCCACGAGACTGCCGCCCGCCGGCTGCTGCCCATCCTGGTGCTGGCGCCCTACGCGGTGTGGCTCGCGGTGTCGATGGATGCGATCGTGCTGCTCTTGGCGGCAGCCTTCGTGACGCTCGGCGTGATCGGCAGCGAACCCGGCCGGTCGCCGCTGTGGGCACTCGCGTCCGGGCTCGTGCTCGGCTGCGACGCGCTGCTGAACTACGCGGTCGCCTGGCTCGGCGTCTCGGTCGTCGCGGTGTACTTCGTGCGGCGCCGGCCACTGCTGAACTTCTTCACCGGCGCCGGAGCGATCCTGCCGCTGATGCTGGCGTGGGTAGCGGGCTTCACCTGGACGAAGGGGCTCAGCATGGCCCAGGCGGACTTCTCGGCACGTGTGGGACCGCACCGCTCGTGGCTGCTGTGGGCGTTCCTCGACCTGCTCCTGCTGCTGCTCGCCTGCGGCCCGGCGATCATCCGGGCGTTGCAACGCCTGCACCTCACCCCCGGCTGGCCGTTCGTGGTGGGCGCGGCACTGGCGGTCTCGTTCGCCGTGCTCAGCGGGCTCTCGCGCGGTGAGGTCGAACGCTCGTGGCTCGCGTTCTACCCGTTCCTGCTGATCCCGGCGGTGGCGCCCGCCGTCCGCCCGGCCGACGCCGCCCCGCCGCCCGGCGCACCCCCGCCGCCCGACGCCGGCCCGGTGCCCTACTGGCCGGTGGCGGTGGGGGCGGCGACCGCCATCGTCATCGAGGCGGTGCTGCGCACCACCTGGTGACCCCGCCTACCAGAATCTTGAACTTTCGTCGAGATTCGGCGCTGAATCAGTACACAACTTCAAGTTATCCGCAGGCCTTCGCCGGGCCCATTCGGTGGGCCCCACGAGGCAACAGGCTGAGCCGGTGCAAAAGCCCGAGTTGCTGCTGCGGCCGGCCCTTCGCAGCCAGAACGGAGTCGTCACCCGCGCCCAGGCGTTGGCTCTCGGCATGCCCGACCGCCAGCTGCGGAAGCTGGTCACCGAAGGCTGGTCGCAGCCGGTTCGCGGGGTGTACGTGGTTCCGGCCCCTCACGACCCCTTCCGCGCCGGTCTTCGGGCGGCGTTGTTGGCACGGCCTGACGGGGCGGCCTGCAGCATCACCGCCGCGCGCCTTTACGAGCTATGGGGACTCCCCCAGTGGAACGCCGCTGAGGTGCCCCAGATCATGCTCTGCTCAGACGGAGGTGTTCCGCACCGTCGCGGGATGCGGTTGCATTTCGGGCTGGAGCCGGAGCGGCGCTTGCTGCGAGGCGGATTCCCCGTGACGGACCTGGGCCGAACGGTCAACGACGTCACTCTTGAACTGCCTCTCGACGACCTCGTCTGCCTGCTCGAAGCGGCCCTGCACGCGGGCTGGACCCGGGATTGCTATCCGCTCACCCGCACACGAGCGGTGCGAGTGGAAGCGGCCCTCCGGCTGGCCGACGTCCGTTCGGAATCTCCCCTCGAGACCGCCGCCCGCTTGCTCTTCGTGCGCAACGGGATCCCTCCCGAAGCGGTGCAGTTCCGCGTCTTCACCCGCGACGGCGCCTGCTACGCAAGGCTTGACCTGGCGTGGCCGAGCCGGCGGTTGGCCGTCGAGCTGGATGGCCGGCAACCCCACGACGATCCGCGAGCCCCTTTACCACGATCGAGACCGGCAAAACCGGCTCATGCTCGCCGGGTGGACGGTCCTTCGCTTCACGTGGCGGGACATCCAACACCGGCCGAAGTGGGTGCTCACCCAGGTCGGTGCAGCACTCGCTACTCCGGTTTCTTGAGGTTTTGCACCGAATCCAGGTCGTTCGGCGACACAACCTCAAGAAATCGGTGTCAGGCCAGCGCGACGAGGTCGGCGAGGTCATCCGACCAGTTGTCCTCCACCCCGTCGGGCAGCAGCAGCACCTTTTCCGGCGCGAGCGCTTCGACGGCGCCCTCGTCGTGCGTTACCAGCACCACCGCGCCGCGGTAGGTGTGCAACGCCCGCAGGACCTCCTCGCGGGAGGCGGGGTCGAGGTTGTTGGTGGGCTCGTCGAGCAGCAGCACGTTCGCGCTGCTGCTGACCAGGATCGCCAACGCGAGCCGGGTCTTCTCGCCGCCGGACAGGGTGCCTGCGGGCTGGTCGGTCGTGTCGCCGGAGAACAGGAACGCGCCGAGCACCCGCCGCAGCTCCGGCTCGGCGGTGTCCGGGGCGGCGGTGCGGACGTTTTCCAGCACGGTGCGGTCGGGGTCGAGCGTCTCGTGCTCCTGCGCGTAGTAGCCGATGCGCAGCCCGTGCCCCGGCTCGACGGCGCCGGTGTCCGGGATCTCCTGGCCGGCGAGCACGCGCAGCAGGGTCGTCTTGCCGGCACCGTTCAGCCCCAGCACGACCACCCGGCTCCCCCGGTCGATCGCGAGGTCGACGTCGGTGAAAACCTCCAGCGAGCCGTAGGACTTCGACAGCCCGCTCGCCCGCAGCGGGGTCTTGCCGCATGACGCCGGCTCGGGGAAGCGCAGCTTGGCGACCTTGTCGGCCTGCCGCACGTCCTCGAGCCCGGACAGCAGGCGTTCGGCGCGCTTCTGCATGTTCTGGGCAGCCTTGGCCTTGGTGGCCTTCGCGCGCATCTTGTCGGCCTGCGCGGAAAGGACGGCCGCCTGCTTCTCGGCGTTCGTACGCTCGCGGCGGCGGCGGCGTTCATCCGTCTCGCGCTGCGCCAGATACGTCTTCCAGCCGACGTTGTAGACGTCGATGACCGAGCGGTTGGCGTCCAGCTGAAAGACGCGGTTGACGGTGGCTTCGAGCAGGCCGACGTCGTGGCTGATGACGACGAGCCCGCCGGAGTGGTTACGCAGGAAATCGCGCAGCCACACGATCGAGTCGGCGTCGAGGTGGTTGGTCGGTTCGTCGAGCAGCAGCGTCCCGCCCTCCCCTGCCTCGCTGAACAGGATGCGCGCCAGCTCGATACGGCGCCGCTGACCGCCCGACAGGGTGCGCAGCGGCTGGCCGAGCGCGCGCTCCGGGAGCCCGAGGTTCGCGGCGATCCGGGCGGCGTCGGCCTCGGCGGCATAGCCGCCCAGCGCGGTGAAGCGCTCTTCGAGCTTGCCGTAGCGCGCGAGCGCCCGCTCGTCACCGGGACTTTCCGCAAGCTGGATGGTGAGCTTGGCGATCTCGGCGGCGACGGTGTCGAGGCCGCGCGCCGACAGGATGCGGTCGCGAGCGAGCACGTCCAGATCGCCGGTGCGCGGGTCCTGCGGCAGGTAGCCGATCGGGCCGGAGCGGCTGACCCGCCCGGCGGCGGGCTGGCCTTCGCCGGCGAGCACCTTGGTCAGGGTCGTCTTGCCGGCGCCGTTGCGCCCGACGAGGCCGACCCGGTCGCCGGGACCGACGCGAAACGTGCATTCGGAAAGCAGCAGGCGCGCGCCCGCGCGCAACTCGACGTCAGTAGCAGTGATCACGGAAGACTCTCGAAACAGGGGACGGGACAACGGCAAACGCCGGCCGTCACTCCCTCAAGATCACCGGTCCATGGTACGTGATGGGCCCATCGCGTCCCGGGCGCGCTCCAACGCCGCGAGATTCGCACGGATACACGCGTCGAGCGTGAATTCGCGTTCGAACTTGCTCCGCCCCGCCGCGCCGAATTGCGCGCGGCGTACCGCATCGGCGGCAAGGGCGCGCAGCCGGTCGGCCAGAATCCCCGGCTCCTGGCTCGGTACCAGATATCCGGTGACGCCTTCGTCGACGGCGTCGGCGACGGACCCGACCTCGCTCGCCACCACCGGCAAGCCGACCGACATGGCTTCGAGAATGACCGTCGGCAGGCCCTCGGAACGCGGCTCTGACGCGAGCACGAAAACGTCGGCGGCGCCGAGCAATTCGGGGACCCCGAGCGCCGGATCCCATCCCTCCAGGCGGAAATCCTCGAGTCCCGCAGCAGCCGCTTGACGCTGCAGATCCGCGACGTAGTCGGGATGCACCGGGCTCCGCGATCCCTGGATACGCAATTTCAGCCGCGGGTCACGGATCTGTGCCGCCGCGGCGATCAGATGCTGATGCCCCTTCTGCGGGTTGAAATTGCCGACGGAGACGACGAGAACGTCGTCCGGCCCGACGCCGAGCCTGCGCCGCACGTCAGCCCGCTCCGCCTCCCCCAGCACGCGCAGGTCCTGGCGCGGCGGGGGGGCGTACAGGATGGCCGGCTCGGGGAGCGACGCCGGGTCGACGTGGGCCGCCAGCGTCTGGCTGCCGACCGCGAAGACCACATCGGGGAGCTTGCGCAGCAACGGGCGGAAGGCGGAACGCAGCGGACGCGGCGCGCGGGTGTCGATCAGCTGCCAGATGGTGCCGAGACCCATCCGCTTCGCGGTGTAGACGACGTCGCCCTGGGTGATCCCGTGCGCTTGGACGATGTCGGCGCCGAGCTCCTCGAACAGCCGGCGGTACGCCCCGAACTGCCGCGGCAGCCGAGTGCAGAAGCGCCATTGCGTGCGGGCGTCGAGCGTCGCGCGAATGCGCACCAGCGAGGCGGTGTGCACGTCCACACCGCCGTCGACCAGCCGCCCGTACGCGTCACCCGGCTCGTCGGGCATGAGGACGACGCTCTCGTATCCGGCGTCCTGCAACGGCTTGTGCAGCTGCAGGACCTGGTTATGCGCCCCGCCGAAAACCGCACCGGGAATGACGTAAAGAACTCTCAAGCCCTCGCTCCGATTCGACAGCCCCCGGGCAGGTGCGGGTCACGCACCGTGGCTACAGCCAACCGCTCTTGCGGAAAGCGCGGTACAGCACCCAGCAGGCCACCACCATGACGCCGATCGTCAACGGGTAGCCGAACAGCCAATGCAGCTCCGGCATGTGCGTGAAATTCATGCCGTAGATCGCGGCGATCATCGTCGGCACCGCGGCGATCGCCACCCAGGCGCTGATCTTTCGCATGTCGTTGTTCTGCTGCACCGAGACGCGCGCGAGTTGCGCGTCCAGCAGTGCATTCAGCAGCTCGTCGAACCCGGCCACCTGTTCCGAGACGCGCAGCAGATGGTCGTCGACGTCGCGCAATTCGTCCGACAGCGCGGCCATCTCCGGCAACGAACGCAATTCGGAGAGCGGGCCGACGAGCGGCACCACCGCGCGCCGGAATTCGAGCACCTCGCGCTTGAACTGGTAGACGCGATCGATGTCGCGGCCGGCGCGCGGCGCGAAGACGGACGCCTCGATCTCGTCGACGTCGTCCTCGACTTCGTCGGCGGCCGCGAGATGTCCGTCGACCACCGCGTCCGCAACGGCGTAGACGACCGCAGGCGGGCCGTGACGCAGCAGGTCGGGATTCGACTCGAGCGCGGCCCGTACCCGGGTGAGCTCGCCCGGCATGCCGTGGCGGACGCTGACCACGAAATTGGTGCCGACGAAGAGCATCACCTCGCCGGTCTCGACGACCTCGCTGTTCCAGGTGAGGGTGTGGTGTTCCACGTACCGCACGGTCTTGAAGACCATGAAGAGCGTGTCACCGTAGCGCTCGACCTTGGGCCGCTGGTGGGCGTTGACAGCGTCCTCGACGGCGAGCGGATGCAGGTTGAACTCGCGGGCGAGGCCGGAGATCTCCTCATTCGTCGGCTCGTAAAGGCCGATCCACACGAAACCACCGGTGTCGGCGGCGGCATGCAGGGCGCCGCCGAGCGGCAGCCTGCCCTCGCGCCGCACCCCGTCGACGTACAGCGCGCAATCGACGATGTGGTCGGCGGGCTGCTGCGCGGCCGCCGACTTCTGCCGCGGCCGCTTGCGCAAATCGACGACGCCACGCGCGGCACGACCCAGCCCCGACAGCGACGCGCCGGAACGCCGGGGCGTCGCCTCACGGGCTGTCGGGTCGCTGCGCACAGCGGAAGCCTAATCGTCGGGCCGCTTCGCCCCGGGTTATCCGGCGTTTCGACGCCCGGGAGCGGCTCACCCGAAAGCGCGACGTGACTAACCCGCCGGTGTGATGTTTCCTTCGTGATCATGTGGGCTGCGTAGGATTTGGCTATGCAGACCGCGCCGGCGACGCCGCGATCGTCAGCCGGGGCCGGTGCCGCGCGCGTCTCCATCATCTACCTGGTGGGTTCGGGACGTTCGGGCACCACCCTGCTTTCCCGGCTGCTGGATCTGCAGGAGCGCTACCGCGCTGTCGGCGAGCCGCGATACGTCGGGCAGGAAGACACCTGGGAGCTCTCCTGCGGATGCGGCACCACGCACGAGAAGTGCGAGCTGTGGGGGCCGCTCATCGCCCGGTGGGAAGACCCGGACCGGCTGCGGCGCTGGGAAGCGGCGAACCGCGCCGGCAACCTCAGCCAGCTCGCCGGCCTCGTCGCGCCTACCCGGCCGACTCCTGCCGTGCAACGCGGGCTCCCTGAGCTGCAGCACATCTACACGAGCCTGGCGGCCGGCGGCTACACCGTCGTCGACGAGTCCAAGACGCCGTGGCTCGGCTACCTGCTGGCGCACCAGCCGTGGGCGGATGTGCGCTTCGTCGAGCTGGTGCGCCATCCGAGCGATGTCATGCGGTCGCGGGTCACGACCAAGGAATACCAGCCCCCGACCCCGCGCGAGGAAGCGGCGAGGCACTGGTTGCGCACCTGCGTCACCGCCGATCTGCTGCGCCGCCGCACCAGCCAGCCCTGGCTGCGCACCGCGTTCACCCGCTTCGTCGACGAGCCGCAGGCCGTGCTCGAGGAGATCCTCGGCCATCCCCCGCAGGGTCTCGTTGGCGGCGCGTTCGAGGCGGTGCCCAATCACATCTACCTGTCCAACGCCGACAAGCTGCGCCGCGGGCCGGACTCGGTGCGGCCGAGCTCGGGACGCACGCCGGAGCCGTTCGAGGGCGCCGGGCCCTGGGAGAAGATGTGCCTGCAGTGGTGGAACCGCTGGCTCGGTGACCGCACCGAGCTGCGGCGCAACTGGTCACCCGCGGGGAGCTGACCCCGCCGGGTGCACGGCTGTCAGACGTTGAAGCCGAGCGCCCGCAGCTGCTCGCGGCCGTCGTCGGTGATCTTGTCGGGGCCCCACGGCGGCATCCACACCCAGTTGATGCGCACGTCATCCACCAGCGGCTCGGGGCCGCTGGTCAGCACCGACATCGCCTGGTCCTCGATGACGTCGGTCAACGGGCACGCCGCGGACGTCAGCGTCATGTCGACGATCGCCGCCGAACCGGCGTCCGTCGACTCGAGCGTGATGCCGTAAACCAGCCCGAGGTCGACCACGTTGATCCCGAGCTCGGGATCGACCACGTCCCGCATGGCCTCCTCGACGTCGTCCTTCGTCGCGGTGAGCTCAGCCATCGGACTCCTTCTTTTGCAGCTCGTGCGCGCCCGCCTGAGCGAGCGCGTCCTTCCACGCCATCCATGACAACAAAGCGCACTTCACGCGCGCCGGGTACTTCGAGACCCCGGCAAACGCGATCGCGTCTTCCAGCACGTCCTCGTCGGGCTCGCCGGCTCCCCGCGACGTCATCAGCGCGCTGAACGCCTGCTCGGCGCACAGCGCCTCGCTGACCGGCTTGCCGATCACCAGATCGGTCAGCACGGACGTGCTCGCCTGCGAGATCGAGCAGCCCTCGCTCTCGTAGGAGACGTCTTCCACCACCTGCCCGGCGCCCTCGCCGGTGAGCTTCACGCGCAGCGTGACCTCGTCGCCGCACGTGGGGTTCACGTGGTGGACCTCGGCGTCGAACGGGTCGCGCAGCCCGCGATGGTGCGGGTGGCGGTAGTGATCCAGGATGATCTCCTGGTACATCGACTCGAGCTGTGGGGTACTCACGCAGCCATCACCTTGAAAAGAACGTCAAAACGGTGTCCAGACCTTCCACCAGCGCGTCGATTTCTGCGGTCGACGTGTAGACGTGGGCCGACATCCGGGTGGTCGCCGGGACGCCGTAGCGCAGGCATACCGGCCGCGCGCAGTGCTGGCCGACGCGCACCGCGATGCCGCGCTCGTCCAGCAGCTGCCCGGTGTCATGGGGGTGCACGCCCGGCAGGGCGAAGGAGATCGCCGCGCCGCGGCCCTGCGCGTCAGCAGGTCCGATGACCCGCAGCCCCGCCACCTCGGCGAGGCGGCCGAGCGCGTACTCGGTGAGCAGATGCTCGTGGCGTGCCGCGCGGCCGATCCCCAACGCGGACAGGTAATCCACGGCCGCTCCGAGACCGACCGCCTGGGCGATCGGCGGGGTGCCGGCTTCGAAGCGGTGGGGCGGGGCGGCGTAGGAGGTGCCCTCCATCGTCACGACGTCGACCATCTCGCCGCCGCCGAGAAATGGCGGCAATTCGGCGAGCAGGTCGTAGCGTCCCCACAGCCCGCCGATGCCCGTGGGGCCGAGCATCTTGTGGCCGGTGAAGCCGACGAAGTCGACACCCAGCTGCCGAACGGTCTGCGCGGGACCGGCGATGTCACCCGGCTGCCCGGCGACGCCGATGAGCCCGTGCGGCACCGACTGCGCCCCGTCGAGAATCGTCAGTGCCCCGAAAGTCTTTGCCCGGCGGACGATCTCATCGACCGGGTTGACGGTGCCCAGGATGTTGCTCTGGTGCACGAACGCGATCACCTTGGTGCGCTCGTTGATGAGCCCCTCGCGGTCGGCACGCTCGAGATCGAGCCGGCCGTCGTCGGTGAGCCCGAACCAGCGCAGCGTGGCACCGGACCGCTCGCACGCGAGCTGCCACGGCACCAGATTCGAGTGGTGCTCCATCTCCGTGACGACGACCTCGTCGCCCGGGCGAAGCGTCGTCCCTATCGACGCCGCAAGCAGATTCAGCCCCTCGGTGATGTTCTTCGTGAAGACGACCTCGCGCGGATCGTCCGTACCGAGGAAGCGGGCCACCTTCTCGCGCGCACCCTCGTAGAGCGCGGTGGCTTCTTCGGCGAGCGTGTGTATCCCGCGATGGACATTGGCGTTATGGCGCTCGTTGTAGCCACGCTCGGCGTCGAGGACGGCGAGCGGCTTCTGGCTCGTCGCCGCGCTGTCGAGGTAGACGAGCGGAACGTCGTCGTGGATGCGGCGCGCGAGGATCGGAAAATCGGCGCGCACCGCGTCGACGTCATACGGCCAGTCGGCCTCGACCACGACCTGCGGCTCGGCGGACGCCTCCGGCGGCGACGGCACCAGCGACGTCTGCGCCGCCAGATCAGCGCTCATGCTGCTTCCGTCACGCCATACCGTGCGTAGCCCTCGTCCTCGAGCTTCTTGGCGAGCTCGGCGCCGCCGGAGTCGACGATGCGCCCGGCCGACATGACATGCACGAAATCCGGGGTGATGTAGCGCAAGATGCGCGTGTAGTGGGTGATGAGCAGGGTGCCGATGTCGCCCTTTTCCCGCACCCGGTTGACACCTTCGCTGACGACGCGCAGCGCGTCGACGTCAAGCCCGGAGTCGGTCTCGTCGAGGACGGCGATCCGCGGCTTGAGCAGCTCGAGCTGCAGCACCTCGTGGCGCTTCTTCTCACCGCCGGAGAAGCCCTCGTTGACGTTGCGCTCGGCGAAGGACGGGTCCATCTCGAGCGCCTGCATCGCCTCGCGCACTTCCTTGACCCAGAGGCGCAGCTTCGGCGGCTCGCCGCGCACCGCGGTGGCGGCGCTGCGCAGGAAATTGCTGACCGTGACGCCGGGGATCTCGGTGGGGTACTGCATCGCGAGGAAGAGGCCGGCGCGGGCGCGCTCGTCGACGGACATCGAGAGCACGTCCTCACCGTCGAGCGTGATGCTGCCCGAGGTGATGGTGTAGCGCGGATGGCCGGCGATGGAGTACGCGAGCGTGGACTTGCCCGAGCCGTTGGGCCCCATGATGGCGTGGGTCTCGCCGGACGACACCGTGAGGTCGACGCCCTTCAGGATCTCCTTGTCCTCGACCGAGACGGTGAGGCCGCGGATCTCAAGGGTGCTCATCTGTAGATCTCCAAGTCTTGCTTCAACTGAGTTGAACGGTCGAAGGCTCGCGCTCGCGTCGCTCGCCCGAGTCGCGGTCTGCTGCGAGCTGGACGAAAACCTCGTCCCCGTCGACCTTCGTCGGATACGTGGGCACGGGCTGGACCGCCGGCAGGCTGCTGGGCGCGCCCGTGGCCAGCTCGAAACGTGAGCCGTGCAACCAACATTCGATGCCGCCGTCGTCGACTTCGCCGTCGGACAAAGCGATTTCGGCGTGGGAGCACACGTCGCGCAGCGCGTAGACCTTGCCTTCCGAACGCGCAACGCACACCGGCTCGTCACCGATCTGAGTGGCGATCGCGCTGTCGTCGGGCAGCTCGGACAGCGCGCACACGCGGGTCCAGTCAGCCATCGGCGCTCCCGGCGGCAAGCTGCTGCGCCTGGTCCAGCTCTTCGTCCACGGCGGCGGACACGCGCTCGCGGACCTCGTTCAGCGGGATGGCTTCGAGCACCTCGGCGAAGAAGCTGCGCACGACCAACCGGCGTGCCGCGTCGGCCGGGATCCCCCGCGACATCAGGTAAAAGAGCGCGTCGTCGTCGAAGCGCCCGGTAGCACTCGCGTGGCCGGCCCCGGTGACCTCGCCGGTCTCGATCTCGAGGTTCGGCACCGAGTCGGCGCGCGCGCCGTCGGACAGCACCAGGTTGCGGTTGATCTCGTAGGTGTCGGTGGCGAGCGCCTGCGCGCGGATCACCACGTCGCCCACCCACACGGCATGGGCCTTTTCGCCTTGCAGCGCCGACTTGTAGGTGACCCGGCTGCGGCAGGACGGGAAGCTGTGGTCGACGAACAGGTGGTGCTCGTGATGCTGTCCCGCATCGGTGAACGAGAGCCCGTACAGCTCGGCGTTCCCGCCGGGCGCGCAGTACCCGACGGTCGGGACCAGCCGCACGAGATCGCCGCCGAGCGTGGCGACGACGTGGCGGTAGTTCGCATCGCGGCCGACGAGCGCCGCGTGCGCGCCGGCGTGCACCGCATCGCTCGCCCAGTCCTGCAGCGAGACGACGGTGACGTCAGCACCGTCGCCGGCGACGACCTCGACATTGGCCCCGAAGACGCCCGAGCCCACATGGTCGAGCACGACCGTGGCCTTCGCGTGGTGACCGACGTCGATGACGAGATGGCCATAGGCCAGCCCACCGGCGCCCTTCACCTCGATCGACACCAGCGCACCATCGGTCTCCGGCGGAACCTGGACGAGCCGGGCCTCCTTGGTCGCCGCCATCGCCAGCGCAGTGACACGGTCCGAAGGCGTGAGGGCACGCCCGACGCGTTCGTCGTCCATCGCGATCCGCTCGACGAACGCACCGCTCGCCGAGATGGTGACGGCCAGCTCGGAGGTGGCGGGCTCCCCCGTCAGCAGGCCTTGCAGCCGGCGGTACGGGGTGAAGCGCCAGTCTTCGACGTGGTGGCCCGGAGCCGGGTGATCCTCCGGATCGCGGGAGAAGGTGCGCGGCTTCGACCCGGTGGGTTCGCGCTTCGCCGCGCTGCCGGCCGGGCTGGGAGAGGGGTCAACCAACGCTTCCCTCCATCTGCAGCTCGATCAGCCGGTTCAGCTCGAGGGCGTATTCCATCGGCAACTCGCGCGCGATCGGCTCGATGAAGCCGCGCACGATCATCGCCATGGCCTCCTCCTCCGACATGCCGCGGCTCATCAGGTAGAACAGCTGGTCCTCGCCGACCTTGCTGACCGTCGCCTCGTGGCCGATGGACGCGTCGTCCTCACGCACGTCGACGTACGGATAGGTGTCGCTGCGGCTCACCGTGTCGACGAGCAGGGCGTCGCACTTCACCGTGCTCTTCGAGCCGGTGGCGCCCTCCTGGATCTGCACGAGACCGCGGTAGGAGGTGCGGCCGCCGGCGCGGGCAACGGACTTCGAGACGATGTTGCTCGACGTGTGCGGCGCCGCGTGCACCATCTTCGAGCCGGCGTCCTGGTGCTGGTTTTCCCCCGCGAACGCGACCGACAGCGTCTCGCCCTTGGCGTGCGGGCCGAGCAACCAGACCGCCGGGTACTTCATCGTGACCTTGGAGCCGAGGTTGCCGTCGACCCACTCCATCGTGCCGCCGGCCTGCACTGCGGCCCGCTTGGTCACGAGGTTGTAGACGTTCGTCGACCAGTTCTGAATCGTCGTGTAACGCACCCGGGCGTCCTTCTTCACGACGATCTCGACGACGGCCGAGTGCAGCGAGTCGGAGCTGTACATCGGGGCGGTGCAGCCTTCGACGTAGTGCACGAACGAGCCCTCGTCGGCGATGATCAGCGTGCGCTCGAACTGGCCCATGTTTTCGGTGTTGATCCGGAAGTAGGCCTGCAGCGGGATGTCGACGTGCACGCCCTTGGGCACGTAGATGAACGAGCCGCCGGACCACACCGCCGTGTTCAGCGCGGAGAACTTGTTGTCACCGGTCGGGATGACCGTCGCGAAGTACTCCCGAAACAGCTCCTCGTGCTCGCGCAGCGCCGTGTCGGTGTCGACGAAAATGACGCCCTGCGACTCGAGGTCCTCACGGATCTGGTGGTAGACCACCTCGGACTCGTACTGCGCCGCCACGCCGGAGACCAGGCGCTGCTTCTCCGCCTCCGGGATGCCCAGCTTGTCGTAGGTGGCCTTGATGTCAGCCGGCAGGTCATCCCACGTGGCCGCCATCTTCTCGGTGGACCGCACGAAATACTTGATGTTGTCGAAGTCGATGCCGGACAGATCGGCACCCCAGGTGGGCATGGGCTTCTTCTCGAAGAGCCGCAGGCCCTTGAGGCGCAGCTTCAGCATCCATTCCGGCTCGCTCTTTAGGGTGCTGATATTGCGGACGACAGTCTCGGACAGGCCGCGCTCGACGTGCGTTGCGTACACGTCGGGGTCGGCCCAGCCGAACTTGTAGCTGTCGATCCCTTCAAGACCTGCAAGCTCCGGCTTCACAGCCGTCATGGGGACACCTCTTGGGAGTGATCGGTGCGGGTGGATCTCGGGACGTAGGTGGTGCACACGCCGTCGCCGTGAGCAATCGTGGCGAGGCGCTGAACATGCGTATCAAGCAGCTCCGACAAAGCCGCCGTCTCCGCTTCGCACAGCTGTGGGAAACGCGCGGCAACCGCCTGCACCGGGCAGTGGTGCTGGCACAGCTGGGTGCCGGTGGCGACCGGATGGACAGTGGCGGCGTACCCCTCAGCGGTGAGCGCACTCGCCACCTCATCGGCATCCGCTTCCTCGCGGCCGTCGAGCCGCTTGCTCACCCGCTCGGCGAGCTCGAGGGCCCGGCGCCGGGCGAACTCCTCGACCATGACCTCGCCGCCGGTCTCGGCGAGGAAGTCGAGCGCGCTGGCAGCGAGCTCGTCGTACTCAGACGGGCCGGCGGCGTGGCCGACCTCGGTGAGCTCGTAACGCTTGGCGGGACGCCCACGGCCGCGCTGCGCCTTGACCGGCAGCCGCGCATGGCGCTCGGTGATCGTGCCGCGCGTCAGCATGGCGTCGAGGTGACGGCGGACGGCGGCCGGCGACAGCCCGAGGCGGGTGCCCAGCTCGGCCGCGGTGCACGGACCCAGCTCCATGAGCAGCTGGGTGACGCGGTCCCGGGTGCGCGCGTCAGTGGTCTCATCGACCCCAGACAGGCCCCGAGGGGTGCGCGCGTCGGTTTTCACAACGCTAGTGTGCCCTAAATCGGCGGAGCAGTCACAGACGAGGCCACTGATCCGGCGTCTTTCGGTTCACACCTTGCTCGGTGCGGCCGAAATGAACCGTTTGGCAACGGTCGCGGCCGGCCTTTCGGGCGATCGTCGCGCACCTCCGCCACTGCGAGCGGGGGCCAGGTGCTGCCCTGCCAGTGTCAGAGGGACCGAAACGCCCTCCGCCAGCCCCTCCGCCACTGCGAGCGGGGGCCAGGTGCTGCCCTGCCAGTGTCAGAGGGACCGGTAGGTGCCGAGCCAGTGTCAGAGCTTCCGCCCGCCGCCCTGCTGCCACCGCGTGCCGCGGCCAGAGCAACGCCGTTTGGTGGCAGTGCGCACCCCCGACCGGTGGGCGCGCCCCGCCGGCGCAGCCTGCGCACGACCGTGGGGCCGCCGGTCGAGCAGCGTTTTGTCTGCCTCACCGCGACAACTGCCACCCCAGCCGCCCATCACTTTGTCTGACCGCGCTGCGCCGAAAGTGTCGGTTGTGCGTCAACGCGCCCCGAACCGGACCATGCGGTCATACGCTCCTCCCCGAAGCGGGCGCGGCAGACGGCCGCGCCAGCAACGCGCAGCAGAAACTCGCAGCAGGACCGCAGCACGACGCGCGTTCCTGCTCCGCCAGCGAACGGGACCCCCGGGGAGGCTCTTAGATGGCCGGCAGCACCACCTGTCGCGTGTGCGGGCAGGCGAACGACGCCAGCAGCGAGTTCTGCGTGCGGTGCGGGGACAAGCTTCCCGATCCCTCCAGCACCCAGCTGGTCAGCCAGCCCGGCAACGAGGCCGAGTACCCGTGGGAGCCGCCCGCCGAGTGGGACCCGGGCGAGTTGCCGCCCACCGAGGGGCAGCAGCAGACGTGGGTCGGACGCAATCCGGACCAGGTCGGCTGGAACACCGGCCAGGACACCGGCGCCGGCACCCCGCCTCCGGCGCCGTGGCAGCCGCAGCCGCAGCTCACCCAGACCGGGCCGGTGTCGTCCGGACCCAAGTCCAAGAAGCCGCTGATCTTCGGCATCGGCGGCGCGGTCATCGTGGCGGCCATCATCGTCGTCGTCGTGCTGGTCGCCGGTGGCGGAAGCAAGAAGAAGGGCACCACGGGCCCGACGGCCAGCCCCGCGGCGCTGAACGGCGAGCAGACCAAGTCGGCGACCGCCGTCCTCGACGACACCCGGGTGGCGCTGCGCAACGCGCAGAGCGTGCACCTCGCCGGCACCGTGCAGAGCAACGGCCGCGGCATCCGGCTCGACCTCGATCTCGCCGGCAACGACACCCAGGGCACCCTCACCGTCAACAGCAACGACGTGCAGATCATCAAGATCGACAACGACGTCTACATCAAGGGCGACCCCGACTTCCTGGCGCAGTACGCGAACGGTGACACGCAGGCCGTCCAGGCGCTGAACGGCAAATGGCTGCTCACCACCGCAAACGGCGACTTCGCGCAGTTCAGCCTGGACGGGTTCGCGAACGTCTTGAAGCCGGACTCCACCGACAAGACCGGCTCGACCGTCACCCAGTCGACGTTGGACGGCCAGCCGGTCGTGGTGCTCACCCAGCAGGACGGCTCGAAGCTGTACGTCGCCAACACCGGCGAGCCGTATCCGCTGAAGCTGGACGGCAAGGGCTCGTCCGGTGGCCAGGTGACCTTCTCCGACTACAACAAGGACATCTCGATCGACGCGCCGGCCAGTAGCGACGTCGTCGACCTGCGGGCCAGCTCGCCCACCCCCACCCCGAGCTCGACGCCGAGCGTCACCAAGGCAGACTTGTACGGCGCGTACACCTGCAAGTCCAGCGGCCAGACCGGCACGCTGACCTTGAACACCGACCAGCGCTACACGCTGAGCAACAACGGCACCGGCGGCTTCTGGGGGTCAAGCAACGACCACGTCGCGTTCTCCGGCGGCGACCTCGACAAGTACGCCGCGATCTACAGCGACGGCACCCTGAGCGTGAAGGGCACCGGCAGCAACGCCAGCGTGTCCTTCACCTGCGAGCAGCAGTAGTCCGGCGACTATCAGCCGGATGCAGCCGATAGTCGCGATCGATCAGGGCACCACCGGGACCACGGTCCTCGTACTCGACGACGAGGCCCGCGTGGTCGGCCGCGGCTATCGGGAGTTCACGCAGCACTTCCCGCGCCCCGGCTGGGTCGAGCACGACCCGGAGGAAATCTGGCAGGTCACGTCCAGCGTCATCGAGCACGCGCTCGCCGACGCGAACGTGCGTCCGGCCGACGTCGCCGCTATCGGCATCACGAACCAACGCGAGACCACCGTCCTGTGGGATCGCGAAAGCGGCGCGCCGGTGCACCGGGCGATCGTCTGGCAGGACCGCCGCACCAAGCCGCTGTGCGACCGCCTCGTGGCCGACGGGCTCACCGAGACGGTCCGGGAGAAGACCGGCCTCGTCATCGACCCGTACTTCTCCGGCACGAAGGTCGCCTGGATGCTGGACAACGTCGACGGGCTGCGGGCGCGGGCGGAACGCGGCGAACTGGCGTTCGGCACGATCGACTCCTGGCTGCTGCACAAGCTCACGGGCGGCCGGCTGCACGTCACCGACGTGACGAACGCGTCGCGCACGCTGCTGCTCGACATCGGCGCCGTCGCCTGGGACGAGCAGCTGCTGTCCGCGCTCGCCATCCCGGCCGAGGTGCTGCCGGACGTACGCCCGAGCTCGCAGGTCTACGCCGAGACCGACCCGGGCGCCTTCTTCGGCGCGAGCGTTCCCGTCGCCGGCGCGGTCGGCGATCAGCAGGCTGCGCTGTTCGCGCAAGGCTGCTTCCAGCAGGGCACGGCGAAGAACACGTACGGCACCGGCTCGTTCGTACTCATGAACACCGGCCGCGACCAGGTCACCGACCAGCAGGTGCTGCTGCGCACCATCGCCTACGGCCTCGATGGTGCGCCCGTCGAGTACGCGCTGGAGGGCTCGATCCTGGTCACCGGCAGCGCCGTGCAGTGGCTGCGCGACGAGCTCGGCATCATCCGCGAGGCCGCCGAGACCGAAGCACTCGCGGCGAGCCTCGACACGAACGACGACGTCTGGTTCGTGCCCGCGCTGACCGGGCTCGGCGCACCGCACTGGGATCCGACCGCCCGCGGCGTCCTGATCGGCCTCACCCGCGGCACCACCCGGGCGCACATCGCCCGGGCGGTGCTCGAGTCGATCGCGTTCTCCACCAAAGACGTGGTCGAGGCGATGCAACGCGAGTCCGGAATCCACCTGGACGAGCTGCGCGTCGACGGCGGAGCGACGGCCAACGCCTGGCTGATGCAGTTCCAGTCGGACATCCTGAACATCCCGCTCGACGTCCCGGAAAACGCGGAGACCACCGCGCTCGGGTCGGCGTTCCTCGCCGGCCTCGCAACCGGCGTCTACCAAGGTCGGGACGCGCTCGCCGAGCTGCGCCGCACCGCCCGCAGGTACGAGCCCCGCATGGACGTGCGCACCCGTCACCGGCTGCACGAGCGCTGGGCGGAGGCGGTCGGTCACGCACGTCACTGGGCGCGCGAGGACGCCTGATGCTACCGGCGGGTAATACTGCGGGTATCAAAGAGATGTCATGGAACCCGTCCGGCTGAGCCCCGGCCACCGCGCCGCGAGCATCGCGCGGATGGAGGCCGAGACCTTCGACGTGGTGGTGATCGGTGGCGGGGTCGTCGGATCCGGCTGCGCGCTCGACGCGGTCACCCGTGGCCTGTCCACCGCCCTGCTCGAAGCGCGGGATTGGGCCGCCGGCACCAGCAGCCGTTCCAGCAAGCTGATCCACGGCGGCCTGCGCTACCTCGAGCAGCTCGAATTCGGGCTGGTGCGCGAGGCGCTCGGCGAACGTCATCTGATGCTGACCCGGCTGTGCCCCCATCTCGTCCAGCCGGTGCCGTTCCTCTACCCGCTGCGCCACCGCGTCTGGGAGCGTGCCTACGCCGGCAGCGGGGTGCTGCTTTACGACACCCTGCTCGGCGTGGGAACCGGCGGCGGTCTCGTCGCGCCGCGTTCGGTTCCGCGCCACCGTCACCTCTCGCGTCGCAAGGCACTCACGCTGGCGCCCGCGCTGCGCAAGGACGCGCTGGTGGGAGCGCTGCAGTACTACGACGCCCAGGTCGACGACGCCCGCCACACCATGACGCTGGCCCGCACCGCCGCCGCCTACGGCGCCGCGACCGCGAACGGCGTGCAGGTGGTCGGCTTCCTGCGCGAGGGCGAGCGCGTGTCCGGCGTGCGGGTGTGCGACCGCGAGACCGGCCGGGAGTTCGACGTGCGGGCCCGGGTCGTGGTCAACGCGACCGGCGTGTGGACCGACGCGACGCAGGAGCTCGCCGGCGGCCGCGGCCGGTTCCAGGTGCGCGCGTCGAAAGGCATCCATCTGGTCGTGCCGCGCGATCGCATCCAGCTCGACACCGGGCTGATCCTGCGCACCGAGACGAGCGTGCTGTTCGTCATCCCGTGGGGGCGGCACTGGATCATCGGCACCACCGACACCGACTGGAAGCTGTCGAAGGCGCACCCCGCGGCGAGCCGCCGGGACATCGATTACCTGCTCGACCACGTCAACGAAATGCTGGTCACCCCGCTGTCGCGGGAGGACGTGGAAGGCGTCTACGCCGGGCTGCGCCCGCTGCTCGCCGGGGAATCCGAGGAGACCTCCAAGCTGTCCCGCGAGCATCTGGTGGCCATGCCGGTGCCGGGGCTCGTCGTCGTCGCCGGCGGCAAGTACACGACGTATCGGGTGATGGCGAAGGACGCGATCGACCGGGCTGCCGGGGCGCTGGATCAGCGCGTCGGCGATTGCGTCACCGCAGACACGCCGCTGCTCGGGGCGGAGGGCTTCGCGGCGCTGTGGAACCGGCGGCGCGCCCTGGCGGAGGGCTCCGGGCTGCACCCGGCGCGCGTTCACCATCTGCTGCATCGCTACGGCAACCTGATCTCCGAGCTGCTGGACCTGCTCGCCGAGCGCCCGGAGCTCGCGGATCCGCTGCCCAACGCCGAGGATTACCTGCAGCTCGAGGTCGTCTACGCGGCGCTCGCCGAGGGCGCGCTGCACCTGGATGACGTGCTCACCCGCCGCACCCGCGTCTCCATCGAGGCGTGGGACCGGGGCCTCGCCGCTGCCGAGCCCGCCGCCCGGCTGATGGGTGAGGTGCTGGGCTGGGACGATGACCGGCGCGCCCGCGAGATCGAGCACTACCGGCGGCGGGTCGCCGCCGAGCGTGACTCGCAGACCAAGCCGGACGACGACACTGCTGACGCCGCTCGGATGGCCGGCGGCCGGGAGCTCGGGCTGGGAGCGGCGGAAGCGCTCGTCAGCGGCTGAGCACACGGCGATGAGCACGCGGCGAATCGCCCCGCGCCGCGGTGGCTGCGCGGAAGGGACATCCCGGCTGTCCGACTACTGACAAATCGGCCTTTGCCCGGACCGCACAACACTAGGTTCAACCCATGCCACGTCGCCGAACCCCAGTTATTGCTGCCCTTTCTGCATTCACCGCCGCGATCGCTTTGAGCGCGTGCGGATCATCCGGCGGAGCCGCCACCGCCGCCACCACCGGCGGAGAAACTCCCAGTTCATCCAGCTCGACCAGCTCGGGCAATTCGGGGAGCGCCACCGCCGCCAGCGCCTGCGACCTGCTGACGGTCAGCGAGATCGATGCGGCGACGAAAGCGTCCTTCAACGCCGGCAAACTCGAGAAAAACCAGGACACCCCGTACGGCAAATACACGAGTTGCGTCTGGCAGGACAAGGCTCATCCGTTGAATGCCGTGCGCGTCAGCACCTGGGCCTCCGCGAGCGGGTTCGAGGCCGCGAAACAAACCGCCGGCGACATCGAAGAAGTCAGCGGCATCGGGGAAAAGGCGTTCAGCGCGTCGTTCGCGTCGGTGTATGTGCTGGCGAACGGTCATGCGATGTTCGCGCAGTACTACAGTCCCGATGGTTCCGACGAGGAACACCTGCCGATCAGCGAATCGCTGGCGAAGGCGGCGGCGGCTCGGCTCTGACCGCGGAGGGGACGGCCAGAGCCGCGCCCCACGCCCGGCGGCCCGTCCGCGGCATGACGCAAAGCACGAAACCGCCCGCCGCACCCGTTCCTAGACTGGCGACGTGACGTCACCGGCAGTCGAGGTAGTGGGGCTGGTGAAGTCCTACGGGACCACGCGAGCCGTCGATGAGCTCTCGTTCGAGGTGCCGCGCTCCGGCGTCACCGCGCTGCTCGGCCCGAACGGTGCCGGCAAGACGACGACCGTCGAGATCTGCGA
Organism: uncultured Actinomycetota bacterium; assembly: GCA_963747915.1. GTDB lineage: Bacteria > Actinomycetota > Actinomycetes > Frankiales > Frankiaceae > DATAZK01. The sequence continues at coordinate 2,075,492 of CAVVHC010000002.1, read as the reverse complement.
GGGCTTTCGCCGGCCGGACGCCGGCACGGTGCGGGTGCTCGGCCGCGACCCGGTTCGCGACGCCGGCGACCTGCGCCCCCGCGTAGGGGTCATGCTCCAGGCCGGCGGCTGCTATCCGGGTGCTCGGACGTCGGAGATGCTGGCGTTGCTCGCCGCTCACTCCGCGCACCCGCTGGATGCCCGCGCGCTGCTGGAGCGCCTCGGGCTGGCGCACGTGGCCCGCACCACCTACCGCCGGCTGTCCGGCGGCGAGAAGCAGCGGCTGTCGCTCGGCCTCGCGGTCATCGGCCGCCCTGAGCTGGTGTTCCTCGACGAGCCGACCGCCGGGCTGGACGTCCAGGGCCGCCGCGGCACCTGGCAGCTCATCGCCGACCTGCGCGACGCGGGCGTCACGGTGGTGCTGACGACGCATGCGATGGACGAGGCGGAGCGGCTCGCCGACCGGGTGGTGATCGTCAACCGCGGGCGGCTGGTCGCCAGCGGCACGCCCGCCGAGCTCACCGCCTCGGGCAGCGAGAGCCAGCTGACCTTCCGCGCGCCGCCACATCTGGACCTTTCGGGCCTGCTGCGAACGGTGCCGCCCGGCGCGAGCGCCGTCGAGGTCACGCCGGGTGCATACCTGGTGCGTGGCACCGTCGATCCGCAGTTGCTCGCCGCGGTGACCGCCTGGTGCGCCGCTCACGGCGTCATGGCGGAGGACCTGCGGGTGCAGCAGCGTTCGCTGGAGGACGTGTTCCTCGAGCTCACGTCAACGATCCCGCAGACCGCCCCGGAGGTGACACCGTGAGCACCGCGGCCGAGGCCCGCGCGACCGACTTCTCTCCGGCGCCCGGCGCCGCTCCCTGGACCCGGATGCTGCTGGCGCAGACCCTCATCGAACTGAGGCTCACGCTGCGGCGCGGCGAGTCGGTGTTGCTCACGCTGATCATCCCGGTGGGGCTGCTGGTCTTCTTCTCGAAGGTGAAGCTGCTCGACAACGAACGTGAGCTGGGTGGCCGGCCGATCGACTTCGTGACCCCCGGCGTTCTCGCGCTGGCGATCTTGTCGACGGCGTTCACCGGGCAGGCGATCGCGACCGGCTTCGAGCGTTCCTACGGCGTCTTGAAGCGGCTGGGTGCCTCGCCCCTGCCGCGCGGGCTGCTGCTGCTCGGGAAGACGCTCGGCGTGCTGGCAGTCGAGGTCCTGCAGGTGATCGCGCTGGTCGCGGTTGCCTACGGGCTGGGCTGGCATCCGCACGGCAACCCCGGTGCGGTGCTGCTGCTCCTGGTCGTGGGAACGGCCGCGTTCTCGGCGCTCGGGCTGCTGATGGCCGGGGCGCTGCGGGCAGAGGCGACGCTGGCCGCCGCGAACGGCGTCTACCTCGTCTTCCTGCTGCTCGGCGGGATCGTCTTCCCGCTCACCCGGCTGCCGGGGGCGTTGCAAGGCTTCGCGAAGATCCTGCCCGGCACCGGCCTCGCCACCGGCCTGCGCGAGGTGCTCGAGCGCGGCGCCGGGATGCCGTGGGGGGATCTGGGGTTGCTGGCGATCTGGGCGGTCGTCGCCGGCGTGCTCGCCGCCCGCACCTTCCGCTGGGAGTAACCCACCATCATCATCAACGCTGCACTCAACCGACTTTGACCTGGCATTTCGCCGGTCAAACTCAACTGAGTGCAGCGTTGATCATGGGGTGCGGGTAGAGCGGAGGCGGGGAAGGCTGCTACACAGATACACATGCCGCGCATCGCAGTGCCCGAGGGCCAGGACCCGATGATGTTCCTCTGGACGGAGCGGGCGCCGGCGCTTGCGCTCCCGGCGGGCGGTTTCAGCCACGCCGTCTACGCCAAGAGCACGCTGCCGATCCGCGAGTTCGAGGCGGCTCGCGTCCGCACGGCGCAGATCAACGACTGCCAGGTCTGCCTGAACTTCCGCAGCGCCACGGACGTGCCGGACCGGGCGCCGGAGGCGGACGACATCGACGAGGATTTCTACCGCCACATCGGCGAGTACGACTGGCCGGGCTTCACCGAGCGTGAGCGGCTGTGCGCCGAGTTCGCTGAGAAATTCGCCATGGACCACCGCAACCTCGACGAGGACTTCTGGAAGCGGCTGCACGCCGCCTTCTCCGACGACGAGCTCGTCGAGCTAGCGCTGTGCGTCGGCTCGTGGGTGGCGTTCGGCCGGATCAACCGGATCTTCGACGTCGACGGCGCCTGCCGCATCCCGCAGTACGCCTGACCGCGGGTAGCCGCCGCTTCGCTCGGGCAGCCCTGCGAGGCAGCTCTCGAGCGTCGTGATCCGTCGGGCTTCGAGGCCCCAACGGTAGGGCCGGCCCTCAAGCCGCGGTTCGGCAGTAACTATTAGGCCACTACGTGTAACCAATGCGCGCAAAACGGTTATAACCCGAGCACCGCTGACGATGGACGAAGGTAACAGCCTGTCGTCCCAAGTCTGAACGGTACTTCAGGTGACCGAAGGAGGTGCGCGCGGGTGACCAGCGTCGACCCTCGGATCGATCTGCGCGGTCTGTTCGAGGACGAGCCGACGCCGTGCGCGATCCTCACCCCGGATTTCCGCATCGCCGACGCCAACGATGCGTACCTGCGCATCACCCTGACCCGCCGGCACGAGATCATCGGGCGGCACGTCTGCGAAGCCTTTCCGCCCTCGCCCGACTCGGCGAACGACCCGTACGCCGCCCGCAAACGCCTGCTGCTCGCCTCGCTCGAGCGCGTGGTGGCGAGTGGCCGGCCGGACGGCGTCACCGTCCTCCGCCACGAGGTGCCCGACGAGTTCGGCCAGCTCCGGCCGCGCTTCCTCAATCCGGTCAGCATCCCGGTGCGCGGCGCCGACGGCCGGCTACAGCTGATCCTGCATCGCGTCGACGACATCACCGATTGCGTCACCGATTGCGTCACCACCGCCGACACCGGGGTCGTCGACCTCACCGAGGTCGACGCCACCAGCCTGTACGCCGGCTCGCCCGAGTGGTCGGCGCGCCTCAAGGCACTGCAGGACGGCATCGCCGAGCTGCGCTACGAGCGGGATCAGCTCGCCGCGCGTGCCCTCCGCGACCCGCTCACCGGTGCGCTGTCCCGGTCGGTCTTCCACGAGGAGCTCGCCCGCGCGCTGGCCCGCCTCGCCCGCCGGCCGCACCCGCTTGCCGTGCTGTTCATCGACCTGGACCGGCTGAAGCAGGTCAACGACTGCCATGGCCACGCCGCCGGCGACGAGCTGATCCGCCTCACCGTCGAACGCCTTGCAGCCAGCGTGCGGCCGAGCGACGCGATCGCCCGGCTCGGCGGCGACGAGTTCGTCGTGCTGCTCGACGACCTCACGGCTCCCAAGGAAGCCGAGGTGGTGGCCGAGCGCATCCTGCGCAGCCTCAGCGAGCCCTGCCCGGTCTCCCCCGGAGTGCTGGTCAACCCGAGCGCCAGCGTCGGCGTCGCCCTTGCCGAGAACGACGGCGTCACGCCCGACGCGCTGCTGTCGCACGCCGACGCGGCGATGTACAAAGCGAAGCAGTCGGGCCGGGGCCGCTACGCCCTGTTCGACGCCGCCGCGTTCGTCGCGCAAACCCAGCGGGTGCAGCTCGAAGGCGAGCTGCGGCGCGCGCTCGACGCTCAGCAGCTCGTGCTGCACTACCAGCCGATCTTCGACCTGACGAAGGGGACTGCGGACGCCGTCGAGGCCCTGCTGCGCTGGGAGCACCCGACGCGCGGCACGCTGACCGCGGACACGTTCATCGACGTCGCCGAGGACAGCGGCCTGCTCAGCGAGATCGGCCCCTGGGTGATCGCCGAGGCGTGCCGCCAGCTGGCTCGGTGGGATGCGTCGCTCGGTCCCGCCGCCCCCAAACGGGTGTTCGTGAACCTGTCGGTCGGCGAGCTGCTGCTGCCGCGGCTGCACGAAAGCATCACTGCGTCGGCCTATCTCGCCGGCGTGGCGCCCAACCGGCTGGTCATCGAGGTCACCGAATCCGGCATCCTCGACAAGCCGGAAACCGTCTCGCTGTCGCTGAACCACCTGCTCGACCTCGGCTGCAGCGTCGCGATCGACGACTTCGGCACCGGATACTCAGCTCTCAGCCGGCTGGTCGAGCTGCCCGCCGACATCCTCAAGATCGACCGGTCGTTCGTCCGCGGGCTCAGTCGCGGGCAGGAGTCGGCGGCGGTGATCGCCGCGGTGCTGCTGCTCGCCCACAACCTGCGCAAGACGGTCGTCGCCGAAGGAGTCGAGGACGCGGATGCGCTCGCGACGCTCAGCGAGCTGGGCTGCGAGCACGCGCAGGGCTATCACCTGGGACGACCGGTGCCGCCCGACGTGATCAGCGAGAAGCTGCGCGCACCGGCGCTCGTCCTGGACTGAAGTTCCGGCCCAAGGCCCTCGTCACAACGGCCGCCCGCGGCCGCGGCGCCCCCGTACGCTGGGCGTTGATGGCTACCCGACCCGCTCCATCCCCGGCGCAAGCTCCGCCTCCGCGCCCGCCGTCCGACGCCCCGCAGAGCCGGCTGCGACGCTGGCTCGCCGCCGCCCGCAGGCCGCTTCCGTTACCGACCTACGCGAAGCTGTCCCGGCTGTCCGTGGTGCTGCTCGGCCTCATCGTCGTCACCGGCGCTTCCGTGCGGTTGACCAAGAGCGGGCTCGGCTGCCCGACCTGGCCGCAGTGCGGCGACGGCTCGTTCGTCACCCGCCCCGAATTCGCCCTGCACGGCGTGGTCGAGTTCGGCAACCGCATGGTCAGCATCGTCGTCGGACTCATCGTGGCCGCCGCCGTCCTCGGAGCCTTCCGGCTCGCCGAGCGGCGCAACGACCTGCGGCTGCTGTCCGGCGGCCTGGTTCTCGGCTTCATCGCGCAAGGCGTTCTCGGTGGCCTGACCGTGATCTTCCATCTGAATCCGGCACTGGTCGCGGGCCATTTCCTGGTGTCGATGCTGCTGCTGTGGAACGCGGCCGTTCTCGACTCGCGGGCCCGCCACGGCGCCGGCCCGCGGGTGCCGCTGGTGCGCCGGGAGCTCGTCCTGCTGGCTGACCTGCTCGCCGTCATCGCCGCCGCCGTGCTGGTACTCGGCACCGTCGTGACCGGGTCCGGTCCGCACAGCGGCGCGCCAGGTGACGTCCAGCGTTTCGACATCAACATCCGCAGCGCGGCGCAGCTGCACGCCGACGGCGCCATGCTGCTCACCGGGCTGGTGATCGCGATGGCGTTCGCGGTGCGGCTGGTGACCGGCGCCGATCGCGTCCGGTGGCTGGCTCACGCGCTGGCGGTGACCGTCGTCGCGCAGGCCGCCGTCGGTTTCATCCAGTACTCCACCGGGATCCCGACCGGGCTGGTCGCGATTCACGTCGCGGGCGCCACGCTCCTGTGGATCTTCGCCCTCTACCTGCGTCTCGGGCTCGCGCAGAGCGCGCCGCCGATGAGCACCGCCCGGTCAGACCAGCTGGTCGATCGCGATGGCGAGGAACACCAGCGTCAGGTAGGTGATCGAGAGGTGGAACAGCCGCATCGGCCGCGGGTCACGGCCGGCGGAAGTACGAGCTAGCAGCGCGTGCGACTCGAGCACGAACCAGCCGCCGGTCGCTGCCGACGACACCAGGTAGATGAGACCGAGGTGCGACACCGGCACGAGCACCAGCGACGCCAGCACCATCAGCCACGAGTAGGCGACGATCCGCCGCGCCACCGCCACCGGTGAGGCGACAACCGGCAGCATCGGCACTCCGGCTGCCGCGTAGTCGTCGCGGAAGCGCATCGCCAGCGCCCAGAAGTGCGGCGGGGTCCACAGGAAGACGATGGTGAACAGCACCACCGCACCCCAGCCGACCGTGCCGGTGACCGCTGACCAGCCGATGAGCACCGGGAAGCAGCCCGCTGCCCCGCCGATCACGATGTTGGACGGGGTGCGCCGTTTGAGGCCGAGCGTGTAGACGAAGACGTAGAACGCGATGGCACCGTCGGCCATGGCGGCGGACAGCCAGTTGGTGAAAAAGCCCAGCTCGAGGGTCGCCAGGACGGCGAGCACGAGGCCGAAGATCAGCGCCGAGCGCGGCGCGACCTCGTGGCGCACCAGCGGGCGGGCGCGGGTGCGCTTCATGACCTCGTCGATGTCGCGGTCGACGTAGCAGTTGATCGTGTTGGCACTGCCCGCGGCGAAGCTGCCGCCGACGAGGGTGGCGAGCACCGTCCATCCGCTCGGCATGCCGCGCGCCGCGAGCACCATCGCCGGCACGGTCGTCACCAGCAGCAGCTCGATGATCCGCGGCTTGGTGAGCGCAACGTAGGCCTGAACGCGGTGCAGCCAGCTGGAGCGCGCGACGGCCAGCTCTTGCTGCGCCTCGCCGCTTCTCGTCGCGGAGCCGGCCGGCAACGCTTGCGCGCCCGTCGGGTCCGCGGTACGCGCGACCCGCTTCGCCGGTGTCCGACGAGAACCAGGCGGAGCCAGGAGGGACAAGCGCGACCCCAACCGATCGCGGGCAACGGCCCGGGCGGCGCTCTGCCGCGCGTCCCTACTCTAGCCGCCACCCTCGGCGACTTCCGATGGACACATCTCACGGTTTTGGGGTGAAAGCTGCGTCTGACACTGCGCCGGCAGCACATAGGCCCCGCTGGCAGTGACAGAGGCCGTTTTGAGGCCCCATCGTCGACCTCCGCCACTGCGCCGGCATCACCTGGCCCCCGCTCGCAGTGACAGACCGCTGGCGACCCCCGCTGCCAGTGGCGGACGCGCCTGCTGCCAGGCCGGATTTCGCGGCTGCAGGCGCCGCCTCGGTAGTGAACGTGGGCGACGGGGGTAGGCCGAACGTGCAGAACGCGGAATGATCCGTGATGCGGCGGCGATCTTCGGGTCACGTTCGCGCCGGTTCGCCCACAGCACCGCCGGTCGCACACGGAGGCGTAACGCGTCACGAGTAGCGTCTGACCTGCATACGGAGCCGGCGCACGGCAAGCACGATCACGACGTCGACACCGCAGCGAACGAGCACCGCACGAGTACGAAACGGGCACCAAACGAGCACCGCACGGGGCACCCGACGGGCTGGGAAGGAAGTAGTCGCGTGACGACGACCAAAGATCGGTCCGCAAGCGACAAGAAGGCGGGCTCCGGCTGGCCATCCGATCTCGATCGCCAGGCAGTTGACCACATTCGCGCCCTCGCGATGGATGCGGTGCAGGCGGCGGGAGACGGCCACCCCGGTACGGCGATGAGCCTCGCGCCGGCGGCCTACCTGATCTTCCAGGAGTTCCTGCGCCACGACCCGACGGATCCGGACTGGGTCGGGCGCGACCGCTTCGTGCTGTCGTGCGGCCACTCCAGCCTGACGCTGTACATCCAGCTCGTGCTGTCCGGCTACGGCCTCACCATCGACGATCTGAAGCTCTACCGCCAGTGGGGCAGCCGGACCCCGGGTCACCCCGAGCACGGCCACACGCTTGGCGTGGAGACGACCACCGGACCGCTCGGCCAGGGCATCAGCACGGCCGTCGGCATGGCCATGGCCGGCCGCCGCATGCACGGGCTGCTCGACCCGGAGACGCCGATCGGCGAGAGCCTGTTCGACTCGACGGTCTTCGTGATCGTCTCCGACGGCGACATGGAGGAGGGCGTCGCCTCGGAGGCCAGCAGCCTGGCCGGGCACCAGAAGCTCGGCAACCTCGTCGTGTTGTACGACGACAACCACATCTCCATCGAAGGCAACACCGACGTCGCGTTCAGTGAAGACGTCGCTGCCCGCTACGCCGCCTACGGCTGGCACGTGCAGGACGTGGCGCACTCCGAGGACGTGAACGCGCTGCGCAAGGCGCTCGAGGCCGCGAAGGCGGAGAAGGACCGGCCGAGCTTCATCCGGATGCGCAGCATCATCGCCTACCCGGCGCCGCACGCGCAGAACACCGGCAAGGCCCACGGGAGCGCTCTCGGAGTCGACGAGGTCGCCGCCACCAAGGAGGTCATGGGCCTCGACCCGCACGCCAGCTTCTCCGTGCCCGACGAGGTGCTCGCGCACACGCGGAAGGTCGTCGACCGCGGCCGCGAGGTGCACGCCGAGTGGGACAAGCGCTACCACGCCTGGCGGGAGCGCGACCCGCAGCGGGCGGAGCTACTCGACCGGCTACGCGCCCACCGGCTGCCCGACGGCTGGGAGAACGCGCTGCCGAGCTTCCCCGCCGACGAGAAGGGCATGGCCACCCGCAAGGCGTCCGGCGAGGTGCTGAACGCGCTCGCCGGAGTCCTGCCGGAGCTGTGGGGCGGCTCGGCCGACCTCGCGGGCAGCAACAACACCAGCATGAAGGGCGAGCCGTCGTTCCTTCCGGAGACGGCCGACGACCGCAATCCGTTCGGCCGCACGCTGCACTTCGGCATCCGGGAGCACGCCATGGGCGCGGCGCTGAACGGCATTGCCCTGTACGGCGGCACCCGTCCCTACGGCGGCACGTTCCTCGTCTTCAGCGACTACATGCGCGGGTCCGTGCGGCTCGCCGCGCTGATGGGCCTGCCGGTCGTCTATGTCTGGACCCACGACTCGATCGGCCTCGGCGGTGACGGCCCCACCCACCAGCCGGTCGAGCACCTGGCGTCGCTGCGGGCCATGCCGGGACTCGACGTGGTCCGCCCGGCCGACGCCAACGAGACGGTGGTGGCGTGGCGTACGGCGCTGGAGCAGAGCGAGCGACCGGTCGCGCTGGCCCTGTCCCGTCAGGACCTGCCGACGATCGACCGCGAGACGCACGCGAGCGCCGAAGGCACCGCCAAGGGTGCGTACGTCCTCGCTGAGGCGAGCAGCGGCACACCCGAGGTCATCCTCATCGCCACCGGTTCGGAGGTGGCGCTGGCATTGAAGGCGCGGGAGTCACTCGAGGCCGAGGGCACGCCCACCCGGGTGGTGTCGATGCCGTGCTGGGAGTGGTTCCTCGCGCAGGAGGCGAGCTACCGGCAGACCGTGCTGCCGCCGGCGGTACGCGCCCGGGTGTCGGTCGAGGCCGGGGTCTCGATGGGTTGGCGGGAGTTCGTCGGCGACACCGGCGAGACGATCTCGGTCGAGCACTTCGGGGCCAGCGCGCCGTACCAGATCATCTACGAGCAGTTCGGCGTCACGCCGGAGCGGGTGGTGGCGGCCGCGCATTCGAGCCTGTCGAAGGTCGGCGCCACCTACGGCTCCCCGACCGGCAACTGAGGACGACAGAAAGATCAGCACGGCAAGGCCACGGGCGTAACTCCGGACACACCTCAATCCAGTCCGGACACACACTGCAATTCGCACAACAGGAATTCGCACAACAGGGATTCACACAACAGGGATTCACACAGAAGGGCTCCGTCATGAGCGATCCTCTACGCCTCCTGAGTGAGGCCGGCGTCGCGGTCTGGCTCGATGACCTGAGCCGCGACCGGCTGCAGAGCGGCGGCCTCGCCGACCTGGTGCGCGACCGCAGCCTCGTCGGTGTCACCACCAACCCGACGATCTTCCAGAAGGCGATCTCGGGCAGCGACCTGTACAACCCGCAGCTGACCGACCTCACCATGCGCGGCGTCGACGTCGGCGAGGCGCTGCGAGCGATCACGACCAAAGACGTCCGCGACGCCTGTGACGTGCTGCGTCCGGCGTACGACGCGTCCGGCGGCGTCGACGGCCGGGTGTCGATCGAGGTCGACCCCCGCATCGCGCACGACACCAACACGACGATCGCCGAGGCGCGTGCGCTGTGGTGGCTCGTCGACCGGCCCAACCTGTTCATCAAGATCCCGGCGACCGTCGAGGGGCTACCGGCCATCAGCCAGGTGCTCTCGGAGGGGATCAGCGTCAACGTCACGCTGATCTTCGGCCTGGAGCGTTACGACCGGGTGATGGACGCGTTCCTCGAGGGCATCGAGCGGGCACAGAAGGCCGGCCACGACATCTCGAAGATCGGCTCGGTGGCCTCGTTCTTCGTGAGCCGGGTCGACACCGAGGTCGACAAGCGGCTCGGCAAGGTCGGCACCGACAAGGCGAAGGGCCTGCTCGGTAAGGCGGCGATCGCGAACGCGCGGCTGGCCTACCAGCATTACGAGGCGGTTTTCGTCGGCAACGAGCGCTGGGACGCCCTCGCGGCGGCCGGCGCGAAGCCGCAGCGCCCGCTGTGGGCGTCGACGTCGGTGAAGGACCCGAACTACCCGGACACGATGTACGTCGGCGAGCTCATCGCGCCGGGCACCGTCAACACGATGCCGGAAAACACGCTGGACGCGTTCTATGACCACGGGGTCGTCGAAGGCGACACGGTCCGGGGCCACTACGTAGAGGCGCAGCAGGTGCTCGACGGTCTCGCGGAGCTCGGCATCGAGTACGACGACGTCATCGAAACGCTCGAAACCGAAGGCGTCGAGAAGTTCGAGGACTCCTGGAACCAGCTCATCGACGCTGTGAAAGAGCAGCTCGAGGCGCAAAAGTGACGGATGTGCTCGCTCGTCGCGGCAACCCGCTGCGCGATGCCCGAGACCGAAGGCTTCCGCGGGTCCCCGACCCGTGCGCCCTGGTGGTCTTCGGCGTCACCGGGGACCTGTCGCGCAAGAAGCTGATCCCGGCGATCTACGACCTCGCGAACCGCGGGTTGCTGCCGCCGGGCTTCGTGCTGCTCGGGTTCGCCCGCCGCGACTGGGGTCACGGCGACTTCGCGCAACTGGCGCACGATTCGGCCGAGTCGCATGCGCGCACCGAGTTCCGCGAGGAAGTCTGGCGCCGGCTTTCGGACAGCATCCGGTTCATCCCCGGCTCGTTCGACGACGACGACGCGTTCGACCGGCTCAGCGCGGAGCTCAAGGGCCTCGAGCACAGCCACGGCATCGCCGGCAACGCCGCGTTCTACCTGTCGATCCCGCCGGCCGCGTTTCCGGTGGTGCTGAAGCAGATGGAACGCACCGGGATGGCGTCGAACGAGCAGTCCGGCGGCTGGCGGCGGGTCGTCGTCGAGAAGCCGTTCGGCCACGACCTGACGTCGGCACGCGAGCTGAACGCCCTCGTCGACAACGTCTTCACGGCGGACGACGTCTTTCGCATCGACCATTATCTCGGCAAGGAGACGGTCCAGAACCTGCTGGCACTGCGCTTCGCCAACACGCTTTTCGAGCCGATCTGGAACAGCCACTTCGTCGACTCGGTGCAGATCACGATGGCGGAGGATGTCGGCATCGGCACCCGCGCCGGGTTCTACGACACCGCCGGTGCCGCCCGCGACGTGCTGCAGAACCACCTGATGCAGCTGCTTGCGCTGACCGCGATGGAGGAGCCGGTCTCCTTCGACGCGAACGCGCTGCGCACCGAAAAGGTGAAGGTGCTCGGCGCGATCTCGGTGCCGGACAACATGGAGCTCGACGCCGTCCGCGGCCAGTACGAGCAGGGCTGGCTTGCGGGCCAGCGGGTCCCCGGCTACCTCGACGAGGAAAACATCCCGCCGGACTCGACCACCGAGACTTATGCGGCGGTGCGTCTCGGCATCGAGACGCGGCGCTGGGCCGGGGTGCCGTTCTATCTGCGCACCGGCAAGCGGCTGCCGCGCCGGGTGACGGAGATCGCCGTCTCGTTCAAGAAGGCCCCACATCTGCCGTTCGACGCGACGGACACCACCGAGCTCGGCCACAACCAGTTGGTGGTCCGCGTCCAGCCGGATGAGGGTGTGACGCTGCGCTTCGGCTCGAAGGTGCCCGGCACGCTGATGGAGGTGCGCGACGTCTCGATGGACTTCCTTTACGGCGAGGCGTTCACCGAGGGGTCGCCGGAGGCGTACGAGCGGCTGATCCTTGATGTGCTCATCGGCGATCAGAGCCTTTTCCCGCGCAACGAGGAAGTCGAGCTGTCCTGGCGGGTCATCGACCCGCTGGAGGCGTTCTGGGAGGGCAAGAAGCCGCATCCGTACCGGGCCGGGGAGTGGGGGCCGCGGGCGGCGGATGAGATGCTCGCGCGGGACGGGCGGTCGTGGAGAAGACCGTGACTCGGCTGAGCGAAGCGAAGTCGAGCACGGGTCTTCGACCATCCAGTCCGGAGAAGACCGTGACTCGGCTGAGCGAAGCGAAGCCGAGCACGGGTCTTCGACCATCCAGTCCGGAGAAGACCGTGACTCGGCTGAGCGAAGCGAAGCCGAGCGCGGGTCTTCGACCATGTACGGAGAAGACCGTGACTCGGCTGCGCACCTCATCGCGCGGCACTGCGCCTCGCACTGCAGCGCCCAAGGACGTTCCCGAATTCGATGGGAAGTGACACGTGACCACCTTGTGGGACACCACCGGCACCGAAGTTGTCCGGGCGCTGGAAGCGGAGCGCCGGTCGGCCGGGGCACTCGCGTTCGGGCTCGCGTTGACTCTGGTCGTCGTGACCGACCAGCAGAGTGTCGCCGAGGCGGAGGCCGCAGCGAAGGCGGCGGCGTCCGCTCACCCGTGCCGCATCCTGCTGGTCATCCGCCGCCATCTGGAGGCGCCGGATCCGCGGTTGGACGCCGAGGTGCTGATCGGCGGACGCCTCGGTCCGGGTGAGGCCGTGGTCATGCGGATGTACGGACGCCTGGGGCTGCACGCCGAGTCCGTCGTGCTGCCGCTGCTGGCGCCGGACGCACCCGTCGTCACCTGGTTTCACGAGGACTTGCCGGACAAGCTCGCCTACGATCCGCTCGGGGTCTTCGCCGACCGCCGTGTGACGGAGAGTCAGCGCAGCAGCGATCCGATGGCTGCCCTGCACCAGCGCGCGATCGACTACGCGCCCGGTGACACCGACCTCTCGTGGACCCGGACCACCGGATGGCGCGGGCTGGTGGCGGCCGCTTTCGATTCGCTGAACGGCACCCCGACGTCCGGCGTGGTGAAGGGCGCCGAGGATCCGTCGACCGCGCTGCTCGTCGGCTGGCTGCGCAGCAAGCTCGGGATCCCGGTGGAGCTGCAGAAGTCGGGCCGGGCGATCCAGGAGGTGCGCATCGCCCTCTCCGGCGCGAGCGAGTCCGGCGCGGACGGCGAGCTCGTCATCCACCGCCGCGACGAGCGCACCGCGGTCATCGAACGCGCCGACCAGGCCGACCGTCACATGCCATTGCCGCCGCGCGATCTGGGTGACCTGCTGGCCGAGGAGGTCCGCCGGCTCGACGCCGACGAGGTGTACGCGGATGCGCTCGCGGCCTGGACAGGCATCAAGGGCCTCGACGGCCGCTCCTCCAAGCGCAAACACATCTGGCGTGATCCGATGCAGCCGGCCGTGTCCGAGTCGAACGCGGCTCCGGCCGACCGGCCGGTGGAAAGCGCCTCCGGCGGCTCGTCGGCAGATGCCCCGCCGGCGAAGGAGGGCGGACGCTCGCGGTCGGCGGCGAAGGCCCAAGCGGCGAAGAAATGAGCGCACCCGCGGAGGTCATCGTCCACCGCGACGCCGGCTTGCTCGCCAAGGCCGTAGCGGCGCGGGTCATCACGCGGCTGGTCGACGCCCAGGCGTCCAAGGCAAGCGCGAGCCTGGTCCTCACCGGCGGCGGCATCGGGATCGCGTCGCTGCGGGCGGTGCGGGAGAGCCCGGCGGTCGACGCGGTCGACTGGCGGCGGGTGGACATCTGGTGGGGGGACGAGCGTTTCGTCGCCCGGGACAGCGACGATCGCAACGAGAAAGCTGCCCGCGAGGCGCTGCTGGATCACGTCGACGTCGACCCGGACCGGGTCTTTCCGATGGGCTGGCTCGGCGGCGACGACGGGACGGACCCGGATGCCGCAGCCGCGCGCTACGCGGACACGCTGGCGTCGCGCACGCGCCATGAGGACCACGGCCCGGTGCCGCAATTCGACGTGCTGCTGCTCGGCCTCGGTCCCGAGGGGCACGTGGCGTCGATCTTCCCGGAGTCCCCCGCGGCGCACGAGGAGGAGCGCGCGGCGGTCGCCGTGCACGGCTGCCCGAAGCCGCCGCCGACCCGGGTGTCCCTGACGTTTCCGGCGATCCAGTCGGCGGCGGAGGTCTGGGTGGTCGCCGCCGGCGGCGAGAAGGCTGATGCGGCTCGCCTGGCGTTAGCCGGTCCGGGCCAGCTGCAGGTGCCGGCGGCGGGTGCGGTGGGAAGAAGCCGCACGCTCTGGCTGCTCGACCGCGACGCGGCGGCGGAGCTGCCGCCCGGCCTCAGCCGGCCGTCCAGCCCCTAGCGGCGCGCGGCCGCGTCGGGGGTCGCCTGCCACCAGCACGCGTTGCTCTGACGACGCCATGTGGTGGCAGTAGCGCTGCAGCCAGCCACCCCAACACCCTGCCACCACCTCCCGTTGTTCAGCAACGGCACACGGTGGCAGCAGCGCCACCACCGGCCGTCCCCGCGTCAGACGCCGCGCAGTTTGGCCAATGCCTCCTGCAGGATGGCCTCGCCGTCGGCGTCGTTGCGCCGCTCACGCACGTAGGCCAGGTGGGTCTTGTAAGGCTCGTTGCGCGGCGGCGGTGGCGTGTTGTCGCGGTCGGTGCCGGCCGGGAAACCGCAGCGCGGGCAGTCCCAGGTGTCCGGGATCGGCGCGTCGACGGCGAAGGACGGCCGGGTCTCGTGGCCGTTGGCGCAATAGAACGGGACCCGAATCCGCGGGGCGCGCTCTCCGCGCTCCGACTCGCCCATCGGCCCCGATCCAACCCGGCTTCCCCGGATGGCGTTGCCGCCCGCGCCTCCAGCCACCAGCTACTCCCTCGTCTTATGGCCCGGCGAGCTCTTCGCTTCAGCCGGAGCCGGTGCTGCAATGGTCAGTCGTCTCTTGGCATTCTCGCTACACCGGCCGAAAGCCTGCAGGACCGGCTCGATGAGGTGTCATCGGTGCCGCCGGCGGGGCCGTCGTCGGTGTGCCAACAGGATGCTACGGCTTGGCTGTCGGGCTTCGGGCAGGTTCCCCAGGACGGGTGGATCCGAGCGACACATTCGTCGGGTCGGCGTTGCTGAAGGTAGCCACCGTGGGCGCGTGAGCGAGGTTGGGGCCCCTGGGATAGACACCGTCGATCGTGGCGAGTGGGGCGATGACCGCGGCGTCGGTGAGCGTGTTACGCAACGCCTGCCAGGCCTGCTGCATCGCCGCCGATTCCTGCTCCCCGGCGGCGGCGAACATCCGGGTCACCCACATCGGCGACCGGGCCATCGCCACGCCGCCTTCACCGATCCACGACGGGTCGAGCATGGGGGCGAGGAGCGACCGCGGCGCCGGATACGGCAGCGGCCGAAGCGCCAGGGCAAGATCCCACCCACCCGCGGCGGCAGCCGTCACGTACTGCTGGGTCGCGACGACGCGCGGCACCACCTTGACCCCTGCCTTCGCAAGGGCGGTGACCAGCACGCCGGCCGCAGCGCGCAGCGCCGGAGAATCGACGACCAGCATCGACAGGCTCACGCCCGCCAGAGCGGCCGTCGGCGCGCAGCTGGCGCGTCGCACCGGCGGAGAGGTGCTCGGGGTCGGGGCGGCCGACGCACCGCCCGAGGACGAGCGGGCAGTCCCGGGTGAGCTCGGCGTGACCGGTGATTCAGCCGCCGACGCGGATGGCGTCACCGTCGGCGTCGGCGACGGGGAACCGGCCGGCAGCGTCGACAACCCCGCCAGCAGATCGTCGGACGCCGAGCTGAGCCCGGCGCCGACGGCGGCGACGACCCTGGCGCGGGTCGCGTCGTTCACGCAGGCGACGAGCACCCGCCGTACCGCGGGGACGGACAGCCGTAGCCGCGCCGGGCCGGTGGTACCGAGCGCCAGCACGAGCGCCGCCTGGTCGGGGCTGCGCACGACGGCAGGCACCTGCTCGCCGCTCGCCTTCTCGGCGGCCAGTGCAGCACTCGCCGGGACGTCCAGCGACAGGTCCGCCCCTCCGCTTTCCACCAGCTGCAGGACCTTCGCCGGGGAGTAGCCGCCGTGCACCGACACGTGGTCGACGTACGCGTTGCGCAGCGGATCGTCGGCGGGGCTCCAGTTCGGGTTGCGCGAGAGCGCGTAGGTCTCGCTGCCCTGCGGCTCGACGAAGTGGTACGGGCCGTCGCCCACGAAACCCTGCGAATCCGCGATGACCTGGGTGCCGTCGAAGTCCTCCACCGGCAAGGGCGAGGTCTCCGGCAGTGCCAGCATGGCCGTGAGGTCATCGGCCGGGCGGATCAGCTTGATGACGAGCGTCGTGTCGCCGGCCGTCGTGAGGCCGGGGATGGACACCTCGTCCAGCCGGCTCAGCGTGCGCGGCGGATGTGTGCGTAGCGACCGGCAGGCCGCGGCGTAGCCGACCACCGTCTCGGCGAGGTAGCCGCGCACCGGCGACTCGATCGTGGGCAGGCAGAGCCGCTTCAGCGCGCGTACCGCATCGTTCGCGGTGACCCGGCGGGCGTTCGACGACAGATCCCACCGCGCTGATCGCAACGTGATCGTGGCGGTACGGCCGCCGTCGGTGAGCTTCGGGCCGGCCGAGGCGAGGTCGGGCCGGGGGCCGACGATGGGCGTCGGCGGGTTGCCCTCGTCGCCGACGTCCGGGTCGACCGGCTGGTAGGAGTACAGCTGGCGCAGCACCAGCCGGTCGAGCAGCCGGGTGGCGTCGGACGGCGACACGTCCGGCAAACCGACGGAGGGCTGGCTCACCGGTGCAGCCGGATCGAGCGTGACGGTGCGGGCGACCCCGGCGATGCGCAGGGTGCCACCCGGCTTCGGGGCGTTGTCGGACGGCGACGGCGTCGGGCTCGATGTCGGCGGCGGCGGCCCGGCGCTGGACGAGCTGCAGGCGGTGACGGTCAGCGCGGCGGCCGCCGTAAGGGCGATGGCGGGCCCGCGGAGCAGGCCTTTGACGAGGCGGCGGAGGTCAGCCCTTATCGAGAAGTCCCAGGCTGATGATCGCGGCCACCCAGATGAGTCCGACGGCGATCGTGAAGCGGTCAAGGTTTTTCTCCACGACGGAGGAGCCGCCGAGCGAGGACGACACCCCGCCACCGAACAGGTTCGACAAACCACCGCCCTTGCCCCGGTGCAGCAAGATCAGTGCAATCAAGAACAAGCTCGTGACAATCACGATCACGGACAGAGTCAGCTTCACAGCGCCACTGCTTTCACGGCCGTCACCTTCACCTCAACCACCATTCGCGGTCCCAGAGTAATGGCAGGCCACCGGATGGCCCGCTCCTCGGTCGATGAGCGGGGGCGGATCGTCCACGCACCGTCCCCGCTCGGCATCGCTCAGAACGTTGGCAAACAGCTGGCAACGGGTACGAAACCGGCATCCGCTCGGCGGGTTCGCGGGGCTCGGAACGTCTCCGGCGAGCAGGATGCGCTCGCGTTCGCGCTCCCGGCGCGGGTCCGGCAGCGGTACGGCGCTGATCAAAGCCTGGGTGTAGGGGTGCGAGGGGCGCTCGAAGACGGCGTCGCGGTCCCCGATCTCCACGATCGAGCCGAGGTACATGACGGCGACCTGGTCGGCGATGTGACGCACGACCGACAGGTCGTGGGCGATGAACAGGTAGGTGAGCCCCAGCTCAGCCTGCAGGTCTTCCAGCAGGTTCACCACCTGCGCCTGGATGGACACGTCCAGCGCCGACACCGGCTCGTCGCAGACCACCAGCTTGGGCCGCAGGCTGATGGCCCGCGCGATGCCGACCCGTTGCCGCTGACCGCCGGAGAATTCGTGCGGGTAGCGGCTCGCATGCTCCGGGGCGAGTCCCACCCGCTGCAGCAGCTCCTCGACGGCTCCCTGCTCCGGCAGGCCGTGGATGCGGAACGGCTCGCGCAGCGCGGCCCGGATCGTCATCCGCGGGTCCAGGCTCGCGTACGGGTCCTGGAAGACGATCTGCATCTCGCGGCGCAGCCCGCGCAGGGCGCGCCCGCGCAGGGTGGTGATGTCCTGCCCGTCGAACGTGATCGTTCCCGCGGTCGGCTCGAGCAGCCGCATGACGGTGCGTGCGGTGGTGCTCTTGCCGCAGCCGGACTCCCCGACGAGCGCCAGCGTCCGCCCGCGGGGGATGTCGAACGAGACGTCGTCGACGGCACGCACGGCGCCGATCTGGCGCTGCAGCACGATGCCGCTGCGGATCGGGAAGTACTTCTTCACGTTGGTGACGCGCAGCAGCGGCTCCCCCGGCGCCGCTGCCGGCGTTGCCTTTTCCAGACCGGGGCTGCTCATGCCGCCCCCTGCGCCTGCGCTGCTGCGGCGACCTCGGCACTGTGATGGCAGGCGGCGAGGTGGTCGGCCACTTCTTGCCCGGCGAGCTCGGGGACGACGGTCCGGCAGGCATCGGTCGCGAAGCGGCACCGCGGGTGGAACGGGCAACCGGGCGGGACCCGGATGAGGCTCGGCGGGGCGCCCGGGATCGGAATGAGCCGTTCGCTGCGCCGCTGGTCGAGGCGCGCGAGGCTGGAGATGAGCCCGAGCGTGTACGCATGGCGCGGGGTGTAGAAGACCTGGTCGGTCGTGGCGAATTCGGCCACCCGGCCGGCGTACATCACGAGCACCCGTTCGGCGTGGCTCGCGACGAGACCGAGATCGTGGGTGATCAGCACGATCGCGGTGCCGCGTTGCTCGCGCAGCGACTCGAGCAGCTGCATGATCTGGGCCTGAACGGTGACGTCGAGCGCGGTGGTCGGCTCGTCCGCCAGCAGCACGGCCGGGTTCAGCGCGAGCGCCATCGCGATCATCACGCGCTGGCGCATCCCGCCGGAGAACTGGTGTGGGTACTCGCGCGCCCGCACCCGCGGACGGGGGATGCCGACCTCGCCGAGCAACTCGACGGCGCGGGCTTTCGCCTGCGCGCGCGATACCGACTCGTGCACGCGGATCACCTCGGCGATCTGCGCGCCGACGCGAAAGACCGGGTTCAGCGCCGTCAGCGGATCCTGGAAGATCATCGAGATCTCCTTGCCGCGCACCGCCCGCAGCCGGGACGCCGGCGCGGTCAGCAGGTTCTCGCCGCGGTAGCGGATCTGCCCGGTCGGGAACGTCGCCGGCGGAGAGGGCACCAGGCCCATCACCGCCATCGCGCTGACCGACTTGCCGGAGCCGGATTCGCCGACGATGCCGAGGATCTCCCCCGGGCTCACCGACCAGCTGACCCCGTCGACGGCGCGCACCACACCCGCGTCGGTGCCGAAGTGCACGCGCAGATCGTCGACGACGAGCAGCGGTTCCGGGCCGGGGTCGGCGGCGACCGGTGGCTCGGTGACCTCGGTGCCTTCGGTGGCCGGGGCGGACTTCGTCCGGTAATCGTCGTTCGGCTGCGCGTTCATCTCGCCCTACCGAAGCTTCGGGTCGAGGGCGTCGCGCAGGCCGTCGCCGACGAAGACGAACGCGAGGACGGTGAACACCACAGCGGCGCTGGGAAAGAGCGTCAGGTACGGATGGCGCTCGAACGACGCCAGCTGCCCGGCGTCGATCAGGCTGCCCCACTCCGGCACGCCCGGCTTCACGCCGGCACCCAGGTACGACAGCGCCGCCTCGGCGACGACCGCGGCACCGACGCTGAACGCCGCGAACACCAGCACCGGGGCGAAGGTGTTCGGCAGCACGTGACGGGTGATGATCCGCCAGTGGCTCGCGCCGAGCGAGCGCGCCGCCTCGACGTAGTCGGCTTCGCGCACGGACAGGATCGAGCCGCGCAGCAGCCGCGCCACGGTCGCCCAGCCGAAGATGCCGAGCGCGAGGATCACCGGCAGCACGCCCTGCCCGGCGACGGTGATGATGACGATCGCGCCGATCAGCACCGGGAAGGCGAAGAAGATGTCGGCGATGCGCATGATCAGCGAGTCCCAGAACCGGCCGAAGTAGCCGGAGATGGCGCCGAGGACGACGCCGAGAGCCGTCGCCAGCACGATGGACGAGAGCCCGACCTCGAGAGCGATGCGCGATCCCCAGATCACCTGGCTCAGCAGGTCGCGCCCGACGGCGTCGGTGCCGAACGGGTGCTTCCAGGTCGGTCCCCGCAACGTGCTGGTGAGATCGAGGTGCTTCGGGTCGTACGGCGCGATCTGACCGGGGAAGATCGCGCAGATCACGAGCAGCGCGATCATGATTAGCCCGATGGCCGACAGCGGATTGCGGAAGAAACGGCGCCGGATGTCGCGCCATTCACCGCGCGCGCCGGCCGTACCGAACGCTGCGGCAGCCGCCGTGGCACCGCCGGATTCCAGATCCGGGGTGTCGGCCGCGGTGTGGACGGACTCCGAGCGAGCGTCGGGCTCGGCAGCGAAGCCGTCCGTGTCGACGTTTCCCGCGCCCTTGTCCAGCGGGACCCGGCTCATTCCAGCCTCACCCGCGGGTCGAGCACGGCATAGAGCAGGTCGACGATGAGATTCACCACGACAAAGGCGATGACCCCGTAGATCACGATGCCGATGATCACCGGATTGTCCTGGCCGGAGATCGCGCTGACCAGCTCCGCGCCGAGCCCGGGTAGCTGGAAGACGCTCTCGGTGATGAGCGCACCGCCGAGCAGCGTGCCGAACGAGATGCCGAGGTAGGTGACGACCGGGATGACCGAGTTGCGCAGCACGTGCTTGAGGACCACGACGCGCTGCGTGAGCCCCTTCGCGGTCGCGGTGCGGACGTAATCCGCGCGCATGACCTCCAGCATGGTGCCGCGGGTCAGCCGGGCCACGAGGGCAGCGTCGACAGCGGCCAGCGTGATCGCGGGCAGGAGGTAGGACTGGAAGCCGTCCGTGATGCCGTAGAACGGCAGCCAGTGCAGCTGTAACGCGAAGGCCTCCTGCAGCAGGAAGCCCAGCACGAAGACCGGCACCCCGATCGTCACCGTGGTGAGGATCGTGAGAAGCACGTCGAAGAACGAGTACTTGAAGACGGCCGACACCACCCCGGCGGCGATACCGACAAGCGCTTCGATGAGGATGGCGAGCCCGGCGAGCTTCGCCGTGACCCCTACCTTCTCCGACAGGATCTCGGTGACCTGGCGGTTCTGCCGGTAGCTGGTGCCGAGGTCGAAACGCACCACGATGCCCTCGACGTACTTGTAGTACTGCACGTAGATCGGCCGGTCGAGGCCGTACTTGTGCTCGAGCTGCTGGATCTGCACCTGGGTGCGGGCCCGCCCGGTGCCGGTCAGGTTGCTCACCGGGTTGCCGAACAGGAAAAGGGCGCTGAACAGGATGACCGTCGCGCCGAAGAAGACCAGCACCGTCTGCAGCAATCGCCGGACGACGAATTTCAGCACCCGCCGCCCGCCTTTCTGCTTCGGTCATTGCGCGTCAAGTCCGGCCCGGCCGCGCAGCGACCGGGCCGGACTGTCGTCGCGTACGACTACTTGAGCCCGATGGTGCGCAGTGTCGGGTTGCCGAAGAAGTCGATGTTCACCCCGACGAACTTGTTGTTGAACACCCGGTACTCGCTCGGCACCCACAGCGGGATGAGGGCAAGGTCCTGGCCGATGGCGATCTTCTCGGCCGCGCGGTACTTCGCCGCCCGGGAGGCCGCGTTCGGGTCGGCCTGGCCCTCGGCGAGCAGCTTGTCGACCTGCTTGTTGCTGTAGCGGCCGCCGTTGTTACCCGGGTCGCTGGCCGGCTGGGTGCCGAGCAGCGGTCCGAGGAAGTTCCACGCCGTGGGGTAGTCCGCGCTCCACGAAGCCCAGAACAGGCCGGTGGAGTTCGGGTTCACGTAATCCTGCGCGAGGATGCGGCCCATCACACCCTTGAGGTCCACCGACCAGCCGAGCGTGGTCTCGATCTGGCCCTTGATGGCCTCCATCTCCGCCTCGTGGCCGTAGCCGGACGGGTACTTGATGGTCACCTTGGTGCCGTCGCCGAGGCCGGCGTCCTTGGCCAGCTGCTTGGCCTTCTCCGGGTCGGACTTCACGCAGGAAGCACAGACTCCCGGCTGGTAGGTGCCTTGGCTGGCGAACGGCGGAGGCACCAGCGCGGTGGCCTTCTTGTAGGCGTTCTGCAAGACGCTCTTGACGATGGCGTCCCGGTCGATGGCGTACGACACCGCCTCGCGCGCGGCCACCGAGTCCATCGGCTTCTTCTGCACCTGCACCTGCAGGTAGGTGGTGCGGTACGCCTCCTCCTTGAGGAACTGGTTTTTCGCCAGGTCCGAGGAGTAGTACTTCTTGGCGAACGGCTCGAGGTCGTTCGGCACGACGCGGGCGTAATCGAAGTTGCCGTTGCCGAAGCCGGTGTCTTCGAAGCCCGACGTCTGCCCGTCGTTGATCGTCAACTGCACCTTGTCCAGCAAGGCCTTCGGCCCGTCGGTGTAGGCGTCGTTACGCACCAGCGTGATGCTGCGGTCGTGCTGCCACGGCTCGGCCAGCTTGAACGGCCCGTTGCCGATCGGCATGTCGTTGTAGGTCTTGTTGTCCGCCGCCCCCGCGGATACCGGGACGGGGCTGAACGCGCTCTGCGCGGTCTTCATGTCGAAGTCGCAGTCCGGTGCCGTCAGTGCGATTTTCAGCGTGAGGCCGCTGGCCTGCACACCGCTGAAGTCGACCTTCGACGGGTCGGTCTGGTGGCTCGACTGCAGCTCGTCGTAGCCCTTGATGTCGGCCATGTGGTAGGAGACCTCCGACCCGGCGGTGCCGAGTGCGGTACGCGTCATGCCGCGCTTGACCGCTGCGGCGTCGACCGGGTCGCCGTTCGAGAACTTCTGGCCGGTCTTGATGTCGAAGGTCCAGTTGGTGCAGCTGGCGTCGCTGCTGTAATTCGCCGCGAGCAGCTTCTCGAGCTTGCCGTCCGGCGCGACGGTCGTGAGCGTGTCGAAAAGGTTCTTGGCGACGAGGATGCCCTCTTCCTCGGACGCGTTGTACGGGTCGATCGCGGCCGGCTCGCCGATGGTCATCCGGAACGTGCCGCCGCTCTTGCCGGCGCGGGTGTCGACGGGGGTATCGGGCAGCTTCTGCAGGTCGATGGAGCCTGCACCACCGCTGCCGCTTCCGCCGCCACCGCCTGAGGAGGAACTCCCACAGGCGCTGAGCGCCAATAGACCGGCAAGCGCGACCGCAATCGCCGGCTTATGCCCTCGGAGCATCGTCATCCTTCCGTCTGCCTGCACGCCCACCGGTGCACGCGGCTCGCGTCACCAGCACTCGCAGGCGCTGCACAGCAATGCCGCAGATTGAACACGCGTGCTGTCCTCTCTGACGCCAGGCGCGCCCGAGATGTTGTGAACTCGTGACCGAAGCGGAACACCTTGGCAACCGCCAATCGGCGGACATCGCCGACTTCTGAAGCGAACGTTCAGAAAAAGCAGCCGGTGCGAGGCGCGGCGGCGCAGGATACCGGCCCTACGGGCGGGGCTTCGTTTGCGTTGCGCAATTACTGCAGGATGCGCCCGGTGGCACGTCGCGGACCCGGCAGCGTGGGGCTATCGACCCACTTTGGGGCGACTTGCGAGGTCTGGGGCGAGGTCGCCCCGCAGGCCTACAGCGGCAGCTCGAAGTGCACCGCCCGCTCGTTCGCCGCCACCTGCCCGAAGCCACCGCTGCGGAGCACCGCCTGGCTGGCCGCGTTCGACGTCTCCGCCTCCGCAACGATCACCCGCACCTGGAGCTCACGAGCTCTGGCCACGAGCATCGCCAGGGCCTGCGTCGCGAGCCCGCGCCCCTCGTAGGAGGGCACCACGGCGTAGCCGATCTCGACCCGGCCACGCTCGTCGGGCCCGCCGTGAAAGCCGATGCCCCCGACCACGAGGAGGTCGGCGTCGGGTGCGGCAGCGACGCAGATCAGGAACGCACCGAACGGCCCGGGATCGGCGCCGGCGGCGCAACGCTCGATATACATGCCCGCCGCGATCCGGTCGCCCGTGGCCGGGTAGTCCGGCGCGCACCGCAGCCCTGGCGGGCAACCGCCGGCCATGATCGCCCGCGCTGCGGCCTCGTCGAGCTGCCGCAGCGTGACCGTCACTTGCGCGCGGCGCCGGCCTCGATCGCCCCTCGCACGATCCCGCAGAAGTCCTCGGCCACCAGGCTGGCTCCACCGACCAATGCACCGTCGACGTCCGGTTCGGAGAGCAGCTCGGCGGCGTTGGCCGCCTTCACCGAGCCGCCGTACAGCACCCGGGTGCGCCCGGCCGCCCCGGGACTGACCAGCTCTGCGAGCCGGCCGCGGATCGCCGCGCACATCTCCTGCGCGTCAGCCGCCGTCGCGGTCTTGCCGGTGCCGATGGCCCACACCGGCTCGTAGGCGATGACGAGGCTGCCTCTCGGCTCCTCGATGTTGTCGGCGGCGACGCCCTCCAACGAGCTTTCGAGCGACCCCAGGCAATGCTCGACGTGGCGCTGCTCGTCGCGCACCGACTCGGGCTCGCCGATGCACAGGATGGGTGTCAGCCCGGCGGCGTAGGCCGCTCTGACCTTGGCGGCCACCAGGGCGTCGTCCTCGTGGTGGTACTGGCGACGCTCGCTGTGACCGACGACGGCGTAGGTGCATCCGAGCTTCGCGAGCATCGCGCCGGCGACTTCACCGGTGTAGGCGCCGCTGCTGTGCGCCGAGACGTCCTGCGCCCCGAACACCAGCGGCAGCTTGTCGCCCTCGATGAGCGTCTGGACGCTGCGGATCGCGGTGAACGGCGGGATGACGGCGACCTCGACGGTCTCGGCCTCGCGTTCGCGCAGCCCGAAAGCGACCTTCTGCACCAAGGCGATGGCCTCGAGGTGGTTGCAGTTCATCTTCCAGTTGCCGGCGATCAGCGGCTTGCGTGCGGCCATCAGCCGGCACTCCCGTCGTCAGGGTCGTTCAGGGCGTTCAGGGCGGCGAGCCCGGGCAGCGTCTTGCCCTCCACGTACTCGAGGCTCGCCCCGCCGCCGGTGGAGATGTGGCCGAACCGGGACTCGTCGATCCCCAGCGCGCGAACGGCCGCGGCACTGTCACCGCCGCCGACCACGGTCAACGCATCGGGCAGGCCGGCGAGCGCCTCGGCAACCGCGCGGGTGCCGGCGGCGAACGGGGCCAGCTCGAAGACGCCCATCGGTCCGTTCCAGAAGGCCGTCTTCACCCCCTGCAGGGCCGCCGCAAAGGCATGGGCGCTCTGCGGGCCGATGTCCAGCCCCTTCTGCCCGGCCGGGATCGCGTCGACGGCGACCACCTGGGTGGGCGCGTCGGCCGAGACCTCCGCGGCGACGACGACATCCTCCGGCAGCAGGATCCGGTCGCCGGCGGACTCGAGCAGCTGCTCGCAGGTGGCGATCATCGGCTCCTCGAGCAGCGAGCCACCGACGCCGTAACCCTTGGCGGCAAGGAAGGTGAAGCACATCCCGCCGCCGATGAGCAGCGCATCGACCTTGGGCAGCAGCGCCTCGATGACGGCGAGCTTGTCGCTGACCTTGCTGCCACCGAGGATCACCACGTAGGGGGTGCGGGGCGAGTGGGTGAGCTGCGCCAGCACCTCGACCTCACGCAGCACCAGCCCGCCGGCGTAGTGCGGCAGGCGCGCCGCGAGCTCCACCACCGAGGCGTGTGCGCGGTGCACCGCACCGAACGCGTCGTCGACGTACGCCCCCGGCCCGGCGCCGAGCCCGGCGAGCGCCGCCAGCCGGTCGCCGAAGGCACCGCGGGCGGCGGGGTCCTTGCTCGTCTCACCCGGATCGAAGCGCAGATTTTCCAGCAGGACGACGTCGCTGTCCGACAGTCCGGACACCAGCCCGGCGGCCGCCGGGCTCGCCACGCCCGCATCAGCGTCGTAGTCGGCGAGCGGCACCGGCCAGCCGAGGAGCGCGCTCATGCGTTCGGCGACCGGGGCGAGCGAGTACTTCGCGTCGAACGCGCCCTTGGGGCGGCCGAGGTGGCTGCAGACGACGACGCGGGCGCCGGCGTCAGCAAGCGAACGAATCGTCGGCAGGCTGGCGCGGATCCGGCCGTCATCGGTCACGTGCGACCCGTCGAGCGGGACGTTCAAGTCCGCCCGGACGATGACGACCCGGCCCCGAACACCCTCTGCCAGCAGATCAGGCAGTGCTCTCATGCGGGAGGGCCTTTGCGGCTCTAGAGCCGGGAGCCGACGAGGCTGATCAGGTCGACGAGCCGGTTGGAGTAGCCCCACTCATTGTCGTACCAGCCGATGACCTTGACCATCGTGCCGCTCGCCATCGTCAGCTTCGAGTCGAACGTGCAGGACGCCGGGCTGCCCACGATGTCGCTGGAGACGATGTCGTCGTCGGTGTAGACCAGCACGTCCTTGAGCGGGCCGTCGGCGGCGGCCTTGAACGCCGCGTTGACCTCGTCGGCCGAGGGCCGGCCGTTCAGCGTGACGACCAGGTCGGTGACCGAGCCGTCCGGCACCGGCACGCGCATCGAGATGCCGTCGAGCTTGCCCTTGAGCTGCGGGAGCACCAGCGAGGTGGCCTTGGCGGCACCCGTGCTGGTCGGAATGATGTTCTGCGCGGCAGCGCGGGCGCGGCGCAGATCCTTGTGCGGGAAGTCCAGGATGACCTGGTCGTTCGTGTAAGCGTGGGTGGTGGTCATGAAGCCCTGGACGATGCCGAAGCTCTCATCCAGCACCTTCGCCATCGGCGCCACGCAGTTCGTGGTGCAGGAGGCGTTCGAGATGACGTGGTGCGCGGCCGGGTCGTAGTTGCCGTCGTTCACGCCCATGACGATCGTGATGTCCTCGCCCTTGGCGGGCGCGGAGACGATGACCTTCTTCGCACCGGCGGCGAGGTGCTTCTTGGCGTCCTCGGCGTTGGTGAAGCGGCCGGTGGACTCGATGACGACGTCGCAGCCGAGCTCCCCCAGGGCAGCGCCCCCGGGTCGCGCTCGGACAGGACCTTGATCTCGGTGCCGTCAACGGTGATCGTCCCCTCGGCCGAGGTGACGGACGAGCCGAAGCGACCCAGCACGGTGTCGTACTTGAGCAGGTGCGCGAGGGTCGCCGTGTCGGTGAGGTCATTCACCGCCACCACGTCGATCGACGTGCCGGCGGAGCCGGCAAGCGCGCGGAACAGATTCCGCCCGATCCGCCCGAAGCCGTTGACACCTACTCGGATCGCCACGATCCCTCCACCCCTGTGCCGGTGAACCAGCAGCCGTTTGAGCCGGATTTGACTTGTCGGAGCGAAGCCTACCGTCAGGCAATCGCGCGCCCGCGGGGCTTTATGCTCCCTCGAGCATCTCCGGGCTGACAGCGGCTTCGGTGGTCGGAATGCCCAGCGCGATGGCACGTTTATCGGCCAGCGCGAGCAGCCGGCGGATGCGCCCGGCCACCGCATCCTTGGTCATCGGCGGGTCGGCCAGCGCACCGAGCTCCTCGAGCGACGCCTGCGGATGCTTGAGCCGAAGCTCCCCCGCGGCCAGCAGGTGCTCGGGCGCCGCCTCGAGACGCAGCGCCTGACCGTTCGCCTCGGCCATCCCGGGCCCGGTGCCGTTCAGGATGTCCATCGCCGCGGAGACGCGAGCGCCGGCAGCGACCGCGGCCCGCGCGGAACGCCGCAGGTTGGCATCGTCGAAGTTGGCCAGCCGGTTAGCCGTGGCGCGCACCTCCCGGCGCATCCGCCGCTCTTCCCACGCGAGCACGCTGTCATGGGCGCCCATGTGCGTGAGCATGGCGCCGATCGCCTCGGCATCGCGGATCACGACCCGGTCGACCCCGCGCACCTGCTTGCTCTTCGCGGCGATCCCGAGTCGCCGCGCCGCGCCGACCAGCGCCAGCGCAGCCTCCGGACCGGGCGAGGTGATCTCCAGGGACGAAGATCGGCCCGGCTCGGTCAGCGACCCGTGGGCGAGGAACGCACCGCGCCAGGCGGCAGCCGCATCGCAGAGCCCCCCCGTGACGATCATGGGCGGCAGTCCCCGAACCGGCCGGCCACGCTGATCGATCAGGCCGGTGGCGCGCGCCAGCATCTCACCGCCGCGGTCGACCCGCACCAGCCAGCGGGCACTGCGCCGCAGGCCGCCCGCCGCCAGCATCGCGATCTCTGACGGGTGCCCGAAGACCTCGGCGATCTCCTGCCGCAGCCGGCGAGCCACAGAGCCGGTGTCCAGCTCGGCCTCGACGACCACCCGGCCGTTCGCCAGGTGCAGACCGCCGGCGAACCGCAGAATCACCGCCATCTCAGCCCGGCGGCAGCAAGCCTTTCCGGTCGGCAGGCGACTCAGCTCGTCCTTGACGGTCGGTGTCATCGCAGCCACGCACTGTCTCCTTCCCCGCCCGATGTCGCACCCTATTGCAGAAACGCGGTCGGCGGTCAGCCCTGCTCTCGATTTCCCTTGGCAACAAAGGCGATCCGGAATGCCTCTGCCAAGGCTTCCGGGTCGTGACGCGGCTCTCCCGGCACCCCGACGGGCGAAAGGACGAGCTCGGCCCCGAGCTCCGTCGCCGCCGCCTGCAACGCGGAGAGGTCCGGCACGACTCGCGAATCGGCGATGACGACATCCAGCCGTAACGCCGGCACCAGCCGGGACAGCTCCTCGAGGTGGGTGTGCGGCGCGAAGCCGGTGGTCTCCCCCGGCTGCGGTGCGAGGTTCAGCACCAGCACCCGCTTACCCGCCGCGGTGAGGATGGCCTTCGCCATCGACGGCGCCAGCAGGTGCGGCAGGACGCTGGTGAAAAACGATCCCGGACCGAGCACGATCGCCGCTGCCTCAGCCACCGCCTCGAGCGCCTGCGGGCAGGCCGGAGGGTCGTTGGGCAGCAGTTCGATGCTCTCCACCCGGCCGGCGGCGGTGGCGACAGCCACCTGCCCGCGGACGCTGCGCGGCTCGTCGAAAAGCTCGTCGTGCGGACGCACCATCGCCACGATGTCGACCGGATGGGACGAAAACGGCAGCACCCGCCCCGCGCAGCCGAGCAACTCGGCGGCCGCGTCCAGTGCCTGCACCGGGTCTCCGGTGCGCTCCGCCAGCGCCGTCAGCACGAGATTGCCGAGCGCGTGACCGGCAAGCGGCCCGTCACCGCCGAAGCGATGCTGAAACGCCTCGGTCCACAGCCGGCCACGCGGGTCGTCGGCCGCCAGGGCGGCCAACGCCATGCGCAGATCCCCCGGCGGCAGCGCCGAGAGTTCGTGGCGCAGCCGCCCGGAGGAGCCGCCGTCATCGGCGACGGTCACCACCGCCGTCAGCCGGCTCGTCACCCGGCGCAGCGCCGCGAGGCTCGCGGCAAGCCCGTGACCCCCGCCGAAGGCGACGACCGCCGGGCCGCCCGCCGGCGGGTTCGCTGCCGCACCCATCACTCGCGTCCCAGATCGCGGTGGACGACCCGGACATCGACGCCGGAGGCGACCAGCCGGTCGGCGAGCGCCGTGGCCATCGCCACGCTGCGATGCCGCCCGCCGGTGCACCCGACGGCCAGCGTGAGGAAGCGCTTGCCTTCCTCGACGTAGCCGGCCCGGACGATGCCGAGCAGCTCATCGCTGCGCTGCAGGAACTCTTCGGCGCCCGGGCGGCTGAACACGTAGTCGCGGACGCCGGGGTCAAGGCCGGACTGCGGGCGAAGATCGGGCACCCAATGCGGATTGGGCAGGAAACGGCAGTCGAGCACGATGTCCGCGTCCAGCGGCAGGCCGTACTTGAACCCGAACGACATCACCGTGGCATGCAGCGCCGGATGGCCAGGGGTGCCGAATGCGGCGTCGATCTTCGCCCGGAGCTGGTGCACGTTGAGGTCAGTGGTGTCCAGCACGAGGTCCGCCTCGCCGCGCAGCTCCGCGAGCAGCTTGCGTTCGGCGGCGATCCCGACGACGAGCGGATCGCGCGAACGCAGCGGATGGGGCCGGCGCACGCTTTCGAATCGGCTGACCAGCGCGCGGTCAGAAGCCTCGAGGAAGACAATCCGCGGCCGGGTGCCACGCTCGTCGAGCGTGCGCAGCGCCTCGCGCAAGTCGGCGAAGAACGCCCGGCCGCGCACGTCGACGACCGCGGCGATGCGATCGACCGTGCCGTGCGAGCGGTTGCCCAGCTCGGCCATGGTGGGAAGCAGCGCCGGCGGCAGGTTGTCGACCACGAACCAGCCGAGATCCTCGAGGCACTTTGCGGCCGTGCTGCGACCCGCACCGGACAACCCTGTGATGATCGCCAACTGGATCGGCGGCTTGGCCGGTGGCAGGGAAGCGTCGCTCATCCGCTGCGCACCTCACCGGTGGCCGGATCGACGGCGGGGCCGGCCGGCCGTTCCGCCAGCGCGGCGACGACAGCCTCAGCGGTGCGCATACCGATGCCCGGCACCTCGGCGACGTCCTCCGCACTCGCCGTGCGCAGCCGTTTCAACGAGCCGAAATGGCGCAGCAGCGCCTTGCGACGGGTCTGGCCGAGCCCCGGCACGCCGTCGAGGGCACTCTCGACCATGCTCTTCGATCTCTTCTGGCGGTGGTAGGTGATCGCGAAACGATGCGCCTCGTCACGCACCCGCTGCAGCAAGTAGAGCGCCTCGCTGGTGCGCGGCAGGATCAGCGGATCCGGATCGCCGGGCACCCAGACCTCTTCCAGCCGCTTGGCCAATCCGCATATCGCCACATCGTCGATGCCGAGATCCTCCAGCGCCTGCGCGCCGGCATTCACCTGCGGGAAGCCGCCGTCGACCACCACCAGATTTGGCGGATAGGCGAACCTGCGCTGCTCCCCGGCGACCTCGCCGGCTGCCGGATCGGTCGGCGGGGCGGCCGCGTCGTCGAGGTAGCGGGCGAACCGGCGGCGCACCACCTCGTAGATCCAGTCGACGTCACCGCCTGCGACGGTCGGCGGATCCTCCGGCTGACCGGTGTCGTCGGGAGCCGCGCCCTTGCCGCCCGTACCGCGGATCGCGAACCGGCGGTACTCCGACTTGCGGGCCAGCCCGTCCTCGAAAACGACCATGCTGGCGACCACGCTGGTGCCTTGCAGGCTGGAGATGTCGAAGCACTCGATCCGCAGCGGGGCGTCGACCAGGCCGAGCGCCTCCTGCAGCTCGGTGAGCGCGCGTGAACGGGCGCTCAGATCACTCGCCCGCTTGAGCTTGTGCTGGGTGAACGCCTGCTGCGCGTTGCGCTCGACGGTCTCCAGCAGCGCCCGCTTGTCGCCGCGCTGCGGCACCCGCAGATCCACCCGGGAGCCGCGCTGCAGCGTCAGCAACTCGGCGACGACGTCCGCCTCGTCAGGGGCGGCCGGCACCAGCACCTCGCGGGGGACGTCATAGCCGTCGACCAGATACGCCTGCGAGACGAACCGCTCCACCAGCTCGGGCAGATCCTCACCTTCGAGCTTGTCGACCACGTACCCGCGCTGGCCGCGTACCCGCCCGCCGCGCACGTGAAAGACAAAGACGGCGGCTTCCAATTCGTCCTGGGCGAAAGCCACGGCATCGGCGTCGGTCGCATCCGGCAGCACCACCGCCTGCTTTTCGATCGCGCGGCGCAACGCGCCGATGTCGTCACGCAGCCGGGCGGCGCGTTCGTACTCCTGCGCTTGCGCGGCGTCGCGCATGTCGGCCTCGAGCCGGCGCAGGAATCGACCGGTCTGGCCGGCCAGGAAGTCACAGAAATCCTCGACGATCGCGCGGTGCTCCTCAACGGACACCCGCCCGACGCACGGCGCGGAACATTTGTCGATATAGCCGAACAGGCAGGGCCGGCCGACCTGACCGGCCCGCTTGTACACACCCTTGCTGCAGGTCCGGGCGGGAAACACGCGCAGCAGCAGATCGAGCGTCTCGCGGATCGCCCAGGCATGCGAATACGGCCCGAAATAGCGCACGCCCTTGCGCTTCGGTCCGCGCATCACCTGCAGCCGGGGCACTTCCTCATCGAGCGTGACCGCCAGCCACGGATAACTCTTGTCGTCGCGGTAACGGACGTTGAACCGCGGGTCGTATTGCTTGATCCAGGTGTATTCGAGCTGCAGCGCCTCGACCTCGGTGGAAACCACCGTCCAATCGACCCCGCGGGCCGTACGCACCATTGATTCGGTACGCGGATGCAGGTCCCCGGTGAAGTAAGAATTCAGCCGACTGCGCAGATTCTTCGCCTTGCCGACGTAGATCACCCGGCCGCCGCCGTCGCGGAAACGGTAGACGCCCGGATCCTCGGGAATGGAGCCGACGCCCGGACGCCACGGGGCCCGCGAGCTGCCCGCCGACGCACGCCGCGCGTTCAGCGGCACCGGGTCGGGTGGCGCTGGATCGGTCTGGTCGACTCCCCGCTGCGCCACGCTCCGAGGGTAGTCGGGCAACGGCCCGCTGTGGGGGTCACCGCCGAGGGCGAAAACGCCTCATGCCACACTCTCGCTGTCCGCGCCAGGGAGGCGGGTTGCTTGGTGCCACAGGCCGATCCACAGGCTGACGTTGTCGTCGACGTGGTAGTGACCCGTGCCCTTCCTCCGGTCACCTCTCGCGGCGCGGCGGCGGCACCGCTTCGGGCCCGCCAGCCCGGGGAGCGGATCACCGTTCTCACGCTCAGCTGGTGGATGGACGACCCGATGGCCGTGCACCTCACGCTGCGCAGCACCCCGGATCATCCGTCGCTGCCGCGCGGCAACTGGGTGGTGTTGCGCGACTTCCTGCGCTTCGGGCTCGACGAGCCGACCGGGGACGGCGCCGTACGCGTCCAGCCCGACGAGACGCACGACCGGGTCGAACTGCGGCTGGCCCGGGCGGGCAAACCAGCCTGGGTCAGCGCACCGCGGACGGTGCTGCGCACGTTTCTGGCCCAGACCGATCAGCTGGATGCCACTGGCGAGGAAGAGTCCGCCAAGGCGGTCGACGCCGTGATCGCCCGGCTGCTCGAGGACTGATCCGCCCTCAGTTGGCCGCCGCCGCCCTGCGCCGTCGCGTCGCCGGCTTCGCGGCGGCTGACGAGCTCTTGTCCGCGGACGAAGCCGACTTCGCGGGCTGGGCTCGCTTGGCGGCCGGAGCCGACTTGGCCGTTGCCGCAGGCTTGGCCGCCGACGCGGACTGCGCCGACCTCGCACCGGTGCGAGACTTGGCCGGCTTTGCCCCCTTGGCCCGTCCCGCCCGGGAACCCACCCGCTGCGCGAGCATCTCCTGCAGGAACCGGCCGGTATGGCTCTCCTCGTTGCGAGCGACTTCTTCGGGCGTGCCCTCGGCAACGATGCGGCCGCCGCCGGTGCCGCCCTCGGGCCCCAGGTCGATGATCCAGTCAGCCGTCTTGATGACGTCCAGGTTGTGTTCGATCACGACCACCGAATTGCCCTGATCGACGAGCCGGCCGAGCACCCCGAGCAGCTTGCGGACGTCTTCGAAGTGCAGCCCGGTGGTCGGCTCGTCCAGCACGTAGATCGTGCGGCCGGTGGACCGCTTCTGCAGCTCGGAGGCCAGCTTCACGCGCTGCGCCTCGCCGCCGGACAGGGTCGGTGCGGGCTGACCGAGCCGCACGTAGCCGAGACCGACGTCGACGAGGGTGCGCAGATGCCGGGCGATCGCCGGCAAGCCGGCGAAGAAGTCGGCGGCCTCCTCGATCGACATGTCGAGCACTTCCGAGATCGACTTGCCCTTGAAGTGCACCTCCAGCGTCTCCCGGTTGTAACGGGCGCCGTGGCACACCTCGCACGGCACGTAGACGTCCGGGAGGAAGTTCATCTCGATCTTGATCGTGCCGTCGCCGGCGCACGCCTCGCAGCGACCGCCCTTGACGTTGAAGGAGAACCGCCCCGGCAGGTAACCGCGCACCTTCGCCTCCGGCGTCTCCGCGAAGAGCTTGCGAACGTGGTCGAAGACGCCGGTGTAGGTGGCCGGGTTCGACCGCGGGGTACGGCCGATCGGCGACTGGTCGACCCGCACCACCTTGTCGAGGTGCTGCAGCCCGCTGACCGTGCGGTGCCGGCCCGGGACCTCGCGGGCGCCGTTCAGCTTGTTGGCGAGCACCGCGGCGAGGATGTCGTTGACGAGGCTGGACTTGCCGGAGCCCGAGACGCCGGTGACCGCGACGAAGCAGCCGAGCGGGAACGACACCGTGACATCGCGCAGGTTGTGCTCGCGAGCGTCATGAACGACCAGCCGGCGACCAGGATCCGGCACGCGCCGGATGTCCGGGATCGGTATCGACCGGCGGCCGGACAGGTAAGCGCCGGTCAGTGACTCCTCGCTGTCGAGCAACTCCTTCACCGGGCCGCTGACGACCACCCGGCCGCCGTGCTCCCCGGCGCCCGGCCCGATGTCGACAGCCCAGTCAGCCGACCGGATGGTGTCTTCGTCGTGCTCGACCACGATCAGCGTGTTGCCGAGGTCGCGCAGCCGGGTCAGGGTGTCGATCAGCCGCCGGTTGTCACGCTGGTGCAGGCCGATCGACGGTTCGTCGAGCACGTAGAGCACGCCAACGAGGCCGGAGCCGATCTGCGTCGCGAGCCGGATCCGCTGCGCCTCACCGCCGGCGAGCGTGCCGGCCGCCCGGTCGAGCGACAGATAGTCGAGTCCCACGTCGAGCAGGAAGCGCAGCCGGGCGTCGACCTCCTTGAGCACCCGGCCGGCGATCTGCGTCTCGCGGGCGGTGAGCTCGAGGGTCGCCAGGAACTGCGCCGCGTCGCCGATCGACATCTCCGACACCTCGGCGATCGACCGGCCGCCCATCGTGACGGCGAGCGACTCCGGCTTCAGCCGGGTGCCGCGGCAGGTCGGGCACGGCACGTCACGCAGGTAGCCCTCCCAGCGCTCCCGCGCGGTGTCGGACTCGGCTTCGCGGTGGCGGCGCTCGAGGTAGGCGATGACGCCCTCGAAGTGCGTGTAGTACGACCGCTCGCGATTGAACCGGTTGCGGTAGCGGACGTGGATCTGCTCGTCGCCGAGGCCCTCGAGGATGAGGTCCTGAACCTTGGCCGGCAGCCGCTCCCACGGGGTGTCGACGCGGAAGCCGACGTGCTCGGCGACTGCGGTCAGCAACCGGCCGAAGTACTCCGCGTTGTGCCCGCTGGACCACGGCTGGATGGCGCCGCGGGAGAGCGGCAGCGACGGGTCGGGCACCACGAGTTCCGCGTCGACCCGCTTCTTGGTGCCGAGCCCGCTGCAGGCCGCGCAGGCGCCGTAGGGAGAGTTGAAGGAGAACGACCGCGGCTCGAGCTCGTCGAACGACAGGTCGTCATAAAGGCACGCGAGGTGCTCGGAGAACATCCGCTCCCGGGCTGGGTCGTCGTCCGCCAGATCGACGAAATCGATCAGCACCCGGCCGTCGGCCAGCCGCAGCGCGGTCTCGACCGAATCGGTGAGCCGCTGCTTGGCGGTGGGCCGAGCGGTGAGCCGGTCGATGACCACCTCGATGGTGTGCTTCTTCTGCTTGTCGAGCCTGATCGGCTCATCCGCCAGCCGGTAGACCTGACCGTCGACGCGCACCCGCGAGAAACCCTTGGTCTGCAGGTCGAGGAACATTTCGGCGTACTCGCCCTTGCGCCCGCGCACCACCGGCGCGAGCACCTGGAAGCGGGTGCCCTCGGCCAGCTCGAGCAACCGGTCGACGATCTGCTGCGGGGTCTGGCGGGCGATCGGCCGTCCGCACTTGGGGCAGTGTGGGCGCCCGGCCCGGGCGTAGAGCAGCCGCAGGTAGTCGTAGACCTCGGTGATCGTGCCGACGGTGGAACGCGGGTTGCGCGAGGTCGACTTCTGATCGATCGAGACCGCCGGCGAAAGCCCCTCGATGAAGTCGACGTCGGGCTTGTCCATCTGCCCGAGGAACTGGCGCGCGTAGGCCGACAGGCTCTCGACGTAGCGCCGCTGCCCCTCGGCGAAGATCGTGTCGAAGGCGAGGCTGGACTTGCCCGAGCCGGACAGCCCGGTGAAGACGATAAGGGCGTCACGCGGCAGGTCAAGGTGGACGTCCTGCAGGTTGTGCTCCCGCGCACCTCGAACGATCAGACGCTCAGCCATGCTCCTCCGCCCGGGCAGCGCAAACCGCCCCTCGCGCACCAAGATTCGTCGTCAGGCACCCGGGAAACGGGCCTGAAACAGGCCGCCGAACGCATGCCGACAGTGCTGTCGCCGATGCTACGGATGCCCTACGACAAAACGCGCGGGCCGCCGGAGGTAGTCCCGGCGACGAGCACCGATCGCGCGTCGCCGCCGGAGACGGTGCTCCCCGCGCGTTGCCAGTGGCGGCCTCCTCTGTGCGCGCCCTCGAACGGAGAAGCGGGGGTTACGCGGCACTCATAGCAACGCGTTCTCCGTTCGAGGGCCGCGCCCTGCGGACCCGGCACACGCAGCGCCACACCGTTAGGGGCAGGATGTGGCAATGGCGTCTACTGGCAATTCGACGGACGGCTATACAGGTGAAGTGCGGCCGGGCGGTCCCGTCGCAACGCGTGACATCCCCGGGTTGCACCTCGTGAAGGTGAGCGTCGGCTCGTTCGACAACAACTGCTACCTGCTGACCTGCACGGACACGGGCGAGCAGCTACTCATCGATGCAGCCAACGAGCCCGACCGGCTGCTCGAACTGATCGGCCCGCGCGGGCTCGCGACCGTGGTGACGAGCCACCAGCACTGGGACCACGTCCAGGCCTTGAAGGCGATCACGGAGGCCACCGGCGCGGCCAGCATCGCGCACCCCGACGATGCAGCCGCTCTACCGGTCCCCCCGACGCGGCTCGTCAGCGACGGTGACGAGGTGACCGTCGGCAAGGCCCACCTCAAGGTCATCCACCTGGTCGGGCACACTCCCGGCTCGATCGCGCTGCTCTACGAGGCGCCGGAGGACGGGGAGGTGCGCCCGCACCTGTTCACCGGCGACTGCCTGTTTCCCGGCGGCCCCGGCAACACCGAGAAAGATCCGCAGCGCTTCACCAGCCTGATGGACGACCTCGAGCGCAAGGTCTTCGGGCCACTGCCGGACGAGACGTGGATCTACCCCGGCCACGGCAACGACACCACGCTCGGTGCCGAGCGGCCGCACCTGCTGGAGTGGCGCGACCGCGGCTGGTAGCGCCCGCTACCCGACGCCCGCGGCCGACATCGCCCGCAGCTCCTTGCGCAGCTCGCCGATCTCGTCGCGCAGCCGCGCCGCCAACTCGAAGTGCAGCTCCTTCGCTGCCTCGTGCATCTCGTCGGACAGCTGCTGGATCAGCTGCGCCAACTCGTGGCGCGGCATGCCGGCGAGCTCCGCCGCGTGACGGCCGACGCTCTCCGACTTCGACGACATGCCCGGCACCGGAGCCTTACCGCGCGACTGGCTGCGCCCGGAACCGCCGATCAGCTCGCCGCTCTCGGTCTCGCGGACCATGTCGTCGAGGATGTCGACGATCTTCTTGCGCAGCGGCTGCGGATCGAGGCCGCGCTCCTCGTTGTAGGCGACCTGCTTGGCCCGCCGCCGGTTGGTCTCGTCGATGGCGAGCTGCATCGACGGGGTGATGTTGTCGGCGTACATGTGCACCTGACCCGACACGTTGCGGGCCGCCCGGCCGATCGTCTGGATCAGCGACGTGCCCGAGCGCAGGAAGCCCTCCTTGTCGGCGTCGAGAATGCTGACGAGCGATACCTCCGGCAGGTCGAGACCCTCGCGCAGCAGGTTGATACCGACCAGGACGTCGTACTCGCCCACGCGCAGCTCGCGCAGCAGCTCGATACGCCGGATCGTGTCGACCTCGCTGTGCAGATACCGCACCCGGATACCGAGGTCGAGCAGATAGTCGGTGAGGTCCTCCGACATCTTCTTGGTCAGCGTGGTGACCAGCACCCGCTCATCGCGCTCCGCGCGCAGCTTGATCTCGTGGACCAGATCGTCGATCTGGCCCTTCGTCGGCTTGAGCACGATCTCGGGGTCGACCAGCCCGGTGGGGCGGATGATCTGCTCCACCACGCCGTCGGCGCGGGCCATCTCGTAGCGGCCCGGAGTCGCCGACATGTAGACGGTCTGACCGATGCGCTCGAGGAACTCGTCGAACTTCAGCGGCCGGTTGTCCATCGCGCTCGGCAGCCGGAACCCGTGGTCGACGAGCGTGCGCTTGCGGCTCATGTCACCCTCGTACATCGCGCCGACCTGCGGCACGGTGTTGTGCGACTCGTCGATGACCAGCAGGAAATCGTCCGGGAAGTAGTCGAGCAGCGTGTGCGGCGGGGTGCCGGGACCGCGACCGTCGATGTGGCGTGAGTAATTCTCGATGCCCGAGCAGAACCCGACCTGGCGCATCATCTCGATGTCGTAGGTGGTGCGCATGCGCAGCCGCTGGGCCTCGAGCATCTTGCTCTGGCGCTCGAGCTCGCCGAGCCGATCCGCGAGCTCGGCCTCGATACCGGCGATGGCCCGCTCCATGCGCTGCGGACCGGCCACGTAGTGCGTCGCCGGGAAGATCAGCAGCTGCTCACTCTCGGACACCACCTCGCCGGTCAGCGGATGCAGGTACGTCAGCTTCTCGATCTCGTCGCCGAACAGCTCCACCCGGACGGCGAGCTCCTCGTAGACCGGGAAGATCTCGACGGTGTCACCGCGCACCCGGAAGGTGCCGCGGGTGAACGCCAGGTCGTTGCGGCTGTACTGCACGTCGACGAGCGCACGCAGCAGCGTGTCGCGGTCGTACTCCTCGCCGACGGCCAGTCGCACGCACCGGTCGATGTACTCCTGCGGGGTACCCAAACCGTAGATGCACGAGACCGAGGCGACGACGACAACATCCCGCCGGGTGAGCAGGCTCATCGTGGCCGAGTGGCGCAGCCGCTCGACCTCCTCGTTGATCGACGAATCCTTCTCGATATACGTATCCGTCTGCGGAACGTAGGCCTCCGGCTGGTAATAGTCGTAGTACGAGACGAAGTACTCGACCGCATTGTCAGGAAGCAGCTCGCGGAACTCGTTAGCCAGCTGGGCCGCCAGCGTCTTGTTCGGCGCGAGCACCAACGTCGGGCGCTGCAGCCGCTCGATCAGCCACGCCGACGTCGCGCTCTTACCCGTGCCGGTGGCGCCGAGCAGCACGACATCCTTGTCCCCGCCGTCGATCCGCCGGGCCAGGTCCTCGATCGCCGCCGGCTGATCGCCGCTCGGGACGAAATCACTGACGACGCGAAACGGCCGCTGCGCGCGAACGATGTCACTGGTGGGCCGGGTGCTGGCGGTGGGACGGACGCTACGGGCGGGCGAGCTTTGACGCTTCGGGCGAGTGGTCGTTCGGGGCACGGTTATGACAACACCACAACCCACCGACAAAATTCGCCCCGCGCCGGGAACATCTTGTGCTCCGGCCGGTCGAAGGGGCGCGCGAGCCGCGCGGCTAGGACGCGGACGCGGTGAGCGCCTCCCAGACCGCATCGACCCGCTGGCGCAGCTCCCGCAGGGAGCCGGCGTTGTCGATCAGGTAGGTCGCCGCCGCCCGGCGCTGCTCGTTCGTCGCCTGGGCCTTCATGCGTTCGACCGCTTCCGCGCGGCTGAGCCCGCGGTGCTCCAGGCGGGCGATCCGGATGTCGTCCGGCGCCTCGACGACCACCACGTCGTCGAAGGTCTGCGGCAGGCCGTTTTCGACCAGCAGTGGGATGTCGTGGATCAGCACGGGGGCGCCGTCGCGCTCGGCCGCCTCGATCAGCCGGGCCGACTCGGCGCTGATCTTCGGGTGGGTGATCGCCTCCAGCTTGCGCAGGGCGGCCTCGTCGGCGAACACGATCCGGCCGAGCCCCGCACGGTCGAGAGCGCCGTCCGGACGCAGCACGCCACTGCCGAAGGTGTCGACGATCTCCGCCAGGCCGGGCGTTCCCGGCGCGACCACCTCACGCGCGAGGGCGTCCGCATCGACGACGACGGCGCCGTGTGCGGCAAACAGGCGCGCGACGGTGGACTTGCCGGCTCCGATGCCGCCGGTGAGGCCGACGCGGCGCACTCAGCCCCGCCCCGCCGCGAGATCGACGGCGGTCTGCTCGGTGACTCGGCACGGCGCCCGGCGCGCGACGCGGCGCAAGAAATTGCCCACGGCTCGACCCTAGCGGGCTCCTCAGCCAGCAGCCGCGGCCCGGACCGGGACGACGCCGGGCTGCGCAGGCAACGCGTCGATGCGCTCGGCGACCTCCTGCGCGGTGCGGGGACGGTTCGACAGGTCGGGGTCGACACAGGACCGGATCAGCCCCGCGGCCTGCGGGCCGAGCGACGAATCGACCTTCGGGTTGCCGGCCAGCACCGCTCGCATCGCCATCATCGGCTTATCCGCGGGTATCTCACCGAACATGCCCTGCCCGGACAGCGCGCGGTGCAGCGTCATGCCGATGCTGTAGACGTCGGTGAGCCGGGACGGCTGGCCGCCGGCGAGCATCGCGGGATCGACGTACTCGACCGCGCCGATGCTGCGGCTGCCAATGCTGGTGACCGTGACTCCCGGCTGCAGCACCTTCGCCAGGCCCAGGTCGGCGAGCCGGCCGCCGTCGGGTGCGAGCAGCACGTTTTCCGGCGCGATGTCCTGGTGAACGATGCCCGCTTCGTGCAACGCGTGAGCGGCCCGCGCGGCGTCCGCGACCGCCTTGCGCGCATCCTCCTTGGACAGCTCGCCTGCCGGCTCGGCGAGCGACCCGCGTTCGAGCCACTCCATCGCGTAGAAGAACGTGCCGGCCTGCTGGCCGGCGTCGAAAAGCTTGACCAGGTACGGCGAGCGGACCGCGGCAAAGGCCTTGAGCTCGCGGGTGGCGCGGGTGAACGTGTCCGACGTCGTCTGACCCGCGACGACCTTCACGACGACGGCCGATGCCTCCAGGCCGAGCCGCGGCGGCGGCACCGCGAGGTAGTAACGCCCATGGTTGCCTTCGCCGAGCGGCCGGATGAACGTGTAGTCCGCGATCCCTTCCACGGGCCTCCCCTATTCATCCAACCTTCGGACAAGCAGCAATCCAACGACGGCACCGGTCCGAGGGACGGATGCCGCACATCCGCAGGACGCAAGACACGCTAACAGCGCCTTGCGCACCCGGGATCCGGTATCGGCTAACTGACAGACGCGCGCGCATGAACGACTTAGCCTGATCCGGGCTGCGGAGGCGGCCCACATGGACCCGGAACTCAGGCCGACACGCAGCTTCGAGGGATAGGACGCCGAGCCGTGACGTTCTCCGCAGCACCCGGTGTCGGGTACGACAGCGTGCCGGCGGCTACCGCGCACGTCGTAACCCACGCGAGCGGCGCGGCCGAGGGCGCGGCAACGTCCTCCAGGTCGCTGCCGGACCGCACCGCAGCGGTCTTCGTCGCCATCATCCTGATCGTCGTCCTCGCGCGGCTGCTCGGGCGGCTCTTCAAGAGCATCGGCCAGCCTCCGGTCGTCGGCGAGATCCTCGCCGGCGTCCTGCTCGGCACCTCGGTGCTGGGCCAGATCAGCTGGGACGACGACCGATCCGTCACGCAGGCCCTGTTCCCGGCCGACGTGGTGCAGATCCTCAGCGCGTTCGCGAATCTGGGCCTCGTCATCTTCATGTTCATCATCGGGCTGGAACTCGACCTAAAGCTCATCCGGGGCAACGAACGTCGCGCCGGCGTCATCTCGATCTCGTCGATCGCGGTGCCCTTCATCGGTGGTGCGCTGCTCGCGCTGTACCTGTATTCGCAGCATTCGCAGGGCGGGCTGGAGCCCGGGCAGCACGTGAAGAAGCTGCCGTTCGCGCTCTTCATCGGAGCGTCGATGTGCGTCACCGCGTTCCCGGTGCTGGCCCGCATCCTCAACGAACGCATGATGACGCGCACCCCGCTCGGCGTCATCGCGCTCGCCTGCGCGGCGATCGACGATGTGGTGGCCTGGTCGCTGCTGGCGGTGGTATCGGCGATCGCGGCGAACTCGGGCGAGCCGCTGTGGGAAGTGTTCGTCTATTCGCTGGTCTTCATCGCGGGAATGTTCGCCATCGTCAAGCCGCTGCTCGCGAAGTTCCTCCTGCCGCTCTATCAACGGTCCGGACGGCTGACCCCCGACATCCTCGCGTTCATCCTGGTCGGCTTCATCGGATCCGCCTGGGTCACCGACGAGATCGGCATCCACTTCATCTTCGGCGGCTTCCTGTTCGGCGTCATCATGCCGCGGGAAGGCACGCACCAGCTCTTCCAGGAGATCCTGGAGCGTCTCGAGCAGGTGAGCGTGCTCCTGCTGCTGCCCATTTTCTTCATGGTGGCCGGGCTTTCGGTGGACGTCACCAAGCTCACCGGCAAGACGCTCGCGGAGCTCATCGGCGTCCTCGCGGTGGCGATCGGAGGCAAGTACGTCGGCGCCTACGCCGCGGGCCGCGCGCAAGGCATCCCGAACCGCCGCTCGCAGGCACTCGGACTGCTGATGAACACCCGCGGGCTCACCGAGCTCGTCCTGCTGACCGTCGGGCTCAAGCTCAAGGTCCTCGACACCGCGCTGTTCACCATGCTGGTGGTCATGGCGATCGTCACCACGGTGATGACGGCCCCGCTGCTCAAGCTGGTCTACCCGGACCGGCTCGTCGCCAAGGAGGTCGAGGAGGCAGAGCGGTCGGCCCTCGGCATCCCGAACGCCTATCGCGTGCTCGTCGTTCTCGGGGAGCCGCAGCGCGACGCGCCGCTCGTCTCCCTCGCGGCGGACCTCGCATCCTCCGAGCACCCGTCCCAGGTGGTGCTGAGCCTCTACCGTCCGCAACCCACCGCAGCGCTCGAGGTCGGCAGCGGGCTGTCCGTCGAACTCGCGGAAATGGCTGGAATCATGGGCGAATTGGAGGCGCTTGCCGAGCAGGTGCGGGGCCGCGGGCTCGACTGCGTGGTGCTGTCTCGCTTCAGCTCCGACCCGACCGGCGATGCCGCCTCGCAGGTGCATTCCACCGACGCCGACTTCGTGCTCGTCTCACCCTTCGCGGGTATCGCCCGGGCGCGCCTGCTGCAACAGGTCGATGCTCCCGTCGGCTTCTGGGACGGCTCCATCACGACCGGACAGTGCATCGGCCCGGTGGCTGCCGTGGCCCGCTCCGGCGACGGCGGCGACGCGGCGATCGCCATCGCGATGCGCATGTCGGCCGGCCGCGGAACGCTGCTGCAACTGATCGACGACGGAAGCCGCCGCCGGCTGCCGGCACTGGCAGAACGCCTGCAACGCAAGGGGGTTGCCGCGTCGGTCGTGACCGTGGATCAGGTGTCGGCTCTGGTGATCGCCGTCGACATGGAGGCGCCGGCACCGGCCGGCGTGGACGGCTTCCTTCGGGTGCGGGAAGGGCGGCTGCAGGACCAGAGCGATCTGGCCAAGCTGCTCGAGAACGATTCCTTCATCCCGCGCCAGGCCGGACCCGCGAGAGCGCTCGAGACCTGACAGCACGCTGCCGGCAACCCCCGCGGTGGGGCTTGCCGGCAGCGCTCGAATCCCTTACGGCAGCGGCCTGCTACGACACCACTTCCACCACTGCGAGATCGAGCGCGTGGCGCCGATCTTCTTACCGAAGCCGTACTTCGCGAGCTCGTCGGCGATGCGCAACGCCTGATATTGCAGGCCGAGGAACGAGTCGACGGTCGCATACGGGCCGCCGAGCGTCGCCGAGCCCGACGCGAAGACGACGCCGTCGCCGTTGCGGGTGCCGGTCACCTCGAACGACAACTCCACCTGCATCTTGCCGTAGGGGTTGCGCTGCGCCCCGGTCATGTCGAACAGGTCCTTGAGCAGCCGGTGCTCGGTGATGTCCGCCTCGAGTCCGGTGGCGTCGATGATGAAGTCAGCCGGGACGTTGACCGCCCCCTGCTGCGTGGTGACCATCGTCAGGATGCGCCCGTCCGGAGTCGGGGTCACCTCCTTCACCTGGCCGACGAGCTGCCGGTAGTAGCCGGCGCGCTCGCCCGTCTGCAGCTGCTTGATCCAGAGCTTGCGGTGCGGGGTGGTGGTGCCGCCCTGCCAGCCGAGGATCTCGGCGCGCTCCTGCGGGCTGGCCTTTTCCAGCTGGCGCTTGTACTCGCCGCCCCAGTTGGACTTCGGCCAGTTGAAGCCCTGGATGCCGGTGCCGTAAATCCCCTTGCGGCGCTTGAAGACGTTCGGGCCGTGGCGGGCCGGCAGGTACGTGCGCAGCAGGTGCACGATCGTCGTCTGCGCGCCTTTCAGGTTGCGGTCGTCGATCAGCCGCTGCAGCACGCGGGACGCGACGATGCCACCGCCACGAACGACGACGGTGCCCGGCCGGCGCACCAACTCGTCGTACACGTGCTCATGCGGCTCGTACGCGTTGACGACGCGGGTGTAGTCCTCGTGCTTGGTCCGGTACTCCTGCAGATCCGGCAGGAATCGCAGCCCGGGATAGCCGACAGCGATGTGCACGAAACGGCTGCGGAACGCGACGCGCTTCGTCGCCGCCGCCCCGTCCGGAGGCGTGAGAATGGTGAAGTAGCCGGCGCCCTGGCGGCGGCGCACCATCCGCACCAGGCCCTTGCGCAGCATCGAGTGGTAATTGATGCGGCGCGCCTCCTTCTCCATGCTCTCGAACGCCTGTCCCGCGCGCGGGGTGAAGTAGTCGGTGAGGACGGGCTCGCTGAGCACGTTCCACAGCGGCGCCATCTTCGCGCCGAGTGTCGACTGCTTCTTCACGCCCTCGGCAGTGGCGACGTAGCCCTTCTTGCCGTGCCATGCCTCGCGGATGGCGTAGCTCGGGAAACCCCAGATGTTGTCCGGGGACGAGGCGGCGTCTGAACGCAACCGCTCACCGCGCGGCACCTGCGAGACACGGGTGAGGTACTCGTAGGTCTGCCACGGGTGATCGTTGATCCCGAGCACCGCGATCTGATTGGCCGGAACGCCGGCGATGCGCAGGTGGTCAACCATGACGAAGGAGCCGATGCCGCCGCCGATCGTGACGAACGGGACGTCGACGATCGGGATCCCGGCCGCCGCGACCATCTCGTCGGTCCAGACAGGGGTGTCGATCAGCTGCGGGGTGAGATCGCCGCGACCGGACAGCTGGTCACGCTCGAAGACCCCGGTGCCCGGCGTCTGGATCGTCTGATGCGTGCCGGT
The DNA here is from genome assembly GCA_963747915.1 of uncultured Actinomycetota bacterium. Classification (GTDB taxonomy): domain Bacteria; phylum Actinomycetota; class Actinomycetes; order Frankiales; family Frankiaceae; genus DATAZK01. Next base: position 2,030,835 of record CAVVHC010000002.1, on the reverse strand, counting down.
CGGCTGCGGCACGACCGGCGGGCCGCTCGGGGGTGCACTCGGCGGCGCGGTGACGGGGCCGCCCTGCACCGGAGGCTGGAATTGCCCTCCGACGACAGTCTCGTTGCTCACGGCTGTACTCCCTTTCGCCGAGCTCTGCGTGGCTTTTGTGATGGGGTGGTGGTCGTTGCCCGAAGCGATGACGCGCTAGCGCTGACCGCGGTGGGACTCGTACTTGAGCGTCCGGTTGCCGAGCTTGATGGTGGTACCCGGGGTGAGCACGATCCGGCCGTTCGGCGGGACGGGCTGCCAGTCCGAGCTGTTCGGCATCGCGATGTACGTGCCGTTGGCGGAGCCGTGGTCGGAGATACGCACCGACCAGTCCTCGAGCACGATCAGCGCGTGAGCCCGCGAGACGGTGCCCTCGGAGTCGTCGATGCGCAGCGGGCGCGCCGACCCGCCCAGCACCTCAGGGGCGTTTTCCGGCTGGCGGCCGATGACGTAGTCCTGCTCGAGCTGGAAGACCGAGCCGTCGTCGAAGACCAGCACACCCAGCGGCGGGCGCGGGCCGTCGACGAGAGCCGGGGTCTGCTGGACCATGTTGATGCCGCAGACCGTGCAGAACTGGACCATCGGGTCGTTGAAGTGCCCGCGCTTGCAGTACACGCCCTTCACGTGAACCGGCGCGGTGCCGGCGGGCAGCGGCTGCTCGGGCTCGTCGACCGGCAGCGGCTCGCGCTGCGGCGGGGCCGCATCGGCCAGCGACTCCACCTGGAAATCCGGCGGCGGCGGAGGCGGCGGGACCGGCTGGGCGGGCGGAGCCGGCGGCTCGGGGATCGGGGGCGGTACCGGGACGGACACCGGCGGCGCCGCCGCCTTGCTGTAGCTGATGGGCTGCGGATCCGCTGACGGCTCGGGCTGCTGCGGCGCCTGCACCGGCTGGGAGGTCTGGGCCGGCAGCGAGGTCGGGCCGGCGATGCCCGCGCCCTCGCGGACGACCAGGCTGAGGCCACTGCCGGGGACGATGCCGGCGACGAGGTCGGAGGCGGTCACCGCCGCCCCGCCACCCTGGCCGGTGGACACCTGCAGCGCGGTGGGCGCCCGGAGCACCCGGTCGACCCAGGTGAGCGAGTCGCGACCGGAGATGCGGACCGACCCTTCGGCGCCGTCGGCGCTCACCTCGACATCGCCGACGACAAGCACCGCGATATCACCGCCGGGCAGCGGAGCCAGCAGTGCGAGATCGAACGAGTCGTCCGAGGACGCGAGAATGCCGGCGAGCTTGCGAGCCACCGTGCGCCCGCTGCCGGGCCGCGCGTCACGAATCAGGGCGAGCAGCTGGTCGGTGGCCTGCGGCTGCTGCGCCACGTGCGCCGGCAGCACCAGCGCGCCTCCGGCGGTACGCGCGACGATTCCGTCGCCGGGATGAACCTGGGCCTGGAACCCGTCCCAGTCGGTCACTGTGATCCTTTCGGCTTGGCTGGCAGCCGCGTTACTGCGGCAGTGGTCCGAACAGCCGACCACCGGTGTGGCGCCAGCGCAAGAACGGCACGCGCATCGGGCCGTTCACCCAGAGGAAGGTGAGCATCCAGACGATCACGAAGTCGACCACGAACGTGGAGAGGGGCAGGTCCTTGGACACCCCGGGGATGAGGTTCCATTTCACGAAGCCCCAGACGAGGGCACCCTCGTTGACGATCGTGATCAGGCCGAAGAGGGTCGGCCAGTCCTTCTCCCACCGGAACTGCATCAGCCCGTGGTAGATGAACTCCCACCCGATGCCGAGCACGATCGTGGCGATGAGGACGCCGAACGTCATCTTGTAGAGCTCGCCGGCAGTCAGCCCACCGACGCCCGGCAGCACCCAGCTGAAGATCAGCTGAGCGATCGAACCGATCAAGCCCAGGGCGAAGATCCGCGTCGAGATGCGGCCGAACAGAGTGGGAATCACAGCGCTTCTGCTCCTCCGGAAACAGCACGGCGGCTGCCGCGACTGGTGGGAGATCCGCAGATCACGTTAGGGCTGCGAAGGGATGCCGGTCCAGGTTTTCGACAAATGCCCGACACACGTCGCCCATCCGGAATGCAGCTGCTAGCCCGTCCGGCCGAGCGCGGCTTCGGCCGAAACGCGTAGCGGCGACAAGCTCGTGACATGCGAGAGCCCCGCAGGCACCAGGCCTGCGGGGCTCCCGAACAGTCAGCGCGAGAACGCGCGACGGCTCACTCGCTGCCGAACTGCTCCCGCAGCCGGCGCAGCGACTCCTCGTCGAGGGCGGACGAACCGGGCTCCGACTCGGAGGAGAAGGTCGACGGGCCGGTGGACTCCGCCTCGGCTTCCTGCGCCGCGCGCAGCTGCTGCATGTGCTGCTCGTAGCGCTGGCGAGCCGCCTCGTACTGGCGCTCCCATTCGGCCTGCTGCTCCTCGTAGCCGGGCAGCCACTCTCCCGTGTCGGAGTCGAAGCCCTCCGGGTAGATGTAATTGCCCGCCTCGTCGTAGTGAGCTTCCATGCCGTACTGGGTCGGGTCGAACTCGCTCGCCTCGACATCGTGCGCGGCCTCGTTCGCCTGCTTGAGCGAGAGGCTGATCCGGCGACGCTCGAGGTCGATGTCGATGACCTTGACCATGATCTCGTCGCCGACCTGCACGACCTGGTCCGGCAGCTCCACATGACGCTCGGCCAGCTCGGAGATGTGAACGAGACCCTCGATGCCCTCGTCGACCCGCACGAAGGCACCGAACGGCACCAGCTTGGTGACCCGGCCCGGCACGACCTGGCCGATCGCGTGAGTGCGGGCGAACTGACGCCACGGGTCTTCCTGCGTCGCCTTGAGCGACAGCGAGACGCGCTCGCGGTCCATGTCGACGTCGAGCACCTCGACGGTGACCTCCTGGCCGACCTCGACCACCTCGGACGGGTGGTCGATGTGCTTCCAGGAAAGCTCGCTGACGTGGACCAGACCGTCGACGCCGCCGAGGTCGACGAACGCGCCGAAGTTGACGATCGAGCTGACCACACCGGTGCGGATCTGCCCCTTGGCAAGCTTGCCGAGGAACTCGCTGCGCACCTCGCTCTGCGTCTGCTCGAGCCAGGCCCGGCGGGAGAGCACCACGTTGTTACGGTTCTTGTCGAGCTCGATGATCTTGGCCTCGAGCTCGCGGCCGACGTACGGCTGCAGGTCACGGACCCGGCGCATCTCGACGAGCGACGCGGGCAGGAAGCCGCGCAGTCCGATGTCGAGGATCAGGCCGCCCTTGACGACCTCGATGACAGTGCCGGTGACGACGCCGTCCTCGTCCTTGAGCTTCTCGATCGTGCCCCAGGCCCGCTCGTACTGCGCGCGCTTCTTGGACAGGATCAGACGGCCTTCCTTGTCCTCCTTCTGGAGAACGAGGGCTTCGACCTGATCACCCACCGAGACGACCTCGTTGGGGTTCACGTCGTGCTTGATCGACAGCTCGCGCGAGGGGATGACGCCCTCGGTCTTGTAGCCGATGTCAAGCAGGACTTCATCGCGATCGACCTTCACGATGGTGCCGTCAACGATGTCGCCGTCGTTGAAGTACTTGATCGTGGAATCGATGGCGGCGAGGAACTCTTCCTCAGAGCCGAAATCGTTCACTGCCACGTGGGCGTCGGGCGCCGTAGAGGTGGCGGGGGCGTCGGCTGCGCTGATCGTCAAGGGGTCGGTCTCCGGACAGGGATCGTAACGTCACAGAGGCCGGGTCGAACCGCCGGGCCGGAACACTGCTACTTGCAGGAAGTAAGACCGTGAGACGAATCGAGTGGGCCTGCTCCGTCTGAGACCGCACAGACCCCTGTGCACCGTTCAGTGTATGCCAGCGTTTGGCATGGTCAATCCCGCCGGCGGGCCACCTGATGCGGTATCAGCAAAATTCTCGGCGGCCTCCGCGTAACGACAGGATAAACACGTGAATTCCACTGCTGAGGACGGCCCCGGCCCGGCGGACGAGCCCGCCGAGGTGCAGGTCATACGGGTGAGCTACGACCAGGTGGAGCAGGCCACCGCAGCCGCGGCGAACCGCTGGTGGTGGGACCTCGAAGCCGACGACTACCAGGCCGAACACGGCGCGTTCCTTTCCGGAGCAGCCGACGACACCGCAGGTGGGGGCGCGGCCGACTTCGTCTGGTGCCCGGAAGGGTTGCGCGAGGCCGACGTCCAGCTGCTCGGGCCGACGAGCGCACTCGCCGGCACGCGCATCGTCGAGGTGGGCTGCGGGGCTGCCCAATGCGGACGCTGGCTGGCCCGCCAGGGGGCACAGGTCATCGCGTTCGACCTGTCCTCCGGTCAGCTGCGCCATGCCCGCGCGGCGGTCGCCGCGGACACTCACGCACCCGCCCCACTGCTGGTGCAGGCCGATGCGTTCGCCATCCCGCTCGCCGACCGCAGCGTCGACCTGGCGTGCTCCGCGTTCGGTGCCATCCCCTTCGTGACCGACAGCGCAGCCGTCATGCGGGAGGTGGCCCGCGTGCTGCGGCCCGGCGGCCGCTGGGTGTTCAGCACCAATCACCCCATGCGGTGGTGCACGCGCGACGATCCCGGGCCGGAGGGCCTCCTCGTCGAGCGGTCGTACTTCGACCGCAGTGCCTACGTCGAGCGCGACGAGACCGGGCGGGCCACCTACGTCGAGGCGCACCGCACCATGGGTGATCGCGTGCGCGAGCTGGTGGCGGCCGGCTTTCGGGTGCTCGACATCGTGGAGCCGGAATGGCCCGAAGGGCACACCCGCAATTGGGGGCAGTGGAGCCCGTTGCGCGGGCGCCTGTTCCCGGGAACGGCGATCTACGTCGCCGAGCTCGACTGACGCTCGAGGGCGATCGCCTTTCGCATCGTCCGGCGTCCCCGGGCGATGTCACGCGCGTCGCCGTACGCGACCGCCAGCCGGTACCACGCCCGCCAGTCCTCCGGCGCTGCTTCGACCAGTGCTTGACGACGGGCGAACGCGCGGTCGGGGTCGGCTTCGGCGGCCGCCTCCGGATCGGGATCCGGACCGAGCACGGCGGCCAGCCGTTGCGTGGCCCAGCCGAAGCGCAACTCGCCCGCGACGATCACCACGCCGACGAGCGGGAGCAGCACCACCCCGACGCCGAGCAACTTCACCGTGACCCGGTGGTCGCCGAGCAGCGAAATCCCCCGCACCCCGATCAGGACGACGTAGAACGCCAACGCCGCCACGAGGAGCAAGACGAGCCGCCGCGCGCCAAAAAGTTGGGGTTTTCGCGACGACACGCCGACGGCGTTGTCAGAAACCCCAAGTTTCTGGTCGGTCATAGCCCGAGCAGTTCCTCGATGCCGATGGTGAGTCCGGGTCGCTCGCGGACGGACCGCACGGCCATCAGCACGCCCGGCATGAACGAGCTGCGGTGCAGGCTGTCGTGACGCAACGTGAGCGTCTCCCCCTCGGTGCCGAGGAGCACCTCCTGATGCGCGACCAGCCCGGCCAGCCGAACGGCATGCACCGGGACGCCGGCGACACTCGCCCCGCGCGCACCCTCGAGGGCCGTCGAGGTCGCGTCCGGACCGGCCACCTCGAGGCCCGCGTCCTTGCGCGCCTCGGCGACGAGCTCGGCCGTACGCCGCGCGGTGCCGCTCGGCGCGTCGGCCTTGCCGGGGTGATGCAGCTCGATGATCTCCACGGAGTCGAACCAGCGGGCCGCGAGCGCGGCGAAACGCATCAGCAGCACCGCACCGATGCCGAAGTTCGGGGCGATCAGAACGCTGGTGCCCGGCGCGTCGGAGAGCCAGCCGCGGACCTGCTGGAGCCGTGCGTCGTCGAATCCGGTGGTGCCGACGACGACGGACAGCCCGGCGGCGATGCACCACTGCAGGTTGTCCATGACCACGGCCGGAGCGGTGAAGTCGATGACCACGTCCGCCGCGCGCAAGGCATCCCGGTCGTCCCCGTCGTCGACCTCGGCGACGAGTTCGAGATCGGCTGCCCCCGCAACGGCCCGGCAGACTTCCGCGCCCATCCGGCCTCGCGCGCCCAGCACGCCCACCTTAATCGCCACGAGCTCGACCCCTCTGCTACGCGACCGCGGCCGCCAGCTCTGCTATTTCGAAAGGACCGACCGCTCCCAGCGAGAGCGGCTGGCCCAGCACGTCAGCCGCCACCCGCGCGATGTCCGCGCTCGTGACGGCGTCGAGCCGGTCGAGCATCTGATCCACGGACAGGATCTCGCCCTGGGCGAGCTCGCCCTTGCCGAGGCGCGACATGCGAGCCCCGGTGTCTTCCAGGCCCAGCGCCAGGGAGCCCCGTGCCTGCCCTTTGGCGCGATGCAGCTCTTCGGCGCTCACGCCCTCGGTCGCCACCGACTCGACCTGCTCGCGGCACAACCGCAGCACCTCGAGCGCGCGCTTCGGCGCCACCCCTGCGTAGATGCCGAAAAGGCCGGTGTCGGCGTAATGCGAGGCGAACGAATACACGGAGTACGCAAGACCACGCTTCTCGCGGATCTCCTGGAACAGCCGGCTGCTCATGCCCTCGCCGAGGATCGTGGACAGCAGCCCCAGCGCGTAACGCCGATCGTCGTGGCGCGAGACGCCCGCCGCGCCCAGCACGAGATGCGCTTGCTCGCTGCTGCGCCGGGAGACCCGCACCCCGCGCCCCGGGTAGGGACGGCGCGGCCCGCGCCGGGTCGGCAACGGGTCCGCGTGCTGATCGGAGGCCGTCTCCCACGCCTTGGTGACCGCCGCAAGCACAGCCTCATGCTCGAGCGCACCGCTCACCGCCACCACCATGCCCTCGGGCTTGTAGCGGGCGCGGTAGTAGCTCGCGATGTCGTCCTGCGCCAGCGCGGTGATGCTGGCGGTCGTGCCGAGCACCGGGCGGCCGAGCGGGCCGTCGCCGAGCACCGCGCTGGAAAAGACGTCGTGGACCAGGTCGGCGGGGTCGTCCTCGTGCATGGCGATCTCTTCGAGGATCACCCCGCGTTCGGCCTCGACGTCGTCATCGCGCAGCAGCGACGCGGTGACCATGTCCGAGACGACCTCGACCGCGAGCGGCAGGTCATGGTCGAGGACGCGAGCGTAGTAGCAGGTGTGTTCGCGCGAGGTGAAGGCGTTGAGCTCGCCGCCGACGGCCTCGAGGGCTGCCGAGATGTCCAGCGCGCTGCGTGCGGGCGTGCCCTTGAAGAGCAGGTGCTCGAGATAGTGCGAGCAGCCGGCCTCGGCTGCCGACTCATCGCGGGAGCCGACCCCCACCCAGATGCCGAAGGCGGCCGAGCGGACGCCCGGCACCTGCTCGGTGACAACGCGCAGCCCGCTCGGCAGCACCGTGCGCCGCACGGTGCCGCCGAGCAGGGCCTCGGACTCGGAAACGGTCACCCGTCGGTCAGCTCAGCCCGTCACTCGGACGCGGCGCTCGCAGCGACCGCCTCGGCCGCGGCGTCACCGGCGCCCGCCTCGCCGTCACCCTCGGGGGCAATGGGAGACAGGCTGATCTTCCCGCGCTGGTCGATCTCGGTGATCTCGACCTGCAGCTTCTGGCCGACGCTGACGACGTCCTCCGGGTTGGCGACGCGCTTGCCGCCGGCGAGCGCCTTCATCTTGCTGACGTGCAGCAGGCCGTCACGGCCCGGGGTCAGCGAGATGAACGCCCCGAAGTTGGTGGTCTTCACCACCGTGCCGAGGTAGCGCTCCCCGATCTCGGGCAGCTGCGGGTTCGCGATCGCGTTGATCGCCGAACGCGCCGCTTCCGCGGTCGGGCCGTCGGTGGCACCGATGTAGATCGTGCCGTCGTCCTCGATGGTGATGTCGGCGCCGGTGTCATCCTGAATCGAGTTGATCATCTTGCCCTTGGGGCCGATGACCTCGCCGATCTTGTCGACCGGGATCTTGATCGAGATGACCCGCGGTGCGGTGGGCGCCATCTCGTCCGGCGTGTCGATGGCCGACAGCATCACCTCGAGGATGGTCAGCCGGGCCCCGCGGGCCTGCTGCAACGCCGCCCCCAGCACGGAGGCCGGGATGCCGTCGAGCTTGGTGTCGAGCTGCAGGGCGGTGATGAAGTCCTTGGTGCCGGCGACCTTGAAGTCCATGTCGCCGTACGCGTCTTCCGCGCCCAGGATGTCGGTCAGCGTGACGTACTCGCCACCCTCGGAGATGAGGCCCATCGCGATACCGGCGACCGGCGCCTTGAGCGGCACACCGGCGTTGAGCAGGCTCATCGTGCTGGCGCAGACCGAGCCCATGCTGGTCGAGCCGTTCGAGCCGAGCGCCTCGCTCACCTGGCGGATGGCGTACGGGAAGTCCTCGCGCGCCGGCAGCACCGGGATGAGGGCACGCTCGGCGAGGGCGCCGTGGCCGATCTCGCGGCGCTTCGGCGAGCCGACGCGGCCGGTCTCACCGGTCGAATACGGCGGGAAGTTGTAGTGGTGCATGTAGCGCTTGCGGTTGTCCGGGTTCAGCGTGTCGATGAGCTGCTCCATGCGCAGCATGGCCAGCGTCGTGACGCCCATGATCTGGGTCTCGCCGCGCTCGAACAGCGCGGAGCCGTGGACCCGCGGCAGCACGTCGACCTCCGCGGACAGTGCCCGGATGTCGGTGAGTCCCCGGCCGTCCATGCGCACCTGATCGCGGATGACCCGCTCGCGGACGAGCTTCTTGGTGAGCGCCCGGTAGGCGGGGCCGATCTCCTTCTCGCGCCCGGCGAAGTCCGCGCCGATCCGCTCCTCGAGCAGCGCCCGTACGCGATCGAGCTCGGTTTCGCGCTCCTGCTTGCCGGCGATGGTCAGCGCGTGCGCCAGCTCCTCGCGGACGGCGGCGGTGACGGCCTCGAGCGCGTCCGGCTGGTAGTCGATGACCAGCGGGAACTCACCCGTCTCCTTGGCCGCGTTCGCGGCGAGCTCGGTCTGGGCGGCGCACAGGGACGCGATGGCCGGCTTGGCGGCCTCGAGACCGGCGGCGACGACCTCCTCGGTCGGCGCGGTGGCGCCGCCGGCGACGAGCTCGACGGTGCGCGCGGTGGCCTCCGCCTCGACCATCATGATCGCGACGTCGCCACCCTCGAGAACGCGCCCGGCGACCACCATGTCGAAGGTGGCCGTCTCGAGCTCCTCGTGGGTCGGGAACGCCACCCACTGGCCGTCGATCAGGGCCACGCGGGTGGCGCCGATCGGGCCGGAGAACGGCAGCCCGGCGAGCATGGTGCTGGCGCTGGCGGCGTTGATCGCCACGACGTCGTAAAGGTCGTTCGGGTGCAGCGACAGGATCGTGCAGACGACCTGGATCTCGTTGCGCAGGCCCTTCACGAACGAGGGGCGCAGCGGCCGGTCGATGAGCCGGCAGGTGAGGATCGCGTCCTCGCTGGGGCGACCCTCGCGACGGAAGAACGAGCCGGGGATCTTGCCGACGGCGTACATCCGCTCTTCGACGTCGACGGTCAGCGGGAAGAAGTCCAGCTGGTCCTTGGGACGCTTGCTGGCGGTGGTGGCGGACAAGACCATGGTCTCGTCGTCGAGATAGGCGACGGCGCTGCCGGCCGCCTGCCGGGCGAGACGCCCGGTTTCGAAGCGGACCTGACGCGATCCGCCCGGGTTGGTGATGACAGCGGTGGCTTCGGTGACGCCGTCGCCCGCGGTCTCTGTGGTTTCTTCGTTGGACCCGTTCACGGGTCTCCCTCCTCGATGGCCGGGCCAGCGGGGAGGTTGGTCGGTGCTCAGTCGAAGTCCCCGGGGTCACCATTGGTGCGGACCCGGAGGCCACCACCGAGGACCGACGCCGTAACGCGGCCCGGCGGGTTGCCTAGGGCAGCGGGACGGCCACCTGGTGCAGCCGTCCCGCGGTGGGACCGACTAGCGCCGCAGGCCGAGACGCTCGATGAGCGCGCGGTAGCGGGCGATGTCGGTCTTGCGCAGGTAGTCGAGCAGCCGGCGACGACGGCCCACGAGCAGCAGCAGTCCGCGGCGGCTGTGGTGGTCGTGCTTGTGCTGCTTGAGGTGCTCGGTGAGATCCTTGATCCGCTGCGACAGCATGGCCACCTGGACCTCAGGGGAGCCGGTGTCGCGCTCCACCGTCGCATACTCGGTCATGATCCGCTGCTTGACGTCGGTGGCGAGCGGCACGCCGCGATCTCCTCAAATTCTCGGTTGCTATGAGTCGCGCCATCTGCTGCGCCATCTGCGCAAGGGGACGGCAAGCGACAAGACCAGACGGACGTCCGGCTCACACGAGGCTACACCACGTCCGTTGCCCACCCCGCGCCGCAAAGATCAACGCGCCAATGATCATGACGAGAGGCGGTTTGAACGGCCCCTCAGCATGATCATTGGCGCGTTGATCTTGGGAGGTGCGGGTCAGTCGGCGCCGAGGTAGGCGAGGAAGTTCAGCAGCTCGTCCGGGTTGAACGGCTTGGCGAGGAAGTAGTCGACGCCTTCGGTCCACGCCTTCCAGGCCTGCGCGTCATCGGCGGCCGCTGTCAACATGACCACCGGCAGGTCGCTGCCGCCTTCGCTCTCGCGGATCCGGTTCAGGACGGCGTGCCCGTCCAGCCCCGGCATCATCACGTCGAGGATCACGCAGTCGGGGTGCTCGGACTGCATCATCCGCAGCGCGGAGAACCCGTCGTCCGCAGCGACCGTGGTGTAGCCGTACGCCTGCAAGACGTCGCACACCAGGCGGCGCACCGACGTGTCGTCATCGACGACGAGCACCTTGCTGATCGCCATCTTGGCTCTCCTTCACCCGAGCGCTTGCCCGACGAAGAAGTGATCGGTCACGCAGCGCAGTCAGCTGGCCACCCGACCGGGTGAGAGCTTGCGCACCTCTCGCAGGCCAACGGGCGGCGGCCACCACAACGACGGCGGTGAGCAGCTACGCGAGCAGCTCGCGGGTGCGCGCGACATCGGCCTCGATCTGCTGTACCAACGCCTCGCTCGTGGTGTAACGCTCGGTAGCCCGAAGGCGCGCGACGAAATCCAGCGACACCGTCTCGCCGTACAGATCGCCGTCGAAATCCAGCACGTAGGCCTCGACCCGGCGCTCCTTGCCGGAGAACGTCGGATTGGTGCCGATGGAGATCGCCGCCATCATCGGCGGGCCGCCCGGCTCGACCCGAAGGTGGCCCGCGTAGATGCCGTCCGCCGGCACCGCCGCCCAGGCGGTCGTCGCCAGATTCGCGGTGGGGAAGCCGAGCTCCCGACCCCGGCGGTCGCCGCGCACCACGATGCCCTCGACGCGGTGCGGGCGGCCGAGCGCCCGCGCGGCGGCCACGACGTCACCGCCCGCGACGCACGAGCGGATGTAGGTGGAGCTGATCGCGGTCTCGTCGTCGCCGAGCAACGGCACCCCTTCGACGTGAAAACCGAACGTGCGCCCGCTGCGCGCCAGCGTGTCGACGTTGCCGGCGGCCTTGCGTCCGTAGGTGAAGTTCTCCCCCACCACGACGGCACTCGCGTGCAGGGCGTCGACCAGCACCTCGTGCACGAACTCGTCGGGCAGGAGCCGGCTGAACTCGAGCGTGAACGGCAGCACGCACAGCACGTCGACGCCGATCTCCTCCATGAGCGCCGCCTTGTAGCGCGGCGAGGACAGCACGGCGGGGTGCGAGCCGGGGCGCAGCACCTCGCTGGGATGCGGATCGAACGTGACGACGACGGAAGGCTGGTCGACCTCGCGAGCACGCTCCACCGCCCGCCCGATGATCCGCCGGTGGCCGAGGTGAACGCCGTCGTAGACGCCGATGGTGACGACACAGCGCCCCCAGCCGGTCGGGGCGGCTGACAGTCCACGCCAACGCTCCATCAGCCAAAGACTGCCAGAAGCCGGCAGCAGACAGCCCGCGAGTGGGACCGGCATCGAGCGGGACTGGCCTGAGTGGAGCACCCGACGACGATGCGCGACGCGGCTGGTGGCGCGTCCACGATCATGCCTCGCGGTTTCGGTGGTGACACGCCGACGGCGACCTCGACACCCGCGAGTGGGTGTCATCCGCGGTTGACACGTGCTCGCGTGTCGTGCGCAAAAACGCCGGTGCCGGCACCGTGGATCGCGAGGCAGCGTCAACTAGGCTTGACGCCCAGCTCAGGCGGGCTTGAAGACGACCAGCGGCTTGGCGGCGCCCTTCGCGTCCTGCCCAGAGTCCTGCCCAGAGTCTGGGACGGGGTGCTGGACAGAGTCCTGGACCAGCGCCAGCAGGTCGCCGTCCGGATCGAAGACGCCGACCGGACCGGCCCGGCCGGTGGGCGGCAGCGGCCGTCCGTGCCGCAGGCTCTGCGCCGCTTCCGCGTCGACATCGAGCCGCGGGAACATCGCGTCGACGGCGGCGGCGAGCGGTAGCACCGAGAACGAGCCGGCGAGCTGGTCGAGGGCGCGAGCGTCAGCGAGCGTGAAGCTACCGACCCGGGTGCGGCGCAGGGCGGTCAGATGGCCGCCGCAGCCGAGCGCCGCCCCGAGGTCGCGGGCCAGCGCCCGGATGTAGGTGCCGGACGAGCAGGTGACGACGACATCGAGCTCATCGCCGCGGCGCTCGAGGAGATCGAAGCGCCGGACCGTCACCGAGCGAGCCGCGAGCTGGACGTCCTCCCCGGCGCGCACCCGGGCGTAGGCACGCACTCCGCCCACCTTGATGGCGCTGACCGAGCTCGGCACCTGCGCGATCGGTCCGGTGAGCCGCTGCATCTCACGCGTGATGCTTTCGTCCGTGACGGCGCCCGCCGAGACGGTGCGCACGACTTCCCCCTCGGCGTCGTCGGTCGTCGTCACGACACCGAGCCGGATCGTGGCGGTGTACTCCTTCTCGGCCAGCACGAGGTGCGTGAGCAGGCGGGTTGCCCGCCCCACACCGCAGATCAGCACACCGGTCGCCGCCGGATCGAGCGTTCCGGCATGACCGACGCGCCGGGTGCGGGCCAGCCGGCGCAAACGGGCGACGACGTCGTGCGAGGTGCAGCCGGGAGGCTTGTCGACGACCACCAGCCCGTCCGGCGCGCTACCCCCGCCCTGCCCGGACGTCACCCCACCGCGGCGAGCGCGTCGCGCAGCCGCCGGATGATCTGCTGCGGCTGCCCGGCAGCGGTGAAACCGGCCGCCAGCCGATGACCTCCGCCGCCGAGCGCCGTGCACGCGGCGCCGACGTCGGCCAGCCCCCGCGAACGCACCGAGGCCTTCCAGCAGCCGCCGGGCTCGCCGTCCGATGGCTCCTCCTTGAACACGACCGCTACCTCGTAATCTCGCGCGACGCGCAGCACGTCGACGATCCCTTCGGTGTCCTCCGCGGAGGCATCGGCCGCCGTCAGCTCCGCGGCGGTCACCGCGGTCCAGATGATCGGCCCCTCGTGGGCGACGCGGGTCAGCGCGCCGGACAGCACCTTCAGGTAGCTCGCCGGACGGGTGTCCCACAGCAGCTTGCTGATGACGTCGTGGCGGGCGCCGGCGGCGAGCAGCCGGGCGGCGAGCTGATGGGTCTGCGGGGTGGTCGCGGCATACCGGAAGGAGCCGGTGTCGCTGGCCAACCCGGTGTAGAGGCAGGCGGCGATGGACTCGTCGAACGCGACGCCGAGCCCGTCGATCAGCTCGGCGACCAGCTCGGCGGTAGCGGCAGCCGCCGGATCGACGAGCCGCACCGAGCCGAACGCGTTGCCCCGCGCGTGATGGTCGACGGCGAGCACCGGAGTGTCGCTGGAGCCGTCCGCGAACTGCGCCAGCTGCCCGAGCCGTTCGACCGAGCCGGTGTCGAAGGTGACGACGACGGCGGGGCCGCCCGCACCGGTCGGCACGGCACCGGGCTCCATGAGCAGCTCGACGCCGGGTAGGAAGGCGAGACTCGGCGGGAGACCGAACGGCAGCGGACCGGGGTCGAAGCTCACCCGCGCCGCTCCGCCGGCGGCTCGAACAGCGATAGCGCACGCCAGTGCGGATCCCAGCGCGTCCCCGTCAGGCTGGATGTGGCCGAGGCACAGCACCCAGCCGCCGCCGGAAACGGCACCCTGCAGCAGGTCGATGGCCGCGGCGCGCTCGGCAGCCAGCGGCTGCCGGCCCCGCAGGTCGGCGGAGACCCCCGCGCTCACTCCTCCTCCTCCGCGTGGCGGTACGGATCCGGGTCGCCGGCCGGCCGCGCCGCGGCTCGGGCCGCGCGGATGCGATCGTCGTCCGCCCGGACCGCCGCGAGCAGGTCGTCCAGGTGGCGGGTGGTGTCGGGCAGCTCGTCGTGGACGAACGCGATCGTCGGGGTGTTCTTCAACCCCGTCATCCGCCCGACCCGGGTACGCAGCACGCCGCGCGCCGACTCGAGGGCCGCCGCGCTCTCCGCGCGTGCCATGTCGTCGCCGTAGACGGTGTAGAAGATCGTCGCGTCCCGCAGGTCGGGGGTCATCCTCACCTCGGTGATGGTGACCATGCCGAGCCGCGGATCCTTGACCTCCGTGCCCAGCGCCGACGCCACGATCTCGCGGATGCGCACGCTGAGCCTGCGGGCCCGCGCCGGATCAGCCACGGTCTCCTCCTTCACCGAAGTCATCGCCGCTGCGCAGCAGCTGACGGTGCGCAGACAGCACCTGTACCTCCGGGCGCTCCGCCACGAGACGTTCGCAGCGGTCGAGCACGCCCACGCAATGCCCCCGATCAGCTCCGACAACCGCGACGCCGATCAACGCCCGCTGGTGCAGATCCAACTGCCCGGCCTCGGCGGCAGCGACGGAGAACCGCCGCTGCAGCTCGGCGACGATCGGGCGCACCACCGAGCGCTTGCCCTTCAGCGAGCGAATCGGCAGATCCGCGCCGCCGAGCAGCAGGTCGAGCTCGAGCGTGCCGACCCACATGTCTCTCCCTGCACCCGGCCGCCAAGATCAACGCTTCACCGGAACGGGTTTGCCGGTGAAATCAGCCGCCAAACCCGTTCGTGGGAAGCGTTGATCTTGGGTACGAGCGGCGGGCGCCGCGGGTCAGCCCCGCGGCACCTCACGCTGCTCGTAGGTCTCGATGACGTCTTCGAGCTTGATGTCGTTGTAGCCGACCCCGATACCGCACTCGTAGCCCTCGGCCACCTCGCGGGCGTCTTCCTTGAAGCGCCGCAGGGAGTCGACGGTGAGGTTGTCGGCGACCACTACGCCATCGCGAACGAGCCGCGCCTTGCTGTTGCGCACGATGTGACCGGATCGCACGAGGCAGCCGGCGACGTTGCCGATCCGCGGGACCTTGAAGATCTCGCGAACCTCGGCGGTGCCGAGCTGGACTTCCTCGTAGATCGGCTTGAGCATGCCCTTCAGCGCGTTTTCGACGTCCTCGATCGCCTGGTAGATGACCGAGTAGTAGCGCACGTCGACGCCCTCGCGCTCCGCCAGCTCCCGCGCCTTGCCCTCAGGCCGGACGTTGAAGCCGATGATGATCGCGTCGGAAGCGGCGGCCAGCATGACGTTGGTCTCGGTGATGGCACCGACACCGCGGTCGATCACGCGCAGGCTGACCTCATCGCCGACGTCGATCTTGACGAGCGCGTCCTCGAGGGCCTCCACCGAGCCCGAACCGTCACCCTTGAGGATCAGGTTGAGCTGGTTGACCTCGCCCTCCTTGATCCGGGCAAGCACGTCCTCGAGGGTCATGCGACCACGACTGGCAGCGAGCTCGGCAGCCCGCTCGCGCGCCTGCCGACGCTCGGCGATCTGCCGGGACACCCGGTCGTCGGGGACGACGAGGAAGTTGTCACCGGCACCTGGCACGGACTGGAAGCCGAGCACCTGCACCGGACGCGAAGGACCCGCCTCGGAGAGGTTCTGGCCGTTCTCGTCCAGCAGCGCCCGCACCCGGCCGTACGCATCGCCGGCGACGACCGACTGGCCGACCCGGAGCGTTCCGCGCTGCACCAGCACGGTGGCCACGGCACCGCGACCACGGTCGAGGTGCGCCTCGATCGCGACACCCTGCGCGTCGACGTCGTTCGCCGCCCGCAGGTCGAGCTCGGCGTCAGCCGTCAGCAGGATCGCCTCGAGCAGGTCGTCGATGCCCTTGCGGGTGATCGCAGAGACGTCGACGAAGAGCGTCTGACCGCCG
Organism: uncultured Actinomycetota bacterium; assembly: GCA_963747915.1. GTDB lineage: Bacteria > Actinomycetota > Actinomycetes > Frankiales > Frankiaceae > DATAZK01. The sequence continues at coordinate 2,014,851 of CAVVHC010000002.1, read as the reverse complement.
TACTCCTCAGCGATGAGGCCGTACTCGGTGAGCTGGCCGCGCACCTTGGCGGGGTCGGCGCCCTCCTTGTCGACCTTGTTGACGGCCACGACGATCGGAACGTCCGCCGCGTGGGCGTGGTTCAGCGCCTCGATCGTTTGCGGCTTCACACCGTCGTCCGCCGCCACCACGAGCACGGCGATGTCGGTCACCTGCGCACCGCGGGCACGCATGGCGGTGAACGCCTCGTGACCCGGGGTGTCGATGAAGGTGATCGCGCGGTCGGTGCTGTCGTGCTCGACGTGGACCTGGTAGGCGCCGATGTGCTGGGTGATGCCACCGGCTTCACCCGCGACGACGTTAGCCCGCCGGATCGCGTCGAGCAGCTTGGTCTTTCCGTGGTCGACGTGACCCATGACGGTGACCACCGGCGGACGGGCCTCGAGGTGCGCGTCCTCGCCGTACTCACCGCCGAACTCCAGGCTGAACGACTCCAGCAGCTCGCGGTCCTCGTCCTCGGGACTGACGATGGACACCCGGTAGCCGAGCGTCTCGCCGAGCAGCTCCAGCGTCTCGTCGGTGCACGACTGGGTGGCCGTCACCATCTCGCCGAGCTGGGTGAGGACGACCTGGACCATCGAGCCGGGGTTGGCGTCGATCTTGTCGGCGAAGTCAGCCAGGCTGGCACCGCGCGGCAGCCGGATCGTCTCGCCGTTACCGCGCGGGACGTAAGCACCCAGCGTGGGCGCCTGCATGTTGTCGAATTCCTGGCGCTTGGCCCGCTTCGACTTGCGCTGGCGACCCGGACGCCCGCGGCCACCGGGGCCGAAGGCACCTTGCGTCGTACCGCCGCGGCCACGGCCGCCGGAGGCCGGCGCGCCGGGACGGCCGCCACCGGGGCCACCGCCGCCACCGGGACGGTAGGGACCGCCACCGCCGCCGCCGCCACCGCCGGGTCCGCCCTGGCCACCGCGGCCGGGGGCACCGGAACGAAATCCACCCTGGCCGCCGCCCGCACCCGGGCGGCCGCCGCCGCCACCGGGACGCGGACCGCCGGGACCGGGACGCGGACCGGCGACGCGACCGGGCATGCTGCCGGGCGACGGACCACGGCCGGCGCCCATACCCGGACGAGCCGCGGGGCGCGGGGGCATGCTGCTCGGGGTCGGACCGCCGGGGCGAGCGTCACCGGGAGCGGCGGGCGGCCGGCCGCCGTCGCCGGGCGCGCCGGGACGCGGCGCCGTCGGCGCCGGACGGGAGCTCGGGCTGGTGAAGGGGTTGTTGCCGGGTCCGCGAGGGACGTTGCGCGGCGCTCCCGGACGGCCGGGCGCTCCCGGACGGCCGGGGGCTCCCGGGCGCGCGGGGGCGGCACCACCGGGACGCGGGCCGCCCGGCGCCGGGCGCGCGGGCGCGGCCGGCGGGGCTGCTGACGCGGCCGGAGCCAGCGGCTCGGCCGGCGGCGCCTGCGCGGCCGGACGCTCCGGCTCGGCGGGCGCAGCAGGCTCAGCGGGAGGCGCCGGGGCAGCGGGAGCCGCCGGGGCAGCGGATTCCGCGGGTGCGGCTGCGGTGGCCGGCGCTGGCGGAGCAGCAGCAGGCCGGGAGGGGGCCTTGGGCGCGGCCTTCGCGGCCGGAGCCGCCTTGGCGGGCGCCGCTGCGGGCGCGCTGTCGCCGAATGCTTCCTTGAGTTTGCGTACGACCGGCGGTTCCACGGTCGAAGAGGCGGACTTCACGAACTCGCCGAGATCTTTGAGCTTCGCGAGGACAGTCTTGCTGTCGACGCCAAGCTCCTTGGCCAGCTCGTGAACGCGGGCCTTTCCTGCCACGGTGCTCCTTTTCTAGGCCCCGCGGCTAGCCCGCGTGACCTGCTATTACGGCATGGGGAATCTCATCGCTGGGTGCTCATCGAGCGTCCATCTGGCTAACCCACTTCCGATTTGCGGCTACGGCTCCTGCTGCCTGTCGCAGCCTTCGAGATAGGCCCGCACGGGACCCACGTCGGGGCTTTCCGGAACTCGCAACGCCCTGCGAAACGCCTGACGGCGATCCGCTATTTCCAAACATTGCAAGTCGGGGTGCACATGTGCACCCCGGCCCGGCAGCCGACGGCGAGGATCGGGAACGAGAACGCTCTCGACTACGACGACGCGCAGCAGGTCGGTGAACGCCGCCCGACTCCGACACCCGACACAGGTGCGGATCGGCGCAGGACGACGCGCCTGTCCAACTGTAGCGCGCGCCCTCACCGGCGGACGCCCCCCGGCACCCAGCCGCGCCGGATCGGCCGTTTCGCCGGGCCGCTGAGCAGGCGGCGATCACGTGCCGGCCAGCCGAACGTCGGCGGCTGGCCGGGGGCGCCGCGGGTCAAGAAGCGGGCTCTCCCGCCGGCCCGGGGGCCGGAGCTGCTGCGGCACTCGGCCGGTGAGCCGCAGGCTGCCCTTCGGCGTCGCTGTGGATGTCGATGCGCCATCCGGTGAGCCGGGCAGCCAGCCGAGCGTTCTGCCCTTCCTTGCCGATCGCCAGGGACAGCTGGTAGTCCGGCACGACGACGCGGGCGGCCCGACCGGCCGAATCGACGATGTCGACGGAGCTGACCTTCGCCGGCGAGAGGGCCGACGCAACGAACTTGGCGGGGTCATCGGACCAGTCGACGATGTCGATCTTCTCGCCGTTGAGTTCGGCCATGACCGCGCGCACCCGCGAGCCGAGCGGGCCGATGCATGCCCCCTTGGCGTTCAGCCCCGGCACCCGCGTGCGGACCGCGATCTTGGTGCGGTGGCCGGCCTCCCGGGCGATAGCGGGGATCTCGACCGTGTGATCCGCCACTTCCGGGACTTCCAGCGCGAAAAGGCCGCGCACCAGCTCGGGATGCGTGCGCGACACCGTGACCGACACCCCGCGCGGCGAGCGCGTCACCGCAGCGACGCAGACGCGGATCCGGTCGCCGTGCTCGTAGCGCTCGCCCGGCACCTGCTCGGCCGGGGGAAGGATCGCCTCGAAGCCCTTACCCAGGTCGACCATGACGATCTTCTGGCCGGCGCGCTGCTCGTGGTGCTGGACCCGCCCGAGGATGACCTCGCGCTCATGACCGGCGAACTCGCCGTACGTGACGTCGGAGGACGCGTCACGCAAGCGCTGGATGATCACCTGCCGGGCCGTGGTCGCAGCAACCCGCCCGAAGTCCTCGGGGGTGTCGTCCCACTCGCGCAGCAGCTGCCCCTCGGCGTCGTATTCGCGGGCGAACACGGTGACCTCGCCGGTGGACCGATCGATCTGCACCCGGGCGTCGTGGGCCGCGCCCTCGGTATGGCGGTAGGCGGTGACCAGGGCCGTCTCGATAGCGGCGACCAGGGCGTCGAAAGAAATGTCCTTCTCGCGTTCGACGCTGCGCAGCGCAGCCAGATCGAGCTTCATGACGCCGCGGCTTCCGTGCCGTCGCTGTCGCCACTGCCTTCGCCCTCGGCGGAGTCGTCCGCGCCCGGCGCGTTGAACTCCACCTGCACCACCGCACGGCTCACGTCGCCATACTCCACCCGCGTCTCGGCGCCCGACGCCGGATCGGTCAGCACGGCGTGGTCCGGTGCGGCTGCCGTGACACGGCCGAGCAGCGTGCCGCCGGAGCGCCGGGTCACCTTCACCAGCCGGTTCGCGGCGCGACGCCAGTGCCGCGGCTCGGTGAGCGGCCGATCGACGCCCGGTGTGGTGACCTCGAGAACGAACGAGCCGCGGATGATCTCGTCGTCCTCGTCCAACGCGGCACTGATCGCCCGGCTGACGTCGGCAACGGCGTCGAGGTCGAGCCCGCCGTCGCGGTCGACGACGACCCGCACGACGCTGCGGCTCCCGGCCCGGCTCACGGACACACCCTCGAGGTCGGCGCCGAATCCGGCTGCGACGGGCGCCAGCATCTCCTCCAGGGCGGCGACCGGCTGACCCATTCCTTCTCCCCTCACCCGGACATCGGCCTGGCGGCACGCTGCCCCGTGGTTGTTGCGGAGCGATGCGGATCGCCATGGCAGCGTACGACTGACTGGCGTACCCGGGGAGGTAGCAGCGAGCACGTATGAGCGCGGTTTGCTGTGAAAGGCTGACCGGGTGGGCGTGGGCCTGACCCTGAACCGGCGCCAGGCGCTCGTCGCAGGCGCCGTCAGCGCCGCCGGAGCGACCGCTGGATGCAGTGGCGCGAGCCCGCCGTCCGGTCGGCCTTCGCCGTCCGGTTCCGCCGGCTCGACCCCCAGCAGGAAGCCGGGCGGGCAGCAGCCCGCCGCGGACAGGCGCCTGCGCGATCGGGCGATCGCCGACGAGCGCCGGCTGCTGCGCGCCTGCGCGGCGCCCACCGGCGCGCAGCCCTTCGCGAGCATCCGCGCGATGCACGAGCGTCACCTGCAGCAGCTGACCGGCACCCGTCCGGTGGGACACATCGCGGTACACGGGCCCGCGGCGGCACCTCTCGCCGCCGCCGAGCGCGCCGCAGCGGCCAGCCGGCGCGAGGACTGCGCGAAAGCCTCGGCCGCGCTGGCGCCCGTGCTCGCCAGCATCGCCGCCTCGGCCGAGATCGCGGCCGTGCTGTTGCAGCCATGACCGGCGCTGCCGCCGGACTCGAGGCGCTGCTCGCCGGTGAGCATGCGGCGATCTACGCCTACGGGACGGCGGGTGCGGCGCTCGCCAAGCTGGCGGCGCCGGCGGCGCTCGCGATCGCCGTCCGCACCGGCCTCGACGCGCACCGGGCCGCCCGCGATGAGCTGGCCGACGTGATCGCCGCCGCCGGCGGGACCGCTCCGGCTCCGCGGGCCGGCTACCGCATCCCCTTCGCTCTCGGCGACGTCGCCGCGGTCGTGCGGCTCCTGCTGCTGGTCGAGGACCGGCTCGCCGTCCTCGCCGCGAACGCGGTCGCCGGGCAGCCCGGCCGCACCCTGGCGGCCGACATCCTCAGCGCGTCCGCCGTCCGGGCGGCGCGGCTGCAGCTGGCCGGCGGAGCCGCACCGCGCCAGGTCGCGGTGGCGTTTCCGGGGCTGCCGAGCCTGCGCTGAGGCACTTTGCCGGCGGCTCAGACCTCATCCGGCTGGTCGATCAGCATCTCGAGGATGTCGACCGCGTCAGCCACCTGCGCCCGCTGGCGCGGATCGAGCTGCGCCAGCCGCTGGGCGATGACGGCGGTGCGCTCGCGCCGAATCTGGTCGAGCAGCGTGCGGCCCTCGTCGGAGATCTCGATCAGCGCGGCGCGGCCGTCCTCCGGATCGGTGACGCGGTGCACCAGAGAACGGTCCTGCAAGCTCGCGACGAGCCGGGTGACGGTCGGCGGGGTGATCACTTCTCGGATCGCGAGATCGCCGAGGCGCAGCGGCCCGTGCTGCTCGACGGTCACCAGCACCGAGAGCTGCGACGGGGTGAGGCCGCCCACCGCACGGCGGGAGAAGCGCCGGTGCAGCCGGCCGATCGCGAGCCGCATGCGTGCCGCCAACGCGACGTCCACCGCAGACGAAGCGTCGTCGGCCCCGGAGCCTGCGGCACCGGCGTCGGTCACCTCGGGTGCGTTCATGCGCAGATGGTGCCTGCTCCGGCCGTCGCATGCGAGGACTTCGCGCCAAGCCGTGCGTCGTTTGTGAAAAAGCGGAAGACCGGGCACCCGGCTTCCGGCGCTGCCCGCGTCAGCGCCAGCCGTCGACCAGCGCCAGCAGCTGCGACAAGCTGCCGATCTGCGCATCCGGAACGACGGGGTGGCCGGGGACCTCGGCGTTGGGCACCAGCACGGCGCGCATGCCGAGCGCCTTCGCTCCGCTGATGTCGTCGACCGGCCGGTCGCCGACGAACACCGACTCTTCGGGGGCGACGCCGAGCTCCCCGAGCACCGCCCGGAACGCCTCCGGATGAGGCTTTGTGTGCGCGAGGTCGGAGGTGTACACCCGGGCGTCGAGCAGGTCGAGAACGCCGTCACGGGCGAGCCAGTGCTCGTGCCAGGCCCGCGGCCAGTGGGTGTTGGACAGCAAGCCGGTGCGGATCCCGCGCTCGCGCAGCGCGCGCAGCAGCGGCTCCGCCTCCGGGTCGGTCAGGGTGTGCGGGGTCCAGGCATCGAGGTGCGCATCGAGCGCCGCGTCGTGCAGCGCCGCGTCGATGTCCAGCCCGGTCTCGCGCGCCGCGGCCGCGATGACGTCAGCTGTGGTGCCGCTCTGACCGGTCGCGACAACGCGCTGCCACCAGTGATGCTCGGCGTCAGCCAGCGCGGTCGCGATCGTCTCGACGACCTCGTCCGGGCCGTCCGGCGCCAGCACCCGCGCCGCGACGCGCCAGAGATCCAGCAGGTCGATCGTGTGGAACGGGGTGAGCGTGCCACCCCAGTCGAAGACCACCGCCCGCACGGTCATGACAATCGACCGACCGCCGCGGCGATCACCTCGAGGCGCCACGCGCCGAGGCGGCGAGCTCCTCGACGGCCGTGTCGAGCGCGATGGTCCGCCGCTCACCGCTGCGCCGGTCCTTCACCTCGACCTCCCCGGCGGTAAAGGCCTTTCCGACCGTCACGATGGTCGGCACGCCGAGCAGATCGGCGTCGGCGAACGCCACCCCGGCGCTCGCCCCGCGGTCATCGAAGAGCACCCGCAGCCCGGCACGTTCCAGCGCTTCGCCGAGCTGCTCGGCCGCTTCACGCTGCCCCGCCTTGCCGATGGCCACCAGGTGGACGTCGGCGGGAGCGACGCCGGGCGGCCAGATCAGCCCGCGATCGTCGTGGTTCTGCTCGATGATCGCGGCGACCGCACGGCTGACGCCGATGCCGTAGGAACCCATCGTCACGCGCACCGGGGTGCCCTCCGGGCCGAGCACGTCGAGCTCGAAGGCGTCGGTGTACTTGCGCCCGAGCTGGAAGATGTGGCCGATCTCGATGGCGCGGCCGATCGTCAGCTCGTGGCCGCACCGGGGACACGGGTCGCCTTCGGCGATGGTGGCCACGTCGATGTAGCGGTCGACGATGAAGTCGCGGCCGGCCGTCACGTGCAGCACGTGGTGGTCGGGCTTGTTGGCTCCCGTCACCCAGGCCGTGCCGGCGTGCACCCGCGGATCGGCGTAGTACGTGAGGAGCCCGTCCTGCGGGCCGACATAGCCCTTCACCAGCTCCGGGTGGGCGGCGAAATCCGCCGTGTCGAACGGCGTGATGACGCTCGGGGCGAGTGCCGCTTCGAGCTTGTCGAGATCGACCTCCCGGTCGCCGGGCACGCCGACGGCCACCGGCTGGCCGTCCACCTTCACAAGGACGTTTTTCAGCGTCTGCCGAGCCTCGATGCCGAGGTGGGCGGCGAGCGACTCGATGGTGGGGGTCTCGGGGGTGTGCACCTCCTGCATACCGGGCGCGTCCAGCGCGACCGCTGCGCCGTCCGGCGCGGAGAAGGTGACGGCTTCGACGTTCGCCGCGTAGCCACAATTGGCGCACGAGACGAAGGTGTCCTCACCGACGGAGGTGGGCGCGAGGAACTCCTCCGACGCCGACCCGCCCATGGCCCCGGACACCGCCGAGACGATGCGGTAGTCGAGGCCCAGCCGGTCGAACGCGCGGACGTACGCCTCCCGGTGCAGCTCGTAGGACTTGGCGAGGCCGTCGTCGTCGATGTCGAACGAGTACGCGTCCTTCATGACGAACTCGCGGCCGCGCAGGATGCCCGACCGGGGCCGGGCCTCGTCGCGGTACTTGGTCTGGACCTGGTAGAGGACGACCGGCAGATCCTTGTAGGAGCTGTATTCGCCCTTCACCATCAGCGTGAAGAGCTCCTCGTGCGTCGGTCCGAGCAGGTAGTCGCCGCCGCGGCGGTCCTTCAGCCGGAAGAGCAGGTCGCCGTACTCGTCCCAGCGGCCGGTGAGGGCGTACGGCTCCCTCGGCAGAAGTGCCGGGAGCAGCACCTCCTGGCCGCCGATGCGGTCCATCTCCTCGCGGACGATGGTCGCCACCCGGTCGAGCACGATCTTGCCGAGCGGCAGCCACGTCCAGATCCCGGAGGCGACCCGGCGCACGTAGCCTGCGCGCACGAGTAGCCGGTGGCTCGCGACCTCCGCGTCAGCGGGGTCGTCGCGAAGCGTGCGCAGGAAGAGCCGGGACATGCGAAGCACCAGGCCAGGCTACCGGCGGCGGCAAGGCGTTTTCGTCCGTGACCGTCATGGTCAACGCGCCAATGATCATGGTGAGACCCGGTTTGAACGGGGGTTCGGCGTGATCATTGGCGCGTTGATCTTCGCGGGGTGACTAGAAGAGCACGCTCGCGAACGTGTCGAGCCGGTGGAAGCCCACGCGCTCGTACGCCTGGCGCGCGGCAGCGTTGAAGGCGTTCACGTACAGGCTCACCGCCGGCGCGATGTCGCGCTGCGCCGCCGCGACCACCGCCGCGGTGCCCGCCGTGCCGAGCCCCTGGCCGCGCAACGCCGGGCTCACCCAGACGCCTTGCACCTGGCAGGCGGCGGGGGTCGCGGCCCCGACCTCCGCCTTGAAGAGCACCCGCCCGTTCTCGATCCGCGCGAAACAGCGCCGCGCCGCGATCAGCTCCGCGACCCGCGCCCGGTAGAGCTCGACGCTCTCCGGCGGGACGCCGATCTCCTCCGTGAACATGGCGACCGCCGCCGGCAGCAGCACGTCGAGTTCGGAGGGCTGCACCAGGCGCACGGCCGGATCGGGCGCGACCAGCGGTGGACGGTCGATCACCAGCAGCGGCTGATCGTCGCGCAGCTCCCGCGGAGGGCCCCAGTAGCGTTCCAACCGCTCCCACAGCGGCAGCACCTCGGACGCCAGCCCCACGATGGACGCGCACCGCCGGTTCAGCCTGCGGGCATGGGCGGCGAACGCCGCGGTGGACTCCGCACCCGCGCACACCGGCCACAGGTTCGCCCCGGCGTAGCACAGCGCCCGCAGCTCGCCGCCGCGCTCGTACCCCCACACCTGCGCGCCGAGCCGCCATTCGGACAGCCCGGCCGACGCCACGCGACTGGCGACGAAGACGTCGACCACCGGCCGGCGCTCCAGCATCACCCGCACGGCCGGCAGATCCGCGTCGGTCAGCACCCGCACACGCGTGTCATCCGAGGCGAAGACACGCGTGGTCACATTCGGACATTAACCGGCGGCGTCGTGCTCAATCGCCGCCAGGTGCACGGGAGCGCGCGGGCTAGGAAACGCTGACGGTCGGGCTGGCCGCGCCGTCCTCGCCGGGTGCCATGTTCTCGGCGATCTGCAGCGCTTCGGCGATGAGCGTCTCGACGATCTGCGCCTCCGGAACGGTGCGCACGACCTCGCCGCGGACGAAGATCTGCCCCTTGCCATTGCCGGACGCGACCCCGAGATCAGCCTCGCGGGCCTCGCCCGGGCCGTTGACGACGCAGCCCATCACCGCAACGCGCAGCGGCACCTCGAGCCCGGCCAGCCCGGCGGCGACCTCATCAGCGAGCTTGTAGACGTCGACCTGGGCGCGCCCGCACGACGGGCACGAGACGATCTCGAGCTTGCGCGGCCGCATCCCGAGCGACTCCAGGATCGCGGCGCCGACCTTGACCTCCTCGACGGGAGGGGCGGACAGCGAGACCCGGATCGTGTCGCCGATGCCCTGGCTGAGCAGCGCACCGAACGCGACGGCCGACTTCACCGTGCCCTGAAACGCCGGCCCCGCCTCGGTGACGCCGAGGTGCAGCGGGTAGTCGCAGGCCTCGGCCAGCAGCCGGTACGCCTCGATCATGACGACCGGGTCGTGGTGCTTGACCGAGATCTTGATGTCGCGGAAGTCGTGCTCCTCGAACAGCGAGCACTCCCACAGCGCCGACTCCACGAGCGCCTCCGGCGTCGCCTTGCCGTGCTTGGCGAGCAGCCGCTTGTCGAGGGAGCCGGCGTTGACGCCGATCCGGATGGGGGTGCCGGCGGACTTGGCCGCCCTGGCGATCTCGGCGATCTTGTCGTCGAACGCCTTGATGTTGCCCGGGTTGACCCGTACCGCCGCGCAGCCGGCCTCGATGGCCGCGAAGACGTACTTGGGCTGGAAGTGAATGTCGGCGATCACCGGGATCTGCGACTTGCGCGCGATCTCCGGCAGCGCGTCGGCGTCGTCCTGGCTGGGCACGGCGACACGCACGATCTCGCAGCCGGCGGCGGTGAGCTCGGCGATCTGCTGCAGGGTGGCGTTGACGTTCGCGGTCAGCGTGGTGGTCATCGACTGCACCGACACCGGTGCGTCGCCACCGATCAGGACGCCTCCGACGTTCAGCTGGCGGCTTTGGCGCCGCGGGGCGAGCGCCTTGGCGGGAGCCGAAGGGATTCCGAGAGCGACGGGAGCGGACACAGCGAGAACTACCCCAGATGGATTGGGTTGACGATGTCGGCGGCCGCGAGGACCAGCGTCAACGTCCCGAATATCGCCACCACAGCGTACGTCGCGGGCAACAGCTTGGTCAGGTCGACGCGCTTGACCTCGCCCTTGTAGCCACGCATCCGGCGGACCTTGTCGCGGGCCTGCTCGAAGCCGAGCACCGCCAGATGGCCGCCGTCGAGCGGCAGCAGCGGCAGCAGGTTGAAGACACCGACGAACAGGTTGACGCCGGCGACGAGCAGCAGGAAGTCACCGATGCGCGCGTCCCAGCCGGCGGCGACACCGCCGCCGCCGCTCAGCAGGTCGCCGCTCACCCGGCTGATGCCGATCACCCCGACCGCCCCGTTGGGGTCACGGTTGTGGTTGAAGATCGTCGAGACCCGGTCGGGGAAGTGCGCGAGGGAGCTCGCGGTGCCGGTGATGAACGAGCCGAGCGTGGTGATCGTCTTGCGGGCCGCCGTCGCCGCGCCGTAGTGCAGCTGCTGCGGGCATGATCCCGAAGACGGGCACCTGCTTGCTGCTGCCGTCGGACTGCTTCCGGGTCTGCAGCACCGGGGTGATGGTGGTCGAGTGGATCTTGCCGTCGCGCTCGTAGGTGACGGCGAGCGGCTTCGCGCCCTTATCGGCCTGGATCGCTTTCGCCAGCTGGGTCCAGCTGGAGACGGAGGTCCCGCCGACGCGCAGGATCTTGTCGCCGTCCTGCAGCCCCGCGGCCTTCGCCGGGCTCGCCGGGGCGCTGGACGAGCAGGACCCGTTGAGGTCCGCGGCCACGCACGGAGCGGGCGCCGATATCGCCGCCGCCGACGTCTGCACCGGCGCGATCAGCAGCGCGATGAACACGACGACGATCGCCAGGATGAAGTGCATCGTCGAGCCGGCGACGAGCACGATCGCGCGGCGCCCGGCCGGGAAGCGGAAAAACGCCCGTTTGTCGTCGTCCTCGCCCTCGAGCTCCTCGAGCGGGGTCATCCCGACGATCTTGACGAAGCCGCCGGCCGGGATCGCCTTGATGCCGTACTCGGTCTCGCCCTTCTTGCGCGACCACAGCGTCGGCCCGAACCCGACGAAGAACTGGGTGGCCTTCATGCCGAACGCCTTCGCCGTGGCGAAGTGGCCGAACTCGTGCAGCACGACGGAGACGAGCAGGGCCAGCACGAAGGCCAGCGCACCGATCAATGCCACGTTCAGGTCTCCTGGATGAAGGCGCGAGCGGACGAGCGAGCCTCGCTCTCTACCTCCAACACATCGGCAGCCGTGCGGAGTTCCCGAAGCGGCGTGCGCTCCAGCGTGCGTTCGACCACGTCCACGATCGACAGGAAGGGCAGCCGCCCGGAAAGGAACGCGGCGACGGCTTCCTCGTTCGCCGCGTTGAACACGGCGGGACCGCTACCGCCGATGCGCCCCGCTTCCTTGGCGAGGTTCACCGCCGGGAACGCCTCCTCGTCCAGCGGCTCGAACGTCAGCTGCTGCGCCCGGGTCCAGTCCATGCCGGGAGCGGCATCGGCGACGCGGTCCGGCCAGCCGAGCGCCAGCGCGATGGGCAGCCGCATGTCAGGGGGGCTGAGCTGGGCGATCGTCGAACCGTCGACGAACTCGACCATGCTGTGCACGAGCGACTGCGGATGCACCACCACGTCGATCTGCCCGTAGGGAACGCCGAAAAGCAGGTGCGCCTCGATGAGTTCCAGGCCCTTGTTGACGAGCGTCGCGCTGTTGACCGTGATCACCGGCCCCATGTCCCAGGTGGGATGGGCCATCGCCTGCTCGGGTGTGACGTCGGAAAGCTCCTCGCGACGACGCCCCCGGAAAGGCCCGCCGCTCGCGGTCAGCACCAGGCGACGCACCTCGCGCTCGGCGCCCCCGCGCAGGCACTGCGCCAGCGCGCTGTGCTCGGAGTCGACCGGGATGACCTGGTCCAGGTACGGCAGCACCAAGGGTCCGCCGGCGATCAGCGACTCCTTGTTGGCCAGCGCGAGGGTGCGCCCGGCCTGCAGCGCCGCGAGCGTCGCCGGCAGCCCGATCGATCCGGTGATGCCGTTCAGCACGATGTCGCACGGCCAACCGGCGATCTCCGCCACCGCCTCGGGACCGGCCAGCACCTTCGGCATCGGGAAGTCGCCCCGATCGTGACCCGAGCGCTTGGCCTGCGCGTACAGCGCGAGCTGCACGTCCTGCGCCGCCGTCGCGCGGGCCACCGCGACCGCCTCGACGCGCAGCTCCAAGGCCTGGGCGGCGAGCACATCCGGGCGGCCGCCGCCCCCGGCGATCGCGACGACCCGGAAGCGCTCCGGCTCGCGGCGGATGACGTCGATCGCCTGAGTGCCGATCGAGCCGGTGGACCCGAGGAGAACTACCTCACGAAGTGCTTCGCGTGCGGCCACCCGACCAGTCTCTCAGCTCCCTGCCGCCCGCGGGCCGCTGACGGTCAGTGTGCGATGAAGAAGGCGAGCGCCAGGACGTCGGCGTTCCACGAGGCGCGCGCGCCGAGCCCGCCGACCGGCTCGCTGCCCGCGGCACCCGGCCAGGTGTGACCGCCTCCGGAGACGGTGGCCAGCTCCACCACCCGACCGCCCGAGCACGTCCAGCGCTGCACGGCGGTGCCGGCACCCGGGGAAGTGCCGGTGACCGGCCCCGCGCAGCCGTTCGTCCAGAACGGCAGCCGGGCGTTCACCGGCTCCGACGGGGTGTCCGCGAAGCTGCCGCCGGCGCTGCCGTTGTACGGCACGATCGGATCCGCGGTGCCGTGCACCTCGAAGTACGACTTGCGGGTGCAGGCGCCGCGGGGAGTGATGCTCGGCGCCACCGCGAAGACCGCGCGCACCGCCGGCACCCGGCACGCTGCCGCGACCGCCATGTCGGCGCCGTCGCTGATGCCTGCGGTGTAGAGCCGGCCGTTCGAGCAACCGGCGGCGGTCAGCGTCGATGCGATCGCCTGGGTGAACGCGGCGTCGTCCGGAAGCGGTTCGGTGCCGGAGAAGTTCCAGAGCCCGCCGGTGCCGTCGGGAGTGACGACGACGAAGCCCTGCGCCGCTCCCGTCGGACCCAGGCCGGTATAGGCATGCTCCTGCGCCGCGCTCTGGTTGCCGCCGTGGAAGTCGATGACGACGGGGGCGGGGAAGCGGGACGGCAGGTCGACGACGACCGTCCGCCCGGCGATGGTCTGGACGCCCGGCGCGAGGCGGCAGGCGGCCGCTGCGGGGCCACCGGTGGGGGCGGTGGCGGGCCCGGCGGTGCGCAGCGTCGGCCTGGTCGGGCCGGGTGTGCGGGTCGGCGGCGGCAGGTGCGTCGGCTTCGCGACCGGGCTGGGCGAACGGGAGGCTGGCGTGGCCTTCCCTGCCGTCGCCGGAGGAGTGGCCGTCGTGAGCCGGGACGTCTTCGAGGACGACCCGGTGATAGCCACGATGACCGCCACGACGAGCACGACGACCGTTCCCAGGACGACAGCGAGCTTGCCGCGCCTCACCCGGTGGCCGCCAACTGGCCGCAGGCGCCCCCCACCTCACGGCCGCGCGTGTCACGCACCGTCGTGGTCACCCCGCCGGCGCGCAGCCGGCGGACGAACTCGCGCTCGCGGGCCGGCGTGCTCGCGCTCCACGCACTGCCCGGAGTGGGATTCAGCGGGATGAGGTTCACGTGCGAGAGCGTGCCGCGCAGCAGCCCCGCCAGCAGGTCGGCGCGTTCGGGATCGTCGTTGACGCCGCTGATCAGCGCATATTCGATGCTCATCCGCCGACCGGTGCGCTCGGCGTAGCGCAGCGCGGCGCCGATGGCCTCCTCGACCGGCCAGCGCTGGTTCACCGGGACGAGCGTGTCGCGCAGCTCGTCGTCGGGGGCGTGCAGGCTGAGCGCGAGCGTGACCGCGAGACCCTCGTTCGCCAGCTCTTCGATCCGCGGCACCAGCCCGACCGTGCTGACGGTGATCGAACGCTGCGACAGGCCGGCGCCGTGCGGCGCGGGGTCGGTGAGCCGCCGAACGGACGCCACCACGGCCGCGTAATTGGCCAGCGGCTCCCCCATGCCCATGAAGACGACGTTGCTGACCCGCGTCCCCTCCTGCGCGGCCCGGCGCTGCGCCGCCACAACCTGCTCGACGATCTCGGCGGTCGACAGGTTGCGGGTGAGCCCGCCCTGGCCGGTGGCGCAGAACGGGCAGCCCATGCCGCAGCCGGCCTGACTCGAGACGCACACCGTCACCCGGTCCGGATAGCGCATGAACACCGACTCGATCAGCACCCCGTCGTGCCCGCGCCAGAGCGTTTTCACCGTGTCGCCACCGTCGCAGATCGCCTCCCGCACCGGCGTCAGCAGGGGCGGAAGGAGGGCGTCGGCGAGGCGCTGCCGGGATGCCGCCGGCAGGTCGGTCATCGCCTGCGGATCGGTGGTGTGCCGCACGAAGTAGTGCTGCGCGAGCTGCTGCGCCCGGTAGGCCGGCTCGCCCAGCTGCTGAACGGCCTCGCGACGCTCGTCCGGAGCGAGATCGGCAAGGTGGCGCGGCACCGGCGTGCGGCGGCGCTTCGGAACGTCAGCGGGGACCAGCGGAAGGGACATATCCCTTCCATGGTGTCACGCGTTCCAAGATCAACGCGCCAACGGTCAAGGTGAGAGGCGGTTTGGCAGGGGGTTCGGCATGATCACTGGCGCGTTGATCATGGGGCTAGGGCAGCGGCGCCCAGGCGGTGAGCAGCAGGTAGGCGACGGGAGCGCTGGCCAGCAGCGAATCCAGCCGATCCATCACGCCGCCGTGACCGGGCAGCAGGTGGCTCATGTCCTTGATGCCCATGTCGCGCTTGAGCATCGACTCGGCGAGGTCGCCGAGCGTCGACGACGCGACGATCGCCAGCCCGATGACGATGCCGAGCAGCACGTTGTGATGCAGCAGCAGCGGAAAACACAGGCCGGAGCACAGGCCACCGGCAAGAACCGAGCCGCCGAGCCCTTCCCACGACTTGCCCGGGGAGATGCTCGGCGCCAGCTTGTGCTTGCCGCCGGAGAGCACGCCCGCGGTGTATCCGCCGATGTCGTTGGCGACGACCGTGCCGATGAAGATGATGATCCGGCGCGGGCCGTCGGCGGGCTGGGACAGCAGCGCAGCGAAGCCGCCCAGCAGGCCGGTGTAGGCGAGGGTGAAGATCGTCGCCGGCAGATCGCGGAGCGCTTCACCCTCGTGCGGGTCGTACCCGCGCCACGCCAGGCAGACCACGACCGAGATGAAGAACGCGAGCAGCAGCCCGTTGGACCCCTGCGCGTAGGCGATCGCCGGGATGACGGCGCCCGCCACCCCCACCGGGATGCGGGGTACCCGGCGCCCGGACGCGGACAGCGCGGTGGCGAGCTCGAAGGCGCCGCCGCCCACGAAGAGGCAGATGACACCGATCCACAGGATGCGGACGGTGAAAAGCGTGACGAACAGCAGGACGGCGAGCGTGACCCCGACACCGATGGCGGCGGGCAGGTTGCGACCGGCCCGCCCGCGTGAACTGCTCGCCGGCTGCGGTGAGGGCGCAGCGGGATCGCCCGCCTCCGGCTGCACCTCAGACTTCAAGCAGCTCCGCTTCCTTGGACTTGAGCAGCTCGTCGACCTGGCCCACGTAGCGGTGGGTGGTGGCTTCCAGCTCCTTCTCGGCGCGGTGCACGTCGTCCTCGCCGGCGTCCCCGTCCTTGATCATCTTGTTCAGGGAGTCCATGCTGTGCCGGCGGACGCTGCGGATGCTGACCCGCGCCTCCTCCGCCTTGTGCCGCACGACCTTCACCAGGTCGCGGCGGCGCTGCTCGGACAGCTCCGGAAAGACGCAGCGGATGATGCCGCCGTCGTTCGACGGGTTGACGCCGAGGTCGCTGTCGCGAATCGCCTTTTCGATCGCGGGAAGCGAACCCTTGTCGTACGGGCTCACGATGACCATCCGCGCCTCGGGAATGCTGAACGACGCCAGCTGCTGCACCGGGGTCGGCGTGCCGTAATAGTCGACCATCACCTTGGAGAACATCGCCGGAGTGGGCCGGCCGGTGCGCACGGTGGAGAAGTCGTCGCGGGCGACGCGGACCGCCTTTTCCATCTTCTCCTCGGCTTCGAGGAGAGCGAAGTCGATGTCGGTGTCGTCGTCACTGCTCATGCGTTCACGCCCAATCCTTGCGGGGCAGCCGTCACAACGGTGCCGATCTTCTCACCCCGGACGGCGCGCTGGATGTTCCCATCGGTCAGCAGGTCGAAGACGACGATCGGGAGCGCGTTGTCCATGCACAGGCTGATGGCGGTCGCATCCATGACCTTGAGCCCGCGCATGAGCACCTCGTTGTAGGTCAGCTCGTCGAACTTGACCGCGTCCGGGTTTCGCTTGGGGTCGCTGTCGTAGACCCCGTCCACCATGGTGGCCTTGAACACCGCCTCGGCCTTCACCTCCAGCGCCCGCTGGGCGGCCGTCGTATCGGTGGAGAAGAACGGGGCGCCGAGGCCGGCACCGAAGATCACCGCACGGCCCTTCTCGAGGTGGCGGATGGCGCGCAGCGGCAGGTACGGCTCGGCGACCTGGCCCATCGCGATCGCCGTCTGAACGCGGGTGGTGATGCCCTCGCGTTCCAGGAAGTCCTGCAGCGCCAGGCAATTGATGACGGTGCCGAGCATGCCCATGTAGTCAGCGCGCCCGCGGTCCATGCCTCGGTCAGCGAGCGCCTGGCCGCGGAACATGTTGCCGCCGCCCACGACAATGGCAACCTGGACCCCGCCATTCACCACTTCGGCGACCTGCCGGGCGATCGCGGCGACGGTGGTGGGGTCGATACCGAGCGGCTCACCGCCGGCGAACGCCTCGCCGGACAGCTTCAGCAGAACGCGTGACCAGCGCGGCCCATCCGAGGTGGTGCGATCGTCGGACGCTGGCTGGCTCACGGGGCGGCTCCTCTGCGGCGGCGGGCGCTGGTACGTATCGGGCGAGCGATCGGGTGCGCGCGCGGGCTCCCGACCCCAAGCCAGTTTGCCCGAGGACGGCGCGCTCGGGGATCCCGGAAATGAAGAAGCGGGGCAGCAGACCGAAATCTGCTGCCCCGCTCCAATGATCGCAACGCGCTTACGCGCCGGCGCCGACCTCGAAACGAGCGAAGCCGGTGACCTTCACGCCGGCCTCGTCGAGCAGCGCCTTGACGGTGCGCTTCGGGTCGCGGACCGACGCCTGCTCGAGCAGCACGACCTCCTTGAGGAAGCCGTTCACCCGACCCTCGATGATCTTGGGCAGGGCCTGCTCGGGCTTGCCCTCCTGCTTGGCGATCGCCTCCGCGATGGAGCGCTCGTGCTCGATCTGCTCGGCCGGCACGTCGTCACGCGAGACGAACTGCGCCCGCATGGCGCTGACCTGCAGAGCGGCCTGCCGCGCGGCCTCGGCCGCGGCGTCACCGTCGCCCTCGAAGGCCACCAGGACACCGATCTGCGGGGGCAGGTCGCTCGCCCGGCGGTGCAGGTAAGCCGCCACCTTGCCGTCAAAGACAGCCAGGTGGCGCAGCTCGAGCTTCTCGCCGATGACGGCGTTGAGCGCCTCGATGCTCGCGGCGACCGTGCGGCCGTCCGCGAGGGTCTCCTCGAGCAGCGCCTCGACGCTCGCCGGGCGAGCCTTGGAAGCGTGCGCCACGATCTCGTTGGCGAGCTCCTGGAACTGCTCGTTCTTCGCGACGAAGTCGGTCTCGCACGCCAGCTCGATCATCGCGCCCTCGGCGGCGGCCACGAGACCATTGGTCGCGTCCCGCTCGTTGCGCTTGATCGCCTTGGCGGCGCCCTTCTTGCGTAGCTCGTCGATTGCCTTGTCCTTGTCGCCACCGGCCTCGACGAGCGCCTTCTTGACGTCGCTCATCCCGGCACCGGTGATCTCGCGGACCTCTCGGATGAGGGCCACGGTGACCTCAGCCACTGTCTCTTCCTTCGTGTTGTTGGGAGGAGGCCGCAAGCGGCCGCCTGTCGTCAGGCGGTCGGGGCCTCGAATTCGTGCGCCGCCACGGGCGCGGAGTCGTCGTACCGATCAGGCGGACGGAGCAGCGTCGGCGGTCGCGACCGGGGCAGCGTCGGCGGTCGCAGCCGGGGCAGCGTCGGCGGTCGCAGCCGGGGCAGCGTCGGCGGTCGCAGCCGGGGCAGCGTCGGCGGTCGCAGCCGGGGCTTCGGACGCACCTGCACCCTCGACCGTTCCCGCCGCGGGATCGGCGCCCGGCTCCACACCGGGGGTCGAACCGGACTCGCTGGCGAGCAGGCTCTGCTCCCAGTCGGCGAGCGGCTCCCCGGCCCCGACGCCGGCATCAGCCTTGTCGCCGCTCGCACCGGCCCGGGCCTGCAAGCCCTCGGCCACGGCATCGGCGATGACCTTGGTCAGCAGGTTGACGCTGCGAATGGCGTCGTCGTTGCCCGGGATCGGGTAGTCGACCTCGTCCGGATCGCAGTTCGTATCCAGGATGGCGACGACCGGGATGTTCAGCTTGCGGGCCTCGCCGACGGCGATGTCCTCGAGCTTGGTGTCGATGATCCACACCGCGCTCGGGATCTTCTGCATGTCGCGGATTCCGCCGAGCGTGCGCTCCAGCTTCGCCTTCTCCCGGGAGAGGACGAGCGACTCCTTCTTGGTACGGATCGCGTCGCCACCGCCGGTGGCCTCGAGCGCCTCCAGCTCCTTGAGGCGCTGCAGCCTCTTGTGGACGGTCTGGAAGTTGGTGAGCATGCCGCCGAGCCAGCGCTCTTTCACGTACGGCATGCCGACGCGGGTCGCCTGCTCCTCGATGGCCTGCTGCGCCTGCTTCTTGGTGCCGACGAACATGATCGTCCCGCCGTGGGCGACCGTCTGCTTGACGAAGTCGTAGGCGCGGTCGATGTAGTCGACGCTCTGGCGCAAATCAATGATGTAGTTGCCGTTGCGCTCGGTGAAGATGTACCGGCGCATCTTGGGGTTCCAGCGCTTGGTCTGGTGTCCGAAGTGGACCCCAGCCTCCAGCAGCTGGCGCATGGTGACGACCATGTCTCGGGTGGACCTCTCTGCTTCGGTTTTGCGCCCGCGCCGGGTGGCCGGGTGCCCTGACGTCCTGACGGGTCCGCACCCCGGGGATTCGGGGACCGCTGCGGCCCGACCCGGCCGAGGCCGGAAGGGACGTGCGTAGTCAGCTCGGTCGAGGCCGAACTGCTGATTGTGGTACTGCCAGCGGGCTGTACAAGGCAGACCGCCGGTCGTGCATTCCCAGTGTACGCAGGGCGGCTGATCATGACCCGCGGTTATTGATCGTCCGGCGTCGGTTGGCCGCTGAGCCTCGTTCCCGTCTCCACGCGGCCTCCATGCGGCCTCCATGCGCCGACTTCGGCCGGACAGCAAATGCCGCATGCAGGCTGTCAAGCGACCAGCCGGATCTGTGCATGGAGCTGGTCCGTCCACGGATCTGCGTCTGCCCGGCGACCGCAGCCGGCGCAATCGGCTGTCCTGGACGGGTGAACTTCCTGCTCAGTCGCCTCGTGCGGGCGTGCGTCTTCGGTTGGCTGCTGGTGGTGCTGTGCGCGGCTATGCCGGCGCAAGCTGCGCAGGAGGGACCCGGCCACGTGGCGCCGCTACAGCCGCTCACCGTCACGCGGCGCTTCGAGCCCCCGCCGACGCCTTACGCGGCCGGCCACCGCGGGGTCGACCTCGGGGGCGTACCCGGCGAACGGGTGACCGCCGCCGCGAGCGGGACCGTCACGTTCGCCGGTCAGGTCGGCGGCAAGCCGGTGGTCGTCGTGTCACACGGGGAGCTGCGCACGACCTACGAGCCGGTCAGGGCCATCGTCCGACGCGGCACTGCCGTCGCCGCGGGGCAACAGATCGGCACTCTCGCCCCCGGGCATGCCGGCTGTCCGGTCCCCGCATGCTTGCACTGGGGACTCCTGCGCGGGGACACCTATCTCGATCCGCTCGCCACGCTCACGCCGGCGCGGGTCCGCTTGTTGCCGCTGGCCGGTGATCGGGTGGCCTACCCGGCGAGCACCGAAGCGGCCGGCTCTTCGCCGAGGAGTGCGATGCAGACCGCGGCAGGATCGCTGCAGACCGCTGCAGGGCCGGCGCAGGTCGCGCGGTTGGCGTCGAGCGGGACGCGTACGACGAGCCCGACAAGCAGCAGCTGGACGGTCTCGCCGGCGACCTGGTCGCTAGCTGCGCTCGCGGCCGGCGGGCTGATCCTCGGCAGGCGTCGGGGATGAGCCGTCCTCGCCCGAAGTCGCGGAATCGCCGGCCGCCGACCCACACACCACCCCGCTCCGCCTCGCCCGCCGGCCCACCGACACCACGCCGCTGCGCCTCGGCCTCCGCCCAGGCATCGGCGACATCGGCGACGTACTCGGCCGACTGCGAGATGCTGCGCAGCAGGTCCTCCTGGCGGCGAGCAGCAGCGCGCTCCTGCGCTCCGGCGCTGCGAATGGCGGCGCGGACGGCGTAGTAGACGACGGCGTAGAGGATGACGGCGGCGGCGATGGCGCCTGCCGCGTAGAGAACCGCCCGGGCCCACGTCGGCAAGTCGCTCACCCGCGGAGGGTAACCGCGGAAGCGGCTCCGGCGGGATCAGCCGCGCTGGTCGGCGAGCTTGGCACGCAGCTGCAGGACGGCTTTCGTGTGCATCTGGCAGATGCGGCTCTCGGTGACGCCCAGCACCTGGCCGATCTCCGCCAGCGTCAAGCCCTCGTAGTAGTAGAGCGTGACGACGATCTTCTCGCGCTCGGGCAGCAGGTTGATCGCGCGTGCCAGCAGGTGCTTGGTCTCCTGGCTCTCGAACGCCCGCACCGGGTCGGGGGCGCGCGTGTCTTCCAGCGTGTCGACAAGGCTGACCTTGTCGCCCTTCTCGCCGTTGACGTTCAGCAGCTCATCGAGCGCCAGCACGTTCACGAAAGAGACCTGGCCGAAGATGGCGTGCAGCTCGTCCAGGCTGATGCCGAGCTCGGCAGCCACCTCGGGCTCGCTCGGAGTGCGGTGCAAACGCGACTCGAGAGCCGCGTACGCCCGCTCCACCTCGCGGGCCTTGCTGCGAATGGAACGCGGGATCCAGTCGATCGAGCGCAATTCATCAATGATGGCGCCCTTGATACGGCTGATCGCGTAGGTCTCGAACTTGATGGCGCGCGAAAGGTCGAACTTCTCGATGGCGTCGATCAACCCGAAAATCCCGTAGGAAACGAGGTCGGCCTGCTCGATGTTCGGCGGGAGTCCGACTCCCACACGGCCGGCGACGTACTTCACCAGCGGCGCGTAATGCAGGATCAGCCGCTCGCGCACGCTGGCATCGCCGGTTTCCTTGAACTCGCGCCACAGCTCCTCGAGCTGCCGATCTACCGGCTTCGGCTCGGTGCGCGTACGCCCGGGAGCTGAATTCTGCTGACCGGTAGACGGCGCACTGGCGACACTCGTCGCTTCGGCCTCAAGCCCTGGGGTGCGCCCGTTCATAGGAAACTCGCAGTCGCTCGGCTGACACATGCGTGTAGAGCTGCGTGGTCGCGAGTCTAGCGTGACCCAGCAACTCCTGGATGCTTCTCAAATCGGCACCGCGTTCCAACATGTGAGTGGCCGCGCTGTGGCGAAGGCCATGCGGTGCCAAATCAATCCCGCCGGGGGCCCGCTTCATCCACTCATGCACCACGCTGCGTGCCGCCCGGGGATCCAGCCGGCGGCCCCGGACGCCGAGCAGCAGCGCCGGGCCGCTTTCCGCGCGAACCAGCATCGGCCGGCCATCGCGCAGCCAATCGTGCAACGCCTGCTCGGCGGGAATTCCGTAGGGCACCCGGCGCTCCCGATTTCCCTTGCCGATGACGCGCAACAGCCTGCGCTCCGCGTCGACGTCCGATACGTCCAGCCCGCAGAGCTCGGAAACGCGCATCGCGGTGGCGTAAAGGAATTCGACGATGAGCGCGTCGCGCAACCGAACGGCACGCTCCGTCGGATCTGCGGGCGGCGAGTCCTCCGCAACGGCGAAAGCCTGCTGCGCCGCCGACGCGGTCATGACGTGAGGTAACGCCCTCCCCCGCCGGGCGACCTCGACCCGCGCCGCCACATCGGAGGCGAGCAGGCCGCGGCCGTGGGCGAACGTGCTGAAGGTGCGCACGGCGG
The DNA here is from genome assembly GCA_963747915.1 of uncultured Actinomycetota bacterium. Lineage (GTDB taxonomy): Bacteria > Actinomycetota > Actinomycetes > Frankiales > Frankiaceae > DATAZK01. Next base: position 1,992,470 of record CAVVHC010000002.1, on the reverse strand, counting down.
ACGCGCGCCTGGCGAGCGTCGACGGGGCGCACCCCTGGGTCCGCAGCCGCGCCAGCCAGCTGCGCACCGCGGCGAGGTCGAGCGCTCGCAGCTCGACGCGCCCCATGCGCTGGGTGTGCTCGCGCAGGCTCTCGAGGTCGCCCAGATAGGCGCGCACAGTCGCCGGTGAGCGGCCCCGCTCGGCGCGCAGGTAGGCCTCGAAGGCGACCAGCGCGTCGTCCCACGCCGGGTCGGCGCGCTCCGACGAGCCGTCGGCGGCAGCCTCACTCACCACACCACCGTCACCAGCAGCGCCGGCCCGCGTCAAGGCGCCGCGCCGCCGAGGGTCAGCTGCCCGACCCCGCCGGACGGCGCGGTGAGCCCGCCTGACGGCTGGCGCCCCAACGCGGTCAACCGGTAGCCCTCCGGCCGGGACTCGATCAGCCCGTTCGCCAGCAGCGGCGCCAGCATGCGCTCGACGACGAACACCGTCTCCCCGCAGCGCTCGGCGATCCACTCGGCCGGCCGCGGGCGCCGCGATGGTACTGCCTCCAGCACCCGGGTCATCACCTCATCCAGCCCGTCGCGCGGCGACTGGGGGCTCGGCGGCAACGGCGCCAGCATCCCCATCGGGCCGACGCACTCGAGCACCTCGTCGACGCCCGTCACGAGCGTCGCCTCCGGCCACTGCCGCAGCACCAGATGGCATCCGGCCGACAAGCCGCTGGTCACCGGGCCGGGCACCGCCATCACCGACCGCCCCAGCCGCTGGGCGTGACGCATGGTGCTCAGCGCGCCGCTGCGCACCCCTGCCTCCACCACCACCGTCCCGGCCGACAGCGCGGCGATCAACCGGTTGCGCACCAGAAACCGGCGCCGCAGCGGCAACCCGCCCGGAGGCGCTTCGCTGACGACGAGTCCCTCCGCCGCGATCCGGGCGAGCAGGGCATCGTGACTACGCGGGTACGCGACGTCAGCACCGCACGCCAGCACCGCGATCGTCGGACCCGGCGCCGTCAGGGCGCCGCGATGCGCCGCACCGTCGATCCCGTACGCCGCCCCGGACACCACCGCCCAGCCCCGCTCCGCCAGCTGGAAGCCCAGCTCCCCGGCGACGTGCAGCCCGTAGGAGCTGGCCGCCCGCGAACCGACGATTCCCACCGCCTGACCCGCCGCCGCGGCCAGCGAAAGCGGCCCGCGCAGCCAAAGCGCCAGCGGCGCGCCGAGCTCCCCCGCCGGCCCCGGCCGATCCAGAGCCGCCAGCCCGGCCGGCCACTCGGCATCACCCGGACACACCAGCCGCATCCCGGCCAGCGACGCCACTTCCCACTCCCGCGCCGCATCCACCTCCGGATACGACGCCGCGAGCCGCGCCCACGCCTCCGCCGCGCCGAGCGTCGCGACCTGGCGCGCGAGCAGCGGATCCCCCGGTTCACTCACCCGCAGCAGCGCCGCCCGGGCTTCCCGCTCCGACTGGTCGACACCCACCCCGCTCACCGCGCTCACCAGGCACCGCCGTGGAGCCGGAGCTCCAGCGCCTGCCGCACATGCGCGCGCTCCGGAGCCGGATCACCCGCCAGATCCGCCAGCGTCCATGCCAACCGCAGTACCCGGTCCATTCCCCGCGCGGTCAACTGCCCCCGGTCGAACTGCCCCGCCGCGTCCTCCATCACCTGGTGCGGCCGGCCCCAGCGCGCCCGCAACGCCGGCCCCGGCACATCGGCAACCGTCCGCCACGGCGTCCCGGCGAACCGCCTCGCCGCCGCCGCCCGCGCCCGCGCCACCCGCTCGGCCGCCTGCGCGGTCGGCTCCTCCTGACCCGCCCGCGCCTGCAGCAGATGCCGCGACGGCGGCTCCAAACGCACCCGCACATCCACCCGGTCCAGCAACGGACCGGACAACCGCGTTCGATAGCCCACCCGAAGCCGCGGCGGACAGGTGCAGGCCACATCACCCCGCAGCGTCCCCGACCTGCCACACGGACACGGGTTCGCTGCCAGCACCAGCGTCACCCGCGCCGGGAAGCGCACCGCACCCGCCGCCCGCGCGATCTCCACGAACCCGCTCTCCAACGGCTGACGCAACGCGTCGAGCACTCGCGGCGAGAATTCGGGGGCTTCGTCGAGGAAGAGCACGCCGCGGTGAGCCAGGCTCGCGGCCCCGGGCCGAAGCAACTTGCTGCCCCCTCCGACGATCGCCGCGAGGGTCGCTGAATGGTGCGGATTGCGAAACGGCGGACGGCGCACGAGTGCCTCCGGCGGCAGCGCGCCCGCCACCGAGTGAATCGCCGTCACCTCGAGCGCCTGCTCGTCGGTGAGCGCCGGCAACAGGCCGGGAAGCCGTTCGGCGAGCATGGTCTTACCGGCCCCCGGCGGGCCGAGCATGAACACGTGGTGACCGCCTGCCGCGGCAAGCTCCATCGCGAGCCGGCCGGTCGGCTGCCCGGCGACTTCCGCGAAGTCGGGTGGCGCGGTGCCGCGATCGTCCTCGACCGCCGCTTCGGGGACAACAGTCGCAACGGGCTCCCCGCGCAGCAGTGCAACGAGATCGCGCAAGTGGTGCACCGGCTCGACCTCGACCCCGGGGACGAGCGCCGCCTCGCGGGCATTCGCGGCCGGCACGACCACGCGGCTCAGCCCGGCGTCTGACAGTGCGAGGACCGCGGCCAGGACCCCGGGCACCGGACGTAGCCGTCCATCGAGCGCCAGCTCGCCGATGAGCACCCGCTTCGCCAGCGACTCGGGCGGCACCACGTTCTCTGCGGCCAGCACCGCTGCGGCCACGGCGGCGTCGAAGCCGCTACCGGACTTCGGCAACGCGGCGGGAAACAGGCCCACGGTGATGCGCTGCTCCGGCCACTTGAACCGGCTGTTGATGACCGCCGACTTGACCCGGTCACGCGCCTCGTACAGCGACGTGTCCGGCAGGCCGATCAGCGTGACGCCGGGCAGCCCGTTCGACAGGTGCGCTTCGACTTCGACCAGGTGACCTTCGATGCCCTGCAACGCGACACACGCCGCCCGCGCGATCGACATCAGAACGCTCCGCGCAGATGGTCGACACGCAGCTCACGCCCGGTGCGAAGGACGCTGACGACGTCGAAGCGCACCGCCCGGTAACCGGTCGCCGGGTTGGCCGCGAGCCAGGCCGCCGCGAGCCGCCGCAGCCGCCGGACCTTGTCGGCGGTGACCGCCTCGGCGGGCGACCCGAACCGGGTGCCCGACCGGGTCTTGACCTCCACGATGACGATCTCCTCGCCATCGCGGGCGATGATGTCGAGCTCGCCCCGCGGGCCGCCCGGTATTCGACCCGGGCGCCAGTTGCGCGCGAGGACTGTCAGCCCCGCCGCCGTCAGGTGCCGAGCTGCCTGCTCCTCACCGAAACGTCCCACCGCGTCCTTGACCCGCATCGCCGCCCTCGCACCTGTCTCGCCGGTAGCCGGCATTGCTGCCGGTGGATCGACGATGACCTGCGGGAAGGCTGGGCGGGCGGGTCAGCGAGCAAGCTGTGGAAGCGCCGGGCTCATCCACAGCGCCGGCGCCGGCCGTTGACAGCAGGCGTCAGGTGGCAACTTCGCCGGAAGGGTCGGTAGCGACGTGGTCCGGAGCGCCCCCGTCCGCCCCCGCCTGCGGCTCGCCTTCGGCTTCATCCGGAGTCATCGAGCCGGGCCGGCCGGCGGCGCCGCGTGGCTCCGTCTTCGCTCGCGGCACCCCGCCGTCCACCGCGGACTGGGCGATCACGGTGGGCGCCTGCGGGTCGGTGCTGCCGATATTGCCGGTCGGCGGGGTCGCCTGACGTTCGTCGGTCGGCATCGCCTCGGTCTTGGGCTGGTTCGCCGCCGGCTCCGAGCCGCTACCCGACGTGGTGATCCGCTCCTCGCTCATGACCCGCCCGTACCCGCGGCACGGGCCCGGGATGCACCCCGGCGCTTTAGAGCTCGGTCTTGGTGATCTCTTCGACGTTGACGTCCTTGAACGTCACCACGCGCACGTTCTTCACGAAACGCGCCGGGCGGTACATGTCCCACACCCAGGCGTCGTGCAGCGCCAGCTCGAAGAACACCTCGCCGTCGGCGCTGCCGCGCACGTCGAGCCGGTAGTCGTTCGCCAGATAGAAGCGGCGCTCGGTCTCGATGACGTAGGTGAACAGCCCCACCACATCGCGGTACTCGCGGTAGAGCTGCAGCTCCATTTCCGTCTCGTACTTCTCGAGGTCTTCGGCGCTCACGCCACTCCCTCCAGAGGGGCCAAGCCGCCAGTCTCGAGCTGCGCTGCATCGTGGGCGGTCGCGAACTCCGGCATCCCGTCATCCTGCCCGAACACCCGGACACTGGCAGGCATGCCCGCTCCCGCGCCGACCCGCGCCGCGGCTTGCCGGACGTTGACGAACGAGAAGCGGTGCTCGTGGCAGGGCCCGTGGGTGCGCAGCGCCTCGTCGTGTTCGGGCGTGCAATAGCCCTTGTGCGCGGCGAAGCCGTACTGCGGGAAATGACCGTCGAGCTCTCGCATCAGCCGGTCCCGGGTGACCTTCGCGACGACGGACGCGGCTGCCACGCATCCGACCACCTGATCCCCCTTCCACACCGCGCAGGCCGGCGACGGCATCCCGGGGATCGGGAAGCCGTCGGTGAGGGTGTACGACGGCGCGACAGCGAGCCTGGCCACCGCCCGCCGCATCCCGGTCACATTCGCGACGTGCACCCCGCGCCGGTCGACCTCGCCGGTCGGGATGACACAGGCGGCCCAGCTGACCGCCCGCGCAACGACCTTCTCGTAGACCTCTTCCCGCACGTCGGGATGCAGCAGCTTGCTGTCGGCGAGCCCGGGAATCTCCCCGCGCCTGCCCTCCGGCAGCACGACGGCGGCGACCACCAGCGGCCCGGCGCACGCGCCGCGGCCCGCCTCATCGACGCCGGCGACATGGCGAAAGCCGACGCGGCGCAGCGCGCGCTCATAGCCCCAGAGCCCCGCGTCGCTGCGCACGATCGCCGGCGGCGGGGTCACCCACAAAGGCTGCCGGACCGGCGCTGCCGGTCGCGCTCTGCCGCGCGTCGGGCGGCCTTTGCGGCGGCCTGAGGAGGATGCAGAAGGAGGCATCGGGAGCGACCCTAGTCCGTCGGCGGGTCCTTGGAGACGGTCAGCGGCGGGAGTCGCCACGATCGTCGTCGCCAGAACATCGGAAGAAACAGACCGAAGCCGAGCGCGCCCATGCCGTTCAACGCGGAGAACGTCTTCGGCACCCCGAAGCCGCGCCAATCCGACAGCGGCCACACGCGCACGAATGCCTGACCGATGACCTGGTTCACCGGCACCTGCCCGCCGACGCGCGAGTCCTCCGAGTTGTTGCGATGGTCGCCCATCACCCACAGGTTGCCCTTGGCGATCTTTACCGGCCCGAAACGCTTGTTGGCCTCGTCAGGGCCGTCCCGATAGACGTACGGCTCGTCGAGGCTCTTGCCGTTCACGACGACCCGACCTTGGGGGTCGCAGCAGGAGATCGTGTCGCCGCCGATGGCGATCACCCGTTTGATGAAGTCCTTGTTGTTCGGTCCGAGACCGAAGAGGTTTTCCAGGTTGCGAAATCCGCGGCTCACGATGTTGCTCGGCGGCGCCAGCGGGGTGGCGTAGCGCTCGAAGCCGGTGCCGTCGATGTTGAAGACCACGATCTCGCCGCGCTTGGGATCGCGAAAGTCGTAGACCATCTTGTTGACGAGCACGCGGTCGTTGATCATCAGCGTCTTCTCCATCGACCCGGAGGGGATGTAGAAGGGCTGCACGACGAAGGTCTTGATGAGCAGCGCAAGACCCAGCGCGATGATGATCAGGACGGGGATCTCGCGCCAGAGCGACTTCTTCTTCGGTGGCCCGCTGCGGCGTCGCCACCACTGACGCGGCCGGGCCGCGGCCACCTCGGTTTCGCCGGCGGGGCGATCCTGGGTCTCGCCCGGCGACGGGGTCGCGGACGCGCCGCCCGCCGCCGGCTTGTTCAGATCGGCGACCGGCGCGACCGGGTCACTGCCCCGTGAACCCGCCGAGGCAGCTTCGTCTCCCCCGGCATCGCTGCTCATGCCCCGCGAACTCTATCCAGGCTGGCTGTGCCGCACCTGGAAGGGATCACCGGCCCACCGGGTCGCGCTTCTCCTTGATCTTCGCGGCCTTACCACGCAGGCTGCGCAGGTAGTACAGCTTGGCCCGGCGGACGTCACCACGGGTGACGACCTCGATCTTGCTGATGATCGGGGTGTGGACCGGGAACGTGCGCTCCACGCCCACGCCGAAGCTCACCTTGCGCACGGTGAACGTCTCCCGCACACCGCCGCCCTGGCGCTTGATGACGACGCCCTGGAAGACCTGGACGCGCTCGCGGTTGCCCTCGACGACTCGCACGTGGACCTTGAGCGTGTCGCCGGGCCGGAAGTCCGGCACATCGTCGCGTAGCGACGCGGCGTCGAGTTCGTCAAGGGTGTGCATGGCGTGAAATCCTCGCGGCAGTACGGACGTCTTGGCTGGCTTGCGGGCGCCTGCACAGGGGCTTGCCCAGCGGATAACCACCGGATGAGCTCAAAGGCGCGCGTCGACCGACTCTCTACTGTGCCACAGACCAGCGCCGGACGCGTCCGCTAGGCCGGAGGCGGGAGCAGATCGGGACGCCGCTCACGCGTGCGCTGCAGCGATTGCGCGTGGCGCCACCGGGCGATCGCGCCGTGGTCCCCCGAGCGCAGCACGTCGGGAACCGCGAGCCCCTCCCACTCCGGTGGGCGGGTGTACGCAGGAGCTTCGAGCAGGCCGTGCGAGAACGAATCGTCGGCCACCGACGCCGCGTTGCCGAGCACCCCGGGCAGCAGTCGCAGGACAGCTTCGACCATCACCAGCGCGGCAGCTTCGCCGCCGGCGAGGACGTAGTCGCCGATGCTCACCTCGTCGTCGCCCCACGCTTCGGCCACGCGGGCGTCGATCCCCTCATACCGCCCGCAGCAGAAGACGAGCCACGGCGCCTGCGCCAGCTCGGCGGCGTACGCCTGGTCGAACCGCCGTCCCGCCGGAGTCGGAATGATCACCCGCGGCCGTTCGGCGGCGGGCGTTTGCGCTCGCTGCCCCAGGGTCTGGCCGCTGATCTGCTGCAGCGCGCGTCCCCACGGCTCGGGCGTCATGATCATGCCCGGGCCGCCGCCGTAGGGGCTGTCATCCACCGTGCGATGCACGTCGTCGGTGAAGGCACGCAGGTCGTGGACCCGAACGTCGAGAAGCCCGCGTTCGCGTGCCTTACCGAGCAACGACAGGTCGAGCGGCGCGAAATAGTCCGGGAAGATCGTGACGAGATCCAGCCGCACCGGCGTTTCAGAGCTCCAGCAGGCCGGGCGGCGGATCGATCACCACGACACCCGACTGCACGTCCACCGTCGGCACGATCTCGCGGACGAACGGGACCAGCAACTCTCGTTGCCCTTCGCGCGCAATAGCCAAGAGGTCCCCGCCCGGACCGTGGACCACGTCCGTGACGGCACCCAACGGGGATCCGTCGACGGTGCGGGCCGCCAGCCCGATGATCTCGCGGTCGAGCCAGCCGTCCTCGTCGGCCCCCGCTATCGACGGGCCGAGCTGCTCGGCGTCGATGAGCAGCAGGGAACCGGAGAGAGCTTGGGCGACGTCTCGCGAGGCGACCTCGTCGAACGTCACGAGAAGCCGGCCGGAATGCGGCCGGACGGAACGGACGGTGAGCACCGGGGCGTCAGGATGGTCGCAGTGCAGCACGTTTCCCGGCGCGAACCGGCGCTCCGGAAAGTCGGTGCGCACCTCGACGGACACTTCTCCGCGCACCCCATGAGCGCGCGAGATCCTCCCGACGGCCAAGCGGTCCGGCCCACCCTGCGCCGGCTCGCCGCCCCGCGCCTCCGCAGTCAGCGGCGGTCAGCCCTAGCGCCGGTCGGTGTCGACGACATCGACCCGCACCCCTCGACCGCCGATCCCGGCCACGATCGTGCGCAGCGCGTTGGCCGTGCGCCCGCCGCGGCCGATCACCTTGCCGAGGTCGTCCGGGTGGACGCGCACCTCGATCGTGCGGCCACGCCGACCCGACCGCTCGGCCACCGAGACCTCATCCGGGTGCTCGACGATGCCCCTGACGAGGTGCTCGACCGCCGCGTCCAGCACCTCTTACTCCGCAGCCGGCGCCGACTCGCCGGCGGCGGCGTCGGCCTTGGGCTCGGGCTCGGCGTCGACCTTGGGCGCGGCGTCGGCCTTGGGCGCGGCGTCGGCCTTGGGCGCGGGCTCGGCGTCGGCCTTGGGCTCGGGCTCGGCGTCGGCCTTGGGCGCGGCGTCCTTGGCCTTCGCGGTCGACTTCTTCGGCTTGGGCGCAGCGGCTTCGGTGAGACCGGCGGACTCGCGCGCCGCCGCGGCGAAACGCTCGGCCTTGTCGGGCTTCGGCTCGGCGACCTTCATGGGCGGCGGGGCGGGCTCGCCCTTGAACTTCTGCCAGTCGCCGGTGACGCGCAGGATCGCCGCGACCGGCTCGGTCGGCTGGGCGCCGACGCCGAGCCAGTACTGGGCACGGTCGGAGTCGACCTCGATGAAGCTCGGGTCTTCCTTGGGGTGGTACTTACCGATCGTCTCGATGACGCGGCCTTCGCGCTTGGTGCGGGCGTCCGCAACGACGATGCGGTAGTACGGCGCGCGCATCTTGCCGAGGCGCATCAGCCTGATCTTGGTAGCCACGTTGGTTGCTTTACTCCAGGTCTCGAGATGGCTGATCGGCGCGGCCGAGTGGGGACAGCTGCGCGCGGACAACCTGACAGTGCCGGCCACGAGCGCTCGCCGGAAACGGAAGAGGGCCGCAAACCAGCGAAGCACCCATAGGCACCCGGCAAACCAGTGTGCCAGACGGCGGCGGCGGCGTCAGGTCGACCGGGTCACCAAGGTCAACACGCCAATGATCACGCCGAACCCCCCGTTGAACCGGGTCTCAGCATGATCATTGGCGCGTTGATCATCAGCCGCGGCGGCGCGGGGGCGGACCGGCCGGTGCGCCCGGACCGCCGAGCCCGCCGAACTTGCCCGGCATCTGCAGCTTCGACAGGTCGGGCATTTGCCCGTCGGCGGGCAGCCCGAACGGGTTCACCGGACCCTGCTTCTGCCCGGCGTCATCGCCACGCTCGAGCGCAGCACGTGCGGCAGGATTGCCCTTGCGCGAGGCGCCCTTGCCCTTCTTGGCCGCTCGCTTGGCTTTGCGGGCACCGCCGAGCCCCGCCATCCCCGCCATCTGCCGCATCATCTTGCGGGCTTCCTCGAAACGGTCGAGCAGCTGATTGACCTCGGTGACCGTGACGCCGGAACCGCGGGCGATACGCGCCTTGCGAGAGGCGTTCAGCACCTTGGGCTGCTGACGCTCGATCGGCGTCATCGAGCGGATGATGCCCATCACCCGGTCGACGTCGCGGTCGTCGACCTGAGAGAGCTGCTCCTTCATCTGCCCCATGCCCGGCAGCATGCCCAGCAGGTTCGCGATGGGGCCCATCTTGCGCATCTGGAGCATCTGGTCGAGGAAGTCCTCGAGGTTGAAGTCGTCGCCCGCGACCTTCGCCGCCATCTGCTCGGCCTGGGAGACGTCGAACGCCTGCTCGGCCTGCTCGATGAGGGTGAGCACGTCACCCATGCCGAGGATGCGCGAGGCCATGCGCTCGGGATGGAAGACGTCGAAGTCGGCGAGCTTCTCCCCCGTCGACGCGAACATGATCGGCCGACCGCACACCTGCGCGACCGACAGCGCCGCCCCACCGCGCGCGTCACCGTCGAGCTTGGTGAGCACGACGCCGCTGAAGTCGACACCTTCGAGGAACGCCTGCGCCGTCGTCACGGCGTCCTGGCCGATCATCGCGTCGACGACGAACAGCACCTCATCGGGCGTCACCGCGTCGCGGATGTCGGCGGCCTGCTGCATCAGCTCTTCGTCGATACCGAGGCGACCGGCGGTGTCGACGACGACGACGTCGTGGACCTTGCGGCGGGCCACGTCGATGGCATCGCGGGCGACCCTGACCGGGTCACCCACGCCGTTGCCGGGCTCGGGGGCGTAGACCTCGACGCCCGCCTGCTGGCCGACCACCTGCAGCTGGGTGACCGCGTTAGGACGCTGCAGGTCGCAGGCGACGAGCAGCGGCGCGTGCCCCTGGCTTTTCAGCCAGCGGCCCAGCTTGCCGGCGAGCGTCGTCTTACCGGAACCTTGCAGGCCCGCCAGCATGATCACGGTGGGCGGGGTCTTGGCATAGCGAACGGTGCGGGTCTCACCGCCGAGGATCGCGATGAGCTCTTCGTTGACGATCTTGATGACCTGCTGGGCCGGGTTCAGCGCCTGGCTGACGTTCGCCTCGGCGGCCCGCGACTTGATCGCCGCGATGAACGTGCGCACGACCGGCAGCGCGACATCGGCTTCGAGCAGCGCGATGCGGATCTCGCGCGCGGTGTCATCGATGTCCTTGTCGGACAGCCGGCCCTTGCCTCGCAGCGAGGAGAAGACCTTGTCGAGCCGGTTGGAGAGGGTGTCGAACACGAAGTAGCCCTTCGGGCGGATCGGAGGCGTCGGTCGCCGACCGTGAGAGTGCAGGCTGCCTCTAGGGTATTGGCCGCCGGCGCCGCTCGGCGTATTCGAACGGTGCGGCCTTTGGCGGTGTTCCCCCGGAGGCTTCGCTGACGTCCTGACGACGTGTCAGACTGTGACAGCAAGCGCAATCGCGCAACCCATCAGCAGGCGCCGTTTCGAACCGGAGTTGATGAGCATGACCGCGACCATTGAGCCGGGCACCGCCAGCGGAGTCGTCCCGCAGAAGGGCCTGGACTTCGCGGCCTTCGACGGTGACAACCACTACTACGAGGCACTCGACGCGTTCACGCGTCACCTCGACCCGCGCCACGGCCCGCGCGTCATCCAGTGGTGCGAGATCAACGGCCGCAAGTATCACGTCGTCGGCGGCAAGGTCAGCCACGCGGTGGTGAACCCGACCTTCGACCCGGTCTCGCCGGCTGGAGCGCTGTCCTCCTACTTCCGGGGTAATTCCGACGGCCGCACGCCCCTCGAGCTGCTGCGCGAGCGCGAGCCGATCCGCCCCGAATACCGCGACCGTGACGCGCGTCTTGCCGCCATGGACCGTCAGGGCCTGTCCAAGGTCTGGATGTTCCCGACCCTCGGCATGATCTACGAGGAGCTGCTCAAGCACGACCCCGAAGCGGTGGCGCTGCTGTTCACCGCGTTCAACCGCTGGGTCGAGGAGGACTGGGGCTACGCCTACCGGGACCGGCTGTTCGCGGCCCCGTACATCACCCTCGCCGACCTGGACTTCGCGGTCCGCGAGTTCGAGCGGGCCGTCGAGCAGGGGGCACGCACCGTCGTCATGCGTCCGGCGGCCGCTTTCACCGCCGAGGGCTCGTTCGGCGTCGCCGACCCGGTGTTCGACCCCTTCTGGGCGCGGGTCAACGAGGCCGGTATCCCGGTGGTCGTGCACGCCGGTGACAGCGGCTACAGCTCGAACGGCTACGGCCGGGACGGCTTTTCCGCCAGCTTCTCCGGGGCGTTCAAGCCGTCGGTCACCGCGTTCAACATGGAACGCGCGATCATGGATTTCCTCGCCTCGCTGGTCTTCGAGAAGCTGTTCGACCGCTTCCCGAACGTGCGGATCATCTCCGTCGAGAACGGTTCGACGTTCCTGCCGGATCTGTTCAAGAAGCTGCGCTCGACGGCCCGCAAGACCCCGGGCTACTTCTCCGACGACCCCGTCGAGACGTTCCGGCGCAACATCTGGATCAACCCGTTCTGGGAGGACGACGTCAACGAGACGGTCGCCGCCATGGGGGCCGACCGGGTCGTCTTCGGGTCCGACTGGCCGCACATCGAAGGCATGCCGCAGCCGCTCGACTACGTCGAGGAGCTCGCCGGATTCAGCGAGGCCGACCAGCGCCGCATCCTGCTCGAGAACGCGGAAGAGCTGAACACTCCCCGGCCCGCGTAGCCCGCGAGCGCCGCCCCCGATCGGTGACCGAGGGGTTATGACCGCGCCGGTTGAGCCCCCGGATCTCCGTTCGGGGGCTTAGCCACTTCAGCCACCTGAGCAAGGTCAACGCGCCAGCCAACCGGTCGAACCCCCTGTTGGCGGGGGGTTCAGCCCGTTGGCTGGCGCGTTGATCTTGGTGGTCAGCCGAGCAGCGCGTCGACGAACGCTTCCGGCTCGAACGGCGCTAGGTCGTCCGGGCCCTCGCCGAGGCCGACCAGCTTGACCGGCACGTCGAGCTCCCGTTGCACGGCGACGACGATGCCGCCCTTGGCGGTGCCGTCGAGCTTCGTCAGCACGACTCCGGTGACGTTGACGACCTCGGCGAACACCTTCGCCTGCACGAGCGCGTTCTGGCCGGTGGTCGCGTCGAGGACCAGCAGCACCTCGTCGACCGGCGACTGCTTCTCGACAACGCGCTTCACCTTGCCGAGCTCGTCCATCAGCCCGGACTTGGTGTGCAACCGGCCCGCCGTGTCGACGACGACGGTGTCGACACCGTCTTCGATGCCTTGCTTGACCGCCTCGAACGCCACGCTTGCCGGGTCGGCGCCCTCCGGCCCGCGGACCGTCTCCGCCCCGACCCGCCCGCCCCAGGTCTCGAGCTGGTCGGCGGCCGCTGCGCGGAACGTGTCGGCCGCACCGAGCAGCACCGTGCGCCCGTCCGCGACGAGAACGCGCGCCAGCTTGCCGCAGGTGGTGGTCTTGCCGGTGCCGTTCACGCCGACGACCAGAACGACGGCGGGCCGGCCGTCGTGAACGGTGGTGGCGACGCTGCGGTCGGTGCTGGTGCCGATCTGGGCGAGCAGCTCGTCGCGCAGCAGGTCACGCACCGCATCGGGGGTGCGGGCGCCGAGTATTCGCACCCGCTGCTTCAGCGCCTCGACCAGCTCCATCGTCGGCGTGACGCCCATGTCGGCGGTGAGGAGGGTGTCTTCGATCTCCTCCCAGTCCTCGTCGCTGATCGTGTCGCGGGACAGGACAGCGAGCAGGCCGCGGCCGAGGGTGCTCTGCGAGCGGGCGAGCCGCGAGCGCAGCCGAACGAGCCGACCGGCGGTCGGCAGCGGCGTCTCGAGCGCCGGCCCGGTCTCCTCCGATACCTCGACCTCGGCGGTCTCCGGCTCCGGCAGCTCGACCGTGGTCGTGGCACGCACGTACGTATCCGGCGGCGCTTCCGCTTCCTCACGAGCTCCCGGCTCGCGAGTGATGATCCCGCCCGGAGGCGGTGCGGGTGGCAGGCGGCGGCGGCGGCGCGGCGCGGTCACGACGAAGCCGACCGTGATGACGATGGCCAGGACGAGAACCGACAAAACGGTGATCAGAACGGTGATGGCGAGCTCCTCAGACGGACGACACCGTGCGCTCCGAGGCTACGCGGGAGGCCGCACCGGGATCCCGCCACCCGCTGGCGGCGACGGACGTGACGCAGCCCGACTTCTCCGCTCTGCCGGGATCGCCGCGGATTGGGCGGCAACCACCGCTTCTCGGCCCCGGATGAGGTCCGTTCTAGGGACGTAGGTCCCGTGGCGAGCTGCCGGCATCCCGCCGAGACAGCGAAGACAGACCTGGCAACGGGCTCCGGGCGGGACGCGGGGAGGAGCAACCGATGGCGCGCCGCACACCCCAGTCCGACCTGTTGCTGCTCGAGTCGATGAGCGACGCGGTGTACGCGATGGACCGCAACCGGCGCATCACCCACTGGAATCGCGCCGCCGAACGCGTCACCGGTTTCGCCGCGCACGAGGTGGGCGGCCGGCTTTGCTTCGAGGGCGTCCTGGGCCACGTCGACGACGACGGCAATCCGTCTGGGCCGCTTGACCTGGGCCGCTTGCCCACCCGCCGGAGAGCTGCGCCCTCGAGACTCAGGCGGAGAGCCGCTCCCGCAGCCGCTGGCTGACCACCGCCGTCACGCCATCGCGACGCATGGTCACGCCGTACAGCGCGTCGGCGACCTCCATGGTCCGCTTCTGGTGCGTGACGACGATCAGCTGCGACGACTGCCGGAGCTGATCGAGCGCCTCGATCAGCCGGCCGAGGTTGCGGTCGTCGAGCGCCGCCTCGACCTCGTCGAGGACGTAGAACGGCGACGGTCGGGCCCGGAAGACGGCGAGCAGGAAGGCGAGGGCGGCCAGCGAACGCTCACCACCCGACAGCAGCGACAGCCGGGACACCCGCTTGCCCGCCGGCCGCACCTCCACCTCGATGCCGGTCATCAGCAGGTCGTCGGGCTCGGTCAGCACCAGGCGCCCCTCGCCGCCCGGAAAGAGCGTCGGGAACACCAGGCTGAACTCGCGCGCCGTGTCCTCGAGCGCCGACGCCATCACTTCGATCACCCGCGCGTCGACGTCCTTGACGATCCCGAGCAGCTCGCGCCGGGTCTTCTGCAGATCCTCGACCTGCTGGGCGAGGAAGGTGGCGCGCTCCTGCAGCGCGGCGTACTCCTCGAGCGCCAGCGGGTTGACGGTGCCGAGCCGGGCGAGCGCGCGTTCGGAGTCAGCGGCCCGCTTCTCCTGCGCGCTGCGGTTGTAGACCGCCAGCTGCCCGTCTTCGGTGTCGGGCGGCACCGGCAGGTGCGGGCCGTACTCCTCGACGAGAGTGTCGGGCTCCATCCCCCACTCTTCGCGGCAGCGCTCCTCCAACGAGTCGCGCAGCAGTCGCTGCTCGGTGCGGGCCATCTCGTCGCGGTGACGCGCGTCGCGCAGCTCCTCGACCTCGGTGCCGAGGGTGCGGGCCCGGTCCCGCACAGCAGCCAGCCGCTGCTGACCGTCCGCCTTTTCCGCCTCGGCGGCATCGCGGGCGGCACCGGCAGCCGCGAACGATTCGGCGAGCCGACGCGATCCCTCATCCGCCAGCCGGGCGACCGCGGCGGCGCGGTCCGCCGCTGCCGCGCGCTCGACCCGGCGCTGCTCCGCGGCAGCCCGTGCCTTGCGCTCGTTGGCCGCGGCCCGCGCCAGCGAGGCGGCCCGGCCGGCGATCGCCCGCGCCTTCTCCTGCGCGACACCCGCGGCGAGCCGAAGCTCCATCTCCGCGCTGCGCGCCTGCTCCAGCGCGGCGGCGAGGCGCTCCCGATCGGCCGGGTCGGGCTCGGCAGGCAGCTCCTCACCGTCGACGGCGGCCAGCTGCTGCTGCAACGCCGTCGCGTCCGCCTCGTGGCGCGCCCGGTTGGTCTGCAACTCGTGACGGGCGCGCTCCAGCCGTTCGGCTTCCGCGACCGCCGACCGCGCGGCCGACGTCGCCCGGGCCAGCTCGTCCTGGTAGGCGGCGATGGCGGCGTCGGAGTCGTGCAAGGTGGTCAGCGCCGCGTTGACCTGCTCCTCCAGGGCTGCCAGCTGGCCCTGGGCAGCTTCGCGCGCGGCGGTCTCGGCGGCGCACCGCTGCTCGGCGGCAGCCAGCCGGCGTTCGGCGTCGGCATAGGCCGCGCGCACGGCGAGCGGTGACGCCGGCGCCTTCGCCCCGCCCGAGGCGCTCGCGGATCCGAGCACGTCCCCTTCACGGGTGACCGCCGTGAGCTGCGGCTGCACTGCCAGCAGCTGCAAGGCGGCAGGGAGGTCGGGGACGACGGCGGTGGCGTGCAGCAGGGCCGCGATGCTGCGCCGCACCCCGTCGGCAGCGGCACCGGCCGCACTCCCGACCGTCACCAGATCGGCCGCCCACTCGGCGCCCGGCGGCAAATCGGGCCGGCCCCCGCCGTCGCTTGGCGCCGGCGTGCCTCCCACGAGCACCGAGACGCGGGCCGCGGCTCCGGCAGCCGCTTCGAGCGCTGCCGCCGCTGCCTCCGGGGCCGCCGCGGCGAGGCCGTCGACAATGCCGCCGAGCACCGCGGCGATCGCCGCCTCGGCGCCTTTCGCGACCGTGATGACGTCGGCCGTGGCGCCGAGGACCCCTGGCGGCGGATCGGCCAGGATCGCTGCCGTGCCGTCGGCGGGCTCCAGAGAGTGCGCCCACGTGTCACGGCTCGACTGCGCGCTCACTCGCTCCTGCTCAGCCTCGCGCAGCCGGGCGGCGATGGCGTCGACCTCGGTCAGCATCGCCTGCAACGCGGTCTCGGCAGCGGTGTGCACGGCGTCCAGCTCGACCTCGGCGGCGTCGAGCCGCTCCAGCTCCACCGAGGCTGCGGCCGCCTCCTTCTCGCGTTCCGCGGCTCGGGCCCGGGCTGCCTCGGCGGCCTGCTGCAGCCGCTCGTCCTCGGCCGCCGCAGCGGCCAGCCGGCCCTGGGCGGTTTCCAGCGAGCCGCGGAGCCGGGCGAGCCCTTCGCGGCGGTCTGCGGCGGCCCGAGCGGCTGCCCGGGTGCGCTCGTCCCAGGCGGAAAGCTGCGACTCGGCCGCCACCCGAGCCTCGCGGGCCGCCTCGTGGCGACCGGCTGCGTCGCGGGCCCGGCCGGCCAGCGCGGCTTCCTCCTGCTCGACCGCCGCCGCCTCCGCCTCCAGCTGCTCGGGGTCACGGCCCGCCGGCATCGGCTCCGGAGCGCTCAGGTAGCTCGCCCGCTGCTCGGCCAGCGCGCGCACCGCGGCAAGCCGCTCGGACAGCCGGCCCAGCGCGTGCCAGACCTGCGCGGCCGCGTCGGCCCGATCGGAGCTCAGGTTCACCGCGGCACTGAGCGACTCGTCGGCTGCCTGCGCCTGCTTGAGCTGCTCCTCGCCTTCGGCCAGCCGACCGGCCAGCGCGCCGTCCGCTTCACCGCGCGCGTCGAGTGCCTTACGGGCGGCGACGATGTCGTCGGCGAGCAGCCGCAGCCGCGCGTCGCGCAGCGCCGCTTGAACTACCCCGGCCTTGCGAGCGGCTTCCGCCTGGCGACCGAGCGGGCCGAGCTGGCGGCGCAGCTCTGCCGCCAGGTCGGTGAGCCGTTCGATGCTGGTCGCGGTGGTGTCGAGCTTGCGCAGCGCGCGCTCCTTGCGCTTGCGGTGCTTCAGCACCCCAGCGGCTTCCTCGACGAACCCGCGCCGGTCCTCCGGCCGGGCCCCGAGGACGGCGTCGAGCGAGCCCTGCCCGACGATGACGTGCATCTCTCGCCCGATGCCGCTGTCGGAGAGCAGCTCTTGGACGTCCAGCAGCCGGCACGTGCTGCCGTTGATCGTGTACTCGGACTCCCCCGAGCGGTACATCAGCCGCCCGATGGTGACCTCGGCGTAGTCGATCGGCAGCGCACCGTCGGAGTTGTCGATGGTCAGCTGCACCTCGGCGCGCCCGAGCGGGGGCCGGCCCGGGGAGCCGGCGAAGATGACGTCTTCCATCTTCCCGCCACGCAGCGCCTTGGCGCCCTGCTCGCCGAGCACCCAGGCGATCGCGTCGACGACGTTGCTCTTGCCGGAGCCATTGGGCCCGACAACGCACGTCAATCCCGGCTCGAGCTGCATCGTCGTGGACCCGGCGAAGGACTTGAAGCCCTTCAGGGTCAGGCTCTTGAGGTACATCGGGAGCGACGCTAGCGGCGTCGGGTGGCAAAAGAGAGGAGGACGCCCCGAGGACGTCCTCCAACAAAAAAACCGGTCCGCGAAGACCGGGGTCGAACTAGGTGAGCGCGGGCTCCTTGTCGAGGGCACGAAGCTCGTCCGTGACATCTACCTGGGACGCCAGTACCTCGTTGACGGCAAGGGCGCGAGAGAGCTCGTTCTCAAGATCACGCACTCGCGAACGGAGCCGGTGCACCTCCGCGGCAAGACGAGCGTCGGAGCCGACGCCGACATGGCCGAACAGGGCTTTCGCCATTTGGGGGTCCTCCACGATGAGCGACCTAACGGGCGGCGCGCGGCCTGCGGCTGCGACGGAGGCTCAGAGTCAGACTCAGACCCAGACTCAGTCTGCCGCGATTGGCACAGGACGCCGGTTGAATTCCGTTGTCAACGATGGCATGGCAGGCCCCGAACGTCAACCCCCCTCCGGAGCAATCCTCGCAGGCCACAGCATGTTTAGGGGCAGGCAAACAACCGTCGTCCGGTCAAGCTCCAACGGCTGTCGAATGCATCTCAGAAACTGCACCTTTTGCCGGTTTTCCACAGCTTGGCGCTCCTTTAGCGCGCAGTATCTAAACGCAGGATCAACCGGTGATGAAAAGTTGTTCGCTGCCGGATGCAACACCCGACCGGCTACCGCTCGACGAAACCCGCGATATCCGGACGGGAGTCGGCCCACCGTTCGGTGACCCCGTCGACGCGTCCCGGGGTGCCGCTCCCGCGCAGCCGGCTGAGCAACGATTCGCACGCCGGGCGAGGTCCCTGCGCGACCACCTCGACCCGGCCGTCCTCCAGGTTGCGCGCCCAGCCGGCGAGACCGAGCTCGAGCGCGCGCGACCGGGTCCACCACCGGAAGCCGACACCTTGCACCCGCCCGCGCACCCAGGCCGTCACTCGTGCCTGCTCACCGGCGTCCTGGCCAGTCGACTGCTGCCCGTCCCGGGCGCTTTCGGTCGCCATGCACCTCTTCCTCCCGCCGTCCTCCCGCAGTCCTCCCCCCGATTCTCCCCGCAGGTCGGCCGGGGATGTGGCCAGCAGCTGGCCGGCCGCAGCGACCAACCCGTCACCGCCGCAGCAGACATGCCATGCTGGGAACCGCACGCGGTCCCGCAGACCGCGTCATGGCAGTCTCGGTCGTGGCAGTCTCGGTCACGTCAGTTTCGCGTGTCGGTTCAGGTGAGGAGTCCGGTTCAGTGCGCAGCGACGATAGGCCGCAGCTGTCCGTTCGAGGGCGTCGCAGGCTCGCGGTGAGCCTCGTCGGGCTGGTAGCCGCGCCGGCGGCACTGCTCGTCGCCTGCGGCAACGCGGACAAGGCCGTTGCCAACGACAACCGGCCGGACGCGCGGGCCAGCACGCAGGGCGCCCGCTCGGAGCTGCCCTCTCCGGTCGCGTCCGATTCGGTGTTGAACACGCCCGCGAGCGGCATCCCCCCGGAGGACGAGGTGTACAACCCTCACTTCGGTGAGCGCCAGAACAACGGCTGACCCTGCTCCCCCCGCCGCGGCGCTCTTCGAGCGCGGTCCGCACGGGCGCCGACCCGACAGGGCCGCAGCTGCGTGCCTGAGCTACCCGAGGTCGAGACCGTTCGACGCGGCCTGCAGCGCTGGACCGTCGGTCGCCGCATCAGCGAGGTCCAGGTACAGCATCCCCGCGCCATTCGCCGTCACATCGCCGGCGCGGACGACTTCGTCGCGCTGCTTCGTGGCCGCACGCTCGATGCCGCGCTGCGCCGCGGGAAGTACCTGTGGCTGCCGCTCGACTCCGGCGACGCCCTCGTCGCGCACCTCGGCATGAGCGGCCAGCTCCTGGTCGAGAACGCCGACGCCCCCGACGAAGCGCATCTGCGGGTGCGGCTGCGCTTCGCCGACGGCGATCCGGAGCTGCGCTTCGTGGACCAGCGGACCTTCGGCGGCCTGGCGGTCGCAGCCGGCGGCGCCGCGCTTCCCTCCTCGCTCGAACACATCGGACGCGACCCGCTGGACCCGGAATTCGACCCGGAGCAGTTCGTCCGCGAGCTGCGCCGGCGCCGCACCGGGGTCAAGCGCGCGCTGCTCGATCAGACGCTGGCGAGCGGCATCGGCGCGATCTACGCGGACGAGGCGCTGTGGATCGCGCAGGTCCACTGGGCCCGTTCCACGTTCGAGATGCCCCGGCCCCAGGTCCGCCGGCTGCTCGACGCGGTGCAAGAGGTCCTGCAAGCCGCCGTCCTCGCCGGTGGCACGTCCTTCGACGCCTTGTACGTGAACGTGAACGGCCAGTCCGGCTACTTCGACCGGGCGCTACACGTCTACGGCCGGGAAGGGGAACCGTGCGATCGATGCGGAACGCCGATCCGCCGCTCGAAGTTCATGGGGCGCTCGTCCTACTGGTGCCCCACATGCCAGCCGCAGCCGCGCCGCCCGCACTATTGATCAAACGGGGCGGTCATCGGCCGGGCCGGTGATCAATCCGGCTGCTGTCAATCGGGCGGGGACGCCTCCAACGCGGTGAGCGCCTGCGCGGCGGCCTGCTGCTCCGCCTCCTTCTTACTGCTGCCCCTGCCGACCCCGTACTGCTTGCCGGCGATCCACACCGTCGCCACGAAACGCTTCGCGTGGTCGGGTCCGGACTCGTCGACGGTGTACTCCGGCGGACCGAGCTCCCGGACGGCGCAGCCTTCCTGCAGCGACGTCTTCCAGTCGAGGCCCGTCCTGCCGTCCCCGGCGCCATCCACCAGCGGTCCGAACAGCCGCATGACCAGCTCGGTCGCGGCGTCGATGCCGCTCTCCTCGTAGGTGGCCCCGATGACCGCCTCGAGGGTGTCAGCCAGGATGCTCGGCTTGTCGCGGCCTCCGGTGGCCTGCTCCCCGCGGCCGAGGTAGACGTAGCCACCGAGCCCGCCATTGCCCTCCGGGCCGATGGTGCGCGCGACCCCGGCGAGCGCCCGCATGTTGACGATCGACGCGCGCAACTTCGCGAGCTGCCCTTCCGGCAGGTCGGGATTTCGCCGGTACAGCGCGTCGGTGACCACCAGCCCGAGGACGGCGTCGCCGAGGAATTCCAGCCGCTCGTTCGTCGGCAGCCCGCCGTTCTCGTAGGCGTAGGACCGGTGGGTGAGCGCGCGGACCATGCGTTCGGACGAGCACTCGATGCCGAGCGCGGCGATGAGCTCATCCGCCGGCAACGGCTCGGGCACGCTCGGCCGAGCCATCATCGCGCCTCCCCGGCCGTAGCTGTCGCCGCGCTCAGCGCACCCACCAGATCGGTGACGAGATCCAGCGCGGCGAGCGTCGCGTCATCCACCCAGACGGCACGCCCGTGCGCGCGCAGCCGCTCCTCGCTCACCTCCACGATCTCGATCATCGCCAGCGAGTCAGCGGCCAGGTCGGTGACCATCCGCGTGTCGGCGGTGACCTGCTCCAGCGGCACGGAAAGCACCAGGCAGACCGCCTCACGCACCAGGTCGAGCAGCGCGTCCTCGGTGACGACCGTCATGGTTACTCCCTGCCGCTCTCGCCGGCGGCAGGCCGGCCGCTTCGACGACGTTCGATCAAACCGGTCATGACTTCGGTCAAACGCGGCATCAGCCCCTCGTCCGCCGCACGCGCGGCGATGCCGATGCAGCTCGCCACCGCCTCCGGTGACGCCGAGCCATGGCCGACGACGACAATTCCATTGACGCCGAGCAGGACCGCGCCGGCCTGGCCGTCAGCGCCGAGGCGGGCGCTGATGCGCTGCAGCGTCGCGCAGGCGGCCGGATCGAGCTCCCGCGCCGCCAACGTCAACAGCGCCGCCACCGCGCCTTCCATCCCCTTGAGCATGACGTTGCCGGTGAAACCGTCGGTGACGACGACATCCACCTCGCCGCCGAGTGCCACCGCATCGCTTTCCACATTGCCGGCGAAGGTCACCGCGAGCCCGGCCAGCAGGTCCCCCAGCAAGCGTGCCGTCTCCTTGCGCACCGGGTCGCCCTTGCCCGGTTCGGAACCGACGGAGAGCAGCCCGACGGTCGGCTCGGCGACCCCGAGATGGACGCGCGCGTACGCAGCGCCTGTCAGGGCGAACTGGAGCAGCAAGTCGGGGCCGGCCTCGACGGTGGCCCCGGCGTCGAGCAGCACGACCGGACCGCGGGGGGCCGGGATCACGGCCGCCAGCGGCGGGCGCGTGACACCGGGCAGCCGGCCGAGTGTGAACAGCGCGGCCGCCATCGCAGCTCCGGTGGGACCGATCGACACCGTCGCATCGGCGGCCTTGTCACGCACGAGCCGCGCCGCCACCCGGACGCTGGCGTCGCGGCGGGAGCGCACCGCGCGCACCGGGTCCTCGGTCATGCCGACGGCTTGGCGCGCGGCGACGATCTCGAACGGCCCGGGCTCGTCGCGGCCGGCCGCGTCATCGGCGCCGCCCCGGGACGCGAGCAACGCCCTGGCCTCGTCCGGCGGTCCGACGAGGGCAAAGCGCAGCTGCGGCCACCGCGCGGCAGCGAGCAGGACGCCGTCGACGACGACCTGCGGGCCGGCGTCGCCACCGAGCAGATCGACAGCGATACGGGGACCCGCAGGAACGGGTGCGCCGAAGACGGCCCCCGCCGACGCTTGTGGGATGGCCAGCGGACTGTCAGACGTCGAGAACCTGCCGGTCACCGTAACGGCCGCAGGTCGGGCACACGGTGTGAGGACGGATCACATGGCCACGCGGGCACTTCGCCAGCTGCGGGGCGGAAGCCTTCCACTGGCTGCGGCGCGAACGCGTGTTGGACCGGGACATGCGGCGCTTGGGGACGGCCACGTCAGGACTCCTGTTCTGGACTGGACTCGACCGGCTCGGCGTCTGCCTCAAAGCCGGTCAGGGCCGCCCACCGTGGGTCGACCTCGTCGTGTGAATGATTATCCGGCAGCTCGGCCAGGCGCTCGCCGCAGCCGGCGCACAGCCCGCGGCACTCCTCGCTGCACAGTGGGCTCATCGGGAGCTCGAGCACCAGCGCGTCGCGCAGCAGAGGCTCGAGGTCGATCATGTCGTCGATCAGCTCCGGCAGCTCGTCCTCGTCCTCGGAGGGCGCTGCCGCCGACCCGCCGCGCGGGCGCACCCCGCCGTACGGGCCCGACTCGGGATAGCTGAAGAGCTCCTGGATGTCGACCGTGAACGACTCGCTGATCGCGTCGAGGCACCGGCCGCACTCACCGGTCATCGTCGCCTCGACCGTGCCGGTGAGCAGCACGCCCTCCATCACCGACTCCAGGCGCAGATCGAGCACCAGGTCGCTGCCGGCCGGCACCAACGCCATCCCGCGACCCAGCTCCGGCGGTGCCGGCACCGTGCGCTGGACGCGCCGCAGCGACCCGGGACGGCGGCCGAGCTCACGCGTATCGATCACGAGGGGCTGGCGCGGGTCGAGCCGGGCTTTGGAGGCGGACGCGGGATGCGTCACGGAGTGGTTTCTGGACACGGGCTGCTACGGCGTCTCAAGGGAGGTGAGGACGGGCACGGGCTGAGCAAGAAGAACGGTTCACACCTGACGCGGTATCGAAACGGCCTGCGTGAGACCGGGTGGACGAGCGACTGCGACGGCATCTGCGGACACCCGCCCGCAGACACAAAGAGCGAGTCTACAAGCCTGCCCCGGATCGCGCGTCGCCGTCAGCGGGGGCGTAGCCGTTGGCAGCGTGATGCTGCGCTCTCGCGTCGCCGTACTCCGCGTCGCCGCCCGCGTCGCCACCCTCGGCGTACCCCTCGGGATACTCCTCCGGCGCCGCCACCGGAGCCCGGGTCGCCGCGAGCCGGGCCCGCCCGCGCGTCACCGTCTCCAGCGAGCCGGTGAGCAGCTGCTCGAAGCGCGCGAGGGACGCGTCGACGTAATCGTCGGTCTGGTCACGCATCCGCATGGCCTCGGCCTCGGCGTCTTCGGTGATCTCGCCGGCCACGCGCTCCGCCTCGGCGACGACCTCGCTCTCCGACACCAGCCGGGACCGCTCCTCGCGGGCCGCGGCGACGATGCGCTCGGCCTCGGCGCGCGCCTGCTGCAGCAGCCCTTCGGCGTGCTGGCGGGCCTCCTGCTCGAGCTCCTCCCGGCGGCGCAGCACGGCCCGGGCGTCGGCCATCTCCTGGGGCAACAGCTGGCGCAGTTCGTCGAGCGCGCCCAGCATCTCCGGCCGGTCGATGACGGCCGCGTTACCGGAGAGCGCCTTGCCTTTGGCGGTCTCCACCATGGTGATGATCTCGTCGAGCTTGCCTTGCACGTCCGGCATGCGGGTCAGCCTATGGCAGGGCGCCGGGCACCGGGATCGCGGAACGGGTGAAGATCTGCTTCCCGCCCGCTCAGCGCTTCGCCAGCTTCTCGCTCATGCGCTTCAGCACGAAGTCGGGAACCAGGTGGCTCACGTCGCCGCCCCAGGTCGCGACCTCTTTGACGAGGCTGGAGGACAGGAAGGAGGAGGCGGGGTTCGTACTCATGAAAAGCGTCTCGATGCCGGCCAGCGAGTGGTTCATCTGCGCCATCTGGAGCTCGTAGTCGAAGTCGCTGACGGCGCGCAGCCCTTTGACGATCACCGGGATCTGGCGCGCCCGGCAGAAGTCGACCAGCAGACCGTGGAACGACTCGACGACGACGTTGCCGTAGGCCTCGGTGGCCTCACGCAGCATCTCCATGCGCTCTTCGACGCTGAACATGCCGGCCTTGCTCTTGTTGATCAGTACGGCGACGACGACATGGTCGTAGAGCTTCGCGGCGCGCCCGACGATGTCGAGATGGCCGTTGGTCACCGGGTCGAACGAGCCCGGGCAGACCGCGCTGCGCGGAAGGGTCGTGACCCCGCTCATCGCGCTTGGTTCAGGGCTCAACAGCGGCCACCGATCATGATCGCCAACCGTACCAAAGGGTCGTGTCACCGTAACGCCGCGCTTCGGGCTGGTCGAAGCCCTCCGGCCAGGCCGGATCGGGGCTGCGGGTGGCCCGTTCGACGATCAGGACCTGGCGCGCGTACGCGGCGGCGTGAGCCAGCACGGTGTCGATCGCCAAGGCATACGGCGGGTCGAGAAACACGATGTCGAACAGCACACCGAAGTGCGCTGCGGACGCTGCGGCCTGCGGCGCCGTGATGTTCTCGGCCCGGCCCGGCACCACCGTCGCACCCGCCATACCGAGCGCCGCGATGTTGGCCCGGAGCACCTTCAGCACCGAGAGTTCGGACTCCACGAATGTGACGGATGCCGCACCGCGGGACAGCAGCTCCAGCCCCACGGCCCCGCTGCCGGCGTACAGGTCGAGGACGCTCCGGCCGTGCAGGCCGCCGAGCCGGGCCTCGAGCGTGGACGCGAGCGCCTCACGGACCCGCTCGGACGTGGGACGTACCACGTGGCCTGCGGGAACAGTGAGTTTGCGGCCTCCGACAAGGCCTCCGACGATGCGGGTGGTCACCTGTAAAGCTCATCCCTTTTCCAGGTACGCGGCGCGCTCGTCGTCGAGGCGCCGGGCCAGCACGGCGGCCAGCTCAGTATGGCGAACCAGCTCCGGGTCGGCGGCGACGATCCCCGTCGCCGCTTCCCGGGCGGACCGGAGCAGGGGCTCGTCACGAAGCAGATCGAGCAGCTTCAAGGAGCGCCGCCGACCGGACTGGGCCGTGCCCAGCACATCACCCTCGCGCCGCTCCCGCAGGTCCAGCCGGGCGAGCTCAGCCCCGTCGAGCGTGCGGGCGACCGCTTCGACGCGCTCGCGGGCGGGCGAGCCATCCGGGGCATCGGTGTGCAGCAGGCACCAGCCCGCGGCGCTCCCCCGGCCGACGCGTCCGCGCAGCTGGTGGAGCTGGGAAACGCCGAAGCGGTCCGCGTCGAGAATCGCCATGACGGTGGCGTTCGGGACGTCGACCCCCACCTCCACCATCGTGGTGGCGACGAGCACGTCGATCTGACCGGCGGTGAACCGGGACATCACCCGGTCCTTGTCGTCGGTGGGCACCCGCCCGTGCAACGCCTCGACTCGCAAGCCGGCGAGCGGCCCCTCGGTGAGCAACGGCAGCATGTCGAGCACCGCGAGCGGTGGCCGCCGGCCTCCAGCGGCGTCGCCGGCGTCATCCTCGTCGACGTCGGCAGGCACGTCGCTCGGGTCGAGGTCGACCTCGGGCCCTTCGCCGATGCGCGGGCAGACGACGAATGCCTGGTGACCGGCCTCGACTTCCTCGCGGATCTTCGCCCAGATCCGCTGGTGCCACTGCGGCGGAGCGACGTGACTGCGGATGGGGGTGCGACCGGCCGGCAGCTCGGTCAGCTCGCTGGTGTCGAGATCGCCGAAAACGGTCATCGCGACCGTCCGCGGGATGGGAGTGGCGGTCATGACCAGCAGGTGGGGCGGGGTACCGCCGATCGACTCGGCCCGCGCCCGCAGCGCGTCACGCTGCTCGACGCCGAAACGGTGCTGCTCGTCGACCACGACCAGCCCCAGGTCGGCGAAGGCGATGTTCTCGGACAGCAGCGCATGCGTTCCGACGACGATCCCGGCGCCCGGATCCGCGATCGCGGCGAGCGCCTCGCGCTTCGCGGCTGCGGACAGCGAACCGGTGAGCAGCACGATGCGGGTGGCCTCGTCGGCACTGCCGAGCTCCCCGGCGACGCCGAGCGGACCGAGCAGCGCGCGCAGGCTCCGCGCATGCTGGGTGGCGAGGACCTCGGTCGGGGCGAGCAAGGCGGCCTGGCCGCCGGCGTCGATCACGGTCAGCATCGCCCGCAACGCGACCAGCGTCTTCCCGGAGCCGACCTCGCCCTGCAGCAGCCGGTGCATCGGAAACGTGCGCGCGAGGTCGGCGGCTATCTCGGCGCCGACCTCCTGCTGCCCGCCGGTGAGCGTGAAGGGCAGCGAGCGGTCGAACGCCTCGAGCAGCCCGCCGGGGCGGGTCTTGCGGGCGACGGCTGATTGGCGCTCCACCGCCGCGCGCCGCTGGGCGAGGGCCAGCTGCACGACGAGCGCCTCGTCCCAGCGCAACCGCTTGCGCGCGGCTTCCACCTCGGCGTAGCAGCTCGGACGATGGATCTGCAGGTAGGCGTCGCGCAGGCTCAGCAGGCCGTGGCGCAGCCGAAGCGCCGCGGGCAGCGGGTCGGGCAGCTCGGGCAGAACGTCGAGCAGCACCTTCATGCTGCGGTGGATGTCCCAGCTTCGGACCTTGCCGGCGGCCGGATAGATCGGGAGCAGGCCACCCGCGAAGTC
The DNA here is from genome assembly GCA_963747915.1 of uncultured Actinomycetota bacterium. Classification (GTDB taxonomy): domain Bacteria; phylum Actinomycetota; class Actinomycetes; order Frankiales; family Frankiaceae; genus DATAZK01. The sequence goes on along the minus strand of CAVVHC010000002.1, from coordinate 1,965,835 downwards.
GTCGTCCGACGCGTCGGGGTTGGTCTCCGGGTTCGTCAGCGAACGGCGCTTGCCGAACATCTCGACCTTGCCGGCGAAAAGGGCGGTCGTGCCGACCGGCAGCTGCTTGTCCCGCCAGTGCTGGTTGAAGAACGTGATGACGAGCTTCCCGGATCCGTCGCTCACCGTCACGTCGAGCTTGTGGGTGCGCTTGCGCATCTTGCTGCCGGGCTTGGGCTCCAGCCAGCGACCACTGATGTGCACGACGCGGGCCTGGATGGTGACGCTTTCGCCGAGCGGCAGGTCGTCGAGGCTGGTCAGCTCGCCGCGTTCCACGTAGCGGCGGGGCAGGTGGTCGAGCAGGTCGCCGACAGTGTGCAGGTCGAGCGCCTCGGCCAGCACCTTGGCGGTCTTGCCCCCGAGCACACCCCGATCGAGGCGCTCGCCGAGCACGTCAGACACGACCGGAACGCCCCTCCGTTCTCGGGAGCCCTATCGCTGTGAGCTGAGAACCTGAGCGTACGGCCGGTACCGGCGTGTTTCCGGTAACGTGGACAGCCGGGTTCTGGCGCTGCGGCACCGAGAGCCCGGGATCAAGGCCACGAAGCTGTCTCGAGGAAGCTGCTCAGAAGCTCGAGGGCCGGCTCGAGAGCTTGTCAGTACCGCCCCATCAAACCTACGGAGTTGCTGTGTCCTCGGTGTGCGACGTCTGCAACAAGGGACCGGGCTTCGGCATGTCGGTCTCCCACTCTCACCGGCGTACGCGGCGCCGGTGGAACCCGAACATCCAGACGGTGCACGCGCTGGTAGGCAAGACCCCGAAGCGTCTCAACGTCTGCACCTCCTGCCTGAAGGCGGGCAAGGTCACCCGCGCCTAGCGCGCTTCGCTCCACCACGCGCCTCGGCTAGCAGCCCGGGGCGCGTTTTGGCGTTCAGACCTTCGCGCGTCATCGACAGTTGACACCGACTCGCATGCCGCGCGCAGAAACGCCGTACCAGGCCTCGGGAAGCGCGAGCAAGCGTCAACACAAATTGACGGCCGCTCGAGCTCAGCGCTTCAGTGATCCCGCCAGCGCCAGCCGTGGTCGACCGGCCCCACCCCGCCGCCCAGTGGGAAGCCGTGCTCGATGGCACCGGTCACGTACTCCTTGGCCGCCCAGACGGCCGCGACCAGGTCCTGCCCCTCGGCGAGCCCGGCGCAGATGGCCGACGCGAGAGTGCACCCGGTGCCGTGGGTGTGGCGGTTGTCGAGGCGTGGCGCCCGCAGCTCGACAGTCGCGGTGCCGTCGGTCAGCAGGTCCACGGCCTCCCCGGGCAGATGACCGCCCTTGACCAGCACCCACCGCGGGCCGAGCGCCAGCAGCGCGCCGGCAGCCTTCGGCAGGTCCTCCGGCCGGCTCACCCGCACTCCGGTGAGCTGCTCGACCTCCGGCAGGTTCGGCGTGACGACGGTGGCGAGCGGCAGCAGCCGCGTGCGGAGGGCGTCGACGGCGTCCGTCGCGAGCAGCGGATCGCCGTGCTTGCTCACCGCCACAGGGTCGATGACGAGCGGCGCCGCGCTTTCCTGCAACTCGTCGGCGACCGCGTTCACGATCGCCGCCGAGCTCAGCATGCCGGTCTTGATCGCGTCGGCGCCGATGTCGTCCAGGACGGCCCGCAGCTGGGCGCGCACGGCCGCGACCGGCAGATCCCACACCCCGGTGACCCCGAGCGAATTCTGCGCCGTGACGGAGGTGATGACGGACATCCCGTGCACGCCGAGAGCGAGCATCGTTTTCAGGTCCGCCTGGATGCCGGCACCGCCACCGGAGTCGGAGCCGGCGATGGTCAACGCGCGCCGCGGGATCGTCACGAATCGACGCTAGCCGCTCGGCACGCCATCAGCCGAAATGCTGGAAGGCGTGGTGACGCGGCGGCTCACCGTCGACAAGCACCGCGGCTTCCCCGGCCCTGACCTTGCCGATGACCACCGCCTCGGCCGGCAACGCAGCGCTGGCCGGCGCCGTGAAGACGAGCGCGTGGTCGTCGCCTCCGGTCAGCACCTCCTCATCGCGTATCCCGGGCCCGCCGAGCAGGCGCGCAGCCTCCGACGACACGTCGATGGTCACTCCGGAAGCCTCCGCGAGATGCGTGAGGTCACCGATCAGACCGTCGCTGACGTCACACATCGCCGTCGCGCCGACCGCCGCAAGCCCGGGGCCGGCCGCGTAGGGCGGCTGCGGCCGGCGGTGCGCGTCGACGAGAGCGCCACTGTCTTCCCCCGCGCTCAGCAGCCGCAGGCCGGCCGCGGCCCACCCGAGCCTGCCGACGACGCCGACCACGTCGCCCGGGCGCGCACCGGAGCGCAGGACCGGGCCGTATTCCGGGGGATCACCCAGCGCGGTGCCGGAAATGACCAGCTGCGGCGCGCGCACCAGGTCCCCGCCCACCAGCGCGGCACCCGCCCGGGCGCATTCGTCGCGGACGCCGGCGGCCAGTGCCTCGAAGTCGGCGAGCGGGAAGTCCGCCGGGGCACCGAGCGCGATGAGCAGCACGCTCGGGCGAGCGCCCATGGCGGCCACATCGGCCAGGTTCGCGGCCGCGACTTTGCGACCAATGTCATAAGGCGCGGACCACTCCCGCCGGAAGTGAGCGCCTTCGACGAGCAGGTCGGTCGTCACCACCACCTGCCCGACAGGGGTCCTGACCAGCGCAGCGTCATCCCCCGGACCCGCCGGCGGGGACGGCGTCCGGGCCGTCGCAGCAAGTCGCGCGACGAGTGCGAACTCGCCGACCGACCCGATCGTTTCGTCGCCGGCTTGGCCGCCGGTCGCGTGCTTTTGGATTTCCGCCATACTGCCCTCTGGCGATTGATCGTCCCGCGGTTGCGGGAGGCTCTCGCGCGCCATCCGATTCACAAGGAGTGCCCGTGGTTCACGCTTACATCCTCATCCAGACCGAGGTCGGTAAGGCGGCGACCGTCGCCGCGGCGATCGCGGTGCTCGAGGGTGTCACGGCTGCGGAAGGCGTCACGGGTCCTTACGACGTGATCGTGCGGGCGGAGGCGCAAAACGTCGACGAGCTGGGCAAGCTCGTCGTTGCGAGGATTCAAGCGATAGAGGGCATCACCCGGACCGTGAGCTGCACGGTGGTTCACCTCTGAGCGAGCAGCGCACCCGCTTCTTCCGGCCCGTCCTGCAGCGCTTCTTCCGGACCGGAAAGCCTTGGCGGTGGATCGGGCTGCTGCTGGCTTTGCTGCTGGTTGCCGCCGTAGCGGGGCTCGCCGTCGGGGCCGCGCAACGCACCAGGGCGGTGCGGGTGACGAACGTTCCCACACCGTCCGCATCGGACGCGGCGGCGTGCCGCAAGCTGAACGGCTTGTTGCCGGATGAGATCGGTGACGGGCTGAAGACGCGGACCGTCCACCCGGACAGCCCGTTCCTGCACGCCTGGGGCACGCCGGCCGTGGTGCTGCGCTGCGGGGTCGGCTACCCGCCGGACTACCAGGCCAATGGCATCACCGGCGAGGTGAACGGCATTTTCTGGTACCCGACGCAGACGCCGGACGCCGTCGTCTACACCGCCGTCGACCGGCTGCCGCGGGTGTCCATCGCCGTGCCAGACCACTACCAGCAGGCGTTCGACGTGCTGGCTTCGCTGGCGCCCGTCATGAAGGCGGGGACCAGCGGCCGCTGACCGCGTCCCCGTCCGCAGGCCGCCGGTTTCAGCGGGCCGATGCGCAGGCGATGCAGGTGCGGGCCGACGGCCGCGCGGCGAGCCGGCCCGCAGCGATCGGCCGGCCGCACACCTCGCAGATCCCGTACGCGTCGCTGCCCACCGCGGCGAGCGCACGGTCGAGATCGGCGAGATGGCGGCGCGCCACGTCGATCAGCGCGGCGACCTGAGCGCGCTCGAACGCGATCGTGGCCCCTTCCGGGTCGTGCTCGTCGTCGATGTTCGTACCGTCGCCGGCGTCGACGAGGTCGCGAAATTCCGCTTCGAGCGCGGCCATCCGTTCCGCCGTCTGCGCCCGATCCGTCAGCAGGCGCTCGCGCATGTCCATCACATCGAGAGTGCCAGCACCTCACGGCCGCCGCGGCCGGAGAACGAAACCGGACCCGTCACTTTCCACCGTGACGTGGCGGAGGTCAGGCACCCTGGCGTCGGCAGCGCGCAGTTGCTCGGCCCGGTGCGTCGTCGCGACGGCGACCACCCGCATGCCGGCGCGCACCGCCGCCGTGATGCCTGCGGGCGCGTCTTCCACCACGAGGCACTGCCGGGGCAGCACCGCCAGTTTCGCAGCGGCGTGCAGATACGGTTCGGGATCGGGCTTGCCGGTGGAAACGTCGTCGGCCGTCACGAGCACCGGGGGATCGGGGATGCCGGTCTTGCGCATCCGCGAGCGCGCGAGTGTGGTGTCGCCGCTCGTGACGATCCCCCAGCCGGCCCGGGGCAGCGCCGCCACGAACGCAGCGGCGCCCGGCGCGAGCTCGACCGGCGCTTCAGGCAGGGATTGGATGCGCAAAAGCTCTGCTACCAAAGCTCGTTTGCGTGGCTGCGCAAGGCCAGGGTGCGCGAGCTCGAGCGCCTGCTCGGCCGGTATCCCGTGCATGTAGGGCGCAATTGCAGCGAGCGGGATACCCAGCTCGCCGGCGACCCACTGCCATGCCGCCTCCACCGATGCGGTGGAGTCGACGAGCGTGCCGTCGAGATCGAGCAGGATGGCCCGAGCGGTGAGGGGCCACGGGCCATCGGCGGTCGCGATCACCGGCTCAGGGCAGCCGGCGCCGGTACAACGCGTCCTGCACCAGCCGCGAAACCAGCGCGGGCAGCGGCAAACCGGTGGCCTCCCACATCCGCGGATACATCGAGGCCGCGGTGAAGCCCGGCATGGTGTTGAGCTCGTTGACGACGACGCTGCCGTCCGATCGCACGAACACGTCGACGCGGGCGAGACCGGCGCAATCCATCGCGTCGTACGCCGCGAGCGCCAGACGCTGAACCTCGCAGGTGACTGCCGGCGACAGCGTCGCCGGCACGGTGAACGTCGTGGCGTCGGACAGGTATTTCGCGTCGAAATCGTAGAACTCGAAGCCCTCGGCGAGCGTCACCTCAGCCGGCACCGACGCGGCCGGAACGCCGCCGTCGCTGCCGGCCAGCACGCCGCATTCGACCTCCCGGCCGATGACGCACGCCTCGACGATGACCTTCGGGTCGCTGCGGGCGGCTATCGCAACTGCCTCCTCGAGCGCCTCGGCGCGGGTCACCTTCGTGATGCCGATGCTCGAACCACCGCGGGCCGGCTTCACGAAGACCGGGGACCCGAGCCGGTCGAGAATGCCTGCGGGCGCAGGCTTCCCGGGGCGGATCACTTCGTATGGTGCGACCGGCAGCCCCGCGCCCGCCAGCGCGGTCTTCATGTGCGCCTTGTCCATCGACGCTGCGGAGGCGTAGACCCCCGACCCGACGTAGGGAACGCCGGCCATCTCCAGCAGGCCCTGCACGGTGCCGTCCTCCCCGAAAGGACCGTGCAGTACGGGAAAGACGACGTCGACGGGGATGCGGCTGCCGGCCAGCGTCATCAAGCCGGGGGCCATTGCGTCGCCGGAGAAGACGACCGGCTCGCCCTTGCGCACCACCGGAAGCTGCGCCGTCGACCAACGTGTACGCCTGATCGTCGCCAGGAAGCGTCCAGGAGCCCTCACGGGTCACCCCGACGGGGATGACGGCGTAGCCGGCGTCAGCCAGGGCCTGGGTCACCGTGCCCGCCGACAAGCAGGAGATCGAGTGCTCGGTGCTGCGGCCGCCGAAGACGACCGCCACACGAGTGGCGGCTGCGGCGGGCATGGCACGACGGTAGCCGGGATGGGCGCCGATGGTGCGATGCCATGCGCAACGCGGCTTTCTCAGCGGATGGCGTCCAGCGCGGCACCCACGTCGTCGAGCAGTGCAGCGGGATCTTCGAGACCTACGCTGACGCGCACGGCGGACGGGAGCAGCCCCGCCGCCACCAGAGCACCGTCGTCGAACTGGCGATGCGACGAGCTCGCCGCGTGCGACGCGGTGGTGTGCGCACCGCCGAGAGAGGTCGCCTGCGGAATCGTCGCGAAGGCGTCGCAAAGCGCCATCCCGGCCTCGCGACCACCGCGCGGGGACAACGTCAAAACCCCGCCGTACCGCCCGGGATCGCAAAGCCGCCGGGCGACCTGGTGCGACGGATGCGACGGCAGGCTCGGATGGTCGACGCGCTCGAGCGCCGGATGCGTGGCGAGTGCGGCGGCGAGAGCGGTCGCCGTCTCGCATTGCCGGGCGACCCGGACATCAAGCGTGACGAGCCCCCGATGCAGCAAGTACGCCTCGTCGGGCGCCAGCGCCGGTCCGAGCTCCACCCGCGCTGCGCGGACCCGGGACATGAGGCCGGGGTCGCCGACGACGACGCCGCCGGTCGCGTCGGAGTGACCGCCGAGGTACTTGGTGGCGCTGTGCACCACCAGGTCTGCTCCCCACTCGAGCGGGCGGAGCATGGCGGGCGACGCGAAGGTCGAATCGACGCACAGCAGCGCGTCAGCCGATCGGGCGAGCTGCGACAGCACCGGCAGATCCGGCATCAGCATCGTCGGATTGGCGAACGACTCGACCCACAGGATGCGCGTGCGATCAGTCATCGCAGCGGCGATGGCATCCGGGCTCGTTTGATCCGCGAACGCGCTCGCAACACCGAAACGCGCCAGCGTTCCCCGCAGCAGCTGATAGGTGCCGCCGTAACAGCTGGCGGGTGCCACGATGTGGTCGCCGGGCGCGAGCAGCGCGAGGAAGGTCGTGGCGATGGCCGCCATCCCGCTGGCGAACGCCTGCCCGCGCGCTGCGCCGGAGCGGTCCTCCAAGGCGGCGACCGCGGCCGCGAAGGCGTCGGCGGTCGGGCTGTCGATGCGCGCGTACGAGTAGCCGTCCCGGGTGCCGTCGAGAAGTTCGGCGAGCTCGCGCGCCGAGTCGACGACGTAGGTGCTCGCGTGCACCACCGGGGGGACGAGCGCATCCTGCCGGGCTCCGGAGGGATAGCGGCCGGGAAGCGTCATCGCGGCGCCGCCGCGCGCCTCACCAGGCGTGCCGTTCGGACTTGTGCTCGCGGCCCATCAGGCTGCGCAGCACGTCGTGCGGAGCCATCTCGCCGGAGACGGCCCGTACGACGTGTTCGGCGATCGGCACCTCGACGCCCACCCGGCCCGCCAGCTCGAGCACGGCCCGGCTGGTCTCGACGCCTTCGACGACCTGATGGTGTTCGGCGAGCACGTCCTCGGGCTTGCGCCCGCGGCCGAGCTTCTCGCCGAAGGTGCGGTTACGCGACTGCGGCGAGGCGCACGTGGCCACCAGGTCGCCGATGCCGGCAAGCCCGGCGATGGTGGCGGGATCCGCGCCGAGCGCCGAACCGAGCCGGATGGTCTCCGCGATGCCGCGGGTGATGATGCTGGCGCGAGTGTTGTCCCCGAAGCCCATACCTTCGGCCATGCCCACGAGGATCGCGATGATGTTCTTCACGGCGCCGCCGAGCTCGCAGCCCACGACGTCGGTGTTCGTGTACGGCCGCAGGTAGCGGTTGGCGCTTGCGTTTTGCAAGTAGCAGGCGACGTTCTCGTCCACGCATGCGACGACCGTGGCGGCGGGTTGCTCGCCGGCGATCTCGTGAGCGAGGTTCGGTCCGCTCACCACGGCTATCCGGTGGAGGCCGAACGCGGTCACCGCGTTGATGACCTCGCTCATGCGCATGCAGGTGCCGACCTCGATGCCCTTCATGAGGCTCACCAGCGTGGCGTCGGACGGCAGCAGCGGGACCCACTGGGACAGCTGGGTCCGAACCCGCTGCGAAGGAAGGGCGAAGAACACCACATCGGCACCGCGGAGCGCGTCAGCCGGATCGGCGGTCACGCGCAGCCCGGGAGGCAGCTCGACCTCGGGCAGGTATTCCGCGTTGCGCCGGTGGCGTTGCATGTCGGCGGCGAGCTCGGGCCGCCGGGCCCAGAGAGTGACGGACGTGCCCGCGTCGGTGAGCGCCTTCGCGTAGGCGGTGCCCCAGGAGCCGGCGCCCATGACAGCCGCACGCGCCGTCATGCCGCCCCCTCCTTCGGTCGCGGTGACCGGGTCCTGAATTCTCCGCCGGCTCGGCGCGGATGGCTGCCGCCGGCTCGCCCGCCGTCGCCTCGACCCGTCCTTCGCGGCGCGGATCCCAGATTCCGCTGGGGGCGCGCTCGCCGCGGATCACCTCGAGCTCACGCCGGATGCGCCGCATGACGTCTTCGGCCAAGGCGCGAATGGCGTGACCAGTCGGGACATGCTCACCGGCGGCCCGCTGCGCGAACACCGGCTCGAGCGCATGAGCATGGACCAGCTTGCGCGGCAGCAGATGCGGCGGGCCGGACCGGCCGAGGATCTCCTGCGGCCCCCACTGAGCGACAGGCATGATCGGCGCACCGGACACGAACGCGAGCCGGGCGACGCCGGTTCGCGCCTGCATGGGCCACCACTGCGGATCCTTCGTGATCGTGCCCTCGGGATAGATGAGGATCGCCTCGCCGCGGTGCAGCGCAGCGACGGCATCGCGCAGCGCCGCAGCCCCCTCGCGCTCGCCGCGGTGGACCGCGATCTGATCGGCGCCGCGCACGATCCGCCCGACGACGGGTGCCCGGAACAGGCTCTCCTTCGCGAGATAGCGCGGGATCCGGCCGGCCTGGTAGACGAAATGGCCCAGCGTGAACGGGTCGGCCCAGGACAGATGGTTCGCCGCGACGATCACTCCGCCGGTGCGTGGCAGCCGGTCCTGGCCCTGCCAGTCCCGACGCGTGAGCACCGTCGACAGCGGCCGGACGACGGCTACCGCAAAGCCCATCCACGGCCCGAGCCGGGGAGCGGGCCCACCGGATCGCTCGGGCGCCATTCCCACCTCGCTTCTTCTTCCGCCGGGTTCTCTTCCGCCTGGTCTGCTTCGGCCGGGGTACGGATCGCGTGCGTCGTATTCAACTCCCGTTCGAGGTCGGTCTACCCGGCAGCCGCGCTCAGTCGCCGGGCGCGCGCGCCGGACTGACCTGCACCCCGTTCGAGTCTGCCCCCAACGTAGGCTCGGTAGATGGATCGCCGGGCCACCGAGCGGCTACCCCGCCGCTGGGTGGTTCTCCTTGCCGTGAAGCCACTCGCGCTGGCCAAGTCGCGGCTGGAACGCCCGGATCGCCCGGCGCTGACCGCCGCGATGGCCGCCGACACCGCGGCAGCAGCCGCGGGTGTTCCCGCTGTGCGCGCCGTCCTCGTCGTCACCGACGACGACGACGCCCGCCGGCTGCTGTCGCCCATGGCTCAGGTGATCCCCGATTCGCCGGCCGCCGGGCTGAATCCCGCGCTCGCGCACGGAGCGATCGAATCGGCCCGTCGATGGCCGGACGCCGGTGTCGCTGTCCTCGCCGCGGATCTGCCCGCATTGCGGCCCGCCGCGCTGGCGTCGGCACTGGACCTGGCGGCGCACCATCCCCGGAGTGTCGTCGCCGACGCCGCGGGCACCGGCACCGTGCTGCTGACGGCCGCGCCCGGCGACGACCTCGCTCCGGCGTTCGGCCCGGGCAGTCGCCGGCGCCACCGCGACAGCGGTGCGATCGATGTGACCGAAGCCCTCGCCGCCGACGACGCGACGGCCGGGCTGCGCCGCGACGTCGACACGTCCGCGGACCTCGAAGCGGCGATCGGACTGGGGGTCGGACCGGTCACGGCGAAGGTGCTCGCGTCGTCGCAGGAGTTCACCTTCGGATGGCACACTCCTGCCATCAGCGACTTGATCTCCCTCATACCGCAAGCAAGGTGGGACCCGTGAGCACTCTCGCCGAGCAGCCGCTGCATCGCAAGCCGCCGTCCGGCCTGCTGGAGCCGCTGGAGTCGCCGCGCCCTGCCACGCTCGACCCGGATCTGCCGGCCGACCGCTTCCTGAACCGCGAGCTGTCATGGCTCGACTTCAACGGGCGGGTGCTCGAACTGGCGGAGGACGACGCCACCCTTCCCCTCGAGCGCGCCAAGTTCCTGGCGATCTTCGCCACCAACCTCGACGAATTCTTCATGGTCCGCGTGGCCGGCTTGAAACGGCGGGCAGCGGCGCGGCTGTCGGTGACCAGCCCCGACGGGCTCACCACCATGGAGCAGCTGGAGCAGATCAGCGCGCGCACGGCTGAGCTCGTGGAGCGCCACGCGCGCTGCTGGCGAGACGCCGTCGCGCCGCAGCTCGCCGAGGCCGGCATCCGCATCGTCCACTGGAGCGACCTCGGTCACCGGCAGCGCGAAACGCTCGGGTCGTATTTCAGCGAGCAGATCTTCCCCGTTCTCACCCCGCTGGCGGTCGACCCGGCACACCCGTTCCCGTACATCAGCGGCCTCTCGCTGAACCTCGCCATCATGGTGCGCACCGAAGAGGGCGGGGACGGCTCCGGTCCCAGCGAGCGCTTCGCCCGAGTCAAGGTGCCGCCGAACGTTCCCCGCCTGGTGCAGCGTCGACGGCGACCCGCGACGGCAAGCGCAGCGGTAAGCGCGGCGACAAGGCCGGCGAGGCCTGCTTCGTGCCGCTGGAGGAGCTGATCGCGGCGCATCTGCCGCAGCTCTTTCCGGGCATGGACGTCGTCGACTCGGTGGCCTTTCGCGTCACGCGCAACCAGGAGCTCGAGGTCGAGGAAGACGAAGCCGACGACCTGCTGCAGGCGCTGGAGCGCGAGCTCGCCCGGCGCCGCTTCGGCCGCGCGGTACGGCTGGAGATCCAGGAGGGGGTGAGCAGCGAGATCCTGGAGCTCCTCGTGCGCGAGCTCGAGGTCGACCGCCGCGACGTCTACCAGGTACCGGGCGGCCTGCTCGACCTGTCGACGCTCTGGGCGCTGCAGGACCTCGACCGCCCGGATCTCAAGGACCCGCCGCGCGTTCCGGTCACCCATCCGCGGCTCGCCAGTGCTGACGGGCGAGCCGGCGCCGGACTTCTTCACGGTGATCCGCGAGGGCGACGTGCTCGTCCATCATCCGTACGACTCGTTCACCACCAGCGTGCAGCGCTTCATCGAGCAGGCCGCGGCCGACCCGCACGTGCTCGCCATCAAGCAGACGCTCTACCGCACCTCCGGTGACTCCCCCGTCGTCGAAGCCCTGATCGATGCGGCCGAAGCCGGCAAGCAGGTCGTCGTCCTCGTCGAGATCAAGGCGCGTTTCGACGAGAGCGCGAACATCCGCTGGGCCCGTGCGCTCGAGCGCGCCGGCTGCCATGTCATCTACGGCCTCATCGGGCTGAAGACGCACTGCAAGGCGGCGCTCGTCGTCCGCCAGGAGCGCGGGCGGATGCGCCGCTACTGCCACCTCGGCACCGGCAACTACAACCCCAAGACGGCCCGGCTCTACGAGGATCTCGGACTGCTGACGGCTGACCCCGATGTCGGCGCCGATCTCACCGACCTGTTCAACGTGCTCACCGGCTACAGCCGGCAGACCGAATACCGCAACCTGCTGGTCGCACCGCACCGCATGCGCGAGAGCATCGTCGAGCGCATCGAAGCCGAAGCGGAGGCGGCGCGGGCCGGCAAGCTGTCCGGCATCCGGCTGAAGGCCAACGCCCTCGTAGACGAGGAAGTCATCGACGCGCTGTACCGCGCGTCGCGGGACGGCGTGCCGATCCAGTGCCTCATCCGCGGTATCTGCGCGCTGCGCCCCGCGGTTCCAGGCCTTTCGGAGACCGTCACCGTGCGCTCGATTCTCGGTCGGTACCTCGAGCACAGCCGCATCATTCATTTCGCCGGCGCCGCAGAGTGGTGGATCGGCAGCGCCGACATGATGCACCGCAACCTCGATCGGCGCATCGAGTCGCTCGTGCGAGTCAGCGACCCGGGGATGCACGACAAGCTCTCCAGCATGCTCGACCTCGCGTTCAGCTCCCACGTCGCCGCGTGGGAGCTCGATGCGCACGGCCAGTGGACGAAACGCGGCTACAACGGCGATCGCCGGCTGCTCGACTACCAGGCAGAGCTCGCCGGATTCACCGCGATCGCCGCCGGCCAGACCTGAGCTTCGTGCCCTTCCGCCTAGCTGCACATCACCAACCACCGCCCCCGGTGCGATCAAAGGACGACCCGACCGCATGAGCTCCCCCGGTGCCGGTTCCGGCACTCCCGACGGCGCCGCGCCGCGCACGTTTCGCGAGCGAGAACGCAAGTACTCCGTCCACGGGCTCTTCGCGATGCCCGACCTGCTCGAGCCGTCCGCGGGTCTGGTCAGCCTGCAGCAGCGACCGTCGCAGACGCTGCGCGCCGTCTACTACGACGCCCCCGACCTTCGCCTCGCGCGCGAGGGCATCACGCTGCGCCACCGCAGCGGCGACGGACCGGCCCGCTGGACGCTGAAGCTGCCCTCCGGCGACGAGAAGGACGGCGCGACCGCGTTCGACGGCCTGGTACGCGACGAGATCGAGCTGACCGGCAACGGACGCGAGGTCCCGGCCGACCTGGCGTGGCTGCTGACAGGCTGGCTGCGCGGAGCGGCTCTCGCGCCGGTGGCGACGCTGCGCACCGCTCGTTCGATCACGGTGATCTGCGATGCCGAGGACGAGGAGCTGCTCGAGGTCGTCGACGACACCGTCTCGGTGCAAGAGGGCCGGCGCGTGGTGTCCCGCTTTCGCGAGATCGAGGTCGAGGTCAAGGGTGCGGCGGCGCCGATCGCCCTCGCCACCGTCGCCAATCGGCTCGGCGCGGCAGGTGCCGTCCCCGGGGACCAGCTACCGAAGGTGGTGCGCGCGCTGGGACCGCGCGCGGTGGCCCCGCCGGAGCTTCCGGTGGCAGGCAAGGTGCTGCCGTCGGACCCGGCCAGCGAGCTCGTCGCCGCGGCACTGCGCAGCGGCACCCGACGGCTGCTGCTCGCCGATGTCGGCGTGCGGCGGCGGGAGGAGGATGCCGTCCATCAGATGCGCGTCGCATGCCGGCGGATGCGCAGTGATCTGAAGACCTTTCGCCCACTCATCGAGCCGCTGTGGGGCGAGGCGCTGCGGGGCGAGCTCAGCTGGCTGGCCGACAACCTCGGAGACGCGCGTGACCTCGAGGTGCTGCGCGAGCGGCTGCGCAAGCAGCTCAAGGGCGAGGTGCCGCCCTACGACCTCGCCGCGTTCGAGCGACTCGACGCGATCCTCGCGCAGCGAGAAGAGGCGGCGCTGCAGGCGGGGGCCGACGCGCTCGCCAGCGATCGCTACCTGCGGCTGCTCGACGTGCTGGTCGACGCCGCCCGTCAGCCCGTCGTATCCCCGGCGGCTGCTGCGGCCTGCTGGAAGGCACTGCCGCTGCTTGTCCGCGGCTCCTGGAATCGATTCGCCAAGCGGGCTCGCCGGCTGGCACACGATGACCACGACGACGAGTGGCACGAGGCGCGTATCAAGGCGAAGCAAGCGCGCTACGCAGCAGAGGCGGTGACCGGCGTGCTCGGCAAGCCCGCCGCGCGGATGGCCGAAGCCGCCAAGCAGGTGCAGGAAATCCTCGGCGAGCACCAGGACGCCGCCATCGCGGCAGAGGTGCTGATCGCGCTCGCCAGCGAGCACCTCGACGACGGCGCGCTGTGCCTGGTCGCCGGACGGCTCGTGCAGGCCAACCGCTGCTCCGTCCGGCAAACGCGCGCGCGACTTCGGCCCGTCCTGGAAATCCGCCAAGAAGGCCGTGGGTTAGCGCATGGCCCGTTCACCGCGCCCCGCGCCCGTGCGGATGAAACCAAAGCTCGAAGGCCGGGGAGACGCCAAGGTGCTGGCCGCCGGAGGCTTTCTCTGGAGAGGCGATCGTGACGGCGCTGGAAGCAGCCGAGAAGTCGCCTTGGTGCACCGGCCGAAATACGACGACTGGTCCCCGCCGAAAGGCAAAGTCGACCCCGGCGAGCAGCTGGTGGTCGCCGCTCGGCGCGAGGTCTGCGAAGAGACCGGCGCCGATGCCGTGTGCGGCCAGGTGGTGGGTGAGCAGCGCTACCGCGTGGCCGCCGGGCCGAAGTACGTGCGCTACTGGGCAATGGCGTATGACAGCGGCGACTTCGCGCCCGACGCGGAGGTCGACGAGCTGCGCTGGCTCGCCATTCCCGATGCGATTCGCCAGCTGACCTACGACCACGACCGGCTGCTGGCCCAACGGTTCGCGGATACCCCGATCGCTACCGCCACCCTGCTCGTCGTCCGGCACGGCAAAGCGGGCAAGAAGCAGCGCTGGAAGGGCGACGACGCGCTGCGTCCGCTGGACAACGAGGGAATCGCCCAGGCACGGCGCGTCGCCGCTGTAGCGCCGTGCTACGGACCGACCCGCATCGCAAGTGCCGATCTGGTCCGCTGCGCCGACACCGTTCGCCCGCTGAGCCAGCTGCTCGGGGTCCCGGTGGACATCGAACCCGGCCTCGGGCGCGACGCTTACGCCGCCGACCCGAAGCAGACCCTCACCTGGGTGCGCGACGTGATCGACGCTGGCGGCACCAGCGTGCTGTGCAGCCAGGGCGAGGTCATTCCGGACCTGCTGACCCGGCTGTCAGCCCGGTCGCCCGTGCGGCTGCGCCGTCCCGCCTCACGAAAGGGCAGCGTCTGGGCGCTGTCGTTCGCGGGCGGCAAGATGATCAGCGCCGATTACGACGCTGACCTCTTGCCTGCGGTGCCCTTCGGGTGAGCGCCGCTGCGCAGCGCGCTAGGCGCGCTTGCGGGCGGGCGCCTTCTTCGCTGCCTTCTTCGCTGCAGGGGCCTTGGTCGCCTTGGTCGCCTTCGCCGGCGAAGCCTTCTTGACGGCGGCCTTCTTCGCAACGGCCTTCTTCGCTGCAGTGGCCTTCGTCGCCTTGGTGGCCTTGGTCGCCTTCGCCGGCGAAGCCTTCTTGACGGCGGCCTTCTTCGCGACGGCCTTCTTCGCTGCAGTGGCCTTCGTCGCCTTGGTGGCCTTGGTGGCCTTCGCCGCCTTCGCCGGCGAAGCCTTCTTGGCGGCCACCTTCTTGGCGACGGCCTTCTTGGCGGGCGCAGCCTTCTTCGCTGCAGCCTTCTTCGCCGCCGCCTTCTTGGCGGGCGCGGCCTTCTTCGCTGCAGCCTTCTTCGCCGCAGCCTTCTTGGCGGCCGCCTTCTTGGCGGGGCGCGCGGGGCTGACCGAGGCGGTAGCGCCTCGCACCGTCCGGCGAGCGCTCGTGCCGGCGCTTTCCATCGCCTGCGCCGCGTCTCTGGCGACGGTGGCGACGAACTCGCGAGCGCCGGAGACGTAGCCCTTGAACTCCGCGCCTGGGACGGAACTTCGGCACTGCCGAAGCCGCCACGTGGACGGGCTCTCCCGTAGCAGGGTTACGGCCCACCCGAGCGCGACGCTCAACTCGTTCGAAGACGCCGAACCCAGAAATTGCCACCTTCTCGCCGCGGGTGACTGCTTCTTGGATCGCGTCGATGACGGCTTCGACGGCACGGGTCGCCGCAGCGCGTCCGCCATCAATCGATTCGGATACCTGGCCGACCAGATCGGACTTGTTCACAGCACCTCCACGTCGGTGATCACGTCACGGTAGGGCTCCCAGCACAGAACCGCAACACTCACAGGCCTTTTTCGGGGTGTGTCGCGCAGAAATTAGCGCTCGCGACCAAAAAAGAGCACTTTCACGGCCGTGAAGGAGTGAAGCAATGGGTCTCGGGAAGCGTTGCCAGGTCGTGTGTTTTCGCCCGCGCGTGCAGCGTGGGAAGGCCGCCAAGACGGCAACCGAGACGCAACCGAGACCAACGAGGCCCCGCCAATCAGCTGGCGAGGCCTCGTGTGCGGGCCGTCAATCGGCCGTAACGGCGGGCGATTCAGGCGTTGCGGCGACCGCTCGCAACGCCCTTCGGGTCACACGGTCACCGGCAACCAGGCAGGCCGACGCGCCTCGAACGCCGAGATTTCCGCCTCTTTCTGGAGGGTGAGAGCGATGTCATCGAGTCCGTTCAGCAACCGATGGCGCACGCCCTCGTCGATCTCGAAGGACTCATCGACGCCCCCGCCGGAGACCCGACGCTCCTTGAGATCAATGGTGATCCGGGTAGTGGGGTCGGCTTCCACGGCATCCATGAGTGCGGTGATGACCGGCTCCGGCAACTGCACGGGCAGGAAGCCGTTCTTGTAGGAGTTGCCGCGGAAGATGTCGGCGAATCGCGGCGACAGCACGGCTTTGAAGCCGTAGTCGGTGAGCGCCCACACCGCGTGCTCGCGCGAGGAACCGGTGCCGAAGTTCTGCTCCGCAAGCAGGATCGTGGCGCCGTTGTAACGCTCATCGTTGAGCACGAAGTCCGGATCGTTGCGCCAGGCGCTGAACAACCCGGCACCGAAGCCGGTGCGCTCCACGCGCTTCAACCACACCGCCGGGATGATCTGGTCGGTGTCGACATCGCTGCGCCGCAAGGGAACGGCGGTCCCGGTGTGAACGACGAACGCGTCCATGTCAGAGCTCCTCAGGGGTAGCGAAGTGACCCGCCACCGCGGTGGCTGCGGCGACTGCGGGCGATACCAGATGGGTGCGTCCGCCGGCGCCCTGGCGGCCTTCGAAATTGCGGTTGGACGTGCTGGCGCTGCGCTCCCCCGGCGCCAGCGTGTCCGGATTCATGCCGAGACACATGGAGCATCCGGCGCTGCGCCACTGCGCGCCGGCGGCGCGAAAGACCTCATCCAGACCTTCCTGCTCGGCCTGAGCCTTCACCAGCATCGAGCCCGGGACGATCAGAACCCTTACGCCGTCGCTGACCTTGCGCCCCGACAGCACCGCTGCAGCCGCACGCAGATCCTCGATGCGCCCGTTGGTGCAGGAGCCGACGAAGACGGTGTCGACGGGGATTTCCCGGATCGGAGTACCGGCTTGCAGGCCCATGTACGCCAGCGCGCGCCGGGCGGCGTCACGCGCTCCGAGATCGGCGAAGGACTCCGGATCGGGTACCCGGTCGTCGATCGTGACGCCTTGGGCGGGGTTGGTGCCCCAGGTGACGAAAGGATGCAGCTGCGAGGCATCGATCGTGACCTCACGGTCGAAGACCGCGTCGTCGTCCGAACGCAACTCGCTCCACGCACGGACGGCCTCGTCCCACCGCTCGCCCTTCGGCGCATGCGGTCGGCCCTTCAAATACGCGAAGGTGGTCTCGTCGGGCGCGATCAGCCCCGCCCGCGCGCCCGCTTCGATGCTCATGTTGCAGACCGTCATCCGGCCTTCCATCGACAGACCGCGGATCGCGCTCCCGCGGTACTCGATGATGTGGCCCTGCCCGCCACCGGTGCCGATCTTCGCGATGACCGCCAGCACGATGTCCTTCGCGGTGACGCCCGGACGCAGCTCACCCTCCACGTTGACGGCCATCATCTTCGGCCGCGCGTTAGGCAGCGTCTGGGTGGCGAGGACGTGCTCCACCTCGCTCGTCCCGATGCCGAAGGCGATCGCGCCGAACGCGCCGTGCGTCGACGTGTGCGAGTCCCCGCAGACGACGGTCATGCCGGGCTGGGTCAGGCCCAGCTGCGGCCCGACGACGTGAACGATGCCCTGCCCCGGGTCGTTCATCGGGTACAGCCGGACGCCGAACTCCGCGCAGTTCTTGCGCAGCGTCTCGACCTGGATGCGGCTGACCGGATCCGCGATCGGCAGCAGCGTGTCCGTCGTCGGCACGTTGTGGTCTTCCGTCGCCAGAGTGAGGTCGGGCCGGCGCACCTTGCGACCGGTCATCCGCAAGCCGTCGAACGCCTGCGGAGACGTCACTTCGTGGATCAGATGAAGGTCGATGTAGAGCAGGTCCGGCTCTCCCGGCGCTCCTGCGTCACCGACCAAATGGTTGTCCCACACCTTCGCTGCGAGTGTTCGGGCCACTTCTCACTCCCTGAGACGGTAGTTTCAGCTTGTGGAACACGATAGCGGAGTTGGCGTACTCGACAAAGCGGTTCGCGTCCTCGACGCCCTGGAGGCCGGGCCGGCCGCGCTCGCCGAGCTGGTCGAGCGCACCGGTTTGCCGAGAGCGACGGCGCATCGGCTCGCGGTTGCGCTCGAAGTGCACCGGCTGGTGGCGCGCGACGCCGAAGGGCGATTCGTGCTCGGCCCGCGGCTTGCGGTCAGCAATCCCCTCGTTGCCGCCGCCGGTCCCGTGCTGGACGCGTTGCGGGACGAGACCGGCGAGAGCGCGGCGCTTTACGTTCGCAACGGCCCGCTGACCCGGCGCTGTATCGCCGCCGCAGATCGGGCGAGCGGGCTGCGTGACACGGTGCCGGTCGGCGCCGTACTGCCGATGACGGCCGGTTCGGCGGCGCAGGTGTTCCTCGCCGCCACCGGCGAATCATTGCCGCCGCAAGCGGCATTCGGGCCACGGGAGATCGCGGCCGTCACGCGCCACGGCTACGGCGCGAGTGTCGCCGAACGCGAGCCGGGCCTCGCGTCCGTCAGCGCGCCCGTTCACGACGCCGGCGGGGCGACGATCGCGGCGATTTCCGTTTCAGGGCCGGTGGAACGGCTCACCCGGTCACCGGGCAAGCAATTCGGGGACGCGGTCATCGCCGCTGCCCGTGCGCTGGAACGCGCTCTCGGCGAAGGGTGAATAAGCGCTCAGCCGGGTAGCTCACCGCGCAGGATGGCCGCCTTCGCCGCGGTGAACTCGGCCTCGTTCAACACCCCGCTCTCATAGAGGGCGGTCAGCCTCTCCAACCGGCTGACGACGTCAGCCGACGGGGACGCCTCGGACACCGGATGCTCGAACGCCTCCTCGAAGGGCCCGTTCTCGAAACGTTCGAGCACCGACTCCCAGTGCGAGCGAAGCTTCGCCGCCGGCGCCGACGACGCCACGTACAGCTCGTGCTGCTTGGTCACGACCGTCACGTAGCAATCGCCCTCGGAGGTGTCGATGCCCCACTGGAAGATGCCGAGCTCATGCGCGCGGGGGGACGTCACACGCGCGGTGAGCTCCTCACGGTCTTCCACGAAGACGCCGGTGATTTCCTGCCACGCCAGCTGCAGGCTCGGCGCGGTCTGCTCGCCGGGATAGAACGAGACTCCCCGCCGGCCGAGGCCGACCGATCCGAATTGGCCGAGCTCGAGCGCGGTGGTCCCGCCGGCGACGCGTCCCTTCACCGCGAAGGGCCACAACGCCTTCGCTTCCCACCACGGCATCGCGGCGACGCGCGCGGCGGCATCCGCGCTCTCCAGCCGCCCAATCGCGGCGAGCAGCTGACCCACGTGCTCGATCGGCACACCACGCGGCATGAGGTAGCGCAGGATCTCCTCGCCCGCCAGGACGGAGAACGACACGGGCTGGCCGGGCTTGGGCACGGGATGCTCGGCCACCGCGATCTGATCGGTCGGCCAGGTGCGCGTCCCGCGCTCGTCGACATAGATGAGTTGGTCGGGAGAGAGCACCAAACCGCCGACGTTTTCGGCGTCCGGCGCGTCGCGGACGATCGCCCGGGCAAGCGTCGCTTGTCCCGCCAGGGCGCGCTTGATCTGGCTCTCGAGGACCCGCGGCAGCTTTCTTTGCACCGCCTCACGGTAGATCCCCGGCCCCCGAAGGTCAGCACGGACGCTGCGGACGAGTCAGGGGGCGACTTGACGCGCGCGTTGACCGGGAACGGCCGACGCCCCGGGATACCGTGGCCGGGAAAAGCGGGGCGACGGATCGAGGGGCATCGCACGGGTGGCTGACGTTCGGGAAGGTCGATACCGCCCCGAGCTCGATGGCCTGCGCGCCATCGCGGTCGCTCTCGTCATCGCCTTCCACTGCGATCTCGGCCTGCTGCCGGGCGGTTACGTGGGCGTCGACGTGTTCTTCGTCCTGTCCGGCTTCCTCATCACGGGTCTGCTGCTGAACGCCGCCTCGGGCGACGGGATCAGCATGGTGGGCTTCTACGCCCGGCGGGCCCGGCGGCTGCTGCCGATGGCGCTGCTGGTGCTGGTGTCGATCAGCGCGACCTGGCTGCTCATCAGCAACGCCGTCGATCGACAGCCGCTGGTCGGCGACGCGAGATCGGCCGCGCTCTACTTCTCGAACTGGCATTTCGCGGCCACCGCCACCGACTATTTCGCCAGCCAGAACGCGCCGAGCCCCTTCGTGCACTTCTGGTCCCTGTCGGTGGAGGAGCAGTTTTACCTGGCGTGGCCGGCCATCGTCGCGCTCATCTTCTTCCTGGCCCGCAACCGGCTGCGCCGCGCCCGCTGGGCGCTCGCCGGCGTCGCGACCGTGCTGAGCGCCGGGTCCCTCGCGGCTCTGGCCATCACGACACACGCCGGCAACGGCTCATACGCCTACTTCGGCACCGACTGCCGGATTTACCAGCTGCTGTTCGGCGCGCTGCTGGCGATTGCGCTGCACGGCCGGCGCGCACCCAGCCGGCCGCGCCGCGGCGTCACGCGCGAAGCCCTCGCCCTGCTGCAAGTCGCATCGCTGGCAGCGCTCGTCGTCATCGCGAGCCGGCAGAACGATCTCGGTCCGGGCTGGCGCGGCCTCGCCGCCGCGTCCTGCACGGTCGTCCTGCTGTGGAGCCTCACCTTGCAGCCGGCCGGGCTCGGCACGAAGGTGCTGTCGATCGGGCCGATCGTCTACATCGGGCAGATCTCCTACGCCACCTATCTGTGGCACTGGCCGGTCATCCTGCTGATCCGCAAGTTCGTCGTGATCAGCCCGCATCTGCTACTGATTCCGGCTTTCGTGCTGTCGCTCGGGCTCGCCGCGCTCAGCGAGCGGCTCATCGAACGGCCGATCCGCCATTCGCCGGCGCTCGGCCGCCACAACCCCGGCACGGTGACGACGAGCGTCGCGATGAGCCTCATCGTCGCCCTGCTGGTGACCCCGACGCTGCTGGAATCGACCCGGCGACCGGCGATCTCGACGCTGCCTGCAGCCGCCGGCACCGAGCAGGGTGGAGGCGCGGCGGCTGTCGCCCCGGTGCCGAAGAAGGGCACGCGCACCCCGGTGCCCGCCACGGACGCGATCCTGTCCGCGCTGCAGTCGCATCCCAAGTCGGGACCCGCGTGCATCCACCGCACCGGACTGCTGTGCAAAGCCAACACCGCCGACGGGCCGTCGATCCTCGTCGTGGGCGACTCACACGTCGAAGCGTTCCTGCCCGTCTTCGTGGAGCTCGCCAAGCGTCACCACGTGAACCTGTACACCTGGATGTCCTACGTCTGCCCGTGGGAGCGTGGGGTGCTCCCGGTCGACGCCACCGCGGATCTCGCGGGAAGCTCCTCCTGCCGCCACGCGCAGCAGCACCTCTACGACGAGCAGCTTGCCGGGCTGAAGCTGGACGTCACCATCGTGCTGAACCGCGGCTACGACGACCCGAAGTATCCGCGGCCGCTGTTCGACGACGGTTCGCCGGGTCAGCAAGA
Source organism: uncultured Actinomycetota bacterium (assembly GCA_963747915.1). GTDB lineage: Bacteria > Actinomycetota > Actinomycetes > Frankiales > Frankiaceae > DATAZK01. The sequence goes on along the minus strand of CAVVHC010000002.1, from coordinate 1,944,529 downwards.
TCCGGGAATCGTGCTGGCGAACGCGATGAGCCGGGCGGTCTCCACGGTCCTCGCGCATTCGCAGCGGCTCATCGTCGTGGAGCCGTGGCCGTCTCTTTCGCAGAGCCAGCCGAGCTGCCTGTCGTCCGCGCAGTACGACGAGCAATGCGTCATGTACGCCGCGACCGGCAAACTGCCGGAGGAAACCGCGATCGAAACCATCGCGCGGAGCAACCCGCGGGTCAGCACGGTGGACCTGGACCGCAACGTCTGCCCGCGCTTTCCGGCGTGCGACCCCGTCATCGACGGGATCATCGTCCGCCGCGACTACGACCACCTCTCGCTCGCGTTCGCGCAGGCGCTCACCGACGTGCTGGATAAGAAGCTGATCGCGGCGAGCGCTTTCGAGGGCGCGTCGAGCTGACGGGCCGGCTTGCCTTCGGGCAGCAAAACGGCCGGGGCGCGCGGGTCATGCCCGCGTCCCCGGCCGTTGCTACGAGGTCGGCTAGACGTGCGATCGGGAGCTGCTGCCGCGATTCATCACGAATGAGATCACAGCGAGCAGGGCCGCCACAACGGCTGCGATGAACAGCCATTTGACGACAAATCCGAGGCCGACGAAGACGACGGCGAGCAGCGCAAGCAGCAGGATGAGTGCCATTACTGGGGTGCACCTCCTTCCGCCCGTATGGGACGAGAATGACTCCGCCGTTGTTCCCCCGTTGGCGGCGCGGCAACCGTCAGGAGCCGGGAAGCCGCCAGCACGTGCGTGGCTCACGCAACCGCGGCAGGCCGCGGGCCCGGCCGGGCCCGCACCGCGCCCGGAGACCGAAAAAGGCGCTGACCGGAGGTCAACGCCTTTACGGGCCACTTGCGTGGTAGCCCCGACCGGATTCGAACCGGCGCTACCGCCTTGAGAGGGCGGCGTCCTAGGCCACTAGACGACGGGGCCGAGCTGGTAACAACTGACCAGATCCGGTGGCGGCACGCCGATCTCGCGACGGCGAGACCGATGAGCCGGCACTGGCGCTGGTGTAACCGCTGGGGTACCAGGACTCGAACCTAGACTAGCGGAGCCAGAATCCGCCGGGCTGCCAATTACCCCATACCCCACATGCCTGACTGGCTACAGCCGGGCGCGAGCCACAATACCCCAGCCCGGCAGCGGCAAGCCTGGCGCGCTGCGGGTGGTGGTTGTCACTTCCCGTCACGCGCTGCCGCTGACCAGCGGGCGAGCGGCCCCTCAGCCGCCGTCACGCGCGATCGCCTGCTCGAGGCGGCGCAACGTCCGCTCGCGGCCGAGCAGGTGCATCGACTCGAACAGCGGCGGCGACTTCATGCTGCCGGTGACGGCCACCCGGATCGGGGCGGCCGTCTTGCGCCGGTTGATCCCGAGCTGCTCGCCGATCCCCCACACGACGGGTTCGATCGCCTCTGCCGTCCACTCGTGAAGGGCACTCAGCCGCTCGTAGGCGGCCCGCAGGATGGCGCCCGACCCTTCGCCTAGGCCCCGAGCGGCAGCGGCCTCCTCGATCGCGAACTCGTCCTCCGGGACGAAGAGGAAACGCAGCAGGTCGACCGCGTCCACCAGCCGGTTCATCCGGGTCTGGATCAGCGGAATCGCCGCGGCAAGCTGCGCCTCGCCGTAGCCGAGACCCGCCTCGGTCAGCAGCGGTGCGATGCGCTGCTGCAGGTCAGGCTCCGGGAGCGCGCGGATCCAGTCGCCGTTCAGCGCATCGAGCTTCTTCACGTCGAACCGCGCCGGATTCTTGCTGACCCGGCGCACATCGAACTCCGAGAGCAGCACGTCACGACCGAAGAACTCGCGGTCGCCGCCCGGCGACCAGCCGAGCAGCGCGAGGTAGTTCCCAAGCCCCTCCGGCAGGAATCCGGCCCGCCGGTACCAGGCGATGGACACCTCACCGTTGCGCTTGGACAGGGGGGCGTTGTCGGCCCCCACGATCAGGGGAAGGTGAGCGAACGCGGGCCACTTTTCCGCCGGATGGCCCAGCGCCACGTAAAGCGCGAGCTGCCGCGGCGTCGCGGTGACCAGATCCTCGCCGCGGACGATGTGGGTGAGGCCCATGAGCACGTCGTCGACACCCGCTGCCAGCAAGTACAGCGGATGGCCGTCGGAGCGGGTGAGCGCGAAGTCCGACACGTTCGCGTGATCGATGGTGATCTCGCCGCGCACCAGGTCCGACCAGGTGGTCGTGCCGTCCGGCATCCAGAAGCGCAGCACGCTCGTGCGGCCCTCCGCCTCGAACGCAGCTCGCTGATCCGCTGTCAACGTCCGGCAGCGTCCGTCGTAGCCCGGCGGACGGCCGGCCTTTTTCGCTTCCTCCCGCCGCTCTGCCAGCTCGGCCGGGGTGCAGTAGCACGGGTAGGCGGCGCCGGAGTCGCGCAGCTTGGCGGCGGCGTCCGCGTAGACCGCGAGGCGCTCGCTCTGCCGGTAGGGCGCGAAGGGGCCGCCGACCTCGGGGCCCTCGTCCCAGTCGACGCCGATCCAGCGCAGCACGTCGAGCGCCGCTGCGTAGGCCTCGTCGCTCACCCGCGAACGGTCGGTGTCCTCGACGCGCAGCAGGAACGTGCCGCCGTGGCGACGGGCGAGCGCCCAGGAGAAGAGCGCGGTACGCACGTTGCCGACATGCAGGTCGCCGGATGGCGCGGGCGCGAAGCGGGTGCGCATCGACGCATCCATGGGGGGCACCCGGAGGTGGCGAACCTGCACCGGTGCAGGAGCGGAGCCAGCAGGATCAGTCGTCATTTCGGCTCCGTCACGTTCGTCAGGGCGCCAATGCCTTCGATGTCCACAGTGACCAGCTGTCCCGCCTTCAACGGCCCGATCCCGGCAGGGGTCCCGGTGAGGATGACGTCGCCGGGCAGCAGCGTCATCGCGGTGCTCACGGAGGAGATGAGGCTCGGGATGTCGTGGATGAGCTGGCTGGTGCGCCCGTCTTGACGCACCTCGCCGTCCACAAGGGTGCGAATTCGCAGATCGGTGGGATCGAGCTCGGTCTCGATCCACGGTCCCAGCGGGCAGAACGTGTCGCCGCCCTTCGCGCGGGTCCACTGCCCGTCCAGCCGCTGCCACTCGCGGGCGGTGACGTCGTTGCCGCAGGTGTAACCGAGCACCACATCCATCGCGCGGGACGCCGGCACCTGGCTGCACAGCCGCCCGATGACGACGGCGAGCTCACCCTCGAAGTCGACGCGGGTGTCGGGCATGGCGATAGCTCGGCCCGGCCCGATCACCGACGTGGAGGGCTTCAAGAACAGCAGCGGGCGCTCCGGAGGCTCACCTCCCATCTCGCGGGCGTGCTCGGCATAGTTCTTGCCGATGCCGACGACCTTGCTGGGCAGCACCGGCGCCAGCAGCGTCTCGTCCCGGAACGGCACCTGCTCCCCGGTGGGCACCAGCTCCCCGAACGGATGGGCCGACAGGAGCATCACCTCATCGCCCCTGACCACCCCGAAGCGGGGACTTCCACCGACACTGACCCGGACGATGCGCACGACGACGAACGCTACCGACCGAGCGCGGCAAGCAGAGCAAGCCCCAAGTCCCGGGTTAGAGCGGCGACCGACATCGGCATAATCCGCTCATGAGCGAAGCGACCTTTGACGTCGGCGCCCCCGAGCCGCAGGAGATCGACGAGGAGCTGAGCATGAAGCTCGGCCACCTCGCGGAGGACGCCATATTGCGCGGCAAGCCCAACGGCGACGAACGCTGCGACAACTGCCTGTACTACCTCGATAGCGACAAGGACATCTCCTACTGCTGGCACCCGAAGCTGCGGATCCTCGTCGGCGGCCCCTGGTGGTGTCAGTGGTGGGAAGAGCTCCCCGAGGACTCCTGATCCGCCTGCTCGAGGTCGCTTCCGTCCCCCGATCGGGGCTCGCCGGAGCCGAACGATGATGAAATCTTCGGGTGGCACAACCCAGCGCCGTACCTCCCGAGGACCGGGACTGGACCTTCGTCATCACCGAGGGGTGCAAGGAGTGCGGGTTTCGGCCGCAGTCCCCTGACACCACCGGAGCGCGGCTGCGCGCCACCATCCCGGCCTGGCGCCGGGCGCTCGCCGCTGAGCACGCGCGCGAACGCCCGGCGCCGACGGTCTGGTCGCCCGTCGAGTACGGCTGCCATGCCCGCGACACCTGCCGGCTGTTTCGGCAGCGGTTGGCATTGATGCTCACCGAGGACAACCCCCTGTTCGCCAACTGGGATCAGGACGCGACGGCGGTCGAGGAGGGCTACTTCCACCAGTCTCCCGCCAAGGTCGCCCTCGCCCTCGCGGGCGAGGCGGAGGCGGCCGCCGCGAGCTTCGATGCAGTGCGGCCGGAGCAGTGGGCGCGCCCGGGCCGGCGCAGCAACGGCTCCGTCTTCACGGTGGCCACCTTCGCCGTCTACTTCCTGCACGACATCGAGCACCATGTGCATGACGTCATGGGGCGCGCCTAGCCGCCCCCGATCGCAACAGCCGCGGGCGCCGCCCCAGCAGCGGTCACAACCGCGAGAGCATGGCCGCGACGCTCTGGTCTCCGCTCGCGTACACCTGTGAGGCACGCGCCGTCATCTCGGCGATGCCCTCCAGCGCCTGCTGCAGCCGCGCCGCGCTGGTCTGCCACTCGCTGAACAGCGCCTCGTAACGTGCGTGCGAGGCTCCCGTCCAGACGCCGGCGAGGGCGCGCACCTGGCCGGCGCAGCTGGTCAGCTCGGTGGCGATGCTCCCGGATGCCGCGCGCAGCCTGCCGCTCGTCGCCGTCAGCTGGGCCGGGCTCACCGAATACGCGTCAGTAGCCATCGTTTACCTCCGTTTGCCTGCGATGAACTCGATGCAGTCACCCTAGAGGCAGCCTCGGACAGGAACTCCCGTTATCCACAGGCGCTCGGAAACGGCGGCAGATCCGGGACCTCGATGGGCCGGGGCAGTCCGATCAGCCCGTCGCCCGCGGGTCAGCAATGCGACAAAAGCTCGGCACGCCGCGCCGCCGCGCGTATGAATAAGCCGAACGACACACCTGTAAGTTAAGCAACCGTGGCCGATGGAGGTGGCATGCCCCTCGCACTCGATCTCGTCGGCTTCGACGGTCCCGGTGGCGCGCCGCTGCTTCCGCCGATTCGGCTGCGGCTCGCGGCGGCGTCGTCCGTCGCCCCCGCTGAGGTCATCCCGGCTGACGTCGCGCCCGCTGACGTCATCCCGGCGCAGAGCGGACCATGCGTGACCGTGAGCCTGACCGAGGGCTGCGAGGTACCGCTCGAGGCCCTGAAAGCCGCCTCGACCGAGCGCGCCGTTCGGTGCCACCCGTGCGATGAGGCCGTCGTCCTGCTGCTGCTCGCCCGCGCCCGGCGCGACTGCCAGGTGCTGCGCGTCAGCGCCACCGTGCCCCCCGGCACGCTGCGGCTGGGCTAGCCGCCGAGAGCGCTCTGCGGCTGCTCGCCCTGCCGGAACAGGCCGTACGTGACCGCGTCCTCGAGCGCCTCCCAGGAAGCGGCGATGATGTTCTCGTCGACACCGATGGTGTCCCAGGCGGTGTTGCCGTCCGAGGTCTCGACCAGCACTCGGGTGACGGCACCGGTGCCCTGCCGACCTTCGATGATCCGGACCTTGTAGTCGACGAGCTCGAGGTCGGCGAGACCCGGATAGGTCTTCTCCAGCGCCATGCGCAACGCCCGGTCCAGAGCGTTGACGGGCCCGTTGCCCTCCCCGGTGGCGACGATGCGCTCACCGCGCGACCACAGCTTGACGGTGGCCTCGCTGGTCACCTCGCCTCCGCCGCGCTTCTCGACGATGACCCGCCAGGACTCGAGCGTGAAATAACGGATGTCGCCTTCGACCTCGGCGCGCAGCATGAGCTCGAAAGACGCCTCGGCCGCTTCGAAGACGTAGCCGCGCGACTCCAGGTCCTTCACCCGGTCGACGACCCGGCCCAGCGCCTCGCGTTCCTGCGAGAGATCAAGCCCCATCTCGCGGCCCTTGAGCTCCACCGTCGCTCGGCCGGCGAGCTCGGAGACCAGCATGCGCATGTCGTTGCCGACGGCGGCCGGATCCATGTGCTGGTAAAGATCCGGATCGACCTTGATCGCCGACGCGTGCAGTCCCGCCTTGTGCGCGAACGCCGACATGCCCACGTAGGGCCGCTTGGGATCGGGCGTCGTGTTCGCCACCTCGTTGATGGCGTGGGCGACGCGCACGACCTCGCGCAAACGGCCGGCGGGCAGCACCTGGCGGCGCAGCTTGGTCTCGAGGTTGGCGACGACGCTGAACAGGTCGGCGTTGCCGCAGCGCTCTCCGTAGCCGTTCGCGGTGCCCTGCACGTGCGTCACGCCCGCATCGACCGCTGCCAACGTGTTCGCGACGGCGCAGGCGGTGTCGTTGTGGCAATGGATGCCAAGCCGGGCGCCGCTGCCGTCGAAGACGTGACCCACGGCATCAACGAGCTGATTCGGCAGCATGCCGCCGTTGGTGTCGCAAAGCACGACGACCTCGGCGCCGGCGCCGGCCGCGGTGCGCACGACCTCCAGGGCGTACTCGGGGCTCGCCCGGAAGCCGTCGAAGAAATGCTCGGCGTCGAGGAACACCCGCCGGCCCTCGCCGACCAGATGCTCGACGGTGTCGCGGATCATCGCGAGGTTTTCCGCCCCGGTGGTCTTCAGCGCGCGTTCCACATGACGCAGGTCGCTCTTGGCGACGAGGCACACCACCGATGTCTCGGCCTCACGCAGCGCGGCGACCTGCGGGTCGTCGGCGGCGATCGCGCCGGCCTTCCGCGTGGCGCCGAACGCGGCGAGGGTCGCGGTGCGCAACTGCAACTCGGACTTCGCCCGCGCGAAGAACTCGGCGTCCTTCGGGTTAGAGCCCGGCCAGCCCCCCTCGATGAAGCCGACACCGAGGTCGTCGAGGTGACGGGCCACCGTCAGCTTGTCGGCCACGGACAGCGAGAGGCCCTCTTGCTGCGTGCCGTCGCGCAGGGTGGTGTCGTAGACGTGGAACGCCTCGGGGTCGTACGGGAGCGCTAACGCGCCCGGGTCTCCGAGCGGTTGAGAGGCAGCAGACACCCGCCCATGGTTTCACCGAATCGCAATCGGTGCGGCGCCCGGCAGGTATGGGCTCGAGCTCGGGCTTTCGGCGGCGGATCAGTCGCCGGCAAAGCGCCGCAGCCGGTCGACTTCCTGGATGGTGATGGTGGTGCCTTCGGTGAGGATCCAGCCGCGACGTTCGAACTCGCGAAGCGCCTGGTTGACCGACTGCCGGGAGCCTCCCAGCATGGCGGCGATCTCGGTCTGGTTCAGCCCGAGCTCGACGACCTGGTGACGGGTCTGGCGCATCCGGTAGAGCAGCAGCTTGGCGACGCGCCGCGGCAGGTCCAGGAAGACCAGATCGGCGTTCTGCCCGGTGAGCCGCCGCACGTGAGCCCCCAGCGCGCGCAGCAGCTTCTGCGCGACCACCGGACGCTCGCGGATCATCTCTTCGACGACGGTGCGGTCCACCACCATCACGGTGGTGTCGTCCAGCGCCTCGACCGTGGCCGAGCGCGGCCCTGCGTCGGCGAGGGCAAGTTCACCGAGCGTGTCGCCGACTTCGGCGATGTTGACCACGTGCTCGCGGCCGTCGTCGGCGATGACCAGCACTTTCAGCCGTCCTTCGGCGACGATCACCACCGCATCCGCCGGGTCGCCTTCGGTGAAGAGCACCTGGCCACGGCGGTACTTGCGCAGCCGGGAGCGACGGGCCAGGCGAACCAGGTCTTCCTCGTCGAGCGTGCCGAGCAGCGACGAGCGCCGCAGCAGCGCGATGGGGTCGGCCCGCCCCGAGGGGAAAGGCCGCTGGCCGGCGTCGGCGGCACCCGGTGCGGGGGCGCCCTCCGAGGCCGGCTCGGACGCCGGAGGAGGCGCCGTGCTCACGCGCCCGCGCGAGCGGGCTGTTCGCTCCAGCGACGCACGACATCGCGCATCGACAAGACCCCGATCACGGCACCATCCTGGCACACCACCAAGTGCCGGAAGCCACCGCGCAGCATCGCGGCCGCCGCAGCGTCGAGCGACCAGTCCGGATCGGCTACCACGGCGCGTTGCGTGACATGGTCCCCGGCCATTTCGGCGTCCATGTCCTGGCCGGCGGCGACGCTGTCGAGGATGTCCCGTTCGGTCAGGATCGACGGGCCCTGCCCATCATGGTCGTCGACGACCGCCGCGCCGACGCGCTGCTGCGACATCCGCTTCGCCGCATGGCGCAGCGTGTGACTCGGGCCGATGGTCAGCACCACCGACGACATCGCGTCCTTCACCCGCATAGGGGACCTCCCGCCTAGGGCGAGCGGTCAGCACCGCCGCCACCGGATCCAGCGTGGTGTGAGGACGGTAAAGCGAGCTTGTGCATTTGTGAAGGGGATTATTTGAAACGAATGTCCAGCTTTATGGCGACCCGTCAGTCGCGGACGTACTCGTTCCACGTCTTGTAGCGGTCGAGCTCGCCGCGCGTCGCCGCCCGGAACAGCTCCAGCAGCCGGCGCGTGATCGGACCCGGCTTGCCGCTGCCGATCGGCCGGTCGTCCACCTCCACCAGCGGCACCATCTCGGCTGCGGTGCCGGTGAAGAACGCCTCGTCAGCGAGGTAGAGGTTGGAGCGCACCAGGGCCGACTCGACCACCTCATAGCCCTCGTCACGCGCAATCGTCATGACCGCGTCGCGAGTGAGACCGGCAAGCACCCCGTCGACGATCGGCGGGGTCACCAGCTTCTTGCCGTAGAGCACGAAGATGTTCTCGCCCGAGCCCTCGGCGATCTTGCCGTCGGGCGTCAGCATGATCGCCTCGTCGTAGCCGGCCTTCAGCGCGGCGACCTTGGCGAGCGACGAGTTGATGTACTGCCCGGTGCCCTTGCCCTCCGGCGGGATCACGTTGGGACCGATGCGCTGCCAGGAGGAAACCGCCGCCCGCACGCCCTTGTTCGCCGCCTCGTCGCCGAGGTAGGCGCCCCATGGCCACACGGCGATGCTCGCCTTGGTCTTGCTCGGCAACGGGTTCAGGCCCATCTCGCCGTACCCGAGGTAGAACAGCGGCCGGATGTAGCAGGACTCGATCTCGTTGACACGCACCGTCTCCTTGGTGGCATCAACAATCTGCTGGACGGTCCACTCCGGCTCCATCAGGTAGATCTTCGCGCTGCGGAAGAGCCGCTCGATGTGCTCGGTCAGCCGGAAGACCGCCGGGCCACGGTCGGTCTCGTACGCCCGGATCCCCTCGAAGACGCCCCAGCCGTAATGCAGCGAGGGGTTCAGGATGTGGATGGTGGCGTCGTCCCAGTCGACGAGCTCCCCGTCCATCCAGATCTTCTTCGTCGGGGTGATCGGCACGAGGTCTCCTAGCCGGCGGCTCCAGTAGTCGTCGCCACGGTACCGCTCGGTAGCTTCCCTCGGATCGGTGCTCAGCCGGCGACGGCCTCCGCCAGCGCGTCGCCGATCTCCCGCGTACCCCGCTGCTTGCCACGGCGACGGGCGACATCGGCCGCGACGGCCGCGTCGACCTTCGCCGCCTGCTCGGCGTATCCGAGGTGGTCGAGCAGCAGCGCGACCGACAGCACGGTGGCCGTGGGGTCGGCGATGCCCTGACCGGCGATGTCGGGGGCGGATCCGTGGACCGGCTCGAACATGCTCGGATGCGCCCGGGAGACGTCGAGGTTGCCGCTCGCCGCAAGGCCGATGCCACCGGCGATGGCGGCGCCGAGGTCGGTGAGGATGTCGCCGAAGAGGTTGTCGGTGACGACGACGTCGAAGCGCTCCGGCGACGTCACGAAGTACATCGACGCGGCGTCGACGTGGGCGTAATCCACGCCGACTTCCGGGAACTCGGCCGCGACCTCGTTCACCGTGCGCTGCCAGAGGCCACCGGCGTTCACGAGCACATTGGTCTTGTGGACGAGCGTGAGCTTCTTCTGCCGGCGCATCGCGCGCCCGAATGCGTCACGCACGACGCGCTCGACACCGAATCGAGTGTTGATGCTGTCCTCGACGGCGACCTCGTGGGGGGTGCCGGTGCGCATCGAGCCACCGGCGCCGACGTAGGGACCCTCCGTACCCTCGCGGACCACAACGAAGTCGATCTCGGGGTCGCCGGCCAGCGGGGTGCGCGCGCCGGGGAACAACCGGACCGGCCGCAGGTTCACGTGATGGTCGAGCGCGAAGCGGAGCTTGAGCAGTAGCCCTCGCTCGAGCACTCCGCTCGGAACGCTGGGATCACCGACGGCGCCGAGCAGGATCGCGTCGGCACCCTTCAGCTCCTCCAGCACGGATTCCGGCAGCGTCTCGCCGGTGCGATGCCAGCGCGCGGCGCCGAGGTCGTACTCGATGGTTTCGAGCTTCTCGCTCTCCGCCGTCCCCAACGCGGCGCGCAGCACGCGCAGCCCTTCCGCCACCACCTCCGGGCCGATGCCATCCCCCGCGATAACCGCCAGCTTCATGCTTCGGGACGCTACCGAAAGCCCGGGCTAGAGGCGGTTGACGGCGCTCACGACGGCGTACAGCGACGCGGTGAGGATGTTCGGGTCGACGCCGACCCCCCACAGCACGCGGCCGCTGCCGGCGGCTTCCACGTACGCCGCGGCGCGGGCGTCGGAACCGGCACCGATGGCGTGCTCGCTGTAGTCCAGCACGCGCAGGTCGATGCCGAGTGATTCCAGGGCGTTCACGAAGGTCGCGATCGGGCCGTTGCCCTCACCGCCGATGACCCGCTCCTCACCCTCGTACTCGACGGTGAACGAGCCGGCCGCGAGGTCGTAGTTTCGCAGCCGCAGCCGGGCGTGACCGGCCCCGAGGAACTCGTGGTCGAAGATCCGCCAGAGCTCCGCGGAGCTGACCTCCCCGCCCTCGGCATCAGTGAACTTCTGCACGACGCCGCTGAATTCGATCTGCAGCCGGCGCGGCAGGTCCATCCCGTAGTCGTGCTTGAGCAGGTACGAGACGCCGCCCTTGCCGGACTGGCTGTTGACGCGGATGACGGCCTCGTAGGTGCGGCCGACGTCATGGGGGTCGATCGGCAGGTACGGCACCTGCCAGATCTCGCTGCCGGGAACGCCGGCAGCCTGATCGCGTTCGAGCGCTTCGAAGCCCTTTTTGATCGCGTCCTGATGGGAGCCGCTGAACGCGGTGTAGACGAGTTCACCGCCGTAGGGGTGACGCGGGTGGACGGGCAGCTGGTTGCAGTGCTCGACTTCGCGGCGGATCTCATCGATGTCCGAGAAATCGATCATCGGGTCGATGCCCTGGCTGAACAGGTTCAGCCCGAGCGTGACCAGGCAGACGTTGCCGGTGCGCTCACCGTTACCGAACAGGCATCCCTCGACCCGGTCGGCGCCGGCCTGCACGCCGAGCTCGGCGGCCGCGACGGCGGTGCCGCGGTCGTTGTGCGGGTGCAGCGAGAGCACGACCGCGTCACGCCGGGTCAGCGCGCGGCTCATCCACTCGATCTGGTCGGCGTAGACGTTAGGGGTCGCCATCTCCACGGTGGCCGGCAGGTTCAACACCACCGGTCGCTCGGGGTCGGGCTGCCAGACGTCCATCACGGCCTCGCAGACCTCGACCGCGTAGTCGAGCTCGGTGCCGGTGAACGACTCCGGGCTGTACTGCCAGCGGACATCGGCGTCGAGGTACTGCTCGGCATACTTCGCGCACCATTCCGCGCCCCGAACGGCGATGTCCTTCACGCCGTCGCGGTCGAGGCCGAAGACGACTCGACGCTGCAGCGTGGAGGTGGAGTTGTACAGGTGGACGAGCGCGGTGCCGCGGAAATCGACCAGCGACTCCATCGAGCGCTCGATGAGCTCCTCGCGGGCCTGAGTCAGCACCTGGATGGTGACGTCGTCCGGGACGAGGTCTTCCTCGACCAGCGAGCGGATGAAGTCGAAGTCGGTCTGGCTCGCGGCCGGAAAGCCGACTTCGATCTCCTTGTAGCCGAGGCGCACCAGCAGGTCGAACATGCGGCGCTTGCGCTGCGGGCTCATGGGGTCGATCAGCGCCTGGTTGCCGTCGCGCAGGTCGACGCTGCACCACTGCGGGGCCTTGGTGATGACCTGATCGGGCCAGGTGCGATCGGGCAGGTCGATCGGCGCGAACGGGACGTACTTGGAGATCGGCATGCCGGATGGCTGCTGAACGTTCTGGTGCGCGGACTGGCGCATGGTGGGGGGGCTCCTCAGATGCTTGCTATGGAAGCAGCCGGCGCAGCAGAAAGCCGCGGCGAGGGAGCCGGCCTCTCTTAGAGGGCCCCGCCGCGGCGACTAAGCAGAAGGCGCGCCATCGGTGAGCAGACTACCAGCACTCCCCTCCTGCGCGCGACCCTGGCGTTCTTCGGCAGCAGCGATGCTGCCGGCGAGTCCAGCCAGATGAGCGAGGCGCACCAGCTCGCTCGGCCGGAACGACGGCCCACCCGCGCGCGCCAGCAGCAGCGCCTGGTACGGCCCGTGGATCGGTGCCGCGGCGAGCTCTACGCCGCGCTCCGCCCACGAATCGGGCACCCACTCCTCGTCATATTCGAACCGCCGGGCGGCCGCCAGCGGCATCCACGGCGTCGCGAATTCGCGCTCGCGCGGCGCGTTCGCACTCGACGCGACGATGCGTGGCAACGCGAACGGGGTGGCCTCGAGGACGATGGCCCACTGTGCCCGGAACGCCTCCGGAACGAGCGATGCCAGCGCCCGCAAGGCCTTGGCCGGGTCACCGGCGAGGTTGTCGACGATGTCGAGATCGCGGACGGTCTCCGCGGCGCGGGGATGCGGCCGGAGAGACTCGACGGACACACCGGGCACCGACTGTGCCGCGGAGATGAGCGTGTCGGCCAGGCCGCCGTCGGGCAGGCGCACCACCATGTCGTCGACGGCCCCGTCGGGACCGTGCTCCACGACGTCGAGCGACTCGATGTCGACGCCGGCAGCACCGAGCGCGGTGGCGACCGCGCCGAGCGAACCGGGACGGTCGGGCAGGACGAGTCGGAGCAGGTAAGTCATGCCGCGCATGCCCACCAGAGTCCTTGCGAATGATTGCCACCAGGTTGCATCGATGCGTCGAGCTGGTTCCACCTGTGACGCGGATGGCCGGCACGCGCTACTGCCGGCTGCTGCGGACATCGACCGGCGGCGCTACCGCACGCGGCGCGCACCCTCAGCGGGTCTCACCGCGAACGTCGTGGGCTGCTGCCAACCGGCTCGGAGGTACGCCGCATCCACGCCGGCGCGCACGGGACCGACCGCGTCGTCCGGTACGAGAGCGAGCACCGATCCACCGAAGCCGCCGCCGACCATGCGTGCCCCCAGGGCTCCGACCATGACCGCCGCCTCGACGGCGATGTCCAGCTCGGGGACCGACACCTCGAAATCGTCACGCAACGACAGGTGCGACTCGGTCAGCAACGGCCCGAGGTCGGTCGGGTGCTGGGCGCGCAGCAGCGCGACTGCTCGCTCGACGCGGGCGTTTTCCGTCACCACGTGCCGCGCCCGGCGGCCGAGCATGCCCTCGCGCCCGGGTCGCTGCGCGAGCTCATCGGCGCCGCTCTCGTCCGCCTCGCGCAAGCTCGAAATCCTCAGCAATTGCAGGACTTCCGCGCATTCACGACGCCGGTCCGCGTAGCCGGAATCAGCGTTGCTGTGACGCACTCCGCTGTCGATGACGAGCAGTGTCAGGCCTGACAGGTCGGCGGCGATCCGCGTGACGGAGAGGGAGCGGACGTCCAGCAGTACCAGGCTTCCGGCGGCCGCGAACAATGACGCGACCTGATCCATGATGCCGGTCAGCGCACCCACCTCATTGTTCTCCGCCCACTGGCAGGCCGACGCGAGCGCCATCCGAGCGAGCCCGCCCCCGGCCAGCTCGTCGAGGGCGAGAGCAATCGAGCATTCGAGGGCAGCGCTCGACGACAGCCCGCCGCCGAGCGGCACATCGGAATCGACGACGACGTCGGCGCCGCTCAGTGTCAACCCCTTGGCGCGCAGCGCCTTCAGCACGCCGCGCGGATAACGCTGCCATTGCACCGGCTCGCCCTGCAGCGACCAGCAGCGCAGCTGCCCGTCGTCGCGGAGCGCCACAGCAGCAAGCGATTCGCGTTCGATCGCGAAAGGCAGCACGAGCCCGTCGTTGTAGTCGGTGTGCTCGCCGATGAGATTGACCCGGCCGGGTGCGGCCCATACGCCCGCCGGACGGCGCCCCGCGCGCTCGACGAACATGCGCTGCAGGCGGTCGACCCGCTCATCCGACAGCATGGCGCAGCCTTTCTGCGGCGGCCTCGGGAGCGACGTCGGTCAGGTAGGCGCCGCCCATCATTTCCGAGCCGGCCAGGTATTTGATCCGGTCGGCGCTGCGGTGGACGGGGGCGAATTCCCAGTGCAGGTGGCTGACAGCCGACCAGTCCGGCAATCGCTCGAGTCCTGCGGTCTGCGCGACGCTTCCGGCTATCTCGCGGGGCTCGCAGGTCGGCGCCGCATGGATGGCCATCACGTACGGCAGCGAGAACCCGAAGAGCCGGTCGTATCCTGGAAGCAGCTTCGCCAGCAGCGCGGCCAGGTCGTCGCGTTCGGCGGCGTCGAGCTCGGCCATCGCCGAGCGATGCGCGCGCGGCACGACGCGCACCTCATACGGAAAGCGCGCCCAGGCCGGGATGAACGCGACGAAGCTCTCCCCCGTCACCACCAACCGGCGGGTATCGCTGATTTCGCCGCCGACGACGTCGCATTCCACGCAGCGGCCGGTCCGTTGCCGGTAGCCGAGCGCCGCGCGCAACTCCCGCAGCGGGCGAGGCGGAACGTCGCTGTAGCCGTAGATCTGCCCGTGCGGATGTGACAGCGTCACGCCGATGACTTCGCCCTTGTTCTCGAACGGCATCACGTAGCGGATCTGCGGCTCGGCCCCGAGGACGGCGTATCGATCGGCCCACACGTCGACGAGCAGCCGAATGCGCTCCGGGCCGACGCCCGCCAGCGTCGTGTCGTGCTGGTCGCTGTAGACGACCACCTCGCACCGGCCGCGCGCCGGCTCGACGCGGATCAGCTCGGTCGCGGCGATGTCCGGCGCGGGCGGGTGCGGGCTAAGACTCGGGAAGCGGTTGTCGAAGACCGCGATCTCGAAGCCGGAACGCGGGATCTCGGTGGGACGATCCGGGTCGCGGGTGGGACACAGCGGGCACTGGTGTGCCGGCGGCTGATAGGTGCGGTTCTGGCGGTGAGTGGCGAAGGTGACCCATTCATCGCTGGTCGGGTCATAGCGGCGTTCGCTCACCGCTTCGGGACCTGCGGCGGCGGTGGCGATTGCCGGGGTCTGCGCGTCGCGTAGACGGTGAGCCGCCGCCCGTCGGGAAGCGTCGACACCTCCCGCTCGAAGCCGCGCGGGGTGGTCTCAGCCGGCACGGACCGCACGATAGCGGGGCACCGCCCGGCCGCGCCCGAAAGGACCATTGACCCTGTGCCGCCTGCGCCTGTCGCCCTACCGTGCGCGCCGGCGGAGGGAGGCGCGCTGGCGGAGGCGCGCTGACGGAGGGAGGCGCCATGGCCATCACCGAACCTCCCGAGCTCAGGCCGAACGACGACCTGCGCGAACGGGCCATCAAGCGCATCAAGAAGCGCCGCGATTTCCACGGCCATCTCATCGCCTACGTCACCGTCAACGCGTTTCTGGTGCTGATCTGGGCGGTGACGGACGTGCACGGCTTCTTCTGGCCGCTGTTCCCGCTCGCGGGCTGGGGCGTCGGGCTCGTGCTGAATGCGTGGGACGTGTGGCATTCAGAAGGGCTGGAGGAAGACCGGATTCAACGCGAGATGCGTCGGATGCGGAGCGGCCGTGGAAATTAATCCGTTCTTTCCGAACGGGTCGCAGCAGGGGGCTAGCGCGATCACCGGCTATCTGGGCACCATTCGGTTGTGAGCGTCCTCACATGCCAATGGTGTGGGCAGCTGTTCGTCGGCGTCCTCGACCTGCGGTGGCACGAACGTCACGAGCACCAGCACGATCTGGCCGCGGCCGCCGCGAGGTCAGGGCGTGCGGCGACTCCGGCCCGCCGCACGCCCGAGCGGCTGGCCCGAAACGCGGCTGCTCGTTCAGCTCGAAACGAGGTCTACCGGCCGGATGACTCGCGCCCCGACCGTCTCGCCAATGCGATCGACGACCCCCGCGGCCACGGGCGAGTCGAGCGCCAGCGACATCAGGGCCTCACCGCCGGCGGCGTCGACCGCGTCACCGCGGCTGACCTGGGCGCTCGCGATGTTGACCGACGCCTCGCCGAGCAGCGCACCGACCGCGCCGACGACCCCCGGGCGATCCTCGTAGCGGATGAACAGCAGGTGGGGAGCGGGCCTGAGGTCGACCTCGTAGCCGTCGATCGCGGTGATGCGCTCGACTTGACGGGTACCCATCAGCGTCCCGCTGACCGATAGCGGGGTGCCGCCGGGCAGCACTCCTCGGACGGTGATGAGGTTGCGGTAGTCCGGCGACTGCTCGTCGCGCTCGAGCCCGACCGTGATGCCGCGCTCGTCGGCGAGCAACGGGGCGTTGACATACGTGACCTGCTCTTCGACGATCCCGCGGAAGACGCCCTTGAGCGCCGCCAGCTGCAGCACCCCGACGTCTTCGCCGGCGATCTCGCCGCGCACCTCGATGGTGAGGCTGGTGGCGACCCCGCCGGCGAGTCCGGTGAAAAGCTGCCCGAGCGTCTCGGCGAGCGGCAGTCCGGGGCGCACGTCCTCGCTCACCATGCCGCCGGCCTGCACGTTCACCGCGTCCGGAACGAAGTCGCCGGCCAACGCGAGCCGCACCGAGCGGGCGACCGCCAGCCCGGCCTTCTCCTGCGCTTCCTCCGTGCTCGCGCCGAGGTGCGGGGTGACGACCGCGTTCGGCATGTCGAACAGCGGCGATGCCGTTGTCGGCTCCTTGGCGTACACGTCGATGCCGGCACCTCCGAGGTGACCGGAGCGCAGCGCCTCGGCGAGCGCAGCCTCGTCGACCAGCCCACCGCGGGCGGCGTTGATGAGGATGGCTCCCGGCTTGCAGGTGGCCAGCTCCTCCTTGCCGATCAGCCCGAGTGTCTCCGGCGTCTTCGGCAGGTGCACCGACAGCACGTCGCAGCCGGCGAGCAGCTCCGGCAGCGAAACCAGCGTGACGCCCATCTGCGCGGCGCGAGCGGCCTGCACGTAGGGGTCATACGCCAGGATGCGCATCCCGAATGCGGAAAGCCGCTGCGCGACGAGCGCGCCGATCCGGCCGAGTCCGAGCAACCCCGCGGTCTTGCCGGTGAGCTCGACGCCGGTGAAACGCGCGCGCTTCCACTCGCCGGAAGTCAGCGACGCGTGGGCCGCCGGGATGCGCCGCGCTACCGCGAGCAGCAGCGCCACGGCGTGTTCCGCGGCGCTCACGATGTTGGACTGCGGCGCGTTCACGACCATCACGCCGCGCGCGGTAGCCGCCGGCACGTCGACGTTGTCCAAGCCGACGCCGGCGCGGGCCACGACCTTGAGCCGGGTACCCGCCGCCAGCGCCTCCGCATCGACGGTGGTGGCGCTGCGCACGATGAGCGCGTCAGCAGCCGCCAACGCGGGCAGTAGGGCCGACCGGTCGGCCCCGTCGCAGGTGCGTACCTCGAAGTCCTCGCTGAGCAGGGCGATGCCTGCCGGTGAGAGCTCCTCCGCGACGAGAACGACCGGGCGTTCGGGCGCGTCGGCCACTACTTCGCGATCCAGGACATCATCGGCCGCAGCTGCGCACCCACCTGCTCGATCGGGTGGTTCTTGCCCTCCTCGACGAGCTTGGTGAAGTTCGGGCGACCGGCGTCGTCCTCGGCGACCCACTCGCGGGCGAAGCTGCCGTCGGTGATCTCACCGAGGATCTTCTTCATCTCCTGCTTCACGGCGTCCGTGACGATGCGGGGCCCGCGGGTGACGTCGCCGTACTCGGCGGTGTCGGAGATCGAGTAGCGCATGTTGGTGATGCCGCCCTCGTACATGAGGTCGACGATCAGCTTGAGCTCGTGGAGGCACTCGAAGTAGGCAACCTCGGGCTGGTAGCCCGCCTCGACGAGGGTCTCGAAGCCGGCCTGCACGAGGGCGGTGGTGCCGCCGCAGAGCACGGCCTGCTCACCGAACAGGTCGGTCTCGGTCTCCTCGGTGAAGGTCGTGCGCAGCGCACCCGCCCGGGTACCGCCGATGCCCTTCGCCCAGGACAGCGCGAGCTGCAGCGCCGAGCCGGTGGCGTCCTGCTCGACCGCGACGAGGCAGGGCACGCCCTGACCCTCGGCGAACGTGCGGCGCACCAGATGGCCGGGACCCTTCGGGGCGACCATGCAGACGTCGACACCCGCCGGCGGCTTCACCAGGTCGTAGCGGATGTTGAACCCGTGACCGAAGAAGAGCGCCTGGCCGTCTTCGAGGTGCGGCGCGATCGACTCGTTGTAGATGCGGCGGTGCGCGGTGTCGGGGGCGAGCAGCATGATGACGTCGGCCTCTGACGACGCTTGCGCCGGGGTGACGACGCGCAGGCCCTCGGACGCTGCCTTTGCCCGGCTCTTCGAGCTCTCCGGCAGGCCGACCCGCACGTCGACACCGCTGTCACGCAGGTTGAGCGAGTGGGCGTGGCCCTGGCTGCCGTAGCCGATGACGGCCACCTTGCGGCCCTGGATCACCGACAGGTCGGCGTCCTCGTCGTAGTAGATCTCCGGCACTGGAGCGGTCCTTCCGTGTACTTCGAAGCTGTCTTGGGGTCTTTGGCGGAGGTAGCGGGCTCAGGCTGAGCGTTCGACCGCCCGCAGCGAGCGGTCGGTCATGGAGCGGGTGCCGCGGGCGATCGCCACCATGCCGGACTGCACGAGCTCACGGATGCCGTATGGCTCGAGAACGCGCACGAGCGCCTCCAGCTTGTCACGCGTGCCGGTGGCCTCGATCGTGACCGCGTCGATAGCGACGTCCACCACCTTGGCGCGAAACAGGTCGGCCGTTTCGAGGACGGCGGTACGGGTCGACGCGTCAGCCCGCACCTTCACGAGCAGCAATTCGCGCAGCACGCTGGCGTCCGCGTCGAGCTCGACGATCTTGAGCACGTTGACCAGCTTGTTCAGCTGCTTGGTGACCTGCTCCAGGACGGCACCGTCGACCACCACGACGATGGTCATCCGGCTCACGTCGGCGTGCTCGGTCGGGCCGACCGCGAGCGACTCGATGTTGAAGCCGCGCCGGCTGAACAGGCCGGCGACCCGCGCGAGAACGCCGGGCTTGTTCTCGACCAGGACGGACAGGGTGTGGCGGCTCATTTGGTGTCTCCGGGCGTGATGCTGGTCGGGCTCAGGGCGCCCGGCTCCGCGGCCTCGTCCGTCACGACCTCACCCATGTCGTAATCGAAGTCGGGTGCGGTGTCGCGGGCGATCTTGATGTCGTCGTTGGAGGTGCCGGCGGCCACCATCGGCCAGACCATGGCGTCCTCGTGGACGATGAAGTCGATGACGACCGGGCGGTCGGTGACGCCCATCGCCTTCTCGATGGTGGCGTCGACCTCGTCGGCAGAGTCGCAGCGCAGGCCGACACCGCCGAGAGCCTCGGCCAGCTTGACGAAGTCCGGCACGTACGTCGCCTGGCCCTTGCGCAGGTCGGTGTTGGAGTAGCGCTCGTTGTAGAAGAGCGTCTGCCACTGGCGGACCATGCCGAGCGCGCCGTTGTTGATGACCGCGACCTTGATGGGGATGCCCTCGATCGCGCAGGTGGCGAGCTCCTGGTTGGTCATCTGGAAGCAGCCGTCACCGTCGATGGCCCAGACCAGCTTGTCGGGCTGACCCGCCTTGGCTCCCATCGCGGCGGGAACGGCGTAGCCCATCGTCCCGGCGCCGCCGGAGTTCAGCCAGGTGTAGGGGTTTTCGTACTTGACGAACTGCGACGCCCACATCTGGTGCTGGCCGACGCCCGCCACGTAGATCGCCTCGGGGCCGGCGATCTTGCCCAGGCGCTCGATGACGTACTGCGGCGAGAGCGTGCCGTCGGCGGGAAGGTCGTAACCGACCGGGTAGGTCTTGCGCCAGCCGTCGAGCTTGACCCACCAGTCGGCGAAGTCCGGCTTCGGCTCGCTGCGCAGCACCGCCGTGAGCTCCCGGATGACGGCCTTCGCGTCCCCGACGATCGGAACATCGGCGGCGCGGTTCTTGCCGATCTCAGCCGGGTCGACGTCGGCGTGGATGACTTTGGCCTCGGGAGCGAACGTCTCCAGGTGGCCGGTGACCCGGTCGTCGAACCGGGCGCCGAGCGTGATCAGCAGGTCCGACTTCTGCAGCGCGGTGACAGCGGCGACCCCGCCGTGCATGCCGGGCATACCCAGGTGCTGCGGATGGCTGTCGGGGAACGCCCCGCGCGCCATGAGCGTCGTCACGACCGGGATGCCGGTGACCTCCGCCAGCTCCTTGAGCTCGGCCGCGGCACGCGCCTTGAGAACGCCGCCCCCGACGTAGAGCACCGGGCGCTGCGACGCGGTGATGAGCTTCGCCGCCTCGCGGATCTGCTTGGCGTGCGGGCGCAGGTTGGGCCGGTAACCCGGCAGGTCGAGCTGCTTCGGCCAGGTGAACGTCGTGGTGGCCTGCAGCACGTCCTTCGGCAGGTCGACCAGCACCGGGCCGGGGCGGCCGGTGGAAGCGATGTGGAACGCTTCGGCGATCGTCTTCGGGATGTCCGCCGGATCCGTGACGAGGAAGTTGTGCTTCGTGATCGGCAGCGTGATGCCGCAGATGTCGGCTTCCTGGAAGGCGTCGCTCCCGATCGCCGGACGCGGCACCTGCCCGGTGATCGCGACCATGGGAACGCTGTCCATGTAGGCGTCGGCGATCGGGGTCACCAGGTTCGTGGCGCCCGGCCCGGACGTGGCGATGCAGACGCCGACCTTGCCGGTGGCCTGCGCGTATCCGGTGGCGGCGTGACCCGCCCCCTGCTCATGGCGCACCAGCACGTGGCGCATCTTCTTGCTGTCGAACAGCGGGTCGTAGGCGGGCAGGATCGCGCCGCCGGGGATGCCGAAGATGATCTCGACTCCCGCTTCCTCCAGAGAGCGCACAAGCGACTGCGCGCCCGTCATGGTCTTCGGGGTCGCTGCCGGGGAATTCGACGGTGTCATAGCTGCTCTCGCATCCGGCTCTTTCATAGCTGCTCCCTTGAGCAGGGGTGTCATTCGGTTCCGGCGGTGGTGAAACGGTGGGTGAGGGTGTCGGTGAGAACGTGCGGACAAACAAAAGCCCCTCGTGCCTAGGGCACTGAGGGGCGGCGCACGTAGCGGATGGGCTACGGGCGCAAGCAGGCTACAAGTCGCAGATTCTGCACGCCTCAACTGTGGCTGACGATCGGCGGTTCGTCAAATGACCCCTGCCCCCGGTCCTGCGACCGGGCGACACGCGGTCGCCCGATGGGCGAGCGCGGTGCTCTCGACCACCCCTTGACGCTTCACGGCCCTGCCGCCAACGGTCATGTCGCCAACAGCCATGTCGCAGCCGCGACGGCGGCAGGCTACGCCGGGCCCAGCTGCGCCAGGAAGTTGGAGGCGATCGGGGCAGCAACGGATGCGCCGTACCCGCCGCCCGCCACGAAAACGGCGAACGCCACCGTGCCACGGAAGCCGATGAACCACGCGTGAGTGGGCAGATCCTGACCCTTGGGGGCGGACCCGTACTCAGCGGTCCCCGTCTTGCCCGAAACCTCTCCCGGGAACGACACCGCGTACGCCGTGCCCTCCGGTTCCGCGACGACGGCCCGCATCATGTCGCGCATCTGCGACGCGACCGCCGCGGGCATCGTGTGCACGACCTTCGCCGGACCGACGACGAACGGCCGGCGCCATTCGCCGCTCGCCACCGCAGCAGCCAGTGACGCCATCTGCAGCGGGCTGGCCTCGACCGTCGACTGCCCGAACGCGGCGGCAGCTGCCTGCACCGGACCGTCCTGCTTCGGGTAGGAGCCGCCGAAGCTGTCGATCGGTAGCGGCTGCTCGCCGTCGAAGCCGTACAAGTCGACGGCCTTCTGCATCTGCGCGTCGGTCATCGCTTCGCGGATCTGGACGAAGGCGGTGTTGCAGCTCACCTCGAATGCCTTGCGCAAGTCGATGAGGCCGAACGACTCGTTGTGCGCGTTCTTGAAGGTCCATCCCGGGACGGTGTAGGTCGGCGGGCAGTTGATCGGCGAGGTCTCCGTCTTGCCGGCCAGCAAAGCGGCCGTGGCGGTGACCACCTTGAACGTCGAGCCCGGCGGGTACTGCCCCTGGATGGAAATCGGCGCGCCGCCCACTGGATGGTTGACGGCGGCGGTGATGCCCCCGGTGCGGGTGTCGATCGCCACGAGCGCCGCGCTGTATCCGGTGGCGGACAACGCCGCCTCCCCCGCCTGCTGCA
Organism: uncultured Actinomycetota bacterium; assembly: GCA_963747915.1. Lineage (GTDB taxonomy): Bacteria > Actinomycetota > Actinomycetes > Frankiales > Frankiaceae > DATAZK01. Next base: position 1,922,176 of record CAVVHC010000002.1, on the reverse strand, counting down.
CCTTCAGGTTGAGGGTGGTGCGAATGTCGCGGCCGGCCTTCGCCGGGTAATCGGCCAAGGTGGCCACGCGCTGCCCGCCACGCATCAAGACGACGGCGCCGCCCGGGTCACCGGCCAGCTGCTGGTTGTAGACCCGCTCGAGACCGGTCTGACCCGCCACATCGCCGGCGACGAAGTCGGGGCCGGCGGCCTTGGCCTGCTCGGCCGTGAGCGGCCCGATGGTGCCCAGCATGTTGAGGTCGATGTCGCTGTCCGCATTGCGCAGCGGGACGCCGTCGGAGTCGAGCAGCTGGCCGCGCGCCGCGCTGACGTGCGTGCGCGCGAACGTCTCCCCCGCGGTCAGCTGCGGCTGGATCGCGGCCGGCGTGAAGTGAACCCGCCAAACCTCTTGCCCCGTCGAGCTTTTCGTCTTCACCACAGGCAACGAGCCGGAATAGCGCCAGGCGCCGAAGCCGCTCAGCACGAGCCGCGCGGAGTACGGGGCGGTGCCGCGGTCCCCGGTCTGGTCCCGGGTGACCGTGCCGACCGTGAAACGCGCGGAAGTGACCAGAAGCTCGGTGCGCATCGGCGAGTAGATCGCGCTGATCGTGCGCGCGGGAACGTCCGCATGAGCCGCCATCGCCGCGAAGTTCGCCGAATTCCAGGCGGTGACGTAGGCCTGCACGGCCGCCTGCGCCTCTTGCTGACGATGGTCGGGCTTGGAACCGGACTGCACCAGGAGATAGGCACCGCCGCCGGCAGCGATCAGGATCGGAATGAGCACCACGACCAGCACCCGGCCGATGCGGCCCTGCTTGGGCGTGGCGGGGACGACGACGGGTGGATCGGACGTTTCGGTACGCCTAGCCATCAGTCGCGAACCGCCCCATGCGCGCCGGGAAAGCGTCCATCAGCTCGCAAGGCCACATCCTCTCCAAAGCCCGCACCCGCACCGCCGACCCATCCGCGGGCGGCCGACGCGGACCGTGGGTCCAACACGCCCGCACCATACGTGCGGGTGCTGACAATTCCCGGGAGATCCGCACCGGCCCGAAGGGCGACTGCCGCCCTCGAGCACTAACTGCTCTTCAACTTTTCCAGGAGCAGCGCGCGCACCTTCGCCGCGTCAGCCGAGCCGCGCATCGCCTTCATGACGGCTCCCACCAGCGGTCCCACCGCAGCGTCCTTGCCGTCACGCACCTTTTGCGCGATGTCGGGAGCGCCGGAGATGGCCTCGTCGCACGCCGCGCCCAGCGCATCGGCGTCCTGGACGACGGCGAGCCCGCGAGCGTGCACGATCTGGTCGGGCGTGCCCTCGCCTTCGATCACGCCGGCGACGACCTGGCGGGCAAGCGCGTTCGTCAACGTGCCCTCGGCCACCAACTCGATCACGCGAGCCAGCTCCACCCCGGAGACGGGCAACGCGGCCGGCTCGACGCCGCGTTCGGAGGCGATCCGCGACAGCTCGTTCTGCCACCAGGCCCGCGCCGCATCAGGGGCAGCGCCGGCAGCGATCGTGTCCTCGACCATGTCGAGCACGCCCGCGCCCATCATCTGCTCGAGCTCGAGCGGGCTGAAGCCGAACTGCTCGCACAGCCGGGCCCGGCGCGCGGACGGCAGCTCCGGAAGTGACTCGCGGATCTGCGCGATCAGGTCGGCCGACACGGCGATCGGGAGCAGATCGGGCTCGGGGAAGTACCGGTAGTCGGTGGCTTCCTCCTTCGTGCGCCCGGACGCCGTCCCACCGGACGCCTCGTCGAAATGGCGGGTCTCCTGGATGATTCGGCCACCGCCGTCGAGCACCTCGGCCTGCCGCTCGATCTCGAACCCGATCGCGCGCTCCACCGAACGCAGCGAGTTGATGTTCTTCGTCTCGGTGCGAGTGCCGAACGGCTGCGAGCCGCGCAGCCGCAGCGAGACGTTGGCATCGCAGCGCAGCTGACCCTGCTCCATCCGCGCCTCGGAGACGCCGAGCGAGCGCAGCAGCTCACGCAGCTCGGCCACGTAGGCCCGGGCTACCTCCGCCGACCGGATGTCGGGCTCGGTGACGATCTCCACCAGGGGGACGCCGGCACGGTTGTAATCCAGCAGCGAGTGGGTGGCACCGTGGATGCGCCCGTCGGCGCCGCCGACGTGCAGCGACTTGCCGGTGTCCTCCTCCATGTGGACGCGGGTGATCCCGACGCGGTGGGTCTCGCCGTTGACCTCGACGTCCAGATGGCCGCCGACGCACAACGGTTCGTCGTACTGGCTGATCTGGAAGTTCTTCGGCATGTCCGGGTAGAAGTAGTTCTTGCGCGCGAACCGGCACCACGGGGCGATTTCGGCGCCCAGCGCGAGGCCGATCCGCACCGTCATCTCCACGGCCGACTCGTTCACCACCGGCAAGGAGCCCGGCAAGCCGAGACAGGTGGGGCACACCTGCGTGTTGGGTTCGGCACCGAACGCCGTCGAGCAGCCGCAGAACATCTTCGAGAGCGTGCCGAGCTCGACGTGGGTTTCGAGACCGATGACCGCCTCGTACTTCGTCAGTGCCGGTGAATCGGCGACCGCCGTCATGGGGTGACCTTTCGTCCACGGCTACCACGCCACGTCAGGTACGTACTGATCAGTGCGCCGATGAGGCCGGCCGCCCCGATGAGCAGCAAGATTCGGTGCCCGAGGGCGAGCGCAACGGCCACGACGACGACAACGGCGATCCAGTAGGCCACCAGGCCCTTGAGCTCGCTGCCTTCCATCACCGCCTCCATCAAGCAGACCGCGCCGGTGCCGCGAACGGGCTGACCAGCGGACCGCCCCGGCGGGCGTCGAGCTCCGCCTCCAAGGCCCCGGCCACGCGATACAAGCGCTCGTCGGCGAGCGCCGGCGCCATGATCTGCAGCCCGGCGGGAAGCCCGCCGGCCAGGCCGCACGGCAGCGACAGCGCCGGGACGCCCGCGAGGTTGGCGGGCACCGTCGCGAGGTCAGCGGCATACATCGCGGTCGGGTCGTCGACCCGCTCGCCGATCGGGAAGGCGACCGTGGGCGTCGTCGGCGACACCAGAACGTCGACCGTGTCGAAGGCTGCCGCGAAATCCCGGCTGATCAGCGTGCGCACCTTCTGCGCCTGGCCGTAGTACGCGTCGTAGTAGCCACTCGACAGCGCGTAGGTGCCGATCATGATGCGGCGCTTGACCTCTTGGCCGAAGCCGACGTCGCGCGTGCGACTCATCACTTCCTCGACGCCGCCGGCGCCACCGGCGCTGCCCTCCCGCGCCGAGCCGTCGCCCTCGACGCGCAGCCCGTAGCGCATGGCATCGAAGCGGGCGAGGTTCGACGAGCACTCGCTCGGCGCGATGAGGTAATACGCCGGCAGCGCGAAGGCGAACGAGGGGCAGGAGACCTCGACCACCTCGGCACCGAGCTCTTCGAGCACGGCGACGGCCTCGCGGAAACGGGCCTCGACCTCAGGGTCGTAGCCGGCGCCGCCGAGTTCGCGCACGACCCCGACGCGCACCCCCGACACCTCACGGCGAACGGCGGCCTCGACCACCGGCGCCGAGTACTCGCCGAGGCTCGTCGAGTCGAGCGGGTCGTGGCCGGCCATCGCCTCGTGCAGCAACGCGGCGTCGAGCACCGTGCGGGCGAACGGGCCACCCTGATCGAGGCTGGAGGAAAACGCCACCAGCCCGTAGCGGCTCACCCCGCCATAGGTCGGCTTCACGCCGACGATCCCGCACACGGCAGCCGGCTGCCGGATGGAACCGCCGGTGTCGGTGCCGACCGAAATCGGGGCCTGCGCGGCGGCCACGGCCGATGCGCTGCCGCCGGAGGAGCCTCCGGGGATGCGGCTGGTGTCCCAGGGGTTGCGGGTCGGACCGTAGGCCGAATTCTCCGTCGAGCTGCCCATGGCGAACTCGTCCATGTTCGTCTTGCCCAGGATCACGACGCCTGCCTCGCGCAGCCGCCGCACGACGGTGGCGTCGTAGGGCGGACGCCAGCCCTCGAGGATGCGCGAGCCGCAGGTGGTCGGCACCCCGCGCATGGCGAAAATGTCTTTCATCGCGAGGGGAACGCCCGCCAGCGGGCCCAGCTCCTCACCGCGGGCACGCGCGGCATCGACCTCGCCGGCGGCAGCGAGGGCCTCGGCGGCGCCGATGTGCAGAAACGAGTGCAGCTTCTCGTCGGTGGCAGCGATGTGATCCAGGTGGGCCTGCGCCACCTCCACCGCGCTCACCTCGCCGGCGGCGATCAGGGAGGCCAGATCGCTCGCGGTGCGCCCGACGAGTCGCCCGTCGGCGGCGACGGAGGCGGTCATCCCTCCTCCTCGAGAATGCGGGGCACGCGGAAGCGTCCATCCTCGGCTGCCGGGGCCTGCGACAGCACTTCGTCGCGCGGCAGCGAGGGGCGGACCTCGTCACGGCGGAACGCGTTGGTCATGGGTACCACGTGACTGGTGGGAGGCACCTTCGCCATTTCTTCCGGTGTGCCGATCTCCGCGACCCGCGCGACGCTGGACAAGATCACATCAAGCTGCGGGGCGAGATGGTCAAGCTCCTCATCCGACAACGCGAGCCGCGACAAACGCGCCAGGTGGGCGACCTCCTGCCGAGTGAGGCTCATGCGCCGATCGTACGTAAAGCAAGCGTTCGGCCCCTCCGGACGAGCCCGGCAGGGGCCTGCGGGTGACCTCACCGCGGACGTGCCGGCAACGAGAACGTTCGCGACGCACCGTTGATGTGCAGCCCATGGCCGAGGACGCCGGTGTCGGGCAGCTCGATGCGGTGAATGAGCGGCGGCGGCCCGTCGCCGCGATCCGCCCGCCCGCTGGTCTTCATCGCGTACATCTCCACGTCAGCCGCATGCAGCAGGGCGTCGATGTCGTTGCCGCTGGCGGACGTGACCGCCGTGCCGACGCTCGCCCCGAGAGTCAGCGACATCTCGCCGATCTGGTACGGCTCGCCCAGCGCAGCCCGGATGCGGCCGGCGACCTGCGCCGCCACCTCCTCGGGGGAAACGGTGGGACCAGCCCGGCTACCCCGCTCCCCGCGACCGGCGGCGCCGGATGCCAGCTCGGGAAACCCGTCGGCCGACAGGTCGGAGAGCAGGACTGCGAACTCGTCGCCGCCGAAGCGCGCGACCATGTCGGCGGGCCGGACGGTGCTCATCAACCGGGCACCGACCAAGCGCAGCAGCTCATCGCCGGCGAGATGACCGTGGGTGTCGTTGATCAGCTTGAAGCCGTCGAGATCCACCATCAGCAGGGCGACCGGAGGCGCCTCCGAACCACCGGCGAGCGCCGGGCGAGCCCGTTCCAGGAACTGGGTGCGGTTAGCCAGGCCGGTGAGCGGATCGTGCAGCGCCTGCCGTTCCCGCTCCTGGGCCATGGCCGCCGCCTGGCTCACCGCGTACAGCGGCACCAGCAGCAACGGCAGGAACCCGCTGCTGCGCTCGGCCACCACGACGAGCAACGGCGACAAGCACAGCAGCGCAGCGGTGCTGATGAGGCGGTAGGCCGGCGCGTCGAGCAGGACGGACTTCAAGGGAACGCGCTCGTGATACCCGACGGCACCCGAGACCAGCAGGTCGTTGACGAGAAAGAAGGCCAGCCCCGCCAGCGCCACCGCCGGCAGGTCATGGGCGCCGATGCTGCGATGCTTGTGGTCACTGATGTCGACCGAGCTGGCGATCAGCACCAGGGACGCCGCCGCGTAGGCGAGGGTGTACTGGCCGACGTTGAACGCGGTGCGCCACGGTTTTCGGCGGCGGACCACGTCAGCGATCACCAGGCTGCCGACCATCGCCATCAGCGCCGGGGTGAGCCCCCAGTGCAGCAGCAGGGCGAAGACGAACGCCTCTGACGTGGTGAGCCCGGCCGGATCGCGCCGGTCCCACTTCACCAGTGGGCGTATCTCGGCGGCGAGCAGCAGCAGCACGACCCAGCCGTACGACGCGTCGAGCCGGAGGTGGTGACGCGCCCCGCTGACCACTGCGTTAGCGAGCACCAGCCCGCCTCCGACCGTCACGATCGCGACGTAGCGCCAGAACGCCCGCGGCTGGATGGCGGGCGCGCTGTCGCGCGCCTCCGGCCGGCGGCGCGGCAGCCGATGACTGCCCCGCATGCGGGCACGACGGCTACCGGAAAGGTCCAACCGATGCCGTCCGGTCAGCGCTCCACCCATCGTGACGGGGCCCGCCGTGGGTGCCCCACTGGAATCAACCATCCCGGTGCGCTGGCGTGGACCGCGTCGGAACCCGCGCGGGCCGGACCTCCGACGGGGTGATGATGTCACGCCCGTGGCTCGTCCGAAGCGCTGCCATCCGGCTCATCGACCGGTGTGTCGGGCAGCTGCGCGCGCACCGCGTCAGGCCCCTGCTCGAGCAGCAGGGCGAATGCCGGCTCGTCGAGCAGCGGAACGCCGAGCGCGAGCGCCTTGTCGTACTTGCTGCGACCAGGATCGGCCCCGGCGACCACGAAGTCGGTCTTCTTGCTGACCGAGCCGGTGACCTTGCCGCCGCGCTCCTGCACCGCCTCCGCCGCGCTGTCGCGGCTGTAACCCTCGAGGGTGCCGGTGATGACGACGCTGACCCCGTCGAGCGGGCGCTCGCCCTCCTCGGCCTCGCCGACGTCACTGGTGCGAGCCCTGCTGCGCCGGATCTTGCGCAGGATCTCCTGATGGTTCGGATCGTCGAACCACGCGGCGATGACCGCGGCCGTCTTCGGGCCGATCCCCTCGACTTGCTGGATCCGCTCCTCATCCGCCGCTTCAAGGGTGTCGAGGCTGCGGAACTCGCGGGCCAGCGACTGCGCCGTCGGCGCCCCGACATCGCGGATCGACAGCCCGACGAGCAGCCGCCAGAGCGGGCGGTCGCGCGCGGCTTCGATGCCGCGCATGATCTGGTCGATCTTCTTCTCGCCGAAGCCGGGCCGCCCCGCGAACGACTCCCGGGTGAGCAGCATGACATCAGCGACGTCCTGCACGATCCCCTCGGAGGTGAGCATGCCCGCGGTCTCGAAGCCGAGGCCGTCGATGTCCATCGCCCCGCGGCCGGCGAAATGGAACACCGACCACTGCCGCTGCGGCGGGCAGGCCACATGGTTAGGGCAGCGCAGATCGACCTGCTCCTCCTCGCGTACCAGCGCGGTGCCGCATGCCGGGCAATGCGTCGGCATCTCGAACGGACGCTCGCTGCCGTCTCGGAGCGCGATGACGGGCCCGACGACCTCGGGGATGACGTCACCGGCCCGCCGGACCACGACGGTGTCGCCGATCATGACGCCACGGCGGGCGACCTCGTACTCGTTGTGCAAGGTGGCCTGACCGACCGTGACCCCACCGACGCGCACCGGCTGCAGCACCGCGAAGGGGGTGGCCCGACCGGTGCGGCCGATGCTGACGACGATGTCGCGCAGCTTCGTATTCACCTCTTCGGGCGGGTACTTGTAGGCGATCGCCCACCGCGGCGCCTTGGACGTGGCCCCGAGCCGGCGCTGCAGCCCGAAATCGTCGACCTTGACCACGACGCCGTCGATCTCGTGCTCGACGTCGTGGCGATGCGCACCCCAGTAGTCGACGAACTCCTGAACGTCCTGCAGCGACCCCACGACCGACGTATGGCTGCTGACCGGCAGCCCGAGCGCGCTCAGCTGCTCGTAGGCGTGCGACTGGGTGGTGGCCTCGAAGCCCCGGTGGGCGCCGACACCGTGCAACGTCAAGGCGAGCGGACGGGAGGCCGTGACCCGGGGATCCTTCTGCCGCAGCGAGCCGGCTGCCGCATTACGCGGATTCGCGAACGGCGGGCGGCCTGACTCGACGAGCCCGGCGTTCAGCTTCTCGAACGCCGCCGTCGGCAAGAAGACCTCGCCCCGCACCTCCAGCAGCGCCGGCACCGGCACGCCACTGCCCGCGCGCAGCCGGCTGGGCAGCGCCTCCAAGGTGCGCACGTTATTCGTGATGTCTTCTCCGGTGCGCCCGTCGCCGCGCGTGGCGGCGCGCACCAGCCGCCCGTCCTCGTAGACGAGGTCAACCGCGAGACCGTCGATCTTCAGCTCGCAAAGCCAGCCGGAGACGGGCACCTCGCGGGTGGCCCGGGCGGCCCACTCGGCCAGCTCGTCGGCGGAGAAGACATTGTCCAGGCTCAGCATCCGCTCGATGTGGGTGACCGGCTCGAACAGCGTGCTGTACGAGCCCCCCACCTTCTGCGTGGGCGAATCGGGGGTGACGAGCTCGGGATAGCGCTCCTCGAGCTGCTGCAGCGCCCGCATCATCGCGTCGTAGTCGGCGTCGCTGAGCGTCGGCTGGTCGAGGACGTAGTAGCGATACGAATGCTCGTCGAGCTCCTGCGCGAGCGTCGCGTGACGCTGACGCTCGGCGGCGGACGGCGTGGGACGCGCGGCCGGCTCGGCGCTCACGACTGGCCCTCCGCCAGCCGGCGGCCCGCCTCACGGCACAGCCGCATCGCCGCGACCGCCGCGTCAGGGCGCAGGCCGGCCAGGCCACACGTCGGGCTCACCGCCACCTCCCGGAGCTGCTCTTCCGCCAGGCCGAGCCGCCGCCACAGCGAAACGACCGGCTCGACCGTACGGCGAGCGTCCGACAAAATTTGCCCGCCGGGCGACGTCGGCACCAGGCCGGCGATCAGGCCGACTCCGGCCTCAACGGCCTCGCCGATCTCGTCCTCGGCGTAGGGCTGGGTGAGGTCGATGCTCAGAAAGGCCGCCCCCGCGCGGCGAGCCAGCCCGACCGGCGGATAGCCGGCGCAGCAGTGGACGCCGGCGGGCACATCGACCCCGCGCAGCACGGCCGCAAGGCGCTGCTCCCCGATCCCCGCCTCCGGCCGCGGCAGCCGGCCGAAGCCGCTGGCCGACGGCAGCCGCCCGGACAGGACCGCGGGCAGCAGCGGCTCATCCAGGCAGGCGACGACCCGGGCGCCAGGGACGCGCTGCTGCACGTCGCGAACGTGCGCTGCCAACCCGTCGGCCAGCGCAGCGGCGATGTCACGCACTGCACCGGTGTCGACCAGAGACTTGTCGCCGCGTGGCAGCTCCAGCGAGGCGGCGAGCGTCCACGGTCCGGCGACCTGCACCTTGAGCGGGCCCTCGTAGCCTTCGGCCACGTCCTCGAGCGCGTCGAGGTCACGCTCGAGGAGATCGCGACCGCGGCGCTCGTCGCGGCCGGGCCGGCCGACCAGCCTCCAGCCGGCGGGCTGCAGGTCGACGTGCAAGTCGGTGAGCAGCAGGGCCGCGCGACCGACGATGTCGGCGCCCGGGCCGCGGTGCGGGAGCTCGGGCAGGTGCGGGAGGTCCGGCAGCTCGTCGAACACCAGCCGGCAGGCGGTGGTGATCTCCTCGCTGCTGCCCGCGGCACCGGAGCCGACCCCCGGCGGGAGCGAGCCGACGCCCGTCGCCGCCCCGAGTGGCCATAGCGCGCCCCGTTCCGCGCTCACGTCCGCATCACGCTGCCGTTCAGCCGAGGTGCCCCTGCTTGCGGTCAAGCTCGGCCGCCTCCGCAGGGGTCGGAGCGCTCCCGCCCAGGCGAACCGGCTGCCACCACGCGTCGTCCGGGCCGGCTGGCTGGTCCGGATAGCGATCCTGCACGTCCTGCAGCAGCTCCCGCAGCGCCGCGCCGATCCGCGAGGTGACCTCCATGGGATCCTCACCCGGCTCGTACGGCACCGGCGGGCCGACCTTGACGGTGATCGGGGTGTGACGACGCATGAGCTTGCGCGGCTTGCCCTTCGTCCACATCCGCTGCGTGCCCCAGATGGCGACCGGCACGAGGGGGACGCCGGCGGCCAGCGCCATCCGCGCCGCCCCCGTCTTCAAGCCTTTGACCTCGAAGGACTGGCTGATCGTGGCTTCCGGGAAGACACCGACGGCCTCGCCGGCCTTCAGCGCCCGCAACGCCTCGTCGTAGGCCCCGGCGCCGGCCTTGCGGTCGACCGGGATGTGGTGCATGCCCCGCATCAGCGGCCCGCTGATCGTGTGGTCGAACACCGCCTTCTTCGCCATGAAGCGCACGAACCGCTTGGCGGGCAGCGCCCCCAGGCCGACGAAGATGAAGTCCAGATAGCTGACGTGGGTGCTGACCAGCACGCAGCCGCCGGTAGGCGGGACATTGTCCGCGCCCTCCACCGTCAACTTGAGGTCAGCAGCGCGAAACCACAGTCGTGCGGCGCCGATGACGGGGGGATAGACGCGGTCGGCCACCTGTAGACCGTACGGGAGGACGCGCCGCGCGGCATCACCCGGTTCGCGCGGTCGCCTCCGGCTCGCCGGCCACCCCGCCGGTCGCGGTGATCCAGCCCCCGCCGAGGACCCGATCACCTTCCGGCTCAGCCGAATACAGCACGACGGCCTGCCCGGGAGCGACCGCGCGCGTGGGCTCGGCGAAGTCGACGCGCAACACGTCGCCGACGCGCCGGGCATGCACCGGGAACGGCGTGCCATGGGCGCGCACCTGCGCCAGGCAGTCGACCGGAGGGCCCGAGTACGTCGCGTCGCGCGCCTCGAGCCAGGTGACGTTCAGCTGCTCGGCGGGCCCCACCGTGACGGTCGAACTCACCGGGTCGATGCCGAGCACGTACCGCGGACGGCCGTCGGCGGCAGGCCGGTGGAGCGCGAGTCCGCGACGCTGACCGACCGTGTACGCATAGGCGCCGTCATGGCCCCCGACGACCTCTCCGGTCGTCGCGTCGACCACCGGGCCGGGCCTCGCCCCGATGCGCTCGCGCAGGAAGCCGGCCGTGTCGCCGGAGGGGATGAAGCAGATGTCGGTGCTGTCCGGCTTCTCGGCCACGGCGAGTCCGCGCGCTGCCGCCTCCTCCCGGACGCGGGCCTTCGTGGAGGGCCCGAGCGGGAAGAGCGCGCCGGCCAGCTGCTCGCTGCGCAGGGTGCCGAGTACGTACGACTGGTCCTTGTCCGGATCGGCGCTGCGGCGCAGGACCGGCCCGTCCGGCGTCTGCGCGACGCGCGCGTAATGACCCGTGGCCACGGCGTCGAAGCCCAGCGCGAGCGCCCGGTCGAGCACAGCCGCGAACTTGATGCGCTCGTTGCAGCGCAGGCAGGGATTCGGCGTCTCACCGCGGGCGTACGACTCGGTGAAATCGGCGATCACGGCACGGTCGAACCGCTCAGCGAGGTCCCAGACGTAGAACGGAATCTCTAGCGCGTCGGCGGCGCGGCGGGCGTCTCGCGCGTCGTCGAGCGTGCAGCAGCCGCGGGCGCCCTCGCGGGCCGTCGCGGGCTTCGGCGACAACGCCAGATGCACCCCGACGACGTCGTGCCCGGCATCGCGGGCTCGAGCAGCGGCCACGGCGGAGTCCACCCCGCCGCTCATCGCGGCAAGCACGCGCATGTCAGCTCCGGCGGCCGGAAAGGGCGTCCGAGAGAGCACCCGCCCGGCAGGAGCGGTCGACGCTCGGGCCGATGGCCGACAGCAGCTCGGCGACGTCATCCGCGGTCGACGTGTGACCCAGCGAGAAGCGCAGCGAGCTACGGGCGAGATCCTCGTCGTTGTTCATCGCCAGCAGGACGTGAGACGGCCGCGCGATCCCGGCCGAGCACGCCGATCCGGTCGAGCACTCGACTCCGCGGGCGTCGAGCAGCATCAGCAACGAATCACCCTCGCAGCCCGGGAACGACAGGTGCGCGTTGCCGGGCAGCCGGGCGCCAGGCCGGTCGAGCGGAGCTCCGTTCAGCACCGCGTCGGGCACCCGCTCCCGGACACCGGCGACGAGCTCGTCGCGCAACCCGGAAAGCCGCCGGGCGCGCTGCGGCTGCTCGTCGACGGCCACCCGGCAGGCCGCCGCGAAACCGGCGATGCCCGGGACGTCCAGCGTGCCGGAGCGCACCTCGCGCTCCTGCCCGCCGCCGTGGGTGAGCGGTGCGCAGTTCACACCGCGCTTGAGCAGCAGCGCGCCGGTGCCGTACGGGCCGCCGAACTTGTGACCGGTGACGGTCATCGCATCGACGTCGCTCGCGGCGAAAGAGATCTCGAGCGCGCCGACCGCCTGAACCGCGTCGGTATGGATGGGCACGCCGAACTCGTGGGCCACCTGGGTGAGCTCGGCGATCGGCTGCACGGTGCCGACCTCGTTGTTAGCCCACATCACGCTCACCAGCGCGGCGGCGTCGGGATCGGCCGCGAGCGCCTCGTACAGCACGGCCGGCTCGACGCGTCCGGTCGCGTCGACGGGCAGCCAGACGACCTCGGCCCCCTGCTCGGCCTCGAGCCACTCGGCGGCGTCGAGGACGGCGTGATGCTCGATCCCGCTGATCAGCAGCCGGCGACGGCGCGGGTCGGCGGCCCGACGGGCCCAGAAGATGCCCTTGAGCGCCATGTTGTCGCTCTCGGTGCCACCGCTGGTGAAGATGACCTCCGACGGCCGCGCCCCCAGGGCCTCGGCGATGGTCTCGCGCGATTCCTCGACCGTGCGCCGCGCGCGGCGGCCGCTGGCGTGCAGCGACGACGCGTTGCCCACCGAGCCGAGAGCCTCCATCACCGCCGCCGCGGCGGCCGGATGGACGGGCGTCGTCGCCGCGTGGTCCAGGTACGCCATGACTCCAGCGTAAGGCGGCGGGCGAGCGGACGCCCGCCGCGTGGGGCTGCGCACCACCTGCAAGTGATTGGATCGTCACGTGCCGACTGCTGTGATCACGGGGGCCGCGCGAGGGATCGGGGCGGAGGTGGCCCGGTCACTGGCCGCCTGGGGATGGCAGCTCACGCTCGTCGACAGCTGCGCCGATGACCCCGCGCTGGACTACGCGTTGGCCGGCGAGGAGCAGCTGCGCGAAGTGGCCAAGCAGACCGGTGCGACGGCGGTGGTCGCCGACGTGCGCGACAGCGCCGCGCTGGGCGCCGCCTGCCGGGAAGCCGCCGAGCGGCACGGCACGCTCGATGCCGCCGTGGCTGTCGCCGGGACGATCGCCGGCGGCCAACCGGTCTGGGAGCTGCAGGACGCGCAGTGGGATCTCATGCTGGACGTGAATCTGACGGGCGTCTTCCACCTGGCGCGGGCCGCGGTGCCGTTCCTGCTGCACAGCCCGGCGGGACGCTTCGTGGCGATCTCGTCCGCGGCCGGCACCGGGCCGCTGGAGAAGCTCGGCGGCTACGTGGCAGCCAAGCACGGAGTGGTGGGGCTGGTGCGCACCCTCGCGGCCGATCTGTCGGGCACGAGCGTCACCGCCAACGTCGTCGCGCCGGGGTCGACCGACACCGCGATCCTGGAGGCCAGCGCGAAGATCTACGGCCTGGCGGACGCCGCCGAGTTCGCCCAGCACGCCTACCTCCGCCGGCTGCTGCAACCGTCCGAGGTCGCGGCGGCAGTGGCGTTCCTGTGCTCACCACTGGCGTCGGGCATCACCGGCGCGGTCGTGCCGGTCGACGGGGGTTTTCGCGGCTGACGTCGGCGATTCGCCACCGGCCGTGGCGCGTTCACCGTGCGGAGGCGTACGGTCCCGCGCATGAAGATTCCAGCAGCGATGCTGTGGGGCGTCGGTGAGCCCTGGTCAGTGGAGGACATCGAGCTCGACGGACCGCGCGAGGGCGAGGTGCTCGTCAAGCTCGCGGCCAGCGGCCTGTGCCACTCGGACGAACACTTGCTGACCGGCGATCTACCGGTCCCCGGCTTCCCCTACATCGGGGGGCATGAGGGTGCCGGCGAGGTCGTCGAAGTCGGCCCGGGCGTGCACAATCTCGCTCCGGGCGACCACGTCGTCCTCGGCTTCATCCCGTCGTGCGGCCAGTGCCCGTCCTGCTCCAGCGGCCATCAGAACGTCTGCGATTACGGCGCATTGATCCTCGAGGGCAAGCAGCTGGGCGACGGCACCGCACGCCACCACGCCCGGGGCGAGGACGCGCGGCTGATGTGCGTACTCGGCACCTTCGAGCCGTACACGGTCGTCCATCAGTTCAGCTGCATCAAGATCGACGGCGACATCCCGCTGGACAAGGCGGCGCTCGTCGGCTGCGGCGTGACGACGGGCCTCGGAGCAGCGATCCACGGGGCGGACGTGCAGCCCGGCGACACGGTCGTGGTGGTGGGCATCGGCGGCATCGGCATCAACGCCGTGCAGGGCGCGAAGCTCGCCGGTGCGGAGCAGATCGTGGCCGTCGACCCCGTGGAGTTCAAGCGCGAGCAGGCGACGCGCTTCGGAGCGACGCACACCGCCGCTTCGATGGAGGAGGCGTTGCCGCTCGTCACCGAGATCACCCGGGGAGCCATGGCGCCCCGGGTCATCCTCACCATCGGGCTGGTGAAGGGCGACGACATCGCGCCGGCGCTCGCGTTGACCGCCAAGACGGGCACCTGCGTCGTCACCGGGCTCGCCTCGGCGATGGATGTGTCGGCGACCATCTCGCTGCTCGATCTGACCCTGTTCGAGAAGAAGCTGGTGGGCAGCCTCTTCGGGTCGTCCAACCCGCGCTTCGAGATCCCCCGGGTGCTCTCGCAGTACATGAAGGGCAAGGTCGACCTGGACGGCCTCATCACGCAGGAGTACAAGCTCGACGAGGTGAACCAGGGCTACCAGGACATGCGCGACGGCAAGAACCTGCGCGGACTGATCCGCTTCTAGCCCGTCACCCCGCACAACCCCGTCGCCCCGCACAGCCCCGTCACGCCGGACGTTCACCGGCCGACGCGGCGGTGACGCGGGCGAGCGCAGCCCGAGGCGCCAAACCAGGCCGGGCGCTTGAGAACGCGAAACGGGGCGGGACCCTCGTGAGGTCCCGCCCCGTCAAGCGTTGATCCGGGCGATCAGCCCTTGCGCTTGCTGGCTTCCTCCGTCAGCTGCGGTGCGACGTTGTAAAGGTCGCCCACCACGCCGAAGTCGGCCAGCTCGAAGATCGGCGCCTCGGGGTCCTTGTTCACCGCGACGATCGTCTTCGACGTCTGCATGCCGGCCCGATGCTGGATGGCACCGGAGATGCCGAGCGCGACGTACAGCTGCGGGGAGACGGTCTTACCGGTCTGGCCCACCTGGTTCTGGTGGGGGTACCACCCGGCGTCGGTGGCCGCCCGCGAAGCGCCGACGGCACCGCCGAGCGCGTCGGCGAGCTTCTCCACGACCTCGAAGCCCTCCGCGTTGCCAAGGCCGCGACCACCGGAGACGACGACGGCCGCCTCGGTGAGCTCCGGCCGGCCGCTCTTGGCTTCGACGACGCGGTCGAGCACCTTGGCGCCCTTGGCGGCGTCGCTGACGGCTGCCTCGAGCCGCTCCTCGGCGGCGTCGCCGGCAGCCGGCTCAGGCGCGGTGGAGTTGGGCCGCACCGCGATGAACGGGATGCCCGACTTCACGTGGCTGGTGACGATCGTGGCACCACCGAAGATGCCCTGAGTCGCCTTGAGGTCGGACGAGACGTCGGTGGCGTCCCACAGCAGACCGCCGCCGGCCTTGACGGCCGCGCGTGCCGCGATCTCCCGCGAGTCGGGAGCGGCGGCAACGAGAACGGCCGTCGGCGACGTCGACGAGACGAGCTGGGCGAGCACCTCCGCCTTGGGCGCGATCAGGTAGTCGTCGAAGTCCGCGGATTCGCCGACGTAGACCTTGGCGGCGCCGTACTCGGCGAGCATGCCCTTGGCCTTCTCGTAGGAGCCCTCACCGCCGAGGAAGACCGCGCTCGGCTCCCCGATCGTGCGGGCGAGCGTCAGCAGCTCGGCGGTGACCTTTTTCGGCTGGCCGCCTTCGTGCTCGACAAGAACCAGTACTTCAGCCATTACGTCAGCCTCCTCAGATCAACTTCTGCGAGGCGAGGAAGTCGGCGACCTTCGTGCCGCCGTCGCCTTCGTCCTTGACGATCTGCCCGGCTGACTTCGGCGGCCGCGGCTCGGCGGCGTCCACCGCGGTGGTCGCGCTCTCGAGCCCGACACCGTCAAGGCCCGCGTCGGCCGCGGACAGGGTGGTCAGGGGCTTCTTCTTGGCCGCCATGATGCCCTTGAACGACGGGTAGCGCGGCTCGTTGATCTTCTCGACGACGCCGACGACGGCGGGGAAGGCGGCCTCGACCACGGCGTAGCCATTGTCGGCCTGGCGCTCGATGGTGACCTTCTTGGCGTCGGGGTCGACCGTCACCTTGCGTGCCAGGGTGAGCTGCGGGAGGCCGAGCTGCTCGGCGAGCAGGGCGCCCATGACCCCGCCACGGGCGTCGGACGCCTCGGCGGAGGTGATGATGATGTCGGCCTCGAGCGTCTTGATGGCCGCCGCGAGCGCCTTCGACGTCTGGATGGCGTCAGAGCCGTGAAGTGACTCGTCGGTCAGGTGCACGGCCTTGTCGGCACCCATCGACAGAGCCTTGCGGATGGCCTCGACGGCCTTCTCCGGACCCATCGTGAGAATGGTCACCTCGCCGCCGTGGGCCTCCTTGATGCGGAGCGCTTCCTCGACGCCGTACTCGTCCATCTCGTTCATGACGTTGTCGACGCTCTTGCGGTCGACGGTCATGTCCGACGGATCGAGCTTCTTCTCCGCCCAGGTGTCTGGCACCTGTTTGACGGTGACAACGATGTTCACCTAAACCGGACCTCCGTAAGCCCACTGCAGTTCGGCCGCACGATTCGATGGCGGTTCGACAAAGGCGGCTGCTAGCCAGTTCTTTGCCGAAGTTACCTGTTGGTAATCGCGCGTCGGCACACCGCGCGCGTGAGCAGCCTCTCACGGCGGCACATGCAGTCTTTCACGAGGCTGCCAGGCATGCACCGTGGGCGCGCGGCTGTGATCAAGGTCCTCGACCACGACGGCCGGGCGCGACGGCGCACCAAACGCCGCTAGGGCCGATGCAGACGAAGCATTCCAAAGGCGGCCACGGTGACGCAATCGCGAACGCGCCCGTCACGAATCATCTCGGCGACGTCCGCGCCCGCATGACGCGAGACGGTCAGCCCCTGCTCCTCGACCTCCAGCGCCGCCGGCCCCGGCGTGAGGCCGGTGGCCAGCACCACGGACACGCCTTGCGAGCTGTAGCCGTAGGCGTGGTGCATCCGGCCGAGCAGCTGGACGGCATCCGCCCGCAGCCCGGTCTCCTCGGCGAGTTCCTTGCGCGCCAGCTCCAACGGATCCAGGCCCGGATTGGCCTCGTCCGAGCCCTGCGGGAACTCCAGACACCGCTCGCCCACCGGGTAGCGGTACTGCTCGACGAGTGTGAAGCTGCCGTCCTCGTGCAGCGGGATCACCAGCGCGAAGTCCGGCTTTTCGAGGACGCCGTACAGGCCGGGGGTGCCGTCGGCGCGCAGTATCTCGTCCTCCCGCAGCCTCATCCACCGGCTGCGGTAGACCTCGCGGCTTGCGAGCGTCCGGTATTCGGGCGTGGGCTCGCTCACGACTCAGTTGCCGGTGAACCGGGCGTGCCCCGGCCCGCTCTCCAGGAAGCTGCGCATCCCCGCCGCCCGGTCTTCGGTGCCGAAAAGGCCGGCGAACAGCGCCGACTCGAGCCGTAGCCCCTCGGACAGGCCGACCGCGAGCCCGTCGTCGATGGCAGTCTTGGCCGCGGCCAACGCGACCGCAGGCCCTTCGGCGTATTCCGCAGCCCACCGCTTGGCTTCCTCGTAGACGTCGTCGGCGGCGACGACGCGATCGGCGATGCCGAGCGCGAGCGCCTCGTCGGCCCGGACGTGACGCCCCGAGTAGATGAGCTCCTTGGCCTTCGCGGGACCGATCAGGCGCGCCAGCCGCTGGGTGCCGCCGGCACCCGGGATGATCCCGAGCAGGATCTCCGGCTGGCCGACGCGGGCCGAGTCACCGAGCACGCGAAAGTCGGCCGTCAGCGCCAGCTCGAGCCCGCCGCCGAGGGCGTAGCCGGTCACCGCGGCGATCGTCGGCTTCGGGATGCGCGCCAGCGTGGTGAACGAGTCCTGCAGCCGGACGGCCTGCGCCGCCATCTGCCCCGCCGACATGTCTGCCATTTCCTTGATGTCCGCGCCGGCGGCGAAGATCTTCGGGCCGCCGTAGAGGATCACGGCGCGGATGTCGGTGCGCGCGGAAACGACTGCGGCCGCGGACGCCAGCTCGGCCTGCAGCTGCACGCAGAGCGCGTTCATCTTCGGCCGGTCCAGCCGGATCGTCGCGACGGCCCCGTCCACCTCGATACGGACGAAGTCCGCCGTGAATCCAGCGTCGAATCCACTACCAGACGCTGCTGCTGCCCCGGCTTCGACACCCGCCGACATGTCCGCCATTTCTTGAGCCTAACCAGCGCCGTGACAGGCTTGCCGGATGGCACATCGCTGGTCGCGGCCTCCCGAACGCGACGAGTCAGGCCGGCTGGCCCCCGAGGTGCTCGCCCGCGCCCGGCGCCGGGTCCGCCGCTCCCTGCTGGCGCTGATCCTGGTGATCATCGCCGTCGGGTTGCTCGCGTATGCCTGCAGCACCACGAAGCAGCGAAACCAACGCGCCAATGATCATGGCGAGAGGCGGTTCAACCGGCCACTCACCATGATCATTGGCGCGTTGATCATGCAACGGCCGGACTACGCTTTTCACGTGGCTTCGAAGCAGCACGCCCCGGGGAGCTTGCCCTCCGCCCTGCGCCGACCGATGGATTAAGGGTGAACCCGCCGCAGCTCGACACCGCCTGGCCGGGCGATCCCGCGCCACTCGGCGTCACCTGGGACGGCGCCGGCATCAACGTGGCCGTCTACAGCGAAAGCGCTGGGGGCGTCGAGCTTTGCCTGTTCGAGGCCACCGCCGACGGCAGGTACGTCCCGGAGAGCGAACGGCGCATCGCGCTCGCCGAGCGCACCGGAGCGGTGTGGCATGGCTACGTCCCCGGCTGCGGACCCGGCCAGCGGTACGGCCTGCGGGTGAGCGGCCCCTACGACCCGCAGCTCGGACATCGTCACAACCCGAACAAGCTCCTGCTCGATCCGTACGCGCGGCAGATCGCCGGATCGCTCACGCTGGATCCGGCGATCTTCGGCTACGCCGGGGATCCGAACGGTGCGCGGCTGGACCACCGCGACTCCGCCCCGTTCGTACCCCAGTCGGTGGTTGCCGCCGGCACCTTCCCGTGGGGCAACGACCGCCCCCCGCGCATCCCCTGGTCGCAAACCGCGATCTACGAGTTGCACGTCAAGGGCTTCACCCAGCTGCACCCCGCCGTCCCGAAACACCTGCGCGGCACGTACGCCGGTCTGGCTCATCCCGCGGTCGTGGAGCACCTGGTGAAGCTCGGGATCACCGCCGTCGAGCTGCTGCCGATTCAGGCGCACGTGAGCGAGCCGCGCCTGCTGGCCAGCGGCCACACCAACTACTGGGGCTACAACACGATCGGATACTTCGCCCCGCATCCCGGCTACGCGTCGAGCGACGACCCGGTCAGCGAGTTCCGGGCGATGGTGCGCACCCTGCACGAAGCCGGCCTCGAAGTCATCCTCGACGTCGTCTACAACCACACCGCCGAAGGCAACGAGCAGGGCCCGACGCTGTCGTTCCGCGGGCTCGACAACGCCTCCTACTACCGCCTCCTGCCGCAGGATCTGCGGCAGTACTTCGACCCGACCGGCTGCGGCAACACGCTGAACATGTCCGCGGCGCCGGTGCTCGCGCTGGTGCTGGACTCGCTGCGCTACTGGGTCAGCGAGATGCATGTCGACGGGTTCCGTTTCGATCTCGCCACCACGATGAAACGCGACAGCGCATTCGTCGAAGCGGTCGGCCAGGATCCCCTGCTGCGTGAGGTCAAGCTGATTGCCGAGCCCTGGGACCTGCGCGGCTACGACCTCGGCCACTTCCCGTCGCCCTGGGCTGAATGGAACGACCAGTACCGCGACACCTTGCGCGGCACGTGGCACCGGCTCACGCCGTCACTCGCCACGCTCGCCACCCGGCTGTCAGGCTCGGCCGACATCTTTTCCCGCCGCTCGCCGACCGCATCGGTCAACTTCGTCACCGCGCACGACGGTTTCACGCTCGCCGACCTCGTGAGCTACGAGCGCAAGCACAACCTCGACAACGGCGAGGGCAACCGCGATGGCAGCGACTCGAACGCGTCCTACAACGGCGGTGCGGAAGGCCCCACGGCCAATCCGAAGATCCAGGCCCGCCGCCACAAGCTGCGCCGCGCTCAGCTGGCGACGCTGCTGCTCTCGGCCGGTGTACCGATGCTGGTCGCCGGCGACGAACTCGGCCGCACCCAGCTCGGCAACAACAACGCCTACTGCCAGGACAACGAGATCTCCTGGCTGGCCTGGCCATACGACCGGCGCGACCCGGCGGGGCCGGACCCGTCGCTGATCGCGCTCGTCTCCGGGTTGCTGGCGCTGCGCCGCCGCTCGCCGGTGCTGCACCGCACCACGTTCTTCGAGGGCGGGCACGTGGCGCCGGGCGATGCGGTCAGCCCCGTTCCGGACATCAGCTGGTTCCGGCCGGACGCGTCGCCGATGCGCGATGCGGACTGGCGCGGCGACACGGTCACGCTGCACGTGTCCGGGCAGGCGCTGCGGGCACGCGGCAGGCACGGCGAGCGCATCGTCGACGACAGCTACCTGATCGTGCTGCACACCGGCGTCGAGGACACCACGGTGGTGCTCCCCGGGCCGCCGTGGGGACGGCGTTACGCGCCGCTACTGGACACCGCCGCCGACGACCTCGGCGGATTCCCGCACCTGCCCGAGGCCGTGCCGCCGCCGACCGTGCGCGCGGGCGAGCGACTGCGCGTCGCCGGCCAGTCGCTGCGGCTGCTGCGCGTGCTCGGCTGACCAGCCGCTACCAGCTGGGCGGCGCCTCGCCGTCAGCCCGGGCCGCCGGGACGGCCATCAGCCCGAGCTCCGCCGGCGACGCGAGCAGCCGATGCCGCGGCAGGACGCGCACCGCGTAGCCGAACGCCCCGGTACTGGCGAGCGGAACGCTGCCTTCGAAGACGACCGCGTGGTCGTGCGCCTCGTGCGGATTTTCCGGCGCAGCCCCCGGCTGCAGCGACACGATCTGACCGCCCTTGATGTCGTCGGTCTCGTCGACGCGGCCATAGACGACCTGCACGTCGACGTCGTCCGGCGTGAGGCTCTCCAGCGCCACGACCGCCCGCACCTGCATGGTGGAGCCGAGGGAGGGCGTGTCTCCGATGCCACTCGCGTCGACGTGGGTCACCCGCACCGACCCCCAGTTCTTGCCGACCCGCTCCCGCCAGGCGGCGAGCTCCTTCGCCCCCGCGTTCGCGTCAGCGGACGCGGTGCGAGCGGACTGCCCGGCCGGCACGTACAGGTCGTTGACGTAGTCGCGCAGCATGCGGCTCGCGAGCACTTTCGGGCCGAGCGTGGCGAGGGTGTGGCGGACCATGCCGACCCAGCGCGTCGGCGACGGAGCCTCGTAGAAGCGCGGCGCCACGACGTTTTCGATCAGGTCGTAGAGCGCGGCTGCTTCCAGCTGGTCGCGCCGCACCGGATCGGCGACGCCGTCAGCGGTGGGGATCGCCCAGCCGTTCTGGCCGTCGAACATCTCGTCCCACCAGCCGTCGCGGATGCTGAGGTTCAGCCCGCCGTTCAGCGCCGCCTTCATGCCGCTCGTGCCGCACGCTTCCAGCGGCCGCAACGGATTGTTCAGCCAAACGTCGCAGCCGCCGTAGAGGAAACGCGCCATGCCGATGTCGTAGTCCGGCAGGAAGACCATGCGGTGCCGCACCTGCTCGCTGTCGGAAAAGCGCACGATGCGCTGCACCAGCTCCTTGCCGCCGTCGTCGGCGGGGTGGGCCTTGCCGGCGATCACCAGCTGGATCGGCCGCTCCGGATCGAGCAGCAGCCGGGTGAGCCGCTGCGGGTCGGAGAGCATCAGCGTGAGGCGCTTGTAGGACGGCACGCGGCGCGCGAAGCCGATCGTGAGGACGTCGGGGCTAAAGACGTCGTCGATCCAGCCGAGCTCGGCGGGAGACGCTCCGCGCTGCCGCCAGGACACCCGCAGCCGGCGGCGCACCTCGTCCACCAGCTGCCCGCGAAGCTGGCGACGCAAGGCGAGCAGCTGGTCGTCCGAGAGCGCCTGGGCCGCCGAGGACGGGCGCGGGGTCGTCTGCTGCTCGGCGAGCCCGCGCATCGGGCGGGTCACCCACGTGGGAGCGTGAACGCCGTTGGTGATCGACCCGATCGGCACCTCCGCGGCGTCGAAATCAGGCCACAGGTCGCGAAACATCTCGCGGCTGACGTCACCGTGCAGCTTGCTGACGCCGTTCGCGCGCTGGGCGAGGCGCAGGCCCATGTAGGCCATGTTGAACACGTGCGGGTCCGGCTCGGCTCCGAAGGCGAGGATGCGCTCGAGCGGCAGCTGGGGCACGTTCGCGAAGTCGGCGTTCTGCGCGCCGAAGTGCTGCTCGACGAGCTCGCGCGGGAAGCGGTCGATACCGGCCGGCACCGGGGTGTGGGTGGTGAAGATCGTGCCGGCGCGGCTGAGGTACAGCGCCTCGTCGAGGCTCAGCCCGTCGCTGACGTACTCGCGGATGCGCTCGAGGCCCTGGAAGCCGGCGTGGCCCTCGTTCGTGTGGAAGACCTCGGGCGCCGGATTTCCGGTCACCGCACACCAGGCCCGCACCGCGCGGACGCCGCCGATGCCGAGCAGCATCTCCTGCAGCAGCCGGTGGTCGCCGCCGCCGCCGTAGAGCCGGTCGGTGACGCCGCGGTCGCCGGGCTCGTTGTCTTCTAAGTCGGTGTCGAGTAGCAGCAGCGGCACCCGGCCGACCTGCGCCTTCCAGATCTGCGCCCACAGCGTGCGGCCGGGCACGCCGACCGCGACCTTGACCAGCGCGCCGGATTCGTCGCGCAGCTGGGTGAGCGGCAGCCCGTGCGGATCGAGGCCGGGATAGTGCTCCTGCTGCCAGCCGTCCGCGGACAGCGACTGCACGAAATAGCCGGCGCGGTACAGCAGCCCGACGCCGATGATCGGCACCCCGAGGTCGCTCGCCGCCTTCAGGTGGTCGCCGGCGAGGATCCCGAGGCCGCCGCTGTATTGCGGCAGCGTCTCGGTGATGCCGAACTCGGGCGAGAAGTAGGCGATCGCCCGCGGCGCCCCGTCCAGACCCTGATACCAGCTCGGGCCGGTGAGGTAGCTCTGCAGGTCCGTCGCCGCGGCGGCGAGCCGCTGCAAGAAGTCTTCATCGGACGCCAGCGCCTGCAGCCGATCCTGCGGAACCGCGCCGAGCAGCCGTACCGGATCGTGCTGGCAATCCCGCCACACCGCCGGCTCGACGGACTCGAAGAGGTCGATCGTCTCCGGATGCCAGGACCAGCGCAGGTTGAGCACCAGTTCCGACAGCGCGGCGAGCGGCTCGGGAAGGCGGGCGCGGACGGTGAAGCGGCGGAGGGCTCTCACATGAGAGAAGACTAGTGCCCGCTACGCACTGCCCGGCATGTCAGTGATGAGGGAGCGCCGCTAGTCCTCCTTGCTCTGGCGCTCCGCGACCTTGTCCGACAGGGCTGACATGACGTCGGGGTCACGCAACGTGGTCACATCGCCGAGCTCGCGTCCTTCGGCGATGTCGCGCAGCAGCCGGCGCATGATCTTCCCGGAGCGGGTCTTCGGCAGGTCGTCCGCCCAGATCACCCGCTTCGGCCGGGAGAACTTACCGATCTTGGTGGCGACGTGCTCGCGCAACTGGTCGAGGGTCTGATCGTCACCGGCGCGGTCACCGGCGAGCGTGACGAAGGCGACGATCGACTGCCCGGTGTCCTCATCGGTCTGACCCACGACGGCCGCCTCCGCGACGCCCTCATGCGAGACGAGCGCCGACTCGACCTCCGCCGTCGACAGGCGGTGACCCGAGACGTTGATGACGTCGTCGATGCGCCCGATGATCCAGTGATATCCGTCGTCGTCGACTCGGGCGGCGTCACCGACCAGATACGTCTCGTTGCCGAAGCGGGAGAAGTAGGTCTCGACGAAGCGCTGGTCGTCCTTGTAGAGCGTGCGCAGCATCGACGGCCACGGCTGATCCATGACGAGGATGCCGGTGCCGGACTCCATCGGCTCGCCCTCTTCGGAGAGGAGCTTCGGGGAGTAGCCGGGCAACGGATGCGTCGCCGAGCCGGGCTTGGCGGCCGTCGTCTGCGGCAGCGGCGAGATGACGATGCTGCCCGTCTCGGTCTGCCACCAGGTGTCGACGACCGGGCAGCGCTCGCCGCCGATGACCTTCCAGTACCAGAGCCAGGCCTTGGGATTGATCGGCTCACCGACGGTGCCGAGCAGCCGCAGCGACGAAAGGTCGTGCTTGGCCGGGTACTGCTCGCCCCACTTCATGCACGCCCGGATCGCCGTCGGCGCGGTGTAGAGGATCGTCACCTTGTACCTCTCGATGATCGACCACCAGATGTCCTTGTCCGGGTAGTCGGGCGCGCCTTCCCACATCACCGACGTGGCGCCGTTGGCAAGCGGCCCGTAGACGATGTAGCTGTGGCCGGTGATCCATCCGACGTCGGCGGCGCACCAGTAGATGTCGTTGTCCGCATCGAGGTCGAAGACCAGCTGATGGCTGAACGTGACACCGGTCAGGTAGCCACCGGTGGTGTGCAGGATGCCCTTGGGCTTCGCCGTCGAGCCGGACGAGTACAGGATGAACAGCGGATGCTCGGCGGGCAGGTGCTCCGGTGGGCACTCGGGATCGGCTGCCGCGCACAGCTCGTCGTAGAAGACGTCACGCCCCTCCTGCATGGGGCAGTCGATGGCGGTCGATCGGACGACGACGACGTGTTCGAGGCTCGGGACCGCACCCTCGGACGAGCCGAGTGTCTTGTCGACCTCGGACTTCACCGGGGCGGTCTTTCCCTTCCGCCGCGCGCCGTCCACGGTGATGAGCACCTTGGCGTCGCTCACCTGCATCCGCTCGGCGACGGAGGCGGCGGAGAAGCCGCCGAAGACGACGTTGTGCACCGCGCCGATGCGGGCGCACGCCAGCATCGCGACGACGACCTCGGGGATCATCGGCAGGTAGATGCCGACGACGTCCTCTTTCGTGACGCCGAGCGACTTCAGCCCGTTAGCGAGCTTCTGCACCGACTCGAGCAGCTCGGCGTAGGTGACGGTGCGCTCCTCGCCCTCCTCGCCGAGCCAGTGATAGGCGACGCGATCGCCCCGGCCGGCCTCGACGTGGCGGTCGAGACAGTTGTAGGAGACGTTCAGCTTCCCGTCCGCGAACCACTTGTAGAACGGCGGATTGCTGTCGTCGAGCACCTGCTCGAAGGGCTCGAACCAGTGCAGCAGGCGGCGCGCCTGCTCCGCCCAGAACGAGGCGATGGCCGCGCGGTCCCCGCCGGGATGCTCCGGCGGCGCCTGGCGCGAGCGAAAGTGCGCCGGAGGCTCGAACGCTTCCACGTCCAGCAGCTCTTCGAGCTCCTGCTCCAAACGGGACCCGTGCACGTCTGCCATTACCGACCCCTTCCGTTCGCGACGGCTGGAGCCTGACGAATCCAACCGACGTCAGTGATCCTGCCCTACCCGCGAAAGCGGGCACCGCAACGGAATACCGGTTTCGGGATCGGGCGGCGATCAGCGCACGGCGGGGAGGTCAGGACGTCGGCCCGGAGGCCAGCGTGAACCACACCCGTTTGCCCTGGGAGAGAGCATCGACTCCCCAGCGCTGAGCAAGGCGCGCGACGATCGCGAGACCCCGCCCGCCCTCCGCTCCCTCCGACGGCGGAAAGGGAGGTTCGGTGACGGTCTGCGGCGAACGGTCGTAGACGTCGATGCGCAGGACGTGCGCCTCGTCGTAGGCCGCTTCCAGTTCGACATTGGAGCGCGCGTGGACGACGGCATTGGTCACCAGTTCGCTGGACAGCAACTCCGCCACGTCGCAGACGGCGGCCGCTCCCCACTCCTGGCACAGGTTTCGGATGAACAGCCGAGCGACGCTCGGAGCAGCTGGGGTGCCCGGCAGCTCTAGCCTCGCGGTCTCCACGCTGCTGTCCTGCCCACGCCGACGGTTCCTCATCCCGAACGGACGGCAGAACCCAGCTCGCTCTGCGGAGCATCACTCGAACCGGTGACGACCGTGTGCAGCAGCTCCACCACATCTTCGCCGGCCAACAGCCCGGCATGGCTGGTCACCGTCATGGTGGCGAGCTCAGCGCGCTGCTCGTGCAGCTCACCGTGAGCCGGCCGGACCGCCGCGTCTGCGGCGCGGAGCATCCCGAGATCCAGCAGCGAGTCGCCGGCGGCCACGACGGCTGCGGTGCCGGTGCGCCGCACCACCTCGGCGATCGCCGCTTCCTTGGTGAGCTGCCGCGGGACGAGGTAGACCTTCCGGCCCTGGATCGACAGCGTCCAGCCGGCAGCAGCAAGCTCGGCCTCCAGGTCGCGCAGGTCCGGGATCGCCGCCCGCTCGGTGGCGACCAGGTACGCGAAGAACCCGTCGGCGTCACGTACGGTGCGCACCCAGCCGCCGGCTTCGGCGATCGCCTGCGCCCGCGCCCGCACCGCCTCGAGCGACCACCCCGAGGCCGCGACGCGCTGCCGCACGAGCGTCTCCCACTGCGGGTCGGGCACGCCATCGACCAGCAGATGGCCGCCGTTCGCGGCAATCGCGTAGCGCGGCTGGAAACCGAGCTGTACCCGACCGTATTGCGCGAGCGTGCGAGTAGTCACCGGCATCACCGGCACGGCGGCGGCCAGCTGCCCCAGGCGCTCGAAAGCCCGGCGGGTGAGATAGCTCAGCGGCTCCCCGTCGAGATACTCGGCGATGACGAGCGGCGGCGCGGCCGCGTCCGCCGGCAGCCGGAACGCGCGGCGCGAGTAGATGAGCGTCTGGTCCAGGTCGCACGCGACGAGCCACGACGTCACGAAGCGCTCCGCGGCTTGATGACGCCGACGCAGGAGAACGTGAGCCCTGCGCGCTCCTGGACCGGGACGCCGCGCTCGGCGGCGAGCACCAGGACATGGTGCAGATCGTCCGCGTGGCCCGGCGAGATGAGGATCCGGTCCGGCACCCGGCGCAGCAGCACCCGGGTCGTTTCCCCCACTCCCGGCTTCACCAGGTTCAGATCGGAGATGCCGAACTCCGCGGCCACGGCCTCGACTTCGCGCCAGCCCTCCCACGTCGGAGTGCGGTCGGAGGCGGCGACCCGCGGCCAGTGCCGTTCGACCTCGTCGACCGCGGCCGGAAAGGCGGCCACGATCGTCTGCACGTAGCGCCGCGACACGTCCGCATCCGCCAGCTCGCGATACATCTTGGCGCCGTGGAAGTCGCCCGGTCCGATCAGCCGATCGTTGAGGACCGTGCGGCTCACCAGGCCGCTGACGGTCGAGTTGAGGCAGGCGCTCGGAATGAGGAAATCGTCGCGGGTGCCGAAGACCGGGACGCAGCGACCGGGATCGGCGAGCACCGCGAGGGTGTCATCCAGGCCCAGCGGGAGGACGGCGGCCGACAACTCGCGGGTGATCGCCCCCTTGCCCGTCCAGCCGTCGACGAACTGGATCGCCTCGGCCGGGTGCCGCCGCAGCAGCCACTGCATGGCCACCTGATCGATGCCGCGGCCGCGCACGATCGACACCGAATAGTGCGGCGCGGTCAGCCCATGCCGCCAGCGCAGCCAGCGGCGCAGCAGGACGCCGATCGGCGTCCCGGCGCGGGCCAGCGACACCAGTACCGGATCGGGCTTGCGGTCGCGGATGAGTTCGGCGACGACACCGACGGCGACCGCGAGCCGGTGCGCGGACCGTTCGAGCGCCGCCTCGAAAAGCGCGACGTAGGACGCCGGCGGCTGGTATTCGACCGGAAGCATCTCGGCGTAGTGCGTACCGGTCTGGATGAGCTCTTCGCGCTCCTGCGTTGCGCGTTCGATCGCGACGTTGCCGAGATCTTTCAGCAGGAACGTGACGTCAGCCGGCTCGTAGGAGCCGAGCTGGGTGAGCACCGGCTCCCCGACCGAGACTCCGACCGGCGCTTCGACTTCGTCGCGCAGCAGCACCTCCGTCACCGGGGCGCAACCGCGCAGCGCATCCACCATCGGCCCGGTGGCACCGCCGTCGGTGACCACGACGATGTGATCGGCGACGCCGGGCCGAACGTTGTAGACGTAACTGGCCCGTGAGGGCTCGTCCGGCGCCGGGAACGTCAGCGCGCACCGCACCGCGTAGCCCGGTCGATCCAGCGGCGCGACCGGCGAGCGGGTGGTTGATTGGTAACGCACCTCGACGCCCGCACCGGCGAGCAGCCGGGACGCCAGGTACGCGAGGCGCATCGGCGCGTACATGAGCTCCTCGGTGCCGAGCACGAGCAGCCGGCGCGCGCCGGACGCCAACGCCTCCTGCGCCAGCTGCTCCGCGAGGGGGGTCAGCGCCGACGTCAGCGCCGACTCGTCATCCGCGCCGAAGCCGTAGCGGCCGCCGAGCCTCGTCTGCGCAGGCAGCTCGGCCACCGTCCGGCGCGCCGGCCACACCGGATCGACCGGCAGCGGCGGGTCGGCGCTCGCGACGGTCGCCGCCACCCGCAGCGGCGCATCAGCCGGCACGCGAAGCTCGCCGCGCAGCAGCGACACGGCGGTCACCGGCACGCCCAACTCGGCGCTCAGCCGATCGAACTCGGCACGCGCCGCCGCCGGACGCAGGTCCAGCAGGGCAGCCACCACGTAAGCCGGGTGCTGGGACTGGCGATGCAGCTCCCGAATGGTGTTGACGGCCGTGCGCCCGCTGGACAGCTCGTCGTCGACGAGAACCACCGGGCGCGGCCGGGCCAGCACCTCCGCCGGCGCGAGCACCCGGTGTGCCACCGCGTGCGAATGCTCCTCGGCGAAGGCGATGGTCTCGGCGCCGGGACGCCGGGTCGACAGCACGCAGTAGGCGCCGGGAAGCGCGGCGGCGACGGCGTGGCCGAGCGCGGTCGCCGTCTCCGCGAATCCGAGCACGAGAAACCCGTCAGCCGACTCCCCGGTCACCATCAGCACGCGGTCCGCCAGGCTGGCCGCCGCCGACAGTGCAGCCTCCGGGACCACCGGCACGTGCTTGCCGAGCACCCGGCTGACCAGCAGATGAGCCCGCCGCGGATTGCGCCGTAGCGCAAGGCCGGCGAGCGCGGCGAACTCGGCGAGCGCGCCACCCGGCAGGTCGATCTCGAGCTCGAGCTCGTCCGCGACCCAGCCGAGCGATGCGGAGCCGGCAGTCGCGACGGCGGCGGGGGCCAATGCGTCAGTGCTCATGCGAGGCGGCTGGCCAGCGCCCGGCTCTCGGCAACGCCCCGGCCCGCCCGCTTGCGAGCGGCGCCGAGCCCCTGCACCTGCTCGGCCTCGGCCTGCGCCGCGAGCACGTCGACGAACGTGTTGCCGGCCCGCAGCACGCCGAATGCGTGCGCTCGCCGCAGCACCGCTTCCGCCCACGTGCGATGCGGTCGCAGCTCGTTCATCTTGTTGCCGTAGTCGCTTCGCCGCACACCGCCGGCGCCGCCGTCCATGACGATGCAGGCGTCGGTGTACTCCTCGTGGGTGACCACCTGCAGAGCGTGGACCGCGGGGACATGGGTGGGGTGGATGACGGTCTTGCCGATGAGGCCGTTCGCCTTGTCGAGCGAGACCTCTCTGATGAGGCGGTCATGGTCCTGCGACACGAGCGACTGGCGCAGTTGCGCTTCGTGCGCCTGCTCGAACGGGGTCACCCGCAGCGGCGACACGAACAGCCGCTCGGGACTGGAGAAGTACTCCCACACCGGCCCGGTGACGACGTTCGCCGAGCCGCGGGTGCACACGTTCACGATGTCGGCGAGGCAGTCGCGCACCACGGCGATGTCGTAGATCGTGAGGTCTCGGTCGCGGCGCAGGCCGTAGAGGCCGCAGAGGTCGGTGGCACCCACGCGCAGCGCGAGTACCACGTCGCGAAACTCGTCGACCAGCTCGCGGATGGCCACCAACGCGGCCACGCGGCCCTCGTTGTAGATGATCTCCGGACTCTCGAGCACGGGCATCACCCAGAGCCGGCGACCGAGACGCTCGCCGGCGAGCCGCACCTCGGCGAGCAGCGCGCGGCCCGAAGCGTCAGCGGTGAACTTGGGCAGCACGAAGCCGGAGAGCGCGTGCGAACGGCCGGCGGGGCCGCGAGCGATCCGGCGCAGCTGGCCGAGGTCGCGGATGCGCACGAAGATCTGCGGCAGCGACGGCTGCCCGTGCAGCTGCCCGAGCGCGGTGACGACATTGCGCTCGGCCCCGGTCAGCTCGTCGTCCGCCACGGCGTCCTCGAGGCAGAAGACCATGCTGGTGACCCCGCGGGCCGCCTGGTCGCACGCGTCGTCGGCGAGGGCGTCACGCGTCCCCGGCGCATACAGCGTCGCTCCGAGCGCGGTGGCCTGCAGGAGCCGATCCGCCGTCGGCAGGACCTCTTGCGGGATGCGGTGGAAAAGGGCCGATTCGCGCGTCGGCGAAAGGTGGGCGAAGTGGCGCAACGGACCTCCCGGTGACGAGCTTGCCGTGACGAGCAGTGACGGCAAGCGCCCAATGGCGCCGCGGGCGACGGCTCAGTGCGAAAGTGGGGCGCGACTACGGATTCGGGTGTCGCGATAGGGACCAAGCCACCACCGCGAGCCCTGGCAGCATCGGCAGGCAGGTGAAGTATCGGCTCTGGGGCGGCGCCGGATGAGCTCCGGCACCTGCGAAGTTAGCCGATAGCCGTGGCCGGCGACAGCGGATCTGCTGTCTTGCATCCGACTACCCGGTTACGGGCCGATAAAGCCGCTGCCACCAGCCATCCGGACGGCGGATGGCGGGTGGCAGCAGGAAAGCGAAAAAACGCTGAGTCAGGACGTGGCTGCGGCGATCTCGTTGCGCCTTCGGCGGGCAGCGAGACTGCTGATGTACGCAGCCACGATGAATGCCACGCCGATGAGGCCGGTGACCACTTCGGGAATCTCGGTCTTGATGCTGATGGCGAGCAGCACCGCCAGCGCTCCGATGGCCCAGTGGGCGCCGTGTTCCAGGTAGATGTATTCCTGCAGCGTCCCTTTACGCACCAGAAACACGGTGAGTGAGCGGATATAGGTCGCGCCGATGCCCAAGCCGGCGGCGATGACGAAAATCTGCTGGCTGATCGCGAACGCACCGACGACGCCGTCGAAGGAGAACGACGCGTCGATCAGCTCGAGGTAGAGGAAGAGGAAGAACGCGGCCCGGCCAACGGCGAGCTTCTTGCCGGTGTGCAGGTCGTGAGTGTCCTCGTGAACCTCGTCGTCGTCCTCGGCCTCCTCGCCGACGCCCTGCTCCTCGAAGTAGTCGCCGAGCCCGCGGACCGCGAGGTACACGGCGAGTCCGGCTACCCCCGCGGTGAGCACCTGCTGCACTTTGTCAGCAGGGGTAGCGGTTTCCGCGACGACGAGCAGCAGCACGAGCGCCACGACGGTCGACAGCACGTCGAGGCGGCCGAGCTTGGCGAGGAAGCGCTCGATCGGCGCCAGCCAGTGGATCTCCCGCTCCTCGTCGAACATGTAGTCGAGGAAGATCATGAGCAGGAAGATGCCGCCGAAGGCGGCGATCGCCGGGTGAGCGGCCGTCAGCTCGTCGGCGTATTGCGACGGGTGGTCGATCGCGAGCCGGAAGACCTCGATCGGCCCGAGGTGTGCGGTGAGCGAGACGACGACCACGGGAAAGATCAGCCGCATCCCGAAAACCGCGATCAAGATACCGACGGTCAGGAACAGCCCCTGCCACCACTTGCTCATCCGGCGCAAGATCGTGGCGTTGACGACCGCGTTGTCGAACGACAGCGAGATCTCGAGTACGGCCAGGATCGCCACGATGAGGGCGATGCGAGGCCCTCCGATGATGCCGGCGAGGACGAGGCCGACGAGCGTGACCCCGAGCGGGAAGCTGAACGTCCGCAGCAGCAAGTGAGGTTCTCCCTTGAACGCGCGATCGGGCCGGGACCCGGATCAGGTCCCGACCCGACAGCACACGTCAACTAGTGGCAACAACTCCGCCGCCCCGGCGCTGGCGCGGGCCGGACGGTGAACGCGAAGGCGCGAGGTGCGCAGGCTCAGACGTTGACGCCGAAGTCGGACGCGATGCCGCGCAGCCCGGTGGCGTAGCCCTGCCCGACAGCGCGGAACTTCCACTCCGCGCCGCTGCGGTACAGCTCGCCGAAGACCATCGCCGTCTCGGTGGAGGCGTCCTCGGTGAGGTCGTAGCGGGCGATCTCCGCCTCGCCGGCCTGGTTCACGATGCGGATGAACGCGTTGCGCACCTGGCCGAAGTTCTGCTGGCGGTTTTCGGCGTCGTAGATCGAGACCGGAAAGACGATCTTGTCGATCTCCTGCGGAACGCCCGCGAGGTTGACCTTGATCTGCTCGTCGTCACCCTCGCCGGCACCGGTGAGGTTGTCACCCTGGTGCTCGACCGAGCCGTCACTGCTCTTCAGGTTGTTGAAAAAGACGAACTGCGAGTCCGAGGCGACCTTGCCGTCGGCCTTGAGCATGATCGCGCTCGCGTCGAGGTCGAAGTCGGCACCGGTGGTGCTCCGGGCGTCCCAGCCGAGACCGACAGTGACGGCGGTCAGACCGGGGGCTTCCTTGCTGAGCGAAACATTGCCACCCTTGCTAAGGCTGACTCCCACTGCTTCCTCCTGTTTTCGCGGGGCCCGCACGGTGGGCGCCTGGCGATTTCGTCGGCCCCGGCGGGCCCGGATGGATACGGACGCTGCGGGGCACCGCAAGCATCCGCGTTGATGCCTTGCGCTGCCGAAGCGTAGTGATGTTCGGAGACGAAGGGAACCTCAAGCGGCCGTTTTGGGGGTATCGGCTAGCTGACACTGCGGGAATTCGGCAACCGGCCGCAGGCCGTTTGACGGGTTTACGCGCTTGCTTGGCTAGGAGTGCACCCAACCTGGGTAGGCTCCGCGCAGTGATCGGGCGCATCGTCATCACCGACGTTTCACCTGTGGTTTCTTGCGGTCGCTGGCCCGCGAAAGCCGTGGTCAATGAGCTGATCCCGGTATCCGCGACGGTCTTTCGCGAGGGTCACGACCTGGTCGGCGCGAATGTGGTGCTGATCAGCCCGTCCGGCCGGGAGGGCCCCTTTCAGCGGCTGGACTTCGTCGGTGAAGGCACCGATCAGTATGAGACCACCGTGTGCTGTCCCAGCGAGGGCACCTGGTCGTTTCGTATCGAAGGTTGGGCCGATCCCATCGCCACGTGGCGGCACGCGGTTGAGGTCAAGGCCGAGGCCGGGCAGGGGCTCGATGAGATGGGCGTCGACCTCGAGGACGGCGCTCGGATGCTCGAAAGGGCCTTGCCGGACATCGATCCGGTCCACCAGCCCGCGCTCAGCCACGCGATAAACACGCTGCGCGACGGCAACTTGCTCGACGTCGCCGACCGGCTGGCGCCCTCCCTCGCGCCGGGACTCGTCGCCGCGCTCGACGCCGCCCCGTTACGCGATCTCGTCACGCGCAGCGACACCTACGAGTTGACCGTCGACCGCGAGCGCGCGCTCTACTCCGCGTGGTACGAGTTCTTCCCCCGCTCGGAGGGTGCGAGCCTCGACCCGCCGCGTTCGGGCACCTTCAAGGAAGCGGCCAAGCGGCTTCCGGCGATTGCCGACCTCGGCTTCGACGTCGTCTACCTGCCGCCGATCCACCCCATCGGCGAGGTGAACCGCAAGGGTCCGAACAACGCGCTGTCCCCCGGACCGCAGGATCCCGGTAGCCCATGGGCCATCGGGTCACGGTTCGGCGGTCATGACGCCATTCACCCGGATCTCGGCACTTTCGAGGACTTCGACGACTTCGTTCGCCAGACGCGCGAACTCGGGATGGAGGTCGCGCTCGACTTCGCGCTGCAATGCGCACCGGATCATCCGTGGGCCCGCGAGCACCCGGAGTGGTTCACCAAGAAGAGCGACGGCACGATCGCGTACGCGGAGAACCCGCCGAAGAAGTATCAGGACATCTACCCGCTGAACTTCGACAACGACTACGAAGGTCTCTACACGGAGATCCGGCGCGTCCTGCGGCTGTGGATGGACCACGGGGTGCGCATCTTCCGGGTGGACAACCCGCATACCAAGCCGGTGTTCTTCTGGGAGCAGCTGATCGCGGATCTGAAATCGACCGACCCCGATGTACTTTTCCTCGCCGAGGCGTTCACCCGCCCGCCGATGATGCACACCCTGGGGCGCATCGGTTTCAGCCAGTCCTACACCTACTTCACCTGGCGCAACGAGAAGGCCGAGCTCGAGGAGTACGGAGCGGAGCTGGTCGAATCCGGCTGGCACATGCGGCCGAACTTCTTCGTGAACACGCCGGACATCCTGCACGCGTTCCTGCAGTACGGCGGTCCCGCCGCGTTCAAGATCCGGGCGGCTCTCGCGTCGATGATGAGCCCGAGCTGGGGCGTCTACTCCGGATACGAACTGAATGAGCATGTGGCACTGCGCCCGGGCAGCGAGGAGTACCTGGACTCGGAGAAGTACCAGTACCGCCCGCGCGACTACGGCAGCGCGCCGCTGAACTCCTACCTGAAAACCCTGAACCGGGTCAGAGCCGAACACCCGGCGCTGCACCAGCTGCGCAACCTGCATTTCCACTTCGTCGACCAGCCGCAGATCATCGCGTTCTCCAAGCGGGACGGTGACGACTGCGTCCTCGTGGTGGTGAACCTCGATCCCCACGCCGCGCGCGAAGCGACGGTCTACCTCGAGATGCCGGCCCTCGGTCTGGACTGGGGCGAGACGTTCGACGCACACGATCAGGTGACGGGTAGCTCGTACAGCTGGGGGCAAGCCAATTACGTGCGCCTTGATCCCTTCTCCGAGCCCGCCCACGTCTTCACCGTGAATTACCGCCGATGAGCCCGGTCGACGGCAGCGCTCACGGCACGACCGACGTCCAGCCCGGCGAGAACGACGTCGGGCCTGACAACCCCATGCCCGACCTGCCACCGATGCCGCAGACCGGCAGCCCGGGCGAGGAAAGCCACGACCCGCTCTGGTATCAGCGGGCCGTCTTCTACGAGGTCCTGGTACGCGGCTTCAAGGACTCCAACGGCGACGGCACCGGCGATCTGCGGGGGCTCACCGAGAAGCTCGACTATTTGCAGTGGCTCGGCGTCGACTGCATCTGGCTGCTGCCGATCTACGAGTCACCCCTGCGCGACGGTGGATACGACATCAGCGACTACTTGAAGGTGCTGCCCGAGTTCGGCGACCTCGGTGACTTCGTCGAGCTGATCGACGAGGCGCACCGGCGCGGCATCCGCATCATCGCCGACCTCGTCATGAACCACACCTCGGATCAGCACCCGTGGTTTCTCGCGTCGCGGTCGGACCCCGACGGCCCCTTCGGCGATTTCTACGTCTGGTCCGACGACGACACGCGCTACCCCGACGCGCGCATCATCTTCGTCGACACCGAGAAGTCCAACTGGACGTGGGATCCGGTGCGCGGGCAGTACTACTGGCACCGCTTCTTCTCCCACCAGCCGGACCTGAACTTCGACAGTCCCGCCGTGCAGGACGCGATGCTCGAGGTGCTGCGCTTCTGGCTCGACATCGGCATCGACGGCTTCCGGCTCGACGCGGTGCCGTACCTGTTCGTGCGCGATGGCACCAACGGCGAGAACCTGCCGGAGACGCACGAGTATCTGCGCCGCGTGCGCAGAGAGGTCGACGCCCGCTACGCGGACAAGGTGCTGCTCGCCGAAGCCAACCAGTGGCCGAGCGACGTCGTCGAGTACTTCGGCGATTTCGAGTCCGGCGGCGACGAGTGCCACATGGCCTTCCACTTCCCGCTGATGCCCCGCATCTTCATGGCCGTGCGGCGCGAATCCCGTTACCCCATCTCGGAGATCCTGGCGCAGACGCCGAAGATCCCGGCCAACTGCCAGTGGGGCATCTTCTTGCGCAACCACGACGAGCTCACGCTCGAGATGGTCACCGATGAAGAGCGCGACTACATGTACACCGAGTACGCGAAAGATCCGCGGATGAAGGCGAACATCGGCATCCGCCGCCGCCTCGCGCCGCTGCTCGACAACAGTCGCGACCAGATGGAGCTGTTCACCTCGCTGCTGCTCTCGCTACCCGGGTCGCCGGTGCTCTACTACGGCGACGAGATCGGGATGGGCGACAACATCTATCTCGGTGACCGCGACGGCGTGCGCACACCGATGCAGTGGTCCCCGGACCGCAACGCCGGCTTTTCCACCTGCGACCCCGCCCGGCTGTATCTGCCGGTCCTGATGGACGCGGTGTACGGCTACCAGGCGCTGAACGTGGAAGCCGAGATGCGCCAGTCGGACTCGCTGCTGTGGTGGACAAAGCGAATGATCGAGATTCGCAAGCGGCACCCGGTCTTCGGGCTCGGCAGCTACGAGGAGCTCGGCGCGTCCAACCCGAGCGTGCTGGCCTACGTGCGCGAATTCGGTGACGACCGCGTGCTGTGCGTGGCCAACCTTTCGCGCTTCCCGCAGCCTGTCGAGCTCGACCTGCGGCGCTTCGCCGGCTACCGGCCGGTGGAGATGACCGGTGAGGTGTCCTTCCCCAACCTCGGTGACCTGCCGTACCTGCTGACGCTGCCGGGGCACGGCCACTACTGGTTCGCTTTGACGAAGGGGGACGAAGGAGGCTACGCCCGATGAGTTCCACTGCTGCCGCGCCACCCGAGCTACCCGGCCTCCTCGAACTGCTCGCGGAGTGGCTGCCGCGGCAACGCTGGTTCGCCGGAAAGGGCCGGCCGGTCGACGGCATGTCCGTGGTCGCGGTGAACGACCTGACCCCGGCCGTGCGCCACCTCGTCGTCGAGGTGCGTTACGCGGATCGGCCTGGTCCCGAGCGGTATCAGGTGCCGGTCACCCAGCTCGCCGAGCTCGACCCCGACCGCGGCTACGCGCGCATCGCGCCGCCCCACGCGGACGACGACATGGGCGGGCCGCCGTTCTACTACGACGCGCTGCACGAACCCGACGGCGCCGCAGCGGTTTTCGGTCTCATCCGCGATTCGCGCACCGCCGGCGACATCGTCGGTACCGCCGCCGAGGAACTCGAGCCGCTGACCGGACTTCCGGTCGGAGCCGAGCAGTCGAACACCAGCCTCGTCTACGGCGACGCCTACATCCTCAAAATCTTCCGGCGCATCGCTCCCGGGGTGAATCCAGACCTCGAGATCACGCGGGTGCTGGCGGAGGGCGGAAGCAAGCACGTCGGCGCGCCGGTCGGCTGGATCGAAGGAACCCTCGACGGTGAGCCGACGACGCTCGCCGTCTGCTCGCAGTTCTTCAAGAGTGGTTCCGAGGGCTGGAAGCTCGCGCTGGCCAGCGTGCGAGACCTGTTCGCCGAAGGCGATCTGCACGCGGACGAGGTCGGCGGCGACTTCGCCGGGGAATCCGAGCGGCTCGGTGCGGCCACCGCTGAGGTCCACGCGATGCTCGCGGAGCGACTGCCCGCACGCCCCGCCACCCGCGAGGAGCTCGTCGAAACATCCGGCCAGATGCTGGCCCAGCTCGACCTGGCGCTCGACGTCGTTGCCGAGCTGCAGCCGTTCGGCGCGACGCTGCGGTCGACGTTCGAGGCGTTTCCCGACGTCCCCGGCCCGGTGACGGTGCAGCGCATCCACGGTGACTACCACCTCGGTCAGGTGCTGCGCATCGACTCGGGATGGGTGCTGCTCGACTTCGAGGGCGAGCCGGCGCGCCCGCTCGCCGAGCGCGTGCAGCTCGTCTCACCGCTGCGGGACGTTGCCGGCATGTTGCGCAGCTTCGACTACGCGTCGCGCTTTCTGCTCCAGGACCGGGTCGACGCCGGAAATCTCGCGTACCGCGCCACGGAGTGGGCAGAGCGCAATAGAGCGGCCTTTTGTGATGGATACGCCGCAGCGGCGGGCTATGACCCGCGCGAATCGAAGCAATTGCTCAGCACGTTCGAACTGGACAAGGCGGTGTACGAGGTGTTGTACGAAGCACGTCACCGACCCTCATGGGTGAACATCCCGCTGTCGGCGATCGAGCGACTCGTCGCTGAAAACGACGGCGACGCGACCACCGGCAACCCGGGCGGGGCCGCCTGATGCCGCCTCGCCGACGCGCGGGCGAACCCGCCGCCACCCCTGACGACCCGACGCCTCCGGTGCCCACCGAGGCCATGCCGAACTCTGCTGCCGGGTCACCGGCCCCCGACGGTCAGGGCCAGGCGCCGCGCAAGCGCGCAGCCAAGGCGCCGGCCAAGGCCAGCAAGGCTGCGAAGGCGCCGGCCAACAAGGCGCCGGCCAAGAAGGCGCCGGCCAAGGCGGCCGGGACCACTCGCGCACCGGCGATCTCCTTCACGCCGGACCGCGAGCTGATGGATCGCCTGGTGGGTGGCGCCTTCCACGACCCTCACGGGGTGCTCGGCGCGCATCCGGTCGGCGGCCAGTTGGTCATCCGCACCCTGCGGCCGGACGCGACGAAGGTCGTCGTGGTCGCCGGCGAAGAGCGGGTGGACGCGCAACAGGTGCATCCCGGCGGGATCTGGCAGGCCGTGCTCGAAGGCGCGCAAGCGCGTGACTACCGGCTCGCGGTGAGCTACGGGGACGCGACGTACACCGTCGACGATCCGTACCGCTACCTGCCGACCCTCGGCGACGTCGACATGCACCTGCTCGCAGAAGGTCGCCACGAGCGGCTCTACCGGGTGCTCGGTGCGCACGTGCAGCGCTACGAAGGCGGCGTGACCGGCACGAGCTTCGCCGTCTGGGCACCTAACGCGCGCGGGGTGCGGGTCTCGGGCGACTTCAACTACTGGAACGGCAGCGCGACCCCCATGCGTTCCCTCGGTTCGACCGGGGTGTGGGAGCTGTTCATCCCCGACATCGGGGTCGGAGCGCTCTACAAGTTCCAGATCCTCGGCGCCGACAGCGTCTGGCGCGAAAAGGCCGACCCGCTCGCCCGGC
Source organism: uncultured Actinomycetota bacterium (assembly GCA_963747915.1). Taxonomy (GTDB): domain Bacteria; phylum Actinomycetota; class Actinomycetes; order Frankiales; family Frankiaceae; genus DATAZK01. The sequence continues at coordinate 1,883,421 of CAVVHC010000002.1, read as the reverse complement.
GCACCGAGGTCCCACCGGCCACCGCGAGCGTTGTCACCGAAGCCGAGCACGTCTGGGGCGACGACGAGTGGATCGCCGGCCGCGCGCACACGCCGTGGCACGCCTCGCCGGTGTCGATCTACGAGGTGCACCTCGGGTCGTGGCGCGAAGGGCTCAGTTACCGCGAGCTCGCCACCGAGCTGGTCGGCTACGTGCGTGAACACGGGTTCACCCACGTCGAGTTGCTGCCGGTCGCCGAGCACCCCTTCGGCGGCTCGTGGGGCTACCAGGTCACCTCGTATTACGCGCCGACGTCCCGGTTCGGCACCCCCGACGAATTCCGCTACCTCGTCGACGCCTTGCATCAGGCCGGGATCGGAGTCCTGCTCGACTGGGTTCCCGCCCACTTCCCCAAGGACGAATGGGCGCTCGGTCGTTTCGACGGCACCGCGCTGTACGAGCACCCCGACCCCCAGCGCGGCGAGCAGCTCGACTGGGGCACGTTCGTCTTCGATTTCGGGCGCCGGGAGGTGCGCAACTTCCTCGTCGCGAACGCGCTCTACTGGTGCGACGAGTTCCACATCGACGGGCTTCGGGTCGATGCCGTCGCGTCGATGCTCTACCTCGACTACTCCCGACCCGAGGGCGGCTGGTCGCCGAACCAGTTCGGTGGCCGGGAAAATCTCGAAGCGGTGTCGTTCCTGCAGGAAGCCAACGCGACCGTCTATCGCGAGTACCCCGGCGTCATGATGATCGCCGAGGAGTCGACGGCCTGGCCCGGCGTCACCCGGCCGACGCATCTCGGCGGGCTCGGCTTCGGGTTCAAGTGGAACATGGGCTGGATGCACGACACCTTGGAGTACGTCTCCAAGGAGCCGGTCTACCGGCAGTACCACCACCACCAGATGACGTTCTCGATGGTTTACGCGTACTCCGAGAACTACGTGCTGCCGATCTCGCACGACGAGGTCGTTCACGGCAAGGGCTCGCTGCTGCGCAAGATGCCGGGCGACCGCTGGCAGCAGCTGGCGAACCTGCGCGCGCTGCTCGCCTACATGTGGGCGCATCCCGGTAAGCAGCTGCTCTTCATGGGGTGCGAGTTCGGCCAGGAGTCCGAGTGGTCGGAATCCCGCTCGCTGGACTGGTGGCTGCTCGACAATCCGGACCACCGCGGCGTCGCGCACCTCGTCCGGGATCTGAACACGGTCTACCGGGACAGCCCTGCCATCTGGTCGCGCGACACCGACCCGGCGGGCTTCGCCTGGATCGACGCCAACGACTCATCCGGCAACGTCTTCTCGTTCGTACGCAGCGGCAGCGACGACTCGCTGCTCGCGTGCATCGCCAACTTCTCCGGTGGCCCCCACGAGGAGTACCGCCTCGGCCTGCCGCGGGCCGGTCGCTGGGCGGAAGTCATCAACACCGACGCCGAGGGTTACGCCGGCTCGGGCGTCGGCAACATGGGAGCCGTCCACACCGAGCCGATCCCCTGGCACGGCCTGCCGCAGTCGGCATCCCTGCGCGTTCCGCCGCTCGGCACCCTCTGGCTGCGCTACGAAAGCTGATGATCAACGCGCCACTGATCAACGCGAACCCCGGTTTGGCAGGGGGTTCACCCCGTTCAGTGGCGCGTTGATCTTGGCAGAGGCAGGGTCAACGCGATCCGCACCTCTGCGACGACGGCGTCCGGCCGCAGCAGCAAGTCGCTGGGCGTGAAACGCAGGACGCGCCACTGCGCGTTGACGAGCGCGTTCTGGCGGCGCCGATCGGCTTCGAACGCGGCCTTGTCGCTGTGGTACTTGTAGCCGTCGATCTCGACCACGAGGCGGCGCTTGGGCCAGCCGAAGTCAGCGCGCGCGACACGCACCCCGTCCCGACGCACGATCGTGAGCTGGCACTGCGGCGCGGGGACGCGCGCACGATTCATCAGCCAGTAGAACAGTGACTCGTACACGGACGCGCGGGCGCCGTTGACCAGCTTGGCAAGCGTCGCCGGCTTCGGCTGCCCGAGACGCAGCAGCTCGCGGCGCAGCGCCGACTCCGAAATCCCGCCAAGATAGCAGGCACCGTCCAACACGGCGAGGCCCTCCACGAGCGGCAGGTCGAGTGCCAGACCCAACGCTGTTCGCATCGGGCGGGTGACGGCAACGCCACGCAGGCGCACCACGTCCTCCGCGGACAGCGGCTGGCGGCGAATCCGCGTGCCGGGCCATGGCGTGGGGTGCCGGTTCGGCGGGACGACGACGTCGAGCGCATCGCCGGGCGGCTGCAAGAGCGGCCAGCCGTACCACTGCGCCGCCGTCGTGCCGGTGAGGGCGACGGTCGGACCGACGGCCGTCGTCGCCACGGCCTCCGGCGTTCCCTCCACCAGGCGGAGCCGGCCGCGGCCCGCGTCGACCATCATCCCGGCGCGCTGCAGCCGCATCAGCGACTTCGCACCGAAGCCGGTCTCACGCGCCCAGCCGACCCGAAACGGCGCACCCAACTCCTCGTACACCGCGCCGAGCCTGCCGCGTCCGCCGCGGTGCCGTCAGAAGTTATCCACAGCCCCCATGATCAACGCGCCAATGATCAGGCCCAACCCCCGTTTGACGTGGGGTTGGGCCTGTTCGTTGGCGCGTTGATCATGTAGGTCAGCCGGTGAACGTCGGGGTCGCGACGACGGGAACGGCGTCGGTCGTGGTCGGGGCCTCGGTCGCCGCACCGCCGCTGGACTCGGTCGTCGTGGGCGTCGGAGTCGGGCTCTCGCTCGGGGCCGGGTTGAGGCAGGCGGGCAGCGCCTGCAACTTGTTCGGCAGGTCCTGCAGGTAGGCGACGAGCGTGTCGGGCTTCTGCTGCACCAGCAGGTCCTGCAGCGAGCTGATGAGGCCTTGGATGACCGGGTCCAGACAGGTGCTCTGCGGCGCGCCCGTCAGCGTCTCGAAGAACGAGCTGAAGCAGCCCTCGATCGTGGCGCCGTCGGCGGCGGGGCCCTTGGCCAGCTCGTCACCCACGCATGAGCTCAGCGAGCTCAGCCCGGGGATGGGCACCTGGCTGGTCACGCCGTTCAGCGCGGCGACCAGCTGCTGGATCCCGGCCGCGCCGCCGGTGGGCAGCGGAATGGGCAACGCGACGGGAAGCGCCCCGAGTCCGAGCCCACTGCCGGAGCTGCTCGACGACGAAGCGCTCGGGGACGGACTGGCCGTCGCGCTCGGGGTCACGGAGGGCGACGGAGACGCGGTGGACGTATCCGCCGGCGACACGCTGGCAAGGGCATCGGTGACGCCCGTTGGATCGGCCGGGGTGTCGGCGAACGCGGCAGGGACGGAAACGGCGATGAGGCTGCTCGCCATCAGGGCGGCGGCGAATACGTGTCTGGGGCGCACGATCACCACAACGACACGGTGGGTAGGTGGTTACGCGCGTAACCGAATTTCCTTCACATCGTTGGGGCCCGCGAGATGGCAACTGAAATGAGCACCCAGCAAAGCTCACAGCAGCCGGCGAATCGGACAAAGCGTCCGCTGGTACCCGGCTGGCTCTGGGCCATTATCGCGGTCCTCGCGATCATCGCCGCAATCGCCTATATGACCGGCGGTAGCAAGGCGGCCGCCGCGAAGCCCTTCCAGCCGGCCGAGGTGGCCGTCGCGAAGTACGCGTCCCTGCCGGTGTATGCGAAGCCCGGCGGGCCGCTGACGCGCAGCCTGCCGAATCCCGACCCCAGCAACTACAACCAGCGCCAGGTCCTGCTGGTCTTGCAGGACGACGGTGACTGGCTCAAGGTCTCGCTGCCGATCGAGCCGAACGGCCAGACCGGCTGGGTGAAGACCCAGCAGGTCTCGCTCACCCAGAACGACTACCGGGTCGACATCGCGCAATCCGCCCATCAGCTGCGCGTCTACAAAAAGGGCGTGCTGGCGAAGAGCTATCCGATTGCCGTCGGAAAGGCGGACACGCCCACGCCCGGCGGCACCTACTTCATTCGCGTTCTGCTGAAGCCACCCAACCCGAACGGCGCCTACGGCCCGTACGCCTACGGGCTTTCCGGCTATTCAGCCGTTCTCAAGGACTACGCGGGCGGCGCCGGGGTCATCGGGATGCACGGCACCGATCAACCGCAGCTCATCGGGCAGGACGTGAGCCACGGCTGCGTGCGGCTGCGCAACGCGGACATCACCGACCTGGTGCAGCGCTTCCACCTGAAGCTGGGAACGCCGGTCCGCATCCTCGCCTGACGGCGCCCGAGCGCCCGACCGGAAGGCCCCGGATCAGAACAGCGCGGACGCCAGCGCCCGCCGGGCCGGGCCGACCGCCGGGTGCTCGCCGAGCATCTGAAAGAACGTGAGCAGCCGCTGGCGTACCTCTTCGCGCTCGTCGCCGCTCGACAGCTTGACCAGCTCGATGAGCCCGGCCAAGCCGTTGTCGACGTCGCCGCTGGCGATCAGCAGATCGGCGACCTGCAGCCGGGTCTCCCGGCTGGTATCGCCGGATTGCACGCGGCGCTGCAGGTCGGCCTGGTCGAGCGCAGCGAGCCGGCGAGCCAGCGCGATCTGCGCCAGGCCGCTCTTCGCCTCCTCGTCGTCCGGGGCGTCGCGCAGCCGCGCCTCGAAACGCTCGGCTGCGGTGTCGAGGTCGCCGGCGTCGAGCGCCTGGTAAGCCGCCTCGATCGCCGGGTCGAGCGCCGGGCCGGCTTCCGGAGCATCCTCCGGGCCGGGCTCCCCCTCGGCACCGGCGGCGCGCTGGGCCAGGGCGATGATCTGGTTGATCCAGCCACGGACCTGCCCTTCGGGCAGCGCCCCGCTGAACTCGGCGACGAGCTGGCCGCCGACCACCGCCTTCACCGCCGGAATGCCCTGTACCTGCGCCGCCTGGGCAAGCCGCGGGTTCGCATCGACATCGATCTTCGCCAGCACCCAGCTGCCGCCGCCCTCGCCGGCGAGCTTCTCGAGGATCGGGGAGAGCTGGCGGCAGGGGCCGCACCACGACGCCCAGAAGTCGAGGACGACCGGCACCGTCTGGCTCCGGTCGACGACCTCCGTCTGGAACGTCGCCTCGGTGACATCGATGACGTGGGCGCCACCCCCGCCGGAGGCCCCGGCGGCCGGCGCCGTACGAGCGGACAGGTCGACCGCTCCGGGCAGGTTGATACTGGTCGGATCGAAACGTCGCACGTCCTTATCCAACCGCACGGCGCGGCGGGCGTGTTCCCACCGCGCGCACCCGGGTGCGAGGAGCCCAGCTCCGAACGAGATAGTGAAGGGCACGCGGCTGCGTCACCTGTCCCGAAGGCGCAGCGCAACGCCGCCCTCGCCGCGGGGCGCGCCCGACAGGAGGGACGGCCCATGCCGCAAGACCGGATTCTGTACGCCACCGCCGCGTTCGACCAGGACGAGATCGATGCGGTGAACGAGGTGCTGCAGCGCGGGCCGAACGGCATCAAGATCGGGCAGAGCGTGGCGGCCGCCGAGAAGGCCGTGGCAGAGCTGTTCGGCAAGCGCCACGGGGTGATGGTGGACTCCGGCTCCGCCGCGCTGTTCCTCGCCGTCGAGCTGCTGGACCTGCCGCGCGGCGCCGAAGTGATCACCTCGCCGCTCACGTTCTCGACAGATATCTCCGCGCTGGTGCGCGCCGGGCTGGTGCCGGTCTTCGTCGACGTCGAGCCGGACACGTTCAACGTGGACGCGAAGGCGCTCGAGCTGGAGATCGGCCCCGACACCCGCGCCATCCTCATCCCGAACCTCGCCGGCAACACCCCGGACTGGGACGTCATCCGCGACGTCGCCGACCGCTACGGGCTCACGGTCATCGAGGACTCGTGCGACGCGCTCGGCGCGCAGCTGCGCGGCACGCCGACGGCGGCCCGCGCGGAGATCTCGGTGACGAGCTTCTCGCCGTCGCACATCGTCACCGGCGCCGGATCGGGCGGCATGGTCTGCCTGGACGACGACGCGCTCTGGGACCGGTGCCTCACGCTGCGCGGCTGGGGACGCCGCTCCGAAGTGCAGATCTACGGCAGCAAGCAGGGCGAACACGACTTCTGGACCGAGCTCGACGGCATGGACTACGACAGCATGTTCATCTTCGATGAGCTCGGCTGGAACTTCCTGCCGTCGGAGATCTCCGCCGCGTTCCTCGGCGCGCAGCTGCGCAAGCTGCCCACGAACCACGCGCGTCGCCAGCGCAACTTCGACCTCTACACCCGCTACCTGTCCTCGCGCAGCCAGTACTTCGTCCCGCCGCGCCAGCAGGACGAGCTGGAGACGGCCTGGCTGAGCTACTGCTTCCAGGTCCGGCCCGACGCCGGCTTCTCCCGCGCCGACCTGCAGGCCGGGCTCGCGAAGCGGGGCGTCGACACCCGCACGGTGTGGACCGGCAACGCCGCCCGCCAGCCGATGATGCGCGACGTCCCGTTCCGCCAGCCGCAAGGCGGCCTGCCGAACGCGGATGCGGTCATGCGCCAGGGGGTGCTGCTCACCTGCAGCCACGCGTTGAACGACGACGACATCGCGTTCGTCTGCAGCCGGATCGACGATTTCCTGGAGTCAATCGGCTGACGACGGCGCGATCGTCGGCGCGACCCCGCTGATGCCGGCGGGCACCGCCGGTTAGCATCCTGGCCGTGCGGGGGGACCTGTTTGACTGGCTCGGCGATGCGGTGCTGCGCTTCGACGCCGCCGGCTACCTGACGTACCGCAACGCGAACGCGGATCAGCTGCTCGGCGCCGTCGTCACGATCGGCGATCACTGGAAGACGTTGATCAGCGGTCTCGCCCCCGGCACCGCCGACCGGATCGCGCGCGCCGTCCCGACGACGGTGCGCGCCACCGGATACTGGCGCGGCGAGGTCAAGGTCCCGCGCGTCTCCGGGGAGGACGAGGTCTTCACCGTCCTGCTGGCTGCCGACAGCAGGGCCGAGCAGAAAGCCGCACCCGCCGATGGGCAGGCTCACGGGGGCTATCTGCTCATCTTCCGCTCGCTCGCCGAGACCCGCCGGCGGGAGGCGGCCGAGCGTGAGCTCAGCGTCCGCGACGAGTTCGCCGCTCGGCTGGGCCACGAGCTGCGCACGCCACTGAACGCCGTGCTCGGGTTCGCCCAGCTGCTGGAGCTCGAGGAGTTGAAGCTCGACCACCGGGAGTCGGTCGAGCGCATCCTCACCGCCGGCCGGCACATGCAGGCGTTGCTCGACGACGTGCTCGACCTGGCCCGGGTGCGCACCGGCGGGGTGGATCTCGACGTCGGCCCGGTCCGCGTGCTGGACGTGGTGCGCGGGGTCGTCGATCTCATCCAGCCGCTCGCCGACAAACGGGGCATCCGGCGCTACATCGAGCCCGCCGAGGACCTCGTGGCGATGCTCGACCGGCGGCGGCTGTGGCAGGTGCTGCTGAACCTCATCGGCAATGCGGTGAAGTACGGCCGCGAGGGGGGCACCGTGCGAGTCGGCGTGCGCTCCCGGGGGCCGGACCTGCTGCGTATCGAAGTCGCCGATGACGGGCCGGGCATCGAGCCGGCACAGCTCGACCGGCTGTTTCGGCCGTTCGAACGGCTGGGCGCCGAGCGCACCGGGGTCGAGGGCACCGGGCTCGGTCTCGCCCTGTCGCTGGCGCTGATCCGGGCGATGGGCGGCACGCTGTCCGCCGAGAGCCGGCTCGGAGCCGGCTCGACGTTCGCGATCGATCTCGAGGCGGTCGGCGCCGCGGTGGTCGCGGAGCTGTCGCGCGACGACGAGCCCCAAGCGCCGACCGTCGTGCTGCACGTCAGCGCCAACGCCGACGCCCGAGCGCTGATCGCGCAGGCGCTGCGCTCCCGGCTGTCGGTGGAGACGATCTCGGAGTCGCGCGCCGCGGTGGCACTCGACACCATCCGCCGGCGGCAGCCCGCCGTCGTGATTCTCGACGCCGAACTGCCCGACGCGGTCGGCACCGAGCTGCTGCATCGCTTGAACATCGACCCGCTTTCGGCGCTGGTGCCGAAAATCGTGCTGGCGGAGGACACCGACCCGCGGGTGCATCTGCGGCTGCGCGCCGCAGGCGCCGACCAGGTGCTCCCGCTGCCGCTCGACGTGCGGGAGTTCGTCGAGGCGGTGGGCGACGCCCTGCGCCGCCGTCCGGCCATCGGGGATCTTCCGCAGCCACCCGATGCCGTCGAGCTCAGCTCGTAACGCCTTCGATCAGCTGGTCGGCGGCGCTGTAGGGATCGAGCCGGCCGGCAGCGACCTCGGAGGCGAGCAGATTCAGCGCGTCGCGCCCGCGAAGCTCCGCCATCCGCAGCCGCAACGCCGACAACGCGAGCGCCTCGATCTCGTTGCGCGCCCGCGAGCTTCGGCGCCGCTGACGTTCCCCGCTCGACGTGAGCCACTCGCCGTGCAGGTCCAGCGCATCGACCACCTCGTCGATGCCCTGCCCTTGCGCCGCGACGGTCTTGCACACCGGCGGTTTCCAGCCGCCGGAAGCCACGTCGCTGAACCCGAGCGTGAGCATGTTCTTCACTTCGCGGACGGTCTGGTCGGCGCCCTCGCGGTCGGCCTTGTTGACCACGAAAACGTCGGCCACTTCGAGGATCCCGGCCTTCGCCGCCTGGATGGCGTCGCCCATCCCCGGGGCGAGCAAGACGATCGTCGAGTCGGCCAGCGTTGCGACCTCCACCTCGGCCTGGCCGACCCCTACCGTCTCGACCAGCACCACATCGCAGCCGGCGGCGTCGAGCACGCGCAGCGCCTGCGGGGTGGCCGACGACAACCCGCCGAGCTGACCGCGCGACGCCATCGACCGGATGAAGACGCCGGAGTCGGTGGCGTGCTCCTGCATACGAATGCGGTCGCCGAGCAGCGCCCCGCCGCTGAACGGCGACGACGGGTCGATGGCAAGGACGCCGACCCGCCGTCCGCGGCGGCGATACGCATGCACGAGCGCGCCGGTCGTGGTCGACTTGCCCACCCCCGGCGCACCGGTCAGACCGATCACGGCTGCCCGCCCGTACAGCGGGGCGAGCAGGGCCATCAGCTCACGCAGCCGCGGCGAGTTGTCCTCGACGAGGGAGATGAGCCTGGCGACGGCCCGCGCGCTGCCCTCGCGCGCGGCGGCGACCAGATCCGGTAGCGGTTCATCGCGGCGTGGCACCGCTCCTCACCCTCCCGCCGGATCCGGTCGACCGCGTGCGCTAACGCGAGATCAGCTGGCCGCGCGCAGGATCAGGGCATCGCCCTGACCGCCGCCGCCGCACAGGCCGGCGGCGCCGATGCCGCCGCCGCGGCGCTGCAGCTCGTAGGCGAGGTGCAGCGCGATGCGGGCGCCGGACATGCCGACCGGGTGGCCGAGGCTGATCGCGCCGCCGTCGACGTTGACCTTCTCCGGCGACAGGTCGAGCTCGCGCATCGACTGGATGCCGACCGAGGCAAAGGCCTCGTTGATCTCGACCAGGTCGAGGGCGGCGGAGGTGAGGCCCTCCTTCGCGAGGGCGGCCTTGATGGCGTTGGCCGGCTGCGACTGCAGCGAGGCGTCCGGGCCGGCGACGAAGCCGGCCGCACCGATCTCGGCGAGGATCGGCGCGCCCAGCTCCTCGGCCTTGGCGCGCGACATGACGACCAGCGCGCAGCCGCCGTCGGAGATCTGCGACGCGGAACCGGCGGTGATGGTGCCGTCGGCGGCGAAGGCCGGACGCAGCTTGGCGAGCGAGTCGGCGGTGGTGCCGGGACGCACACCCTCGTCCTCGCTCACCACGAGCGGGTCACCCTTGCGCTGCGGGATCTGCACGCTGACCAGCTCCTTGTCGAAGCGGCCTTCCTTCATCGCCGCGGCGGCGCGATCGTGGGAGCGGGCGCTGAACTCGTCCTGGTCTTCACGGCTGATGCCGAGGCGGGCGTTGTACTTCTCGGTGGACTCCCCCATCGCGCACTGGTCGAACGCACAGAAGAGGGCGTCGTGGGCGGTGGCGTCGAGCAGGGTGGCGTCGCCGTAGCGGAAGCCGGCGCGCGCGCCGGGGAGGATATGCGGCGCGTTCGTCATCGACTCCATGCCGCCGGCGACGACGACGTCGTACTGGCCGCTCGAGATGTAGAGGTCGGCGAGCGCGATCGAGTTCAGGCCGGACAGGCACACCTTGTTGACCGTCAGGGCCGGCGTGCTCATCGGGATGCCAGCCTTGATCGCCGCCTGCCGCGCGGTGATCTGACCGGCGCCGGCCTGGATGACGTGACCCATGATCACGTACTCGACGGCGTCGCCGGTGATGCCGGCGCGCTCCAGGGCGGCCTTGATGGCGAACCCCCCGAGGTCCATCGCGGTGAAGCTCTTCAAAGAACCGGAGAGCTTTCCGATCGGCGTGCGGGCGCCAGCGACGATGACGGAACCAGGCATGTCAGGGTCTCCTCGGGCAGGTTCTGCAGGAAAGTGCCAGGATACGAGTCCGTGACATATCCGCTACCGCTGTTTACCCGTATCGACCATGTCGGTATCGCCGTTCGCGACCTCGAGGAGGCCATCGGCTGGTACGAGACGACCTACGGGCTCACCGTGACCTCCCGGGAGACCAACGAGCAGCAGGGCGTGCACGAGGCCATGCTGGTCGTCGCCGCACCTCAGGGCGATGATCCGGGCGGCTCGTACGTCCAGCTGCTCGAGCCGCTGCGGGACGATTCGCCCGTCGGCAAGTTCCTCGCCCGCAACGGGCCGGGCGTGCACCACATCGGCTACGGCGTGGTGAACGTCACGGATGCGCTGGCGTCGATCGCCGACAAGGGTGTCCGACTTGTCGACGAACGTCCCCGGCACGGATCGATGGGCGCGAGCATCGCGTTCCTGCATCCGAAGGACACCGGCGGCGTCCTCACCGAGCTGGTGCAGGCGGCGCCCAAGGACCTGCAGCACTGATCAATCCACGCGAGGAGTCGATGTCCCGGGCGCCGGATGCCGAGCTGCTGGAAGCAGCCACCCTGGAGTGGCTGGAGTCCGTCCGGCGGCGGCAGCCGGCGCCCGGCGCATTCGCGGTCTACGGCGCCGACCTCGCGCTGGTCGCCCAGGCAACCGCGCTCGTCGAGGACGATCGGCGCCGGGAGGGGATCCTGCTCTCCCCCGGCGAGCTCACCGTCGAGCGGATCGAGGTGCTGACCGACGCCCCGGACGGGCCGCAGGTCTACGTCGATGCCACCATCGTCTTCCCGGCTGACGTGGCCACCGACCCGGTGGCCCCCGGGCGGGCACTCGGCGAGCTCACCGTCTCGTTCGGCACGGTCTACTTCGACTCCCAGCCGGAGGCGTTGCGCATCGTCGACTACACGCGCAGCAGCCAGCGCATGTCCGCGATGTGGTGCACGCACCCCGAGGGGGAGGACGCGAAAGGCGGCCTGGCGGCCGTGCCGCAGGCCGTCACCCTGGAGGCGCATCGCGGCGGGCGGCTGTTCCTCGAGGTCACCAGCGTGCTGGAGCGTGACGTCATCCTGCGGGTGGGACGCCCGGATCGCCCGAAGGGCTGGTTCAAGCGCCAGCCGCCCGTCGAGGCGCCGGAGGCCGGCATCCCGCTGCCGGCCGGCGGCACCACCCACCTGGTGGGGCTGACCCGCCGGTCGCGGCTCACCGAGGTCGAGATCTTCGCGTTCGACGCGGCCGACCGCAGCCCGCTGGCGGCGCTGCTGGTGCCGATCGAGCTGCCGAAGGGCCACCCCGGCGAGCACGGGCAGTGGTGCGGCTAGCCATGATCAACGCGCCAATGATCAAGGTGAGAGGCGGTTTGGGCGGGGGTTGGGCCTGTTCGGTGGCGCGTTGATCTTGTAGTTCAGCCAACGCACCCGCGGAAGGCGCCGGCGAACGACCCCGAGATCTTTGCGCTCACCAGCTGGTCACCGCTCACCTCGTACGGCGTCACGCGAGTCCCACCGTTCTGGACGAACAAGATCTGCTGGTCGCAGCCGTAGCCGATGGCGTCGATGCGGAGCTTTGCGACACTGCCGCCGAGGCGCAGCAGGGTGAGCCGCTGGTCGACGACTGCTGCGACGACGTCCGTCGTCACACCTTGGTCTGCGCGGAGGCGGATGAACGCCACCGCGACCGTGGCGGCGGGATTCGCCGGATCGCTGCGCAGCGCCGTGATCCCGAGAACGCGCGCGCCCGGGCCGACGTCCGGCAGCATCACCTGCTGCACGCCGTCCCGCGAGAGCTGGGCGTGCAGCACGTTCCCCTGCAGAGTCAACGCGTCGGGCCGGCCGTCGCCGTCCAGATCCTGCTCAGTGGCGACGCCGGACGCGGTGCCTCCGGCCGCGCTACCGACGGACTTGTCATCAGGCGCGCTCGTATTACCCGGAGCCATGAAGGGGGTCGCTTCCGGCTGCTCCGGCGACACCGCGGCCTCACTCGAGGGCGGCGCGCCGGCGATGCTCGCTGTCGACGAGCGCGTCGCATCGCCGGTCCGGCCGGCGAAGAACACCGCGACGCCAGCAATGAGCGCCACGCACGCGAGAGTCGCGCCGGCGACTTTCAGCCGGAAGTGCTGGCGCCGGGCGCCTCCGGCCCGGATCCGGGCGAATAGCCGGGCCTGCGCGCCCGGGGCTGCCCGCACCGGCTCGACGGCTTCGGCCAGCAGCCGGCGCAGCGCCTGCTCCCGATCATCGTCCGAACGCGGGCCGCTCATCGCAATTCCTCCAACGCGACCGCGAGCGCCGAAAGCCCGCGCGAGGTGTAGGCCTTCACCGCACCGACGCTGACGCCCATGACGTCCGCGGCCGCCGACTCGGTCAGATCGCCGTAGTAGCGCAGCACGACCGCCTCCCGCTGGCGGCGCGGCAGGTCGCGCAGCGCTTGGACGACCGCGGTCCGTTCCACCCGGGCGTACGCCCCCTCCTCGGCGCTCGGCGCGTCAGGCATCGGACGCGGGGCGTGCTTGCGCGCGACCAGCCGCCGGCGCAGCGACGACCGTGCGAGGTTCACCACAGTCTGGCGCAGGTACGCGAGCGCGCGCTCCTCGTCACGCAGTCGCGAGCGCCGCCCGACGAGCGCTCCGTGCACCTTCAGATACGCCTCCTGCACGACCTCCTCGCACAGGCCGAGGTCGTCCAGCAGCAGCGCCGCGAGGCGCAGCAAGCGGTCGTATTCGGCGACGTAAAGGCTCGTCAGCAGCTCTTCGGCAGCTGCCGGCAGCGCGCCGTTCGCTTCCGGCTCGAGCGCCGGGTCGAGCGCAGCGTCGTCGGCCACGGCCAGCACCGTAGGCCACCACCGGGCTGGACCACCCATCGCCTCGCATGCCACCGTCACGTTCCGTTGGACGCCGTATCCGGGCGAAGGGTTGCGCGTTTGGCGTTAGTGACTCGCCGGTAACATTCCGGCGATCCGTTGGTCCGATCGGGAGGCGTTGTGTCCATCAAGGAGATCACCGAGGCGATCCTCGCGGGTGACACCCCTAAGGAGCAGTTCGGCGAGCTCGAGGTGCCGGCGAGTTACCGCGGCGTCGTGGTGCGCAAGGACGAGGCCGGCATGTTCGAAGGGCTACCGTCCCGGGAGAAGGACCCGCGCAAGTCGCTGCACATCGATGAGGTGGCGACCCCGGAGCTCGGCCCCGGCGAGGCGATCGTCGCCGTGATGGCCAGCTCGGTGAACTACAACACCGTCTGGACCTCGATCTTCGAGCCGGTGTCGACGTTCGGCTTCCTGGAGCGCTACGGCCGGCTCTCTCCCCTCGCGAAGCGCCACGACCTGCCCTACCACGTGGTCGGATCCGACCTCGCCGGTGTCGTGCTGCGCACCGGGCCGGGCGTGCACGTGTGGAAGCCGGGTGACGAGGTCGTCGCGCACTGCCTGTCGGTCGAGCTCGAGCGCCCCGAGGGCCACAACGACACGATGATGGACCCGGAGCAGCGCATCTGGGGCTTCGAGACCAACTTCGGCGGGCTGGCCGAGCTGGCGCTGGTCAAGTCCAACCAGCTGATGCCCAAGCCCGCCCACCTGTCCTGGGAGGAGGCGGCGTCCCCCGGGCTGGTGAACTCGACCGCCTACCGGCAGCTGGTCAGCAAGAACGGCGCCGCGATGAAGCAGGGCGACGTCGTGCTGATCTGGGGCGCGAGCGGCGGGCTCGGCTCGTACGCCACGCAGATGGCCGTCAACGGCGGGGCGATTCCGGTGTGCGTCGTCTCCTCGCCGGAGAAGGCGGAGATCTGCCGCAAGATGGGCGCCGAGCTCGTCATCGACCGGTCGGAGAAAACCGGCGAGGGCTTCAAGTTCTGGAAGGACGAGACCACCCAGGACCCGAAGGAATGGCAGCGGCTCGGCAAGCTGATCCGCACGCTGACCGGCGGCGACGACGCCGACATCGTCTTCGAGCACCCGGGCCGCGAGACCTTCGGCGCTTCCGTCTACGTCACCCGACGCGGCGGAACGATCGTCACCTGCGCGTCGACGAGCGGGTTCCTGCACGAGTACGACAACCGCTACCTGTGGATGAACCTCAAGCGCATCGTCGGCTCGCACTTCGCCAACTACCGCGAGGCGTTCGAGGCCAACCGGCTGATCGACCGCGGGCTGATTCACCCGACGCTGTCCAAGAGCTACCCGCTCGAGCAGGTCGGGCAGGCGGCATTCGACGTGCACCGCAACCTGCACCAGGGCAAGGTCGGCGTGCTCTGCCTCGCCCCGGAGGAGGGCCTTGGCGTTCGCGACCAGGACAAACGCGATCGCCTCCTGCCGCAGATCAACCGCTTCCGCGGCGTCTGACGGTTCGCCCGATGGCGCCTCTTCGGGCCGCTATCGGGGGGTTTGTGGGAGTGCGCTACGGGCTGCCGCTAGTCTCTGACGTTGGCCGCAGTGCGTTCTCGGCAGCGACCGGAGCCGGTAGCAGTGAACGGCAGAAGAAGCCGCCTCGCCGACACGCGCGGCAACACGGGCATGCGAAAAAAGCGTGGCACAGTACGTGCATGAGCGAGCACAACGACCTGCTGCCCCTTCGCTCGCCTGAGGAAGGCGGGCCCGCTTTCGAGCTGGTACGCCGTGGTTACGACCGTGATCAGGTCGAAAACCACCTCGGTTGGCTCGAGGACCAGCTACGCAACACCGAGATCGCCCGCGACGCTGCCGAGCAAGCCGCTGCCGCGGCCGCTGCTGAGGCTGAGGCCGCGCGCGAGGAACTCGAGAGGGGTCGCCCGCAGTGGCATGAGCTCGGCGACCGCATCACCCAGATCCTGAACCTCGCCGAGGAGCAGGGCACCGAGATCCGCCTCCAGCGCACCCGGGAGGCCGAGCAGCTGCTCGCCGACTCGCGGCAGGCGGCGGCCGAAGCCGACCGGGAGAATGCGGCACGCATCCGTGACGCCGAAGCTCACGCCCAGCAGCTCGTCGCCGACGCGCAGGCCGAGGCCGAGCAGCTGGTGTCGAGCGCTCAGGCGGAGGCCGACCGCATCCTGGTGCGGGCGCAGACCCAGGCGGCAGACGCCGAGCGGGCGTCGTCACGCCGGCTGGCCGACCTCGAGCGCCAGCGCGATGCGGTCAACGCTCAGCTGACCCGGCTGCACGAGGCCCTGGCGCAGGCGCTCACGCCGACGGTCGCGGTCGACACCCCGCCGATCCCGGAGCGGGCGAGCGCACCAGCCGGTGCGGTGGCCGAGCAGC
This sequence comes from uncultured Actinomycetota bacterium, assembly GCA_963747915.1. Lineage (GTDB taxonomy): Bacteria > Actinomycetota > Actinomycetes > Frankiales > Frankiaceae > DATAZK01. The sequence goes on along the minus strand of CAVVHC010000002.1, from coordinate 1,867,882 downwards.
CGGACTACCCGGAGGACTTCTCGGCTGAGTACGAGGAGACCGAGCAGTTCGCCGAGACCTCGGCGGCCACGGCTCCGGCCCCGCGTTCACGCTCCGGCCGCCGCAGCTAAGCCTCCACCGCCGACCGGCGGCAGGCCTTTGCTTCGCGTCGACGGTGGTCAGCCGGCGAGCTGCCCACCGTCGACGACGAGCGCCTGCCCTGTCATGTAGGACGACGCGTCCGAGGCGAGGAACAGGGCGGGTCCGACCATCTCCTCGGTGTCGGCCCATCGCCCGAGCGGCACGCGCTCCATCATCGCGGTGCTGATCTGTTCGTCGCTCCACAAATCGACGTTGAGGTCGGTGCGCGTCCAACCGGGGCAGAGTGCGTTCACCCGCACTCCCGAACCGCCCCACTCGATGGACAGTGTCTTGGTCAGCGAGAGCACGGCGGCCTTGCTGGCCCCGTAGGGCGCCAATTCCGGGGTGCCCACCAGGCCCGCCACCGAGGACACGTTGATGATCGACCCCTTGCCGCGCTCGATCATGTGCGGGCCGATTGCCTGGCAGGCGTGCACGATGGAGTCGACGTTGAGCCGCATCGCTTTCTCCCAGCCCTGAAAGCGCAGCGTCGTGAACGGCCCCATGTACGAGCTGCCGCCGGCGTTGTTGACCAGGATGTCGACGCTGCCGAGCTGGTCGACGGCACCGGCGACCATGGCTTTGACGGCCTCTTCGTTCGTGACGTCTGTCGCCAGCACGATCGCCCGTCGCCCGAGTGCGGTGACCTCGGCCTGCAGCCGCTCGAGCGCCGCGACGTCACGCGCGGCGATGGCGAGATCGGCTCCTGCCTCGGCGAAGCCCAGCGCGATAGCCCGGCCGATGCCACGGCTCGCGCCCGTGATCACCGCCGTCTGTCCGGTCAGGTCAAACATCGCAGTCACTCGCTTATCTCCTCATATTCACGCGGCAACGGGGTGACTCCCGACCGAGCAGCGGCCCGGTGGGAATCGGGTACTTCCAGGACGGCGTGTACGAGCGCGTCGAACGCGTCCTCGGCACGCCCCACGAAGAGGTGATGCGCACCGGCGACCTCGACGACCCGCGCCTGCGGCACGCGGGCGAAGCGACGGCTGGCCTCGGGGGGACGCACGTAGTCGTCGAACTCGGGAACGATCGCGGTGAGCGGCCGCCCGAATGCCGCCCACGCGTCGAGATCGGCGTCCGTCGAGTACCGCAGCGGCGGGCTCAGCAGCACGGCGCCGCAGATCGACGGATCGCACCCGTACCGCAGGATGAGGTCGGTACCGAATGACCAGCCGACGAGCCAGGGTGCCGGCAGGTCGTGGAACTCGGCGTACTCGATGGCGGCGGCCACGTCGTGGCGTTCACCGACGGCATCGTCGAAGCTGCCCTCCGAGCGTCCTTCGTCGCTTTCCGTGCCCCGGGTGTTGAACCGCAACACGGCGAGGTCGGCCAGGGCCGGTAGCCGCCAGGCCGCCTTGCGCAGCAGGTGACTGTCCATCGAGCCGCCGTGCGTCGGCAACGGGTGCAGGCAGATGAGGGTGGCCGCCGGCGGCCGCTCCGCCGGGAGAGCGAGCTCGCCGACGAGCGCGAGACCGTCCGCGGTGTGCAGCCGAAGGGCTTGCCGCCGCGCCGGCAACACCGTGTTGGCGCGGATCAACGGCACGTCAGCGACCATAGTCGCCGAATGCCGGCAGGCGACGGCCGGCGGCCGGCCGGGCCGTTCAGCTGCGGCGGCGGTGGCGCGCAGGGGTGCGGTGCCGGGCGCGCCAGCAGGCCGTGTGCCAATGCCGGCGGCCCTCGACGCCGATCAGGGTGTCCTGCGACCAGGCGACGACGTGCGGCTCGCCGATCCTGATGTCCTGGTCGCAGCCGGGGCATCGGTAACGCTTGCGGGCGTCCTGACCGCGAACCGGACGCGCCACCCAGCGCTCGCCGGCGTCCTCGCTGTCACCGTAGGCGCCGCTCACGAGCGGTCCTCGCGACTGGCGAGGACCTCACCGTCGACGATCCGCCCGAGGCCGGGCTTGCTACGCCGCACCCGCTGCGGCCCGCCGGCGAGCTCGTCCCGAATGAACGACAGCGCCGTCCCGGCGACGGCCATCCGCCGCCAACGTCCCCCGGGAGACGCGAGCGCGCCGGTCAGGGCGAGCAGGCCCTCGAGCGCGCGCTGGCTGCCACGCCAGTGCGACCGGAGTACCGGCTCCCCCGCGGAGGCGAGCAGCCGGCGAAAGGCGAAGGCGGCGAGCGCCAACGCGTCGAGCCGGCCGGCGAGCGGGATGAACCCGGGAATGCGGCCACGGCCGGACACCAGGTAGGCGACGGCCGCACTCGCCTCCAGCTTCGCCGACTGCGGGACGCGCGGGTCCGCCGCGATGCCCCGCATCATCGCGACGACGTGACCGAGGTTTTCGCCCACCCCAAGGGTCAGGTCCGCCAGCAGGGCGGCCGGGGTCGTCGTCTTGCGCGCTAAAGGCACCTGCCAATTGTGACACCACCTGACTTACCGGCGGGGACCCTCGAGCGAGCTGTCCGCGCGACGCACGCCACGGCCGAAGGCGGCTGCCCGCCCGGCGGCGGGAGAATCCGCGGTTTCGCAAGTAACCGGAATATCGGCTCCAGATAGCCGTTGACCGTGACCCGGATTAATAGTTATCCCCAGCCGCCCGCCCCCGCGCCGCGGTCGGAGCGCCCCATAAACGCAGCAAGGACTTGCGACGAAACGTCGCAAGTCCTTGCTGGGACAATCAGCCGGATTCGGGCCGATTGCGCTACACCGTCAGCCCATTGCCGCTTTGAACGCGTCCTGCACCGCGCGGCTGATTCGCCCGCGGGGGCTGACCTCGTAACCATTCGACGCAGCCCAGGCGCGAACTGCTGCCGGGTCCACCTCGGTAGCGACGTGGCGCAACGGTCCACCACCTCGACGCGCGGCCGGCACGCTGATGCGGCCCACTCGCCGCGCTACCGACACATACGGGGCAAGCACCTCACGCAAAGCCGCCGAATTCTTGTCGGAGAGATCGATCTCATAGGCCTTGCCGTCAAGGGCAAAGGTCACGGTCTCATGGGCTTCGCCGCCCGTGAGATCGTCTTCAAGGGTGACAACGGTGCGCTGGGTCATGCCCTTGAGATTGCAACAACTATCCGACTAAATCAACAGTGCCGCGCCATTTCTTTTTCTTCCGCTGCTCGGAAGCGGACCGGCGTTCCAAGGGATTTCCCAGGCAGCCGGTGACCCATTCAGCGCCGTGAGTAGTCGCGGAAGCCCCGCTTTGTCTTCCGGCCCAGATAGCCGGCGCGCACGAGATGCTCGAGCAGCGGCGCCGGTGCGTCGCCGGGCTCGCGAAACTCCAGGTAGAGCGTCTGCTGAATGGCCAGCGTCACGTCGAGTCCGACCACGTCCATCAGCTCGAACGGCCCCATCGGGTGGCCGCAGCCGACCTTCATGGCCGCGTCGATGTCGTCCGCGGTCGCGTAGTGCTGCTCGAGCATCCGGACGGCGTCGTTGAGATACGGGAAGAGCAGCGCGTTCACGATGAACCCGGCGCGGTCGGCACACAGCACCGGCGCCTTCTTCGCCCGCAGCGCGACATCGCGCACGGTGGCGACGACGTCGTCACCGGAGAGCACGGTCGGAACGACCTCGATCAGCTTCATCGCGGGAGCCGGATTGAACCAGTGCATGCCGACGACGTCGGCCGGGCGCGAAGTCGCCGTCGCGCACTCGATGACCGGCAGGCTCGACGTCGTGGTCGCGAGCACCGCGCCCGGCTTCATGACATCGTCCAGCGCACCGAAGAGCGCCCGCTTCACGCTGAGCTCTTCCACGACCGCTTCGATCACCAGGTCGCACTGCGCGAGCGCGTCGAGCTCGGTGGTGCCGCGCAGGCGCCCGAGCGTCGCGTTGCGGTCGTCCTCGGTCAGCCGGCCGCGGGCGACCGCCTTGTCCAGCGACGCGGTCACCTTCGCGATCACACCGGCGGCCTTGTCGTCGCTGCGCGCCCGCACGATGACGTCGAAGCCCGCCTTGGCGAGCACCTCGGCGATACCGCTCGCCATCGTTCCGGTGCCGATGACGCCGACGCTCTGCACCGGACGCGGGGCCACCTCGCTCGCGACGCCGGCTGCGGCGTCCGGCACGATCTGCGAGGAGTCGGGCGCGGTGTAGGTGTAGAAGCCGCGGCCGGTCTTGCGGCCGTGCATGCCGGCGGTCACCAGCTGCTTGAGCAGCGGGGCCGGCGCGTGCAGGTGGTCACGCGACTGGTGGTAGATCGTGTCGAGGATCTCGTAGGCGCTGTCCAGGCCGATGAGATCGAGCAGCGCGAGGGGGCCCATCGGGTGGCCGCACCCGAAGCGCATCGCGGCGTCGATGTCCTCCCGGGTGGCGTAACGCCCCTCCAGCATGCGCACGGCGTTGTTCAGGTAGGGGAAGAGCAGGGAGTTGGCGATGAAGCCGGCGCGATCTCCCACCGTCACCGGCGTCTTGCCCACCTGGGCGATGAGGCCCTCGACGTCAGTCGTGACCGTCTCATCGGTCATCACCGTGCTGACGACCTCGACCAGGCCCATGACCGGAGCCGGGTTGAACCAGTGCAGGCCGATGACGGCGGACGGGCGGCGGGTCACCGCGGCGAGCTCGGTGACCGACAGCGCCGAGGTGTTGGTGGCGAGCACCGTCGTCGGCGGGCACACGTCGTCGAGCTGGCGGAACAGCTGCTGCTTGGCCTCGAGCTGCTCGGGGATCGCCTCGATCACGATGTCGGCGTCGCTCAGCGCGTCCAGGGAGGTGCCCAGCTGGATCCTGCCGAGCAACGTGTCGCGCTCCTCTTCGGTCAGCTTGCCGCCGCGAACCGCGCGCTCAGTGGAGTGTTCGAGATGCTCTCGCCCCCGCTTCACCCCGGAATCGTCGATTTCGACCCCTACGACATCGATCCCCGACTTTGCCAGGACTTCGGCGATGCCGGCTCCCATCGTGCCGACCCCGACGATTCCGGCTTTGTTGAACGCGCGCGCCATTGCTTTCCTGCCTCCCATCTCGGTGCCGACTTCGTAGGCGGCACCGAGTGAAGTCTTTCAGACGGCCGGACGGTGAGAGGCTTTCGTCCTAATGTGCGGTTATGACCGCCACCACGGCGGCGGCTGCCGTGCATGACGGTGTCTCGGCGGCCACCGCCAGGCTCGCCTCCCTGATCCTGAACGAGCATTCCCTGCCGGACGTCCTGGGGCTGGTCGCAACGCTCGGACGCGACATCCTGGGTGGCTGCGGGGCGGCGGGATGCACCCTCCTTGCGCGCGACCGGCCCGTCAGCAGCGCATTCACCGACGCCCGGCTGCAGCCGTGTGAGCAGCGCTGGTTCGCCGCGAATGCCGGCCCCGGGCCGGCCGCGGTGACAACGCGGACGCTCGTCCTGAGCGCGGACCCGCTCGCCGACTGCCCGCAGCTTGCCTTTCCGGCCGATCGACCGGTCAGCGTCGCCGCCGCACCGCTGCTGGTCGAGGACGAGGTTGTCGCCATTCTCACGCTGTACGCAGCTGCCCAGCCCGGTCTGGACGAGGGTGCCATCGCCGGGATCACGCCGTTCCTCGGCCAGGCGGCGGTGACCGTGCGCAACGCCCAGCTGTACGCGAGCGCGACGGCGCTCGCCGATCAGATGTCGGAAGCGCTGACATCCCGTGCCGTCATCGAGCAGGCGAAAGGCGCCATCATGGCGACCCGGCGGGTCACGGCGGACGCTGCTTTCGAATTGCTGCGCCGGTCGTCGCAGCGCCGGAATGTGAAATTGCGCGACGTCGCGACGGAAGTCGTGCGCTCGGCGCTGCCTCCGCGGCGCTGAACCGTTCAGAAAAGGGTCGGGATCGCCGGAGCGAATCCGCGGAGTGCGTCGTAGTCCACCGTCACGCAGCCGATTCCACGGTCGGCGGCCAGCAGGCGAGCCTGCGGCGTGATCGCCTGGGCGACCAGCAGCCCGCGCACCGGCTGCGGCAGCCGGGGATCGTCCGCGAGCCGGGCGAGGTAACGGGTGAGCTGCTCGACGCCGTCGATCTCACCGCGGCGTTTGATCTCGATGGCGACGGTGGCGCCGGACCGATCGCGACACAGCAGGTCCACCGGACCGATGCCGGTGTCGTGTTCGCGGCGGACCAGCCGAAGCCCCTCTTCGATGGTCTCGCAGTGCTCGGCGAGCAGCACCTGCAGGTGCGCCTCCACCCCGTCCTTGACCAGCCCCGGGTCGACACCGAGGTGGTGACTCGAATCGTGCAGCACCTCGTCGATGGCGATCACGAGCTGCTCGTCCGCCTTGTTGACCACGCGCCACACCGTCTGCTCGTCCGTTTCCTCCTCGGTGAGGACGCAGGGCGGGCTCATCCAGTTGAGCGGCTTGTAGGCCCGATCGTCGGCGTGGATCGACACCGAGCCGTCGGCCTTGACCATCAGCAGGCGCACCGCGGTGGGCAGGTGAGCCGTCAGCCGGCCCGCGTAGTCGACGGTGCATCGAGCAATGACGAGCCGCACGAAGGCAGCCTAACGGCTGGGTGCGAGACCGGCCCGCGACCGGATGATCCCGACGATGTCGCGCATGATCGCGGTGATGCCGAAGTCCTTCGGCGTGTACACCGCGGCGACGCCGAGCTCGCGCAACCGGCGCGCGTCACCATCCGGCACGATGCCGCCGACGACAACCGGCACGTCGTCGAGCCCGGCGGCTTCGAGTCCGGACAGGATCTGCGGCACCAGCTCGAGGTGCGAGCCGGACAGGATCGACAGGCCGACGACGTCGACGTCCTCCTGCTCGGCAGCGCTCACGATCTGCGCCGGCGTCAGCCGGATGCCTTGATAGATGACCTCGAAACCGACGTCGCGGGCCCGGACCGCGATCTGCTCGGCGCCATTGCTGTGACCGTCGAGCCCCGGCTTGCCCACCAGCATCTTGGGCCGGTGGCCGAGCTCTTCGCCCGTGCGCTTGACCAGCGCGCGCACCTCACCGATCTCGGCGCCGGCCTCGCCGGCACCCGCGCTCGCCGCGGCGCTGACGCCGGTCGGTGCGCGATATTCACCGAACACCTCGCGCAGGGCACCCGACCACTCTCCGGTAGTGACGCCGGCGCGGGCACACTCGAGCGTCGCCGTCATGAGGTTGTCGTCGGTCTTCGCCGCGTCGCGCAGCCCGCGTAGCGCCGCCTCGACCCGCTCGGGGGCCCGGTCTTCCCGCCAGCCGCGGATCGCGTCGATCGCCGCCGCCTCGGTGGCCGGATCCACCGTCTGGATGACGGCCTCGAGATCCTCGGTGAGCGGGCTCGGCTCGGTGGAGGTGAACTCGTTCACCCCCACGACCACGTCGTCCCCCGACTCGATGCGCCGGCGCCGCTCCGAATGCGCGGCCACCAGCTGCGACTTCATGTAGCCGGATTCGACGGCGGCCACGGCCCCACCCATGGCCTGCACGCGGTCGATCTCCTCCTGCGCCGCGGTCACCAGCTCGGCGACCCGGCGCTCGATGACGACCGACCCCTCGAAAATGTCGTCGTGCTCGAGAAGGTCGGTCTCGAAGGCCAGGATCTGCTGGATACGCAGCGACCACTGCTGATCCCACGGCCGCGGCAGGCCCAGCGCCTCGTTCCACGCCGGGAGCTGCAACGCGCGGGCCCGCGCCGACTTGGACAGCGTGACACCCAGCGCCTCGAGGACGATGCGGATCACATTGTTCTCCGGCTGCGCCTCGGTCAGCCCGAGCGAATTGACCTGCACCCCGTACCGGAACCGGCGGTGTTTGGGGTCCTCGACGCCGTAGCGAGTCCGCAGCAGCTCATCCCACAGCTGGACGAACGCCCGCATCTTGCACATCTCGTCGATGAAACGCACGCCCGCGTTCACGAAGAACGAGATCCGGGCGCAGACCTCACCGAAGCGCTCAGGCGGCACCTGCCCCGCGTCCCGGACGCTGTCGAGCACCGCGATCGCCGTGCACATCGCGTAGGCCAGCTCCTGCGCCGGGGTGGCCCCGGCCTCCTGCAGGTGGTAGGAGCAGATGTTGATCGGATTCCACTTCGGGATCTCCGTCACCGTGTACGCGATCATGTCGCTGATCAGGCGCATCGACGGTGCCGGCGGGAAGACGTAGGTCCCCCGCGACAGGTACTCCTTGATGATGTCGTTCTGGGTGGTCCCGGTGAGCCGGTGGCGGATCTCCCCGGGATCCTCGCCGGCCGCCTCGGCCTGCTCCTCGGCGGCGACCTGGTACAGCGCGAGCAGCCACATAGCCGTGGCGTTGATGGTCATCGACGTGTTCATCTCGCCGAGCGGGATGCCGTCGAACAGGTGCCGCATGTCGGCGAGCGACGACACCGGCACGCCGACCTTGCCGACCTCACCGCGGGCGAGCTCGCTGTCCGGGTCGTAGCCGGTCTGGGTGGGGAGGTCGAAGGCGACCGACAGACCGGTCTGGCCCTTCTCGAGATTGCGCCTGTAGAGAGCGTTCGACGCTTTCGCCGAGGAGTGCCCGGCGTAGGTCCGCATCACCCAGGGCTTGTCACGCTGCCCGCTCATATCCGAACTTTACCGGTGAGTAACAGCGCTTAACCCTCGCCCGAGCTGACTGCTCCGACCGTCAGGCCAGGATCACATCGGCGGCCGACTCGTCGGACCCGGCCTCGCGCGGCTTGGGGGTGAGTCCCCGCGGCAGGCGGGCGGCCGGCGACTTCTCCACCGAAAGCACCCGGTACAGCCGGCTCACGAAGAGCAGCCGTGACAGCGGCTCCGGGACGTCGACCAGCGCGAAGCCCAGGCCATGGCGCCCGGCCCGGCGGTGAGCCGCGACGAGAGCGCCCAGACCCGCGGCATCGACCAGCTCGAGAGCCGCCACGTGGATGCGCATCGCGGCACCAGGTACGGCGGACAGCGGGGCAGCGGAATCCACCGCGTGCTGCAGGGCGGTACGCAGGTCGGCGACCGTCGTCACGTCGACTCGGCCGCTCAGGGCGAATTCGCCTGGTGCCGTCTCGATGCAGCGGATCATCGGAGCCTCTCAGAGTCGTCGGCACCCGAACCGCACGCGATGCGGGACTCGCTGCGCCTACCGAAGCTGGCTGTGATATTACGCCCACACGTTCATTTCACGAGGTAATCACGTGTCATGTCGGCGACAGTCGGCTAACAGTGAACGGCCGGCCCCGAGAGCTTTGGCGCCGGCCGGGAAAGCCATTCGCGGCAATGGTGGCGCGCGGAAGCGGAGGTAATCGTCGCCATTCCGGCAATCACCCGAGCCCGCGGTTGCCGCCGCACACCACGCGCGACGCGGCGCCGTTCACCCGTCGAGGTCGTCGGGTCCACTCGAGCGCACGATCCTGGCGCCGAGCTTGGCGAGCTGCTTGTCGAAACGCACGTAACCGCGGTCGATGTGACGGACGTCAGCGACCTCGGTCTCACCGTCAGCCACCAGGCCGGCCAGCACCAGCGCGGCACCAGCCCGGATGTCGGGCGAGCGCACCGGCGCCCCGGAAAGCCGGCTGCGGCCACGAATGACCGCATGGTGGCCGTCCGTTCGCACGTCGGCGCCGAGCCGGGTGAGCTCGTCACAAAAGACGAATCGCGCCTCGAAGACATTCTCCGTCACCATTGCGACGCCTTCGCTCACCGAAGCCAGGGCGATCATGGCGGGCTGCAGATCGGTCGGAAAGCCGGGATAGGGCAACGTGACGACGTCCGCTGCTTTCGGGCGGCGATCGCATTTGACGCGGAAGCCATCGATTTGCGCTTCAACGGTCGCGCCGGCGGTGACCAGCTTGTCGAGCAGGATCTCGAGGTGATCGACCCGGCCGCCGGAGACGGACACGTCGCCGCGGGTCATCACCGCGCCGACCGCGAAGGTCCCGGCCACGATCCGATCCGGCACCGTCTCATGGACAGTGGGGCACGAGTACAGGCCCTCGACACCTTCGATCTCGAGCGTCGACGTGCCGACCCCCGAGAGCTTCGCGCCCATGCTCGTCAGCAGGTCACACAGGTCGACGATCTCCGGCTCGCGCGCCGCGTTGTCGATGACGGTGGTGCCCTTCGCCAGCACGGCTGCCATGAGCAGGTTTTCGGTGGCGCCGACGCTCGGGAAGTCGAGCCAGATGGTGGCGCCATGCAGCTTCGTCGCCCGGGCGATGAGGAAACCGTGCTCCGACTCGACGGTGGCGCCGAGCTTCTGCAGCCCGCTGATGTGCATGTCCAGCCCCCGGCTGCCGATGGCGTCCCCGCCCGGCAACGCCACCTTCGCCTCCCCCCGGCGCGCGACCAGGGGGCCGAGGACCGCGATGCTGGCCCGCATGCGCCGCACCAGGTCGTAGTCGGCTTCCGTGCCCACCTGCCCCGGGACGTCAATCGTGACGCTTCCGGCAGGCGACTGCCGAGCGCCTGCTTCGAGGCTGCCGACATGGTGGACGCTGCAGCCGAGCCGGCGGAGCACCTCGCCCATGATGTCGACGTCGAGGATGTCCGGAACCGACGAGATCGTGGTGCGGCCTTCCGCGAGCAAAGCCGCAGCCATCAGCTTGAGCGCCGAGTTCTTCGCACCGTGGACGGCGATCTCACCCGCTAGCCGGACACCGCCGGTCACGACGAATCGCTCCACGGCGCCACTTTAGGTGCCGAACGCGCCACGGCAGGCGTTGCAGAAGCCAAGCGATTGCTGTGCCTTCGTCCCACCGCCGTAAGGTCAGGCGGTGAGCGTGCATCTGACGCGGATTTACACCAAGACGGGCGATGACGGCACCACCGCTCTGGGTGACATGAGCCGCGTGCGCAAGACAGCTCTGCGGCTTGCCGCCTACGCCGACGTGGACGAGGCCAATTCGGCCATCGGCGTCGCGATCGCGCTCGGCGGCCTGGCCGACGATCTCGTGGCGTTGCTCACCCGCGTCCAGAACGACCTGTTCGACGTGGGCGCCGACCTCTGCACGCCCGTCGTGGCGAACCCGCAGTACCCGCCGCTGCGCATTGCCGAGGAAGACGTCGAACGGCTGGAAGCGGCGTGCGACGAGTACAACGCCAAGCTGCCCAAACTCGCGTCGTTCATCCTCCCGGGTGGGACGGCGGGGGCAGCCCTGCTGCATCAGGTGCGCACCGTCGTGCGGCGCGCGGAGCGCTCGACCTGGGCGCTGCTCGATCAGGAGCGCGAGAGCACGAATCCCACGACGGCGCGCTACCTGAACCGGCTCAGCGACCTGATCTTCATCTTGGCCCGCACCGCGAACCCGGGCGGCGACGTGCTGTGGCGGCCCGGCGGCGAACGCTAGCGGCGGGGCCGGTCAGGAGAGCTCGGCGCGCTCGGCAAGCACGCTGACGCCGTCCTTGGTGACGGACAGGAAGCCGCCGCTCACCTTCGCGGTGACGTCGCCGCCGGAGGCCTTGATGCGGACCTCACCGTCGTCGGACAGGACGCCGAGCAGCGGGATGTGACCTTCGAGCACGCCGATCTCGCCGTCGAGCGTGCGAGCGATGACCATCTCTGCCTCGCCCGTCCAGATCTCGCGCTCCGGAGACACCACCGCAACCCTCATCGCCATGCGCACACCCTACCTACCAGCACCAACGCGCACCCGGGCGTCCCAAGATCAACGCGCCACCGAACGGCCTGACCCCCCTCCCAACCAGCCTCTGACCTTGATCATTGGCGCGTTGATCAAGGTCAGCGTGGGGTGATGGCGAAGCCCGGCTCCGCCGGGGTGACGGAAGTCTGGGTCGCCGGCGGAACATGCAACTGCGCTTCCAGCCCGGCTCGCGGCGGATCGACCGTGCCGGCGGTCGTCACGGCCAGCAGGACGAGCGCCGGCAGGGCCGGAGCCAGGACCGTCTGCACCCGCCGCGGGCGCTCCCGCAGCCGCTCGCGCAGGCGCGTCGGCCCCGCGAGGGACAACGCATGCGCCATGTCCAGGACATCGGCGCACGGCGGCAGCGCTGTAGTCGCGCCGGTGGGTGAAAACCACGGCGCGAAAAGGCGCCCGGCGGCGCGAAGCCGCCGGGCGCCATGTCACGCGCGATGGCGGACTAGTCCTCTTCGGACCCCAGCTTCTTCGCGTTCTCGACCGCGTCCTCGATGCCGCCGCACATGAAGAACGACTGCTCGGGCAGGTGGTCGAACTCGCCGTCGCAGAGCTTCTTGAACGAGTCGATGGTCTCGTCGAGCGGGGTGAACTTGCCCGGAATGCCGGTGAACTGCTCCGCCACGAAGAACGGCTGCGACAGGAACCGCTGAATGCGCCGGGCCCGGTTGACGGCGATCTTGTCCTCTTCGGAAAGCTCGTCGATGCCGAGAATCGCGATGATGTCCTGCAGGTCGTTGTAGCGCTGCAGGATCTCCTTCACGCGCTGCGCGACGTTGTAGTGCTCCGCGCCGATGTAGCGCGCGTCGAGGATGCGCGACGTCGAGTCCAGCGGGTCGACGGCCGGATAGATGCCGAGCTCGGAGATCGAGCGGGAAAGCACCGTGGTGGCGTCGAGATGCGCGAAGGTGGTCGCCGGCGCCGGGTCGGTCAGGTCGTCGGCGGGAACGTAGATCGCCTGCAGCGACGTGATCGAGTGACCCCGGGTCGAGGTGATGCGCTCCTGCAGAGCGCCCATCTCGTCGGCCAGGGTCGGCTGGTAGCCGACGGCGCTCGGCATGCGGCCGAGCAGGGTCGACACTTCGGAACCGGCCTGGGTGAACCGGAAGATGTTGTCGATGAACAGGAGCACGTCCTGCTTCTGCACGTCGCGGAAGTACTCGGCCATGGTGAGCGCGGAAAGCGCCACCCGAAGCCGGGTGCCCGGCGGCTCGTCCATCTGACCGAAGACGAGGGCGGTGTCCTTGAGCACGTCGGCCTCTTCCATTTCGAGGAAGAGGTCATTGCCCTCACGGGTGCGCTCGCCGACGCCGGCGAACACCGAGACGCCACCGAACTCCTTGGCGACGCGGCGAATCATCTCCTGGATGATGACCGTCTTGCCCACCCCGGCACCGCCGAAGAGGCCGATCTTCCCGCCCTGCACGTAAGGGGCGAGCAGGTCGATCACCTTGATGCCGGTGACGAACATCTCGGTCTTCGACTCGAGCTCGTCGAACGGCGGTGACTCGCGGTGGATCGGCCAGCGCTCGGTGACGTTCAAGGTGGAGATGTCGACGTCCATCGGCTCGCCGAGGGCGTTGAACACGTGCCCCTTGGTGACGTCGCCGACCGGCACGGAGATCGGGGCACCGGTGTCGTGCACCGGAGCTCCGCGGACCAGCCCATCCGTCGGGTTCATCGAGATGGCCCGCACCGTGTTGTCACCGATGTGGTTCGCCACCTCCAGGGTCAGCGTCTTGGTCTCGTCGCCCAGCGTGCGGTCGACATGGAGGGCGTTGAACAGCTCCGGCATCTCATCCGGAGCGAACTCGACGTCGACGACCGGTCCGATGACGCGCGCCACCCGGCCGATCCCGCCTTCGTGCGCCTGCGCCTGCGCTTCTTGCTCTGTGACGGTCATAACTAGCTCCCTGATTCCGCCAGCGCGTTAGCGCCACCGACGATTTCGCTGATTTCCTGGGTGATCTCGGCCTGGCGGGCGGTGTTGGCCGCCCGGGTGAGCGACTTGATGAGATCTTCCGCGTTATCCGTTGCCGACTTCATGGCGCGCCGGCGCGCGGCCGATTCGGAGGCCGCCGACTCGAGCAGCGCGGCGAACACCCGGCTCTCGACGTAACGCGGGAGCAAAGCGTCGAGCACGGCCTCGGCCGAGGGCTCGAACTCGTACAGCGGAAGCGGGCCGCCCTTCGGCGCCTCGCTGGTCTCCTCGATGACCATGGGCAGGATGCGCCGGGCGACCGCACGCTGCGAGAGCATCGAGCGGAACTCGGTGAAGACGACGTGGATCTCATCCACGCCGCCCTCCTCGGTCGGCCGCACGAAGTGATCGATCAGCGCGTCCGCGACCTCCTTGGCCGCGTCGTAATCCGGCTGCTCGGAGAACCCGGTGAATTCACGCTCGAGGGGGCGGCCACGGAACCGGTAGAAGCCGACCCCCTTGCGACCCACGGCGTAGATCGCCGGCTCCTTGCCCTCCTCGCGCAGCGTCGCGTAGAGCGACTCGGCGGTCTTCAGCGCGTTCGAGCTGTAGGCACCCGCAAGGCCCCGGTCGCTCGTGACGACGAGCACGGCGGCCCGGGTGGGCTGCTCGCGCTCGGTGGTGAGCGAATGGTCGACGGTGGTCTGGCTCGCCACCGCGGTGATCACGCGGGTGATCTCCTCGGCGTACGGCTTCGCCGCGTTGACCCGCTGCTGCGCCTTGGCGATGCGCGACGCCGCAATGAGCTCCATCGCACGGGTGATCTTCTTGGTCGACTGCACCGCCCGGATACGACGCCGGTAGACCCGAAGCTGAGCCGGCATGTCAGCCCGCCGGCCGCGACGCGACCTCGCTCGGCGCCGCCTTCTCGGTGCTGACCTGGCCCTGGCCGTCCGCGCCCTGCCGGTGCCGCTTGATGGCTTCCTGGCCGCGCTGGTCGTCCTCGAGCTCGTCGGGCTCCTCCTCGGTGCCGAGCTTGAGACCCTCACCGTGGCCGGTCTCGAACTCGCGGCTGAACTCCGCGACCGCAGACTCGAGCGAGCTGACGGTGTCGTCCTCGAGCTTGCCGGAATTGAGGATCGCGCTGTAGATGCCCTCGTGCCGGCGACGGACGAAGTCGAGGAACTCGCGCTCGAAGCGGCGCACGTCCTCGACGGGCACCGGGTCGAGGTTGCCGGTGGTGCCGAGCCAGATGGACACGACCTGCTCCTCGACCGGGTACGGCGAGTACTGCGGCTGCTTGAGCAGCTCGACCAGCCGCTGCCCGCGCTCCAGCTGCGCCTTGGACGCCTTGTCGAGGTCGGAGCCGAACGCCGCGAACGATTCCAGGTCGCGGTACTGCGCGAGGTCGAGGCGAAGGCGGCCTGCTACCGACTTCATCGCCTTGATCTGCGCGTTGCCACCGACCCGGGAGACCGAGATACCGACGTTGATGGCCGGCCGGACGCCCTGGTTGAACAGGTCGGTCTCCAGGAAGATCTGGCCGTCGGTGATCGAGATGACGTTGGTGGGGATGTAGGCCGAGACGTCGTTGCCCTTGGTCTCGATGATCGGCAAGCCGGTCATCGAGCCGCCACCGAGGTCGTCGGAGAGCTTCGCGCACCGCTCGAGCAGCCGCGAGTGCAGGTAGAAGACATCACCGGGGTACGCCTCGCGGCCCGGCGGACGGCGCAGCAGCAGCGAGATGGCCCGGTATGCCTCGGCCTGCTTGGACAGGTCGTCGAAGATGATCAGTACGTGCTGACCCTGGTACATCCAGTGCTGGCCGATGGCGGAGCCGGTGTAGGGCGCGAGGTACTTGAAACCGGCGGGCATGCTCGCCGGAGCAGCAACGATCGTCGTGAACTCCATCGCGCCGGCTTCCTCGAGCGCGCCCTTCAAGGCGGCGATCGTGGAGCCCTTCTGGCCGATGGCCACGTAGATGCACTTGACCTGGCGCTTCGGGTCGCCGGTCGCCCAGTTTTCGCGCTGATTGATGATGGCGTCGATCGCGACAGCGCTCTTGCCGGTCTGGCGGTCGCCGATGATCAGCTGCCGCTGCCCGCGACCGATCGCGGTCATCGCGTCGATCGCCTTGATGCCGGTCTGCAGCGGCTCCTTCACCGGCTGGCGCTGCACCACCGTCGGCGCCTGCAGCTCCAACGCGCGCCGGCCCTCGGACGCGATCTCGCCGAGCCCATCCATCGGACGGCCGAGGGCGTCGACCACCCGGCCGAGGTAGGCGTCACCGACCGGCACCGAGAGGATCTCGCCGGTACGGCGAACCTCGGTGCCTTCCTCGATGCCCTGTGTCTCCCCGAGGATGACGACACCGATCTCGCCGATGTCGAGGTTCTGCGCGAGGCCGAGCGTGCCATCGGCGAACTCGAGCAGCTCGTTGGTCATGGTGCGAGCCAGGCCCTCGACGGTCGCGATGCCGTCACCGGTCTCGATGACGCGGCCGATCTCCTCGCGCTCACCGGCGCTCGGGTCGTAGGACTCCACGAACTCGCGCAGGGCATCGCGGATCTCGTCGGGGCGAATGGACAGTTCGGTCATCTGTCGACCTCTTGGGTTCGTAGGAGCCTGGGCTGGGTCTCGGTAGTCCGGGTCTTGGCCGTCCGGATGCGCATCACGGGCCGGTAACCGGCGGGGGACCGACCCGCAATACGCGGCCGGGCCATGGCTGGATATGCCAGCATCTACCGCGGTTTAACGCCGGAGCTGGCGCTTGGCTTCCGCGAGACGACGCAGCACGGTGCCGTCAATGACCTCGTCACCGACGCGGACGGAAACACCGCCGAGAACGGTGGGATCGATCACGACCTGGATGGCCACCTCGGTGCCGAAGGCACGGGCGACCGCCGCGCGCAGCCGGTCGATCTGATCGGCCGCGATGGGCTGGGCGACCGTGACCACGGCGATGGCCCGCTGCCGCCGCTGCGACGCGAGGTCGGCAAGGGCCTCGAGCTCGCGTCCGACGCCGCGACCACGCGGCTTGGTGACCACGCGTTCCACGAGACGGCGGGTGGCCGGACGGACCCGACCTTCGAGCAGCCGATCGAGCAAGGCGATCTTGCGCTCGACGGGGAGCCCGCGGTCGGACAGCGCCAGCGCGAGCCGCGGGGTGCGGTCCACGATGCGGGCGAAGCGAAAGAGCTCGTCCTCGACCTCGTCGAGGTTGCCGGCCACCTGCTCGCTGGCGAACAGCGCCTCGGCCCCGAGTTCTTCGACGGCCGCAAGCAGGTCGGTCGGCTTCGACCAGCGGGCGGTGACAACCGAGCGCATCACTTCGAGTGGCAGCTCGGCCAGCTGGCTGCCGAACAACCGGTCCAGCAGGCCGCGCCGGGACTCCTCGGGCAGGCCGGGGTCGGCGAACGCCCGCCGCAGCCCGACCTCCGTCGTGAGGAAGTCGGCCATCGCGAACAGCTGCTCGGCCGCCGCGCTGAGCGTGCCCGGCTCGCCGCGGAGCCGGGCGGCCGTGCGGGACACGACGCCGGGCTCCTCCGGAGTCCCCGCGCCGATCCCGGCCAGCTCGTCGAGCCTTTCGCGCATCTGCTCCAGGCTTACCCGGCTGCTGCCTTCCATCGTCAGCTCCCCGCCGGCGTGAAGTCGGCGGCCGAGCCCTCCGGAGCTGCTTCCAGTCCGGCGATGAAGTCGTCGATCAGCTCACGCTGACGCTGGTCGTTGGTCAGCTCATGACCGACGATGCGCTCGGCCAGGTCCATGGCGATGGTGCCGACCTCGACGCGCAACTGCGAGATGGCCTGGGCGCGCTGCTGCGCGAGCTGCTCGGAGAACGCCCGAAGGCGCTCCTCGCGCTCAGCAGCGACGCGCTGCTCCATCTCGCGCCGGATGGCGGCGGCGTCGGCATTCGCCTGCTCGCGGATGCGGCCGGCTTCCTGCCGTGCCTCGGAAAGCTGTGAACGGTATTGCTCCAGCGCTTGCTGGGCCTCCTGCTGAGCGCGGGCCGCGCGTTCGAGGCCACCCTCGATCGCATCCCGCCGCTCCCGGTAGGCCTGCTCAGCCCGCGGGAACGCGGTCTTCAGCAAGATCCAGACGAGCACACCAAAGGCGATGAAGCCGATGATGATCTCGCCGCCGGCCGGGATGAGCGGGTTTTCGTTCTCCGACGCGGCTGAAACCAGCGCGGTGACCACGGTCAGCTCACTTACCGAAGACGAACGGAACGACCAGACCGATCAGAGCGAGCGCCTCGGCGAGAGCGAAGCCGAGGAACAGGTAGGTCCGGGTCAGGCCCGAGCTCTCGGGCTGGCGAGCCGTCGAGTTGATGTAGGCAGCGAACACGAGACCAACGCCGATGGCCGGGCCGATGGCCGCGAGACCATAGCCGATGGAGCCGAGACTGCCGGTGACACCCTTGGTAGCAGCTTCGATCAACATGTCTGTCGGGTCCTCCTCATGAGGGGTTGGGCCTGGCAGGCAGGTGCCGCAGGCAGATCAGTGCTCCTCCGCCGTCGCATTCGAGATGTACACGGAGGTCAAGATGGTGAAGACGTACGCCTGCAGCGCGATAACGATGAGCTCGAAGCCGGTCAGCAGAATCGACATCAGGAACGACACGGAGCCCCAGGCGATGCTGACTCCGCCGACGCCCCAAAGGTAGAGCGCACCCGAGAAGAACACGAGCAGCAGCAGGTGACCCGCGAACATGTTCGCAAACAACCGGACCGCGAGGGTGAACGGCTGGAGGATCAGCTGGGAGACCAACTCGATCGGGGTGACGAGCGGAAGGATGTACCACGGCACACCGGGCGGGAACGCAATGTCCTTGAGGTAGCGGCCGAGGCCCTTCTTCCGAATTCCCAGATAGTTGTAGAGCAGCCAGGTCAGAACCGCGAGGACCATGGGGAACGCGATACGCGAGTTCACCGGGACCTGGGCCAGCGGCAGAATTTCGTAGAAGTTGTTGACGAAGATGAAGCAGAAAAGGACGGTCAGGTAGGGGGCGAACTTGATCCCTTGCGGACCGATTACTTCGCCGGCGACACCGTCACGAATGAAGTTGTAGACGGTCTCGCCCATCCACTGCAGCTTGCCGGGGACCAGCTTCGGCTTGCGGAACGCGAAGTAGAAGAAGAGGCCGACCACCAGCGCCGCGAACAGCACCATGGTGTAGATGCGGTTGAAGTGGACATGCAGGCCGAAGAGCGTGAAGTCAGTGAATGACTTGAAGTCGAAAGACGTGACGCCAATCGGGTGCTCATCCTGAAAGCCCGGGTGGGCTGCCGCGAGAATCACCCGCCGTTCACCGTCCTGCCCCACTTCACGTAGACGAGATACACACTGATGGCCGCGCCGAGGATGAGTCCGATCATGATCAGGAACGACGTCCCCAGCCAGCGATCGAGCCCGTAACCCGCCGCCGCGTACAAGGCAGGACCGAGAACCAGCGTCCCGGTGATCTCCAGGGCGTTGGCTTCACTGTGTCCATGCCGGTCGCGCGGCGGTGGCTTCCATGCCGGCTCCATGACGATGTCACCCTACCAAGTGGCGAACTGCCGTTGACCAGCGGCTAGCAACCTCTGCGCAACATTGGTCACATGTTGGCGGCGCCTGCTCGCCGCCGTGCCAGCACGCCCGCCGGACGCCTCCGTCGGGGGGTGTGCACGTCGTTTCCGGGCGCGCCGGCAGCGCCGGAATCGGTAGATCAATGAGGATGCGTTCCGGCTGCCGTCTCATCGGCCTTTCCCGGCTCGTCGGCTTCCGAAATGACGACATACGGCATCTTGGTGCGCCAGACCGCTACGGCATGCGCCACCAGCCAGGCGATGGTCGCGCCGACAACGGACCAGCTGAACGCGGCGATGTGCAGGTGCGAGACGGCATCGGTCCCGAACACGATCACGCCGAGCACGACGATCTTGATTCCGTAGACCGTCAGGGCCACCGGAAGGGTCAGCGCGGGGCCGACCGTATTCGCCCGCTCGACGAGCACCATGCTCACCAGGAAGAAGACCGCCACCAACGCGAGGCCCACCGCAGAACTGACGAGGCCGCGCACGCCGCCGAATCCGCCGGACAACGCGAGCGCGACAGGCGCGGCAATGGCCACGCCGGTCAGGCCGGCACGCAGCGTCAGCGCCAACGGGGAAAGGCGCGTCGGCGCCCGCCCGGCTCGTCCCGGGGAGCGCGCGGTCGACCGGCTCACCGTCCCGCCTTTCCCGGCATGCGTACGAGTAGCAGGGACAGCCCTGCGAGCCCGGTGATCACCAGCACGATCGTCAAAGGAGCGCTCGAGAACTGGGCGACGACCCCGCCGAAACCGAGCAGCGCCGCCCAGAACCACAGCAGCAGCACCGCCCGGACATGAGAGTGGCCGATCTCGAGCAGCCGATGGTGCAGGTGCATCTTGTCCGGGCTGAACGGCGAACGCCGGGCTCTCGTGCGCCGCACCACCGCGAGCAGCAGGTCGACGAACGGCACCGCCAGCACCAGCAACGGCACGAAGAGCGGGATCAGCGACGGCAACCGGTCCGCGCCGGCGATGCCGCCGTAGGAGACCTCGCCGGTCACCGACGTCACCGTCGCAGCGAGCAGCAACCCGATCAGCATCGAGCCCGAGTCGCCCATGAACTGGCGGGCCGGGTTGAAATTGTGCGGCAGGAAACCGACGCACACGCCGGCCGTCGCCACCGCCAGCAGGGTCGCCGGCGTGGCCCGGTACAGGCCGTTCGTCACCGAGATGTGGTAGCTGTAGGCGAACTCCGCAAGGGCCGCGATGGCCGCGACACCGGCGGCGAGGCCGTCCAGCCCGTCGACGAAGTTCATCGCGTTGACCAGCACCACCGTCAGCAAGACGGTGAGCGGCACGGCCGTTTCCGTCCCCAGGCTCGCGGTGTTGCCGTTCGGCAGGATGGCGAACGAGAGCTGGATCCCGAGCAGCACCATGACGCTGGCCGCCGCGACCTGGCCGGCGAGCTTGGTGACGGCATCGATCGGCCACCGGTCGTCGACCGCTCCCAGCAGGCAGATCAACGCCCCGGAGATGAGCACCGCGCGCGGCTCCCCGTAGGCGCGGGAAACGGACGACAGGAACGGCAGCTGCGCCGCCACGAGCAGGCCGGCGGCAAGGCCGGCGTACATCGCGAGCCCGCCGAGGCGCGGCGTGGGGATCACGTGCACGTCGCGGTCGCGGGGAGCCGCCATGGCTCCGATGCGGGTGGCCAGCCGCCGGGTGAGTGGGGTGACCAGGAAGGTCACCGTCGCGGAGACGAGGAAGACGAGGATGTACTCGCGCACCCTGCCTCGCCTCCCGCGGTCCCCCGCGTCACACCCAGCCCGCTACCTGCAGCGCAGCCGCTGCGCCGCCGGCCGACCGGCGGCTGATCGGCGTCAGCCGACCGCGGACTCGGCCCCGCTGCCGCGCGGCCTCCCCATATGGTGCCGCGCCCGGCTGGTCAGCTCGGGTAGATCGGGAACCGGGACACGAGGTTGGTGACCGCGGTGGCGATCTCGCCGGCCGCGCCGGGCTCCCGGATGGCCCGCCCGATCAGGCTGGCGACCTCCTTCATCTCGCCCTCACCCATCCCCTGGGTGGTGACGGACGGGGAGCCCACCCGGATGCCGGAAGCGACCGCCGGCGGCTGCGGGTCGTACGGGATCGCGTTCTTGTTGAGCGTGATGCGCGCCGCGTCGGAACGCGTCTCGGCCTCCGCGCCGCTGACGCCCAGCTCACGCAGGTCCAGCAGGGCGAGGTGGGTGTCGGTGCCGCCACCGACCGGCCGCAGTCCCTCGGCTGCCAGCCCATCGGTCAGCGCCTGCGCGTTGGCGATCACCTGGCGGGCGTACTGCTGGTACCCAGGGGTCGCGGCCTCGGCCAGGGCGACCGCCTTCGCGGCGACGGCGTGCATGAGCGGCCCGCCCTGCGCGAAGGGGAACACGGCCTTGTCGATCTTCTTCGCGAGCTCCTCGGTGCTGAGGATCATGCCGCCGCGTGGGCCGCGCAGCACCTTGTGAGTGGTGAAGGTGACGACGTCGGCGTACGGCACGGGGCTCGGGATCGCCTTGCCGGCGACCAGGCCGATGAAGTGCGCGGCATCGACCATGAGCCACGCGCCGACCTCGTCGGCGATGGAACGGAAGGCGGCGAAGTCGATCAGCCGCGGGTAGGCGGTGGCGCCGCAGATGATCAGCTTCGGGCGGTTTTCGAGGGCCAGCTGGCGCACCTGGTCGTAGTCGATGAGCTCGGTGTCCTCACGAACCCCGTAGGCGACGACGTTGAACCAGGCGCCGCTGAAATTGACCTTGCTGCCGTGCGTGAGGTGCCCACCATGCGGCAGAGACATCGCGAGCACGGTGTCGCCGGGCGAGAGCAGCGCCGCGTAGGCCGCGAAATTCGCGCTGGCCCCGCTGTGCGGCTGCAGGTTGGCGTGCTGCGCGCCGAAGAGCTCCTTCGCGCGGGCGATCCCGAGCTCCTCCGCGCGATCGACCACCTGGCAGCCGCCGTAGTAGCGCCGGCCGGGATAACCCTCGGCGTACTTGTTGGACAGCGTGGACCCGAGCGCCGCGAGCACGGACGGGGAGGTGAAGTTCTCGCTGGCGATGAGCTGCAGACCGCTGCGCACCCGGTCGATCTCGTCCAGCAGGATCTCGGCGACCTGCGGGTCGGACTCGGCGAGGGCGCCGAAGTCAGGGCCCCAGAAGGGGGCGCGGAACTCCTGCTGGCCGTGGCCCAGGACAGCAGCCCGGGCAGCCTCTGCGGCCTGCTGGTCGGATGATGCGGCCGCGCTGGAATCGGGCTCAGCAGAACTGGGCACAGCAGAACCTCCTCGCGCAGGGACAAGCAGGTCCATCGTACGGGCGCCCCGCTGCGCGAAGGCCGCCAGGAGCCTCCTTGCCAGCAAGGGCTCCGTCACTCTTGCAGGTCGGGAACCTCGGTTCGCAGCTCTTCGAGGGACAGCGCCCCGGCCCGCAGCACCCGCGCCGGGGTGGCCGTGCAGTCGATGATCGTCGACGGGACCGGCTCGGCCGACGCGCCGGAATCGAGGTAGACCGCCACCTCGTCGCCGAGTTGGACGTGCGCGTCGTACCCGTCGGCGGCCGGCGGGTTACCGGAGACGTTGGCGCTGGAGACGGCGAGGGGCCCGGTCCGGCGCAGCAACTCGATCGCGACGGGATGCAGCGGCATGCGAATCGCCACGGTGCCGTCCGCGTCGCCGAGATCCCAGGCCAGCGCGACCGCGTGACGGACGATGATCGTGAGACCGCCGGGCCAGAAGGCACGGCGCAACGCGTCGACTTCGGGCGTGACGTAGTCGACGAGCCCGTCGAGCGTGTGCCAGGAGCCGATCAGCACCGGCACCGGCATGTCGCGGCCGCGGCGCTTGGCGGCAAGCAACCGCGCGACCGCCGGCGGCGAGAACGCGTCAGCGGCGATCCCGTACACGGTGTCGGTGGGCAGCACGACGAGCTCGCCACCCTTGATCGCGCGCTCCGCCGCTGCCAGGCCCTCAGCGCGCCGGGCCCGGTCGTTGCAGTCGTAGATGACGTCGTTGATCGGATCCACGTCGCTCGCCGTCATGCGCGCACCACCGTGAGATAGCGGGAACGGCCCGCGAGGTCGGAATGGTCGCGGACGTCGTGCCAGCCCGCGCCGAAACAGGCCGGACCCGTCTCGCCCTGGTCAGCACCGTGTTCGACGATCGCGTAGCCCTCCGGCCGCAGCAGGCGCCGGGCGGCGGCCTGCACCGCGCGAACCCCGTCGAGGGCGTCGGGGCCGGCGAAAAGCGCCGGACGCGGATCGTGGTCTCGCACCTCGGGATCGAGCGAATCCTCGAGCTCGAGCGGCAGGTAGGGAGGGTTCGAGATGACCAGGTCGACGCGGCCGGACAGCTCGGGCAGCGCCGCCACCATGTCGCCGGCGACGAGCGCGGCCGGCAGGCGGGTGGCCGCGATATTGCGCGCCGCCCAGACCAGCGCCGCCGGCTCGCGTTCGACCGCCCACACCTGCGCGGCCGGCCACTCGGAGGCGATGGCGAGCGCCAACGCACCGGTGCCGGTGCCGAGATCGACCACCCGGGGGCGTGGCAGCCGGGCCGCCGCAAGCCAGCGCAGCGCCTCATCGACAAGCAGCTCGGTCTCCGGGCGCGGGATCAGCACCCCGGGCCCGACCAGCAGGTCGAGGTGGCGGAACGCAGCGGCGCCGAGGATGTGCTGCAGCGGCTCGCGGCCGGCCCGGCGCGCGATGAGCGCCTGATAGGCCGGCCGGTGATCGGCGAGGGCTTCCGCGTGCAGCAGCAGCCGAGACCGCGAAACCCCGAGCACGAATGCGGCCAGCGCTTGCGCATCGTGTCGCGGGCTGGGAACGCCGGCGCCCCGCAGCGCACGCGTCGCCTCGGCGAGAAAGTCGGTGCGCGGCGGGGCTGCCACCGGCCGGTCGGTCTCGACGGTCACGCGGCTCCCGACTCCCCCACCTCGTCGAGCATGCGTTCTACATCGGCACGGTGCAGCACGTCGAGCACCGGCTCGAGTTCACCGTCGAGGACCCGGTCGAGGTTGTAGGCGGTGTAGCCCACCCGGTGATCGGAGATCCGGTTTTCCTTGAAGTTGTAGGTGCGGACGCGCTCGCTGCGGTCGACGGTGCGCACCTGGGCGACGCGACTCGCGCCGGCCGCTGCAGCGGCCGCCTCACGGGCGGAGGCCAGCAGGCGCGCCCGCAGGATGCGCAGCGCCGACTCCTTGTTCTGCAGCTGGCTCTTCTCGTTCTGGCAGGAGACGACGGTGCCGGTCGGGAGGTGGGTGATGCGCACCGCCGAGTCGGTCGTGTTGACGCTCTGGCCGCCCGGGCCCGACGAGCGGAAGACGTCGATGCGCAAGTCATTCGGGTCGATGTCGACGTCGACCTCTTCGGCCTCCGGCAGCACGATCACACCGGCGGCGCTGGTGTGCAGCCGCCCTTGGGATTCGGTGACGGGCACGCGCTGCACCCGATGCACACCCGCCTCGTACTTCATCCGGCCGTAGACGCCGAGCGGCTCGTTGCCCTTCGCCCGCATCGCCAGGCTGACGTCCTTGTAGCCGCCGAGGTCGCTCTCCGTCGCATCGAGCACCTCGACGGTCCACCCCATGCGTTCGCAGAAGCGCAGGTACATGCGCAGCAGGTCGCCGGCGAAAAGCGCCGATTCCTCGCCGCCCTCACCGGCCTTGATCTCGAGGATCGCGTCCTTCGCGTCGTCCGGATCGCGCGGCAGCAGCAGCTCCTGCAGCCGCTCGGCGAGCTGGTGTTCGCGTTCGGCCAGGGTGCCGGCCTCTTCGGCAAAGCTGGAGTCTTCGCCGGCCAGCTCCTCGGCCGCCGCCCGATCGTCGCGGGTCGACTGCAGATCGCGGGCCACATCGGCGACCTGGGTGAGCTCCGCGTAACGCCGCCCGAGGGCCCGTGCCTTCGCCTGGTCGGCGTGCACCGCCGGGTCGGCGAGCTCGCGCTCGATGTGGGCGTGCTCCTCGAGGAGGGCGGTCAGGGCAGGCGCGGCCGCGTTCTGATCGGACTGCGCCATGTGCCCTTCCCTTCGTAGACCCCGCCACGGAAAACTCGACCAACAACAAAATTGGCGCCTCCTTCCCGAAGGAAGAAGGCGCCAACTGACGTGCCTACTTGCTGCCGGTGGCCGGCTGACCCGCCTGGCGCTTGCCGAAGCGACGCTCGAACTTCTCCACCCGGCCACCGACGTCGAGGATCTTCTGCTTGCCGGTGTAGAACGGGTGGCACTGCGCGCACACGTCGGCGTGGATACGCCCGTTGGCCGCGGTGCTGCGGGTCGTGAACGTGTGACCGCACGAGCAGACCACGGTGGTCTCGCTGTACGTCGGGTGGATGTCAGGCTTCATGGGATCCTCTCTCGTCGGCCGCCGGGTCCCCGCTCGGACAGCTCGAGCTGCGGGGTGAACCGGAACCGTTCGCCAGCTTAACGTCTGCGCCGCCGGAATTAGTCCGCCGCGAACGCCGGTGACTATTCGCCGGGGGTGGTTTTCGCGATCTGCATGAGGAACTCGTAGTTGGTGCGGGTCTGCTTGAGCCGGTCGAGCAGCAGCTCGATGCCCTGCTGCTGGTCCAGCGCGTGCAGCACGCGACGCAGCTTGTAGGTGATGCCGAGTTCCTCGGGACTGAGCAGCAGCTCCTCCTTGCGGGTGCCGGATGCGTCGACGTCGACCGCCGGGAAGACCCGCTTGTCAGCGATTCGCCGGTCGAGCTTCAGCTCGGCGTTGCCGGTGCCCTTGAATTCCTCGAAGATCACCGTGTCCATCGTGCTGCCGGTCTCTACCAGTGCCGTCGCGAGGATCGTCAACGACCCGCCGTGCTCGATGTTGCGCGCGGCGCCGAGGAAGCGCTTCGGCGGGTAGAGCGCGGTGGAGTCGACACCGCCGGACAGGATCCGCCCGGAGGTGGGGGCCGCCAGGTTGTAGGCCCGGCCGAGCCGGGTGATCGAGTCGAGCAGCACGACCACGTCGTGACCCATCTCGACGAGCCGCTTCGCCCGCTCGATCGACAGCTCGGCGACGCTGGTGTGGTCCTGCGGGGGACGGTCGAACGTGCTGGCGATGACCTCGCCCTTCACCGACCGCTGCATGTCGGTGACTTCCTCCGGACGCTCGTCGACCAGAACGACCATGAGGTGGCACTCGGGGTTGTTGGTGGTGATCGCGTTAGCAATCGCCTGCAGCACCATGGTCTTGCCGGCCTTCGGCGGGCTGACGATCAGCGCCCGCTGCCCCTTGCCGATCGGCATGACGAGGTCGATCACGCGCGTGGTGAGCACGTTCGGCTCGGTCTCGAGGCGCAGCCGCTCGTTCGGGTACAGCGGCGTGAGCTTCGTGAACTCCGGACGCTTGCGCGCCTCCTCAGGCTCCAGGCCGTTGACGTTGTCGAGGCGGACGAGCGCGTTGTACTTGTCGCGCTTCTCGCCCTCCTGCGGCTGGCGAACGGCGCCGGTGATCGCGTCACCGCGACGCAGGCCGTAACGGCGCACCTGGGCCAAGCTGACGTAGACGTCGTTCGGCCCGGTCAGGTAACCGGTCGTGCGGACGAATGCGTAATTGTCCAGGATGTCCAAGATGCCGGCGATCGGGACGAGGACGTCGTCCTCGCGGATGACCGGCTCGGCGTCGTTGTATCCGGGACCGCCCTGACGCCCGTTGCGCGGACGACGCTCGCGGAACCTGCCGCGCCGCCGGCTGCCGGTGTATTCGTCGCCGTAATCGTTCTGGGAATTGCCGCCCTGCCCGCGGCTGCCTTGATCCCGGCCACCCTGCTGATCCCGGCCACCCTGCTGGTCCCGGCCACCCTGCTGGTCCCGGCCACCCTGCTGGTCGCGGCCGCCTTGCTGGTCGCGGCCGCCTTGCTGGTCGCGGCCGCCTTGCTGGTCGCGGCCTCGGCCGCCCTGACGGTCCTGCTGGTCGCGTCGCTCCTGCCGATCCTGGCGATCCTGCTGACCGCCGCCCTGCCGCTCCTGGCGTTCGCGGCGGGGCTCGGAAGCCTGTCCGTTCTGACCGTGCTCGCCGGCCTCTGCTGCGGTGGGACGGGCATCGACGTCCGACTCGGCGGCGTCACCGCGCCGCGGGCGGCCGGCAGGTGCGCCACCCTCCGCGCCCGGCTCGGCACCGGTCTCCGGGCTACCGGACGGCCGGCTGCTGGTGCGGCGCCGGCGACGAGGCTCGGACCCGGATGAAGCCTCACCGGACGCCTCGGAAGCGGACTGCTCGGAAGCGGACTGCTCCGCAGCGGGCTTGCCGCCGCGGCCGTTGCTCGTGGCGTGCGAACCCTCGGCGGCGTCGGCATTCGACGCCTGCGGGTCATTGCCGGTGCCATTGCTGGACTCGGTGCTGGGCGGCGCGGCTTGCGCTGCGTCGGTGCCGCGTGAGGACCGGCCGGAGGACGACGGCTGCTCGGACCTCGCAGCGCCCCCCGATTCGGTGCCCTGACCCGCTGCCTGCTGACCCTGGGCCAGCTGGATGGCGGCGATGAGCTCGCCCTTGCGCATGCGCGCGGTACCGGGAATGCGAAGTGAGCCGGCCAACGACTGCAACTCGGGAAGCAGCATCCCAGCGAGACCGGTGGCACGGCGACGGCGCGGAGCGGCGCTCGCCTCTTCCGGTGCGGGAGCGGGCCCGGTGAGCAGCTCGGTGGGTTCGCTCAAGGTGACTACCTCTCAGACCGGCCAGCCGCCGGTCGGTATAGAGCAATGTGAAACTGGGTTGATGCCAGCACTCTGCTAGCTGGCCGGAGAAAGCTCAGAACAGCGCCCTGCGAGCCTCGTAGGTCTGGCAGCTGGCTGATGCACCGCGCCTGTCGACTTACAAACCCCCAGGGGATCCCGGGTGGCCCCCAACGTAGATCGGAAGGATTCCGCTCCGGCTGAACACTGGGAGGCGAAAACGCGGCCAGAGCCGGTTGCTGCCAGCGAGCATACCGCCAGGAAAGACAACTGCGGTAACAACGCAACGACACTGCAACATTCCGTGTCGCCTTTTCGTGTCACCTTGCGCATCCGCGTGCCGGACCGTCCGACGCGGGTGACGGTGCCTCGCAGCGCACGGCGGTCCGCTACCGGGTGACGGGCTCCACACGGCCGCAGACCGTGCCGTCGAGGTCGACGCTCAGCTCGCAGGGCTGGTAGTCCTCCGTGCCCAGCCCGACCGCGACCGCCGCTTCCGCGTTGTCCCGGCACAGCGCGAGAATCGTCGGACCGGAGCCGGATAGCACCGCGGGGACGCCGGCCGCGCGCAGCCGGGCCACCAGCGCCGCACCGCTCGGGATCGCCGGAAGCCGGTAGGGCTGGTGAATGCGGTCGTCGGTCGCCGTGAGCAACTCGTGCGGACGGGTGGTCAGTGCGGCGACGAGCAGCGCCGCGCGCGCCGCATTGTGCGCGGCGTCGGCGTGCGGGACCGTGGCCGGCAGCGCGCTTCGGGATTTGGCGGTCGACGTGCGCGTCTGCGGGATGAAGGCGACCGGCACGACAGCTCCGGCGGGGACCAGCCGGACCGCAGCCGGCTCGCCATCGGCGCCGACCCAGGCGATGGTCAGACCGCCGTAAATCGCGGCCGCCAGATTGTCCGGGTGACGTTCGAGCTCGAACGCGATCCGCAGGGCCAACGCCGGGTCGTGGATGCCCTGCAGCGCCAGCCCGGCCGTCACGCCGCCGGCGATGGCCGCCGCCGACGAACCGAGCCCGCGCCCGTGCGGGATGCGGTCGGAGAACGTGAGCTCCAAACCGGCCGGCTGCTCACCGCACACGGCGAAGGCGGCCCGCGCGGCCCGCACCACGAGGTTGCTCTCGTCGGTCGGGGCGTTTCCGTACGGCTCGACGCGCAGCCCCGGCTCGAGCGACGCGGTGAGTGTGAGCCCGTCGTACAGGGACAGGGCAAGGCCGAGGGAATCGAACCCCGGCCCGAGGTTCGCACTGGTGGCAGGGACCTGCACCGAGACGCGGGCAGGTGCCGTCAGACCGGGCACGGCGCGCTACGCCAGCCCCAGCTTGGCAGCGGCCACCTCGGCGTCGGGAGGGACGGCCGTCGGCTTCGCGGCCCCGGTGATAGCCCAGTCGGGATCCTTCAACCCGTGACCGGTGACCGTGCACACCACCCGTTCGCCGGGCGCGATCAATCCGTCACGAGCGGCGTTCAGGAAGCCGGCGACGCTGGCCGCGCTCGACGGCTCGACGAAGACGCCCTCGCGGGTGGCGAGCAGCTTGTAGGCAGCGAGGATCTCGCGGTCACTGACCGCCTGGATCGCTCCTCCGGACTCGTCGCGGGCGGCAAGTGCCTGCTGCCACGAAGCCGGGTTGCCGATGCGGATGGCGGTCGCGATCGTCGACGGAGCGAGCACCGGCTCGCCGCGCACGATCGGAGCCGCGCCCATCGCCTGGAACCCGAGCATCCGGGGCCGCGCGCTGCCCGAACCGCTCTCCGCAGCCAGCTCCGTGTAGCCCCGCCAGTACGCGGTGATGTTGCCGGCGTTGCCGACCGGGAGGCAGTGCACCGCCGGCGGGCCGCCGAGCGCATCGCACACCTCGAACGCGGCGGTCTTCTGACCCTCGATGCGGTCCGGGTTGACGCTGTTGACCAGGGTCGTCGGGTAGTGCTCGGACAGGTCGCGGGCCAGCCGGAGGCAGTCGTCGAAATTGCCGATGACCTCGAGCAGCTTGGCGCCGTGCACCAGCGCCTGCGCGAGCTTGCCGAGCGCGATCTTGCCGGTGGGGACGAGGACGGCGCAGGTGAGGCCGGCGCGCGCCGCGTAGGCCGCGGCCGACGCGGAGGTGTTGCCGGTGCTCGCACAGATCACGGCCTGGCTGCCGGCTTCGACGGCCTTGCTGATGGCCAGCGTCATCCCGCGATCCTTGAACGACCCGGTCGGGTTGGCGCCCTCCACCTTCAGGTGGACCTCGCAACCGGTGCGCTCCGACAGGTGGCCCGCCGACACCAGCGGTGTGCCGCCTTCGCGCAGCGTGACGACGGGAGTCGACGGCGAGACCGGCAGCCGGTCGCGGTACTCCTCGATCACCCCCCGCCAGGCGCGCGAACCGGTGAGCGGGCCCGCCGTCGGGCCCGCCGGGCGGGTCGCAGGGGCAGCAGCCGGGGACGAACCGGTGGTGACGGTCATGTCTCGCCCTCCACTCTCATCACGCTGGCGACGGCCCGTACGACGTCGAGCTCGCGAAGGTCGTCGACGGTAGCGGCCAGCGCAGCGTCGCTTGCGGTGTGCGTGACCAGGACCAGGGAAGCGTCGTCGCCCCGGCCCTCCTGACGGACGCTGGAAATGCTCACGTCGTTCGCCGCGAAGGCCTGCGCGACGGAGGCGAGCACACCAGCCTTATCGGCGACGTCGAGCGACACGTGATAGCGCGTGACGGTGCGCCCCATCGGCAGCGGCGGCAGGTCGGCGTACGGCGTCTCATGCGAGCCACGACTGCCGTTTCGCCGGTTGCGGGCGACGGTCACCAGGTCGCCGAGCACGGCGGATGCGGTCGGCGCACCGCCGGCCCCGCGCCCGTAGAACATCATCGAACCGGCCGATTCCGCCTCGACGAACACCGCGTTGTACGCCTCGCGCACGCTCGCGAGCGGATGGCTCTGCGGGATCATCGCCGGGTGGACGCGCACGCTGATGCCGTTTTCGGTGGGCGCGCGCTCGACGATGGCCAGCAGCTTGACCGTCGCCCCCATGGCGTGCGCGCTGGCGATGTCCGAGGTGGTGACGGCGGCGATGCCCTCGCGGTAGACGTCGGCCGCGGTGACCTCGGTGTGGAAGGCGAGCGACGCCAGGATGGCAGCCTTGGCCGCCGCGTCGAACCCGTCGACGTCAGCGGTCGGGTCGGCCTCGGCGTAACCGAGGGCGGTCGCCTCCTCGAGCGCCTCGGAGAAGCTGGCGCCCGTCTCTTCCATCCGCGTGAGGATGTAGTTGGTCGTGCCGTTGACGATGCCGAGCACCCGGTGAACGCGATCGCCGGCGAGGCTCTCCCGCAGCGGGCGCAAGAGCGGGATGGCACCAGCGACGCTCGCCTCGTAGTAGAGGTCGACGCCGGCGGCAGCGGCCGCGTCATGCAGCCGGGTGCCGGCTTCGGCAAGGAGCGCCTTGTTAGCCGTCACGACGCTCTTGCCCGCCGACAGCGCGGACAGCAGCCAGGTACGCGCGGGCTCGATACCCCCGACAACCTCGACGACGATGTCGACGTCGTCGCGGGTAACCAGACCCGCCGCGTCTGCGGTGAACAGCTGCGGATCGACCGGCAGGTCACGCTTGCGCTGCGGGCGCCGCACGGCGATACCGGCGATCTCCAGCGGGACGCCCACCCGGTGCTCGAGCTCGGCGGCGTGGCGGTGCAGCTGGCGAACCACCTCGCTGCCGACCACGCCGCAGCCAAGGAGCGCGACGCGCAACGGTGCGGCACTCATCCGATGTCCAAAGCGAGCACGTCCTCTTCGGTTTCCCGACGGATGAGGACGCGGGCCTCACCGTCCTTCACGGCGACCACGGGCGGGCGCGGCACGTGGTTGTAATTGCTGGCCATCGACCGGTGGTAGGCACCGCTGGACGCCAGCGCCAGCAGGTCACCGGGCCGCACGTCGCTGGGCAGCGACACGTCAGGTGCCACCAGATCCCCGCTCTCGCAGTGCTTTCCGACGACCGTGACGACGTGGTGGGCCGCCGCGCTGTGCCGGGAGACGAGCGCGGCCGTGTAGCGCGCGCCGTAGAGCGCCGGGCGGATGTTGTCGCTCATTCCACCGTCGACGCTGACGTAGGTGCGCAGCCCGGGCAAGTCTTTAACGGTTCCCACCTCGTACACCGTGATCGTTCCAGGACCTGATATCGCCCGCCCCGGCTCGACAGCGAGGTGCGGGACCGAAAGTCCCGTATCGGCACAGGCTTTCGCCACCAACGCGTGCATCCGCTCGGCCATCTCGGCGATGTCGAGTGGGGCGTCCTCACTCGTGTAGGCGATCCCGAAGCCGCCGCCGAGGTCGAGCTCCGGCAGCTCGATGCCATGCACGTCGCGGATCGTTCCGAGCAGCCCGACGAGCCGCTGGGCGGCCAGCCGGAAGCCCGCGGTGTCGAAGATCTGCGAGCCGATGTGGGCGTGCAGGCCGCACAGCTCGAGCTGCTGCGGGTGTGCGAGCACTTGCGCCACAGCCGCCTCGGCCGCCCCGGAGGACAGCGAGAAGCCGAACTTCTGGTCTTCCTGCCCGGTCTGCACGTACTCGTGGGTGTGGGCCTCGACCCCGGGGGTCACCCTGATGTACACCCGCTGCCGGATCCCGCACTCGGCGGCGAGCGCCACGAGCCTTTCGATTTCCTCATGGGAATCGACGGCGATGCGACCGACTCCGTAAGCGAGCGCACGGCGCAGCTCTTTCACGCTCTTGTTGTTGCCGTGGAAGGTGATGCGCTCGGCCGGGAAGCCCT
The DNA here is from genome assembly GCA_963747915.1 of uncultured Actinomycetota bacterium. Lineage (GTDB taxonomy): Bacteria > Actinomycetota > Actinomycetes > Frankiales > Frankiaceae > DATAZK01. Next base: position 1,835,417 of record CAVVHC010000002.1, on the reverse strand, counting down.
CGCGTTCCGCGACCGCGAGCTCGCCTCCGGTGCAGACGTCGAGCGAAAGGCCCTCCTCGTCGATCCAGCGCGCGACGGCGCGGCAAAGGAAGGACTTGCCGGCGTAGTAGACGCTCGCTCCCGCGCCGAAGGCGGTGCGAAAGTCCTTGCAGCGCAAGTGGAAATCGGCTTCGTCGAGGACGAGTAACGGCGTGCCGTACTGCGCTGCCAGGTCGTCCACGCGCAGCCCGCCGATGCGCAGCACGCCGTCGTCGTCGAGCTGCGCGGTGCGCGGCCAGACTGCGGGGTCGAAGGTGGGATTGGCGGTCACGTGCTCACATCCGCTCCGGGGCGCTGACCCCGAGCAGGCCGAGCCCGTTGGCTATCACGATGCGGGTGGCCTCGACGAGCAGCAGCCGAGCTCCGGTGAGCGGGGTCGGCGCGTCATCGCCTTGCGGCAGCACCCGGCACACGTCGTAGAACCGGTGGTAGGTGCCGGCGAGCTCCTCGAGGTAGCGGGCAACGCGATGCGGCGCCCGTGCGCCGGCCGCCGCAGCGACGATGCGGGGGAACTCGCCGAGCGCGCGCAGCAGATCGCTTTCGCGCTCGTGCGTGAGGAGCGTGAGGTCCGCGTCCGGGTCGAGCGCGATGCCGAGGTCGGTGGCGTGGCGCAGCAGGCTGGACAGCCGGGCGTGCGCGTACTGCACGTAGAAGACGGGGTTCGCGTTCGTGTGGCTTGCCAGCAGCTCGACGTCGAGGTCCAAGGTGGAATCGACCGACGCGCGGGCCAGCGAATACCGGGCCGCGTCGACTCCGACCAGATCGACCAGATCGTCCAGCGCGACGAAGGTGCCGGCCCGCTTGCTCATCCGCACCGGCTCGCCGCCGCGCAGCACGTTCACGAGCTGGCCGATGAGGATCTCGAGCGTCTCCTGCGGGTCGTCACCGAAGCAGGCCACCATCGCGCGCAGCCGGCCGACGTAGCCGTGGTGGTCGGCGCCGAGCATGTACAGGCAGCGGTCGTAGCCGCGTTCTCGCTTGTCGAGGTAGTAGGCGGCGTCCGAGGTGAAGTAGGTGGTGCTGCCGTCGGACTTGATCAGCACCCGGTCCTTGTCGTCGCCGAAGTCCGTGGTGCGCAGCCACAGCGCGCCGTCGGCCTCGTAGGTGTGTCCCTCGGCGCGCAGCCGGTCGAGCGCCCGCTCGATCGCGCCCGAGGTGGCCAGCGAACGCTCGGAGAACCACACGTCGAAGTGCGCACCGAACCGGTCGAGCGACTCACGAATCGTCGCCAGCATCTGCTCGACGCCGGCGCGCCGGAAGGTCTCGAGGACGGCGTCGGCGGGCTCGTTGGGCAGGCCCGGATGGGTCCAGAGGACGCGGGCCGCGACCTCGGCGATGTAGCTACCGGCGTAGCCGTCTTCGGGAATCGGCTCGCCCTTGGCGGCGGCCAGCAGCGAGGCGGCGAACCGGTCGATCTGCGCACCGGCGTCGTTGACGTAGTACTCGCGCGTGACCTTGGCGCCGCTGGCGGTCAGCAGCCGGCCGAGCGCGTCCCCGACGGCCGCCCAGCGGGTGCCGCCGATGTGGATGGGCCCGGTGGGGTTGGCGCTGACGAATTCCAGGTTGACCCGCTGGTCCGCGGCGCTGTCGTTATGCCCGTATTCGTGCCCGGCGGCGAGAATGTGCGACACGGTGCCGCCGAGGCTTTCGAAGGTGACATTGAGAAATCCCGGCCCGGCGACCTCGACGGACGCCACGCCCTCCACCTTGCGCAGCCGGTCGGCGAGCATTTCGGCGATCTGGCGCGGCGGGCGGCGGGCGGCCTTGGCCAGGACCAAAGCGACATTGCTCGCATAATCGCCGTGCGCCCTGTTACGGGGACGCTCGACGTGAACCGACTCGGGAATCGGCGCCTCGAAGTCGCCGGCAGCGACGGCGGCTTCGACCACCGTGCGCAGAGCGATGGCGAGGGCAGCCGGAGTCATAGGTCGAGGGTATCGAGCTGGGCGGGTTCGGCCCGTCCGCGATCAGCCGGATCAGCTGCTGGGCTTGTCGGCGGGGTCCGGCGGGGTGGCCTGGCCGCTCGGCGGGCCCTGGGCGAGCAGCTGCTCGGCCTGCTGGACGTTGACCCCCGAGCAAGAGGCGCCCGGTTCACCGCCCTGTCCCCCACCGGCGTACTTCTTCACGAACTTCTCGAGCTCCGGGTCTGTCGGGCTGCCCGCGCGCAGCTGGATGCCCCAGGCGGTCGCCATCACCTTCGCAGGCTGGGTCGGATAGGGCGACACCAGCACGTAGGAGGGGTCCAGCTGGGCGAGCTGAGCCAGCGGCGCGGGATCGACGCCCTGCTGGTAGGTCAGCCACACCGCGCCGTGCTCGAGCGAGTGCACGGCGTTCTCGTTCGGCACCGGAGTCGTGTAGACGGCGCACGTCAGCGGAGTGGGGCTGTGATCTCCGCCGAGCGGCGGCGTGTAGCTGTAATTAAGGTGCACCCCGAGGAAGTGCTCGTGGGGCAGGTTGGCCACCGTCGTGATCGGATCCGAACCGCTCACCAGCGGCGACGCGTCGGCCGACGGACTCGCCGCGACGCTGGCGGCCGACGTCGGGGCCGGCATCGAGCTCGGCGGCGCGCCGGACGGCGCGCCCTGCGAGCTCGCCGACGAACTGCCGCAGGCAGCGACCAGCGAGAGTGCGGACACCGCGGTGACGGCGGACGTCATCAGCCGAAGCCTCACGCGGGCACACCCGCCAGCCGCCGCACGACGTCGACCAGATCATCGGGATCGAACGGCTTGGTGAGGTAGGCGTCCACCCCCAGCCGGGTGCCGCGTCGCACATCCGCCTCCTGAGCCCGCGCCGACAGCAGGACCACCTTGATGTGGGAGGTGGCCGGGTCGCTGCGCAGCCGCGCCGCCGCGTCCCAGCCGTCGAGGTTCGGCATCATGATGTCGAGCGTGATCACGGCCGGGTCGATGGCCACCACCTTGCTCAGCGCGTCCTGGCCGTCGCTGGCCTCGTGCACCTCGAACCCCTCGAGCTCCAGATTCAGCGTGATCAATTGCCGGATCACCTCGTCGTCGTCCACGACGAGGACACGCACCGGATCGCCACCCGGGATTCCGTAGGAGGCGGAGGGTTCAGTCATCGCGGCAAGCGTAGCTGTCGGCCGCGCTGATACCGTGACCCCTGCAGTTCGCGGCCCCCGTAGCTCAGGGGATAGAGCACCGCCCTCCGGAGGCGGTGGCGCAGGTTCGAATCCTGCCGGGGGCACTCGACTGACGTGGAGTGGAAGCGCTGGAGTCTCCTCAGTCGCAACCGCTGCCGATCTCCGCTTTGAGGCCCGGGTACGAAACTCCCCCCTCCCAGAGCTTCACCCGCTCGTCCAAACCCCAGCTGGGCCGGACGATCCACGCTTCCTCGCGAAGCGACACCGTCAGCTTGGCGCCGAGTGACAGCGACCCGCAGTTGGTCGTCCCGAGCGTCGCTTTCACCTTGGCGGCCAGCGGGATCAGCTCGAAACTGAATCCCGTCTTGGCGGCGGCATAGTCGTTCTTGAACCCGACGCCGATCGTGGCGTCGATGCCGAGGTCCAGGCCGAGCTCCCCGCCGATGGTGAGCGTCGCCGACCCCATCGAGAATCCGGTCACCGGAGTGACCTTCGTGTTGTCCTCGGAGGTGTTGAAGTAGATACCGCGACTCACGCTGTACTGGACGCTGACCCACCCCTTGGCCTGGAAGCCGAGGGCGAGCTCGGTCCTCGGTCCCTTGAGCTCGAACTTGCCGGACGCGGAGCCCTTCACCACCGGTTCGAGTTCGAGGTTGATGGGCACCGGCGAGGTGGTGATCTGGAAGATCACGCTCTTGAGGTCGAGCTGGCATTCGTAGTTGGCCTCGAGCTCCACCAGCGGGTCGATCTTGGCGCCTACCCCGACGTGGACATCCCACTCGATAGACGTCGTCTCGAGAATGAACTTGACGTCCTTGATCGGCCCGAACGCGGGCTGCAGGGAGAAGGTGGACTTCCCGCTGCCCTCGCATTTGACCCTGCTCTCGCTGGAGATCAGCGTGGCCGGGACGTCGGAAGCCGAGCTCGCACTGCTGGCGCTGCTCAACGTCGCGCCGGTGCTCCCCGCCGGGCGGGTCGGCCCCTGCGGATCGGGGTCGCGCGCCTGCCGCGCCTTCTCGACATCAGCCTTCCAGTCCGCCCGGTCGCAGGCGCGGCCGGCGTCCGAGTCCTTCAGGGGATTGCGCCCCGCCGTGTGGTTCTCGCCGTAGTCCCAGCATCCGTCGCCATCCGTGTCCGGGTTGTTGGGATCGGTCTTGAACACGAGGATCTCGTCGTCGTCCAGCAGATCGAAGTCGCTGTCCTTGTTGAGCGGATCGGTGTGGTACGTGTTGACCTCGTCACCGTCGTTGAGCTCATCGTTGTCCGTGTCGGCCAGCTGCGGATCGGTCCCGGTCAGGGTCTCTGTGGCGTCGGACAGCCCGTCGCCATCCGCATCCGCCCCCTCGCAGGCCGTCGGATCCGGCTCGGGATCGTCGGCGCCCTTCGCCGCCAAAGGTGTGCAGGGACCCGCGCCGCTGCTGTCGACGTTCAGGTAAGACAGCACCGCGTTGAGCGGGACATCGGTATTGACGACGGCGGTCGCGTCCTTGCCAGAGCCCGAGTCACACGACTCGACGAGTCCGTAGAAGCCCTTGTCGCCGGCGACCTCGCTCGAGGCCAGAAACGGCGAACCCACCACGCAAGAGCTTCCGAGGGTGGCCTGGCCGAGGCCCGGCATGAGGCTCGCGCTGGCTCGATCGGCTGCGCCCTTGTCGAGCGTCACCCGAACCTTCGAATCAGCAACCTTCGTGGCATGCAGGTCGGCGAAGTTGGTGGCAACGATCGTGTTCGGCGCCACGGCGTATGCCGGCTTGCTGCCGTCCCAGCTTGCGGTGGACGCCGATACGGACGTGAAGGGCAGGAACTCGGCCCCGCTCGTCTTTGCGAATAAGGTGAACGTGTAGTTGGTTTCCGGCTCGAGACCGGTGGCCGCCGTCGCCGTTGGGCTGTCGAGCTTGACGGCGGTGCCTGCGCTCGGGCCGGCCGCCGGATCCTCCCCCTCAGTGCGCCGCAAGTCGTAACCAGCGACGTCCTGGGGACCGCTCCAGGACAGCGACACGCTCGAGGAATCAACCCTGTCGACCGTGAGCTTGAGTGGCGCCACCTGAGCCTTGAGCGCGAACTTCACGGTCGTGATCTGCTTGGGCTGATCGATGGTGGGCGCGCGAACCGTGACATCACCTTGCCCGGAGCCCAGCTGCTGGACGGTGTAGGTCACGTTCTCGGCGATCGACGGACCGGGTGAGGTGATCTTGTACGTGCCGGGCTCCACCTTCACGGCCGTCATGGTCTGCTTGCCCACACCGGCGACGGGGACCGCGATCGACTTGCCGCTCCTGGTGTTGGTGACCGTGAAGGTTGTCGTGCTCGCATAGCCCGCGCTTCCATCCGGGCTGGTGAAGGCAATGGCCGAGTACGTCGTGTCGGTGGCCGAGGGGGTGCTGGGCACGTCCGCGCTCGGATCCGAGCCTGCCCCGGAAGAGCACCCCACCAGCGCGACGACGCCGGCGAGAGCGACGGCAATGGACGCGTGACGAGCGCGCCGGTTTCGCCGGCAGAGGATGGTCAACGTTGGGGCCCCGATTCGACGTGAGTCAGGGAGGCCCTAGGTCAGACTTGCTGGACCCGTTACCGGCTCGGCGCCCCCCGCAGCAAGGGTTGACGCTAGGGGAGGTTTGGTAAGCATGTGCGGAATCCGCAACAAAGATGAGAAACTCGTGTCAAAGACCGATGCGGGGAGTCTGCGTCATGAAGGGGTGCCCTGCCGGAAGGTTGATCATGGACGAGCGGCTCGTTCGCCTCATTCGGGCCGGCCGCCGGCAGCCCTAGCTGCGAGCTACCACCTTGCACGGCTGTGCGTTCGTCGACCCGCATATCCCCCATACCGTGCCGCACCGCAGACCTAGCTGGCGGTGGTTCGAGTCAAGTTCGTGGGTGGGCGTGTGGGATCGGCTCCGCGCTGCGGAGCTGTTGTTGATGTTGACCGGTCGGTGTGAACCCGAGGGCCGGTGCCGAGCGCCCACGCTGACGTATGCGACCTCGCCGCGGGCGGGTCATCTGGCGTCGTTCGGGCTGCTGTGATGGCGAAGGGCCGGGCGCCAAGCTAGTCACGGCATCACCCAGGGGGTGTGCCATAGCCCCGACGGCGTCTGATCCGGCCCTTCGTCCGGTCAGGGTGACACCTTCCGGTCGGAGTTGTGAAGAGCCTGGGTCAGTTCTCCTTTGGCTGCCAGCGGGTCGGGTCGTAGTCGACCTGGTCGCGCCAACGCGAAGGCGATGCGGTTGGCGCGGTGCGCGAGGGCGCAGACGATGACGCCGCCGTGCTTGCCGCGGGCGCGCAGGGCGGCGGCGTAGGCCTTGCTCGGCCCGTCCGATAGCCACAGCCCGACGCCGAGGTCGATCAGCGCCCGGCGCAGGGGGACGCTGCCTTCACGGCTGATCGCGCCGTCGCGGCGGTGGCCGGCGGACTCGTACTGCATCGGCGACAGCCCGGCGGCGCGGTAAAGCTGGCGCGGTTTGGGCCAACGTTTGGGGTCGCCGACGGCGCCGCCGTAGGCGGCGGCGCGCACGGTGCCCCAGCCAGGCACCGACACAAGCGTCCGGAAGGGGCTGGCGGGCACCAGCCTTGCCAGCTCCTTGTCGGCGTCGTCGATCTGACGGTCGAGGTCGGCCAGCAGGATCAGGTCCGTGGCGAGCACCTGGCGGGCGACGGCAGCGTCACGGGTCGGCAGCGCATCACGGGCGGCCTGCACCACCCGATCTGCCAGCGGGCGGCGCACCTGCAGCCCGCGGGTCGCGGCGAACCGCACGAACCGTGAAGATCCCAAGCCGGCCAGCCGTGCCGGGTCGGCGAACTCGGCAGCGATCAGCCGGCCGACTTTGGTGCCCAGCACGTCCGGCAACGCCAACGTCAAACCCGGAAAGGCCCGATCGAGCTGGCCGAGCAACTGATTCTTCGTCGCGGTGCGCAGCTGCACCCGCCTGGCGCGATGCGCCGACCAGGCTGTCAACTCCCCGAGGATCAGTTCGCGGTCAGCGATGGGCTTTCCGTGGCCGACGAGGACGAGTTCGGTGATGGCTTCCAAGTCGATCGCGTCGGTCTTCACCCGCCGCCGTCCCATCACCCGGCGCTGCTCGGTGACATGCGCCGGGTTGAGCTCCAGAACCTGCCACCCCGCCGGCCACACACCCGGAGCGACCAGCGGCTGGTGATAGTGCCCGGCGGCCTCAACACCAACCCGCACCAGCGCATCCGGCTCGGGCAACACCCGGCGGATCTGTTCGGTCACCGCCGCCAGCGCCGGCCGGGTCATCGCGAACTCCACCGGCCCAAGTAGCCGACGACGCTCGGCGTCGGTCACCGACAACGCCACCGACGTCTTGCCCACATCGACCGCCACCACCAACGGCGAGACAATGGACGACGATTGACCAGACTGAACCTGCACGACCCACCTCCGGGGACGCCAGAAGGTCACGGCGCAGCAACGCCCGACCTTCGATGAGGAACCTGACAAGGTCCCTTCTGGCACTCCGGAGGTGTCAGCTCAGGACGACACCCCGACTCATATCAGCCCCGCCTCAGCCCCGCCTCAGCGCCGCGGCGCCAGCCGGGGGCGACCGACGACGGTCGAAGACCGGCGCAGCGCAGCTCAGGCGCCGAAACGCCGTATGAGCAGGCCGTTTGCGAGTTCGAATGGCCCTTCGGAGGCGGTGACGCAGCTTCGAGTCCTGCCGGGCACACTCGCAGAAGCGCGCCGGTGGCTCGGGCGCTCCCGAACCCGCCGCGCACCGGCCTCTCCAGTCGTATCTTGCGGAGACGCCGCAAACCCTCCGGCGTCCCCATAGGAAGGGCCGCCCGATGCCGCCGCTCGCGTACCACGCGGCTTTGCAGCTCCTCGCGGGCAACGCCAACGCCGACGTCCACGAGATGCTCACCGCTGCCTTGCGCCCCCTCGGGGCGAGCGACCCGATCGTCTACCTGGCGGATTTCGCCCATCGGGAGCTGCTGCCCCTGCCGGTCCCGGTGCGCGGCCTGGTTCCGTTCGAGGAGCCGATCGCCACGTCGCTGGCCGGCCGGGCCTTCGTCACCGGGCGGGCCGTCAGCGCCAGCCGGGACGGCCGGCACCGGGTCTGGGTGCCGCTGCTGGAAGGAACGGAACGGACAGGGGTCGTCGAGGTCACCGTGCCCGAGGTCGACGACGAGCTCCTGCGCGATTTGGAGCTGCTCGGAGTGTTCGCCGGGCTCGCGCTCGCCGCGCACGCGACCGTCAGCGACCTGCCTCACCTTCGACGGCGGGGCAAGTCGATGTCACTCGCGGCGACGATGCAGTGGGAGCTCATGCCTCCGCTGTCGGCAGGCACACCCAGCGTCGCCGTGGCCGGCGTCCTGGAGCCCGCTTACCACGTAGCCGGCGACGCGTTCGACTACGCCTTGGGTGACGACGAGGTCGACTTCGCGATCTTCGACGGCATGGGGCATGGCATCGCCTCCAGCATGCTGACCGGGCTGGCGGTCGGCGCCTACCGGCATGCCAGGCGGCAGCATGCATCCGTCGACGCGCTCCACGCCGAGATAGACGAGGCAATCAGGAATGAATATGCAGGGGAGGCCTTCGCCACCGGCATCGTGGCACGGCTGTCGCTCGACACCGGTGTCGTGACCTGGTCCTGCGCCGGCCACCCGCCACCCCTTCTGCTGCGCTCGCGCAAGGTCGTCGCGGAACTGTCCGAAGAGCCGGGCCTGCCGTTCGGACTCGGCCCTTTTCCGACCAGCGTTGGCCGGCGAACCCTGCAGGCCGGCGACGCACTCGTGCTTTACACGGACGGGGTGGTGGAAGCCCAGACCCCGAACGGTGAGGAATTCGGGCTGATGCGGCTGCGCGACCAGCTGGAGCGGGAAGCGGCGTCAGGCCTTCGAGCCGACGAAACGCTGCGCCGGCTGGTCCGCGCCGTGCTGGATCATCGCGTCGACACGCTCCGCGATGACGCCACCCTGCTCATGATCCGCTGGAGAGGTCCGCGCGCGCAGCCGCACGCCGACGTGCCGAACCAGCGGCTCTTTCCCGCAATGGGATAGGCGCGGCACGCCGCGACGAACCAGCACGGGCGCCCGCGGCAGGCGCGCCGCTCGAGGGCTGGTTGCTATAGCGCCGGGGCCGGGGCCGGGGCCGGGGCCGATCCTTGCAGGGCATTCGCAGGAAATCCTTCGAATGGCGAGCCTGCGAGCCATCTCATAGGCCGTTGCCTTCTGCCGGTAGCGCTCAGCGCGCAACGATTGGCGCTGCATGTGTGCGCGAGTTGCGCAGGCCCTGACTTTTATGTGAGAGTTTCACGCACCACAGGTGCCCGGAGACGTTCGCGGGGGTGGTTCTGCGAGCCGTCTCAGCGCGACGCGCGATCCGCCTGCCGGCCGGCCATTCGGCGCCGGCTCGACAGCGAAGGTTGATGACTTGCTCAAGCACCCCGGCATCAAGCACCTCGGCCTCAAGCACCATGGCACCGGGAGCTTGTGCGCGCTGATCGCGCTCAGTCTCACGACGGCATGCGCGTCCAACGGCCTGGGCAAGAGCAAACCCGGCGGTAGCTCCGCACCAGCTACCGCTGGGAGCGCCAAGGCGAAGCCGAGTGCAAGTGCCAGCCCGACCCGCGACACGCAAGCAATTCGCTCGGTCGACCTCGGCGCGCAGACCTATCGGGTGGGCGGTTCCGAGGTCAGCCTGACCAAGGGAAGTGCTACCGACGGCAGCGGCCGCCAGATCACGCTCGGCGACAACCCGGTCTACTCCGACGCCGACGAGGATGGCTACGACGACGCGGCGATCGAAATCAAGATTGCGGACGGCAACGGCTTCGAGGGCCTGTGGTACATCCTGCACTGGGACCCCACGAAGTCCACCTTCACGCAGATCGACGATCCCTTCGCGCGTTCTTTCCGCTGCGGGGACAACGTCTCGGGGGTGACCGCAGCCACCGGCGGCTTCCAGGTCCAGGAGCAACGCACCGACGGCACCGAGGCGAATTGCGCCGAGACGCCGCATGTGGCCATCACGCGCACCGTGGGTCTGAAAGACGGCTGGCTGCTGGAGCGCTCGCCCCACCACGGCTACGGCGGCATCTGCCCGGCTTTCCAAGCGACCGAAGGCTTCGACGCCGACGGCGCCGCACTCCGCATCGGGCCGTCACTGTCCGCCCCGCTGATCACCGACAAGCCCACCCTCGTCGGCCTGCTCGAGCGACCCAATGGTGTCGAGGACCGTCCCGGCTGGCAGCTTCTCGGCTACAAGGTCGCGGGCGCCCCGACGGTCCGGTACGGACCTTGCGCCTGGCTGCCGGCCGGCGGATGAGCGCGCCTGCGTACCGCCGACCGGTTTCGTAACGACGTTCCGTATCGCTGCTACGGTACGGCGACCGCAAGGCTCGGGAGGTTGCTGTGACCGCGCTCGTCTCCTATCAATGCACCGACGCGGTCGCGACCATCACGATGGACGACGGCAAGGTCAATGTGCTCAGCCCGCAGATGCTGGGCGAGCTGAATGCGGCGCTGGACCGCGCGGAGGCCGAAGGCGCGGTCGTGGTGCTCACCGGCCGCGAGGGCCGCTTCTCCGGCGGCTTCGACCTTGGTGTGCTCACGTCCGGCGGCGAAGCAGCGCTCGACATGCTCGACTCGGGATGGAGACTGGCCGAGCGGCTGCTGGCCTTCCCTCGTCCGGTGCTGATCGCCTGCAACGGCCATGCGATCGCAATGGCCTCGTTCCTGCTGCTGTCGGTCGACCACCGGATCGGCGTGCGCGGGCCGTTTCGCATCATGGCGAACGAGGTGGCGATCGGGCTGGTGCTCCCCCGAGCGGCGATCGAGCTCTGCCGTGCGCGTCTCACGCCCAGCGCCTTGCAGCGCGCGCTGAACCTGGCGGAGGCGTTCAGCCCGGAAAGCGCCGTGGCCGCAGGCTTCTTGGACGAGATCGTCGATCCGGCAGAGCTCGTCCAGGCGGCTCAGGCCAAGGCGGAGCAGCTGGCGGCGTTGGACGCTCACGCCCATACCGCGACCAAGCGTCGGCTACGAGAACCGGCTCTCGCTGCGTTGCGTACCGCCGCCGCGGCCGACCACGCCGAGCTGGTATCGGGCGGCGGCGATTTCGGTAGGCCCCGCAGCCGCTGAGCCGCAGTGGCCCGGCCTGAGGCAGGCGATCAAGGGTCCGCCCGCGCCCGAAACATCACGCCGGGATCCTCGTATCGAGCTTCTTCCACGGCGCAAAGCCGCTCGACCTGCCGGCGGGTCAACGCATGAATCGCCTCCAACGCAGCGAGTTCCTCGTCCGAGGGGGTGATCCCGGCGAGGGCCAAGGCGTCGCGGGCCCGCGTCACGTCGTCGGCCATCGGGGAGCTCCCTGGCTAGTCGTCGATCGGTCCGGCGCGCAGCCCGCATGCACGGGCGGCACCGCGCGGTGCCAGTCGGTACGGCGCTGATAGGCGTCTCCGGCGCGCAACACGGTGCCCTCCTCGAACGGCCGGCCGCAGATCTGCATCGATAGGGGAAGGCCCGCGGCGTTGGCGCCGATCGGCAACGCGAGGACGGGGCCTCCGATCGCGTTCCACGCCGGCGTATGAATCGCGTCGATCAGCCGCTCGTACGAAGGCGGCTCGAACGGTATGGCCGGCACGGTCGCCGTCGGCGTCACGATGAGGTCCACCCGGCGGAACAACCGCGCGACGGCGCGCTGGCCGACGCGCCGAACGCGTTGCAACTGAACATAATCCGGCGCCTGCAAGAAAGCGCCGGCGGCAATCGCCATTCGGGCGCCGGACCCGTACTCGAACCAGCGCTCCCGCAGATCGTCGCGGTGATAAGCGAAAGCTTCGGCGGCCGTGGCCAGTAAGGCGACGCTCGTCAGCTCGGCGTAATACGGAACGCTGACATCTTCGATGACGGCGCCGGCGGCGACCAGCTCACCGAGCGCCTCCTCGAATCGGCGGGGAAATGCCGGATCCGTGTCGGCCGCGACGCCTTCCAGCCGGTCGACGCCGATGCGCAGCCCCGCCAGCGATCCGGACAAGTGATCGGAATAGGCCGGCACCGGGTCATCGGTCGTACAAGGGTCGTCGGCATGCGACCCGGCGATGGCCGAGAGCATGGCGGCACAGTCGCGAGCGCTTCGGGCGATGGGGCCGATCGTGTCGAAGGTGTAGCCCAGCGGAACGCAGCCGTCCTTCGGCACCCGCCCGTACGTCGGCTTCAGGCCGGTCGTGCCGCAAAAGGCGGACGGCAGCCGGATGCTGCCACCCGTGTCGGTGCCGAGCCCGCCGAAGAACAGCCCCGCAGCCGTTCCGTTGGCGGTGCCAGAGCTCGATCCGCCCGCCCAGGTGTCGAGATCCCACGGGTTGCGCGGCAGCGGGAAAGGCTTCGACTCATCGGGGATCCCGATGGCGAATTCCATGGTCGTGGTCTTGCCGGTGATGACGGCCCCGGCCGCCCGAAGTCGCTGCACGACCGACGCGTCGCCGCGCCTCCCCCACGCCGGATCGAGGATCAGGCTCTGCGCCGTGGTCGGCCCCTCGTCCGTCGCGATGATGTCTTTGACGGCCAGCGGGATGCCGTGCAGCGGCCCGCGATCGGTCCCCGCCCGCAATTGGGCGTCGGCCCGTTCGGCCACCGCGAGCGCCGTGTCGTCGAAACGTGCGAGGTACGTCCCGAGCCGCCCGTCCAACGAGTCCGCCGCGGCGATGGCCGCACGGGTCAGATCGATGCTGGTGATCTCGCCGTTGCGCAGGGCCACCGCTGCATCAGCGATCGTTGCGTAGCTCATCTGTTGCCTCGTGCACCTGACACGAGGGCATTACAGCATCAGCTGTTGAAGAAGCGGCCGATCCCCCCGGTGCCACCGATGCCCTCCCGCGGCGACTCGCTCGGCCGGACCTCAGCCGCCCACTCAGCGAACGCGTCAGGGTTGCGCGACTGCAGCAGCACGCGACCCGGACCGAAGAAGTCGAAAACCCAGCCTTCGCCGGACTTCAGCGACTGGATCGACCGTCCCCGCGCGGCTCTGCGCATCTGGAAGCGGACATCGAGGGCGTAGGCGACGACGTGACCGGTATCGATGGTGACTTCTTCACCGGCCTCCAGGTCGATGACGTCGACCGCGCCGTAGATGCTGACCAGCGCCTGGCCGTGGCCGCTGGCGCGATAGCCGAAGCCGCCTTCACCTCCGAAGAGGTTGGCCATGCCGCCCCACTGGGTGTCGACGTCGACGCCGGAGGAGTTGGCGATCCAGCTTCCCCGGCGCAGGAAGAACGGCTGCTGCGGGGTCACGTCGATGGGGACGGTGTCTCCCGGCAGCACGCCGGCGACATCGACCCAGCCGCCCTGCGCGGGCGCGGTGTAGGTGGTCACGAAGAACGAACCACCGCCGAGCACGCTGCGCTTGAGGCCCTTCATGATGCCGCCCTCGGCTTTGGACTCGAGATTCACGCCGGCACTGTGGGCGATCATCGCGCCGCCTTCGACGCGCACCTGCTCGCCCGGGGCGAGCATGCAGCGGGCGACGGTGAAGGACGGGGCATGGCGAAGCTGTACGTCCATGCCTGGATCCTCGCACGCGTCACGCCGGCGATCAGCGTCGATCAGCAAGAGGCGGCTGCCCACACCGTCGCGTCAGCACCGCTCCGCTCGATCGGCTCGGTCCGGTCCGGGCACTCGCTGGAGGACGTCGATTGCGTCTTTTCGGCAACCGGTTACTCCATTTGGCGTAGCCACCCCCGCCCTGCCGTCCCCTCTTGAGGAAAACCAGCCCCCGGCCCGCTGATGATCGCCGTCAATGCGGATCTTTTCCCGGCGGCACCGCCGTGGGCGGGACAGACTGTGGAATTCCTGTGAACCGGCGGCCGGTGCAGCCCGGTGACATTGGCCCAGACCTCCCGGCAGCTACTAGCAGGCAACAACCGCCTGGCCGAGCCTCGGATAATCCGTCATTTTCTCGGACAGAGGTGTCTCTAATACACAGAAATTGGTCCGCACTCAAACGCGGCCCGGCAGCCTGTTGTGAGCGAACACATAAACTGCGGCGAGCGCGCGCTCCCATAATTGACGCATCATTGCTATATGGCACGAAGAAACATTGTTCAACTAGTCGATGATCTCGACGGCGGCTCCGCGGAAGAGACCGTCGCCTTTGCCCTCGACGGGCGCATCTACGAGATCGATCTCTCGGCGCCGAATGCCGCAGAACTCCGCGAGACCCTGGCCCCCTACGTGACGGCTGGCCGCCGGACCGCGACCCGCAGCCACGTCGGCGCGCGGCCGCGCATCCCGCGCCAGACGCTTCCGGGGGACGACCCGTCGCAGATCCGCGCCTGGGCGCTCGCTCACGGCTATGAGGTCAGCGCCCGCGGACGCATCCCGTCGCACGTGCGCGAGGCGTATCAAAGCCGCTGACGCGGCCCTCCAGCACGCCGATGGCCCCGGCAGCGAACCCGCCTGGCTGGCCGAGCGGGAGATGGTGCCGGACGCGGCTCGGTCCCTGGTGCCGCACGACTTTCCCGACCTCGCCCGGTGGCACCCGCAGCCGCTTGCCTCCGGCCGGGACAACACCGCCATCGTGTTCGGCGCGCCTCGAGCGACTGCGGATCAGCCTCCGATCGTCTTTCGCTTCCCACGGCGGGCGATCGCGCTGCCCGGCATCCGCCGTGAGATCGCCTGGCTGCCGCGACTCGCCCCGCGGCTGCCGCTGCCCGTGCCGGTTCCTCGCTGGTGCGGCGAATGGCCGGCGCGCGACGCAGCATGGCCGTACTGGGGCGCCGAGCTGCTACCGGGCGAAGAGCTGGCGCTCGCCGCCGCGCCGCAAGCCGAGCTGGACCCGCTCGCCGCGTCGCTGGGCGCCGAGCGCGGGCCTTGGCCCTCTTCTTGAACGCCATGCTGGCCGAGTACGCGCTAGCCGTCTCGGGGCCGGCCGCGAACCCGCTGCTCGAATACGCTGCCGCATCCCTGCGGCGGGCGGTCACGCCCTGACCGAGTCCATGATCAACGCGCCAATGATCATGGCGACCCCCCGGTTGAACTGGGTGTCGAGCTGTTCGTTGGCGCGTTGATCAAGCCGCCAGAAGGTGGGGACCTCGGGCGAGTAGCCGGCGAAAGCTAGCCGACCGCGGCCTCCGGCTGCGCGCTCGAACCCGCCAGCGCCAGATCGTGGCACCGCGGGCAGATCGCCGCATCGAGGTCCGGGCCCGGGAATTCGGTCTGCAGAAAGACGAAGACGACCGGGGCGCCGCAGAGCGTCGCGCAGTCCGTCGCACGGACCGCGTGCAGGACATCAGAGGCTGCGATGCCACGCGGCCGGCAGGATGCGCCGGTACTGCCGACAATCAGTGCTGCCACGATGGCGCTATCGGCAGCCATCGTGAGCGGATGACTCGCTGCAGCGCACGATTTCGATCGCTTCCCGCGTGGCTGCTTGACTGCAGCACCTTTCAGGTTTCCAACGGGGATAATTCCTGGATGAAACCGGACAAAAATTCATGGCTCGGCATCGTAGAACCGACTGCCCGAATGACAAACTTGCTCATCCCCGCAGCGATGTAGCGCTCGATGAGCCGCTGCGCGGCCTCCCAGCCGCGCGGGATCAGCTCGTCCACCGCCACGTCGCTGCGCCGCACCCGGATGGCCTCGATCAGTATCGGCGGCACCTCACCGAACGCGATCGGCAGGCTGATGCCGTAATGCTCCGGGTCGATCTGCCGCCCCGCCGCCCTAGCCGTCTCGACGATCGTCCCGATCCCAGCGGCCGCCTCGTCCGGGGTGATGAAGCTGGCCAGCCATCCGTCTGCGAATCTCCCGATCCTTCGCAGCCCGGCGGGAGCGCTTCCGCCGAGCCAGATGTCGAGCGGAGTCGGCGGCAGCTCGCCCACCGTGGCGTCCTCGACCGAGAAGAATTTTCCGGAATAGCTGACCCGCGGCTCGCGCAGCAGCAGCCGCAGCAGCTCCAACGATTCGTCGAAGACCGCGCCCCGCTGCCCGTCCGGGACGGGGAACGCGACGCGCTCGGCCGGACGCGCCGGCGAGAGCCCGAAGACGGGAAGAACCCGCTTCGGCGCGAGTCGGGCGAGCGATGCGAGCTGCTTCGCGACCAGGATCGGCGAACGCCCCGGCAGCACCGCTACCCCGGTGCCGACCTTGAGCCGCCGGGTCCGGGAGATCGCGTACGCCATTCCGATGAACGGGTCGATCAGCGGTGAATACACCAGCTCGGACAGCCAGAGCGAGTCGATGCCGCGCTCTTCCAGCTCATCGACGCTCTCCCCGAACGCCGGTGCGTCCGGCTGCTCGTCGAGCGCGAGAGAGACACCGATGCGGACCTTCACCGCAGCCACGCTAATCCGCCGCGCTCACCCTTGCCGCAGTGGCCTTCGCGGGCGCCGCCGGCACCGACCCGGCTCACGCAGCCGGCGACGGCGGCTCGGTACCGATCACCCCCGCCTCCGACAACCGCGTGACGTCCGCGGCGCCCAGCCCGAGGATCCCGCTCAGCACCTCATGGTTGTGCTCACCGACCAGCGGCGCACCCCCGCGAATCCAGCGGTCGACACCCGACATCCGCAGCGGCAGCCCCGGGACTCCGTGGGTGCCGACCACGTCATTGGGCACCTGCTCGAGATAGCCGCGAGCCGCGAGCTGGGGATGGCCGGTCAGGTTGCGCGGGTTGGTGAGCGTGGCGGCCGGGATGCCGGCACCGAGCAGCAGCTCGACAGTGGCGGTGACGTCACGGCCGCGCGCCCAGGCGTCCAGCTCGCGATCGATCAGGTCAGCCGCGGCCCGGCGCCCCCCGTGAGTGGCGAGCTGCGGGTCCTGCGCCCAGGCGGGCGCGCCGACGACCTTGACGAGCGCCTCCCACTGCTCGTCGTTCGCCACCGACAACGCGAGCCATCGCTCACCGGCCGTCCCCATCGCGGACGGCTCATGGCACGCGTAGAGCCCCTGCGGCGCGGCCCACGGAGAACGGTTGCCTTCCCGGCCCAGCACGTTGCCGGTAGCGGTGTATTCGATCACCTGCTCCGCCGTCATGTTGAGCGCGCTGTCCAGCAAAGCGGCCTCGACGAGCTGCCCCTCGCCGGTGCGGTCGCGGGCGGCGAGCGCGGCCAGCACGGCAAAGCTCGCGTGCATTCCGCCGATGGGATCGCACGGCCCACGCGGCACCAGCGGCTCGCCGTCGGCATAGCCGGTCACCCAGGCCATGCCGGACATCTGCTCCACCGTCTGCGCGAAGCCGAGCCGCCCGCGCCACGGCCCGTCCAGACCGAACGCCGGCATGCGCATCATCACCGCCCGCGGGTTCAGCTCGTGGACGGTCTCCCAGCCGAGGCCCCATCTCTCGAGGACCCGAGGCGTGTAGTTCTCCACGACGACGTCAGCCCACTGCACGAGGCGCCGAACGAGCGCGCGTCCCTCCTCGGAGCCGAGCTCCAGCGTGACGCCCTTCTTGTTCGTGTTGATGGCCATGTGAAAGCCGCTGTACTCCCACCAGCGGTCACGCCCCATGAACATGACGGCGCTCGCCAGCCGCATCGGATCCAGGTGGGTCAGCGACTCGACGTGGACGGCGTCGGCACCCATCGCGGCGAGCAGCTGCGCCACCGCGGGACCGGCCCACCAGGCGGTCAGGTCCAGCACGCGCACCCCGTCCAGTGGTAACGCGCCGGTGGCCGGCCTGCTCGGGGCGGATCGTTCCCGAAGGAGCGCATCGGGATCGTCCGCGCCGAGCTCCGGTGCCGCCGCGCCGGCCGGCATGCGCGCACCGTTCAGCAGGTAATGCGAGCGCGGCGCGCGAACGCCGGTGGCCTCATCGGCGGCATAGAACTCCCGGGCGATCACCTGCGGCTCGTCGAGCACGCTGCGTCCATCGTTGACCCGCGCGGTCGGTACGCGCAGCTGCTCGGCACGCTCGAGGATCTCGGCGGTGGTGTGTGCGGTCGTGTAGGAACGCACGATGGCGTCCCACTCCGAACGAGCGGCGACCCGGCCCGGAATGGTGCCGAACTGGGGATGACCGACGAGATCGGGCCGCTCCACCAGCTCGGCGAACGCCCGGAAGTGCTGCGCGCCATTGGTGTTGAAGCCGATCCATCCATCAGCCGTCGGATCGATGGACGGCAGCTCGACGCTGCGCGGCGGGCCGGGAAGCTCGGGGCGGCCCATGAGGCTGAACATCAGGTCGCTGTAGAGGTTGGTGGCGAGGACCATCACCTCCAGCCAGGACACGTCAAGCAGGGCGCCCTCGCCGCTGCGGGTCGACCGATGCAGCGCTGCGAGCGCGGCGGCGGCCGCCGTGGCACCGGCTGACCATTCGGCGATGCGCCCACCGGCCTGCACCGGCGGGCGCTCGGGCGTGCCGCGGCCGGCGATGGAGCCGCACTCGGCCTGCACGGTGAACTCGGTGGCGGGCCGGCCGGCGTAAGGGCCGGTCAGCCCGTACGGCGTGATCGAGCAGACGACGAGCCGCGGATCAGCGGCGAACAACGCCTGCGGGTCCAGGCCGGCGTCACCCGAATCGACCACCATGTCGGCGCCGGCGACCAGCCGGGCGACCGCCAGGTCCGGCGGGGAGCCGAGAACCGAGCGCTTGCCGGCCGCGAGGAAGCGGAACAGAGCGCCCGCCTCACCGCCCGTCGCGCCCGAAGCCGACCAGCGCCGCAGGGGGTCGCCGGCCGGCGGCTCGACCTTCACCACCTCGGCGCCGGCGTCGACGAACAGCTTGGTCGCGTATCCGCCGCTGACGCCGGTGGAGAAGTCGACGACCCGGATGCCCGCCAACGGCCGCGCGTGCTCCCCCGTGCGCTCTACCTGCATCTGGGCTCGGCCTCCCTGACCTCGGTGACACAACCGCCGGCACCCGGCAGAGCCGCCGTTCAGCGAAGAAACGGCGTTCTAGCTGGTGTGGCCGGGGTCACCGTACCGTTCGCCACCGACAACTTCGGGTGCAGGGGCGAAACCGGTGGACGGTGGCCGCTTCACCGGGAGCGAGGCGCCTGGGCGCCCGGCGTCAGGCGACGACGCCCGAGTCGCGCAGCCGCTCGATCGCCGCGCGCTCGTAGCCGAACTCCGCGAGCACGGCGTCGGTGTCGGCACCGACGTACGCGTAGGAGGGGCGGACCTGCCCGGTCATCCCGGACAGCCGCGGCGCCGGGCGGGTCTGGCGGGTACCCGCCGGGGTCGTCACGAACGTCCCGCGAGCGACGTTGTGCGGGTGCTCGTGCGCCTCGGCCAGGCGCATCACCGGGGCGAAGCAGACGTCGGTGCCTTCGAGCAACTGCTGCCACTCGGCGCGGGTGCGGGTCCGGAAGACCTCGGCGAGCCGCTGCCGGACGGCCGGCCACTGGCTCTGGTCGTACTGGCCCGGAAACTCGTCGGCGGGCAGCTGCAACGCGTCCAGCAGCTGGCGGTAGAAGTGCGGCTCGATAGGTGCAACGCTCACGTATTTGCCGTCGGCCGTCTCGTAGACGTTGTAGAACGGCGCTCCCCCGTCGAACAGGTTGCTGCCGATCTGCTCGGTGTGCATGCCCGAGGCCGCCATGCCGTAGAAGACGCTGTAGAGCGACATGACGCCGTCGAGCATGGCCGCATCGACCACCTGACCCTGCCCGGTGCGCTGCGCCTCGAACAGGGCACACACCACGCCGTAGGCCAGGTGCAGGCCGCCGCCGGCGAAATCCCCGAGCACCTGCAGCAGCGGCACCGGCGGTCCGCCGACCGGTCCGATCGAACCGATCGCGCCGGTGAGCGACTCGTAGTTCAGCGAGTGGCCGGCCACCGATGCCAGTGGCCCCTCCTGCCCCCAGCCGGTCAGCCGCCCGTAGACCAGCTTGCGGTTACGGGCCATCGCCTGCTCCGGACCGACGCCCAACCGCTCGGCGACGCCCGGCCGGAACGCCTCGAGCAGGACATCGGACGTCTGCGCCATCGCGAGGACGAGCTCGACCCCCTCCGGCGCCTTGAGATCCACGGCCATGGAGCGCCGACCGCGATCGAACTCCCGCCACAGCAGCTCAGGCGTCACCTCGGCCGGTCGCTCCACGGGCACTTCGCTCAGCCGGTTGATGCGGATGACGTCGGCTCCCATGTCGGCGAGCTTCATCGTCGCGTAGGGCAGCGCACCCAGGCCGGCGAGCTCCAGGATGCGCACGCCCGAGAGCGGCCCCCGGGAAGGGGCGGATCCGGGGACGGTCGAAGGTGAGCCGGCGGTCGCGGCGCTGCTGTCGGTCATTGCAGCATCAGACCAAACGGCTCAGCGATGCGGACCGCTGGGATCCGTACCGGGTAGCGGATCGAGCGGGATGAGGTCGGTGCCGTTCCACTCGAAACGCACGTTCTGCGTGCCGCCGGTGGGGCAGCAGTTCGGATCGTTCGGCTCGTAGATGGTGTATCCGAGCGTGATGACGTTGTTGGTCCGGGACACGATCGACACGCCAAGGCTCGGCTCCTTGGCGTCGTGGCCGATGTAGCGATCCCCCGCGAAGAAGAACGCCCAGTTGTTGTACCCGTCGCCGGAGCCCGTGAGGGTGCCGATGATGACGTTGATGGGCGCCGCCGGATCCCAGAACGCGCCGGCGTCCGGGTCGGGGGTGTAGCCGTCGGCCTGCACGATGGCCTCGGCCTCGTCGATCGAGGCGAAAGGCGAGATCAGCGGCTGCGGCGAGATCGTCGGCGAGCTGCTCGGCGATGCCGTCGGCGACGAGCTCGAAGTCGGGGTCGGGGTCGGGGTCGGGCCGGCTTTCGTCTCGCTGCCGCGGGTCAGGACGACGCCCAGCGTGACGCCGGCGGCGACCAGCAGCACCGCGAGGACACCGAGCAGCCAGGCACGCCGATGTCCAGGCCGTGACGGCCCCGATGGCGACGGCGAGACCGGCGATGACGCGGGAGATGAAGTGGGAGGAATCGGATACGCGGGGGCCGTGGGCGCCGCGTTCGGACCTGTCCAGCCGCCCTCGGGGTTCGGAACGGCGACGGACGTGGGCCGGCGCGATCCCGAGCCGAGCGCCCGGCAGAGGTCATCCGCGGTGGGGCGCTGCGCGGGGTCCTTGCCGAGCGCAGCCGCCACCAGCTCCGCGAGACCGGCGGGCAGCCCGGTCAGATCGGGGCTCTCATGGGCGATGCGGTAGGCGACGGCACCGGGAGGTCCGTCGCCGAACGGCGGATGCCCGGTACCGGCGAACGCCACGCATTCGCCCCATGCGAAGACGTCGCTCGCCCGGCTCGCCGGATACCCGGAGAGCACCTCCGGGCTCATCCAGAGTGGAGACCCGACCGCGACACCGGTCTGGGTGAGGTCGGTGCCGCCCTCGTGCTTGGCGATGCCGAAGTCGATGAGCTTCGGACCGCTCCACGCCAGCACGACGTTCTGCGGCTTGAGGTCGCGATGCACCAGTTCGACCGCGTGGATGGCGGCGAGGGCCGAGGCGAGGTCGGAGGCGAGACCTCGAAGCCGGTCGGGCGGTACCGGACCGTTCGTCTCGACAGCCCGCGCGAGGGTCGCTCCCTCGACGTATTCGGTCGCCATCCACAGCGGAGAGCCCTCGGTCTCGGCGCCGACGACCCGGGCGACGTACGGGCTGTCGACCAGCCGGGCGGCGCTCACCTCGCGGACGAAGCGCGCGCGATAGCCCTCGTCGTCGGCGAGCATGGGCTGCAGCACCTTCAGCGCGACGGCGCCCTCGTCACCGGCCTCGTCGGGGCCGAACGCGAGGTAGACCACGCCCATCCCGCCGGAGCCGAGCCGGCCGTGCAGCCGGTAAGGGCCACAGCTTTGCGGGTCGGTGGGACGAAGCGGTGTCAGTGCCACCCCGTGTCCTCCCGCCGTCGCCGACCGCGAATGCGCCCGCGTCCCTGGGTGAGTATCGCCGCAGACGGCGCGAGAGCGAGTGATGGCACACGCGTGACGCCCGAGTTGCGGCGATATGAAGATCTCAGCGCGGGCCGCGAATCGCTCGCCGGGCTGATTGATGTCGGCCCGCGCAGCGGACCCCCGCGAGCAGGAGCGCCTCATGGTGCTGTGGGCGGCGGAGGTCGCACACCGCCGCCGGGCGCGCGGGCTGCGCTTGAACTACCCGGAGGCCGTGCTCGGCGGCGGCAAGGTGATCCGCGAGTCGATGGGACAGTCCGTGGCCACCCGCGCCAGCGGCACGCCCGATCTCGTCATCACCGGCGCGATCGTGCTGGACCACCGGGGTGTCGCGAATGCCGACGTCGGCATCCGTGACGGGCGCGTCGTGGCGGTGGGGAAGGCCGGCAACCCCGAGACGATGGCCGGCGTCGACCCGCGGCTCGTCATCGGGCCGCCGACCGAAGTGCTGAGCGGCAACGGGAAGAGCCTCACCGCCGGAACGATCGACAGCCAGGCAAAGCCACCACCGTCACGCCCGCGCGTGGAACCTCGCGCGGCTGCTCGAATCACTCGACGTCTGGCCGATCAATTCCTCTTGCTGTGCAGGTGTCGCTGCACACCGACACGCTGAACGAGGCCGGCTTCGTCGAAGACACGCTCGCCCCCATCGCCGGGCGATCGATCCAGCAGCGGCTCGGCTATCGTGTCCGGGCCGCCTGGTAACAGCGTTACGGACAGGCCGTTCGCCTGGTATCCCGCGGCAATACCGCGGTGCGCGGCCGGGTTGAGCGCGGAGCTCGAGTCCGATCAACCACGTGAACTTTCCATGAACGGCGCGGACCCGTCCGGCCGCCAACCCTGCAGGCCGCTCGCAGCCCGTCGTGATGGCCCACCCCGGCTTCGATCAGCTCTCGGACCGATCCACCCAGTACGGCAAGCAGTTCCGGCTGGCCGAGCAGCCGCTCATCCGCGTGCTGTCCAACAAGATCGACGAGGCCGGCAACCGGGTGGGCATCGTCATGGGCAAGCAGGGCCGGCCCGCAGTGGCACACCGGCGGCGACCCGCGAGCGGCTGCTCGGCTCCATGGCCACCTATAACCGCGACCATCTGCCACGCAAGCTCGCGGTCCACGACTCGCGCCCCCTCGAGCTGTCCGGCGCCCCCGACGTCGAGTGGCCGCAAGGGATCCCGCTGTAGGCCCGGCAGCGCACGCGGTCAGTGGCCGGCGAGGCGGCGCGCCGCCTCGCGCAACACGTCGGGTGGCGAGGTCGCGAAACACATACGCGCGCCCTGGCTGGTCGCGGCCTGCGGGCCGGAGCTCACCGTGAAGGCGCTGCCCGGAATGAACGCCACGAGCCGGTCGAGCGCCGTCACCAGCAACTCGTCGGGAACGGTGCCGTCGACGAAGCGCACCCAGCAGAACATCCCGCCCTGTGGAGGGGCGACCGCGATGCGATCGCCGAATTCGCACCGCAACGCATCGACTAGCGTCAGCGCGCGTTCGGCATAGAGCCGGCGCGTGCGCTGCAGGTGAGCCTCGAAGCGTGCATCGTCGCGGGCAGCGGCCTGCAGCAGCCGCTGGGTGAACGTCGAGGTGTGCAGGTCGGTCGCCTGCTTGGCACGGATGAGGGCGCCGCGCAACGCGGGCGGCGCGGTGACCCAGCCGACCCGCAGGCCGGGCCCGAGCACCTTCGAGAACGACCCCAAGCGCACGACGCGGTCGCTGACCGAGCCGATCGGCGCGGGCGGAGGTGCGCCGAAGTACAGCTGCCGGTAGGCATCGTCCTCCACGATCAGGAAGCCGTACTCGTCGGCCAACGCCGCCAGCGCCACCCGGCGCTCGAGGGAGAGCGTGGTGCCGCTGGGATTGGCGAAAGTCGGGGTGAGGTACACGAGCTTGGGGCGAAGGCCGGTCGCCAGCGCAGCAGCCAGATCGTCGACGCGCATCCCCTCGGCGTCCTCCGGCACGCCGACGAGCTTCGGCTCGAACAGGTGCAGGGCCTGCAGCGCTCCGAGGTAGGCAGGATCGGTCGTGACAACGATGTCACCCGGATCGACGAGCACCTTCGCCAGGAGGTCCAGCGCCTGCTGCGAGCCGGACGTGATGAGTACACCGTCGGCGTCCACGGGGCGGGCGCACCAGGTGCTCTCCCACTCGGCGATGAGCGCCCGCAGCTGCGGATCACCTTCGGTGGTCGAGTACTGCAGCAGGCCCGAGCCGGCGCCGGCGAAGAGCGCGTCTGCGCATTCGCGCAGCCAGTTGGCGGGCAGCGCCGCCTCGTCCGGGAGCCCGCCGGCGAGGCTGATGACATCGGGCCGAGCGGTCAGCGCGAGCAGGTCGCGAATGACCGAGGAAGCCATGCCGCGTACCCGCCCGGCGAGCAGACTGTCCTGCCACTGGGCGTGCGCGTCGGCGCGGTTCGCCTCCATGTTTCACATCCTGAGATTACGCGCTCAGATCCCGGACACCTCAGCTTAAGGCAGCTGCCGGGATACCGTCGCGTCAGTTTCGCGGGCATCACCGTTCATGGCGATGTTCAGCACCGGCGCAACGGCGACCACCGGGATGCAGTAGCTCGTGACGGCGACCCGCAGCAGCGTCTTCCCGAAGAGGGGAATGCCGGCCACCGGCCCGGCCCGCACCAGGGCGACGAGCTTGCTCCACAGGTAGCCGAGACCTGCCTCGCGCAACGTGGTTTCGGCGTGTTTCGCACAGGGTTCGCATTCGGGCGTCACGCGCCACTGAAGTCGCCGTTGGCTGGCCAAGGTCGCCGCGTGAACCCCCCGGTCGATGCGGTGCAAGCCGCCGCCAGCGCGCTCGAAGTGGCGTTGCTGCACCGCGCGGTCGCCCTCGCCGCGAGCGCCCGGGAACGCGGGAGTCACCCGTTCGGCGCGCTGCCCGCCGGCCGGACGCACGAAGGTTTTTGGGAGAACCTCTAGCGCGAATCCCGGACTGAGGTTAGGCTCCCTTTACTTACTACGTCCGAGGGGGCCAGGTTGATCATCTGCCACTGCCACCGCGTCACCACGCGCGATGCCCAGGCGGCATGCAGCGGTCCGGATGACGATTGGCGGACGGTCGTGAAGGCCACCCGCGCGGCCACCTCGTGCGGAGGATGCGTTCGTTCACTGCGGCGCACCGTCGAAGACTTCTTCGCCCAGCGCACGGCCGCTGTCGACACCTCCGACGCGCCAGTGCTGACCCCTACCGCGGTGGCATAGCGCAGACTGTTGCGAATGCAGGGCGACGAAGCCGTCATCACGGCACTCAACGAGATCCTCACCGGCGAGCTCACCGCCATCAACCAGTACTTCCTGCACTCCCGGATGCAGAACAACTGGGGCTTCGTGAAGCTCGGCCACGCCACCTACGACGAGTCCATCGACGAGATGAAGCACGCCGACGAGCTCATCGAACGGATCTTGTTCCTCGAGGGCCACCCCAACCTGCAGCGGCTAAACCCCATTCGCGTCGGCGAGACCGTCGAGGAGCAGCTGGTCGCCGACCTCGAGCTCGAGCACGACGCGATGGCGCGGCTGCGGCCGGCCATCCGCCTGGCGTTGGACACCGGTGATACGGGGTCGCGGATGCTGTTCGAGAAGATCCTGCAGGCTGAGGAAGAGCACGTCGACTATCTCGAGACGCAGCTGCACCTCTACCGCACCCTCGGCGCCCAGGATTACCTCGCCCAGCAGATCGATCCCGGCTCCAGCTCCTGACTTAGCCGCGGCCCGTTGAGCCCTTGATCTCCGTTCGGGGGCTCAACGGCTGCCCACCCGGCCGCCGGGCTCAGCCCAGCTCGTTGCCCAGGATCGAGACGAAGGACACCATCTCGCCGGGGTAGCCACCGAGGTTGTGGGTGAGCGCCAGGCCGCGGTCGGCGGTACGGATGCGACGCTCCTCCGGAGCCTCACCGCGCAGCTGCAGCCACGGCTCGAACATCATCCGCAGCCCGGACGCACCGACCGGGTGGCCGAAGCTCTTGAGCCCGCCGTCGGGGTTGATGGGCAGGTCACCGTCGAGGTCGTAGGTGCCGGCCAGCACCTCCTTGTAGGCGGTGCCGCGCTCGGCGAAGCCGAGGTCCTCCATGAGGACCATCTCGGTCGGCGTGAAGCAGTCGTGCACCTCGGCCATCGCGATCTGGTCGCGCGGGGAGGTGATACCGGCCTGCTGGTAGGCGTCTTTCGCGGACATCGCGCACTCGGGCAGGGTGGTGTAGTCGTAGTTCGGGTCGGCGAGACCGTTGCCGTTGCCGGCGACGAACGACAGCGCCTTGATGTAGAGCGGCTTGTCGGTGTACTTGTGGGCGTCCTCGGCCCGCACGACGACGGCTGCCGCCGAACCGTCGGCGACGCCGGCGCAGTCGTAGATCCCGAGCAGGCCGGCGACCGGCGGCACCGCGCAGACCGCCTGCGGGCTGACCTCGCGACGGAATTGGGCGCGCTTGTTGCGGGCGCCGTTGAAGTGGTTCTTGGACGCGATGTGCGCGAGCGCCTCGCGCATCTCGGCCTCGGTGACGCCGTAGCGCTTGGCGTAGGCCGGGACGATCATGCTGAACATCGCCGCCGCGGTGAGGGTGCGGGCAGTGCCGTCGTTGGGGATCGGCGGGGCGGACATCCCCTGGTAGCCGGAGTCCTTGATCTTCTCGACGCCGAGCGCCATCGCCACGTCGTACGCGCCGCTCGCCACCGCGTACGCGGCCTGGCGCAGCGCCTCGGCACCGGTGGCGCAGTAGTTCTCGACGCGCGTGACCGGCTTGCCCTCGAGCTGCAACGGCCGGGCGAGCGTGATGCCGCTCATGCCGCTGGTGGCGGTTCCCAGCCAGTACGCGTCGACATCAGCTTTCGAGACGCCGGCGGACGCGTACGCCTCCGTGGCCGCCTGGACCATGAGGTCGTCGGCGCTCTTGTCGAAGTGCTCGCGGAAGGGCGTGCAGGCCATTCCGACGATGGCTACCCGGTCACGAATGCCGTGCGATCCCATACGCCCTCGTTCTCCTCGAACCTCGGCAGTGTGTATTCAGTATCCGGCCCAACGCCCGCAGGCGCCTAGTCCTTCCGCGGCCCTTCCGCGGCCCTTCCGGCGCGCATCACGCCTCGCGGAGCGGGCGCGCCTTCCAGAAGTAATTGTGGATGCCATCCGCCGTCGACAAACGACGGAAGGTCATCTCCACCCGCGCACCCACGACGACGTCGGTGGCGATGTCGGCTTCCTTGACGTCGGTGATCTCCGCGGGATAGCGGCCGCCGCCGTCGAAGTCGAGCACCGCGAACACGATCGGCGGGCTCGGCGAGTAGGCCAGCCGGTCGATGGTGAACGTCGCCACCGTCGCCGGCACGTCACTCATCGGGACGGGTTCCCCGCCGGTCGGCAGGGGCGGCAGCTGCGGGTTGCCGCTGACCGGGTCGCGCCGGCCGGCGAACGCGTACTTCCAGTCCTCGTTGCGCGCGGCGGCGCTCGCTGACATCCGCGCGGGCTCCGGGCGCCGCGGCGGCTCGACGGTCAGGGCGCCGCGCCACGACAGGAACTTGCCGTACGGCACGGTCGTACCGGCGGCGACCTGACCGGCGACGGACCGCAGGGCCGCCTCGCCGGCGGCCGGGCCGGCGCGGAAGAGCAGCACGTCCGCACCGTCGGCGAGCACCACGAGCGCGATCACCTGGCCAGGCGACGCCGCCTCGAGCGTGGCCGCGAGCAGCAGAGCCGGGTGGGCGGAGCCGGTGTTGCCGACGGAGCCGGAGAGGTCGTCGACCAACTTCTCCTTGACACCGATCTTTCCGGTGAGGACGCGAACCGCGCGCGAGTGCAGACCGGTGACGATGACCTGGTCGACCGCGTCGGCTTCGAGTTCGGCATTCTTCAACGCCTCGCGCCAGGCGCGCTCCCCGAGCGGCACGTAGACCGTCTCGCCGAAACGCTCCTCCCACAGCTTGGACCGCACGTCGCCAGGGGTGCGCCAGCGGTCGGTGAACTCCTCGGACAGCGACGCGGACCCGAGGTACTCGGCGAGCAGTGGACCGTCGGCGTCGTCACCGATCAGCAGCGCGGAGCCCGCATCACCGCCGGAAGCCTCATCGCCGCCGCCCGGAAGGCCGCTGCGGGTGTCGGCCGCCACCGTGAGCACCGGTCCGGAGCCACGCAGCGCCGCGAGCAGCGCGCCGACGGCTGAGCGCTGCGCGCCGCCGAAGTCGGCCGCAAGGACGTCGCTGTCCAGCCGAAGCGCGGCCGCGACACCGGTCGCGTTCGTCTTGTCGACGTAGGCCGGGCTGACGGTCGAGAAAAACAGCGCCGCCGGCGAGACGCCGGGCGCCGACCGCTTGGCCAGCCGCGCCGCTTCGACGCCGAGGGTGGTGGTGTCCTCGTCGTACCAGGCGACGCTGCGGGTGCCCTTGCCCCCGCCGCTACCGACGAATGAGGAGATTTCCGCTCTGTCCAACCGGCCGTGCGGCACGTAGCCGGCAGCCGCGAGAATGCCGCGAGTCACGTCTGGCAGCCTAACCTGCGCGAGAGAAGTAACTGACGCCCCGTCAGGTGACCACCCGATCCAAAGGAGACGAAGATGACCGCCGGAGCGCCGCCGGAGCTGGAGTCCACCGACGACATCACCTTTCGGCTCGACGAAGGAATCTTGTGGATCACGCTGACCCGGCCGGATGCCGGTAACTCGCTCACCCACGACCAGCGCGTGCGCATGATGGCCTGGTTCGACCGCGCGAACGAGGACCCGGCGGTGCGCTGCGTCGTCATCAGCGCGACCGGGCGCTTCTTCTGCACCGGCGCTGACCTGCGCAACGGTCCGCCGCCGCCGGTGCGCAGCGCGGAATTCCCGGACAAGCTCGTCGGTGACATGCGCCGCCAGATGAACCGCAACGCGATCCGCTTCATCTCGGCGGTCTTCGACTGCGAGGTGCCGGTCGTCTCGGTGGTGCAGGGCACCGCTGCCGGCATCGGCGCGCACCTGGCGTTCGCCTCCGACTTCGTGATCGCGGCGCAGGAGGCGAAGTTCATCGAGATCTTCGCCCGCCGCGCGCTCGTCGCCGACGGGCTCGGCACCTACCTGCTCCCCCGGCTGATCGGCCTGCAGCGGGCGAAGGAGCTGGTCTACTTCGCCGACGACCTGCCGGCGGAGCGCGCCTACGAGTGGGGGCTCGCCACTCGCGTCGTCCCGGCCGCGGAATTGGAGACGACGGCGAAGGAGTTCGCGACCCGGCTCGCCACCGGACCGACCGCCACTCACCGGGCAAACAAGTGGCTGCTGAACCGTTCGCTCGACGTTCCCCGCCAGACCCTGACCGAAGAAGAGGCGTGGATGGTCGAGTCGACGATGGGCACCCACGACGCCAATGAGGGCGTGGCGAGCTTCATGGAGCGGCGCGCCCCGGAGTGGCGCGGCTACTAGGCCGCCCGAACCCCGTACCCGCACGACGAGGCCGCGGCGGTCGGGTGAGCGACAGTCTGCGGACGGGTGGGGCTTGAAACGGCGACGGTGAGTGTGTCACCGAGCACAAGGAGCCCCCATGACCTCGCCCGCAGCCGCCGAGGACCCGGCCGCCCAGGCGTTTCGGACCGCGATGAACGCGTCTGTCCCGCCGCAGACGCGCGTAGAGGCCTCGGCGGGGCAGGTGTCCGGCGACGCCGATACCCGCGACATGCTCGTGGTGCACGGGGCGTTCCGGCGGGAGTTTCGGCTGGCGCCCGGACTGGTCCGGCGCACGCACGCCGGTGACGTCGATCGCGCGAAGCTGGTCGCCGACCACATCGCGCTGATCACCACCTTCCTGCACCTGCACCACAACGGTGAAGACCGCCACCTCTGGCCGATGGTGCTGCGCAACGTCGATGAAGCGGCGGCGCCGGTCGTGCTCCTCATGGAGGCACACCACGAGGCCATGTCGGCGCAGATGGACGCGATCGAAGAGTTGCGCGGCCGGTTCGAGGCCACCGCCGGCGAGGCCGAACGCGAGGAGCTCGCCGGCGCCTGCGACCGCCTCGTCACGCTGCTGAACGAGCACCTGGACGCCGAGGAAGCCCGCATCCTCCCGCTGGCGGCGCAGCACATCAGCGCGCAGGAGTGGGCAACGCTCGGCGAGGAAGGCATGGGCGACATCCCGAAGAAGCAGCTGCCGCTCGCGTTCGGAATGATGACGCACGAGGGCGACCCGGAGGTCGTCGCGGAGATGATCGCGAAGGCCCCGCTCCTGGTCAGGCTGATCGTTCCACCGCTCGCCCGGCGCGCCTTCAAGCGGTACGCGCTGCGGGTTCACGGCACGGCCACACCCTGAGCCGACGCCGCCTCCGGGCGCGTGACCGGCTTCACCGCGCCGCGCCGGGGCCCGGCTGACACCATGGTCACGTGACAAGCGCGCCGGAAGACCCCACGTTCGCCAGCCTGCTCGAGCTCGAGGAGATCGACCGCGACATCTTCCGAGGGTGCAGCCACGCCGGCGCGCCGATGCGCACCTTCGGCGGTCAGGTGGCCGCGCAGGCGCTGGTCGCGGCCGGGCTCACCGCCGCGGATCGGGTCGTGCACTCGTTGCACAGCTACTTCCTGCGTCCCGGCAACCCGACGTACCCGCTGATCTACCTGGTCGACCGGCTGCGCGACGGGGGCAGCTTCACCACCCGCCGGGTGTCGGCGGTGCAGCACGGCGAGCCCATTTTCAGCCTGTCCGCATCGTTCAAGCGTCCTGAGGAGAGCGCGTCGCACCAGCGGGAGATGCCGGCCGTGCGCCCGCCGGAAGAATCACTGGATCTGTACGCGGGGGCGCCGAACGACGGCGCGTCGAGCATGGCCAGGCTGGTCCTCGAGTTGCGCGGACCGGACCCCACCTCCCGCTTCATGGACGCGGATACCGACGAGATCGGCGTCGTCGAAGAGGAGGGCATCCCCTGCCGGCGCTTCTGGATGCGCGCCGCCGACCGGCTGTCCGACGATCCGCTGCTTCACGTGTGTGCCCTCGCGTACATGTCGGACCTCACGCTCGCGGGCACCGCCACCCTTCGCCAGAACATCCCGCCGGACGAGCTCATGCTCGCCTCGCTGGATCACGCGATGTGGTTTCACCGGCCGTTTCGCGCCGACGAGTGGCTGCTCTTCTCGATCGAGAGCCCGTCGTCCGGAGACGGCCGGGGCCTCGCGTCGGGTGAGTTCTTCACCGAGGACGGGCGGCTGGTTGCATCCGTCATGCAGGAGGCGCTGATCCGCCGGATGCGCAAGGGCTGAGGAGCCGCTACCCCGCCGGTGTTGCCGCCACTAGGCCGCCTCAGCCAGGCCGGGCCGTGAGCGGATGGCACGACCTCTTCCGGGACCGGCGGGCCCGGTGGCGTCCCCTCGCCGAAAGGACGCCCGCCGAGCGTCTCGCGGCCGTGCGGCGTCCACCAGCCGGAGGCGTCGGGCCCGACCGGCACGAGCGGCGTCGGGTTGATGTTCGTGTGCACGACGTAGTAGTGCCGCTTGATGTGCTCGAAGTCGATGGTGTCGCCGAAGCCCGGCGTCTGGAACAGGTCGCGCGCGGTGATCGCGTCGCCGACCAGGTACCGCTGGCGTTCGAGGTGGCCGGACAGCCAGTCCAGGCGAACAGCGTCCGGTATGCCTCCTCGTAGGCCTCCTGTGAGCTGGCGAACCCGGCTTGGTAGACGCCGTTGTTGACGTCATGGAAGACCGGCTCCGCCACCGCGTCGATCTCGTCGCGAAGCGCCTCGGGGTAGAGGTCACACAAGATCAACGCTTCACGCAGGTGGGTTTGACGGCTGATTCGGGCGCCAAACCCACCTTGGTGAAGCGTTGATCTTGGTGTCAGTGCTGGCCGAGGAAGAACCGCATGCCCTGGTCGTCGACGCACTCCGAGGTGACCCCGTAGGGCTGCTGCTCCGGGTCCGTCGCCGTGCCGCCGGCGGCGCGCACCTTGGCGACGGCGTCGGCGATGTCGTCGACCCGCCACATCGGCACGACGATCGGGTCCGGGTTGCCGCCGCCGAAGCCGACCATGGGCGCGATGTCGCTGGTGACCTCCCAGCCGTCCTCGATCTGGCCGGCGCGAAATTCCCAGCCGAGCACCGCGCTGTAGAACTCGCGGGCGACGGCCGAGTCGCGCACGAAGAACGTGAGGTAGGACGGGTCGCCGTTCAGGGTCCCGTTCAGCGGCGGGCGCTGATGCGTGTCGTTCTCGGGCGGTGTGAAGACGGCGAACGGGCGGCCCTCGGGGTCGACGCAATCCGAGATACGCCCGTACGGCGTCTCCGCCGGCGCCTCGGCGGTGCCACCGGCGGCGCGCACCCGCGCGGCGGCGGCATCCACGTCACCGACGGCGTAGCAGCAGAACAGGTCGGTCCGCTCCGCACCGAAGATGCCGATCGCCATGCTCTGCCCGACGACGCGATGACTTCGCCCGGGTTCGCCTTCCTCGAACTGCCAGCCCAGCACCGCGCCGTAGAACGCGCGCGCCCGCTGCACGTCCGGCGTCTGCACGGAGACGTAGCCGACATCGCCTTGGTGCCAGGGGGCGCGCGGCGCTTCGGCGGCGGGGACGGTGAGCAGCGGCTGCTGCAGCATCCAGCGGTGGTGGAACGGGTCGACGATCGTGGCGTTACGCGAGCCGTAGGCCTCGGCGATCTCGCGCGTCAGCTGCCCGCCGGCGGCTGTCGCGGCAGCGACCAGCGCGTCCAGGTCCGCGACCTCCAGCACCAGGCTGACCGAGGCGGCGCCCGGCTGGGGGGCGACGACGCCGATGTCCGGGAACTCGTCGGCGAGGTAGAGCGTGCCGCCCGCGAGCGAGAGTTCGGCGTGACCGATCCGGCCGTCCGGCATGACGATGGGGTCGCCCTGCACGACCGCGCCGAGCACATCGACGTACCAGTCCATGGCGCGCCGCGCGCCGTTCACGGCGAGGTACGGGATCGCGGCGCCGGCCGCCGGCTGGACGGCGACGGATGGGCGGGTGGTCTCGCGGGTGATCGTTGCTGTGGACACGGCAACTCCTCTGGGTAGCTCGAGCGCGCGTTCGATGCGGGCGCGCAGCCTGCGGGCGAATTCCGGGTCGGGGGCCACCGGGCCTCCGGAAGTGCGGAGCACGTCGAGCGGATCAGTCATGGCCGGCCCTCCTCCCCTTCTGAGTACGCGGCTCGAAACGCCGAACGAGCCCGGACGAGCAGGGCCTCCGTGGCGTGCACGGTGCGGTCGAGCGCGCGGGCCACCTCGGGTACCGGCAGGTCGTCGAGGTAGCGCAACGTGAGCGCGGCGCGATGCTGAGGCGCGAGCGCCTGCAGCGTCTCGTGGGCGAGGATGGCGTCGAGTTGCGCGTCCCACGGGTCATGCTCGGCGTCCTGGCCGGTGCGCGTCGTGGGGTCGTCGGCCACCGCATTCAAGCTGCGTTCCTCGCGGGATTGGCGACGCCAGTGGTCGACGAGCTTGTGCCGCGCCACGCCGATGAGCCACGGGATCGAAACCGGCGGCGGGCGTTCGGACCGCACGCCGTCGACCGCGGCCAGGAACGTCTCGGCGGTGAGATCCTCGGCCAGCGCGGTCCGCCCGCACCGGTGCAGCAGGTAGCCGTACACCTCGGGAAGCGCCTGGTCGTACAACGCGAGCAGGCCGGCACGGGGGTCGCCCGCGGAGACCTGTTCGACGCTCACACCCTCACCGTCGTACGCCGGCGCACTTCTCCGACGGTCCCAGTCCAACTTTTCCAACATCAACGCGCCAGCCAACGGCCCGAACCCCCGTTCAAACCGCCCCTCACCATGATCGTTGGCGCGTTGATCTTGGTTGGGCACCCGCAGGGCGGTGCAGGGCGTGCTGACGCTAACGTCCAGGCAACGGACGGATGAGCGCGACGAGAGGACAGCAGTCATCGTGGACCTTGCAGGCACCGGAATCTGGAGCGGAGAGCTGCGCTACGGCGACGCCAACGAGGCCGCCGACGCCGCCGCTGAGCTGGAAGAACTCGGCTTCTCCGCGCTCTGGATCCCGGACGTGAGCGGTGACGTCTTTCCCTCCATCACCCACCTGCTCGGCGCGACGAAGTCCGCGGTCATCGCGACCGGCATCTTGAACCTCTGGATGACCAGTGCGGCCGATGCCGCAACGGGCTACGCGGCGGCCGCGGCGGCTCACGGCGACCGGATGATGATCGGCATCGGGGTCAGCCACCAGCTGCTCATCGACGGGGCGAAGGCTCCCGGCACCTACCAGAAGCCGCTCGCGATGATGCGGCAGTACCTCGACGAGCTGGACGCCCAGCCGGGCGGCGGCATCCCCGCCGGCAGCCGCATGCTCGCCGCCCTCGGCCCGAAGATGCTCGAGCTGGCCGCCACCCGCACCCGCGGCACGCATACCTATCTGGTGACACCCGAGCACACCCAGCGCGTCCGGGCGGAGCTCGGCACCGGCCCGCAGATCGCCGCCGAGCAGGGCGTCGTGCTGGAAACCGACCCGGCCAAGGCCCGCGAGATCGCCCGCCAGGCGCTCGCCGGCTACCTGCTGCTGCCCAACTACACGAACAACTTCCAGCGCGTCGGCTTCACCGCGGACGACATCGCGAACGGCGGCTCGGACCGGCTGATCGACGCGCTTTTCGCGTGGGGAGACGAGGAGACGATCCGCCGCCGGGTCCAGGAGCACTTCGACGCCGGTGCCGACCACGTGTGCGTGCAGGCGCTGGGCGGCGGCACTCTCGGCGGCGGACCGCAGCCGATGGAGCAGTGGCGACGGCTCGCCCCCGTGCTCGTCGGAGGAAGGTCGTGACGGCAGGACTCGACCCGCGCACCCCCGTCCTCGTCGGCGCGGCGGCGGTCACCCAGCATCCGGGCGATCCGTCTCAGGCGGACGACGCGGTCGACTTGATGGTGCGGGCGCTGCGGTCCGCCGGTGACGACGCCGGCCGCCCGCGACTGCTCGGCAAGGCCGACATCGTCATGGCCCCGCAGCCGTCCTGGGAGTGCGCCGACCCGGCGCGGATGGTGGCCCAGCAGCTCGGCATCACCCCGCACACGTTGTGCGCCGAGCTCGGCGTGCTCCAGCAGACGCTGTTCAGCCGCGCCTGCACGGAAATCGCCGCGGGGCACGCCTCGGTCGTCCTGGTCACGGGCGGCGAGGCGCGCGCCCGGGCGGCATCCGCGGCCCGCAAGGGCATCGAGGTGCCCCCCGAGCCGCAATCGCCCGGCCCCGCCGACACGGTGATTTCCCCGCAGCGCCAGGTCATCAGCAAGCTGGAGATCAAGCGGCAGCTGTTCGTCGCGGCCCGCCAGTACGCCATCATCGAGACGGCGATCCGCGCGGCGAGCGGTGAGTCGGTGAGCGCTCATGCCAAGAAGGTCGCGGCGCTGTGGGACCGGTTCGCCGACGTCGCGCGCACCCGTCCGGAAGCGTGGAAACGTGACGCGCCGTCGCTCGGATCCGGCGACGCGAGCGAGGCCAACCCGTGGTACGCCTGGCCCTACACGAAGCAGCACTGCTCCTACTGGACCGTCGATCAGGCCGCGGGCTTCGTCCTGTGCTCCGTCGCGGCAGCCGAAGCCGCCGGGATATCTCGCGACCGCTGGGTTTTCCCGGTCGCCGCCGCCGAGTCGAACGCCATGGTGATGCTCAGCGAACGCGCCGAGCCGTTTCGTTCCCCCGCCATCGCAGCCACCGCGCGCGCCATCACCGAGCTCACCGGCGAGGCCCCTGACGCGGCCGATTTCGTCGACATCTACAGCTGTTTCCCGGCCGCCGTGCAGGTGCAGGCCGCCGAGATGGGCCTCGGTGCGGACCGCCCGCTCACCGTGACCGGCGGCATGACGTTCGGCGGCGGTCCGCTGAACAACTACGTCTTGCAGTCCACCTCACGCATGGCCGCGATCCTGCGCGAAAACGCCGGTGCCACCGGGCTGGTCACCTCGATCAGCGGAATGATCACCAAACAGGCGATCGGCGTCTGGTCCACCACGCCGCCGGCCGCGGGCTTTCGCAGCGCCGACGTCACCACTGAGGCGTTGGACACCGCACCGAAGGCCCACGTGGACGGGGAGTACAGCGGCGCAGCGGAGGTCGTCGGCTACACGGTCGCGTACGACAAGGCAGGGCCGAGCGTCGGCATCCTCGTGGCCAAGACGCCAAACCCGCAGCGCACCCACGCCATCGCGACGACGAGCGATCCACAGCTCCTCGCCGACATGACCGCGAACGAGTGGGTCGGCCGCGCCGTCACCGTCAACGGCGATCAACTGACCGGCTGAAAGAAGCGACGAAAGGAGCCCGCCGTGTCACGGCTGCACATCCACCCGCGCTGGCATCAGCACGTGCCGGCAGCGCAGAAGATGAATGCTGCGCTGCGCGAGATGGGCGACCTCATACCGCCGCTCGCAACGCCGGAGCAGGTCGCCGCGGTGCGCAACGTGCCCGACGCTTTCACGTCGCAAGAGTTGCCACTCGCCGTGCAGTCGCGCACGGTGCCGGGCGCGGAAGGCGACCGGGGCGCGCGCGTGGCCATCCCGGACACGGTGCGAGCGGTCGTGCTCGACTTCCACGGCGGCGGCTTCTGCCTCGGCTGGCCGGAGCAGAAAGACCTGTCGAACGCCCGGCTGGCGCTCGCCGCGGAGGTTGCCGTCGTCAGCGTCGACTACCGGCTCGCGCCGGAGCACCCGTTCCCCGCCGGCCCGAACGACTGCAAGGCCGCCGCGGAATGGATCATCGACGCCGCGAAGAGCGAGTTCGGCACCGAGACGGTCCTGCTCGCGGGCGACTCGGCAGGAGCGAACCTGGCCGTCCTTACCGCGCTGCACCTGCGCGAGCAGGGACGCATCGACCGCATCGCCGGGCTCGCGCTGGCCTACGGCGTCTATGACCTGTCGGGCACGCCGAGTTCGCGCAACCGCGGCGACGCGCTGGTGCTGTCGACCGAGGCGAGTGAGCGTTTCCACGAGTTGTACCTGCCGGGACTGTCCGCCGAGGAGCTGCGGGACCCGGCCATTTCCCCTTTGTTTGCAGACCTTTCGGACCTGCCGCCGGCGCTGCTGTGCGCCGGCACGCTCGACCCGCTGCTCGACGACTCGCTGTTCATGGCGGCACGCCTGCAGGCCGCCGGCAATTCCGCGGAGTTGCACGTCATCCCGGAGTCGCCGCACGGCTTTGCCTCCTTCCCGACGCCGATGGCCGCCGAGCTCGAAGCACTGACCGCCGAATGGGTGCGTGAGCGAGTCACCGAATCCGCCGCATGAGCGTTGTCGGCGGTCGGACCGTCGCCGAGCTGCTCGAGAAGCTCACGCTCGACGAGAAAGCCGCCCTCCTCGCCGGCGCTGACATGTGGTCGACCGTGGCCGTGCCGCGCGTGGGCCTGCCGGCGGTGAAGATGACCGACGGTCCGAACGGCGCCCGCGGGCCGACGCTCAGCACGACCGCCGGGGGCCGGACGCTCTGCGTGCCGTGCGGGACTGCCCTCGCCGCCACCTGGGATCCGGCGCTCCTGCAACGCGTCGGCGCGGCGCTCGGGCACGAGGCCCGCGCCAAAGGCGTGCGGATGCTGCTCGCGCCGACCGTGAACCTGCACCGCTCTCCGCTCGCGGGCCGCAACTTCGAGTGCTACTCGGAGGATCCGCTGCTATCGGCCGCGATGGCGGTCGGCTACGTGCGCGGGGTGCAGTCCCAAGGGGTCGCGGCGGTGGTGAAGCACTTCGTGGCCAACGAGGCGGAGACGGCCCGCACGTTGCTCGACTCAGTCGTCGATGAGCGTTCGCTGCGCGAGCTATATCTCGTGCCCTTCGAAGCTGCGGTCAGGGATGCCGGTGCGCTCGCCGTCATGACCGGCTACAACCGGCTGAACGGCGAGTGGTGCGCCGAAAGCGCAGGCCTGCTGGAAGGAATCCTGCGCACCGAGTGGGACTTCGAAGGACTGGTCATGACCGACTGGTTCGCCGTCGGGTCGACGGTCGCATCGCTGCGGGCGGGACTCGACCTGCAGATGCCCGGTCCGGCGCGCTTCTACGGACCTGTGGTCGCGGACGCGGTTCGCAGCGGCACGGTCGAGGAGTCCCTCGTCGACGCGGCGGCCGGCCGGCTGCTGCACGTCTTCGGGCGGCTGGCGGCACCGGACGAGACCCCTCCTGCGCCACCCGAGGACGGGCCCGCGCTCGCCCGCGAGGCGGCCACCGCCGGGATGGTGCTGCTGCACAACCACGGGCTGCTGCCGTTGTCCGGCGTAGGTTCGATCGCCGTTCTCGGCCCGAACGCCCACCGCGCTCAAATCATGGGCGGCGGCAGCTCAGCGGTGTTCCCGCAGCACCGCACCACCCCGCTCGCCGCGCTGCGCGAGAAGCTGGCCGGCACCGGCATCGACCTTCGTCACGAGCCCGGCTGCCTCATCGACAAGCGCACCCCGGCGCTGGACTCCGCGCAGCTCACCACCCCCACCGGTGCACCCGGCCTGGCATTGAGCTTTTACGAAGGCACTGGTCCCGGCGCCTTCGCGGGGCCACCCCGGGCGCACGCCGTTTCTGACACCAGCCGGCTGCTGTACATGGATCCGCCGGCCGACGGGCTTCCGGCCGGCGGCTGGTCGCTGCGAGCCGTCGGAGTGGTGCACGCGGCCGTCTCCGGCGACTACACGCTGAGCCTGAGCCACGTCGGAAATGCACGCGTCCTCATCGACGGCGAGCTCGTGCTGGACGGCGGTACCTCCGCCGGCGGCGGTGACGACTTCTTCGGCCTGGCCGGGCCGGAACTCACCGCGCGCGTGCCGCTGGAAGCCGGCGCGCGGGTGGAGCTCACGATCGAGTTCTGCACCGGCGCCATGCCGATCCACGCGGTGCACGTCGGGCTCGCCGCGCCAATGCATCACGACCTGATCGGCCAGGCGGTCGCCGCCGCTGCCGCGTCGGACGTCGCGGTGGTCGTCGTCGGCACGACGGACGAGTGGGAGTCGGAGGGCTTCGACCGCACCCACCTGGCCCTGCCGGGCGAGCAGGACGAGCTGATCCGCCGGGTATGCGCGGCGAATCCCCGCACCGTGGTCGTGCTCAATTGCGGCGCGCCGGTGAGCATGCCGTGGCACGGTGAACCGGCAGCGATCCTGCTGACCTGGTTCGGCGGCCAGGAGATGGCGACCGCGCTGGCCGACGTGCTCTTCGGTGATGGCGAGCCGGGTGGGCGGCTGCCGTGCACGCTGCCGGAGCGCCTCGAACACACCCCGTCCTTCGGCGCCTTTCCGGGCGAGGACTCCCGTGTGATTTACGGCGAGGGGCTGCTCGTCGGCTACCGCTGGTACGACACCCGGCGGCTGCCGGTGCTCTTCCCGTTCGGCCACGGACTGTCCTACGCGAGCTTCGAACTCGGCGCGCTGCGGCTCTCCGCCCAGACGTTCGGGCCTGATCAGACGTTGGCCGTGACCGTCCCGGTCCGTAACACCGCTACGCGACGCGGCACCGAGGTCGTCCAGTTGTACGTCGAACCACCGGCTGACATCCCGGCGTTCCGTCCCCGCCGCGAGCTCAAGGCGTTCGCGAAGGTGACACTCGAGCCGGGCGAAGCGAGCGACGTCGTCCTCACGCTCGACGCGCGCGCGTTTTCCCGCTGGGATCCGGGCAACCCGGAGCACGACGCGCTCGCGCAGCGGATCAGCGCCGCGGGCGCGTTCACCGCCGCGGGCCAGACCACCCCGCCGGGATGGCGGATCGATCCCGGCGAGTACCGGCTGCACGCCGGGCGGTCGATCGCCGACATCGCGCAGACGGCGACGGTCGGCGTCGACCCCGCCGAGGCCTAGTTGCTGAGCGACATGTTCAGGTGCTCGGAGACATCACCGACGAACTCCACGATCATCTGCCGCTTCACGAACTGCCATGCCCCGTCGATACGCGCGAACTCGTCGCGATAGCGACCCGCGACGATCGGCTGCAACGGGACGTTCTCGTGGCACATGAAGACCGTGAAGTACGACCGGCAACGCGCACTCTCCGGCCCGTCGATCTCCACGATCGGGTTCGTGATGACGTGCTTCGTGCGCGGGGTGCCGTCGGCGTGCTTGCGGGTGAAGTCGTTGTACATCTGGGTGACTTCGGCGGCCCCCGTCCACGACCCCCCGTCGGCGTTCACGGTGGCATGCTTGAGCAGCTCACCTATCCCCTCGAAGTCGCCACTGTCGATGAGCTCGGCGTAGCGGAAAAGCAGGTTCGTCACTGCCGTCGGCACCGGCAGCTCGGGCGTTGTACTCATCGACCTAATCTCCTGTCCAGCCGGAAAACGCGCAGGTCTCGTTTGCTGCGCTCGACGTATACGTCGTAGTTGGGCCACACCTCGGTGAGCTTGGGCCATACGGCCGCCTTCTCGTCCTCGGCCAGCAGCGACGCCGTCACGTCGTACGTCTTGCCGCGAAAGCCGATGGACGCATCCGGGTTCTTCATCAGGTTCGTCGTCCAGACCGGGTGCTTCTCCCGGCCGAAGTTGCTGCCGACGATGTACCAGACCTCGCCGTCCGGGACGCAGGCGAGCGGCGTCTGCCGCAGCTGACCGGTCTTGGCGCCGCGGACGTTGAGCATGAGCGACGGCACCATGCCCGCCGACATCAGCACCCGCCCGCGCGTCACCTTGAACAGGAAGCGGTCGAGCTTCGGCACCACCTTCGGGCCGATCTTCGCGAAGCGCGGCGACCCGGCGACCTTCTCGATCTGACGCCCGACTGCAGTGCCCTTCAGGGTTGCCATGGGCCAGAACCGTAACCGGCCCCCGTCGACCAGCGCGAGCGGGGCCGGTTTCGGGCGTTCAGCCGGCGCCAAGCGATGGTCCGGCCGCTCGCGGCGCGCGTTCGGGACTCGCAGAGCCGCGTGTACGGCGAAAACTGCCGAAGTTTCCGTCGCGCCCGTCGATAAATGCCGAAATACGTGCATGTATCGCGCCGCGATCATGAGACTTTGGCAGCTCTCGCCCCGTATCCGGCAGCGCCCGGCCGCGGGGACGCACACGGACGACCTGTCCCCAGCCTCCTCACAGCTTGTTCCCAGGCTGTGAGTCGACCATGAGGGCGGCACTTTGTGCGTGGAGGAGGGGACCGGTGACCGAAACGAATGTGCGGCCGGGGCAAAACGGCCGCCCGGTGGAGGCCAAGCTTCTCGTCGTCGACGACGAGCCCAACATCGTGGAGCTGCTGTCCGCCAGCCTGCGCTACGCCGGGTTCGCCGTCACGACCGCGACGTCGGGCGTCGACGCGGTGAACGCCGCCCGCCGCGACCGGCCTGACCTGGTGCTGCTCGACGTGATGCTGCCGGACATGGACGGCTTCGAGGTGCTGCGCAAGCTGCGCACCGGCGCCGACCGGATTCCGGTCGTGTTCCTCACCGCCCGCGACGCCACCGAGGACAAGATCGCCGGCCTCACCCTCGGCGGCGACGACTACGTCGTGAAGCCGTTCAGCCTGGAAGAGGTGCTCGCCCGGGTGCGGGCCGTGCTGCGGCGCACCAGCGGGGCCGGCGACACCGAGCGCAACGGCCTGCTGACATTCGCCGACATCGAGCTGGACGAGGACTCCCACGAAGTGCGCAAGGACGGGCAGGAGGTCTCGCTGTCCCCCACCGAGTTCAAGCTGCTGCGCTACTTCATGCTCAATCCCGGCCGGGTGCTGTCCAAAGCACAGATCCTCGACCACGTCTGGCAGTACGACTTCGGCGGCGAGGCGGGCATCGTGGAGTCCTACGTCTCCTACCTGCGCAAGAAGGTGGACGCCACCGAGCCGCGGCTGCTGCACACGCTGCGCGGTGTGGGGTACGTACTCCGCCTGCCGCGAAGCTGACTTTCACCTTTTTCCCCGGATGATGTGACGCGATGACTGCCCTGGTCGAACGCTGGCGAGGCCGCCGGCGGCTGCCGCTGCGAGTGACCCTCGTAGCGGCGATGATGGCCC
This sequence comes from uncultured Actinomycetota bacterium, assembly GCA_963747915.1. GTDB lineage: Bacteria > Actinomycetota > Actinomycetes > Frankiales > Frankiaceae > DATAZK01. Next base: position 1,793,605 of record CAVVHC010000002.1, on the reverse strand, counting down.
TGGTCACAGTCGCGCTCGTGGTGATCGGGGTGGCCGGTTCGACGCTGCTCGAGCGTTACCTGATCAATCGGGTGGACAACCAGCTGCAGAGCATCTCGAACAGCGTGGTCAACAGCGTCGATCCGAACCGGGCGCTGGCCACGCTGGCCCGCAGCAGCCCGGTCGGCACGTTCTACATCGCCGGGGCCGACGCCGGGGGCAACCTCGCCCCGGCGAGCCACGTCTACCCCGGTGCCGCTCAGGCAGGAGTGGTGCCGTCCCCACCGCAGCTGCCGCTGCTGACCGAGCAGTTCACGCGGACCCACAGCGGCGACCCGTTCACCGTCGGCTCGGATCAGGGCTCGCGGCAGTGGCGAGTGCTCACGATCTGGGTTCCGGCCTTGAACCAGAGCCTGACCGCAGCCCTTCCGCTCGACGACGTGAAGAGCACCGTGCACCGGCTGATCTGGATCGATGTGGTGGTCAGCATCATCGTGCTCGGAGCGGTGGCCGGGGTCGGCTACTTCATGGTGCGCGGCAGCCTGCGGCGGCTCACCGAGGTGGAACGCACGGCGGAGGCGATCGCTGCCGGTGACATGTCGCTACGCGTGGCGGTCGAGGACGACTACACCGAAGTCGGACGCCTGGGCACCTCCTTCAACATCATGCTCGGCCAGATCGAAGATGCCTTCCACGCGCGAGAGCGCTCCGAGATGGCGGCGCGGGCGTCGGAGGAGCGGATGCGGCGCTTCGTCGCCGACGCGGGCCATGAGCTGCGCACGCCGCTCACGTCGGTGCGCGGTTTCGCCGAGCTGTACCGGCTCGGCGCGGTGCCTGACGAGGCTGAGCTGGCCCGCGTCATGAAGCGCATCGAGGACGAGGCGAGCCGGATGGGCTTGCTGGTCGAGGACTTGCTCCTGCTGGCCCGCCTCGATCAGCAGCGTCCGCTCGAACACAAGCCGGTCGACCTGCTCGCCATCTCCACCGACGCGGTCAGCGACCTGCACGCACTGCACCCCGAGCGCCCGGTGAAGCTGATTACCGACCCGAACGGCGATCCCCCCGTGGTCATGGGCGACGAGGGAAGGCTGCGGCAGGTGCTCGGCAACCTGCTCACCAACGCGGTCACCCATACCCCCGACGAGACACCGGTTCGGGTCTCGCTCTCCACGCAGGGCCTGTTCGCGATCCTCGCCGTGAGCGACGACGGGCCGGGCATGCGGCCGGAAGACACCGCACGCGTCTTCGAGCGGTTCTTCCGGGCCGACCCTTCGCGGGTGCGCAGCTCAGGCGGGTCGGGGCTCGGACTGTCGATCGTTGCCGCTCTCGTCGCCGCCCACCGTGGCACGGTTGATGTGAAGAGCCAGCTCGGCACCGGCACGACGTTCACGGTGCGGCTGCCGCTCGCAGCCGCGCCGCAGCCGTCATCCCCGCCGGCTCCACCCGCAGCGGCCGCACCGGCGCCTTCGATGCAGCCCGCTATGCCACCGACGACGCCGCCTTCGACGCCGCCCGCGATGCCGCCCACGATGCCGCCCACGATGCCGCCCACGATGCCGCCCACGATGCCGGTCGGCTCACATCCCGGACCCCCTCCGGGGATCAGCCGATAGCCTCCCCGTAGACCGGTCGCCGCCGCGGCTGGCCAGCACAGTGTCGTGTCCGAGGGACAAGTCGTGTCCAGGGGAAGGAAGATCATGAGCGGGTTGTGTGACGGTCGGATCGTCGTCGTGACGGGAGCCGGTGGCGGTATCGGCCGCTCGCACGCGCTGATGTTCGCCAAGGAAGGCGCCAAGGTCGTCGTCAACGACATCGGCGGTGACCGTTCCGGCACCGGCACCTCTGCCGGCCCGGCGCAGCAGGTGGTCGACGAGATCAAGGCCGCCGGCGGCGAGGCCATCGCCCACACCGACGACATCTCCACCTGGGACGGCGCGAAGAGCCTCATCCAGCTCGCGGTCGACACCTTCGGCGGCATCGACGTCGTCGTCAACAACGCGGGCATCCTGCGCGACCGGATGATGGTCAACATGGCCGAGGCCGAGTGGGACGCGGTCATCAAGGTCCACCTGAAGGGCACGTTCGGCCCGGCCCACTTCGCCGCCGAGTACTGGCGCGACAAGTCCAAGGCCGGTGAGCAGCCCGACGGCCGCATCATCAACACCACGTCGCCGTCCGGCATCTTCGGCAACGTCGGCCAGGCCAATTACGGCGCCGCGAAGGCCGGCATCGCCGCGTTCACCGTCATCACCTCGCAGGAGCTGGGTCGCTACGGCGTCACGGTGAACGCCATCGCGCCGACCGCCCTCACCCGCATGACCGAGGACCTCGGCATGATGGCCGGCCTCACCGAGGAGCAGAAGGAGGCCCTGGGCCCCGACTCGATCTCGCCGCTGGTCGTGTGGCTCGGCAGCAAGGAGTCAGCGGGCGTCACCGGCCGCGTCTTCGGCATCTTCGGCCCGAAGATCTCCGTCGCCGAGGGCTGGGTCTACGGGCCGTCGCACGACAGCGGCACGATCCTCGCCCCCGGCGAGCTCGGAGAGGTCATCCCCGGCCTGGTGGAGCAGGCGGCAAAGAACGCGTCGATGTTCGGCACCCGCGACTAGCCGGGCGCGCTGCCAGCAGACAACGGCTGCCACCGTTTCCCGTCGTTCGCGCGACGGGAGCCGGTGGCAGTTTGTCGTTTGCGGCAAGAGCTTTCAGGCGGCGAGCTTTCAGGACGCGAGCTTCGCGCCCGGCACTCCCACCCACACCGAGTTCGGGTACCAGACGTTCTCGTAACGCACCACGGCACCGCTGTGCGGGGCGTCCCACATCATCCCGTTACCGGCGTACATGCCGACGTGGTAGACGTAGCCCGTCGTGTCGTAGAAGAAGATCAGATCGCCCGGCTGGGCCTGCGAGTACGGCACGTGCAGCGTGGTCCTGTACTGGTCGTTCGCCGAGCGCATCAGCGAGACGCCGAGCTGCTTGTACACGTACATCGTGAGGCCGGAGCAGTCGAACGAATTGGGCCCCGCAGCGCCCCACAGGTAGGGCTTGCCGGCTTCCTTCTGGATGAGCGTGAGCGCCTGCGCACCCAGGCCCGGCTGGCGAACGATCGCCGGGTACGACGGGCCGCTCGGCGTCGAGCCGGACGAGCCGGATGACCCGGGCACCGGAGCCGTGACGTTGGTGCCGAAGATGCGCGCCCAGGTCAGCGGACCGACCTGGCCGTCAACCTCGAGACCCTGCGCCAGCTGGAAGTTCTGAACGGCGCCCTTGGTCACCGTGCCGAAGTAGCCGCTCGCCGGGGTCACTTTCAGCTTCTGCTGGATCTGCGTGACGTAGGAGTTGGTCATCCCGTACTCGAGGATGAAGCCCGGATACGCCGGCGCGGTGGTGCTGTTCGACGAAGAACTAGGGGTGGGGGTAGGCGTCGGCGTCGGCGTCGGCGTCGGCGTCGGCGTCGGCGTCGGGGTCGGCGTGGGGGTGGGCTTCGGCGCCGGTGTCGACGTCGTCCCGCTGCTGCCGCCCGGAACGGTCACCGTCGTGCCGGACCCCGACGTAATGGGCGCGATGGGCGTACAGGCCACCGCCGCCAGCGCGCACACCACGGTCGCGGCGCTCACCCGCCCGACCACACGCCCCCGTTTGCTCATGCAATGAGTTGTCGACAGCGCAGGCGCACGCCTTGACTGTTGGGACTAACGAGATGCTGCGCCGAACGGCCGCACCCCTACCCGGCGCATGATCAACGCGCCAGTGATCATGCCGAACCCTCCACCAACCGGCCTCTGAGCATGATCATTGGCGCGTTGATCACAGGGTCAGCTGGCGCTGAACCACCCGAGATAGTCGACGTACATCGTGCTGAGACCGGCCGACATGTGCAGCCGGACCTGGCCGGCGCCGTTGGTCGTGGTGACGATGGTCCCGGCGACCGGCACGCCGCAGTAGTACTCCTGGATCCCGTGCAGCGTCGGGTGACCGGCGGGAGCGGAGCCGAGCCAGCCGAACGCGGTCGGGTTCGACATGTGCACGTCCAGCATCACCTGCGAGTTGGCCGGCATACCTGCGACGACGATCTCCGAGCCGCGCATGCTGTGCGCGTCGCGGGCCGGCCCGGCCGGATGGAACATCTTCCCGCCGGAGGGCGAAGCCCCGTACCACCCGACGGCCTCCAGCGAGACCAGCGCGGTGCCGGCGCTGAGCCGAAGCCGGAGCTTGCCGGCGTACGACCCGGACTGCGGCAGCGGCACGACAGCCAGCGCCGAGCGCATCTCGTTGCGAGCGAATGCGAGCGTCGGCTCCTGCGGGAACGTGCCGCCCGGGCCGATCAGCAGCCAGCCGGGGCGGGAGTCGCCGCTGACGCGCGCTTTGAGCACGACGGCGCTGACCCCGCTGGCCGGGATGCCGCCGCGGCCCAGCACCGGCACGTCCAGCAGGCGGCTCGCGCTGACGTTCGTGCGGACGGCGACCTTCTGATCCTGCAAGTGGTGGTAGTACAGCCCGCCCGGCGCGTAATAGCCCAGCAGGTCGACGTTGACCTCCGCGGTGCCGCTGGAGATCGAGACCATGATCCGGCCCGCGCTGTCGACCGGCAGCACCGCAATCGACGTCCGGGTCTGCCGCGCGGTGAACGCCTGCGTCGAGGGCAAACCGCCGGCCGCCCGGCAACTCGGCAGCACCGACCAGTACGCCTTGGTGGCCGTCGGGTTCTTGACCTCGACGTTGACCGCCACTGCGCGCACCCCGTACGGAACGCCGAACCTCCCGGTCACCTGCACAGTGAGCGGTGTGCGGGGGGTGACGCCGGTCTGATGGAGCAGGCGCGGGACGGGTGCGGTCCACGCCGGGAAGTAGGTGCCGAGCGAGCTATCGGAGGACGGGGTGGTCGGCCAGCCCATGTCCTGGAACATGCCGAGCACGATCGCGCCGGGTGCGTGGTCCGCCTCGCCGGCCTGCTCCATCGGCGACATGAGGGCGTTCGCGGTGCCTTCCGGATACCTGTCCTCGTCGAGGTGGGAGAAGGAGCTGCCTTCCTGCCAGTAGCCGGGGGCGTACAGGACGGGACGCCCGCAGCCCGCGGCCGCGATGCCGGCCGGGCCGTTCCACCGGACCCCGCCCTTGGCCCCGCGCAGCACGGCGCCGAGCGCGAGCGAGCCGTTGGTGTACGGGCGGGTGCCGAGCGCGAGGCCGTTCCCGTCGGTGACGAACGTGTCGAAGACCGTCGGGTGCTTGCCGTCGAGGCTGAGGCCGAAGTAGCCCCTGCCCTGATCGGCGTAGGTGTTCGGGTTCAGTCCGTCGTAGGTGCCGAGAAAGCCCAGCCCGTGGCCGAGTTCGTGCAGCACGACGGTTTCGAGGTCGTACTGGGCGCCGCCGGGATGTCCGTCGGTGCCGAAATACCACGCCGGAAACGCGCTGTTGAACGAGGCGCTGATCTCCGCACCGCTCGGGTTGCTGGAGCTCGCAGGCTCGAGATCACTACCGGAGATCGCGTTGGCCAAAGCGACGGGATAGAAGACGTTCGCCTTGGGCGCGTGGGCGAAGTTCGCCACGAAGTCCGTCGGACCGGCTGCTCCCAGCACGCCGGTCACCCCGTACTGCGCATCCAGGTTCGACCAGTCGGCCTCGATGTGGATCGGCACGGAGCTTCGGATCTGGGTCGCCCAGACGTCGACGGCGGCTTGGAACGCCGCCTCGGCGTTGTTCGGGAAGCCGGTGTAGGTCACGGTGATGTTCGCCGTCTTGGCGAGCGGTGCCATGAGGCGCGGCGCGAGGCGTTGCTGCTGCGGCGCGACCTTGGCGCCCGGGCCGCCCGCGCGAACGATCTGCTTCGGCAGCGTGCGATGCGTCACCTGGGAAGCGCGGGCGAACGGCTGCGCGGACGGCGCCGCGGCGGCGAGCCCGCCGGTGCCGTCCGACCCGGTCGCAGCCGAGGCCGCGGTCGCAACGCCGGTCAGCCCCCCCGCGACAGTGACCAGGGCCGTCATCGCGACGATCAAGCGGCGCACGCATCCTCCGGGAATGCTCGAGCGGGGAAAATTGCTGACTTTGAGCGCTTATCGGCATTCGGCGCCGCGTCATGACCGCGACCTGACACCGTGATCCTGTCGACGACCCTGTCGACGATCCTGTGGACGATCGAGGTGACGCCGGGGTACCTCGTGGGGCGCCCGCAGGAGCGTAACGAACTGGTCGCACGTCTCGGGCGCGAACGCGAGGGCATAGCTGGAGCACCAGCCGGGAAGCAACTCGGCGGTAACCTGCAGATAAGACCGCAAGCAGCAGGGAAGAGGCGATCGCGCCCGTGTCAAGCCCGGCGAACGAAGCGACCACGGCGACGGCGGATTTCGGTCCCAACGAATGGTTGGTGCACGAAATCTGGCAGCAGTACCAGAACGACCCTTCGAGCGTGTCCCCGGAGTGGCGCGAGTTTCTCTCGGACTACCAGCCGGAGACGATCGGCGGGGCCGGCCCCAATGGTCACGCCACCGCCACCGCCGCAGCACCCGCCGGCAATCGCCAGGAGGCGGACCTGCAGCCCGCGCGCAACGGCGTGCTGACCCAGCAGCCGCAGACCCCCGCCGCTCCCGCCAAGCCTGCGCCGGAGCCGGCCGCGAAGCCGTCGCCGGTCGCCTCCGCCCCGGCCGCTCCCGCGAGCGCCACCGCTCCGTCATCGGCCCCGAGCGCCGGTGCGGCGCCCGCTCCGGCTCACAGCTCACCGCTGAAGGGCGCGGCAGCACGGGTCGTCGCCAATATGGCGTCCTCGCTGGAAGTGCCGACGGCGACGTCCGTGCGCGCGGTGCCCGCCAAGCTGCTGGAGGACAACCGCACGGTCATCAACCGTCATCTGGCGCGCAGCCGGGGCGGCAAGGTCAGCTTCACCCACCTCATCGGTTACGCGCTCGTGCGCGCCCTAGCCGACCATCCCGAGATGAACGCCTCGTTCGCGCAGGTCAACGGTAAGCCGGCGATCGTCCATCCGGAGAGCATCGGGCTCGGCCTCGCGATCGACCTGGTCAAGGGAGAGCAGCGCCAGCTCGTCGTCGCGAGCATCAAGGGCGCGCAGCGCCTCGACTTCAGCCAGTTCTGGGTTGCCTACGAGGACATCGTGCGGCGGGCGCGCACCGGCAAGCTCACCACCGACGACTTCGCGGGCACCACGATCAGCCTCACCAATCCCGGCGGTATCGGCACCGTCCACTCGGTCCCGCGACTGATGCAGGGGCAGGGCTGCATCATCGGCGTCGGCGCCATGGAGTACCCCGCCGAGTTCCAGGGTGCCTCCCCCGAAACGCTCTCGCGGCTCGCGGTCAGCAAGACCATCACCGTCACCTCGACCTACGACCACCGCATCATCCAGGGCGCGCAATCCGGCGAGTTCCTGCGCCGGATGCACCAGCTGATGCTCGGTGCCGAGGGCTTCTACGACGACATCTTCGCCTCGCTGCGCATCCCCTACGAGCCGGTGCGCTGGGCCGCTGACATCCCGGACACCCACGAGGGCGACCTCGACAAGGGCGCGCTGGTGATGGAGGTCATCCACGCCTACCGGGTGCGCGGTCACCTCATGGCCGACACCGATCCGCTCGAGTTCCGCATCCGCCGCCACCCCGACCTCGACATCACCGAGCACCGGCTCACGCTCTGGGACCTCGACCGCGAGTTCGCCGTCGGCGGCTTCGCCGGCCAGCGCACGATGAAGCTGCGCGACGTGCTCGGCGTGCTGCGCGACTCGTACTGCCGCCGGGTCGGCATCGAATACATGCACATCCAGGATCCGGAGCAGCGCAGCTGGATCCAGCAGCGCGTGGAGCGTCCCGCGGTCCGTCCCGACCCGGCGGAGCAGCTGCACGTCCTGGAGCGGCTCAACGCGGCCGAGGCGTTCGAGAACTTCCTGCAGACCAAGTACGTCGGGCAGAAGCGCTTCTCGCTGGAGGGCGGCGAGTCGGCGATCCCCATCCTCGACGAGATCCTCCAGGGCGCCGCCGAGGACGAGCTCGACGAGGTCGTCATCGGCATGCCTCACCGCGGGCGGCTGAACGTGCTCGCGAACATCGTCGGCAAGTCGTACGGGCAGATCTTCCGCGAGTTCGAGGGCAACGTGGACCCGTCGACGGCTCACGGCTCCGGTGACGTGAAGTACCACCTGGGCGCGAACGGCACGTTCTCCGGCCGCAACTCCGCCTCCGTCGAGGTCTTCCTGTCATCGAACCCGAGCCACCTCGAGGCCGTCGACCCGGTGCTCGAAGGCATCGCCCGCGCCAAGCAGGACGTGCTCGACAAGGGCCAGTCCGGCTTCACCGTGCTGCCGGTGCTGCTGCACGGTGACGCGGCCTTCGCCGGCCAGGGCGTGGTGGCCGAGACGCTGAACCTCTCCCAGCTGCGCGGCTACCGCACCGGCGGCACCATTCACCTGGTCGTCAACAACCAGGTCGGGTTCACCACCTCGCCGCTCGCCGGGCGCTCGTCGGTGTACGCCACCGACGTCGCGCGGATGGTGCAGGCGCCGATCTTCCACGTGAACGGCGACGACCCCGAGGCGTGCGTGCGCGTCGCGCGGCTGGCATACGACTTCCGCCAGGCGTTCCACAAGGACGTCGTCATCGACATGGTCTGCTACCGCCGCCGCGGTCACAGCGAGGTGGACGAGCCGTCGTTCACCCAGCCGCTGATGTACGACATCATCGACCGCAAGCGCTCGGTCCGGAAGATCTACACCGAGGCGCTCATCGGCCGCGGCGACATCACGCTCGCCGAAGCCGAAGAGGCGATGCGCAGCTACCAGTCACACCTGGAGAAGGCGTTCGCCGAGACGCACGACGCGTCCAGCAAGCCGGTGCGTTCGCCGGCGATGGCTCACGTCGACGAGAGCGCCGCCGGCGCGATCAGGACGGCGATCTCCCGCGAGACGATCAAGACCATCGTCGACACGCAGTTGAACCTGCCGGAAGGCTTCACAGTCCACCCGCGGCTCGCTCCGCAGCTGCAGCGCCGGGCGAAGATGATCGATGACGGCAACATCGACTGGGCGCTCGGCGAGCTGCTCGCGTTCGGGTCGGTGCTGCTCGACGGTCATCCGGTGCGGCTGGCCGGCCAGGACAGCCGGCGCGGCACGTTCGGCCACCGCCACGCGGTCCTCGTCGACCGCACCACCGGCGAGGAGCACACCCCGCTGAAGACGCTGCGCGATGCGGCGACGTTCTACGTCTACGACTCGCTGCTGTCGGAGTTCGCGGCGATGGGCTTCGAGTACGGCTACGCCGTGTCCCGCCCCGACGCGCTGGTGCTGTGGGAGGCGCAGTTCGGCGACTTCGCGAACGGCGCGCAGTCCATCCTCGACGAGTTCATCTCCTCGGGCGAGGCGAAGTGGGGCCAGCACGCCGGGCTCGCACTGCTGCTGCCGCACGGTTACGAGGGCCAAGGCCCCGACCATTCCTCCGCGCGCATCGAGCGATACCTGCAGCTGTGCGCCGAGGACAATATGACCGCTGCGGTGCCGTCGACCCCAGCGCAGTACTTCCACCTGCTGCGCCGGCAGGCGCTCTGCGAGCCCAAGCGTCCGCTGATCGTCTTCACCCCGAAGTCGATGCTGCGGTTGCGCGCCGCGGCGTCGCGGGTCGAGGACTTCACCGAGGGGGCCTGGCAGCCGGTCATCCGCGACGACACGGTCGACGCTCCCCGCCGGATCGTGCTGTGCACCGGCAAGGTCTACTACGACCTGCTGGCCGCCCGGGGGAAGCGCTCCGACGCGGACGACGTCGCGATCGTGCGGGTCGAGCAGCTTTACCCGACGCCCATCGACGAGGTGTCCGAAGTGCTCGCGTCCTACGGCGTGGGCTCGGGCGGCACCACCGACGTCGCCTGGGTGCAGGAGGAGCCGGCTAACCAGGGTGGCTGGCCGCACATGCAGATGAACCTCGGCGAGGGGTTCCCGGAGGGCGTCCGGCTGCGGCGCATCTCGCGCACGGCTTCGGCGTCGCCGGCGGCGGGTGTCGCGGCCGTGCACGAGGCGGAGCAGGCCGCGTTGATCGAGGCGGCGCTCGCCTCCTGAGGCGAGCGACGCTTCGGGTGGGAAGCAGCTGCCATGTACTTCACGGACCGCGGGATCGAAGAGCTCACCGAGCGGCGCGGCGGCGAGCGGGTGTCGCTCGAGTGGCTCGCCGAGCAGCTGCGCATCTTCGTCGACGAGAACCCGGAGTTCGAGACGGCTGTCGACCGCCTGGCCACCTGGCTGGCACGTGATCCCGACACCGAGGACTGAGCCGTCCGGTGGCCGGCTGCGGCGGCTGATCGGCACCTCGACCCGACGGTTCTGGCTGACGTCGGCGCTGCTGATCGAGGCGGCCCTCGTCGTCGCGTTCCGGGTCGGGCTGCAGGACCAGCACGGCATCGACCTCGCCGTGTACCGCCACGGCGGCGCGTACGTCCGCGCGGGCAAGGCGCTGTACGCGAACGGCTTCGGCGACGTCTTCGAGCCGCACCTGCTCTTCACCTATCCGCCGTTTTCCGCGCTGCTTGCCGCGCCGTTCACCGGCGCACCCAAGGCGGCCGCGGATGTGGTGTGGGCGCTGGTCAACGTCGCGGCGCTCGCGATGCTCTCGCGCCTGGTGGCCCGCCGGCTGACCGGTCGGCCGGGCTGGCGGTTGCCCTTCGCGGACGGATGGCGGCTCATCCTGGCGGGTGCGCTGGTGACGGTCCCGGTGCTGGAGCATCTGAGCTTCGGGCAGGTCAACCTGGTCCTGGCGGCCGCCTGCTGCGCCGACGTCGTCGTCAGCAAACCGCGCTGGCCCCGCGGGCTGCTGATCGGTATCGCGACGGCGATCAAGGTCGTACCGGGCATGTTCATCGTGCTGCTGCTGGTCGCCCGGCGCTGGCGGGATGCTGCGGTGGCTGCGGCGGCGTTCGCGGCATGCACGCTGCTCGCCGGCGTCGTCGTGCCGTCCGACAGCCGCGAGTACTGGACGCATGCGCTGTTCGACAGCGGCCGGCCGGGTGACAACGCCAACTTCAGCAACCAGGCGCTGCGCGGCTTGCTGCTGCGCGCGTTCGGTGACAACGCAGCGACGACCGCGCTCTGGCTCGGGATGAGCGCCGTCGTCGTGGGCTACGGGCTCCGGCAGGCGTCACGCGCGTTGCGCGGCGGCCAGTCGCTGCTCGCGGTGGGCATCACCGCAGCGGCGACCGTGCTGGTGTCCCCCATCTCATGGGTGCATCACCTGATCTGGCTGGTGGTGTGGATCCCGCTGGTGGGCTGGGGGGCCGGCGCATCCGGCCGGCGCGGGTGGGCGGCGGCGGGGCTGTGGCTGCTTTTCGTGCTGAATCTGCCGCGCTGGGGCGAGTCGATCCACGCCGGCACCGGCTCCCCCGTCGTCAGCTTCCTGTCGGCCGTGATGATGGCCGCGTACGGGCTCGCGGTAGCGGCCATGTTCGTCCTGATGTGCCGCGACGTGCGGGCCCCGACGTCTCGGTCGGACGTGTCCGGCGACCGCGCGTCGTGCCCGCAGGCGGTGGGGGCGTCGCTTCACTGACGCTCGCGAATGCGTGGCAACCGATGGTCGGTTCCCGGACAGAAAGGCGCGTCTGTCCCCGATTCGCGGCCCTGAGCTGATTCACTGGCCTCAAATCTTGCCAAGGAGGATTCGTGAGCCAGCAGCCGTATCAGCAGCCCGGTCAGCAGCAAGGTCAGCAGCCCGGACAGCAATCGGGTTACCCGCAGCCGGGCGCCGCGCCCCAGGGCTACCCGCAGGGTTATCAGCAGCCAGGTCAGCAGCAGGGCTACGGCGGCTACCAGCAGCCGCAGCGCAGCGGCGCCGGGGCGATGAACCTCAACACCGCAGCCGGCGTCGCGCCGATCCTGCAGATCCTGGGCTTCGTCGTCGCCGGGCTCGGCGTGCTCGCGGCGATTCTGGCGTTCACCATCGACGGCATCAGCGGCAGCTACAAGTTCCAGCAGTTCGTGTACATGCTCTTCCTGGGGCTCGGCCTGGGCGGCGTCCTCGTCGGACTCGCTGCCATCCTGCGCAGCCGCCCGAACAGCTGACTTCCCCGAAAGCCGCTGGCCCCGCGAGGGGTCGGCGGCTTTCGGCCGTCCGGAGCTCAGACCGTGAGCACCAGCTTGCCGAAGACGTCGCCGCGCTCGAGGGCGGCGAAGGACGTCTTCGCGTCAGACAGCGGTCGGACGTCGTCGATCAGCGGCCGGATACCCGTGTCGGCGAGCAGCTTCAGCAGCGCGGCGAGCTCGTCGCGGGTGCCCATCGTCGAGCCGACCACCGACAGCTGCAGGAAGAACACCCGGTTCAGGTCGGCCGGCGGGTTCGGCCCGCTGGTCGCGCCGCAGACGACGACGGTGCCGCCCGGCCGCAGCGATTTCAGCGAGTGGCTCCAGGTGGCCTGACCGACGGTCTCCATGACGGCATCGACCCGGGCCGGCAGGCGCGCGCCCGATTCGAAAACGTCGTCCGCGCCCAACTCCTTCGCCTTCGCCCGCTTGGACTCGTCGCGGCTCGTGACGAAGACGGTGTGGCCGAGCGCCTTGCCGAGCATCAGCAGCGCCGTCGCGACGCCTCCGCCCGCGCCTTGGATCAGCACCTTGCCGGGACCGTTGAGGCCCGAACGGGTGACGAGCATCCGGTAGGCGGTGAGCCAGGCCGTCGGCAGGCAGGCGGCTTCCTCGAACGAAAGCGCGGCGGGCTTGGCGACGATGTTGCGCTTCGGCACGGCAACCTGCTCGGCCAGCGCTCCCGGATGCTTCTCGGACAGCAGGGTCCGCTTCGGGTCGAAGGTCTCATCTCCCCCGCCGGCGGCCGGGTCGCCGATGACGGCGTGCACCACCACGTCGGTGCCGTCGGCGGTGACGCCCGCCGCGTCGCAACCGAGGATCATCGGCAGCTGATCAGCCGACAGCCCGACGCCCTTGAGCGACCACAGATCGTGATGGTTCAGCGCCGCAGCCTTGACGGTGACCAGCTCCCACCCGTCGGGGACCTGCGGGTCTGCCGTGTCACCGACCACCAGGCCGGCCAGCGGATCGTCGGGACTGATCGAAGACGCGTACGCAGCAAGCACGAGGCGACCTTACGAGACGGGTACCCGGCCTCCGATGTCGGCGTGTCGAAGCCTGGCGTGCACCGATCGTCATGGTGCGATGCACGGCGTGGTGTTTCTTGATTCCGTGCGACGCGCCGCCCGCCGCCGGTCGGGGCGCCGCCAGGTGGTCACGGTCCGGCGTCACGACCCGCCGCGCACGTCCTTGCAGCCTGGCCAGATGCGCCGCACCCGGCCGGACCTACCGCTGATCGACGCCGTCGACGGGTACAGCGACTTCGCTGCCTGCCCTCATCCGGGCTGCTGCGCGCTGCGCGCCACTGACAGCGACGACAAGTGCCCGTCCTGCGGCCGGATCTGATCCGTCCCGCCTTCACAGCACCCGTCCCTGTCGACGGATCACCGGCCTGGCGCTGTTCGGCATCCGCCCCAGCGGCCACTCGTGACGGCCTCCGCCACTGGCACAGCACCACATAGCCCCCGCTGGCAGACATCGGAGCAGGCGGCCGCCGCGCAGCCATCGCCTGCCGAGAGTCACGCCTCACCGCATGTGAGCCACGCATCATCCCGTTACGCGGCGGGCAGTGGAAGCATCGGTGCGTCGCCGGGACGCCTGCCGGGCGCCCGGACGCTATCGAAAGGTCCAGGTATGAGCGCGCAGTCCGCACAGCCAGCACCACCACCGCCGCCGAGCGGCGCGAAGGTCACCGCCGAAGCAACGCTCTACGGAGGCGCCCGCTCGCGGCGCGTCACCGTTCGCGATCTCGCGGCCGCCAAGGAACGCGGCGAACGCTGGGGGATGCTCACGTCCTACGACATGCTGACCGCCGAGATCTTCGACGCGGCCGGGATCCCCGTCCTGCTGGTGGGCGACTCGGCCGGCAACAACGTGCTCGGCTACGACACGACGGTGCCCGTCACCATCGACGAGCTGCTGCCGCTGACCCGCGCCGTCGTTCGTTCGACCAGCCGCGCGATGGTCGTCGGCGATCTGCCGTTCGGCTCCTACCAGGCCTCCGCCGAGCAGGCACTCGCCTCGGCGCTGCGCTTCGTCAAGGAGGCCGGCGCGCAGGGGGTGAAGCTGGAAGGCGGCGAACGCGTTGCTGAGCAGATCCAGCTGCTGACGTCGTCAGGCATCCCGGTGATGGCCCACATCGGTTTCACGCCGCAGAGCGTGCACACCATCGGCGGCTACCGCATCCAGGGCCGTGGGGTGGGTGCCGAGCAGTTGCTGGCCGACGCGCTCGCCGTGCAGGAGGCGGGCGCGTTCGCCGTCGTCCTGGAGCTGGTCCCGGCGGACGTCGCCGAGGACGTCTCGCGCAAGCTCACCATTCCGACGATCGGCATCGGAGCCGGGCCGGGTTGTGACGCCCAGGTGCTGGTCTGGACCGACATGGCGGGCCTCACCGCGAGCCCGGGACCGCGTTTCGTGAAGCGCTACGCCGACCTGCGCGGCGCCCTGTCGGCGGCGGCCACCGCATATGCCGAAGACGTCCGCGACGGCCGCTATCCGGCGCAGGAGCACTCCTACTCCTGACCGCACCGCACGACCAGGCGCCCGGGGGCCGCTGTGCAACCGACCCCCGGGCGACGCCGTCACACGTCGGTGACGCGCAGCCCGGCGTGAGCCTTGTAGCGCCGGTTGACCGAGATCAGGTTGGCGGTGAGAGCCTCGACCTGCCCGGCATTGCGCAGCCGCCCAGCGAAGATCCCTCGCATACCCGGCACCAGGTCGGCGAGCCGTCCGACGAGGTCGGTGGCCTCGCGGTCCTCCCCGAGCACGAAGACGTCCGTCTCCACGGACTCGACTGACTCGTCCTCCAGCAGCACGGCGCTCACGTGATGGAACGCCGCCACGACCCGGCTCTCCGGCAGTACCTCGGCGGCTTCCTGCGCGGCGCTTCCGGCCGGAACATCCAGCTGGTATGCCCCCTGCTTGTCGAAGCCGAGGGGGTTCACACAGTCGACGACGATCTTGCCGCGCAGCTCGTCGGTCAGCGACTTGAGCAGGTCACCGTGTCCCTCGTAAGGCACCGCGACGATGACGATCTGACCTTGCGCGGCCGCGTCGGCATTGCCGGCGCCGCGAACCGGCAAGCCCGCGTCGGCCATCGGTTGCGCAGCCTGCTGCGCGCGGCCCGCGTCCCGGGAGCCGAGCACCACAGGAACGCCGGCCGCGGCGAAGCGGCGACCGAGGCCGCGACCCTGCGGGCCGGTGCCGCCCAGCACGGCGACGGTGCCGAACTCGGCCGGGTTCGCGTCAGCGGGAGTGGGATAAGAGGTGGGTGCTGTGTCGCTAGTGGAAGCCATCCCCGCATCGTTGCAGGAAGCCGAGTTCTGATCGCGAACCAGTTAACGACAAGTGACGATCGGCATGCGCAGGGGATGGTGTGAGGCGGCCGAAAACGAATCCGGACGCGGCACCCACGGCGGGGGATGCCGCTGCGGATCATGCCGCTCACGAGCCGGAGTCGGTAGCCGCCGCCGAGCTCGAAACGCTCCTCGAGGCTCTCGCCCAGCTGCGGCTCTCCGTCTCCGCTGACCTCAGTGCCGCGGCTGGAGCGCTCGACTGCGACCGGCCGGACATCGCGTCGGACCTGCTCGCCGGTACCCGCGCAGACCTGCGCTCGGTGCGCCGGCGGACGGCTGAGCGTCCCGAGGTGCTGCCCGAAACCGCATTCGACGCAGCTCCGGCGGCGTCCGGCGAACTCGTCGGCGAAGCCGATGGCAACGAGCGCCTGCGCACGCTGCCTCAGCGACGTCGCGCCGGCTGGAAGGGCAAGGTCCTCGCCGGAGCGATGGCCCTGGCTGCCGCCGTGGTGGTGGTCCCGCAGGTCACCGGCGGCTCGTCCACGTCGCGGCAGCCCGCCACGGTTGCGGCCGGGGCGGACCAGCTGCAGCTGGTCAGTGCCGAATTCGCCGCTGTCCGCCAAGCCCTGACAGCGGCGCATCCCGACGCCCGCGAGGCGCTTTCGGCCGGGGCTCGCTGGGAACGCGCGCTCGCAGGCGAACTGCCCGCCGCCGCGAAGAATCCCGCCGCCGCCCGGCACATCGTCACGCTGCTGCGCGAGGAGCGGACGCTGCTGCGCCGTTCGGCCACCCACCCGCACTCGACCGCGATGCGCGCCGCGGCGCTGCGGCTCGGCGCCCGCTCCCAGGACCTCTTCACCCAGCTCCGCCACCTCGCCGATCGAACGGTCCTGGCGACCCTGCCGGCGGTGCTGGACTCGCTACCGCTGCTGCCCGCGACGCCTCGACCAGCGACCCACCCGACGACCCCGCCGAGCAGCGCCGACCCGGCCGCACCGGCTCCGGTCGACGGCCGCAATGCGCCCGAGCCGCCCACCTCGCCGCTGCCGACAGCGCCGGTCGTCCGGCCGGCACCCACGCCCACCAACCCATCCGGGTCGCTGCCATCCGTGCCGCTCCCGGCTGTGCCGCAGCTGCCGAACCCGCTGCCGTCGGTGATCGCCCCGCTCTCCGGTTTGCTGCCGCCGGCGCTGAGCTCGCCGTCCGCGACCTCCGGGACGGGCACCCACGGTGACACGGTGTCGGGAACCCCGGATGCGGTGACCGGGCTGCTGGACGGCCGCTGATCCAGGAGGCAGCGTCCGCGCTCACGGTGGCACCGGCCGGGCGCTGACGATGCGGCCCAGGTTGGCCAACGACTCGCTTCCCCCGTTGAAGTAGCCGCTGTGACCGAAGGCGCCCCCGACCCCGAAGTGGCGCGCACCGAATCCGGCGCTCGCCGGGTCCGGCCCGTACCACTGCGGCAGCGGGATCCCCACCAGCTTGCCGAGCTTGGACGGAAGGAAGACCGCGGCGATCGGGTCGGTAGCAGCTCGCGCCGCCCACACGTGACCGGCGGGGACGCGCAGCTGCCGCACCGACGACGCTTCCACGCCCGGGCTCGCCAGCAGCACCAGCTCGTCGGTGTCCAGCCCGCGCTTGGCGGCGATGCCGCCGACCAGCGTGCCGTAGCTGTGGCCGACGACGGTGAGGTGCTGCCGGCGGCCCGCGGTAGCCCGCAGCCCCGCCGCGAACCGGCGCAGGCGGCCCGCCCCTTCCTTCGCCGACGCGTCACTGATCACCTGAGGCAGGTCCGGCGCGTCATATCCGAGCCAGGAGATCACCACCGTGCCACCGCCCGCCGCAGCCGCCAGCCGGTCACCCTCGTCGACCAGCTTGGGGGCATCCTCCAGCTCGGTGTTCATGCCGGGAACGAGGACCGCGAGGTCGTGGCTCGTCTCGGGGTCACCGCTCGCGACGACAGCGAGCCCGTCGCCACTCGCACTGAACGTGAGCAGCTCCGTCCCGGGACGCCGCAGCACAGCCGAGATGCGCTCCAGAGCCGCGACGCGACGTTGCGCGCCGTTCACGCCGCCCTGCTGGTGAGCATCGAGCAGCGAAAGCGGCAACGACAGCGGCCACGGCAGCACCTGCGAGGCGGCCACCGTCAGCCCGTGCCCGAGGCCGGATGACTTGCCCCGCTGCCGCCGCAGGTCGTCGCGCGCCGCCTGCAACGCCTGCGCCAGCCGGCGCCTGTTGATCGCGTCGCGGACGCCGGTGGGAACGCCGTCGAGGCCGACCGGTAACCAGCTCCAGGACGAGATCACCGCCGCCCGCGCGTCCTCCGACAGCCCCGCCCACCACAGGGCGACGGCGGCAGGCGCCTGCGGCTGCGGCGCGATCGTGGACCCAGCGCGGCGTATCCGCTCCGCTCGGGCAGTAAGGCCGAGCGCGGCGACCGAGGGCGACCAGGTCCATCGTGAGCGCCCCAGCGCTCCGCCGAGGAACGCGTCGCGGATGAGCTCGGCCGCCCGGATATCGGCCTGCTGGACCACCCCGATCGCCTGATGCAGCCGGCCCGCAACGACCGGGTGCACATCGGCGACGCCCTCAGCCCCCAGCACCCGCCGGGCGACGGCCGCCTCAGCCTGCAGCGACCGCAGCGCCGCCGCCAGAGCGGCCACCGCCAGCGCGATCGCCTCGACCGCCGAAAGCAACCGCTCGAGACGCAGCACGACGGCACCGACCGCAGCGTCCGCAGCGCGTTTCCCGGCACCGGCCCAATCCACGGGCAGCGACCTTCGCAGCACACCGGCGGCGTCCCGCAAGACGGCCGACGTCGCCCGCAACCGCCCCACCAGGAGCTCGGCGCCGCCGAGGTCGACCCGGGACAGCGCTGCACTTTGCGCGATCGGATCTCGCTGCACCGCACTAGCTCCGTCCCGGCGGCGGGCCCGGGAGCGCGCCCGCATCCGCCGCCGCGTAGAGCCGACCGGCCTGCTGCAGGGCGAGGCCGAGCGTCGACAGCGAGTGCTCGCAGTCGCGCACCCAATCGCGCCCGAGCGTGCGGAAGGCGGCCAGCGCCTGCCCGGTGCGCTGCTCAGCGAGCCCCGCAGCGGCGGCCCCCCACGCGGGATCCAGGCTGCCCACCGCTGCCCCGACAGCGCGTGCCGCAGCGAGCAGCGGCCCGGATTCGGCGGCGACCCCGACCGGGTCGACAACGAGCGCGGGCACGCCTGCGGGTGGACCTGTGTGCGCTGGTGACGCCGTCACCGTGCCTCCTCGTTCGAAAGAGCTGTGGCCAGCTGCCGCGATC
The DNA here is from genome assembly GCA_963747915.1 of uncultured Actinomycetota bacterium. GTDB lineage: Bacteria > Actinomycetota > Actinomycetes > Frankiales > Frankiaceae > DATAZK01. Next base: position 1,774,989 of record CAVVHC010000002.1, on the reverse strand, counting down.
GGCTGGACACAGCCTGGCCCGCGCAACGCCGACCGGGACGGTTATCCACAGTTGCGCCGGACCAGCCGAGTCGATCCACAGACTGCGGCGGGACGCTTGCCGGCTCAGCCAGACCATGCCTTCCGAAAGGGCACCGTCCGACAGGGCACCGTCCGACAAGGCGCCGTACGACAAGGCGCCGTACGACAAGGCGCCGTACGACAAAATGGGTTAAGGCCCCCTTTACGCCTCGTGAGAACCGCAGGCCGGAGGCGGCGGGTCTGGAAGACTCGGGGGCGCCGGTGTCAGACCATGGTCATGTGGGCCCTTCTGGACTCAGGAAGTGAGCGCTCGGGAATGACTACTTCCGGCTCCGCCCCTCGCGGTGCGGGGCGCCGGACGTCGATCCGGCTCCCTACCGACCCGTGGACGCTGGCGGCCATCGTCTGCCTGTTCGCCGGCATCGTGCTGCTCGTCGTGGCCTGGTACGACATCTCCGGCACCGCGAACCTGTACGAGCAGATGCCGTACCTGGTGAGCGCCGGCTTCAGCGGGCTCGCGTTCATCATCGTCGGGAGCGCGCTCATCGTGGCCGGCCGCAACGACCGGGTGGAGCGCCGCCTCGCCCAGCTCGTCGACTCGCTGACCGAAGCGATGGAGCCGGTCGCCGATCCGATCGCGGAGCGGTCCGAGCAGCCCGCGAACGACCTGATCGACGCTTCCGCCGACGCGTTCCTGGTGACACCGGGCAGCCACAGCTATCACCGGCCGGGGTGCCTGCTACTGCGCGACAAGGACGTCCACACCGTGACCGCCGCCGAGCTCGCCGACCGGCGGGAGGCGGACGCGCTGACGCCGTGCCCGGTCTGCGACCCGGCGCTGCCCGAAGTCACGCCGGCGCCGTGAGCGGCCCGGGCGCCGAAGGCTCAGCCGGGCGCGGCCGCGCATGGTAGGGATCGACCTCGCCCTCGCCGGGGTGGCGTTGGGCGCCATCGCGGCACTTGCCGGGCTCGGGGTGCTCGTCACGTATCGCACCACCGGTGTGTTCAACCTGGCTTCCGGCGGGATGGCCATGATCGTCGCGTACGTCTTCTGGCAGACGGTGCGCGAGTGGCACTGGCCGCTCGCCATCGCGGCGCCGTTCGCGCTGGTCATCGTCGGGCCCGGGATCGGCCTGCTCGCCGAGTGGGCGATCTTCCGCCCGCTCCGGCGGCGCGACGCGTCCACCGCTGAGTCGCTGGTCGCCAGCACCGGCCTGCTCGTGCTCCTGCTCGGTGTGGCATCGCAGATCTGGGGCCTGCAGGCCCGCCAGGGTGCGCCCTCACTGGTGCCGTCGGGTCCGGTGGACCTGCCGGGCGGGTCGATCATCGACCGGAGCAGCCTGGCCCAGCTCGGCATCGCGCTGATCGTCGGGATCGGTCTCACGGTCATCACCCGCACCACCCGCGCCGGGTTGCTCGCCCGCGCCGTCGTCGATCAGCGCTCCCTGGCGTTGCTGAGCGGGGTGAACGCCGACCGGGTTGCCGCGGTGGGGTGGGCGGTCGGCGGAGCCCTCGCCGGCCTGGCAGGCGTGCTGCTCGCTCCGGCCACCGAGCTGAGCCCCTACGGCCTCACGCTCGTCGTCCTCGAGACGCTGGCGGTCGTCGTGGTGGCGCGGCTGTCCTCGGCCGTGGTCGTCGTGGTGGCGGCGCTGGCGCTCGGAATCGGGCAGTCGGAGCTGCAGCAGGTGCAGCTCAGCGGGTTGGCTCAGACGATCTTCGGCAGCCTGCAGGCGAACCTTTTCGTCCTCGCCTTGCTGATCGCCCTGCTGCTCATCCCGCAGCTGGCCGAAACCGGCGTCTCCGCGGTGTCGGCCGTCGCGCGGCGGCCGATCCGCTGGCCGCGCTGGATGGTGCCGCTCGCCGTGCTGTTCTTCGCGTCACCGTTGACGTTCCCGATCACCGACCTGCGCACCGCCCAAGAGGTGCCGGCGCTGGCGCTCATCTTCCTGTCGCTCATGCTGCTGTCCGGAGTCGCCGGTCAGATCTCGCTCGGCGCTGCTGGATACGCGGGCGTCGGCGGGCTGCTGTCAGCCGCGTTCACGAACGGGGCCGCCGGCCTGCCGCAGTTGCCCGGGCCGGTCGCGCTGCTCTTCGGCGCGGCCGGGGCAGCCGTTCTCGGTCTCGTCACCGGCTACCCGGCGCTGCGCCGCACCGGACTCGCCTTGGCCTTGACGACGCTCGCCGTCGGCACGGTCGCGAGCCGCTTCGTGTTCGAGGAGCCGACCTTCACCTCAGGGATCGACGTGACCCAGAGCGCCGGCGGCGGGCATGGCTTCTACGCCATCGAGCTGCTCGGGCTCATGCTGGGCCTCGGCCTCGTGGAACTGCTCACCCACGGACCGGTCGGACGCTCGCTGCGCGCCGCCCGCGACAGCCCCGACGGGGCCCGCGCGGCCGGTGTCGACGTGCGGCTGCTGACGCTCATGACCTTCACCGCCAGTGCCGCGCTGGCCGGCCTCGGCGGCGGTTTGCTGGTCGAGGCGTCCGGAGCGTTCGACCCGAGCGCCGTCGACCCGCTGCACGGCCTGCTGTGGTTCACCACGGTCGTCGTTGCGGGCGCCGACAGTGCGGTCGCAGCCATCGTCGCGGCCGCGCTGACCGTGCTGGTCGACACCTTGGCCGTGCCCGGCACATCGCTGCTCGTCGTCGGCGCCCTCGCCGCCTTGGTGGGACGACTGCCGCGCGGGCTGGCCGGCCTGTTCGACACGGTCACCGCCACGATCGACCGCTACCGGCTCCCGGCCCCTGTGGAGAAACGCCGCCTCACCCCCGCCGGCCGACGCGCGCTGGGAATCGGCCGGTGAGCACGGCGCTTTCCGCCGAGCGGTTGAGCAAATGCTACGGCGGCCTGAAGGTGCTCGACGAGGTCAGCCTCTCCGTGCGCACCGGCTGCGTCACCGCGCTCATCGGCTCGAACGGCGCCGGGAAAACAACGCTGTTCCGGTGCCTTGCCGGCACCCTCGAGCCCGACTCCGGGAGGGTGCTGCTGCAAGGGCGCGATGTCACCCGGCTGCCGGCAGACGCCCGCAGCCGCCGCGGGTTGGTGCCGACCTATCAGGTCGGCAGCGTCTTTCAGACCCTGACGGTGCGCGACAACCTGCTCGTCGCCGCAGAGAACCGGCATCGGCTCGCGCCGCTGAGGTGGTTTCCCGGACGGATGACGCGAGCGGCTGCCAAACACGCCGACGAGGTCTGCGACCGGCTCGGCCTGATTGCCATTGCGGACGAGCTGGCCGGCGATCTGCCGACCGGCACGCTGCGCCTGGTCGAGCTCGCCCGGGCGCTGGTCGCCGACCCGGTCGTGCTGCTGCTCGACGAGCCGGTGAGCGGCTTGGACCGCCGGCAAGCCGACGCCGTCGGTGAGCTGCTGCGCCGGCTGGCGGAAGGCGGCAAGGCCGTGCTGCTGGTCGAGCACGACCCGGAATTCGTCGCCGCTGTGGCGGATGAGGTCCACGAGCTCGCTTACGGCACGCTGCATTTGGTTCCGCAGCCGGACCGGGGAGCGAACCGGACGTGAGCGTCTTGCTGTCCCTGCGGGCGGTTCGCGCTGGCTACGGAGCCGTCGAGGTGCTGCACGGCATCGACCTCGACATCGCCGAGGGCGTGGTCACCGGCGTCGTCGGACCGAACGGATCCGGCAAGAGCACGCTGCTCGGCGTCCTCGCCGGCACCATCCAGGTGCGCAGCGGCACCCTGGAGCGGGAAGGCAGGCCGTATCAGCGGCGGCGCGCCGAGCAGCGCGCGCGGGACGGTCTCGTGGCCGTGCCGGAGTCGCAGGCGGTCTTCCCGCATCTGTCGGTGCGCGACAACCTCGCCGTCTTCGCCGCCGGCCGGCCGCTCGACGCCGTCTTCGAGACGTTTCCGATCCTGCGCGAACGGGCCACGCAGGCCGCCGGAACGCTCTCCGGCGGAGAGCAGCGCATGCTGTCGCTCAGCCGTGCGCTGGTACCCGGAGCGCGCTGCGTGGTCATCGACGAGCCATCGCTGGGACTGGCTCCTGAACTCACCGATGAGCTGTATCGGGTCATCGGCCGGGTCGCGTCGACCGGCGTGACCGTGGTGCTCGCCGACCAGTACGAGGACCGGGTGCTGCAGCTCGCATCCGTCGTCTACCGGCTGGAACGCGGCGAGGTCACGTTTGCGGGCGACCCCGACGAGCTGACGTCCAGCTTGCCGTAGCTGCCTGCCGTTATGGCGAGTAGGCGAGCTGCGGGACGACATAGCAGGTGGTGTCCATGTTCTTCACCTGAGACACCCACCCGCCCTTCCCGCCGTCAGCCGAGTCCTGCCAGCGCGCGACGTTCAGGCAGCTGCGCGCGGTCTTACCGGGGCGTTTCACGATGAAGTCCCGCGGCGTCAACATGCCGTGACCGTCGTAGTTCTTGGTGGTGCGCAGGAAGTTCTCCACGCATTTGCGGGTGAGGTCGGCACCGCAGCTGTCCATCGCATCCGTCAGCCATTGCGCCGACGCGTAACCCTCGAGCTCCCACTCCGAATGCATGCCTTTGCGCTTGGGGTAGAGGCGTTCGACGGCGGCTCGATAGTCGGCGACGCCGGGCTTGGACGGATCGTCGAAGTTCTGCGAATTGCCCGTGGCGTAAAGGGTGTTGCGACAGGTGGGGCTCGAGGCGTAGTCCCGGCCGACCGTCGCCGTCCAGCCCTGCGTCGTGGTCACCTTCGCCTTGAGCTTCACCCGGTGCGCATCGAGCGCGCGGCAGAGCTTCGCATTACCGGTGATGTCGAGGGCATCGTAGACGCTGTCGACGCCGGAGCTACCGATGTCGATGGCGATCGCGTCGAAGTTGGCGAGCCCGAGGTTCACTTCCTCTTCCCGCACCGAGTAACCCTCGGCGCGCAACCCGTCGGCTTCATAGCGGGCGTACCGCTGTGACTGCGCCACGTTGTAGTAGACGACCGCGGCCTTCTTCGCGCCGCGGTTCAGCTTGAACCAGCGGTAGACCTCGGTGCCGCCGTAAATCTTGCCGTCCCAGCCGATCGTCTTCCCGTTGCGCGGCTCGTCGCTGCCGTAGAGGTTCCACAGATGCGGGTAGATGTCGTACTCGTTGCCCACCGGCTGACCGCCGACGTCCGGCACGCCCTTCTGGTTGACGTAGCTCGCGCCGTCGTACTCGAAAGCGGTGGTGCCGGCCAGCGCGAACACGTGGTCGTGGTCGATCAGCTTGTGGACGCAATCCACGTTGCCCGAGCCGCTTCCGGTGTCGTTGCAGGCGACGACCTTCACCTTGCGGCCGTGCACACCGCCGCGCCGGTTCAACGCGTCGAAGTAAGCCGTGGCGCCGTAGTACGAGCCACTGAACACCTCCGGCCCCAGCGGGCTGGTGCGGCTCACCAGCACGCCGACGGTGATGGTGTCGGGAGTGACGCCGACGTCGGACGCCGGGTTCGGCGCGCTCGACGTGCTCGCGGTCGCCGTCGGCCCGACGGGCTCGGTGGGCCCGCTGCTCGGCGGGCCGGAGACGCGTGTGCCGCACGCCGTGAGCAGGAGCGCGCCCGTCAGCAGGCCGCCGGCCACCAGCCTTCGACCCCGTCTGATTCCGCGATTCGTTCGCCGCACCGTGCCATTCTCTCCTGGCTGCTCGCGGGTCACCGCAAAGGCGCAGGTGCTAAGGCGCGTATGAGATCACGGGCACGGTGAAACACTCGTCGTACATATCCTTCACCTGCGAGAGCCACCCTCCCTTTCCGTTGTAGGCGGAATCCTGCCAGCGAGCGATGTTCACGCACTTGCGTGCGGTCGCACTGGGGCGCGCGACGGTGAAGTCGCGCGGCGTGAGCAGGCCGTGGCCGGTGTAATTGTTCGTCTCGCGCAGGTAACGCTCGACGCACGCCCGCGTGAGCTGCGCACCGCAGGACGCCATGGCGTCGGTGAGCCACTGCGCAGAGGCGTATCCGTAGAGTTCCCAGGCGGAATGCTTGGTGGCCCGGTCGGGGTAGAGCCGGGTGACCGCATCCTGATAGGCGGCGACACCGGGTTTGCTGCGATCATCGAAGTTCTGCACGTAGTCCGCTGCGTAGATGTTGTTACGGCAGGCGGGGCTTTCGGAGTAGTCGCGGCCGATGGTGTCGGTCCACCCCTGGGTGGTCGTGACCTTCGCCGCCAGCTGCACACGATGCGCGTCGAGGGCACGGCACAACCGCACGTTGCCGGCCTGATCGAGCACGTCGAACACGGTGTCGACCTTCGCGTTGCCGATGTCGATGGCGGCACTGTCGAAATTGGCGAGGCTGAGGTTGATCTGCTCCTCGCGCACGCTGAAGCCCTCGGCGCGCAGCCCGGCCACCACGTAGCGGGCGTGCCGTTGCGAGATGGCGATGTTGTAGAAGACGACCGCGGCCTTCTTCGCGCCCAGCTTGTCCTTGAACCAGCGGTAGAACTCCGTGCCGCCGTACAGCCGGCCGTCCCAGCCGATCGTGGTGCCGTCGCGCGGCTCGTTGCTGCCGTAGATGCTCCACAGGTGCGGGTATTTGTCGTAGTCGTTGCCGACGGGCTGCCCGCCGACGTCGGGAACGCCTTTGCCGTTCACGTAGGACGCCCCTTCATAGGCGAAGGCGGTCGTGCCGGCCAGCGCGAACACCTTGGCGTCGTCGAGGAGCGAGTGCACGCAGCGCACGTTGCCTTCGCCGCTGCCCGTGTCGTCGCAGCCGACGACCTTCACCGTGCGCCCGTTCACCCCGCCGCGGCGGTTCAGCGCGTCGAAGTAGGCGGTGGCGCCGTAGTACGACCCGCCGAATGCGTCCGGGCCCAACGGGCTGGTGCGGCTGGCGAGCACCCCGACGGTGATGGTGGTCGGGGTGACGCCGATGTCCGAGGCGGGGTTGGCGCCGGCGGACGACGCCGGTACCGACGGACCGGCTGGAACGGTCGGCGGGCTCGATACCCGCGTCCCGCAGCCCGCTCCAAGCAGGCCGGCCACGCCGACCAGGGCTGTCAGGGCCGCCGCGCAGGCCAGCCTGCGGGAGCGCGGACCGGTTGCGCCGCTCATCTGTCCAGCATCCCGCTCGGCCGCGCACCCGGAAGGGCCCTCGGAGGGCACTTGGCAGGGCAATGGTCCCGATGTCAGCTACTGGACAGCAGGACAGCCGGCTTTCCGACCTCACGGACCCGATAAAGCTGGGACGCTCTCGTCATGAACACGTCGGGGATCCTCTCGGGGCTGCGCGTCGGCGGCCTCGCCACCGCCATCGCGATCGGCGCCGCCGCCTGCGGTTCCGCGAAGGCGACCACGAGCGCGCAAACCACGCCTTCGCCGACCATGTCGGCCTCACCGACCCCGTCGCCGACCCCGCTGCCGCCGGGCTGCCACGGCGGTGTCGCCACGGACATCGACAGCACCCTGGCGATCCTCACCGACCCGTCGAACTGCCCCGGCTCGGTCAACGCCTACTGGAAGTCGCAGCTGGGCCCGGCGTGGACCGATCCGGTCTTCGTGCCCTACGTCGACGGTGAGGTGCCGGACGACGCCTGCGGCGCGCAAAGTTCAGACCCCGAGGACTTCGCCGACAACGCCTTCTTCTGCCCCGCCGACGACACCATCGCCTACAGCCGCACGCTGCTGAACAAGCTTTACGAGGAGGGCGGACCGTACCTGCCGGTCGTCGTCCTGATGCACGAACTCGGCCACCGCGCGGCGCAGCTCAGCGACGACGTCGGCGTGATCTCCCGCTCGGAGGAGAACCAGGCGGACTGTGCCGCGGGGGTCACCACCAAGTTCGCCCGCGCCGCCGGCCGGCTGCCGCTCTCGGACGTGATCGAGTCGGCGAAGCTGCTCTACAAGCTCGGCGACACCCGCAACTTCGGCGACGAGATCGCGAAGTCTCCCGACGCCCACGGCACGCCCGCCCAGCGGGTGATCGCGTTCGGACGCGGCTACTTCCAGGACATCGACACCTGCCACAAGCTCGGCACGGCGCCGACCGGAAGCGTCGCCTGAGCGGCCAGCCATCCGCCCGGAAGGCACCGCCAGCCCAGCCGTTCGCGGCCGTCTGCAATATTGAGTGACTGTGCTACGAGTTGCAGTAATCGGAAGCGGCCCGTCCGGGATCTACGCGGCGCAGGGGCTGATCAAGCGTGCGCCCGACGTCGACGGGGTGGAGGTCGACGTCATCGACCGGCTGCCCTGCCCGTACGGGCTGGTCCGGTATGGCGTTGCACCCGACCACGAGAAGATCAAGTCGATCACGCTCGCGCTGCGCAAGGTGCTGGAGACCGACGGCATCCGGTTCCTCGGCAACGTCGACGTCGGCACCGACGTCTCGATGGAGGAGCTGCACGAGCACTACGACGCGATCGTGTTCGCCTACGGCGCGGCGATCGACCGGCGGCTCGGCATCGAGGGCGAGGAGCTGCCGGGCAGCTTCTCCGCCACCGACTTCGTCGCCTGGTACAGCGGCCATCCGGACACCCAGATCGACCGGTTCACGCTCGACGCGAAAGAAGTCGTCGTCGTCGGCGTCGGCAATGTCGCGGTCGACGTCGCCCGCATTCTCGCCAAGACCCACGAGGACCTGCGCCCGACCGACCTGCCCGACCACGTGCTCCACGTGCTCGAGGCGAGCAGCGTCACCGACATTCACGTGCTCGGGCGGCGTGGTCCCGCGCAGGCGAAGTTCACCACGAAGGAGCTTCGCGAGCTCGGGGAGCTGGCGAACGCCGACATCATCGTCCGCGAGGACGAGCTGATCCTCGACGAGGCCAGCGAGCAGACGATCGAGAAGGACGCCGGGCAGCGCCGCAACCTCGAGATCATGCGGCGCTGGGCCGAGGAGAAGCCCAGCGGCAAGCCGCGGCGGATACACCTGCGCTTCCTGGTTCGCCCGGATGCGGTGCTCGGCACCGACCGGGTGGAGGGCGTCGTCGCGGAACGCACCGCGCTGGATGGCACCGGCAACGTCAAAGGCACCGGTGAGCTCGAGACGATCCCGGCCCAGATGCTGCTGCGCAGCGTCGGCTACCGGGGGCAAGGCCTCGCAGGGGTTCCGTTCGATGAGCGCAGCGGCACGATCCCGCACGACGCCGGGCGGGTGCTGCGCGACGGGCAGCCGGTAGGCGGTGAGTACGTCGCCGGCTGGATCAAGCGCGGCCCCACCGGCGTGATCGGGACGAACAAGTCCGACGCCACGGAGACGATCGCCTCCCTGATCGCTGACGCTCCGCAGCTGCGCAAGGCCCCGAACCGCGATCCGAAGGCGCTGCTCGCCCTCCTCGCCGAGCGCGGCGTGGACGTCGTCGACTGGGAAGGCTGGGTCGGCATCGACGAGGCCGAGATCGCCCTCGGGCAGACGCAGGGACGGGACCGCGTCAAGATCGCGGAGCGGGAGATCCTGCTGGGGCACGCCACGCGGCGGTGAACACCGGCCGACTTCCGCGTCGGCTGATCGGCCAGGCGGCGTGCCCCACGGGTGCTACCAACACCGACTTCCCAGGCATTCTTGCGGTCATCAGCTGAACCTCGACCGGCGCGATCGGCGTCTCGATCTCCATCGACGGTCCAGGCGCAGCCCGCATCGCCACCGCCACCATCTGCCGTCGCTTGACGCCGCGACGTGCTGGCAGCACCTACCCGCATCGCCACCGCCACCATTTGCCGTCGCCAGGACAACGGGACGTGGTGGCAGCGGGTCCGCACAGCCGGCCCTGGGGCTGCCGCCACCATTTGCCGTCGCCAGAACAACGCCACGTGGTGGCAGCGCCGCACCGACCCCGGCCGCGCCACTACTGCCGCCAGATGCCGTCGCCAGAACAACGGAACGTGGTGACGGCAGCAACCCTGGCCACCGCTGCCACCACCTGCCGTCGCTAAACGACGCTAAATGGTGGCAGCAGGCGGCGGACGGCTTACCGCCACCACCTGCCGCGTGCGGCCGAGCCGCAGGGAGCTAATGGGTGTCGTACCGCAGCCCCCGGTGATGCGAGGCTGTTGTACGTCTGAGCTGCCAGCCGGTGAGCACTTGCGTGAGCAGGCCCGTGGGTCTGAGGTCTAAAGCTAGAGCGTGCCCCGGCTGGTGGTGAGGTGATCGAACGGCTGGTGGGATGTCGTCGCCATTACGAGCACTGATTGTGAGTATGGCGATCCACCGGTTCTGATCACCGGGATCGGAGACTGGTGCCGGCGGTGGTGACGTGACCCGAAAACTGATCGGCCCCGAGTTGGGGTGCCCTGAATGGGACTTGTCCGTTGTTGCTGCCGGCACCGGCCCGGTCGTCGCACGTTGGCCTGATTAGAAGCTTGTCCGCCCTCGGGCGTGACTCATCACAGTCCTGCCGCAGCGCCGCCCGGACCGGCCCGACAATCGCTACTCCTCGGGCAAGGAGCACGTTCAATGCTGACACAGGAGTCCGGCGTCGTCATCGGCGTCGACACGCACAAGCACACCCACACGGCGGCGGCGGTCAGCACGACCGGTGCCGTCCTCGATCAGCTCACCGTTGCCGCGGACCCGGCCGGTTACCGCCGGCTGATCGACTTCGGACGCGAGCATTCGGCTGGTGTCTGGGCGATCGAAGGCACCGGGAGTTTCGGTGCCGGCCTTACCAGTGCACTGCAGTTGGTCGGTGCGCGGGTTGTGGAGGTGGACCGCCCTGAGCGACCCGCCCGGCGCGCCGGGGTCAAGAGCGACGACGTTGACGCCGTCCGGGCCGCCCGTCAGGCGTTGGCCGGGATCGGCCTCGCGGATCCGCGTTCTCGCGGTGACCGGGAAGCCATCCGGGTACTGCTGACCACGCGTGGACAGGCCGTCGCGTTTCGCACCCGCTCGATCGCGGCGCTACACGCTCTTGTCACGAGTGCCCCGGACACGCTCCGAACCCGCCTTCGGCGGCTGCCGCTCGCGAAGCTGCTGGACACGTGCGCCCGGCTGCGCGGGTCGGCGCGCCACAGCAGTGAGGAGTTGGCGACGGTCCTGGCGCTGCGCGCCACCGCCCGTCGGGCGCTGGCCTGTCAGGCCGAAGCCAACGAGCTGGAGAAGGAGCTGCTGGTCTTGGTCAAGAAGACCGCGCCGTCCATCCTCGAGCGGGTCGGCATCGGGCCCGTAGTGGCCGCCCAGTCACTCGTGTCCTGGTCGCACCACGGCCGGATCAAATCCGAAGCCGCCTTCGCCAGACTCGGCGGCGCCGCGCCGATCGAAGCGTCGTCCGGCACGGTTGTGCGCCATCGCCTGAGCCGTTCCGGAGACCGTCAGCTCAACCGCGCGCTGCACACCATCGTCCTCGTTCGGATGCGCCAAGACGAGGAGACCAAGCAATACGTGCAACGCCGCATCGCCGAAGGCAAGAGCATCCGGGAGATCAAACGCTGCCTCAAGCGCTACGTCGCACGACAGCTCTTCCGCGAACTCGAAGCCCTACCAACAGGCCTTGACGGGACATAGAAGCGTCCCATTAGCGTGCCGCGGTTCCTCGTCGCTCAGACTGCTGTTGCCGGTCGAGTCAAGGGAGGGGCGTGCACTTGCTGTTCGTGGGTGATGACTGGGCTGAGGCCCATCACGATGTGGAGATTCAGGACGAGTCGGGTCGCCGGCTGGTCCGCCGCCGGCTGCCGGAAGGCATCGCAGGTATCGGCCAGCTGCATGCGCTGCTCGCCGAGCAGCTGCCGTCCGCCGCCGGGCCGGATCAGGTGGTGGTCGGGATCGAGACCGACCGTGGCGGCTGGGTGCAGACGCTGCTGGCGGCGGGCTATCAGGTGTTCGCGATCAACCCGCTGTCGGCGTCGCGGTATCGCGACCGGCATGTCACCTCCCGGGCCAAGAGCGATCCGGGTGATGCCCATGTGCTCGCCGATCTGGTACGCACCGACCGCCATCAGCACCGGCCGATCGCCGGTGACAGTGAACTCGCCGAAGCGGTCAAGGTGCTGGCCCGGGCCCATCAGAACCTGATCTGGACCCGGCAACGGCAGACCAACGGCCTGCGGTCCACGCTGCGTGAGTTCTACCCGGCAGCGCTCGAAGCCTTCGGGGACGACCTGGCCGGCAGGGATGCGCTGGCGGTGCTGGCGAAGGCGCCGACCCCGGCCAAGGGTGCGGTGCTGCGGGTCACCCAGATCGAGGCGGTGCTGCGCGCCGCCGGCCGCCAGCGCAACCTGCACACCCGGGCTGAGCAGATCGCTACCGCATTACGCAGCGAGCAGCTCGGAGCACTGCCGCTGGTCGCCGAAGCGTTCGGCGCCAGCGTGTCCGCGTCGGTCGCGATCATCACCGAGATGGTCCGTCAGACCGGCACCGTCGAAGCCAAGCTGGCCGCGTCTTTTGAGCAGCACCCGAGCGCTGAGATCCTGTGCAGTCTTCCCGGACTCGGCCTGGTCCTTAGCGCTCGGGTGCTCGCGGAGTTCGGGGACGACCCGCACCGCTACGCCGATGCTAAAGCCCGCAAGAACTACGCCGGCACCGCACCGATCACCCGCGCGTCCGGCAAAAGCCGGGTCGTGCTCGCCCGGGTCGCGCGCAACAAACGCCTCGCCGACGCGCTCTACCAATGGGCGTTCTGCGCCCTGGGAAGCTCTCCCGGCGCCCGCGCCTACTACGACACCAAACGCGCCGCCGGAGCCACCCACCACGCCGCGCTACGCGCCCTGGCGAACCGGCTCGTCGGCATCCTCCACGGCTGCCTACGCCACCACACGCCCCACGACGAAACCATCGCCTGGCACCTCGGCACAGACAGCAAGACGCAGCCTGAATCCGACGAACACGCGACCGCCGCTTGACACGTTAGGAACGTGGGATGTCTAGCTCAGGTCGAAAACGGTTTTGATGCAGTCGCTGCTGCGCGCAGCCACGGCTTCGTACGCCTTCGGAGCCTGCTCGAGCGGGAAGTGGTGGGTGAAGATGCCATCGGTCTGCAGCCGGCCGGACGCGACGAGCGGCAGCAACTCCCGCCAGGTCTGCTGAATCGGCGCGGTCGTGGTGTGCAGGCTGATGCTGCGGAACAGCGTCATCAGGATCGGCAGCGGATACGGGTTCATGCCGTGTACGCCGACGACCGAGACCGTGCCACCCGCCTGCACGGACGCGAAGGCAGCGTCCAGCGTCGCGTCGGCACCGACCGCCTCGATCGCCGCTGCGGCACCGAGCCCACTCGTGGCCTCCATGACGGCACCGACCGTGCCTCCGCCGGCGGCCGGGTCGATGGGTTCCGCCCCCCAGCTCTGGGCGAGCGCGCGGCGGCCGGGCGCAAGGTCAGCGGCGAGCACCCGACCGGCGCCGAGCAATAACGCCGAACGCACCGCGCACAGTCCGACGGATCCGAGGCCGATCACGACGACGGTCGCGCCCGGCGCGAAATCCGCTTTGCGCGCAGCGATCCAGCCGGTCGAGAGGTTGTCGGTCAGCAGCAACGCCGCCTCGTCGCCGATCCCCGCGAGGTCGCCGTCGAGCTTGCACAGCTGGAAGTCCGCAGCGGGAACGGCCAGCGCCTCGGCTTGGGCACCGCCGAGCTCGCCGGCTCCGAAGACCTTCGGACCGCCGTTGCGGCAGCGGATCGGGTCACCGGTCGCGCACCCGGCGCAGGCGCCGCATCCGGCGACCGACGACACCAGGACCCGGTCGCCCGGCTTCACGTTGCGAACGTCGGCACCGACCTCCGCCACCGTGCCGACCGCTTCGTGGCCCACACGCAAACCGTCTCCGACCGCCATGTCGCCGTCGTAGAAGTGCAGATCACTGCCACAGATCGAGGAGTGCTGCACGGTGATGACGGCCCCGTCCGGCCCCGGCAGGACGGCGTCGGGCACGTCGTCCACTCGCACACTGTGGGCTCCGGTGATCACGGCGGCGCGCATGTCTTCACTCCTGGTCTGTGCTGGGCGTCTCGCCGCACCCTCTCACGGCGGGCCGGCTGAGCAGCCACCGGTCCCGCGACCGCCGGTGACATCAGCAACCGACAAATGGGTGCCGAACGGCGCAATGCACTGACTCCATTCGGGCGCTGCATGCGGCAGCCCGCGCCCACCGATGCACAGTCCAGGCAGGGCCGTGCAACCATTTCGGAGGAATCGCTCGTGGGACGCATGCGACGGGGTTGGAGACTGACCCGCCTGAGCTGGACCGTCATTCGCGAGCAACCGGTTGCGCTGGCCCTGCCGCTCATCGCGGCAGCCGCTGAGGCGGCCATCGCGGCCGGCTACATCCTCGGCCTGACCGGCACGCATGTCTTCGAGCGCCGGAACGCCGCCGAGTACCTCGCGCTCTACCCGCTGATGGTCGCGTTGACCGTCATCGCCACCTTCGCGAACGCCGTCATCGTCGCGCTGGCGGACGCGCGGCTACGTGCCCAGCCGATCTCGCTGCGCCAAGCCCTGTCCGACACCGTCGGCCGGCTGCCATTGCTGCTCGGCTGGTCGCTGCTCAGCGCGACCGTCGGCTTCGTGCTACGTCTCCTGGAGGAGCGCCTGCCGCTCGCCGGCCGCATCGGGGCCGCACTCGCCGGCGTCGCATGGTCACTCGCCACCGTGCTGGTCATCCCGGTGCTCGTGGTCGAGGGCGTCGGGCCGGTAACGGCGGTGCGCCGCTCGGGCCGGCTGTTCAGGGAACGGTGGGGCGAGTCGCTCACCGGGCAGGCCGCCATCGGCCTGCCGATCTTCCTGGCCTGCCTGCCGGTCTTCGTCGTCGGTGCCCTGGTGGCGACGCAGGTGGCCGTCGCCGGCGTCGCCATCATCGCCCTCGGAGCCGGCGTGATGATCGCTTTCACCGGCGCGCTCGGCGCGGTGTTCCAGACCGCGCTGTACCGCTTCGCGGTGAGCGGCGACGCCTCGTCGCTGGGGTCGTTCAGCAACGACGACCTGGCCATGGCGTTCCGCGCGCGGCACCGCCGATAGCGGGCTGCACCCGCGGCACCCGCGGCACCCGCGACGTTCGCCGCGGGCGCGGCCACCGGTGCGGCCGCGGCGGCTACTGGTTCTGGTTGACGATGCCCGGCTGCACCGCGCTCACCTGAGGCGCGACGCAGATCGGCACCGCCACCTGGGCGGTCAGCGCCTGCGTCTGGTTCGGCGGGTACACCCGGATCGACGAGCTCTGCGGGGCGTTCGCCTGGCAGCCGGCGACGCCGACCTGCACGGTGAAGGACCCGACCTGGCCAGGAGGAAGCGTGAATTGCGCCGGAGCGCTGCCCTGACGGGTAGCGGCGGGGCCTACCTCCTTGCCGTTGGCGTCGAGGAACGAGACCCCGGGGTAGCCGTACAGGCTGCACGGCTGGCTGCCGGCGTTGCGCAAGATCCAGGTCATGTAGCGGGAGCCGGCGGCAGCGCCGGTATTGCCCTGCTGGAGCGCGAGGTGGACGGACTGGCACGCGGCCGGTCCGGCGGCGGTCGACGTCGGAGCAGCCGTCGGCGCTGTCGTCGGGCTCGCGGAGGCGCTCGCGGATGCGCTGGGACTGCTGGAGGGCGTGGATCCTCCACCGCTCGCCGACGCGGAACTCGAGCCACAGCCGGCGGTCACGGCTAGCACTGCCGTCGCGCCCAAGGCGAGCGCCAGGGACGAACGGACCGGTCGGGTGGTGCCGAGTGCTCGAGACTTCACCTGCGTAGTGTGCCCAGCCGGACATGAAGACGCCGGACGACTCGCCGTCTCGACCACTAATTGTTGTCAACTCGTAACTTTGTGTGGCGAAAGCCGGCAGCGGCCCGGCCGCCTTCGGCGAGGCAGGCTAGCGGTTCGGCCAAAGAGCCGACCGCGGGCGGAGTCCGATCGGCGCGACCGGGTGCTACTGCGGGCGGGCCAGCGGAACGCCGGACACCGCGCCGATCCCACAGTCATGACGCTCGTTCGGTGTCCCGCCTGTCACTCGACGACGGCCGACCCGAACTCCGTCTTCAGCTGTCCCAATTGCGGTCAGCAGCTGCGATGGTCGCAAACGCCGGCCGTACCCCAGCCTCGACAACGCTCGCTTCCCCCCGCCGCTGATCCGTTCAGCCCCTCGATGTCGCTGCAGCGCTGCCATCAGGACGCCTTGGCCGCCATCACCGAGCTCTTCCACCACGACCACGCCGACACCGCGGAATCGATCGAACGCGCCCGCGAGGTCGTCGCCGGCCAAACGGTCACGGAATTGCGCGAGACCACCATCGGTGCGGCCTGGTTCGCTGCTGTCGCGCTGCGCACGATCGACGCCATCAAGCCGGGCGCCGGACTCGAGATGCTGCAGCAATTCGGGCTGATCCTGGCCCAGGAAGCGCGCTGACGCTGCCGTCGGGCAAGACGGGGTAGCCGCTACCGTACGACATACGTTATGGTCGCGCCATGGGTCCAGCGGCGAGCACCACCCGCCGGGCCCGGGTGTCGCGCGGGACGCTGACCCGCGACGACATCCTGCGGGCCACCGTGGATCTCATCGAGGCCGATCCCGACCAGCCGATCACCATGGAACGCGTCGCCAGAGCGCTCGGCACGCGGCCGATGTCGCTCTACACGCACGTGCGCAACCGCGACGATCTGATCGAGGGCGCGTTCGACGTGTCGTTTCGGGCGTGGACTTTCACCCCGGTGGCCGCGGAGGGCTGGGAGAGCCAGCTGCGCGGCTGGTGCCGCTCGTTGCGCGAGCATGCCCGCCGCTACTCACCGCTGACCCAGGAGTGGAGCCGGCAGGGACGTTTCCAGCCGGCGCTGCTGGAAAAGGTGGCTGACCTGGCGCGGATCCTGCGTTCGGCCGGGTTGGCGGATAGCGCACTCGCAGACGCGATCCGATGGGTTCCGCCGACGGTGCTCGGCACCATCGTGCTGGAGCTTTCCCGACCGGCCGACCTGCAGGGCATCGGCGACGAGGCGGCCGCCATCTATGGCTCCTTGCAGAACCTCGGTCCGGCAGCCCGCGAGGAGTTCCTGGACCTTCTCCCCCACTACACCGAGGGCAGCCTCACCGACCTCTTCGAGTACTCCCTCGACCGGCTGGTCGAGGGAGTCCGGTGTTCGGCCGAGACTGCTCGCACGCCCGCACCCGGAGGTCGGTCATGAGCGTGAGCAGCCCGGAAGTCCAACGTTTCGAGGTCGACGAGTTCGTCGCCGAAGCGACCCGGCGCACCGGCGGTCTCGACGACTTCGGCGCCGGACCGTTCCTCGAGCCGCTGGCGCTGTTTCTCGACTCGCTCGAACGCGAAGGCCGGATGAATGCCGCGGGGCGGATGATCGCTCGGGAACGCGCGCTGCTGCACATGGTCAACCGGCTCGGCTACGTGGGCGATCGCAAGCGGATTCCGGCGATCGCCGAGCAACGAATCGAAAAGCCGGTGTTCATCATCGGCTTCCCGCGCACCGGCACGACGATCCTGCACGACATCCTCGCCCAGGATCCGGCAAGCAGGGCGCCCCTCACCTGGGAGACGATGTTTGCGTCCCCGCCGCCGGAAGCCGCCACGTTCGACACCGACCCGCGGATCGCGCTGTGCGCGTCGCTGCTGCCGAGCCCGGAGACCGAAACGGAGCGCGACCGCCAGTTCAGGGCGATGCACCCGATGGGCGCCACGCTCTCGCAGGAATGCGTGACGATGATGGGCGAGGCGATGTGCACGCCCTTGTTCCACAACCAGTTTCGCGTGCCGAGCTATGAGGACTGGGTCGACCGCGAGGCCGATTGGCGGCCCGTCTACGACTTCCATCAGCAGCAGCTGCAGCACTTGCAGCTGCACGTCAAGCGAGACCGCTGGGTACTCAAGACCGGCGCCCATATGTGGGGGCTCGAGCACCTGCTGCACACCTACCCGGATGCCCGCATCGTCTTCACCCACCGCGATCCGGTGAAGTCGGTGACCTCGTACGCGAGCCTCACCACGCTGGTGCGCTCGGCCGGCAGCGACGAGGTCGACCGATTCGAGGTCGCGAAGGACTGGACCGCTCGGCTGCGCCACGTCGTGGAGCACGCGCTGGCTGTGCGCTCCGAGGTGAGCGCGGCGGGCGCCTACCCCGACGCCCTCTTCTACGACATGTACTTCCCGGATTTCGTGGCCGACCAGTTCGGTGTGGTCAGCGACATCTACCAGGCGCTCGGGCTGCCGATGACCGCCGAGGGCGCAGCCCGCATGCAGGCGTTCATCGCCGACAACCCGAAGGGCAAGCACGGCCTGCACACGTACACACCCGAGGAGTACGGACTCGACCCGGAGACCATCCGGCGCGATTTCCGCTTCTACATCGAGCGTTTCGATCTCGCCCCCGAGTAGCCGGGAGCGATGGACATCCCTAGCGAGCAAAGAGGTCCTGCGATGAGCGAGCAGCCGAACGACACCGGTCAGATGCGCGCCTGGCGCGTTCACGAGTGGGGGCAGCCGCTGGAGAAGCTGCAGCTCGACACCGTGGCGATCCCCGAGCCGGGCCCGGGTGAGATCCGGGTGCGCGTGCAGGGCATCCCGTTGAATCTGAACGACTTGGAGCGCATCACCGGCGGCAACATGATGGTCGTCCCACCCCTGCCCTGCACCCCTGGGATGGAGGTCTTCGGGACGGTGGACGCATGCGGCGAAGGCGCCGGGCACTGGCTCGGGCAGCGCGTCGCGGCCACCACCAACCAGGCCACCGGCGGCTACGCGGAATACGCGATCGGCTCGGCCGTTTCGGCATTCGCGATCCCGGATGACATCCCGATGCCGGACGCGGCGGCCCTGTACTTCCCCTTCCACCTCGCCTGGCTGGGCCTGTTCGAGAGCGCCGGGCTGACGGGCGGCGAGAGCGTGCTGATCCACGCGGCGGCCGGCGGGTCGGGGTCGGCCGCAGTGCAACTGGCGGCACACGCCGGTGCGCGTGTCTTCGCGACGGCAGGAACGGAGGAGAAGGTGGCGCTCTGTCGCGAGCTCGGAGCGGACGTCGCCATCAACTACCAGGACGCCGACTTCGCCTCGATCGTCATGGAGGAGACGAAGGGACGGGGCGTCGACGTCGTGTTCGACAACGTCGGCCCGGCAGTGTTCGACCAGTCACTGAAATGCACCGCGTACAACGGGCGCTACGTCCTCATGGGCTTCGCCTCCGACAAGACGAAAGCCGATGAGCCGTTTATCGTGCCGCGGCGTATCCTCGCCGGAAACCTCAAGTTGTGCGGGGTTTTGATGTCCTACGCCGCTCCGGAAGTCGCCGCATTCGTCAAGCAGGCGATGGGCTTCAACTTCCTTCCGCGAGAGCTCGGGCAGCGCATCACCGACTCCGTCGTCGAACTCGTGCGCAACAAGTCGGTGCGGCCGGTCATCGGCAAGGTGGTGGCGTTCGAGCAGCTGCCGTCCGCGATCGACGCGATGGCTCGCCGCGACACGATCGGCCGTGTGATCGTCGAGGTCTGACCCTGTCGCGCCGCGACAGGCAACAGCGCGCGACAGGCCACCATTCCCCTTTCCCGGACGTCTGTCCGTCAGTGGACAAACGCTCTGGTCGGCAGCGCAGCGCCGCCTACGGTTGAACCGTCAGCATCGGCCGGGGAAGGGAACGATCATGTCTCGCGCGAAACTGGCCGCGGCCATCGGTAGCGCCGCCCTGGCAAGTGCCGTGATCGCAGCCTGTGGCTCGTCCGAGAAGCCGCGGGCGGTGGCGGTGTCGCACGGCGAATACGCCTGCCACGAGTTGGCATTCGCCGGCTTGCACCCGAAGATCTCGTTTCCGCAGCTTGTCCTCACCGACAGCGCATACACGATCGGCGAGCTCCCCAGCGGCACCTACACCGCCACCGCGACGGGAGACGCCACCACGATCGCGTTCAAGGGCGGGCTGCTGGGTGGCCTGAGCGCCCGCTACGACGCGGCGAAGGCCGAAGTGACCTTCGGCGGTCCGCATCAGGACGGGAACACCATCTCCGATGCTCCTGGACTGATCTGCGCGAGGGTGTAGGTCCAGCGAAGGACCTTCGGCTCTACCACCATCGGCGGCGCGATGCCCAGGCTGGAGCTGTCCGATGATCGGAGCTCGGCATGACGTCAGCCACGACCCCTCGCCACGGGCTGCAGGAGTGAGCACCCATGGTCGTTCTGGTGCTGTACGCGTCGCGAGCGGGGTCGACCAAGGGCATCGCCGACCGCATCGCGGCGCGGCTGCGGATGCATCGCATCGTGCCCGAGGTGCATGCGCTGCCAAGCGTCACCCGACCTGACGCGTACAGCGCAGTGATCCTCGGCAGTTCGGTGTATGCCGGGGCATGGCTTCCGGAGGCCATGACCTACGTGCGGCAGCACGCGAACGCACTGTCGGATCGCCCGTTGTGGACGTTCTCCGCCGGCTGGCTGACCCGCCAGCGAGGACTGTTGCGGCGGGTGAATTGGCCTGACAGCGACTCACTCGAACAGGTTGCGCGCTGGACACATCCGCACGGGCACCGGTTCTTCGCCGGCAGCGTCCGGCGAGATGCGCTGCCGCTCACACAGCGCGCCGCATTCCGCCTTGCCGGCGGTCGCTACGGCGACTTTCGCGACTTTCACGAGGTGGACCGGTGGGTCGATGAGATCGCCGCCCGGTTGGCCACGACGGCCGATCCGGCCCGGCAGGCGAGTTGAGCCGCACCGGCGATAGGGCGCGTGGCGCCGCTGCTGCCACGGCAGCCCGGCAGTCATCGGCGCCGATCAGATGCGCGGCACAGCATGCTCTTCGTGGTCCAGCTCCCGCTGCAGGATGCGCAGGCTCTCATCGGGCAGCCGTTCTGCATCGCGCCACCGCAGGATCTCTTCACGCTGCGCATCGATGATCGCCCGACGCAGGGCGAGCGCCGCCTCGCGAGCCGGTGACCGCGGGACCTGGCCACCCTCGGACGTGTCCAGCACATCGACGCGCCGCTGAAACTGGGTGGCGCGCCGCTCGAGACCGTCCCGCAGCGATTGCCCGAAACGCGGGTCGAGTTGCTCGTCCTTACCGAGTTCGTCGAGTCGTTTGAGCGCCGCCGCGACCGCCGCCGCCCGCGCTTCGTTGCGGGTGCGCGCCTCGTTCGCGACATCGGCCCGCAGGCCGAGCGCCGAGGCCAGCGGGGCGAGGGTCAGCCCTTGCCCGACCAGGGTCACGAACACCACGAGGAATGCGCAGAAGACGAGCAGGTGCCGCTCGGGGAACGGGCGCCGGAGTGGGTGGTCAGCGGGAGACTGAATATCGCGGCCAGGCTGATGACCCCGCGCGTCCCCGCCCAGCTGAGCAGCAGCAGCTCCTTCTTGGACAGGCCGTTGTCACCGGGCACGCCGGGATCGCCGCCGCGCAATCGGATGGCCCGCGGCAGCTGCTGCATGAGCAGCAGCCAGAGCGGGCGGACGAGCAGCACCGTCCCGAGACTCACCGCCGCCGCGATGACCACCGTCGAGGAGTCGTAATCGCCGAGACCGTTCCACACGTCGGGCAGCTGCTGGCCGATGAGCAGGAACACGAAACCCTCGAGCAGGAAGTCCACGAGCCGCCACACCGCCGCGGTCTGCAGCCGGCTCGCGCCCGAGACGGCCCGCGGGGTGTCGTGGCCCACCATGAGGCCGGTGACGACGACGGCGAGAACGCCGGAGACATGCAGCTCTTGACCGACCAGGTACGCCATGAAAGGCGTGCCGAGAGACAGGACGTTGAGCACGATGGGCTCGTCGATCAGCGAGCGGACGGCGCGCACCGCGTAGGCCGTCGCGACACCGATGACGACGCCTCCCGCGGCGGCCAGCAGGAAACGACCGAAGGCCTGCGGCACCGAGAAGCCACCGCGGACGGTGGCCTCCACCTTGACGGTCGCGTGGCCGTGCGGGCGCATTGACCACGCGCGCCGCTTCGGATGCGCGCCCGGGGCAGCGGATCAGGCGAGGCTGGGGCTGGCCGAGAGCCGGCCGAGCGGCTTCGGAGGGCCGACGTGCAGGCCTTCCTGGCGGGCCACGCGCAGTGCCCAGAGGATCGTGATGCCGACCGCCGACCAGGTGACCACCATGGCCGAGAAGGGCTTCACCGCAACGAAGACCGTGACCGACTGGGTGAGCAGCAGCCAGCAGGTGACGCTCGCGTTGATCAGGTTGACGGCGGCCCACAACAGCGTCAGCCGCTTGAAGAGCAGCTGCACCCGCTGCCGGGCGACGATGTCGTCGGTCAACGGGCAGAAGTCCTTGGCGAGCCGGTTGACCATGGGGCTGCGGGTGAACGTCGACGCGACGAAGGCGACCCCCACGAGGGCGGTTCCGGCAATCGGCTGCAGGAAGTAGACGAACGCGCTGCCGCTGGCCGCCACCACCGCCGTCCGCACGGTCAGCGTGAGGCAGGCGAGGATCAGCAGGCCCGGCACCCGGCTGCGGACCAGGAAGCGGCGAACCAGCATGGCGTAGGCCCAGCCGAGCGCGGCGAACGAGGCCGGGATGAGACCAGCCGTTTGCAGCACGATCGAAAAGATGCCGGTGGGCACGAGCGTGCACTCGACGAGGTTCGGCACGGCGTGCCGAGCGATCTCCCGAAGACGGGGCAACGCCAGCGCGGCGGTGGGTTCGACGCGTGCGGGGGCGCCCGGGGACATGCTTGTTTTATCGGCCGCCGGTAGCGTCACTGGAGGCCGGCCGGGGAAGCAGCCAGGGACTTCATGCCCTCCCAACGACCGCCGGAGCGGTCGGCAACGGTGCGGCCCGGAACGGCCACAAAGGGCCATTCAGTTCCCGCGACCGTGGTCGATATCTCGAGGAACAACGACCGGAGGTGGCTGCCATGAAGAAGTTCGCTGCTCTCTACGCGGCGCTCGGCCTCGTCGGCGCCATCATCGGGTTTGTCGCGGGACCGGCTGAGCAGCCTGCGGCCGCGATGTCGAGCGTCGCCGTCTGAGCCTCGCAGTCGTTTTCCCGAACTACTTTTCCATGTTCGCAACGCGCCGGATGTCGACGGCCTGCGGGCCTTTCGGACCGTAGATGAGGTCGAACTCGACCCGCTGATCGGTCGGCAACGACTTGGTGCCGCGGACCGCGGAGCTCAAGAAGTGGATGTCGCGCCCACCCTCGTCCGGGCGGATGACGCCGAAACCGTCGAGGTAGTTGAAGTGCGCAACGGTGCCTTGCATGCGGACCACCTGTCGGTTCGGTGAGGCTGGCAACACGCTGCGCAACATCGGATGAACGGCGGCAGCCACTCTCATGATCGGCGTGCCAACCGAGGTGCTTGAACGGGGGCCCCGGCAAGCGCCTTACGGTGCCGCTCGGTACCCCTGCTGACGGGCAACCGGCTCATCGATTTTCTCGTTATCTGTCCAGACAGTGAGAAATGCCTGCGGACGGGTACAAAGCCTGTACCGCGCCGGGGCTAAGCCATAGCCAGTCGGCGCCGTCGGGAACCGGCCTCGTCGGGTAGTCCCGGCCTCGGTCAGCGATGTTCGCGGCCGGCGGTGGGTGGCAACGCCCATACGTACCCCAGAAGGAGTTTCATCATGGCACTTCTCAAGCCGGCACGTAGAGGGCCGGAACTGAACGATCCAGCGACCCAGGAACCGCCTGCTCAGGAAACGTACAAGCCACACGGCGGCTACGGATCGATGGCCCGCAGCAAGGGGGCGCTCAGCGGATTCCTGCTGATCTTCCTCGGTGTCTGGGGGGCCGTCATCCCGTTCGTCGGGCCCTACTTCGACTTCGGCTACACGCCGGACTCGACCTGGACCTGGACCGCCGCCCGCTTCTGGTACGAGGTGCTGCCCGGCGCCGTGACCATCGCCGGTGCGCTGCTGCTGCTCTTCAGCGCCAACCGCGCCGTGGCGACGTTCGGTGCGTCCGCCGCCGCCGTTTGCGGTGCCTGGTTCGTCGTGGGGCCGATCTTCGCGCCGAACCTCGGCATCGGATCGCTCGGCACCCCGATCTCCATCAGCGGCTGGGACCGCTCGCTCGCAGCCATCGGCCTGTTCTACGGGCTGGGTGCGGTGATCCTGTACCTCGCTTCCACCGCTCTCGGCCGGCTGTCCGTCCGCGGAGTGCGTGACGTCCGCGCCGCCGAGCGTCGCCACGAGAAGCGTGAGCGCACCCAGCAGATGGAGACCGTCGCGGCCGAGCGTCGTGACACCGAGCACCGTGAGGCCATGGCCTACGAGGAAGGCCGGCGCCGCGAGGCCGCCGATGCCGACCGGTCGCGTGAGGACGCCCCGGCCACCTCCCCGATGGTCAACCGGGACGAGCACTCGGACATGCATGACGACAACCGCGTCATGACGGACCGCAACGACGACAGCGTCATGACCGATCGCACCATCGACATGCGCCACGAGAACGAGCGCGAGGCGGAGCCCGCCGGGCGCGTTCGCCGGTAACACCGCACGGCAGCAAGGCCCCGGCCCTCGGTCCGCAAGGATCACCGAGGGCCGGGGCCTTCTGCTGTCCAAGGTCAACGCGCCATTGATCAAGGTGAAAAGCGGTTTGGCGAGGGGGTGGGCATGATCGTTGGCGCGTTGATCATGGGAACGGCGAGGTCGTGTGATCACCGCTGCCGGTGGCGTCCATACTTCGCGACGTGAGTGCGAACCTTGAGCTCCGGCGGCTGACTCCGCACCTCGGCGCCGAGATCTACGACGTCGACCTGCGCAAGCCACTCGACGACGCCACCGCTGGGGCGATCCGGTCGGCGCTGCACGAGCATCTCGTGCTCTTCTTCCGCGACCAGGAGCTGACCGACGACGAGCACCTGCAGTTCGCGTCGATCTTCGGCACGCCGAACGTCTTTCCGGCCACCCGCGCCCGCGGCCTCGACCAGCCGCTGGAATGGATCGAGGACACGCCCGACAGCCCGCCGAAGGCGGACCTCTGGCACACCGACGTGGCCTTCCTGGCCGAGCCACCCGACGTCGCCGTCCTCGCGATGCAGGACACCCCCGAGACCGGCGGCGACACGATGTGGCTCAGCCTCTACGCCGCGTATGAGGCGCTGTCGGCCCCGCTGCGCGGTTTCCTCGACACTCTCGAGCAGGACCTGCATCCCGGACCCGCGATGAAGGAGAGCCTCGAGCTGCAGTTCGGGCCGGGCATCTACGAGAAGGTCGCGGAGGAGTTCGCCGGCGCGCGCCATCCGCTGGTGCGGCGCCATCCGGTCACCGGACGGCCGGCGCTTTTCATGTGCGGCCGGTACGTGCAGGGCCTGGTCGGGCTCACACCCGCCGAGAGCGACGCGCTGCTCGCGCTGCTACGTGCCGGGCTCACCGAGCCGGGCATCCAATGCCGCTGGCAGTGGAGGCAGCACGACATCGCCGTCTGGGACGAGCGTTGCACCAATCACCGCGCGCTCGGCGACCACTACCCCGCCCATCGGCTGGTGCGCCGGTGCACGGTCGGCGCCGGCGTCCCGATCGGCGTGCACTGACCGGGACGCCGGCGCCGCGTCAGCTGACGCCGAAGATCTGCTTGACGACGTTGATGCCGAAGTAGACGACGAACACCGCGCTCACGCCCCACATCAGCGGGTGGATCGTGCGCACCCGTCCGCTGACCAGGCGCAGCAGTGTCGAAGCGATGAAGCCGATCCCGATGCCGTTCGTGATCGAGTACGTGAACGGCATCAGCACGATGGTGAGGAACGCGGGGATCGCGCTGACGTAGTCGGTCAGGTCGATCGCCCGGATCTGGCGCATCATCAGCACCCCGACGACGACGAGCGCGGGACCGGCGGCCTCCGAGGGGACCACCTCCACCAGCGGGGTGAAGGCCAGCGCCATCACGAAGAGCAGCCCGGTGACCACGCTCGCAAAGCCGGTGCGGGCGCCGTCGGCAATGCCCGCGGAGGATTCCACGTACGTCGTCGCCGACGAGGCGGATGCCGCGCCGCCGCCCACCGCGGCAAGACCGTCGACGAAAAGGACCGGCCCGGTGTTCACCGGCATGCCCCGCTGGTCGAGCAGCCCAGCCTCGGCAGACAGGCCCACGGTCGTGCCCATGACGTCGAAGAAGTCCGCCAGCACCAGCGTGAAGACCAGCAGCAGCGCCGTGATCACACCGGCGGTGTGAAACCCGCCGAGCAACGAGAAGTGCCCGACGAGGTGCAGGTCCGGGGTGTCGACGACCTTGTCGGGCCAGCTCGGCACGTTGAGCGCCCAGCCTGCCGGGTTCGGCTTGCCGTTGACGATGGACGGGCCCGGGTCGGCGACGGCGTTGACGATCGCCGCCACCGCCGTCGTCAGCACGATGCCGATGAGCATGGCGCCCTTGACCTTGCGGACCACCAGGATCGAGATGAGCGCGAGCCCGACCAGAAAGACCACCGTCGGCCATCCGCGCAGCGTTCCGTCGCTGCCGAGTTGCACGGGAACGGTGGTGTGCGCCGCATCCGGCACCCGCCGCACGAGGCCGCCGTCGACCAGCCCGATCAAGGCGATGAACATGCCGATCCCGGCGGCGATCGCGGCCTTGAGATCGGTCGGCACGGCGCGGAAGACCGCCGTACGGAAGCCGGTGACTACCAGAACGGTGATCACCAGCCCCTCGAAGACGACCAGCCCCATCGCCTCCGGCCACGACATCTGCGACGCGACGCTCACCGCGACGAACGCGTTGAGACCGAGGCCGGTCGCGAGCCCGAACGGCATCCGGCCGATGACGCCCATGAGGATGGTCATGACGGCAGCGACCAGGCAGGTCACCCCGGCGACCGAGTTCAGTCCGAGAGTGTGGCCGTTCTTGTCGGGGCTGAGCCCGATGATGAGCGGGTTGAGCACCACGATGTAAGCCATCGTGAAGAACGTGGTGAGCCCGCCGCGGGCCTCGCGGCCGAAGGTGGAGCCGCGTTCGGTGATCGAGAAATAACGGTCGAGCGCCGCAGGCAGGCCGCGGTGGCCGGGTCCGGGGCTGATGCCCGACGGCGCCGGTCCGGGCGAGCTGATCGTCGTACTCACGGCGTGCGAGAGTCCTTCCGGGTTACGTCCGGGCATCGTGTCGACGCCCGGACGGGTTCGCGGCAGCCGGATGCGGTTGGCCCGGAGAACGCCGGCGCCGCCGATGGTGGGTATGGATAAAGGCGGCGAAACCGCCGAATGTCAACGCTATCGGTTCGAGCCTTCGACGGGGACGTGGCGCTCGGCTCGCTGTCGACGCGGTACTTCCCCGTCGACGCGACCTTGACGCCGGCGGCCCGCTCGCTGAACATCTTGCCCAATCTGTTCATTTCAGCCGGTCGCCAGGCGGGCTGCTAGCGGCGGGCGGGTGAGCGCGATGGAGCGTTCGGCAGCAATGGGTCTGATGCGGCGAGCTGTCGACATCGGCGTGCAGACGCAGCCGGAGATGGCCGAGCGCTACATGCAGGTCCCGCTCGACTACTTCACCGACCCAGCACTGTTCGCCAAGGAGCGCGCGCTGTTCGAGACGCAGCCGCTCGCGCTCATCGCCTCGTGCGAGATCGCGAAGCCGCATGACTACGTGGTGCGCAACGCGGTCGGCCGGTCAATCCTGCTGACCCGCGACGAAGACGGCGTGGCGCATGCGTTCTTGAACTACTGCCGGCACCGCGGCGCGGAGCCGGCGTGCGGTTCGGGCAACCGGCGCCACTTCTCCTGCCCGTACCACGCGTGGGTCTACGACACCAAAGGCGCGCTCGTCAACATGCCGCTACGGGACCGGCACGCCGATCTCGACCTGTCACGGTTCGGTCTGGTGGAGCTGCCTTGCGAGGAGCGGCACGGCTTCGTCTGGGCGGTGCTGACCCGAGACCACCCCATCGACGTGGCCGCGCATCTCGGAGCGCTGGACGACGAGATCGGCCGGCTGGGATGCGGGCAGATGCGCTACTACCCGTCACACGAAGAAGCCGCGATCAGCGCGAACTGGAAGTCCGTCGCGGAGGGGGTCCTGGAAGGGATCCACGTCCCGATCGTGCATGCGAAGACGTTCAACCTGAATCCGCAGGCGCAAAACGTCGACCTCGCCTTCTACGACGCTTTCGGCCCGCATGTGCGGTGGGGACTCGGCCTGTTCGACCCGGAGGGTGCGGCGCAGCTGGCCCGCACGCCGGAGGCGCAGTGGAAGCCGGAGGAGGCGATCGGCTGCATCTGGCTCGTCGCACCCGGCCTGCTGCTGGCCAACGAGCTGTATGGCGTCATCTACGCGACGATGACTCCCGGCGAGAAGCCCGGGGAATCGTTCTTCCGCTACGGCTGGCTGAGCCCGGTCACCGAAGCGCCCGAGGGCCTGCCGGGACCGGAGGACATGGCCGACCGGGCCCGCCGCGCCGTGCTGGAAGACCTCGCGGTGTGGGAAGGCTGCGGCCGCGGTCTCTCTCGCGGCCAGCACGGATCTGAGCTGATAGGCCGGAACGAGAAGGGCCTGCAACTCTTCCACGAGGCACTCGCCCAGCAGACCGGATACGCCGGCTTGCGCTACCTCTAGCTGCTATCGCAACGCTGCACACGTCGCGAGCTCATAGATCTCGCGGAGCTTGGTGAACAGCGCCGCGTTGGTCTTCGGCGTGAGCTGGCTGTTGATCGACACCGAGACGGCCTTGCGCCCGTCGGCGCTGGCCGCCACGAACTGCGTGTATCCGGCGGTGTTTCCGGTGTGGCCGTAGACCGTCCCGCAGCGCGTTTGGTAGCGAAAGATTCCCAGCCCGGCCGCGTTCGTTCCCGGGCCGGTCGGCTCGGACGAGCCGGGCCGGAACTGGAACTGGGCGGTGTGCGCGGCGCCGTTCGTTTCCCGGCCCGGTACGTAAGAAGACATGAAACGCACGGCATCCGAGGCGGTGGCGACCACCCCGCCGGAGGACCAGGTCCAGCCGGCGGCGAACTGCGATGTGACGTCTTCCGGCGCGGCCGGCGGATCAAGGGCATAGCCGCGAAAGACCGGATCCGCGATCGCCGATCCGTTGGGCAGGCTGGTGTGTTCCAGCCCGAAGGGCGTGAGGACGCCCTCGGCGAGCACCGTGGCGTAGCTCTTCGACGTGACCGCCTCGGCGATGAGGGCGAGCAGGATGTTGTCGGTGTTGGAGTACTCGTACTGCGACCCGGAGCGAAACTTCAATGCCGGCGCGGCGAAACCCATGAGCGTGCGCGGCGGCGCCGGCTTCTGCAGCGAGGCGACGAGTGCGTCACGGAACGCCGAGGATTGGCTGAAATCGGCGATGCCGCTGGTGTGGTTGAGCAATTGCGTCAGCGTGACCGCAGACCACTGAACGGGCAGGCCTTTCAGCCACTTCCCCACCGTGTCGGTCAGCTCGAGCTTGCCCTTCGCGACCAGTGACAGCACGACAGCACCGCTATAGGCCTTCGACACGCTCGCCAAACGCATCTGCTGAACGGCGCTGGGAGCCGCTTTGCTTGACACGTCGGCGACGCCGGCGGTGATGGTGCGCAGCTGCAGCTGCGTCCCGTTCGACGAGGAGCCGAGGACGACGATCATGCCGGGCGGTCCGTCTGCCTGACCCACGACACCGGCTATTGCCTTGCGCAGCGCCGTCTCCTGCGGCGAAGCCGGCGAGGACGTAGGGGCTGCGGAGGGCGACGCGGCCGGCAGCGACGCCGTTGACGTGCATCCCGCAACCATTGCGCCGCTCACGCACAGCGCCGCGAGCGTCCTCCGGCCAGCGGGATACCGGATGGACCCCTCGAGCAAGCGCATGCACAACTCCCCCCGGCGAGAGCGCGCTGCTCCGGTCGCCGACCGTTGTGATGATCGCACGACGGTGACCGGCGCCGGTCGACGGTTGCCTCCTCCGGGGTGCCGTGCCAGGCTGCGTCGTGGCTTCGCCCGGGAGCCCGAGACACGGCAGGGAGAACCAGATGGGACGGCTTTCCGGCAAGGTCGCGTTCATCACCGGCGCGGCACGGGGGCAGGGGCGCTCCCACGCGCTGCGGCTCGCATCCGAGGGCGCTGACGTCATTCTCTGCGATATCGCCGGACCGGTGGGCGAGAGCATGGTCGAGCCGGCGACGCCGGATGACCTGCAGCAGACCGTGAAGGAGGTGGAAGCGACCGGCCGGCGCGTCGTATGGGCGCAGGCGGACGTGCGCGACCAAGCCGCCTTGCGCGCGCTCGCCGACCGCGGGGCGCAGGAGCTCGGCCACATCGATGTCGTCGTCGCCAATGCCGGCATCCTGATCTGGGCCAAGACCCACGAGCTGACCGAGACGCAGTGGCAGGACGTCATCGACGTGAACCTGACCGGGGTCTACAACACCGTCTCAGCGACGTTGCCGCACCTGCTCGAGCAGGGCACCGGCGGATCGATCATCGTCACCAGCTCGTCGGCCGGGCTGAAAGGCCAGCCGTTCACGCTTTCGTACACCGCTGCCAAACACGGCCTCGTCGGGATGGTCAACGCGCTCGCGATCGAGTACGGCGACTACAACATCCGGGCCAACAGCATCCACCCGTGCGGAGTGCGCACCCACATGGGCGATGCGCCAGGCCTCATGGAGCTGATCAACGAGCGCGCCGGGACCGTCGGCCCCGTCTTCATGAACACGCTGCCGATCGATTTCGTCAAGCCGGAAGACATCTCGAACGCGGTCGCCTTCCTCGCGAGCGACGAGTCGACGTACGTCACCGGGATGCAGTTCAAGGTCGACGCCGGGACCATCGGCCGGTAGCCGGCACCGGTCGCGCCGGAGGCAGCGGCCCGGCCCGCACGCGGCTCGGCTCGTTCTCTCGCCGAATCGGCTGTGACCGCGACCACGGCCCCGACAGTGGGTAAGCCACGTCTGAGCACCGGGAGCCGGTGCGTCGACGAGCGGGAACGGGTGCCGAGATGCCAGAGCCAGCGATCCAGTCTCTTCGTGAGCTGGCGGAGGCGTTCGACGCCATCCGCGAGCAGGTCGGCGGGCGCGGCGAAGACATCATGCGGGCGATCACCCAGGTTGCGGTCGAGCAACTGCCCGGTGCGGAGTGGGCCAGCATCACACAGCTGCAGAACGGCGATTTCCGGACGACCGTCTCGACCGACCAGCGGGCCGTTCGCGGCGATCACATCCAGTACGAGCTGCGCTCCGGACCTTGCGTGGATGCGGTCCTGGAAGGCTCCGCCGTCGTCATCGAGGACGCTCTCGACGAGCCGCGCTGGTCGGAGTTCGGGCGGCGAGCAGGCGATGAACTCGGCGTGCGGAGCATGCTGAGCTTCCGGCTGAACGTGCAGGACGACAGAGCCATCTGCGGGCTCAATCTCTACGCCCGGAAGCCCGCCGCGTTCAAAGACCTCGAGCTGGATCTGGGTTTGCTCCTCGCCACGCACGGCGCGCTCGCGGTGATGGCCGACAACAACGCACGCCGCGCGGATGAGCTCAGCCAGGCGTTGCAAAGCAATCGCGAGATCGGCATCGCGATAGGCGTGCTCATGTCGCAGCAGAAGGTGACGCGGGATCAGGCGTTCGACCTGCTGCGCATCGCCAGCCAGCACACCCATCGCAAGCTGCATGACATCGCGGCCGACGTCGCCGATACCGGCGTGTTCGAGATGCCTCCGACGAAGAATGCGCGACCACGCGCAGGCGGCTGACAGTCGATCTTCTAAGCTGCCCACGACTCGCAGTCGAGCGCTCGCTCAGCGGAGGTAGCCGTGGTCTCCAGCGCACCACCAGCGACTCGCATCCGGGCCTGGCAGGTCACCAAGTACGGGGCACCAACCGTCGCCTTGGAGCTCAAGGACGTTCCCGCCCCGAAGCCGGGCCCGGGTGAGATCCTGGTGCGCAATGCCGCCTCGGTCTGCAACTACAACGAGGTCGACGGCTGCCACGGCCGGTACCTGACGATCAACCCGCCGCTTCCGTACACGCTGGGTATGGAGTTCGTCGGCGAGGTGATCGAGACCGGCCCGGGGGCGGAATCGTGGCTCGGCAAGCGCGTCATGGGTAGCGGCACGGGAGCGATCGGCGCGCACGCCGAGCAGGTGGTCGGCCCGGTCGACATGGCGTTCGACGTGCCGCCGGAGCTGGATGACGTCGAAGCGGCGGCGTTCTACTTTCCCTTCCATCTCGCCTACCTCGGCCTGCATGAGCGCGGGCAGCTGCAGCCCGGTGAGACCGTGCTGGTGCATGCGGCGGCGGGCGGTGTCGGTTCGGCAGCGGTCCAGCTCGCCAGGGCCGCCGGGGCGACGGTCATCGCGACGGCCGGCAGCCCCGAGAAGCTCGACTTCGTGCGCAGCCTCGGCGCCGACGTCGCCATCAACTACCGCGATGGCTTCGCGGACGCCGTTGTCGAGGCGACGGGCGGCCGCGGCGTCGACGTGTGCTTCGACGGCGTCGGCGGCGACGTGATGATGGAATCCTTGCGCGTCCTGACCCGAGGCGGCCGGCATCTGGTCGTCGGCTTCGCCAGCGGGATCGAGGCCGAAGAGGTGCCGATGGTGAACGGCCGCGCACTGTGCTTCGGCAACTTCTCGCTCGTCGGCGTCATCCTCGCCTACAGCCGGCCCGGACCGGCGGGGTTCGGTTTCAACCCCACCCCGCCCGAGATCGGTAAAGAGATCCACGAGAAGCTCGTCGGGATGCTGCGGGACGGCAAGATCCGCCCGCTCGTCGGCAAGGTCGTCGACTTCGAACGGCTGCCGGAAGCGCTGGACGAGATGGAAGCGCGCAGCACGACCGGACGGGTCGTGGTGCGGATCGGCGGCTGATCGCAACCCTTTCCGTCCGCTTTGACGCTTCTCGCGAAGCGAGCGGCCCTATTCAGGCAGGCCGAAGGTGAGAATGCAGAACTCCTGCCTGGACGGACGGCGGCCGGGTCCGGCTCACTGCTCCAGCAGCTCGAAGTGGTGCCGGTTTCCCCCACCGTGTTTCAATTGGAGCCGCACCGGACACCAGGTTTCGAAGTGCGTCAACGGGAAGGACCGGCGTCTGCACATGGCTGAGGAGGGCGAACGCCTGGCCGATAAACGCGAGCGGGTCGCCGATGACCGCGAGCGGATCGCCGATGAGCGCGAGCACCTGGCCGACCAGCGGGAAGCGGAGGCCGACGCGCGCGAAGCCCGCGGCGACCGCCGTTCCCGCATGATCGAAGCGGCCCTTCACCGCGGTGATAAGCGAGACGCCGCGGCAGCCGCCCGCAACGTGGCAGCACGACTTCGCGACGACGCCGCTCACGAGCGTGACAAAGCAGCCGAGGAACGTGAGGCTGCCGGCGACCTGAGCGGCGCCAGAGCAGACCGCGAACAAGCGAAGGCCGATCGGGACGCTGCCGCCATCGACGCGCTCTGGGCGGGCCGGGACATCGACGCGGCTGCCGGCGACCGGGCGCTGCTCGCCGATGAGGCGGGCGTAGCTCGCCGGGAGCAGCACGCAGACCAGCGTGAGACCGATCGTCAGGCGCGCGAGATCGCAAAGAAGAATCGCGACGTAGCCCGGCGGCGACGGGATCACGACTCGGCCCGGTAGACCTAACGACTGACGGTAACCATCCAGAAGTGGTCGCCACGGCGCTGCCGGGCGACCACTTCTGCGTACAGACCGAGGCGGCCCCGCTCCTCGATCGGGAGCGGGGCCGCCTCGTCATGGGTTCACGGTGCTGCTACCACGTGCCTCCCCAGCCGTGGTGCCGCGAGCCGCGGAAGCACGCCCGCCACCCGCCGCGTTCGAACGTGCGGGTCGAGCAGTACGTCATCTGCGGCACGTAGGGCGCGATCTGCCGCGACGCGTGACCCGTCGAGATCGCGGACGCGAGCGCCTGGATCTTCGGGTCGCTGCGCAGGAACAGCCGGTACGTCAGCTGCCCGTCCAGGTATGGGCCGAGCGGGATCCAGGTGACACTGTGCGGCGTGTCCGCGCTGACAGGCTTCGCCTTGTTCGAGGACACGACGATCGTGTAATAGCCGTCCTTGTCGACCGGGATCTCGTGGTCCAGCGCGCATCGGTTCGCATAGCCCGCGTAGAAGTTGTAACCGCAGACGGTGAATCCACGCACGTCCTTGCCGGCCGCGTAGACGGGCTGCCCGTTGCGGGTGTCCGGCGTCGTCAACGCCTTGGCCCTGACGACGAACAGGTCGCCGTGGCGGGCACTGTAGAAGACGTTGGCGTACTGCACGTCGGGGTTGGCCAGCAGGCCCACGGGAACGTGGTAGTTGCTCGATAGCGACAGCTGCGGATGGCGATTGGCCAGCGGCCCGGGGATCGGCAGGCTCGGGAAACTCTGCACGTGAGCCGGCGCCGGGGGCTCCCCGCCCGGATAGGGCTGGCATTCGTCATAGTGCTTCACGATGTTGCCGCTGGCGTCGTAATAGGTGATGGCCGGCAACGGAACGCCGCCGCTGTTCGGGCCGTTACCGAAGTCGCTTCCGTAGATGCGATAGACGAAGAAGACGAAGGGGTTGCTTGCCGTGCCGCTCTTCGTCGCCCCGACGTACGACGTGTTCGGCGCCGGATTTGCCGGCGGTGCCTCGAAGCGGAACTTCACGGTGTAGTAGCGGCCCTTGCCGGCCGGCACCGGCCCGCGGAACGGGTTCGCGCTGCCCGGATCGGGATCGATGAACGAGTCCGTCTGCTGGTGCAGGTTGTTCGTCTGGAAATCGTTGGGAAGTATGGAGAAGTAGCGGGCGTGCGGATACTGGCCGTGCAGCTCGATCCAGCCGCCAGGCGGTGTCGTGGCCGTGTTGAATCCCCAGTAATTGGCGCCGGACGTGTCGATGGTGAACGGAAACCGGTTGCTCGAGTAGATATTGGCCTGCGACGACCAGCCCGGGCAGACCGACGGGGTCAGGTCGCCGGTGTCGTCAAGCCCTGGAACGCGGGCAGAACCGACTGGCCAGCCGCTTGCGCTTCGCCGATCGCCGCGAACGTGCTGCGCATCGACGTGAGGTCGGTCTGCAGCGAGCCGTCGGTGACCCCGATGAGCCGGGTGAGCAGATCGTTCACTTGGTCGAACTCACCGACCTGCTTCGACACCAGGCGACCGGTCTGCATGTCGTTGAGCATCCGGCACACCGGCTTGCTCAGCGGATTGTCGCCGCCATGGTGGTGCCTCGATGGATGCGTCGGTGGATGCATCGTTGGATGGGTCGCAGGATGCATAGAGCCCGCTGCGGCCGATGCAGCGCCGGCTACGCCGGTGACGGACAGAACGACGGCGCTGACGGCAGCGGCCGCTCGACGATGAGCTGGCATGTGTCCCCTCGGTAAAGCGCCCCGGAATCGGCGCGACCGTGGAAACGCTAAGAATTACCGTAATCCCTGTCTAGTATCAGTTTAGGCTCCCTCGATACTCTGCGGGTATCATCTCCGGGTGGAGTTGCGCAGCCTGCGGTACTTCGTGGCGGTCGCCGAGGAAGGCAGCTTCCGGCGGGCTGCTCGGCGGCTGCTCATCACCCAGCCGCCGCTCAGCCGTGAGATCCGCCGCGTCGAGCGCGAGTTGGGAGTGCAGCTGTTCGACCGCTCCTCGCATCCGGTCACCCTCACGCCGTCCGGCCGCGCCTTCGCTGCCGACGCGACCGCGATACTGAGCCGGGTCGACGCCGCAGTCGCCGCCGCCCGTCGCGCGGCCGACCCACGCGAACGTCTGCGCGTCGGCTTCCTGGGCGCCGCCGCCAACGGCCTGCTTCCGCAGGCGGTCCGGCGGTTCCGGGAGAGCACGCCCGCGGTGCACCTCGTTCTCGAGGAGCACGAGAGCGGGCTGGCTCAGCTGGCGAGCCTGCGCGAGAACCGCATCGACCTCGCGCTCGTCCGGGAGCTCGTTGACGATGCAGCGCTCACGTCGGCGACGATCTTCCATGAACCTTTCGTCGTGCTCATGCCGAGCGATCACGAGTTGGCCGGCTCAGGGTCCGCGATCGCGCTGCAGGCGCTCGCGGACGAGCCGTTCGTTTTCTGGGCTCGAGCGAGCGCCCCCAGCCCGTTCGACGCTGCCCTGCAAATGTTCAGCCGGCTCGGACTCGACATGCACATCGCGCAAGAAGCCCTGGGAGTGCAGACGATTCTCGGTCTCGTGGCCGCCGGTATCGGCATCTCGCTGCTGCCCGAGTCCGTCACCACGCTGCACCGCGAGGGCGTGGTCAGCCGCCCGCTCGCGGCGCCGAGCCCGACCATTCCGCTGTGCGCCGTCTGGCATGCGGACGATCGATCCGCCGCGCTGGGCCGGTTCCTTTCCGCATTACGTGACTCGCTCACGGATAGCGACGCCTGAGCCGTCTCAAGCGGCACGACGGCTGAGGATACGTATACGCAGGCGGTGCAGCGCCGGCACGACCCCGTACATGACGACGGGCACCGCGAGGGACGCGAGGACGCGGGTGCGGATCACCGCGAGCCCCGCCGCACGCTGCGGCGGGGTCGGCGCTCGTACTGGTGCGCGTTCTTCACGCGAAACGCATCGACTGCAAGACCATCAGAAAGGTGCCGCGGTGCTGATCGCTGACGCTCAACGCCGCGGTGGCCGTCGACGTGAAACCGGTGCCGTCGTTGGCGTAATAGGTCTGCATCTGCCGTACCGGCACGCCGTCGGGCGGCGTCCAGGAGAACTCGCGCAGGTAGCCGGTCTGCCCAGAGGCGAACACGAACGGGCCGAACGAGTACTCGGCGAAGTGCGGGAACTCTTTGCGCAGCAGATCACCTTGAATGTTGGCATAGCGCAACGCGTCGATCGACGGGTCGAGAGGTTCACGGCTGCAGATGACGTTGCATTGCCCACTCGGATGCAGCAGCGTCCACGACTCCTTGACGAACCAGCCGAGCGGGGTGGTCGCCGAGATCTGGCTGCGGGTGCGGGGCAGCGCGTGTGCGGCGCTCTCCACGATCGGGCGTTGCATGGCCGACGCGAGCGCGTCAGCCGCTTCGGCATGCGAATGCACCCAGCGCGGCCATGC
The DNA here is from genome assembly GCA_963747915.1 of uncultured Actinomycetota bacterium. GTDB lineage: Bacteria > Actinomycetota > Actinomycetes > Frankiales > Frankiaceae > DATAZK01. Next base: position 1,738,330 of record CAVVHC010000002.1, on the reverse strand, counting down.
CGCGGAAGCCATGGCACCGCTCGCCTGCGTGGGTCGCAGGACCGCGTCCACCCACTCGCCGACCCCGGTGGGCGCTGGAGAGATGTCGCACAGTCGCGGCTGATCGGCATCGGGGCCGCCTGTCATCCAAGGCGAGACCGGCGGGAAGTTTCCCGTGTAATGGCGGTAGAGCATCACCGCGACGGCACACACGTCGCTCGCGGCGCCCGTCACCATCCACGGGTTGAACTCAGGAGTGAGGGCGCGCCGGCCGGAGGCGTCTGCGAAGCCGGGATCGATGAACGCGAAAACCCCGTCTTCGCGGCGGAAGATGTGCTCGGGCTTCAGGTCACCATGAGCTCTGCCGACCGCCGACGCGAGCTCGGCGAGCCCCCGTAACAGCTCGACGAACTCGCCCGGAACCTCGCGGGCCGACCACTGCCGTTGCAGCCGTTCGAGGACGAGCACCGGGCGGTCCCCGTGCATCTGCTGGTCCACCAGTCGCGGAACCCGCCGACCGCCGGCGCGCAAGAAGGCCACCTCCGCCGCGAAGACGTCGCAGACCTGATCCGCGGTGAACTCCTCGCGAACCGGCGCGCCCCCGGTCGGGAAAATCATTGCCTGCGCGGGAAAGTAAATCCCGCGGGTGAGCCCTGCCGACCCGCCGCGGCGCGCGGCGACCTTCAGCACCACCGGAGTGCCGTCGGGAGCGGTCGACGCGAAAACCCGCGAGAACGCGCCATAACCCAGCACGTCGCCGACGGGATACGGCCCGATGAAGCCGCTACTGATGGACACGATCGCACCTCCCGGCCGGCTGACGTTTAGCCAAGCACGGCGGAGCCTCGAAGCAGGCCCGATTGCTGGAGACGGGGCAAGCACTCACGCCTTGGCTGCGTGCTACTGGACAGCTGCACACGTCGCCAGTTCACCGATCGCGCGCAACTCAGCGAACCGCACGACGTCCGGTCGTGGTGAGCCGGATGTTGACCGATGCCGAACCCGCTCGGCTCCCGTCAGCGGTGGCCGCCAGGAACTGCTTGTACCCGCGCAACGGGCCGGGTCGTGGTGAAGATCGGCGGCTGAGCCATAGCCCCACTGCCGGGCGCTCGCGGGGCGCGGTTAGTGTCCGGCGCCATGGCTGATCCCGAGTTCGTCTTCAACCACGTGGGGCTTGTCGTCACCGATCTCGCGCGCTCCCGCCGGTTCTACGAGGAGCTCCTGGGGTTCAGGTACTGGTGGAGTTCGGAGTTCCCGACGAGCAAGCCGCGCCTGTGCTGCGGGTGACTCCGCCGCTCGGCATGACCGCCGTCTACCTCGTGCACGGCGGCGTCGTCCTCGAGCTGATGGAGTTCGCCGCGCCGGGGGCCCAGGCTGCTGGGCGCGAGCGCGTCATGAACGAGCCGGGGCTCACCCACATCTCCCTTGCCGTCGCCGACTTCGACGGCGTGCTCGCTCGCGTCCCCGAATACGGCGGCGAGGTGCTGTGGGACACGAAGAACGACATGGTCGCCTTCATCCGCGACCCGGATGGTCAGCTCCTGGAACTCGGGACGATCGGTCGATCGGGACACCGGATCGGATACAGAAGCTGCTCGACGGCATCCCCGGCATGCTCGTGGTCAATCACGTGCAAACGTCGAGCAGCCCTGCTTGGCCTGACATCGAAAACTCAGCAAGCGAGGAGGACGAGCGGCTTTAGGCCTGACTTCGGTCACTTGGTCGTGGTTTCTCGGGCTGCGTCCCGCTGAGCTGCGTTGATGTGTGGGCGGGTGGTCTGTTCGAGGCACTAATTGGTGCCTCTAGGCTCCCGCTGGTGGCGTGGGTGCGGCGGGTGCGGACGGCGTCGGGTGCCACCGCCGTTCAGATCGCGGAGTACGTCGATGGGCGGCGTCGGATCGTGGTCCATGTCGGCTCGGCCCGCACTGACGCTGAGCTCGGACTCCTGCTGGAGCGTGCACGCGGGCTGCTCGCCGACGCTGCCCAGGGCGAGCTCGATCTTGGCGTTGAGCCCACGCCGCGCAAGGCCCGACTGCTCACGCCGGACCAGAACGCCGGGTTGTTCGCGGAGCCTGCCCACTGCGCCCAACAGCCGCGGGCGGCCGCACCGCGGGTGATGGGGACCTCGTCGCGGTTGTTGTTCGACGTGCTCGCTGAGGTCTATGACGCCCTCGGGTTCACCGCGGTCGCTGACGAGACGTTCCGTGACCTGGTAATCGCCCGGATCGTGGAACCGACCTCGATCCTGGATGTCGGCCGGGTCCTTGCCGACCTGGGTCGGGCGCCGGCGAGTGAGAAGACGATGCGCCGCACGTTGACCCGCAGCGTCGGCCGGGGCTACCGCGACCGGGCCGCGGCCGCCTGCTTTGAGCATGCCCGCAGCAGCGGCGATGTGTCGTTGTGCCTCTACGACGTGACCACGCTCTATTTCGAGGCCGAGAAGGAAGACGACCTGCGCAAGGTCGGATACTCCAAGGAACGCCGCGTCGACCCCCAGATCGTGGTCGGGTTGCTGGTCGACCGGCACGGCTTCCCGCTCGAGATCGGCTGCTTCGAGGGCAACAAAGCCGAGACCAGCACCATCGTTCCGATCGTCAAGGCGTTCCAAGCCCGGCACAGCCTGTCCGACATGGTCCTCGTGGCCGATGCCGGGATGTTGTCCGCGAGCAACCTGCGTGAACTGGACCAAGCGCAGCTGCGGTTCATCGTTGGCTCCAGGGTCAGCAAGGCCCCGGCCGATCTGGAGTCGCACTTCCGCTGGCACGGTGACGCCTTCACCGACGGGCAGCTGATCGACACAGTCACCCCGAAGAACCGGCGCAGCAGCGGCGACAACGACTCGAACCTCAAGGCCGAGCCGGTCTGGGACCCCGACCAGCACCCCGGATCGTGGAGAGCGGTATGGGCCTACTCAACGAAACGGGCGGTGCGCGACAACAAGACGCTGACCTTGCAGGAAAACCGTGCCCGCCAGGTTGTGGCCGGTGACCAGAGCGCCAGAGCCCCACGGTTCGTCAAGACCCGCAACGGCAGCCGATCGGTCGATGAGACGTCGCTGGCACGGGCCCGCCGGCTGGCTGGCCTGAAGGGCTACGTCAGCAACATCGACGCCGCGACCATGCCCGCCGCCGAGGTCATCGCCAGCTACCACGATCTCTGGCACGTCGAGCAGTCCTTCCGGATGTCGAAGACCGACCTACGGGCCCGGCCCATGTTCCACCACACTCGTGACGCCATCGAGGCCCACCTGACGATCGTGTTCACCGCGCTCGCCATCAGCCGCGAGGTCCAAGCCCGCACCGGCCTGGCGATCCGCAACCTCATCCGTCAACTACGGCCACTGCGGTCAGCGACCATCGCAATCAACGGCACCGAACACACCTTCCCGCCCGCAATCCCCAGCGACAAGCAGGCGATCCTCGAAGCGATCAGGCGGCCACAACCCAGGCACTAAGCCAAATGACCGAAGTCAGGGCCTGACATCGAAAACTCAGCAAGCGAGGAGGACGAGCGGCTTTAGGCGATTTAGGTGAACGCCGAACGGCAAAGTAGGCGGTGAGCTCGAACAACTGGGATGCCTCGGCGGCGAGCTATGTTGCGCCGATTTTCGCTGCCTCGGGCGAGAGCGTCGAACCCTTGCCCCGCTCAGGTGTCCAGAACGACATGGACGTGGTCTGGCGACGCGAACTGCCCGGTGAACGTCATCCCGCCGGTCGAGGCGGCCAGGGCCTGCAGCGCATCTCGCAGCTCGTCCGAGCGCCCCAGAAGGACCGACAGCGCGTCCTCGATCGTCGCAGTGGCCCGATCGGCGAAGACGTCCTTGCCCTCGCGTTCGATCTCACGACGGTCGGCGACGAGCTCCCAAGCCGCGCGCCGCACAGCCGCAGCGTTGGTGACGTCGAACGTCAGGCTGAGTTCCGCCTCGTATCGCTCCACCCAATCACCCTAGTGATCGCACGCTGTGTGAATCGCAAAGTCACCGATGTAGATGATCGGCGTACGGCGCGCTGCAGCTCTCGGCGCAGCTCACAGGCATGTGAGCGGATGAGCCGGCCTGTACGCCGGCTTCTGTCCAGGGGGAAGCGGTGACCGGCGACGCAAAGCCGATCATGCCTTCTGAGCTGGACATTTAGCGTTTGATTGCGTTGGCGAGCGTTGGCAAGATTCGGTTGTCTTCCGGACAGTTTGCGGACAACTCGCCGGACTCGGGCGGGGCAAGGGGCGGCAACTCAAACCGGCGTGCGGAGAGTTGCGAAGCTGCTGCACACGATTCGGTGGTGCCGCTCAAGAATGAAATACGAACAGGTAACCACCTGGTGGTCACCATGGTAGGAGTCCGGAATGACGCCAAACCAGAGGTTGTCGAAGTCTGGTTCCCGGCGAACGCCGGTATACGGGTCAGTCACCCGCGTGACTATCCATGCCAGCACCCGTTGCTGCAGCTGAACGTCGGGCGCCTCTTGCGCCACCCATTGGTCGAAGCGAGGGATGAAGTCTCGCAGATCCCACTGAGCCGGGTTAGGAGGCACCAAGCCCACTCAGGCGCTTCATCAGCTCCTCGATGGAATCTGGCTCACCCTCGTACGCGACATTCCTGCCGGCGTTGGCGAGCCAGGCCGTTACAGCATCATCGTCCGGGATCGGAGTCGTCTCCGAGTCCTCCACGGTGAGGCCAGCCCCGTGGAAGTACGCCGCGATGGCCGCCGTGGTGATCACGACGCTGCCGCCCGGACGCCTGTGTGAGTTGGCACTTGCCCAAGGCGACTCACTATGCGTCAGGTGCTCGAGGTCCGTGCCGTTGAGCGCGCCGTAGCGGCTGATCACATATCCGATCGTGTTGAGCGCGCGCTCTGGCAAGTCTGGAGGGAGCTCGAGCGGCGAAATCCCTTGACGTTCTTCGCGCCAGAGGGAAGCGACTACGGGACCCATATCCCAGGCGCATATCTCTTCGGCGAAGAGCGGCTCGCCATACACGGCAAGGTGATGGCCCTGGCAGTAGTAAAGCAGCTTGTGGAGCTTCTTGGTGGCCAGCCCGGGCATGCGACGCCGCAGCTCAGCGGCCACATCATGTGCCGAGACGGTGCTCATGAGGGCATGTTAGAGCGACCCCCTGACATTTCCATGGATGCCCCCCTCGGCGCCGGTCGCGACATCCCATCGGATTAAGAGTCCGTCCGTGGGGTCCGCCGCCGTACGCGCTCGTACGTCCTTGCAGGTCACAGCGTTGTTCGTACGTCGGCGGGCGTCCGCGATCGGCCAAGCACGCCGGTAGCTGGCCACCACGCTGGCACCACCGTCGCCCCGGCCGATCGCACAGGGTCCGCGTTCGTGGGGACTGCTTCCCTCGACAGCCGCTCGCCCGTGAAAGTGAACGAGCCGTAGCTTTCAGAGCGCACCGCGGTGGCGTCCCAGGAGAGGACTGACGGCGCGGTCACGCGGCGCTGGCTGGGGAGTACCAGGTCGACGGACACCACGGCTCGTTGCGAAGCAGCCTAGCGCTTCCGGCGCACGGGTGGGGCTGACAGATGGTGGCCTTCGATCGCGTGGACGTTAGGCATTCTGCCGTGCAGTGAGGGTGCGCATCATTTCGCCGGGGGTGCGGCCGTTCATGTAGTCGCCGCGGTTGCGCCGGCGACGGTTGTAGTCGGCGACCCAAGCCTGCGCGGCGACGTCGAGTTCGGCGAGCGAATCGACGCGGGCGCGGTGGAAATGGGGCCGGTAGAACTCGGCCAGCATGGTGCCCTGGAACCGTTCGCAGACGGCGTTGTGGTTCGGGGAACGGGGCGGGATCCGCAGATGCGTGAGGTCCAGCTCGGCGAGCTCGCTGGTGAAGTCCTTGCCGGTGAATTCCGGCCCGTTGTCGGTGAGCACGCCGGACAGTTCGGCGCCGACCGCCGCCAGCGCGGTTTTGACCTGGTGCAGGAAACGGGCGGCCACGGCGGCGGTTTTGTCGCCGACGATCAGCCGCACCACCGCCCAGCGGGTGGCGACGTCGACGGCGGTCAGCTGCCAGATCGCGCCGACGCCTTTGAGCTTGCCGACGTAGAACGTGTCGAAACAGACCTGCTGACCAGGGTCAACGGCGGCCAGGCAGAAGCCGTACGGGCCTTCTTGGGCGGCGTCGGTGACCAGCCCGGCTTCGGCGGCGGTGATCGACGCCAGCGCTGCGATCCGCTGCCGGCGCAGCCCAAGGTTGTGCCGGCGCAGCACGTTCTGCACCCCGGACGCCGAACGGTGCACGCCCCGCGCGGCGAGATGATCCAGCAGCTGCCGGGCGCCGAGCGTGGGCCGGGCGACCGCCTCGGCCAGGACGATCGACACCTCCTCGGGCGGCATCGCGTTCGGCTGCACCGGCCGGCGCCGGTCTTGGGCATCAACGCCGAAAGCCCGTACTTCTCGGCCTTGTGCAGCCACTCGTAGTACGTCGTGCGCGACACACCGGCCGCGCGACAGGCGGCGGTCACACCAACCTGTGCGGCGTGCTCCAAGACAGCGGTACGACGGGCATGGATGATCTGAGCAGGGGTCACGGGATGGGTCTCCTTCTGGTCACCTAAGCAACCGAAGGCTCTCATCCCGTGGCCCTCTACAAGATCAGCCCGGTGTCAACCCAACCCGTGTCCTGGAAGCCCCCTAGGCCCGCCGGCCAGCGGGGAGAGGTTGACGCCCGCCGGATCACATACTCCTTCGCCAACTCAACGGGTGGCGCTCCTGCGGACAAGCCGCGGACAAACTGACCTGCTGCGGCGCTCCCGCGCAGGTCAGAGGCGTGAAAGCGGATGAGTCGGCCTGTACGCCGGGTTCTGTGCCCGCACCGTTCTCACGGCGCGGCGACGGTCATCTATCTACGACTGCCGTTGCCGGCAGCCTCTAGCGGTCTACCCGCGAGCTCGGGCGGGCCGCCCTCGAACGCTCGCGCAGGTCAGGCCGAAGCCTTTCCCTCTTGACCTAGCTCCAGGTGGGGTTTACCTAGCCGTCCGGGTCACCCCGGACGCTGGTGCGCTCTTACCGCACCCTTTCACCCTCACCGGCACACACGGTCGCCCGTGCAGGCCGGCGGTCTCCTTTCTGTGGCACTTTCCCGCGGGTCACCCCGGGTGGGCGTTACCCACCACCTCGCCCTATGGAGCCCGGACGTTCCTCGGCATATTTCGGGCCAAAACGGACCCGAGAACATGACGCGACCGTCCGGCCGACTCATCCGCCACAAATTAACGTACTTCCGGTCGTACTCTGCCGCCATGACGACGTCAGAGCCGCCGCCGTACGACCCCAACGCCACCACGCAGCAGCCCGCCCCCAATTACGGGTCGAGCCCGTCCTACGGCTCGGGCCCCGGCTACGGTTCCGCACCCGCGCCGACCCAGACCGTCCGGAAGGGTCCCGGCTGGGGCGCGTATCTCGTGACCATCGTCGCGTTGCTGCTCATCGCCGCGGTCGTCATCTTCGCCATCCAGAACGACCAGCCGATCCACATCGAGTTCCTCAGCTGGAAGCACAACTTCAGCCACACGTCCGTCGCGCTCGGCGCAATGGCGCTGGGCGGCTTCGTCGCCGGGCTCTTCCTCGGGCTCGTCCCATGGATGTCGGCGCGCCGCCAGCTGCGCACCCTCAAGCGGACGCACAACTTATAGTCCGCTGAGTGTGGGCGGCAGCCGGTCTCGCCGGGCTGCTCGCCATCCTCACCGGCCTCCTGCCGTTGCGGGAGGCCGGTGACGTCACGGCCCGCGTCGGGCCCGTACTCGGCTTCTTGGTGGCGGTCACGGTCCTGGCCGAGCTCGCCGACCGCGCCGAAGTCTTCGACATGGCCGCGGACCGAGTTGCCCGGTTCGGCCGCGGCAGCGTTGCCCGACTGTTCCTCCTGGTCTGCCTGCTCGGCACGGCGACGACCGTCCTGCTCAGCCTCGACACCACCGCTGTCCTGCTGACGCCCGTCGTACTCGCGTTGGCCATCCGCTTGCAGCTCGCCCCGCTGCCGTTCGCCATGACCGCCGTCTGGCTGGCCAATACCGCCAGCCTGCTGCTGCCGGTCAGCAACCTCACCAATCTGCTGGCCGCCGACAAGCTCGGGCGCTCGGCCACCTCCTACGTGACGACGATGGCCTTCCCCGCCGCTGCTGCTGTGGTCGTCACCGTCGGCGTGCTGTGGCTCCGCTTCCGCCGCGAGCTGGGCGGCAGTTACGCCGTCCCGGACCGTCGCGAACCCGCCGACCGCGTGCTGCTGTACGTCAGCTCGCTGTCGTGTCTCGCTTTCGGGCCGGCCGTCGTCGCCGGGGTGCCGGCGTGGGCGGCTGCGACCCCTGCGGCAGCCGTCACCGCTGCCGTGTACGCGTGGCGCCGCCGTTCCGTGCTGCGTCTCCACCTGGTCCCGTGGCGGCTGGTCATCCTGACGGAAGGGCTGTTTCTCGTCATCGAAGCCGCCGGCCGGCACGGCCTCGACCGGCTGCTCAACGACGTCATCGGCAGCGGCGGCTATTGGCGCGTGGGAAGCATCTCCGCCGCGCTCGCAAACGCGGTCAACAACCTGCCGGCCTATCTCGCGTTGGAACGCGAGACGTCCCGCCACGACCTGCTCGCCCTGCTGTGCGGGGTGAACATCGGGCCGCTCATCCTGCTGTGGGGTTCGCTGGCGACGCTGCTGTGGCGCGAGCGCTGCAAGGCGCGCGATGTGGACGTCAGCGCCGGGGAGTTCGCGCGGCTCGGGCTCGTCGGGGTGCCGCTCGTGCTGGCCGCCGCTCTCGGTGCGCTGACGCTCGTGGCGTAGCGGCTACCAGGTCAGGTCGTCGATGGTGAGCGTCCCGTACGGTTCCGACGTGACGGGCAACAACCAGGGCCCCGCCACCTCGTCGAGCACGGTGCGCGGCTGCTGTGACGATTGACCCGGGCAGTAGGTGTAGGCGGACACCGCGACCCCGCGGGTCGCGTCCGCGGCGATAGAACTCCCGCCGACGCAAGAGCCAGCCGCCCAGCTCTGCGCGGGGTGCAGGTTCTGGTAGAAGCGGATCAGCTTCGCCGGACCCTTCTGCTGACCACACGCCTGGACGGCGTAGACCGAGCCGGGGTCCGTCGCGAGCGACTGGAAGTCGCAGCCCACCGGCGCGAGGACCGATGGTCCGACGATTGTCGGCTGTGCCCGGCTGGCATCTACCCGGACGATCCGGCTCCTCCCCGGGAGGGTGCACGTGCCGTCTGGATCGGTGTAGGGCGTGCCGCCAGTAGCCGGTGCGTACGTCACGAACACGTGCTCGCTGTCGTCAGCCCAACGCGGCGCCCACAGTGAGTGGCATCGCGGTACCCGGTCGCCGACCTCCCAGGTCTTGCCGTCCGCGAGTCGGTGAACCACCAGACGGTCATTGAAATAGGACGGCACGCACGGGGACGTGAGAGCAACGATCTTCTTGCCGTCCGGGCTGAGCTGCGCTTCCGACAGCCGTTGATCGCTGCCCAATTCCCAGAGCACCTCGAACTGCTTCGTATCCGTGCGCAGCGAGACGAGCTCCGCGCCGCACGTATGAGGCTGCGGTCCGCAGCCGGCAACCCCGCTCGAACACCCCGGCCCGGCCGAGTAGGTGACAAGCAGCGTCTTGGCGTCGAACCGGGAGAGCCCGCTCACCTGCATACCTGCGCGCTGGCCGGACGCGACCTGGCGCAAGGCGCGGCCGGTCGCCGCGGAATATTCGTCGATCACCGGGGCGGATCGCCCACGGTTGACCGCGAAGAACGTGCCTTGCGCAGGTGTGCCACTCCTCGAGCACGAAGTCAGGACGACCAGTGCAGCGGTGAGTAGCAACGCTGCCAATCGTTTACGCATGAATCCCCCCGGCTACGGTTCTACAGGCGTAGACGCCGAAGGGGCCAGAAGGGTTGCCCAAAGCCCGCGCAGCACGATCGTGCATAGCTGGCGTCCTGGTTATCCACAGCGCCTAAATCGCTGGCCAGGGTCTTGATGGCGGCGTATCATCGAACTCATGTTCGATACCGGTGGTCTCGCGGGCAAGGTGGCGCAAGCACACGCGCTGCTTGCCGACGTGGCCGCCGCCATCTCCTCGGAGACCGGCGGTCCGGAAGCAGCGGAGATGATGGTGGAGCTGATCGGCGCCAGCGGCCAGCTCGATGTGGCCCTGTGCCTGACGGCTGAACGGATCGACCGCAGCGGGCAGTTCGCGGCCGACAATGCGGTATCGACGGCCAGCTGGCTGCGCTACCAGTCGCATTCATCCGGCCATTGGGCGTCGATACGCGTCAACGCCGGCCGAGCTCTCGTCGACCAGCTGCCCGCGACGAAGAAGGCCTGGCTGGCCGGCGATCTCACACTGGAGCACGCCGACGTCATCCGCCGTGCGGTCGCCGGTCAGCCCGAGCGGCTGGTTGCCCTTCTCGATACGGCGCTCGCGAATTCCGCCGCCCTCTGCTCACCCCAAGACCTCCGGGATATCGCGAACCGGCTGCTGGAGGAATTCGCCCCGGACGAGCAGGACAACAAGCGCGAGCGAAATGCCGGCAAGGCGCGCGCACACCTGTCCGACACCCCCGACGGCGGGCGGCTTGACGCCGACCTCGACCATGAGGGCACCGCAGTGCTGCGTGCGGCACTGGACAAATACATGCCCAAACCCGACCCCGAGCAGCAGCTGTCCGCATCCCAGCGGCGCGCCCAAGCGCTGGTCGAGATGGCCCGTCAGTCGCTCGACTTCGACGACACCCACCCCGGGTCGGCTCACAAGCCGCACCTGGTGCTGTCGCTGTCTGCGGACCAGCTCCGCGAGCAGACCGGCGTCGCTTACACGCCCGGCGGCGGCACCGTCCCGATGTCCACGGTCCGCAAGCTCGCCTGCGACGCCACGGTGATCCCGCTGGTGCTCGACGGCGCGGGACTTCCCCTCGACATCGGCCGCAAGAGCCGCGTCATCCCTTGGTGGATCCGGGTAGCGCTCAACGAACGCGACAAGGGTTGCCGAGCGCCCGGCTGCGACCGACCCCCGGCCTGGGCAGACGTGCATCATTGCTGGCACTGGGCCGATGGAGGACCCACTTCCCTCGACAACTGCTGCTTGCTCTGCCGAAGGCATCACACGATGGTTCACCAGGGCAAGCTGCGCATCGAAGCCCTCGGCAAGCAGCAGTTCCGCTTCACCAACACCGCCACCACCGGCCCACCGCGGCGGACATAGTGCTGCTACGACGGACGACGAGTGACCTGGTCGCGCACGCCCACGACCTCACCGATGACGATGATCGACGGTGCCGCCAGCCCGAATGCGGCAGCGTCCTTGGCGACCTCTCCCAGCGAGCTGACCAGCACGCGCTGCGAGGGCAGGCCGCCCTCCTGGACGCAGGCGACGGGGGTCGTCGCCTCCCGGCCGGCAGCCATCAGCGCATCAGCGATCGCGGGCAAGGTGTGCACAGCCATCAGCAGGACGATGGTCGGCGAGGCGGCCGCCAGCCGCGTCCAGTCGACCGTCGACCCTGGATGCCCGGGCGGCAGGTGACCGGAGGCGACGACGAACTCCTGAGCCAGGCCGCGATGGGTCAGCGGTATGCCGGCGAGTCCCGGCACCGCAAGGGCCGAACTCACGCCGGGAACCACCGAGCACTCGATGCCGGCCTCGACGCAGGCGAGCAGTTCCTCTCCGCCACGGCCGAAGATGAACGGGTCGCCTCCCTTGAGCCGGACGACGACGTCGCCGGCGCGGGCGCGTTCGACGAGCAGTGCGTTGATGTCTTCTTGACGCGCGGCGGGCCCGCGGGGGCTCTTGCCGACGTCGATGACTTCGACGGTGTCGGGAAGTCCGGCGAGCATGGCTCTCGGGCCGAGTCGATCTGCGACCACGACGTCGGCCTCCCGCAGCGCCATCATCCCGCGGACGGTGATCAGGTCGGGATCGCCGGGGCCACCGCCGACGAGGACCACGTGCCCGGCGGGCCGCGCGGCCGGCCGGCCGCGTTCGACACCGAGCGTCCCGGCTCGCACGCCGTCGATCACCGTGTCACGGACGCTCGCCGAGCGGCGCGGGTCGCCAGACGTCACGGCGACCGCCACGCCGTCCGCGGTGCCCGTTGCCGGCGTCACCGCCGTTGTCAGCCGAGCGTCGTCGGCCCGCACGCACCAGACGCGTGCCGCTTCGGCGTCGGCAGCAATCGCCGCCTGGGTGGTCGGATCGGACGTGCAGGCGTGCACCAGCCAGGCTCCGGCGAGGTCACCCGGGGCGTAAGGGCGGCGGACGAAGTCCACCTGCGCCGCCGGACCCGCGAAGCCGGCTGCTTCGACGACCGCGCGGGAAGGCTCCGGGTCGATCACGACGACCTCGGCGCCCGCGGCGATGAGCGGTGGCAGCCGGCGAGCCGCCACGGCGCCGCCACCGACGACGACGACCCGGCGACCAGTCAGCCGCAGCGACAGCGGGTAGAGGTCCGGCATCCCTCCATCGTGCCCACGCAATGTGGCCGGAAGGAAAACTCCGGCTCACGGCGGCTGACGCAGAGCCGAAGAGACCCCCGGCTAGCGCAGCGCAGCGCCGGTCACCGCGCGGCCGATGACCAGCCGCTGGATTTCGCTGGTGCCTTCGAAGATGGTGTAAATCTTCGCGTCGCGGGCCATCCGCTCGACCGGGTACTCGCGGGTGTAGCCGTTGCCGCCGAGGATCTGCATCGCGCGCTCGGTGACCCAGACGGCCGTCTCTCCGGCGAAGAGCTTCGACATCGAGCCTTCGGCCGCGGTGAACTGCTGGCCCTGCCGAGCCATCCAAGCGGCGCGCCAGGTGAGCAGCCGGGCGGCGTCGATGCGCGTGGCCATGTCGGCGAGCTGAAAGGCGACCCCCTGGTTTTCGCTGATGGGGCGGCCGAATTGCACTCGCTGCTTCGAGTAGTCACGGGCGTACTCGTAGGCGGCGCGGGCAATACCCACCGCCTGGGCGGCGACAGACGGGCGGGAGGCCTCGAAGGTCGCCATCGACGCGTTGCCCTTGGACCGCTCACCGGAGCGCGCCTTGGCGAGCCGAGCATCGAGCTTGTCCTTGCCGCCGAGCACGAGCGACGCGGGGATGCGGCAGTCGTCGAGCACCACTTCGGCGGTGTGGGAGGCGCGGATGCCGTGCTTGGAGAACTTCTGCCCCTGCGCGATCCCCTTGGCGCCCGGCGGGATCAGGAAGCTCGCCTGCCCTCGGGTGCCCAGCTCGGGGTCGACGGTCGCCACCACGACATGGATGGTGGCGATGCCGCCGTTGGTCGCCCAGGTCTTGGTGCCGTTGAGCACCCACTCGTCGGTCTTCTCGTCGTAGACGGCCCGGGTCTTGATGTTGCCGACGTCGGAGCCGGCCTCGGGCTCGGAGGAGCAGAACGCGGCGACCTTCACGTCGTTCTCGTCGCCGAACATCTGCGGGATCCACTCGCCGACCTGCTCCTCGGTGCCGTTGGCGACGAGCGACACGGCGGCGAGCGTGGTGCCGACGATGGAGAGTGCGATGCCGGCGTCACCCCAGAAGAGCTCCTCCATCGCTACCGGGATGCCGAGCCCGCTGGGCTCGAGCCACTGAGTGGCGAAGAAATCATGCGAATAAAGGCCTACCTTGGCCGCCTCCTGGATGACCGGCCAGGGCGTTTCTTCTCGCTCGTCCCATTCCGCGGCGGCCGGCCGGATGACCGACTCCGCGAAGTCGTGAACCCACTTGCGCATCTCGAGGGTGTCTTCGGACAGCTGCAGCGAGAAGTCGGTCATGAAAGGCAATATATAGGGGTTACCCGCAGTATCAGGTACCGCCATGGGTAGGCCGAAGCAGCGGCATGACGACCTCGTCGACCACCGTCACGGTGTCGGTGTACGAGACGGCACCGAAGATGAAGAAGCGGTAGAGCAGCAACGCCGGACCGGCTTGGGCGACCGCCGGCGTGACGGCTTCCGGGCGCACCTCCCCGCGTTCCACGCCGGCGGCGAACACGTCGAGCAGCATCTGCTGCCGCGGCCGGACGAGCCGCTCGGTGAGTGCGGTGCGCAGCTCGTCGCTGTGGTGCAGCTCCGCCAGCACATGTCGGGCGACCGCGCCCTCGGGCCCGGAGAGCGCCGCCGTCATCTCGCCGAGCAGGAAGAGCAGCCGGTCGCGGGTGTCGCCCTCGAGTGCGTCACCGGCCCGCTCCGAAACGTCGGGCAGCGCGCAGTGGAGCGTGTCGATGATCAGCTCCTCGCGGCTGGCCCATCGCCGGTAGAGCGCGGCCTTCCCGGTGCGGGCGCGCTCGGCGATGCGCTCCATCGTGAGCCCGTGCAGCGAACCCTCGGTGAGCTCGGCCAGCACGGCGGAGTAGATCGCGTCGAGCAGCGCAGCACCGCGCCGGCGAGACCCGGCAGGGCGCGGCCCCTCGGCCGACCCGAGGTCGGCGCGCTCCGGCGCGCTGGACGGGTCTCCCGACGAGACCCCTTGCGTGATCTCCGTCTCGTAATAACCGTTTGCGTTCACTAAGTGGGCAGTTTAGCGTCACAGCGACGACGTAAGGAACTCGGTCGTTCACTAAGGCCGCGCAGCGGCACGCGAGGATGAGGAGGCTCGGGGTGACTTCGACTGCGAGCAGCGCAGCGCCGACCCGGCAGCGGGGAGCCGACGGTTCGGCGCACTCGAGCAAGACCTGGCTCGTCCTGCTGGTGATCTGCGGCGCCCAGATGATGGTCGTGCTCGACGCCACGATCGTGAACATCGCGCTTCCCAGCATCGAGAGTGCGCTGAACTTCTCGAGCACCAGCCTCACCTGGGTGCTCAACGCCTACACGCTGGCATTCGGCGGGCTGCTGCTGCTCGGCGGGCGGCTCGGCGACCAGTACGGCCACCGCCGGATCTTCACGCTGGGGCTGATCGTGTTCAGTGTCGCCAGCCTGCTCGGAGGGCTTTCGCAAAACGGGGCCGAGCTGCTGGCCGCGCGAGCGGTGCAGGGCCTGGGCGGAGCGTTGGCGGCGCCGGCGGCACTGGCGCTGCTGACGAACACGTTCGAGGAGGGGCCAGCGCGCTTTCGGGCGTTCGGCATCTTCTCGGCCGTCGCCGGCTCTGGTGCGGCGATTGGACTCATGCTGGGCGGGATCCTCACCGACCTGCTGTCGTGGCGATGGGTGCTGTTCGTGAACGTGCCGATCGGCCTGCTGCTCGCTTTCCTCGCGCCGCGCGTGCTGGGAGAGGCGCCTCGGCGCGCCCGTCGGCTCGACTTCGGCGGCGCGTTCACGGTGACCGCCGGCATGACCCTGCTCGTTTACGGCCTGGTCCGCGCCGCCGACCACGGCTGGTCCGAGCCGTGGACGCTGGGGTCGTTCGCCGCGGCGATCGTGCTGCTGGTCTCGTTCGTCCTCATCGAACGCGCTCACAGCCAGCCGCTGGTGCCGCTGCGGATGTTTCGCGACCGCAACCGCGCGGGTGCCTATGTCGTGATGCTCTGCGCGGCAGCAGCGCTGTTCTCGGTCTTCTTCTTCCTCACCCAGTACGTGCAGCTCATCCTGCACTTCAGCCCGCTCAAGGCCGGCTTCTCGTTCCTGCCGATCAGCGCGGCGATCATCATCACTGCGCAGATCACCGCCCGGCTGCTCGGCCGCATCGGCCCGCTGCCGCCGATCATGCTCGGAGTCATGCTGCTCGGCATCGGCCTGTGGCTGATTTCGACGATCAGTCCGACGAGCAGCTACTTGCACCTGCTGCCCGGCATGATCCTCATCGGCTGCGGGCTCGGGTTGAACTTCGTGCCGCTGACCGTGACCGCGGTGAGCCGGGTGGCGCCGCACGACGCGGGAGTCGGATCGGCGCTGCTGAGCGCCTGCCAGCAGATCGGCGGCAGTCTCGGGCTGGCGATTCTGGTCACCGTCTCGACCGGCTCGATCAAGCACGCGCTGGTCGCCCGCGGCATCCCGGCGTCCATGGCGAACGAGCGCCCTCACGGTCCGCTGCCAGACTTCGTGCAGCAGATCCTGGTGCACGGCTGGACCCGGGCGTTCCTCGTGGCGGTCGTCTTCGCTGCCGTCGCCGGCGTCACCGCGCTGTTCAGCATCCGGCTCAAGCGGTCCGACGCGGGCGGCAGCGCGGTGCCAGCAGGCGGCCATTAAACGAAAGCGACCCTCGATTTCCGGCTGACTGCGCAAAGGGAAGTTTGTAGGCATTTAGCCCAGATTTTTGGGGATCCGGCTACTCGCGCAACGCCGATGGCGGGCATTTTTGGGCGTTAGTCGGCGCGCCCTATTCGTCGCGCTCGCAACCGCTACGTGGCCGGCAGTACGCTCGCGGCGTGGTTGCCGACCATTCCGACGAGGAGGAGGCGGCCACCGCAGGGAATCCACAGCCGGACCGGCGCCAACGGGCAGACCAGCGGCGAGAGCAACTCCTGGATGCTGCCGACGCCGTGATTCGCCGCGTCGGACCAGGAGTTTCCGCTAATCAGATCGCCAAGGAAGCCGGCGTCACCAAGCCGATTATCTACCGGCATTTCGGTGATATTCAGGAGCTTTACCACGCGCTGGCGGTCCGCCACGAAAGGCGGTTGGCCGACTGGCTGCAGCGGGCCCGCGACAGGGCGGAGGGGCAGGCCCGGCAGGCTCGTTTCCGCGCCGTCGTCGATGCGTTCTTCTACGCCATCCGCCGCGAGCCCAACATCTTTCGCTTCCTGGTTCTCACCGGCGGAGATCAGCCGGAGCGAGCCGGGGCCACCTCGTGGTTCACCCGCATTTTCGCCGCAGAGATCGCGGGTCACCTGGCAGCTATCACCGGGCAGCCGGGCGATGCCGCGCGGCCGCGCGCAATGGGGTTCGGCATGACAGGAGCCTTGCTGGCGGCGGGCAACTGGTGGCTCGAGGAGCCCGCCACCCCGATCGACGACGTGGTCGACGCCCTCACCGACCTGCTGCTGCGCGGACTGCCCCAGCAGATCGACGAGCCGGGCTAGCCCGGGCGTCCGTTGCGACTACGCCGGCGGCGTGCGTCCGACGAACTCGTCCATTGACGCGTTCACCCCGAGCACGTCCATCAGCTTGTCGAAGACCGGCACCGGCAGGGCTCGCAGCACCGGCAGCAAGTGCACGCTCGGCGGCATCAGCAGCTGACGCCGGTCCTGCTCGACAGCCTTCACGATCTTGGCGACGACCTTCGCCTCGTCCAAGATCGGGAGTAGCCACGGCACCCGGGACTTGGCGCCGTCGAACATGCCGGTGTTGATGTAGAACGGGCACACCAGCGTGGTCCGCAGCGCCGGGTGGTAGCGGCCCAGCTCGAAGCGCAGCGACTCGGCGAATCCGATCGCCGCGTGCTTGCTCGCGCTGTAGTCCGTCTGCCGGACCACGCCGACCAGCCCGGCTGCCGACGCCAGGGTGACGACGTGGCCCTTGCCGCGCTCGATCATCGCAGGCAGGAACGCCTTGGTCACCCAGAAGAGGGCGAGCACGTTGACGTCCATCGTTCGGGCGATGGCCTCGTCGCTGAGGTCGGTCAGCAGCTGGCCGCTGATGACTCCGGCGTTGTTGACCAGCACGTCCACCGGGCCGACCTCGTCCAGCACCCGACGGCCGGCCTCGGCCACCGCCTCGCGGTCGGTGAGGTCGACGGTGTAGGCCGCCGAACCCGGCGAGATGCGCCGGATGTCGTCGATCACGGTCCCCAGCGCGGCACCGTCGCGGTCCCAGCCGACGATGCGGGCGCCTTTGCGAGCAGCCGTGCGAGCCAGCCCGGCACCGAGCCCTGATGCGGCGCCGGTGACGAGCACCGTTGATCCCTGCAGCGAAGTCATGCGACTGAGCTTGCCAAGTCCTGCCGGGCGCGGGAACCGATCAGCGGCCTATCAGGGAGGAATCACACCGTCGAAAGCGGACGGAATGCCGGCAAGGTTGGTCACAGTGCCGGAGAGGATGCCGCCGACCGCCCGGAAAGGCTCGCCGATGCTGACGCCGTTCGCGTTGATGGTGAACTCGTGGATGTCGTGGTCATGCTGCGAGCCGCGCATCTTCAGCACCGTGATGCCGCGCTTGACCTCGCCGTACAGCTCGACGTAGCGCAGCAGGATGATGGTGTCGGTCAGCGTGCTGACGTGCTGCTCGGTGACCGACGCGCCGCCGAGCAGCGTCGGTGTCGCGGCGGTGACCATCGCGAGCACGCCCTCGGTCTTGAGGAACGAGCTCAGGCCGATGACGAACTCGCGGAACGCCTTGGCCCCACCGCTGCGCTCCAGCGCGGACAGGCTGTCGACCGCGACCCGGCTCGGCCGGAAATCGTCGATCTGCGCCTTGATCTCGACCAGGTGATCCTCGAACGACGCCACTTCGGGGTAGGCGGTGACGATCCGCAGCCGCCCCTCCTCCTCCATGGCCTCGAAGTCGCGTCCCCAGCCGCGCGCGTTGCGGGTGATCTGGTCGTGGCTTTCCTCGAACGCGAACAGCAGCGCTCGCCCATCCGGCTCGGTCCCGGACAGGAAACTCGTGGTGAGCAGCGTCTTGCCGGTACCGGTGGCACCGGAAACGAGCACGATCGAGTCGCGAAAAAAACCGCCGCCGCACAGCTTGTCGATCTCGTCGTCACCCGAAGTGGTGCGCTCCTCCGACGACGCCGAGGTCAGCAAGACCGTCGACAGCGGCAGCATCACGATTCCCTGGCCGGGCAGCACGGTGAACGGGTACTCGCCCTTGTGGTGCATGCCGCCGCGCATCTTGAGCACCTCGGCGCTGCGCCGGCGTCTGGAGTCGCTCATCGCGTTGCGCAGCAGCACGACGTTGTCGACGACGAACTCCTCGGTGTCGAGCTCGAACCCTTCGCCGGGCGACTCGACCGTGAAAACCGACGTGAGGCCCATCTTGCGGATTGCCCGGAGCAGCCCGCGCAGGCGCTGCCGGTTAGGCCCGAGGTCACCCAGCGCCGAGCGAGCCGCCGAGAGCGAATCGACGACGAGGCGACGCGCGCCCGTCCGATCGACCGCCCGACCGATCTGCGCCAGCAGGGTCTCGTAGTAGTAGGGCGCGGGCTCGTCGTCGATCGAGTACGTCACCGGGGAGGCGTCGACGAACTCGAACAGCTCCTGCCGCTCGTATTCCTCGATGTCGAAGCCCAGCGTGGCCAGGTTCGCCCGCAGGTCGTCGGCCGACTCCTCGAGGGTCACGAAGACCCCGGCCTGCCCGCGGCGCGCCCCTTCGGCCAGGAACTGGCCGGCGAAGATCGTTTTGGCGCAGCCGGGGCCGCCGGCGATCAGCGTCGCCCGCCCGCGGGGCAGACCGCCCATGGTGATGTGGTCGAAGCCCGGAATGCCGGTCTCGAGCCGCTCGATACCTACGCGGTCGAGGCGAAGCGCGCGCAGGGCACGGGCGTCGGCCGCCCGCGCTCCCCGGACCGCCTGGCTTTCCGGCTTCGCGCCGCCGTTGCTCGAGAGGTCGGCCGAGGCGCCGTTCGCAGTGCTGGCCTGCGATGTGTCAGTCATCGCGCACTCCCTCGACGGCTGCCTCCTGCTGCCCCCGTTCAGCCGTCGAAGACACCGCGCGCCGCCCCGTCAGGCCCACGCGAAACCACACCGTCTTGCCGCCGTTCGGTTCGACACGGACACAGCCCCATTCATCGGCAAGCTCGGCCACGATCGCCAACCCGCGTCCGTTCTCGGGCAGGTCCGCCTGCCGGCGCTGCCGCGGAAGCAGCGGGGACTCGTCGGTGACGGCGAGCAGCACAGCCGACATATTGCCTGCTGACCGTGCGTGCAGGCTGACCTCCAGCTCGATACGGCTCCGGCCGTGCAGGACGGCATTCGTGACGAGCTCCGACACGAGCAGCAGGACGACACCTTCCCGTTCGGCAGTCGGACGGGCGTCCGCGAGGGCGGCCCGGACGAACTCCCGCGCCCGGCGCACCTCATCCGGCTGGGCGTTGAGCGAAAGGCGCGCCACCCGCTGCGACGGTCCCTGCGTCGTGACAGTCTGGTCGAGGAGTTCCTCCCAGCTCATGCCCGTCCTTCGGCCGGCGGGGCCAGATGTGAAGCCGCCTGACGCAGCCAGCTGCCGTGGTCCTCGAGCACTCGCCGGTCCTGCACGGGCAGCGCGGCAGCGGCGCGAGAGCTCGGCGGCGCGGCGTCGCTCTCGTGCGATTCGAGCATCGCGGCTAGTGCTTGCGGCGCCGCAGGACGATCACGATGAACGCGATGCCGGCGCCGACGATCGCCACCCGATCCCAGCGGACCGACTTGCCACGCGTCTCCTTGGCCTCACGCAGCTGGTTGGCGACGCGGGCGGGCAGCGGCTGCGACCCGTCGGGACCGAGCCCGGCCGGGCCCGGCAGCGCGGTGCCGCGCGAGCGAAGGTCCTCCACCTTGCCCTTGACCGTCTCGACGCCGCGCGCGGCGACCCGCTTCGGGTGGACTCGGTCGGCGATGG
This sequence comes from uncultured Actinomycetota bacterium, assembly GCA_963747915.1. Taxonomy (GTDB): domain Bacteria; phylum Actinomycetota; class Actinomycetes; order Frankiales; family Frankiaceae; genus DATAZK01. Next base: position 1,718,001 of record CAVVHC010000002.1, on the reverse strand, counting down.
CGTCGATGGTCGACGCGAGCTCGGCCCGGGTCTCCTCGATCTGCTGCTGGATCTCTGCTGGATCGGGCACGATCGGTGTTCCCCTTCGCTCGCGGCCGGCGGGTGGCGGCAGTTAGTCGTCGATTATGGCTGCGCTCTGAACGTTGTTGTCGCTTCGTGTGCAGATCAATCGCCGGAGCGGCAAATCTCATGATCTGGCCCCGCCATCCGAACGGGACGGTCAGCGCTGCTCGGGCCGTCCGGTGCGCCCGTTGAGCAGCCGGAGAGGCCGAAGCGCGTCAGGTCGCGTCACTCGGCGTTTGCGCCGCGCGGCGAATCACGAACGGGGTCAGGTGGGCGTAGCCCCGCACCCGGAAAGTCCGCAGCCGGCTGACGGCGAAGCCCGCGCCGTCCGCTCCGGCGCGCTCCTTCAAGGAGCTCTCGAGCAATTTCGCCAGTTCGCGGTCACAGACGACGCTGCCCGGCCGGGCGATGCCGGTGCAACGGCTCGCCAGATTGACGACCGGACCGAAGACGTCACCCGAATATGCGAGCGTCGGACCGTAGGCGAGTCCTACCCGCACCGGAGGCACGAGCGTGTCGTCGTGGCCGAACGCGTCGGCGAGCGCCAGCCCGGTCAACGCGCCCTGCACCGGATCGGTCACGGTGAACATCACCTCGTCGCCGAGCGTCTTCACCACCCGGCCGTCGTGGGCGATGACGACGTCGGACGCCACCTGCTCGAAGGTGGCGACGAGCGTCGACAGATCCTCGGTGGTCATGTCGCGCACCGCGCTGGTGTAGCCGACGATGTCGCAGAACCCGACGACGCAGTCGTGGTCGGTGAGGTCACGGGCGGCGCCGGCCACCGCGCGCTGGACGGCGGCGAGCATGTGACGGCGCCAGGCGTAGGCGATCAGCCACTCCATGTCCGGAAGCAGGTGCGCGAACCGTGCGCTGAGCTGGCGCACCAGCTCGTCGGGATGCTCCTGGGCCAGCTTGGCCAGCTCCGGGTCGCTACCGAGCTGCTCGGTGACGATCTCGGTCTGCGCCTCCGCGAGCCGGCCCATGGCCTGCCCGACCGTGCGGGTGACCGACTCGGTGATGCCCGGGCCGATCAGCTCGTCGGTCGCCAGCCGCTGGGCCAGGCGCAGCGCGGCGATATCGGCGTCGGCGAAGTGCCGCTCGCCCGGGTCGGGGTCGACGAAGCCGAGCGCCCGCCACAGCCTGCGGACGCGTTCGGCGGAGAAATCGTCCGCCGTCCCCTCGACCTCTTCGCGCGTCAGGTGCGCCGGCTCCCCGAGGAAAGCCTCTTCCAGGAACCGCGAACCGATGCGAGAGCCGTCGTCACCGTCCTCCTGCACAGAGCGATCGTTCCACCGAGATCGCGAGCTATGCGATCGAGGTGGCCCCGAGTCGGCTGCGGCGGCCCGAGCCGGCTACCGCGGGAGCGGTCAGACGCCCCGGCGTCGCCGCTGGTCGTCCTCTTCCCGCAGGTGGTTGATGGTGCGCTGAACCTCGTCGACGCGGGGAACGTCGGTGAAGCGCAGCTGCCCCAGCTCGCCTGCGCTTTCCAGGATCAGGTCGCCGCTGCGGGTGAGCCGGTCGGCGATGGTGTTCTCGAAGTGCACGTCGTTCAACCGGTACAGCGGCACGTCACGGCCGGTACGCGTGACGATCCCCGAGCGGTAGATCACCGTCCGATTGGTGACGAGGTAGCGCGTCGTCTTCCACCGCAGCCAGGGCAGGAAGCTGATCCACGCCAGCAGCACGATGGCGACGCCGACGATCGCCCAGTTGTAGGCCGGGCCGCCGGGGCCGATCGCGAGCGCGAAGGCGGCCGCGCCGACCACGACGGGAATCGCCGCCATCGGCAGCACCAGCCGCCGCCAGTGCGGATGCAGATCCAGGACGATCTGCTCGCCCTGACCGAGCGAGCGTTCGAGTTTGCCCACCCGCGCACTATCGCAAATGGATCACCTCATGCGCCGCAAATGTTCGCTCGTTGACGCGTCGCCCCGCGTGATCCGGCCGCTGGCGGTCGTTGCGCACCACAGGGGTAATGAAGTCGCCGTGACAGTGCTCCAGATGCTCGGCTCGAGTTGGACGTCGCTCGCGGCGGTGCTGGTGGCGACCGTCGGCGGCTATCTCTGGGTAGTGCTGCTGACCAGGGTCGCGGGTCCGCGGTCGTTGGCGAAGATGTCCGGTTTCGACTTCGCCGCGACGGTGGCCGTGGGCTCCACGCTGGCCTCGACGGCGCTCGGATCGACCCCGCTGGCGACCGGCGTCCTGGTGCTACTGCTGCTCTACGGCCTGCAGTTCACCGCGGCGAAGCTGCGCCGGCGCAATGCGCTGGCGGGGCTCATCGACAGCAGGCCGCTGCTGCTCATGGACGGGCCGACCATCCTGGCCGGCAATCTCCGGCACGCCCGGGTGAGCGACGAGGACCTCTGGGCGCAACTGCGCCAGGCCGGGGTGCATCATCGCGACGAGGTCTACGCGGTGATCTTGGAACGGACCGGGGACATGACCGTGCTCACCGCAGACGGGCGCTACGACCCGGAGCTGCTGCGCGGCGTTCGCGGAGCGCAGGAGCTGCCCGCCGTCAGCGGCTAATCGCGCAGGTGGATGACGTCACCCGCGGCGAACGCGCGATCGTCGACGAGGAGCCGCCCGTCGGGATCGATATCGCTGGCCAGGCCCTCGTAAGCCCGGTCGCCGGGCAGCTGCATGCGGACCCGCCGCCCGAGTGTCACGCAGGCCGCGCGATAGGCCGGTAGCAACGCTTCCGGGTCGGACCGCCAGCTCGCGTACGCGCGGGCGAACGTGCGCAGGATTGCCTTCAGCAACGTCTCGCGATCGGTGGTGCGCGCCCCGGCCAGCGCCAGGCTGGTGGCGCGCTCGTCCGGCAGCTCGTCCGCCCGGGTGGTCACGTTGAGCCCGATGCCGATGACAATCGCTCCGTCACCACCCTTCGGGACCTCGGCGAGCAGGCCCGCCACCTTGCCTTCGCGACCATCGGCGGTGATCAGCACGTCGTTCGGCCACTTCACGCCCGCGTCGACTCCCGCCTGCTCACGAAGGGCGACGGCGACCGCGAGCCCGGCGAGCAGCGGCAGGGCGCCGGAGACCGCCGGCGGGCGCAGCAGCACGCTGAACGTAAGACCTGCCCGGGGCGGCGACTCCCACGTGCGGCCCTGCCGCCCGCGCCCCGCGACCTGGGATTCGGCGACGACGACCGCTCCCTCCGGCGCTCCGTCGCGCGCCCGATCGGCCAGCTCGGCGTTGGTGCTGCCGGCCTCGTCCAGCACGGTGAGCTCGAAGCCGTCGGACGCCAGCGCCGCGCCCAGCGAAGCGGTCGAGAGGGGCGGTCGTTCCAAATCGGCGTACCGGTCCATTCACCCAGGCTCCCACCTGCTCGCGCCTTCTGCCACGACGCACCGATAATGTCCACGTCATGACCGCAGAACCCGTCACCGACGTCTCGCCGGAGCCCGGCGAGGGCACGAGTTCGCCCGACATCCACACCACCGCGGGCAAGCTGGCGCAGCTTCACGAGCACGTCTACGAGGCCGTGCACGCCGGCTCGCAGAAGGCCATCGACCTTCAGCACTCCAAGGGCAAGATGACGGCCCGCGAGCGCATCGAGGCATTCCTCGACCCGGGATCGTTCGTGGAGACCGACGCGCTCGCCCGCCACCGCGCCACCGACTTCGGCCTCGACCGCAACCGTCCGTTCGGCGACGGGTGCGTCACCGGCTACGGCACGGTCGACGGTCGCCCGGTGTGCGTCTTCAGCCATGACGTCACGGTGTTCGGCGGTTCGCTCGGCGAGGTCTACGGCCAGAAGATCGTCAAGATCATGGATCTGGCGCTGAAGAACGGCTGCCCGGTCGTGGGGCTCAACGAGGGCAGCGGCGCGCGGATCCAGGAGGGGATCATGGGTCTCGCGCTGTACGGCGAGATCTTCTACCGCAACGTCATGGCGTCCGGCGTGGTGCCGCAGCTCAGCCTGATCCTCGGGCCCTGCGCCGGCGGTCACGTCTACTCGCCGGCGCTCACCGACTTCACGCTGATGGTTGACCAGACGTCGAACATGTTCATCACCGGCCCCGACGTCATCAAGACGGTCACCGGTGAGGAGGTCGGCTTCGAAGACCTCGGTGGCGCGCGCACCCATAACACCAAGAGCGGTGTCGCGCACTTCATGGCCTCCGACGACGCCGACTGCCTCGACCTCACGAAGGCGCTGCTGTCGTACCTGCCGAGCAACAACATGGAGGAGGCGCCGGCGTACGAGCCGGTCGACCTCGACTCGCTCGAGCCGGACGCCGAGCTGGACAGCTTCATCCCCGACTCGTCGAACATGCCCTACGACATGCACACGGTGATCAGCACGATCGTCGACGACGGTGAGTTCCTCGAGGTGCACGCCCTCTTCGCGACGAACCTCATCACCGGCTACGCGCGGGTTGACGGCCGCTCGGTCGGCGTCGTCGCGAACCAGCCGATGTCGTTCGCCGGCACGCTCGACATCGACGCGTCCGAGAAGGCAGCCCGGTTCGTGCGCACCTGCGACGCGTTCAACATCCCGGTCCTCACGTTCGTCGACGTGCCCGGCTTCCTGCCCGGCACCGACCAGGAGTGGCAGGGCATCATCCGGCGCGGCGCGAAGCTGATCTACGCCTACGCCGAGGCGACCGTCCCGAAGGTCACGGTCATCACCCGCAAGGCCTACGGCGGCGCGTACGACGTCATGGGCTCGAAGCATTTGCGCGCCGACATCAACCTCGCGTGGCCGACCGCGGAGATCGCCGTGATGGGCGCGCAGGGCGCGGTCAACATCGTCCAGCGCCGGGCGCTCGCCGCCGCCGAGAAGGAGGGCAAGGACGTCGAGGCGCTGCGGCAGGCGTTCATCACCGAGTACGCCGACCGGTTCGCCAATCCCTACATTGCGGCGGAGCGCGGCTTCGTCGACGCGGTCATCCCGCCGAGCGAGACCCGCCGCGAGGTCATCAAGGCACTGCGGCTGCTGCGCAACAAGCGGGAGTCCCTGCCGCCGAAGAAGCACGGAAACATCCCGCTGTGAGCGACTCGACGGGCGCATCGACGGCCGCGGATGCCGAGGTGCCGGCTCGCCCGGTGCTGCGCGTCGTGCGCGGTGAGCCGAGCCCGGAGCAGCTCGCCGCTCTCGTGGCGGTGCTGGCGGCCCGTGGCGGTGCTGCACCTGCGCCCGAGCCGCCGCGCTCGCCGTGGGGACGCCCGCGCGCGGTGAACCGCTCGCTGGCGACGCACGGCTCGGCATGGCGGGAGTCGGGCTGGACTCCCGGGCTGCGCACCCGCGCCGACTGGTGACCGGCCGCTGACATCCGCGCGGTGACGCCCACACCGGCGTTCCGGCTCGGCTGCCCAATGCGAGACTGCGCGCATGACCAACGCGAACCAGCCCCATCGCTTCACCGGACGTACCGCGCTGATCACCGGTGCGGCGTCCGGAATCGGCCGTGCGGTGGTGCAGCGGCTCGCGAGCGAGGGGGCGAACGTGCTCGCCCTCGACATCAACGCGGAAGGGCTGTCGGCGACCGTCGACCAGTGCAAAGAGCTCGCCGGGACGGTGCACTCGCGGGTGACCGACGTCGGCCGGCGCACCGAGTGCTTCGCGGCCGTCGACGCGGCGATCGAGCAGTTCGGCCACCTCGACGTCGTCGGTAACGTCGCCGGCATCCTGCGCACCGGCCATGCGACAGACGTGTCCGAGGACGATTACCGGACCATGTTCGCGGTCAACACCGACGCCTACTTCTTCATGTGCCAGGCGGCGATCCCGCACCTGCTGGAAACCGACGGCAACGTCGTCAACATCGCCTCGAACGCCGGACTGATGGGCGGTGCGTACACCGTCGTCTACTGCATGACGAAAGGGGCGGTCGTCCAGCTCACCCGCGCCCTTGCGATGGAATTCATCAAGACGAAATTGCGGGTCAACGCCATCGCGCCGGGCGGCACCAACACGAACATCCCGGCCACGGCGAGCTTTCCGGAAGACGCGGACTGGGAGCTGATCATGCGGCTCAACGCGCCGCGGCCGTTCGCCGAACCCGAGCAGATCGCGGGCCTGTTCGCGTTCGTCGCCAGCGACGAGGGCGCGAACATCCACGGTGCGATCCTGTCCAGCGACGCCGGGCTCACCGCGGGCTAGCCACCGGTCCCTTCCGCGAGCAGCGCGGCCATGCGCTCGCGCAGCAGCGTGGCGGCCGAGTACGGCCGGACCATGACGGTGAAGTCGTCGATCGACCCGTCGGCAGCGAAATGCAGGATGTCGACGCCGTCGAGGTCCCTTCCGCTCACCTGGCAGGAGAACGCGAGCACCGCGCCCGCCGAGCCGTCGGCTGCCGCATACGCAGCGGTGTAACGGAAGCCCTCGAAGACCTGGACCACGGCCGCGAGCACCGGCGCGACCGCCTCCCGCCCCCGATAGGTGCGGAACACGATCGGGCTGTGAAAGCTCACGCCCGGCGCGAGGAGACCGACCGCGTCCTCGTGCGCTCCGCGTTCCACCGCCGACCGGAAGGCCGCAGCGGTGGGGTGCAGCCGCGGGAGCTGACCCGGCAGCTCTGCGGACGGGGCATCGGAAGGACTCATGGCCCCACCATCCCGCACGCGGGCGGGGCACACTCACGGTGTGGTTCCCGATCGTCAGGTCGCTGCCGCGCAAGCACCGGCCGAATTGCTGTCCGCCCTGGTCGAGGGCGCGCCGGACGGGGTACTCGTGGTGACCGGCGGCGGCACGATCACGCTGGTGAACGAGCAGGTCGAGCGCCTTTTTGGCTACTCCCGGATCGAGCTCGTCGGCGAGAGCCTGGAGCTGCTGGTCCCCGACGGCTTGCGTGAGCGCCACCGCGACCACCGCAGCGACTACGCGCGGAGCCCTCGCACCCGGCCGATGGGCGAGGGACGGATGCTGGTGGGTCGCCGCCGCGATGGCACCGAAATTCCGGTGGACATCTTCCTCGCGCCGCTGACCTTGCCGGGGCAGTCGCTGTTCACCGCTTTCGTGCGCGATGCATCGGCGCGGGCCGAGCTCGAGGCCGAGCTGATCCGCCTCGCGTTGCACGACTCGCTGACCGGCCTGGCCAACCGCACTCTCGTGCAGGACCGGCTGGCGACGGCGGTCGCCCGCAGCGAGCGGACCGGCGGAGTAACCGCCGTGCTCTTCGTCGACATCGACCGCCTCAAGTGGATCAACGACAACCTGGGCCACGCGGCGGGCGACGCGCTGCTGCGGGCGGTCGGCGCGCGGATGGCCAACGTGGTGCGCCCGACGGACACGGTGGCCCGCGTCGGCGGCGACGAATTCGTGATCGTCATCGAAAACGTCGCCGGGCTCGTCGAGGCGACCGCCCTCACCGAACGCCTGCTGCGGGCCGCGCGGGCGCCGGTGCTGCTGGCCGATCGGGAGCTGCGCCCGACGCTGAGCATCGGTGTGGCGCTCGCGACACCCCGCAGCGACGTGGACTCGCTGCTCAGGCAGGCGGACGAAGCCATGTATCGCGCGAAGCGCCAGGGCGGCGACCGCGCCGACTTCTTCGTCGAGGGGTGACCGACTTCTTCGTCGAGGGCTGACCGCCCGCGCAACCTTCGCCGGCCGCAGCGCGTCTCACCTGCTGACGGAGAGGGAGTCCGAGATGCGCGTGCGGTGGGAACAGGTCGCGGCGGGGGTGGCGTTACTCGGCGCCGGGATCGCCGGGGGGTGGGCGATCGGCGCTTCGGGAGGCGGCACGACCATCGCGGATCCAGGTCCGGGGACTCCTCCGGAAGTCCGGGTCGCCTTCGGCGGCGAGCTGGTGGCGTACGACTCGTGCGCGGGCCTCGCCGACGCCGTCCGCGAACGCGCCCGCGCGATGGTCGGGCCGTACGGCTTCGGCCCCGGCGTCGTGTCCTACGCCTCCGGGACCGCTGCGATGGCGCCAGCGGCGAGCACCGATAAGGCCGTGAGCGGCGCCGCGGGCGGCACGGCAAGCAGCAGCGGGCAGGCGCTGACCCACTCGGTGACCAACACCCAGGTGGTGGGGGTCGACGAGCCGGACGTCGTGAAGACCGACGGTCGGGTGATGGTCAGCATCGACGGCCAGCGGTTGCACATCGTGGACGTCCGCTCCCCGCAGCTGCTGTCCACCCTGGCGCTGCCCCACCCGGGCTCGGAGCTGCTGCTGGCCGGCGAGCGAGCGGTCGTGCTGAGCGGGGAGCCGGCGGGCGGCCGCGGGCCGATGCCGCTGGGCGCCGCCGTTGCGTATGGCTCCCGTTCCGAGACCATCGCGATGATCGTCGACCTCAGCGATCCGGCGCACCCCCGGGTCGTCCGGACGTTCAGCTTCGACGCGGGTGAGATCGCCGCCCGGGTGGTGGGCGGCACGATCCGGCTCGTCTTGCGCAGCGCGCCGCCGGTCGCGGATTGGGAGACCCCACGTGACGGCACGGACGCGGAGCGGCGCCGGGCGACCAAGGCCAATCAGGGCATCGTCGACGCGCTTCCGCTCGACTCGTGGCTCCCGCACTGGACTGCCGACACGGGGTCCGGAGCGTCGAGCAGCCGGCGGCTCAGCGCGTGCGGCGCGGTCGCCGTCCCGAAGCAGCCGACCGGATCCGCAGCGCGCGGGCAGGGCTCTGACGCGGGCATCGTGACCGTCGTCTCGCTCGACCCGGCCGCCACCGACCCGGGTGCCGGGACCTCGGTTTTTGGCGGCGGGACAACGGCCTACGCGGAGGGCGAGCATCTGTACGTCGCCGGTGAGGACTACCTCACCTACCCGAGTGCGGGCGGCAAGGAGGTGATCCTCGCCGGGCGGACGACGACGCAGCTGTTCGAATTCGACATCTCGGACCCGGGACAGGCCCGCTTCCTCGCATCGGGATCGGTGCCCGGTGCGCTGCATGACTCCTACGCGCTTTCCGAATACCAGGACCGGCTGCGCGTGACGACGACCGACCGCACGACCGGCCGACCGACGTCGTCGGGCACCACTACGGCGGTGACCGTGCTCGAGCGCCGCGGCGATCAGCTGGTGCAGGTCGGCACGCTGGACGGTCTCGGTGCCGGCGAGCAGGTCTACGCGGTGCGTTACCTCGGTGACCGCGCGTACGTCGTCACGTTCCGGCAGATCGATCCGATCCATGTGATCGACCTCTCGAATCCGAACGCACCGGTGCTGCGCGGATTCCTCGAGCTGCCCGGCTACTCGAGCCTGCTGCAGCCGCTACCCGACCACAAGCTGCTGGGTATCGGCCGCAGCGTGAGTACCGGCTTCGGCGGCGGCAGTAGCGGGGCGGCGCCGTCCTGCGCGGCGGATGTGGACTGCGCCGACGTCATCCCCGCGCCGCCGGTGGAACCGGACGGACTGCAGATCTCGCTGTTCGACGTCGCCGACCCGGCGCATCCCCGGCTGCTGCACCAGCAGCAGCTGACCGGCGCCTACGCGCAGGACGACAGCGCGCATGCGTTGGCCGCCGATCCGGCCGGCGGCTACTTCCTGCTGCCGTCCTCGCGTGGCCTGCTCGCCATCCACACGAGCGGCTCCGAGCTGCGCGTCGACCCGGCGCCGTTCGCCGCGCCCGACAACCAGCAGGCCGGGCGAGCGCTGTTCGCCGGAACGCGCGTCTTCGAGCTCACCGACCGCGGCGTCGCAGTGCGCAACGCAGCGAACCTGAAGCAGACGGGATGGGTGGGGTTCTGACCCGCTGAACGCACTAGGAGCTCTGCTTCCTTAAGATTCCACTTCGTGCGCAAAGTCCTCATCGCCAACCGTGGCGAGATTGCGGTACGGGTCGCCCGTGCCTGCCGTGACCACGGTCTTGCTTCCGTAGCCGTTTACGCCGATCCCGACCGCGACGCGCTGCACGTGCGCGAAGCGGACGAGGCCTACGCCCTGGGCGGCACCACGGCCCCGGAGTCCTATCTGCGCATCGACAAGCTGATCGAGGTCGCCAAGGAGTCGGGCGCCGACGCGGTGCACCCCGGCTACGGCTTCCTCTCGGAAAACGCCGACTTCGCCCAGGCCGTCATCGACGCGGGGCTCACCTGGGTCGGGCCGCCGCCGGACGCCATCAGCAAGCTCGGCGACAAGACCCAGGCCCGTCACATCGCCCTCGCCGTCGGCGCGCCGCTCACCCCGGGCACCGCCGATCCGGTCAGCGGCGTGGAGGAGGTGCTCGCGTTCGCCGACGAGCACGGCCTGCCCATCGCGATCAAGGCCGCGTTCGGTGGCGGCGGGCGTGGCCTCAAGGTCGTCCGCGAGCACAGCGAGATCACCGAGCTGTACGAGAGCGCGGTGCGCGAGGCGGTGGCCGCGTTCGGTCGCGGCGAGTGTTTCGTGGAGCGCTACCTCGACAAGCCGCGTCACGTCGAGACCCAGGTGCTCGCCGACCAGGCCGGCAACGTCGTCGTCGTCAGCACCCGCGACTGCTCGCTGCAGCGGCGCTACCAGAAGCTCGTCGAGGAGGCGCCCGCGCCGTTCCTGTCCGAGGAGCAGCAGAAGAGCCTTTACGACGCCAGCAAGGCGATCTGCCGCGAGGCTGGCTACGTCGGGGCCGGCACCTGCGAGTTCCTGGTCGCCCAGGACGGGCTGATCTCCTTCCTCGAAGTCAACACCCGACTCCAGGTCGAGCACCCGGTCACCGAAGAGGTCACCGGTATCGACCTGGTCCGCTGGCAGTTTCGCATCGCCGACGGTGAGGAGCTCGACTTCGACGACCCGCCGGCACGCGGCCACGCGATCGAGTTCCGCATCAACGGTGAGGACCCGGGCCGCGGTTTCCTGCCCGCGCCCGGCACAGTCACCAGATTCGTCCCGCCGCTCGGCCCGGGGGTGCGCACCGACACCGGTATCGAGACCGGCTCGGTCATCGGGGGCCAGTTCGACTCGCTGCTCGCGAAGCTCATCGTCTACGGCTCGAGCCGCAAGGAAGCGATCGAGCGCTCGCGGCGCGCGCTGGACGAGCTGATCGTGGAGGGGATGGCCACGGCGCAGCCGTTCCACCAGGCCGTCGTGCGCGACCCGGCGTTCGCGCCGGACGACCCGGGCCAGGCGTTCACCATCCACAACCGCTGGATCGAGACCGAGTTCGACAACCAGATCCCGCCCTTCACCGGCGGCGCCGACGCCGAAACGGACGAGGAGGAGCGCGAGCGGGTCGTCGTCGAGGTGGGCGGCAAGCGGCTCGAGGTCGTGCTGCCGGCCGGACTCGGTGTCGGCGTGGCCGCGGCCGGCGGCGGCGCGAAGGCGAAGAAGCCGGGACGCAAGCGCTCCGGGCACGGACCGGCGGCGGCGTCCGGCGACTCGCTCGCCAGCCCCATGCAGGGCACGATCGTCAAGGTGGCGGTATCCGACGGCGACACCGTCGCCGAGGGCGACCTCATCGTCGTACTGGAGGCGATGAAGATGGAGCAGCCGCTCACGGCGCACAAGGGCGGCACGATCAGCGGGCTCAACGCTTCCGTCGGCGCCACGGTGACCAGCGGAGCTGTGATCTGTGAGATCGCCGAGTGAGTCGAGCCCACCGGCGGCCGCGCCCCAGCGGCCGCCGCTGACGGGACGGATCCACTACCTCGTCGGCGGCACGCTCGAGTCGCGCTACCGCGACTGGGTGACGGCGGATCTCACCGGCCGCGGGTGGCGTCACCGGCAGGCGCTTCGGCCGGTGCTGCTCATGCTGCCGTTCGCCATCGTCTTCGCGCTGCTGCCGGGCGGCGCTCAGGTACGCGTCTCGATCCCGCTCGGCCTGCTGCTATGGGCGGTCGTGATCGGCTACGCGAGCGGCGACTACTTTCGTAGCCGGCGCCTCGATCAGTACGGCATCCCGCGCCCCAAGCAGATCGAGGAAGACGAGTACGACGAGCCGGCCGACCCCGCGCCGCCGCCCTCCCACAGCCCTCCGGAGGAATGAGATCAACGCTGCACTGAGGTGGGTTTGACCTCACCTTCTGGGCGCCAACCCTTCCGTGCAGCGTTGATCTAGAAGTCGGGGGCTCCCTCGTGGGGCACCAGCTGGCGGGCGGCTTCGGTGAGCGAGCCGGACAGCGACGGGTAGATCGCGAACGTGTGCGCCAGCTGGTCGACCGTCAGCGAGTGCTGCACCGCCATCGAGATGGACAGGATCAGCTCGCTCGCGCGCGGAGCGACGACCACACCGCCGAGGACGGTGCCGACCCCGCGGCGGGTGAAGAACTTCACGAAGCCGTCGTGCAGGCCGCTCATCTTGGCCCGGGCGTTGGTGGCGAGGTCGAGCTTGATGACGTCGATGGCCAGGTTGGCGCTTTCGACCTGCTGCTGCGTGACGCCGACGGTCGCGATCTCCGGGTCGGTGAAAACGTTCGCCGCCACCGTCATCAGCCGCAGTGGCGCCACCGCCTCCCCGAGCGCGTGCCACATGGCGATCCGCCCCTGCATCGCGGCGACCGACGCGAGCGGCAGCACGCCGGTGCAGTCGCCGGCGGCGTAGACCCCGGGCAGCGACGTGCGGGAGACCCGGTCGACCTCGACGTGGCCGGACGGCTTCAGCCGCACGCCCGCTTCCTGCAGGCCGATGCCGGCCGTGTCGGGGATCGAGCCGACAGCGATGAGCGCATGGCTGCCGGGCACCACCCGGCCGTCGGTGAGCTCGACCTCGACGCCGTCGCCGACGCGGCGTATCGCGGCGGCGCGCGAGCGGTTCATGACTTCGACCCCGCGGCGGCGGAAGACGTCTTCGAGCACGGCGGCGGCGTCCGCGTCCTCCCCCGGCAGCACCCGATCGCGCGAGGAGACGAGCGTAACCTCCGACCCGAGCGCCCGGTACGCGGACGCGAACTCCGCCCCGGTGACACCCGAGCCCACCACCACCAGGTGCTCGGGAAGCTCGGGCAGGTCGTAGAGGTGCCGCCAGTTGAGGATGCGCTCGCCGTCGGGCTCGCTGCCGGGGATCACCCGCGGGGTCGAGCCCAGGGCGAGCAGGACCACTTCCGCCTCGATCCGGCGCTCGCCGGAACCGTCGGCGGGCTCGACGCAGATGGTGCCGTGGTCGAGCAGCCGGCCCCGGCCGGCGATCACCTCGACGCCCTCGCGCTCGAGGCGAGCCTTGATGTCGAACGACTGCGCCGCGGCCAGCGACTGGATGCGCCCGTTCAGCCGGACCGCATCGACCGGTGACTGCGAGCAGATCAGCCCCAGGGCGTCGGCCCCCGCTACGGACGTGCGCACCTCGGCCGTCGACACCAGCGCCTTGGATGGCACGCAGTCGGTGAGGACGCAGGCGCCGCCGACGCCGTCCCGCTCCACCAGCGTCACCTGCGCGCCCAACTCGACGGCGACCAGCGCCGCCTCGTAGCCGGCAGGACCTGCACCGAGGATCGCGATCCGCACCGATCCAGTGTGCCCGAATCCGCCGATCTTCCCCGCGCTGCCCGCGCCACCATCCGAACCACCCGAACCACGGGCAGCCCGTGAACGCGGGCCGGGCGGGATAAGTGGTCAAGCCCACCTCTGCACCCGCGAACGCCGGGTGCTGACCCGAAAGTCGCTGCAGCCTGGTTATCGTGCGCACGTGGGTGTCTACGCCGCGTACGGGAGCAACCTCGACCCGGACCGGATGTTCGAGCGGTGCCCGCACTCCCCCGTTCAGGGTGTCGGCTGGCTACGCGGCTGGCGGCTCACGTTCGGCGGCGAGGATCTCGGCTGGGACGGTGCGCTGGTCACGCTGGTCCAGGATCCCGAGGCGGAGACCTACGTGATGCTGTACGACGTGTCCCCGCTCGATGAGAAGGTGCTCGACGAATGGGAGGGCGCCGGCGAGAGCCGCGCCGGGGTGTACGACAAGCTGCGGGTCCGGGTGTCGACGCTCGACGGGGACGTCCTCGCGTGGACCTACGTGCTGGTGGCGTACGAGGGCGGCCTGCCGTCGTGCCACTACCTCGGACTGATCACGGAGGCCGCCGAGAAGTCCGGCGCACCGGAGGACTACGTCGCCCAGCTGCGGGCGCATCCGTGCCAGGGCGTCTCGCCTGCCGACTGAGCCGCCCGACCGGCCGGCCCGCTGACACCCCGGCTCGCCCCGGCTGGTCAGCTGCGCAGTGCCAGCAGCGCCGCGGCGGTCATGAGCCGCACGCCGACGGCGATGCACCGCTCGTCGACGTCGAACCCCGGCTGGTGCAGGTCGTAGCCGGGTGCGCCCGCTGACCGCACACCAAGCCGGGCCATCGCACCGGGTACCTGCTCGAGATACCAGCCGAAGTCCTCGCCACCGAGCGACTGGGACGTGCCGACGATCGCCTCGGCGCCGAGCGCCGACTCACCCGCCCGGGTCAGCACGCTCACCACGTGCTCGTCGTTGACCACTGGCGGGACGCCGCGGCGGTGTTCGATGTCGACGACGGCGCCGTACGGAGCCACGATCTGGCGCGCCAGGCGCTCGAGCACCTCCGGAACCATGGCCCAGGTGTCGTGATCGAGAACGCGCACGGTGCCGCGGGCGGTGGCGGTCTGCGGGATCGCGTTCGCCGCGGACCCGGCGCTGACCAGCCCCCAGACCAGCGTCACGGCCGCGCGCGGATCGATCAGCCGGGTGAGCGCGGCGGGGAGCTCGGTGAGCAGCCGGCCGAGCGCGTAGATCAGGTCCACCGTGTTGTGCGGGCGGGAGGTGTGCCCGCCGGGCCCGCTGAGGTTGACGGTGATCATGTCGGAGGCCGCCGTGATCGGCCCGCTGCGCAGCCCGACGCGCCCGACCTCCAGCGACGGGTCGCAGTGCAGTGCGATGGCCATACCAGCCGGCGCGACGAGGCCGGCGTCGACGACGTCGAGCGCCCCGCCCGGCATGACCTCCTCGGCGGGCTGGAAGACCAGCCGCACCCGGCCGGGCAGCCCGTCGCGGCGCGCCAGGTCGGCGAGTGCCAGGCCGGTACCGACCAGGATCGCCGTGTGCACGTCGTGGCCGCAGGCGTGGCAGACGCCGGGGACCGTCGAGTGATACGGCACCGGCTTCGGGTCGCTGAGCGGCAGGGCGTCGAGGTCGGCCCGCAGCAGGACCAGCGGGGACGAGCCGTCGCCGCCGGCGTCCTCACCGACATCGCACCAGAGCCCGCTGCCGGGAAGCAGCTGCGGCTGCAGGCCGCCGCGCTGCAGCTCCTCGGCGACCCTCGCGGTCGTGCGCCGCTCCGCCCGGCCGAGCTCCGGATGGGCGTGCAGATCCCGGCGCAGCTCGATGAGCGCAGCCTCGTGATCGGCGAGGAACGAGGTCAGCAACGCGGCCTGGCGGTCCTCGCTCATCGGGTGGTCACGGCCGCGGCGGATGAGCCGGCGGATGGGTTGCTCACAGTCTCACCATTCTTGCCGCCTGCCGCAGGCGGTAACGCCTCGGGAGGCTGGCCGGGCACGGCGCCCGGCTGATCGGTGCGCATCTCTTCCAGCAGGCTGTCGACGACGGCGCGCAGGTCGCCGCCGTTCGCATCGGCGATCCGGCGCTGGCGCTCGTAGCTCGGCCCGTTCCGGACGATCGTCAGCACGTCGTCCAGCTGCTCGGAGCAGCCGAGCCGGCGCGCGAGCGGATGCAGGTCGTCGACGAGCTCCTCGATGGAGTGGCGCAGCGGCTGGGTGGTGCCGAACTCGTCGACGATCACGTCGGCGTCGAGGCCGTAGCGCGCCGCCCGCCACTTGTTCTCCCGCACCAGCCAGGACTTCGGGCGGGGCAGGTGATAGCCGCGGTCGAGCTGGGTGTTCAGCTGGTCGACCAGGCACTGGGAGAGCGCGGCCATCGCGCCGACCTCGGTGAGGGTCGGCAAGCCGTCGCAGATGCGCAACTCGACGGTGCCGAAGCCGGGATGCGGGCGGATGTCCCACCAGATCTCGCGGATCGACTCGATCGTGCCTGAGCTCACCAGCGTGCCCATGAGCTCCTCGAACTGCTCCCAACCCGACAGGGGGTGCGGCAGGCCGGCGGTCGGCAGCCCTTCGAAGACCTTCGCCCGCGCGGACGCGAGCCCGGTGTCCCAGCCCATCCAGTACGGGGACGAGGCCGAGAGCGCCAGGAAGTGCGGGACGTATGCGGTGAGCGCGTTGACGATCGGAATCGCCTTGTCCGGGCTGCGCACGCCGACGTGGACGTGCACCCCGAAGATCTGCAGCCGGCGGGCGAGCCACTGCATCTGCTCGACCAGGCGGGCGTAACGGGGATTGGGGCTGATCTGGCCCTTGTCCCACTCGCTGATGGGATGCGTGCCGCTGCACATCACGCGCAGGCCACGGCGGTCAGCGGCGGCGACGACTTCCTGGAGCGTTTCGGCGAGGTCCGCCTTCGCCTCGGCGACCGTTTGGCTGACGCCGGTGATGATCTCGACCGTCGACTCGAACAGCTCGTGCTTGGCCTTCGGATGCTCGTCCTCGGCGCCGGCGAGCTCGGCAAGCAGGTCCGAGGCGGCCGACGCGAGCTGGCGGCTGACCGGGTCGACCAGTTCGAGCTCCCACTCGATGCCGACGCTGGTGCGCGGCGAGGAGGAGAACGGGATGTGCATCCGCGCCTCCTCTCGTCCGTCGCCCGACCGGATCGGTGCGGGTATCCCCAGTGGTGATCCCCAGTATTGCCGGGCCGGAGGGTGTCGTACCCCTCGGCGGACCCTCGCGTTTGCCGGCGACACGTCAGCGACGGCGTTCGACAGCCCCCAGCGAACGCGCCATCCGCACCGCCTCCCGATAGGCGGAACCGGGTAGCAGGATGGTCGCCGGACCGATCCGGCTCACGATGGCGAGCACCACCAAGCTGCCCTGCACGTAGGGCATCGACGCGCTGATGCCGGTGCGGTCGAGCGAGACGTCGAACCAGTCGTCGCCGCGGTAGGCACCGGGGTCGCGCCGGCGCAGCACCACCAGCCGGCGGTTGGTCAGCGCGATCCACCGCTTGCTGCCGAACCGCATACCCAGGAAGCGTTCGACGAGCGCGGCCCTCCGGCCGACCCCGCGCGGATCGCGCAGTGCGCCGCGCAGGACGACCTCGACGAACTCCCCGGCCTCCAGGGGAAGCGTGGGAGGTGTGGCAGCCATTTCCTGAGCCTGCCCTACCAGTTGCCTGTGGTCGACATTTGGGCCTCCATTAGTTATCGTCGAGCAAGTAAATTTTCCCGCCAGCCCGGAGGTGTCATGCGCTCGAGCGCGCATACCCCGCACCCCGCGCACACCGCCGCAGCGCCGGCGAGCCCGGAGGACCTGGAGCGCGAAGAGGGCAGCTCCTACAAGTGGATCGCCCTCTCGAACACCACGCTCGGCGTCCTGATGGTGACCATCAACGCGTCGATCCTGCTGATCGCGCTGCCCGACATTTTCAAAGGCATCAAGCTCGACCCGCTGAAGCCGTCCAACACCAGCTTCCTGCTCTGGCTGATCATGGGCTTCCTGGTGGTCACGGCGGTGCTCGTGGTGAGCTTCGGCCGCATCGGCGACATGTACGGCCGGGTCAAGATGTACAACCTCGGCTTCGCCGTCTTCACGTTCTTCTCGATCCTGCTGTCGCTGACCTGGATGACCGGAGCCGCCGGAGCCTGGTGGCTGATCATCATGCGTGTGCTGCAGGGGGTCGGCGGCGCGTTCCTGTTCGCCAATTCGAGCGCGATCCTCACCGACGCGTTCCCGGCGCAGCAGCGCGGCCTCGCGCTCGGCATCAACAACGTCGCCGGTATCGCCGGGTCATTCATCGGCCTGGTCATCGGCGGTGTGCTGGCGCCGGTCAACTGGCACCTGGTGTTCCTGGTGTCCGTGCCGTTCGGCCTGTTCGGCACCGTGTGGGCGTACTTGAAGCTGCGCGACACCGGCAAGCGGCAGAAGGCCAAGCTCGACTGGTGGGGCAATGTCACCTTCGCCGTCGGCCTCATCGCGGTGCTGGTCGGCATCACCTACGGCATCCAGCCCTACGGCGGCCACACGATGGGGTGGACGAATCCTTACGTGCTCGCCGCGATCATCGGCGGGCTTGCCGTGCTGGCGCTGTTCGTCGCGATCGAGCACCGGGTCAAGGACCCGATGTTCCACCTCGACCTGTTCCGCATCCGGGCGTTCACCGCCGGCAACCTGGCCAGCCTGCTGTCTGCGCTCGGGCGCGGCGGCCTGCAGTTCATCCTCATCATCTGGCTGCAGGGCATCTGGCTGCCGCTGCACGGCTACAGCTTCGAGCGGACGCCGCTGTGGGCCGGCATCTACATGATCCCGCTGACCGTCGGCTTCCTGCTGGCTGCTCCGCTCGCCGGGGTGCTCTCCGACCGGTTCGGCGCCCGGCCGTTCGCGACCGGCGGCATGGTCATCGCCGCCATCAGCTTCGTTCTGCTGCTGTTCCTCCCGGTCAACTTCAACTACTGGGCGTTCGCCGCCATCCTGCTGGTGAACGGCATCGGCATGGGCATGTTCGGTTCGCCGAACCGCGCCGGCATCATGAACGCCCTGCCGGCCCGCCAGCGCGGCGCGGGCGCAGGCATGGCGGCGACCTTCCAGAACTCCGCGACCGTGCTGTCGATCGGCATCTTCTTCAGCCTGATGATCCTGGGCCTCGCCTCCTCGCTGGGCAGCGCGCTCGGGCACGGCCTGACCGCGCAGGGCGTCTCGGCGGCCGACGCGGCCCGCATCTCGCACCTGCCGCCGGTGGCGACGCTGTTCGCGTCGTTGCTCGGCTACAACCCCATCCAGCAGCTGCTCGGGTCGTCGGCGCAGTCGCTGAGCCCGGAGCACCTGCACTACCTGACCGGCCGGCAGTTCTTCCCGAACCTCATCTCGGGGCCGTTCCACGACGGGCTCAAGGTGGCGTTCCTCTTCGCGATCATCGCGTGCCTTGTCGCTGCCGGCGCGTCGTGGCTGCGCGGCGGCAAGTACCACCACGCAGAGGCCGGCGAGGCGGCAGGCGCCGCCGCGGACAGCGCCGGGGTCGGCAGCGAAGCCGGAACGGGTGCGAGCTCGGTCAGCCCGGAACCGCTTCCGGCCGACGCGAGCCCGGACGGGACCGCGGCTTCGGGCGGCACCTCCGGCGCCGCGTTGGAACGCACCTGACCGCCCCGCGCCGCGCCGATCAGCCGCAGAGCGCATCGATAGGTTGGCGAGGGTGACGGCGCAATCACCGGTCCTGGAGGTCGACGAGGTCGACTTCGTCCGTGGGGGCAAGTTCCTGCTCGAGGACGTCTCGCTGACCGTGCGGACCGGAGAGCATTGGGTGCTCATCGGACCGAACGGCGCCGGCAAGACCACGCTGCTGCGGCTGCTCGGTGCCCTCGCGCATCCGACCCACGGCACGGTCCGGGTGCTCGGCCGGCAGCTCGGCAAGGTGGACATGCGGGCACTGCGCACGTTCATCGGCCACGTCGACCCGCGACACCCCCTGCAGTCGCCGTTGACCGTCAGCGACGTCGTACTGACCGGCGCGACCAACACCATCGGCATCCAGCAGCGCTGGACCCCGACCGAAACCGAGATCTCCCAGGCCGACGAGCTCATCGAGGTGCTCGGGATCTCCGCCCTGCGCGCAGCGCGATGGCCGACGCTGTCGTCCGGCGAGCGGGGGCGCGCGCTGATCGCTCGCGCGCTCATGCCCGACCCGGCCTTGCTGCTGCTCGACGAACCGGCGACCGGGCTCGATCTGGCCGCCCGCGAGCAGCTGCTGTCCAGCCTCGACGCGCTGCGCACCGCACATCCACAGCTTTCGAGCGTGCTGGTCACCCATCACCTGGAGGAGATCCCGGCCAGCACCACGCATGCCGTGCTGCTGCGCGCCGGGCGGGTGCACGCCCAGGGCCCGGTCGACGAGGTGGTCACCAGCGAGCTCATCAGCTCGTGCTTCGACCATCCGGTACGCATCGCCCATGACCACGGGCGCTGGGTGGCCCGCGCCGAAGCGGCCGGCCGCGTCGTCCAGCGCTGAGCGTGCCAGGATCGGAAGGTGCCCGCCTATGACGAGCCCGACCCCCTCGCCTCCGCTCACCGCCTGGCCACCGCCGCCGGCGCCGAGCGGCACGACGTCGCCATCGTGCTCGGCTCGGGATGGCGACCCGCAGCCGACCTGCTCGGCCCGCCGGCGGCCGAATTCGACGTCCGGTATCTCGGCGGCTTCCCGGAGACGCAGGTCGCCGGGCACAGCTCGATGGCTCGCTCGATCCAGGTCGGCGACCGCCGCGTGCTGGCGTTCCTCGGCCGGGTGCATCCCTACGAGGGTCACGACCTGAGCGTCGCCACCCACGCCGTGCGCACCGCCTGCGCGGCGGGTGCCCGCGTGATCGTGCTGACGAACGCGGCCGGTGGCCTGCGCGCCGGGCTGTCGGTCGGGCAGCCGGTGCTCATCGCCGACCACCTCAACATGACCGGCCGCTCGCCCCTCGTCGGGCCGCGTTTCATCGATCTCACCGACTGCTACAGCCCGCGGCTGCGCGTGCTGGCCCGCACCGTCGACCCATCCCTCGAGGAGGGTGTGTACGCGATGATGCCCGGCCCCCAGTTCGAGACGCCGGCGGAGATCCGGGCCCTGCAGACGCTCGGCGCCGACCTCGTCGGGATGTCGACGGTGCACGAGGCGGTCGCCGCGCGGGCAGAAGGCGCCGAAGTCCTGGCGCTGTCGCTGGTCACCAATCTGGCGGCCGGGCTTTCGGGGGAAAAGCTGAGCCACGCCGAGGTGCTGGAAGCGGGAGATGCTGCTGCCGCACGGATGGGCGCTCTGCTGGCGGAGGTCGTCCGCCGGCTGTAGCGCGAGTCCCGACTCCGCGGCGAGCCGCCACACTGGGCAGGGTGGATCCCGCTCTCGCCGAACGCGTTCGCACCTGGATTGCCGCCGACCCGGACCCGGCGGCGCGCACCGAACTCGAGCAGCTCCTCGCCGCGGAGGCGGAAGCCGAGCTGCGCGAGCGGTTCAGCCAGTCCTTGACGTTCGGTACCGCCGGCCTGCGCGGACCGCTACGGGCCGGGCCGAACGGCATGAACGTCGCCGTGGTGCGCCGCGCCGCTGCTGGCCTCGCCGCGTTCTTGCGCGAACATGGCAGCTCCACCCCGACGGCGGTCATCGGCTATGACGCCCGCTACGGCAGCAGGCAATTCGCCTTCGACAGCGCCCGGGTGATGACCGCGGCGGGGGTACGGGTCTCGCTGCTGCCGTCGCCGCTGCCGACCCCCGTGCTGGCTTATGCCGTGCGGGCGCTGGCCGCCGATGCCGGCGTGATGGTCACCGCAAGCCACAATCCCCCGCAGGACAACGGCTACAAGGTGTACCTCGGCGGCCGACCCGATGACCCGGCCACCGGAGCGCAGATCGTTCCCCCGCAGGACAGCGAGATCGAAGCAGCCATCGCGGCGGCTGCACCGGCGAATGAGCTTGCGCTGTCGGAGGATTTTCGCCTCCTCGAGCCGGCGATCGTCGACGCCTACCTCGAGGCGATCGTCGGGCTTTCGCTGATCCCGGAGCGCGACGTCACGGTGGCGTACACACCGCTGCACGGCGTCGGTGGCGAGCTCGTCGCGGAAGCGTTCGCCCGGGCCGGGTTTCGGCCTCCGCACGTGGTCGCGTCGCAGGCCGCTCCAGACCCCGGTTTCCCCACGGTGGCCTTCCCCAACCCGGAAGAGCCCGGCGCGATGGACCGGCTCCTCGCGCTCGCCGCGGACACCGGGGCCGATGTCGCCATCGCGAACGACCCTGATGCCGACCGGTGCGCCGTCGCCGTGGGTGCTCGGCGTCTGACCGGCGACGAGCTCGGGCTGCTGCTCGCCGACCATGTCCTGCGCCACCAGCCGGCCGGCAGTCATCCTCGAGTCGCCTGCTCGCTGGTTTCCTCTGATGCGCTGCACGCGCTCGCGGCAGCACGCGGCGCGCACGCGGTGACGACGCTGACCGGGTTCAAATGGCTGGCCCGCGCAGGCGGCGACGAGCTGGCATTCGCCTACGAGGAAGCGCTCGGTTACGCGTTGGGGTTGAAGGTCGTGCGGGACAAGGACGGGATCAGCGCTGCACTGGCGGTGGCCGAGCTCGCCGCCGAGCAGAAGAAGCACGGCCACACCCTCCTCGACCGGCTCGACGAGCTCACCGTCGAGCTGGGTTTGTTCGCGACGGCACAGGTGTCCGTCCGGCTGGGCGACTCGCAGGAGGCGCATAACGCTGTTATTCGTTTGCGCGATAGCGCGCCAACGTCGCTCGGTGGCCGCCGCGTCCGCTCGATCGAAGACCTCTCGCAGCCGACCGGCGAGCTCCCGCCCACCGAAGGGGTTCGCCTCACGCTCGACGGCGGGCGCGTCGTCGTGCGGCCGAGCGGCACCGAGCCCAAGCTCAAGGGCTACCTCGAGGTCGTGACCCCGGCGAACGCGCTGGGGCACGACCTCGCGGCAGCCCGCGCCGCCGCCCGCGCGCAGCTCGACGCCATCGCGGCTGACCTGCGCCCGCTGCTCGAACCTGCGCAGGCTCAGACCGCCCCGAACACACGATCGCCCGCATCACCCGAGCCGGGACCGATGTAGGCGTCCTCGCACGTCAACGGCGGCCGTGACGATCCGCACCGGCCGGCAGCAGCGACTCGAGGTACGCGCGGGGCTGGAACGGCTGCGCGCCGCGGGTGCTCGACGACGAGCACATTCACGCTTGGCAGCCTGCCAGGTCCGACACCGCGGCGGCAGTTGTGGCAGCGTCCTCGCAGTGAGCGTTCCTGCGCCGAACCCACCCGGCACCCCTTCTCGCGCCTCGGTTGCCGCCCGCATCGATCACACCCTGCTGAAGCCGGAGGCCACCGCGGCCGCCGTCGTCGCGCTGTGCCGCGAAGCAGCGGATCTGGGTGTGGTTGCCGTCTGCGTGTCGCCGAGCCGGGTCGCGCTCGCCTCCGGCGCGCTGCAGCGCCTGGATCTGCCCTCGAAGCCGGCCATCGCGGTCGCGAGCGTCGTCGGCTTCCCCTCCGGCGCTCACCTGGCCGCAGCGAAAGCGTTCGAGGCCGAGCGCGCCGTGGCCGAAGGCGCCACCGAGATCGACATGGTGATCGACCTCGGCGCCGCCGCCGACGGCGAGTGGGCCGCCGTCGAGCGCGAGATCGCCGACGTCCGCCGGGCGGTGCCGACACCCCTTGTGTTGAAGGTCATCATCGAAAGCGCGCTGCTGGATCGCGGCGGCATCGTCAGCGCCTGCCGCGTGGCGGAGGCGGCTGGCGCCGACTTCGTCAAGACATCCTCCGGGTTTCACCCTGGCGGCGGCGCCGCGCTGGACGCGGTGCGCATCATGGCCGAGACGGTCGGTGGCCGGCTGGGCGTCAAGGCGAGCGGCGGCATCCGGACGGCCGAGGCAGCAATCGACTTCCTTGCCGCCGGCGCCACCCGGCTCGGTCTGTCCGCCAGCCGCGCCGTGCTCGCAGGGCTGCCCGAGATCAGCGGCTGACGGCTGCCAGCACCGCCGTGCGTTCGGTCTCGACCGCGGCCCGCACCGGGCATCCGGCCAGGTGATCGTTCACGATGCCGCACGCCTGCATCGCCGCATACGCCGTCGTAGGGCCGACGAACGCGAATCCCAGTCGGCGCAGCTGTTTCGACAGCTCGCCGGCGAACGGCGTGGTCGCCGGTACATCAGCGAGCGCGCGCGGGACCGGCTGCCGATCCGCCGCAGTCGCATGGGCCCACACCACATCGCGCAGCCGGCGTTGGGATTCCCACAGCGCAAGAACCGCACGAGCGTTCGTGATCGCCGCCTCGATCTTGCGGCGATGGCGGATGATGCGCGCATCGAGCAACAGGCGCTCGACGTCGGCGGCTCCGTATTCGGCCACCACCGCCGGCTCGAAGCCGGCGAAAACCTCGCGGAATGCAGGCCTTTTCGCCAGCACCGTTCGCCAGGACAGTCCCGACTGGAAGCCTTCGAGGCAGAAGCGCTCGTACAGCTCGCGCTCTCCGGTGACCGGCCGGCCCCATTCCGCGTCGTGATAGCCCGACATCAGCGGGTCATCGGGGCTCGCCCAGCAGCCGCTCATCGCCTCGATACCCCGGAGGTACCGGAGTCCTCCCCCGAGCTTGCGGGCAGACCCGAGCCTGCGGACATGGCAGCCTCGAAGCCCGGCTTGATGACCTCGTCGATCAGGCGCAGCCGCTCGTCGAACGGCAGGAACGCCGACTTCATCGCGTTGATCGTGAACCAGCGAATCCGCTCGAAGCCGTAGCCGAACGCCTTCGCGACGGCGTGCAGCTCGCCGGAGAGGCTGACGTTGCTCATGAGGCGGTTGTCGGTGTTGACGGTGACCCGGAAACGCAGCCGCGACAGCAGGCCGATCGGGTGCTCCGCGACAGAGCTGCAGACCCCGGTGTTCACATTGGAGGTGGGGCACATCTCCAGCGGGACGCGGGTGTCGCGAACGTAACCCGCGAGCCGTCCGAGGGTGGCCCGGTCGTCGACGTCGACGGTGATGTCGTCGACGATCCGCACCCCGTGACCGAGCCGGTCGGCGTTGCACCACTGGATGGCCTCCCAGATGGAGGGCAGCCCGAAGCCTTCGCCGGCGTGGATGGTGAAGTGGCCATTCTCCCTTGACATCAGCTGAAACGCGTCGAGGTGGCGGGTCGGCGGGTGACCAGCCTCACGTCCGGCGATGTCGAAGCCCGCGACGCCTTGATCGCGGTAGCGGATCGCGAGCTCGGCGATCTCGCGGGAACGGGCGGCCGAGCGCATCGCGGTGAGCAGCACGCGAGCCGTGAGGCCGGTGTTCTGCGTGCCCTGGCGGAATCCCTCGAGCACCGCTTCGACGACCTGCGGCAGCTCCAGCGTGTCGACGTGCAGCTCCGGAGCGAAACGCACCTCGGCGTACACGATGCCGTCCGCCGCCAAATCTTGCGCACATTCGCGCGCCACGCGCACGAGTGCGTCCTCGGTCTGCATGACGCCCACCGTGTGGTTGAACGCCTCCAGATAGCGGTCCAGCGAGCCGGACGAACGCGCCGCGCCGTGAAACCATTCGGTCAGTTCCGCCACCCCGGTACAGGGCAATTGGGTATACCCGGTACTGTCCGCCAATTCAGCTACGGTCTGCGGACGCAGGCCTCCATCCAAATGATCGTGCAGGAGCACCTTTGGGACCCGGCGGATCTGCGCTTCGCTCGGAACGGGCACGTTCCGACGCTATCCGGCGAGACGCGCCGTCCGGTGACGCTTTCAGCGAACCGAACGCCTGCCCCGCGCCGGGACGGATGCGGCGACGGGAGCGTTGGGCCAGTCAGCCGGGTCTTTAGCCGCCGGCTGGCAGCACCGATCACGATGTGGGACGGAAGGAGGATTGCTGTGGACGAGTTGCGCGCCTCTGAGGAGCGTTACCGCGCGCTCGTCGAGCTGTCTCCCGACGGCATCGCGGTGATCCAGGACGACGCCTTCGTCTTCGCCAATCAGCGCGCGCTGGACCTCGTCGGCGCGCGCGATCTCGCTGAGCTGCGGGCGCGACCGGCCCTGGATGTGGTTCCTCCTGCAGTCCGCGCTCCGCTGACACAGCGCTACGCAGCGCTTGCGGTCGGTGCTCGACTCCCTTACGTCGAGGGCAGTCTCATCCGGCTGGACAACAAGGAGAGCGTGCCAGTCGAGACCGCCGCCGCCGGCATCGAATTCGAAGGGCGGCCGGCGGTCATGGTCGTCGTCCGGGATGTGACGGCACGGCACGAGAGCGAGCAGGCCATGTGGGCGGCGGAGCAGCGTTTCGCCGCCGCCTTCCACGAGGCACCCATCGCGATGCTGCTGATCGACCCGGTGGGTGTGGTGCTCGACGCCAACCCGGCGCTCGGCGAGCTCGTGGCCGACGATCCGCATGCCCTCGTGGGCCGGCAGAGTTTGCGCCTCGTGCACCGCGACGACCGTGACGCGGTGCGGACCTTGCTGCGTTCGGTCGCGGAGAGCGAGCACGTTTTCGAGCCGATGGAATGGCGGCTCGAACGCCTCGACGGCACCCAGGTGTGGGTGCAGGGCTCGGTCGCTCCGCTGCCCGGCGAGCCGAAGACGCTCGTCGTCCACCTGATCGACGTGACCGAGCGCCGGGCCAACGAGGCCCGGCTGGCTCATCGCGCGTTGCACGATCCGCTCACCGGACTGCCCAACCGCACGCTGCTCACCGACCGGTTGTCCCAAGCTGTCCGGGCCGCCGCCCGCGACCAGGGCAGCGGCGTCGCGGTGCTCTACCTCGACCTCGACGACTTCAAGTTCATCAACGACACGTACGGCCATGCCGCGGGCGACGAGGTGCTCAACGAGATCGCTCGCCGGCTCCGCTCGGCGGTGCGTCCCGCAGACACCGTCGCCCGTCTCGGCGGTGACGAGTACGCGGTGGTCGCCGAGGGACTGCCCGCCCCGGATGCCATCGCGCTGGCCGGCCGGGTGCGTGAGGCACTGCTTCCACCGATCGGGGAGCTGTCGGTGAGCGCGTCGATCGGTACCGCGCACACCGATGACATCGGCCTCGACGCCAACGCATTGCTCGTGCACGCCGACGGCGACATGTACCGGGCGAAGCGGCGCCGCGGCGGCTCAGGCCGCGCTCGAGCCGCCGGCGGTGCCGCAGGCGCCGACGGCGGTCCGCCGGACGCCGCCTGAGGGTCACGGCGGGACGCCCACCCGTCCGAGATCTCGCGCCGGGCGGGCCGCTGCCAGCATCTCGTGACGGCAGCCGCCTTCCTCCGACGTAGCATCCGAGCGGTGGCTGGGACGTCGAAGCCCCGCGGCACGCTCTATCGGGGCGGCGGGGGCATGTGGTCCTGGGTCGCCCATCGCATCACCGGCGTGCTGGTCTTCTTCTTCCTGTTCGCTCACGTGCTCGATACCGCGCTGGTGCGCGTTTCGCCGAACTCCTACGACCGCGTCATCGACACCTACAAGAACCCGTTCGTGAACGTGCTCGAGGTCGCGCTGGTCGGCGCGGTGCTCTTTCACGCGTTGAACGGCATCCGCGTCATGCTCGTCGATTTCTGGGCCAAGGGCGCGCGCTACCAGCGCCAGATGCTGTGGACGGTGCTCGGGCTGTGGATCGTCGTCATGGTGCCGTGCGGCTACTTCATGCTGCTGCACACGTTCCAGCGCCTCTTCGGGTCGGCGTGATGACGCTCGAGGCGGAAGGGAACGCGAAGGCCGGCGAGCTCGGCATCGAAGCCCCGCGCAGCAAGCGCGCCGGAGCGGCCACGCGGCGCCGGCACGGTGGCGGCTACGAGATGCACGCCTGGCTTTTCATGCGCATCAGCGGCGTGGTCCTGGTGGTGCTCGTGCTGGGCCACCTGCTGATCATGAATGTGCTCGACGGCGGTGTGCAGCGCGTCAATTTCGGCTTCGTCGCCGGGCGCTGGTCGTCGCCCTTCTGGCAGCTGTGGGACCTGCTGACGCTGTGGCTCGCCGAGCTGCACGGCACCGTCGGGCTACGCACGATCATCAACGACTACGCCGAGCGCCCGCAGACCCGCTTCTGGCTGAAAACGCTGCTCTACTGCTCCGCGACACTCGTGCTGGCGCTGGGAACGTTGGTCATCTTCACGTTCGACCCGACGCTCAACACCTAACGGACGGGGTCCTTTCTGGTGCAGCACCACACGTACGAGGTCGTCGTTGTCGGCGCCGGCGGCGCCGGCATGCGCGCCGCGCTCGAAGCGGGCGGGCGGGTGCGCACCGCGGTGCTCACCAAGCTGTACCCGACGCGTTCGCACACCGGCGCCGCGCAAGGCGGGATGTGCGCGGCACTCGCCAACGTGGAGGAGGACAACTGGGAGTGGCACACGTTCGACACCGTCAAGGGCGGCGATTACCTCGTCGACCAGGACGCTGCCGAGGTGATGTGCCGCGAAGCCATCGATGCGGTTCTCGATCTGGAGAAGATGGGGCTTCCGTTCGACCGCACCGCCGAAGGGCGCATCGATCAGCGTCGTTTCGGCGGGCACACCCGCGAGCACGGCGCCGCCCCGGTGCGTCGCAGCTGCTTCGCGGCCGACCGCACCGGCCAGCTGATCCTGCAGACGCTCTACCAGCAGTGCGTGAAACGCGACGTGGAGTTCTTCAACGAGTTCTACGTGCTGGACCTGCTTTTCGCCGGCAACGGGCCGGACTCCCCGATCGCCGGCGTGGTCGCCTACGAGCTGGCCACCGGTGAGCTGCACGTGTTCGCGGCGAAGTCCGTCATCCTGGCGACCGGCGGCTTCGGGAAGGTCTTTCAGACGACCTCCAACGCCCACACGCTCACCGGCGACGGCATGGGGCTCGCGTTCCGGCGCGGGCTGCCGCTCGAGGACATGGAGTTCTACCAGTTCCACCCCACCGGGCTGCACAAGCTCGGCATCCTGCTGTCGGAGGCGGCCCGCGGCGAGGGCGGGATCTTGCGCAACCGCGACGGCGAGCGCTTCATGGAGCGTTACGCGCCGACTATCAAGGACCTCGCGCCCCGCGACCTCGTGGCCCGCGCGATCTACAGCGAGGTGCGCGCCGGACGCGGCTGCGGGCCGAACGGCGACCACGTCCTACTCGATCTGACCGGGCTGCCGCCCGCGCAGATCGACGCGAAGCTGCCGGACATCGCCGAGTTCGCCCGCACCTACCTCGGGGTCGATCCCGGCACCGAGCCGGTGCCGGTCTACCCCACCGCCCACTACGCGATGGGTGGGGTACCGACCACCGTCGACGCCGAGGTGCGCCGCGACAACGAAGGCACCGTTGCCGGGCTGTACGCGGCCGGGGAAGTGGCGTGCGTGTCCGTGCACGGCGCCAATCGGCTCGGCACCAACTCGCTGCTCGACATCAACGTCTTCGGCCGGCGGGCGGGCATCGCCGCCGCGCAGTACGCGGCTCGGACGGCGAATCTCGACGTGCCGGAACGTTCGACCGCCTACGTCGAGGCGATGCTGGAGCGGCTGCGTTCCACCTCAGGGACCGAACGGGTGGCGCCGCTGCGCGCCGCGCTGCAGCAAACGATGGACGACAACGCGGCCGTCTACCGCACCGAGGCGACGCTGACGGAAGCCGCCGCTGACATCGCCCGGCTGAAGGAGCGCTACCAGAACGTCGCGATCACCGACCGCGGCAAGCGCTACAACACCGACCTGCTGGAGGCGGTCGAGCTCGGCTTCCTGCTGGAACTCGCCGACGTGCTCGTGGCGGGGGCCCTCGCGCGCACGGAGTCGCGCGGCGGCCATTTCCGCGAGGACTTCCCGGACCGCGACGATGCCCGCTTCATGCGTCACACCATGGCGTACCGGATCGAGACCGGTGCCGTGCCCGGCGCGGCCGAAGGCGCATTGCCGCTGCCCCCGGCCTCACCGCGGTCCCGGGTCCGGCTGGACTACAAGCCGGTCAGCGTCACCCGCTACCAGCCGACGGAACGGAAGTACTGACCGGTGAGCGAGACCACCAGCGTCATCCTCAAGATCCGGCGCTTCGACCCGGAGCGCGCCGAGGAGCCGTACTGGGAGCGCTACGAGGTGCCCGTCGAGCCCGGCGACCGGCTACTCGACGCCCTGCACCACGTGAAGTGGTATCTGGACGGATCGCTGACGTTCCGTCGCTCCTGCGCCCAAGGCGTCTGCGGCTCCGATGCGATGCGCGTCAACGGGCGCAACCGGCTCGCCTGCACGACCCTGATCCAGGACCTGGTCAAAGGGCGGGACCGCTCCGGCGAAGAGATCAGCGTCGAGCCGCTCAAAGGCTTGCCGGTGAACAAAGACCTCCTCGTCGACATGGAGCCGTTCTTCGCGTCCTACCGCGCGGTGGCGCCGTGGCTCGTTCCGGACGGGCCGGAGCCGGCGCGTGAGCGGCTGCAATCCCCGGAGCAGCACGAGCGTTACGCGGACACCACCAAGTGCATCCTGTGCGCGGCGTGCACGTCGTCCTGCCCGGTCTTCTGGAACGACGGCGAGTACTTCGGGCCCGCCGCGATCGTCAACGCGCACCGGTTCATCTTCGACAGCCGCGACGCGGGCGCACAGGAGCGGCTGGAGATCCTCTCCGACCGCGACGGGGTCTGGCGCTGCCGGACGACGTTCAACTGCACCGACGCCTGCCCGCGCGGGATCGCCGTGACGCAGGCGATCCAGGAGGTCAAGCGCGCGCTCATCGCGCGGAGGGTGTGAGAGCGCAGGGTATGAAGCCCAGGATGTGAGCGCGCAGGAGGTGAAAGCGCAGACCGTGAAAGCGGTCGGCGGTTGCGCGCGGCGTTCTACGCTCAGGACGCCGACAGCGCCGACAGCGCTCGACAGGCCAGCACCGGGAAGGCGGTGAGGATGCGCCAGGCTGGTGAGCTCGTTGCGGGTTTTCGCATCGAACGCCTGCTCGGCACGGGCGGGATGGGCGAGGTGTATCTCGTGCGTCATCCGCGGCTGCCGCGGCTCGACGCGCTCAAGCTGCTGCCGTCCTCCGCGTCGGCGGACCCGACCTACCGGGAGCGCTTCCAACGGGAGGCCGACCTCGCCGCCGCGCTCGATCACGACAACGTCGTGACGGTCTACGACCGCGGCGAGTCCGACGGACAGCTGTGGATCCACATGAAGTACGTCGCGGGCGCCGACGCGGCGGCGGCGCTGCGCGAGAGCGGACCGTTCGATGTCCGGCGGGTGCTGCACACGATCACCAGGGTCGCGGCCGCCCTCGATGACGCGCACCGCCACGGACTGCTGCACCGCGACGTGAAGCCCGCGAACATCCTGCTCGGCACACCTGCCGTGCCGGGCGAGCCGGAGCGGGTGTTCCTCACCGACTTCGGTATCGCGAAAGGCGTCGGTGAGGCCGCCGGTCTCACGCCGAACGGCCACTTCGCGGCCAGCCTGGATTACGCCGCGCCGGAGCAGATCCAGCTGGGGACGCTGGACGGGCGCACCGACCAGTACGCCCTGGGCTGCGTCGTCTTCCAGCTGCTGACCGGGTCGGTCCCGTATTCCGGTGATGGCGCATGGGCCAAGATGAACGCTCACCTGACCTCGCCGGTGCCCAAGGTCGGAACGTTCCGGCCCGGGCTGCCGAGTGCCGTGCAGACGGTGCTCGACCGGGCGATGGCCAAGGATCCGGCGGACCGTTTCGCGTCGTGCGGGGCGATGGCGATCGCGCTCGGGGAGGCTCTGCGCGGTGTCGGCGTGGCGCCGGTGAGCTCATCGGTTCCGCCGGCGGACGCCTTCCCGGCCCCGCGCCCGCCGGACCGCAGCGAGACCCCGCCGCCCCAGCCGGTCGTGGCTTCGGCGGCACCGCCCCTTTCCCTCGAGAAGCAGCCCGCGCCCACAGCTGCGCTGCCACAGCCGGAGCCCGAGCCGGAGTCACAGCCACAGCCACAGCCGCCGGCGGTGCCACCTCCGTTACCCGGCCTGCTCCCGGCGTGGTGGAAGACGGTGGATCGCGCCGCCGGCGGTTGTGTCGCCGCGGCCGTGGTGCTGTCGTTGCTCTCGCTCTTCCCGCCGAGCGCTGCACCCGCGGCCTCGCGCTACCCGGCGGCGCTCGCGACGGGGCGCTTCGCAGCCGGCCAGCTGCCGGCGCTGCTCCTGCTGCTCGCGGCTGCAGGCATGCAGCTGACCCGGGCGGGCCATCGTCACCGCCCGCTGCTCTGCGCGGCGGCGGCCGGCGCGGGACTGTTTGCGGCGGTCGACAGCTGGCGGGTCTACGCGTTCGCCAGTACCGGTCCGGGCGGCGGGTACCACAGCGCGATCTCGCACACGAACGGCGCGTTGCCGCGCGCGCTCGTCGGCCTGGCGGTCGCATTGGTGGCGCTCACGGGGGTGCGACACGTGCCGCCACGGCCGAAGCCGAGACCCAGCTCGCCCGCGCTGCTGGCGCTTCTCCTGGCAGCGGTAGCGGTCGTGCTGACCGCGGTGGCGGTGGCCGCCGGCCCGAAGCTCGAGGCATCCCGGCTGGGTGCCGTGGCGTACGGGGTGCCGATGGCGCCGAC
Organism: uncultured Actinomycetota bacterium; assembly: GCA_963747915.1. Classification (GTDB taxonomy): domain Bacteria; phylum Actinomycetota; class Actinomycetes; order Frankiales; family Frankiaceae; genus DATAZK01. Next base: position 1,686,158 of record CAVVHC010000002.1, on the reverse strand, counting down.
GTTTGTGGCAGCGGCGATCTTGGCACTGGCAGTGTGGACGCGGCGGGTGCCGCTGCTCGCCACGAGTGCGACGGTGGCGCTGAGCGCGATCATCGCCGGACTCGTCGGGCCGGATCAGGTGGATTATCCGCTGGCGACGGTCGCCGACCTCACCTTGCTGGCCGGCGTCGGGGCGGTGGCGCTCGCGGCTCGCCGCCCGGTGACCCCGCCCGCGCCGCCTCCGCCGCCTTCGGCGCCGCCCCCGGTTGCGCCCGCGGCGCAGCCCTATCCGGGGATGCTGTGGCGCCAGCCGCCGCCGAGCTGGACACCCCCACCCCACCCTCCCGCCGTTCACCGGCGCTAGCCCCTTGATCAACGCGCCAGCGAACCGGGCGAACCCCCTCTCAACCCGGGTCTCACCTTGATCGTTGGCGCGTTGATCTTGGCGCGGCGGGCGTTCTAGGACGCGAGCAGCAAGCCGAACGAGGCCGCGTTGAACCAGGCATGCGCCCGCATTACGGCGGCAGGCGATTCGGCGGGTTGCTCAACCCAATGCGCGCGCGATCGGCGTCAACTGCGCCGGCGCGGTCCGCGCCCACAGCGCCGGATCGTGGCCACCGGCCGGGAACTCGACCCCGACGAGGTCCGGGACGCCCTTGACGAATTCCCGGGTGGCGTCGGCGAAGCCGTCGTTGTCACCGCAGACCACCCGGACCGGGATGCCGGCGAGGCGCGGCCGGTAGGTGAAGACGTTGTACTTCCGGTAGTCCGCCGGACCGTCGAAGGCGAACGGGAAGTCGGCGTGCGCGTCCTGGTACGTGAGCCAGATCGCCGGAGCGTCGACGGACACCGCCGCCACCCGCTCCCGGCCGAGCTTTTCCGCGAGCAGCAGCGAACCGTAGCCACCCATCGACCAGCCGAAGAGGCCGAACCGCTCGGTCCGCAGCCCCGCGTTGCGCAGCCGGGGCAGCAGCTCATGCAGCACCATGCCCTGCGAGTCGTCGCCGATCTTCGGGCGCGGATGCCACCAGGCGAACGCGCCGCCGTCCATCGCCACCAGAGCCATGGGCGGCAGGCCGGCGCCGGTGATCGCAGCGAGCGCGCTGTCCAGATGGACGTGCCCGACCGCGTCAGCATGATCGTCGGTCATCCCGTGCAGCACCAGGCACAGTGGCAACCCGGCCGGCGAATCATGACCGGGCGGCAGCAAGATCTGGTACGTCACCGCGTTGCCGGATCGGTACCGCGAGGTGAACGTCTTCGTGATGCCGGTGATGCCGGCAGCGAGCGTCGAGGACGGCCACGGCGAGCGCGTCACCTCGGCCTGCGGATGCTCGTCGGCCCCGCCGCCGCAGGACGCGGCCAGGCCGCCGAGCGCCACCCCGCCGGCCAGCCGGAAGAGCCCGCGCCGAGACAGCCCCCGCTCACCCATCACACCAGCATCCTCGCTGCACCGTCCCGGAGCGCAGGCTCATCGCCGCACCGCATCCCGAGCCGCCCTGAGCCCGTTCCAGACCACGCCCATCGAGGCGGCCGCGAGCATGCCGACCCCGACGTAGCCGGCGGCGCGCGCCTTCTCCAGCCCACTATGCTGCCCCGCCGGGATCGTGCGGCCGGCCTTGTGCAGGTTGACCCGCTTGGTCAGAGGTACCCGGCGCCGTCCCGGGCCACTCCCGTTCGCCCGGGCCTCGATCCACGGCGGCTGCCGGTCACCCGGCTTGGCCGCCATCGCGGCCACCAGCGGCGACGGCGCCCCGATCTCCGTGCTCGTCGCAACCTCCTCCGGGTCCTCGCTGGCGAACTCCGGTGGGATCCCCGCGGTCTTCGCTATCGCGGGATCGGCCGTCCCCGATGGCCGCACGTCCAGATCGAACGGCGCCGTCACCGTCCAGGCGGCGACGAAGAGGGTGAACCGCGACAGGTAGTTGATCCAGATCAGCAGGCCGACGACGACGGCGAACGCCCCGTAGACCGGGTTGTTCGTCGTGCCCTTCACCAGCAGGCTGCCGACCGTCTTCAGCACCTCGAAGCCGACCGCCCCGAAGAGCGCACCTTTGAGCACCCGGCGCCACGGCGTCGCCACCTTCGGCAGCCGCACGAGCAGGAAGAGGAAGACGGCGATGTCGACGAGGATGGCCACGCCATAGCCGAGGATGCGAAACGCGATGCTCGCGGCGGTGCTGCCTTCCAGGCCGATGGCGCGCACGAACCAGCCCATCGCGGAGGAGGACACCGCCGTCACCGCCACCGAGGCAGCCATGGTCAGGCCAAGCCCGATCAGGATGCCGGTGTCGTGCACCTTCTTCATGATGACGTTGCCGGCGTTCAGGTTGTGATGCCAGATCGTGCGAACCGCCTCACGCAGCGCGCCGATCCACGCGAGCCCGGCCAGCAGCAGGCCAGCGATGCCGACGATGCCGGTGGCGACCTTCGCGCTGCCGATGGTGGAGACGTCGAGCTTGTCCGCGAGCCCGGGCAGGAAGTTGTTGATCTGCCGGACGAGGTCGCTCTGCGCCGACGGGTAGGCGTCGACCACGAACCCCACCACCGAGAACGCGAGGGCGATCAACGGGAAGAAGGACAGGAAGCCGTAATACGTCACGGACGCGGCCAGCCGATCACCCCGGTCAGCCTGGTAGCGCGACCACGCCCGGATCAGATGATCCAGCCAGGGCGCCCGCCGGCGCACCGCGCGGAATGCTCCGCCGACCTTTTCGCGTACGCCCACCGGCCATCGATACCCCAAACGGCAGGCGAAGCGCGCTTCGGCTCGCAGATCTAGCTGCCGGCGATCCGCCCGAAGAAGAACTCCCGGCCGGCGTGCCAGTAGCCGTCGTCGTCGCGCTCGAAAAGCTCGAAGCTCACCGCTTCGAATGCCGCTTCGTAGCCGGCAAGCGCCTCCATCGCCCGGTCGAGCTGCGGCTCGGGGAGGTCGTGCGCGACCGTGACGTGAGGGTGATACGGAAAGGACAGCGGCGGGCTGACGGGGCCGGAGCGGACGTCGGCCTGCACCGCCGCGCAGCCGGGCGCCCCCTCGGCGAGCACCACGAAGACCACCGGCGACACCGGCCGAAACGTGCCGGAGCCCGCGAGCCGCACCGAAAACGGCCGGTGCGCGGTCGCGACGTCGGCGAGGTGGTCGGTGAACTTCGGCAGCACGTCGGCGTCGAGCAGCGTGGGTGGGAGCAGCGTGATGTGGGGAGGGATCTTCGCCGCGGACGGATCGCCCAGACGGCGCCGCCATGCCGTCAGCTCGCTGCGCATCGGCTCCGGCAGCTCGATCGTGACCCCGATCCAGTGGCGGTCGGGAGCGTGCCGGCTCATGCCCCGCGAACGGGCGGCACCCCGAAACCCACCCGTTCATAGACCTCGGCGAGGGTGGGGGCGGCAACGGCCCGCGCCCGCTCGCTACCGGCCTCGAGCACGTCGTCGACCCGATCGCCGGCGAGCCACTCCTCGGTCCGCTCGCGCACTCCCGTCGCGAAGTCGACCACGATCTCGGCGACGTCCTTCTTGAGATCGCCATAGCCGCGGCCCTCGTACGCCGCGGTGAACTCGGCCACCGCAACGTTGCGCAACGCCGCGCCGATGGTGAGCAGGTTGCTGACGCCGGGCTTCTCCACCGGGTCGAAGCTGACCTCGCGACCGCTGTCGGTGACGGCGCTGCGCACCTTCTTGCGCAGGCTCGACGGCTCCTCCAGCAAGCTCAGCAAACCGGCGGGCGTCGCCGCGGACTTGCTCATCTGCTTCTCCGGATTGGCCAGATCGAGCACCTTGGCGGTGGCCTTCGGGATATAGGGCTCGGGCACCGTGAAGGTCTTCCCGAAACGGCCGTTGAAACGCTCGGCGAGGTCGCGGGTCAGCTCGAGATGCTGGCGCTGGTCTTCCCCGACGGGCACCTGATCCGCCTGGTACAGCAGGATGTCGGCGGCCTGCAGGATCGGGTACGTGAACAGCCCGACCGTCGCGGCGCCGAGCTCGCCGCGGGCGCTCTTGTCCTTGAACTGCGTCATGCGGCTGGCTTCGCCGTAGCCGGTGAGACACATCAGCAGCCAGGCGAGCTGAGCGTGCTCGGGAAGTGCGCTCTGCACGAACAGCGTGGAACGGGACGGGTCGAGACCGAGCGCAAGCAGCTGGGCCGCCGACGTGCGGGTGCGCTTGCGCAGCAGTTCGGGATCGTGCGGCACGGTCACCGCGTGCATGTCGGCGATGAAGTAGAACGCGTCGAACTCGTCCTGCATCGCGACCCACTGCCGCAACGCGCCCAGATAGTTGCCGAAGTGGAACGAGTCGGCGGTGGGCTGGATCCCGGACAGCACGCGGGGCGGCGCACCGGGGCGCCGCTGCGACGCCGGCTCCGACGCTGCCGAAGTACTCACTCTGACACCCTCTCAGATCGTGGAATCGGTTGCGGCGCAAGCCGCCACACGCCCGGCGGCGGATGCGCCGCAGCCAGGGCCCGCACCGAACGCCAGGCAGACTTCATAGCGTGCCCGCTCCCGACGCCGCTGCTGGGGCGCCCGACTGTGACGTCGGCCGCGTTGGGCTGCCGGGCGAACGGGATGGCGACGGTCACGCGGACACCAGCACACAGCAGGCCGGCGAGCTTTACGACCTGATTATCGTCGGCGCCGGACCGGCGGGCAGCGCGGCGGCGCTGGCCGCGCTGCAGGCTCGCCCGGGCGCTCGCGTCGCGCTGGTCGACGCGGCGAGCTTCCCGCGCGACAAGGCCTGCGGCGACGGCATCGCGCCGCACGCGCTGGACGAGCTGGCGGCGATCGGCGTCCCGGACGCGGCGCGCGGCTTCGCTCCTGTCGACCGGCTCCGGCTGCGCAGCCCGCTCGGCCGGGAGGTGGTGGCGCAGCTGCACGAGCCGGCATACGTGATTCCCCGAGCGGTGTTCGACGCCAGGCTGGTCGACGCCGCGCTCCAGCGCGGAGCGATCTTGATCCGGCGCCGGATCCGCACCTTGACGGTGACCGCCGACGCGGTCGAGCTCGCTCCGGACCTGCGGGCCGGCGTCGTCATCGGGGCCGACGGCGCCAACTCCACGATCCGGCGGCTGCTCGGCCTGCCGTCGAATCCGCCGGCCGGCACCGCGGTCGCGATGCGCGGCTACGCGGCCGGCCTGCCCGGCGCACCTGAGCAGCTCATCGAGATGGTCGCCGACGACTGGCCGGCCTACGCCTGGTCGTTCCCGATCGACGGGCCGGGTTACGAGCACCGCGCCAACGTCGGTTTCGGCATGCTCCGCTCCTCACTCGCCGCCCACGAGAAGGCGGGCCGGGCGGCCCTCGCCGAGCCGCTCGCCGCGCTGCTGCCCGCGCAGCCTGCAGACTCCGCGACGCTGCGGGCCCACCATCTGCCGCTGTCGACTCACCGGCCGCGCCAGCCGAACGGGCGGGTGCTGCTCGCCGGAGACGCCGCCTCACTGATCAACCCGCTCACCGGAGAGGGGATCTACTACGCGGTGCTGTCCGGGCGGCTGGCCGGCGAAGCTGCGGTCACCCCCGGTGGGACGCGAGCCGGGGCCGCGTACCGGACCGCCCTGCGCCAGCAGCTCGGGCGCCACCTCGCGACGACGACGGTGCTGTCGCGGCTGTCCCGCTCGCCGGAGATCTTCGACGCCGGCCTCGCGCTCGCCGGGCGGGACCCGGCGGCGATGGATGTCCTCGTCGACGTCGGGCTGGGCCGGGGCACGCTGCCGGGCTGGCTGACCGCGCGGCTCTTCCGGCGCGCTTCCGTCCTGGCATTGCGGCACGTATTTCGACGCGCATTACGGCGCGCTGAGTCAATTGGCGGACAAGCACTGGGCCAAATGGCGGTAACCAAAGTTCGCCTGTCCGGGCGGCGAATTTCGGGCGCGGACGGGCCACGATTTTCTTATGTCCGCCACCTACGCAAGCGCCGCTCAGAACGCTCACGTCAGCAGCTCGAACGCTCACGCACGGACGGCTTCGGGAATCCGCACGGTCGACTTGAGCGACCGCCCGGAAAAAGTCACTGATCATTCAGCCGACGGCTCGTCACCCTCCCTCCGGGAGGTTTTCGAGGCCGCCCAGCACGGCGATGCCTCCGCCTTCGGAGAGATCTACCGGCGGTGCGAGCCGCGGGTCCGGCGCCAGCTCTCCGGACGCGTCCCCAGTAGCCAGGTGGACGACCTCGTCAACGAGACCTTCCTGCGCGCCTGGCGCTCGCTGCAGCAGTTCCGCTGGCAGGGCACCGACCCCGTCGCGTGGGTCCTCGTCATCGCCCGCAACCTGGCGGCCGACTACTGGTCGCTCGCCCGCAACCGCCGCGAACTGGCCGCCGAAGACCCCGGCCTGTACGCCCAGCACAGCCCGCGCCGCGCGGAGGACAGCGCGGAAGACATCGTCATCGACCTCGTCGAGGCCGAGCGCTTGCGCGATGCGCTCCGCGAGCTCCCGCCGGCGCAGCGCCAATGCCTGGAGTTGCGCTTCCTCGGCGAGCGATCGGTCCGCGAGACGGCCCAGGCGATGGGCCGCCACGACGCGGCCGTGCGCTCGCTGCAGCTGCGGGCGCTGAAATCACTGGCCGGAACGCAGGTCATTCGCGGACGCAAGTGACGATCGGCTTCGGTGCTTCCCGTCGCCCGCGGGTGCGCCGGAGCGGGCGGAAGCGTCGTCCACTCCGTCCATCGGCACGGGCAGATGCCTCACGCGCAGCCGCTCGACGCGCCGGCCGTCGAGCTTGGTGACGGTGAGCCGCGCTCCGGGGACCTCCACCAACTCACCGACCGACGGAAGGTGTCCGAGCGCCTGCAGCACGTAGCCGGCGGCAGTCTCGTAGGGACCGTCGGGTAGCCGGACGCCCGTAGCGTCGCCGAACTCGTCGAGGTTGAGCAGCCCGTCGACCTCCACGTCGCCGCCGAGGATCCGCCGGATCCCGGCGGCGGCGGGGTCGTACTCGTCGCGGATATCGCCGAGCAGTTCCTCGATGAGGTCCTCGAGGGTGATGATCCCGGCGATTCCGCCGTACTCGTCGGCGACCATCGCCAAGTGCTGGTTTTCGCGGCGCAGCTGGGAAAGGGCCGTCAGCACGTTCAGGCTCGACGGGACGTACGTCACCGGCCGGGCGATCTGCGCGACGCTGAGCCGGCTGATCCCGGGCGCCAGCAGGTCCCGCACGTGCACGAAGCCGACCACATCGTCCACCGATCCGCGGATCACCGGATAACGCGAGTGCGGCAGGTCGCTCGTCTCCTCCACCGCGTGACCGACCTGTTGCCCGGCTTCGAGGAAAGTCACCTCGGTGCGCGGCACCATCACCTCGCGCACCAGGCGGGTGCTGGCCTCGAAGACCTCGTCGAGGATGCGCCGCTCCTCCGCACCGAGCGTCTCGTGGGCGGCGACGAGCCCGCGCAGCTCCTCGTCGGTGATGGATTCCTTGCCGGCCGACGGATCGCCGCCGAGCAGCCGGACGAGCCCGTTCGTCGACACCGACAGCGCCCAGATGACCGGCCGAGACGTCCGGGCGATGACGTCCAGGATGGGGGCGAAAATCGTGCTGACCCGCTCGGTGCGCTGCAACGCCAGCCGCTTCGGAGCCAGCTCACCGACGACCAGCGTCACGAACGTGATGATCAGCGTGACGCCGAGGAAGCCGAGCACGTCCGACAGCCCCTTGCCGAGGCCGGCGCGGCGCAGCGCCGAGGACGCCTCGTCCGACAGCGTGATGGCGCCGAAGGCGCTGGACAGCAGCGCGGTCAGCGTGACGCCGAGCTGGACCGAAGCCAGGAACCGGTTGGGATTCGCGACGAGCTTGGCGACCTTCTGGCCGCGGCGCGAGCGCTCGGCCAGCGCCCGGACCTGACCCTCGCGCAGCGAGACCAGCGCGAGCTCCGCCGCCACGAACATGCCCTCGACGATCACCAGCGCGGCGACGACCGCAATGTTGAGCAAGACTCTCATCGCAGGGGATGTCCCCGGCGCGAGAGCCTGCTGCTATCTGGAGGGCGCGCTGCAGCGCCCGCGTCGTCCACCCTGAAAGCGTAGGCCCACCGGCGGCTCACCCGCCGGAACGCTAACCGTTTCGGCCGGATCCACCCCGACCCAGACGAGTCCGACCCAGATGAGCTCGACCTCGATGAGCTCGGCCTCGATGAGCTCGGCCTAGATCAGTCCGAGCTCCTTGACGGCGGCGCGCTCCTCGGCGAGCTCCTTCACCGACGCTTCGATGCGCTCGCGCGAGAAGTCGTTGATCTCGACGCCCTGGATGATCTCCCACTGCCCGTTCACGCTGCGGCACGGGAACGAGCAGATGAGCCCCTCCGGGATGCCGTACGAGCCGTCGGAGACCACCGACGACGAGGTCCACTCGGTGCCGTTGACCCAGTCGAAGACGTGGTCGATCGCGGCGTTGGCGGCCGACGCAGCCGACGACGCGCCGCGGGCCTCGATGATGGCGGCGCCGCGCTTGGCGACGGTCGGGATGAACGTGTCGCGCAGCCAGGCCTCATCGACCTGCGAAGCAGCGGGCTTGCCGGCTACCTCGGTGGTGTACAGGTCCGGGTACTGGGTGGCCGAATGGTTGCCCCAGATCGTCATCTTCTTGATGTCGGTGACCGAGCAGCCGAGCTTTTGCGCGAGCTGGCTGAGCGCCCGATTGTGATCGAGCCGGGTCATCGCCGTGAACCTGTCGGCCGGGACGTCGGGCGCGTGCTGCTGCGCGATCAGCGCATTGGTGTTCGCCGGGTTGCCGACGACCAGCACGCGGATGTCGGAAGCGGCGCCCGCGTTGATCGCCTTGCCCTGCGGGCCGAAGATGCCGCCGTTGGCCTCGAGCAGGTCGCCGCGCTCCATGCCGGCGGTGCGCGGACGGGCCCCGACGAGCAGGGCGACGTTCGTGCCGTCGAAGGCGGTCTTGGCGTCGTCGGTGATGTCGATTCCGGACAGCAGCGGGAACGCGCAGTCGTCCAGCTCCATCGCGGTGCCCTCAGCGGCCTTCAACGCGGGAGGGATCTCCAGCAGCGACAGCCGCACCGGGGTGTCCGGGCCGAGCAACTGGCCCGAAGCGATGCGGAACAGGATGGCGTAACCGATCTGGCCGGCTGCGCCGGTGACGGTGACCTTGACGGGCGCGCGATCAGTCGCCATGAAACCGCTCTCCTCAGCGTTGAGGCCCTGGGCCATCAGGCGTTGCCGGCCCGTGCAGAAAGCTCTGCGAGAAGCTTGCTGCGCGCTGTCGACCCAGCCCGGATGAATGCCGCTCAGCCGGTGTCCATTCGAAGCCTTGCGTTCACGTTCCCGCAGGTCTGCGCGGGTCCGCGACCGTCCTCAGGCTACCCAACGGGGCGCCCGACCCGGCCGTCGGGTGGATCACGCCGCGGGCTGCGAACCGGCGCGGCTCCCGATGTCACTGGTGAGGCAGCGGCACCTGAAAGGTGACTCCGAGGATCGCGCCGCCGAGCAGTGCCAGCGCCGCCACATCGAACGGTCGGCTACGCACCACGAGCAGTCCCACCCGGCTCGCCGGCAGCAGCAGCCGGGCCGCCGCCGCTGCGAGCAGGGTGACCCCCATCAGGCTGAGCCCCTGCTTCCAGTGGTCCTGCGCGACCAGCGCGAGCCCGACGAGCACGCCGAGCAGGACGAAGCCGAGCGCGATCTCGCCCGATCCCTTCGGCCTGGACACGAGGAGAATGTAGCGATCCCGGCTGACAGCGGATGGACGGGCGCTCAGCCGGCCTGCTGGCCGGCCGCGCTGCTCCCCGAACCGCCGCTCGAATTGCCGCTCGAGCCGGTGGACGTCTTCTTGTACTTCTGCAGCTGCGGCAGCAGCCAGTTGATCGCCAGCTTGGACGCGGCGGTCGGGTTCATGTGAATGCCGTCCGGACGGACGCTGGTGTCGACGCTGTGATCAGGCTTGTTCAGCTGCGCCGCGTAATTCAGCAGGTGCACACCGGGGTGACGGGCGGCGACCTCGCGGAACATGCTGTTGAGCACGTCGGTGCGCTGCGGGTCGTCGCTGATCCAGGGCAGGTCCACCTGGAACTTGAAGTACGGCGCGTCGGCCCACTCGACCGGAGCCCCGGTTTCCTCCAACGTCGTGATCAACTTGTCGAAGGCGGCCTCCTGGAAGGACCGGTAGGACGGGTCCAGCAGGTTGTCCCAGTTGCCGTTGAGCTTGCGCTGATCGGTCTCCTCCATCACGGACAGGAACACCAGCGAGACGTCGGGCTTGAAGTCCTTGATCAGCGGCGGGAGGGTGAGCGCCCAGCTGCCGCACAGCGTGACATCCTGGCCGGCTTCGCCGCTGTAATTGCGGATCCGGTCAGTGGGCGTGATGGGGCAGCCGGCCAAGCTGCGGTCGAGCACCTGCAGCTGCTGGGGGTGCTCGTTCTGGTAGCCGATCAGCGCGTTGGCGATCACCCGCGCGGTCGAATCGCCCGTGACGACGACCCGGAGCGGGCGGTTCGCCGCATTCGTTCGCGCGATGGTCGTTCCCGGCTTCGCGTGCGTCTGCGGCGGCACGTGCAACCCGGTGCCCGTGTTGGCGAACCGCGATGATGCGTGCGCGGGGTTGAACAGGGCGAGGGCGACCGTCACCGCCGCGGTGCCGGCGAGCGCCTTGGACCAGCCGCCCAGCATGGACCGCCGGGTAAGGGCGAAGCGCCGGCGCTGGATCGGTGCTTCCAAGAACCGGAAGGACAGCCCGGCGAGCACCAGGCTGATCGTGAGCTGGGCCAGCCCCAGGGCGGTGCCGTGCAGCGGACCCCAGTGCTTGCCGGACAGCGCAAAGATCGGCCAGTGGTAGAGGTAGGCGCCGTAGGAGACCTTGCCGACCCACACCAGCGGCCGCACCGAGCAGAGCCGCGCGACGCCGTTGCCCCCTTCGAGGCCCCCGATGATCAGTGCCGCGGTGGCCAGCGCGACGAGGAACGCGCCGCCGTGCTGGTACGCGGAGCCGCCGTTGCGGTAGAGCATCCCGGCGGCGATGATCGCGATCAGGCCCGCCGCCGCAAGCAGCGTCACGGCAAATCGCTGCGGGCCGGCCGGCCGCTGGACCTTGATCCGCCAGTAGCCGAGCGACAGCGCCAGGATCACTCCGACCAGCAGCTCCGACATGCGCGAGTCGGTGCCGTAGTAGAAGCGGTTGTAGCTGGTGGTGGTCGATGCCGCGTGCGCGGACCATTCCAACGCCGCGGAGACGATGACGGCCACCGCGAAGACCCGGAAGCGACGAGGCAGCTTCAGCACGAGCCAGACCACCGCCGGGAAGACCAGGTAGAACTGCTCCTCGATAGCCAGCGACCAGAAGTGGTTCAGCGGGGAGGGCGCCGCGAACAGGTCGGTGTAGCTGGTGCCGTGAAACAGGAAGCGCCAGTTCGCGACATTGGCCAATGCGGCAAGCGCATCTCCGGGAACGGAGCCGTGCTGCTCGGGCGTCCCGATGAGATTCGTCGCGACGACGACTCCGAAGACGCACAAAATGGCCGCCGGGGCCAGCCGGCGGATACGGCGCTCGAAAAAGTCGGCGATGGCGAACCGCCCGCTGCGGCCGATTTCCGCAAGCGTCCGCGAGCAGATCAAAAAGCCGGAGAGCGTGAAGAAGACCGTGACGCCGACGAAGCCCCCCCGGAAGGGGCCGAGCTTGAAATGAAAGAACAGCACAAGCAGGACGGCGATACCGCGCATGCCGTCGAGGGCGGCGATGTGACGTTTGGCGACGCCTGCGGGATCAGCAGCAGCCTTTGGGGCGGGCCGCGAAGCGGGAGTCGGCGAAAGGCCTTTCAGCACGCGGTGCCGAAGGTCGTTCGCCGTGACTGCCAAAGCGCCGTCCAGACCTGAGGAGAGGGGGCCGGGCCGGGTGCCGGACACTCTCCGGCGGTCGCCGGCCCCCTCAAACTTAACGTTCGTCCGGTGGGCGCTGGAGCTGATCGACCGCGTGTCCGTTGCCGGAGCAGGGAAAACTCCCCTCGCCACCCGGCGGTCGGACCGCGCTCAACAGGTCAGTGAGCGAAATGGCGGGTTCCGCTGAAGTACAGCGTGATCCCCGCCTCTTTCGCCACGGCGATGACTTCGCCGTCGCGCACCGAGCCGCCCGGCTCCACCACGGCCCGCACGCCGGCCTGCAGCAGGACATGCAGTCCGTCCGGGAACGGGAAGAACGCGTCGCTCGCGGCGACGCTGCCGCGCGCCCGATCCCCCGCCCGGGAGACCGCCAGCCGGGCGGCGTCGACCCGGTTGACCTGGCCCATGCCGACCCCGACCGTCGCCCCAGCGGCGGCGAGCAGGATCGCGTTGGACTTGGTGGCGCGAATCGCCCGCCACGCGAACGCCAGGTCGCGCAGCGTCTCCTCGTCCGCGGGCTCTCCCGACTGCAGCGTCCAGCTGGACGGATCGTCGCCCGGCGCGTCGATGCGGTCGGCCTCCTGCATGAGCAGCCCGCCGGAGATGGGACGCTGCTCCATCCACGGGCCGGGCGGCGGCGGTGGGCACTCCAGCAGCCGGATCGACGGCTTCTTGGCCAGCAGCTCGATGGCGCCCGGCTCGAAGCCGGGAGCGCAGACCACCTCGGTGAAGATCTGCGAGATCTGCTCCGCGAGTGCCAGCGTCACCGGGCGGTTGGTGGCGATGACCCCGCCGAACGCGCTGACCGGATCGCAATCGTGGGCCTTGCGATGAGCCTCGGCCAGCGGGTCCGCGGGATCGTCGCCGATGGCGATACCGCAGGGGTTGGCATGCTTGATGATCGCCACGCAGGGATCGGCGTGGTCGTACGCCGCCCGCCGGGCGGCATCGGTGTCGACGTAGTTGTTGTAGGACATCTCCTTGCCGTGGTGCTGGACGGCCTCCGCGATCCCGACCGCACCCGGCCGGCGATACAGCGCCGCCCGCTGGTGAGGGTTCTCGCCGTAGCGCAGCACGCCGGCGCGGGCCCAGGTGGCGCCGACCCAGTGCGGGAAGTCGTCGTCCGGTTGCGCGACCACATCGTTGGCGAGCCAGGAGGCGACCGCGACGTCGTAGCTCGCCGTGTGCGCGAAGGCTTCCGCCGCCAGCTGCAAGCGCGCCGGCAGATCGAACCCGCCGCGTTCCAACGCCTCGATGACCAGCGGATACCGCTTCGGTGAGGTGACGACGGCGACGCACTCGGCGTTCTTCGCCGCGGCCCGGATCATGGCGGGCCCGCCGATGTCGATCTGCTCGACGACCTCCGCCTGGCCGGCGCCGGAGGCCACCGTCTCGACGAACGGGTAGAGGTTCACGATCACCAGCTCGAACGGCTTGATGCCGAGTTCCTCGAGCTTCTCGACGTGTGAGGGCTTGCTGAGGTCGGCGAGCAGCCCGGCGTGCACCGCCGGATGCAGCGTCTTCACCCGGCCGTCGAAGGCCTCCGGGAAGCCGGTGACCGCGCTGACCGGAGTGACGTTCACGCCGAGCGACTCGAGCACCTTGGCCGTCGAACCGGTGCTCACCACCTCCACGCCGGCGGCGATCAGCGCGGGTGCCAGCGCCTCCAGTCCTGCTTTGTCGTAGACGCTCACCAGCGCCCGACGAACCGGATGCAGCTGCTCACTCATGACAAGACCTCATTCGGTTGTGCACTCGGGTTGGACGGCCGATCGGGATCGAGCTGGCGGCACAGCTCGCGGATGGTCTGCAGGTACAGCACGCGCTCGGTGGCCTGGATCCGCGAACGCAAGCTGGCCTCGTCGTCGTCAGCAACAACGGGCACCGCGGCCTGCGCCAGGATCGGACCGGTATCGACGCCCTCGTCGACCTCGTGGACCGTGCAGCCGCTGACCTTGACGCCGTAGGCCAGCGCGTCGCGGATGGCGTGCGCTCCGGGAAAGGCCGGCAGCAGCGACGGGTGCGTGTTGACGATGCGGAACCGGCGCACGACCGACGGCCCGAGCACCTTCATGTAGCCGGCCAGCACAACGAGATCAGGCTCGTCCTGGGCGATCCGCGCCGCTACCGCGTCGTCGAACTGGGCGCGTTCGGCGAAGTCGCCGAGCGCCACCATCCAGGTCGGGACCCCGGCCGCGGCGGCGCGCTTCGCCGCGAGGGTGTCAGGCCGATCCGTGCCGACGGCGACGACGCGTCCCGGGAAGTCGGGTGCGTGGCTCGCGTCGAGGACCGCCTGCAGCGTGGTGCCGGTACCTGACGCCAGCACAACGAGACGGGCGGGCACCCGGCCAGCGTAGTGGAGCCCGCCGGAGCACCGACGCCGGCCAATGATCAACGCGCCAATGATCATGCTGAGAGGCGGTTTGGTGGGGGTTTCACCCCTCTCGCTGGCGCGTTGACCTTGGATCAGTCCGGCAGCTTGATGACCTTGCGCCGACGCCGACGCTTCGGCATCCGCGGGACGAACCGCTTGGCCCGGGCGGCGGCAGCGGCCAGCGCCGGCGCGATGACGCCCACCGGCTCCTCGTCGTTGTCATCGGGGTCCGCGTCCGTCTCGCCAGGGTCCCGGTCCGTGTCATCCGACCAGGGGTCGACGGCCGGAGGGTTCGGGTGCTTGACCAGGTCGACGCGCAGCAGGCCGGCGTCGACCACGGGAAGCGGCTCGGTCGCCGGCCCGGTCGCGCTCTCGATCACGGGCTCGATCACGGGCTCGGTCGGAGGCTCGGTCGGGGGTGCGGCGAAGCCGGCCTCTGGCGGGTCGGGATCGAGCTCGACGTCATAGACCTCGTCAGAGCGGATATCAGAGCGAGGGTCCGGACGGGTGAGGTCGATCGTCGGCGCCGGCACGGTACGGGCTGCTGCGGACGCCGCGGCTTTGCGGCGGCTCGGCAGCCGCAAGCGGCGCGCCACCGTGCCGCCGGCCACCGCCAGCGCGCGGGCAGCGGCCCGCGGTGCCGCGCGGCCGGAGGCCCCGAGGCGCCCGAAGGCGTCACGCAGGCGCCGGCGCCAACCGACCGGCTGCTGCCCGGCGTGGGCCATGGCGACTTGCCGCTGACGGTGCGAGGTGACGGCGAGCGCGGTCAGCACGCAGGGGACACCCATCTCCAGCACCGTGAAGACGGCGACGTGCCACGCCGACGGCCCCACCGTCGACAGCCGTCCCCTCGTGACGGCGCCGCCGGAGAGCGCGCCGACCCCGGCATTCAGCCCCGCCAGCAGGACCGCAGCCGCGCTCGACAGCAGCGCAGCGAGCGGCAGCGTCGGGATGCGGGGCAGGCGGCGGATGATGACCGCGCCGCCGACGACCCCGGCCGCCACCGGTATCGCGAAGAGCAGGTAGACCGGCCACGGCCCGGCGCCCGCCGGCAGGCTCGCCAGCATGGGCAGTCCCGGCACGTCGCCGAGATGCGCCGACGTCGGGCTGACGAGCGTTCCAGCGCCGACCGAGAAGCCCGGGCCGAGCAGGTAGCTGCCCGACCACACCACGGCATTGGGGGCAAGGGCCGCCTGCAGCGACAGCAACCCCAGCCCGCCGATCGCACCGGCCTTCTCCGGCTTGGCGAGGGCCGCCGCGTCCGAGATGTGCAGCGCCAGGGCGATGCCGGCCAGTAACGCCGCCGCGGCAGCGAGCACGAGCCCTGACGTGACAACTCCCGCGGCGATCGCCCGGTAGCGATTGGGCCGGCGCGGCGGCGCCGGCAGCTCGCGCGCCGCACCGATCGCCGAGAAGACGAGGGCGAGCACGAGCCCACCGATGAGTGCGGTGACCACCGACGGCTCGAGGCCGCCGCCGCCCGAGATCCCCGCGACCAGCGTGACGGTCAGGGCGTACGGGACGCTCACGGCGAGCGACGAGGCGACAATCGTGCGCCTGCGCAGCGCCGACGGCCGGGCTTTGGCCACCGTCGACCCAGCTCGGGCGATGAACGCGGCGAACAGTGCGGTGAGCCCCAGTGGTATGAGGGCGGCGGTGCCTGCGGGTAGATGCAGCCGGCCACCATGACCCAGCAGCCAGAACGCTGCACCGGTCCGCAGCGCGGCACTGAGCGGCGCCGACGCCCGTGGCTCCGCCATCCAGATGATCAACGCGATCGCTTCGACGACCAGCAACCCGCCGAACGCGGCGAACAGGGCGCTGGAGATGCCCTTGAGCACGCGAGACTGCCGCCGCGGCTCGGGAGGTGGTGGCGGCGGGGTCCGGCGCGGCCGGGCAGCGTACGCCTCAGCCGCGGTAGGCGGGTCTTTGAGCAGGTCGGGCATTTGCGTGTCAGGCTGTCATGCCCGGCGCCGACGGCCGTGGTGAAACGCCGCTCGCGGGGTGCGTTGACCCGTCAGCCGCTGGCCGGCCGTTGCCGCCGCTGCCGCCAGCGTCGCGTGAGAGCCTCCACGGCCAGCTGCTGACCCGCGGACAGCGCGCCGATGAGCGCACCTGCGGCTTGCACCAGCACGATCACCATCCCGGCGAACGCTCCGAACTTCGCCCCGGTGGACGCGCCGGCCAGGCTGGGCAACGTCGTCCAGAAGAGCACGATCAGCAGCGCCGCGAGGGCGTCCCCGATGAGGAAGAGCGCGTTCCAGGTGAGACCGGTGGAGCCGACGTGCGAGCGCTGCGAGCCGGTCCAGGCCCGCGTCGCGGCCGCACCGGCGATCAGCGCGACGATCCAGACGGCGAAGAACGCCTTGAACCCGGACTGGAACGCCGAGTGCGCCGGATGCCAGCCCGGGGCGTCGTAGCCGTACCAGGGAAGCAGGCCGGCGATGAGCATCGCTCCGCCCGCGCCGGCGAGCAGCAGGTCATGGATCTGAAAGGGGCGCCCCGCGATGCGCAGCGCCCGTCCAGCGATCACAGCCATCGCCACCTCCAGCTACTCGTGTTCGCTGCCGGCCCGGCGTGCCGTCCAGCAGCGTCCACTGAGTAACGCGTCATGGCCCGAGTGGCAACGGGTCCGGTCATGCCGCCGCCGCGCAGGGCGGCCCCCCTGCGCGGCGGCGGCATGATCGCGGGAAGAGCAGCCTTACTTGGAGCGCATGATCTCGGCCATGAGGCGTGCGGTCTCGCTCGGGGTCTTCCCGACGCGCACGCCCGCCTTTTCGAGGGCCTCTTTCTTCGCCTGGGCGGTACCCGACGAGCCGGAGATGATGGCACCGGCGTGGCCCATCGTCTTGCCTTCCGGCGCGGTGAAGCCGGCCACGTAGCCGACGACCGGCTTCGAGATCTTGGCCTCGATGTGCGCTGCGGCGCGCTCCTCGGCGTCGCCACCGATCTCACCGATCATCACGATCGCGTCGGTGTCGGGGTCCGCCTCGAACGCGTCCAGCGCGTCGATGTGGGTGGTGCCGATGACCGGGTCGCCGCCGATCCCCACGCAGGTGGAGAACCCGAAGTCACGCAGCTCGTACATCATCTGGTAGGTCAGCGTGCCGGACTTGCTGACCAGGCCGATCCGCCCCTGCGGGGTGATGTCGGCCGGGATGATGCCGGCGTTGCTCTTGCCGGGCGACGCGATGCCGGGGCAGTTCGGGCCGATGATCCGGCTCGTGCCTTTCTGCTGCGCGTACGCGTAGAACTCCGTCGTGTCGTGCACCGGGATGCCCTCGGTGATGACGACGATCAACGGCATCTGCGCGTCGATCGCTTCGATGACGGCGTCCTTCACGAACTTCGGCGGCACGAAGACCACCGACACGTCGGCGCCGGTCTGCGCCATCGCCTCCTTGACGGTGCCGAGCACCGGGATGCCGTCGAGGTCGGTGCCGGCCTTGCGGGCGTTGACGCCGGAGACCACGTTGGTGCCGGCCTTCACCATGCGGCGGGCGTGCTTGCTGCCCTCGCCGCCGGTGATGCCCTGCACGGTGATCTTCGAGTTTTCAGTGAGCCAGATAGCCATATTCGTAGACCGCCTTCAGGCTGCGTTAGCCGCGAGTTCGGCGGCCTTGCGGGCCGCGCCGTCCATCGTGTCCTCCAGGTGCACCACCGGCAGGTTTGCCTCCTGCAGGATCCGCCGGCCTTCGGCCACGTTGTTCCCGTCGAGCCGCACCACGAGCGGCTTCGAGGTGCTGCCCTCGAGCATCTCGAGCGCCTGCACGATGCCGTTCGCCACCGCGTCGCAGGCGGTGATGCCGCCGAAGATGTTGACGAAGACCGCCTTCACGCTGGGGTCCGACAGGATGATCGACAGGCCGTCGGCCATGACCTGGGCGCTGGCGCCGCCGCCGATGTCGAGGAAGTTGGCCGGCTGCTGGCCGCCGAACTCCTCCCCGGCGTACGTGACGACGTCCAGGGTCGACATGACCAGGCCCGCGCCGTTGCCGATGATGCCGACGCTGCCTTCGAGCTTGACGTAGTTCAGGTCCTTCTGCTTGGCCAGCTGCTCGAGCGGGTCGACGGCGCTCTTGTCTTCGAGCGCTGCGTGGTTCTCGTGGCGGAAACCCGCGTTCTCGTCGAGGGTGACCTTGCCGTCAAGGGCGACGACCTTGCCGTCCTCGGTGAGGATCAGCGGGTTCACCTCCACCAGGGTGGC
Organism: uncultured Actinomycetota bacterium; assembly: GCA_963747915.1. Classification (GTDB taxonomy): domain Bacteria; phylum Actinomycetota; class Actinomycetes; order Frankiales; family Frankiaceae; genus DATAZK01. Next base: position 1,667,788 of record CAVVHC010000002.1, on the reverse strand, counting down.
GTCTTCCTTGACGAAGACGTCCCACAGCCTGGCCAGCAGCTCGGCGGCACCGTCGAGTGCCTTCTCGGGCAGGTGGCCCTGCTCGGCGATGCGGCGCGCGGTGGTGACATCGACGCCGACCAGCGGGTCGATCGGGATGCGGGCCAGCGCCTCCGGCTTGGTGGCGGCCACCTCCTCGATCTCCACACCGCCCTCGGAGGAGCACATCGCGAGGAACGTGCGGCCGGCGCGGTCCAGCAGGAAGGAGGCGTAGTACTCCTCGGCGATCGCACTCGCGTTCTCGACGAGGACCCGGTGGACCGTGTGGCCCTTGATGTCCATGCCGAGAATCGCCTTGGCCTTCGCCTGCGCGTCGTCCGCGTCGTCCGCGACCTTGACCCCGCCGGCCTTACCGCGACCGCCGGTTTTGACCTGCGCTTTCACGACCACGCGACCGCCAAGCTGGGCGGCGATGGCACGGGCTTCGTCGGGAGTGGTAGCTACCTTGCCGGTAGGCACTGGAACGCCATATTGGGCGAAGAGCTCCTTCGCCTGATGCTCGAAGAGGTCCACGAAGAGGTGACGCTATCGGCTCGGCGCGGCAAGCGGCACACCGGGCTGGTCACACTTGCGCGAGACCACCGCAAAACGGGACGAAAGGGCTCGTCGCCCGCCCCCCTTCCCGTCGCTGGCGGTGGGGCCGCTCGCGTCATCCCCTCCCGGCGCAGGAACGACGCCACAGCACGACGCGGACACCTGCGGACGCGCAGCCGGCGCGGACGTAGCCCGTACCGTGGAGTTCACGACGCGCGATCCCCAGGGAGAACAGGCGCCCTGGAAAGCTGGAAGGTCCACCGATGCCCCGCCCCTCACCCGATGCCGGGACCGACTGGCGGGACGAGCTCCTCGATCAGGTCGAGTGGGCGCCGCCCGGGGACGCCGAGGTCGTCAACCGGCTGAACTGGCCGGACTACACCCCCCGCCGGACCGTCCGCTGGGGCCGCACGACGATCGGCGCGAGCTCGGTCGTCGTCGTCTGCTGGGACTTCGACGTCCTCGGCGGGAGTTTCGGTGAGCTCGACGCCGGCGCGTTCCTCGCGGCGGTCGACGCGTCGGTCCGCGCCCGGCGGCCGCTGATCTCCGTGCTGCGCAGTGGCGGCACCCGATTGCAGGAAGGCGTCGCCGGGCTCGTCGGGATGGCGCGCGCGACCATCGGCGTGCACCGTCTCGCCGAGGCCGGTATCCCGCACATCGCGGTCGCCGACCAGCCCACCACCGGCGGGGTGTGGGTCACCATCGGCAGCCGCGCCGACGTGCGCTGCGCCGTCGCCGGAGCGACGATCGGCTTCGCCGGGCCCCGCGTCGTCCAGGCCGTCACCGGCACCGCTCCCGGCCCGGACAGCCACCACGCCGCCGCCGCCTACGAGGCGGGTCTGGTCGACGCCCTGGTGTCGCCCGGCGGGGTACTTCGGTGGCTGGACCAGGTACTGGCCGCCCTGGAAGCGCCGGGCATCCGGCCGGTCTCCGCCCCGAACGAGACGGCACTTCCGGAGCGCGACGGAGCGGAGCAGGTGCGCGCCGCCCGCGAGCCGGCCCGCCCGTCGGGCGAGCGGGTGCTCGCCGAGCTGCTGACCGAGCCGGTCGCCCTCCGCGGCGGTGACACCACCGTGGCCGTGCGCGTCGGCCGCCTGGCTGCGAGCGACCAGCCGGTGATCGCTGCCGCCGTCGCCGCCGCGCGGCGGGGACGGCCGACACCTGCCGGCTACCGGCTGCTGACCCGGGCGGCCCGGCTCGCCGGCCGGCTGGAGATCCCGCTGCTGACGATCATCGACACTCCCGGCGCCGAACCGGGGCCGGCGGCCGAGCGCGATGGGCTGGCGGCCGCCATTGGCGAGGCGATGCATGCGGTCCTCACCTGCCGGGCGCCCACCGTCGGCGTGCTGATCGGCGAAGGCGGCTCCGGGGGCGCGCTGGCAGCCGCGTGCTGCGACACCCTGCTGGTCGGTCCGGACGCGTACTTCGCCGCGCTGGCGCCGGAGGGTGCGGCCATGACACTGCGCCAGCCCGCCGACGAGATCTCCCGCCGCTACGGCTTGCGGCCGCCGGATCTGCTGGCGCTCGGTGTGGCGGACGCCGCGGTGCCCGCCCCGGACGGGGAGGGGTTCGCGGCGACCGTGGCGGCGGCGATCGCCAAGCAGAGCTGGTTAGAGCCTGCTCGAAGGCACGCCGCGCGCGAGCGCCGCTGGTCGGCACCGCTGCCGGGGACCCTCAGCCCGTAGCCGCGCCGGTAACTGTCCGTAGTCGTCCGTGCGCGGGTCCTCGGCGAGGAGGGCCGGATCTGTAGCGGCTCGACGGGCAAAGTGATCAGTGTCATAGCGATCACTGCATAGATCATCGGACCTGCGGTAACGAGAAGGGTCGCAGGCCGGGCGCTACCCGCCTCGCGAAGCAATCGTCTTGGATAAAGCAACGAATCGGTAACTTTCACCTCGCTTCGCTGGGCACCGCGCGCTGCTGCGGCTCGAACAACGAGCCGCGCCGGCCTCTCTCACTCCGCCATGGGCCCGCGGACTCAGACCGCGCCGTCGCGCCAGCACGGCTGTACCCGAGGATTCGTTTGCACGTGGCCGAAGTACCGCCCCGCTCGCGCTGGACCCGATCACGCTCTGTTCGCTTCGCCGCGGTCGTCACCGTGTTGACCGCAGCCGCGGTGGGCGCCTCCTCCGTCGAAGCAGGCGCCCACAGCCCCGCTCCGCCCAAGCCGCTGTACCGCGTCACCTCCGACGGACCCATCAGGGATCTGCTGCTGGAGCGCGACATGCTGGCGGCGAAACGCGACCTGGCGCAGGAGAAGAAGGCGGCCGCCAAGCTCGCCGCGGCCCGCCGCGCCCGGGCGTCCCGCGACCGCATCCGCACCGCGCTGGCCAGCCCGGTATACGTGCGACCGGTGCCCGGACCGGTGACCCAGTGGTACGGGTATCACCCGGGGCTCGATATCGCGCCCCCGTTCGGCACTCCGATCAGGGCCGCCCACGCCGGCATGGTCATGTTCGTCGGCTGGGAGGACGGCTATGGCATGCACGTGGAGGTTCTGCAGTCCGACGGGTGGGTGACGACCTACTCGCACATGTCGGCCTTCACCGTGCACGTCGGGCAAATCGTGCGAGCCGGCCAGCAGCTGGGCAACGTGGGAAGCACCGGCTGGTCCACCGGGCCGCACCTGCACTTCGAAGTGCACCTGCCAGGCGGCGCGCGGATGGATCCCGCCGTGTGGCTGTACGCCCATGGCGTCAACCCGAACGGCTGACCGCCCCGCGGCTCACCCGCGCGACGGCTACAGCTTCTCCACCGGCGCGTAACGCAGCAGCAGCTCCTTCACGCCCACATCGGCGCCGAAGTCGATACGCGCCCGCGCCTTCTCGCCTTCCCCGCTGGTGCCCACGACCTTTCCCAGCCCCCACGCCGAGTGGGTCACGCGATCGCCGACATCCAGCGCGATGACCGGCCGCAAACCCGGCCCGGCGGCCCGGCGGCCACCGAACCCGCCGACCGGCGCGACGCGCTGCGCTGCAGCCGCCATCGCCGGCTCGGGCAGCCGGCGCCACTCGACGAGCGCGTCGGGGATGTCGTCGAGGAAGCGCGACGCCGGGTAGTACCGCGGCTCCCCCCAGCCGCGCCGGGTGGTCGAACGGGACACGTACAGCCGCTGCCGCGCGCGCGTGAGCCCGACGTAGGCGAGCCGCCGCTCCTCCGCCAGCTCCCCCGTGTCGGCCAGGGTGCGCTCGTGCGGGAAGATGCCGTCCTCCATGCCGGTGAGGAAGACGACCGGAAACTCGAGGCCCTTGGCGGCGTGCAGCGTCATCAGCGTGACGACGCCGCCGCTCTCGTCGGGAATCTCGTCGGTGTCGGCAACCAGCGAGACCTGCTCCAGGAAGTCGGCGAGCGCGTTGCCGCTGCCCTCATCCTCCCGATCCTCGAACTCGCGGGCGACCGACACCAGCTCGGCGAGGTTTTCCGCGCGACCCTGCTCCTGCAGATCCGGGCTCTCCTCGAGCTCTTTCAGGTAGCCGGTCTCGGCGTAGATGAGCTCGAGCAGCTCGCTCGGCGGCAGCGTCTCGGCAGCCACGCGCAGCTCGCCCATCAGCCGGGTGAAGCCCTCGATGGCGTTCAGCGAGCGGGTCGCGATACCCGGGGCGTCCCGCGCGTTTTCGAGGGCCTCGGCGAACGAGATGCGCTCCCGGTCTGCGTACGCGGCGATCATCGCCTCCGCGCGCTCGCCGATGCCGCGCTTGGGCACGTTCAAGATGCGCCGCAGGCTGACCGTGTCAGCCGGGTTGACCAGCGTGCGCAGGTACGCCAGCGCATCACGAACCTCGCGCCGCTCGTAGAACCGCACGCCGCCGACGACCTTGTAGGGCAGGCCGACCCGCAAGAAGACGTCTTCGAAGCTGCGGCTCTGCGCGTTCGTGCGATAGAAGACGGCGACATCCGCCGGCCGCAGCCCCTCCTTGTCGCCGAGGCGGTCGACCTCCTCGGCGACGAAAGCCGCCTCGTCGTGCTCGTTGTCGCCGACGTAGCCGACGATCGGCGCACCGTCGCCGGCGTCGGTCCACAGCCGTTTCGGCACCCGATCGGGGTTTTTCGCGATGACCGCGTTAGCCGCTGACAGGATCGTCTGCGTGCTGCGGTAGTTCTGCTCGAGCAGCACCACCGTCGCGTCCGGGTAATCGGTCTCGAACTCGACGATGTTGCGGATGCTCGCGCCGCGGAAGGCGTAGATCGACTGGTCGGCGTCACCGACGACGCACAGCTCCCCGCGGGGCACCTCATTCGCGGCAGCCCCTCCGGCGCCGGGGACGGCGGTCGCGTCGGTGCCGACCAGCTCGCGGACCAACACGTACTGCGCATGGTTGGTGTCCTGGTACTCGTCGACCAGCACGTGACGGAAGCGACGCCGGTAATGCTCGGCCACGTCCGGAAACATCTGCAGCAACGCGACCGCGGTGCCGATCAGGTCATCGAAGTCGAGCGCATTGGCCTGCTGCAGCCGGCGCTGGTAATTGCCGAAGACATCGGCGACCAGGAGCTCCTCCGGCGACTGCGCCTTGGACCGAGCGTCCTCGAAGTCGATCAGCTCGTTCTTGAGATTGCTGATCTTGGCGGCCAGCGCGCGCGGGGGATTGCGCTTGGGGTCAAGATCGAGATCGCGGATGACCTGCGTCATGAGCCGCTGCGAGTCGGCCGCGTCATAGATCGTGAACGTCGAGGTGAAGCCGAGCTTCTGGGCCTCCCGGCGCAGGATCCGCACGCACGCGCTGTGAAACGTGCTCACCCACATCGCGCGCGCCCGGCCGCCGACCAGGTGCTCGACGCGCTCCTTCATCTCGCCCGCGGCCTTGTTGGTGAACGTGATCGCGAGCACCTCGCCGGGGGCGACGCCGCGAGCTTCGAGCAGGTACGCGATCCGCCGGGTGAGCACCCGCGTCTTGCCGGACCCCGCTCCGGCGACCACCAGCAGCGGGCCGCCTTCATGCACGACCGCGGCGCGCTGCTGCGGATTCAGATCGGCGAGCAGCTGCTCTGCATGGGCACTCCGGTGCTTGCCCCCGCGCGGTGCGGCAGTGGTGTCCGGAAGGTCGAGAGGGAGCGCGCTCATCGGATCCGATCGTACGTTCGAGTCTTGATCATCGGCTGTTGCGCCACGAAGCAAAGCACGGTCCCCCGACAACGACGGCCGGAACCTGTGGACGGCGTTCGTAACCCGCCCGCGAGTGGGCATGAAGCCCACGTCCGCATACCTCGAGCAACGGAGGCGAGATGTCCAGCAGCCCGGATCCGGTCGACGAGTTCGGTAGCCGCGACCGCAAGGAACACGCCGGTCTGAACCCGCATCCGGATGACGACGCGCTCGCGCGACGCACCGAGCGCGAGCGAGTCGACGCCGGTTTGCAGGACGCCGGTTCGCAGGACGCCGACGACGACGTACCGCCCGCCGCCGAGTGAGCCGCCTCGCCGCGATGCTTCAGGACGCGGGATGATGCAACGGTGCCGTTGAACGACAGCGAAATCGCGCGGGTCCTCGTCATCGCCGCCCATCCCGACGACGCCGACTTCGGCTCCGCCGGGACGGTCGCCGGGTGGACAGCCCGCGGCATGGAGGTCAGCTACTGCGTCGTCACGAACGGCGACGCCGGCGGCTTCGACCCGAGCGTGCCGCGAGCGGACATCCCGCTGATCCGCCAGGCCGAGCAGCGCGCGGCCGCCGCGGAAGTCGGGGTGAAGGATGTGATCTTCCTCGGCTATCCGGACGGTGCGCTCGAGGTGACGCACGCGCTGCGCCGCGACATCTCCCGGGTGATCCGGCAGGTGCGCCCGGACCGCGTGCTCTGCCAGTCTCCCGAGCGCAATTGGCAACGCGTCTTCGCCTCCCATCCGGATCACCTTCGGGCCGGGGAAGCCGCTCTCTGCGCGGTGTATCCCGACGCGCGCAACCCGTTCGCCCACCCTGAGCTGCTCGCCGAGGGACTCGCAGAGTGGACGGTGCGCGAAGTGTGGATGGCGGCCGCGCCGCAGCATCTGCTCAATCACTGGGTGGACATCACCGACACGTTCGACCGCAAGGTCGCCGCGCTGAGCGCCCATGTGAGCCAGGTCGAGCACCGCGATGATCTGGAGGACATGCTGCGCTCCTGGATGGGCGCCCAGGCGCAGGCGGGCGGGCTGGGCGCGGATCGGCTCGCCGAGGTCTTCCACGTCATCAGCACCGAATAGCGACCGAGCCACCACGATCAACGCGCCACTGAGTCTGGTCAGAGCCGGTTTGGCGAGGGGTTCGGCCGGTTGGCCGGCGCGTTGATCACTCGCCTCCTCCGAACGACGGATGTCACCTACAGCGTTCTCACAGCAGTGCTGGGTACCGTCGATATCGATGACTGTGACCGCTCCCCCGCCGTCGGCGCGGCGACCGTCCTCGCCCGACCCGCGGCGCCGGCGCGCTCGCGGACCTTTCGACCGGCGCCCCCGCAAGCTCGCCTTCATCGTCGTGCTCACCGTCATCGCCGGCCTGCTGAGCGCGCTCATTGCCGCTCCGGTCGTGCTCGGCACCGGCTTCGCCGCCAAAGCGGTCAGCGATCACTTCGAGAACCTGCCGACCACGCTGCCCGACCCCGTACTCGGGCGCGACAGCAAGATCCTCGCCGCCGACGGCACCGTCATCGCGACGCTGCACGGCACCGAAAACCGCATCCCGGTCACCATCGACCAGGTCCCGAAGATCATGCAGACGGCCATCGTCGACATCGAGGACAGCCGCTTCTACTCCCACCACGGGATCGACTACAAGGGCATCCTGCGGGCGGCGGTCGAGGACTCGAGCGGAAGCGTTACCCAGGGCGGTTCGACGATCACCCAGCAGTACGTGAAGAACGTGCTGCTGTTCAGCGCGGACAGCAAGCAGGCGGCCAAGGAGGCGACCGACAAGTCGATCGCCCGCAAGCTGCGTGAGGCGCGGCTCGCGCTGGCACTCGAGACGCGCTGGTCGAAGAGCCGCATCCTCGAGGGCTACCTGAACATCGCCTACTTCGGCCACGGCGCTTACGGCATCGGCGCGGCGGCCAAGCGCTACTTCGGCATCTCCGTCGAGAAGCTCACCCTGCCGCAGGCGGCGCTGCTCGCCGGACTCGTCCAGAGCCCGTCGGCGGACGACCCGCTGCTGCACCCGAAGGCGGCCCTGCACCGGCGTGGCGAAGTTCTGAACCGCATGCAGCAGCTCGGGCATCTGACGGTGGGGCAGGCGAAGGCCGCGGAGGCGGCGCCACTCGCGCTGAACCCGGTCGCCCCGCCCCCGACGTCCGACCCTTGCCTCACCTCCCCCGCGCCCTTCTTCTGCGACTACGTGCGCAACGAGCTGCGGCACGACCCGAAGCTCGGCGACACCCAGACGCTGCGCGATCAGCGGCTGCTGCAGGGCGGCTTGAGGATCAAGACGACGCTCGACCTCGGGGTCCAGACGGCGGCGCAGAACGCGCTGGACCAGACCGTCGAGCCCTCGAACAGCGTCACGCTGGCCGAGGTCGTCGTGCAGCCCGGCACCGGCAACGTGCTCGCGATGGCGGTGAACAAGCCCTACGGCACCGGGCCGGGGCAGACGTCCGTACCGATCCCGACCACGGCCGCGCTGCAGCCCGGCTCGACGTTCAAGATGTTCACGCTGACCACGGCCATCTCGCAGGGGCTGCCGCTGTCCACGTCGTTCTTCGCGCCGTCCTGCTACGTCTCGAAGATCTACAACTTCGGTAAGGACAGCAAGGTCTGCCCGGGCGGCGTCGTCAACGCCGACCCCTCCGAGGCCGCCAACTACAACATCGTCACCGGCACCTGGAACTCGGTGAACACCTTCTACGTGCAGCTCGAGGAGAAGGTCGGCGTGCAGAACGTCGCCGACACTGCCATCCGCATGGGCATCCCGGCCAGCCGCTTGAAGACGGTCGGCCCGACGAGTGGCTCGTTGACGCTGGGCGCTTACGAGGTGAGCCCGCTCGATATGGCCACCGCGTACGCGACCCTCGCCGCGCATGGCATGCACTGCGATCCGCGTGGCGTCAGCTCGGCGACCGGTCCGGACGGCAACGAGGTGGCGCTGACCGCACCGCCCGCCTGCCAGCAGGTGGTTCCTCAGCAGGTGGCGGATACGGTCACCAGCGTCCTCGAAGGCGTCATCACGCACGGCACCGGCTATCCCAACGCATCGCTGTACGGCCGGCCCGCCGCCGGCAAGACGGGAACGACGGACGGCTTCAGCAGCGCCTGGTTCGCCGGGTTCACCCCGCAGATGGCGGCGGCCGTCGAGGCCGGCAACATCAATGCACCGCAGGGTGACCCGCTCACCAACGTCTACGCCGGCGGCATGTACTACGGCGAGGTCTTCGGCGGCACGATCCCCGCGCTGGCCTGGTCACGCACCCTGAACGCGGCGCTCGTCAACGAGCCCTACGAGCCGCTTCCGCCGCCGGCGGGCGGCTGAGCACAACTACCGGATGTGCACTTCTTCAGGGCGCGTAAGAACTTGCGCTAATCCGGGCACTGACATTAGGTAGCTGACGAGGACGGCGCCCCGAAGCACTGGGCAGCCGGCCCCGCACCGACCCGCGGTCTCAGCGTTGAGACCGGTCCGGACCTGGAGGGGCCTGCAATGGGCGTCCATGGCCGTCATGGCACTTCACCGTCATCATCCGTACTCGCGAGCGCGGACCGCGCGCAGCCGTGTGACCTGCCGGCCGCCCGCGAATATCTGACCGCGCACGCGCTGCGCCCCGGCCGGCTCGGCACGGTGGGTCTCGAGCTGGAGCGTCACGCCGTCGACCTGCAACGGCCGGCAGCAGTGATCTCGTGGCAACGCCTGCGCTCGGCGGTCGACGGGCTCGAGTTCCCGGCCGGCAGCCGGCTCACCATGGAGCCGGGCGGCCAGCTGGAGCTGTCGACGGCACCCGAGCCGGACGTGGCGGCGGCGGTGACCGCGCTGTCGACGGACGATGCGGTGCTCCGTGAGGCGCTGCGCGCCGCCGGCCTGGGGCTGCACGCCGCCGGGACGGATCCGGTCCGCCCGCCCGTGCGCATCCATCCGGGCGACCGGTACGCGGCGATGGCGGCGTACTTCGCGGCAGCAGGGTACGCCCCCGATGGGGCGACGATGATGGCGTCCACCGCGTCGCTGCAGGTGAACGTCGAGGCCGGACCGGAGTCCGGATGGGCCGAGCGGGTCGCTCACGTCCACCGGCTGATGCCGGCGCTGCTCGCGCTGTCGGCCTGCAGCCCGCTGCTGCGCGGCGAGCACCGCGGGGTGCGCTCCGAGCGCAACGCCGTCTGGCAGCGGCTGGATCCCGGCCGGTGCGCGCCCTTCGTGGGTCACGGCGACCCGGCCGGCGCCTGGGCCTCCTTCGCGTTGGCGGCGCCCGTGATGCTGCTGCGCGACGAGACGACCGGCGCCTTCCGGCCGATGCGGGAACGCGTGCCGCTGGTCAGCTGGCTCACCGGCGAGCGGGAGCTCGGTGACCGGCGGCCGACCCGTGCCGACCTCGAGCTGCACTGCACGACGCTGTGGCCGCCGGTGCGGCTGCGCGGTTTCCTGGAGTTGCGCCTGCTCGACGCGGTGCCCGCACGCTGGTGGCCGGGCCTCGCGGCAATCACGGTGGCGGTGCTCGATGACGCCCAGGCGGCGGACCGGGCGGCCGAGGCCGCGGAGCCGGTCGCGCGCAGGTCGGCCGCAGCGGTGGCGATCGGCCTCACCGACCCGCAGCTCGCCGCGGCGGCGCAGGGAGTGATCCATGCCGCGCTGCCCGCCGTCCCCACTGAGTTGCGCCCAGCCGCTGAGGACTGGGCGGAGCTGGTCGCGTCCGGACGTACCCCGGCCGACCTCGTTCTCGCGCGCGCCGAGCGCGATGGACCGCTGGCGTGCCTGACCGAGGAGGAGCTGTACTGAGCGCCCTTCCCGACCCGTCCCGTTCCCGGGAGGCGGCGATTCGCGCCCTGCTGACGGCTCGGCGGCGCACGCTCGCGCTGACCGCGTTCGACGAGGTGGAGCTCACCCGGCAGCACTCACCGCTGATGAGCCCGCTGGTCTGGGACCTCGCTCACGTCGGCCAGCAGGAAGAGCACTTCCTCCTGCAGCAGCTCGACTGGCAGCCGCGGCTCGTCGATCCCGTTTTCCGCCCGGAGATCGCCGGGTTGTACGACGCGTTCCAGCACCCGCGGGCGACCCGCACCCGCTTGCCGCTGCTCGATGCGCCCGCTGCCCGCCGCCACCTCGAGCTCGTGCGCGCCCGGGTACTCGAGCTGCTCAACGGCAGCGCTGCGCTGGTCGACGACCCGGGCCCGCGCGGTGCCCCTTTCGTGGCCGCGCTCGTCGCCCAGCACGAGCTGCAGCACACCGAGACCATGCTGGCCACCCACCAGCTGCGTGCCGGGCCGCCGCTGCTGACCGGCACGCCGCTCCCGGCGGGCCAGCGGCTGCGTGGAGGGGTCGCCGATTCGGTGGCGATCCCTGCCGGCCCGGCGCTCGTCGGCACCACGGCCGCCGGCTGCCCGTCAGCGCTCGACAACGAGCTCGCCCAGCACACCGTCGACCTGCCGGCATTCCGGATCGGCCGGGTACCGGTGACGAATGCGGAGTGGCAGGAATTCCTCGCCGACGGCGGCTACACGCAGCCGCGCTGGTGGTCGGAAGCGGGATGGCAGCACCGGTCGGCGGAGGCAATCGACGCGCCGCTGTTCTGGTCGCCGGACGGTGCGGGCGGCTGGGTGCGCACCCGGTTCGGCGCCGTCGAGCCGGTCCCCCCGGATGAGCCGGTGCAGCACGTCGACTTCTTCGAGGCCGAGGCCTTCGCCCGCTGGGCTGGGGCCCGGCTGCCCACCGAGCAGGAGTGGGAGAAGGCCGCCGCCGGAGCGCCGGGGCAGCTCGCCCACCGCACGGTGCCATGGGGCGACGCAGCTCGGCAGCCGGCGAACCTCGGCGGCACGGCGCTGCGGCCGGCCCCCGCCGGCGCTTACCCCGAGGGGGCGTCCGCGTTCGGGGTCGAGCAGCTGCTGGGCGACGTCTGGGAGTGGACCAGCTCCCCGTTCGCGCCGTGGCCGGGCTTCGCGCCGATGATCTACCGCGACTACTCGGCACCGTTCTTCGGCCCGGACTACCGCGTGCTGCGCGGCGGCAGCTGGGCGACGGATCCGTTCGCGGTCCGCACGTCGTTTCGCAACTGGGATTACCCGCTCCGCCGGCAGATCTTCACCGGCGTGCGGCTGGCCTGGGACGCCTGATGTGCCGCCATCTCGCCTGGTTGGGTACGCGGCGCTCGCTCGCGTCGCTCATCGTCACGCCCGAGTTCGGGCTCGTCCGGCAGTCCTACGCGCCGCGCCGGCAGCAGCACGGGCGGCTGAACGCCGACGGCTGGGGAGTCGGCTGGTGGACGCCCGGCCTGGCCGAGCCGGCCCGCTGGCGGTCGGACCGGCCGCTCTGGAGCGACGCATCGTTCGCGTCCGTCGCGCCGCACGTCTCGTCCACCGCCGTGCTGGCGGCGGTGCGCAGCGCGACGGTCGGGATGCCCGCGGACGAGACCGCCGCCGCACCGTTCGCCCGGGACGGGTGGCTGCTGTCGCACAACGGCCGGCTCGATCGCAGCGTGCTGCCCGACCACGCCTGGCGCACGGCGGAGTCCGTCTGCGATAGCGCCGTCTTCGCCGCCTGGCTGCTCGAGGATCCCGGCGACCTGGCCGGTCGGGTGCGGGAAGTAGCCCGCCGCGACCCGGGAGCCCGGCTGAACGTGCTCGCGTCCGACGGTGCGCGTCTGCTGGCGACGACGTGGGGAGACACGCTGTCCGTTCTCGTCACCCCGGACGGCGTCGCGGTCGCCAGCGAGCCCTACGACGACGATCTCGCCTGGCGGGACATTCCCGACCGCTGCCTGCTCACCGTGACCCCGGACGGGGTCGCGGTCACCGACCTGGGAGAGATGTGACCGATCAGCCCATCACCATCGACAGCCATCTCGCGCCCGGCGCGTTCGACGCGGCCCTGCGCGCCGACGTGCGCGCCGGGCTGACGGCACAACCGAAGACGCTGCCTCCCAAATGGTTCTACGACGAGCGCGGCAGCAAGCTGTTCGACGAGATCACCCGGCTGCCGGAGTACTACCCCACCCGCACCGAGCGGGCCATCCTCACCGCTCACGCGGCCGACATCGCGCGCACCGCACCGACCGAGACGCTGGTGGAGCTCGGCTCCGGAACGTCGGAGAAGACCCGCCTGCTGCTGGACGCGTTCCGAGCCGCCGGCACGCTACGCGGCTACGTGGGCTTCGACGTCGATGAGGTGACCCTCGCGCAGGCCGGCGCCGTCCTCGCCGCGGAATACCCCGGGCTTGCCGTGACCGGCGTCGTCGGGGACTTCGAGCAGCACGTCCCGCTGCTGCGCGAGGCCGGCAGCGGCCGGCGAACCTTCGCCTTCCTCGGCTCCACGATCGGCAACCTGGAGCCGCAGCCGCGGGCGCGCTTCCTCGCGGATGTGCGCGCGGCGCTGCGGCCGGGCGACAGCTTCCTGCTCGGCGCGGATCTGGTGAAGGACCCGGCCCGGCTGGTCGTGGCCTACGACGACGCGGCGGGTGTCACCGCCGAGTTCAACCGCAACGTGCTGCGGGTGATCAACGCCGGGCTCGGCGCGGATTTCGACCCCGACGCGTTCGAGCACGTCGCCATCTGGGATGCCGACCACGAGCGCATCGAAATGCGGCTGCGGGCCTGCCGCGCGATGCGGGTGAGCGTCCCCGCCCTCGAATTGACCGTCGCATTCACCGCCGGGGAGGAGATGCGTACCGAAGTATCCGGAAAGTTCCGGCGCACGGGACTGGAAGCGGAACTGCGCGCCGCGCGACTGGAACCGGCCGCCTGGTACTGCGACCCCGCCGCAGACTTCGCCATGAGCCTCTCGACTCCCGCCTGAGCGTCCGTATCCGCGTCCGGCGATTACCGTGACGCCATGACGGAGCATCTGACGTCGTCCCAGCTGGACGTGCCGCCCTCACAGTTCGTCGACGTCGCCGGGCGGCCGGTGCATTGGGTCGACTTCGGCGGCCCGAAGGATGCGCCGCTCGCCGTCTGCGTCCACGGGCTCGGCGGCTCCTTCGCGAACTGGCTGACGTTCGCGCCGCTGCTGACCGACCGTTTCCGGGTCGTCGCCTTCGACTTCACCGGCAACGGCCGCACTCCGGTCGCGGGACGCAAGGCTGACATCCGCGGCAACCGGCGGCTGCTCGACGGCTTCCTGCACGCCATCACCGACGAGCCGGTCATGCTGATCGGCAACTCGATGGGTGGCCTGCTCAGCATCCTGCAGTCGGCCCGCAAGCCGCGGACGGTGAACCGTCTGGTGCTGCTGGACGCGGCGGTGCCGCTGCCGCGCAACCGGATGCCGCGTGATCCCCGCTTCATCGCCCAGTTCGCGCTGATGGCCGCGCCGTTCGCCGGTGAGCGGCTGCTGGCGCGGCGCAGCCGCACGGTGCCGCCGGCGGCGATCGTCAGGCAGACGCTGGAGCTGGTCTGCCATGACCCCAGCCGGGTGGATCCCGGGCTGGTCCGGTTCAGCGAGGAGCTGGCGGCCGAACGGGCCGGCAAGCCTGAGCTGGACAGGGCGTTCCTCGCGGCCGCGCGCTCCCTCACCGGGGTGCTGGCCCGGCCGCGGCGCTACGTCGAGGCGATCAGCATGGTGCGGCAGCCGACGTTGCTGATCTTCGGCGCCCATGACCGGCTCGTACCGCTCGCTGCCGGCCAGGCGGTCGCGGCGCGCCGGCCGGACTGGACGTTTCGGGTGCACCCGGACCTCGGCCACGTGCCGCAGATCGAGGATCCGGCCTGGACCGCGCAGCAGCTCACCTCGTGGCTCGACGAGACGAGCTGACGACGATCACAGCTCCCCGCGGGCGATCAGCTCCACCGGATCCTGCAGCTCCACCGCGCCGAGGTAGCCACCGGCGTCGTTGATGGCGTCATGCGCGGCGTAGCCCAGGAGCTGCTGCGAACGCGTCGGCAGCGAACGGGCCACGTCGGGCCAGGTGGTCAGGTAGTGGTTTTCCTCGGTGCGCAGCCACCCGGCGACGTAGCTCAGATGCATCCCGCGGCGCCATGTTTCGCTCGTCGTGTTCGACCCGGCGGCGTGCAGCGTCGAACCGAGGTAGACCGCAGCGGAACCGGCCGCCATCTCCGCGGGCACCGGCTCCCGTTCCGGCCGGTCGTGCAGCGAGCCGCGGTGGCTGCCGGGAACGACCACGGTGGCGCCGTTGTCCGCGGTGAAGTCGACGAGCGCGATCATCGTGGCGAGTTGCACGGTCGGGTGCGGGTTCGGCAGGTGCACCCAGACCAGCTCGTCGCGGTGCAGGTACTGCTGGGTCGCGCCGGGCCCCCGGTCGAGCACGTGCGCCAGGTTGAGCTGATAGCTGCTGCACGCCGGGGCGAGGACCGCGTCGGCGATCCCGAGCAGCACCGGGTGGACCATCACTTCCGTGGTGAAGACCCGCGACTTCGCCGCCACGCCGGTGACATGGCGCGTGCGGTCACCGAAGAAGCCCGCGATCGTGTCGTTCAGGAAGCTGCGCTGCGGCCGCGCCTGCTCCAGCAGTGGATCGAGGTCGGCGTTGAAACGGGCGAGCGTATCGGCGTCGAGCAGGTTTTCGATGATCACGACGCCGTCGTCGTCCAGCGCCTTCAGCGCGTGTTCGACCGGGTCAGACGCGTCGATACGGGTGAGCGTTGCATCCATCGCCGGACCTCCGACCCTGCGGCAAGCTGTGGGGTCGTTATAGCAGCCCGAGAGCATGACGCCAGCCGCGGTGCGCCGGCCCAGCTACTCCCACTCGATGGTGCCGGGCGGCTTCGAGGTGACGTCGTAGGTGACCCGGTTGATGCCGGGCACCTCGTTGACGACGCGGTTGCTGATCCGTTCGAGCACGTTGTACGGCAGCCGAGCCCAGTCGGCGGTCATCGCGTCTTCGCTGGTCACCGCGCGCACCACGATCGGATGGCCGTAGGTGCGCTCGTCGCCCATCACGCCGACGGAACGCACGTCGGCCAGCAGCACCGCGAAGACCTGCCAGATCTCCCGGTCGAGCCCAGCCCTGTTGATCTCGTCGCGGACAATGGCGTCGGCCTCGCGGAGCAACGCGAGCCGCGGCGGGGTGATCTCGCCGATGATCCGCACGGCGAGACCCGGACCGGGGAACGGCTGGCGCCACACGATTTCGGCGGGCAGGCCGAGCTCCTCGCCGACCCGGCGGACCTCGTCCTTGAACAACATGCGCAGCGGCTCGACCAGGGCGAACTGCAGATCCTCCGGCAGGCCGCCGACATTGTGGTGCGACTTGATCTTGGCGGCGGTCGGCGAGCCGGACTCGATGACATCGGGATAGAGCGTGCCCTGCACCAGGTAGTCGGCGCCGTGACCGCCGGGCGTACTCGCCTTGATGTCGCGCGCGGCCTCCTCGAAGACCCGGATGAATTCGCGGCCGATGATCTTGCGCTTCTGCTCCGGGTCGGTGACGCCGGCCAGCGCCCCGGCGAACCGGTCCGCCGCCTTGATGTGCACCAGGTCGACCCCGGTCGACGCGACGAAGTCGGACTCGACCTGCTCGGCCTCCCCCTTGCGCAACAGGCCGTGGTCGACGAAGACGCAGACCAACCGGTCGCCGATGGCACGCTGGACGACGGCTGCCGCCACCGCGGAGTCGACCCCGCCGGACAGCGCGCAGATCGCCCGCCCGTCCGCGCCGAGCTGCTCGCGGACCGCCGCGACAGCCTCCTCGACGATGTTGAGCATCGTCCAGGTCGGGCGGCACCCGGCGGCGCGCAGGAAGTGGGCGAGCAGCTTCATGCCCTCTTCGGTGTGCACGACCTCCGGGTGGAACTGCACGCCGTACAGGCCCCGACCCGGGTCCTCGAACGCCGCGACCGGCGTGGCCGGGGTCGCGGCGGTCACCGTGAAGCCGTCCGGCGCCTCGACGACCGTGTCGCCGTGCGACATCCAGACCTGCTGATCAGCCGGCATCTCCGCGAACAGGACGCCCGAGCGCTCGACGGCAAGCCGGGTAGCGCCGTACTCGGCGATGCCGGTCGGCTCGACGCGGCCGCCGAGGGCCTGCGCCATCACCTGGTGGCCGTAGCAGATACCGAGCACCGGAACGCCGGCTGCGAACAGCGCCGGATCGACCGCCGGCGCGCCGGGCGAGTACACCGACTTCGGGCCGCCGGACAGGATGATCGCCTTCGGCTTGCGAGCGAGCAGCTCGTCGACCGTCGCGGTATACGGGACGATCTCGGAGTAGACGTGGCATTCGCGCACCCGGCGGGCGATCAGCTGCGCGTACTGCGCGCCGAAGTCGACGACGAGCACCGGCGCTGCGGAAACGTCCGGATGGGTGTCGGAGTGGCTGGGGGCGGGGGCGTCAGGCTGCGCCATGGGACGACCCTACGACCCCGCGCCACCTCGCGTCCGGCGGCGCGACGGCAACGCGCAGCCGGCGGCGGTGAGCCCGCTCACCTGCGGCGAAAGCTAATGGGTGTCGTACCGCAGCCCCCGGTGATGCGAGGCTGTTGTACGTCTGAGCTGCCAGCCGGTGAGCACTTGCGTGAGCAGGCCCGTGGGTCTGAGGTCTAAAGCTAGAGCGTGCCCCGGCTGGTGGTGAGGTGATCGAACGGCTGGTGGGATGTCGTCGCCATTACGAGCACTGATCCATTAGCGTGCCGCGGTTCCTCGTCGCTCAGACTGCTGTTGCCGGTCGAGTCAAGGGAGGGGCGTGCACTTGCTGTTCGTGGGTGATGACTGGGCTGAGGCCCATCACGATGTGGAGATTCAGGACGAGTCGGGTCGCCGGCTGGTCCGCCGCCGGCTGCCGGAAGGCATCGCAGGTATCGGCCAGCTGCATGCGCTGCTCGCCGAGCAGCTGCCGTCCGCCGCCGGGCCGGATCAGGTGGTGGTCGGGATCGAGACCGACCGTGGCGGCTGGGTGCAGACGCTGCTGGCGGCGGGCTATCAGGTGTTCGCGATCAACCCGCTGTCGGCGTCGCGGTATCGCGACCGGCATGTCACCTCCCGGGCCAAGAGCGATCCGGGTGATGCCCATGTGCTCGCCGATCTGGTACGCACCGACCGCCATCAGCACCGGCCGATCGCCGGTGACAGTGAACTCGCCGAAGCGGTCAAGGTGCTGGCCCGGGCCCATCAGAACCTGATCTGGACCCGGCAACGGCAGACCAACGGCCTGCGGTCCACGCTGCGTGAGTTCTACCCGGCAGCGCTCGAAGCCTTCGGGGACGACCTGGCCGGCAGGGATGCGCTGGCGGTGCTGGCGAAGGCGCCGACCCCGGCCAAGGGTGCGGTGCTGCGGGTCACCCAGATCGAGGCGGTGCTGCGCGCCGCCGGCCGCCAGCGCAACCTGCACACCCGGGCTGAGCAGATCGCTACCGCATTACGCAGCGAGCAGCTCGGAGCACTGCCGCTGGTCGCCGAAGCGTTCGGCGCCAGCGTGTCCGCGTCGGTCGCGATCATCACCGAGATGGTCCGTCAGACCGGCACCGTCGAAGCCAAGCTGGCCGCGTCTTTTGAGCAGCACCCGAGCGCTGAGATCCTGTGCAGTCTTCCCGGACTCGGCCTGGTCCTTAGCGCTCGGGTGCTCGCGGAGTTCGGGGACGACCCGCACCGCTACGCCGATGCTAAAGCCCGCAAGAACTACGCCGGCACCGCACCGATCACCCGCGCGTCCGGCAAAAGCCGGGTCGTGCTCGCCCGGGTCGCGCGCAACAAACGCCTCGCCGACGCGCTCTACCAATGGGCGTTCTGCGCCCTGGGAAGCTCTCCCGGCGCCCGCGCCTACTACGACACCAAACGCGCCGCCGGAGCCACCCACCACGCCGCGCTACGCGCCCTGGCGAACCGGCTCGTCGGCATCCTCCACGGCTGCCTACGCCACCACACGCCCCACGACGAAACCATCGCCTGGCACCTCGGCACAGACAGCAAGACGCAGCCTGAATCCGACGAACACGCGACCGCCGCTTGACACGTTAGGAACGTGGGATGTCTAGCTCGCCTGCTCCTGCGGCGGCTCGTCGTCAGCCGCCCGGCGCGGCAGCTCGAAGCGCGGCAGCTTGCGCCGCTCCGGCTCCCCCCGCTCGGCGCGGAGCAGATCGATCGTCGTGCGCCGATCCGGAGCCCCATGCCCGCGCTGGCCCGTGCCGGCTTCGCCGCTGCCGTCAGGCGCAGGTGCGTCAGCCATGCTCGCCTATCGTCAGCCGGGGTCGCTCTCTTGAGCCTTCGGGCGCTGCTGCGGCTGCGACGCGCGCTTCACCGCGTTCAGGATGTCCGACCGCACCGCCTGCGCCGTAGCGGTGTGGCCGGCGAGGGCCTGCAGCTCGGTGCCGGCCCGCATCGCCGCCCGGGCGCCCCAGACGTCGAACGACCGGTGCACCGAGCGTTTGTTGATCTGCGTGAGGTCCTTCGGCACGCCGGCGATCCGCTTGGCCACCGCCAGCACCTCGACTTCCAGCGCCTCCGGCGGATACGCGCGGTTCGCGAAGCCGATGCGCGCGGCCTCCTCCCCCGTGATGGCGTCGCCGGTCAGCATGAGCTCCATCGCCCGGCGCATGCCGAGCAGCGGCGTGTGGTACTGCCAGTCCGGCGGGCTGGCCACCCGGACGACGGGGTAGCTGATGGCCGCGTCGCTCGCGACATAGACCAAATCGCAGGCCGACGCGAGCTCGGTGCCGCCGGCGATCGCATAGCCGTGCACCTGCGCGACGACCGGATGCGCCAGGTCCCAGATGGAGAACCAGGTGTCGGTGGCCTGCCGGGCCCACTGACCGTCACCGGGCGCGGAGTAGATCGGCGAGCCGTCCATGAGCGAGCCGGAACGCAGATCGTATCCGGCCGAAAAGCACGGCCCGCTGCCGCGGATGACGCTGACCCGCACCTCGGGATCATGGTCGGCCGCCTGCAGCGCGGTCATCAACTCCACCCGCATGAGCGCCGAGATCGCGTTGCGCTTGTCCGGCCGAGCGAGAGTGATGCGGTGGACGTGCTCGGCGGGAGTGTCGATCGAGATCGTTTCGTAGCTGCTCATGCCTGCGCTCCCGCGGGTGAGGTCTGACGTTCGAGGCCGGCGAGGTCGGCCATGAGCTCGAGCGCCTCCGGCTGCTCCGCCCCGACGATCACACCGGTGACGCCGGGACCGACGACACCTGCTTCCCAGAGCCGGCGGATGCGCTCGGGAGATCCGGCGAGCTGGGTCTGCTCGAGATAGGCATCGGGCACCGCGGCGATCGCCTCCTCCTTGCGCCCGGCTCGCCACAGCTCGCCGATGCGGTCGGCGGCCTCGGGAAAGCCCCGTCGGGCCATCGCGTCGCGGTGGTAGTTGTGCGTCGCGCTGCCCATGCCGCCCACGTACATCGCGGTGAGTGGCTTCGACGCATCGAGCACGCCCCGGACGTCGTCGGTCAACGTCACGGTCACTCCACTGAAGACATCGAAGGCGGCGCCGGGAGCGGCATCCAGCTCCGGGCTGCGCCGGGCGCAGCCCTCGCCGATCGCGGCGTCGTACTCCTTCGCCCCGCCGGGGCCGAGTCCCATGGGCAGCCACCCGTCGGCGACCTCGGCCGCCAACGCGACATTGCGCGCGCCACCGGCAGCGATCCAGATCGGGATCCGCGACTCGGCATGCAGGATCGAGCGCAACGGCTTGCCCTGGCCGAGTGCACCGGGCCCGCGGTACGGCAGCGAGATCTCCCGCCCCTCGTAGGCCACCGGCTGCCGGCGGTCGAGCGCCTGCCGCAGGATCGCGACGTAGTCACGCAGCCGCACCGTGGGCTTGCCCCACGGCTGCCCGTACCAGCCTTCGACGACCTGCGGGCCGGACACCCCGAGACCGATGATCATCCGGCCGCCGCCGGCCAGCGCATCGATGCTCATCGCCGCCATCGCCAACGCCGTCGGCGGCCGGGCGGCGACCTGCGCCACCGCCGTGCCGAGCTTGATCTTCGACGTGACCGCGGCGAGATAGGCGAGCGAGGTCAGCGCGTCGGCACCGTAGGCCTCCGCCGACCAGACGGAGTGATAGCCGAGTGCTTCCGCCTTTTGCACGAGCCCCACCGGGAGTGTGAGATGCGCGGCCCGGTAGGCCTCGAGCCGCAGGCCGAGTTTCAGCGACGAGGAAGCCATCTGCGCATCGTCCCGGTTCGCCGGTGCCGGCCATGCGGCGGGGTGCGCTGGGCGCGCGCCGTTCACCGTCCCGCCGGGCGCATGATCGGATGGCGGTCGGGATCCTCGCCGGTGACCGGTGTGCCGGCGAGCTGCCCCGAGCTGTCGACGTAGCCGGCGGCCGCGAGCGTGGACGGCGACTCCCCCTCGGCGCTGACGACGCGAAAGAGCTGCATCCGGGCGCGCCGCTGGCCGCGGGAGTCCTCTTCGAAGACGACGCGGTACGCCGCCGCCCGGCCGTCGTCGAGGCGTCCGGCCAGCAGCACGCCGCTCAGCCCCGCGTCGAGCAACCCGATGGCGTCGGGGACCGCGGCCCGCCGGCCCGCGGCCACCCCGGACATCGGGGGGCGCCAATACTGGCGCGCCTGGCCCGCTCGCGGCGGCTCGGCACCGGCCTCCTTGACGACGTTGCCGTCGGCGCCACGGTCGTCGCCGGCCGG
Organism: uncultured Actinomycetota bacterium; assembly: GCA_963747915.1. GTDB lineage: Bacteria > Actinomycetota > Actinomycetes > Frankiales > Frankiaceae > DATAZK01. The sequence goes on along the minus strand of CAVVHC010000002.1, from coordinate 1,646,587 downwards.
GAAGTAAGCCCCGCCGCCGGGCATCAGCTGCAGCTGGCGGAGCAGCTGCGGTGCGAACGTGGCGCCGTCCGGATACCCGGCACCCGCGAGCCCACCGAGCGCGACCGCGACCTTCTCCCACCCCGCAGCCCGGCGCCCGTATTCCGTCGCTCCATAGCGCACCGCCAGCTGCTGCCAATCGCCACGCTTCTCGGGCACCTCCCGGGTGGTGACCACCAGCTGGCCCTCGCGATCGCGCGCCGTCTGGACGATCAGCGGATACTGCCGGCCGTCGGGACCGGTGAGCACCCCATCGCGCGGCAGCCCCAACTCGTCCATCACCGTGCAGGCCAGCGCCCCGGACGCGGCGAGCGACACGTGCTGGGACGGATCCCAGCCCTTCCCCTGCATGCGCGCGCGCATGACGGGCGTCGCGTACGTGACCCCGTCGAACGCGCCCTGCGCCCGCTGCCAGGCCTCGTCGGCGCGCCACTCGGCCGCCTGCAGCTCGGTCGTCACCCGCGAGAGCTCTCCGGCCAGCTCTGCCGCAGCCACGCCGAGCCGGCCGGCCGCCGCCGGGTCCGCTGCCGCGGCCGAGCCGCGGATGCGCTGGTTCAGCTGATCGACCTCGAGATCCAGCCGGCGGCTTCGGGCCACCGCGTCGTGCGCATCCTGGCGTGCTTGAGCGAGCGCTGCCGCGAGCCGGCGCAACGCGTCAGCCAGCTGCACGACCAGCGCTGCGAGCGTCTGCAGCCGGCGGGCGTGGTCCGCTGCCGCCCTGGTGAACGCGTCTGCGGCGGCGCCGGCCCAGCTGCCGCCGGTCGCTTCGGCGCCCAGCCCGGCAAGGCGGCGGGAGTCGGCGTCGAGCGCCGAGGCGGCCGACGACAGCGCGCCGGCTTCCCGGGCTACGGCCACCGGATCGGCGGCGGCAAGGCGCGGACTCATCGCGAGCGCGCTCACCGCGACCTCACACACCACGCTGCCCGCCGCACTCATCGCGACGAGCCGGAGGGTGGTATGGCTGCCTGGTCAGCGGCGCGCAACGTCTCAGCCGCCGAGGCAAGCGCCTCGCCGAGCCCCGCAACTCCCGCCGATGCGAGGACCGCCGTCTGGCGCAGCGCCGCCAGCGCGCCGCCCAGCGCCGCCCCGCACGCCGGGTCACCGACCGCCGCGACGACCGCGCTCGACGCCGGCGCGCCCGCGGTGCGGACGGCCTCCGCCATCTCACGCACGGCCACGCTCGCGTCCAGCAAGGCGCTCGGAGTCACCACCAGCTCGCGGCCCGCGCCGCCGGCGGCCGGCAAAGGAGAAGTCACACGCTGAGTTCTACCGGGACCGGCCGGCAGCCTCCCGGGTTATCCACAGGGCGCCGGTCGACCCCGCCGTGCCGTCCCCGGCGCGCTAGACGGGAATGGAGACGCCCACTCCACCGCGGGTCTGCGCGCCGAAACGCTCGATCTCCCGCTCGAGGTCGAGTGGCTTGATGGTGGTGCGCGCCGAGATGTCGGCTGCACTCAGCAGATCGGCCGGGATCAGCCACACCACCTCGAACTCCAGACCGTCCGGGTCCTTGGCGTACAGGCTCTTCGTCGTTCCGTGGTCGGAGGCGCCTACGAGCGCTCCGGCCTGCGCCAGGCGCTGGGCGGTGCGCTGCAGCTCATCGAGCGTGTCGACCTCCCACGCCAGGTGGTAGAGCCCCACTTCGCCGCGGCCGGCCGCCGACGGGCCGGCGGCTCCGATCCCGAAGACGCCGAGGTCGTGGTCGTTCGTGGACGCAGCCGCCCGCAGGAACGCCGCGCCACCGAAGCCGCCCTGCGGCGGCAGCTGGGTGATCACGTCGAAGCCGAGCAGGTCGCGGTAGAAGTCGACGGTGCGTTGCACATCTGTCACGTACAGCACCGCGTGGTTCAGGCGGGTGACCGGCATAGCGACCTCCTCCGGGCCGGAACAGCCCGGCGCGCTCACCTACCCAACTCGTCAAGCGCTCAATGCCATTCCCGCGCCATTCCCGCGCCCGCTCCCGGCCTCAGGCCTCGGCGGCCGCACCGGTCGGGATGTCAGCGCCGAAGTCGCGAGCCAGCGCGACGGAGCCCTCCGCATACCCCTGGGCCACCGCGCGTACCCGCCACCGCCCACCCCGGCGGTAGATCTCGACCGCGACGATCGCGCGCTCGGCGCCGAGCGGCGGGACGACGAACCGCACCGGCCGGCCGCCGGCCCGCGGCGCACCCACCACCACCTCGAGGCCCGCGACCATTCCGAACGTGATCGGCGGGCCATCGATGGTCTGCTGCGCTTCGTCGAGCGACGCGGTGACCAGCACCCGGGACAGGTGAGCAGGCGCTCCGGCTAGGTCGAGCAAGATGCGGTCGCGCCAGCCGCGCTCGGTGCGGTCGTGACCGACGTAGGTCACGCAGCCGTCCGGGCCGTTGATCCGCGTCCGGTCGACGAGCGGCTGCTCGCGGTAGGCCCGGCCGTCATCCCCGAGCAGCAGCGCGGCGACCTGCAGGTCGGCACCGCCAGCGGCGCTCCACATCAGATCGATCAGCAGCGGCGCCGTCTCCAGCTCCGTATTGGCGCCCTTGACCAGCTCGACCGGCACCGCCGGCTGGCCGGACTCCGACGGGCGCAGCAGCGACACGGGCAGCGGGTTGCCGGCGGCCACCGTCTCGCGGACCGCCCACTTCTCGTCGACGACGTCGGATGCCCGCCCGCTCGCCGCGTCAGCGCGGAGCTCGCCACCCACCCCCGCGCCCACATCAGCGACACCATCCGTGCTCACATCAGCGACAGCACGCCGTGCCGGCCGACCAGCCGGCCGGGCCGCCGCGAGCAGCCGCTCCAAGAGCTCCGCGGAGCCGGGTCGCCGCTCCGGCTGGTAGGCGGTGGCGGCATCGACGAGGTCATGCAGCACCGGCGTCAGCCGGTCCCGGTCGACGTAAGGCGGCTGGTTCAGCACCCGCCAGAAGACGGTCTGAATCTGACCGGTGCCGTAGGGCTGCACCCCACTCGCCGCGAACGCCACCAGACAGCCCCAGGCGAACACGTCCGACGCCGGCGCGGCGTCACCGGTCAGCAGCTGCTCCGGCGTGATCCACCCGGGCGAACCGATCACCATCCCCGCTTGGGTCATCGGCACCGCATCCGCCGCGGTGGCGATGCCGAAGTCGATCACCTTCGGTCCGGAGTCGGTGCAAAGGACGTTAGCGGGCTTCAGATCCCGATGCACGACGTCCTCGACGTGGATCGCGACAAGCGATTCCGCGAGTCCGACTGCCAGGGCTACCTGCGCATCCACCGCCAGCGGTCCCACGCGCTCGACGAGCCGGTCCAGCGGGGTGCCCTCGACGAACTCAGTGGCCATCCAGGGGGCTTCGGCCTCGGTGTCGAAGTCGACCAGCTGCGCGGTGAACTGGCTCGAGACCCGAAACGACGCTTGTACCTCGCGGCGGAAACGGGCGCGAAACGACGGGTCCTGCGCCAGCTCGGGCCGCACGACCTTCAACGCCACGAGGCCCTTGCGACCCTCGGCGAGATAGACGACCCCCATGCCGCCGGCCCCGAGCCGGCCCTTGAGCCGGTAGCGGCCGACCCATGGCGGGTCAGCCGGCTGCAGCGGATCGACCACGCGCACCATCCTGCCGGGAAAGAGCGTCGCACGTATAGCTCTGACGGACTCCTGACAGATCGGCAGGAGTCGCCCGGAAGGTTAGGCAGCGAGCTGCCGGCGGATGAAGCGGCGGGTCAGCGACCCATTCCGACCGATTGGGCGCGCTGCAGCGACTTGCCCTCGGTCTGCAGCGACGGTGCGACCATCATCTCGGCCTTCTGGAACTCCTTGAGGTTCTGGTAGCCGGTGGTGGCCATCGACGTGCGCAGCGCTCCGAAGAGGTTCATGGTGCCGTCGTTGACCGGCGCCGGGCCGACCAGGATCTCCTTCAACGTGCCCGCCGTCGTGGTCTTCACGCGGGTGCCCCGCGGCAGGTCCGGATGGAAGGTGGCCATGCCCCAGTGGTAGCCGCGACCCGGCGCCTCGACCGCGCGCGAGAGCGGCGAGCCGATCATGACCGCGTCGGCTCCGCAGACGATCGCCTTCGCGATGTCGCCCCCGGTGCGCATGCCTCCGTCGGCGATGATGTGCACGTAGCGGCCGCCGGACTCGTCGAGGTAACGCATCCGGGCGCCGGCCGCGTCGGCGATCGCCGTCGCCATCGGCACGCCGACGCCCAGCACCCCGCGGGTGGTGCAGGCGTGGCCCGGCCCGACGCCGACGAGCAAGCCGGCCGCTCCGGTGCGCATCAGGTGCAAAGCGGTGGAGAACGACGCGCAACCGCCGACGATCACCGGCACGTCGAGGTCGCCGATGAAGCGCTTCAGATTCAGCGGCTCGCTGCGGCTGGAGACGTGCTCCGCACTGACCACGGTGCCCTGGATGACGAAGAGGTCGACGCCGGCGTCGAGCACCATCGGGGAGAACTGCTGCACGCGCTGCGGGGTGAGGCTGGCAGCGGTCAGCACGCCCGCGTCCTTGACCTGCTGAATGCGCTCGCCGATCAGGTCGGGCTTGATCGGCTCGGCGTAGAGCTCCTGCATCCGCTTGGTGGCGGTGGCGTCATCGAGCTGGGAGATCTCTTCGAGGATCGGATCCGGGTCCTTGTAGCGGGTCCAGAGGCCCTCGAGGTTCAGGACGCCGACGCCGCCGAGCTTGCCGATCTCGATCGCCGTGCGAGGCGAGACGACCCCGTCCATCGCCGACGCGAGCAGCGGAAGATCGAGACGGAATGCGTCGATGTCCCAGCTGATCGACACGTCCTCGGGGTCACGGGTGCGCCGCGACGGGACGATTGCTACATCGTCGAAGCCATAGGCCCGCCGGCCGCTCTTGCCGATACCGATTTCGACCTCTGCCATGCCCTGCCCCTTGTATGTCCGGCGCCGCTGCCCGTCACGAATGCCCGAAAGCACGAAAGGCCGCCGCCCGCGATTCGCGACCACAGAATCCGGGGCCCCAAGCGGCCTTATCCATACGCAAGCGTACCGCCGAGACGGACGTGAGGTTCGCATGGCACGCGTACCGTGGATCACGTGCCGCACGAGCCGCTAGACCCATTCGCGGGCGATCCCAACGACCCCGCTGCCCAGCTGCCGCCGGCTGACGACGACGACTTCGAGGAGCCGCCGCTCACGCCGCAGGAGCGCGAGGAACTCGTTTCCGACCTCGCCGACCTCGAAGGCTTTCGGGCCTTGCTGGAGCCGCGTGACGTGCTCGGCATCGTGATCGAGTGCGACGACTGCGGTGACCGGCACTACATGGACTGGGAGCTGATGGTCGGCAACCTGCGCAGCCTGCTGTCTGCCGGCCGCACCCGCGTTCACGAGCCGGCCTACGCGCCCGACCCTGCCCGCTACGTCACCTGGGACTACGCGCGGGGCTACGCCGATGCCGTGCTCGAGGCCGCCGAGGACGCCGCCTCCGACCAGGCGGAGTAGCCGGCCCGCTACCGATCGCGGGATCGCTCAGGTGACGAATCCGCGCCGGAAGCCGCAGGCGACCGCCTGCGCCCGGTCGCTCACGCCCAGCTTGCGAAACAGCCGGCGGGCATGCGTCTTCACGGTGTCCTCGGACAGGAAGAGCGATCGGCCGATCTCGGCGTTCGACTTGCCCTGTGACATGCCGCGCAGCACCTGCAACTCGCGCTCGGTCAGCCCGCCCGCCGGGTCGGCGGTCCGCCCGCCCACACCTCGCTCGGTCATCGCGCGGCGCAAGGACGGCTCCAGCAGCTCGTGCCCGTCGAGCGCGCTCGCGACGGCGGCGCAGAGCTCCTCGCGGCTGACATCCTTGTGCAGGTAGCCGATGGCACCGTTCGCCACGGCGGTGGCGACGTTCTCCCGGTCGTCCGCCGCGGTCAGCATGATGACCCGGGCTCTCGGATAGTCGCGCACCAGCCGGCGAGTGGTCTCCAACCCGGACAGGCGCGGCATCTGCACATCCATCAGCACCAGATCAGGACGCTCGAGCGCGTATCGGGCGAGCACCTCTTCCCCGCTGGCGGCCGTATCCACCCGGACGACTCCTGGTACGGACTGCACGAACTGCTTCAGCCCTTCGCGGACGATGCGGTGATCGTCGCAAATCATTACCGTGGTCACATCGTCCTCCCAGCGTGCACATCGCTCGGCAGCGACGCAGGCTCTCCATCGGCGGGACCGAACCGAAGGTGAGCGGATGCCGGCTGCAGCAAGACGCTGCCGCCGAGCAGTTCGGCTCGGGTGGCCCAACGCCGCATCGGCCGCCCCGGCTCATCCGGCCAGGCGGGGTGGTCACCGACCGCGCAGACATCGACCGACAGCCCACTAGCGCCCAGCGTGACCTGCACGTCGGCAGCGTCTCCACCGCGCGCGACGAGGTCGTCGAGGGCTGCTTGGACGAAGCGGTACGCGGCCCCGGACACGACCGGCGGCACGGGCGTCACGAGGTCCGGCGCCCAGCTCGCGGTGAGTTGCACCGGTATGCGCGCTCCGTCACAGAGCTCTTCGAGGGCCAGTCGCAGACCGCGGTCGCCGCGGGTACGCGACGATGCGGCGTTCAACATGGTGCGGCCGTCGCTCAACGCGGCGACGATGCTCTCGCGGATCGCCTCGAGCCAGGGCGCAGGTCCGTCCGGCCACGTGGTCGACGCCAGGTCGAGCAGGTAGCGCGCGGCGACCAGCGACTGGATCAGGCCGTCGTGCAGCTCGCCGGCAAGCTCGCCGCGGTCGGACTCCTCCAGCTCGAACCAGGTGCGCGCGACCGACCGGACGTCCGTCGCGGCATCCGGCCCCGGACCCGCCGCGAGCGCAAGAGCCAGGAGGTCGGTGATCGTCCCGAGCGGACTGGCCGGGCCCTTCCACGCCGATGGCAGCCCGACGCGCGACGGCTCGATCAGCAATACCGCGAGCACGGTGTCACGCAGCTTGACGGGAAACTCGATCGGAGCAGGCACGTCCAGCCCGATCACGTCCGGGGCGACCCGGCGGATCCGCGGCTTGGGGATCGAGGACGCGCGCGGTGATGCCGCGTCGACCAGCGTGACATCGGCGTCAAGCGCCTGGCTGAGCAGCGTGATCACGGCGGGAACGCTGTCCCGCCCTCCGGCAGCCAGCATCCGCGCGGCGACGCTGCAGAAGGCGGCCGGGTCGACGAACACGCTGGTGCCACCCTCGGTGCTGCCGTCCACGTTCACCCCATCGGCTGATAACCCGAAAGAGTGAAGCCCGCACCGGCCGTCATTTTTCAGGTCCGAAACAGTTTCGGCCCCGGACCCGCCGTAGCGGGTCCGGGGCCGAAGCTGGTGGATGGCAGGCCGGTCAGAAGCCCGGGCCGTGGGAGTGACCGTGACCGTGGCCGCCGTGGCTGTGGCCGTGGTCCTCCTCCGGCTCGGCCGGCTTGTCGGCGACCAGCGTCTCGGTCGTGAGCAGCAGCGACGCGATCGAGGCGGCGTTGGCCACCGCGGAGCGGGTGACCTTGACCGGGTCGACGACCCCGTCGGCGTGCAGATCGCCGTAGCTGCCGGTGGCGGCGTTCAGGCCGTGGCCCGGGGGCAGCTCCGCAACCTTGGCGGCGACGACGGAGCCCTCGAGGCCGGCGTTGATCGCGATCCGGCGCACCGGCTCGAAGAGCGACTTGCGCACCAGCTTCACCCCGGACAGCTCGTCACCGCTCAGGCCGAGCCCGTCGTCGAGCACGGAGGCCGCGTGGACGAGAGCGGAGCCGCCGCCGGCGACGATGCCCTCCTCGATCGCGGCACGGGTGGCCGAGATCGCGTCCTCGACGCGGTGCTTGCGCTCCTTGAGCTCGACCTCGGTGTGCGCACCGACGCGGATCACGCCGACGCCGCCCGCGATCTTCGCGAGCCGCTCCTGCAGCTTCTCGCGATCCCAGTCGGAGTCGGTTTCCTCGATCTCGCGGCGGATCTGCCGGACCCGGTCCTCGACGTCGGAAGAGCTGCCGCCACCGTCGACGACGGTGGTGTTCTCCTTGTCGACGACGACCCGGCGCGCCGAACCGAGGACCTCGAGGCCCACCGAGTCCAGCTTGAGGCCGACGTCAGGAGTGACGACCTGGCCACCGGTCAGGATGGCGAGGTCCTGCAGCATCGCCTTGCGCCGGTCGCCGAAGCCGGGGGCCTTCACCGCGACGACGCGCAGCGTCTTGCGGATGGTGTTGACCACCAGGGTGGCGAGTGCTTCGCCGTCGATGTCCTCGGCGACGATGAGCAGCGGCTTGCTGGACTGGATGACCTTCTCCAGCAGCGGCAGCAGCTCCTGGATCGAGCTGATCTTCCCGCTGTTGATGAGAATGAGAGCGTCTTCGAAGACGGTCTCCATCCGCTCGGGGTCGGTGACCATGTAGGGCGAGATGTAGCCCTTGTCGAACTGCATGCCCTCGGTGAGCTCCAGCTCGACGCCGGTGGTCTGCGACTCCTCGACGGTGATCACACCGTCCTTGCCGACCTTGTCGAACGCCTCGGAGATGAGCTCCCCGAGCTCGTTGTCCTGCGCGCTGATCGCGGCGACGTGCGCGATGTCCTTGCGGTCGGACACTTCGGTGGCCCGCTCGCGCAGCAGGTCGGACACGGCGTCGACCGCCGCGTCGATGCCGCGCTTCAAGGACATCGGGTTGGCGCCGGCGGCTACCAGCTTCAGCCCCTCACACACCATCGCCTGCGCGAGGACGGTGGCGGTGGTGGTGCCGTCACCGGCGACGTCGTTGGTCTTGGTGGCCACCTCTTTGGCGAGCTGGGCACCCATGTTTTCGTAGGGGTCGTCGAGCTCCACCTCACGGGCGATGGTGACCCCATCGTTCGTGATGGTCGGGGCGCCGAATTTCTTGTCGAGGACGACGTTGCGGCCGCGCGGGCCGAGCGTCACTTTCACGGCGTCGGCGAGCGCGTTCACGCCTCGCTCGAGCGCCTTACGGGCGTCGGTGTCGAACGCCAACATCTTGGCCATGAGTGTTGTCTTCGCCTCTCATGCGAAACGCCCCGGGTGCATGACGCTCCCGGGGCGGATCAGCAGCTTGAACGAATCCGCTAGCACGTTGTTAACGGACCCAGCGCGTCTTACTTGTCGAGCACCGCGAGCACGTCGCGGGCGGAGAGGATGAGGTACTCCTCGCCGTTGTACTTGACCTCGGTGCCCCCGTACTTGCTGTACAGGACGGTGTCGCCCACCTTGACGTCGAGGGGGATGCGCTTCTTGCCCTCGTCGTCCCAGCGGCCTTCACCCACAGCGAGGACGGTGCCCTCCTGCGGCTTTTCCTTGGCCGTGTCGGGAATGACGATTCCCGAGGCCGTGACCTGCTCGCCCTCACCGGGCTGGACAACAATGCGGTCCTCAAGCGGACGGATGTTGACCTTGGTGGCGGTCGCCATGATCTGCCCTCCCAAAATCTGTCTTTGACTGCGAGAGAGCGACCGAAGAACTGCCGTCGCGGGTGAGCAGCGACGGTCGCTAGCACTCGAAGGTGCCGAGTGCCAACCTACGCAAGCGCGGCGAGCGGCGTCAAGGACAACGGCGAAGTCACCCCCACAAGGTCAACGCGCCACCCGACCGGCCGAACCCCCGCTCAAACCGGGGTTGAGCGTGATCACTGGCGCGTTGATCATCGTCAGCGGACGCGGTCGAAGGTCCAGCCGAACGGTGGCCGCGCGATGAGCGCGTCGGGAGGGTCGGGCAGGGTGTCGGGCAGCTGCTCCGAGATCACGACGACGCGGTCGTCGCTGCGGTAGACCTGGGCGGAGGGCGGCGAGTTCTCCAGCGCCCAGGCGAGCAGCGCGTCGGTACGCCCCTCGGCCGCTTTCGCCTCCCACATCACCCAGCTGGTCATGAGTGCCGGACGGCATCCACCGCGAGACCGGGATCAGCACCGATGTCGAGCGGGCTTGCCGTGACGCCCGCCTCGACGACCAGCAAGCCGAGCGCGGCCACCATCGCCCCGTTGTCGGTGCACAGCGCCCGGCGCGGGATGCGCAACCGAAGGCCGGCGGACTCGGCGCGTTCGGCGGCGAGCGCCCGCAGCCGCGAGTTCGCCGCCACCCCGCCGCCGATCACCAACGTGTCCAGGCCGCGATCCCGGCAGGCGGTGATCGATTTCGCGGTGAGCACGTCGGCGACCGCCTCCTGGAAGCTTGCCGCGACATTCGCGATGTCGGCTGCGGACAGCTCCCCTTGTCGACGACGGCCTTCCACCCACCGGGCGACGGCCGTCTTCAAGCCGCTGAACGAGAAGTCGAGCGTGCCGTCGGACGCCTTGCCGCGCGGGAAGTCGATCGTGCCCTCGCCGTTTGCCGCTGCCCGGTCGATCTCCGGGCCGCCGGGAAAGCCCATGCCGAGCAGCCGCGCGACCTTGTCGTAGGCCTCGCCCGCCGCGTCGTCGACGGTGGCACCGAGCACCTCGATCTCCTGATGACCGAGGTCACCGACGGCCAGCAGCGACGAGTGCCCGCCGGAGACGAGCAGCGCCACGCACTCCTCGGGCAGCGGCCCGGACTCGAGCGTGTCCACGGCGACGTGAGCGGCCAGGTGATGCACCCCGTACAGCGGGACGTCCAACCCCAGCGCGTAAGCCTTCGCCGCAGCGACGCCGACCATCAGCGGGCCGGCCAACCCCGGACCGGCCGTGACCGCCACCGCGTCGATCTCGGACGGGCGCACTCCTGCCTCGGCAAGTGCCCGGTGGACGGTCGGGACGAGCGCCTGCACATGCGCCCGTGCGGCGACCTCGGGAACCACCCCGCCGAAGCGCGCGTGCTCCTGCACCGACGACGCGAGCGCATCCGAGAGCAACTCACCGTCGCGGACCAGCCCGACGCCGGTCTCGTCGCACGAGGTCTCGAACCCGAGGATGGTCGTCATCGCAGGTCCAGTCCCATCACCAAGGCGTCGGTGCCGGACGGCTGGTAGTAGCCGCGACGGATCCCGCGCACCGCGAAGCCCAGCGTGCCGTACAGCTGCTGAGCGGCTGCGTTGTCGGCGCGCACCTCGAGCCAGCAGGCCGCTGCCCCCTGACGGCGGGCTTCGGCGAGCAGCGCATGCATGAGCATTCGGCCGATGCCGAGCCGCTGGGCACTCCGGGCCACGCCGATCGTCTGGATGTAGGACTCGGCGCCGGACCAGGCGAGCCCGCCGTAGCCGGCCGGGTCGTCAACGTCCGGCAGCTGTGCGACGAGGTAGTAGGTCGACTCCCCGGCCAGCTCGGACCACAGCAGCTCAGCGCTCCACGCCTCGTCGCCGAAGAGCTCCCGGTCCAGCTCCGCGACAGCCGGGATGTGCCACCACCGCATGGGCGAGAGCTGGACCGCCGGCCTCACTTGCACGCTCACGCGGCCGGCCGCGGGGTCGCGTCGGGCCGGCGCAGGTAGAGGGGCACCAGGGGCCCCGGGTCCGCACCGAATTGCCCGCGGGCACGGGCGATCAGGGCCACCGGGTCGGGATAGCGGGGAGCGGAAGTGTCGAAGGCGCCGGCGAACACATCGGCGTACACGTCACCGCCGGCGCCGACGACACGCTCGCCGGCGTCGAGCGCAGCGGCGACGTCTGCCGGCGGCGCGACGTCCGGACCGGCCTTGCGCGCCCCGTCCACGTAGCGCGCCCAGTACACCTCGCGGCGGCGGGCGTCGGTGACGACGGTCGCTCGCCCCTCCACCGCGAATCCGTCCAGCGAGCAGACGCCGTACGCGCGGACGCCCAGCGCGTCCGCCAGCGACGCGGCCGTCACGATGCCGACCCGAAGGCTCGTATAAGGACCGGGCCCGACGCCGCAGACGACTGCATCCAGGTCCGCTGCCCGGTGCGCCGTGGCCTCGAGCACCTCGGCGATGAGCGGGGTCAGCACCTCCCCGGCACGGCGGGCATCGACGACGCAGCGGCGGGCGAGCTCACGCAGCTTGCTGTCGTCCGCCGCCTCGCACAGCACGACGGTGCACGCCGGGGTCGCCGTATCGAGACCCAGCACCAGCACGGTCACGAGCCTACGAAACGCCGCCCTGCGCGACCTGCGGCCGGCGCCGCGGCGCTCACCCGGCCGCGAGACCCGCTGCGCGCAGGCGCTCCGCCCAGTCGCCGCCCACCGGGTGCAGCACGGCGGTACGCCTCTCGTCGGCATCGCCGTCGCCGCCCTCGGCCCGGCCGAGCTGGACGCGCAGGTGCGCGTCGGTCAGCTCCTCCACCAGCCCGGCGCCCCACTCCACCGCCACCACCGCGCGCGTGAGGTCCGTGTCGAGATCGAGGTCGTCGACCTCCAGCCGGCCCGCCAGCCGATAGGCGTCCACATGGACCAGCGGCACCCGGCCGCCGTCATGCACCCGGGCGATGACGAACGTCGGGGACGTCACCTGACCGCCCGACCCGAGACCGTGGGCCAGCCCCTGGACGAACACCGTCTTCCCGGCGCCCAGCGGCCCGTCGAGGACGATGAGGTCGCCCGCCCTGACCAGCTCGGCAATCCGTGCACCCAAACCGCGCGTGCCGTCCGGCGTTTCGAGGATGATCACGCCACTGCCCCCTCCCCGGCCAGCCGTCCCGCCCAGGCGAGGTCGTCGCGCAAGGCTTGCATCGGCGCGCCGTTCGGGCCATGGCGCAGCGCACCTGACGGGTGGTAGGTCGCCACGAGCAGCCGTCCGTTGCAGGTGAGCTCGCGACCCCGCAGCTTGCCGAGGACGAGCGCCGAGCGCGGCGCCGCCGCCGCCTCGTCCCACAGGCCGGCGATCGCCGTAAGACCCAGCGCCACGATGACAGCGGGCTCGATCATGGCGATCTGCCGATCCAGCCAGCGCCGGCAGCTCGCGGTCTCGACCGGCTTCGGCCGCCGGTTCGCCGGCGGACGGCATTTGAGCATGTTGAGCACGGCCACGCCGGCCCGCGGGACGCCGACCGCGTCGAGCGCGGCATCCAGTGCCCGCCCTGCCCGGCCGACGAACGGGCGCCCGGTCGCGTCTTCCGTTGCGCCGGGCGCTTCGCCCACCAGCAGGATGCGCGCCCCCGGCGGGTAGTCCCCGACAACGACGTTGCTGCGGTTCGCGGCCAGCTCAGGGCATGCTGTGCAGCTTCGGACCTCGCCGGACAGCGTCAACCAGTCGGTCACGAGACCCGGTCGATCAGTCCGCGCAGGTGCTCGGTCACGACGTCGGGCGCCTCCATCATCACCATGTGACCGGAGCCCGGCACGGTCACGAACTGCGCGCCGGGCAGGGCGTCGGCCATGACGCGGCTGTGATCCGGCGGGGTCAGCACGTCCAGCTCGCCGACCAGGATGAGCGTCGGCACGCCCTTCAGCGCGGCCAGCGCCGCGAAGCGGTCATGGGTGGCGAACGTCGGCAGGAAGGCAGCCATCGTCTCCAGGGTCACCGGAGCCTGCATCCGGGCCATCGCCGCAAGGCACGCGGAGGAGGCGTGCGCGGCGAACGCGACCTGGCGGTTGACGACACGAGACAGGTCGGAGTCGGCCGCCCGGAAACGCTCGGCCCGCCGGTTCAACGCCGCTGCCCGCGGCGCTGCCGGCAGCATCCGCCCGATCGGGGCGGCCAGCAGCGCGGGCAGACCGAGCGTCACCTGCGCCATCCCGCCGCTGCTGGTGCCGACGAGCGCCACGGCGACGATGCGGTTCCCGAAGAGCTCCGGGCACTGCTCGGCGAGCGCCATGATCGTCATGCCGCCCATGCTGTGGCCGACCAGCACCACCCGCCCGGCGGGCACCCGCTGCCGCAGCACCTCAGCCAGGTCGGATCCCAGCTGCTCGATGGTGTTGCCCGCCGGGTCGCCGCTGGACGAGCGGCCATGGCCACGCTGGTCGTAGGCGATCAGCCGGGCGCCGGCCCCGCCCGGGCCGGCGAGGTCGTGCAGCTGGACCGCCCAGCATTCGGCGCTGACGGTGTAGCCGTGCACGAACACGACCGTGAGGTCATCGGCGGCCGAGGGCGGCCGGTTCTCGTAGACGGCGAGTTCCACCGCCGCCCCGTCCGCACCCGCGCTGCGAACGCGTTCCTCGCGAAGGCCGCTGAGCGCCGGAAGCGGTGGGGAACCGTCACGGCGGCGCACGCTGCGGCGCACGAGACGATGCTCGGCGAGCAGGCCGGCGGCGAGGCCGGACGCCGCGACGCCGGCCGCGGCCAGCGTGGTGGGCGGGGAAACGCGCAGCTTCGGCGTCATCGCGCCGCCCCGCCCGCGTCGCCCGCACCGACATACCGGCGCGGAACGCGCGAGCCCACCCGGGTGACGATCTCGTAGTTGATGGTGCCGATCGCCTCCGCCCAGTCCTGCGCGGTCGGCTCGCCGCGATGCCCGGGCCCGAACAGCAGCACCTCGTCACCCGCCTCGACCGGGTCATCCCCGACGTCGAGCACGAACTGATCCATGCACACCGTCCCGGCGATCCGCCGGCGGCGCCCGGCGAGCAGCACTTCGGCGAGGTTGGATGCCTGGCGCGGCACCCCGTCGGCATAGCCGAGCGGAACCAGCGCCAGCGTCGACTCTGCGGCGGTGTGGTAGCGGTGACCGTACGAGACGCCGCTGCCCGCCGGAACGCGCTTGGCGAGCGCCACGTCCGCGCGCAACGTCATCGCCGGCTCGAGACCGAGCTGCGCGCTGGTGCCGACCTGCGGCCCCGGCGACAGCCCGTAAACGGAGATGCCCGGCCGTACCAGGTCGAAGTGCGCCTCGGGAGTGACGAGCGTGGCGGCCGAGTTGGCCAGATGACGCAGCTGCGGATGCAGCCCGAGCCCTTCGGCCAGCGCCACCGCCTCGCGAAACCGCTGCACCTGGCCGCGCACCGTCGGGTGGCCGGGAGCGTCGGCGAGCGCGAAATGGCTCCAGATGCCGACCGGCTCGATGGTCCCTTCGGCGGCAAACTTCTGCGCCGCGTCGACCAGCGCCGGCCAGTCGGCCGCCGTCGCCCCCTCCCGGTGCAGACCGGTGTCGGCGCACAGGTGTACCCGCGCCGGACATCCCGCGGCGAGGGCTGCTTCGGAGATCCGGCGCACCATCCATACCGCGCTCGCCGAGAGATCGATTCCGGCTGCGACGGAGGGCGCCAGATCCTCGCCCGGGCCCGCGAGCCAGGCGAGGATCGGAACGTCGATGCCCGCTGCCCGCAGCGCGAGCGCCTCGTCCGGAACGGCCACGCCGAGCCATTGGACGCCCGCGTCCAGGGCGGCGCGGGCGCAGGGCAGCATTCCGTGGCCGTAGCCCTCGGCTTTGACCACCGCCATCACGGCGGCGTCTCCGGCGCGCCGGACCAGTTCCGCGGTCGACGTCCGCACCGCGTCGAGGTCGATGACCGCCTCGACGCTTCCCACCGGCTCCCCCTCGCTCATCCGGCGCCTGCTGCGGAGCGGGCGTACTCCCAGGCTGCCGGCAGCGAGGCTAGCAAGTCGAAGGCCACCAGCGGGGGCCCCGCGTCCTCGATCACGAAACCGGCCGCGACCCCGTGCAGCCACGCGCCCACGCTGCCGGCGTCGAGCGGCGCCAGCCCCGATGCGAGCAGCCCGCCTGCCACTCCGGAGAGCACGTCTCCGGTGCCCGCCGACGCCAGCCAGGCGGTGCCGGTGCCGTTGACCCGGGCCCGCCCGTCCGGATCGACGACGAGCGTGGTGGAGCCCTTGAGCAGCACTGTCGCCGTCAGCTCGGCGGCCGCGCGGCGAACGCTGCCGAGCCGGTCCGCCGCCAATGCCGCGGTGGCCTCGTCGGGCTCCTTGCCGATCAGCCGGGCGAATTCCCCCTCGTGCGGAGTCAGCAGGGTGACCTGCCCGCGTGCGCTGCGTTCGCGAAGCCACCCCGGATTCCGGGCGACGATCGTCAAGCCGTCCGCGTCGACCAGCACCGGCACGTCGGCGCCCAGCACGGAGCGCACCACCGCCGCACCGTTGTCGTCGGTGCCGAGCCCGGGTCCGACCACCCACGCCTGCACCCGGCCCGCCGCTAGCACGCCTTCGCCGTCGCCGGGCTGCACCTGCGTGCAGACCACGTCGGGAAAGTGCTGGCGGACCAGCTCGGCGGGATGCGCGGTGCCGGCGAAACGCAAGTAGCCGGCACCGCCGCGACGCGCCCCACCGACGCAGAGCGCCGCCGCCCCCGGATAGGCGTTGCTCCCGGCGGTCACGCCGAGGACGCCTCGGGTGTACTTCGATGCTTCGACCCCCGGATCGGGCAGCAGCCGCCCGACGTCGGCGGCTTCGAGCTGCTCCACATCGGCCTCCGGCAGCGTCAGCCCGATGCGCACGAGCTGCACCTCGCCGGCGTGCGCGGATCCCGGAAGGATCAGCAGGCCGGGCTTCAGCGCGCCGAACGTAACCGTCGCGGCGGCCCGGATCGCGGCGCCTTCCACCGCGCCGGTGCTCGCGTCGACCCCGCTCGGCACGTCGACCGCAACCGTGCGGGCCGGCGGCGCCAGCGTCGCGAGCCGGGCGGCTTGGTCGCGCAAGCCACCTCGGCCGCCGATCCCCAAGATGCCGTCGAGCACGAGATCAGCACTCGCCAGCAGGGTCTCGTCGCTGCCGTTCCCGGCGGCGCGCAGCTTCCCGCCGGCGCGGCGCAACGCGAGGGCACCCGCCTCGTGATGCTTGCTGCTCACCGTCAGCGCGGTGACATCGGCCCCGCGCCCTGCCAACCGCGCACCCGCGTACAACGCGTCGCCGCCGTTGTCGCCGCCACCGACCAGCAGCACGACCCGTGACCCGTAGACCCGGCCGAGCCGGCGCGATGCCGCGGCCGCCAAGCCGGCGGCCGCCCGCTGCATCAGCGCTCCCGAGCTCAGCAGGTCACCCATCGCCTGCTCGGCCGACCGCACCACCGGAACCTGATGTGCCTCGCGCATGAGCCGAGCCTTCCCCGTCCTTTCGGATTCGGTCGGATTTCAGTTCTTAAGCGTTCCCTCCAGCACCACGACGGCGGCCGCCATACCGCCGTCGTGGGTCAGCGACAGATGCCAGCTCGTCGCGCCCCGCCGGGCAGCCGCGTCGGCCACGGTGCCGCGCAGCTCCAGCTGCGGCGAGCCGTCCGCGGCGGTGCGCACCTCGGCGTCGTGCCACCGCAATCCCGGCGGGGCACCCAGCGCCTTCGCGAGCGCCTCCTTCGCCGCGAACCGGGCCGCGAGCCGCTCAGCGTGCTCCGCCGCCCGCTCGGCGGCGGTGAACAGCCGGGTCACCAGCGTCGGAGTCCGCTCGACGGACCGCGCGAAACGGCTGACGTCGACGACGTCGATGCCGAGCCCGACGATCACGCGCCGGTCACTCGACCGTCACGGACTTCGCCAGGTTGCGCGGCTGGTCGACGTCGAGGCCGCGGGCCAGCGCCAGCTCGCAGGCGAACACCTGCAGCGGCAAGGTCGTCACCAGTGGCGCAAGCAGGGTCGAGGTGTGAGGGACGCGGATCAGGTCGCTCGCGTACGGCACGACGCTCTCGTCGCCCTCCTCGGCGATGACGATCGTGCGGGCACCGCGGGCGCGCACCTCCTGGATGTTGCTCAGCACCTTGTCGTGCAGCACCGACCTGCCGAGCGGCGACGGCACGACCACGACGACGGGCATCCCCTGGTCGATGAGCGCGATCGGCCCGTGCTTGAGCTCCCCGGCGGCGAAGCCTTCGGCGTGCATGTACGCCAGCTCTTTCAGCTTGAGCGCACCTTCCAACGCCACCGGAAAGCCCACGTGGCGTCCGAGGAAGAGCACGGCTTTGGCGTCGACCAGCTCCCGAGCGAGCTCGCGAACCGGCTCCACGGTCGACAGGGTCCGGGCGACCCGCTCCGGCATCTCCTGCAGCTGCTCGACGAGGGCGAGCACCTCGTCGTCCCACGCCACCCCGCGTACCTGCGCGAGGAAAAGGCCGACCAGCAGGCAGGCCGCCACCTGCCCCAGGAACGTCTTCGTCGCGGCCACCCCGACCTCGGGCCCGCACCGGGTGTACAGCACCGCGTCGGACTCGCGCGGGATCGTGGAGCCGACCGAGTTGCAGATCGCGAGCACCCGGGCCGCCTGCTCGCGGGCGTGCTTCACGGCCATCAGGGTGTCGAGCGTCTCGCCGCTCTGGCTGATGGCGATCACCAGCGTGCCCCGATCGAGGACCGGATCCCGGTAACGGAATTCGCTGGCCAGCTCGACCTCGCAGGCGAGCCGCGTCCAGTGCTCGATCGCGTACTTGGCGATCATCCCGGCGTGGTAGGCGGTGCCGCACGCGACGATGAACACCTTGTCGACGTCGCGCAGCTCCTGCAGATCCAGCCGCAACTCGTCGAGCTGGATCTGCCCGGCCGGCGACAGCCGACCCCGAAGGGTGTCGGCGAGCGCCTGCGGCTGCTCGCTGATCTCCTTGAGCATGAAGTACGGGTAGCCGCTCTTCTCCGCGGCACTCGCGTCCCAGTCGATGTGAAACGGACGGCCCTGCACCGGCCGGCCCTCGAAGTCGGTGATGAGAACACCGTCCGGGGTGAGCTCGACGATCTGGTCCTGGCCGATCTCCAGCGCCTCACGGGTGTGCGCGATGAACGCGGACACGTCGCTGGCGAGGAAACACTCGCCCTGGCCGAGGCCCACGACAAGCGGCGAGTTACGCCGGGCGGCCACCACGGTGTCGGGTGCAGCCGCGCTGGTGACCACCAACGTGAACGCCCCGGACAGCTCGCGGCACACCGACCGCAGCGCGTCGGCTAGCGTCATCCCGCCCGCCGCGAGCCGCTCCTCGAGAAGGTGTGCGACGACCTCGGTGTCGGTGTCGCTGCAGAGCACGTGACCGCGCGCTTCCAGCTCCGCGCGCAGCTCCGCGAAGTTCTCGATGATCCCGTTGTGCACCACGGCGACCGTGCCGGTGCAGTCGACATGCGGGTGGGCATTGGCATCCGTGGGACCGCCGTGAGTGGCCCACCGCGTGTGACCCATGCCGGTCGTGCCCGTCCACGCTTCGCCGTGGTCCTCGGCGAGCGCCTTCTCGAGGTTCGCCAGCTTGCCGGCCCGGCGCTCGAGCCGCAACGTGTCACCGTCGATCACGGCGATGCCCGCCGAGTCGTAGCCGCGGTACTCCAGGCGGCGCAGCCCATCGAGCGTCACTTCCAGGGCGTTTTGCCGCCCCACGTAGCCAACGATGCCGCACACGAGTGCCAGCCTAAGCGGCCCGGGGCCGGAGCCGGCTCATTGGAGGCAGCGGGGGCCGCCGTGCGCGGCTACTGCGCTTCGACGACGGCGGCGATCCGCTCCGCCGCTGAACGCGCCTGCTCCGCGGTGATCGCCTCCACCATGACTCGCACCAGCGGCTCGGTGCCGGACGCGCGCAGCAGTACCCGGCCGGACTCACCGAGCTCGGCGGCGACGCGGTCCGCCTCGGCGACGACCGCGGGCGCGCTCGCCAGCGAGCGGTCAGCACGGACGTTGATCAGCACCTGCGGCAGGCGGGTCATCACCGCGGCGAGCTCGGCCAGCGAGGCACCCGTCGCGGACATCCGTTCGAGCAGCATCAAGGCAGTGAGCAGGCCGTCGCCGGTGGTCGCGTGATCGGCGAAGACGACATGGCCGCTCTGCTCGCCGCCGAGCGTGTAACCGCCGGCGCGCATCGCTTCGAGCACGTAACGGTCGCCCACCGCGGTCTCGCACACGGCGATCCCCGCATCACGCATCGCGTGGCGGAACCCGAGGTTGCTCATGACGGTGGCCACGACGGTGTCCGCCGAAAGCGCCCCCCGCTCGCGCAGGGCGAGCGCGGCGATGGCCAGGATGTGGTCTCCGTCGATGAGCCGGCCGGTCGCGTCGACGGCGAGGCAGCGGTCGGCGTCACCGTCGTGCGCGATCCCGGCGTCGGCGCCGTGGCTGACGACGGCCTCCTGCAACGCCGTGGTGGCGGTGGCGCCGCAGCCGGCGTTGATGCGCAGGCCGTCGCCATCGGCACAGGTCGCCACCACGTCGGCACCGGCCTCGCGCAGCACACGCGGGGCCAACTCGGAAGCGGCGCCTTCGGCGCAGTCCACGACGACCCTGAGACCGCGCAGCGGATGCTTCACCACGCTCAGCAGATGACGGACATAGCCCTCGACGAGACCGGCTGGGCCCGGGGTGTCGTGCCGCAGCCGACCGACGTCGCCACCGGTCGGGCGCTGCGCCTGCGGGCTGCGAACGAGCGCCTCGATCCGGTCTTCCACCTCGTCGGGCAACTTGAAGCCGCCGCCGCCGAAGATCTTGATCCCGTTGTCGGGCATCGCATTGTGGCTCGCCGAGAGCACCACACCGAGGGCCGCACCGCTGGACGCGACCGCGTGCGCGACCGCCGGGGTGGGAACGACGCCGAGTTGAACGACGTCGGCGCCGGCACTCGCCAGCCCCGCCGAGATGGCGGCTTCCAGCAGCTCACCGGAAGGCCGGGTGTCCCGGCCGACGACGACAGTGGGCCGCTCGAGCCCGAGTACCTGAATTGCTCCGACGCCGACAGCCATCGCCAGCTCGGGCGTGATGTCGACATTGGCCAGGCCACGGACACCGTCCGTGCCGAAGAGCCGGCCCATTCAGGACCGGGCCGGCGGCACCGGGAGTACCGGTGGCGTCACCGCTTGCTGTACTGCGGAGCCTTGCGGGCCTTCTTGAGCCCGTACTTCTTGCGCTCCTTGACCCGGGGGTCACGGGTGAGGAAGCCGGCCTTCTTGAGCGACGGCCGGTTGTCCTCCTCGACCGCGATCAGTGCCCGAGCAATGCCCAGCCGCAGCGCCCCGGCCTGACCGGAGGTGCCGCCGCCGCGCAACGTCGCATACACATCGAAGTTCTCGGCGACCTCCAGCGTCTTCAGCGGCTCGCTGACGATCTGCTGGTGCACCCGGTTGGGGAAGTACTGCTCGAGCGTGCGCCCGTTGAGCTTCCACTGCCCGGTGCCGGGCAACAGCCGCACGCGTACGACTGCTTCTTTCCGGCGTCCGGTAGCTCGGGTCGCGCCCGAGGCGTCAGTGACGACTGCCACGAAATTCTCCTCCTCGCCCTGCCAGGCGATGTTCTTCCAGCGCCTTACTGGGCGACCTGAGTGATCTCGAACGGCACCGGCTGCTGAGCCTGGTGCGGGTGCTCCGGGCCGGCGTAGACCTTGAGCTTGGTGGCCATCTGACGACCGAGACGGGTGTGCGGCAGCATGCCCCGCACCGCCTTCTCGATGATCAGCTGGGGACGGGTGGCGAGCAGATCGTTGTACGCGCGGGTCTTGAGACCGCCGGGGTAGCCGGAGTGCGAGTGGTAGACCGTGCGCTCGGCCTTGGTGCCGGTCAGCGCCACCTTGCGCGCGTTGACCACGATGACGAAGTCGCCGGTGTCGACATGCGGCGCGTAGTAGGGCTTGTGCTTA
Source organism: uncultured Actinomycetota bacterium (assembly GCA_963747915.1). Classification (GTDB taxonomy): domain Bacteria; phylum Actinomycetota; class Actinomycetes; order Frankiales; family Frankiaceae; genus DATAZK01. Next base: position 1,625,272 of record CAVVHC010000002.1, on the reverse strand, counting down.
CCCCGCAGCAGGACGGCGACCTGGGACGCGAGACGACCGAGCACCACGTCGGTGGCGTCGATGACATGCCAGGTGCGCTGGACATCCGCGGACTTGGGCTGGTACGTGCGCACGTCAGGGCCTTCTTTGATGGGGGATCTGCTGGTCTGTGCTGCTGGTCTGCTGCTGGTCCGTGCTGCCGGTCTGGAAGCTGACGATTCATCGAGATGCCCCGATGAGGTGGGCCGCCAACCCGATGAGCAGGCAGCACGCACCGCGAGCACGGCAACGACCCGCAACTCTACCTGATCGAGTCTTCCCCGATCGACTCTCGCCCGATCGTGCTCGCCGCTGCACCAGCGGCTACTTCTCGGTCAGCGTCTCGGTCAGCATCTCGATCAGCGAGCGTCCGCACGCGCCTGGTGACCTCCGCCCGCTGCGCCAGCTCGTCGTCGGAGGGATAGCCGACGTGTTCCAGGCAGAGCCCGTGCGCCGGCGCCACCAGCACCCCGGAATCGCGCACCCCGCCGGCCAGCACCTGCGCCGGCCAGCTCGCGCCGCGGCGCCCCTCCCCCACGGCGATCAGCGCGCCGACCAGCGCGCGGACCATCGAATGGCAGAACGCATCCGCCTCCACCGTCGCCTCGAGCACGGTCGCCTGCGCCTCGGGGACCCGCTGCCAGTCGAACCGCAGCAGGCGGCGAATCGTCGTCGCTCCTTCGCGGCGCTTGCAATAGGCGGCGAAGTCATGCTCGCCGAGCAGCAAGTGCGCGGCCTCCTGCATCGGAGCGACCTCCAGTGGCCGCGGCCAGGTCAGCGTGTCGCGACGGCGCAGCGGGTCGGCGGGACGGCCGTCGCTGATGCGATAACGGTAACGCCGCGACAGCGCGCTGAACCGGGCATCGAAACCAGCCGGCGCAGGCGCCGCGGACCACACCCGGACGTCGCCGGGAAGCGTCCGGTTCAGCCAGCCAAGCCGTGGCACGGCCGGGAAGTCGCCGTGCGCCACCTGTCCTCGCGCATGAACGCCGGCGTCAGTGCGGCCGGCGACGGTCACAGCCGGCGGCTGGGCGGTGCGCAGCACCACCCGCAACGCGTCCTCCAGGACGGCCTGAACGGTGCGCTGGCCGGGCTGGCGGGCCCAGCCGGCGAAGCCCGTGCCGTCGTATGCGAGATCCAGCCGCACCCGCACGCTGGGGGCGTCAGACGCTTCGAGCCCGCCACCTGGCAAGGCGGCGGGCTCGGGCGGGAGTTCGGTATCGGTCAGCGGTCGCCTTCGGCCTGCGACTCTTCGCTGGCGGCCTCGGCCTGCTTCGGGGGCTCCTCGGTGGCGCTCTCCGGTGAATCCGTGTCGCCCTCGGTCGGGATGTCGACCTGCTCATCGGACTGCGGCTCGGGGGTCTCCACCTCGGCGCCTTCGCCGGGAATGCCGGCGTCAGCGGTGACGGGGGCCGCCACATCAGCGCCGCCCTCATCCGTCGCCTCGGCGTCCGCAACCGCCTCGATGGCCGCGTCGTCGGCAGCGACCGCGCTGGCCGCGGTCGGCGACTCGGAAGCGAGCTCTTCGGCGGTCTCGCGGGTGCGGCCGGTCATCTGCCGGCGACCGGCGAACCGGCTGCCGCGCGAACGCTCCGCCTCGGACACCACCGACTGGCCTGCGGTCATGGCCTCGACGAGCTCGATGCGCGCCATCGGGGCGTTGTCGCCCGGCCGCGGACCGAGCTTGGTGATGCGGGTGTAGCCGCCGAGCCGGTTCTCGTAACGCGGGCCGATCTCGGTGAACAGGTGGTGCACGACCGACTTGTCACGCACGACGCGCAGCACGCGCCGACGCGCGGAGAGGTCGCCGCGCTTGGCGGAGGTCACCAGCTTCTCGGCCAGCGGACGCAGCCGCTTCGCCTTGGCGACCGTCGTCGTGATCCCGCCGTGCTCGAACAGCGCCGTGGCGAGGTTGGCCAGGATCAGCCGCTCGTGAGCGGGGCTGCCCCCCAGGCGGGGGCCCTTGGTGGGCGTAGGCACGGGATTTCTCCTTCAGGAGTGCCACCGTGGTGGCTGTTGCCTCAGGCTGCCGGGAAGCATGCTCCCCGGCAGCCCAGTGGTCGGTCAGTACTGCTCGGTCTCGGTGTACTCGCTGCCGTCGTCCTCGCTACCCACACCGGTCGAGAACCCCGGTCCGTAGCCCTCGGTGCCGAAGGTGTCGACGGCGATCCGCGGGTCGAAGCCGGGAGGGCTGTCCTTGAGCGCGAGGCTCATGGCCGACAGCTTGCCCTTGACCTCGTCGATCGACTTCTGACCGAAGTTGCGGATGTCGAGCAGGTCCGCCTCGCTGCGGCCGACGAGCTCGCCGATGGTGTGAATGCCTTCGCGCTTGAGGCAGTTGTAGGAGCGGACGGTGAGGTCCATCTCCTCGATCGGGAGCGCCAGGTCGGCAGCCAGCGCGGCGTCGGCCGGAGACGGGCCGATGTCGACACCCTCAGCCTCGACGTTCAGCTCCTGGGCCAGGCCGAACAGGCCGACCAGCGTGTGCCCGGCACTCGCCATGGCGTCCCGCGGCGACATCGAACGCTTGGTCTCGACGTCGACGACCAGCCGGTCGAAGTCGGTGCGCTGCTCGACGCGGGTGGCCTCGACCTTGTAGGTCACCTTGAGCACCGGCGAGTAGATCGAGTCGACCGGGATGCGCCCGATCTCCTGGCCCACCTGCTTGTTCTGCACCGCGGAGACGTAGCCGCGGCCACGCTCGACGGTGAGCTCGATCTCGAGCTTGCCCTTGTCGTTCAGCGTGGCGAGGTGCAGGTCGGGGTTGTGGACCTCGACGCCCGCGGGTGGCGCGATGTCCGCAGCGGTGACGACGCCCGGACCCTGCTTGCGCAGGTACATGACCGTGGGCTCGTCGTTGTCGGAGCTCACGACGAGCTCCTTGAGGTTCAGGATGATCTCGGTGACGTCTTCCTTCACACCGGGAACGGTCGAGAACTCGTGCAGCACGCCGTCGATACGGATGCTGGTGACCGCGGCGCCCGGGATGGACGACATCAGGGTGCGGCGAAGGGAATTGCCGAGGGTGTAACCGAAGCCCGGCTCGAGCGGCTCGATGACGAACCGCGAGCGGTACTCGTCGACCGGCTCCTCGACGAGTGTCGGGCGCTGTGCGATCAGCACGTGGGTGCCTCCTGTGTCCTGGACGACCGCTATATGACGTCCGGGTGGATGCCTTTCGGCGTCCCGGCCGGATCTCTGTCCCCGACCGGGTTCCGCCCGGGCCGCACGAGGCGGCCCGGGCGGAGAGTGCTACTTGGAGTAGAGCTCGACGATCAGCTGCTCCTGAACCGGGGTGTCGATGACGCCCCGCTCCGGGAGCGAGTGAACGAGAGCACGCATCGACGGCGAGACGACCTCGAGCCAGGCCGGGGTCGAGCGGCTGCCCGCGAGCTCACGCGCGATGACGAACGGGGTCATCTCGTGGCTCTTCGGACGGATCTCGACGATGTCGTTGGCGGACACCCGGTAGCTCGGAATATCGACCTTCTTGCCGTTCACCAGCACGTGGCCGTGGCGCACGATCTGGCGGGCGGCGTCGCGCGACGGGGCGAACTGCGCCCGGTAGACGACGTTGTCCAGCCGCGACTCGAGGATGCGCAGCAGCTCGTCACCGGTCTTGCCGGAACGGCGGTTGGCCTCGTCGTAGTAGCTGCGGAACTGCTTCTCGAGCACCCCGTAGATGCGCGCGCACTTCTGCTTCTCGCGCTTCTGCAGCAGGTACTCGCTGTCCTTGGTGCGTCCCCGGCCGTGCTCGCCCGGCGGGTACGGCCGGATCTCGATCGGGCACTTCGGGGTCTCGCACTTGCCGCCCTTGAGAAAGAGCTTCATCTTCTCGCGACGGCAGCGCTTGCAATCCGGTCCGGTGTAGCGGGCCATATTCTTCCTGTCTCCCTAGCTCGCGTCAGACCCGGCGCCGCTTCGGCGGGCGGCATCCGTTGTGCGGAACAGGGGTCACGTCCTGGATCGCGCCGACCTCCAGGCCGGTGGCCTGCAGGCTGCGGATGGCGGTCTCGCGGCCGGAGCCGGGACCCTTCACGAAGACGTCGACCTTGCGCATGCCGTGCTCCATGGCCTTGCGCGCCGCGTTCTCCGCAGCCATCTGCGCGGCGAACGGGGTCGACTTGCGGGAGCCCTTGAAGCCGACATGGCCGGCGGAGGCCCAGGAGATCACCGCACCGTTGGGGTCGGTGATCGAAACGATCGTGTTGTTGAACGTGCTCTTGATGTGGGCGTGGCCGTGAGCGACGTTCTTCCGCTCCTTGCGCCGAACCTTCTTGACGCCGGCGCCTGCGCGCTTCTGCGGGGGCATCCGTTACTTCTTTCCTGGCTTCTTCTTACCGGCAATGGCACGGCGCGGACCCTTGCGGGTGCGAGCGTTCGTGTGGGTGCGCTGGGCGTGGACCGGCAGGCCACGACGGTGACGAATGCCCTGGTAGCACCCGATCTCCACCTTGCGGCGGATGTCCTGGGCCACCTCGCGGCGCAGGTCACCTTCGATTTTGTACGAGGCGTCGATCCAGTCGCGAAGCGAGACGAGCTCCTCGTCCGTGAGGTCACGGACGCGGCGGTCAGGGCTGATACCCGTCCTGGCCAGGGTTTCCTTGGCCCGGGTACGGCCGACGCCGTAGATGTAGGTCAGGGCGACTTCCAACCGCTTCTCGCGCGGCAGGTCGACGCCGACAAGGCGTGCCATCGGTGGGCAGGCTCCTTCTCATTTTCCGGAGGTCTTCACGTGCCCCGTCCCCACCTGCCCGGTGGGGCCCCGGCCTCCGACCGGGGGTGACCAGCCCGTGGGCTGGTGGGACGCGCTTGAGGTGATCGCGCTCGGGCTCGGCTTGCGCCTAGCCCTGACGCTGCTTGTGACGCAGATTCTCGCAAATGACCATGACTCGCCCGTGACGGCGAATCACCTTGCACTTGTCGCAGATCTTCTTGACGCTGGGTTGAACCTTCACGGCTGCGTTACTCCCTTGCGTGCGCAGCCGGCATGAAGCCAACCGGACGCGAATCGTGCGTTATTTGTAGCGGTAGACGATGCGTCCACGGGACAGGTCATACGGCGAGAGCTCCACGACGACCCGGTCCTCGGGGAGGATACGGATGTAGTGCTGGCGCATCTTGCCGCTGATGTGTGCAAGAACCCGGTGGCCGTTCTGCAGCTCAACGCGAAACATCGCGTTAGGCAGCGGCTCGACCACTCTGCCCTCGATCTCGATAGCCCCGTCTTTCTTCGGCATGTCCTCCGCGATCCTGCTGTGATGGTGTTTAGCTGGCGCTGCTCACTGCGATGACGGACTTGCTGGCCGCACCGGACTGACGGGCTCACACCCACGGGCCCCGTACAACAACGGAATGCACGTCAGAAATCCGGCCGAGCAGCCGACACACAACTGTACGTCAGATCCCCCGATCCGCCCAACCGCGCCTTGACCTGCGTCATCGGCTCGCGTTGCCGGAGCGGCGCCACAGCATGCCGCTGCGGGCGCCCGTCTTGTGCAGGTCCGGACGGTCCCGCTCGGCCTGTCAGCCGGTGGCCGAGCTCGCCGCCGGCTGGCCGGCTTTGACGCCGAACTCGGCCAGCTTGGCGACGCCGCCGTCGAACGCCGTGAGCACCCACGGACCGTCTTCGGTGATCGCGACCGTGTGCTCCCAGTGGGCCGCCCAGCGCCCGTCGGCCGTCACGACCGTCCACTCGTCGTCGAGCACTTGGGTGTCCGGGCTGCTCAACGTCACCATCGGCTCGACAGCCAGCGCCAGCCCCTTGACGAGCCGTTGCCCGCGCCCGGGCCGGCCCCAGTTCAGCAGGTGCGGCGCCTGGTGCATGGCGGTGCCGATGCCGTGGCCGCCGTAGTTGTCGACGATGCCGTACGGACCGTACGGGCCGGTGTGACGGCGGACCTCCTGCTCGACCGCGTGGCTGATGTCGGTCAGCCGGCCGCCGAGCTGAGCGGCTGCGAGCCCCGCCCACAGCGACGCCTCGCAGACGCGGGACAGCTCCAATGCCTCGGGGGCCACCTCACCAACGGGCACCGTGATCGCCGAGTCGCCGTGCCAGCCGTCCAGGATGGCGCCGCAGTCGATGGAGATCAGGTCACCCTCGCGCAGCACCCGACCACCCGGGATGCCGTGCACCACCTCGTCGTTCACCGATGCGCAAATGCTGCCGGTGAAGCCGGGCTGCCCGCCGTACCCGCCGTACCCGAGAAACGACGGGATCGCCCCCTCGCCCCGGATCGAGGCCTCGGCGACCGCGTCGAGCTCCTTTGTGGTGACGCCGGGGCGTACCTCGGCTTTGACCCGCTCCAGCGTCCGGGCCACCACCAGCCCGGCTTCGCGCATGAGCAGGATCTGCGCGCGAGACTTGATCTCGACTTCTTCGCGGCGGCTCATGGTCTGCCTCGTCATCGGTTGGGGTGGCTGGTGAGCGGCGCTCAGTCCTCGTAGCGACGAAGCGCTTCGAGCGCGCGGTCGGTGATGTCGTCCACCGGCCCGGTCGCGTCGATACCTATCAGGATGCCTCGCGCTGCGTAGAAAGAGATGAGCGGAGCTGTTTGCTCCGCGTAAACCTCGAGGCGGTGGCGCACCGTCCCCGGCTTGTCGTCGTCGCGCTGGAAAAGCTCCCCGCCGCAACGGTCGCAGACCCCCTCGCGGGTCGGCGGATCGAAGTCGACGTGCCAGATCGTGCCGCAACGGTGGCAGGTCCGCCGCCCGGACAGCCGCCGGACGACCTCGTCGTCATCGACGACGAGTTCGAGGACGATGTCGAGCTTGTGGCCGAAATCGGCGAGCATCTGCTCGAGCACCTCGGCCTGCGGGACCGTGCGGGGGAACCCGTCGAGCAGGAACCCGCGGACCGCATCGTCCTCCGCCAGCCGGTTTCGCACCATCTCGACGGTGACCGAGTCGGGAACGAGGTCCCCGGCATCCATGTACTGCTTCGCGAGCTTGCCGAGATCGGTGCCCTGGCTGACATTGGCCCGAAAGATGTCACCGGTGGAGATCTTCGGGATGGACTCCGCAGCGGCGATGAATGCCGCCTGCGTGCCCTTGCCCGCGCCGGGTGGGCCTACGAGAACGAGGCGCACTAGCGGAGAAAACCCTCGTAATGGCGCTGCTGCAGCTGGCTCTCGATCTGTTTGACCGTCTCGAGACCCACTCCGACCATGATCAGCACACTCGTACCGGCGAACGGGAACTGCTGGTTTTTGGTCAGGTTGAGCAGGGCGAGCGGAAGCACGCAGATGATCCCGAGGAACAGCGATCCCGGCAGCGTGATGCGCGACAACACCCGTTCCAGGTACTCGGCCGTCGGGCGACCGGGGCGGATACCGGGGATGAAGCCGCCGTACTTCTTCATGTTGTCGGCGACTTCTGTGGGGTTGAAGGTGATGGCCACGTAGAAGTACGTGAAGAAGATGATCAGCGCGGCATACGTGAGCAGGTAGAGCGGATGATCACCGCGCTGCAGATACCGCGAGTTGAAATCCTGGAATGTCTTGTTGCTCCAGACCTGCCCGAGCAGCTGCGGCAACTGCAGCAGCGAGGAGGCGAAGATGACCGGCACGACACCCGCCTGATTCACCTTCATCGGGATGTAGGTGGAGGTGCCGCCGTACATCCGCCGCCCGATCATGCGCTTCGCGTACTGCACCGGGATGCGGCGCTGCGCCTGCTCGACGAACACCACAAAGACCATGATCGCCAGGCCCAGCAGCACGACGAGCGTGAAGACGACGCCGCCTGCGGCCTGCAGGATGCCGGAGCCCTGCGAGGGCAGCCGCGCCGCGATCGAGGTGAACATCAGCAGCGACATGCCGTTGCCGACACCCTTGCTCGTGATGAGCTCGCCGAGCCACATGATCATGCCGGTGCCGGCGGTCATCGTGATGACGATGACCGCGACCTTGAACACCGACGAGTCCGGGATCATCGCGTTTCCGGAGCATCCCGGGATGAGGTTGCCGCCCCTGGCCAGCGCGACGATGCCCGTCGACTGCAGCACGGCGAGCGCCATCGTCAGGTAACGCGTGTACTGCGTGATCTTCTGCTCGCCGGAGCTGCCCTCCTTGCGCAGCCGCTCAAGCCGGGGGATGACCACCGTCAACAGCTGAATGATGATGCTGCTCGTGATGTAGGGCAGGATCCCGAGCGCGAAAACCGACAACTGCAGCAGCGCGCCGCCGCTGAACAAGTTGACCAGCGACAGCACGCTCTTGTTCGCGCTGCTTTGCGCGCCACCCAGGCAATCGTGGATGGCACGCGTGGAGACGCCCGGCGACGGCAGAACACTGCCGATCCGGAAGATCACGATGACCGCGAACGTGAACAGCAGCTTCTTGCGCAGGTCAGGCGTGCGGAACGCCCGTCCGAAGGCGGAGAGCACGGCTCCTCCCTGCAGGAGTCAGGAAACGGCTAGCGGGGGCAGCCGCTCAGCTGGAGCGCCAGGGGTGCCACGGCCGACTTTAACAGCCGTTATGCGGCAGGTGCGGCTCCGGAACGCCGATGCCGCCCCGGCCCGCCCGGCGACGGACTACCGTCGGCCGGGCCGCAGCTGGGGCGGCGTCGAGATCGCAAAGCCGTGCTGCTGCGTTTGTGGTGGCCCTGACGGCCGGACAGCACGGAATCGATGAGTTATAGCTCTATCGCAGTGCCTCCGGCAGCCGCGAGCTTTTCCCGCGCAGAAGCTGAGAACGCGTTCGCGCTCACCTGCATGGCCACGGACACCGCGCCGTCGCCGAGCACCTTGACGGGCAGCCCGCGCCGCACCGCGCCGGCCGCCACCAGATCGTCCACGTTGATGCCCCCACCTTCGGGGAACAGCTCGGTGAGCCGGGTCAGGTTGACGACCTGGTACTCCACTCGCGCCGGGTTCTTGAAGCCCTTGAGCTTGGGCACGCGCATGTGCAGCGGCATCTGACCACCCTCGAAGCGCGCCGGGGTGTTCTTGCGCGCCCCGGTGCCCTTCGTACCGCGGCCGGCGGTCTTGCCCTTGGAACCTTCGCCTCGACCGACGCGGGTCTTCGGCTTCTTGGCCCCAGGCGCCGGGCGCAGGTGGTGCACCTTCAAGCCACGGCCGGCGAGAGTCTCGTCGGCGGCGGCTTCCGCGGCGGCTTCACTCATGACTTCACCTCCTCGACCTGGACGAGGTGGGCGACGGCACGGATCATGCCGCGCACCTCAGGCCGGTCTTCCCGGGTCACGGTCGCGCCGATCTTGCGCAGACCGAGGGTCTTTAGGGTTTCCCGCTGGCGAGCGGTGCCCCCGATCCCGGACTTCGCTTGCGTGATCTTCAGCTCTGCCATGACCGTCACGCTCCCGGCGTCAGCGCCGCCGACGACGCCGGGGTCGCAGCCCGGGCTCGCAGCAGCGCCGCCGGAGCGACGTCCTCGAGCGGCAGACCACGGCGCGCCGCGATCTCCTCGGGCCGGGTGAGGCCCTTGAGCGCCGCTACGGTCGCGCGGACGATGTTGATCGGGTTCGACGAGCCCAGCGACTTCGAGAGCACGTCGTGCACGCCGGCGCACTCCAGGACCGCACGCACCGGACCACCGGCGATGACACCGGTACCGGGCGAGGCGGGCTTCAAGAGCACGACACCGGCGGCGTCCTCACCCTGCACGGGATGCGGGATCGTCGCGCCGATGCGCGGCACGCGGAAGAAGTGCTTCTTGGCCTCCTCGACGCCCTTCGCGATCGCGGCGGGCACCTCCTTGGCCTTTCCGTAGCCGACGCCGACAGTGCCCTCACCGTCGCCCACGATCACCAGCGCGGTGAACGAGAAACGTCGACCACCCTTGACGACCTTGGCGACGCGGTTGATCGCGACGACGCGCTCGAGGTAGGCGGACTTCTCCGCTGCCGCCCCACCTGAGCGGTCGCGTCGGTCACGGCGTTCGCCGCTGCCGCCTGCGCGGCGCTGACCTGGCATATCGGAGCTGTCCTTCCTAGAACCGGAGCCCGGCTTCGCGGGCCCCGTCTGCGAGGGCGGCGATCCGCCCGTGATACTTACGTCCGCCGCGGTCGAAGACCACGGCCTCGACCCCGGCGGCCTTGGCGCGCTCGGCGATCAGCGCGCCCACCTTGGCGGCAGCGCTGCTCTTGTTGCCTTCGCCGCCGCGCAGGCCCGGGTCGAGAGTCGACGCCGAGGCCACGGTGTGGCCCTTGGTGTCGTCCACGACCTGGGCGTAGATGTGGCGCGCCGACCGGGTGATGACCAGGCGCGGGCGTGACGTCGTGCCCGTGACCTTCTTGCGGACCCGAAAGTGCCGGCGCCGGACACCCGAACGGCGGGTGGCGGAGATGGTGGACGGCATTACTTACCCGCCTTTCCGACCTTGCGGCGGATGACCTCGCCTTGGTAACGCACGCCCTTGCCCTTGTACGGGTCTGGCTTGCGAAGCTTGCGGATCTTCGCCGCGGTCTCGCCGACAACCTGCTTGTCGATGCCCTTGACCACGAAGCGGGTCGGGGACTGCACCTCGAAGGTGACACCTTCCGGTGCCTTCACCGGCACCGGGTGGCTGTACCCCAGCGAGAACTCGAGGTCACTGCCGCGAGCCTGGACACGGTAACCAACGCCGACGATCTCCAGCGTCTTGCTGAACCCGTCGGTGACACCGGCGACCATGTTCCAGAGCAGCGACCGGGTGAGGCCGTGCCTGGCACGGCTCTCGCGCTCGTCGTTGGGCCGCTGCACGAGCAGGGCGCCGTCCTCTTGGACGACGGTGATCGGCTCGATGACGGTGTGGGAGAGGGTCCCCTTGGGACCCTTCACGGTGACCTCCCGGCCCGCGAGGGTGACCTCGACGCCGGACGGCACCTGAATGGGAAGACGGCCGATGCGTGACATGGCGACCTACCAGACGTAGGCGAGGACTTCCCCGCCTACACCCTGCTTGGCGGCCTGCTTGTCGGTCAGCAGACCGGTCGACGTACTGATGATGGCCACCCCGAGGCCACCGAGCACCTTGGGAAGGTTGTTCGCCTTGGCGTACACCCGCAGCCCCGGCTTGGAGATGCGGCGGATCCCGGCGATGGTGCGCTCCCGGTTGGGGCCGTACTTGAGGTCGATGAGCAACGCGCGCTCGACGCCCTCACCCTCGCTGGACCACCCCGCGATGTAGCCCTCCTGCTTGAGGATCTCCGCGATGTGGGTCTTGAGCTTGCTGTAGGGCATACGCACGGTCTCGTGGTAGGCCTTGTTGCCGTTGCGGACGCGCGTCAGCATGTCCGCAATCGGATCGGTCATCGTCATGTGTTCGTCACGGCGCTTGCCTTGACCATTCCCGCGGTGGTTCCCGTCATGGGTTCCAGTGGGCCTTCCGCGTAGAGGGTGAATAGGGACGGGCTGGGCTTGCGGTCGATAACCGTCGCCGCCCGGGCGATTACCAAGAAGACTTGGTGATGCCGGGGAGCTCGCCGCGGTGGGCCATCTCCCGCATGCAGATACGGCACAGGCCGAAAGCACGGAAGACGGCACGCGGACGCCCGCAACGCTGGCACCGCGAGTAACCGCGGACCTTGAACTTCGGCTTGCGGTTGGCCTTCTCGACGAGCGCTTTCTTTGCCATCTCTCAGCTCTCCCGGAACGGGAATCCAAGGGCGCGCAGCAGCGCCCGTCCCGCGTCGTCGCTCTCGGCCGTGGTGACGACCGTGATGTCCATACCGCGCACGCGGTCGATCCTGTCCTGATCGATCTCATGGAAGATCGACTGCTCGGTGACCCCGAAGGTGTAATTGCCGTGACCGTCGAACTGCTTCGGCGACAGGCCGCGGAAGTCACGAATACGTGGCAGCGCGATCGAGATCAGCCGGTCCAGGAACTCCCACATGCGATCGCCGCGCAAGGTGACCTTCGCGCCGATCGGCATGCCCTCACGCAGCTTGAACTGCGCGATGGACTTCGTCGCCCGGCGGACCGTCGGCTTCTGCCCGGTGATCATCGACAGGTCGCGCACGGCGCCGTCGATGAGCTTCGAGTCGCGGGCCGCATCGCCGACGCCCATGTTGACGACGACCTTGACGACACCCGGCACCTGCATGACGTTCTGGATGTCGAGCGAGGACTTGAGCTCCGGCAGGATCTCGTCGCGGTAGCGCTGCTTGAGCCGCGGAATGACGCGCTCAGGTGCTGCAGTGGCCATCAGACATCCACCTCGTTGCCGCCGCTGCGGCAGACCCGGACCTTCGTGCCGTCCGCGTCGACGCGGTAGCCGAGGCGACCCGGCTTGCCGGTCTTCGGGTGGATGAACGCCACGTTGCTCACGTGAATCGGAGCCTCCATGGTGACGATGCCGCCCGTCTCGCTACCGCGCTGGCTGGTCTGCTGCTTGGTGTGCTTCTTGACGCGGTTCGCGCCCTCGACGAGCACACGCTCCTGCTGGGGATAGGACTCGAGCACCTTGCCGCGCAGGCCCCGGTCCTTGCCGGTGAGCACCTGCACGGTGTCGCCCTTTTTGATCTTCATGGCTAGATCACTTCCGGTGCGAGCGAGATGATCCGCATGAACCGGCGGTCACGCAGCTCACGGCCGACCGGGCCGAAGATGCGCGTTCCACGCGGGTCACCGGTGTCACGGATCAACACCGCTGCGTTCTCGTCGAAACGGATGTACGAGCCGTCCGGACGCCGGCGCGACTTCACGGTGCGAACGACGACCGCCTTGACGACGTCGCCCTTCTTCACACCGGCGCCGGGGAGGGCGTCCTTCACGGTGCCGACGATGATGTCGCCGATGCCCGCGTAACGCCGGCCCGAGCCGCCGAGCACGCGAATGCACAGCAGCTCCTTGGCGCCGGTGTTGTCGGCCACCCGGAGCCTGGACTCCTGCTGGATCATCGGGCACGCTCCAGGATCTCCACGATCCGCCAGCGCTTGGTCGCCGACAGCGGACGGGTTTCCATCAGCAGCACGCGGTCACCGACACCAGCCGTGTCGGCCTCATCGTGCGCCTTGTAACGGCTCGTGCGGCGGATGGTCTTGCCGTAGAGCGGGTGCTGGACCCGGTCCTCGACCTCGACCACCACGGTCTTTGTCATCTTGTCGCTGACGACCAGGCCTTCTCGGACCTTGCGGTTGCCGCGATCCGTGGAGGAAGTCCCAGCCTGCGGCGCTTCCGGGGTGCTCATGCGGATGCCTTCTCAGTAGCGTCTTCCGCTGTGGTTTCCACAGCTTCAGCCACTTCGTAGGTGATGCCGAGCTCGCGCTCGCGCATCACGGTGTAAATGCGGGCGATGTCGCGGCGGACGGTTTGCAGCCGCCGGTTGTTGTCGAGCTGGCCGGTGGCCACCTGGAAGCGCAGGTTGAAAAGCTCCTGCTTGGCCTCCCGAAGGCGGGTGAGCAGCTCCTCGTCACTGGCGGCACGCAGCTCGAGTGCAACGGCGCTAGCCATCAGAGCCCAGCCCCCTCTCGCGTCACGAAGCGGCACTTCATCGGCAGCTTGTGCATCGCGCGCCGCATCGCCTCCCGGGCGAGCGGCTCGGCGACGCCCGACAGCTCGAACATCACGCGACCTGGCTTGACGTTCGCGACCCACCACTCGGGCGAGCCCTTACCGGACCCCATGCGGGTTTCGGCGGGCTTCTTGGTGAGCGGGCGGTCCGGGTAGATGTTGATCCAGACCTTTCCGCCACGGCGGATGTGGCGGGTCATCGCGATACGAGCCGACTCGATCTGACGGTTGGTGACGTAGGCCGGCTCGAGAGCCTGGATCCCGTAATCACCGAACGCGATCGTGGTCCCACCCTTGGCCGCGCCGGTGCGCTTGGGGTGGTGCTGCTTGCGGTGCTTGACCCTGCGCGGGATGAGCATGTCCTCAGCCCTCCTGACCCTCTGTGGTACCGCCGGCCTCACCGGGCGCCTCGGGCAGCTCGCCGGCGGTGGCCGGTCCGCCCGTCGACTCCGAGGAGTCGACCGCGGGAACCGGCTGCGCGTTGACGTCGGCGACCTCCGGTGCGCGGGCAACCGGTGCGTTGGCTTCCTCGGCGGGCGCCGTCGCCAGCACCTCGCCGCGGTCGGTCTGCGGGCTCCGGGACTGGGCCTGCGCCGCAGCGCGCCCGGCGTCGGTACCGGCCTGGGTGGTGCCCGCGGAGCCGCTACGCGGCCGGCGGGCCGGACGCTCGCGACGCGACTGGCGCAGCAGCGCGTCCTGCGCCTCGCGCTCGGCGCGGCTCGCGACGATGTCGCCCTTGTAGATCCACACCTTCACGCCGATGCGACCGAACGTGGTGCGAGCCTCGTAGAAGCCGTAGTCGATGTCGGCGCGCAGCGTGTGCAGCGGAACGCGGCCCTCACGGTAGAACTCGGAGCGGCTCATCTCGGCGCCGCCGAGACGACCCGAGCACTGCACCCGGATGCCCTTGGCGCCGCCCTTGAGCGCGCTTTGCATCGACTTGCGCATCGCGCGGCGGAAGCTCACGCGGCTGGACAGCTGCTCGGCGACGCCCTGCGCCACGAGCTGCGCGTCGATCTCCGGGTTCTTCACCTCGAGGATGTTCAGCTGCACCTGCTTGCCGGTGAGCTTCTCGAGGTCACCACGGATGCGGTCGGCCTCCGCGCCGCGGCGGCCGATGACGATGCCCGGCCGAGCGGTGTGGATGTCGACGCGCAGCCGGCCCTGGGTGCGCTCGATGTCGACGCGACTGATGCCCGCGCGCTCCATGCCGCGCGACATCATCTTGCGAATCTTGACGTCTTCGCCGACGTAGGCCGCGTACTGCTTGTCCGCGTACCAGCGCGAGATGAACTCACTGGTGATACCCAGCCGGAAGCCGTGCGGGTTGACCTTCTGACCCACTAGCGGGCCCTCCTCGAGCTGGTGCTGCCACCGGCGCCGCGGCCGGTGCGGGTACGGGGCGTCTGCTCACGGGCTTCAACCGCCACGGTGATGTGGCTGGTGCGCTTGCGCACCCGGTAGGCGCGACCCTGAGCACGCGGTCGGAAGCGCTTGAGCGTGGGCCCCTCGTCGACGTAAGCCTCGCTGACCCACAGCGAGTCACGGTCGAGATGCTCGTTGTGCTCGGCGTTGGCCACGGCCGACGCAAGCACCTTGTAGACGTCCTCACTCGCCGCCTGCGGCGCGAAACGCAGCACATCCAGCGCCTCAGACGCCTTCATGCCGCGAACCAGGTCGATGACCCGGCGGGCCTTGCGCGGGCCCACCCGGGCGTAACGGACCTGGGCGCGCGCACCGGGCAGCGCAGGCGTCTCGGCCTTCGCGCGCCGCCGGCCGGCAGTCGACTCGGCAGCCGCCTCGATGGCCTCGGCGGCCTCTTCGGTTGCCTGGTCAGCCACGGCGCGACCTCCGGTCTTCCTTGATGTGGCCGCGGAAGGTGCGGGTGAGTGCGAACTCGCCGAGCTTGTGCCCGACCATGCCCTCGGTGATGAAGACCGGGACGTGCTTGCGGCCGTCGTGCACCGCAATGGTGTGGCCGAGCATGTCGGGGATGATCGTCGAACGCCGCGACCAGGTCTTGATGACGTTCTTGGTGCCTCGGGTGTTCTGCTCGTCGACCTTCTTCAGCAGGTGGTCGTCGACAAACGGGCCCTTCTTCAGGCTGCGTGGCATTTCTTAACTCCTTCCTGCTGAGACGGTCCGGGCGAAAACTGCGCTCATCGCCGGCCTCGACCGGTGCGACGGCGCCGAACGATGAGCTTGTCGCTCGGCTTGTGCTGGGCACGGGTACGGCCCTCGGGCTTACCGGCCGGGTTCACCGGGTGGCGACCACCGGAGGTCTTGCCCTCACCACCGCCGTGCGGGTGGTCGACCGGGTTCATGGCGACACCGCGCACATGGGGGCGCTTGCCCTTCCAGCGCATGCGGCCGGCCTTCCCCCAGTTGATACCGGCCTGCTCCGCGTTGCCCACCTCGCCGACGGTCGCCCGGCAGCGCTGGTCGACATTGCGGGTCTCACCGGAGGGCATGCGCAGCAGCGCGTAAGGGCCGTCCTTGGCCACCAGCTGGACGCTGGAGCCGGCGCTGCGGGCGATCTTCGCGCCGCCGCCCGGCTTCAGCTCGATGGCGTGCACCACGGTGCCGGTCGGGATGTTGCGCAGCGGAAGCGCATTACCCGGCCGGATGTCGCTACCCGGGCCGCTGACGACGGTGTCGCCCTGGCGCAGCCGGGTCGGCGCGATGATGTACCGCTTCTCCCCGTCGGCGTAGTGCAGCAACGCGATGCGCGCGGTCCGGTTGGGGTCGTACTCGATGTGCGCGACCTTCGCCGGCACCCCGTCCTTGTCGCGCCGGAAGTCGATGACGCGGTACGCCCGCTTGTGACCACCGCCCTGGTGGCGGGCGGTGACCCGGCCGTGGGCGTTGCGACCACCCTTGCTGTGCAGCGGGCGGACCAGCGACTTCTCCGGCTCACCGCGGGTGACCTCGACGAAGTCGGCGACGCTGGCGCCGCGGCGCCCCGGCGTCGTCGGCTTGTACTTACGGATACCCATGTCTCTCGTCTTCTGTCTCGTGGATCGCTATTGCTGCAGGTCGCCCGATGGTCAGCCGGTCGGACCGGTGAAGATGTCGATGCTGTCGCCGGCCCGGAGTGTCACGAGCGCGCGCTTGGTGGCCTTGCGGTGGCCGAAACCAGCGCGGGTGCGCTTGCGCTTGCCCTGGCGGTTGGCGGTGTTCACCCGGTCGACCTTCACGCCGAAGATCTGCTCGACGGCGATCTTGACCTGGGTCTTGTTGGCGTCGGGCCGGACGATGAAGGTGTAGGTGCCCTCCTCGGCCAGGCCATAGCTCTTCTCGCTGATGACCGGGCTCAGGATCACATCCCGCGGGTCGGGGATCATTCGCCGACGCTCCCCGGATCCTTGGCGGCCTCGGTGTCGCTGCCGGCGCCGTCGGCCTCGGCCTCGAACTTCGGCTCGGCCTCGAGATCGCTACTGGTGGCACCCTCGACCTCGGAGACCATCTCCTCGTCGGAAACGCCTTCGCCGGCGGCCTTGGTGGTGGCCTCGGGCTTACCTTCGCTCACGGCAGCTCCCTTTCGGGTCGTTGCGGACGTGCGGGCAGGGGCTTCCTGCGGGCTCTTCGCCAGCGTCGACACGGCGTCGGCCAAGTCCTCGAGCTCCGACTCGCGCGCCTCAGCGGCAGCGCCCTTGCCCTTCGGCGGACCGGCGAGGAACTCGGCGAGCGCACCCTCGGTGAACACCACGTCGTCGCTGACCAGCACGTCGTAGGTGTTCAGCTGACCGGGTGCCAGCAGGTGGACCTCAGGCAGGTTGCGCAGGCTCTTCCAGGTGAGCTCGTCGCGACGCTCGGCGACCACCAGCACGTGGCGGCTGCCGACGAGGCTGCGCAGGTGCGCCGCGGCGGTCTTCGTCGAGGGCCCACCGGCCGTCTCGTCGACGACGCCGCTGACCACGTGGACGCGGCCGTGTCGGGCCCGGTCGGAGAGCGCCCCGCGCAGCGCCGCAGCCTTCATCTTCTTCGGCGTGCGTTGCGCGTAGGACCGCGGGGTCGGGCCGTGCACGACACCACCGCCGGCGAATTGCGGCGCGCGGGTCGAACCCTGCCGGGCGCGCCCGGTGCCCTTCTGGCGATAGGGCTTCTTGCCGCCGCCGCGAACCTCGCCGCGGGTCTTCGTGTCAGCCGTGCCCTGCCGGGCGGCCGCGAGTTGAGCGACGACCACCTGGTGGATCAGCGGAACGTTCACCTGAACGTCGAACACCTCAGCAGGCAGCACAGCCGTGCGCGCGAGGTCACCGGAGGGCGACTGCACATTCACGCTGCGGGTGACGCCGGCGGCAGCAGCGGCATCAACGATGCTCACTGGTCAGCCCCCTCACTGACCGCCTGCGCGGTCTCTGGAACGAACGTCTCGGGCGCGTCGCGCTTGGACGCGCTGCGCACCATGACCAGCCCACCGCTCGGACCGGCGATGGCACCGCGAATCAGCAGCAGGCCACGCTCCGCGTCCACCGCGTGAACCCGCAGGTTCAGCGTGGTGGTGCGCTCGTTGCCCATGCGGCCCGCCATGCGGACGCCCTTGAAAACGCGACCGGGCGTGGCGCAGCCGCCGATCGAACCCGGCGAGCGGTGCTTGCGCTCGACACCGTGCGATGCGCCCAGACCCTTGAAGCCGTGCCGCTTCATGACGCCGGCGAAGCCCTTGCCCCTGCTGTTGGCAATGACGTCGACGACGGCGCCCGGCGCGAACAGGCGCGCGGTCAGCTCCAGCCCCACGGTGTACGCGGAGGCATCGAGCGTGCGCAGCTCGGCCAGGTGACGGCGCGGCGTGACGCCGGCCTTCTCGAAGTGGCCGCGCAACGGCTTGGGCACCTTGCGCGGGTCGATGTCGCCGTACGCGAGTTGCACAGCGCTGTAGCCGTCAGCATCTGGGGTGCGAACCTGCGTGACGACGCAGGGACCGGCCTTGACGACGGTCACCGGGACGACCCGGTTGTTCTCGTCGAAGACCTGGGTCATCCCCAGCTTGGTGCCGAGGATGCCGCGGATGACGCGGTCAGCCATCTCGTGACTCCTCCTTAAAGCTTGATCGAAATGTCGACACCGGCGGGCAGATCAAGCCGCATCAGCGAGTCGACGGTCTTCGGGGTGGGGTCGAGAATGTCGATCAGCCGCTTGTGCGTGCGCATCTCGAAATGCTCGCGGCTGTCCTTGTACTTGTGCGGCGAACGGATAACGCAGTAGACGTTTTTCTCCGTCGGCAGCGGCACCGGTCCCGCGACCTGCGCGCCCGTACGGGTCACCGTCTCGACGATCTTGCGCGCCGAGCTGTCGATGACCTCGTGGTCATAGGCCTTGAGCCTGATGCGGATCTTCTGGGCCGCCATCGCTTCTTCTCACCCGGAATCTTCGGTTCGTTCTGGTCTTTTGGTGCTGGTCAGCAAACGTGGCCGGCGCGCCTCGCGAAAAGGCCCGCCGGCCACGTAGGCCGAACTACTTGAGGATCTTGGTGACGCGACCGGCGCCCACGGTCCGGCCACCCTCACGGATGGCGAACTTGAGGCCCTCTTCCATGGCGATCGGCTGGATCAGCTGGACGGTCATCTCGGTGTTGTCACCCGGCATGACCATCTCGACGCCCTCCGGCAGAGTCACCACACCGGTGACGTCCGTCGTCCGGAAGTAGAACTGCGGGCGGTAGTTGTTGAAGAACGGCGTGTGGCGACCGCCCTCGTCCTTGCTCAGGATGTAGACCTGCGCCTCGTACTGCGTGTGAGGCGTGGTGGTACCCGGCTTGACGATGACCTGGCCACGCTCGACGTCCTCGCGCTTGATGCCGCGAAGCAGCAGGCCGACATTTTCACCGGCGCGCCCCTCGTCGAGCAGCTTGCGGAACATCTCGATACCGGTGACGGTCGTGGTCTGGACCTTCTCGCGGATACCGACGATCTCCACGGTGTCGCTGACCTTCAGGACGCCGCGCTCGATACGGCCGGTCACCACGGTGCCGCGACCGGTGATCGTGAAGACGTCCTCGATCGGCATGAGGAACGGCTTGTCGGTGTCGCGCTCGGGCTCGGGGATCGACTCGTCGACAGCGGCCATGAGCTCGAGCAGCTTGCCCGCCCACTCCGGGTCGCCCTCGAGTGCCTTGAGCGCCGAGACGCGGATGACCGGTACGTCGTCGCCGGGGAACTCGTAGCTGGACAGCAGCTCACGGACCTCCAGCTCGACGAGCTCGAGGATCTCCTCGTCGTCAACCATGTCGGCCTTGTTCAGCGCCACGACGATGTACGGCACGCCGACCTGACGGGCGAGCAGCACGTGCTCCTTCGTCTGCGGCATCGGACCGTCGGTCGCCGAGACCACCAGGATCGCGCCGTCCATCTGGGCAGCACCGGTGATCATGTTCTTGATGTAGTCGGCGTGACCAGGGCAGTCGACGTGGGCGTAGTGCCGCTTGTCGGTCTGGTACTCGACGTGTGCGATCGAGATCGTGATGCCGCGGGCCTTCTCCTCCGGCGCCTTGTCGATCTCGTCGAACGGCGTGAAGGGGTTCAGGTCCGGATGGGCGTCGTGCAGGACCTTCGTGATGGCCGCCGTCAGCGTCGTCTTGCCATGGTCGATGTGACCGATGGTGCCGATGTTGACGTGCGGTTTGGTCCGCTCGAATTTCGCCTTCGCCACGGGGTGTCCCTCCTAGGACGGGTAAACGGGCGCCGTACGACGTCTTTGTTGTGGTGGCTGTCTCGGTGGCGTACGGCTGGGTCCACCGAGACTGCCTGACTACTCTCCGCGGGCCTTCGCGATGATCTCCTTGGCCAAACTCGCCGGCACCTCCGCGTACGAGTCGAACTGCATGCTGTAGCTCGCCCGTCCGGATGTCTTCGAACGCAGGTCGCCGACGTAGCCGAACATCTCAGCAAGCGGCACCAGCGCCTTCACGACCCGGGCACCCGCCCGCTCCTCCATGGCCTGGATCTGGCCACGGCGGCTGTTGAGGTCGCCGATGACATCACCCAGGTAGTCGTCAGGGGTGGTGACCTCGACGGCCATCATCGGCTCGAGCAGCGCGGGATCAGCCCGCCGCGCCGCCTCCTTGAACGCCATCGAACCGGCGATCTTGAAGGCGAGCTCGGACGAGTCGACCTCGTGGTACTGACCGTCCTGCAGGGTGACCTTGCAGTCGACCAGCGGGTAGCCGGCGAGCACGCCGAACTCCATGGCCTCCTGGCAGCCGGCGTCCACGCTCGGGATGTACTCGCGCGGGATGCGACCGCCGGTGACGGCGTTGACGAACTCGTAGCCGCCGCCGTCCCCGCCGCTCGGCTCCAGGTCGATGATGACCTTGGCGAACTGGCCGGAGCCACCCGTCTGCTTCTTGTGGACGTAGTCGACCTTTTCCACCTTGCGGCGGATGGTCTCGCGGTAGGCGACCTGCGGCTTGCCGACGTTCGCCTCGACGCTGAACTCGCGCTTCATCCGGTCGACGAGGATGTCGAGGTGAAGCTCGCCCATGCCGGCGATGATCGTCTGGCCGGTCTCCTCGTCGGTGCGGACCTGGAAGGTCGGGTCCTCCTCGGCGAGCCGCTGGATGGCGGTACCGAGCTTCTGCTGGTCGGCCTTCGTCTTCGGCTCGATGGCGACGTGGATGACCGGCGCCGGGAAGCTCATCGACTCCAGGATCACCGGCGCGTTCGGGTCGCAGAGCGTGTCACCGGTGGTGGTGTTCTTGAGGCCCTGCACGGCCACGATCTGACCCGCGCCGACGCCCTCGCGCTCCTCGCGCGAGTTCGCGTGCATCAGGTAGATCTTGCCGATGCGCTCCTTGTTGTCCTTCGTGCTGTTCAGGACCGGAGTGCCCGAGCTGATCTTTCCGGAGTACACCCGGATGTAGGTCAGCTTGCCCAGGTGCTTGTCGCTCATGATCTTGAACGCGAGCGCCGAGAACGGCACGTCCTCGCTCGGCTCCCGGGTGACGACCTCGTCCTCGTTACGCATGGCGTGGCCGGAGATCGCGCCGACGTCGACGGGGCTCGGGAGGAAGTCCACGACCGCATCGAGCAGCGGCTGCACGCCCTTGTTCTTGAACGCGGTACCGCACAGGACCGGGTTGAGCTTGCTCGACGTGGTGGCGCGGCGGATGCCGGCCATGAGCTCGTCCTCGGTGGGCTCCTCGCCCTCGAGGTACTTCTCCATCAGCTCGTCGTCGTTCTCGGCGGCGGTCTCGAGCAGCCGCTCCCGCCACTCGCGGGCCACCTCGGCGTGGTCCGCCGGGATGTCGACGACGTCGTACTTGTCGCCCTTGCCCTCGGACGTCCAGAGCAGACCCTTCATACGGATCAGGTCGATGACGCCCTTGAAGTCTGCCTCGACGCCCCAGGGGAGCTGGATGACCAGCGGGGTGGCGGCGAGCCGGCTGACCATCATCTCGACGCAGCGGTGGAACTCCGCGCCGACGCGGTCCATCTTGTTGACGAACGCGATGCGCGGGACGTCGTAGCGGTCAGCCTGCCGCCAGACGGTCTCGCTCTGCGGTTCGACGCCGGCGACCGCGTCGAAGACGGCGACAGCCCCGTCGAGCACGCGCAGGCTGCGCTCCACCTCGACGGTGAAGTCGACGTGGCCCGGGGTGTCGATGATGTTGATCCGATGGTCCCGCCAGAAACAGGTGGTGGCGGCGGAGGTGATCGTGATCCCCCGCTCCTGCTCCTGCTCCATCCAGTCCATCGTGGCGGCGCCCTCGTGGACCTCGCCGATCTTGTAGTTGACGCCTGTGTAGAAAAGGATTCGCTCGGTGGTGGTGGTCTTGCCCGCGTCGATGTGCGCCATGATCCCGATGTTTCGGGTGGCGTCCAGGGAGATGTGCGGTGCAGCGTTAGTCATATGAGTTACCAGCGGTAATGGGCGAAGGCACGGTTGGACTCCGCCATCTTGTGGGTGTCCTCGCGCCGTTTGACACTGGCGCCGAGGCCGTTGCTTGCGTCGAGCAGCTCATTCATCAAGCGCTCGGTCATGGTCTTCTCGCGCCGCTGGCGGGAGTAACCGACCAGCCAGCGCAAAGCGAGGGTGGTGCTGCGGGAGGCTCGCACCTCGACCGGCACCTGGTAGGTGGCACCACCGACGCGACGGCTGCGCACCTCGAGGGTGGGCTTCACGTTGTCGAGCGCGCGCTTCAGGGTGACGACCGGGTCGGCGCCGTTCTTGTCGCGGCAACCTTCCAACGCCCCGTACACAATGCGCTCGGCGACCGACTTTTTCCCGGCGACCAGCACCTTGTTGACGAGAGCGGTGACCAGGGGCGAGCCGAACACCGGGTCGCTGATGACCGGGTGCTTCGGGGCGGGACCCTTGCGCGGCATTAGCCCTTCTCCTTCTTCGCGCCATAGCGGCTACGCGCTTGCTTGCGGCCGCGCACGCCTTGGGTGTCCAGTGAGCCGCGAATGATCTTGTAACGAACGCCGGGGAGGTCCTTCACACGACCGCCGCGCACCAGCACGATCGAGTGCTCCTGCAGGTTGTGCCCGACGCCGGGGATGTAGGCGGTGACCTCGACCTGGCTCGTCAGGCGCACACGGGCAACCTTGCGCAGCGCCGAGTTCGGCTTCTTCGGCGTGGTCGTGTAGACGCGGGTGCAAACGCCGCGCCGCTGCGGGCTTCCCTTCAGTGCCGGGGTCTTGGTCTTCTCGACCTTGTCCGCCCGGCCCTTGCGCACCAACTGCTGGATCGTGGGCATGTGCTGGCTGCCGCTCCCATTTCTATGTGCCACCCGGTCCGGTCCGGCCGTAGCGGCGCTTCACTCTGTTTCGCTGTCGTCTGCTGTTTCCTGATGCTTGCGGTGCAGGTCACAGACTTGCAACCCACCCCCGCCGACCCCCGGGGTCGGGCGTGTCGCGGCCCCATCACAATTCCGCGGAAAAACCGCCTCGTTGAGACCAGGCTCGCCGCCCGGCACCGGACTAACGGTGCCTGACCCCCGCTGTGCAGCGGGTTCCCGTCGCCGCCGGCCACTCGCTCGAGCTTGTTGCGAAGGCCACCGCGCCGGGGAAGCGCCAGTGATGCGCTGAGGGCATACGCCCGCAGCCACGGGGAGCTACCTTACCCGCCCAGCCAATCATTGTCGAACCGCTCGGCGTGGCGACTTCCCTGCTCAGCCCGTACAGCCAACCGCCACCATCCCCCTGCGAAACCCCGCGGGGGACGGTGGCAGTGGCCGACGAGCGGACTACCGGTAGTCGCGGTAGTCGTAGTCCTCTAGCGGCACGGACTGGGTGGTGCCGGAGCCGAAGGCCGCCGACGTCGTCCAGTCCTGGTCGTCGTAGCCGGTCATGGCGTAGACGGCGTTTCGCGCCTCCTCGGTCGGCTCGACCCGGACGTTGCGGTAGCGGGACGTGCCCGTACCGGCCGGGATGAGCTTTCCGATGATGACGTTCTCCTTGAGCCCGACGAGCGAGTCGGACCGGGCGTTGATGGCGGCGTCGGTGAGGACGCGGGTCGTCTCCTGGAAGGAGGCGGCCGACAGCCACGACTCCGTCGCGAGCGAGGCCTTGGTGATACCCATCAGCACCGGACGGGCGGAGGCCGGCTGGCCACCGTTTTCCACCACGCGCCGGTTTTCGCCCTCGAACCGCGCCCGCTCGCAGAGCTCGCCCGGCAGCAGGTCGGTGTCGCCCGACTCGAGGATGTTCACCCGCTTCAGCATCTGGCGAATGATGATCTCGATGTGCTTGTCGTGGATCGACACACCCTGTGACCGGTAGACCTCCTGGACCTGGTCCACCAGGTGCTCCTGCACCTGACGGGGTCCCTGGATGCGCAGCACCTCGTGCGGGTCGACGTTTCCGTCGACGAGCCGGTCACCGACCTTGACCTGCTGGCCCTCGGTGACCGCGAGCCGCGACCGGCGCGAGACCGCGTAGGGGATCTCCTCGGTGCCGTCATCCGGCACCAAGACGATCTTGCGGGTCTTGTCGGTCTCCTCGATGCGAATCCGCCCGGCGCTCTCCGCGATCGGCGCCTTGCCCTTGGGCTGGCGGGCCTCGAAGAGCTCGACCACACGCGGCAGGCCGTGGGTGATGTCATCACCCGCGACGCCACCGGTGTGGAAGGTGCGCATCGTGAGCTGGGTGCCGGGCTCGCCGATGGACTGGGCGGCGACGATGCCGACCGCTTCACCGACGTCGACCAGCAGACCCGTGGCGAGCGAGCGGCCGTAGCACAGCGCGCACACCCCGACCCGGGACTGGCAGGTCATGACCGAGCGCACCCGGACCTGGGTGACACCGGCCTCCTTGAGCTCGCCGATCAGCACGTCACCGAGGTCGGCGCCGGCCCGCGCGAGCACCGCACCATCTGCGCCCTCGACGTCCGCCGCCAGCGTGCGGGCGTAGACCGACCGCTCCAGCGTGTTGCCGTCGACGTCGAGCCGCTCGTTGATGCCGCGCTCGGTGCCGCAGTCGTCCTCACGGATGATCACGTCCTGGCTGACGTCCACCAGACGACGGGTGAGGTACCCGGAGTCGGCGGTGCGCAGCGCGGTGTCGGCCAGGCCCTTGCGGGCGCCGTGGGTCGAGATGAAGTACTCGACCACCGACAGGCCCTCGCGGAAGTTGGCCTTGATCGGCCGCGGGATGATCTCACCCTTCGGGTTGGCCACCAGACCGCGCATACCGGCGATCTGGCGGACCTGCATCATGTTTCCGCGGGCCCCGGAGTTGACCATCATGTAGACCGGGTTCATCCGGCTGGCCTTGAAGTTGCGCTCCATCTCCTCGGCCACCTCGGCGGTGGCTTCGGTCCAGACGGAGATCAGCTCCGAGCGGCGCTCGTCGTCGGTGAGGAAACCGCGGTCGTACTGCTTCTGGATCTCCTCCGCCCGCGCCTCGTGCGCCTCCAGGATCTCCTGCTTGCGCGGCGCGGTGATGACGTCGTCGATGGCGATCGTGACGCCCGCCCGGGTGGCCCAGTGGAAACCGGCCTCCTTGAGGGCGTCCAGCGACGCGGCGACCTGCACCTTCGGGTACTTCTCGGCGAGGTCGTTCACGATCGCGCCGAGCGCCTTCTTGTCGATCTCACCGTCGACGAACGGGTAATCCGGCGGCAGCGCCTCGTTGAACAGGCAGCGACCCAGCGTGGTCTCGATCACCGGGCGCCCGCCGTCGGCCAGCTCCAGGCCGGGCGGCGGGACGATGCCCGCGTCGAGCCGGATCTTGATCTTCGCCTGTAGGTCCAGCGACGCGGTGTCGCGCGCCATGACCGCCTCGGCCACGGACGAGAAGAACCGGCCTTCGCCGAGCCCGCCCGGCTTCTCCGCGGTGAGGAAGAAGATGCCGAGCACCATGTCCTGGGTCGGCGAGGTGATCGGACGACCCGACGCCGGCGACAGGATGTTGTTGCTGGACAGCATGAGGATGCGGGCCTCGGCCTGCGCCTCCGCGGACAGCGGCAGGTGCACGGCCATCTGGTCACCGTCGAAGTCGGCGTTGAACGCCGTGCAGACGAGGGGGTGGATCTGGATGGCCTTGCCCTCGACCAGCTGCGGCTCGAACGCCTGGATGCCGAGCCGGTGCAGGGTGGGTGCGCGGTTCAGCAGCACCGGGTGCTCGGTGATGACCTCCTCGAGCACGTCCCACACGACCGGGCGGGCCCGCTCCACCATGCGCTTGGCGGACTTGATGTTCTGCGCGTGGTTCAGGTCGACCAGCCGCTTCATGACGAACGGCTTGAACAGCTCGAGCGCCATCTGCTTCGGCAGGCCGCACTGGTGCAGCTTCAGCTGCGGGCCGACCACGATGACCGAACGGCCGGAGTAGTCGACGCGCTTGCCCAGCAGGTTCTGGCGGAACCGGCCCTGCTTGCCCTTCAGCATGTCGGACAGGCTCTTGAGCGGCCGGTTACCCGGACCGGTGACCGGACGCCCGCGGCGGCCGTTGTCGAACAGCGCGTCGACGGCCTCCTGGAGCATGCGCTTCTCGTTGTTGACGATGATCTCAGGGGCGCCGAGGTCGAGCAGCCTCTTCAACCGGTTGTTGCGGTTGATCACCCGGCGGTAGAGGTCGTTCAGGTCGGAGGTGGCGAACCGGCCACCGTCGAGCTGCACCATCGGGCGCAGGTCCGGCGGGATCACCGGCACGCAGTCGAGCACCATGCCCATCGGGCTGTTGCGCGTGTTGAGGAACGCCGAGACGACCTTGAGCCGCTTGAGGGCACGGGCCTTCTTCTGGCCCTTACCGGTGCGGATCGTCTCGCGCAGCGACTCGGCCTCGGCCTCGAGGTCGAAGTCGGCGAGCCGGCGCTGCAGCGCCTCCGCGCCCATGCCGCCCTCGAAGTACTGACCGAAACGGTCGCGCAGCTCGCGATAGAGCAGCTCGTCCGCCTCGAGGTCCTGGACCTTGAGGTCCTTGAAGCGACTGAGGACGGAGTCGAGCCGGTCGATCTTCTCCTGGGCCCGGCGCCGGATCTGGTTCATCTCACGGTCGGCCTGCTCGCGCACCTTGCGGCGCACGTCACCCTTGGCGCCCTCGGCCTCGAGCTGGGCCAGGTCGGCCTCCTGCTTCTTGGCCCGCACCTCGACGTCGGCGTCGCGCTTGTCTTCGAGCTGGCGCTTCTCGACACCCATCTGCGCCTCGATCGATGCGAGGTCGCGGTGCCGCGCCTCCTCGTCGACCTTGGTGATCATGTAGGCGGCGAAGTAGATGACCTTCTCGAGGTCCTTCGGCGCCAGGTCGAGCAGGTAGCCGAGGCGGCTCGGCACGCCCTTGAAGTACCAGATGTGGGTGACGGACGCGGCGAGCTCGATGTGGCCCATCCGCTCCCGGCGCACCTTCGCGCGGGTCACCTCGACGCCGCAGCGCTCGCAGATGATGCCCTTGAAACGGACCCGCTTGTATTTGCCGCAGTAGCACTCCCAGTCCCGGGTGGGACCGAAGATCTTCTCGCAGAAGAGCCCGTCCTTCTCCGGCTTCAGGGTGCGGTAATTGATGGTCTCCGGCTTCTTGACCTCGCCGTGCGACCACTGACGAATGTCGTCAGCAGTCGCGAGGCCGATGCGCATCTCGTCGAAGAAGTTCACGTCAAGCACTGGTTACGCGCTTCTTTCTGTTGGCTCGTGAACGGAATCTGTTTGGCTGGAGGTCGGCGGGTCCCAGTCGGCGCCCGCCGCCGAGGGGCTACATCTCGTCGACGCTGCTCGGCTCCCGACGGGACAGGTCGATGCCGAGCTCTTCCGCGGCGCGGAAGACGTCTTCGTCCGTGTCACGCATCTCGATCGACGAACCGTCGCTCGACAGCACCTCGACGTTGAGGCAGAGCGACTGCATCTCCTTGATCAGCACCTTGAACGACTCGGGGATGCCGGGCTCGGGGATGTTCTCGCCCTTGACGATGGCCTCGTAGACCTTCACGCGGCCGTTCACGTCGTCGGACTTGATCGTCAGCAGCTCCTGCAGGGCGTAGGCGGCGCCGTAAGCCTCGAGGGCCCACACCTCCATCTCGCCGAAACGCTGACCACCGAACTGTGCCTTACCACCCAGCGGCTGCTGGGTGATCATCGAGTACGGGCCGGTGGAGCGCGCGTGGATCTTGTCATCCACCAGGTGCAGCAGCTTCAGGATGTAGATGTAGCCGACCGAGATCGGCTCCGGGAACGGCTCTCCGGTGCGGCCGTCGAGCAGCCGGGCCTTGCCCGAGCCGCCGATGAGCTGGACGCCGTCGCGGTTGGGCAACGTGCTCGACAGCAGGCCGGTGATCTCGTCCTCGCGGGCACCGTCGAACACGGGGGTGGCGACGTTGGTGCCGGCCGGAGCTGCCTCCGCACCGATCTTCGTGAGGCGCTGCTTCCAGTCCTCGTCGTTGCCCTCGATGTTCCAGCCGGTGGCGGCTACCCACCCGAGGTGGGTCTCCAGCACCTGGCCGACGTTCATGCGGCCCGGCACGCCGAGCGGGTTCAGCACGATGTCGACGGGGGTGCCGTCCTCGAGGAACGGCATGTCCTCCTGCGGGAGGATCTTGGAGATGACGCCCTTGTTGCCGTGGCGGCCGGCGAGCTTGTCGCCGTCGGTGATCTTGCGCTTCTGGGCCACGTAGACGCGGACCAGCTCGTTCACACCCGGGGGAAGCTCGTCGCCGTCCTCGCGGCTGAACACGCGCACACCGATGACCTTGCCGGACTCGCCGTGCGGCACCTTGAGCGAGGTGTCGCGCACCTCGCGCGCCTTCTCACCGAAGATCGCGCGCAGCAGGCGCTCCTCGGGGGTCAGCTCGGTCTCGCCCTTGGGCGTGACCTTGCCGACCAGCACGTCACCCGTGGTGACTTCGGCGCCGATCCGGATGATGCCGCGCTCGTCGAGGTCGGCGAGAACTTCCTCGCTGACGTTCGGGATGTCGCGGGTGATCTCCTCAGGGCCGAGCTTGGTGTCGCGGGCGTCGACCTCGTGCTCCTCGATGTGGATCGAGGACAGCACGTCGTCCTGGACGAGGCGCTGCGACAGGATGATCGCGTCCTCGTAGTTGTGGCCCTCCCACGGCATGAACGCGACCAGCAGGTTCTTCCCGAGCGCCATCTCACCGTCGTCGGTGCAGGGGCCATCGGCGATGACCTGGCCCGCCTCGATGCGGTCACCCTCGCCCACGATCGGCCGCTGGTTGATGCAGGTGCCCTGGTTGGAGCGGCGGAACTTGGCCAGCCGGTAGGTGCGCCGGGTGCCGTCGTCGTGCATCACCGAGATGTAGTCGGCCGACAGCTCCTCGACGACGCCGGACTGCTCGCAGACCACGACGTCACCGGCGTCCTTGGCGGCACGCGCTTCCATGCCGGTGCCGACCAGCGGCGACTCGTTGCGCAGCAGCGGGACCGACTGGCGCTGCATGTTGGAGCCCATGAGTGCGCGGTTGGCGTCGTCATGCTCGAGGAACGGGATCATGGCCGTCGCCACCGACACCATCTGCCGCGGCGAGACGTCGATGTAGTCGACCTCGTCGGCCGGCACGAGCTCGACCTCGCCACCCTTACGTCGAACCAGGACCCGTGGCTCGGCGAACGAGTTGTCGTCGTTCAGCGCGGCGTTGGCCTGGGCGATGACGTACCGATCCTCGGTGTCAGCGGTGAGGTAGTCGACCTCATCGGTGACCCGGCCGTTCGCCACCTTGCGGTAGGGGGTCTCGACGAAGCCGTAGGGGTTCACCCGCGCGAAGGTCGCGAGCGAGCCGATCAGGCCGATGTTCGGGCCTTCCGGCGTCTCGATCGGGCACATCCGGCCGTAGTGGCTGGTGTGCACATCGCGGACCTCGAAGCCGGCCCGCTCGCGCGAGAGACCGCCGGGGCCGAGCGCCGACAGGCGGCGCTTGTGGGTGAGCCCGGCCAGCGGATTCGTCTGGTCCATGAACTGCGACAGCTGGGAGGTTCCGAAGAACTCCTTGATGCTGGCGACGACCGGCCGGATGTTGATCAACGTCTGCGGCGTGATCGCCTCGACGTCCTGGGTGGTCATCCGCTCGCGGACGACGCGCTCCATGCGGGCGAGCCCCAGGCGGACCTGGTTTTGGATCAGCTCGCCCACCGTGCGCAGCCGGCGGTTACCGAAGTGGTCGATGTCGTCGATCTCGAAGACCACGTCGTTCTCGGTGAACGCAACGCCGCCCGCCTGGTGCAGCTTCACGACGTACTCGATCGTCGCGACGATGTCGTCCTCGGTGAGCGTGCCCTGGTTGGTGGGCAGTCCGAGGCCGAGCTTCTTGTTCAGCTTGTAGCGGCCGACCTTGGCCAGGTCGTAACGCTTCGGGTTGAAGAACAGGTTGTCCAGCAGGGTCTGGGCGCTCTCGCGGGTCGGCGGCTCACCCGGGCGCAGCTTGCGGTAGATGTCGAGCAGCGCCTCGTCCTGGGTGGCGATGTGGTCCTTCTCCAGCGTGGTGCGCATCGACTCGTAGCCGCCGAAGCGCTCGAGGATCTTGGCGTCGTCCCAGCCGAGCGCCTTCAGCAGGACGGTGACGCCCTGGCGGCGCTTACGGTCGATGCGCACGCCGACGGTGTCGCGCTTGTCGACCTCGAACTCGAGCCAGGCGCCGCGGCTCGGGATGACCTTGCAGCTGTAGAGGTCCTTGTCGGACGTCTTGTCGGCGGTGCGCTCGAAGTAGACACCGGGGCTGCGCACGAGCTGCGACACGACGACGCGCTCGGTGCCGTTGATGACGAAGGTGCCCTTCGGGGTCATGAGCGGGAAGTCGCCCATGAACACCGTCTGGCTCTTGATCTCGCCGGTGGTGTTGTTGATGAACTCGGCCGTGACGAACATCGGCGCCGAGAACGTCATGTCCTTGTCTTTGCACTCTTCGAGCGTGTACTTGGGCGGCTCGAAGCGGTGGTCACGGAACGACAGCGACATCGTTCCCTGGAAGTCCTCGATGGGACTGATCTCTTCGAAGACGTCCTCGAGACCGCTGGTCATCGGGACATCGGTGCGGCCGGCGTCAACCGCCGTCTGAACGCGCTGCTGCCAGGCCTCGTTACCGACGAGAGAGTCGAAGGACTGGGTTTGCAGAGCGAGCAGCGGCGGGACCTCTAGCGGCTCCTTGATCTTGGCGAACGAGATTCGGGACGCAGTGCGGGCGGCCAATGGAATCCTTCCAAAGCCTGTTCAGGACGTAGAACAGCGAGGCGAAGCGGTACGGAATGCGCTAGCAAACGCGGCGGAGCGGGAGAAACTGGTCGGGATCGGACGGATGGCGGTCGGAACGGGTGAGGCGGCAGCCGAGCCGGGTGCGTCCACGCGAAAGCGCGCCCACACCGAGGGGGTGGGCGTGAGGAGCGGAACGTCGCGTGTGGTCAAGCGGTTGGTCACCGATGGTGCGGCGGCCACGAACGAAGCAGCGGGATGAACAAGAGTGGCACCGTCGGGGTAACCGCCGGTGTCAGCGGCGCGAAGGGGGCGGCACCAAAATGTGCGGCCCTGCGATCGCTCGAGCGATCGTCGCTGCTTCAGAGGGGCCTCCGGCAGGTCGAAGGTTGGGCAGGCGGCGGGCGTCAGTGTGAGACAGTGGGCTGGTCGGGACGGTGAGACGGGTTCCGGGACGGACCGTTATCGGCGGGCTGCTCCGGCGCGCTGCCGGGCACAACTGACATCCCGCGTCTCCACGGGCCAGCGAAAGCAGCGCAAACGGGCAGTGTAGCCAAAACGGCTTACCCTGTCCAACGCATGCCACGCGGGTTTCTTCCCGGGGGCCTCACTTGGCATTGCCGCCTGCAGCGTAGTCCGGCGGCGAGCCGTACTCCCGCAGCTCCCCGCCCGATTCCGGGTGGGCCAGCGAGCGATCATGGACTCGCGATCCACGAAGGCCCCATCGGCGTGTCTGCGCGCGACACGCGAGTGTGTGTCAACCGTGGATGACACCGCCTCGCGGTCGGCGAGGTGGCGCGCGGCGTGTCACCGCCCGACCCGCGAGGCTTGATCAACTGCCCGGGCAGCGCCTCAGATCGCGTCGACCATGGCGACCTTCCACTGCGCACCGACCCGCTGCATCGTGAGAACGGTGCGGTTCGCGTCCAGCCGCGGCGCCGGCAGCTGGGAGTTCTTCACCACCTGATCCAGGAAGAGCAGCACCTTCACCTGGTTGGGCTTGGAGTCGTCGACCACCGATGCGCCCAGCACCTTGGCCGTGACGACGACCTTGTACTTGATCGCCAATGGCTTCACCGCAGGCTCGCTGACCTTGTCGTACTGCGTGGTGAAATCGCCGGTCGTCACCGCGCGCGCTGCCGCGAGGTCCTTGTCCAGGTGGCGGTAGTCGTAGCTGAACAGCACCGGAGCGGCGTCCTTGGCGTCCTGCAGCGCGGCGTTGCGCGCCGCGCCCTGCGGGTCGTTCTTGCCCGCCCCGACCGCCGCCGCGCCGGAGGCGTCGACGGGCCCCCGGACGATCTCGGTGATCAGCAGCGCCACCAGCGCCACCGACGCCGCCACCAGGACGATGAACGCGGTGCGCAGCATGCGCCCGCCCACCCCTGCCATGTCAGACCACCTGCTCGAAGTCGGAGACCAACCACGTGCCGTTCACCCGCTGCAGCGCGAGCTTGACCCGGTAACGCTTCTCGCCGTTCCTGGTCACGGCGTTGCTGGCGGTGAGGTCGGCGGCGACCAGAGCGACCGCGTTGTTGCCGCTGATCTGGGCGATGCCCGCTCCGGAGTCGGAGACCTTGCCGGTGGCCACCGTCTTGAGCTGGTTCAGCGTCGTCTTCAGGACCTTTTCCTTGGAGACGAAGTCGGCGCGGAACGAGCCGGTCGATCCCGCTTCGACACGCCGAAAGTACTCGTCGATCTTGCGGTAGTCGTAGGTGAAGAACGACACCGCGAATTGGCGCGCCGCGCGCAGCGCCGTGAAGCGATCCTGGCTGCTCGCGGCGGCCGGCGCCGAACCGCCCTTCCCGGTGTCGCTGCCGCCGGACAGCCGGCCCCAGCCGGAGACCACGAACGTTGCGAGCACGGCGACGACGACCGCGAGCGCAAGGACGGCGACCGGCAGTCGACGACCGCGGAAGGCACGGCGGCGCTGATCACCCGCCGGCGGCTCGTGCTCCGCAGCTTCGCCGTCAGCCGCGAACGCGGCGGGAGAAGTCGGCTGCTGCGCCGCAGCCGCCGGCGGCGCCTCCTGCAAAGCCTCGGCCGTCTCGTCGGGCGGCGCTTGCCGGGCAGCCGCGGTGACGGGTTCGGCGGCGCCGCGCAGTTTGGCGAGGCCGCCCCTGCTGCGCGCAGCCGGCGGCGGCGGAGTCTGGTCCGCGTCGACGGTCATGTCAGCACTTTTCGTCTCAGCGCTCATCTGTCGTCCTCATGAGGTCAGTGGTGCGACGAGCAGGTACTTCCAGGAGTCGGCACCGAGCACCTGAGCCTGGCCGCCGTCGGCGCCCATCAGGTACTGCTGCCCGTTGGGCCCGGAGACCAGGCCGCTGCTCGGGTCGAAGGCGGCGCCGTCGACGATCTTCCCGTTGGCCGAGCCGACGTAGCTGTCGGAGGCCTGACCGTACTGGTAGCCGCCGAGAGCGGGATCGGTGGTGTCGCCGGGCGGGCGCGGTGCGTTGCGCGAACCGCGGACGTCGACCGCACTGCTGGTCGGCTCCTTGCAGCTGTAGCCGAGCGGGAACTTGCGGTTCTGCTGCGCGGCGCTCCCGTCGGGAAGCCGCTGGTCGGAGGCCGGGGCGTAGCCCTGCGTGCAGACCGGGAACTGGTCGAGGTCCAGCCCGAAGCGCGCGCCCTTCGACGGGTCCTGCACGACGCGCTGGCCCGCCGAGAGCACCCGCGGGTACAGCGTCAGCATCTCGTCGAGGCCGGGCAGCCGCGCGAGCTGGATCTGCCCGACCGTGATGAGGTTCGCGAGCAACGGGCCGAGATTGCCCCGATTGTCCTTCAGCAGCTTGTCGAGCTCGGTGGCGGACACCACCCCGTTGTCCAGCAGGCGGCGCAGGTCGGCATCGCTGGTGCGCAGCGTGCCCGACACGTCGGCGATGTCGTGGGCGAAGGATCGGAACGCGCCGGAGACGTCCATCTGGGTGCGCAGCACCGTCTTCGCCTCCTCGATCAACGAGATGGTCTGCGCCAGGTTGCCCTGGAAGGCGCGGATCACCTCGTTGCCGCGGTTGATCAACGTCTGCAGGGGCGGCCCCGCGCCGTCGAACGCCTTGCCCAGCTCGTCGACGGTCGTCGCGAGCGCGTTCTTCGGCACCGAGTTCACGAGGTCGTTCAGGTCGACGAGCACCTGGTTCTCGCTGACCGGGATGCTGGTGTCGGCCAGCTTGATGACGCTGCCGTTCTTGAGGTAATCCTTGCCGTTGTCGTTGGTGTACGGCCGCAGGTCGACGTACTGCTCGCCCACCGCGGACAGCTCCTCGACCTGGGCGTGGGTGTCGGCGGGGATCTTCTCCCCCTTGTCGATCTTGAGGTCGACGATGACCCCCGTCTTCGTCAGGTGCAGGGTGCCGACCCGGCCGACCGTGACCCCGCGATAGGTCACCTCGGCGTTCGTGAAGATGCCGCCGGAGGCGGCGAAGTGCGCCTTGACCGTGTACGGCTTGTCCCAGAGATCCTTGTTGATGCCGACGTAGTTGATGCCGGTGATCGTCAAGGCGATGGCGGCCAGCACGACGAACACGGCGAGCTGGATCTTCACGGTGCGCGCGATCATGCGGCCGCTCCCGCCAGCATCAGCTGCGTGTAGTCGGTGTTGCCGTGGTAGCTCGTCCCCTGACCGAGCAGCCCGCCGAGCAGGCCCCCACCGGATCCGCTCGAACCCGAACCCCCCGAACCGCCGGTGCCGCTCGAGCCACCCGACGTGCTGCCGCTGGAGCTGCCGCCACCGGTGACACCGCCGAGCACCCCGCCGAGACCCCCGGGCACGTTCGGGAGCGGCGCGCTCGGCAACGGATTGTTGTTACTGAGCGGCACGCAGCCGGCCAGCGGCAGCGACACGGTCCCGCTCGGGCACTGCGTGGTCGGTGACGAGGGTCCGGTCAGGCCGGAGATCAGGTCGGTGAGGTTGATGTCGACCGACGCGTACAGGCCGGCGTAGTCGCCGTGTACGCCGTTCACGGCGGTGGCCGGGAAGGGGAAGTTCAGCAGGAGCTCCAGCGACGCGACGATGTTCTTCTTCGCCGCGACCAGGTTGTCCAGGATCGGCTGCAGGTCGCGCAGGCTGGCGACGGTATTGGCGCGAGTCGCCCGGATGACCTGCGTTCCGATGCCGCCGAGCCGCGACAGCCCGGTGAGCACCCGGGTGAGGTCCTTGCGCTGGTCGGCGAGCACCTTCAACGCGGGAGGAATGTCGGAGAGGGCCTGCGCGAGGGTGCTCTTCTGCTTGGCGAGCCGGGCGGCCAGCCGGTCGACGGAGTCGAGGGCGCGCACGATCTGCTGCTTGGAATCGTCGAGCGTGCCGGCAAGGTCGGTGAGCTGCGCCAGGACGTCTTTCACCTGCGCCTCGCGACCGGCCATGGCGTTCGACAGCTCGACGGAGATGGTCTGGATCTGCGCGACCCCGCCGCCGTTCAGCAGCGCGGACAACGCGGTGAAGACCTCCTCGAACTCCGGGTTGCGCCCGGTACGGGCGAGCGAGATGGTGTCGCCGTTGCTGAGCCGTCCGTAGCGCTTGATGTCCTTCGCCGAACCACGCAGGGCGACGAACTTCTCACCCAGCAAGCTCGTGCTGCGCAGCTCTCCGGTGGCGTTCTTGGGCAGCTTCACGCTGTCGCGCAGCCGGACGGTGACGACCGCGTGGAAGCCGTCCAGCTGGATCTTCTCGACGTCCCCGACGGCCACGTCGTCCACCCGCACCGCGGCCTGCGGCACCAGATCCAGCACATCGTTGAACGCGACCTTGACCCGGTACACGTTGCTGCCGGTGGCGTTGCCCCCGGGCAGCGTGACGTCGGACAGCCCGTTGCAGGCGGCGAGCAGCGCGGCCAGCGTCAGCGCCACGGCACCGGCCACCATGGCCCGCGCCGTCCGCCTCGCCCGCAGGCCGAAACGGCGCCTCACTGCTGGGCTCCCGTGATCGTGCCGACCAGGCCGCCGGTGGTCTTCAGCACTTTGCCGAGCGGCTGCCCCGCGTCGCAGACGTGGGAGTTCTGGGCCAGCGAGGCGACGACCTGGCACAGGTAGAGCGTCGGGTTGTTGGTGATCTCGACGTCGTTCTTCGTCCGCAGCGACTCGGTGCTGGGGTCGTAGGCGTTGTTCAGGTTCTGCAACGCGAGCGGCGCGTCGTCGAGCAGCTCGGTGAGTGACGTCTTCTGGCTGACCAGCGTATTGGTGATCTTGGTCAGCCCGGCGATGTCCGACGTGAGCACCGCCCCGTTGTCGTGCACCAGTTGGGCGACGTCGCCGAGGGCCAGCGAGAGGTTCTTGAGCGCGCTGGCGAGGCTCGCCCGGTCGCCTTCGAGCTGGCTGGAGACCGTCGCGAGGTCGTTGGTCAGCGTCCGCACCGCCGAATCGCTGTTGTTCAACGCGTGCGTGAACTGGGCGAGATTGTTGATCGTCCCGGTGAGGTTCGTCTTGTTGTCGGCGAGTGTGGAGACGAGATCGGCCACGTCCTTCACCGTGGAGTTGATCTGCGTGCCGTTGCCGCGCAGGTTCTCGGCGCTGACCGACAGCAGCCGCGAGAGCGCTCCGGACTTGTTCGCCCCCTTGGGTCCGAGCGCGACCGACAGATCGTCGATGCTCTGCAGCAGGGTCGAGAGCTCGACCGGCGCCTGCGTGCGGTTCACCGGGATGTCCGCGTTGTCCTTCATCACCGCGCCGCCCCGGTACACCGGACCGAGCTGGACGTAGCGGTCGGAGACCAACGACGGCGGGATGATGAACGCGGACGCGTCAGCCGGGATCCGGCGCTTGGCGTCGTAGCTCATCTTGACCGCCACGGTCTTGCCTTGCGGCTTGATCGAGGTGATCTTCCCGACGACCACGCCGAGCACCCGGACGCTGGAGCCCTTGTAGAGCCCGGTAGCCCGGGTGAAGTGCGCGGTCACCGTCTTCTGCGGCGAGCCGGACGTGATGACGGTGACCACCGCTACGACGACGAGCAGCGCGACGACGATCCCGGTGAGCGCCTTGAGGTGACGGGTCAGTTTCGAGAGCATCACTGACCTCCCAGCAGGCCAGCGGTGCCGGAGCTGGTGAGCAGACCCTGGGGCAGCTGCACCTGAGCGGCGAACGGTCCGAGGTTCGCGACGTACGTGTCGAACCACTTCCCGTTGCCGATCGTGTTGCTGAAGATCCGCACGAACGGGCCGGCGAGCTGCAGCGTCCGGTAGATCGCGGCCTGGTTCTGGTTCAGCGTGTCGATGACCGTCTTCAGGTGGGTGAGGGCCGGGTTCAGCGCCTGCCGGTTATCGACCACGAGCCCGGTGAGCTGGTTCGCCAGCGCGGTCGTGTTGTGCAGCAGATCCGAGATCACCTGCCGGCGCGCGTCGAGCACCTGCAGCACCTGATCGGCGTCGATGATCAGCTGCTGCAACTCCTGGTCGCGGCCGGCGAGGACGCCGGTGACCCCCCGGGCGTGCCGCAGCAGCTCCTGCAGCTGCTGGTCGCGGCTCGCG
This sequence comes from uncultured Actinomycetota bacterium, assembly GCA_963747915.1. GTDB lineage: Bacteria > Actinomycetota > Actinomycetes > Frankiales > Frankiaceae > DATAZK01. Next base: position 1,587,773 of record CAVVHC010000002.1, on the reverse strand, counting down.
ATGGTGTGGGACAGCCGTGACAGCCCGGTGAGCGCCGACTTGACGTTCGGCGCGGTGTCCGAGAAATCGGCGGCGAGCACGTTGAGCGCCTTGGTCAGCTGTGAGGTGTCGATCGTGTCGACGGTGGTCGCCAGGTCCTGGAACGCGGGAACGACATCGAACGGCGGGGTGGTCCGGGACGTCGGGATCGGGGTCCCCGGATCGAGCTTGCCGCCGCCCTGCGGGTCGAGGGCCAGGAACTCGGCGCCGACCAGCGTCTTGATCCGGATCGACGCGCGGGTGAGCTTGCCGAGCGCCACCCCGTCGTAGACCCGGAACTTCACGAGGACGTGATCGCCTTCCAGGCCGACACTGGTCACGGTCCCGACCTTGACGCCGGCGACGCGCACCTCGTTGTTCTTCTTGAGGTTCGCGGTCTCGGTGAACTGCGCCCGGTAGATCGATCCCCCGCCGTTGAAGAACGGCAGGTTCTGCGCCTGGAATGCCAGCACGACGAAGACGGCCAGCAGCGCCACCCCGATCAGACCGATCGGGACCGGATTGCGCTCGCGGAAGGGCTTCATCAGCCGCACACCCCGTCCGCGTTCTTCAACGAGGGGCTCCGCACGTCGATCGGCGTCCCGTTGACGCTGAGGTTGCCGTCCGCCTTGCAGAGGAAGAAGTTGAACCACGATCCGTAGGTCGCCGTGCGACCCACCGCGTTCAGCGTCCGCGGGATGGCTTGCAGCTGCTTGGCGAGCGCGCCCTTCTGGCTCGCCAGCTGCGACGTCACGGTGTCGAGCCGGGTGATGTCGCCGGCGAGCGGCGGCCGGGCGTCGACCAGCAGGCCGGTGAAGTCGCTGGCGAGGTTGTCGATCTGCACGAGCGAGTCGCCGATCGCCTGCTTGTCCTGCGCCAGCCCGCCGAACAGCCGCTGCAGCTGCACGATCAGCTGGTCGAGCTGGTTGTCGCGCTGATCGACGGTGGCGAGCACGCTGTTCAGATTCGTGATGACGTCGCCGATCACCGCGTCACGGTCGGCGATGGTGTTCGTCAGCGAGGCGGTGCGGATGAGCAGCTCGTTCAGCGTGCCGCCCTCGCCCTGCAGGGTCTGCACGATCTCGAACGCGAGCCGGTTCACGTCCCGCGGGTTCAACGCCTGAAACAGCGGCTTGAAGCCGTTGAACAGGACGGTGAGGTCCAGCGCCGGCTTGGTCCGGCTGAGCGGGATCTCCGCCTTCGGCTGCAGCGTCTCCGAGCGGGCGGCGTCGTCCACCCCCTCCTCGAGCGCGAGGAACCGGCCGCCGATGAGGTTCAGGTAGCGGATCCGGGCCTGGGTGCTCGTGAAGAGCTTGATGCCTTTCTTGACCTTGAAAGAGACCTCCGCGTACCGCTTGTCGACGACTTTCACCCCGGTCACCGTGCCGACTTTCACGCCGGCGATGCGGACGTCGTTGCCGCCGAACAGCCCGGTCGCATCGGTGAAGCGGGCGCGGTAGGTGGTCTCGTCGGCGAAGCTGATGTTGCCGATGGTCATGACCAGGATCAGCGTGAGGAACGACGTCACGACGATGAAGACGATGAGCTTGATGAGCGCCCCGTTGATCCGCAGCTTCATGGCGCGCTCACCGTCGTTCCGCGCAGTATCGGTCCGAGCAGCATGTCGACGACACCGCTCTGCGCGTAGCGGGTCTTCGCCTGCGCCTGCGTGACCGTGCCGACGATCGAGCTGATCAGCCGCTGCTCCTGCGGCGAGCCGACGACCGCGGCCGAGCCGGAGGGCAGGCCGCCGTCGGTCGAGAGCAGCTGCGGATCGAGCCCGCGAAGGTCCTGGAGGACCGAGGCCGGCAAGCCCGTCGTGGGGGTCGCGGACCCACTGTCAGCAGCGCCGGCCGCCGAACCCTGCCCGCAGTTCGGGCCGTACTGTGCACCTTCCTTGTTGATGTACTTCGGGCAGTCGTTCGGGGCGGTGTAAGCGCCCTTCGGGCTCACCGGGATCAGCGAGATGTGCAGCCAGTTCTTGTTCGAACCGGTGCCGAAGACGGCGCGCAGCTTGGGGGCGATGGCGGCCAGGCCGTCGATGGTCTGGCTGATGTACGAGCCGCGGCTGGCCAGCTCGGCCAGGATCGGCTCGCCCACCTGCCCGATCTGGATCAGCCGGGTCTGGTTGTCGGTGAGAACGCCCGTCGCCGTATCGGAGAAGCTCGCCGTGTCGCGCAGGAACTGCAGCAGCGTGTTCTGCTTCTGCGTGATGGTTCGTGACGTCACCGACGTGTTGTCGAGGAAGCGCAACAGGTCGGGGGTGGCGGTGGCGTAGCTGTCGGCCACGCTCGCCAGCTCGGAGAAGTCGGTCACGAGCGACGGCAGGTGCGGGTTGAACCCGCGCAGGTAGCCATCCAGCCGGGCGAGGTTGTCGCCCAGCTGGTCGCCACGCCCCTCGAGGGCGTTCGCCAGCGCGGTGAGGGTGACGTTCAGCTTCTCCGGCTGCACCGCCCGCAGCACGGGCAGGATGTCGCTGAGGACGGTCTCGACCTCGATGGCGTTCTTGGACCGGTCCTCCGGGATGACGTCGCCGGACGCGAGCGACAGCGCCGACGGGTTGTGCGGCACCACCAGGTCGACGAACTTCTGTCCGAACAGGGTCTTCGGCAGGATCCGGGCGAGCACGTTCTTCGGGATGAGCTTCGCCTTGGCCGGATCGAGCGCCAGCTTGATCGACGCTCCGTCGCCCGTGGTGCTCACCTTGCGCACGTCGCCGACGATGATGCCCCGCAGCTTGACGTCGGCGCCCAGCGCGAGCTGCGTGCCGATGTGGCTCGTCTTCAGGGTCACCGGCGTCACGGTGGTGAACGTCTTGTTGTAGATCGCCGCCGACAGCCAGATGAGGAACGCCACGACCAGCAGGAACGCGACGCCCTGCAGCTTGCGCTTGCTGCCGCGAGCGACGCGCTTCAGCGGAGGCGGAACGAGGAGCAGCATCGCCCTATCCCGCAATCCGTACGGTGGCCGTCGCTCCCCAGATCGCCAGGCTGAGGAAGAAGTCGACGACATTGATCACGACGAGCGAGGTTCGGATGGCGCGTCCGACCGCGGTGCCGACGCCCGCCGGTCCACCGGAGGCGTAGTAGCCGTAGTAGCAGTGCACCAGCACGATCAGGATCGCGAAGATGACCACTTTGGCGAGTGACCAGAAGATGTCGCCGGGCGGCAGGAAGATGTGGAAGTAGTGGTCATAGGTACCGGTCGACTGCTTGAACTGCCAGGTGACGATGGTGCGCGTCGCCAGGTAGGACATCAGCAGGCCGAAGAAGTACAGCGGGATGACGGCGATCAGCGCGGCGATGATGCGCGTCGTCACCAGGTAGGGCACGCTCGGCACGCCCATCACCTCGAGCGCGTCCACCTCCTCGGAGACCCGCATCGCGCCGAGCTGGGCGGTGAAGCCGCAGCCGACCGTCGCCGCCAGCGCGAGGCCCGCGACGAGCGGCGCGATCTCCCGGGTGTTGAAGTAGGCGGAGATGAAGCCGGTGAACGCGGACGTGCCCAGCTGGTCGAGGGCGATGTAGCCCTGCAGGCCGACCTCGGTGCCGGTGAAGAAGCACAGGAACGCGATCACGCCGACCGTGCCACCGATGAGCGCGAGCCCGCCGGAGCCCAGCGTCACGTCCGCGAGCAGCCGGATGACTTCCTTCTTGTAGCGGCGCAGCGTCTTCGGCGTCCAACCGAGTGAGCGGCCGTAGAAGGACAGCTGACCGCCGAGGTCGTCGAGCAAGTCACCAGGCTTCTGCGCCAGCCCGCGCGCGGTGCGTAGCGCGCGGGCCGGGGCGGAGGTGACGGCGGCGGCCACCTAAAGCCCCTTCGGCGGCACGACTTGGAAGTAGATCGCGCTGATCACGTAGTTGGTGACGAACAGGAGCATGAAGGTGATGACGACGGACTGGTTCACCGCGTCGCCGACACCCTTCGGGCCACCGCCTGCGTTGAGCCCCTTGTAGGCAGCCACCAGGGCGGCGAGCAGGCCGAAGATGACGGCCTTCGCCTCGCCGACGTACAGGTCCGGCAGCTGGGCGAAGGCCTGGAACGAGGACAGGTACGCGCCGGGCGTGCCGTGCTGCAGGATCACATTGAAGAAGTAGCCGCCGACCACGCCGACGACGGAGACGAGCCCGTTCAGCAGCGCGGAGATCAGCACGCAGGCGAGCACCCGCGGGACCACGAGGCGCTGGATCGGCGAGATGCCGAGCACCTCCATGGCGTCGATCTCGTCACGGATCTTGCGGCTGCCGAGGTCGGCGCAGATGGCCGAGCCGCCCGCACCGGCGATGAGCAGCGCGGTCACGATCGGGCCGGCTTCGCGGATGATCGCGAGCACGGCGGCGGCACCGGTGTAGGACTGGGCGCCGATCTGAGCGGCCAGGTTGCCCAGCTGGAGGGCGATGACCGCGCCGAAAGGGATGGACACCAGCATCGTCGGCAAGATCGTGACACTGGCGACGAACCAGGACTGGTCGATGAACTCCTGCAGCTGGAACGGCCGCCTAGGCAGCGCCCTGAGCACGTCCAGAAACAGCGCGAACATCTCGCCGACCGGCTTCATCGGGCGAGCGACGAACGCGGGATAGCTCATTCACGATCTCCCCGGCGGCCGAACAAACCCGCCAGAACCCCCTTGCGGGCGCCCTTTTCGGCCCCGTCGCCGTTGACGCCGTTCGGGTGACCGTTCGACGCGCCGCCGGCAGCCGGGTCCGGCGGCTGCGCGGCCGGCGGGGCGGGGAAGGGAGTGGGCCGGGGCCGTGGACGGGCGTTGCCGTTCGCAGCCGGGACGGGCGACGGCCGGGAGGTCGGGGCCGGCGCGGGTCCGGGCAGCGGGCGCGCTGCGTGCGGCACCGGCCGGGCCGGCGGCGCGACCGGCGCTTCGGGGCGAGGCGCCACCGTGGTCGGCGGCGCGGTCGACCCGGGAGACGGGGTGGGCCGGGCTGCCTGCGTCGGCGCCGCGTCGGGGGCCGGGGTGGGCCGCGGCCGCGGACGCGCGCCATCCGCATCCGCGCCCTTGGCCGTCAGGTCGATCGCTTCGGTCTGGGCGGGCTCACGCTCACCGCCGCGCTTGCCCGCGTACTCGCGGAACTCCTCCACCGGCATCGAACGCGCCGGCGGCTCGTCGGAGGGTTCGAGGCCGTCGTCGCCGAAGACCTGCCCGAAGGCCACCTTGTCGCGCATCGCGGGGTCGCGAAGGAAGGCGTGACTGCCGTGCGGCGAGGCCATCGACGGGCGGACCAGGGGCCAGGACGGCAGCAGCTGCGGCTCGATCGCCGGGAGCTCAGCGGCGCTGCCACCCGCCTCGTTCTCGGCGGCCAGCTCGGCCGCGTCCTTTTCCTCCGACATGCCGATGGGGCCCTGCTTGCGGCCGTTCATGAACTGCAGCACGACCGGCTCGTCGCTGGTGAGCAGCTCATTGCGCTGGCCGAACATCGCCAGGTGGCGCCGGTAGAGCAGCCCGATGTTGTCCGGCACGGTCCGCGCGGTGTTGATGTTGTGGGTGACGATGAGGCAGGTGGCGCCGGTCTGCGCGTTCAGGTCGACGATCAGCTGATCCAGGTAGGACGTGCGCACCGGGTCGAGACCCGAGTCCGGCTCGTCGAAGAGCAGGATCTCCGGGTCGAGCACCAGCGCGCGGGCGAGCCCGGCGCGCTTGCGCATACCGCCGGAGATCTCGCCGGGCAGTTTGCCTTCCGCCCCAGAGAGGCCGACCAGCGCCATCTTCTCGAGGACGATGTTCTTGATCTCCGACTCGCCCTTCTTGGTGTGCTCACGCAGCGGAAAGGCGATGTTGTCGAACAGGTTCTGCGACCCGAAGAGCGCCCCGTCCTGAAAGAGCACGCCGAAGAGCTTGCGCACCTCGTAGAGCTGGTGTTCGGAGATGTTGCAAACGTCGTGACCGTCGATCCAGATATGACCGTTGTTGGGCTTGAGCAACCCGACCAGGTGCTTGAGGAAGACCGACTTACCGGTTCCGGAGGGACCGAGAAGTACGGAGATCTCGCCGGCGGGCAGCGTCAGGGAGACGTCCTCCCAGATGGTCTGCTTGCCGAACCGCTTGGTCAGGTTTTCGACCTTGACCTCGACGCCCACGCGCTCTCCTCACCGCTCGCCCCCGTCGGCAGCCACCTGCACGGGCCCAGCCTCCGGACTTTGCAACTCTCCCAACGAGGAGCCGCTCGTACGGTGACGCCGAGCACCGCTTTCCGGCGCGCTTCATGCGATCCGCCCGCGGTTGTGACCAGGAAACCGGTACGGCAAACCACAGACACTTTTCAGTTTCTGCACAGGCCGAACGAGATGTCCGGCCTGCCCGGAAAACTCCCAGAACGTACAACGGCCGCCCACCTTTTGGTGAGCGGCCGTGCACAACCGGGCGTGAGCGCCCGGCGGGGATTACTTGAGGGTGACCGTGGCGCCGGCGCCCTCGAGAGCAGCCTTGGCCTTGTCCGCGGCCTCCTTGTTGACGCGCTCGAGAACCGGCTTCGGCGCGCCGTCGACCAGGTCCTTGGCCTCCTTGAGGCCGAGGCTCGTGAGGCCACGGACCTCCTTGATGACCTGGATCTTCTTGTCGCCGGCGGCCTCGAGGATGACGTCGAACTCGTCCTGCTCCTCGGCGGCAGCGGCCTCGCCGCCGCCCGCACCACCGGCGGCGACGGCGCCAGGAGCGGCGACGGCGACCGGAGCGGCGGCGGTGACGCCGAAGGTGTCCTCGAACTGCTTCACGAACTCCGACAGCTCGAGAAGAGTCATCTCCTTGAACGCGTCGAGCAGGTCGTCAGTGCTGAGCTTTGCCATGGGTGATTGGTTCCTTCCGTTCAGAAGCGTGAAAGAGGTGTGCTACTCGGCGCTGACGGCGGGTGCGTCATCAGCGGATTCGGCAGGTGCGTCGGCCGCAGCCGGGACGGTCTCGCCACCGGCCTCGCGCTGCGCACGGAGCGCCTCGACGAGGCGAGCCGCCTGCGAGAGCGGGGCGGCGAACAGGCTCACGGCCTTGGCCAGCGAGCCGTTCATCGCGCCGGCCAGCTTGGCGAGGAGCACCTCGCGGGACTCGAGGTCGGCGAGGCGACGGATCTCGTCGGCGTTGATCGGCGCGCCCTCGAGCACGCCACCCTTGATGACGAGCAGCGGGTTGGCCCGGGAGAACTCCCGCAGCCCCTTGGCCGCCTCGACCGGGTCGCCGGAGATGAACGCCACGGCCGTCGGGCCGGTGAGCATCTCGTCCAAGCCGTCGAGACCGGCCTGCTTGGCCGCGATCTTCGTCAGCGTGTTCTTGACGACGGTGTAGCGCGCCGAGCTACCCATGGCGCGCCGCAGCTCCGTCAACTGGGCGACGGTGAGGCCGCGGTACTCGGTGAGAACGGCGGCTGACGAGTCGCGGAACGCATCGGCGATCTCGGCGACTGCGGCGCTCTTGTCAGGTTTCGCCATCGCGCTCCTTAGCGTCGGGCCGGAAGCCCGAGCGGACACGCGCGTGGAGAAGAAAGCCAACCGGGATCGGCGAGATCCCAGCCGCTCATCACTCCTGCGCAGGCCAGCCCGGAGGCTTTTGCACTGCAGCGCCCGGGGGCGCGACAGCAACCGGCGGTCTTCGGTGTGGTGGTGCAGCACGGCCAGCGGTACTGGCCGTTAGTCAGCGTACCAGCGGTTGACGGCAGCCGACGGGGAGCTCACCCGAGGGGTGAGCCGCCCGCGTAACCGGCGTGACGTCAGACCGTCAAGTCTTCGGTGACTGCCTTCGTGCGGTTGGGATCGACGGGGATGCCGGGGCCCATGGTGGTGCTGAACGAGATCTTCCTGAGGTAGCGACCCTTGGCGGCGGACGGCTTGGCCCGCAGGATCTCGTCGAGCACGGCGGCGTAGTTCTCCGCGAGCTGCTCCTCGGTGAAGCTCGCCTTGCCGATCACGAGGTGCAGGTTGGCCTGCTTGTCGACCCGGAAGTTGATCTTTCCGCCCTTGATGTCGCCGACCGCCCGGCCGATGTCCATCGTCACGGTGCCGGTCTTCGGGTTCGGCATGAGCCCGCGCGGCCCGAGGATGCGGGCGATGCGGCCGACCTTGGCCATCTGATCGGGCGTGGCGACGGCTGCGTCGAAGTCCAGGAAGCCCTCCTGGATCCGCTGGACCAGGTCGTCGCTGCCGACGATGTCGGCACCGGCCGCGGAGGCCTCCTCGGCTTTGGGGCCGCTGGCGAAGACGGCGACGCGCGGCGACTTACCGGTGCCGTGCGGCAGGTTCACCGTGCCGCGCACCATCTGGTCGGCCTTGCGCGGGTCGACGCCGAGCCGGAGAGCGACCTCGACCGTGGCGTCGAACTTGGTGGGGCTGGTCTCCTTCGCCAGCCGCACCGCCTCGAGCGGCGTGTAGATCTTCTCCGGGTCGATCTTCTCCGCGGCGGCGCGGTACTGCTTGCTGCGCTTCATCAGCGTTCCTTCTCGGTAGTGGTACGGACGGACCGGCTGGCCCTCCCACGGGACGGCGACGCCTCAGGCAGCGCCGTCCTGTCACGTCACAGACGCGACAACGGACTCAATCCGCGACGGTGATCCCCATCGACCGGGCGGTGCCGGCGATGATCTTCTCGGCCGCGTCGAGGTCACCCGCGTTGAGGTCGGGCAGCTTCGTCTGCGCGATCTCGCGGACCTGGTCGCGCGTGAGCGAGCCGACCTTCGTCTTGTGCGGCACCGCCGAGCCCTTGTCCAGACCAGCCGCCTTGAGGATCAGCTTGGCCGCCGGAGGGGTCTTGGTGACGAAGGTGAAGGAGCGGTCCTCGAAGACGGAGATCTCCACGGGGACGACGTTGCCCCGCTGCGACTCCGTCGCGGCGTTGTACGCCTTGACGAACTCCATGATGTTGACGCCGTGCTGACCCAGCGCGGGACCGACCGGCGGCGCCGGGGTGGCGGCGCCGGCCTGGATCTGCAGCTTGATGACGGCCGCGAGCTTCTTCTTGGGAGGCATGTGAAAAGAACCTTCTTGTGAACCGGGAAATCAGATCTTCGCGACCTGGTTGAACTGCAGCTCGACCGGCGTCTCCCGGCCGAAGATGGAAACCAGCACCTTGAGGCGCTGCGCGTCGAGGTTGACCTCGCTGATGGTGGCCGGGAGCGTGGCGAAGGGGCCGTCCATGACCGTGACGGACTCGCCGATCTCGTACTCCTGAGCCTTCGGCGCCTCGACCTTCTTCGGCTTCTGCTCCTCCGGAGCAAGGATGCCGGCGATCTCGTCCATCCGCAGCGGCGACGGCCGGTTCGTCAGGCCGACGAACCCGGTGACGTTAGGCGTGTTGCGCACGGCGGCCCACGACTCGTCGATGAGGTCCATCCGGACGTAGACGTAGCCGGGGTACTTCTTCTGCTGGATGGTCTGCTTCTTGCCGTTCTTGATCTGCACGACCTCTTCGGTCGGGACCTCGATCTGGAAGATGTAGTCCTCCATGTTGAGGCTCTGGATGCGCTGCTCGAGGTTCGCCTTCACGCGGCCCTCGTAGCCGGCGTAGGTGTGCAGCACGTACCAGTCGCCGGGAAGCGCCTCCAGCTCGCGCCGGAAGGTGACGGCCGGGTCCTCGTCCTCCTCGCCGGCCTCGTCACCGGCCGGCTCACCCGGGGCAACGCCGGTGGCGGCGCCGGCGTCACCGGCAGTGCCGTCGGGGCCCTGCAGATAGCCGGGCTCCTCATCGACGCCGGTCATGCCGCTGCCCAGCTCACCCTCTTCGGGCTGCTGGCCGGCTTCGCTGGAAGCCACCTCGTCGGAGGACTGCATCTCGACCGCGTCAAGCTGGTCGATTGCCTCCTCTTGTTCGGATGGCTCGTACTGAGACGACAAAACGATTCCTTACCCGAAGATCCCTAGCACTGCCCTGGTGAGCCCGAAGTCCAGGCTCGCCACCACGGCGGTCACGAACACCACGAACACCAGCACGACGATCGTGTACGTGAACATCTCGTTGCGCCCCGGCCAGATGACCTTGCGCAGCTCGCTGATGACCTCGCGGTAGTACTGCACGATCCGGCCCCACAGGCCGCGGCGCGGCGGCTTGGCGCCCCGTCCGCCGGCGGCGGGCTCGGCAACGACGGCAGGCTCATGCGTCTCGGTCGCCATGACCCTCCGCTCCTGCCCCTCGCGGGACCGTGATGCAAACCCGACTTTGATCCAAACCGACACTTACCCCGCGAACCGACGACAACCTTCCCTCGGCTCAGCGCCTCACCCTGGCAGGGGCGACAGGACTCGAACCTGCAACAACCGGTTTTGGAGACCGGGACTCTGCCAAATTGAGCTACGCCCCTTCAGGGACAGGCGGGCGCGCTGATGCAGGGCCCGACTGTGCACCCGGAGTCAGTGTACGCGTCCGCACTTTCCCGGCTCGCCATACGCGCGCGCCCGCGGCTCGTGAAACCATGAACGGCATGACAGCGCCGTCCGCTTCCCAGCCGTCTCACCCTCGCATCTCCGCGCGGATCGCGAGCATCGCGCCCTCCGCCACGCTCGCGGTGGACGCGACCGCGAAGGCGCTCAAGGCGGCGGGACGCGACGTCATCGGCTTCGGCGCCGGCGAGCCGGACTTCCCGACCCCCGAGCACATCGTCGTCGCCGCCGAGAAGGCGTGCCGCGACCCGAGGATGCACCACTACACCCCGACCGGCGGGCTCCCGGAGCTGCGCCAGGCCATCGCCGACAAGACCGCCCGCGACTCCGGCTTCTCCGTCGATGCGAGTCAGGTGCTGGTGACCAACGGCGGCAAGCAGGCCGTGTACGAGGCGTTCGCCACCTTGCTCGACCCGGGCGATGAGGTGATCGTCCCGGCGCCCTACTGGACCACCTACCCGGAGGCCATCCAGCTGGCCGGCGGCGTCACGGTCGCCGTCCTCGCCGGAGCAGGGTCCGGCTACAAGCTCTCCGTCGATGAGCTGGAAGCCGCCCGCACCCCGCGCACCAAGGTGATGCTGCTGGTCAGCCCGTCCAACCCGACCGGTGCCGTCTACACCCCCGATGAGGTCACCGCCATCGGGCAGTGGGCCCTGGAGAAGGGGCTGTGGATCATCACCGACGAGATCTACGAGCACCTGGTCTACGGCGATGCGCAGTTCTCCTCCGTCCCCGTTCAGGTGCCCGAGCTCGCGGGCCGCTGCGTCGTCGTGAACGGGGTCGCGAAGACCTACGCCATGACCGGCTGGCGGGTCGGGTGGCTGATCGGTCCGCGTGATGTCGTCACCGCGGCGACGAACCTGCAGTCGCACGCCACCTCGAACGTCTCCAACGTCGCCCAGGCAGCCGCGCTCGCCGCGGTGACCGGCGACCTGTCCGCCGTGCACGAGATGCGCAAGGTCTACGACCGGCGGCGCCAGGCGATGCACGCGGCGCTGTCGTCGATCCCCGGCGTGACCTGCCCCCTGCCGGAAGGCGCGTTCTACTGCTACCCCGACGTGCAGGGGGTGCTCGGGAAGTCGATCAACGGCACGACGGCCACCACGTCTGCGGAGCTCGCATCGCTGGTCCTCGAGGAGGTCGGCGTCGCGGTCGTGCCCGGGGAGGCCTTCGGCGCCCCGGGAGCGTTCCGGATGTCCTACGCCCTCGGCGACGACGATCTCGCCGAAGGCGTCCGCCGGCTCGGTGAGGTGCTCCGCCGCGCCAGCTAGCGGATCGCGCCGGTCTTTCGCAGCTCGGTGAGGACTGCCGGCAAGTGGCGGAAGGCGGCCGCGAAGTCGGCCGGGGTCGCCACCCGCCAGGCGTTCGCGTTGAGATAGCAGCGCAGCGCGGCGTCGAACGGCTTGGCGCCCGCCCGTTGACGGGCCAGCAACAGGGCAGCCGAACCCTTGAAATAGACGACGTTGGTGTAGCCGTCCTGGTCCGTCGCCGCGAAGGAGGAGGCGGCGGAGTCGACCGGGCGGCGGTCGGCGAACAGCCGATCGGCGTCGAACGGCGGCGCTGCCGTCTGCCCGAACATCTCGGCGTCGACAATCTGCTCGGCGGCGGTGGCCAGCGACTCGTCGAGCCACGGATGGCGGTCCTGATCGTTGCCGACGAGGCCGTAGAACCACTGGTGTGCGAGCTCATGGGCGACGATCGACGGATCACCGCCGTCGCCGAGCAGGAACATGCCGGGGTACTCGATGCCGGTGCCGTCGACGCCCGGCAACGCAGCGATGGACAGCTCCGCGAACGGGTACGGCCCGAAATGCTTCACCTCGAGCCCGAAGACGCCGCGCAGCTGCATGAGGATCTCCGCCGCGGTGAGGTTCAGACCCGGAGCGACGGCGACGTGGACCGCCACGGCGCCGTCCGGAGTAGCCACCTTCGCCGTCGTCTCGTGGAAGGGCCCGACGGCCACCACGACGTCGCGCGCGGCGCGGGAGCGGAAGCGCCACGTGGCCTTTCCCGAGGTCCGGGCGGGGCCGCCCACGCGGGTGCCGTTGGCGACCACCGTGTCTCCCGTGGGAGCGACGACCGTGACATCGGTCTGAGCTGCCTCGCTGACGGCGCTTTCCGCGAGCACGGCAGCGCCGGCCTCGCGCACCCAGCCGGTGCCGCGCACCCACGCAAGCAGCGGCGCGCCGGTTCCCCACCACGCCGTCGTGCCGTCCGAGCCGAGCCGATCGACGAACGGCGGCGGCAGCCTCAGCGTGAAGTCCAGATCAGCGGTGACCGGCCGTCCCGCCGCCGAGGGCTCGTCCAGGGGCAACGTCAACAGCGTGCCCGGCGTGCCGGACCGCGCCCCAGCCGAGGCCAGCTCACGCTGAACCGGCCGGTCGCCCACTAGCGCCTTGGTGACCGTGAGCGAGCCCCCGGCGCGGTGCTCCAGCCCGTTCGGCCACAGCCGGAAGACCAATTCCGAGATCGAACGGTCGGGGGTGAAGCGGACTCGCTCGTGGCCGCTGACGACGCGGTGATCGGAACCGATGCGAAACGTCAACGTGACTTCGGGGCGGTTCGGATCAGGGGCGAGGTAGCTCGCCGGGCAGGAAGGCCGGGGAGTCGGCGTCGCGGAGCCGCCGGCAGACGCCGGGGCAGCGCTGCCGGGGCTGGCCACCCCGCTCGCCGCGCCGGGAGACGGTCGCGCGGCCGATCCGCCGCTGCTGCATCCCCCGGCAGCCAGCAGGCAGGCGGCGGCGAGCCCGAAGGCTCGCTTGCTGCTCAGGACAGCTGGACGACGGCGCGTGCCTGCGAGAGCACCTTGGCCTCACCACAGCGGGCCGTCAGCGCGACGACGACGCGCTTGTCGTCCAGCTTTTCCTCCACGGTGCCGCTCACGGTGAGGGTGGTGCCCTTGTCGTCGTCCGGAACCGGAACCATCGAGGAGAAGCGCACCCCGTACTCGACGACGGCCGCCGGGTCACCCGCCCAGTCGGTCACCAGCCGACCGGCGGTGGCCATGGTGAACATGCCGTGGGCGATGACGTCAGGCAGGCCGACCGCCTTCGCGAAGCGCTCGTTCCAGTGGATGATGTTGAAGTCGCCGGAAGCGCCGGCGTACTGGACGAGCTGGCCTCGGCTGACGCCGTAGGTCTGGGCGGCAATTTCGGTACCCACCTCGACGGAGTCGTAGCTGACAGCCACCGCTCAGCCCTCCTTCGGCGCGGCGGTGCCGCGGGAGATCGTCGTCATGGTCATCGTGGCCACCCGCTCGCCCTCCACCGTCGAGACGGCGGTCTCGAGAACCATGGCCTCGTTACGGCCCACGTCGCGGATGTCGGCAACGGTGGTCGTGCCGACGAGGGCATCGCCCGCGTAGACGGGGCGGTGCAGCACGAACTTCTGCTCACCGTGGACGACCAGGCTGTAATCCAGCCCGAGGTCGGGATCACCCACCGGGCTGGCGTGACGCCGGAAGCCGAGCGTCGTCAGGAAGGTGGGGGGCGCCACCAGGTCGCGGTGACCGGCCGCCTGCGCTGCCTTGACGTCGTGGTAGATCGGGTTGTTGTCGCCGATCGCGGTCGCGAAATGGCGGATCAGCTCCCGGCCCACTTCGAACGGGGTGTCGAACGAGAACTCCCGGCCGACGAAGGCCCGGTTGATCGGCATGCCATCCCTCCACTGACGCGGCTATCGGATGCGCAGGCGTCCCGGATCGGGAGCCGCGACGGGGCCGACGCTAGCAGCGGCCCCTGACACGGTCGACGCGATGCTCAGCGCGTCTCGCGGTGCTCGGTGTGGTCGTTGCAATTCGGGCAGTACTTCTTGAGCTCAAGGCGATCCGGGTCGTTGCGCCGGTTCTTCTTGGTGATGTAGTTACGGTGCTTGCACACCTGACACGCCATCGTGATCTTGGGCCGAACGTCGGTGGCCTTCGCCACGGGAGCACCTTCTTACTTCGTCTTGCGTGAGCGCACGCACGTTGCGTCGTCACCTGTCATTGCGTCTGCTGTCACTGGGCCGGCCAGGAGGCCGACCAGCGATCCGGTAGCGGAGGCCGGATTTGAACCGGCGACACAGCGATTATGAGCCGCTTGCTCTGCCTAACTGAGCTACTCCGCCGCGGCAGCCGGAGCACCGGCGCTTCGAGCCCCTTTACGGAATCGAACCGTAGACCTTCTCCTTACCATGGAGACGCTCTGCCGACTGAGCTAAAGGGGCATGCTGCGGGCTTCCTAGGGCCGCAGGCCAGCGTACACGAGCAGCCTCGCCGCCGTGCGGCGCCGGTAGCCGCCGCCGGGACCGCCCGCACGCCGATCGCCGCCGGTCAGCCGCCTACCAGCCGGATGGGTCCGCGCCGAAGCGGCTGCTCACGCATCTCCAGCCAGGTCGTGAACCGTTCGGCGGAAACCGGCCGGCTGAACAGGTAGCCCTGGGCGACGTCACATCCCATGGAAGCCAGCCGGTCGCGCGTGCGCTCGTCCTCCACGCCCTCCGCCACCACCCGCAGCTGCAGGTGCCGGGCAAGGCCGAGAATCGTCTCGACGATGGCGGCGTCGCTCTCGTCGACCGCCATGTCCTGGACGAACGACTTGTCGATCTTGACCTCGCTCACCGGCAGCCGGCGCAGATACGCCAGCGAGGAGTACCCGGTGCCGAAGTCGTCGACCGACAGCGAGATGCCCGAGCGGGCCAGCCGCTCGAGCACCGGAAGGGCGCGCGGCACGTCACGCATGACGGAACTCTCGGTGATCTCCAGGGTGAGCATGTCGCTCGGCAGGTCGTAGGCCGACAGCAGCCGGGCGACGGTTGCCGGCAGCTGCGGGTCCAGCAGGCCGCGGACCGACAGGTTGACCGCGACGGGGATCCGCCGGCCGGCGTCGAGCCACGCCCGGCACTGTCGGAGCGCGAGGCGCATCACGACGGCGGTCAGCGGCACGATGAGCCCGGTGCGCTCGGCCATGGGCAGGAACTCGTCGGACGGCAGCAGCCCCTCGACCGGGTGCTGCCAGCGGACGAGCGCCTCGACGCCGGTCACCGGGCCGACCGAACGTTCGCGTCCGGGGGCCGGCTGCAGCGCGACCTTGGGCTGGTAGTGCAGGACGAGCTCGTCGCGCTCGAGCGCCTTGCGCAGCTCGCCGATGAGCGCGAGCCGCCGGGGGTCGGTCGAGTCCAGGCTGGCGCGCCACGCCTGAACCGGCGGCTCCCCCTCCTTGGCGAGCCGGAGCGCGGCTTCGGCGCGGCGCAGCAGCTGCTGCGGATCACGGCCGTGCAGCGGAGCGACCGCCACGCCCACGGCGCCGCTGCCGTCGAGCGCGAGGCCGGAGACGTGTACCGGTTCCAGCAACGACTGGCGGACCGCGTGTCCGACGGCGAGGGCATCGCTGAGCTCGCCCACCCCGGGCAGCAGGATGCTGAACTCGTCGTTGCCGACGCGGGCGACGGTGGCCCCCGGCGGCGCCCCGTCCACCAACCGCTTGCCGACCTGGGCGAGCACCTCGTCGCCGCTCTCCGCACCCAAGGTGTCGTTGATCTGCCCGAAGCGGTCGAGGTCGACGATGAGGACCGCCGCGGGACCGTCTTCGAGCACCTCGCCGAGCCGGAACGTGTGCAGCCCGCGGTTCGGCAGGCCGGTGAGCGCGTCGTGAGTGGCGTCGTAGACCGAGCGGGCGCGCAGCCGGTCGTTCTGCAGCGCGGTGGCCACCTGCGCGGCGAGTGCCTCGGCAAGGCGGGCGTCGTCTTCCCCGAACGTCGACGTGTCGCCGAGCCGGTCACGCACCTCGAGCATGCCCATCGCCTTGCCCTCGCCGCCGGGTAACGGCACGAGCACCGCGTCACGGATGTGCTCGGTCGTGAGCAACGAATCAGGACTGTCGCGCGGGACGAGCACCGAGCGACCGATCTCGGCGCGCAGCGCGAGGTCGGGGCGCGGCTTGTCGACCGGGACCGGCCCGCCGTCGGGATCGGGCGACGAGCGAACCAGGGCCGGGACGTCGGGCGGCGGATCGCGTAGCCACAGCACGGCGCTGTCGGCCGCCAGCAGCCGGGTCACGTCCCGCAGCAGCAGCGACACCAGTTCCTCACCGCCGGAGGCGCCGACGACTCGTTGCGCGAACGCGTTGATCTCGCTCAACGTCGTGTGCCGGCGAGCCAGCGCGGCGTATGCCCGGTAGCTCAGGAGCACCAGGAGCCCGATCATCGCGAGCAGGAAGCCGGTCCACGGCTCCGCGCGCAAGGCGAGTACGGCGAGCAGCCCGAGTGATGTGGACAGCAGCCCGCCGATGACGTAGGGCGGCAGGAACAGCGCGAGGTCACCGCGCGAGGGGCGGCCCTGCGTGAGCGTGATGGCGAGCGACACGAGCAGCGCGCTGGCCGCATCGGCCACCAGGACCGCCACGTAGACCGCCCACCAGCTCCCCGGCCGGCCGATCTGCCCGACGTCGAAGCCGTCCACGACGGCGAGCGCGACGCCGCTCTCGACGGTGACGAGCGCGATGTTGAAAGCCGCCTTGGTGTCGGGCACGTGATGTTTCAGCATCGACACGACCATGGCCAGGCTGCGCGACAGCAGCAGCACCAGCGGCGACGTCAACGCGAGGCCGACGACGAGCGGCGCCTCGGACAGCGTGATGGAGAAGGTCTGCCGGCGCACCTCGACATGGGCCTGGGCGCCCTCGAGAACGATGAAGCCGAGCGCCAGCAGGAGCCCTTGGACGGCGGAGTGGGCTGCGTCGTCATGGCCGGCGCGCGCCGAGTCGAGCAGCGGCACCCAGAGCGCGACCGCCGCGCCCGCGAGGGCCGTCACGAGCCACGCCAAACGTCGAGGCCCGTCGTGTCGACCTGGTCTCGTTCGGGACGTCTCGCTACCGGCCGTGCGGCCCTCCAGTGGCGGTGCTGGAATCGTTCGCCCTCACGTTCGCACCTGCGTGACCTGCGATCAAGCAAAACGGGCCGGCGGTCCTCCGGATGCCTGGGAGCACCGGAAGGCCGCGCGGCCCGTTTCGGAAGCGAGAATCAGCGCCAGATGACGCCGAGCGGGCGCATCTTGCCCGAGAAGTAGCTGATCTTCGCAGCGTCGGTGACGCCGCCGTGGCCACCCGCCGAGAAGGCTCCGGTCATGACCGCGATCGCGAGCAGGCCGAGCAGCACGCCGGCGGCGAACAGCACGAACTTGACGGATACGGCGGGGCGCAGGGCAGCAAGCATTGGGGAGCCTCCAGGGGGAAGGGCGGGAGCTCGGAGTGAGCTCTCGGGCGAAGCTCTGTGGTCTTCGTCCATTCGCAGTAGCGGGCTATTCCCCCGGATGGGTGATTGCTGCTAGGCCGAACGGCCGATGTTGACCGTCATGCCTTGACAACCAGCGGGCTGCAGGTCTGCGCCGCTACCGGCGACGCGGCACTGGGGAAAGCAAAGGAGCGGTCATCGTCGATGACCGCTCCCGGGTGTGGCAGGTGTTGGGTTCGAACCAACGTAGGCTGAGCCGACGGTTTTACAGACCGCTCCCTTTGACCACTCGGGCAACCTGCCGTGGGCTACGACTCTATCGAAAGCTCGCGGTCACGCCCGAAGCGGCGGCTGCCATCATCCGACGCCAAAGCGCCTACCGGAACCGCGGCTCGCTCATGCGCCGCTCCGACTCCTCACGGTGCACGCGTTCATCGTGGCCGATCTGGCGGAACAGGTCGGCCAAGGTATCCAACCGGGCGTAATCGTCCGCGAACTGTGACTGCCACGGCGCGCTCTCCCATTCCGGATGCTCGCGCACCAGCTGCATGTACTCGTGCTCCGCGTGATCCTCGAAGTCTGCATTGAGCCGGTAGGACCCGGCTGGCCGCAGCACGTACAGCAGCCAGGAAAGCTGGTAGTAGGCGGCGGCCAGCAATTGCGGCACCCAGTAGTAGCGCCACGTCGACTCCTGCTTGCCTTCGGCGGCGATCAGCTCCTCCAGGATCAGCAGGTGCCACTGCTCGTTGTCCTGCTGACCGCGCGATTCCAGCACCCGGTCGTGGATGCGCCGGGCCATCCCGGTGCGGTCGTGCACGTGAGTAATCGCGATGTAGGCCACTTGTTCCCACGACTGGTAGGGCACGCGGGCCACGAGCTCCAGCACCTTGAACTTCGACAACGTCCGCGACCGGCCATACAGCAGGTCCATGACGCCAAAGAGCAACCGGGCCGGGAGGCCATAGGTGCGTCGCGGCCGTTCCAGCGTTTCGCGTTGGGCCGCTACGAGATCGTCATGAGACAGCACCGGGGGGACACCGGGGGTGGTCGGACTGTAAGTCTCCGTCAAGAGGCCTCCTTATCGCCTCAGGGCAGGGCCTGCCATCGGCGAAGCGCTGCGGGCAGTGCTGCGTTCCTTACCCGAAGGGGGTGGCCCCTACCGGCGTCCGGAGGTGTGCAGCGCGCCGGCACCAACGCCGCGGCCGCCACCGGCGGAACCGGTGGACCGCCCGTGCGGCATCGCGACCTCTACGCTGAGGGTGCACCTCGCTGCGTAGGCTGCAGCGTCGACCAAGCCCGTCACCAGCCAAGACGGCGGAAGGTGCGGCCGCTGGAACGCCCAGCGGCGCCGCCTCGCCCCGAGTTGAGGAGAGTTCGTGGCCGATCCCTCGTTCGATGTCGTCAGCAAGGTCGACCGGCAGGAGGTCGACAACGCCCTGAACCAGGCGTCGAAGGAGATCGCTCAGCGCTACGACTTTCGCGGCGTCGGGGCCTCGATCGCCTGGTCGGGCGAGCTCGGCGTGCTGGTCAAGGCGAACAGCGAGGAGCGGGCCGCCGCCGCCTTGGACGTCTTCAAGGAGAAGCTCGTGAAGCGCGGCATCTCGCTGAAGTCTCTGGAGCACGGTGAGCCGCAGCCGTCGGGCAAGGAGTTTCGCATCAGCGGCTCGATCATCCAGGGCATCCCGGACGACAAGGCCAAGGCCATCGCGAAGAAGGTCCGCACTGACGGGCCCAAGGGCGTCCAGGCGCAGATCCAGGGCGATCAGCTGCGGGTGTCCGGCAAGAAGCGCGACGACCTGCAGGCGGTCATCGCCTTACTGAAAGAGTCGGACTTCGACGTCGCGTTGCAGTTCACCAACTACCGCTGAGCCCGGCGGTCAGAGCCAGTCGCGGCGTTTGAACATCGCGTAGAGGACGCCGGCCGTCGCGAGCAGGATCAGCACGCTCGTGACGAACCCCCACTCCCGGCCGAAGCCCGGGTACGGCACGTTCATCCCGTAGAAGCCGGTGACGGCCGTCGGGACGGCAATGATCGCCGCCCAACCCGTCAGCTTCTTCATGATCAGATTGAGCCGGTTGCCCTGGATGGTCAGGTTCGTCTCGAGGATGGTGGTGACGAGGTCGCGCAGGCTCTCGGTCCACTCGGCGGCACGCAGGACGTGGTCGTAGACGTCCTGGAAGTAGGGCGCCATGTCGTCGCTGACAACGTGCAGGTCGCGGCGCAGCAGCGTGTTGACGACCTCGCGCATGGGCAGCACGACCCGGCGCAGCGTCACCAGGCTCTTGCGCATCTCGAAGCTGCGCCGCTGCACCTGCTTGTCGTGCGTGTTCTCGTCGAACAGCATGTCTTCGAGCTCTTCGATGCCGTCGTCGAGCCCCTCCACGGCCTCGAAGTGACGGTCGACCAGCAGGTCCAGCAGGCCGTGCAGCAGGTACGGCACGCCGTTGCCGGCCAGGTCGGTGCTCGCATCCCACCTTTCGACGAGCACGTCGACGTCGAATCGCTCATCGTCGCGGACGGTGACCAGCGCCGACTTCGCCACGAAGGCTGAGATCTCCGACGTCGCCAGCTCTCCGGAAGCGGACTCGAGCTCGACGTCGTAGGCGTTCAGGAACAGATAGTCGGAGTAGCGGTCGAGCTTGGTGCGCTCGCTGTTGACCGCGTCCTCGACGGCCAGGCTGTGCAGGTTCAACTCGTCGGCGACGATGTGCAGGTCCTGGCCGTCGGGAGCGCACAGGTCGAGCCAGACGAGCTCGCCCTCGTCGATTCGGATGCCGATCTCGGTGACGGGGAAGCCCTCGGCGACGACCTTCCCGTCACGCCAGGCGCGCGTGCGTGGCGGGTGGGTGCCGATACGGTTCGGCGCGCATGCGTCGGGGTCCACCTCGGTCCGCCTGGCCGCGCCGCGGGAAACCCGGTGATCGTCCGGCGCCGGGGACGTGTCGGCCATCGGCGCCGGCGTATCGGCTAGCGGTTCAGCAGCCACCTACTGAAGGTAGCCGCCCGGGCGCTGGTAGCCCGCCATCGCTTCGAGCCGGGCGATGCGGTCATCCATCGGCGGGTGGGTGGAAAACAGCCGGCCGATCGAGTTGCGGCGGAACGGGTTGGCAATCATCAGCGAGCTGGTAGGCGCCAGCTGGGTGCTGTCCGGCAATGGCATCTGCGCGGTGCCGACCTCGAGCTTGCGCAGCGCCGATGCGAGACCGAGCGGGTCGCCGGACAGTTCCGCTCCGGACTGGTCGGCCTGGTACTCGCGGGCGCGGCTGATCGCGAGCTGCACGACCGCCGCGGCGATCGGGCCGAGGATGATCAGCAGGAGCAGCTCGATGAAGTTGCCGCCGTTGTCGTCGTCATTGCGACCACCGAAGCCGAAGAACGCGGCGAACTGCGCGAGATTCGCGAGGAACGTGATGACGGTGGCCAGCGCTGCCGCGACGGACGAGATCAGGATGTCGCGGTTGGTGACGTGCGACAGCTCGTGGGCGAGGACGCCGCGCAGCTCGCGCTCGTCCATGATCGCCACGATCCCCTCGGTGCAGCAGACCGCGGCGTTACGCGGGTTGCGCCCGGTCGCGAACGCGTTGGGCTGGCGCGTGGGTGACATGTACAGCCGCGGCATCGGGATGCGGGCGCGCCGGGCCAGGTCGGCGACGATGGCGTACAGCTGTGGCTGCTCCGCCTGGCTCACCGGATACGCACGCATCGAGCGCAGCGCGAGCTTGTCGCTGTAGAAGTAGCTGAAACCGTTCACCGCCAGTGCGATGGCGAGGGCGATGAGCAGGCCGCTGGTACCGCCGAAGATGCGGCCGGCGGCCAGGATGAGTGCAGAGAGCAGGCCGAGCAGGACCGCGGTCCGCAAGCCGTTGTGATGGCGGTGACGCATGGGAAACGCCGGCTCCATCCTCGAGGAACGATCAAGGCCAGCTGCGCTTCAGCTGCCTCACAGGGTCAACGGGTGGCATATCGGCGTTCGTTCCCCGCGCGTCAAGGGGTCCGCCTGCAGAGCCGGAACGACGGCGCGGGACACTGAACGGGCGCCGCAAGGCGACACGCGTCACAAATACGACCATTCCCCACCGGGTGCCCTGCGTCGCCCTGTCGAGTGGTAAGAGATTTTAGAACGTGTTCTTACCTGCCAGTCCTTACCGCGGTGCTGGCTCCCGTAACATCCAAGCAACTCTGCCTAGGGGGCGAATCCAGCACATGACCGAGGTGGCCGCGCGTATCAGCGGCAAGGAGGTCCGTCAGATCGACCGGGTCGTCATCCGCTTCGCGGGCGACTCAGGCGACGGTATGCAGCTCACCGGAGAGCGTTTCACGTCCGAAACGGCCGCCTTCGGTAATGACTTGTCGACGCTGCCCGACTTTCCTGCCGAGATCCGTGCTCCAGCCGGATCTCCCGCCGGTGTCTCCGGCTTCCAGTTGCACTTCTCCGACCACGACATCCTCACTCCGGGTGATGCCCCCAACGTGTTGGTGGCGATGAACCCGGCGGCGTTGCGGTCGAACATCAAGGATCTGCCGCGGGGAGCGGATCTCGTCGTGAACACCGACGCGTTCACCGCCGGCAACTTGAAGAAGGCCGGCTATGCGGCGAACCCGCTCGAGGACGGCTCGCTCGACGAGTACCGCGTGCACCGGGTGCCGCTGACCTCGCTGACGATCGAGGCCGTCGGTTCGGTGGACGGCGTCAACAAGAAGGAAGCCGAGCGAGCGAAGAACATGTTCGCGCTCGGCCTCATGAGCTGGCTGTATCACCGGCCCACCGAAGGCACCGAGGAGTTCCTCAAGTCCAAGTTCGCCAAGCGGCCGGAGATCGCTGACGCGAACATCCGGGCGTTCAAGGCCGGCCACGCGTACGGCGAGACCACCGAGTCGTTCTCGGTCACCTACGAGGTGGCGCCGGCGCGGATGAAGCCCGGTACGTATCGCAACATCAGCGGCAACCTCGCGCTGGCTTACGGGCTGATCGCGGCGGGACGGCTGAGCGGGCTACCGCTTTACCTCGGCTCCTATCCGATCACCCCGGCATCGGACATCCTGCATGAGCTGTCCAAGCACAAGCGTTTCGGGGTGCGCACCTTCCAGGCCGAAGACGAGATCGCCGGTATCGGGGCGGCGCTCGGCGCCTCGTTCGGCGGTGCGCTGGGCGTGACGACGACGTCGGGTCCGGGTGTGTCGCTGAAGTCGGAGACGGTCGGGCTGGCGGTCACCCTCGAGCTGCCGCTGCTGGTGATCGATGTGCAGCGTGGTGGCCCATCGACCGGGCTGCCGACCAAGACCGAGCAGGCCGACCTGCTGCAGGCGATGTTCGGCCGCAACGGCGAGGCCCCGCTGCCGATCGTCGCTCCGCGCTCGCCGTCGGACTGCTTCCACGCTGCTATCGAGGCGGCGCGGCTGGCCACCAAGTACCGCACCCCGGTGATCCTGCTCTCCGACGGTTACCTGGCCAACGGCTCGGAGCCGTGGCTCTTGCCGAGCGAGGACGAGCTGCCGGACATCTCGGTGCAGTTCGCCACCGAGGCGAACGCCCCGGACGGCTCCGGGGACTTCTGGCCGTACCTGCGCGACCCGCAGACGCTGGCGCGTCCGTGGGCGGTGCCCGGCACGCCGGGCCTCGAGCACCGCATCGGCGGCCTGGAGAAGGCCGACGGCTCCGGTGGCATCTCCTACTCCCCCGAAAATCACGAGCACATGGTGCGTGCCCGGGCGGCGAAGATCGACGGGATCGCCCAGGACATCCCGCCGCTCGAGGTCGACGACCCGGACGGCGACGCCACCGTGCTGGTGCTCGGGTGGGGCTCGACATACGGCCCGGTCGCCGCCGCCGCCCGCCGGGTGCGCGCCACCGGCCAGAAGGTCGCGCACGCGCACCTGCGCCACCTGCACCCGTTCCCGGCCAACACCGGTGAGGTGCTGGCGCGCTACGAGAAGGTGCTGATCCCCGAGATGAATCTCGGCCAGCTGGCCACCCTCATCCGGGCGCGTTACCTCATCGACGCGATCAGCTATGACCGGGTGCGCGGCTTGCCGTTCAAGGCCGCCGAGCTCGCCGGAGTCATCTCCGACGTGATCGCCGGCGTCACCGACTCAGAGGAATTCAGGGTATGAACCGCCTGCTCGATCTCGTCCCCAAGGCGGAGGAGAAGCAGTCCCGCAAGGACTTCACCTCCGGCGTCGACGTCCGCTGGTGCCCGGGGTGCGGCGACTACGCGATCCTGGCCACCGTCCAGGGCTTCCTGCCCGAGATCGGCGTCAAGCGCGAAAACATCGTCTTCATCAGCGGCATCGGCTGCTCGTCGCGCTTCCCGTACTACGTCGAGACCTACGGGATGCACTCCATCCACGGCCGGGCGCCGGCGATCGCGACGGGACTCGCGACCTCGCGTCCCGACCTGTCGGTGTGGGTGGTCACCGGTGACGGCGACGCGCTGTCCATCGGCGGCAATCACCTGATCCACGCGCTGCGCCGCAACGTCAACCTCAAGATTCTGCTGTTCAACAACCAGATCTACGGTTTGACGAAGGGCCAGTACTCGCCCACCTCCGAGCAGGGCAAGATCACCAAGTCCACGCCGATGGGGTCGCTGGACCGGCCGTTCAATCCCGTCTCGCTGGCGATCGGGGCCGAAGCCACCTTCGTCGCCCGCTCACTGGACTCCGACCGGGCGCATCTCACCTCGGTGCTGCGCGCCGCCAACGATCACCCGGGCACCGCGCTGGTGGAGATCTACCAGAACTGCAACATCTTCAATGACGGCGCCTTCGACCTGCTCAAGGAGAAGGACACCCGCGACGACGCGATCCTGCGGCTCGAGCCCGGTCAGCCGATGGTCTTCGGCACTGACAACGCCAAGGGCATCCGGCGCAGCCCCACCGGCGGGCTGGAGATCTGCGCCGCCACCGACCCCGGCGTGCTCGTTCACGAGCCGAGCGCCGAGGACCCGACCACGGCGTTCGCGCTGTCGCGCCTGGAAGGCGTCACTCCGATGGGCGTCTTCCGCGACATCGACCGTCCCAGCTACGACGAGCTGATGGCACAGCAACTCGAAACCGCCGTCACCAAGCAGGGCGAGGGCGACCTCATGGCCCTGCTGCGCAGCGGCGACACCTGGAACGTCGACTAGCTGAAGATCAACGCTTCACCGAAACGGCTTGGACCCTCGATGCGGGGGCCAAAGCCGTTTTTGTGAAGCGTTGATCTTCAGCCGGTGCGGGTGACCACGTAGTCGCAGAGCGACTCCAGCGCGGCGCGTGACGGGACGTCGGGCAGCCCGGCGAGATAATCCCGCGCTGCGGCCGCTTCCGCGACGAGCTCGTCGCGGGCGCGCTGGATCGCTGGTGCCGAACGCAGCGCTGCCAGCAGCTCGGCGAGCACCGTGTCATCCGACAGGTCGTCCGGTACCACGAGCCCGTCCTGCTCGGCCAGCAGCACCGGGAGGGTGCGAACGCCCTCGCGCAGATCGGTGCCGGGTGTCTTGCCGGACTGTCCCGACAGGCTGGTGATGTCCAGCAGGTCATCGGAGAGCTGGAAAGCGATCCCGATGCGTTCACCGAACGCGGTCAGCGCCGCGACGGCCCCGGGTGGCGCGCCGGCCAGCAGCGCCCCCAGCCGCCCCGACGTCGCGATGAGCGACCCCGTCTTTTCCAGTACGACCTGGCGGTAGTGGGCGATGGGATCGCCGGAGCCGGAGCCGACCGTCTCACGGATCTGGCCCTCGCACAGCACGGCGATCGTCTGCGCCAGGATGCGCGTGGCGTCCGTGCCGAGATCAGCGGTGATCTCCGAGGCGCGGGCGAAGAGGAAGTCACCGGTGAGGATGGCGACGGAATTGTTCCAGCGGGCGTTGGCCGACACCGCCCCCCGGCGTAGCACTGCCTCGTCCATGACGTCGTCGTGGTAGAGGGTCGACAGGTGGGTCAGCTCGATCGCCACTGCGGCGGGCACGACCGTCGGCGCGTGCGGGTCACCGAATCCCGCGGCCAGCAGGACGAGCAGCGGCCGGAAACGCTTGCCGCCGGCCTCCACGAGGTGGCGGGAGGTCTCGGTGACGAAGGGATAGTTGCTGCGGATGGACTCGCGCAGCAGCTGCTCGACCGCCGCCAGGCCGCGGCGCACCTCCGCCTCCAGGGCTGGATCGATGAAATCCAGCCCCGCCAGACTCGCGCGCGCGGGCGGCGCTACCGGGGCCACGGTTAACGCAGGAATCCGAGGTTGGCCGCGTGGTTGGCGAGATCCAGCAGCGGCTGCGGCGCGACACCCAGCACCAGCGTGACGGCGGTGCCGAGCGCGATGGCTCCGTAGGTGAGCACGCTCGGACGCGCGATCACCGGGCCCTCTGCCGCCGGCTCGCTAAAGAACATCAGCACGATCACCCGGACGTAGAAGAACGCGGCGACCGCGCTCGCGACCAGGCCGATCACGACCAGCGGAACGGCGCCGCCGCGCTCAGCGGCCTGAAACACCGCGAACTTGCCGGTGAAGCCGCTCGTCAACGGGATACCGGCGAGCGCCAGCAGCAGGAAAGCGAACGTGCCGGCCAGCGCCGGGGAACGCTTGCCGAGCCCCTGCCAGGACGAGAGGTCGCCCGCTTCTGCATCACCGGAGCGCACCAGCGTGACGATGCCGAACGCGGCGATCGTCGTGAAGCCGTACGTGACGAGGTAGAACATCGAGCTCGACAGCCCGGCCTGGCTCGAGGAGGCGACGCCGACCAGGATGAATCCGGCGTGCGCGATCGCCGAGTACGCCAGCATCCGCTTCACATCGCGCTGGGTGATCGCGATGATCGCACCGACCGCCATCGTCAGGATGGCCACGCCCCAGATGATCGGCCGCCAGTCCCACCGCAGCGGCCCGAAGCTGACGTAGAGCACCCGGATGAGCGCGCCGAACGCCGCCACCTTCGTTCCGGCCGCCATGAAGGCGGTCACCGGGGTCGGCGAGCCCTGGTAGACGTCGGGGGTCCACGAGTGGAACGGCGCCGCGCCGATCTTGAAGAGCAGGCCGACGCCAAGCAGCGCGAGACCGAGGTAGAGCAGGATGTCGCTGCGACCGGTGGTGGCCGTCGCGTCGGCGATGCCGCGGAGCGAGACGGTGCCGGCATAGCCGTACACCAGCGCGATGCCGTAGATGAAGAACGCCGACGAGAACGCACCCAGCAGGAAGTACTTGAGCGCGGCCTCCTGCGAGACCAGCCGGCGGCGCCGCGCCAGACCCGCCAGCAGGTACAGCGGCAGGGACAGCACCTCGAGCGCCACGAACATGACCAGCAGGTTGTTCGATGCGGTGAACAGCATCATCCCGGCGACGGCGAACGCCATCAGCGGGTAGGCCTCGGTCTGCACGTCCGCGCTGGATTGCTGCGCCCGAGCGCCCTTCGAGCCCGGCACGACGGCTGCGCTCGCGACCAGCGACCCGACACGAGGCTCCGCCACCAGCATCACGGACGCGATGCCCAGCGCGAGGATCGTCCCCGACAGGAACAGGGCCGGCCCGTCGATGACGACGGCTCCCGAGACGAGCAGCTGACGCTTGGTGTGCAGCAGGCACACGGCGACGAGCGCGACGACGAAGCCGCCGATCGCGAGCGTCGGCTGGACGGCGCGCTTGTAGGAGTTGGGCACGAACGCCTCGACCAGGATCCCGGCCAGCGCGACCCCGAAGACGATCAGGATCGGAGACAGCGCGCCGTACTGGATCGACGGCACGTTGATCTTCTCGGGCGCGGCCAACAGGATCGTGTCCGGTGCCGCCGAAAGCAGCGGGGTCATCGGGAAGCTCCGCTCGAGACTGCGGTCGGTGCTGGGTCGTGTTGGTTGATCGCGTTCAACGTCTGGTTCACCGCAGGCCGGATCACGTCGATCACCGGCTTCGGGTAGATGCCGAGGAAGACGATGATCGCGAGCAGCGGCGCGATGGCGATCGCCTCGCGGCCGCTGAGGTCGCGGACGAAGCCGCGGCGCCGCACCCCACCCGGGGTGATCGGCTCGCGGAGCGACGGGTCGGGGTCGTCCGGCCCGTGCACGCCCGACGCCACGCCGAGCTCGGCGGGAGGCGCAGCGTATTCGCTGCTGCCCTGCGCGGCAGCGATCGCCTCGGCGCCCTGCTCTGCGTCACCGGCGGCGGCAGTGGCCCACGCCGGCCGGGGACCGGTCAACGTCCGTTGGATCAGGTAGAGCACGTAGACCGCCGCCAGGATGATCCCCACGGTGGCGACGATTGCGAGCGCGCGGTAACGGGTGAACGTGCCCACCAGCACGAGGAACTCGCTGACGAACGTCGACAGGCCGGGCAGCGCGAGCGCCGACAAGCCGGCGAGCAGCATGACCCCGCCGAGCTTGGGGGTCACCTGGAACATGCCGCGGTAGCCGTCCACGTCGCGGGTGCCGCGGCGGGCGATGAGGAAGCCGACGCACAAGAAGAGCGCACCGGTCGACAGCCCGTGGTTGACCATGTAGAGCACGGCTCCGGTGCCGCCCTGGGTGGTCAACGCATACGTGCCGAGGGCGATGAACCCGAAGTGGGCGAGCGACGTGTAGGAAACCAGCCGCTTCATGTCGCGCTGACCGATCGCGAGCAGCGCGCCGTAGAAGATGCCGATCACGGCCAGCGCGAGCACCAGCGGTGCGAAGTAGCGCGACGCGTTGGGGAAGAGCGGTATGCAGTAGCGGATCAGCCCGAACGTGCCGATCTTGTCGAGCACGCCCACGAGCAGCACCGCCCCGCCGATGGGCGCCTCGGCACCGGCATCGGGCAGCCAGGTGTGGAAGGGAAAGAGCGGCGCCTTGATCGCAAAGGCCAGGAAGAAGCCGAGGAACAGCAGCTTCTCTACGCCGGGGGTGATGTTCATGCCGACGAGGGTGGTGAAGTCGAACGTCCCCGTGCCGTGCTGCGAGCTGACGACGTAGAGCCCGATCACCGCGGCAAGCATGATCAGACCGCCGAACAGGCTGTACAGCAGGAACTTCACCGACGCGTAGGCGCGCTGCGGGCCGCCGTAGGCGCCGATGATGAAGTACATCGGGATGAGGATGACTTCGAAGAAGACGTAGAACAGGAACACGTCGAGCGACGCGAAGACGCCGATCATGCCGGCTTCGAGCGCGAGGATCAGCGCGAAGTAGCCACCGGCCGAGCGGCGTCCGGTCGCGGCGACCGCGTCAGCCTCATCCCACGCGGAGATCAGCACGACCGGCACCAGGATCGCCGCCAGCGCGATGAGCACCAGCGCGATGCCGTCGACACCGACCTCGTAGTGGACGCCGAACGCCTTGATCCACTCGTAGCGCTGGAAGAACTGGTAGCCGGGCTTCTTCGCGTCGAAGTCCACGCACATGGCGATGGTGAGACCCAGCTCGATCAGCGAGATGCCGATCGCGGTCTGCTTCGCCAACCGCGGGTTGGTCTTCGGGATCCCGGCGACGACCAGCGCGCCGGCGATCGGGATGATCAGCAGAATTGTCAACCAAGGCATGTCGCTGCTCATCCGATCCGCACGAGCAGGAGGGCGCCGGCCAGCAGCACCACACCTCCCAGCATGGTCAAGGCGTAGGAACGGACGAAGCCGGTCTGCGTTCGGCGCATCCGGCCGGACAGCCCGCCGACCCCGGCCGCGAGACCCCGGACCGCGCCGTCGACGCCGTTGTTGTCGAGGAAGACCAGCACGCGGGTGAGCCACTGCCCCGGGCGCATGAAGACGGCTTCGTTCGCCTTCTCCGTGTAGAGGTTGTTGCGCGCAGCCCGGGTCACGAGGCTGACCTGAGTCGGCGCGAAGACCGGCACCAGGCGGCGCTCGAAGAGCCAGAAGCCCGCAGCGACGCCGCCGATCACGACAGCCAGGGTCAAGGCGGTGAGCACCCACGGAGAGACGGTGTGCAGCCCTTCCTCGGCGGACTTGCCGACGACCGGCTCCAGCCAGTGCTGCACGCTGGCGCCCGCCACGAAGAGCCCACCGGCGCAGGCCGAGCCGATGGCGAGGATGATCATCGGCCCGGTCATGGTGGCCGGCGACTCGTGGGGGTGGAACTCCGGGCGCCACCGGCGCTTGCCGTGGAAGGTCATCATGAAGATGCGCGTCATGTAGAACGCGGTCAGCCCGGCACCGAGCAGCGCGCACGCGCCGAGGAGGTAGCCGCTGGTGCCGCCCTTGTCGAAGGCGGCCTCGATGATCTTGTCCTTGGTGAAGAACCCGGAGAACGGCGGGCATCCGATGATCGCCAGGTAGCCGAGTCCGGTACAGGCCCAGGTGATCGGCATGACCTTCCACAGCCCGCCGAATCTTCGGGCGTCGACCGTGTCGTTCATGGCATGCATGACCGACCCGGCCCCGAGGAACAGCCCGGCCTTGAAGAAGCCGTGTGCCAGCAGGTGCATGATGCCGATCGCGTAGCCGGCCGGACCGAGGCCGACCGCGAGGAACATGTAGCCGATCTGGCTGACCGTCGAGTAGGCGAAGACCTTCTTGATGTCGTCGTACGCGCAGCCGACGATGCACCCGTACAGCAGGGTCACGACCCCGAGGATCACGACGACGGTGCGCGCCGCTTGAGAGGCAGTGAAGATCGGGTTGGCGCGAGCGATCAGGTAGACGCCGGCGGTCACCATCGTGGCAGCGTGGATCAGCGCGGAGACCGGGGTGGGGCCTTCCATGGCGTCGGGCAGCCAGCCGGTGAGCGGGTACTGGCCCGACTTGCCGCACGCGCCGAGTAACAGCAGCAGGCCCATCGCGGCGAGCGATGCATGGGTGAGCACACCGCCCTTGGCCGCCCCGAAGACGTCGGAGTAGCTCGTGCTGCCGACGGTCGCGAACATCAGCATGATCGCGATCGACAGGCCGACGTCACCGACGCGGTTCATGTAGAAGGCCTTGTTGGCCGCCGTCGCCGCGCTCGGCTTGGCGATCCAGAACTGGATCAGCAGGTAGGACGACAGACCCACCATTTCCCAGCCGACGTAGAGCGACAGGAACGAGTTGCCCAGCACCAGCAGCAACATCGACGCCAGGAACAGGTTCAGGTAGGCGAAGAACCGCCGCCGGTGGGGATCGTGCCCCATGTAGCCGATCGAGTAGATGTGGATCAGCGAGCCCACACCGGTGATCAGCAGCACGAACACCGCTGACAGCTGATCGAACAGCAGGCCGGCATCGACGTGGAAGCCG
The DNA here is from genome assembly GCA_963747915.1 of uncultured Actinomycetota bacterium. Lineage (GTDB taxonomy): Bacteria > Actinomycetota > Actinomycetes > Frankiales > Frankiaceae > DATAZK01. Next base: position 1,557,017 of record CAVVHC010000002.1, on the reverse strand, counting down.
TTCACCGGGATCCAGGTGAACAGCGTCTCGCTGACCGCGCGGTCGTCGCCGGCGCGGCCCTTCAAGGTGAAGAACAGGATCAGGCCAACGACGAAGCTGGCAATGGCGACCGCCGTCGCGAGCAGATGCCCCCACTTGTCGGTGCGCTTGCCGCCGAGCAGCAGCACGGCCGCGCCCGCCAGTGGCAGCGCCAGCAGCAGCCAGGTCACTTTCAAGCTGCCGGTGGCCGATGCGTAGTGCACCGGCTCGGCAGCCGCCAGGAGGTGGGTCACCGGGCTCTCACGACGGTCGAACTCGCCTTCTCGCTCATCGTTCGCTTGCTCATCGGGTGGGGCATCGGATGCGACTTCGTGTCAGGCACCGCGAGGCGCTCAGTACTTCAGCAGGTTGGTGTCGTCGACGGACGCCGTCTGACGGGTACGGAAGATCGTCAGGATGATGGCCAGCCCGACCACGACTTCCGCCGCGGCGACGACCATCGTGAAGAACGCGATCACCTGACCGTCCAGCGTCCCCTTCATCCGGGAGAAAGTGACGAGCGTCAGGTTGGCGGCGTTCAACATCAGCTCGATCGACATGAACACGACGATCGAGTTGCGCCGCAGCAGGACGCCGACGGTACCGATGCTGAACAGCGCCGCTGCCAGCAGCAGGTAATTGCCCGGATTCACTCGCCATCACCTGCCCGTCCGGCACCGGCGGGCAGCTCGGCGGGCGCTTCGTCCCGCCGATGCTCCTGCGGCAACCGCTCGTTGATCGTGTCTGCGTACTGCTCGGACACGCTGTTGCGCGCCGGAGTGCCGTCCGGCAGCAACGCCGGCCGGTCGACGGCGTCGTGCAACGCGTACACCCCGGGACCGGGCAGCGGGGTGACCGGTCCGTCGAGGCCCCGCGTGCGGGCGATCGAACGCTCGCGCTGGGTGCGCCGGTGCAGCCGCTCGCGATGGCCGAGCACCATGGCGCCGACAGCCGCCACGATCAGCAGCGCCGAGACCACTTCGAAGGGCCAGACGTAAGTGCTGAACAGCAGCTTGGCGATCGCGTTGACGTTGTTGTTGAAGCCGTCCTCGCCCAGGCCGGCCGCCGTCGGCTTCGCGATCGACCGCGCGATCGGGAAGATCAGCATCCCGGCGAAGCCCAGACCGAGCAGGATCGCCGCGGGCCGCTGACCGCGCAGCGTCTCTGTCAGCGAGTCCGAGAAGTCGACGCCGATCAGCATGATCACGAACAGGAACAGCACCATGATCGCGCCGGCGTACACGATGACTTGCACCATCCCGAGGAACGGCGCCCCCTGGATCACGTAGAAGACCGCGAGGCAGAACATCACCATGACCAGCCACAGCGCCGCGTGCACCGCGTTTCGCGACAGCACCATGCCGAACGCGCCGATCACCGCGATCGGGGCGAGGATCCAGAAGATCACCGCCTCTGAGGTGCCGGTGCGGTGAAAAGCCTCCGCCAGCAGGAGCGCGTGGTTCATCAGGCGCCGCCCTCGTTCTGACCGGCCTCACCCTGCGGCGCGTGGTAGAGGAACTCCACCGGCTCGTCGTACGCGTCGCGCGGGTCCGCCGGCGGCACCGGGCGGTAGTCCGCCTCGCGCCGGTAGTAGTCGCCGGCCTCGTCACCGAGGCGCATCGGGTGCGGTGGCCGTTCCATGCCCGGGCGCAGCGGGGCGAGCAGCTCTTCCTTCGTGAAGATGAGGTCGCGACGGTTGTCGTCGGCGAGCTCGTACTCGTTCGACATGGTGAGCGCCCGGGTCGGGCATGCCTCGATGCACAGGCCGCAGCCGATGCAGCGCAGGTAGTTGATCTGGTAGATGCGGCCGTAACGCTCGCCGGGCGAGTAGCGCTCCTCGGGAGTGTTATCCGCACCCTCGACGTAGATGGCGTCCGCCGGGCACGCCCAGGCACACAGCTCGCAGCCGATGCACTTCTCCAACCCGTCGTCGTGACGGTTCAGGAAGTGGCGGCCGTGGTAGCGGGGCGCCGTGGGCTTCTTGACCTCCGGGTAGAGCTCGGTGGTCACCTTCTTGAACATCGTCGAGAAGGTGACGCCGAAGCCCTTGACCGGGTCGAAGACGCTGCTCATCAGCGATCATCCTCTGGTCCGGTAGTGGGCGGAATGGTCCACGACGCGCCGGGCGGGGGCGAACTCGGTGGCGGCGATGTCGGAGAGCCCGACGAGCCGGTCGTCCCGGTGACGGCGCCCGCGAGTACCCGCGGGGAAGCCGCCGGAGGCGGCCATGGAATGGCATCCAGGGTGGGCGCCGCGGCTTCCTTCTCGCGTTCTTCATCCTCTTCCCGCTGCCGCCGGGCACGCCCGCCGGGATCGATCATCAAGATCAGGAAGACGATGCCGAGACCGATGCCGAATCCGACGATCCACGGGGTGCGGTCGCTGACCTCGTCGGCCACCGTGCGGAACGAGGCGACGATCATGATCCACAGCACTGCGACCGGGATGAGCACCCGCCAGCCGAACCGCATGAACTGGTCGTAACGCAGCCGCGGCAGCGTTCCGCGCAGCCAGATGTAGAAGAACAGGAACAGCAGCACCTTGATGATGAACCAGAGCATCGGCCAGTAGCCGTGGCTCGCACCGTCCCAGAGGCTGATCGGCCAGACCGGACGCCAGCCGCCGAGGAACAGGGTGGTGGCCAGCGCCGAGACGGTCACCATGTTCACGTACTCGGCGAGGAAGAACAGCGCGAACTTGATCGACGAGTACTCGGTGTGGAAACCACCGACCAGCTCCGACTCCGCCTCGGGGAGGTCGAACGGCGCCCGGTTGGTCTCACCGACCATGCAGATGACGTAAATGATGAACGAGACCGGCAGCGCCCAGGCGTACCAGTGGTCGTTCTGGCTCGCGACCACCCCGCTGGTCGACAGCGTGCCCGTGTAAAGGAACACCGGCACCAGCGCGAGGCCCATCCCGACCTCGTACGAGATGACCTGAGCCGCCGAGCGCAGCGAACCGAGCAGCGGATAGGTCGAGCCGCTCGACCAGCCGGACAGGATGATCCCGTACACCCCGATCGAGGCGCTGGCCAGGATGAACAGCACGCCCACCGGAAGGTCGGTCAGCTGCAGCGCGGCATGGTGGCCGCCGATCGACACCTCAGGCCCGAACGGCACGACGCTGAACGCCAGGAAGGCCGGCACCGTCGAGAGAATCGGCGCCAGGATGTAGATGGGCCGGTCCACCAGGGCCGGAACGATGTCTTCCTTCAGCATCAGCTTGACGCCGTCGGCGAGTGACTGCAGCGACCCGCGCGGACCGACCCGGTTGGGACCGACGCGCTGCTGCATGCGGGCCACGACGATGCGCTCCCACACGATGGTGAACAGCGTCATCAGCACCAGGATCAAGAAGACCGCGACGACCTTGATGAGGATGACCCACCAGATCTCGTGACCGAAGCTGGTCAGGTCCGGGGGCGTCTCGAAGGTCGACGCCTGCGGCGCGAGAGGAAGGGCCATTTACAAAGCCTCCTGCGCGGGACTGAGATCCACGGCGGACTCCGGACTCGTGGCGGTGGATGCAGCGGACACGCTTCGGGAAGCTGCGCCGGCGGCGAGGGTGACCTTGACGACGTCACCGTGCGCCGCGCCGAGCTCCTCCCGGACATGCGAACCGGGGCTGTGCGTCGGTAGCCAGACCACGCCGTCGGGCAGGTCGGCGACGACCAGCGGCAGCACGATGGATCCGCCTTCGTCGTCCCCGGAACCGACCCGCACCAGGTCGCCCGGGCCGGCCCCGATCGCCGCCGCGGTGGCCTCCGACAGGTGCAGCCGGGGCAGCTTGCGGGTGCCGGCGAGGTGCGGCTCGCCGTCCTGCAGGCGACCGTCGTCGAGCAGCCAATGCCAGGTGGCGAGGAACGCCTCGTTCGGTCGCAGCTCCGGCAGCGAAGCGGCAGCCACGTTCGGAGCCGAGGACGGATCGGGCCGCGAAGCCGCGAGCGCCAGCAGCTCGGTACGCGCCGCGTCCACGCCGAGCAGCCCGAGCGCCGCGCCCATCTCGCTGGCCAGCGCGTGCAGCACTCGCTGATCGCTCATCGCCATCGAGTCGTGCAGCACCTGATCGAACGGGCGCTCGCGTCCCTCCCAGTCGAAGAACGTGCCGGCCTTCTCGGTGACCGTGGCCACCGGCAGCACGACATCGGCGAGCTCGGTGACCGCGGAGTGCCGCTGCTCGAGCGAGACCAGGAACGGAACCCGGGCCAGCGCCTCGCGGGCGAACGCCGGGTCCGGAAGGTCGCCGGGATCGATGCCGCCGACGACGAGGCCATCGATCGCACGCTCGTAGGCGGCGTCGAGGATCTCCGGGAACGTGCGCGCACCGGGCTGCGGCAAGAGGCCGGCTTCCAGCGCACCGCGCTCCCCCGCGCGCCGCGGCACCCAGGCCACCCGGGCGCCGGTGCGCGCGGCGAGCCGGGCAACGGCCGAGAAGCCGCCCGCAACGCTGGCCAGCCGCTCGCCGACGAGAATGACCGCGCCCTCCGGGAGGTTGATCGCGTCGAGCGCGGCCGGCTCCTCACCGGGGCGGCAGCGCACGAGCGATCCGTACGTCTTCACGACGCTCGGCGTGGTGAAGGGACCGACCGACGCGACCTTGAGGCCCTTCTTGCGCGCCGCCTTGCGCAGCCGCAGGAAGACGATCGGCGACTCTTCCTCCGGCTCGAAGGCGACGAGCAGCACCGTGCCGCAGGTTTCCAGATCGGCGTAGGTCACCCCGCCGTTGGCCGGGGTGCGGCCGATCACGTGCGAGCGCAGGAACGCCGCCTCCTCCTCGGAGGAGGGGCGGGCGCGAAAGTCCGTGTCGCGGGTGGCAAGCACCTCGCGCGCGAACTTGGCGTACGCGTAGGCGTCCTCAGCGGTGTGGCGGCCGCCGGCAAGCACCGCCGCACCATGGCGGGCGACGCACTCGCCGAGCCCGCGGGCGGCGTACTCCAGCGCCTCGGACCAGGAGGCTTCACGCTGCTCGCCGGTCTCGCGGTCGCGGATCAGCGGCGCGGTGAGGCGATCGGGCTGGCGGGTGTACTCGAACGCCCACCGGCCCTTGTCGCAGTTCCATTCCTCGTTGACCGACCGGTCGTCACCGGCCAGCCGCCGGCGGACCATGCCATTGCGGTGGTCGGTGCGGATCGCGCAGCCCGAGGAGCAGTGCTCGCACACGCCCGGGGTGCTGACCAGGTCAAACGGCCGGGACTGGAAGCGGTAGCTGGCACCCGTCAACGCACCGACCGGGCAGATCTGGACCGTGTTCGAGGAGAAGTAGGACTGGAACGGCTCGTCGGGATCGATCGCCACCTGCTCCAGCGCGCCGCGCTCGTAGAGCTCGATGAACGGGTCGCCGGCGACTTGCTGCGAGAAGCGGGTGCAGCGGGCGCACAGCACGCAGCGCTCGCGGTCGAGCAGTACCTCGCTGGAGATCGGGATCGGCTTCTCGTAGCGGCGCTTCAGGTCGCGGAAGCGCGACTCGGCGCGCCCGTTGGACATCGCCTGGTTCTGCAGCGGGCACTCGCCGCCCTTGTCGCAGGTCGGGCAGTCCAGCGGATGGTTGATGAGCAGGAACTCCATCTGCCCGTGCTGCGCCTTGTCGGCGACCGCAGACGTGTGCTGCGTCTTCACGACCATGTCCGGCGCCACCGTCGTGGTACACGAGGTGACCGGCTTGCGCTGGCCCTCGACCTCGACGATGCACTGCCGGCAGGCACCGACGGGGTCGAGCAGCGGGTGGTCGCAGAAGCGCGGGATCTGGATGCCGATCTGCTCGGCAGCCCGGATGATCAGCGTGCCCTTCGGGACGCTGGTCTGGATCCCGTCGATCGTCAGGGTGACCAGGTCCTCGGCGGGAACGGGTGCGTTCCCGTCGGTGCTGCGATCTGCCGCGATCGTCATCAGTGAGCCCCCGCCCCGACGAGTCCGGCGCCGGCATTGCCCGCCGCGTCAGCGGGAAGGAACGGACATCTGCCCAGCTCGTAGTGGGCGACGAACTCGTCCCGAAAATATTGGATCCCCGACACGATGGGGCTCGTCGCGCCGTCACCGAGGGCGCAGAACGCGCGTCCGAAGATGTTGTCGCACGTGTCGAGGAGGGTGTCGATGTCCTCTGCCGATCCCGCGCCGGTTTCCAGCCGGTGCAGGATCTGCACGAGCCAATAGGTGCCCTCGCGGCAGGGAGTGCACTTGCCGCACGACTCGTGGGCGTAGAACTCGGTGAGGCGCAGACAGGTCTTGACCATGCAGACGGTCTCGTCCATGACCATGACCGCAGCCGTGCCGAGCAGGGACCCGGCGGCCTGCACCCCTTCGAAGTCCATCGGCGTGTCCATGTGCGCCGCCGTCAGCAGCGGCGTGCTGGAGCCGCCCGGCGTCCACGCCTTGAGCTTGCGACCGCCGCGAACACCACCGGCCATGTCGAGCAATGTCCCGAAGGTCGTGCCCATCGCCACTTCGTACTGGCCGGGACGCTCGACGTGGCCGCTGATGGAGACCATCTTCGGGCCGGGCGACCGGTCCGAGCCCATCGACTTGAACCAGTCGACGCCCTTGCGCACGATCCACGGCACCGTCGCGATCGACTCGACGTTGTTGACCACCGTCGGCGACTGGTACAGCCCGTGCGTCGCCGGGAACGGCGGGCGCAGCCGCGGCTGTCCCCGGTAGCCCTCCAGCGAGTCGAGCAGCGCCGTTTCCTCGCCGCAGATGTAGGCACCGGCACCGCGGTGCAGCGTCAGCTTGAGATCGAACCCGCTGCCGAGGATGTCGTCACCGAGGTAGCCGGCGGCGTAGGCCTCGTCGATCGCGTGTTGCAACCGTCGCCCGGCGTGGACGAGTTCGCCGCGCAGGTAGATGAAGGCGTGGTTACACCGCACGGCGAACGAGGCAATGATGATCCCCTCGATGAGCGCGTGCGGATCGGCCATCATGAGCGGCGCGTCCTTGCAGGTGCCCGGCTCGCCCTCGTCGGCGTTGACGACCAGGTAGTGCGGCTTGCCGTCGCCCTGGGGAATGAAGCCCCACTTCATCCCGGTCGGGAAGCCGGCACCGCCGCGACCGCGCAGCCCGGAGTCCTTCACCATCGCGATGATCGCGTCGGGCTCCATCGCAAGTGCCTGGCGCAGCGCGACGTAGCCATCGGTGCGCTCGTAGGTCGCAAGCGTCCACGATTCAGGCTCCGACCAGCGCGCGGTCATCACCGGCGTCAGGGTCATGAGTTCGCCGACTCCTCGTTCGTGTTTGGCTGGAACATGCCGGGGTCCGGCTGGGGTTCGCTGCGCGCGATCTGCCCGAGGTCGCCGGTGGCTTCGGGATCCTCGATGGCGATCTCACCGTCGGTGCGCGGGATGCCGGCCACCGGGTTGGGCCGGGCCTGCTTCAGCGAGTCCTGCGACTCGCTGCCACGCGAGTCCGGCGACGTGCCCGGCTCCGGGTGCGCGACGCCCTCGCCGATGGCCTCGGGTCGCGGATCGCGGAAACCGGCGAGCTGGCGGCTGATCTCCCGAAACGAGCAGAGCGGAGCCCCGCGCGTGGGCACCGGCCGCTCGCCGCCGGCCAGCGCCTCGACGAGCGCCTCCGCCGTCTCGGGCGTCATGTTGTCGAAGAACTCGTAGTTGACCGTGACCACGGGCGCGTAATCGCAGGCCGCCAGGCACTCGGCGTGCTCGAGGGTGAAGGTGGCGTCGGCCGTCGTCTCGTTGTGGTGCACGCCGAGCTTCTTGGACAGCCGGGTGAAGACGTCTTCACCGCCGAGCAGCTGGCAGGACAGGTTGGTGCATACGGAGACGAGGTACTCGCCGGTGGGCTGACGCTTGTACATCGTGTAGAAGGTCGCGACCGCGCCGACCTCGGCCTTCGTCAGCCCGAGCGTCTCCGCGCAGAACGCGATGCCCTCGGGGGTGACGTAGCCCTCCTCCGCCTGCACCAGGTGCAGCATCGGGAGCAGCGCGCTGCGCGAGCGCCCCTCCGGATAGCGCGCGATGATCTCCGCGGCTGCGGCGCGCGTCTGTTCGGTGAAACTCATCGGTCCACCCCGCCCATGACCGGATCCAGCGACGCGACCGAGGCGATGACGTCGGCGATCAGCGACCCCTCGGTCAGCGCCGGGGTCGCCTGCAGGTTGACGAACGATGGGTCGCGCACGTGGACCCGGAACGGCCTGGTGCCGCCGTCGCTCACCATGTGGTAGCCGAGCTCGCCGCGCGGCGACTCGACCTGCGAGTACACCTGCCCGGCCGGCACCCGGAAGCCCTCGGTGACCAGCTTGAAGTGGTGGATGAGGGCCTCCATCGAAGTGCCCATGATCTTGCGGATGTGCTCGAGCGAGTTGCCCATGCCGTCCGGGCCGAGCTGCAGCTGCGCCGGCCAGGCGATCTTCTTGTCCGCGACCATGACCGGACCCGGCTCGAGCCGGTCGAGCACCTGCTCGATGATTTTCAGCGACTCGCGCATTTCCTCGAGGCGCACGACGTAGCGCGCCCAGCAGTCCGCATCGAGCGAGGTCGGAACGTCGAAGTCATAGGTCTCGTAGCCGCAGTAGGGCATCGTCTTGCGGGTGTCCCACGGCAGCCCGGCGGCCCGCAGCATCGGGCCGGTGGTGCCGAGGGCGATGCAGCCGGCGGCGTCGAGGTAGCCGACGCCCTGCAGCCGGTTCTGCCAGAGCGGCTGACCCGACAGCAGGTTTTCGTACTCCTTGATCTTCTTCGGCATGTACGAGAGGAAGTCGCGGATCTTCTCGACCGCGCCGGTGGGCAGGTCCTGCGCCACCCCGCCGGGACGGATGAACGCGTGGTTCATCCGCAGGCCGGTGATCAGCTCGAACAGGTCGAGGACGACCTCCCGCTCGCGGAAGCCGTAGAGCATGGCCGACAGCGCGCCGATCTCCATGCCACCGGTCGCGAGCCACACGAGGTGGGAGCTGATCCGCTGCAACTCCATGAGCAGCACGCGGATGTGGGTGGCGCGCTGCGGGATGTCGTCGGTGATGCCGAGCATCTTCTCGACGCCGAGGCAGTAGGCGGTCTCGTTGTAGAACGGCGAGAGGTAATCCATGCGGGTCACGAAGGTGACGCCCTGCACCCAGTTACGGAACTCGACGCTCTTTTCGATGCCGGTGTGCAGGTAGCCGATCACCACCCGGGACTGGGTGACCGTCTCGCCCTCGAGCTCCAGCACGAGCCGTAGCACGCCGTGGGTCGACGGGTGCTGCGGGCCCATGTTGACGACGATGCGCTCCTCGGGAGACTCCTCGTCGCGCCCGCCGACGACCTCGTCCCAGTCGCCGCCGGTAACGGTGTAGACGCGGCCTTCCGCCGTCTCGGTGACACCGGCGTAAGCACTGAATCCGTCGTCGATGGTGGTCACGCGTAGCTCCTGCGCTGATCGGGAGGCGGAACCTCGGCGCCCTTGTACTCGACGGTCACGCCGCCGAGCGGGTAGTCCTTGCGCTGGGGGAAGCCCTCCCAGTCGTCGGGCATCATGATTCGCGTCAAGCCGTGGTGACCGTCGTAGACGATGCCGAAGAAGTCCCAGGTCTCCCGCTCGTGCCAGTCCGCCGTCGGATAGACGGGCGTGATCGACGGGACGTGCGGATCCTCCGCGGTGACGGCCACTTCGAGCCGCAGCCGGCGCCGGTGGGTCATCGACAGCAGGTGGTAGACGCTGTGCAGCCGGCGTCCGGTCGGATCGATGTCCAGGTAGTCGACCCCGGAGACGCTGCTCAGCAGCTCGAAGCGCAGGTCGGGGTCGTCACGCAGCGTCTGCGCGACCGCAAGCAGGCTCTCGCGCTTCACGTGCAGCGTCATCTCGCCGAACGCGACGACGACGTATTCGATCGCTTCGCCCAGCTGGGGAAAGGCACGCTCCAGCGCGGAGTAGACGGTCTCGTTCGTCTCGTCGAAGGGACGCGTGGAGGCCGGCGGGTACGGCAGCGGGCGTACGAGCCCGCCGTAACCGGACGTGTCGCCGGAGCCCTTGGCGCCGAACATCCCCGTGCGCGGCGCCGGGCTCGGCAGCTGGCCGCCGGGGCTCGGGCTGACCTCGGTACGCCGGTCGATCTCGCTCACCGGGACATCCCACCGCTACGGGCGCTGCGCGCCTCTGCCTCGACCCGCTCGCGGACGGCGACATCCTTCGGCTTCTCGTACGGGATCACCGGGAGCTCACGGCGGGCGAGGGCCTCGGCACGCTTCTCGTTGATAGGAGTGTTCTTGATCTTGTCGTGCAGCTTCAGGATCGCGTCCATCAGCATCTCCGGCCGCGGCGGGCAGCCCGGCAGGTAGATGTCGACCGGGACGACATGGTCGACGCCCTGCACGACCGCGTAGTTGTTGAACATGCCGCCGGAGCTCGCGCAGACCCCCATCGCGAGGACCCACTTGGGCTCGGCCATCTGGTCGTAGATCTGGCGCAGCACCGGAGCCATCTTCTGGCTGACGCGGCCGGCCACGATCATCAGGTCCGCCTGGCGCGGGCTCGGCCGGAAGACCTCCATGCCGAAGCGCGCGAGGTCATAGCGACCGGCCCCGGTGGCCATCATCTCGATGGCGCAGCAGGCCAGCCCGAAGGTCGCCGGCCAGAGCGACGACGTGCGCGCCCAGTTAGCCAGCTTCTCGACCGACGCGAGGATGAGGCCATCGGGCAGCTTTTCTTCTAGTCCCATTCAAGACCTCCGCGCCGCCACACGTAGGTGTAGGCGACGAAAACGGTGAGCAGGAAAAGCACCATCTCCACCAGGCCGAACACGCCGAGGCTGCCGAAGCTCACGGCCCAGGGGTAGAGAAAGATCACTTCGATGTCGAAGACGATGAAGAGCATCGCCGTCAGGTAGAACTTGATCGGAAATCGGCCGGCGCCGGGGCCCTGCGGGGTCGGCTCGATGCCGCACTCGTACGCCTCGAGCTTCGCGCGGTTGTAGCGCTTCGGGCCGACGAACATCCCGGCCGTCACGGAAAAGACCGCAAAGAGGGTGGCAAGCGCACCGAGCCCAAGGATCGGCACATAGGGCCTGAGCACTCGGTCTCTCCTTCTCTGATGTCGCGGGCGAAAGGGCAGGTTTCGGGGCTGGCGGGGCGGCCGTAGCTCACCTTTCGGCCGGTCCGAGCCTACGCGGGCAGGGGTCAGGCGGCTGGCGCCACCCTGCTCAGGCCGTTGATCAGCCGGTCCAGGACGTCACCACCACGAGGGTCAGTGAGGTTCGCGAGCAACTTTAGGGTGAAGCGCATCAGGGTCGGCCGAGGCAGGCCGTATTTCGTCGCGACGCTCATCACTGCCGGATGGCCGATGAGCGACACGAACCAGCGGCCCAGGGTGTAGTAGCCGCCGTATTGCGCGGACAGCGCCGCCGGGTAGGACACGAGCGCGCGTTCCCGGGCAGCGCCTTCGGGGCGGGCCAGCGCCTGGAGAACGACATCGGCCGCGGTCTCGGCGGTCTCCATCGCGTAGGCGATGCCCTCGCCGTTGAACGGGTTGACCGCGCCGGCCGCGTCGCCGATCAGCAGCAGGCCGTCGCGGTAATGCGGCTGGCGGTTGAAACCCATCGGCAACGCCCCGCCGCGCACCGGGCCGATGAGCTCCTGGCCGGCGAGGTCCGGGATGCCGGACAGCCAGCGGCGCAGCAGGTCCTTGTAGTCGACATTGCCGAACGCGTCGGAGGTGTTGAGGATGCCGAGGCCGACGTTCACGGTGCCGTCGCCCACCCCGAACACCCAGCCGTATCCGGGCAGCAACCGGCCTTCGCCGCGCGGGCCGTCCCACAGCTCGAGGTGCGACTCGAGGTAGTCGTCGCTGCTGCGATCCGCAGAAGCCAGGTAGCCCCGGACGGCGACGCCCAGCGGGCGGTCATCCCGCTTCGCGATGCCGGCTCCGAGAGCGGTGCGGGCGCTGACACCGTCGGCGGCAATGACGAGCTGGGCCCGCAGGGCGGTGCCGTCCTTGAGCGTCACGCCGGTGATGCGGCCGGTGCGCTCGTCGCGCAGCGGGCCGGTGACGGTGGTGGCCTCCCGCAGCACGGCGCCGGACTTCTGGGCGGTGCGGGCGAGCACCTCGTCGAAGTCGAGCCGCGGCCGGACGAGGCCGTAGGACGGGTAGCTCGCGAGCTCGGGCCAGTCGAGCTCGAGCCGGTGGTTGCCGCCGAAAATCCGTAGCCCCTTGTTGCGCGGCCAGTCGGCGGTGTCGATACCGAGGCGCAGCAGGCTCTTGACCGCCCGCGGGGTGAGTCCGTCGCCGCAGACCTTCTCGCGCGGGAAAGTCGTTTTCTCCAGCAGCAGAACGTCGGCGCCCGCGCGGGCGAGGTGAGCGGCCGCCGTGGAACCACCGGGTCCGGCGCCGACGACGATGACGTCGGCGTCCGGAGCGAAGTGCTCACTGGAGCGCTGCGGCATGCCCCTGCACCCTTCGCGGTCGAGGACGGGCTGGCGGTCGAACTACTCGCTGGCGAACTGCTCGCCGTGGAACTACTCGCTGTGGAACTGCGGGGTGGAACTGCGGGCCGAGGGTTACGGCCTTCGTGCGCTTGTGAAAACGTTCACGAGCGCGCCACAGGCGAGTCTAAGACTCATTTGCTCGGGGTGTCGGCTACGCCCCTGTGGGGAGCGGCTCCCTGTGGCAGCGGCGCCGTCGCCCGGTGCAGCGCAACGATCCCCCCGGTGAGGTTGCGCCAAGCGACGTCTTCCCAGCCCGCCTGTTGCAGCAGTCCCGCAAGTCCCGCCTGGTCGGGCCATTCACGAATCGACTCGGCGAGGTACACGTACGCGTCGGGACTGCTGGACACGGCGCGAGCGATCGGCGGCAGGGCACGCATCAGATATTCGACGTAGACCGTCCGAAACGGCCCCCAGACCGGGCGGCTGAACTCGCAAATGACGACGCGCCCGCCCGGACGCACCACGCGTCGCAACTCTTGCAGGCAGCGCACCGGGTCGTTGACGTTGCGCAGCCCGAAGGACATCGTCGCCGCGTCGAAACTCCCGTCGCGAAACGGCAGCGCGAGCGCGTCGGCAGCGACGGGATCCACGTCAGGCCGCCGCTGCCCAGCGCCGAGCATGCCCAGGCTGAAGTCGGCAGCCACCACGCGCGCGCCCGCCTTCGCGAGCGGCGCGCTGCTGACGGCGGTGCCCGCCGCGAGATCGAGGACGCGTTCGCCCGGCTTCGGGTCGAGGGCCTTGCGGGTGGCCTCGCGCCATAGCCGGTCCTGGCCGAGGGAGAGCACGGTATTGGTGACGTCGTAGCGGCGAGCAACCGCGTCGAACATCGCCGCGACCTCGGCCGGTTTCTTGTCGAGCGCCGCGCGAGTCACGGGGTTGAGTCTGCCTGCTAGGGCGCGCTGGTGCGGCAGGGCCAGGACACGGGGCATTTCGGTGCCCGGCGGCAGGCCGCGAGTCGGCGCACGCCCCCGAGCGCCGGACGACCGCAGCGGCCGTAAGGACTGCGAGCTGCAGGCGTCAGGCCGGCGTGAGCTCCAGCGCGGTGGAGCTCACGTGCGAGCGGACCCGGTCATCCACCGGGTCGTCGGCCGGATCGTCGTGGAGGGCGAGGTGGTGGTAGAGCGTGTCGCGCTGGGCCGGCACCCGGCCGGCGGAGCGGATCAGGTGAATGAGCTCCATCCGGTTCGTGCGGTGCCGCGCGCCGGCTGAGGAGACGACGTTCTCCTCGAGCATCACCGATCCGAGGTCGTCGGCCCCCATGTGCAACGTGAGCTGACCGGCGGTCTTGCCGGTGGTGAGCCAGGAGCCTTGCAGGTGCTGGACGTTGTCGAAGAAGAGCCGCGCCACGGCGACGAGCCGCAGGTACTCGTAGATCGATGCCTGGGTGGCGCCGCCGAGGTGGTTGTTTTCCGGCTGGTAGGTCCACGGGATGAACGAGCGGAAGCCTCCGGTGCGGTCCTGCACGTCGCGGATCATGCGCAGGTGCTCGATGCGCTCCTCGTCGCTCTCGCCGGTGCCCATCATGAACGTCGCCGTCGACTCGACCCCGAGCCGGTGCGCCGTCTCCATGACCGACAGCCAGATCTCGCCGCTCTCCTTCAAGGGGGCGATCGCCGTGCGCGGACGCGCCACCAGGATCTCGGCGCCGGCCCCGGCGAAGCTGTCGAGCCCCGCCGCCGCCAGCCGCTGGATGACCTCGCCGTGCGGCAGGCCGCTGACGCGGCCGATGTGGACCACCTCCGACGCGCCCAGCGAGTGCAACGCCAGCTGGGGGAACGCCGCCTTGATCGCCGAGAACGTCTGCTCGTACCACTCGATGCCGAACTCCGGGTGATGGCCGCCCTGCAACATGATCTGGGTCGCGCCGAGCTCCACCGCCTCGCGGCACCGCTCGACGATCTCGTCGACCGTGCGCACCCAGCCCTCATCGGACTTCGGCGCGCGGTAGAACGCGCAGAACCGGCACGCGGTGACGCAGATATTGGTGTAGTTGATGTTGCGGTCTATCAGGTAGGTGGCGATGTGCTCGGTGCCCGCGAACTTGCGGCGGCGCACCGCGTCGGCAGCTTGCCCGAGCTCGTGAAAGGGGGCGTGCTGATAGAGATCGAGCGCCTGAGCGGGGTCGATGCGTCCGCCGGCTGCGGCATGGTCCAGCACATCAGCAAGGCTCACCCCCTGATCGTACGGACCGAGCCGGCCGCAGCGGGAGGGCGTGTGAGATCCGAGAACGGGTACGGGGCGATCGTGAGCCCGCCGGACCTGGCTGGGGGCGTCGCCGACCAGCAGGCGCGAGACCGCCTCGGCCGCGCCGCGCGCGAGGCAACCGCAGGTGCCCGTGAACGGGGCCATGACCTCGACTCGACCAGCGGCGCCGGTGACGCCTTCCGCATCATCGCCGACCAGGTCCTCGCCCTGCCGCTACCGGGCAGCGGGCAGACGACGGCGCGGCTCGCCGCCCTGGCTGCGGTCGCCGCCGTCGACGTGACGCTCGGCCGCCTCGTCGAAGCGCACGCCGATGCGGTGGCGATTCTCGCCGAACTCGACGGGCCACCCGCCCAGCCGGGGCAACGCTGGGCGGTGTGGGCAGCGGAAGGGCCGGCAGCGACCGTGCGCGCGGCGACCGGGCCGGGCACTGCCACGACTCTCAGCGGCGCGAAGCCGTGGTGCTCGGGCGCGACGTTGTGCACCCATGCCCTCGTCACCGCCGCCGGCGCGGACGGCCGGGCGCTGTACGCCGTCGAGCTCGAGCCGCAGACCGCTCATCCGTCGTCCGGTGGCTGGGCCGCGACGGGATTGTCCGGCAGCGCGACCGAGACCGTGACGTTCGCCGCGGCGAAGGCGGTGACGGTCGGCAAGCCCGGCGCCTACCTGCGCCGCCCCGGCTTCTGGCACGGGGCGGTCGGCGTAGCAGCGGTGTGGTGGGGAGCGGCTCGAGGTATCGCCGCCATGCTCTACGCCGCCGCCGCCGACCGCGACGTCGGCCCGCACGCGCTGGCCCATCTCGGGGCCATCGAAGCCGCCCTCGCCGGCAGCGCGGCCCTGCTACGCCAGGCAGGGGCGACGATAGATGCCGCGCCGCACCTGGGCGACGAGCGGCTGGCACTGACCGTTCGCGCGAGCGTCGAGGCCGCAGCGGCAACCGTCGTCGAGCGCACCGGGCGCGCGCTCGGTCCCGGCCCGCTCAGCCACGACCGTGACCACGCACGACGCATCGCCGACCTCACGGTCTACCTGCGCCAGAGCCACGCCGAAGGGGACCTCGCGCGCATCGGGGAGCTCGCCGCCGCCGACTCCGGCGGCACCCCGTGAGAGACCTGACCGGCGAGGGAACGCCGGAATCGGAATGGATGTCCTGGCCGGGGTTTCGCCATATGCCCATGCTCGCCATGGACAAGCCGCCGGCGACCGCGGTCGTCGTCGCCCCCCATCCGGACGATGAGGTGCTCGGCGTCGGTGGGCTGCTCCACCTGCTCGCCCGCAGCGACGTGCAGATCCACCTCATCGCGGTGACCGACGGAGAAGGTTCGCATCCGAAGTCGCCGACGTACACCCCCCGTGCCCTCGCCGCCCGGCGCATCGACGAGTCGACCACGGCACTCGAAACGCTGGCCGTGAAGCCCGAGTCGGTGGAACGGTTGCACCTGCCGGACGGGGACGTCCGCCGGGTCGAAGCCCGGAACGCATCGGTGACGGCTGCCGTGATCCGGACGCTCTCGCGCTGCGCCGACCGCGGCGCCGCCTGGTGCATCGCTCCCTGGCCGGGTGACGGCCATCCCGATCACGACGCCGCCGGCCGCGCCGCCATCACCGCCGCGGCCGGCACCGCCCGGCTACTCGCGTATCCGGTGTGGCTGTGGCATTGGGGACGGCCGGGCGAGCCGAACGTCCCGTGGTGGCAGGCACGCCGGGTCGTGCTGCCGGAGGACGTGCACCACGCCAAGCTGGCCGCCGTGGAAGCGTTCACGAGCCAGACGGCTCCGCTGTCCGAGGACCCGGCGGACGCGGCCATCCTGCCGCCGCACATCCTGCGCCGCCTGGTCCGTCGCACCGAGGTGCTCTTCGAGCTGGATTCGCTGTGAGCGGCCGATGACCCTGGACGCGGAGTACTTCGCGGCCATGTACGCGGGCGCCGCCGATCCCTGGTCGCTCGCGACCCGCTGGTACGAGCGCCGCAAGTACGCGCTGACGGTCGCCGGGCTTCCGCGGCCGCGTTACCGCAGCGCCCTGGAGGTCGGCTGCTCGGTCGGCGTGTTGACGGCGGAGCTCGCCGCCCGCAGCGACGCGCTGCTCGCCGTGGACATCGACCCGCGGGCAGTCCGTGCCGCGGCTGACCGCACCCGCGACCTCACCCAGGTGCGGGTGGAGCAGCGCGACGTCGCCGCGGACTGGCCGGCCGGGACGTTCGATCTCATCGTCCTGTCCGAGGTGCTCTACTACTTCGTCGGCGCGGACGCCGCCCGCGTCGTCGAGCGCGCGGTCGCAGCACTCGAGCCGGGTGGCACGCTCGTCGCCGTCCACTGGCGGCATCCGGTCGCCGACTATCCGCGCACCGGCGACGAGGTGCACGCCGGGCTGGCCGAACTCGCCGGCCGGCTCGGCCTCGCCCGGGTGGTGCGTCACGAGGAACTCGACTTCCTCCAGGAGGTCTACCTGCGCACCCCGCCGCAGGCCCGGTCCGTCGCGCAGCGGGAAGGGCTGGCGTGAGCGCGATCGAGTGGATCGGCGTCGTCGTACCAGCACACAACGAGGAAGACCTGCTGCCCGCCTGTGTCGCGGGTGTGCGCGCCGCCGTCGCCGGGGTGGACGTACCGGTCGAAGTCCTCGTCGTACTCGACTCCTGCACCGACGAGAGCCGGCGCGCGGCGCACCCGTTGCCGACGTTCGAGCTGGCGGCCCGCAATGTCGGACGGGCGCGCCGGGCCGGGATCGACGAGGTGCTGCGCCGCCGACCGCGGGGCATCACCGACAGCCAGACGTGGCTTGCGATGACGGACGCCGACAGCGTCGTCCCGTCCGATTGGCTGCTGCGGATGCTGGGGCACGCACGCGACGGCTGGCACGCCGTGGTGGGCACGGTGACGGTGAGCGACTGGGCCGGTCCCGGCGAGCACGTGCGCGATGCCTGGCAGGCCAGGTATTCGGCGCGACCGGGACATCCTCACGTGCACGGGGCGAACCTCGGAGTGCGCGCGGACGCCTATCGCTGGGCGGGCGGGATCCCGTCGCTCGCGCTGTCGGAGGACGCCGCGCTGGTCGCGGCGCTGGAGCTCACCGACGCCAGGGTGCTGCGCGCCGCGGACCTCCCGGTGGCGACCAGCGCTCGGCTCGCGGCCCGGCTGCGCGGGGGCTTCGCGGGCTACCTGCACCGGCTGGCGGGGGCGGCAGCAGGATCACCTGGCGGCAGGCAATCCCGGGTCGGCAACGCACGGGCTGAACAGCGACCGCAACCTGTCGATCAGGGTGATCGCACCGATGTCCTTGGTGATGACGGCTGCCGCCCCGGCGGCACGCGCCTCCGTCTCCATGGAGGTGTCGCCGCTGTCGCCGGAGAAGATGACGACCTGCGAACCGGGGCTGGCCGCACGCACCTGCGGCAGGGCCTCGATGCCGTCGAGGCGCGGCATCGACACGTCGAGGATGACGAGATCGGGCTGCAGTGACTCTGCGAGGGTGATCGCAGCAACGCCGTCGCGGGCCTCCCCCACCACGGTGAAGGCGTCCTCCATGTTGAGCAGCATGACGAGCAGCTCACGCACTCCGGCGCTATCGTCTGCGACCAGCACCCGCACAGGACTTGGCGGAGCAACTGTCACAGAACCAGTTGTACCGAAACGTCCGGTTCAACGATCTGGTCAATTCGGGGGATTCTTGGGATGGCCCGAGCGGATGGTCAGGTCCGCGCGAAGGCTATTTCCTGCAGCGGCGGGACGGCGCCGACCGCTGCCGCACGCCGGGCGAATTCGCGCAGCCCGGCCTGCTGACGCTCGCCCAGCCGGAAGTCCAGGGTGGTGAAGTAGCGCGCCAGGACATCCGGGTCGAACGCCTCCCAGCGGGCCGCGTCGTGAGCAACGTCCCCGACCCGCGCCAACGCCAGGTCCAGACTGGCCCGGAAGGCGGCCGAGACCTGGCGCACCTGCTCGGGGTGATCCCGCGCGTAGTCCCGCCGCGCGGCCCAGATGGCGAAGACCATCGGCAGGCCGCTGATCTCCCGCCAGGCACCGCCGAGGTCGATCAGGTTCAGCCCCAGCCGGGGGGCGTCGAGGAACGTCGCGCGAAGGGCCGTGTCACCGATGACCACTGCGGCATCCGCCTCGCGCAGCATCGCCCCGAGATCCGGTGGCATCACCGTGTAGGTCGGCGACAGCTGATACGTCTGCTCGAGCAGCAACCGGGCCAGCAGCACGCTGGTGCGCGACGTGGATCCGAGCGCGACCGTCTTGATCTCGTCGGTCGGCACGGCGCTCACCAGAACGACCGACAGCACCGGGCCGTCCGAACCGACCGCGAGGTCCGGCAGCACGAGCAGCTCGTCCGCGTGACGCAGGTACTCGACCAGGCTGATCGGCCCGATGTCGAGCTCGCCGGAGACCAGCTGATCGTTCAGCCGGTCCGGGGTGTCCTTCGTCAGCTCGACGTCGAGCAGCGCACCGCTTCGGGCGAGACCCCAGTACAGCGGCAGGCAGTTGAGGAACTGGATGTGGCCGACCCGCGGCCGGCGCGGCGCAGCGCTGTGGTCATCGACCAGGTCTGCGCGCGAAAGGTTCACTACCGGGAACGCTACCGCTCCCGGCCAGCCCGAAACGCGCGTCCGGCTCAGGGATTGACGGTGACGTGCACCGTATTCGGCACCAGCTCCACCCACGTCCGTCCGGGCTTGAGGTTCAGCGGCGACCCGTCGGCGGTCGTGAAGTGCGTGACGTCGGCGCGGTCGGACTTCGTCCAGCTGGCGTTGACGACCTTGCCGTCGCGCAGCAGCTGCGCCTTGCCGGAGCCGATGAGCACGGTCTTCGGCACCGGCGTGCCGGCGACGTCCGCGTAGCCGGCGTTCGCGATCTGCACGAACTGCAGCAGCACGTTCGCGGGGCCGATGCGGCCGCTGCCGGTGACGGTGAACGGCTGCCCGCCCTGGCTGCGCCGCCAGCCGCCGTCCTGCCACGTCCAGCGCACCTGCGCGACGGCGGACATGGGCACGTCGACCGAGCTCGCCGGGCCGGCGGCGGGCTGCAGGCCGCCGTAGTCGAACAGCGGCTGCGGCGGCTCGTTGTAAGGCGCCTTGGCCGCCGCCCACAGCTTGCTCGCCGACGCGTACAGGTTGTGCGGCGCGGCGCGGTCGGAGCTGCGGAAGTACGCCGGTGCGCCCGCCGCCGTATCGGAGGACAGGTTTTGCGCGACGGTCGCGAGGTCGTTGACGATCGGCGCCACGCCGCCGGAGAAGCCGGCGATCCCGTGCAGCGGCGCGGCGAGATCCGGGTCCTGCGGACGCACCGACCGGACCGGACCCACATTGCCCGGGTCGACGGACTGGTAGATGGCCGCGAACCGGGTGATGCCGCCCTCAGCGACCGCTTCGTAGACCACGTCGGCCTTCTCCAGCCCGGTCTGCGGACGCGCCTGGTCGGCGTTCTCGATCTTGACGAAGAGCGCCGGGCGGTTCGCGACCTTGCCGCCTGCGGGGACCGCGAGCCCCGTCAGAGGCTGGGTGGCGACGTCTCCACCGCCTGATTTCGACCCAGAGCCTGCGCCGGCGCAGGCCGCTGCGGTGAGCGTGACAGCAGCGGCGACACCGCAGCCGACACCCGCGCGGAGGCGCGCGCGAGCAGGCCGGCCGGTTCGACGGTCGGCGGGCTGAGTTTCCACGTCAGCCACTGTGTCACTCGGCCGGTACCCACAGTGATGAGGCGCACCGTCCAGAACGACATGGCGAGGATCGCCATGGCGACGAGCCCGTCGAGCCAGTAGTGGTTGCCGGTCGCCACGACGACGATCCAGGTGAGCACCCAGTGCGCGACGCCGAGCCAGCGCCAGCGGCTGCCGGTCGAGCGCCATACGAAGAACGCGACCGACGACGCCCAGGCGATGTGCACCGACGGCATGGCGGAGTACTGGTCGGAAAAGCCCTGCCCGACCGGGCCGTAAACCGACTGGCCGTACTTGATCGCGGTGTCGACGATCCCGTGCCCGTCGATCAGCCGCGGTGGGGCCACCGCGATGAACTGCACCGCAAGGCAGGCGAACGTGGTGAGCGCGATGACCCGGCGCGCCTCACGGAAGCGGTCGCGGTGCCGCCAGAACAGCCATACCAGCATGATCAGCAGCACGTTGTAGTGCGCGAGCACGTAGTAGATGTTGAAGAACTGGATCAGCCAGCCGAACGGCAGGAAGAGCGACTGCACCCAGTGCTCGCTGGGCAGGTGCAGGGTGCGCTCGAGATCCCAGATGCCTTGCCCGCGCTCGACACCGTTACTCGTCTGGATGAGCGCGAGCGAACCGGCGTACTGCCAGAACCCGTAGATCGCGATGATGATCGCGGCTTCCCAGGCGAACAGCGCGCTGACCGCGCTCTTCGGGCGCGCCGGGCCGCCGTGAACCTCCGAGCGCCGCACCCAGACCCGGACGGCGACCGACAACGCCGCAAGCCCGCCGGCGACCGCGAAGGCCAAGGCCGAAGACGGCACCCAATGCGGCATCGATCGAACAGCCTCCTCAGCGGTCTGTGGCGTCGATTATCCAACGCGCATCAACCACGGCGACACCGGCCACCGGTCACCGCCCGCGTCACCGGCCTCGGCGGCGTTCCTGAAAGGCACGCGCGATGTCGTCGCGCTGCCGTTTCGCCAGCGGGTAGGCCACCAAACCGCTCACGACCAGCGCGATGATCACGGCGAGCAGGCTGGGCAGCCCGATCAGAAAGCAGATGGCCAGGGCCATCGCGAACAGCAGGATCCGCAGCCCGAGGTAGCCCGCGTACATCCGGCCGATCGACGGGGAGCGCTGGTTCATCACTCCCGCACCTGGGTGGGCAGCCAGCCGAGCCGGCGCAGCACCTTGGGGTAGGCGGCCATCCCGATGAAGGCGGTCAGCAGGCCGAGCATGCAGGCCGGGCCGAGCGGGACGCCGAAGACACTGAGCAGCGCCGCCACCAGGATGGCAGGCACGAGCACGACGACGAACGCGAGCACCGTGATCGCACCGATCCCGGGCATCGTCGCACGCGGCTCGTCGTCCATACCGGTCACGCCACCGCCGGGGCGGTACGGCTCGGGTCGCCGGGGCCGTCGTACTCGCGAATCACCCCGTAACGGGTGTCGCGCTCGACCGGCTGGAAGCCGGCCCCCCGGATCAGGTCGAGCAGATTCTCCCGGGTCATGGTGGTCGGCGTGCCGAAGCCGTCGGCATCGTGGGTGATCTTGTACTCGACGACGCTGCCGTCCAGGTCGTCGGCTCCGAACGACAGCGACAGCGACGCCGTCTCCAGCCCGTGCATGACCCAGAAGTTCTTCACGTGATCGACGTTGTCGAACAGCAGCCGGCTCACCGCGAAGGTCCGCAGCGCTTCGGCCCCCGTCGCCATCGTGGTGCGTGAAGCCAGCCGGTTACGCGGATCGCCGACCGCGTCGTGCTGGTAGCGCAGCGGGATGAACACGGCGAAGCCGCCGGTCTCGTCCTGCAGCTCACGCAGCCGAAGCACGTGATCGACGCGGTGGCGGGGCTCCTCGATGTGCCCGTAGAGCATGGTCGCCGGGGTGCGCAGGCCCTTGGAGTGAGCCAGCCGATGGATGCGCGACCAGTCCTCCCAGTGGGTCTCGTGGTCCACGATGTGCTGGCGGACCTCCCAGTCGAAGATCTCCGCGCCGCCGCCGGTCAGCGACTCGAGCCCGGCGTCGATCAGCTCGTCGAGCACCTCGTCGGCGGACAGCCCGCTGATCTTTTCGAACCAGTGCACCTCGGTCGCGGTGAACGCCTTCAGCGCCACGTTCGGCAGCGCCGCCTTGAGCTCGCGCAGCACCCGCGGGTAGTAGCGCCACGGCAGGGTGGGATGCAGGCCGTTCACGATGTGCAGCTCGGTGATGCCGGACGGCTCCATCTCCTTCGCGAGCCGGACAGCCTCCTCGACGCGCATGGTGTACGCGTCCTTCTCGCCGGGCTTGCGTTGGAAGGAGCAGTAGGCGCAGGACGCCGAGCAGACGTTCGTGAGGTTCAGATGGCGGTTGACGTTGAAGTAGACCCGGTCACCGTTCTTGCGCGTGCGCACGCCGTGCGCCAGCCCGCCGAGCCAGGCCAGGTCGTCGCAGGCATACAGCTCTTCCCCGTCGGCCCGGGTGAGTCGCTCGCCCGCCTCGATCTTGCTCGCTAGCTCATCTTTTCGACGCTGATCCACCCTGCCAGCCTAGCTGCGCCGGGCGGCTCCGAGCTCGCCCGTCCAGCGCCGCATCAGCTGATGCGCCACGTCCACCGCGTCGAGCACCTTGGCCGCCACGAAGTCGGCCAGCGCCTGCGCGTCCTCGGCGCCCGCATAGAAACCGGGGCTCGCCGGGGCGACGACCGCGCCGGCGTCGTGCAGCGCGAGCAGGTGGACGATCGTCGCGCGGGCGAGCGGCATCTCGCGGGGCACGACCACCAGCGGGCGGTGCTCCTTGAGCGTCACCGCGGCGGCGCGCTGCAGCAGATCCTTCGACAGCCCGAGCGCGATGCTGGCCACCGCCTCGGTGGACGCCGGGATGACGAACATGCCCTGCGCGGGATACGAACCGCTCGACGGACCGGCCGCCAGGTCACCGGACGGCCAGAACCGGACGTCCAGCCCGTCGCCCGGAAGGTCGATCCAGGCCGCGAGATCGCCTGCGGTATCGCGCCAGGCCACGCCGGTCTCGTCGTAGAGCGTGAGCCGCGCGGCGCGGCTCACGATGAGGTCGACCGGTTGCCCGGCCTGCAGCAGCCCGCGCAGCAGGGACCGGGCGTAGGGGGTGCCCGAGGCGCCCGAGACGCCCACGATCCACGGCGTGCGCACCCCCGCATCCTGCCCGACAGTGGCCGGCGGCGCTCAGGCAGCGAGCGCGGCGCGGCCGCCGGCCTCTGCCGAAGCCCCGCGATCCGCCGGCCCCTGGGTGCGCCGCACGAAAAGCAGCGCGCCGAGCGCGGCGGCTACGCAGGCCAGGCCACCGAGGATCAGGCCGGCGCGTCCCCCGAAATGCTCGCTGACGTAGCCGGCGATCGGTCCGCCGATCGGGGTCGAGCCGAGGAACGCGACGGCCCAGAGCGCCATCACCCGTCCGCGCATGGACGGGGCCGCATTCAGCTGCAGCGTCGCGTTACCGATCGAGAGGAAGCCGACGCTCCCGGCGCCGACGAGGGCCATGGCCGCGGTGGCCAGTCCGATGTTCGGGGTGACCGCGGCCAGCAGGATCACCGCGCCGAAGAACATCGCCGAGCTGATCAACGCCCGGACGCCGGTCGCTCCCCGACCGGCCATGATCAGCCCGCCTACCACCGCCCCTGCGCCCATCGCCGCCGTGAGGAATCCGTAGGCCTGCGCGCCGCCGTGGAAGGTCGACCTGGCGACGACCGGCAACACGACTTGGAATTCGTACGCGAGCATGCCGATCACGGCCATCATGACCAGCGGCACCAGCAGCGCCGGGGTATGGCGCACGTACCGGAAGCCCTCTCGCAGTTGGCCGCGCTCGCGCGCCGCGGGCGGCGACGGCCGCAGCGCCTTCGGGTCCATGATGACGAGCGCGGACACCACGCCCACGAAGCTGACAGCGTTGATGAGGAAGCAGATCCCGACGCCGGCGGCAGCGATGATCGTGCCGGCAACGGCGGGACCGATGGCACGCGCTGCGTTGACCAGCACGGAGTTCAGCGTCACGGCATTCCGCAGGTTTTCCGGACCGACCATCTCGAGGACGAACGACTGCCGCGCCGGGTTGTCGAACGCGTTCATGAGGCCGAGCACGAACGCGAGCAGGAAGACCATCCAGAGCCGCACCACATGCGTCACGCTGAGCACGCCGAGCGCCAGCGCAAGCACGCCCATGATCACCTGGGTGACGATCAGCAGCCGCCGCTTGTCGACGCGATCGGCGATGAGACCCGCGTAAGGGGCGCCGAGCAGGACCGGGATGGTCTGCAACGCGATGACCCACCCGAGCGCGGTGCCCGATCCGGAGAGGGTCAGCACCAGCCAGGACTGCGCCACCGACTGCATCCAGGTGCCGATCATCGACATGCCCTGGCCGGTGAAGTACAGCCGGAAATTGCGATTGGACAGGGCGGCGAACGTGCCGCGGCTCCTTCGCCGGCCGGGCGACGGAGTGAGGGTGGTGGCAGACGTGCGTATCAACTCTTTCGATGCGTCATGAGTTCGTCAGCGAGCGCCTCGAGTGCGGAAAGCGCGGCGAACAGGGCTCGCACCTGATCGGCGTCGAGCTGGGCGAGCCGCTCGGCGAGCTCGGTGCAGCGGTCGTGGCGGATCGTGTCCGACAGCGCGCGTCCGCTTTCGGTGATGGTGACCAGGTAGGAGCGGCGGTCCTGCTCCTGCGCCTCGCGGCGGACGAGGCCGTCGTCTTCGAGCCGGCCGACGACCCGGCTGAGCAGGGTGGGATTGATGTGTTCGGCGGTCGCCAACTCGCTGAGCTGGCGGGGACCCTCGCGAATCAGGCTGCCGAGAACGGCGAGCTGGGTCGGGGTCAGCCCGCCGGTGACACTTTCGCGAAGCAATCGGGAGCTGCGTCCGATGGCGAACTGCAGCCGAGCGACCGCGTCCAGATTCACGTCGTCAGTCACGTCGTCAGTGGTTTCCTGGCTGGGGAGGGATCGGGGCACGGGTTCACCTCCGACATTAATTGCTTGTCGGCAAGCATATCAATGCCTCGCGCGATTGCAGATCGAGGCGGCGTCATCGCCCAGCCAAGATCAACGCGCCAATCAACCGGCCGAACCCCTGGTCAACCCGGGTCTGGGCCTGATCGTTGGCGCGTTGATCATGGAACTCACAGCGACTTTTCAGATCGGGCCGGCACGGGAGCGCGGCGTGCAGCCGTTGGAAATGGTGTGAACAGAGACTTTCGCGAGAGCCCGCGGACGCAGCTGGCTGGCGCGGACGCGGGCCCCGGGCCCGACCGTGATCTCGAGCGTGAATTCGACCTCTCCTGGGCGCGCAGCGCCGAGCTACACGAGCTCTCCGCGCATGGGCGCAACGTCCAACGCCGCCTCGATACGCCGGTGGGCACCCCGCCGCGCCCATCGCTGTGGAAACGCTTCCGCTTCGCGCTCTACCGGCTGCGTTCGGGGCGTTAGCTCGACACCTCGGATGTCAGGCGCGGCGGCCGGATCAGTCCGTGCCCAGTAACGCCAACTGCTCGCTCTCGGCCGCCCGGACCCGCTTGCCGGCCGGACGCTTATGACGCTTCGAGGCGGACGGGCCGGCCGCGGCAGCCGGGCCGGGTGACGCGGGTGGCGCTGGCGACTCGGCGGAAACCCGAGCGGCCGGCTCCACGACGTCCACGACGCCCACGACGGCGAGAGGAGCGACAGGGGGCGACACCCGAGCCGACCTGCCGCCCGCGCGCTCCTCACCGTCGCCGAAGCCGTCGTACTGCCGCAACGAGCTGCCGGACGTGCCCTTGTGCACCCGCAACCGGCTCGGGATGCGATCACGCAAATGCGGAACGTGACTGACAATGCCGACGAGCCGACCGCCCTCACGCAAGCCATCGAGGACGTCCAGCACCTCGTCGAGGGTCTCCTCGTCCAGGGTGCCGAAGCCTTCGTCGACGAACAGCGCCTCGAGCGGGGCACCGCCGGCAGACGCCGTGACCGTCTCTGCCAGGCCGAGAGCAAGCGCCAGGCTGGCGAGAAACGTCTCGCCGCCGGAGAGCGTGGCGGTGTCGCGGTCCTGACCCGTCCAGGCGTCGGACACCATGAGCCGCAGACCAGAGCGTCCGTTGCCCTTCGACGCATCGCTGTGAACCAGCGTGTAGCGGCCCTGCGTCATCGCGCGTAGCCGATGGCTCGCTGCCTCGGCCACCTCTTCGAGGCGCGCCGCCAGCACGTAGGCGGACAGCGGCATGTTGAGCCGGTTGGCACCGCCGCCGGCAGCAAGATCGGCAAGCTCCTTCGCCTGCGCCGCTGCCCGCTCCACCGGCTCCAACGCGGCCAGCCGATCGGCGAGTTCGGCCTGCAGCAGGCGCAGCTGCTGCACCGACTGCTCCGCCGTAGCCAGCCGCTGCTCGGCAGCCCGCATCGCAGCGAGGGCGCCAGCCTCGGCGGCTCGAGCCTCCCGCACGTCGGCCGGCGGGCCGTCGACGGCGGCAAGCTCCGGGTCGCCAAGCACCTCGGCGACCGCGGACGCTTCCCGGCGGGCCGCCGTCACCTGCTCCTCGAGCGCCCGCAACGCCGCAGGCTCGCGGACCGCTTCGGCAGCCTGCTGGGCGGACTGGAAGCCGGCCCGCGAAGCCGCCTCTTCCGCACGCTGGTGCGCGAGCCGGCACTCCTCGTCAGCCCGAGCGGCGTTCGACGCGCAGGTCTGCGCGGTCTCGATCGCCTCGACCAGCGCGGAGGTCTGCTGCCGCGCGAACTCCACGCTCGGCGCGTCGCCCAGCAGCTGCGAAAGCCGTGCACCGAGCTCACCGAGGCGTGCCCGCGCCCCCTCGAGTCGCTGCTGCTGCGCAGCGATCGCCGCCTCGAGCCCGGCGAACTCCTCCCGCCGCCGACCGTCCTCGGCCTCGAGCCGGGCAACGTGCGCAGCGGCGTCGTCCAGCCCCCGCGCCGCCGCCGCCAGCTCGCCCACCAGAGCGACGTCGCGCGCGTGGCTGACCGCCAGCTCGTCCGGATCGGCGTCCTCGCAACCGAGCTCACGCAGCCGGGTCACGGCCGCATCGCGGGCGGTCTGGGCCGCCGCCAGCTTCTCGCCGATCGCCGCCGACCGGTCGCGGGCCTGCTCAGCCGCGGCCGCAGCGGCTTCCTCATCGGCCCGCGAGACGGCGCGCCCGCGTACCTCCGAGGGATCCGGATGATCCAGCGAGCCGCATACCGGACACGGTGCGTCGTCGACGAGGGCCGCGGCCAGCTCGGCGATCATGCCGTCGATGCGGGCCGTGCGCAGCTCGCTCAGCGCCTCGCGCAGACCCACCGCCGACTCGCGCGCGGCCAGCAGATCGTCCTGGAGACGGGTGCACTCGGACTCGAGACGCCGGCGGTCGCCCGCCACCGAGACGGCCTCCGCGCGCCGCTGCGCGGCTACCTTCGCCGCGGGCAGCCGCACCGCGGCATCCCGGGCGGCGTCGACCCGGGCCTGAGCAGCCGCGCGGGCGTCAGGAGCGCCGGCCAGCAGCGGGCGAAGCGCCTCCAGGCGGCGCTCGCCATCGGCAATGAGGCGGGCGGCTTCCCGGGTCTCGGCCTTCGTCGCCGCGACCGCACGCTCGAGGTCGCCCGCCTCCCCGAGCCGTCCCAGCTCCTCCCGGCCGGAATCGGCGGCCGCTCGCAGCGTCGCGGTGTCGACGGAGCGCAACTGCTCGGGAAGGAGCCGGCGAGCGCTGTCCCACGCCGCCGCCGCCACGCTCAGCTGATCTGCACGCCACGCGCGCGCCTGCAGCGACTCGGCGACGCCCGCAGCCTGTCGCGCGCGTTCGATCTCGCGCTCGACCTCCGCGATCCGCGGCGCGTCCGCCTCCACCGCCGCCTGCCGCTCGAGTGCCGCTGCTCGCCGCTGCTGCCGGCGCTCCAGCTCGACGGCGGCAGCGGCGGCTCGCCGGGTGCCCTCAAAGCGCTCCCGCGCCTCCTGCGCCTGCTGCGCGGCGGTCTGAGCGCCGGCTGCGGCATGCTCCACCTGCACGGACGCCCATCCGGCGGAGGGAAGCGGCTCCGGCTCAGGCTCACCACTCACCTGGGCGACTCGGGCGACGAGCCGCGCCGCCGCCTGCCGACCCTCGAGCAACACCTCACGGGTCTGGCGGCGCTGCTCCGCCAGCCAGTCCTCGATCCGGCGGAAGCGATCGGTGCCGAACAGGCGCTGCAGCAGCTGGGTGCGATCGCCCGCATCGCTGTGCAGGAACTTGGCGAACTGCCCCTGCGGCAGCAGCACGACCTGATGGAACTGATCGGCGGACATGCCCAGCAGATCAGCGAGCTCGGCATCGACCTCGCCGACCCGCGTCGAGCACGACCGCCACCCACCGTCGATCGACTCGTCGCGCTCCCACAACGCCACCGCGGCCGGCTCGACCGTGACCCCGGCGCCGCGCAGCTTCGGCCGCTCCTGAGCGGGGGTGCGCACGATGCGCAGCCGCCGTCCGGCGAGCGTCACCTCCAGGGTGACCTGGGTGCGCGTCTGCGCCGACGCATGGTCCGACCGCAGCCGATTGGTACCGCGCACCCCCGGCAGCCGCCCGTAAAGCGCGAAGGAAAGCCCGTCGAGCACCGTCGTCTTGCCGGCGCCCGTCTCGCCGTGCATGAGGAACAGGCCACCCTGGCCGAGCCGATCGAAGTCGATCTCCACCCGGTCGGCGAAGGGACCGAACGCGGTGAGCTCGAGGCGATGCGGCCGCATCTCAGGCCACCTCCCGCGCACGCTGACCGACGAGATCGAAGGCCCGCTCCAGCAGCCGCACCTCGCCGGCATCCGGGACGCTGCCGCGCACATGCGCGACGAACTCCTGCGCGATGGTGAGGTCATCGCGCCCGGCCAGCCGCGAGCGATAGCTCCCGGAGGTGACGAGCGCCCCCTCCGGCCGGTGGTCGAGGACCAGCACGTGCGGGAAGCGCGCGCGCAGCCGCGTCATCGGATCCGCCGGGCGGCCCGGATCGGTGAGCACCACCGAGAGGTAGTGGTCTTCCACGTCGGTGTATGACGCATCAGTCAGCAACGCGTCCAGCCGACCCGTCACCGCCGACAGCTGCCGCGGCACCGGCGCCGGCACGGCGTCGACCCGGCTGACCCCCTGCCCGTCCAACTCCACGAGCCAGCTGCTCTTGCGCTGCGCCGCCTCGCTGAAGGAGTACGCCAGCGGGGAACCGCTGTAGCGAACGGTCTCGGTGAGGGTCTGCGGTCCGTGCAGATGGCCGAGCGCCACGTAATCGACCCCGCCGAAGAGGTCGACACCCACCTGACCGACGCCGCCGACGCTGATGTCGCGCTCGCTCTCGCTGGCCGCTCCCCCGGCCACCCACGCATGTGCCATGACCACGGCGCGCGGCAACCGGCGAGCCTGACGGTCGGCGCGCACGCAGGCCATCGCCCGGGCCAGCACACCAGCGTGGCCACGCCCGGCCGGCTCTCCCGGCTGGTCCGGGTCCGCAGGCAACAGCGGCCGGGCCGCCTCGGGCTCGAGGTAAGGCAGCGCGTAAATGCCGACCGGCCCCGCGGAGTCCTCCACCACGACGGGCGTCGCGACCTGCGACGGGTCGGTGCGCAGATGCACGCCGGCGGCGTCGACAAGCGCCGAGCTGAACCCGAGCCGGGTGGCGGAGTCATGGTTGCCACTTGTCACGACGACGCGCGCTCCCGCGCCCCGCAGCCGCACGAGCGCCTCTTCACACAGCCGGACCGCGTCGAGCGACGGCACCGCCCGGTCGTAGACGTCGCCGCAGACGAGCACCACATCGACCTGCTCGGCAGCGACGACCTCCACCAGCGCATCGAGGAAGCCCTCCTGCGCGGCGCGCAGATCGGCGCGGTGCAGCGAGCGGCCGAGATGCCAGTCAGAGGTGTGAAGGAGTCGCACGAGACCGACCGTAGGACGGGCCTCCGACAAAAACCGGGAGGCTCGTCGAGACTGCACAGACGTGCGTGCAGTCATTCAGCGGGTCAGTTCCGCGAGCGTGAGCGTCGAGGGCGCGGTCGCCGGTGCGATCGGCCCCGGCCTTCTGGTCTTCGTCGGCGTGAAGGTGGGTGATGAGGCCATCGCCGCCGGGGCGCTGGCCCGCAAGATCTACACGCTGCGCATCCTCGACGGGGAACGATCCGCCCAGGACCTCTCGGCGCCGCTGCTGGTCATCAGCCAGTTCACGCTGTACGCCGACACCCGCAAAGGGCGGCGCCCGTCGTGGAACGCGGCCGCCGCAGGGCCGGTCGCCGAGCCGCTGGTCGACGCGGTCGTCGCCGAATTGCGCGCGCTCGGCGCCACCGTCGAGACCGGCGTCTTCGGCGCGCACATGGACGTGAGCCTGGTCAACGACGGGCCGGTCACCCTCATCGTCGAGGTCTGACCTTCCAGGCGAACGAGTCAGGCGAACGAGTCAGGCGACGCCGAGAGCCCGGAACCGGGCCCGGCGCAGGACGTCCGCCTCCGCCGGAGCGTCGAGCTCCGGCAGATCAGGGTGGATCCAGCGCAGCAGGAGATCGGCGAGTGCGGGATTCTGCGCGAGGACCGGTCCGTGCAAGTACGTGGCGACGACCTTGCCGGTGAACCAGCCCTCGGCGCGATCCGGGGTGCCGTTGCCGACGCCGCGCCGGAC
Source organism: uncultured Actinomycetota bacterium (assembly GCA_963747915.1). Classification (GTDB taxonomy): domain Bacteria; phylum Actinomycetota; class Actinomycetes; order Frankiales; family Frankiaceae; genus DATAZK01. Next base: position 1,526,131 of record CAVVHC010000002.1, on the reverse strand, counting down.
GGTACCGAGCGGCCGGCCGGCGGCGCCTTCGAGAGGCCGGGTACGCCCGCCGTGATTCTCGTAGCCGATGAGCGGCGGCAGGCCCAGCTCGGGATCGGGATCGACGACGATGTCCCCCACCGCGCGAGGCGGTACCGGCTCGCCGGGCGGCGCGAAGCTGCGGCGGGTCTCGAGCGGGAGCAGCCCGACGCCGTCGTGCTGGCGCCCGTCAGAACCGGGGAACGACCGCCCGGCGATCTGCAGCCCGGCGCACACCGCGAGCGCCACGGCGCCCCCCTCGACCGCCCGCCGGAGCGCCCCGCCTTCACGCAGCCCATCGACGGCGAGCACCTGCGGCTCGTCCTCCCCGCCGCCCAGCAGGTACAGGTCGCACTGCTCGGGAACGGGCGCACCGGCGGGCACGGACACCACCTCGGCCGAAAGACCTCGCCACCGCAGCCGGGACGCCAGCACGAGCGCATTGCCACCGTCTCCGTAGGTGCCGAGCAGCTCCGGATACACGAGCGCGATGCGGGTCGCCGACTCCGAAGTGGCGCCGGCGCTCACGACGCGCTCCCCGCGGTGGCGGACGCCGCAGCAGCGGCCGCTTGGCCGGTGCGCACCAGCAGGTCCCGGAAGGCGGTGTAGTTGGCGACGACATCCACCACTCCGGCAGGCGCTGCCGCCGCGGCCTGCTCCGCGGAGGCGTAGAGCGCGTGCGGCACCTCCGCGTACGCCAGCCGCACACCGACGTCCTCGCGGCGTTCCCCGGTGACGAGCACTTGCCGGCCGTGCAGGCGCTCGAACGGGACGTCCCAAAGCCACGAAGGATCGCGCCCGTCCGCCGTTCGACTGTTGAAGTCGATGATCACCGGCCGGTTGGGCTCGGTGTCCAGCAGCTCGAGCATCTCGACCCATCCCGCGGGATTCTTGGCGAGCAGCAGGCGGCCCTGGCGGCCGGGAGCGAGCTCGGTCTGCGCGTACCGACCCTGAACGGCGCCGACGTCGCCCATGGCGGCCAAGGACTGCTCCGCGGCGACCCCGAGCAGCTCCGCGGCGGCTGCGGCGTGGGCGGCGTTGCCCACGTTCACCCGTCCGGGCAGCTGCAGCGTGACCCTCAGCGGCCTTCCACGCCAAGAGACCTCATCAGCACCGGTGACCTCGATGTCCGGCGCCGGGCGCTGCAGCTCGCAGTGGCCGCAGCGCCACCCGAACGCGCGGCCGCGTTGCAGCAGCTTTCCACACGACGGGCAGACCATCGCATCGGCCGTCCAGTTCTGCCCCGCCGCCACCCACACCTGGGACCCGAACCCGAACGCGGCGTAGGTGACCAGCGGATCGTCGCAGTTCGCCACCGCCGTGCAGCCGGGCAGCTCGCCGCCCAGCGTGCGCCACATGCCGGCGATCCGGCGGGTCTCGTTGGAGCGATCCAGCTGATCGCGCGTGACGTTGAGCAGTACGACTGCTCGCGGCCGGACCTCCCGGGCCACCTTCGGCAGCCAGATCTCGTCGACCTCCAGCGCCCCCGCCGCCGAATACGGCGGCTTGGCAAGCGCGTGCAGCACGCCGGGGCCCATGTTGGCGCCGCCCGAGTTGCTCGCGACGGGACCGAGCGTCCCGAGCGCCGCCGACAGCAGCCGGGTGGTGGTGGTCTTGCCGTTCGTGCCGCTGACGCAGGTCAGGGCGCGCCCGGCCGCCACCTCGCGCAGCACGCCCGGATGGGCTCGCAGGGCGACCTTCCCGCCGATCATCTCCCCCGAACCGCGCCCCAGCCGGCGGGAAGCGGCTGAGGTCATCCGCTCCAGGCCGAGCGCGACGCGGCCACGCAGGGACAGCGCCGGACCGGCGGATGGGGAGGCGTTGGGCGCGGAGCGCGGGGCGGCGGACATCGCTGTCCAGCGTGCCAGAACGAGCGGCCGCGGCAGCGCAACGAGAGGCCCGCGACAGCGCGTCAGTGGATCTCGTTCACTCCTTGCGCGTTCAGGAACGCGATCGGGTCGACCCGGACGTTGTTGACATGCACCTCGAAGTGCAGGTGCGGGCCTGTGGAGTAGCCCTCCGACCCCACCCGGGCGATCAGCTGGCCGGCTTTGACGTGAGCCGTCGGTCCGACGATCAGCTCGTCCCTGCGCATGTGGCCGTAGACCGTCTGGACACCGCCGGGATGCTGCAGCACGATCCAGTTGCCGAAGCCCTGCGCCGCGCCCCAGTAGAGGACGTCGCCTTCGGAGGCGGCATAGATCGGGGTGCCCCAGGGTGCGGCCAGGTCGATCCCCGGGTGGCCGTTCGGCCAGTGGAAACGCTGGGTCAAGGTGAACGAGCCGAGCCGCAGCGGAAGCGTCCAACCGTGACCGAGGATCGGGACGCCGTTCGGCACTACCGGACCGCTCGCGCCCCCGCCGGTCGCTTGGCCGGTCTGGATCGAGTACCGCAGAGCCTGCACCTTGGCGCCGGGCAGCACCTGGGAGGCGGCGCCGGAGGCGACCAGCGGGTCGGTCCCCTTCGGCAGGACGATGATCAGCGCCGCACCGTGGACCAGGCCGAGTGACGCGGACTTGCTGCGGTCGACGATGACACCGACGCCCGGCAGCCGGCTGGTGGCGAACGCGCCGACACGCACGTCGCGCTGGGTGACGCGGCCGACGACGGTGTGGCCCCCGAGCTTGACCTGCAGAGCGGCCGCAACCGCATGGGCCACCGCGACATCGCCGCTGGCCACGCGCTGCCAGAGCGCGTCGACGGGCGCGGTGTTATCCGGGGTGTACTGCCGGAAGGTCGACGGGTTCACGCCGACCGCCGTGGTGATGCCCTTGCCGAGCTTCACCCGTGCCCAGTCGACTTGCAGCACCCGGGTGGCGCTGGTGGCCCGAGTCACGGCAGCGACCTGCGCGGCCGACAGCGGCTTGGACGAGGACACGAAAATGTCCGGATCCACCCGGTTGCGCAGCGGTGCGACGGAGGGCACCGCCACCGTGACCGTCTTGGGCTTCGCGACCGGCGCCCCGGTCGAGGTGGTCAACGGGTTCCGCGAGCCGGCCAGCGAATCGGTGCCCGAGCTGCCGGACTTACCGAGACCGCCCAGGGAAACCGTGCGGAACTTCGGTGGCTCCTTGTGCTGCTTGATGGCGACACCGGCCACGCTGCCGACGACGGCAAGCGCAACGGCGGTCAGCACGGCGAGGATGGTGCGGGAAGCCGGACGCCGGAGCGAGCGGCGGGCCGTCACATCGCGGGCGCTCACCTGCGCGCTTGAGGCGGCCTGACCTGGCGAGGGCAGCGGCCGCCCATGACGCGAACGTCCGGATCCCGGAGCCTTCCGCGTCGTGGGCTCGTCGATCGCCACCCGTCCTCCCCCACGTGATCGGCGCCGTCATGAACGCCGTACACCGACCTGACGGGTGCCCGGCGAAAGCCGTGCTCAACCACCCGCCGCAGAACAACAACCCGTTGAACGTGCGACGGAAGATCCAAGCGGCGCTTCTGCTCGTTCCACGCTAACCAACGGATGAGCCCCGTAAATGGTTATCCACAGTTATCCGCAAATCGCTGGGCTCAATCGACGGCGGGCGCCGGGAGCTCGACGGCCGCGGTGACCGGTGCCGACTTGCGGCCGCGCCGATGGCGCAGGACGTGGTGGGCCGCCACCGCGGCCACGAGAACTGCGAGCAGGACATAGGAGACGCTGCCGAGGGCGGATTCCACCTTCTTGTAGCTGTCCCCGGCGAGGTAGCCGACGACAGCGACAAGCGTGGCCCAGCCGACCCCGCCGATGATGTTGGCGACGAGGAAGCGTGGATACGACATCCGGGACATGCCCGCGAGGCCCGGCACCAGGGCGCGGAGCGCGGCCGTCCACCGTCCGAGGATCACGCCCTTCGCGCCCATCCGGCGGACGAAGGCGTTGCCCTTCTGCAGCCGTTCCTCGTCGAGCAGCCGATCCGGGACCTTGCGCAGCACCTGCTCGCCCCACTCGCGCCCGACCAGGTAACCGACCTGATCGCCGAGCACCGCACCGAGACACGCAGCGATGAGAACCAGCGCGATCGACACGGACCCTTGCGAGGCCGCAACGCCGCCGAGCAGCACCGCGATCTCACCCGGGAAGACCACGCCGATGAAGGCCGCTGCTTCGAGTGCCGGGAGCAGGAAGACCAGCAGGAGAATCAGCCACGCCGGCAGGTGCAGGATCTTTTCCAGCAGTTGGTCGATGCCGACGGCGACGACGAGCCACGCGAGGGCACCGACCACAGCCAGCACGACCGCCGCCACGACGACGCGCCGCAAGGTCAGCCGCCGACGAGGAACCCGGACCGGCGGCACGGGCGAAACGGATGAAGTCGAGCCGGCCGGCTGCGGCGACAGCTCTGCTGACGATGCCTGGCTCGGCACGCTCGGGCCGGCGGCGACGCTCTTCATGTGAAAACGATAAGCGCCCGATTGCGCCCCGTCTTCCCATGTCGGGCAGTTGACGGCCTTCACCACTCGCGTTCACCCGCAATGACCGGAACGGGGGCCGCCGGCTGAGCCAGCTGGAGTAGCGCGCCGGGGCGACGACAGTGAGCGGCACCCGGCGGTGGGGTTGTCCCGTTTGCGCATGGAATGGCCGAGCGGGCTGGCGAGACTGTTGCGCATTCCTCTTCAGCCGACGGTCCCAGGGGTGGGACAGAACCCGCGATCATGTCGATGATGTGGCCGAGGGGCCAGATCCGGGTTCGGGGACCGCGGCTGCGGGTAGCGGCGCACCAACCGACAATCCTCATCTTTGCCGCCGCCCCAGCCGCGGTCGGGCACGTCCGGAAGGAGATGAACGTGCACAGCGCCGTGGCCCTGAGACGGACCGGGACCAGCTGGCGCGCTCAGGAAGTCGACCTTGACGACGTCGAGACGCTCGACGACCTGATCGACCAGCTCGACGACTTCGACGCTGACGCCACCGAGGACGACGTGACGCTCGTCTTCGTCGAGGAGGACGACGAGTGGCTCGGCATCCTCCGGCTGACCGTGGAGACGCTGCGAGATCCCCGCGTTTTCCTTTCCGACAGCCGGGTGCTCGCCACTTCCGATCTCGCGCAGCAGCTTTTCGCCGACGCGCTTCCCGTCCTGCCGCCGGCCGACGACGGCGACGGCGACGAGGACAGCGCCGGGCGCCCGGACGCCCAGCCGGTCGGCGACGTCGAGCTGCTCGCCGACCTGAAGACGCCCGGCGACGTCCTGGTCGAGATCTGCGCGGAGGAGGGCGCGCTGCCGAGCGACGTGGTGGCGACGCTGTGCGAGCGCGCAGGCTGCCTCGACGTCTTGGAAGAGCTTCGCGGCGACTGAGCCGCCGGTGACGAGACCCGCCGCGCCCGGAGACTACGAGCGTTGGATGACGCCGGCGCTCGAGCAGGCGCGGGCGGCTCTGGCGACGGCCGACGTGCCGGTCGGAGCCGTTGTCGTCGACGCCTCCGGCCGAGTGGTGGGGCGCGGACGCAACGCCCGCGAGGCACGACAAGATCCCACGGCGCACGCCGAGGTGCTGGCGCTGCGGGCGGCTGCCGTGGCGACGGGATCGTGGCGGCTCACCGGGCTGACGCTGGTCGTGACGCTGGAGCCCTGCACGATGTGCGCCGGCGCCGCCGTGCTCGCCCGGGTGGACCGGATCGTCTACGGAGCAGTCGACCCGAAGGCCGGGGCGGTGGGGTCGCTCTGGGACGTAGTGCGCGACCGGCGGCTCAACTGGCGGCCGGAGGTGGTGCCCGGGGTGCGTGAGGCCGAATGCGCGCAGGTGCTGGCGGAGTTCTTCGCGGGCCGGCGCACAGACGGGTGAACGCGGCGCCCATCACGATGGGTCCGCCACTGGGAGCGCGCACAGGTGCCGCTCCGTCACTGCGAGAGCAGCACATAGGACGCGTTGCCAGTGACGGACGCCGTCGCGGACGCCGTTAACGGGGTCCGTCACTGCGTCAGCAGCACCTGGCCTCCGCTGGCAGTGACGGTGGTGCCCGCCGAGCGAAGCCGGACACGGGCCGTCGCCTCCGGCACGGCCCGGCTGCTACTGCCGGCGACCGGTAGGCTCTTTCGCGGTGGAGTCGCGTAGCGGCCGAGCGCGCACGCCTCGAAAGCGTGTGAGGTGGCAACACCTCCGTGGGTTCAAATCCCACCTCCACCGCCAGCCAGCCAGCCAGCCAGCCACGTGATCCCGCAAGCCATGGAAGCCGCTGAACCTTCGGGTCAGCGGTTTCCGGTGTCCCGCGGGATGTCCCGTTCAGCGCCGGTGAGCGTGAAGAGGACGGCATCCGGCTTGCTCGGCATCAGCCGCCCCCTCTCACGGGTCTCGCCCGGCGCAACGGGCCCCAGCCGGGCGAGGCGAGCGACGGTGGGGTGTTCGCTCAGGTGCCCCGCCTTGCGGTGTAGCCGTTCACGCGCCCGGGCTGTGACTGCCGACGACGCGGGCCCACGTCACTTTCGGGATCGCCGCCACGCCGGCAGCCCCCAAGGCAGGGCCGAGGCGCGCCTGCATGAACTGTGCCTGGGCCTGCTGCGACTCCCAGACCTCGATGACGTAGGCGTGGTCCTCGGTCACCGCTGCCACATGGTCGATCAGTCCCGCCGGCCATTCCCCGGCTCCGGTCTGCGGGTCGAGACCGAGCTCGGCGTTCACCTTCGCGTAGTCGGCTTCCTTCAGTCCTTCGAACTCGAGGATGAGCAACTCGGCCATGGGGTCCTCCTGGGGTGCATTTTGAATGGATGGCTGGCGGTGCGGATCGGTGGGCTGCTGCCGGCGCAAAGGTGTCGCGCTAGGACTGTCCGGCCTCAGGCAGCGTGAGCAGCAGATCGATGTATTCGACGGAGGTGGGCTCCGCGCCGGGCGGCATGTTCGGCGCGATGTGGCTGTCGAACCAGTCCTGGTGAGCTTCGCGTGATTCCCACACCTCGATGACGCGATAGCCGCTGCCGGCGGCGCCGCTGAGGTGTTTCACGAACCCGGGGGCTTTCACCATCGCATCACCCACGCCGGCGGCGAGCATCCCGTCGATGAAGGTGGCGTCGGCGCCTGGAACCTCGGTGATCATGATGACGGCCATTGCGTTCTCCTTGGTTGGCAGGACTTCTGCGCCCGCGGGCGCCGACAGAATGGGCAGCTTGCGGAAGGGTGGACGTGAGGCCATCGAGGGCCTAGGCCTGGCCGGTCCACTCTTCGGTGACGCTCAGGTCGGTGAACGTCGGCGGACCGTCGAAGAGCTCCGCCATCATTGCCCTCGCCGGTTGCAACTTCTGCGCGCGCTGCGGGTCCTGCTCGCGGGCGCGAGCCTTTTCCTCACTCTCGAAAACCACCAGCGTGTACACCTGGCTCGGGTCTTTCTGATCGTGCATCACCAGCGTGCGAACCAAGCCGGATCCCGAGTTCTCCGCGGCGCGCAGCTGTTCAGCCAAGCCAGCCATATCGCTGCCGGGCTTCAGCCGCATTTGGATGAGCTGCGCCCACATGTCGCACCCTTTCCTGACCGGCGGTCAGATCCTGTTGATGTCAAAGTCGAGCAGCAGCTGCGGCAGGGTGAATCCGGCTTCCAGAGCGACGCCGTGGACCTGCCGAACGTGGTCGCGAAACCATCGATCGAAAGGCTCGGCCGAGGTTCCCAGCACCGTGAATGCGGCGGCGAGATCGTCGGCCTCCAGGAGGACGACGGCAACGTTGCGGCCGCGGGTGGATTGGATCCAGACCACTTCCCGGACGATGCCGGCACGGCGCCGAGCGTCCTGGTAGGCCTCCTTGCGCGCACCGTCCTGGCACGAGGCCAGCGCGACGCGGTTCGCCTCGATTTGGCCGGGCAGCAAGCGAGCTGCAAACGCGACCGACTGCATGCGCTCGACTGTCTTCGCGGCCGGTCGCGAAGACATCACTTGATCGAGTGATATACGACCGTCGCGAGTGCCACCCGGTTCGACAGCCCCAGCTTGGCGAAGATGTGTCGCAGGTGGGTGTTCACCGTGTGGGGAGAGATGTACAGCCGTCTGGCCACGGCACCGTTCGTCAGTCCCTCCGCCACCAGCAACGCCACGGTCCGTTCGGTCGGCGTGAGGCCCTCCCAGCCGCCTGCGGGCCGGCCTCTCGAACCTTGCGGGGAAGGATGGACTCCAAGGCTGCGCAGCTGTGCGCGGACGCGCCCGGCCCACGCATCGGCGCCCGCTTTCTCGTAGCGTTCGAGCGCCTCCGACAGCAGTCGCGCCGCTTCGTCCGGCCGATCGCTGTGAGCCAGCAGCCTCGCCGCGTCCTCGCAGGCGCCGGCATGCTCGACCATGAGCGGCGCACCGCGGGCCAGCGTGACAGCCTCGATCATCGGCTCTACTCGGCCGTCGACCAGCCCCTGGCACCGCAGCGCCAGGCTGCGCACCGTCGGCACCTCGGGGGCCAGTGCGGATGCCTCGGCGACTGCGCCGGCCACGTCGGTGGCGAGAGCCCGGTGACCCAGGGCGAGCGCCAGACGTATCAGATCGGGGGCGAGGCGGCGGTAGTAGTAGCGGTTCTTTGCAGCGCTGTCGGATTGCCAGCACCGAAGCAAGAGGTCGAACGCGCTCTGCCGATCTCCCTTGGCCATCTTCAGCTGAGCCACTGCTGACACAAGAATTCCCGAGTTGTACGTCGGTTCGTCGCCTTGCAGCGTCTCGGTGATGCCGGCAGCCAGGTCGCCGGCAGCCTTCAGATCTCCCGTGGCTGTGGCGATGATGGCTCGGTAGGCAGCGGATTGGGCGACCAGTAGCTGGTTGTCTTTCTCCAATGCGGCTTGCCCACCGGCAATCAGGCCGGGAGTCGCGTCGTCCCACTCGCCGATAGCGAACGAGGCCTGCGCATCGGCCATCAGCGTGTCCGAAAGCCACCATCCGGAACCGAATTCATCCGCGAGGGCCTCACGCCAGGACTCACGCGCTTCGCTGACAAGGTCGCAGTCGAACAGCGCCAGGCCGAGAAAGAACTTCGGCTGCAGCGGCAGCGATCTCGTGTCGGGCGACGCCGCGGCAAGAGCGGCCGCCTGCCGGGCGTGCCGCAGCGCATCGCCGAATCTGCCTTGTCGTCCAACCGCAATCAGCAGACCCGTCAGGGCCCAGACCATCGTTGCTGCGTTGCCGGCTTCTTCGGCGATCGCGAGGCCTCTTCGGGCAGCTGCTTCCCCTCCGCGGGGATTGCCGGTGTATGTCAGGGCCCAACTTTGCTGCGCGAGTATCAGCACCTCATCGGTGGGGGCGAGCCCGGCCGCTGCAGCGAGACTGCTCTCGGCCACGGAGATGAGCTCGGCCGCACGGTTCTGGAGAGCAAGCGCGCCTAGCAGGCAGACGCGCAGCGGGATATCCACCGCCGCGGCGTGGCTCCTGGCGAGCACTGCTTGCGCACGGTCCGACGCGCCGGCCACGTCCCCGGCCCGCAGCAGCGCCTCGACGACCTCCGCCGACAGCAGATCTGCATCGCGGTGACCACCCGGTAGCAGGGCCTCGGCACGGCGAAGCAGTTCCACGGCAACAACCGGCGCCTGGGCCGACGCCGTGCGAGCGGCGTCCCGCAGCCATGCGACGGCCTGCTCGTCTCCTCGCTCCGCTCCCAGCACCAGATGGTCCGCCACATCCAGCCGATCTGCGCCGGCGCCAAGCAGGGTGACCGCAACGTGGCGGTGCATCAGACGGCGAGCTGATCGGGGCATGTGCCGATAGATGGCGTCATGCACGAGCTGGTGACGGAAGACGATCCCGTCGTCGACCTCGTCGAGCAGTTGAGCGGCGAACGCAGGAACCAGCGAACCGACGACTTCTGGGGGCGGCCGGCCCGCAACAGCGGCGACATCGCGCAGCGAGACGGCGTCGCCGAGTACCGCGGCGACCCGCAACAACTCGAGTGTTGCCGTCGGCAGGTCCCGAAGGCGACGCACCACCAGTTCGTCGAGCGAGGCGGGCAGCTCCGACGTCGTGGCCTCGACAGTGCCCCGGGCGGCGGGGCGCAGCAGTCCTCCGTCGGCCAGCGAGCGCAGCATTGCCACGGCCCACAGCGGGTTACCGCCGGCCTTGGCGAGCATCGCGGTGAGGGCGGGAGCCGGACGGGCCCCCAGTTCAGCGTGGGCAAGCGCGGCCACCTCGTTGCCCTCCAGCGGCTGCAGGTGCAGGGTGCGTGCGCCTCCAGCCGTGAGATCGTCGAGCAGCGTGTTCGCTTCGGTTGATCTGGGTGCGGTCCGAGCTGTCACCACGACCAGCAGCGGGGCCAGCGGCAGCTGCCGTGCCAATGAGAGCAGGGTCAACAGGCTCGAACTGTCAGCCCAGTGGATGTCTTCGGCCACCAGGAGCGCGGGACATTCGGCGCACAACGTCTCGACCAGGTCGACGACCTCTTCGACCACTCGGTACTGGATGTCGCCGAAACTCCCGGCCTCCGCCTGAACGGTCCGGTCGTCGAGCAGCTTGCCGATGGCGGCGCGCCGCGGATCGGACGAACGGCGGGACAGGCCCAGCGCCGCTGCGATGAGACCGAACGGGCGCGTGCGCTCAAAAGGATGCGCCTGGCCGTAGCAGGCAAACATCCCGCGCCCGCGTGCACTTTCGACGATTTGCTGGGCCAGCCGGGTCTTGCCGATGCCTCCTTCCCCTTCAATAGCGAACGCCGATGCGCGGCCCTCACCGAGACGGCGGAGTGCGGCCTCAATCAGGGTGAGCTCAGCTTTCCGCCCCACGAGCCTCGGCGGCAACGACATCCGCCAAGGCTCGCGTAGCCGGGCGCCGGCGTCCAGAAGCATCACCGACGATCTTCGTCGCAGCCGGCGAGTCCGGGTGCCGTGCAGACCTGCTGGCCGCCTCGGCGGAGTCGGACTCCACGATCGAAAAGCCCCGATGGGCACGCCGGTGTCAGCTGACGCGCCGGACGGCACGAGCTGCGACCCACCGAGCGGGGAGCCGAGGTCGATCAGCTGTGGACCGGCCTTCTCCGCCCATGCCATCCATCGAGCGAAGCCCGAGGCGTTGGGCGAGCTGCACGCCGGCCTGGACCAACGGTCCAAATGGCTGCCGGCTGATCGCATACCTGAACGCGAACCGGCGCGCGCCTCGACGCGTCACGTCGTGGCCGCATCGGTCGAGGTCCCCGCAAGCCGGGAGCGCACCTTGACGCCGGTGGGTCGCCGAACCCGCCGGCCGAAACGGCACCGCGGTCACGCCGAGCCATGAGGTTGACGGGCGGTACCGCCACTACGTCACCGGCAGCGCCGTCGCCAGCACGATGATCCAGACGGAGCCGAGCAGCGAGGCAACGGCGCAGCCGCGAGCGAGCGCGACGTTGCCCCGCGACCGGGCGACGCCATGCACCGCGGCGAGCGCCATGACGACGGCGAAGACCCCGAGCTTGGTGGCGAGCGTTCGGCCGTATCCCGGATCGCCGAGCGATGCGAAGGTGACGCCCTTGTGGGCGGCGAGTGCGATGCCGGTGCCGATCTGAATCGGCAGGAAGCCCGCCGCCGTCCAGATCCCGAATCGCCGCCCGAGATCGGTCAGCAGCTCCACCCGCACATTTGGCGCCAGCCTTCGCCGCGCCACAGGCAGCAGCAGGGCACTGATGACGAGCTGCCCACCCACCCAGATCGCGGCCGACAGCACATGCGCGAACCGCACGGCGCTCCAGAGACCGAGCATCAGCGCGCGACCAGAACGCCGTGCGCCCCGCGTGAGGCGTCGACCATCCGGTGGCTGACGATCGCGTAGTGCCCGGCGGCCGGCACGGTGAACTCCACGAAACCGCCCTGCGCCGGCTGGAGAGCAAGCACCTGGGCGGCGCCCTGCTCCGGGTTTCCCCGCCGCAGCAGGTAAGCGCCCTCCGAGAAGACCGTGTCGAACTGCGTGCCGACCACGTGGAACGAGCTCGGCAGGGCCAGGCCTGCATCGAGCACCCAGATGCGGATCCGCTGTCCCGGCCGGGCGGTCAGCGGATGCGTGTCGTACTGGTTGCTCTGCCCGTTGAAGACCACCGCGTCCGGCGTGCCGGCGGCCATGCCCGCAGCGTTGCCGACCCCGTCCTGCGCACCCAGGTACAGCTCCGACTGCACCAGGACGTACTCGTGATCGACCGGTGCGAGATCAGGCGGGTCGACGACGACCGCGCCGTACATCCCGTTGCCGATGTGCATGGTCATCGGCGTCGTCGAGCAGTGGTACATCCAGATGCCGGAGTGGTCGGCCCGGAAGCGGTAATGCAGCGACGCCCCCGGCTCGATGGTGCGCATCACCTCGTCGGGAGAGACCTCACCGGCGTGGAAATCGATCGAGTGGCCCATCGTGGTGTCGTTCACCAGCGTCACGTAGAACGTGTCGCCGACCGTGCCGTGCAACGTCGGGCCCGGCACGGTGCCGTTGAAGGTCCACATCAGCTGCCGCACCCCAGGCGCGACCGTGAGCACCCTGTCCCGCGCGTGGATGGTGATGCGGTGCACGGTGCCCGCCGGCACCGCAGCCAGCCGCGGGTCACGATACGAGTCGCTCGCTGCGGGCTTCGCCGTCGGATCGAACGCGGTCGCTGCCGACCGGCCCGCCGGCCTTGCAGACGGCGCCGCGGCTGCCGAAGCGAGCGTGACGGTCATCGTCATGCCGGCGGCTGCATGTCCGGGAACGGTGCATTTCAGGGTCATCGCACGGGTCACGACGCCGGCGTCGAGCCGGGCGCTCTGCCCCTTGGAGAGCAGCGGCGTCCGCTTGCCGCTGGGCAGCGCGAGGTCGTGGCGCATGCCGTCCCGGTTCGTCACCTGCAGAACGAGATGGGTCCCTGCGGGCACGCTGACCGAGCGCGGCTGGATCCGCATCATGTCCAGTGTCACGGCGACCGTGCGGGTGCTTCCCGACGCACTCGAGACGACGGGTGACGACGTCGCGTGCCCGCCCCGGCCGCTCACCGCGAACAGCACGGCGGCGAGCAGCAGCACCGCGCCGAACGCTGCACCGAGGCTCACCGCGCGGCGTTCGGTCGCAGGCTCCGCCGGCGGCCGCGGGGACGGCAGATCACCGGCATCCCGCCGGGCAAGGGGCGGTGCGGTGGGCACGGCGGGCCTCCGAGCGATCAGCGAAAAGGCGAGCACGAGAAACGGCGTGGCCGCCCCGAACAGCACCAAAAGCCATCCCGCGGTCCGCACCGGAGCGGGCAGCGGCAACACGGCCGCGGCGAGCCCGGCGTTCAGCGCAACGAGTCGAAGCCGCCAGGCGATCTCCAGCCGGGCAATGGCCGCCCGCACGGCGTGGGGACCGCCTCCGAGAACGGTCGGCAACAAGCCCGTCAGAGCTCCGAGCACCACCTGCCCGAGAAAGCCGACGGCGACCGCGGGCACCAGGCGATCGACGACGCTCACGACCGTGTCGGCGCCGGCCGACGCGCAGGCGAGCAACGTGCGGGCGAGGACGGCGACGAACCACGCCAGGGCGGCGGCCAGGGACCAGGCGGCGCCGGTGCTCGGTGGGCGCTGCCGCGCGGCGGCGACCAGCGGCTGCAGCGCCACGAGCACTCCACCGGCGTAGCCGAGCAGCCCGGCCACCGTCAGCGGCCACGCCGGAAGCACGAAGCCGGCAGCGGCGATCACCACGCCCGACGCGCAGAGCACAAGCGCGCGGCGCGCGGCCGTGTCGCTGCGGGCGTCCATTCGGGTGCGCAGCACCGTCGGCCACAACGTGATGAGCGTCCCGATCACCGTCATCCCGAGCCAGCCGAAAAGCATGAGCACCACATGCGCCGCGACCAGCCGCGGCAACGGCACGGGGCCCGGAGCGCCTGCGGCGATCAGCACGCCCGCGAAGCCACCGGCGAGTAGCAGCAGCGCCGCAGCGATATACCAGCGGACGACGACACCTAACCGCGGCGCCACCGCCCGTCGCAGCATGCCGGTGAGCGCGATGAGGTGCCAGACAACCGCGCCGGCGATGAGAGCCGCGCCGACGTCCAGCACGCCCGTCCACGACTGCGGCGTGCCGAGCAGCACCAGGACGGCGCCGACCTGGATCATGCCGAGCCGCGCGATGAGACCGAGCCGGGAAGCCGCCGCCGCCCGGGTCAGCGCCGCGGCGAAATGGGCGCTCCACACGATGATCGCGGTCGTCGCGGCGCCGACGAACAGCGTGTGCAACGCGAGCCAGCGCGGCGCCGGAAGCCAGCCATCCGGCAGCGCCGCCAGCACGGCGGAAGCGAGCAGCCAGCCGAGCACCACGGCATTCGCCCGGCGGTGCCAGGAGGCCCGGCCGGTCCGGCCCGACGGCGCGACGTCCCGCACCGGTTGCGCCCCGCCGGCACCCCGGGTCGTCTCCGACGCTTCTGAGTGCCGCTGCAACGCTGCCGTCACCCAGTCGATTCAACGAAACGGATCGGCTCAGATCTGTGGACCTTGGTCCCGCCCGCTGCGGACCACCGTGACTCCTCGACACCCCGGGTGCGCTCAGCAGTGCACACTGTCGACTGTGGCCGGCAGCTCGGATCCGCGCTTGCGCGAACTCCTCCTGCTGCGCCGCGTTCGTGACCGGATCGACCGCGAATACGCGCAGCCGCTGAACGTCGAGGCGCTCGCGCGTGGCGTGCACATGTCAGCGGGCCACCTGAGCCGGCAGTTCGTCGCCGCCTACGGCGAGTCGCCCTACAGCTATCTCATGACCCGGCGGATCGAACGGGCGATGACGCTGCTTCGCCGCGGCGACATGTCGGTCACCGACGTCTGCTTCGCGGTGGGCTGCTCGTCGCTCGGCACGTTCAGCACGCGGTTCTCCGAGCTGGTCGGCATGCCCCCGAGCAGGTATCGCCGCCTGGCGGCGAGTGAGGCAGCAGGTGTGCCCAGCTGCGTCGCGAAACAGGTGATGCGACCGGTCAGGAATCGAGAAGCGGCCGCCGCGAAAGCAACCTAGCGTCCAACGCATGGACATCACGATTCACTCGACGTTCCTGCCCGCCGATGACCCCGAGAAGTCGCTGGCGTTCTACCGCGACGCGCTCGGCTTCGAGGTACGCAACGACGTGGGCTACGCCAGCATGCGCTGGATCACCGTCGGACCGGCCGACCAGCCGCAGACGTCGATCGTTCTCGAGCCGCCGGCGACCGATCCGGGTCTGACCGACGACGAGCGTCGCACGATCTTGGAGCTGATGGCCAAGGGCAGCTACGCCCGCATCATTCTCGGCACCCGTGACCTGGCCGGCACCTTCGACCGCGTGCAGGCCAGCGGCGCCGAGGTGGTGCAGGAGCCGGCCGACCAGCCATTCGGCGTGCGCGACTGCGCCTTTCGCGACCCCGCCGGCAACCTGGTCCGCATCAACCAGCTCACCTGACGGCGTACTGCGCTCGCGGCGGTTCAGACGCTCGCGGTGGCGAGTCGGGCGCGCAGCACGGCTTTCTCGACCTTGCCTGCCGCGTTCCTCGGCAATGCGTCGACGACTTCGAGCTGCTCCGGGATCTTCTGCCGCATGATGTGCGCGGCTTCGCAGTAACGCACCAACGCCGGCAGCAGTGGAGGCTCTGACTTGTCGGCCGCCACCACCACCGCGCAGACGCGTTCACCGCGATCCGCGTCAGGCAGCCCGATGACGGCGACGTCGGCAACCACGGACCATCCGTAGAGCAGGTCTTCGAGCTCTTTCGCGCTGATGTTCTCGCCCTTACGGATGATGAGGTCCTTGAGGCGCCCGGTGATCCGCAGATAGCCATCGGTGTCGCGCGTTCCGAGGTCACCGGTGCGGTACCAGCCCTCGGCATCGAAGGCATCGAGATTCAGCGCGGTGTCGACGTATCCGGCGAAGACGGCCGCGCCGCGGATGCGCACTTCGCCCGGCTCCCCGTCGGCGGCGATCCGGCCATCA
This sequence comes from uncultured Actinomycetota bacterium, assembly GCA_963747915.1. Classification (GTDB taxonomy): domain Bacteria; phylum Actinomycetota; class Actinomycetes; order Frankiales; family Frankiaceae; genus DATAZK01. The sequence continues at coordinate 1,510,329 of CAVVHC010000002.1, read as the reverse complement.
TCGGTCACCACCCGGACGTCGACGTCGCGGACCGGCCGGCCGACGGTGTGGGCCAGATGCTCGTCGGAGTCCTCGGGGTCGTTCATGGCCACGATGCAGCACTCGGTCATGCCGTAGCCATGGGCGCACCCGCGGCCACCGATGACGTCACGGACGTCGGCATGCTGCTCGGGCGGCATGGGTGCGCCGCCGCCGGTCATGAAGCGCAGCTCGGGAAGGATGGGCGTGGCGGGTCGCGCGCGCTGGTCGGCGACGAACGCGCGGTAGAACGCCGGTCCGCCGCCCGCGACGGTCGCCCGATGACGCCGATACACGTCGCTCGTTGCCGGCGGCTCGAACGCCTCGCACAGGATGGCAGCGAAGCCGGTGCTGAGCGCTGCGCACACGTTGGTCACCCCACCGACGTGGGTGAACGGGAAAGCGATGCCGTAACGGTCACCTTCCCCCATCCGCAGCCGCTGCGCCATTGCCGCTCCGGAGCGCATGACGTTCTCGTCGGTGAGCAGCACGCCTTTCGGGCGGCCGGTCGTGCCGGAGGAGTAGTAGATCCACCGCGGCTCGTCGGCCATCGGCGGCGCGGGCGGAAGCAGCGCCGGATCGGCGTCGGGCGACCGGCGATCGCAGGTGATGACGGAGAGGCCGGGGAGGCGATCGGTGACCCGTGCGGCGAGCGCGCCGTAGTCGTAGCCGCGCCAGACCCCGGGCACCACGAGGACGGTGCCGGCACTTTCGGTCAGGCAGAACTCCAATTCCGACTCGCGCAGGATCGGCAGCAGCGGAACCTGCCGCGCACCGATACGCGCGAGCGCCCCCAGCAGCACGACGGTTTCGAACCAGGTCGGCAGCTGCCACGCCACCGTGCCACCGGGCTCGACGCCGCAGCCGATAAGACCGGCGGCCGCACGTTCGGACTCGGACCGGTACTCGGCGAACGTGAGGCTGCGGTCGCGCTCGTCGAAAAGGAAAGGCGCGTCGGGAGTGGCTTCGGCGCGGGCCTCGATGAGGCCCCAGACACTCGGGGCGCGGACAGTCGCCGTCGTCAACGGCTCACGACCGACACCGGCATCGCGTCGAAGCCTTTGAGGAACTCGCCGCGACGGCGATGCACATGCTCGCGGTCGACCTCGAAGTCGCGGATCGCAGCGAGGAACTCGCCGACCAGAGCGGCGCCCATCTGCATCGCCACGTGCTCGCCGATGCACCGGTGCTGGCCCCGGCCGAAGAGCAGCGCGCGCTGCGGCCGGCGGTCGATGTCGAACTCACCCGCGCGTTCGAATTCGAGCTCGTCCCGGTTCGCCGACCCCCACAGCAGCAGCACGCCCTGCCCGGCGGACAGCTGCCGGCCACCGAGCTGCGTCTCGCGCTTCACGACCCGGCACAGCATGTCGGTGGGGTGATCGAACCTCACCGCTTCGGCGAACACCCACGGAGCGAGACCGGGATCCGCGATCGCGCGTGCCTTCTGCTCCGGATGCCGATCGAGCTGATACAGGGCTGCGGCGGTGGCGAACTCGACCGTCTCCGAGCCGGTCACCAGCAAGGTGTGCAACTCGGCGGCGATCTGCCCGTCGTCGAGCGGCTCGCCGTCCAGCCGGGCGTCGAGCAGCTGGCGCAGCAGGCCGAACGCGGCGCCAGGCTCGCTGCGGCAGCCGGCGACCAGCTGGTGCAGGTAGCCGAACACCTCACCCATCGCGGCAGCGTTGGCCTCGGACGTGCCGCGCTGGCCGGGCTCGCGCGCGATCGCCGCGTGCAGCAGCCGGCGAACCACGTCGATATCCGCATCGGGGATCCCGGCGCGGCGCCCGGCGAAACGGGCACTGACCGTACTCGCGTAGGCGTCGAACGCGTCGAAATCCCCTTTCGCCACAAGGGGTTCGAGGATCTCGCGGGCCATCGCGCGCAGGACCGGGATGTCCTGCGCTGCGGCCTCGCGGGTGTAGGCGTGCGACAGCACCCGGCGCCGGGCGCGATGCTCCGGCGGATCCAGCTCCGGGAACGTCAGGTTCGCTGCGGGCTCACCGAGCAACACCTGGTTAGGCGTCTGACCGCGCAGCACCGAGAACGCGTCGGAGTCGGAGCCGGCCTGCCAGACATCGGCGAAGCGAGCGAGTGCCCAGGCGTCGTACTGCGGCAGGTAATGCACCGGGTCTTCGGCGCGCAGACGTGCGTAGAGCGCCTGCGGCTCGAGCATCGCCTCTTCGGAGTAGGGGTCGTAGTCGACGGTCATCAGTAGCCCTCCTGCACGTCCACCACTCCCTCGAGCGGCCGGCCCTGCTGCCACCGCTGCAGGTTGTCCACGAAACGCCCCAGCGCGGCATCCCAGAGTGCGGGGCCGCTCCACGACACGTGCGGGCTGAAGCGCACCCGCGGATGCCCATAGAACCAGTGACCGGCCGGCAGCGGCTCCGGGTCGCTGACGTCGATCGACGCCAGGGTCAACGCCGACCGGTCCAGCGCATCCCGCAGTGCCGGCTCGTCGACCAGACTCGCCCGGGCGACGTTCACGAAGTGAGCGCCCGGCTTCATGGCCGCGAAGAAGGCCGCATTCGCCAGGCATCGCGTGGCCGGGGTGGCGGGGGCGGCGAGCACGACGTGGTCGGCATCCGACACCAGCGCCAGCGGGTCGGCCACCATGTCGACGCCGGGAATCTCGCTGGGCGCCGAGCGGCGGCGGGACGCGCGCACCGTCATGTCGAACGCGAGCGCGCGCGTCGCGATCGCCTGACCGATCGTTCCGAAGCCGACGATCGCCAGCGTCTTGGCCGCGAGCCCGCCGAGATTGGCAGTTCCCCACTGCGCGGGCGGCTCCTGCACCCACTGGGCCGGAAGCTGCTTCTCGAAGGCGAGCAGCATCGTCATGGTCCATTCGGCGACGTTCACCGCATTGATACCGCGGCTGCAGGTGAGCACCCGATCGCCCAGTATTTGCAGCGGAAATGCGTCGACGCCGGTGCCGATGGCGTGGACCCAGCGGACGCCGCGATCCAGCACCGCCGCCAGGTTGGGTGAGCCGCGCATCAGCGTGAGGAGCACGTCTGCCGACACGTCGTCGTCCACCGGCGTCGCCGGGTCCAACGCGCGAATCTCGACCCCCGGAACCGCCTGGGCGACTTCGGGCAGCGGCCCCAGGTGGCTGAGGACGCGCAGTGCTGTCACTGGGCGGCGACCGACTCGGCGAGCGCGTCACCGGTGAGGCCGTGGTGGCCCCATTCGTCGCCGCCGGTGAAGTGGTTCACGACCCAGGTGCGCTCGTCGACGATCCGGGCACCGCAGCCCACCTCGACCTCGAAGCCGGCCGGGCTGCGCATATAGAACGACAGCATCCGATCGTTGCGGTGGCGGCCGAGCGTCGCCGTGATCGGGTGGCCGCCGCGGGTGGCCCGTTCCAGCGCGTACCCCACCTGGTCGATGTCATCCACTTCGAATGCGATGTGGTGCAGGCCCGACATCGGCCCGACGGCGGTGAGCGCCACGGTGTGGTGGCGGGGCGTGCAGCGCAGGAACTGCACCGACATGCCCTCGCCGATCAGCACGTAATCCGTGAGCCGGAACCCGAGAACGCGGGTGTAGAAGTCCATCGAGGCCGCGAGATCGGGGGTGAGGAGGACGTAGTGGCCGAGTCCCAGCGCCCCGGTGACGAACCGCGGCACGCCGGCCGGCGACACGAACGGCCCGTCGACGGTCGGCCCCCAGCAGATCTCGACGCGCACGCCCGACGGGTCGCTGGCCCACACGAAGTCGCGCACGCCGCGGGTGGTGCATTCCGCTGCTGTCGCGCGGGTCCAGCTGATCCCGGACGCGGCCAGTTCGGCAGCAGCCGCCTCGAAGGTCGCCTCCGAACCGAGCTCCAACCCGACGTAGCGGATACCCGGCCGTTCCGCCTGGTGCAGCGCAACCCTCCACTGCCGGTCATCGGCTTTGAGATGAACGACCTCCGGCTCGTCCGTCGGCCCTGCAGGCGCGGGCATGAGACCGATGACCGACGTCGCGAACGTCGACCACGCATCGACATCCGGGACATCGAGCGCCAGGTAGGCGACTCCGAGCAGTTCCATCGCGAGTCCTCTCGTGCGGTGCCTCAGTCGAGGACTTCTGGCTCCGTGGCCACGATCTGCGCGTACGCCGACTGGAAGCCGATCCACGCTGCATATTCCGAGCCGGTCTGCTGGGCAGTAGCCGCTGCGGTCTCGTCGTCCAGCACGAGGTAGCTGCGCCCGGTCGATTCGAGCCGCATCTGCGACTGGCACAGCTGCTCGAAGAGCACGAAACGGAAGACCGCTGCATCGACGCTCTGGCCGACCGTGATGTGGCCGTGGTTCGCGTGGACCGCCACGGTGACCCCCGCCGGGGCGGAAGTCTCAGCGGCGAACGCCGCCCCGATGCGGTCGCCGACGTCAAGCCCGAGCACGACGCCGGAGAAGCCTCCGACGATGGCTTGCGCGCCGAAGAACGTGCAGGCGTCCTGACTCGTCGGCTCGATGAGCCGGCCGGTGGCCGACCACGGCCGGCCCCATGGGGCATGCGAGTGGCAGGCCGAAACGACGTGCGGGTTCGCCGCGTGAATGCGCGAGTGAATGGCGAACGCGGCGGCGTTCACCACCTCGTCGCCGTCCACGACCGACCCGTCGCCGTCGACCTGGACGAGATCGCTGGCGCGCATCAGGGCGAAGGGGCGCGCGAGCGGATTCACCCAGAAGTGCTCGGGAAACTCCGGATCGCGCGCCGAGATGTGCCCCGCGACGCCCGTGGTGAGACCGAGGTGCGCGAGCAACCGGAAGCCCACGGCCAGGCGCTGCCGGCGATGGCGACGCTCGTCGGCCACGTCCGCGAACGTGGGCGGCGCGACGAGCCGCATCGTGCGCGCGACGGAATCCTCGGCAGAAGACACAGGTGGTGGCATGCTGACTCCCGTTAAGTAAACGGAACGTACCGTATTGTAATCTGGGACGCGTGGCAATACCCGAGTCGCCGCCGGTGACCCCGCGAGGCCGGCCGCGCAGCGAGCGGCGCAGCGTCGCCGTGCTCGCCGCCGCGCTGGCGGAGATAGCGGAACACGGGATCGCCGGGATGACCATCGAATCGGTCGCCGCCCGGGCCGGCGTCAGCAAGGTGACCATCTACCGGCGCTGGCCGGACAAGATCGCGCTCGCTCTCGCGGCCCTCGAGTCGCTTCCGGACCTAGCCGTCCCCGACACCGGCGCCCTGCTCGAGGACCTCCGCCAGATCCGTCGCGACCTGCTCGACGTCTTCGCCCATTCCAACCTCGCCGCCGTGCTTCCCGCGCTACTTGCCGAGCGCCGGGATTCCGAGCACCGCGAAGCGATCCGGCGCTACGTCGAAATGCGATCGCGCGCCTTCGTGGTCGTGCTCGAGCGAGCGGTCGCGCGCGGGGAATTGCATTCGGCGCTGCCGGTGGAACTCATCGCGCTGGCGATCTCCAGCCCGCTCGCCATGTCGGTGCTCAACCGCGACGAGCCGCTGACCGACGAGGAGTGGACGGCGGTCGTCGCCACCTTCTTGCGGGGACTTCAGCGAGAACGAGACGAGGAGCCAGCATGACGATCGCAGCGGTCGACGTGGGATTCGTGAGCGCGACGGACGGGCTGGTGTCGTTCTACGAGCAGGCACTCGGCGCAAAGCGCCTCGAGCCGCGGCAGTTTCCCTTCGCGACCGTGCACCGGCTCGCCTGCGGCCCGGTGACGATGAAGATCCTGGTGCCGGCGGACGTGCCGGAGCCGCCGGCCCCGGCGTCACCGTTCTGGGCTCGCAGCGGGCTGCGCTACCTGACGCTCTGGGTCGACGACCTCGCCGCGACCGCGGCGGCGTGGGCGGCTGCCGGCGGAACCGTGACCATGGCGCCGACCGAGCTGCGACCTGGTGTGCAGTCGGCGCTGTTCGCCGACCCCGACGGCAATGTCGTGGAAGCGATGCAGGCGGCTACGGCCGAGCTCTAGAGGACGGTTCAGGGTCTCGGGCGAAGCTCGTCGATGGCCTCGATCCCGTCACCCCGGACGTGTTCGGTCCAGGCGGTGCCGTTCCAGAACCGGTACTCGAACCGGCCGGTGGGATCCAGTGCCCATTGGGGGCCGACCGTGACGAGCGCGCCGGGCCGGGCCGGCGGCGGGGTCGCAGCGGGCGGTGCCGCAGCGGGCGGCGGCGCCTGGTAGGCGCCCGGCTGGGTGCGGGGGCGGCGGAAGAAGGCGATGATGGCGAGCCCGATGATCCCGAGCGCGAAGCCCAAGCAGGCCCCCAGCAAGCCGCGGCCGGTCCGCTTGCCGATGTAGTAGCCGATGGGGGCGCAGACGACGCCCATGATCAAGCTGAAGAGGATGTTTTGCGCGTCAGCCGTCACGAGTACCTCCTCCCACCGGTCGTATGCCTTGTGTCATCCGAAACAGCCGCTGCTCACACATGAGCTTTCATCCGGCCGCTTCGGCAGCCGCGCCGATGGCCTCCAGCGCGTGCTGGGTAGGGCTCGCCGGGGCGGTGAGACCGCCTGGCATGCCGAGCATGACGGCGGCGCTTCGCACGGCAAGGTGACGCGCGCGATCGTGCTCCGCGGCATACCCGAAGCGCCAGCGCGCGACCTGCTCGGCGATGAGGGGCTTGTCGGGCGTCACGCCGGACGCCGCGAAGACGCGGCAGTCATAGGCCCGGCACGCCCGCGGCCGGTGCGCGTAGACCGCGCAGCCGCTCGGGGTGAGCTGGCGACAACGACCGGACTCGTCATGCGCGAGAACGCGAGCGGCCGGCTGGCCGGGCATGGGCACCAGCGCATCAGCGGGTAGCAGCGCGAGAGTGTCGAGCTCGTCGGCCTCGACCGGGATCAGCTTGCCGGACCGGCAGCAGGCCGTGCAGCCGGCGCACGGAACATCCACCGCCTGACCCGCGGACACAGCGCGGGTGAACGCGCCGAGCCACGACCCGAAGTCGCCGGCGTCGCGCTCGTCCACCGGTCGACCGTACTCACTTGCCATCCGCGCCTGGGCGGAAAGTCCCACCCGGGGGAAGCCGGCATGGAAACATCTCGGCGTGGGCGCCGGTCGACGACACTTGCCCACCGCGCTCGCTCCGGCCGCCGGTGACCTCACCCGGGTGGGCCGTTTCACGCTGCGCGAGCCGGCCGTACGGGCAGGCTGAGCACGTCAAGATCAACGCGCCAAACGATCGCCTGACCCCCCGCTCAACCCGGGACATCCCTGATCGTTTGGCGCGTTGATCTTGGCGGTGACGGGTCAGGTCAACGGCTGCGGCCGGCCGAGCAGATACCCCTGCCCCCACGGCACGCCGAGCTCGCGCAGCACGGCGAGATCCGTCGCGTCTTCGACGCCTTCGGCGATGACGGTCGCCCCCATGTCCGCAGCGAACGCGAGCAACGCGGTCGCCAACGCCCGTTGCCCGCGGCTGCGCTGCAAACCCTGCACCAGGGAGATGTCGAGCTTGATGATGTCGGGCTCGAGGGACACCAGATGCCGGAAGCCGGCGTACCCGGCGCCGAGATCGTCCGCCGCCAGGCGGGTGCCGTGTTCACGCATGTGGGCGAGCGCGCGATGCAGCGCGCCGTAGTCCTCGACCGGCACGTGTTCGGTCAGCTCGATGACGATCCGGTGGCAGAGCCCCGTGTCGCACAGAGCCTGCTGCTCCAGCGCCAGCACGCTGGCCGGGGACAGGTTGACGGACAGGAAGCAGTCGGTATTCACGGCCGAGATCGACTCCAGCGCCCGCAAGGCCGCGAGCCATTCCAGATCGATCCCGAGCCCGACCTCGTGGGCGTCGCTGAACCAGCCGGCCGGCCCCTGCACATGCGGCTGCGAAAAGCGGGAAAGTGCCTCGTATCCAACGACGTGCGCCGTGCTCAGGTCGACCACCGGTTGAAACACCGGCGCGAGAGCCGTCGCGTTGCGCAGCACCCCTTGGATGCGGGTCTCGGTCAGTTGCAGCGCGATGCTGCTGTTTCCGGCGTGCCGGATGACCCGGTCACTGGTGCGCCGCATCGCGTTGTGGAGCTGACGTGTCTCCAGCAGGTTGGCGATGCGCAGCTCCGCCTCGCGGTCGTCGAACGGCTTCGTGAGGAAGTCACGGGCCCCGCGCGCCAGCGCCCGGTCGCGGGCGATCGATGTGGTGTCGGCGGTCAGCACCAGCACCGGGAGATACGTCCCCGCGGCGAACTGGGTGATCTGCTCGAGAATGTGGTGCCCATCGAGGTGGGGCATGTGCAGGTCGAGCAGGACGAGGTCCGGACTCACCTCCGGCAGCAGGCCGGCCACTTCGCGGGAATCGGTGACGGTGGTGATGCGATGCAGGCCGGCGTCCTCGACGAGCGCGGCGAGGAGCGCGACGTTAGCCGGGTTGTCGTCGACGATGAGCACGCTCATGGCCGAAAACCGCTGCAACGGCTGCTTCACGACACATCCGAAGGCGGCCCGGCGCCGCTGGTCGGCTTGGATTCGGCATCATCCAGCAGGAGCAGGACCTCATCCAGATCAAGGGGTTTCGTCAGGTACTTGGTGGCGCCGGCCGCCAGCAGCCGCCGCACCTGATTGGGACTCGCGTCGGCACTCAGCACGACGACGGGGATGTCGGCCAGCCGCGCGTCCCGCTTCATGGCTGCCAGCACGTCGAAGCCGGATCCGTCCGGCAGATGCAGGTCCAGCAGGACCAGATCGGGCTGGTGCGCCCGGGCGATCTCGAGCCCAAGCCTGCTCATCCCGGCGTGGATGAGCCGCCAGGAGGGCCGCAACTCCAGCAACGACTCCATCACCCGCACGTTCGGCTCGTTGTCCTCGATGTAGAGCACGGTTGAGGTGCCGGTGGCAGCGGGCTCGCTCACCTCGGGAAGGTGCACCACGGGATCTTGGTGGCCGATACGTGCCTGCGGCTCGTTCGCGGACGGCAGCGACACGATGAATTCGGCGCCCGAGCCGACCTGGGAATCGACGGCGATGGTGCCGTTCATCAGCTCGACGAGCCCGCGGCTCACGGTGAGTCCGACGCCGGTACCTTCCACGCTGCTGACCTCTGCGCCGAGCCGATCAAACGGTGCGAACAACCGGTCGTGCATCTCCGGAGCGACGCCCGGCCCGTCGTCGCGCACGCTGACCGCGGTCTTCCCGTCGGTGCCGGACCAGGAGAGCCAGACGCACCCCTGCGGCCGGTTGTACTTGATGGCGTTGGAGATGAGGTTCAGCAGGATCTGCCGCAGGCGCTGCCGGTCGGCGAGCACGAACCGGCCGGCCGGGCCTCCGGCGACGGTGAGCGTCACGGCCAGCTCGTCGGCCAGCGGCTGCATCAGCGTCGCGGTCTCGTCGATGATGGCCGCGACCGACACCGGCTCCGGGCTGAGCGACATCTCGCCCGACTCGATACGGGCGATATCGAGTACTTCGTTGATCAGGTCCAGCAGGTGGCGGCCGGCGCGCAGGATGTACCGGGCCGAATCGATGTGCTGCGAATCGGAAAGCCGTCGCTCGAGCAGTTGGCTGAACCCGATGACCGCATTCAAAGGGGTGCGCAGCTCATGACTCATCCGGGACAGGAACGCGTTCTTGGCCTCGTTGGCGGCGCGCGCCGCCGCTTCCGCGTGTTCCAGCCCCTTCAATGCCTCGACGCGCTCGGTGATGTCTTCGGTGGTCGTCACGACGCGGCCGGCATCGCCGGACAGGCCCTCGACGGGGGTGGCGACCGCGCGGACCCAACGGATCGCCCCGTCGGATCGGACGATGCGGTATTCACACGTCTTCGCCGGACCGTCCGGATCCACGGAAAGGACCGTGTCAGCCACGCGAGCCACGTCATCCGGGTGAACGAGCTCTTCGAGTAACGCCGGGTTCGCAAGGAACGCCTGCGGGTCATGGCCGGTCAGTTCTCGGACGGACGGGCTGACGTAGAGGTATTCGGGCGGGTGCATTCGGCGCAGCGTGAAGACCGTGGCGACGTTCTCGGTGAGCTGCAGCAGCCGCGCCTCGCTCTCCCGCAAAGCCGCGTCCTTGGCGCGCGCGACGCTCACGTCGCGAACGGCGGCGATGACGAGCAGCTCGCCGTAGATCCGGTCACTGGCCAGACTCACGTCGACCGGGAAGGTCGACCCGTCCCGTCGCCGGCCGTAGAGCTGGATCCCACTGCCCATCGGCCGGCGCTGCGGGGTCTGGAAGAACCGTTCCCGATGGGCGACGTGGCGCACCCGCACGCTCTCCGGGAGCAGCACCTCGAGCGGCTGCCCGAGGAGCTCGTCGTGGGCGAAGCCGAAAACCGCCGACGCCTGGCTGTTGGCGAAGACGATCTCCCCGTCCCGGTTCACGCACAGCATCGCGTCCGGAGCCGCGTCGAGCAGGGAGGAGAACCGAGCGTCCTCCCGTTCTCGTTGACTACGCGGGCGGGACAGCGACGCCACTCCGGTCAGCTCGCCGTTCTCGTCGCGCACCGGGGACATCGACATCACGAGTTGGAGTCGCGTGCCGTCGGCGTGCAGGCGTTCGCAGGCATAGCCGCTTTCGGAGTGGCCGGCGGCGACGCCCGCATGGCGTTTGCGCTCCAGGTCGAGCAGTTCCGGGGGAATCATGCGCTCGAAGCTCGCGCCGATCATTTCCTGCGGCGAATAGCCGTAGATCGCGGTCGCGCCCGCATTCCACGACGTGATGACGCCGTCGATGGTCTTGCCGATCACCGCGTCGCCGGACGAGCGAACGATCGCGGCCAGCGCGAAGTCTTCAGCACCCGTGAAGCTCGCCATGTCGGCGTCCCCCAAGCTGCGATTCCGCTGCGGAACACGCTCCCAGCGACGACCCCTGCTGCGTGGTGGCGAACGATACGGCCGTTACCGATGCGTGCGACTTGGTCACACCCAGCTAACTCGTGGAGGCTACCCGAGAGCGACGAATCAATCACTAATTGCAGTATTCCGCACGGGCGGAGCACAAATTACCCGGAAAGTGCCCCCATTCGCCGTATCCAGGAAGAATTCCGCCTTCGCCGCACCGTTGCACAAACCGAACCAGTCAGCGGCCGGCGCGCGAAACTGACCCACCCATGAAGAGGCGATGGCGGGTACCGGCATTCAGGGTGTACGTTGCTCGGCCAGCGATCAGACCTCGACGAGGAGAGTCCGCCATGAGCTGGGAGTCGATCCCCGATAGTCGTGCCCTTGCCCCCGCCGCGCTCGCGGCTTGGGACGAATTGACCCGCCAGGCGGCTGCTGCCGTACAGCCCGAGTTGCGCACGCTGGTCACCGACCGGGTCGCCGCGCTCTTCGGCCGCGAGGCGCCCACGCACCGCCCCGCCGGCACCCCCACCGAGCTCGCGTGCAGCGAGGCCGTCGAGCAGTTCGTCATCGACGTGGCTGCCATGACGGACGCCCAGCGCGATGGCGTCTCCACCGTCCTCGGAGCCGGCACATACCCGTTCTTTCAAACCGTGTACGTCTACGACTTCGGCTTCCGGCTCGACGTCGCCTGCGAGCAGCTTTTCGGCGAGACGTCCACCGGGCAGCAAGCGGCGGGAGAGGTAGGCGGCGGTGAGGTCACCGACCTCTGGCCGGCGCTGGATCGCTTCATCACCGACGTCGCCGCCATGGACCAGCTCGACCCGGTCACCACCGAGATCGTGCGGCTACGCGGAGCGCGCGCCCACAATTGCCGCATCTGCCAGTCCCGGCGCAACGTCACCGCGATCGACAACGGGGCGGACGAGACCACCTTCGACCAGATCGACTTCTACGAGGAGTCCGACCTCGCCGACCGGTACAAGGTGGCGCTGCGACTCGTCGACGCCCTGCTGTGGCAGCCCGCCGCCATCCCGGACGCGGTGATCGAAGACGTCCGCGCCACGTTCTCCCCGGAGGAGACCCTCGAGATCGTGCTCGACGTGGTGCGCAACGCGGCTAACAAGGTGGCCGTCGCATTGCAGGCCGACCAGCCCGTGGTCAATGCCGGCGTCGAGTACTTCGACATCGCCGCCGACGGCTCGCTCGCCTATGGGATGCAGCCGCCGGCGACGGCCGGAGCCTTCTGAACCGTTCGCCGGCGTTGAACGCCGACCGGCGTTTGCCGCCTGACTGACCGGGGACTGCCACCGCAACGGCAGACCCGGCGGAAGGCGCAGGCGCATGAAGGCAGTCACCTGGCAGGGCAAGCGCGACGTTCGCGTCGAAACGGTCGAGGATCCGATCATCAAGGATCCCTCGGACGTCCTGGTGCGCGTCACGACCACCGGCATCTGCGGGTCGGACCTTCATCTGTACGAGGTGCTCGGGCCGTTCATGTCGCCCGGCGACATCCTGGGCCACGAGCCGATGGGCGTGATCGAGGACATCGGCGGTGACATCACCCACGTGAAGCCGGGTGACCGGGTCGTGATGCCGTTCCAGATTTCCTGCGGGCACTGCTACATGTGCGATCAGGGCCTGCAGACGCAGTGCGAGACCACGCAGGTCCGCGAGCAGAACAGCGGCGCCGCGCTCTTCGGCTACAGCAGCCTGTACGGCTCGGTGCCCGGCGGGCAGGCCGAATTTCTGCGCGTTCCGCAGGCCCAGAACACCACCATCAAGGTGCCGGAGGGCCCGCCCGACGACCGCTTCGTCTACCTCTCGGATGTCCTTCCCACCGCGTGGCAGGCCGTCGAGTACGCCGGCATCCCCGAGGGTGGGTCCGTCGTCGTGCTCGGACTCGGCCCGATCGGTGACATGGCGACGCGGATCGCGTCTCACCGCGGCCACCGGGTGATCGGCGTCGACCTCGTTCCGGCGCGCCTCGCGCGAGCCCGGCAGCGCGGAACGGAAGTACTCGACTTCTCCGAGCTCGGCGACGGCCTCGCAGCCGCCATCCGGGAGATGACCGACGGCCGCGGCCCCGACTCGGTGATCGACGCGGTCGGCATGGAGGCGCACGGGTCGCGTGCCGGCAAGTTCGCGCACGACGCGGCCGGTCTCCTGCCGGACGCCCTCGCCCGCAAGATGATGCAGACGGCAGGCACCGACCGGCTGACCGCGGTGCGCGCCGCGATCGACATCGTCCGGCGCGGCGGCACCATCTCGCTGAGCGGCGTCTACGGCGGGATGGCCGATCCGCTGCCGATGCTGGTCCTGTTCGACAAGCAGATCCAGCTGCGCATGGGGCAGGCGAACGTGCAACGCTGGGTGCCGCAGATCCTTCCGCTGCTGACCGACGAGGATCCGCTCGGGGTCGACGACTTCGCGACGCACCACATCTCGATCGCTGAGGCGCCGGGTGCCTACGAACGCTTCCAGAAGAAGGTCGACGGCACGGTGAAGGTGCTCATCAACCCCTGATCGCTGCTAGACCCCCAGCGTGTCGCGCAACCCGCAGATGTCGATGACGCGGTGCACCCACGCGCTCACCCCGGTGAGCTCGAGCTCACCGCCGGCATCCTGCAGCGCATGGCGTTCGCTCACCAGCGCGCCGAGCATCGCCGCGTCGAGGAACGTGACACCCGCGAGATCGATCGTGACCCGCGCGGGCGCAGGCGCCCGGCCGGCGGCCTCCCGGATCACGCTGTGGACCTCGGGAACGGCGGCGATGTCGAACTCGCCGCTCGCCACGATCACGATGCCGGCGCGAGCGGGTGGCTGAGTAGAGAGCAGCCAGCCCGGAGGCTCCTCGGGTACCGAGCGCTGACGAGGCGACAACCGGACGTCCTGTTCGGGGGAGGAGACAACCAGCCCGCCACACGATGCGGCCGGCGGCGGTGCACCAGAGCACCTCCGCGGCCAGCTTCTCAAGCCTCGGTCCGCTGAACGTATCGAAGAACTCCGAGGGCCGTCCGGTAATCGCCGATTTCTGGCTCGCTAGCCCACCGCGGCGGGGAGATGCTTGATGCCGTTGACGAAACTGGACGCGAGCCGCACCGGCTCGCCGGTCACCCGAAGCTGCGGCAGCTGCTCGAAAAGCTCGCGATAGACCACCATGATCTCGCGGCGCGCGAGGTGAGCACCGAGACAGTAATGGGGGCCCGCTCCGCCGAAGCCGAGATGGGGATTCGGCTCGCGCCGCAGGTCGAACGCCTCGGCGGCGGTGAAGACGGTCTCGTCGCGATTACCGGACGGGTAGAAGAGCAAGATCCGATCACCCTTCTCGAGCTGCTGCCCGCCGAGCTCACCGTCGGCGAGCAGCGTCCGGCGCATCCAGATGACCGGGCTCGACCACCGCACGATCTCCTCGACCGCCGCAGGCGCCAGGGCCGCGAAATCGTCCTGCCAGGCGGCGCGCTGCTCCGGATTGTCGGTCAACGCGACGAGCGCGTGGCTGATCGCGTTACGGGTGGTCTCGTTGCCGGCGACAGACAGCAGCACGAAGAAGGACGCGATCTCCGCATCGGTGAGCCGCTCGCCATCAACCTCGGCCTGGGCGAGCGCCGTCACCAGATCGTTCGTCGGCGTCTCACGGCGCAGCCGGCACAGCCCGGAGACGAGCTCGGCCAGCTCGGCGCCAGCGGCCAGCAGCACCTCGGCGAGGTCGCCACCCTGCGGCACGTACTCGGGGTCGGCCGCACCGAGGATGACGTTCGAGCAGCGGAACACGCGATCGGCCTCGCTGTCCGGGACGCCCATGAGATTGCAGATGACCTGCAGCGGCAGCGGCGCCGCGATCTCCTGCACGAAATCGAACGGCGCGCCGTCCCGCGCCCGGCCCTCCGCGAGCCGGGTGACGAACTGGCGGGCGACCGCGGCGATGTCCTCCTCGATGCGCACCATCATCCGGGGGGTGAACGCCTGCGAGACGATCCGGCGCAGCCGGACGTGACGCGGCGCATCCATGTTGATCATGGAGCCGAAGAACTCGAGGAACTCCGGCGGCAGGTCCGGAATCGAGGTCGCACCGGCGGCCGAGGAGAAAATCTCCGGCTGCGAGCTGGCGGCACGGATGTCAGCGTGCCGGACAACGGCGTAGTAGCCCGCGGAAGCGTCGATCATCGCGCTGCGCGGATCGGGCGCGTCGTAGTAAGCCAAACCGGGCATCGCACGCAGCCGCCGGAACGCGTCGAACCGCTCGGCGAGCGGCGCCGCCCAGAACTCGTCGGCGGACAGGTTGATGTCGGAGACGTCGGGGATCGTCGCAGCCATGGCGAGAGTCTGCCTCAAACCGGCGACAGTGCCAGCCCTCTCGTTCAGTCGCTCCCGTCCGTCGCCAGCGCGAGCCAGCTGTCCTCCGCCGTCGCCTTGTCGGCCAGCACCTCGCGCAGGGCAGCGTCGAGCCGGAGCACTTCCGCGGCGTCGGTCGCCGATGCCGCGAGCTGCTCGTGCAGCTCGCGCTCGCGCCGTTCCAGCCGCTCCATCAGCCGCTCGAGCCGCTGCAGCTCCTTGTTGCGCTGGCGTTCCTCGGCGCGGCTGTCGCCGGAACGTTTCGCGCGGGTGGTCGCGGCAGAGCGCTGGGCGGCCCGGGCGGCGGTCTCGGCCCGCAACGCGAGGTACTCGTCGACGCCGCCCGCAAGCGCCGCCACCTTGCCGTCTCCGGTGACCGCGACGACCGTGTCCGTCACCCGCTCCAGGAACCACCGGTCGTGGCTCACCACCACCAGCGAACCGGGCCAGCCGTCGAGGACGTCTTCCAACGCCTGCAGCGTGTCGATGTCGAGGTCGTTCGTCGGCTCGTCGAGCAGCAGCACGTTCGCGCCGCCGAGCAAGAGCCGCAGGATCTGCAGGCGACGGCGTTCGCCCCCGGAAAGGTCGGCGACGCGGGTCCACTGCCGAGCGGTGGGGAAGCCGAACGACTCGAGCAGCTGCCCGGCCGTCAGCTCACGGCCCGATCCCGAGCCGCCGCGCGCGTCGACGGTGGAGATCACCCGCCCGGCATCTTCGGCGGCCTGCAGCACCCGCAGCTCGGGATCGAGCTCGGCGACGTCCTGGGTGAGGAACGCGGGCCGCACCGTGGCGCCGACCTTCACCGAGCCCGACTGCGGAGCGAGCCTGCCGTCGAGCAGCCGGAGCAAGGTGCTCTTACCGGCGCCGTTCACCCCGATCAGCCCGATCCGGTCGCCGGGGCCGATGCGCCAGGTGACGTGGTCGAGGATCGGGCGGCCGTCGTAGCCGAGGGTCACGTCCTCCACGTCGTACACCGACTTGCCCAGGCGGGCGGCTGCCGTCCGGCGCAGCGCCATCGACTCGCGCGGCGGGGGCACGTCGGCGATGAGCGCGTTCGCCGCGTCGATGCGGAAACGCGGCTTGGACGTGCGCGCCGGCGGGCCGCGGCGCAGCCAGGCAAGCTCCTTGCGCAGCAGGTTCTGCCGGCGCGCTTCGGTGACGGCAGCCGTGCGCTCCCGCTCGGCGCGGGCCAGCGTGTAGGCGGCGTAACCGCCGTCGTAGGAGGCGACCGTTCCGCGGCCGACCTCCCACGTCGTCTGGCAGACGGCGTCAAGAAACCAGCGGTCATGCGTCACGACGACCAGCGCGCCGCGCCGCCGGTTCAGATGGTCGGCCAGCCAGCTCACGCCCTCGACGTCCAGGTGGTTCGTCGGCTCGTCGAGCAGCAGCAGGTCGATGCTCTCCAGCGCGTCGGCCACCAGGAGCGCGCCGAGCGCCGCCCGGCGGCGCTCCCCTCCGGACATCACGTCCAGCCGGTCACCGAGCCGGTCCCGCAGCTCGAGCCCGTCGAGGACCTCGCGAGCAGCGGCGTTGCCGGCCCACTCGTGTTCGGGGCGGCCGCCGAGCAGCAGCTCGCCGACCGTCACGTCGGGCAGCCGATCGTCCTGGCTGAGCAGCGCGACCCGCACGCCGGCGCGGGCGGCGACGCGTCCGGCGTCGGGGCTCTCCTGCCCTGCGATGATTCTCACCAGCGTGCTCTTGCCGGCCCCGTTGCGGCCGACGACACCGATACGATCGCGGTCGTCGACGCCGAGAGAGACCTGGTCAAGCAGCTGGGTGGTGCCGCGGGCGCGAGAGACGGCGTCGAGAGTGACTAGCACAGCGTTATCAAGGCTATGGCTTTTGCCGAGTAGTAAGCAGACGTCGTTGGCGTGTGCGGTGGTTTCGGCCGGGCACACGAGGAAAGTTGGGGCAGGTGGCTCGTAGTCCGTCGGGTTTGCTCCGCATGCTGATCGTCTCCCATGACGTCGCTGCGGATGTGGCCGGCACCCAGACCGGCTTGCTGCTTCCGTGGGCCGCGGAGCGCGGCGTCACCGTCCGCACCGCCGATGCCGTGAACGACGCGCAGCTGCCCGAGCCGTTGCCGGGCGAGCTCGTCGCGGTGCTCGGATCGGCGGCGGCGGCCTACGACGACAGCAAGCCGTGGATCGCCCGGGAATGCGACTGGCTGCGCGGGCTGTACGACTCCGGAGCCGCCATCCTCGGGATCTGCTTCGGAGCCCAGAACCTGAGCCGTGCGCTCGGCGGCACGGTGAGCCGCGGCCGGTACTCGGAATTCGGCTGGACGCACATCGAGCCGTACGCCCAGCACGCAGGCGTGGTGGGCCACGGCCCGTGGTTCTCGTTCCACGACGACGTCTTCACCGTCCCGGACGATGCCGCCGAACTCGCCGTCAGCCCGCTGGGCCCGCAGGCCTACCGCGCCGGACGGTGCCTCGGGGTGCAGTTTCACCCCGAGTTCACCCCGGCGATGCTGCCCGGCTGGCTGAAAGAGCGGCAGAGGCAGCTGGACGCCCGCGGCGGCGGCACGCTCGACGTCGACGGCATCACCGCCGATACCGAGCGGCTGGCACCGTTCGCTGCCGCGGCGGCGTATCAGCTCTTCGACGACTTCGTGCGCGGAGCGTTCGACTAGCACGGGCGCCCGTTGACCTCGCTCAGCCCGGCAGCGGGCGGCGACCGGCGAAGCCGAGATCAAGCCGGTGGTACCAGGCGAGCTCGCGGTCCCCTTCCAGCCAGCACAGCAGCACCGGGGCGCCGTCGAGCTCCGCCGGGAAGTCGAGCAGCAGCGGAGCCAAGCCCTTGACCTGGAACTGACCCGTCTGCAGCTCGGTGATGAGCTCGTCCAGCCGGGCCTGCGCCGCCTTGAACTCCGGCGTCCCGCCAAGGTCCGTCGGGGCGCCTTTGGTGACGGCGGCGGCGAGTTCCGCGGTGTCGGCGCGCAGGGCGACGATCTCGTCGAGGCGCGGCAGGAGCGCGGAAAGCGTCTCGCGGGCTTCGGCCACCGTGTACATGTCGTCAGCTTTCCATGCCATGGGTAGGGGTGCGTTACTCGCCCCGAGGCCGACCAACGTGGAGGATGAGCGCGTGAGCGAGCCGCCTGACGACGAGTCCACCGGTCTACCCAAGCGAAATCTGCCCGTGCCCACCCGCGCGCGGGCCGGTGAGGAGACCGGCGGTGCTTCCGGTACGACGCCTGCTTCCCCGCCCCCGGAGCGCCGCCGCGGCGGCGCGATGCGCAAGGTGGCGTGGGTCGGCGGCGCGGCGGTCGTGCTCGCGATCGTGATCGTCATCTTGATATTCACGATCGGCAAGGGCGACGGGACCAAGCCGATGGCGAACCCGCTCGAGGTCCGCGAGCTGGTCGCGCGCTTCGACTGCACCTCCAGCAACCCGGGCACCCCGAGCAACGTCAAGGTGACCGCAGGCCAGGAGGTCGTGAAGCTCGGGTCCGGCGGCTGCGCGGTCGTCGGCCCGGCGATCGCCAAGGTCGACCGCGCCACCAAGGTCGAGGCGAAGAACAATGACAACGGCTGCACCGTCACCGTGCAGTCCACCGCAAAGTACGGCGGGATCGTCGACCGGGCGAGCGTCGTCAGCAACGGGTTCGCCCGCGCGCTGGTCGGCGGCGGCTACGTGCTGGACCTGCGGGCCCGGCTGTACCCGCCCGCCAAGGACGAGAAGCTGTCGATCATCTTCGAATCGGATAGCCAGGCCGCGTGCACGACCGTCGCGAACAAGCTGCGGCGGGTCTGAGCGGACGGCGGATGAGCGGTCTCACCGAGCTGCTGCGCGCCGCGTGCGCGGTGGCGGTAGCGAACGAGTCGCGCTACGGCCAGCTGGATGCGGCTGCCGGTGACGGCGACTTCGGGGCGATTCTCGCGCGCGCAGCTCGCCGGGTGCTGGCTGCGCTCGAGACGACACCCGAGCGGACTCCCGAGCCGGATCGGGAGGTGCTGCTACGGGCGGCGCATGCCGTCGCGGGAGTCGGCGGCACCACCGGTCCGCTATGGGGGACGGGACTGCTGCGCGCCGCCGAGGTGGTCGCCGACGGTGCACCTGCCGCGGTGCGCGCCGCCGCGAACGGGATCGCGGAGCTCGGCGGCGCGAAAGCCGGTGACCGCACACTGCTCGATGCGCTGCTGCCGGCCGCCGACGAGCTCGAAGCGGGGCACGGGGCCGCTGACGCCGCGCACGCCGCACGCCGGGGTGCCGAGCACACCGCTTCGCTGTCCGCGCGGCGCGGCCGAGCGAGCTACGTGCCCGGCGGCGGCAGCGGGACCGTCGATGCGGGGGCTCAGGCGGTCGCCGACATCGTCACGGCGGTCGCCGACGTGCTCGCGGGTGGGCCGATCCCGAGCGCCGCCCCGGCCACACCGTCACCGGCCGCGCCGCAGCCGGCCGCGATCGTCGTCAGTCCCGGTCACGTGGTGGCCGACCCGGAACGACTCGTCGACGATGCGATCGCCGGGCTCGTCGCGGCATCCGGAGGGCGGCTGCGCGCGTCGGCGGACCCGCGTTTCGTCGCGCGCGCCGACCTGCCGCAGCCGGGCCTCGTCGCGCTTGTTTCCGGAGGCGGCTCCGGGCACGAGCCGATGCACGCCGGGCTCATCGGGCCGGGGCTGCTCGCCGCGGCCTGCCCCGGGGAAGTGTTCGCGAGTCCCAGCGCGGCGCAGGTAGAGGCCGCGATCGAGGCGGTGGACGGCGGCGCCGGAGTGTTGCTGGTCGTGAAGAACTACACCGGCGATGTGCTGAACTTCCGCCTCGGCGCAGAGCTCGCCCGAGCCGCGGGTCATTCCGTCGAGACGGTGCTGGTCGCCGACGACATCGCGCTCGACACGCCGGACACCGTTGTCGACCCGGACGCTCCCGAAGGCGTCGGCCGCCGCGGGGTCGCCGGGACGATCGTCGTCGAGAAGGTCTGCGGCGCGGCTGCCGCGGCGGGCGCGGACCTGCCGGCGGTCGCGACGCTGGGCAAGCGGGTCGCCGCAGCCATCCGGACGATAGGGGTCTCGGTGTCCGGGGTGACGCTCCCGTCCGGCGGCGCTGCCGCGATCACGCTGGCCGAGGGCGAGCAGGAGTTCGGCGTCGGCATCCACGGCGAGCCCGGCAGCGAGCGCGGCACGCAGGAGCCCGCCGACCGGCTCGTCGCCCGGATGTGCGCGGCGCTGCTCTCCGGTGACGCGGTCGATCGGTCGAAGCCGCTGCTGCTCTACACGAACGGGCTGGGCGGGCTCGCCGGGCTGGAGCTGTCGGCCGCGCACGGGTATGCCGTGACGCTGCTGCAGGACGCGGGACTCGAGGTCGTGCGCTCGATGGCGGGCTCGCTCGTGACGTCGCTCGGCATGGCGGGGTTCTCGCTGACCGTCGCTTCGCTGGACGACGAGCTCACCGGCTACTGGGACGCGCCGTGCTCCAGCCCGGCCTGGACGGTCAGCTGACGCGCTGCAGCAGCGCTGCGGGCCGACCCGTGGTGACGACCGTGCGAACGCCCACGTCTTGCAGATGCGCGGAGAAACGCCGCCGAAAGACATCCTTCTGCCACGGTCGCCCCTCGACCGCCTGGTGCAGCTGGCGCAGCTGGGAAAGGGTGAACGGGGCCGCCAGCAGCCCGCACGGGTCCGGCTGCGACGACGAGTACAGCCCAGTCGCCCATTCGTGGGCGAGCTCCACCACGCGTTCCTGGTCGAACGGCAGCCGGCGTTGCCGATCCGGGAGCAGCGCCAGACCGTCCTCGACCGGCACGAGCGTGACGTCGTCGAGCGGCCTGATCGCTCCGGCCAGCCGCTCGTACGGCATCAGCGCCGCGTGCCCCACTGACATGACCCAGCCCCGCGGGTCCCGGTCCGGGTCGTCGAAGACGCCCAGCTGAACCGGCTCCACCCCGGCGACGCCGACCTTGATGCGCAAGGCCCGTCCAGCCGCCGCTACCAGCCGCTCACGCTTGCGCACCAGCGTGCCGGGCAGCGCCCACGTGCCGGCGGCGAAGCCGTCGCTGCGCCGGTGCAGCACGAGGTGCAGCCGCGCCTCGTCGGTGAGCGGCGTCGGAACCGTCATCACGGCGACGTCCACGCCGACGCTGGGCTGGGGATAGTCGCGCAGCGCCTTGCCCTTGCTGTCCCGCCAGCGACTCATGACCGGAGGCTAACGCTGCTCCGGCCCCAATCCGTGGAGCTGATCGCCAGTCGGCCGGTGTCAGTCGACGATGTCGGGGTTGTCGGCGAAGATCCGGTCGAAGATCGGCTGGAACTGGAACCACCCTGCGAACTCGAAGCCCACCTGGCCGCGGGTGTGCAGGGCCGACTCGTGGTCGATCTTGCGCGGGGTCCCGGCCGCGTAGGCCATGAGCTGCGACTGGGAGGTGCGCTCCAACGTGAGGAACCACCACGCGGCGCTGTCGACCGTCTCGCCGACCGTGAGCATCCCGTGGTTGGCCAGGATGACCGCCTTGCGCTGGCCGAGCGCCTCGCCGATGCGCCGGCCCTCCTCCGCGTCGAGGACCACTCCGGTGTAGGTCTCGTGCTTGCCGATGTCCTGGTAGAACGCGCACGAGTCCTGCGTCAGCGGTTCGACCGTCTGGTCGAGGGCGGACAGCGTCTTGCCGTACGGACCGTGGGCGTGGGCGGCCGCCATGATGTCCGGGCGCGCCGCGTGCACCGCGCAGTGGATCGCGACGGCCGCGCCGTTCACCGCGCGCTTGCCTTCCACGACCTGGCCGCTGTCGTCGACGCGCACCAGGTCGCTCTGCTTGATCAGGCTGAAGTGCATGCCGAACGGGTTCACCCAGTACGAGTCGGGAAACTCCGGGTCGCGTGCCGTGATGTGACCGGCGACGCCCTCATCCAGCCCCGCCTTGCTGAACATCCGGAAGGCCGCGGCGAGCCGCACCTTGCGGTGCATGCGCTCCTCTTCCACCGAGTCGAACGTCGGCGGCAGCGGCATGTACAGCGCCTGACCGGTGGTCGCCGCGTTGGCCGCACCGGCGACCAGGTCATCGTGCTCAGCGTCGGGGGCGCCGCTGTCCGTCGCGGCCGGTGCGCTGCTTTCGGTCACGCTCACGCCGACTCCCTCGTCGTCCCGTCGAGTCACATCCTTGGGCGCGAGGGTACGCCTGGGCGAGCTCGGGGGCGACGCAGACAATGAGGTGCCAAAGCGAAGAGGGCATCTTCGCGGCGAGGAAGACAATCCGGTGCACCGGAAATGGGGGACGTCATGGCAGTAGGCCGAACACCGGCTCGGCGGCCGGGCTGACAGGCCCGCACCCGCCGGTCCCGCGTTGATCTGGCGCGTGCCCGAAGCTGATCCGGACTGATCGGACACTGCCACAGCAGCACATAGCCCCCGCTGGCAGTGGCGGACGTCGCGGCACCCCCGCTGGCAGTGGCGGTCGGCAAGCCCCCAGTCGAGTGCTCCCGGCCTCGACACGCCTTCCGTCGCAACGATCGCGATAGGGCAGATCCAGATGTCACGGATTGTCTGCGCAGTGCAGCAATGCCAACCGCCCGTCCGGCACCGCTTCGTCTGCCTGCCCCGCGCACCCGACCGGATGCCGGAACCGGTGCAGCCACGCCCGCGCGCTCCCGATACCCTGCCCGCGGCATTCGCTGCACCAATGGACAGGTCGAGGAGGAACGAGTGGCCGAGCTACACGTCGTCGCCGTGCTGAAGGCGAAAGAGGGCAAGGAAGGCGTGGTCGGTGACGCGCTGCGCAGCATCGTGGCGCCCAGCCGGCAGGACAAGGGCTGCATCCGTTACGACCTGTTCGAGGCCCAGGGCGCACCGGGCACGTTCGTGAACCTGGAGACGTGGGCGTCGCAGGAGGACCTGAACGCGCACATGCAGTCCCCGCACCTCGGCGGCGCGTTCGCGAATGTCGGCGACGCATTCGACGGGGCCCCGCAGATCTACCTGCTGAACCCCGTCGACGTCGCCTGACGAGCCGGATGCGGCGGCCGATCAGTCCTTCTTGCCCAGCACCGACAGATCGTCGTAACGCTGATGCAGGTACGGGACGAAGTCGGCCGCCGGCACCGGGCCTACCACCTTGCCCACCTGCGTCGAGGCGCGCTCGGTCCAGTTCAGATCGACCAGCTCCACGATCGCGAGGTCGGCGATCGGGTCCAGCGGCGAGTCCTTCAGCACGACGGTGCCGTCGATTCCCTCATGACGACGGGCCTGCTCATGCTTCTCGCCGTAGACGAGCAGCGCGTCGCCGTCCAGCTCCCCCGGACGCTCGGCGGAGGGCAGCACCTTGAACCAGAAGTCGCGCTTGTCGATCTCGTAGGGCTCGCGTTCGCCGGTGATCGTGCCGCGGATCTCGACCAGCGGGAAGCCCATGCGGCTGATGCCCGCATCGATCGACTGGCCGTCGCGGCGCGCCCACACGTCGGCGATCTTCTTCGGTTCGCCGTACGTCTCACGCCCTCCGATCACCGACTGCTCGGTGGTCATCGGCATGAAGATCGGGTACTCCCCGGGCACGTCGCCGTGCCGCGCTGCGACCCCCAGCCAGCCGGCCCCGAACGCCGGCAGTCCCGGCATCTGCACGACCGTCAGCGTGAGCCGCACCAGGGGCCGGTCCGCCGGCGAGAGCGGCGGCGGCAGCACCGCCGCGACGACCTCCGGATGGGTTTCCCATAACGCCGTTACGGCCTGGCACCAGATGAGCGGCGCCTCACCCGGCTGGGTGGCTTCCAGCTCGCGGTTGCGTTGGGCGTCGCGGCGGCCGTAGCGGACCGCTGGGGATGTCGTCACGATGTGTCCTCTCAAACGTCCGCTCAGATGTCCATCAGCGGGAAGTCGTGCCCGGTCAGCCAATGCCGGCCCACCGTGCGCGCCTTCTCCCAGCGCGCAACGAGGTCGGCACCGGTGGGGTCGCCGTCGAGCTGGCCAAGGTCGGCGGGGGTGGGACCGATCTTCTCGGCCAGCGGGCGCAGCGCGTCGACGTCGAAACCGAAGACCTCGGCAGCGGCGAGGCCGAGCATGCGCCGCGTCTCCTCGACGGGGATGTCGTGGAACGTGCGCTTGAGCCACTCGCGCGAGGTCGGCCAGGTGCCTTCGGGGTGCGGGAAATCGCTACCCCACAGGAGGTTGTCGACGCCGATCTCGTAGCGCATGCCGATCTCGCGGCGCTTGGTGTTGGACGCGCCGATGAAGCAGTTGCGATCGAAATACTCGCTCGGCGCCATCAGCACGTTGTCACCGAACGGCTTGGCACCGAGCTTCTCGGTGCCCTTCTGGCCGAGGTACAGGCGATCCCAGAACCACAGCAGCCCCGGCACCCACCAGGCGCCCGCTTCGGTCACGCCGAAGCGCAGCCCCGGGAAACGCTCGAACACGCCCGACCACAGCAAGAACCACATCGGCCGCGCCGGCCACCACGTCACCTCGGTGACGTAGATGCCGAGGTGGTCACCGTACGACTCCCGATCGCTCGGTCCGCTGTGGGTCATCACCGGCATCTGCAGCTCTTCGCAGAGCGCCCACACCGGGTCGTAGTAGCGATCGTGGTACGGACGCTGGTGCATCCACATCGCCGGGATCATCACGGCGCCGAGGCCGTCTTCCTTGCTGCGCCTGATCTCCGCGAGCACGTCGTCGAGATCGGCCGTGATGGGGATCAGCGCCGCACCGCAGCGCCGCTGCGGACTGTGCGCGCACAGCTCGGCGAGCCAGCGGTTGTGCGCCCGCGCACCCGCCATCCCGAGCTCGGGATCGGTGTCGCCGGACAGGCCCAGCCCGGTGCCGAACGGCGCGCAGGTACGCGACTCGACGGCGTCGGCGTCCGGGAAGATGACCTCGCCGCAGATGCCTTCCGCGTCCAGCTCCTGATCGCGTTTCAACGCGTCCCAGCCGGCGTTCAGCGCCTCACCGTGCTCGGCGTACCAGCTGTCGGCGAACGCGCTGTTGCGTACGCCGAGGTTGGTCATCTCCTCGAGCTGGATGCCGCGTTCGGACAGGAACTGGTCGAACGCAGCGTGGTACTTCGACTCCAGATACGGGCGGTACGCCGCGGTCGGCAACCCGGCGTGACTGTCCGACGTGATGATCAGGTACGGCTCCACGAAGGTTCCCTCTCAGCCGGGTACGGCGCGCAAATAGTCGGGGTTGGAACGGGCCAGGATCGAGGCCGTGCGCGCCTGCAGCGACGCGTCGCTGGACTCGCTCGGCGGGTGGATCCAGAAGCGGTCGGCGAGAATGGCGTCCACCACCTGGTCCGCGACCTCCGACGGCTCGGTGTAGGCGATGCTGACGCCGGCGGCCTTCATCTGCTCTTCCAGCGCTTCGACGGTGGTGTACGGCGTGGCGCGCGGGCGGCTCTTCGCGAACTCGTCGGGCCGGGTGCGCCAGGACTCGAACAGGCCGGTGCGCAGCATGTGCGGCCCGGGGAAGAGCAGCGAGCAGCTGACCTTGTCGGTGACGTCGCGCAGCTGCGCGTACAGGCACTCGGTGAGCGTGACGACGCCGGCCTTCGTGACCGCGTATTGCGGCGTTCCCGCCAGTGGGGAGATGCCGCCGTTGCCGGACGATGTGTTGACGATGTGGCCTTCGTCGCCGCCGTCGAGCATCGCCGGGACGAAGGCGTTGATGCCGTGGATGACGCCGTACACGTTGACGGCGAACGCCCACTTCCAGTCGGCTTCCTCGTGCTCCCAGAGCTTGCCTTCAGCGCCCGCACCGATGCCGGCGTTGTTGCACAGGACGTGGACGGCGCCGAAACGTTCGAGCGTCGCGTCCCGCAGCGCGTTGACCGACTCCTGCGAGGTGACGTCGGCCTGCACGCCGATCACGTCGAGGCCTTCGGACGACAGCTCCTTGGCCACTTGCTCGACCCGGTCCGCCATCACGTCGGCGAGCACGACGTGCATGCCCTCCCGGCCGAAGCGCTGGCACATCGCGCGGCCGATCCCGCTGCCACCTCCGGTGACGACGGCGACCCTTCCTTTCAGCGTTTTCATCAGGCCGTCCCGCCATATCCCACGAACGCCGGGCAGCGCTCGGCCTCGGCCGGCACCTCACCCACCGTCAACGGCCGGGAGATCTCGTCGACGAGCGGGCCGACCCGCGCGGCGATCGGCGCGAGGACCTCGAGGTCGAGCCCGTACAGCCGGGCCGCGTTGCCACCGAGCAGCGCGGCGGTCTCGGACGGCGGGCAATCGGCGAACGCGAGCCGGATCGCTTCGCGGGAGAACGGGAAACTGGCCTCCTTGTGTGGGTAATCGCTACCCCACATGATCTTGTCGACGCCGACCTGGTGACGCAGCTTGGCCTCGTCGGCGCGCATGAAGCTGGCGCCGACGTGGCACTGCCGCGCCCAGTACTCGCTGGGCTTCAGCGACAGCTTCTCGACCACCGGCCCGCCCCACACGTGCTCTTGCGAGCCGACCGCCGTCGCCATCCGGTCGAAGAAGTAGTCGAGGCGGGCCAGCTCCGGGGGGATCCAGGCGGTGCCCTGCTCGGTGAAGACGAGCTGCAGGTCGGGGTGACGTTCGAGCGCACCGGAGGTGATGAGGCTGGTCAGCGCGCGATGCGCCCACCACGTCACCTCGAGCAGGAAG
This sequence comes from uncultured Actinomycetota bacterium, assembly GCA_963747915.1. GTDB lineage: Bacteria > Actinomycetota > Actinomycetes > Frankiales > Frankiaceae > DATAZK01. Next base: position 1,483,680 of record CAVVHC010000002.1, on the reverse strand, counting down.
ATCACCTGGTCGACGTTCGTCGGCCCCATCGGCGGTGCCGCGCTGCCGGCGTGGTGGTTCACCGGCATCTCGAGCTCTTCGCAGACGGCCCAGAGCGGGTCGTAGTACTCGATGTCGTGCAGCTGCGGCAACCCGCAGCCATAGGGCGTACCCGGCAGCAGAACACCGCCGCTCAGCCCGTTCTCCTTGGCCCACCGCACCTCGGCGATCGCCGCATCGATGTCGTGCAGCATGATCTGCGCGATGCCGGCGCGCCGCCCGGGAGCGGCCTGGCAGAAGTCGACGAGCCAGCGGTTGTGCGCCTGCAGGCCGGCCCAGCGCTTGGTCAGATCACCCTCGTTGGCCGCGGGCGGCTGCTCGGTCAGCGAGTTCTTCGGAAAGAACGGCGGCACCGTGTTCGGGAAGACGACCTCCGCCACGATGCCGTCCTGCTCGAGGTCGGCGAGGCGCCGATCGGAATCCCAGTTGCGAGCGCCGTTGTCGCCCTTGAGGTCCTCGTACGGCACCTCGTAGGTGGCGACCCAGGCGTCGAACTCGTCGTGCCACTTGCGCTCGAGATACGGCTTGTAGTCCAGCACGTCTCCGCCGCCGTGGCAGTCGGCGGAGACGACGATGTATCGGTCAGGGCTGGTCACGGTGGCCCCTTCGGGAGAGCAGTCTTCGGATGTGACGTGCGTCGCGCAGACGAGATTGTGGCAGATCCTGACACTTTCTCGGAGGGGGTGCAAACGCCCGGGCGCGTCGCCCTGCTGGGCCCGCTGCGCGTCGACGACGCGGGCCGGCCGGTAGCCATCGGACTCTTCGAGCAGTGGATCGCGGCGTCTGTGGGGTGAACCGGTCAGCCCGCGGCGCGCTCGGCGGTGTGACCCTCGTCGGCAAGTTGCGACACGAACGCCCCGACGAACGCCGGGACGTCGGCGCGCGGCAGCTGGAATGTGCCGGTGCAGACATCGCCCCGCCAGACGCTGATGACGAAGACGCCGAGCGCCGAATGCCACGACACGCGGCAGCTGCGATTACCGTCACGCGCGTCGAAGAAGACGTCTCCGTGCACGGGCAACGGCGCCGGACGTCCAGCCATAACACAGCATGACCCCCCGGCGCCGCGACACGCAATGCTGGTCACCCGATCACCACCGCAAGATCAACGCGCCACTGATCAGGCCCAACCCCCGTTTGAACGGGGTCTCACCATGATCGTTGGCGCGTTGATCAAGCTGGTCAGACCTGACGGCGGTAGGCCCGGATGGCCGGTGTTCATCGGCATGATGAGCAGCACGGCGCGACGAGGTCGACGCCGTCGAGCGCGACCGTCGAGCCGAAGCGTGGGCCGCTGGCGCGTCGCTGTCAGCAGCGGACAGCAGCCTCAGCTCAGCCGATGACCTGCTGGAACGTCGGGCGGTTCTGCCAGTCGATGGCAGGCACGGACTGCCCGACGTACTGGAACTGGATGTCGTCGCGGTGCTTGTCGTACTTCCATGCCGACGGGTCGCTCGTCTTCTGCTCACGAGCGAGCGTCGCGACGGCCGTGCGGAGCGTCGCGCGCAGCTGATCGCGGCAGGTGGACAGCTCGCCTTTGCCGCAGTAGCTCACGGCCATGGCGTCCTTCGGCGAACGGCCGAGCACCTTCTCCAGATCGCGGCTGACCCACGAGTAGGCGGCGACGTTGTTCCAGGCCGACCCGCGATGGCTGCTCGGGGTGTTGTCCACCGACTGCGGGATGGCGGCCACGAGGTCACCCAGCACCGGCCGCAGGATCTCCTTGGCCAGCAGCGGATACCAGGTGTCCATGAGCGCGATGGCGGCCTGATCCGTGTAGTGGCCGGTGCGGTCGCGGTCGACGCGATGCGCCCCCGACTTCATCCACGAACGCAGCAGGTTCGTGTACGGCGCGAGACTTCGATCATCGCCGACGGCGGCGAGCATGTCGGGCAGCAAGTACGCGCCGCGAACATCAACCGTCGCCGCGTCGATCATGTCGGCGGTCACGTCGGCGCGGGTCACCTTGCCCTTCTTGATGGAGGCCTGCAGCCGGTCGCGCAGCGCGAGCACCCGCTGCACCGGGCCCCAGCCCCACTCGTTGTCGGCCGAGTACGTGCCGACGCTCGGCTTGTTGTTCCAGCTGACCAGATAGCCCACCGGGGGGTTGACGGCCTGCGGATGCTGGGCGGCCGGGAGGAAACCGGTCCAATCCCACTTGCGGTCACCCCAGCGCGGCAGGTCCGGGTCGACGCCCTTCGCCCGGATCGGCAACGCCCCCGAGGTGAACGTCGCGATGTCGCGGGTGTCGACGTAGAACCAGTTGAACGTGAAGCCGACCTTGCTGAAAGCGTTGCTGAAATCAGCCGGTCCCTTGATGGCGGCGGGGTCGTCCATCTGCAGGAAGCCGAGCACCGAGTCCGGCTCATGGCCATAGGTGGAGCGCTGGCTGACGACGGCGACCGGGGTACCACCGGATGTCGTGCGGTACTGCACGATGCCGTGCCTGGTGCGCAAGTCCGGGAAGGTGGCGATGGTCTTACCGGTCTTGTCGTGCAGGACGCGCGGGGTGCCGGTCATCGGCTTGCACGTGTCGCCATCGAGGTAGCCGGTCGAGTTCACGGTCGCCTTGCTGCCGTCGACGTTGCACAGCCGGTCGAGGACGGTGTCGACGATGTCCCCGCTCGCGCTGGTCGCGGACCACGCGTAGCTGCGGCCGCGGCCGATCAGCACGGCGAACTGCAGGTTGGCGAACGCGACCCCGCGGGCCTGGTAGTGCGGTCCGTGCAGGGCGATCTCGTCGAAGAAGTTCGGTGCTTGATAAGCCGTTTGCGGCCCCATGACAGCGACCGGACGGCCGCTCGCGGTGTGGTTGCCGGCGACGAGCATTGCGTTGCTCATCGCGTCCGGGATGTGCATCCGGTCGGCGAGCGTCGCACCGCCACCGGCCCCTGCACCCGAAGGCTGCGCGCCGCTCGGCACCCCGGCGGTGCCGCCGACGACCTTCACCGTCTTGCTCGGCACGTCCGGCAGCGCGACCGCGGGTGAGTCGATGCTTCCCGGCGACCCGTACGGCTGGGTACCCGGCACCGTCACGGGGGTGCTCGGATCCTGGGCGTCACGCAGATCGGTGAAGACCTTGGCAGCGAGCGCATCTCCCAACTTCGCTTGCAATTGCCGCAGGAAAACGCCGTTACGCGCCTCGTCGCCGCCGCCCTTGCCGAGCATCCCGCCGATCAGCGAGGCGGTGTAGATGATGTCCGCCCGGGTGTAGTCGGTGGGTGTGAGGTTCAGCAGCCGGTACGGCAACGGGCAGCTCGCCGCCTGCACCGTGGGGCACAACGCGTGTCGAGCGGCGTTGACGCCCTCCACGAAGGCGTCGATGCGGTGGACGAAATCCTTGCCGGCGGGGCTGGAACGGCCGAACGCGTCGAGTTGTGCTTCGGCTTCGGCGGGCGTGTAGTCGGCCTGCCGGAAAGCGTCCGCGTCCTGCTTGAGATTCGCCTTGGTCGCGCCGAGCAACTCCGAGAAGCGCCCGGCCCCGGCGTAGCGCAGCGCGTCCATGACGAACATGCGGTCTTCGGTACCGGCATAACCAGCGCCGAACGCGGTGTCCTCATCGGTGCTGCCGTAGACATAGGGAACGCCGTACCGGTCACGTTTGATGGTGACCCCGGCGCGCGGCTTCTCGGTCTTGACGACGTCGGCCGGCGCCGGGTCCAGCGGCGCCGACTTGTAGTAGTCCGACAGGCCGGCGTCGGTCAGGGACGCGGGATCGATGCGGTTGAGAGCGTCGTACATCTTCTCCTGGCTGGGACCGGACGTCGCGCCCGGCGGGAGGATGCTCAAGACGTTGATGGCGCCCTGCGGGCGGGCGGGCGGGGTGGCAGGCGTACTGCCCTCGCTCGGACCGGTCGTGCTGGCCGAGCACGCGGCGAGGGGAAGAACCGCCGCGGCGAACAGCGCGATCAGGCTCCTGCGTCGGGTCGCCATCCGTGAGCCGCCTCCTGCTGTCTGCTATCCGACGATGTCGCATTGCCTGTTCCGCCGAACCCTAACGTCACAGCGTGCTCACCACATGTGGAACGCGGTCCGGCACGGCGCGCGCCGGCGTCATCGCAGCAGCAGCCACCGCCGGCGTCGTACTGGCCGGATGCGGGGGCTCGGGCAGCAGCAAGGCGGCCGCCTCGACCGGCACGACCACGAACCCGTCGACCGCGCCCGCCACCCAGGTCGGCGGCAAGGCCGGCTTCACCGGGCAGTCGATCTGTGCGGCGGTGCCGGCGAGCCAGGTCGAGCTGGCACTCGGCACCGCGGCCGGCTCCGGCCAGGCGGCTGAACCAAAAGCCGGCATCCACGCCTGCAGCTGGAAGGCGAGCGACGGTAGCAACGCGCTCGTCGCCGTCATCTTCGACGACTCGTTCGACAAGGGGTTCGTCGACGATCCGGTGAGCTTGACCAACGACGCCGCCGGCACCAGCTTCCCGACGGCCACCAACACCACGATCGACGTCGGCGCGCGCAACGTCACGGTCTACGGCCTCAGTGCTTCCGACGACCGCGTCGCCACCTCGGGCCTGTCGACCGTCGCGAACACGGTCAACGACTTCATCGTCGACAGCGACCAGGCTGCGGGCTGACGCGCACCGATCAGGCCAGCGTGATCTCGGCGTTCACGAACAACTGTTTGCCCTTCGGTGCTTCGGCGTCGCCTGCGCCCGACAGCCCGCCGAGCTCCCCCGTCGCCGATCCCGCGATCACATTCCACGTCGAGCGCGCGACCCCACCCCGAAACGAACCGACCGACGACACCACGAACGCGCCCGGCTTGCCGTCGATGCTCGCCGTGACCCGCTCCAGGCCGACGTACTCGGCTTCTTCAGCCACGTAGACCATGAGCAGTTCGGCGACGCTCTCGCCGACGAGGTCGCCCTCGTAGCGGTACGTGATGCGGGCGCGTGACGTCGTGGCAGTGCCCTCACTCTCGTCGTACGGCGATTCCTCCCAGGACTGCACGGTCGCGGTCGCGCGGATGGACTTGCTCATGGGTTCTCCTCCCGTGGATCGTGCTGGATCGACGCTAGGGACGCCGGCGCGGCCGGTCTTGGACGAATGCGCCAAGCTCCGACCTACGCTGGGCTCGTGGCGAGCGAGACGTTGGCGGCACCGGGCGGCCTGCTGCGCCCGCACGAGTACGGCCAGGCGATCCGGCTGTACCGCGAGCCGCCGAGCGCCGAGCTGACTGACGTCGTGGAGCTGTACTGGTCCGTCGCGTGGACGCTGCCGGACGGCGAGCGACGCACGCAGGAGACGTTGCCCTACCCCAGCGTCCATCTCGTCGTCGAGGACGCGGGCGCTTTCGTCTACGGGGTTCCGCGGGCCAAGTTCGTCCGCGAGCTGGCCGGCCACGGGTCGGTGCTCGGCATCAAGTTCCAGCCGGGCGGATTTCACCCGCTGCTCGGCTCCTCCGTATCAGCGTTACGGGGGCGGGTGCTGCCGGCCGCCGAGGTGCTGGCGGCGGACACCCGTTCACTGGTGTCCGCGGTGCGCGCCGCGCCCGACGCGGCGGGCATGGCGGCAGCTGCGCAAGCGTGGCTGGGAGAGCAGGAGCCGGCGGCCGATGATGCCGTCCGGGCCGCCACGCAGGCGGTCATGACCGTTGCGGCGAACCCGCAGATCGTGCGCGTCGACGACCTCGCCCGGCAGGTAGGCACGAGTACGCGCAGCCTGCAACGGCTGTTCACCGAATACGTCGGCGTGGGGCTCAAGTGGGTGGTGCGCCGGTTTCGCATGCACGAAGCCGCAGCCCAGGCGGCGCGCGGAACGGTCGACTGGGCCGCTCTCGCGTTGCAGCTCGGCTACTACGACCAGGCCCATTTCGTCCGCGACTTCACGGCCACCGTCGGCATGCCGCCCACGCGCTATGCCGCCGAGGCGGCCCCGCCGCCACCGGGGAAGTGACCGATGCCGCCCATTGACGCAGTAGCAGCCCGGCAACGTTTCGGAACGTCGCCGGTGGCCCGGCTGGCGACCGCGGACGGCAGCGGGAAGCCGCACCTCGTGCCGATGACGTTCGCGCTGGCGCCGGACGAGAACGTCGTCTACTCGGCGGTCGACGCGAAGCCGAAGTCCAGCCGCAGCCTCAAGCGACTGGCCAACATCGCGGTGAATCCGGCGGTATCGCTGCTGGTCGATCACTACGACGCCGACTGGCAGCAGCTGTGGTGGGTGCGCGCCGACGGGGCGGCGCACGTCGTCGATTCCGGGCCGGAGTTCGATGCCGCGCTGGCCGGCCTCGCCGTGAAATACCCGCAGTACCAGCAGATGCGGCCCGCGGGACCGGTCGTGGTCATCCGGGTGTCGCGCTGGCGCGGGTGGTCGGCGGTCGGCTAGGACGGGCTGCCGCCCGGTCGCACCAGCCCGGACTCGTAGGCGACCACGACGGCTTCGACGCGGCTGGCTGCACCGAGTTTGGCGAGCACGTTGCTGACGTGGGTCTTCACGGTCGTCTCGCCGAGGCTCAGCTCTTTCGACAGCCGCCGGTTGGACCAGCCACGCGCCATGCCGATCAGCACCTCGCGCTCGCGGGCGCTCAGCGAGTCGACGGCCGCCCGCCAGCGTTGCGCGTCGGGCAGCCCGTTGCGGCCGGCCTCCTGCTCGAGCTCGAGGCACCGTGCGATGAGCGTCCCGGTCACGGCCGGGTCGACCAGCGCATCTCCCCGGTGCGCGGCGCGAATGCCGTGCACCAGCAGATCGGGGCCGGCGTCTTTGAGCAGGAAGCCGGCCGCGCCGGCGCGCACCGCGCCGAGCACGTACTCCTCGTCGTCGAAGGTGGTGAGGACGACGACGGCCGGTGTCCCGAAAGGCGCGCTGCGCAGCCGGCGGGTCGCCTCCAGCCCGTCCAGGTTCGGCATCCGGATGTCCATGAGCACCACGTCGGGACGGGTGGCGCGCACGACGTCCAGCGCCTCGTTCCCGTCGGCTGCCTCACCGACGACGACCAGATCCGGCTCATGGTCGATGATCATGCGCAGTCCGGCGCGGATGACGGACTGGTCGTCCACCACGACCACCCGGGTGTCCGTGGCAGCAGCGACGGCGGGGGCGGGCGTCACCTCCAACGGCTCCATCGCTCAGACCCTGCCGGTCGGCAGCAGCGCGGTGACGCACCACCCACCGCGGGGTCCGGAGCTCAGCGCGAGCCATCCGCCGCAGCTCTGCGCGCGTTCGCGCATGCCCGCCAGGCCGTTGCCGGCCGCCCCACCGAGGCGCGGGCGGGGCAGCTCGTTGGACACCGGCGGGCCGCCGACCGTCCCGTCGTCATCCACGCACACCAGCAACCCCTCGTTCAACGGCACCAGCTGGACCTCGGCGGAGGTGGCGCGGGCGTGCATCAGGATGTTCGTCAGCGCCTCCTGGACGATGCGGACGGCGGCGAGCTGCACGTGCGCGGCGAGTGCAGGCACCGGGTCACCCATCCGCAGCCGCACCTCCAGCCCGGCCTCGCTCACCCGGTCGGCGATGCTCTGCAACACCGCGAGCCCTTCCTCCGGTGTGCGCGCCGCCATCGTGTCGCGGCGCAGGACGCGCACGACCTGCCGCATCGCGGTCAGCGCTTCCTGCCCGGTATTCGCGATCCACTCGGTCGCGGCAAGCGGCGCCCCCGGGTCCTGCCCGGCGACGCGGCCCGCCGCCTGGGCGCGGATGACGATCGCGCTCACGTGGTGCGCGACGACGTCATGCAATTCCCTCGCGATGCGGGTGCGTTCGGCGGCCACGACCTGCTGCGCCTCGCGTTCCCGCAACGCCATCAGTTCGGCGTTGCGGGCGGCCAGCAGCTCTGCCGTTCGGCGCGCCCGGGCGATCGCCGCCCCGAGCAGGACGACCGCCACCGTCGCGCCCAGAGCGAACACGGTTCCCACCGGGTCACGCACCAGGCTGGTCGCTTTGGAGGGGGCGAGGACCGCCAGGTCGTCGCCGCGGGAGAGCTTGGAGCCCAGCGCGGCGATGGCCGGAAGCGCGCCGGCGAGCATGGTGACCGACAGCAGGCAAGCGCTGAGCGCCCAGCGGGTCGCGACGGCAGCAGTGCAGGTGACGATGAAGCCGACGACCAACACCGGCAGGACATGGAACTGGCTGCTCAACGTGGTCCCGGACGTGGAGTACGCAAGGGGATAGACCAGCGCTGCGCCCGCCAGGCAGGTGCGCGGGAAATGACGGGTCAGCAGGGTCGCCAGGGTGGTCGCCACCCCGGCGCAGACCCAGGTGCGGTCGTAGCCGGACCAGTCGTGCCGCCGTCCGCTGGCCAGGAAGAAGCCGCCGAACCAGACGACAGCGACGGCCGTCGCGGTCAACGCATCACGCGCCCCCGCGGGTAGCTGTCTCCACCCCCCACCCACGCGCTCAGGATATGGCCGGCGCGGCGCGGCGAGCCTCCGCCTTCCGAACGGCCCGGAAGCCGGCGAGCTCCTGCTTTGGAATGAGCGGCGGCCGGCCGGAGCTCGGCGCGGCATCGTCCCAACAGCTGCGGACGCGGACCGCGCAGCCGATGCGCGCAGCGCCTTTCAGCGCCAGCATCGCTGTCATGAGCTGTGCGAGTGCGAACGCGAACGCGACTGCCGACGGTACGAGTTGGGCGCAGGTGCGAACGGCACGGGTGGCGCCCCCGCAGGGCGGCGGATGTACGGCGTGAACCGAGTCAGAATTCGATGCCGCAGGCTGCCCAGAATGCGTCGTCGTGCGGGGCTTTCTTGCCCGGCTGCGGACGGCTCTCGTCCAGTGATCGAACGGGCTTTGGGCTACTGCGCACGCGGCGGGCGGTGAGGGTCGTGCCGCCTCCGGCGCGCGCTCGCGGCAGACGACGTGAGCTGCTCATCGCCACCTCCTCCCTGCGCCTTCTCTCATGTATCGGCAGCTGCGCGCGAGATCGGACACCTCTACCGGGTATTGCCGGGTGTGAGCCTTCTCGCCTGTCGGCTGCGGGGACGGCGCCACCGAATGCCGGCCGGCTAAAGGGTTAGATCCCCTGATAAATGCGTACGAACACGGCGGCCGAGCTGCGAAAGGGGCCTCCTCGCGGGATACCCGCGGGCGTGTTCGCATGTCATCATCGCGGCAGAGCCAACCGAAAGTCAGTGGGTCGATGATGCCGTTGGACCGCTACCGGGCTCGCCTCGAAAAGGCGAAGCGTCTGGACGATGTTCTGCAGATCGTGCGCAGCGGAGCGCGCCAGCTGGCGGGCTCGCAGGGGGCGACATTCGTCCTGCGCGAGGGCGATGCCTGCTTCTACGCCGACGAGGACTCGATCGCGCCGCTGTGGAAGGGCCAGCGTTTCCCGATGCTCCAATGCATCAGCGGGTGGGCCATGTTGCATCGCGAGTCGGCGGTGATTCCCGACATCACGCTCGACGAGCGGATCCCGCAGGACGCGTATCGGCCGACGTACGTGCGCTCGCTGGCCATGGTGCCCATCCGGCGCCACGAACCCCTCGGCGCCATCGGCGTGTACTGGGCGACCGTGCATCGCGCCTCACCCCAGCTGCTCGCCGACCTCGAGGCGCTTGCGGAGCTCGCCGGCCGCGCGCTGGATCGGATCGGGCTGCACGACGCTCCGTGGGCTCCGACGTTCAGTCGCCGGCTGGTCGCCGCCGCACCGGAGCCCATCGCGTAGAACGCGGCACTTTACGCCGTATTGGCTGATCACTCAATACGGGGTTCCGCAAAGCCGAAAAACCGGACGTGACCTCGGCTGCACGTCGTCTCGGCTCCCTCCTGCTCGCCATCGCGGCACTGACCGTGACGTTGTCGGGCTGCTTTGCGACGACCGTGCTCAAAGCCTCCATCGTCCACGTCTCCGACGGACGGTCCTATTACCTGGACGGATCCCTCAGCAAGTCGACGAAACACCCGCTGCTCATCGTGCTGAGCGGCGTCAACCAGACCGCGGCGAGCATCGCCGCTCAGACCGGATACGGCCCCTTCGGGAAGGCGCACGGCGTCACGGTCGCGTTCGGCATCTCCGCCGACAACGGCTGGAACGCCGGCGGCTGCTGCGGGATCCCGCAGCAGAAGAAGGTCGACGACATGGCCTATCTCGCCAATGTCGTACAGGACGTCAGCAAGCGGGTGCCGATCGACGAGCGACGCGTCTACCTCATCGGTTTCTCGACCGGCGGGATGATGGCCGAGCGGGCTGCCTGTGAACGCCCGGACCTGTTCGCCGCGGCTGGCTCGATGTCAGGGGCACTGCTCGTTCCCTGCCCGAAGGGCGCTCGGATCGTCCATGTGCATGGGCTCGCGGATCCGGTCGTCCCGGTCAGCGGTGGCTACTCGATCTGGGTGAACTTCACGTTCCCGAAGGTGTCAGCGGAGAAGGCCGCGGTACTCACCGGGCACCCGGACGCCCGCTACTCGGTGATCCTGCTGCCGCGTGTCGGGCACGGCTGGCCGACGCTGGCCAAGTGGGGATTCAACGCGACGTCGCAGATCTGGAACCGCATCTCCGGCTACCGGCTGCTCCCGCCCAGCCCGACCCCCACGCCGACTCCGACACCGACGGACTCCGTGACGCCCACGCCGGAACCGACCGAATCGCCGAGCGAGACCCCGGCGCCGACCGAGTCGGCTTCCCCGTCCACGGACCCGACGCTCGCGCCGACCGACGCGCCGTCAACGGACGTTCCGCCGACCGACGTCGTGCCGACCGACTCGCCGACCGGCATCCAGCCGACGCCCGATCCCTCGCTCGTCAGCGCAGGCTGATCGGCAACGGCCGTTCGAGGACGACCGGCAGCCGTTTGAGCCCGTCGCGCAGCACGTCGGCCAGCTCGCCGTACTCGTCGGCGCGGGCGGCGCCCTGCCGGTGCACGAGACCGACGCGCCGCCCGGGGGCGGGCGCGCGAAACTGCCCGATTCCCAGCCGATCCCGCTTCGCCTCCACCGCCACGGCCGTCGCCGGAAGCAGCGTGGCACCAAGGCCGCCCGCCACGAGCTGCGAGACCGTGGTGAGCGACATGGCCGGCGCGGCACCGCTGGTCGACTCACCGTTGATCCCCGCCTGCCGGCAGACATCGAGCGCCTGGTCGCGCAAGCAGTGCCCCTCCGCCAGCAGCAGCAGGTCGAGATCCTTGAGCACGCTCGGGTGCAGGTCCGTCGCTCCGGCGAGCGGCGATCCGGTCGGCACCGCCAACAGGAAATCCTCGACGTACAAGGGGATCTCGACGAACCCGTCCGCGCCGCTCGGCAGCGCGATGACGGCGAGGTCGAGGCGGCCGGACGAGAGGCGCTCGAGCAGCCGCTCGGTGAAGTCCTCCGTCACCGTCGGCTCGAGATCGGGAAAGCGCTTGCGCAGCGCGCCCAGCACCGTGGGCAGGATGTAGGGCGCGATCGTCGGGATCATGCCGACCCGCAGCGGGCCGCAATGGCGGCGGCCTCCAGCGGCGGCGTCACGCACCAGATCCTCCAGGCCCTCGAGAACGTCGCGCGCCTGGCGTGCGATCTCGGCGCCGATCGGGGTGAGCGACACGCAGCGCGGGGTGCGCTCCAGGAGCTGCACCTTCAGCGTCTGTTCCAGCCCGGCGACGGCGGCGGACACAGCCGGCTGGCTGATGTGCAGGTCCGCCGCAGCAGCACCGAAGTGCAAGTGCTCGGCGACCGCGCAGAACGCCCGCAGCTGCGGGACGCTCGGCAGTGCCGACGGGGTGACAGCCGGTGTCGTCATAAGCCGATCCTATCGGCCCCATCGCAAATGCGTCTTTGCCTTATCGCTCGCCGGGTCGCACTCTCGGTGTGCTGAATGGACCGCCGGATCGGTCGGTTGAGGAAGTGGTTGCGTAATTGCCTTTCGATCAACCTTTTCCTCAACCGTCAGGCCAGCTACCTGTGGGCCGCCAAGTGGCTGGGCCAGCAGCCTCGACCGGCGTCAGCCGAAGATGCCAGAAGGGATGTAGGGGGTCGGCGGCAGGAGCCCGCGGGTGCATAGCGCATCGGTCATCGCCAGCGGAAGCCGCGCGGCCAGCGCGACGTCGATCGCCCATTGCTGGGCGCTCAGCAGGTAGCCGATCCGGACGTCGTCCTCGACTTCCCCGATGGCCGCCCACAGCACCCGCGCAGCAGCCTCATCGGATGCGGCCGCCAACGGTCCCACGTGACTGCCGCGCACCGCCGCCACCGCCCGATCCCGCGCGGTACTCCCCTCTCGGATGAGCAGGCGCATGCCTTGCGCCTGCATCCAGGCGATGTCCGGCCCGTAGGGCTCTCCCCGGCGCTCGGTGATGAGCTGCTCGGCGAACTCGGCGTCACGGTCCCAGTCGCCCTCCCGGACGCCGAGGTTGCCGGGAATCGCCGACCGCTCCGGGATTCCCGCCGCCTCGAACCCCGCGTGCAACGCGAAGCCGGCGCAGCCGTATCGCCGGAGCGCCTTCGGATCGGGTGAGGCGCAGATCATCGCCGTGGCGCAGTCGTCGCCGTACGCAAGAGCCGCGTCGAGCAGTTGGCGTCCCACGCCGCCGCCCTGCAGGCCTTCACGCACGCACAGCAGCGACAGGAACCACAGCGACCCGCGTTTGATGGCCAGCCCGATGCCGATGACCTCGCCGTCCCGCTCGGCGACGACGCTGCCCGCCGGGTCGGTCGACGCGATGTGGCGGATGCGCGAGCGTGCCCAGGCGATCCGCACCGCGTCACGCACACCGATCGAGAAGCCGAAGCGCTCGCCGACCCCGGCGAGCGCGTGCCATGCGAGCTCCTCGGCGACCTCCACGTCGTCATCCTGGATCGGTCGTATCAGGGTGTCGGTGGCGAGGAGGCCGGTCATCGACCCACCCTCTCCCGGCAGGCCCGGGGCTGTCGAACGCTTTGCGTGGTGTGGTCCTCGTCAAGTCAGGTTGGCTCAGGTGCGATGCAACGGGAGGTAGGAACGGACGCGGTCGCGCACGGAGGTCGGCCATCCGGCGGGGAAGCCCGCCGACCAGTCCCATTCGGGCGCGCCCAAACCGCTGCCGAACAGGTGCTCGACCTTCTCCAGGGCGATGAGCGCCGCCTGGTACGGATGCTCCGAGAGGTCCGGCGGGAAGTCGTGGAACAGCCCGCTGGCGACGGCGCCGGGGCGCAGCCGCTTCCCGTTCACCATCGCCTGCAGCGTCGCGAGCTGGCTGATCTCGTTCGTGAACCAGCGCACCAGCCAGTCCTCGCCGCGCTGCTGCGCGGCGGTGCGGGCCTGCCGCACGGCTGCATCAGCACTCGCGCAGGCCTCATCCCAGCGCCGGCGCAGCGCGGCACCATCCACCGCCGTCATACGGCGATGGTGTCATCCATCAGGCGGCACGCCGGTAGAAAGGCGCGTCCGCGGCACGGACGGCGCCGGCAGCAGTGCGGGGCTGGTGGTCGGCGGGCAACGTAGCGACGCTCGTGATGCCTTCGCGGGCGGCGACTGCCCTTACCGCGCTGAGCGCGCAGAATCGGGTGGCGCTGACAGCAACCGGCTGACGGGAGACACCACCGGTCCCGGCGCCAGCAGACCCAGGCGCGTGCGGCGCAGGTTCGCGACCGAGCGCAACCGCGCGGGCGACGTGCGTCCTGCGGTGTCGCTGCGGGCGACAGGCACGCTGTCGGTCACGGTGATCGAAGTCCTCACACGGCCATTAACGGGGTTGGACAGTCACCCGTGACTGTCGCCGGGATGAACGTTGGCAAACGGCTGGCCGACGCACCTCGGACCGGCGGCCGAGGTGCGACGCGAGCTGCTTGGCCTAGCGCTCGGGTGCCGCCGTCACCACGGCCGCCGTGGCGGTGAACGGTTCAGCCATCGCTGTCGCCCGCACCATCGGCAAGCAGCAGGTACAGCGAGCGCCGCGCGCCGCTCAGGATCTCGGCGGCTGCCTTGCGCTGGGCGTCGCTACCGGTACGCGCCACCTGCCGGGCGGCGATGTGCACCTCTTCGAGCAGCGAGCGCAGATCCGGACCTGATGCGTCCCCGGCCTCTGCCGCGAAGGGATCGGGCCATTCGCCGGAGTGCTCCTCCACGTGCCGGCGGCCGGCGTCGGTCAGCGTCGCGAGCTTGCGCCCGGACTCGGCGGTGACCGAGACCAGACCCTCGTCCTCGAGCTGGTTCAGCGTCGGGTAGATCGCGCCCGGGCTGGGCGTCCAGCGGCCGCCGGCGCGGTCGGCGATGGTCTGCATCAGCTGGTAGCCGTGCATCGGCTCCTCGGCGAGCAGCAGCAGCACGGCGGCGCGCACGTCACCGCGCGAGGCTCGGCCGCGGCCACCGCCGCGCCGGCGACGCATGCCGCGGTCCATGCCCCGTTCCGTTCCCGGGCCGAAGCCACGACCGATGCCGGGGCCGGGCTCCATGCCGGGGTGATGCGGGCGGCGGGGGTGGTGGCGGTACGCCCGCCCGGCGCCCTCACCACGGTCTACGCGCTGTCCGCGTTCTCCGCGTGGGTGTTGGTAGTACATGTTCACGTCCTCCTTCGACGTATCGGATGACGGTAACGATATATCGTTACCGTAATTCGGTCAACGTCGCTGGGAGCGCGGCCATTCCCGGGTGCTTCGGCGTCGCCAGAACGACCTGAGGGCATGACGCAGCACGCGCGTCCCCGATTCACCGAGCACCAGCACCGAGCACCGAGCACCGAGCACCAGCACCAGCACCAGCACCAGCACTGTCGCCGGCCAACGGCGACGAAGGCTCAGCCGCGCGCGTTCTGATCCGCGAGCAGCGCGTCAGCGGCGCGCCGGCCACTGACCAGGGCGCCCTGCTGCGAAGGGCTGTCACGGTGATCACCGCAGACGTAGAGCCCGGGTTCGACGCGCACCGGGCGTCGCAGCCCCAGCAGCGGCGGATCCGCGGCCGGCAACGCCGCGGGAATGTCGTAACGCTGCAGCAGCTCCCAGCCGGCCACCTGGCCACCGAACCAGTCGGTCAGCGCGGCGCGGACGTCACTTTCACCGAGCCCGAGCTCCAGCGTGCTGGCGCTCACCAGCGTCCGGCCGCTCGGCGCATAGCTCGGCAGCGTGTCCGACAGCGCGACGGCGTTCGTCAGCGGACCGGGCCCGATGCACAGGTAGCCGTCGCCGTCCGTCGGCGACGTGTCAGCGGCGAAGTACAGCGTGCTGACCGGTCGCATCGGCGCCGCAGGCATCGACGGCACGAGCTCGTGGACGGTCACCGGGTCGGTGGCGACGATGACGGCGGCCGCGCTGAGCGGGCCGCCGGCGGTGGTCACGCCGGTAGCGGACACGCCCGCAACAGGCGTCTGCAACCGAACGTCGGCAACTTCCGCCGCGAGCGTGGTCGCGAGCGCCCCGGCGCCGGCGCTCGGTAGCGTCTGCCGGCCGCGGCTGAACGCGTGCAGCACCAGTTCGACGAAGTGGCTGGACGTCGTCAACTCGTCTTCGAGCAGCACCCCGGACAGGAACGGTCGCAGCAGCCGATCGATCACGATGTCGGACAGGCCGGCAGCGCGAAACGCCTGATACGCCGAGCGTTCCGGCCGCTTCAGCAACCGGTCACCGGGAGTCAGCCAGAGCCGCGTGAGGTAAGCGGCGAGCGCGAGCTTGTCGCGGATCGAGCCGAGCGGCGAGCGGACCGTCGGGACGAAGTCGCCGCGGTGATGACGCGGGTCGCCGACCCGATGCCAGCTGCCGCCGGCCCGTACGCGGGCGCCGTTCGGCAGCGCTTTGAGGTCCAGCGCCGACCATTGGGCGGCGGTCAAGATCCGATGCGGCTCCGGATATCCGGTGTCGATGACCTGGAAACCGCGGTCGAGCGTCCACCCGTCGACGCGGTCGCTGCGCACGCGGCCACCGACGTCGTCAGCGGCGTCGAGGACGATCACCGCACGCCCGGCGCCCTCCAACCGCTTCGCCGCCGCGAGTCCGGACAGGCCGGCGCCGACGACGATGACGTCGGCGTCCGGCACCTCGCCGAGGCTAGTCGAGCCCGCCGATCAGCGCTCTCCAGCGCTCAGCGCGGCGTCAGTCGTTCAGGAACTCCGCGGTGCTCCCGCCGAGCGGCATCGCCGGCATGCCCAGCTTGCGGTGGTCCCACGAACGCACCCGGGTGGGTTCTACGCGCACGACGATGCGCTTGTTCATCATGACCTCGACGAACGGGCGGTGCTCCTCGGTGTAGGGGGCGTTGTAACGCTCGTACACGCTGATCGCCGCCGCCCAGTACTCCTCGTCGTTGGTGTCTTCGATGAGGTGGACTTCGCCTTCGACGGACACGCCGCGCAGCTGGTCGTACGTCGTGCCCGCCTCGATCATGACGACCGCGCGCGGATCGCGGCGCAGGTTCGTCGCCTTCTGCGATTTCGCCTTGGTTTCGAAGTAGATGCGGCCGTCGATGACGCCGTACCACATCGCGGTCAGGTGCGGCAGTCCCGACGGTCCGATGGTCGCGAGCGTCGCCGTGCGCTGCCGGTCGATGAACTGCCGGACCTCGTCGTCGGACATGACGATCTGGGACCGCTGGTTGACTCCCAAGGCCTGCTCCTCTTCGTCGTTCATCTCACCGGCGCGATGCAGCGCATGCTGTAGGCCGAATCTTGGCATCCCGACGATCCCCGGCGCAGGGCGGGGCCTGCGGCCGATCGGCCCAGGGGTTTCGGCGGCGGCGAGACGAAGATCAGCACTTGCGGCTACGCTGCCTGCACCGCTGATCGGAGGCGACATGAGTGACCGCTACGCAGATCTGCCCGTCATCGATCTGACGGCGCCGGACTGGTGGCGCGAACCCGCCGTCGTCACGGCTCCGATGCACGAGGCAGGTGCCCCGGCGGCGTTCGTTCCCGACTTCGCGACGGTGTCGCTGCTGCGCCACGACACGTGTCTGGCAGCGCTCGGCGATCCGACGCTGCTCGCCATGGGCGCGCGCTACTTCGAGGCACAGGGGTGGACGGACGGGCCGTTCATCGACTGGATCCGGCTGAACGTCGTGATGATGAACCCACCCGGTCATGACCGGCTGCGCCGCCTGGTCAGTCGAGCGTTCACCCCGCGGGCGGTGGCGTCGATGCGCGCGGTTGCGGAGCGCATCGCGAACGAGCTGTGCGATGCCGTGGACGACGCCGGCGGCAAGGTCGAGTTCGTCCACGACTGGGCCCGGCTGCTGCCGCTGCAGGTGATCTGCGAGATGGTCGGCATCCCGCGGGTCGACGTGCAGCAGATGGGCGAATGGGCGGCCGGGCTCAGCTCGGCGTCGGGAATGGCGACCGAAGACGCGCGGCGGGCCGGGGACGCGGCCATGACAGGCTTCAACGAGTACGTCACCGCCATGATCGAGGAGCGGCGCGCGCAGCGCCGCGGCGACCTGCTGAGCGCGCTGATCGACGCGGAGGAAGCGGGCGACCGGCTGTCCCCCGCCGAGCTGGTGGCGATGGTCGTCCAGCTCATCTTCGCCGGGCACGAGACCACCCAGAACCTGCTGGGAAACGGGATGTTTCGGCTGCTGCAAAGCCCACAGCAGCTGGCGTCGCTACAGACCGATCCATCCGGCATCCCCGCGGCGGTCGAGGAGATGCTGCGCTACGACCCGCCGATCACGTTCACGTCCCGGATCGCGACAAGAGACATGGAGATCGACGGCATCGCGGTCGAGGCGGATCAGCTCATCATGCTGAACCTGACCGCCGGCAACCACGACCCGGCACGCTTCCCCGACCCCGCCCGCTTCGATGTGACGCGTGAAGACGTTCGGTCGCTGTCTTTCGGCCATGGCACGCATTTCTGCCTGGGGGCAAACCTCGCGCGGCTCGAGGCCGAGGTCGCTTTCCGCACCTTGCTGACGCGCTACCGCACCTTTGCGGAGGTCGGCGAGTCCGATTGGACGGCGTACACGCCGCTGCGCGGTCGCCAGCGCCTCGACCTCGTGATGAGTCGCTAGCCCTCGGCGGGTCGCATCTCCGCAAAGTCGAGGAACGCGCGCAACGACTGGAAACGCGTGCCGTCCTCGGTGAGCACGATATGGTCGACGATGCGGGGTAGCAGCATGCGTCCGTTCTCCATGTCGGCGGTCGCCGCGAAGAACGCGAGCACCTCGCGCCCGACGATCAGCGGGTCGGCGGTGAGCCACAGCGACACCCCGACGTCATTGGCGTCGTAGAAGGCACCGATGGCCTCGCGGCCGACGTTCTGCGGCGCGCCGACCGGATCCTCCTGCACGGCGTCGTCGGCGAAGCAGTCGAGCCAGTCCTCTCGCCTGCGCTCGTTCATCGCCGAGCAGTAGCGCTCGAGCAAGGCCCGTACCTGATGCGCGTCGGCCATTCCGTCCGCCCTTCACGACGATGTGAACGCCGGTCGCGACAACGCACGGCGCACCACGATCTTGCCGGGATTCGGCCGCGCGTCAACGCCGACGGGTTACCGGATGCAGCAAAGGGGGCCGGGGGTCGCGCCGATGCCATTGCCGCGGCTGACTTACTGCCCGCGAAAGCGCGGCGGCCGCTTCTCCGCGAAAGCGGCGAGCCCCTCGAGGTAATCGTCGCTGTCGTAGGCCTGCCGGCGCAGGCCCTGGATGCGCTCGAAGACCTGGGCGGCGACCGGCTGGTAGTCGGTGAGCACGCGAAGCTGCTCCTTGACCGTGGCGATCGCCAGGGGCGCTTTGGCGGCCATGGTGCCCGCCAGCGCGAACGCGGCCTGCTCCAGCTCGGCGGAGTCGATGAGGTGATTGATGATCGTCCAACGCTCGGCCTGGCGGGCGTCGACGGGGGCAGCGGTGAAGAACATCTCCTTGACGACGTTCAGCGGCACCCGGCCGAAGAAGTGCAGCAGTCCGGTGGTGCTGTACGGAAGGCCGAGATTGGCCGGGGTGATGGCGAAAGTGGCTGTCTCGTCGGCGATCACGACGTCGCAGGACAGCACCAGGTCGAACGCACCGCCCCACACCGACCCGTGCACCATCGCGATCACCGGAATCGGGGCGATGCGCACCGCGCGCAGGCAGCGACCGAGCGGGTCATCGTAGGCCAGCGGGTCACGCCGGCCGCGGGGAAGCTCCCGAATGTCGTGACCCGACGACCAGACCGCAAGACCGGTCTCGGCGCGCAGCACCACGGCCCGCACCCCTTGGTCGATGAGGCTTTCCAGCCCGTCGGCGATGCCCTCCACCATCCGGTTCGACAGCGCGTTGCGCCGTACCGGATCGTTCATCTTGAGCACTCCGACGTCGCCGCGCACATCGATGGCGACGAGCGGATGCTCGGCGGGCGCGGCGGCATCCGACGGGCCGGCAGCCGCGAGTTCGACGTACGTCTCGACGAGCGCGTCACGTCCGGCGCGCATGGTCGTGCTCACCAGCTGGAGCGCCCGGAGCTGGTCGGGGCCGTCGACGGCCGCGACGACCTGCGACCAGACCGCCTCCTCGACAACGTTGAAGGCGGCCTGCAACTCGGTGATGGCGAAGCCGGCGGCAAGGCGCTCAGCGGCCAGCCACCGGCAGTAGCGGGCCATCACGTCCGGATCTCCACGCGTGACGCCGGCGTCGAGCTGAGCCAGCAGGTCGGCGAGCCGGCCGCGGGTTTCGGGACCGGAGTAGTGGGGCCGGCGCAACGCGAGCAGCGCGGTGGTAGCGGAGTCGAGGATCTGCTCACGCGCATCGGCAATCACCGCTGACACCAGTTCCACCAGACGCCTCCCTGATCGGATCCGTGGCGGCCCGGCTGACAGCAGAGCCGGCGACCGCTCGCGATGATGCTCAGCCTCTCGCAGATGCCGGGAATGTACTCACCATCCCGCGGGGAGACGTCTGGCAGCCGCCGCCCGGGAAGGAACAGCGCATGGCACCGCCGGGTTCGACCGGCGCCGCCGCAGTCGCGGCGCTCGGCGCCGAGCCGTGGCGCTTGACGGGAAGCGACTACGAAGGCGCCATCACGGCGGCGGCCGCCACACAGCGACCGCTGCCGGTACTGACCGGCAAGCCGGTCCCCTCACCGTGGGCGCCCGAGCTGAACCACGCTTTGCGGCAGCGGAAGGTCGAGGTGCACGAAGAGGATGACGCCGTCCTCGGGGCCCTCCTCGGCGACCTCGCGTCCGCAGGGAGTGCGGAACGCGCTCCCGTGTGGCCCCGCCGGGCGTAGATGTCCGCGTCGATCGGCAGCAGTTCGCCAGCTATGCCGTCGCGGTCAAGACGCCCGGCCGGCCGCCGCGCGGCTCCTCGTAAGGCCCTTCGCCGGGCTCTCGCGCCGTCGCTTGCCAGCGTTGGGTATACCGAGTATATATACCCGGTATACCTGCGACGGATGGAGTCCGATGAGTGTCCGGCATGCCGTTCTCGCGCTGCTGAGCGAGTGCCCCAAGTACGGGCTTCAGCTGCGCGACGAGTTCGAGCAGCGCACCGGCGAGGTGTGGCCGCTGAACGTCGGCCAGGTCTACGCCACGTTGCAGCGGCTCGAACGCGACGGGCTGGTGGAGTCCGACGGCGACGGCGAGGTCGGACCGCAGAAGTCGTTTCGCATCACCGTCGACGGCCAGGCGGAGCTGACGGCATGGCTACGCACGCCGCCTGAGGCGGATTCGCCGCCCCGCGACGAATTGGTCATCAAGGTGCTCGTCGCCGTCCAAGTGCCCGGCATCGACGTCCACGACGTCATCCAGTCCCATCGCCGCCACGTCGTCGAGTCGATGCAGCAGTGGACCCGCGTCAAGCGGGAGGCTCCCGACGACGGCGTGAGTCTGGCACTCGTCGTCGACGCCGAGCTCTTCCGGCTGGACTCCGTCGCCCGCTGGCTGGATGCGGCCGACAGTCGCCTGCGCCGCGAAAACGTCGACCGGGCGCTACCGGATGAACGACCGGCCGATCCACGTAGCTCCGCGCCCCGGACAGCGCTTCGGGCTCCGAGCACACGAGCAGGGGGACAGCGATGACGGCACTGACGCTCAGTCGGGTGAGCAAGGTCTACGGCAGCGGGCCGAACGAGGTGCACGCTTTGCGCGAGGTCGACGTGGCGGTGCAGGCCGGTGAGCTGGTGGCCGTCATGGGGCCGAGCGGCTCAGGCAAGAGCACGCTGCTGACCATTGCCGGCAGCCTCGAAGAACCGTCCAGCGGGGAGGTGCGCATCGGCGATGTGCGGCTGTCCGGGCTGTCGCGCAATCAGCGCGCCGCGCTACGGCGCCGGAGCATCGGATACGTCTTTCAGGACTTCAACCTGCTTGCCGGACTGACGGCGGCGGAGAACGTCTCGCTGCCCTTGGAGCTCGACGGAACGTCCGCACGGCACGCGCGGCGGGCCGCACTCGACGCGCTGGCCAGGCTCGGCCTCACTGAGCGCGCCGACCGGTTCCCGGACGAGCTGTCCGGAGGGGAACGGCAGCGGGTGGCGATAGCGCGCGCCGTGGTGGGCGATCGGCATCTCCTTCTTGCCGACGAGCCGTCCGGGGCGCTCGACTCGGTGAACGGCGAGTCGGTCATGCGTCTGCTGCGGGGCACCTGCCAGGACGGCGTGGCCGGGGTCGTCGTCACGCATGACGCCCAACTCGCGTCCTGGGCCGATCGCGTCGTCTTCCTGCGCGACGGGCGGGTCGTCGACCAGACCGCGCCGCCCGCCGGCCCCGAGTCGCTGCTGGAAGGCAACTCGGCACGATGACGGCGCTCGCCCCACCGCCGGCAGCGTCCGAGCTCGCACCACTGCCTGGCGGCCGACGCGCCGCGAACCGCGCTATCAGGCGCTGGGCGTGGCGCCTGCTGCGCCGTGAATGGCGCCAGCAGCTACTCGTGCTCTGCCTGCTGATCGTCGCCGTCGCCACGACGACGGTGGGGCTCGGGCTCGTCGTGAACGTGCAGGGCTCGGATCAGGCTCAGCTGGGCACCGCGAATACCCGGCTGGACATCAGCGATCCCGGCAGTCAGGCGAACGCCGATCTCAGCGCGGCACGCAACGTGTTCGGGATCGTGGAGGGGATCGCGCACGAGCAGTTCTCCATTCCGGGATCCGTCTCCGCGATCGACCTGCGCGCGCAGGATCCGAAGGGCGGCTACGGATCGGTCATGGTGGCGCTGGTCTCGGGCAGCTACCCGGTAGGCGCCGGCCAGGTGGCGGTGACCAGCCAGGTCGCCGCCGAGCTCGATCTGCATGTCGGCGGCAGCTGGCACGTCGATGGCCGAGTGCTTCGGGTGGTCGGCATCGTCGAGAATCCGCAGGATTCGCAGGATGTTTTCGCGCTGGTGGCGCCCGGCCAGATCGCGGCGCCGACCGCCCTCACCCTGCTGCTGGACGACACGGGATCGGAGGCGATCCGCTGGCACCCACCGAGCGGCACGGTGCAGGGGGTCATGACCATCGGGGCATCTGCGACCGCGCGGCAAAGCGCGCAAGCTCTGGCGCTGCTGCTGATCGCCACCATCGGGCTGACGTTCATCGGCCTGCTGGCGGCGGCCGGCTTCACCGTGATGGCGCAGCGTCGGCTTCGGGCGCTGGGCATGATGGGGGCGATCGGCGCGACCGACCGTCAGGTGCGGCGGGTGATGCTGGCCAACGGCATCGCCGTCGGCATCGTCGGTGCCGCTGCCGGGACGGCGATCGGGCTCTCCGCGTGGTTCGCGCTCCGGTCGGCATTCGAGCAGCTGGTCGGCCACCGCATCGACCCATTGCGCCTCCCGTGGTGGGCGGTGACTGTCGGCGCCGGCCTGGCGGTTCTCACGGCGCTCGCGGCGTCCTGGTGGCCGGCCCGGTCCGCGGCGCGGATACCCATCGTTGCCGCGCTTTCCGGCCGACCGGCGCCGCCTCAGCCGGCGCACCGGTTCGCCCTGCTCGGCATCGGCCTGGCAGGAGCCGGTTTCGCTTTGCTGGTGTATGCGCGCGGCCAGCAGCAAGCTCTTATCGTCCTCGGAATCCTTTCGACGACTGCGGGGATGCTGCTGCTCGCACCCCTCGGTATTCGCGCTCTCGGGGCTGCGGGCCGCCGGGCACCTATCGCGGTGCGCTTGGCGTTGCGCGACCTGGCGCGATACCAGGCGCGGTCAGGCGCAGCACTCGCGGCGACCAGTTTCGCGGTCGGCATTGCCGCGAGCATCGCGATCAGCGCAGCCGCGCAGCAAGCGGCGGATCAGCGACTGACCGGCGGCAACTTGCCGTCGAACGAGCTGATCGTCTGGCTGAGCGGCAACCCGAATGGTTCCGAGAGCACCGGCGGAGGCGGCGTCCGGATGGCCGTCCCGGGCAGCGGTGACGGTGCGCCGGCCGGCCCGAGCGAGCAGGCCATTTCGAACGCCCGCGCAGTGGCCGGCTCGATCGCCCGCTCGTTGCACGCGCCGTTCCCGCTCGAGCTCGAGACGGCCGTCTCCGCGGGCAGCGAACCTCGTGCTGCCGGGGCGCCGGGCGCCGTGTCGCTGGCCCACACCTGGACCAACGCCGACGGCAATGGGTGGCGTTTCGTCACCACGCCTTTCGTGGCAACACCTGCGCTACTGCACTTCTACGGGCTGTCCGCGTCGAACGTCCCCGGCGACGCCGACGTCCTCTCAGCACGCGACGACCTGCAGGGCACCCAACTCGGCTCGGAGATGAGCCGCTCGTGGCATGACGTGACGGTCAGCGTGACGAAGCGGCTGCCGAACTACACGTCGGCGCCGAACACCGTGATAGCCCCGCGTGAGGTGGCGGCGTTGGGACTGACGGTCAAGCCGGCCGGCTGGCTCATCCGCAGCTCGCAGCCGCTGACGCCGGCTCGCATCGGCGACGCTCGAGACCGCGCGGCCGCAGCGGGAATCACGATCGAGACGCGTACCGCCGGCGACCATTCGCTCCAGCGCCTGCGTGACTACGCGACCGCCACCGGCGTGCTGGTTGCTCTCGGCGTCCTCGCGATGACCGTCGGCCTTATCCGCAGCGAGACCGCCGCCGACCTGCGCACCCTCTCCGCGACGGGGGCCAGCGGCCGTACCCGCCGGGCGCTGACCGCCGCGACAGCCGGTGCACTGGGCCTGCTCGGCGGCGTCATCGGCACCGCCGGTGCCTACCTCGCGTTGATCGCCTGGCATTGGCGTGACATCGGCCATCTGAGCTCCCCGCCGTACTGGAATTTGGCCGCGCTGCTGGCGGGTCTGCCGCTCGTGGCCGTCGTCGGAGGATGGCTTGCCAGCCGCACCCCGAGGGCCATTTCGCGGAGGCCGCTGGAGTAATGCGGCGCGCCGCCGGCAAGCATCTCTGGACTCGAGATCCGGCGGCCTCAGCGGCGAGCTAGTCCAGTGTCCGTGCGGCGAGTTCGGCGCGAGACGTGATGCCGAGCTTGGCGAAGACGTTGCGCAGGTGGAAGTCGACGGTGCGGGGACTCAGGAAAAGCTGCGACGCCGCGTCGCGGTTGGACAGTCCCTGGCGGACCAGGGTGGCGACTTGCCGTTCCTGCGGGGTGAGCTCGGCGTCGTTGGCGCGATCCCGGCGGCGCGCCGTCTCGCCGGATGCGCGCAGCTCCTGCACGGTCCGCTCAGCCCAGGGACCGGCACCCAGCTGCTCGAAGACGGCGTGCGCCGCTCGCAGGTGCTCGCGCGCGTCGACCCGCCGGCGCACCCGCCGCAGGTACTCGCCGAACGCCAGCTCGGTGCGGGCGCGGTTCGGCATGCGAGGGGAGTGCGCGTGCGCGTCGAGCGCGGCGAGGTAGTGCTGCTGCGCCTGCGCGTCGACGGAGAGCAGTGCGCGGCCATGTGCCAGCACGGCCGCCGCAGAGGGGATGCCGGTCGCGTTCGCGAACTGTTCGACCTCGGCGAGCCACACGGTGGCGAGCTGCGGGCTGCCGGCCCGGACGGCGGTTTCGAGGCGGTCGATCGCGGCGAGCCGGCGCACGGGCAGCGAGGTGATGCGCTGCAGGCGAGCTAACGCGGCGGCGGGCTGGCGGATCTCGACGAGCCCGCGCGCCCAGTTCGTGTAGTCGTCGACGAGAACGGCGGTGATGCCGAGGCGGTGCTGGTCGCGGATGCGTTCCACGGACCGGAGATGTTCGTCGGCGGCTGCTGCGTCACCGCGCAATGCGGCCATCAGCGCGAGCTCGGCGACGGGAAGCGCGGTCAGGCCGACGTCGCCGGTGCTGCTCGCCAGGGACAGCCCTTCCGCGGCGGCGTTCGCGGCCGCCGACCAGCGTCCGGTGGCGATCTGGAAATGAAAGCCGCGGGTCAGCGCGTGTTCCACCATGACCAGCGCGCCGGAGCGGCGGGCCGTCGTCAGCTGCTGATCGTGCAGCCGCAGGCCGTTCTCGTCGTCGTCGACGTGCAGGGTCGAGATGGCGAGGTTGGGTTGCAGGACGAAATGGCTCTCGGGCGCGGTGCCGCTCATGAGACCCATCGCTTGGCGGAACGCAGCCACCGCAGCGGCCCAGTCGGTGCGGGCCACGGCGGCGAACCCGTCCATCAGGTGCCCCACGGCTTGCTCGTCCGCCGACGCGCCTTCCGGCAGCGGGGGCGCGAGCGAGGCCGGGTCGACTGCCTCAGCGCTGCACGCTCCCCACCCCCGCAGCGAGGTGGCGAGCATGGCGAGCTGCCGCGCGAGCGGCTGGTCCGCTTCGGCTGCGGCGCGCACGGCTTCCAGCACCAACTCGTATCCCGCGTCCAGCGAGTTGACGTTCCATTCGATCTGACCCCGCAGCCGGAGAATGTTGCTGCGCAGCAACGGGTCGGTCGTGGCCTCGGCGATGCGCGCGAACGCGGTCGCCCGCCCGGGATTGCCGCCCAGCCAGCTGGATTCGGCCGCCAGGTACAGCCGCCGGGCGCGCGCCTCGCGGTCGAGGGTGAGCTCCGACGCTCGGGCGTAGGCGGCGGCTGCTGCTTCATGACCGCCGCGGGAGGCCGCGCGTTCGGCGACGCCGTCGAGTGCGGCGACCACGGTCTCGTCGGGCTGGTCGACAGCTGCGGCGAGGTGCCAGGTGGCCCGATCCGGGTCGGCAGTGAGCGCGTCGGCCAGCGCACGATGGGCGGCGCGGCGCTGCGCGCTGGTGGCGCCCCGGTAGATGGCCGAGCGGACCAGCGGGTGGTGCAGCGTCACCTGCGGCCCGTCGACGGACAGCAGCCCCGAGCGTTCGGCCTCATCGAGCGCCGCGTCGAAGACATCGCCTGCGAGTTCACCCCGACGGGCAGCATCACGGATCACGGTGAGGTACGAGGAGTCGTCGGCGGCGACGATCAGCACGAGCCGCTGAGCCTGTTCGCTGAGGCGGCGATAGCGGTCCAGGAACGCGCGTTCCACGCCGCCGGGCAGCGGCAGCGGTGCCGGCAGCGGCTCTCTGCCCGACAGCTGACCTTCGGTCAGCACCCCGGCAAGCTCGACAAGTGCCAGCGGGTTCCCACCGGTGTCGACGACGAGCCGCTGGCACACGCCTCGGTCGACGTCGATGCCCGTCCGGGCGGCGATGACCGCGACCGCGGCCGTCGCGCCGAGCCCGCCGACGGCAAGCGCGGGCAGGTCGTGCCCCGGGAAGCGGTACATGTCCACGTCCCTCGCCGCGAAGAGCAGTGCGATCCGCTCCGCTTGAAGCCTGCGGGCAACGAACAGCAAGGCGGCGGCGGACGCGTCATCGAGCCAGTGCGCGTCATCGACGACGGCCAGCACCGGTCGTTCTTCTGCGATGTCGGCCAGCAGGCTGAGTACGCCGAGGAACGCGAGAAAACGGCCGCCCTCCCCCTCGGCTTGGCCGAGCGCAGCACCCAACGCTGCCGCCTGCGGCGCCGGCAGCGCATCCAGCCGCTCGCGCAGCGGCCACAGCAACCGTTGCAGCGCGGCGAAGGCGAGCGGCGACTCCGATTCGACGCCCTGCGTGCGCAGCACCTGCATGTCGGGCGCCGCCTGAATGGCGTTCGTCAGCAGCGACGACTTGCCGGACCCGGCGACACCGCGCACCAGCAATGCACCACCGTTGCCGGCCCGGGCAGCATCCAGCAGCGCACCGATCTGCGCCTGCTCCGCCTCCCGCCCGGCCAGCACGCCCGGAACGGTACGCGGCCACCGGCGCAGAACCTGGCAATTTTCCCGGCGCGACCAGGTACCCGCGACAGCGACGGTGAGCGAGGCACTTTGCCCCACCGGGCTCAACTCGAGGAGGAACGATGCCCGCTCACGCCGCCCAGGCAGCCGGACCGGCCACTGCCGGCCCGCACGCCGCCCACCAGGACATTCACCAGGACATCTCCCACCGCCCGCACGGTCATCCGGGCCCCCACGGCCACCACGGCCACCAGGTCGCCGGCGGCGAGGAGGCTCCCGGAGCTGACGTCCGGCGCCCGTGGACCGTGTTCGCGCTGATGATCGCCGCGCAGTTCATGGTGATCCTCGACGTGTCGGTGGTGAACGTCGCGCTGCCGAGCATCAGCCGCGGACTGCACCTGTCCGCCGCCGACTACCAGTGGGTGGTCAGTGCCTACGTGCTGCTGTCCGGTGGGTTGCTCCTGCTCGGCGGTCGTATTGCTGATCTGTTTCGCCGGCGCACCGTTTTCCTCACCGGGGTCGGGCTCTTCACGTTGGCGTCTGCGGTCAGCGGCATCGCCGGGTCTTCGCTGACGCTCATCGCCTCGCGGGGCGCCCAGGGTGCCGGTGCCGCCCTGCTCACCCCGGCGGCGTTGTCGATCATCATGACGACGTACTCGGGCAAGCAGCGCCAGAGCGCGCTCGCGGTCTGGGGCGCCATCGGAAGCACGGGCATCGCTGCCGGCGTGCTGTTCGGCGGGGCGCTCACGAGCGCGCTCGGGTGGCGCGCCGTCTTCTTCGTCAACGTGCCGATCGGCGTTGCCGTCATCGCTGGTGCGCTTCGCACGGTCACCCGCGGAAACGCTTCGCCCGGTGCGATGCGCCGGCTGGACCTGCCGGGTGCGGCGACGCTCGTCGGCGGCTTGCTCGCGCTCGTCTTCGGGATCGAGTCCACCCGCTCGGCCGGCTGGGACGCACCGCGGACGTGGATCGCATTCGCGGCGGCCCTCGGGCTGCTCGGAACGTTCAGCCGCCTCGAACGGCGCGCCAGCTCGCCCCTCGTGCCGCCCGCGACCTGGCGCATCCGCTCCCTGGTGTCCGCGTCGGCGGTGATGGCCGGGGTGACCGGCACCGTGGTCGGCGCGATCTTCCTGTCGTCGCTCTACCTGCAGCACATCGTCGGTTCGTCGCCGATCGTGGCGGGACTGCAGTTCCTGCCTTTGGCCGCGGCGATCACCGTGGCTGCCGGGACGACGTCGAAGGTGGTCGGCAAGGTGAGTGCCCGCACGCTCATCGCCGGCGGCACCGTCGTCATGGCTGGTGGCGTGCTGCTGCTGGCGGTCAGCTCAGGCAGCACGTCGTACGCCACGACGGTGTTGCCGGGATTCCTGCTGATCGGGGCGGGCGTCGGGCCGATGTTCGTCGCGATCTCGATCGCCGCGATGAGTGACGTCGCGCCGGAGCAGTCCGGCATTGCGTCCGGGCTGATGATGACCGGCCATGAGATCGGCGCCGCGCTGGGCGTGGCGACGCTGACCGCCGTGGCCGGCGACCTGGTGACCCGCTCCGGCCTGATCTCGGGCTACAGCGCGGCGTTCTATGCCACCGCCGGCCTGCTCGCGGGCCTGTTCGTGCTGACGCTGCTCGCCATGCCGCGCGGCGCCGGACAGGGCACGCCCGCCGCTCACGGCCACGGCCACGGCCACGGCCACGGCCACGGCCACTAGGAGCGCACCATGCTGAACGCCACGCCACGCACGTTCGTCGGCCCCACCACCTTCCGCGTCGCCGGTATGACCTGCGGCCACTGCGAACGGACCGTCGCCCTGCGAATCAGCCGGGTGGACGGGGTGAGGACGGTCGCGGTCCAGCTGCGGACGAGCACCGTGACCGTCGTCGCCGACCGGCCGATCGACCGCGCGGACATCGCGTTCGCCATCGAGGAAGCGGGCTACGACCTGCGGCCGTGACAGTCACCGATGATGGGGGATCCCTCAGGCGACCGCGGGCGACGAGCTGACACGGCTCGCCGCCCGCGGCCCTATCGGATCAGGGGTGCCTCTCGATCAGCTGGATGACCTCGTCGCGGCGGTAGCCGTGGCGACGGGCGAGCTCGAGCAACGCCCCGATCTGTTGCAGCACAGCGCTTTGCCCGGAGGTGCCGGCGACGGTGATGCCGCGTCCGCGACCGAACTCGAGCAGCCCCTCGTCGCGAAGCATGCGCAACGCACGCAACACCGTGTTCTTGTTGACGCCGAGCACCGCAGCGAGGTCCTTGGCGAGGGGGAGTCGCTCTCCGGGGCCTGCTTCGCCGTCGGCGATGGCGCGCCGAATCTCCGCTGCCACCTGCTCGTGCAGCGGGACGGCCTCGGCACGGTCTACGGGCTGACCACTGATCGTCAACATGGTGCTAGCGAAACTAGTCCCATTTCCCGTCGGGCGCTAGGGTCTCCTCATCCTCCGAGATCCTGCGAGCGAAACGGAGCGCCATGGCACAGCTGATCTACTCGGCGATCGCCTCGGTGGACGGCTACATCGAAGACGCTGCCGGCAGCTTCGAGTGGGCCGCACCGGACGAGGAGGTACACGCGTTCGTCAACGACCTCGAACGCCCGGTCGGCACCTACCTGTACGGCCGGCGGATGTACGAGACGATGCGCTACTGGGAGAGCCCCGAGCTGGACGAGGATCCCTCCGAGATCGCCCGGGACTTCGCCACGCTCTGGCGGGCCGCCGACAAGGTCGTCTTCTCCCGAACGCTGGCGTCCGCTTCCACCGCCAGGACGCGGATCGTTCCCGCGTTCGACCCCGCGCTCATCAAGCAGCTGAAAGCGAGCGCGCACCGCGACATCTCCATCGGCGGCCCGGAGATCGCAGGCCACGCGCTGCGCGCCGGTCTCGTCGACGAGCTGCGCCTGCTGCACGTTCCGGCCGTCGTGGGCGACGGGAAGCCGGCCCTCCCCCGCGACATCCGCCTGGACCTGCAACTGACAGCCACGCGAAGTTTCGCCGGCGGCGTCGTCTACACGAGCTATCGCGTCGGCGGCGTTCCGCGTTGACAGCCCGGGCCCTTCGTCCCTAGCGGGCTTTCCGGCGGCGTACTGCGATCGATCCATGGCCGTTTTGGCCTCGGACGCCAGAGGGCGGCGCCCGGCGAGTAGCGAGCTGACGGGTGCCACTCAGGGGCGGTGACCTCACATGAAGTGGCGGAGGGTCGGCACCGGAAGCCGCGCACTGATAGGCGCGCTCGTTCTTGCTCTGGCCGCACCTGGCCTGGCTGCCTGCGGCAGCGATCGCGTCACGCCGGCGGCCCCACCGTCCGCGCCGCCGAGCAGCATCCGTACCTCGTCACCGCCAAGCGAAACCGTTCCACCGAGTGGAGCGCCGACGTCGGCGCCGCGGACGACCGGGCCCCCGACGTCCGCGCCCGCGCCGAGCCCCACGGCGCTTCCTCCCGCACTGACGGGCAGTGTCATCTGGAGACTTCCGACCACGCAACGGGTGGTGGCGCTGACCTTCGACGGCGGATCCGGCGCGCAAGCGGCCGCGTCCGTGCTCGCGACGCTGCGCGCCGCCGATGTGCCGGCAACGTTCTTTCTCACCGGCCGCTTCGTTGAGAGCTATCCGCAGAC
This sequence comes from uncultured Actinomycetota bacterium, assembly GCA_963747915.1. Classification (GTDB taxonomy): domain Bacteria; phylum Actinomycetota; class Actinomycetes; order Frankiales; family Frankiaceae; genus DATAZK01. The sequence goes on along the minus strand of CAVVHC010000002.1, from coordinate 1,453,187 downwards.
GACGCATGCGATCGCCGGCAGCGGCGGCGTCGTCGGCAATCACACGATGACGCATCCGCATCTGACGGGACTGTCGTCGGCCGCCGTGCGCGAAGAAGTTACGGCGGGTGAAAGTGCGATCAGCACGGCCGTCGGACGCTCATCGAGACCGTGGTTCCGCTTCCCGTTCGGGGAGTACGACAGCCGCACGCTGGCGACCGTCAACGGCCTGGGCTACGCAGCGATCGGATGGACCGTCGACACGCTCGGCTGGAAGGGGCGAAGCGGGGCGGGAAGCGTTGACGACATCGTCGCGCGGGTTCGCGCGAAACTGCAAGCCGGCGCGATCGTGCTGATGCACCTGGGCGCAGCTCCCGACGGTTCGACGCTCGACGCCGACGCATTGCCGGCGCTCATCGCGGCGATACGCACCGCCGGCTACTCGTTCGTCACCGTCAACGTGATGCGTTGAGGCCGGCGAGCAGGAAGCCAAGTGCCAGGTTGTTGGTCGCGGTGGAGCTGGACGCCCGCATGTGCCCCCAGCCGCGGAAGACGTGGGCTCTGCCGTCCGGGACGCCGGCGGCGGTGCGCTCGAAAAGCTCCCGGGAATAGAACATGTCTTTGTCCCCGCCGACGACCAGCGTGGGGGCCGAGATGCGCGGCAGCGATGCCTCGACGTCGAAGACATCTTCGGCGTCGAGGGTGACGAGCATGTCGTGCAGGTCCTGCGGGATCATCGGCCCGACCAGCAGTCTCGAGAGGCCGCGCGCGGGGCTGCGCAGTACCGCCGGGACCGTTGACGTCATAGCAGCCGCCCACGCGTCGCGCGGCTTTCCGGCCCTGATCTGGCGCGCGAGTTCCGCCTGAACGTCGCGCCCGTGCGGTCCGAGCGTGTACGCGGCGGAGATGACCACCAACCGTCGTACGAGGTCGGGACGGTCGACAGCGAGCTGCAACACGACGGACCCGCCGGTGCTCGTGCCGGACAGGAACACCGGCTCACCGATGTCATGCTCGATCGCGTTCGCCAGATGCCCGGCGATGTCGGACATCGACTCGCCGGCCCGCAGCCCGCGTTTGCGATTGACGACGTACACGGTGAAGTCCTGCGCAAGCGGCTTCGCCATCCCGACGGCCATCTGGCGTTGCCAACCCTTGGGTACCTCGTGCTCTGGCGTGAGACCGGCGACCGAGACGAGGGGCGGCCCCTCTCCCATTCTCAAGTAGGGAACGTCGTCGTGGAGAAGACCGACGGACTCTCGCGTTCTCATCCGGTAAGCAGACACCTGGACGCGGCCCGCGGCCAAGAGGACCTACGGCCTACACGACCGCTCAACGCCTTTGCCGGCAACGGTTTGGGCTTTCGCCGAACCAGCGCGACAGCTGCGTGAGCAGCGCCTGCTGATCGTCACCGACCCACGCGACGTGCCCGTCCGGACGGAGCAACGCGGCGGGCAGGTCGAGTTCGTCCCTTGTTACGGCGATGTGGTCGACGCGGTCCGCCCAGCCCGCCGTCGATAGCCGGCCGGTCCGGTCGAGCAGCAGCCCGCGGCCGCCGCGCATCAGCTCGAAGAGGCGCACCTGCCCGAGGTCGATATCTCTCAGCCGGCGGCCGACGAGCGGATGGTCGTCACCGAAGTCGTAGCGAACGCCGATCGCCGTGATCTTCTCGACGAGATAGCGGCGGACCTCCTCGAAATCCATGAGTTCCGCGAGCAGCTGGCGCGCTGCTCGGGGCCCCGGGTCGGTCGACACCAGCAGCATTTGGGCGCGGGTGTTGTTCAGCACGTCGGCGGCGACCGGCCGGCGCTCCTCCTGGTAGCTGTCCAGCAGCCCTTCCGGCGCCCAGCCCGCGACTGCTGCCGCGAGCTTCCATCCAAGGTTGAACGCATCCTGCAGGCCGAGGTTGAGCCCCTGCCCACCGATCGGCGGGTGGATATGTGCGGCGTCTCCCGCCAGCATCACGCGGCCGGCGCGGAAGCGTTCGGCGAGGCGCGTCGCGTCACCGAACCGCGACAGCCAGCGCGGCGAGTGCACCCCGAAGTCGGTGCCCGCCACCGCGCGCAGCTGCCGTCGGATGTCCTCGAGCGTCGGCGGGGCTGCCGCGCGGTCCTCGTTCACCCCGTCTGCGGGCACGACGACGCGGTAGAGGCCATCGCCGGCCGGCCCCACACCGAAGCGCTTCTGGGTCTTGCGGACTTCGGCCGTGACCGCAGCCACCGTCTCCGGCGAGGCCGTCAGTTCCAGCTCTCCCAGCAGGGTGTCGACGGTGGACGGCTCGCCGGGGAACGCCACTCCGAGCAGCTTGCGCACCGTGCTTCGCCCGCCGTCACAGCCGACGAGGAACTGCCCGCGCAGCTGCTCCCCGTCAGCGAGGCGGGCGGTGACGCCGTTGCTGTCCTGGTCCAGGGCGACGAGCTCGCAGCCGCGCCGGATGTCGGCGCCGACCTCAGCGGCATGCTCGGCCAGCAGCCGATCGGTGAGCGGCTGCGGGATGCCGAGGATGTACGGCTGGGTGGTGTCCAGCCGGTCCGGCGGCGGCTTCTCGATGCCGGCGAACCAGCCGCTCAACGGGTACTGCGTGCCGTTCGCGAGGAAGCGCTCGAGCAGTCCCCGCTGCTCCATCAGCTCGATGCTGCGCACGTGCAGGCCGAGGGAGCGCACGACCTTCGTCGGCTCCAGATCCCTTTCCAGCACGGCCACATCCAGGCCGCGCAGTCGCAATTCACCAGCCAGCATGAGGCCGGTCGGTCCCCCTCCGATGACGATGACGTCGAACATGAACCGCCCATCCAGTGAATTCACGCTGCCCTCGCGCATGGCTATGAGGCGGCACGCGCCCGCGCTTGCGCGAACCGGCGAATCCGCCATATGCGCAGGCCAGCGCCTCGAGCGGTCATTCTGCGCCGGGACCCGGGTCTTGCCGCAAGCCCCCCGGTGCGCTATAGATTGAGAGTGGCGGAGAGCGTTGGCGCTCTCCGTTTTCGCGTTCTCAGCTGTCGTGCACGATGACGCCGCGGATGTTGCGGCCTTCGAGGAGATCGTCGACGGCGGTGTTGATGTCGCTGAGCGGGTAGCGGCGGGTCACCATCTCGTCGAGCCGCAGCTTGTCGGCCCGGTAGAGGTCGAGCTGGCGCAGGATGTCGGACGGCGGGTTGCACATGCCGAACAGCGAGCCCTTGATGGTCTTCTGCATGCCGCCGAGCTCCAGCAGATGCACCGGGATGCCCACCGGCTCGCTGATCGCGGCCATGCCGGTGACGACGACGGTGCCGCCCTTACCGATCGCGGCGAACGCTTCCGCGACGTCGGCATTCGTCGGCGAACCCATGGTGAGGATAGCGGCGTCCGCGCCCTGCCCTTCGGTGAGCGAACGCACGACATCCGTGGCTTCGGCGAGCGTCGCGAACGAGTGGGTAGCACCGAGCTTTTCTGCCATCTCGCGCTTGAACGGCACCGGGTCGACAGCGATCACGGCCGCCGCGCCGGCCAAGGCGGCACCTTGCACGGCGCTCGTGCCGACACCGCCGATACCGATCACGAGGACGTGGTCGCCGGGCCGGACGTCGGCGGAGTTCGTTGCCGATCCGAGGCCGGTGCCGACCCCGCACCCGAGCAGGCAGATCGTGTCGAGCGGAAGGTCCTGAGGCACCTTCACCAGCGAGTTCTCCGAGACGACGGCGTACTGCGAGAAGGTGGAGATGAGCAGGAACTGGTGCAGGTCTGCGCCGTTCAGATGCATCCGGTAGCTGCCGTCGGGCATCGGGCCGGCCTGCAGGTGCGCGCCGAGCTGGCAGAGGTTCATCCGGCCGGACGCGCAGTACCGGCACCGGCCGCAGCTCGGGATGAACGAGGCGACGACGTGATCGCCCGGGCGCAGGGAGGTGACACCGGGCCCGACCGCTTCCACGACCCCGGCGCCTTCGTGGCCGGCGCAGAACGGCAGCGGACCGACGTGGTCGCCGGTGAGGAAGTGGACGTCGCTGTGGCACAAGCCGCTCGCCACGTAACGGACGAGGACTTCGGACGTTTTCGGCTCGTCGACGTCGACATCGACGACCTCATAGCGACCGGGACTTTCGAACAGCACAGCAGCACGCGACTTCACGAAGCTTCTCCTCAAGGCATGGTCGACCTCGACGCACGCTCGCAGGCGGCCCGGTCACCGTCAAGATCGCCGGTGCTTCAGCGCGAGAGCTTCGAACGTGACCCGGATGCCGAGCTAGACATCCCACGTTCCTAACGTGTCAAGCGGCGGTCGCGTGTTCGTCGGATTCAGGCTGCGTCTTGCTGTCTGTGCCGAGGTGCCAGGCGATGGTTTCGTCGTAGGGCGTGTGGTGGCGTAGGCAGCCGTGGAGGATGCCGACGAGCCGGTTCGCCAGGGCGCGTAGCGCGGCGTGGTGGGTGGCTCCGGCGGCGCGTTTGGTGTCGTAGTAGGCGCGGGCGCCGGGAGAGCTTCCCAGGGCGCAGAACGCCCATTGGTAGAGCGCGTCGGCGAGGCGTTTGTTGCGCGCGACCCGGGCGAGCACGACCCGGCTTTTGCCGGACGCGCGGGTGATCGGTGCGGTGCCGGCGTAGTTCTTGCGGGCTTTAGCATCGGCGTAGCGGTGCGGGTCGTCCCCGAACTCCGCGAGCACCCGAGCGCTAAGGACCAGGCCGAGTCCGGGAAGACTGCACAGGATCTCAGCGCTCGGGTGCTGCTCAAAAGACGCGGCCAGCTTGGCTTCGACGGTGCCGGTCTGACGGACCATCTCGGTGATGATCGCGACCGACGCGGACACGCTGGCGCCGAACGCTTCGGCGACCAGCGGCAGTGCTCCGAGCTGCTCGCTGCGTAATGCGGTAGCGATCTGCTCAGCCCGGGTGTGCAGGTTGCGCTGGCGGCCGGCGGCGCGCAGCACCGCCTCGATCTGGGTGACCCGCAGCACCGCACCCTTGGCCGGGGTCGGCGCCTTCGCCAGCACCGCCAGCGCATCCCTGCCGGCCAGGTCGTCCCCGAAGGCTTCGAGCGCTGCCGGGTAGAACTCACGCAGCGTGGACCGCAGGCCGTTGGTCTGCCGTTGCCGGGTCCAGATCAGGTTCTGATGGGCCCGGGCCAGCACCTTGACCGCTTCGGCGAGTTCACTGTCACCGGCGATCGGCCGGTGCTGATGGCGGTCGGTGCGTACCAGATCGGCGAGCACATGGGCATCACCCGGATCGCTCTTGGCCCGGGAGGTGACATGCCGGTCGCGATACCGCGACGCCGACAGCGGGTTGATCGCGAACACCTGATAGCCCGCCGCCAGCAGCGTCTGCACCCAGCCGCCACGGTCGGTCTCGATCCCGACCACCACCTGATCCGGCCCGGCGGCGGACGGCAGCTGCTCGGCGAGCAGCGCATGCAGCTGGCCGATACCTGCGATGCCTTCCGGCAGCCGGCGGCGGACCAGCCGGCGACCCGACTCGTCCTGAATCTCCACATCGTGATGGGCCTCAGCCCAGTCATCACCCACGAACAGCAAGTGCACGCCCCTCCCTTGACTCGACCGGCAACAGCAGTCTGAGCGACGAGGAACCGCGGCACGCTAATGGATCAGTGCTCGTAATGGCGACGACATCCCACCAGCCGTTCGATCACCTCACCACCAGCCGGGGCACGCTCTAGCTTTAGACCTCAGACCCACGGGCCTGCTCACGCAAGTGCTCACCGGCTGGCAGCTCAGACGTACAACAGCCTCGCATCACCGGGGGCTGCGGTACGACACCCATTAGCTCGTGACGTCGCTGACGAAGGTGCTGGGGTGAAACCGGGCCTGCGCGTAGCAGAAGTCGCCGTCAGGCAGGTGCCAGATCGCACGGCCGCCCGTCGGGAACGGCCGGCCGGCATGCGTCGACCAGCCGTCGATCGGGGTCGTCCACCGCGCCCGCACCAGACCTGACGGCATGGCTGCATGTCGGTCGTCGGTGGCGAAGTCAAGCAAACGCCCGGTGTCATCGACGAACACTCGGCCAGTGACCGTGAGCCCCGCGTCGGTCACCGTGATGCCGAATGATTCGTCGTTGACCGGCGTCCACTCGGTCGCCGGTGTCAGCAGGAGGGATGGGGCGATCAGGCACGCGTCGTTGAGCCAGGTCACCAACTCCCCCCGATCGAACTCGGCCCCGGAGCCGTTCGCAACGGGTACTACGCCAAGTAGCCGACCCCGCATCCGGCCGTTCCCCGTGACGTAGATGTCGCTTCCGTCCATGGGCAGCACGCCTAGGAAGCCAAGCCTCATATGAAAGATCCGGCTGATGGGCCGCGCGGTGTTGTGCTGCCATGCGACGAACCGCATCCACCGCTGGGTCGGCTGCAGCCGGAAAAGACCGGCGAAGCGCACGCGCAGCCATCGCTCCCGAGGCCGGCCGACGACATTCATGAAGCGCAGGTACCGCTGCGCCGGCACCGGCAGGCCTGCGATGTCCTGTTCACTCACCGGCTCGGCCGGCTCGGCACCGTCCGGCGTCGCCAGCTTGGAGACGCTGCGATCCAATCGACGGCGCAAGCCGTACTCAAGGAACCGGTCGCGCACGATCAACCTGACCAGCCGGTGGGCGCCGGCTCAGGCGTCGGCGGGTGAGGTTCGACCGGAACGTGGCCGGGGTCGCCGCCACCGGAATCCAGCCGGAAGGGCGGGTACTCGTCGCGCATCAGGGCGACGTAGGCAAGCACCCGGTAGCACCAGCGGTGCAGCCCCATCAGCAGGTCGAAGAGGTCTTTCGGATACCGCCCGGTGACGGCGAGGATCACACCCGCGACTATGGCCAGCACCGCGATGAGATTGTTTGCCGGGAAGCCGAATCCGCCGCCGAGGATTCCGACGATGACCAGCTGCGGTAATGCCAGCAGCCACCACTTGACCAGTACCAGCCCGCGACTGAGGTGCTCGGGGTAGTCGACCGTGAAGTCCGCTGGGTACGACGGATCCGGACGCAGGCTGAACGGCGGGTACCGGTCGGTACCGAAGGCACCGATGGAGTAGAAGCTGACCCGCCACGTCCATCGCATGACGCCGACGTTGAACTCGAAAATCGACCGCGGGTACCGGCCGGTGAAGAGGATCGCGAAACCTGCGGCGATCGTCAACACCATCATCGCGAGCCACAAGAACGCCAGCACGACCAAGTGGGGGACTACCAGCAGCCACTTGACCAGCCACTGCCATCGCGATGTCGATGGATCCAGAGCACCGTCGAGGTAAGCAGGATAGGTATTCACGTCCGTCAGGACACCTCCTCTGCCGCGGCCCGCGAGCGCAGTGGTGGCTCTGCCTCAGGCCGCGGATGGTCTGTTCCTACTCAAAGCTTTCCGCCCTCCCGCCCGGTAGGGCCGAAGGTCTTGCGTCGGCGCCCGCCTGATGGTTCCAGCTGGCCGTCCGGTTCGCCGGAGCAGCGGGGATGAGCCGTTTCGACGCGCTCCGATCCAAAGCACGCATTAGCCCCGTGGACGGGGGACTTCGGTCCCGTGCGGTCTCGCTGCGCAGCAGGGCAGGTTAGGCCGTGGATCACGGAAAAGGCGTGAAAGCGGCGATACCGGGAGGCAGACGTGAGGAGCATCCGGCTGCGGCTGATGTGGCTGACCTCGACCGCTGTGGTGGTGGCCCTGACGGGGTGTGGGAGCAGCACGACCGGCACTGCGCAGGCCCCGTCGGCGTCCACAGAGCCAACGCAGGCGTCGTCGCCTAGTGCATCGCCAGCACCCAGTACATCGCCGGCGCCCAGCGCCTCGCCGACGACGGCGAGCGCGCAGGTGTGGTTCCTCGACGAGGAGCACGCCCGGACGGGCGAGCAGCCGCTGTTCGTGCCGGTGCGTCGTCAGGTGCGCCCGCCGGCGGTTGCGGCAGGTGCTCTGGATGCGCTGTTCGCGGGGCCGACCGCCGCGGAACGGAAGGACGGCCTGCGGCTCATCACCTCGGGCGCAGACGGCTACCGGAACCTGCACATTGCGGACGGCATCGCCCAGGTCACTCTGACCGGAGGCTGCTCGAGCGGAGGGTCGACGATGACGATCGCCGGTGAGATCATGCCCACCCTCAAGCAGTTCTCCTCAGTCACCTTCGTGAAGATTTACGCGCCGGACGGCACGACGGAACAGCCCGCAGGTGCCGTCGACTCAGTCCCCACCTGCCTGGAGCCATAGCCCGCCCGGCCTTCCGTCGCGCAGCAGGCGCGGACGATGCGAAGGTGCCGCATCGGGGGACCGACAGGCCACGGCTCGTGCCCGGCGACGAGGGTGGTCGCGACGTCTGGACGCCAGCGGTCATCCGGCCGAAGTTGGTGCAGGCCCCACGGGCGGACGACCCGCTGCTCACCGGAGAGTCGACTTGCGGGACGCACTGCCCCGGTCCGGTGTCGACACGTGCGTCGATGCCGGACATCCTGAATAGGCGAACTCGCCCTGAGCGCGTGGCCACGGCAGCGCGTCCACCCCCCATTGACCTGCATGCGGCCGGGAACTCAAACCGGCCGCAACGAGAAAAGTGACTCGGATCGCCGGTCAGCGAGCACGGGCTCAGGTTGGCAGCCGACCCTAAGCCGGGCGTTGCTGACATACTGGGCTGCGGTGGATCCAGCCAGCGTCGGTTCTCCCGAGGAAAGTCCCGAGGGTTCTCCCGACTAAAGTTCGGATCTCCCGGGCCGTTAGCTCAACTGGCAGAGCAGCGGACTTTTAATCCGCGGGTTCGGGGTTCGAGCCCCCGACGGCCCACCTCATGAGCTGGTCTTTTCGGTGCCGACGACCATGGACGAGCCGACTGCTCGTTTGATTGGAGCGCGCACCGTGCTCGGCCGCATCCGGGCGTTCGACCGGAGCCAGACTTGCAGCACGCACGCCATGCGTGCGGGTCAGCCCCTGCATGGTGGACAGCGCCATCGCCAGCCGGTAGCCGATGCGGACCGGCCCCGAACGGCGGTCGACCACCGTGAGGCCCCAGGGACCGAGACCGAGAAGCGTGCAGCCGCGGGTCGCAAGCTTGCGGGGTAAGGGTGCAGGGCGTGCCGCCTCACGGTTATCGTCGTCGCCGTCATGCCCGTGGTTCTCGTCACGTCACCTGACCGGCGGCGATCCACTCCCGAGAGCGAGGACGCGCTGTGCCCGACTTCTTCGACGTCGTCCGCACCCAGCGAGCCTGCCGCAGGTTCTCTTCCGACCCCGTCAGCGACGAAACGGTGGAGACCATCCTCAGCGCGGCCACGTTTGCTCCCAGCGCCGAGAACCACCAGCCCTGGGTGTTCATCGTGGTACGCGACGACGAGCGCCGCCGCCAGCTGGCCGAAATGTCGGCGAAGGTTTGGAACAACTGGGCTCGCAACTACGTGATCGACACGTCCGACCGGCACATCCTCACCGACATCGATCAGGCGGTGAGCGGCGGCTATGCCTCGGCACCCGTCTCCATCGTTGTGTGCGGGGACTCGGAGATCGGCATGGCTGAGGCCATGCCCGAGTCGATCTTCCCTGCCACGCAGAATCTGCTGCTCGCCGCCAACGCTTTGGGTCTCGGATCGGCACTCATCACGCTGCCGCTCCACGCTGGAGACGAACTTGGGAAGCTGCTCGAGCTCCCAGCGCACGTGCGCGCCATGGCCGTTATCCCGATCGGCCATCCGGCGCGACCGCTCGGGCCGCCCAAACGACACCACTTCACGGCGCGGACCCACCGCGAGCGTTATGGCACGGCCTGGTGAACCTCGATGCGTCAGCCTGTCGGTCCCTGAGACATGCGCGACCAGCACGATGGTCGGCTTGGTCGAGCCGTTTTGAAATATTGCCTCCAGCCAAAGTCGGGTACAGCACGGAGGTAAACGTCGAGCCGAACGCCGCGGAGCGGCGGCAGGCATCGGGAATGCCCGGCGAGTTGAGCGACGCCATCCATCGCGTGCTCGATGAGGCCGGCCGCGAGCGGGCTTTTGCGACCTGGTCGAAGCTGCCTCAACACGACAAGAAGTTCTGCCGGAACTACCTCGACGCTCGCCATTCGGCTGCCTGGAGGCGCCGTCGATGTGACGCTGCCGCTCGCAAACTGTCCGTGGGCGAACGGCCGCCGCGGCGGCTGCGCCTGCCCCGATGGTTAAGGGTCATCGTTGACATCGGCGCCGGAGCCGGGGTGAGTACCTTGATCGGCTTCCCGGGCCTGGGGGGCACGGGAAACCGTCCAGGCCGCTGCGGCAGAGCCGGCTGACGCGGGTGCGGCCTCAACCGGGCCGTCGGCTCGCGTTCAGGGACAGGTGACGGGCGAGCGCGACGAGCTCACGCGCCGGACCGGCCGGCGGCTCCGGCGGCCCAGCCCAGACCGCACGTAGCTGTCGTTCCATGCCCAGTCCCTCGACCTCGACGGTGCGCAGCCGGCCGAGCGCAATGTCGTCGGCGACGGCAAGCGACGACAGCGCGGCGGGCCCGGCGCCCGCAGCCACGGCCGCGCGGACCGCTGCGGTGCTCGACAGCTCCAAAGCGGATGGGGCAAGCACCGTTTCCGGACCCAACGTGGAGCGCAGCGCCTCGACGAGTGCTTGCCGGGTGCCCGACCCATGCTCCCGGCTCACGAGTGAGGTTGCCGCCAAGTCACCTGCTGTCAGCGGACGGCGACGACGGATCCAGGGGTGCTCCGGGGCGACGACGATGGTGAGTCGATCGGTGGCGACGACCCGGGAACGCACCCTCGACGGCACTGCGGGGCCTTCCACGAATCCGATGTCTGCCTCGTCGTTCAGCACGGCGTTCATCGCTGCCTCGGTGTTGGTCGCCGTCAGCCGCACGTTGGTAACCGGCATCCCGCGGGAGCGCTGACGCTGCCGCAGCGCCACCAGCCAGCCGGGCAACAGATGCTCGGCGACAGTCAGGCTGGCGACGACCCGCAGCTGCGCTGCGGCATCGGCCCGGAGCGCCGCAAGGCCGGCTTCCATCTCCGCCGCCGCGTCGAGAATCTTTGCTGCCCACTGCGCGGTCATCCGACCGGCCTCGGTCAGTGTCGAGCCCCGCGCCGTGCGGTTCAGCAGCGCGAAACCGATGAGCGTCTCCATCGAGCGCACCCGCTGAGAAACCGCCTGCTGCGTCACACCGAGTTCGGCGGCGGCGGCGCTCAGGCTGCCGGTTCTTTCGACTGCCAGCAGAAGTTCGAGCGCTGCAATGTCGGGGACCTTCACACCAGTCACGGCACCCACACCCGTCAGGACGCTTCGAAGGACGCATCAGCCGGAAGACACAAGCGGACCTTGTAACCGTACAAGTCCGCGACCGCTACCGGCGGGCGGCTGCCTGCGGCAGCCTGATGAGCATGTTCATGGAGCGTCCCCGGCAGGCTGCTGATCGGATGCGAGCACTGGCTCCGGGACTGACAGCGGTCGCGGTCGCTACGGTGCTTGCGTACGGGATCTCGGCGGTGTTGCCGTCGGTGAACTCGACGTCGGTCGCCGTGCTGCTCGGCTTGCTGTGGGCCAACACCGGCCTTCACCGCGAACGTTTCCGGCCCGGTACCCGGTTCGCCGGTCACCGGCTGCTACGGCTCGCCGTCGTGCTGCTCGGCCTGCAACTATCGGTGCCTGAGCTGCTCCGGCTGGGGGGTGGCGGGCTGCTGGTTGTCCTCGTGACGGTCACCGCGACCTTCTTCGGCACGCAGCTGCTGGGGCGCGCGCTCGGCGTCTCCCGTCCGCTACGGCTACTGATCGCGACCGGTTTCTCTATCTGCGGCGCATCTGCGGTGGCGGCCATGGAGCCGGTCGCCGACGGGCAGCAGGAAGATACCGGCATAGCCGTCGCACTCGTCACGTTGTGCGGCAGCTTGGCGATCCTGCTGCTCCCCCTCCTGCGCGTGCCGCTGGGGCTCAACGTCGCGGACTTCGGCAGCTGGGTGGGTGCCAGCGTCCACGACGTGGGGCAAACGGTCGCGACAGCAAGCCGGGTGCCCGGCGCCCTGTCCACCGCGGTCGTGGTCAAGCTGAGCCGTGTGGTGTTGCTCGCCCCGCTGGTCGCCGGCGTGGGATACGCCCGGCGTACCGGCCACCCCGAGCACTCGACGGGACGGCGAACGCCGCCGATGCCGCTATTCGTCGCCGGCTTTCTCATCGCGGTCGTGGCGACGAGCGTGCTTCCCCTTCCGGAAGGCCTGCTCAGTGCAGCGCATTCGATCCAGGGAATCCTGCTGACGGCCGCCCTGGTCGGATTGGGCACCGGCATCCATATCCCGACCCTGCGCCGGACCGGCGGTCGCGCACTTGCCCTCGGCGGGATTTCGTGGCTGCTGGTCGCCGCGGTCGCTTACGCAGGGGTGCGGCTCACGGCTTGACCGCCGGCCGCAGGCGGGCTGAGCCACGCGGCACGGGCGTCAGATGACTCCGAGTGCGATCATCGCGTCCGCCACGCGGATGAACCCCGCGATGTTGGCGCCGACAACGTAGTTGCGCGGGGAGCCGTACTCGTCCGCCGTCTCCGCGCAGCTGGCGTGAATGAGCCGCATGATCTCGGCCAGGCGTTCCTCGGTGTGCTCGAAACTCCACGAGTCTCGCGACGCGTTCTGCTGCATTTCGAGGGCGCTCGTGGCGACACCGCCGGCGTTTGCCGCCTTGCCGGGCCCGAAGTCGACGCCGGCTTCGATGAACATGCGCACCGCGTCCGGCGTCGTCGGCATGTTCGCGCCCTCCCCTACGGCGCGGCATCCGTTCCGGATGAGAACGGCGGCGTCCGTTCCGTTGAGCTCGTTCTGGGTGGCGGACGGCAGCGCGATGTCGCAGGGTACGCGCCAGATGGAGCCATGAGGCGTGAAGCGAGCCGAGCCGCCGCGCGCCTCGGCGTACTCCTCAATCCGCCCCCGCCGCACTTCCTTGATCTCCTTGAGCAGGTCCAGGTCAATGCCGTTCTCGTCGACCACGAACCCGCTGGAGTCGGAGCAGGCGACCGTCGTCCCGCCGAGCTGGCTCACCTTCTCGATCGCGTAGAGCGCGACGTTGCCCGATCCGGAAACGACCACGCGCTTGCCGTCGAACGAGTCACCGCGGGTGGCAAGCATCTCCTGGACGAAGAAGACCGTGCCGTAGCCGGTGGCCTCCTTGCGCACCTGGGATCCGCCCCAGGTGAGACCCTTCCCGGTGAGCACGCCTGACTCATACCGGTTGGTGATGCGTTTGTACTGGCCGAACAGGAATCCGACCTCCCGCGTGCCGACGCCGATGTCGCCGGCCGGCACGTCGATGTACTCGCCGATGTGGCGGCACATCTCCGTCATGAACGACTGGCAGAAGCGCATGATCTCGCGGTCCGAGCGCCCCTTCGGCTCGAAGTCCGAGCCACCCTTGCCGCCACCGATGGGCATCCCGGTGAGCGCGTTCTTGAAGATCTGCTCGAATCCCAGGAACTTGACGATGCCGAGGTAGACGGTCGGGTGGAAGCGCAGGCCGCCCTTGCAGGGGCCGAGCGCGGAGTTGAACTGCACGCGAAAACCCCGATTGAGCTGGACCTCGCCGGAGTCGTCGATCCACGGAACGCGGAAGATGATCTGGCGCTCGGGCTCGCAGAGGCGGCGGATGATCGCCGAGTCGCCGTACTCGGGGTTCTTCGCGATGACCGGGCCGAGGCTTTCGAGCACCTCGCGAGCTGCCTGATGGAACTCGAGCTCGCCGGGATTGCGGCGTAGCACCTCCTCGTAGACGTCCTGCAACTTCTCGTCGAGGCCTGCCACGCCGACACCCCTTTCAGACGGTCCCGTCCTGCTGTTGTGCTCTGCCCAGCCTATTGACGTCCGGTCAGCGCGCATCCGGACCCTCTGTGCCCGCTTCGGCTGGTCACCCGGGTGCGTCAGATCCGACTCCCGCAGACACCCACGATCGCGCGGCATCGGCGAGGTCGGCCTCGGAGACGCCTTCGAACGCGCTCAGGCGCAGGAAGTGCCGGTCGACCGTGAGCCCGAGGATCGCGCAGACCGCAAGCGCTGCCCGCAGCTTGGCGTCACGGCCGCCGATGGCGCCGGCGAGATTCGCCGCGCGTTCGTCGAGATAGTCGCGCATCGCGTCGGCGGCCTCCGGCACCGTCAGCATTGACCGGACCAGCGCCATCATCTCCGGCGGCAGACCGGCTACCCGCGCGTCGACGACGTCACGCAGGTGACTCTGAACATCACCCGGCGTCTCGGCGTCCAGCTGTACCGCGCTGCGAAAGAGCGCAGCCTTCGAGCCGTGGTGCTGCATCACCAACGACGGGTCGACGCCGGCGCGTGCAGCTATCGCGCGGATCGTGGCGCTGTCGAAGCCGCGGGCGGCGAACTCCTCGCGCGCGGCTTCGAGGATCCGCCTGGCACTTGCGGCACGCCGGGCGTCCCGGGCTCCCGTGGATGACGAGATCAGGCGGCGTCGAACACCGAGCGCAAGGCACCCACCGGCCGAGCCTCGGGGTAGGCGACCGCGAGCTCACTGCGATGTGCCGGATCGTCCAGCCGGGCGAGGTCCAGGCGGATGTCCAACCCTCGACGCGCCAAATCGTCGTTGACCACGTCTGCCACATCCTGCAGGGACAGCACGTCGGCCTGGCGCGCCGCCCGCTCGGCAGCGTTCGGGTAGACATCCGCCTTCCACAGGACGCTGATACGGAACGACTCGAGCGGTGCGCGCAACACGAGCTCGTTGTGGTCGACCACCGCCCAGTCCCCCGTACCATCGTGCAGCGGAGCGAGTTCGGCGGTGGGGCTCACCAGGGGCGTGCCACAGCCGAACGGGCCGATGGGGCCGACCTGATGGAACATGCCGTGGTTGTCGCCGATCAGGGCCGTATTCGCCATCGCATCGACATGCTGCTCCGGCGGCTGCTCCGGGCCGTGCGGCCAGTAATACAAACCGCCGCCATTGACGTCGTTCATCCACCAGATCGCCGTCGCCTGCAGGATCTCGTATCTCTCGAACAGGCCCGACCACAGCATTCTCCGCAGCAGCCACATCGGGGTATTGGTGCGGTCCCGACCATGGAAGCGGGGATTGTCGGTGTGGGCGGGGCCGCCATCCGCGATCGAGGTCATCAGGTTCACATAGACGCTCTTCGGCTCCACCACCTCGGCGCCATAGAACGCCTTGGCCGCCTCGACGTAGCCAGCGTGGTCAAGAAACAGCTCCGAGCCGTCGGCGCGGTACGTGTCATGAACCCAGTCCGCCTGAAACCACAACGGCCGGGTGCGGGCATCCGGATCAGCACCCGGGTTGTACCAGCCGCCGAGCGGCCGGTAGGGCGCTTCCGACTCCAGCAGCCGCACGACATCGGCCACCTCGTCGATAACGCCGGTCATGAGCACCGGCGGCTTCGAGTAGCGAATTCCCATGCTCGCTCCCTCCGGGATCTCGACAAGCTACCAGCGTCCTTCGCCGCCTCCTCCCCTGATGCCCCATTCGGCTGTGCCCAGCACAGGAACGACGGCGGATGGATTCGCCCTCTGCGGTCGGGACGTGACACAGTGACCGGCGATGGTGCCGAACCCGCTCGTCAGGAGGCCTGGCAGGTGCGCATGATCCGTCGTCCCCGGCCGCGGCGTTCTGCCGGTCCGATTCCCGTCCGGCTGGGCTTCTCCGTCGTCGTGGCCGCGGCGGTGGCCATGAGCGGGTGCAGCAGTTCATCATCGGCCGGCGGAGCTGCGTCGCCCTCATCCGGTTCGGCGTCGCCGAGCCCGCGCGACACGGTGCCCACGGTGCGGGACCTCGGACCGCGCTCGTTCACCAAGACCGGCCCGTACGCGGCCGGCGTGATGACGATGACGTTGCCCGGCGACGGCGCGAAGGTTGAGGTCTGGTACCCGGCGACCCCCGCGTCGGTCACCGGCAAGCCGAAGGTCAGCTATGACGTGCAGGACCTGCTCCCGGCTGCGCTCAAGAAGCTGTTCCCGCCCGGGTTCAAAGGCGGCATCTACCAGACCGACGCCTACCGCGGCGTCGCGGTCGCGACCGGACGTTTCCCGCTGGTCGCTTTCACGCATGGATACTCCGGGTTTCGCAACCAGTCGACCTTCCTCACCACCCACCTGGCGTCATGGGGGTTCGTGGTCGCCGCACCCGAGCTTCTCGACAACAACCTGACCGCCGTCCTGAGCGGCAAGAAAGCTTCCGGTCGCCAGGCGGATATCGCCGAGGTGTCCGCCACGATCTCACTGCTGGGCCGCCAGAACGGCTCACCGTCGAGCCCCCTCGCGGGTCATGTCGACATGTCCAAGGTGGCGGCCGTCGGCCATTCGCTCGGGGGCGCGGTCTCCGAAGGGGTAGCGACCGCCGACCCTGCCGTGACGACGTTCATCGGCCTGGCCGGGGCCACCGTCGGATCGTTCGGGCAGACGTCGACCGGCCCGGACAGCAAGGTGCCCGACAAGCCCGGCATGCTGATGGTGGGCACCAAGGACGGGGTCGTGGATCCAGCCGGGATCGTCAAGGCCTACGACGCGATGACCGAACCCAAACGCCTGATCACCCTCACGGGATACGGCCACCTGGTCTTCGCCGACATCTGCCAGATCGGCAACAGCCAGGGTGGCCTGGTCGGGCTTGCCGAAGCCGCCCACCTACCGTTACCCGACAACCTGAAAAAGCTCGCAACAGACGGCTGCCTCGCACCCGACCGGCCGGTCACCACCGCGTGGCCGGTGATCCGCCAGGCCGTCGTCGCCCAGCTGCGACACGTCTTCGGATTCGACAAAGCCACCGCCGGGCTCGACGCGCTGAACACCGCGTTCCCGAACGCGGTCGCGGTCAACACCACCGCCGCCTCAGCCAACCCATAAAGTCGGGCTGCTCGCGATGTCACACGCAGCCCGCGCTGATGAACGAACCCCCACCTCCACCGCTACCGTCATCGCCATCGCCATCGCCAGCTGACGAACGAGCGCCATCGCCCCGGTCAGAGGTCGGAGAGACCTCCGGTCGTCGTCAGCTCTTCGGCGACATCGCGCAGCTTGCGATGCTGGCGCTGAGATGCGACCACCAGCAGCTGAAACGCCTGATCAGCCGGGATTTTGAAGCGTTCCATGAGGATGCCTTTGGCCTGGCCGATCAGGTCCCGAGTGGTGAGCCCGACCCGCAGGTTGTCGACCTTGCGCGACGCCGACATGGCGATCGCCGCATGCAAGGCGAGCAGCAATCCGGTGTTCTCCGCGGCCTCGTCGAAAGCGTTCGCCTCGTTTGCGTACACATCCAGCGCGCCCATGCTCTGGCCCTCGACGAACAGCTGAAACGACAAGGCAGACCGGACGCCGGACTCGGCGGCAGCGGCCGCCCAACGCGGCCACCGGGAGTCGGCGCGCAGGTCGTCGCAGCGCAACGTCACCTCTTCGCGAGAGGTGTCGACGCACGGCCCCTCGCCCGTGTCCTCCTGAGCGAGCCCGACGCGCCTGGCGACGTCATCGCTGTGCACCGGGGAAGAGATCTTCCCGTGATCGAGCAAGGTGATCGCCGAGCCGGTACAGCCCGGGATCTCCCGAACGGCGGCCTCCACGATCCGCTGCATCAGCGTCTGGGTATCGGGCTCGGCCTGCAACTCACGGGCGATCTCACTCAGGTCGCGGGCTAGGCCCACGTTCAGCGAGGCCCCGCTGCTGGTGCGCACGTGACCCGCACGGCGCATTTCATCACTCACTTTTCCCACAACCCCCTCGGCCGACGAAGCGTGGATCGGCGACCGGGCCGAACCGGTGCCGCAGGCCGCTGTCTCGACGCCCGCCCCTTCGGCCACATCGCCGTGAAACAGGCGGCCGAAACGGTGTCCCGACAGGGTGACACGCCGGGACCTCACGCAAGGAGGGCTCTGGCTGGGGAGCTGGGTTCCCCTTGATCGGGGCCGAGCCGGGGAGGCGGGACCGGGATTGTCCAGGTTGCCAAGGCGCCCCCGCCAACCGCGTTTTCCAGGGTGAACTGACCGCCCAGGTCGCTGGCACGGCCACGAAGGTTACCGACGCCGCTTCCAGCGCTTGCACCAGTTGGCGGCCCGTTTCCGTTGTCGGTGACCCGCAGCTGGATCTCGTCACCAACGTGCAGGCTCACTGTCGCGACGCTGGCGTCGGCGTGTCGTACGACGTTGGACAGCATTTCGCGCAGTGCGGCGAGGAGGTGTTCACGGCTTCCTGGCTCGATCACGGAGTCGATAGGCCCGTCGAGGAGCAGGCCCGGCTCGAAATTCAGCGCTCGGCCGGCCTCACGGACAACGGTGCGGATGCGTGTGCGGGTGCTGTCCGGCGCCTGGGGATCGAGTTGGTGCAGATCGAAGATCGTCAGGCGGATTTGGCGGATGGTGGCATCGAGCCGGTCTACTGCATCCACAACTCGCCTTCGCACCGTCGGTTCCGTTGAGCGCATTGCCGCACTCTCCAGCGCGAGGCCGGTGGCGAAGAGCTGTTGGATGACGTGGTCGTGCAAGTCACGGGCGATACGTTCACGATCATCGTTCACTTGCTGACCGCGAAGGAGCCGCTGCATCTCGTCGTGAGCCAGCACGAGTTCGGCCAGGTGCGCAAACGTCTGCAGCACGTCCAGCTCGCCGCTGCCGAAGTGGCAAGCCCCTGTCGCAGCGGCGGCGAACAGCACACCTGTCACTGCGGACCCGGCAACCAGCGGGACCAGCAAGCCGGCGCCAAGCGCCTCGAGGTTCGGGAGACCGGGACAGCTCGCTGCCAGATCGGCCAGGTAAGCCGGTTGCGCGGTGAGTATCACCTTGGCGACCACAGCCTCGTCTCGTGGCCACGTCGCCCCGACTGGTGGGCCGTGCACCGTCCCGCTGGCTGCCAGTACCACCAGGGACAATCCGCGGCGCGTG
Source organism: uncultured Actinomycetota bacterium (assembly GCA_963747915.1). Taxonomy (GTDB): domain Bacteria; phylum Actinomycetota; class Actinomycetes; order Frankiales; family Frankiaceae; genus DATAZK01. The sequence goes on along the minus strand of CAVVHC010000002.1, from coordinate 1,434,427 downwards.
GCAAGCCACGTTCGCGCCGCGCCCGTGAGCTCTCGGGCGTACCGAGTCACCATGTCGAGTACTTCGGTGGGGTCTGCGCTCAGGAGCAAGGCACGAGTGATCTCCTCAACAGCCCTCGAGCCGTCAGAGGCAGCCCGTGAAGCCGAAGGGTAGAAAACCGCGCAGGACCGGCCGACGGGCCCAACCCCCGCATGTCGGCTTAGTCGTTGCGCACAAGAGTTCATCGTGATGACAGTGCCGTCCGCTGCCAGCAACGCCATCGCAGACCCCTCGGCTGCGGCACCGAGCAACCGCTCGCGTTCCTCAAGGTCGCTAATCTTCGCCGACACCGCATTACGCGCGGTGTCAGACGGGGAGAATTCGGCAGCCAACTCGCGCCTCGATCCCGACGCGGCGGCCCGAGGTCACGATGCCCTCGCTGTCCAAGGCGTCCTGCCCTCCCACTCTGCGCCTCCCTGGTCGAATAAGCACGCCTTTGCCGAAGTCGCGTCCGTGACCCGGCGCAGGAACCGGTCAGCCGCAACAGAGGCATTGTCACCAATGATCAGTGCCGCCGGGCCAACAACGAACGTTTCGCTCTGAACCCGAGGAATCCGATGTCGACATGTCGAGACGTTGCAGGCGTACAGTCAGGGACAGCGTCAGTTAGGCGCGAGCCCCTCCGCTGGCGGAGGGAGGCGGGCGGTCCCTCATGGGACCCACAGCAGCAGCACCAGCAATCAATGGCCCGGCTCGAAAGCATGCCGAGCTCAGACGAGCTCACTTGGCCGTGACCCGCCCCGTTCCGGCCGACGCTGTCCGGCTCAGCTTGCTGGACGCAGAGGCCGACAGGCAACGGAGGGCGCTGAGGCGCTACGTTCGCTTCCCAGGAGCCAAGGCAACCGCGGCCGCGCCGGGCTCGACGGCCCAGTCCTAGCCACCGTCGGGCTCGGCAGCCCAGCGGCGGCACGCGTCAGGACGCGGATCGCGAACGGCCGGGGCAGCGCCTGGCCACGCCCCGCGCAACCAGCAGCATCTCCAGTGCGTACCGGATTCGCCAAGAACCGTGACTGCGGATCATCATCAGAGAGTTGGGTTCACCGGTGCCTTCACACGTCAGCGTCGCCGGGCCGGCTTCGCCACGGTCGTCCAGCAGCATCTCCCACCCGCGCTCTCCGGCACATCAAGGTGTCTGGTGGGCCGTGCGCGCGTTCGACGGCTCCTCGAAGTCGCGCCGAAACGCACTCGGTGCAGCACAGAACCTGATCGAGGTGCGCGTGGAACAGCGGATCCGAGTTGCGCAGTTTGAGCGGCAGCATCCCAGCCAGCCGCTGGTCGACCTGCTGGCAGTCGAACGCCGCCAGCACTGACGAGCCGCCAAGTCGCACAGCGCGGTTTCGTCACATGTGCCGCGCAGACGGGCGATCGGCCGAGCCGGCTGGCCTCCGTCGAGCAGGCTGCGGCGATGGGCCTGCTCAAATCGCGTTCGCACTACGGAACAATCTTCGGTGACCGCGCGTTGCGGCTGTTAGTTGCGAGTGTTTGTGGTTTCAGTCAGTTTGGTCGCGCCCGCGGTGCAGTTCGTCCGCGGGCGTCTTTGTTTCCTGGACCGGATCGGGCAGATGTACCGCAGAAAGTTCGACAGCCGGGTACGCGCAGATCGCGTGTCCCCACCCCGTTCCGGAAGGGAGAACTGCCATGGCACAGGGAACTGTGAAGTGGTTCAACGCCGAAAAAGGTTTCGGTTTCATCAGCGTCGACGGAGGCGGAGACGACGTGTTCGTGCACTTCTCCGCCATCGCCGACACCGGCGGCTACCGCAGCCTGGACGAGAACCAGCGGGTGAGCTTCGAATCCACCCAAGGACCTCGTGGACTGCAAGCATCCGACGTCCGCGCTCTCTGACAGACGCCGGTGCCGAGCGCTGGTACTCGCCGGTGCCCGAATCGTGGAGGGCGTCGCTATGCGGCTTCCCTCGGTGAACGCCTTCACGCTGTGGTTCGAGCAGGGGCAGGCGAGGGTGCGTGACACCCGGTGCACGCTCCTCAGGCCGGCGATGAACCGTGCCACGCTCAGTTCGTCGCCTCCGCCACCGACCGGGTAGTCCGTAGAAAGCGCCGACGCGCGGATCTGCGGCGGTCCCCGCTGGAGGCCGTTCTCCAGCGGGGACCTTGACGAGGTCGCCGACACCTGCCAGCTCGACCTTCCCCGTCCAGGACGCAAGAGCCGACGGGGCAGCGCGGAGAACGGCCAGACCGCCCGTTCATGAGGGGATCGCGGGCCGGGTAACTGCGCCGAGCTCAGCGCCGAGCCGAACGATCGGCTCCATCGAGCTCGGACTTCCCAGCCTGAGGCTCAGCGGACTGCACACGACGCACTCCCGAACGCTGCTCGCCGTGAACACCACCGCTGCTACCTCGAGCGGCCCGTAGCCCCGAGCGGGACGGCGGCACAGCCTTGGCACATGGGACGCAAACGCTGCTGAGATGCGCTGGCAATGCGGCGAAAACAAAACCCGCCTGCGCAGGTCAAAGCCCATAGTCGGCGGGACTTTGGGCCCGCACCGGACGCCCGCCTCCTCGCGTCTCCTACGGGAATCCCAAGGAGGAAAGATGCGTGCACTTCACAACCATTCGGTTTGCAGATCATGATCGCCGCGGCGGGCCTGCTCGACCACAAGGACTACTTCATCCACTGGGGGGTCATCCAGATCTCGCTGGCGAACTTCCTCGTCATCGTCGCGATGATCGTGCTCTTCGTCCTCGCACTGGTGCTGCCTTTCCCGCACGGCCGGGACAAGACCGAAGCGGGGAGGTCCACCGATGACGACCGTTGAGGCTCCGAGCCGCAGTTGGACGGTGCGCCTGCGCAACCGGCTGTCGCGCACGGTGCCATCCGGGCAGCTCCTTCCCGATCGCCAGCCTGCGTACGTCCGTTCCTGGATCTACGTCTTCGGCGTGGCGACGCTGGCGGCGCTGATGTGGGTGATCCTGTCGGGAACGATCCTGGCCCTCAAAGGATCACTGTGGTGGCACACGTCGCCGGTCGGCCACTTCTTCAACTCCACACATCTGTGGAGCGTCGAACTCTTCTTCATCTTCATGGTCGTCCACCTGTGGGGAAAGTTCTTCATGGCCGCCTGGCGCGGCAAGCGCGCACTCACCTGGATCACCGGCGCGGTCTGCTTCGTCGGCTCGATCGCGACCGCCTTCACCGGGTACCTCTCGCAGACGAACTTCGACTCGCAGTGGATCTCCACCCAGGCCAAGGACGGCCTCAACTCGGTAGGTGCCGGCGCGTACTTCAACGTCTTGAACACCGGCCAGATGCTGCTGTGGCATGTCGCGCTGTTACCCGCCGTCGTCGGTCTGCTCGTCGGGCTGCACATCGTCCTGGTCCGCCGGCACGGGGTGGTGCCACCATTCGACGCAGTCCCACCGGAGCCGGAGACGGCGCCCGGCGTCGCCGCCGCCCAGCAGGTGCCCACCCCGGTGCGAAGCGACGACGCTCGCGAGACCCGGGGGACGTCATGAGCTGGCACCGCACCGACACCACACCGGACGCGCACCTTTTCCCCACCCGGCCGTACGACCTGGTGAAGGAGTTCGTCATCGCGGTCGTCATCGTCGGCGTGCTCACCGTTGGGCTGGCGGCCCTCCTGTCCTCACCGGACCGAAAAGCGATCAGCCTGTCAGCATGGGCGAAAGCCGCACCGAACGATGTCGTCGCCACCGCCACCGCCGAGCTCGCCGGCACCAGCACGAGTGCAACCTACGGACCGCCGTACAACAACGCCGACGTAGGGCAGAAGCTCGGCCCCCTGTCGTTACAGAAATGGGGCGGCGTCCGTATTCCGGTCGACAGCGCGAAGGCGCTCGTCATCGGTCCGCTGCGCTCCGTCACACGCGATCCGTCGCTCACCACCGCCTTGAGACGCTGGGACAACGCGTCAGCCCACCAGCAGACGGCCTGGGCCGGCGGTTACGCCGAGGCGCTCGCTGCCGCGCCGAGCGGTGACGCTGGGAAAGTCAAGGCCGGGACATACGGGCCGGTGCCGGTCCTCGCCGGCAGCTACCTGACCCTCGCCGGATCGGGTGGGCTCGAGGGACTGCTCACCACCAAGAACACCTTCTACAACGGCGATGAGACGAAGCCCCTGCTCTTACTCGCCGACGGCGCCTACCTGGAGGACCAGGCCCGCGCCGAGCACCTCGGCGGTGACCAGTGGGGAATGATGAACGAGACCGGCAGCTATCCCGGACAGCCGTGGATGTGGCTGTACACGTTCTGGTACCAGGTCGCGCCGTTCAACACGTCGGGCAACGCCGACGCGCTCGTCTGGGGGCTGATGGCCGTGCTGACCCTCGTGTTCATCTTCCTGCCCTTCGTCCCCGGGCTTCGATCCCTGCCCCGCCGGCTGGGCGTCCATCGCCTCATCTGGAGGTCTAGGACCACTCCTCGAACTGCCGCGCGAAAACGTCTCCGGGCGTGACTCTGGCGCCGAGGGGAGGCGCAGCGCGCAGCGACGGGACCTCTTCGGTGGCCGGTACCCGCCGCTGCGCGGCCCGTCGCCGCCGGCGCCGCGGGCGGAAGGCGCTCAGCCTGAATTCCTCCGGCAGCTCCTGCAACAGCGCGACGAGCGCGGCCGCTGCCGAGGCAAAGAAGATCCCGGCCAGGAATTCTTCGGATGCGTCGGACTGGGCGATGGAGCGCTTCACCGCCACCAGCCGAGGATGCAGGCCGTTGGAGCCCTTCCATTCGAAGGTGTTTCCCGCTTGCACTCCATCCGAAGGCGAGTTGATCCGCAGTTCGGAGTCGGCAATGGCGTCGGGGTCGAGCACGAGCCGGGCGCTCGTCGTGAGGTCAAGCGGCTCGAAGAACAGATGCTTGACGGCCTGCTTTCCGCTCTGCCAGGCAGCAGGATCGGGGTTCATGAGGTCCGCGTCGCGCTTCGGCTCGACCTCGACCAGCGCCTGCGTCGACCCGTTCTCATCAGGGTCTCTCACCGTGCCCAGCGAGGCGATCGGGGACCCGAATTCACCGTCGGCAACGATCGGCAGCTGAGCTCTGACGGAGTCGCCGGTCGACGCGAAGTAACGGGGATCGAGGTCGAAGGTGCCGACGAGTTCACCGAGCGCCGAATCCGCTCCGTAGTCCTGGCGCGTTCGGAAGTAGGCGTAATACAAGCCGTCGGACGGGCCGTCGAAGGCGGATGCCAACGTCGATGAAGGCCGATCCCACTTGACCCACTGCTCCGCGCCCTCATCCGCGACGGGCTTCTGATTTGCGAGGACCAGCAACAGCGTGTCCGCAGGGGCCACAACCGTCACGAATGCAGCGGCCTCGTGACGGTCGCGGTGATCGACGAACAACCAGGTGTGCACCGGAACGGACCGGTTCTCGGCGAATATCTGCAGGCTCAGCTGCTTCGACTCGTCGACCAGCTGCGGGCGCGGATCACCGCCCGAAGCCCAGTGCAAGGCGAATCCGAGCACGGTGAAGACCACGCACAGCGATCCGAACAGCCACGCTTTCCACGCCGACGGCAGTATCAAACTCGGCTACCGCGTCCGAGCGTTCCAATAGCGCATGAGCCGATCTCCGAAGATCACGGCAGCGACGATGAGCTGGAAGATCGCGGCGAAGCCGAACACCGCGAACCAGCCGGCGGTCGCCGCCATGGTCGGGGACTGATCAAGCGGACGCTGACGGGGAAGTTGCACCCTTTGTCTATCGACGCGCGACCCGTCCCGATGAAGCCGCCCGACCGGGTGAGCGAAGCGGGTCGGGACTTCTCGCCGCTACAGCCGTACCGAGCGGGGAAAGGCAGCGCGCGTGGCGGTGAGGCATTCCGTCGGCTGTCCGGCGGCTATTGCGAACGTCAGCGCCTGCTCGAGGTCTTTGAGCCCGAGCTCCCGGGTGTGCTCGAGGTGGTTGCGCAGGTCCGCCGGCGCATCCGGGCCCAGCGGAGTGGGGCCGCCGAGCGTGAACGGCGCCCACAGCATGCCGGCCGCATCCGTCTGTTCGAGGACGTGCCGGACGACCGCGGGGGCGATTCCTGCTGTCGCGGCGAGCTCCATCGCTTCCTGGGCGGCCACCATCAGCGAGTAGCCGACGGCGTTGCGCGCCAGCTTGAGCGCCATCCCGGCGCCGAGCGGCCCGGCATGGACGACCTCCTTGCTGTAGCTGGCCAGCAAGGGCCGCGCCTTCTCGACTCCGCCGTCGCTGCCGCCGACCAGCGTCACCAGCGTGCCGGCTTGCGCGCCCGGCTCGCCCCCGCTGATGCCGGCGTCGAGGAGCTCGATGCCGGCCGGCGCCGCTGCTGCAGCCAGGTCGACGATCGTCTGCAGCGAGGTGGTGGTGTGCACCGCGACGACAGCACCGGAGCCGAGAGCGTCGAGCACGCCACCGTCGCCGGTGAGCACATCACGGACCTGCTGATCGTCGAAGACGACGAGCGCCACGACGTCAGCACCGCGGGCGGCATCCGCGGGCGTCCGCGCGACACTCGCTCCAGCAGCCGCGGCGGCGTCCCTCGCGGGCTCGGCGATGTCGTACACGCTGACCTCGATGCCGGCCCGGACGGCGTGGCCGACGAGCGGCCCGCCCATGCGGCCGAGGCCGACGATCGCCGCCCTCATGGCTGCGGGCCGTCCGTCTCGAACTCGGCGATCGCGCTCTCGCCGGCACGCAGCAGGGCGCCCGACGAGGGATATCCGACATAGCCGATCAGGTGGATGACCGTCTCGCGCACCTGGAGCGCGTCGAGCTCACCGGTGCGCAACGCCCGCAGGAACTGCAGCTCCAACACGTCGAAGCGGGACTGGGCGGCGAGCACGCCGAGCGTTATCAACCGCCGCATCGGGATGTCGAGGCCGGGCCGAGTCCAGATCTCCGCGAAGAGCTGCTCGATCATGACGTCGAACATCGCGGACTGCCCCCGCGGCCACGCCATGGCCTCGTCTCCGTAGACCCGGTGATACATGGCGATCCCGGTGTCCCAGCGATCAGCAGCTGGGCCGGTCTGCGGCGCTGGATCCGGCTCGTTCGGGTGCATGGCCGGAATGTATTGCAGCGTCAACTACGGGCCGCGGCGAGCATCCCTCCGGGGCGTTCGGCGGTGGCGGCGCCGGCCGACCAGGTCGGCACGCCGCTGACGATCGTCGCGCGGTAGCCCCCGGCGGTGCGGCTGTACCGCCAGGCACCGCCCGGCAGATCGTCTTGCGCGACCTCGGTCCCGTCACGCAGCTCGTCCAGCTCGAAGATCGCGAGGTCAGCCACCTTTCCCGGACGGATGACCCCGCGGCCGGGCACGCCGAAGAAGCCGGCCAGCCGCCCGGTGACCGCGTGCACCGCCTCCTCGATGGTGAGCAGTCCCGTATCGCGGACCAGGTGCGACAGGAAGTACGTGCCATCGCCCGCGCCGCTGAACATCTGCACGTGGGCACCGGCGTCACTGGCGCCGGGAACGCCCTGTGGCGAACGCGCGAGCCGCGCCGCCGCCGCGTCGTCCATCTCCCGCTCCCGGGTGCGGATATGGCCTTGCAGGTCGGTCTCGCGCTGCCAGTCGGCCATCGCGTCGGACGGGTGGGCGCCGGTGCGGTCGATCGCGTCCTGCATCGACTCGCCGCTATGCGCGCCGCCGATGAGCAGCATCCGGTCCGGAACCCTGATGGGTGCGAGCGTGTAGGTGCAGGCATCCCACTCAGCGCGGGCCTTCGCGCGCCATTGCGGATCGGTAAGCATGGCGCGTTTGGCGCCGCTGTCCGCGTGAACGTAATCGTGCCAACTCGCGATGCCGCTCCACATGATCGAGCGTTCGAAATGCATGTTGACGTGGCTCGGGCGCGGGCTGAAATTCGGCCACGAGCTCGCGCCCTTCGCCGCCTGCGCTTCCAGCAAAGCGTCGAGCCGGTGCCGTCCCTCGGAGGCCGCGGCCTCGAGCGCGTAACCGGCGAAGAGCAGGCGAACGCCGGCAGCGGTGGCGAGCCGGCTCATGCGCTCGAGGTCGGCCAGGAAGTGCTGCGGCTGCAGGAACCGCGGCACGTATTGCAGCAGCGCACCGCGGCGGGCCAGCACCGCGATGAGGGCGGCCAGCTCCGCCTCGTCGGCGAGGCGGCTCGGCACCGGGCGGTTGGCCTTGTCGGTGTCCATCTCCGACGTGGACAAGCCGATGGCGCCGGCGCCCAGCGCCTCGTCCAGCGTCGCGCAGAGCCGGGCGCGTTCCTCAGCGGTGGCCGCCCGTTCCCAGGCCTCCTCACCCATGATCCAGACCCGCATCATCTGATACGGCACGAAGCCGACCGAGTTCACGGCTGTCGCATGCCGGCGGGCGGCCGCGAAGTACTCGGGCCAGGTATCCCAGGTCCAGGGGACGGCGAGGTTGAACGCCTCGGCCGGGATGTCTTCGATGAACGCGAAGAGGTCGACCAGATCCGCCGATTCGGCGGGACGCAGCGGCGCGAGCCCGAGCCCGCAGTTCGACATCACGATCGTCGTACACCCGTGCGCAGGCATCGGATCGCAGCCGGTGTCCCACCACAGCGCCGCGTCGAAATGCGTGTGCGATTCAATGATTCCGGGAGTCACGTAAGCGCCGGACGCGTCGACCACCGGTTCGCCGCCGGGACGCAGCTCGCGCCCGACCTCCGTGATGAGCCCGCGGCGGATACGGACGTCCGCCGGGCGAGCACTCGCGCCGGTGCCGTCGACGACCGTTCCCCCGCGGATCAGGAGATCGCCGGCGAGTGCCGTCTCGACGAATGCCGTCTTGCTCATGGGAACCACCTCGCTCTGGAGTTCCTCCGAGTCATAACAGCAGGCACCGCTTCCGCGCCAGCCTCAGTGCTCGCCGCCGAATATCGTCCGCGCCTCACGGACGGCGTAATAGACGAGCACGTATCCCGCTGCCGGGTCGGCCCACCACCAGCCGGCCGCAGCGTTGAGCACGAGACCGATCAGGACGGCGATCGCCAGGACCCCGTCGATGGTGGTGACACGACCCTCGGCGACGAGCACCGGATTCGCCAGCGCTCGACCCGTCCGAGCCTTGCCGTATGCGAGCGCGAACATGACGGCGGCAGTGACCGCCGTCCAGCCGATGCCGAGCCCACTGTGATGCGGGCGAGCTCCGGCGACCAGGCTCCAGGTCGATTGCACGACGAGGTAGACCGCCAGGAGGACGAACGCGGCACCGATCAGCCGCAGAGCCCGCTGCTGTTTGCGCTCGCTGGATTCCGCGAGCTCCCACAGCACGACGGTGCTGGCGCCGATCTCGATCAGCGAGTCGAGCCCGAAGCCCGCCAACGCCACGGACCGGGCGCCGATAGCAGCGACGGCCAAGACCCCGATGCCGGCCACATTCCAGCCCAGCGTGGCGACTTCGAGCAGCCGTCCCCTGCGAAGCAGTGTTGAGGCCGGGTGAAGCGAGTGCACTTGCACGTCCTCACGTTCGAACGAGAGCCGCTGACGCCCGCGCGACTTCCGCAGCCAGCAGGTCACCAATGCGCATCAGCTCGGCCCCGCTCACGGTGCTCGGGACCGGCACCAGGCTCAGGATGAGCACGGGCGTGCCGTCCTCATCCACGACGGGGCAGTCGACGTGGCTCACGTCGTAAGAGCGACGCAGCGAGACGCCGGCGGGAAACCAGTCCTTGTTGAGGACGAGCTCCCCCGTCAACGCAGAAGCAAGCTCACCGAGGCGCCCGCCGCTCGCCTGCGTAGCCCGGATCAGCGACGCGAGCTCCTGCAGGCGAACGTCGGGCATCACCTGCAGGCCGAAGGCGAAGCCGCGCTTGCGGGCAGCGAGCAGCGCGGTGCGGTAATGCTCTCGCACCGCCACCGGGAGCTCCGCCAGCCAGCGCTCCCGCTCGTCGGCAGCCAGCCACGCCGCCACCGACGCGCCGTATGGCGGGCGGGTCGGCAGCTCGGTCCCGGGCGCCATCGGATGGCCTGAACCCCGGCGGGCGCGCACCTGCTCCACGACCGTCACGTGGTCGGCGCTGATGGCGAACGCGATGCAATGCGCGCCCGTCGCGACGGACAGCTCCGCCATCGCGGGGCGGACCACGTCGAGCGCGGAGAAACGCGCCGAGGCGGCGCGTCCCAGCCGAATGAGCGCCGGCCCGAGCCGGTAGGCCTTGCGTCCCCGGTCGCGCACCAGCCAGCCGGCCTGCATCAGCTCGCTCAGCATCGAGTGGCAGCTGGCCTTGTGCACCCCGAGCCGGCGGGAGACCTCCGCCAAGGTGAGGCCCGAGCCCTCGTCGACGGACAGCAGCTCGATGAGCTGCACGACGCGGGCGGTCTGGGGAGACGGGCGAGCGGCCATTTGCGCGGACGTTACCAGCGCGCCCACCGGGTGGTCGCATATTGCGACCACTTGCGGCTTAATGTGCGACCATGTCATTGTCCTGCACGTGACGCAGCTAACAGGTCAGGTCGGCGTCGTGACCGGCGGTGCCGGAGGAATCGGGCAAGCCATCGGCCGGCGTTTCGGCCAAGAGGGCATGCGCGTGGTGCTGGCCGACGTCCTTCCTTCGGCTCTCGACGACGCGGTGTCGGCGCTGCGGGCAGACGGCATCGACGTCACCGGGGTCGTCACCGATGTGACGGACTACGACTCCGTCCAGCACCTCGCCGAGCAGACGATGGCTCGGTACGGACAGGTCGACGTCGTCTGCAATAACGCCGGTACGGGCAGCGTCTCGGAAGGCTTCCTGTGGGAGCACGACCTGGCGGACTGGCGCTGGGGCATCGACGTGAACGTCCTCGGGGTCATCCACGGGATCAAGGCGTTCGTGCCCACCCTGCTCGCGCAGGGGTCGGGACACGTCGTCAACGTCTGCTCCGGCAACGGAGGGATCGCTCCGATCGCCCGGGGTGCTCTCGGCGGTCCGGCCGGTGCGGTCTACCCGCTGACCAAAGCGGCCGTGCTGTGCCTGACCGAGAGCCTCTACACCCACCTGGAGATGGCCGGCGGCCAGGTCCACGCGCACGTGCTGTTCCCGTCCGGCTTCCTCAACACCGGCATCTGGGAGTCCTGGCGTCACCGGCCGACCGAGTACGCGGCGACGCAGGAGCGGCAGGGGCCGAACCAGACGCTGGGCGCGGTCGTCGAGCGCTTCAAAGACGCCGGAGTTGCCGTGCAGTTCACCCCTCTCGAGGCGGTGGCCGATCAGCTCATACGCGGTCTCACCGAGGGCTCGTTCTGGATGATGGGCCCCCCGTCCGCGAGCGACGACATTGCTCTGCAGAAGGCGCGCTCGCTGGTCGAGCGCACGCCGCCCACCTATCTCGTCGACGTCCTGGCCAAGTCAGCCGAATCGGCGCAGTCCAGCAACGAAGGGAGCCCGGCGTGAGCATCCGCTATGGCGCGCGTCCGCCCGTGCAGCAGGTCGACCACGAGATCGACGCCACCAAGGCGCCGATCGCCACCGAAGCGGTCACCGTGACCTACCTGACCGACCCCGACCTCGTGGCCGCCGTGCTGCCAGAGCCGCTGGAGCCGGCCGACGAGCCGGTCGTGCGCATCTCGCTGCAGCGGGTGGTCATGGACGGACGTGCCCCGTTCGGCTCAGGAGTGTTCTCGGTAGCAGCCCGGCACGGCAGTGTCGACGGCGACTATCCACTGTTCATGCCGCAGTCCACCGAGCAATCCGTGATCGGGGGACGCGAAACGTTCGGAGAGCCGAAGAAGCTGGGCGACATCTCCGTCGAACGCACGGGCAACGAGGTGTCCGCACGCATCGCCCGGCTGGGTTTCTCGCTGGTCACCGTGCAGGGCCGCGTCACCGGCGACGCGCCTCCGCCGCCCGACGGCGTCAGCACGGAGTTCTACTTCAAATTCCTGCGGGCTCCTGACGGCAACGGCATCACCGACCCGCACCTGGTGTACGGGCGTTATCACCGCCACTACGAGGTTTTCGAGGCCATGCAGGCCACTGTCGAACTCGGTGAGTCGCCGCTGGATCCGGTGGCCGACCTCCCCATCCGCGAGCTGCGTTCGGTGACCTGGTGCCGGCGGCGCACCATCCAGACGGCGGAAATCGCCCGGACCGTGCCGCAGGAGTGGCTCCTTCCGTTCGTTCATCAGCGCTACGACGACATCGCGCTCCTCGACGCTCGCCCGCAGCCGGCCGCGGTATAGAGAATGGGACCGGGAGACCGCTACGCGGTCATCTCTGCCGACTGTCACGCCGGCGCCGATCTCCTTGATTACGAGGCGTATCTCGATCCGCGCTACCGGGATGACTTTCGCCGCTGGGCGGCGTCATACGTCAATCCCTTCGCGGACCTGCAAGAGCCGGACGCCGATCGCAACTGGAACAGCGACCGGAGGCTTTCCGATCTCGACCGCGAGGGCGTCGCGGGTGAGGTCCTCTTCCCGAACACGGTGCCGCCGTTCTTCCCGCGGGTCAGCCTCGCAGCGCCCGCCCCGGAGACGGCGAGCGACGTCGAGTACCGGTGGGCGGGGCTGCGTGCCCATAACCGGTGGCTCGCCGAGTTCTGCGCGCAAGCCCCCGAGCGGCGAGCCGGAGTCGGCCAGATCCTGCTGAACGATCTCGATGAGGCCGTCGCCGGTGTCCACGAGATCGCCGCATTGGGCCTGCGGGGCGGGGTTTTGCTGCCCGGGATCGTTCCGGGCTCGGGCTTGCCGCCGCTGTACGCCGAGCACTGGGAGCCGCTCTGGGCCGCCTGCGCCGAAGCCGGGGTGGTGGTGAACCATCACGGCGGGACCGCCGGTCCGGCCCCGGAGCAGGAATGGGACGCGGCCATCGGCATCTGGGTGTATGAGGCGCCCTGGTGGGCGCACCGCATCCTCTGGCAGCTCATCCTCAACGGCACGCTGGAGCGGCATCCGGATCTCACGCTCGTGCTGACCGAGCAGGGGTCAGGCTGGATCCCCGCCGTGCTCGAGTCTTTGGACCTGCAGGCAGCCCGCTATGCGCGACCGGGATCGGCCATCGCGCGCTTTGCGGGTGAGCTGAGCCGCACCCTCACCCTGCGGCCGAGCGAATACTGGGCGCGCCAGTGCTACGTCGGTGCGAGCTTCATGCGCCGTTCCGAAGTGCCGGAACGTGAAGGCATCGGGCTCGACCGCATCATGTGGGGCACCGACTACCCGCATTACGAAGGCACGTTCCCCTACACCCGCGAGGCGCTGCGTTTCACGTTCTCCGACGTCGAGCCGGAGCAGGTGGCGGCCATGGTCGGGCAGAACGCAGCGAAGGTCTACCGCTTCGACCTCGACACCCTCGCCCCCCTTGTCGAACGCATCGGGCCGACGGTCGACGAGGTGGCGCAGCCGCTGCCCGCTGTGCCGGCCGATGCCCGCAGCACCGCCTTCGAACCCGACCCCATCAAGGCCTGGTAGCCCGCGCCCGCTCGGCGTATGCCCTTAACGAAAGGACCGTTGTGGCGAACGAGCCGTACCTCATCATCTCCGCCGACTGTCATGCGGAACTGCCGACCGAGCGGTATCGGGAGTACGTCGACCCCGAATTCCGGGAGGATTTCGAGGACTACCTGAAGGAACGCGCCGAGGCCGCCAAGGCCGGCGGCATCACCGACGAGCAGTTCGCCGAGAAGTGGTTCACCGAGAACGGCGAAGGGATCGCCGGTGGCTGGGACGTCGGGCTGCGCGACAAGGAGCTGGACGGGGACGGCGTCGCCGGCGAAGTCATCTTCCCCGACGCCGACGCGGTCACCGGAGTCGCCGGAGCCCCCTTCGGGGCCGGGCTGGGCCAAAGCGGCGACCTGGATCCGGGCCGGGCGATGGCGGGCGCGCGGGCCCACAACCGTTGGCTGGCCGAGCTTTGCAGCCACAGCCCCGAGCGGCGGGCCGGCGTCGCGGTGGTCCCGATCCTGGCCGACGTCGACGCTGCGGTCGCCGAGATCCAGCGCGCCGCCGAATCCGGGCTGCGCGGCGGCATCCTCATTCCCGCCACCTGGGGCAGCTATCCGCCGTATCACGATCAGCGTTACGACCCCGTCTGGGCGGCCTGCCAGGACCTGCAGATGCCGGTGCACACGCATTCCGGTCCCGCGCCGCAGCAGGACTACGGAGGCCATCTCGGCATCTACACCACCGAGGTGCGGTGGTGGGGTGTGCGGCCGCTGTGGTTCGCCCTGTGGTCCGGGGTCTTCGAGCGGTTCCCCCGATTGCGCTGGGGTGCAACGGAATGCGGGGCGTTCTGGGCGAACGACTTGCTGTGGCTCATGGACACCCGCTTTCTTCGGGTGCATTCGGCGAAGAAGATGAGCCGCGCCATGGAAGGCAGCCTGACGATGCCGCCCTCGGCGTACTTCGACCGCAACTGCTTCATCGGCGCCACCACCACCGAGCGCCGCGAGCTCGCCCGCCGGTACGAGATCGGCGTCGAGAATCTCCTGTGGGGCAACGACTTTCCGCACCCGGAAGGCACGTGGCCACACACGCTCGACTGGTTGCGCACCAGCTTCCATGACATCCCGGTGGACGAGACGCGCCAGATGCTCGGGCTCGCGGCAGCGGACGTTTACGGCTTCGACATCGCCGAGCTGACGCCACTCGCCCGGCGCATCGGGCCGACCCCTGCCGATCTCGGGCAGGATGACGCGGTCTCGGTACCCAAGTGGGCGGAGGCGAAAGCGGCAGGACGCCACTGGCTCACCGAGACCGAACCCGATCCGCTGGTGGTGCGGTGAACGTGCCACGCGCCAGCGTGGTGAGCGCTGCTGCCCGCATACCGGCGGGAAGGGTCCGGCGCAGGCGCCCGGTGTGACCCGTGCTACTTTTCCGGTCGCCCGGCGTCGTGCAACCCCGCGCGCCCCGGCCCGATCCGCCCGTTAACCCGTCCGGCCACACCCTCGAGACTCTGGAGACTGAATGGCATCTCGGCGCACTCTGGTGACCAGCCGCGCGGTGGTGGCCCTGTCCATCGCTGCGCTCGGCTTGACTGCGGCTTGCGGCCGCTCCTCGTCCGGAGGGAAGGGAGGGGGCGGGACTTCGGCGCCGACGGCAAGTGCGAGTACGTCCGCTGCGGCAGCCAAAGGCGACTTCGGTGACCTCAAGGGCATCTGCGGTGCGGGTGACGCGAAGGGCGCCACCGCGCATGGCGTGACCGACAGCGAGATTCGCCTCGGCGTCACCGCGGACCCGGGCAGCAGCGTGGCGCCCGGCCTCGAGCAGGAGTTCTTCGACACCGCCGACGCGTTCACCAAGTGGTGCAACGACGCCGGTGGCATCAACGGCCGCAAGATCGTGCTCGACAAATGGGACGCCAAGCTCACCGACGTCGGCCAGGCCTTCACCAACGCCTGCCAGAAGGACTTCATGGTCGTCGGCAACGGCAACGCCTTCGACTCGGCGGGCGTCAAACCACGCGAGCAGTGCAAGCTCGGCGACATCTTCGCCTACACCGTCTCACCGGAAGCGGCGACCTCGAAGTACCAGGTGAGCGTCGTGCCGTCGAACCCTGAGCAGGTCAACTACGGCCCGATCCGCTTCCTGGTCGATGCGTTCCCGGACTCCAAGAACGGCGTCGGCATCGGCTCCAGCACGCTCGCGTCGCTCGTGCCGCTCGGCAAGCGGCTGCAGCAGGCGCTGCAGAAGGACAACGTCAAGGTCACCGCCCTGCAGGCCCAGCCGCTCGCCGTCGACAACTTCCGGCCCTACATGGAGGAGCTCAAGGGGTCGAACACGATCGGCTTCCTGCAGATCACCGGCCAGGACATCACGCCCATGTACCAGGCGATGAAGAACATCAGCTACAGCCCGCAATGGGTGTGGTTGAGCGTCCAGTACTACCTGAACGCCAACGTGAAGGCCGCGAAATCGCTCGGCACGTATCCGCCCACGTGGACCGGGTTCTCGCATCTGGCGTTCTCGATGGATCCCCAGAAGTACCCGATCCTCGGCCAGGTGAAGAGCATCCTGAACGCGTCCGTGTCCAACCCGCGCTTCACCGACTTCACGGCGTCGTCCTTCAGCGCCTGGGCGCTCTGGGCCAAGGAGGCCACCGCCTGCGGCTCGAACCTCACCTCGGAGTGCGTCTTGCAGAAGGCGGCCGCGGAGAAGGACTGGACCGGAGGCGGGCTGTACGCACCGGTCAATCTCGACCCGGTGCACCCGCAGATCAGCCAGTGCTGGCTGGACATCAAGCTGACCACTTCCGGGTGGGTCTACGACGAGAAGGTCACCAAGCCCAACCAGGGCCCGTACAACTGTGACCCCAAGAACGCCCCAGCGGTCAACAGCTTCCTGTCGTCCTAGCTGGATCGGGGAGGGCCGGGTCACCCCGGCCCTCCCCCAACACCGCGGTCGCATGACGAGAACCGGGAGAAGAGCATGGAGCCGCGGATCAAGGTGGTATGCGTAACACCGTTCCGAGACGACGGAAGCCTCGACGAGGCCGCGCTGCACACGGTCGTCGCGCACCTGGCGACGTACGGGTTCGGCATCTACATGGGCAGCTTCGGCTCAGGTGAAGGGCACCTGCTCTCTTCGACCGAGGTCCGGCGCACGTACGAGATAGCCGTCGAGGCCGCGGCGGGACGGGCGCCCATCTACGCCGCTGCGCTCGGGTTCACGGACACCCAGCGCGTCATCGACCTGGCGCATGAGGCGGTCGACGCCGGTGTCGACGCGGTCCAACTCCAGCCTCCGCGGCCGGGCCCACCCACGGCGCCGCCCAGGCTGGCTGAGCTCGAGGGCTACTACGAGGACATCCTCGCCGCGGTGCGGTCCCCGATCCATCTCAGCAACGAATGGTTCATGGTCGGCTACACCGTCCCGGCGGAGTTGCTCGCTGCGGCCGCCGCCGACAACGCTCACGTCACCGCCATCAACACCAGCGACCCTGACGTGTCGGTCGTCGCCGAGCTGCTCGAACGTCTCGACGGCACCGTGCCCGTCCATGTCGGGCTGCTCCCGCAGCTGCCCACCGCATTGGCGCTCGGGGCCACCGGTCCGCTCGGCTTCGAGGCGACCATCGCGCCGCGGCTGTGCGTCGACATGCTCGATGCGTTCGCCGACAGCCGGGTCGCCGACTTTTCGGCCGCCTTCCGCAAGGTCATGGCGCTGCACCGAGGTCTGATGCGCTACCGCAATCCCCGATCCGTCAAGGCTGCGCTCGCCGGTGTCGGCCTGCCGGCCGGAGCGATGCGCCGCCCCTACCTGCCGCTCGCGCCGGACGAGACAGCCGACATCGAGCAACTCTTGCGTGACCTTGGGTTCGCTGAGCGCTGAGGCAGCGTTACTGTCCGGCCTGACCGGCAGCAACATACGCGGAACCTGCCGCCGTGCGAGCGCCGCGGCCAAGCCTGGATCCATTCTCATGGCGTTGCGATGAGGACGAGTTCGGGGTCGTCGGCGGGGGTGGCGAGGTCGGCTTCGGTGATGTAGCCGTCGGGGGGTGGTGGTGCGGCGTAGTGGGGTTCGGTGGTGAAGTCGTGCCAGTCGTCGGGGCGGAAGTCGTGCGGGAGGATGTCGTAGCGCCGGCCGGAGGGGCCGGTCCAGTGGGTGCGGCCGGTGGCGGGATGGGTGTGCAGCGTCCAGCCGGCGTGGTGTTTGACGTGGTGGTGAAACACGCACAGCGGGTGCAGGTTGATGCGGTCGGTGCCGCCGCCGGCGCCGTAGTCGTGGCAGTGGTCAAGGTCGCAGCGGGCGGCGGGGCGTTGGCAGCCGGCGAAGGTGCAGTGCTGGTCTCGGGTGCGGACGTAGCGGGCGAGTGCCGGGCTGGGGGTGTAGCGGGTGCGGCCGAGGTCGAGCAATTCGCCGGTTTGCGGTTCGTAGATCAGCCGTCGCCATTTGCTGTCGGCGGCCAGCTCGCGGGCGAGGTGGGCGGGGATCGGCCCGTAGCCGGCCAGCTCACCCGGACAGTCCTGAAAGCCCAGCAGCGTCGGCAGGTCGACGGTGACCTGCACGTCGACGTTCACCTTCGTGGTGTGGGTGGTGGCGCCGGTGAGCAGGCCGATGGTCGCGTCGGCGCGGCGGGTGTCGATCGGCTGCCAGCCGGGTGAGCCGTAGGGATGCCCGGCAGCCGCCGTCTTCGCGGCAGCATGGATCGCCTCATAGGCGGCCTTTACCTGCAGGAGCGGGGCCGTCAGCCGTAGCTCGGCCATCCCGTCGGTGGTGGGCCACCAGTCGACCTTGCGCTGGGCGGTCGCCTGCTCGCACCGTTTACGGGTCTGGGCGGGGTCGGCAGCCAACACCCGCCGGCGCAACGACCGGCGCAGATTGCCCACAGTCTGACTGCGCGCCCGGGGCAGTACCGTCGCTGCGACGCCGGCGGCTTGCGCCGGGGTGAGGGCGCGGGTGGCGTCCACGATCGCCAGCGCATGCCCGTAGCCGATGTCCCCGGCCGAAAGCGCGTCCCGCACCGCCGACAGATGCCCGCACAGGTCGCGGGCGATGTCCAGCCGGTTCGCCGCCGCCGTCTCCGACATTCGCAGCGCGACCGCGATCTCCAGATGGGCGCTGCGCTCCGGAATATCCGGCGGGTCGCCGCGGCGCTGCTCGGCTTTCGCGGCCCTCCAGGCATGGTCGCCGACCGCGCGCAGCAGCGGCTGCAGCCGGGCCTGCATCCACGAAAGCTGCCGGTCCCAGGCGATCAGCAGATCCACCTGCCCGGCCGGATCCAGCGCGTCGGCATCGACCGCGGCCAGGGCGGTGAGGACGTCCGGGCCGGGTGGGGCGATCAACGCCGCGGAAAGCACTCCCCGCGACGACAACACTTCGAACATGTGTGCGAGTCTAGCGAAGGCGCGCGCAGCTCACCAGTCGCTTTTCCACATGTTGTTTCTTCGCATCGCATCGTCTGCCTCAGCCCCGACCAACCCACCCCACCCGCGCACCACATCGTCTGCGCCGGGCCCTCATGGCTCGATCAGCCCGGTGCGGATGGCGTAGCGGGTGACGTCGACACGGTCGCGCATACCGAGCTTCTCGAGGACGTTGGCGCGGTGCCGTTCCACGGTCTTGAGGCTGATCGTGAGCAGGTCAGCGATTTCCTGCGAGCTGTGGCCCTCCGCGATCAGTTTGACGACCTCGGACTCCCGCGGGGTGAGCGGTCCGTTGGCGGGCCGTTCACCGCGTCCCGAACGTTCGAGATATCGGCGCATGACCGCGCCCATCGCATCCGGATAGATGAACGCTTCGCCGCGAAGCGCGGCACGGCAGGCGTTCAGCAGGTCGTGGTCGGCTTGGCGCTTGAGAACGTAGCCGGCTGCGCCAGCGGCAACGGCTTCGAAGAAGTACTGCTCCCGGTCGTACATGGACAGCAGCAGGATCGGCAGGCCCGGCCGGCGCCGGGCGATTTCGCGGGTCGCCTGCAGCCCGGTGAGCCCAGGCATGGCGACGTCGAGGATGGCCAGGTCGACGTCACTGCTGACCGCCTGACTCACCGCATCGCGGCCATCGGCGGCCTCTGCGACGACGACGAGGTCGGCTTGGCGTTCCAGCAACGCCTTGACGCCTTCGCGGACGACGACGTGATCGTCGGCGATGAGCACCCGTGCGGGAAAGGGAATCGGCATGCTCAACCGGGCGATGGCTCGTTCGGCACTTGTAGACGTACGCACACGCCTCGACCCGGCTGCGAGTCGATGGTCAGCCGGCCACCGATGAGCAGCGCGCGCTCGCGCATGCCGCGGATGCCCGCCCCTTCCACAAATGCCTCGGGCAGCCCCTTGCCGTTGTCCGAGACGGTCATCACCAAGTGAGGCTCGTCGGCGCGCAGGGCGACGGCAATGTGGGTGGCGTCAGCGTGCCGCACCGCATTGGTGAGCGCCTCCTGAGCGACCCGGTAGACGGCCAGCTCCGTCTCGTCGCCCAGCCCGGGAACGTCCTCGGGTAGCAGCACTTCGATGTCGGTGTGCTCGCCAAGAGAGTCAGCAAGGGCGCTGATGGCGCTGAGCAGCCCGAGATCCTCCAGAAGCCCGGGTCGGATCTGCCAGGCCAGCGCGCCAACCTCGTCGAGCGCGCGCCGCGTCTCCTCCTGGACATTCCCGAGGCGCTCGCGCAGCGCCGCCGGCGCCTCGTCACGGACCCGGCCGAGTTGCAACAAAATCCCGGTCAGCCGCTGCCCGATCTCGTCGTGCAATTCCTGAGCGATGCGCCGCCGTTCAGCTTCCTGGCCGGCGACCGAGAGGCTGGTGCTTGCCCGTCGCTCGGCTTCCAGCCGGTCGAGCATGGCGTTGTAGCCGGCAATCAGGGTGCGAGCCTCGGCGCCGCCCATCTCGGGCAGCCGATCCTGCGGGCGCAGCACGTCCAGGGCCTGCATTCGCCGCACCAGAGCGGCCAGACCACGAAAGCTGATCCGCAGCAGCACCGCATTGGCCACCACCATCACGACCAGTCCGCCGGCGAGCACGAGCCCCTCCTCGGTCGCCACTGGGAACGAGACCGTGACAGGACTCAGCGCCAGCGCGGTCACTGCCACCGTCAGGATGAGCGCGTTGACGGAAACGACTCTGGCATAGAGGGAAGAGCGGCGTCCGGGGGCAACCGGTGGGTCATCCGCCGCCGGCCCGCTCCGCGTCAGGAGGGGTGAGTGAACAGCTGGTGACATCCGCGCCACCGTCCTGATAGCCAACGACCCGCTGATCGGGAATTGCGCCATCGACCCAACCGGGGGCGCTGACACCGACTCGCGCGACTGGTTCAGACCGTGAGGACGGTCTTCCCGCGTGCGGTGCCATCCACGAGGTGCTGCAACGCGAGAGCCGCGTCAACGAGCGGGTACGTATGACCGACGACCGGCCTCACGCTTCCGCTGGCCCGGTCGGTCGACGTCCGCGAACTCCAGCGCCCCGGCGCCATAGCGCCGCCGCAGCGGACGACTGCATCACCGGAAATGGGTGGTGGACCCGATGGCGCGACGGGCGCAGACCCGCAGGCTGTTCATCATGGCCACCTCAGGCGTGCGATGACGTTCCGCTCTTACCTGCGTTGGGAAGGGGTCGTCGCCATCGCGGTCGGCCTGGCCCTGCTGGTGCTCGGCACCATGGCCGGGCACCAAGGCGCGGTCGATGCCCTGATCAGCGGCGCGATCACGGTGGCCGGTACCGGGATCTTCATGGCGGTCCGCCACGGCGTGCGCTTTCGCAAGCCGGCGACGTGGTTCACCGTGAAGCCTCTCGCCACCGCCAAGCCCGGAGTTGCCATCCGCTCCAAGCGAGCGCTGCTCGCCGGCATCGCGGCGGAGGCAGCCGTCACCGTCGCGCTCACCTTCGGCCTGAGCTACCTGACCCGCTACTGGCTCACCTACGTCGACTTCGGGGTGTGGGCAATCGCGATCGGTGTGATCAAGGCCGGCCCCTCCATTGTCACGATCACTCGTCAGGAAGCCGCCCGAGGGACCACCTATCTCGTGGCACGGCGCCCGCTGCGCGGAATCGTCGCGCTGGCGACCGAACACTCCGGGAGCGCAGGACCCATGGCCGCGGCTCGATGAGGCTCGAGCTGCACGCTTGACGGAGACGGGCACCCTGGGCGCAGCATCGGAAAGGGTCGATGGCCCCGCCGAATCCGGTGACGGTGAACGAGGGCCCAACGCACCGGCGATCGCCCTTCGCCAGCCGGTGACGGACCGCTACGGTCCCGTCCGCCGGGTGTCTGCGCTCAACGCCGCTGACCGGCCACGCGGCGCCGACCCCGGGTCACTTCACGGCGCAACCGGTCCGCGAAGGCCTCAGCGGTGGCCAGCTGCTCTCGCAGCGAGGTCACCTTCGCGTTAGCGGCGGCGCGGAACATTGCGAGACGCTCCACCAGCTGCGGCAGCTCCTGCTCTCCCGGCTCGGCGAGCTGGTCGAGCAGGCCGAGCAGCTGGCCCATCTCCTCCAGGCTGAACTCCAGCGGCTTCATGTGCTTGATCAGCTCGAGGCGCGCGATGTCGGACTCCCGGTACAGCCGGAAACCACCGGGGCTGCGCTCGGCCGGGACGACGAGCCCGACCTCCTCGTAGTAGCGAATCGTTCGCAGCGACAGCCCGGTGCGCTCCGCGACCTCACCGATCTGCAGAAGGCCGTGCGTCATGCAGCCAGTCCTAACGCGAGGAGACGAGGGTCCGCACTCTACTCTCACGTGACCGGAGATCTGCCGGGCCGCCGCGGGACAGATCGCTGAGCCGGTGACCAAGCTCTCAGCGACCAACCCTCACGTAAGGGACGAGTTCGCCGCTAAGGTCAGAGAGATCGAACCGGGTGCTGCTGCTTGCGCCCCGCGCACCCCACGAAACGGATTCATGCCCTCGACTTCCCACGCCCTGCTGACGCGCCGGCTCTCGCGACCGGCCTGGCTCACCCCGAAGGTGGCACGCACCGAGATCCTCGCGGGCCTCGTCGTCGCTCTGGCGCTGATCCCGGAGGCGATCAGCTTCTCCATCATCGCCGGGGTCGATCCGCGTGTCGGGCTGTTCGCCTCCTTCACGATGGCGGTCACGATCTCTTTCGTCGGCGGCCGCCCAGCGATGATCAGCGCCGCCACGGGCGCGGTCGCCCTCGTTGTCGCACCGCTGGTGCGCTCCCATGGGCTCGGTTACCTGCTGGCCACCGTCATCCTGGCGGGCGTCTTCCAGATGCTCATCGGCGCCGCCGGATTCGCCAAGCTGATGCGTTTCATCCCGCGCAGCGTGATGGTCGGCTTCGTCAACGCGCTGGCGATCCTCATCTTCACGGCGCAGCTGCCGCATCTCACGCACGTGCCCTGGCTCGTCTACGTCATGGTCGCTGCCGGCCTGGGCATCATCTTCGGCCTACCACGCCTGACCACCGTCGTCCCCGCGCCGTTGGTCTCGATCATCATGCTGACGATCGTCGCCGTGGGCGCCGGGCTCCATCTCCCCACCGTCGGCGACGAGGGCGCGCTGCCGCACAATCTGCCCTTCCTGTCGCTGCCCGATGTGCCGCTCACGTGGGACACGTTCCGGATCATCGCCCCCTACGCGTTGGGCATGGCCTTCGTCGGCCTCATGGAGTCGTTGATGACCGCGAAGCTCGTCGACGACCTGACCGACAGCGGGTCGAACAAGACCCGCGAATCGATCGGTCAGGGCGTCGCCAACGTCATCACCGGCTTCTTCGGAGGCATGGGCGGCTGCGCGATGATCGGCCAGACGATGATCAACGTGAAGTCGGGCGCGCGCACCCGGCTGTCCACCTTCCTCGCCGGTGTCTTCCTGCTGATCCTGGTCGTCGGGCTCGGCCCGGTCGTCGCCAGGATTCCCATGGCGGCACTGGTCGCAGTGATGATCTTCGTATCGATCGCCACGTTCGATTGGCACAGCCTGCGCACGATCCACCGCATGCCGCGCAGCGAGACGGCGGTCATGCTCGCGACGGTGGCCGTCGTCGTCGCGACCAGCAACCTCGCCATCGGGGTCGGCGTCGGCGTCCTGGTGGCGTGCGTGCTCTTCGCGCGCCGCATAGCGCAGCTAGTCGACGTCACCAGCGTCACGGACCCGGACGGCAGCACCCGGGTGTACTCCGTTCACGGAGCGCTGTTCTTCGCCTCCAGCAACGAGCTGTACACCCAATTCGACTACGCGGGCGACCCGGACAACGTCGTCATCGACCTGTCCAACGCGCACGTCTGGGACGCCTCCACCGTCGCCGCGCTCGACGCCATCACGCACAAGTACCACTCCCGCGGGAAGACCGTGCAGATCTGCGGACTGACGGGCCACTCCGCCGACCGCTACGAGCGGCACACCGGTCAGCTCGCCGGCGCACACTGATCCGCGAGCCGTGTGTCCGCACGGGCGGTCACTACCTGGCCTCAGGCTCCGGCGAGCAGCGAACTCCTCAGCCCGGCAGCGGAAGCGAGTTCATCGAACGAGTCGGTCAGGAGCAGCACGAAATCCTCCGGGCGCTTCGTGACTTCCGGGGCTGTCATGACCCCGACGTTCAAGCGCCCGGCATAGCTGTGCACGGTGACGTTGAGGTTGACCGACGGCACCACGATCGCGAACGAGAACCAGTCGGCGACGCGGACCGGGCCGATCCAACGTTCGGAGGCGGGACCTCGAACGTTCGCGGTCACCACGTGCGCCGTACTGGGAATGCGGTGCTTGGCGACGTCGAGGAACACCGGACCGAGGCGAGCCAGCTGGACGTGCCACCGCGGCGCCAGCCCGACGCCGACGACGTGGCGTAGCGCGATGCTCTCCCGATTGCTGTCCGCCGTCAGCGCGAGCCGGCGCAACGGATCGGGCTCGTCGGTATGCAGCAGGACGCACGTGGGCGTGATGTGGTTCCCCCAGCGGTGCTGGGAAGCCGGGTCCTGCGCGACGCCGAACTCTGCGATGAGCGGCGGCGAGACGGCAAGCCCCCGGCGCTCCAGCTCTCGTCGCATGGCTCCGGCAAGCACGCCATGCAGCACCCCGTTGACCGAGGTGCCCGTGGCCGCGCCGATCTCCTTCACGACGGGCAGCGGGACGGAGCCCGTCGCGCAGACCCGCTCCGCACTGATCGGCGTTGTGCAAAAGTTGCGCCGGGCGTGGAAGCCCATTCGCGGTAGCGCTGACGCGCTCCGCCGATAGCGAAGGTTGCGTGCCAAGCCCTGGCCGGTGTCCCGCAAGAGTCCTGGCAATTCCACCGCCTGCGCAAGCGTGTCCGCGGTGGCGTGTCGCCGCAGCATCGCCTTGTCGACATCGGCGCCAGGTGAGACGTCGTCGGCCCTTACCTCGACGGGGCCTTCGCAGGGAGCCGGATCCGAGGCGGTCAGGTGCAGCAGCGTGTTGACTGCGCTGAGGCCGTCCCCGACCGCGTGATGGATGCGTGCGATCACCGCCTGTTGCCCGTCCGCGAGTCCGGATACCAGGGTGAGGCTCCAGAGCGGCTTGTCGAGATCGAGCGCACGGCTGGCGAGTTCGGAGCACAGCCGGTCAAGTGCGCCACGGTCCCCCGGCGGTGCGAGCCGGCGCTCCTCGAGATGGTCGGCGATGGAGAAGGCGGGATCAGGGGTCCAGAACGGGCGGCCGGTGAACGGTGCCACCGCGGTGACGCGCTGCCGCAGCCGGGGGTACTCGCAAAGGTGCCGGTCGACGAAGCCTGCGACGTCCTGCAAGGTCAGCTGGCGACCCAGCCGCCTCGGATCCAGGACGAGGACTTTCAGGGTGTGCAGAGGATGGCCGACGCGCTCCAAGTTGACGAACATCGCGTCGGTACCGCTCATCCGCTCGAGCGGAGGATTGACCAGAACCATTGCGCTGCCCGCCTTGCCGATGGTGGCGATGTGCGCACCGTAGGGATCCACCCCGCCTGCGCGCAGGGCCTTAGGTCCCTGTTGACGGCGAGTGCGGACCAGTACGGTCCGCCGAGACCAGCTCGTGCCGCCGCGTTCGGGCGTGATCGCCTCTGCCGATGGGAGGCGCCATGGCACGCATGTCAGGCACCGACGTGATGATGCTGGCCACCGAGACGCCCGCGTGGCACTTCCACGTCGGAGGGCTGACGCTCATCGAAGCGGACGGCGATCACCGCGCGATGTTGCACCGCATCGCCGACGAGGTGGAGAAGCGTCTCCCGCTCGCACCCAAGTTCATGTGCAAGCTGCGCACGGTCCCCTTCGGACTGGACCGGCCGGTGTGGGTGCCGGACGAAGACTTCGACATCCGCCGGCACGTTCACTTCGTGACGTTGCCGGCGCCGGCGGGACGGCGCGAAGTCGCAGCGCTGGTGGGCCGGATCATGTCGCGACAGCTGGATCGCCGCTATCCGCTCTGGGAGATGTACCTCATCGATGGCCTCGGGAACGACCGGGTGGCCACGCTGATGAAGAGCCACCACTGCATGATGGACGGGGTCAGCGGATCGAGTCTCGCCGTCCTGCTCAACGACACCGAGCCGCATCCGCCGCACCCGCTGCCGCTCCCCACCGAACCACTCGCGTTCGACGAGAGCCCGTCGCGGCTATCGCTACTGGCGTCAGCGGTGCCTCAGCTGGCGACCACGCCGCTGCGTCTCATGCGCGGCGGCCTAGGCCTGGCGCAGCGACTCGGCGCTATCAGCACCTTCTCCACCGATGACGGCGACGTGTACCGCTTCACCGGAGCGCCCCGCACATCGTTCAACGGCAGGATCGGTCCGCGGCGGGCCTTCGGCTTCAGCTCGGTCGCCCTCACCGACGTGCAATCCCTGAAAGAGCACTTCCACGTCAAGGTGAACGACGTGGTCCTTGCGCTGTCGGCAGGTGCCCTGCGCAACTATCTGCATTCCAACGGTGAGAACGTGGATGGCTCGTTGATCGCAGGCGTTCCGGTGTCGACGCGAGGTGCGGACACGTCCATGAACAACCAGATCGGCAACATGGCCGTGAAGCTGGCGACCGACATCGACGATCCCGTGCGCCGGCTGCAGCAGATTCACGGCAACGCGCTCGCCGCCAAGGCGCTGCACCGGGAGATCCGCTCGCATCCCATCCCCTCGATGGGTGAACTCGCCCCACCGGCCGCACTGGAACTCTTGATGCGAACGTTGTCGTCGACTCACCTCATCACGCTGCTTCCGACGCCGTTCAACACCCTGATTTCGAACGTGCCCGGTCCCCCTTTCGATCTGTACGTGGCAGGCGGACGCGTCACCGGCATCTTCCCGACGAGCGTGATCACCGAAACGATGGCCTTGAACATCACGCTGTTCACCTACGGCGGCCGTATGGACTTCGGCGTCTACGTGGACCCGCAAGCCATCCCCGACCCGTTCCTCATCGCGGCCGGCATCCCCGAGGCGCTGCGTGAACTGCTCGATGCGGCTGGACTCGGCGAGCCCACCCCTGTCGTTGACGCCTTCGGCGAGCCCTCCGCAAGCCCTTCGCGAACACGTGAATTCACCTCCGCCGCCGGCTAGCGCGGCCGCTGCAGGACGCTGGGACGGTGCCCGTTGACCGAGTTCAACCTCGCCGACCTCTGGGAGCTCGTGTGCGACGCCCGGAGCGAGACGACGGCCATCGTCACCTCGCAGCGGCGGCTCACCTACGCCGAGCTCGACGACCGTGCCAATCGGCTGGCCAACCATCTACTCGCCGCCGGCGTCGCGGCGGGCGACCACGTCGGTCTCCTGCTTGTCAACGGCACCGAATACCTCGAGGGAATGCTGGCGGCCTTCAAGGTGCGCGCCGTGCCGGTCAACGTGAACTACCGCTACGTCAGCGACGAGCTGCGGTACCTCTTCGACGACGCGGAGCTGGTGGCCCTCGTCGTCCACCAGCAATTCCTGTCACGAGCGCTGGAAGCACTCACCACCCAGATCCGGCACGTGCTCGTCGTGGCGGACGGCAGCGCCGAGCCGATCTCGGCTGGCGCCGCCGACTACGAGCAGGCGCTGCACATCGCCGCCGTGATGCGACCGTTCGTCGGCCAACGAAGGGGCGATGACATCTACATCGCCTACACCGGCGGTACGACCGGCATGCCGAAAGGTGTCGTCTGGCGCCAGGAAGACGTGTTCTTCGGCGCGATGGGCGGCGGTGATCCGCTGTCAGCCGGCAACGTCATCTCAAGTCCCCACGAGCTGGTCGCACGGCTACCGGACTCGGGGCTCGTGGCGCTGCCGACCGCGCCTCTCATGCACGTGTCCGCGCATTGGTACGCCCTGCAAACGCTCTTCGGTGGCGGGACGCTCGTGATGGCGCCAGCGGGGCGTTTCGACGCGCAAGCCGTCTGGCGTCTCGTCGAGGACGAAAAGGTCAACATCCTGGTGATCATCGGCGACGCGATGGCACGACCGCTGATCGACGAGCTGCAGCGCGGCTCCTACGACGTTTCCTCGCTGCTGGTGGTCGCCTCGGGTGGCGCGCTGCTATCCCCGTCCAGCAGGGCACGGCTGGCGCAACTGCTGCCGGTTGCCATCATCGCGGACGGCTTCGGGTCCTCCGAGACGGGGGTGATGGGCTACACGTCCTTCCACCATGCCGGCGCTGCCGATGGCCCGACGCGTTTCGAGGTCGACAAGGACACCGTGGTCCTCGATGCCGACGGCCACCCGCTGCTGCCCGGTTCCACGGAGGTCGGCCGGTTGGCTCGACGGGGCCGCATACCCATCGGCTACTACAAGGATGCGGACAAGACCAGATCGGCATTCGTCCAGATAGCCGGTGAACGTTGGGTGATCTCCGGCGACATGGGTCTGGTCGCGCAAGACGGATCGGTGATCCTTCTCGGTCGTGACGCCGCGTCGATCAATACCGGCGGGGAGAAGGTCTACCCGGAAGAGGTGGAGATCGTGCTCAAGGCGCACGAGGCGATCGCAGACGCCGTCGTGGTGGGAGTACCGGATGAGCGGTGGGGCGAACGGGTAGTCGCCCTGGTGCAGCCGGTCCCCGGCGCAGCCTTCGATCCCGAATCAGTACGGGCCCTTTGTCAGCGCCGCCTCGCCGGCTACAAGGTGCCGCGAGAGTTGCGCGTGGTACCGGTCGTCGAGCGTTCGCCGGTCGGCAAGCCGGACTACCGGTGGGCGCGCCACATCGCCGGTGAATGCGGGACTTTCGACTCTCGCTAGCCCATTGACCCGTCGTCATGCTCCGCCGGGACATCTGGTCCAACTTGCGGATCGTGAGGCGCCCGCTCGGAGGAGAACGTTGTGATGGTCAAGCGGCGGAGAGTCACGGCGGGGGTCGGTGTCGTCACGGCAGCCGTGACGCTTGCCGCGCTGGTAGGGGGTTGCGGGCGGTCGTCGAACACGGCGACGGGACCCGG
Organism: uncultured Actinomycetota bacterium; assembly: GCA_963747915.1. Lineage (GTDB taxonomy): Bacteria > Actinomycetota > Actinomycetes > Frankiales > Frankiaceae > DATAZK01. The sequence continues at coordinate 1,405,775 of CAVVHC010000002.1, read as the reverse complement.
AAGCCCCTTGTCGCAGCCGCCGACGAGCAGTAGCGCCACGGGCGACTTCGGTTCGCTCACGAAGGTGTGCGCACCTGGCCCGGGGACGGGTGGTTCCGGCCGCGGGATCGACGGTAAGACCATTCGTATCGGTGTCCTCGGCGACCCCGGATCGCCTGCGGCACCCGGATTGGGACGCGAGTTCTTCGACGTGGCGGATGCGTTCACCAAGTGGTGCAACGCCGCCGGCGGGATCAACGGCCGGACCATCGTGGTCGACAAGCTCGACGCCAAGCTGTTCGAAGGTGCAGCCCGCGTGGTCGAGGCGTGCCAGGAGGACTTCATGCTCGTCGGCGGCAACACCGCTCTGGATGCCGTCACCGTGAAGCCGCGGGAGAATTGCCGCCTCGGGTCGATACCGGCCTACACGGTCTCGCCGGAAGCGTTCGGCTCCGCCTACCAGGTGGCTCCCGAAAGCAGTCCCCCGACCAAGTACGCAGCCGCGCCGCTGCGCCTGCTTGCCGCCGCCTACCCGCAAACCCGGCAAGGCTTGGGCATCGCCAGCAGCAGCTTGTCGTCGTTACGGCCGCAGGGGCTTCGCGCGAGAGAAGCCTGGGAGAAGTTGGGCTACCGGACAGCCACCCTGCAGGAACGGCCGGCGCTGGTGACCAACTACCGGCCGTGGCTGGAGCAATTGAGGTCGGCAGGTGCGCTCGCCGACTTCGAGGTCGCGCAAACCGACGCCAACTTGATCTTCACCGGTATGAACAACATCGGCTACCAGCCGCAATGGGTGCTCTTCGGTCAGCAGTTCTACAGCCCCAAGTCGGTGGAGAGCGCCAAATCCGCCGGGTCCATACCACCGAGCTATACCAACCTGTCGCAACTACCTTGGGAGCTCGCGAACGACTATCCCGTTCTCCAGCAGGCCAAAGCCATCATGGCTGGGGCCGGCAAGACCGAGCTGGACGCGTTCACCAGTTACGCGTTCGACAGTTGGCTGCTGTGGGCCCAGGCGGCGACCGAATGCGGCACCGGACTCACGCAAGAGTGTGTCCTCGAGAAGGCCGCGTCCCGCACGAACTGGGACGCCGGCGGGCTGTTCGCCCCGCTCGCCCAGCCGCTCCGCGAGAAGCCGTTCTTCGACTGCTGGCTGATGGTGCGGCTGACGACCGACGGCTGGGTGTATGACAAGGCCGTCACCAAGCCGAATTCCGGGCCCTACAACTGCAGCCCGGACAACCTCGTCAGCGTCAAGAGCTACGTCACCGAGTGAATGGTGTCGCCATGAGCGCGAACGGTTCTCGGGTGCGCCGGCTGTCCGGCACCGATTCCTTGTTCGTGTCGATGGAACGCCCGGCCTGGAGCCAGAGCATCGCCGCCGTCGTCGTACTCGACGGCAACGCGCCCGGCTTCGCCGGATACTCGGCGGTTCGGTCGCTCGTCGCGCAACGGCTGGCGGTCATCCCAAGGTTGCGCTGGAAGCTCAAGCAGACACCGTTGGGCTTGGCTCGTCCCGTGTGGGTCGCCGATCCGCAGTTCGCCGTTGACCGCCAGCTGCGACGGGTCACCGTGCCCGCGCCCGGCGAACGACGCGAACTCGGTGCGGCGGTCGCCACGGTGATGGCCGAGCCGCTCGACCGCCGGCGACCCCTCTGGGAGCTGGTCTATGTCGACGGGCTGGCGAGCGGCGCCGCCGCCGTCATCGCCAAGTTCCACCATTCGGTGATGGACGGGCGTGGCCTTGCCGATCTGATGACAACGCTGTTCGACTCCGAGCCGCAGGGAAGTGCTGGGCCGGCCGTCGGCGTTTGGGACGACCCTCGGGAGCCGTCGTCATTCGAGCTCTTCGCGCGCGGGGTGGGCTCCTCGCTGGCCACCGGCCCGCGAGCGGCGCGCTATCTCTTCCGCCTTGCCGAACGCGTCCCTCCCGCGCTGGCGGCCTTCCGTGACCGTGACGCGGCCCCGGCCGTGGTGCCGCGTTCGCCGTTCAACGGGGCGGTGGGGCCACACCGCGGGTTCGCCGTCGCGTCGATCGCGTTCGCGGACGTCATCCGGGCGAAGTCGGTGCTCGGCACGACGTTCAACGACATCGTGCTGGCGACGGTCGCCGGAGCGGCACGCGGCTACTTGCAGTCGCAGGCCACCCTTCCCGCGCAGCCGCTGGTCGCTGCGGTGCCATTGTCGACGGCCAAGGCCAATGCCGACGGCTCGCTCAACGATGTGGTGAACACGTGGGTCACGCTTCCCACGGACGAGGCGTCCCCTCTCGAGCGCGTGCGCCGCACCAGCCGCGCGACCAAGGTGGCCAAAGCGTTCACGGCGGAAGTGCGCCGCACGCCGATCGAGTCCATCGGAGTGGTCCTGCCCCCATTCGTGGTGCAGGGCGCCGCCCGGCTCATCGACGCGACGGGCGTCGGCCGGCTCGGGCCGGTTGCGGGTGGCGACTTCCTGGTCTCGAGCATCCGCGGCCCGATCCAGCCGCGCTACGCCGCCGGAGCTCGCGTGCTCGCCGTCTACCCGGCGAGCATCGTCATGGTGAACATGGGGCTCAACATCACCTTGACGAGCTATGCGGATCGTGTCGACTTCGGAGTGGCAGTCGACTCGGACCTCGTTCCCGATCCGTGGCTGCTCGCGGACGAGCTGCCTGCAGCGTTCGCCGAGCTTATGCACGCTGCGGGGCTCGGCGCCGTCGAAGCCGTCATGGACCCGCTTGCGGTCAACCCCCGGGGTGCACCCGTGGGCTGAACCGCCCTACAGGGTGGCGCGCGACCGCTCCACCAGATTCGATTGCACGAGTGCCTCCAGCAGGAAGCGCTGCACCGGCTTCGACCGGGAGAAGCCGGTGTGCCCACCCTTGTACCAGCGGATCTGCGGCTTTCCCCAGTGCTTCCAGAGCCGGTCGACCTGCTCGCGCGGATGCACGAGCTGATCCGCCAGGCCGGCATAGATGAACCGTCCCTCGAACGAGACCTTCGGCTGCAGCGCCAACGGCGAGATCGCCTTCGCAATGACTTTTGCGGGCCGGGCGATGCGCCGCACCTGATCCTCCGGATGCCCGCCGGCGTGGCTTTCGATCAGCTCTATCAGGTCGACGACGGGCACACCGGCGATCGCGCACGCCAGCCCGTCGGCGGTGCTGGCCACCAGCGAGGTGATGTAACCGCCCAGCGAGATGCCCGTCACGCCGATCGCGGCAGCGCCGTCCGCCGCACGTATCCAGGAGATGAGCCGCCGAACGTCCCACACGGACTGGCCGGTGCCGTGCACGTTGTTCATGACGTCTTCGCTGGGAATCACCGCGCTACGCGGCAAGTCGAGCCGGCGAGGACCATGCAGCGGTAGCACCGGAAGAAGCACGTTCAGGCCGAGCTGCTCGTGCAGCCACCGAGCTCGGAACAGGGCGAGGTCGATGGCCGGGCGGCCCATGCTCGTGCCATGGATGCAGATCAGCCATGGCCTCGGCTCGTCATGACGCAGCATCCAGGCATGCGCCCGCCGGTTCGCCGTGTAGCTCAGCCAACGCTGGCGGCCCGGCGCGCCGGGATGCGGCTCGTACTCGCTCGCGAATGAGATGTGCTCATAGGCCAAGCGACGTGAGGGCACCGTGCGGATGGCGACGTCCGTAAGCACCGGCGGCTCTTCGAAGAACCTTCCCGGCTGCTCGAGCCAGCCCGCCTCGCGGGCGAATGTCGCCCCGGCAATCGCTTCCCGCTCGATGCGCTTCAGCTCCTGCTGGTCGCTGACCGGCCGCAAGACGCGAAAGCCGACGAGCACGATCTCGTCCAGGAACGCCTGGCTGGCCAGCGCGATCGTCGGGCGGACAACCGGCAGATCGTCCTCGCCCCGGTTCGTCAGGTATTCACGCCATGATCTGGCGTAGAAGCTGCCCGTGCGAGGCAACGGCGTCATGGCCGCGCGTAGCCGTCCGGGCGACTGCCGGCGCGGTCCGCGCGGCCGGCCCTCCTCGGGCGACGCGTCCGTTTCGGGTTCATGTGCAGCCGACATGGCGCCAGGCTAGGAATCTCGCTCGCCGCTGATAGGGACCAAGGGCCTTAACAGAGCGATCCCGGCCGCCCGGCCGGTCAGCCGTCCGCGCGCTGATCGATCAGCGTCGCGTTGTGATCCGGGGCTCGCTCGTACTTGCCGAGCGAGATGACCACTCCATCGCGTACGGAGACCCCGGACAGCTCCATCTGCACGTAACCACCGGAGCTTCGAAGGTCCTGCCGGGGCTGCGGCTCGAACGTCGTCCCGGACCACCGCTCGATCGCCATGTGACGGTTGATCGGGACGAACTCGTTCGCCCCTCCCACCGCCCAGACGTACCGGCCGGTGGCGTCGACATCGTTCAAGGCGGTGACGTCAGCCGACACGAACAGGTGATTCCAGCTCGAGCCGTTCCAGTGCAGCGCGACCCCGAAGTCGAAGAACCTCCCGGTGTCCTCGAACTCCGAGTAGCCGCCTCCGACGACCCACACGTCTTTCGGTCCGCGAGCGCTCACCGCGGAGAGCCACCACTGCTGCGGAAGGGCGGGATCGTCCGGCAAGGCGACCGTCGTCCAGCGCGAACCGTTCCAATGCGCGGTGTAGCCGCAGGAGGGCGCGCTGGAGCCGGGGCCGAACACGTGGCCGACGGCCCAGATATCCGTCTTGCGGTACATGGTGAGGTCCGACAGCGACACCGTGCCATCGCAGGCGCGGTGAGAGGTAGGCACTGCCGGTGCCGCCAGAGGTTGCCAGCCGCCGGCGGTGCGCCGGAGCAGCACGTCCTTGCGGGTCGACCGCTGATGGGCGATTGCTGCGAGACCGCCGTCCGGCGAGCTCGCGATCGCTTTGACAGAGATGCCCGACGGATCGAGCGCGGCGCTCCACGAGCGTCCGTTCCAGTGCAACGTCCGACCGCTGCCGGTAGCCCAGACGTTCTTGGCGTTGACGGCAGTGATGTCGATGAGCCCGTGTCCCCACGCTTTGGGCACCGGGAAGACCTTCCAGGCCTTGCCGTCCCAGTGTTCGATCAGGTCGTGCCGGCCCGTCGCATCGAGGTATGAGCCGACCGCCCACGCGTCATGACTGCTCACCGTGGCGACGCGGCTGAGCTGCGCGGTCGTCGCCGGGGACGGGCTCGGGTAGATACAGCTGCTCGCTAGGGCGGCGACCGTGGCTGCCCCGGCGACCGCCGTTAGGCCGGCACGCCGACCGCCGGCCCGGCCTGGTCGCGGGCTTGCAGGCGTAGCAGAAGGGTCTGTCGATGTCAGCGCGCGGCCCATGAGGAACCTCCCCCGCTCGGCGAGCCGCCCAAATTCAAGCACGCGGCCGAAGGGTCTCCTGGTGTCATCGCGAACGACGCTCAGGACTTTCGGCCCTTGGCCGCGTCCAGCCGGCGTGGCTACATGGATGCTTCCCGCGCCCGTTGACCGAGCCGAAAGCGACTTCCCCTTGCCTTCTTTGAGGAAAGCAGCCGCCAACCTGCGTTCGATCGACCTGCTGTTCTGGGCGGCGTTCGCGGAGATCACCAGCCGTCGACCACGCGCTCCCCGGCTGCGCCGCCGTTCGAATCTGCGGCCGGTCAGCTGATCGGCTGCCGACAGCAGCTCAGCCCTGTTCGACGTCTCGGCCGTCAACGGTGATGTGCACCCCCTGCAGCGTGAGCAGGCCCGCGCCCTCAGGTCCCGAAACCCCCTCGGCGGCGGCGTCGGACTTGGGACCGTTTGCGTCCAAGACGCCGGTGAACGTCACGTGCTGGCCACGTTGGACCCGGTGACTGACCCCGTTCGGGTTCGTCATGTGGACGTAGATGCGCTGGACGGACGAAGGCCCTACCCAGAAGCCGGGTGGTGAGACAGCCGCCTGCACGATCACCCGCTGTGCAGACACCCGTTGACCGGTGAAGGTCTGCAGCGTCGACCGGGAAACGCGCAGCAAGTCGGTTCCGGCGGCCGTCCGTAGCGCCGGTATCCGGGCTTGCGCCACGGGCTGTGGCTGCTGCGGCGGCGGATCCGATTGCGTCGCGAAATAGATCCCGGCCCCTGCAGCAGCTGCGGCTGTCGCGGCCGTCGCCTGAAATGCGGTGGTGTGAGCTGCCCGCGTCACGCGTCCGCCCCACGCGCCGAGCACCACAAGCGGGGCAAGAGCGATACCGGCGAGGCGACTGTTGCGTTGCGCGAGCGGCAACACCAGGTCCGCACACGTGGCACAGGCAGCAAGGTGCTCATCCGTATCCAGCGCCTGCTGGCGGCGCACATCCGCGGCAGAAATGGCCAGCAATACCCGGCGGCACGCTGGAGTGGGGAGCTCGACCCGCCGCAGGGCCAGCAGGTAATCGAGGCGCATCCGGGCTCGCGTGCGGTGCAGGCGAGCGGCGACCGCGCCGGGAGTCGACTCGGACGCCGCCGCCAGATCGATCGTGCTCGCTCCGTCGACGTGCTGCATGAGCATCTGACGTTCGGACTCGTCCAACCCGTCAAGGGCGACGCGAACGGCGTGGGCCTCTTCCCGGGCGATCGCATCACTTTCCGGATGCGAAACCGAATGGGTGACATCAATCAGCCGGTGCCGGTGCCGCCGGTGGCGCCCCTCGTCGCGGTACAGGTTGACAATCAGGTTGCCGGCCGTGGTCATCGCCCACGGGAGCCGCGCACTCGTCTCGAGCCGCTCACCGACCGTCATCAACCGCGTCAGCGTCTCCTGAGCGATGTCCTCCGCGGTGCTCGGATCGGCTCCGCGCGAACGCGCCACTCGCCGGACGGCCTCCCCTAAAGCCACGAGCTCTTCGGTGCTCGGTGGCTGCGGAAGGGACGGAGATTCCGACATGACGGGAGAGCTTTTCCCGTTTCCGGTGATCCTTACCGCAACGGGTCCGCGAAGCCGCTGCCGGCTCAATGCTCGCGGGCCACGCCCCTGTCGTTGACCGCGAGATTCACCACCACCCGCAGGTCCGCCTGATCAACGGCGGTGCGGGCATGATCGACGGCCTCGGTCCCGATGCGCCGAATCAGCTCCGGGAGATCCGCACGCCGGCTGGCAGAAAGATCGAGGGCCAGCACCGGCCGCGCCGGTTCGCCGAGCACCCGGCCCCTCGCCGCCGTGATGCCGTGATACCCGGAGATCTCGTCGGTGACCGCGTCGACCAGGGCCGCGGAGAGCATGGTGGTGCACCCGCGCCGCGGCTGGTCCGCAGACCGCGCCGGCGTCAGCCGGATGTCCCCGGTCCGATCGGTGGAGAAGAGCAACCGGGCCAGCCACAGCAACGCCAAAACGGTGACGACGAGGGCGACACCGGCGATCGCGGGCCACACCCAGTCGCCGTGTCGGCCGATGTAGCGGCAGAAAGCGTTGTCGGTGAGGTAGCTGCCCGCGCATGCGCTGCCGTAGGCACCCGCGGCGGCCAGCAGTCCTCCGACACCCAGCGCCAGTGCTACCACACCGATCACGGTGAGCAGCAAGCGATTGCTGCGATCCGCGTGCATCAGTCGTCGCCTCCCTCGCGCCGGCCTTGCATCCGCACCCGAACGCGCCGGCGGCGCATCAGGTGCAGCGCGTCCATCTCCGCTGTCACGGCGTCCTGGACGGCGCCGGCGTACGACTTCGTCTCCGCGGCTGTCGAGGCCACCGAGTCGGCCTTCACCACGATGCGTCGATGATGCACAGCCACTTTGGCCTTGCTGATGCCCTCGACGTCGAGCACGCAGGCCCGAACGGCGTTGACCATGCCCTTGCGTGTCAACGCAAAAGCCACGTTGTCGCTCGCCTCCAGCGGTACCCGGCTGGGTCGCCTTCGCCGCAGCTGGAGCACCACGAGGATCAGGCCCACCGCCGCGGTGATGCCGCAGGCGACTTCGACGCTCAACGCCTGCCAGGTGTTGTGCTGCCCCCAGCGCAGCATCGCCTTCCAATCGACGAGTACCGGCCCACTCGACCGGGCACGCTCGCCGATCACCTCGACGATCGTGATGACGCCGACGGCCGCCAAGGCCAGTGCCGCGAGAAAGCCCAGCAGCCGGTTCGCCAGTCGCATGCCCCCTCCTAACCCACCCTCGCCGGTGCCGGACGGCCGACGAGCTCGGCGATCTCGATGTTCACTTCGCGCGTCTCGAGCCCGACGAGCTCATCGAGTCGGGCAGCGATTCGCTCGCGCACCGCGTTCGCGACCCGAACGGCCGAAGCCGGCCAGCGCACCGAGATCTCGATGTCGACAAAGGCGAGGGACCCGTCCACGTCCGCGTCGACGCTCGGCATCTGGTCGAGCCCGGCGCCGCGGATGCCCAGCCGTCCAGCACCGGGCACCGCCCGGCCGAGCATCCGGGCGCCGGCACCGCCTGCGTCATCGACTTCAAGGGCGGCCCGGGCCGCGATCTTCTCGACGACGCGGGGGGCGATATCGATCCGGCCAGGGGGTACTTCGGAGTCGTCCGCACCGGTCACTGGTTGCGCCGACCTGACAGGTAGGAGACGACATCGACGTCTCCTTGGCTGATCTTGACGATGCCGAAGCCGAGCACACCGAACAGCGCGACGATCAGCATGTCACCGAAGGTGCCGAACGCCACGGCGAAGCCCAAGGCGAGGCCCACGATCATGCCGAGGGAGGTCCGGTTCATCTACTGCTCTCTTTCGTTCAAAGAAGTTGGCCGGCGCCGTCGGGTAGCTCAACATCGGCGATCGTCACGTCGATCCGGCTGACGGGAGCAACAGCGGCCGCCGCAGCACGCACCTGATCAGCCACCGCGGCGACCGGATATCCCCATCGCGCGACCACTTCCGCCTCGATCCCGGCGACGTCGACGCGCACGCCGGGGACTGTGCGGCCCGGAAGGTAGGTGGTCATGGCACCGGCAAGACCGCTGCCCAGCCGGGCAACCGCAGGACAGGCCCCGATGGCTTGCGCGAGTGCGTCGACGTCGACACCGTTGACAACGTTGTCATCGTGCTCGGCCGGACTCACGAGACCCGCGAAGGGCTGTCGTCCTCACCGTTCGGCACGTTCACGTCGTCGATGTTCACGTTCACTTCCACGACCGCGAGGCCGGTCATGCGCTCCACCGACTGCTTGACGTTGCGCTGGATGCTGCGCCCGATATCGGCGATGCTCACGCCGTACTCGACGACGATGTCGAGGTCCACGGCCGCCTGAGTTTCGCCCACCTCGACGCTCACGCCCTGCGAGACGCTCGGGCCGGCACTGCCCGGGATGCGCTGGCGGATCGCACCGAAGGTACGGGTGCCACCCGTCCCCATGTTGGCGACCCCCGTCACCTCACGGCACGCCAAGCCGGCGATCTTGCTGACGACACTCTCGTTGACCGAGATCTTGCCGTCGTCGGTGGCGAGCCGGCTGTTGGTTGTGGCCACGCTCTTGCCCGTGTCGCTGGTCTCGTCGTCCTGCTTGCTGAGGGTCGGTGAAGTCACGGAAATCTCTCCTGTCGTTGGATTTGCACGGGAAGGAATGCTGAAACGCTCGACGTGCCGTCAGGACTGCACGCGGTCCCACTCCTCGTCGACGGTGGCGAGCGCATCGTCCAGCGAGCGGTAGAACGCCGGATGGTCATGGCCGGTGCGAAGGCGCGGACTCACGTCGACCCCCGCGCCCACGACACCGAACGAGCAGTTGTAGAGCCGGGCACGCCGGTCGACGTCGCACAGCATCTCGGTCATCTCGTCGGTCGCGACATCGGCCTCGGCCATGTCGAGCAGCAGATGCCGTCGGCCGTGGCGGATGTGCACGAGTAGTTGGTCGAAGAGGCGAGGCAGCTCGCCGCCGGTCACCCGGCCGGTCGCGCTGAGCAGCGTGACCGGCCGGCGTGCCGCGGTGAACTCCTCGATGGTCAGTAACCGCAGTCCCGACGGATCATTGGCGGCGGCCATGTGAATCGCACATGACGGCGTTGTCAGGAACGGGTCCGCTTGCCTTCGGCTTCGTTCAAGTCGATCTGCTCCTTGCGCACGTCGTCGCTGACCGTCTCTTGGCCGGTCACCGTCTCGGTGTCGACCCGCACGCGCTCGACAGGAACGGTCTCCTTGGCGACGACAGGACGTTCGGAGTGCAGCACGACCTCGTGCTCCTCTTCGCTGATTGCCGGGCCGTCCATGGCGGCGTCGACGTTCGCGTCCGTGATCGGCTCGCGCTCGACGCGGATCTCTTCATGTGACACCGGGACCGTCTGGGTCACGTTCTCCGTGACCACGAACTTGCGCAGCCTGGCGCGCCCGGTCTCGACCCGTTCGGTGCCCACCCGCAGGCGCTCCTCGGAGCGTGTCATGGCGTCATCGGTGTTCGGCCCGGAAACGTCGCGTCCGGAGCCACGCTCGGTGCTCGCGTACTCCGCAGCCTCGCCGGTCGAGCGTCCGGCCTCGGCATAACCGGCCTGGCCACGGTCCCCGACCGGACCGCCGGTCGCGGTGACGGTTTCGCCGCCGTAAGGAACGCCGTAGTAGCGAAAGAGCTCCGCCTCATCCGACTCGGAGAGGGTCTGGTCGGGCTCGTGGTGCGGCGCGTCCTTGACCCTGCTCTTGTCGTAGGGGATCTGCAGGGTGCCGTCGGACAGCTCCGTCGTCGCAGCGAGCGGAACGAGCGAGACCTTCTTGCCGAAGAGGCCGGTGCTGACGGCGGCCCACTCGGGCTTTTCCGTCTGGTTGTCGACGTACACGACCTCGACCTTGCCGACCTTGTCACCGTCGGCGTCGAGAATCGTGCGACCTTGGATTTGCTCGGGGTCAGTGAACGACATGGCGCTTCCTTCCTGGGGAGCCTGCGTTGGGCGTCGTCACCGGTTACACGTTTTCGCTCGCCCGCCATGACGCACAAATCGGACTTTTTTCAGGAGGTTCGACCGTCGATCCGCGGGTAGATCGGGTGGTTCACGCCGCGCCTCGGACAGGATGGCGGCAGCAGTCCACCGGAGCATCGCTGCCACCACCTGCCGTCGCAGAACGACGCGAGGTGCCGGAAGTACCTCACCCCATCGCTGCCAAGCAGATCGTTGCGTTGAACTCAGGACCGTCGAACTGGATCTCGGCCGGCCATTCGAGACGGCGCAGCAGGGAGAGCACCCGGTGGTTCTCCCGCAAGCCCGAGGCGGTCAGTTGCTCGATACCGCGCTCCCGCGCGCGCAGCGCGAGCTCACGCACCAACCGCTCTCCGACGCCGCGGCGCTGGAAGTCGTCGGCCACTTCCACCGAGACCTCCGCCCAGGTCGACCCGCGTTCGTACCGCACGTAACGGGCCATTCCGATGAGGGCATCAGAGGCGAACGCGCCGACGACATCACGATCATGGTGATCGATGTCGGCAAGTGCCTTTAAGAAATGCCTCGAGAGGTTCTGTATCGGCGCCAGGTAACGCAGGTAGCGCGACCGGGGCGACAGTCGCTCGAAGAGCGCCACCATGTGCTCCAGGTCGTGGGCCGTCAGCGCCCGCAGGCAGATGCCGCGCGGAACCGGCATCGAGCGGACGTGGAAGGGCCGCGCCCGCTGAGTCGGAACCAGCGCTGCCGCGCAGGGCGTCCCGGTGGTGGTGGTCATGACGACTCCTCTGTCTCGCGGCGGCGATTGCCGCTGGAGGCAAGCCTCGAAGTCCGACGTTCCGGCAGCGTTCGGCGCAGAAGCCGGCACCGAGCGTGCGCCGGAACGGCCCGGCGAACGACCTCGCTACTGCCCCGATTTCGGCTGGCTTGCCCTAGCCGGATTCCGCGTCCGTTTCGCTGACAGCACAGCGTTCGTAAGGAGCATCGCGAAAGCAGCTGCGCCGCGGAACCTCGGCATCCCCGACGGCGCGTGCGCCGCACAGCCCAGAAGTGCTGTCGTGACACAGATCGCGGAGCTCCTGGCAGCCGTTCGACCGGACACGATTGTCACGTTCGGAGGCGACGGGGTCACCGGCCACGAGGATCACCAGACCGTCAGCACGTGGGCTACCGCGGCGCGCGCGCAAGCGGCGCCGGAAGCCCGCCTGCTCTACGCGACGACGACGGAAGAATTCGTCGAACGGTGGGAGCCATCCCGAGACGCCTTCGACATTTTCCTGGCGGAAGGGCTCCCACTGCGGACGCCTGCTGCCTCATTGGCGCTCGAGCTGCGCCTCACGCCCGCGGAGCTGGATCGAAAGATCGTGGCCTTGCGGGCGCAGGCCAGCCAGACAGCCGGGCTGATCGCCGCCGTAGGTGAGGAGCGTTTCCGTGACTGGTGGTCGACGGAGGCGTTCGTCGACGCCGACCTGGTGACCCGCACCGCCCGCCGCTGGGACACCTGGCGGAGGGCGGCATGACTGCGAACCAAGCGCTTGTCGTCACGACGACAGCAGCTCCGGCGGCACCCTCACCAACACGACCGCTGCCTGCTTCGCCCGTGCGAGCCGGCTGGCGGGAGGCGTCATCGGTCGCGATCGCCTACGTGCCGTTCGCCCTGGCGCTCGGAGCCACGCTCGCGCTGGCAACCGGCCGGCCGTTGCTGGCCTGGTCCACCTCGCCGCTGCTCTTCGGCGGTGCGGCGCAACTGGTGGCGGTTCGCCTGCTCGCCTCAGGAGCCGGCGCAGCAGTGATCGTGGTGAGCGCGCTCATCGTCAATGCGCGGCTGCTGCTCTACAGCGCGTCCCTGGCCCCGCACGCCAGGGAATGGTCCGCTCGTTCGCGGTGGGCCGGCGCGTACCTGTTGATCGACCCGGTCTACGCGCTGGCGATGAACCGCTACAGCGATCCCCATCGACGCGGCGACGCACGAGAACGGCGGGTCTATTACACGACCGTCGGGCTGGTGCTGTGGACCACCTGGCAGCTGACCACCGGTGCGGGGGTCCTCCTGGCCCGGGTGCTGCCGTCCTCGCTACGGCTGGAGTTCGCGGCCCCGTTGACCTTCCTGCTCCTGCTGCTGCCGATGCTCGCCAGCCGGGCCGCCTATGCCGCCGCCGCGACCGGCGGAGCGGTAGCCATGGCCGCCCACGGGCTGCCGCTCGGACTCGGCCTGCTGACCGGCGCCGCGGCAGGCATCGTTGCAGGAGCGTTCACGGCAACGACCGCCGGGAGGGGCCGTGCGTGACGTGCTGATCATCGTGGCGATCGGCGTCGGCAGCTACGCGATGTGGGCGCTCTTCCTGGTCACCGGGGCCACCGGCGAGTCGGGACGGGTAGCGCGGGTGCTGCCGCACGTCGGCCCCGCGGTGCTGGCCGCGATCACCGGCCCAGGACTGCTTGAGCCCGCTGATCCGGCTACCGATCTCGCCAATGGTCGCCACCCACTTCCGGTATCGCGGCGATTCGTGGAGAGTGACTCACGTCGAAACGCGGAGGCCCGCCCATGCTTCACGTCACCCTCCTCGGCGAGCAGGCGTTCGGGGACGAGTCGGGCAGCCGGTCCGTGCGTTCCTCGCGCACGCTGACGCTGGCGGCCTTCCTGGTCATTCATGCCAACGTTCCGCAGTCGCGGCATCGGCTCGCCCCGCTCTTCTGGCCTGACTCGTCCGACGAGCAGTCGCTCACCAACCTGCGCCGCGAGTTGCATTACTTGCGCAGCGCACTGGACGACGATCCTTCGCTGCTCGTCACCGCCAAAGAGCTGTGCTGGCGGGATACCCCCACGTGCCGAGTCGATGTGCGCGTCTTCCTGGACGAGCATGCGAAGGCCATGCGCGCCGCCGTGCGTGGTGACGATGATCAGGCGCTGTCTCACGCACTCGCCGCGACCGCGGAGTACCGCGGGGAGTTCCTGCCGGGCAGCTACGAGGACTGGGCCCTCGAGACGCGCGCCGGCCTCGAGCAGCAATGCGTGGAGCTGCTGGAGCTGGTCTGCGAGCTGCGGGTGCGCGCCGAGGACCTGGCGGGCGCGGTCGACGCCGCGCGACGCCGGGTGCAACTGCGGCCGCTGGACGAGATCGGTTACCGCCGGCTCATGCAGCTGCAAGGAGACCTCGGCGATCGAGCCGGTGCCGTCGGCACGTATCACCGCTGCGCATCCGTTCTCGAGAGGGAGCTCGGCGTCGAACCCGACCCGCTCACCCGCGAGTCGTTGAACACCCTGCTGGCTCGGGTGGGCCCTGCTGTGACGGCGCTGCCCGAGAGGGACGACGTCGCTCGTCGCTCGGGGGCGGCGAACGTGACCCTGGTGGGCCGCGGAGCCGAGTTCGACAGCGTGCACGAGGCGTGGCACGCGGCCTCAGCGGGCCGCGCGAGCGTGGCCATCGTGCGCGGCGCTGCGGGAGTCGGGAAGACGCGTCTGGTCACGGATGTCGCCGAGGCAGCGCGACGCAGCGGCGCCGTGGTCGCGACGTCACAATGCTTCGGCACGTCTGGGCGGCTCGCCCTCTCCCCGGTGGCCGACTGGCTGCGCGCGCCTGAGGTGCAATCCGCGATGGCGGAGCTCGACACCGTCTGGCGCGCGGAAGTCGAGCGGCTGGTGCCGTCGGGGCATGGGCGCAGGGAGGCGGCCGCGAGCCCGCGCGCGATGGTCGACGCGTGGCAGCGCCACCGGTTCTTCGAGGGTCTCGCCCGGGCGCTGGAGAGCGTGCGGCGTCCCATGCTGCTCGTACTGGACAACCTGCATTGGTGCGACCCGGAGACGCTGGCGTTCCTCACGTTCTGCCTTCAGCTGACGCCTGACGCTCCCCTGCTCGTCGCGGCGACTCTCCGGGAAGACGCCGCCCAGGACGATCCCGAGGTGGCTGAGTGGATCGTCCGGATGAAGGCTGCCGGACTCGTCAGCGAGCTGACGCTGCACCCCCTCGGGGTCGCCGGCACCGTGGCGCTCGCGGAGGGCATCGCGGGACGCGCGCTGAGCGAGACCGAGGCGGAGCTGCTGCACGCCACCACCGGCGGTTTCCCGCTCTTCATCGTCGAAGCGGCACGCAGCTCCGACGGCTTGGGTGCTGATGCGTTCCCGAGCAGCGACCTGACAGGGGTGCTGCGCCGGCGGCTCGAGCAGGCGAGCGAATCCGCCCGCGAGATCTCCGGCCTCGCCGCCGCCGTCGGCCGAAACTTCACACTCGACCTGCTCACCGAAGCGAGCGATCTCGACGCGGATCAGGTGGTGCGAGCCGTCGACGAGCTCTGGCGCCGGCGCATCCTGCAAGAAGTCGACCAGGGCTACGACTTCTCCCACGATCTGCTGCGCGAATCGGCGTATACGACGGTGAGCCCGCCCAGACGGTGGCTGCTGCACCGGCGCATCGCACAAGGGCTCGAGCTGCTGCACGCCGACGACGTCGACCCGGTCTCGGCGCAGCTCGCGGAGCAGTATGCGCGCGGGGGGCGCGCGGACCGTGCGCTGACGTACTACCGGCGCGCGGCGGACATCGCCGCAGGCCTGTACGCGTACGCCGAGGCCATTCGGCTTTACGGGGAGGCGATCGCGCTGATTCGCGCGATGCCGGCGGGACGCGGTCGTGACATCCGGGAGCTCGAAATACTCGAATCGACGGCGGCGCCGCTCAACGCGCGGTACGGCTACGCGTCGGTCCAGCTGCGCTCTTCACAGCAGCGGTCATTCGAGCTCGCCCAAGGGCTCGGTCGTCGGGAGTCCGCGCTGAACACGCTGATCGGGCTCTGGGCTTCGCTGTTCGTCAGCGGGGAGACGGCGGCCGCCCACCAGGCGGCGACCGAGGCGCAGGAGCTTCTCACCTCGGAGACCGAGCTGGCTGCCGCCGCACATTTCGTGTTCGGCGGCTCGGCGCTCAGCCTCGGACGGCTGACCGAGGCGCTCGAGCACTTCACTACCTGTGCCACGTCCGGTTCGGCGCATTCGCTGAACATCGGCACCCGACCCGACCTGCATGGCATGGCCTGGGCGGCGCACGCTCATTGGCTGCTGGGTGACGACGCCCAGGCGCTGGCCCGTTGCACGCAGGCGATCACGCTCGCCCGCGGCGCGGGTAGTCCCTACAACGTCGCGGTCGTCCTCGCCTACGCCGCAGTCACCTACCAGCTCCGCAACGATCTCGACGCGCTGCGGGACGTCGTCGTGGAACTGCGTGAGCTCTGCCGCCGTTACAGCTTCGCCTACTACCGGGAGTGGGGCCTGGTGCTCGACGGCTGGGCGCGCGGCGGCGAGACCGGCTTGCGGCTCGCGCAGCGCGGCGTCGATGCGCTCACCGCAGAGGGTTCCTTCGCGCGGATGCCCTATTGGCTCTCGCTGCTCGCCGATGTCTCGGCGCGCGTGGGGCGGCCCGACGACGCCTGCACGCTGCTCGAAGCCGCACTGGCCACGGGCCGTGCACACGACGACCTGTGGTGGCTGCCGGAGGTGATGCGGATGCGCGCCGCCTACGACGAGCCGGAGGCCGCGGCGGCCCGACTTCGCGCGGCGGTCCGTTTGGCGCAGCAGCACGGCAGCATCGCCCTGCTGCGGCGCTGCGAGCAGGACCTGGCCGTTCGCGGCGTTCCCTCGTCACGGTCAGCGTTCCTCGACACCGAATCCGCCGCCGGCAAGGCGGGAAACGGTTCGCGAACGCTGCGTTCCTAGCGTTGGCGGAGCCGCGCTCGAAAGGTTCGGGCGCCCCGACCGAAAGGGACGTGCGGTGACCACCACAGCTTCGCCTCCTGCCATCAGCTACGACGACCTGGCCTCCTCCGTGCGGGGAGGTGTGATCGTTCCCGGGCATCCGGAGTACGACTCGGCGCGGGCCGTCTACAACGCCATGATCGACAAGCGACCGGCGGCCGTCGTGCGCTGCCGTGACGTCGCCGACGTCATCGCCTCGGTGCGCTTCGCACGCACCCACGGCCTCGAAATCGCCGTCCGCGGAGGTGGCCACAACGCTGCGGGCTTCGGGACGTGGGACGACGCGCTCGTCGTCGACCTGTCGCCGATGCGCAGCACGACCGTCGACCCGCAGCAGCGGACGGTCCGCGTCGACGCGGGATGCACCTGGGGCGACGTCGACCATGCGACCGTCGCATTCGGCATGGCGACCCCGTCCGGCTTCCTCGCGTCCACCGGCGTGGGCGGGCTGACGCTCGGCGGCGGCATCGGCTACCTGTCGCGCCGCTTCGGCCTCACAGTGGACAACCTGCTCTCGGCCGACGTGGTTCTCGCGGACGGAAGTTTCGTCCAGGCGAACGAGACGTCGCACCCCGAACTCTTCTGGGCGCTGCGCGGCGGCGGCGGCAACTTCGGGATCGTCACGTCCTTCACGTTCCGCTGCCATCCCATCGGCGAGGCGGGCACCGTCGTCGGCGGCCCGGTGCTGTATGACCTGGCCGACGCCGGAGCCGTCATGCGCTGGTATCGCAAGCTCCTACCGTCGCTTCCCGAGGAGCTCAGCGGCTGGATCGGCCTCATCACCATCCCGCCCGCGCCACCCTTCCCGGAAGCGCTGTGGGGACGCAAGTCCTGCGCGATCGTCTGGTGCTACACCGGTCCGCACGACCGGGCGGAGGAAGTGCTCGAGCCCATCACGTCGTTCGGCTCGCCGCTGCTGATGGGCTTGCACGAGCTGCCGTTCACGGCCCTGCAGAGCGCGTTCGACGCCCTCTATCCCGCGGGGCTGCAGTGGTACTGGCGTGCCGATTTCTTCCAGGAGATCTCCGACGCCGCCATCGACGTCCATGAGAAGTTCGGCGCGCAACTGCCGACCGGTCACTCGACGATGCACATGTATCCGATCGACGGGGCCGCGAGCCGAGTGCCGATGAACGCGACGGCCTTCCCGTACCGCGAGGGCGGCTGGGCGGGGGTCATCGTCGGCGTCGATCCGGATCCGGCGAACGCAGCGGCGATCTCGCAGTGGGCCCGGGAGTACTGGGACGAGCTGCACCCGACGTCGGCGGGCACCGCGTACCTGAACTTCATGATGGACGAGGGGCAGGACCGGGTGCGCACGTCGTATCGCAGCAACTACGACCGCTTGGCGCGCGTGAAGCAGCGTTACGACCCGCAGAACGCCTTCCACATCAACCAGAACGTCCTTCCGGCCGGCAGCTGAGGCTGCGAGGCGCCTCGAGCGCGTGGCGGGTGCACCCCCGGCACCCGCCACACGCTCCCGCCGCCGCACGGTGGCTGGCCCGCCATCGAGCGGGACAAGGTGCGAGCAGCTTGCCAGTGCCGTAGGCCGCTAACAACGGGTGCCCCTGGTGGCAGCTACAGCATCCGCGCGACCGCGCCGGTGTCGTACCACGTGGACAGCCGCTTGATGAGACCGTCGCCCAGATCGAATACATCGACCGCGTCGAACGCGACGCACCGCCCGGACAGCGTCACGCCGACGAAGCTGATCTCCACCACGACCGTCGGCCGGGCGTCGATCCGACGCGTCGGCGTATCCAGGTGGGTGCGGTAGTTGGCGAGGACGTGTGAGTAGTAGGCAAGCACTGCATCGCGACCCTGGCGCAGCCGTGCTCCGGTGGCCGTCACCACGGCATCCTCGGCGAACAGCGTCGCGAGATCGCCCCAGCTCTCCGCGTTGATCGCCTCGAAGTAGGCGTCGATCACATCGCCCACCCCGGATACCTCCTTCGAACACCACCGACGCCAGAGCCGCGGCGCGCTTGAACGGTTCGGCGCGCCGCGGCTCGAGCTCACATGGCCTACGGAATGGGGTTGAGAGAGTTCACGAGTGCGGTGTCGTTGACACCGAACTCGGCCTTCCACTTGGCGGCGAAGTAGGCCGGGTAGTGCACCGGGCTGGATGGGTAGCTCCCGTCACCGACGTTCGAAGAGTCGATGATGCGTGGCTGCCAGAACTCGAGGTCCTTGCCCGGGTAGGTCGGTTGCGCGCTGGTGGAGAACGGCGTCTGCCGTGCGAAGTGCTCCGCCAGCTGGTCGACGGTCACGAACGCGTCCCAGCCGAGGGACTCATAGACCGTTGCCCCGATCTTGCCGTCCTTGATGAGCTTCAGAGTCTCCGGCTCCTGGTAGAAGGTCAAAACCGTCGGCGCGTTCGGGAACTGCTTGCCGGGGAACTTGGCCGCGACCGCCTGTGAAGCGCCGGCGGCGGCACCGTCGAAGGTGATCCAGACCGCCCGCGCGTTCGGGTACTGACTGGTCAGCGCATTGATCTGCTGCTGGGTCCCGGGCACGAGGTTTGTCGGGTCAGCCGTGGGAGACGCGACGACCTTCACGCTGGTACCGGAGATGGCTCCTGCGATGGCGTCGGTACGGGCGTTACCCCAGTCCGCCGGGTACTTCTGCACGATCATCTCTTGCTGGTCCGCAGGCAGGGTACCGAGCTTCTTGGCGGCGTACTCCGCCAGCAGCTTGCCCATCTGCCCGTCGGGTGCGGTGTAGCAGCCGTCGTACGGGGCGCAGGGGTTGAGGGTGCCGCTGAAGCTCAGCACCGGGATCTTTGACGACTTCGCCTGCTGGATGATCGGAGCGATCAGCGACTGCGGGATGCCGTCGTCGACCAATGCGTCGGGGTGGCCCGCGAGCAGCGTGTGGCCGCAGCTGAGCATCGTGGTCGGGTTGCCCTGGCCGTCACACGGGACGACCTTCCAGCCGAGTGCGTCCGCAGCCGCGGTGAAAGCCTTGTAATCCAGCTGATCCGATGAGTCCGACGCGATGAAACGCAGGTAGGCGATCGTCTTGCCCTTGGGTGCCGTGGTGGACCCGAGCTTCTCACCGGCGGCCTTGCCCTCGTCAGCGGCAACGGTCGCATCGGCGGTAACGAGCTTGGCCGGCGTCAGCGCCGATGCGCTGCCGCCCGTCGAGCCAGAAGATCCCGAGCTACCCGACGAGTTCGTCGGCCCCGAACCGGTCGTGCTGCCGGAGCTGCTGCTGCCGCACGCGGCGGCCACGAGCGACGCGGAAGCGAGGATCGCGACCAGTGGTGCGGTTCGGCGCACCTTCGATCTGGACCATCCATGGGGCGCACGACGTGCATTCCCGGGACGTGTCCGTGCTGACGGAGCCATGGGTTTCTTCCTTTCGAGAGCCGGCGTCAGGCCTTGCGGAGTTATGTCCGAGCGCCCGGAAACGGGCGTCGTTCGGCGACCGGCCCAACGAGCCGGCTACCGGGAAGAGCAGTAATCAGGGTGCGGGCGTGGTCGCCAACGAGGTGGCGAAGCAGCTCTGCAGAATCCGTTCCTCGCTGATGTCCTCCGACTCCAGTTCACTGACGATCCGGCCTTCACGCATCACGAGCACGCGCGAGCAGACGCGCTCCAACTCCGTGAACTCCGATGAAATGAAAATCACGCCCGCGCCCGCGTCGGCGAGCTCGGTCATGATGCGGTACATCTCTTCCTTGCCGAGCACGTCCACGCCCTGCGTCGGCTCGTCGAACATGAACACGTCGGCGCCGTGGTGAAGCCACTTACCAACGATCACCTTCTGCTGGTTTCCGCCCGAGAGCGCTCCCGCGCGCTGCTCGTGCCCGGCAGCCTTGATGTCGAGGCGCTGCATGAAGTGATGGCTGGTTTCCCGCTCGCGTAAGGCGGAGGGCACGGGGAGCGCGCCGAGCCGCGGATTGCGATGGCGCGCGAGCGTGGGCAGCGTGATGTTGGCCCGGATCGGGAAGTCGGCAATCATCCCTTGTGCCACGCGATTTTCCGGCAGCAGCACGATCTTGCGGCGCAGCGCATGCCGCGGGCTGCGGGTCTTGACCTCTTCACCGTGCAGGTAGACGCGTCCGGCGGCGGCCGCGTCCGCGCCGAAGATCGCCCGCACCACCTCGGTCCGGCCGGAGCCGACAAGCCCCGCGAGACCGAGCACCTCGCCGGCGCGCAGTTCGAAGCTCACGTCCTGCACGCGCGGCGGGGAAGCCAGGTGCTCGACGCGAAGCAGTTGCGCCCCGGAGGCGCTGCGGCGGGTACCGACTGTGCTGCGTTCGCGGGCGCTTCCGGTGATGTGCTGGATCAGCCTCGCCTCGTCGAGCTCGGCGGCCGGGGCGTCGTGAACGACCATCCCGTCGCGCATCACGATCATCCGCTGTGCCAGCCGGAAAACCTCGGCGAGCCGGTGGGACACGTACACCACCGCGATCCCCGACTCGTGGAGGCGGTCGACGACCTCGTACAGGTGCTCGATCTCGGCCGGCGTGAGTGACGTGGTCGGCTCGTCGAGCACGATGAGCTTCGCCTTCTGGCTCAAGGCGCGCGCGATGGTCACCATCCGCTGCTGCACGACGCTGAGCGTGCCGACCGGTACCCGCACGTCGAGCTGCACCCCGAGTTCGGCGAGGACTTCCTCGGCATGACGGTTCTGCCTGCCGCGGTCATAGAGCGCGCCGAACGCGCGCGGGTAGCCGAGCCCGAGACCGACGTTCTCGGCGACCGTGAGATTGGGTGCGAGACCGAGCGACAGGTCCTGGTGGACGAAGGCGAGTCCGAGCCGCATGGCGTCGCGCGGCTTGTGGATGCTGGCCGGCTCCCCGTCGACGAGGATCCGTCCGGCGTCCGGGTTCACGGCACCGGCGAGGCTCTTGATGAGCGTGCTCTTGCCGGCGCCGTTCTTGCCGACGAGACCGACCGTCTCCCCGTGGTTCAGGCGCAAGTCGACACCGCCGAGCGCCCGGGAACCCCCATAGATCTTGACGATTCCTGCGAACTCTACGAGCGGGAGCGCCCCGCCCGCCGCCGGCCCGCCCGGCCCGCGGCTCATGACCGCGCCGTCCCGAGCCGGCTGAGCAGCATGGCGAAGATGAGGATCCCGCCCTGCACCAGATCGATGACCGCCGTCGACAGCGCCAGCATGGTGAGGCCCGAGCCGACCACGCCGAGGAAGACCACACTCACCAACGTTCCGGCGATGTTGAACTGCCCCGGCCGGAAAGTCGTGGAACCGAGAAACGCGGCAGCGTAGGCCGGGAGCAGGTAGGGCAAGCCCGCCTGCGGCGAGGACGCTCCGTTCTGCGCGGTGATGAGCACACCGGCCAGCGCGGCCGACAGCGCCACGATGATGAATCCGGCGATCAGGTAGGGGCGCACCGCGAGCCCGGACAGCCGGGCGGCCTCGCGGTTGCCACCGATGGCGTACATGTAGCGGCCGGGCTCGGTGCGCTCGAGCAGCAGCCACAGCAGGAACGCGAAGCCCAGCGCGATCCAGACTTGCACGTTGATGCCGCCAACGATGGACTGCCCGAGCTTCAGATACGTCGCCGAGACGCCGCTGTAGATGGTCGTATCGCCGGTGAACAGGAACTCGCAACCGACGAGCATCGTGCCCATGGCCAAGGTCGTGATGAACGACGACATCCCGGCATACGCGATCAGGGCGCCGTTGACGATGCCGGCGACGACCGCGACCGCGGCGGCGATCACCAGTGCCAGCGGCCAGCTCAGATGGTGTAGCGACATCAGAGACACTGCAGTGGCGCCGCCGAGACCCAGCATCGAGCCGATCGACAGGTCGAACTCGCCCATGACGAGGATGACGGTGAGCCCAAGCGCCAGCACCGCCGGTGCCGCGGAGTCGACAAGCACGAACTTGAAGTTGTTCCACGTGAGGAACGTGCTGGGGCGTGCCGCGCCGAAGCCGATGATGACGCCGATGAGCGCGACGGGTACCGCGCTTCGGGACGCCAGCGCCTTGAGCCGGGCCCGGTGCCGGCGAGCCTCGATCTCGGCTATCGGCTCCGGGTCGGCCACCGCTCCGAGAGACGCATCGGCAGCGATCGCGGCCTCGTCGGCTCGGGCGGCCGAGCCACCCTCCAGACCAGTCACTGCCATCGGAATCCTTCCCGGTGCCGAGCACCTGCGGCCACACTTCGTGCGCGCTTCGCCGGCGCGCGCCGTTCGCCCTCGGCGGTACCGATTGCCGTCTTCACGAGGTGGGGCGGAAGCGAAGCTTCATGGACTCGGGTGCCCGGGTGAAAAGCCCGGAGCACGTGGGCGGCTCGATCAGCTCGATGTCGCCCATGGCGTCGAGCAACTGATTGGCCCCCGTCTCGACCTCTCGCTTCGCGAGCATCGCACCGACGCAGAAGTGCCGGCCGAAGGCGAACCCGGTGTGGTTGGCCGCCGCCGCGAACGCCTTGCCGAAGTCGAGGTCCTCGCGGTTGATGTCGAACCGATCAGGATCGCTGTAGCGGCGCGGGTCGCGATTGGCGGCCGCGATGAGGCAGATGACCGTCGCCCCGGCGGGGACGGTGCCCCCTGAGAGTTCGACATCCTGCGACGGCTGGCGCATGATCATCTGCACTGGCGGCGAGTGTCGCAGCGTCTCCGCGAACGCTCGGCTGATGAGACTGCGATCCTTGCGGACCAGCTCGAGCTGATCGGGGTTGTCCAGCAGGTTCATCACCATGTTGGCCATCGCCTTGTCGGTGGTCTCACCGCCCGCGACGAGCAGCAGGCTGACGAACGCCTTGATCTCCAGATCGCTCATCTGAGCGCCGTCGATCTCTGCGGTGCACAGCGTGGAAAGCAGGTCGTCCCGCGGGTTCGCCCGCCGCTCCGCGATCCGCGGAAGCATGTACGCCTGCAGCTCTTCCTTCGTCTGCAGACCCCGGTCCATCACGGCCTGGTCCTGCGTCAGGTTCGCCAGGAAGGCCATGATGGCCGTGTACCAGCGGTGGAAGAGCTCGTGGTCGGTCTTCGGCAGGCCGAGCATGTCGACGATGACGTTGATCGGGTAGCGGGTGGTGAACTGGTCCACCAGGTCGACCTCGCCCGCGTAACGGAAGCCGTCGATCAACTCTCGAGCGTTCTTCTCCATCACCGGCTGGAACTTCTCGGTCAGCTCGCTACCGCGAAATGCCGGCGTGATGAGTCCGCGGTGAATCGAGTGCTCACGCCCGTCCATCTGCAGGATCGTGCGACCGTGCACCGGCTCGAGCTGCCAGCCGTAGTTGTCACTCGTGAAGACCGGGTCCTTGAAGGCACGCTCGACGTCGTCGTAGCGGCTGATGACGTAGGCCTCCATGCCCTCGTGGAAGGCCAGTGGCTCTTCGTCGCGCAGCGCGTGCCACGTCGGGTTCGGGTCGGCCAGGCACTCGGCCGACAGGATGTCCGTGCGAGCCATACTCCACCTTCTGTGCGCTGTGTCACACCAGATTGAGGATAATCCTTATCCTGAATTCGGGCGGTGTCAACGCCCTCCGCACATCTTCAGGAGGAGTCGCGGCGATCCGGATGGACCGGCGTCGGCAACTGTTGCAAGGCGGCAAGCAATGGCTCGGGCATCGGAGCCTTGCCGCCGTCACGGTCGCGGCAGGCGAACAGGATCTCTCCATGGGTCACGACCTCGTCATCACGCAAGAAGTCGAAGCCCAGCTGGTAGGACGTCGTGCCGATGTGGTCGCGCGTCACCTGGCACGTGAGCACGTCGAACACCCGAACCGGTAGGTAGTACCGACACTGCGAGCGCATGCCGACCGTGAACACGTCGAGCTCCTCGAGCATCTCCCCGGCCCGGATGCCATGGCTGTAGAGCCAGCTCGTATACGCCCGTTCCATCCACGGGTAGTACATGGCGAAGTACGCGATGCCGACGGCGTCGCAGTCGCCGTACGCCAGCCGAAACTGCAGTCGGCCCGACGACTCCGAAGACTCCGAAAACTCGGTCACGGTCAACTCTCCCAGGAGCAGGCAAACGGGGGGCAGCGGCCAGTAAACCACCCGCATGTTTGTCATGGATGCGGCTGCGGCGTTATCGTCCCTCCGTCAATCGGCTGCCGCCCCATCGCTTGCCGAGCTCACGGCGTACGCCTGATAGCGGGCAGCCCCATCACTGCGGAGGGAACGAGACATGGGTCGAGTCGAAGGCAAGGTAGCGCTCATCACGGGAGCTGCTCGCGGCCAGGGACGCGCGCACGCCGTACGGCTGTCGGAGGAAGGGGCCGACATCGTCGCAGTCGACCTTTGCCGGCCGGTGTCGTCCGTGAAGTACCCGCTGGCCACCGAGGACGACCTCGCGGAGACAGCCAAGCTCGTCGAGAAGTCCGGGCGGCGAGTCATGGCCCGCCAGGCTGACGTGCGCGACCAGGCCGCGCTAGATGGCGTCGTCAGCGAGGCCCTGCGCGAGTTCGGCCACCTCGACATCGTCGTCGCCAACGCGGGAATCGCCAGCTTCGGCCGCGTGTGGGAGCTCAGCGAGACCGAGTGGCAGGAGATGATCGACATCAACCTCACCGGCGTCTGGCACACCGCCAAGGCGACGGTGCCAGCCATGATCGAAGCGGGCAACGGAGGCTCGATCATCTTCACCAGTTCGATCGGCGGCCTGAAGGGTCTGCAAAACGTGGGCCATTACGCCGCGACGAAGCACGGCATGGTCGGGCTCATGCGCACGCTCGCGAACGAGGTGGCCGAGCACAACATCCGGGTGAACACGGTGCACCCGACGAACGTCGCCACCGGGATGATCTTCAACGAGCAGACGTACAACTTCTTCCGCCCGGACCTCGACGGCCCCACCCGCGAGGACGCGGCCGAGGCAGCACTCGGGCTGAACGCCCTGTCGGTGCCGTGGGTTCAGCCAATCGACATCAGCAATGCCGTGCTCTGGCTGGCGTCGGACGAGGCGCGTTACGTCACCGGCATCACGCTTCCGGTCGACGCGGGGGCGGTCGTGAAGTAGCCCGGTCGCCCGCCAATCTAGGGCCGACGACGATGAGGGGACCTGCCAGGGCAGGTCCCCTCATAACGTTGTTGTGACCGGCGTGCCGGCTCTTGATTGTCGGGCGGAGGCAGGCCGTTCCGGTCAGGCGCCGGCGAGGGCGACGGTCGCGCTGCCTTCGAGAACGCTGTTACCGTCCGCCTTGCGCAGCGCCACATCGCAATCAACAAGGGTCTCGCCGGCCTGGAAGCGCACGGCGGTGACCACGCCGGTGGCGCGCAACCAGTCGCCGGCGAGCACGTTGCCGAGAAACCGAACGCGAAAGGCTCTGAGCCGGTCATGGCCCCCGGCCCACGCACACAGCATGTTCATGACGTAAGCCATGTTGCTCGGCCCCTGATTGATCGGCCGGTCACCCATGCCCAGCTGCTGCACCGCCGCGATGTCCCAGTGAATCGGGTTCGGGTCGGCCAGCAGGGCCGCCATTGTCTTCATCTTCTCGGCGCTAACCGCTGGCACCTCGAAGTCCGGCAGCTGCAGACCTACGCGTACGTCCGTCATGATCTCCTCGGCAAGACCAGCGAATTGCGGCAGGTGGCCACCAGCCGATCCATGTCGTCGCGCATGTCGAGCCGGTAGTTCACCAGATCGAACGTCCCCGCGCGGCGGCCGACCTTGCGCTCCGCAGAGCAGATTTCGCCGCCGATCCGGTACGTGCTTCCCGCAACCATCGGCTGCAGCAGCTCGATCTCGCAGTCGCCGATCATCGGGCCATCGGCCGCCGAGGCGCCGAACCACGCGAAGAGCTCACCCCAGGTAAGCCCCATCGCACCTGTCGTCGCGAGGAACGCGAAGACCGGGTGCAGCGCGGGGTCGGACTGAGGGCCCAGCACGGTGTCGTTCGTCAGCCAGGAGCGCCATGGCTCCGCGGTGTATGTGCCGCCCGGGAACGGACGCCCGACGACCGACCACAGATCCTGTTCGCGAAATCGTTCCAAAAGTGCGCTCACACCTGCCGCTCGCGATCAGCCCAGTACGGGGCGCGCAACTCGCGCTTGAGAATCTTTCCCGTCGGTGCCTTCGGGAGCTCGGAGACGAAGTCCACAGACCGCGGCTTCTGATAGGAGGCCAGATGCTGGCGGGCGGTGTCGATGATCTCCGTCTCAGTCGCCTGCTGCCCCGGCTTCAACACGACCACCGCCTTGACGCTCTCACCCCACTCGTCATCGGGTACGCCGATGACGGCACACTCGAGCACCGCGGCGTGCTGCCCGATGGCCTCTTCCACCTGCACGCTGTAGATGTTCTCCCCACCGGAGATGATCATGTCCTTGGCGCGGTCGACGATGAAAACGTAGTTCTCCTCGTCCCACGTCGCCACGTCACCCGTCCACATCCACCCGTCGCGCAGTGTCGCGGCGGTGAGGTCAGGGCGGTTGAAGTAGCCGAGCATGTTGGCCTCAGAGCGCACGATGATCTGCCCGGGTGTCTTTCCGTCCTTGGGCACCTCCCGTCCGTTCGGGTCGACGACGCGCACCGTGGTGATGAAGCCTTCGCGGCCGCAGGAGCGCAGCCGCTGCTCGTTCTTGCCGCGCACCGCGTCGAGGTGATCCTCCTGCGACAGGAAGCACATCGTCGTGCCCTCGGTCTGCCCGTAGCCCTGGATCAGGGTGCAGGGGAACGAGCTCAACGCCGCCCGTACGATGTTCGACGGCATCGGGCCACCGCCGTACTGGATGTTGCGCAGGCTGGAGAGGTCGTAGGTCGAGAAGTTCTCGACGGCCATCATCCAGTTCAGCATCGTGGTGATGCCGAGGAATGCCGAGACCCGTTCCGCCTCGATGATCTCCAAGGCCTGCTTCGCCTCGAAGTTCACCAGCACGAGCGGGCAGCCATGCTTCATGTAGTTCATCGAGAGCACGACGGGTATGTGGTACATCTGCCCGGTCAGCATGTACACGTCGGACGGCACGATGCGCTCGGCCACGGTCTGGTTGAGCATGCCCATCATCGCGCTGCGGTGCGAATGCAGCGCTCCCTTGGATTCGCCGGTAGTGCCGCCGGTGTAGAGGATGAAGAACGGGTCGTCCTCGCTGACCTTGCTCGACCACCCCGGCTCGTCATCCGAAGCGCCCGCCACGAGATCCTCGTAGGAGCCGTCGCCGCCGATGCCGTACTGCAGCCAGTGCGGCACGTCCACCTTCTGCTGCAGCTGCTTGGCGACATCGAGCCAGTCCGGCGAGCTCACCACGACGCGAGGCTTGGCGTCCTCGATCAACCGGGCGAGCTCGCCGGGGGCGAGCCGCCAGTTCAGCGGCTGCAGCACCAGACCGGCCCGCCCACAGGCGAAGTAGAGCTCCTGGTACTCGATGCTGTTCTTGCTGAGCACCGCGACGAAGTCGCCGGCGTTCAGCCCGAGGCCACGCAAGCCGTTAGCCAGCCGCCGAACGCGGCTGTCCAGCTCGGCCCAGGTCATGCGCCGGTTGTTGGGCACGTCGTAGATGGCTTGCCGGTTCGGCGTCAACGCCGCCCACTTCGCCGGGATGAGGCCCTGATTCATGCGTAACTCCTAGCGCGCCGGACGGGCTGGATCAGTACGGCAGGTCGAGAGCGATGTGCCGGCTGCGCAACCGCCACACACCGTCGTCCTCGGCCACAAGGGTGTCCTGGTACTTGCCGCTGGAAAGCACCCTGATCTGGCCGTTTTCGACGGCGATCAGCGTGAGGTAGGACTCCGTCTCTGCGGACTGCTCGTCCTCGCGGCGGATGATGATGTTCGTGGTGATGTGCCGCCGCTGGTCGGTCTGCGACGCCAGCGAGTCGCGCATCAGCCCCATGATGGCGTCGCGGCCGTCGAACGGCCCCACCAGATCGCCGTCGCCGATCCGCATGGTGAGAACCGCGTCCTTCGTGAAGCAGGCCTCCATGGCGTCCGGGTCGTTCTCGTCATACGCGAGAGCCCAGCGGTGGAAGGTGTTTTCGATGTCGCCGCGA
Organism: uncultured Actinomycetota bacterium; assembly: GCA_963747915.1. Lineage (GTDB taxonomy): Bacteria > Actinomycetota > Actinomycetes > Frankiales > Frankiaceae > DATAZK01. Next base: position 1,377,383 of record CAVVHC010000002.1, on the reverse strand, counting down.
GCTGACATGGCACTCCTCGATGAGTGACGTGAGGGGGGCGCCTTCCGCCAGATAGCGAGACCGCCTACCCCGGGCCTGTGACCCTGATTACTATAGTCATAGATGCCGGGAGGGCAAGAGCTGGGTGCCGTCCGGTCGCAGTCGCAAGGCTTGCGCGGCTCTCAGGCGATCCCGAGCAGCTTGGCCAGCGTGCCGCCCAGCAAAGCCGCTTCCTCTCCCGCCGGCAATCCCCAGGAGCGAATCGCCGCGATCTCGGCAGCGGGATCGGTCATCGGCCAATCGGAGCCAAAGACCATGCGGTCGGCCCCATGACGCCTCACGAGGGCCTGCATGCGGGCCGTGTCGAGGTCGGCGAGGCGGGGTGGCCAAGACGTTTCCAGCACCGCCCGCGAGCCGACGACGACATCCTCCGCCTCGTCGAGGCGGTGATATCCGCCGTAATGGCAGGCGATGAGGCGAAGGTTCGGAACGGCGTCGATCATGGCGCGCAGATGCCTGGGTGCGCCGGCCTCGTTCGCCCGGTCGTCACCACCGGCACCGGCGTGGGTGATGACCGTGATGTCCGCGTCCGCAAGCGCGCCGACCAGCTCGAGCACGGCCGGGTCGGCCAGCGACAGCGACTGGAAGAGGGGGTGGAGCTTGACACCGCGAATGCCGTTATCGGCCAACGACTGCAGATTGCGTTCTATTGACAACTCTGGGTGCACAGTGCCGAAGGGAATGAAACGTGAGCGGTCCACGCTCCCGATGAACTCGTTGGTGCGGTGGACGTTCTTCGCGACGTTCGCGATCCCGAGCGTCATCGCCATGTCGATGCCCGCCGCATCCATGGTCTTGCGCAGCCCATCGATGGTCCCGTCGTGGACCGGGTTCAGATCGGCCGGCCGGCCGGCCAGCACCCGGGCGGCGATCTGGTCCGGCCAGACGTGTGCGTGTGCGTCGATGATCACGTTGCCCTCCCGGCGTTGCTCGCAGCCTTGACCAGTTGCTTGGCCAGCGAGTCGAAGATGACTTCGGTCGATCCTTCGTAGATGCGCATGGGCCGCGCCTCCCGGTACAGCCGCTCGAGCACGCTGCCGCGCGCGAGGCCGAACCGGCCCGCCAGCTGCACGGCGCGGTCGACGACCCGGCCCGCCGCTTCCGTGGCCGCCACCTTTGCCATCGAGGACAGATGCAGGTTCGCCAGCGGATCGCGGGCCGCCGCGGCAGCTGCCCGATATGTCAGGGTGCGAGCCGTTTCGACGTCTGTCCAGCAGCGCGCGAGATGCTCGGGCACGGAGCCGAGCCGCGCCAGCGGTACCCCGAACTGCTCGCGACTGGTTGCATGGCGCACGGATTCGTCGAGCGCCGCCTGCGCGAGGCCGACCGCCGCGCCGGCGACCGACACCCTGAAGGTGGCGAGCGTGGCGAGCACGAGCGAGAAGCCCTTGCCGGGCAGCCCGATGCGATGGTCGGCGGGCACCGTGACACCGTCCAGCACCACGTCGCCGAGCACGTGCGGCGCGATGATCTGATGAGGGCGGGTCACGGTGACGCCGGGGCTGTCGGCCGGGACGAGCACCACGCTGTACCCGTCGCCTTCACGGCAGAGCACGCAGTAGAAGTCCGCGTCGCCAGCATTCGTGATGAACGACTTGTGGCCGTTTACCAGCAGATTGCCATCCCGCTCGCGCACCGAAGAGGTCAGCGCCTTGAGGTCGGATCCCACCTGCGGCTCGGTCAGGGCGAGCGCCGCGATGGCGTCGCAGCGGGCGACCGCCGGCAACCAGCGCTGCTTCACCTGCTCGGATCCCGCGCTGGAGAGGGCGTAACTCCCGATGCCCTGCATCGCGAAGAGGGAGTCCAGATGTGCGCTGACGCCGGCCAGCGCCTCCCGGACGACGGTCACCGCGAGCGAATCGACCGCCGGGTAGCGACCGCCGTACGCCTCGGGCACCATCAGTTCGGCCAGGCCGCTACCCGCCAGAGCGGCCCGCATGCCGGAGTCGATACTGTCCGACTCGTCGGCCTTCGCAGCGAGACCGGCCACCGACTCGGCGAGGCCCCGGGCCTCGTCGCGCAGCGCCACGTAGCGCGGCGGGAGCTCGAAGAGCGGGGTATCGGCCTGGCTCATGTGAGCCCCTTTCGTCCGCGGCGTATCCCTGCATACCATAGTTATGGTTTGATCTCTACCTGCGCGCCGGGGCCGTCGGCGCCCGCAAAGGAGGCTCGCCGTGGCCGTTGCCCAATCCGCCGGGTCGCTCACCGGACGCGTCGCCCTGGTGACCGGAGGCAGCCGCGGCCTCGGCCGGGCCATGGTCGCCGGTTTCGCCCGCGCCGGGGCCGACGTCGTCATCGCGAGCCGCGACGCGGACAACTGTGCCCGCTACGCCAAGGAAATCGAGGAAACCACCGGGCGCCAGGCGCTGGCGTACGGCGTGCACGTCGGTCACTGGGACGAGCTCGACGGCTTGGTCGACGCCGCCTACGAGCGCTTCGGCCACGTCGATGTGCTCGTCAACAATGCCGGGATGTCGCCGGTGTACGGCGACGTCGTGGACGTGAGCGAGGAGCTTTTCGACAAGGTCCTGAACGTCAATCTCAAGGCGGCGTTCCGGCTGTCCGCTCTCGTCGGTACGCGCATGGCCCGCGGTGATGGCGGGTCGATCATCAACATCAGCAGCATGGCCGCCGAGCGTCCGCGTCCGGACGTGCTCCCGTATGCCGCCGCGAAGGCGGGGCTCAACGCGCTCACCGTCGGCCTGGCCCACACGTTCGGCCCGAAGGTCCGCTGCAACGCCATCATGGCCGGCACCTTCCTCACCGATGTGAGCCGAGCCTGGGACATGGAGGCGTTCGAGGCGCGCGCCGAGCGGTTCGCGGCCCGCCGCGGCGGCCGTCCCGAGGAGATCGTCGGCACGGCGCTCTACCTCGCCGGCGACACCTCCAGCTACACGACGGCCGCCGTCCTGCGCGTGGACGGCGGCCAGCCGTAACCGAAGGGTCCCAGCCCTACGACCGCGATCCCTCACCGAGCAGCTCGGCGAACACCTCGTCGGTGTGCTCGCCGATGTCCGGCACCCCGTGGTAACCGGGGCCGTCCCAGCCGCGCATGTGCAGCACCGGCCCGGGCATGAGGACGTCGCCGAGTGCCGCGCTGCCCAGCAGGGGCACGAGCGTGCGCTCCCGGAAGTGCGGGTCCACCACGATATCGCTCGCGTCGTTGACCGCGGAGGAAACGACCTCGTACTCCTCGAGGATCTTGAGCACCTCGTCGCGCGGCCGGGCGGCCACCCAGCTGCTCACCTTCTCCTGCACCAGATCGTTGTTGGCCATGCGCGCGGGATTGGTGGCAAAGCGTGGGTCGTCGAGCAGCTCCGGCTGGGCCATCGCCTGGAACAGCCGGACGGCAATGCTCTGGTTCGACGCGGCGATGGACAGCCACTTGCCGTCCGCCGCCTCGTAGATCCCCCGCGGTGAGGCCGATCCGGTGCCGTTGCCGATGCGCTGCTGCACGTGACCGGTGCCGGTGTAATTCAGCACCATGTCGCCGAGGATGAACATCAGCGGCTCGTACAGTGCCACGTCGACGACGTCGCCGTCGCCGGTGCGCGCCCGGCGGTATAGCGCCATCGCGGTGCCCATCGCCGCCGAGATGCCGGCGATCGAATCGGCGAAGCCGAACGGCGGCGACGTCGGAGGCGTCTGCGGCCACCCATTGGTGAAAGCGAACCCGCTGGCAGTCTCGGCCACCGTGCCAAAGCCGGGCCGTTCCCGGTACGGTCCGGTCTGGCCGAAACCGGAGACACGAGTGAGGATCAGCCCCGGATTGCCGGCGCTCAGCTGCTCGTAGCCGAGCCCCCACGCTTCCAGGCGGCCGGGCCGAAAAGACTCGACGACGACGTCCACCACCGAAGCGAGCGCGCGCACCTTGGCCCGCCCCTCGTCGGTGCGCACGTCGATGCCCACCGAGCGCTTGCCGGCGTTGAGCCGCGAGAAGCCGAGCGAGAGCCCGTTCTTCTGCGGGGTCCAGTGGCGGGCGTAGTCACCACTGGCCGGGTCCTCGACCTTGATGACGTCGGCGCCGAAGTCACGCAGCATGCGCCCGCAGGTCGGCGCCGCGTACATGGTGCCGAGCTCAAGGACCCGAATTCCGCTCAACGGGGCAGCGTCAGCCTTCTCAGCCGCGGCCATGGTCAGACCCGCCACTGGATGTGCTTGACCTCGAGGTACTCGCGCATGCCCCACTCGCCGAGCTCCCGGCCGATCCCGGAACGCCCGTAGCCACCGAAGGGCGCATCGGGACGCATGCTTCCTCCGCCGTTGATCCAGACCGTGCCCGCCCGTATCTTGCCGGCGACGCGGCGGGCCTCGACCGGGTCATCGCACCAGACGTTCGCCGCGAGCCCGAAGGGGGTGTCGTTGGCGAGCCGGATGGCTTCCTCGGTGTCCTTGAAAGGCAGTATCACCGCCACCGGGCCGAAGATCTCCTCCTGCACGGCACGCGCGTCCGGGGCGAGGTCGCCGAGCAGCACCGGGTTCACGAACCAGCCCTTGCTCGGCAGCGGCTTGGAGACCTCGAGCAGCTTGCGCCCGCCGGCCGCCACCGATTCCTCGATGAAGCCTCGTACCCGGCCCTGGTGGTCGGGACGGATCATCGGCCCGATGTTCGTCGCCGGATCCCAGGGGTCACCGACCACCATCTGGTCGAAGGCGGCAGCCCCCGCCGCGAGGAACTCGTCGTACACGCTCTCGTGCACCAGCAGCCGGGCCAGGGCGGCGCAGCCCTGTCCCGCGTTGCGCGACCAGCGAAGGTGCATCTCGACGGCGATGTCGTGCACGTTCACTCCGGGCAGCACGATGTTCGGCGACTTGCCGCCGAGTTCCAGGGTGACCCCTTTCAGAGTCTCCGAGGCCTGCGCCATGATCTGGGCGCCGACGCAGTCCGATCCGGTGAACGACACCCGGTCGACGCCAGGATGGGAGGAGAGCCGCTTGCCGACATCGGCGTTGCCGATGACGACGTTCATGACACCGGGGGGCAGCTCGGCCTCGCGGATGAGCTCCCCTAGTAACAACGTTGTCAGCGGAGTGCGCGGTGACGGCAGCAGCACGACCGTGCAACCGGCCGCGAGGGCGGCGCCGAATTTGAAGATGGCGAGGTTCAGCGGGTAGTTGTAGCCGGTGATGGCCGCCACTACCCCGACCGGCTCGTAGACCACGTCACTCATGGTGGGCACCGGCTGGTGCCACGGCCCGAGGTGCTGGGTGCGGTCAACCTTCGCGGCCTCCGCCGCCCAGCGCAGGTGCTGCTCCACCGCCATGCGCACCTGCAGGTAGGACGCCAGCGAGATCGGCGTCCCGACCTCGTTGATGATCGAGGGGAGCAGCCGGTCGGCGGCCTTTTCCAGCACGTCGGCGAGCCGGTGGATGTGGCGCGAGCGCTCTTCTCCTGACAGGTCGGACCAGGCCGGGAATGCCTGGCGCGCCGCCGCTACCGCGTCGTCCACCTGAGCCGCCGAGGCGCCTCCGACCGTAGCGATGACCTCCTCGGTAGCCGGGTTGTAGACGTCCCAGGTATCGCCCTGCGGATCGACCATCCGGTCACCGATGGTGAGCCGGCGGACAGCGGGGATCCAGTCGCGCATCGGGTGGGCAGCGGGAGAGGTGACGGTCATGCGGTGCCTTCTTCACTCGTGTCGAGGTGCGCCGGCCGGGTCATCATGAGGCCGACGCGCTTGCAGGTGCAGACCAGGACCTCGTCCTGGTTGTAGCCGCGGTGTTCGAACCAGACGATGCCGGAGTCGGTGCGGCTCTTGGACGGACGCTTGTCGAGGATGGTCGTCTCGGCGCGCAACGTGTCGCCGTGAAAGACCGGATGCGGAAACGTGATCCTGTCGTAGCCGAGGTTGCCGAGCGTGGTGCCCATCGTGAGCTCCGGTACCTGGAACGCGCCGATCAGCGCCACGGTGAACAGGCTGTTGACCAGCCGCCGGCCGTGAATCGTCTTGGCGGCGAACTCCGCGTCGAGATGCAACGGCTGCACGTTCATCGTCAGCGAGGTGAACAGGACGTTGTCCATCTCGGTCACGGTGCGGGTGAACGCATGCCGGTAGACCCGGCCGACCTCGAACTCCTCGTAGTACAGGCCGCGCATCAGAGCTACCTCCCGCCCGGACGGCGGGCGGTCTCGAGCCACTGCAGCGCCTTGTCGTAATGGGCGCGGTCGATGTGCAGCCCGCGGTAGCGCAGCGCGCCGCTGCCGCCGGTCGCCGCCTGCTCGTAGGCGCGGACCAGGCCCTCGTAGAACGCGATGTCGTCGGCGCTCGGGGAAAAGACCTCGTTCAGCACCGGAACGTGGCTCGGATGGATGGCGATCATCCCGCGGAAGCCGAGCCGCCGACCGCCGAGCGCGAATTCGCGCAGGCCCACCAGGTCGTCCACCCGCTCCCAGAGCCCGGTGAGGGCATGCACGCCGGCTTCGCGGCAGGCGAGCAGCACCCGGCTGCGCAGGTACAGGGTTTCGATCCCTTCCGGGGTCCATTCGAATCCCACCTCGCGGGCAATGTCCGCGTGCTCGGCGGTGGGCCCGATCATCGCGGCGACGCGCGGCGAGGCGAGTGCGATTTCGCGAGCGTGATGGATCGCCTTCACCGTCTCGACCGGCACGATGTAGCGCAGCCCGCTGACCCCGTTGCGGTACTCGAAGTGATCGAGCAACGTGTCGTAACGCAACACATCCGTCGCCTGCTCGATCTTCGGAGCGAACACCACATCGAGCCCGGGCACGACGACTGCTTCGAGGTCGGCACCCGTCTGCCGGGTGGCCAGGCCGTTGACCCGCACACCGATCCCGATCCCGGGATCGAGCGAGCGCAGGTGCGCGATCGAAGCGGCCACGGTGGCCCGCGCGGCGGCCTTCTGCTGCTGCGGAACGGAGTCCTCGAGGTCGAGAATGACGGCGTCTGCACCGGACTTTTGCGCCTTCTCCGCCCAGCCGGGCTTGTGGCCCGGGACAAACAGAATCGACCGGTACGCGATGGATCGGGAGTCCGGCATCAGTAGCTCCGCGGCAGGCCGAGCACGTGCTCGGCGACGTAGTTCAGGACCATCTCCTGGCTGATGGGCGCGATGCGCAGCAGCCGCGCTTCGCGGAAGTAGCGCTCGACGTGGTACTCCTTGCTGTAGCCGTAGCCCCCGTGCACCGTCATCGCGACATCCGCGGCGTGAAAGCCCGCGTCAGCCGCCAGGTACTTGCCTTCGTTGGCCAGCGCCGCGTGTGGCAGGCCGTTGTCGATGAGCCACGCCGCCTGGGTCAGGATCGCCTCGGCCGCGTCCAGCCGCATGCGCGCCTCGGCCAGCTGGAAGGCGATCCCCTGGTTCTGCCCGATGGGACGGCCGAAGACGACGCGCGACCCGGCGTACTCGGTGGCACGGCGCAGCGCCGCCCGGCCGAGGCCGATCGCCGCGTTCGCGGAGATGACCCGCTCGGCGTTCAGCCCGGCCAGGATAGCCGTGAAGCCGCGCCCCACCTCACCGATCACGTCCTCGTCGGGGACGAAAAGATCGTCGATGAACAGCTCGTTGGTGTCCACCGCGTTGCGGCCCATCTTGGGGATGCGGCGGATCGTGACCTTGTCCCGGTCGAGCGGGGCGAACAGCAGCGTCATCCCGCTGGTCTTCTTCGGCGCCTCGGCGAGCGGCGTCGTGCGGCACAGCAGGAACATGCGTTCCGCCTCCTGCGCCTTGCTGATCCACACCTTCTTGCCGCTGACCAGGAAGCCGCCGTCGACCTTGCGGGCGAACGTCGTGATGTTCGTGGTGTCGGTGCCGGCATCGGGCTCGGTGACCGCGAACGACACGTGCAGGTCGCCGTCCGCGGCTCGCGGCAGGAAGCGCCGCTTCAGCTGCTCGCTGCCGTGCCGGATCATCGATTCGAAACCGAAGATCCCGATGTGCACGGCGGTGCAGCCGCCCATGCCGGCGCCTGAGGCGGAGATCTCCTGCTCGACGATGGCGGCTTCCGTGACGCCGAGCCCGCCGCCGCCGTACTCCTCGGGAACCGTCAGGCCGAGCCACCCGCCCTGGCGAATGGCCTCGTAGAACTCCCAGGGGAACTGCTCGCTCCCGTCGTGCTCCATCCAGTACTCGTCCGAGAAGTCGGAGCACACCTTGCGCACGGCCTGCCGGATGTCCTCATGTACCGGATTGGGGGTGAAGTCCACTGCCGCTCCTTCCGTGAGCCGTGGCGGCGCCGGTGGGATCAGCCAGTGCGGCGGGCACCGCGATCGATCGTGTCCGGGGTGATGCCCTGGTCGCGAAGCGCGTTCTTGCGCACCTTCTCCGACGGTGTGGTGGGCAGCGCTTCCACGAAGCGGATGAAGCGGGGGATGGCGAACGCCGGAACCTTGCCCTCGCACCAGGACCAGATCGATTCGGCGTCGACCGGCTCGCCGGGCACGATGACCGCCATCACCTCGTCCTCGCCGGCTTCGACGTCGGCGGCGACTCCGAGAACGGTCACCTGCTGCACGCCTGGGTGGCCGAGGATCGCCTGCTCGACCTCGTAAGAGCTGATGTTCTCCCCGCGGCGGCGCAGCGCATCCTTGTACCGGTCGACGAAGTAGTACCAGCCGTCCTCGTCGCGGCGCAGCGCGTCGCCGGTGTGAAACCAGAGGTTTCGCCAGGCTTCGACGGTCTTTTCGGGCATCCCGTAGTACCCCATGCTGCACGTCCACGGGTACTTGGGCCGGACCACGAGCTCCCCGAGCTCGCCCACCGGAACTTCCTCGTCCGTCTCAGGGTCCACCAACCGGATGTCGAACCAGTCCGCCACCTGCAGGCCGGCCGCGCCGGCGGGCCGCTCCTCCCCGTAGGGCGACAGGATGGGCGCGCTGGTCTCGGTGAGGCCGAAGACCTCGACGAATGCCTCGATACCGAACCGCTCGCGAAACCGCGGCAGCACCGAGGACGCGGTCGGCGCGGCGAAGACTGCCCGCAGCGGGTTGTCGGCGTCGTCGTCGCGACACGGCTGCTTCCAGACGAAGTCCATCATCACGCCGATGAAGTTCGTGACGGTGACCCCGTCGGCTCGAACCTGATCGATCCACCGGCTGGCGCTGAACTTGGAGCGGATGACGAGCGCGGCCCCGGCGATGAGCGCCGGGTAGGCGGCCATGAACTGGGCGTTTCCGTGAAACAGCGGGGTGGTGGTGAGGTAGGTGTCGGCGGCGGTGAGCCGCGTCAGGGACACGACCTCCTGCCCGAAGAAGTACATCTGCGCGTGCGGCATCGCGACACCCTTGGACGGACCGGTGGTGCCGGAGGTGAAGAAGATCGACGCCAGCTCACGCGCGTTCGGCTCCTCGGGGCTCGCGGGTGTTGCGGCAGCGAGCTCGCCCCACGGTGCAGCCGCCCAGCCGGCGGCGCGCAGCGCCTCGACGGCCTTCTCCCCGGTGCCGGTGTCGATGACGTAGAACCGCTCGATGACGCGGATCTGCTCGCGGATCGCGATGAACCGGTCGGCGTGCACGTCGTCGATGACGGCAAACCTCGGCTGCGCCACCGTCACTTGATGGCGCAGGAACTCGCCCTCGTAGGCGGTGTTGATGGGCGCCTCGACCATCCCCGCCAGCCCGGAGCCGAGCCAGGTGAAGACGAACGCCGACGAGTTGGCCGCCATGATGAGCACCCGGTCTCCGCGGCTTCCGCCATCGGACAGCAAGCCCCCTGCCACGCGCTGGGCCCGCGCGAGGGTCTCCCGGTAGGTCCACCGGCGGCCTTCCTCCGGTGCGATCAGGAAGGGGGCGTCACCGCGCTGCGCCGCGTGGTGACGCAGGACGTGAGCCACGTTCCAGGTAGCGCGATCCTGGAAGGCCGGCTCCAGATCCGTGTAGTAGCGGGTCATCGGCTGCCGGTCCCCTCAGTGAAGTGGGGCGCCCCTTTGCGCCCGCGAGTCCACCATAATGATGCACATGGATTGGGTCCAGTCCGTCAGGCCTTGACGGGGAGGTCGTGCAGCGGCTCGACCGCCCGCACCGCCGGCAGCACCTCGGCACCGAGCCGGCGAATCGCGCTGATCGCCTCGTCAATGCTCATGGTCGGCCACTGCGGCCGCAGCAGCAGCGGATCGACCGGCAGCGAAGTGACCAGCTCGACCAGGCGGCGGCTGACGTCATCCGGGGTGCCGACGATCGCGTGGCCCGCGACGGCGGCCGCGAAATCGCCGTGCAGGTCACTGTCGGCCATGACGTCCAGGCCCCGCTCGGCATAGGTGATGTAGCGTCCCTGCGCTACCCGCGCGTACTCGGTCAGCGCCTGCTCCTGCGTATCGGCGACGAGCACGTTTCGACGCAATGGTTGCGGGCCGAAACTCTTGCCGCGTGCAGCGAATCCTTCCCGGACCACCGCGTAACGCTCGGCGACCTCCTCCACCGGCGTCTCGGGCGGGCAGGCGTACCCGTCTGCGAAGCGTCCGGCCCGCTTGGCGCCGGCCAGGCTGTGCGCCCCGATCCAGATCGGCGGGTGCGGTTTTTGCACCGGTTGCAGGTGCGGGCGCACCTTCTCGAGGTTCCAGTAGCGGCCGTGAAAGGTCACTTCCTCCTCGGTCCACAGCTTGATGACGATCTCGAGCAGTTCGTCCATGCGGCCGGCGCGTTCGCGGAACGGCACTGCGAGGTAGTCGAACTCCTCCGGCCGGTAACCGAGTCCGGCGCCGAACACCAGCCGGCCCTCGGTGACCACGTCGAGGGTGGCGATCTCCTCGGCCAGCATCACCGGGTGATACAGCGGCGCGATGATGATCTGGGTGGCCAGCCGCATCCCCGCCCCCACCTCCGCGGCGAGCCGGGCAAGCAGCGGCACCGGCTGCAGCCACCGCAGGTCGCCGTAGAGGAAGTGCTGCCCGATGGCGATGTAGGTGAAGCCGTTCTCCTCGGCGGCGTGCACCAGCCGCACCACGTCACGAAATTGCTGCTGCGGGCTGACCGACGCCGGGATGTCGCTGAGCAACAAGCCCACCTGAACCATGACCGACCTCCGCCGTCCTCGAATACAACCGTCTCACTTGGCGGTGAGTCCACCGTCGACGGGGATCGTCACGCCGGTGATGAAGCTGGCGTCGTCACTGGCCAGAAAGGCGACGACGGATGCGATCTCGGTCGGCTGCGACGCGCGTCCGAGCGGGATGTTGCTGACGAATGCGCGCACCAATTCGTCGACGTCGGCCCCCGGCTCGCGGCCGAAGAACTGCGGCAGCATCGGCGTCTGCACTGTGCCCGGGGCTATGCAGTTGACCCGGATGCCGTCGGGTGCGCCGACCAGCGCCAGCGCGCGCGTGAGCCCCACAAGGGCGCTCTTGGTCAGCGAGTAGATGGGGCTGAACGGCGATCCGACCAGGGCCGACGTCGAGGCGGTCATCGTGTACGACGCCTTCTTGCCGGCCCGCTTCAGCAACTCCCAGGCCAGCGTGGCGCTGTAGAACGGGCTCTTCATGTTGACCGCGATGTTGCGGTCCCATTCCTCGTCACTGATGTCCAGCCCGGCGGCTCCGGGCATGCCGACCTGGTTGTGCACGACGTGCAGCACGCCGCACTCGGACTCGATACGGCGGTAGAACTCTTTCAGTTCGCTGACGCTGGTGCCGTCGAGCTGGACCGGCTCGGCATGCCCGCCCTGCTCGGCCACCTCCTGGGACACCGTCTTGGCCGCGTCACCGTTGAGGTCGGCGACGTAGACCCGGGCTCCCTCCGAGGCGAGCCGGTGCGAGATCGACCGCCCCATCCCCGAGCCACCGCCGATGACCGCTGCGATGCGTCCCTCGAGTCGATTCATGTCCATGTCCTCCTGGCAGTTACGTGTCGTCAGAGCGGTCGTTCGCGGGGCGACGGGTTGTTCGGCGGTTCAGCGGCGCTGGTCGAAGGTGCGCCCGAGCATCTCCGAGACGATCCTGATGCGCTGCATCGTCGGGGTTCCTCCGGCGAGCGCCCAGCCGTGCGCGTCACGGTGCAACCGCTCGATGCCGTATTCCTCGGTATAGCCGTTGCCGCCGTGCAGCTGCATGGCCATGTCGGTGACGCGCTTGGCCATCTCGTTGGCGGTGCACTTGGCGAGCGACACCTCGAGCGGATCGGGCAGTCCGGTCCCCGCGTGCTCGGCCGCCCGGCGCTGCAGCAACCGGGCCGCCTCGACCTGCAGCACCATGTCGGCGAGGGTGAGCTGGATACCCTGGAACTCGATGAGCGGCTTGCCGAACTGGGTGCGCTCCTGCACGTACTCGAGGGTGCGGTCCAGAGCGGCCTGCCCGATGGCCAGACTCATCGTGGTGTTACCGAGCCGCTCGATGGAGAAGCCGGTGAACAGCTTGCGAAAGCCTCCGGGCCCGACCAGCAGATGGTCCTCCGGGACACGCACGTCGTCGAAGATGACGTCCGCAGAAGGAATGCCCCGAAATCCCATGAGGTTCTCGGGCGCTCCGAAGCTCACCCCCTCCCGGTCGGCCTCGACGATCAGCGCGCCGACACCCTTCGCGCCGGGATCGTCGGACAGCCGGGTGTACACGAGGTAGAGATCCGCCTCGCCGCCGTTGGAGATCCAGCGCTTCGTTCCGTTCAGCGTGAAGATGCCGTCGCTGTACTTCGCCCGCGTGGTGAGGTCGGTCGCCGCCGATCCGGCCTCCGGCTCGGAGATCGCGACCGCGATCGTGGCTTCGCCCGACACGACAAGGGGAAGCAGCCAGTCCTTCTGCTGCTCGCTACCCAGCAGGTTAACGACCTGCGCCGGACCGGTATTCGACTCGAAGACTTGGAACGCCGCCGGGCGGCAGACCTTCGCCAGTTCCTCGATGACGATCAGCGAGTCCAGCAGCGGCCGGCCCGAACCCCCGTACCTCTCCGGCAACGAGATACCGAGCAAGCCGAGCGAGCCGAGGTAGCGGCGCTCGTCACGGGGAAAGCGGGTACGGTCCGCGTCCCACTGGGCGGCCAGCGGCGCATAGCGCTCCCTGGCGATGGAGGCGGCGAGCTCTCGGATCTGCTTGCGATCCCCGTCGTCCGCACTCAAACGACTCGTCACAGGGCTCCCTTAAGGTTGCTTATGACCATGATATTGGTATGCATGGTTCGCGCCGTCAAGCCCCGGATCGTGCACCGGCGGCGCTTTTAGTACATGCTAACGATGTGCAGCAATAGGGAGGTCCCGTGACTGATGCTGTGATCGTCGATGCGGTGCGCTCACCGATGGGCAAGGGCAAGGCCGGCGGTTCCCTCGCCGGCGTCCATCCGGTGGATCTGCTCGGCCAGGTACTGGCCGCCCTGGTCGAGCGCCAAGGCATCGATCCGGGGATCGTGGACGACGTTCTCGTCGGCTGCGTGGGGCAGGTGGGTGAGCAATCGGCGACGCCGGGACGGCAGGCACTGCTCGCCGCCGGATTCCCGACGCACGTGCCGTCCGTGACGATCGAGCGCAAGTGCGGCTCGGGCCAGCAGGCGCTCGACTTCGCGGTGCAGGGTGTGAAGGCCGGCACCTACGACGTGGTCATCGCGGCGGGCGTCGAGTCGATGAGCCGGGTGCCGATGGGCTCGGCCCGCGGCGACAAGGACCCCTTCGGAGCGGGCGTCGCCGAACGCTTCCCGGTGCTCGTTCCGCAAGGCGTCTCCGCCGAGCTCGTGGCCGACAAGTGGGGCCTGTCCCGGCGGCAGCTCGACGAGTACTCCGCGCGTTCGCACGAGCGGGCGGCGCAGGCTCGCGAGCGGGGCTGGTTCGACGCGGAGATCGTGCCGGTACGCGCCGCCGACGGCCTCGTCGAGCGGGACGAGACGATCCGCGAAGGCTCGGGCGCGGACAAGCTCGCGGGGCTCGCACCGGCGTTCGCGGTCGAGCCGTATGTGAGCCAGTTCCCGGCGCTGGACTGGAAGATCACTGCCGGGAACTCGTCGCAGCTGACCGACGGCGCGGCCGCGTTGCTGGTGATGAGCGAGCAGCGCGCGCGAGAGCTCGGGCTGCGGCCGCGGGCCCGTGTCGTCGCCGGCGCGGTCATCGGCGACGATCCGCTGCTCATGCTGACCGGCCCGATCCCGGCCACCGCGAAGGTGCTGCAGCGCACCGGGTTGGCGCTGTCCGACATCGCCGCCGTCGAGGTGAACGAGGCTTTCGCGCCCGTTCCGCTGGCGTGGCAGGCCGAGTTCCCGGTCGCGGACAGCGTGCTCAATCCGCACGGCGGCGCGATCGCGCTCGGGCATCCGCTCGGAGCATCCGGGGTCCGGCTCGCCGCGACGCTCATCAACTACCTGGAGCGCACCGGCGGCCGTTACGGGCTGCAGACCATGTGCGAGGCCGGCGGCATGGCCAACGCGACCATCGTCGAGTCGCTGGCCTGACCCGCAGGCGCGGGCTGTTACCTAGAGATCAGGTGAGGAACGGATGGATCTGACCGGCGCTAGCGTCATCGTCACCGGCGGCGCATCAGGACTGGCCCTGGCCACCGCCGAGCGGCTCGTCGCCCGCGACGCGACGGTGGTCATCGTCGACCTGGCGAGCTCCGCCGGCGAGCAGGTGGCCGCCGAGCTCGGCTCCCGCGCGCACTTCGCCGCGGCCGATGTCCGCGACGCCGACGCGGTGAGCGACGCGCTCGATCTGGCGGAGCGGCACGGGCCCGTCCGCGCGCTCGTGCACTGCGCGGGTCGGGGCGGCACGGTACGCGTGCTGAATCGCGACGGTGGACCCGGCGACATGCAGCTGTACGAGGAGATCGTGCGGGTCAACCTGTTCGGCACCTTCAATATGCTGCGACTCACCGCGTCGCGGATGGCCGCGAACGCACCGGTCGATGGCGAGCGCGGGGTCTGCGTGCTCACGTCGTCGGTGGCCGGCTACGAGGGCCAGATCGGGCAGATCCCCTACGCGTCCGCGAAGGCGGGGATCATCGGCATGACCCTGGTCGCGGCCCGCGACCTCGCGACGAAGCTCATCCGGGTGAACACCATCGCGCCGGGCATCTTCGACACCCCGATCCTGCGCCGCTTCTCGGATGAGGTGAAAGCCGGGCTGGCCAAGCAGGTGCCGAATCCGGCCCGGCCCGGTCGGCCCACGGAATTCGCCCTGCTCGCCGAGCACGTGATCGACAACCCGTACCTGAACGGCGAGACGATCCGGCTGGACGGCGCCGTCCGCATGCAGCCGCGCTGACGGAAAGCGCACCGACCCTCGCAGATTTGGTGGGAATCCATGTCTTCACCCGTTGAGCTCGACCGCGGCGACGGTGTCCTGCTCGTCACGATCAACCGTCCCGATGCGCGTAATGCGATCAATACCGAAACCGCCCAGGCGCTCGCCGACGCGATGCAGGAACTGGATGCGGACAGCACCCTCACGGCGGGGATCATCACCGGCGCCGGGGGCACGTTCTGCGCCGGGATGGACCTCAAAGCCTTCCTGGCCGGAGAGCGCCCGTCGATCGGCGCGCGCGGCTTCGCCGGCATCGTCGAGCAGCCGCCCGCCAAGCCGCTGATCGCCGCGGTCGAGGGCTTCGCCTTGGCGGGAGGATTCGAGATCGTTCTCGCCTGCGATCTCGTCGTTGCCGCCGAAGATGCAGTGTTCGGCCTGCCCGAGGTGAAGCGCGGCCTCGTAGCCGCGGGCGGCGGGCTACTACGCCTGCCCGAGCACGCGCCCTACCGCCTCGCCATGGAATGGGCGCTGACCGGGCGGCGCGTACCGGCGGCCGAGGCGCATGCGGCGGGCCTCATCAACCGACTGGTGCCCGCGGGCGAGGCGCTCGCTGCGGCGCAGGAGCTGGCGCGTTCCGTCGCGGCGAACGGCCCGCTTGCCGTGCGTGCGACGAAGCAGGTGATGAGCGGCGCGCGGGACTGGTCAGCAGAAGAGCGCTTCATCCGTCAGCGCGAGATCACCGAACCGGTGCGCGCCTCGGACGACGCGAAGGAAGGCGCCCGCGCGTTCGCGGAGAAGCGCTCGCCGGTGTGGCACGGCCGCTAGCACTCCGCAGCCAGCCGCGCCACTGACATCGGGTCACGTCGTGGCGGCCGCTACTGCGGATCGGGGAAGGCCGGCTTGCGCTTCTCAAGGAAGGCGGTGGCTCCCTCGATCATGTCGTCGCTTCCTACGGCCTGCACCAGCATGCCGATGCCGTTGGTGAACGACACCCGGGCGGCGTCCCACCAAATGTTTGAACTCACTTTCGTGATCTCCAGGTAACGCGGGCTCAGCCGGGCGATCTCGTCCACCCACTCGTCGACGGTCTGCTCGAGCATGCCGTCGTCCACCACGGCATTGATCAGACCCATCGCGAGCGCCTGCTCGGCCGAGTAGCGCCGGCAGAGCATGGAGATCTCCTTGCCGCGCTTCTCGCCGAGCTGGATCCCCATCACGTTGGTGGCACCCGTGACCGGAGCGCTCCCGACCTTCGGGCCGGTCTGACCGAACGTCGACGAGCGGGTCGCGATCGCGAGATCGCACGTCACGACCAGCTCGTTGCCCCCGCCGGCGGCCGGCCCATCGATCGCGGCGATCACCGGCCGCGGGCACTGGCGAATGGTGTCGAACAGTCGCAGCGAGGCACGGTAGAGCACCCGCATCTGCGCGGTGGTGGGCATGCTGAGCTGCTGCAACGAACCGCCGGCGCAGAAGCTGCCACCGCTGCCGGTGATGACGACCGCGCGAGAGCGGTCGCTGCCTTCGACCGCATCCGTGATTGCCGCGGCCATGGCCTCGTCATAGGCGTTGCGCCGTTCCGGACGGTTCAGGCGGATCCAGGTGGCTGGCCCCCGCTTCTCGACGATGACGTCATTCGAATCCACGATCGACTCCCGAAGGCTTGGACGGGTTCGGCTGCGTGCGGCGAAGGCTCGACGGTGCCCGAGCCGGCCGCACTGCGCTGCACTCATAGAGATTGAGATGATGGGCCGTGGGGGCGCCACCGCAACACGCCTCCGGCGAAATCATAATCCTGGATATCTTGTTCAGGGATACCAACAAGCGACACGATGTGCGCATCCGATGGGGGCAGCACGTCGTTGCACATAGTCAGGAGAACTCGTGAGCCTTGTCGTCGAGGCGGAGAAGGTGCAGGGGGGCGACGCATGAGCGTGTCGAACCGTCCGCCGAAGGCTGCCATGCTGGTGGCCCAGCGCATCATTCGTGACATCGTGCGCGGAGGCATGCAGCCCGGCGAACTGCTGCCGCCCGAGCGCACCATGTTGGAGAACTACGAAACCGGCCGCGGGACGCTGCGCGAGGCGCTGCGCCTGCTCGAGTTCCAGGGCGTCATAGCCCTCAAGCCCGGCCCGCGCGGCGGGCCCGTGCTGCTCGATCCCGACGCCACGCACCTCGCCAGCACCGTCGTGCTGCTGATGCAACTCAAGGAAGCGCCGTTTCGCACCATCGTGGAGGTGCGCTCCGCGCTCGAGCCGATGATCAGCGGCCTCGCGGCCTCCCGCATCGATGACGAGTCGATCGACGCGCTACAGGACACCGTCGAGCAGATGCGCAAGAACCTCGACGACCAGCACGTCTTCCTCGACGCCAACAAGCGCTTCCACGACATCATTGCCTGGTCCTCGGGCAATGCCCTCTTCGGATACTTCATCGATTCGCTGCTCGGCATCATGGACGGCACGATCATCGGGATCGACTACCCGACCCCCCGCCGCAAGGCCATCCTCGTCGCGCACGAGGAGGTCTACACCGCCATCGCGGAGCGCGACCCAGAGGCCGCCGAGGCCCGCATGCGCGACCACATCAACGCTTACGTGAAGTACGCGGAGCGCAAGTTCCCAGACGTGCTGAAGCAGGTCATCCAGTGGGACAAGGCGCTCGGCTGACCGCCCCGCGCCTACGGCACCCCGGGCGCGTCAAGAAATGGTGATGGCTCGCTCGGGGCAGCTCGCTGCTCCGAGCCGAGCCGCTTCCTCCATGCCCGCGGGCACTTCTTCAGACTCGACGTACGACTGACCGTCCTCGTCACGCAACTTGAACAGGTCGGGCGCCGTCATATGGCACACGCCGTGACCCTGGCAGATGTCGGGATCGACCTGGACCCGCATGGCTCCTCCATCCGTTGCGCGCGACTGTCGTCACAGCCACCGCCGTCGGCACCCGGCGGTCGTTGACACGTATCAAATCTAGTATAACGATTATCAGGCAGAGCGGAACCCGTCCACGACGGAGGATGAATTGACCGAGCGAGCCCGCTGTCCCGTGATCCACTTCGACCACCATTCGCAGGAACACGCTGATGACACGGTGGGAAGCTACCGCGCCATTCGGGCGTCCACCCCAGTGGCGTGGACGCCCGAGCACGGCGGCTACTGGGTGCTGTCCGACTACGCGAGCGTGTTCGACGCGGCGCGCGACGACGACGTCTTCTCGTCGGCACGGATGGAGTACGGCGGTGACGGGCTGGCGGTTGTCATCCCCAAGACGCCGATGCACTTCCACATCCCGATCGAGCTCGATCCGCCCGAGTTCCGCAAGTTCCGCAAAATCATCAACCTCATCACCGCGCCGGCCGCGATCGAGAAGATGACGGCAACCGTCGAGTACTACACGACCTGGTTCATCGATCAGATCATCGAAGCCGGCACGTGCGACTTCGCGGATGTCATCGGCGTGCCGGCCATCGTGACCATCGACTGGCTCGGGCTGCCGGCACAGGAGTGGAAGCGTTACGCGACCGCCCACCACGCCACGCTCGCCAGCGACCCCGGAAACGACGACTACGAGCAGGCAGTCAACGTCGACCTGCCGTATCTGTCGCAGCAGATGCGCGAGGTCATCGCGGCCCGGCGCACGGATCCGCAGGACGACATCATCTCGTTCCTCGTGAGCCAGGAGATCGACGGCCGACCGATCTCCGACTTCGAAGTATTCGCGATGACCGAGCTGCTCATCGCCGGCGGCACCGGCACCACTGCCTCGCTCGTCTCCCAAGCACTTGTTTGGCTATACCAGCATCAGGATGTGAGGCAGCGTCTCATCCAAGATCCCTCCCTGCTCGAACGGGCGATCGAGGAGTTCCTGCGCTACTTCTCGCCGACGCAGGCACTGGCCCGCACGGTGGCGCAGGACACCGACTTCCACGGTTGCCCCATGAACAAGGGAGAGCGGGTCCTGCTGGCATGGGCGTCGGCCAACCGCGACGAGAAAGTCTTCGATGACCCGGACAACCTCGACATCACGCGCTGGCCCAACCGCCACACGGCATTCGGGGTCGGCATTCACCGGTGCGCCGGTTCCCATCTCGGCCGCAAGATGGCGCATTCACTGCTGAGCCAGATCCTGGAGCGGATGCCGGACTACCGGGTGGACGTCGCCTCGCTCGAGCGCTACCCGCATCAGGGGACGAACGTGGGCTTCCAGAGCATCCCGGCCACCTTCGCGCCCGGCCCTCGCCGACTACCGTCCGACGCTCCGTTGCGTCCGCCCGCGACGGCGAGCTGAACAATCGCGGCCCTGCCCGAGCCGCGCGGTACACGCCAGGTCATTGCGCACCGAAGCCACTCCGTTTCGCCAGACCGACCTGGTCGAGAGCCCGCGGCTCGATTCGCCTCAGCGCCTTGCTTATGATCACCCCAGCTCAGGCATAGCGCCGGGCGCGCCGGAGGGAGGAGATGCGGTGCCCTGTCGACCCTCCCCGACGGATCCGGCACGCCCGACATCCATGGTGGAGCGGATGACCGTCATCCTCGACACCTTTGACAGCCCGCTTCGGCGGTGCAGCTTGCAGGACGTCGCCGCCCGGACGGGGCTGCCGAGCTCGACGGCGCATCGCATCCTCGATCAGCTCGTGCAGCTCGGGTGGGTGGAGCACGGCACTTCGGGTTACGCGCTCGGGTGGCGCGCCCGCCAGCTGGCCGGCCGCGTCGACGCGACCGCCGAGCTGCGGGAGGCCGCCGCGCCGTTCCTGCACGACCTCGCGGTGCACACGCCGTTCATCATCCATCTGGCGGTGCTGGACGGTCCGCACGTCCGCTATCTCGACAAGGTCGGCGGACACGACGCCACCGGTGTCCCGTCGCGGGTAGGTGGCCTGCTGCCGGCGCACCTCACCGCCGTCGGCAAGGCCATGCTCGCCTACCTCGAGACCGACGCCCTCGACACGACACTCGAAGACGCCACCTCCTGCGGCGACGCGACGGTGGACGTCACGGCCCTGCATCGCGAGCTTGCCGGGATCCGCCGCCGGGGTGGGCTGTCCACCGAGCGCGACAGCCCCGTCGCCGCGGTGGCCTGCGTCGGAGCGCCCATCTTCGACCAGGGCGGGCGAGTCATCGGCGCGCTTTCGCTGTGCGACGCCGGCAAGCGCATGCCGCTCGGTCGCTTCGCTCCCCTGCTGCACGAGCGCGCCAAGCGGATCTCGGCGCACATCTCGGCAGCTCCGTCGAGAGGCCTGCGGTGAACGTGACCGAGGCCAGGGCCAAGGCCAAGCTGCTGTACGACGCGCGCCGCTCGCGGCTGCCGATCGCGCCGTTCACCGACGCCGAGCCTGACTTGACGATGGCCGACGGCTACGCCATCCAGCGCGAACTCGTCCGGATGCTGCTCGACGACGGGGACCGGGTGATCGGCCACAAGGTGGGCGCCACCTCCGAGGCGATGCAGCGACTCATCGGCCTGGACTCGCCGGACTACGGCCCGGTGCTCGCGTCGACCGTTTTCCATAACGGCGATGTCATCCCGCTGGAGCAGTTCATCGCGCCGAAGGTGGAAGCCGAGATCGGCTTCGTGCTCGGCGAGCGGCTGCAAGGTCCCGGCGTGACGGAGCCGCAAGCCCGGGCTGCGATCGCCGAGGTGGTCGGCGCGATGGAGATCGTCGATTCGCGTATCGCGGACTGGCGTATTCAGCTCGCCGACACGGTCGCCGACCTCGCGTCGAACGGGGCTGTCGTCGTCTCCGAGAGCCGCGTGCCGGCTGACGGGATCGACTTCCGGGAGATCCGGATGCAGCTCTTCCGGGAAGACACCCTGATCGATTCCGGCTGCGGGGCGGCCGCACTCGGCGACCCGGTCACCGTGCTGGCGTGGCTGGCGAACGTCCTCGGCGCGGGCGGCGTGCCGCTCGAGCCAGGTCATCTGATCATGACCGGGGCGCTGCACGCCGCGGTCCCGCTCGCCGCGGGCGAGACGTACCGGGCCGAGTTCGACCTCCTCGGCTCGCTGTCCGTCCGGGCTAACTAGCCCGCCACTCCCGTTCACCGGGAGCGGGGCACGCGCCCGTTGCCGCCTGGCGTTACCCTGCCCTAGCTCCGCCCTGCTTCCTGGGCAGTGGCCGGTTTGGTGGAGGTTCCCATGGTCCAAGCAGTGGCCCACGAGGTGGTCGGTCGCGTCAACGACCTCTCGGACCGGCTCCGCAAGGTAGCCGGCGAGACGGAGTCGCTCGGCCGGCTGTCGGACGAGAGCGTCCGCGTCGTGCGCGAGGCCGGTGTCATGCGGCTGCTGCAGCCCCCGGAGTTCGGCGGCTACGCGGCACATCCGCGTGACTTCGCCGAGGCCGTGATGGCGGTATCGCAGGCCTGCGGCGCGACGGGATGGGTGTGCGGGGTCGGCGGGGTGCACCCGTGGGAGCTCGCGCTTATGGACCGCCGGCTGCAGGACGAGGTGTGGGGCACCGATCCCGACACCTGGATCGCCTCCCCGTATGCGCCGACGGGCGTCGCGACCCCCGTCGACGGCGGCTACCGGCTGAACGGCCGGTGGCAATTCTCATCCGGCACCGACCATTGCGACTGGATCTTTCTCGGCGCGCTCGTCGGCGACGGACAGGGCGGTCTGGCCGATCCCATAACGGTGTTACACGTGGTGCTGCCGCGCGCCGACTACACGATCGTGCCCGACTCCTGGGACGTCATCGGGCTGTGCGGCACCGGCAGCAAGGACGTCATCGTCGACGGCTCCTTCATTCCGACCTATCGCACCATCAACGCTGCGGACGTCGGCGAGGGTGCGATCGCGGCGGAACGAGCCGGCCGCGAGGAAGCCGTCTACAAGCTGCCGTTCTGGTCGATCCTCCCGCTCGGCATCACCAGCGCGGTCATCGGCATCTGCGAGGGTGCGCTGGCCGCTCACATGGACTACCAGCGCAGCCGGGTCTCGGCCGCGGGACGCAAGCTGCGAGACGACCCCTACGCGCTTTACGCCGTGTCCGAAGCGGCCGCCGACATCGAGGCCGCGCGCATCCAGCTGATCGACGGCATCAGCCGGATGCACGACCGGCTGGAAGCGGGGCAGCCGGTCACGCTCGAGGAGCGCGCGCTGCTGCGCCGCAACCAGGTGCGCTGCGCCTGGCGGGCCGTCGCCGCGACCGACCAGATCTTCCAGCGCTCCGGGGGCAACGCGGCCCGCAGGGACAACGTGATGCAGCGCTTCTGGCGGGATGCGCACGTTGGTCTGCAGCACGCGATCCACGTTCCCGGCGACATCTACCACGCCACTGCACAGATCGAGATGGGCATCGAGCCGACCGCCGGCTTGATGCCGCTCATCTGAGTCGAGACATGAAAGCCAAGGCGGCAATCGTCGGGTCGGGCAACATCGGCACCGACCTCATGTACAAGCTGCTGCGCCGCAGTGAACTCCTCGAGCCCGCGTACATGGTAGGCGTCGATCCGGCGTCCGACGGGCTCGCCCGCGCCGCCCGCATGGGCGTTTCCAGCAGCGCGGAAGGCATCGACTGGCTGCTTGCGCAGGATCCGCTCCCGGACCTGATTTTCGAGGCGACGAGCGCCAAGGCACACCGCGGTCACGCGCCGCGCTATGCCGCTGCCGGTATCACCGCCATCGACCTGACACCCGCTGCGATCGGGCCGCCTGTCTGCCCGCCGGTGAACCTCGACGTGAACCTCGACACCGGCAACGTCAACCTCATCACCTGCGGCGGCCAAGCCACAGTCCCTGTGGTGGCAGCGGTTTCGCGGGTCGTTACGGTGGAGTACGCCGAAATCGTCTCGTCGATCGCCTCCCGCTCAGCAGGTCCGGGGACGAGAGCGAACATCGACGAATTCACCGTGACGACCGCCCGCGCTCTCGAGCAGGTCGGCGGCGCCGGCAAGGGAAAAGCCATCATCGTGCTGAACCCGGTGGAACCGCCCATGATCATGCGTAACACCGTTTTCTGCTCCGTCCCGGCCGAAGCCGCCGAGCCGGGGAGCGTGCAGGACAGCGTGAACGAGTCCATACACGCGATGGTCGAGCGGGTGCGGGATTACGTCCCCGGCTATCAGCTGAAAGCCGACCCGCAGTTCGACCCGCCGCGCGACGGCTGGAACGGGATGGCACGAGTTGCTGTCTTCCTGCGGGTCGCGGGTCGCGGCGACTACCTGCCCGATTACGCCGGCAATCTCGACATCATGACCGCCGCGGCGGCCAAGGTCGGCGAGATGTTCGTCGAACACGCCTCCGCGAAGGCGGGATCCGCGTCATGAGCGACGCCGGCAACCTCGCGGTGCGCATCACCGACTCGACCCTGCGCGACGGCAGCCATGCGATGCAGCACCGCTTCACCGAGGGCCAGGTGCGCGCCATCGTTCACGCGCTGGATTCCGCGAACGTCCAGGTCATCGAGGTCTCGCACGGCGACGGGCTCGGTGGATCGAGCTTCAACTACGGCTTTTCCGCCACCGACGAGTTCCAGCTGATCCGGGCGGCGGTCGACGAAGCCACGCAGGCGCGCATCGCGGTGCTTCTGCTGCCCGGGGTCGGCACCATCGACTCGCTGCGGCAGGCCCGCGACTGCGGCGCCGACGTCGCCCGGATCGCAACGCACTGCACCGAGGCCGACGTGTCCGCGCAGCACTTCGCCGCGGCCCGCGAGCTCGGCATGGAAACGGTCGGTTTCCTCATGATGGCGCACCGGGTACCGCCGGCCGAGCTGGCGGCGCAAGCTCGGATCATGGTCGACGCCGGCGCGCAATGCGTGTACGTCGTCGACTCCGCCGGAGCGCTCGTCCTGGGCGATGCGCAGGAGCGCATCACGGCCCTGCACACCGAGATCGGCCATCAGGCGCAGGTCGGCTTCCACGGCCACCAGAACCTCTCGCTCGGCGTGGCGAATTCCGTGCTGGCCGCGCAGAACGGCGCCCAGCAGATCGACGGCGCGCTATGCGCGCTCGGAGCCGGCGCGGGAAACGCGCCGACGGAGATCGTGGCGGCGACGTTCGAGCGGCTCGGCATCGCCACCGAGGTTGACGTCAACGGGGTGCTGCAGGCTGCTGACGACGTCGTGAAGCCCATGCTGCCGCGGCTGCCGTGGACCGACCGCGCAGCCATCACGCAGGGATATGCCGGCGTCTACTCGTCGTTCCTCTTGCACGCCGAGCGAGCAGCCGAACGCTACGGCGTTGCGACGCATCGCATCCTGCAACGCGTCGGCGAGCTCGGCTATGTCGGCGGCCAGGAGGACATGATCATCGATGTCGCGTTGGAGTTGCGGACCGCCGATGAGAAGGGAGCCGGTTCGTGCCGGAACTGACGTTTGAGGAGACCAGCCGCTCCGTCGACACCGACCAGGGCGCCCTGCACTACCACGAAGCGGGCGACGGCCCACCGCTGCTCCTGCTGCACGGCTCGGGCCCCGGGGTGAGCGCCTGGGCCAACTATCGCGGCAACCTCGCCGCGTTCAGCGCGCACTTTCGGGTGCTGGCGTTGGACTTTCCGGGTTTCGGGCGCAGCTACTCGCCGGAGGGAAGCCCGGTCATGGAAGCGCCGGGCGCGGTGGTCGCGTTCCTCGACGCGCTCGGCCTGGACTCGGTCGCACTCATCGGCAACTCCATGGGCGGCGGCGTCGGAGCGCAGGTGGCCGCGGCGCACCCGGAGCGCATCAGCCGGCTGGTCACACTCGGTGGGGTCGGCATCCCGCTGTTCAGCGCGAGCCCGCCCGAGGGCATCAAGCTGCTGGTCGAATTCACCCAGAATCCCACCCGCGAGCGGCTCGTGAAGTGGATGGAATCGATGGTGTACGACACCGCGCTCCTCACCGACGAGTTCGTGCAGCTGCGGTGGGAGCAGGCGACGGACCCGGCAGCACTCGAAGGCATTCGCCGCATGTACAACCAGCAGCTGCTCGACGCTTTCCGTTTCATCGCAGGCAATCCGGCCGCATTGGCGATGCTGCCGAAGATCCAAGCTCCAACGCTCATCACCTGGGGACGCGATGACCGGGTGACCCCGCTGGACGGCGCGCTCGGGCCCATGCGCTTCATCCCGCGCTGCGAGCTGCACGTGTTCTACGACTGCGGGCACTGGGCGATGATCGAGCGCAAGGACGAGTTCGAAAGCGTCGTCCTGTCGTTCCTCCTGCGTGACACGAAGGGGCAGTGATGTCCATCCTTTCCCTGGGGTACCTGAGGATTCGCAGCCCGCGCCTGCCCGAGTGGGAGACGTTCGCGGAGAACGTTCTCGGCTTGATGCCGACCGCGCCGGCCGCATCCACCGAGGCCGGCAGCGAGGCCAAGCACTACCGGTGGGATGCCCATCCGTACCGGCTGGCGATCCTGCCCGGTGACGAGCCGGCCGTCGAGGCGATCGGCTACGAAGTCGGCGACGACCGGGACCTCGCTGACGTCGCGCGGGCGGTCGAGAAGGCCGGCATCGAGGTGATATTCGCATCAGCGGATGAGGCGGCCGCCCGCGAGGTCAGCGGATACGCCCGCTTCACCGACCCGGCCGGCGCGCCGATCGAGGTGTTCTACGGGCCGGTTCTCACGCACGTGCCGGTGGTGACGCCGCTCGTGTCGTCGTTCGTCACCGGCGATATGGGGATGGGTCACGTGGTCATCAACGTGCCCGACGCCAAGACGGAAATCGACTTCTACCGCGACGTTCTCGGCTTCCATTGCCGCAACACCTTCTCGATGCACGGGATCGAGATGGCGTTCCTCGGCTGCAACCCGCGCCATCACACCTTCGCCCTCGCCGCGGGGATGCCGATGCCGGGACTGCTCGTGCACTTCATGGTCGAGGCGGCCACGATCGACGACGTCGGCCTCGCACAGGACCGCTGCGTCGACGCCGGGGTGCCGGTGGTGATGGGGCTCGGCCGCCACACCAACGACCACATGATCTCGTTCTACTGCCTGACGCCCGACGGGTTCATGGTCGAGTTCGGCTGGGGTGGGCTGCACGTCCCCGACCCGAAGACCCAGGGCACCTACCAGATCACCAAGCCGAGCTTCTGGGGGCATCGAGCGCTCAAGGTCTGAGGGCGGCCCGCGGCGGCCGACGATGCAGGCCGCCTGTGGGGCATGCGACGGCTACTTGCCGACTTGAGCCTCACGCTGGCGGGTGGTGCTGTGCACCGGGTCCTTGTCGAACACGGGGATGATGGTCTGCCCGAAGATCTCGACCGCCTCGATGGCGATCTCCACCGGCATCGTCGTCGACAGCATGCCGAAGGTGAGCTGGTCGGCACCGGTGCCCAGCCATGACTGGCAGGCCTTTTCGCATTCCTCGGGACTGCCGATCAGCACGGCGCCGGACTCCACCGCCTCTTTCAGCTGCTCGACCGTCGGCTCAGGGAGCGTGGCCGGCCAGTCCGGCACGAAGTCAGGCTTCGGGAAGGTGTCGAGATAGCGGAAGACCAGGCTGTTCTGGTAGCCGCTGGTCATGTCGGCCGCGATGCGGCGAGCTCGGTCACCGTCCTCCAGGCACAGCATCTGGGTGGTGACCATGACGTTGTCATTCACGTACTCGCCGACGGGCTCGGCATCGCCGATCGCGTTCTTGTACGCCTCGATGTAGCGGCAGAGGTCGTCGCGGCTGGTCTGCGCGAAGCACAGCACCCCGAGGCCCATGCGGGCTGCCTTCTCGAACGTCGACGGGTTACCGGCGGCGACCCAGAGCGGCGGGTGCGGCAGCGTGTACGGCTTCGGCAGCACGTTGCGCGCCGGCATGGTGAAGTACTCGCCCTCGTAGGCGTACGTGCCGGGCTGCCACATCCTCGGCAGCTGGCCGACGACCTCGTCGAACATGGCCTTGGTGAGATCGGGGTCTTCGATGCCGAAGCCGCGCTGCTCGGTGGTCGACGACCCGCGTCCCAGGCCGAGCTCGAAGCGGCCGAGTGACAGGTGGTCGAGCATCGCGGTCTGCTCGGCGACGCGCGCCGGGTGGTTCACCGGTGGGGTGATGTTCTTGATGCCGGTGCCGATGTGGATTCGCTCGGTCTGCCCCGCGACGAAGCCGAGGAACGACTCGTTCGACGACAGGTGCGAGTACTCCTCCAGGAAGTGGTGCTCGGTCGCCCAGGTGTACTTGAAGCCTGCCTTGTCGGCGGCCTTCGTCCAGTTCACCTCGTCCATGAGCCGCTTGTGTTCGGCACGGACCGGATCGGCCTCGACGAGTGAGTGGTGCAGATAGAGCGAGTTGAAAATCCCGAATTCCATCGAAGCGTCTCCTTTGGATGGCCACTCGGCCGGGCGTCCGGGCTGGTTCGCGCACCAGTCACCAGGGGCTGTCGCTGGTAGTAGAGCACGACAACGCAGGCACGGCGCAACCCGGTCCGATCGTGGCCGGCGCGCGGCACATAAGGGACTCCACGCGACAAGCCGCCGCTTCCTGATAACGGATCAGTAATACTTCGCCGATCGCCGATGTGGTCCGGGTCACGTTGTGCCATAGTCATGCCGCTTCACTCGCTCACGATCAGAGGTCGGCGCATGTGGACAGGCACGATGCGGACTAGCACTCGTTTGGTGGCCCTCGCCGCCACCGGCGCCACGCTCTTGGCGTTGTCATCATGCGGGCGCTCCAGCAGCTCATCGAAGTCACCGAGCTCCGGCGGCTCGGCGGCAGCGCCGTCCTCGAATGCCCCCGGCAAGGGCGATTTCGGCACCCTCAAAGCCATCTGCGGCCCCGGCAACGCGACCGGGGGAAGCGGCCGCGGGATCACCGCTACGAGCATCAACGTCGGCACGATGTCCGACGCCGGGTCCTCGGTGGCGCCTGGCCTCGGCAAGGAGTTCTTCCAGGTCGGCGAAGCGTTCGTGAAGTGGTGCAACGAGGCGGGCGGTATCAACGGCCGCAAGGTCGTGCTCACCAAGTACGACGCGAAGCTGTTCGAGACCGCTCAGCAAATGATCCAGGCCTGCCAGCACGAGTTCATGCTCGTCGGAAACGGCAACGGCCTCGACGAGCCGGGCGTCAAGCCGCGCTTGAACTGCAAGCTCGGCGAGATCCCGTCCTACGTGGTGTCGCCGGCAGCCGTCGCTGCCGGGCTGCAAGTGCAGCCGACGCCCAACCCGGCCAACCAGTTCCAGGTCGGCCCCTTCCGGCTGCTCGGGCTCAAATACCCGGAGACGCTCAAGAAGGGCATCGCGATCGGTGGTAGCAACACCTCATCGCTGCGACCGCAGGGCCTGCGCACGCGGGATGCGGTGGAGATGATCGGCTACAAGGTCGCCGACTACTCCGAGCGTCCCCCGCTCGTCACCAACTGGCGTCCTTACATGGAGGAGATCAAGTCCTCCGGAGCCGCCGCCTATATGAACGCGACCGGCAGCGCCGCCTACATCGCGCCGGAGCTCACCTCCATGAAGGACATCGGGCTGTCCTTGGACTACCTGCTGCTCGGCAACGCGTATTACGAGCCACAGACCATCTCCGCGATAAAGAACGTCGGCACCAGCATTCCCAAGACGTACCAGTACTTCAGCCACCTGCCGTTCGAGATGAACGACAACCCGCTCGTCAAGCAGATCAAGAGCATCATGACCGCGGGGA
The DNA here is from genome assembly GCA_963747915.1 of uncultured Actinomycetota bacterium. GTDB lineage: Bacteria > Actinomycetota > Actinomycetes > Frankiales > Frankiaceae > DATAZK01. Next base: position 1,348,685 of record CAVVHC010000002.1, on the reverse strand, counting down.
CGTCCGACCCGACGTACACGGACTTCACCGCCCTCGCATTCAACGCCTGGACGCTGTGGGCGAAGTCGGCGACCGCATGCGGTAACGACCTCACGCAGGACTGCGTGCTGCAGAAGGCCGCCACCGAGAAGGAATGGACGGCCGGCGGCCTCTTCCCACCGCGGGATACCGACCCGAAGAACCCGAAGCAGACCACCTGCTACGTCATCATGGATGTCACGCCGGACGGCTTCGTCTACGACAAGGACGTCACCCGCCCCAACAACAGCATCTACAACTGCGACCCGAAGAACGTGGTCGACCTGACGAAGACGTACCAGTAGCCGTCGCGCGCTTGCACGCGGCGGCTGATGCGTGGCGAAAGCTGCCAAGTTTGGCTGAGCGCCGTCGATAAGTCCGTATATATGGTGGCGAATCACCAGTTGATCAAGGAAGTCTGGCGGATTCCGGCGTCAACCCACGACTGAGCGCGGCGGCGACCGGGACCAAGGTCCCTAGCGAGCGACAAAATCGCACCTCGAAACTGAAACCTCGTTCTCGTTCCGCCGGCGGAACGCCTGCGAGGAAGGTGCCGACGCCCATGTCCGACCGCTACACGATCATCTCCGCCGACACCCACGCCGGGGCCAGTCACGAGACGTATCGCGAGTACCTCGACCCCGCGTTCCGCGAAGACTTCGACGCCTGGCGCGGGCAGTGCAAGAACCCGTGGAAGGACCTGCGCGACACCGATCTGCGCGTGCGCAACTGGGACGACGAGCGGCGCGACACCGACCAGCTGAGCGACGGAGTGGTCGCAGAAGTCGTGTACCCGAACACGGTGCCGCCGTTCTACCCGGGCTTCGTGCTCTTCGCCGGCCCGCCGAAGCCGGAGGACTACGCCCATCGCCGGGCGGGAATCCAGGCGCACAACCGGTGGCTCCAGGACTTCGGCGCGCGCCAGCCCGAAAGGCGCGCCGGAGTCGGCCAGTTCTTCCTGAACGACGTCGACGACGCGATCGAGGACATCACCTGGATTGCGAACAACGGCTTGCGCGGCGGAGTCTTGCTGCCCACCGTCGCTCCGGACGTGAAGTGGGTGAAGCCGCTGTACGACCCGTCCTACGACCCGATCTGGGCCGCCATCCAAGACCTCGACATCCCGCTGAATCTGCACTCGGGTACCGGCTCACCGGACTACGGCAAGTACCCCGCCACCCCGATGCTGCTCATCAGCGAGGTCAGCTTCTACGGCTACCGCGCGCTGAACCACTTCATCCTGTCGGGCGTTTTCGAACGCTTCCCGCGCCTCAAGTTCGTGCTGACGGAAGGTTCGGCTTCGGCGTTGCCACGCACGATTGCCGAGCTGGACAACGTCATCCGCAACGTGCAGCGCGGTGAGATCGGCGAGCTCAAGTACCGCAAGGAAGACGCCATCCCGCGGCTGGCAAGCGAGTACTTCGCCCAGAACTGCTGGATCGGCGCGAGCTTCCCTGGTCCGGTGGACGCGAAGGTCGCCCGCGAGGTCGGTACCGATCGCTTCATGTGGGGCAGTGACTACCCGCACGATGAGGGCACCCCGCCTTACACGCGCGAGCATCTTCGCCAGGTCTTCCATGGCTTTTCCGAGGTCGAGCTGCGTCGCATCCTGGCCGAGAATGCGGCCAAGCTGTACGGCTTCGACCTGGAGAAGCTCGCGCCGCTGGCGGAGCAGTACGGCCCGACGGTCGCCGAGATCGCCCATCCGCTCGACAAGCTGCCGGAGCGCCCGAACGCAGCGTTGTTACGCGCGAGCTAATCAAATTGTCTTCGCGTGGTCGGCAGGCCTAGGAAAACCGGAAGTCTTGCGCAATTGTCACCCGATCGGGTGACGCCCATACTCAGCCGAGCGCACCTGGCACCCGGCCGTGGACATCCAGTGGCGTCTCCCCGTCGAGTTGCAGCTCGGCGGGGCTTTCACGGCCATCAGTAGCTGAACGTCGTTGCCGGCTCGTCGCCGATCCAGTCCCACATCTGCACCGTGCCGCCGAGCCGGGCGTTGGACACCAGCTGCTGCGCGTCCAGGTGCCTGGCGTTGAAGCAGATCGGGCAGACCATCAGCTCTCCCCCGGCCGCTTCGAGACGCTTGACGAGGTCCTCCAACGGAGGGCAGCCCTCGCAGGCGGTCGCGCGCGCAAATCCGGGCTGGGCGAGGCGCACCGCTTCTTTGGTCAAGAACATGAGCGTCGGTCGTCCCGCTTCGGCAGCACCTACCGCCACCAGCATCGCGACAGTCACGCGCTCGCTGTCTTCCAGTCCTGTTGTCAGGCTGACTACCGCCTTGTTGCTCATGTGGCTCGCTCCTTGTCTGTCGCTGCCGTGAGCCGAGATTGCGGCATGACGTCAGGGGCTCGCCAGTTCAGGATCTGAAGCGTTACCGTGCGCCGGTGGAGCGGACGTACGGGCAGTTCTGCCCGGTGTCGAAGGCGACCGAGGTGTTCTGCGAACGCTGGACGCCGCTCATCGTGCGCGAGCTCCTGCTGGGCAGCTCGCGTTTCAACGAGATCCGGCGCGGGGTGCCAACGTGCTCGACAGCGTTGTTATCCCAGCGCTTGAAGGGCCTCGAACGCGCCGGGGTGGTGGTCCGCCGCGAGGACGAGGACGGTGTCGGCTACGAACTGACGCCGGCCGGCTGGGAGCTCCTGCCGCTGGTGCAGGCGCTCGGCGAGTGGGGACAGCGCTGGACGCGCAGCGAGTATCGCGACGACGACCTCGACCCCGGGCTGCTGCTCTGGGACGCGCATCGCTACCTTTCCCCCGACCTCGGCGAAGGCCGGAAGGTGGTGCTGTTCCAGTTCCCCCAGGCGCCGGCGCGGCGGCGGCGGTACTGGATGGTCACCGGCGGCGACGCGGTCGACCTGTGCCTCACCGACCCGGGCTGGGACGTGGACGTCACGATCGAAGCCGACCTGCGGTCGCTCACCCGGGTGTGGATGGGCGATGAGAGCTTCACCGATGCGCTGCGCGCCGAGCGGATCCGTATCGATGCGCCGGCGGACCTCGCGCGACGGGTGCCCGACTGGTTCGGTCGACATCCCGTGCTGGGCCGTATTCCCGCGGCGCGCTGACGACCGCGGGCTAGGACTCGGACAACTCGGTCAGCGCGGCGGTCAATATGGGTACCAGACCGCGCAGCTCCTCGATGTGCGCCTGCGACAGCGACAGCAGCAGGCGACGCCCCTGGGGCGTGAGCTGCAGCCGCACGACGCGGTGATCGGCCGGATCCTTCACCCGGCTGATGAAGCCGAGCTCCTGGGTGCGATTTGCGAGCTCGACCGCCGAATGGTGGCGTAGCAGCAGGTAGTCGGCGACCTGCCCGATCGTCGGTCCGCGACGGTCGGGATGCCCACGGACGGCCAGCAGCAGCTGGTGCTGCGCGGACGTGAGACCGTGCTCGGCCGCTCGCTCCGCGCTCCACCGCTCGAAGACGCGAAGCCGGGTGCGAATGGACAGCAACCGCTCGTAGTCCTCGTCCGTCGGCGCCTCCGCAGGCGTTCGATGGGCCACAGAGGCTCCCTTCGAGCTGCTGTCGCTGCTAGTTTATATCGTTACGCGATACTTCTGCGAGATCTCGGGAGGTGGCCAGGTGACACGCGCAGCGACTGCGCGCCGCGACGTCGGCCACCTCGCCGACTTCAACGTGAGCCGCCGGCTGCTGCTGATCGCGACGTTGGCGATCCCGGTCGGCGCGGTGAGCGCCTGCCTGGCGTGGGCGCTGCTCCGGCTCATCGGCCTCATCACGAACCTGGTCTTCTACGAGCGTGTCGATACCCGCTTGGTCGCACCGGGGGCGGGTCACCACAATCCGGCAGTGATACTGCTGGCGCCGGTCGCGGGCGGGCTCGTCGTCGGCCTCATGGCGTGGTTCGGAAGCGAGAAGATCCGCGGCCACGGCATGCCGGAGGCGATCGAGGCGATCCTGCTCGGCGAGAGCAAGGTCGCTCCGCGGGTTGCCGTGTTGAAGCCGGTATCGGCCGCTGTGGCGATCGGTACCGGCGGGCCGTTCGGCGCCGAAGGTCCGATCATCATGACCGGGGGAGCTTTCGGCTCGCTGTTCGCTCAGCTGCTGCGTCTCACCGCCGACGAGCGCAAGACGCTCCTCGTCGCCGGCGCGGCCGGAGGTATGGCGGCGACGTTCAACGCCCCGTTCGCCTCGCTGCTCCTGGCTGTCGAGCTCCTACTCTTCGAATGGCGACCACGCAGTTTCGTACCGGTGGCCGCGTCCGTCGCCGTAGCCACCATCCTGCGCGGTCCGCTGCTCGGCACCGCAGCGGTCTTCCTCGTGTCCGGCCGGTTGCATCTGAACGCGGCCGCCTACGGGCTCTCGGCCGTCTCAGGGATCGCCTCGGGGTTGCTCGCGATCGTTGCCACGGCGCTCGTCTATGCCGCGGAAGACACATTCCAGCGGCTGCCCATCCACTGGATGTGGTGGCCCGCGATCGGTGGTGTCGTCATCGGCATCGGCGGGCTCATCGTCCCGCAGGCGCTGGGGGTCGGCTACGACGTCATCGGCGCCGAGCTTCGCGGCACGGCCGGCCTCTCGCTCGTCGTCGGCATCCTGGTGGTCAAGACGGCGATCTGGGCACTGTCGCTCGGCTCCGGGACGTCGGGAGGGGTGCTGGCGCCGATGTTCATGATCGGTGGCGCGTTGGGTGCCCTGGAGTCGCAGGCGTTTCCGGCCGTGGGGCCGGGCTTCTGGCCGCTCATCGCACTCGCCGGCGTGCTCGGTGGCGTCATGCGCTCGCCGTTCACCGGAGTGGCGTTCGCCGCGGAGCTCACCCATCGCTTCGACGCGCTGCTCCCGCTCATCATCGGGGCGTCAGCTGCCTACGCAGTGTCGGTGCTGGCGCTGAAAAGGTCCGTGCTCACCGAGAAGATCGCTCGTCGTGGTCATCACCTCTCCCGTGAATACACCGTCGATCCGTTGGAGATCCTCTTCGTCGGCGAGGTGATGGACCGGTCCGTGCTGACCTTCGAGGACGACCTCTCGGTCGCGGCCGCGTACGCGGCGATCTCCGGGACGGACCCCGCGACGGCGAACGAACGCCGGCAGGCCCTGTATCCGGTCCTGTCGCAAGAGAATCGGATGGTCGCGGTCGTCACGCGCAGCGCGCTCGAACGCGGCGTGCACGACGGCGATGACACGCTGAGCGTGCTCGACCTGGCCATCCGCACGCCGCTGGTCACCCACGCCGACGAGAATCTCCGCAGCGTGGCACTGACCATGGCAGCCGAGCGCGTGGATCGGCTGCCGGTCGTCGATCGACACGAGCCGTCATCGGTGATCGGCCTGGTGTCGCTGCAGATGCTGCTGGCCGGCCGGCGACGCAGCCTGCACGAGGCGCATCACGCCGAGCGAGTCCTGGTGCTGCGTCCGCGACGGACCTGATCTCCTGACAGTCGACCCAAGACACCGCTGATGTCGTTGAAGGACTGACGATCCGCGTCGGCGTCGAAGATCACGCCGGCGCGGTCTCAGGGTTCGCGTCGCGGTGCGTGAAGCCGTGCTTGGCAGAGCCGTAAACGTTGAGCTGCCACTGCGCTTCGGCTGCGGTCATCTCGGCCATGAATGCCGACACATCGTGCTGCGGCACACGCGGATCGCGCCCGCCGTGGCAGGCCAGGACGCGCCCGCCCCCCGCGAGGGTTATCGCCGCAACGCCGATGGCCGCTTCGAAAGCGGCGTCGCAGTCATCGCCCCGCTGGGCGAGCGTCAAGAGCGTGCGCTGCGCAACGTGCAGTCGTCGCCGCCGCAGTGCGCGTGGTCGAAGAGCTGCTCGTCGCCGAGTCTGACCGCGACACTGGAGTCCGGCCGCAACTCCTCGGATTGACACTGCGAGCCCAGCCCACCCGGGAACGTCTACGGCGCGTCGACGGTTACGGTGACGAGCAGCACGACGACACGGAAGGACGTTCCATGGCCGAAGAGCGCGCGGTACTCGCCGGAGGGTGCTTTTGGGGAGTGCAGGAATTGGTTCGCAAGCTGCCCGGGGTGATCGCGACCCGCGTCGGCTACACCGGCGGTGACGTTCCCAATGCGACATATCGCCATCACGGCACCCACGCCGAGGCCCTCGAGATCCGCTTCGACCCGGAGCAGACCAGCTTCCGCGATCTGCTCGAGTTCTTCTTTCAGATTCACGACCCGACGACGCGCAACCGGCAGGGCAACGACATCGGAGCCAGCTACCGTTCGGCGATCTTTTACATCACCGACGAGCAGAAGCGCGTCGCCGAAGACACCATCGCCGACGTCGACGCGTCAGGCATCTGGCCGGGCAAGGTCGTCACCGAGGTGACGGCGGCCGGACCGTTCTGGGAGGCCGAGCCGGAGCACCAGGATTACCTGCAGCGCTACCCGAACGGCTACACCTGCCACTGGGTGCGGCCGGACTGGAAGCTGCCGCGGCGCTCGGAGGCGTCCGTCTCCTGAGCGAGCAGCGGCTTCGGTCGCGCCTAGGGATGCTGCGCCACCGGTGTGTCCAGGTCGCCGAGCAGCCGCTCCACCATCTCGCTCCGGCTTGCCTCGATGACGGCGAGCGCCTCATCCCGCAGCGCGCAATCGGCGTCGCTGACGACGCCGAACACCACCTTCTCGATCCCGTCCGCGAGCGAGTCCTCGTCGAGCCGGTCGAGCGCGACGCCGAGCTTGTAGCGCCGCACGACGTCCTCGCAGTACGCGTTGCCGCGGACCACCAGAGGCGTGCCTGCCGCAACGGCCAGGCTGAGCATCCCGCTCGCCCCTGCTTTGTTGTCGTAGAGCAGCAGCAACGCGTCGGCGGCAGCGAGATAGTCGTCGATCTCCGCATCGCCCAACAAGCCGAAGCGGGCGATGACGTTCTCCGCCTTCTCCAGTCGCCTGCGCAGCTCACGCATCGCCTCGGGCCGCCGCTGGTCGGGCTTGCCGGCGATGACGGCGGTGACGTCCGGTGCCACCCTGCCATGTTCGAAACAGTCCAGGACCAGGGGGATGTTCTTGCGCGCAGCCATGGTGCCGAGCACCATGACCAGCTTTCGGTCGGGTGGCAATTGCAGCCGCTCGCGCGCGACCGCTCTGCCGTTCGGAGGGGCGCCGGAATTGAGGATCGGGTCCGCGATGGCGCTCACGCCGAGGCGTTTCAGGTGACCGGCGTTCCTGACAAGTGGGCCGACGACTCCGTACAGCTGCGCGTTGCTCAACGTGCTCACCGCGCGGGCCACGACGCGTTTCGCCGCGGCGCGGGCGTTGCGTTCAAAGGCTTTTTCGGGCCGCATGAGGGTGGCCCGCAGCTCGACGTCCCTGCCCCGTAGCAACGGCTGCGCCAGCAACCACAGCGCCAGCAGCCGGTCGACGTCGGGAATGACGACGACCTGGCGGCCGTGGCTGTCGCGACGGCACTCCCGCAGCAGCTGCAGGAAGGTGCGTGCATCGCGGGCGCGTCTCCACCGCGCCGTAGGCTCCGGCACGGCGATGATGTCGAGACGGTCGGCCATTACTGCCAGGTCGCGCTGGAACTCCGGGCTGCGCACGAACGGTTCCACGGTGAACAGCGTCGGGCGGGTGCCACCTTCGAGCAGCCGGTCCAGCAGCAGGCGCACGTACTTCGAGTGATGCCCGTTGGCGACCGTTTCGTACACGATCACGCGAGTGCTAGACCAGTCGTGCATCCGAGCCTCCAGCGCCGCCGTTGACCCGACGATCTCACGCCGATGATCGACTCGCTGACGACTCCGCCCAAGACGTCGCGCCAGGCAGCGACGCGGCCCCTACGCGGGCACCGAGAGGTAGAACTCAGCGTGGTAGCGGCCGTCGGCTTCCTTGCCGGTCGGGTCGACACCGAGACTGTCCAGCGCCTGCAACGTCGCGTCCTGCTCCTGCAGCGAGGCGAAGCGGCGCTGCGGATAGGTGCGGCCCTCCTGCTTCTGGGTCTGCAGGCCGTGCTTGGACAGCGTTGCCGCGATGCCGTCGTAGGAGTAGCGGCGGAGCACGAACGCGGCGACGGTCGGCTTGGCGTCGTCGTCGAAGACGGACAGCAGCCGATCGACTGTGCGCTCGGTCACGTAGCCGATTCCGCCGGTGATGGTGATGAGGTCGACGTCTTGAATGCCCTTGACGAGCTCGGGGCTGGGCTCGTGCGCCTCGAGGTTTTCGGCCCAGCCGTCGTCGAGCAGACCGACCTCCTTGGCGTACTCGACGGCGTTGCCGGCCACGTCCAAGCCGAGTACGCGCGGCGGCTCCGCCTGCATCACATCGTTGTAGTACTGACGATCGAGCTGGATGAGCCGCGCCGGGTCGAGCTCGTCCAGCGACTCGTCGCGGTAGCGCGCCATGAGGTCATCGAGGTGCACGTCGCAACGCATGAGCGCGGCGTTCACACCGTAGGAGCAGCACACGTCGAGGACGGTCGCTTGGGAGGTGTCGAGCTTGTCGACGATGCGTTCGAAGGTCGGGACCGCTTGCTGGGGAATCTCGTAGTCGAGCGCTCCGAGCGTGCGGTAGTACTCGCGTGGATCGGGCTGGTCGTAGATGTGGTCGAACTCGGCCTTGCCGTCAGCTGCCAGGTGAGCCATGTTTCGGGAATGTAACAGCTGCTCGTGCCGGGTGATCGCGCGGGGGGTAGATCGTCTGGCAATCGTAACGTTGATCGCGCGCCCCGTGGAACGTCGCCGTGCGGCACAACGCCCTGCTCGACAGGGGTATCCCGCAACCCGCGACGGCGGTCACCTGCAAGCGGTGATGCGCTCGAGTACGCGCTGCCCGCCGAGTTGCAGGATGGTGTCGGCGTCACCGCAGACGACCAGCTGGTCGCGCGCTCGGGACAGGCCGACGTACAGCCGCTCGCGCGAGCGTTCACCGAGCTGGCTTTCGTTCAGCACGAGAACGACGGCGCGGCGTTCCAAGCCTTTGAACCCGAGCACGTGCCCGTAGAACACCTGTTCGGCATCCCAGAAGGAAGCCCAGTACTCGTCCTGGCTGACGGCTTGCCGCTGCACCTGCTCGGGATGGCGGCTTCCCGTGGTCAGCAAAGCGATGTCTTCGGGTCGCCAGCCTTCGCCGAGGAGCGCGTCGACGGCGTCGTCGCCCGCGGAAAGCGCGTCCGTCGAGCTGCACTCGACGAACCGAACGCGCGGGCCGTCACCGCCGAACAGTCGCATGCGCATGGGTGCGAGGGAGTCGAAGGTGCCGGCGATTTGCTTGGTGTTACGGATGTTCTGGTCGAGCATCAGCGGAACGAGCGGGACCGGCGGATTCCCGTAGCGGGCGAACACCCGCTGACCCTCGTCGCTGAACACGTAAAGCCCACCGTTGTCTTCGTCGCGAAGCGAGGCAAGGACGGCCGGCCACCAGGCGTCCGCGAAGTCCTGGGCCTCGTCGATGATGATGGCGTCGAACTTGCGCTGGCGCGGCAACGCCTCGGCGAGCTCACGCATCTGTGCGGGGAGACGGCGCTCCCAGTAGTCGCTGTCGTCGTCGTTGCCGAGCGCGGCGCCCCAGAGCCGACCGAGCTTGTGGAACTCGCCGACGTAGGCCGGCCGCTCCCGCTTCGGGACCGTTTGCATGACGCGGTTGAGGTACGCCGCGAGACCGCGCGAGTAGCACAGGACGGCGACGTCCTTCCCGCTGCCGGAGAGCCGGCGCGCCTGTTCGATGGCGAGCCAGGTCTTGCCGCTGCCGGCACCGCCGCGAATCTCCACGCGGTTCAGCAGCTTGATAGCGCCCAGGATGACTGCCTGGTCCTGCGTCAGCCGTTCGGCTTCGTACTCGCGTTCGTCGGCGTCAGCGACGACGTCGCGCTGCGGTTGGCCACGGCCGGTGAGGATCTCGACGATGTCCAGCGCATCGGCTTCGGCGAGCGGTGCGTTCGCCGTTTCCTGTCGACGCGGGATGTCCCGCAGCATGGTTGCGAGCTGCGGGGTATCACTCCGGTCGGCAACCATCCAACGTGGGCAGTCGGGGCAGCTGAAATCGTCGGGTAGCGCGGTGTTGGGCAGCGCGACGGCATGCGCCCAGCGAATGCGACGCCGGCCGTACTGCCAACGCGGGTCGCCTTCGACGTACTCGCGAAGCGCGTAGCGGGCGCCCCGGGCCTGCTCGACAGGGTCGACGGTGGTGGGCCTGCCGTTGCGGTGCATGCGCCAGCGACCGTCTTCCCGCCAGACGCTGCCGCCCTTCACCTCGACGACGACCGCACCCGCGCCGGGCATGAGCACGACGATGTCGGCCTCGTAGTCCTTCTTGCGATCGGTGACGCGGATATTGGCGAGGAGGACATCGTCGTCGCCGAGCTGCTCGCGTAACAAATCCCAGACCTGGCGTTCGGCGCCGCTGGCAAAGCGGGGATGCTCAGGGCGACAAATCGGCACGGGCACATTGTCGGTCAGGCTCTGGACGCTATTGAGCGGCCCCCACGGTGCCGAAAGAGATAGGGCTGATCATTGTCAGGAGGTGGTCATGTGATCCCGCCGGATTCGCCGATCGACCTGGCGCTCGTCATCGAAGAAGTCACGCCGGACGTCGAGGCTGCTGCCGAGGATGACCCCGAGTCGCAGACCTGTGCGTACGGCGGCGAGACGCTGGTAGACGGCGACTGCGAGAGCTGCGGACCCGACCCGCAGCAGCCCCCGTCGTAGCCAATTCAACGCCGTGTCAAGCGCACACGCCGTCGGCTGGCCAATTTTGTCGGTGCCCCCTGCCAGTCTCTGGATCGAAGGGGGTTCCAGTGTCTGCATGGCGGGGATCGGCGCTCGTTCTCACGAGCCGCCAGCTGCTGATTGCTCAGGTGGCTGTGGCGATGTGCAGCGCCGTCATGGACCTCGGCTTGGGCGACTGGGAGGAGTACCGCATCTCGCTCGGCGCCGAGCAGGACGAGCTGGCGTGCCGGCTGCGAGCCGCTCAGCTGCTCGACGACGACGCAGCCGAGGTCGTGGAGTGCCTCGACACCCACGGCCGGGCGGTGGTGGCGGTGGCAGTTGAGCTGTCGGACGCCGACGTCTGGGTGCTCCAGCTGGCTCTGGAGCGACTGCGCGGAATTCTCGCTCGCACCGGCGAATTCGAGGGGGCGCTCGATGAGGACCTGGACGACGTCGTCCGGGCGCTCATCGATACGCCGATGGCCGCTTGAGCTGAGGAGGGAATTTCAGCCGGCCAGGCCGGCGACAAAGTCCACCGCGACCGTGACGAGCGTGTCGAAGACCGTGTCATCACGAAGTGCGGATAGCGCGGGCAGCAGCGCCGCCCAACGGTCCCGGCCGTCCCCGTCGAGCCCGCCGATCATGTGGTCGCCGGCGACGACGCCGTGCGGCATGGGCACGCTCAGCTCGATGCTGACCGCGCCCATCGTGACCCGGGTGATCCAGGTCAACGCGAGCGCTCGCGTTCGGTCGTCCAAGCCGGCGCGGTCGAGGACGCTCAGCAGGGCGCTCAGGACGGAGATCCAGGCGCGTGACACGTCGGCGATCGCGACCGGAGACGCGCTCGCGCCGCCCCCGAGGAGGGGGGCGACCCAGGGGCGGGCGAGGCAGAGCGAACGGACGTCGCGCATCCAGGCGGCCAGGCCGTCCCGCCAGGCCAGGTCTGCGTTCGCGGCGCCGGCGAGCGGTGCGAGGACGCGGTCGAACACCGCGACGACGAGCGCGTTGTGGTTGCCGACGTGGCGGTAGAGCGCCATCGATGTGACGCCCGCCCGCCGGGCCAGCTCCCCCATCGTGAGCCCTGCGACGCCGTGCTCGTCGAGGATCTCCTCGGCCAGATCGAGCAGCCCCTCGTGCGACAACCGCGTGCGGGCAGGTCTTGCCCGGGCGTGGGCCATGGGATATGAGTTTATGCCATATACCTGAGTCGGGAGAGTCCATGGTTACTACCAGTCCGGTCGTGCACTTCGACCATCACTCGCCCACGTTCGCGCAGGACCCGTGGTCGGTCTACGACGAGCTGCGCACGCACAGTCCGGTGGCATGGTCGGACACCTACGGCGGCTTCTGGGTGCTCACCCGCTACGCCGATGTCGCGATGGTCGCCAAGGACGATGCGACGTTCTCGTCCGACCATGACGAGGACGGCACGCGCAACGGCTATCTCGGCATCACGATCCCGTCGCCGCCGGCGCGTTCGATCCCGATCGAGATGGACCCGCCGGAGTTCCACAAGTACCGCAAGGTGCTGAACCCGAAGCTCACACCTCGGGCGATTGCAGGCACGTTCGAGCGGATCCGTGAGTTCACCACCGAAGCCATCGACCGCGTCATCGAAGACGGCTCGTGCGACTTCGTTCATGACATCGCGGTGCGGGTGCCGGCGTTCATGACGCTCGAGCTGCTCGGCGTCCCGACGGAGAAGTGGGAGCTCTACGCGGAGCCGTTGCACGCCTCGGCGTGGGCGCCGCCGAACACGCCTGAGCATGACCGGATGCAGGAGGGAATCGCCTGGCTGCTGGGGGATCTGGCGGCCGAGCTGGAGCGCCATCGCTCCGAGCCGGATGACCGGCTGCTGACGCACATCGTGAACGCGGAGATCGACGGCAAGCCGATGCCGATGGAGCACATGGTGGGCATGGCGTTCCTGCTTGCCGTCGGCGGCTTGGATACGACGGCGGCGTTGCTGTCGAGCACGTTCCTGTATCTCGACGAGCATCCGGAGCTGCGTGCGCCGCTGCGTGATGATGCCGAGTTGCGCACGTCGGCGTTCGAAGAGTTCATGCGGTACTTCACGCCGACGCAGTCGCTGGCGCGAACGGCGACGCGTGACGTGGAGATCGGGGGTCAGCAAATCCGGGCCGGCGATCGGGTGTTCATCTCGTGGGCGGCGGCGAACCGCGATCCCGAAGAGTTCGACCGGCCGAACGAGGTGGTCCTCGACCGGTTCCCCAATAGGCATTCGGCTTTCGGGCTGGGTGCGCATCGCTGCGTCGGATCGCATGTGGGACGCGCGCAGTGGACGATCGTGATGGAGGAGGTCTTGCGCCGCATGGGCGACTACCGGGTGATCCGGGACGAGGTGGTGCGCTACCAGTCGGTGGCGGTCGTGCACGGGTATCGCAGCATCCCCTGCGAGTTCTCGCCGGGCGCGCGGGTGGGCGGCCAGTGAGCATGCGGGTGGCTGTCGACGAGGAGCTGTGCCAGGGTCACGCGCGGTGCAACCTTACGGCGCCGGAGGTTTTCGGCCTTCGAGACGACGACGGGCATGCGGTGGTGCAGCTCGATCCGGTGCCGCCGGAGCATGAGGAGGCGGCCCGCCGCGCGGTGATCGGCTGCCCGGAGCAAGCGCTGCGAGTCGTCGATGAGTGAGCGCGGGATGTTCTCGCTGGAGGGCAAGACGGCAGTGGTGACGGGCGGCGCTTTGGGGATCGGAAGCGGGATAGCGACGGCCTTGTGCGAGGCCGGCGCGAACGTGCTCATCGTCGACGTGGATGCCGACGCGGCGGCGCAGACCGCGCAAAGCCTCAATGACGGCAGCGGTTCCGGCGAGGTTCGGGTGGCCGTGACCGACTTGCGGGATCCGCGGGCCGGGGAGCTGGTCATGGATGCGGTGATGACGGAGTTCGGCGGGGTGGACGTGCTCGTCAACAACGCCGGCGTGTATCCGGTGGTCCCGTTCGACGACCTGACGATCGAGGACTACAACGCCACGTTCGAGCTCAACGTGCGCGCGACCCTCTTCCTGACGCAGACGCTCAGCAAGGTGATGCGGACGCGCGGCGGCGGGTCCGTCATCAACCTCGGCTCCATGGACGCCTTCCGGCCCAACATGCCAGGCCTCGCGCACTACGGCGCGTCGAAAGGCGGCGTCATCGCCTTGACCAAGCACCTCGCGGTCGGCCTGGCGCCGCACCAGATCCGCGTCAACGCGATCGTCCCCGGCGGCATCACGACGGCCGGCTCGGCTCGGCTCAGCGAGGGAACGGACATGACCGACGAGGAACGCGACGCGCTGATCGCGGGATTCGCTGCGCGGGTGCCGTTGGGGCGCCTCGGGACGCCGGAGGACTTCGCCGGGCCCGCGGTGTTTCTCGCGTCGTCGGCGTCGCAGTACGTCACCGGTGCTGTGCTCACGGTCGACGGTGGGCTCATCCTCGTCTGATGCTCTCGATCTGGTCTCCGCGCGACGGCGGCGAGATCAGCAAGTTCCACGCGACCGGGTGAGCTCACGGACTATTTTGCGCGTTTGCTCAAAGTTATGCGACTCTTCTACCGGCGGCGGCCGTTCGTCGCATAACTATCTCGAGGGATGCCGTCAGTGACCCCGGCACCTAACGACGACCTGGCTCCCCAGGTATTGAGCTGGGTCGCCGGCGGCGAACGCTACGACGTCGAGTTCAAGAGTGAGCAGCGAAGCAGCCTCAACGACCGCGAGCTGCTCGAGGCGGTGGTCTGCCTGGCCAATGGCAGCGGGGGCGTCTTGCGGATTGGGGTCGAGGATGATGGCGCGATCACTGGCGCTCGCCCTCGGCATGAGAGCGGGATGACCGATCCCCTGCGCGTTCAGGCGCTCGTCGCCAATGGCACCCAGCCGCCGCTGTCCACAGTTGTGGCAACAGCCGAGGTGGAGGGGCATCCAGTCCTTGTCGTAGAGGTTCCCAACAGCCCTCGAGTCGTCGGAACGACCAAAGGCACCTATCTCCGCCGGTCGGAAAGTCCGGTGAGCAGGCGATCTCGTGGGCGTGATAGGGGATGCAGGTCCGCGCAATCGCCGGGGATGGTCGTCCGACCGCTGGAATTCGAGCGGTTGCGCCGTCTGCTGTTGACTGGGCCGCTCTTCGCATCGCGACCAAACAGCAACAGTTCACCAGCGTCGAGAGCCTGCGACGCGTCTTGCCCACCCATGACGCAGCATTTCAAGTCCTGCGGGGTCTCGAAGTCGAGGTCAACGATTTCCTTGCGCTTCCCTTGCTCAGACTCGCCGAAGAGATGTTCAACCGGTTTCGGGCCCGAAATCGTGAAGAGGAGCTTCAATTCGGGCTGCTGCGCGTTGCGGTGGCTACCTACTCGGAGACAGCTTTTCGCGAAGCGCTTGCCAACGCCCTTATCCACCGCGACTACACGCGGCATGGGGCGGTTCATGTGCAGTGGACCGAGGAGCAGCTCGAGATCTCCAGTCCTGGAGGCTTTCCGTCTGGAGTGAATGTGGAGGATCTGCTCGTCGCCCCGCCACATCCTCGCAGCCCGCTGTTAGCAGACGCTTCCAAACGGACTGGGCTGGTCGAGCGCACGGGACGCGGAATCAACCGCATGTTCGCTGAACAATTGCGTGTGGGTCGGGCCGCGCCCGACTACGGCAGGAGCACGGATGATCGAGTCGTCGCGCTGCTGCCCGGCGGGCCGGCGAACCTGTCAATGACGAGGTGGGTACTGGAGCAGGAACACCAGCAGCGAGCACCGATCGGGCTTTCCGAGCTGCAGGTGCTCTCCGAACTCATGCGGGAGCGGCGAGCAACTACCGGCGAGCTCGCTCGAGTCTTGCAGCGCACGGATTCGGAAACTCGCGATCTGCTGACTCGCATGGTGGAACGCGGCTGGGTTGAAGCGCGGGGGAAAGGCAAGGGGAGGAGCTGGCATCTCTCGGCAGCTGTCTACCGCGTCCTCGAAGCTCCTGCAAGCTACGTTCGAGTGCGCGGTTTTGAGCCGCTACAGCAGGAACAAATGATTCTCCAGTACGTCGCTGCCCACGGCTCGATCACCCGAACGCAGCCGGCGGAGCTGTGCGCCCTCGGCTCTGAGCAGGCCAGCCGGCTATTGAGGCGGCTGGCGAAGAACGGGAAGCTGATCCGCAGGGGTGAGCGCCGCGGCGCCCGCTACGAGCTGCCGTGACGTGACTTCCGATTGTTGACTGTCTAGCTGCGCTGAGACTCATCGAGCTCCGCTGCGCCGGAGCCGTTGCGACATCATCTCGCCGCTCTGATCAACACGCCCATGGCTGCGTGAGTCGTGCCGAGAACGACCGGCGAATCTGCGAAAGGCTCAGAGCATGCCAGATCGACCCTCTGCCGGGCTCCACGAAGCGTTGATCACGCGTGCGCTCGAGGACGCGCTCGAACAGCTGTCCGCGGACTTGGTGCCCCAGCGGAGCGCGCTGGCGAATGCTGAGTCCGCTGATCGTGTCTCGCGCCACCTCGCGCGGCTGGTCTCCCGTGCCATCGCCGCGTTTCCGGAGAGCGAGCGGGCTCAGCGCGCGATCCAGCTGGCTGCTGACGTCCTCGGGCACATGGAGCAGTTGGTCGGTCCGCAGCTAGCGTTGACTGCCGAGGCGCCCCTCGCGCCACCGCGAATACTGCACTCGATCTCCCACCGGCTGCCGGATGGCAGCGCAGAAGTCATCGAGCGACCACTCACCCCGTTGCTCGACACGACTGTTCTCACCAATGCCCCCGGCGAGCCTGCCGTGGCGCATGAGACTCGGGCCGAGATCCCGTCCGCGGACGGCATCGACGTGCTGATGGCGTTCATCCGTTGGAGCGGCGTCCGCCGGCTGATGGACGCCCTGGCCCGGCATTGCCGCGCGGGCAAAACGCTGCGAGTTCTCACGACGACCTATACGAACAGCACCGAGCAGCGCGCCCTCGATGAGCTCGTCAGAATCGGCGCCGACGTTCGCGTCTCTTACGACACGACCATCACGCGGCTGCACGCCAAAGCCTGGCTCTTCCATCGGGCAAGCGGCTACTCGACGGCGTACGTCGGCTCGTCGAACCTTACCCACTCGGCCCAGGTCACGGGTCTGGAATGGAACGTCCGGCTGGCGGAAGCACGCAACCCTGACGCGCTTTCTAAGGTCGCAGCAGTCTTCGCGAGCTATTGGGCGAGCGCTGACTTCCGGCCCTACGACCCGGAGGAGTTTCGCCAGCGGACGGCGACGCCTGAGGCCGGGCTGGAGCTCCTGCTCAGTCCGATCGAGGTAGTTCTTCGACCGTTCCAGGAGCTCCTGCTGGATCAGGTCGAGTTGGCGCGGTTGCAGGGTCACCACCGCAACCTTCTCGTCGCCGCGACCGGTACCGGAAAAACCGTCATGGCTGCCGTCGATTACGCGCGCCTACGTGAGACGTTGCCGCGCGATCGGCTGCTCTTCGTCGCTCATCGCGAGGAGATCCTCGATCAGAGTCGTAACACGTTCAGGCATGTGCTGCGCGATGCAGCCTTCGGCGAGAAGTGGGTGGGGCGCAGCCGGCCGAGCCGTTTCGAGCACGTCTTCGCGTCGATCCAGAGCCTGAACGCCAGCGGCCTGGACTGGGTCGAGCCCCAGCACTTCGATGTCGTCATCGTGGACGAGTTCCACCACGCGGCCGCACCCTCGTACGAAGCGCTTCTCGAACGACTGGCTCCGCGCGAGCTGCTCGGTCTGACCGCGACGCCGGAACGCTCCGACGGCCTTGACGTACTCGGCCACTTCGACGGACGCATCGCCGCCGAGCTGCGGCTGTGGGACGCGATCGATCAGCAGTATCTGGTGCCGTTCGACTACTTCGGAATCTCCGATGGGCTCGACCTTTCCGAGGTTCCGTGGCGACGGGGCCACGGCTACGACGTCGACGCCCTCACGAACCTCCTGACTGCCGACCATGCCTGGGCGCATCGCGTTCTCGATCAGGTGCGCAAGAAGGTCACCGACGTTCATTCCATGCGGGCTCTCGGTTTCTGCGTGAGCATCCAGCACGCCCAGTTCATGGCTGACCGCTTCCGCCGCGCCGGCCTCGAAGCCGTTGCCATCTGGGGCACGAGCGCGCGCCAGGCGCGTGAACAGGCGTTACGCGACCTCGCAGCCGGCCGGGTCCAGATCGTCTTCACCGTCGACCTGTTCAACGAGGGTGTCGACGTCCCCACGGTCGACACGCTTCTCCTGCTCCGGCCGACCGAGAGTCCGACGCTGTTCTTGCAGCAACTCGGGCGGGGCCTGCGGAAGTCAGACGGTAAGCCGCTTTGCACGGTGCTCGACTTCGTCGGGCAGCACCGCAAGGAGTTTCGCTACGACCGACGCTTCCGTGCGCTGCTCGGCGGATCGCGCCTTGACGTCGCTCGGCAGGTGGAGCAAGGCTTCCCCTTCCTTCCGGCCGGATGCAGCCTCGAACTCGACCCCGTCGCCCAGGACATCGTCCTGCGCAGCATTCGCAACGCGATTCCCAACGGTTGGCGCGAACGGTGCAACGAGCTTCGCTCGCTGGGTGATGTGTCACTGGCGACGTACCTCGAGGAGACCGGACTGGAGCTCGAGGACGTCTACGCGAACAACCGAAGCTGGACGGAGATGCGGCGGCTGGTCGGTTTGCCGACTGCCCCGCCCGGTCCTGAGGAGACGGCGCTTCTTCGGGCAGTGGGCCGGCTGCTGCACGTCGATGACGACGAACGCATCGCCGCGTACCGCGCGTTTACTGCGGCGGAGGACCCGATACGCGTGGCGGACCTGGCTGAGCGTGAACGCCGGTTACTGCGCATGCTGCTCGCCTCGGTCTCGTCCGTCGACGCCTCGGCGTCACTGCAGGAGGCTGCCGATCAGCTCCTGGGCCATCCGCAGGTACGCGCGGAACTCGTTGAACTCATGGACGTTCTCGCGACCCGGGTCGATCACCTGCATCCGGAGATCGCCGCTGCGTCCGACGTCCCGCTTCGGGCGCATGCGCGCTACACGCGGCAGGAAATCCTTGCCGGCTATGGGGATGGCGCCGGGGCACTGACTCCGACGTGGCGCGAAGGCGTGCGCTACGTGAAGGACGCGAGCACGGACATCTTCGTGTTCACGCTCGACAAGAGTGAGGGCGGCTTCTCGCCGACGACGCGCTACCAGGACTACGCGATCAGCCGCACGCTGATCCATTGGGAAAGCCAGTCGACGACGTCGGTCACGAGCGCGACCGGTCAGCGATACATCAGCCACGAGGCGCTCGGGTCGAGCGTGGTGCTGTTCGCCCGACTGTCCACCGACGACCGAGCGTTCAGATGTCTCGGTTCCGCGCGGTATCGCAGCCACGAGGGCGAGCGGCCCATCGCGTTTGTGTGGGAGCTGGATCAGCCGCTGCCGCCGGATGTCTACACCTCGTTTGCCGCGGCGGTTGCCTAGGCCTAGTCCGGCGGTACTTGAGTACCACACGGCTTGCGTTGTGATACCGAAGCCCACGTCAGGTATCACAGAAGGCCGGGCCAGAGAGTCGGCACAACTGCTGCCGGGTTCAGAGGAGGCGATCCACCGGGCCCCGATCACTCGTAGTCGTAGCGGGCTGAGAAGCGCTCGCAAACGGCGTCTCGGCAAGCTGGTGGAGATCGTGGAACGGCAGCAGTATCGCTCCAGCATTCCGCCAGCTGCAGCCGACTGTCCGTCGTCAGCGCAATACGAGCGACTCCTGCTTCTTGCGGATCCACTCGAAGCCACCGTCGCGCGTCACCCGTGCGAGATCGACCGGGCCGCCCACCGACGTCTCACCACGAACGACCTGACGAAGCGCAGCCAGGCCAACGAGAGAGTCCGCAAGACGGACGAGCTCGGCCATCGGCAGCGTCTCGACCACATCAAGCATCGGTTTGAGGAAGTCGTCCCACTCGACCGCCTCGAAGGACTCCTCGAGGAGGCGATGCGCGTCGACGAACGCCTGCTCCAGCGAACCGGGGTCAACGCCCGATGAACTGACCACATCGTTGAGGGCGTCGAGGTTCTGGTGAGCCGCCGTTCGGTATTGCGGACTAAGGCCTCGGAGGAAGCTGTGGATCGCTGCAGTCAGTCCGAGCGGAGTGATGTTCACGAGGTTGTCTGCGGAGATCGTGACTCGGGAATCGTCGTACTGGCGGACGACACCGGCGACGACTCCCGAGATCGTTACCCGATAGAGCGATGGGAAGAAGTCCTTCTCGCCATAGCCCGCGAACGTGAGGACGGCGTCGGTCCCGAAGGGCTCGGTCTTGTAGACGAGGAGCGCTGCCATCTTCCGCGCTATGACGTTGCCCTTCTCCGTGAACGGGACGTCGTCGAAGACCCAATCGATATGGTTGCCGAGCTCGTCGTGCAGCGGCTGGCAGAACGTCTTGGCTGCTTCGGCGTCCAGCCCCTCGAAGTCGTCCAACTCCTCGAGCCGCCGCAGTGCTTCGCTCATCACGCCGTCAACCGTGTCGGCGACCGCTGGCGTTGGCGTCCTCGTGAAGGAGGGGTCGAGGTGCCGATCAGCCAGCACCGACTGGATACGGTGGCGCACCGCCAGCAGCAGGCGACCGACCGTGTCGAACGCCGACCACCACGCTTCATTGAGAAGAGCCACAGGTCTACCAACCGTTCGGCGTTCGCCAACAAACGAACATCGAACGGTAGGCTGCACCGGTGCGCACGAGCCCGGCCGAACTGCATCGCGACGCCGTCGAAACACTCAGAGACGTGCTCAGTTCGTTAGATCTCGCCGTCTCGGACCCACTCCCGGACCACGGCCATGGCATCGACATTCTGCTGCATGGGCCGCGCGAAGTCCTGGCCGTCGAAGTGAAGGCTCTTTCGCTTGCCGACCAGGGCCGGGTCCAATCACTGATCGACCGCGACGAGACCGACGCGACCCATGAGCCCACCGTTCAGAGAGTCGTGGTTCTTGTCGCTGACGAGCTACCCGAAGCATCGCGAGACCTGCTGAAGCGGCACGGCTGGGGGTATCTGGATAGGCGCGGTTCGCTCTCGCTCAAGACGGGCGATCTTTTCGTCAACGACACCACGATTGCGCCGACGGTCCGGAATCGATCGGGGCAGGCGTCCGCGATCCGCGGCCGGGTCGGGCTCGGCGCGGCAGTGTGGATCCTCATGCATCCCGGAGACGAGGTGGTCACGCGCCAGCTTGCGCGCGAGCTGGGGGCGTCACCCTCCACGGTGCACGAGGCTCTGAACCGCTTACGTGACCACGCACTCATAGATGGTGCGGACCGGCCATTGGTGCCGGAGCTGTTCGACGCCGTGGCCGCGGTGTGGCGACCGGACCGCATTGCTGTCGCCCGGCAACCCGAGCTGTCTGAGCCCGACGACCTCGGCCTGAATCCGCAGGGCGACGCTTCCGGTTGGGTTGTGAGTGGCGCTGTCGGCGCGGCAGCGTCAGGAGCGAGCATCGTCATCAGCGACGCAACGCCGCCCGACTTCTACGTTCCATCCGCCGGCCTCATCCGGCGCGCCGTTCGAAGGCTAGGCAAGGCTGACTTTGTCGACCGGGGGGCTACGGTCGCCCTCGCTCCAACCTCTCTTATTACGGATCAGCGGGGCCAAGCCGGATCGCAGGGCGCGCGATGGCGCGGCTGGCCGGTCGCCCATCCCGTAGCGATCGCTCTTGACCTTGCCCAGGATCAGTCTCGAGGTCGAGAGATCCTTGCCGAGTGGGCGCCGGCAGGTGCTGATCGTGTCTGGTGAGGTGATCCTGCTTCAAGCAGGCCCGAGCGGAAATATCGAGGCACTCGTGCGAGCGGCCGCGGCCGTCGCCAGCGGTGCGGGAGTTGCCACCGCGCTGATCGGCGGGCTGGCGGTCACCTGTCGCCTTGCAACAGCTCACCGATCAACGGCAGACGTCGATATCGTCGCCGACGACCCATCTGAGATGGTCGCGGCCGGATTGACAGCAGCTGAGAATCTCATCAGCTCCGGTGTCGCTCATCGGCCGGGTAACGCGGCAAGCGGCCCGCTCTTCATCGAAGCAACCAAGATCGAGATCATCGACACGACGTCTGTGGATGCTCAAGCCGTGTCTGACATCCAGCCGGACCGCGCACGGCTTTTCATCCTGGCCCACCGCTGGGCGTTGGAGACCGCAACCGATTGCACTATTCGTGTAAGCGGCACGGATGTCGAGGCCACTATTCCAGTCGCGAGCGTTGCCTCGCTCGTCGCCATGAAGCTCCATGCCATTCAGGACCGCAGCGATGACCGCAAGCGCGCTTCCGACGCCTGGGATCTGTTCCGGCTCCTGGATGCTCACAACGCGACCGGCGAGATTGTCGCCGCATTCGCTGCGGCGCCGCGTGACCTGTTCACGCTCGTGTCGGCTGCTCTGGAGAGGGTCTTTCGACATGAGGTGGCGAGGACGAGGCTCTGGCTGCAGGCTCTTGGTGACCCAGCGTGGACGGCGATTGTCACGGAGGAAGCCATGATCGATTTGGCTGCGGAGTTCGTGGCGCAGCGCTGAAGTCCTTGGAAAAGCGACGCCTGCGGGAGCTGGAGGAGCCCCAAGCACTTCGGAAGGGAACAAGGAACCCTCCGGCGCCATCCTTGCGATACCAAAGTGCCAGCTAGGTATCACGACGCCGCCGCAGTGGGAGGTAACTACCGCTGCTTCCCTACGGCACTGCGGAAGGCCAAGGCTGTCCACAGCCAGTCTGGCCGACCTGATCCGGCACTACCCTCGTCGCCATGCTCGCTGACAGGCAGAAGCTGATCTTCGGAGACAACCCTCCGGCCGACCTCGACTTCGACGATGAGGACGAGCTCCACGAACTCCTGCGGGACGCGCTACCGCCGGCCGACGACGAGCTGTCCGAGATCGTTATGGTCGTGGCGGCCCGGCAGATCCTGGACGAAGACCCGCCGTACGTCTGGGCCACCGCGCAGCGCCTGCTGGGGCAGGGGCTCGACCGCGTGAGTGTGCTGCGGCAGCTGTCGTTGGCGTTGCTGCCGACGCTGGAGTCGGCTCTCGGCGAGAGCCAGCCCGAGGGTGACGGCCCCGTCGACCTGGAGGTGCGGCTGCGCGAGCTGCCGCTGCCGCCGCCGGAAGCGATCAGATCAGCCGCTGTGACGACGCTGATGACCGCGGATCGTGACGTCACAGCAGACGATCTTGACGAGTGGTTGCTGGGGGAATTCGGCGAGGGTGCCGAATCGACGTATCTGCTCGAGCGGCTGATCGACACCGTCCTCG
The DNA here is from genome assembly GCA_963747915.1 of uncultured Actinomycetota bacterium. Classification (GTDB taxonomy): domain Bacteria; phylum Actinomycetota; class Actinomycetes; order Frankiales; family Frankiaceae; genus DATAZK01. The sequence goes on along the minus strand of CAVVHC010000002.1, from coordinate 1,325,844 downwards.
ATGACATGCATGACAGCGGCGAACTCGCGTACCTGCCCGGTGACTACGTCGTCGCCCCCACGCTGCTCTTTCAAGGCATCACCTTGACCACTCGCAAGACGACGCCCGAGGAGTGGCCACCGCTGGACACCGACCTCGTCGGCCTCGCGGCCACCGGCAGCCTGGTCGGCGAATTGCCACCGGGCGTCACGCCAGGACAGCTGGTTGCCGTCCGCGGTCGACGCGGCGGCGCCAACATCGAACCGCTACCGGAACCGGAAATTCTCGACTGGCAGATCAACGAGATCCGCCGTGCTTACGACGAGGAAATTGGCGAGGCCGGGCTACCGGTCTCGTTCGAAGACCTGCTCCTCAACGTGGTCGCCCATGGCGACATGGACTTCGACAAGCCACAGCCTCCGCTGTCAGATCTGGTCACCGCCGCCGGGCTCGAGGTTCGCGGCGAGTTGATCGCGCACGACGCGTCGGTCTGGCGGGAATCCCGGCGCTCGCGCGGGACCTTCCGCATTGTCGCCGCGTCCGAGCAGGAGCAGGACCGTGAGGCGGCGCTGGAGGTTTGGCGCCTCTTCGAAGCGGTCACCGACGGCGAGCCCGCCAGCCCCATCGCGATGAGCGACCTGCGTCACGCGCTCGACCTCATGGCGGACTTCAAAGTCCTCCTCCTCGTGGCGGATCCGCTCTTCTGGGACACCGACCCCGAAGCCGTCGAAGAAGCAGCGGTCTTCGTCGGACGGCTGGCGGCAGCGGCGTCGCGGCCCCTGCAGCGGGGTGTTGCCGGATGGCTCTCCGCTCGCGTTGCCGAGCGACGCGGGGAACCGCTGGCCGCGGCGGACGCACTTGCCGATGCGTTTCGCCAGGCGCCCGAGTACGCGCCGGTCATCGACCGGCTGGCGTGGACGCGGTCTGACCAGGGCCGCGCGGCCGATGCGGCGGAGCTGTGGCGGCAGCTCGACTTCCCGAACAACCCCGATCTGATCGCAGTCGAAGCAGCGTTGGCAGCGTCAACGAACCCTGCCGCTGCGGGCTTGCGCCGCAACGATCCCTGCTGGTGCGGGTCCGGCCGCAAGTTCAAGGTCTGTCACCTTCGCGTCACCGAGCTGCCCCCCTTGCCCGACCGCATGAACTGGATGCTGCGCAAGACCGTCGCCTACCTGGACCGGCGCGGCGCTCCCGTCGACCAGCTCATCGACGACGTCGCCTGGCAGCTGGCGGACGAGCGGGAGGAGCAGCTCGACGAAGCACATGGCGACCCTTTGGTGCTCGACGTGGTCCTGCACGAGCTCGGCTGGTTCGACCGCTTCCTCGCCGAACGCGGGCCGCTGCTACCCGAGGATGAGCAGCTGCTGTATGCCTCCTGGCAGCTCGTGCCGCGCACGCTCTACGAGATCGTCGAGATCCAGCCGGACGCGCACATCGCGCTGCGCGATCTGCGCACCGGTGACGTTGTCGATGTCGTCGACCACGCTCTCAGCCGCACCGCCTCTCAGGGCCAGGTGCTGTGTGCGCGGGCTGTGCCCGACGGCCGTGCCCACCAGATCATCGGCGGGGTCTTCGGCGTGCGCCCCGGTGACGAGCAGACCTTGCTGGAGATCCTGGACGAGCCGAACCCCGACGCGGCGGCCCACAGGTTGCTTGCGTACCGAGCGGCGCTCACCCGCCCGCCGGAGCTGCGCACCACCGAAGGCGAGCCGCTGCGGCTGTGCACGTTGACGCTGGAGATCGACGATCCGGCCGAAGCCGGCGCCGTGCTCGACCGGCTGTACACCGTCGTGGAGCCGGGGCTTTGGCAGGAACGTGCCTCCGCTGACCGGGAGCTCATCCGAGCGACGATCTTCCTGGACGAGTCAGCGCTCACCGTCGAAACCATGAGCGAGGAGCGCGTGGATCGGGTCAAGTCCGAGCTGTCGAAAGCCTTGCCCGGGGCGCGGATCGTTTCGGACGTTCGCCGGGAAATGGATCGAGAGGCCGGACCGCTCGATGAGGAAGGAACCTTCGGTGAGCCGAGCGAGCCGCTGCCTGCGGCGGTGAAGGAGTCGCTCGCTCAGTTCATGGCCGCGCAGGAGGAACGCTGGTGCCGTGAACCGGTCCCGGCACTCGGCGGACTGACCCCGCAGGAAGCGGTGGCCGATCCGACGCGCCGCGAGGAGGTCATCCGGCTGATCGGCAGCTTCCCGGCAGGCGGCGCCGTCGATGACAGCGGGATCATGTTGATGCGGCCGGCTCGGCTGCGCGAGCTACTCGGCATCGACTGACCGGGCCCACGCGAACGGACCCCACCGCCGCCGGCGTCACGCCTGCCTGCCAGCCTCCCGACGCACGCGCAGCCAACCAGCGACCGCCGGCGGGACAGCACTCAGCACGGTGGCTACCCGGCGGGCGCGCAGCCTGGGCAGACCCTCGCCGGCGAGACCCTCCTGCTCCGCCCACCAGCACAGCCACGCCGTCGTCGGCCACAGCTCCCGGGCAACCAGCTTCGCCTTCGCCGCAACCCCCGGCGTGCGCACCAGCTGCTCGACGCGGTGAGACGTCACCGGCACGTCTCGGCGGTAGAGCAGCGTGTCGAACCGGGCCGGCGGCGGCACCCCCAGCGCAGCCAGCCGCTGCGTGCCGTCGTCGAGCAGCATCAGCCCCGCCGCAAAGCCCTCCAGCGCATCGAGCGCCCGCGCCAGCGCGGCGACCTCGGCCCACTTGCCCTGAGGCAGCGCCCCGACCAATCGCGTGAGGTCCTCGAAGCTCTGCCGCTTGCGTTGCCCATCCCTCGCGGCATGCAGCACGATCAGCAGCGCCCCCGCCACCTCGTCCAACCCATCGACGCTGCCGGCGGCCAACGGGAACGACACGACGTGCTGCACCAGCTCGTCCCACACCACATCCGGGTCCGCCAGCATCCCCGCGAACGTGTAATGCACGTCAACCTCGCCGAAGGGGCGCCCGTCGCCCGGCCCCGGCACGGGTTGGTAGGTCCACGAGTGGTCATCGAGCTCGTCGGGAGTCGCGCCGGCGCGCGGGTTTTCGTAACCCAGCTCGCGCAGTACCCGATCGATCTCGGAGGCGTCGGCTGCGCGCACGAGGACGTCGAGGTCCACGTACGGACGCTCGCCCGGCTCATACAGCCAACGCGCGATCGTCGGGCCCTTCAACAGGATGCTCGGCACCCCCGCCGCCGCAAGGGCATCAATGACCCGCAGAGAGTGCTTATCCATGAGCAGCCCACGCACCGCGACCGTCCGCGGATCGCGCGGCAGGCCCGGACGCGCAGCGACCGGAGCGCGCTTCACCGCAGCCGCCGCCCCGCGCTGTGCACGGCAACGCGCGCGCCGTCGATCAGCTTCGACCGCCCCGGCGCAGGCAGCCGAATGTGCCGGCGCAGCAAGGCCGCATCGGCAACGTGCTCGGCATGACGACGGTGCAGCGCCGGGGTCGTCATCGCGACCGACAGCGCGACCGACACCTCATCACCGATGGTCGCCCAATGCGGGGTGTACGCCGGAACGACGACCCCACGGCCCGGGGCCAGCGCCCACTCCTGCTGCTCATCCGGCAGCTCCGACAGGTTCTCCCGATCGGCACTAAAGCGCCGCCGCAGCGCCGCCTCCCGGTCAGCCCGCGCCGAGAACCCACCGGTGCCGAAGCACTTTTCGCCGCTCAGCTGCAGCAGCAGCACGTCGTAGACGTCCATGTGCGCCGGCGTCACACCGCTCGAGCTCGAGCAGATCAGCGACAGCACCAGCTCGACATCCGCGCCCATCAACGCCTGCAGCTGCGCGGCCGTCACACGCATCAGCGGATCGGATTGAACGCCGAAAAGCGTGACCCACACGGGCGTTTCGGCCAACGCCTCGACCGCCTCCACCGGCGAATACTCCAGCGCTCGGCGCCGCCCGCTCGGTAGCAGCAGCGGGATATCGGAACGGTGCTGCTCGACGCTGCCCTTGTGCCGCGACGCGATCGCGACCAGATCCGCGTGCGAAAGCTGCAGATCGTGCGTCACCGCATACGGTTCCGCGTGAGCAGGCCGAAGCCCGTCGAGCTTCATCCCCGGCGCAGGGCCGATCGCAAACGGCTCGCGCCCGCCACGGCGTGCACCCGCGCCGAATCGCTGCGACTGCCGACCGGGCTCGCCGGCACGTGCAGCCGGCGCTGCAGGATCCCGTTCGCCGTGTGCACCTCACCCGCGCGCACCGTCGCTGCGCTGCTCCACCCGAGCGACAGCGCGACGGCGTAGTCAGTGCTGCGCACCCAATGCACCGTGAACGGCGGCATGTACAACGCGTCGCCGGCGCTGATCTCATACGTCTTCGTGCCGGGCGGCATCCCGCCGCAGCGCATCCCCGGCGTGCTGCCCGCGACGATCGCGGCATGCGCGCGCGAACCCGGCTCCGCGACCGCGATCTCCTTGCTCCCGGACAGCTGCAGCAGCAGGTTGTGGTGACGGTCAGCGTGCGACGACGTCACCGCACCCGCCGACGTCACGAAGACGCCGGCATCCCGTGCGAGCCACGGCTCCGCCGCCGGCCAGACGTCTTCGAGCTGGTCATAAGCCGCGTGGATGACCGGGCTGATCGCCGGCAGATGCTGCACGTGATACAGCCTGGTCACGACCGCTCGGTCGGTGTCCGCCGGCAACGCCTTCGCAAGCTCCGCGGCGCAATCCGCCGTCACCGGCGGCACATCACCCGCCGTAGTCCGCCACCAGCTGTCCGGCAGCTTGGACGCGATTTCGCGCAGCGCCGCATCGTCCCCGATCGCGTCCGGGGGCAAGCGGTGCGCGACCTTGGCCGTCCGGTCGCCGAGGGCGGCGCGGACGACCTCGTCGATGTCCCGGCTGTCGAGCGCCGGGACGCGAGTGGCTGTGGTCAGGACTGGTCCTCGTCGTTCCACTGCGGGTTCGGCACGCTGTAGATCCCGACGAGCGGCGCGTCGACGTCGGTGACCGCGGTGACGGCCGGAGCTTCGTACTTCATGGTGCCTCCCCGAGTTGGCTGATCATGGCGCTGACTGATGGTGCTGGAAACGTAGCGGCTGCCGCGATCACGCGGGCTCGAACGGCCAATTCGGCCGTTCCGGAGGTCAGGACTGGTCCTGCTCGTCCTTCCACTGCGGGTTGATGGTGCTGACCACGAGGCCGACGAGCGGCTCGTCGACCTCAGTGATTGCCGTGACTGCCGGAGCTTCGTACTTCACGGAACGCTCCTAGGACTGGTCGGGCGTGTCGGTCCACTGGGGGTTCGCCCCGGCCGCGCTCCCGAGCGGAGTGCCGACCAGCGGCGCGTCCACCTCGGTGACGTCGGTGACGGCCGGCGCTTCGTACTGGGTGTCTTCAGGCATTGCGGTCCTCCCGCGGTTGGGTTGGCAGCAAGATAGCGGAGGGTGACCATCGCCGCTAGATGTTCGACAAATTTGGAACGGAGCGTGACAGTGCAGCTAGGTGTGGCCGGATGCGCGGTGAGCCTGGAGGCGTCGTCCGCGGCCGAGTTGCACGACCTGCGCGCCGCGCTCGGCAGTGGGGTCGAGGTCGAGGTCGAAGGCCCACCACAACTCATACTTCGGTGCGAACGCGGCAGCGTGCCCATGCCGAAGACCAAGCCGGACCGCGTGGTGCAGAACATGCGCTTCTGGGACGAGGACGACGACGTCATCGTCGCCCCCGGCCCCGGGCTCACGGCGCGGGTCTCCCGCGAACGCGCGCTCCTCGACCCCGGCGATGGCGGCGTGCGCGGCATCCACGGCCTGCTGCTACCAGTGCTGTCCCTGCTCTTCGACCAGCAAGATGCGTGCCTCACGCACGGAGCGGCATTCCTGTCCGGCGATGCCGCCGTTCTCGCTCTTGGCGCGAGCGGGCAGGGCAAGTCGACGCTCGTCACCGCGGCGCTCAGCCTCGGCCTTCCGGTGCTCTGCGATGACATGGTCGTGCTGCGCCTGCGCGCTGACGGCATCTGCGTGAGCGGCGTACCGATCCCGTTGGCGCTGCCCGCCGACCTGGCGCACCATCCGGCGGTCGGCCACGCCATCGCCGGGGATCATCGGCAACGCCGCCAACCGGCTCAGCCCGCTGCGCTCGCACCCGGCGAGTACCCGGTGTCGACCGTGGTGCTGGTCGAGCATTCGGAGGTCGACGCCGGCCATCTGACGCCGGCCGACGGCCGGGCGGTGCTCGGAGCGCTGCTCACCAGCACGCTCGACGGGATGTCGGCCGGCCGTGCCCGGCGCGTCTTCCCGTTCGCCGCCGCCGCTTCCCGAGCCGGTGCCTGGCGGCTCGGGCACGCCGCCGATCCGGCGCGCAGGCTCCACGCCGCCGCCGTGTGGCTGGAAGAGCTCAGGTGTGAACGAGCTCCAGGCGGGTCAGTTCGCTGAGGAACGCCGAGACGTCGGCCTCGATCTGGGCGCGCGGCACCTCCGACTGGTCGTCCAGCGATTCCTGGACCAGATCGACGAGGTCAGCCAGCTCGCGTCGTCCATCGATCCCGGACCAGACCAGCGAACCCATCACGTTGAGGTCGACCACCTGCGTGCCGGCGGAGTTGATCAGCACCGCCTTGCCGTCGACCACCGTGTCCAGAACGCCTTCCGCGCGCACCACCGCCACGCCCCACCTCCCAGCGGCCACCCTAAACCGGCACAAGATCGCGGGTGCCCCATCTGAACGGATGCCCGATTTGCAGCGTCCGGCTCGGAGAAGCATAATGCGCTTATGCAAACTATCGGGCTGGAGCTGGCTGAGTCTCTCGACCCACTCCTGCGCCTGCTGCTGCGCGGTGCCAGCGCCGGGCAGCTCAGCATCCCGACGGCCGCAACGCTCTCCCGGCTGATCCATCACGGCCCCCAGCGCCTCACCGAGCTCGCCACCGCCGAGGGCGTCTCCCAGCCCGGCATGACCCAGCTCGTCAGCCGCCTCGAGCAAGGCGGCTTCGCGCGGCGCTGCGCTGACGACGGCGACGCCCGCGTCGTCCTCGTCGAAGCCACCGACGCCGGACGCGCGCTCGCCCAGCGGCGCCGGCAAGAGCGCGCCGCCATCCTCAACGACCTCGTCGCCGAACTCGACGACGCCGACCAGCAGGCGATCAGCGCCGCGGTCCCGGCCCTCACCCGGCTCGCCGCCCGCGTCGACCGCCGCGTCGCCACCCACCCCGACCGTCCCTCTGGAGCAGCCTCATGAGCGCCCATTCCGCGCCCACCGCAAGCCCGTTCCGCCAACCCCGCGCCGTCTGGGCGGTCGCCGCGGCGTGCGTCATCTCGTTCATGGGAATCGGGCTCGTCGACCCGATCCTCCCGTCGCTCGCCGACAGCCTGCACGCGACGCCGAGCCAGATCTCCTTGCTTTTCACGAGCTATCTCGTCGTCACTGCCGTCGCGATGCTCGTCGTCGGCGCCATCTCCAGCCGCATCGGCGCGAAACGCACACTCGTCGGCGGCCTCGCCATCATCGTTGTCTTCGCCGCTCTCGCCGGATCGTCCGGCACGATCTCGGGCATCGTCGGCTTCCGCGCCGGCTGGGGATTCGGTAACGCGCTCTTCATCGCCACCAGCCTTGCCGTCATCGTGGCGTCGGCGAGCGGCGGCTTCGCCGGCGCAATCATCCTGTACGAGACCGCATTAGGCGTCGGAATCGCGATCGGACCGCTACTCGGTGGGGAGCTCGGCAGCATCAGCTGGCGCGGCCCGTTCTACGGGGTCGCCGGGCTGATGGCGCTGGCGCTCATCGCGACGCTGATCTTCGTCCCGTCACTACCCAAGCCCGAGCGCAAGATCTCGGTGACCGAGCCCCTCAAGGCGCTGCGCCACCGCGGCCTGCTGACGATGGGCCTCACCGCGTTGCTCTACAACTGGGGCTTCTTCACCATGCTCGGCTACGCGCCGTACCCCATGAAACTCGATGCGACGCAGCTCGGCCTGGTCTTCACCGGATGGGGCGTGCTGGTCGCGCTGTTCGCCGTCTACGTCGCGCCGCGGCTGCAGGCCCGCTTCGGAACGCCGGCATCGCTGTACGTGAACCTGGTGGGCCTGGCGATCGCGCTCGCGGTCATCGCCGCGGGCGTGGACACGCCGGTCGTCGTCATCGTGGCAGTCATCGTCAGCGGCGCGTTCATCGGCATCAACAACACGCTGACGACGCAAGCCGTCATGCTCGTCTCCCCCGTGGACCGGTCGATCGCCTCCTCCGCTTACGGTTTCGTGCGGTTCATCGGCGGCGGGCTCGCGCCGTACGTCGCCGGCAAGATTGCCGATGCGACGTCGCTGTCGATCCCGTTCTACGTCGGCGCCGGCGCATTCCTGCTCGCCATCATCGCGCTCGCCTCCGGTCACAAGCTCGTCTCCGCCGCCGAACGGCAGGAGCCGGTCACTGCCGAGCCGGTGCTGCCGCAGGTCGAGCAGGTCAGCGGTGAACGCACCTTCGCGCGCCCGGTGGTCGTCGCGGTCGGGGCCACGCCTGACGCGGATGCCGTCGTCAGTAGCGCCGCACGGATCGCACGCGATCTCGGCGCGCCGATCGACGTGGTGCACGTGCGGGAGACGGTCGTCATCGAGGAGCTGGCGATCGATCCCGAGGACGCCGGATCCGCTGCGGCGCGGGTCCGCCAGTACGTGGAAACCCTCGGCGCGCACGGCATTCACGCCGACGGCCACGTCCTGCACAGCGTCGGCGACCATGCCGCCGCCGGGCGAGCGCTCGCTCAGCACGCCGACGCCGTCGACGCCCGGCTCATCGCCGTCGGTCGGTCGCCGCACGGTGCTCTCGTTCAGTTCAGCGAGGGCAGCCTCACCACCACGCTGAACCGGGAAGCGCGCTGCAGCGTCGTCTACGTCGGCGGGCCGGGGCAGCGGGAGCTGAACGACGAGGCGCTGGTGGAGCTTCGTCAGGCCGGGTAACCGACCAGGCCCGGATTGCTGCCCGATCGGACTAACAATTCCGGTCGGGCAGCTGCCGAATTCCCCCTTTATGGTCGCGGGGGAATCGTTGGAGCAGTGGATGGACGCGGACATCGCGCGCGCCGAGGAACATGAACGCAAGGCGCGCGCTTCGGGAAATGGCGGCTCGCAAGCAAGCCGGGCTGCACGGTGAACGCGCGGTAGAGCAAGCGCTCGAGCCACTGACCCGGCTGGGCTGGCGACTCCTTTCCGACCGCGCAATTCCGCGTTCACCCGCGAACATCGATCACCTGCTTGTCGGCCCGCCGGGCATCGTCGTCGTTGACAGCAAGGCGCACAGCGGGCCGGTCAGATTGGCTCCCTCCGGAGACCTTCTGGTGCGCGGCCGGCCCTTCCGCCGCGAGCGGGACGCCGTCCTCGGGTACGCGGCCGGAGCGCAGCAGGCCGCCTGGCGATCCGGCTGGCGCGCCCCTGCATTGCCGATGCTCTGTTTCAGCCAGGACGTCGGGTTGAGTGCACCGCTGGTCGCCGGGCCTTTGGTCGCGTTACAACTCGACCAGCTCGTGTACTACCTGCAATCGCTTCCGGCGATCTTCACCCCTCAACAGGTCTGGCAGCTGTCTGAGTGTCTCGATTCGGCCTATCCGAGCAAGAACGTTCGCATTCCGCCCCGGCAGACCTACCTGTCTCCTCCGGCGATCCCCGCGCCACCGGCAGCTGTCCGCCGGGGGCGTCACCAGGCAGGACAGCGGACGGCCCGTCCGCGCCCCGATGCGGCACAGCAGGCCCTCATGGGGATCGTGCGCATCGCTATGTTGGTCGTGCTTGGGGTAATTGCTCTTACCGTCGTCAGCAATGCCGTGAAGCACATTCCCACTGGTACGACGCCGCATCCGCAGCCTTCAGTGACACGGTCGGCCGGGCCATAATCAACCGTTCCCCCTACTACTGACGTAATCCGGCGAGCAGCAATCCGACCATGCGACGAGCGTCGTAACGCGGATCATCGCTGCCGATGCAAAGGTTGCCGACTGCACGCATGAGGTCCAACGCCCTTACATCCGAGCGGATCTCGCCGGAGGAATGAGCGGCTTCGAGCAGCGCGGCGCACACGGGCACGAGACGATCGAGGAAGTAGGCGTGCAGCGTCTCGAAGCCGGCGGTGTCGGACTGCATCGCCGCGGCGAGGCCGTGCTTGGTCACCAGGAAGTCGACGAACTGATCGATCCACTGGGTCAGCGCCTCGTACGGCGGACCCTTTTGCAGTAGCGCCGGTCCGGCGGCGGCACACGCATCGACCTGATGGCGGTAGACCGCGATGACGAGGTCCGCGCGCGTCGGGAAGTGGCGGTAGATCGTGCCCATGCCGACGCCGGCCTCGGCCGCGATCTCGCGTACCGGGGCGTCGACGCCGGACTCGACGAAGACCGCTGCGGCGGCGTCGAGAAGGGTCTGCTCGTTGCGGCGCGCGTCGGCGCGCTTGCGGGCAGACGGACCGTCAGAGCCGGGCATCGCACCTCCTCGCCACGCGCGTTTGCAAACCGGAACGACGCTCCGTATCGTGAGCGGAGCAACGTTCCGCTTCTCATCATGCCAGAGGGAGCACCGCTCCATGCGCTACCGCACGCTCGACCACTTGTCGCTCGCGCCGCCGTCGTTGCTCGGCGCTTCACCGCGCCGCCGCTGACGCGAGGAGAGCCTGATGTCAATCACGCCCAGCTTCGGCGTCATGACCGCTCCGATGCAAGTCTCCTACGACGACCTGCTACGGGTCTGGCTTCAGGCCGACGCGATGCCGCAGATCGAGCACGCCTGGCTGTTCGACCACTTCATGCCCATCGCGGGAGACCTGACCGGCCCGATCTTCGAGGGGTGGACGCTGCTTTCCGCTCTCGCAGCGCAGACGCAGCGCTTTCGCCTCGGGTTGATGGTGACCAGCAACCGCTTCCGTCCACCGGCGATGCTCGCCAAGATCGCGGCGACCGTCGACGTCGTCTCGAACGGGCGACTGGAGCTCGGCATCGGCGCCGGGTCACGGCCGAGTCACCCGCTGGCCCGCCGCGAATACGAGGGGTTGGGGCTGCCGTACGACGATTTCGCTGACTCCGTCGGCAGTTTGGCCGAAGCGTGCACGCTCATCCGGCGCTTATGGGACGCCGACGAACCGTTCGACTTCGACGGCTGCTACCACCGGGTGACGCACGCGTTCTGCAGCCCGAAGCCGACCCAGCGGCCGAAGCCGCCCATCGTGATCGGTGGACGAGCGACGTCCACACTGCGCGTCGCGGCCGAACACGCCGACGTCTGGAACATCCCCGGCGGCGACATCGACGACGCCGTGAGCCGCAGTGCGTTGCTCGATCACCTCTGCAACGACATCGGCCGCGACCCGGCGACGATCACGCGTTCCACGACCGTTGCGGTGTCCTATGACGATGCCGCAGGGACTCGCCGCATCATCAGCTCGGCCATCGACGCGGGGTTCCCGCACATCGTGCTCACGCTCGGCGCCCCTATCCGGTGAATGTCATCCGTTGGGTGGTGGACGAACTCATAGCGGTGGCTCGCTGATTCACGTGGACCGCGTTGCCACCGGCTGGCGGCGTGAAGCAACGGGAACCGCTGGCACGCCGGCCCGGTGCCTGCGCCGCCACCACCTCGCGTCGCCAAAGCAGCGGCACATGGTGGCAGCACGACGCCTGGGCGCCCGTCCGAGCTACCGCCACCAGTTCGCGTTGCCAGGACAACGGCATTTGGTGGCAGCACAACGCCAGGGCGCCCCATCGCCTTACTGCCACCACCTGGCGTCGCGCCGACAACGGGAAACGGTGGCAGGACCACCACGGCCAAGGCGCTGCCACCAGCTGGCGGCGTATAGCAACGGGAACCGGTGGCGGGCCGGCAGCCTCACTCCGCTGCCACCGGCTGGCGTTGCCCGAACGACGGGAGCTGGTGGCAGTGCCACCCCCGCCCTGGGACAAGCCGAGCGCGTAGCTGGCCACCGCCGACGGTCGCGCCGGCTCAGAGCGCGATGCGCCCGCTGCGGTCGCGGACCCCGACAAGCAGGCCGCTTTCAGGGGCAACATCCACGGCGCCGCCGTCGAACCGCGTCGGATCGTCGCCGAGCAGCTGCCGCAACATGCTGCCGTCGTCGTCGCGGACGGAGACCTGCCGACCCCCGAGCACGAGCGCGGACGGGCTGCCGCCCTTCGTGAGAACGATGTTCGTCAACGGTTCACGGCGCGCCTGACCTGCCGCCAGGTCGCGCTTGAGCTTGCCCTTGTAGCGGATCCGCTGGACCACGAACACCGGGAACAGCAGGACGATCAACGGCGAGCACCACACCAGCGCGAGCAGACCGAAGACGAACCACACGCGAAAGCCGATGGCCACGACGACGAGGTAGGTCGCCACCCCGTTGAGCAGCGCGGCGACCAACACGGACTTCTTCGCCGACTCTTCCAGATGGGCACGGCCGGCGGCCGAGATGGGCACCGGCTGCGAGGAAATCGCGACCTGCGGGGCGAGCGGCGCCGGCGCATGCGGCGCCTGCGGCGCAGCGGCCTGCTGCGGGACCGGCGCTATCGCCGTCGCGGCGGCGGCGCTGCCCGCAGCGTTCTCACTGCTGCCGGCGACCTGAACGGGAACACCCGCCGAGCCCTGCGCCGCACGTGGCTGCCACTGCGCGCCGTCCCAGATGTAGAAGCCGTCTTCGCTGACCCAACGTCCGTCAGAGTCCTGCTTGGCGCCCGCCACCGTTTCTCCCCCCGAAATGCTGTCCGAACTTTCGCACAAGAAAGACGCCTATGTCCGGAGAAATAGGAAAGCGCGTCACGCATTGTCTGCCTCACCGCGAAACGACCCATCCCGCGGAGGCCACGGATCGTCTGCCTCGACCGGTGCGCTACGTTGGCCCCTCGACTGTGAGGAGCCGATGATGTTGTTCGCCCTGCGCTTCGACTTCCGGAACCCGCCGATCGGCGGAACGTCGATGGCTGACCGGTACGCGGCAGCTCTCGACATGGTGGAGTGGGCCGACGAGCTGGGCTGCGTGAGTGTGGTCCTGTCCGAGCACCACGGATCGAAGGACGGCTACCTGCCGAGCCCGCTACCGATGGTCGCCGCGATGGCGCAACGCGCGAAGAACGTGCGCTTCACCATCGCCGCCGTCGTCGCGCCGTTCCACGACCCGCTGCGCCTCGCCGAGGACATCAGCGTTGTCGACAACATCACCAAGGGTCGCCTCGACCTCATCATTGCCGCCGGGTACGCGCGCGAAGAATTCGAGATGTTCGGCGTTCCGATGAAAGAACGCCCGGCCCGCGTGACCGAGACCGTAAAGACGCTCAAGGCCGCCTTCACCGGTGAGCCCTTCGAATACCGCGGACGCACCGTGCAGGTGACCCCGGCCCCCTTCCAGCCCGGTGGTCCCTCCGTCTCGATGGGCGGTGCGAGCGAGCCGGCGGCGCGGCGAGCGGCGCGGATCGCGGACGGCTTCATGCCAACCGAGCCGCACGTGTGGGAGTGGTACCGGGACGAGTGCCAGAAGCTTGGCAAGCCCGACCCCGGCCCGTTCGCCGGCGGTGACACGAGCGTCGTCGCACTGGCGGCCGAGTCCGGCTCCGGCTGGAAGAAGCACTCGCCGTACTTCCTGCACGAGATGAACGCCTACGGTGCCTGGCAGGCACAGGACGACGTCGCCAACGGCTACCGGGCCGTCGAAGACACCGACGCGCTCAAGGCGATCGGGCAGTACCGCGTCGTCACGCCCGCCGACTTCATCGCCGAGCAGAAGGCCGCTCCGTTCCCGTTCGCCATGTTCCACCCGCTCGTCGGCGGCACGCCGCCCGAGGTGGCCTGGGAATCGCTGCGGCTCTTCGAACGGGAAGTGCTGCCGGCGTTCAAGGAGTAGCCGGCAACCGGTCAGTCCTCGTCGCTGCCACGGTTACCGACGTACTCGCCCACGGCGGCGTCGTCCGTCACCAGCCGGTCGGCTTCCTCCCCGCCGTCGCACGTGAGCAGGGCGATGTCGATGACGCCCGAGGTGCGGCTGCGCACCCGCCAATGGCCGCCGAAGAGCTCCCAGCGCAGCAACCGATCCAGCGGTGTCTGCGCCGTGCCGCCGACGTCTGCAGCGCTCATTGCCGCCGCCCAGGGGTGAAGCGTTCAGATGTGCCAAGCCTAGCTGAGGCCGGTGCCCGATCCAGTTCTTCGATGCGTCAACATCGCACCGTGACCAACGATCCGAACGCGTTCACCATTCACCGCGCCGAACTCGACACCGGCGTGACGCTCGCTTACGTCCGCGAAGGCGTCGGCGGCGTGCCGCTGGTGCTGCTGCACGGCTATCCGGAGACCAAGCGGATCTGGTGGCGCAACATCGCACCGCTCGCCGCCGCGGGCTTCGAGGTCATCGTCCCGGACCTGCGCGGCTGCGGGGATTCCAGCCTGGCGCCCGACGGCTTCTATGACATGGCCGCCTACGCGCGTGACATCCACGCGCTGACGCATGACGTGCTCGGCCACGAATGGATCACGGTGGCCGCCGGCGACGTCGGCGGCGTCGTGATGGTCGACATGGACTCGCGCTTCCCCGGCTTCGTGCGCCGGCAGTGCTTCTTCAACAGCGTGCCGCCCGTCCTTCCCGAGAGCTACGCGTCCGCCGGGCTTCCGGCGTCGCTGCTCGACGACGACCACGCGACCGGCGACTACCGCGTCAAGCAGGGCCGCGACGGCGACGCGTTCGCCGCCGAGCTCAACACCCCGCAGCTGCGCCGGCAGTGGATCGCCGGCATGTATGGCCCGCGCCTGTGGGCCTCCCCCGGCAACTTCACCCCCGACGACATCGACTTCCACACCGAGCCATTCGCCGACCCGGACAAGCTGCGCGCGTCCTGGGGTCCGTACGAGCTCGCCTACGGCAAGCCCAGCTCCGACATCCCCATGATGTTCAACGTCATCGACGTCCCCACCCTCGTGCTGTACGGCGAAGACGACCATGTCGTGCCCGACCTTTTCGTGCGACAGTGCGAGCTCGCGTTCAGCCGGCTGACCGGGCCTTTCGTCGTGCAACGCGCCGGCCATTTCCTGCAGTGGGAACGCGCGGAGCTTTTCAACGCGGCGCTGATCGAATATCTACTGCCCCGCACGCTCGGCTGACGGCGGCGCGTCCAGCGCTCCCTCCGCGACCAGCTCGGCGATGCCCGCGTCGTCGAGCCCCAGCAGCTCACGGCAGATCTCGACCGTGTGCTCGCCGGGCAGCGGAGCCGGCTCGCAGCGCGGCGAGCCCATGCGTGCTGCCGTGAACGCCGGCCCCTCGAACAGCAACGAACCGATACCGGGCTGCTCCACCCGCACCGGATAGCCGCGCCCGACGAAATGCGGATGCTGCGACTGCGCCCGCGGGAAAAGCACCTCGCCCGCCGGTACCTCGGCGTGCTGCAGCAGCGTCTCGACGTCGGCGGCAATCATGCCGCGCAGCCAGTCCGCGACCGCCTTCTCGATGATCTCGGCATCGGCGAGACGTCCCGCTTCCCGCCGCCACTCCGGACGGTCGAGCGCGGGCGGCGCGACCGCGAGGAACGTGGACCAGGTGGCGTCGTCCGGCACGCACATGGCGAGCCAACGTTCGGCACCCGTCTCGTCGTCGGCGCAGCGGAAGAGATTCCATGGCGCGTGGTCGGCATCCCGGTTGCCGGTCGGCTGCGCGGATCCGGCCACCAGGCTCTCCCCAAGCAGCAGATCGCCGAGCAACGCTGAAACCGCTTCGAATTGCGCGATATCCAGCCGGCAGCCGGCCCCGTCCCGATCGCGGGCATGCAGCCCCGCGAGCGCGCCCAAGGCGACGAGCCGTCCGGCGAGGTGATCGGGGTGAATGGTCATGACTCCGCGCGGCGCGTCCGGCCCGTGTGCCCACAGCCAGGTGAGACCACCGATCGCGCGCGCGCTCGGGCCGTAACCCTTCTTCGTCGCCCACGGCCCGCGGTCGCCGTACAGCTGCGACCCGACCATGACGATGCGCGGGTTGACCGCGGAGACGGCATCCCAGCCGAGCCCCAACCGTTCGATGACGCCGGTGGCGTTGTTCTCCACGATGACGTCGATCTGCGGGAGCAGCCGCCGGACGAGCTCCTGCCCGGCTTCCGTGCCGAGATCGGCAGCGAGCAGTCGCTTGTTGCGAGCCACGGTCGCGAACGCGGGGTTCATCTCGCCGCCCATGACCATGCGCTGGAAGTCGGGTCGGCTCCGGCTCTCGACTTTGATGACGTCTGCGCCCCACTCACTGAGCACCCGGCCCGCCTCCGGGGCGGCGACGCCGGTGCCGATCTCGAGGACGCGAATCCCTTGCAACGGAAGGCGTTTCGACGCCTGCACGGCAGCCGGCGCAGCGCGCGGGCTCCAGTCGGGCGGCGCCGGAAGCGGACGCGGTGCGGTGACCGCACCGGCCCGGCGACCGTTCACCCCGAAGAGGCCGGCCGGGACCCTTCCTTGCTCGTCGCCGACGGCTATTTGCGTGAACGTCTCACGCGCTCGGGTGTGCTCGTTCGACAGCACCTCGGCAGGGGTGAGCACCGGCGTGATGCGGATCCCGGCGGCGTCGCCTTCGGCGGCGAGCTGCTCACGTGTGCCGCTGGCGAAACGCGCGGGGAGCCGAGCCATGATCTGGTCACGTTCGGCCGGGCCGAGCATCGGCTTCTCCCAGTCGGGACCGGCCCACTCCGGCGGCGAACCCATCCATCGGATCAGGCTGCGCCAGTCAGCAGGCGACATCGGCAGCACCAGCCGGGCAAGCCCATCCGTGCATTCGAAGAGCGGGTAGAGCCCGGCGCCGCTGCGCGGCTGCTCCATGCGCAGCGCGCTCCACAGGGCCAGCGACATGTCCGTGCATTGGGCCAGCGCCAGCACCGACGAGACGTCGATGAGCTGCCCGTGCCCACCGTCGCGCACCTGCCAGAGTCCGAGCATCGCCGAAAGCGCCGCGACGGCCGCTCCGACGTCCTCGCAATACGACCCCGGTGCCGAGACCGGCGGCAGCTCCCGCACGCCCGAGCGGTAGACGACGCCTGCCAATGACTGCGCGACGAGCTCCGTCGCGCGCCACTGCGACGTCGGCCCATCGAGGCCGAACGGCGTCACGGCGACGACGACGAGATGCGGGTGGCGCGCGGCGATGTCAGCGGCTTCCGCCGCCGAACCGTCCGAGCAGAAGGCGATATCGGCGCCCGCCAGCAGTCCGTCGAGAACCTCTGGGCCATCAACGACGACAGCCTTGTCGACGTTGCGGTTCAGGTAGTGCAGGCTCGTTCCGTCCGCAGCCCGCGGCGCGCGACGCCGGCCGTGTCCACCGTCCGCCGGCTCGACCCGGACGACCTCGGCGCCCAACGAGCCGAGCACGCGCGAGGCGAACGCGCCGTAACCATCGGTCAGGTCCAGGACCCGAACGTCCGCCAGCAGCTCCTGCTCACCGGGTGCCAATGCTGCTCCTGTTCGTCGGGAAACCGCTCAGTCCTCGAAGACTCTTAGCTCCGGGAAGCCGTCGAGCGTGAAGGGGTTCGACAGCTCACCCGTCAAGCGCTCCGGCGCGGCCGCATCGAGCCCGTCGAGATCCCAGCCACCCGGCTGCTGAATCGCACGTTCCGCGGCCGGCTCCGACAGCAGCGCCACGCTGTCGCCGGCGACGTGGAAGCTGCGGCCGTTGACGTTCGCCGCGGCCGCCGTGCACAGCCACACCACGAACGGCGAGATCTTGCTCGGCGGGAACTGCGCGGCATCGAAATCGGGCTGCCGTTCGACGCCCGGCTGCGGGCCCATCGTGAGGTTCATCAGCCGCATCCACGGGCCGGACGTCGACTCGTACTCCTTAGTGGAGACCCCGGCGGCGAAGGGGCGGATCGCGTTGCAACGCACGCCGAACCGGCCGAGCTCGCGGGCGACCGTGCGGGTGAGCCCGACGACGCCCTCCTTGGCCGTCGCGTAGGCAATCATCGCCGGATGCCCGAAGCCGGAGCCGGAGCTGGTGTTGACGATCGCGCCCGAGCTCTGCCGGCACATGTGCGGCGCGGCCGCGCGGATCATCGCGAAGTAGCCCTTGAGGTTCACGCCGACGGTGCGGTCCCACTGCTCCTCGGTGAACTTCCAGAGGTCGTTCGTCGCACCCGCCGTCGCGTTGTTGATGAGGATGTCGACGCTGCCGTACGTGTCGACGGCAGCGGCGACGATGTCCGCAGCGCCGTCCCACGTCGCGGAGTCGGTGTTCGCGGTCGCCGTGCCGCCCGCTGCTTCGATCTCCTTCACGACGGACGCGGCATCCGCTCCCGTGCGCAAGCCGGTGTCGTTGACGATGACCTTCGCGCCCTCCTGCGCGAGCAGCAGTGCATGCTCCCGCCCGATGCCGCCTCCGGCACCGGTCACGATCGCCGTCTTGCCGTCGAGTCGCCCCATCGCCCTGCTCCTCACCGCCGTCGGATCCGGTAGGGGCAGACTAGGGAGGCGGATCGGCGGCGCGTGAGACGGGTCGTCGTCAGGCGCCGGCGGGGGCGTGGCAGACGGCTTCGACGTTGTTGCCGTCAGGGTCGCGCACGAACGCGCCGTAGTAGTCCGGGTGGTACTCGGGCCAGACCCGCGGCTCGTGCAACACCTCGGCGCCGGCCTTCACCGCTGCCTGGAAGAACGCGTCGACGGCCGCGCGGGAGTCGGCAGCGAACGCGATGTGGGTCTCGCGGAAGCCCTCGCCGGAGTTGTGCGGCCCGATCCAGAAGGTCGGGCGGTCGACGCCGAATCCGATCACCGGACCGAATTCGAGGAGGCGACGCCCGCCGAGCGCCTCGAGCACGGTCGTGTAGAAGGCCGCGCTGGCTGCCGGGTCGCTGCACTGGATCGAGACGTGGTCGAGCATCAGAACACCTCGTCGTACAGGTCGAGCATCGCCTTCCAGGACAGCTCGTCGGCGCGCTTGTCGTACTTGATGGCCGGGTTGCTGCCGTCCGCCTGAGGGTTGGTGAAGCTGTGCACCGCTCCCCCGTAGAGATGCATGCGCCAATCAGGCCCGGCGCCACGCATCTCCTCCTCGAACGCCAGCCGCTGCTCGGGCGGCACGATCGGGTCGTCGGCGCCGATACACACGAGCACTTTGCCGGCGATGGCGCCGGGCTGCGCGGGCGCCTGCGTCGACAAGCCGGAATGCAGGCCGACAGCCGCGCGCAGCTGCGCTCCGCTGCGCGCCAGCTCCAGCGCCATCGTGCCGCCGAAGCAGTAGCCCATCGCCGCCACCCGGTCGGCGTCGGCGTATTCGGAGCGCAGCAGGACGTCGAGTCCGGCGCGAGCGAGCGCCCGCACCTTGTTCGCGTCGCCCGCCAGCGCGCCGAAACGTTCCCCGACCTCCTCCGGCGCCAGCGGCTGCCCGCCGCCGTGATAGTCCAGCGCGAAGGCCACGTATCCCAGCTCGGCCAGCCGACGGGCGGTGTCCTTGGGGTGCTGGCTGAGGCCCATGGCGTCGTGGCAGATGAGCACCGCAGGTCGCCTGCCCTGACGGCTCTCGTCGACGGCGAGATGACCGACCAGGTCCAGTCCCTCGCTCGAGTAAGCGATATCGGTCAGCTGCACGCGCCACCTCCACGACACCCGCCGGCGCCCGGTCGGCCCGGCGTTGACATCTTTGCCCGGTACAGCATCGCGTACCGGCTCCGGGCACCGTCACCCGGTCCGTTGTCAGGGAGCCGCTGCAGGACGCCGGACGGGCCGTGCGACTATCTGCTTCACCCGCGCGAGGTGAGGAGTTCTGATGACCCCGGTGGTGCTGGTGCACGGCGGCATGCATGGTTCCTGGTGTTGGGATCCGATGCTGCCGTACGTGAAGTCTCCGGTGGCTGCCGTCGACCTGCCCGGCCGTGGCCGGCGTCCGGCGGAGCTGTCGAAGGTCACGCTGGACGACAGCGTCAACGCCGTGCTGGAAGACGCGGATGCGGCCGGCTTCGAACGGTTCGTGCTGGTCGGGCACTCGCTCGGCGGCGTCACCATCACCGAGACCGCAGTCCGCCACCCCGAGCGCGTCGCCGCGCTCATCTACGTCGGCGCGCTCGTCCCCGGGCCGGGACAGACCGCTGCCTTGCTCATGATGGGGCAGCCGTCGGAGCAGATGCCGGTGCTAGAGGAGTCGCTCGCCAAGGCGCTGTTCGGCACGGGGATGAACGACGAGGTCTGGGCCGAGCACTACGCCGGGCTGGTGCCCGACGCGCCGGGGCTGATGAACGCGGAGCTGTCCGGCTACCCGAGCGGCATGCCCATCACCTACGTATCGATGACGCTCGACCAGCCGGTCCCGCCTGCGTTGGCGGAGCAGATGGTGGCAAACCTCGGTGCCGGCGTCGAACACCGGGTGCTCCTGGAGCCCGGGTCACACGGTCATGGCGACGCATCCGGAGCTGCTGGCGGACATCATCAACGCGGCCGCCGCGGACTGAACGCGGCCGGGCGGTCAGTGCGCGATGACATGCACGCGCACTGACAGGAAGGGCTGTGCGGCGTTGGTGCCGACGGCTGCGGCGTAGGTCCCAGTGAGCCGGAACGCGCCGGTGCGCAGCGCGGCGAAATTCCAGGTGGTCGCCGTTTCGCCGAGCTTGCAGAACGCCGAGGCGGGATCGGCGACCGGTTCGCTGACCAGCGCGCCCTGCTGCCTGTCGCGCTTGTCGACGATGACCTCGTCACCTCGCGCGATCGTGACGCGATCGGCCGGCTGCTGGAGGAAGGCGAGCACGCTGTGCTGCGGGGCCGGCTGATCGGCACCGCAGGTGGGAATGGTGAAGTCGGCGTGGTCGGCGCCGCAGGCGGTCGTGAGCAGGCCGGCGAGCGTTGCTACGCAGACGCTGAGGGCACCGCGGACCGCCGGGCTGCGTGCCAGGCGGGCGTCCACAGATATCGAGTCTGGCGGCGCCGATGGCTGCTGGCAACGGAACGTCGGCCCGTGACAAAATGGTCGGCGTGCAGTCAGGCATGAACCGGCCCATCAGGCCGCCGGGAACGGGGCGATCCGGCCGGCCGTAATGCACGGGGCGTGCGGCCGGAGCCGGACGGGCTGGAGGCCCGTTCATGTCCCGCACCGACGCTCATCGTCCCTACGACGTATGGATCGCCGACCACCCGGCGTTGGTCGGCGAGCATCACGACCACCGTGCAGGCCCCTGCCCGCTGCAGGTCGGGGAGCCGCTGCTGCCGAGGTGGCGGGTGCGTGGTGGATGCTAGGTGGAGCTGGACTGGTGGATCCCGACATGCGGCTGTTCGCTGTGCTCGGGTTCGTACTGGCGGGCCATGTCGCGCCGGGCCGTACGTACGGCGAAGCGCGCATTTGCCCGTGCTGCTGCGCGGGGAGCGGATGACGTCGAGCTCGAACGTCTCGGCGGCCGGCTCGGCTCACACGACCGCTGCTGACTGGATACGCGGCCGGCGCTGCAGCGCGGCCGGCAGCGCGGCCAACGCCGTAGCGCTGCTGCCACCATTTCGCGTCGTTGAACAACGGGATCTGGTGGCAGCAGGCCGGGCCGCACCGCAGCAGCGCTGCTGCCACAGGCCGTCGCGCCGACCTGCCACCAAGTGCTGTCGGCGGCGCAAGCTACCGACCCTTCCCACGCACTACGTGAAGCCCGTACCACCCCGGCCATTTCATGTGGCCAAGATTTGGATCCAAGATGCAGAACAACGTTCTTACTCGTCACGCACCAAGCAAAGATTGCGGCGCGTCGTGCTTCACTGACCGTGCAGTGCCCTCACCTTGCCTGTTACTTTCCGACTGTGAAGCGTTCGTGTGAATCGGCGATCACCTGCCGATCCGCGAGCTCCCAGAGCAGGCCGCGCACTCGGCCGAAAGAGCGAAAGCCAAACGACGCATGACGACCGTCTGGGCTGGGCTGTCCTCCGGAGCGATCTATGCGCTGATCGCCGTCGCCTACAACCTCGTCTACATCGGCTCGGGCACGTTCAACTTCGCGCACGCCAATCTGGTGACGTTGGGCGTCTTCCTCGCCTACTGGGGCCTAGTGCAGGTGAGCTGGCCGGTCGCTGCCGTCTTCCTGCTGTCGGCGCTGATCGTCGGCGTGGTCGCGGCTATCGAGGAACGCGTCGCGATCCGGCCGGTCCGCGAGATCCACGGCCATCTCGTGACGACGGTCGGCGCCGCGACGCTGATCACCGGAAGCATCGAAGTGCTGTGGGGGCAGCAAGCCCTCAAGGTGCCGACCTTCTTCTCGTCGCAACCACTGACGGTGTGGGGCGGCGCCGTCCTTCCGGACGACCTCATCCTCATCGGCCTCGCGATCGCCATCACTGCGGCCTTTGCCGTCATCAGCCGCTTCACGATGATCGGGCTCGCCGCACTCGCGGTATCCGAGGACCGGGACGCTGCAGTGCTGCGCGGCATCAACGCCCGGCGCATCCAGCTCGGCGTCTTCGCGCTGTCCGGTGTGCTCGCCGGTGCGCTTGGCCTCTTCATCGGACCAAAGACGTTCGCCTCCTTCGGCCTCGCCAATTCCCTTGCCCTCATCGGATTTGTCGCGCTCGCGCTCGGCGGTTTCGGCAGCATCATCGGCGCGACGATCGGGGCGTTCGCCATCGGCCTGCTGCAGGCATTCACCGCCCGCTACATCGGCGGCAACTACGAAAACCTCGCGGTCTTCGTGCTTCTGCTCGTGGTGCTGCTGACGCTACCGACGGGGCTTTTCGGATCGAGACGAGAGCGGGTCGTATGACACGCGTTCTCGCGCTGCCGCGCCTCGCACTACCTGCCCTTCTCGCCGTCCTCGCGCTACTCGTTCCGTACCTCGGGCTGGGTCCCTATTGGGTGCGCGAGATAGGCCTCGTGCTGATCCTCGCTTTGGTGGTCAGCGGGCTGAACCTCAGCCTGGGCTACGCCGGCGAGCTCGCGCTGGGCCAGGTCGCTTTCTACGCGGTCGGCGCCTACGCGTCCGGCTACGTCGCCATGCACGTGAGTCCTGACGTCTTTCTCAACCTCGTCGTCGCCGCCCTCGCCGCGCTCGTCGTCGGGCTCGTCTCCGGCATCCCAGGACTGCGCCTCGGTGGCTGGTCGCTCGCGATGACCTCGTTTTTCCTGGTGCTGCTGGTACCCGACATCGTGACCGTCTTGCAACGCTGGACCGGCGGCCAGATCGGCCTGTTCGGCATCCCGGCGCTCACCCTGTTCGGCCACCAGCTGTCCGCCAACGGCTATTACCTGACGACGGCCGTCGTCACGATCCTGTGGTTCGCCGTCTTCCGCAACCTGGTGACCTCGCGGCACGGGCCGGCCTTCCTCGTCCTGCGGCAAAGCCCGATCCTTGCGTCGTCACTGGGGATCTCGACCCGGCGGATGAAGCTCACCGCGTACGCCATCGGCGCCGTCCCGGCCGGCTTGGGCGGCGCGCTGTTCGCGAACCTCGACCACTTCATCACCCCCCAGAGCCCCGGTCCGTTCGACTTCTCGCAGAGCATCGCGGTGCTCGCCGCCGCCGTGCTCGGCGGCCTCACGAGCGTCTACGGCGCGCTGTTCGGCGCGCTCATCCTGCAGCTCGGGCCGATGCGCTTCTCGTCGTTCCAGAAGTATTCGGACATGGTCTACGGCGCGTTCCTCATCCTCTTCGGGGTGTTGCTCTCCCAGGGCGCCGCCGGCTCCATCCGGCGGCTGCTGCGCCGCTGGACCAAAGCCTCCCGCGGCCAGCGACAGCCACCCGCGGAGCGTGCCGCGCTCACGCTGACCTTGCCGGGACAGGAGCTCGAAGTCTCCCACGCCAGCAAGACGTTCGGCGGCCTGCGGGCCCTTGACGACGTCTCACTCGCCGCGGCGCCGGGCCAAGTCACCTCGATCATCGGACCCAACGGGTCAGGCAAGACGACGCTGCTCAACCTCATCTGCGGCTTCTACCGCCTCACCTCAGGGTCACTGCGGATCGGCACGCAGACGGCATACCCGCGAGGCGCGCACCGGATCGCCCGGTTAGGTGTAGCGCGCACGTTTCAGACGCCGCTCATCCCGCGCGACCTCACCGTCGCCGAGGCCGTCGCCACCGGCCGGTACCAGCGTGACTACCGCCCGATGCCATCCACCATCCTTCGCCTACCGTCCTACCGGCGCACCCGGGCCGCCGACCGCGACGCCGTCGCGGACGCCTTGGCCATCACCGGCCTGACCCACCTCGCCGACGAGGACGCCTCCGCCCAGCCGGTCGGCATTCGCCGGCTCATCGAGATCGCTCGCGCGCTCGTGAGCGGCCCCGGCGTGATCCTCTTCGACGAGATCGCCTCCGGGCTCGACGACGACGAGGTCGAGCAGCTGACCGCGCTCATCGCCGAGCTGCGCAACGCCGGGGCAACCGTCGTCCTGGTGGAGCACAATTTCGCGCTCGTGCTCAAGGTTTCCGACGTGATCCATGTGCTGGCCAACGGCGCGCTGGTCGCGAGCGGCGCACCGGACCAGATCGCCACGCATCCGGCGATCCTGCGCGAATACCTCGGGGTCACCGAGGACGCCGTGGACCCCTCCACCACTACCACGGTCGAGCAGCAAGCATGACCACCGAAGCCACCGGCGCCTCAGCCGGCAGCACAGAGCCGCTCCTCGCGGCCCGTGAGGTCAGCTCCGGCTACGGCGACATCGAAGTGGTCCGCTGCGCGTCGATCGCCGTATGGCCCGGCCGCATCACGGCGCTGCTCGGGGCCAACGGCGCCGGCAAAACGACGTTGCTGCGCACGCTCGCCGGCCTGAACCCGGCCACCTCCGGCGAGGTGCTGCTCGATGCGCGCGTCGTCAACACCATGGCCGCATCGCGCCGGGCTACCGCCGGCCTCGGCTACGTCATGGAGGGCAAGCGCATCTTCCACCGCCGCACCGTGGAGGAGAACCTCATGCTCGGCGGTTACACGCTCACCCGCAGCAGGCGGCAGCTGCGCGGGAAGGCCGCGCAGATGTATGAACGTTTCCCGGTCCTCGGCGAACGCCGCTCGGCCCGCGCCGGTGATCTCAGCGGTGGGCAGCAGCAGATGCTGGCGATCGGCCAGGCGTTGATGGCCTCACCGCGGGTGCTGATGCTGGACGAACCGTCCGCCGGCCTGGCACCGGCCATCGTCAAGGACGTCATGGCGATCGTCGCTGCGTTGAAAGCCGAAGGACTCGCGGTGCTGCTCGTCGAGCAGGCTGCGGAAGCGGCGCTCGCGGTCGCGGATCACGTCGTCGTGCTTGACGTCGGGCGGGTCGTCGTCGACCGGCCGGCGCGGGAGGTCGACGACATCTCCGTCATTCGCAGCGCGTACCTGGGCGGTGCGCGAACCACCCCTTAGCAGCTCGGGCAGTCCGTCGGACTCGTCCCGGTCATCAACACGAAGGAGTGTGCAAATGCAGCAACGACGAATGACGAGCGCGGTGGCGCTCCTCGCTGCCGGCGGAGTGCTCAGCGCCGTCGCCGGCTGCGGCTCGTCGAGTTCCGGCTCGTCCTCGTCGGGCGGCAGCGGCGGCGGAGGCGGCAGCGCCGGATCGGACTTCATCATCGTCATCGACACCGGCACCAGCGGCCCGTACGCGGAGAACGGGCAAGCCGCGGTGAAGGGCGTCAAGACCGCCGCCGACGTGCTGAACAAGTCCGGTGGCATCCTCGGCCATCACGTGAAGGTGGAGGTTCTCGACAACGGCGGCAACCCGACGACGGCAGCCAGCAAGCTCTCGCAGCGGCTCGGGTCCGGCACGAAGCCCAACCTCATCGAGCCGGGGTCCATCAGCACGGAGGGCGTCGCTGAAGTACCGATCGCCACCGCCAACAAAATCCTCTCGATCGGCACGCCGAACGACTCGTCGTTGAACGACCCCAAGAAGTACCCGTACGAGTTCCTCATCGCACCGAACGCGGCGCTGCCGGCGACGTCGGTGATGAATTACGTGAAGAGCAAGGGCTGGAGCAAGCTGGCGATGATCAGCTCGTCCGACGCGTACGGCGCGAGCGTCGCCAAAGCGACGAAGGACGCGGCGGACAAGGCCGGTATCACGCTGTACACGGCCACCTACAACGACACCGATCTGGACGTCACCGCGCAACTGCAGCAGCTCAAGTCGCACAACCCCGATGCCCTTTTCATGCAGTCGTTCGGGTCTCCCGCCGGCGTCGTCCTCCAGAGCCGCCAGACGCTGCAGTGGAACGTTCCCGTCATCGGTGACCTGACGACGGCGACCACCCCGCTCATCTGGAAGGACGCCAACAGCGGCTCCGAGAAGAACATGGTGCTGCAGACGAACACCGTCAACGAGTACTCGTCCAACCCGGCGAAGTCCGTCACCGACTACCAGAACGCGCTGAGGGCGTACGGGGACATCACATCGGTGCTCACCACCAGCTCCTACCAATACGACTCGGTCATGGTCGTGGCGCAGGCCGCCAAGCAGGCCGGATCCATCGACACCGAGGCGATGAAGAACGCGCTGGAGAACTTGAAGCAGCCGTCGAACCCACCGTGGGTGACCCTCAAGACCTACGTCTACAGCACCACGAACCACTCACCGGCGGCGGATCCGTCGAACTGGATTTACGTGAAGCCGACGCCGCTCACCGAGGGGCAGTACGGCGGGCCAGGCTCCTGAACCGTCGTAGTACACACATAGCCGGTCAGCCGGCCGGGTCGCGTCAGGGCGGGACCCGGCCGGCTGACGGCGTTCGCGCGGTTCAGTCCAGCCGACGGCGCGGTGGCAGAATGGGCGCCAGCGACGGGTCCAGCTCCGGATCGAGCTGCATTCCGAAGCTGTTGAACGCCATCGCCAGCAGCGTGTAGGTGCCGACGGTGAAGACGAGTTCGACGAGTTGACGCTGATCCAGCTCTGTCGCGAGCGTGGACCAGGTCTCATGCGCGATCAGGTAGCCGTCGAGCAACTGGTCGGTGGCCGCCAACGCGGCGGCCTCGAACGGGGTCCAGTTCGCCGCCTCCGCACCTTCCGCGATGGCCCGGATCTCGTCATCGTTGATCCCGGATCGCTTCGCGATGCGCACGTGCTGAACCCACTCGTACAGCGCCTCGGTGCGCCATGCGACGCGCAACACCATGAGCTCACGCAGTCGTGGCTCCAGCGTCGGCTGTTGCAACAAGACAGCGTTGTAAGCGAGCCACGGGCCGGCCAGCCGGGGATGGTGCATGAGCGTGGTGAGCCCGTTCGGCGCACGCATCCGGTCCGGGTCGCCGGCGAAGAAGCGCTGCACCACCTCGGCCGGGAAACCTGCAGCGAGAGCGGCTCGGACGTCGTCATCCCACTGCTCGGGCGGCAACGGCGGAACGCGCGGGCTACCGGTCATCCTGACGCTCGGCGAGTCAGCGCGCTGCCGCCGGCGTGAATTCCAGCTGCAGCTTGGTGAGACCGCGCAGGATGAACGTCGGCACGTACGAGTAGCGCCGGGCGGACGCCGGCCCGTGATGCTGCTGCGAGATGCGAATGTCGTCCAGCCGATCCAGCAGCCGTTCGACGCTCACCCGCGCCTCGGCGCGCGCCAGCGGGCCGCCGGGACAGGAGTGGACGCCGCGGCCGAACGCCAGGTGCTGGCGGGCATTCGGCCGGTCGAGGTCGAACCGGTCGGGGCCGTCGAACCAGGCGGGGTCCCGGCTCGCAGCACCGTTCAGCAGCATCACGGTGGTCCCCGCCGGGATGTCGACACCACCGACGGTGGTGGACACCCGCGCCAGCCGGAAGTCTCCCTTCACCGGGCTCTCGTAACGCAGTACTTCCTCGACGAAATCGGGCACCGACTGGGGTTCCGCGCGCAGCCGCTCCTGGACGTCCGGCCGGTCGGCGATCAGCTGGAGCGCCGAGCCGAGCAGCCGCACGGTGGTCTCCTGGCCGGCGGCGAAGAGGTTGACCGCGACCCGCACGACGTCGATGACCTCGGGTAGCGAACCGTCCGGGAACGTCGCATGCGCCATGCCCGTGAGCACGTCGTCACGTGGCTCGCGGCGGCGATCCTCGACGTACCGCGTGAACCACGAATACAGGAATTGCAGCGGATTGTGCTCGAGCGACTCCTTCGCGCTGCCGATCATCGCGCGGTGTCGCTTGGAGCCCTGCATGTCCTCGATGAAGGTCGGCCGGTCCTCCTCGGGAACGCCGAGCAGGTCGGCGATGACCAGGAACGTGTACGGCACCGCGTATTCACCGATGACCTCGACCGAGCCCCGCTCGGCGAACGCGTCGATCTGGCGGTCGGCCAGCCGCCACATGAAATCCTCGTTCTCCTTGAGCCGGCGCGGGGTGAGCAGCCGCATGAGCAACGCGCGATGGTCGGTGTGCTTGGGCGGGTCGAAGCAGATGATCTGGTCGTGCATCGGCAGCTCGTCACGGTGCTCTTCGATGAGCCCGCTGACGTCGTCACCCTCGAGCGGCACGGGAAAGCCCGGGAAGGGACCGGTGACCGAATTGCACGAAGAGAAGTGCTCGACGTCGGAGTAGATGGCGCGCGCTTCGTCATACCCCGTCACCATGACAACGCCGTGATGCGGCTCGCGGAAGATCGGGCCTCGCTCACGAAGCGCGGTGAAGTAGGGATAGGGGTCGGGGACCACCGCCGGGTCGCGGAAGAAATCGATGTCGGCAAGCTCGCTCATCAGGTCGCGCTCTCCCCTTTCGTGAACTCGGGCATGACGTCTCGCGTGAACTTCTCCACCTGGTCCGCTCCAGCACCCGGCCATCCGCAGACGAGGTAGTCGTAGCCCGCGTCGCGCCACTTCTCGGCGTGCCGGCGGGCGGTGTCGAGATCGTCGAGTGACAGCGAGCTGGCCCGCTGAATAGCAGCCGGGTCGCGCCCCGCCTGGGTAGCCAGCTCATCGATACGGGCGTTCGCTTCCTGCAAGCTCTTCGGGCTACCCCACGTGTGCCATACATCCGCGAAACGGGCAACGAGCGGCAGCGTTCGCCGCGGTCCGCTGCCACCGATCCAGATCGGTGGATGCGGCTGCTGCACGGGCACCGGCCGAAGCCGTGCTTGGCGCAACGAGACCTGGCGGCCGGTGTAGTCGGTGACCTCGCCGGTGAACAGCCGGGTGACGATCTCGAGCGCGTCTTCCAGCAGGTCGAAACGCTCGGACGTCGAAGGGAACGGGATGCCGAGCTCGTGATGCTCCCTGTCGAACCAGGCGGCACCGAGCGCGAGCTCGAGACGGCCGTGCGACGCATGGTCGATGGTGACAGCTTCGGCGGCGAGCACCGACGGGTGCCGGTAGGTCACCCCGGTGACCAGCAACCCCAGCCTGATGCGACTGGTCAGACCGGAGAGCGCAGCCAGCGTCGTCATGCCCTCGAACGTCTCGCCGGGCCCCTCGCCGTACATGGGCTGAAAGTGGTCGAAGCCCCAGGCGCCGTCGAACCCGAGCTCCTCGGCGAGTTTCACCCGGCGAACGAGCTCATCCCACGAGACGCGCTGCTGAGCGATGTCGAGACCGAAGCGCACGCGGTCAACCTAGCCCGCCTGCAGCAGCCGGTCTACCAGATCGACGCCGGCCTTCCGCGCCACTCGGAAGACCCGCGATACGGCTCACGCCGCCGGGCTGATCACCCGTCCCGGAAGGGCTCCCGTCAGCTTCCCGCCGAGCTGCACCGCAACGCCGTCGACGACCGTGGCGCGGTATCCGCCCTCGGGCCGGCGCAGCCGCGCACCCTTCTTCGGCAGATCATGCACGAACTCGTCGGCGTCGTAGTGCAACTCGTCGAGCGCGAAGACGACGACGTCGGCCACGTTGCCCGGAGCGATGACGCCGCGACGTCCGAAGCCGAATACCTCGGCCTGCCGGCCGGTCAACTCGTACACCGCCTGCTCGAGTGTGAAGTCGCCGCGCTCGCGCACGTGCCGGGTCAGCAGCAGCGTCGTATCGCCGGAGGCACACAGCATGTTCACGTGCGCGCCGGCATCGGACGAGCTGATCAGCACGGCCGGGTCGGCCAGCGTGCGCGCAACCCCGTCGACGTCGGAGTTCGAAACGCCGACCGCGACAAGACCGAGATCGAAGTCGTTGGCGGCGACGAAATCGGCCAGCACGTCGGACGGGTGGCCACCCTGCTCGGCGACGAGATCGGCCAGCGAGCGTCCCAGCCACTTCTCGTGCTCGGGCCCGGAGACCGCCACGAAGCGCACCGCCTCCGGGCGGCGATGCGGGAACAGCGCCTTCTCGGTGCGGTCCCACTCGTTGCGGGCTGTGGCCCGCCACTGGGGATCGCGGATCAGCTCCCGCTTGCCGGCTCCCCGCGCGGCAATCACCTTGTGCCAGCCCACCGGCATCGACATGAACATCATCGAGGAGTCCCAGTTGAGCCGGAAGTCCACGCTGCGCGGCGAGAGCTGCGGGTAGAAACCGATGCCCTCGGCGGTGAGCGTGCGAGCCAGGTCGATCCACTTCTGGGTGCTGGCCGGATTGCTGTCGGTATAGGTGAAGCCGGTCCACGTCAGCGGGATGCCACGCGCACCGCAGCGCCGTGCCAGGTCTTCGAGCAGCACCTCCGGACGGTCGCCGAGCAGTCCGGGCACGACCTCCACCAGCCCGTAGCCGCAGCGATGAATCACGTCGAACAGGGCGTCGAACTCGGCCATGTCCGCCGCCCGCGAGGGGACCGGCCGGCCATGCTGGTCACTGTCGAGGAAGGACGTCGACAGCCCCCAGGCGCCCGCGCGCATGGCGTCCTCGAGCAGCGCGGCCATCTGCGACCGCTCCTGCGCGGTCGCCTCCCTGGTCCATGCGTCGTCGCCCATGACCGCCAGCCGCAGGGGGCTGTGCCCCACCAAACCGGCGAGGTTGATACCGGTGCCGGTGGCGTTGACCGCGTCGCGGTAACCCGCGAAGTCGCTCCAGCTCCACGGCACGTTGTCGTCGAACAGGTGCCGCGGGACGTCCTCGATATAGGCGAAGAGGTCGGCGATCTGACCGCGCGTCTGCGGCGATGCCGGGTAGAGCGACAGGCTGCAGTTGCCCATCAGCATCGTCGTGACGCCGTGCAGCGGATCCGGGTCGAGCTGCGGGTCCCAGAAGACCTGCGGATCGGTGTGCGCATGGGTGTCGATGAAGCCGGGCGTCACGACAGCCCCCGTCGCATCGATCTCCGGCTCCCCCGCCGGGGCCAGATCGGGCCCGACCTCCGCGATGCGGCCGTCTCGAATGCGGACGTCAGCGCGCACCCGAGGGACGCCCGTTCCGTCTACGACCTCACCACCGCGGATCAGCACATCCTGCTTCGCCATATCGGCACGATCCCACCCGTGCCCGACGGCCGCGCCAACGGGTCGCCCCTTCAAGATCAACGCGCCACTGATCAGGCCGAACCCCCCACCAACCCGGGTCTCACCATGATCGTTGGCGCGTTGATCTTGGGTCGCCTCCGTATGGCCGGAGGGCGATGGTGACAATGGACGGGACTGCCGAGAAAGCTGCTGCAACAGGGGAGAAACGTGCCGTCGTCGCTGTCCCACATCGTCGTCCTGAGCAACGACCTCGACGAGGTGCTGTCCTTCGCCCGGGAGCATGCAAGGCTCGCACCGGTCCACGTCTACGACGCGTCGCCCGTGAGCATGTCCGAGATGTTCGGCTGGCCGCTCGAGCAGGCCGCCACGCGCGGCGCCATCATCGGCAACGGACCGGGGACGCTGGAGGTGGTCGAGATCCCGCAGGCGTTGCGCGGCAGCGTGCAGCCGGGTCTGGCGCTGCTGGCGGTCCCGAACCGCGACGCGGACAAGGCCGCAGCGGCTCTCACCGCCGCCGGTATCGCAGCGCGGGGCCCGATCGAGCAGGATGCTCCGGGCGGTCCGCGGCTGCGGATCGTCACCGCCGAGGCCGGCGGGCTGCCGTTCGAGCTCGTCCAATTCGGTAGCGCGGCGGGCTGATCGCCTCGGTCAGCGCAGCCGGTACAGGTCCTCGCCGGCGTTATGGACGACGAGAGTGTCCGGGTCGGCTTCCCAGCCGGCCACGTCGAGGGTGGCCGGATCGAGATAGTCGAGGTTCACCGCACGGGTGACGTCTTCCGGTATGCCGGTCGCCAGGGTCACGGTGACGCGCGGATGCTCGCCCGTCTGCGGGTCGTAGGTGCCGGCACCCCGCAGATGCGTCGAGTGGGCGAGGTCTCCCCAGTGCAGGCCCGCGAAGCGGTCCCACTGCTTCACGAAATAGTCCCGGACGTGGTAGCCGATCTGCGCGACCTGCGGGTGCGTTGCGCTGATCTGCCGGATGTGCGGCGCGTAGAGCACGACCTGGCCACCGTCCGCGACGATCGGCTCGACCTTGTAGAAACCTTTCGCGCCCGTCCACAGATCGTCGTAGCGCGTGGGAATGAGCGACAGCACCCGCCGAACCGGCGCGTCGAGATAGCGCACGTGCGTCTGCGCCGAAACGTCGGCAGCCGCTTGCCACGCCGCACTCGGCTCGCCGAAGGCCAATGAATGCAAGCCGTGGCCAGCTGCATCGGTCACGCAACACAGCGCCAGTCGCCGACCCGGCACCATCGACGCCGCCTCGTCGATGAGTGCCCGCACCGGTGTCACGCCGCGCGTTCCGATGATTTCGGCGCTGGTGACGAGGGCGCCGAGCCAATGCGAAACGTCGATGAATTCGCGGCCGGAGACACCCGGAAACAGGTACTTGTCGCCGCCCGAGAAGCCGACCACTTCGTGCGGGAAGACCGGGCCGACGATGAGCGTCACGTCGTGCTCGACCACCGCGCGATTGACCTGGACGGGCACGTCTTGCCGCAGCAGACCACCCGAGAGCTCCGCGAGACGATCCGCGCCCACCATGCCCACCTGCACGAAGGTCTCGGGCTGCCACCAGGCGTGGGTGAGCACGGACGTGCCGGCCCGCTGGGCTCCGGCTTCGACGCCCAGGTGAGCGGTCAAGGCCGACGGGTCCATGTCGGCGTGCGTGCCGAGCGCCACGAGCAGCGTCAGCCCGGCCACCCGGCCCTGCAGCGCTTGCCGCACGGCCGACACGAGCAGGGGTAGCGGGCACGTGCGCGTCGCGTCCGGGACGAGCACGCACACCCGCTGCCCGTCGAGCCGCGCCGCGCGAAGGTGCTCGACGACGAACGCTCGCACCTGGCTGTCGGTCAAGACCTCGTCCGGGCCACCGGTGTCGACGGCGCCCGCCACCAGCACGGAATTCGCCATATCCCGACCGTACGCCGCCGGCATGTTGGCATGACCACGCCGAACGCGGAAACATAGACCGCAATGGACGCTCTGGAGCCCGCCCTCGCGCTGCATCCCGACCGGCTGCTTCCGGCCGATCCCGCCGAGCGCGACGTGGCGCGCCGTATCTATGCGGCTATCCGCGAGTCGCCGATCATCTCCCCACACGGACACGTCGATCCCGACCTGCTGCTCAGAAACGAGCCGTTCGCCGATCCGGCATCGCTGTTCATCACCCCCGATCACTACGTGACCCGACTGCTGCATGCCGATGGCGTCGACCTCACCGAGCTCGGTGTCGGACGCGAGTCGCTCACCGAAGAGCAGTCGCGGCGTGCCTTTCGGCTGCTGTGCGAACGCTGGCACCTGTTCCGGGGAACGCCGGTGCAGTACTGGCTCGAGAGCGAGTTCGTCGACATCTTCGACGTGACCAGCCGGCCGTCCCCGCGCACAGCCGACCGGCTCTACGACCGGATCGCAGAAGCACTCCGCCACGAGGCGTTCCGACCACGCGCGCTCTTCGAGCGTTTCGGCATCTCCGTGTTGGCGACGACGGACGACCCCGCTTCCGATCTGACCGCGCACCGCGCGCTGGCCGCCGACCCGGCGTGGTCAGGCAGAGTCATCCCGACCTTCCGCCCGGATCGCTACCTCGAGCCGGCACATGACACCTGGGCTGCTGACGTCGCAGCGCTCGGCCAGGCGGCGGACGTCGACGTCGGGAACTACCGCGGATACGTTTGCGCCCTCGAGCAACGCCGCCGGTACTTCATCGCGCACGGCGCAGTGTCCGCCGATCACGCGCATGCCGATGCCCGCACCGATCCGCTCGAGCCGCACGAGGCTGATCGCCTTTACCGGCAGGCACTTTCGGGGGATGTCAGCACTTCGGAAGCGGACGCGCTGCGCCGGCATCTGATCTGGGAGATGGCGCGGATGTCCTGCGACGACGGGCTGGTCATGACGCTGCATCCCGGCGTTCGGCGCGGCCACCACCGCCCGACGCTGGAGCGCTTCGGTCCCGACACCGGGCACGACATCCCCAACCGTGTCGAGTTCACCGACGCCCTTCGTCCATTGCTCGACCGCTTCGGCACGCATCCGAACTTCCACCTGGTCCTGTTCACGGTGGACGAGACGACGTGGTCACGCGAGCTCGCGCCGCTGGCCGGCTTCTACCCGTCGGTGTTCATCGGCGTGCCGTGGTGGTTCCTGGACGCTCCCGACGCCATCCGCCGCTTCCGCGCCGCAACCACCGAAACGGCGGGCTTTTCCCGCACGTCGGGTTTCGTCGACGACACCCGCGCCTTCTGCTCCATCCCGGCCCGGCACGACATGGCGCGCCGGCTCGACGCGGGATATCTCGCCCGGCTCGTCGTGGAGCACCGCCTCGACGAATCCGAAGCAGCCGACACCGCCGTGGATCTCGTCACCGCTCAGCCGGCGAGAGTCTTCAAGCTGTGACTGCCGACCGC
Organism: uncultured Actinomycetota bacterium; assembly: GCA_963747915.1. Taxonomy (GTDB): domain Bacteria; phylum Actinomycetota; class Actinomycetes; order Frankiales; family Frankiaceae; genus DATAZK01. The sequence goes on along the minus strand of CAVVHC010000002.1, from coordinate 1,291,337 downwards.
CGAGCTGCCCCGTCACCCATGCGGCTGCTGCACCTGGGGCTCGGCAATTTCTTTCGCGCCCATCAGGCCTGGTATACGGCGCACTGCGCCGACAGCGGCGACTGGGACTACGCGGCGTTCAGTGGACGGAGCGCAGCTTTGGCCGAAGCGCTGCAGCGCCAGCACGGCCGGTACACGCTGATCACTCGTGGGCCGCAGCGCGATGCGTTCGAGACCATCGACAGTGTGCGCCAGGTGCATGCCCCGTCCGAGCACGATGCCTGGCTGGAGTACTTCCGGTCGCCGGCGCTGACCGCCGTCACCACGACCGTGACCGAAGCCGGTTACGCGCGTGGCGACCATGGCGGGCTGGACCTCGATCGCCCTGGCATACGCGCCGATCTCTCGGCGCTGCAACGCGACCCCGCCGCGCTCGTCGGCACCGTGCCGGCCCGGCTCGTCGCCGGCTTGCTGGCCCGCTACCGCGCCGGCGGCGGGCCGTTGTCCCTCGTCCCGTGCGACAACCTGCCGGGCAACGGCCGGAGCCTCGCGCGGGTGATCGGTGAGTTCGCGCAGGCTCTGGATGGCGAGCTGGCCGGGTGGCTTGCTTCCTCGGTCTCGTATGTCAGCACGACCGTGGATCGCATCACCCCGCGTGCCACCGACGCCGAAGCGGACGCGGTGCAGCACGCCACCGGAGTCCGCGACTGCTGCCCCGTCGTCACCGAGCCGTTCAGCGAATGGGTGCTGTGCGGTGACTTTCCCGCCGGACGGCCGGAGTGGGACACCTCCGGCGCCGTCTTCACCGACGACATCGAGCCGTTCGAACGCCGCAAGCTATGGCTGCTCAACGGCGCGCATTCGCTGCTGGCCTATGCCGGTTCCGTACGCGGCGCTGCGACGGTCGCGGAGGCCATCGCCGACGACATCAGCCGCGGATGGGTGCAGCAATGGTGGAGCGAGGCGTCGCCCCACCTACCCGCCGCGGCCGACGCCGACGCGTATACACACGCGTTGCTCGAACGATTCGCGAACCCTCGTATCCGCCACCTACTCGGGCAGATCGCCGCCGACGGCTCGCAGAAGCTGCCGGTCCGGGTGCTCCCGGTGCTGCGCGCCGAGCGGGCCGCCGGCAGGCTCCCGGAGGGGGCGTGCCGCATCCTGGGCGCGTGGATCCTGCACCTGCGCGGCGGGGGCGTGCCGGTCGACGATGTGCATGCGGACGTCCTGAAACCGCTCGCGGCGGGCCGGATGCCGGATGCGGTGCGCCGGGTGCTGGCCCACCTCGACCCCGCGTTGCCGGATGACGGCGACCTCATCACAGCAGTGACCGCCGCGGCGCAGGCGGCAGCGAACTGACGCCTACAGCAGCGCCAGCCCGAGGCCGGCCGCGGCGGCACCGATGCCCAGGGCGAAACTGCCGAAGACGTTGACGCTCGCCTGCAGCCACTCGCCCGTCTCGGCCAAGGCGAGTGACTCCCACGCCCACGTCGACAGCGTGGTGTAACCACCGGCGAAACCGGTGCCGACCACCAGCGTGGGCGTGCGCGCCAGCCCGTGATGCAACGCCAGCCCGGTGACGAATCCAAGCAGCAGGCTGCCGGTGACGTTGATGAGCAACGTGCCGTAGGGAAAGACTCCGCGGCTGCGGTGCTGCACGACTTGGTCGACGACGTAACGGGTGACGGCGCCGGCCCCTGCGGCGAGGGCCACCAGAAGCGGCACCATCAGACGTCTCGCGTACTTCGGCCGGCGGGATTGCCGACGTAGCGGATGACTTCCACGTCGTCGAGAATGACCAGCCCGCCGGTGACGAGCTCGTCGAGCTGCGGCACGAACGCGTCGATCTGCTGCACCGAATCGACGATGACGATGGCGATCGGCAGGTCCTCGGACAGGCTGAGCAGGCGGCTGGTGTGCAGATGGCCGGTCGCGCCGAAGCCTTCGCTGCCACGGAAAACCGAGCACCCGGCGAGCTGTGCCGTGCGAGCCCGGTCGACGATCTCGCTCACCAGCGAGTGATGCTTGTAGTGGTCGGACTCGCCGATGAAAATGGTCAGCCGCTTCGCGGGTCCGGAAAGCTTCATGACGAACTCCTTCGCGTGCGTGTCCTGCGGCGATTGACGGCGACCAGACGGCCGGCCGCAAGTCCCAGCCAACCGGCTGCCAGCGCCGCCACGAGGCTGGCGACCAGGTAGGCCGCCGCCGTCCCCTGCGCCTGATGGGCGAAAAGCTCGTCGGTGCTCACGACCACGGACGAGAACGTGGTCAGCGCCCCGCAAAAGCCGGTACCGAGCAACGGTCGCAGGTAGCGCGACGGCATGACGTCGGAGGCGATCACGATGACGAGAGTCAGGATGAAAGCGCCCACGGTGTTCACCGCAAGTGTCGACCAGGGGAACCGATCCGCCGGCGCAGGCCACAGGTCCGTCACCCCGTAGCGCGCGTACCCGCCGATACAGCCGCCGAGGAACACGACACCGACCACGTCCGGCCGGATCCGCGGCCACCGCGCGCGGCGGCCGTGTTCGAACGGCGAAGCGCCATGGCGGTGGCGCGCGTCTACAGCGGCGTCGACATCGGGATCGATGGGCAGCTCAGCAACCTCGTCGGCGCCGCGGCGCGGCGGCCCACCATGCGCATGCGTCACGGCACCCCCTCAGGGTCGAACCGTAGGGACCGTTGGCCGCGAGGTGCGACGGTTTCGGCGGGCCCCACCGCCGTGACGCCATTTCACCGTACCGGACCAGGTGCCGGATGCCGGCACGTGTCGGCGCAAGGAAGCCCGAGGCAGCGATTCCGTTGGTCGTGCCGGCGCGGCCTGGTGATGCACTCGCGGTACCGGGTCTACCGCCCCCTGGAACCCAAGCGCTCCCGGCGACGGGCTATGCAACGCCGGCAGCGGCTTCCAGGGCTGGGAGCTCCACATCCGAGGCAGGGCTTCAGGGTCACGAAGGCGAGCTACCCTGCCCGGAGCGTTTCACCGTCGGCAAGAGGAAAACACCAGGCGAAGTCGCCGTGACGGTCAGTTCACCGGGCCACGAGCTCGTCCGGTGACTTCACCCGACCGGCATCGCGTTTCACGAGCACGTCGTTGTAGGCCTCGCCCTCGCCGACAACGTCGAATGCGGCCTGCGAGTGGAACGAGACATACAGCGCCTTGCGCCCTGCCGCCGGTGACGACGGCGGCGGAGCGGCGTGCAACACGTGGCTGAAGTGCACCGTCATATCACCCGGCTCGGCATCGACGGCAACCGTCGGCACGCCATCCAACGCAGGCGGGGCCTGCTGCGCCGCGTGGTGATGCGAACCGGCCAGGAAGTGCAACTGCCCGTTCTGCGCATCCGCCTGGTCGAGTTGGATGCCGATGTTCAGTCCCGGGCAGAGCACCCGATGCCCTCCGACCCCGCAGTCGCGATGCCACGGCAGGTCGGAAAGACCGCTGACGACGCTGGAATTCTTGATGACGACGCTCATCCCGTCCAGCCGGTCGGTACATGGCAGCAGCCGCGGATCAGCGATCGCCGCGATCCGCCGCAGCCGTGCATCGTCGGCGAGCCGGGCCACCTCCGCCGACCGCTGCGCCAGATACGTGAGCCGGCAGCAGACTTCCGCGCCGTCCGAGCGCGTTGCCCACCAGGACTTCTCGTCGCCCGGCATCGCCCGCTCGAGCTGCTCGGCGACCGCAACGTTCAGCCGCTCGATCTCGTCTGCGGGGAACGCCCGGCGCAAGACGAGGAAGCCAGCCGTGGCCAGGAAGTGGCGAAGCTCTTCGTCCGAGTCGTCAAGGGTGAACGCGCGCGCGACATCCAGGTCTCGCAGCGCCGCGACCGTGTCCGGGCCGTAGATCGGCCGTCCGAACCATAGCGCTTGCAGGGGCGCTTCCCAGCGGGCGAAGGTGTTGAAGTCTCCCTGCCGGACGTGCACCCGGTCTCCGTAGAGCAGGCCGAACACCGACCATGCCTCGGACAGCAGATCCTCGAACGCGTCAGCGCTCAACTCGACGACGACGTCCGCAGCGCCATCGGCCGCACCCGCCGGCTCGACGTGCAGGTCCGAGCCGATGCTGCGATAGGTGTAGGCGCCGCCGTCCGTGCAGCGCAACGTGAGACTGCACCCCGTGGGAAGGGCGGCCGCCGCGGCTCTCCCCTGGCCGACCGCCAGCAGCCGGGGCACCTCGTGCCGGTGGAAGCTGTCGAAGTCCATGGCGCATCCTTTCGCCAACGGGAGACCCGCCGGTCCAGGACTCCACCTAGCCGCAAACGCCGCGCGCTGTCAACGTCGTCCGGCGCTGGCCACGCGCTGGGCGTAGTCGTCGGCGCGCCCAGCCGGCGCGGCGCTACGACGCGAAGGTGATCGGCACGAACGTCGTCGCTCCCGGCTCCTGCGACGCCGCATCGTTGACGATGATGGTGCAGGCGTGCTGCGCGTCGCATCGGCCACTTCCGATCCGGCCGACGCGCACGTGCAGCGTTGCGCTCCCGGAGCCGGTGGGGTCGAGCTTGAGGATGATGCCGTGCAGCACGTCGCACGTCGTCACGCCACCCGTCCCGTCGCCGGTGCACTGCACGATGTTGATCGACTTGTGCGGGGTGAATCCACTCCATGCGACGGTGACCGCGGCTCCATCGGTCAGCTGCGCCGTCGGCGACGCCGAGACCCGGCGCTTCCTGTCGTCGTTCGACAGCGCGAGTCGCAGCGGCCCACCGGGGCCTGCGGCGAAATGCATCGTGGCCACGCCCGCGTCGGCGTCCTTCGGCAGCTTCGCCAGCGCTGCCCTGTCGTCCTTGAGGTAGGCATCCAGGAAGTCCGTGGTGGCCTCGGCGACCACGGAGAACGCGGGTGTCGCCGGGAACAGCCAGTCACCGTGATCCGACTCGTCCAGCGTCAGCAGCCCCTTCGGCGCCGGTAGCGCGTTGAAGACGCGCACCGCGTTCGAGTAGTCGATGAGCGCGTCTTTCACACCGTGGACCAGCAAGGTCGGCGGACCCGCTGCGAAGTCGTATCGCCCTGCGGCATAAGGAGGATCCATGCCGGCCATGACGATCGCGGCTGTGGCCCGCGATTCGCGGCAGCAGGTGTTCGCGACGGCTCCGAGCGTCGTGATCGCTCCGTTGGAATGGCCGGTGATGGCAATTCTCGCCGGGTCGATGAGGCCGCTGAGCGGGCCGCTCGACCGCCGTGCTTCGGTGAGCACCTGATCGATGACGAAGCTGACATCGCCCGGCTGGCGTTGCACGTCGGCCGCGTTCACCCCGCCGGGCGCGTAAGGCTGGGTCAGCGGAAAGGTGGGTGAGGCGACGACATATCCCGCCGCCACCCAGCGCTCGATCAGCGGCGCCAGGAACGACTGCTGCTCAGCAAGCCCGTGCGCGAAGATCACCAACGGATACGGGCCTCCCGCCCGATCCGCCGGGGCGTTGTCGCCGGCATCACCTCCACGCCCGCCGGTCGCCGGGTAATACACCTTGGTCGGCAACGTGCGTGCCGACCGTTCCGGCTCGTCACCGTTCGCCGGGGTGACGCGCGAACGGTCGACAAAGGCCCTGCTGACCACCCCGACGGCATGGCTACCGGCCGGCTGTCCCTCTGCCGCCGCAGATGCCTGCCGGGGGCCGCTTCCCGGCGAGTCACCGCCGCCCGAGCAGCCGCCCAGCAGGAGCGCCGTCAGCGCGAGAACGACGCTCACGACACGGCGGCTCACCGGTACACCTTTACGCGAAGCGCCGCAGCGGCGCTACGTTTCTGCGCCATGGCCCTCACCGCCGAACTCGACGCAGGCGTTGCGACGATCACGATCGACCATCCGCCGTCCAATCTGGTCGACGGCGTGTTCATCGCCGAACTCATGCAGCTGCTCGATCGATGTGAAGCCGACGGCAGCTGCCGCGTCCTGCTGTTTCGCAGCGCCGATCCGGAATACTTCCTGATGCACGGCGACGTCGTGTCGATCCTGGCGATGCCGGAAGCCGAGTACGTCCCTGTCTTGGAGCCGAATGTGGCCGCCAGGACGTTCGAACGCCTGAGCCGCAGCCGGCTGATCTCCATCGGGCTGATCGACGGCGCGGCGCGCGGCGGCGGCTGCGAGTTCCTTTCCGCGCTCGACCTGCGGCTTGGCTCGCCACAGACCGTCATCGGCCAGCCGGAGGTCGCGATGGGCATCCTGCCGGGTGCGGGCGGCACCGCGCGCTGGCCCCGGCTGGTCGGGCGCGGACGCGCGCTGGAGATCCTGCTGACCGGGCGGGACGCGGACGCCGACGAGGCCTGCTCGCTCGGCTGGCTGGACTTCGTCGTTCCCTCGGAGAGCCTGCTCGAAGACGGAACGGCCCTGGCCCAACGCATCGCCTCCATGCCGGCCGGGTCCGTGGCAGCCATCAAACGCGTCGTCGATGCCTCGCTCACGCCCATCGACGAGGCTCTCGTGGCGGAAAGTGACGCGCTGGCCGAGCGGTTCGCCGCAGGAGCACACCGCCACGCCATGAAGGCGTTCCTGGATGCCGGAGGGCAGACCCGCGACGGCGAGCGCGACGGCATCGAACACTTGATCGACGCCATGCTTCCCTGACAGGGTCTGCTGACAGGGGCACCTGCTGGGCTCACCTGCTCCCAGAAGCTGCGGCGAGCACGCCGGGCGCAGCGTAGTCAAATCACCGTGACGGATCGAGCAAAAGGCCACATCGCTTCATCGAAATGACGCCGATGGGTATCAGCAACCCATGGCCGAGTTCAAGAAGGGTGACGAGGTCACCTGGAAATCGCACGGCGGCGAGGCCGTCGGTGAGGTCGAGAAGAAGCTCACGTCGGACACGGCGGCGGCCGGACGAACGGTTCGCGCATCCGACGAGGAGCCGCAGTACCTGGTGAAGAGCGAGAAGAGTGGCGGTGAAGCCGTCCACAAGCCGGAAGCGCTGGAGAAGAAGTGAGCGCTTCGGACTCGGAGGATGACGTCCGCGACGACTTCGATGAGCTCGTGAACATGACCGCCGCCGAGCTCACACGCTGGCTCGACAGCGAGCAGTCGCGGTCGGTCGGCGTCACCGGAAACGGTGCGAAGAAGTCCGGCGCCGGTGGCGAAGAATCCGTGGGCCATGACTCCGGCCGCCACATCGTGGCCATCCTCGAGAAGAACAAGAGCGACCCGCTCAAGGGCTGAGGACCGACTCAGTTCCGCTACGCAGGTCCGTGCGTCTCGCTGTTCGACCACCCCCTTGATACCAACGTGAAAAGGAGTGACCTATGTCCGAGGTCCAGGAGTCCATCGAGGTAGCGGTGCCGGTGCGTACCGCCTACAACCAGTGGACGCAGTTCGAGACGTTTCCCGAGTTCATGGGCGGCGTCGAGAAGATCACCCAGCTGTCCGACACCAAGACGCACTGGCAGATCTCCGTCGCCGGCGTGCAGCGCGAGTTCGACGCGGAAATCACCGAGCAGACGCCGGACCAGCGCATCGCCTGGCGCAGCGTCGACGGCGCGACGCACGCGGGAGTCGTCACCTTCCACCGGCTGGACGAGGGCCGCAGCCGGGTGATGCTGCAGCTCGACACCGAGCCGGAAGGCGTCGTCGAGTCCGCCGCGGACAAGCTGGGGATCTTGAAGCGGCAGGCCAGGGGCGACCTCGAGCGCTTCAAGTCCTTCATCGAGAAGTCGGGCGCCGAAAGTGGCTCCTGGCGCGGCGAGGTCGGCCAGCGCAGCAGCTGACCGACCATGAACGGTGACCCGGCTCCGGACGCCTGACGGCGCCTCGAGCCGGCTTTGCCGGCTGCGGCTGCTAGCGGCGTGCGACCGCCTCGTCGCGGATCTCGCCGACAAGCTCCTCCAGCACGTCTTCGAGCGCCACCACGCCGAGCACCCGGCCCGTGTGGTCGACCACCCTCGCGAGGTGCGCGCCGCTGCTCTGCATCGTCGCCAGGACGCTGCGCAAGCTGTCGCCGACGACGATGTGCGGCAACGGCCGGATCCACTTCGGATGGATCGGAGCGTCGCGGCGCGCCGGGTCGGTCTCCAGCGCGTCGATGAGGTGCAGGTAACCGATGAGGTCGCCGCCGAATCCAGAAACCGGGAAGCGCGAGAAGCCGGTGCGGGCGGCGACCTCTTCGACCTCGTGCGGGGTCACCGTCTGGCGCAGCGTGACCAGCCGCTCGCGCGGGATGAGCACCCGGCTGACGTCGCGTTCGTCGAGCTGCAGCGCGCCCGTCAGCAGCTCGTGGCGGTCCTCGTCCAGGAAACCTTCGCGGCGGGACTCCTCGACCAGACCGGCCACCTCATCGCGACTGAACGCGCTGGTCACCTCGGCGCGCGGGGTGACGCCGACCGCGCGCAACGAGAGGTTGGCGATGCCGTTGAAAGCTGCGACGGCCGGCCGGAACATGCGCACCAGCAAGGCAAGCGGCGGCGCGAGCAGGAGGGCCGCCCGGTCGGGGCCCGCGAGCGCCAGGTTCTTCGGCACCATCTCGCCGACCACCACGTGCAAGACGACGACGAGCGCCAGCGCGATGGCGAACCCCACGGGGTGCAGTACCCCCTCCGGGGCGCCGAAGAAGTCCAGCGGCGCTTCGATGAGATGCGCGACCGCCGGCTCCGCCACCGCACCCAAGCCCAGTGAGCACAGGGTGATTCCGAGCTGCGCCCCGGCCATCATCATCGACACGTTCTCCATGGCGGCCAGCGTGATGCGGGCCGACCGGGAACCCGCTTCGGCGCGTGGCTCGATGGCCGTCCGGCGGGCGGAAACGAGGGCGAACTCGGCGCCGACGAAGAACGCGTTCGCCGCCAGCAGTGCCACGGCGACGAGCAACGCGAGCCATTCGCTCATGGCAGCTCCAGCCGCACCCGGGCGACCCGGCGGCCGTCCATCCGCTCGACGGTCAGGCGGTGGCCGTCGAGCGTGACCCGATCGCCCCATGTGGGCACCCGGCCGAGCGCGGCGGCGAGCAGCCCGCCGAGCGTCTCGTAGGCCTCGCTGCGCGGCAGTGTGACGCCGGTGTGCTCGGCCACCTCGTCGGGGCGGAGCAGCCCGGACAGCAGCCAGCTGCCGTCACGCCGGCGGTAGGCGGTGACGTCGGCCGCGTCGTGCTCGTCGACGACTTCACCGACGAGCTCTTCGATCAGGTCTTCGACGGTGACGACGCCGTCCGTGCCGCCGAACTCGTCGACCACCACGGCCATCTGCAAGCCGCCGCTGCGCAGCGTCTCGAGCAGCGTGTCGAGGTCCATGCTGTCCGGCACCTGCACCGGCGGGATCATCACCTGGCGGACGGTGACGTGCGCGCGATTGCCCGCCGAGACGCCGACGGCGTGCTTGATGTGGACCAGCCCGACGATGTCGTCGATGTCCTCGCCGCGGACGGGGAATCGAGAGTGCCCGGTGGTGCGCGCCAGGGCGAGGACCTCTGCCGCCGGTGCGTCGGCGCCGATGGCAAGCATCTGGGTCCGCGGGGTGCGCACGTCGCCGGCGCGCTTGTCACCGAAGGCGAGTGACCGCCGCAGCAGCGTGGCGGTGTCCGACGGCAGCGTGCCCTGCTCCTGAGAGCGACGCACGAGCGACGCGAGCTCCTCCGGGCTGCGCGCAGAAGCGAGCTCCTCCTGCGGCTGCACGCCGAGCGGCCTCAGCAGCAGGTTGGCGGCGCCGTTCAACAGCCGGATCACCCAGCTGGTAGCCCGGGTGAAGGCCCGCTGGATCGGAGCCACCGCACGGGCGGTGCCCATCGGATCGGCGATCGCCAGATTCTTCGGGACGAGCTCGCCGTAGACCATGGTGACGGCGGTCGCGGCGGCCAGTCCGAGGATCACCGCGATCGAGGGCACCGCTCCTGCGGGCAGGCCGATCGCGCGCAACGGCCCTTCGAGCAGGGCGGCGATGGCCGGCTCGGCGAGGAAGCCGATGACCAGGTTGGTCACGGTGATGCCCAGCTGCGCCCCGCTGAGCTGCGTGGACAGCATGCGCAATGCGCCCGCGACCTGGCCGGCCTGGCGGTCTCCGGAGGCGGCGGCACGTTCGACGCTCGGCCGGTCGACGGTGACGAACGCGAATTCGGCCGCCACGAACAGCCCACAGGCCACGACGAGCAGCAGGCTGAGCACCAGAAGCAGCGCTTCGATCACCCGGCGGTCACTTCACCCGTCTTCATCGGCCTCACACATAGCCAACGCGCACACTGCTGCCATGGTGCCGAGAGCCGGTGAAGTGTGGCGGAAATCTGCCGCAAAGCGCAGCCGAACGGGCCGGTCGGATGCGGCAGATCCGCCACCTGCGGTCGATTCAGAACGGCCGCGCACTCGCGGCGCGGATGTTGCTGCGCACGCACGTGCCGCTGACGCTTGACGACGCGTCCGAGGCGAGCCACAGCACGATCTCGGCGACTTCCTCAGGCCGGGTGAGGCGTTGCAGATTCAGCCCCCGGACGTGCTCGTCAATGCCGCCCGGCTGATCCTGCAGGTAGGCAAGCAGCGGCGCGGTCGCCGTCGGCCCGGGCGTGACCGCGTTGGCGCGGATGCCGAGCGGTCCGTATTCGGTGGCGACCGTCTCCATGAGATTGATGACGCCCGCCTTGGCCGCCGCGTAGCCGCCGAGCCCGAAATTGCCGCCGATCCCGGCCCCGGACGACATGCTCACGATCGACCCCGACCGGCGCGCTGCCATGTGCGGCAGCACGGCTCGCGTGGCGAAGAACACTGTGTCGAGCGTGAGCCGCTGCTGCAGGCGCCAGTCCTCGTCCCTCAGGTCCCCGATGAGGCCGGACCGCGAGACGCCGACGTTGTTGTAGAGCACGTCGACGTGTCCCAGCGCCTCCACCGCCTGCGCAACCCAGTCGTTCACGAACGCCGAATCCGACGCGTCGCCCACCATGCCGTGGGCCTGCGCGCCGGTTTGCTGCAGCTCGGCGACGACGTCGTCCAGCTCGGCGGCGATGTCGTTCAACCACAGCCGGGCGCCCTCTGCCGCGAGCAAACGACTGACCGCCGCGCCGATCCCGCGGGCCGCACCCGTGATCAGCACGACCTTTCCGGCCACCCGCCCGGTCCGTGCACGTCCCTCGTTCACTGCTGCCCTCCGGCCTCACCCAGCGCTGACAATCCGAAGAACGCTTAGCATGGACTAGCGTCCGGCGGTATTTCGACCCGCGCTCGATCGTCCGAACAGCACGACCCGAGGAGCCGACGTTGCCTGCTTTGCGATCCCGTACCACCACCCACGGTCGCAACATGGCCGGTGCCCGAGCCCTCTGGCGCGCGACCGGGATGACCGATGGCGACTTCGGCAAGCCGATCGTGGCGATTGCCAACAGCTTCACGCAGTTCGTCCCGGGCCACGTCCACCTGCGTGACATGGGCAAGCTGGTCGCCGAGGCGGTCGCCGAGGCGGGTGGTGTCGGCCGCGAGTTCAACACGATCGCGGTCGACGACGGCATCGCGATGGGTCACAGCGGCATGCTCTACAGCCTGCCGAGCCGCGAGCTGATCGCCGATTCCGTCGAGTACATGGTCGAAGCGCACCGGGCCGACGCGCTGGTGTGCATCAGCAACTGCGACAAGATCACGCCCGGCATGCTGCTCGCGGCGATGCGGCTCAACATCCCGACCGTTTTCGTCAGCGGCGGCGCCATGGAAGCCGGCAAGGCCGTTGTCGAGGACGGGGTCGCGCGCACCGGCCTCGACCTGATCTCGGCGATCACCGCGTCGGCCGACGAGGCTGTCAGCGAGTCGGACCTCACCTCCATCGAGCGATCGGCCTGCCCGACGTGCGGATCGTGCTCGGGGATGTTCACCGCCAACTCCATGAACTGTCTGACCGAGGTGCTCGGGCTCTCGTTGCCCGGTAATGGTTCGACGCTCGCCACCAGCTCCGTGCGGCGCGACCTGTTCGTCAAGGCCGGCGAGCTGGTCGTCGAGCTCGCCAAGCGCTACTACGAGAAGGACGACGACGCCGTCCTGCCGCGCTCGATCGCCACGAAGGCCGCGTTCAGCAACGCGATGATCGTCGACATCGCGATGGGCGGCTCCACCAATACGGTGCTGCACCTGCTCGCCGCCGCGCGCGAAGCGGGCGTCGACTTCGACCTGCACGACATCGACGGGCTGAGCCGCAGCACCCCCTGCATCTGCAAGGTCGCGCCGAGCTCGGATTACCACATGGAAGACGTCCACCGGGCCGGCGGCATCCCGGCGATCATGGGGGAGCTCTACCGCGGCGGGCTGCTCGACGAGAGCGTTCACTCGGTGCATTCGCCGCACCTGCGGGAGTGGATCGGCGAGTGGGACATCCGCGCCGAGCACCCGTCGCCGCAGGCGGTGACGTTGTTCGCCGCCGCGCCGGGCGGCGTGCGCACCACCGAGGCCTTCTCCTCGACCGCCTCGTGGTCGTCACCCGACCTCGACGACGAGGCCGGCTGCATCCGGTCGGTGTCGACGCCCTACAGCGCCGACGGCGGCCTCGCCGTGCTGCGCGGCAACCTTTCGGTCGACGGCTGCGTCGTGAAGACCGCCGGCGTGCCCGACAGCCAGCTGCACTTCCGCGGCCCGGCGCTGGTGACCGAGAGCCAGGACGAAGCCGTCGAGGCGATTCTCAACAAGCGCGTCAAGGAAGGCGACGTCGTCGTCGTGCGCTACGAGGGTCCCCGCGGCGGCCCCGGCATGCAGGAGATGCTCTACCCGACCAGCTTCCTCAAGGGCCGCGGGCTCGGGCAGAGCTGCGCGCTCATCACCGACGGGCGCTTCTCGGGAGGCACCAGCGGCCTGTCGATCGGCCACGTCTCGCCGGAAGCGGCGGCCGGCGGCACGATCGGCCTGGTCGAGAACGGCGATCTGATCGAGATCGACGTGCCGTCCCGCTCGATCCAGCTGCTCGTCGACGACGCCGAGCTGGCGCGCCGGCGGGAAGCGCGCGAACGCGACGGCTGGAAGCCGGCCAATCGCGCACGCCCGGTCTCCGTGGCGCTGCGCGCCTACGCCCGTTTCGCGTTGTCCGCGGACCAGGGAGCGGTGCGCCAGGTCGACTGACGCGCCATCGCGCCAGTCCATGATCAACGCGCCAACGAACGGCCTGACTCCCACGCCAACCCGGGTCTCACCTTGATCATTGGCGCGTTGATCATGGCAGCGCCAGCGTGCCGGCCAGCGGATCGGGCCAGGCGTGCGGCGCCCCACCGAGCCGGTCGATGCCGTACTTGATCGCCTCCCGCAGGACGTCCTCGTGTGGTTCGGCGGGCGCCGGCAGCAGCAGGTAGCCGCTGAGGTCGAGGACCTCTCCCTCAGGGGAGGCGGATACCGGAGCTCCCGCCGCAGCGACGGCGGCGACCGTCCCCCCGGCGACCGTGACGTCGACCCGGCGCCCGTCGGGAAGCAGCGCGTTCTGCAGTACGGCGGAGTTCACCGGCCGAGCATGCCCGCGCCAGATCACGGCCAGATGTCCGGTGCAACGCCCGGCTTGCGTACCCCCGACCCGGTCAGCGTGAGCACCCTGCAGCCGGGTACTGGACCGGCAATCGCAGACCGCACGCCGATGCCCCAGCATTGAACGGAACTGACATGACCTCGTTCGCCGGCCGCCGGCTTCTCGCGACGATGCGCGCGGGCCGCATAGATGGATTGCTCGGCCTCTACGACCGCCACGGCCCGGATTGCCTGCAGATCGCCGGGCGGCTGGTCGACGGAGCGCCTGCCGCGGAAGAGATCGTTTTCGAGGTGTTTCTCGGGCTCTCGCGGCACTTCACCCCGCGCCACATTCCGCTGCGTAAGTGGCTGCACGAGGAAACGCGCCGGGCTCGCCTACCTCTACCAGTCGGTGACCATGCGGTCGAAGACGGACCCGCTGGGCTGACCCGTCCGACCCGCCCGGGGCTGATCAAGCATTCGTGTGAGCTTTCGTTCATCTTCGGGGCGGTTGTGCCCTACCGGCCCGGGTAGTAGTTGCAGCGCGCAACGATGTGGGGCGTGTCAGCGGGTGCGCAGACATCCGCGGCGGCACAATCCTGCCAGCCGGCCGCGCCGCCACCGCCGACGAGATTCGAAGTACGAGGAGGACCCACCGACTGTGACCCGGTCAGAGATGTGTGAGCACGAGTTGGCCCGTCTCGAGCAGCTCGCTCGGGGCCGCTCCCTGCACGTGGCCGAGTGGCAAGCGGTCGTCCGCACGCTGCGGGAGCTGCTTCACGCCGAGGGTCCGCTGGACGCCGATCGCGCGCGCAAACGGCAGCGGGTGGACGAACTCGAAGTCGAGCTGCACGCGGCCGCGCAGCTGCTGTTGCCGCAGGCAGCGGCTGCGGCGGCGTAAGGCTTCCGCCGCTCGGCTAGCGCGCGGAGCCTCCCACCATCTGCACGGATAGGACCCTGTCCAGCGGGATCGCGCACGGCTCGCCGCCTGACTCCGCGAGGAAGATCTCGCGCTCCCCGAGCGTCGCCACGTCACCGAGCTTTTCGCCGCCGTCGGCGATGAGCACTGCAACGCGCCGCCCGCCATGCCGATCGAGTAACTGGCCGATCGCCTGCCGCAGCCGGGCCACGCCGTCCAGGTGAGGCTCCGGCGCACGGTCGCGCGGTCCGCGCACATCCGGATGCGGGCGGGAGCCCGTCAGCGCGCTGGCGAAGACGCGCCGGCTGCCGACCGACTCGACGAACCGGTCCTTGATCGTTCGTGGTGCCGCTGCTTGGCTCACGTCGTCGCTCCGCTGTTTGGAGAGGGATTCACCGGCCAAGCTGGGCGGCCGTATTGTCCGAGTTACCCGGATATGCGGGGTCCCACGCATTCGGCAATTCGGGCTAAGCGCAATGCGCCTTCCGCTGCGGGTCCCCCGAATCGCCGAGCGCGTCACCCTTTTGGCAGACAGGTCGGAAGGTCGCCACATCGAATCATGAAGCAGTGACGGCCTTGGCGGATCCGCGCTGCGACTGCGACGCAGCTCCGGAACGCGCCGTGCCCGCCGGGCTGTCTGCCGATTGGATGTACGAGCCTGCCGTGATGCGGGCCCGGCAGGAGTCCTGGTTCGCCCATCTCTCCTGGGAGAAGGTCGCCCCACCCGACGGCACGCTTCCTGCGGACGCCACCCCGCTGCAGCGGCTGCTGCACACCCGGATGGTCACGTCCGATTTCGCGTACGCGGTCGTGGTACGCGTCGCCATGCGCCGGCAGTGAGCCCGGACGGCTACGACAGCGTCATCAGGTCGAGGCACTCGTCGCAGACGTCAGGATGCTCGAGGGGCGGCCAATGCATGTCGGTGACGGTGTGACAGTCCTCGCCGCAGAGCGCGAGGCCGCCCTCGGACGGCACGGCGTGAGCCCGGCCGGCGCCCGGCCCCGCCGAAGCCGCTGGGTGGTCGCGGTGATGCCGCAGTCCGATCCGTAAGTTGTGCAAGCCGGGAGCTCCTCACGCGTGGTCAACACGGCACTTCGGATTCTCCCCGGCCGACCTGGACCAACGGGCGCAAAACACTGATCCGGTCGAACGGCTTCTGCCGCGCTGTGACCGGCAACGCCGGCCGGCGCGTTGCATCCGACGTGTCGAGCGTAGGAGAGTGCGAAGCAGGCCTTGGTGCCTGCGTTCAACAAGAGCGTCGCCGAAGCAGATTCGCAAGGACACTGCATGCACGCTCGCACCGCATCGACGTTGTGCGCCGCACTCTGCGGCGGCATCAGCTTGCGGCACCGGGCGCTGCATCAGCGGCGCGGTGACGTGCAGCAGCAGCTGCGCGCGCTCAGCTCGGAAGCCAGGCGCAGATTCCGCTCCCTGGCGGTGGACACGCAGCTGTTCGCGATCGCCCTCATGCTGGTCAGCGACCGGGACGGGATGGTCAGCGCCGCGTCTGCTCGCCGCGCCGCCACCGACCCCCACGTGCGGGAGACCGCCGCCCGGCTGCTCGCCGAAGTCCGCGGCACAGCGTAACCAGCAGGCACGGCCGCCCCGCCGTCAGCCGACGGCCACCCGCATCCGCCCGGAGACGGGCGCCGGGGCACGAACGTCCGCACCGAACCCGCAGTCGCGGGGACTCACCCGAAGATGCCGGCCCGCGACCACCCGCGGCCGGTATCCGTCGCTCAGCCGGATCCACCAGTAGCGGCCGTAACGCCCGCCGTCGATCAAGGTGAGCTGACCCGCGGTCGACGCGCGGGCGAGGAATGCGCGTTCGACAGGGTGCACGCCGGCCAGCGTGAGAATGCCGTTGGAGAGGCGCAGCCGGGTCACATCGACGTGGGGCGACACCGTGACGTCGACCGAGGACAGCAACGGCGACTGGCCCGCCAGCCGCAGCAGCGACTCCAGCACGTCGCGCTCGAAGTGCGTGCGAGCACGGCGCTCCAGCCGCCGCCACCCTCCGCGGCGCAGCGGGTCGCGCCTGGTGAACAGGGCGGGCCGGGCAGGCGGGCCGGGTTGCCCGTTTGGACACGAGATGCTCATTGCCGCCGCCTGCCTTCCTGGGGCCAGGACTACTTAGGCAGCAAGATGGACGATCGTCCACGTTTCTGTCAACAGAATTCAGCCCGCAGAGATCACGACTTTGTGGCCTCAAGCCGGGCCTGCACCGAGCGAGCGGCGCGCCCCAGGGCCTCGGTGTCGCCGAGCAGCAGCCCGATGTTGCCGGCGGCCAGGAAGGCGTCGATGTCGAACGCCACCTGCCGCGCATCGGCCGACGGGGGCAGCTGACCGGTCTCGACGGCGAAACTCACCTCCGACTCGAGCAGCCCCAGCCATTCGCGCTTCGCGGCGACGAGCGCGTCCCGGACCCGGCCGGGCCGGGAGGCGAACTCGCTGCTCCAGCGGGCCACGAAGCAGCCACCGGGAAACTCGCGGCGCTGCACGTAGTCGAGCCAGCTGCGGGTCAGGGCCGCAAGGCGTGGCAGGCCGGCCGGCTCCTGCCAGACCGGGGCGACCACAACGGCGATGAACCGGCGGCGCGCCGCGGCCACCGTCTCCAGCTGCAGCTCCTCCTTGGTGCCGAAGAGCGCGTGCACGCCGCTCTTGCTGAGCTGCAACGCCTCGCCGAGCCGGCTGAGAGACAGCCCGCCCAGGCCGTCGACGGTGGCTTCCGCGCTGGCCCGCTCGAGGATGCGCTGACGGCTGCGGTCACCGCGCACCCGCCGCCCGTCGCTATGGACCTTCGCTTCCACATTCATGACAGCGAGAATAACTAGACGGACGTCCGTTTTCTGCCGTCGTCCCAATGTTCACCGAGCGGACCGACCGGCCACCCGCGCGCCGCGCACCACTCCACCAGCCCGGGCAGCGCGCCCAGCGCCGCGCGCCACGACCCTGCCGCGGACGTGATGTCCGAGTCGTGCAGCAGGACCGTCCCACCCGCGCCCAGCCTTGCGGTGATCCGTTCGAGCACGGACGCGGCGGTGGCCTCGGCCGCCCAATCCGCGCCGTCGGCGGTCCACAGCACCGGCTGCAGGCCGTGCCGCCGGGCGGCGAGCAGGCCGGCCCCGGAGATGATGCCGTTCGGTGGACGCCAGAAGCGCGGCTGCCGGCCCGTTACCTCCGCGATGCGTTCGCAGGTGGCGGCGACGTCCGCGCCCACCTGCCACGGCGCGCGCAGCAGATGCGGCCGGTGCCGCCAGCCATGTACCGCGACCTCGTGACCTTCGCCGACCAGCCGCTTGCCGAGGTCGGGATGAGCGGCCAGCTGGACGCCCAGCAGGAAGAACGTCGCACGGACGTCGAGGCGCGCCAACTCGGCGAGAAACGCCGGGGTCGCGGCGGCGTCCGGCCCATCGTCGAAGCTCAGCGCGACGTGCGGCCGGGCGGACTGCCCGGACAATCGGGGCAGCAACCGCTTGCGCAACCCGGGGATCGTCACCACGGACGGCACGAAATGGCCGGCGAGCACGGCCGCCGCAGCACCGCCGATGGTGGCGCCGCCCGCCGCGATCACCGCGCGGCCCGCCGCGATCACCTCGCCGCGTCCACTCAGCTGGTCCTCCCTGCTCACCCGCCGCTGCTCGAGCACCACCGTAGCGCCGCTGACCCGCTCACTCTTCCCAGCTGAGACCCCGATATCCGACATAGCGGACGCCCCACACCGACTGTTCCTGCGCGAGGCGGGCATCGTGGTTTCGGCGCGTTGTCGGCTCCCATGCTGCCGTTACCTGGCAGAGTGTGGTCCCTGGACGTTGCTGCAGTGCCAGCTGAGAGCACGGCATGACCCGTTGGGGAGGGCTCTTGACCGCGCAGCGGGGGCGCACCCTGCCATCGATGCTCTCGTCGAACGGCGTACCTGTGCCTTTCGACGAGTTCTTCGCTCCCATGCGCGAGAGCACCGACTGCCAGCAGCAGCCCGCGGCGCTGCGCCGGCGCTATCAGGACGACGGCTACGTCCTGCTCCGCGGCGTACTCGACCGCAGCGCCGTGCTGCAGCTGCGCGGCGCCTACTTCGCCGAGTTCGACCCGGTCATGCTGGCTCCCGGCACCTCGCCCGAGCAGGGGATCTTCTCCGGCGTTCTCCCGCCCGAGCTGCCCGAGTACGGCACCAAGGGTCATCCGGCCCACGACTTCGTGCGCAGCACGCAGTTCGACGCGTTCAGCCGCACCCCTCGGCTGCGTGAGCTCGCCGAGATGCTCCTCGGCGGGCCCGCCGAGCTCGTGCCGCGGCGCATCCTGCGTCACTTCGACCGCTCGAGCGCGCGGGCATCGCGCGCTCACGTGGACTTCGACTACATGGACCGGGGCAGCGACGAGGTGGTCACCATCTGGGCGCCGCTCGGTGACTGCCCTGTCGAGTGCGGCGGCCTGGTGTACCTCGAGGGTTCGCATCGCGTGCCGCGAGCGCAGCTGGACCAGCTGCGCTCGCTCACCGACCGGCCCGATGACAGCCGTCCGGTGAGCAACGACCTCGGCGCCACCGCGCGCCGGCTCGGCGGCCGCTGGTTGTGCACCGACTACCGGGCCGGCGACATCGTGCTGCACTCGCCGCACCTCGTGCACGCTTCGCTGGACAACGCCATGGACGTCATGCGCTTGTCGGCCGACGTACGTTTTCGCCGGCGCGGCGCCACCGCGGACGACCGCTGGAGCGGCGACTGGTCCGCCGACGACGGATTCTAAAAGCTCGATGCCGGCACCCCTCGCCACCCGCTGCGTCACATCTGATCTCGGGATAATCGTCCGATGAACGTGCCGGCAGCGCGCATCGTCTTCGGCGATGACGACATCGCGGAGATCAACCGCCGCATCGCCAGCAGCCTCACCACCGGGGCCCTGACGCTCGGCGCGAACACCCGGGAATTCGAGGAGACGTTCGCGCAGCTGCACGAATCGCCGTACGCGATCGCGGTCAGCAGCGGGACGGCCGCGCTGGAGATCATCCTGCGCGCGGTGGACGTCGCAGGCAAGGACGTCATCGTCCCGGCCAACACCTTCGCGGCGACGGCCTTCGCCGTGCTGCGCGCGGGAGGCTTGCCGGTCTTCGCCGACATCGACGAAACGACGCTCGCGCTCAGCGTGCAGACGGTCGAGGCGGCGCTCACCCCGAATACAGCTGCCGTCGTCCTCGTTCACATCGGCGGGCTGATCAGCCCGGAAGTCGTGCATTTGCAGGCGCTTTGCGCGCAGCGCGGGATCGCGTTCATCGAGGATGCAGCTCACGCTCACGGCTCCTTGCATGCCGGCACCCACGCCGGATCGTTCGGCGCCGCAGCCGCCTTCTCGTTCTATCCGACGAAGGTCATCACCAGCGGCGAGGGCGGGATGATCGTCACCGCCGACGAACGCATCCGCGACGAGTCGCTGCTGTATCGCGATCAGGGCAAGTCCGGATTCCTCGGCAATGTCCACGTGCGCGAGGGATACGCCTGGCGGCTCAGCGAGTTGCACGCGAGCGTGGGGCTGATCCATCTTCGGCGGCTCGAAGAGTTCGTCGCTGTTCGCCAACGGGCTGCTGCCCGTTACACCGCAGGCTTGCGCGAGTTCGACGCGCTGACACCGGTGCTGCCCGGTCCGGACGGCGTCAGCAACTTCTACAAGTACGTGGTCATGCTGGCCGACTCGATCGACCGGGCAGCGTTCAAGTCGGTGCTGAAGGATCGATTCGGCGTCTCCCTGTCCGGCGAGGTGTATGAGAATCCCCTGCATTTGCAGCCGGTTTTTGCGCAGTGGGCGCGCGGCCCGCTACCGGTCGCCGAGCGGATATGCGCGCGCCACGTGTGCCTACCCCTGCATTCGGACATGAACGACGATGAAGTCGACCACGTGCTGGAGGCGCTGTCCGCCGTCCTCGGCGCGTGATGGGAGGTTGACGGCATGGCGCAACACGCGCTCCTGCTCTCCGGCTCGCTGGGGATGGGTCATGACGTCATGGCCGAAGCCTGTGCGGTTTCGCTGCGGCACCGTGGCTGGACCAGCGAAACGATGGACAGCTTGCAACTGATGGGCAAGGCCGCCGGGGGGCTCGGCGAGAAGGCGTTCCGCGCATTGCTGTCCATCCCCGGGATGTACGACGCGTTCCACTTCGAGCAATTGCGCTCGGGAGGGCGGCTGGCGCGCGCGGCCGAGGCCGCCTCATCCAAATATGCGGTGCCGGCGCTGCGGGAGCAGTTGTCGAAACACCCCTCAGAGCTGGTGATTTCGGTCTTCGCCACGGGCGCGGCCGCCGCGAGCAGGGTCAAGGCGGAGCTACCGGCACTGACCACGGCGGTCTTCTGCACCGACGTGAATCCGCACCGGCTGTGGGTGGCGGACAACACCGACCTGTACCTGGTGACGTCGCTCACGGCACGGGGATTTCTGCGGCGCTTTCACCCGGGCGCCGAAGCCATCGTCGTCCCGGCGCCGGTCCGCCCGCAGTTCTACGCCGCGCCGGCGCAGCCCGCTGCCCGCGCGGAGCTCGGTATCCCGGAGCAGGCACCATGTGTGCTCATGATGGCCGGTGCGTGGGGGCTCGGGCCGCTCGTTGCCCTCGCGGAAGCCGTCGCCGGCGCGGGCATTTACACACTCGCGGTCGCCGGGCGCAACGCGTCGCTCGAATCGGCGCTGCGCGCGGCGCACGCCCGAAACCGCTACCTCATCCCGTTCGGCTTCACCGACCGCATTCCCGCGCTGATGGCGGCCTCGGACATCGTCATCACGTCGTCCGGTGACACGTGCAGCGAAGCGCGGGTCATCGGCCGCCACCTGCTCCTGCTCGACGTGGTGCCCGGACACGGCCGGGAAAACCTGCAGCAGGAGCTCGAGCGGGGCGACGCGGACGTCGCTCCGCAGAGCCCTGACCTCTTGCGCCGAGCGGTGCTTGCCACCTTGGAGCGACTGACGCCCCCGACCACCCGCGTCGTCCAGACGCCGCAGGCCTGGGAGCAAGCCTTCGACTCGGCGCTGGCGCAGCTCGGGCTCGCCCCGGCGCTGGCGAGCCAAGCCGGCTGAGCCGCGTGCCACCGAGGAGAGTCGAACTCCCCGCATCGCTCGTGCTTCACCGGCTCACAAGGCTTGAACTTGTTGTCGCCGGCTACGCGGGATCGCCGCACGCATCCGGAGGTGGCTCTGGGGGCCTGCGTGCCGCTCAGACGGGCCCATCCAGCTTTCGCTTTCCTTTCGGCAGCATGCTGGCCATCGCGAGGCCCGGCCGGTAGGTGCTCTGGTCCCGGACGGTGTGGTTGACGTTCTCACGGCGTGCCGGCGGTAGCCGCCCAGAGCGGGACTGCGTCATGACGTATGGGCGACACCGCTTACGGGGCTGCCCGGGACGGTTTAGGGTCACGCCATGCAGCCACGGACCGCCCCGCACTGGACCGCGCCGCACTGGACCAGCCCCCAGTCCGACGACCCGAAAAGCGACGACGCCATCGCTGACCTCAGCAAGGCCGTGACGGCGTTGCAGAAGCAGGTCGACAAGCTCTTCGAGAAAGAGGGCGGCATCACCCGGCGAGAGCTGGATGCGCTGACCAAGAAGGTGAAGGCGTTCTACGACGACTTCGACAAGCACGCCGAGGCGGCGCGCGCCAGCCTGGCCACCGGCTGACCCGGCTCCCGCGCGGGAGCAGCTCGGCTAATCCAGCTGGACGCACGCCGCCCGTTTGGCGTTCACGTACCCGTTCTCGAGGAACCAGCGGGCCGAGTCGACGATCGCCTCGCGCAGGGGACGGGATCGGTGGCCGAGCTCTTCGCGCGCCCGCCGGTCGCTGAACATCATGTTGGTGGTCGACATCCGAGCGGCTTCGAACGGCACCTTCGGCTCCCGGCGCAGCAGCTTTCCCTCGACCACATCGGAAAGCCCTCCGACGCTCAGCGCGACGACCCGTGGCACGCGCAGCGAGGGCGCCGGCAAACCGGTGCGCTGCGCCAGCTCGCGCAGGAAGGCGCCCATCGGCACGTTGTCGCCGCCGACGATGTAGCTGCGCCCGACACGGCCGAACTCCAACGCCCGCAGGTGACCGTCGGCGAGGTCATCGACGTGCTGGACGTTGAACGTGGTGTCCACGTAGCCCGGCATGCGGCCGTTCAGGAAGTCGAGCACGACCCGTCCGGTGGGAGTCGGTTTCCGATCGCACGGGCCGAGCGGGAACGTGGGCAGCACGATGGAGACCGGCGCGCCCTGCGCCGCGGCGCGCAGCACCTCGTGCTCGGCCACGTACTTGGTCCGCTTGTACGAGCCGAACAGGTGCGAGATGTCGGCGTAGCACGTCTCGTCGGCAGCCAGCCCGCGGGCGGCCCCGTCGAGCCCGAGAACGCCCACGGTGCTCGTGTAGACGAGGCGCTCGCAGTCGTTCTTGCGCACGGCATCGACGACGTTCAGCGTGCCCCCGACGTTCACGTCGTAGAAGTCGCCGGGGCGACGCGCCCAGAAGCGGTACAGCGCCGCCAGGTGGAAGACGAAACGGGCACCCTTGCAGGCGGTCGAGATGCTCTCCGCATCACGCACGTCGGCGGTGACGATCTCGACGTCGAGTCCGGCCAGATTGCGCTCGTCCCCGCCGGGGGAAACGAGCGCGACGACGTCCGCGCCGCGCCGCGCGAGCGCGCGCACCACGGCAGAGCCGATGAATCCGCCCGAGCCGGAAACGACGACGCGGTCACCTTCGGTGATGGTGAGCTTCGGGGCGGGCGTGGAAGTGGCCTCGGGAACGGGTTCGGTGGCCGTGGCGGGGTCCGCGTCCGGAAGGCTCACCGAGCGGCGCCCGTCGTCAGCAGCGGCTGGTCGCCTGCCGGAGCGGGAGACGGGACGGAGCCGTTGCTGGGCACCGGCGCGGCCGGGAAGTAGTCCGGCTCCGGGCGGCGCGCGCCGTTCTTGCGAAGCGCCCCCTTGGCCATGCGCAGCGCACCTTTCGTCATCGTCTTGCCGAACTCCACCAGCAGCCCCGAATCCTCGTGCGCGGCGCCCAGCACGTCGTCCAGCGCCGAGACGAAGTAGTCGACTTCCTCCTGGCCGCAGATGAGCGGCGGCAGCAGTTTCACGATGTTGACGTTGTCCGCCGCCACCTGAGTGAGGATCCGGTGACGGTGGAAGAGCGGCACGACCATCATCTGCGAGAAGATCGCAGGCCGCAGGTGTTCGAGCGCGTTGAATCGCCGTCGGAGCGCCTTCGATTTGGGCGCTCCGAACTGCAGGCCGATCATCAGCCCCTTTCCGCGCACCTCGTGAAACATCTCGTACCGCTCGACGAGCGGGGCGAGTGCGGCGCGAAACGCCTCGCCAGTGGCTTGCGCGCGCTCGACGATGCGCTCGTCCTCGAACGCGGACAGCGTCGCCAGCCCGGCCACCATCGCGAGCTGGTTGCGCCCGAACGTCGTCGAGTGCTTGAGCGCCCGGTCGAGCGAGCTGAACGTCGCCGACCACACGCGGTCGGTCGTCAACATGGCCCCGACCGGCACGAAGCCGCCGGAGAGGGCTTTGGAGACGGTGATGATGTCGGGCTCGAGACCCCAGTGGTCGTGGCAGAAGAAGCGGCCGGTGCGACCGAGCCCCGTCTGCACCTCATCGAGCACGAGAAGCGTGCGGTAGCGCCGGCAGAGCTCCTGCGCTTCCCGCCAGTACTCCGCAGGAGCTTCGTACACGCCCTTGCCCTGAATCGGCTCGACGACGAATGCAGCCACGTCGCGCTTCTTGAGCCGCTTGCGCAGCGCCTCGATGTCTCCGAAGGGCACCGGCTCGCAGCCGGGCAGCAGCCTGCCGAACCCCTCGCGAAACTCGCGTCCGCCGTTCAGCGCGAGCGCGCCCGTGGTCAAACCGTGGAACGCGTGGTCGGCGTAGAGCACCCGCCGGCGCCGGGTGGCCTGCCGGGAGAACTTGATGGCCGACTCGACGGACTCGGCGCCGGAGTTGCAGAAGAAGACCCGGTTGATGCCGCTCCAGCAGCGGGCGAGCAGCTGCTCGGCCAGCAGGCCGGGCAGCAGCGCGCAGTCCATCTGCACCATGTTGGGCAGGTCCAGATCGATGGCCTGATGCAGCGCGGACTTGATGCCCGGATGGCTGCGGCCGAGGGCGTACACCCCGAAGCCGGACAGGAAGTCGAGGTAACGCCGGCCTTCGTCGTCGAAGAGGTACGCGCCCTCGCCGCGCACGAAGAAGCGATCGAAGCCGATGGTCGCAAGGACCCGAGCCAGCTGGTGGTTCAGGTGCTTCTCGTGCAGCGCGTAGTTCTCACCGTGGCGGGTGCGCAGCAGCTCGGCGACGTCGACTGGCATCCGACCTCCACGACAGCAACCGCGCGTTCCGGGCGGTTCACCCGGGGTCCTCGCGAACGTGCTGTCGAGCGTTCGGTCGGACGCTGCTTCCAACGTAGCCAGCCGATCCAGGATTATTCGGAGATCGCTGCCTCGAGTCCGGCGCCGCCGGGCACCGAAGCCGGCTCCGCGAGGCGAATCGTCTTCGCAGCCGACTCGCCCACCGCGGCCCCACCAGCTTGCCCAGCCGCGGCGGCCCGGCTCGGCAGCAGCAACGCGAGTCCCGCTCCGACGCCGATCGCCACCGCGCTCATCACGAAGGCGCGGTCGTAGCCGGCTGCCGCCGTTGAGGCACCTGCCGCGACGGTCGCCATGATGGCGAGCCCCAGCGCACCGCCGATCTGGCGGGTGGTGTTGATGAGCCCGGACGCGAGGCCGGCCTGGTGCGGCGGGATGTCTGCCGTCGCAGCGACCGTCATGGGTACGAACGACAGCCCGAGCCCGAAGCCGAAGAGCATCAACGGCACCAGCATGTGCGCCAGGTAGCCGTCCCCCGCCGACAGCTGGCTGATCCACACCAGCCCGGCTGCCGAGAGCGCCGGACCGAGGACCAGCTGCCGTCGCGCCCCGAGCCGGGTGACCAGCCGGGTGCCGACGATGGCGCCGGCCATCGTCGACAGGCCCGCGGGAAGGAACGCGAGCCCGGCGCGCAGCGGGCTGTAGCCGTCGACCTGCTGCAGGTAGAGGCTCATGAAGAAGTACATGCCGAACAGCGCGGCGCCGACCGTCACCGCGATGCCGTTCGCCACGGACAGCGAGCGGCGCCGGAAGACGGCGAGCGGCACGAGCGGGCTCGCTGCCAGACGCGACTCGATGAAGGCGAACGCTCCCAGCAGCACCGCCGCGCCGGCCAGCGTCAGGATGGTGATCGGCGAGCCCCACGAGTGGCTCTCGGTACCGACGATCGAGTAGACGAGCAGCGCGAGTCCGGCCGTCACGGTCACGGCGCCCGGCAGGTCGAGCGTGGGACGCACCGCGGCCTTCGAGTCGACGAGCGCCACGGACGCGGCGAGTAGCAGCGCGATGCCGATCGGCACGTTGACGAAGAGCACCCACCGCCAGTTGAGCAGGTCGGTGAGTACCCCGCCGGTGAGGACGCCCACCGCCGCGCCGCTCGCGGCCGTCGCCGACCAGGCGCCGAGCGCCCGGCGCAGTGCCGCCGCCTCGGCGAAGGTGGTGGTGAGCAGACTCAGCGTCGCCGGTGCCAGGATCGCCCCGCCGACACCTTGCGCGGCGCGGGCGACGATGAGCTCCGGGCCGTTTTGCGCCAGACCGCCGAGCAGGCTGCAGACGGTGAACACCGCAAGGCCCAGCATGAAGATGCGCCGGCGACCGAAGATGTCACCGGCGCGACCGCCGAGCAGCAGGAAGCCCGCGAAGGTGAGCGTGTAGGCGTTCACCACCCACTGCAGGCCGGCCTGCGACATGTGCAAATCGACTCGCATCTGCGGCAGCGCCACGTTCACGATGGAGACGTCCAGCACGACCATGAACTGCGCGGCGCAGCAGATGACCAGCACCGCCCAGGAGGGGATCGCTCCCGGACGAAAGGAGATCCGCCGCGTCAATGCGCCGGTACCACTCATTGCGACTCCTCGGGCTGCGCCCACCTCGGCCCATCAGCGCCGCCCTCGACACGAGCGACCCCTCAACGTTCAGCACCTCAACGTTGAACACCTAAAGGCGGGAATTCTTAACGTTGAACTAGTCAAGTCGACGCTAGCCGCGGATCTTCCCGAGTGTCAATCCTTTTAACGTTGAACGAGCTAACATCGGGGCGTGGTTCGGAAACCGGTACGCGACCAGGTCGATGTGATCATCGACCATTGGCGCGAGCAGAACCCCGACCTCGACTTCTCCTGCAAGACGCTCACCACCCGGCTGCGGCGCGTCACGCATCACCTCGAGCGCGAGATCCGGCGCGAGCTCGGCGAGCAGGGCATCGAGCTCTGGGAGTTCGAGATGCTGCTCACGCTGCGTCGAGCCCCCGGCCACCGCCTGAGCGCCGGCGCGCTCGCCCGCCAGTCACAGGTGACCTCAGGGGCCATCACCAACCGGCTCGCGCGCCTTTCGGTCAACGGCTGGATCCGGCGCGACGTCGACCCGGACGACCGCCGCCAGGTGCTCGTGACGCTGACCAAGCCCGGATTGCGCCGAGCGCAGAAGCTGCTCGACACCAAGACCGACGCGGAAAGCCGCCTCATCGGTGACGTCGACCCCGCGACGATCGAGAGACTGAGCGCCGACCTGCGCACCCTGCTGATCGCCATCGAAGGTCCGGCCGACGACGGCTTCGAGCCGGATCCGGGCACCGCGCCACACCTGCCGCCGGAGCCTGAGCCGGCGGCTCGGCGTCCGGCGCGGCGCAGGGCCGGCGGGTAGCCGGCGGCAGAGCAGCTGCTGCGCATTTTCGCCTGCTGCACATTTTCGAAATGCCGCGGCAATTGTCGGCGGCGAGCGCTACGGTGCCGCCACCGACTCCGCCGGAGGGACGCCATGGGCACCTCGATCATCACCCAGCTGAGCAGCGCGCTGACCGGACGGGTACTCGCGCCGGACGATCCCGGTTACGACACCGCTCGTAGCCTCTTCAACTCCATGATCGATGTCAGGCCGGCGGCGATTGCCCAGGTCAGCGGGGCGCAAGACGCGGCCGCAGCGTTGCGCATCGCCCGTGAGGCCGGCCTGCCCATCTCCGTCAAGGGCGGCGGCCACGGCGTCACCGGCTCCGCGCTGTGCGAAGGCATCGTGATCGACCTCGCTCATTTGCGCTCCGTCACGGTCGATCCCGAAGCCCGCACCGCGACGGCGGGCGGCGGCAGCACCTGGAGCGATTTCGACACCGCCACCCAGCAGCATCAGCTCGCCACCCCGGGAGGCCGGGTGACTCACACCGGCATCGCCGGGCTCACCCTGGGCGGCGGCCAAGGGTGGCTCTCCCCGAAGCACGGGATGTCCTGCGACAACCTGATCGCCGCCGAGGTCGTCACGGCCGACGGCAGCATCGTCACCGCGAGCGCGCAGGAGAATCCGGAGCTGCTCTGGGGGCTGCGGGGAGGCGGCGGCAATTTCGGGGTCGTCACCTCGTTCACCTACCAGGTGCACCCGCTGGGGCCGCTCTTCCAGGGGGGCCTGCTGGCACACCCGCTCGAGCGTGCCCCCGAGGTGGTGCCCTTCTACGTCGACTTCGTCCGGCGCCATCCGGGCACGTTCGGCGGCGCGCTCGTCTTCATGTCGACACCCCCGGCACCCGGTGTCCCGCCGGAGGCGATCGGCGCCCCGATGGTCGGCATCGTGGCCGCCTGGTTCGACTCCGACCTCGAGGCGGGCGAGCGCGCGCTGCAGCCGCTACGCGAGTTCGGGCCGCCGCTGCTCGATCTCATCGGTCCGATGCCTTACGTGGCGCTGCAGTCGATGATCGACGACGGCAACGAGCCCGGGCGGCGCAACCACTGGTGCGCCAGCTACACGTCCGACCTGCCGGCCCCGCTGGTCACCGCGCTGATGGAGGCGACCGCGAGCAAGCCGTCGCTGCACACCCATGTCGTCGTGGGCCAGATGGGAGAGGCGGTCAATGCGGTCGACGAGGACGCCACCGCGTTCCCCAATCGTGACGGCACGTGGCTGTTCCACCCGCTGTCGGTGTGGACCGATCCGGGTGACGACGCCATCAACCGGCAGTGGGCGCGCGATCTCAACGCGAAGGCGGCGCCGTACGCGACCGCGGGCGCCTATATCAACGTCGATGCCGACGCCACCGAGCGGAGCGCGCGCTCGGCGTTCGGGGACCAGAAGGCAGCCCGACTCGCAGCGCTCAAGAAGGCTTGGGATCCGGACGGCGTCTTCCGGCCATCGGTGAAGATCCCGCCGATCGACGTGGTGCCACAGCAGGAGCGCGCCGAGCCGGCGCCGCAGACACCGGCGGTGTAGCGGGGGCAGCGACCCGGGCGGCCCGCTCGCTTCGACCCGTGATCAGGCCGGAGAGCTCAGGCGAGGGAGAGGAAGAGCCGCTCGAGCTGCTCGCGGTCAACCTGCGCGTCGTCGGTGCCGGGGTTGGTCAGGCACTGCTGCAAGCCGGAGGCGATGATCGCGAAGCCGGCCTTGTCGAGCGCCCGCGATACGGCGGCGAGCTGGGTGACCACGTCCTTGCAGTCACGGCCCGCTTCGATCATGCGAATGACGCCCGTCAGCTGACCCTCGGCGCGACGCAACCGGTTGAGCACCTTGCCGACCGCGTCCTCTTCGATCTGCACGTGGAAATCCTCTCGATGTGCCTGGCGCCTATTCTGCCAGTCAACCGAGATACACCCCTGGGTATTCCGTCACTTTTGTCGGAATACCCCGCCGCCGTGCTAGTGCCCGAGGGTGCTGGCCAGGTACAACGCGGCCTGCGTCCGGCTACGCATTCCGATCTTCGACAGCAGGCTGGACACGTAATTCTTGACCGTCTTTTCGGCGAGCCCGAGCCGCGACGCGATCTGGCGATTCGTGAGCCCCTCGGCGATCAGGTCAAGGATGCGGCGCTCCTGATCGGTGAGCGACGCCAGCCGGGGATCTTGCCGCGGGCCGGCGCGCAGCCGCTCGAGGACCCGCGTCGTCACCCGTGGGTCGAGCAGCGACTCGCCCGCCGCCACCCGCCGCACCGACTCGACCAGTTGCAAGCCGCGGATCTGCTTCAACAGGTATCCGGACGCGCCGGCCATGATCGCCGCGAACAGCGCCTCATCGTCGTCGTAGCTGGTCAGCATCAGGCAGGCCGTCTCCGGCATCCGCGACCGGACCTCACGGCACACGTCGATCCCCGTGCCGTCGGGAAGCTGGACGTCAAGCACCGCCACCTGGGGGCGCGTCGCGAGGATCCGAGGGATGGCCTCCGCCTCCGTGGCGGCCTCACCGACCACTTTCAGGCCGGCGTCCTCCAGCAGCGCCCGCAAACCCTGTCGCACGACTTCGTGGTCATCTACGAGGAAGACCGTTAGCGCATCACCCATGAGTCAAATTCTCAGCTGGTGAGGGCGTGATCGCACGGGGACCTAAGCCACGCAGGCCGGGGCCTCTCGCGGCCGGCGGCGGGACCTCACGACGGGACCCGACGACGCGACCCTGCCCGCCGCTTCGCAAACCGAGCGCCGCTCGGCGAACCACCTTGATCACCCTGCGCGGGGACGAAAGGCTCTCGCTGCCGGCGCCGCACTGCGGTTCCATGACTGGGTGACGGCCAACGACTCCGAACGAGTCCCTGCTCCGAACCTCGCTGACGACCCGTACGTGGCGCTGACCTCGCCGCCGGCGGCGGTGCGCCCGGTGGAGTACCGGCTGCGTTACGCGCTGCACGCCGCGGTGCTGGCGCCGAGCGTGCACAACACGCAGCCGTGGCGCTTCCGCGTCGTCTCCGGCGACGAGCCGCATATCGACGTGCTGATGGACGAGAGCCGCGAGCTTCCGGCGCTCGACCCTGCCCACCGCCAGCTCGTCATGAGCTGCGGCGCGGCGCTGGCCGCATTGCGTATCGGGCTGCGCGGCTGCGCGCTCGAGCCACAGGTCGAACGCTTCCCGGACGGCCCCGATTCGCCGGTGATCGCCCGGGTACGGGTCAGCGACCTCAAGACGGCCGACATGCGGGCCCGCGAGCAGATGCAGCTGCTGCTCACCCGCCGCAGCTACCGCGGACCGGTGACGGAGCAGCCGCTCGAGCCGGCCGTGCAGGAGCAGCTACGCGAGGCGGTGACGCCGGGCGCGGTTCTCGACGTCGTCCCGCCGAACCAGTGGCGCGCCGTCGAGCACCTCGTCGTCCAGGCGGCGCTCGAATTGGCGGAGACCACGGACGCCGACGCCGAGGTCCGCAGCTGGACCCGGCTGGACGAGCGCGCCCACGACGGTGTACCGGCGGCGAACTGGCAGCGCACGAGCGAGCAGACCGCGGGCGCTCCCGTCGTCCAGCGCGACTTCGCCCAGGGACGCCCGGTGCCCGGACGCCGCGGGACGCCGCCGGTCGACAGCGATCCCCTGCTGGCAGTCCTGCTCACCCCGGCCGACACTCCCGGCGACTGGGTGGCCGCCGGCGAGGCGCTGCTCCGGCTGGCGTTGCAGGCGCAGGGTCTCGGGGTCGCGCTCGGCTACGTGAACCAGCCGACCGAGATCGCCGGCCTGCGTGAGGACCTCACCGCGCTGCTGCAGCCGCTGCCTGAGGGCTGCCAGGTGCCGCAGCTGGTGCTCAGGCTCGGCTACCCGGCGCAGCCGCTGCCGCCCGCGACGCCGCGACGTCCGGTGCGCGCCGTCCTCGTCGGCGGCTGACGAACCTCCGCGAGGCGCCGGCTTTCGGTCAGCTCTCGAGGACCTCGGTCAGCGGCCGCCGCGGGGTCGCCGGCGCCGCCGGGCCGTAACCGACGCGCAGCACCATCTGCGGCTCCCCCACCAGCCGCAGCTCGCGGCGCAGCTGCTCGCGGGTGCCGGGAAGGTCGATCACCTGACCGAGCATGGACGCCCGCAACCCGAGCGTCGTCGCGGTGAGCAGCAGGTGGGACAGCGCCTGACCGGCGACCAGCCACTGCTGGGGAGTGTCGGTATCGGTGCCGAGGATGACGAGGGCCGGGCGCTCATCCGGCAGCCGGATGCTGTCTTCGGAGACCTCGACATCGGTCTCGCCCTCGCCGGCCGCGAAGTCGCGGATGACGACCTCGCTGTGCCGGCCATCGCCCACACTCGGCAACGCGCTGGCGGGGACGCCGTCGTAGGCCGGGTCCACGCGCAGCCATTCGTGCAGCTCACGCTGGTATTCCGGGTCGGAAAGCTCGGCGGAGTTGGCGTGCGAGAGCAGCACGGCGAGCGTGATCTGGTCCTCGCGGTGTTCGAGCAACGCGAGCCAGCCGCCTTCGTCTTCGGCGGCCCGGCGCAGCGCGGTCAGGGTCTCGTGCTCGACTTTGCGCTCCGCGAACGGCTCGCGCTGGGTGTGACGTTCAGCGATGGCGTCGGCGAGCGCGGTAGCGGCGGCATCACCCGGCTCGCCGGGTCTCACCGCGACGGAAGCCATCACGCGGGTGCCACCGGGGCCGTCGGCGTCGGCGGGCAGCAGCGTCACCTCCGTGCGGTAGCCGGCGGCCCGCAGGGCCACCCGCAGGTGGTGCAACGCGGCACCGCAGCTCAGGTAGAGCTGGCGGCCCGTCGGATCGAGCACGGAGAGCTGGCGCGAGAGATCGGCCAGCAGCTCGACCCGGTCCGCGTCCACCCGGAAACGCCAGGGCTGGGTGTTGTGGATCGAGGGCGCCCTGGTGGCCGCTGCGACAGCGGCCTCGACGGCCGCGTTGACGTCCTGCGGATCACTGCTCATCGCGCCATTCTCCGCCCGCTCCGTTTTCTGTGGTCTCGCTCATCTCGGCTACCCGCTGGGCTGTCGGCTACCCACGGTGCGGGCGCATCGCATGCTCCCGCGCGGCGCGACGACTGCGGTGACCACCGACCCGAGCGTTCAGTGCGCGTCGGCCTTCTGATGACGGACGATGACGACCGGGCAATTCGCGTGGCGGGCGCAGTGCTCACTCGTCGATCCAAGCAGCAACCCGGCGAAGCCACCATGACCACGGCTACCCACGACGAGCAAACACGCATCTTTGGACTCGCGCACGAGCGCCGCACTCGCCGCTCCCTCGACGATGTCCAGCGTCACCGCCACCGTGGGCGCGTCACCGAGGACCTCCGTCAGCGTCTTCTGCAGCGAGGCGCGAGCGTCCTCGAGCGGGTTGTAGTCATCCGGCAACGGCATCGCCATGCCCATCGAGATCGGCCACTCCCAAGCGGCGACCGCACGCAGATCGCACCCGCGGATCTCGGCGTAGCCGGCGGCCCAGCGCAGCGCGTCCTTCGACGCCTCGGAGCCGTCCACTCCGACCACCACCGCCGGGCGGCCGTTCTCGGTCTTGCCGGCGTCAACTGCTGCGGTCATATCGGTCGCTCCCCGTCGCGTCTCTTTTTCGGTAGCCACCAGTCTTGTCGCGCCCGCGCCGATGAGCTGAGGACGAACGTCCCGGCGGACAATGCACTGGTCCCGCCGCGAAAGCCGAAGCTGCCGCCCGCCGCCGGTGGTGCGCGAAAACCGTGAATCCGAGGGCCAAGGCATACCTCATCCGGGACATTCGTCCCTCTCCCCACGCGCTGAACGCCCGAAAACTAATGGCGTAAGGCGTCCGCCATTCAGAGGTCGGGCCCACTCACAGGGGAGCAAATCAGAATGCGACGGAAGACTTTCGACGCCCTGCTGACCACCGCCGGAGTCGCTATCGCAGCGGTTCTGCTGGTCGCCGGGGCCCTACTGACCTGGGCACACTCGTTCGTCCAGGACGAGGTTCACAACCAGCTGGCGCGCGAGCAAATCGTTTTCCCACCCAAGGGCAGTGAGGCCCTCGCCTCACCGGAAATCGGCCCCTACCTGAACAAGTACGCAGGCGAGCAGCTCGTTACCGGTCCGCAGGCAAAGGCCTACGCCGACCACTTCATCGCAGTGCACCTGCAGGAAATCGGTGGCGGAAAGACCTACTCGCAGCTTTCTTCCGCGGCGCAGCAGGACCCGACGAACACCAAGCTCGCCAAGCAGGTCGACACCATGTTCCGCGGTGAGACCCTGCGCGGTCTGCTGCTGAACGCCTACGCGTTCGCGACGATGGGCACGATCGCCGGAATCGCCGCCTGGGTGAGCTTCGGCGGCGCCGGCGTGCTGCTGATCCTGTCGGGCCTGGGCTTCGTGCACCTGCGGCGCACCGCCGAGGATGCCGAGCTGCTGCCCACCAAGGCACAGCGCGACGGCGAGCCGGCTCCGGCTACCGCCTAAGCGTCAGCCGGGCTCGCAACGGCGCGAGCTCGGTCCCCCCACGATGGTCCAGGCCTTGTCGCCCCCGACAAGGCCTGGACCATTTCTTGTCGTCACCCCGCGCAGTGCGCCGGAGTGCTGCGGCCGGTCTCACCCGGTTGCCGATGCCGCGCCGAGCGTCAGGACTCCCACTCGAGGGCGGGGGTACGCCGAGCGCGCCGCCACACCCAGGCGACGACACCGGCCATCACGCTCGCCGCGAGGGCGAGGCCGGCACGAAGGTCCACGTGATGCACGAGCAGGCCGCCGAGCAAGGCGCCGGTGAACATCGCGACGACGGTGGCCGCGCGGCGCACCGCGTGCGCGTTCGCGCCGCCGGCCAGCCGTGAGTCCGCTGCGAGCCCGGTCAGCATCGTGGTGAGCACATTCGTCGCGGCGCCGCTGAGCAGCCGGCGGGATATCGCGTTCTGCACCCCCATCCCGAGCGCCAGCACCACGATCAGCGTGTACCGCAGCCCTTCGGACGGCGGGACGGCTCCGGCGAGCGCGATGACGAGCGCCACCGCGATCAGCGTGAGCGTGCTGCTGACTCCGGCGGCGAGCAGCCGGCCCTTGTGCGCGACGAGCAGGCCACCGAGCCGGCCTCCGAGCACGGCACCGACCAGGAAAGCGGCGATCGCAACCAGCGATGCGGTGAACGACAGCTCGCTGTCACCGGCCAGCGCGAAACCGAGGAAGACCACGTTGCCGGTCATGTTCGCGACGAACACCTTGCCGAGCCCGAGGTAGCTGACCGCGTCGACGATGCCGGTGGCCACCGCCAGCAGGATCAGGGTCCGCGCCAGCGCGGGGGCATGGCGACCGCCACGCGTGTCCGCCGGCTCCGCCGGGTGCTTCGCGCTCATGGGTTTCCTCGGTGTCGGTCGAGAGCGGGCGGTCGGGGTTCGGCCGGCCGGTGGGGGGCGGCTGCCGAGCCGCTGACACGGTCAGCTAGAAAGTTCCCTACTGAATGTCACGCACTGACAGTCTGGCCGGACGCCGGCTCGGCCAGCACCGCAACGGGGAAGTGGCGCCGATGATGCGTTTCAACCACCTGGAATTGACGCTTCCGGTCGGTTCGCTGACCGACGAGGTGCGGCGTGACATCGACGATTTCTACGGCAGCGTCTTCGGCTGGTCGGGCATGGACACCCAGGTGGTGAACCAGTCCTGCCACCTGCTCCGGCTGGACGAGCACACCAATCAGTTCATCTTGCTGGCCGAGCACAAGACCCCGATGTCGTCGCCGGGCTACGACCACCTGGGCCTGCTGCAGGACACTCGCGAGGAAGTCGACGAGCTGCTCGCCAAGTGCCGCGAATACCAGCAGCGTGACGACCGCGTGCGCATCAACGAATACAAAGACCTGGTCTCGCCGGGCATGACCGTGCACGCGTTCTACGTGAAATACCTGCTGCCCATCTGGTTCGACGTCCAGTCGATGGAACGGGCGAGCAGCGTTCCCGGTTGGACCTACGGATGAGGACGCCATGAAATTCGCGATGTTCTACGAGATCCCGGTCCCGCGCCCGTGGGACGAGGATTCCGAGCACCGGGCCTACAAGGACGTGATCGAGGAAGCCGTCTTCGGCGAGGAAATGGGCTTCGACTCGTTCTGGACCGTCGAGCACCACTTTCTCGAGGAGTACTCGCACTGCTCGAACCCCGAGGTGCTCTACGGCGCCATCGCGGCCCGCACCAAGCGCATGCGCATCGGCTACGGCGTGCGGCTCGCACCGAAGCCCTACAACCACCCGGTGCGGTCCGCCGAATCGGCTGCCGTCCTCGACCTGATCTCCGACGGTCGCGTCGAGTTCGGCACCGGACGTTCGTCGACCCGCATGGAGCTTGAAGGCTTCGGGATCCACCCGAACGACACCCGCGAGATGTGGCAGGAGGCCGTCGGCCACATCGTCGGCTGCTGGACGAACGACGAGTACGAGTTCAGCGGCAAGCACTGGTCGATGCCGAAGCGGCGCGTGCTGCCCAAGCCGTTGCAGAAGCCACATCCGCCGATCTGGGGGGCGACCGGCAGCCTGGAGACGCATCGCATCATGGGCCAGCTCGGGCTCGGCTTGCTGTCGTTCGCCGTCGGGACGCCGCCCTCCGAGCTGAAGCTGCGCATCGACGCCTACCGCGAGGGCATCGCCGAATGCACCGAGCCGCTCGGCGCTTTCGTCAACAATCAGGCGGCGAGCTTCACGATGGTCAACGTCGCCCCGACCACCGAGCAGTCCGTGGAGATCGCCCGCGAATCGTTCGAGTGGTACCCCAAGACCGGCGCCCGCATCATCGGCTCGGTGGCGCAGTGGCTCGAGGAGGAGAAGGCCGCCCTCGGCACGTTCGAGTACTTGCAAAAGACGGCGCGCAACGTGGAGGCGGGCCTCACCGACCTGCTCACCATGGAGTACCTCATGGAGACCAACGCCTGCGTCGCCGGCAATCCGGAGCAGGCGATCGAGATGTTCAAGGCGTACCAGGCCACCGGCTGCGACGTCATCTTCTGCCTGATGAACCCGTACAACATCCCGCACGACGCCGTCATGCAGACGATCGAGCTGATGGGCAAGCACGTCATCCCGGCCTTTTCCTGAGACCTCGCGCGGGCCACCGAATGCGCCGGCGGGCAACGCCGTTCGAGGGCACCACCTCAGGGGCGGGCTAGCCGTTCAGGTGCCCGACGCCCGGGCGTGGCTCAGCCCCGCAGGGCCGGCTTGGCCAGCTGACCAGGTCGTGCGTCGAGGTCCTGCGCGCCGTCGACGCGGATAGGCGTGCCGTTCACCAGAACGTGCCGCACCCCCGTCGGCGCGTCAGCAGTGAGCCGCTGCGACCCGGCCGGGAAATCGGCGACGCGACGTACCGGCCCGGGGCCGACCGTCGCAGGATCGAAGACGGCGACGTCAGCCCACGCCCCCGGAACCAGTCGCCCGCGGTCGGCGAGCCCGAAGATGTCGGCCTGCCGGGCGGTCAGGCGATGCACCGCCGACTCCCAGGTGGTGAGCGAACGGTCCCGCACCCAGTTGCCCAGGTAGTCGGTCGCCTGCGGGGCGTCGCACAGCTGGCCGACGTGCGCGCCGGCGTCGGACAGCCCGAGCGTGCAGCCGTCCTCGGTGAGCACCGTGTGCAGCTCGCCCACGTCGTCGTTGGCCAGGATGCACGCCACCCGCAGGGAGAGGTCGGGCTCGTCAAGCGCGACGTCGAGCAGCAGATCGAACGGCCGCGCGCCCCGCTCCTGTGCGACCTCGGACAGCCGGCGCCCCATCAGCTCCGGATGCGCCGCAGACTCGGCGAGGACGTAGGTGTCCCACCGCGGCTTCGCGAACTGCTGGCCGCTCTCCCACTCCTTGAGGGTCGCCTCGCGCCAGGCGCCGTCGGCGTACGCAGCACGCCGCTCCGCCAAGCCGCTGGACATCAAAGCAGCGAAGTTCTTGTTTACGTTCAGCGTGAACGGCTCGGCCAGCGACATCGAGAATTGCAGCGGCCGCGGCGAGACCTGCGGCCACACCTGCGCGCCCGCTGCCCGGCCGGCACGGCTCATCTCGAGCATCGCCTTGTGCGCGCCGTTCGGCATCGTCATCAAAGCCGTGTAGGTGAACGGCACACCTAATTGCGGCTGCAGCTCGTAGAGGTCCTTCACGCCCAGCGTCTCTCCGGGGGTGAACGCCGCGACCCCCCGGCCGCTGTCGCGCAGCGCCGCGAGGAGTGCTTCCACCTCAACGCGCTCGGCGAAGCGGCTCGGCACCGGCTTGCCGTCGACCCCGCGGTGGGTGGGCGCGAAGCTCGTCGCGAAACCGGCGGCACCGGCGTCCATCGCCTCGCGCACGACCGTCTGCATCTGCTCGATCTCCGCAGCGGTGGCAGCGCGTTCGTAGGCGGCGTCGCCCATCACGAAAAGCCGCAGCGCGGTGTGGCCGATGTAGGCGGCGAAGTTGAGCCCCATGCCCCGGCTCTCGACGGACGCGAGGTACTCGGGGAACGTCGCGAAGTCCCACGGCACGCCCGCCTCCAGCGCGGCAACATCCATGTCCTCGACGTTTTCGAGGGTGCGCGCGATGAGGTTGCGGTGCTCGGCGCGGGTCGGCGCGATGGAGAAGCCGCAATTACCGGCGACGACCGTGGTGACGCCGTGGAAGCACGATGGGGTCAGCGCCGGATCCCAGAAGACCTGAGCGTCGTAATGGGTGTGGATGTCGATGAATCCCGGCGCGACGATGTGACCGTCCGCGTCCAGCACCCGGTCACCGGACAGGCCGCTGCCGATCTCGGTGATGCGCCCGTTGTCGATCGCCACATCGGCCGCAACGCCCGGCGCTCCGGTGCCGTCGATGACCGTTCCACCGCGAATGACCAGGTCGCTCATGCCGTCTCCAGCCCGTAGAGGGAAGCGCAGTTGCGCCAGATGATGTCGTCGCGGACGTCTGCCGGAAGGTGCGCGGTCTGCTCGGCGAGCACCCGCTGCGACTCCGGGAACGTCGAGTCCGAATGCGGATGGTCGCTCGCCCACAGCAGCCGTTCGGTGTTCATGAGGTGTGCGGTCTGGAAGGCGACCCAGTCGTCCTGGAAGGTCACGTAGACGTGTTCGCGGAAGTACTCGCTCGGCTTGCGTTGCAGCTGCCCGGAGCCGAGCCAATTGCGATGCCGCTCGATCGCGTGATCGGCGCGGTACATCCAGTGCGGTACCCAGCCGGCATCGGCCTCCACGCACACGACTTTCAGCTCCGGAACGCGGTCGAACACGCCTCCGAAGACGAGCGTGCCGATGACGTCCTGGCAGCCGCGGATGATGCCGAGGAAGCTGTTCATCCTCGGCCCGCGGAACTGCGCCTCACCGAGCTGCCCGCTGCCGGTCAGGATGTGGAACGACAGCGGCAGGCCGAGCTCACCGGCCGCGCGCCAGAACGGGTCCCACTGCGGGTCGTCGTAGTCACCTTCCCGGGAGCTCCCGTCGTAGCAGCCGGCGAACCCCGGCAGCATCACGCCGCGCAGCCCCAGGCCCTTCATGCGTTCAAGGTCGGCGATGCCTTCCTCGACGCTGCGCAGGGCGGTCTGGCCGAGCCCGATCAGCCGGTCCGGTGCGGCGGACGCGAACTCGGCGATCCACTGGTTGTAGGCGTCGAAGCAGGCCTTCTTGTAGTCCAGGTCCGGGTGGTTGCACAAGATCATGCCGACGGACGGGTAGAGGATCTCCCCGGCGACGCCGTCCCGGTCCTGCTCGGCGAGCCGCGCCTTCGGGTCCCAGCCTCCCGGGTGCAGCTCGTCCCACCCCACGTAGATGGTGGGGCTGATGCGGTCCCACGGCCGTCCGGCGGCCGCCACCATGCCGTACGGAATGACGCTGCGGCCGTTGTCCACCGACACCGCGGCGCCCATGATGTCGTGGGTCACCGCGACCGGAGCTCGATCGCGATAGGCCGGATCGATGTACGGCAGGTAGCAGTCGCCCGGCTCCGTGACATGCGAATCGGCGGAGAACGCTTTCAGCCGGGCTCCCGACGAACCGCGCTGGGCGGGCTCTGCCGACGGCGAGGGGGTTTCGGTGGTCAGCGTCATGCCACTCCTTCGTGACCCCGCCCACAGAAAGGGGCGTGCCAGCACAGTAACCGGCGAACTGGCAGTCGATGACACGGAGTCCGACATTTGTGACGCCGAGGACCGAGCTCCTCACCACCGCGCTCGACAGCGCGGCCGCGGCTACCTCCGGCGCAGCGCGATCAGCAGGATCACCAGCACCACCAGTCCGGCCCCGACGGCGCCGATCCCCCACGGATTCGGCCCGCCACCCTTTTCGGCCAGCACCTGCAAAGCCGACATGTGGTCAATCACCGCAGCAGCCCACCCAACACAGTCGCGACGTACCCGGCCCTCACGCGTTCACCGTGGCCGGCGGTGCAGCCGGCTCGGCAGGTATGGGCTGCGGGATGACGATGGTGACGAGCGCCCCGCCGCCCTCCAGGTTGCGCGCGTCGGCGTGGCCGCCGTGCGCCTCGGCGATCTCCCGCACGACGGCCAGCCCGAGGCCGGCTCCGCGCTGACCCGAGGTGTGGCTGCGCGCGGGGTCGGCGCGGCGGAAGCGGTCGAACGCGTGCGGCAGGAAGTCCGGCGGGAAGCCCGGGCCGTTGTCCTGCACGCCGAACGTCAGCGTGTGCTGATCGTCGCGGTAGCTGCAGCGCAGCAAGATGCGCGGCGTGCGTTCCGCGCCGCCCCGGCTGACGCCCGCGTAGTCGATGGCGTTGGAGAGCAGGTTGTCGACGGCTCGGCGGATCGCCGCCGGATCCAGCACCGCCGTGAGGTCCGGGTCGACCTCGACGTCGAGCGTGACCCCTGCTGCTTCTGCTGCCGCGCGGGCGAAGCGGGCGGCCGCGTAGAGCACCGCGGAGACGTCGGTGGGCTGCGGGCGCACCAGCGGCCCGCTGCTGTCGGCGCGGGCGAGGAAGAGCAGGTCTTCGGCGAGCTGCGAGAGCCGGTCCACCTCGACCGCCGCGTACTGCACAGCCTCGAGCAGCTCGGCCTGGCTGCGACCCGGCCGGCTGGCCAGCTCGAGCTCGGTGCGCAGCACCGCGAGCGGTGTGCGCAGCTCATGACCCGCGTCGGCGACGAGGTCCTGCTGGCGCGCCAGACTCGAGCCGAGCCGCTCGAGCAACTCGTTCAGCGTGACGGCGAGCTTGGCGAGCTCGTCATCCGTCTCCGGCACCGCGAGCCGCTCCCGGCCGGTGCCGGCGTGAGCGGCGGCGTCGCGACGCATTCGCTCGACCGGGCGCAACGCCGCACCCGCGAGCGCCCATGCCCCCGCGGCGACCAGGGCGACCAGCACCGGACCGGCGACGAACAGCGCGTTGCGCAGGTCGTGCAGCACCTCTTCGGTGGACTTGGGAGATGCGCCGGCGATCGCCAGGTAGACCCCGTTCGAACGCCGCACGCCGAGTGCGGCTACCCGGTAGTCCTGATCGCGGACCCGCACGGTCGTCTTGACCAGCTGGCCGTTGCGGACGTGCTTCAACACCGGAGGGATGGCAAGCGGCGGGGGCGGCGCACCGGTCGCCGTCTTGATCTCACCCGTCGGAACGCGAACGACGGCGAACGTGTCGGCGGTCGCCTCGGCGATACCGCGCGTGGTCGAGTCCAGCAGCGGCTCCGGCAGCTCGACTTTCTTTCCGTCCAGCGCGCCGGAGATCGTCTGGGCGCGGCCGACGAGCGTGTTGTCGAGGTTGGAGTTGAGCCCCTCGTGCAGCACGTGGATGAAAACGGTGCCGCCGATGGCGGTGACGATCGCGGCGACCAGCGTGAACGCGACGCACAACCGCGCCCGTACTCCCCGCGGCGGCAGCTTGCGCAGCCTCGATGGACTCACGACCCCACTCGCCCCTCAGCCGGAGCGGCAGCGCCCGGCGAGACCGAGCTCAGACCCTTACCGGCGCGGCGATGGAGCCGGAGCCGACGGTCGCCGGAGCCGACGACGCGCGCAGCCGGTAGCCGGTGCCGCGGACTGTTTCGAGGTCCTCCCGGCCGAACGGACGGTCGATCTTGCGGCGCAGGTAAGCCACGTACTGGTCGACCACGTTGCTCACCGGGTCGAAGGCGAAGTCCCACACGTGCTCCAAGATGCGTGTGCGGGTGAGGACCTGACCAGGGTGCCTCATGAGGAGCTCGAGAAGCGCGAATTCCTTCGCCGTGAGATCGATCTCCTGCCCGGCCCGGGTCACGCTGTGCATCGCCGGGTCCAGCGTCAGGTCGCCGACCTCGAGGACGGTCGGCCGCTCGCCGGCGCCGCGGCGCAGCAACGCGCGGATGCGAGCCGCGAGCTCCGCGAACGCGAACGGCTTGACGAGATAGTCGTCCGCGCCGGCGTCGAGACCACGCACCCGGTCGCCCACGCCGTCGCGGGCGGTCAGCATGACCACCGGCGACCAGCGCTGGCGGGAGCGCAGCTCACGGCATACCTCGAAGCCGTCCAGCAGCGGCAGCATGGCGTCCAGCACCACGGCGTCGTAGTCCACCTGCGTCGCGCGGAAGACCGCGTCCTGGCCGTCGCCGGACACGTCGACGGCGTAGCCCTCTTCCTCGAGGCCCCGCTTCAGCAGGGCAGCCATCCGGGTTTCGTCCTCGACCACAAGCACTCGCACACGTCCATACTCAATCGCCAAAATGTGAAGTGCGTGTGAAATGGCCTACGGTGTGGAATTCATTGTGGACGCCCGGGTGATCGCGAACGTTCCGCTGCCCCGGATGCACAGCTTGCCCTCCGCATCCACGACGCGAGCATCGGCGACCGCGAAACGCCCGCCGACCCGCAGCACCTCGCCGGTGCAGGTGTACTCGCCGCCGAGCACGAGCGGCAGCAGATAGTCGATGTGCATCGTCACGGTGGCGGAGGCCACCACCGTGGGGTCCGCGCCGAAGACCGCCATCGCCGCGATGTCGTCGATCACCGCGCCGACCAGACCGCCGTGCACCACGCCACGCGAGTTCGACATGAACTCCGTGGGGCGCCAGACGCCCTGGCTGCCGGCGCTGCCGTGGCTGCTGATCTCGTAGCCGAGCAGCTCGGCGCGCTCGCGGTGGCGGGACTTGCCGTAATCACGCTCGGGCGCGGTCGCGCCGGGCTGAGGGCTGGTCACTCGGGCATTCACTCCTGTCCGGCGAGTTCGTTCCGCAGGCCGGCAAGCACCTCGAGGGTGCGGCGGGCCGACCCGTCCCGGTCGTCATCCAGACCGAGAACGGCAGCGGCGAGGTCGGTCGCGCCTGACGCGGCGAAGGCCCGCAGCCGGGAGGCGACCGCCGCTTCGTCACCGATTATCGCGATGTCGGCCAGCGGCGGGCTGTCGCCTTCGGCGCGAATGCGCTGGTAGGCGGGGATGTGCTCGTACGCCGAGAAGAGCTTGGCAGCCCGCGCCTTCGCCGCGTCCGCGTCACGCACAACGGCCACCGGAATGCCGGCAACCACGCGCGGCGCCGGACGCCCGGCCTCGCCCGCGGCCGTCGCGATCGTCGGCACCACATGGTCGCCGAGCGCGCGCTCGTTCGCCCAGTAGGTGATGGTGCCGTCGGCGAGCGTGCCGGCCATCCGCAGCATCCGGGGAGCGAGCGCGGCCACGAGCACCGGCAGCGGGCTCGCGCCGGGCACCTCGAGCATGGTCTGGACCTGGAAGAAGTCGCCGTCGTGGCGCACGTGGCCGGTGCAGTGAAAGGCGTTCTTCAACACCTCGACGTACTCGCCGGTGTGCCGCGCCGGCTTCGTGTACTCCAGGCCATGCATCGCCTCGATGACCACCGGATGCGACGGTCCGATCCCCAGCACGAAACGGCCGCCGCTCGCCGCCTGCGCCGACAGCGCCTGCTGTGCCAGGGCCAGCGGATGCCGCGGATAGGTCGGCACGACGGCGGTTCCGAGCTCGATGCGGCTGGTCACCTGGCCGGCCAGCGCGGCCGCCAGCACCGCGTCGAGGCTCCACGGGATGTGCGGGAGCCACCCGGTCGCGAAGCCGAGCTCCTCCGCCTGGCGGGCGTTCGCGAGCAGCTCGTCGACGCCGGTACGCAGGCCGCTCGCGTCGCCGATGAAAACCCCGAGGCGCATGGCCGGACAGTACTGCCCGCCCCGTCACGCGCTTCACACCCGTAGGCGACGAGGGCCCTCAGCCCGG
Organism: uncultured Actinomycetota bacterium; assembly: GCA_963747915.1. Taxonomy (GTDB): domain Bacteria; phylum Actinomycetota; class Actinomycetes; order Frankiales; family Frankiaceae; genus DATAZK01. The sequence continues at coordinate 1,248,243 of CAVVHC010000002.1, read as the reverse complement.
GCACCCGCGTCACCGGGCCGCCATGCGGCGCCGGTACAGCCGGCGCCCCAGCGGGTCGGCGACGCGGGCGGCAAGCGGGCCGACCACGGCGAGCAGCAGCACGAAGCTCGCCACCATGGCACCGAGCTTCGCGGGCTGACCGCTGCCCACCGCGAGCCCGGCGATGACGATCGAGAATTCGCCGCGCGCGATCAGCGTGGCCCCCGTGCGCAACCGGCCGGGGATGCTGATGCCGCTGCGCCGGGCCGCCCACCAGCCCGTGGCCAGCTTGCCCGCAGCCGCCACGACCGCCAGCGCCGCCGCGGGAAGCAGCACCGGCGGCATGCTCGCCGGGTCGGTCTGCAATCCGAAGAAAACGAAGAAGACCGCGGCGAACAGGTCGCGCAGCGGCGTCAGCAGCGCGCGGGCAGCTTCGGCGACCGGCCCGGTGAGCGCGATACCGACGAGGAACGCGCCCACTGCACTCGACACCTGCAGCTTCTCCGCGAACCCGGCGACGAGCAGCGTGATCCCGAGGACCCGCAGGAGCAGCACCTCGTTGTCCGGGGCGGACACCACGCGGCTCACCATGCGGCTCCAGCGCGTGGCGACCAGCAGGGCGGCGAAGACCGTCAGCAGCGCGATCGCCACCGTGAGCCCGCCGGTGAGGAACCCGACTCCGGCGAGCACCGCGGTGAGCACCGGCAGGTACAGCGCCATGGCCAGATCCTCGAGCACGAGGATCGCGAGCACGACCGGCGTCTCGCGGTTCGCTGTGCGACCGAGATCGGCCAGCACCTTGGCGATGATCCCGGACGACGAGACGGCGGTGACCCCGGCCATGACGAGCGCCCCCCGAAAGCCCCAGCCCATAAGAAGGCCGGCCACCACGCCCGGGGCGGCACCGAACACCAGATCCATGGCACCCGCCGGGGCATTCGCCCGCAAGTTCGTCACCAGCTCGTTCGCCGAGTACTCGAGACCGAGAGTGAGCAGCAGGAGCAGCACGCCGATCTGGGCACCGGTACTGATGAAGTCGGTGCTCGTCGACAGCGGGAAGATTCCCCCGTCGCCGAACGCCAGCCCCGCCAGCAGGTACAGCGGTATCGGCGAGACGCCCACCCGGCCGGCCAGCCGGCCGAGAATGCCGAGCCCGAGCAGCACGGCGCCGATCTCCACGAGCAGCTTGACCAGGTGCCCGTGTTCAGGGTTCATCGCGGCCTAGCCCGGAGGCGTTTCGAGGATGTGGGCCACCGCGAGCACGGCCGCCGACGTCCCCACGACGATCACCAGATCGCTTGGTTCGAAGACGAAATCCGGGCGCGGGCTGGCGATGACCCGCCCGCCCCGAACGATCGCGACGATGGACGCCCCCGTGCGGGTGCGCGCCTTCGTGTCGCCGAGGGACCGGCCGTCGAACGGCGAGCCGGCTTCCACCACCAGCTCGGCGGTCTCCAGGCCGCCGAGGTCGCGTTGCATGTCGGCGAGCCGCTCGACGATGTGCGGCGCGCCGAGCAGCTCGGCGAGCGCGTCGCTCTCCTCGTCGGTCAAGGCCAGGACCTCGCAGCAGGCGTCCGGGTCCTCGGTGTCGTACACCGCGAACTCGCGCCGTCCGTTGCGGTAGGAGATGACGGCGATGCGGCGCCCCTCGGTGGTCAGCAGCTCGTAGCGCACCCCGATGCCCGGCAGCGCCGTGCGCTCGACCTCCACATGCGGCTCGTCCGGCTCGCCGGCCAGGCGGCTCATCGCTGCGCTCTTCCGTCGACCGTCGCGCACCGGAACGTCCGCACACGTGCGTCGCGGCCCGGATACATACCTGCAGCGTAAGCGACTCACCCGACCCCCTACCGTCGGTGAACGTGGGGGACGCCATCGGGACCGTCGCGCGATTACCGGCGACGCCGCCGGCCGGACACGGCCGCCGGCTCGCGGCCGCGCTCATCCTGGCGTCGCTGACCGTCTCGGTGATGTCGACGCTCGGGGCGCCGCTCATCCCCACGGTCGCCCGATCCCAGCACGTTTCGCTCGAGACCGCGCAATGGATGCTGACCATCACGCTGCTCGTCGGGGCGGTGTCGACGCCGGTGCTCGGCCGGCTCGGCGACGGAGCCGGCCGCACCTGGGTGCTGCTCGGAACGCTCGGCACCGTCTTCATCGGATCCGTCGTGGCAGCGACCGCGTACTCGTTCCCGCAGCTGATCATCGGGCGCGGGCTGCAGGGCATCGGGTACGCGACCGTGCCGCTGTCGATCACGCTGGCCCGCGAACACATCACCGGGGGCATGCAGCCGCGGGCCATCGCCGCGTTGTCGATCAGCGCATCGACGGGCGCCGGCCTCGGCTACCCGCTCACCACCCTGGTCGCGCAGCACTTCACCTATCACGCGGCCTTCTGGTTGGCGGCGGTAGTGAGCGTCATCTCGATGGCGGTCGTTGTCCGGGTCGTTCCACGCGGGCCGCTGCGCCACGGCCACGTGAAGCTCGACATCCCCGGCGCCCTGCTGCTCGGCGGTGGCCTCGGAGCCACGCTGGTCGCGGTCAGCCGCGCCGAGACGTGGGGCTGGGGCTCGACCAAGGTGCTGGGGATCGGCAGCGCCGGCTTGGTGACGCTCGTCGCGTGGGCCGTCGTGCAACTGCACACCGAGCATCCGCTGATGGACCTGCGGCTGTCGGCCCAGCGGGCGGTGATGGGCGCGAACCTGGCGGGCCTGTTCATGGGCATGGGGATGTTCGCGGGCGTCTCGCTCATGAACCGGCTGCTGCAGACGCCACCCTCCGCCGGCTACGGCATCAGCGCCTCCCTCACGGTCGTCGGCCTGATGCTGCTGCCCGTGTCCGCCGGAAGCCTGCTCTCGCAGCCGCTCGCCCGCGCCGTCGCTGCCCGGACGAACTCGCGCACCGTCCTCGTCGGCGGATCGCTGCTGATGGTCGCCGCCAGCGCGGTCTACGCGTTCAACCACGCCCACCTGTGGGAGGCCGGCGGCTACACGTTCGTCATCGGCATCGCGGTGGGCACCACCTTCGCGGTGATGCCCACCTTGATCGTTTCTCAGGTCCCGCAGGAGCGCACCGGCAGCGCGCTGGGGCTGAACCAGGTGCTGCGCAGCAGCGGCGGCGCCGTCGGCAGTGCGGTCAGCATCACGGTGCTCACGGCCTTCATGACCGGCGGATCGGCCGTACCGGCGGAGCACGGCTACGTCGCGGCGTTCCTCGCCGCCGGAGGGATGTGCCTCGCGGCCACGCTCGCGGGCATCGGGCTGGTGCCGGCTACGAAGCCGGGGCCGGCGACGCGAACTGCCCCGCGAACCGCGTCGTCCAGAGCTTGACCTGCTCCACGTAGTCCTGCGTCTCCTGGTACGGCGGGACGCCGCCGTACTTGCGCACCGCGCCGATGCCGGCGTTGTAGGCCGCCAGCCGGAGCGACAGCTGGTCGCCGGGCAGGTCCTTCACCAGCCGGGAGAGCTCGCAGCTGTAGACCGCCCCGGTAGCCACGGAGTCGGCGGGGGTGAACGGATCGGGCTTGCCGTCGCCGGTCGCGTCGACGCCGTACTCCTTGAACACCGACGGCAGGATCTGCATGAGCCCCTCGGCGCCGTTTCCGGACTGGGCCTCCGGGTCGAAGCGGCTTTCCACGTAGGCAACCGCGGCCAGCCCGGCGGGCGTCAACACCCCGGGGCAGCGCTTTGCCGCCACCTGGAAGTAGGACTTGTACTCGGCCGGCACCTTCACCGTCTGCTCCGGGGTCTGCGCCCCGGCACACGCGGCGACCAGCGCAAACACTGCAGCGCAGCCGGCCAGAGCGGCCACCCGGGCGCGCCAACCCCGACTGCGCACACCCACGCGCCGTCACGCTACCTGCAATGGCGGACACGTCCCGGCGCCGCGCCGCCGGGGTGCGGCGCGGCCGGCGGCGCCGGAGTCAGCGGGTGAGCTGCACCGGCAGCTTCTTGAGCGCGTTGTTCAGGTTCGAGCGCGTGCGCACCGGATCGCCGGTCAGCTCGATGGACGGGAACGCCCCGAGCAGCTCCTCGAAGAAGATCCGCCCCTCCAGCCGGGCGAGGTGCACGCCCAGGCAGTAGTGCTCGGCGATGCCGAACGACAGGTGCGGGTTGGGACGGCGGTGGATGTCGAACGTCTGCGGATCTTCGAAGGCCTCTTCGTCGCGGTTCGCCGAGGTGTAGTACATGGCCACCTTGTCGCCGGCCTTGATCTTGGTGCCGGACAGCTCGGTGTCCGCGGTCGCGGTGCGCCGGAAGTAGTGCAGCGGGTTCGCGTAGCGCAGGATCTCCTCGACCGCTCCGGGTATCAGCCGCGGATCGGCGCGCAGCTCGGCGAGCTGATCCGGGTGGCGCAGCAGCTCCAGCAGCCCGGACGCGAGCATCGTCTGGGTGGTGTCCTGTCCTGCGGTGACCAGCTGGACGAAGAACACCCCGAAGTCGACGTCGCTCATCAGCTTGCCGCCGAACTCGGTGGTCAAGATGAACGTCGTCAGATCGTCGGAGATGGTCCCGGCGGCTTCGTGTTCGCGCCAGCGAGCGGCGTGCTGCATGCCGTAGATCGCCATGTCCATCGAGCCGGAGCCCGGGTTGATCCCGTCGCCCTCGGGGGCGTAATCCGGATCCTGGCCGTGGGTGTTCATCTCGGCCATGTGGTGAACGCGGTCCCAGTCTTCCTGGGGAAGCCCGACGAGCTCCCCGATGACGCGGGTCGGCAAGGCCGAGGTCACGTCACGGACGAACTCGACCGGCGTTCCGCTCGGGACGCCGTCGAGGATCTCCCGGGTGATCGCCCGGATGCGCTCTTCGAGCTCGTCCATCACCTTCGGCATGAACCGTTTGACCATGGGCCGCCGGTAATCGTGGTGGCGCGGCGGGTCCATGGCGAGCAGCATGCCGCGCATGTTTTCGAGGTTTTCGGGGGTGAGGTCCTCGAGCACGACCCCTCCCTCGGAGGCCGAGAAAAGCACCGGGTGGCGGGCGACATGCTCCACATCGCGGTGCTTCAGCACGGCCCAGTAGCCAGGCTGGTCGGGGATGTCCTGCCAGCAGACCGGCTGGGTGCTCCGCAGCTCGGTGAAGATCTCGTGCGGCGGCGCCTCGAGATAGACCTCGGGGCTGTAGATGTCGTACTGGGTGCGGGGCGCGTCGACCGTCGTCATGTGCCCTCCGCTCAGCTGACGAGCACGTTGGGACGCGGCAGGCCGTTCGCCTCGCACAGCGCGTAGTACGCGGCGAGCGTGCCGGCGCCGTCGCTGACCGAGGTGATGTTGCCGTTGGCGTCGAGGTTGATGTTGACCCCGTACATCTGGAACCAGACCCGGGTGTTGTCCTCGATGCAGGTCAGCGTATGGACCGAGCCGGCGGGCTCGTAGAGGAACGAACCGGCGCGGTTGACGTAGTCGTACTCCTTGTACTTCCACGCGCCGGAGACCGTGTAGCCGAAGACCGGGCCGGTGTGGCGGTGCGTCTCGACCTCGAAGCCCGCCTGGAAGACGTTCTCGATGATCCACAGGCCCTCGGCCTCGCGGACCTGGAGCACCTTGAGCAGGTTGCCGCCGCCGACATCGACGAAGGGCAGGTCGTCCGCGCCGATGTGAATGGCTTCCGGACGCATCATTGCAGTGGTCATGAGCGTTCTCCTCGGGCTCGGGGGGTCGCGGGGGACTCGGTCGGTCGGTGGGTGAAGGCGGTCAGTGGGCGAAGGCGGTCAGTGGGTGAAGAAGCCGCCGTCGGCGAGCATCAGCTCGCCGGTCACGTACGAGGCCTCGTCGCTGGCGAGGAAGAGGGCCAGGTCGGCGATCTCGCGAGGCTGCCCGAAGCGCCCCATCGGGATCTGCTGCATCAGCTGGGCCGAGCGCTCGGGCAGCGCACTGATGATCTTCGTCATGTTGGTGTCGATGAAACCGGGTCCGATGGCGTTCACCCGCACGCCCTTCGGCGCGAGGCCGTAGGACGCGAGCTTGCTCAGCATCCAGACCCCGGCCTTGGAGACCGAATAACCGAGGGTGCCGACCTCGGGGACGAGCGCAGCGATCGACGCGATGGTGATGATCGACCCGCCGCCCGGCTGCTCGACCATGCGCCGCCCGGCGGCCTGGATGGCGAGCAGCGTCCCGGTCAGGTTGACGTCGAGCACCGGCTGGAACATCTCGACCGGCGTGTACAGCAGCTGGGTGGCGAAATCGACGCCTTCGCCGGCGCGGGACATCTCCGCGTCGCGGGCGCGGTCGCCGCTGGTGTAGCCGGGGAACGAGATGCCGGCCGAGGTCACGAGAATGTCGAGGTGGCCGAAGTCGGAGATCGCGGCGGCGACGGCGGCTTCGTTGTCCTGCTGCGAGGTCGCGTCGAGATGGGCGAAGATCGCCCGGTAGCCGGCTGAGTGCAGCTCGCCCACCGCTTGCTCGCCCGCGTCATCGAGCAGATCCGCGACGACGACGGCCGCGCCCTCCTCGGCGAAACGCTGCGCGCATGCCAGGCCGATGCCATTGGCCCCGCCGGTGATCAGCGCGACCTTGCTGTCCAGACGACCCGGCACCTTGCAGCCCCTGCTCTCATGTATCACTATCCGAGCACGTGGCTCACTCTCCGATACGGTAACGAGGGTCACAGGGTGCGGTCAACGCGCTTGCCGCTTCCGGTCGCAGCCCCAGGGAGGTCCGGCCATGGCAGTCGCCCGGCTTTCCACCGTCCAGAAAGCGCTGCGCGTCCTGGCCGCCGTGGCGGACAGCCAGCCGGTGACCGGCAGCCTGCTCGCCCGCGAGCTGCAGCTCGACAAGAACGCCGTGCAACGCATCCTGGTGACCCTCGGCGAGGAAGGCTGGCTGCAGCAGGACCGGCAAGGCGGCGGCTGGCGGCTCGGGCCGCAGTCGCTCGTCGTCGGCGGCCGCTACGCGGGGGCACTGCGCGACCGGGCGCATCCGGTGCTGCACGACCTCGCCTCCGAGACCGACGAGACCGTCACGCTCTGGGCGGTGGAGGGTGATGCCTTCACCGTCGTCGACGGGATCGAAAGCACCCAGACGCTGCGCGGCACCATCCCCATCGGCTACACGGCCAGCATCGTGGAAGGCGGCGATTTCCTCGCGTTTTGCCCCGCTGCGGCCCGCGAACGGCTGCTGGCGGCCGCGGGACTACCGGCGATGTCCGACGAGCACGTGGCGAAGATCCGGGAGCGCGGCTATTACGTCGTCGACACCCACTACACGTCCACGGTCGCCATCGGCGCGCCCGTCTGGGACCGCCGGGCGAATCCCGTCGCCGCCGTCCTGCTGATCGCGCCGGCCGATCGGCTGAGCGGCGAGCAGGTGGCGGTCGTCGCCAAGCGGGTGCGCGAGGCGGGGGCCGCACTGTCGTCCGGCGGCGGCTGACGACAGCTCACCCGCCTGCCCGGCCCTCCAGCAGCGTCAGCATCTCGTCCAGCTCGAAGAAGCGCGCCACGTCGAACGCCGAGCGAGCGCCCGCCGCCGGGTCGGCCCCCGCCGCGAGCAGCGCGGTCACGATGTCGCCGGCCCGCCGCACGACCGCGGCGCCCAACGCGGTCTGGCCGTTGTCGTTGACCCGGTGGACGTCCGCGCCGCGCTCCAGCAACACGTGAACCGCCTGCGGATTCACGTGGTACGCCGCGAGGATGAGAAGCGTGTCGCCCTTGCCGTTGGTCAGGTTGACCGGCACCCCGGCATCGACGAAAGCGGCGAGCTCGTCGGCCGCGCCGGCCCGGGCGTAGTCGAAGACGCGCTCGGCCAGCTCCTGCACGTCCGGATCGATCGCCGGGAGCTCGCTCATCGTCTCCTTGCCTCAGAGCCGGGACAGCAGATGCGCCGGCGGGACGCTGCCGACCGGGCGACCGTCGCGCACCAGCAGGTCGGCCTCGTGCTGCAGCAGGTCGTTGACCGGAGTGGGTACCCCGTGCAGGCGGCCGAGCAACGCGATTTCGCCGTTGAGGAAGTCCGCCTCGACGGACGGGCTGCCGCGCTTCACGCTCTGCCATGACGAGCCGCCGCCGCGCTGCCGCCCGCGCACCGGCCGCAGCTCGACCTGGTCGCGGCGGTAGGCCTGCCACTCCTGCGTCGGGACGTAGTCGATGCCGGCGGCGTCGAGCGCCGCGCGCCCCTCCGCCGTCGCCAGCTTCATCAGCTCGCCGCGCATCTGCCCGCCTGACTCGTCAGCGGACTCGTCGTCCGGCCCGCAGAGCGCCTCGATCGCGTTACCGAGGTTGCGCAGCAGCTTGGCGTACTTCCAGCGCATGACCTCCGCGCGGGGCGTCGACAGGAACCCGGCTGCCGACAGGTCGAACGCGACCTCCTCCGCCACGGCATCAACCCCGCGGGGATAGCGCCCGACGTCCAGCATCCCGGGGTAAGGGCCGCCCTGCGAGTCGACGGCCCCGGGTTCGAGATGCGACGCCGGCAGCATCACGCAGATCCCGTACGCGCGGGCGAACCGGCGCAGCGCGATGCGCTCGTTCTCGACGCCGTTCTGCGCGCAGACGATCGGCAGGGACGTGCCGGCCGTTGCCGTCGCTTCGGCGCGCGCGACCGGCAGCGTCGCGATCTCGGTGAGCAACGCTTCGGTGTGCTGGGTCTTGGTCGTGGCGACGAGCACGTCGCCGCGGCGCAGCTCGAGCTCCTGCGGTGTTGCCGCGACCTGCATGTCCTCGATCTGATGCACGCCGGCCGGGGTGGCGAGCGTGAGCCCGGACTGCTTCATGGCGTCCGCGTGCGCGCCGCGGGCCAGCAGGACGACGTCGCAACCGGAGAGCCGCAGGAAGCCGCCTATCGCGCCACCGACCGCGCCGGCACCGAGAATCACGTATCGCACCACCCAAGCCTGCCCTGCCGCCGGGCGAAAAGCGCGCGGCCGATACGTTCCGCTGGTGGCTTCCCATCCCGATCACCTCGACCTGTCCGGGCGGACCGTGGTCGTGGCCGGCGCCGGCGGCGGCGGCATAGGCACGGCGATCAGCGGCATGCTCGCCGCGGCCGGAGCTCTCGTCGTGGGCGTCGACAACCGGCGCGAGGCACTCGACGCTTTCTCCGCAGTGACGTCGGCGGCCGACGGCCGGGAGCACCCGGCGGTCGTCGCGGACCTTCGCGATCCCCCCGACGTCGCGCAGGCGATCGCCGCCGCCGGGGATCAGCTGCACGGCCTGGTTCACGTCGCCGGCGGGATGTGGCCGCCGCAGTGGTCTGGCGTGATGGACATGGACGTCGCGATCTTCGACGAGGTGCTGAACCTCAACCTGCGCAGCATGATGCTGACCACCACCGCAGCTGCGCGACGGTTGCGCGAGCTGCGCCGCGGCGGCAGCATCGTCGCCCTCTCCTCGGTGGCCGGCCTCACGGCCATGCCGTTCGGCGCGCCCTACGCGGCGGCGAAGTCGGCTCTCATGTCGCTGGTGCGCACCGAGGCGCTCGAGTGGGGCCCGCTCGACATCCGGGTCAACGCGGTGGCGCCCGGCACGGTGCGCACCCCGAAGAGCACGCACGGCAATCCCGAACCCACCGCCGGATTCCCCGGCCGAGGTCGCCGCCGTCCCGCTCGGCCGCCGCGGCAGCTCGGACGACATCGCCGGTGCGGTGCTCTTCCTGCTGTCCGACCTCGCCGGCTGGATCACCGGCCAGGTGCTCGCCGTCGACGGTGGTTCCTCGGCACGGCCGTCGTTCCTGGACAACGACAACATCCCGGTCTTCGTCCGCGACGACGCGCTGCGTGCCCGGCTCACCGGAGAGTCCGGGTGAGTTCGGCGCTGCGCGCGGCCGTCGTCGGGCATCCGAACGGACCTGCGGAGCGCGCCGCCGACGGGCTGCGCGGGCTCGGGGCCACGGTCACCGAGCTGGCCCCGGCCGGACGCGCGGAGCTCGCCGCACAGTTGCGCGCCGCCGGGCCGCTGAGCCTGCTGGTCTGGGCACCGTCCCCCGGCGCTGCTTCGGCCGCGGCCGCGATCCTGGACCACGACGCGGCCACCTGGGACGCGCACGCCGCCCAGCCGCTGCGCGAAGCCGTCGCCTGCTTCCAGGCCGCCGAGGACGTTCTCACGGACGGCAGCGCCATCGTGGCGGTGCTGCCGACCCTGGCCATGCTGGGGTCGGCAGGGTTCACCGCCTGGGCGACGGCGGCGGAAGGGCTGCGTTCGCTGGTGAAGGTGACGTCGCGGGAGTTCAGCAAACGCCGGATCACGGTCAACGCCGTTGCGGTCCCGGCGGCGGCCCTGGCCGGCGACTCCGCTGCGCTGGACCGCCCTGGACTGCCTCCGGCCACGCTGCCCGTGCCGGAAGACGCGGGCGGTGACGTGGCGGCGGTGATCGCGGCGCTCGCCGGTCCGCCGTGGGCGTCGGTGACCGGCGCGACGATCGCCGTCGACGGCGGCGTCTGGGCGCCGGCATGAGCCCGCCCCAGGCCGGCAGCCTGGCCGATCGCGTGGTGCTGATCACCGGCGGCGGTGCAGGCATCGGCCGTGCGGTGTGCCAGCTCTGCGCGCGGGAGGGCGCTCACGTGGTCGTCGCGGCCCCGGCAGAAAACGGTGCGCAGACGGCAGCGCTGATCACCGGCTCGGGCGGCAGCGCCGAGTACGTGCCGGCTGACGTCGGCTCGCTCGCTGACATGACCGCCGCGGTCCAGGTCGCCGCCGACCGCTTCGGCGGGCTGGACGCGGTGGTCCACAACGCGACCAGCCGGCACTCGAGCCAGGTGAGCCCCCTCGCCGCGCTTTCGCCCGGCGTCTTCGACGACCACCTGGCGGTCTCCGTCGGCGGTGCCTTCAACTGCGCGAAGGCGGCCCTGCCTTACCTGCGGCAGCGCCGCGGCCGGCTCGTCGTGATGACGTCACCGGCGGCCATGGAGGGCAGCGCGACCCTTCCCGCGTACGGCACGGTGAAGGGCGCCTTGCGCGGGTTCACCAAGAGCCTGGCACTCGAGGAAGGGCCGCACGGGGTGAACGTCACGGCGGTGTCCCCGCTCGCCGTCACCCCCGCGCTGGCCAAGGCGTACGCATCGAATCCGGAGCTGGAGGGCCGGCTGCAGCAGCTGGTCCCGCTCGGCTGGGTCGGCGATCCGCTGCTCGACATCGCGCCCGTCATCGCATTCCTGCTCGGTGAGGGAGCGCGGTACGTCACGGGCCAGACGTTGGTCGTCGACGGCGGCCGGTTCACCGGCTTATGAGCGCGCCACTCGCCACCGGCTCGGTGTCGCTGCGGCTGTACCCGCACACGCTGGACACCCCGATGAGCGCGGTCGACACGGTCGCGGAGCTGCGCATCCAGGCGGCGCTGGCGCAGGACGCCGGCTTCGACGGCGTCATGACGAGCGAGCATCACGGTGGTTTCGCCGGCTACCTGCCGAACCCGTTGCAGATGGCCGGCTGGCTGCTCGAGGCGATGCCGGACGGCTGGGCCGCCGCCTGCCCGCTGCTGCTGCCGCTGCGCCCGGCCGCGCTCGTCATCGAGGAGACGGCGTGGCTCGCCGCCCGCTTCCCGGGCCGGGTCGGGCTCGGGGTCGCGGCGGGTTCGCTGCAGGACGACTTCGAGATCCTGGACACCACCAAGGAGGCGCTGGTCGCCCGGTTCGCGGCAGGCCTGGTGCGGGTCGCGGACGCGCTGTCCGGGCGGAACGCCGGGCTGCTGGCCGGTGACCCTGCGGTGGCAGCCTGTGTCGCGGCGCCGGTCCCCATGGTCAGCGCGGCGATGAGCCCGGCCGCCGTCAGGAGGGCGGCGGGTGCAGGTGTCGGCCTGCTCTTCGACTCGCTGTCAACGGTGGAGCGGTGCCGCAGCCTGACGGATACGTACCGGGAGGCCGGCGGCACCGGTTCCGCGATCATGGTCCGCCGGATCTGGGTGGGCCCCCCGCCCGCCAGCCGCCAGGCCAAGCAGGTCGACGTCTACCGCAGCTACGCCGCGTCCGCCGCGCAGACGCACTGGGCGGACGATGCGCTGATCTCGAGCGCTGACCCGGCCGCGCTCGCCGAGCAGCTCGCTGCCGCGGTCGCCGCGGCCGGCTGCGACGCGATCAACGTCCGGCTGCACGTCCCGGGCATCACGCCGCCGGAGATTCGCGACCAGCTGGCCGCGCTCGGCAGATGTGGTGCCGCGACTCAAGGCGCAGCTGGCTCAGCGGTAGACGGCGAAGCTGATCGCCACGTACATCATCACGCCGGCGAGGATCGTCAGCAGGTGAAAGACCTCGTGGTAGCCGAACGTCCGCGGCCAGGGGTCCGGGCGACGGGTCGCGTAGACCACGGCACCGATGCTGTAGAGCAAGCCGCCGCACAGCACCAGGACGAGTACGGCGACCCCACCGGCATGTAGCAGCTGCGGCAGCACGAAGACGGCGATCCAGCCCACGATGAGATACGGCGGGATCACCGCCCAGCGCGGCGCGGACAGCCAGATCATGCGCATGGCGATGCCGAGCAGCGCCCCGCTCCACACGCCGGCGAGCACGGCCGTCGCCGCCGCCCCGTGCAGCAGGAGCAGCGCGAACGGCGTGTAGGTGCCGGCGATCAGCACCAGGATCATCGAGTGATCCAGGCGGCGCATCAGCGCTCTGGCCGCGGGCTGCCAATTGCGCCGGTGGTAGAGCGCGCTGGTGCCGTACAGCAAGCACACCGCGACGGCGTACACCGCGGCGCCGGTACGGGCGCGGGCACCGTCCGCACGGGCGATGAGCACGATGCCGGCGACGAAGAAGGTCGCCAGCGCCCACTGATGAAGATGGCCGCGCAACCGAGGCTTGATCGGGGCGGTGGGACCGTTGGGCAGCGGCGCGGCACTCATCGAAAGGCGGTCCTTGCTCGGCGAGATCGGCTGGGGGGCGAGGGGCCAGGTCTGCAGTGTGCCTGCCCCAGATGTCTAACCGGCTAACAACGGCTGAGGAGCCGCCGCGCGCCGGCGCTCCTCGAACTTGCCGGCGAGCTCGTCCAGCGCGGTGAGGAACACGCGGAGCTCCTCACGCGCCGACTCGGCGGCACCGTCGAGGCCCTCCAGCTCGAAGACGCCCCACTTGCGCAGCAGCGGCCAGATCACCTCGTCGTGATGGATGCGCAAGTCGTAGATGCCCGCCCGGGCGATGCGCCGAGCCTTGGCGTCGAAGTCGCGAATCCCGGTGCCCGGCATCTGGAAGCCGGCGACCTCCTTGCAGATCGCCCGCACCATCCCCGAGGGGTCCAGCTCGAGCGCTGCCGCCACCAGATCCCGGTAGAAGATCATGTGAAGGTTCTCGTCGGCAGCGACGCGCGCAAGCAGTCGCTCCGCCGCCGGGTCTTCGGTGAAGGCACCGGTGTTGCGGTGACTGATCCGGGTGGCGAGCTCCTGGAAGCTCACGTAGGCGATGACCTCGAGCGGCGCCTTCGGGATGCCGCTGCCGCCCGAGCTCTCGTAGCCCTGCTGCATCTGATGCATGCGGCCGCGTTCGAGCTCCACCGGGTCGACCCCGCGGGTCACCAGCAGGTAGTCGCGCATGACCTGCGAGTGGCGCCCCTCCTCGGCGGTCCAGCGATGCACCCACGTACCCCAGACGCCATCTCGGCCGAAGGCCGTGGCGATCTCGAAGTGGTAGCTCGGGAGGTTGTCCTCGGTGAGGAGATTGACCTCGAACGCCAGCTGGGCGACGTCGGACAGCCGGGACTGGCCGGGCTCCCAGGGCAGCTCGTCGAAGTCGCGGCCCTGGCCCCACGGCACGTACTCGTGGGGCATCCATTCCTTGGCCAGCTGCAAGTGCCGTTCCAAGCCGGCTTCGGCCGCCGGCTCGAGGTCGCGGAGAAGGTTCAGCTGCCCGCTCGTAACACCCATGGGTCAATGCTGCGAGACAATTACGGAGCTTCCTAGCCGGACTGGAAGCAGTAATCCGCGCTGCTTTTCATCTTCCGGGAACAAAGGCCGTGATCACGATCCAGCCCAGGTGGACAGATCGGTAAGCGGCGGCGACGTCGTGCGGTAGATCGCGACGGGCGCTCCGCCGATCGCCTCGCGGAAGATCGTCGCGCTGCGCCGCCCCTCCTCACCGGGGCCGTCGTACTTCACGAACGTCAGCGTGTTGCTGTCGCGCGACCAGGCCGGGCTCTCGATGAAGGTCGGCGACGTGTGCAGCGGCCAGATCGTGCCGCCGGTCGCGGCCATCCAACACAGCGTGTCGCCGCCACCGGGGTTGTGCCGCACGAACGCGACGTGCTTGCCGTCGGGTGACCAGGTCGGCTGCGCCAGCTGCCAGCCGAATTGCGCCCGGGCGATGACGCGGGCGCTGCCGCCGCCGGTCGGGATGCGCCGGATGCCGTCGAAGGCGGCGTAGACGATCGCGCCGCCGTTGTTGTTGAACTGCGGGGTGATGCCACCCGCACCGCCCGGGACGTAGTGCAGCCCGGAACCGTCCGCCTGCACGATCCACAGTCCCACCCCGGTACCGAAACCGACGGTGTCGCGCGTGAAGACGATCGTCTTGCCATTCGGGTGAAACGCCGGGTCGAGGTCGGCGATGCCGATCGCGGGACGCGTGATCTGGTGCAGCAACGCGCCGTCGGAACGCAGCACCCACAGCGCCCAGGTGCCGCGGCTGTCGTCACCGACGCCGCGCGCGACGCACAGGTGGCCGCCGTCCGGGGTCCAGGCGGCCCGCCCGAACGCGTTCGGCACCACGTCCTTCTGGTTGCGACCGCTCGCGTCGCAGACGATGAGGTCGCGCCGGTAGCCATTCAGGGTGCGCTTCAGGAAGGTGTGCCGCCGCGGAGGGACCGCGGGCGGGGGCGGAGTGGCGCACGAGCTGAGCGCGGCGAGCCCGCCGGCGGCGACCAGCGCCGTGCCGCCTGCCGAGAGCGCCTGGGCGCCCAGTTGGCGACGCGTCGGCATCAGTCCACCTCCATGGTCTTGAAGATGTCGTCGGCGCGTTCCACCAGCGCCGCGCGCCGGTCGTAGCTGCCGATGACGACGTACAGGCAGAAGGCGCGGCCACGCTCGGTGAAGAAGAACTGCGCCCCCGCCTGTCCCGGCAGGATGCGCTGCAGCTGGTTGGGGCCGAAGTCGCCGGCCGTGAGCCGGGTGGGGCGCGGCTTGTCGAAGATGCCCTGGCCGGCGTCTGCGCCGTCGAATTCGATGAGTGACAGGAAGACGTGCGCTGGCCCCATGACCTCCACGGCTCCGCTGCCGTAATCACCGCGGGTGCTCGGCAGCGGGAAGTCGGCGCAGTGCAGGATCGGCCGGGTGACCTCGCCGGCCCGGGCGGCCGGGCGGCGGTAGATGCGCGCGTCCCACCCCCGCGGGGTCGACACGGCAAGCCCCTGATGGGCGACTCTCATGACGGCACCGTCCTCGATTCGTCGATCCGGGCAGGGTCAGGGACTTTCACGACGCGCCGCCCACCATCGCCACGACGACCAACGCGACCGCGGAGGCGCCGAGCACCGCGACCGTGGCCCGCCGCGCCGCCGCCGCGAGCGCCGCCATCTGGCGATGCAACCCGGCAAGCGCCTCCTGGGTACGCACCTGGCGGACGGCGAGCAGCGGCAGTGAACGGCACACGCCGAAGGTCACGCCGACGGCGAACGCGCCCCAGAACGACCCGGTCAGCACCCCCAGCAGGAGCATCGCGTAGACCGCAGCACTCGAGACGATCGTCGCGAGGCCACTGCCCAACTGCACACCGAAGCCACCGCCGACCACCCAGCCGCGATAGCGGCGCAGCCAGTTCTCGTCGACCTGCCGCTTCCACGACGGCAGCCGGACGCCGAACGCGTCGGTCGACGCGGCCACCAGGCACCCGGCCGCACCCACCAGCGCCACCACCCGCAACGCCGGGCTGAGCTGGCCGAACGCGAGGGCCAGCGCCCCCGAAACGGCGCCGAGCAGCGCGCCGCCCACCGTCGACCCGATGACGTACCAGGCGGTGGTCGACCCCCACCGCCGACCCCGTCCCCGCTCCCCGAGCGGGGTGATGCTGGTCAGCATCGACTCGCCTCAAGGCGACCAGGTGGACCGCACGGCGGCCACCGCCGACACGGCCAGGCCGGCGACGAGAACGGCAACGGGCACCGGCGCGCCTAGTGCTCATCAGGCTGCGGCGGATCGGGATAGAGGCTCGGGTGGCCGGGGTGGATCCCCGCCGCGGAGAGCTCACGGTCGATCCGGTCGGCGCGGTCGCGGCCGGCCGCGTCACCGATGTCGTTGCGGTTCGCCTGAGCGCGCTTGCGCTCCCGTCCGCGCCGGATCTCCGTGTCGTCGGCCGCCTGACCGAGCAGCGCACGGACCTGCTGCCAGGTGGTGCCGGAGCCCTCACCGCTGACCCGGCCGCCGTCGATGAGCAGGAAGTACGGCGAGCCCGGGACCTCGTAATCGGTCCACGCCTCCGACGACATGACGACGAGGGTGTCGTCGGGCGCGATCCTGCGCAGCGCGGAGATGCTCTCGTCGTGATCGCCCTTGGTGACCACCACCAGCCGCGTGGACGCCGGCAGTCCCGCCCCACCGGGCCGCTTCAGCTCGTCCCAGAAGCCGGCGCAGGTGCCGCAGCCGGTCGACAAGAACGCGAGCAGCGTGCGGCTGTCGTCGCCCGCGACGCCGACCGCCACCGTCTCGTCCCAGGGGGTGATCCCAGCGATGTCACTGACCCGATCGGCCACCTCGGCGGGCCGCGGCGGCGTCACACCCTCGCGCACGCCAGGAAAGTCCAGCTCGCTGACAACGCTGGCGGTACTGGCCGCCGGGACGAAGTCGGGCTGATCGTGCTGATGCGGCAGGCCGCCAGGAGCACCCTGCTGGCCACCGCCGAGCTCGTGCAGCGCGCGCAGGATCTCCGCGTGGCTACGCAGCAGCCCGGCGACCAGCAGTGCGAGCAAGCCGATCGCAACGGCTTCCACGATGACGAGTGCGGTCACGGTGACAGGGACCTCTCAGCTGGCGGACATGCTGGCGAAACGGCCGGCGGTCAGCAGCCGGCCGGTGACAGGCAGGGCGCGGTGTGCTCGGCCGTCTGATTGTCGTACAGGGTGGTCGTGCCGCAGGACGGGAAGATCGCGTACGGCGGGACGCAGGTGACGACCCGGCACGCCACCGGCCCGGAGCAGGTGATCTGCGTGTTGCACTGCCCGTAGCGGAACACGTTCCAGCAGACCCGGCGCTGATCGCAGGTACCGGAAGCGGCGTAGGGGCGACAATTCCAGCAGCTCGAGGAGCAGAACGGGCCGCAGCCGCTGGAACACGTCTTGCACTCGGCCTGGCAGTCGATGTAGTAACGCGGGCCGGGACGACCGCCGGAGCAGCAGTAGTGGGAGCCGTCGGCCCGCCACCAGCCGCCGACGAACGTGCCGGGCGGGCACTTGTTCTCCCCGCGCCAGATCGTGCAGCAGAACGCCGTGTAGCCACCTGCCGCGGTGGAGGCAGGACCGCAAACGGCGGCATACGCGCTGGTGGGCTCGAGCAGGTAGCGCTTGGGAGCCACGGCGATCGCCGACCCGACCACCGCCGTGCCGGCGAGGAAGCTGCGACGCGTGCCACGGCGGGAGAGCAGGCCCGCGGTCTTGTCGACGACGCCGGTCAGCCAGCTGCTCATATTCAGGCGTTCCTTTCCTGCAAGGCTCCGACTTCGCGGCGGACCGCCACGAGCCGCGGCCACTCGGCGAGCGCCAGGTACGCCAGCGCAAGCGTCACGAGGATCAGTAACCCCAGCGGCACCCCCGCCCCCGGTGAGTGTGTCAGCTCACCGAGCGGAGAGCGCGCCGGCCAGATCGCCGCGGCCGCTGCCACCGCGGCGGCGAGCGCGTTCACCAGGACATGCATCCCGGTCGGCGGTGTATCCGGCTTCCCGAAGCATCCGCAGGAGCTGACCGCTCCGCCGCGCAGCTGCGCGACCCGGACGAAGGCGGCGAAGCTTGCGTACGAGACCGCGATGAGCGCCGCCGGAACCGGACCCGCGACGACCAGCGCCACCACCGCCAGCACCGCCTCCGCAGCGCCGAGCAGCCGTACCAGCGCAGCGCTCGAGGGCAAGGAGACCGAACGCATCGCACGCACGGTGGGCAGCGGCGCGATCGCCTTAGCGACTCCCGCAAGCGCGAGCAGCAAAGCGAACGCCGCAAACGGGCCGCAGAGGACATGCACCTGGGCAGGCTAAATCGGGTGTCCGACAATTCCGAGGCCGCAGCGCCGAATTTCCCCGCTGACTGCCGGGAAGTTGCAGCCCGGGCGCGCGGGCGGGCTGGGGTGGCGGAGGATGCGAGATTCGAACTCGCGAGGGGTTGCCCCCAACACGCTTTCCAAGCGTGCGCCCTAGGCCACTAGGCGAATCCTCCGCGAGCGAGCGTATCGGCCAGCGGCAAATGGTGCGCTGCGACGGCATCCGTCGCGTTCGCAGTGTCGGTCGCTCCGACACTGTCTCAGCAGCACATCGGCCCCGCCTGCAGTGTCGGAGCCGCTAACCGCCCTCACTTCACGGGTTCTGCCACTGCCTTAGCAGCACATAGGCCCCGCTGGCAGTGGCGGAGGCCGATAAGAGCAGCCGCCCATGCGCTCGCAGTGGCGGAGGCCGGAGGTGGCCGGGAGCTGACGTGGAACGGAAGGGGCACGGCAGAGGCACGGCAGAGGCACGGCAGAGGCACGGCAGAGGCACGGACGGGGCACGGACTCGACAGGCGCCGCCCGCTGCAGCGCCGGCCCCTGGCGCCAGCGCCAGCCCCTGGCGCAGCGTCCACCGCCGGGTCCGGAACGCCCGCCCGCAGGCGTGCGTCTTTCCACAGCTGGCCCAACTCCCTGGAGCGCCCGCCCCGCGGCCGGTATCGTCTGCGGCGACCCCTCGTGCGGCGTCATCTGGTGAACTCCCCCAGGGCCGGAAGGCAGCAAGGGTAAGCAAGCTCTGGCGGGTGCGCGGGGGGTCCCCGCCTCGGCTTCCCCGCGCCAGGCCTGCTGCTGCAGCAGGGCGCCCGAGGCACCGTCCAGCAGCTGCGTCCGCCGTCTTCGACGGTGCGCTCCAGCGTTCGCCCACGGCGCGGAAGGCCTTGCTTGTCCCAGGCGCTTTACAACCGCATTCGCCCCCGCACGTTCGCGCAGGTGGTGGGCCAGGAGCACGTCACCGACGCGCTCGCCGCGGCGCTGCGCTCGGGACGGTTACATCACGCCTTCCTGTTCAGCGGCCCGCGCGGCTGCGGTAAGACGTCGAGCGCCCGCATCCTCGCCGCCTCGCTGAACTGCGTCAGCGGACCGACCCCCACCCCCTGCGGCGTGTGCGAGCACTGCGTCGCCATCCGCGCCGGTTCCTCGATGGACGTCATCGAGATCGACGCCGCGAGCCACCGCGGGATCGACGATGCCCGGGAGATCCGCGAGCGGGCGATCTTCATGCCGGCGTCGGCGCGGTTCAAGGTCTACATCATCGACGAGGCGCACCAGATCACCTCGGACGCGTTCAACGCGCTGCTGAAGCTGGTCGAGGAGCCGCCGCCGCACCTCAAGTTCGTGTTCGCGACGACCGAGCCGGACAAGGTCCTGCAGACCATCCGGTCGCGCACTCACCATTACGCGTTCCGCCTGGTGCCACCCGCGATCCTGCGCGACTTCCTGGCCCAGGTCTGCACCGACGAGGGCGTCGTGGTGGAGCCGGCGGTATTGCCGCTGGTGGTCCGCGCGGGGGCGGGGTCCGTCCGCGACAGCCTCTCGGTGCTGGACCAGCTCATGGCGGGCGCCGGGCAGGAGGGCATCACGAGCGCCGGCGCAGCGGCGTTGCTGGGCCTTTCCGACGCTCGCGTGCTTGACGACGCGATCGAGGCGTTGGCGACGAAGGAGCCCGCCGGCGCGTTCTCGACCGTCGATCAGGTGATGTCGACCGGCCACGATCCGCGGCGCTTCACGATCGACCTGCTCGAGCGGGTGCGCGATCTGCTGCTGCTGCAGACCGTCCCGGATGCGCCGGACCGCGGGTTGCTCACCGAATACGCCCCCGACCAGCTCGAGCGCATGAGGCTCGCGGCGGGCCGGATGGGCGCGTCGGAGCTGTCGCGGGCCGCTGACCTGTTGCACGCCGGGCTCATCGAGATGCGCGACACGATGAGCCCCCGGCTGATGCTCGAGCTGATCCTGGCCCGCGTGCTGCTGCCCGGAGCGAACGCCGACCCGGCGGCGCTGCAGGTGCGGTTGGAGCGCCTCGAGCGTCAGCTCGCCGGCGGGGTCCCAGCGGCGCCGCCGCCCGCCGCTGCGCGCACGGCAGACACCCGCACGGCAGACACCCGCCCAGCAGCGCCGGCTCGACCCCCGGCCGCCGCCGCGGCGGCGCCGGTGAGCGTGGCTCCGGAGCCCGCCCGGCCGCCGGCACCGCCCCGCCCGGCCGAGCCACCCGCGCAGACCACCACCCCGGCAGCTTCACCCGCGCGCCCGCAGCAGAGTGGGTCGGACTGGCCGGAGGCGAGCGTTCCCGGGCGGCGTCCGACTCCGGAGCCTCAGCCGGCGGCTGGTCCGCCGGCACCCCAGCGCGCGCCGGCCGCGTCGTCAGCCGGCACTGGACCCACCCTCGCCGACATCGCCCCGGTCTGGGGTGACCTGCTGAGCGCGATCGCCTCCCGTCGCGGTGTCATGGGCAGCCAGCGGGCCAAGGCCGTGCTGGCGCAGGGCCAGCCGGTGGCGGTGCGGGACCATGAGCTGGTCCTCGCGTTCACCACCCCGCAGCTGGAGCGCGTCTTCAAAGGCGCCGATGTCGCCGAGCAGTTGCTGATCGAAGCTCTGGGCGATCGCTTCGGCGGCACGTGGAAGGTCGCCACGGCCACCAAGGGCAGCCGGTCCGGGTCCGTCTCACTGCCCCCGGACGAGCCACCGAGCGCCGACGATCCGCCCGACCCCGTCGCCGACGGCGAGCGGGCACGAGCTCACGATCCGGTGGCGTTCGCCATGGAAGCTCTCGGCGCGCAAATCGTCGAAGAGCGAGAGACGGGCTAGCTCGCACTCACAGACGTACGCTGCGCACATGCCTAACCCGCGGGGCATGCCGCCCGGAGCCCAGCCGAACATGCAGCAGCTGATGAAGCAGGCTCAGAAGCTGCAAGAGCAGATGGAACAGGCACAGCAGCAGCTCGCCGAGTCCGAGGTCGAGGGCACCGCCGGCGGCGGTCTGGTGACCGCGACGGTGAACGGCAGCGGCGACATCGTTGGCGTCAGCATCGACCCCAAGGCGATCGATCCGGACGACCCCGAGACCCTGGGCGATCTCGTCGTTGCCGCCATCCGGGCCGCGCAGGAGTCCGCCCAGCAGCTTCAGCAGGACACGCTCGGCCCGCTGGCCGGCGGCGGCCTGCCCGGCCTCGGCTTCTAGGCCAGCATCGCGTGTACGAAGGCGCCGTCCAGGACCTGATCGACGAGCTCGGCCGGCTGCCCGGCATCGGGCCCAAGAGCGCGCAGCGGATCGCGTTCCACCTGCTGGCGGCCGATCCGGAGGATGTCCGGCGGCTGGCCCACACCCTTACCGAGGTGAAGGACAAGGTGCGCTTCTGCTCGGTCTGCGGCAACGTCGCCTCGAGTGACACCTGCAAGATCTGCGCCGATCCGCGGCGCGATCCGTCGGTGATCTGCGTCGTCGAGGAGTCGAAGGACGTCGTCGCGGTGGAACGCACCCGCGAGTTCCGCGGCCGATACCACGTCCTCGGCGGCGCCATCAGCCCGATCGACGGCATCGGCCCGGAAGATCTGCGCATGAAAGAGCTCGTCATGCGACTCGCCGACGGCACGGTCACCGAGGTCATCCTCGCCACCGACCCCAACCTGGAGGGCGAGGCGACCGCCACCTACCTCGGGCGGCTCATCACGCCGCTCGGCGTCAAGGTGAGCCGGCTGGCGAGCGGGTTGCCGGTCGGCGGCGATCTGGAGTACGCCGACGAGGTCACCCTCGGCCGAGCGTTTTCCGGCCGGCGGCTCCTCGACGCCTGAGCTTCCGCGCCGCCTGAGCTTCCGCGCCGGCTGAGCGTCGCCGCCGACGGGCTCAGTCCACGTGCCGGCGCGGGCGCCCCAGTCGCGCCAGCAACGGCCGGGTGTGGCGCTTCGCAGCGGCCTCGGGGGCCGCCTCACCGCCGCGTGGAAGCGGGATCGCCGCAGCGGACGGGCCCCCGTGTCCTGGCGCAGCGAACGGAGCGGCGCCCGACGAAAGCGCCGGTTCCTCGGCGCCGCCATCCCGGGAGGCATCCCGGGCGGCGATGAAGGCAGGGTCCCAGCAGGCGGCGGCGGTGCCGTGTGGCGTGTTCACCGGTTTCCACCCCCATCGAGCTCGGGTGCCGCAGCACGCGATGTGCGAACGATCGCTCACCTAATGTCGCACACGCACCCCTTTGCCCGCTCCGCCAACCGGACGCACCTGACATTGCTGCCAGCGGCTGCCGACGGTCGGCCGCCGGACGGCACCGCGCGCCTTCTACGCTGCGAACAGCTCTGAACATCCCGATGAGCGCTGCCGAAGGAGCGCAAGGTGGCGAAGTTCGCCTACGAGACCGGCTTCCCCGTTGCGCCGGCGCTGATCTATCCGATCCTGACCGATCCCGATTTTCTCGAGGACTACGCCCGCGAGGTCGGAGCCATGGACTGGCGGGTGCGCGTCGATCCCGGCGACGAGACCATCGCCACGGACGTGGTCCTGGTCGCGCCGACGCAGCACATCCCCGCTCTCTTCCGGCGCTTCGTCGGCCAGAGCGTCGATGTCTCCGAGTTGCGTGCCTGGCGCCCGGAGAGCGACGGGAACTTCCGCGCCGATTGGACGGTGCACGCGGTACTCGGCGGCCGCGACTCGTACCTGCGCGGCCGGCTGCGGCTCGCAGAAGCCGAGGCCGGGACCCGTTTCGACGCGTCCGCGCAAGTCGAGGTCCGCCTCGGTCCGCTTTCCGGCATGGCCGCCGGACGGGTCGGCGATCTGGTGAGCGCGGCTCTCAATCATCAGGCGGAGGTGGTGCGACGCTGGCTCGCTGCCACCTCCGCCGGTTGACGACGGCCTCGGGTCAGCCAGCCGAGCGCCAGTGGGCGAGCACCTGCGCAGGCGTCAACGCGTAGTTGTAGACCGCGACCTCGTCCACGTCCCCGACGAGCGGGCCGTTGGAGGGTGGCTGCGCCGCACCGGTGAGCACGTCATTGCCCATCCGCCAGACGCCCTTGGTCACCCGCGGGCTCTTGGCCGACGCGCTGGTGTCCTGGCCGACGAGCCCGCCGTCGACGTAGAGCGCCATGCCGCCGGCCGCGCTTTGCGTCGCGACGATGTGGTGCCAGGTGCCGTCGTTGTACGCCTGCTTCGACCAGACGTAGCAGGTGTGCGGCTGGCCGTAGGTGGTGTTGGCGTGGCAGGTGCTGCCGTTGCTGGTGTAGGTGAGGTACACCAGCTGCCCGCTGTTCATCATGTAGACCACGCGGTTCGGCGTGCTGCTGGAGCCGGTGGCCGCGTTGCTGTAGCCGATGATCCGGCCACCGCCGCGGTTCGTCGGATCCGAACGGATCCAGACCTCGATCGAGGTGTTGGTCGGTGGGTTGGCAGCCGCCGCCTTAGACGAGATCCGGTTGGTCGTCTTCGCCAGGTGCACCGCGGGGTCGGTGCCCGTCGAGCCGGCGATGTCGTTGTTCACCGCGCCCGGCTGCTGATTCAGGGCGGGGCCCTTGAGATAGGTGCCGGTCGCGTTGTGACCGCTGCTGTCATGCACCAAAGTGCCGGAGGTCTCGTTGAGTCTCCAGTAAAGGATCGGGTTGTCTCCGAGCACCGTCGCGGCGTAGTCCGCCCCCGGGACGGTCACCGAGATGGAGGCCGACGACTGCAAGCCGGCCGCATCCGTCGCGGTGACGGTGTACGTGTGGGTGCCGGGGGTGATGCCCGCTTCCCGCAGCGTGTAGACCGGGCTGTGCCAGAAGGACGCGTCCTGCGGCGAGCTGATGTCCGGCACGACCGCCGATCCGGAGACGGGCACCGACCCGTCACGAACGATCGAGTAGGTGAGGTACTTGTCGTCGAGGTCGCTCGACCCGGTGAAGCGCAGCGTCGCCTTGCCGGCGCCCGGGCTCGTCGCGGTCAGCACCGGGGCGGTCGGCGGCGTGGTGTCCGAGACCGGTGAGAACCGGGTGATGCCGCGCTGGTGCGCGCCGTTGACGGTGGTGAACTCACCACCGATGTAGAGGTTGGTGCCGTCGGTCACGACCGCGCGGGGGCCGAGCTCGTTCGCGTTGAGGCCCGGTCCGGCGTTCGTGTTCGGGAACCAGTTCAGCAGTTCGCCGTTGATGTGCGTGCCGTCGGCCACCGCAGTCTCGGCGATGAGGTGGTGCCAGGACCGGTTATCACCGTTGAACGGCAGCTGCGGGAAACCGCCGCGCGGCAGGAAGCTGCAGTTGTGCGAGTGCGAGCCGACGTAGAGGACGTTGTCCAGCACGGCGACGCCTTGCGTCGCACCCAGGCAGTTGTCCTTCCAGATCTGGTTTCCGGTCGCCGGGTTGACCGCGGCGGTGCCGTCGAAGAGGCCGTAACCGGTGCCTTCGGCCCCGAGGTAGATGTTGGTGCCGTCGGTGGTGAGCGCCTTGACGTTCGAGAAGGTCGTCTTGCCGGTGGAGGGGTTCGTC
The DNA here is from genome assembly GCA_963747915.1 of uncultured Actinomycetota bacterium. Classification (GTDB taxonomy): domain Bacteria; phylum Actinomycetota; class Actinomycetes; order Frankiales; family Frankiaceae; genus DATAZK01. The sequence continues at coordinate 1,223,738 of CAVVHC010000002.1, read as the reverse complement.
GAGACACCCGGAATGATCGCGTTGGACATCGGCCCGTTGACCTTGCCGGTGGCGATGTCGACCTGCGCGATGCCGCTATGCGCGGCGCCGTTGACGGTCCGGAACGAACCGCCGAGCACGAGGTTGCCCGAGTCCGACCCAGGGCCGATCAGGAGTGCGAAGACGTTGCCATTGATGCTCGGGCGCCAGTTGCGCACGACCCCGTTCGCCGTGTTGAACGATGCGGCGCGCGCCTGGGTGACAACGCTCTTGTCGGGGTTCACGAGCTTGCTGACCGCACCGCCGATGAAGACGGCGTCGTTCGTCGTCGCGATCGAACGCACCTGACCGGTGACCTGCGGCGTGACGACCACCGGCTGGCTGTTCGCGACGGTCAGGTTGAAGCCGGCCACCTTCTTGCGACCGGCGTTGCCGGCGACGGTGAAGTCGCCTCCGGCGTAGAGCTTGCTGCCGTCGGGGGTAACGGACAGCGCGTAGACCCGCGCGTTGATCTTCTTGTCCGTCCAGGCGCCGATGCCCTGGCACGGCGACGCTGCGGTGCACGGGGTGCCATCGAGGGTCGGGTTCGCGTCGTTCGCATGGAATGCCGCGAGTCGGGTCATCGGAATTGCCGTTCCGCCATCCGGCGAAACAATCTGCGTAAAGTCACCGGCTGCGTACAGAACGTGATTGCTGTAAGCCAGCGCCCATACCGAGTTGTTGGTTTGCCACTGGGAGCTCGCGGCGGCCGGCAACGTCTCCGGCGAGCCGGGGTCACCCGTGATGGCCTGGGCCGATGTGCTGAACGTCACGCCGGCGGCGGCGGTGAATATGGCGGCGGCCGCGGCTACTGCACGGCGAAAAGATTTCGTGTTCATCATCGGACCTCTCGAGCGCTCGCCACTTGTGTAGTGGGTTCGCGGAATGTGGTCTCGCGCTTCGGAAAAAAAGTCGTCAGATCGTCACGGAGCACGCCCACGGCCGGTGTGGCCGCTCCTGCAGGCCCCGGCGGTTCAGCCAATCACGGCGAAACCGCGACAGGAGCGGCCGGACGAGTGAAACTCAGCTGATCGACGTCTTAGCGTCACCGACTGTTGCTCCGAGTGAGTGAAACTGGCACCCGGAGCGACCCCAAATCAGGTCGAAGACCGTTCAAATCCTCATAGCTCCCTAGATTTTCCGCGGTTCGGCAACGGTGTGGAGGTGCTCGTGCAGCAGCAAGGTCCCGCACGGCGAGGCGTGACTCGAGCCTCCCGGACCCTCCTCGTCGCCGCCGCCGGGGCCGGGATCTTCGTCGCCGCCAGCGCCTGCACCACCTCGTCGGGGCCGTTCGACACCGGGACGACGACGCGGGTCTCGGTGAGTTCCGCCGGCAAGCAGACCGTCGCCTGCAACCAGCCCTTCTGGCCGTCGGCGGCGAACCTCAGCATCTCCGCCTCCGGGCGGTACGTGGCCTTCCTGTCGAGCTGCCCGAAACTGGTGTCGAACGACGTCAACGGCAGCTACCCGGACGTTTTCGTCCGGGACCGCACCGCGAACACCACGAAGCTGGTCTCCGTCGACACCACCGGCCAGCCGGCGCCGGCCCCGACCGGTGGCGGCGAGGACTACTTCGCCAGCGCGCCGCTGCTGTCCAGCGACGGCACGCACATCGCCTACGTCTTCCGCGCCGGCCAGTCGCACAGCTACGACCTGCTCTTCCTGCGCGACCTGCGCACCGGCGCCGTCAGCGAGATCCCCACGTCCGAGTCGTTCACCAGCCTGCTCGCGATCTCGGCCGACGGCCGCTACGTCCTGCACCAGTCCACCAGCTCCTACGTCGGCGGGGCATCCGTCGACCTCTACGACGCGACCACGAAGAAGGACACCCACGTCTTCGGCCACTTCGGCGACTGGGCCGACGACCCGGGATCCGGCACCGTTGCCGTCGGGTCGGTGTCCGCGAACGGCCGCTACGTGGCATTCGACGTGACCGGCGATCCGACCACCCCGGACGGCGTGTACCGCAGGGACCAGACGACGGGCCGCACCGCACTCGTGGCGCGGGGAGCGTCGGCGCCGTCGATGTCGGCCGACGGGCGTTACGTCGCGTTCCAGTCCACCGCCGCGAACCTCGTCGCCGGCGACACCAACGGCGTCTCGGACGTCTTCCGGCGCGACATGACGACCGGCCGCGTGGTGCGCGTCTCCGTGAGCGCCACCGGCGCGCAGGCCAACGGCTCCAGCTACCCGCAGTCCATCTCGGCGAACGGCGACTTCGTCGGCTTCACGTCGGCGGCGACGAACCTGGTGCCGGGCGACACGAACGCCCACACCGACATGTTCGTGCGGCAGCTCTCGAGCGGGTCCACGCATCGGGTCTCGCTGACGTCGAGCGGCGGCCAGGCGAACCGCGGCGTGTCCGACCCGGTGCTCTCGGCGGACGGCCTGCATGCCGCGTTCGTCTCGGCGGCGACCAACCTCGTCCCCGGCGACACCAACAACCAGCCCGACGCGTTCGTCCGGGACGCCCAGCCCGCTCACTAGGGCCGGAGCGATCCGATCAGAAAACGAGAAGCCCCTCCGCCGCTCAGCACCTAGCGTGACCGCCATGCCGTTCGCCGCCGACAGCCACGACGTCATCCGCGTGCTAGGAGCCCGCGAGAACAACCTCAAAGACGTGCACGTGGAGCTGCCGAAACGGCGGCTGACCGCCTTCACCGGCGTGTCCGGGTCGGGCAAGAGCTCGCTGGTCTTCGACACCATCGCCGCCGAGTCGCAGCGCCTCATCAACGAGACCTACAGCGCCTTCGTGCAGGGCTTCATGCCGACGCTCGCCCGGCCCGAGGTCGATGTCCTCGAGGGCCTCACGACCGCGATCATCGTGGATCAGCAGCGCATCGGAGCCGATCCCCGCTCCACCGTGGGCACCGCCACCGACGCCAACGCGATGCTGCGCATCCTGTTCAGCCGGCTGGGCAGGCCGCACATCGGACCGCCGAACGCGTTCTCCTTCAACGTGCCCTCCGTCCGGGCGAGCGGCGCGATCACCGTCGAGCGCGGGTCGAGGACGAAGACCGAGAAGGCCACGTTCAACCGGCTCGGCGGCATGTGCCCGCGCTGCGAAGGCCGCGGGGCGGTCACCGACTTCGACCTCACCGCGCTGTACGACGACAGCAAGTCGCTGAACGAGGGCGCGCTCACCATCCCCGGCTACACCATGGACGGCTGGTACGGCCGGATCTTTCGGGGCTGCGGCTTTTTCGACCCGGACAAGCCGATCAGCAAGTTCACCAAGAAGCAGCTGCACGACCTGCTCTACAAGGAGCCCACCAAGATCAAGGTGGAGGGCATCAACCTCACCTACGAAGGGCTCATCCCGAAGATCCAGAAGTCGATGCTCTCCAAGGACGTCGACGCGCTGCAGCCGCACATCCGGGCCTTCGTCGAGCGCGCGATCACGTTCGGCACGTGCCCGGAGTGCGACGGCACCCGGCTCACCCGGGAGGCCCGGTCGTCGACGATCGCCGGGATCAACATCGCCGACGCCTGCGCGATGCAGATCAGCGACCTCGCCGACTGGGTACGCGAGCGCTCCGAGCCCTCCGTCGCCCCGCTGCTGGCGGCGCTGCTGCACAGCCTGGACTCGTTCGTCGAGATCGGGCTCGGCTACCTCAGCCTGGACCGCCCGGCGGGCACGCTGTCCGGCGGTGAGGCGCAGCGCGTCAAGATGATCCGCCAGCTGGGCTCCTCGCTCACCGACGTCACCTACGTTTTCGACGAGCCGACGATCGGCCTGCACCCGCACGACATCCAGCGGATGAACGATCTCCTGCTGCGGCTGCGCGACAAGGGCAACACCGTGCTCGTCGTCGAGCACAAGCCGGAGGCGATCGCGATCGCCGATCACGTCGTCGACCTCGGCCCCGGCGCGGGCCTTGCCGGCGGCAGCGTCTGCTTCGAGGGGACCGTCGAGCAGCTGCGCAAGAGCGGCACCGTCACCGGGCGGCATCTGGACGACCGCACCTCGTTGAAGCCGGTGGTGCGCAACCCGGTGGGGGCCCTGGAGGTGCGCGGCGCGGACGCGCACAACCTGCAGAACGTGGACGTCGACGTCCCGCTCGGCGTGCTGGTGGTGATCACGGGGGTGGCGGGCTCGGGCAAGAGCTCGCTGATCCACGGTTCGGTGGCCGACCGGGACGGCGTCGTGACCGTCGACCAGGCGCCGATCCGCGGCTCCCGCCGCAGCAACCCGGCGACGTACACCGGCCTGCTCGAGCCGATCCGCAAGGCGTTCGCCAAGGCGAACGGGGTCAAGCCGGCGCTGTTCAGCCCCAATTCCGACGGCGCTTGCCCCACCTGCAACGGCGCCGGCGTCATCTACACGGACCTGGCGATGATGGCGGGCGTCGCCACGACCTGCGAGGACTGCGAGGGCAAGCGTTTCCAGACGGAGGTGCTCGGCTACACCCTCGGCGGCAGGAACATCAGCGAGGTGCTCGCCATGCCGGTCACCGAAGCGGCGGCCTTCTTCGGCGCGGGGGACGCGAGAACGCCGGCGGCGGCCACCATCCTCACGCACCTGGCCGACGTCGGGCTCGGCTACCTCAGCCTCGGGCAGCCGCTCACCACCCTCTCCGGCGGCGAGCGCCAGCGGCTCAAGCTGGCCACCCGCATGGGCGAGAAGGGCGGCGTCCTCGTCCTCGACGAGCCGACCACCGGCCTGCACCTCGCCGACGTCGAGCAGCTGCTACGCCTGCTCGACCGGCTCGTCGACGCCGGCAAGTCGGTCATCGTCATCGAGCACCACCAGGCGGTCATGGCGCACGCCGACTGGATCATCGACCTCGGTCCCGGTGCCGGCCACGAGGGCGGGCAGGTCGTCTTCGAGGGCACGCCCGCGGACCTGGTAGCGGCGCGTTCCACGCTCACCGGCGAGCACCTCGCGTCCTACGTCGGCAGCTGAACGGCCCCACCTCGGCTCGTACGATGGGGCGAACCTCGTCGCCGATTGGGGAGCCGGTTTGTTCATCACCAACCACGTCCTGGCGGGCGCGGCGATCGGCACCCAGCTCTCCCCCGGCAAGGCGCTGATCGCCGGGTTCGCGAGTCACCTGGCGATGGACAACCTCCCGCATTGGGGCAAGTCCGGGCCGTTCCCGCTGGAGGTCGCGAAGAAGGACGGCTACCTCGGGCTCGCCAATATCGCCGCCTGCGTCGCCCTCGCCGGCACGCACCAGCGGCTGTCGGTCCTCGCCGGCATCACCGGCGCGTGCCTGCCGGACACCGACAAGATCGGGGAGCATTTCGCCGGTCGCAGCCCGTGGCCGCAGGGATTTGACGCGTTTCACAAGTGGCTGCAGCGCGAGGCGCCGCATCGCCTTCCGCACGAGGTGCTCGCCGGGCTCGGCCTGGCGACGCTCGCTATGACCTTGATCCGGCGCGGCTAGCAGCACGTTTAACCGAACGACGTCCCTGTCGCGGCCCGTACTCTGGAGGCCGTGGCGCTCATCGTTCAGAAGTACGGCGGCTCGTCCGTCCAAGACGCGGAACGCGTAAAGCGGGTCGCGGAGCGCATCGTCGCCACCAAGAAGGAAGGCCACGACGTCGTCGTCGTCGTTTCCGCGATGGGCGACACCACCGACGAGCTGCTGGACCTGGCGCAGCAGGTCAGCCCGGTGCCGCCGCCGCGTGAGCTTGACATGCTGCTCACCTCCGGCGAGCGCATCAGCATGGCACTGCTCGCGATGGCGATCGCCAACCTCGGCGCGGAAGCCCGGTCGTTCACCGGCTCGCAGGCCGGCGTCATCACCGACTCGGTGCACGGCAAGGCCCGGATCATCGACGTCACACCCGGCCGCATCCGCACCGCGCTGGACGAGGGGGCGATCGCGATCGTCGCCGGGTTCCAGGGCGTCAGCCAGGACACCAAAGACATCACCACGCTCGGCCGCGGCGGTTCCGACACCACCGCCGTCGCGCTGGCCGCCGCGCTGAACGCGAGCGTCTGCGAGATCTACACCGACGTCGACGGGGTGTTCACCGCAGATCCCCGCATCGTCCCGAACGCCAAGCAGCTCACCACCGTCACCTACGAGGAGATGCTCGAGCTGGCGGCCTGCGGCGCGAAGGTGCTGATGCTGCGGTGCGTGGAGTACGCCCGGCGCTATGACGTCCCGGTGCACGTGCGGTCGTCCTTCAATTCCAAGGACGGCACCATCGTCACGAATCTGGAGGAGGGCTCCGGCGTGGAGCAGCCCATCATTCGCGGAGTCGCACACGACCGCAGCGAAGCCAAGGTCACGGTCGTCGGATGTCCCGACAAGAAGGGCGTCGCCGCGGCGGTCTTTCGCACCGTCGCCGACGCCGGCGTGAACATCGACATGGTCGTGCAGGTCACCGCCCATGCGACGACGGGCCGCACCGACATCACGTTCACCTCCCCGAAGACCGACGCCCCTACGGCCGTCGCCGCGCTGGAAAAGGTGAAGAGCGAGATCGGCTTCGAGCGCACGCTCTACGACGAGCACATCGGCAAGGTGTCGCTGATCGGCGCGGGCATGAAGAGCCACCCCGGTGTCAGCGCGCGCTTCTTCGAGGCGATCAGCGACGCGGGCGTGAACATCGAGATCATCTCGACGTCCGAGATCCGCATCAGCGTCGTCTGCCGCGACAGCGATCTCGACGCGGCGGTGCGCGCGGTGCACGACGCGTTCGAGCTCGGCGGCGATGACGAGGCCGTGGTGTACGCAGGCACCGGGCGATGAGCGCGGCGGGCCGGCCGACTCTCGCCGTCGTCGGTGCCACCGGCGCCGTCGGCACCGTGATGCGTGAGCTGATCACCGAACGCGACGACGTCTGGGGCGAGATCCGGCTGGTGGCCTCCGCGCGGAGCGCCGGCAAGCAGCTCGCCGTGCGCGGCGAGACCGCCACCGTTCAGGCGCTCGCCCCCGAGGTCTTCGACGGGGTCGACTTCGCGGTGTTCGACGTTCCCGATGAGGTGTCCGCCGAGTGGGCGCCGATCGCCGCCTCCCGGGGCGCCATCGCCGTCGACAACTCCGGCGCGTTCCGCATGGACGCCGACGTGCCGCTCGTGGTCCCCGAGGTCAACGCCGACGCCGCGTTCGAGACCCCGCGCGGCATCATCGCCAATCCCAACTGCACCACCCTCTCGATGATCGTCGCGATCGATGCGCTGCACCGCGAGTTCACTCTGAGCGAGCTGGTCGTGGCGAGCTATCAGGCCGCATCCGGCGCCGGTCAGGCGGGCATCGACACGCTGGAGGCGCAGATCTCCGCGGTCGCCGGCCAGGGCGTCGGGTCAGTCGCCGGCGACGTGCGCAAGGCCGTCGGCGACCTCGGCGCGTTCCCGGCCCCGCTCGCGTTGAACGTCATCCCGGTAGCCGGGTCGCCCAAGGCCGACGGGTGGACCAGCGAGGAGCTCAAGGTCCGCAACGAGTCCCGCAAGATCCTCGGGCTGCCCGACCTGCGGGTCGCGGCCACGTGCGTGCGCGTGCCGGTGATCACCACCCACTCGCTGGCGGTGCACGCGGTGTTCGAGCGCGAGGTGACGGCCGCAGCGGCTCGCAAGGTGCTCAGCGAAGCGCCTGGCGTCGAGGTGAAGGACGACCTCGAGCTCGGCGAGTACCCGACGCCCGCAGACGTCGTCGGAACGGATCCGACCTACGTCGGCCGGATCCGGCAGGGGCTCGACGACCCGCGCGTGCTGGAGCTGTTCGTCTGCGGCGACAACCTGCGTAAGGGTGCCGCCCTCAACACGCTGCAGATCGCGGAACTGGTCGCCCGCGGCCGCTGAAGATCAACGGCTCAGGCGGAGGAACCCGCCAGCGCCTTGCCCGCCCGACGCGGGCCGGGGGTGAACTCGACCGGCAGGTGCTTCACGCCGCCGATGAAATTCGAGCGCAGGATCTCCGGCGGCCCGACCTCGCGCATGTCGGGAATGCGCTCGATCAACTCGGCGAACAGGATCCGCAGCTCCGCGCGGGCGAGGTTCGCGCCCAGGCAGAAGTGGGTGCCGCCGCCGCCGAAGGCGACGTGCTCGTTCGGCGAGCGGGTGATGTCGAACGTGAACGGGTTCTCGAAGACGCTCTCGTCGCGGTTCGCCGAGATGTACCACATGACGACCTTGTCGTCCTTGGCGATCTGCTGCCCATTGATCTCGCAGTCGGCCGTGGCCGTGCGCCGGAAGTGCAGCACCGGCGACGCCCAGCGCAAGATCTCCTCGACCGCGCCGTTCAACAGCTCGGGATTTTCGCGCAGCAGCTTGTACTGCTCGGGGTTTTGCATCAGCGCGTGCATGCCCCACGCGGTGGTGTTACGCGTGGTCTCGTTGCCGGCCACCGTCAACAGCAGCATGAAGAAGTCGAACTCGTCGCCGGTGAGCCGGTCGCCGTCGATCTCCGCGTTGATGAGCTTGGTGACGATGTCGTCGCGCGGGTCGGTGCGGCGCTGCGCGGCCAGCTGGTTGACGTACATGTACAGCTCGGTCATCGCCGTCATGTTGTCTTCAGTGCCGCCGTACTCCGGATCGTCGATGCCGATCATCCGGTTGGACCACTCGAAGAGCAGCTTGCGGTCCTCCTGCGGCACGCCCATGATCTCGGCGATCGCCTGCAGCGGCAGCTCAGCCGCGAGGTCGGTGACGAAGTCGCAGCTGCCCTTTTCGATGACCTCGTCGATGATCAGCGTGGTGCGGTGCTCGAGGTACTTCTCCAGCAGCCCGATCATCCGCGGGGTGAACCCCTTGTTGACCAGCTTGCGGTAGCGGGTGTGCTTCGGCGGGTCGGTGAACAGCAGCATGACGCCGCGCTGGTCGGCGGCCTGCGGCGGCAGCTCGTCAGGGTTGTAGAACCCGACGACGCCTTCCCGCTCCGAGGAGAAGAGCGCACTGTCGCGGTTGACGCGACCGACATCGGCGTGCGTCACCAGGTTCCAGAAGCCCTGACCATCCGGCAGGTCGTGCCAGGAGACGGGCTCCTCGGCACGCAGCCGGCGAAACATCTCGTGGTGCTCGCCGCGCTGGAAGCGGTCAAGGTCGGTCAGGTCGATACCAGGCGTCTTCACGTTGCCTCCCCGCAATGCGTGACGGAATCACGCGACCCCGGCAGGCTACAACGAGAACGGGCTTGCAGTCTGACGCAGTCGGAGACTCTGCGCGATGCCGCACATCAGGCAGGGTTGCTGCGCAGCGAACGTTGCTCCGAACGGCGCACGAAGACCTGGCCTTCCTCCACCTTGAGGTCGTACACCGGGTTCTCGACCGACGCCGGGCCGCGCGCGACTGCACCGTCCGCCAGCCGGAAACACGAGCCGTGCCACGGGCACACCACGCAATCGCCGTCCGCACCCGAGTCGAATTCCCCGTCGGACAGCGGCCCGCCGCGATGCGAGCAGCGGTCAGCCAACGCGTACCAGCTGCCCCCGCGCCGGGCGATCAGGATCGGCACGCCGTCGACGCGGACCTGGGTGAGCGACTCCTCGGCGACGTCCGCTTCCGCGGCGACCGGCGTCCACTCTGCTGGACCGGCTTGGAAAGCATTCGTGTCGACGCCGACCCCGTACACGTAGGAGAGGTGACCGCCGAGATAGCCGGTCAACGCGAGAGCACCGCTTCCGGCCAACGCGAGCAGGGCACCCCCATGGCGACCCGGCTTGCGGCGTTTCCACGACGCGGCATAGAGCGCGATCGACGTCCACGCTCCCGCTGCATGGACCAGGCCCACGCGGCGTTCCGCGCCCATGGTGTCCGACCAGTCCGAAACACCGGTGGCCGCCGTCGGCAACGCGGTGAGCACTCCCAAGCCGACGAGCCGGCGCGCCGCCTTCGACGAGCTCTTGCCGGAGGTCAGATCGAGGATCGTCGCCGACGTCCACGACCCGATCGGCAACGCGACGAGCAACGGGTGCAGCGGGTGACCGAGCCACGATCCGGACGCCGCATCCTTGGCCGGGCCCGGCGGCAGCGCCTTAGAGACCAGCGAGCTGACCGCCTGGGCGGGACCGTCGAGCGCCGACAGTTCTTCGATGCGCGAGAGGGCCTTCACAAGTGCGCGCGGCTGCAATGGCATGGCGCGCTTGTGCCCCAAGATCCAGCGATTACTCGCCGACCGGCTGAACGCCCGCCAATGCGGGGTCAGGGAACGTCGACGTCCTCGAACGCCGCCACACCCACGGGGCAGCTCACGCCGGTGCCCTCGATGCCGCAATAGCCGTCCGGCACCTTCGCCAGGTATTGCTGGTGGTATTCCTCGGCGGGGTAGAACTCGCCGGCCGGAGCGATCTCGGTCGTGATGTCGTCGAAGTGCGCCTTGGTCAGTACCGGCGCGTACGCATCGCGCGTAGCCCTCGCGAGGGCGAGTTGCTCGGGCGTCGTGGCGTAGATCGCCGAGCGGTACTGGGTGCCGACATCATTGCCCTGACGCATTCCCTGCGTCGGGTCGTGACCTTCCCAGAACGTGCGCAGGATCGACCGGAACGCTATCCGCGCCGGGTCGAAGACGACTCGCACGACCTCGGCATGACCGGTGCGGCCGCTGCACACCTCTTCGTACGACGGGTTCGGCGTGATGCCCCCGCTGTAGCCGACGGCGGTCGTGAAGACGCCGTCGAGCTGCCAGAACATGCGCTCCGCGCCCCAGAAACAGCCCAGGCCGAGGATCGCCTGCTCGAAGCCATCCGGATACGGCGGCTCGAGCGGCGTTCCCAGCACGAAGTGCCGGCCAGGAACCAACATTCGGATGTTCCGGCCGGCGAGGGCCGACTCAGGGGTAGGCAGCTCCAGCTTCGTACGCGAAAACAGCCACATGCCCGCTTAACGCGACAGCGGCGCGAACCTGTTCCGGCGAGAACAGACGCGCGCCGCTGCGCTAAGTCTTGGAGGACCCGACGGCTAGATCGGGCGAACGACCTCGGCCTGCGGACCCTTGGGGGTCTGGCCGATCTCGAACTCGACCCGCTGACCCTCGTCGAGGGTCTTGAAGCCGTCGGACTGGATCGCCTTCCAGTGAACGAAGACGTCAGCGCCGCCCCCGTCAACGGAAATGAATCCGAAGCCCTTGTCGGCGTTGAACCATTTAACAGTGCCCTGTGCCACAAACTCTCCCTGCAAAGATGCGCAAGGCGCACATATGAACGCCCCGGGCCTACGTCGGGCGGCTCGGGCAAGGAGCGCACCGTCGGTGCCCCTGACCAGCGACTCGGATCTGAGGCGCGGTCAGCGGCAGCGGCCACGCAAAACGTTACACGGCTGCGGGCCCGGTGGGGACATGACGGGCAAGATGGTCGAGTTCGAGTCGCATTTGGTGGATTCTCTCGTCGGTAACAAGTGCCCCATGACCCGCCTCGTAGCGGTAAATGCCATACGGCGTACCGAGCTCCTTCAGCCGCGCCAGATAGTTCTCCACCTGCCGGATCGGGCAGCGCGGATCGTTCAGACCGGCCATCACCAGCAGCGGCGCCCGCACGGCAGCGGCGTAGGTGATCGGCGACGCACGCTGGTATTTCTCCGGTACCTCCTCGGGGCTACCGCCAAGTAGCGAACGGTCGAACGCGCGCAGCGACTCCATCTCGTCGGCATACGCCGCCACGTAGTCCGCCACCGGGACGATCGCGATGACCGCCGCCCACAGGTCCGGCTGGACACCGGCGGCAAGCAAGGACAGGTAGCCGCCCCACGAGCCGCCCGTGATCGCCGTACGCGCCCCGTCGAGCGTTCCCTCGGCGACGAGCGCAGCCCGCACCGTGGCGATGTCGGCGAGCTCGACGTGGCCGACATCTTGCTCGATCGCATCGCGCCAGGCCGTGCCGTAGCCGGTCGAACCGCGGTAGTTGACCAGCACGACCGCATAGCCCGCGTCGACGAACGCCGAGGCACGCGCGTCGTAGACATCCTCGTCATGGGCGGTCGGCCCGCCGTGCACATCGAAGACGGCCGGATACGGCGGCGGCCCGGCCGGCAGCGCCAGCAGCGCGTGGATCTGGCCGGCATCCGTCTGCACGAGCACATCGCGAAACGCAGCGCCGCCCGGGGCGGCCGGTCCGGGGGGATGTACGACGACCTCGCCGGCCAGATCGCGCACTCGCGGCGGGTTCGCTCCGGATGTCCAGGAGAACCAGACCCCGCCGCCCGGCCGCGCCGTCGCACTCGCGACCACCCCGGCGGGGGTCCCCAGCGGCGTGATGCCAGGGGAGAACGAGGGCGCACCCGAGGTGCGGTGCAGCTCCGAGAGGTCGGCGCGGAAGAGTTCCGAGCGCGCCCGTTCGTCGCGGTCCAGCAGCAGGGCCTCACCGTCGACGTACCAGGAGGCGACGAGCTCCCCGCTCAGATCGATCACCAGCTCGGTGGCCGTGGCGCCGTCCCACAGCAGGAGCTCCGGCCGGCCACGGCGCTCATGACCTACCAGCAGCACCGGCGCGACGGGCGAGAAGCCGAAGCTCTCCAATCCCTTGCCGGGCCCGTCCCACAGGTCGGCGACCGGGGTACCGTCCGGCCGCAGCAGCCGCAGCGCCGGATGACGGTTGTCGCCGTGCTCCGAGTGGCTGATCGCCACCAGCGAACCGTCACTCGAGACGTCTTCCACGCTGGCGTCCTGCTCGGATCGGTAAATGCGCATGGGCTCGCCGCCGTCCGCCGGCACCTGCCAGATCTCGCTTCCGTTGTCATCGGTGCGCCCGATGTAGGCGGTGCCGTCGCGACCGATCGCGAGCCCGGCCGGCCAGCCCGGCGCGAGCTCGGGTGCCGCCGGACGCGCGGGCGCGCTGCCGTCCCACGGCTGCACCTGCCAGACGCCGAACTCGTCGCCATCGGTATCGGCGAACCACCAGACGGTCTCGCCGTCCGGGCTGATCGTGGCGTGCAGCGTGCCCTGCGGCCGGTCGGTGAGCTGGCGCAGCGCACCGTCGCCGGACGCCGACGCGTCGAACGCGTAGATCTCGAACGTGCCACTGGCGTTGGACACCAGCACGCACCGCTCGGGGGCGAACCACGCCCAGTCCGGCAGGCTGACGCGCGCCGCCCGGAAGCGCTGCTCCCAGATCGGCGACTCGGCGGCGATAGGGGACCCGTCTGTGGGCCCGGTGTGATGGCGGTTCACGAGGGCGATCCTGCCAGGACGGCGGCGTGACATGACCCGGCGCCGGTGGCGTGGCGCGCACGGCGTAGCGTCTCGCCACCAGACACACCGACGTGACACCGACGCCGGAGGCGCGCGATGACCCTCTCACTGCAGGAAATCTCCGACCGGATGGAAATCCAGGACCTGCTCACCGGATACAGCCACGCGATCGACAACCGCGACTGGGACGCCCTGGACGCGGTGTTCACCCCGGACGCGCGCATCGACTACACCGAGATGGGCGGCAGCGCCGGCTCACTCGCGGAGACGAAGGACTTCCTGCGCAAGGCCATGCCGTCGTTCTCGAGCTTCCAGCACATGGTGGCCACCTCGAAGATCGACTTCGACGGACCGGACCTTGCGCGCGGGCGCACGATCTGCCACAACCCGATGGTGATCGACAAGGGTGAGGGCAAGACGCACGTCTTCTTCTGCGGCCTCTGGTACCGCGACACCTTCGTGCGCACCGACCAGGGCTGGCGCATCAAGGAGCGTTACGAGGAGAAGAGCTACTTCCACAACGCGGAGGCCGTGCTCAACGAGCTGCCCACCACCTGATTCCGGAGATGGCCGCGGGCTGCGAAGGGCGCCTCCGGGCCGCGCGGCAGTCGCGCCCGGCTTCGTTCGCATCCTGGGCTCCGGGTACTGGACGCCAGGCGGGAGAGACACCAGTTTGACGTAGGAATCGGTACAGCTGGACGCCCTGAACGGCGCAAGGTCGCCGCCGCCCAACACGGCGCGGATCGTCGACTCGCCGATGCGTCCGGTACGACGGACGGTGGTGCGCATGGCAACGCGCTTACGTGCATTCGGGCGATCGGCCCCTGCTTTGCCCTCACGCCGCAGACGTCGCGGGCGAAGGCCGGCCTTCGTCAGCGTTCTGTCCGGCGCGACACCCGCTGAGCGATCTCTCGGTGCACACTCAGCTTTCCGACAGCTTCCTCACGTGAGATCAATGAGATGAGCACACCAGGCACTCACCGCGTCCCGCGCCTTACCCGGCGGACGTTCGGTCTCGTGCTCGGTGGCTCCGCGCTGGCGACCGCGTGCAGCAGCGGCGACCGTTCGCTGCTGCCGGAGCCGGCCCCGCCGCTGTCCGACGGGCTGCGCAGCGCCTCCGGGTCGGTGAGCATGTTTCCCTCCCCGGGCAGCCTGACCGCCCATCCGGCGACGGCGATCGGTTTCCGCGGTTCCACCGCCGCGGCGGCGGGCCGGCTGACCGTCACGGGTTCGAAGAGTGGCCTGCATCCGGGCAAGCTGCGGACCCACTCCGACGGTCAAGGCTTCTCGTTCGTTCCCGATTCGCCGTTCACGCCGGGTGAGCAGGTCACTGTCTTGACCGGACTGGCGGTGCGCGGCGGCGCGAACGGCGAAGTGCAGTTCGACGTCTCCACACCGGCCACCGAGACCACCCCGCCGCAGTCGACGAGCTCGAATCCGCCGGCGCCGAAGGTCACCGACTTCCTGACCGAACCGAAAACCCACGTGCCGGTCATGACGGTCGCGACGAACGAACCCGCGGCAGCTACGGGTCTGGTGGCGCTGAGCGCGAAAGGCGCCGGCCTGCCCGGTCAGCTGATGCTGATCCGTTCCGACGGATCACTCGTCTGGCACCGCACCGTCGCCTCGGAGCTGACCGCGAACGACTTCAAGCTCCAGCGGTGGAAAGGCCGTCCCGTCCTCACCTGGTGGCAGGGAGAGCAGCATCCCCACGGCTACGGCGACGGGCAGCACATCGTGCTGGACAGCTCCTATCGCACCGTGGCGACCGTACGGGCCGGCAACGGGTACTCGGCCGACCTGCACGACTTCCAGCTGACCGACCGAGGCACCGCGCTGCTCACCGTCTACACCGACCTGCGGTGGGACCTGCGCCCCTACGGTGGCCGGCCGGACGGCATCGTGCTCGACTCGATCGTCCAGGAAGTCGACGTGGCGACCGGCCTGGTCATCTTCGAATGGCACGCCCTGGATCACATCCGCCCCAGCGACTCGTGCATGACCGCGCCCACCGACGCGACCAGCGCCTGGGACTTCTTCCACGTCAACAGCGTCGACCCGGGCAGCGACGGCAACCTGCTCATCTCCTCCCGCCACGTCTGGTCGCTGACCAACCTCGACCGCACGACGGGAGACGTGCTGTGGACGCTGGGCGGCAAGAGCAGCGACTTCGCCCTCTCCTCAGACGCCCGCTTCTACTTCCAGCACGATGCGCGCTGGCAGCCGGACGGAACGATCACCCTGTTCGACGACGGCGGGGGGCCGCCGCGCAAGGAGAAATACTCTCGCGCGCTGACGCTTCGGCTGGACTCCGCGGCGAAGCGGGTGAGCGTCGCCAAGTCCTTCGCGCCCCCGCAGCCCGTCACGAGCAACAGCCAGGGCAACGTCCAGATGCTCTCGAACGGCAACTTCTTCGTCGGATGGGGCGACCAGCCGCGGGCGACCGAGTTCGACGACAGCGGCGGCGTGGTGTGGGACGCCACCTTCCCCACGGGCGTCAGCTCCTACCGGGCGTTTCGGGGCGACTGGACCGCAGCGCCACCCGGAGAGCCGAAAACGACGCTGGTGCGTCGCAACGGCAAGCGCACCTTGTACGTCAGCTGGAACGGTGATACCCGCACCGAGAAGTGGCGGCTGCTCGGCGTCCGCCCCGGCAAGGAGTCCGCGACGCTGGCGCAAGTGAACGCCGGCGGCTACGAAATGGCGCTTCCAGTGCCGGCGAAGGCCAGCCAGTTGCGGGTGCAGGCCCTCGACGGCGCCGGCAGGGTGCTGGCGACAGCCGGCGTCTGACAGCGAAACGGCCGACGGCCCCGGCCCCGGCTGTCCGGGGTCGAGGCCGTCGCCATGTCGGCTGTTCGACGAGCTTTCAGCGAGCGACGAGCCCTCAGCAAGCTCAGTGGGTGCCGAGGGTGGCCGAATTCTGCGCCATGTGCGCACCGGTCGGCGCGCCGGTGCTCGTTCCGGTGGGCGGCGGAGCCTGGTTGCCCGCTATCGACAGCGCCCGGCTCTTCGCCGTGGAGTTCGCGACGGAGTTCCACGCCATGGTGTTCAGCTGGGCGATCGTGCCGTGGAAGAAGCTGTTGTCCACGTTGCCGCTGATGCCGCCGATGTGAGCGCCGTCGGTGTACTGCCAGAACGACGAATACTTCCAGTCGCCGTACAGGTTCGGCCCGATCCCGCCGGTGTATTGCGCAGCCCACATCGGGTACTGCGAGAAGCCCTTGGGGTTACCGAGGTAGCCCTTCCAGAACCACGCACCGCTGTAGATGATCGGTGTCCGGCCGGAAGCGTTCTGCAGCGCGCCGAGGAATGCGCGCACCCAGGCGGTCGCGTTCGCGGCTGACAGCCCGCCGGTGGTCTCGATGTCGAGCACCGGAGGCAGGTAGCCGATCTGCTTCACGTTGCCGAGCTGCCGGGCGAACTGCTGGGCGTCGGACGTCGCCGTCGACAGCGGCAGTCGCGGCCGGGCGAAGTGGTAGCCGGTGACGTAGAGGCCGGCCGCCCGGGCACCACGGATGTCCGCCGAGTAGTACGGGTTGGTGTACCAGCTGCCTTCGCTGACCTTCACGAAAGCGAAGCGGGCACCCGAGGCACGCACCGCGTTCCAGTTGATGGCAGCCCCGTACGGGTGCTGGTAATTCGAGACGTCCGGTCCCCAGATCGCGTGGGAGTATGGACCGCTCATCGGGCCGGTGGCGTCCCCCGTGGTGCAGGCGGTGCTGACGACCGCCATGGCGACGGCGACCATGCCCAGGAGAATTCGGTTGAGGACTTTCCGCATCGGAAACCTCTCGGATCAGTTGAGCCCGGCGGGGACCAAGCAACGTAAAACGGACAAATAGCCGACCAACCGAAAGAGTCAGTCCCTTAGGGGATCGACCAGTTGGCCGTCACCTGAAGGGCCTAATTCGTCGAACGTGAGATCGTTCAACCGGAGCCGACGAGGCTCAAGGTGGCGGTGCCGGCTTATCGAAAAACGGCGCACTGCGGCTGTTGTCTGGTTCGCCCCCCGGTCGGCTCGCGCAACGGCCGGCGCTAAGACGTCGGCCGGACGATGAAGCTACCGGGGCGCTGTTGCGCGGTTGTCACCGGGTATCCACCTGCTCCCGGCTCGCGCGCCGGGCAATATCGACGGCGGGCCAAAAGTCCGCGGGCAGCCCGTTTTGACCGAGTAAGGTCGCGAGAACCGAGGGTTTCCTGCGTGTTGCCGGCAGTGGCGGCGCCACCTTGGCGAACGACACAGTCGTGCGCTGCTCACGATGGCGCGCAGTTGGGCCTCGCCAATGGCCACCGACCCGTCACCCGCCTCGCCCGATCCCCGCGACAGTGGCGCAGCAGAATTTCCCGAAAGCACCTCGGGCGACGCCGTCTCCGACCTCGCCGCCGCATATGCGGAATTGCAGAATTTGCTGCTCGAGAGCCCGGAGATCACCAACTTCCTCGGCCAGGTGGCAAGCCTCGCCGTCGCCGTCGTTCCGGGTAACAGCTCCTGCGGCATCACGTTGCGCCGCAACGGTGACGTCGCCACCATCGCGTTCAGCGACCAGTTCGCGGTGCATGTCGACGAGCTGCAGTACGGCCGCGGCCAAGGTCCGTGCCTGCAGGCCTTGCACTCGGGACAGGTTGTGTCCGTCCCCGACCTCAGCCGGGAGGACCGCTGGGGGGAGTACCGGGTGCACGCGCTGGCATACGGGGTGCGCAGTTCACTGTCCATCCCGCTCTTCGTGGAGAACGAGACGCGCGGCGCGCTCAACCTGTATTCCGGTGAGACGAACTGCTACTCCGCCGCCGACATCGAACGCGGCGCGGCGTTCGCCCGCCAGGCCGCGACCGCTCTCACCCTCGTCTTCCGCCGTACCGACCAGGCCGTGCTGGAGGGCCAGCTGCGCGAGGCACTCGCGAGCCGCGCCCTGATCGATCAAGCTCTCGGCATCCTGATGGCGCAGCGGCGCCTCGACGCCGCTCAGGCATTCGCGATCCTTCGCGAGGCGTCGCAGGCCCGCAACATCCGGCTGCGCGCCGTCGCGGAAGATGTCATCCGCACGGTGACGGGCAAGCCGCCGTCGCCGCCGCGGCCGTTCACCAACCCCGGCTAGCCGATCGCCGGCCTCGTCGAGGGCCGCAGCCCGCTCGGCCGGGGGCCTAGAAATCGTCCGCGGACAGTTCTTGCTTGACCAGCCGCTCCGCCACGTCATCCGCCGTGGTGCCGCGCGCGTACGCGTACGCGCGCAAGCGACTCAGCCCTTCCGGCGCTGAGACGTTCAGCCCCACGTTGAGAATGCCTATGGCGATCCAGATCGTGCTGCGACTTTGCGCCGAGGTGCTGTTCAGCCAGGAAGCGGGTGCCGGCACCGGCCCGAAAGGCCATTCGCCGGTGAACGCACCAGAAATCAGCTCGGCGAGGTGCCTCGCCGCCTCGCGATCAAGGCCCTCCGCGTCGTCCGGGCCCACGAAATAGACGTCGATGGCACCGCTCATGTGCTCGACCTGCCGCAGCGGAACCGAGACCAACGACCGGAACGTGGTGCGCTTGCGTAGATCGTCGAAGAAGACCGGCCAGCGCGCACGAAGCTGCGTTTCGCTGTAGCAGCCCACCTTCTGGTCGGCCGCCGCCCGCAGGCACGGCCCTTCCCCGAGGGTGAACTGCAGGCGTTCGGCCGCTCGGGCCGGCTCGCTGCTCGCTCCCAGCGGAACGCGGAAGCTCTGATTCAACAGGCCGATGCCGAGGCCGTCGGCGACAAGCGTCGCGGCGGCAGCCTTCGCCAGCCGGTCGGGGAAGATCTCAGGCAGGACTACGGCGTCCCCGAGGTCGTCGAGGGCACGCCGGAAGCGCTCTGAGGTCGTCAACGTCCCTGCCCGCTCGTCATCCGTTTCCACATCAACGGTATATCTCGCTCGTCTGTCTCTATCCGGCCGGTCGACGCCTGCTGTTGCCGGATAGGCTGCATTGCAGGTTCGGATAGGTGCCTGGTCCGCCTGCTCTGCAGGAGGGGCGACATTCTGCGCGTCGGTCAAGGAGCTTGATCGAGATGGGCAGTGTTCGTGGCACCCGATCCGTCCGACCATCAGCGTCTCGATCTCACGTCCGCTTATGCGGAGCTGCAGAACCTGCTGCTGCAAACGACTGAAGTGACGGAGTTTCTCGACCGTATAGCGGTCCTGGCGGCCGCCATTCCTAGCACGCCCAGCTCCTGCGGTATCACTCTGCGCCAGGGTGCCGAGGTCTCCACGGCGGCGAAAAGCAGCGAGCTGGCCGGGCGCGCCGACGAGATCCAGTACGGCCGCGGGCAAGGGCCGTGCTTGCAGAGCCTGCGCACCGGAGACGTCGTCCATGTCGACGACCTCGACAGCGATGAACGGTGGATCGACTACCGCACGCACGCCCTGGCGCAGGGGGTGCGCAGCTCGGTCTCGCTGCCGCTGATCGTCGACGGGCAGGCTGTCGGCGCGCTCAACATTTACTCCCGCATCGCCCATGCATTCACCCCCGACGACATCGCGAACGCCCGGGCGTTCGCCGATCAGGCGTCGTCCGCGCTCATGCTGGTGAACCGGCACGGCGAGCAGATCGCCCTCGAGGAGCAGCTGCGCAACGCGATAGCCAGCCGCGGCATCATCGACCAGGCCCTCGGCATCATCATGGGGCAGCGCCGGTGCAATGCGACGGACGCCTTCGCCGTCCTGCGGCAGGCGTCGCAGGGACGCAACGTCAAGCTGGTCGACGTCGCCCGCGAGCTCATCACCACGGTCACCGGCGAACCGCCGCATCCACCGCGGCCCTTCACGCGCCGGTAACCGGCCGGCTGCCGGCATTCCTGCGCACGCCGGGCAGCCAGGCAAGCCGGTAAACGCTTACCCTGGATTCGGGTTGGGACAGCAGCCTGAGGCAAATTCGAGGCCTCGTCATGTCATGGTTTGTCGGAGTTGCGGTGGATTGTGGCAACGTTCAGGGATCAGCCCGGGGAGCCCAGGATGGTTTTCGTTCGCTCGCCGAATCGGGGTCGACTCGTGAGCGGCTGCTCAGCCTGCTGCTAGAGCGCCTGCCCGCGTTCGAGCGGGTGGACGAGGTGCTCACCGTTCTGCTGCGCGAATGGCCCGACCTGTTCCGGGAGACGCCGCAGCCGGCAGTCGATGCTTCGAACGACGGGTCCAGTCCGACACCGTCCGCCGCGACCGAACGGGAAGGGCTTGCCCGTCAGCTGGAGAAGGTCGAGGAAACGAATGCGGGTCTGCTGAATGCGCTGACCAGCAACCGGGAGATCGGCGCCGCCTGCGGCATCTTGATGGCGCAGCGGCGGCTGACCTACGAGGCCGCCTTCGACGAGTTACGCAGGCATAGCCAGCAGACCCACCGAAAGCTGCGTGACGTGGCGGCGGACGTCCTTTTCGTCGGCGACCTTCTCGACGAGCCGCGCTGAGTCCGGCCGGGTGCCTAGACAAGTCGGCCCCTGCCGGTGATGTCTGACCGGCAAGGACCTGAACAGAACGACGTCCTAGGAACAGCGCGCTGCCTATCAGACAGCATGCCCCAGGTGCGGACCGATCCGAACCCGCGACCTCATCGGACAGTCCAAGGGAATCCTCATGGTGCGTTACATGCTGCCGTGTCGCCGTCGCCATGATCGTCGGCGCGGCCCGGCCCTACGACGTCGTCCATCGCGCATACGCGCGCATATCGCGGTTTCTGACGTCGATGGTTGTGGTCGGGGTGACAGGATTTGAACCTGCGGCCTCTTCGTCCCGAACGAAGCGCGCTACCAAGCTGCGCCACACCCCGTGGCCAGGTAGCGAGTCTAGCGGACGGCGGTGAGCGTCAGGAGCGTCGCCTCCGGCCGGCAGGCAAATCGGATCGGTGCGTACGGTGATGTTCCACACCCTGCCGAGACATGCAGCCACGCTTCGTTGCCGGCGGAGCCGTATCGGCTGAGGCCACGGGCGTGCGAGCGGTCGATGCCGCAGTTGGTCACGATCGGACCGAACCCGGGGATGCAGACCTGCCCACCGTGGGTGTGGCCCGCGAGCAGCAGCTCGACGCCGTCGGCCGTATAGGCGTCGATGACCCGCGGCTCCGGGGCATGAGCGATGCCCAGCCGCAGGTCGGCATTCGGGTCCGCGGCGCCGCGAACCTTGTCGACCCGGTCACGGCGGAGGTAGGGGTCGTCAACTCCCCGCACGTCCACCACCCGACCGGCGACCTTCAAGTCCAGCCGCGTGTTCGTCAGGTCCTGCCAGCCGGCGTCGACCAGCTGCCAGGCGAAACCATCCCAATCGATGGGCGGCCCCTTGGGCTTGGGGCCCTTGGCGACGAAGTAGCGAATCGGATTCTTGAACGTGGGCTCGAAATAATCGTTGTTACCGGGCACGAAAATCCCCGGGCGCGACAGCAGCGGCTCGAGAGCCTGCAGCACCGATGGGCCGGCGTCCCGGGAGGAAAGCACGTCCCCGGTCAGGACCACCAGGTCAGGGACGAGTCGCCCGAGCTCGCGCAGCCATTCCTGCTTCTCGTGCTGGCGCGCAAGCATGTGCAGGTCGGACAGGTGCAGGATGCGAAACGGGGCCGCGCCCTCGGCGAGCACCGGCACCTCGAGGCGCCGCAGCGTGAACGCGTGCAGCTCCCATCCGGAGCCGTAGGCAATCGCCGATGCGCCCGCAAGGCCGGCGGCGCCGAGCAGCCTGCTTGTCTTCACCCGACCAGTCTGCCCGCCCGAAGCGCCGCAGAAGCCGCTAGGGCTTCGTCACCTTGGTGTTTGCGGGCGGGGCGGTCTGCGGCGTCACCTTGGGTGCCTTGGTCGGCTTCTGCGCCGTGGGCTTGGTCGGCTTCTGCGCGGTGGGCTTGGTCGGCTGAGTCGGTGCCGTCGGCTTGGTCACCGGTGGCTGGCTCGCCTGCGTGGTCGGCTGCTGGGCCGGTGCCGGAGGCGGCACGTAGCCGCTCGAGGTGAAGATCGTCACCGGCGAACCTTGCGGCACGCTGAAGCCGCCGCTCGGGGTGGTGTAGGCGACCGTGCCGAATGGCGCACCACTCGACACCGGGCCGCCGTCGACCGGAGAGAACCCGGCCGACGCCAGCTGAGCGCTCGCCGTCGCCAGATCGAGGCCGGCCACATTGGGGACGGTGGTGCTCGGGCCGAACTGCAGGCTGAGATCCGGCCCGGCGAAATTCTCCACCGGAAGGTTGGCCGACGCCGCGCGCATGGTGGACGCCCACACCCGGGTGGGGAGATCACCGCCGAAGACCAGGCCCTGCTGCACTCCGCCGACGATCGTGCCGTCCGGGGTAGTGGGGCCGTACTGCATCGGATACAGCGTGGGGTTACGCGAGTCGCCGACCCACACCGCGGTGACCAGCTGCGGGATGAACCCGACGAACCAGGCGCTGTAGTGGTTGTCGGTGGTGCCGGTCTTGCCGGCGGCGGGGCGGCCGATCTGCCCGTTCGCCCACGCCGTGCCGCCGGTGATGACGCCCTGCAGCATGCTGGTGATCGTGTCGGCGATGTTCGGCGCCAGGACCTGCTCGCACTTGCCCGGGCCCGAGTACGTCACCGGCTTCCCATCGCGGTCGCGCATGTCGAGGAAGGGCTTCGGCCAGCAGCGCAACCCATGAGCAGCGACGGTCGCGTAGGCGGTGGCCATGTCGAGCGGGTTGACTTCCTTGGCGCCCAGCGTCAGCGAACCGATGATCGCGCCGTCGCCGTTCAAGGTCGGCGAGCGCACGCCGAGTCGCTGGGCCATGTCGCGAACCTTGCGGATGCCGACCTTCTTCTCGAGCTGAACGAAGTAGGTGTTCACCGACTGGGCGGTCGCTGCCGCCATGTTGAACGTGCCCGCCTCGCTGTCGCCGGCGTTGGCGTAGCCCTCGCCGAAGGGCGCCACCACGCCCGGCGTGTCCGACGGGCACTGCCTATTCAGGCCTGTCGGGTTTCGGCCCTCGAAATTGGCCAGGTAGATGCAGGCCGGGGAGTTGAAGGTGGTCGACGTCGGAATGCCGTTCTCCAGCGCCGCCGCGATCGTGAACAGCTTGAAAGTCGAACCGGGCTGGTAGCCGGGAACGGCCGTGGCGTAATTGAACTTCGTGTCGTAGTGGTCGGCGCTTTCGACGTGCTTGCCCTTGACCGTTCCATACAGCGGCAGGTGGTCTGTGGTGTCGGCGTACTTGCGGTTGATCGCCATGGCCAGCACCTCGCCGGTGCCCGGCTGCATGACCACAGCCGCCGTCGCGATGCGGCCGCCGGCGGGCACCACGGTGTCCACCGCGTTCTGCGCATCAGCCTGAATCTGCGGATCCAGCGACGTCTTGATCACCAGGCCGCCTTCGAAGAGCCGGCGCTGGCGGGCTTCGTACGTCGCGCCGAACTTCGAGTCGCTGAGCAACGCGTTGCGGATGTATTCGCAGAAGAAGGCGGCGGAACCGGCTGGCTCGCACCCGTCGGTCGTGCGCTTGAACGCGGTGCTGAGCCCGAGCGGGAACAGCTTGGCGAACTTGAGCTGAGGCTGCGTGATGTATTTCGCCTTCGCCATCTGCTCGAGCACCAGGTTGCGCCGGCTCAGCGCGTGCTTGGGGTGCAGCTTCGGATCGTAGGCCGTCGGGCTGTTGACAATTCCGGCTAGAAGAGCGGCCTGCACGACATTCAGTTGCTTGGCGTGAATGTTGAAGTAGTGCTGGGCGGCTGCTTCCACCCCGTAGGCACCGTCGCCGAAGTTCGCGATGTTGAGATAGTTGGCGAGAATTTGATCCTTCGAGAGCTTGCGCTCGAGCGCGAGGGCGTATCGCGCTTCACGAATCTTGCGCTGCAGCGATCGTTCGCGCGCCGCTTTCAGCTCTTCCGGCGTGGTGGCCTGCTCGATCAAAACGTTTTTCACGTACTGCTGAGTGAGCGTGGAACCACCCTGCGTAACGCTGCCGTTCTCCTGGTTGGTGAGCGCGGCCCGGACAATTCCCCGGTAATCGATGCCGTGATGCTCGTAGAAACGCCGATCCTCGATGGCGACGATGGCGTGGCGCATGACGACCGGAATGTCGGACAGCGGGATGACCACGCGGTCTTCCGCGCCATGCAACGTGGCGATCGTCTTGCCGTTGCGGTCGACGATGACGGACCGCTGCGCGGGGGGCGGGACGAGCAGCTGCGTGGGCAAGTCGTTGAAGAAGTCGGCGCCGGACTTGGCCCCCAGGCCCAGGCCACCGACCACGGGCAGCGCGATCACCGCGAGCAGCAATCCAGCGACTGCCGATAGCGCGATGATCGACAACAGCTTGACCGGGCGTCGCCGCCGTAGCCCCACCTTGGGCTCGTGTGGCGGCAAGACGCTCGGCTTGCCACGGCTGGGCGGGCTGAGAGTCGTGGTCACAGGAAGGGAACTCTTTCCGAAACCGCGGGCCGCAGCCCTGGCGGCCGCTGCCGAGGCTGGCCGCACGTGCATCCGTCACAGGCCCGCGTCAGACGATCGGCACTCGTCGCGGACACGGGCCTCTAGGCATGTTCTCATGAACCGTGAGGTCCGGGAGCCGGCACCACGGTCTGACTGTGGATTAGCAGCACATTTCACGCAGATGTGCATCAACGAATGCCCAACTTATGCGGGAACCGGATGCAGGGCATGGCCCACATGGACTATGTCACGAACAGTTACTTCGGGGACTGTTGCCCTCTGTGTCTGCTTCATACCTTGAGTCCCGTCGGTGAGAGGTCCGCCGACAGGCCACTTACAGAGTTCCCTGGACCCGGGCTCATAAGTAGGAAGCACCACCTGCACATCATGACGACTGCACCAGCTCCCCCCGCGACTTCCCGCGCTGCCTCCATGATCGGAACGCGCACGGAGAGTGACTGGACGGCGCGCGCCGCCTGCCGAGACACCGACCCCGACGAGCTCTTCGTACAGGGCGCCGCGCAAAATCGCGCCAAGACCCGGTGCTTCGGATGCGTCGTTCGCACCGAGTGCCTGGCCGACGCGCTGGACAACCGCGTCGAGTTCGGCGTCTGGGGCGGCATGACGGAGCGTGAGCGCCGTGCCCTGCTGCGCCGCCGTCCCGACGTGGCGTCCTGGCGGCTGCTACTCGAGTCAGCCCGCGCCGAGGCGCTGGGCCGCGCCGTCAGCTGACACTGCCCGTATCGGGCGGGTCAGCTCGCCGCGCGGGCGGGCGTCGGCCCCGCCCCGAGCTCGTTCGACACGGCGCGCAAGCCGTCGAGATCGTGCACGTCTCCGGGTAGGGCGGTGACCTCTGCCTGCGCCACCTCGGGATGCGCCCGGGTGAAACGTTCGGCAAGTCGACGCTGGCGAGCTGACGTCGCGACGCGTTCGGCGTGTACTCGCAGGACCGCGGCCGCCAGCGAATCCTTCTCTGCGCTCTCCAGCTCTTCGGCAGCGGCGAGCGCCCGTTCGGCCGGGAGCTCCGGCGCGGTGCTGCGCGTCACGCGGTTCAGCACCAGCCCGGCGAGCGGCATCTTGTCCGTGGCCAGGCGATCGACGAAATAGGACGCCTCACGCAGCGCCGCCGGCTCGGGAGCAGACACCACGACGAAGGATGTGCCCGGCGCGGCGAGCAGCCGATAGGTCTCCTCCGCCCGCTGCCGGAAGCCGCCGAACATGGTCTCGAGCGCCGCCACGAACTGACTGACGTCCTGCAGCACCTGCGCTCCGATGATCTTCGTGAACATCCGGGCGAACGTGAGGAAGCCTGCGGAGAGGACCTTCATGTAGGCCCGCCCGCCGGCCTTCGCCGGGGCAACGAGGAGCCGCAGCAGGCGGCCGTCGAGGAAACGCGCCAGGCTCTGCGGCGCGTCCAGGAAGTCCAGCGCCGAACGAGTCGGGGGCGTGTCGACGACCACCAGCTCCCACTCGCCGGTCTCCTTGAGCTGGCCGAGCTTCTCCATCGCCATGTATTCCTGGGTGCCGGAGAACGACGAGGAGAGCGACTGGTAGAAGGGATTTTCGAGGATCTTCTCGGCCCGCTCCGGGCTCGAGTGAGCAAGGACGATCTCGTCGAACGTCCGCTTCATGTCGAGCATCATGGCGTCGAGCCGGCCCCCCGCCGACTCGTCGACTCCGGCGACCCGGCGCGGAGTGTTGTCGAGCTCGCTGAGCCCCATCGACTGCGCGAGCCGGCGCGCGGGATCAATGGTCAGCACCACCACAGCGCGGCCGCGTTCGGCGGCGCGTACGGCCAGAGCAGCAGCGGTGGTGGTCTTGCCGACCCCACCCGAGCCGCAGCAGACGATGATCCTCGCGGTGTCGAGCATGTGGTCCACGTCGAGGCGCGGCACCGGGCGAGGCTCGTTCACAGACCCACCTTCATCCGATGATCTTCTGGTTACGCAGCGCCTCGGCCAGCCGGTAGAGCCCGCCCAGATCGACCGCGTCAGCAAGCAGCGGCAGCTCGCAGACGGGAACGCCGAGCTCGGCCAGATCCGCGCGCTCCCGCGATTCCAGCGCGACGCGCTCGGCGTGCTCCCGGGTTTCCCGGATCATCGCCTCGACCTGGGCATCCGTGACCTTGAACGCGGCGCGCTTCAGTCCGGCCACGAGCTCCGCGGTGTCCAACTTGTCGGCCAGCGCCGCCTTCTGACCGGCCGCATCGAGCAGCGGGGTGCGGGCCATGTTGACGATCACCGCCCCCACCGGCAACTCCGCCTCGCGCAGTTCAGCCACCCCGTCGAGGGTCTCCTGAACCGGCATTTCCTCAAGGATCGTGACGACGTGCACGGCCGTCTGCTTCGATTTGAGCAGCGCCACGACGCTCTCCGACTGACCGCGGATCGGGCCCGAGCGGGCCAGCTCCCGCACTTCGGCCGTCACGTTCAGGAAGCGGGCGATCCGCCCGGTGGGCGGCGCGTCCATCACGACGGCGTCGTAGATCAACTTTTTCTTGTCGCGCTTGGTATTGCGGGTGACCGCCTCCTTGACCTTGCCGGTCAGCAGCACATCCCGCATGCCGGGGGCGATCGTCGTCGCGAAGTCCACGACCCCGAACCGCTTCAGCGCCCGCCCGGCCCGCTTCATCCCGTAGAACATCTCGAGGTAGTCGAGCAGCGCATCCTCGGGATCGATCGACAACGCGTACACCTCGCCGCCGCCGGGCGCTGAGGCGACCTTGCGCTCCTCATAGGGCAACGGTGGGCTGTCGAAGAGCTGCGCGATGCCCTGGCGGCCCTCCACCTCGGTGAGCAGCACGCGCCGGCCGCCGCTTGCGAGCGCGATCGCCAACGCCCCGGCGACCGTGGACTTGCCGGTGCCGCCCTTGCCGGTGACGACGTGAAGCCGCACGTCACGGAAGGGATGCGAGCGGGGTCGCTGCACCGTTGCCACGAACCAGGACGCTACCCGGCTGACCTGTGTGGTGAACCACTTCGAATGTTGCTCCCGTCACGGCGGCAGCGGCAGCGCTTGCCGTTGGGTACGCGCCGCGCCGCGCCTTTCGTGGCGAACGGCGACTGCGGCGGGGGGCGCCGCCACCAGCTGGCGTTGCCACCAGCTCGCGTTGCCACCAGCTCGCGTTGCCGGAGCGACGGCAATTGGTGGCAGCAACGCCACGCCCCCTCGCTGCCACCACCTCACGGCGCTCAACGACGGCAAATGGTGGCAGCAGAAAGAACGGCACCGCCGCCACGTACACCCACCGCCGCGGACACCCACCGACGTCCGACCCGAAGGCGGTATCCGCAATCCTGCGCCCCTCTCCTAGGCTGGCGGCATGCAGAAATGGGAGTACGTGACCGTTCCCCTGCTGTCGCATGCGACGAAGCAGATCCTGGACAGCTGGGGGGAGCAGGGCTTCGAGCTCGTGACCGTGCTCCCCGGGCCGACCGGCGAGCAGCTGGTGGCCTACCTGAAGCGGCCGGTCGAGGGGCAGTGACCGCTGCCGCCGTGCGATCGGGCATCCGGTGAAGCCGTCCGCACGGCTCAACGAGCTCGGCATCACCCTGCCTCCGGTGGCGACACCGCTCGCGGCTTACGTTCCGGCGGTAGCGCACTCGGGGCTGGCCTGGACCAGCGGGCAGTTGCCGATGGTCGACGGCCGGCTGGTCCGTACCGGGCTGGTCGGTCACGGCAGCGGCCTCGTCGATCCGGCCGAAGCCGCCGGCCTCGCCCGGATCTGTGCGCTGAACGCCCTCGCGGCTGCCGCGAGCGTTGCCGGACCGAAGGGAATCGACGCGATTACGCGCATCGTGAAAGTGGTCGGCTACGTCGCGAGTGCCGCCGGGTTCAGCGCGCAGCCGGGCGTGGTGGACGGTGCAAGCGAGCTGCTGGCGGACGTGTTCGGCGAGGCGGGGCGCAGCGCCCGGAGTGCCGTCGGGGTGGCCGCCTTGCCGCTCGGAGCCCCGGTCGAGGTGGAGATTGTGGCTGCTCTCGACCCGGAGAGTGTCTGAGGTCACCATTATTCTGCAGCTATGACCGAAACTGCTGGTGGGCGGCTTCCCGCAAGCATGCTTGCCGGCCTGCGAGAGCGCCTGGAGGCGCCACCGGTCCCCACCCGCGATGCGGCGACCATCGTTTTGCTGCGCGACGGGGCGAGCGGGCTGGAGGCATACCTCCTGCGTCGGGCGGCCACGATGTCGTTCGCCGCCCGCATGCACGTCTTTCCGGGCGGGCGGGTCGATCCGGCTGATTCGACGGCTCACGTCGACTGGTTCGGGCCCTCGCCGCACGAGTGGGCGGGGCTGCTCACCGCCGATGCGGCGCTCTGCCGCGGTCTCGTCTGCGCGGCGGTGCGGGAGACGTTCGAGGAGTCCGGCGTGCTGCTCGCCGGTGCCGGCCCGGATGCCGTCGCGGATGTCGCCGGTCCGGAATGGGAGGCCGACCGGATTGCGTTGATCGAACGCCGAGAGAGCCTGTCCGGTCTGCTGAGCCGGCGCGGCCTTGCGCTGCGCGCCGACCTGCTCCGCCCGTGGGCTCACTGGATCACCCCGGAGCTGGAGCCCAAGCGATATGACACCCGATTCTTCGTCGCGGCGCTGCCGCCCGGGCAGCAGGCCCGTGACGTCGGCGGCGAGGCTGATGCCACCATGTGGCTGACGCCCGCGGAAGCGGCGCGCCGCCATGAGGCCGGTGGGTTGGAGATGCTGCCACCGACCATTACCACTCTTCGGGAACTTGCCGATTACGCCACCACCGCCGACGTGATGCAGGCTGCCGCCGAGCGCGACATTTCACCCGTTCTGCCGCGCATCGTCCTCACCGGCGCCGCCGGTGACGAGATGGAGCTGCTGCTCCCCCACATGGAGGGCTACGACTCGTGACCAACCTGCGGCCCGTGTCAGCATCCGCGTCCGTGATGCTCGCGCCCAACCCGAGCCCGATGACCCTCGAGGGCACCAACTCCTGGCTGCTGCGCGGCGCCGCGGCAGCCGAGACGGAGGGCTACATCGTGGTGGACGCCGGGCCGACCGACGAGTCGCACCTGGCGGCCGTGGCCGCCGTCGGCAAGATCGACCTGATCCTGCTCACCCACGGCCACCCCGACCACAGCGGCGGCTCGGCGAAGCTCGCGGAGCTCACCGGAGCGCCCGTCCACGCGCTCGACACCAGCTTCGGCGACCCGCTGCGCGCCGGCGACACCATCCGCCAGTCGGGGATCACGCTGGAGGTCATCGCCACCCCTGGCCACTCGGCCGATTCGCTGTCGTTCTACCTGACCGATGACAATGCCGTGCTCACCGGCGACACCATCCTCGGACGCGGCACCACCGTGGTCGCCTGGCCCGACGGCGAGTTGGGCCCTTACCTGGAGAGCCTGCGCCGGCTGCGTGAATACGGCGAGGCCGCGGTCCTGCCCGGCCATGGCCCCGAGCTGCCGAGCGCTGGCCGGGTCGCCGAGTTCTACCTGCAGCATCGGCAGGAGCGGCTCGAGCAGGTGAAGCAGGCCGTCGCTGCGGGCGCGCGCACCCCGAAGGAAGTCGTCGAGATCGTCTACGTCGACGTCGACCGGGTGCTCTGGCCGGCTGCCGAGTTGTCGGTGCACGCGCAGCTGGATTACCTCGTCGCCCACAACCCGTCGCTCGCCGGACAGCTCGACCTCACCCCAACCCCGGAAAACGAGCGAGCCGCCCAGATGGCCGAGGCGATCCGGGTGCAGGCCCCGCGCGGTGAGCCGGCGGTACCCAACAGATCGCCAGGCTGATCATGACCGTCCCGCCGCTTCCGCCAACGGCGTCGTCCGGACCGCTGCGCTGTCCTGCCTGCTCGACCCCGACCGTCGCCCACGCCCGCTTCTGCCATGTCTGCGGGATGCCGCTGTCGACCGAACGCATCGACGAGTCGGCCGAGCGCCGCATCGTCACCGTGCTCTTCGGTGATCTGTCGGACTTCACCGCTTGGGCGGAAGACCTCGATCCCGAGCGGGTCGGGGAGGTCACCGATCGCGTGCTGGCCGCCCTCGCCCGGATCGTCGTCGACGTCGGCGGCCACGTCGACAAGCTCACCGGCGACGGGATCATGGCCGTGTTCGGTGCCCCGACCGCCCACGAGGACGATGCAGAACGCGCCGTCCGCGCGGCCGTGATGATGCAGCAGGAGGTCGGTCAGCTCATCGCTGACGAGCTCGGCGGCGGGCGACGGCTCGGGCTTCGCGTGGGGCTCAACACGGGCGAGGTGCTCGCGGGCGTGCAGGCCGCCCTCGCCTACACGGTCGTCGGCGACACGGTCAACACGGCATCGCGGCTGTCGGACGCCGCCGCTATCGGGTCGGTCTTCGCCGGGCGCGACACCGCAGTCGCCACGATGTCGCTCGCCTCCTGGCGGGCGCTGCCGCCACTGCGACTGAAAGGCAAGCGGGAGCCGGTCGCCGCATACGAGCTCGTCGCGCTGCGGCCGACTAACACGAGCTCCCTCGGCCTCGGCGACGAAGCCCCGTTCATCGGCCGGGAGAGCGAGGTCGCGCAGCTCGTGGGGGCGACCCTGGACGTCACCGAGCACGAGCGGCCCGCGCACCGTCTGCCTCATCGGCGAGGCCGGCGTGGGCAAGACCCGCACCATCGGCGAGCTGATCCGCTTCGCCGGCGAGCTGCCCGACAGCCGGGTGCTCTGGGGCCGGGCGATGCCCTACGGGGAGGGTCGCCATCTCGCGCCGCTGGTCGAGCTGGTGCGCACCGCCTGCGGCATCACCGACGGCGACGACGCGCGTGACGCCGCGGACCGGGTGCGCCGCACCGTGGCGCGGCTGGAGAATCCGGCACCGTCGTTCTGGGTGCCCGGCGCAGTGGTCGACCGGCTGCTGCACCTGATCGGCGTCGCGCCGGAGGACTCGACCGACGCCTCCCGCGAGCGTGCCCCGACCGGCGGAGCCGCGACGAGTCCGTCGACGCCTGAGCCCTACGGTCACGACGGTGCGCTGGAAGCCGTCGCGGCGTTGCTACGGGCGCTGGCGTTGGAGGGCCCGCTGCTCGTCGTCATCGATGACCTGCAGTGGGCGAGCGAGGAGCTGCTCAACGCGATCGGCGAGATCACCAAGAGGCTGCGCGGCCCGATCCTGCTGGTGCTCATCGGACGCGACCAGCCCGCCGTGCCGGGTCTGGAGTCGCCGCTCACCATCACCGTCGGGCCGATGGACGATTCCACGGCCATGCGGCTGCTCCGCACCTACCTCGGCGGTGGGGAGCTGGCCGAGCCGCTGAGGTCGGCGATCCTCAGCCGGGCGCAAGGCAACCCGTACTTCCTCGCCGAGCTGCTGCACCTGCTCGTCGACCGCGGGCTGCTGCAGCGTGACGGCGACGTGTGGGTCTCGTCGGGGCCGCTGCCGAACGACGCGCTGCCGGCGGCGGTGCAGTCCGTGCTCGCCGCCCGCATCGACGGCTTGGAGCCGGTGGCGAAGTCGGTGCTGCGCGCCGCGTCCGTGCTCGGGCTGCGCTTCGCGCCCGAGGCGATCTCGGTCGTCGACCAGCGACCAGACGCGCAGGTAGCCGCCGCACTCGAGGAGCTGACCAGCCGGCAGCTGCTGCGCCCACCCACCCCCGGCGAGCGCATCTGGACGTTCACCCATCCGATGGCCCGTGACGTGGCGTACAAGAGCCTGCCGAAGGCCGACCGGGTCCGCCGCCATGCCCGGGCCGCCGAGTGGGGAGCCTCGGAAGCCACCGGCGACCCGGCGCTGCTGGACAACTTCATCGGCGCTCAGGCGGAGCAGGCGCTGCGGCTCGCCGATTCGATCGGATTGCCGAAGAACGACCCGGTGCGCGAGGTGCGCTTCGCCGGCTACGCGGCGCTCGTGCGGCTGGGGCAGATGGCGCGGGCGCGCGACGAATACCGCAGCGCCGCTGAGCTGCTGTCCCGAGCGGCGCGGCTCGGTGAGGAGGACCAGCCGGCGGACCTCGTCATCGCCCGGCGCATGACGTCGGCCACCGCTCTCGCCTCGCTGCGCCGGCTCGACGAGGCGGAAGCCGAGCTGCAGCCGGCGCTGGAGGGTGCCACCGGCAACCTGCGCCTCGCCGTGCTGGTGGTGCTCGGCGAGCTACGGCAGAAGCAGGGACGCGATGCGGAAGCGGTCGAGGCGCTGACGACGGCCCTGGCTGAGGCGCGCGAGGCGAACGACGAACGCTGGATGTCCGCCGCGGTACGCCAGCTCGGCCTGGTCGACTACTACGCGGGCCGCTTGCGCCGGGCGGAGGAACGCTTCAACCACGCCCTGGAGCTGGCTCGCCGCGGCGAGGACGGGCGCGGCGCCGCCTGGGCGCTGGAGCACCTGGCATGGTCAGCCACTACCCGCGGCGATTACGCCGCCGCGGACGCGGCGCTGTCAGCAGCCTCCGAGCTTTTCGCCGAGCTCGACGACACCGGCGGCCTCGCCTGGTGCGCGGGCACCGAAGCGCTGGTGCAGGTGCTGCAGGGGCGGCTCGCCGACGGACGCGCCACCGCCCGGGCGCTGATCCCGCTCGCCGAGTCGCTGGCCGAGAATTGGGGCGTCGCGATGTGCCGCACCATCGACGCGCTGGCGGCTGCGGAGCTCGGAGACGTCAGTTCTGCCCGGCGCGAGGCTGACCTGGCGGTGGAGGCCCTGCGCGAGAGCGGTGACAACTGGGGCTGCTCGCTCGCCTTGCTCGCCTGCGCGGCCACCGAGCGCGCTGCCGGCGATCCGGCCGCCGCACTCGCCCGCTACGAGGAGGCGCTCGAGGTCGCCGACGCCGGTGACCACGCGCTGAACGCCGCGTTCGCGTATCAGGGAGCCGGGCTCGCCCACCTCGAGATGGGCAGCGTCGAGGAGGCGGCCTTCAAGGCCCGGCAGGCGCTCGGTGTCCTGGTACGGCTCGACCTCGAGCCGCATGCCGCGCTCGGTGTCGCCGTCCTCGATGCGCAGGTTCGGCGGGCCCGCGGCGAGCCGCTGGAGGCGGCCCGCCGGCTGCGCGAGGTGCTGGTCGCCGCGCCGGGCAGCACGCTGCTGTTCCCCCGGCGGCAGGCGCTGGCTCACCTCGCCGGCTCGCTGGTGGACGCCGGGCAGCCGGAAGAGGCGCTGTCCGTGGCCCGGGAGGCGGTCGCCACCCCGGCGGAGGACGTCCGCAGCAGGGTGCTCGCGTTACGCGCGCTGGGGACCGCGTTGCACGCCACGGGTCAGGACATTGCGGCGGAGGAGGCCTACCTGCAGGCCTTGGACATCGCCGTCGCCACGCAGGC
Source organism: uncultured Actinomycetota bacterium (assembly GCA_963747915.1). GTDB lineage: Bacteria > Actinomycetota > Actinomycetes > Frankiales > Frankiaceae > DATAZK01. Next base: position 1,190,049 of record CAVVHC010000002.1, on the reverse strand, counting down.
GCGCAGCGAGGAAGCGCAGACCAGGCGGCTGCTCGCCGCCCTCGGCGAAACGGCCGGCGCCGAGCGGGCGGATGAGGTCAGCGCGGACGGCAGCGAGCCGTCGCGCCGATCAGCGCGCTCGCCGAGCTAACCGGTCGCGATCGAGCAGGATGACGGCTCGGCTGTCGAGTCGCAGCCAGCCACGGGTAGCGAAATCGGCGAGCGACTTGTTGACCGTCTCCCGCGATGCCCCGACCAGCTGAGCCAGCTCCTCCTGGGTGAGGCCGTGCTCGACCCGGACCGACCCGGCGGCACCCGGCACCCCGAAGCGCTCGGCGAGATCGAGCAGCTGCTTGGCGACGCGGCCCGGCACGTCGGTGAAGACCAGGTCGCCCATCGCCTCGTTCGTGCGGCGCAGCCGCCGCGCGAGCACGCGCAGCAGCAGCTCAGCCGCTTCCGGCCGGTCGGTGAGCCACGGCTTCAGCGCGGAGTGCTCGAGCGAGGCGAGCTCGACGTCGGTCAGTGCCGTGGCGGTAGCCGTACGCGGACCGGGGTCGAAGAGCGAGAGCTCGCCGAAGATGTCGCCAGGGCCGAGCACGGCCAGCAGGTTTTCCCGGCCGTCGGTCGAGCGGCGGCTGATCTTCATCTTGCCGCCCAAGATCAGGAAGACGCGATCGCCCGGCTCACCCTCTTCGAAGATGACGGAGCCGCGCCGCTCCGGACGGCGGGAAAGGCGCTCAGCGAGGGCTCCGCGCGCCTCATCGGACAGGCCCGCGAAGACCGGCATGCGCCCGAGCAGGTCTTCCACGCAGGCAAGCATGCCAGGCCAATCGCTCGTTGCTCCACAAGACCCCCGGCGGGTCTTCCGGCATTCGCCCGATATGAAGGTATTTGCCCCAGCTCGGCGGGGTCAAAAGACGGAAAAGTCAGCGGGACCGCTGGCAGGCGCGCTACAGCGGCAGCGCGCTGAGGCAGTCCATCGGGCTCTCCCGGTAGCGGGCGATGAGCTCCTCGCTGGCCGTCTCGATGCGCTTGTGCAGCGCGGCTCGATACACCGACAGCTCGTGCTCCGCTCGCTCGAGGTCGACCTCCAGCTGATGCTGCTGCTCCGGGCCCTCGGCGTCGTGCACCGCTTCCCACAGCCGCTCGAGGTCGGGCAGCGGCGGGATGTCGTCCACCGGCACCACCCGCACCAGTGCGGAGCGCCCGCGGCCCATCCGAGCCTGCGAGAGCACCGGCTTCAGCGCCTGCGCGTCGACGGCTCGCACTCCCTCGACCATGCGGACCGTGTCCAGGCGGGCCTGGATGATCCGCCTCCAGTACGACACGCGGTCCTCTTCCGCCGCCAGCGCCGCCCGGTAGGCACGCAGCCCGTCGAGCGTCAGGTGGGAGAGCTCGGCCGCGCGCTTGGGCGCGACGGCCCGCGCCGCCGCCCGCGCGGCTGCCCGCGCGGCCCGCGACTCCGCTTGCGCCCGGCGCTTGTCCGCACGAGCCGGATCGTCAAGCTGCTCGCTCACCCGTCATCTCCGTTCACCGCCGCACCGTCGTCGGCCGGCATATCCAAAGCCGCTCCGAGATCCGTGCACAACGGCGCCTCGGGGACCTGCGCTCTACACAAAATGTCGGTGTCCAAGCCGCAACCCTTAAGCCCCGTACGCTGCTGCTGTGCCTGACCGGGAAGAGACGTCGCTCGCTCGGACCCGACGCGCGCGACGAATCGTCCGCACGCTCGGCGACATCCACCCGGATGCCGGCTGCGCGCTGCACTTCTCAACTCCCTTGGAGCTGCTCGTCGCCACCATCCTGTCGGCACAAACCACGGATAAGCGAGTAAACGAGAACACTCCTTCACTTTTCGCCCGATATCCCGACGCAGCCGCCTACGCGTCCGCCGATCGTGCGGATCTGGAGCAGCTGCTGCGGCCGCTCGGCTTCTTCCGGAGCAAGGCAAGCTCACTGCTCGGGCTCGGAGCGGCCCTCGTCGAGCGTTACGACGGTGTGGTCCCGAACAGGCTCGATGACTTGGTGACGCTCCCGGGTGTCGGCCGCAAGACGGCGAACGTCGTGCTGGGCCACGCCTTCGACGTCCCGGGAATCACCGTCGACACCCACGTCGGACGGCTCTCACGCCGGTTCGGCTTCACGACGGCCGACGATCCGGTCAAGGTCGAACAAGACCTTGCGCTGCTGCTTGCCCGCAAGGACTGGACCATCGCCAGCGATCGGATGATCTTCCACGGCCGGCGGGTATGCCACTCCCGCAAGCCCGCGTGCGGGGCCTGCGGGGCCAGCCGCGATTGCCCCTCCTACGGCACCGGCCCGACCGACGCGGTGCTCGCGGAAAAGCTCGTCCGGCGCGACGTGGAGGCCGTCCCCTGATTCCCCCGGAGCCCACAGATCCGCCGCAGGCGGACCCCCACGACGATCACTTGCCGGTCGAGCTGAGGCAGCTGGCGGCCGGAGCGCGGGTCGTACGCGGCGAGGAGATCAGCCGGTTCCTGCCGCCCAAGTCCGGTGGCCGGCCGTCCGCCGTGCTGATGCTCTTCGCGGTGGGAGCGGACGGCCCCGATGTGCTGCTCATCGAACGGGCAGCCGGCCTGCGTTCACACGCGGGCCAGCCCGCCTTTCCGGGTGGCGCCCTCGATCCGGGAGACGACGGGCCGGTCGGCGCAGCCCTTCGCGAGGCGTCCGAGGAGGTCGGCCTCGACCCGGCCACGGTGGAGATCATCACCAAGCTGCCGGACCTGTTCATCCCGGTCACCGGCTTCGTCGTCACCCCGATCCTGGGCTGGTGGCGAGCGCCGCACGACGTCCGCCCGGTGGATACCGGCGAGGTGGCCGCCGTGCTGCGCGTCCCGGTCGCCGAGCTCGCCGACCCGGCGAGTCGCCAGCGGGTACGTCATCCCTCCGGGTGGGTCGGGCCGGCGTTCGCCGTCCGCGGCTTGATCGTCTGGGGCTTCACCGCGGGCCTTTTGGACCGGCTCCTTCGCCTGGGCGGCTGGGAACGCCCCTGGGTGCCCGGGCCGATCAACGAGCTGCCGGCCCGGCCCGGAGCGTCTGCCGCCGCCGCGGCGAGCTCCTGGTACCCCGAGGACGACGGTGTTTGACCTGCTCGACGGGATCCTGCTGCTCGCCGTCGTGGCGTTCGGAATCTCCGGATACCGCCAGGGCTTCCTGGTCGGTGCGATGTCCTTCGTCGGCTTCCTCGGCGGCGCGGTGCTCGGCGCCAAACTCGCCCCCACCATCGCCGACTGGATCGGCACCGGCCACAGCTCGCCCATCACCGGCATCGTGGTCGTCTTCCTCGGAGCCATCCTCGGCCAGCTGGTGGCCTCGGCGCTCGGCGCGGCCGTGCGCACCCGCATTCACTGGCGCCCGGCCCAGACCGTGGACTCGGTGGGCGGCTCGGTCATCTCCGGCATCTCGGTCCTGCTGGTCGCCTGGCTGATGGCCACCGCGGTGAACCGCTCGCCGTACGAGACGCTGCGCCGGCAGGTGCACGGCAGCGGCGTCATCCAGGCGGTCGACGCGCTGGTCCCGGACGGCGTCCGGCAAGCGTTCGCGAGCTTCCTGCAGCTGGTCGAGCAGCAAGGATTTCCGCAGGTCTTCGCCGGCCTCGGGGGCGACACGATCGTCCCGACCCGCCCGCCGGATCCGGCGCTGGCGAACAGCGCGGTGGTGCGGCAGGTCCGCTCCAAGATCTTCAAGATCACCGGCACCGCGCCGTCGTGCCAGAAGGCGATCGAGGGCAGCGGCTTCGTGTACGCGCCCCAGCACGTCATGACCAACGCCCACGTCGTCGCGGGGGTCCCGCACCCGGAGGTCGAGGTCAACGGCAATCAGCTGCCGGCAAGAACCGTGCTGTTCGATCCCAAGCGCGACGTCGCCGTCCTGTACGTGCCGGCCTTGAACGCGAGCCCGCTGCAATTCGCGACCCGCCAGGCTGCTGCCGGCGACTCGGCCATCGTGATCGGCTATCCGGAAAACGGCCCCTTCACCGCGGTCTCGGCCCGCATCCGCGATCGGATCTCGGCGCGGGGTGTCGACATCTACTCGCGGTCGACCGTGACGCGCGAGATCTACGGCGTGCGCTCGAGCATCCGCCCGGGCAATTCCGGGGGCCCGCTGCTGTCGCCGACCGGCCAGGTCTACGGCGTGGTCTTCGCCGCTGCGACGGACGACCCGGAGACCGGTTACGCGCTCACCGCCGGGGAGGTCGCGGGTGACGCGCGAGCCGGCAGCACGGCGACGGCAGAGGTCAGCACGCAGGGCTGCGACTAGCTGGCGGTAGGCAAGATGGCGCTAGCCAGATGGTTGCAAAAGTAAGCACCCCGGGTACATTGAGTCCTAGCTGCCGGAGGGGGCTGAATGACTACCACTCTGTCCGCGCGCCGCGTGGTTTCCGGCGAGCCCGCGGCCGTTGTCTTGCTCATCACCGGGCCCGACGCCGCGCAGTACCTGGCGCGCACCACTCTTCGCTCCGTGCTGCCCGGCGAGGTCGAAGGGGTCCTGCACATGGCAGAGGGCGACGAGCGCGCTATTCGCGTGGTCACCTCCCCGCCGAGGCGCACCCCCACCGCCTACATCTCCGAGTTCCGCGCGGTCGTCGACGGCATGCCGGCCTCCGCCGGGGCTCTTCGGGTCATGTCGGCCGGCCCGGGCCAGTGCGAGGTCGACTTCTCGTTGCACTCCGAGGGCGAGATCCCGCCGGCGCTGGAAGACGTCTTCGCCGGGCTGAGCAACGGGTTCTTCGACGGCCTCGAGCGGGCGCTCAAGGACCGCACCGCCGCCTGATCGGCGTTGCAAGGGATCAGCGCTGCAGCCGCAGCCGCTGCACGGGCTCGCCTGCCTCGATCAGCCGGGCGCGCTCGGCCAGTCCGGCCGCGTCGATGCCGTGCGGGGCCGCATCGGCCCACCCGTCGAGAACGTCAGCGGCTCGCCCCGCCAGCGTCTGCGCGCCGGCCGCGTTGCCGCGCAGCCGGTGCGTGACCGCGACCGCGAGCTGAGCCAGCGCCCGCCAGAGATCGCGTTCGGGCGGGGCCGCGTGTTTCCACGCGCCCTCGAGCACCTCATGCGCCTCGAACGGCCTGCCGGCGTCCAGCAGCTGCTGCGCGCCGGCCAGCAGCCGACGCGGATCGCGCTCCGCCTCGAGCCGGCCGACCTCGTCATCGACCGCAGCCGCCGGCGACCCGTAGGGAAGCGGCCGGCCGAGCGCGTCGCGGGGTCGCGCACTCCGCGGGCGGCCCTGCTCGTCACGGTCCCGATCAGCGGTGCTCATCGCAGCCAGTCGAGCAGGGCGGCGTTCACGGTGTCCGGTGCCTCCTGCGCCAGGAAGTGGCCCGCGTCCGGCAGCATCCGCAGGGTGTATGGGGCCGCGACGTACGAGCCGGACTCCTCGGCCGCCGCCGGCAGCACACACGTGTCGAGCGCGCCGTGCAGCTGCAGGGTCGGGCAGGAGACGAGCTCGCGCATCCGGCGCACCATGCGCCAGCCGTCCGGCCGGAACGCCGATCGGAAGACCCAGCGGTAGTACTCCATCGCGGAGTGGGCGACTCCGGGGATCTGCATCGCCTCGCGATTACGGGCGTCCGTCTCCGGATCCGGGAAGCCGGGGCCGCCCCAGCGCCGCAGGAGTTTCCCGACCAGCGCCGCGTCGTCCTTCACCAGCTCGCGTTCCGGACGCCAGGGCAGCTGGAAGCCCAGCAGGTAGCTGCTGGCAGGCAGCTGCCCGCGCAGATCACCGAAGATCGCCCGGCGCATGCGCAGCGGGTGGGGCGCGGCGCTGACCACCAGCCGGGCGACGACGTCGGGATGCAGCGTGGCGGTCGTCCAGGCGATGAACCCGCCGACATCCTGCCCGACGAGAATCGCCTGCCGCTCCCCCAGCGCCCGGATGAGACCGGCCAGGTCGGCCGACAGCGTGAAGACGTCGTAGCCCCGCGGCGGCTTGTCGCTGGCGCCATAGCCGCGCAGATCGCACGCGACGGCCCGGTAGCCGGCGGCGGCGAGCGCGGTGAGCTGATGGCGCCACGACCACCAGAACTCCGGGAAGCCGTGCACGAGCAGCACCAGCGGGCCGCTGCCGCACTCGGCGACGTGCAGCCGGGTGCCGTTCGTCGAGATGTCGCGATGGACCCAGGGGCCGGGCAGGAGAACGCTCGTCGGCTCCACGGTCACGAAAGGCATTCTCCGGCATGCACCCCGCGCCCGAGATCACCCGGTCGCACCGGCTGCGGCCCGTCGCCGCGCCAGGGACGCGCTGACCAGCGTGTTCGTTACGCGCCGGTACCGATCAGTGCGTTTCGACCTTGGTGGTCGGTGCGACCGTGGGGTGCTTGATCCACGCGACGTCGTCCTTCACGGTCTGGATCGCCCGCTTCGGCGGCCCGACGCGCTTCAGCCGTCCAACCCCGAAAAGCGACAGCAGCCCGGCAAGCAGCAGGTAAGCACCGGTCACGATCAAGAACGCCCACGCCCGGTTCAGGCCCGCGACGACCAGCGCCTCGCCGAACGCGATCGTGATGGCGAAGAACGCGAAGAAGCCGAAGAACCCGGCACCGCCAAGGAACGCGGCACCGAGGCCGGCGCTCGTCGCGGCCTGCTTGACCTCGGACTTCGCCAGCTCGACTTCCTGGCGGATCAGCAACGAGACGTCACGTGACGCGATGGCGACGAGCTCGCCGATCGTCGCCTCGTCCGCCGGGCCGGGCGTGGAGTGGCCGTCGGGAGAGCTCATGACCGGGACACCTCGTTCTCGCCGATCGCACCGTCATGGCCGCCGATCGCCATAGCGTTCTCCTTCGCTCCTCGCGGGATCACCCGACCGGACGATCTTCCCAGACTGGAATGCCGCGCGCTTGCCGACAAGCCTCAAAGTGCGCGTGCCCACGCCTGGCCGCCCTCACACGTCATCCTCGCCCCAGCGGTTTCCCGCCGGCGACCCCCGTCCGGGGTCGCCGCGCGTCGCACTGTGGCCGGGCGCCCCCGTGATGGGTACCGTCCGGCGACGTGCCCGACACCAGTGCCGCCCAGCCGAACGCCGCTCACGCAAGTGCGGACCCGCTGGCTGCTGTCGCCGACATCGCGGAGATCGCCGAAGCCGCGGATGCCGCCCGCGACGCCGTCGACCGGCTGCTGCGCTCCCGCGTGCTGCGCCGGCAGAGCGCAACGGTCTCCGTCGAAGCGGGGCTGCGGTCGGCCCGCGCGTCCGCGGCGCTGGCAGGGGTCGACATCCCGCTGGAGGAGCTGCGCCAGCACGGCAGCAGCGACCCGATCGTGCAAGGGGCGCTACGGATCAGCGCCGAGCTCGGCGCGTTGCGGGAGACGTTCGTCCGCGCCCCGCGGCAGGTCCTCGCCCGTTTGCACGTGCTGGCGGCGGCGGATCTCACGGCCCCGGAGCAGCTGGGGCGCCCGCGCGAAGGCGACGACGCGGCCGCCGTGTCACGCCGCATCGGGGCGCTGGCCGAATTGCTCGCTCAGCCGACGAAAGCACCGGCCGTCGTGGTCGCTGCCGTGGTACACGGCGAGCTACTGGCGTTGCGCCCCTTCGCGCAGGCGAACGACCTGGTGGCCCGGGGCGCCGCCAGACTGGTACTGCTCGCGCGGGGGCTCGACCCGAAGGCGCTGACGTCACCCGACGTGGGGCACTTCGAGCTACGCGAGCAGTACGCGTCGGCGGCGCAGGCCTACGCCGGCGGCGGCCAGGAGGGGCTCACCGTCTGGGTCACCCATTGCTGCCGGGCGCTGGAACTCGGCGCGCGCGATTCGTTGGCGATCTGCGAAGCATTGGCGCGCGGCTGAGCCGAACGGGATCAACCGGCGAGGCGCGAGCGTTTTCCCTTCAGACGCCCGGGTATCGAGAAGACACCCAACAGCGTCATCGTGAGCCCGTACCCCCTCCTCGGGCTCGTGCGGCCCCCGCCTTCCCCCCGGGCGGGGGCCGTTTCTCGTTCGCCGTCAGCCTGCCCGCATAGCACAAAGGGCCTGTGGACAGAGCAAACGATCCACAGGCACTTTCGGTCAGGCTGCGCGGGTGATTGCCGATCCGAACCGCCCCCTCATCGTCACCGCCGACTCCGCGGCTCTCGAGGAGCTGCTGCGGGTGTGCGCGGCCGCCGGCGTCTCGCCGCTCGTCGCGGCCGATTCGACTGCGCTGCGCCGGTCGTGGCTCACGGCGCCGCTGGTGCTCATCGGCGCCGATCTGGCCGGCGCGGCCGCTGCCTTGCCGCGTAGAGACGGTGTCGTCGTCATCGGCAGCGAACGCGACGGGCTCTGGGAGCGTGCCGCCGACATCGGCGCCTCGCATGTGGCTGTCCTGCCGTCGGCTGCCTCCTGGCTGGTGGGCCTGCTTGGCGAGCCGCTCCCGTCGCGCAGCGAAGCAGCACCGGTGCTGACCGTGGCCGCCGGGTCGGGCGGTGGAGGCGCGACCACGCTGGCGGTCGCGCTGGCGCGCACCGCGAGCCGGGCAGGCGTGCGCACCTTGCTCGTCGATGCCGATCCATCGGGTGGCGGCATCGACCTGGCGCTCGGCTGGGAATCGGCGGCAGGTGACCGCTGGCCGGCGCTGACCTCCGGGGTCGACGACGGCCTCTTCGAACGGCTTCCGGAGCGTTCCGGGCTGCGCGTGCTGGCAACGGACCGGGACGAGCCGCAGCAGATCGGCGCGACCGCCATGGCGGCGCTGCTGGATCGGGCGCGGCGCAGCCATGGCCTGGTGGTCGTCGACGTGCCGCGCCGGGTCGACGAGCCGACCGCAGCGGCGCTGACCGCCGCCGCCTGCACCTACCTCGTCGTCCCGGCGCAGGTTCGAGCCCTCGCCGCTGCCGCTCAACGCGCCGCCGAGATCCGTCCACAAGCACGCGAGCTGCGGCTGATCGTGCGAGGTCCGGCACCGGGGGGACTATCCGCGGAATCGGCGAGCCGGGCCGTGGGCGTGCCGCTGGCCGCGACGGTGCGGGCCGAGCCCGGCCTGGTGCGGGGTTACGAACGCGGCCTGGCGCCCGGGGAGCCGCGCGGTCCGCTGCATCGCCTTTGCCTGCGGTTGCTGCGCCGCCACCTGCAGGCGCCAGACGATGCGGACACTGACGGCGACGGCCGCGCCTCGCGCCGGCCGGGGCGGGCAGCGTGACCGCCGCGGCTCACGGCGGCTCGGGCGTTGCTCCGCTGCTACGGGCGATAGCCGGTGACCTGATCGGCGCCGGGCCGCTTGCCGGCCTGCTCGCAGATCCGACGGTCACGGACATCCTGGTCAACGGACCGCATGAGGTCTGGGTCGACCGGGGCTTCGGCCTTCAGCCCACCGGGCTGCGGTTCGACAGCGACGACGCGGTCCACCGGTTCGCCGTGCGCCTGGCCGGCAGCGCGGGTCGGCGGCTCGACACCGCCGTACCGTTCGTCGACGCGCGACTTTCAGGCGGTGTCCGGCTGCACGCGGTGATCCCGCCGGTCGCCGTATCCGGCGCCTGCCTGTCGCTGCGGATCCACGGCCGCCGCGAGCTGCCGCTGTCGCGGCTCGTCGAGCTGGGCAGCCTGCCGCCCGCGCTGGCCGAGGTCCTGGAAGCGATGGTCGGGGCGCGGCTCGCCTTCTTGATTTCCGGCGGAGCGGGCACCGGCAAGACCACCCTGCTCGGCGCCCTGCTCGGCCGGTCGGACCGCTCCGAGCGACTGGTCGTCGTCGAGGACGCGGCGGAGCTCGTCGTCGACCACCCTCACGTCATCCGGCTGGAGGCTCGCCAGTCGAACGTGGAGGGGGCCGGGGAGATCACCCTTCGCGACCTCGTCCGGCAGGCGCTGCGCATGCGGCCGGATCGCCTCATCCTCGGCGAGGTTCGCGGCCCCGAGCTACTGGACATGCTGCTCGCGGCCAACACCGGCCACGAGGGCACCGTGACCACCCTGCACGCAAACGGGGTCATGGACGTTCCGGCGCGCGTGGAGGCGCTGGCGATGCTCGCGGGAATCGACCGGCCTTCCGCTCACAGCCTGCTCGCCGCTGCCCTGGGCGCCGCGGTGCACCTTCGCCGGGCCCCGCACGGCGCGCGGCACGTCGCCGAGATCGCGGTGCTGCAGCGCGGCTGCGACGCGCCGGGCGACGATCTGGTCCGGGCGGTGCCGGCGTTGCGCTGGGCGGGTGGGTCGGCAGAGGTGGCCACCGGTCCGGGCGCCGAAGCGCTCGGCCGCCTGCTGCACAGCCGTGACGGGCAGGTGCCGGCGTGTCTGCGGCAGCGCTGACAACCGCGGTGGCGGCACTCGCCGCCGCGACTACCTGGATAGCTGCCGCCCCGGGCGGCGGCCGGCCGCGGCTCGCGAGACGACCGGCAGCCGGAGGCGTGACCGCGCGAAGGCTGCTGCGGTCCCGGCCGTGGCCGCCAGTCGGACCTGCCTCGCTGGGAGCGGCCGTTTTCGCCGCGCTCGTGCTCAGCTCGACCCGGGTGGTGCCGGCGACGCCATCAGCAGTCGGGATCGTCGCCGGGGCCGTGTTGCTTCGGCGCCGCCGCGCAGCTCGCGCCAGACGGAGCCAGCTGGCGCGCGCCGTGGATGACGTCCGCGCCTTACGGGCGCTCGCCGCGGAGTTGCGCAGCGGGCTGCCCATCGAAGTCGCGTTGCAGGCCGCCGCCGGATCCGATGCTCCCGCCGGCTCGGGGGTGATCCGCCAAGGCATGCTGGCGGCGGTCGAAGCCGACAGGCGGAGCGGCGATCCGGTGGCGGCGCTCGCAGCGGCCGGCACCGTGACTGCGACGGCGCTCGCCGCCGCGTGGGCCGTTTGCCGTCGCACCGGAGCACGGCTCGCCCCGCCCGCGTTGCGTATCGCCGACGCGGCTGCAGCAGACGTCCAGCTGGCCCGCGAGGCGGAAGCGGCGCTCGCTCCAGCGCGCGCCAGCGCCCGGCTGCTGGCGGTGCTCCCGTTCGCCGGCCTCGCACTCGGCGCGCTTTCCGGCACGGGAGCCATGGGCGTGTTGCTGCACACCCGCGTCGGGCAGGGCTGCCTGGTCGCCGGAGTGGCGCTCGACCTCACCGGTCTCGCCTGGCTGGACCGCCTGGCCCGGCAACGCGACCGGTGACCTCCGGTGGCGCCCTTCCCCAGCCTGGCCGCCGCTTCGGCCCTGCTCGTGCTGGCGGCTTTCCTCACCGTCCGGCCATCGGCCGCCGAGCGAGTTCGGCACCGGCTCATCCGGTCGACGAGGAACCAGCCGCAGCGCGCGGCACCGCGTGACGGCCGTCCCGCGCGGCGCCGGACCACGCGGGCGGCGCGGATCACCGCCTTCGCAACGCTGACCGCGCTCGCCGCAGTACTCGTCGCTCCAGGAGCGCTGAAACCGATCGCGGCACCGCTCGCGTTCGGCATGGTGCGGCAGCTGGCCGACCGGATTCCCCCTCGTGCGGACCCAGAGGCGCCCGCTCGCACCGTAGCCACCGCAGCAGACCTGCTCGCCGCCTGCCTCGAAGCGGGCGCTGTCCCGGCGGCAGCGTTGATCGCGACCGGCGAGTGCCTCAGCGGGCAGACAGGATCGGAGCTTGCCGCCGCGGGACGAGCGATGGCACAGGGTGAGGCTGCCGACGAGGCGCTTCCCCGCGCCGGGGCGCTCGCCCCGATCGGAGCGGTGCTGCGGCGCAGCGCGCGATCCGGCAGCAGCGGCGCGGAGCAGCTCACCGCGCTGGCTCAGGAGATGCGTGCCGAAGCGCACTTCGAGGCGTTGGAACGAGCGCGGAAAGTCGCGACGCTGTCCGCCCTGCCGCTCGGGCTCTGCCTCTTGCCGGCCTTTCTGATGCTCGCTGTGGTGCCGTCCGTGCTCGGGCTCGGCGGCAGCGTCCTGCAGTGACGAAGAGTGCGGCCGTGTCGAGCGCTTGCGCCGCTCCTGTGGAAGAACGTGCGCCGTCCACAGCTCGGCCCGTGACGACCCATGCGGCGGTCCCGGTGCGACAGCCTTCCTCGCGTCGCCAGGCAAGCCTGGCGGTCCCTTCACCGGCAGCGAGGAGCAGCCATGCAGCACACCAGTCCCCTCTCCCGGCTCGGCGACCGACTGCGTCGAGCCTCCCGGCGAGCACCTCGCGACGACGCCGGAATGTCGACAGCGGAGTACGCGGTGGGCACCCTCGCCGCGTGCGGGTTCGCCGGGGTGCTCTGGGTGGTCGTGCACAGCGACGCGGTGCACGGGCTGCTGCAGGGCGTCGTCACCCGCGCGCTGAACCTGGCACCGTGATCCGCCGCGGGCCCGGTGGCGCCCGTCGCCCCCGCTGCGGCGATCGGGGCGACCGGGCCGATAGCGGCTTCGTCACGGCAGAGCTCGCCATGGGCATGCCGGCGCTGATGCTCGTCGTCGTGGCCGGGCTCTGGCTGCAGTCAGCAGTCGCGCTGAAAGCCCGCTGCCTGGACGCTGCGCGCGCCGGGGCCCGCGCAGCAGCGCGCGGAGATGCCGAGCCCGCTGTCCGGGCTGCGCTCGCGGGTGCCCTACCGCCGGCAGCGCACGTGGTCATCAGCCGCGGCGGCGGCCAGGTGACGGTCGTGGTCAGCACGCCGGCGAACCCTCCGGCCGGCCTCGCTGCACTGCTCGGCGCCCCCACGGTCACCGCCTCGGCGACCGGGTCCGCCGAGGACGCACCGTGAGCCGCGGCCGCAAGGCAACGGCCGCCGGCGGCATCGCCCGTGGCCGCCGCGAAGAGGGCTCGGCCACCGTGCTGCTGCTCGCCGGGATGCTGGCCGCGGGCGCGGTATGTGCGCTCTGGGTCAGCGGTGCGCGCGCCGGGTTCGCCCGGCAGCGCGCGGAGACCGCGGCAGATCTCGCCGCCCTGGCCGCCGCTCGCGCCCATGCACCCGGCACCGCGTTGGCGAGCGGCACCACCGCCGCCCAGCCGTGCCGGGCAGCAGCCGATGTCGCCGCCCGCAACGGCGGGCAGCTGGTGTCGTGTGCCTTTGCGGGTGAGGACGTGCTGGTGACCGTGCGCGTCGACGGTCCGGTGAGCGCGACGGTGACGGCGAAGGCCGGGCCGGTTCAGTGAGGTCCGAGCGCGGCGAGCACCTGGGCGAGCAGGCGCGACGCTCCCGCCTTGTCCAGTGGGTCGTTGCCGTTGCCGCACTTGGGCGACTGCACGCACGACGGGCAGCCACTCGCGCACTCACACGCATCGATGGCGGCCTTGGTGGCGGCGAGCCAGCCGTCGATCCGTTGGTATCCGCGCTCGGCGAAGCCGGCCCCGCCGGGAGCACCGTCGTACACGAAGATCGTCGCCTCGCCGGTGTCCGGGTGCAGTGCCGTCGACACCCCGCCGATGTCCCAGCGATCGCAGGTCGCCCACAGCGGCAGCAAGCCGATCGCGGCGTGCTCCGCCGCGTGCGCCGCGCCGGGCACCTCCGCCTCGGCGAGCTCCGCCCGCGTCAGCAGCCCCGCCGGCACCACGTACCAGACCGCGCGGGTGCGAAGCTCACGCGGCGGCAGATCGAGCGGTTCCTCGCCGAGCAGCTCTCCGCTGGCGATGCGCTTGCGCACGTAGCCGATCACCTGGCTGCTGACGTCGACGGTGCCGAACGACACCGTGACGGCGCCGGCGCGGCGCCGGCGCAGCTCCTCGACCACGCGAATATCCGTGCGGCTGCGGGCCGTGGTCGTCCAGTCGACCTCGGCCGGTTCCACGAGCGCGCAGCCGTCGGCCTCGTCGAGCTCGTGAACGACGAAGGTCGCCCCTTGGTGGAGGTACAGCGCACCGGGATGCACCGTCGTGTGCGCGCCGGCCCGGTCGACCGTGCCCAGCAGGCTGCCGGTGGTCTGCTCCACCACGGAAATCGGCGCCCCACCGGTGCCGCGCAGATCGACCCACGGGCGTTCGCGAGCGGTCCAGTACCAGCCGGCCGGCCGGCGCCGCAGCCGGCCCCGCCGCACCAGGTCGTCCACCAGCGCCGGCGCCGCATCGCCGAAAAGCTCCAGATCGGCTGCTTTCAACGGCAGCTCCGCCGCCGCGCATTCGAGATGCGGCTCGAGGATGTACGGGTTGTCGGGATCGAGCACGGCCGCTTCGACCGGTCGGCCGAAGACCGCCTCGGGGTGGTGCACGAGATAGGTGTCGAGCGGGTCGTCACGGGCGATCAGCACGGCGAGCGCCGCTGCGCCCCTTCGACCGGCGCGCCCGGCCTGCTGCCACAGCGAGGCGAGCGTGCCCGGGAAGCCGGCGAGCAGCACGGCATCCAAGCCGCTGATGTCGATCCCCAGCTCCAGCGCATTGGTGGCGGCCAGGCCGAGCAGCTCGCCCGAGCGCAGGGCGGCCTCCAGCGCCCGGCGCTCCTCCGGCAGGTAGCCGGCGCGGTAGGCGGCGATCTGGCGGGCGCTTCGAGCGCCCTCGGCGCCGGTGGCGGCGAGGGCGCGGCGCGCCGAAAGCGCGGTCGTTTCCGCGGCACGGCGGCTGCGGACGAAAGCGATCGTCGGGGTGCCGTCGGCCACCAGGTCGGCGAGCAGTTCCGCGGTCTCCGACAGCGCCGACCGGCGAACCGGAGCGCCGTGCTCGCCGAGCAGCTCGGTGAGCGGCGGCTCGTAGAGCGCGAACGTCACCGGCCCGCGCGGCGAGCCGTCGTCGTCGACGACCTCGACCGGCACGCCGGTGAGGCGGGTGGCCGTGCTGGCCGGGTCGGCCACGGTCGCCGAGGCCAGCACGAAGGTCGGGTTCGCGCCGTAGCGCGCGCACACCCGGCGCAGCCGGCGGATGACCTGAGCGACGTGCGAGCCGAAAACTCCGCGGTAGTGATGGCATTCGTCGACCACGATGAACTCGAGGCCGCGCAGAAACGCAGCCCAGCGAGAGTGCTGCGGAAGCACCCCGGTCGAGAGCATGTCCGGGTTGGTGAGCACGTAATTGGCGTGTGCCCGCACCCACTCGCGGTCGTCGCGTGGAGTGTCGCCGTCGTAGGCCGCGGCACGGACGCCGGTGAGCGCCAGCGCGCGCACCGTGTTCAGCTGGTCGCGGGCCAGTGCCTTCGTCGGGGAGAGGTAGAGCGCGCGTGCGGCGGGCGTCGACAGCAAGCGGGTGAGGACGGGCAGCAGGTAGCCCATCGACTTCCCGGAGGCCGTGCCGGTGGCGACGACCACGGAACGCCCGGCCCAGGCATGCTCGGCGACCCGCGCCTGGTGGTCCCAGGGGCGTTCGATCCCGCGGCCCTGCAGCCGGCTGAGCGCAAGTGGATGCACCCAGCTCGGCCACGCCGCGGTCCTGCCGGCGCGGGCGGGGATGCTTTCGACGTGAGTGACGGCCGCGGCCCGCCGGGAGTCCAGCGTCAGGCGGCGAAGCGACTCCGAAGAGGCCTGGCCTGCCCCTGGGCCCGGCGGCGCTGACGACGTGCCGGGCCGATCAGCCTGGGCTGATCCGGGTGCCACCCGCGCCAATCTACGGGCGGTTTCACCGGCGGAGCCAGCTGCTGGTGGCGCCGCGGCCCGACGCCGCGCCGCACCCCGTCGCACTGCGCCGCGCCGGGGAGACCGGAACCGGCCGGTATGCCACGATCGACAATTGATGATCGCGCAACGCCGCGAAGATCGTTCGATCCCCCGGGGATAATTCGCCGGGGAGAAGGTAAGAACGGGACGGGCCGCCGCATGACTGGCTTGTGCGGCGCACGAAATTGTGGAGGAACACGTGGATCTGTCACTCAGCACCTACGACGAGGGCGACCACAAGGTCGTCAAGGTGGGCGGTGAGATCGACGTCTACACCGCTCCCAAACTGCGCGAGCAGCTGATCGACCTGGTCTCCAGCGGCGCCTACCACCTGATCGTCGACATGGAGGGAGTCGACTTCCTCGACTCCACCGGTTTGGGTGTCCTGGTCGGCGGGCTCAAGCGGGTGCGCGCCCACGAGGGCACGCTGCGGCTGGTCTGCACGCAGGAGCGCATCCTCAAGATCTTCCGTATCACGGGTCTGACGAAGGTCTTCCCGATTCACGCGTCCGTCGCCGAGGCGCTGTCCGCTGGCGACTGATCCACGCCTCGCCTTCCGATGCCCACCGTCGAGCTGCAGATCGGCGCGCTGCCCGCCCACGTGCGGACGGCGCGCCTGGTCGCGGCTGCGCTGGCGCGCCGGCTGGGGATGGACAGCGTCGTCATCGACGAGGTCAAGCTCGCGGTGGGCGAGGCGTGCGCGCGAGCGGTGAGCGTGCATCGCGCGGCCGCTTCGAGCGAGCCGATCGTCGTTCACTTCCGTGACGACGACGACATCCTGGAGATCTCGGTGCTGGACAGCGGGCCGTCCGGCGCACAGCTTCCCTCACCGCGTCCTGCGCGCAGCGATTCCGGCGACGCCGCGGAAGCCGAGACGGCCGATCTGCTCAAGTCCGCGATGGAGAGTGCGGAACATCCCGCGGAGGTCGAGCGCGACATCGACGTGGCCAGCCTCGCACCGCGGCTGGGGCTCGCCCTGATATCCGGATTGGTGGATGACATGTCGGTGACGGACCGCCCCGGCGGCCACAGCCCGAACGGTTCTGCGGGCACCGTCGTCACCATGCGCTGGCCGATCGTCGCCTTCTAGGCCGGAGGTCCTCCGAGCCCAAGGACATATCGGTCGTCGGACCGACGTTGCGTGGGCGTTACACTGCATGGCATTCAGCGGCCTCGAATCAATGAGGCCGCTGCCCGCATGTCCACATGAAGGCCCCGAGCTCATCTGTTGAGTGGGGCCGGCGGTGCATCCGACGCGGTTCTACCCCGCACGGCGCTGCCCGCCGAGCCGATCTGGAGGTTGTATGTCGCCGCTCGCCGCAGGGGTGAGCGACTCCTTGTCGCTGAGCGGAGGCCAAGTCGGCTTCGCTGCAGTGATTGGTGTGATCGCCATCCTGGCGCTCGGAGTCGCATACGTACTCATGCGCGAGGTTCTCGCCGCTGACGCAGGAACCCCGCGCATGCAGCAGATCGCGCACGCCGTGCAGCAGGGAGCCGAGGCTTACCTGCGCCGCCAGGCCAAGACCCTGGTGATCTTCGCCGTGATCATCCCGCTCATCCTGCTCGCCCTCCCGGCGGACAACACCGCCTCGCGCATCGGCCGCTCCATTTTCTTCATCATCGGAGCGGCCGCTTCTTTTGCGGTCGGTTTCTCCGGCATGGGGCTCGCCGTTCGCGGCAACGTCCGCGTCGCCGCCGCCGCTCAGAACAAGGGCGAGCGGCCCGCGATGCGCATCGCGTTCCGCACCGGTGGCGTCGTCGGCATGCTCACCGTGGGGCTGGGCCTGCTCGGCGCGTCCCTCGTCGTGATCATCTTCCGCAAGGACGCCCCGCAGGTGTTGGAGGGCTTCGGCTTCGGCGCCGCGCTGCTCGCGATGTTCATGCGAGTCGGCGGCGGCATCTTCACCAAGGCCGCCGACGTGGGTGCTGACCTCGTCGGAAAGGTCGAGGCGGGGATCCCCGAGGACGACCCGCGTAACGCCGCCACCATCGCCGACAACGTCGGGGACAACGTCGGCGACTGCGCCGGTATGGCGGCTGACCTGTTCGAGTCCTACGCCGTCACGCTCGTCGCCGCGCTGATCCTCGGCAAGGAAGCCTTCGGTTCGAAGGGCCTGATCTTCCCGCTCGCCATCCCGATGGTCGGCGTCATCACGGCCGTCATCGGCATCTTCGCCACCAGCCCGCGGCCCACTGACCGCACCGGGCTCTCAGCGATCAACCGCGGCTTCTTCATCAGCGCCGGGGCCGCGATCGTCGGCTCGGCGATCGTCTGCTTCACCTACCTGCCGAGCAGCTTCGCCAAGCTCACCGACAGCTCGCTGGTGAGCGCCGCGGGGCACCCCAAGGGCAACCCGCAGGTGATCGCGTTCGTCGCGGTGCTCATCGGGCTGGTGCTGGCGGGCGCCATCCAGCTGCTGACCGGATACTTCACCGAGACCACCCGCAAGCCGGTTCGCGACATCGTGGAGTCGGCCCTCACCGGCCCGGCCACCACCGTGCTCTCCGGTATCAGCGTCGGTCTGGAGTCGGCTGTCTACTCGGCGATTCTCATCGGAGCCGCCGTGTACGGCGCCTTCCTGCTCGGCATGGGTTCGGTGGTTGTGTCACTGTTCGCCGTCGCCATCGCCGGCACCGGGCTGCTCACCACCGTGGGCGTCATCGTCTCCATGGACACCTTCGGGCCGGTCAGCGACAACGCGCAGGGCATCGCCGAGATGAGCGGTGACATCGACGAGAAGGGCGCGCGCGTCCTCACCGACCTCGACGCGGTGGGCAACACCACCAAGGCGATCACCAAGGGCATCGCCATCGCGACGGCGGTACTCGCCGCCACCGCGCTGTTCGGGTCGTTCTCCGACGTCACTCGCATCGCCCTCGACAAGGCGCTGCCGGGGGTTTCGCGTGGTACCGACTTCATCCCGATCCCGGTCAACGTCCCCAATGCGCTGTTCGGTCTGATCATCGGCGCCTCGGTCGTCTTCCTGTTCTCCGGGCTCGCGATCAACGCGGTCTCGCGGGCAGCGGGCCGGGTGGTCTTCGAGGTGCGCGAGCAGTTCCGGACCAAGCCCGGGATCATGGCGGGGACGGAGCTGCCGGATTACGGCCGCGTCGTCGACATCTGCACCCGTGACTCGCTGCGCGAGCTCATCACGCCCGGCACTCTCGCCGTGCTGGCGCCCATCGCGGTCGGCTTCGGGCTCGGGTACGCGCCACTCGGCACGTACCTGGCGGGCGCCATCGCGGGCGGTGTGCTGATGGCGGTGTTCCTGTCCAACTCCGGTGGGGCCTGGGACAACGCCAAGAAGATGGTCGAGGACGGCGTCCACGGCGGGAAGGGCTCGCCGGTCCACGAGGCGACGGTCATCGGCGACACCATTGGTGACCCGTTCAAGGACACCGCGGGCCCGGCCATCAACCCGCTGATCAAGGTGATGAACCTGGTCGCCCTGCTGATCGTGCCGACGGTCGTGAAGTTCGGCGTCGGCAAGGACCAGAGCAACCCGATCCGGATCACGATCGCGCTGGTGGCGGTCGCCATCCTGGTCGGCGTCATCTGGAACAGCAAGCGCCGGGGCAGCTCGATGATGGCTGCCGGCTCGGGTCCGGACGGCGGCGCGCCGGCCAGCCCGCCGGCCGAGTCGGTACCGGTCTGAGCGGTTCGGTCCATGGATCGCGTCAGCGATTTCGCCTGACGGGTGCCCCGCCGGTTTCCGGCGGGGCACTCGGCTTTTTCGCCGGCGTCAGTGACAGGAGGGCGGGCGCGATGCACCGGTACACCGCATCCGTGGGCTGGTCCGGTTCGACGGCCGTCGGCTACGACGGCTACGACCGGCGTCACGCCGGCCGCAGCGCCGCGGGGTTTCGCGTTCCGCTGTCGAGCGATCGGGCGTTCGGCGGTGACCCAGCCTGCCTGAACCCGGAGGAGCTGCTGGTGCTGGCGGCCGCCTCCTGCCAGCTGCTGTCGTTTCTCGCGGTCGCCGCGCGGGCCAGGGTCGATGTCATCGACTACCGGGATGACGCTCTCGGCGAAATGCCGGACAACGCTTTGACGCGGATCGTCCTGCGACCCCACATCACCGTCGCCACCAGCGAAAACCGGCCCGTAACCGAGCAGCGGATCCGGCAGCTCTGTGAGGTGGCGCACCGTGAGTGCTACGTCGCGAACAGCCTGCGCACCGAGATTCTGCTGGCTCCGGTGGTTACCATCGGCCCGGTCGCAGCGCCGTCATGAACGCCGGAGCCGGGAAATATCACGGGTGCCCCGTACATTGACGCCGCAGAGGCCCAGCTTCGTTGCACCGGGCCGCCGCCACCTCTGGTGAATGCCCGAGCGTTCGCAGAATCGAGGATGATGTAGTGCCGCCGCGAGCAAAGAGCAGGACCTCCGGGTCCTCCAACGGCAGTGATGGGGCTGCCGCTGGCCTGCGGCTGGTCATCGTGGAGTCCCCGGCGAAGGCCCGCACCATCGCCGGCTATCTGGGCGACGGCTACCTCGTCGAGTCGAGCATCGGCCACATCCGTGACCTGCCCCGTAACGCCGCCGACGTTCCCGCGTCGGTGAAGGGCCAGCCGTGGGCGCGGCTCGGGGTGAACGTCGACGCCGGCTTCGAGCCGCTCTACATCGTCACGGCGGACAAGAAGGCCCAGGTCGCCAAGCTCAAGGCGCTGCTCAAGGATGCCACCGAGCTCTACCTCGCGACGGACGAGGACCGTGAGGGCGAGGCCATCGCCTGGCACCTGCTGCAGACGCTGAAGCCGCGGGTGCCGGTGCGCCGGATGGTCTTTCACGAGATCACCCCGCAGGCGATCCAGGCTGCCGTCGCCAATCCCCGGGAGATCGACGAGCGGCTCGTCGACGCCCAGGAGACCCGGCGCATCCTCGACCGGCTGTACGGCTACGAGGTCTCCCCGGTGCTCTGGAAGAAGGTCATGCCGCGCTCGTCGGCGGGCCGGGTGCAGAGCGTCGCCACGCGGATCCTGGTCCAGCGCGAGCGCGACCGCATGGCATTTCGCGCCGCGGGCTACTGGAACCTCGAGGGACTTTTCGGGGCCGTCTCGGACGAGAACGTCCCGCTGCCCGCCACCCTGGTGGCGATCGGCGAGGCACGCGTGGCCACCGGACGCGACTTCGACTCGACCGGCTCGCTCACCAGCGCCAACGTTCGCGCGCTCGACGAAGCGGCGGCGCGGGCCCTGGTCGACGGCCTATCCGGGGCGGGCTTTGCCGTCACCGGCGTGGAGGAGCGTCCCTACCGGCGCTCGCCGTACGCGCCCTTCATGACGAGCACCCTGCAGCAGGAGGCGGGTCGCAAGCTGCGTTTCTCCAGCCAGCGCACCATGCAGGTGGCCCAGCGGCTGTACGAGAACGGCTACATCACCTACATGCGCACCGACTCCACCGCGCTGTCGGAGACGGCGATCAACGCCGCGCGCACTCAGGCCCGGCAGCTCTACGGCGCGGAGTACGTCCCGGAGCGGCCGCGCACCTACACCCGCAAGGTGAAGAACGCGCAAGAGGCCCACGAGGCGATCCGGCCGGCGGGCGACACGTTCCGCACGCCGGGGCAGGTCGCCAACCAGCTGAACAGCGACGAGTTCCGGCTCTACGAGTTGATCTGGCAGCGCACGGTGGCAAGCCAGATGGCCGACGCGACCGGCACCAGCGCCACGGTGCGGCTGGCGGCCAGGGTCGGTTCCGGCCCCGACGAGGGGGCGAACGCCACCTTCCAGGCCTCCGGCAAGGTGATCACTTTCCCCGGCTTCCTGCGCGCGTACGTCGAGGGCAGCGACGACCCCGACGCCGAGCTGGAAGACCGTGAGCGGCGGTTGCCGCCGGTGCGCGAGGGCGACCAGCTGTCGGTCCGGGAGCTCACGCCGCGCGGCCACAGCACCTCACCGCCGGCGCGCTACACCGAAGCCAGCCTGGTGAAGACCATGGAAGAGCTCGGCATCGGCCGCCCGAGCACCTACGCGACCATTCTCGGCACCATCGTCGACCGCGGATACGCCTGGCGTAAGGGCAATGCGCTGGTGCCCACCTGGCTCGCGTTCGCGGTGGTACAGCTGCTCGAGGAGCACTTCGGACGGCTGGTCGACTACCGGTTCACCAGCAGCGTCGAGGACGACCTGGACGAGATCGCGGCCGGCTCCCGGGAGTCCACCGAGTGGCTCACCCGGTTCTACTTCGGCCACAGCGAGGGCCACGAGGGCGGCATCGCCCGCGCCGGCGGCCTCAAGCGCATGATCGAGAGCCGGCTGGCTGACATCGATGCCCGAGAGGTCAACTCGATCCCGATCGGCGAGACCCCGGACGGCGAGCCGGTCGTGGTCCGGGTCGGTCGCTACGGGCCGTACGTGTCGGTCGGCAGCGGGGAGGAGACGCACCGCGCGAGCCTGCCGGACGATCTTGCCCCGGATGAGCTGACCGTCGAGCGGGCGCTGGAGCTGCTGGCGCAGCCGAGCGGCGACCGCGTTCTCGGCACCGACCCGACCACTGGCGAGACCGTCACGCTCAAGATCGGGCGCTACGGGCCGTACGTCGAACGCGCGCCCGAAGAGGCGGAAGCGGCAGGAAAGAACGGCAAGGCTGCGACGCCGGCCCGCTCCAGCCTGTTCAAGGACATGGATCCGGCTACGGTCACGCTCGACGACGTGCTGCCGCTGTTCTCGCTGCCGCGCACGCTCGGCGTCGACCCGGACAAGAACGAGCCGGTGACGGCGCAGAACGGGCGCTACGGCCCCTACGTGAAGCGCGGTAGCGAGTCGCGGTCGCTCGCCAGCGAGCCGCAGCTGCTGACGGTGACCCTCGAGGAGGCGCTGGCGCTGCTCGCGCAGCCGAAGCTGCGGGGCCGGGCCGCCGCTGCCCCGCCGCTTCGCGAACTCGGCGTCGACCCGGTCAGCGAGAAGCCGATGGTCATCAAGGAAGGCCGCTTCGGGCCCTACGTGACCGACGGCGAGACCAACGCGAGCCTGCGCAAGGGTGACTCGGTCGAGGAGCTCAGCACCGAGCGCGCGAGCGAGCTGCTGGCCGACCGGCGGGCTCGCGGTCCGGCCCCGGCGAAAGCCCGTAAGCGCGCTCCGGCCAAGAAGGCGGCGGCCAAGAAAGCCCCCGCGAAGAAGGCGACGAAGGCTACCCGCACGCCGAAATCGTGAGCACGCCGGGGCGGGGGCTGTTCTTCGCGTTCGAGGGCGGCGAAGGCACGGGCAAGACGACCCAGCTCAAGATCCTTGCGGGTGATCTGACCAAGCAGGGTTACGACGTCGTCACCACCTACGAGCCGGGCGACACGCCCGTCGGGGCCCGGCTGCGGGCGCTCCTGCTGGACCCCGCGACGACTGTCACGGCCCAGACGGAAGCGCTGCTCTATGCCGCCGACCGGGCCGAGCACGTGGCGCATGTGGTGGCTCCGGCGCTGGCGCGCGGCGCGATCGTGCTCAGCGACCGCTACATCGACTCGTCGATCGCTTACCAGGGTTACGGCCGGGAGCTCGACGTCGAGGTCGTCACGCGCACGTCGACGTGGGCCACCGGTGGCCTGCTGCCCGACCTCACCGTGCTGCTCGACCTGCCACCTCACGACGGGCTGCTGCGGGCCCGCGGCCGCAGCGGCCGGGTGGACCGGCTGGAAGGCGAGGCGGTCGATTTCCACAATCGCGTTCGCGCCGGTTTCCTCGCGCTGGCAGAGTCGGACCCGGCGCGGTACGCCGTCATCCCGGCCGACGGAGCCCCCGA
Organism: uncultured Actinomycetota bacterium; assembly: GCA_963747915.1. Taxonomy (GTDB): domain Bacteria; phylum Actinomycetota; class Actinomycetes; order Frankiales; family Frankiaceae; genus DATAZK01. The sequence goes on along the minus strand of CAVVHC010000002.1, from coordinate 1,166,919 downwards.
CCAGGTGGCGGATCGGATCCGAGCGGCGGTCGACGCGCTGCTGGCAGCGGCGGCGGTCGCAGACGCGGCGGAGGGACCGGGGTCGGCATGACGGACACGGCGGCGGGGGCCGGCACGCACGAGACCGCGCCCTTCGGCGTCTGGGCCGCGCTGACCGGCCAGCATCACGTCATCCCGACGTTGCGGGCGGCTGCTGCCGGCGACTCCATGACCCCGACCTGGCTGATCACCGGCCCGGCGGGCTCCGGACGCTCGATCGTGGCGCTCGCGTTCGCGGCGGCGCTGCAGTGCGAGACCCGTTCCGGATGCGGCGAGTGCCCGGCCTGTCACGCCGTGCTCACCAGGGTCCACGCCGACCTCGTGGTCATCTCCCCCGAAGGACTGTCGATCGGCATCGACGAGGCGCGTGAGGTGGTGCGCCAGGCGGCGTCGTCGCCGAATGTGGGGCGTTACCGCATCGTCCTCATCGAGGATGCGGACCGGCTGACCGAGCACGCCGAGAACACGCTGCTGAAGACGCTCGAGGAGCCGCCCGAGCGCACCGTCATCCTGCTCTGCGCCCCGTCCGCCGCGGACATGCTGGTGACGACGGCGTCGCGCTGCCGGCAGGTGCAGCTACGGACACCGTCGAGCGCCGATCTGACGGCGGCGCTCACGGCGGAAGGCATCGATTCGGCGATCGCCGCCTTCGCGGCCCGTGCCGCGCAGGGCCATCTCGGCCGCGCGCGGCGGCTGGCCACCGACGAGGCCGCGCGCTCCCGCCGAGCCGACGTGTTGCGGCTGCCGACCCGGCTGGGTGGGCTCGCCGATGCCCTGGCGGCCGCCGCCGACCTGTACGAAGCCGCGTCCGAGGAGGCTCAGGCGAGCTTTGCGGGTCGGGACGTCGAAGAGCTCGCGGAGCTCGAGGCGACGCTGTCCGGTGCACGGTCGGGCGGCGGGCGGAAGTCGGCCGGCGCGGTCAAGGTGCGCGGTGCGGCCGGTGCGGTCAAGGATCTGCAGAAGCGGCAGAAGTCACGCGTCAGCCGGGGGATCCGCGATGTGCTCGATCACGCGCTGGTCGACCTCGCCGCCTGGTATCGCGACGTGCTGAGCATGCAGGTCGGTGCGGTGGTCGAGGCCGTGCATGACGACCAGCGGACCGCGATGGACAAGGCGGCCCGCTCCACCACCCCGGAGCAGACGCTGGCGCGCATCGAAGCGATCCTCGCCTGCCGCCGCTCGCTTCTGGAGTACACCGGTGTGGCCCCGCAGCTGGCCATCGAAGCGCTGGCGGTGAATCTGCGCCGGCCGTAGCCGCTTCGCTCGTGTCGGAGCCGGAGCCGGGCGGCGACGCCCCTACGCTGCCACCAGGGCCGCCACCCACCACAGAAGCGGAATCGCGCGTGAAGCCAGCGTCGGAGGTCTCCGCCGCCAAGCTGCGCGGCGGCTTCTACTCCCCTGCGCAGCTCGTGCAGCTCTGTCTCGACCGGGTACACGCTCTGCTCGGCGACGCCTGCGAGTTGGAGGTGCTGGAGCCGAGCGCCGGCGATGGCGCGTTCGTGCGCGGGCTATGCCACCACCCGCTGGCGGCGCAGGTGCGGCAGCTGACGGCGATCGAGCTGGTCGCGGCCGAGGCCGCGAGCTGCACGCAGGAGGTGCGTGACGCGCCGTTTCCGGGCGAGGTTCGCCACGAGAGTGCGCTCGCCTGGGCGGCCCGCGTGCGGCGGCGATACGACGTGGCGGTGGGCAACCCTCCGTTCGTGCGCTTCCAGTTGGTGGCGGGCACCGAACGGCGGCACGCGGAGCAACTGGCAGCGCGCATCGGCGTGCAACTCGGTGGGGTCTCGAACCTCTGGCTCCCGATCTTCCTAGCCGCCCTCGAGAAGCTGCGGCCCGGCGGAGCGTTCGCGTTCATCGTCCCAGCCGAAAGCTTCACCGGCGTCTCCGGCCATCAGCTGCGCGACTGGCTGCTCCAGCACGTGCAGACGTTGCAGATCGACCTCTTCCCGCCGGGGTCGTTCCCGATGGTGCTGCAGGAAGTCGTGGTGCTGAGCGGGCGGATGACGGCTGCGGGCGAGGTGGGTACCGGCGATCTCGCTATCTGCGAGCACCTCCCGTCAGGCACCCGCCGGTGGACGCACCGGCGCGTCACCGGCGCCCGCACCTGGACGCGCTACCTCCTCTCCCCGGCGCAGCTCACGGTGCTGGACGAGGCGCTCCAGCTGCCCGGGGTGGCGGCGCTGGAGGAGGTCGCCCGCTTCGAGGTCGCGACGGTCACCGGCGCCAACTCCTACTTCTGCGTCGACGACCAGACCGTGCGCCGGCACCGGCTGCGACGCTGGGCGCATCCGCTGCTGCCGCGCACGCGGCACGCGCCCGGCCTGCGCTACACGGCGAAGGATCACGAAGCTGTCCGGCGGCTCGGCCTGTCGGCGCACCTGCTTCACTTCGCGGCCGACCACCCCGACCCGCAGCGGCATTCCGGCGCCCGGACATATCTCGATGTCGGCGAGCAGCTGCAGCTTCCCGCGCGGTACAAGTGCCGCATCCGCGAGCCCTGGTACCGGGTGCCGGTCGTGCCCCCGGGTGCACTGCTTCTGGCCAAGCGGTCGCATCGCTACCCGCGGGTCATCGTGAACGAGGCGAGCGTGCTGACCACCGACACCATCTACCGCGGGCGGCTGCACGCGGGGGTGGACCTCTCGCCGCAGGCGTTCACCGCCGCCTTCCACAACTCGCTGACGCTGCTCACCGCCGAGATCGAAGGGCGCAGCTTCGGCGGCGGCGTCCTCGAGCTGGTGCCCTCGGAGGTGTCCCGGCTGGCCGTGCCGGTGTCTCCCGAGATGGCGGGCGAGTTCGAAGAGCTCGATCGGATCTGCCGCCGAGACGCAGCGAGCGAGGCGCTCGTCGAGACGACCGACGCATTCGTCGCGAAGCACACCCCGCTCGGCGCCGGGCTGCTCGCGCAGCTGGCCGGCGCCCGCCGTCAGCTCCTCGAGCTGCGCCTGGCACGAGGCTGATCGGCTGCGTAGTGGCGAAACCTGCCAGAGTTCGGTCCGGTGGCTGCCCTTTGTCAGGGAATGTCATGACTTTATGAACCGTGATCATGGAAGTTCGGCAGATTTCGCCGCGCACCCGGTGGGTGGCGGCACCACTACGTGACCGGCGCCACACCCGCGGGCTAGGCTGCCGCGGGAGGTGGCTTCGTGACGCGGATGTGCGCGGTGTCATTCGAGCGCAACGGCAAGCTCTATTACCTCGATCCCGGACCGCACGAGCCGAAGGTCGGCGACATGGTGCTGGTGCCGACCGACGACGGCCCGGAAGTCGCCGAGTGCATCTGGGCGCCCGAGTACGTGTCCGAGCCGGTCGGCGGCCTGCCGGTGCTCGAAGGGTTCGCGACCGAGGAGGATCTGGAGCGCACCGGCGAGGCCCGGCGCAAGAAGGCGCTCGCTCGTGTCGCCGCGAAACGCCTCTGCCGCGAGCTCGGCCTCGACATGAAGATCGTCGGCGTCGATTACGTGAGCGATGCCAACCGTTACACCGTGTACTTCACGGCCCCCCAGCGGGTCGACTTCCGCCAGCTCGTGCGGGACATGTCGCGGACCCTGTCGGGCCGGGTGGAGCTGCGCCAGCTCACGGCCCGGGACGAGGCGCGGGTGCAGGGCGGCATCGGCCCCTGCGGGCGCGATCTGTGCTGCGCCACCTTCCTCAAGGACTTCGAGCCGGTCAGCGTCCGCATGGCGAAGGATCAGGATCTGCCGCTCAACCCGTTGAAGATCAGCGGCGCGTGCGGCAAGCTGCTCTGCTGCCTCAAGTACGAGCACCCGCTGTACACCCAGTTCAAGCAGAACGCTCCGGCGATCGGCGAGTCCGTCGCCACCGACGAAGGCTCCGGGCGGGTGGTGGGCCATGACGTCCCGCGCGACGAGGTTGTCGTGCGGCTCGACGCAGGGGGGCGGCGCACGTCGTGCTCGCGTGCCTCGGTCTGCGGATCACGCCGGGCATACGAGAACCGCGAGAGCTGACGCCGCGGCCGCCGCCAGAGCGGCACAGCTCACGGGTCGAAGCGATATCCCATCCCGCGCAGCGTCGTCAGCATCTTGCGGGTGGGCGGGTGCTTCTCGATCTTCGCCCGCACCCGGCGGATGTGCTCGGTCACGGTGGCGGGGTCCTGGAAGCGGGTGCCCCATACATGTTCCAGCAGCTCTTCGCGGCTGAACACCTCCCGCGGGTGGCTCGCGAGAAAGGCAAAAAGCTCGTACTCGCGCGCGGTGAGGTCGATCTTCTCGCCGCCGATGTGGATCTCGCGCGCCCGCGGATCGATGGTGAGGTCGCCGAACACCATCGGCTCGCCCCCGCCGCCGCGGCGATCGTCGTTGCTCTGCCGGCGCCGCAGCCGGGCGCGTACCCGGGCGACGAGCTCGCGCAGCGAGTAGGGCTTGAGAACGTAGTCGTCGGCGCCCAGCTCGAGCCCGACCACCCGGTCGACCTCTTCACCGCGTCCGGTCAGCATGATCACCGGAACGTCGCTGAGCTGGCGGATCCGCGACAGCACGGCGAACCCGTCGAGCCGCGGCAAGCCGATGTCCAGCACGACGAGGTCGACGGTCGGATTGTTCTGAAAGAGCCGGACCGTAGCCTCGCCGTCGGCGGCTTCGATCACCCGGTATCCGTAGCGCTCAAGGCTGCGCGCCAATGCGATCCGGGACCCCTCGTCGTCTTCGGCGACGAGCAGCGTCGCTGTCTGCGCTTCGACGGGCCCCCGCGGCGCCTCGGAGAGCGCCCCGCCGGTCAATGACATGGATCGGTAGCGTAGACCGCCCCTGTTTCTGGTGTTCGCCCAGTAGCCGCTTTTGTGTGAGGCGGCGTCCTGAAAAGCCGTGTTGAATTCACAGGCGTGCCGCTCTCCCGTCGCGAGGTGCTCATTCTCGGCGGCATGGGCCTGTTGGCCTCATGCAGCTCGAGTTCCACCCCGAAGCCCGCTTCCAGCCCGTCCCGCACCGCTGCCGCCGTCCCCGGGGTGGACGAATCCGCCTATGCGCTGGGTGTCGCGAGCGGAGACCCGCTGCCGGATTCGGTGATCTTGTGGACGCGCCTCGCGTCCACCCCCCTCGAGGCCGACGGCGGGATGCCCGCTCGGGCCGTCGACGTCGAGTGGCAGGTGGCCCACGACGAAGCGTTCTCCAAAGTCGTCGCACGCGGCGTCACGACGGCGACGCCGCAGCTCGCTCACTCCGTGCACGCCGAAGCCACCGGCCTTTTCCCTGCGACCGGCTACTTCTACCGCTTCCGCGTGGGCAACGCGATCAGCCCGGTCGGGCGTACCCGCACCGCCCCGGCCGCCGGCAGCAACGTCGCAAAGCTGCGGCTGGCGGTGGCCAATTGCCAGCGCTATTCCGAGGGTTACTGGCCGGCATACCAGCACCTGTCGGAAGACGATCTCGATTTCGTCTTGCACGTCGGGGATTACATCTACGAGTACGCGCCGACGAAACAAGACATCCGAGCGCATTCACCGGTGTCCGACCCGGCGCTCGGGCGCTGCCAGACGCTGGCGGACTACCGGATCCGCTACGCCCAGTACAAGAGCGACCCCGCGCTGCGGGCCGCCCACGCCGCCTTTCCGTGGGTGCTGACCTGGGACGACCACGAGGTCGAGAACAACTACGCCGGGCTCGTCGACCAGCCCCAGAACAAGGGCGTCACCGACGAGGACAAGGCCGCGTTCGCGAAGCACCGCGCGGTGGCCTACCAGGTGTATTACGAGCACCAGCCGATCCGGGCGACGGTGCATCCCGGCAGCCCGGATATGAAGATCTACCGCCGCTTCTCCTACGGATCGCTCGCGACGCTGAACGTCCTGGACACCCGGCAGTACCGCACGCCGCACCCGTGTGACCAGCAAGACTTCGGGCCGGCCAGCTGCGGGGCGGAGAACACCTCTGGCACGCTCACCGGCGCCGCGCAGGAGGCGTGGCTACGGGACGGCTTGCGCGCGAGCAATGCGAAGTGGGACATCGTCGCGCAGCAGACGCTGATGACCCAGGTCAAAGGCGAGGTGAACGGCAGCAAGCTGATCCTGGTCGACCAGAACGACGGCTACGGACCGTACCGGACCCGGATCATGAAAATGCTGGCCGAGCGGCCGAACCCGGTGGTGCTCTCCGGCGACATCCACTCGACCTGGGTGAGCGATCTGCGGGTCGACTTCGACCGTCCGGAGACGCCCGCGATCGCGGCGGAGTTCTGCACGACGTCGATCAGCTCCGATTTCGACCCGCTGCTCAATCAGCTGGCCAGCGCGCAGCTACCCACGGCAGCGCCGCAGGTGAAGCACTTCAACGGGCTCAAGCGGGGCTACTCCCGGCACACCATCACGCCCGCGTCCTGGCAGTGCGATTACCGGGTGATGGACGACGTGAAGAAAGGCCCGTCGTCGCCGGCATCGACGGAGTCGAGCTGGGTGGTCGAGGCGGGCCAGAAGGGACCGCAGAAGGCCTAGCCCACCTCCCGGTCCGCGCGGCTCACACGGTCGGTCCGCAGGTCCGCTTGCCGGAAGCCACCTGCCGCGGCTGTGGCAAACTGGCGGGGCGGTCTCGGCGCCTGGCGACGGGCCGGCCGCACGCCGGAGTAGCTCAGTGGCAGAGCAATCGCCTCGTAAGCGATAGGTCGCGGGTTCAATCCCCGCCTCCGGCTCAAGACTCCTGCTTCCCGATGGCGCCCGCTCCCGTCGACGATCTTTCGAACGTTCGCCTGCCGCTGTTCACGTCCGTGGCTCCTGGCGTTCCCCGCCTCCCGAAACGATGCGGGTGACCGCTTCGAGGAGGTTCTATGGACGTGCGGCGCCGAGTCGCCTTCACCACCGCGGCCGGGGCGTTGACCCTGACCGCGACACTGACCGCATTCACGCCGGGGGCTGGCGCTCATCCGCGCTATCCCGACCGGCATGAGCCCCGCTCGACGACCTTCGCCGTCATCGGCGACATTCCCTACGGCGACGCGCAGATCGCCGCCTTCCCGCAGCACATCGCTCAGCTCAACGCCGACCGGGGCCTGCGCTTCGTGCAGCATCTGGGTGACATCAAGAGCGGCTCGACGCTGTGCAGCAATGACTACTTCTCGTGGGTCAAGTCGGAATTCGATCAGTTCCGCCACCCGCTGATCTACGCGGTCGGCGACAACGAGTGGACGGATTGCCACCGTCCGAACAACGGCTCGTACAACCCGCTCGAGCGGCTGGACACGCTCCGCCGGACGTTCTTCGCACATCCGGACCGCTCGCTCGGCAGCCCCGCGATGAAGCTCGCGTCTCAGGACGCTGAGGGCTATCCCGAGGAGGCGCGATACGAGCTGGCCGACGTCGCCTTCGCGTCCCTGCACGTGATCGGAAGCAACAACAGTCTGGACCCCTGGACCGGTCAGCCGGCCCCCACTCCGGAACAGACCGCGGAGGTGCTGGGACGCACCGCCGACACGATCCAGGTCATCACCGAGACGTTCGACACGGCCCGCAAGCACAACGGCCGGGCGGTCGCCCTGATGATGCAGGCCGACATGTTCGACCCGACCGTCACCGACCCGGCCTACGCCGACTACTTCGGCTTCACCCCGATCGTGCGGACGATCGCCCGGGAAGCGCAGAAATTCGGCAAGCCGGTGTACCTCTTCAACGGCGACAGCCACGTCTACAACGTCGACCGGCCGCTCGCGGCGGGATCGCAGTGGCGCGCCTTCTACGGGGTCGACGGTCCGGCGCCGAACCTCGAGCGGATCACCGTGGACGGCTCGACAGACGTCAACGACTACCTGCGGGTGACCATTTCGCCGCGCGGCACGGCCGCGCCAGGCAAGGATGTGCTCACCTGGACGAGGGTGCCGTTCACGTCGTAGCGACCTCGGACGAACAGAAGCGCAGCTCGGACCACCGAGCTGCGCTTCTTCCTTTCAGGGGAGGTCTGCGGCCGGCCCGCCCGAGGCGACAGGGCGGCTCAGGCCGCGGCAGCGGCCGCCACGCGGTGCAGGCGCAGCTTGATGTTGTCGGCGCGCAGCGCGCGGATCCCCCACCAGGCGCTGACCCCGATGGTGACCAGCGTCAGCGCCGGGCCGGCCACGCCCCGCGACAGCAGCCCCAGCGCGGTGCTCTGCAGCACCGCGAGCAGGCTCAGCCCACCGACCAGCAGCCGCGAGACACCCCAGATCAGCGAGACGTCGCGAAACATCCGGCGGACGCTGGTGCGGGTGATGAGGTGCTGCGGCAGGTGGATGAAGTCGTGCGCAAGGCGCAGCGCCAGCGGCTTGCCGCCGAAGCACGTCGCGAGGAAGACGAGCGCCATCGCCAGCGAGCCGACGGCGGGCTGCGCCAGGTAGAGGAACGCGCTCGCGGTCGCCAGCGAGACGCCGGTACGCGCGGTGTACATCGTCGTGCTGAGCAGCAGGGTGCCGGGTGTGCCGCTGCGGCGCAGCCACCGGTAGCCCACCGCGAGCCAGCACCAGCCGAGGCTCGCGAGCAGCGCGGGGATGAGCCCGAACGGGCCGTCGAGCACCGCAAAGATCACGGTCGGCAGGATCGTGGTCTCCACCAGCAAGCGCAGGCCGCTCATCAGGGCCGGCCGCAGCGGCGGAAGATCGAGAAATATCGGCTCTCGGGCCGAAGACTCAAGCAGCACCGAATTCTCGGGAGAAGCGGCTGACGCGGCGAAATCGGAATCGGTCACAGCACCCACGCGAGACTTGTCGACGAAAAGGACGAAACGCTTAAACGCTCACGGCGCTCGGTCATGTGGACTCTGCCATAGGAGCTCCAACGACGCTGCGGTTCGCAGGTTCCTGTGGATGGCGTTGTTCTGTTTGCAACGTCGCCGCGGACCTGCTCACCAGCGTCACCCCGACGGCTACCAGGAAACCTCCGGCGGCGAACGCGCTGAGCGCGCCCGGCGAGTCCGGCAGCGGCGAGTGGAACGCGAAAACGGCGAACACGTACGAGACGACCGGATTGGTGATCGTCATGGCGGTCATGCCGGGAGCGAGCGGCCCCGCTGCGAACGCCAGCTGCTCGAGCAGCAATCCGCTGGCCGTCGAGGCGGCGAGCGTGTACCCGGGCCAGTCGGTCGCCGTCGCGCCGACGCCCCGGTGGAAAAGGTCGTAGCTCGTCAGCTTGATCAGCACAGCCGAGCACGCGAAGAGGGCGCCGGCCGCGACGCCGAGCAGGATGGCACTGGGCAGCGGCGGCAGCCGGCGGGTCACTGCAATTGCGCCCAGCACCCCGCCGACGACGAAGGGCGCGAGGAAGAACAGCCGCCCACGGTCGGGCAGCTCGTCGTCGACCAACGCGCCGCGAAACGACAGGAACACGGCCAGCCCGGCGCAGACGGCGAGCGCACCGGCGATGGTCGACCAGTGCGGCCGACGCCGAGCTGCGACGTCCGAAATGCCGACGCCGAACGCCAGCTCGGTGGTGATGAGCGGCTGCACCACGCCGACCGAGCCGAGGCTCAGCGCGGCGGCCTGCGACAGGAACCCGCACAGGTCCGATGCCTGGCCCATGATCCACGTGCGACTGCGCACCAGCCGGCGCATCAACGACAGCGCGTTGCGCTCCGGATGCTGCTGGGCGGCGCGTTGCTGCAGGGCCGCGGAGAGGCCGAAGAAGAAGGCTGCCAGCAAGCTGACCAGGGTGACACCGATCACGGCGCCGGCTTCGGCATGATGCGCTCCTGCGACTTCGATTGGTCCGGCGCAGCCGCCGAAGGGCCGGCGGTCCGCTTCATGATGGGAGCAAACCAACCGTTATCGACGGATGATTCCCCGAGAAGATCGACCGAAGCGGCAGCAGGGGCGCGGCCCGGGCAGCCCACACCCTGTCGGCAGCTGCGACGGGCTGTGTTACGCACTTCGCGTGAGTTCCATCGCATCCGAGACCGCAGCGGCGCTTGTCGCCAGTGCCGTCGCGACGGCAGCAGGCCACGGCAGCGGCATCAGTGTCGCGGTGGTCGACGAGGCCGGGAGCCTCGTCGCGTTCCAGCGCATGACAGGCGCGCCCCGCTTCAGCGCGGACTTCGCGATCGCCAAGGCGCGGACGTCGGCCGCGTTCAGCGTCCCGACGTCGAAGCTCGAGGAGCTGTACGCCGATCGTCCGGTCTTCGCCCACAGCTTCGTCGCGCAGGGCGGCTACTTCCTCGGCCGGGGCGGTGTGCCGATCTTTCGCGGTGGCGCGCTCGTGGGTGCCATGGGGGTGAGCGGGGCGGACGCGCAAGGCGAGGAAACGCTCGCGGTGGCCACCGTCGAGGCGGCCGAAGGGCTCGCACCCTCCGCCTGCTGACGGCCGACCCGGGGCGAGCCGCCCGGCGCGAAGGCCTCACGGACGCGTAGGCACCGGCGACAGTGAGCACATGACCACGTTGCGCAAGCCCGCCTCCCGGCTGGGGCTGGCGGCCGCCCTCGCCGCGGTGTGCGTCGCGGCAACGAGCTGCCTGCCGCCTGGCGTCGTCGCGCAGACCGGGTCGCGCGGCGCCGCCGTCGAACGCATCCAGCGCGCGCTCGGCCTCCCGGTGGACGGGGTCTACGGCGCGAGCACGACATCGGCCGTTTCGCGCTGGCAGGCAGGCCACCGCCTGGCTGCCACCGGCACCGTCGACCAGGCCACCATGAAGGTGCTCTTCCCCTTCCCGCTGACGACGCGGGTGATCGGCACGTCGGTGCGTGGCCTGCCGATCACGATGGACGTCGTCGGCGACCCGCACGCGCCGCGAAAGGTGCTGGTGCTGGGCTGCATCCACGGCAACGAGTGCGCCGGCGTCCCGATGCTGACCGCGTTGACGTCGGTCGCGCCACCGAAGGGTGTGGCGTACTTCCTGATCCAGTATCCGAACCCGGACGGCTCCATCGCCCACACCCGGCAGAACGCCCGCCTGGTCGACCTGAACCGCAACTTCCCCGGCTGGCGCGCTGCCGGCTACCCGGGCTCCGTCTACTACCCCGGCACCGGGCCGCTCTCCGAGCCGGAGTCACGGGCGATCTACAACGTGATCAACTACTTCAAGCCGACGGTCTTCCTCACCTACCACCAGGCGTTGAACATCATCGACTTCAACGGTGGCAACTACCTCGCCGGGCTCGGATACGCCCAGCGTTCCGGTGAGCCGTACCAGCAGACGACCCGCTATGCGGGGTCGGCGACGACCTGGGCACACGCCGCCTACCCGGCGATGACGATCCTCACGGTGGAGCTGCCCCCGCGGGCCTACTCGTGGCAGATCACCGCGCATTTCCGTGCCGCCCAGTGGATCGCGACGCACGCCTGACGCCCGTTCGACCCCCGCCGCTCGCACATTGCGACCTCGCGACATTGCGGCAAAGCCTCTCCAGCCCTGCGGCCGGCGCCGCTAGCATTCCCCCCGCTGAGCCGGGGCAGCGGATGAGCCGGGGGCAGGGGAGCGAGCATGGGAGTACGCAGGCGAGTGCGGCGGCTGCTAGTGCCGCTGCTCATCACGACGTTCGGCGTGGGGATCGTCGGCGCGACATCCTGCACACCACCGCCGCCGCAGGTGACGTTCACGTATTCGGTGCGCACTCTCGGGCCGGTGCTGACGAGCCAGCGAGACTTCGCAGGCCAGGTCGCACACATCCTCACCGACGGGCGAAGCTGGTCGGATTACGGGCGCATCGCCTTCAAGCAGGTCGCATCAGGCGGCAACTTCACGGTCTGGCTGGCCAGCTCGAACTACGTCCCGACGTTCAGCAGCGGCTGCGACGCCACCTGGAATTGCACCGTCGGTAACGACGTCATCGCCAACGATGCGCGCTGGGAGTACGGCTCGCCGACCGGCCTGCGGATGAACCTGTTCGACTACCGAGCTCTCATCATCAACCACGAGTCCGGTCACTGGCTCGGGTTGCCGCACTGGGGATGCCCGGGGCCCGGAGCGGCGGCTCCGGTGATGATGCAGCAGTCGATCTACATCGGCGCCTGCCGGCCGAATCCGTGGCCCACCGCCGCCGAGATCGCGACCGTGAACAACCTGCATCACGTGCATTCCACCGCGCTGCTGCGCGCACGATACGAGGGGGCTGAATGACCCGGCTGGCGCGCCTCTTCCGCCGCAAGAGCACCCGCGCGAGCGGCCTCGTTCTGGCCGTTCCGTTGCTTGCTGTGCTGGTGCTGCCCGCCGGTTGCGCCAACCAGCCACGCCTTGTGATCACCTACAGCGTCGCCACGATCGGCCCGGTGCATACCCGTGCCTCGGTCCTCGCGAACGCGGCGCGCATCGCCTACACCGACGGCCGGGGCTGGAGCATGTACGGCAAGATCCAGTTCAAGCAGGTGCCGTCGGGCGGGAACTTCACCCTGTGGCTCGCAACCCCGGATTGGGTGCCGCGGTTCAGCCCGATCTGCTCCTCGGCGTACAGCTGCAGCGTGGGCCGCAACGTCATCATCAACGAGGCGCGCTTCAACTACGCGACCCCCGGCTACCAGTGGCCGCTGTCGCTCGGCAGCTATCAGACCATGGTCATCAACCATGAGACCGGGCACTGGCTCGGGCTCGGCCACCGCTACTGCGGCGGTTACGGCCAGCTGGCGCCGGTGATGCAGCAGCAGACGATCAGCCTGCAGGGCTGCCGGGCGAACCCCTGGCCCACCCCGCCGGAGATCCAAGCAGTCGCCGCCAAACTCGGGATCTACTGATCGCCGGACCGTCGATCGGCGTCTTCCTCCCGCAGCCGGCGCAAGTCCTCCTCCAGCTGGGTGAAGCTCGCCGAGATGGCGCGCGCCCGCTCATCGAGCTCCTGCTCGCGGGCCGCCGCCGCTTGACGTCGCTGCCGGCTGCCCCGAAACCAGTCGAAAGCTCGGGCGTAGGCGCCCGTGCCGGTGCGGGCTGCCGGGTCCGACCAGCGCTTGTCGTGCTTGCGCGCCATACCCTCAGCATCCGCAATCGTCCGCGGGAGCGCAAACCCGCGGCCGGCGCACCCCCTCGCGGTCGCCGGCGTGCAGCGGTCAATAGTTGAGCTTTGCACGCAAGCGGGGTTCAATCCCGGCAGGCACCGGCCGGAAGGACGGCGTGAACGAATACGTGATCCGCGGCGGCACCGTGGTCGACGGCAGTGCGGCCCCCGCCCGCCGTGCCGACGTGCGGGTGCGCAACGGTGTCATCGTCGAAGTGGGCGAGCACCTCACCGGCGGCGCGCAACTCGACGCCTCGGGTTGCCTCGTCACCCCCGGGTTCGTCGACATTCACACCCACTACGACCCGCAGGTGCTGTGGGACCCGTGGCTCACCCCCTCGTCCCATCAGGGGGTCACCAGCGTCGTCGCCGGCAATTGCGGCTTCTCGCTCGCCCCCTGCCGGCCGGAGAGTCGCACCACCCTGCTGCACACGCTCGACAAGGTCGAGGACATGCGGATCGCGACCCTCGAAGCCGGAGTCGACTGGTCGTTCGTCAGCTACGCCGACTACCTGCAGCGCGTCGCGCAGGCCGGTACGGCGATCAATTTCTCGGGCTATGTCGGTCACACCCCGCTTCGCATGTGGGCCATGGGTGAGGCTGCCTGGGAGCGACCCGCGAGCACCGCGGAGATCGGCCTGATGCAGGAGGAGATCCGGCGAGGCATCGCTGCGGGTGCAGTGGGATTCTCGACGGACCGCAGCGGTTTTCACCGCGGCGCCGGCGGTCGCGCCGTCCCGTCCGTGGTCGCGGAGCAGAACGAGGTCGAAGCGCTCATGGCCGCCTGCGCAGCCGCCCAGGGGCTCGTGCATTGCGCACCCGGCGAGAACTTCCACTGGCTCTACGACTTCCAGCCGCGGCTCGGGCGGCCGCTCACCTGGTCGGCAATCCTCGCCTATCCGGCGGGTGCGCAGTCCAAAGCGCACTGGGCGGACAAGCTCGCGTTCCACCGCGAGCGCCGAAGCCGCGGTGCGGCGGCACACCCGCAGGTCACCTGCCGCCCGGTGACGTTCGGCTTCACCATGGCCGAGCCCACCGTCTTCGCCATGGTTCCGGCTTTCGCGCAGGTGCTCGCGGGCGACCGGGAGCAACGTCGAGCGCTGTACCGCGACGCGGATTGGCGGGCGCTGGCGCGGCAGGAGATTTCCCACGGCGGCTACATCGACGCGCGGTTCGAAACCTTCGCGGTGGGCGAGTCGCCGCGGGCGAAGCTGCGCGGGCGACGGGTGATGGACCTCGCCGCCGAACGCGGCTGCGATCCGTTCGATGTGGTCTGCGACGTGGCGCTGGACGACGATCTCGCTACCCGCTTCACGGTGACGTTCGCGAACGATGACACCGCCGCCGTCACCCGCTTGCTGACCGAGGACGGTTGCGTCCTCGGGCTGTCCGACGCCGGAGCCCACACCGGGCAGCTGTGCGACGCGTCGATGCCCGTCGACTTCCTCGCACACTGGGTACGCGACCGCGATCTCATGCCGCTCGAACGTGGAGTCCGCCGCCTCACCGGTGACCTCGCGGATCTGCTGCACCTTCCGGCCCGCGGCTATGTCGCACCCGGCTTCTGGGCTGACCTGCTGGTGCTCGACTGGACGCGGCTCGCACCGGGCCCGGTACGCCGGGTCCACGACCTTCCCGGCGGCGGCGACCGGCTCGTCACCGACCAGCCCGAAGGCATCGTCCACATGATGGTCAACGGGCAGCCGATCCGCCGCGACGAAGCGACCGTCTCCGACCTGCAGCGGCTGCCCGGAGCACTGCTCTCGCAGTCCCCGGCGACCACCGTCCCTGCTCGACCCCCCTCCACACCCACTCTCGCGGAGATGCCGTGACGCCGGCGCCATCAGCCAGTAGCACCGAGGTCCTCGACGCCCTTGCCGGCACCTGGATGATCTCGTCCGACTCGCACATCATCGAGCCACCCGACCTCTGGGAAGGGCGGCTGCCGGCGGCGCTCGCCGATCGAGGCCCTCGCGTGGTGTCGGAGGACGACGGCGACTGGTGGTACGTCGACGGCCGGAAGACCATGTCGTTCCTGGGGATTCAGACCGGCGACCGCTTCGACGGCGACCCGACCAAGCTCCGCACATCCGGGACGTTCTCCGAGGTGCGCCCGGCGGCCTATGACCCGGGTGCCTACCTGGCCGAGAACGAGGCTGACGGTATCTGGGGATCGGTGCTCTACCCGAGTCAGGGCCTCGTGCTCTACAGCGTTCCGAACACCGAGGTGGTCAGCGCCGCGATGCGCGGCTACAACGACTGGCTCGCCGAATTCTGCGCGGAGGGCGCCGGCCGGCTCAAGGGAATCGCGATGCTGAACATCGACGAGCCGGTAGAGGCGGTCGCGGAGCTGCGCCGCGCGCACGCAGCCGGACTGGCCGGAGCGCTCGTCACCGTCGCTCCGCCGGCCTGGCGCCCGCTGCGAGACCCGTCACTCGAGCCGCTATGGCACGCCGCCGAAGAGCTCGCTATGCCGCTTTCGCTGCATGTCGGCACCGACCGCGGCGACCCCCGCGGCGGAGCGACGGCGTTTTCCCTCGACGTGAAGAACGTGCCGCCGAGCGTCTTCGTGAACAAGGACTTTCAGGTCCGGCAGGCCCTCGCCGACCTCATCCTCTCCGGTGTCTTCGAGCGCCACCCGCAGCTGCGCGTCGGCACCGTCGAGCACGAGCTCAGCTGGATTCCGTTCTTCCTCGAGCAGCTGGATTACACCTACACCGATCGCCCGCCGCGCGGGGAGTGGCACCGCTTCCGCGACCCCGCCACCCGCCCGAGCGACTTCTTCACCGCGCACTGCTTCGCGTCGTTTCAAGAGGACCGCGTGGGAATCCGGCTACGTGACGAGATCGGTGTGGACCTGCTGATGTGGGGCAGCGACTACCCGCACACCGAGTCCACCTTCCCGCGCTCCCGCGAGATCCTGGCGGGCATCCTCGCCGACGTGACGCCCGCCGAGGCGGTGCGCATCGTCTCGGCCAATGCGGCCGCGCTCTACGGCTTCGATCTCGACCGCGTCACCGCACCGCCGCCGCCGGCTGACACCTCCCGCGCCTAGGGCAGCGAGACGCTGCCGTCCGCGTTGATCCGCCACTCGGGGTTGTGGGCGACCTCCCACGGGTGGCCCTCCGGATCGAGGAACACACCCGAGTAACCGCCCCAGAAGGTCGCCGCGCCGGGCCGCCCGATGCTGCCACCGGCCGCCACCGCTTCCTGCAGCACCGCATCGACCTCATCGGGCGAGGACACGTTGTACGCCAGGGTCACCCCGCCCCAGCCCCCGGCATCGGCGACGCAGCTGTCCTTCGCCAGCTCCGCGCGGCTCCAGAGGGCCACGACCATCCCGCCCGCCTGGAAGAAGATCACCGCTCCGTCGGGTGACTCGCCCTTCCAGCCGAGCGACTCGTAGAAGCGGCGCGCCCGCGCGAAGTCACGAACGCCGAGCGTGATGAGCGAAACCCGTTGCTGCATCGACGCAGTCTCCCGGGCCTTCGGCTAGCGATCAAACGCTGTGAAGCTGATACCGGCGGCGATCAGCCGGGACCGCAGCGCCGGTCCCATGGCGGTGGCCGTCGTCACCATGCCGGCCGTCTGCGGCAGCTCGTCGAAGCCCAGGCAAAGCGCTGATTCCGCAAGCATTTTCGAGGTCTCGCCGTATCCCGGGTCGCCGCCGGAGACCTCGGTCCGGACCCGGCGGTCGCCGCCCTCGCCGATGAACGTCACCCGAAACCACGCCTTCTCGATCTGCTCGGCGGACGGTCCCTGGCCGGACGGCCGCAGCTTGGTCAGCAGCGGCCGGGCCGGTGGGAGCTGCGCCGCGGCGACGAACGCGCCGACCCCCATGGCCGCTGCCGCAGCGACCGCCGGGTTCTTGAAGGCGGCGAAATGGCTGTACCGGAAGTCCGGGCCGTAACGGTCGAGTGCGGCGGCGGATCGGACGACGATCTGCGGGTCGATGGTCGGCATGGGCAGCACCCAGCGCCCGATGGCCCGGTCGTGCCCGGGACGCCCGGCGACCGCGCGCACCTTGCGGCCGGCGCGCAGCGGCGGATCGGCGGCGCGGCGCTGCCGATGCGCCTCGCTTGCCTGCCGCAGCCGCGACATCGCGCCGAGCGCCGACGCGAACGTGCCACCGGAGAAAGTGCCGCCCGCGGTGACATAGCCGGTCACCGTGAGCGGCACGTCCGCCGGCAGCTGCTCGACGGTGAACTGCGCGCCGAGGTCATGCGGGATCGAGTCGAAGCCGCACGCGTGGACGATGCGCGCGCCGCTGCGTTCGGCCGCCTCGTGGTGGGCGAGGAACATGCGGTCGACGAATTCCGGCTCGCCGGTGAGGTCGACGTAGTCGGTGCCGGTCTGCGCGCAGGCGGCTACGAGCGGCTCCCCGTGCTGCAGGTAGGGCCCGACCGTCGTGATGACCACGCGCGCGGCTTCCGCGATGCGCCGTACCGAGGCGGGATCGGTGACGTCCGCCTCGAGCAGCTGCACGTCACCGCCGCCGCCCAGCCCCTGACGAACCGCCTCGAGCTTGCTTTTGCTGCGCCCGGCGAGCGCCCAGCGCATACCCTCCGGAGCTTTGCCGGCGAGGTACTGCGCGGTCAGAACGCCCGTGAAACCGGATGCTCCGAAAAGGACGATGTCGAAGGGCCGGTCGCCAGCCGAACGTGCACTCATGACCGGACAAGGTATGCCCGCGGGGCAGGCGCCCGCAGCGGCTACTCCTCGTCGCGCAACACCTCGAGGTTGTAGAACGCCGGTTCACCCTCGCTGAGCGCGGCGAGCTTCGCCGAAAGGTCCGACGTTTCAGGCATTTGCGAGTTCTGCATCGCTGACTCGTAGGAGTCGAAGAAGACGATGTTGAAGAAGCTGCCCTCCTCGTCGCGGTCCCGCGCCAGGATCGCGCGGTGCGCGGTGCGCTTGCCGGCGGTTCGCTCGCGCCATTCGTCGACGAGTTTGAGCCCCTCGTCCAGCCGCTGGGTGTGGAAGTTGATGATTTGGACGAACATGGCGCGCCTCCTGCCTGGGTTACGCGTGCGGCCGGAGAGCTTCCGCCCGCATTCGCGGAGCGCGGCGCCGTTCTACTCCCTGCCGAAGCTCTTGTCACTACGCGCGTCGCGGGCTTCGGGCGTGAGCCCCAGCGCCCGGACGAGCCGCACGAGCGAGACGTCGACCCGCTCGAGCAGCCGGTGCGGGTCCGGCAATACTTCGGGAGCGGTGAGCAGGCCGATGTTCAGCATCCCGGCGTAGCTGTAGACGGTCATGTTCAGCCCGATCGGCGGCACCAGCACCGCGAGGGAGTAGAAGTCGCAGACGGCCACGTCACCCGCGTAGCGCAGCTCCTTGGGGCCGGGCACGTTGGCCGTCATGACATGGGCAATGTTGCGGACCTTGCCCAGGTGACGCACGACCTGGGGGAAGAGGCGGGAGCCGTAGTTCATCGCGGTCGGCTGCAGGCCGAGACCGATCCGGCGACGAAGTTCCAGGCCGTTGCGCGCGCTTTCACCGACGAGCCGGAGCCGCTCCACCGGATCGTCGACGTCGGTGTGCAGGTTGATCCAGGTGACCGAGACGTTGTTGCCCCACAGCCGCTCGGTGCCGGGCTCGTCGGCAGCAATGCCGAATGAGGCGAGCAGCGGCTTGTCGACGTCCTCGCCGCGACCGCCGATCTCGTCGCGCAACGCGTCGGCGATGACCGCGTGCAACACCCCGTTGAGCGAGATATCCGCCGCCTTGCTGATCTTCTTGAGGTCGCCGAGCGGGTGGCTCGACGTCGCACACACCCGGCGCGGCCCGAAATTCTGGCTGAGCGAATTCCGGTGCACTCCGATGGCGCGCCGCGGCATGCCATGGGCCACCCGGAATTCGGCGGCGAGCCGCCGCGTCGTCCACGCCACCCGCAGCAGGCCACCGAGGCCCGTCACCAACTGCTTCGTGTCGGCGAGCGCATGGGTCGCCAGCTGGCGCGGCGGGGGCTGCGGCCGCTGCACGTCATCACCGGCAGGTACGTCGAATCCCGGCGTCTTCGTGGTGAACGCCGAGAACGTGCGGATGGCGGCCATGCCGTCGGCCAGGGCGTGATGCACCGCGATGACGACGGCCTGCCGCCCGGCGGGGAGGCCGGAGATGAGCGTGGCGGTCCACAGCGGGCGCGTCATGTCCAGCCGGCGGTTCGCCAGTTCGGACAGCACGCTGTCGAAGGCGGCACGGTCGCCCGGGGGCTCGAGCGTGCGCTCATCGAGGTGGCCGGCGACGGTGAAGTCCGGATCGTCGACCAGGTACGGCCGGCCCCGGTGCAGTGGTGCCCAGGTCAGCCGCTGCGCGAGGCGCGGCCAGAGCGGCCGCAGCCGCTGCACGGCTGCCTCGACATCATCGAGCGTCACGGCCCGGCCGCGGGAAGCGGGATCGAGCACGAGCACCTTCAGGGTGTGCATCGGAGCGAGCTTCTCCAGATGCAGCAGGAACGAGTCGGCACCGGTCAGTCGCTCCGGTGCCGGGCCGGTGGTGTCCCCAGGCGCAACGGGCTGCGCCTCGGCGTCGGGTCTCGCCACCGAACCAGTCACGGGATTGGTCGCCACCCGCGCAGCGTACGAAGCCCGGCAAACCGGCTCGTCACCAACCGGCAGAAACCGGCCGACCGGGAAGCGTCGGCTGCCGTACTAGCGAGCTTTCCCTACGCACCGTCAACACGCGCGGCGAGATTCCGCGTTTTCATCACGGACCGTCACTGCGCGGGCCAAGCTTCTTTACAAATCGATGACATTTTTCGGGGGGACCATGGACGTGCGCGTTGGACGCCGGCTGCGCATGGGGAGCAAGGTGGCGCTCGCCGCCGCTCTCACGGTGCCGCTCGCGTTGCCGGTGCTGAGCTCGACCGCCGGCCCCGCGATCCGGACCGTGGCGAACGTGACCGGGGCCGCACCGCTGCCGGCCACCGCGAGCCAGCTGTGGCAGACGAACGGCACCGTGTGGACCATCGCGTACTCCGCCGGAAAGATCTACCTCGGCGGCGAGTTCACCAAGGTGCGCCCACCCGGCGTGCCGATCGGCGGCAAGGGCGAGGTCGCGGCGAACCGCATCGCGGCGTTCAACGCGACCACGGGCGCGTTCATCCCCACGTTCAAGCACACCGCGAACTCGATCGTCTACGCGCTGACCGTCGCGCCCGACGGCAAGACGCTGTACCTCGGGGGTGACTTCACCAACCTCGACGGCAAGGCCCGCACCCGGGTCGGCGCGATCGACCTGACCACGGCCGCCGGCGCGCTGAAGACGTGGGCGCCCAAGCTCACCGGCAATCGCGTGAAGGCCATCAGCGTCAACCCCGCGAACACGGCGGTCTACCTCGGCGGGCGATTCACCGCCGCCGAGGGTCAGGCGCGCAGCTACGCCGCGGCGTACACGCCGGCGGGCGCGTTGCTCCCATGGGCTCCGCAGCTCGACTCGAACCCGGCCGCCGTGCTGGTCACGCCGAAGGGCAACAAGGTGGCGCTCGGCGGCGGCTTCAACCTGGTCAACGGAGAGCTGCACCGGGCGGTGGCGCTCGTCGACGCCGGCACGGGCGCGACCGAGCCCACCGACAAGGCGTTCCCGGAGGACTGCAGCGTCACGGCCTGCACCAACTTCAGCACGGTCCGCTCGTTCACGACCGACGGGACGTACGTCTACCTCGGCGCCGAGGGCACCGGCTACGGCTGGTTCGACGGAACGATGAAGCTCGACCCCGACACCGGGCAGATCCTGTGGCGGGACAACTGCCTCGGCGCCACCCAGGCGGTCCAGATCGTCGGCACCCAGCTGTACATCGGCTCGCATTCGCACGACTGCACGGACGTCGAAGGCGGCTTCCCGCAGGCTCCGCTCAAGCAGGGCTGGCATCACCTGATCTCCGAGGATGTCGACACCGGCATCGTCCAGCCGTGGTTTCCCAACACGAACGCCGGCCCGGGCAACAACCCGAACGACGTCGGCCCGCGTTCGCTCGGATCCGACGGCACCCAGCTCTTCGTCGGCGGGTCGTTCACGACCGTCAACGGGGTCGCCCAGCAGGGCATCACGCGCTTCGTGCCGAACTCGAGCAAGGGTGCGGTGCCGGTGAAGCCGACGAAGCCGATCGCCACCTCGAACGTGCCGGGCAAGATCCTCGTGAAATGGACGAGCAGCTACGACCTCGATGACGGCACGCTGACGTACCGGCTCTACCGCGACGGCAAGGTCATCGCCACGTTCCCCGACGTCATGTCGCGGTGGTGGCTGACCCCGACACACACCTACCTCGACAGCGTCGCGAGCGGCACGCACAACTACCGGGTCGACGCGGTGGACGCCAAGGGCAACGTGAGTCCCAAGTCGGACGCCGGCGGGACCGCAGTGGCGGCGGTCCCCAACGGCGGCTACCCCGCAGCCGTGGCAGCGTCCAACCCGTCGCTGTACTGGAGTCTCGACGACGCCCCCGGCTCGGCGACGGTCGCGGACGCGAGCGGCCACGGCCAGACGGGCACGGCCGTGCAGGGCGTGACCTTCGGGGCCGCGGGCGTCACCCCCGGCACCAACGCGGCTGACGTCGACGACCCGGTCATCTCGCTGAACGGTCCAGCCGCCGCCATCCCGAACCAGTTCTCGATGGAGCTGTGGTTCAAGACGACCAGCCACACCGGAGGTCGCCTGATGGGCTTCGGTGACAGCCAGAGCGCCACCAGCTCGGGCCTGAACTACGACCCGTTCGTCTACCTGAACGCGGGCGGGCAGCTGCTCTTCGCGTACTGGGACGGCCCGGCCGGCTACAACGGCATCTGGGGAGCCGGCGCGTACAACGACGGCAGCTGGCATCACCTCGTCGCCACCAACAGCGGCACCCGGCTCACGTTCTTCATCGACGGCGTGCGCCAGGACATGCAGCCGAAGTACTCGGGTGCGGTGAAGTCGTGGACCGGGTGGTTCCGTGTCGGCACGGACTCGTTCGCTTACTGGCCGTTGCCGCCGAAGACGGCCGGCATCACGGCGACGATCGATGACGTGGCCCTGTACCCGCGGGCGCTGACGGCGACCGAGGTGCTCACGCACTTCCGGCGGGCCGGATAGCCGCAGCGCAGCTGCGACGAGTGGCGGCCCCCGGCAAAATCCCGCCAGGGGCCGCCACTCGCAGGCCTGGCGGCGCTAGGCCGACGCGGTTTCGTCGTCCACGTCGAACGCCGGGTCGAAACCAGCCTCGCCATCGCTGTCGAGTCCGGCGCCGCCGAGACCCTCGTCCTGCTGCGGCACCGAGACCTCGCCGACCTCACGCTTGCGGCGCAGCTTCTCGGCGTCGGAGCGCTGGATCACGTCGACGACGTGGTCGCGTTCGTCGTTGGGCAGGCCGGCGAGCAAGATGCCGGCCAGATCGTTGCGGTATTCCACTGTGCAATTCCTCGCGCACGAGTGGGAGCCGATCGCTCCCGATCGCGGCTGTTCCCTGAGCCGTGATCACGACTCTAGGAGCAATGAGCCGTTAGGGCTAATCTCCGGCGGCCGATATCGGCAATGGAGAGCCTGCTCACGCCGTTTCGACGAAAAGACGTTCGACGAAACACCCCGGATGAGCGACTAGCTGGCGGTAGGTCGTGTCAAGTGTGTGTTGGGGCGTGCGGCATCGGCTCCGCGGAGCGGAGCTGTTGTTGATGTTGGTCGGCAGGTGTTCGCGGTTGACCGGTGCCGAGCGCCCACGCTGACGTATGCGACCTCGATTGCGGTGGGGGTCATCTGGCGTCGTTCGGGCTGCTGTCATGGCGAAGGGCCGGGCGCCAAGCTAGAAACGGCATCACCGAGGTGTGCCATAGCCGTAACGGCGTCTGATCCGGCCCTTCGTCCGGTCAGGGTGACACCTTGCGGCCGGAGTTGTGAAGGGCTCGGGTCAGTTCTCCTTGGCTGGCCAACGGGTTGGGTCGTAGTCGACCTGGTCACGCACGAGTGCGAACGCGATCCGGTTGGCGCGGTGCGCGAGGGCGCAGGCGATGATCCCGCCGTGTTTGCCCCTGGCTCGTAGCCCGGCCGCGTAGGCCTTGCTCGCCGGGTCGGTGAGCCAGAGTCCGACGCCAAGGTCGATGAGCGCCCGGCGCAGGGTGACGCTGCCTTCGCGGCTGATGCCGCCGTCGCGGCGATGGCCGGCGGACTCGTACTGCATCGGTGACAGGCCAGCGGCGCGGTAGAGCTGGCGCGGTCCGGGCCAACGGCCGGGGTCGCCGACGGCGGCACCGTAGGTGCCGGCGCGGACGGTGCCCCAGCCCGGCACTGACGTCAACGTCCGGAACGGGCTGGCCGGCAGCAGCCGGCCGAGTTCAACCTCGGCCAACTCGATCTGACGGTCGAGGCCGGCCAGCAGCATCAGGTCCGCGGCGAGCACCTGGCGGGCAACGACGGCGTCCCTGGTGGGCAGCGCATCACGAGCGGCCTGCACGACCCGCTCTGCCAGCGGCCGGCGGACCTGCAGCCCGCGGGTCGCGGCGAAGCGCACGAACCGTGCTGCGCCCAGGCTGGCAAGCCGTGCCGGGTCGGCGAACTCGGCGGCGATCAGCCGGCCCACCTTGGTGCCCAGCACGTCCGGCAACGCCAACATCAAACCCGGAAAGGCCCGATCGAGCTGGCCGAGCAACTGATTCTTCGTCGCGGTGCGCAGCTGCACCCGCCTGGCGCGATGCGCTGACCAGGCCGTCAACTGCCCGAGTACCAGCTCCCGGTCGGCGACCGGCTGGCCGCGGCCGGCCAGGACGAGTTCGGTGATCGCTTCCAAGTCGATCGCGTCGGTCTTCACCCGCCGCCGTCCCATCACCCGGCGCTGCTCGGTCACATGCGCCGGGTTGAGCTCCAGAACCTGCCACCCCGCCGGCCACACACCGGGAGCGACCAGCGGCTGGTGATAGTGCCCGGCGGCCTCAACACCAACCCGCACCAGCGCATCCGGCTCGGGCAACACCCGGCGGATCTGTTCGGTCACCGCCGCCAGCGCCGGCCGGGTCATCGCGAACTCCACCGGCCCGAGCAGCCGATGACGGCCGGCGTCGGTCACCGACAACGCCACCGACGTCTTCCCGACATCGACCGCCACCACCAGCGGCGAGGCAACAATGGACGAAAGTTGACGAGACTGAACCTGCACGACCCACCTCCGGGGACGCCAGAAGGACACGGCGCAGCAAACGCCCGACCTTCGATGAGGAACCTGACAAGGTCCCTTCTGGCACTCCGGAGGTGTCAGCTCAGGACGACACTCCGACTCATATCAGCCCGCCATCGCGCGCCAGGTCAGCCTTGGATGGCCGCCTCCGTGGCCGCCTGCCGGGCGCGCTCGTATTCCGCGAGCCGCTCCCGGCTGGCGATGATCTCTGCCTCGGCCTCCGACCGGCCGACCCAGCTCGCACCCTCCACCGACTTGCCGGGCTCGAGGTCCTTGTAGACCTCGAAGAAGTGCTGGATCTCCAGCCGCTCGTAATCCGGTACGTCGCCGATGTCCAGCAGGTGGCTGCGGCGGATGTCGGCAGCCGGGATGCAGAGCACCTTCTCGTCCGGGCCCTTCTCGTCCGTCATCTGGAACATGCCGATGGTCCGGCACCGGATGAGGCACCCCGGAAAGGTGGCCTCGTCGAGCAGCACCAGGGCGTCCAACGGGTCACCGTCGCCGCCCAGCGTTCCTTCGATGAAGCCGTAGTCGGAGGGATAGCGCGTGGCGGTGAACAGCATCCGATCCAGGCGCAGTCGACCACTCTCGTGGTCCATCTCATACTTGTTACGCGTGCCGCGTGGGATCTCGATGAATACGTCGAACTCCACGGATACCTCCACGATGGCCTGCACGGGTGCGCCCATTATCGGGCACTGAAGCATCGGGCACTGGCGCGCCCGCACCGGTCGGCAGCATCTTCGGGCTATTGCCGGTGGCGTCGACCCTAGCCGTACCTAGGCTCTCATCGTGTTCGCGAGCGTCCGCCGGGCGACGGCAGCCGTCCTCGCCGCCGGTGCCCTGGGTGCAGCCGGGAGCGCCACCGCGAACGGGCAGGCGCCGGGCACGGCCCTTTCGGCGCGGGCCCGTCAGCCGGTGGCGGTGCTCGACCCGCTTGCCTCCAGCGCGCCGATGCCGACGGCGGACGGGGTGGCCCGGGCAGCAGCCGGTGTGCTGGCTCACCCGGCCCTGGGCGGCGCGCCTCACGTACAGGTCGTCGATGCCACCACCGGCGTGGTGCTGCTCGATCGGGACGGGAGAGTCCCGGCCCTGCCCGCGTCGAACGAGAAGCTGCTCACGGCGGCTGCCGCATTGACGGTGCTCGGGCCGCGCACCCGCTTCACGACGCGAGCCTTCTCCTTCGGAGCCGACGTGTACCTGGTCGGCGACGGCGATCCCACGGTCGCGACCCGACCAGAGCTCACCGGCTACCCCATGAGCGCTGACCTGACGCAGCTCGCGCACGCGGTCGCCCGCAAGCTGCCGCGCGGGCGCAGCACGAGCAGGGTGATCGCGGTCGGCTCGGACTACGTCGGGCCCGACGAGGCGCCCGGCTGGACGCCCTCCTACCTGGCCGACGGCGAGGTGTCCCGAGTGCGTTCCCTCCTGGTCGACGAGGCGAAGCTGACGCCGGGGCTCGCCCCCGGCCCGCGGGCGGCCGACCCGCTGCTCGCGGCGGCGCAGTCCTTCGCGGCAGCGTTGACCACCGCCGGCGCGCCGAGCGGATCGGCGATCGCGAGCCCCGCCCGCTCCGCGCCGCGCGGTGCGCACCTTTTGGCAACGGTCGTGAGCCCTCCCGTCTCCGCGCTCGTCGAGCGCATGCTGACCTGGAGCGACGCGGACATCGCCGAGGGGCTCGCCCGCCAAGTGGCGCTGCGCAGCGGCCGGCCGGCCTCCTTCGCAGGCGTCGCCGCGGCGCTCACGGCCGTCGCCCACCAGCTGCACCTGCCGGACATCGGGCGGTTCGCCGACGGCAGCGGGCTGTCGCGAACGAACGCGATCGCTCCGTCCATGCTCACCGCCCTGCTGCGCGAAGCCGCCGAGAGCCGCCACCAGGAGCTGGGGCAGCTGGCCGCAGCGCTTCCGATCGCCGGCTTCACCGGCACGCTCACCACCCGCTTCACCGGCGCTGCGGCAAGCGGCGCCGGACGGGTCCGTGCCAAGACGGGCTGGTTGAACGGTGCCGCAGCACTGTCCGGGTATGTCACGACGGCGGAGGGTCGGCTGCTGATCTTTGCCGCCCTGGCGCCTGCCCAGGAGCGCTCCGGCGCCGAAAGCGCGCTCGACCGGTTCGCGGCCACGCTGGCTTCCTGCGGCTGCCGATGAAACGGCCGATTTCGGACGGCGGCCGGACGTACGCTCGGCGGATGGGCGCCGACCTCGTCGACTGGGACCTCGCGACGGCTACCGGCCGCCGGCTGGTCCGGCCCGGCCCGGCGCTCCCGCAGGCCGCCGCCGACGAGATCGTCGCGCAGTTGCGCACGCTCGCGACGGAAGCCGAGGCACACGTCGCCGAGTACACCCAGCTCACGCCCGCAGCGGAGATGGCCGCCAACTCCCCGGTGGCCGTCGTCGATCGCAACGAGTGGATCCGGGCGAACGTCGCCGGGCTGCGCGTCATGTCGGGCCCGCTGCTGCGCAAGCTGGACAGTCGCCGCACCGGCAAGGTCGGGGCGGCCGCGAGCCGGCGTGTTTCGGGTCTGCAGGTCGGCGGGCTGCTCGCCTTCCTGTCGAGCAAGGTGCTCGGTCAGTACGAGGTGTTCGGCAGCCCGGACGAGCTGCCGCAGGGTGGCCGGCTCCTGCTGGTGGCTCCGAACATCGCCGACGTCGAAGATCGTCTCGGAGTACCGACCCGCGACTTCCGGCTCTGGGTCTGCCTTCACGAGCAGACCCATCGGCTGCAGTTCACCGCCGTTCCGTGGCTGCGCGCCCATCTGGAGGGCGAGCTGGAAGCCTTCGCCGAGGTGACCGATCTGGACCCGACCGCGATGGCCGCGCGGATGCGCAACGCCTTCGGGGCGCTGCGCCGGCGCGAGGCCGGCAGCCTGATCGAACTGCTGCAGACGCCGGAGCAGAAGGCCGTCCTCGACCGGCTTCAGGCGCTGATGACCTTGCTCGAAGGGCACGCCGATCAGGTGATGGACGCCGTCGGACCGGCTGTCGTGCCGAGCGTGGAGCTGATCCGCGAGCGGTTCGAGCGGCGCCGCAGCGGAGGATCGCCGCTGGATCGGGTGATCCGCCGCCTGCTCGGGCTCGACATGAAGCTGCAGCAGTACCGCCAAGGCGGGGCGTTCGTCCGAGCAGTGGTGGCTCGCGTCGGGGTCCGCGGCTTCAACACCGTCTGGGAGTCCCCCCAGACCTTGCCGACCCGCGCCGAGCTGGCAGCTCCGGACGCCTGGCTCACCCGGGTGCTGGGGCTGTCCCCGGCCGCCTAGCGCCGAGGCTCGCGCCGCGACGCCATGGCTCGCCTGGACCCTGCGGTCGCCGCGGTGCGGGTCGCCGTCCGGCGTGCCCTCTCGGACCTGCCCGCGGGCAGTGCGGTGCTCGTCGCCGGCTCTGGAGGACCGGACTCGACGGCTCTCGCGGCAGCCACCGCTTTCGTCGCCCCCCGGCTCGGGCTCGTCGCCGGCTTCGTCTGCGCGGACCAGCAGTGGAGTGACTCCTCCCGCCAGCAGGCCGAAAAGGCGGTGCAGGTCGCCGCCGAACTCGGGCTGCACCCGGCGTTCATCGTCCCGGCCCCCGCCCCGCGCCGTGAGAACGCGGCCCGTGACGCCCGCCGCTTCGCGCTGCTCACCGCCGCCCGAACGCACGGCGCAGCTGCGATCCTGCTCGGTCACACACTCGACGACCAGGCCGAGACCGTGCTGCTGCGGCTTGCTCGGGGCAGCGGCGCGCGCTCGCTGGCGGCGATGGCCCCGCGCACCCAGCTCTGGCGCCGCCCGCTGCTCGGGCTACGGCGGGAGGTCGTACGCGCCAGCTGCGCCGCGCTGGGGCTCGCGACGTGGGACGACCCCGCCAACGCGGATCCGTCGTTCGCCCGAAGCCGGGTGCGCCGCAGCGCGCTGCCCGAGCTGGAAAACGCCCTCGGCCCCGGCATCGCGGAGGCGCTCGCCCGCACCGCGACGCTGCTGCGGGCCGACGCCGACGCCCTGGATCTGCTGGCGGACCAGGCGTGGCCATCGAGCGCGAACGAGCGGCAGCCGCTGGACGAGCTGCTGCCGGCCGTCCGCACACGCGTGCTGCGCAAGGCGGCGATCGCGACCGGGTGCCCGCCGACCGCGCTCACGGCCGATCATGTCGCCGCTCTCGACCGGTTGGTGACCGCGTGGCGGGGTCAAGGGCCGATTGCACTGCCCGGCGGTATCAGCGCGCGCCGGCGCAATGGGACAATCGTGCTGACCGGCCCACCGACCCACCAGCGAAGCGAGGCACCAGCGGCGATGACGGAGCTCATGGCGACAGGCGCCGCTCAGGTTGCATCCAGCGCGCGGGACGGCGCGCCGCCGCACCCGGACATCGCGGACATCCTCATCACCGAGGACGAGATCGCGGCGAAGATCAAGGAGCTGGCCGCCGCGATCGACGCCGACTACGCCGGCCAGACCGTGCTGCTGGTGGGCGTACTCAAGGGCGCGGCCATGGTGATGGCCGATCTCTCCCGGGCGCTCAGCGTCGAGGCCACCTTCGAATTCATGGCGGTCAGCTCCTACGGCTCGTCGACGAGTTCGTCCGGGGTCGTGCGCATCTTGAAGGACCTCGACCGCTCGATCGAAAACGCGCACGTGCTGGTCGTCGAGGACATCATCGACTCCGGCCTCACGCTGTCCTGGCTCGTGCGCAACCTGCGCAGCCGGGGTCCCGCCTCGGTGGAGGTCGTGACGCTGCTGCGCAAGCCGGAAGCGATCAAGGTCGCGGTCAACGTGCGCTACATCGGGTTCGACATCCCGAGCGCGTTCGTCGTCGGCTACGGGCTGGACTACGCCGAGCGCTACCGCACGCTGCCCTACGTCGGCACGCTCACCCCCGAGGCCATCGAACGCGGCCGCTGACCGCAACGCCTTTTCATCAACGCGCCAGCGATTGCGCCGAATGCCCTCCCAAACCACCTCTCACCTTGACCAGTGGCGCGTCGATCTCGGCGCGCATCTCAACCTGCGGCACGAGGTCTCGCGGACAGTCTGCTGAGCGCGGTCGGCGTATCGAGGCTGCCTGCGCAGCGGCGTGGGACGGCCGGTGAACCGCTCCGGCGACAGTGTTCCCGGCCACACCTGGCGCCGCAGCTGCGGCGGATCGTCCCGCCAGAATGGGTGACGAGGCGCAGAGCGGGCAGGCCAGCTGGCAACGGGTTCAGCCTCGCGGAACACGTCAACCGGCCGATTCGTTGACCAGGTGCCGGGATTCTCCCGGCGTTACGCTAATGGCCACGCTTGCGTGCACCAGCCCTGGCGGGCAGACGAGAGTTCAGGAGGAAGGGCGCCGCGCCCGGGCGCCCTACAGGGATTGAATCGAAAGCGACTCATCCGCGGCTGGGTGCCGTGGGCGCTCATCGCGCTCCTCGTGCTGCTGTTCGCCAGCAACGTCTTCAGTGGCGCCAGCGACTACAAGAGCAAAGATCTCAACTTCATCCAGCACGAGATCTCGACGACGAGCAACGTCACCTCCGCGAAGATCAACGATACGAAGCAGTACATCCAGATCACCGAGAAGGACGGCAGCAAGTACCAGGCCTCCTTCGCCACCGATCAGGCGCTTCCGCTCGCCGACTCCCTGAACAAGAAGAACATCAACTACACCGTCAGCGTCGACCACGGCAACGTGCTGCTGTCCGTGGCGCTGAACTTCCTGCCCATCCTGCTGGTGGTCGGTCTGCTGCTGTTCTTCATGAACTCGATGCAGGGCGGCGGCAGCCGGGTCATGAACTTCGGCAAGTCGAAGGCCAAGCTGGTCAGCAAGGACACCCCGAAGACGACGTTCGCCGACGTCGCCGGGGCCAACGAGGCCATCGAGGAGTTGCACGAGATCAAGGAGTTCCTCTCCAACCCGGCAAAGTTCCAGGCCGTCGGCGCGAAGATCCCGAAGGGCGTCCTGCTGTACGGGCCGCCCGGTACCGGTAAGACGCTGCTTGCCCGCGCGGTCGCCGGCGAGGCGGGCGTGCCGTTCTACTCCATCTCCGGCTCCGATTTCGTCGAAATGTTCGTCGGTGTCGGCGCCAGCCGGGTCCGTGACCTGTTCGAGCAGGCGAAGACCAACGCGCCCGCGATCATCTTCGTGGACGAGATCGACGCGGTCGGCCGTCACCGCGGCGCCGGCCTCGGTGGTGGTCACGACGAGCGCGAGCAGACGCTGAACCAGCTGCTCGTCGAGATGGACGGCTTCGACGCCAAGACGGGTGTCATCCTGATCGCCGCGACGAACCGTCCGGACATCCTCGACCCTGCGCTGCTGCGCCCCGGCCGTTTCGACCGCCAGATCGTCGTCGACCGGCCGGACCTCGAGGGGCGCAAGGGCATCCTCGCGGTGCACGCGAAGGGCAAGCCGATCGCCGCCGACGTCGACCTCGCAGTCATCGCCCGGCGCACTCCCGGCTTCACCGGTGCCGACCTCGCGAACGTGCTGAACGAGGCCGCGCTGCTCACGGCACGCAACGACCAGCAGCTGATCAACATGGCAGCGCTGGAAGAGAGCATCGACCGGGTGATCGCCGGCCCGGAGCGCAAGACCCGGGCGATGAGCGAGTCCGAGAAGAAGATCATCGCCTACCACGAGGGCGGTCACGCTCTGGTGGCGCACGCGCTGCCGAACACCGACCCGGTGCACAAGGTGACGATCCTGCCGCGCGGCCGGGCGCTCGGTTACACGATGCAGCTGCCCGAAGAGGACAAGTACCTGCAGACCCGTTCGGAGATGCTCGACCAGCTCGCGGTGCTGCTCGGTGGCCGCACGGCCGAGGAGCTCGTCTTTCACGAGCCCACCACGGGCGCGAGCAACGACATCGAAAAGGCGACCTCGATCAGCCGCGCAATGGTCACCCAGTACGGCATGAGTGACTCGCTGGGCGCCCTCAAGTTCGGCCAGGACTCCGGAGAGGTCTTCCTCGGTCGCGACATGGGCCATCAGCGCGATTACTCGGAAGAGGTCGCCGCCCGCATCGACGAAGAGGTACGCCGGCTGATCGAGGCGTCGCACGACGAGGCGTTCGAAGTGCTGGTGCAGTACCGCGACGTCCTGGACGACCTCGTACTGCGGCTGATGGAGAAGGAGACCCTCTCCAAGGACGAGGTGCTCGAGGTGTTCGCACCGGTGCAGAAGCGCGCGAGCCGCGGCTCCTGGAACGGCACCGGCCGGCGGCGCCCCTCCGACCGGCCGCCGGTGCTCACCAAGCACGAGGTGGCGGTGCTCGCCGCCAACGGCAACGGCAACGGCACCAACGGCGTTCACGGCCAGGTTCCCAGCCTGCAGAAGGACAGCGCTCCGACGGAGAGCTCAGCCCATGAGCCGGGCGGCCCCGGAGCCTGATCCGCCCGACCCACCATCAACCGCCCTACGGCCGTGAGCTGTAGGGCGGTTGGTCTGTCGGGCGATCCCGGACCTGGCCCGGGGAAGCGCTCATGCGGCGCAGCGACGACAATCGAGCCAAAAACCGAAGGAGACCGGAGCTCAGTGACGACCGCCGCCCCCGAGCCGGACGCGAAGCCGACCTTTGACAGCGCACGAGTGGAAGCCGCCATCCGCGAGCTGCTCCTGGCCATCGGCGAGAACCCCGACCGCGAGGGCCTGCTCAACACGCCCGCCCGGGTGGCCCGGGCCTATCAGGAGTCGTTCGAGGGGCTCCAGCAGGATCCGGAGGCCGTGCTCACCACGATCTTCGATGAGGGTCATGACGAGATGGTGCTGGTCCGCGACATCACCTTCACGTCGTTCTGCGAGCACCACCTCGTCCCCTTCATGGGCCGGGCGTCGGTCGGCTACATCCCCAACGACAACGGGCAGATCACCGGACTGTCCAAGCTGGCCCGGCTGGTCGACGTCTACGCCCGCCGCCCGCAGGTCCAGGAGCGGCTGACCACGCAGATCGCCGACACGCTGGAGCGCTGCCTGGCACCGCGCGGTGTGATCGTCGTCGTGCAGGCCGAACACCTGTGCATGTCGATCCGGGGGGTGCGCAAGCCGGGGGCGTTGACGGTGACGTCCGCGGTCCGCGGGCAGTTCCGCACGTCCGTCGCCACCCGCAGCGAGGCGATGAGCCTGATCCTGTCGCCGCGCTGACGTTTCGTTGCCCGGACGCGGCACGGCCGGGCGACGCCGCCTTCGCAAACGCAATCCCCAACCCCAGGCCGGGTGTCGCGCTCATCCGCTCCTCACGCCGACCGATGAGAATGCTGCGACAGGGAAAACCTTGAAAGCCCGCCAATCCGGCAAACCGGCAAATCCGGGGGGACGACCTCATCAAGCCGATGACGACACCTGAGACCCGAAGCACCCGTGCGCGGCGAGCACCCCGCGGGAACGCGCCCGCAGAAGGACC
Source organism: uncultured Actinomycetota bacterium (assembly GCA_963747915.1). Classification (GTDB taxonomy): domain Bacteria; phylum Actinomycetota; class Actinomycetes; order Frankiales; family Frankiaceae; genus DATAZK01. Next base: position 1,134,508 of record CAVVHC010000002.1, on the reverse strand, counting down.
GGTCGCGGCAGGGACGGCGGACGCGGCGCAGCACGGTCGACGACGGGACGCGACCGAGGCCGCGAGCCGGCCGGAGAAAGCCGTGCCGGCCTCGTCCGGCAAGGAAGCGCAACCCCCGCGGGATGCGGCCGCGCCTTCGGGCAAGCGCGGGAAGCCGGCCGAACACCCCGGCGCGCTGCCCTACTTCGCCCGCCGCCACCCCTGGGTGCCGGGAGTCGCCGCGCTGCTGACCCTGCTCGCGGGACTGCTCGACGTGCTGTCGGCCATCACCCCGGCCCTGCGGTCGCGTGCCCGTGAGGTGAACAACGTCATACCGGGCGCGTTCTCGCACAGCGCGGCCGCGTTGACGCTGGTCGTCGGCATCCTGCTGATCCTGCTCGCTCGGGCGCTGCGCCGGCGCAAGCGCCGAGCCTGGCGGGCGACGGTGCTGCTGCTGGCCGCCTCGACCGTCTCGCACATCGCGAAGGGCTTCGACGTCGAAGAGTCGATCATCGCGTTCGTGCTGCTCGCGGCGCTCGTGCTGTACCGGCGCGACTTCTACGCGAAGGGCGACCCGACGACGCGCTGGCGAGCCCTCGGCTACGGCGCCGGCCTGGTCGCCGCGTCCGTCGTTCTCGGCATGGTGCTGCTGCAGCTGCGGGTACACCGGATGGTCGGTCCGCACCCGCTGTCAGCCCAGTTCGACCACGTCCTGCGCGGCCTCATCGGCATCGACGGCCCCATCCAGTTCTATCCGGAGGGCGTCGATGACCTGGTCGCCCGCGTTCTCGGGGGAATGGGCCTGCTCATCCTGGTCACCGTCGCCTACCTGGTGCTGCGCCCGCCCGAGCCCCGTCCCATGCTGACCGCTGACGACGAGACCCGCATGCGCGCCCTGCTGAGCGGCGCGCACGGCGGCCGCGACTCTCTCGGCTACTTCGCGCTGCGCCGCGACAAGAGCGTCGTCTGGTCGCCGTCCGGTAAGTCGGCGATCGCCTATCGCGTGGTCTCCGGCGTCATGCTGGCCAGCGGCGATCCGCTGGGGGACCCGGAAGCGTGGCCGGGGGCGATCAAGGAGTTCATGCGGCAAGCCGACGAGCACGCCTGGACCCCGGCCGTCATCGGGTGCAGCGAGGCCGGCGGCACCGCCTACACCCGGGTGGCCGGCCTCTCGGCGCTGGAATTCGGCGACGAGGCAGTGGTTGAGCTCTGCGATTTCTCGCTCGAGGGACGTGCCATGCGCAATGTCCGCCAGGCGGTCGGCCGTCCGGAGCGTGCCGGCTACAGCGTGCGGGTGGCGCGCACCAGCGACATCACCACCGAAGAGCGGCAGCAGCTGCGCGATCAGGCCGCCGCCTGGCGCGGCAGCGAGACCGAGCGCGGCTTCTCGATGGCACTCGGCCGGTTCTTCGACCCTGCCGACGGGCAGTGCGCGGCGGTGATGGCCTTCGACGCCGACCACCGGCTGCGCGGCTTCCTGCACTTCGTCCCCTGGGGCGGCGACGGCCTGTCGCTGGACCTGATGCGCCGGGACCGGGACGCCGAGAACGGCATCAACGAGTACCTCATCGTCTCGGCGCTGCGCGAGGCACCTGGGCTCGGGGTGAAACGGGTCTCGCTGAACTTCGCCGTCTTCCGCTCCGCCATCGAACGCGGTGAGCGGCTCGGCGCGGGGCCGGTCATCAAGGCCTGGCGGGGACTGCTGGTCTTCCTCTCGCGCTGGTTCCAGATCGACTCGCTGTACCGGTTCAACGCCAAGTTCCGGCCGATCTGGGAGCCGCGCTACATCTGCTACCCGGCGGCACGTGATCTGCCGCGTATCGCGGTCGCGATGCTGGAGGCGGAAGCGTTCCTGGTCTGGCCGAAGGTGCGGCTGCCGTGGCTCACCCGGCGCGGAGCGGCGACGATGGCCGGCTCCACGTAACGCGTTCGGGCTCTAGCCTGGCCGTATGCGAACGATCCCTCCTGGCGTCCTCGGCACGCCTCATGCCGGACGCACGCTGGTGATGGGAGTCGTGAACGTCACTCCCGACTCGTTCTCGGACGGTGGGGTCTACGCCGATCCCGGTGAGGCGACGGCCGCCGGGATCGCCATGATCGACAGCGGCGCCGACCTGGTCGACGTCGGCGGCGAGTCCACCCGCCCGGGCGCTCCCCGGGTGCCGGCCGAAGAGGAGCTGCGCCGGATCATTCCGGTGATCAGCGACCTCGCGGCGGTCGGCGCGGCGGTCAGCGTCGACACCAGCCGGGCCGTCGTCGCCGAGGCGGCACTCGACGCGGGCGCGTGTCTGGTCAACGACGTGAGCGGCGGCGCCGATCCGGACATGTTCGCGCTGGTCGCGAAGCGGCGGGTGCCGTACGTCCTCATGCACGGCCGGGGCCCCAGCGCCGACATGCAATCCCGGGCGTCCTACCGCGACGTCGTCGCCGACGTCTCCGTCGAGCTGCGCGAACGTCTCCAGGTAGCCCTCGCGGCCGGCATCCGGCGCGACGCCCTCGTGCTGGATCCCGGGATCGGCTTCGCCAAGACCGGAACGCACAACTGGGCGCTGCTCGCCGCGCTGGACCAGCTGCAGGAGCTCGGGCAGCCGCTGCTCATCGGCACCAGCCGCAAGTCCTTCCTCGGGCGGCTGCTCGCCGACAGCGCCGGGCGACCGCGACCGGTGGACCGCCGCGACGCCGCGACGGTGGCCACCACCGCGCTGGCGGCCGCCCACGGCGTGTGGGCGGTGCGGGTACACGCCGTACGAGCCAGCGCCGACGCCGTCCGGGTGGCCGCGGCCTGGCACAACGCGACGGACACCGCCCGTTCGGAACCGACGGCGCCCGCCGGGACGACCGTGCAGACCGCAGCCGCAGGAGGCCCGCGTGGCTGAGATCACGCTGACCGGGCTGCGCGCCCGCGGCTTTCACGGCGTCTTCGAGCACGAGCGTCGCGACGGCCAAGACTTCGTCGTCGATGCGACGTTGCACGTCAGTGACCCGGCTCGGGACGACCTGGCCCTGACCGCCGACTACGGCGTGCTGGCCCAGCACCTGTCCGCGGTGGTGACCGGCGAACCCGTCGACCTCATCGAAACGCTCGCGCTGCGGCTGCTGTCGGTCTGCCAGGCCACCCCCGGTGTGTGCGCGGCCGAGGTCACCGTGCACAAACCGCAGGCACCGATCCCGCTGGAGTTCGCCGACGTGTCGGTGACCGTGCGATCGGGCCTGGTCGCCGCCCTGGCGCTGGGCTCGAACATGGGCGATCGGCTCCGCCATCTACAGGCAGCAGTGGATCTCCTGGCCCCGATCGCCGCGTCGCCGGTGTATGAGACGGCCCCGGTGGGTGGCCCCGAGCAGGGTCCCTACCTCAACGCGGTCGTGCTGGTGGCGGCGGCGGACCCGAGGAGGCTGCTGCGGCAGGCGCAGGCGGTGGAGAGCGCCCGCCAGCGCGAGCGCAACGAACGCTGGGGGCCGCGCACCTTGGATGTGGACCTGCTGGACGTGGGCGGGAAGCAGCTGCACACCCCGGAGCTGACGCTCCCGCATCCGCGGGCGGCGGAGCGGAGGTTCGTGCTGGCGCCCTGGTTCGACGTGGCTCCCGAAGCCGTCGTCCCCGGCGCCGGCCGAGTCGCCGATCTGCTGGCGAAGGTCGGACGGCGCGGTGTGGAGCGCACCGCACACACCCTGCAGCTGTGACCCCGACCCGCGCTCGCGTGCTGATGCCGGCCGCCGTGCTGGCCTTTGCGGTGGCCTACCTCCTGATGCGGCTCTACTACCTGACATCGCTGTCCACCGCGCTGCCGCGCACCCCCGCGCTGTCAGTCGCCATCGTGGCCCTGGTCGAGGCCGAGCTCGGTCGCAGTGTCCGGGCCCGGCTCGCCGGCAAGCTGCACACCAAGCCGATCATGCCGATCGCCGTCGCGCGTTTCGCCGCGCTCGCCAAGGCGAGCAGCCTGGCCGCGGCGGCCATCTTCGGCGCCTGGGCCGGCGTGTTGGTCTACACCGCCCCGCGCGGCAATCAGCCGGCCGTGGCGGGCGCCGACACGATCACCGCCATCTTCGGCATCCTGTCCGCCGTTGCGCTCGTCGCTGCCGCGCTGTGGCTCGAATACGGGTGTCGCCAGAAGTAGTGACCGTGCTCTCGCCGGTCCCGGCCGTCCGTTGCGCGAAGTGGGCAGTTCCCCCGCGCCCGCGTTGCAGCAGCTCGCCCCTTGCGCGGCACCGCCGCGCTGTCCGCAGCCGAACAAACGCGTTTCTCGCCCAACGCCCGTTACGCTGGTTGCCGACACAAGCCTCGACCAGGCGGTGGTGAGCTCAGTCACAGACCGCCCCCGGGCCCGCTTGCCGCGGGCACTCATACGCCCCCGACCCGCGCCGAAGGAAGTCAGTGCTCCCTGCGACAGACCGGCCTGACGGGCCCGATGCGCCGACCGTGACGCTCGACAATGATCCGGCCGGCGCTGCCCCCGCAAGCGACTCCCCGCCCGCTTCGTCCGAGGACCCCGCCCGTGGCAACGGGTCCGGTCTGCGGCCCCGATCCGGCCGGCGCCAGCGGTTCGCCTGGCTGCGCCGCAAGCGCCATCCGGCTGTGCGCGCGCTGCAGGTCCTCGCCCTGGCGTTCCTCGTCTTCGTCGGGCTGGTCGGCTACTCGGTCGGCGGGGCGCTGACCCGGCCCGGCAACGACAGCGTGCGCCAACGGGTGGCGGAATGGGCCCGCGACCACGACCTCGGGCCGCTCGTCACCTGGCTGGAAAAGGCCACCTACCAGAAGCCCAAGGTGGGCGGCACCGTTGCGGGCGGCATTCCGACCGCGAAGGGCGACAAGGCCAAGCCGACCGCTCCGCCGAAGAAGGAGATTCCCCACTCGGCCGCGCCGGAGAAGCCGGCGCTGCTCGCCGGCCAGGGGCTGCCGAACGAGGGCGTCTGGCAGACGGTCGTCACGAACAAGGGCTTTCCGGCGGTGCGCATCGCCTACGTGCGGCCGGACAACATCCACACCTCGTACTACGCGGCGCTCATGTGGCTCGACCCGAAGCTGCTCTCCGGCCGGCTGCACGAGGGCATCCCGCAGGGCGATCCGGGCGGCACGTGGAGCACCCCGCCGATGATCACGCCCGAGCTCGCGAAGACGGTCGCGGCGGCCTTCCCCGGAGGGTTCCGCACCAATAACAGTGAGGTCGGCAACCGCGGCGGCTACTACGACGAAGGCCGCGAGGCCGAGCCGCTGCGCGTCGGCGCGGCGTCGCTGGTGATCTACCAGGACGGCACGGCGACGGTCGGGCAGTGGGGCCGCGACGTGAGCATGTCGCCGAAGGTGCGCAGCGTCCGGCAGAACCTCGACCTGCTGGTCGACAACGGCGTCGTCAACCCGACCTGCAGCAGCGACAGCTCACCCATCTGGGGCTACACCGTCGGCAACGACGCCTACGTGCCACGTACTGCGCTGGGCGTGCGGGCCGACGGGTCGTTGATCTTCGTCAACAGCCCCGCCGTGTCGGTCTGCTCGCTCGGCCAGCTGCTCAAGTCCGCCGGCGTGGTGCGCGGCATGGAGCTGGACATCAACTGGGACTGGAGCATCGGCTACTACTTCACCCACGAGAACGGCCAGGTCCAGAGCCACGTCTCGCGCGACACCCAGTCCAAGGGCGCTGACCACTACTTCTCGCCGCAGAGCCGCGACTTCGTCGCGTTCTACCTGAGGCCGTAGGACGGTTCGCACCCGAATCCTTCCCGGATCGATGAGGCGTTCTTTCGGTCGCTCCCGGGCGATTCCGCCAGTCGCGCCTAAGCTCGCAGCCGTGGAATGTGCCGCCGCCTCCTCCGGTCCGCCGGCATGAGTGTGACCGCGCCGCGCGTCGCCGAGCCGGCTCCCGGGGAGACCGGCCCGCGTCGCCCATCCTTCGCGAAGGGCCTGTTCAAGGCTCTCCGCCCGAAGCAGTGGGTCAAGAGCGTGCTGGTGCCGGCCGCTCCCGCCGCCGCCGGCGTGCTGTTTCACGGCACCGTCTTCTGGCACACGGTGGTGGCCGTCATCACGTTCAGCCTCTGCGCGTCCGGCGGTTACCTGATCAACGACGCCGCCGACGTCGAGGCCGATCGGCGTCACCCGAAGAAGCGCAACCGCCCCATCGCCGCCGGCATCGTTTCGGTCACGCTCGCGCGCGTGCTCGGGGTGGTCCTGGTTGCCGGAAGCATCACGGCCGGCGGTTTGCTGACGTCCTGGAAGCTGGCCGCCGTGCTCGCCGGCTATGTCGGGCTCACGTTCTCCTACTCGACGTGGCTGAAGCACGTACCGGTGCTCGAGATGATGATGGTCGCCGCCGGCTTCCTGCTGCGCCCGATCGCCGGCGCGGCCGCGACCGACGTCGAGCTCTCGCAGTGGTTTCTCATCGTCGCATCGTTCGGATCGCTGTACATGGTGGCCGGCAAGCGCACCGCCGAGGCGACGGAGTTCGGTGAGGACGCCGCGTCGCACCGGCGCATCCTGGAGGCGTATCCGATCGCCTACCTCCGCCAGACCCGCGAGCTGTCGGCGGCGGTGACGCTGCTCGCCTACTGCCTGTGGGCGTTCGAACGCGGCACCGACATCCACGACGGCACCTGGTCGCGGCTGTCGATCGTCCCGGTCACGTTCGGGCTGCTGCGCTACCAGCTGCTGCTCGAGCGCGGCCACGGCGGCGCACCCGAAGAAGCGGTGCTGGGCGACCCGCCGTTGCTGATCACCGGACTGGTCTGGATCGTCACGTTCGGACTCGGGATCTACCTGAAGTGACGGCGAAGCTACTCACCGGCTGGGGCATGACGGCGCCCTCCCGCGCGGAGGTCAGCCGCCCGCGGTCGGTTGACGAGGTCGTGGCCGCCGTAGCCGAAGCACGCGCGGGGGGACGGGGCGTCATCGCGCGGGGGCTCGGCCGGGCCTACGGCGACGCCGCGCAAAATGCGGGCGGCGCGGTCATCGACCTCACCCGATTCGACCGCGTCCACCGCTTCGACGAGGGCGACCCGGCCACCGGGGTGCCCGCCACCATCACCGTCGACGCCGGCATCTCGCTCGACGCGCTGATGCGCATGCTGATCCCGCTCGGCTACTTCGTGCCGGTGACCCCGGGCACCCGCTACGTGACGGTGGGCGGCGCGTTCGGTAGCGACATCCACGGCAAGAACCACCACGTCGAGGGCTCTTTCGCGCAGCACGTCGACGAGCTGTCGCTGCTGCTGCCGACGGGTGAGATCCGGCGGCTGCGGCCCGATGACGAGAAGACCGCGCCGGCGTTCTGGGCGACGGCCGGCGGCATGGGGCTCACCGGCGTGGTGCTGTCCGCGACGGTGCGCCTGCTACGGGTCGAGTCAGCGTTCATGCGGGTCGACACCGAACGCGCCGCCGATCTCGACGACTGCATGAGCCGGATGTCCGAACGCGACGACGAGTACCGCTACTCGGTCGCCTGGATCGACTCGCTGACCACCGGAAGCGCCATGGGCCGGGCGGTGCTCACCCGTGGCGACCACGCGTCCGTGGACGAGCTCCCGAAACGCAAGCAGCAGGCGCCGCTGCGCTACGACCCGCATCCACGGCTCATGGCGCCGCCGTGGGTACCGGAGGGCCTGCTGCGCCCGAGCACGGTACGGGCGTTCAACGAGGTCTGGTTCCGCAAGGCGCCGAAGAGCCACACCGGCTACGAGACGATCCCGTACTTCTTCCACCCGCTCGACGGCGTGCTCGAGTGGAACCGCATCTACGGGCGGCCCGGCTTCATCCAGTACCAGCTGGCTGTCCCGCTCGCCGCCGTCGACGCCGTGCGGGAGTCGCTGCGCCGCCTGGCTCACGCGAAGTGCCCCTCGTTTCTCACCGTGCTGAAACGCTTCGGGCCCGGCAACCCCGGTCCGATCTCCTTCCCGCAGCCGGGCTGGACGCTGACCGTCGACGTTCCGGCCGCCCTCCCCGGGCTCGGGCCGCTGCTCGACGACCTCGACGAGCTCGTGGTCGCCGCCGGTGGGCGGGTCTACCTGTCCAAGGACAGCCGGCTGCGCCCGGACCTGCTCGCCGCGATGTACCCGCGGCTCGATGAATGGCGCTCCGTGCGCGACGAGCTCGACCCCGATGGTGTTCTGCACAGCGACCTCTCACGAAGGCTGAGGCTCACATGAATGACGCGCTGGGCGGCGTCCAGACCGTTCTGGTGCTCGGCGGCACATCCGAGCTCGCGCTGGCGACCCTCTCCGCCCTCGACCTTCGCCCAGGCGCGAAGGTGGCGCTCGCCGGCCGGGACGAGCAGGCCCTCGCGGCGACCACGGTGCCGACCTCGGGCGGAGGGAAGGCGGAGGTCCTCCCGCTGCTGTGGGATGCGGCCCAGCCGTCCAGCGGCCCGGCGCTGCTCGCGCAGGCAGCCGACGCGTTGGGCGACATCGACCTGGTGCTGGTCGCCGCCGGCATCCTCGGAGACCAGACGCGTGCGGAGTCCGACGTCTCGCATGCCATCGACATCCTGACCATCAACCTGGTCGGCGTGGCGGCCGCGATGCTCCCGGCGGCCGAACGGCTTCGCAAACAGGGACACGGCGTGATGGTGGTGTTCTCGTCGGTGGCGGGGCTGCGCGGACGGCGCGCCAACTACGTCTATGGAGCTTCCAAGGCGGGACTCGACGCACTCGCCGAAGGCATGCAGGCCGCTCTCGCGGGCTCGGGCGCCCGGCTGCTCGTCGTCCGGCCCGGTTTCGTGCGTACCAAGATGACCGCCCACATGAAGGACGGCCCGATGGCTACCACCCCCGCCGTGGTCGGCGCCGCTGTCGCCGACGCCATCCGCAAGGGCCGCGAGGTCGTTCACGTGCCGCGCCCGCTGGGACCGATCTTCGCCGGCTTCCGGCTGCTGCCGCGACCGATCTTTCGCAAGCTCCCCGGCTGACGCCCTCCGGCCAGGCTCCTACCCGCTGGCACCCCACCCCGCCGGCGCCCCACCGCTGACGCCCCACCGCTGACGCCCCATCCCGCCGGCGCCCCATCCCGCCGGCGCCCCACCGCTGGCCCCCGAACGGAGATCGAGGGCTTAAACGGCGCGCTTAACCACGCGTTCTCCGTTCAGGGAACGCCTTACCTGGTCGATGATCCACTCCGGGCGGCGCTTCACGTCCCACCACGTGTAGCGCAGGACTGTCCAGCCGTCGATGCCGACCGCGTTGCCCCGGGAGCGGTCGCTGTAGACCGGCTCCAGCTCGTCGTGATAGCGCCGACCGTCAGCTTCGATGGAGACCATCACGGACGGCCAGGCCAGATCCAGCCGGGCGTAAAGGAGCCCGTTGTCGTCGTAAAGCTTCCACTGCAGCTCCTCCGGCGCCAGCCCGGCTCGCGTCAGCAGCAAACGCAGCAGAGTTTCGAGTGGCGACTCGGAGCGGCGATCCGTCAAAGGCAAGGCGCTGGCGATGCGCCGGGCGCAGGCGCCCGTGTATTCGGTCGGCTGCCATCCCAGGCGAAGAGCACTGTCGAGCAGACAGATGAGGTCATCTTCGGTCAAGACGGTCGCCAGATCCTTGATTGTCCGGTTCAGAGTGGTCACCGGGAAACCGTCAACCGTCGTCTGCTCGCCGGGACCCAGCCCTGCGTGGCGAACCATGCCGTCGCGACGGTGATAGGTGCTGCCCGCTGCGAGCAGAACGGTCGGCTTCTCCGCAGGTGCCCATTCACGCAAGCCCCACAAGCCGAAGACGCGAGCGGCCGTGGCACCTGCCAGGACACCGCGAGGACAGCCCAGCAACGCTGCCCGCGCAGACGCCCGAAACGGATCCTGCGCGTCCGGACTGATCCAGACGCCACGACTCGGATGCGCCCAGCCAGCGCCCCGCCGGCTGCGCAGCTGCTCGCGTGTCATGCCGGACGCAAGCGCCTGTTGCGTCGTCATGGCACCGTCTTGGACCCGTAGCAGGGTGACCAGGGCGTCAGGGAGTGGTGCAAGGCGTCTCACCCGCTCAGCGTGCTGGATTTCGGCACGGGCGCTCGAAGTTGTCCACAGGCGCCCCTCAGGCACCCGCCCTCGAACGGAGAACGCGTGGTTATGACCGCCGCTTAACCCCCCGATCTCCGTTCGAGGGCCACACGGCGGGGCGTCACCGCGCAGCAGCAAGCTCAGGGAGCGTAACCGTCCAGGAAGCCCTTCATCCCCGATGGCTGGTGCTCACCGAGCACGAACTGCTCCAGCACCCCATATCCGACCTGGCCATCCAGCCGGGCCCGGACGACGTTCTGCAGGTGGATGCTGGAGATGTCCAGCGGGTCGAAGTCGTCCAGCGCGATGTCCTCGCGGCCGACCTCGAGCTCGCCGTGTGAGCTTCCGTGCGACCACTTCGGGTGGGTGTAGCCGATCCCGCGCATCCGGAACGTGTACAGCTTCTCCAGCTCGATCCGCACCTCGGCGCCATCCGGCTTGCGGGCCGTGAAGACGGCGCTGCGCATCTCCCGGCGGCCCGGCTCCCATTCGATGTCGTACGCCAGCCCGTCCAGGTGCGTGGCCGGGTCGTGGCCGTACGGCGGTTCGTCCGCACCCAGCAACGGCACGATCATGGCGGCTTCCAGCCACCGGTCGCCGTAGGTGCGCTCGTGCAACGCCATGTGGGTGCAGAAGTCGTCGAAGTGCAGCGGCAGCCAGTGCCAGAAGATCTGCGGGAGGCGCTGCGCACGCTGGGTGGTGAGTTGCTGCCCGACCGGACGCACGCCCCAGGACCGGTCGCGCGTCGCGACGGTCTGCGCCGGGTCGACATCGATGGTCGTCCCGTCGATCCAGATCGTGCCTTCCCAGCTTCCCCACTGGGTGAGCCGGGTGTGGTCCATGGTGAGCACGCCGTCCTCGCCGACGAGGCGCTGCCGCGGCTCCTCGATGGCGACCGTCCGGGCGCGGAAGGTGAGGTCGGCGCCGAGCCCCTGCGCCTCGCGGTCGGCGATGAGCCGCACGGTCCGCATCGGTTCGAGCACTTCGACGCGGAGCGGCCCGACCTGCGTCCGGCGGTCGAGCGGCATGACCCCGGACGCGAACAGCGAGTGCTCGACGCCTTCATGAACGACGCTGAATGCCGCGTCGACCACGCCGCGTACCGGGTAATGGCCCATGGCGCCACCGAGAAAGAACGACCCGTCCTTCGCCTGGCCGTTGAACCAGTACCGGTCGTAGTGGTTGGGATCGCCGGTGGCCGGATGCGCGATCGGGTCGGCCGAGGGGTGGATCGGGAAGTCGTCGAACGGGGTGAGCATGAGAGCACCTCTCGCTGGGAGCGGGTCAGCGCTACTGATCCTCGCGGGTCGGCTTTCGCCGCCGACCATCGCCCCGGCGCAGCGGCATGGCGGCGCGCGACTCAGTCGAGAACGACCTCCGGCGCACCGACGTCCGGCTCGGCGTGCCCGCTCTCGTGGACGCTGCGCCGAAGCGCCTGGTGAATGCCTTCCGCGGTAAGGACTCCCAGCGTGTTCCCGTCGTCGTCGACGACCCGTACGTGACCGGCATCCTCGGTGAGCAACGCGGACATCGCATCCTGCAACGTGCCGCTCACCGCCACGGCGGGCCCGGCCTTCGCAAGACCTGCGGGCTGCAGCTCATTCACGTCGATCGGGGTCACCGAGAGGCGACGCAGGCCACGTTGCCGCCCGACGAAGTCGGCGACGAACTCGGTGGCCGGCGCACCGAGGATCTCCGCCGGTGTCGCGTACTGCTCGAGGATGCCGCCCTGGCGGAAGAGCGCGATCCGGTCGGCGAGCCGGACCGCCTCGTCCAGGTCATGGGTGACGAACGCGATGGTCTTGCGCACCTCACGCTGCACCCGCAGGAACTCGTCCTGCAGCCGGGTCCGCGCGATCGGGTCGATCGCCGAGAACGGCTCGTCCATCAGCAGCACCGGCGGATCGGCGCCGAGGGCGCGCGCCACCCCGACGCGCTGGCGCTGGCCGCCGGAAAGCTGACCTGGGTAGCGCTTGGCGAACGTCTTCGGATTCAGCCCGACCAGCTCCAGTAGCTCGTGAGCGCGCTGGCGCTGGCGCTTGCGGTCCCAGCCGAGCAGGCGGGGAACGGTCGCGACGTTCGCTTCGATGGTCTGGTGCGGGAAGAGCCCGACGTTTTGGATGACGTAGCCGATGCGCCGCCGCAGCGCCACGGGATCCACCCGGGTGACGTCGTCCTCACCGAGCAGGATCCGGCCGGACGACGGCTCGATGAGCCGATTGATCATCTTCAACGTGGTCGTCTTGCCGCAGCCGCTCGGCCCGATGAGCGCCACGAGCTGACCTGCCGGGACCTGCATCGAGAGCTCTTCAACCGCGACGGTGCCGCCGCCAGAGCCGGCAAACCGCTTGGTCACCGCGTCGAGAGTTATCCCGACGTTGACGCTACTGTCCACGCTGTGGTCCTCCTCGCGGGCGGTAGCTGCCTCTCCGATGGCGATGCCTGGTTTTGTGGCGACTACCTGCGAACTTACAGCGGAGAGATCCAGCACGCGCTGTACCAGCACATCGAGCTCACCGCATTGTCCCTGGGACTGGCCCTTCTTGTCGCGGTCCCCCTCACGGCGCTCTCACTTTGGCGCGGCTGGCTGCGCAGCTCGATCATGGCGATTCTCGGGGTGATTTACACGATCCCCTCGCTGGCGCTCTTCGTTCTCCTGCAGCCCGTCTTCGGCATCACCCACGCCACACCGGTGGTGATCGCGCTCGTGGGTTACGCGCAATTGCTGCTGATGCGCAACATCCTGGTCGGCTTCGACGGGGTGCCGGCGGACGTCATCGAGTCGGCTCGTGGCCTGGGCTACAACCGCTGGCAGCTGGTCTATCGGGTGCAACTGCCGCTGGCGCTGCCGGCCATCCTGGCGGGTCTGCGGGTGACGACCGTGTCCACCATCGCGCTGCTCACCATCGGTGGCCTGATCAACCAGGGCGGCCTCGGCTCGCTGCTCACCCAGGGCTTCGTGCGCGCCATCAATGCGCAGATCCTCACCGCGCTGGTGCTGATCGTGGCGCTCGCCATCGTGGCCGACGTGCTCCTGCTCGTCGTGCAGCGGCTGGTCACGCCGTGGTCGCGAGCCAAATCATGAGTGTCTTCGGCAAGGCCATCGACTGGCTCGGTGACCGGGCCAACTGGCGCGGCGGCACCGGGATCGTCCACCTGGCGTGGTCGCATTTGTGGGTCACGATTCTGTCCCTGCTGATCGCCGCCGCGATCAGCCTGCCGATCGGCGTCGCGCTCGGCCACTTCCGGCGCGGGGGCCCGGCCGTCACGCTGCTGGCCAACGCGAGCCGTGCGGTGCCGACCCTCGGACTGCTCTACGTCCTGGCCGAGTTCCCCTCGTTCGGTGTGTCGCAGAAGACGGCCGTCGTGGCACTCGCGATCTTCGCCGTCCCGCCGATGCTGACGAACGCGTGGGCCGCCGTCTCGACCGTCGACCCGGAGGCCCTCGACGCCGGTCGTGGGCTCGGGATGAGCGGTCCCCAGCTGCTGCTGCGCGTCGAACTCCCGCTGGCCGTGCCGCTCATTTTCGCTGGCATTCGCAGTTCGACGCTGCAGACGTTCGCCACGGCGACCATCGCTTCTTACGTCGGAAGTGCGACGCTCGGCAGCCTGATCCAGCTCGGCCAGGCGGCGGGTGCGGTAGGCCAGGGAGAAGTGCTGGGCGCCGCCATTCTCATCGCCATTCTCGCCATCCTGATCGACATCCTGCTCGCCGCGGTGCAGCGCCGGTTGACGCCCGCGCCGCTGCGAACGTCGCGAAATCGTTATCTACGTTTCCGCAGGCGGGAGCTGGATATGCCCGATCACGCTGCCGGCGTCGGCTAGCGTTAACGCGCTGTTGCGCCAAATAGTCGTCCAACGTAAGACGGTGGCGCCCAGATCCGACGAGGAGATTCCCCACATGCTCGGTTCGTCCCGTCGAGTACAGGCGTGCGCCATAGCCGCCGCGCTCGCCATCATCCCGATCGCGGCAGGCTGCAGCGACAGCAACAAGAACAGCGCGGGCAGCAGCGTGACGGCCCCCTCCGACGTGCCGCAGAAGGCGAACGTCTGCGACCCCGTCAAGGGCGACGAGTTGGTGGTGCTCGCCGACGACAAGCACTCGCAGGCCAGCGACAACATCATCCCGGCGGTCAACAAGAGCGTGGACAAGCCACCGCTCACCGACGCCCTGAACGCCGTCAGCAAGGTGCTCGACCAGAGCACGCTGGTCGGACTCAACAAGCAGACCAGCCAGAACCAGAAGCCGTCGACGGTCGCCGCGTCGTTCGTCGCCGACAAGAAGCTCGGCGAGGGTCTGTCGGGAGGCTCCGGCAAGATCGTCATCGGCACGCAGGACTTCCCGGAGTCGTCGACGCTCGGCCAGATCTACAAGCTGGTGCTCAACAAGGCGGGTTACGACGCGTCCGTGAAGACGATCGGTAGCCGCGACCTCTATGAGCCGGCGCTGGAGAAGAACGAGATCCAGGTGGTACCCGAGTACGCGGCCAGCCTGGAGAGCTTCCTTGCCAAGAAGCAGAACGTCACCGACAAGGCCAGCTCCAACATCGACGAGACCGTCGCCGCGTTGAAGCCGCTCGCTGACAAGGCGGGCATCGCCGTGCTCGAGCCGGCGTCCGCGACCGACCAGAACGCGTTCGCGGTCACCAAGGCAACGGCCGACAAGTACAACCTCTCCTCGATGTCCGACGTCGCTTCCAACTGCGGCACCACCGGCATCACCTTCGGCGCCGGGCCGAACTGCCCGCAGAACCCGTTCTGCGCTGACGCGATCAAGAAGACGTACGGGATCACCGTCGACTTCAAGTCGCTGGACTACGACGGCCCGCTCACCCGCGACGCCGTCAAGCAGGGCAAGGTCCTGATCGGCGAGGTCTTCTCCGCCGACGCCGACCTGGTACAAGCCTCCAGCTGATCTCGGGCGTCAGTGCCCCGGTCCCGCTGGAATCCGGGCATCAACTGGCCGCCGCTGCTGCGCTGTGCGCGGTGCGGCGGCCAGTTGCGTGACCGGCTGGCAGACGTCGTCGCGCCGCGCCCGATCACGCTGTGATGCGAGGCACAAACGGGCAATGCGCGTCATCTCGGGGTAACACAGCTGCAGCAGAGCGCGTTAGCCTGTCTGCGTTCGTCCGGTACCCGTGGAGGACTGGAACGGTTTGATGACTTCCCCTTCTGTCGATGCTGCTCGCTCGACGGCAGCCTCGGTGCGCGTCGGTGTCATTGGCGCCGGCCGGGTCGGCGCTGTCCTCGGCGCGGCCCTGCGCGCCGTCGGCCATGACGTCGTCGCCATCAGCGCGCGTTCCGGCGCGAGCCGCCGCCGCGCCGCCGAGTTGCTCGCCGGTGTGCCGGTGCGCGCGCCGCACGACGTCGCCCGCGCGAGCGAGCTGCTGATCCTCGCGCTTCCGGACGACGTCCTCGCGGATCCCGCCGGCCCGGTGCCGGACCTGGTCGCCAGCGGCGCGATACGGCCGAACCACGTGGTCGTGCACACGTCCGGACGCCACGGCCTCGCCGTGCTCGATGCCGCCGCCCGTGTCGGCGCGATCACGCTGGCCGTTCACCCGGCGCAGACGTTCGGCGGCACCGCGGCTGACCTGCCGCGCCTGCCCGGCGTCGCCTACGGGGTGACCGCGCTCGGCCGCCACTGGGCTGCGGCCGAGTGGCTGGTCGGCGAGCTGCGTGGCACGCCCGTCGCGGTGCCGGAAGAGTTGCGCCCGCTCTGGCACGCCGGGCTGGCTCACGGCGCCAACCATCTGGTCACGCTGGTGGCCTCCGCGCTCGACGTGGTCCGCGCGACCGGCGCCAGCGACCCGGCAGCCGTGCTGCGTCCGCTGCTGTCCGCGGCGCTCGAAAGGACCCTCGAGCAGGGCGACGCGGCGCTCACCGGGCCGGTTGCGCGCGGCGACGCGGACGCCGTGGCCGGACACCTGCGGGCGCTTCGCGAACACGCCCCGGGCGAAGCCCCGCTCTACCGCCAGCTCGCCTCCGCGACGGCGGGCCGGCTGCCGCGAACGGCCCCGCAGCTGTGGGACGTGCTCCAACCGGACGTGGCCGATCCGGTGCTTCTCGATGTCTCGGACAACGTCACCCGGGGCGAAGGTCGGCGGTCCGCATGACCCTGTTGAGTTCGGTTTCCGGTTCGCCGGCGGCCGAAGCCACCGGTAGCGCTGCCGTTCGCGTCGCCGCGACCCGCGCCGAGCTGGCCGCCGCGCGCTCGGAGCTCACCTCCCCGGTGGCGGTCGTCATGACGATGGGCGCCTTGCACGAGGGGCACGCGGCACTGATCCGCACCGCCGCGACGTACGGCAGCGTTCTCGTGACGGTCTTCGTGAACCCGCTGCAATTCGGGCCGAACGAGGACCTCGAGCGCTATCCGCGCACTCTGGCGGCAGATTTGGAGATCTGCGCGCAGGCCGGTGCCGATCTGGTGTTCGCCCCGACCCCTGACGTGATGTACCCGAACGGGGCCCCCCTGGTGCGGCTCGATCCCGGTCCGGGCGGCGCGCTGCTGGAGGGCGAGAGCCGCCCCGGCCACTTCGCCGGCGTGCTCACGGTCGTCAACAAGTTGCTCAACCTGACCCGCCCTGATTTCGCGCTGTTCGGCGAGAAGGACTTCCAGCAGCTCACGCTGATCCGCCGGATGGTCGCCGACCTCGACATGCCGGTCGAGATCGTCGGGGTGCCGACCCAGCGCGACGGCGACGGGCTCGCCCTCTCCAGCCGCAACCGCTATCTCGGCGGCGACCAACACAGCGTCGCGCTGACGCTTTCGCGAGCGCTGGCTGCGGGCGTCCACGCCGCCGCGCACGGCCGGCAGGCGGTACTCGAAGCTGCCGCGCAGGTCCTGGCGTCCACCCCCGGCCTGTCGGTGGACCGCCTCGACCTCGTCGACCCGACCACGCTGACCGAGGCCCACGCCGGACCGGCGCGGCTGCTCGTGGCGGCCATCCTGCCGGGCAGGGAAGGGCCGATCCGGCTCATCGACAACGCTTCGCTCACGCTCGCCGCGACCCCCGCTTCCACCACGACCGACCGCACCACGCCGGTAACCGACTCACCGACGCCCGGGATGGCCTAATGCTGCGCACGATGCTCAAGTCCAAGATCCACCGCGCCACCGTCACCCAGGCGGACCTGCACTACGTCGGTTCGGTGACTGTGGACGAGGATCTGATGGACGCCGCCGATCTGCTGGCGGGCGAGCAGGTCGCGATCGTCGACATCAACAACGGCGCGCGGCTGGAGACCTACGTCATCGCCGGCCCGCGCGGCACCGGCGTCATCGGCATCAACGGCGCGGCGGCTCGCCTGGTGCACCCCGGCGACCTGGTCATTCTCATCGCCTACGGGGTGATGGACACCGCTGAGGCCCGCGGGTTCACCCCCCGGGTGGTCTTCGTCGACGCCGATAACCGGGTCACCGGCATCGGTGGGGACCCCGCGGAGGCCCTCCCCGGGCTGCTGCGCGGTGACACCGTCGACACCGGCGCCGAACCGTCATACGCCCAGCCGTCGTAGTGAGCCCGCTCGCGAGCCGGCTCACCGCCCCGGAGCCGGGGTGGACGCGGACCACCGACGTGGTGGTCGTCGGCTCGGGGGTGGCCGGCCTGGAAGCAGCGCTGCACGCCCGGCGTATCGGGCTGTCCGTCATCCTGGTGACCAAGGCGATGCTCGACGCGGGTTCGACGCGCTGGGCACAGGGCGGGATCGCGGCTGCGTTCGGCCCGGGCGACGATCCCGAACAGCACGTGCGGGACACGCTGGTCGCCGGCGTCGGCATCTGCGACGAAGCCGCGGTCCGGCTGCTGGCGACCGAAGGCCCGGATCGGGTGCGCCAACTCGCCGCGCTGGGAGCCGCGTTCGACCTCGCGGCGGACCGCAGCCACTTCGCGCTGACCCGCGAAGGAGGCCACTCGCAGGCACGGGTCGTCCACGCGGGCGGTGACGCGACCGGGCTCGAGGTGCAGCGCGCGCTCATCGCCGCCGTCCGTGCCGACCCCGGCATCGAAGCCATCGAGCACGCGCTGGTGCTGGACCTGCTGCGCGGGAAGGCGACCGGCCGCGGACCGGCGCCGATCGCCGGCCTCACGCTGCACGTGCTCGGAGAAGGGAGCCGCGACGGGGTCGGCGCGATCCTTTCGCGCGCCGTCGTCCTCGCCACCGGCGGCCTCGGTCAGATCTTCGCCAGCACCACCAATCCGCCGGTGTCCACCGGCGACGGGGTCGCCGTCGCGATGCGTGCGGGTGCCGTCGTCACCGATCTCGAGTTCGTGCAGTTCCACCCCACCGCCCTATGGATCGGCAGTGGAGCGCGCGGGCAGCTCCCGCTGGTCAGCGAGGCGGTCCGGGGGGAGGGCGCCGTCCTGATCGCCGCCGACGGCACACGGGTCATGCCCGAGAACGGGCACCCGCTGCGTGACCTGGCACCGCGCGACGTCGTCACCAAGCAGATGTCGCGGGTCATGAACGCGACCGGAACGGACCATCTCTTCCTCGACGCCCGGGGACTCGGCGAGCAGACGCTGCTGCATCGCTTCCCGACGATCGTGGCGACCTGCCGCAGCCACGGGGTCGACCCGGTGACGCAGCCGATACCGGTCGCCCCGGCCGCCCACTACGCGTCCGGCGGGGTGCGAACGGACGTCTTCGGCCGCGCCGCAGCACCGCACGGCTGGATTCCCGGGCTCTACGCGTGCGGCGAAGTCGCCTGCACCGGCGTCCACGGGGCCAACCGCCTGGCGTCCAACAGCCTGCTGGAAGGATTGGTGTTCGCCGCCCGCATCGGCACCGCCCTCGCGGCGGACCTGCCCGACCGCGCGGCGGTGGAGCCGACCGGCGAGCCCGGTATCTCCGCCGGGCTGCTGCCCGGTGACATGCTGCGCGAGCTGACCGTGACGATGACCGAAGGAGCCGGCGTGTTGCGCAGCGCCACCAGCCTGGAAGGCACCGCCAAGACGCTCGGCACGCTCGCCGGCCGCACCGGCACCGCACCCGAGCCGGAAGCGTGGGAGGCGACCAACGCCCACCTGGTGGCCAGCGGATTGGTGGCCGCCGCGACGCTGCGGCACGAGACCCGTGGCTGCCACTGGCGGGAGGACTATCCGGGCGCCGACGATGCGTTTCGCGGCCATCTGCTGACTCACCTCACCCCGGACGGTGCGCTCGCGACGACGTTCGAGCCGTTGGCGACATGAGCGGGCTGATCGACGCCGGCCTCGATCCGGCGGACGTCGCGGAGGTCGTCGACCGGGCCCTCGCCGAAGACCTCGGCACCCGCATCAGCGAGAGCACCGCCTGGGACGTCGACGTCACGAGCGCCGCCACCATCCCCGCCGACCAGTTCGGCACCGCCGACGTCCGCACCCGTGCCGCCGGCGTCGTCGCCGGTCTTGACGTGGCCGCGATGATCTTCGAACGCGCCGGAGCGCAGGTGACGCGGGTCGCGACCGACGGTGCCCGGATCCAGCCGGGTGACGTGGTGCTCACCGCCGCCGGGCCGATTCGCCGCCTGCTCACCGTCGAGCGCACGATGCTCAACCTGCTGTGCCACCTGTCAGGCGTCGCCACGCTGACGGCGCGCTGGGTCGACGCCGTCGCCGGCACGAGCGCCCGCATCCGCGACACGCGCAAGACCAACCCCGGGCTGCGGTCGCTCGAGAAGTACGCGGTGCGCTGCGGGGGCGGCGTCAACCACCGCATGGGGCTGTGGGACGCCGCGCTGATCAAGGACAACCACGTGGCCGCCGCCGGCGGCGTGGCGGCGGCGTTCCGCGCGGTACGAGCCGGCTTCCCATCGGTCACGGTGGAAGTCGAGTGCGACACCGTCGATCAGGTGAAGGAAGCCATCGCTGCCGGCGCCGACCTGATCCTGCTGGACAACATGTCGCTGGCGCAGCTGCGCGAGTGCGTCCGGCTCGCCCATCCTCGCGTGCTGCTCGAAGCATCCGGGGGGCTCAGCCTGGACATCGCCGCCGACGTTGCCGAGACCGGCGTCGACTACCTCGCGGTGGGCGCGCTCACCCACTCGGCGCCGATTCTGGATCTCGGTATGGATCTGCGCGCCGACCCGACCCCACCGGCAGGTTCGTGATGTTGCTTGCCGTCGACATCGGCAACACCAACACGGTGCTCGGGGTGTTCGACGCCGACGAGCTGGTCGACTCCTGGCGCATCCGCACCGAGCCGCGCGCGACGTCGGACGAGCTGGCGTTGCTCTATCGCGGTCTGCTCGCCGACGTCCCGATCAGCGGCATCTCGGTCTGCTCGACGGTGCCGTCGCAGCTGCGCGAGGTCCGCCGCATGTGCGACCGCAGCTACCCCGGACTGCCGCACGTCGTGGTCGAGCCCGGCATCCGCACCGGCGTCCCGATCCTGATGGACAACCCGAAGGAGGTCGGTGCCGACCGGATCATGAACTCGCTGGCCGCGTATCACCTCTACGGCGGCCCGTGCATCGTCGTCGACTTCGGCACGTCGACGAACTTCGACGTGATCAGCAAGCGCGGGGAGTTCATCGGCGGGGCGCTGGCACCGGGAATCGAGATCTCGCTGGACGCGCTCGCCGCCCGGGCGGCTCAGCTGCGCAAGGTGGAGCTGGCCGAGCCCCGTTCCCCGATCGGAAAATCCACGGTCGAGGCCCTGCAGAGCGGGATGGTCTACGGGGTTGCCGGCCAGGTCGACGGCCTGGTGCGGCGGATCGCTGACGAGCTGGACGGCATCCCGACCGTCATCGCGACGGGAGGGCTCGCTCCGCTCGTCGTCGCCGTCAGCGAGACGCTCGATCACCACGAGCCCGATCTCACGCTCATCGGGCTGCGGCTCGTGTTCGATCGCAACGCCTGACTGCACCTCGCGAAAGCACGCAGCGAAGGATCATGCGTCCACTGTCGATAGCCTCGCCGTGGTGAGCACTGCCACCGACCCATCCGAACCGGCGCGCGGCCCGGAGGGCACCCTCGACGAAGACCTTCCGGAGCAGATGCGCATCCGGCGGGAAAAGCTGGAGCGCATCCGCGAGGCAGGTGTCGATCCGTACCCCGCCGGATACCCGCGCACCGCTTCGCTCGCCGAGGTGCGCGCGCGATTCCCGGAGCTCGCGCCGGACTCGGCCACCGGCGAGGTGGTGGGCATCACCGGCCGCGTGGTGCTGAACCGGATCGCCGGCAAGCTGATCTTCGCGACGCTGCAGGAAAGCGGCGAGCGGCTGCAGGTCATGCTGACCGCCGACGCGACCGGTCTCGATGCGCTCACGGCCTGGAAGTCGCAGGTCGATCTCGGCGACCACGTCGGTGTCACCGGCGAGGTGGTCACCACCCGCCGCGGCGAATTGACGGTGCGTGCGTCGTCCTGGGCGCTCACCAGCAAGTCGCTGCGCCCGCTGCCGGACAAGCACAAGGGCCTCGCCGACCTCGAGGCGCGGGTGCGCCAGCGCTACGTCGACCTCATCGTCAATCCCGAGGCCCGCCAGCAGATCCTCGCCCGCGACACAGTGCTCGCCGCCGTCCGCAACGGGCTGCGCCGGCGCGGGTACGTCGAGGTCGAGACGCCGGTCCTGCAGTCGCTGCACGGCGGTGCGGCCGCGCGGCCCTTCGAGACCCGTTCGAACGCCCTCGGCATCCACCTGTACCTGCGCATCGCGCTCGAGCTCTACCTGAAGCGCCTCGTCGTCGGCGGAATCGAGCAGGTCTACGAAATCGGGCGCAACTTCCGCAACGAGGGCGTGGACTCCTCCCACAATCCGGAATTCACCATGCTCGAGTTCTACTCCACCTATTCCGACTACGACGTGATGGCGGAGACCACCCGTCAGCTGGTGCTGGAATGCGCGGATGCGCTGGGCGGGCGGATCGTCTCCGATGAAGCCGGTGGCCAGCTCGACCTGGGAGCACCCTGGCGCAGTGTGACCGTGCACGAAGCCATCTCCGAAGCGCTCGGCGAGGAGGTGAGCATCGACACGCCTTTGGATCGGCTGCAGTCTTTGGCCGCGGCGGCCGACGTTTCGCTCAAGCCCGGCTGGAATTCCGGGCAGATCGTTCTGGAGCTCTACGAGCAGCTGGTCGAAGGGCAGACGGTAGCGCCCACTTTTTACCGCGATTTCCCGATCGAGGTGTCGCCGCTGGTGCGCCAGCACCGGCGCGATCCGCGGCTGACCGAGCGCTGGGATCTCGTCGTCCTCGGCATGGAGCTGGGCACCGGATACACCGAGCTGGTCGATCCGGTCGAGCAGCGCGCTCGCTTGACCGAACAATCCTTGCTCGCCGCCGGCGGCGATCCGGAAGCAATGCAACTCGACACCGACTTCCTGCGTGCACTCGAACACGCAATGCCACCCACCGGCGGAGTAGGCGTGGGTATCGAACGGCTGCTAATGGTGCTAACCGGGGCATCAAGTATCCGGGAAGTACTCGCCTTCCCGCTCACCAGAGACGAATGATTCAATGGTGTTACCGGCGGTTACAGCTGCCGGTCCCCCACCGCAGCACAAGCGAAAGAGTTCGTAATGGCCCAGCGCACGCAGGTGCTTCTCATTGACGATCTCGACGGCTCCGACGCCGAAGAGACCATCACGTTCGGTGTGGACGGGAGCACGTACGAGATCGATCTGTCGGAAAAGAATGCGACGCGGCTGAGGGAATCCTTGGCGAACTATGTGGCCCACGGCCGCAAAGCCGCGTTGATTCGCAGCAATGGCCGGCGCCGCGCCGGTCGCAATGGCGCGACCACACCCGCCGGCACCGACACCGCCGACATCAGGGCGTGGGCGCGCGACAACGGCTACGCGGTCAACGAGCGCGGCCGCATCGCCGCCGAGGTTCTGGACGCCTACCGAGCCGCACACTGAATCACCGGCCGGCCTGTCGCCGGCCGGGTTCGTCGCGGACTGAGCAATGAAGCGGTCGTTGTCGCTCGTCGGCAACGACCGCTTCTGCTGGTGCGCCCGGTCCGGCCCCGATCAGCCGCGCCTTCACGCGGCGCCCCCGCCATCGAGGGTGATGAGCTGGCCGGTCAGGTACGACGAGGCGTCGGTGGCCAGATAGAGAGCCGTTCCGACGATCTCGTCCGGATCGCCGATGCGCCGCAGGCTCACCCGCTGCGCCATCTCCTCCTGCATCTGCGGGGTCGGCACGCCGGCGTGGAAGCTCTCGGTGTGGAACATGCCGCAGACGATGGCGTTCACGCGGATCTCGCGGCCGGCGAATTCCTGCGCCGCTGCTTTGGTGAGCGCGTTCAGCCCCGCCTTCGCCGCCGCGTAGACGACGGTGAACGGTGACGGGTGCGTCGACGCCTTCGAGCTGATGTTGATGATCGCTCCACCGGGTGGCATGTGCTCGGCGGCGAGCGCCGAAAGGCGCAGCGGCCCCTTGAGGTCGACCGCGATCGTCTTGTCGAACAGCTCCTCGGTGGTCGCGAGCAGCGACGGCGGCACCGGTGCGATGCCGGCGTTGTTCACCAGGATGTCGAGGTGGCCGAACGTTTCGAGCGTCTGCTCGATCAACGCACCGCAGTCATCCCAGCGCCCCACGTGGCATCCGACGGCCAGCGCCTGCCGCCCGAGGGCACGCACCTCTTCCGCGACGGCCTCGCAGGCTTCGGCCTTGCGGCTGGAGACGACGATGTCGGCGCCCGCGGCGGCGAAGCCGAGCGCCATCGCGCGGCCGAGCCCCTTGCTGGCGCCGGTGATGACGGCGACCTTCCCGTCGAGTCGAAACGTCGGAAGCGCCATCACGCCAGGCCTGCGGCGACGCGCAATTGCGCCCATTTGGCCTCCGCCGCGGGCCGGCGGCTCGGCAGATGCTCCGTCGGCCAGCCGTCCACCGGCCGGTAGCGCTTCAGCAGCGTGCGGGCGACGAGTGCCTTGTGCACCTCGTCCGGGCCGTCGCCGATGGTGCCGAAACGGGTGCTGCGGTACCAGCCTTCGACGGGAAGATCGCCCGAGTAGCCGAGCGCGCCGCACACCTGAATGGTGCGGTCGAGCACGTTCAGCACGACGCGCGAGACGTGCGCCTTGACCATGGAGATGTCCGCGCGTGCCGCCGATGGCCCCTGCTGGTCCATCTTCCAGGCGGTCTGGAACGTGAGCAGCCGCGCTGCCTCGATCTCCGTGTGCGAGATGGCGATGAAGTCCTGGATCATCTGGTGCTGCCCGAGCAGCTTGCCGTGCGACGAGCGCGAGACCGCCCGCTCGCACATGATCTCCAGGGAGCGCTGCGCCTGGCCGATCCACCGCATCGCGTGATGGATGCGCCCGCCGCCGAGGCGCTTTTGCGCCAGCACGAAACCTTCGCCCGGCTGGCCGATCAGGTGGCCGTGCGGCACGCGGCAGTCCTGGAAGAGGATCTCGGCGTGGTTGCCCGGATCGCCGTAGTGCACGTCGGGATGCGACATCGTGGGGATGTCGCGCACGATCCGCATGCCGGGGGTGCCGGCCTCGACGACGAAGATCGACGCATGGCGGTGCGGCCGCTGATCGGGGTTCGTTTCGGCGAAGACGAGCACGATGTCCGCGCTCGAGCCGTTCGTCGCGAACCACTTGTGGCCGTTGATCACCCACTCGTCCCCGTCGCGCACCGCCGTCGTACCCACGTTGGTGGGGTCGGCCCCGGCGAGGAACGGCTCAGTGAGCGCGAAGGCGCTGGTGATGTCGCCGCGCAGGTTCGGCTCGAGCCACCGCTCCTTCTGCTCGTCGGTGGCACCGTGGGCGAGTAACTCCATGTTGCCGCTGTCCGGAGCCTGCACTCCGAAGATCGTCATGGAGATCATGCAGCGGCCGATGATCTCGGACATCAGGGCCAGCTTGAGCTGGCCGAAACCGGCGCCGCCGAGCTTCGGATCCAGGAACGCTCCCCAGAGCCCCTGCGCCTTCACCTGCTGCTGCAAGTAGGTCTTGACCCGCGTCCACTCCTCGCGCGGCAGCTCCCGCTGTATCGGCTCGAGCGGTACCAGTTGGTCGTCGATGAAGTCCCGCATCCAGTCGAGCTTCGCCTGGAAGGCCGGCTCCGTTGCAAAGTCCCACACGGGTAACAGCGTGCTGTCACCGTTTTCGCGCCTGCACCCGGGGTCCGGTTCGGCGATCATCACCACCGCTCGCGCGGTCGCTTCCGCCGGCGGAAGTTCGCGCGTTCAGGCGCCGCATAACGAGTCGATGACAGTTTGGAGCGGTTGCTACCACGCAACTTCGCTTCCAGCGAACGTCTTTAGTGACGCACATCCCGGGAACACGACGAGGACGGAATGCCGTTGACTGGAACAAGGCCTGTGCGAACGGGTCTGCCCTGTGGCTACACGGGGGCCCGTCGTCGCCGATGGTTCCCTCGCGACAGGATGCGAAGAGGCGCACGGGGCTAGCATGCGAGCAGGCCGTCGGCAGCAAATAGCTGGCGGGGGGTCCGGCTCGCTCGAAGGAGCGCAAATATGTTCGAGAGGTTCACCGACAGGGCCCGACGGGTTGTCGTTCTGGCGCAAGAAGAGGCCCGGATGCTCAACCACAACTACATCGGGACAGAGCACATCCTGCTCGGCCTCATCCACGAGGGCGAAGGCGTCGCCGCCAAGGCGCTCGAATCGCTGGGCATCTCGCTGGAGGCTGTCCGCAGCCAGGTCGAGGAGATCATTGGCCAGGGCCAGCAGGCCCCGAGCGGTCACATCCCATTCACTCCGCGGGCGAAGAAGGTCTTGGAGCTCTCGCTCCGCGAGGCCCTGCAGCTCGGCCATAACTACATCGGCACCGAGCACATCCTGCTCGGCCTGATCCGCGAGGGCGAAGGCGTCGCCGCCCAGGTCCTCGTCAAGCTCGGCGCAGACCTCGGCCGGGTCCGCCAGCAGGTCATCCAGCTGCTGTCGGGCTACCAGGGCAAGGGCGAGCCGGCCACCGCCGGCGGCCCCGCGGAGGGCGCCCCGTCCAGCTCGCTGGTGCTCGACCAGTTCGGCCGCAACCTCACCACGGCTGCCCGCGAGGGCAAGCTCGATCCGGTCATCGGCCGGGAGAAGGAAATCGAGCGCGTGATGCAGGTGCTGTCGCGGCGCACCAAGAACAACCCGGTGCTGATCGGCGAGCCCGGCGTCGGCAAGACGGCCGTCGTCGAGGGCCTCGCGCAGGCGATCGTCAAGGGCGAGGTGCCCGAGACCCTGAAGGACAAGCACCTCTACACGCTCGATCTCGGCGCGCTGGTCGCCGGCAGCCGCTACCGCGGTGACTTCGAAGAGCGCTTGAAGAAGGTGCTCAAGGAGATCCGCACCCGCGGCGACATCATCCTGTTCATCGACGAGCTCCACACCCTGGTCGGTGCGGGCGCCGCCGAGGGAGCGATCGACGCGGCAAGCATCTTGAAGCCGATGCTGGCCCGCGGCGAGCTGCAGACCATCGGCGCCACCACGCTGGACGAGTACCGCAAGCACCTGGAGAAGGACGCCGCTCTCGAGCGCCGCTTCCAGCCCATCCAGGTGCCGGAGCCGACCGTTGCGCACACGATCGAGATCCTCAAGGGCCTGCGTGACCGCTACGAAGCCCACCACCGGATCTCGATCACCGACGGGGCGCTCGTCGCGGCCGCGAGCCTGGCCGACCGCTACATCAGCGACCGGTTCCTGCCGGACAAGGCCATCGACCTCATCGACGAGGCCGGCTCCCGGATGCGCATCCGCCGCATGACCGCGCCGCCGGACCTGCGTGAGTTCGACGAGAAGATCGCGGGCGTCCGCAAGGAGAAGGAGTCCGCGATCGACGCGCAGGACTTCGAGAAGGCCGCGTCCCTGCGGGACCGCGAGAAGACGCTCCTCTCCGAGAAGGCTCAGCGGGAGAAGGAGTGGAAGGCCGGCGACATGGACGTCATCGCCGAGGTCGATGACGAGCAGATCGCCGAGGTGCTGGCGATCTGGACCGGCATCCCCGTCTTCAAGCTCACCGAGGAGGAGACCAGCCGGCTGCTGCGCATGGAGGACGAGCTCCACAAGCGCGTCATCGGCCAGGCCCAGGCGGTCAAGGCGGTCTCGCAGGCCATCCGGCGCACCCGGGCCGGCCTCAAGGACCCGAAGCGTCCCGGTGGCTCGTTCATCTTCGCCGGCCCGTCCGGCGTCGGTAAGACCGAGCTTTCCAAGACGCTCGCGGAGTTCCTCTTCGGTGACGAGGACGCGCTGATCCACCTCGACATGTCCGAGTACATGGAAAAGCACACGGTCTCGCGGCTGGTCGGTTCGCCTCCGGGCTACGTCGGCTACGAAGAGGGCGGCCAGCTCACCGAGCGGGTGCGCCGCAAGCCGTTCTCCGTCGTGCTCTTCGACGAGGTCGAGAAGGCTCACCCGGACGTGTTCAACACGCTCCTGCAGATCCTTGAAGACGGCCGGCTGACCGACTCCCAGGGCCGTCAGGTCGACTTCAAGAACACGGTCATCATCATGACGTCGAACCTGGGCACCCGAGACATCTCGAAGGGCCCCGGCATCGGCTTCACCACCGGCGCGGCCAACATCGACTACGACCGGATGAAGGCCAAGGTCCAGGACGAGCTCAAGCAGCACTTCCGTCCCGAGTTCCTGAACCGCATCGACGACATCATCGTCTTCCACCAGCTCAGCAGGGACGAGATCGTCGAGATCGTCGACCTCATGCTGGCGCGGGTCGACGTGGCGCTCAAGAACAAGGACATGGGCCTCGAGCTCACGCCTGCTGCCAAGGCGCTGCTGGCCGAGAAGGGCTACGACCCGGTCCTCGGCGCCCGGCCGCTGCGGCGCACCATCCAGCGCGAGCTGGAGGACGTGATGAGCGAGAAGATCCTGTTCGGTGACCTGCAGCCGGGCGACATCGTCGTGGTCGACGTCGAGGGCGAAGGTGAGGAGCAGACGCTGACCTTCCGCGGTGAGGCAAAACCCCCGGCGCTGCCGGACTCGCCCCCCGTCGGGCTCGTGAAATAGCCAGCCTGTAAGTGGCGATCCCCACCCGACCGTGACACGGTCGGGTGGGGATTTCCTTCTCGCGGGGTAGGTGAGCGGCATGCGAGCGGTCATGGCGGGTGCCGGGTCGGCTGTACCGGCCAACATGGACCAGTCCGGTTTGTGGTCGGACTTCTTTCGCCACCACTACGACGGCGACCGGGTCGCGGAACGCATCTTTGCGTCGTCCGCCATCACCACCCGCCACGGGGTCGCCGATCCGCGGATCGAAGACGTCTCCGGCTGGTCCACCGGCCGGCGCATGCAGCGCTATGTCGACGAGGCGCCGCGTCTCGGTAAGGCGGCGATCGGTCAGGCGCTCTGCGCGGCGGCTCTCGACCCGGCGGACGTCGGCTTGTTCGCGGTCGCGTCGTGCACCGGCTACAGCACGCCGGGCCTGGATCTGGTGCTCGCTCGCGACATGGGCATGGACGCCACCGTCCAGCGCCTGCTCGTCGGCCACATGGGCTGCTACGCCGCGCTGCCGGCGCTCGGGGCGGTCGCCGACTTCGTCGTCGCCCGGCAACGCCCGGCGGTGCTGCTGTGCATCGAGCTCACCTCGCTGCACATCCAGCCGGCGACCGACGACACGTCACAGATGGTGGCCCATGCGTTGTTTTCCGACGCCGCAGCGGCCGTCGTGCTCAAACCGGACGCGGCGCCGCCCGGCCTGACCTTCGTCGACATGGTGGCGGTCGCGGATCACTCCACCGCCGACCACATGACCTGGGACATCACCGACCTGGGTTTCCGCATGGGCCTCTCGCCGCAGGTGCCGGCTGTCCTGGCCCGCCACGTGGGCCAGGTCGTACGCGACCGGCTGCTGGCACCGCACGGCCTGGCGCCGTCCGATGTCGCCGGCTGGGCGGTTCACCCCGGAGGACGGCGCATCCTCGAGGTCGTCGAGGAGCAGCTCGCGCTGCCGAAAGCGGCGATGGCGCCGGCGTACCGGGTGCTCGACGAGCACGGCAACTGCTCGTCGGCGACGGTGCTGATGGTGCTCGAGCAGCTGCCTGCGCAGCCCGGGCCCGTCGTGGCGATGGCCTTCGGACCGGGGCTCACCTTGTACGCGGCGCTGCTGCACCGCGCCTAGGCCGGTAGCGCGAAGCCGCCATCCACCGGAACGACAAGCCCGTCCGCGACCAGCCCGGCGAGCGCGCGCTCGCGCTGCGGCTCGTGCGGCCAGCACTGCGCAAGCTCTGCTGCGGTCACCGTCCCGGAGGCTGCCCGCAGCACCCCGAGCAGCCGCCCGCGAGCCTGGCGATCCGTTCCCTCGTATCCCTGCGCCCGGCGGGTGCGCACGCCCGTCTCCGCGGCAGTCGGCGAACCCGTGGCGAGCCAGCGGCAGCCCGCCGAGATCGGGCAGGCCGCACAGCGCGGGTTTCGGCTGACACAGATCAGCGCCCCAAGCTCCATCAGCGCCACTGACGTCGTGACGGCCGCCGGCGCAGCGGCCGGCAGCAGCGCCCCGACGGCGTCATCCGCGATGGTCATCGCTGCCGGCAGGCCGAGGGACCATCGGGTCACCACCCGCCGCACATTCGTGTCGACGACGGGGATCCGCACGCCGTAGGCGAACGCCGCCACCGCCGCGGCCGTGTAGCGGCCGACTCCTGGCAAGGCCAGCAGCTCCTGCGGCGTTCGCGGCACCTCGCCGCCATGGCGCTCGACGCACGCCGTCGCGGCCTGGTGCAGGCGCAGCGCACGGCGCGGATAGCCGAGACGCCCCCACTGGCGCACGGCCTCCCCGGCGGGAGCCGCTGCCAGCGCCGCCGGCTCGGGCCAGCGCTCCAGCCACTCGGCGTAAGCCGGCAGCACCCGGGCGACCGGCGTCTGCTGCAGCATGATCTCGCTGACCAGTATCGCCCAGGCCGTGGCGTCCGGGCGGCGCCATGGCAGGTCTCGCGCGGCGGCGGCGTACCAGTGGCGCAGGCCGCCGAGCGGGTCCGGGGCGACGGCGGGCACGCTGCGCAGATTGCCACAAACCGGCTGCTGCCACGTCGCATCTTTGTGGCGCACCCGGACGTCCACCGCTCAAGCCCGCGTGCAGCCGGTCCGATGCTCACGCTTAAGGGGGGGCGCGCGTGGCAGCAGTTGAGGCGGCGACCCGCCTCGGCACGCTTGGAGAGCAAGCCCGATGACGACCGAGCACCTGCGTGCGAGCATCGCGCGCCCGCGTTCCGCGGCCGGTGAAATCGGTGTCCTCCTCGCGGGCGGCTCCGTCCTCAGCCGCCGCGCCGTGCGCACCGTGCTGTCGACCGATCAGCGCTTCGGTGTGCTCGGCGAGGCGCGCACCCGCACCGACCTGCTGACGCTCGCCGGCAAGCTGCGCCCGGCGGCCGTGGTCCTGGACCCGGAGATCCCCCAGGGCGCGCTGGCGGCGCTCGCCGAGCTGATGGCGACGCACCCGGTGCCCGTGGTCGTCTACGGCGACGGTGAGCTCGCGCAGGAATCGGTCCAGGCGGAGCTGCGGGCCGCGGGCGCCGTGGACGTCGTGATCCGCACCGGCACCACAGACGCGGCGGGCGGCGCGGACCTGCGCTCATGCCTGCTGCTGGCCTCGCGGATCCGGGTGATCCGCCACCCGCGCGGCAAGCTGGCACGCGTCGCGCTGCCGGCGGCGGGCACGGCCGCCCCGCTGGTCGTCCTCGGCGCTTCGACGGGCGGGCCGACGGCGCTCGGCGCGGTGCTTGCCGGGCTGCCCGCCGGGCTCGACGCCGCCGTCCTGGTGGTCCAGCACATGCCCGCCGGCTTCCTGTCCGGACTGGCCGGCTGGCTCGATGGCTGCTGCCCACTGCCGGTGACGTTGGGCCGCGACGGTGACGTCCTGCGCGCCGGGCAGGTCGTCGTCTGCCCCGGCGGACTCGACTCGCTGGTGGAGCCGGCTCCCTCCCCGGGGGCCGCGCGACTGCGCTGCGTGTCACCGGAGCCGGTAGCCCATCACGTCCCCTCTGTCGACCGGGCGTTCACCAGCATCGCCGCCGTGCTCGGGCGACGTGCCATCGCCGTACTGCTCACCGGCATGGGCCGCGACGGAGCCGCCGGCATGCTGGCGATGCGAGCGGCGGGGGCGGCCACGGTGGCGCAGGACGAGAGCACGTCGACGATTTACGGCATGCCGCAGGCTGCGGTGGCGGCGGGCGCGGCCGGCCGCGTGTTGCCGCTTCCCGAGATCGCCGACGCGATTGCCGACTTCGTCGTCGCTGCCCGCCGGGAACGGACGGCGCCGTGACCGGCCCCGCCCCCGCGGAACCGGGCAACCTGGCGCTGCAACGCGTCGCCGCGCTGGTACAGCAGGCCAGTGGCCTCGTCGTGGACACCACGCGCAGGGACGTGCTGGGCCGCCTCGTGGACCAGCGCCGCAACCGGCTCGACATCTCTGACCGCGACCGCTACGCCGACCGGCTCGAATCCGATCGGGCTGAGCTGCAGGAGCTCGTCGAGAGCCTGACGATCGGCGAGACCTTCTTCGCCCGGATACCCCCGCAGATGCGCGCCCTGCAGGAGCTGGTGCTGCCGTCGCTGCTGGCCCGCGGAGACCGCAAGATCCGGATCTGGTCGGCGGGCTGCTCCACCGGCGAGGAGACCTACACCGTCGCCCTGCTGCTCGCCAAGCTGCTGCCGGCGGACATCGCCGGGTGGGACGTGCAGGTCATCGGCACGGACATCAACCGCGGCGCGATCGCCGCCGCCAAGGAAGGCCGCTACGGCAGCCGCGCCGTCGGGCTGCTCGCCGACGAGGACCTGGAACGCTTCTTCGTCCGCGACGGCTCGGGCTGGCGGGTCGGTGACCAGCTGCGGCGGCTGGTCGACTTCCGCCATCACAACCTCGCCGACGGCCCGTCGCCCGCGCAGCGGCTGGATCTGGTGCTGTGCCGCAACGTGCTCATCTACTTCGAGCGTTCGGTGATGCGCGCCGTGATCGAACGCATGCACGCGGCGCTGGTGCCCGGCGGCTGGCTGCTGCTCGGGCACAGCGAGACGCTGTGGCGGCTCTACGACGGGTTCGGCCTGGTGCGCCACGGCGACGCGTTTCTCTATCGCCGTCCTCCGCAGGAGCCTGCCGTCGTGCGGCGGCCACCGCCACTGCGCCGGCCGCTGCAGGCGCCGCGTCCGGTGCCGGCTCCGCGGCCGCAGCCCACCACGGAGATCCGCGACGCGCTCGCATCAGGCGCCTATCTTGCAGCCGCCGAACTCGCGGCCAGGCAGCTGACCGAAGAGCCGCTGTCGGCGGAGCTGCACTATCTACACGGCTTGGCGCTGGTCGAGGTCGGCGATGACGAGCAGGCACTCGTCGCGCTCCGGCGCGCCGCCTATCTGGACCCCGGCTCAGGCTTCGCCCAGTTCCTGCTCGCCGTCGTGCTCGGCCGGCTCGGGCACGAAGCCGAGGCGTCCCGGGCGTACGGCGCCGCTGCGGCGGCGCTGACCCGCCGCGGACCGGACGAGCGGGCCGGCGAACTCGGCGGTCGCCGCGTTGATGACCTGGCTGCGATGTGCCGACAACTGTCAGAGAGTGCCTTGGCGGCGCCCCACGACACACTTTCGAGGTGAACGGCATGCAGGTGCTGGCATTTCACTCGCGCGGCGAGCGATATCTCGTGCGGCTCGACGCGGTCCGCGCGGTCGTGCGGCTACGCGGCCTGCGGCGCATGCCTGGCACCACAGGCGCCCTGGTCGGCGTGCTCGACGTCCAAAGCACCAGCGTGGCGATCTACGACACCC
Organism: uncultured Actinomycetota bacterium; assembly: GCA_963747915.1. GTDB lineage: Bacteria > Actinomycetota > Actinomycetes > Frankiales > Frankiaceae > DATAZK01. Next base: position 1,101,920 of record CAVVHC010000002.1, on the reverse strand, counting down.
GGTCCGACGGCGCCGCCGAAAGCAGCGGCGATGTCCTGGTACTCGCCGCCGGCTGGCCCGAGCACGCCATCGGGGTCGCCTGCGACGGCGCCCTCGAGCTGCTCGACCTGCCGGAGGAAAGCGCCGCGGCCGCCGGGCGGCTGCCGGAGTTGCCGTCTTACGTCGAGACGCTGCTGCGCCTGTCGGACACCGGTGAGCTGGTGCCGCTGGTGGACGTGATGGGCCTCGCCGAGGCCGGCGCCGGTCAGACGTAGCGCTCGAGGATGCTCGACTCGGCGAGCCGCGACAGTCCTTCCCGTACCGACCGGGCGCGCGTCTCGCCGACGCCCTCGACGGCCTGCAGGTCATCGATCGTGGCGGCGAGCAGCTTCTGCAAGCTGCCGAAGTGGTCGACCAAACGGTCCACGACCGCCCGCGGCAGCCGCGGAACCTTGGCCAGGAGCCGGTAGCCGCGCGGATTGACCGGCGTCTCCAGCACGTCGGCGCCGCCCGGATACCCCATGACCCGGGCCAGCACGGTCATGTCGAGCAGGTCGGTGGCTGTGACCACGGACAGCTCGTTCAGCACCGACTCCGCGGTGCGTGCCCGGCGACCGCCGGTGGGCAGATAGTCGCGCACGATCAGCTCGCGCTCCTGCTCGACGCCCGCCATCAGCTCCTCGAGCTGCAGCTGCAGGAGCCGGCCGTCGGTGCCGAGTTCGATCACGTACCCGTTGATCTCCTCGGAGATCCGCAGCACCATCTCGAGCCGCTGCGAAACCGCCACCGCGTCACGGACGGTGACGAGATCTTCGATCTCCAACGCCGACAGCGTGCCCGAGACCTCGTCGAGCCGCAGCTTGTAGCGCTCGAGGGTGGCGAGGGCCTGGTTGGCCCGCGAGAGGATGGCCGCCGAGTCATCGAGCACGTAGCGCCGGCCCTGCACGTAGAGGGCGATGATCCGCATCGACTGGCTGACGGAGATCACGGGGTAACCGGTCTGCTTCGCCACTCGCTCCGCGGTGCGATGCCGGGTGCCCTGCTCGTCGGTCGCAATGGTGGGATCAGGCACCAGGTGCACGTTCGCGCGCTGAATCCGCGAGCCGTCGCCGGACAGCACCACCGCGCCGTCCATCTTGGACAGCTCACGCAGCCGGGTGGCGGAGAACTCCACGTCGAGCTCGAAGCCGCCGGTCGAGAGCGACTCGACCGTGCGGTCATAGCCCAGCACGATCAGCCCGCCGGTATTGCCGCGCAGGATCCGCTCCAGGCCGTCCCGCAACGGGGTGCCCGGTGCCACCGCGGCCAGAATCGACCGGAGCGCATCTTCGCCGGCGGCGGCGGCAGCCATCGGTCTCCCTAGCAGCAGTGTGATCTCAGCCGATCCTAAGCGGCGCGGGCCGCGATGCGCGGGATTTATCTCGCCCCGCACCGTCGGCGAACGCCCCGAAGCGGCTGCTCATGGGGCACTACACCGAGCGGCGCAACGCCAGCACCTTCCCCTCGATCGACTCCGCATCCTCCCCCCGATCCTCCTCGCGCCGCCCATGGGCGGGTGGCGGCCCGTCGACGATAAGCCGCTGCAGCGCATCGAGCATTCCGCTCAGATCGCCCGCCGTAGCCACGAGCATCCCGTCGGGCGAGCGGCCGTGGCCCGGCGGCACGATCGCGCGCCGGAAGCCCAATCGCGCGGCGGCAGCCAGCCGCCGATCGATCCCGGGGCAGGCACGCACGTCGCCCGCCAGCCCGACCTCGCCGAGAGCGATCAGGTCAGCGGGCAGCGGGAGACCACGAGCTGCGCTGACGACGGCGAGCGCGGTAGCCAGATCGGACGCCGGCTCCGTGATGCGGACGCCTCCGACCGTCGACGCGTAGACGTCCTGCTGCGCCAGCGGGATCTTCAAGCGCGTCTCCACGACCGCACACACCATCGCGATCCGCGCCGGATCGAGGCCAGACACCGCCCGCCGCGGATGGGCACCGGCGGGCGGCGCGACCAGCGCCTGGACCTCGGCGACCAGCGGGCGGCGGCCCTCCAGGGTGACCGTGACGCAGGTGCCCGGAGGTGCGGTCGGCTCCTCGCCGGGTACGCCATGAGCGCGTGAGAGGAAAAGCCCGCTCGGATCCGGCAGATCGACCAGACCATCGCCATCGAGCCGGAAACAACCGACCTCGTCGGTCGGGCCGAAGCGATTCTTGACCGCCCGCACCATGCGCAACGGCGTGGCCCGCTCGCCCTCGACGGCAAGCACCACGTCGACCAGATGCTCCAGGGTGCGCGGACCGGCGACGGAGCCGTCTTTGGTGACGTGGCCGACCAGCAGCGTGGCCATGCTGCGCGACTTCGCGATGCTGACGAGGGCCCCGGCGACCTCGCGAACCTGCGTCACGCCGCCGGCCACCCCGTCGACCTCACCGGACGCAACCGTCTGCACCGAGTCGACGATGAGCAGGGCCGGCTCCACCTGCTCGACGTGGGTGACGAGCGCGGCGAGGTCGGTCTCGGCGGCCAGGTACAGCGTCTCTTCCAACGCATCGATTCGGGCGGCGCGCGACTGCACCTGCGCAGCCGTCTCCTCTCCGGTGACGACCAGCACGCGGCGACCCTCCCGGGCCGCCTTCGCAGCGACGGCGAGCAGCAGGGTCGACTTGCCGACTCCCGGCTCCCCGGCGAGCAGCACGACCGCGCCCGGCACCAGGCCGCCGCCGAGGACGCGATCGAACTCCGACAGCCCGGATGGCCAGGACCGGGCGACGTCTGCCGGGACCTGCGTGATCGGCCGGGCGGCGGACGTCACGGTCCCCGCCGCGCGGACCGTAGCTCGACCCGGCGCCCGGAAGGGGCCGCCGAGCTGCGGCACCTGCTCAACCGTCCCCCAGGCCTGGCAGGACGAGCAGCGACCCAGCCACTTGAGCGACTGCGCCGAGCACTCCGTGCAGCGGTAGAGCGACGCGGAAGAACGGGCAGCCATAGCCGGAACCTAAGCGCGACCACCGACAGAATCCGGCGGCGAAACGCGCAGCGCCCGGATCAGGGTGAGGGCGACGCCGTTGCGCTCGGCGTAGCGGACGCCGACGGTGTCGCCGTCGCGCTGGGCGAGGCCGACGAGGTGGCAGACGGTGACGCGCTCGGTGACGCCGACGAGGTGGCGGTGGGCCCGGGCCGCCCGCCGCTCGCGTCCACCGGCACGGTGAGCGTCAGCGCTCCGGCCTGCTGGAAGGTCAAGGTCACGGTCACGGTCTGCCCGACCAGCGCCTTGGTCTTGATGCCGTTCAGCACCGGCACCGAGGCGTCCCCGTTGTTGTAGAAGAGGGAACCGCCCGCCGGGATCGAGCTGTCGCTCGGAACGTAACCGCTGCCGGCGCCGCTGGAGGAGACGCTGACCAGCTGGTCGTCCGAGCCGCCGCCGTTGAAGATGGCGAGATACAGCGGGAGCGAGCCGCCGGCGTCGGCCGGTCCGACGAAGAAGACATTGCGCAAGGTCAGGGATCCCTTGGCGCCGGAGACGCTGGTCAAGGTGACCCGCTCGCGAGAGGTCTCCGCCTGGTAGCCCGCCGCGCAGGCGGACACCGGCAAAGCAGCGAGGACCGCGATGCACGCGATCCGCCGCCCGGTCCGGAAGGTACCGGTCACGTGGAGCAGCCTCCTCGACAAGCAGGGTCAGCAACAGCCGCCGACTTTTCAGCAACTTCGCACCGGCCGTGCTCATCCAAGCGCAGCACCGCCGGCATCAAACCTCCCGGCACCGCTTTCCACCGCGCCGGGGCGCGTCGGAAGCGGGACCTTCCCAGAAAGGTAGCCGACAGCGCGCCGGGTTCACGCCAGCGCCCGGCCGCGCGCGATCAGCATCACCACATCGAGCAGCGCGATCAGCATCGTCGCCCGAAACGGCGCCCGCGAGCCCGAGCGGCGCGCGAGCAGGGCACCCGCCGCTACGAGCAACCCGACCGCGACCAGTGCGACCGCGATCAACACCAGCCCGGCGGCGGTCTTCGGCACTCCCGGGCCGAAGGCGAGAACCACCGACGCTGCCAGCAGCAGCAGCGCCGAAAGCGCTCGGGACGCCCCCGCGCCGAGCCGATGCGGCAGCCCCCAAACCCCCGTGGCCTCGTCGTCCGCCAGATCCGGAAGCGTGTTCGCGAAGTGGGCCCCGGAGCCGAGCAGCGCCCCCGCGAGCGGCGCCCACCACGGCGGCCCGGGCGCCCCCGGCAGCCCGAGGACGACGAAGACCGGAAGCAGCCCGAACGCGATCGCGTAGGGCAGCACCGAGACGGCCGTGGACTTGAACCCGAGGTTGTACGCCCACGCCAGGGCGACGGCGACAGTGTGGGCGATCGCCGCCTTCCAGCCCGACAGCAGCGAGAGCAGCGGCACGGCCACCAGGGCGACCCCCGCAGCCCACCGCACGACATCCGGAGCAATGTCGCCGCGCGCCACCGGCTTGTCGGTTCGGCCGGCAGCGACGTCGCGCTCATGGTCGACGTAGTCGTTGCACCATCCGACCGACAACTGGCCGGCGAGCACCGCGACGGCCACCGCCGCCACTCCCCAGGCGGCGCGACCCGCGGACGCGGCGAGAGCCGCCGCGACCGTCGTCACGGCGACGGCGGGCTCCGGGTGCGAGGACGCGGCCAACATGCTGATGCGCCGGAGCAGGCCGGGTGGCTGCGCTCGTGCCGGGTGGCTGACGGTCACGTGGGCAGCTTGTCACCGCGAGAGCGCGCGAGGCGACTGTGGATCTCGCGGCGGCTGCGGGGAAAAATCATCTCCGTGACCTCAGAACCGGTCGCTGTTGCCGCCGGGGCAGCGCTCGCCGGCTACCTCGTCCTGTTCCTGCCGCTGGCGACTGTCACCACCGGCAGCGACCTCGCGCGCACCGCCGCCGCCGATCGGGGGGCGCTCGCACACTTCTACCGGCGCTCGATCGCCCACCTCTTCTTGCTCGCCGGTGTGGCGCTCGGGGTCGCGGGGCTTGCGGGTTGGTCCCCTGGCGCGCTCGGAGTGACCGTCCCCTACCGCCCGCTCGGCACCGGTCTCGCGCCCTGGGCCGCGATCCTCCTGGGCGCCGCCGGCGTCGTGGCCGTCCGATCCGCCCTCCGCCCCTCACCTGCGTCCGGCACCGCAGCACTCCTGCCTCGAAGCGCCGTGGAAAGGCGGCTGTTCGCCGCGCTGGCGGTCACCACCGGCTTCACCGAGGAGCTGCTCTTTCGCGGGTTCCTCATGGCATTCCTGGTGCACGTCGCCGGCGCCACCTGGCCGCAGGCCGCGGCGGGCTCAGCGGCCGCGTTCGGCCTGAACCACGCCTACCAAGGGGCCCGGGGCGCGGCGATCTCGGCCGCCGCGGGATACCTCCTGGCTGAGACGTACCTGCTCACGGGCAGCCTGCTCGCCCCGGTCATCGCCCACCTGGCCGTCGACCTGCTGCAGATGCGCCGCGCCGCCAGCTCGCAGGGTCAGAAGTGCAGCCCCTGCAGCAGGTTCTCCAGCCGGTCTCCGTCGTGGAACACGTACGGCGAGCCGGGCAGCACCACCCCGTCGCCGGCGACGAACAGCAACGTCGGAGCCGTGGCCGACGCGTGATAGGTGGACGCGAGGATGCCGTGCTCGTCGCGCACGCCCAAAGCCTGGCCGTGCCCGCCGTCCTGGGCATCGGCGAGCTTCGCCGCCGAGGTGTCCTTGCCCTTGGAAACCACGACGGTGTAGGGAGCCGGCGGGACCTCATTCGCCTGCCCCACGACCTGGCGGATGAGGTTCGCACAATCGCACTTGGGCGGAATCAGGATGAAGACCGCCGGGCGGATGACTCGCGTGCCGATCCGGCTGGAATCGGCCACCAGCTCGAAGTCCGGCAGCAGGCCGCCGACGGTGCCGGGCTTCTCCTTCGGCGACGCGAGGGAGCTCACCGGCAAGGACTGCTGCTGCTCCCGGGTGACCGGTGCGAAGACGCTCAGCAAAAGCCCCGTGGTGGCCACCGCGAGCAGCACGGCAGTGAACAGCGGGCTCGGCAGCCCGCTGCGCATCCACCGCGGCAAGCGGGAGCGCCTGCGGCGGCGCCGTTCCTCACGGCGTGCCAGCTCGAGCTCGTGGCGGTAGGCCGCCACCTCCTCGTGCAGCTCACTGAGGTCGTCGGGCACGACGACATGGAGCAAGTCGTCCTTGTCGAAACGGCTGAAGTAGCCGTCGTCGTCGTGCGCCGCCACTCTCACATGGTGCTCCCAGAACCGCCCAAGCGCACGCCGGGGTCACAAACTTCTCCAAGGGGATGCTCACCCGCTCGGCCCAATCCCGGCCGAGCGCCCGCGTACTGCACGAGGAGGCCGCTCTGTCAAGCCTGTGACCTGGGGCGATGTACCTGTTACCCTGGATGCAGGGCGGAAGGGGCAGCACACTTATGGCGTTCACTGTCGGTGAGACCGTCGTGTATCCGCATCACGGCGCAGCACTGATCGAGGCGATTGAAACCCGTGTCATCAAGGGCGAGGAGCGCAGCTACCTCGTCTTGAAGGTCGCCCAGGGCGACCTCACCGTTCGGGTTCCCGCAGACAATGTAGAGCTCGTGGGCGTACGCGACGTCGTCGGTCAAGACGGCCTCGAGCGCGTCTTCGAGGTCTTGCGGGCGCCGCACACCGAGGAGCCGACCAACTGGTCGCGCCGGTACAAGGCCAACATCGAAAAGCTCGCTTCGGGCGACGTGAACAAGGTGGCAGAGGTCGTGCGCGACCTGTGGCGCCGTGACCGCGAGCGCGGTCTGTCCGCCGGCGAGAAGCGCATGCTGTCGAAGGCCCGGCAGATTCTCGTCAGCGAGTTGGCACTCGCCGAGGGCACCAACGAGGACAAGGCCGAGGCCATGCTCGACGAGGTGCTCGCCAGCTGACCGTCGCAGCATTGGTACCGGCCGCCGGTAGCGGCGTTCGGCTCGGTCCAGGAGATCCAAAGGCACTGCGCCCGCTTGGCGGGCGCAGTTTGCTTTTCCACGCCGTCTCCCGGCTGACGGCGGCAGCCCGGGTCGACCTGGTGGTCGTCGCGGTGCCCGCGGGCGAGCAGCAGCGGCTGGCCGCTGAGCTGTCGGTCATCGCCGTCCCCGGCGGCGCCACCCGTCAGGAGTCGGTCCGAGCAGCACTCGAGGCGTTGCCGGACGACGTCGACGCGGTACTGGTGCACGACGCGGCACGGCCGTTGGCGCCGGTCGCACTGATCGACGCGGTCGCCGATGCGGTGCTGGCGGGCGCCCCCGCGGTAGTTCCGGGGTTACCGGTCGACGACACCGTCAAGCGCATCGATGGCTCCGGCCGGGTGGTGGAGACGCCGGCCCGCGAGACGCTGCGGGCGATCCAGACGCCCCAGGGCTTCGCGCGGGCGGTACTCGAGCGGGCACACGCCCAGCGCTTCGCGAGCGTGACCGACGACGCCGGACTCGTGGAGCTGCTCGGGGAGCCGGTGCTCGTCATCCCCGGGGACGCCGACGCGTTCAAGATCACCCGGCCGGAAGATCTCGCCCGCGCCGAGTCGCTGCTCGCCGCACAGGCCACCCGCGCGCGCGTTCCTTCGCCATGACCGGACTGCCGCGCGTCGGCGTCGGCGTCGACGTCCACCCCTTCGAGGACGGCCGTCCGTGCTGGGTCGCGGGATTGCTCTGGCCGGACGCCCCGGGTCTCGCCGGTCACTCCGACGGTGACGTCGCCGCTCACGCGGCGTGCGATGCCCTGCTGTCCGCAGCGGGAATGGGCGATCTCGGCAGCAACTTCGGCACCTCCGATCCGCGCTGGGCAGGTGCGGCAGGGCATGCGCTGCTCGCCGAAACGGCCCGGCTGCTGCGCGCCGCCGGCTGGGAGATCGGCAACGTCGCCGTCCAGCTCGTCGGCACCAGGCCGCGGCTCGGCAAGCGTCGCAGCGAAGCCGAGGCCACGCTGTCCGCGGCGATCGCAGCCCCCGTCTCGCTGTCGGCCACCACCACGGACGGACTCGGCTTCACCGGCCGCGACGAAGGTCTGGCGGCCGTGGCGACGGCCCTGGTCGTGCGCGCGCACGCGTGACGGCCGCCGGCATGGTGGCAGCGAGCTCGGTGACGCCCGCCGCGAACTCGCCGCGCGAAGACGGCTGACGTCCTGCACCATGGAAGGCGTGCCGGATCCGCTGCTCGCCAGCCTCGCTGCTGCCGTCGCCGCGGCGCCCGACGACCTGCCGCTTCGGCTGCACTACGGGCAGCTGCTGCTCGCCGCCGGTCGGCCGGTAGACGCCTTGACCGAGGCGGCCACCGTCGTGCGGGCCGACCCGACGAATGCCGCTGCCCACCAGCTGATGAGCGACGCCGGCGCCGCGCTGTCCGGGCAGGCTCCTCCCGCGGCGCCCGGCGGGCAGTCCCCCGCGAGCGAGGCGCCGGCCGGGCCGGCGCCCGAGGTTTCCGAGGAGCACCCGGCTGCCGGCCCCGAGCGGGCGATGGCGGAGGGCGGCTTCGACTGGAGCGAGGCGGAGAAGGCGTTCGAGGGCGTCGTCCCGCCGATGTTCGTCGATGAGGACGACAAGGCGGGCTCGGTTGCCCCCGGAGACGTCGAGCAGGCCGGGGTAAGGCTCGCCGACGTTGCCGGGATGGACAAGGTGAAGGAGCGGCTGGAGAGCGCGTTCCTCATGCCGATGCGCAACCCCGAGCTGCGCCGGCTCTACGGCAAGAGCCTGCGCGGCGGGCTGCTGCTGTACGGTCCGCCCGGCTGCGGTAAGACCTTCATCGCCCGCGCCGTCGCCGGTGAGCTCGGCGCGCGGTTCTACCACGTGAGCCTCGTCGACGTGCTGGACATGTACATCGGCGAGAGTGAGCGCAAGCTGCGCGCGGTCTTCGACACCGCGCGGCGCAACGCGCCGTGCGTGCTCTTCATCGACGAGGTCGACGCCATCGGCCACAAGCGCACCGAGTTGCGCGGCTCCGGGCTGCGCAGTGTCGTGCAGGCGCTGCTCTCCGAGCTGGACGGGGTGGCCGAAAGCAACGAAGGCCTGTTCGTCCTCGCCGCGACGAACCATCCCTGGGACGTCGACAGCGCGCTGCGCAGGCCGGGGCGCTTCGACCGGATGCTGCTCGTGCTGCCCCCGGACGAGCCGGCGCGCCGGGCCGTCCTGCGGCTGCATCTGCGCAACCGGCCGGTGGAAAGTGTCGACTTGAAGGCACTGGCCAAGCGCACCGAGGGCTACTCCGGGGCCGACCTCGCCCACGTCTGCGAAACGGCCGCCGAACGGGCCATGACCGACAGCGTCCGCACCGGACAGGTCCGCGGCATCCGGCATGCCGACCTGATGGGGGCGCTGGAGGAGATCCGCCCGTCCACCGGGCCATGGCTCGAGATCGCCCGCAACGTCGCGCAGTTCGCGAACGAGAGCGGCACGTACGACGACCTGCTGGCATACCTCAAGAAGCGTCGACTGGTGTGAGCGGGCACGGGGCGGGCGCGCGGCCGGTGAGCGGCGCGTGAGCGATCAGGACCTCACCAGCCTGCTGCAGCGCGCCAAGGCCGCCCTCGACGTGCGTCGCCCGGAGGAGGCACTGCGCCACCTCGATCGGGCCCTCGCCAGCTCGCCGCAGGACGACCGGCTGTGGTGCCTGCGAGCACAGGCACTGCTTCAGCTCGAACGGCCGGAGGAAGCGCTCACCGCAGCGCGCCAGGCCTCCGGGCTCGACCCGCACGAGGAGTGGTCACACCGCCTGGCGAGCGTCGCCCTCGTCAACCTCGGCCGCTCTCAGGAGGCGGTTGCCGAAGCCCGCGAGGCCGTGCGGCTGTCCCCTCATCTGCCCATCGTGCGCGTGCAGCTGGCGCAGGCGATGGCCACGCTCCCGCAGCTGCGACGCGCGGCCTACGACGAGGCGCTCGCCGCGGTCACGCTGGACCCGACGGAGCCGGAGTGTCACCTCGTGGTGGCCGACACGGCGCGCAAGCTGGGCTGGACCCGGCAGGCAGAGGCGGCCTACCGCCAGGTGCTCGCCATGGACCCGTCCAACGCGGCGGCGATGAACAACCTGGCCGTCCTGCGGCTGCAGCAGGGACGCACCGGCGAGGCGCTGTCCGGGTTCACCGCCGCTGCCGCCCACGACCCGAGGATGGCGGTGGCCCGGCGCAACGTCGAGGTCACCGCGTGGAAGCTCTTGCAGCGGGTGACGCTCGCCCTCTGGATCACGACCTGGGTGACGTCGGCGCTCTCCGACAATCGATCCGGTGCCGGCACCTTGACCTGGGGAGATGTGCCGTCGTCGGCGACGGTCGCGCCGATTCTCGGGGCGATCGTCATCGCGCTGCTGTGCGCGCAGTCGTGGCGGACGGTGCCGGAAACGGCGCGACCGTTCGTCCGGCGGCTGCCGCTGCGCCGACCGTGGATGTTGACGAGCCTGATCTTCACCGTCGGGGGCGCCGGGTGCCTCGTCGCAGATGCGGTCGCGGGCGACGCCTTCCGCCGCGGCGGAGGGGCGATCGCCGGTTTCGCGGCGGCGCTGATCGCGGCGATCTGCGCGGTCATCGGCGGTTCCCGCGCGCACGCGCTGAAGCCGCGCTGGCGCCGCGAGTAGCCGCCCGGAGGCGGCCTTCCGGTCAGCCGCCTTCGCCCGGAAGCACCACCGTGCACGGGACCGCCCGCGCGTGGGCGGGATCGAGAGCGTTCAGCGTCAACGCGAGCGCCCGCCGGTCGTAGATCACGGCCAGGTGATCGGAAAGGTCCTTCGCGCAGCCGTTCTGCAGCAGGACGTTGTGCACGTTCGAGCCGCGCAGCCAGGCGCTGGTGTAGGGCGTCACGACCTCGTCGTACCTGGTCTCGATGACCGTGTAGTGCACGCCCGGCTCGGTTTCGTGACCGGCGTTGAGCGTCGTGAGGAAGCTCGAACCGGCCACCTGCTCGCCGCAGGCGGAGCAGCCCGGCAGGCTCACCGTGCTAGCGCCGAACGCCTTTGCCAGCGTCGTCAGCCCGAAGAGGGTCGTGCCGTGGTTGCTCGGCGCGAGACCGACGAGGGTGTCGACCTTGGCCGCCCCTGCGAGGAAGCGCAGGTAGTAGCGCGGCATCAGGCCGCCCTGGGAATGCCCGACGATGTCGACCTTCTTCGCGGCGGTGGCGGTGAGCACCCGGTCGACGAAGGCTGACAGCTGCTGGGCCGATTTCGCGATGGGTCCGGTGGCCTGCAGCGGGGCGCCGGACGACGATCCGCCGTAGTTCAGCGCGAAGACGCAGTAGCCGTTGTTCGCGAGCAGCGGGGACAGCGCCTCCCACGAGTCGGTCATGTTGCCGAACGTTCCGTGCACCAGCACCACCGGATAGGGGTGGGCGGCGCTCGGCTTGCAGTTCCAGTTGTTGGCGCCCACCGGCGGCTGGCCGTAGTGGGTGAGGGTGTACGCGATCGCCGCCGAGAACGAGTAGTTCACCGGGTAACCCGTTGTCGTCGTACATGCCCCGAGCCCGGCGACGAGGCCGGCGGTCGCGGTCATCCCGGCGACTCCACGGGCGGCAGCACGCCGCAACGACCCGATCCGAAGCATGCGCTTCCCCTCCGCAGACGGACAGACTGGGGCGAGACGGTACTACCCGACTGTGACCGCCGTCACCTGCGACCCGGCGCCCGTTGGGCTCGGGCGTGCTTTCCCGCGGTGGAATCGCGCCCGGCCGGCGGCCCGGACGCGCGTCGGTAAGGTCGACGCGTGGGGCTCGCGCTATACGACACGCGCACCCGGCGCGTGCGGCCCTTCGAGCCGATCACCGCGGGTCACGTCGGCATCTACCTCTGCGGGCCGACGGTGCAGTCCGCGCCGCACGTCGGCCACCTGCGCGGAGCGGTGGTCGTCGACGTCCTGCGGCGCTGGCTGCTGTCATGCGGATACGCGGTGACGCTGGTGCGCAACGTCACCGACATCGACGACAAGATCATCATCAACGCCGCCGCAGCAGCCGAGTCGCCCTTCGCTCTGGCCGAGCGTTTCACCCGGCAGTTCAACCGGGCTTACGAGCGCCTCGGGGTGCTGCCCCCCACCATCGAGCCGCGCGCCACCGGACACGTCCCCGAAATGATCGAGCTGATGCAGCGGCTGATCGATCGCGGCCATGCCTACGCCGCGGCCGGAAGCGTCTGGTTCTCGGTCGCGTCCTTCACCGGCTACGGCGGGCTTTCCGGTCAGCGTCCCGACTCCATGCAGCCGAGCCCGGAGGGTGAGGGCGGCAAGCGCGATCCGCGGGACTTCGCGTTGTGGAAGGCGGCCAAGCCGGGGGAGCCGACGTGGCCCACCCCGTGGGGGCCGGGCCGGCCGGGCTGGCATCTGGAGTGCTCGTCCATGGCGGCGAAGTATCTCGGCGCACAGTTCGACATCCACGGCGGCGGGCTCGACCTCGTCTTCCCCCATCATGAGAATGAGCGCGCCCAGTCCGACTGCGGGCTCGACTTCCCCGACTTTGCGGAGGGTCACGAGATGGCCCGGTTCTGGATGCACCACGGGCTGCTGAACGTGTCCGGCGGCGAGAAGATGTCGAAGTCGCTGGGCAACACGTTCCTGGTCGATGACGTACTCGCCGAGATCCGACCGGAAGCGCTGCGCTACTACCTGGCCGCGGCCCACTACCGCTCGGCGGTGGAATACGGGCCGGGGCAGCTGGCGGAGGCCACGGCGGCATACGAGGGGCTGGAAGGCTTCGTCACGCGCACCGCCCCCGCAGGGGAGCCGGTCGTTCTCGAGCCGGGAGGCGATCACCCGGACGCCGACGACCCGGCCTGGCGGGCATTCGCCGCGGCGATGGACGACGACCTGGCGACCCCTCGAGCGCTCGCGGTCGTGCACGAGACCGTGAAGGCGGGCAACCGGGCTTCCGACCCCAGCGGGCACCACCGGCTGGTCCGCCGCATGCTCGGCGTGCTCGGGCTCGACCCGATCGCACAGTGGCCGAAGTCCGCCGGCGGCTCGTCGCGCTCGGTGCTCGACCACCTGATCGCCGGAGCGTTGCAACGGCGCTCTGCAGCCCGCAAGACCAAGGACTGGGCCACCGCCGATGCCATCCGCGACGAGCTCGCGGCGGCCGGAGTCGTCGTCGAGGACACTCCCGACGGCCAGCGCTGGGAGCTGGCTCGCTGATGTCGCCGACCGGCAAGGGGCCGTCCAAGGGCACCGGTGGTCACGGCAGGCGCAAGCTCGCCGGGCGCGGGGCCACCCCGAAGGCATCGGACCGCACGGGCCACCCGGCGCAGCGCCGGGCAGCGACCGCCGCCCGGCGCGCGCAGTCGGCCGCTCGGCCGCCACGCGCTCGCGAGACGCAAGCCGGCGATGAGGTGGTGGTCGGCCGCAATCCGGTCGTCGAAGCTTTGCGCGCCGACGTCCCCGCCACGCGGTTGCTGATCGTTGCCGGACCCGGTGACGCCCGGATCGCCGAGGCCAGACGGCTCGCCGACCAGCGCGGCATCCCGGTCGCCGACGTCCCGGCGGCCGACCTCGACCGCATGTGCGGCGGCGCGCCGCACCAGGGCATCGGCCTTGGTGTCCCGGCGTACGAATACGCGCATCCGGACGACCTGATCCCCCGCCGGGGGGCGGGCACCCCGCTCATCGTCGCCCTGGACGGAGTGACCGATCCGCGCAATCTCGGGTCGATCGTCCGCTCGGCGGCGGCGTTCGGTGCCCATGGGGTGGTGATCCCCCAGCGCCGCGCGGCCGGAGTCAGCGCGTCGGCGTGGAAGGCGAGCGCCGGTGCGCTGGCGCGGCTGCCGGTCGCCCGGGCCACCAACCTCTCGCGCACTCTGCACAGTTACGACAAAGCCGGGCTCACCGTCGTCGGGCTGGCGGCGGATGCGCCCGTACAGCTGGGCGAGCTGCAGGCTGCGGCGGATCCGCTGGTGCTGGTCATCGGCTCGGAAGGCCGCGGCCTTTCGCGGCTGGTCGCGCAAGCCTGCCGGGTGTTGGTACGCATCCCGATGGCGGGCCCGGTGGAGTCACTGAACGCCGGGGTGGCAGCTGGGGTGGCACTCGCCGAGCTGGCAAGCCGGCGCGCGGCCAAGAGCGGCCACTGAGGCGCAATTCCGCTGTTCCGCGGTAATGACGCAATTCCTGCGGATTGCTGATTAGCGCCCGTAACGTCCGAATCCGCGCTTCGTTCTCCTCCATGTCAGAGCGATGACAAGGAGCCCCCGATGCGCCCCAGCGACGAGGAGCTTGCCCAGGCGGCGCAGGCTGGAGACGCGGACGCCGAGTCCGTCCTTCTCGGCCGCTACCGGCCGTTCGTCCGCGGTAAGTCCCGCTCGTACTTCCTCGTCGGCGGCGACGCGCAGGACGTCGTCCAAGAGGGCCTCATCGGACTGTTCAAGGCGATCCGCGATTACGACCCGGCGCAGCAGATGTCGTTTCGCGGATTCGCCGAGATGTGCGTCACGCGTCAGCTGATCACCGCGGTGAAGTCCGCTACCCGCTACAAGCACGGCCCGCTCAACAGCTACGTGTCGTTCTCGCGCAGCGTGGGCGACGACGACGACGGTGAGCGGGTACTCGCCGACGTGCTCCCGGCGTCCCCGCAGTCCGATCCGGCCGAGCGGGTCACGAGCGCCGAACGGGTGCGCGAGCTGCAGGCCTACGTCGACGATGCGCTCTCCGACCTCGAGGTCGAGGTGCTGCGCATGTACGTGGACGGCCGCAGCTACGTGGAGATCGCCGACGTGCTGCGCCGGCGCACCAAGTCGGTGGACAACGCGCTCCAGCGGATCAAGCGCAAGATCGATGGACACCTGAGGGAGCGGGAACTGGCCGAGCGCGGCTGAGCTGCCGTTGCAACCTGCGGCCGGACCCCGCTGTCGTAGCTCGCTGTCGTACCGAGGCCGCATGCTGACGGCGTGAGGCACTGGGTGGTCTACGCGGATGACACCACGGCGGAGATCGACGCCGACCACTTCTGCTTCGAGAGCGCTCACCTCAAGCTCACCCTTTGGACGATGGTGCTGCTGCAGCCACGCGAGGTCGTGGTTCGCCGGCTTCCCCTCGCCGGCCCGCGCGCGATCCTCGGTGTGATGGCCGACGCGACCGCTGACGAACCCGGCGTCGCGGGCCGGTGGTAGACAGGGCTCGTGTGCGGGCGGTACGCGTCGATGCGCGACACGGCCGACCTCGTCCTGCTGACCGGCGCGGCCGACGAGACCGGCGCCGGTGAAGCCGTCGACGCTGCGCAGCCCGCGCCTTCCGACCCCGTGCGGTCGGCGAACGTGGCGCCGACCGATCAGCCGCGCGTGCTCGTCAAGACGGCCGAGGGGCTGAAGCTGCGCCGTCACGTGTGGGGCCTCATCCCGCCGTGGTCGAACGACGCCAGTGGCGCCGCCCGCATGATCAACGCCAGGGTCGAGACGGTCACCACGAAGCCCGCGTTCCGGCGGGCCATTCGCACCGCTCGCTGCCTTTTCCCGGCGGACGGTTGGTATGAGTGGGCCGTCGGTCCGTCCGGTCGCCAGCCGCACCTCGTCCGGCGGGCGGACGGGGAGGTGCTCTGGCTCGCCGGGCTGTGGGCGTGCTGGCACCCGCCGACCGGGGGACCGCCGATCTCCAGCGCCGCTGTCCTCACCGGCCCGGCTCCGCAGCAGCTCACGTGGCTGCATGAGCGGGCACCGATGGTCGTGCCGGAGTCGCTCGCGTCGCGTTGGCTCACCGTGGACGACACCGATCCGCAGCCGTTGCTCGACACGGTGGCCGGCGCCGGCTACCCACCACTGCAGTGGCATCCGGTAAGCCGGGAGCTCGGACAAGTCCGTACAAAAGACGCCCGACTTATGCTGCCGGTGAACGCCGCGCCAGAGGCGATCACCCTCTTCTAGGTTTTCGCGCAGGGCCTGTCGGCATCCCGGGCCGCCCGTGCGACGACAAGTTGACGACAGCGCGCCCCTTTCTGTCACACCTCGGTGCCAGGCTGCGTCCAGATGTACGAGGAGGTAAGTCATGGCGAGCGAATCTTCGATTGCGAGCCCCGTCGCGGCTGGATCGGGTGAGTCGAGCGAGGCCGATCCGCGCCGGTGGAAGGCGCTGGCGGTGCTGGCGCTGGTGCAGTTCATGCTGATTCTCGACGTCACGGTGGTGAACGTCGCGTTGCCCAACATCCAGCGCGACTTGAACTTCGGTCCCACCGGGCTGGCATGGGTGGTCGACGGTTACGTGCTGATGGCGGGCGGTCTGCTGCTTCTCGGTGGCCGGCTGTCCGACCTGGTGGGGCGCAAGCGCCTGTTTCTCATCGGAGTGGCCATCTTCGGAGTCACCTCGGTCACCTGCGGCCTGGCCCAAAACCCGGCAATGCTCGTCACCAGCCGATTCATCCAGGGCATCGGCGAGGCGCTGGCGGCACCAGCGGCTCTCGGGCTGGTCGCTCTGCTGTTCCCCGATCCGAAGGAGCGCACCAAGGCGCTGGGCATCTGGGGCGGCATCGCCGGTCTGGGAGGCACGTTGGGCTCGGTGATCTCCGGCGTGATCGTCGACATCGGGCCGAGCAGCTGGCGCTGGATCTTCCTGATCAACATCCCGGTCGCCGCTTTCGCGCTGGTCGTCCTCCCCCGGCTCGTCGACGAGAGCCGCGCGCAGCGCTCGAGCCTGCTGACCGGCGCCCCGCGGCCGCGGCCTGACATCGCCGGCGCGCTCACCGCGACCCTCGGCCTGATCGCCATCGTCTACGGCATCCTGCACGGCGGTCAGACCTCGTGGGGAAACTGGCTCGTCTTCGGTTCGCTGGTGGCCGGCGTCGCCCTGCTGACCACGTTCGTGCTGATCGAGCGCTCGTCGCGCGATCCGCTGGTGCCGATGCGCTTCTTCCACAACCGCACCCGGGTGGCGACCAACGGCGTGACCGTCTTCTTCACCAGCGGCTTCTTCGCCTACTTCTACCTGCAGACGCTTTTCTTGCAGCAGATCCTGCACTGGTCGCCGTTGAAGACCGGGCTCGCCTATCTGCCGTTCGGAGTTTCGATCTCCGTGGCGATCGGCGTGGGAACGGCATTGCTGCCGCGGGTCGGCGTCAAGGCGCTCCTGCTGTCGGGCTTCGCTATCTGCGCTGCGGCGCTGGCTCTGCTGACCCGGTTGAACGTGCACACCGGTTACGCCGCCGACGTGCTGCCGAGCATGGTCCTGCTGGCGTTCGGTGCCGGCATCTGTTTCCCGTCGATCACCAACGCCTCGCTCCACGAGGTGTCCGGTCAGGACGCGAGCCTCGCGTCCGGGGTGCAGACGGCGGTGCAGCAGATCGGCGGTGCGCTGGGTATCGCGGTGTTCACCACGATCGCCGTGTCCCACATCGGTGGCCGCACGCCCGCGTCGCCGGACTACGCCCAGCGCGTCACGGACGGCTACACCGCGGGATTCGGCTGGGCAGCCATCGTCATGGCGGTGGGTGTGGCAGTGATCGCGCTGGCGGTGCAGAACGTCAAGACGACCGCCGATCCCACCGCTTCCGCCGGCCTGCCGACCGCGGTCGACGAGGTCCCCGTGCCCGCAGCGGCCGGCTAGCCCCCCGCACCCGCTGCCCCGAAGCCGCTGCTTGGGGCCAGCGGGTGCGGGCGACTCCCTAACATGGAGCCTCCGCCCCCGTAGCTCAGTGGCCAGAGCAGCCGCCTTGTAAGCGGCAGGTCGTCCGTTCGATCCGGACCGGGGGCTCTCCGGGTCGGCGGTGAATACGTGGAAGCTCGCACGTGGCCGGCGGCACTGTTCGAAGCCACCCACCGGGGAAGAATCGCCGGATGCCGAAACTGTTCTCCCGCATGGCGTTCGCCAGCGTCGCCTTTCAGCAGGCCAAGAAGTTCTTGGACAGCCCGCGGGGCAAGCAACTGGTATCCCAGGCCAAAGCGAAGGCCAACGACCCCGCCACCCGAGCGAAGATCAACCAGGTCGTCGCCAAGGCGCGAAATCGCAGCGGCACCCCGCAGCACTAACCGCGTCGGGAAGCCGCGGAACCTGGCGGCCCCGCGACCAGCGACCGGCGACCGGCGACCGGCGACCGGCGACCGGCGACCGGCGACGGGTGGAGCATCCGCACTCGCGATACGCGATGCCCATGACGGCGTGTCCGCGCGCGACACGCGAGTACGTGTCAACCACGGATGACACTGACTCGCGGCTTCCGTGGCGGGGAACGGCGTGTCACCGCGCGTATCGCGAGCCAAGATCAGGGGCTCGGACCCCAGAGCCGGCCCCGCTAGCCACGGCAACGGCACGCAGGCCCCTCCTCCGGAAACTTGACACGACCGTGGTAACCTGACCCGCGATGACGTCGCAGAGCATCCAGCAGGCCAGTGCCGCCACCGGCTGGTCCCCGCGGATGCTGCGCTACCTCGAGAGCAGCGGCCTCATCCGTCCACTGCGCACGCCGGGTGGTCACCGGGCCTACAGCTCGGTGCAGCTGCAGCGGCTGCGCGACCTGCACGACATCGTCGAGCGGTTCGACATCGGGCTCACCGATGTCGCCTTCGAGCTCCGGCAGCGCACCGAGCCGGAGCTCGCACAGGCGCTCGACGCATGGTTCGGAGCCGTTCACCGGGTGGCCGCCCCGCCCCGAGCGTCCCTGTACCGCAAGCTCGCCGACGAGAGGAACCCCATCCCGGGTTCGGGCGAGCATGACCTGACCGCGGGCCGCGCTGCCCGCGATCCCGACCAGCGTGTCGACACCATCGGAGGAGAATCTCGAATGCCCGACACCGCCACACCGGTAGACCAGCTACGCGCCGATTCGGCGGGGAGCGTGAGCGACTTCAAAGTCGCCGACCTCTCGCTCGCCGCTTTCGGCCGCAAGGAGATCCAGCTCGCCGAGCACGAGATGCCCGGGCTCATGGCGCTTCGCGAGGAGTACGGCAGGTCCAAGCCGTTCGCCGGCAAGCGCATCGCCGGCAGCCTGCACATGACGATCCAGACGGCCGTCCTCATCGAGACGCTCGCCGCGCTCGGCGCTGACGTCCGCTGGGTGAGCTGCAACATCTTCTCCACCCAGGACCACGCCGCTGCCGCGGTCGTCGTGGGTCCGGAGGGCAGCCCGGAGAACCCGCAGGGAGTCTCGGTGTACGCCTGGAAGGGCGAGACGCTGGAGGAGTACTGGTGGTGCACGGAGCAGATGCTCGCCTGGCCGGACGGAGGCGGTCCGGACGCGATCGTCGATGACGGCGGCGACGCCACACTGCTCGTGCACATGGGCGTCGAGTTCGAGGCGGCCGGCGCGGTGCCGCAGCCGGACGAGAACGACCCGGAGGAGTACGGCGTCATCCTCGAGACGCTGCGCCGCTCGCTTTCGGAAGACCCCACCCGCTTCACCCGGATCAGCCAGAACATCAAGGGCGTCACCGAGGAGACCACCACCGGTGTCCACCGGCTGTACGAGTTCGAGCGCAACGGCTCGCTGCTGTTCCCGGCGATCAACGTGAACGACTCGGTGACGAAGTCCAAGTTCGACAACAAGTACGGCGTTCGTCACTCGCTCATCGACGGCATCAACCGCGGTACCGACGTCATGATCGGCGGCAAGGTGGCGGTCGTCTGCGGGTACGGCGATGTCGGCAAGGGGTCGGCGGAGTCGCTGCGCGGTCAGGGCGCGCGCGTGCTCGTGACCGAGGTCGACCCGATCTGCGCACTGCAGGCAGCCATGGACGGCCTGCAGGTCGTCCACCTCGACGACGTTGTCGAAACCGCCGATATCTTCATCACCACGACCGGCAACAAGGACATCATCACCGCCGACCACATGGCTCGGATGAAGCACCAGGCAATCGTCGGCAACATCGGACACTTCGACAACGAAATCGATATGGCCGGGCTCGCCCGAATTCCGGGCATTTCGCGCGTTCGCGTTAAGCCGCAGGTCGACGAGTGGGTGTTCGCGGACGGCCGTTCGATCATTGTCTTGTCCGAGGGCCGGCTGCTGAACCTGGGTAACGCCACCGGACACCCGAGCTTCGTCATGTCGACCTCGTTCACTAACCAGGTCATTGCGCAGATCGAGGTGCTCACCAAGACCGACCAATACGCGAACAAGGTCTACACGCTGCCGAAGCACCTCGACGAGAAGGTGGCCCGGTTGCACCTGAAAGCGCTCGGTGCGAAGTTGACGACGCTGACCAAGGAGCAGGCCGCGTACATCGGTGTCGATGTCGCCGGTCCCTACAAGAGCGACCACTATCGCTACTGATCATCCTGCTGCACAAACGGCCCGAACCAGATAAGGTTCGGGCCGTTTGGTTTTTCTCGTACGTCTGCGCGGCCATTCGCCTTTTGGAGGACCAGCAGTGCCGTTCCTTTCGCCGCTGCGCCCGTGAGCCCTTCCTCCACTAACTCCGCGCACGACCCGGGGGGACGTCGCGACACGATCGTCGACATTGCCGCCCGGAGCTTTGCCAAGCTCGGCTTTCACGGCGTGTCAATGCGCGACATCGCCCGGGAGAACGACTCATCGGTCGCCACCCTCTACAACCACTTTCCGAGCAAGGACGCGCTGATGCTGGCCATCGGCGAGCGCTTCTACGCAAGCTTCGTACGCGATCTGCGGGCGGCCGCCGGCACCGAGGGTGACGGGCTGACCCGGCTGATGGCGATGCTCGGGGCCGCCTACGACAACGGGCGCCGCCACCGCTTCGAGTTCCTGGCGCTCTCCCACGACACCCGCCACGTGGCGCTGGCAGACGGCCTTGCTCCGCTCGTCGCCTGGCGGAACGAGTGCGTGCAACTCTGGCAGGACGTGCTCCGCGAGGGCATGGACGACGGTTCGATTGCACACCACCTCGACCCGCTCGGCGCCGTGTGGATCATCTTCTACGCGATCACCGGCATCCTCGAGGACGCCCGCTCGGCGACGTTCGCGACCGTCGAAGACCCGCTGGGCACGCTCTGCGCCCTGCTCAGCGAGGGGCTGCGCCCGCGCGCCGAACCGGCAGGCTAGCCAGCCGGGTCCGGCGTCAGTCCGGCGTCCACGGCGTAAGCGGACTGGGCGCAGGCCCGCTGCTCAGCCGGCATCCGGTCGGAGTCGACCACGCCGCCGGCCGCCTCGGCGGCGAGGAGCTCGGTGACGCTGCCCTGTCGCGCCAGCATCACCAGTCCGGCGACCAGCAGGGGCAGCGCCATCACGAAGGCGGCCAGCGCGCCGCCGCGTGGCAAGGGCTCACCGAACACCGCAAGGCCGGCGGCGGCGGGGAGCAGCGCGGCCAGCGCGCTCGTCACCGGCACCGCCACCACCGCCGCGCCCGCCTGCAGCGCGCGAGAGAGCAAGCTGAGTGACAGCAGCGAGCCCACCGTGAGCAGGTAGGGCGCCGGGGTCACGAACTGGTGCAGCACGGTGTGTTCGCGCAGCGAAACGCTGAGCTGCCGGGTGCACAGGGTGGCCGCCGCATACGAGATCCCGGCCGCGGCCGCGAGGACCGCGGTCGTCGCGCCGCTGGCCCGCATCCGGCCGGCCAGCACGGCGATCAAGGCGGCCAGCCCGACGCCGGCGGCCAGCCCGAGCTGCTCGCCGAACCCTGCTTCGCGGCCGATCTCATGGTGAGAGGTGGCGAACGCGACCGTCAGCAGGACTGCCCCGCAGATGATGGTGCTCATCCCGATGGCGCCGGCCCGGCTGATCCGCTCATGCACGACCCGGCTGGCGAGCAAGGCCAGCACCACCATGTCGAACAGCAGCAGCGGCGTGACGAACGCGGCGGGCGCCAGCGCGAGGGCCAACGCCTCAAAGCCGAAGCCGCTGAAGTCGGTGCCTACGCCGGCGAGCCAGAACTTGTTGCGCACCAGCCGCGCGAGCAGCCCGAGACCGAGCCCACTGCCGGCCGCTTCGCTCCGGGCACCCAGCGCCTGCAGGAGCGGTCCGGCGCCGTAGCAGGCGGCCGCGCACAAGGCGCAGAGCAGCCCGACCGCCAGAGTTCCCACGCCAGGAACGATGACAGATTCGGGTACGGACCGGCCAGCTCATGTCACCGCCCGGACACCAGCCACCGGACGAAACGCCGGTGAGCGGGTAGCGACCACCGTGTACGGTGACGCCATGTCAGCTGGCGGAAACGTGGCGCCGAGCGCCCGCGCCGATTACCTCGTGATGCTGCTCTGCTGTTCGGGCATGTGTCGCGAGTGCTGTCCCGCGGGCTGACTTCCCAGCCCGCCGGCGCCTGCCTGCAGGGCCCTGGCGACTCCGCCGGCCCGGCCCTAGCGCAGCCGTAGCAGCAGCTGTCGCCGGTCGCTGTACTGCCGGCCGCTGACCGCGCTGGCGATCAGGGCCCCACCGGCACGACCGGCGTCGCTCGCAGACCTCGCACGAAGCGAGTTCACTCGTTTGCAGACCGAATACGTTCCCGCACCGATGGAGAGAGACGCATGACCACCGAGGCACCCGACACCACCCCCGTTCCGCCGCCGCACGAGCCCGACACCTCAGGGTGGAGCTTCGAGACGAAGCAGGTCCATGCCGGCGCCGCGCCGGACCCGACCACCAATGCCCGGGCGACGCCGATCTACCAGACCACGTCGTTCGCGTTCCGCGACACCCAGCACGCCGCCGATCTGTTCAGCCTGGCCGAGCCCGGCAACATCTACACGCGAATCATGAACCCGACGCAGGACGTGCTCGAGCAGCGCGTCGCTGCGCTCGAGGGCGGCGTCGCGGCCGTCGCGGTCGCGAGCGGGCAGGCCGCGGAAACGCTCACCTTCCTCACGCTGGCCAGCGCGGGCGACCACATCGTGAGCAGCGCCTCGCTCTACGGCGGCACCTACAACCTGCTGCACTACACGTTCCCCAAGCTGGGGATAGATGTCACGTTCATCGACGACCCGGACGACCTGGACGAATGGCGCTCCGCGGTGACCGACCGCACCCGGCTCTTCTTCGCCGAGACGCTCGGCAACCCGCGCAGCAACGTGCTCGACGTCCGCGGCGTCGCTGACGTCGCCCACGAGATCGGCGTCCCCTTGGTCGTCGACAACACCGTCCCGACCCCGTACCTGTTGCGGCCGATCGAGCACGGGGCCGACATCGTCATCCACAGCGCGACCAAGTTCCTCGGCGGCCACGGGACGACGATCGGAGGCGTCGTGGTCGACGGCGGCACCTTCGACTTCGGCGCCCACGCCGACCGCCACCCGCAGTTTCACGAGCCGGACCCGAGCTACCACGGCCTGCAGTATTGGCCCGCGCTGGGCCACGGCGCGTTCGCGGCGAAGCTGCGCGTGCAGTACCTGCGCGACATGGGCCCGGCGATCTCGCCGTTCTCGGCGTTTCTCGTGATCCAGGGTGTGGAGACCCTCTCGCTGCGCATGGAGCGGCACACCGCCAATGCCCAGGCGCTCGCCGAGTGGCTCGAGGCGCGGGACGAGGTGGAGACCGTGCATTACGCCGGGCTGCCGTCGAGCCCCTGGCACGCCAATCAGCAGAAGTACCTGCCCGACGGCGCCGGGGCCATCGTCTCGTTCGAGTTGCGCGGCGGCGTGGAGGCCGGGAAGCGGTTCGTCGACGCGGTCGAGCTGTTCAGCCACCTGGCTAACATTGGTGACGTTCGCAGCCTGATCATCCATCCGGCCAGCACGACCCATTCGCAGCTGTCCGGCGAGGAGCAGATCGCGTCCGGTGTCGCGCCCGGGCTCATCCGGCTATCCGTCGGGCTGGAAGGACTCGAAGATCTGAGGGCCGACCTGGAAGCCGGCTTCCGGGCCGCGAAGGGGGACTAGCCGACGTTGGCAAGCCATCCGGCCAGGCCTGCGCCCCCCGGCGCGCAGGCCTGGCGTCCTCCTCCCGCCAGCGGCGCCTGGCGCGAGGGGGATCCGGTCGGTCGCCGGCAGTTCGCCGACCTCGGCCCGCTGCGGCTGGAACGTGGCGGCGCGCTACCCGCCGTGCGGATGGCGTACGAGACGTGGGGTGAGCCGTCGGCCGCACGCGACAACGCCGTGCTGGTGATGCACGCGCTGACCGGCGATTCGCATGTCAGCGGTGCCGCCGGGCCGGGCCACCGCACGCCGGGGTGGTGGGACGGCCTCGTCGGGCCAGGTCGGCTCATCGATCCGGCCCGGCACTGGATCGTCTGCCCGAACGTGCTCGGCGGCTGCCAGGGCACGACCGGCCCTGCTTCGGCGGGTCCGGGCGGCCGGCCCTGGGGCAGCCGCTGGCCGCGCACCACCGTTCGCGATCAGGTCGCCGTCGAACTGCGGCTGGCTGACGCGCTGGGGATCGACTGCTGGAAGCTGGTCGTCGGCGGCTCGATGGGTGGCATGCGGGCGCTGGAGTGGGCGGTGTCCGCTCCGGAGCGGGTCGCCGGACTCGGCGTGGTTGCCTCGACCGGCGAAGCGAGCGGCGACCAGATCGGTTTCGCCGTCGCGCAACTCGCTGCCATTCGCGCCGATCCGGGCTGGCGCGGGGGCGATTACCACGACGCCGCGGACGGCGACGGGCCGCACGCCGGGCTGGCGATCGCCCGGCGGATCGCGCACCTGACCTATCGCAGCGCCGCCGAATTCGACACCCGCTTCGGCCGCGCCGCCCAGGACGAGCTCGATCCGTTGGACGGGGGCCGTTGGCAGGTCGAGTCCTATCTCGATCACCACGGCGAGAAGCTGGTCCACCGGTTCGACGCAGGAAGCTACGTAGCGCTCACCGAGGCGATGAACAGCCATGAGCTGGGCCGCGGACGCGGCGGCCTCGAGGCCGCGCTCGCCTCGATCACCGCGCGCACGGTGGTGGTGGGCGTCGACACCGACCGGCTGTACCCGATCAGCCAGCAGCAGCGGCTCGCGGCCGGAATCCCCGGTGCGCCGCCCGTGCGGGTCGTGCGGTCACCGTTCGGCCACGATGCCTTTCTCATCGAGAGCGAACAGATCGCCGCGGCGCTCGCTCCGCTGCTCGACTGACCCGCGGCGCTACTTGCCGCGCAGGGTCGCGGCGATGAGGTCGGCGATGAGCCGGTAGCCATTCGTCCGCGGATGGATGTCACCGGTGTCGCAGTAGTACGTCAGCCGGCAGACCCTGGCCACGGCGACCGGCAGGGTGCCATACGGATCCAGCTCGGTGGTGCGGCTCCACGGGATGTAGGCCCCCGCGGCGGCGGTGACGTCGACGAACATCGCCCCCACCGAGCGATAGGCCGCTGCGAGCGTCGGATTGAGATCGTCTCTGAAGGCGGCCACGGACTTCTTGGCCAGCGCGCGGGCGGCGGAGTCACCCCGGACCCACTCGCCGAGCAGCACGTCCGGGTAGGTGAGGCCGACGATCGTCACCGCCGGCCCGGCGGCAGCACGCAACTGCCGCAGAAACGTCAGCAGGTTGCTCTTCACGGTCGCGAGCGCCGGCTTCAGGCAGGCGTCGAGATCGACCGCCTTGCGGCAGCTCGTCACATCGTTGCCACTGATCGACACGGTGACGAGCGCGATGTCGCGGCGATGGGCGGCGATGAACGCGAGGGCGGCCTGGGTCTGCGTCTCGCGCGGGTAGGCGGTGGCGCCGGGACCGAGCAGAAACGGCAGGCACCCGTCCTGGCTGAGCAGCGTGCTCGTCGTCGCTCCGGCGCAGCCGAAGTTTTCCAGGTCCAGCCGGCGGCCGCCGACCGTGGTGCGCGCGGCGAGCTGGTAGGCGAAGCCGTTGGTCGTCGTGTGCCCGATCACCTTCCCGGGCACCGGTTGCCATCCGGCGGCGTAGGAGTCGCCGATCGAGAGGTAGTACGCGGAACCGGCCGGCGAGCTGCTCGCTCCCTTGGAGGTGACCGGCGCCGAAGCGCTGGGCAGCTCCGCCGGCCTCGACGCGCGCCGCCCCGAAGCGTCGGTCGGACTCGCGGAGGGCAGCACGGAGGCGGCCGGCGGCCGGTGCACCGAGCCCGCGCACGAAGCAAGCAACGCCGCGCCGACCAGGGCAGCGCCCACCATGGCCGCGACCGCACGCGACCGCCACCGCTGTCCTCGCATCGAGACTTCTCACACCCGTCTACAGCCCGTCGACCGAGGAGGCACGTTACGTGCCGAAGCTGGGTCCAAGGGCGCGAGGCGGTACGTGAGAGACAGCGGACCGCCGCCGTGCGACCATCAGGTAGCTGGCGCGAAACGCCCGGTGAGCCCGAAAACGGGCCAGCCGGGTATGGAGTCGAGGTGCAGACGGGAGGAAGTCCTTCGTCACTTCGGCGCCGCTTCCCGTCACATCGGCCTCGCTTCGGGGGTTTCAACGTTTACCGGGCAGCGGCGTCGGGCTTTGCGAAGTCGGCTGCCGGCTCCGACGTCGCGGCAGCAGGAAGGCAGGACGGCGAATGACCGACCGGGGTGACTGGTGGGGGCCGAGCCCCTCATCCGACCCGCCGGCCGGTGGGTGGAGCAGCTCCCCCTTCACCACCCCGCCGCGCCCAACGGTCCCCGCGCAGCCGGGACGGATATACCGGTTGCTCGCCGCCCTGATCGCGGGAGCGGCCGCGCTCACAGTCGCGCTGGTCGGCGGCACCGTCATCGTGAACGCGCACGAGCGCCCGCTCGCCCTGTACGGCGGCCCGGACGCCACGGCCGCCCACGGTCCGGGGAGCACGGGCTCGGCCGGGTCCAGCAGGGCGCAGCCCCCCGACCCGGTGCTCACCGTGCAGCAGGTCGCTGACCGGGTGAATCCGGGCGTCGTGCTCATCAACTCCGAGCTCGGCTACCAGAACGCCGAAGCGGCCGGCACCGGAATGGTGCTGTCCGCCGACGGCGTCGTCCTCACCAACAACCATGTGATCGCGGGCGCGACCAGCATCCGGGTCACCGTCAGCAACACGCAGCAGCACTACACCGCTGTCGTGCTGGGCACCGCCGTCAGCAACGACATCGCGGTGCTGCAGCTCGAGGGGGCGAGCGGCCTCACCCCCGTTCCGCTCGGCGATTCGAGCACCGTTTCCACCGGCCAGTCCGTCGTCGCGATCGGCAACACCGGCGGCCACGGGAGCCTCACCGTCGTCAGCGGGACCGTCACCTCGACCGACCGAAGCATCACCGCGAGCGATCAGAACGGCACCAGCTCGGAGCAGCTGTCCGGGATGATCGAGGTCAAGGCGAACATCGAAGCAGGCGACTCCGGCGGCCCGCTGGCGAGCCGTGGCGGCAAGGTCATCGGGATGGACACCGCCGCCTCTCCCTCTCGGGAGCGGCTCGGCGGCGGGATGACGTTCGGCTTCGCGATCCCCATCAATCGCGCGATAGAGATCTCGAACGCCATCCGCCGCGGCGACTCGAGCGGCGGAGCGATCATCGGCGGCCGGGGCTTCCTCGGCATCCAGGTCCGGTCCAGCGACGCTTTCGGCAACGTCGGCGGCGCGGAAGTGATCGCGACGACCGCGAACTCGCCCGCCGAGGCGGCGGGCATCCGCGCCGGCGACATCATCACCGAGCTGGACGGCGAGCCGGTCACGTCCGCGGACGGGCTCACGCAAAGCCTCATGGAGACCAAGCCCGGCCAGCAGGTCACGGTCGGCTGGATCGACTCCTTCGGGCAGTCGCGCAGCGCGCCGGTCACGCTGTCCAACGGTCCCGCCGACTAGTACCCCGGGCTGCGCATCAGGCGAAGCTCACCTGCTGGGCTTCGGCGATCACCGCGGAACGATCGGCGGGAAGCACGTAACCCGCGTCCACACTGCGGCTGGCGGCCGCCGCGTATTTGCGCAGGAATTCCGCCTTGCTGCCGTACAGCTGCTGCAACTGCTGGGCGGAGAACGGCGTGCTGTGCCCGAACAGCTGGCAGATCGCCTTGCTCGAGCCGGCGGGCTCTCCGGACTGCACGGCGAAGGGAACGTCGACGGGCGGCGTCCGGATCCCGCCGAGCGCGATGCCCAGCGCATTGCGTTTCAGGGTCGCCCCGTCGTGCTCGAGCCGGGGCGCCGATGCGGGAGCGGTTCCGGTAAGCACCCAGCGTTCGAGCGCGTTGAGCGCCGCCCGCTCCACGTACTGCTGCGGACCGCTGTTGATCTGCTCACCGCAGCCGAGCAGGCTCGCCGCGGCTCCGACGACGGTCGCGTCCGCGTGCGCGGTCCCGGCGACTTCCCAGACCCGGATGTGCTCGCTGTCCGGCTGTTCCGCAAGGTCATAGCGCAACAGGGCGATGTCGGTCTCGGTCTCGAAGATCAGCACCGGGACGTCGGTGTCAGTGCGGATGCGGACGCCGCCGCTCACGAAACTCTGGCCGCTGTTGCCACCGTCGAGCGGTGCCGCGCCGGCACCCCGGCTGTGGATGAAGAACCCGTCGAACTCGTGGGTCAACGGCTGGACGCCGTCCACGTAGGTCGTGAGGGTGAACGCCGACTGCGACTCACCGGTGGCGATGACGTGCAAAGGCCGCAGCCCGCCGAGCGCGTCCACCGGACCGGGGTTGCGCAGCGCCCGGGCGACCTGCGTGAAGATGTCGAACGAGTACGCGTCGCCGGGATGCTCGAGCGAGCCGTAGCGAGCCGGGTCGACGTTACGCAGCCCGGACTTGCCCTGGCCGGGCAGCAGCTGGCTCGCGATGTCGCCTTCGGTCGCCCCGGAGACACCGGCCTGCTGCGCCGACACCCCGACGTAGGCGTAGCCGCGGCGCAGCAACTCGGCGGCTGAGTAGGTGAAGTCGGGATCGGAGTCCGCGCCGGCGCTGACGTTGAACCATTCGACGACGACCGTGCCGTTGAAGCTCTTCGGGTCTTTCGGCAGCCGCGCGACGATCCGGGTGCGGTACGCGGCGGTCTTACCGGGCGTGAGCGACCAGGCGCCGGATGCGGGTGTCGCCTTCGCCGTGTACGACGTGGCCTTCCCGCTGGCGAAGTACTCGCTTTCCCGAAACGAGGAGCGCAGCGGGTTGGTGCTCAACAACGCGATGCCTTTTCCGCCGGTGACCGGGCCGGAGATCGCGGCAGCCGGGCCGTCAGGTCGCGCGGTCACGCTCGGCGTAGCCGCGCCGGCCGGCGCCGCCGCCGCCGATCGCGAAACGGCGCCCGGCGCAGGCGCGGAACTGCCGCTGCTACAGGCGGCCAGGGCGCAGCTGATAGCCGCCACAGCCGCGACGCGTCGAATGGCCACGGTCGTCGAGCGTATGCCCCCGTCAGCTGAACCCGAGGTGCCGGCGAAAATCGCCGTCCCGCGGGGCGAGGAACAAGCCTTCTGCCTCGGTGAGCAGCCGATCACCGTCGTGGCAGGTGCCCTTGATGATCCGCTTGCGCCCCTCGACGCGCTCCTGCCAGGCTTTCAGCCGCAACGGCTGGTGCAGCGGGGTCGGCTTGCGGTAGTGCACCGTGAGCCGCCCGGTGAACCCGCCGCCCATTTGCGCGAACCCCAGGAGCTCGTCGAACATCGCGGCCAGGAAGCCGCCGTGGACGTGACCCGGCGGTCCCTCGTAAGCCGCCCCGAACGTCACCGCCCCGCCGACGTACCAGCCGCCATTCGGCTCCTCGACCAGCTGCGTGAACAGCGGCGGGGCCAACGGATTGCACCGGCCCGACAGCGGGCTGTGCTCCAGGAAGTCGCGTGGCTCGAGTCCCGCCTCGCTCACCTCCCAGGTGGTCGTGCGCGCCGGCAACGACTCGAGCAGGTTGGCGAAGTCGGCGGCGGCGTCCGCTGCGCGCGCCGAGTCGGCCGCCGGCGGCCGGACCAGAACCAGCCGGTTGATGATGCGCCGCAGCTCGTCCGCGAGCCGGCGCGCCTCGGTGAGATCGGCGGCGCGCTGCGGATCGGTACCGGTCGGTTCCTGCGGAGCTGCCATGGGTCGAACGTAGCGGCTGGGGCAGGATCGCAGGGGTGGCCGCCTCTTCGCTGACGTCTGAGGAGCAGCGCCGCCGCGGCGACCTACGGCGGATGAAGGGGTTCGCCGCCGGGCTGCTGGTCGTCGCCGTCGTGACGTACATCGTGACCCGCCACCAGGGCGGGACGCTCGGGTTTGTCAACGCGGGCGCGGAAGCGGCGATGATCGGCGGACTCGCCGACTGGTTCGCCGTCACGGCGCTCTTCCGCCGGCCGCTCGGCCTGCCCATCCCGCACACCGCGATCATCCCCACGCGCAAGGACGCGCTGGGCCGCAGCTTGGAGTCGTTCGTCGCCTCGAACTTCCTGTCCCCGCCGGTGGTGCACGACAAGGTGCTGCGCGCCGAGGTGGCGGCCCGGGTCGGCGGATGGCTGGCGCAGGAGAAGAACGCCGCCCGGGTCGCCCGCGAGCTGGCGACCGCGGCCCGCGCCGCGATTCGGGTGTTGCGCGACGAAGACGTGACCGCCGTGCTCGAGACGTCCGTGCTGCGCCGGATCGCGGGTATCCCGTGGGGGCCTCCGGCGGGGCGGCTACTGGGCCAGATCGTCACCGAGGGCACCCATCACCGGCTGGTCGACATCACCGTCGACGCGGCTCACGACTGGCTGCTGGCCAACCGCGACACCGTGATCTCGATCGTGACCGAGCAAGCGCCCGCGTGGTCTCCGCGGTTCCTGGACGAGGCCGTTGCCGGGCGCGCTTACCGCGAGCTCATGCGGTTCGTCCGCGAGGTGAAGAGCGATCCGCGCCATCCGCTGCGTGAAGCGCTCGACGGCATGCTGGCCCGCTTCGCGGAAGATCTCTGCACCGACCCCTACCGGATCAACCAGGTCGAGCTGCTGAAGGAGCGGCTGCTGAACCACCCCGATGTGCGTGAAGGGGTCGCCTCGATCTGGTCTACGGCACGGCGGCTGCTGCTGGACGCCGTGGACGACGAAGGGGGCGAGCTGCGCCGGCGGGTCGTCAGCGGGCTGCGCGAGCTCGGGGAACGGCTGGCTGTCGACGAGTCCGTCCGGGCGAAGGTCGACGGCTACCTGGCGGACGCGACCGCTCACGCGGCCGGCGCCTACAGCAGCGAGGTCGCCACGGTCATCTCGGACACGATCGCGCGCTGGGATGCTGCGGAAGCCTCCCGCCGGATCGAGCTGCAGGTCGGCCGCGACCTGCAGTTCATCCGCATCAACGGCACAGTGGTCGGCGCGCTCGCTGGGCTTGCCATCCACGCGGTCACCGTGGCCGCCGGCTAGCCGAGTCGAGACCGACCCACCAGGGGCTCGCGTAGGCGATGCTGCGCCCGAGCGTCGCGTAGGGCGCCGGTGACCCGTGCACCGGCCGCCCGCCGGGGTCGCTCACGCGCAGGACGAGCCACGGCTCGTCGGGGTCGACCCGCACCTGGGTGCGCAGCAGGCCGGAGCCGCAGACGTACCGGCCGACCTCCTCGACCGAGGGAACCCGCGGCGCCCACCGCAGGAGCTGCACCGACAGCTCGAGTCCCGCCCCCATCGGCCCGAGATCGAGGTCGACCACGAGCGTCGCATCGAAGCCACCGGCTCCTGCGGGCCGGCGGCGTAGCCGCTGACCCATCGCGGTGCCGTCCAGCGTGGCGGCGAGTCGCATCCCTTTGACCCGCGTGGCGAACGACCGCCGGGCCGCCAGCGCTTCACGCACACCGGCGCGGCTCAACTCGTTCACGAACAAGCCGGTGCGCCCCTTGCCCTCCGGGATGCCCCAGTTGCGCCCGTGCTCGTCGGTGACGCCGATCAGCCCGGGGCGCCAGCCGGCGTCGAGGCATTGCACGAGCGGCGAGACACCGTCGGAGTCGACGGCGAGCAGGTAATCGTCCGTCTTGTTGAACATCTCGAGGCCGACCATCCGCGGACCGAGTGGCGGCCGGAGGACGAAGTCGCCGAAGCGCAGCACGGTGCCGCGCGACCCCGGATGGTTGAAGGACGTGAGAGCATCGCCCGCCGCGGGCGTCTCCAACCAGTCGTAGAACCGCCGCAGGTCACGCGCGGTCGGCCACACCGGCGCCGTCCACTCCGGGCTGTCCCAGACGTTCACGTGGCCGAGCAGCGGATGTGACCACTCGAAGCCGCGGATGGCTACGAATTCCCCCGCCCGATCGGCCTGGGCGGCGAACTCCTGCAGCTGCTTCCAGCCGTGTTCGTCGAGGCCGTGCATCGTCGACGCGACCGGTACGCCGGCCGGCCGGCCGAGCGAGCTGGCGAGGTTCGTGTGGTCGGTGATCGCGGCGGCGTCGAGACCGGCGGCACGCATCGACCCGAACGCGTCCCGCGCATCGCCCGCTCCGTCCGACAACCGCGTGTGGTTGTGCAGGTCGGCGTGGACCAGGGCGTGGCCTGGCATCAGCGGCGACGCGCGGCCGGTGCCGTACGCATCGACCGCGTCGGGTTCGGACAGGGCTGTCACGACAGGGCGAGCACCAAGCCGACCCGCTGACTTGCCGCGAGCGTCGCCGCACCGCCCGCGATGACGTTCACGGTGGCCTCGTGCCCGGCGTTGAGCAGCAGCATGCTCACCGCGACGATCTCGTCCTCACGCCACCAGTCTCCCAAGCCGGGGCCCATCGGCAGCGGCGTGCCGGTGTGCCTCGTGTCACCGCGACCGAGGTCGCGCAGCGCGCATTCCGCCCCCATCCAGGACGGAAAGGATGACGCGGGCGCGCAGGAGCCGTGGCGAGCCGCCGTAGCGTGGTACGAACGACACGGCTGTAGTTCGCCCGCTCCAGCAGGTCTGTCTTTTCAGCAGGGAGGTGTCACATGGCCAACCCCGCCCAGCGCGTCGGCCCGAAAGCTCCGGGCACGAGTCCGCAGGACGGTTCGTCCGGGGCGGCAGGCGCGCAGGTCGATGAGCTGACGCCCCGTGAGGCTGAGATCCTCGAGTTCGAACGCCAGTGGTGGCGCCTCGCCGGAGCGAAGGAGCAGGCGGTCGCCGACCGGTTCGGCCTGTCGTCCACGCGCTATTACCAGATCTTGAACGGGCTCATCGACCGGCCGGCGGCCCTGCGCGCCGACCCCATGCTCGTGAAGCGGCTGCAGCGACTGCGCGCCCAGCGCGAGCGCGCTCGGTCGGCGCGGCGGCTGGGCCGTCCGAGCTAGCGGGTGGCCCGCGGACGGTCCGCCCACGATCGCGAGAGCGGGCGAGCATCTCGACTTCTCCGCCTCCTGCTGCCGATCTGCCTCGTCGCCGCCGCACTGGTCGCGGGGCAGGGGCTGTTTCGCGTCGTCGGCGGGCCGCCGGGCGAGCAGCTGAGCTCGGCGGGCCCGTCGCTCGACCTCGGCGCCGGCAGCGCGGACGGTGCACCCCAAGCGGCCGCGGCTGTCGCGAAACCCGCCCCTATGACACAGCCGACGGCGTCGACGCCCGCCCGGGCGCCCGCGTCGGCGCGCCCGTCGCGGCCGCCCGAGCGGCTCACCCGGCCCGTCGTCGTCGTGAACGCCTCCGCGGTCCGCGGGCTCGCCACCCGCACCGCGAGCATGCTCCGCGAGCGCGGGGTCACGGTGGTCGGCGTCGGCAACCTCACCGTCGGCCGGAAGCCCGCCACGCCGACCGTCTACTACCCGCCCGGGCAGTCGGGGCAGGCGCGGGCGCTCGCCACCCTTTCCGCGACCCCGACCGTCGCCCCGGCTCCGCAGTGGCTGCAGGCCGCGGGCAAACTCGTCCTCGTGGTCACCGAACGCAGCAATCCCTCGTGATAACCGCGCGCTGCGGCGGCGTCCGATGAGCGCGCTGCCCGAGCCGACCACGGCCGCCGGGCGGGAAGGTCTGGCGGCGCTGCTCGCCGACCCGGCCGGCGCGCTGGCGGCACTGGACTACGACGGGACGCTCGCGCACATCGTGCAGCGCCCCGAAGATGCGGTGCCGGCC
This sequence comes from uncultured Actinomycetota bacterium, assembly GCA_963747915.1. Taxonomy (GTDB): domain Bacteria; phylum Actinomycetota; class Actinomycetes; order Frankiales; family Frankiaceae; genus DATAZK01. The sequence goes on along the minus strand of CAVVHC010000002.1, from coordinate 1,068,382 downwards.
CCGGGTGCGCTGGAGGCGCTTCGGCTGCTCGCGGACCGTCTCGGCTCCGTGGTGCTGATCAGCGGCCGCCCCGCGGGGCAGCTGCTCGAGCTCACCGGCTTGCACAGCGACCCCGCCGGCCAGCGGCTCACCGTGCTGGCGCAGTACGGCCTGCAACGCTGGGACGGGCGCACCGGAGAGATCACCTCGCCGGAGCCGCTGCCCGGTGTCGCGCAAGCGCGCCATCAGCTCTCCCAGCTTGCCGCCGATCGCGACACTCCGGATGGCGTCACGGTCGAGGACAAGGGCCAGGCGCTGGTCGTGCACACCCGCCGGACGTCGAATCCACAGGCCGTTCTCAAGGCGTTGACGCCACGGCTGCGCCGGATCGCGCAGGAAGCCGGGCTCGAGCCGCACCCGGCCCGCAACGCGCTGGAGCTGCGCCCGCCGGGATTCGAAAAGGGTGGTGCGCTGCGCTCGTTCGCGCAGGAACGCGCCGCGAAGGTGGTGCTGTTCATCGGCGACGACGTCGGTGACCTGCCCGCCTTCGCCGCCCTGGAGGAGCTGCGTTCGCAGGGCATACCAGCGCTCGGGGCGGTGAGCGACTCGCAGGAAGTGTCCGGGCTGCGCGAGCAGGCCGATCTGATCCTGCCCGGCCCGGGCGGCGTGGTCACCTTCTTGCACGCCTTGGCCGATCAGCTGCCGGGCCGCTAGCTCGCACCGTCAGTCGAGTGCGGCAAGCTGCTCGCGAAACCACTCGGCGGGCGGCAACGCCACCGCTCTTTCGGCGAGCCGGGCGCAGCGCGCCCTGCGTTGCTGCGGATCGAGCTGCAGCGCGTCCCACATGGCGGCGCTGGTCTGCGCGATGTCGTAGGGATTGATGACGAACGAGTCGCCGCCGAGCTCGGCGGCGGCACCTGCCTCCCGGGAAAGCACCAGCGAAAGGTCCTGCTGGGAGAGCACCGGACCTTCCTTCGCGACGAGGTTCATGCCGTCCCGCACCGGGTTGACCACGAGAACGTCGGCCAGCGCGTAGGCCGCGAGCGACCGCGGGAAATCGTCGCTGACCTCGAGGCGCACGGGCTCCCACCCCGGCCGGCCGAACTCCTCGCTGATGTCGAACGCCACGCGCTGCACGGCGCCGGTGTACTCCCGGTACTCCGGCAGGTCGTGCCGGCTCGGGTAGGCGAACGCCAGGTGGGTGACCTCGCCGTGCAGCTCCGGGTGGTCGCGCAGCAGCTCGCGATAGGCCTCGAGGCCGCGGACGATGTTCTTCGACAGCTCGGTGCGGTCGATACGCAGGAGCAGCCGCCGCCCGTTCGCCTGCTCGCGCAGGAGCTCCATCCGGCTCGCGACGTCGGGAGCCGCCGACCGCCGGCGCAGCTCCTGCCCGTCCACCCCCAAGGGGTGCACGGCCACCGCCGTGGTCCGCCCGCGGAAGGTGACCTGCGCACCGTCGATGTCCGCGCCGAGCACCGCGTCGCAGCACGCGAGGAACGCATCGGCCCACCGGCGGCAGTGAAATCCCAGCCGGTCGGCGCCGAGCATGCCGATGAGCACCGCTTCGGCCACGTCGTCCGGCAGCAGCCGGAAGTAGTCGGGCACCGCCCAGGGGGTGTGGGTGAAGTGGGCGATGCGCACGTCCGGGCAGAGCTCGCGCAGCATGCCCGGGGCGAGGAGCAGGTGGTAGTCCTGCAGCAGCACCTTGCTGCCCGGGACGGCGTGGTCAGCGAGCGCTCGCGCGAAGCTCGCGCAGTAGTGCTCGTAGGCGGCCCAGTCCGCTGCCCAGGAACGGCCGAACGACGGAGCGCGGGCGGTGTCGAAGAGCAGGTGCGTGATGAACCACAGCGTCCGGTTGGCCACCGCGTTGTACGCCCGGTCGAAGATCACCCGATCGAGGTCGAGCATGTGGATCAGCTGCTCGCCGCCGAGATGGGCGGCGCCGGCCCGCAGCACCCCGTCCGGGCTCGCTCGCACGGCAGCCCGATCGCCGTCCGTCATCGCCGCGCAGACCCAGGTGACCGGCTCCTCGTGAGCCTCCAGCGCGCTGATCATGCCGCCCGCTCCCCGCCGGGCGACCAGCTCGCCCTTTTCGTTGGAGCTGTACGACAGCGGCCCGCGATTCGAGGCCACCAGCACGGGCGTGTCCTGCATGAGTAGGCAGGTTAGTGCTCGGGTAGTTGCCGTCCATGGCATCGGAGAGTCGCGGCACGGTGCTGCTCGCGCTGAGCGTCAACCTCGCGATCGCCGCCGCCAAGAGCGCCGCCGGATTCATCACCCTCTCCAGCGCGATGCTCGCCGAGGCAGCGCACTCGTGGGCCGACACCCTGAACCAGGTCTTCCTGCTCACCTCGTTGCGCAAGGCCGAGCGGCCCGCGGACTCCACCCATCCCTTCGGTTACGGGAAGGAACGGTTCTTCTGGACGCTCCTCGCGGCCGTCGGGATCTTCGTGACAGGCGCCGGCTTCTCCGTCTTCGAGGGCGTCTACTCGCTGCTGCATACGAGAGAGACTCCCGACGCCACGGAGTTCTACATCACCTACGGGGTGCTCGGCGTCGCCTTCTTCCTCGAGGGATCCTCACTGATTCGCGCGGTTCGCCAGGTACACGGCGAGGCCGAGGAACGCGGGCGCAGCTTCATCAGCCATCTGCGACGCAGCCCGGACCCGACGGTGAAGGCGGTCGCCAGCGAGGACAGCGCGGCGGTGGTCGGCATCCTCTTGGCGATCACCGGCATCGCGCTGCACCAGGCCACCGGATCGGCGGTGTACGACGCGTGCGCGTCGATCGCCATCGGGATCCTGCTGGCCTGGATCGCGTACGCGCTCGGGCGCGACACCAAGGACCTGCTGATCGGCGAGGCGGCCGACCCGGAGCTGCGGCTCGACATCCAGCACAGCGTGGCCTCGCATCCGGAGGTCGACGCGGTGCTCGAGATGTTGACGATGCAGCTCGCGCCGGATCAGGTGCTGGTCGGGATGAAGATCGACTTCGGCGATCAGGTGGGCTCCGGCCGCATCGAGCAGGTCAGCACCGAGATCGAAGAGGAGCTGCGCGCGTCCTTCCCGTCGGTGCGGCACGTCTTCCTCGACGCGACCACGTCGAACCGGGAGCAGCGGGAGCTGTCCGACGCGATACAGCAACTCGCCGAGTCCGACGCGGACGGCGATCCGAACGCCGCCGGTGAGCTCGCCGAGCTGGAACGCTCGCGGGACCGAGCCGCCGCCCGCAAACGGGACGAGGTCGCCGCGAACGAGAGCCCGGGCTAGCCGCCGATTGCCGAGCGCACCGCCGCGCTCCAGCCGAGGCCGAGCGCACCGTCCTGGATCACCACGTTGCCCAACGCCTCGGCCGCGGCCCGCACCGGCGCCGAGCGCGCCCCGTTGGCGACCAGGTGGAAGCGGCCCACTTCCGACGCCATCGTGAGATCGCTCTGGCTGTCGCCGATGGCAATCGCCTGATCGGCGGCGAGACCCCGGCGCTCGAGGTCGAACGCGACCGCTCGGCCCTTGTCGATGCCGTCCGGGACCAGGTGGTAGACGTGCAGCTCCGACACCACCACACAGGCCCGGCGATGAGGTGGCAGCAGACCGTTGTCATGCATGCGCAGCCAGCCCGCACCCTGCGCGGTGAGCCACGCGTTGACCTCCGCGACGTCGACCTGCCCGCGGAGCATGACGTCGAGCTGATGCCCGTCGCTCCAGGGGGTGTGGTACTCCAGCTGCCCGGCATAGCGCGCGAGAAAGTCGCTGACCAGCTCGTCCGGGATGGCGTCGTACTCCTGAGGCATGGCGCCGCGCAGCAGCTGCCGGCGGCGCCCCCGGTCCCAGCCGACCACCGCGCCGAGCTCCCCGATGTACCCGTCCGCACCGAAGATCGCGCACGCCTCGAGCAGCTGCGCCTGGGTGCGGCCGCTGACCAATACCAGCGGGATGCCGCAGCGCAGCAACTCGGCGAGAGCATGCGCCGGCTCCAGGTCCACCTGCGCGTTCTCGGCTCGGAAGAAGCAGCCGCCCGGTCCGACCATGGTCCCGTCGAGGTCGGAATAGATCACTCGGATGCCGGACAGGGTTGTCTCAGATTCAGCGCCCACGGTCAGCTAGCATGGTCGAAACCGACGCCAGGTGAGTCGGACCAGCTCGTGATCCACAAATTCATATGTGTTGCTCATCCAGAGGGGCAGAGGGACCGGCCCGATGAAGCCCCGGCAACCACCCGTGCGCGCTCATGCCAGCGCGCGAGAGGCAGGTGCCAATGCCGGCCCGTCAGAAGACGGGGACGATGAGGAGGCTTCTTCCGCATGACCACGCTGCTCGACTCGCCGGTGATCGTCGCCGACAACCCGGCCACCCACCTCAAGTGTCGTAACTGCAGCGCGCAGTACGACCTGGCCGCCATCCACGTCTGCATCGAATGCTTCGCTCCGCTCGAGATCGGCTACGACGAGGAGCGGCTCCAGCGCGTCAGCCGGGCTTCGATCGAGGCCGGCCCGCAGAGTCTGTGGCGTTACGTCGGGCTGCTACCCGCCGGTCACGACGAGTCCAAGCGCGTGAGCCTCGGCGCCGGCTGGACCCCGCTGCGCCGCGCCGATCGCCTCGCCGCCGCGCTCGGCATGAAGACGCTGTGGGTGAAGGACGACAGCGCGAATCCCACACACTCGTTCAAGGACCGCGTGGTCAGCGTTGCGCTCTCGGCCGCGCGCGAGCTCGGTTACACCACGGTCGCCTGCGCCTCCACCGGCAACCTCGCGCAGTCGGTCGCTGCCCACGCCGCGTCGGCGGGACTGCGCTCGGTCGTGTTGATCCCGAACGACCTCGAGCCGGGTAAGACGGTCTCCACCGCGGTGTACGGCCCCACCCTGGTGGCGATCAAGGGCTCCTACGACGACGTCAACCGGCTCTGCAGCGAGATCGCCGGCGAGCAGGAGTGGGCGTTCGTCAATGTCAACGTCCGCCCGTTCTACGCGGAGGGATCGAAGACGCTGGGCTACGAGGTCGCCGAGCAGCTCGGCTGGCGGCTGCCGGAGCAGGTGGTCATCCCGATCGCCTCCGGCTCGCTCCTGACGAAGGTCGACAAGGCCTTCGGCGAGTTCGGCCGGCTCGGCCTGGTGGAGCCCACTGGCTACCGGGTGTTCGGCGCGCAGCCGGAAGGGTGCAACCCGGTGGCGGCCGCCTTCGCTGCCGGCCGCGACACCGTCACCCCGGTGCGCCCTCACACCATTGCCAAGTCGCTGGCGATCGGTAACCCCGCGGACGGCCCTTACGCGCTCGACGTCGCCCGCCGCACGGGCGGGGCGATCCGCGACGTCACCGACGCCGAGGTCGTCGAGGGCATCCGGCTGCTCGCCCAGACAGAAGGCATCTTCGCGGAGACCGCCGGTGGGGTGACGCTCGCAACGCTGCAGCGGCTGCTGCGGGAGGGCGCCCTCGACCCGGCGGCGGAGACCGTCCTGTTCAACACCGGCGACGGCCTCAAGACCATCGACGCGATGGCGCCCACCAGCGGCCCGACCGTCACGATCGACCCGTCGTACGAGGCGTTCGAGGACGCGCTGAACGAAGCCGTCCCGGGGCTGCTGGAGTAGCGCGCTCCCGGCCGGGGTCAGGGCTGGTTGCCGAACGGGGAGGGCTGGATGCGCGTGGCGCCGTCGTTGGCGTCGTAACGCTCGCGGCCCGGCTGCTCCTGCCCCTGGCCATAGCCCTGCTCTGAGCCCTGGCCGTACTCGTGACCGTGGCCCTGCCCCTGCTCGGGCTGGCCGTATCCGGCCGGCTCACGGTACGGAGGCTGCCCGTAGCCGGGCTGCTCGCCGTAGCCGGGCTGCTGCCCGTATGCCGGCTGCTGGCCGTATGCCGGCTGCTGCCCGTAGCCGGGCTGCTGGCCGTAGCCCTGGCCGTACGGGTCGGGGTAGCCGGCCTGCTGGGGATACGGCTGCTGCGGGTACGCCGGCTGGCTGTAGGGCTGCGGGTACGAACGCGCGCGGCGCGGCGCCTGCAGGGCACGGACGATCACGAGCAGGAACACCAGGACAGAGCCGCCGAGAGCGGCCCAGGCTCCGACGCCGACGTTCTCGACCCGCAGCTTCGCGTCGGCCAGCTCGAGCCGGTACAGCAGCGCCCACGGAACGAGCAGCGACGGGAGAACTGCCAGCAACCCCCAGCGACCCGGGAGTACGCCGAAGATGAACATGAGACCGGCCGCAGCGACGAGCGGGACACCCCAGCGCAGGTCGGCCGGGCCCACGTTGGTCCAGAACTTCGCCAGCGCGAAGAGGCTGTTGTCCTTCCACGCGTCGTAATCGGCGTGGCCGCTCGACGTCGATCCGGAAGCCCATGGCAGCAGTGAGGACGCGCCGACCAGGCCGGCACCGGCTCCGACGATCCCGCCGATCGCCTTCGCAAAGCGGACGATGAGCAGTGCAATCAGAAAAAAGACGACTGCCGAGCCCACCGCGACTGCGGTTCCCGCCCAGACGGGTATGAAGGGCTTCAGCAGGTCGGTGTTGGGGTTCATCGTGAGGCCTTCCGCGCAGTAGGAGGGCGGCCAGAGGGTTCGGCGGCTCGATGACGGGTCGTTTCCGGGCGTATCGCGAGGAAGGTAGCGTGCCCGGCCGGAAATTCGATACCCAACGCACTGTCTTGCACTCGACAAGGTCGAGTGCTAAACATGACCTAGCACTCGATGCTGTTGAGTGCTAGGCCGCCTGGGCGAGGTCGGCGGCGTCCCCTTCGAGGTCTCGATGAGGCTTCTTCGAGGGCGTGGCCGGTCGTCCGTCGCGGGCGTCAGGGCGGCACTTGCCGGTTCGTCGCAAACGGCGCCGGTTCAGCACTCGACCACCACACCCGTCCATCTGCTGGAGGGACCACCACATGCCCAAGATCATCGCGTTCGACGAGGAGGCCCGTCGCGGCCTCGAGCGCGGGATGAACCAACTGGCCGACGCCGTCAAGGTGACGCTCGGCCCCAAGGGTCGCAACGTCGTTCTGGACAAGAAGTGGGGCGCCCCCACGATCACGAACGACGGTGTGTCCATCGCCAAGGAGATCGAGCTCGAGGACCCGTACGAGAAGATCGGTGCCGAGCTCGTCAAAGAGGTAGCCAAGAAGACCGACGATGTAGCCGGTGACGGCACCACCACCGCCACCGTCCTCGCCCAGGCGCTCGTCAAGGAGGGCCTGCGCAACGTTGCCGCCGGCGCCAACCCGATGGGCCTCAAGAAGGGCATCGAGGCCGCCGTCGAGCGCGTTTCCGAGGAGCTGTCCAAGCTCGCCAAGGACGTCGAGACCAAGGAGCAGATCGCGTCCACCGCGTCCATCTCCGCGGCTGACACGTCCGTCGGCGAGATCATCGCCGAGGCGATGGACAAGGTCGGCAAGGAAGGCGTCATCACCGTCGAGGAGAGCAACACCTTCGGCCTCGAGCTCGAGCTCACCGAGGGCATGCGCTTCGACAAGGGCTACATCTCGCCGTACTTCGTGACCGACCCGGAGCGTATGGAGGCCGTCCTCGACGACCCGTACCTCCTGATCGTCAACAGCAAGATCTCCTCGGTGAAGGACCTGCTCCCGCTGCTCGAGAAGGTCATGCAGTCGGGCAAGCCGCTCGCGATCATCGCCGAGGACGTCGAGGGCGAGGCGCTGGCCACCCTGGTCGTCAACAAGATCCGCGGCACCTTCAAGAGCGCTGCGGTGAAGGCCCCCGGCTTCGGTGACCGCCGCAAGGCCATGCTGCAGGACATCGCGATCCTGACCGGTGGCCAGGTCATCAGCGAGGAGGTCGGCCTCAAGCTCGAAAACGCGAGCGTCGACCTGCTCGGCCGCGCTCGCAAGGTGGTCATCAACAAGGACGAGACCACCATCGTCGAGGGCGCCGGCGACGCCGACCAGATCAACGGTCGGGTCAACCAGATCCGCGCCGAGATCGAGAAGAGCGACAGCGACTACGACCGCGAGAAGCTGCAGGAGCGCCTGGCCAAGCTGGCCGGCGGTGTTGCGGTCATCAAGGTCGGCGCCGCCACTGAGGTGGAGCTCAAGGAGCGCAAGCACCGCATCGAGGACGCCGTTCGCAACGCGAAGGCGGCCGTCGAGGAAGGTGTGCTGCCGGGTGGTGGCGTTGCCCTCATCTCCGCCAGCGCGACCGCGTTCGACAAGCTCGAGCTCTCGGGCGACGAGGCCACCGGTGCGAACATCGTCCGCATCGCCCTCGACGCTCCGCTCAAGCAGATCGCCATCAACGCCGGCCTCGAAGGCGGAGTTGTGGTCGAGAAGGTTCGCGGCCTCGACGCCGGTTGGGGCCTTAACGCCGCCACCGGTGAGTACGTCGACATGGTGAAGGCCGGCATCATCGAGCCTGCCAAGGTCACCCGCTCGGCCCTGCAGAACGCAGCGTCGATCGCGGCCCTGTTCCTCACCACCGAGGCCGTCATCGCCGACAAGCCGGAGAAGGCTGGGGCTGCCCCGGCCATGCCGGGCGGCGGTGACATGGACTTCTGATCTTCGGATCAGAGCTCCAGCTCCAAGCAAGGCGGGGCGGTTCCCTTCGGGGGGCCGCCCCGTTTCGCGTTGCCGATCAGTTCTTGCCCCCTCGCCCGCCCCTGGCCCCCGATCTCCGTTCGAGGGGTAATGAGCGCCGTTTAAGCCCCCCCGTTCTCCGTTCGAGGGGCGCGGGGCACGCGGGCGCGGGGCGCGGGCGCTGCCGGCCGCCCTGTCGCCAGGACGACCGGCCCCGGCTGTCGACAGAAGGCAGCGTCAGACGGCAGGCTTTGGGCATGAGCTCACAAGCCCCGGCTCCCGGGTGGTACGCCGACCCCACCGGCCAGCATGCCCACCGGTGGTGGGACGGTCAGCAGTGGACTGATCACGTGTCGCCCGCCCCGGCAGCGGAGCCGCAGCCCCAGCAGTACCAGCAGCCCCAGCAGCCGAGCCAGCACCAGCCGCCGCAGCCGCCGCAGCCGTTCGTGAAGCAGGGCTACCAGCAGGCCGGGCCGGCCGGTGAGCCAGCGCTGTTCGCAGCCCGGGCTCTCATGGTGAGCCAGAAGGCGAAGCTGATCGAGCTCACCAACGAGTACGACATCAACGACCAGAACGGTCAGCTGATCGCCCGCGTCGTCGAGGTGGGGCAGAGCACCGCCAAGAAGGTGGTGCGTTTCCTCGGCAACTACGACCAGTTCTTCACGCACCGGCTCGAGGTTCGCGACCCTTACGGCAACGTCTTGTTGCAGATGACGCGCCCGGCCAAGTTCATGAAGTCGCGGATGCAGATCGCCGACGGCAACGGCGCGCCGATCGGAGAGATCGTTCAGGACAACGTGTTCGGCAAGAAGCGCTTCGGCTTTGCCGTCGGCGGCCAGGTCATCGGCGGGATCCGGGCAGAGAACTGGCGGTCCTGGGACTTTGCGATCGAGGACGCGAGCGGTGTCGAGGTCGGCCGGATCAACAAGAAGTGGGCGGGGATCGGGCGCGAGCTGTTCACCACCGCCGATCACTACCAGGTGCTCATCCACCACGAGCTGCCCTACCCGCTGCGGCTCATGGTGATCGCGAGTGCGGTCACCGTCGACACCGCGCTGAAGCAGGACGAGTAGCGACCGACTCGGCCGGCGCCCTTGACCCGAATGGCGGGTGAAGGTTGGCCCGCGCCGGCCGATAGTTCGCCGAGACGCACGCAACGCGCAGCGGCTGTCGGCTGCCCGGAAACGGCACCGCACCAGCACCGCCCGTAGGAACTGAGGAAGACGATGGCATCAGCGACGAAGCGGTCCGCCACGAGAGCTACCAGGACCCGCAACGGCCTCACAGCCGTGGCCGGCATGGCGGCGGCCGTCGTCCTCGCGGCGTGCGGGAGCACCGGCGGCAGCAAGGCGGGCACCGGAGTTTTCACCAACCCCGCGAATGCGCCCGGTGCCGCGACGACCCAGGCCGCGGGTGACAGCGCGAACGCGGTCCTGACCTCATCCGTCGACAAGACGTTCGCGGCCAAGAACGCGAAGGTGCGCTTCGACGTGAAGAGCACGTCGAACGGGAAGCCGATCACCATCGGCGGCGACGGCGTGCTGGACCTCGCGCAGAAGAAGTTCGCGTTGACGACGGACCTGCCCGCGGACAGCGGGATCAGTGGCGAGCTCGAGATCCGGGTCATCGGCAACGTGCTCTACGTCAAGCTGCCGGCGAACGCAGCGATCATCACGGGCGGCAAGCCGTGGATCAAGGTGGGGGCGGCAGCCGCGGACAATCTCGGCAGCATGGGCGCGCTCTCGCAGGATCCCACCCAGCTGCTCAGCGCGTTGCGGAGCGTGAGCAGCAACGTGACGACGGTCGGGACCGAAGACGTCCGTGGCGTGACGACGACGCACTACCGGGCGGTCATCGACCTGGCCAAGGCGGCGCGGTCGAATCCGGACGCCTCGCAGGAGCTCGACCGGTACAAGGCGCAACTCGGGTCGACGAGCCTGCCCGCGAACGTCTGGATCGATAAGGACGGCTACCTGCGCCGGCTCGTGGTGACGATCACGCCGCCGCCGGGAAGCGTGTCCGCCGCGGACGGTGCGGTCACGGTGAGCGTCGAAATGTATGACTTCGGGCAGGCCGATACGTCAGCCGTCGAGGCACCGCCCGCCGACGAGGTGGGCACCCTGCCGACTGACTTCGGGAACATCACCGGCTAGTGCCGGGTGCTGCGCCGATGGGCGGGATTGATCGGCGGCCATTCCGGAAAAGGGCTCATCCAAGTCATAGGGGGGACACATGTACAGGAACAGGATCGCTCTGGGTGGCGGCGCCCTCGCCGCAGCGGTGATCACGGTGGCAGGGTGCGGGAGCTCCGGAGCGTCGAACCAAGCCAAGGGCGATCCGTTCCAGCTGGTCGCCGCAGCAGCCGACACCACAGCCGCCGCGAAGAACGCGAGGATCTCTTTCGACGTCAAGATCGATACGTCCTCGCAAGATGTCTCCCTGAACGGCGAGGGCGTCGTGGACCTGCAGTCGAACAAGCTACGGCTGACCTTCAAGCTGCCCTCCGAAGCCGGTTCCGGAACGCTCACCGAGGTTGCGGTCGGCGGCATCTTCTACGTCCAGCTGCCGGAGGAGGCCCGCGGCAAGGCCGATGGGAAGTCCTGGATCTCCGTGGACCCATCGAAGATCACCGGCGCGAGCATGGGCAGCAGCAGCAACTCGTTCAGCCAGGACCCGACCGACATCCTCAACTCGCTGAAGAGCGTCAGCAACGACGTCACCGTCGTCGGGAGCGAAGACGTCCGCGGCGCGAAGACCACGCACTACCGAGCAGACGTCGACCTGCAGAAGGCGATCAAGCAGAGCGGCGCCAAGTCGAGTTTCGTCGAGCAGGCCCAGAAATTGCTCGGTAACGCCACACTGCCGGAAGACGTCTACATCGACAGCGAGGGCCGGGTGCGCCGGGTGAGCCTCGACATCGAACCGGCCTCGGGCAGCACTGCCGCGGCCGCTCTGAAGTCCGAGAGTTTCACCATCGACTTCTACGACTTCGGGAAGGCGGACACGTCAGGCATCGCGGCTCCGCCGGCAAGTGACACGATCGACGCGAGCGAGCTGTCAGGCTTCAGCCTCGGCGGCTGACCCGACCGAGACCCGCCGGGGCGGCGCCTCTCGCCCCCGGCGACCCGAATACGTGGCACTCTGGGCGGCGATGAAACGCGCCACCGTCACCCTCGCTGCCTTGCTCACCGCCTCGTCGCTGGTGTCCCTGGCTGCCTGCGGGTCGTCGAAGTCCCCCGCGAAGTCGCAGAGTACGCCGAGCCCGGTGGCGAGCGGCGGTGCCGCGACGGCTTCTGCCACCCCGACCGCCACCGCCACGCCGCTCGGCAACGGCGGGGCGATCGGCGACGTCTACGCCCATGACCAGGCCGGCATGCTCTCGGCGGCGACGCGTAACGTGCCGTACCGGCTCTACGTGCCGAACCACGGCGACGGGACGGTGTCCGTCATCGATCCGGTCGCGAAGAAGGTCATCGACACGTATCCGGCGGGCCCGGGGACGCAGCATGTGGTGCCCGGCTGGGATTTGAAGACGCTCTACGCGCTGAACAACGAGAACGGCAACTCGGTAACGCCGATCGACCCCAAGACCGGCGAGCGCGCCGCCCCGAACATCCCGGTCGACGACCCGTACAACATGTACTTCACCCCCGACGGCAAGTACGCGATCGTCGTGGCGGAGGCGAAGCGGCAGCTGAACTTCGCCGACCCGCACACCTTCGTGGTGAAGCACTCGCTCGCCGTGCCGGACTGTGCCGGCGTGAACCACGTCGACTTCTCCGCCGACGGTTCGTACTTCATCGCGACCTGCGAGTTCGGCGGGGCGCTGGTCAAGGTCGACACCGCGCAGCAGAAGGTCCTCGGCTACCTGAACGTCGGCGGGATGCCGCAGGACATCAAGATCGATCCGGCCGGCAAGGTCTGGTACGTGTCCGACATGGACAAGAACGGCGTTCACCTGCTGAACGGCGACACGTTCAAGGAGATCGGGTTCATCCCGACCGGGCCGGAGGCACACGGGCTGTACCCGAGTCGCGACGCCCACGTCCTCTACGTGTCGAACCGCGGCGGGGCACAGGACCAGGGGTCGGTGAGCGTCATCGACTTCGCCACGCGCAAGGTGGTGGCGAACTGGCCGATCCCGGCCCCGAGCACGCCCGACATGGGCGGGGTGTCCGCGGATGGCAAGGTGCTGTGGCTGTCCGGCCGGCGCAACAACGAGGTCTACGGCATCGACACGACAACTGGGAAGCTGTACGCCCGGATCCCGGTCGGCACCGAGCCCCACGGACTCGCCGTCTGGCCGCAGCCGGGGCGCTACTCGCTCGGCCATACCGGCATCCTGCGTTAGCGCGCCGGCGCGCTAACGGGTCAGGACCGCGTTCGCGCGGCAGCGCGCCAACCCAGCGAGGTCAGCGCTTGCGCGCGAACGTGAGCCCGTCCGCGATCGGCAGCAAGACCACGTCTACCCGTGAATCGTGAGCCAGCGCCGCATTCAACTGGGCGACGATCTTCGTCGTCTGGTCAGTACTCCGGCGCGAGGGCAACACGTCGCCACCGCGCAGCGTGTTGTCCAAGAGCAGCACGCCGCCGGTGCGCAGCCGCGGCAGCAACAGCTCCACGTACTCGGGATAGGCCTGCTTGTCCGCGTCGACGAAAGCCAGATCAAGCTCGTCTGCCGGGTCGAGCGCAGGCAGCGTCTCGCGTGCCGGGCCGATGACGAGATCGACACGGTCGGCGACGCCGGCGCGCTCCCAGTAGCGCCGCGCGACACTGGTCCACTCCACGCTGACGTCGAAGCAGGTCAGCCGGCCGCCGCCGGCCAGACCGCGCGCCAAACACAGCGCGCTGTAGCCGGTGAACGTCCCGACCTCGACGATCCGCCGCGCGCCCATCGACGCGGCCAGCAGGGCGAGGAAGGCGCCCTGCTCGGGTGCGATCTGCATCCCGGCCACCCCGCCGAGCGCCGCCGTCTCGCGTTGCAGATCGCGAAGCACGTCGTCGACCGGGGTGGTGGCCGACAGCAGGTAGGAATGCAGCTCGTCGGTCAGGAAGAACGACTTTGCCATCAGCCCTCGCGCAGCAGATCGTCGGAATCGATGATCGTGTAGGCGTACCCCTGCTCGGCGAGGAAGCGCTGGCGGTGTGCCGCGTACTCCTGGTCGAGCGTGTCGCGCGAAATCACGGTGTAGAAGTGGGCCGGGCGGCCGTCGCCCTTGGGACGCAACACGCGACCGAGCCGCTGTGCCTCCTCCTGGCGCGAGCCGAACGTACCGCTCACCTGAATCGCCACCCCGGCCTCGGGCAGGTCGATCGACACGTTCGCCACCTTGCTGACGACCAGCGTCTTGACCTCCCCGGCGCGGAAGGCGTCGAACAGGCGCTCGCGCTCCTTGTTGGTGGTGGCCCCCTTGATGACGGGCACGTCGAGCAGCTCGCCGAGATCGTCGAGCTGATCGAGATAGGCGCCGATGACGAGCACGTGATCGTCGCGATGGCGCTCGACCAGCATCTTCACCACGTGCCGCTTCGACGCGGCCGTTGAACAGACCCGGTAGCGGTCCTCGGGCTCGCTGACCGCGTAGGTCATCCGCTCGTCGTCGGTGAGCGTGACGCGCACCTCGGTACACAGCGCGGGCGCGATCCAACCCTGCGCCTCGATGTCGCGCCAGGGAGCGTCGTAACGCTTGGGACCGATGAGCGTGAAGACGTCACCTTCGCGCCCGTCCTCGCGCACCAGGGTGGCGGTGAGGCCGAGCCGGCGCCGCGACTGGATGTCGGCCGTCATGCGAAAGACCGGCGCGGGCAGCAGGTGCACCTCGTCATAGATGATGAGGCCCCACTCGCGGGCCGAGAACAGCCCGAGGTGCAGATGCTCACCCTTTCGCCGGGTGGTCATCACCTGGTAGGTGGCGATGGTGACGGGACGCACCTCCTTGCGCTCGCCGGAGTACTCGCCGATCTCCTCCTCGGTGAGCGACGTGCGCGCGAGCAGCTCGCGGCGCCACTGCCGGCCGGCCACGGTGTTGGTGACCAGGATGAGCGTCGTCGCGCCCGCCTTGGCCATCGCGGCGGCGCCGACGATCGTCTTGCCCGCCCCCGAGGGCAGCACGATGACGCCGGAGCCGCCGGCCCAGAAGCCGTCGACCGCCTCCTGCTGGTAGGGCCGTATGTGCCAGCCGTCCTCGTGCAGGGTGATCGGGTGCGACTCGCCGTCGACGTACCCGGCGAGGTCTTCGGCCGGCCAGCCGATGCGCAACAGGGCCTGCTTGATCCGGCCGCGCTCGGCGGCGTGGACGACCACGGTGTCGTCATCGATACGGAGTCCCAGCAGCGGCGCGATCTTCTTCGACCGGAGCACCTCTTCGAGCACGGCCCGGTCCAGGGCGTGCAGCACGAGGCCGTGCACGGGCGAGCTTTCCAGCCGCAGCCGGCCGAAGCGGTCCATCGTGTCGGCGACGTCGACCAGCAGTGCGTGCGGGACCGGAAAGCGCGAGTAACGCATGAGCACGTCGATCGCCTGCTCGGCGTCGTGGCCGGCCGCCCGGGCGTTCCACAGCGCGAGGTTGGTGATGCGGTAGGTGTGAACGTGCTCCGGCGCCCGCTCCAGCTCGGCGAAGGGCGCGAGTGCTCCGCGCGCTTCTTCCGCGAGCTCGTGATCGGTCTCGAGGAGCACCGTCTTGTCGGACTGGACGATCAACGGGCCGTCCGCCACCGGCTCCCCCTTTGCCGACGTGAGATGGATTTGTCCGCGACAAATGGGGTGTTACCGGACAGTAAGGTGGTCCCCCGCCGCCGCAGGTCTTTTTGCGGACTCTAGTCCCTATCGACGCAGCAAAGACCCGGCGTATCCAGACCGAAACAGGACAGCGGGCTTCGGCACGGCAGTGCCGGACCGTCCCCATAACGGAAGAGGCTCGTCGTGCGACGTCCAGCGAAGCTGCTCATCAGTATAGGAATCCTGGTCATGGTGGTCGGGGTGGTGGCAGCGTTCGTGCTGCCCGCTGTCGCCGTCAAGTACCCGGGCGGCCCGCTCGACAAGACCGCTCATGCCACCGGGACGTTCACCTTGTACATCGACCCGGCGACGGCCGGCCCGCTCTCCCAGCCGCAGAAGCTGCCGCTCGACATCAAGCGCAACCTGCACGTCACGGAGACCGACGGCGATGTCGCGGTCGTGAAGGAGAACGACGTCGAGCAGATCGGCGACCTGAAGCCGCAGAACCTGCAGCAGCAGTACATCCTGAACCGCAAGAGCTTGAAGGACGTCGCGGACGACCGAGCCTGGGCCTACACGCCGGACAACAAGATCGACCGCTCGCCGGCGTATGCCGTGAACCTGCCGTTCGGCGCCGGCAACGGCCCGTACCAGGTGTGGAAGAACGAGTCCGGCACCTCCTACCCGTTCACCAAGGTCGGCACCACCAAGATCGCCGGCGTGACCGTCTACCGCTACCACGGCTCGATGACCAACGCCCCGGCGCGCGACTACTACATCGACCAGCTGGCCTCGCAGGGCATCCCGAAGTCGCTCACCCCCGCGCAGGCGGCCACCCAGCTCAAGGCGCAGGGCGCTGACCCGGCGCTGCTGGAGAACGCCGTGCTGCCCTTGCTGGCAGCGGCGGACCGCGAGGCGATCACCGGCATCCTCGGCCAGAACGTGCCGCTGAAGTACACGCTCGATGTCGACACGAACTTCCTCGTCGAGCCGAACACCGGCGCCATCGTCGGCCTGGACCGCATCAACCAGACGCTGTACGCGTCGCCGGACATCCAGGGGATCAGCCGGATCCAGACCATCCTCAACAAGCAGCAGTACGCGAACAACCCCGTCATCAAGTCGGCGGCCGACCTCATCGGCAAGCTCGTGCGCACCCCGCCGAAGTCGAAGATCTTCAACATCGACTACAGCCAGGTCCCGGCGTCCGAGGTGGACCTGGTGAAGTTCGCGGACAGCCGCGCGAGCAAGATTGCGCTCGCCGAGGTCTGGCTGCCGCTCGGGATCGGAGTCGGTGGTGTCCTGATCACGGTCGTGGGCGTGCTGCTCGGACTGCGCAACCGCCGCCAAAGCACCCCGCCGGGTGCTCCGCCGACCGCTCCGGTCGAGCCCTCGGCGCCGGTCCAGCCCGTCTCCTAGGCGGGCCGCCCCGTCCCGCGCCATCCGGGTCGCATCTTCACCGTTCTCTGTCGTTCAGCGGACATCGCGACCCGGATGGCGCGATCCTGATCTCGGGTTCTCACAGTCAAGCCGCCCGGCCGGGCGGGCAGCGTGACGAAGGAGAGGGACCATGTCCGAGACCTGGGACGACTACACGACGAGCTCCTACGACCCCACCGAAGACACCGCCGTGACATCGGCGCTCGACAGCGCCGACGTCGCGCAGGACTGGTCGAACTGGAACACCGACACCGCGGCCGAGTGGACCCAGTCGGCCGACCTTTACCAGGAGGCCGGCGACCGGGCGCTCGAGCAGGGCGACCCGTCGATGGCGCAGTACAACTACGAGCACGCCGGCAGCGAGTACGGCGTCGCCGGCGACTACACCGACACCGCCGCCGACTTCCAGGAGCAGGCCAGCGGCTACGTCGACACCGCAGTCGACAACGCCGCATACGACTCGTACGGCACCGACACCTCGGACGACACAGGCTCGTATGACACGAGCTCGTACGACACCGGCGACATCACCGACGTTCTCTAGAGCGGCAGGAAGCCGGCCATGCCGTTCGCGCGAATGGAGCTGGTCCGTACGGTCGCTGCCCCAGTGGCGACCGTACGGGCCTCCCTTGCCCGGACGCTGCGCGAGCAGAAGTTCGAGATCACCGCCGAGCGGATCACGAGCATCGAAGGTCGCCGCGGGTCGCAGCTCGCCGCCGGCGCGTTGCAGCTGAAGAAGTCACCGGTCGGCATCAAGGTCGACCTGGACTCCGGAGGTGACCGCACGACGGTCACCGTGCACCTGTTCGACCGGTGGCGCGCCCCCGGCGGGAAGACCTGGGGCAGCAACCGCACCTACGCCGACATCTTCACCGAGGCCGCGCGCGCCCTCGACCAGGCGCTCGCGCAGCTCGACCCCAGCGTGGTCACCACCGAGCCGACGTTCAATAGCACCGCCTCCAACGTCGCCTTCCTCGAACGCACCACCGCCGCCACCGGCGCCGCCGGCCAGCAGGCGGGGCAGCGGGTCGACCGGTGGCTCGGCGGGGCCCCGACCCCGTCGCCTGCGGTGAGCGGGCCGCAAGTCGTGCTGGCCCTGCCGGAGAACGAGGCAATCCTCGACGCGATGCGCGTGCAGGGGATGCTCACCGTCGCGCTGCTGGTAAGCCGCAAGCCCGGAGCCATGCCGGCCGCCCTGACCGCCGATGTCGAGCGTGTCGCCAGCGAGATCGAGCAGGTCATGGACGCGTCGTCACCGGAGATGGTGCCGGTCGTGCAGCTCGGGTCGGCCGACAAGCCGGTGGTGCAGTTCCTGAACGACCAGGCGCGCATCCGCGACGAGCTGCCGCTGCGCACGCTGCAGAAGTGCACCACCTGCAAGCATGAGAAGGTCGTCAATCCCGACTACAAGCGCTTGCAGGAGCGCAACCGCAAGATCCGCGGCTGGGGCGGGCTGGTCGGCGCTTCGGTGAGCACGGCAGGCGTGAGCCCGTTCTTCCTGGCCGGGCGCATCCTGCCGCTGGTGAAGATGGACCCCGACTACGTCTGCCCGCGGTGCCAGGGGCTCGACGCGGACGAATCTCTGGTGATCTTCTGCCCCCACTGCGGCGAACGCCGGGATGAGCCGGCGTTGCGCACCTGCAGCAGGTGCGAGCACGACTTCCGCCGCGCGCTCTCACCGGAGCAGGTGTGGCACCCGATCGGTACGGCGGCGGCGCGCTTCGCCCCGTCACCCCCGCCGCCGCCGCCACCTCCGGCGGTTCCGGCCGGGTACTACCCCGACCCCGCGGCTCGGTGCGAAGCGCGGTGGTGGGACGGACTGCAGTGGACGGCGCAGGTCATGGTCTACGGCCACCCCGGAGTCGACCCGCTCGAGACCAGCGCGGCGGATTCCTCACATCACGCGCAGGCGTAGGTTCGTTGCGTTAGCAACAACCCCGCCGGAGGTATGGGCCAGCTGTGACTTCCGCAGCACACACGGCCGCCGAAACGGCCGCGCCGACCGCCGGCACCGGCCCGCCGCGCGGGCCGGGCACCGCGTCGAGCGTCTCGCGCAGCATGGTCCTGCTGCTGGCCGGCGCGTGCGGCATCGCCGTCGCGAACCTCTATTACGCGCAGCCGCTGCTGCACACGATCGCCCACTCGTTCGGCGTCGGCGCGGGGGTCACCGGGCTCGTCGTGACGTTGAGCCAGATCGGCTACGCGATCGGGCTGGCATTCCTCGTTCCGCTCGGCGACCTCGTCTCCGCCCGCCGGTTGCTTCCCGCGCTGCTCACCCTCACCGCCGCCGCACTCGTCGCCTCGGCGCTCGCCCCGACCATCGGCACGTTGATCGCCGTGGCGCTGCTCATCGGGTTGGGTGCCGTCGGCGCGCAGATCCTGGTGCCGCTCTCGGCGACGCTGGCCGACGACGCGCGCCGGGGCCAGGTCGTGGGCACGGTCATGAGCGGGCTACTCATGGGCATCCTGCTGGCCCGCACGCTGTCCGGGCTGGTCGCCGCCACGGGTAGCTGGCGGACCATCTACTGGGTGGCGGCGGCTCTGACGATGGCGCTCGTCCTCGTGCTCGCCCGGGCCCTGCCGGACACCTCGACCGGCGCCCGGCTGCCGTATCGCCGCCTGCTGCAATCCGCCGTGCACCTGATGCGTACCGAGCCGGTGCTGCGGCGCCGCACGGCACTCGGAGCGCTCGGCATGGCCGCGTTCTCGGCCTTCTGGACGACCATGGCGTTCCTGCTGGGCGGCGCGCCCTACCACTACTCCGACGAGATCATCGGCCTGTTCGGGCTGGTCGGCGCGGCCGGCGCGCTCTGCGCCACGGTGGCCGGGCGCAGCGCCGACCGCGGCCACAGCCGCACGAGCACGCTCGTCTTCGCGGCGGCGATCGCCGTGTCGTTCGCTCCGATCGCCGCCGGCCGCACGTCACTCGCCTGGCTGATCATCGGCATCGTCCTCCTCGACGTCGGCGTCCAGGGCTTGCAGGTCACCAACCAGAGCCTGATCTACGCAGTGGCCCCGGGCGCCCGGAGCCGCATCACGTCGGCATACATGGTCTGCTACTTCGCCGGCGGCGCGGCCGGGTCAGCGATCGGCAGTGCCGTGTACGACGCCGCTGGCTGGGGCGGTATCTGCTGGCTGGGGGCCGGGATCGGGGCGGCGGCGCTCGCACTGTGGTGCTACGACGTTCGCCGACCAGCCGCGGTCAGCGCCTGATCGCAGGCTGGCCCGGGTGCGGCAGCCGCTGCGGGATGTCCGCGAGCGGCACCGGCGCCGACAGGCCGGCGCCTTGCCCCAGGGTGCAACCCAGCTGCATCAGCATCACCAGTTGCTCGTGCCGCTCGATTCCCTGACCGACGACCGCGAGCCCGAGCGCTCGCCCGAGATCGATGACGGCGCGACCGACCGACATGGCGACGGCGCCGGTACGCGCCGAAGCGAGAAACCCGCCGTCCAGCTTCAGGTAGTCGATCTCGAGTGCGGTGAGCGTCGACAGGGCGCTGGAGCCCCGGCCGAAATCGTCGAGCCCGATGCCGATACCCATTTCGGCGAGCTGGGCGACGGTGCGCTCGAGGCCGGATCCACCGACCGGCAGCACCGGATCGGCGAGTTCGAACGTCAAGCCGCCCCCTTCCAGCCCGAACTCGTCGAGCAGGTCGGCCACCAGCTCGGGAAGGCGCGGGTCGGTCAACGTTCGTGCCGACAGGTTGACGCTGACCACCGGGCACCAACGGCCGCCACCGGATCGGATCAGTGCGATGTCACGCAGCACGGCGGCCAGCACCTTGCGATCGAGCTCTGTGACGAGTCCGGTGCTCTCGCAGACCGGCAGGAACTCGCGCGGTCGCAGCACAGTGCCGTCCTCGTCGCGCAGCCGGACGAACGCCTCGGCGAGCACGGTCGCCCCGTCCTCGAGGTCGATGACCGGCTGGTACTCGCAGAACAGGTCGTCGGCCGCGAGCGCGCGCCGGGCCTGCTGATCCAACGAACGGCGCTGGCGGATCTCGCGCCGCAGGCGGGCGTCGAAGACCGCCACCCGATTACGCCCGGCGGCCTTGGCCGCATAGAGCGCCGCGTCCGCCTGCCCCAGCAGGTCGTCCGGGTCGGTCTTGGCGTCCGCGCTGACAGTCATGCCGATGCTCGGGGTGACGGTCACCGTGAAGCCGTGCGGCAGCTCGTATGGCGGCTGCAGCGCGGTCAGAGCGCGGTCGGCGAGTCGCTCAGCGGCCTGCAGGGACTCGAGATCCTCGGCGAGTACTGCGAACTCGTCGCCGGACAGCCGGGCGACCGTGTCGCTGGCCCGGACGACACCCGACAGCCGCGCTCCGAGCTCCTTGAGCAGCTGGTCCCCGATCGAGTGGCCGAGGCTGTCGTTGACACCCTTGAAGCGGTCGACGTCGAGCAACAGGATCGCGAGCAACCCGCCGCGGCGGTCCATCCTGGTGGCGGCGGCCCGCATCCGGTCGCCGAAGAGCAGCCGGTTCGCGAGCCCGGTCAGCGGGTCGCGCAGCGCGAGAAGTGCCAGCTCGTGCTGAAAGCTGCGCTGCTCAGTGACGTCACGGTTGACGGTTTGCAGCTCGACGAGTTCGCCGGAGGTGTCGCGCAGCGCCAGGATGCGCGTCTCCACCCACGCCCAGTCATCGGGAGCGCGCTCCACCCGATAGCAAACGGCCACCTGCTCGCGTCCGAACGACGCCGCATCCCAGGCGCGCGAGACGTGCTCCGCGTCTTCCTCGTGGACCACCAGTTCCAGCAGCGAGCCGAGCATGGACGCCGGATCGCGAAGGGTCGGGATGTTGCCGTTGCCCCACGCCGCCAGCAGCGTGCGGTCCGGGGCGTGCAGCGTCACCAGATCGCCGGCGCTGCTCGCCAGGTGGCGGTACCGGCGTTCACTGAACTCCAGCGCAGCCTGCAACCGGTGCGGCCGGCTGCCCGCGCCGGGCGGCGGGACGGCGCTCATCCCCACCGCGCCGAGCACATGCCGGTCATGGAAGCGCACTTCATGCATCCGAAAACCGCAATATTCCGGACGCCGGACGATGAAAGCCCGGGCGCGAAACGCAGCGACCGCAAAACCGGCCGCGTCGCCGAGAAAAGCGAATCCTCTTTCGACTGTCGACAGGCGCGGTGAACGCCAATCGGCACGCCGGCCCTCCCTACTCCGGGCCACCACTACTGATGCCCTCTGATCAGCCGTTTCAGCCTGCCCTGAGCGAGGTTCGGCTGCAACCGATTCGGAGAAATTGGGTGGCTTCGGCGGGCATTCTCGCGGCCCTGGCAGCGACCTTCCGTGATTGCGGAAGTAAAGCATGAGCTCGGCTTCCGGCGACGTTCACCAGGAGGAAACCGAAAGCACGGAGGCCAGCTGATCTTCGAGCGGCGGTGCGCCGGCCCGGTTGTCGATCTCGACGTGCGGCACGGGCGGGCCGACGTCGGGCCGCATCCGCTGCAGGAAGCCGGCGAAGTCCTGCCGCTTGCCGCCATCGCGAGTCGAGCCGCGTGCCGCGAGCCTTTCCGCGAGCGTTGCCGCATCGGACCGGACGTACACCAGGCGCACCGGGCCGCCGCCGAGCTCGCCGACCCACTCCCGCCAGCCGGCCGGCTCGCGAATCTGCCGGGTGAACGGGGCACACAGCAGCACGGAGCACCCGCGGGCACTGATCTCGCGGGCAGCGGCCGTCATACCGGCGTACTCGTGGCGCTTGATGTGGCGGTCGTACCAGTCACCCTCCCGCTCACCCGGCGGGCGACCGGCGGCGTTCAGGATCTCGGACACGAAGCCGCCGAAGAGGGTGTCCTTGTCCAGCAGCGCCGGAACCGGCCGGCCGGCCGACGCGAGCGCCGCGATGAGCAGCCCGGACACCGTCGTCTTGCCCGCTCCTGGAGCGCCGGCCACCACCCAGATCGCCGCCGGAGATCCAGCGCGGGCGGTCATCGCCGACCTCTCGTGGGCACCATGTCATGGTGACACCGCTTCCGCATCGCCGACCGACATCGCAGCGCCAGGGCCCGCCCCGCCTCCGGTCACTCGCCGCTGCGCTACTCGAGACCGCCCCGGCGGTCGAGCCCGGCACGCCCGACGCTCAGCTGCTGGACAAGCTGGAAGACGCGCTGGCGCAGCTGCCGTCGGCCGAGCGGGCGGCCGTCATGGCCACCTACGGCTATGGCGAGGGTCCGGAGGCGGTCGCGCAGGACATGGGCATCGACAGCGCCGACGCGGAGGCGTTGACGCGCAATGCGTTGCAGCTGCTGCGGGGAGCGCTGTCCGACGTCGTGCCGGATGAACGGACCCGCTATCCCCGCCTCAAGCGCGGTCCCCGAAACACGAAGGCCCCGGACTGAGGAACCTCAGCCCGGGACCTCGTGCGCCGATCCGCCAGGTCGCCTCGCGGCGTCAGGTGGCTCGCAGCCACTTATTTGGGTCCGGGGGCCATGGATCGAACCGGCTGGTCTATGCGGTTATGCAAGGAGTTTCGGGGTCGACCCTACCGGGCTTGAGCCGCCGCCGAGCGTGTCGCCCGTTCGAGCTCGGACTACCCCCTATCGGGGTAGTTCGGGCGGGCCGAATCGCCGACACCATTCGTACATGGCCACCCCGCTGGCCACCCCGGCGTTGATCGAACGCGTGGAACCGTACTGCGGAATGTGCAGCACCCGTTCACACGCGGCTTGCGCCGCCACCGACAGGCCGGGCCCCTCCTGACCGAAAACGAGGACGCAGGCGCGCGGCAACTCGGCTTCCGGCAGCGGCACCGAACCGGGGATGAGATCGACACCGATCAGGGGCAGCCCGTTGTCCACGGCCCATGTCGCAAGATCATCGACCGACGGGTGATGCAGCACGTGCTGGTAGCGATCGGTGACCATCGCGCCGCGGCGATTCCACCGGCGGGCGCCGACGATGTGTACCGCGGCGGCGAGGAAGGCATTGGCGTTGCGCACCACCGTCCCGATGTTCAGGTCGTGCTTCCAGTTCTCCACAGCGACGTGGAACGGCATTCGCCGGGTGTCGAGGTCGGCGCGGATCGCTTCCAGCGTCCAGTAACGGTAGCGGTCGACGACGTTGCGCCGGTCACCGTTCGCCAGCAACTCGGGATCGAGCCGCGGATCATCCGGCCACGGCTGCGGATGCGGGCCCACCCCGACCGGCCCGAAGTCCGCGCCGCCGCGGTCGACCCCCGGCTCACCCATCGCCCGCGCCAACGCGAAATCCGGAACGTCCCGGCCGCCCCCGGGCCCGGCCGGCATCAGGCGCCGAGCCCCCGGGCGACCAGGTCGGCGAGCCCGAAGACGAAGAGCGCTATGCCGACCACACCGTTCGCCGTGAAGAAAGCGCGATTGACCTTTGACAGATCGTGCGGCTTCACCAGGCTGTGCTCGTAGCCGAAGGCGACCGCAACGAACGCGACCCCGGCCCACCACCAGGCACCGGCCCCCACGACCGCTCCGAAGGCCACGAAGAGGCCGAGCGCGACCACGTGCGTCGCTGCGGCCACGCGCAGCGCAACGACGCCGCCGAAGCGGGCGGGCAGCGAGTAGATGCCCTCGGCCCGGTCCGAGTCGATGTCCTGCAGCGCATAGATGAGGTCGAAGCCGCCGATCCACAGCCCCACCGCGAGACCGAGCAGCACGGAGGCCCACGACCAGCTGCCCGTCACGCCGAGCCAAGCGCCCACCGGCCCGACGGCCTGCGCCAGCCCGAGCAGGCCGTGGCACATCCAGGTGAAGCGCTTGCCGTAGGGATAGCTGACGAACAGCGCGAGAGCGACGGGCGACAGCGCCAGGCACAGCAGCGAGAGCAACCCTGCTGCGGTGAGGAACACGGCAAGCGCGATGGCTGCACCGGTCGCCGCGGTGCGTACCGAGACCGCGCCGGTGACCAGCTCACGCTTGGCCGTCCTCGGGTTACGCGCGTCGAGCGCCCGGTCGACGATCCGGTTGACCGCCATCGCGAACGTGCGGGCCGCCACCATGGCGACCGTCACCAGCAAGATCGCCTTCCAGTGCACGGACTCGCTGACGTCGTAGCTCGCGTACAGGGCGGCGAGGTAGGCGAACGGCAGCGCGAAAATCGAGTGCTCGATCATCACCAGGCGCAGGAACGCCTTGGCCGGGTTGGTGACGGAGACGGCCGGCCTCGCCGGTGGCACCGCAGTGCTCATGACCGAAGGCCCGCGCTCGGGATCGTCTCCGTCGTCACAGCCCGTACTCCTTCCAGCGCCGATCCACGGTGGCTCGCACCTGCGGGGACATGACGGCTTCGGGCGGCCAGCCGCGGGTGTACCCCTCCTCCGGCCACTTGCGGGTGGCGTCGATGCCGATCTTGCCGCCCCAGAACTGCTGATAGGACCCGTGATCGAGATGATCCACAGGACCGGTGGTGGCAAGCAGGTCGTGGGCGTAATCGACGTTGCCGAACGCCCGCCAGGCGACCTCGGTGTAGTCGTGCACATCGCAGTCGGCGTCGACCACGATGATCAGCTTTGCGAGCGACATCAGCCCGGCGCCCCAGATGGCGTTCATCACCTTCTGCGCGTGCTTCGGGAAGCGCTTGTCGATCGACACGATCACGCAATTGTGGAAGCCGCCCGCGACCGGCAGGTCGTAGTCGACCAGCTCCGGCAGCGTCATCCGGATGAGCGGGCGGAAGATCCGCTCCGTCGCCTTGCCGATCCACGCGTCCTCCTGCGGAGGCCGCCCCACGACGATCGTCTGGAAAAGCGGCTTCGCCTGCGGCGACTGCATCGTCATGCACTCCACGGTGAGCGCCGGGAACGGCTCGACGGGTGTGTAGAAGCCGGTGTGATCGCCGAACGGACCCTCCGGCCGCCGCGCACCCGGCTCCAGCCAGCCCTCCAGAACGACGCTCGCGTGAGCCGGCACCTTGAGCGGCACGGTCAGGCAGTCGACGAGCTCGATGCGCCGCCCGGCGAGGAAGCCGGCGAAAAGGTACTCGTCGATCTCGGGTGGGAGCGGGGCGCTCGCGGCGTAGGTCACCGCCGGTTCGCAGCCGAAGGCGATGGCCACCGGCAGGCGCTCGCCGCGCCGCTCGGCGACGGCGTGATGCGCGTTGGAGTCCTTGTGGATCTGCCAGTGCATGCCCACCGTGCGGGAGTCGTGCTGCTGCAGGCGATACATGCCGAGATTGCGAGCGCCCGTCTCCGGGTGCTTGGTGTGGGTGAGGCCGAGGTTTAAGAAGATGCCGCCGTCATCCGGCCAGGCCTTGATGCCCGGCAGCAGGTCGAGGTCGACATCGGCGCCGCGCAGCACCACCTCCTGGCATGGCGCGGTCGCGACCGACTTCGGCGGTACCGAGCGCAGCTCACCCAGCTTGCCGAACGCCTCCCGCAGCCCGCCGAAACCCACCGGCAGCTCCGGCTTCAGCAACCCCGCGATCCGATCGCCGATCTCGTCGAGGTCGCGCACACCCAGGGCGCTTGCCATGCGGCGCTCACTGCCGAACAGGTTGATGGCCAGCGGAAGCTCGGACCCGCGCACGTTCTCGAACAGCAGCGCCGGGCCGCCGGCCCGCACCACCCGCTGCACGATCTCGCTCACCTCGAGGTCAGGATCGACCGGTGCGGTGATCCGGTGCAGTTCGCGGTCGCGCTCCAGCCGCGCCACGAACGTCCGCAGATCCGGATAGCTCGCCACCCTGTGCAGTCTGCCCGACGTGCCTGCCCTCCGCCGCGCGGCGGTCGGCGAGATCACTCCGGCACGCGCGAAAGGCCTCTAGATTCACCTAGACACGAAGAGCCGACGCCACCCGTCTCGAGGAGCTCGCCGCTGATGCGCCAGGAGCCGACCCGCCAGACGTCCACCCGACCGAAACGAGCTGCCGTACGGTTCGTCGGCGGCGGGCTCCTGACGCTCGCACTTGCTGCCGGCTGCGGAACGTCCGGTACCGGGGTGGTCCTCGGCGAGCCACCGCAGCCCTCCACGTCCTTGCCGTCTCCGGCGACGACACCGTCGGCACCGACGTCGCCGACGCCATCCCCGGGAAGTTCGGATTTCCGGACCTACCGCGACGCCGCGTACGGCATCTCCCTCACCGTTCCCGACGGCTACGTCGTCGCCACCACGCCGGGTGAAGCGGCAGACCGCTTCCCCGCCGTCCTCGGCACCTCGTCCGAGGCCAAGTCCAAGATCGACGATGCCCAGAGCCGGCTACGCGCCAGCACGGTCATGATCGCCTTCCACGCCCCCATCGACGGCCGGTCGGACAACGTCGGCCTGATCCGCGTGACCGGCGCCGACCTGTCGACACCCGCCGATGTGCAGGGCGCCACCTTCCGCGCGCAGGCGCGCACGTCGCTGACCAACGTCGGCGCGACCAACATCACGTTCCTCAGCACCGTCCTGGACAGCCGCCCGGCGGAGCAGGTCACCTACGCCATCGCCCGCTCCGGGGAAACGTTCTACGGCAAGCAGTACTACGTCGCGGGTGACCACAACGACGTCTTCATCCTCACCGTGACGGCCGGTACTCCGGCGCGCGCCGAGGACGCGACGAAGGAGATCGCCGACAGCTGGACGTTCAGCTGAGCGGAGCGCCCGCTACACCCCGGCGTAGCTGTGCAGGCCGACGATGAACGTGTTGACGATGTAGTAGTTCACGATCAGCGCGCCGAAGGCAGCCACGGCGAAGTACGCGGACCGGCGACCCTTCCAGCCCGCGGTCGCCCGCGAATGGAGGTAGGCCGCGTAGATCACCCAGGTGATGAACGACCAGGTCTCCTTGGGGTCCCAGCCCCAGTACCGTCCCCAGGCGGCCTCCGCCCAGATCGCGCCGGCCATGATCGCGAAGGTCCAGATCGGGAACGCGAACGCCACCAGCCCGTAGGTCAGCCGGTCGAGCGCGGCGGCGTCAGGCAGCCGGGAGAGCAGGTTGCCGTCCGGGCGCCAGGTCTTCGCCAGGTACAGGATTGACACGATGCCGCTGATGAAGAACATCGCGGTGGCGCTGATGGCCGCGAAGACGTGGATCTTCAGCCAGTACGAGTTCAGCGCCGGGACGAGCGGCCCGGCCTTGACGTAGAGCACCGTGCCCGCCAGACCGAGGTAGAGCACCACCGGCAGCAGGACGAACACGCCGAGCCAGCGGGCCCGCTGGCGCGCCAGCAGCACGAGGAACGCGCTCACCGCGAGAAACCCCACCACGGTGGAGAACTCGTACATGTTGCCCCACGGCACGCGGTGGGCCGCGAAACCCCGCGTGATGATCGTGGCGAGGTGAGCTGCCCAGCCGAACAGCGTGACGGCGACCGCGATCCGCGCCGCACGGCCGAAGCCGCGGCTCGGCGGGTCGACGACCTCGAGCCGGTCGGCCGGGTCGTGCGGCGGCGTCCCCGCGGACGTCCCCGGCCCCGCCATGCCGGCCGGGGCCCCGGCGCCGACCAGCACCTTTTCCGCCGCGCGCTGCTCCGCCGGCAGCGGCACAGCGGCCCGGACGACCCGCTTCGGCGAGCGCCGGAACGCGAGGTCGGCGGCGAACGCCACCATGGCCACCGCGTACGCCATCACCGTGACGACGAACAAATCGTTGGACAGCCCAGCCATCTGGCCCCTATCCCTGCTCGGGCAGCCGGGCTTGCACCCGGCGGACAAGGTCGTCGAACTCTGCAGACATGTTTCCGGTGCGGGCGAGCCCGCCGATCTCGACCACAGTACGACCCGGGTGTGATGCCTCCGCGACGCGGATCCACACCCGGCGCCGGCGTACGAGTAGCGAGCCGATGAGGCCGAGCAGCATCGCGATGGCCGCCCAGAGCACCAGGCCCTTGCCGGGGTCGTACTTCACCGAGAAGACCGCGTAGTCCTTCACGCCGTTGACGGTGAGCACCATGCCCGCCGGCAGGCCCGTCACGCTGTCGTCCTTGGCACCGGGACGCAGGTCGAGGATCGGCGTCGTCTCGCCGTTCGGCCCCTTGACCTTGAGCAGCTTCATCCGGCTGGTGTCGAGGGCGTAGATGTTCTGCGGGGTGCCGGCGTCGATACCGAGGTCGCCGAGGTACACCTGGACGCCGGCAAGCCGCGGGTTCAGCAGCGCCGGGAAGATCGATCCCTGGAAATTGGCCGGGTCGAAGGTAGGCACCAGCCCGGCCCGCACGCCGATCTGCTGCGGCTTCTCGAGCGGCCCGGACGGCGGCAGGCCGGTGTCCGGGATCTTGAAGACGCAACTCGACGTCATCGTCACGGGGGCGACCGCGACGCAGGGCACCCAGGCGTCGTAGACGACGTTGCCGTTGCGGTCGCGCAGCACCACGTGAGGTGAGTAGCCGTGGTTGATCAGGTAGACCTTCGCCTCACCGATCTTCAGGGGGTCGTTCACCCTGATCGTGTGCGGCACCGCGGCGGCGTTCGGCTGGTCGCGCAGTGTCACCGCAGCGGTGTACGACTTCGGCGTGCCGTCCTTCTGGTAAACGGCCGTGAAGTCGTTCAGGTGCACCGCGAAGGGCGTCAGCTGGTCGGTCTTGACCAGCGCGCCGTGGCTGAACGTGTCGTACTGCACCAGCGTGTTGGCGAAACCGTCACCCTCGTTGACCACGACCTTGCCGTTGTAGCCGTACAGCCCGCCGATGGCGATGCCGGCCAGCAGGACCACGAGGGAGATGTGGAAGAGCAGGTTGCCGGTCTCGCGCAGGTAGCCCTTCTCGGCGCTCACGGTGGCGAGGTCCGTCGCCACGCGGAAGCGACGCCCGCGCAGCACGCCGCGGCCCGCAGTGATGACGTCGGCGCCGGAGGCCGCCGTCTCGAAGCGAACGCCGGCGGCGAGCCGGGACGGATGAGCCGGCGCCTTCGGCGGCCGGCGCAGCAGGGCCCGGACGTGCAGTCGCATCCGCGGGACGAGGCAGCCGATCAGTGACACGAAGAGCAGTGCGTAAATCGCGGCGAACCAGGGGGCCCCGAAGACATCGAACCCGGACAGCCGGTCGAGGAACGGCCCGAGCTTCGGGTGGTTCGCGATGTAGCGGTCGACCGCCGTCGGGTCGATACTGCGCTGCGGCAGCAGCGAACCGGGGACCGCCGCCACTGCGAGCAGGAAGAGCAACAACAGCGCGGTGCGCATGCTGGTCAGCTGCCGCCAGGCGCGGATCAGCGGTGCGAACGGCCGCCGCCGGCCGGTGACGGCCGGGCGCGCGGCGGGCTCGGCAGGGACCGTTGACAGCAGGCCAGGGTTTTCGGCCCGCTCCTCGGTCGAGACGTCCGGGGCAGCGTCGGGTTTCGTCAGGCTCACAGCGGCGCCTCGTTGAAGCCGGGCAGGTGCGAGCGCAGCTGGATGACGAGGGTGTTCCACTCGCCGGTGACTTCCAGGATCCCGGTCGCGATGAGCAGCAGGCCACCGACGACCATGACCGCCCGGGTATGGCGGCGCACGACCGCGAGAGCGCCGAGGCCGGCGCGCATCCCGATCGCGACCAGCACGAACGGCACGCCGAGCCCGATGCAGTAGGCCGCCGACAGGGTCGCCCCGCGACCTGCGGTGGCGCTGCTGATCGCGAGTCCCTGCACTGCAGCGAGCGTCGGGCCGAGGCAGGGCGTCCAGCCGAGACCGAAGAGGGCACCGAGGATCGGCGCCCCGGCAAGCCCGCGGGCCGGGAGACGGTGCAGCCGCCATTCGCGATTGGCGACCATGAAGCGAGAGAAAGCCCCGGCGAACGCGAGCCCCATGATGATCGTGATCACGCCGAGCACCTGCTCGATGCCGCGTTCGTGACGCCGCAGTGCCGTGCCCAGCGAGCCGAAGGCAGCACCGTAGGCCACGAAGACCAGCGTGAACCCGAGGACGAAGAGCAGGGCACCGGCGGTGACCCGGGTGCGAAGGTGGCGACGTTTCGTCACGGCAGGCGGCGTCGCCACGCGCACCAAGGTGTCGCCGTCGGCGATCGCCACCGCCTCGACCGGCTCCGGCGCGACTACCTCGTCCGCCAGCTCCGACCCGGAGAGCCCGGCGACATAGGAGAGGTAGCCCGGTACCAGCGGCAGCACGCACGGCGAAGCGAACGACACCACACCCGCGAGAGCGGCGACCGGCACGGCCAGCAGCAGCGGGCCGTCGGTGACGAAGCTCCCCGCGCTCACCGCTCCGCCGTGACCTTGTTGATCGCGGCCGTCAACTCGGGCACGGTGACCCCGCCGAGAAAGCGCGCGGCGACCCGGCCCTTCCGATCGATGATGAACGTGTACGGCGGTCCGGAAGCGGCCGGCCACTGGGCGGCCAGCGCTCCGTCTTCGTCGAAGACGCTCGGATAGCTCACGTCGTGCGCCTTGACGAACGAACGCGCGTTTGTCCTGGTGTCGCGCTCGTCGACACCGACGAACTGCACACCCTGAGACGCGGTGCTCTTGGCGACCGTTTCGAGCGCCGCTGCTTCCGCGCGGCACGGGCCGCACCAGGAGCCCCAGAAGTTCACGACGGCGACCTTGCCGGTGAGGGAGCTCAACGCGAACTTCTCGCCGGTCAGCGTCTGGCCCTCGAGGGTCGGCGCCGCCTTGCGGTCGGCGACCGACACTTCGGAGTAGCCCGGCTTGACCTGGACGAAGCGGACCTGGTTACCCGCGCCGTTCTCCGAACCCGAGCACGCCGTGACACCCGCGCTGATCCCCGCGACGGTGGCCACAGCGGCCACAGCTACGACGGCTCGACCGCGCCAGGGCAGCAGACGTCGAGCGGGAGGCACGACCCAGTATGACCCAGCGACTCTGTGAGAGCGACCGAAAGGGCATGAGCTACAGCACGCCGAGCACCTCCTGGGCGGCCCGCTCGCCCGAGCGCACCGCGCCGTCCATGTACCCGTGCCAGTAGGTGGCCGTCTCCGTCCCGGCCCAGTGAATCCGCTCGATGGGCGCTGCCAGCGCCGGCCCGTAGCCGGTGAGGACGCCGGGACCGGCGATGGCGACCGGGCACCCGCGGGTCCATGCTTCGTCACACCAGTTCTGGATCACGAACGACCGCGGGTTTCGCGCCTGCGCGCCGAAGTAGGTCGCGAAGTTCGACAGCACCGCCGCGCGCAGGCCGGCCGGGTTCGCTGCGTATTTGCGTGCCTCGTCGCCGCCCACGAAGCCGAGCAGCCCGCCGAGGGAGTCGTCCGCCGGCGAGACGTCGAACGTCGTCTTGGCCGGTCCGACGTCGGAGAGCGCCGCGCCGGTGAGGCCCGCGTCACGCCACCACGGCCGGTCGTAGAACGCCTCGCACTTGATCAGCGCCCCCTGCGGCAGGCGTTGGGTCAGCTGATCGCGGGCTGCGGGTAGCAGGGGGTCGTACTCGATCCGGCCGGCAAGCGTCGGCGGGATGGCGACGATCACGGCGGACGCGGCGAGCGTCCCTTTGTCCGAGACGACGGTCACACCTTTCGCGCTTTGCGTGATGCGCCGCACGGGAGCCTGCAGGACGACCCGGCTGCCCAGCTGCTTCGCGACCCGGATGGAGATCTCCTGAGCGCCCTCGACGAAGCGTTGGGCCTGGGCACCGCCGCGGGTGTCGATCAGCCGCTCGAAGGTGCCGGGCGTGCTGCCGTTCGTAGCAGTGGCCACGTAAGCGATCGTGTAGAGCAGCGAGACTTCGCGCGCTTCCGCGCCAAGTAGGGCCTCGAACGCGCCGGAGGCGACGGCGCGCGTCTCCGGGTTGACGGTGTGCGTGCGAAGCCAGGTATCCAGCGTCATCGCGTCCCACTCGGCGGCGTGCGGCGCGTTCCACGGGGCAGCGACCGGGATCTCGGTGGCCATCTGGTCGACCAGCGTGATGACCGCCGCAAGGTCCGGCAGGATCAGCGGGTCGGGCGGCGCGGTCCCGAGCGGGCCGGAGTCGGAGTACAGCTGGCGCCGGCCTTGCGCGTAATACACCTGGTTGCCATCGTCGAACTGGTCGAACGGGCTCACTCCGACGCTCTTCGCCAGGGCAGCGATGCGGTCCTGGGTCGGCCCGATCCACGTGCCGCCGAGGTCGCCGACATGCCCGTTACCCAGCGGGTGTGACAGTGTGCGGCCACCCACACGGTCCCGCGCCTCCAGCACGATCACCGAACGGCCGGCCCTGGCGAGCTCCCGCGCCGCGGTCAGGCCGGCGAGCCCCGCGCCGACCACCACCACGTCGGCCTTGGCGCCCGTTACCGCCGCGGCAGAAGCCGTGCCGGTCATGGACCCGGCGGCCCCAACCCCCAACGCGCCGACCGCGGCTCCCTGCAACACACGGCGACGCGACAACCCGGACGTCATACCTGTCCCCCTCCACGTGAGCTTCCCGACGCCGGAAGGGACAGCACTGGCCCGGTGGCGCTCGTACCGGGCGCAACGAGCGCGGCGGGATTTCGTCGCGCGGCGCGCCGCGCGGGGTCCGTGTGCAGAAAACCCAGAAGTTCTTGATCGCGTGTCGGCTATGCCCTGATTTGGCCGGCGCGTTGCGTGATCTTGCAGCAACTTCTGGGCTCTCTGCACACGATCAAGGACGGAAGCGCCGCATCCCCTGCCGAACGAGAGCGACGACCTCGTCGGGGTACCGCCGGATGTCCGCGACCGTAAACCGCAACACGAGCCACCCACCGAGCTGCACCGCGTTCTGTCGGATGCGGTCAGCCTGGAACTCACCTTCGGCCGAGTGATACCGAAAGCCGTCGATCTCCGCTGCGAGCAGCGACTCGTCCCACCCGAAGTCGGCCCGGCCGACAAAGTGGCCGCCCACGCGAATGACGCGTTGCGGCTCGCAGGGTGGCAGATCGGATCGCGCGAACAGCAGTCGCGCCTCCGTCTCCGGAACGCTGCCGCTACGCGCATCCACCGCGGCAAGGACCTCCCGCGCGCGCCGGACTCCGCGCCGCTGGGAGCTGCGAAACGCGTCTTCCAGCTCCCGATAGGTGATCTCGCGGGCGCGCACGGCCGAGTCAAGCGCGATCACGGCTTCATCGAAGTCGCCGGTGACGGCGACGTCCAGGGCGGTCCTGGAAGCGGAGGTCACTCGAAGGCAGCCGTGGACGGCGATGTCCTCCGGACTGAGCTCGCTTCGATAGTTGCCTTTTCCGGAAGCGCCCTGCGGGACGATGATGTACGGCTTGTTGGGGTCGCGGCGCAGCTCCCAACCGCGAAGAGCGGCAGCTGGCAGCCCGCCCACCACGGCTTCCGGCCCAGCGACCAGTGCCGCCCGCACGAGCTCGTCGGTGGACTGCCCGGGCCTGCCGATGACGGACAGCAGCCCACCGCCCTCGCGCCGCCAGGTGCCCGTTCGGACCAAGCGTTCGATGTCGGCACGCGAATGGCCGGCAGCGCGGGCCTGGCGGACGGTGAAGATGCCGTAGGCAACGGCGAGTTCGGGATCGGGTTCCAGCACCGCCCGACCATGTCGGAGGACGGAGCCGGAGTGGCGCGCCCTGCGGGCGGCTGGGGATAACCCGGCTCGGGATGACTACGCCCCGACCGCGTGGACCCCTCCGTCGACGTGCACGATCTCGCCGGTGGTCGCCGGGAACCAGTCGGAGAGCAGCGCGAGGCAGGCTCGCGCCGCAGGCTCGGTGTTGCGCACGTCCCAGCCGAGCGGGGCCCGCTCGCCCCACACCGCCTCGAAGGACTCGAAGCCGGAGATGGACTTCGCCGCGATCGTGCGCAGCGGTCCGGCGGCGACCAGGTTGACCCGGATCTGCTGCGGCCCGAGATCGCGAGCCAGGTACCGCGCGGCGGACTCCAACCCGGCCTTCGCGACACCCATCCAGTCGTAGGCCGGCCACGCGACCGTCGCATCGAAGTCGAGGCCGACCACGCCGGAGCCCGGTGTGAGAACCGGCAGCACCGCCCGGGCCAGCGCGGCGAGCGAGAACGTCGACACGTGCACCGCCATCGACACGTCCTGCCAGCTGGCGGTCAGGAAGTTGCCGCCGAGCGCGCCCTCCGGGGCGAACGCGATGGCGTGCAGCACCCCGTCGAGCCCCTGCACGTGCTCGCCGAGCCTGTCCGGCAACGCGGCCAGGTGCTGCTCGTCGGTGACGTCGAGCTCGATGACGGGTGCCTTTTCCGGCAGGCGCTTCGCGATGCGCTCGGTGATCGACAATCCGCGACCGAAACCCGACAGCACCACGTCGGCGCCCTGCTCCTGGGCGAGTTTCGCGACGGTGAACGCGATCGACGCCTCGGTGAGTACGCCGGTGATGAGCAGCCGCTTGCCTTCGACCAGCCCGCCCATCAGAGCGGGATGTTTCCGTGGGTGCCGCGTCCCATCGGGTGCTCGGCGAGCAGCGCGGCGAGGCGGGTGCGGGTGCGGTCGGGCTCGACGATCTCGTCGACCATGCCGCCCTCGATGGCCCGCTCGAGGCCTCCGGAGGCCTTGACGTGCTCCTCGGCGAGCCGTGCCTCGGCGAGCGGCTTCTGCTCGTCGGGGACCTCCGCGAGCTGGCGACGGTGCAGGATGCGCACCGCGGCGACCGCGCCCATGACGTCGACCTGGGCCTTCGGCCAGGCCAGCACGTGGGTGGCGCCGAGCGCCCTGCTGTTCATGGCGATGTAGGCGCCGCCGTAGGCCTTGCGCAGCACCAGCGTGATGCGCGGGACCGACGCCGCCGCGAACGCGTGCAGCAGCTTCGCGCCCCGGCGCACGACGCCATTCCACTCCTGACCGGTACCCGGTAGGTAGCCCGGCACGTCGACGAGCACCAGCATCGGCACCCCGAACGCGTCGCACATCCGCACGAACCGTGCCGCCTTGTCACCGGCGGCCGCGTCAAGGCAGCCGCCGAGCCGCAGCGGGTTGTTGGCGAGCACGCCCACGGTCTGGCCTCCGAGCGTGCCGAGCGCGGTGACGAGGTTCGGCGCCCACCGGGCGTGCAGCTCCAGCGGCTGCTCGTCGAGGAGTTCGGCGATGAGCGGCTTCATGTCGTAGGCGCGAGTCGGGCGCTCCGGCAGGAAGCCCTCGAGCGGCCGGTCGAAGACCGGGGTGCGGCGCGCCTCGCCGGCGAGCAGGGCTGCGATCCGCCGGGTGGCAGCGTAGGCCTCGTCGTCGGTGGCGGCGACGAACGACGCGAGCCCGCTGCTGCGCCCGTGCGGCTCCGGGCCGCCGAGGCGGGCCATATCGACGTCTTCACCGGTGACGCTGCGCACCACGTCGGGTCCGGTGACGAAGATGCGCCCCTCCGGGCCCATGATGACCACGTCGGTGAGCGCCGGACCGTAGGCGGCGCCTCCGGCGGCCGGGCCGAGCACCAGCGAGAGCTGCGGCACCTTGCCGCTGGCCAGCGTCATGGCCGCGAAGACGCGGCCCACGCCGTTCAGCGAGTCGACGCCCTCGGTGAGCCGGGCGCCGCCGCTGTGCCAGATCCCCACGACGGGCCAGCCGCGCTCGACCGCCACGTCGTAGGCCGCGCACAAAGCTTCGCAGCCGGCGGTGCCCATGGCGCCGCCCTGGCGGCGCGGATCGGTGGCGAACGCGATCATCGGCGCGCCGTCGGCGACCAGCGCCGCCACCACGACCCCGTCGTCGTCGGCGAGGATCTCGGTGACCTCTCCGAGCCGTTCGATCCGGCAGAGCGGGTCCCGCGGGTCGCGGAGCGGGGTGACCGACGCGAGAGGGGAAGTGGGTTCGGGGGAGGCGGCAAGAGCCGTCATATCAGCTGCTCCGGAAGGCGAGAGAGACGTTGTGGCCGCCGAAGCCGAATGAGTTCGACACCGCGGCGAGCGGCCCCGAACGCAGCGGCCGCGAATCGACCCGAGCGATGTCGAGATCGACCGCGTCGTCGGGGTCGTCGAGGTTGCGGGTGGGCGGGGCAACGCGATCGCGCAGGGCCAGCACGGTGGCGATGGCCTCGACCGCGCCCGCCGCACCGAGCAGGTGACCGGTCGAACCCTTCGTCGCCGAGACGATGAGCCCGTCCACGGCAGCGCCGAGCGCGCGGCGCATCGCCAACGCCTCCGCGACGTCGCCCTGGGGGGTCGAGGTGGCATGCGCGTTCACGTGCGCGATGTCTGCGGGGTCGAGGCCGGCGTCGCGGAGTGCGGCCGCCAGCGCCCGCGCCGCGCCGGTACCGGTCGGCTCGGGCTGCACCACGTCGTGGGCGTCCGACGACATCCCCGCGCCGGCGAACACCGCGTAGATCTTCGCGCCGCGAGCCCGGGCCGACGACGCGCGCTCGAGCACGAGCACGCCCGCGCCCTCACCCATCACGAAGCCGTCGCGTGCCTTGTCGTACGGGCGGGACGCCGCCGCCGGCTCGTCGTTGCGGGTCGAGAGGGCCCGCATGGTCGCGAACGCCGCGATCGGCAACGGGTGGATCACCGCTTCGGCTCCCCCGGCGACCACGACGTCCGCCCGGCCGAGCCGCAGCATGTCGAGCGCCATGGCGAGCGCCTCGGAGCCGGACGCGCAGGCCGACACCGGGACGTGGATGCCGGCGCGAGCGGCGAGCTCCAGGCTCACCGTGGCCGCCGGCCCGTTCGGCATGAGCATGGGCACGGTATGCGGGCTGACCCGGGATGGGCCGCGGGCCTGCATGGTCTCGTTCTGCTCGAGAATCGTCTGCAGGCCGCCGATGCCGGAGGTGACGCACACGCCCAGCCGCTCCGAATCGACATCCGGCGAGCCGGCGTCGGCCCAGGCCTCGCGAGCCGCGACCAGGGCGATCTGCTGCACCCGGTCGAGGCGGCGGCGCTGATGCGCCGGGACCTGCTCGGCGAGCTTCGCCTCCGCCTCGTCGGACAGCGAAGCCGCGAAACGCACCTGCAGATCCGCCGCCCACTCCTGCGGCAGGGCGCGAGCGCCGTTCGCCGCGCAGAGCAGGCCACTCCATAGGCTCGCCGCGTCTTCACCGACCGGGGTCAGCGCGCCGACCCCGGTGACGACGACCTCGTCATCAAAGGCGACCCGAAAGCCCCGGGCCCGGTCTGCTGCCATCAGGCGGCGACTCCCGCTTTCTCGATGAAGGTGACGGCGTCACGGACGGTCTTCAGGTCCTTGAGGCTCTCGTCCGGGATGCGAACGCCGAACTTGTCCTCCGCCGAGGTGGCGACCTCGACCATGGTGAGCGAGTCGAGGTCGAGGTCGTCGATGAACGACTTGTCGAGCTCCACGTCGCCGGCGGGAATACCGGCGATCTCGTTCACGATCTCGGCGAGACCGGCCAGGATTTCCTGCTGCGACATGCGTCCTCCGTGGGTGATGGGGTGATTGATCCGGGCCCGGCTAAGGCAGCCGGACGACTTGGGCGGCGTAGGTGAGGCCGGCGCCGAAACCGAAGAGCAGCACCGAATCGCCGCTACCGACCTGGCCCTCGTCGACGAGCCGGGAGAGGGCGAGCGGCACGGAAGCCGACGAGGTGTTGCCCGTCTCGACGATGTCGCGGGCGACGACGGCCTGCGAAGCGCCGAGCCCGCGAACGATGGCCTCGGTGATCCGCAGGTTGGCTTGGTGCAGGCAGATCGCGTCGAGCTGCTCGGGGGTCACACCGGCCAGCTCGCAGGCTCGCTTGGCGACGGGCAGCAGCTGGGTGGTGGCCCAGCGGAAGACCGCCGAGCCGGCCATCTGGATGAACGGCTCGTCGGTGCGGCCGGGCCGGATCTCGATGGCATCGGCGGCCGTCCCGTCGCTGCCCCACACCACGGGGCCGATGAACGCCGGGGCACCCGGTGCGCTGGGCCCGGCGTCACCGCCGTCCGGAACGCCGATGAGAGCGGCACCCGCACCGTCTCCGAAGAGGATCGCGATCGCCCGGTCACCGGCGTCGACCCAGTCGGTGAGCCGCTCGGCGCCGAGAACGAGCGCGCGACGGGCACTGCCGCCGCGTACCGCGTCAGCCGCTGAGGCGAGCGCGTAGCAGAAGCCGGCGCAGCCCGCGTTGACGTCGAACGCGCCGGCCTGCCGGGCTCCGAGCATCGAGGCGATCCGCGGCGCGTTGCCCGGGATCGGCACTTTCGACGTGCAGGAGGCGAGGACGACAAGATCGACGTCGGACGGCTGCACCCCGGCCGCGGCGAGCGCCTTGGCGCCGGCGTCAGCCGCCATCGCGGCAATGGTGTCGGCCTCACCGGCGACGCGGCGCTCTTTGATACCGGTGCGCTTCACGATCCATTCGTCGCTGGTGTCGAGCCGGGCGACGAGATCGTCATTGGTGAGGCGGCCGGCCGGGCGATACGCGCCCAGCCCGAGGATGGCCGGCCCCGTTGCTGTAGCGCTCATGCAAGCTCCCCCGCCGGCTGGCGCGCAGCCATCCCGGTGAGCGAGATGTCGTGGATGTCGATCCCGGAGTCGGCGAGGCGTACCAGCGGCTGCCCCGCCGCCACCGGATCACCGTCCGACGCCAGCCACTCCACCAGCACCCCGCCGAGGGGCGTGCGGACCGGGAGCTCGTTGCGCGCGCTGCGCACGTTGCCGAGCACCGCCCCGGCGTCGAGCGGATCTCCTTCGCGCAGCGCCGTCGCGTCGAAGATGCCCCCCTGCGGCGCGACGACCAGCCGGAACGAGGGCGCCGCCTCGGGCGCGCCACCGCTGCGCGACGCGAGCAGCGCCCGGGCAGCGGCGAGGTCGTCCGGACTCTTGATCGCGAGCGTCTCGACGCCGGGCAGCGTGCGCTTCGCGAGACCGGTCAGCGTGCCACCGGGAGCGAGCTCGAGCACGGCGCTGACCCCGAGCTCGGCCATCGTCTGCTGGCACAGATCCCAGCGCACCGGAGCGGCCACCTGCGCCACGAGCCGCTCGATCAGATCGGCGCCGGAACGCACCAGCCGGCCATCGGCATTCGACAGCAGCTGGGTCATCGGGTCGCCGGTGTCCAGCTGCACCGCCGCCGCGCGAAGCGCGTCGCGAGCCGGGAGCATGGCCGACGTGTGGAAGGCGCCGGCGACGGCCAGCGGGCGCAGCCGCGCC
Organism: uncultured Actinomycetota bacterium; assembly: GCA_963747915.1. Lineage (GTDB taxonomy): Bacteria > Actinomycetota > Actinomycetes > Frankiales > Frankiaceae > DATAZK01. The sequence continues at coordinate 1,028,910 of CAVVHC010000002.1, read as the reverse complement.
TTCGCCGGCGGCTCTTGCGCCAGCGCGCCCAGCGCGCCCAGCGGACCGGCCACGACCGTCTGACCGGCGCCGTTACGGTTCGCGGCGATCAGCCCATGCTTGTCGAGCGCGGCGTCGAGCTCGTCCGGGTCGCCGCCGAGCACCGCCGTCATGCCGGTGGGAGCAGCCGCGCAGGCCGCCGCCATCGCCGCTCCCCGCTCGCGCGCCAGCAGCAGCGCCGCCGCCGGCGTCAGCGCTCCGGCGAGCACCGCGGCCGGCAGCTCGCCGATGCTGTGACCGGCCGCGATGTCGATGTCGGCGGGACGCAATTCGAGCGCCGCGGCCGTGGCGAGAGCGAGCGCGGTGAGCAGCGGCTGAGCCACCGCCGTATCGCGGACCTCGTCCGCGGAACCGGTCGTTCCCAGCCGGATCAGCTCCAGCCCGGTGGCCTTCTCCGCTTCCCGCAATGCGGCGGCGGCAGCCGGCACGTCGAGCCAGGCGGTGAGCATTCCGGGGGACTGGGCTCCCTGTCCAGGAGCTACAACGGCGAGCACGCTGTCCAGCCTCCTGGTGACTGACGGGTAACCACGTTGACGGCTCGAACCAAGTCCCTGGCGCGCCTTTGTCGTATTCCCACAAATCCTCAGGTTCCTGCGGCTGCCCGCAACCGACCGTGCACGAGCGCGACACGCAGCAGGAAACCGTCGCGTGGCTCGGTCGGTCGGAGCCCGGTGAGCTCCGTCACGCGGCGCAGCCGGTAGCGCACCGTATTGGCGTGGACGAACAGCCGGCGGGCGGCGCCGTCGATGCTGCCGGCATCCTCGATGTAGGCCGCGAGCGTCTCGAGCAGCTCGGCGCCGGCGGCAGCGATGGGCGCGTAGACGGTCGTGATCAACTCGTCGCTCGCCGCCGCCTCTCCGGCGACCGCGCGCTCGCCGAGCAGGGCGCGCGCCGACACCGGCCGGGGCGCGTCGGGCCAGGCGGCAGCGACCCGAAGACCCCCGAGCGCCGCCTGGGCGGAGTGGCTGGCGACGGCGAGGCCGGCGGCGACCGGGCCGACGACCACCGGCCCGTCCGCCCAGCACCTGATCAACTCGTCGATCAGCGGCACCGGATCGTCGACATGGCCGACGAGCGCCACCAGAGCCCGCCCCTGCACGCCCGCCAGCAGGTCGGCCCCGCAGGAGCGGGCAACCCGATGCAACTCGGCGACGCTCGGCTCCGGCTCACCCTCGGGTGCGGCGCCGGCGACAGCCACCACGCGCTCGGTGCTGCGCCAGCCCAGCGCCGCAGCGCGCGACAGCAGCGAATCCCCCAGCGGCGACCCGGGTCCGGCGTTCTCCGGCCGGACCAGGCCGTCGATGACCAGCGCCTCCAGCCGGGCGTCCCAGGCGCCGCGCACTTCGGCGGCCGCCGCGTACACCTGCGCGGCGGCGAACGCGAGCTCCCGCGAGTAACGCAGCACCGCCTCCCGCAGCCAGTGCACGTCCTGCGGCTCGGCGAGCGCAGCGACCCGCTCCTCCACCACGTCGACAGCGAGCCGCACCATCTCGACGGTGTGCTGCAGGCTGACCGCCCGCACCAGCTCGCGGGGCGCGGACGCGAAGACTCCCGCCGGTACCTCGGGGCCGGCGTCGGCGCGCTCCAGCCAAGCCGAAAACGCGGAAAGCCCCGCCTGCACGACCAGCCCGATGCCGGCCCGCTGGTCGGCCGGAAGATCGACGAACCAGGGCAGCTGGGCTTCCATGCGTCCGAGCGCTTCGCGGGCCAGCGCCGAGGACGCCTGGCGGAGCTGGCGCTGCGTCCGCGCTGCGCCCGGCGGCAGGTCGGCCACCACCTCAGTATTGCGCGTCAGGGGCGCCGCAGCCGGTAGGCGACGGCGTTCGTCGCCTCAGGCCCCGACGCTGCCCTGCTTCGTGGCGCCGGGCCCGTTCGGCTCGCAGTAACGCACGTAGCGCAGCTCGTCGCCGCCGGGTGAGCTCTCGTACACGAGAGAGGTGACGGAGGCCAGGGCGCACTGGCGGCGGTCCGGGCGGTGCCACATGACCCGGCCTTCCATCGCCCGGCGCGTCACGAAGACCGGGAGCTGATGGCTCACCATGACCACCTCGCGTCCGCGCGCGAGCTCGCGGGCGTCGTCGATCGCGGCAAGGAAGCGCTTGGCGATGAGCTCGTAGGGCTCGCCCCACGAGGGCCGGAAGGGATTGCGCAGCTTCGGCCAATGCGCCGGGTGGCGCAGGATGCCCGGTCCCGGCTCCACCACACCGCCTTCGAACTGGTTGCTGGACTCGATGATGCGGGCGTCGATCTGCACCTCGAGCCCGTACGCGGCCGCGAGCGGCGCAGCGGTCTGCTGGGCACGCTCCAGCGGGGAGGAGATGACCGCGACGATGTCGCGCCCGCCGAGGAAGCGCGCCGCCACCGCAGCCTGCTCGACCCCGCGCTCCGAGAGCCGGAAGCCGGGCAGCCTGCCGTAGAGCACCTTGGCCGGGTTGTGCACCTCGCCGTGACGAAGCAGATGGACAGTAGTGCGGTCGCTCACGCGCGGTCCTCCGGCCCTTCTTGCTTGGCGATCCGCTCGGGAACGGCGGCCGCTGCCTTCGCTGCGGCGGGTAGCGCCCGCTCGATGCGCTCCAGCGCCTCGTCGTCATGTGCTGCCGACGTGAACCAGGCCTCGTAGGCGCTTGGCGGCAGGTAGATGCCCGCGTCCAGCATGCTGTGAAAGAACGCGGCGAAACGGGCGACGTTCTGCCGCTGCGCCGTCGCGTAGTCGGTGACGTGGCCGTCGGTGAAGAAGATGCTGAACAGGCTGCCGGCCCGTCCGACGTGGTGGGCGACCCCGGCCGCGCTGAGCGCCGCGGAGGCGGCACCGGCCACCCGCTCGGCGCTCGCGTTCACGGCGCTGTAGACCTCGGGGGTGCACGCGCGGAGCGTGGCGAGTCCCGCCGCCACCGCCAGCGGGTTACCGGACAGCGTGCCCGCCTGATACACCGGTCCCAGCGGGGCGAGCTGCGACATCACCTCGGCGCGGCCGCCGAACGCCGCGGCGGGCAGCCCGCCGCCCATCACCTTTCCGAACGTGAACAGGTCAGGCGCCACCGCCGGTCCGCCTCCGTGAGCGGGCAGCCCGTACCAGCCGCGCTCGCTGACCCGGAAGCCCGTCATCACCTCGTCGCTGATCAGCAGGGCCCCGTACCGCGTGCACAGCTCCCGCAGCCCCTCCGCGAAGCCGGCGAGCGGCGCGACGACGCCCATGTTCGCGGCGGCGGCTTCGACGATGACGCACGCGATCTGCGCGCCCTGCTCCTCGAACGCGATCCGGGCGGTCGCCAGATCGTTGTAGGGCAGCACGATCGTGTCGGCCGCGGCCGCGCCGGTGACACCGGGAGTGTCCGGCAGCCCGAGCGTCGCGACCCCCGACCCGGCGGCGGCGAGCAGCGCGTCGACATGGCCGTGGTAGCAGCCGGCGAACTTCACCACCTTGCTGCGCCCCGTCACCCCACGGGCCAGCCGGATGGCGCTCATGGTCGCCTCGGTGCCGGAGTTGACCAGCCGCACCGACTCGAGCGGCGGCCCGACCCGCTCGACCAGCAGCTCGGCAAGCTCGACTTCGCCCGGGGTCGGGGTGCCGAAGGACGTTCCTCGTGATGCGGCCGCGGTCAGCGCGGCGACGACGTCCGGGTGGGCGTGGCCGAGGATCATCGGCCCCCAGGAGCAGACCAGGTCGACGTAACGCTTGCCGTCGACGTCGGTCAGGTAGGCGCCCTGCCCGCTGACCATGAACCGCGGGGTGCCGCCAACGGCGCGGAAGGCCCGCACCGGGGAGTTGACCCCACCGGGGACCACCCTCCGGGCGCGGTCGAAGAGGTCGTCGCTGGCGGTCGTCACGGTCCGAGTCTTTCAGGTCGGCGCGACAACCTCGGTTGACGGGTGGACCTCAACGGCTCCGGACCTCAACGACTTTGGACCTCACCGGCCGATCAAGAAACGCCGGCAGCTCTCGCCGCACCCCGGCCGGGGCTCAGGCCTCGAGCACCAGACCGGCGGCCAGCAGTGCCTGCTCGACGCGCAGCAGCTCGAGCTCACGCGGCAGGCCACGGGGCGCGCTCGCCAAGGCGTGGTCGATCTCGAGCGCGCGCGCCGCTTCCATGAGGACGTCCTCGTACGCGAGCCGCGCGGCCTCCCGCTTGGTACGCGAGCAACCCGGGGCCGTGCGCTGCGGGTCGAGCCGGCGCAGGTCAGCAGCCAGCCGCTCCAGCGGGCGGCCCGTCCGGACGGGCAGCAGCCCCCGGCGCCGAAGCCGGCGCCGCCGCGCGTCCGAGCACGCGGCGATCCACTTCGGCGCGGCGAAGACCGCACCGAGCACCGCAGCGGGGACAACCACTGCCACCGCGGTGATGAGCAGGTTGAGCACGTTCTCAGGATCCCCGGTCGGCGTAGAAGTGTCCGCCACAGAGGCAAGTTTTCTTCCGGTAGTAACGCCCTTGACACGCGCGCGGTGACCCGTGCCTCATGCCCGCCGCGACCGACCGCTCAGCGAGCGAGCCACCGGGCGACCTCGACGGCCCAGTAGGTGAGCACGATGTCGGCCCCCGCCCGGCGGATCGCGGTCAGCGTCTCCATGATGGTGCGCTCGCGGTCCAGCCACCCGGCGGCGGCCGCCGCCTCGGTCATCGCGTACTCGCCGCTCACCTGGTAGGCCGCCACCGGGACGCCGACCGTCTCGCGAACGGCCCGGACCACGTCCAGGTACGCCAGCGCAGGCTTGACCATCACTGCGTCGGCACCTTCGGCGAGGTCGAGCGCGACCTCTCGCAGCGCCTCCTCGACCGAGCGACCGGGATCCTGCTGATACGCCGATCGATCGCCGAACTGCGGCGCGCATTCGGCCGCGTCGCGAAACGGCCCGTAGAACGCGCTCGCGTACTTCGCGGAGTAGGCGAGGATCGCCACCTCCGTCGCCCCGGCCCCATCCAGCGCCGAACGGATGGCGCCGACCTGGCCGTCCATCATCCCGCTCGGCGCGACCACGTGAACGCCCGCCGCAGCCTGGGCGGCAGCGATCGACGCGTAACGCTCGAGGGTGGCGTCGTTGTCCACCTCACCGGAAGCCGTCAGCAGCCCGCAGTGGCCGTGATCGGTGTACTCGTCGAGGCACAGGTCGGCCATGAGGACGGTCGAGTCGCCCACCTCCGCGGTCAGATCAGCCAGCGCGAGCTGCACGATCCCGCGCGGGTCGTCGGCGGACGAGCCGCGCGCGTCCTTGCGCTCCGGGATCCCGAAGAGGATCAGCCCGCCGACACCGGCTTGCACCGCCTCGACCGCGGCCTTGCGCAGCGATTCGCGAGTGTGCTGCACGACGCCGGGCATCGAGCCGATCGGGACCGGCTCGCGGAGTCCCTCCTTGACGAACATGGGCAGCACCAGCTCCGCCGGGTGTAGCCGCACCCCGGCGGAGAGCCGGCGCATGGCGGGCGTGCGGCGCAGCCGGCGCGGCCGGGCGACCGGGAATTGCGCTCCTGCGCCGCTCGCCGCCGCGGAGGCGGAAAAGCGCACGGTCACCGCTTACGCCGTCCCCGCGGGAGGTTGACGACCGTCGCCTCGCCGGACTCCTCGGCCGCGCGCCGCTGACGGGCGAACTCGGCCAGCGCCTCGACCAGCGCCGGCACGTTCGGCTCCGCCGACTCGACATCGACTCGCAGGCCCTGATCGCGCACGGCCTGGGCGGTCTGCGGCCCGATGACGGCGATGACCGTCGACTCATGCGGCTTGCCGGCGATGCCGACGAGATTGCGCACCGTCGAGGAGGACGTGAACAGGACCGCGTCCACGCCGCCGCCCTTCAGCGCCTCACGGATCGGCGCCGGGGGAGGCGCGGCGCGCACGGTGCGGTAGGCCGTGACGTCGTCCACTTCCCAACCGCGCTCTTGCAGCCCGGCGACGAGCGTCTCGGTGGCGATGTCGGCGCGCGGTAGGAGCACCCGGTCGATCGGGTCGAGGATCTCGTCGTACGGCGGCCATTCGGCGAGCAGCCCCTCGCTGGACTGCGGCCCGGACGGCACCAGCTCCGGGGTGATGCCCCAGGCCAGCAGCGCCGCTGCGGTGACCTCGCCGACGGCGGCGATGCGCACCCCGGAGAACGCCCGCGCGTCGAGCCCGTACTCCTCGAGCCGCTCACGAACGGCCCGCACCGCATTCGTCGACGTGAACGCAACCCACTGGTAGCGGCCGCTGATCAATCCCTTGATCGCCCGCTCCATCGGGGCGGGGGTGCGGGGCTGCTCGACGGCGATGGTCGGCACCTCGAGGGGGCTGGCACCGTGTTCGCGCAGCATCGCCGAGAGCGACCCGGCCTGCTCGCGGGTGCGCGGTACGAGCACGGTCCAGCCGAACAGGGCCCGGGTCTCCCACCAGGAGAGCTTGTCGCGCGACTTCACGGCCGCCCCGACGACCATCACCGACGGGTCGTCCGGCGGCGGCGGCGCGGTGCGGGAGCGACTGGTCGGCGGCGCGCAGTCGGCCTCGACGTGTTCGAGGGTGGTCACGACGGTGCGCTGCTTGTTCGTCGTTCCGTGCACGGTCACGGCGACCGGGGTATCCGCGCGGCGGCCGTGTTCGAGCAGGGAGGCCGCGACCTTACCGGCCTCCGACATGCGATCCAGGGTGAGCACCAGCGACCCTGATGACACCGCGAGCGCTGCCCAGTCGGGATCCTCACTGGAACCGACGGCGGCCGCGGTGTGGGTTTGCCCGAGCGGGATGCCTGCGTAGGCGCTCACGCCGGACGCGACCGGGACGCCCGGCGCCAGCTCGAAAGAAATCTTGGAGCGATGGAGCGCCGACGCTTCGCGTACCGCGTCGGGCCCGGTCAGCGGATCGCCCGGATACGCGCGCACCACCCGCTGCCCGGCACGCGCGTGGCGCGTCACCTCCTTGGCGGGATCCTCGTCGGCGCCGATGGACACGACCTCGGCGGTGAGGTCGCGCAGCAGCCCGGCGGGCACGTCGTCGGTCGCGATGACGACGTCGGCGGTGCGCAGCGCTTGGGCGGCGCGCACCGTCAGCAGATCGGGGTCGCCGGGTCCGGTGCCGAGCAAGATCACCGGAGCCACCTGGCCGGAACCCGTCTTCGCGGTGCGCCGGCTGCCCCGACCGGTCGCTTCGGCGCCGGCCGGCGCGTCAGACCGTGCCTTGGTCATGAGCGTGTCCTTACTAAGTCGGCGGCACCCGCGTCGAGCAGGTCCGCAGCGAGCCGGCGACCGGCAGCTTCGGGGTCGCTGGCGGAACCGGTGACCGACAGCCGAAGGAGCAGTGACCCGTCCGGCGCTGCCGCGACACCGCGGAGGTAGATCTCGTCGGCGCCGTCTTCGCCCTCGGCCAGGTCGGCCAGAGCTCCGACGGGCGCCGTGCAGCCCGCCTCCAAGGCTGCGAGCAGAGCGCGCTCTGCTGCCACCGCAGCCCGGGTAGCCGGGTCGTCGATGGCCTCGCGCACCTGCTCGGCCAATTCTGCGTCAGCCGCCCGGCATTCGACGGCCAGCGCTCCCTGCCCCGGGGCGGGGAGCATCTGCAACGGATCGAGGATTTCGGTGACGTCGGCCAGCCGGTCCAGCCGGGCGAGACCGGCGCGCGCCAGGACGACCGCCTCGACCTCGCCGTCCTTGGCCTTGCGGATCCGGGTGTCGACGTTTCCGCGCAACGGCACCACGTCGAATCCGAGCCCCATCGCATGCAACTGGGCGGTGCGGCGCGGCGACCCGGTACCGATGCGCGCTCCGGGAGCGAGCTCCCCGAGGCTCTGGCCGCCGGGACAGATGAGTACGTCGCGTGGATCCTCGCGGGCCGGGACGGCAGCCAGCGCGAGCTGCGGATCCGGCGCCGTCGGCAGGTCTTTCAGCGAATGGACCGCGATGTCGACGGTGCCCGCGTGCAACGCCTCGCGCAGCGCGGTGACGAACACCCCGGTGCCGCCGAGCTGGGCGATGGCCGCGGACGACCGATCCCCAGCGGTGACGACCTCGACCAGCTCGACCGGGCGCTGCAGCGCGTCCGAGAGCCGGCCTGCCGCCTCGGTGGACTGGGCGAGAGCCAGTGCCGACCGGCGGGTGCCGAGGCGCAGTGGCCGCAGCATGCTCGTCGGACCCGTCATCGCAGCTGACCGGGAGCCGGGCCGGGCCCGGGCACCGGGCCGGGCAGCTCGTCCATTCCCGGCGCGGACACGGCCTGCGCCTTGCGGGGGTCGAGCTCGAAGAGCTCGTGCAGGGCCTCGGCGTAGCGGTCTCCGCCGGGGATCTCGGCAAGCTCCTTAACCCGGACGGTGGGCGAATGCAACAGCTTGTCGACGACCCGGCGGACGGTATTGGCGACCTCGGCGCGCTCCCGCTCCGACAGCGACGGCAGCCTCCCGGCCAGCCGGTTGAGCTCCGCGTCGACCATTTCCGCCGCTCTGGCGCGCAGGGCCGCGACGGTCGGAGCGACCCGCAGCGCCCGCTGGCGGTCGAGATAGGCCGCGACCTCCTCAGCGACGAGAGCACGGACCGCGTCGACGTCGGTGACCACGTCGGAGCCGGCCAGCGCGGCGCGCAGGCCTTCGAGGTCGATGAGGCTGACGCCCGGCAGCTCGCGCACGCGCGGATCGACGTCACGCGGCAGGCCGAGGTCGAGCAGCACCAGGCGGCCGTTGCCGTTGCGCTCGGCCAGGGCGGCTTCGACGGCGGGCAGCGAGAGCACCGGAAGCGTGGCGCCCGTCGCCGTGACGACGAGATCGGCCTCCCGCAGCTCCGCCGGGACGGCGTCGAGCTTGACCGCCCGGCCGTCGAGGCCGGCGGCGAGCCGGCGCGCCCGCTCGGGTGAGCGGTTCGCCACCACCAGCTGGCCGACCTGCGCCTTTCGCAGCAGGCTGCCGGCCAGCGCCCCGGTGGAGCCGGCGCCGACGAGCAGCACCCGGGCCCCCTCCAACGCGCCGGAGCCCGACATCCCGGCAATGGCATCGCCGGCTACCCGCAGCCCGACGCCGACCAGCGACGCCGCTGCGGTGTCGATGCCGGTCTCGGTGTGGGCCCGCTTGCCGACCCGCAGCGCCTCCCGCATCAGGGCGGAAAGCGCCCGGCCGGTGCTCGCCTCGTCGCGCGCGATCTTGTATGCCTGGCGGACCTGCCCGAGGATCTGCGCCTCGCCGACGAGCATCGAGTCCAGCCCGCAGGCGACCGAGAACAGGTGCTGGACGGCACGTGCCTCGTGGTGCACGTACAGGCTGCGGTGCAGCTCTTCGAAGGGCAGCCCGGCCGTTCGCGCGAGCACTTCCCCGACCTCGGTGACGCCACCGTGGAAGGTCGCCGTCTCGGCGTAGACCTCGACCCGGTTGCAGGTGGTGACCAGCACGGCTTCGGTGATGTGCTCGCCGGCGAGCAGGTCGTGCAGCACCTTCGGAACGTCGTGCGGGCTCACCGAGATGCGTTCGAGGAGCTCGGGCGCGGCGCTGCGGTGGTTCAACCCGATGGCCAGCAAGCTCATGACACTGCCCTGCCCGCCAGCGCGCCGGGAACGGCGGCAGCCGGTTCGCCGGCAGCGTGAACGGCGTCCTGGGGCGGCGCCCCGGTTCGCGATTTGCGCGTCTCGTGGAACGAGAGGATCTGCAGCTCGACTGCGAGATCGACCTTGCGGACGTCCACCCCGGCCGGCACCGACAGCACCGTCGAGGCGAAATTGAGAATGCTGGTGACGCCGGAGCCGACCAGCCGGTCGCACACCTGCTGCGCCGCTGCCGCCGGGGTCGCGATCACCCCGATGCTGACCTGCTCCGCGGTGACGACCTGCTCGAGCTCGTCGATCGGGCGCACCCTCACGCCGGCGACGAGCTCGCCGTAGCGGGAGTGATCGGCGTCGAACAGCCCCGCGATACGGAAGCCGCGCGCCGAGAAGCCCCCGTAGCCCGCCAGGGCGTGCCCGAGGTTGCCGACGCCGATGATCGCCACCGCTCGGTGCTTGGTGACGCCGAGCTCGCGGCTGATCTCCTCGCTCAGGCAATCGACCTCGTAGCCGACCCCGCGGGTGCCGTACGAGCCGAGCTGGCTGAGGTCCTTGCGCACCTTGGCGCTCGTGACACCGGCCGCGGCCGCCAGATCCTCGGACGAGACGGTGGTGACCCCGCGGTCGGCGAGGTCGAGCAGCACCCGCAGGTAGAGCGGCAACCGCGCGACGGTGGCCTCGGGAATGCTGCGCCGGTACGGCCGGCCGGAATCCGGCCGGTCCGCGGCGCCGAACCGATGCACCGGGACACTGGCCTGCACCAATGCAGCTCCTCGGCCCGCAACGAGAGCCTGCCGGCCCCTGACGACTTGCCAGCTTAAGAGCTCGTGAACGCTTTCACAAATCGGCGGTGGCCCGCTCTCACCAGCGGCGGACACCGGCGAGCGCGGCCAGCAGCCGGTCCGCGTCGACCCGCCAGTACGCGTGTTCCCGGCCGTCCAGGAGCAGCACCGGGACGCGATCCCCGTACTCGTCGGCGAGGTCCGGGTCGCTATCGACGTCCCGTTCGGCCCACTGCTCGCCGGCCGCGGCAGCCACCTGACGCAACACCTCGCGGGCGTCGTCGCACAGGTGACAGCCGGCGCGCGTCAGCAGCACCAGCCGGCTCTGCGCAGCAGCGGCATCACTCACGTCGGCTCATCCCGGCGGGCCCGCGATGCCCGAGTCACGCAGCCGTGCTTTCGCCACCTTCCCGGCTGTGGTGTGCGGCAACTCGGGGACGAATTCGACGGCCGAAGGGCACTTGAACCGCGCCAGCGACCGCGACGCGTGATCGATGACGTCCTCTACCGAGAGCGCTGCCCCCGGGCGCACGACCACCAGCGCCTTCACCGCCTCACCGGTGTAAGGATGCGGGATCCCCAGCACGGCGGCCTCGGCGATGTCCGGATGCGCGCAGAGCACCTCCTCCACCTCGCGGGGATACACGTTGAACCCGCTCACGAGGATCAGCTCGGGCCGCCGGTCGACGAGCTGCAGATCCCCGCTCGGGAGCTCGATCGCGAGGTCACCGGTGCGCCACCAGCCGTCCTCCTCCGGCCCGTCGCGGCCGTCGGGCCAGTAGCCGCCGAACAGGTTGGCGCCGCGCACCCAGATCTCCCCCGGGTCGCCTTCCTCGACCGGCTCCCCCGCCTCGTCCAGCAGCCGCACCTCGACACCCGGGACAGGGCGCCCCACCGAGCCCGCCCGCGGCACCTCACTCATCAGCGTGCTGGTGACGGTCGGAGCCGCCTCGGTCAGCCCGTATCCCTCGAAGACGTATCGGCCGGTGAGATCGAGCAGCCGACGGACGACGTCGGGCGCGAGCGGCGCGGCCCCCGACACCGCGAGCCGCAGCCCGGAGAACGCCTCGCCGACCATCTCGAGCAGCGACCAGGCGACGTAGATGGGCGGCGCGCCGAGAACGACCGATACGCCGTGGCGGGTCATGTCCTCGAGCGTCTGAACGGGGTCGAACCGCTCGATCAGCACGCCGGTGGCGCCGGCCGCCGCCACCATGCCGAGGCCGCTGTTCAGGCCGAACACGTGAAAGAGCGGCAGCACGAGCAGCACCACGTCGTCGGCAACGACGACCGGCGGCGCGATCTCCCCCACCTGCCGCAGGTCGGCGAGCAGCGCGCGGTGACTCAGCATCGCGCCCTTCGGCGCGCCCGTCGTGCCGGACGTATAAAGCAGTACGGCGAGGTCTTCGCCGCCGCCCTGCGCGGGCCGCGCGTCCGGCCGCACCTGCTCCAGCAAGCTCTCCAGCGGCAATGCGTCGGGCACCGGCGCCCCGCCGGCGGCCACGACGATCTCCAGGGCAGGCGCTTCGGCACGCGCCGCAAGGACCGCGGGCAGATGATTGTGGACGGCCACGACCAGGCGGGCGCCGCTGTCGCGGAGCAAGTGGGCCAGCTCGCGCGGGGTGTACGACGGGTTGACCGGAACGACCACCAGCCCGGCGCGCAGCGCACCGAAGTAGCTGACGGGGAACTCCACGACGTTGCCGAGCACGAGGGCCACCCGGTCGCCCGGCACGAGGCCCAGTCCCTCCAAAGCGGCCCGCATGCGGTCAACCGCCTCATCGAGCTGCGTCCAGCTGGTGGCGCCGCGGCTGTCGACGAGCGCGGCATGCTCCCCCCGCGTGGTCGCGGCGAAGCGCACCAGATCGGCGAGGTTGCCAGCCGTCGCCGTAGCGGCGTCCGCCTCCACGCGGTCAGCCACGTACGCCTCCTCCGCCTCGCCGGGTCGCCGCCCGCTCGGCTACCTGGGCAAAAACCTACTGTCGCACGCCGTACCGGCTCCTCCGCGCCGTGAATCGGCAGCTGGAGAACGCCTGGCAATGCCGCGGCGGGGATCGGAACGAGGTTTCGAGGTTGATTTCACCCGACCGGGGAAAAACTGGCACTCGCGGAGTGTCGCTCACGTCACGTATGGTCTTCCGGGACCAACCGCCTTCACCTTCGTCGTTTGCCGGGGGATTTCATGTCAGCCGAGTCGCCAGGACACGGCGGCTGCGGCATGCTTTCCGGCCGTTACCTCGCAGCGGACGGTAGCCGGTGAGCCGACCTGCCGTGCGACAGGCCGCCCTCGCCATCGACTTCAGCGCGATCCGTGCCGAGCTCATCCGGTTTCGGGCCACCCCGGGCCGCCTGCCCTCCCCCGGAGGGCCTCCGCGGCCGTCCGCCCGGCCGAGCCCGACCGGGCCCCGCGAGACGCTCGGTCCCGGCGGCGGTGCCGCCGCGACCGCCGTCGCCGAGGCGGACACTGCAGGTGGCGCCGGGTTCGCCGGATCCGCGCCGGCGGCCGTCGACGACACTCCCGTTGTCTCGCCCGCCGCCCCCGATGCGACCGTTGCCGATCTCGTCGCCCGGTCGCAGGCCGGTGAGGCGGAGGCGTTCGGCCTGCTCTACGACCGCTACGTCGATCTGGTCTACCGCTACATCTACTACCGGGTCGGGAGCCCGACGCTGGCCGAGGACCTGGTCAGCGAAACGTTCCTGCGCGCGCTGCGGCGCATTGACAGCTTCAGCTGGCAAGGGCGGGATTTCGCCGCTTGGCTGGTGACCATCGCGCGCAACCTCATTGCTGATCATTTCAAGTCCGGGCGCTATCGGCTGGAAATCACCACCGAGGACATTCTCGAAAGCGGGCCCGCGCAGACCACCGACGGCCCCGAGAACCTGGTGCTCGACTCGCTGACCAACGAGACGCTGCTCGCAGCGATCAAGAAGCTGAACCCGGAGCAGCAGGAGTGCATCGTGTTGCGATTCCTGCAGGGACTGTCGGTGAACGAGACGGCTCTTGCCATGGGCAAGAACGACGGGGCGATCAAGGCCCTGCAGTACCGGGCGGTGCGGGCGCTGGCGCGACTGCTGCCCGAAGACTCCGTCCGCTAGCCCAAGCCCAAGCCCGCGCCCGGTCACCGACGCGCCGGTCCGTTATCGGCGGCGCGTGCCGCGACATGAGCGCCGCCGGCGGCTGTCACCCGAACGGGGGTTCTGAGCGCAGTACACGTTTAGAAACCGCCGCATTTCGGGCACGAAGGGCGTATCTCCCCAGCGGTTGCTGTCGTTTGTTGTGACACGGCCGGCAAATGCTCGCCGCTCGGGGGAAGGGGGCCCAGGGATGGCGTCTCCGATGGCGCGCCTGGTCTCACGTGGCAGTCGCGGTGCGGGCTGGGGCCAGCCAGCGCTCGCCGCACGTGTGCCAAAAGGGACCGACGCTGCTGACGTCCGGCTGCAGATTCGGCGTGGCCTCAGCGGGCTGGCGCTCGCTCTGGCCTCGCCGGACACGGCGCCGAGCCGCGAGTTCCGCCAGGCGCTGCGGCAACGGCTGATCAGCGAAGCGGCGGAGCTCGCGAGCCGCCCCCCACCGAACCGCCCGAAGCGGACGACCGCTCGTGCCGGCAAGCGCAAGCCTCCGCGCGGATCGGGTTCCGGGCTGCGGCTCGCTGCCATCGGAGCCGGACTGAGCCTCGCCGGCGGCGGGATCGCCGCGGCCGGCTACACGATGACACCGCGCGGTCCCGCCGCGAGCGGAGAGACGTCGGTGGATCGGCTGGAGCCTGCGCCGCAGAAGCCAGGTCCCCCCTCTCGCGCGTCCGCCGCCCCGTCGGCGCGGTCCATCGCGGCCGGACGCTCGTCTTCGGACCGCTCCCCGCAGCTCACCCCACGATCGGTGCCGGCTGGGACGGGCGCGCCGGTCATCGGCCGCACCGGGGTCACGGGTTCCGCGTCCGCCGCCACGGCGACAGCGGGAACTGCCGCCGCGCCGGGCCGGGTGCCGAACTCCCTCCCGGATACGCCGCTTGAGAGCGCCCTCCCGGCGACACCCGGGCCCGCACCGGCACCGGCGAGTCCGGCTCCGGACCCGATCACGCAGGCCCTGGCCGGGCTTGGGAGGGGGCCGTCACCGGCGCCGGCGGCGCCTCCCACCGCCCATCCCTCCCTCACAGCCACGCCGACCGCGACACCGCAGCGAGATTCGTCCGCGTCGAACCAGCCGCTAGGCATTTCCCCGGCACCCGGCCGGAGTCCGGATCGCAGCTGGCCGCACCACTATTGGCCACCTCACGCCAGCTGATCAATCGGCGCTGTCCCGGCTACGCTGGTCCCGCAGGGAGCTACCGCGCAGCGAGGCACGGGGAGGTCTGCACAGACATGGTGCCGCTGCTACGCAAGGGTGTTACCAGCGAGCCGGCTGTAGCCGCCGGGGCCGCCGCGGCGGCAGCTGCTGAGGTCGAGGCTGCGCTGGCCGTCCCGCCGGATGAGACGGCAGCCGCGTTCTTCGACGTCGACAACACGATGATGATGGGCGCGTCGATCTTCCACTTCGCGCGTGGTCTGGCGTCCCGCGGCTTTTTCCACACCCGCGATCTGGCGCGGTTCGCCTGGCAGCAGATCCAATTCCGGGTCGGCGGCCAGGAGAGCACGGAAGGCATGGCTGACGCGCGGGACGCCGCGCTGGCGTTTGTCGCCGGCCGCGACGTCGAAGAGATCGTCCGGCTCGGCGAGGAAATTTACGACGAGCTCATGGCCGAACGCATCTGGGGTCCGACGCGCGCCCTCGCGCAGCAGCATCTCGACGCCGGGCAGCGGGTCTGGCTGGTGACCGCGACGCCGGTCGAGCTGGCGTCCATCATTGCCCGGCGGCTCGGGCTCACCGGCGCGCTCGGCACCGTGGCGGAAGTCGCGGACGGCCAGTACACCGGCCGCCTGGTCGGTGTCCCGCTCCACGGGCCCGCGAAGGCGGAGGCCGTGCGGGCACTCGCCGAACGGGAGGGTCTCGACCTCGCCCGGTGCACCGCCTACAGCGACTCGATCAACGACGTGCCGATGCTCTCGACCACCGGGCACGCGGTGGCGGTCAACCCCGACCCGGACCTCAAGAAGGCCGCGCGGGAACACGGCTGGGAGATCCGCGATTTCCGCACGGCGCGTAAGGCGGCGCGGGTCGGAGTGCCCACGGCCGCCGGCGTCGGCGCGGTCGCCGGAGGCGTCGTCGCCGGTATCGCGCTGCGCCGCCGCTACGCCGGCCAGGGCTATCCCGCGCAGATCCGGCGGACGGTGGCCGGGTGGGGCAGCCCCCTGCTGCGACCGGCGCGGACCGTCAGCTTCCCCGGCACGCTGCACCTGCCGGGTCGCAGCGACGTGCTGAACGTGGTCATTCGCTGGCCCGCCGGCGGAGGCGGAGGATCGGCGGACGTCGTACTCGCCGACGCCGGACGCCGCGTGCGCCTGGTCGGCGGCGCGGTGCGCGAGCTGGCCAGCGGCACCGCCACCGCGACCACGAGCGCCGCCTCGGCGGTGTCGTCGGCCACCGGGCGCGCGACTCGCCGGCTTCCGCGCCGGCATCGGTCGAGGGCCGAGCGGTTGCTGCACCCGCGCCGCTCTCGTCCCACGCTGATCCGCCGGATCCCCACCTGACGGCCGAGTCGAGGCGAACGCGTCAGAAAAAGACCGAGCGGCGCGACATCAGCAGCTGATACAGCGTCTGCTGGATGGTCTCCCGGACCTGATCGGTCAGGTCGAAGACGAGCATCGGATCGTCCGCCGCCTCGGGCCCGTAGGAGGTGGTCTCGATCGGCTCGCCGAACTCGATGATCCACTTGGACGGCAACGGGACCATGCCGAGCGGGCCGAGCAGCGGGAACAGCGGGGTGACCGGCAGGTAGGGCAGGCCGAGCACTCGGGCGAGCGACTTGGCGTTGGCGATCATCGGGTAGATCTCCTCCGCCCCGACGATCGAGCACGGAATGATCGGGGCGCCGGTACGCAGCGCCGCCGACACGAAGCCGCCGCGACCGAAACGCTGCAGCTTGTAGCGCTCGCTGAACGGCTTTCCGATGCCCTTGAAGCCCTCCGGGAAGACCCCGACCAGCTCGCCGCCGTCCAGCAGTCGCTCGGCGTCGGCGTTGCAGGCCAGCGTGTTGCCGGCCTTGCGTGCGAGCGGCGCGAGGAACGGGGTGGCGAAGACCAGATCGGCGGCCAGCAGGCGCAGGTGACGGTGCGACGGATGGTGGTCGAGCAGCGCGAGCGCGGTCATGACGGCGTCGATCGGCAGCGTCCCCGAGTGGTTCGCGACGACGAGCGCGGACCCGTCGTCCGGCACGTTTTCCAGACCGCGGGTCTCGACGCGAAACCACTTGTCGTACAACGGCCGCACCAGCGCGGCGAGCACATGATCGTTCAGATCGGGGTCGAAACCGAAGTCGTCGACCTCGTACTCACCGGTCAACCGCCGGCGCAGGAACGCGAGTGCTCCGGCGAGCTTCTGCTCGAAGTCGGTGTCCGGTGCCGCGGCACCCGCCGGCTGCGGCGCGCCGCCGTCCGCGCCGGTGCGCCGTCCGCGCCGGGAGGCTCCGGCGATCGGGATGACGCGTGCCTCAGACATGCGCGACCTCCTTGCGTCCGAAGGGGGAAAGGCTCGCCCGCAGCGGCGCGGCGACCTGCTCGACGCGGTCGTAGGACCGGCGCAGACCCTCGTACGCGAGGCGCTCGGCGAAGGCGACCGCCCCGGGATCGATGATGCGCAGCCCGGCGGACGACACCCAATCATCGAACGCGCTCGCGGTGGTGAACCGCGGCTCGTAGCCGAAGACCGTGCGCAGCCGGGTCACGTCGGCCACCCGGCCGTGCTCCAGGAAGCGGATCTGCTCGGGTGAGACGTCGACCAGCTTGGCGCGCCGCAGCAGGTTGCCGGTGATGCTCACGGCGGGCGGCGGGATGGTGATCCAGAGCCGCCCGGCCCGGCGGATCGCCTGGGAGAGCAGCAACTGTCCCTCGCCACCGACGTTGAACACCCCCGCCCGGTCGGTGAGGGTCGCGAGCTGCAGCACCTCGAGGGCGTCCTGCTCATGGCACAGCTGGATGCGCGGGTCGTATCCGAGAACCGTCGGGATCACCGGCAGCGACAGGTAGCGGGTGAGCGAGCTGTCGAGGTCGGGCCCGATGAAGTTGGTGAACCGCAACACGCTGAGCGCGACGTCCGGGCGACGCCGGCCGAAGCCGCGGACGTAACCCTCGACCTCCACCGCGTCCTTGGCGAAGCCGGAGTTGGCACCGCGCAGCGGTGAGTCTTCGGTGAACAGCGCCGGATCCCGCGATGTCGACCCGTAGATGGCAGTGGTCGACTTCACGACCAGCCGGCGCACATCAGGCGCCTTCTGGCAGGCCGCCAGCAGCTGCATCGTGCCGATGACGTTGATCTCCTTCATCGCCGTCCGGCCGCCCGCGCCGGCGGGCGTGGCGATGAGGTTCATGTGAACGACCGTGTCGATGCGTTCGCTGCTCAGCACCTTGGCGATGATGGGGTTGCGGATATCGGCCCGGACGAACTCGGTGCGGCCGAGGTCCGCCTTCGGCGCCGCGGTATCGACGCCCACCACAACCTCGACATCCGGGGAGGCCGACAGCATCTGGGCGAGCCGACCACCGAGGTGGCGAGCCACCCCGGTGACCAGTACGCGCCGAGCCATCTACCGCCTCACCCGCCCGAAGCCGGGCCTACTTCTTGTTGCGACGCTGAACGCGAGTCTTCTTGAGCAGCTTGCGATGCTTCTTCTTCGCCATCCGCTTGCGGCGCTTCTTGATGACTGATCCCACGTGTTACCCCTTTGGCCACGATCTGGCGAGCGAAGAGAATGCGGGCGCGATCTGCCCGCAGCGGAGCCTACCTGCGCACCCAGGTCAAGCGCTGGCCGATGCGACCTGGGCCACCGGCGACTTGGGCGCCACCCGGCAGCAGCCGATCCCGTGCGGCCGCCGGGGTCCGCGCGCTCACGGGGTCAGCCCGTGAAACGGGAACACCGCCCGCCGGGTAGCGGCGATCGCGTCGTCGAGCGGGGTGCCGGTGGACCCGTCCCAGGACGGGGGGTCCTCCGCTATCGCCGCGGCCGGATCCTCCAGATCGGTGAGCGCCGCGGGAGCGGGCCCCCCGACCCGGGAGCGCACCTGCTCCCTCCAGTCCTCCGGCGTGGCGCCGTCGACCGGGTCGCCGGTCAGCTCGGCCAGCAGATGCGTCCAGGCGCGCGGCACCACGAGCCCGATCTCGTAGCCACCGCCGCCGACGGCCACCCAGCGCCCACCGGCGCAGGAGTCGGCGAGCCGCGCGAGCCGCCGGTAGGCGGCGCGCTGGCCGTCGACGCTGCAGGTCAGGTGTGCGAGCGGATCCAGCCAGTGGGTGTCGCAGCCGTGCTGGGTGAGCAGCACCTGCGGCTGGTACTTCTCCAGCAGCGGCGGGACGACGGCGTCGAACGCCCGCAACCATCCGGCGTCACCGGTACCCGCCGGCAGCGCCACGTTCACCGCGTAGCCCGCTCCGTCCCCCGTGCCGGTCTCCGACGCGAAGCCGGTGCCGGGAAACAGGGTGCGCCCGCTTTCGTGCAGGCTGATCGTCAGCACCCGCGGGTCGCCGTAGAAGGCGGCCTGCACGCCGTCCCCGTGGTGCACGTCGACGTCGACGTAGGCGACCCGTTCGGCGCCGGCGGCGAGCAGCCAGGCGATGGCGACGGCCGGATCGTCGTAGACGCAGAATCCGCTGGCGTGATCGCGCATGGCGTGGTGCAGCCCGCCGGAGATGTTGACCGCGCGCCGCGCGCGGCCTTCCCAGACGGCTGCGGCTGCCGTCATCGACGCGCCGCTGACCAGCGCGGACGCCTCGTGCATGCGTTCGAAGATGGGGTTGTCGGCGCTGCCGAAACCGAAGTGGCGGCCGGCTGCGTTCACCAGCTGGCCGGGCTCGATCCGCTTCACATAGCCGACGTACAGCGGATCGTGAACCATGGCGAGCAGGTCATCGCTCGCCATTTCGGGCTTGCGGAAGCTGATGCCCGGGCGGTCCAGCACGCCGAGCCGGCGCGAGAGCTCCATGGTGAGCTCGAGCCGCACCGGCCGCAGCGGGTGGCCCGGGCCGTGGTCGTACGCGGTGAGCTGCTCGTCCCAGACGATCTCGACGTCCGCGGGCGGGATGGGGGTGGTGGTCATGTGCTGCCTCCCGCGAGGCTTCGCGAACGTTCGGCCGCCGCTTCCAGCGCGTCGCTCAGCGCGGCGCGCAACCGGTGCTCCTCCAGCTTGCGCAGCGCCGCGGCCGTCGTGCCACCCGGCGACGTGACGGCCTCCCGCAGCTGGGCCGCCGTGTCGCCACTGTCACGCAGCATGATCGCCGAGCCGACAGCGGTCTGGACGGCCAGCGCGGTGGCGATCGGGCGCGGCAGACCGAGCAGCACCCCGGCGTCGACCATGGCCTCGACGAGCAGGAAGAGGTAGGCCGGGCCGCTGCCCGACAGGGCGGTCACCGCGTCCAGCTGGCTTTCCGGCAGCCGCACGACCTGGCCGACCGCCGCGAGCACCGTCTCCGCGCGGGTCAGGTCATCGTCATCGGCGCAGGAGCCGGCCGCCAGGGCCGACATTCCCTCGCCGACCAGCATCGGGGTGTTCGGCATCACCCGCACCACCCGGGTGGACGGCGCGAGCGCGGCTTCGAGCGCGGCCGTCGTGATCCCGGCGGCCACACTGACGACCAGCGTCTGCGGGCGGATCGACGGCGCGATCTCCGCGGCGAGCTGCACGATGTCCCCCGGCTTGACGGCGAGCACCACGACGTCCGCTGCCGCCGCGGCCTCCGTGCTGCTCCTCGCCGCCACCTGGTAGCGAGCGGTCAGCGTCGCGGCACGCTCGGCGTACTGCTCGCAAAAGCACAGGTCCGCCGGGGACACACCACTGCCGAGCAGCCCTGACAGGAGGGCCTCGCCGATCTTGCCGGCGCCGAGGATCGCGATCCGCACGCCTTAGTGTCTCCCGTCCGTCCCGCGGTGGGTAATCACGCGCGGCGCCGCAGCTCTTCCAGGTCCGCGGGCGCCGCCATGTTCAGCCGGGTGAACGCCAGTGCCTCGGCAAGATCCGCCTCGCGGTCGGCGCGCGACTCGGCCTTGCGGGTGTTCACCTCGACGACGACCAGCCCGTCATAGCCGTTCTCGGCGAGCCGCTCGAGCAACTCCGCGCACGGCTGATTGCCCCGCCCGGGGATCAGGTGCTCGTCCTTCGGCGCACCCGTCCCATCCGCGATGTGGACGTGCGCGAGCCGCTCGCCGAGCGTCGACGCCATGGCAAGCGCGTCCGACTGGGAGACGGCGGTGTGGGACAGGTCGAGTGTGACGTGGCGGAAGTCCTGGTCGACCGGGCTGTAATCGGGCGAATAGGGCACCACGGTGCGGCCGCGGGCGCGCAGCGGAAACATGTTTTCCACCGCAAAGCGAACGGCCGTCTCGTTCGCCATCGCGGCAATCCCGGAGATGAATTCCCGGGCGTAATCGCGTTGCCAGCGAAATGGGGGGTGCACCACGACGGTGGAGGCACCGAGCCGCTCGGCGGCGCTCTGAGCGCGCTGCAGCTTCACCCACGGATCGGTGCCCCACACCCGCTGGGTGATGATCAGGCACGGCGCGTGGATCGCCAGGATCGGGATCTGGTGATAGTCGGACAATCTGCGCAGGGCGTCGATATCCTGGCTGACCGGGTCGGTCCAGACCATGACCTCGACCCCGTCGTAGCCGAGACGCGCGGCGATCTCGAAGGCAGCGGCGGTGGACTCGGGATAGGTCGACGCGGTGGACAGCGCCACCTTGGCCGATGGCACCCGCGCAACCATGCCGTCGGCGCTCACCATTTCACCAGCCTATTCGGCGGGTAGGTGGTCCAACCGGCGAAGAATGATTCCTTCGCGCAGCGCCCAAGGGCATATCTCGACCTCGCTGACGCCGAGTAGCTCCATTGCCTCCTGAGCCACCAGCGCGGCCGCCAGCAATTGCCGGGAGCGGCTCGGGGAAACGCCTGGCAGCGAAGCCCGCTCGGCGGAGGAGAGCTTGGCGAGCCGGGGCGTCATCGCAGCGAGATCGGCAGCGCTCAGCGACCGCCGGACGTACGGGCCCTTGCTGTAAGGCGCTGCTCCGGCGACGCGGGCGAGCGAGCGGAACGACTTGCTGGTGGCGACGACCCGATCCGGCTCTCCGAGCTCGTACAGGTCCTTCACCAGGGGCGAGAGCTGCGCCCGCGCGTATTTGCGCATCGCCGCCATCTCGCCGCGCTTGGGCGGGTCGTTGTGCAACCAGTCGCGGGTGAGCCGGCTCGCCCCGAGCGGCAACGAAGCCGAGACGTCCGGGGTCTCGTCCTCCCCGGCGGCCACCTCGAAGGAGCCGCCGCCGATGTCGAGGGCGAGCAGCCGCCCGGCGCTCCAGCCGAACCACCGGCGGACCGCCAGAAAGGTCAGCCGGGCCTCGTCGACCCCGCTCAGCACCTGCAGGTCGACGCCGCTGCGCGCACGCACCTCGGCGAGGACCGCATCACTGTCCTTCGCGTCGCGCACCGCCGACGTGGCAAAGGCGAGCAGCTCCTCGACATCGAGCGCCTTCGCCTCGACCCGGGCGTTGTCGACCGTCTCGCACAGCCGCGCTGCGCCATCGGCCCCCAGCGTGCCGTCAGCCAGCAGCAGCTCCGCGAGAGCAAGGTCCGCCTTGACGCTCGCCGCCGGCAGCGGGGCCGCACCCGGATGGGCGTCCACGACGAGCAGATGAACGGTGTTGGAGCCGACGTCCAGCACACCGAGCCGCATGATGTCCGAGCGTATGCGGCAACCGCGAATACTGGCGTTCGCCCGCTCGTCGTCACGCAACGGTGCAGGGCGAGCAGGTACGTTCGCGCACGTGACCCCGCCGCCACCTGGCAGCCCCCGCGAGTGGCTGACGTTCCCCGACCCGGACGATCCCGACCACGAGATCCGCGCCGATCTCAGCTGGCTGCTGTCCAGCTGGACATGCATCTTCGGACGCGGCTGCAAGGGCATCAACGGCGAGCGTCCCGGCGACGCGTGCTGCACCCATGGCGCTTACTTCGTCGACAAGGCCGACGAGAAGCGGGTGAAGGGGTACGTCAAGCAGCTGACCCCCGAGCTGTGGGAGCACCACGGCACCAAGAAGAAGCTCGTCATCACCGACGAGCTCGACGGCGAGCCGGCGCGCAAGACCAACGTCGTCGATGAGGTGTGCATCTTCTTCAACCGCACGCAGGGCGACACCTACGGCTGCGCGCTGCATCACCTCGCGGCGCGCAACGGCCAGCACTTCATGGAGACCAAGCCCGAGGTCTGCTGGCAGGTGCCGGTGCGCCGGGAGTGGGAAGACCTCGGCGACGGCGCCGGCCGCACCACCATCAGCGAGTTCAGCCGCGCCGCCTGGGGCGAAGGTGGTGCTGACCTGTCGTGGTGGTGCACGGCCTCGGTCAGCGCCCACACCGCCGGCACCGATCCGATGTTCCGTTCGTACGAGTCCGAGCTGCGCGAGCTCGTCGGTGACAACGCCTACGAGGTCCTCCGCGAGCATTGCGAGAAGCGGATCGCGCAGGGCGGGCCGGTCGCGCTGCTGCCGCTGGTGGAGGCCTGACCCGCTCGTTGCCTTGATGGGTGGCGGCGGGCTCAGCCCTTCTTCGATCCCTGGGCGGCGACAGCCGCTGCCGCCTCCTTCGCCGCTTCCGGGTCGAGGTAGCCCGAGCCGGTGACGTTGAGCTGCTCGTCGAAGTCGTACTTGAGCGGGATGCCGGTCGGGATGTTCAGCCCGGCGATGTCCGCGTCGCTGATCTTCTCCAGATGCTTGACCAGCGCGCGCAGCGAGTTGCCGTGCGCGGCGACGAGGGTGGTGCGGCCGGCGAGCAGGTCCGGCACGATCGCGTCGTACCAGTACGGCAGCATGCGTTCGAGCACATCTTTCAGGCACTCGGTGCGCGGCACCGCGTCCGGCGCCAGTCCCGCGTAACGCACGTCGACCCCGGACGGCTGGCCCTCTTCGATCGGCGGCGGCGGGGTGTCATACGACCGGCGCCACAGCATGAACTGCTCGTCGCCGTACTTCTCTTTGGTCGCCGCCTTGTCCAGGCCCTGCAGCGCGCCGTAGTGCCGCTCGTTCAGCCGCCACGACCGGCGCACCGGGATCCAGCTGCGGCCGCACTGCTCCAGCGCGAGGGTCGCGGTCCGGATCGCCCGCGTCAGCAGGCTGGTGTGCAGCACATCGGGGAGAACCTCCTGCTCGCGCAGCAGGACACCGCCATGCGCGGCCTCCGCGACGCCCGTCTCCGACAGGTCGACGTCGACCCAGCCGGTGAACAGATTCTTGAGGTTCCACTCGCTCTGGCCGTGGCGCAGCAGGACAAGGGTCGGCATGCGCCCATTGTTCCGTACCGCTGGGAGCGCCGGCTGGGACTTGTTGCTCGTCGCCGTTCCCGGCGCGCTACCTACTCTTCGCCTCCGGCAAAGCGCGCGAACGCCTGCAGGTTCGCCGTGCTCTCCCCGCGCTTGATCCGCCACGCCCACTCCCGGCGGATCGAGTCCGCGTAGCCCAGCGCGACGGCCGTGTCGAACGCCTCGTCCGAGTAACGCAGCATGCAGCCGAGCAGCCGGTCGAGCTCCTCCGGGGTCACCGCGCACAGCGGCAACCGGCCGACGATGTAGATGTCGCCGAGCTGGTCGATGGAGTACGCCAGCCCGTACATGTGCGCGTTGCGCCCGAGCAGCCAGGCGTTCACGGCAGCGGGATCGTTTTCCGGCTTGCGCATGAAGAACGCCTCGACGAGCAGGCTGAAATCCTGCACCACCACCCACGTCATCGTCTGCAGCTTGTGCTCGCCGGGCAGCTTCACCAGGAATGCGCCGTCGCGCGGGTGCTCGTAGTCGAGTTCGAGGTCGGCGAGGGTCTCTTCGATCACCCGGTCCAGCCGGGTGCGTTCTTCGGCGGTCAACGCAGTCGGCACGGCGGCATCGCTTTCGTCTCGAAGGTGCGGGGCGTGGTACGGGCTACGCGAGAGCGGCGAGCAGGGCGGCGTCCGTCTCCGAAACGGCCGCCGCGTACGAGTCCAGCACACCGCCGGCGGTCGCCGCCCATCCGAAGTGCGCCGCATGAGCCACGGCCCCGGACGAGAGCCGCGCGCGATAGTCGGGCGAGGCCAGCAACCGGCCCGCCGCGGTGGCGTAATCCGCAGGATCGTGACCGTCCACGAGCAGGCCGCTGATCCCGTCGCGCACCGCGGTGCGCAAACCGCCGACGGCAGCGGCGATGACCGGGGTCCCGCACGCCTGCGCCTCGAGAGCGACGAGCCCGAAGCTCTCGTTGTGGCTGGGAACGACGACGGCCGACGCGGCCCGATACCAGTCGGCGAGCCGTTGCTGCGGGGCCGGCGACTCGAAGCGGACGACGTCCGCGATGCCGAGCTGACCCGCGAGCTCCTGCAAGCCGCGCGGATGCGCGAGGCCGGAGCCGCTCGGTCCGCCGACGACTGCCACGATCAGCCGCTCCCGCAGGCCCGGATCGCGGGCGAGGAGCTCTGCGGCGGCCCGAAGCAGCACATCGGGCGCCTTCAGCGGCTGGAGGCGCCCGACGAACAGCAGCACGGCCGCATGCGGGGGCACTCCCAGCCGGGTGCGCGCCGTGGATGCTTCGCCGGGGCGGAACACCTCGAGGTCCACCCCGGGTGCGACGACGTCGATGCTGCCCGCCGGCGCGTCGTACAGCTGCGCCAGCTGAGCGGCCTCCGCCGGGGTGTTGGCGATCAGCCGGGTGGACGCATCGACGACCTGCTGCTCGCCGATGACGCGGGCCGCCGGCTCGGGGGCGTCGCCGTCGGCGAGCGCCGCGTTCTTCACCTTCGCGAGCGTGTGCGCGGTGTGCACCAGCGGTACGGCCCACCGTTCCGCGGCGACCCATCCGACCTGACCCGACAGCCAGTAGTGCGAGTGCACGGCGTCGTAGTAGCCCGGCTCGTGAGCCGCCTCGGCGCGCATCAGGCCCGCGGTGAACGCGCAGAGCTGCGCCGGGAGGTCCTCTTTGCGCAGTCCCTCGTAGGGACCGGCGGTGACGTGACGCACCAGCACGCCGGGCGCGAGTGGCACCGTCGGCGGCAGCTCACTGCGCGTCGCCCGGGTGAAGATCTCCACCTCGACCCCGCGGGCAGCCAGCTGGCGGGAGAGCTCGACGATGTAGACGTTCATGCCCCCGGCATCGCCGGTGCCGGGCTGATCCAGCGGCGAGGTATGCACCGATAGCATCGCCACCCGCCGGACCGGCGGGGCGTCAGCCGCCCGCTCGCGCGCGACAGCAGGCACCGACTCGCTCGGGGGAGCGGCTACCGGCGCCAGCCAGCGGTCTGTGCGGCGCACTGGCACCCGTACACCTCCGCTGCCCGGTCGAGGAGGTCGCTGCCGACCCCGAAGAGGATTCTGCCAGCAGCCCTAACCTCGTTGGGGTGCCCGTTCCTTCCCGCACCAAGCGTTATGCGGCGGGCAGGGCGCGCGCTCTGGGCATGGCCACCCGCGGCACCACGGCTGCGAACCGGCTCCGCCGGGTCGATCGCTGGCTGCTGTGGGCGCTGGCCGCCCCCCTCGCGCAGACCTCGGATCCGCTGGTCGTCGACCTCGGCTACGGGGCGACACCGGTGACGACCGTGGAACTCGCCGAACGCCTGTGGGCGCACCATCCGGCCGCGCGCGTGCTCGGCCTGGAGATCGATCCGGAGCGGGTGGCCGCCGCGCAAGCCGCGCAGCGGACGCCTCAGCTGCGCTTCCAACGCGGGGGCTTCGAGCTGGCCGGCACCTCCCCCGTGGTCGTGCGAGCCATGAACGTCCTTCGCCAGTACGACGAATCGGCCGTCCCGGAGGCCTGGGAACGGATGTGTGCGAGCGGCGCCTTCGTCATCGACGGCACCTGCGACGAGATCGGCCGCCGGGCGTGCTGGCTGCTGCTGCGGGACGGGCGGCCGCTGTCGCTCACGCTCGCCGCGCACCTGCCGAGCCTGCACCGCCCGTCGGAGCTCGCGGAACGGCTGCCCAAGGCGCTGATCGCGCGCAACGTGCCCGGAGAAGCGATCCATGACCTCATGTCCGCGCTCGACGCGGGCTGGGCTGCGGCGGCACCGGTGGCAACGTTCGGCGCCCGGCAGCGCTGGGTGGCGACGGTTGCGCACGTGCGCAACGGCGGCTGGGAGGTCGTCGGCCGGCGCGACCGTTGGCGGCTCGGTGAGATCACGGTGCGCTGGCCACCGCGCCCGGCCCGCCAGCAGGGCTGAAGACGGCGGGCGGCCCCGGAACGCAGGTTCCGGGGCCGCCCGATTGCCGACCAGGTGCGAGACCTGGGTCAGCTGGTGCTGCTGTCAGCCGGTCTTGGCTGCGGTGCTCTCAGCAGCCTTCTGCGCGCTGCCGGCGGCCCGGCGAACGGAGGTCGTCGCGGCCTTGGCCTGCGAGCGCGCGGTCTTCGCCTGGCGGATCGCCGCCTGGGCGTTGGGGTTGGTGCGGACGGTCTTCACGAGCTTCTCGCCGCGCTTGACGAAGTCGGCGTAGGCGTCCTTCGCCCGGTCCGGCAGACCGGTGAGCTGCTCGCGCATGGTGGTGGGCAGCGCCTTGAAGGAGTCGCTGACCTGCGACTGAGCGGTGTTCAGCCCGTGGATGTAGACCTCCGGCAGGTGGCGCAGCTTCTCGACCGCGAAGTCGGCGGCGCCGACGTACGCGTAGAACGGCTTGCGCACCTTGGTCAGGTCGACTGTGGCGTCGACGTCGACAGCGCCGGCCTTGGTGCGGGCCTTGGCGTCGACACTGGCGGTGCGGCTCGTACGAGCAGTGGTGGCCTTGGTGGTAGCCATGACTTGATCCTCCTGTTATCGGGACAGATACCTGGTGAAATTGGACTTCTTGCTATGGCGCGGACGCACCGTCGACCCCGGCGTGCCGCTGCGACCTGGCGGTTCCGCAGCGACGGGCCCGGTCCTGCGACCGACCGGCGACCGACCGATATTCCGGTCAGCGACCGCGTTCTTCGGTCAACTCGCGTCCGCGATATCCGCCGGGCCGGCCCCGTCATTCCTTGAAATCGGGGGCTCTGGCGCGACGTCGATCTGCACACCTTCGGCCGCCGCCATTTGGCCGGCGCTTTCGGCTGCGGTGCGCGCCTCGTTCTCCTTGCGGAACGAGTCGTATACCTCGATGAGCACCTGCTTCTGGCGCTCGGTCAGATGGGGGTCGCGCAGCAGAGCCTGGGCGAGCTCGGTGCCTTCCCGCTCTTCGAGGATGCCTGCCTGGACGTACAGTGCCTCGGCGGAGATCCGCAGCGCCTTGGCGATCTGCTGCAGGATCTCGGCGGACGGCTTTCGCAAACCGCGCTCGATCTGGCTCAGGTAAGGATTACTCACCCCTGCCTGCTTCGCCAGCTGGCGCAACGAGATCTGCGCATTACGCCGCTGCTCGCGAATGTAGTCGCCGAGATTACGAACGTGGATGGTCGAACCCGAGAGCCCGGGCACAGGAATACCTGAGACGTTCAGATTCGGCATATCTCCCGGACACCTCCTTCCACCTTCCGATAACTACGCTATGCCCCGGTGCTAACGATTGCAAGCAGTCTGGCTAGCATTTTTCGATGTGCTCCGGGCCACGTTCCGGGCGCCGCGGGACCCGGCCGGCGAGCCTCCCAGTGCGACCCCGCAGCCGGCGATCTGTTTCACTCAGCAGCGGCGCGGCCGGCCAGCGCCGTACGCACCGAGCCGGCAACCGGTCGCCCGAAAGCAGAGGGATGTCGTTGGAACGCACCGGGCCGCTGACCGGCGTCCGCGTGATCGAGCTGGTGGGCATCGGCCCCGGGCCTACCGCCGCGATGATGCTCGCCGACATGGGCGCGGAGGTGTTGCGCATCGACCGGCCGGCTGCACTGGCCTACGGCGGTGATCCCAGCTGGGACGTCCCGGCCCGGGGACGAAGGTCGGCCGTCATCGACCTGCGCCGGCCGGAGGCTGCCGAGGTCGTGCTCCGGCTGGTCGAATCCGCGGACCTCCTGATCGAAGGCAACCGTCCGGGCGTGACCGAGCGGCTGGGGATCGGGCCGCAGGCCTGCCTGGCCCGCAACCCGAAGCTCGTCTACGGGCGGATGACCGGATGGGGTCAGAGCGGGCCGTGGGCTTCCGCCGCCGGCCACGACATCAACTACATCGCCCTCACCGGGGCGCTGCACGCGATTGGCGGGCCGGAGCGTCCGGTGATGCCGCTGAACCTGCTCGGCGACTTCGGCGGCGGAAGCATGTATCTCGTCGTCGGGCTGCTCGCCGGCTTGCTGCACGCACGCGCCACGGGCACCGGGCAGGTCGTGGACGCCGCGATCGCCGACGGCGCGTCATCGCTCATGTCCTTCATCTACGGCATGCAGGCCGGTGGCGGCTGGCAGGACCAGCGGGCCTCGAACATGCTCGA
The DNA here is from genome assembly GCA_963747915.1 of uncultured Actinomycetota bacterium. Lineage (GTDB taxonomy): Bacteria > Actinomycetota > Actinomycetes > Frankiales > Frankiaceae > DATAZK01. Next base: position 1,000,158 of record CAVVHC010000002.1, on the reverse strand, counting down.
CGGCGGCGTGCCCTGGTACGACGTCTACGAGACCGCCGACGGCAAGCACGTGGCAGTCGGCGCGCTCGAGGAGCGCTTCTACGACGAGTTGCTCAAGGGCCTCGGGATGTCAGCGCAAGAGGGCGCCCGCACGCCGGAGAACGCGGCGGCGCTGCGGACGCGATTCACCGAGATCTTCGCCTCGCGCACCCGCGACGAATGGTGCGCCGTCTTCGACGGCACCGACGCGTGCGTCGCCCCCGTGCTGTCCATGTCCGAGGCGCCGCACCACCCGCATACCGCAGCCCGCGCGACCTTCGTGGACTCCGGCGGCGTCATGCAGCCGGCGCCGGCCCCTCGTTTCAGCGCCACACCCAGCGCGATCGCCCATCCCGCCGTCCGTCCGGGGACGCACACCCGGGAGGCGCTGGCCGAGTGGGGCGTCGGCGACGTCGAGGAGCTGATCGCCGCGGGCATCGCCCATCAAGCCGGCTGACGACCCGCCGCCTTCCCGACCGCGGCCGTCACCGTTCCACCGGCTCCGGATCCGCGCCCGTGGCCGATTTCCCGCCGCGCGGCGGCTGCCAGTTGCGCAGCCGCGCCAGCAGCTCCCGCGGTGTAGCGGCCGCGACCAGCAGCTCGCGATGTGACTCCGGCACGAAGCCCTCGCCAATCATCTGCTCGGTGTACCGCAGGAACAGGTCGAAGTAGCCCGCCACATTGAGCAGGCCGATCGGCCGCGCGTGCAGTCCCAGCTGAGCCCACGTGGTGATCTCCGCCAGCTCGTCCAGCGTGCCGAAGCCTCCCGGCAGCGCGACGAAGCCCGTGGCGAGATCCGCCATCAGCGCCTTGCGCTCGTGCATGCTGCCCGTGATGTGCAGCTCGGTGAGGGCGGGATGGGCCAGCTCCCGGTCGACCAGGTGGCGCGGGATCACGCCGATCACCCGCCCGCCGGCATCCAGGGCGGCATCGGCGACCGCACCCATCAGCCCGACGGACGCTCCGCCGTAGACGACGTCGATCCCGCTCTGGGCCAGGTGCGCGCCGAGGGCCGCCGCCGCCGTCCGATATTCCGGACGCCGGCCGTTGCTCGACCCGCAGAAGACGCACACCGCTCGCATCCCGCCATCATGCTGGCGCGGGGGTGCGGTCGGTCAGTCGGATTCCTCACGCAGCAGGTCGCTCACATCGGCGCGCCCGTCGCGGTAACGGCGGGCGATCTCGGCGCTCGCCGCGTCGTACACGTCCTGCACCGCGCGCCGCCGAGCGGAGACGTCGGCCTCCGCGACGCGCAGGTCAGCGAGCAGCTTGCGCACCTCGTCGTCGTCGGAATTCCCGAGATCGGTGACGTCGATGGCGGCGATCTGCTCCTCCGCCCGCCGGGTCGACCCGGCGTTGCTCGGCTCGACGACCTGATGCCGCCCGAGGCCGTGGGTCGCACGCCGCGGACCGTCGGCGAGGATGCGCGGCAGCTCACCGACGATGCCGGAGTCGTCGCCCCCGGCGCGGCGGGTGAGCTCAGCGGAGACGATGTCGATGCGTCCCTGCAGCATGCGCCGCAGGTAGGACAGGTCCGTCTCCTCCTGGCCGGCGTCGTCCCGCAGGCCGCGCACCTCCCCGAGGGGAAGCTTGTCGAGCCCTTCCAGGTAATTCGACGACAGAACCTTGTCGATCCTGCGCTTGCCCCCGGTAAGCACGCCTTCCACGTGGACCTCCCTCGTCACAGACGTTCCGGCGCGATGCCGACTGGCAGCGGTGAAACGGTGGATCGTACGCAGCCGCCGCCGCGCATGACGACTGCATTGTCATGTCGGCATTGTCATGTCGGCCGGGCTCGTAGAAAACCAAGCGGTCACCGCAAAGTCGACCGGACATGGCGACGCACCCGCAGAGCACCCTGCGGACGGCGTCGACCGGCCGACCGGATGCCCGGCGCGCGAGTGCCGGGCGAGCCCTCTTCCAATCGGTCTCCCGCGACACGCCCAGACGGCTTAATCCCGGCCTCCGAGCTGCCGAGCATGTGCAGGACACCCCGGTGAGGCAAGACCCATCCCGGCCCGTGACGAGAAGGAGGCAGGAGTGCTGCGCGGCGACCTCACGACGACGCCGCTCGCCGACCTGCTCGAACGCCTGGCGGCAGCGCAGGCCACCGGGTGCATCTACGTCCAGCCAGCGACGCGTCCGTCACTGCCCGACGAGGCGACGGTCGTCCTGCGCGACGGCTGCATCTGGGGCGTCACCGTCCCTGGCGACGAGGACTCGCTGGGGACCCGGCTCGTGGCGACCAACCGGCTGAGCCCGGCGTCCCTGCAGGAGGCGCTCGAGGTCCAAGAGACTGAGCTCGCCACCTGGGGTCTCGCCGACCTGCTGGTGCACCTCGGCCTCGCCGACGAGCAGGTGGTGAACGATCTGGTCACCGAGCAGGCGCTGTCCGACCTCAGCATGCTCTGCGGCTGGACGTCCGGCAGCTGGCGTTTCCGCCGGCGCGACCGGCGCGGACCCAACATGCTCGTCGGGCTGCCCACCGACGAGGCACTGGCGCTGGTGAAGGCCCGGCAGGAAGCCTGGGCTACCTTGCTTCCGATCATTCATGGCGGCGATGCGATCGTGTCGCTCGCTGCCGGCGGCGAGCTCGCAGGCGGGGGCGAGGCCGGCGAGCCGGGGATGTCCCTGGCGATGGGCAGCGATGACGTCGCTCTGCTCTGCGCGGTCGAAGGCACGCGCACGATCGGTGAGCTCGCTCGCGTCACCGGCTTCACGCTGCTGGCGGCGGGACAGACGGTCGCGCGGCTCGCCGAGGCCGGCCTGGTCCAGGTGAGCCCTCCGGCAGAGCGCCCGGACGAGGACGCAGCCGCCGGCGGGAAGGCGGGGGCGGACGAGGCCGCCGAGCCCCTGCACGTCGTCACGGCTGCGCTCTCCTTTGACGTCGCGGACTCGTTGCTGCCGGCAGACTTTCGGCGTGGCTTCGCCCGCGACACCGGCCCGTGGCAGCCGGCCCAGCCCACCAACCCTTCCGCCGGAGACCCCCTCGCCGACGCGCTCTCGCGGGTGAGTGCGGCGCTGTCCGCGGCCATGGGCGGCTCCGAAAGCCACACAGAAACGCCGGCCGAGGCGCCGCAGGTGCACCCCGAGCCCGCACCGGCCCACGGTCCCGCGCCGGAGCCGGGTGACGCGGCCGGCAGCGGAGCCGATGCCCAGGTGAGTGGCGAGCCTGATGCGTGGCCGGATCTCGCCGGCACCGGCACGGACACCGAATCGGATGCCAAGGTGGACGTCGAGGTGGACAGCGAGGTGGACGTCGAGGTGGACCGCGTCGTCCTCGAACCTGACCTCGCCGTCGACTCCGAGTCCGGGCCGCAGAACGACGTCAGCGACGAGCTCCCGCAGGTCGCGGACGTTCCGGCGCTGACCCTCATCCACGGCACGCCCGAGGGCACCACCGACACCGACACCGACACCGACACCGACACCGACACCGACACCGACACCGACACCGACACCGACACCGACGAGCCTGCCGCGCCAGAGGCGTTGACCCTGGCGGAACTCGCCGCGATCGACCTGCTGCCGCTCGCCGCCGAGCCAGTGGTCGAGGACGGCGAGCCTTACGAGGTCATCGCACCGGAAGGGGCGGCTCCGGACGTGCTGGCAGCACTCTCGGAGTGGGCCCAGCCCGAGCCCGCGCTGCAAACGGAGCCGGTGGCGGAGCTGGAGCCGGAGCCGGAGTTGCATGCTGCGGTCGCAGCCGAGTTCGCCGAGTTCGCGCTATCCCCCGCGCCAGAGCCGGTGGGCACGCCATCAGCGTCATCACCGGAAGCGGCGCAAGCGCAGCCGCCGACCCCGGCCGAGCAGCCGGACAGCCCGCCGGAAGCCGGATCGCAAGACCCGGTGTCGGCCGCCCGCCTGCTCTCGCAGCTCGTCGGCGAGCAACCCGCCGCACCCCAGCCGCCGGCAGCCGAGCCGGCCTCCCCTCCGGAGGAGCCGCCGGCCGCCCCGGCGGAGCACACACCGGCGCCGCGCGAGGGACTCCGCCAGGACCGTGGCCTCGCCGACACTGCAGCGCTCATGCGCGAGCTCAGCAGCCTCGGTACCGAGGCTGCGCCCGCCAAGCCGGTCCCGCAGGTCACCCGCCCCCCGATGCCGGCGGCCAACTCGGCCCAGCACCGCAAGCGCAAGGGGCTGTTCGGCAGGGGCTAGGCCTCGCTACTCCCGGGCTCACCGAAGTCGATCGAGGCGTCGATGCCGCCGGCGGTCAGCGCCACCGCAGCGCCGCCTTCCGCGCTGTCGGCGACATTGCGCTTCATGACGGCGAGGGCGATCGGCCCGAGATCGGCGTGATAGGCGGGCGTTGCGACCCACCCCACGGTCCGGCCGCCGCTTTGCACCGGGTCGGCGCGCTCGGGCAAGGCGCCATCCAAGTGCAGCAGCACCAGCCGCCGCGGCGGGCGCCCGAGGTTGTGGGTGCGGGCAACGGTCTCCTGACCCCGGTAGCACCCCTTGTTCAGATGCACCGCCGTGGCGAGCCAGGGCAGCTCGTTCGGGATCGTGCGATGGTCCGTCTCGAAGCCCAGCCGCGGCCGGCGGCCCGCGACGCGGGCGGCCTCGAACGCGGCGTGCCCCGCGAGCGGCAGGCCCAGCCGGTCAGCCACCGCATCGACCGATTCCCGGGGTACCAGCAGGTCGGTGCCCCACGGCATCGCATGGGCGAGGAACTCGGCGGGGCTTTCCGTCGCGCCCGTCACCGTGAGCACCGCGCGATCGGGCCGGCCCACCTCCACCCGCAGCATGAACTTCATCCGCTCGAGGTACTCGATCAGCGGGTCGGCCGTGCCCGGTTCCACGTGAAGCCAGGTGGTCTCGCCGTCGTCGACCAGCACCAGGTGATGCTCGACGTGGCCGTGCGGGGAGAGGATCAACGCCTCGGTGCCGACATTCGGCGGCAGCTCGGACAGGTGCTGGCTGGTCAGCGTGTGCAGCCAGCTGAGCCGGTCCGGCCCGGTGACGGTGATGACCTCGCGGTGCGAGCGATCGACGAGCGCCGCCGGCAGCCGCTGCTCTCCCAGCGGATCCCCGTAGTGGGCGGCGACGGCGTCGTCCGGCGGATCGCCGGCGACCGCCCCCGGGCGATGCAGCAACGCGCTGGCGGTGCGATGGGTCGCGGTACTCACGAGCACTCCCGGCAGAGTCCAGAGAAGGTGACGTGGCGGACGTCCACGCGAAATCCCCGTTCCCGTTCCAGCCGGGCGACAACGGGCTCGACCAGATCGGTCGGCACCCCCTCCACCGCGTCGCAGCGGCTGCAGACCAGGTGCACGTGGGCCTCCTCGGTGGTCGCGTGGTAGGTCGGCGCCCCGTGGCGCAGATGCGCGTGCGCGACGAGGCCGAGATCCTCGAGGAGCTCGAGGTTGCGATAGATGGTCGAGATGTTGACCGCGTGCGCGGTGGCCCGCACCTCGGCGCAGATGTCCTCGGGCGTGGCATGGCCGAGCCGGGTCACGGCCTCCAGGACGAGCTGGCGCTGCGCAGTCAGCCGATGGCCGCTCTCACGCAGCTTCTCCTGCCAGTCGGGTCGCGCGAACTCGCCAGGAGCACCAGCGTCAGCCGGTGCCGCACGGGCCATCTCGCCGCTCATCCGGATACCTCGCAGAGTCGGTCAAACTCCGAGGCTACGCCGGGGCGGGCAGCGCTGGACGCCGCACCGCGTTCGCCGTCAGCAGGTCAAAACTGCTTGCCCGTAGCGAAACAGGCACTTACCGTTGAGCTACACGAGAAGGGAGGTGGTCCGGTTTTGTGTACTTATAGGACTCGTGAGGTGACTGTCCGCTAGTCGCCGGTCTCGTGGTCCAACCCGGCCAGGGTGCGCGAGCACCGGCGCCGGCGAGTACCCGACAGACACCGGGCCCCCGGGTGCCGTCCAGTCCAGACGGCCCGTGTTTCGCACGGAAGCGCCCGGGGGTTGTCTGCGTCCTGGGCCAGGACGCGCTGACCGAGCAGGTCAGTCGGCCGGCTTGTCCTTCCGGCGCAGCCGCGCCGACATGTGCGGTCGCATCGGCTGGCCTTCGGCCGCGATGTCGATCGCGTAGGCCAGATCTCCCTCGACGAGCCCGTACAGCCGGTGGAAGCGCTCGATCGGGCGGGCCGTCGCGGTCCGCACCGTGACGTTGTCATCGAGCTCGATCTTCGCCCCGTCGACGTCACCCACGTAGACCTCCGCGATGCCGGTCGGATGGGCGATCGTGACCTCGACGCGCAGCCCCGTCTCGAACGTGCCCGCGGCCCGCCAGAAGCCCACCTCCATCGACAGCGGCGCGCCCGACTGCGGGTCCCACGTCCGCGACGAGTACCCGAAAGCCGCGAGACCTGGCACGGGCTGGAAGCTCAGCTCTTGCGCGAAGGGATAGTCCGGCTCGCCCGGGTAGCCACCGACACCCTCGCCGACCCAGGTGCCGAGCAGGTAGGAGATCGGAAAGAGCTGCGCGGGAAGGTCCGCCTCGGATGTCACGCCTTGCGAGCCTACGAGCCGTGGGCGCCGATCGGCCTACTGCTGCCCCTGATACAGCCGGTAGACGACGAAGCCGGCGAACCACGCGATCAGCAGGAAGACCACCACGAGCAGGCTCGTGTAAGCGATTTCCAGCACGGGGTCATGCTAGCCGCGCGGCGGCCGCGCGGCGTTCCCCACACGCGCGGGTAGCGTCGCCGATATGCGTCGGCTACTGGTCAAGGTGACGGCAGGAGCCGACGCTCCGGAGCGCTGCGCGCAGGCGTTCACGGTGGCGTCCGCTGCGGCGGCCGCGGGCGCCGACGTCGAGCTATGGCTCACCGGCGAAGCGTCGTGGTTCGCGCTCCCGGGCCGCGCGCGGGCGTTCACGCTGCCTCACTCGGCGCCGCTCGAGACATTGCTGGAGACGATCCTCGCCGCCGGGCGGATCCGGCTGTGCACCCAGTGCGCGGCCCGCCGCGAGATCGGTCCGGACGACGTCATCGCAGACGTCACGATCTCCGGCGCCGCGAGCTTCGTCGAAGCCGCGCTCGCCGACGACGTCCAGGCACTCGTCTACTGAGATGGCGTCGAACTGACATGGCGTCGCGCATTGCCGATGTGCTGGCCGAGGCCCGGCGCCGGATCCGCCGGCTCGGCCCCGAGCAGACGGCCGCGGCCGTCGCCAATGGCGCGCTGCTGGTCGACATCCGTCCGGTCTGGCAGCGCGCGGAACACGGCCACTTCCCGGGCGCCCTCGTCATCGAGCGCAACCACCTGGAGTGGCGCCTCGACCCCACCAGCGACACGCGTATCCGCGAGGCCACCCGCCACGACCTCGACGTCATCGTCGCCTGCCAGGAGGGGTACACCTCCAGCCTGGCCGCTGCCGCGCTCGTCGACCTCGGGCTGCACCGCTCCGCCGACCTGGCCGGCGGTTTTCTCGCCTGGCGCGCGGCCGGGTTGCCGACCCTCCCCGGTCCGGACACGAGCTATCGCGGGCACGACATCGCGGGGCCGGCTTCCGGTCGGTGAGCGGCCTGGCTGACGGCCAGCAACCGGTGCTAGGCGGTCCGCGCGTCCACGACGAGGTGCAGCAGCGCCTGCACCGCCCTTCCCAGCGCGGCCACCACCTTCGTCTCGCCGGCGCCGTGCGGCGACAACGCCCGCAGCGTCCACTCGCCGGGCCCGGCGGAAAAGCGAAACTCGCCGCTCGCGCTGGTCACCACCTCGGCGGTGAATTGACCGCTCGCGTCCAGCAGCCGCACATACGCCGAGGGGACCGGCTGGCCAGCGCGCACCACCGTGCCCTGGATGACGGTCTCGTTCGCCACGTGGATTCCTTCGGTCAGCGGTCCGCCACAGGGCGGGCGCACTCGGACGAGCGGACAGCACAGGGCCGCAGAGCACCGCCGCGGATAACGGCGTTATCCGCGCGGAGCGGGCAGGGATTACCGGATGCGCAAAGCACACGCGGAGCGCACCGGAGGCGCACCGACAGCGCCGATGCGCGCGAGCTTTAGCGCAACGTCAGAACGCCCGACACAGGCAGCTGCCCACGCGGCACAGGTCGACCGCGCGGCGTTTGACGAGCAGGAGGCTCGGAGCTGTCTGCATAGCGGTCCAACACTAACCGCTCGGGGCGCGCAGGGTGAGGCCGGTGGCTGACGCGTCGAGCACGACCGAGTCCGTGCCGATCGTCGCCTTGCGCAGCCGGATGCCGAAAGGCAGCTGCGAAATGGGAATCCGGACAGTGAAGAATTGATCGACCGTCGAGCGGGCCACGGAGCTGCCGGGAATTCTCGCCAGCAGCGCATTGAGATTGGCCGGATGCAACGTGATCGCGCTACTGGACACGTCGACGCGCGCCTCGGCCGACAGCGAGATCCGCGGCGGGAACGGCAGCGTCCCGGTCAGCTTCAGCTTCGTCCCGTCGGACGAGACCGTCAGCACCTCGCCGACCCGGTCGGCGATGTACTGGTTCACGTGCGCGTAGCTGAGGGTCACCGTGGCGTCAGCCCGTTCCACCGGCACCTCGCGCACCGAGCCGGAGAGCACCTTGCTCAGCGGGACGCTCACCCCGTGGGCGCGCACGCTCACCCGGTCGACCGTGAGGCCGTTCTGGGTCACGTCGCGAACGGCGACGTCCACCTCGCCGTAGCGCCCGCTGATCACCTGGCTGAGGAACGGGAACCCGTTGATCGAGACGTCCGGGCGGTGGGTGAGATCCTGCGACTTCTGCACCCGGCTCGCGATCTGGCTCTCGGCGACCAGCAGCCCGACCCGGTCGAGTCCGATCAGCAGGACGACGACGACCGCCAGCAGCACGAGCAGCATCTTGCGCATCCGGAAGCTACCGGGAGCCGGACGCGATGATCCGCCCGGCGAGATAGGCGATCGGCGACGCGAGCAGCAGCGGCAGCAGCGATGCGAATCCGGCCAACGCTCGCGCGGACGGCTGGCTGCCCCGGCCCTGCGGCCAGGTCATCCGCGCGCACAACCGGTCGACCAGCAGCGCAGCCGCACCGGACGCCGCGCCCACGCCGAGCGCGGCGAGTACGGGCAGGCCGCCGGCGGGAAGCCCGAAACAGGCGCCGACTCCGGCGGCAACCGCCAGCGCCGCCAGCCGCCGCACAAGGTCCGGACCCGGCGCGCGCACCAGGACAAGGGCCGCGGCAGCGCTGGCAACCCCCGCGTACACCACGCTCCGGCCATCGCCGAGTTCGCGCAGCGGCAGCAGCAGCGCCGGTGCGCAGCCGGCCACGATGACGCCGAGCAGGTAGGCGACCGCTGCGTTCGCGCCGCGCGGATCCTGGCGGATCAGCTGGTGGAAGAGCACCCCGATGACGCTGAGCCCGAGCACCCCGGCGACTCCGCCCGCGGTCACGTCGGACGAATGCAGCACCCAGGCGTCAGCCGCCGCGAGGGCCGCGACGACGAGCAGCACCGGCTCCAGCCCGGTCCGGTAGAGCACCAGCCAGCCGGTCACCAGCGCCGCCTGCACCAGGATCACGGCCACCGCCAACCCGGGGCGCCCGAGCGCGTTGCCGCCGACGAGCACGAGCGCAGCGACGACGACGCCGGCAAGCAGCGACCATCGCGGGTTCACGCCCGAATCACCCGCAGATCCTGTCACGGCCGGCGCCCTCAGGCGCAGCCACCGGCGAAAGGCGGGAGGACCTCGATCACGGATCCGGTACGCAGCGTCAGGGCGGCGGCGTCGGCACGCTTGGTGGGGGCGCCGTCGACCAGGTACGAGCAGATCCCGAGCAGCCTCGCGAAATCTGCGCCGTGAGCTCGACCGGCAGCGGTGATGACGTCATCGAGCGTGGCGCCGGTCAGCGGTTCGCTCTTGCAGCCGGCTCCGTCACGCGCCGCGGCCCAGTACTGCATCGTGATCTCAGCCACGTCGACCCTCCTCCCAGCGAACGACGCTACTCACCGGGTGACCCGTCCGCGCCGTCCCGAAGGCTCTCATCGCGCGCCGAGAGCAGGCCGGGAAGGGCGGCGCCGATGCGGCGTAGCAAGTCCGCGTCAGCAGCCTCTTCGGCGTGGCCGAACCCGCGTTCGAGCCAGAACTCGACCGGGCCGGTCGCCGCCTCGTGCAGCAGGTGGCCGTGCTCCTCCTTGAGATACGCGTCCTCGTCCCCGTGGACGATCAGCAGCGGAACTCGCATGCGGGCGACGGCGTCCTTCGGGGACATCGGCGCCTCGCCCCACCCGCCCGGATCGACCCGCACCTTGAAGACGCGGCGCGCGACGACGCGACCGAGCCGGGTGAGCACCAGCCAATGCAGCCGACGCATCGGCTTCGTGTCGAGGATGTGCCAGGCACTTCCGACGCTGATGCTGACGACGGCGTCGACCTGCTGCTGCACCGGGTGCCCGTGCAGCTGCTCGCCCACCAGGGCCGCGTGGCGCAGCACCGCCGCGCCGCCCATCGAGAAACCGACCGTGACCACGTGGCGCGGACCGAGGCCGCGCGCGTAGCCGACGGCCGCGTCGACGTCGAGGACTTCCCGGTCGGCCAGCGTCGACCGCCCGGCGGAGCGACCGTGGCCGCGCAGATCCACCTGCACGACGTCAGCTGCTTCGGCAAACACCGCCGTCGCGCGCACGACGCCCGGCTTGCGCGACCACCCGGAGAAGCCCGGAACGAGAACGATCACCAGGTCGGACGGGCCTCGGGCCGCTGTGCGGGTGACGGCCAGCTCGATCCCGTCCGCAGTACGCAGCGTCTCCGGCGAGGAAACCGCGGAGGTAACGCTAGATGACGTTCTCATGTCGTCGTCTATCCTTACCTGACATCGGGTCGACGACGCCCCGTCCATCTGCTCCTGCGATTGACGAGGTGTGCCCGTGGCTGTCGTCCTGATTCTCACGTCCTCCCCCGGTGGCGCAGCAGAAGTGCTGCCCGGCTTGTCGCTGTTGCCGCACGATGTCCGGGTCGCCGCGCCGGAGCCGACCGCGCTGCTCGACGCTCCCGCCGTTGACGCTGTCCTGCTGGACGCCCGGCGCGACCTCGCCGGCGCCCGAGGCCTGGCCCGGCTGCTGCGAACGACCGGCCTGTCCGCGCCGCTGCTGGCCGTGGTGACCGAGGGCGGGCTGGTCGCCGTCGCCAGCGACTGGGGACTGTCGGACGTCGTGCTGGATGCCGCCAGCCCCGCGGAGGTCGACGCCCGGCTGCGGCTGGCCGCCGGTCGGGCCGCTGCTCCGGCGCGCGGCGCCGCCGCGAACGAGGGTGCCGTCGCGGTCGGTGACCTGGTGATCGACGAGGTGACCTACTCGGCCCGGCTGCGTGGGCGGGCTCTTGAGCTCACGTTCAAGGAGTTCGAGCTGCTCAAGTTCCTGGCGCAGCACCCCGGGCGGGTCTTCACCCGGGCGCAGCTGCTGCAGGAAGTCTGGGGCTACGACTACTACGGCGGCACCCGCACGGTCGACGTGCACGTGCGGCGGCTGCGCGCCAAGCTCGGCGCCGAGCACGAGCAGCTGATCGGCACGGTTCGCCACGTCGGCTACAAGTTCGTCGCCCCGTCCGCCGCATCGAGCGCAGCGACTTCGGCCGCGGTCGCCAGCGCGAGCGTCGCAGCGACGGTCACCGGTCAGCCGCCGTCCCAGGCCGGCCTGTCCCTACGGGTCGCAGGAGCGCACCAGCGAAACGGCTAGCGTTTCGCGGGTGATCGACGTCAGCAACTCCGCGCTGTCCCCGCAGACCGCTGCGGCGGTGCGCCGCCTCGCGTCCGCCGCGGCTGCTGTCGACGGCGTCGAACCGCTGTCGGAAGCGACCCTGCTGCGGCTGTCGGCGGCCGGCGAACCCGTCCATCACCTGCTGGCCCGCGACGAGCCGGGCGATGACACGGGCGAGGTGCTGGGTTACGCGCAACTCGACGAGACCGCGACCGCCGAGCTCGTGGTCGTCCCGCACGCGCGCCGCCAGGGGATCGCCACCCGGCTGCTCGACGAGCTCGCCGGGATACCGGCGCAGGCACCGCTGCAGGTGTGGGCCCACGGCGATCACGCTGCCGCCGCAGCGCTCGCGCGCCGCCGCGGCCTGTCGCGCACCCGCGTCCTGCTGCAGCTGCGCCGGCCCCTCTCGGCGGACCTGCCCGAGCCGCGCTGGCCGGCGAACGTGTCGCTACGCACCTTCGTGCCCGGGCGCGACGAAGCCGCCTGGCTCGCGGTGAACGCCGCGGCCTTTGCGTCGCATCCTGAGCAGGGCCGGTGGACGGCGCGCGATCTCGCCCAGCGCGAAGCGCAGGACTGGTTCGACCCGAACGGGTTCTTCTTGGCCGAGCGGGCAGGGGAGCTCGTCGGCTTCCACTGGACGAAGATCCACACGGACGTCACGCCGGCGATCGGCGAGGTATACGTCGTGGGCGTGCGACCGCAGGACAGCGGGCGGGGCCTCGGGCCGGCGCTGACGCTGGCAGGGCTGCATTACCTGCGCTCGCGCGGGTTGACCGACGTGATGCTGTACGTCGATGAGAGCAACGTGCCGGCCGTGAAGACGTATGAGCGGCTGGGCTTCACCCGCTGGGCGGTCGATGTCTGCTACCGCCTCGCCGGAGCGCAGTAGCCGCCTTCCACGACCGGCTGCAGCGCGGCGCGCGCGCCTGTCCGGGCGTGGTCGGCCGTCTCCGCTGTGCCGCGCACCGCCGAACGCCGCAATTCGCGACACGCCGACGCTCAACCGAGCAGCTCAACGCGCCGACGCTTACCTTGACCATCTCGCTCCCGCCGACGAGGAGAGCTTTCGGATGCCCGCTGCGGCTCGACATCGTCGCCCTGCCACAGGGCGAAGGTTGATCGCGGCTGCCCTCATCGCCGTGTCCGCGCCCATTGCCGCCTTCAGCACGGGATCGCACCCGGCTTTCGCGAGCTCGGACGAGCAGAAGCTGCAGCAGCTGCAGCATGACGCCTCGAACGCCGCCTCGGACATCGGGGTCCGTGACGCGGCTGCGCAGCAGGCTGCGCTCGCGTTGGCACAGCTCAATGTCAAGGTGTCCGCTGCCCAGCAGTCGCTGGCCGCCGCTAACCACAATCTCGCGACCGCCCAGGGCATCCTCGCGACCCGGCGTACGGCGCTCGCCCGGTCGCAGGAGGCCGAGCGCAAGGCGCAGGAGCAGGTCGATGTCGCCGCGCAGCGCTACAACGCCGCGCGCAACGAGCTGCGTGCCATGTTGCGGGCCACCTACGAAGAGGGCGTCGGCGGCGACCTCGACGCGCTCATGGAGGGCGGCACCCCCGACGATCTCGCCGACCGCGTCGGCCTGCTCGACCGGCTCTCCGCGACCCGGCAGGACCGGCTCGCGAAGCTCGCCGACACCCGCAACGCGTTGCAACGCAAGGAGGACGCGCTCGCGGCCGCCCGCGCGCGGGCGCAGCACGCCGTGCTGGCCGCGAACGAGCAGTTGCGCACCGTCGCCGCCGCGCACCAGAAGGCGGCGAACGCGGCGGACGCCCTGCTGGCACTGCAGCACCAGCAGCAGAGCGCCGTCACCGCGGCGAAGACCGCGGCGCTGACCGCACGCGCCAAGTACCAGCGGCTGCAGGCCGAGTCGCAGCGCCTGCAGGGCATCCTGGCGGCACGCGCCGCGGCGCAAAGCGGCGGCGCGCTGCCGCTGTCCAGCGGAGCCGGCTCCGCGGTGAGCACGGGTGGGCTGATCATGCCGACCACGGGCACGTTCACGTCCGGCTTCGGTTACCGGACCGACCCGTTCGGGCTCGGCACCACCTTCCACGCCGGCCAGGACATCGCCGCGCCGATGGGCACGCCCATCTACGCCGCGACGGCCGGCACGGTGGCGATCGTCGAGACGCCGGACCAAAGCGGCGGTTACGGCAACTTCACCTGCATCGACCGGGGCGGCGGCTTCGCCACCTGCTACGCCCATCAGTCGGCGGTCCTGGTCCACGTCGGGCAGGTCGTCACCCAGGGCCAGGAGATCGGCCTGGTCGGCAGCACGGGCGCATCGACCGGGCCCCACCTGCACTTCGAGGTCCGTATCAACGGCGTCCCGGTAGATCCGGACCCCTACCTGCCCTGAGAGGCCCGGCCGCTCGTCACATCGGAGGCGGCGGCCCCGGCTGGGGCGGTCCCGGCGGCATCGGCGCGGGGTCGGGCGGCGACGGCGGCAGCGGATCCGGGATCGGCGGGGACGGCGTCGGCGGCTGCGGATCGGGAGTCGGGGGGCCCGGCTGCGGCGACACGGCTTCGCGCAAAGGTGATCTCGTCACCTCTGGCTTGTACCCCCCGCAGCTCCGGCTGATGAGAGTTGGCGGGCAGGAGGTGCGGCCCCCGCCCCGAGCACCGGGTTGCGCCGCTTCGGCTCGAGCCTGCGCAGCAGCAGCGCCACGCCGAGGATCGACACTCCCGCGAGCGCGAGGAGCACCCACAGGTCGCCGAGCCACGTGATCCGGTCGTGGCGCCAGATGGCGTCGTTGCGCGGGTTCTTGTGATGGCAGATCTTGTTGATCGAGTCCACGTCGGCCTGCGTGACGCCGTCGATCCCGCTGAGGTCTGTCGGCACGTCGCCGTTCGCTTGCAGGTCGTCGATCTTGGCGCAGATCGCCGGCGGGCGGAACGTCTCCAGGTTGTGCAGGTCGACGGTGGACGCGGTCATCGCGAAGCCCCACCGCGCCGGGACGACGTAGGACACCTGCTCGAGCCCGGGCCGCCCGGCGAGCGGGACCAACCCGCCCGAGAAGACCAGCTGCACCATGATCATCAAGACCAGCATCGGCATCGCCTTGTCGGCGTTGTTCACCCATGCCGAGATGACCAGGCCCAGCATCGCCGAGGCGATCGTGAGTGCCACGACAGCCACCGCGATCTCCAGGATCGTGGATCCCAGCACCAGCGGATCCGTCGCGCCCTTACGGCCGACCAGCGCCAGCACCGTGAGCAGCAACGCCTGGATGGTCACGACAGCGGACAGGACCAGCACCTTCGACCACAGGTACGCCGCCGAAGACAGGCCGATCGATCGTTCGCGCTGGTAGATGGCGCGCTCTTTGACGATTTCCCGGACGGCGCTCGCCGCGCCCATGAGCGTCGAGCCGAGCACGATGGTCAGCAAGAGCTGCCGGGCTTTGAGGTTCGCGTCGTCACCGTCGAGCCCGAGGCCGGCGGGTGCGGGCACGATGCGGCTGATGGCCGCCAGCAGGATCGGTAAGGCGATCAAGATCCCGAGGTAGGCCTTGTCGGCCGCGATCACCGACAGGTAGCGCCGGCACAAGGTGGAGAACTGGCGGCCGATCGACTGCTGCCGCAGCGGCGGAAGGTCCGTCCGCCGGGCGGCTGCGGGACCGGCCACGCTGCCGACGACGTGGCGCTGATACTCCGGGGTAGCGCGGAAACGCTGCGCCCACTCGCGGGGCGAGCGGCTCTTCAGCGTGTGGAACATCTCCGAGTAGGAGCGGGCACCGAAGTGGCGCAGCGCGTCCTCCGGCTTGCCGAGGTACGCGAGGTGGCCGCCTTCGGCCAGCACCAGCAGCAGATCGCAGACATGCAGGTTGAGCGTGGAGTGGGTGACCACGACCACGGTGCGCCCGTCGTCGGCGAGGTCACGCAGCTTCAGCATGACTTCGGAGTCGAGGTCGGGGTCGAGGCCCGAGGTCGGCTCGTCCAGGAAGAGCAGCGAGGGCTTGGTCAGCAGCTCCAGCGCGGTGCTGGTGCGCTTCTTCTGCCCGCCGGACAGCTGGGTCGAGCCGCGGTTGTTCTGCTGCTCGGTCAGCTCCAGCTCGGCCAGCACCTCGTTGATGCGCGCATCCCGCTCGGGCTTGCTGACGTCGGGCGGGAAGCGCAACTCCGCACCGAACTCGAGCGCTTGCCGGACGGTCAGCGCCGTGTGCCAGATGTCCTCCTGCGGCACCAGGCCGATCCGCTGGCGCAGGTCGTCGTACTCGGCGTAGAGGTCGCGGCCGGCATAGGTGACGGTGCCGCTCGTCGCCGGACGGATGCCGGTCAGCGCACCGAGCAGCGTGGACTTGCCGGCGCCGCTCGGCCCGACCACCGCGAGCATGCTGCGCGGCGGCAGCGTGAAGCCGACGTCCTGCAGCAGCACCTTCTCGCCGCGCGGAGTGTTGACCTTCACCATGAGCTCGGACGCGACGAACGTGAGGTCGCCGGTGTCCTCGTACTCCAGCAGCTCGTCGCCGGACAGCCGCAGCTGGTGACGCCCGATCCCGATGATGTCGCCTTCGGTGAGCGTCGCGCGGCCCTGAATGCGCCGGCCGTTGACGTACGTGCCGTTGGCACTGCCGAGATCGACGATGTCCGCGCCCGCCACCCCGGCGTGAAACTCCGCATGCCGGCGGCTGGCCAGCAGGTCGTCGATGACGAGGTCATTCGACGGGTCACGGCCGATACGCAGCGACTTGCGGCCTACCCGATGCACGCCGGTGAGCACGGGGCCGCCGGCGTCGACGGCGGAGCTGCCGCCGGTCGGCGGTGCCGGTGGGCTGGGGACCGTGGGGAAGCTCGGCACCCGGGTGCCGCTCGCCGGGCCGGGACGCGGCGGCACCGCCTGGGCGGGTGTGACCGGCGCGGAGGGGGCACCGACCGGCGCGGGCACCTGCGGGCTCAGTAGCAGCTCCGGCCCGTCCGCGGCGAGCGTCAGCCGGATGTCACCGCCGACGACGATCTCGTTGATGCGCGACCCGCCGTGCCAGGTGCCGTTCGTGCTGCCGACGTCGGCGGCACGCCAGACGTTGCCGTCGTGACGCAGCCGCAGGTGCCGGCTGGACACCAGCGGATGGCTGACCACGATCCGGCACGCGATCGGGTCACGCCCGATCAACCATTCCGTGTCCGGGGTCAGCAGATGGCTGGACCCGTCGACGGTGAGGCGAAGTGGCTGAGCCGGCATGGCAGCAGCCTAGAAGGCGCAGGTCGCAGGCCAGGGCGTTTTAGGACAACTAGGGGTGTCGGCTACGCGTCACCGATCAGGTGGATCGGCCGGCCCGCGACGGCGCTCAGACCCCGTGCAGATGCGAGGTGTCGTTCCATCGCTCCAGCGCCGGCGTTTCCCGTTCCCAGCCGAGGACGCAGACGGCCGCGGTCGACAGCAGCAGGTGCTGACCGAAGGCGGGTGGGGTACCCAGCCATCGGGCTCCGAGTACGCGCAACAAGTGACCGTGGGCGAAGACGACGGCGTCGCCCGATGCGGCGCGCAGGCGCTCGACCACGCGGTCGGCACGCTCGGCGACCTGCTGCGGCGCCTCTCCGCCCGGAGCCCCATCGCTCCACAGCGACCAGCCGGGCCGTTCCTCGCGAATGTCGACGGTGCGCCGGCCCTCGTAGTCGCCGTAGCGCCACTCGTGCAGGTCGGCGTCGAGATCCGGGGTCAGTCCAGCGAGCTGGGCCGTGTCACGGGCCCGCCGTAGCGGGCTCGAGAGCACGAGGTCGAAGTGCCGTCCGGCGAGCAGTGGACGCAGGCACGCGGCCGCGCGTTCACCATCTGCCGTCAGCGCCAGGTCGGTGGCGCCGGTGTGGCGGCCGGACTCGCTCCACTCGGTGGAACCGTGGCGGACCAGCCACACCTGATAGGGGCCTTCCGGCGGCGAGCTGCTCATCCCCGAGCCCGTCAGACCGCGCGCCCGCGCGCGGACCGGTAGCGGCGGATGAGCGCGTTGGTACTGCTGTCATGGTCCAGCGGGGGAGGCTGCTCGCTGGTGAGCTCCGGTTCGATGCGCTTGGCGAGAACCTTGCCGAGTTCCACGCCCCACTGGTCGAACGAGTTGATGCCCCAGATCACGCCCTGGGTGAGCACTTTGTGCTCGTAAATGGCGATGAGCTGCCCCAGTACGTAGGGGGTGAGGCGCGGCGCGAGGATCGTGCTGGTCGGGCGGTTGCCGAGAAAAACCCGGTGTGGCACCTGATGAGCCGGAATGCCCTCGGCCTCCACCTGTTCGCGCGTCTTGCCGAAGGCCAACGCTTCGGTCTGCGCGAACAGATTGGCCATCAGCAAGTCGTGATGACCTTCCATCTCATGGCGCGGCTCGACGAAACCGATGAAGTCGGCGGGGATAAGTCGGGTTCCTTGGTGGATCAATTGGTAATAGGCGTGTTGACCGTTAGTGCCCGGTGTGCCCCACACGACCGGACCCGTGTCATATGTCACACGCTCCCCTTGCAGGTTCACCGACTTGCCATTGGACTCCATGTCCAGTTGCTGCAGGTAGTTGGTGAGGGTGCCGAGATACGCGCTGTAGGGCAGGACAGCCGACGTCTGGGCGCCGAAGAAGTTGATGTACCAGACCCCGATGAGCCCGAGCAGCACCGGCAGGTTGCGCTCGAAAGGCGTGTTCCGCAAATGCTCGTCGCTGGCATGAAAGCCGGCGAGCATCTCCCGAAACTGCTCCGGGCCAATTGCCACCATTAGCGAGAGCCCGATGGCGGAATCGTAGGAATACCGGCCGCCGACCCAATCCCAGAATCCGAACATGTTGCCCGGATCGATGCCGAAGGAACGCACCTCGGCTTCATTTGTGGAAACCGCGACGAAGTGGCTTGCGACGGCCGGCTCACCGAGCGCGTCCACCAGCCACGAGCGGCAGGTATGCGCGTTCGTCAACGTCTCGACTGTCGTGAACGTCTTGCTGCTGACGACGAAGAGCGTGGACTCCGGCTGAAGACCGCGCAGCACCTCGTACGCGTCGTCACCGTCGACGTTGCTGAGGAAGCGACATTCGATGTCGGGATCGCGGAAGTCGCCCAACGCCTCGTAGGCCATGCGGGGGCCGAGGTCGCTGCCGCCGATGCCGATGTTCACCACCGCACGGATCCGCTGGCCGGTGGCGCCGAGCCACTTGCCACTGCGTACCCGGTCGGCGAAGGAGGACATGCGGTCGAGCACCTCGTGCACGTCGGGAACGACGTCGTGGCCACCCGTCTCGATCCGCTCGCCGCACGGGGCACGCAAGGCGACATGCAACACCGCGCGGTCTTCGGTGATGTTGATGTGCTCGCCCGCGAACATCGCGTCGATGCGCTGGCGGAGCCCGGCGCGTTCGGCCAGCGCGATGAGGAGCCGGATCGTCTCGTCCGTCACGCGGTGTTTGGAGTAGTCGAAGAAGAGCCCGTCCGCTGCCAGGGAGAGCCGGGAGGCGCGGCCCGGGTCGTCGTCGAACAATGTCCGCAGGTGAACGTCGGCCATCGACCGGTGGTGGTCCTCCAGCGCCGCCCACTCGGGGGTGGCGGTGATGTCTGGCTGCGCAGCTGCGCCAGTAGCGGACACGGGCAAGCCTCCCGATGCAAGAGAGCGGACCACGGGGCAGGGAAGTCGAGATTGCGAACGAGGGTCAGTCTGCCCCGCTCCGATCTGGGTATGACGTCCGGGTGCACCGCGCAAGCGCCGAGTTCGCGCAGCGTTCACCGAGCGAGCAGGAGGCGGGACCGGGCCCTTCCGTCGACCTCGCGAACGCCACCGCGCCCCGGGGAGCCCAGGACGTACTTACCAAGCGCGACAACCCCATCACGCGAAGTAATGGAGCATTATGAGCCGGAATTCCCGTCAAGGCGGCTTTACCGCTACGTTACCGGCGGTAACCTGCCGTCCGAGTACATAGGAAGGAAACTTCTTATGTGGATTTACAGCTCCCCCAGTTCAATAGCTGTATAAATTGTGGCCGTGGAGGAAGCCAACGGCCGGGCATGGACGTTCTTCACCCACCATGCCCATGTGCTGTTAAGCCTGGCCCGTGACCCGACCCTGCGCCTGCGGGATATCGCGGGAATCGTCGGCGTGACCGAACGCGCGACGGCCACGCTGGTGTCCGAGCTCGTGAACGCCGGCTATTTGCAGCGCTTCAAAGACGGCCGGCGCAACCGTTATCGCGTCGACCTGTCCGGCGGGCTGCGCCACCAGCTGGCAGGCACCGTGCCGATCGCCGCGGTGTTCCAGCCGCTACTCGCCGAGTCCGCCCTCGACCTGCTCACGGAGAGCGACGCAGGAACCATCACGGAGAATGGCGCGAACGACGCCGAGCAAGGCGCTCCCGCCGGCCAGACCTGAGCCGCGCCCGGCCGGAGGCGCGCCGAGCTCGGTTGTCGCTCCTGCTCGCGCTCCCGTATGCTCGGCCATGCTTCCGGCGGCGGACGCTGCGGATGTTGGCTGGACAAGGCTCTCGGCCGCGGCCGCGGCTTCGTCCCCATCGTCTAGCGGCCTAGGACACCGCCCTTTCAAGGCGGCGGCGCGGGTTCGAATCCCGTTGGGGGCACTGGCACCACTGCTACACAACTGAAGAGCGACACAAGGTCTCGTGGTGAAGTCTGGAGTTCACGCCGCCCTGTCAAGGCGGAGGTCGCGGGTTCGAATCCCGTCGAGACCGCTCCTCACGCAAGTGAGCGCGCTACCCGGGCAGGTAGCTCAGTCGGTACGAGCGTCCGCCTGAAAAGCGGAAGGTCGGCGGTTCGACCCCGCCCCTGCCCACGGTCACCTTCCCTGCTTCGCCGCCTGCCGGCGGCTTGCCACGGCTCGCAATATCTGCTCGGGGGGACGACCCCCCGAACCCCCCGCTGCCGGACCCCCATGCTCGCCGCCTGCCGGCGGCTTGCCACGGCTCGCAATATCTGCTCGGGGGGACGACCCCCCGAACCCCCCGCTGCCGGACCCCCATGCTCGCCGCCTGCCGGCGGCTCGCCACGGCTCGCAATATCTGCTCGGGGGGACGACCCCTGCTGCGCCCCGGCGAGTGTGACAATTGTGGAACGATTGCCGATCAAGGCTGGCCAACTCGTTTGAGCGGCTGACTTCGTGGAACGCACAGCGTTGGGCACGTGCGCCGGCGAAAAGCCGGCCGCACGAAGTGACGACTGTGAGCGCTTGCCCGTAGGGTCACCCGACGTGGCCGGGATGGGGAGCGGAAGCGACGCCCCGTCCGGGAGCTGTTGGGCGCCGATCGGCGCCTCGCGTTCGACTTGGGTGCACAAAGTCGGTGCCCGGGCGGAAGGGAGCCGATGAGCGTCTTCAGCTACGTGAGCGATAACCCCGGCCGGGTTCTCCGGCTCACCGGCGAGCACGCCGAGGTCGTTTTGATCTCGCTGGGCATCGCCGTGGTCATCGGGATCGGGCTGGGCGTTCTGACGTACCGCAGCAGCTGGGCGCGGGCAACCGCGGTCGGCGTCGCGGGAGTCATCCTGACGGTCCCCTCGTTCGCGCTATTCGGGCTGCTGCTACCGGCGTTCGGCCTGGGGTACCCGCCGACGATCATCGCGTTGACGCTCTACGCGCTGCTGCCCATCGTCCGTAACACGGTGGTCGGCTTGCGTTCCGTCGATCCCGCGATCACCGAATCGGCGCTCGGCATGGGTATGGGACCGCTGCGCAGGCTGATGCTGATCGACCTGCCCCTGGCCTGGCCGGTCATCATCACCGGGCTGCGCGTCTCGGCCCAGCTGCTGCTCGGCATCGCCGCCATCGCCGCAACGGTCGGCGGCCCCGGCCTCGGCAAGCTCATTCTCGACGGGCTGAACCGGGTCGGCACCCCGTTCGCCGTACCCATCGCGTTCGCCGGAGTGCTCGGGGTCATCGGGCTCGCGATCGTTTTCGATCTCGCCTTCGTCGTCCTGCGCCGGCTCACCACGTCCAGGGGGATCCGTGCCTGAAACCACCGAACCGATGATCCGGCTGGAGGAGCTGACCAAGCACTATCCGGGCCAGCCGCGAGCCGCTGTCGACGGTCTGTCGCTCGACGTGCGTCCGGGAGAGATCGTCGTACTGGTCGGTCCCTCCGGATGTGGCAAGACCACCACGATGAAGATGATCAATCGGATCATCGAGCCGACGTCCGGGCGGATATACCTGCAGGGCGAGGACGTCACGACCGTCAACGCCGACCAGCTGCGCCGCCGCATCGGCTACGTCATCCAGCAGGTCGGCTTGTTCCCGCACATGAGCATTGCCGACAACATCGCCGTCGTCCCGAAGATGCTCGGCTGGGACCGCCACCGCATCGCGGAGCGGGTCGACGAGCTCCTCACACTCGTCGGCCTGGATCCCGCGACCTTCCGCAAGCGCTATCCCAAGCAGCTGTCCGGCGGCCAGCAGCAGCGGGTGGGCGTCGCCCGAGCGCTCGGCGCCGACCCGCCGGTGATGCTGATGGACGAGCCGTTTGCGGCCATCGACCCCATCACCCGGGAGCGGCTGCAGGACGAGTTCCTCGCCGTCCAGCGCGACATCCACAAGACGATCATCTTCGTCACCCACGACATCGACGAAGCCATCAAGATGGGCGACCGGATCGCCATCCTGCGCGAGGACTCGCACATCGCCCAGTACGACACCCCCACCCGGCTGCTGTCCAACCCGGTGGACCAGTTCGTCCAGGACTTCCTGGGAGCGGGATCCACCGTGAAACGGCTGACCCTGATCCGCGCCCGGGACATCGAGATGGACAGCTGGCCCACCGTCGAAGCCAACGCGGGAAGCCAGGCATTGCTCGCCGCGGCCCGCGGCGCCCGCGAGGAATTCGTCCTCATGCTGGACCGCGACCGCCGGCCGGTGGGATGGCTGCCCGCCGACGCGTCGGCGTCGGACACCGAGCTGCTGGAGAACGGTCTGCCCGTCCTGGCGACGATCGATCCTTCGGACACCCTCTACGACGCTCTCGACCTGCTTCTTCGCAACGACACGAACGTGGCCATCACCGTCGACGATCAGGGCAAGTTCCGCGGGGTGCTCGGAATCGACCGGCTGCGCGAACTCATCCACGCCGACTCCGGGCCGGGCACGCACGACCGCGCCCGCCAGCCGGCCGAACGGGACCGGCGGTGAGCGTCGGGGTCGAGGAGCGTCCGGCACCCTCACAGCAGCTCAGCCGGCCTGCCGAGACCGCCCCCAGACGCTCGCGATGGCGGATGGCCCGCTACGTGATCACACCGGTGCTGCTGGGGCTTGTCCTGCTGGCGCTGTACGAATACGTCCACCACCATCGCCTCGACCGCTTCGAGTCACGGACCCTGAACTACGCGTTCATCAAGGCACGCACCATCGAGCACCTGGAGCTCACGGGGTGGACCACCCTCTTCGTGCTGCTGATCGCGATCCCGCTGGGCATCCTGCTGACCCGCCGGTTCGCCCGGCCGGTCGTCGCGCCGGCACTGGCGATCGCGAACATCGGCCAGGCCGTGCCCTCCATCGGGGTGCTGATCCTGCTCTTCCTGGCCTTCACCGACGTGGGCGCCCGCAAGATCGCCATCATCGCGTTCGTCGTGTACGCGATCCTGCCGGTGCTGCGCAACACGATGGTCGGCCTGGAGCAGGTCGATGGCGCCGTCATCGAGTCGGCCCGCGGAATGGGCATGACGCGCCTTGCCGTCCTCACGAGGATCGAGCTGCCGCTCGCCGTGCCGGTCATTCTCGCCGGCGTGCGCACCGCCCTCGTGATCAGTGTCGGCACCGTCTCGCTCGCCACCTTCATCGGCGCAGGGGGGCTCGGCGAGATCATCGAGAGCGGCATCACGTCCTACCGCAACATCACGCTGCTCACCGGAGCCGTGCTGGTCGCCGTGCTCGCACTCGCCGTCGACTGGGTGGCCAGCATCGCCGAAGACCTGCTCAAGCCCCGAGGGCTTTAGCCTGCCCCGCCCGGCGGCCCGGGGCTATGCATTGTCGGCCGCCGTCTACGGAAGGAAGCCATGACGGTATGCACGAAGCGCAGGACGCGAACCCTGTTCGCGGTGCTTCCGGCGCTCGCTCTGGTGCTCACCGCGTGCGGCGGCAGCAGCAGTAGCGGCGGAGGCAAGGCGCAAGGGTCCATCGCGCAGAACTTCGATTTCTCCGGCGCGCACTTCACGGTCGGCTCGAAGGAGTTCACCGAGAACGTCATCCTCGGCAAGATCACGGTGCAGGCGCTGCGCGCGGCCGGCGCCGACGTGACGGACAAGACGAACCTGCAGGGTTCGACGGTGGTCCGCGACGCGCTGCTGAACGACTCGATCGGCATGTACTGGGACTACGCCGGCACCGGCTGGTCGCTGTACCTCAAGCATGATCAGCCGGTCCAGGGAGCGATGGCCCAATTCCAGGCGACGGCCAAGGAAGACCTCGCGAAAAACAACGTGAAGTGGCTCGGCCCGGCGCAGTTCGGCGATGCCTACGGCATCGCCCGCCGCAGCAACGCCACCGGTGACCTGGCCAAGGTGAAGACCTACTCCGACATCGCGACGTTCGTCGACGCCCACCCCGACCAGGCAACCTTCTGCGGCGCATCGGAGTTCTTCGACCGCCGGTTCAAGCAGTTCGAGCAGACGTACAACCTGAAGTTCCCGTCCAGCCAGGTGCACACGAACGCGCTCGCGCTCGACTACACGAACGTCGCCAAGGGCGACCCCTGCAACTTCGCCGAGATCTTCACCACGGACGCGCGGATCCAGACGCAGAACCTCACCGTGCTGAAGGACGACAAGGGCGTCTTCTTCACCCAGCTGGCCGCCCTCTGCACGAAGCAGGGCACCTACCAGGCGAACCCGAAGCTCGGTGAGCTGGCGAAGACGCTCGGCGACAAGCTCACGACGGACACCATGATCTCGCTGAACAAGCAGGTGGACGTGGAGGGCAAGTCGGCCGACGACGCGGCGAAGTCATTCCTGTCCGACAACGGCTTCGTGACGAGCTAACCGGCCGATCCCGGCTCGGAGGTGGTCGCGAACTGCGCCACCTGCGCGGTCGTGCCGGCGCCGTACTCGGCGGCGAAGATGCGGTAGTAGGCCGCCTCTTCGGCGTTGCGCAGCGGCACCGGCGCGACCCGGCGCAGCGCGGTGAGCTCCTCGTCGGTGACGGTGGCCGCCATGCTCTCGCGCAACACCGACGCCACCCCGGAGCCGTCGCCGAACTGCTCCTTGCGACGCCACAGCACGGACGCCGGCAACCAGCCGGCGAACGCCGAGCGCAGCAGATGCTTCGTCATACCGTCGCGCGGAGCTCGCCACTGCGGTGGCAAGCCGAGCGCGAAGGCGATGAGGTCGCGGTCGAGGAACGGCACGCGTGCCTCCAGCCCGTGCGCCATCGTCAGGTGGTCGGCGCGCTGCAAGTTCAGGCGGTGCAGCTCGTCGATCATCTGGCACTGCGCTGAGTGCAGGTCCGCCGGACTCAGCGCTGCCAGATGGTGGTAACCGGCGAAGCACTCGTCCGCGCCCTCTCCGGTGAGCACCACCTTGACGTGGCGCGCCGTTGCGGCGGCCAGCCGGTCATTGGCGACGGCGCTGCGCACCAGGCCGGGATCGAACGCGGCAAGCCGTCGCACGACATGCGGTACCGCGTCGACGAGTTCGGCGGCCTCCACCACCACTTCGTGGTGTTCGGTCCCCAGCGACTCGGCGACCTCCCGGGCGGCAAGCAGGTCCGCCGAGTCGGCGAGGCCCACCGCGAAGCTCGGCATCGGGCCGCCCAACCGGGTGGCGACGGCGGCGATGAGCGAGGAGTCCAAGCCCCCGGACAGGAACACCCCGACCGTGACGTCTGACATCAGCCGCCGGCCGACCGCCGCGATGACATGCGTGCGCAGCTCGGCCGGAACGTCGTCCGGGATCTCGCCCTCCGACGCCTCGCCGGGGGTGCGCAGCGCGGGAGGGATCGCGTCAGCGAATCGGCGCAGTCCCTGGCTCGGGCTCCACCAGCAGCCGGGCGGGAACGGCTCGACCGTGTCCCGCAGATCCGCATCGAACGCTCCGAGCTCGGAGCCGAAGACGGCGCGGTCGCGGTCGCGGTCGCGCCACCAGTACAGCGGTTTGATGCCGACCGGATCGCGGGCCGCGATGAAGCTGCCGTCCGAGCCGGCGGCGGCGAACGCGAACATCCCCCGCACCAGGCCCAGGCCATCGGGGCCCGCTGCCTCGACGAGATGCAGCAGCACCTCGTTGTCGGAAGCGGTGAGATATCGGCCGGCAGGAGTCAGCTCGCGCAGCGACGCGTGGTTGTAGATCTCACCGTTCGCCACCAGCGAGCGGTGCCCGTCGGCGGTGACGAGCGGCTGGCGACCACCCGCGAGATCGACGATGGCGAGGCGACGGTGCCCGAGCCAGTGCGGGCCGATGCGCTGCAAGCCCTCGTCGTCCGGCCCGCGGTGCGCGAGCCGATCCAGCATTCGCGGCACCCGCTCGCCGCCGTCGGCCAGCCCGCAGGTAGCAGCAATGCCACACATGTAGGGAAGAGCCTACAAGGTGTGCGAGGCGCCCAGAGCCAACGGACTAGAGCTAACGACCCAGAGCGGCGCGCACTGTCATCCCGTCCGCGTTCCAGTCGAGCTCGAAGCCGTACTGCGGGGCGGCCTGCGACTGCAGCCCTTCGACGCAGTCACCCTCGCGGCGGATGATCAGATCCCCCTGGAAGACATGAAACGACGCGATGACGCACAACCGCGCGCTCGGCGGCACGTCGTCGAGGCGCATGGCGAGATGCTCGCCCGAAGGAGCCTCCACGGTGAGCGCCGGCCGCAAGAGCTCCCACTCCGGCGAGCCGTGCTGGCCGTAGACGAAGACGAAAAAGCGCTTGAAGGTCGGCAACGCCGCGAGATCGACGAAGATCGTCTGACCTTCCCGCTCGTCGCGCCGGCCCAACGCCAGCACCTGGCGCGAGCTGCCGGCGCCCGGGGCATTGAGCGTATTGCCCAGCGTCTGCATCAGGCCGGACGTGCCGTCGCTCGCTTGCCAGAGGCAGGCAAGGTGCAGGTCGCTCGGTCGGGGCAGCCCGGTCGACGTCCTCAGCGCCTCCCAGCGCAGCGTGATCGTCATCCCGCCGGTGCCGCGATCGTGCTCCGTCCAGGTCGTCACGGGATGGTCCTCGTCCAGCGACGTGACGTGCTCGAGCCGCTGCCGATAGCGCGATGAATGCTCGCCGAACTCGATGCGGGCCCCGGACCGCCCGCTGCCGGACGCCGGCGGCGCGGACGTGGAGGAACTCGACGTCGAGGACGGCGCCTTGCGGCTTCGCGAGGACCGGTTGGCCCCGCCGGTGCCGGGCGCCTTGTCACGCTCGCTGAGATCAAGCAGCGAACGCTCCGGCTGCTTCGCCGCAGTCGGTCGCGCAGGCTGCGCGGGACGGGTCTGCCGAGCGGGACGGCTCGGCTGGGCGGGACGGGCCGGCTGAGCCGGACGGGTGGGCTGGGCGGGCCGGGCGGCGGGGGCCGGTTGGGCGCGCTGGCTCGGCTGCGCAGCGGGAGGCGGCGCTGCGGGCGCTGCCGGGGCCGGCGAGGGTGTCCCGCGCGGCGCCTGCGCATCGGCCTTGGGCGGGTCGAGGTGCTCGGCGATGGTCCGGCGCGTGCGCGCCGGGGAGATGCGGCGCAACCACTCGACGACTTCGACCGGCCGAACGGTCGCGAGCTCGCCGGACGGCGCCCCCGCGATGCCCCGCAGCCCGCTCGCGTAGCCCTGGCCGACGGCGCGAAACTTCCATCCCCGAGGATTGCGGTACAGCTCGCCGAGCATCATCGCCGTTTCCGACCCGGCCGCTGCCTCGAGCGTGTACCGAGCGATCTCGATCCCGTTGGCGTCGTTCAGCACCCGGATGTAGGCACCGCGGACCGACCGGAACGTCTGGCGCCGGGCGGCCGCGTCGTAAATCGCCATGCCGAACACGACACGGCTCACGGCGGGTGGCACCGCCGCCAGCACCACCGCGAGCTTCTCGGCGTCGCCGACGACGGGGTCCGTGGACGGTGACGCCGCTGCGGACTCGTCCGGGTTCGGCACCTGATGCGCGAGCAGCAGCCGCGCGCCGCCGGCCGACTTCGGGGCCACGCTGACAATCCCGTCCAGCTCCACAGAGCTCGCACCGGGACCGCTGTTCCAGCCCATGCCGATACGAACCCGCTCGATGCCCGGGGCCTCGTCGGAGAGCAGCAGGT
Organism: uncultured Actinomycetota bacterium; assembly: GCA_963747915.1. GTDB lineage: Bacteria > Actinomycetota > Actinomycetes > Frankiales > Frankiaceae > DATAZK01. The sequence goes on along the minus strand of CAVVHC010000002.1, from coordinate 972,353 downwards.
TGCCGCCCTTGCGCAGCGTCGTCGTCACGAATCGAGGTCGGAGCGACGGAACTTGGCATCGAGAAAGCGGGCCTGGATCGCCAGCTGAGCGGCGTCGCCGGTGTAGACGAAGTCCTGCAGCTCGTTGGCGCCCTCGTCGAGCAGCTGCAGCTGGCGCACCAGGTCATCGGCGGGAGTCGTACCCGTCACGCCCGGGCGGTCGGCGTAGGCGGGCGGCAGCGCGACGAAGTCACCGAGCGCCGTCGGCAGGTAGTCGCTGACGATGGCCGTCACGTGGCGCATCTCTTCCTCGCTCGCCCCCTGCTTCTCGATGTACTCGAGCAGCGGGCGCAGCACGTCGTCGATGTCGCGCACGGTCGGCACCGCCCCGGGCGGCAGCCGGCCACCATCGGCGTTCGCCTGCTGCACGATGCCCGCGAGCACCTGCTGCAGCTGGCGAGCCGCCGCCGCCTCGGCGGGCTCCTGCGGCCCGGAGGGTTCGGTCGATGCCGGCGCAGCGGACGTGGACGGCGGATCGTCCGGCGCTGCCTCAGCGGCAGTACGCCGTCGGAAAAACAACCCTGCCTCCTCTTGCCGCGCCGTCCTCGCGCGCCCTGACGGGTGCTACGAGGTGATGGCCGTGCCGCCCTCGCCCTCGGTGGCCCGAGCGCGTTCGAGGTATGACTTCGACCGGTTCACCTGCTGCTCCAACGCGCTGACCGTGGTCGCCATGCTGTCCACGGCCTTCGCCTTGTAGGTGTCGATGGCATCCATTGTCGCGAAAACGTTGTCGAACGCCTTCTGCAACGTCTCGACGCTCACCGTGCTCGAGGACGCCTGCTCCTGGATCTGCCCCGACTGCTGCCGCAGCATCTCGCTGGTCGACAGGATCATGTTGTTCGTCGTCGCGTTCAGCGCGTTGATCTGGTCGAGCACCAGCTTCTGGTTCGCGAGCGCCTGCGCGACGATCACCGCGGTGCGCAGCGCGGCGACGGTGGTGTTCTGCGCGCGATCGACGCCCTTGATGAGCTCGATGTTGTTCTTGCGCACCAGATCGAGCGCGAGGTAGCCCTGCACGCTGACCGCAAGCTGCGTCAGCAGGTCCTGCTGGCGCTGGCGGATCGGGAAGAGCGCGTCGGACGTCAACGCGTCAGCCGCCTGCGGGTTCGCGCCGCGCAGCTGGTCGATCTTGGCCGAAACCGCTCCGTCGAGCGCCTTCGCGAGGGTCGCGTACTCGGTGAGCTTGCCCATCGCCGCCCACAGGTTCGCCTTCTCCTGCTCGATGGCGGCGTTGTCCTTGCGCAGCTCGTCCTGGCCGGAGTCCAGCGCCCGGATGATGGCGTCCAGCTGCTTCTGCGCCGATTGGTAGCGCTGGAAGTAGGCGGCGATCTTGTTGCCCATCGGGATGAGACCGAGCAGCTTGCGGACGCCTTTCAGGTCTGCCTTCGCCGGGTCCAGATCGGTGACGGTGCGCCGCAGCTCGACGAGGGTGCCGGCGACCCGGGACTGCGCGTCGCCGCCGGCCCGTCCGCGGGCGCTGCTCAGCGCGGCAGCGGGGCGGTCGAGCATCCGGTTGGAGACCCGGGCGCTCGCGACGATCTCCCGCTCGCCCATCCGGGTGATGTCGTTGATCTTGTCGGTGAACGCCGGGCTATGCGGGTCTTGCCCCGCGAGGTCCTCCGCGAAGGCCGCCGCCTTGGTGCGCAGCTCGTTGCGAGTGGCTTCATCGAGCGGGACCATGCTCTCTACCTGGTCGTCCGCGACCACGGGCACCGCCTGCGGAGGCGACAGGACGAGGTCGGTTCCCGGCGTCTCCTGGGAAGCCGGCGCGGTGGCCGGCGGTGCCAGCGGCTTGCTCAGATCCAGCGATTCCGACATGGATGTCCCTTCCGCTCCGGTCGTCGGCCGCGCGGCACGGTTGCCCCGCCGGCAACGACACCCGATGTCGACCCTAGTCGCCGCAGCCGTGCACGCACCGGATTCGTCGCGTTCGCGACTGCAGAGGCATGAGCCGACGAGGCGGCGCGCGGGCCTATTGACTCTTGCCCAGTCCACGCCATCCGTATTTCCTTCCCGCAAGCGCGTCCTGTCCCGGGACGGGAAGCCGGAGGGAGCCCAGGTGCGGGTCTTGTGCGTCGGGGCCGGCGGCGTCGGCTCCGCAGCCGCACGGATCGCGGCACGGCGCGCGTTCTTCGACGAGTGGGTGGTCGCCGACCAGGACCTCGAGCGGGCCACGAACGCCGTGGCCGGTGTGCCTGACGGACGGTTCGCCGCGGCGCACGTCGACGCCTCGGACGCAGAAGCCGTCACGGCGCTCGCCCGCACCCGCGGCTGCACCGTCATCCTGAACGCGGTCGACCCGCGCTTCGTCCTCCCCATCTTCAACGGTGCACTCGCCGCGAACTGCGACTACCTCGACATGGCCATGTCCCTGTCCGCGCCGCATCCGCGCGAGCCCTATGCGAAGACCGGCGTGAAGCTCGGCGACGAGCAGTTCTGCGCGGCCGGTGCCTGGGAGTCGGCGGGACGGCTGGCGCTCGTCGGCATGGGCGTGGAGCCGGGGCTGTCCGATGTCTTCGCCCGGTACGCCGCCGAACACCTTTTCTGCGAGATCGACGAGATCGGCGTGCGCGACGGCTCCGACCTCGCTGTCATCGGTCCGGACGGCGCACCCTCGTTCGCTCCGGCCTTCTCGATCTGGACCACGATCGAGGAATGCCTCAATCCCCCGGTGATCTGGGAGGCGGAGCGGGGCTGGTTCACCACCCCGCCGTTCAGCGAGCCCGAGATCTTCGACTTCCCCGCCGGCATCGGCCCGGTCGAGTGCGTCAACGTGGAGCACGAGGAGGTCCTGCTCATCCCGCGGTGGGTGCGCGCTCGCCGGGTCACCTTCAAGTACGGGCTCGGTGAGCAGTTCATCAGCGTGCTGAGGACGCTGCACGAGCTCGGACTCGACCGCACGACGCCGGTGCAGGTCGGCGGCAAGGACTCTGCCGTCTGGGTCGCACCGCGCGACGTGGTTGCCGCCTGCTTGCCCGACCCCGCCGGGCTCGGCAGCCGCATGACCGGCAAGACCTGCGCCGGCACATGGGTACGCGGCACCGGGGTCGACGGGGTCCCCCGGGAGGTCTACCTCCACCACGTCGTCGACAACGCCTGGTCCATGGCGGAGTACGGCAGTCAGGCGGTGGCCTGGCAGACCGCCGTCAATCCGGTCGTCGCCCTCGAGCTGCTGGCCGGCGGGAGCTGGTCCGGCGCCGGAGTGCTCGGACCTGAGGCGTTCGACCCGGTGCCCTTCCTGGAATTGCTGGCCGGCTACGGCTCACCATGGGAGATGCGCGGCTAGCACGCCAGCCCGCCGGGCCGTAGCCCGTGCGCGGTGCACTAGATGCATCGCTCACCTAGCGGCCGGGCGCGAAGGCTGACGGGGCAATTTGTCGCCGCCTCTTTACTTGCTTCACTCAAGCAGCTAGTTTGACGCGCCGTGAGATCGCCGTCGAAAGCCTGGACATCCGCATGCTCGACCTGCTGATTCGCGGCGGCCTCGTCGTCGACGGAACGGGCCTGCCGGGACGTCCTGCTGATGTCGCCGTCAGCGGCGGAGTCATCAGCGGCATCGGTCGGTTTCCGGGGGCGGCGGCGCGGCAGACGATCGACGCCGACGGGCTCGTCGTCGCACCGGGCATCGTCGACGCCCACACCCACTACGACCCGCAGATCACCTGGGATCCGCTGTGCGACACCTCAGCGCTGCATGGCGTGACGACGGTAGCGGCGGGCAATTGCGGGTTCTCGGTCGCCCCCTGCCGGTCGGACGACCACGGCTACCTCGCCCAGCTCTTCGCCCGGGTCGAGGGCATGGAGCTCGCCGCCCTCGACCAGGTCCGCTGGGACTTCGCCACCTTCGAGGAATTCCTGGCCACCCGCCCCGGCCGGCTCGGGCTGAACCTCGGGATGTACGTCGGCCACTCGGCGATCCGCCGGTGGGTACTCGGCGATGAAGCCTTCCAGCGGGAGGCCACCGAGGACGAGGTCAAGCAGCTGGCCGCGCTGGTCGACGAGGCGATGGCAGCGGGAGCGCTCGGGCTTTCGTCCTCGCACGCTCCGACTCACCTCGACCTTGCCGACCGGCCGGTGCCGAGCCGCTTGGCCTCGCTCGGCGAGCTGCGCGCCCTCGCCGACGCGGTCGGCGTCCACGCCCGCGGCTCGATTGCCTACGCGCCCGGTAGCGCGGTCGAGGGCATCGACGAGGTGGATCGTGAGCTGCTCATCGAGCTCGCCGCGCGCGGCGGGGTGCCGGTCGTCACCCAGGGTCTCGGCGGGCGCTCGAAGGTCGACGCGCCCACCCAGGCCTGGCAGCAGTCGCGGGCCTTCCTCGACCGCTCGGCCGAGCTGGGCGCGCCTGTCTACTCGCTCTTGATGACCCGCGCCTTCAACGGTCCTTTCACCCTGCGGGAGGGAACCTCCCGCTACGACGGGGTGCCACTCTGGCGCGAGCTGATGGGTCTCGACTGGGCCGAGCGGGCCAGGCGCATCGCCGACGGGCAAGGACGGGCACAGCTGCGCGCGGCGATCGACCATCCCAACACCGACCCCGCCAAGGGTTCCACGCTGCCACCGCCGATCTGGGACGTGCTCGCCGTCGAGGAGACGGCTGCGGCCCAGTACCGGGACTGCGTCGGCCGGGCCGTCGGGGAACTCGCTCGGGAGCGCTCCGTGCACCCCGCGGACGTGTTGTTCGACATCGCGCTCGCCGACCCGGACACGGTCTTCCACTGGTCCAACGAGACGCCTGCGTGGCGGGAGCTGCTGCGCGAGGTGCAGCGCCACCCGCAGATGATCGTCGGCGTCTCGGACGGAGGGGCGCACCTGGACTTCGACGACGGTGCCGAGTGGTCGACCCACTTCCTGGCCACGTGGTGGCGCCAGGAGCGGATCTGGCGGCTGGAGGAAGCGATTCGCCGGGTGACGGCGATCCCCGCAGCCGTCCTCGGCATCACCGACCGGGGGCTTCTGCTGCCCGGACACGCAGCTGACATCTTCATCTTCGATCCGGAGCGGCTCGCACTCGGCCGGCGACGCAAGGAGCTGGACGCCGTTACGCGCACCCCGCGCTTCCGCAGCAGCGCCGTCGGAGTGCGAGCGACGATCGTGAACGGCACGGTCGTGGTCGACGACGGCACGCCGACCGGCGCCACGCCCGGAGCGGTGGTGCGCCCGCTATGACGCCACCACTGCTGATCGGCTCTGCCGGCGGCGACGTCCGGTTGCTCGCCCAGGAGCTCGGCGCCGAGCTCGTCGAGCTGCCCGCGCCGGTGGAGGCCGAAGGTTGGGGCTGGGCGGACGAGCTCGAAGCCTGGCGCAGCCAGGCGTCGTCCGGCGCACGCGCTGATCGCATCGTCGTTGCCTGCTGGCCCGGGCAATTCACCGCAGCCCATGCGGTGGAGTTGACGCCCGCGCAGTGGGAGGGCCGCGCCGAGCAGCCGCTTGCCCGCTGGGTGGCAGCGCTCGGAGTCGCCGTGCAGCGCTGCGCGGACGGCGGGAGCATCGTTGCGGTGGTCGACGGGCCGACGGCGCTCGAGTCTCCCGGCTGGGCACCGGAAACCGCTGTGGCCGAGGGCGTTCGCGCGCTCGTCCGCTCGCTGGCGCTGTCCGAAGGCGCCCGGCGGATCCGGGTCAACACGGTGAGTACGCCCGCCCGGCTGCCGCTCGGTGAGCTCTTGCACCCGGCACCCCCGCTACCCACCTTCCCGGGCAGCATCGCGCAGGAGGTGGCCGGCGCGGTCCGCCTGCTGCTGTCACCCGATGCCTGCGGAGTGACCGGCGGCATCGTGCACGCCGACGCCGGAAGGGCCTGGCGATGACTGAAACGGCCACCCCCTACGTCGTCATCGTCACCGGCGCGAGCGGTGGTGTGGGCCGAGGCATCGCCCTCGCCTGCGGCGCACTCGGCCACACCGTGTGGGTGGCCGCCCGCAGGGAGCCGGAAGGCACCGCAGTCGCCAAAGAGGTCGACGCGGCCGGCGGCCACGGCCGCTTCATCGCCTGCGACACCTCCGACGAATTCTCGGTGCAGCAGGCCGTCGCGGCTGTTCTCGCTCGCGACGGCCGGCTCGATGCGGTGGTGCACAACGCCACCAGCGGCGAGTCGCCGAAGCCGGTGCCGTTGCCGACGATCCCGCTCGGCGATCTGCGCGATCACCTCGGAGTCTCGCTCCGTGGCAGCTGGTTGCTCGCGCGAGCCGCGCACGGCGCGCTGCGCGAGACGGCCGGACGCTACGTCTTGCTGACGTCCGAGGCGGGCTTCGAAGGCAAGCGGCTGCTGCCGGTCTATGCCGCCGTGAAAGCGGCCCAGCGAGGTTTCGCGCGGGCGCTCGCCCGCGAATGGGGACCGGACGGCATCACGGTCAACTGCATCGCTCCGCTCGCCATGACCCCGGCCATGGAGCGAGCGTTCGAGCTCGAGCCCGCGATGGAGAAGCGGGTCAAGTCCCGCATCCCTTTAGGACGGGTCGGGGGGCCTGAGGACGACGTCGGCCCGGTCGTCGCCGCCCTGCTCACTCCGGCCATGCGCTATCTGACCGGCAACACGCTGATGGTCGACGGCGGAAGCTGCCCGATCACGTGAAGGAGGCACGCATGAAGGTCGCGCTACGCGGCGCATCCGTTGTCGACGGCACCGGTGCGCCCGCGATGCAGGCGGACGTGCTCATCGCGGACGGCACGATCGTCGAGGTCGGAGAGGTTCCGGCCGGTAGTGCCGACAAGGACGTGGATCTCGACGGCCTGGTGCTCGCCCCCGGGTTCATCGATCCGCACACCCACTACGACGCGCAGGTGCTCTGGGACCGCGACCTCACCCCGTCGTCGTGGCATGGCGTGACGACCGTCGTCACCGGCAACTGCGGCTTCGGTATCGCCCCGGTCACCGCACCCGGCCGCGAGCTCGTCATGCGGACGCTCGAAAACGTCGAGGGCATGCCCCTGGAGGCGCTGCAAGCCGGAATCCCCTGGAATTTCGAGTCTTTTCCGGAGTACCTCGACGCCGTCGACGCCGAGCCGCTGCGGTGCAACGTCGCGGCCCTCTTCGGTCACACGCCGCTGCGCTTCTACGTGCTCGGGGAAGAGGCCACCGAGCGTCCCGCGACCGACGCCGAAGTGCAGCGGATGCGGGAGTTGCTCGCCGAGGGCATCGCCGCAGGGGCCATCGGGTTTTCCACCTCACGGTCCGAGTCGCACCGCGGCGCCTACGGCCGGCCGGTGCCGAGCCGGCTCGCGGACCTCGAGGAGATCTGGGCTCTTGCCGGGGTCCTCGGCGAGTCGGGCCGCGGCACGGTGGAAGCCACGTGGGGGCCGGACTTGCACGTCGAGGAGTGCGCCCGCCTCGCCGCCGAGATCGACCGTCCGGTCACCTGGGCGGCGCTCATGGCAGTACGCGACGCCCCGCAGATGTCGCTGGACCTGGAGCGGCGGGTGGCGGCAGCGGGCGGCGCCGGCGAAAAGGTGTTCCCTCAGGTGGCCTGCCGCCCCATCGTCGTGCAGGTGACGCTCGCCGACCCGGCCCCGCTCGCGAACGTGCCCGCCTTCGGCGAGATCCTTTCTCTCGAACGTAGCCAGCGTCCGGCGCTGTACGCCGATCCACAGTGGCGCGAGCGGGCCTACGCGGGCGTGCGCGAGAAGTGGGGCAACAAGCTCGACAACGCCACCGTGCAGGAAACCCGGGTTCACGGGGAGCTCACCGACGGGCCGACACTGCACGAACTCGCCGCGCAACGCGGCGGCACGGCGCTCGATGTCGCCGTTGACCTGGCGCTGGCCGAGGACCTCGGCACCCGGTTTCGCATCGTGATGATCAATGATGACGAGGAGCAAGTGGGGCGGCTGCTCGCCAACCGCACGATGCTGCTCGGGCTCTCCGATGCGGGAGCTCACACCAGCCAGCTGTGCGACGCCAACTTCTCCACCTACCTGCTGGAGCGCTGGGTGCGCGAACTCGGCGTGCTCTCGCTGGAGATGGCGGTGTGGCGCCTGACCGGGCAGCCGGCCCAGGTCTACGGCTTGACCGGACGCGGACGCATCGCACCGGGGGCGGTCGCGGATCTGGTCGCGTTCGACCCGCAGACCGTCGGGAGCGGCTCGCTGGAGCGCATCGTCGACCTGCCGGGCGGGGCCGATCGGTTGGTCGCCCCGAGCATCGGCATCGAACACGTCTGGGTCCGCGGCGAGCAGACCCGCGAGTTCGGCAAGGACGTCCCGGACGGGCGTTTCGGGCGCGTCCTGCGCGGTGGGCAGTGACGGGCGCAGGAAGAACCTCTTTGTTCGCAGCAGCTTTGAAGGAGTCGAAGTGACGGGCCAGAACACGTCGGCATCGCAACGAGCCCGTGAGCAGGTCGACCATCCGGTGATCGACGCCGATGGCCACGTGCTGGAGTTCTTGCCCGCAGCCCTCCCGTACCTGCGGGAGGAGCTCGGCCCGAAGCTGTTCGAGCAGTACCGGGCGCAGCTGTCCCCGATCGGCCGGATCATGGGCGGCACGTCGTACGAGGAGCGCCAGCGCACCCGCGCTCCGCAAAGCGCGTGGTGGGGCAATCCGGCCGCGAAGACGATCGACCTCGCGACCGCGACCATCCCTGCGCTGCTGCACGAGCGGCTGCCCGAGCTCGGCATAGACTTCTGCGTCCTGTACGCCACCAAGACGCTGGGCACGGCAGGCGTCGAGGACCAGGACATGCGCATCGGGCTGTGCCGCGGCCTCAACACCTACTTCGCCGAGACCTACCGGCCGTTCGCCGACCGGATGACGGTCGCCGGCGTGGTGCCGATGGTGACGCCGGAGGAGGCGGTGGCCGAGCTCGCCCACTGCTCGGAGCTCGGGCTGAAAGTCGTCGGCCTCCCCGAGGGTGTGACCCGGCCGATCCCGGAGCCGGATCCGAACTCGCCATCCCCGTTCCTCGTTCCCGGCCAGACCCATTGGTTCGACACGTTCGGACTCGACAGCGCGCACGACTACGACCCGGTATGGCAGGCGCTACGCGATCGGGGCTTCGCCGCGGTCTTCCATGGCGGCATCGGTCACATCGCGCCCTACACGTTCACGTCCATCTCGAGCTACGTCTTCAACCACATCGGGTTCTTCGCCGAGCGCATGCATCGGCTGTGCAAGTCGCTCTTCCTGGGCGGGGTGACCCGCCGGTTCCCGGACCTCAACATCGCGTTCCTGGAGTGCGGAGTCTCCTGGGCCTGCTCGCTGCTGGTCGACATCGTCGAGCACTGGGAGAAGCGCAACCTGGATGCGCTGCGCGAGAACCTCGATCCGGCGCTCATCGACTGGGATCAGTTCGAGCAGCTGATGCGCAAGTACGGCGGCTCGCTGCTCGACACGGTCGACGAACTTCGTGAGAGTTTGCAGGCGATTCCGGCCGTCGGGGTCCCGCCCGCCGAGCACGACGAGTTCCGCCACCTTGCCATCACGTCCAAGGCCGAGCTGAAAGACCTTTTCGTCCCGCGGTTCTTCTTCGGCTGCGAGGCCGACGATCGAACGATGTCCTTCGCCTTCTCCCCGGCGAATGCCTTCGGTGCGAGGCTCCAACCCGTCTTCAGCTCGGACATCGCGCACTGGGATGTCGAGGACATGGCCGGGGTGGTCGGCGAAGCGTGGGGGCTCGTCACGAAAGGCGTCCTCACCCCGGACGACTTCCGCGACTTCACGTTCGCCAACCCCGCCAAGCTCTTCGCCGGACGCAACCCCGACTTCTTCGCCGGGACCGCCGTCGAGAGCGCCGTCGCTTCGTTGGTCACGCAATCACAGCCCGCCTGAAAGGTGCGTCCATGAGTCAGTTGAGCGATCGGGTGGCCATCGTCACCGGAGCGGCGTCCGGTATCGGGGCGGCGTCGGCCGTCGAGCTCGCCGCGCGCGGCGCGCGCGTGGTGGTGGCGGACATCAACGCGTCCGGAGCGAAAGAGGTCGCTGCCCAGATCGCAGACGCGGGCGGCGAAGCCATCGCCCACGAGGTCGACCTCGCCACCGAATCGTCCATCGCCGCCCTGATGGACACCACCGTCCGAACGTTCGGGCGCATCGACATCCTGCACAACAACGCCGCCGCTTCGGGCGCGGACGTCATGGGCCGCGATCTGGACATCCTGTCGATGGACGTGGACGTGTGGGACAAGGCGCTCGCCGTGAACCTGCGAGCGATGATGCTCACCTGCAAGCACGCGTTGCCCACGATGATCGCCAACGGGAAGGGCGCGGTGGTGAACATGTCGTCGAACTCGGCGCTCGCCGGTGACCTTTCCCGGGTCGCCTACGGCGCCTCGAAGGGCGGTGTCAACTCGCTCACGATGTACGTCGCCACCATGTATGGCCGCCAGGGCATTCGTTGCAACGCGATCTCGCCGGGCCTCGTCATGACCCCGGCAGCCGAGAAGAACCTCAGCCCGTTCGACCGTGAAGTCTTTGCGGGTAGCCACCTGACCCCCGAGATCGGCCGTCCGGAGGACATCGCCAAGGTCGTCGCCTTCCTCGCCAGCGACGACTCGGCTTTCATCACCGGTGAGATAATTCGGGTCGATGGTGGCTTACTCAGCCACACGCCCGTCTACGCCCAGTACATGGCCGCCGCCAGCGAGGCGGCGAACGAGTAGACAGGGGGAGCCCAATGTCGGGACTCCAGAAGCGCTTCGAGGACAAGGTCGTTCTCATCACGGGTGCGGCGCGCGGGCAGGGCCGAAGCCATGCTGTCGCGCTGGCTCGCGAGGGCGCGAAGGTGGCGCTGGTCGACATCGCCAGCGGCGAGATCGGTCACCCGCCGTATCGCGTCGCGAGCCGCGACGATCTCGAGCAGACCGCGAAGCTCGTCGAGCAAGCCGGCGGGCAGGCATTGCCGCTCGTCGCCGATGTGCGCGAGGAGGAACAGGTCGAGGCTGCCGTCGCCGCCGCCGTTTCCGAGTTCGGCGGCATCGATCACCTCATCTCCAACGCCGGTGTGCTGGCGGTGTTTCAGCAGTCGTGGAACATCCCGAAGGTGGACTGGGACGCGAGCATCGCGACCAACCTCACCGGTCACTGGCTCACCTGCAAGTACGCGATCCCGCGCATGATCGAGCGCACCGGCAACCGCGGCATCATCCTGGTCTCCTCCGGCGCCGGGATCCAGGCGCTGCCCTACGCATCCGACTACTGCGCAGCGAAATACGGGGTCGTCGGTCTCGGCAAGACGCTGGCCAACGAGCTCGGCCCGTACCGCATTCGCGTCAACGTCCTCGTGCCGGGCGCGCAGGACACTCCGATGATCGACTCGTGCGCCGAAGCCAACGGGTTCACCCGTGACCAGATGCTCAGTCAGTTCGAGGACACCGACCTCTTGGGCGCCGGCGCCATGCGACCGGAAGAGGCGACGACTCCGGCGATCGTGTGGCTGCTGTCCGACGAGGCGAAGTGGGTCAACGGCAGCATTCAGGTCGTCGATGCCGGCCTCGACTCGAAGGTTGCCTCCGGCGACCAATTGGCCGGTGGCTAACTCCGCCAAGCTTGTGACGCAGACCATACGGCGTACTAGAGTGTGCGCTCTTCACCTAACGCTTGCTTGCTAGCGCGCTGCCGCTCATTTCTCATTGACCCCGCGCCGGCCTTTCGAAGGAGCATTACGTGGCCGACTTCGAGTTCGACCCGTTCGACCCCCGATACTTCGCCGATCCGTTCCCCTACTACCGGACCATGCGCGACGAGTACCCCGTGTATCGCCGCGAGATCCCGAACCACCGGGTGTGGCCGCACTACTGGATGCTCAGCAGGGCGGACGACGTCGACCGTGCGCTGTCGGACTGGGAGACGTTCTCTTCCGCCCGCGGCACGCTCGTCGACACCGACATCTCCCTCCTCCCGCCGAACATCTTCAACATGGACCCGCCGCGTCACGACGAGCTGCGCGCGATCCTCGTGCGCAACCTCACGCCGCGCCGGGTGAACGGGTTGACCGACCATGTGAAGGCTTACGCGACCGAGCTCGTCAAGGAGTTCGCCGGCACGGGCTCCGCCGATGCGCAGCGCGACTTCGGTCACCTCATCCCCACCATCACGATGTGCGTGCTGATGGATCTGCCGCCGGCCGATCGCGCGCAGTTCCTCAAGTGGAATCTCGACACCCTGGGCGGGGCGGACTTCACCAGCGAGGCTGCCCTCAAGGCGTACGGCGAGATGGCGGTGTACTGGGAGGGCCTCGTCGCGCAACGGCGCGGCGGCAACGGCACCGACCTCATCACGCAGATCGTGAACACCCAGCTGCCCGGCGAGGACCTGAGTAACGAGGAGATCGCCGGCTTCTGCTCGCTACTTCACGATGCCTCGCAGAACACGACGATGAATATGATCACCCACGGCATTCTCGAGCTGGGTCGCCGTCCGGACGTGCGGCGCGAGCTGCGCGAGCAGCCCGAGTTGTTGCCACAGGCGATCGAGGAGATGCTGCGTTACGTCTCGCCGGTCCAGGGCCTCGCGCGCACCACCACCGTCGACGTCGAGCTGCACGGCACCACGATCCCGGCGGGTGACCAGGTCCTGATCCTCTACGGCGCCGCGAACCACGACGAGCACGTCTACGCCGACCCGGAGACGCTCGATATCCATCGCCAGGGCGGCAAGGCGCACTGGGGATTCGGCCACGGCATCCATTACTGCCTGGGCAATGCCGTCGCTCGGCTCGAGATCACGTGCGCGCTGCAGGCGATGCTCGAGACGATCGGTGATTGGGAGGTCGACGAGGCCAAGGTCGAGCGGAACCAGCTCGTGCCCACCCGGGGCATCGCCTCGGCCCCCATCTCGTTCGAGCCGGTCACGTCCTGATAGCGCGGTCGTGCCGAACCCCGGCGCGGCCCGACAACACCGTTCACCGCTTTCGATCGCCGGCGCATCCAGCGCAGCGGACGAGTGCGTGAGTCATGCATCAAACCTGATGTACAGCCGCGGCGACAGACGCCCGGTCCATGGGAAAGGGAGGCGTCTATGAGACGCAGGAGAACCGCCGCAGTCGGCGTGCTGGTCGCTGCGAGCGTCGCGCTCGCCGCGTGCGGCAGCTCCAGCAAGAGTTCCAGCGGGGGCGGCGGAGGCGGTTCCTCGTCCGAGCCGATCAAGATTGCCGGGGTGCTCGCGCTGACGAGCAAGTCCGGCGGCTACCCCGGGGCCGACCTCGGCGCCAAGGCCCGCCTGCAGGCCGCCAACGCCAATGGCGGCATCAACGGCCGCAAGATCGACTGGCTTGGCGCCCTGGACGACGGCGAGGACGGCACCCGCAATCTGCAGCTGGTCCGCCAGGCGGTGCTGAACAAGAAGGCCTTCGCCATCATCTCCCTCGGCCAGGGCCTGCTCCCGGCAAGCTCGGACTTCCTGAACCGCGAGAAGGTGCCGTATATCGGCTGGGGCTTCATGCCCGGCTTCTGCTCGCAGGACAAGCCTTACGGCTTCGGCTTCAACGGCTGCATCGTCCCGCCGGGCGCGAAGATCGTGAATACGTCGACCGCCGGTCCGCTTCTTGCCGAGCTCGCCAAGAAGGGCAAGAAGAACCCCACCGTGGCGATCGTTTCCGATGACGTCGGCAGCAACGCCACCGGCAGCAAGCTGATCGATGGAGCCTTCCGCAAGCTCGGCGCGAAGGTCGTCTACGACAAGGCCGACGTGCCCAGCACCGGCAACGTGAACTACGCCCCGTACGTGCAGGCCGTCATGACCAGCAACGACGGCAAGGCGCCCGACGCGGTCGTCTTCAACGGTCTGTTCGCGACCGAGGCCGGCATGTCCGGCGGCCTGCTGCAGGCCGGCTACAAGGGCGCGATGATGAACTACCTCGCCTACGTGCCGGGCCTGCTCGACAGCCAGCCCGCGCTTGCGCAGGCGTTCGCCGGCTCGTACGTCACGACGCAGATCCCGCCGGTGGAGTCCGGGGGTCCGGCCATCGACCAGATGAAGAAGGACTTCGAGGCGATCGGCGCCGACCCGTCGAAGATCACGCTAGGTGCAGCGCTCACGTACTGGTCGGCTGACGTGCTGGTCGACATGCTCAAGTCGGTCGGCAAGGACGTCACCGGGGAGAACTTCAACAAGGTGATCAACGGCGGCTGGACCTACAAGTCGCAGTACGACCCGGCCCCGATCGGACCGGTCACCTACCCGAAGGACCACGACCAGCCCGCTCCGTGCGCGGCCATGGTGCAGATCGAGGGCACGAAGTTCAAGCCCATCAGCCCCATGACGTGCTACGAGAACGTGCCACTGTCCAGCATCAAGTAGTACCGGTGATGGCCGGCGCATCCGTTGCGCCGGCCATCACCCGTCCGGCCGGTGGGCACAGCTGTGCCGGGCCGGCCGCCATCCCATCCTTGCGGCGAAGCGGAGCCCGATGGACAAGTTTGTCGTCCTGATCATCAGCGGTGGAGTCTCCGGCGCGATCTACTCGCTCGTCGCCGCCGGTCTGGTGCTCACCTACTCGACCTCCGGGGTGTTCAACTTCGCCCACGGGGCGGTCGCTTTCGCCACCGCGCTCGTCTACTACGAGCTGCACACCGGGCTGCACTGGTCGATCGTTCCGGCGGCGATCGTCTCGATCCTCGTGTTCGCACCCGGCCTCGGGCTGCTGCTCGACAAGGTCGTCTTCCGGCGCCTAGTCGGCGCCAGCGAATCCGCGCGCCTCGTCGCCACCGTCGGCCTGCTCGTCGCCATCCCCTCGCTCGCGCTGTACGTCATCGAGGTCCTGATCGACGACGTCCACGTCGACATCCCCCGAGCCGACTCGGTGTTCTCCCCGGCCGGCCTCGGGCCGGTACCCAAGGTCACCTGGAACCCGTTCGGTTCCGTGCGTATCGACTCGGACCAGGTCGTCATCTTCGGTCTCGCGGTCATCGTCGCCATCGCGCTCTGGTACGTCGTGCGGCGCACCCGGCTCGGGCTGCAGATGCGCGCGACGGTGGAGCGGCCCAACCTGGCCGCCATCCGCGGCGTCGACGTCCGGCGGACGAGCGCCTCCGCGTGGGTGCTCGGCTTCCTGCTCGCCGGCATTGCCGGGGTCGCCGGCGCGCCGCTTTTCAGCCTCGATCCGGCGACGTACACCGGCGTGCTCTTCGTCGCGGCCACCGCTGCGGTTCTCGGCCGGCTGCGGGCGATCCCGATCGCCTTCGCCGGCGGTCTGCTGCTCGGCATCGGCCAGAGCCTGTTCGCCGGGTATGTCAGCGCCGCCAACGACATTCCGGGGCTCGCCGACTCGATCCCGTTCATCCTCCTCTTCCTGGTCCTCATCGTGCTCGGCCGGGAAAAGACCCGGGTCGCCGGCAGCGTGGCCGATGTCGCGCCACCGCCGGATTACCTGCGGGGGCTCCCGCTGTGGCGCAAGGCGCTGCCGTGGACCATCGCGACCGCGCTGCTCGCCTACTTCGTGCTCGGCCCCGCGAGCGACTTCGACGTCGGCCTCGTGCAGCAGGGACTCGCGTACGCACTCATCTTCCTGTCGTTCGTCCTCGTCACGGGCGCGGGCGGCATGGTGAGCCTCGCGCAATCGGCGTTCGTGCTCGTCTCCTCGCTCGTGATGGGCTGGGCCGTCAACGAGCTGCACTGGCCGTTCGCCGTCGCGCTGCTCGCCGGGGTCCTGGCGTCGACCGTGCTCGGCGCGCTGGTGGCGCTGCCGGCGCTGCGCCTCGGCGGCCTGTTCCTCGCGCTGGCGACGCTGGCGATGGCGCTGATCGGCGACAAGGTGCTCTTCGTCTGGAAGCCGCTTTCGAACGGCGATGCGGGCTGGACGATCCTGCGCCCCGTGCTCGGCCCGTTCGACGGCAACAACGAACGCGACTTCGCCATCGCCCTGCTCGTCGTCGTCGGCATCGTGGCCCTGCTGGTGCGTAACTACATGACCTCGCCGAGCGGGCGGGCTCTCGTCGCCGTGCGGTCGACCGAAGCCGCCGCGACGGCGATCGGCCTTTCCCCGGTGCGCGCCAAACTGCGGGTGTTCGCGCTGTCTGCCGCCGTCGCGGGGCTCGGTGGCGGCTTGCTCGCCACGGTCCAGTACAACGCGACGCACATCGCGTTCTCCGCCACCTCCGGTCTGGTGTGGCTCGCGATCGTGGTGCTCGTCGGCGTACGGCGTCCCGCCGGCGCCGTGGTGGCCGGGATCGGGTTCGTCGCCTTCCCGCAGCTCCTCAGCCACATCACGACGTCCACCCGGATCTCCGACATCCTCTTCGGTCTCGGTGCCGTGCAGCTCGCGATGAGCCCGGACGGCATTCTCACGCAGACCGGCGGGATGCTCGCCGCGCTGCGCAATCGCGGGCTGCGCATGGGGCGCGGCCGGCCGAGTGCCAGGCCGAGCGTCCCCGCCACCCGTACCGAGCCCACGCCGCCGATCGTGGCGCTGCCGGCCGGGGCCGCCGCCACGCCCGCCGAAGCCGAGCGGCGGGCTGAAACGCAGGTGGGCTTGCCGGCGGGCACGCTGGAGGAGCCTTCGCTTCCGAGCACCGGCCTCGAGCTGACGCTGGAGCAGGTGAGCGCCGGCTACGGGGACGTGCAGGTGCTGTACGACGTCGATGTACGCGTGCCGGCAGGTCAGATCACCGCACTGCTCGGGGCCAACGGCGCCGGCAAGTCCACGCTGTGCGCGGTGATAGCCGGCCTCGTCGCACCCTCAGCGGGCTCCGTCCGGCTCGAAGGCCGCGACATCACCAAGATGGCACCGCACCGCCGCTCCCGGGAGCGCCTGGCCCTGGCCCCCGAGGCCCGCGGCATCTTCCCCGGGCTATCGGTGGATGAGAACCTGCGCCTGGCGTTGCCCGCCGGCAGCTCCCCCGACGGCATCTACGACCGCTTCCGGGCGCTCGCGGAGCGCCGAAAGGTCAATGCCGGCAACCTTTCCGGCGGTGAGCAGCAGCTCCTCACCCTGGCGCCACTCGTGCTCTCCCCGCCCAAGGTGCTGGTCGCGGACGAGCCGAGCCTGGGTCTCGCACCGCTCATCGTGCGCGAGATCATGACGCTGCTGACGGAGCTGCGCGAGTCGGGCACCGCGGTACTGGTCGTCGAGGAGAAGGCGACGCACGTGCTGGAGGTGGCCGACCGGATCGTCTTCCTGGAGCTGGGTCATATCGCGTGGTCCGGCACCGCCAGCGCGGTGAACCGGCAGCGCGTCGCCGACAGCTTCCTGCAGCTGGCCTGACAGTCAAGAGAGCGAGGTCGAGATGGACATCGGCATCTGGTCGGGCAACAACACGGTCGCGACCGCCGATTACCTGGTAACGGTGGCGCAAGCGGGCGAGCGGCTGGGTTTCGCTTCGGTCTGGGCGTCCGATCATGTGGTCTGGCCGGAGAGCTACTCCTCGCCCTACCCCTATGACCCGGGCGGGAAGTACCCGGCTGACGTGAACCAGCCGTTCTGCGAGGCCATCACGAGCCTCACCTGGATGAGCGCGCACACCAATCGCATCCGCGTCGGCTCGCTCATCATCGTCATCCCGCAGCGCGAGCCGTGGCTGCTCGGTAAGCAGCTGGCGACGCTGGATGCCTTCAACGGCGGGCGCACCATTCTCGGAGCCGGCATGGGCTGGCTTCGCGAGGAGTTCGACACGCTGTCCGCGTCGTTCGACGACCGCTACGCGCGCGGGGAAGAGCAGCTCGCGTTGCTGCGCTCGATGTGGGCCGACAATCCCGTGACCTTCGACGGCACCTTCTGGCAGGCGTCGGGTATGGGCGTGCTCCCGCATCCGCCGGGAGGGAGCATCCCCGTCTGGCTCGGTGGCCATGGTCCGGCGGCGCTGCGCCGGGCGGGGCGGCTGGCCGACGGTTGGATCCCCTTCGGGCTGAGCCCGCAAGAGCTGCGCCAGGCGCTCGGCGAGGTGCACCGTGAGGCGGAAGCCGCCGGCCGCGACCCCGCCAGCATCACCTGCGGCCTCTGGGCACCGCTGTGGCTGTCCGACCCGCAGGGCCAGCCCTACGCTCCGCTGCACGGCACCGCCGATCAGGTGCTCGACCTGCTGAGCGAGTATGCCGATGCCGGTCTCGACGAGCTCGTCATGTTCAACCTCGCCCCGCCGGAGGCGATGGTGGATCAGTTGGAGCAGCTCGCCGCCGAGGTGCTCCCCACGGCAGCGACCTTGAAGGCGTCCGCATGAGCAGCGACCTGTCCGCTTCGCCCGCGGCCGCAGCGCGACCGGCGACGACGGCGCCGCTGCTACAGGTTCGGGGCGCCACCGTGCGCTACGGCGGGGTGCGGGCGCTTTCGGAGGTCGACATGGACGTCCAGCGCGGCGAATCCCTCGGCGTCGTCGGACCCAACGGCGCCGGCAAGACCACGCTGTTCGACGTGGTGTCCGGTCATCGGCGTGCCGACGCGGGACGCATCCTGCTCGAGGGCGAGGACGTCACCTCACGCTCGGCGGTGTGGCGGGCGCGCCATGGCATGCGTCGCACCTTCCAGCGCCAGCAGGTCTTCGGTGGCCTCACCGTCGAGGACAACGTGCTGGCCGCGCTCGAGTGGCGCAGCGTGCGCGGCGGCGTCGCCGTCGACCTGCTTCGGCTGCCGGTGGGTCGCGAGCTGCGCCGACGACACCAGGAAGCGGTGGACGAGGCTCTTGAGCTGTGCGGTGTGGCGGACGTGCGCCGCGAGTACGCAGCGGCGCTGCCCATCGGCGTGACCCGCATGGTGGAGCTGGCCCGCGCCACGGTCGTCGCGCCGCGGCTGCTGCTGCTCGACGAACCGACCTCCGGGCTCGACGCGGGAGAGGTACAGCGCCTCTCCCGCACGATCGCGCGCGTACGGGAACACCATGACTGCGGGGTCCTGCTGGTCGAGCACGACATCGGTTTCGTGATGGACCACAGCGATCGCGTGATGGTGCTGCGCCTCGGCGAAAAGCTCGCCGAGGGCACCCCCGACGAGGTGCGCTCCAACGCCGCGGTGCGAGAGGCATATCTGGGATGAGCGGGACGATCGCCTGCTACGAAAGGGAATCCGTATGACGACTGTCAGCGCGCCGGCCGACCTACTCGCCGGCATGGCCGCCAAGGGCCTGCTCATCGGCGATCAGCGGGTGGCCGAGGTGAGCGGCGGCGAGTACGCGCATCACAATCCCGCGACCGGCGAGGTGCAGGCGCAGGTACCGATGGCCGGCGCGGCCGACGTGGACCGTGCCGTCAGTGCCGCTCGAGCCGCGCTGCCGGCGTGGCGCGCGATGCCGGTCAACGAACGCGGCGCGATCCTGCACCGGCTGGCCGATCTGCTGGAAAAGCACAGCGAGCACTCCGGGGTGGTCAACGCGCTGGAGAACGGCAATCCCATCGGCGGTCTCGGCCCCGGCGCGTACACCGCCCTCTGGACGCGGTACTACGCCGGCTGGTGCGACAAGATCGAGGGCACGGTCGTTCCCACGTTCCCCATCCAGGGTCTGGACTACATCCTGTCGGAGCCGTGGGGTGTCGTCGGTGTGATGCCGCCGTGGAACGGCCCGATGATGGGCATGGGCCAGAAGGCCGTGCCGGCGATGGCAGCCGGTAACACCGTTGTCGCCAAGCCGCCGGAGTTGGCGCCGTTCGGCGCATACCTGTTCGCCGAGCTGGCGCTGGAAGCCGGTGTGCCGCCCGGCGTGCTCAACGTGGTGGCCGGCGGCGCCGAGGCGGGCGAGGCGCTGGTGCGGCACCCGGGCATCGACAAGGTGAGCTTCACCGGCGGAAGCACCGTCGCCCGCCGGGTCATGGCGCTCGCCGCCGAGACCCTGAAGCCGGTGGCGCTCGAGCTCGGTGGCAAGTCGGCGAACATCATCTTCGCCGACGCCGATCTCGACGCGGCGGTGCCGATGGCGGCCGCCCTCGGCGTGCAGCTGCTGTCCGGTCAGGGATGCGCCCTGCCGACCCGGCTCTACGTGCAGGACGAGATCTACGACGAGGTCGTCGCCAGGCTGGTGCCGATCACCGAAACGTTCGTCGTCGGCAATCCGCTCGACCCCGAGACGCAGATGGGCCCCGTCATCAACGAAGCCGCCGCGCAGCGCATCGTCGGCATGATCTCGCGCGCCACCGGCTCCGGGGCGGCCACGCTGCTCACCGGAGGCACCCGCCTCGGCGGCGATCTGGCGAGCGGGTACTACATCGCCCCCACGGTGCTCGGTGACGTCGACCACCGCAGCGAGATCGCCCAGGAAGAAGTCTTCGGGCCGGTGCTGTCGGTGCTGCGCTTCACGGACGAGACCGAGGTCGTCGAGAAGGCCAATGACAGCCGCTACGGTCTCGCCGCCTACCTGCACACCCGTGACATCGGACGGGCCCACCGCGTCGCGCACGCGATCGACGCCGGCTACATCTCCGTCAACGGCTTCTCCGCCATGTCGCCGACCGCCCCGTTCGGCGGCTACAAGCAGAGCGGCTTCGGCCGCGAAGGCGGCCGCGCCGGCTTCGAGGAGTGGCTGCGGCCCAAGAACGTCTTCATCGCCCTGCAGTAGTGAACCGAGACCCCTGGAGCCCCTCATGACCGACACCTCCGCCACCGAGCCCGTGGACGAGAAGTTCGCCTTCGACCCCATGGACACGTCCCGTAACAAGGACTGGTCGCTGCTCGCGCAGATCCGGGCCGAGCAGCCGGTCGTCCGCCCCGCCCAAGGCGTCGTGTACACCTCGCTGTGGAAGCAGACCGACGAGGTCTTCCGCGGATACCGCCGGTTCTCCTCCGTCGGCGACATGCGGGCGCCGGGCGTGACCGTACCGATGGAGGAAAGCTTCCTCGGGGAGATCGACGCGCCGCTGCACCCGCAGATCAGGCGCATCCTCCTGAAGGGCTTCACCCTGAAGCGCGCCGACGCGGCCGAGGAGTGGACCCGCGGCAATGTCCGGCGCCGGCTCACCCCGATCGCCGACAAGGGCGAAGGCGACCTCATGGCGACGCTCGCGTTGCCGCTGCCGGGGTCGGTCGCCGCCCACGAGCTCGGGATTCCCGACGAGCTGCACGACCAGG
The DNA here is from genome assembly GCA_963747915.1 of uncultured Actinomycetota bacterium. Classification (GTDB taxonomy): domain Bacteria; phylum Actinomycetota; class Actinomycetes; order Frankiales; family Frankiaceae; genus DATAZK01. The sequence goes on along the minus strand of CAVVHC010000002.1, from coordinate 951,405 downwards.
TGATGGACTGGTGCAACGAGCTGCTGCACAGCACCTGGCCGGCGCTGGGCAAGACCGAGCGCGGCGAGGGCATCGCCGGAGCGTTCCCCGAGATGGCGGCGACACTGGACGAGCTCATCGCCGAGCGGCGCGAAGCGAGCGCCGACGGGCCCGCTGACCTGCTCGCCATCATGGTGCAGTCCGACGTCGACGGATACCGGCTCCCCGAGCAGCACGTACGCACGCTTGCCGTCAACATCCTGGCCGGCTCGCTGTCGGCGAGCTACATGCTCGGCAACCTCTTCTACCGGTACGTGACCCACGTCGACGACTTCGCCTCCGTGATCGCGGGCGACCGCTCGCTCATCCCTGCCGCGGTGGAGGAATCGCTGCGCTACGAGGCGCCGGTGGCTTTCCTGTTCCGCACCGCCTTGGACGACACCGAGGTCGGCGGGTGCCCGGTCCACAAGGGCGAGCACATGATGATGGGCATCAACTCGGCGAACCGTGACGACTCGGTCTTCCCGAACGGCAGCGACTTCCGCATGGATCGCGACAACACCCGACAGCACCTGTCATTCGGCGCCGGACCGCACCTGTGTCTCGGCAACCATCTGACCCGGATGGTCGGCAAGGTCGTGCTGGAGGAGACGCTGGACCTCTTCCCGCCCGGCACGCTCGGTCTCGCTCCGGGCTACGAGTGGAAGTGCGTCGCACATCCCATGGAGTACGGGCCGGAGACGCTCGACGTCGTCGTGAAGCGGTGAGCCAGTCCCCCGAGAGCGCCGCGTTGGTAGGCACGTATCGCCTGCTGAGCATGGAGTCCTATGACGAGGACGGCACGGTCAGCAAGGGCTTCGGCGACGACCCCGACGGCTTCATCACGTATACCGCCGAGGGCTACATGATGGCGTTGCTCTCCCGCTCGCAGCGCACACCGTTTCGGGACGGCGACATCCGCGCCGGCTCGGAGCAGGAGCGAGCCCAAGCGTTCCTGGAGGCGAGCTCGTTCGCCGGCCGCTACGAGATCTAGGAGGGCAAGGTCTTCCACTATCTCGAAGCGGCCAGCTTCCCCAATTGGAAAGGAACCACCCAGGCCCGCGACTACGAGCTGACCGAGACACACCTCACGCTGTATCCGCCGAAGCTCCTCATGGAAGGGCGGATGCAGTCGTCACGGGTGCACTTCGAGCGGCTGCGCCACTGGAGCTAACACACCCACCAAGATCAACGCTGCACCGGAGCGGGTTTGGCCGCCGAATCGGGGGTCAAAGTCGTTTGGGTGCAGCGTTGATCACGGGGTTACAGCCGGACGTACACCGACTTCGTCTGCGTGTAGGTGTGGATCGACTCCTCGCCGCACTCGCGTCCGTACCCCGACTGCTTGGTGCCCCCGAAGGCCACCGAGCTGTCGGTGTCGGCGAACGAGTTGATCCACACCACGCCGGATTGCAAGCGACCGGCCATGCGGTGCCCGCGCTTGATGTCCGACGTCCAGACCGAAGCGGCCAGCCCGTATTCGGTGGCATTGGCGATACGGACGGCCTCGTCCTCGGTATCGAACGGGATGACCCCGACGACCGGCCCGAAGATTTCCTCGTTCGCGATGCGCATCTGGGGCGTCATGCCCGAGAGAACGGTCGGTTCGACGAAGTAGCCCGGCCGGGACGGGCGGCAGCCGCCGAGGCGCACCTCGGCGCCCTCCTCGTCAGCGATGCGCAGGTAGCCGAGCACGCGATCGAGCTGATCTGAGGAAACCAGCGGGCCGAGCTCGGTCTGCTCGTCGAACGGTGACCCGACGCGCAGCGTGCGGCTGCGTTCGATCACGGCAGCGGTGAAGTCGTCGACGATGTCGCGCTGCACCAGCAAACGGGAGGCCTGCACGCAGATCTGGCCGGAGTTGTACCAGACGCCGTACGGCGAGAAGAGCAGCTCCACCGCGGCCGCCAGGTCCGCGTCGGCGAAGATGATGCCCGGGCTCTTGCCGCCGAGCTCGAGGCTGATCTTCTTGAGCCGATCGGCACCGCGGCGGGCGATGAGCCGCCCGGTCTCGGTCGACCCGGTGAAGGCGATCTTGTCGACGTCGGGGTGGACGACGAGCGCGTCGCCCACCGTCTCGCCGTAGCCCGTGAGGACCTGCACCACGCCCTCGGGGATGCCGACGTCGAGGCAGAGCTGGCCGAAGCGCAGCGCGGTCAGGCTGGTCTGCTCGGCCGGCTTGAGGATGACGGAGTTACCGCAGGCAAGGGCGGGCGCCACCTTGTAGGCGGCGTTGATGAGCGGGCAGTTCCACGGGGCGATGCCCGCCACGACTCCGATCGGCTCGCGCTTGGTGTACGACAGGACGTCGCTGCCGACCGGGTTCACCGTCCCGTAGATCTTGGTGGGCCACCCGGAGTAGTAGCGCACGAACTCAGCGGCCTGCAAAACCTCCTGCTGCGCAAGGGGAAACGGCTTGCCGGAGTCGATCGTCTCGAGCTCGCTGAGCAGCGGCGCGTCGGCCTCCATGGCCGCAGCGAGGTCCTGCAGCAGCCGTGATTGCACCCCCGGCGCGAGCTGGCGCCAGCTTCCCGCGTCGAACGCGTCGCGAGCGGCCCGCACGGCCCGGTCGACGTCGTTCGCGTCGCCGGCCGCGATGGCTCCCACCGTTTCCTCGGTGGCCGGGTCGACGACGGGAATCGTTCCCCCCGAAGCGGCACTGACCCAATCACCGCCGACGAGCATGCGCGGTTGCGCGCTGAGGGCGGCCGTCGTCCGCTCGGAGATCGGCAACGAAACAGTGGTCATCGGGGGGCTCCATCCGCGAGCGTTGAGGATGTCGTTACGGGAGTCGAGGCCGCACCGGCGGTATTCGTGAAACCTCCGGCGCGCATGGCGGGGACGTGCGGCAGCTGGCTGAGGGTTCCGCCGTCGACCCGCAGCAGCTGGCCGGTGACGAACCCGGCGTCGTCGGACACGAGGAAGAGCACCGCAGCTGCCACGTCGTCGGGCGTGCCCAGGCGCGGTAGCAGGCAGTTTCCCTCGAGCATGCCGACGACGGCCGGCGGTACGTTACGGCGCAGGGACGGTCCGGCAATGCTGCCCGGTGACACCACGTTCGCCCGGATTCCGGCCTTGCCGTACGCCGTCGCGATGGACATCGTCAGCGCGTTGACGCCGGCCTTGGCGCACGCGTACGACGACAGTCCGAGATCTCCGGCCAGCGCGGAGTTCGAGGAGATCGTGACGATGCTGCCGCGCCCACGCGGGCTCATCGCCCGCACTGCGTGCTTGCAGCACAGCATGGTGCCGAGCAGGTCCACGCTGAGCGTGCGGTCCCAGACGTCGGTCGAGAGCTCGCCGAGCGCCACGTCCGCAGCCTGATGTGCGGGATCCGTGAGCGCTGCACACGTGATGAGGATGTCAAGCTGCCCGTAGTCGGCGACGACGGCGGAAACCATTGCGGCAACGGCGGTTTCGTCGGTCACGTCGACGCCGTATTCGTGCACGCCAACGCCCAGTTCGGAGGCGAGGGTTCGCGCGGCATCCACTTTGAGATCTGCCACGATCACGTGCGCCCCTTCGCGCGCGAGCCGCCGGACGCAGGCTTCGCCGATCCCCGACGCTCCGCCGGTGACGATGGCGACCTGGTCCGCCACCCGGCCGGTAGCCGGTGGGTTCACGCGTCTACCAGAATGGGCAGCCCGAGCAGCCGAGCAACGTTGTCATGCGCGCAGAGCCGGATCTCGTCGGCGGTCAAGTCAGCACCGTCGAAGAAACGTGCGGGCTCGGCGACGCCTTCCGGGTGCGGATAGTCGGAGCCGAGGGCGATGCGGCCGGCCCCGAGCAGCGTGATGAGTCCGCGAATGTCGTCGTCGTCGTTCGGGGCGACGGTCACGTGGCGGCGGAAGACGTCGCTCGGACGCTCGTCGAAGCGCCCGCCGAGCCATTCGCCGTAGGCGCCGGACTTGGCGCCGCGGTCGATCGCGGCCAGCAGGCTCGGCACCCACCAGGCGCCGTTCTCCACGGAGATGACCTGTAGGCGTGGGAAGCGGCCGAAGAGGTTGTGCAGCACGAGCGCCGCGAGCGTGTCGACGATGGGCCGCTCGCCGAAGAAGCACGCGCGTTGGAACGGGGATTGCGCGCCCGCCGGCGGGCGGGGCTGCTCGCCCCAGTGCACCGAGAAGCGGTCGTTGTAGCCGGATTCGGCCCCGTGGAAGCCGACCAGGATGCCGGCTTCCTCGACGCGGGCCCAGAACGGGTCGAAGTACGGGTCGGCGGGCGACTTGCCGTCGACCGGGCCGAAGAGCAACGCGATCGACCGGGCGCCGAGGGCGATGACCTCATCAAGCTCGGTGATGGCGGCGTCGAGGTCGATGAGGCTGAGCCACGGAACGCCGAAAACCCTGTCGTCGTAGGAGAATCCCCAGTCGTCGTTCAGCCACCGGTTGAACGCGCGGAGGTTGGCCAGGCACGCCTTCGGATCGGAGCGCATCTGGTACTCGACGGTGAGGCCGAGGCTGGGCCACAGCATCACGGCCTGGATGCTCTGCTCGTCCATCCAGCGCAGCCGCGCCTCGCGTTCGACGAACCACGGCACTTCGCCGGGCCGCACCAGATCGCTTTCGGCGAGCGGCGCGTACCGGCCGTCCTTGTTCGCGACGACCGCCCCGGGGCGGCCGACCTGATCGAGCGGGGTGCGAGCCAGGTAGTACAGCGGCTCGTCGCCGAAGAAGGGCCGCCCCACCCCGTCATCGCCACGGACGATGTGGATCGCCCGGTCGCGGAAGGCGGGCTCGAGATGGCGCGTCCACGCGTCGTCGGGCTCGTAGTAATGGTTGTCCGCATCGACGATCTGCAGCGTCACGCCGGGCACCTCAATCCGGAGAGCAGGAATTGGCTCACGTACTCGCCGATCTCGCGGCCGTCACGCCGCTCGAGATCGACACGTTCAGACGGCACGGTCGAGACCGTGTACAGCGTGCGGGCCACCCACTCCGCGGCGGCCTCGACGTCCAGCGCGGCGGGCAACTGTCCTTGCTGCTGAGCGGCGCGCAGCCGGGGCAGCCAGAAGCGCGCCGACTGCGCGATCCAGGAGTGGGAGTCGGTGAGCACCATGAGCGCGAGCGCCGCCGGCTCCCGTTCCCGCAGCTGGACGAGGAGCTCGCCGCGCTGCGGGGAGACGCTGAACCGCGCGCTGGTCGCAAGCTGCTCGGCCAGCGAGGTCACGCCTTCGAGCTGCTCGGCAAGCTGGTCGCGCACCGCCTCACCGTTGCGCAGCAGCACCGCTCCGACGAGCGTGTCCTTGTCCGAGAAGTGCAGGTAGACGGTGCCGCGGGCGACCCCGGCGCGGCGGGCAACCGCCTCGACCGACGTGCGCCGGATCCCGAGCTCGCTCAAGCATTCGTGCGCGGCGGTGAGAATCGCGGCCCGGGTGGCGTCAGCGGCGGTCGCCTGTCCGGCCGTCTCCTCGGTAGCTGGCGCGGCAATGAACACTTTTGGGATTTTGTTCATGTTGGGTGTTCGGGTCAAGCCCTGACCCGCACGGCCTTGTTCGCGAGCGCCCGTCGGGAAATTGCCTTGCAACCAATCGGGATGCCGTGGACCTGTCTCCGTCCCCCAGAAGGGGAGGCAAGCGCGCTGCGTCTCCCGGAAGGCATCACCGGCGGTGGGTTTACCGGGTTGGGCGGCCCAGCGTGGGCGCCGTGAGCACGAGGAGTGACACGTCGCGGGACGGTTCGCGAGGTGGTCCGCGTGCAGAAGACCCACAAGATGGCTATCGGCTGGGCACTATGCCCCGATTGGGGCGGCGAGTTCCTGGATCTCCAGGCAACTTCTGGGCTTTCTGCACACGGTTAAGAACCTGTAGAAGACGCCGGGCAATGCTTCCACCGCGCGGCACTCAAGCAGATGTGCAGAGCACGCCTGCTTACTGAGTGTGTCCCTATTCCGCTCCAGGCGGCGATTCGGGGTGCCGATGGCGTGGGTGTGTATGCAACGGATGTGACTGACGAGCAGTGGGCTTTGCTTGAGCCGTTGCTTTGTGCTGCGAATAAGCGGGGCCGGCGGTTCGGTCCGGATGTGCGTCGGGTCGTGAACGGCATCTTGTACGTGTCCTACACGGGGTGTCAGTGGCGGTTGCTGCCGGTGGAGTTCGGTCCGTGGACGCGGGTGTGGTCGCAGTTTCGGCGCTGGTCCCGTAACGGCACGTGGGCGCGGTTGTTGGCGGAGCTGCATCGCACGGTGCGGCGGGTTGCCAAGCGTGCCGACGCGACCCCGTCGATGGTGGTGGTCGACACGCATCTGGCTCGGGGCGCGTCCACTGGCGGCCGTACTTTTCATGACCGGGGCGGCCCGTACGGCGCGACGAAAGGCGCCAAGCGTGCTATCGCGGTGGACGTAACCGGCTTGCCGCTGGCGGCGCGTGTGCTGCGGGCCGGGACACCGGAGAACGACACCACTGCTGCGCTGCTCGCCGACCTCGCTGCCCAGGGTCAGGATCGGCGGCTGGAGCTGGTGCTGGTTGATCGGGGCGTCAGCATGCGGGCCGCCGGCAAGCTCGGCCGGGAGCATCAGCTCGAGGTCCGCCGGGTCGGGCACGAAAAGAAGCGGAGGACGTTCGTCCCGTTGCCGCTGGCCTGGCGGGTGGTGGTCGCGCATGGCCGGTTACTTCGCCATCGCCGGCTGGCCCGCTCGTTCGAGAACACCGTCGAGTCGGCCACCGGCTGGCTGCAGGTGGCCTGCCTGGTCGCGGCGCTGGACGCGATCTTCAGCCCGGTACCGCCGTGGCGGCGCCGACGGCGCGCGACCTGAACGGTTCGCCGGGTTCGGCCGGTCAGCCGGTACGCGCATCGGGATGAGGCGGTTGCTCGCAAATCGAGCTCCCGAAGTGTCCGATGTGGATGCGGGTCACAAGGGCTTTGTGCACGAAAACGGCACGGTGGTCGCCGTTGGGCAGCTAGCTGGTTGAGGCTGCGAATCCGACCCGGTCGATGATGTCAACATGAGTGCTGTCCGGCCTGCCGTAGAGCGAGACGCCGACGAGCTGTTCGAGATGGCTCGTCGGTTCGCGACGTCGTTCGTGCCCACTCCCGCGGGCTTTCGCACCAGCTTTCGACAGATCTTGGACTCCGATCAGGCGGTCCTGCTCGTCGCTGAGATGGACAACCGCCTCGCCGGCTACCTGCTGGGTTTCGTGCATCCCACGTTCTTCGCCGACGGGCAAGTGGCGTGGATCGAGGAACTGATGGTCGACGAAACGCACCGCCTTGGCGGGCTCGGGCGCCTGCTCGTGCGAGCGTTTGAGTTCTGGGCTCGGCAGCGTGAGGCACGGTTGGTGGCCCTCGCTACGCGCCGTGCGTCCGAGTTTTACCTCCGGCTCGGTTACGAGGAGTCAGCCACGTATCACCGCCGTGTCCTCGCCCCCTGAACCTGTTGACCAGGCCCACTGAGTTTGTTGTTTTGTCGGACCCTTCCGGCACGATCAGCGGTATGGCGAGCTGGCGCAAGAACGGCGCGGAAGTGGGCGGCGGGGTGCTGCTGTCGCACCCCGGTGTGCCGCTGTCGCGGCCGGTGGCGTTCAAGTTCGCCCTTGACGTCAACGGTGATCAGCACGAGGTGTTGCTGCGGCATGCGGGGGCGGCGCGGTTTGTTTTCAACCATCACCTGGCCCGGGTGAAAGCGAACCTGGAGCAGCGGCGAGCGGAAGCCTCCTACGGCATCCCTGCGGCGCAGCAGACACCGGCGTTGTCGTGGTCGAAGGTCAGTTTCATCAACGAGTTCAACGCCTGGAAGACCGGCCGCGCACATGACAGCCCGGTCGGCGACGACGGCAGCCGCGGGCTGACCTGGCGGGCCGAAGTCAGCCAGGACGTGTTCGAGTGCGCCAGCGTCAACGCTGCCCAAGCACTCGCCAACTTCTCGAACTCGGTAGCGGGGGTCCGCAAGGGCAGGAAGGCCGGATTCCCGAAGTTCAAGTCCCGCAACAAGAGCCGTCCGGCGTTCAAACTGCGTTCCAAATCCAAGCCGGGTCAGACCGCGCCGGTGCGGGTCGCCGGCCCGAAAGCGCTGCGTTTTCCGACCCTCGGCGTGCTGCGAATACACGGCTGCACGAAACGGGTCCGCCGGATGCTCGGCGCCGGCCGGCTGCATCTGCACGGCGCCAGCTTCCGCTACGAACGCGGCCGCTGGTGGGTGTCGCTGCACGGCGTCGCCGCCGTCTTCCACCCGGCCCGTCGCAACGCCGCTGGCCGCCATCAGCAGGCGGCGGGGATGGACGTGGGCATCAAAGCTCTCGCGGTTGTCGCCGACACGGACGGTGTGGTGCTGCACCACGTGAAGGGGGTGAACGCCCTCCAGCACGCGCAGCAGCGGCTGCGGCGCGCGAACCAGGCCCTGGCGAGAACCAAACCCGGGTCGAACGGTCGCCGCCAAGCCCGAAAGCGGCTCATCCGGCTGCACGCCCGCACGGCGAATCTGCGCGGCCAGGCGGCACACGAACTGTCCAAACGGCTCGCGACCGGCTTGAGGCGGCTCACCGTCGAAGACCTCAATGTCGCTGGCATGCTGCAAAACCGGTCGCTTGCCAGGGTGCTGTCCGACGCCGGCCTCGGTGACTTGGGCCGGCTGCTCGGCTACAAAACCCGCTGGTACGGCTGCGAGCTTGTCGAAGCCGACCGCTGGTATCCATCGTCGAAGACCTGCTGCGGCTGCGGCCACGTCGACGACCAGCTCACCCTCGCCGATCGGAGCTACCGCTGCGGCCACTGCGGGCTCGTCGTCGACCGGGACGTCAACGCGGCCATCAACCTCGCCCGCTGGCCCAACCTGCAATCTCCTGCGCCGCCAAGCGCTGCCTGACGCGACCACATCGCGCTGCACCCGCCTGAGACGGGAAAGAGCCGATCGTCACCCTGCACCACCAGAACCACCGGGGCCTTGGATCGGAACCGGCGCAAGCCGGACGGCAACCAAGCACCACACCGTCAGTGGTCAAAGGGAAGCCGGTGTCTCCCGAATAGGGACACACTCAGTCAGTCAGATCTAGCCCGCACCGAGCTCCTGCAGGCGGTCCGTCGCGTCGCCCCGAGACGCTTGGTGCAGGCCCGCGCCGTCCTGTATTCCGTCACGCTGACCGAGGTCACAGCGGCGCTCTTCGAGCAGGCCGGGCGGCTTGACCCCGCGTCTTTGCGCAGCCTCGACGCCATTCATCTTGCTGCAGCGCTCAACTTGGGTGACGACCTGGAGGGCGTCGTCACGTATGACGAGAGACTTGCCGACGCCGCAGCACTCAACGGCATCGCCGTGACGGCACCCCGCTGACGTACCGCGGCCTCGAACGCCCTACGTCAGCCATCCCACCCGCGATCGCGCGGCTGACGGCGTGTTTTGCTGATAGCTCAGCCGTCTTGCTGCAGCCCCGCGATGACGAACGCCCGTAGCTCCTGCGGACCGTCTCCGGTAGCGAGTCCGTGCACCAGGCATTTGGCGGCGATCGACCAGCGCGGCGGCGACCCGGCCCCACCCGGCAAGCGGCGAACGACTGCCGCGAAATCCGCGTTCACGCCCGCGAGATGAGGCCGCAGTCGCGCATCACCCACCGCGAGCAGTCCCGACACCACATTCACAAAGCGCCCCCCGCCGACGGGGTCGTCCGCCAGCAGATCCAGCCACGGCAAAAGCAGCGCATCGACCACCGCCGCGACTGTCACCGTCGTCGCCTGCCGGAGCTCGGCGAGTCGCTGCCGAGTGCGTTCCCCGAGACCCGCCGAGCGACGCCAAAGCACCTCGTGCAGCAGGTCGTCCGCGCTGCGGAAGTGGTAGTGCAGCGCGCTGCTCGCGACGCCCGCGGCCGCGCAGACGCTCCGCAGCGAAACGGCGTCGACCCCTCGCTCGGCGAAGAGCCGCTCCGCCACGTCGAGTAGGAGCACGCGGGCGTCACCTTCCGCGCGCGGGCCCCGCTTGCGCGGCGCGCTCGCAGCGGTCACACCCCGAAACGGTGGCGGTAACCGGCGAGAGCTTCCTCCCGTTCCGCGGGATCGAGGCCGAACGTCGTGAGGTCGTAGCGCACCTTGCCGTGGCGGCCACGCGGATGCTCGCGCACGTACGTCTGCATCGCCTCGCGGCTCGATGCGGGCAGCGGCTGATCCGCGACCGCGTAGATCTGCTCGACGGTGCCCCACTCGTCGGCCATGAAGTCGTTGAAACGCACATCGACCGACTGGCCGGCGGGCAGCAGCTCACGGTCGCGTACGCACGCCGTCAGCAAGTCCTCGACGCGCTCGGCCCAGTACCGGCCGGTGCGGGTCGGGTCGGGCCGCTCCTGACTGGTGCGCGCGCCGTAGCTCACCATCGTCACCAGCGATGCGGTGACGGCCACCGGGTCGCGGTGCGTGCAGACGACCGTCGCGTCCGGGAAGACGGCGCGCAGCACGCCGAACTGCTCGAGGTGCTGCGGGCTCTTCAACACCCAGCGCTCACCACCGCGCAGCCACTGCAGCGCTTGAAGAATCCGCCGCAGATACGCGTATGCCGGGGTCTGGTCGGTGGCCTTGAACCAGTCGCGGTAGCTCGGCACGTGCCACTGCGTCTCCAGCAGCATCGTCGCGAGCGTGATCGCGAGCAGCTGGATCTCCTCGTGGACGTGGTCGGGTGTCATCTCGTGCATGGCCTTGAAATGCGGCATGACGACGTCGGTGAAGCCCGTCGCCATCGCGGCGCGTTCGATGCGCGGGTCCGGATCCGGCGGCGGGATTTGCGCCGGCACCGGCTCGAGGCTCTCCCAGTACGGAAGGGAGCGCAGCGCCGGGTCCGCCGACAGCAGGTTGTGCAGGTGAGTGGTGCCCGTACGCGGCAAGCCGGCGATGACGATCGGCCGGTCGATCGGGATGTCCTCGATCTCCGGGTGACGGCGCAGCAGATCCTCCACGCGCAACCGGTTGGCCAGCATGCCGACCAGTGATCCCGCCGCCATTACCCGGCCGGCGGCCGACAGCCCGGCTTCCTCGGGGATTGCCCGGCAGAGCACGTCCAGCGGCTCGCGGAACCAGCCGTCTCCGAAGTCGTCCAGACCGGTCTGCTCGCGAGCTGCCGCCAGCAGCGCCTCCGGTTCGAACGGCGGTGCCGGCGCGGCCGCAATCGCCTCCAGGGTCGCGCGCGCCTGCGGGCTGAACCGCGGCTCGGCGTAGTCGTCGATGACGATCTCGTCGGACGGAGCGGCGGGGGCGCTCGGCGAAGCAGTCATGGCCGCATGGTGGCTCAGCGCACAAGTTTGAGCAAGCGCTCAAATGGGCTGGTGGGTGATCAGGCCGGAGCCAGGCGACCTCTGCGCGGCCGGCGCTGCTTGGCATCCCAGGTGGCCACCAGGGTGTGCAGGATCGTCTCCGCCTCCCCGAGGCCACCGAGATGGCTCTCACCCGCAATGCGATGCAGCTGCGCGTCGGGCAGCCGGGCGACGAGGTGCTGACCGTGCTCGAAGGGCACGATGTGGTCGGCGTCTCCGTGCCAGACATGCACCGGCACGGAGACGTCGCCGAGTGCGAATCCCCAGTCCTTGCCGAAGAGGATGAGGTCGTCGATCGGGGCGCGCAGTCCGAGCTTGCTGCCGTGCAAGAGGTCGTCCAGGAACATCGCGCGAAACTCCGGGCGCGCCAGCATGCGGCGATCCGGCTCCGGGTTCAGCCGCGCGTAGAGGTCGAGCGCGCGGCCGGCGACCGGCCGGCCCACCCAGGCCGCCGTCGTCAACGCGAAGGACAGCGGCAGCCGAAGCGTCGTCAGCAGCGGCCCGAGCGTGCGCGTCAACGCGACCGGCCCGCCGGACACCGCGTCCGGCCCGCAGGTCGGGGCGACGCTTCCGATGAGCCCGGCGACCTGCAGTCGCTGCGGCATCGCATGCGCGCAGCCGAGCACGTAGGGCCCGCCGCCGGACAGCCCGATCATGGCGAAGTCGTCGATACCCAACGCGTCGAGCAGCGGCTCGACGTCGCCCGCGAAGTCGCGGATGCACGTGTACCGATGCGGGGTCGAGCGGCCGATTCCCGGCCGGTCGATCCCGACGATGCGCAGGTCCAGCTCCAGCGCCGCGAGCCGGGCCGGCTCGGGCACCTGGCGGCGGGCTCCGGGCGTGCCGTGCATCCACAGCACCGCGCGACCGCGGGGATTGCCGAACTCGGCGAAGCTGAGGCGCCGGTCGCCGACGGCGAACGTGCCTTCCAACCGGGGGGACGTGAGGCTGCGGGAAGTCGAAGCAGTCATGACAGTCGCCCCAACGCGCGAGAGCGCCACGGGTGACGAAGGGCGTCGGTGACCTTCATGACTATTGATGATGCCCGCCCGGCACCGAGAACCATGGAGGCTTAAGACCTATCTCAGGAGCTATCTCGAGTAGAACTGCTGCGCCCACCGGCGATGCTCGGTGATCGGCTTCTCGGAGGGGCGTAGCACCGGGGTCTCGCGGTAGACCTTGTTCTCCCAGATCGGGATGTCCTGGCTGACGTTCTTGCAGAACGTGTTCGCCGCCTTCTCGGCGGCGTCCTCACCCGACGAGCGCGGCGCGGTGAAGATCCACCGGACGATGACCTTCTCCTCGTCGATCGGCGTGGTGCTCGACAGGAAGGTCGTGAAGCCCTTCACCCGCAGCACGCCGAGCCCCAACCCGTAACCCTCGCGGACGAACGACTCGTCCTCGTTCGCCGCCCGCTTGTAATGGCCGTCGACGACGAAGCTGTGCTCCGGGACCGCGGCGGTGCCGTGAACGAACTTGAAGTGCGAGTAGTCGACGTTGTTCTCGGCGAGCTCCTGCGCGCAGGTGCGGATCTCGTACGTGCGCACCGAGATCGGCAGCCAGTCCGGGTCGGAGAACTCCGGCACGTCCGGCACGTCGTAGAACGGCTCGCCGCCCTCGAGGTGATGCCAGGCCCAGATCATGTGGTTGCGCTCGATGGTCGGGTACGAGCGCGTGTGCGCCCGCTTCGGGATGAAGTCGTGCTCGTCGTAGGGGACGTCGACGCAGTGGCCGTTCGCCCCGTCGAACTTCCAGCCGTGGAACGGGCAGCGGATGCAGTCGTCCTCGACGCGTCCGCCGACACCGATGTGCGCGCCGAGGTGCGGGCAGTGCGCATCGATCACCCGCGGCGTCCCGCTCTCGGTGCGGTACAGCACGAGGTCCTTGCCGAAGGCGTAGAACGGCATCACCTCGCCGGGCCCGAGATCCTTCGCTTCGGCGACGACGAACCAGCCGTTCGGCACCGGGAACGGAAACCGTCGCTTGCGCTCGTCGAGCAGCCGAGCCCGGCGGGAGACATCGAAGAGCATCTGCCGGTCGTAGGGCATCGGCAGGCCCGCGAACTTCTGACCGACGTCGCGGCCCTCCTCGTTCGAGAACGCGGGGGAGCTCATGCCGTCGGGACCAGGCTGCCGAGCTCGACGCCCTGACCCGACCGCTGGAAACGGCCGCCGTCGTAGGAGCGGATCTCGACGTCGTGGCCAGCAGCCTCGGCGCGCAGCGCCCCGACGGTCGACTGCTCGCGCGAGCGCGTCGCGAAGGGGTCGAACGAGTACCAGCGCATGGCGTTCTCGTAGGTCATCTTGTACATCTCGTCGTCCGGGATGCCCGCGGTCACGGCTTCGAGCTCCTCGGCCGGCTTCGGCCAGGAGGAGTCGGAGTGCGGGTAGTCGCACTCCCACGAGATGTTGTCCATGCCGATCTGGTGACGCAGCTGGATGCCGACCGGGTCGGAGATGAAGCAGGTGAGGAAGTGCTGGCGGAACACCTCGCTCGGCAGCTTGCCGCCGAAGTTCTGCCCGGTCCAGAGATGGTGCATGTCGTAGGTGCGGTCCAGCCGATCAAGGAAGTACGGGATCCAGCCGGTGCCGCCTTCGGACAGCGCGATGCGGATGTCCGGGAATTCCTTCAGCACGCGTGACCAGAGCAGGTCGGCGGCGGCCTGGCAGATGTTCATCGGCTGGAGCGTGATCATCACGTCCATCGGCGCGTCAGGCGCGGTGACGGCGAGCTTGCCGGACGAGCCGAGATGAATCGAGAGCACGACGTTCTCGTCGCACAGCGCCTTCCACAGCGGGTCCCAGTGCTTGTCGTGGAAGCTCGGGTAGCCGAGGGTCGCCGGATTCTCGGTGAACGTGATCGAGTGGCAGCCCTTCTTGGCGACGCGGCGCACTTCGGCGGCGGCGAGCTCCGGGTCCCAGAGCACCGGCAGCGCCATGGGGATGAACCGGTCCGGGTAGGGGCCGCACCACTCGTCGATGTGCCAGTCGTTGTAGGCCTGCACAGTCGCGAGCGCGAGGTCCTTGTCCTCGGCGGCGGCGAACAGGCGGCCGGAGAAGCCGGGGAACGACGGGAAGCACATCGAACCGAGCACGCCCGCCGCGCTCATGTCCTTGACCCGCTCGTGCACGTCGTAGCAGCCGGGGCGCATCTCCTCGTAGGCGGTCGGCTCGACGCCGTACTCCTCCTTCGGGCGTCCGGCGACCGCGTTCAGCCCGATGTTCGGGATGACGTTGCCGTTGAAGACCCACACGTCGGAGCCGTCGTCGCGGCGCTGCACCTTGGGCGCCTGGTCGGCGAACTTCGCCGGCAGCCGGCCGTCGAACATGTTCGGCGGCTCGACCAGGTGGTCGTCCACGCTGATGAGAATCATGTCGTTGGCGTCCATGCCGGGCTCCCTGCTCGCGCAACTGAATCTGCGTTCAGCGATCTGGCTTATGATTCACACGAGTCGTCCGAAATGGCAAGCGCGGGAGGACCCACTGTGAGGTCTGCACCAGGATCGGCCGCCCCATCGGCCGCCGACCGGCGCACCCAGCGCCGCTTACGCCAGCAGGATCTAAGCCGCACCCAGCTGCTCGATGCAGCGGAGGAAGTATTCGGCCGGCGCGGTTTCGCCCTGTCGACGCTGAAGGAGATCGCCGAGCTCGCCGGCTTCGCCGTCGGCTCGGTCTACCTGTTCTTCCCGAGCAAGGAGGAGCTCTTCCGTGCCGTCTGGCTGCGGCGGGGCCAGGAGTTCATGCCCGCGATGACCGCGGTGCTCTCCGGTGACGGCGACGCCCTCGCTCGGCTGCACCGCCTACTCGACTTCCAGGTCAGCTTCTTTCGCAGCCATCCCGCGTTCGGACGCCTTTACCTGCGCTTCTCCGGCACCGCCGACGCGGCACACGGCGTCACCGTCGATCCCACGGTGGAGCTGCGCTTCGACGAGGCGATGCGCATGCAGGCCGAGCTCTTCGCGGAGGGCCAGCGCGCCGGCCTCTTCCGCGCCGGCGATCCGGACGTGCTGTCACGCATGTTCAGCGGCTTGGTGCACGCCTACCAGTCACTGGACCCGTCCGTCATGTCGGATGATCCGCAGGCCGGTGAGCGACTGCCCTCGAGCACCCTGCACGAGATCGTCGAGGCGGCGTTCCGCTCGTGACTGCCGCCACGTCACTGGTTGCGGCCGACGTCACCGACGGCGTCGGCATCCTGCGCCTCGCTGACCCAGACCACCGCAACGCGCTCTCGCCGCAGCTGAGCACCGACCTCGCGCAGGCGGTCGCGGACGTCCTCGCGGCCGGGGCGGGAGCCATCGTGCTCACGGCTTCGCCGCCGGTGTTCTGCGCGGGTGGCTCGCTCGACTCGCTGATCAAACGTGACGTACCGCTGCCGCAGCTCTACACCGGCTTCGCCGCGCTCTCCAACGCGCCGGTGCCCACCATCGCCGCCGTCGCCACGCCCGCGATCGGCGCCGGCGTGAACCTGCCGCTGGCCTGCGACGTCATCCTCTGCTCGCCCGGCGCGCGTTTCGACCCGCGCTGGCTCGACGTCGGCATCCATCCCGGCGGCGGTCACCTCTGGCGGCTGGAGCAGCGGGTCGGGGCGCAGGGAGCGGCGGCGCTGGTGCTGTGCGGCGACGTCTTGAGCGGTGAAGACGCTGCAGCCGTCGGTCTCGCGTGGCGCTGCGTCGCCGAGGACGAGCTGCTGCCGCTCGCGACGAAGTTCGCGAAACGCGCCGCTGGCCGCCCGCGCGAGCTGGTCATCCGCACCAAGGCGTCCATCGCTGCCAGCGCCCAGCTGACCAGCGCGACCGCAGCGATGGCGTTGGAGCTCGAGGCGCAGGAGTGGTCGATGGACCAGCCGGGCTTCGCCGAGCGCGTCCGCGCCATCCAGGCGTCCCTCAAGCGCTGAAGATCAACGCTTCACTCAACTGGGTTTGACCCCTCCTTTCGGCGCCAAACCCACCTCCGTGAAGCGTCGATCTTGAGGGTGTGGATAAGTCGGCGAGGTCCTGTCTCGGCCTCGGCAAGCTTGGCCGATGTACGAGGACCTGTGCCGTCCCTTCTCCCTAGATTGGGCTGGTAAGGCCGGTTTCGGCCGGAAATCGCTGATGCGGCTGCAGCGCGCTGGGCTCATGGCGAGCGACCGCGGCCGCCTTCGGCTGCTCGCCGCGAGCCCGGAGCTCGTCGCGACGACGGCGGTCGGACCACTCGTCGCGCTGGGCGGCCGAACTGCCGCGCAGTGGTACGGGTGGCCGTTGCTCGAACCACCCGACCAGATCGAGCTCGCCGTCCCCAAGCGACGCTGCCCCACCCGGTGGCCCGGTGCGCGAATCGTTCGGCAACAGCTCACGGGCGACGACGTCCGCAATGAGCGCAGCGTGCCGACCACCAACCCGCTGAGGACAGCCGTCGACCTCGCGGTGCAGCTGCCCGTCATCCAGGCGGTCGCCGTACTTGACGGAGCGTGCCGAGACAGCGTCCCCGTGGCACTACTACAAACCCACCTCCGCCGGCTCGGCCGGCCGAAACTGCTCCAGATCGCCGATCTCGTCGATCCAGCTCGGGCTTCGGTGTACGAGTCCGTGTTCTTCCTGCTCGTCGTCTTCAGCGGGACTGCCGACGCCGACCTGCCAGTTCGAGGTCCGATTCACCGGCCTGTTCGTCGGACGCGTCGACTTCGCCTGGCCCAAGGCCAAACTGATTGTCGAGGTCGACGGGTTCGCCCATCACAGCGACCGGGCCGCGTTCCAACGCGATCGCGCTCGCCAGAACGCGCTCGTCAACGCTGGGTGGAAGGTGCTTCGGTTCACGCCGGCCGATCTCATCCAACGGCCGAACCAGGTCGTCAACGCGGTGCGGCAGGCGCTCCGGCTCCGCTAGAAGATCAACGCTTCACAGAAGTGGGTTTGGCACCCGATCTGGGCGCCAAACCCACCTGCGTGCAGCGTTGATCTTGGGCGTCAGCTGAGCAGCGTGGGGTCGCGCCGCAGCTCCTCGCGGACCATCGCCTCCCAGAAGCCGATGAAGCCCTCGCCGTTGGACTTGCGCATGCCGTTGACGTAGGCCTCCGGCAGCGGCGACTTCGGAGTCGCGCCGGCCGCCCGCACGTGCCACGCCCGCTGGCAGCGCTGCTCGAGCGCCACTGCCCGCTGGTGCACGGCCCGGGCCGAGCCGCCGAGCACGAACACGCCATGACCGGCGAGCAACGCGAGCTCCGCATCGCCCATCGCTTCGCAGGCGCGGCGGGCGGTGGTGGGGTCGTTGACCGGGCCGTCGTACTCGTCGACGAGCACCAGCTCACCCCCGCCGAGCGCCGAGCTCTGATCGAGCACCGGCGGGATCTCCCCCATGTCGGACCAGACCGTGCCGTACAGCGGGTGGTTGTGCATCGCCCACTTCACGTCGGAGCGCAGCTTGTGCAGCTGCAGGTGCAGCGGGATACCGAGCGGCACCGGCCAGTCGCCCTCGACGAGCTTGCCCTCCAGGTCGATGCGGATGACCTGCTCGGGACGCAGCTCGTTCCAGGTGATGAGCCACGGGTTGCACAGCAGCGTGCCGTCGCCGAGGTTGCAGGTGATGTGGCCGGCCAGATGGTCGCAGTACCCCTCGTGCCAGAGGGTGCGCGCCAGCAGCACCAGCTCCTCACGCGTCGACAGATCGGGGATGAGCTTTTCCGCGGTCGGGATGAAAGTCACGGACGGCGCCTTTCAGTCGAGGGGCAGCACGGTAGGCGGCAGCGGGTGGCGGAAGACACGCGCCGCATTCTCGCTGCACATCATCCGCAGCTCCGCCGGCGGGATGTGACCCCACGCCTTTTCCAGCACCAGCTGGGAGTCGGGCCAGGTGCCGTCGCCGTGGGGGTAGTCGGTCTCGACCATGATGTTTTCGACGCCGATCCGGTGGCGGGTGTCGATCGTCGACGGGTCGTCGATCGTGCAGAACGAGAAGTTGCGCTTGAGCACGTCAGCCGGACGCTCGTCCCAGCCGAGCCCGTAGCCGGAGCGGTCGATGATGTTGTCGAGCCGGTCGAGCAGCATCGCGACCCAGCCGATGCCGCCCTCGCTCATCACGATCTTCAGCTTCGGCATCCGCACGGCGTAGCCCGACCAGAGCCACTCCGTGCAGGCGACCAGCGAGGCACTGCTGAACAGCGTCGCACCGATCTGCAGCGACGGCGCTCCGGGCGGCGCGGTGTTCAGCCCCGAGCTGCCGACGTGCAGGCAGATCGCCATGTCGGTGTCGACGCACGCCTGCAGGATCGGGTCCCAGTGGTCGCGCTCCCACAGCGAGGGCAGCCCGATCATGTGCGGCCGCTCCGGGAAGGTCACCGCCACGAAGCCGCGCTCCGCCATGCGGTGGATCTCGGCGGCCGCGAGCTGCGGGTCGGACAGATACGTGATGCCGAGCGGGATGATCCGCTCCGGGTACGGCACGTGCCACTCGTCGAAAAGCCAGTCGTTCCAGGCCTGTATGCAGGCGAGACCGAGCTCGCGGTCCTGCGCATTGAAGAACACCCGGCCGCAGAAACCGGTGATCTGCGACGGGAAATTCACCGAGGCCCAGATGCCGCCGAGGTCCATGTCACGCACCCGCGGCTCGATGTCGTAGCAGCCGGGCCGCATCTGCTCGAAACGGAACGGCTCGAGCTTCACCGTCTCCGGACGCCGGCCGGCGACGGCGTTCATCCCGACCTGGGTGAAGCGCTGCCCCTCGAACTCCCAGACCTCGTGGCCCTGCTCGGTCTCGACGATGCGCGGCGCCCGGTCAGCGAGATGCTTCGGCACCCGCCCCTCGAACGTGTTGCGGGGCTCGACGACGTGGTCGTCCACCGAGATGACCGTGTACTTCACCTCGCGCGGCAACGGGTCGGGCAAGAAGAGCTCGTCGTGGTTCACGGGAACCTCCCGGTGCGCAGGGGCATGCCGAAGCTGAAATAGCGTTCTGAATCAGCGTAAACCCACCCGCCGCCGGGTGCTGCGGGGCCGGCTGCTTGGGTGAGACGAGGTCAACGAAGGAGTTCGCATGCCGGGCACTGCTGAGACGACGACCGACGACGTCCTCGAAGGCATCGACCTCGCCGGCAAGCTCGCCGTGGTCACGGGCGCCTCCGCCGGCCTGGGCATCGAGACCAGCCGCGCGCTGGCGTCCGCCGGCGCCACGGTGGTGATGGCCGTACGCGATGTGGCGAAGGGCGAGCAGGCGGCGGCGCAGATCCGCGAGTCGGTGCCGGACGCCAAGCTGGAGATCCGCGAGCTCGACCTCGGCTCGCTCGCCAGCATCCGTGCATTCGGCACGCACTTTCGGGCCGATCACCCCGAGCTGCATCTGCTCATCAACAACGCCGGTGTGATGGCCGCCCCGCAGGGCGAGACCGTCCAACGGCTTCGAGCTGCAGCTCGGCACGAACCACCTCGGCCATTTCGCGCTGACGGCCGAGCTGATGCCCTGCCTGCAGGCCGCCGCCAAGTCCGGCGCCGACGTCCGCATCGTGAACCTCAGCTCGCGCGGCCACTTCCGCAGCGGCATCAACTGGGACGACCCGCACTACCGCACCCGCGAGTACGACAAGTGGGAGGCGTACGGCCAGTCGAAGACGGCCAACGTGCTCTTCACCGTCGCACTCGAACGCCGGCTGGCGGGAAGCGGCATCCACAGTTTCGCGGTGCACCCCGGCGTCATCGCGACGGAGCTGTCCCGCCACCTGTCCCGCGACGACCTCGAAGGATCTGGCGTCCGCGATCGCCGAGCGGTGCCTTGACCCGCAAGTCGGTGGCCGCCGGTGCCGCGACGAGCGTGTGGGCAGCGACCTCGCCGGAGCTTGCCGGTAAGGGCGGCATCTACCTGGAGGACGCCCACATCGCGCCGCCGCAGAACGAGTCGCGCACCGAAGGCGTCGCCCCGCACGCCGTCGACGAGGACCTCGCCGAGCGGCTATGGGAGTGGTCGGAGCAGCAGATCGCCGATCCGCCCATCAGCTGAGGCGCTGCGTCACGACGCGGCGACGAGATCCAGGTCCGCCGCCTTCAACCCGTAGACGAACGCGTTCGGCATCTCCTCGAGCCGTCCGCCCGGCGTGAGCCGCACCTGCCCGACCCGCTTCACGAACTCCTCGAAGAACACCCGGATCTCCAGCCGGGCGAGACCCGCGCCGAGGCAGAAATGGGTGCCGAGCCCGAACGCGATGTGCTCGTTGGGTCGCCGGGTGACGTCGAAACGCTCGGGGTCGGTGAAGTGTGCCGTGTCGCGGTTGGCCGAGCTGTAGAGCAGCACGACCTGCTGGCCCTTCTTGATCGTCGCGCCCGCCGATCTCGTAGTCGCGGGTGGCGACCCGGCACATGTTGTGCACCGGCGAGACGTAGCGGATGAACTCCTCGACGGCGACAGGCGATGTCGGCTCCGGCCTTCAGCGCTGCCCACTGCTCCGGGTGCTTGATGAGGTTCAGCAGCGTCCGCGCGATGACGGTGCGGGTGGTCTCCGCACCGCCGTCGAGCAGCAGCAGGCAGTCCGCCTGCACCTCGGCGGGGGTGATGGGCTGGCCGTCGATCTGCGAGTTGGTCCAGATCGTCATGACATCGTCGGCGGGGCAGCGCTTCTTCTCCTCGAAGAGCGCGACGGCCTCGCCGAAGAACTCGACCGCGGCCGCCGCGCCCTTCTCGTCGAAGTACCGCGGTCCGCCGCCGAGCACGATCGTTTCCTCCGACCACGCCTTGAGCCGGCGCCAGTCGTCCTCCGGAAAGCCGAGCAGCCAGCCGATCATGCGTGCCGGCAGCGGCGCGGCGAGCTCGTCGATGACCTCGACGCCGCTGCCTTTCGCGAGCGCCGCCTCGATCAGCTCGGTCACGACCTCGCGCACGTGCTCCTCGCGGCGCAGCACCGCACGCGGCGTGAAATTGCCGGCTGACGAGCTTGCGCCGGGCGGCATGCAGCGGGTTGTCCAGCCCGATGATGGCCGGGTCGGCCGGGATGTTCGGGCGGTAGCCGCCCTTTTCCTGATCGCTGTTGATGAAGACCTCGTCGTGGCTTTCGATCTCGACGATGTCGTCGTAGCGGAAGATGCCCCACAGCTCGTTGGTCTCGTCCCACGCGACGGGCTCGTTCTCCCGGAACCACGCGTACGTCGCGTACGGGTCCAGGTAGAAGTCGCCGTCGAGCAGATCGAGCGCCGGTCGCGTACTCATGCAGTCACCCCTTCTCTGGGGCTTTCCTACCGCGTCAGGATGTCCGGGGTGACGGCGGGGCGGCTCCCGGAGAGCAGGGCGATCTCGGTCGGCAGCTGCTCGATGGTGGTGGGCCGGGCCAGCGCGTAGCCCTGTCCGAGGTCGCAGCCGGCGGCGCGCAGCAGCTCGACCTGCCCGGCGGTCTCGATTCCCTCGGCCACGACCGCGAGGCCCAGCGAACGCGCCAACCCGCAGATGGCGACGGCGAAGTCGAATTTGCGGCTGTCAGGCACCAGCTCCGCGGTGAACGCGCGATCGAGTTTGACGAAGTCCAAGGCGAGCTCGGAGAGATAGCGCAGCGAGGACCAGCCAGTGCCGAAGTCGTCGAGACCGACACCCACCCCCATCTCCGCGAGCGCCGCCAGCGTGCGTTCGACCGTCTCCCCGGCGACCAGCAGGGTGCGCTCGGTGAGCTCCAGCGACAGCCCGGCACCGTCGAGCTCAGCCGCGTCCATCTCGTCGCCGAGCCAGCTGCGCGAACTCGGGTCCGGCAAGGGTGCGGGCCGAGACGTTGACCGAGAAGATCGGGCAGCGTCCGCTGCCGCTCGCGCGCAGGGTACGGATCTGCGCGGATCACCTGCCGGATGACCCAGCGGTCCAGGTCGGCGATGAGCCCGGTTTCTTCCGCGACCGCGATGAAGATGTCCGGCGACACCGGCAGCCCATCCGGATTGTCCAGCCGGGCCAGCGCCTCCGCGGCGACCACCGTGCCGGTGTCCAGATCGGCGAGCGGCTGGTAGTGCAGCGCGCAGCCCGTCCTTCGCCAGCGCCTGGCGAACCTGCTGCTCGACGGCGCGGCGGCGGCCCAACCGGCGCTGAACGGCACCCGCGAAAACCTCGACCCGGTCGCGGCCGGCTTGCTTCGCGGCATACAGCGCGACGTCTGCCCGCTGCAGGAGCCCGTCGGGGTCGCAGCGGTAGTCGCGGGCGAGGGCCAGGCCGATGGAGGCGGTGCAGCCGCTCGCCGACCGGCTCCGGATAGGGCTTGCGCAGCTGCTCCAGCAGGCGCTGCCCGAGCGCCTCGGCCTCGCCGCGTCCGGCGACCTCGGCGACGAGGATCAGCTCGTCACCGCCGAGCCGAGCGACGGTGTCGCCGGCTCGCGACGCACGGGTGAGCCGGCGGCCGGCCTCGACGATGACAGCGTCGCCGCCGGCGTGGCCGAACGTGTCGTTGATGGCCTTGAAGTGGTCGAGATCGATCAGGTACACGGCGACCGCGCCGCCGCGCCGCTCGAGGCGTTCGATCGCCGTCGTGAGCCGGTCGGAAAGCAACGCCCGGTTCGCGAGGCCGGTGAGCCCGTCGCGCAGCGCGAGCTGCTCCAGCTGCTGCTGCGCCTCGTACCGGTCGGAAACGTCACGGGTGGTCGCGAAAAGCTCGTAGCGGACGGCGGGCTCGTCCAGCTCCGGGTCGACGGCACGAACGACCGCACCGTCCGCGGTGCGAATGCAGCTCCAGGTGGTCTCGAGCCAACGCCACGTGCCGTTGCCGTGCAGGAAACGGTAGGCCAGCGTCTTCGCCGGCCCGCCGGCGACCACCCGCGAGATGGCATCGGCGACGACGGCCTCGTCCTCGGGATGCACCCGCCCGCCAGGCGCACCGGGACCGGTGAGCTCCTCCGGTGCGAACCCGAGCACCTCGATCGCGGCCGGAGAGACGTAGCTGAACGTGCCGTCCGGACGCATCCGGGCGATCACGTCGAGGGAGTGCTCGGCGAGCAGGCGATACCGCTCTTCGGTGAAGTCGGCCGCGCCGGCGGCAACCGGAAGCTGCGCGGCGCGCAGGGCGGTGACGTCGGTGGCGATCTCGCCGAGCGCGGCGGCACGACCGTCGGGACCGAAGACCGGGAACCGGATGTCGGCATAGGTCCGCTGGTCCCCATCGGGAAGGGTGATCACCACATCGCGCTCGACCGCCCGGCCCTCGCGAAGCACCCGCGGCAGGATGTCCGGGTCGGAGTGCAGCTGCTCCGCGCGCTGGCCGAGCAGGAGCTCCGGGTGGCTGCCTTTCAGCTTGGCGAACTCGCGGTTGACCGAGAGCAGTCGTCCCTCGAGGTCACTCACGCTGACCGCTCCGGGGAAGTGGGCAAGCAGCGCCTGCACCAGCGCCTGCGCCTCGCGGGCCTCGCGCTCGGCAGTGCGGGCGCGGGTGGCGTCGTGCAGGGAAACGAACATGCCGTCGGCGCTGCGGCCGGCCGACAGCTCGATCCAGCGCCAGGAGCCACCGGGACGGGCCATCCTGCAGTCGAAGCGCCGGGACGGACCCGAGGGGACGAGCCGGGGCAGTCCGGCCTCGAGGATCGGGCGGTCGGCGGGATGTACGAACATGAGCAGCGGCCGCTGCAGCAGCTCGCCGAGCCGAATGCCCAGCAGCGCGCGCACGCCGCCTTCCGCGCTGCGGATGGAGCCCGACGCGTCGAGCTCGAGCACCGCGGCACCGAGATCGGCGCCCCGGCCTAGGGCAGGGCCCCGGGAAATTGTGCTCATGACAGCCGCTCTATCGACGCCCCCACCAGTCGATTGAGCCACGTCTTAGCCGAAATCTGCTACATCCGTCGCCGTTTTGCTGCCGATTTTCAAAACCATTTCGTGGCTTTTGCACACGCCCACCCAGGATCAACGGGTGGGCGTGCGTTGTGCTGGCGCTGGGTGCTCTGGCAGTCCGCTGCTAGTCCTCGGCGCGCTGGGAGGGGATGCCGGACAGGAGCCGACGGACCTCGGCCTCCCGGTAGCGGCGGTGTCCCCCCAGCGTCCGGATTGACGTCAGCTTGCCGCTCTTCGCCCAGCGCGTGACCGTCTTCGGGTCGACCCTGAACATCGTGGCCACTTCGGCTGGGGTGAGCAGCGGCTCGCTTTCGGGCGTGTGGGCGTTCATGACGTGTCCCTTCGGCTCGCCGACGAGAGAGACTGTCGGCACGTTAATAGTCTCACCATCTGACCGGCATGTCCGAAATGGCCCAAGCGAGTCATTCGAGGACTAGTCCCCGGTTGTGTATGCTGAGTGTCTTTTCGACCCGTTGCGGTAAGAGTTGAAGATCCCCCGTGTCGGCCGTTCGGCGGCTGCGCGCGGGCTGAAAGGTCGCCCAAGTCGCAATAGCGGACCGATACGCCATTCCCGTGGTGTTTGTGGGCGTTAGCTAGCGGTTTCCATTTGCTGGAGCGGTCGCCAGCGCGCAATCACGCGCTCGTAGGCGCTGACGGCGTCGGCACCGCGACCGTCAGCCAGCGCGGCGATGGACTCGGCGATATCGGCGACGGAGGCGTCCGCGCGCAGCTCGTCATCGGTGAGCAACTCCACGAGCCCCGCGTAGTCCAGCTCCACCCGCGAATGCGGGTGGAAGTCCTCGAGCCAGCGGCCGAGCTGCTCCAGCCCGGCGACGGTGGGGGCCTCGGGCAACGAGCGACGCAGGGTCGCGAGCGCCCGCGCCGTCCGCCTTCGCGCGGCGCTCATCGGTGCGACGTAACGCAGGGAACGCTCGCCTGCACCGGTGACCAGAATCCGCTCGCCCGGGTCGAACGGCACGAACCAGGGCAGTGGCACCAGATACGTGCAGGACACGACGGGCACCTTGAGTCCCGGCGAGCGGCGGCGCAGCCGCTCCAGCTCGTTCTCGGCCTGATCCGCCATGCGGGGCCGCAGGAAGGCGTCGGCGACAGCGCCCGCCATGCCGGAGCGGAATTCCCCGGCGGCAATCAGCGCGCGCAGCCGGGTGCGCAGCGGGCAGGCGTAGAGCAGGCCATCGACCGACTCCATGAGCACGGCCCCCTCAGGCAGCTCGAGCGTGCCGCGCACGGCAGCGCGCACGGCGGCGACGCGTTCCTCCCGATCGCTCGAGGTGCGACTCGGCGCCGTGCCGCTGCGCCGCAACGCCGTGTAACGCTGCTGCTCTTCCTCGGAAAATGCCGCCAGCGGCTCGTAGACCCGCAGGTGGGCAGCAGGCGCACCAGGGAGGGCGGGCATTCGTCGATCCTGCCAGAGTGCAGTTTCGCTACCCGCGTGAGACTCCGGCAAAGTGGCGACCAAACGCTGACTAAAGGATCGTGCCCGGCCGACATCCAGCCTGTACGCTGAGTGCCACGACATCAGCGCCGGGGCAGGTCCCCGTATGAAGCTTTCGAGGGGGTCGAGCCATGGGGCGCGGCCGTGCCAAGGCCAAGCAGACCAAAGTCGCGAGAGAGCTCAAGTACTCGAGCCCCGACTGGGATCCCCGCCGGCTGGAGGGCGAGCTTCGCGGCGGCGGTTCCGCGACTGCTCCCGACAACGAGGACGACGATTACGTCGACCCGTACGAGCACGACCCCTACGCCGACGGGGATGACACGCCGCAGCGCCGGCGTTGACCTCGCCCGCCGGCCGCCACCCCGGCTCGTAGCTGCGGCTCACCCGCTCCCGGTGCACTCACCCCGGCTCCCCGTCCGGGCGAGTGCACTTCTCGTGTGCGGGCGCTGCTAGTCGGCGGCCTTCTCCGCGGTCATCGACGCCTCCGGCGCCGTGCGGGTCGCGGCGTCATCGTCGCGCGCAGCGGTCGCCTGCGCGTCGGCACGCTTGCGGCGCTGGCCACCACGGCGAGCCTCGATCAGCAGTCCGACGATCGAGATGACGGCGATGCCCGCCACGATCGGCAGGATGTACTTGTCGATGTGGACCTTGGGACCAAGTGCCCGGCCGAGCAGCACGACCAGCTGGGTCCACAAGATCCCGCCGATCACATTCCAGATGGCGAACGCGCGGCCGGAGATCTGCGCGACCCCGCATACCGGGTTGATGAACGTGCGCACCACCGGGATGAACCGCGACAGCACGATGGCGAAGCTGTAGTGGAACCGCTCGAGCAGCCGGTGCGCGCGTTGGACGTTGTGCGGATCGAACAGCCGAGACCGTGGCCGGTCGAAGATCACCGGACCGGCCTTCGCGCCGATCAACCACCCCGCCTGCGCACCCACGATCGAAGCGATCGCCGTGCCGATCATGACGCCGGCAAGCGGGAGGTGCGGGTCCGACCCCGAGACAGTGACGGCGCCCGCCAGGAAGAGCAGCGTGTCGCCCGGCAGGAAGAAGCCGATGAGCAGGCCGGTCTCGGCGAAGATGATCGCGATCAGCCCGGCCAGCCCCCACGAGCTGATCAGACTGTTGGCGTCGAGCAGGTTAACGGCGTAGTGCACCCTGCCAGGGTAGGGCCAGTTGCTGTCAGAAGCCGGTGCGCGCACGCGGTGCCGCGTGCCGCGTGCCGCGAGGAGATTACGGCAGCTGGGCGCGGGTTAGGTTGCGCAGATGAGGGCGGAGAGCAGGCGGTGAGCGGCAGCACCGATTCCGACCGCGAAGCGCCCCGCCGGCTGCTCGTCATCGGTGGTGACGCCGGTGGGATGTCCGCGGCTTCCCAAGCCCGTCGGCTGCAGTCACCGAGCCAGCTGGAGATCGTTGCGTTCGAACGGGGTCCGGACACCTCGTTCTCCGCCTGCGGCATCCCGTACTGGATCGGCGGCACCGTCACCGAGCGCCAGGCGCTCATCGCTCGGGCGCCCCAGGAGTTTCGCGGCCGCCAGCACATCGCCGTCCGCACCCGCACCCTGGTCGAGGCGATCGATCCGGCGGCACGCGTTCTGCAGGTGAAAGACCTGCAAAGCGGTGCCCGCTCGACCGAGCGCTATGACGAGCTGCTCATCGCCACCGGCGCCGTTCCGGTGCGGCCGCCGATCCCGGGCATCGACGGTGCGGGCGTGCTCGGCGTGCACACGCTCCACGACGGTGAGCAGGTGCGCGCGCAGCTCGCATCCGGAGCGGCGGCGCGGGCGGTCGTCATCGGCGCCGGGTACGTCGGCCTCGAGACGGCCGAGGGACTCGCCGCGCGCGGGCTCGCG
The DNA here is from genome assembly GCA_963747915.1 of uncultured Actinomycetota bacterium. Classification (GTDB taxonomy): domain Bacteria; phylum Actinomycetota; class Actinomycetes; order Frankiales; family Frankiaceae; genus DATAZK01. The sequence continues at coordinate 924,105 of CAVVHC010000002.1, read as the reverse complement.
GTGACGATCGTCGATCAGGCGGCCACCCCCATGGTCACGCTCGATCCGGACATGGGCGAATACGTGGCGGTCGGGGTGCGCGAAGGCGGCATCGAGCTCCGGCTCGGGGACGGGGTCGCCGAGTTCGAGCTGAACGCCGGTCGGGTGTGTGCGGTCCGCACCCAATCGGGTGCCCGGCTCCCCGCTGACCTGGTGGTGCTCGGGCTCGGGGTGCGTCCCAACGTCACGCTGGCACAAGCGGCCGGGATTCCCCTGGGCCCCACCGGCGCCATCGCGGTCGACCGGCGGATGCACACCCGGACCGAGCACGTGTGGGCGGTCGGTGACTGCGTCGAGTCCCGGCATGTGCTCACCGGCCGCCCGGTGAACATCGCTCTCGGCACCCACGCGAACAAGCAGGGACGCGTGGCGGGCGACAACATCGGCGGGGCGTACGCCGCGTTTCACGGTGTGCTCGGCACCGCGGTCACCAAGGTCTGCTCCACCGAGGTCGGTCGCACCGGCCTGTCGGAACGCGAGGCGGCAGACGCCGGCTTCGACGTCGTCTGCGCGGCCGTCGACTCGACGACGAAAGCCAGCTACTTCCCCGGCAGCGAGTTCATCCGCGTGAAGATCATCGCCGAGCGCGGCACCGGCCGGTTGCTCGGGGCCCAGATCGTCGGACGAACGGGATCGGCCAAGCGCATCGACGTGCTCGCCACCGCGATCTGGAACGGCATGACCGCCGAGGACTTCTTCTCTGCCGACCTTTCTTACGCCCCGCCGTTCTCACCCGTGTGGGATCCCGTTGTCATAGCAGCTCGCAAGGCGCACGACGCCGTACGCAAGGACGTACTGCGCGGTGGCGGGCTGGACTGAACGGCTGTCCGGTCTCCCCGATGGACTGAACGTTCTTGGCGCCGGCCGCACCGAGCCGATGGGGACCTACCGCCGCGTGAACGAAGGACCAACAGCCCGCGGAGGCCCTTGCCCTGTCTGGCAGACTTCGCGGCAGAAGATCCCATCTTCGCAAACCTGGGGACCGAGAGGACTCGCCATGCCGATCGCCACACCCGAGACCTACGCTGCGATGCTCGACCGGGCGAAGGAGAACCGCTTCGCGTACCCGGCGATCAACGTCACGAGCAGCCAGACGCTGAACGCCGCGCTGCGCGGATTCGCGGAGGCCGAGAGTGACGGAATCGTGCAGGTCTCGACCGGCGGCGCGGAGTTCCTGTCCGGCACCACCATCAAGGACATGGTGCTCGGCGCGCAGGCGCTCGCGGAGTACGCGCACCATGTCGCCAAGGCCTATCCGGTGACGATCGCCCTGCACACCGACCACTGCCCGAAGAACAAGCTGGACGGCTACATGAAGCCGCTCGTCGCGATCAGCCAGGAGCGCGTCGCCGAGGGACGCGAGCCGCTCTTCCAGAGCCACATGTGGGACGGCAGCGCCGTGCCGCTGGAGGAAAACCTGCAGATCGCCGAGGAGCTGCTCGCGGCCTGCGCGAAGGCCCGCATCGTCATGGAGCTCGAGATCGGCGTTGTCGGCGGTGAAGAGGACGGCGTCGTCGGCGAGATCAACGACAAGCTCTACACCACCCCGGACGACGCGCTCAAGACCGCGGACGCGCTCGGTCTCGGCGAACGGGGCCGCTACATGCTCGCGGCGACGTTCGGCAACGTTCACGGCGTCTACAAGCCGGGCAACGTCAAGCTGCGCCCGGAGATCCTCAAGCAGATCCAGGACGCGGTCGGCCAGAAGGCCGGCAAGGACAAGCCGTTCGACCTGGTCTTCCACGGCGGCTCCGGTTCGGCGCTCGAGGAGATTCGAGAGGCGCTCGACTACGGCGTCGTGAAGATGAACGTCGACACCGACACGCAGTACGCGTTCACCCGCCCGGTCGCGGACCACATGTTCCGCAATTACGACGGCGTGTTGAAGGTGGACGGCGAGGTCGGCAGCAAGAAGGTCTACGACCCCCGCTCGTGGGGGAAGTCGGCCGAGAACGGCATGGCGGCACGCGTCGTCGTGGCCTGCGAAGACCTGCGGTCCGCCGGCCAAAAGATGACCTGAATTTCACCGTTCGTCACGGAACGCATTCGCCCGTCCGGCGTTGCGTCAACGCAGTGAGGTGCGTCATACCGGCGCGACTCGGCTGGCCAGCCACTTGCAAGCGAGCCACATGTTGCGGGTAGGGTGACCGCGCACCCCAACAGACGGGGTGCTCGCTCCCCGGCTACGCCAAATCCTGCCACCGGGCGAGGCGACCGGTTAAACCGCAGCGGCAGGAGCGGGGGACCCAGGTAGGCGGGCACGCGCGCACGGAGCGTGATGTGTCCTAGGGGTGAAGCCGATATCCGGCCGGGCGAATCTCCCGCCCGAACCCGACAGCTCACCTCGCAGGCGTCGGAGGACTTCATGGCTCGATCAAGCCTGCGCCGTACTTCCGTGCTTGCACTCACGTCAGTGGGCGCCGGGGTCGGTATTTTCATGGCCGCCAGCCCCGCCAGTGCCGATGTCCTGGCACAGATCCGGCAGTGCGAATCTGGTGGCAACTACAGCACGAACACCGGTAACGGCTTCTACGGCGCCTACCAGTTCACCCAGCAGACGTGGAACGGCCTCGGCTACTCCGGGCTGCCGAGCAACGCGCCGCCGGCCGTTCAGGACCAGGCCGCAGCCCAGTTGGCCGCCCAGAGCGGGTACAGCCCCTGGCCCGTCTGCGGTGCCGGCGGCGGTTCGTACAGCGCTCCGGCGCAGACCTACACCCAGCCGACCTACCAGTACCAGCAGACCTACCAGCAGCCGGCGTACACCAACAGCTACGCGGCGAGCCGTGACTACCAGCGCCCGGCCATCCAGTCCGTGCCGGCCGCGCCGGTCGTGCCGGTGATCCCGGGCACGTTCAGCACCGAGAACGTGAACCAGGTGCGCTTCGACGTGGTGGCCTTCCAGAAGGCACTGGTCAAGCGGCACTACAAGGTCAAGGTCGACGGCCAGTACGGTCCCCAGACCGAGAAGGCCACCATCGCCTTCCAGAAGGCCAAGAAGCTCAAGCAGATCGACGGTGTCGTCGGCCCGCAGACGTGGAAGGCCGCTGGGCTCAAGCCCATCAAGTAGTCAGCGAGCCCCGGCTCGGCGACTGTCGCCGTTGAGCTGGGGTCGCACATACGCAGCTCCGCCGGCCCGCTACGGGCCGGCGGAGTTTCGTGCGTTCTGCACGCAAGCGCTCGATCACAGCAGGTAGTCGAGTTGAGGCTTCCGCGATGTGATCCTTGCCACACATGGTTCAGCCCGCGTGTCAAAGCGGGCAATGTGGTCGGCAACTCGCTAGGCGCGAGCCACCGCCCCCGATCGCCGAATCCTGCCCCGGGTGCGCGGTTCCCGTCGCGAACGCCGGGCAGGAGCGGGGGACCCGAAGTCTCCCGACCTTCGCACCAGTCTCCTGAGCTCCTGGCGACCGGTGCGGCGGTCTAGGGGTGAAGCCGGCCAGCGATTGCGCAGGCCGGCCGGGCTACTACCCGGCCCGAACCCGACAGCTGACCTCGTAGGCGTGGGGAAAGGTCTCGCGTTGCCGAAGGCACGCCTGCGTCTGTCCACCCGGCCCGCGCGGAGCCGCATCCGCCGCACAGTGGCCGCCGGCACCGCCGCCGCCGCGCTCGCCGGCGTGGCGAGCCTCGCCGCCTGCACGCCGCCGAACCAGCCGTCGTCAACCGACCTGTACCGCCTTCGCATGTGCGAGTCCGGCGGCAACTACGCGATCAACACGGGCAACGGTTACTACGGCGCCTACCAGTTCGCGGCAGGCACGTGGCAGGCGCTCGGCTACCCGGGCGTCCCGAGCCAGGCGGCTCCGGTGGTGCAGGACGCAGCCGTCGTGAAGCTCTGGCAGATGCGCGGCTGGGCGCCGTGGCCGGGTTGCGCGGCGTCGCTCGGCCTGCGCTGACCTCGGGGTCATCCGCCTGGCCGGCTCTGGCCAGGGTCATCGGTCCTTCGTTTCCGTGAGGTAAGCCTCACCCAATGGGTCGCCAAGGCCTGGCGGGTGAGGCGCCTCGCAGGTCACCATGGTGGGGTGACAGCTGCCCACCCGCCCGAGCCCGCCGCTCTCGCCGCTCAGCGCGAAAACCTGCTGGGCGGCCCTCCGCCCACCCGCTTACCGGCCGATGCGGAAGCTGTGGGACAGCTCGCCGCCGGCCGCGACCCCGCGGAAGTGGCTGCGGATCTCCCCGCCTCGAGCTTCGCCTGGGCGGCGTTGGCCAACCGCGCCGCCGCGGCCGGGAGCTGGGTGGAGTCCTACGCCTATGCCCGCGTCGGTTATCACCGCGGATTGGACGCGTTACGGCGGGCCGGCTGGAAGGGCGCCGGGCCCGTGCCGTGGTCACACGAGCCGAACCGGGGATTCCTGCAGTCGGTCGCCGCACTCGGCCGCGCCGCCGACGCCATCGGCGAGCACCCGGAAGCCGATCGCTGCCGCGCGCTGCTTCGCGACTGCGATCCCGTGGCGCCGGTCACCACCGATACCAGCTGGGGACATGGCTGACGCGAAGCAATGGCACGGCCACCGGCTGACCCCGCTGCCGCCCGGGGAGCGGTGGCTGGTCGGCAATGCCCGCAGCCCGCAGCCGCCCGCTGCGGCGACCGGGCCGCAGCGGGAGGACGACCGCGACGATCCCTGGCTGTTCGGGCTCACCGACCGAGACATCACCGTCGCGCCGGCGCCGGCAGCTCGCGCGGCCGCCTCACCGGCACGCGGCTCCTGGCGCGGACCCGCGGCGCTCGTCGTCCTGGGTCTGGCGGCCTTGCTCACCATCTTCCTGGCCCACCGCACCGGTCCGGCCAGCGAGCCGGCGCCGCTGCCGGAGGCTCCGAGCTCGGTGATCACGTCACTCAGCCGGACGGCGGCGCAGCAGGTCACGGTGCATGTCGGGGACTACATCCGCTTCGAGCTGCCCGGCGGGCGCACGTACTCGGCCGTGATCGAGCAGTCCGGTATCCCCACCCCGGTGCTCGAATCGCTCGACCTACCGGGTCAGCAGCCGCAGCTGCGCGCCGACAGCGCAGGTCACGCGTACCTCGAAGTCATGCAAGAGCCCACCTGCAGCGACCCGGACGCGTGTCCTGACCGGCGCACGCTCGTCGGCGGCGTCTCCGTCACCGTCACGCCGTAGCGATCACTCGTCCTCGGGCTCGATCACCGTGGGCGCTGCCGGTGGCTCGATGTCACCGTTCTGGCGTTCACCGCTCGGCCGCGGCCGCCGCTGGAAGAGCAGCGACGCTCCCGGCAGCACGGCGGCCAGCGAATTCACCTTGCTCTGCGTCTCGCGCAGCCCGGCGATCAGCGGGAGCACGTCCTCGTTGATGCGCCGCAGTGTCTCGGGGACCGTGTCCACCGCCTCGTCGTCGAGCACGCGCGCGAGCCGCTCGAGGCCCGGCCGCAGCGCCACGATCGGCTCTTCGAGCTCCTCGGCGACCCGCTCCATCCGCGCGGTGACCGCGGCGAGCGTCGCCATCGTCTCCCGGGCGGTGGACAGCGCTTCGATCAGGCCGAGCATCGATCGGTTCAGATCGACCAGGGTCCGCGGGACGTTTGCCAGCGCCCGCGCCTGCGCGGACACCGCCGTCACCGCGGTGGAAAGGCCGGGAAGCCGGGGCAACGCTGCCACGCCCGCGAGCCTACGGCCGGCGGCTGGAAGCTGCTCGAGTCCCGCCCGGCCATGCTGGCGCGCAGCCGTCGTCCCAGCAGATGGCCGAGAAGCCGTGGCGCGGGCGCACAGAATCGTGATCCCCACTAGGCTCGGCCGACGTGCCAGCACTCGTTCTCGTGGGCGCCCAATGGGGTGATGAGGGGAAGGGCAAGGCCACCGACCTGCTCGGTGGCCGGGTGGACTACGTCGTGCGCTACCAGGGCGGCAACAACGCCGGCCACACGGTGGTCATCGGCGACGAAACCTACGCCCTGCACCTCATCCCGAGCGGCATCCTGCGGCCGGACTGCATCCCCGTGATCGGCAACGGGGTGGTCGTCGACCCCGGCGTGCTGATCGAAGAGATGGCCGGGCTGCGCGCCCGGGGCATCGATGTCTCACGGCTGGTGATCAGCGCGGATGCGCATTTGATCATGCCGCACCACCGGGCCCTCGACAAAGTCACCGAGCGGTACCTGGGCAAGGCGCGCATCGGCACCACCGGCCGCGGCATCGGACCGGCCTACGGCGACAAGGTGGCCCGCGTCGGCATCCGGGCTCAGGATCTGCTGGACTTCGGGATCTTCCGGGCCAAGCTCGAGCTGGCACTGCGCGAGAAGAACCAGGTCCTCACCAAGGTCTACAACCGCCGGGCGATCGATATCGATGAGGTCGTGGAGGAATACCGCGGCTACGCCGACGAGCTCGCCCCGCACATCGCCGACACCGGCCTGATGCTGTCCAAGGCGCTGGACGAGGACAGGTTGGTGTTGCTGGAGGGCAGCCAGGGCACGCTGCTCGACGTCGACCACGGCAGCTACCCGTTCGTCACGTCGAGCAACCCGACGGCGGGCGGCGCGGCCATCGGATCCGGCATCGGGCCGATCCGCATCAGCCGCGCGATCGGCATCGTGAAGGCGTACACCACCCGGGTCGGCTCAGGCCCCTTCCCGACCGAACTCGACGACGAGAACGGCGAGCGGCTGCGCCGCGTGGGCGGCGAGTTCGGGGTCACCACCGGAAGGGCCCGCCGCTGCGGCTGGTACGACGCGGTGGTGGTGCGCTACGCGGTGCGGGTGAACGGGCTCACCGACCTCTTCCTCACCAAGCTCGACGTGCTCTCCGGGCTGCCGCGGATACCGGTGTGCGTGGGCTACGACGTCGACGGCACGCGTCACGAGGACATGCCGATGACCCAGACCGGCTTTCACCACGCGAAGCCGATCCTCACCGAGCTCCCCGGCTGGGACGCCGACATCTCCGCCGCGCGGTCGTTCACCGACCTGCCGTCCGAGGCGCGCGACTACGTGCACTTCCTCGAGGAGGCGGCGCGGTGCCGGATCTCCGCCATCGGCGTGGGGCCCGGTCGCGACGAGACTGTGGTGTTGCACGACCTTGTGTAACGCATGGCTTCCGGTCGCTGCGGGGTGGCTGCGGTGAAGGTTCTGGTGATCGGCTCGGGCGGTCGCGAATCGGCGATCTGCGCCGCGTTCGCCCGCGATCCGCATATCGACGCGCTGCTGTGCGCGCCCGGTAATCCGGGCACCGCCCGCATCGCCGCGCAGGCCGGCGTCGACGTCGGCGATCCGCAGGCGATCGCCGAGCTCGCCGAACGCTCCGGCGCCGACCTCACCGTGATCGGACCGGAGGTGCCGCTGGTCGCGGGCGCCGTCGATGCGCTACTGGAACGCGGCCTGGCCGCATTCGGACCCACCGCGGCCGCGGCCCGGCTGGAAGGCAGCAAGGCCTGGGCCAAAGAGATCATGGCGGCGGCGGGTGTCCCCACCGCCAGCGGCCGCGACCACCACGAGGTCCCCACCGCGCTTGCCGACCTCGACGAGTTCGGGCCGCCGTACGTGGTGAAGTACGACGGGCTCGCGGCCGGCAAGGGGGTCACGGTCACCCCGGACCGGGACGCTGCCGCCGACGCCGTGCGAGCCGCGCTGCGCGGGCCGGACGACCGCGTGGTCATCGAGGAGTACCTCTCCGGTCCGGAAGTGTCGCTGTTCTGCGTGGTGACGACCGAGGGCGGCCGGCAGCGGGTGGTGCCGCTGACCCCCGCTCAGGACTTCAAGCGCGCCCTGGACGGCGATGCCGGGCCGAACACCGGGGGCATGGGCGCGTACTCCCCGCTGCCGTGGGCGCCCGCCGATCTGGCCGAGGAGGTCGTCAGCCGGATCGCCGAGCCGACGATCGCCGAGCTCGCGCGCCGCGGCACCCCTTTCAACGGCCTGCTCTACGCCGGGCTGGCACTCACCGCCTCCGGCCCGAAGGTCATCGAGTTCAACGTCCGCTTCGGCGACCCGGAGACGCAGGCGGTCCTCGCCCGGCTGACGAGTCCGCTGAGCGAGCTGCTCAGCGGCGGCACGCCGACCTGGTCGGACACCGCCGCCGTCACGGTCGTCGTCGCCGCCCCGGGCTATCCCGACGCGCCTCGTCTCGGCGGGGAGATCCGGGGGCTCGAGGCGGCCGAGGCCGTTGAGGGGGCGAGCGTCTCTCACGCCGGCACCCGGCAGGAGGCCGATGGGCGCGTCGTCGCAGCCGGCGGGCGGGTGCTCGCCGTCACCGGGCTCGGATCGGACCTGACCGCTGCGAGAGAGTGTGCTTACGAGGCCGTCGGACATATCCGCATCGCCGGCGGTACACACGTGCGCACGGACATCGCCGAGAAGGCCGCCCGAGCGAACTGACCCAGCAACCACCAACGCCCGCCGAGAAGGGCTGCCGCAAGGGCAGTTCCACGCGGGCCTGACATCCGGGAGGAGTGCCAAACGTGGCTGACCCCAAGGTCGCGATCGTCTACGGCTCACCGAGCGACGCCAACGTCATGAGCAAGGCCGGGGCGACCCTCGACCGCTTCGGAGTGGGCTACGAGGAGGTGTCCATCTCCGCGCATCGGGCGCCGAAGGCGCTCACCACGTGGCTCGCCGGGCTGCCGGCGCGTGGCGTCGAGGTCGTCATCGCGGGCGCCGGGCTGTCCGCCGCGCTGCCCGGCGTCGCGGCGGCGCACTGCACCCTGCCGGTCATCGGCGTGCCCATCAAGGGTGGTGCGCTGGACGGGCTCGACGCTTTGCTCGCCATCGCGCAAATGCCGCCAGGCGTGCCGGTCGCCTGCGTGGGCCTGGACAACTCCACCAACGCCGCCGTGCTCGCGGTGCAGATCATCGCGAGTCACGACGAGAGCCTGCGCGCCAAGCTGGTCGAGTTCAAGGAATCCTTCGAGCAGGCGGCCGCGGCCGGCTTGGGCAAGTAGCGGTCTTCTGGTGATCGAGCGCTACACGCTCCCGGACATGGGCCGGGTCTGGTCGGAAGCACACAAGTACGAGCTGTGGTGCCGGGTCGAGCTGCTCGTCCTGGAGGCGCATGCGGCGGCCGGTGTCGTTCCGGAATCGGCCGTCGAGCCGGTCCGTCACGCGCCGGCGCCGACGCCACAGGCCGTGGCGGACATCGAGGCGGTCACCCAGCACGACGTGATCGCGTTCCTCACCGCGTGGGCGGACCAGACCACCCCGCGTGAGGCGGCCGCCTACGTGCACTTCGGCATGACGTCGTCGGACCTGCTCGACACCGCGCTCGCGTTGCAGCTCGTCGAGGCCACCGACCTGCTGCTCGCGCGAGCCGACGGCCTGGTCGCCGTGCTGCGCGACCTCGGCTTGGCGCACCGTTCGACCCTGCGGGTCGGCCGCACCCATGGCATCCATGCCGAGCCGGACGTCTTCGGCCACCGCGTCGCCGATATCGCATTCGGCATGGCGCGCTGCCGGGACCGGCTGCGCGCCGCTCGGGCCGACGTCGCCGTGTGCAAGATCAGCGGAGCGGTCGGCACCTACTCGAACATCGATCCGACCGTCGAGGCGCAGGTCGCCGCGGCGCTGGGGCTGCGCCCGGCGGATGTGGCGACCCAGGTGGTGCTGCGCGACGGCATCGCCAACTGGGTCGCCGCGCTCGCCGGGCTCGCCACCATGTGCGAGGCATTGGCGCTCGAGGTGCGCCATGGCCAGCGCACCGAGGTCCGCGAGCTGTCCGAGCCCTTCGGCAGCGGGCAAAAGGGCTCCTCGGCGATGCCGCACAAGAAGAACCCGATCATGAGTGAGCGCATCGCCGGGCTCGCCCGGATCGTGCGGGCCCAGTACGTGCCGGTACTCGAAGGCGTACCGCTGTGGCACGAGCGCGACATCTCGCACAGCTCGACGGAGCGCATCGCCTTGCCGGACGCCGCCACCGGCACCGACTACCTGCTGCACCTCACCACCCGGCTGGCGTCCGGGCTCGTCGTCGACGCCGCGCGGATGCGGGCGAACCTCGACTCGAGTGGTGGCCTCATCTACACCTCGGCGGTGCTGCTGGCGCTGGTCGAGACCGGGCAGTCGCGGGAAGACGCCTACGCGCTGGTGCAGTCCGCGGCGATGAAGACGTGGTCCACCGGGGTGCCGTTCCGCGAGACGCTGCGCACGGGTGCCGCCGAAGCCGGGCTGAAGCTCGATGAGGCTGCGCTCGACGACGTCTGCCGCCCGGAGCGGTACGTGCAGCGGTTGGACGGCGTCTTCGAGCGGCTCGGCGCGCTTTCCTGACGACGGTCATGACAAGCTGACCCCGTGAGGGACGAAGACCCGGTCGACCTGACCGTGACGCTGCTGCCGGAGAGCCCGCTCGACGGGGCCGCAGTCCGCCAATACCTGGAGGACGAGTTACGCACCCGGGCCGAGGTCGTTGCCGCCGACGGTGACACCGTCACCGTGCACGCCTACCGGCGGGAGGAAGTCGAGTCCGTCGCCGACGAGCTCGTGATGAAGCTCGCGAAGCTGGAGGGCACCGACGGCTGCACCGTCCGGTGGCTCTCAGACGGCGGCGCCGAAGCCATCCGCCCGATCTGACACCGCGGACCGGCAGATGTACGCGCTCGCGCAGGCAGCGGTAGAAGCGGCGCTCGCCGCCGGTGCCCGTTTCGCCGACGCCCGCGTGGTGATCAGCCGTGACCAGCGGCTGCGCGCCCAGGACGGCGTGCTCGAGGACCTGAATCAGGGGGAGAGCGCCGGCCTCGGCGTGCGCGCACTGATCGGCGCCGGCTGGGGACACGCCGCCACCGCTCAACTGTCCGGTCCTCACGTGCGGCGGGCGGGCGAGCAGGCCGCCGCGGCCGCCCGCGCCGCCGCGAGCGTGCCGGGGCCACCCGCGCAGCTGCTGCCCGAGCCACCGGTCGTCGCCGAATGGGAAAGCTCGTTCGACGAGGACCCGATGGCCGTCCCGCTGGACGCGAAGGCCACCCTCCTCACCGAAGCGACGGCCGAGATGGGGCGGGCGGGAGCCGACATCGCGACGGCGACGCTCGCCGTCTGGGACGTCGAGACGTGGCTGGTGTCCAGCGAAGGCACCCGGATCCGCCAGCGAGTCCGCAAGTGCGGAGCCGGGATGAGCGCGACGGCGATCGGTGAGCGTGAGACGCAGCGCCGCAGCCACCCGAGTGCGTTCGGGCACTACGGCACCCGCGGGTACGAGCTGATCCGCTCCTTCGACCTGGTCGGCAACGCCGAACGGATCGCCACCGAAGCGCGCGCCCTGCTCACGGCGCCGGAGTGCCCGGCCACCACCACTGACCTCATCCTCGGCAGCGAGCAGATGGCGCTGCAGATCCACGAGTCGGTCGGCCACGCGGTCGAGCTCGACCGCATCCTCGGCTGGGAGGCGGCTTTCGCCGGCACCTCCTGGCTCGACCTCGCCCAGCTCGGTTCGCTGCGCTACGGCAGCGAGCTCATGAATGTCACCGCCGACGCCACCATCCCCGGCGGGCTCGGCTCCTTCGGCTACGACGACGAGGGCACCCCCGCCCGTCCCGTCGACATCGTCCGCGACGGGATCTGGGTCGGCGTGCTGTCCGGGCGTGACTCCGCGGCGCGCGCCGGGCTCACCCGGAGCGGTGCCTGCATGCGCGCCGACGGCTGGGCGCGCATGCCGATGGTGCGGATGACGAACGTCGGCTTGCTTCCCGGTACCTCGTCGCTCGAGGAGATCATCGCCGCCACGTCCGACGGCATCTTCATGGAAAACAACCGCTCCTGGTCGATCGACGACCGCCGGCAGAACTTCCAGTTCGGCTGCGAGGTCGGGTACGAGATCAAGAACGGCAAGCGCGGCCGGATGCTGCGCAACCCGACCTACACCGGCATCGGGCCGCGCTTCTGGGCGTCTCTGGACGCCCTCGCCGGGCCGGATGAGGTGACGGTCTGGGGCACCCCCAACTGCGGCAAGGGCCAGCCGCTGCAGATCGGCCACACCGGGCACCCGTCGGTGCCGGGACGCTTCCGCGGGGTCCGGGTAGGCGTCCGTGGTTGAGCTCTTCCACCACCGCCATGACCCGGGGCGGCTGATCGCCGAGGAGGACGCGGCCCGCGAGTTGGCGCAAGCCGCGCTGGATGTGGCCGTGGACGTCGCCGGCGCCGGCGCGCATATCGCGGTGACGACCGAAGTCGGCACCAGCGCGCTCACCCGCTTTGCCGAGTCGGCCATCCATCAGAGCGTCACCGAAGACGTCCGCACGCTCGACCCTCTCGGTCACCCTCGACGGCCGCACCGCCCAGCTCTTCGGCGGCGCCGACGGCTGGCCCGGGGCCGGACGGCGTGCGGCGCATGGTCGAGGCGGCTCTCACCACCGCCCGCATGCGGCCCGCCGATCCCAACTGGCCCGGGCTCGCGCCCCAGGCCGAGGTCATCCCCGTCGCTCACGCCGACCGGGCCACGGCTGACGCGACCGCCGCCGACCGCGCCGCGCTCGTCGCCGCGTTCGTCGACGCTGCGCGAGGCCTGGAGACCGCCGGCTACTGCGCGACCCGAGGCGTCGCGACGGCCTTCGCGAACACGGCGGGCCAGCAAGCTGCCGGCAGCGTCACCTCCGCCACGGTCGACGGCATCTCCCGCGCGCCGACCGGCGGCCCGGCGCCTGCTGACGGCAGCGGCCGGGCGAGCGCGGTGCGCCTCGCCGACCTCGACGGCGCTGCAGCCGGCCGTCACCTCAGCCGAGATCGCGCTGGCCGCCGCCCATGAGCCGGCTGACATCGCACCCGGTGAATACGTCGTCGTGCTGCGTCCCGGTGCCGTGGTCGATGTGCTGTCGTGGCTCGCCAGCGGCCTGAGCTCGCGGCCCTACGCCGAGGGCCGCAGCTTCGCCCGGCCCGGGCAGGCCCAGTTCGACCAGCTGATCACGCTGCGCTGCGACCCGCTCGACGACCGGATGCCGGCACTCGCGTTCGACGCGCAGGGCACCCCGCGGACGGCGTACGACCTCATCGCCGACGGCGTCACCCGCGAGCTCGCCAGCGACCGGCGCGACGCGAAGACCATTCCCGGCGTGCGTTCCAACGGCGGCGCCATCTCGCACCGCTACGTCACCGCCGCCGCGGCGCCCGCGCTGCTGCTGCGCCCGGGAACGGAAGCTCCCGACGAGCTCTACGCCGGGCTGCAGCAGGCGCTGCTCATCACCGACTTCTGGTACACCCGGCTGCTCGACCCGCGTCGGCTCGTCGTCACCGGGCTGACGCGTAACGGGGTGTTCCTCATCGAGGACGGGATCATCTCGCAGCCGGTGCGCAACCTGCGTTTCACCCAGTCCTACGCCGAGGCGCTCGGCCCGGGACGAGTTCTCGGGGTCGACGGCGAGAGCGTGCTCGCCGACGGCGATCCCACCCCGGTGCACACGCCCGGATTGGCGCTCACGTCCTGGGCCATCACCGGCGGCGCGCGCGGCTGATCGGACTGCCGGCGCGCAAGCCGCCGGGGTTCGTTAGGGTCGTCCGGTGCCCCTTGCTGCGTCTTCCTTCGCCGGCCTGACCCACCTCGGCTCAGGCAAAGTCCGCGAGCTGTTCGCCGTGGAGTCCGCCGGGCAGGAGCCTGCCCTGCTGCTCGTCGCGTCAGCGACCGCATCAGCGCGTTCGACGTGATCATGCCGACCGAGATCCCCGACAAGGGCGCGGTGCTGACGGCACTGTCGCTCTGGTGGTTCGACCAGCTGGCCGACCTCGTGCCGAGCCACCTGCTCACCGCGAAGGTCGACGAGTACCCGCCGGAGCTCGCGCCGCTACGCCGAGCAGCTACGTGGCCGCTCGATGCTGTGCCGCCGGCTGGACATGGTGCAGGTCGAGTGCGTCGCCCGCGGATACCTCACCGGCAGCGGCTACAAGGACTACCAGCGCAGCGGCTCCGTCTCCGGTCACGAGCTGCCCGCAGGGCTGGTCGACGGCAGCAGGCTGCCCGAGCCGATCTACACGCCGAGCACGAAGGCGCCGATCGGCGAGCACGACGAGAACATCACCCGCGACGACGTGGTCCACCAGATCGGGGCGGCGCGGGCCGCCGAGCTCGAGCGACTCACGCTGGCGATCTTCCGCCGGGCTTCGGGTATCGCGAGCGAGCGCGGCATCCTGCTCGCCGACACCAAGTTCGAGTTCGGCCGCGACCGCGACGGCGTGCTGCGGCTGGCCGACGAGGTGCTGACGCCCGACTCCTCCCGCTTCTGGCCGGCGGACCAGTGGACGCCCGGCCAGGCGCAGCCGTCCTACGACAAGCAGTACGTCCGTGACTGGCTGATCGAAAGCGGCCACCGCGGGGAGGCGGTCGAGCTCCCGGAGGACGTCGTGCAGGCGACCCGCGCGCGCTACGTGGAGGCGTACGAGCGGCTGACCGGGGCATCCTTCGACGACTACTTGCGCAGCGTCTAGTACCGGTAGCTGCGCGGCCGCCTGCGGCCGGGGAAAGGTGTCGCCGTGACGTCGGAATCAGCGCAGCAGAGCGCGCCGCGGATCGTCGTGTTCGGAGCCAGCGGATTCACCGGGCGGCTGCTCGCGCAGGCGCTGGTCGACCGCGGGAGGCGGCCGGTGCTCGCCGGCCGGTCCGGGCCGAAGCTTTCGGCGCTCGCCGGCGAGCTCGGTGGGCTCCCGACGGCGCGCGCGGACGTGAGCAATCCGGATTCGGTCGCGGAGCTGATCGGCCCCGGTGACGTGCTCGCGACGACGGTGGGGCCGTTTCGCCGCTACGGCAAGGCCGCGCTGGACGCAGCGATCGCTTCCCACGCCCATTACGTCGATTCAACCGGCGAGTCCGGCTTCGTGCGATCGGTGTTCGCCGACGACGGCCCGCGGGCGGCGGCGGCTCGTTGCGCGCTGCTCACGGCGTTCGGCTACGACTTCGTGCCGGGCAACCTCGCGGCAGCCATCGCGCTCACCCAGGCTGGTTCGGCGGCTCGCCGCGTCGAGACGGGCTACTTCTTCGAGGGCAACGCCGGGATGTCGAGCGGCACCCGAGCCACGTCGCTCGGCGGCTTCAGCGATCCCTCCCATCTGCTGTCCTCCGGGCGGCTCAAGCTGCGGCCGACCGGGCGCACCGTCCACAACTTCAACGACCGCGGCACCCGCCGCCCCGCGGTCCTTTACGGCAGCACCGAGTCACTGGCGTTGCCGCGCAGCTTCCCGCAGCTCACCGACGTCGCGAACTACCTCGGCTGGTTCGGCAGGGCGAGCTACGCGATGCCGGTGGCGTCGTTCACGACCGGCCTGCTGCGCATCCCCGCGCTGCGCGAGCGGATGCAGCGCCGGGCGGACCGGGCGGTCGCCGTCACCGGAAAGGGACCCGGCGCGACCGAACGTGCCCGGCAGCGGTCGGTCGCGATCGCGGTGGCGAGTGACGAGCGGGGACGGCAGCTCTCATCGGTGCGCGTCGAGGGCCCAGGTGGCTACGACCTCACGGCAAGCCTCATGGCGTGGGCGGCGTGCGAGCTCGCCGACGGCCGCGTCGAGGGTGTCGGCGCCCTCGGGCCGGTGGACGCGTTCGGGCTGGAACGGCTCACCGAGGGCTGCCGCGCCGCCGGCCTGGTCATCACCCCCTGACACCGGAGTTCAGCTCGCTCGACGCCGCGACCTGCTCCCCGGTGGGGGCGCCTTCGTCCCGTTCTCGACCAGATCCCGCAGGTTGCGCAGGCTCTGCTTGAGGGTGCGGCTCACCAGCGGCCCGGCGACGCGATCGGCCACGAGACCGAGCAGCCCACCCGGTGACTGATAGGCCAGCCGCAGCTCGACGTCCGTCACCCCGGGCCGCCGTTCGCGCAGTCGCCAGCGGCCGCGCAGCGCGACGCCGGTGATCGCGTTGAAGGCCAGGTTGGCCGGCTCGTCGAACTCGGTCACCTCTACGAGGCCGCCGACGGACGCCGAGCCGACCCGCAGATGCACCTGCCAGCGCGCGCCGCAGCCGCCCGGCTGCTCGCCGACGACCTCCCACCGGTCGGTGTTCGCCATGAAGTCCGGATAGCAGCGGCCGTCGCTGACGAACGCCCACACCGCCTTGCGCGGCGCCTCGATGCGCATCTGCTGGACGACGCGCATCAGCCGAGCACCGGGAAGCGCCGTTCGGCGGCGAGGGCATCCAGCGCGTCCTGCATGCGCGCGACCACATCCGCATAGGCCTGGTCGAGGTCGGGCTCGGCGCCGTACGCGGCGTGCAGGTCGATGGGCTCCAGCACGTCGATGGTGATCTTCGCCGGGAGCGGGAGGTGGCCGAGGAAGTCGCCGACGTTCAGCCCCCAGGGCGGCGCCACCGAGATCGGCAGCACCTTGAGGCGGGCGAGCCGATCGAGCCGCAGCAGTTTGGCCAGCCACTCCCCGCGGGAGAGAAACAGCGCCGTCTCCTGGCCACCCACGCTGACGATCGGGACGATCGGGACATTCTCGTCGAGCGCGAGCTGCAGGAAGCCCTGGCGGCCGTCGAAGTCGACCTTGTTGCGGTCGAGGGTCGGGCGGTGCACCTCGTAGTCGCCGCCCGGATACACGAGCAGCACCCCGCCCGAGGACAGCACCTGATGCGCGTTTTCCGGGCTGGCCGCGATGGTGCCGAACCTGCGCAGCACGCCGAGCCCGGGCGCGAGCAACACCAGGTTGTGGGCAAGCTGGTAGAAGCGCCGCTCGACGCCGAAGTACGACGAGAACGCCAGCGTGAAGACGAGGGTGTCCGGCGTCATGTTGCCGCCCGAGTGGTTGCCGACCAGCAGCACGGGTCCGGTCGCCGGGATGCGGTCCAGATGACGCACCCGGGCGCGGAAGTAGAGGCTCGCGAGCAACCAGAGACCGGGCAGCTGATCGCGGATGTAATCCGGATCGCGTTCGTCCATGTCCGCCACCGGCACCCGCGCCTTGAGCTGACGGGCGCCCCAGAGACCCGCGTTACGCCCGATTGACCGCAGATCGGACAGTGCGCTCACGCAACGGACCGCTTGTTGCGCGAGCGCGCCGGTCGCGCCGCGACCGGGACGCGTGCGCCCTTCAAGTCCGCCATGAATTCGCGGACCAGCTTGGTGGTGCGTTCGGGATGCTCGAACTGGGGGACGTGCCCGCAGGAGGACAGCACCACCGAGGTGGCGGCCGGCACGGCCTGCTCGACGTGACGGGCGAATCCCGCCGGCACCAGCCGATCCCGGTCGCCCCAGACGAAGAGGGCGGGAGGCTGCAGCGACGGCAACCGGTCCCAGAAGCCGCGTTCCCCGAAGGCCTCGTCGAGGTAGATGTTGCGCAGCGCGCAGAAGAACGCGATCCGGTGGGCCGGCATCCGCATCACCCGCACGAACTCGTCGGCGGCGGCCACGAACCACGGGTGAGGCACCCGGCTCGGCACCGCGAACATGCCCTTGAGTCCGACCACCGCCATCTTCTTCGAGAAGCGGACCGGAAAGCGCGCGAGCTCGGGACGCAAGACGTTGACCACGGGGATGAACTGCCGCAGCTTGCGGAACGCCATCGCCGGGGTGAGCAGGACCAGCCCACGGAAGCGCTCCGGCGAGCGCAGCGCCGCCTCCAGCGCCGTGCGGCCACCCAGGCTGTTGCCGATGAGACATGGGGTCTGCGCGCCGACCGCGTCGACGAAACACAGCAGCCAGCGGGCGAGGAACTCCGCGTCGTACGTGTCGGTGACGGCCTCCGTCGCCCCGTGACCGGGCAGATCCGGCGCCACGACACGGTGGTCTCGGGCGAGCTCCCACAGCAGCGTGAGCATGGAGGCGTTCGTCGCGCCCAGCCCGTGGATCAGCACGACGGTGGGCGCGTCGGCAGGACCGGCCTCCAGGTAGGAGGTTCGGATCCCGTTCGAGAGCACCATCCGCGATCGGGGATGCCGCTCGGGGACCTGCCCGTCGTTGAAGACGCCGTCCAGTGCCAGCGCAAGCGCCATGTTTCCGCGAATGGTCAGCTCACCGGCGAGGAAGGCCTCGACCCCGGCACGCGTGCCGGCCACGACCTCGATCAGTACCGGCAGCGACGCGCAGATGACCGTGTCGGGACGGCGCACCCGCCCGTCGCGAACGCTGACCTTGCCGACGTTGACGCCGACGGTCCAGCAGCCGTCTTCCCCGGCGTCGAGCAGGATGCTTGCCCGAGCTCGGGCGAGCACCTCCCCGGCCCCGGAGCCCACGCGTGCCCGAAGCAGATCGCGCAGCTCAGAAACGCGAGGGTCGGAGCTCCGCGTACCCGTAAGGGACAGCACCGGCGAACACTCCTCCCCGAACGTTGACGTCAGTGTTACCAGCTTCACGGCGCTTACTCGCCCGAAAACACCCCGAAACCGCCCGGTCGGCGCCGGCCGAGCCGCCGTAGGCCGCCTGCGGCAGCCTACGATCGGCTGGTGCAGGCGGTGGAGACAGGGTGAAGGTCGTCGTTGAGGTCATGCTCAAACCGGAGATTCTCGACCCGCAAGGAGGCGCGGTACTCGCTGCGCTGCCGCGGCTCGGACTCACCGGAGTCCGCTCGGTGCGTCAAGGCAAGCGCTTCGAGCTCGAGATCGATGGGAAGCCGGATCCGGAGCAGATCTCCCGGATCGCCGACAGCTTGCTGTCCAACCCGGTGATCGAGGACTACACGGTCCACTACCCGGGGTAGTAACGCCCCCGTGCAAGCTTCCTTCCGCCTGTCGCTCCCGCGTGATGAGGCGTCCGTCCCCCTGACGCGCCGCCTGGTCGCGCAGGCGCTCGCGGTCGCCGGCGTCGCGGACGACACCATCTCCGACGTCGAGATCGCGCTCTCCGAGGCGTGCGCCAACGTCTTGCGGCATGCGCAGGCGGGTGACGCGTACGAGGTGCGGGCCGGCTTCGACGACCAGAGTGCGTTCCTCGAGATCATCGACGAGGGCAAGGGCTTCGATCCAGAAGCGCTGCAGGCTGCGGCGGACGGGCAGGAAAGCGGGCGCGGCGTGGCTCTGATGCGCGCGCTGATGGACGGCGTCCGCTTCGAGACGCGCGACGACGACGGCAGCCGGGTCTACTTGGAAAAGCGGCTCCAGTGGCGCCCCGGCGCACCCGCCGAGAAGCTGCGGAGCGTCGTCGAAGGCGCATCCGGCTGATCCAGCGCGGCCTCGGATGTCGGCGGTGACCACAGGTAGCCCTGGCCGAGTTCACAGCCGAGTTCGGCGAGGATGCGCGCTTGCTCGGCCGTTTCGACGCCTTCCGCCACGGCCGTCACCCCGACCGCCTTGGCCAGGCCCAGGATGCTCGCAACGATGGCGCTGTCCTCCGGATCGGCGCCGAGGCCGTCGACGAACGAGCGGTCGATCTTCAGCTCGTCCACCGGGAAACGCTTGAGATAGATGAGCGACGAGTATCCGGTGCCGAAGTCGTCGATGGCGACGCGCACGCCGAGCCCCTTCAACGCATGCAGGATGCCCAACGCCGCGTCGGGTTCGCTCATCACCGCCGTCTCGGTCACCTCGAGCACCAGGCTCGACGGATCGAGCTCGGTGGCCCGCAGGATCGCGAGCAGGCGCGATGGCAGGTTGCGATCGCCGAGCTCACGGGCCGACAGGTTGACGGCGATACCCAGCGGAGGCAGGTCGGGACTCGCGCGATGCCAGGCGGATGCCGAGCGGCACGCTTCGTTCAAAGCCCACAGGTCCAGCTCTCCGATGAGCCCGGTCTGCTCCGCGAGCGGGATGAACTCCTTCGGGACAAGCAGTCCCCGGGTCGGGTGCTGCCAGCGCAGCAACGCCTCCATGGCCACGGTCTCGCCGGTGCTCAAGTCGACGATCGGCTGGTAGTAGAGCCGGAGCTCACCGTTCACCGGGGCCTGGCGCAGCTCCCCGACGAGTCGCAGCTGGTCCGCGCGGTCCGAGGTCTCCGGCTCGTAGCGTTCCCAGCGCGCCCGGCCATGCCCCTTGGCCTGGTAGAGCGCGATGTCCGCCTGCCGGAGCAGCTCGTTGGCGATCTCGCTGACCGCCGCCCCGTCCAGCGAGATGCGCGTCAGCGCCGCCGGTTCGGTGATCGCGACCCCGATGCTGGCCGTGATCACCAGCTCGAGCCCGGCGACGTGAACCGGTTCGGCGAAGACGTCGCTGAGCCTTTCGGCGAGCCGGGTGGCTTCCGGATCGGCTCCGAGGTCGCGCGTGAGAACGACGAACTCGTCGCCGCCGAGGCGGGCCACCACATCCGCGGAGCGCACCACGTTCTTGATCCGCTCGGCGGCGATGAGCAGCAGCTCGTCCCCGACACCGTGACCGAGGCTGTCGTTGACCGATTTGAACTGGTCGAGGTCGATGAACAGGACCGAGACCAGCCCGCCCCGCCGCGGAGCATCGGACAGCGCCCGGTGCAGCTCTTCCATCAGCATCGTGCGGTTCGCGAGGCCGGTGAGCGGATCCCGCATCGCCATCCAGGTCAGTGCCGCCTCCGCGCGCTTGCGCTCGGTGATGTCGGCGTACATGCTCAGCGACCCCAGATAGCTGCCCTGATCGTCGTAGAGCGGATTGGCCGAGACCATGAGGTGGCGCGGCTGGCCGTCCCGTTGCCGGTACTCCAACTCGTAGCGTTCGCCGACGCCCTGGCGGCGCCGCTCCAGCCGGGCGGGCACGTCGCGATCCCACGGCAGCAGCTCCGTCGCCTTCCGGCCGATGATCCAGTCGACCGGGCGGCCCATGAAGCCGGCCAGCTGACTGTTCGCGAACATCACCGTCTCGTCCGGGCCGACGACGAGGATGCCTTCACGGGAGGTCTGGACGATCGCTCGGTACAGCGCCTCGGATCGGCGCAGCCGGTCGTCGACGGCTCGGCGGTCGGTGATGTCGCGCAGGTTGCCGACGAGTCCCGCCACGTCCGGGTGGTCGAGCAGGTTGCTGATCGTCTCCTCGACCCAGACGTACGACCCGTCGCGGTGCAGGGCCCGAAACTCCACCACCGGATGGCTGTCCGGATCCGCCAGGACAGCCCCGAGCGCTTCCGTGACGGTCGCCCGGTCCTCGGGATGCACCAGGTCCAGCCCGTTGCGACCCTGCACCTCCTCCGGCCGCCAGCCGAGCATCCGGGTCGCCGCGGGTCCGACGAACGTGAGATTGGCCCGGGCGTCGGCAACCATGGCCAGATCGGCGGAGCGGGAGACCAGCGCCTGCCAGCGCGCGTTGCTCGCCGCCAGTTCACGTTCGGCGGCGTCCTGCTCGGTCAAATCCGTGAAGATGCCCACTATTGCCAGCAGCGCGCCGGATTCGTCATGCACACCGGTGTCGGTGACCAGCACCGGAAAGATCGTTCCATTTCGGCGCTGCAACTCAAAACGGCCGCCCCATGATTTCCCGGCTTCCAGCGCGGCTCTCACCTCAGCGGCGTGAGGGTGGTGCTGGCGGGGCACGATCAGCGACCGCACCGGCTGGCCCAACGCCTCGGCGGCCGTCCAGCCGTACATGCGCTCGGCCGCATCGTTCCAGTACACGAGCGTGCCCGAGACATCGGTGATGGCCACCGCGTGACCGAGAGAGTCCAGCACCGCCCGCCAGTAGCGCTCGCCCCGAGCATCGGCTGGTGCCACCTCGGGCCTCCCTGTCCGCCAACTGATGGGGTCTCCCCGGCATCGGCGCGTCGCCGCCGCCACAATTCACCCAGCGGAGTGAGTCCGGAAAACGTCCGAGCGTCGAAACCGACCCGGGCTCGCCAGTTAATCACCAGAATTGGCGGGACAATAGCCGCCGTTTAGCCGAAGGCCCGTTACTGCATCGCCACCGGCCCGGACCAGCGGTGCGGCGCTCGCCCGAGCCGCCCGGCGGCAGCCGTTCGCGGCGCCCGTCCACTACCCTCGACACGTGACTGCACCGCGCCTCCCGGAGGTTCCCGAGGAGCCTTCGCGCGCCCCGCTCGGCCGCATCGGCGTCGTCACCTTCCCGGGTTCGCTCGATGACCGTGACGCGCTGCGTGCCGTGAAACTCGCCGGCGGAGAGCCGGTGCCGCTCTGGCATGCCGATCCGCTGCTGCACGGCGTCGACGCCGTGATCCTGCCCGGCGGCTTCTCCTACGGCGATTACCTGCGCGCCGGCGCGATCGCCCGCTTCTCACCCGTCGTCGCAGCACTTGTCGACGCCGCCCGCGACGGGCTGCCGGTGCTCGGCATCTGCAACGGCTTCCAGGTCCTGTGCGAGGCCGGCCTGCTTCCCGGTGCGCTCACCCGCAACGCCGGCCTGCGTTTCGTCTGCCGCGACCAGCTGCTGCGCGTGGACAATCCGGACACCTACTGGACCCGCGCCTACCAGCCGGGGACGAGCATCGTCATTCCGGTGAAGCACGGCGACGGCCGCTACGTCGCAAGCGCGCAGACCATCGCCGAGCTGGAGGCGGAAGGACGCGTCGTCTTCCGGTATGCGAGGGGCCCGGCGGGTGGCAATCCCAACGGCTCGCTGGCCGACATCGCCGGCGTCTGCTCGGCGGACGGTCGCATCGTCGGCCTGATGCCCCACCCGGAGCACGCCATCGAGACGCTCACCGGCCCGGGGGACGACGGCCTCGGCATGTTCGTTTCCGCACTCAGGGAGCTGTCACCCGCGTGAGCCGTCCTGTGTCACCGGTAGCGGCCGAGCTGCCCCACCCGCCGGCCGGCCTGCACCGCGAGCTGGGCCTCACCGACGACGAATACGCCCGCATCGTGGCCACGCTCGGTCGCGAACCGTCCGGTCCCGAGCTCGCGATGTACTCGGTGATGTGGAGCGAGCACTGCTCGTACAAATCCAGTCGCATCCACCTGCGGCAGTTCGGCGACCTGCCCGGTAAGGAGCGGCTGCTCGCAGGTATCGGGGAAAACGCCGGCGTCGTCGACGTCGGCGGCGGGCTCGCGGTGACCTTCAAGGTCGAGTCGCACAACCACCCGAGCTATGTCGAGCCGTACCAGGGCGCGGCCACCGGCGTCGGCGGGATCATCCGCGACATCCTCGCGATGGGCGCCCGGCCGATCGCGGTGATGGACAGCCTGCGCTTCGGTGACGCCGACGCCGACGACACCGGCCGGGTGCTGCCGGGCATCGTCGCCGGGGTCGGCGGCTACGGCAATTGCATGGGCTTGCCCAACATCGGCGGCGAGGTCGGCTTCGACCCGTCCTACTCGGGCAACCCGCTGGTCAACGCGCTCTGCATCGGCGTGCTGCCGGCCGCTCGGCTGCAGACGAGTGCCGCCACCGGCGCCGGCAACGCCGTCGTCCTGCTCGGCGCCAAGACGGGCCGCGACGGCATCGGCGGCGTGTCGGTGCTCGCCAGCGCCACCTTCGACGAGACCGGCGCGCCGGCTCGGCGCCCATCGGTGCAGGTCGGTGACCCGTTCACCGAAAAGGTCGTCACGGAGTGCGTGCTCGAGCTGTACGAGCGCGGTCTCGTCGTCGGCGTGCAGGATCTCGGCGGCGCCGGGCTGACCTGCGCGCTGTCGGAGACGGCGGCGAAGGCGGGCACCGGCATGGACGTCGACCTCGATCGCGTCCCGCTGCGCGAGGCCTCGATGGCGCCCGAGGAGGTGCTGGTCAGCGAGTCACAGGAGCGGATGCTCGCGATCGTCGCTCCCGAGCGGCTCGCCGAGGTGCTCGACCTGGCCGCCCGCTGGGGCGTCCTCGCCACCGTCATCGGGACCGTGACCGACACCGGCCGGCTGCTGATCCACTGGCACGGCAGCGTCGTCGTCGACGTCCCGCCCGGCTCGCTGGCGGACGACGGACCGGTCTACACCCGCCCGATGCGCCCCCGGCCGCCGCTGCCCGACCGCGAGCTGGCGCGGCCGGCCGCTGACGCGCTCGGAGGGGAGCTGCTGCGGATGCTCGCCGATCCGCAGCTGTGTTCCCGCCGCTGGGTCACCGAGCAGTACGACCGCTACGTGCTCGGCAACACCGTGCTCGCGACCCCCGACGACGCCGGCGTGCTGCGGCTCGATGAGACCGAAGGGCGCGGGGTTGCCTTGGCGCTGGACGGCCCCGGCCGCTACTGCGCGCTCGATCCCTACGCCGGCGCGCAGCTGGCGCTCGCCGAGGCGTGCCGCAACGTCGCCGCGAGCGGAGCGGTGCCGTACGCCGTCACCGACTGCCTGAACTTCGGGTCACCGGAAGATCCCGAGGTCATGTGGACCTTCGCCGAGACCTGCAGAGGTCTTGCCGACGCCTGCCGGACCCTCGGGCTGCCCGTTACCGGCGGCAATGTGAGCTTCTACAACGCCACCGGCGAGACGGCGATCCTGCCGACGCCGGTGGTCGGCGTGCTCGGCCTGTTCGACGACGTCGAACGCCGCACCCCGAGCGGCTTCAGCGCCGAAGGCGACGTGATCCTGCTGCTCGGCGACACCCGCGACGAGTTCGGCGGCTCGGCGTGGTCCTGGATCGCGCACCGTCACCTCGGCGGCCGGCCGCCGGCCGTGGACCTGCAGCGCGAGGCGCTCCTGGACGAGGTGCTCGTCGCCGGCTCGCGCGACGGCATGATCGCGTCGGCGCACGACGTCTCGGATGGCGGCATCGGCGTGACACTCGCCGAGATGTGCCTGCGGTTCGGTTTCGGCGCCCGGATCGTGCTGCCGGAGGAGCCGGAAAGCCCGGATCCGTTCGTCATGCTGTTCAGCGAGTCCACCGGCCGCGCGATCGTCGCGGTTCCGCGCTCGGAGGAGCTGCGTTTCACCGACATGTGCGACGCGCGCGGCCTGCCGTGCCGGCGCATCGGCGTGGTCGACGGCGTCGACAGCGCGCAGCGGGCGGCCCGCCTCGAGATCCAGGGCGTGCTCGCGCTGGGCCTTTCCGAGCTGCGCGAGGCATACGAGAACACGCTGCCCGCACTGCTCGGCCCGCTTGCCCCCTGAGGCCGGAGCCAGCCCGGTGCCGCGGTGACAAGGCCGGTGACAAGGCCGGTGCCAAGGCCGTGGTGAAGCAGCCGGACCCGGCGCGGCTGGCAGCCGCCCTGGCGGCCCAGCGGCAGGTGCTCTCGGCGGCAGGTCTCGCGCCGCCTGACGAACCGGAAGGCGCCCACGGGGTGGTCGCGTTGGTGGCCCTGGGCCTGCAGCGCGGGGTCGCCGCCGCGCCGCCCGCACTTCGGCTGGCTGTCCGCACCCTCGCCGACCAGCTGGCGGCGGCGCAGCCGGGGCGCTCGGTGGAAGTGCGCATTCCGCCATTCGCCGCAGTGCAATGCGTCGCAGGCCCACGTCACACCCGCGGCACCCCGCCTAACGTCGTGGAGACCGATCCAGCCACGTTCATCGGCCTGGCCTGCGGGTTCATCGACTGGGACACGGCCGTTGCCGATGGCCGGGTGCGGGCCAGCGGCGAGCGCGCCGATCTGCGCCCGTTTCTCCCGGTGGATCTGCGGCTTTCCGGGCGAGGCCGCCCGTAGACTCGGCGTGTGCGGCGCCTTACGGCGGCGACCAACGTCGCCGCCCACCCAGCCGGTGAGCCGTCTCCCGCGTCAGCTGTGCATGACGTGGACGACGATCCGGGCCCGAAGGACGCCTGCGGCGTCTTCGGGGTCTTCTCCCGCGATGACGAGGTGGCCAAGCTCGCCTACTACGGCCTGTACGCGTTGCAGCACCGTGGTCAGGAGGCGGCCGGCATCGCGGTGAGCGACGGCCGCAGCATCGTCGTGTACAAGGAGCTCGGCCTGGTCTCCCAGGTCTTCGACGAGGTCACGCTCGGCAGCCTGGACGGCCACATCGCCGTGGGCCACACCCGCTACTCCACCACCGGATCGTGCACCTGGGAGAACGCCCAGCCGTCCTACCGCTCCTCCGGCCGCGGCGGCATCGCCCTGGGTCACAACGGCAACCTGACCAATACCGCCGAGGTCGCCGACCGGCTGGCCGCCCTCGGCGGCCGCGGCGCCGTGCTCACCGCCACCACCGACTCCGAGCTCATCACCGGCTTGCTGGCCAGCTCGGAGCTGCCGCTGGAAAAGGCGACGCTCGACGTGCTCCCGCTGCTGCGCGGCGCCTTCTGCCTGGTCTTCTGCGACGAGTCCACGCTCTACGCAGCTCGCGACCCGCACGGCATCCATCCGCTGGTGCTCGGCCGGCTCGGGCCCGCCGAGTCGCCGACCGGCTGGGTCGCGGCCAGCGAGACGGCGGCCCTCGACATCGTCGGCGCCGAGCTGGTGCGCGAGGTCGAGCCGGGCGAGCTGCTGATGATCGACGACGACGGCGTGCGTTCCCACCGATTCGCCGCCGCCACTCCCCGCGGCTGCCTCTTCGAATACGTCTACCTGGCCCGTCCGGACACCACCATCGCCGGCCGCTCGGTGCACGCCACCCGGGTCGAGGTCGGCCGTGCGCTCGCCCGCGAAGCGCTGGTCAGCGCCGACTTGGTGATTCCGGTGCCCGACTCCGGCACCCCCGCCGCGATCGGCTACGCCGAGCAGAGCGGGATCCCCTACGGTGCCGGTCTGGTGAAGAACGCGTACGTCGGCCGCACGTTCATCCAGCCCTCGCAGACGATCCGCCAGCTGGGCATCCGGCTGAAGCTCAATCCGCTCCGGGAAGTGATCGCGGGCAAGCGGCTGGTCGTCGTCGACGACTCGATCGTGCGCGGCAACACCCAGCGGGCACTCGTGAAGATGCTGCGCGAATCCGGCGCCGCCGAAGTGCATGTACGGATCAGCTCCCCGCCGGTGCGCTGGCCATGCTTCTACGGCATCGACTTCGCCACCCGTGACGAGCTGATCGCCACCGGGCGCGGCATCGAGGAGATCCGCTGCTCGATCGGCGCCGACTCGCTGGCCTACGTGTCCCTCGACGGGCTCGTCGCCGCCTCGATGCAGCCGGCGGAGACGCTCTGCCAGGCGTGCTTCACCGGCACGTATCCGGTGCCGCTGCCCGCGCCGAGCCTGCGCGGCAAGGAGATGCTCGAGGTGGGCAGTCCAGGGCCGTCGGGCGACCCGGCGATCGACGCCCCGGACGCCCAGCGCGACTGCGTCGACGCGCTGGTTCGGTGACCGACTACAGATCCGCCGGCGTCGACATCGACGCCGGCGAACGGGCTGTGGCGCTGCTCAGGAAGCGGGTTTCGCGGGCCCGCCGACCAGAGGTGCTCGGCGACCTCGGCGGTTTCGCGGGGCTGTTCGCACTCGACACCAGCCGCTATCGCAAGCCGGTGCTGGCGTCGTCGACCGACGGGGTCGGCACCAAGCTGATGATCGCGCAGGCGCTCGACAAGCACGACACGATCGGCCTCGACCTGGTCGGCATGGTCGTCGACGACCTCGTCGTCTGCGGCGCGGAGCCGCTGTTCATGAACGACTACGTGGCCTGCGGCAAGGTCGTTCCCGAGCGGATGGCCGACATCGTCGGCGGCATTGCTGACGGCTGCGCCCAGGCCGGGTGTGCGCTCGTCGGCGGGGAGATCGCCGAGCATCCAGGCATCATGCAGCCGGACGAGTACGACCTCGCCGGCACCGGGATCGGTGTCGTGGAGGCCGACGCGCTGCTCGGCGCGGACCGGGTGCAGCCCGGTGACGTCGTGATCGCCATGGGATCGAGCGGGCTGCACTCCAACGGCTACTCGCTGGCCCGGCACGCGCTGCTCTCGCTGGCCAAGATGCGGCTCGATGCTGACGTGCCGGAGCTCGGCCGCACCTTAGGCGAGGAGCTGCTCGAGCCGACCCGCATCTACGCGCTCGACTGCCTCGCGCTGATCGCGGAGACCGAGGTCCACGCGTTCGCGCACGTCACCGGCGGGGGGCTCGCCGGCAACCTGGCGCGCGTCATGCCGGAGCGGGCGAGCGTGACCATCGACCGGGGCAGCTGGCAGGTCCCGGCGGTATTCACGCTGATCGCCGAGCGCGGCCACGTAACGGCCGAGGAGATGGAACGCACGTTCAACGTCGGAGTCGGCATGCTGGCGGTCGTGGCCGCCGCGGACGCCGACCGCGCGCTCGCCGTGCTGGTCAGCCGTCACGTGCCGGCGTGGATCGCCGGCACTGTGGAGCCAGCCGGTGACAGCGGCCCCGGCACGGTTGAGCTCGCGGGCACGCACCCGGCGTAGGCCCCGCTAGCCGGCTAGCCCGAGGTCCTCGAGACCGTACCCGAAGCGGTAGTCCAGGCCCGCCTCGCGGATTCGCTCGGCGGCGCCGGTGTCGCGGTCCGCGATGACCGCCACGCCGACGACCTCGGCGCCGGCCTCGCTGCAGCGCTTCGACCGCCGTCATCACCGACCCGCCGGTGGTCGACGTGTCCTCCACCGCGAGCACGCGACGGCCGGCGACGTCCGGTCCCTCGATCCGGCGCTGCAACCCGTGGGACTTGCCCTCCTTGCGGACCACGAAGGCGTCGAGTGCGCGGCCCTGCGCCGCGGCGGCATGCACCATCGCCGTGGCCACCGGATCGGCGCCCATCGTGAGGCCGCCGACCGCGTCGAACTGCAGGTCGGCCGTGAGCTCGAGCATCACCCGCCCGACGAGGGGCGCCGCGTCCGCAGCCAGGGTGATCCGGCGCAGGTCGACGTAGTAGTCCGCCTCGCGCCCCGAGGCGAGCGTCACCCGGCCCCAGACGATCGCCTTTTCGCGGATCAGTTTCAGCAGCTGCGCGCGGTCATCCACGACGCCCACGTTAGGGCAGTCTTGTCATCATGAGCGCAGCGGCGCGGGTGGCGCTGATAACCGGAGGAAGCCGAGGCATCGGGGCGACCACCGCCGTGACGATGGCCGAGCGCGGCTGGGACATCGCGATCTCCTACCGCGAGCGGGCGGACGTCGCGCAGGACGTCGCCGACGCCTGCCGCGAACTCGGCCGCCGGGCCATCGCGGTGCACGCCGACCTCGCGTCCGAAGCCGACATCGTCGCCCTGTTCGCCGCGGTCGACGACCACTTCGGGCCGCTCGGGGCATTGGTCAACAACGCGGGCATCGTCTCCCCGAGCGGGCGGGTGGCCGACTACACCGCCGCCCGGATCGAGCGGGTACTGACGGTGAACGTGACGGGGGCTTTCCTCTGTGCGCGGGAGGCAGTGCGGCGGATGTCGACCGACATGAGCGGCTCGGGCGGCGTCATCGTCAACGTCTCGTCCATGGCGGCGGTGCGCGGCGGATCAGGCGAGTACGTGGACTACGCGGCGAGCAAGGCGGCCGTCGATGCGCTGACGACCGGGCTCGGGCGTGAGGTCGTCGGCGAAGGCATCCGGGTGGTCGGGGTGAGCCCCGGAGTCATCGCCACCGAGATCCATGAGCCGGGGCGGCTGGAGCGGGTCGGGCCGAACCTGCCGATGGGACGCCCCGGAGACCCGCAGGAGATCGCCAACGCGATCGCCTGGCTGGCGTCGGACGAGGCGTCCTATGTCACGGCGACGACGCTCCAGGTCGCCGGCGGCCGGTGAGACCTAGTCGCCTCCGCGGGCGACCAGCTTTCCCCCGAACGCGAGCACCCGCCGCGGCACCAGCCGGGTCGCGGTCACCGCTGCCTTGTAGGTCAGTCCCGGCACGCTGACGACGCGCCCGCGGCGAAGATCACGCAGCGCATCGTCGACGAGGACGTCCGCGTCGCGCCAGAGCAGCTTGGCCGCGAGGCCGTGTTCTGGCATGTGAGCGGGGTCGTGCATCTCGGTGCGCACGAAGCCGGGACACAGCGCCATCACCGTGACGCCGCGGGAGGCGTAGCGGACCGCGAGGCTCTCCGACAGCGCCACCACATAGGCCTTGCTCGCCGAGTAGGTCGCGTATCCGGCGACGGACGTGAACGCGGCCACCGAACCGACGTTGACGATCTGCCCCGCGCCGGCGGCCAGCATCGCCGGCACCGCCGCGTGCGTCAGGCGCATGACCGCCCGTACGTTCAGTGCCAGCAGCCGTTCCTCGACCTCGGCCGAACTTTCCTCGAACGCCGCCCCGCTGCCGATCCCGGCGTTGTTGATCAGCAGATCGACGCCGGCGGCGAGGCGCTCCTCGACCTGCGCGCAGCCCTGCGGCGTCGCGAGGTCCACCGCGAACGTTTCGCTCGCCACGGCCGCGTCACGCAGCAGGTCCAGCCGCTCGGCGCGGCGCGCGACCGCGATGACGTCGTAGCGGTCTCTGGCCAGCCGCCGCGCGAATGCTTCCCCGATCCCCGACGAGGCCCCCGTCACCAAAGCTGTAGGCACGCGTGGAGCCTAGGCGAACGCGCCGGGCGGCTCGCTCAGCTGCCTGCCGGGCCGATCGGGACGTCGGCGGGTGACGGCTCGCCGGCGCCTTCCTTGAGCTCGACGAAGATCACGTGAGTGTCCGAGTCACCGATGTTGTGCCCGGCATGCTGCTGCGCGGGCAACCATCCGGTGAAACCGGCGGGCATGTGCACGTCGCGGGACGCACCGTCCGCGGCATACAACCGGCGCTGGAAGCCGGTGAGCGTGTACATCACGCTGTCCGGGTGAACGTGCGGTGTCGTCCGATCGCCGGGCCCGTCGAGGTACTCGAGAACGCGCACCCGCTCGTTCTCGAAGACAACCTTGTAGAGCCCAGGGTTGGTCTCCACCGGATCGAGACTCGCCACCGCTGCCCCCAGCGCGTCGAAGGTGTGCCGCTCATGTGAATACGCGCCGGGGGGCGGGACGCGCAAGCGTCCCGCCCCTCTCGGTGGGTGGTGGAAACTATGCAGCGGCTACCGCGGCGCCGACCGTGAGGCTCTGCCCGCCGGAGGCGACATCGACCAAGACCTGGTGGCCGTCGCGAACTTCGCCGGCGAGCAGCTCGCGCGCGAGCTGGTCGCCGACGGCGGTCTGCACCAGCCGGCGCAGCGGACGGGCCCCGTAGACCGGGTCGAAGCCGCGCTCGGCGAGCCACCGCTTGGCCGCTGCGCTCACGTCGAGGGTGAGGCGCCGATCGGCGAGCCGCCGGGCCAGCCGGTCGAGCTGCAGCTCCACGATGCGGGTCAGGTCGTCGATGCCGAGCTGGTCGAACACCAGGACGTCGTCCAACCGGTTGACGAACTCGGGCTTGAACGACTGCCGCACCGCGGCCATGACCGCCTCGCGCCGCTCATCCGGCGACAGCGTCGGGTCGGTGATGAACGTCGATCCGAGGTTGCTGGTGAGGATGAGGATCACGTTGCGGAAGTCGACCGTGCGGCCCTGACCGTCCGTGAGCCGGCCGTCGTCGAGCACCTGCAGCAGCACGTCGAAGACGTCCGGATGAGCCTTCTCGACCTCGTCGAGCAAGACCACCGTGTACGGCCGCCGGCGTACCGCCTCGGTGAGCTGGCCGCCGGACTCGTAGCCGACGTAGCCGGGAGGGGCACCGATCAGCCGGGAGACGGTGTGCTTCTCCGCGTACTCGCTCATGTCGATGCGGACCATGGCGCGCGGGTCGTCGAAGAGGAAGTCGGCGAGCGCCTTCGCCAGCTCGGTCTTGCCGACGCCGGTCGGTCCGAGGAACAGGAACGATCCGGTCGGACGGTCGGGATCCGACACCCCCGCCCGGGCGCGGCGCACCGCGTCGGACACCGACCGGACCGCCGCGTCCTGGCCGACGACGTGCTCGGCCAGCACCGACTCCATGCGCAGCAGCTTGGCGGTCTCCCCCTCGAGCAGCCGGCCCGCCGGGATACCGGTCCAGGACGAGATCACCTCGGCGATGTCATCCGGGCCGACCTCCTCCTTCACCATGGGTGCAGCTCCGGGCGGCGCGCCCGCGTTCTCCGACGCGGAGGCTGCGGCCAGCTCCCGCTCGGCCGCCGGGACCTCTGCGTACATCAGCTTCGACGCGAGGGTCAGGTCGCCGTCGCGCTGCGCGAGCTCGGCCTGCCGCCGCAGGTCGTCAAGGCGCTTCTTCAGCTCACCGACCCGGTTGAGCCCGGACTTCTCCTGCTCCCAGCGCGCATTGAGCGCCGACAGCTGCTCTTCCTTGTCGGCCTTCTCCGCCTGCAGCCGCTTCAGGCGCTCTTTGGAAGCGGCGTCGTCCTCACGCTCGAGGGCGAGCTCCTCCATCTTGAGCCGATCGACCTCGCGGCGCAGCTCGTCGATCTCGACGGGTGACGAGTCGATCTCCATCCGCAGCCGCGACGCCGCCTCGTCGACGAGATCGATCGCCTTGTCGGGCAGGAAGCGGGAGGTGACGTAGCGGTCGGAGAGGGTCGCCGCCGCGACGAGCGCAGCGTCGCTGATCTCCACCCCGTGATGCGCCTCGTAGGGCCCTTTGAGCCCGCGCAGGATCGCGATCGTGTCCTCTACCGAGGGCTCACCGACGTAGACCTGCTGGAAGCGCCGCTCGAGCGCCGGGTCTTTCTCGATGTGCTCGCGGTACTCATCGAGGGTGGTCGCGCCGATCATCCGCAGCTCGCCGCGGGCGAGCATGGGCTTCAGCATGTTGCCCGCGTCCATCGCACCTTCCGCGCCACCGGCCTTGACGACCGTATGCAGCTCGTCGATGAACGTGATGATCTGGCCCTCGGACTCCTTGATCTCGGAGAGGACCGCCTTCAGCCGCTCCTCGAACTCACCCCGGTACTTGCTGCCGGCGATCATGGCGCCGAGGTCCAGCGAGACGACGCGCCTGCCGCGCAACGACTCGGGGACGTCGCCCTGCACCACTCGCAGCGCCAGACCCTCCACGATGGCGGTCTTGCCGACGCCGGGCTCGCCGATGAGGACCGGGTTGTTCTTCGTGCGCCGGGACAGCACCTGCACGACCCGGCGAATCTCGGTGTCACGCCCGATGACGGGATCGAGCTTGCCGTCGCGGGCCAGCTCGGTGAGGTCGGTCGCGTACTTCTCCAGCGCCTGGTAGGACCCCTCGGGGTCTTGCGAGGTGACGCGCCGCCCGCCGCCGCGGACCTTCTCGAAGGCCGCGAGCAGCTTGTCGGCACTCGCTCCCGCGTTGACCAGCAGGGTCGACGCCTCGCCGCCGTCCTTCGCGAGGCCGACCAGGAGATGCTCGGTGGAGACGTACTCATCGCCGAGCTTCGCGGCCTCCGCCTGGGCCGCGTTGACGACGGCGATCACCTGCCGGGACATCTGCGGCGCCCCGACGGAGGCACCCGACGCCTGAGGCAGCCGGGCGATGGCGGCCTCGACCTGGGGCCGAACGGCGGAAACGGACGAGCCGACTGCAGCGAGCAGCGGACCTGCCAGTCCGTCGGTCTGGTCGAGCAGCGCAGCAAGCAGATGCAGCGGCTCGACCTGGGGCGAACCGCTCGCCGTGGCGCGCGATACCGCGGCCTGGAAAGCTTCGGAACTCTTCGTTGTCAGCCGCTCGGGGTTCATGCCCATCCTGTGTGAAGTGGTTCGTAGGGACAGTTACTCCTGTCAACGTCTGCCAGAGTTGAGTGCATTCCGCTCAACCCTGAGAAGTTTCCGCCGGTCAGCGATGGGCTCGACGCCACACCATGACCGACGATCGCTCGACCGGCACGAGATCACGGCGATGCGCCCGATGGGCCTGCTCCACCCGCTCGTCCGCCTCCGACTGCACCCGCTCCAGCTCGGCTTCCAGCTCGAGGACGCGCGCCTGCAGCGCGGCGAGCTGGCGGCCGAGGCCGAGGATCCGCCGGATGCCCTGCAGGTTGATGCCTTCCTCCTGCGACAACCGCTGCACTTCACGCAGCAGCGACACGTCGCGCGGTGAGTACCGCCGGCCCCGGCCCGCCGTACGACCGGGCTGGACGATGCCCATCCGGTCGTACGTGCGCAGTGTCTGCGGATGCATTCCGGCGAGCTCCGCCGCCACCGAGATGACGTAGACCGGGGAGTCTTCGGAGATGCCGATGTGACGGGCCGAGCCGTCGCTGCGCGGGCTACTGTCGTGGCGGCGTTCCATCCTGGTCACCCTCCGAGCAACGTATTCAGGTGGGCTCGCGGATCGACCTGCTCGTGCTCTGCGTAGTCCTCGAGCGCCTTGCGGGCCGCTGCGGACAGCTTCGCCGGAACGGCGACGTCAATGGTGACGAGGAGGTCACCGCGCCCGCCGCCGGGGGTCGGTGCGCCCCGCCCGCGGACCCGCAGCCGCCGCCCGCTGGATGTACCGGCGGGAACGCGAACCGTCACGGCAGCTCCGTCAGGAGTCGGCACCCGCACGTCAGCGCCGAGCGCCGCCTCCGGGTAGGTGACCGGAACGACGATCGTGACGTTGCCCGAGCCTTCCTCCCGGCCGAAGACGGGATGCGGCTGGACGTGGACGACGACCTCCAGGTCGCCGGCCGGTCCGCCGCGCTCGCCCGGCGCTCCCTTGCCGCGCACCCGCAGCTTCTGGCCGTCGGCCACACCCGCGGGCACTCTGATGCGCTGCAACCGCTCCTGGCGCCCGCTGCCGTGACACACCGGGCAGGGGTCGTCGATGATCGAGCCCTTGCCGCGGCACTCGCGGCACGGCTCGGACAGCGCGAAACCGCCCTGGCTGCGGCTCACCACCCCGAGGCCCTGGCAGGTCGGGCAGGTGCGCGGCACCGTACCCGGCCGGGTGCCGAGCCCGGCGCAGTGCGAGCAGGACGCCGCACCCGGCAGTCGGACCGTCGCCTCGACCCCCTGGAGGGCGTCCTCGAAGTCGATGGTCAGCTCCGCGACCAGATCGGAGCCACGCCGCGGTCCCCGGCCGGGGGCGCGGTTGAACAGGTCTCCGAACAGCCCACCGAAGCCGCTGCCGCCGCCGGCCTGATTGAGCAGGTCGTCGAGGTTGAACGGAACGCCCCCGCCGCCGGCACCCGCCCCGCCACCCGTGAACGGGCCGCCACCGGGACGGGCGCCGTTGGCGAACAGCGCGCGCATCTCGTCGTACTCCTTGCGCCGCGCGTCGTCGGACAGCACGTCGTAGGCCTCGGAGACCTCCTTGAAGCGCGTCTCGGCCTTGGTGTCACCCGGGTTCTTGTCCGGGTGCAGCTCGCGCGCCAGCTTGCGGTAGGCGCGCTTGATCTGCGCAGCATCGGCGTTCTTGTCGACGCCGAGTGCGGCGTAGTAATCCTTCTCTACGTCACGCGGCCCCATCGGCGCTCTCCTCCGGCGCCGGCGGCTCGGCTACAACGACCTGCGCCGGCCGCAGCACGCGCCCGGCGTACCGGTATCCAGCCCGGTACACCTCGATGCAGGTGGGTCCCTCGAGTCCCGGCTGATAGGTGTGGGTCAGCGCCTCGTGCACCTGCGGGTCGAAGGAATCGCCCTGCTGGCCGTACCGCTCCAAGCCGACGCCGGTCAGCGCGGCGCGCAGGGTGTCGGCGACGACCCGGAACGGGCCGGTCAGGTCGTCGTGCTCAGCGGCGCGGTCGATGTCGTCGAGCGTGCCCAGCAAGCCCGCCAGCACCTTGGCCGTAGCCTGCTCGCCGGACAGCTGGCGGTCACGCTCCGTCCGCCGGCGGAAATTGTCGTATTCGGCTTTGAGCCGCTGGAGGTCAGCGGTGCGCTCTTCCAGCTGGGTGCGCAGCGCTGCCACCTCCGCTGCGGAAACAGTGGGCTCGGACGGCTCCTGCGGCGGGGCCTGCTCCTCGGCCGGCGCACCGGCCGCGGCGGCCTCCTCAGGAACCGGCGCGGACGCCGGCGCGAAGGGGTTCACCCGTCGCTTGTCGCGCACCACCACCGGCTCCGGCTCTTCGTCCGCGGACGGGCCGAAGCGCCCGCCCGCGGCGAAGGAAGACCGTCCGTGCGCAGGGTCGCTCGCGGACGCTCCATTCATAGGGGTCACTTGTCCTCGTCCACGATCTCGGCGTCGACGACGTCCTCGCCGTCAGCGCCGCCCTCGGGGCCACCGGCACCACCGGGCGCGCCGGCGCCACCGGCCGCCGCCTGCTGCGAATACAGCGCGGAACCCATGGCGCTCGAGGCCTTGGCGAGCTCGTCGACCGCGGTGCGGATGGCCTCGATGTCGTTGCCGCCGACCACCGCACGCAGCGCGCCGAGCTTCTCCTCGACGTCGGTGCGGGTCTCCGCCGCGACCTTGTCACCGTTCTCGGCCAGGAACCGCTCGGTCTGGTAGACGAGCGCCTCGCCCTGGTTGCGAACCTCGGCCTCTTCGCGCCGCGTCTTGTCCTCGTTCGCGTACTGCTCGGCTTCCTTCATCATCCGGTCGACCTCGTCACGCGGCAGCGCGGAGCCACCGGTGATGGTCATCGACTGGGACTTGCCGGTGCCGAGGTCCTTGGCGCTCACGTGAACGATGCCGTTCGCGTCGATGTCGAACGTGACCTCGATCTGCGGCACGCCACGCGGGGCGGGCGGCAGGTCGGACAGCTCGAACATGCCGAGCTTCTTGTTGTAGGCGGCCATCTCGCGCTCGCCCTGGTAGACCTGGATCTGCACCGAGGGCTGGTTGTCGTCCGCCGTCGTGAAGATCTCCGAGCGCTTGGTCGGGATCGTCGTGTTGCGCTCGATCAGGCGGGTCATGATGCCGCCCTTGGTCTCGATGCCCAGCGACAGCGGGGTGACGTCGAGCAGCAGGACGTCCTTGACCTCGCCCTTCAGCACACCGGCCTGCAGGCTGGCGCCGACGGCGACGACCTCATCGGGGTTCACGCCCTTGTTGGGCTCCTTGCCCCCGGTGAGCTCACGCACCAGCTCGACGACGGCAGGCATACGGGTGGAGCCACCGACGAGCACGACGTGGTCGATAGAGCTCAGGTCGATGCTCGCGTCCTTGATCGCCTGCTGGAACGGGCCCTTGCACCGGTCGAGCAGGTCAGAAGTCATGCGCTGGAACTCGGCGCGCGAGAGGCTGACGTCAAGGTGCAGCGGGCCTTCGGAGCTCGCCGTGATGTACGGCAGGTTGATGCTCGTCTGGGTCGACTGCGACAGCTCGATCTTGGCCTTCTCCGCCGCCTCACGAAGGCGCTGCATGGCCATCTTGTCCTTGGACAGGTCGACGCCGTGCTGACCGTTGAAGGTCTTCACGAGGTGCTCGACGACCCGCTGGTCCCAGTCGTCACCGCCCAGCCGGTTATCACCGCTGGTGGACTTCACCTCGATGACGCCGTCACCGATCTCGAGCAGGGACACGTCGAACGTTCCACCACCGAGGTCAAAGACCAGGATGGTCTGCTCCTTGTCGCCCTTGTCGAGGCCGTATGCGAGCGCGGCCGCGGTGGGCTCGTTGATGATGCGCAGCACGTTGAGGCCGGCGATCTCGCCCGCCTCCTTGGTGGCCTGCCGCTCCGCGTCACTGAAGTACGCGGGGACCGTGATCACCGCGTCGGTGACCGGCTCGCCGAGATAGCCCTCGGCGTCCCTCTTCAGCTTCTGCAGGATGAACGCGGAGATCTGCTGCGGCGTGAAGGGCTTGCCGTCGATCTCCTGGGACCAGGTCGTGCCCATGTGGCGCTTGACGGAGCGAATGGTGCGCTCGACGTTCGTCACGGCCTGGCGCTTGGCGACCTCGCCGACCAGCACCTCACCGTTCTTCGCGAAAGCGACGACGCTCGGAGTGGTGCGGCTGCCCTCGGCGTTCGCGATGACCGACGGCTCGCCACCCTCCAGCACCGCGACGACCGAGTTGGTGGTACCGAGATCGATACCGACTGCACGAGCCATGGGTGTGCCTCTCTTGATTGCCATTCGTATGAACCGTTGCTTGTGGTGCCTGCCCACCAGTGTGGCCAGGCGCGCCAGCTCCTGTCAACGGAGCTGAGTCTGACTGGCTCAACTTTCTATCGCGGCCATGCATTCCCTGGGTGGAGATTGATTCACGCGGGAACGGGGCAGTTGATCTTGGGCTGGTACGGCGGCGCGCTCAGGAGACGGTTACGTGACGTTTCGCTCGCTGGCGGGTCGCGTGTTACCTGGGTGTCACCTGGGCCGTAGGCTCGCGGCGACTGTGCTTAATCAGCAGCGAATGAGCACCGGATCAGCGCTTTTCGTGAGCGCTTCTGCAGGAGGTTCAGTTGGCTGTACGCCTGACCATCGGGCTGCTCCTGACGGTGGCCGCATTGGCGATCGCCGGCCGGCGGGGATTCTTTCTCTTTCGGATGATCAGCTCCGGCACGCCGGCCCCCGGACGCCTGGACGGCATCGGGCGTCGCGGGGTCACCCAGGTGGCCGAAGTCTTCGGACAGCGCAAGCTGCTGAAGTGGACCGTGCCCGGTGCCGCCCACTTCTTCACCTTCTGGGGCTTCCTCATCCTGGGCTTCACGATCGTCGAGGCCTGGGGCGCGCTTTTCAAGCGTGACTTCTGGTTCCCCGGCATCGG
This sequence comes from uncultured Actinomycetota bacterium, assembly GCA_963747915.1. GTDB lineage: Bacteria > Actinomycetota > Actinomycetes > Frankiales > Frankiaceae > DATAZK01. The sequence continues at coordinate 886,103 of CAVVHC010000002.1, read as the reverse complement.
CAAGATGACCTGGCTCGGCTTCCTGGAAGACCTCTTCGGCACGCTGGTCGTCGTCGCACTGTGCTACTTCGCGTTCAACCGCGCGGAGCGCAGCCCGGCCCGCATCTCCCGCAAGAGCCGCTTCTACGGCTCGCACACCGGCCCGGCCTGGGGTGTGCTCGGGATGATCTTCCTGGTCGTCTTCACCCTCTTCGCCTACCGCGGCGCTCAGATCGTGACCGGCCACTTCCCGTTCGGCCCTGACCACCGCGGCAGCTGGTGGGAGTTCGCGTCTTACGGATTCGCCCAGGTCATGAAGCACTTCGGGCAGGACGCGAACGACGTGCTGGAGACGTTCTTCATCCTGGCGAACATCGCGGTGATCACGGCGTTCCTGGTGCTCGTCAGCTACTCGAAGCACCTGCACATCTTCATCGCGCCGCTGAACGTGCTCACCAAACGCGAGCCGAAGGCGCTCGGCCCGCTGGCCACCACCCCGGACCTCGAAAGCCTCATGGAGGAAGAGGACCCGGTCATCGGCGTCGGCAAGGTCGAGCAGTTCTCCTGGAAGGCGATGCTCGACTTCGCCACCTGCACCGAGTGCGGACGCTGCCAGAGTCAGTGCCCCGCGTGGAACACCGACAAGCCGCTGTCACCCAAGCTCGTGATCATGGACCTGCGCGACCACCTGTTCGCGAAGGCGCCGTACCTGCTCGCCGAGAAGGGTGAGGACGGCCAGCCCGTCGGGGGGAGCCCCGCTGCCAACCAGGGGGCGTCCGGTCAGCAGGAAGGCGCCGGTCATACCGGCGACTACCACCACGTCCCGGAGTCCGGCTTCGGCCGGGTGCCCGAGGCGGGCCAGGCGCAGGAGGAGCGTCCCCTGGTCGGCGACCTCGAATCCGGCGGCGTCATCGACCCCGACGTGCTGTGGTCCTGCACCACCTGCGGCGCTTGCGTCGAGCAGTGCCCGGTCGACATCGAGCACGTCGACCACATCCTCGAGATGCGCCGCTACCAGGTGCTGATCGAGTCTGAGTTCCCGAGCGAGGCCGGCGTCATGCTGCGCAACCTCGAGAACAACGCCAACCCGTGGGGAGTGAACCCGCGCAGCCGCACCGAGTGGATGGACGGCCTGCCCTTCGAGGTTCGCGTCCTCGACGAGGGCGAGCCGGTGCCCGACGACGTCGACTACCTCTACTGGGTCGGCTGCGCCGGCGCCATCGAGGACCGCAGCAAGAAGGTGACGCGCGCGTTCGCCGAGCTGCTGCACACGGCGGGCGTCAGCTTCGCGGTACTCGGCGCCTCCGAGTCCTGCTCCGGCGACCCGGCACGCCGGCTCGGCAACGAGTACCTCTACCAGGAGCTCGCCAAAGCCAACGTCGAAGTGCTCAACGCGGCGGTGAAGCCCGAGGGCAAGCCGGCGAAGACGATCGTCGCCACCTGCCCGCACTGCTTCAACGCGCTCGGACGCGAATACCCGGCCCTCGGCGGCGACTACAACGTCCTCCACCACACCCAGCTGCTCGGCCAGCTGGTCGCCGACGGCCGGCTGACGCCGGTCGAGCCGATCGACGGGCTGGTGACCTACCACGACCCGTGCTACCTGGGCCGGCACAACGAGGTCTACACCCCGCCGCGCGAGGTCCTCGCGTCCGTGCCGGGCCTCGCCAGCAAGGAGATGCACCGGTGCCGGGAGCGCGGCTTCTGCTGCGGTGCCGGCGGCGCGCGGATGTGGATGGAAGAGCGCATCGGCAAGAAGATCAACGTCGAGCGCGTCGACGAGGCACTCGAGCTCGACCCGGACGTGGTCGGCACGGCTTGCCCGTTCTGCATGGTGATGCTCTCCGACGCGGTCACGGCGAAGAAGCAGGCCGGAGAAGCCCGCGAAGAGGTCGAGGTGCTCGACGTGGCCCAGCTGCTGCTGCGCTCGGTGAACCAGCCGCCCAAGCAGCTGGTCGGCGTCGGTGGCGGGCCCGACGAGGGCGGCGCCGGCCCGGTGCGCGGCACGCCGGACGCCACGGCCGGAGCGGACAACCCGCAGCTGTCGGGCGAGGCTTCGAGCACGGAAGGCTGATCGCTGGCCGACGGGTCACCTCCGGGTCACCGCCCGAGCTCCATGCCGGGCGGTGACCCGCCGTCCGAGCGGGATCGGCAGGGCGTTCGGCAGGCGCGCCGCGAACGCGCCCGCCGGCGCTACGAGCTGCTCGAGCAGGCACGCAAGGAGCGGCGAGGACACGTCCGGGACGTCATGCGGGAGTCGACGCGACTTCCGGGACGGCCGTCGCGGCGGGCGTTGATCATCCTGACCGTCGTGGTCGCCGCCGTGATCGCGATCGTGTCGCTGCGGCACGAACCGAGCCGAGCTCCTGAGCTGCTGCGCAGCTGCACCACCCCGGCCATTGCCGTATCCGAGCCCGCGGGCGGCGGGCCCGTCGGCCAGTTCGCCATCACCGGTCCGGCCGCCGGGACGTATGTGGTCGCCGTCGATGCGAAAACGGTCACGGTCCACGGTGACTCGGCGGACGCGACGCCGGCCGGGGCCGTAGCGGTAGCGATCCGGCGCGGATTGTCCGGCTGCGCGTCCAGTGGACCGCTGCCGGACGTGTCGCCGGGCGCGCACGAGGTGCAGCTCTTTCGCGACGGCGATCTAGTGGCGCAGACGCGGCTCGCGGAGCCGGTGCCCAGCCCGAAGTAGCCGGGCCGCGCGCCTGCGTCCACCACTGCCAGCGGGGGCCTGGTGCTGCTGTGCCAGTGTCAGCGGCCGACGAGGACGGGCAGGGCGGCGGGGGCGGCCAGGACGGCGTCAGTCCGCGGTGGTGCGGCGATTGTGGCGGTACTCGGACGCCACCGGGCCGCGCTGCCCCTGGTACTTCGAGCCGAGGTCGGGGTGGCCGTACGGCCGCTCGACGGGCTCGTCGAGCTGCATGAAGGAGATCTGGCCGATCTTCATGCCCGGCCAGAGGCGCACCGGCAGGGTCGCCACGCTGCTCAGCTCCAGCGTGATCTGGCCCTGGAAGCCCGCGTCGATGAAGCCCGCCGTGGCATGGATGAGAATGCCCCACCGGCCAAGGCTCGACTTGCCGTCGACGCGGGCCACGATGTCGTCGGGCAGGCCGATGCGCTCCACCGTGGTGCCGAGCACGAACTCGCCCGGGTGCAGCACGAACGGCGAGCCTTCCTTCACCTCGAGGATCTCGGTGAGCTCCGGCTGTGCGGTATAGGGGTCGATGCACTCCGCGGTGTGATTGCGAAAGACCCGGATGGAGCGGCCGAGCCGCACGTCGACACTTGCGGGTTGGATCTGGTCGTCCTCCAGCGGGTCGAGCTGGAGATGACCGTTCGCGAGCAGCTTGCGGACCGTGCGGTCGGACAGGATCATCGCGCTCCCGAAAATGGCCGGCAGTGCCTGGCGTTGGCCGATGCAAGGCAGCCTACGGGCGGGACCGCGCCGTCGGCTGGAACCTGCCCGCTATCCTGGCAGTTGCGCCATCGCGCGGGTGTAGTTCAGAGGCAGAACATCAGCTTCCCAAGCTGAGAACGCGGGTTCGATTCCCGTCACCCGCTCTTCCTCGGGCAACGGCAGACCGCGGCCTGGCTTCGGGTTGACCGGCTGCTCGCTCGGCCCGTGTCTCGGGTCAGGAGGACGGCAGCAGCGGCGCAGCCGGCGGGCTCACGGTGACGGGCACGTGGAGCTGCGCGAGTAACGCGAGGACGCGCCTTTCGATCTCGTCGCGGACGGGTCGGACCGCCGAGACATCGAGTCCGGCCGGATCTGTGAGGACCCATTCTTCGTAGCGCTTGCCGGGAAAGACCGGGCAGGCGTCGCCGCAGCCCATGGTGATGACGACATCCGCAGCGTTCGCGATCTCGTCCGTCCAGGGCTTCGGGTATTCGCCGGAGATGTCGATGCCGCGTTCACTCATGGCTTCGACGGCTGCCGGGTTGACCTCGTTCCCCGGTTCGGAGCCTCCGGACCAGCCGATGGCATTGTCGCGGGCGTAGTGCGAGAAGAAGCCCAGCGCCATCTGCGAGCGTCCCGCGTTGTGAGTGCAGAGGAAGAGCACGACTGGTTTGCCGTCGTGGAAATGGCCTTCGACCCTGGCCAGCGCCTGGAGCCGCTGGCGGGCGAAGCGCTCCGCCAGCAGCGGCAGGAAGTTCGCCAACGTGGCCTTGCCGGCGAACTGGTCGTAGGAGGAGTGCAGGAACCGCTCGATGGTCTCGACTCCGAAGGTGCCGTCGAAGTCGTTCGCGAGATGCGCTGCGGCCGCCCGGAGCGCAATCTGCTGATCCAGAGCGATCTGTGCGCGGGGTGCTGGTCCGGTCATGGGAAGTACTCCTTCAGGCGGTGATGAGGCGCAGCGCGGGCGTCAAGCTCCGAAGTCCGCGACGGAGGCTGAACGTCAGGCCGGCGGCGCTGACCCGGGAGGGTGGTCTGGGAACAGGTGCCGCCGGGCCCACAACGCGACGTAGACGAGCGCGACCAACACGGGCACCTCGATGAGTGGACCCACGACGCCGGCGAGTGCCTGACCTGAGGTGACGCCAAAAACGCCGATGGCGACGGCGATGGCGAGTTCGAAGTTGTTTCCTGCCGCGGTGAAGGCGAGCGTGGCGCTCTTCGCATATCCGAGCTCGAGCCGCCTGCCGAGCAGAAATGAGCCGCCGAACATCAGGGCGAAGTACGCCAGCAGCGGAAGCGCGATCCGGGCCACATCGGCGGGTCTGCCGGTGATCGTGTGGCCTTGAAGCGCGAAGAGCACCACGATCGTGAAGAGCAACCCGTATAGCGCGATGGGGCCGATGTTGGGAAGGAACGTGCCCTCGTACCAGACACGCCCGCGGCGGGCTTCGCCAACGCGGCGGGTGACGTAGCCAGCCACCAGCGGGATGCCGAGGAAGACCAGCACGTACTTGGCGATCCCCCAGACCGAGACGTGCAGATTCTGCTGCGACAGCCCCAGCCAACCTGGCAGCACCTGCAGATAGAAGTAGCCGAGCCCGCCGAAAGCCACGATCTGAAAGAGCGAATTGATCGCCACCAGCACGGCTGCGGCTTCCCGGTCTCCGCACGAGAGCTCGTTCCAGATCAGGACCATGGCGATGCAGCGAGCCAGGCCGACGATGATCAGCCCGGTCCGGTAGGTCGGCAAATCGGGCAGCAGAAGCCACGCCAGGGTGAACATCAGCGCTGGGCCGACCAGCCAGTTGAGCACGAGCGACGAGAACAAGAGCCGGCGGTCGCCAGTGACCCGGCCAAGCTCGCCATAGCGGACTTTGGCCAGGACCGGATACATCATCAGCAGCAGTCCCAACGCGATCGGCAGGCTGATCGAACCGATCTTGACCGCGTCGAGGGTGCGGTTCAGGCCGGAAAACGCCCGGCCGAGCCCGATACCCACGGCCATTGCCAGCGCGATCCACACCGGCAGGAACCGGTCGAGCGTGGAAAGTCGCTGCAATACCGGGGCGTCAGGGTCGGGCGCTCGCGGCGGCTTGGTGACGAGATCGGTCACGGGCAACACCCCGGCCCCGTGGATGCGGCAGCCGGGACGCCGTGCGCGGTGAACTCGATGTCCGCCGTCGAGACCGCGTCGGGAACGCACGCCCCGTCGACCGTTGCGCAGCCGGTGCCGCCGGCGATGTCATTCCCGGGAGCATCGGCCAGCACGGTGTAGACCTCCCACGGAGCCCCGTCGGGGTCGTGCACCCAGACCTTGTCCTGCACCGCGTAGCAACACGTGGTCGCTTCCTGTTCGAGCGTCTCCAGCCCCGCGCCGGACAGCCGTCCCGTCGCGGCGCTCACCTCGGCGGGAGTCTCCACCTCAACGCCGAGGTGGTTCAGCGCACCGGACACTCCGCTGCCGCGAGCGGCTGCGTCTTCGATCAGCACCAGCTTCAACGGCGGGTTGGTGACGGCGAAATTCGCGTAGCCCGGCCGGCGCTTCGCCGGCTCCACCCCGAACAGCTTTGAGTAGAAGTCGACCGCGGCGTCGACATCCGCGACGTTGAGGGCGAGCTGGACACGGGACATGAAGGCTCCTTCACCGGCCACGGATCATATCGACGTACATCGATGCAGCCAGCCTCTCGCCTGCATCGATGATTGTCAACATAGACAGAGGTCAATTCCAGGGGGAAACTGATCCCATGCCTCAAGCGCTGCCCCTCGCGACCGACGAGCTGCTCGCCTGCTCCTCACCCATGTCTCGCGAGCCGCTCTCCGCAGCAGCCGCCGTCGAACTGGCCGGGACGCTCAAGGCCATCGCCGACCCCACCCGGCTGCGCTTGCTGTCTCTCATCCAGGCTCACGACGGCGGCGAAGCTTGTGTCTGCGACCTCACCGCACCTATCGGCCTCACCCAGCCGACCGTCAGCCACCACCTGCGGGTGCTGCTCGAAGCCGGTCTCGTGACGCGTAGCCGCCGCGGCACCTGGGCCTACTACCGTGCCGTGCCTGCCCGGCTGGCCGCGTTGGCGGCAGTCATCTCCACCACTCAGCCGGCCTACCCCTAGTCGCCGGCGGTCCGCAGCGCGTCCGCCGGACGGTCCTCCTCCGGATCAGCCAGCGCCCGCTCGTCGTCCTCGATGGTGCGGGCGACCCCCCGCCTTCGCCAGGTGGGCAGCAGCACAGCGGCCAGTATCAGCAGGCTGATCTGCATGATGATGCGGTCGGCCGCGGTCCCGGCGATCGCCCGACTCGCCGGCAGATCCACCAGCGCGCCGATGGCACCCGCGAGCGCCTCCCGGAGGCCGAGTCCGCCGGGGAAGATACCGATGGCCGCCGAGATGATGCTCGACGCGGTCAACGAGATCGCCTGCACCGGAGTGGCGTTGAGTCCGAGCGCATGGAAGACCATGTAGATCCGGATACCGCCGAAGATCACGGTGCTCATCTCGACGATCACGAAGCTGCGCAGGTGCCGCCACGCCTCCGACCCCAGGCGGTGCAGGATCGCGGTCACCACGCCCAGCAGGATCAGACCGGTGGCGGCCAAGAGGCTTCCGGCCAGCCAGGAGCCCGCCGAAGCCATGGTCACGACCCCGATGGACAACGCGCCGGCCGCGATCCAGGCGATACCGGCCGCGGCGTTGACCGCCACGGCGCTCGAGTAGGTGCTGCCGCGCTGATGCAGGGCTTGAGCTCGGATCACCACACCGCCCGGCACCGGCAGCAGGTTCGCCACCCCCGCCAGCACCGTGAGGCGCATCGCCGGGAGCCAGCCGATGTCATGGCCGTTGGCCGCACCCATCACCCGGAACTCGGCGGCGTTGATGATCACGCTGATCGGTGCGGTCACCAGCACCACCAGCACGGCAAGCCACCAGCGGAAGTGCAGCCCCGCCGGCAGCGAGCGGAAGGACAGGACGGTGAGCAGGACGAACACGGCGAACGCGACGGCCAGCAGCGGTCGTTGATGCCGGCGCGCGAGCCTGGCGGGCTTGCGGGCAATCCCCTCCAGCCGGCGCAGGCGCCGAGCCCACCCGCTGTCGTGCGATGGCTGGGCCGGCTGCTCTGACGACGCCTTCATCGTCTCCTCCGCCGAAGCCACGCCATCAAGGTAAGCGCGGCGCGAGGCGATGCGACGGACTGGCGCGGCCGTCCCCCGCTGCGGCACGCGTCACCATCATCGCCGCGCCTCGGCCGCAACCCCCAGCCGCTTTCCTGAGAATCACCTCAGGGTTTTGTGGCGAAGCGCGGTAAAGCGCGAAGAAGTGGACAGCGGCTGCTACCGTCGGAATCACATTTAAGGGCAGGGCAGCTCAAATACGCGAGACGGGACGACGGCTTGGGCTTGGACACGCACCTCGGCGCAGCGACCCGCGACCCGCGACGCAGTGCCCCGGCGATGACGTCCGCGACCCCGAGCCAGCAAGCCGACACCATGCCCATCGGGTCTCAGCGCAACGGCCCGATCAAGTCGACGTTGGACTTCCTGGTCATCGGCGCCCCCAAGTCCGCCACCACCACCCTTTACGAATACCTGAACGGCCACCCGCAGCTGGCCCTGCCGCGGACCAAGGAAGCGCCCTTCTTCACCCACAAGCAGGCCTACTCGCGCGGTCTCCCCGCGTACCTGCGCACCCACTTCCGCCATGCGCCCGCCGGCACGCTGTGGGGAGCGGTGACCCCGCACTACATGCAGGGGCAGGCCGACGTCGACGTCCGCCTGGCCGCCCGCCGCATTCACGACGACTGCCCCGACGTCAAGCTCATCGCGCTTTTACGCGATCCGGTGGAGCGCGCCTTCTCGCATTACAAAATGTTGCTGCCGCGCGGCTACGAGACCCGCTCGTTCGCCGAGGTCGTCGACGAGGCCATTGCAGAGGCGCCGACCGATCCGCGCAACGGCATCGAGATGGACGACCGCTTCCGCTATGTCTACACCAGCGAGTACGGCCGGATCCTCGAGGCGTATTACGACCTTTTCCCGAGCGAAAACATTCTGGTCCTCACCACCGATGAGCTCCGCGCCGAGCCGTTGGCCACGGTACAGACCGTCTGCGCGTTCCTCGGCGTCGATAGCGGCTACCGTCCCGCCGATCTGGCCACCCGCCACCGGCAGGGCGGCAGCCGGCCACGCCTGCGGCTGCTTTCCCCCGGGTTTCTTTATCGCATTCCCCTGCTGAAAAAGCTCTGGAAGACGCTCGTTCCGCACACCGTTCGCAATCGGGTCGAATACCGGATCAATCTGTGGAACGTCAAGCCGGATGCCGTGGCGCTCGACCGCGATAGCGTGGAATACCACCGGCTGGTCGAATTCTTCCGGGATGACGTGCGCCTTCTGGAGCGGCTGGTCGGGCGCGAGATGCCGTGGCAGCCGTGGCGAAAGGACGCGCCTACCCAGACCACGGAGTAGGGGCGGCACCGGCGAACTGGCGACGCAACTCGTCCAGATACCACGCGGCGAAGCGCCGCATCTCCGGCGTACGCGGCATGGTCAGCATCTTGCCCTGCTCGCAATAGTCGTCGGCCCGCTTGATGAGCGTCTCGAAGCGGTCCGCCGCCTGCAGCGTCGACGCCGTGGCCCGGTAGCTGAGTTCGACATGCGTCCGGCCGCTGCGGACAGCACTTTCGAAGATGTCATTCGTGCGCGCGGCGGACGGCGCATAGCGGACGCCGAGCTCCGAGATGAGAGTGCGCAGCCCGGGGGGCTCGTGCGGGTCCGCGTCCTCATGGGCGAGGCCCATGACCGCGAACTCGCGCATCAGATCGTCGTGATGCTGGCGCGCAGCGAGAAACAGCCCGACGGGAACGTTGCGGAAGCAGATCTCCACCGCCGGCTCGGCCGATCCGCCCTCGTCATCTTCGTAGCGTCCGAGCGGCGAGGGAGACTCGATCTCCGGACGACTTTCCATCAGCGCTGCTCCAACGTGAACGTCACCGTCTTGCCGCCGGCCTCGGTGTCAACGGACCAGGAGTCGGCCAGCATGTCGAGGATGCCGAGACCGCGCCCGGTCATCGAGTCGTCCGGGTGCGTGGCCGGACGCGGGGCGAGACTGGATCCGTCGCGCACCGAGACGCTCACCGTGTGCCGGTCGCGCCGGGTGATGGTCACCGCCACCTCGGTCTGGGCGTGAACGACGGCATTGGTCACCAGCTCGCTCGTGAGCAACACTGCGGCATCGACGAGTGCCGGCAGCTGCCAACGCGTGAGCGCATGGGCGACGAAGCGCCGGCTCTGCGCCGGAGAACGTGCCTCCGGTGGTAGCCGGAGTGACTCGCTTTGAGGTCCGGCCGTAGCTGCGGCGGCCATTCCCTAACGCGCCAGCGGTGCGGTGGACCTGGACGTGTCTTTCACCTCCGAAAGCGCTTCACGAGCCTGGGTATCGGCCGGAAGCCGTTGACTTGCCGGCGCATGCAGCAGCCGCACGGCGAGCAGCGCGACGTCGTCGCGCAGCGTTTGATCCGCCCGCGTCGCGAGGACCCGGTCGCACAGCGCGTCGCAGCCGTCGCCCGGCTGGTGCTGCCCCACCGTCCGGGCCAGCTCGGGAATGCTGTCGGACAGCGAGCGGTTCGGCGCCTCGACGAGGCCGTCGGTGAAGAGCAAAAACGTCGACCCCGCTTCGACGAGCAGCTCGTCCTGGTCTCGCGCCTCGGCGAACGGCGCTCCGATCACCACCGAGGTCCCGCCGGAAAGGACCGTGACCTGACCGTCCGGACCTTGCAGCAGCGGCGGCAGGTGCCCGGCGTTCGCGAAGCGCAGCATCCGCCGCCCTGCCCCGTCGACTGGTCCGAGCACCCCGTAGATGACTGAGACCAGCTGGGTGACCTCGAACGTCATCACCAGCCGATCGAGCTGCGTGAGCACCTGCGCCGGGGCGGCCCCGCCGAACGCGTACGCCCGCAACGCGGCTCGGATCTGCGACATCGCGGCCGCGGCTTGCACGTCGTGACCGATCACGTCGCCGATCGCGAACCCGACTCCACCGTCGTCAAGCGGGAAGGCGTCGAACCAGTCGCCGCCTACCTGCTGACCGACCCCGCCGGCCTGATAGCGCGCGGCGAGCTCGAGACCAGGCAGCGGCGGCAGCGTCGGGAGCAGGCTGCGCTGCAGCATCTCCGCCTGCTGGTGCTCGGCCGCGTACAGCGAAAGCGCCGTCTCTCGCCTTCGGATCGCGAACTCGATCATCGTTGCGAGCAGCACCGAAATCGCAATGCCCGCCAGCAGCACCGTCCACCAGGCATTTTCCGCCACTCCGCCGACCAGTGAGCTCTTCGCCCGCACGCCGAGCAGCCAGGTGCCGGCGCCTGCGTTCTGTGCGACGAACTTGGCGCCGTCGGAACGGATGGGTCCCCCGACGGTGCTGATGAGCAGCTGGCGCGGCTCGATGCGCGGCGCGGCGTAGAGCACGACGGCCAGCTCGTGAAATGCAGCGTTGGACGACTGCTGGCCAGCGGAGAGCGGTCCGAGGAAGAACTCGCGGTACAGCAAGAGGTTCGACGGGCCGCCAGGGATGCCCTTCGCCTGCATGGCGAACCCCAGGAAGCGATCGGTGCCGCTGCCGATGATCCGGGTGGGCACCGGCAAGCCGGCTCGCGACCCGGTGAGAGCGCTGGCGGCGTTCAACGCCCGGACGCGCTCCGCACCGAGCGACTGCCGCCCGGCGACGGCCGGCCCGCGCGCGGCCAGCACCTGGTAGCCACCCTGCTCATCCGGGCGCAGCAGGGCGACGCTCATCCGGCTCGCCGTGGGGCCGGTCAGCTGGCTCGTGGCGGCTCGGGCGAACGAGGCGGGCGAGGCACCCGTGACGCGCAGGACGGCGAGGAAGGAATTCATCGCACTCGTGATGTTGCTGACGGACGTGGCGAAGATCAGCCCGACCTCCGCGGACCGTTCGTTCAGCAGCCGCCGCGCCTGGTCTCGCACCACGGTGTGGGTCGCCCACGCTGCGCCGCCGGAAGCGAGCAGCATCAGGACGAATGCCGTGACGGCAGCAATGCTGACCCGCCTGCGCCTCGGCACCGAGGAACCGACGCCGCCGCGACGCACGCCGGGTGCGGCGTTACGCAGGTCGCTCAACGGCAGCCGGTCCAGATCGGCGAGCCGGCCAGGGCTCGCAGCCGCGCGCCCGCCACCCGACCGCCGTTCGCGCGCGTGAGGCCATAACGGAACTGTTCAGCAAGACGCCGCGGAAAGAAAGCCCAGCGCGCTGCCGAATCGCTGCCAACCGTTGCACACCCCATCCCGAGCGACCCCCCAACGCACGAACTGCCGCCCGCGACCGCATGGCCGGAACGGCAGCCTCACCAGCCGGCAGAGCTCGCCGGCCGAAAGAGGTAGTGCGGAGTATCCGTGTACCCGCAGTATGACAATCGGGACAGAGGTGTCGTTTCTTAGGGATTCGCGGCTTTGTATGCGTCGCGCAATTCCTTGCTCACGCGACCACGGCTGGAAACCGAGTAGCCATTGGCCTGCGCCCAGGACCGCACCGCCGCCGGATCGACGTCCGAGACACCGTCCGAAACCGGCCGGCGCGCCGCGCTGCGCCCGGCGCGGGATCCGCGCAAAGAGCGTCCCGCAGCGATGTAGGGCGCCAACGCTTCACGCAAGGCACCAGCATTGCCTTCATTCAGGTCGATCTCGAAGGTCTTTCCGTCCAAAGCGAAGCTGACCGTTTCCGCCGCTTCACCGCCAGAAAGGTCGTCCTCGAGCTGAACGATCGTTCGTCTAGCCATGGCAGCAGCCTAAGGCCTGCGTCCACGTTTGCGCATCGATCACGCGTGTCATCACCCGCGTAGCTTGCGAACCTCGTCTTGCAACGCCTTTGCGAACTGCCCCGCGTCGAGCGGCGGCGCGAAGAAATAGCCCTGCGCCTTCGCGCAGTGGTGGATTCGCAGCTGCTCGAGTTGAGCGACCGTTTCCACGCCTTCGGCCACCACGTCGAGCTCCAGAGCGTGCGCCAAAGCGACGATGGAGGCGACGATCGCCGTGTCCGTCGCGGTCACCCCGACGCCGGTGACGAAGCTGCGGTCGATCTTCAAGGTCGACACCGGAAACCGCTGCAGGTAGCTGAGTGACGCATATCCGGTGCCGAAGTCGTCCAGCGCGATCTGGATGCCCTCCGCGGTCAGCCGGTGCAGATCAGCGGCGACCGACTCGTCGGCGTCGATGAGCATCCGTTCGGTCATCTCCAGGCAGAGCCGCCGCGGGTCGACGCCGGCCGTCTTTACCGCACCCAGCGCCAGCCCCGCGAACTCGTGGTCCGACGCCTGCCGGCCCGAGACGTTGACCGCCATCGAGAAGTCGGCGAGACCCGGCAGCTGCTGCCACTCGTGCAGCTGGCGACACGCCTCGTTCAACACCCACTCGCCGATCGGCACGATGAGATCGCTGTCCTCGAGCACGTCGATGAAGGACCCCGGCGCGAGCAGGCCACGCTCCGGATGGTCGATCCGCAGCAGGGCCTCCGCCCCGCCGAGCCTTCCGGTGGTGAGGTCGATGACCGGCTGGTAATGCAGCCGCAACCAGCCGTTCGCGACCGCTTCCCGGGCCTCCTGCTCGACGCGCAGCCGCTCGTGCGCGGCGCTCGACAGGCTCTGCCGGAAGAGCTCGTAGCGCCGGCGGCCGCGCCGCTTCGCCTCATACATCGCCCGATCGGCCTGCAGCAGCAGCTGCTCCGGGTCGCTCTCTGGCGAGGTCGCCACCGCGATGCCGATGCTCGCGCTGACCGACAGGACGACCTCATCCTCGCCGGGAGGACGCATCTGCTCGCTGAGCACGCGGGTGACCTCGTCCGCGAGGCGCGTAGCGGTGTTGGTCGCCGCAGCGACCGTGCCACTCGCGCGGGCGTCCTTTCCGGTCCGAGCGCCGTTCGCGGACCAGCTCACCGCCCGCCGGCCGGTTCGCGCAGCGGTGACGATCGCGAACTCGTCACCGGCCAGCCGGGCAGCGGTGTCCGGGCTGTCGACCAGCGCGGACAGCCGCCGCCCCACCTCGGCCAGCACGTAGTCCCCCACCGTGTGGCCATAGCTGTCGTTGATGTCTTTGAAGCGATCGAGATCGATGCGCAGGACGACGATCGCGCCGGGGTGGCGGGCAAGGTTGTCGACCGCGAGCCGGAAGCGATCGAGCAGCAGGTGTCGGTTAGCCAGGCCGGTGAGCGGGTCGTACAGAGTGCGATCGGCGAGCTGCTGCTCGATCTCCCGGGTGCTCGTGACGTCCTCGACGTGGACGACGAGGTAGGCGGGCTGGTCGCCGAGCGAAACCTGGGCGCTGCCGAGGCGCACCCACACCTCGCCACCGTCAGCGCGGCGCAGGCGCAGCGGCTCGCCCGCGCGTTCCAGCAGCTGCGCAGCGGTAGCCCCGGCGGCGAGATCGTCCGGGTGCAGCAGCCGGGTGAACGGCATGGCAAGCAGCTCCTGCTGCCGGTAGCCGGTGAGCTCGGCGAAGGTGCGGTTGACCTTGAGCACCTCACCGGGAACCTCTCCGGCCAGCCCGATCAGCAACGCGCCCGCGGGCGCCTCGTCGAACGCGCCGCGCAGCAGCGCCTCGCTGTCGGCGAGTGCCTCCTCCGCCTCCACCCGGCTGGTGACGTCCCGCCAGGTGGCAATCACTTCCGCCTCGTCCAGGCGGGCGGCGCGGATATCCACGTACCGGTCCGCCCCGTCGACGCCGGGGATCAGCACCGCGTCGAGCACCAGATCCGCGCCGGCCAGCACGTCGCGGTAGTGCGGCAGCAGCTGCAAGGTCGCGTCCACCGGCCAGAGCGTCGAAAGCAGGCTGCCGGCCCGCGGCGCGCCCGGCCGCCCGTTGGAGAACGTGACGACGAAATCGACGATGGAGCCGGCGCCGTTGCGTACCGGCGCAATGACCGCGACGGGGTCGACCATGCTGGCAAGAGCGGTACGGAAGCGCCGCTCGCCCGGCGCGCCGGTCGGCTCCTGCGCTGCGTCGCCCCTGGGCAGGCTCGCCGCAGAACGCCCCGTGCCGTTGTTCCGTGGCCGAGGAGCACCGATCTGGCCGCTCGACGGCGGCGCTCGATGTTCGTGTCCTCGCAGACCAGCCGGCCCGCCGTCCTGCATGGTGCCCCCGAGTCACCGGTCGAACGCTTCGCGCTCTTGAGAGGTCGCGTTCTCGCTCTGGGCAGTATGTCGTCGGCGGCCCCGATCACTCAGGACATTCGGGCGTGTCCGCGAACGGCTGTTCAGCTGTTGGGACGGAAAGCGGGAAGCCGCGCCGGCTTGCGACGCGTGTCAGTCCGCCCTTTCGTAGCGCCATGGCGGCTCGCCCATCCGGAGCCGGTTGCGTGATCCGGGGACGGCGGGGTCGCGGGCCTCATAGCCGGCGTCGCCGCGCCAGAGCGCGACGACGTCCTTCTGCTCCGGGTCGTCCGGGCGCGGCAGGAAGCCGATGTGCGTCTCGAAGTAGGGCGGTGACGCGGCCCTGGCCCGCTCGATGGCCTCGGCGACGGTGGCCCGTTGCGCGAGCTCGAAGAGCGTCAGCCAGGTCGGCGGCAGGAGCGTCACCCGTCCCTCGTCACGCGCGGCGATCGCTTCGGCAGGCAGCACCCACTCGTGTTCGGTGATCTCACCGCCGTCGACCGTCACGTCATCCGCGTCGGGTGCCGCAGCGACGAAGAACCAGGTCAGAAACCGCTTGGGGCTCTCCGGCGGGGGACACCACTGCGAGTACGGCACGAGCGCCTCTGGCGCGACGACGACTCCAGCCTCCTCGCGCGTTTCACGGGCCGCGGCCTGGCGTGCCGCCTCGAGCGAAAGCGGGTCGGCGCCGTCCTCAGGGTCGACGCGACCGCCGGGGAAGACCCAGGCATCCGCGGCGAAAGAGGCTTTCGCCGTTCGCCGGAGCATGAGCACCTCGAGCCCGCGCGCGCCGTCGCGCACCAGGATGACGCTGGCGGCGGGAAACGGAGCGGGCGACGCATCGCCGATGCTTTTGGCAGGCTCTGACACGTGACGGATCCTAGGCCTGCGGGCTCCCACCCCGGCGCCGGCCCGGACATCCTGGTTGTCTGCACCGGCAATGTGTGCCGCTCGCCGATGGCCGAGGCGCTGCTGCGCCACCACCTCTCCGCCGCCGGGCTAGCGCTGTCGGTGCACTCGGCCGGCACGCTCGGATGGAACTCCGCGGGCCCGACCGACCACACGCTGACCGCTCTCACCGAGCGCGGCGTCGAACTCGACGGGCACATCAGCCGGCGCATGAACGCCCAGCTCATCGCCCCGGCCCAGCTGATCATCACGATGACGAACGACCACATGGACGCCGTGCGCAACCACCACGAGCCAGCCGCCGCCCGCACCTTCGTGCTCGGCCAGCTGGTCCGGCTGGCGGAGAAACACGGCCCGCGCGACGATCGCAGCCTCGGTGAATGGGTGGCGGCGCTCGACGAGTTCCGTGCCGTCCCCCGGCGCCGGGCGCGCCCGCAGGAGGAGATCCGCGATCCCCTCGGCGAGCCGCTCGAGGCGTATCAGGAGCTCGCCGCCCAGCTCGAGGACCTGACCATCCGCCTGGTCCGCCGGCTCGGCGCCCCGCAGTACGCCGGCTCGGATTCGGGGGTCGGTATGTCCGGCCTCGCGCCCGTCGGTCAAGATGGGCCGAAGTAAACGCTGACGGCCCGTCAGATTGTTCTTTCCGGTCCCTCCCAGCGGCTCGAAGCAACGAGGAGTTACCTGTGGCTGCGCACACCATCAGTGAGCAGGACGTCATCGACTTCCAGTTCGCCGGTCAGGACATCCCGTGGCTGCTCGGCCACTGGGCGCAGGAGAAGCCGGAACACCCGTTCCTGATCTGGGAGCCGAAGGACGGCGAGAGCCGCACCTGGACCTATGCGCAGTTCGCCGCCGACGTGCGGCGGATCGCCGCCGGGCTGCACGAGCGCGGCATCGCCAAGGGCGACAAGGTGCTCATCCACTCGGAGAACTCGCCCGAGATGGTGCTCGCCTGGTACGCCTGCGCGGTCGTCGGGGCCGTCGGCGTCACCACCAACACCCACAGCGTCGGACCGGAGATCACCTACCTCGCCGGCCACGCCCAGTGCGTCGCCGCGGTCACCCAGCCGAAATTCGCCCAGCTGATCGCCGACAACGCGCCCGACCTCAAGTGGATCGCCGTCACCGACACCAACAGCGGTGAGCCCGCGAAGGAGACGCTCCCCGCCGGGGCGATCGCGTTCGCCGACCTTTTCGGCGCCGAGGACGGTTACCCGGGGCGCCCGGTGGAGCCGATGCTCCCGGTCGGGATCATGTACACCTCCGGCACGACCTCGCGCCCGAAGGCGGTCGTGCACACGCACGCCAACGCGATCTGGGCGAGCCGGGTCGGGCCGAACAACATCGACCTGACCGGCGACGACATCTACCTGATCTACCTGCCGTTCTTCCACGTCAACGCGCAGAGCTGGTCGACCTGGTCGGTGCTCGGCGTGGGGGCCACGATCGTGCTCATGCCCAAGTGGTCGGTGAGCCGCTTCTGGGACGTCGTGGTGCGCCGAGACGTCACGCACATCTCGCTCATCCCCTTCGTCTTCAAGGCGCTGATGATGCCGGACAAGCCGGCGAGCAAGCTCAAGGTCGGCGTCTTCGGCTTGATCGTTCCCGAGCTGGAGCAGGCCTTCGGCTTCCGGGTGCTGGCCGCCTACGGCATGACCGAGACCGTGACCCACTGCGTCCACAGCGAGGTGGAGGGCGAGCGCAATCCGGCGCGTTCGATGGGCAAGCCCACCCCGGGCTACCAGTTCCTCGTCGTCAACCCGGACACCGAGGAGCTCTGCACCGAGGGGCAGATCGGTGAGCTGCGGGTGCGGGGGGTGCGCGGTCAGCAGCTCTTCCTCGAGTACTTCGACAACCCGGAGGCGAACGCCAAGGCCTTCACCGCCGACGGCTGGTTCAAGACCGGCGACATGGTGCGGGTCGGCGAAGGCGGCAATTACTTCTACAGCGAGCGCGACAAGGACCTGCTGAAGGTCGGCGGTGAGAACGTCTCCGCACGCGAGGTCGAAGACGCCTGCCGGCAGGTGCCCGGCATCGCCGAGATCGCCGTCGTCGCGCAGCAGCACGACTTCCTCGGTGAGGTTCCGGTCGCCTTCGTGATCAAGGGCCCCGGCGCCGATCCGGACGACGGTCACATGGAGAAGGCGATCATCGAGGTCTGCGTCAAGAACCTGGCCGACTTCAAGGTGCCGCGCTCGGTGTACTTCGTGGACGAGTTCCCCCGCGCCACCCTCGACAAGGTCGCCAAGAACAAGTTGCGCGAAATTGCCGACGCCAAGGTCGCCCCCAGCTAAAACCCAGCCGAAGTGGGCATCTTGAGAGCTGATGCCCACGGAAACCCTGACTCGCTTCCCAGCCGGTCACACGCCCGTCCGCACCCCAGGTGCCGACCGTCCGACGCCTCGCGGGACGCCTTCGCGAGCGACCGGCCTGGAATGGCTGGACCTGCTGCGCATCACGGCGATCCTCGCGGTGGTCGTCGTCCATGCGATCAGCACCGCGACGCGAAGCGCAGGCACGGGCGCCCACAGCGCTTCGTGGTGGGCCGCCGACCTGATCAACACGGCCTGCCTGTGGTGCGTGCCTGTCTTCGTGATGGTGAGCGGCGCGCTGCTGCTCGACCCGGAGCGACGCATGCCCGGCGGGGCGTTCCTGCGCAAGCGCGCCGTCCGGATCGGGATCCCGCTGGCGTTCTGGATCGCCGCCTACCTGATCTTCGAGCGGCAGTTCTACGGCGAGAACGTCACGTTCACGTCCGCCTGGAAGGGCATCGCGAACGGCGACCCCTACCTGCAGCTGTACTTCCTGTTCATCGTGGCGGGCCTGACCGCGCTGACGCCGGTGCTGCGCCGACTGATCCGCCACTCCAGCCGGCGCGAGCTGTGGTGGCTGACGGCCGGGGCGCTCGTTTTCGGCCTCGCCGAACACGCCTTCCGCGAACTCGGCGGAGGAGGTGGCTTCAATGCGGCCACCCGTTTCCTGCCCTACGTCGGCTACTACCTGGCGGGTTACACGTTGCGGACCGCGCGGCTGCCGGACAACGCCGGGCGGCTGGCAGCGGCAGCGGCGATCGTCGGGTGGCTTGCCACGGCATTCGGCAGCGGCGCCCTTGCCTCGCGATACGGCTGGACGTCGAACGGCTACTTCCTCTACGACTACCTGAGCCCCACCGTCATGCTCACGTCGCTAGGCCTCTTCGTGGTGGTCCGCGGCTGGCGACCGAGGCGGGTGTCCGCCGGCCAGATGCGTGCCATCGGAGGGGCGACCTACGGGGTCTTCCTGATCCATCCGCTGCTGCTGTTTCCCCTGATGCGCCGTCTCCAGCTGCCCGACGGAAGCGACATCAGCCGGACGGTGCTCTGGGCGATACCGGTCGCGGTGACGGTCTGCATCGCCAGCACGGCCATCTGCCTGATCGTCGAACGCATCCCCTACCTGCGCCGCCTGATCTCGTGATCAACGCGCCAACGATCGTGGTGAACCCCCCGCCAAACCGTCTCTGAGCGTGATCGTTGGCGCGTTGATCACAGCTTCACCTGGCCGGCGTGCGGGCAGGCCGGAACACCTGCCTGCCCGCGCCAGCGGTGAGCTGGCCCTGACCTGCCGCTGTCAGTAGCGAATGATGATGTCCGTTCGCCGGTTCAGCTGCTGGCCCTGCGGGGTCGGGTCCAGCGAGGCCGGGGCGAACCAGGCGTTGCTGACAAGCGTCGTGTGGACCCTCGTACCGCCAGTCAGGTAGCCGCAGGTCGCCATCGCCCGGGCATAGCCGAGCAGCCAGCTGGCGAACGCGTTCGTTCCGGGCTCGGTGTTCCCGACGCACGTCACGCTGTGCACCCCGGCAAGCTTGCTCCGCATGCCGATGAGGTTCCAGGCGTCCCACAGGCGGACGTTGGCCGAGGAGTCGTCGAAGTAGACCGAGGTCCGAACGACCGCGTTGACGATCCGGGTGGTCGTGCGGGCGGGCAGCGCTTTGGGGTTACCCGTCTGGCTGACACTGACGGCCGCGCTCACCTGCGCCCCGCCGACGAAGAGGGCCAGGAAGTGGCCCACGTCGTTCAGCCGGACCGGCACCACGACAGGACGGCTGCTGCCGGTCCCCCGCACCAGGACGGAGCCGGTGCCGACGGTGTAGACGCGCCCACCGTTGCGGTACGTCAGCGTGACGTTGCAGCGGTGGATCAGCCCTGCGGTGACCTTGCAGGTGACCGGCACCGTCGTCCAGCGGGTGAGCAGCTTGGTGAGCGCCGGCGCGGAGGCGATGGCACGTCCGTACGGCGTGATCGTCGCCTGGTAGGTGCCGGCCGCCTGCTGCCCGTAGCTGTCCGTGATGATGAATCCGACCGGGCTCACGCTGCCGGTGACGTTGGGCAGCGGCGTGAAGGTCAGCACCCCGGTCTCCGGAACGACCGAGTAGGTGCCCTTTCCGGGGGCCGTCACGCTCGTCACCAGATCGGGGCCGCAGCGCCCGCGGGCGATGACCGAGCAGCCCACCACCCCGATGGTGGCGTCGATCAGCTTGACCGAGCCGCCCGGCGGGACCGTGACGTTCTGGTGCTGGACCGCCCCCGCCCGACCCGTGGACGTGAGCGTCGGCCCGTTGGGTCCGGCGGGCACGTCGACGTGAGGCGTGTAGCTGCTGGTGCCCGGCGTTCCGTAGTTGTCGCGCACCTGGTAGCTGATGGCGGTCGCATCACCGCTGAACCCGAGTGCCGGCGTGAAGGTGACGACCCCGGTTGCCTCGTTCAGCGCGTAGCTGCCCTGGCCGGGGGCGTTCAGACTGCTCGTCTCGCTGTCGCCGTCCAGCAGGCTCGCTGATCCGCCGTCAGGGATCGTGATCGTCGCCGTCTGCGGCGCCGTCCCGGTACCGGTGGACGTCAGCGGGCTCGGGGTGGGCCCGGGCGGAGCATCGACGTGCGCGGTGTAGCTGCTGCTGCCCGGCGTGCCGTAGATGTCCGTCACCTGGTAGGTGATGGCGGTGGCATCGCCGCTGAAGCCGGCGACCGGGGTGAAGGTGATGACTCCGGTGTCACTGTCCAGCGAGTAGCTGCCTTCGCCGGTGACGCTCAGGCTGCTCGTCGGCGTGCTGTCATCGAGCAACGCCGCCGAGCCGCCGTTCGGGATCGCGATCGTCGCCGTCTGCGGCGCCGTACCGGTACCGGTGGACGTCAGCGGGTCCGGAGTTGGCCCCGGCGGAGCGTCGACGTGCGGCGTGTAGGTGGCATTGCCGGTCTGCAGCGAGGTGTTGGTGAGCTGGAACGTCACCGGCGTCGCATCGCCCTTGAAGCCATCGACCGGGGTGAAGGTGACGACGTTCGTGTCGGTGTCGACGCTGTAGCTGCCCTCGTCGGGCACGTCCAGGCTCGTCACCGGTGTGCTGCCGTCGAGCAGGCGCAGGGTGCCGCCCGCCGGGACGGTGATCGTCGGGGACTGCGCAGCCGTGCCGACACCCGTCGACGTCACGTTCTCAGGGGCGGGTGCGACGGGGTTGCTGTCGAACTCCAGCACGAGCTGGCCCGGGGAGCCGTCGGTGCCGCCGGTGGCGGTGCCGATCCCGTCCTGGTAGAGCGAGTCGTCGACGCCGCCGGGGTGTGAGGTGACGGTCGCGTCGTCGCTCGTGTCGCCGGCTTCGGTGCTGGCGTTGACCGCGCTCTCGGCGATGAACGCCGACCCGCCGCCGCCCGCGCCGCCGGAGCCGACGCCGTCACCGGAGGTGCGGCACGCACCGCCGCCACCGCCGTAGTAGCCGCCGCCGCCGCCTCCGCCGCCGAGGCTGCCCAGCTCGCTTCCGCCGCCGCCGGTGCCGCCGGTGAACTGGCTTCCCGCCGTCGCCTCGACGCTGCAGGAGGCGCCGGCGCTGGAGGCGGCAACACCGCCCGCGTCCTGCCCGCCGCCGCCGCCGTGCACGTCGGTCGTCGCGTGGTAAAGCCCGCTGTTGCCACCACCACCGCCGCCGCCCAGCGGGGAGTCGAAGGCTCCGTTGTCATCGGTGTTGGCGCCCGCGCCGCCACCACCGCCCGCGATGAGCAGTGGCGTGCCGAGGGCCGAGTCGGACCAGATCGCGGTCATGCCACCGCCGGCGCTGCCACTGGTCGCGTCGATGTCTCCAGCACCGCCCGCACCGCCGCCGGAGAACGTCTGAGAGGTGTCGGCCGGTGACCCGCCCTGACCCACGGTCAGCGCGAACGTCTGCCCGGACACCGTGCGCAGCGTGGCGGTCGTGAAGCCGCCGCCACCACCCGCCGCCGGCTGGCTGTCGGCCTGCGGCGCCCCACCCCCGCCACCGGCCCCCCACAGCTTCGCCCGGATGGCCAGCACACCCGTCGGCACGGTGTACGACCCCGGCTCTCCCGTGTAGGAGAAGCGCAGGCACGTGTCATAGCCCGGGTCGGGCGTGCAGGTGCTCGGGTTGGGCGGTGGCGTCGCGGCGGCCGGACTCGCCGCTACCAGCGGCAGCGTCACCGCAGTGGTGAGTCCGACGACGGCCCCCAGAGCCGCGGTGCCCAGCTTGCGTATTGATGTCACAGGCTCCCCCAAGATCGACGCGCTTGAGGAGTCGGCCGGATCCCGGGGGTTCTGGAGGAAGATCCACCGGTCGGGTGACACGCGAGCTACGGCGGCCCGCTACGCCCATGCCCCGCCCGTCCCGCGCCCGCATGGGGGGCTCTTGACCCGGGCGGGCCCCCGAACGGAGAAGCCGTGCTCAACCAGGCCGTTTAACCCCCCGATCTCCGTTCGGGGACGCGGCCCGCAGCGGCTCATTGGACGAAAGGCCCTGGTCCGGTGAGCTCAATAACAGAAACAAAGAGGTGTGGAACGGTGTTACTGGTGGGTAGCATCATCTAAGTTACCGGCCAGTACGGTGCCGTACCCGGCTGCCTCCAGCGGAAGGTTCCACTCTCATGGGCCACTACAAGAGCAACCTGCGGGATCTCGAGTTCAACCTCTTCGAGGTCTTCGGCGCGGATCAGGCGCTGGGCCGTGGTCCGTTCGCTCAGATGGACATCGACACGGCGCGCGACGTGCTGCGTGAGGTCGAACGGCTCTGCACCGAGGACCTGGCCGAATCCTTCGTCGACGCGGACCGCAACCCGCCGGTCTACG
This sequence comes from uncultured Actinomycetota bacterium, assembly GCA_963747915.1. GTDB lineage: Bacteria > Actinomycetota > Actinomycetes > Frankiales > Frankiaceae > DATAZK01. Next base: position 863,572 of record CAVVHC010000002.1, on the reverse strand, counting down.
ATCCCAAGACCTACTCGGTGACGCTGCCCGAGTCGTTCAAGAAGAGCTACCAGGCCGTGCTCGACGGCGAGTGGCACCGCCTGTCGCTGCCGGAAAGCCTCGGCGGGCTCGGCGCCTCGCCGTCCCTCATTTGGGCGGCCAACGAGATGATGCTGGGTGCCAACCCGGCCATCTTCATGTACATGGCCGGCGGCAACTTCGCCGCCATCATCGACCGTCTCGGCACCCCCGAGCAGAAGGTCTTCGCCCGGACCATGGTCGACAAGCAGTGGGGCGCCACCATGGTTCTCACCGAGCCCGACGCGGGTTCGGACGTCGGCGCCGGGCGCACCGTCGCCCATCAGCAGGACGACGGCACCTGGCACATCGACGGTGTGAAGCGCTTCATCACCAGCGGTGACTGGGACGTTCCGGAAAACATCGTCCACCTGGTGCTCGCCCGCCCCGACGGCGCCGGCCCCGGCACCAAGGGCCTGTCGCTGTTCATCGTTCCGAAGTTCCACGTCACCAACTGGGAGACCGGCGAGCTCGGCGAGCGCAACGGCGCCTTCGTCACCAACGTCGAGAAGAAGATGGGCCTCAAGGTCTCCGCGACATGCGAGGTGACCTTCGGCCAGCACGGCACCCCCGCCGTCGGCTACCTGGTCGGCGAGGTGCATGACGGCATCGCGCAGATGTTCCAGGTCATCGAGTACGCCCGCATGATGGTCGGCGCCAAGGCGATCTCGACGCTGTCGACCGGTTACCTGAACGCGCTCGAGTTCGCGAAGGACCGCGTCCAGGGCCCCGACCTCACACTGATGACCGACAAGACGGCGCCGCGCGTGACGATCACCCATCACCCGGATGTCCGGCTGATGCTCATGCGCCAGAAGGCCTGGGCCGAGGGCATGCGCGCGCTGGTGCTCTACACCGCCCACGTGCAGGACGAGATCGCACTGGCAGAGGCCGAAGGGCGCGAGCACGACGTGCTGCTTCGCCTGAACGACCTGCTGCTGCCGATCGTGAAGGGCTACGGATCCGAGAAGGGCTACGAGCTGCTCGCCACCTCGCTGCAGGTGCTCGGCGGCTCCGGCTACCTGCAGGACTACCCGATCGAGCAGTACATCCGCGACGCCAAGATCGACACCCTCTACGAGGGCACCACGTCGATCCAGGGCATGGACTACTTCTTCCGCAAGATCGTCCGCGACAAGGGCACCGCGCTCACGGCACTCGTCTCCGACGTCCAGGAGTTCGTCAAGGGCGACGCCGGCAACGGTGCGCTCGCCCAGGAGCGGGAGCTGCTCGGCAAGGCCGTCGAGGACCTGCAGGCGATCGTGGCCACGATGGTCGGGCAGCTCACCTCGTCGGCGGAGGACCGCAACAACGTCTACAAGGTCGGGCTGAACGCCACCCGGCTGCTGATGGCGAGCGGCGACGTCGTCGTCGGCTGGTTGCTGCTGCGCCAGGCCGAGGTGGCCACCGAGAAGCTCGCCGCCGGCCCGTCGGCTCGTGACGAGGTCTTCTACAAGGGCAAGGTGGCGGCCGCGAAGTGGTTCGCCCGCAACGTCCTGCCGTTGCTCGCCGAGCAGCGCAACCTCGCAGAGCGCGTCGACCTGGACCTCATGGAGCTCCCGGAGGAGTCCTTCTGATCTCCCGCTAGTCGACGCAAGGGCCCGGACGGTTCACCGTCCGGGCCCTTTGCTGTCGCTTCCACGCGGGCGGGTCAGCCGCAGCAGCCACCACCGCAGCAGCCGCCGCCGCCCGCGGGTGCGCTGACCGGGGCCGGCGATGGTGCGGTACCGCCGTTACCGCCGCGCCCGCCGACCGCGACTGGCGTGAAGACGCGGGTGGTATCGGTGTGGCCGCTCGGGCAGGGCGCCGTCGTCGTCGACTGCGACATCCCAAGCCGGACGGTGAACGCGTCACCGCAGGTGCGGCAGCGGAACTCATACGCAGGCATGCAACGAGCGTACGGCCCAGCCGAAGATCAACACTGCACGAAAGTGACTTTGGCGCCGTGATCGGGGGTCAAACCCACCTGAGTGCAGCGTTGATCTTGTCAGGCGCAGGCGAGCAGCAGCCGCGGATCGCTGATCAGCCGGCCGACATCCGCCAGGAATTGCGCGGCCACCTGACCGTCGATCACGCGGTGGTCGAAGGAGAGGGTCAGCTGGACGACGTCGCGCACCGCGAGCTGCCCGTCGTGCACCCACGGCGTCGGGCGGATGGTGCCGACCGCAAGGATGGCGCTTTCGCCGGGATTCAGGATCGGGATGCCCCCGTCGACGCCGAAGATCCCCACGTTGGTGATGCTGAACGTGCCGCCGGCGAGGTCGGGGGGACGGGTGTGACCGTCGCGGGCGGTGGTGGTCAGCTGGGCGAGCGCCGCAGCGAGCTCGACGAGGGAGAGGCTGCCCGCGTCCTTGATGTTCGGCACGAGCAGGCCGCGCGGCGTCGCGACGGCGATGCCAAGGTTGACCTGGTCGAGCAGGACCACCTCGCTGGTCGCCGCGTCCCACTGGGAATTGATCAACGGCTGGCGCCGGGCAGCCACACACGCCGCCTTCGCGATCACCGTCAGCGGTGTGAGCGGCACGCCGGCGAACTCGGCCGTGGCAGCCAGCGCGCCACGCAGCCGAACCGTCTCGGTCGCGTCGACGGTGAGGAAGACGGCCGCGTGCGGCGCGGTGAACGCACTTTGGGTCATCGCCTGGGCCATGGCTTTGCGCAACCCGGTGACCGGGACGCGTTCGCCGCGCAAAGCCCCTCCCGGCTGCGGCTTCACCGGCTGCGCGGCGCAGACGTCGTCACGCGTGATGCTGCCGGCGGGCCCGGAGCCATGCACGGTCCGCAGATCGACCCCCAGGTCACGGGCCAGCTTGCGGACCGGCGGCTTCGCCAGCACGGTCACGTCACCCACGTCACCCACGTCACCAGAAGGCGCGGCTGACGCGCCAGGCGCATGCGCCACGCGCCCCGGCTGGGCGACGATCCGCGGGCGGCGGCGGGTGGCCGCCGGCTTGGGACCCGACCCGACGAGCATGGCCTCGGGTCGCGGGGCATGTGCCGACGCGGGCGGCGCACCGGCCTTCTCGGCGGCCGCGGACTCGACCAGGCCTTCGGTGTCGATGTCGATGATCGGGCTGCCGACGGCGACGGTCTGCCCGGCGCCGACGTGCAGGTGGCGCACCCTTCCGCTCCACGGCGACGGCACCTCCACCGCCGCCTTCGCCGTTTCCACCTCGACGATCGGCTGGTTCAGCGCCACTTCGTCTCCCTCGGCGACCAGCCAGCCGAGGATGTCGGCCTCGGTCAGACCTTCACCGAGGTCCGGCAACGCGAACGATCGAACTGCCACCGGAAAACCCTTCGCGTCAGAAAGCCAGCGACCGGTCGACGGCATCGAGGATGCGATCGAGGTCAGGAACGTAGGCGCCGTCGAAGCGGGACGCCGGATACGGGGTGTCGAAACCGGCGACGCGCAGCACGGGCGCCTCCAGCGAGTAGAACGCCTGCTCGGTGACCTGCGCAGCGATGTCCGAGGACAGCGAACTCGCGAGCGGCGCCTCGGTGACGACGATGACGTGACCCGTCCGCCGCGCCGCATCCAGCACCGGATCAAGGTCGAGCGGCGACAGGCTGCGCAGGTCGATGACGCCGAGATCCAGCCCGTCCTCTTCGGCCGCCGCCGCGGCGCTGAGCGCCGTCGCGACCGACGGCCCGTACGTGACGAGCACCGCATCACGTCCCGGCCGCAGCACGCGTGACGCGTGCAGCGGGAACGCGTCCGCGCCGGACACGTCGACGTCGGCCCGCTCCCAGTAACGGCGCTTCGGCTCGAAGAAGATGACCGGGTCGTCGCTGGCGATGGCCTGCTGGATCATGGAGTACCCGTCGGCCGGTCCGCTGCACGTGACGACCTTGAGACCGGCGGTGTGGGTGAAGTAGGACTCGGGGCTCTCGCTGTGGTGCTCGACCGCACCGATGTTGCCGCCGTAAGGCATGCGGATGGTGATGGGCATCCGGACCCGGCCACCGCTGCGGTAGTGCAGCTTCGCGAGGGAAGTGACGATCTGGTCGAAGGCGGGGTAGACGAAGCCGTCGAACTGGATCTCGCAGACCGGCCGGTAGCCGCGCATGGCGAGCCCGACGGCGGTACCGACGATGCCGGACTCGGCGAGCGGGGTGTCGATGACCCGGCCCTCACCGAAGTCTTTCTGCAGGCCGTCGGTCACCCGGAAGACCCCGCCGAGCTGGCCGACGTCCTCGCCCATGATGAGCACCCGGTCGTCGCGCTCCATCGCCCGCCGCAGCCCGGCGTTCAGCGCCTTGGACAAGCTGAGTGATTGCACGGGCGAAGGCGTCGCGGACTGCCCGGTCATGACCGCTCCTGCTCTCCGCCCGGCGCCGCGAAGCTCGCGAGGTACTCGGCGTATGCCCGCTGCTGCGCGAGTAACGGCGGCGGCTGCTCGGCATACACATGATCGAAGAACGTGAGCGGCTCGGGCTCCGGCAGGCTCAGGCAGGTGTCGCGCAGCCGTGCGGCGAGCGCGTCCGACTCGGCGTCCAGCGCGTCGAACCAGTCGCGGTCGGCGATCTGCTGGCGATACAGGTAAGCCTTCACCCGCTCGAGCGGATCCTTGAGCTTCCAGGTCTCGAGCTCGGCCTGCGCCCGGTAGCGGGTCGGGTCGTCCGACGTGGTGTGCGCCCCCATGCGATACGTGACGGCCTCCACCATCACCGGCCCCTGGCCGGTACGCGCTGCGTCCAAAGCCATGCGGGTCACCGCGTGGCAGGCGAGGACATCGTTGCCGTCGACGCGGATGCCGGGAAAGCCGAAGCCGGACGCGCGCTGCGCAAACGGAACCCGGGCCTGACGATCCGTCGACTCGGAGATCGCCCACCCATTGTTCTGGCAGAAGAAGACCACCGGCGCCTGGAAGACGCTGGCGAACACGAAAGCTTCGTTGGTGTCGCCTTGGCTGGCGGCTCCGTCTCCGAAGTACGCGATCGCGGCCTCGCCGTCCTCGCCGAGCGCGCCGTCCTTGGCGATCCCCATGGCGTAACCGGTGGCGTGAAGCGCATGACTGCCGATGACGATCGAGTAGAGCGCGCAGCCGTATTCCAGCGGATCCCACCCGGCGAGCGCGGTGCCGCGAAACTGTGCGAGCAGCAGCGTCGGATCGATGCCTCGGCACCAGGTCACGCCGTGCTCGCGGTAGGTGGGAAACGCATAGTCGCGGGGACGCATCGCCCGCGCACTTCCGACCTGCGCCGCTTCCTGCCCGAGGCAGCTCGCCCAGAGGCTCAGCTCGCCCTGCCGCTGCAGCGCGGTGGCCTCGATGTCGACGCGGCGCACCAGCGCCATGTCGCGGTAGAAGCCGCGCAGCTCCGCATCGCCGAGGTCGGCCAGCAGGCCGTCGTACTCCGGATTGCTGACGCGCTCGCCCTCAGGGGTGAGCAGCTGCACGGGGTCCTGGGCTGCCCTGCCTTCGTCGGCTGCAGCCGGCGCCGGGAGCGAGACGGTCATGCCGCACCTCCAGAGAGTCAACGCGGGACGTCGTCGGGTTCGCCGCTGATCCCACTGACCGCTGTGTTCACTTGGGGCGCGCCGGTCGGCGCTTCGATCTTCCCAGCACGAGGTGCCGGGCGGTGAAGGGAGCGTATCCGCATCGAGTTACGCCGTAACGTGGACACCACGGGAGCCCGGGCAGCGGGCTGAGAGGGAGGGGCACTCCTCCGACCGTCACCACCTGATCCGGGTCATGCCGGCGAAGGGAACGGAGTACCGATGACCCAGCTGACCGGCCCCGCCGCGGGCCGCGATGGGCCCGGCCGCGATGTCCGCAGCGACATCGCCGTCGTGGGGGGCGGCGTCATCGGGCTCGCGATCGCCTGGCGCGCGGCGCAGGCCGGGCTCGGGCGTGTCGCGGTCTTCGACGCGCAGCTGGCCACCGATGTCCCGGAGCAGAGCAGCTGGGCGGCGGCCGGCATGCTCGCCCCGGTCACCGAGGTGCACTACGGCGAGGAAGCGCTGCTGACGTTGACGCTTGCGGGCCGCGACCGGTGGCCGGCGTTCGCGGCGGAGCTGCACGAGGCGGGCGGTGTCGACCCCGGCTACTGCACCGACGGCACGCTCTCCGTCGCCCGCGACAGCGACGACCTCGCCCGGATGGACGACGTGGCCGTCTTTCAGCGCAAGCTCGGGCTGGAAGTCACCCGGCTGCGCGCTCGTGAAGTGCGCGCCTTGGAGCCCGCGCTCTCCCCGCGCGTTCGCGGCGGCTTCCTGGCCGCCGGCGATCACAGCGTCGACAACCGCGCGCTCGTGCAGGCGCTGCGGGCCGCCTGCCGCCGGTCGGGCGTCACCCTGGTGAGCGAGTCCATCGCCGATCCACGGCAGCTGGATGCGGGTGTCGTGATCGTCGCGGCCGGGGCGGCGAGTGCCCGCCTGCTGCCGGGCTTGCCGGTCCGGCCGGTGAAGGGTCAGCTGCTGCATCTGCGCGGCGAGCCGTTGCTCACGCGCACGATCCGCGGCATCGACGCCTATCTGGTTCCGCGCGCCGACGGCCGGCTGGTCGTGGGCGCCACCGTCGAGGAGCGCGGTGACGATCGGACGGCGACCGCCGGGGCGGTGTACGAGCTGCTGCGCGCCGCCTACGAGCTCGCTCCGGGGGTGACCGAGCTGGCGTTCACGGAGGCGGTCGTCGGGTTGCGTCCGGGCAGCGCCGACAACGCGCCGCTGATCGGTCGGCTGAACGAGCGCACTTTCATCGCCACCGGGCATTACCGCAACGGGATCCTGCTCGCGCCCGTCACGGCGGACGCCGTGCTGGAAGAGCTCACGACCGGGCGGCCGGGCACCTTGGCCGCTCCCTTCTCACCGGACCGATTCGCATGAAGATCACTTTGAACGGCACCGCCACCGACGTCCCGGACGGCACCAGCGTCGCGGAACTGCTCACCGCGCCCGGAAGCGACCGCGGACCCGGCCGCGACCGGCGCGGCGTTGCCATCGCCATCAACGGCGAGGTCATCCCGCGCGGGGCCTGGGGCAACCACCCGGTCGCCGACGGTGACGTCGTCGAACTGCTGACCGCCACGCAAGGAGGCTGATCATGGACGATCCGCTGCAGCTGGCGGGTGAGACCTTCACCAGCCGGCTCATCCTTGGTACCGGCGGCGCCTCGAGCATGGACGCTCTGGAAGCCGCCGTCACCGCCTCGGGCGCCGAGATCGTCACCGTCGCGCTGCGCCGGCTTGATCCGGCAGCAAAGGGCAGCGTGCTGGACGTCGTCGACCGCTGCGGCGCGCGGGTACTGCCGAACACCGCCGGCTGCTACACCGCCCGCGATGCGGTGCTCACAGCCAAGCTCGCCCGTGAAGCATTCGAGACCGACTGGGTGAAGCTCGAAGTCATCGGCGACGATCGCACGCTGCTACCCGATGCGGTCGAGCTGCTCGACGCCGCCGAGCAACTCGTCGACGACGGCTTTGCGGTCTTCGTCTACACGACCGACGACCCGATCCTCGCCCGCCGGCTCGCCGACGCCGGGGTCGCCGCGGTGATGCCGCTCGGCTCACCGATCGGCAGCGGCGCCGGCATTCGCAACCCGTACAACATCGCGATCATGCGGGAGTCGGTCGAGGTGCCGCTGGTATTGGACGCCGGGATCGGCACCGCGTCTGACGCGGCGCTGGCCATGGAGCTCGGATGTGACGCCGTGCTGCTCGCCACCGCCGTCACCCGCGCGCAGGAGCCGGCGCTCATGGCCGAGGCGATGCGCCGCGCGGTCGAGGGGGGCCGGCTCGCCCGCAAGGCCGGGCGCATCCCGCAGCGGCTGTACGCGCAAGCCTCGACCCCGACGATCGGCGTCGCCGACCTCTCGGGGGCTCGTCCGGGTGGCGGGCGGGCGGAGTGAACAGGTGAGTCTCCCGGTGCAGGAGCACACGGCGGTGCCGTTCGCAACGCTGACCACCATGCAGGTGGGAGGCGCGGCGCGGCGGCTCGTGGCGGCGCGTTCGGCTGAGGAGCTGGTCGCCGCGGTGCAGCGGGCGGATGAGCGGGGCGAGCCGGTGCTGCTCGTCGGCGGCGGCAGCAATCTCATCGTCAGCGACGCCGGCTTCGATGGGCTGGCGGTCCTCGTCCGCAGCACCGGGATCCGCCACGACGGCACCCGGCTGGTCGTGGCCGCCGGGCACAACTGGGATGACGTCGTCGCGTTCGCCGCCGATCAGCGGCTCGCCGGCGTGGAGTGCCTGTCCGGGATACCGGGACTCGTCGGGGCGACGCCGATCCAAAACGTCGGCGCCTACGGCCAGCAGGTCAGCGACGTCATCACCCGGGTCCATGCGTACGACCGCGGTCGTCGCGAGATGCGGCACCTATCCCCCGGCGAGTGCGGCTTCGGCTATCGCAGCAGCCGTTTCAAGCTCGAGGACGGCCGCTGGGTGGTCACCGAGGTGGAGTTCACGCTGCGGGCGAGCGCGGACAGCGAACCCGTCCGCTACGGCGAGCTGTCCCGCGCGCTGGGCTTGCCGGCCGGCGGGGCCAGCGGAGCTGCGCTGCAGGAGGTGCGAGCCGCGGTCCTCGCACTTCGCCGCGGCAAGGGCATGGTGCTCGACCCGGCCGACCGCGACACCGCCAGTGCCGGCTCCTTCTTCACCAATCCGGTGCTGAACGCGGACACCTACGCGCAGCTGACGGCCCGCGCCGGCGGCGACGTCCCGGCCTTCCGCGAGTCCGATGGGCGGTTCAAGGTGCCGGCGGCGTGGCTCATCGAACGTGCCGGCTTCCCCAAGGGCTACGGCGCGGGACCGGCGCGGGTGTCGACGAAGCATCCGCTGGCCATCACCAACCGCGGTGAGGCCTCGACCGCTGACGTGCTCGCCCTGGCCCGCGAGGTCCGCGACGGCGTGCGCGAACGGCTCGGGGTCACGCTCGTGAACGAGCCGGTGATCGTGGGCGCGACGCTCTAGCGAGGCAGCAGGTAGATCATCATCGTCGACCAGGTGACGTGGGTCAGGGCGGACGCCAGCACCCCGCCGGTCGCCCGCCGCTGCAGCGCGAAGACGGTGCCCATCAGCGCGCCGGCGAGAACCAGCATGACGTTGCCGGACGCCGCGGTGACCACGACGTAGCAGACCGTCGTCCAGGTCACCGCCCGATCAGGTGGGCATTGCGCGTAGAAGGCGCCGCGGAAGAAGACTTCCTCAGCGATGCCGTTGACGACGGTGATGCCGACGATCAGCCCGCGGGAGCCGAGATCGGCGCGGGCGATGACGTCGTTGACCGCGTTGTGCAAAGGACCGATGGCGCTGACGATGACCGCGCCGAGCGCGAACACGCCGAACGCGAGCGCGCCGAGCAAGATCGGCGCTTCGATCGGGCGGCGGTGCCCGGCCGACCCGCGCTGGTAGCCGAGGGGGAGCGGCCCGGCAGCGAGGCCACCGACGAGCCAGACCATGGCCAGCACCGCTGCCAGCACGTCGAACGGCGTGCTTCCCGGCGGCTGGTGCAGGGCGACGCCCAGCAGGACCGTGCCGACCAGAAGGGTGGCGATGACCGCCTGCAACCTGCGGTCCGAGCGCAGCTGGCCGAGCTCAGGCAGCGGCACTGGCCGCTTCCCGCTCGGCGAGTGCCGTTCGCACCGCGTCGTCGAAGCTGGTCGGCGGGTTCGCCAGCAGCCAGCCGAGCGCGTTGTCCCGCACCACGACCTCGTTGGACATGGACTCGACGAGGTTGCGGGCCGTCTGGACATTGACGCTCGTCACGAGCGCCAGCCACAGCGACGAGAGCTTGGGGGTGAGCAGCGGCACCGGCAGCACGGCCAGCGGCCGGTGCTGCAGCCGGGCGACGCGGTGCAGCGCGAACTCGTAGGTGAGGACATCCGGGCCGCCGATCTCCAACGTCTGCCCGGCGGTGTCGGGCAGTTCCAGCAGGCGCACCAGGGCGGCGACGACATCGTCGACGGCCACCGGTTGCGCCCTGGTGCGCACCCAGCGCGGCGTCACCATGAGCGGCAGGTGCGCGACGAGCTCGCGCATCAGCTCCCAGGAGAGCCCACCGTGGCCGATGATCACGCCGGCCCGGACGGTCGTGACCGCCACCCCGGCTTCCCCGAGCAGCGCCTCGACTTCCTGCCGGCTGCGCAAATGCGCTGACAGCTGGTCCGCGTCCGAGCCGAGCCCGCCGAGATAGATGATGCGCTGTACACCGGCAATGGCTGCGGCCTGGCCGAAGCTGCGCGCGGCCTGCGCATCCCGCTCGGCGAAATCGGGGCGGTCCAGGGAGTGGACGAGGTAGTAGGCGGTCTGCGCTCCCTCGAGCGCGCGAACGATGGAAGCCTGGTCCGCCACGTCACCACCCACCGCCGAGCCGGCACCCTGATATTCCGCCGGCCGGCGCGTGAGGGCGCGCACCTCATGTCCAGCGGCGACGAGCGCCGGGGTCAGCCGGGAGCCGACGAAGCCGGTTGCTCCGGTGACGAGCACATTCATGTAGGGGTCATAACCCGGCGGAGCACGTGCCCGCCAGTTCCCGTTCGATTGGTCACCCGAAGGTTTGGCGCGGGCGCTGCGCCGCGCGACTCGGCGCTGCCACCATTTCGCGTCGTTCAGCGACGGCAGAGTACGGCTTCTAAGGCTGGCGGCGGGGGCCAATAGGGATCGGAGAGCCCGCCCACGAGCGGGCGGTAACGCCACTACGCGTTGCTTGCCGTCGTCTTGATGAATGCCAGCGTCTTGGGGAAGACATGGCAGAACTCTCCGCCGCCCCAGGAGTCCACGATGCCGCCTGCTCGCTCCGATGCCTCCCACAACGGCTAGGACGAACGGACGAGATCCTCCGCGGTAGCCGTGCTCACACCCGACACAATGCGGACTGCCCCGACGAGCTCGGAACGGGACTCGGCGGGCAGCTCATCCAAGGGGCCCACGCCGAAGATCATCCCACTCTGGGTTCTGGTCGGTGCCACCCGACAAGGACGACAAGTTGAGGAACTGGTTGATCAACTTGCGATTCAGCAACCACTTCCTCAACCCGACCTAAGCGCGCAGAGTCGCCAGGGACCGGGTCCGCGTCCCGCTTGCAGCCCACTCGTTGAGCCCCATGGACCAGTCTTAGCAGCCGTACTCAGCGACGGCTGAGTACGGCTTCTAAGACTGGCTTTTGGGGCTAAAGATCGGCCTCCCAGATACCGAAAGACATTACAGAGGGTGATGTCTGGAGGCGCCGGGTGGGTGATCGGGGGCGGCCGAGGCAGCTTCCGGCGGTGGCGTGTCCGAATCCGCTGCATCGCGGGTCGCGGGTGAAGGGCGACGGGACGCGGTCCACGCAGTCCGGCCGCCGACGCGACTATCGTTGCCGGCCTTCCGGTTATCCGGTCCACAAGTTCGCGGTGGTCATCAGCGCGGCGGATGAGCCGGTGGTCGCCCGGACGCCGGCGCCTTCATGCCCGGTGCATGGTTCGGCGGCGAAGATCGGCCGGTGGGGCAGCTACGCCGTGCGGCCGAAGGAGGTTCGCCGGCAGCGTTACCGCTGCGTTCCGACGGAACCCGGCGAGCGGGGAAAGCTGAGAAAGCACTGCCACTACTTCACGCCCACGATGGCGCGAGAGCACGTTGACTTCGGACAGCTGCACTGCGGTGAGTGTGGGGAAACGCGCGGGGTCCACCACGGCGAGCCGGTCGTGGCCCGAGCTCAGACCTGGCCGCTGCGGGTCGCCGCGGAGGGACTGTCCCGCATCGCTGCGGGTGAGTCGTACTCGGCGGTGGGCCGCTGGGCGTGGGAGGTCACCGGCCGGACCCGGACCCGGCCGGCGAAACTGTCGGCGGCGGAACGCAGCCGTCGGGAGGCGGTGGCCGCGTGGCGGCGGTCGCTACCCCGACGCCGCAAGGGTGTCCCGGAGCCGGCCCCGCCAGGGGGCCTGTCGCTGGAACCGCTGCCGCCAGCTGAGAACTACCGGCGACGGCGGCGCATCGACACTGCGGGCAACGTGCTGCCGCCACGGCGCACACCCAGCCCATCCGCAGCCCGGGCGCGGGCCCGCTGGCATGTGGCGGCGGACTGGACCGAGATGTATGCGGCCGCGATCTGGCAGCCGATGCATGAGCGGCTACTGGCCGATGAACGGGCCGAGCACGACCGACGGCAGGCGCTGACCCCGGAGCAGCGGGCCGCTGACGGCCGCCCGCAGGTGCTGCTGCTCGACGACCTGCCGGTGATGACCCGGGCAGCTGGGGGCAACCGTTCGCGGCGCAGCTACTTCGTGCTCGCTGCCGGCACGGTGTCCTGGTCGGACCCACGGCCGGCGGGCACCCGGGGTCGGGACGGTCGGGACCGGCCGGAGCCGACGACGAAGCTTCGGCTGCTGCGGGGGTTTGCGACCAACGAGGCCGAAAGTTGGCTGCTGCTGTTCCAGGAACTCGGCTACGTCCCGGGCGTGTACGAGCCGGAAGTCATCCTCGCGGACGCCGGCATCGGACTGCAAAAGGCCGTCCGAAAGTTCTTTCGCACCGCAGTTTTCGTCCCGTCCCTGTGGCACGTGAAGAACGCGGTCACCCAGGCGCTGATGAAGAAGTCCGGACCCGGTGCGGTGCTCTACACCGACCTTGGCCTGGCACTGCACCCCCAGCTGGGGAACCTGCTCGATGACCTGTCCGCCGAGCGGCTACGCGCCAGGGGCGTCGCCGGTTGGAAAGCCTGGTGGGATGACCTGGACACGGCCATGACAGAGCTGGACCTGTCGACAACGGCTGTTCGGGAACGGCGCGCCAGCTACGAGCCGGCGGTGACGCGGGCGCTGCCGACACTGGCCGCGAACCCGGCCGTACCGGTGTCCACCGGCGGTTTCGAGATGGTGCTGCGCGCCCGGGCTTCGGCCCTCATCGCCGGCCGCAGCCACGCCCTCGCGAACCTGGAGCGCTGCGCCTCCCTGTTCGACCTGTGCGTCTGCCGGGACCAGGGTGAGTTCCATTCGTTGCCGGCCGTCATCAAGGCGCTCAGCCTCGACAACGACACCCGTGGTGGTTGGGCCGCGGCGCCGCGGCTGATGGCCGACCCGCAGCCACCCGTCCCGGCCGGATACTCCTCGCTGCGGGACCGGCGTCTGCCGGTGGCGTTGGCCAGCGTCCGGGGGCTGCGATGAACCGCACCAGCCGCATCGAAGCCGCCGCCGGGCTGCGCCGGCTGACCCGAGCCGTCCGCTGGGTGGTGCTCGATGTCGAAACCACGGACAGCGACACCGGCAAGCACATCGTCAGCGTCGGCATCCACCAGTGGCGCAACGACCCCACCGAAGCCCAGCCGGTCCCGCCACCCCTCGAATGGTTCGTGGAACCCGGCGTCCCGATCGAGAACAGCCGCATCCACCGCATCACCAACGCGCTCCTCGAACAGCAGCAGGCCCCGCCTTTCGCGGCCTACCAGCCGCAGCTGGACCGAGTCCTCACCCCACGGCCCGGCGAGACCGTCGTGCTCGTCGCGCATTACGCCCGCTTCGACGTCGGCGTGCTTCACCTCGAGTACCAGCGCCTCGGCACAACGCTGCCGGACATGGCGGTTCTTGACACCTACGAGCTGGCCAAATGGCTCAACGTGGGCGCCACCCGCTACAACCTGCCGTCGCTGCTCGCCCACTACGGGCTGGCCCTCACCCACCATCATGACGCGGCTGCCGACGCGGCCGACACCACCGCGCTGCTGCACAAGCTGCTCGCCGAAGCTGCCGACCAAGGCGTCACGGACTTCGGCGTCGCCCACCCCGACAGCGGCAAACCCGCCGCGCTGCACCGCACCGCCGACTACCCGGCGGCCGAACCCCGCCGCGGACTACGGGCCCGCCGCCGCTCCCCATTCATCTTCATCGACCGCCCCGCCGACCATCAGCGCACCCACAAGGCACTGCCGAAGAACCCCACGACGGCCACCCTCGACAGCTGGCTCGCCGACGCCCGCAGCTGCCTTCAGCTGCGCTGCCCCGCCCTGCCGGACAAGGCAGACGGGCTGCGCCACGACCGTGACCGGATGGCCGACGCATTCCTGCACGACTGGCAGGCCTTCCAAGCCCGCGGCGAGCAGGTCAGCGCCAACACCGCCCTCGGCGCGGCACTCGTCCTGCTACCCAAGGCGATCGCCACCGCCGACGCGCCCGGCTGGCTCACCCGGTGGGAACCGCAACTTCGGCAGACGACCCGATGTGTCCGATCAGCAGCCACCCCGCAGGCCGGCGACCCGTCGCCGGTGCCACCGCCGACTGACGCCTGCCCGGACTGCCGCGCCGACCGGGGCTGCCCCGCCGACCGGTGGCACCTCACCGCCGCCATGCTCCTGCTCGGTGCGGGCCGCAACTTCAACGCCACCAACAGCAAAGCCTGGCTCACGCCCAGCGGCCGGCTCAGCCAGCTGCGCGGCCAAGGCCACCGCGACCTCGCCGGGCACGCCGCGTGGCTGCTCTACGAAATGCTCGCCAACACCTGCCCGGCCAAAGCCCGCGACATGGCCGCCCTCGCCGACAAGCTCGGGCTGACCCATCCCCACCTCACCTACGCCGTCGCCGCAGAAGCAGAACTCGCCGGCGACCCCGACAGCGCCCTCACCCGCATCGAGCACACGCTGACCACCCGCAACGGCAGCAGCGACGAGGCGTGGACCGACCTGCTCACCCTCCGCGCCGCCATCCAAGCGCGCCAGATCGCCGCAGCCCGCGTCCCGCAACCCCGCGAGTACCGCATCGGACACTCCGCCCCCGAAGACCGTCCCGACCGCCGACGCTTCCAACTGCCCGTCCCAGCACATGCAACTGGATCCATCCCAGCCGGGTTGACCCCATCAGCGCCCAAGGCCCTGGCCCGCAAACGCCGAGCCGCACGTGCGGGACGGTAGCCACCGTTCGACGACTTCGGACCCCGGGGGATGGCCCGGGGCGACGCAGGTCGCCGATGCGCGAGTCCGACTTGCAGGAGCGCTACCGGAGGCTCGGGTCGCCCACGGCCCTTACCCGGCACCGACGTACACGACGTACACGACGTAGCCAGACCGAGACACGTCACGACGGCTGAACGCCGCCAAACGCGCGGTATCCGGCACTACCGGGCACATATTCTGACCGCCATGGGATCAGCGACGGACTTCGTTGCGTTGTCGTCGTGGTTCACTAGTGGCTGGCCATGGCCGGATGACTCCTGGGGGATGAGCCCCGTCTACGGCGAGGACGGCTGGTGCCGGTCCTGCGGAGTGCCAAAGCACGAGCAGACCGGCTCCCTCGTGATACGGGCAACCAAGTTCCCGACTAGCGCCTTCTGGACGCCCAACTGGATGTTCGATCAGCTCTGCGTCCGCTTGCCCGACGCCCAAGCCCTGCTCGCGCGACATGAGCTTCGCACGATGCCGGTCACCACGCCGAAGTCCAGGACGGACATAGTCTCGCTGCTCCCCGTAGTCACGGAATCCGCCTGGTTCGACGCGTCCGAGCTAGGCAGGGCCGTGGCTGCGCGTCACGGTCACACCGGCGATCGTTGCGAAGAGTGCGGAATCTGGCGCTGGAACTCCCTGCCGCTCGAACAGTTACCGACTCCTCGGCTCGCACACGTCGCGGAGGAGGTTCATCTGGTTTCGAGTCCCGAGTGGCCAGGGGTCGACGTGCGCGTACCTGACAGCGAGCGCTCATCCCCGCGCTGAATCCCAAG
Source organism: uncultured Actinomycetota bacterium (assembly GCA_963747915.1). Taxonomy (GTDB): domain Bacteria; phylum Actinomycetota; class Actinomycetes; order Frankiales; family Frankiaceae; genus DATAZK01. The sequence continues at coordinate 847,903 of CAVVHC010000002.1, read as the reverse complement.
GTCTGGAAGGTCGCGAGCTAGCGCGGGCGACGGCGCGCCTGCCAATATCCTTCGAGCCAGGCCGCCCGCCGCGAGCAGCATGAGATGGCGGCGACAGCCGAATCGGGCTGGTTGTTTCCCGGCTGCTGGGCACCGTTGAGGGCCCTCTTGCACTTTTGGTGTCCGCCAGACCTGATGTGGTGATTAACCAGTCTTTGCCACCGAGAAACGGGCCAAGACCTTGCTGTCCGAGTCGCGCACCAGGATGTAAACGTCACCGTTGAGCACCGAGGGCATATTGCTGCCCGGTCCTCCTTGCGGGTAGATCGGCGCAGCTGGGAAGTGCACCAGCCAAACCGGCAAGTTGACATAACGAGGTTGCACAGTGCCGTCGCTGTTTACCGTGCCGAGTGAGGAATCGTTCCATAGTCCAAATGACAGATCGGCATTGCCGTTGGACGCCAAATCCGGCGCCATGCTCAACGCCGCCGCATAGGCGGCGCTTGCTGACGTCGAAGGTTGGGCGGCTTGCGGCGCGGGACTCAGCGACGCTTTGCCGTCTCGGTAAGGCACCGGGGCCGTGACTGTTTTGGTGGTGAAAGCCTGAGGGCTCGCGCTACTGGCAGGTTTGACCACCGCAGCCGCAGGCCCGCTCCCGGATGGGTCGCAGCTTGCAACAACACATGCTGCAGCTACCAGGGCGCCGCAGAAGAGTGCAGCGCGTGGTCGAGACATTCCACCTGTCGGAGCTGGCCTAGTCATAGCTGAAGAAACCCCCATACGCGAGCGCGGACACGTGGAATTTTGACAGGTCGTGTTTAATCACGAGCGGCTGGGAGACGACCTGACAGCACGTGTGGTACGGCTCCTGAATGGCCAGATAGCTGTACTCAACCTGACTGGTAGACGTCCCAGGAATATCCGACCCGTTGTCGTGTATCTCTCCGAGATATAGGTGCTGCCGGTACGTCCAGTTCCCAGTACCAAAGGGGATGACAACGTTTATAAGTTCAGTGTAATCGAACCCTAGGATTTCTTGATTCGGGGACGCTTGGTACTGCACCGTATACAGATGGTCCGAACCCAGCGTTGGCGGCGGATCATCGTAATCAATCCACTGATTGTCGACGCCGTTTACATTCGACTCCGCGAAGTAGTAGGGGATACCCCCCGTGGTCCTGTCTTGGTAGTAGCCGGCTTGGACGTATTCGCCGCCGGTGCTGGCCCCGAGCATGGCCCATTCCGAAGCCGTCGTGTTAGTACCGCTGCCCGTCCCGGTACAGAAGTGTGTAGACCGCGTCGTGATATGTGCCTGGCTGCCGTAGTCGGTGTTTAGATATGTGTAGTTGCCCCACCATCCGGCGAAGGTCACGTTGTAGCCGGCGCACCCTGTCGCTGCACTAGCCGGGGCCGCCGTCCAAGCTGCAACGAAGGTCAACGCCAGGACCAGCGAGGACAGATAACCGACCAGCCGACTCCGCAGTCGCCGCATGGGTGCCCCTCCAACTTCGGTAAAGGTGTCCGGAGCCCTGTCGCTCGCTTTTCCGTGTGTCAAAGGGCGTGTTAGTCGACTAGGCAGAACAAACTTCGGTCCCGCAACTTTGCCCCTTACCACATTGGAGTTCCATGAGAAGCACATCGGCGCGCCCCACCTAGCCGTCAACGCAGGAAAATCAGACGAAAGCGAGCCGACCCACATGTCACGTGAGACGCTCAGGACCCCTGGATGGTTGCGCGCCTCGGAGAATTGTTTCCAATCGGGTCGGACGTCGCTCCTCCGTCGGGACTCGATACCCCTGTGGACGTAAGGGTTTTTGCCCGGTGCCGCCAGGCATCCCTTCGCGACGGCAATGGGTCGCATGGAGTGTTACCCGGCTTGGTTGTGCGCGGGATCAAGGTGACGCTCAAGCCGCATGACACACCGATCCACAGGTCTTGACCATACCTCCGCCCGTGAGGTAGCTCGACCGAGCGGATCAGAGACGACGGAGGCGTTTCTTCGAGAGGTGCGCGGCGGGCGGTTCTCGAAGGCGTTCACCCGTTTATGCCCGGCCGAGCAGCGCTCCGAAAGCCAAGCCGGCTTCGTGGGCGGACTTGAGCAGGCACGCAAGCAAGGCCAAGGACTGACTGATTAGGAGTACTCCATCCCGTTCGACCGGGAGTCGCTGTCTGCACATGTTGCACGTGGGACGGCGACATTCGCTGACGGCCGCACCGGGGATCTGACCGTCGATCTCGGCTACCGCGGGAGCGGCGCGTGCGTGAACGGTTGGCGGCTGAATCCGGCGCTGGGGGCTCCGGGCTGAAGCCTGTGCTCCAAAGGCGACCACGGCTTGGCGGCCACGAGCCCTGTGGGCAGGCGAGTCAGTCCTCGACGCGCGTATGTGCCAATACCGAGCGCTTCTCGCGCTCGGCGGCTGAAGGGCGTCGTCGGCGATACGGTGCGTCTCCAATGAAGAGCGCCGAGAGCTCCGCGAACTGGCACAGCCCGGACGACGTCTGGCTGGACCACACGACGTTGCGACCCGAGGACTGTGACTGGCTGGCTCCAGCCAAGTCCGTGACCCTGTGGGCGGTCAAGGTGCCCGAGGGCTTGCTCGCGTCGCTGCCGAACCTCGTGTTCCTGGACGTGCGCGGCGGAAGCGGCACGTCGCCGGCCCTGGCAGCCGGATGTTTCCGACTGCGTGGTCTCGTGGTGAACCAGGTTCGCGGGGTGACCGACCTGAGCGTCCTGCCGACGCTGACGTCGTTGGAGCTTCTGGACCTGTACGGGCTGCCGCGGGTGACGGAGCTGCCGTCGATGGCGCCGCTGAGCCGCCTGCGCCGGGTGCAGCTCGGCTCGATGACGGGTCTAACCGGGCTCACCGGACTTCTGGACGCTCCGGTCCTGGAGGAGCTCATGCTTAGCCGCGCGGTCAGCACCGACGAGCACGATGCCGAGCGGCTGGCGGCGCATCCGACCCTGAGGGAGTTCGAATGGTTCGGCGAGGACGTGCCGGTCCGTCAGTGGCTCCCGTTCCGAGAAACAGTGGGAAAGCCGAAAGCGAGAGCATTCGGCGCCCGGGAATGGTTCGACCAGACCGGCGGGCTCTGAACGGCGGACTGGTTCGTCAGGCCCGGTCCGACCCTGTCGGTCGGTGACGACAGCCCTACTTGGTCGCGCGACACGTGCGGAGAAGCGCGCAGAGGTGCCGCTACCGGACGCTTCCCTGCGCTCCGCATCCGGCAATGCCGGGCGTTCGTAGCCGGCCTTCTGACGATGACAGACCTGTCAGTGCGGACGGCGGGTCGTGACGCTTACCGAGACTGGTGGGCTGGTCAGCGCGAAGGGTTCGCTGGCCGGTGCTCCTGACCGCTGGAAGATGCCTGACAACCGGGCAACGAGGCCGTACGCGCCCTGGGGCAACATCGGCGCGGACGGCCCTTTTGCAGTTCGGCGCACATCGGTCGCGCCCTCGCAGCGGTGGCGTCCGCCAGCCGCGAGTCTGAAATCGCTTCCTCCGATTGCGTGTCGGGCTCCGTACACACCGCCGACGATCGGCCCCTCGGGGCCACCGTCAAGCAGCAACCCGACGACCGCACCGCAGTGGACCAGCACCTCCTGTGCGCTGGTGTTCTCCAGCACAGCGACGATCCGGGTCCGGCTGCCGGTCAGCAGCTGCGTGGGTGGGTCTTCCAAGCTCAGCCTCAGCGGCACCGGCCCCAACGATGGACCGGCTGTAGCCACGACCATCGGCAGTTCAGCCTCGGGGTCGCTGCTCACCGCGTCACCGTAAGCGATGCACTCTGCGCCAACACGGACTACGCGCATAAGTGATGCCGTTCTCGCGCACATCCACCCCGCGAGGGACCGACGTTCCCGGGCGGCGTATTTAGCCCCATCCGGCCAGTCTTAGAAGCCGTACTCAGCGACGGCAGAAGCTGGCACCCGCGGTCAGCGGGGACCCCTGCCACCATTTCGCGTCGTTCAGCGACGGCAGAAGCTGGCACCGCGGTCAGCGGGGACCCCTGCCACCATTTCGCGTCGTCCAGGCAACGCATGAAGGTGGCAGCAGCACCCCGGACAACCCCGCCGAGGCACTGCCACCATCTCCCGTCGTCCAGGCAACAGCAGACAGTGTCAGCAACGACGAGGATGGCCCGCTGCCACCATTTCGCGTCGTTCAGCGACGGCAGAAGCTGGCACCAACGCTCAGGAGTCGCACTGCCACCACCTCACGTCGCCCCCCAGGCGCCCCAGGCGACGGCAGAAGGCTGGCAGCAGCGCGACGGCCGCCAGGCCCAGCCCTGCGCGATCCGACGAGCGGCCGGACCGCGCCCAGCCCACTCAGCTCGCGTAATGCAGCCGGAACGTCGTCGTCGAAGCGCCGAGGATCGTCGCGGCGCGAAACGAACCGGCCGCCTCGGCCACCCAAAGGCCGGCGTGATCGCTGACGACCGGAACGACGCGCCGAGCACGCAAGCTCGCGAACCGCACCTCGAGGGACTCGCTGCAGCCGACGGCGCCGAAGGCAAGCGCCCACCAGCGAGCCGGTGACAGCCGAGCGCTCTCGTCGCAGCGGCGGCCGAACCATCCGCTCACCGCGCCGGTGGCGTCGCAGCGCGTTTCGTCGAGCCAGGTGCCGTCGGGCCCGTAGAGCTGACCGACCCGCGAACCGTCCGGCTGCTCGATCACGGACAGCCGGCAACCCGAGAGGGGAAGCACGTTGTCGATGGTCGACGGGGGCGGCGCAGTCAGGACCCTTTCCGTCGGCTCGGCAAGGGACTCGAGCGGCGCGCTCCCAGCCGGCCGTGGAATCGACCGGGACAGGCGCCGGGTGGCGCGCGCCGACGGTGAGGGACCGGACGCGATCATTGCCATGACTTCAGTTGTCTCGCCCGAGGCTGGAGCACGCCTGCACCGTCGCTGAGTGATCGCTGAGACAGCGAACGCTCGGCCGTGACTTTCTTTGTCCACAGCTGTGCACAGCGCTGTGGATGACCGCGACCTGCGCTTTGGGCCTGTGTTGGGCAGCTGGACGCGCAACAGTCACCGCGTGTCCACCGCACTGTCCACACCTTGGAGCGGCCTTGCCCACACCTGATCCCCAACCTCATCAACAGGCCGGGCCCGGTGGCTATCGGCGCGTCGCAGTTTCTGTCGGACGTCCGGCGTAAACCTGAAGACGTCTTTGCGAGCTAGATCGTCAGGGGGTTAGACCGTGTCCGTTGCGACCATCGACCGCGGCGCGCGAAACGATGGTCCAGGAGGGGGTCCCGGCGGCGCGCCGGAGTTCGATCGCACCCCTCCCCAGGATGTAGCGGCTGAGCAGGGCGTTCTCGGCGGCATGCTGCTGTCGAAGGACGCGATTGCCGACGTCGTCGAGATCCTGCGGATCGGTGATTTCTACCGCCCGGTCCACGGCACGATCTATGAGATCACCGCTGATCTCTACGGTCGCGGCGAGCCGGCGGACACGGTGAGCGTCGCCGCCGAGCTGCACCGGCGCGGGCTGCTGGAGCGGATCGGCGGAGCGCCGTACCTGCACACCCTGATCGAGTCGGTCCCCACGGCGGCCAATGCCGGTTACTACGCCCAGATCGTCGCCGAGAAGGCGGTCCGCCGCCGGCTCGTCGAGGCGGGCATGCGCGTCACCCAGCTCGGCTACAACGAGTCGTCCGAGGTGGAGGAGGCCGTCGACCGCGCGCAGGCGGAGGTCTTCGCAGTGGCCGAGCGGCGCACCGGCGACGACTTCCTGCCGCTGGAGTCGCTGATCAACCCGACGCTCGAGGAAATCGAGTCGATCGCCGCCCACGACGGCTCGATGACGGGCGTGCCCACCGGCTTCGCCGACCTCGACGGGATGACCAATGGGCTGCACCCCGGTCAGCTCGTCGTCGTCGCCGCCCGTCCCGCCATGGGTAAGAGCACGCTCGCCCTCGACTTCGCGCGCGCGGCCAGCATTCGGCACAACAAGGCGTCGGTCGTGTTCTCGCTGGAGATGAGCCGTACCGAGATCACGATGCGGCTGCTGTCCGCGGAGTCCCGCGTCCATCTGCAGAACATGCGCTCCGGCAAGATGGGCGACGACGACTGGGCCCGCCTCGCGCAGCGGATCGGCGAGGTGACGAGCGCGCCGCTTTTCGTCGACGACTCGCCGCACCTCACAATGATGGAGCTGCGTGCCAAGTGCCGCCGGCTCAAGCAGCGCCACGATCTGCAGCTGGTGGTCCTCGACTATCTGCAGCTGATGACACCGAGCAAGCGCCTCGACAGCCGCCAGCAGGAGGTCAGCGAGATGAGCCGCTCGCTGAAGCTGCTGGCGAAGGAGCTCGGCGTCCCGGTCGTGGCCCTGTCCCAGCTGAACCGCGCCGCCGAGAACCGCGCCGACAAGAAGCCGCAGCTGTCCGACCTGCGCGAGTCCGGCGCTATCGAGCAGGACGCCGACGTCGTCGTGCTGCTGCACCGCGAAGACGTCTACGAGCCGGAGTCTGCGCGCGCCGGGGAAGCCGACTTCATCCTGGCCAAGCAGCGCAACGGCCCGACGGGCGTCGTCACCGTCGCCTTCCAGGGCCATTACAGCCGCTTCGTGGACATGCGACGGGACGGTTAGCGGCGCGACTCCCTGCCCGAGGCCCCATGGGCAGCAGCAGACTGTGGCGCTGCCAACTCACGGAGCGCCTCGCGTGCAGTCCTCCGCAGGCCGGGAAGGCGTGCCGATGTGTCATCGCTTTCCGAAGGACGTTCCGGCCGGCGGCTCACGCTGTACCTGGTCGGCGGGGTGCTGCTGCTGCAGGCGGCGTTCATCGCGTCGTACGTGGGCGGGCTGCACGGCCCGAGCCCGCACAAGGTGCCGGTCGCGGTCGTTGCCACGCCGGCGCAGATCGCCAAGGTCACCAGCCAGCTCGGGGCCGCGACGGACAAGCTCGATCCCTTCTCGGTGGACAGCCTCAAAGCCGGGCGCCAGGCCATCGTCGACCGCGACGCGTACGGGGTTTTCGCGCCGCAGGACGGCGGCGGGCAGCTGCTCGTCGCGTCGGCGCGGGCGACGTCCACGGCTCAGCTGCTGCGCTCGGTGTTCGCCCCGCTCGTCAAGGCCCAGGGCGGGTCATTGCAGGTCAAGGACATCGCGCCGCTGCCGAGTGGTGATCCCGAGGGGCTCACCGTCTTCTACCTGGTGATCGGCTGGATCGTCGGCGCGTACCTGGTCTCGGCGATCATCGGGCTGTATCGCGGCATGACCCCTGCCGGGCCCAAAGACGCCGCCGTCCGCCTCTCCATCCTCGGCGGTTACGCGCTGCTGTCCGGCGCGATAGGCGTGGCCATCGTCCAGTTCGGCTACGGCTACCTGCCGGGCAGCCGCGCGGCCATGTTCGGCATCGGCGCCCTGCTCGTCTTCGCGGTCGCCGCGGCCACCACCGCGCTGGAAAGCGTGGCCGGCATCGTCGGCACCGCGGTCGCCATCATCCTCTTCGTGGTGCTCGGCAATCCATCGGCCGGCGGCCCGTGGCCCAATCCGCTCATCGCCTGGCCCTGGCGCGCGATCGGACCGTGGCTGCCCAACGGCGCCGCGACGACCGCGACCACGCAGGCGGCCTACTTCGACGTGCATGCGGTCACGGTGCCGCTGCTCGTGCTCGCCGGATATGCCGTCGCCGGGGTCGCCGGCACGGTCGTCATGTCGCGGCGGCGCCGGCCGCTGGTGGACATACCGGGCCACTGATGCGGTGGCCGTGCCTCGTCAACGCAGCACGAACACTCCCCAGCCGAGATAGCGGCGCCCGTACTCCAGGTGCGCCCGCCGCCCCGCGACGAGCAGGCCGTGCATCTCGTCGGCGCGCGGATCGCCGGGATGCGCCTTGGTCCACTGGTCGATCGTCCACCACTGCGCGGCGACGTAGCGGTCCCAGCTGTCGGCGTCGGCGAGAACCAGCTCGACGAGGTCGAATCCGGCCGCCTCGAAGCGCCCCAGCGTCCCGCCGAGCGACGCGAACTGGTCCGGCCCGCACTCCAGCGCCGCCAATGCCGCCGCGGGTGGCGGCTCATGCCAGAAAGGTTCACCCACGAGCGCCAGGCCACCGTGCCGCAACGGGCGACGCATCAGGTCGAGGGTTCCGGCGAGGTCCCCGCCGATCCATGACGCGCCGATGCAGGACACCACCTCGAAGGAGCCCGGGTCCGCGTCGTACGTGCCGGCGTCGGCGTTTCGGAACTCGAGCCGATCGGCCACTCCCAGCTCACCGGCGCGGCGCCGCGCCGCAGCGATGAAGACCTCGCTGATGTCGACGCCGACGCCGCTGATACCGAACCGCTGCGCCCAGCGACCCAGCATCTCCCCCTTGCCGCACGCGAGGTCCAGCTGGCGTTGTCCGGGCCGAAGCCGGCACACATTGCCGAGCAGCATGAGCTTCTCGTCCGTGAACGGGTTCAGGATGCGGTGATCCGCTTCGGCGATCTCGTGCTGCTCGATGACGTTCACGCGTACTCCTCCGGCTCGCTCGGGAGCCACGGTCGGCGACCGTCGGCGCCGGCGCCAGTGCCGAAGGGCCTCTTGCCGGCGGGGCGGACAGGCGCCATGACGGCTCAGGCACCCGCCTCCCCTGCCACCACCTCGCGTCGTTCGACAACGGCACATGGTGGCAGCGGCACTAGCCTGGGCTACGGAACGTCGGCCGCGCCGCCCGGAATTGCGAATGAGTGCTGTCGCCTATCGGAGGCCGTCAACGCTTTTCGGCGGCCTCATCGGGTGGCGCTCGCTCGCGGTGCCCCTTCCGCGAGCGACTTGAAGTTCGTGAGCTGCCGGCGAGCCATCGGCCAATCGCCGAGCGCAAGTGCGCCGGTGTACCAGCGCCGGCCCGGCATCACGATCTTCAGCAGCAGCCGGGTGTCTTCGCCCCGCGGTGCCAGCACGTACGACATGAGCGCGCCCATGATGCTCGCCGTGAGGTGCTCACCCGACTGCACCGACAGCACCCGGCCGACCGGAAACCGCCCGGCGACGCGGGAGAACGGCTCCCCGGGTGCCGGATCGGGCAGCCCACGCGATTCGCGCGGCGATCGACGGCCGGCGTTGTCCAGCCAGTCGTAGGAGTACGGAGCCAGCCTCAACTGGCACAGCCACGGCCAGACATCCGCCGCCGGCCGATCAATGGTGATACCTCGCCACAGCTGGACCGCCGGCGAGGCCACCAGGTCGTCGCAGGGGTACCAGCGCCTGACCTCCGCGTCGGTGACTCCCCAGCGCTCGCCGATCACCGGAGCACCCCGGGCCGCGGCGGGTGTGCGCGCTCCGACGGGGACACCCGCGCACCGTAGCTCCGGAAGCCCTCTGGTTCCAGGAGATTTCCGCCGGCCGACGCTCGGTCAGACTCCGCGAAGCCGGGTGAGGGCCCCCCGGTGCGTAGGCCCTTCCGCGCATGGTGCATGATCCGCGCCAAGCGGCGGCGCACCGGGAAGAGGTGTCTTATGGAGTTCGGCGTTTTCATCCAGGGTTACAACCCGAAATTCCGCTGGGGGGACGACCCCCGCCAGGCCGAGCACGACGCCCTGATGAACGAGCTGGAGCTCGTGCAAGCAGCGGACCGCGCCGGCTTCAAGTACGTCTGGATCAGCGAGCACCACTTTCTCGAGGAGTACTCGCACCTCTCGGCGAGCGACGTCATCTGCGGCTGGCTCGCCCACGCCACCGAGCGCATCCACATCGGCTCCGGCATCTTCAACCCGCTGCCCGCGGTCAACCACCCGGCGAAGGTCGCCGAGCGCGTCGCGATGCTCGACCACATTTCGGGAGGGCGCTTCGAGTTCGGCACCGGCCGCGGCGCGGGCAGCCACGAGATTCTCGGTTTCCTGCATCGCGAAGGCATCACGGACACCTCCCAGACGAAGGAGATCTGGGAGGACGTGATCGGCGAGTTCCCGAAGATGTGGCTCGAAGACGAGTACCCGGGCTACGAGGGCAAGTACTGGTCGTTGCCGCCGCGCAAGATCCTGCCGAAGCCGTACGGCCCCGGTCACCCGGCCATGTGGTACGCCGCCGGAAACCCGCCGAGCTACGCCATGGCCGCCCGAAAAGGCCTGGGAGTCCTGGGCTTTTCGGTCGGCTCGCTCGACGAGATGGGCCCGGTGCTCGAGTCCTACAAGCGCGAGATCGGCAACGCCGAACCGGTCGGTGCTTTCGTCAACGACAACGTGATGGTGACCAGCGGTGCGTTCGTCGCCGAGGACACCGCTGCCGCGAAGAAGTCGATCCTGAACGGCCGGACCACCTACCTGCAGAGCCAGGTCTTCCGCTATCACGACACGTTCCCACGGCCGGACTGGGTGCCGCCGTGGCCGCAGCTGATCCCGGAGATGGACGAGGAGACGCTGGACATGTCGATAGCGTCCGGCGCCATGGTGGTCGGTGATCCGGACCAGGCGCTCGACGCCTGCCGGCGCTGGGCCGACGCGGGCGCCGATCAGCTCGTCTTCGGCCAGGGCATGGCGACCCAGGAGGAGGCGCTCACCACGATCCGGCTCATGGGCGAGCACGTCATCCCCAAGCTCGACCCCGACCCGGTGCACCGCACCACGCGGATGCGCGAGGCGGCCACCGGCTCCTAGCCGCGCCTCCGCGGCCGGCCCGGCTCGGTCAGCTGACGATCTGAGCCGGCCGCGGCACACCGGCCGCATCGCACGCGGCGAAGTACGTGGCCAGCGTGGCGTGCACGTCGGAGACGGCGATGACCGAGCCGGCGGCATCCAGGTACTCGGTGCGGCCGTGCACGATCGTCAAGGTCTCGGTCACCTCGGTGTTCGAGTCCGGCACGAAGAGGGTGTGCACCGAGCCGGCCGGCTCGAAGAGGTACGAGCCCGCGCGGTTGACGAACTCATGCTCGCGATAGCCCCAGGCGCCGCTCAGCGTGAACATGTGCACCGGGCCGAGGTGGCGATGGGTACCCACGGTCAGCCCGGCCGGCAGCCGGCCTGCCATCACGTAGCAGTCATCGGCGATGCTGGCCCGCAGCAGCCGCAGGCTGGTGCCCTGGTACTGCGGATTGTCCACCCACGGGACGTCGTCGACGCCGACGTGTTCGGCGACCGGAAGCTGAAATGACACCGTTATCGCTCGCAATCGTGTGCCGGTGAACGCCGCCGTCAGGCCATGTACACGCCACCGTTCGGGCGCAGCACCTGGCCCGTCATGAACTTCGCCGCGTCAGCCGCCAGATACAGCATGGCGTAGGCGATGTCCTTGGTCTCGCCGGTGGTGCCGAGCGGCGACTGGGCGCCGCGGATACCGAGCATCTCCATGCGCTTGGTCTCGTCGACGCTGCCGTCGGGATTCGTCCACGTCCGCTGCGTCATCGGCGTCTCGATGAAGCCGGGCGCGACCGCGTTAGCCCGCACTCCCTTCGGGCCCAATTCGACCGCGACCGTGCGGGTGAGCTGGATGACCGCCGCCTTCGTCATCCCGTAGACCGACAGGCTGGGTGCCGGCATCTCACCGCCGGCAGACGCGACGTTGACGATCGCGCCCCGACCGGCGGCGGACATGACGCGTCCCGCAGCAGCGCACCCCCAGTAGACGCCCTTGAGGTTGACCGCGAGGACGGCGTCGAGATCCTCCTCGGTGGTGTCGACGACCAGCGAGTTGCGGATGATCCCCGCGACGTTCGCCCAGACATCGACCCGGCCGGTAGCCCGGATGGCGGTGCGCGCCAAGTCGTCGACCTGGCCGCGCACGCTCACGTCGGTCGGCACGACCGTCGCCTGACCGCCAGCCGACTCCACCATCGACTGGGTCTGCTTGAGCCCGTCCTCCGCGCGATCCGCGCACACGACGTGCGCGCCCGCGGCAGCGTAGGTCAGCGCCGTCTGGCGGCCGATGCCCATCGCCGCTCCGGTGACGACCGCGGTACGCCCGGCGAGCGAGAACGCCGCCGCAACCTCGGAGCCGGCGTCCTGCTCCGGCCTGGCGGCGGCGTAGCGCAGCCCGGAAATCATGTCCATCAGACGGTCACCTTGGCATCGACCCGGTGACCGCGCTCCTCGAGCTTCGGAAGCACGTCCTTCGCGAGGATCTCGAGGTTGCGCATGACCTTGTCGTGCGGCAGGTCGCCGAACTGCACGTAGCACAGCAGCTGGTCGACGCCGACCGACTCGTACCGCAGGATCTTGCGCAGGCACTCCTCGGCGGTGCCGATGATGATCATGTCCTGCTGCTGGTAGTGCTCGACCGGCACCTGACCGGCGATCACCGGCTCCAGCAGCGGGAAGACCGCCTTCTGCTCCTCCGGGCTCAGCATGGGCAGCTCCCACTGCAAGGTGAATTCGGCCAGGTGCTTGTACCACCAGTTCACCGACTCCCACAGGCCGTAGGCCGCCGCTTCATCGGCGTCGTCGTAGGCGTGAACGAGGGTGTAGACGCCCACGCGGTCGTTCTTCACCCGGGTCAGCATGTCCTCGCGCCGGGCCATCGCCTGCGCCGTGCGGTAGGCGCGGATGTGATCGGCCATCTTCTCGACCGGCTGCAGAAGCGCGAACGAGAGCAGCCCGAGACCGAGCTCGCCTGCGCTCACCGCGCTCGTCTCCGAGGCCGCGGCCTGCCATACCGGCGGATGCGGGTCCTGATACGGCTTGGGCGTCTGCACCCGCTCGGGAAAGTGCAGGTTAGGGCTGTCGTAGGAGAAGCGCTCCTGCTCCCACATCTTCACCACGATCTCGATGGCTTCCCGCCAGTGCGCCCGGGAGCGGTCATCGGTGGGAACGCCGAACGCGCCCTGCTCCATCGGTGTGGAGCGGCCGGTGCCCCACTCCACGCGCCCGTGCGAGAGCAGGTCGACAGTGGCGACCTTCTCGGCCAGCCGAGCCGGGTGGATGAAACCGAACGGCGTCAGGGTCACGCCGAATCCCAGCTTGATCTGCTCGGTGCTGAGCGCGAGGCCACCGAGGATGGCCTCCGAGCAGGGCGATGCGGAACGGCCCTCGCGGAAGTGATGCTCGACCACCCAGACGGTGTTGAACCCCAGCTTGTCGGCGTACTGGATCTCGGCGATCGCCTCGTCATACGTGCGCTGCTCGGCGTCGCGCTGGCCGTAGGGGTGCGGCTTGTCCCACGGGCCGATCTTTGGCTGGAACTCGTACAGCAAGTCGAGCTTCACGCCGCCTCCTTTTGCAATGATGAACTGACGTTCGCAATGTCTGGAGGAATATATGCCTCGCCCCGCGCTGTCCGCCAGCCGTGCCATCGCGGTGCTGAACTTCCTCGCCGCGCACCCGACGGAGGGCTTCACGCTCTCGGACATCGGCACCCGGCTCGGGATCAACGGCGCCTCGGCTCATGCGTTGCTGAGCGTCCTGCTGGACGCCGGCTACCTGGTACGCGACAGCCGGCTTCGCACGTTCCGGCTGGGTCCCTCCGTGGTGGCGCTGGGCACGGCGGCGCTCGACGCCCATCCCGCGATCGACATCGCGCGGGACGCCGCCCGCGCGCTGGCGCGGGAAACCGAGCTCGAGGTCGCCGTCACCGCCCCGGCGGGTGACCACATCGTCTTTCTGGCGCGCGCGGGCGAACCGTCCGCCCGTGCCGTACCGGTGCACGTCGGCCAACACGTGCCATTCGTGCCGCCGCTCGGGTCCGTCTTCGTCGCCTGGGGCGACGCCACCGACTGGCTGGCTCGAAGCGACGACCCGGAAACGCTGCGCGAGGTCCTCGAAGCGGTGCGCGGCAGGGGCTACTCCGTCGCGCTCGAAGCGCAAGCGCGCCAGCGACTCGGGCATGCCTTGAACGAGCTCGCCGCCGAGCCGTCCGATCAGCGGCTGCGCACCACCGTCGACTCGCTCGTCACGGACCTCAGCGAGCGCGAATACCAGCTGCGCCGCCTCACGCCCGATCGCCGCTACGACGTCTCGATGATCGCGGCCCCCATCTTCGGGCCCGCCGGTCAGGCGGTATTGGCCCTGTCGCTGCTGGGATTTCCGGCCGGCCTGCCGGCGAACGAGGTCGCCGCGTACGGGGAGCGCCTGCGGGATCGGGCGCTCGTCGTCACCAAGCGCAGCCGCGGGCGGGTGCCCTCGTAAGGGCCGTGTGGGTGCGGGTGATTGCCGCCGCATCCGACCGTCCTAGTCTCGCCCGCAGACGGAAAGCAACCGGATCGAGTGACGGAGCGCCCACGATGGCCCAGCAGCGAGTCTTCAACCATGTCGGTCTGGTCGTGACGGACCTGCCCCGGGCGCGCCGCTTCTACGAGGAGCTGCTCGGCTTCACGTACTGGTGGGAATTCGAGGTACCGGACGACCAGGCAGCCCCGGTCCTGCGGGTTGCTGCCCCGATGGGGATGACCGCGGTCTACCTCGTGCAGGATTCGTTCGTCCTCGAGCTGATGCACTTCGCCGCACCGGGTGCCCAGGCGCAACGGCAGGAGAGGGTGATGAACGAGCCGGGCCTCACGCACATCTCCATCGCGACCGACGACCTCGACGAGCTGCTGACCCGGGTTCCGGACTACGGCGGCGAGGTGCTGCAGGACACCAGGAACGAGATGGTCGCGTTCATCCGCGACCCCGACGGCCAGCTCCTCGAAGTCGGCACGATGGGCTGGCGGGACGCGCTGCCACCGCTGCCGCAACCCGGTGCCGACCGGCGGTAAGCCGCGGGCTGCCACTCGTCGGCAATGGGGGCTGCGCCGCGACCTCGGCCCGGCTACTGTAGAACAGAGTTCTATTTCTGGCGCCGGCGGCACCGAAGGGTTAGACGATGGCCGACACACTCACCCGCAACGACCTCGGCCGGATCTTCGCCGAGCCGTCGGCCTATGCCGACCCGGTCGCCTGGCACGATGCCGCGCGCCGGCTGCGCCGGGAGACGCCGATGGCGCTCGTGCAGCTTCCCGAGTACCAGGACTTCTGGGCGATCACCCGCAACGCCGACATCAAGGAGATCGAACGCAACCCCGACGTCTTCACCAACGCCCCGGCACCGACGCTGGCCACCCGCGAGATGTTCGAGACGCGAGACCAGCAGCCGGCACCTGCCATGAACACGCTGGTGCAGATGGACGGGGATGAGCACAAGGCCCACCGCAACATCGTCAACGACTGGTTCAAGCCGTCCAACGTTCGGCGCATGAACGAGCGGGTCGCACAGCTCGCCACGGACTTCGTGGATCGCATGGCCGCGATGGGCGGCGAGTGCGACTTCGCCAACGATATTGCGATGCACTATCCGCTGCAGGTGATCCTCTCCATCCTCGGGCTGCCCGAGGAGGACCACCAGAAGATGCTGAAGCTGACCCAGGAGCTCTTCGGCGCCGAGGACCCGGACATCGGCCGCGCCGGTGAAGACGCGTCCGTCCTCGCCGTCATGCTCGACTTCGTCAACTACTTCACGAGCCTGGCGGGTGACCGGCGCGAGCACCCCACCGGCGACCTGGCGTCGGTGATCGCCAACGCCGAGCTCAACGGTGCGCCGCTGCCCGACATGGACGTGATGGGCTTCTACCTCATCATCGCGACCGCCGGTCACGACACGACGTCGAACTCCATCGCCGGCGGCATGCTCGCGCTGCTCGAAAACCGCGATCAGCTCGAGCTCTTGCAGTCCCAGCCGGAGCTCATCGAGAACGCGGCGGATGAGCTGGTGCGCTACGTGTCCCCCGTGAAGCACTTCATCCGCACCTGCCGCGAGCCGTTCACCCTGCGCGATGTGACCTTCCAGCCCGGTGACGTGACGTTGCTGTCCTTCGCCTCGGGCAATCGCGACGAGGAGGTGTTCGCCGATCCGTTCGCACTCGACGTGCGCCGCGAAAATGCCGCTTCACACGTGGGATTCGGCTTCGGCCGGCACTTCTGCCTCGGCGCCCACCTGGCGCGGCTGGAGATCCGCGCGTTCTTCCGCGAGCTGCTCGGCCGGCTCGAATCGGTCGAGCTCGCCGGCGATCCCACCTTCGTGCAGTCGACACTCGTGAGCGGGCCCAAGACGCTGCCGCTACGCTACAAGCTGCGCTAGCCGCGCGCCCGCGGCCTAGTGCGCGCGAGCCAGGTAATCGTCGATCTCGCCGAGGATCGTGCGCTTGCCGCTCTCCGGCAGGAACGAGTACCGCACGCCCTGCCGCGCGAGCTCGGCGATGCCGGCCGCGTCGAGGCCGAGCAGCTGCGCCGCCACGGCGTATTCGTTGTTCAGCGTGGTCGAGAACATCGGTGGGTCATCGGAGTTGATGGTCACCGGCACCCCAGCGGCCGTGAGCGCCGGCAAGGGATGCTCCCGCAGCGACGGCACCGCACGGGTGCAGACGTTGGACGTCGGGCAGATCTCCAGCGGGATGTCGTGCTCGCGCAGGTAGGCCAGCAACGCCTCGTCCTGCGCCGCGGCGATGCCGTGGCCGATGCGCTCCGCGCCCAAGGTCGTGATGGCGTCCCACATCGTCTGCGGACCCGTCGACTCGCCGGCGTGCGGAACGCTGTGCAGCCCGGCGTCCCGGGCCGCCGCGAAGTGGCGGGCGAACCGCGGGCGGGGCACGCCGACTTCCGGACCACCCAGCCCGAAGCTGATCAGACCGTCCGGCTGATGCTCGAGCGCCATGTCCAACGTCAGGTCAGCAGCAGCGGGACCGGCTTCGCCCGGAATGTCGAAGCACCACTGCAGCTGCACTCCGAGATCCCGGGCGGCGGCGCGGCGGGCGTCTTCCACGGCCTCGAGGTAGGCCTCCTGCGGTATGCCGCGGATGACCGAGGAGTAGGGCGTCAGCGTCAGCTCGGCATAGCGCACCTGCTGGGAGGCGAGCTCGGCGGCGATCTCGTAGGTCAGCACCTGCACATCGACCGGATCGCGGATGAGGTCCACCACGGACAGGTAGACCTCGATGAAGTGGCCGAAGTCGGTAAACCGGAAGTAGTCCACGAGCAGCTCCGGGTCCGCCGGCACGGGTGTCGTCCCGGCGTGGCGCTCCGCGAGGCGCGCTACCGTCTGCGGCGTCGCCGAGCCGACGTGATGCACGTGCAGCTCGACCTTCGGCAGCCCGGCGATGAACGCGGCGAGATCCGTCACCCGACGATCCTGACACATCCCTGTCAGGTTTGCGTCCAGCGCCGCACACGGTGTAACTGCCGGCCGCTAAATCGCTCGATCGACCCGGATGCGCTCGTTACAGTGACCCCTCACGCGCGTTTCCTTGGGAGGGCAGCCGTCATGGACCGGGACGACCTCTTCGGCTGATCCCCCTCCCCCACGGAAAGTGCGTGCCGTGCCCGAACCGTCCGTCGTCTGCTCGCAGCTGTCGTTCTCCTGGCCGGACGAGACGCCCGTCTTCGACCAGCTCTCGTTCACCGTCGGGACCGGCCGTACCGGGCTCGTGGCGCCTAACGGCGCGGGCAAGAGCACGCTGCTGCGCCTCATCGCCGGTGAGCTGCGCGCCACCGCCGGGACGGTGAGCGTTCACGGACTGCTCGGGTACTTGCCCCAGCAGTTGCCGCTGCGCGGTGACCTGTCCGTGGCCGAGGTACTCGGCATCGCCAAGCCGTTGGCGGCGCTGCGCGCCATCGAGTCGGGTGATGCGCGCGAACGGCACTTTGCGGCGATCGGCAACGACTGGGATGTCGAGTCGCGCGCCCGCGTCGAGCTCGATCGGCTGGGGTTGGGTGAGCTGGCGTTCGATCGCCGGCTCGCGACCCTGAGCGGCGGCGAGGTCATCGCTCTCGGCCTTGCGGCGCAGCTGCGCAAGCATCCCGACGTGCTGCTGCTGGACGAGCCGACGAACAATCTCGATGCGGCCGCTCGCGATCGGCTGACCGAAGTGCTCGCCTCGTGGGCCGGCTGCCTCCTCGTCGTCAGCCATGACCGGACCCTGCTCTCGGTGATGGACCGCATCGCCGAGCTCAGCAGCGCCGAGGTCCGCCTCTACGGCGGGGATTACCGCAGCTACCGGGAGACGGTCACGGCCGAGCAGGAGCTCGCGGAGCAACGGGTGCGCAGCGCGCAACTCGCACTCAAACGCGAGAAGCGCGACCGCCAGCAGGCTCGCGAGCGAGCCGCCCGGCGGGCCGGGAATGCCGCTCGCCACGTCGCCGACGCCGGACTGCCCAAGATCGTGGCCGGCACGCTGAAAAGGCGCGCCCAGGAGTCCGCCGGCAAGTCCGATGACACGCAGGCCGCCCGGGAAAACGCCGCGCGGCGCCGGCTCGACGCCGCAGCGCGCGAGCTGCGCGACGAGCCCACCCTGACGCTGGAGCTGCCGCATACCGCCGTGCCGGCGGGGCGCACCCTGTTCGCCGGAGAGGAACTGCACGTGCGTTACGGCGCGCGCGCCGTGTTCGCGGGTGGCGGCATCGACCTGACGATCCGCGGGCCGGAACGCCTGGCCCTCACCGGCCGCAACGGTGCTGGCAAGTCGACGTTGCTCCGCCTGATCAGCGGTGAGCTCGAGCCGGACGGCGGCACTGTCCGGCGGGCGGGCGGCAGGGTCGCCTACCTCGCGCAGCGACTGGACGTACTCGACCCCGATCGAACGGTGGCCGGCAACTTCGCCACCTGGGCGCCTGGCATGCTGCCGGCCGAACGGTTGAACGTGCTAGCCCGCTTCTTGTTTCGAGGTGCGGCCGCCCACCTGCCGGTCGGGCTGCTGTCCGGCGGGGAACGGCTGCGCGCAACTCTTGCCTGCGTCCTGCACGCCGAGCCCGCACCCCATCTGCTGCTACTGGACGAGCCGACGAACAACCTGGATCTGACGAGCGTCAACCAGCTGGAAAGCGCCCTGAACGCCTATCGGGGCGCCATCGTCGCGGTGAGCCACGACGCGCACTTCCTCACCGCGATCGGCATCGGGCGGTGGCTCGCGCTCGACGCCGGCCGGCTCGTCGAGCATGCCGCTCCGGCCGGGCTCCGGGAGCGCGATCAGACGTGATCGGGTATCCGCCGCCCCGTGATGGTGTTGGGGTGAATCGCCACCCAGTAGGGGCGCGGCACCGAAGAGACGTACGGGCGTAGGCCGGACCTCTCGAGACGCGACAGGACGTCGTCGTCGGTGACGACTTCGGCCTGCCCTTTGAGCACCACGCTCCAGCCGCTGCCGGCGTCGTCGTCGAAGGCGTCCACCTCGAACGTCACGGCGGCTTGCTCGACGGCGGCCCCGAGCTTGGCGCCGTTAGCGCAGCGGAACGCGACGGACAGCCCGTCCATCGTGAAGTTCACCGGCAGCACCTCGACCTCGCCCGCTGCGCCGAAGGCCACCCGGCCCACCGGCGCAGAGCGCAGCAAGGCCAGGCATTCGTCAAGTGTCAGCACGTTCAAGCCCGCGTGATCGATT
This sequence comes from uncultured Actinomycetota bacterium, assembly GCA_963747915.1. GTDB lineage: Bacteria > Actinomycetota > Actinomycetes > Frankiales > Frankiaceae > DATAZK01. The sequence goes on along the minus strand of CAVVHC010000002.1, from coordinate 828,664 downwards.
GCAGCAGCCATTGCTGCCCCCACCTGTGAGGAGGTCTCGTGACCTCTGCACGGTACGAAAGACGACCGGCGCGCAGCAGGGCCGAAGGACCCGCCGAGCTCGGAAGGTTGGTCCCTTCGACGACCGTTGCCCGCCCGCACAGCCGGCGGGATTAACGTCCGGGCATGGCCGGCGACCACGCGCGAGCGCTCTCGTTCGGAACGGTGGCGCAGGACTACGACCGGCTGCGCCCACCGCCCGCGGCGGACGCGGTCGATTGGCTCGTACCGGACGGTTGCGACGTGGCGGTCGACGTGGCTGCGGGCACCGGCCTGTTCACCCGGGCTCTCGCCGGGCGCGTGGCCCGCGTCATCGCCGTGGAGCCGGACGAGCGGATGCGGTCGGTACTGGCCGAACGCACACCAGGCGTGCAGGTACTCGCCGGTCAAGGTGAGGACCTTCCGCTGCCGGACGCGAGTGCCGACCTGGTCGTCGTCGCATCCGCGTGGCACTGGCTGGACCCGCAGCGTGCGATCCCGGAGATCGCCCGGGTGCTGCGGGACGGCGGGCGATGGGGTCTGATCTGGACGACGCGTGACCGGCAGGAATGGCTTCGCGGGCTGGACTTGGAACGGCTCGGGGTACACCGGGATCTGCCGGGCCACCGCCGGCCGGAAACCCGTCATCGCGAGGTCCAGCTGCCGCCGGACGCGCCGTTTCACGGCAGCGAGATCGCGTCTTTCGCCTTCACGCGCCCGATGACCAAGTCCGACGTCGTCGCGCTGCTCGGCACCTACAGCCCGGTGATCGCTGCGGACGCGGCGACGCGGGAGCGCGTCATGCGCGCCGCTCGCGAGTCAGTGGACAGCCGCTTCCCGGCCACCGACGAGCTGGAGCTGCCGGTGAGCTCCTATTGCTGGCGCGCCACCCGCATCCCGCGTGAGGCCTAGCGACGCTGCCCGCCCGAAGGCAACTATCGTGCGGCACGTGAAACCTGCGACCCGTTGGGTCACCGCCCATCCTCCGGACCATGCCCAGCGCTACATCGACCGGTTTCGCCGGCTCGCCGCCGAGGGCGCCGATCTCGACGGTGAGGCCCGGCTGCTCGACGCGATGCTGCAGCGCCGTTCGCACGTGCTCGACGCCGGATGCGGCACCGGACGGGTCGGCGCAGCGCTCGCCACGCGAGGTCACACGGTGGTCGGCGTGGACGCCGATGAGCAGCTCGTCGCGGCCGCCCGCGCGGACCACGCATCCTGTGAGTGGCTCGTCGCGGACCTTGCCGAACTCGACTTGAGAGCATCCGGCATCGCACCGTTCGACGCGGTGGTCATGGCCGGCAACGTGATGCCTTTCGTCGCCCCAGAGACCGAAGCACGCGTGCTCGAACGCATCGCCGCTCATGTTCGCCATGACGGGATCGTCGTCATGGGTTTCAGCCTCCAGCTCGGCTACGCCCTCGCCGACCTCGACGCGCACGCCGCAGCTGCCGGGCTGCGCCTCGAACACCGCTTCGCCAGCTGGGAGCTGCGCCCGTTCGAAAGCGAAAGGTCCTACGCCGTCAGCGTTTTCCGTCGTGAGAGCCCGGAGCCGAGGTCATGATCGAGTTCGGCTGGGAGACCATCCGGCTGTTCCTGCACGTGCTCGCCGCCACCATCTGGGTGGGCGGGCAGCTCACGCTCGCCGCTCTGGTACCCGCGTTGCGTGGGGTGAACGATGTCCCGCGCAAGGCAGCCAGGCAGTTCAACCGCATCGCCTGGCCCGCCTTTGCGGTGCTGGTCGCCACCGGGATCTGGAACGTCATCGCCGAGAGCGACAAGAACCACGGATCGTGGGCGGCGGTCTTCGGCGCCAAGATGGTCGTCGTGCTCATCTCCGGCGTGACCGCGTTCCTGCACGGACGGGCGAAAAGCCCGACAGGACTTGCCGTTTTCGGTGCCCTGACGGGCCTGTCCGCGCTGACCGCGCTGTTCTTGGGTGTCCTGCTCGCCGGCTGACCGGTCCGTAACAACGCTATTAGCTCGCGCCCGCGTCCGGCCACAGGTCGATGCCGCCGGCCCCCGGAGGAGAGGATCCGGGGGCCGGCGAATTCCTGTCGAGCCTCGGCTCAGCGCTGCGCGGGGATCTGCGCGGCGGCGCGAATCACCGGACGGTTGCTGCGCAGCACCCCGGCCGGGTCCACGTCCCGCTTGATCTCCCGCAGGCGCTGCAGCGCGCTCGCGGCGAACGCCCGCGTGGGGTCGTCGTCGTCGGCCAGGAACGTGAAGAAGGTCCGGCCGGTCAGGTAGTCGGCCAGCGCCACCTTCGCCGCGGCGATGCTCGCCGTGATCCCGGTGGCCATCTCGGGACTCATCGGAATGCCGAGGAGGAAGAGCTGGTAAGGCTCGTCGACGGCGCCGGACGGTCCCTGCTCTGCCGTCCCGCGCGCCAAAGCACCTCCGAGGTGACGGATCTGAGCGATGACCAGCGGCGAACCGCTGCCCGGCCCCGCCACGGACAGCAGCGCCTCGATCGCGTCGTTGTCGAAGTCCCGCAGCAGACCGGAGAACTCGCTCACCGGCATCGGGTCGATCGGCTCCTGGCAGATCCCGCCGAGCTCGGCCAGCGGCACGGTGTCCAGGTTGTCCATCCACTGCGCCGGGATCGTCCGCAGCGGCATGAGCAACGCTTCGGCGTCCTGCGCGCTGCCGAGGTAGGTGATGTCGACGGAGACGAACGACTTGCCGCGCATCGGCTCGGGCACGTCCGGGATCGGCGGGAACTGCAGCAGGTGCGCCCACATGGTGAGCTCGTCCGGAGCGGCCTTCGAGATGTCGCGGAAGGCGCGCAGCACCGGCCGGGCCATCTCGATGGGCCACAGCAGCCGCCCGCCGTAGACGTGCTCGGCGGGGTGCAGCGCGATGTCGATTGCCGTGACGATGCCGAAGTCACCGCCGCCGCCGCGCACCGCCCAGAACAGATCCGGGTCGTTGTCAGCCGTCACGTGCCGCAGCTCGCCGGCGGCGTCGACCAGATCGACCGCGAGGATGCTGTGCGCCGCGAGTCCGTACTTGCGCCCGAACCAGCTGAGACCGCCGCTCACGCTGAACCCGACCACCGTCGGGTCCGGGCTGCTTCCGGCGAGGCCGGTGAGCCCGTACTCGCCGACGACGGCAAGGGCTTCGCCCCACTTCACACCGGCACCGAGCCGGGCGCGGCGCGCCTCGGGGTCGACGCTGATCTCGGACAGGCCGCGGGTGCGCAGCAGGATCGTTCCGTTGACGGCAAGCGTGGCCCCGTGACCGACCGGCTGCGCGGCGACGGCCATGCCGTGACGGGCCGCGAACCGGACGGCAGTGACGACGTCCTGCGCGTCGGTGACGTTGACGACCGCGATGGGCTGTTGTTCCACGCTGACCACCCACGCCATCCGCTGCTGCTCCCACGCCTCGTCGCCGGGCAGAACGACCTTGCCGGGCAGCAGCGCGGCGAGCGCTCCTACACCCTCGTCTTGGCTCGCGGCCCGCTCGAGCACGTGCTGTGACATGTTGGCTCCTCTGCTGCCGGCGGCCGGCGCCGCCGCGGTTCTCGACTGGAGCCATAGTCGAAGCCGGTCAAGGTCGCCCGCGATCCTTTGTCAGCCGGCTGACAAAGCCCCGCAGCCTTGATCAACGCGCCGATGATCAAGGTGAGACCCGGGTTGGCAGGGGGTTCACCCGGTTGACTGGCGCGTTGATCTTGCGGTGGTCGCTTATTGACCGGCGGCGCGCAGCGCCTCGTACTCCTTGAGAACGCGGCGGCGCTGCTTGGCGGGCAGCCGATCGACGTACAGGTAGCCGGCCAGGTGATCGGTCTCGTGCTGCAGGCATCGGGCCGCGCGGCCGTGACCTTCGAATCGCACCGGGGAGCCGGTCCAGTCGAACCCGGTGACCGCCATGTGCTTGACCCGCGGCACATCCGTATACGGACCGGGTATGGACAGGCAGCCCTCGTCGTCGTCCTCGAGTTCGCGGCTGTCGCCGAGCGGCTCCAGCTGCGGGTTGACGACGTGACCCACCAGGCTGCCGCTTTCCGAGTCGGGGCAGTCGATGACGAACACCGAGAGGCCGACGCCGATCTGGTTGGCCGCGAGGCCGACTCCGGGAGCGGCGTACATCGTCGCGAACATGTCGTCGATGAGCTCGCGCAGCTCGTCGCCGAAATCCGTCACCGGCTCGCACGGCGTCGACAGCACGGGATCGCCGATGGTGACGATCGGCCGCACCTTGCCCTTACCCGAAGGCAGCCCCGCGTTGCCTGGTCCGGAAGGCTCGATGCCGCGCGGTGTCTCGTCCGTCTCGGGAGCTTCGCCGGGTGAAGACATGCCCTCATTTTGCCCGTTCCGCGTGCGGCGGGCCGGTCAGCCGGCAAGCGCGCGCATCGCCGCGGCCGTTGCCGCATCCGCCGGGTAGAACGCTTCGATGGCGAGTTCGGCGACCGTGACGTCGAGCGGGGTGCCGAACACCGTCGTCGTGCTGATGAACGCGAGCTCGCCGGCGGCAGCGCGGTAGCGGAGCGGGACGACGATCGCGCCGGGCTCGGAAACCGGCTCCGCGCCTCCGGGGTAGTCGCGAAGCTCGGCGTGCAGCTGCTCGAGGCCCGGGTCACCGGTGGCGGCGATCTGATGCACCAGCCGGTGCAGGATGTGCGCCCGCCACTGCGGGAGATTCGCGATGCGCGGCGCCATCCCCTCCGGATGCAACGAGAGCCGCAGGACGTTGACCGGCGGCTCGAGCAGATGCGCCGCGGCACCGGCGGTCAGCAGTTCGACGGCGGCATTGCCCGCCACCAGCTCCCAATGCCGGTCGACGACGACCGCCGGGTAGGGCTGGTGCCCCTCGAGCACGGCGTTGATCGCCTGGCTGACAGCGGACAGCGGCGGCGCGTCGATCGCGTGCTCCGGGAAGGCAGGAGCGTAACCACCCGCGAGAAGCAGGGCGTTGCGCTCCCGCAGCGGGACGTCCAGCGCATCCGACAGCTGCAGGATCATCGCGCTGGTGGGTCGGGACCGGCCGGTCTCGAGGTAGCTCAGATGCCGCGTCGAGACGTTCGCCGCCAGCGCGAGATCGAGCTGCGTGAGGCGGCGGCGCTCACGCCATTCGCGCAGCAATTTCCCCACGCCCGCAGTGCCCGCCGAGGGCTCGTACAAGGTCGTCACGCGGGCCACGGTAAGCCGCGCTCCCCGCCTTGCCCATGACCTCCGACGTCATCGACGGACAACTGCAGGCGCCGAAAGATCTGACGCAGCGGCACGCCGTGCTGCCGGATCGAAAGGACTGCAGAATGGCCGACTTCACCGCCCTCGCCGACGGCTACGTCGCGATGTGGAACGCCACCGAACCGGACACCCGTCGGGAGCTCATCGCCCAGGTATGCGCCCCGGACGTGCGCTACACCGACCCGCTCGCCGACGTGGCCGGCCACGACCAACTCGACGCGGCCATCGCCGCCGTGCAGCAGCAGTTCCCGGGATTCGCCTTCAGCCGCCTCGGCGACGTCGACGGCCACCACGAGCAGGCGCGCTTCGGCTGGGAGCTCGGTCCGGTCGGCACGCCTGCTCCGGTCGCGGGCTTCGACGTCGTCACCACCGACGAGCTCGGCCGGATCACGCGCGTGCTCGGATTCCTGGACCGGGTGCCGAACGGCTGAGGCGAAAAGGTGGGGTTGTCGGCGACAAATCCCCTCGGTCGCTCGACAACCCCACGCTTTTCGGTGCCGACTCCACCCAACGCGCCCGTGAGGCTGTCAAACTCGCGCCGACGCGGTCGATGTGGGAGCCATAGCCACAGAAGCGAGGAGGGCGCCATGAGTTACCCGGATCAGCCACCCGGCGGGCAGTCACCGTGGGAGAAGGAGCCGGGCGGAGGCGGGCAGCAGGGCCAACCTCCGTACGGCCAGCAGCAGTACGGCCAGCAGCAGTACGGCCAGCAGCAGTACGGCCAACCCGAGTACGGGCAGCCGCAGTATGGACAGCAGCCGTACCCGCAGCAGCAGTACGGGCAGCAGCCGCAGCCAGGCTGGGGCGCCCAGCCCGCGCCCTATCAGCAGGTGCCACCGGGCTATTTCCCGGTCTTCAACAGCCAAGGCCAGCAGGTGCTCGTCCCGCTCGCCACGCCCGGCAAGCGGTTCGGCGGCTACCTCCTCGAGGTCGTCCTCATGGTCATCACGCTCTTCATCGGCTGGTTGATCTGGCTGTTCTTCGAGTGGGGCAACGGCCGCACGCCCGCCAAGCGGCTGCTCAACATGAAGTACGTCGACGCCGACAGCGGGCGGGTCTGCGACTTCGGCAAGAGCGCGGTGCGTGACTTCGTCTTCCGTTACCTGGTGGCCGGCCTCATCAGCGCGATCACGCTGTACATCGGCTTCCTGGTGATGGCGTTCATGGTCTTCGACCGGGACAAGAACTATCAAGCCGGCTGGGACCGGATGGCGCACACGGTCGTCGTCGATCTGACCAACGTCCAGCTCTGACCGCCGCGAGAGAGCTCCCTATGCCACGAGGGGCGCCCGACCAACTGGTCGGGCGCCCCTCGGGTATGAGCGATGTCGCCGCTGCGGCTAGGCAGCCACCACGGTGACGTTGATCTGCGCGACGACGTCCGGATGCAGCCGCACGGTGACCGTGTGCTGACCGGTGGTCTTGATCGGGTGCGCCAGCTCGATCCGACGCCGGTCGAGCTTCGGCCCACCCGCCTCGCGAACGGCCTCGACGACGTCGCCGGCCGTGACCGAACCGAACAGCCGGCCGCCCTCGCCGGCGCGGACGGCGAGCTGCACCGCCAGCGCGCCGAGCGTCGCCGCCACCTCGCGGGCCTGACCGAGATCGCGGATCTCGCGGACCTCACGGGCCCGGCGGATCTGAGCCACCTGCTTCTCGGCGCCACGGGTGGCGACGATGGCATAGCCACGCGGCACCAGGTAATTGCGGCCGTAGCCGTCCTTCACCTCGACGAGGTCACCGGGTGCCCCGAGGTTGCGGACTTCCTGCGTGAGAATCAGCTTCATAGCGATGACCCCCGCGCTCAGCGAGCCGTGCTCGAGTAGGGCAGCAGCGCCATCTCGCGGCTGTTCTTCACCGCGATCGCGATGTCGCGCTGGTGCTGGCTGCAATTGCCGGTGACCCGCCGGGCGCGGATCTTGCCGCGGTCGGACACGTAACGCCGAAGCAGCGCGGTGTCCTTGTAGTCGATGTACGCCGTGCGGTTCTTGCAGAACTCGCAGACCTTCTTCTTCGGCTTCCGAAGCGGAGCCTTAGCCATGTGTTTTCTCTCCCGCAATTCTGCTTAGAAGGGGGGCTCGTCGCTGAAACCGCCGGGCGACGTGCTCCACGGATCGTCGTTGACGGCGCCACCAGCACCACCGCCACCGCCGGCACCAGCACCAGCACCGCCGCCGCCGCCGCCGCCTAGGACGACCCGGAGCCGCCTCCGAAGCCCCCATTACCAGCGCCACCGGCGCTGCCGTTGCCGCCTGTGCGGCCTGCCTTGTTGATCCGAGCCGTCGCGCTGCGCAGCGACGCACCGACCTCATCGGCGTCGAGCTCGTACACCGTGCGCTTCTCGCCCTCCCGGGTTTCGAAGCTGCGCTGCTTGAGCCGCCCTTGCACGATGACGCGGGTGCCCTTGTGCAACGACTCGGCGACGTTTTCCGCCGCCTGCCGCCACACCGTGCACCGCAGGAACAGCGTGTCGCCGTCTTTCCACTCGTTGCTCTGCCGATCGAAGGTGCGCGGCGTCGAGGCGACGGTGAAGCTGGCGACCGCGGCTCCGTTCGGCGTGAAACGCAGCTCGGGGTCGTTGGTGAGATTGCCGATCACCGTGATGACGGTCTCGCCTGCCATGAAATCTCCGGTCTCTTGCGGCCGAGCTAACTCGGACGGATCAGGCGGCCGCCACGGCACTGCCGCGGGCGACCAGCTTGTCCGGAAGGCGGAGCAGCTTGGTGCGCAGAACCGACTCGTTCAGGTTCAGCTGCCGGTCGAGCTCCAGCGTGGCGTCGGGCTCGGCGTGCAGGTCGACGATGGCGTAGATGCCCTCGAAGTTCTTGTTGATCTCGTATGCGAGCCGGCGACGTCCCCAGACGTCAACCTTCTCCACCGTTCCACCCGAGGTGCGAACCACGGACAGGAACTGCTCGAGTGAGGGGGAGATGGTGCGTTCCTCGAGATCGGGCGCGAGGATGACCATCAGCTCGTAATGGCGCGCTGCCAAAGAAGACCTCCCACGGTCTCAGGCGGCCACGGACGATCCGTGGCAGGAGGGTGAGCGTCCACAACAGAACGGGACGTCGGGATCGACGGTACCAAGCACGGCTGCGCGCAGCAGCCGAGGGCGGAGCGACTGTGGACAACCTGCCCCTGGAAGCCGGCGCTGACCGCGCGGTTCGATGCGCCGGCTCAGTCGACCCAGTTGCCCTGGGTGAAGGCGATGACGAAGACAGCCATGATCGGCGCCGCGAGCAGGGCGTACCCGTAACCGGTCCGCCTGTGCCGCGACAACCAGAGATACAGCGGGAAAGCGACCAGGATGGCGCGCACTCCGGCGTCCCAGAACGATGAGCTGATCGGAAAGAGGATGCAGACCGCGACGAACACGGCCTCGCCCCACCGCGTCTCGCGCAGCAGCGCGATCACGAGCACCAGCCCGACCAGCGCGGCGGCGATCTCTGCCCACCAGAAGACCTGGTAGGCGCTCGCCTGGGAGCCGTCCAGCGCAGATCTCCACGTGGTGAGAAAGCCGTCCCACGGCCACGCGGTACTCCGGTGCCAGTAGCTCTGTGCCCGGGTGTAGGCGTCCCAGTAGCCGGTGCGCACGCGCAGATAGGTGAGGTAGCCGACGAGCGGAGCCAGCGGCAACGCGAGCCAGGCCGCACTCCACCGGACCCGTCGCTCGGTCACCAGATAGTGGACGACGAGGGCGAACACGATCGCGATGCCGATGCTGCGACTCGCCGTCGCCACGCACGCGCAGGCGCCCGCCACGGCCCAGCGCCGCTGCCGCGCCGCCAACCATGCGCAGCTGGCCCCCGCCAGGAACAAGCCTTCGGAGTAGCCGGCGAAAAGGAAGACCGCGTACGGGAACACCACCATCGCGACGACCGCGCGTGCCCCGACGTAGCGGTCCGCGGGACGATCGGCGGTGGCCAAGCTCCAGATGGCCGCGCTGGAGGCGAAACCAGCCACCAGCGACACGACGAGACCCGTCGCCACCCAGTTGGGGATGGCGACGTGCAGCGCCCGCATCAGCAGCGGCAGCCCGGGGAAGTCGACCTCGGTGCGCTCGGCATATTTCGGCGACAGGTAGCCGTCACGGGCCACCTTCACGTACAGCCCGACGTCCCAGCGGTCCCAGAGCTTGGTGAACCCCGGGACGTCGTTCCCTGCCGTAGCGCCGAGCAGCCTCGCGCCCGCCAGCGAAAGGAGGGCGACCACCGCCCGGCTGGCCAGCCAGATGTGCCAGCTGCCGCGAAAACCGGCCCGGAAGCCGGGAACGTCAGGCGTCTGCAGTCGAGAGTCGGGCTCCTGCGCGGCCACCGGCTCCGCTGCTCGGGCGCACGGTGCGGATCCGGACAGCGACTCGGGCGAGGGCTCGGTCGTCTCCCTCACGCAAAGGCCCGCCGGTCAGGCACTCCGTCGAGGACTCCTCCCGCCGGGTCGTCCTCCCCTCCGCGGTGTACCGGGTCGAGCGCAGGGCGGTAGATGTCGCGGATGACCAGCGCCGCGAGGACGACCAGGGCGAGCAGGCGCAGCACCACCGCCGAGACGAACCAGCCCTCGGGAACGCCGGCCTTGCCCACGGCGGAGCTGTCGCTGTAGACGAACCAGAGGTAGCGCATGATCACTTCGCCGATCTCGATCAGCTGCCACGCCAGAAGCGGGCGCCAGCGCGGATACGCGAGCGCCGCCAGCGGCAGGAGCCAGAGCGAGTACTGCGGCGAGTCCACCTTGTTCGACGAGCAGGAAGCTGACCACGACGAGGAAGGCCACCTGCGGGACGCGCGGCCGGCGCGGGGCCGTCAGGACCACGTAGGCGATGCCGACGAACAGGACGGCCGCGGCGAGCAGGCCGCCGCCGTTCAGGACGGTGTCCGATAACCCACCGTGGCGGCGGGTGTAGCTCGCGGCCTGCGTGACCACGAGGACGCCGATGACGGCGAGCACCGTCGCGAAGACGGTGGCCCGGGCGGTGCGGCGCCAGACGTCAGACCGCCCCGACCAGCAGCAGCGCGACGATCACCGCGATCGAGCGTCAACAGCGCCGGCGCTGACATCCGTTCGGCCCAGGTACTGCAGCACGTAGCCGACGGAATCCCAGTCCGCCGGGCGCTGCTGGTTCAGCTCGACGAACCGCCACAGATTGTTGTGGCGATGTCCGGCGTCGTCCACGTACGACCCCGCGAAGGGCCAGACGATCGCGTAGAGCGCCACCGGAACCCCCACGGCCCAGGCGGCGCACCGCGTCCAGGCGCGCATCCGTCCGGCGCGATACGCGAGCAAGCCGATCGCCAGCACGATGAGCAGCGGATAGGCCTTGGTCGCGGCACCCAGACCGAACAGGATCCCGGCGACCACCGGAGCCCGGCGCGACCACGCCAGCATGCCGGCAGCCGCGAAGGCGACGGCGAGCAGATCCCAGTTGGTGAACGCGTGGAAGGCGAGCAAGGGCGCGGCCGCGAGCAGGATCGCGTCCAGCCGGCGCGCGCCCGGCTGACAGCGCGGTACAGAACACCGTGACCATCGCGGCGAGCGTCAGCAGGATCGCCGTGGCGTCGAAGAAGACGGCATTGCGCTCGACGTAGTTGTCCTTGGGCGCCGCCTTCGCGACCACTGACCCGAGCCTCCATCGCCGCGCCGATGAGGAGCGGGTACTCCACCGCCTGATCGAGGTAGGGCACCTTGCCCTGATCGAGCTTCTCGCTGGAGTAGAGCGGCAGGATGTCGCTGTAGCAGACCCGCGTGTACTGGTAGTTGTGCGTCCAGTTGCCGACATTCCGGCAGGGAAGCTTCTGCGCGTAGCCGCCGAGGCAGGTGAGGATCGTGGCGACGACGAGCAGCGCCAGCACCGGGATCACCCCGCGGCGCGCGTGCCGGCCGAGCGGTCCGCCGATCAGCTCACCAGCGACGTAGCTTCCGGGCGGGTCGTGCCGAGACGGCCGGCTCGCGCGGCTCGTCGGCCGGCTCGAGGACGTCGGGGGCCAGCGACATAGCCGCACTATTTCATCCGCACCGCAAGTTCATCCGCACCGCAAGTTCATCCGCACCGCAAGAGCCGGGTCAGCGCGAGGCGCCTGCCTGGCCGGACGTTCCGCCGCCACCGGCGCCCGGACTTCCGCCGCCGTTGCCGTTGCCTCCACCACCGCCGCCCAGGATCCCGCCGAGCAGTCCACCGCTACCTCCACTGGACGTCGACGTGGGGGTGCGGTGCCGGCGGTGCCTGCGTCGTCGGTGGCGGGGCTGGTCGGAGCCGGCGTCGTGTGCGTCGGCGTCGGTGTCGGGGTCTTCGTCGGCTCCGGGGCCTTCGTGGTGGGCGGCGGGGGCGGGGGCGGCGGTGAGTGGTCCGCGTGGATGGTGCCGCCGTACGCCGGCGCTCGGGAACGGCATGACCGGCTGGTTCGCGAGCGCCCCCGCCATGAATGCCTGCCAGGTCCGCCCGGCGGTCGACGCGCCCGTCGCCTCGGTCGCCGTGTTGAAGATGCCGTTCAGCGACTGCTTGATGGTTGGCCCGCGACACGGCGACGCAGGAGGCCAGCTGCGGCGTGTAGCCGCACAGCCAGGTCGAGACGTTGTTGTCCGTGGTGCCGGTCTTGCCGGCGACCGGCCGGCCCGGCGACAGGCCGGCAGCCGTGCCGTACTGCGAATGGCTGCTGCAGCGCGTACGTCTCGTCGGCGGCCACCGCTGGGTCGAGCACCCGCTCGGCTTATCTTCGGCCCTCGTAGATGACGTCGCCGCTGTGCGTCGGTGACCTTGGCGACCAGATGGGCGTCGGCGCGTACGCCCTGAGCGGCGAAGGTCGCGTAGACGTTGGCCATGTCCAGCGGCCGGGTGGCCGCGACGCCGAGTGGCAGCGAGTCGACGGCAGGCAGCTTCTCGGACTGCGGGATCCCGAGCTCGTGGGCCATGTTGATGACGTTCTGCCGTCCCGCGTCGATGGCCAGCGGCACGAAGACGCTGTTGATGGACAGCGCCGTCGCCTGCAGCAGGTTGATCTGCCCGACGCTCTCCCCCGCGTAGTTCGGCACGCCCTGCGGGTAGTCGCGGGTGATGACCTGGCGCGAGTTGCCGTTGTAGTAGCTGTTCAGGCTGATGCCCTGCTTCAGGGCGGCAGCCAGGGCGATCGGCTTGAAGGACGAGCCGGGCTGCACGGGATCGCAGCACGTTGTCGACGTAGTCGCTGAAGCCGCCCGGGCCCTTGCCGTAGTAGCGCCCGCCGTACCAGGCCCGCACCTCACCCGTGCCGGGCTGGATCGCGACGAGCGCCGGCTGCACGTCCGGCGGCGTGGACGCGAAGCTGTCCTGTCACCGCCTTCGACGCGGCCTTCTGGGCCACCAGATCGAGCGTCGTGGTGATGTGCAGCCCGCCGCGGGTGATCTCGTCCTCGCTGATGCCTTTCGATTCGAGCTCGCGAATGACCGCGTCTCGGATGTAGGCGTCCTGCGGGGAGCGCGGCGCGTTCGGACCCGTGGTCGAAAGCGGCAAAGTGGGCGGCATCTTGCGCGGCGGCGGCCTCGCCCGGGCTCAGCCAGTTCTTGCTCTGCCATGGCATCGATGACCTGCCGGAAGCGGGTCTGCGCCGCCGACGGGTTGATCCGCGGGTCGAGCACGGACGGGGCCCGGATCAGCCCGGCGAGCACGGCGCCCTGCGCCGCCGTGAGCTTCGCGGCCGGGATGCCGAAGTAGGTCTGAGCGGCGGCCTCGATGCCGTAGGCGCCGCGACCGAAGATAGATCGTGTTCAGGTAGTACTCGAGGATCTGGTCCTTGCTGTACTTCTTGTCCAGCTTCATCGCGATGACGATCTCTTTCAGCTTGCGCGTGAAAGAGCGCTCGGACGACAGGTAAGCGTTCTTCGCGTACTGCTGGGTGATCGTCGATCCACCCTGCGTGATCTCCTGGCCGCGGATGTCGGCCCAGAGGGCGCGCAGGATGCCGGTCTAGGAGATGCCCGGACTCGGAGTAGAACTCCTTGTCCTCGGCCGCGAGCACGGCGTGTTGCGCCGCCACCGACACCTTCGACAGCGGAACGCTCGTGCGGTTGATCGAGCCGATCTTGACGATTTCGGTCTTGCCGTCGCGGTAGGTGATGGTGCTGACCTGCGCGGTGTTCAGCTCTGCGGCAGCGGCACGTCCACCGATCGCGTAGAACAAGCCGGCCGCGGCGATCAGGATGAGCGGTGGCACCAGCAGGAGCGCCACGATGATGCGCCGCTTGCGCTTGGGCTTGCCGCGCCACCACGCGAGCGGGGTGCGCCGCCGGCCGTTCCCTCCGCCGTCGTCGCCACTGCCCGCAGAGCCGCTCTTCGCTGCGTTCGAGGAGGCGCGGTCGGATGTCGTGGTCATCGAAAGACACCCCTGCCCGCTATCGCCGTGCCGTACGCCGCTGCCCGTCCCGTTGGCCGCGGGAAGCGCGGGTGCCGTTCGGTCCGGATCCCCCGGAGCTGGAGCGCCCGCGCGTCGTGCGGGCCGGCGGATCGTCCGCCGGCGGGTCGTTGCGGCTGACCGGGACCGCGTCCGGGTAGTCCGAGCCGGGCGACGGCTCGGATTCGTCGGCTGCCGTGCCGATCAGATACGACACGCACAGATGGTTCCAACCGCAGGACCTGCACACCTCCACGACGTAGATCCGAACCCTGGCGAAGCGCTGCGCCAGCCCCTCCAGAGAACGCGATGAACGGGCCCGTCCGGACGTGTGCTGTAACTCATCTCCGTAGGCATAGGTAACGCGGGTCAGCGGATCTTTCCGGCAGATCGGACAGCGGACGCGCGTCGCCTCGCCGTGGTAGCGCGCGGCGCGCACCAGGTCCGGATGCGCGTCACATACCTCCGACCTGGACAGCTGGCCCCGTGCGAGGCCGGCCAGGGTCGCCCGACGCGCAAGCGCGTAGTCGATGACCTGCCTCTGCTGCGGCACGCGGGCGAGCGTAGTCGCGCAGTCTGAGATGGTGCGCCGGCTTTGCCGGGCCGAGGCCCCGGTCCTGGCCGGTCCTGGCCTGTCGCGGCCGGTCGTGGGCAGGGAAAAACCCACCGATCGGCAACCTGCGCGACACCCCGAAGACGGGGTGTTTGCACATTCCGTTTGAATCCGCGTATCTTCGTCGATGTATCGCGCCGATACATACGAGTGATGTAGCGGCTTGAGCCACCGTCGCCTGACCGGTACCCGGCAGGTCACCGCTCGAGCAGCACCGATCATCGCCCGGGTCAGGGTCCGTGCCGGCAAGAAAGGGGATGGCATGCTCGAATTCGCCGTGCTCGGCTTGCTCGCCGAGTCCCCCCTTCACGGCTACGAGCTGCGCAAGAGGCTGAACGCGCTGCTCGGCACGTTCCGGGCGTTCTCCTACGGATCGCTGTACCCGACGCTGCGGCGCATGCAGGCCGCCGGATGGGTCACCGCCGACTCGGCCGGCCGCGGGGGGCGCAGCAAGGTCGTCTACTCGCTGACCGCCGACGGCAAGGAGCGCTTTCAGCGAGCTGCTCTCCGAGGCCGGGCCGTCCGCGTGGGAGGACGAGGCCTTCGGCGTCCACTTCGCTTTCTTCTCGAAGACCTCGCCCGAGGCCCGGATGCGCATCCTCGAGGGTCGCCGCATCCGGCTGGAGGAAAAGCGCGAGCGCTTCCGCGGCAAGGTGGGCTCTGCGCGGGAGCGTGTCGACCGCTACACGATCGAGATGCACCGCCACGGGCTCGAGTCCGTCGAGCGCGAAGTACGTTGGCTCACCGAGCTGATCGAGACGGAGCGCACGATCAACGAGGGCGGCACCCCTCCGCCGCGCTCCCCCTCCATCGACGCGCCGGAGGCCACCCGGTCTGCCGGTTCCCCGCCTGCGCCGAAAGCGGACGCTCCCTAGCGTCGGCGTGGCCCGGACGGGGACAGAGCACAACGACACAAACGCATATCGCAAGACCCCGGCAGCAAGTCCGCTGACCGGGACACCATCCGGTCGCCGCGCGTGGCCGGCAAGGCAAGGAGCGCACCGCCCATGGGATCTGTTCGCGTCGCCATCGTCGGCGTGGGCAACTGCGCCGCGTCCCTGGTCCAAGGGGTCGAGTACTACCGCGACGCGAATCCTGAGTCGCGGGTGCCCGGCCTCATGCATGTCCAGCTCGGCGATTACCACGTGAAGCGACATCGAGTTCGTCGCGGCGTTCGACGTCGACGGCAAGAAGGTCGGGCATCGATCTGGCCGAGGCCATCGTCGCCAGCGAGAACAACACCATCAAGATCGCTGACGTCCCGCCGACCGGGATCACCGTCCAACGCGGCCACACCTACGACGGTCTCGGCAAGTACTACCGCCAGATGATCGAAGAGTCGCCGGAGGAGCCGGTCGACATCGTCGCCGCGCTGCGTGAAGCGCGCGCCGACGTGCTCGTCTGCTACCTGCCGGTCGGTTCGGAAGATGCCGCCAAGTTCTACGCGCAGTGCGCGATCGACGCCAAGGTGGCGTTCGTGAACGCGCTGCCGGTCTTCATCGCCGGCACCCCGGAGTGGGCGGAGAAGTTCCGCACCGCCGGCGTGCCGATCGTGGGTGACGACATCAAGAGCCAGGTGGGCGCCACGATCACCCACCGCGTTCTCGCCCGGCTCTTCGAAGACCGCGGCGTCGTCCTCGACCGCACGATGCAGCTCAACGTCGGCGGCAACATGGACTTCATGAACATGCTCGAGCGTGAGCGGCTCGAGTCGAAGAAGATCTCCAAGACGCAGTCGGTGACCAGCAACCTCGATCACGACATGGGCAAGAGCAACGTCCACATCGGCCCGTCCGATTACGTGTCGTGGCTCGACGACCGCAAGTGGGCCTACGTCCGGCTCGAGGGGCGTGCGTTCGGCGACGTCCCGCTGAACCTCGAGTACAAGCTCGAAGTCTGGGACTCGCCCAACTCGGCGGGTGTCATCATCGACGCACTCCGCTGCGCCAAGATCGCGAAGGACCGCGGTATCGGCGGCCCGCTGCTCGGCCCGAGCTCCTATTTCATGAAGAGCCCGCCGCAGCAGTACCGCGACGACGTCGCCCGCGCGTTCGTCGAGTCGTTCATCACCGGCGACTCGGACGGCTCCCCCAAGAGCTGACGCTCTCCCGCAGCAGAGCCCGGTGGCTTCGGCCGCCGGGCTCTTTGCTTGCCCCCGTTACCGGTTCCCGTCAGATGACGGCTTCGGCCGTGAGCACCCCTTCGGCGGCGGCCTCCTCCGCGGCGCGCTGTAGCCCGTTGGTGTCGCGCAGGCTGATCTCCCGGAGCGTGAGCGCGAGCACGATGCAGATGGCTGCGAGCGGCGTGGCGACGAGGAACACGTCGGCGAGCGCCGAGCTGTAAGCGATGTCGATCCCATGCTGGACGTTCTTCGGCAACGCGTGCACGGCCTCCGGGCTGGTCACCAGCTTGTTGGCCGACCTGCCGACCTGATCCGCCACGGCGGCCGGCAAATGATGCGGCAGCTCACTGGTCAGCCGGTTCGTCAGCAGGGCACCGAACGCCGCGGCGCAGATCGCCCCGCCCATGGTGCGAAAGAACATGACCGACGACGTCGCGATGCCGAGGTCGCGGGTCTCCACCGCGCTCTGGGTGGCCATCACCAGCGTCTGCATCAGCAGGCCCATGCCGGAGCCCGTGATGAACATCCAGAGGCCGAGGTTGAACAGCGAGGTCGAGGCGTCAAGCTGCGTCATGAGCAGCAGCCCGCCCGTCGAGATGATCGTGCCGACGACGACGAAGCCCTTGTAGCGCCCCCAGCGGGTGATCAACCGGCCGGACGTGATCGACGTGAACATGACCCCGCCGAGCATCGGCAACATCATCAGCCCGCTCGCCGTGGCCGACACGTTGCGCACGATCTGCAGGTACTGCGGCAAGAAGATGATGACGCCGAACATGATGCCGCCGCTCAGGAAGCCGATCATCGACGTCACGCGGAAGATGTCGTTGCCGAGCAGGCGCAGCGGAAGGATCGGCTCGGCCGCGTGCCGCTCCCGGATGACGAACGCGACGATCAGCACCGCGCCTGCCGCGAACATGCCGACCAGCTGCGGTGAGGTCCAGCCGAAGTCACGACCGCCGGTCTGGGTGGCGACGAGGATGGCGCTGACTCCGGCGACGAGCAGCCCGGCGCCGGCCCAGTCGATGGACACCTTGCGGCTCGTGAACGGCAGCCGAAGCACGCGATTGGTGACGACGAGCGCGATGAGCCCGAGCGGGAGGTTCACGTAGAACACCCACCGCCAACTCGCCGCGTCGACGAAGAAGCCGCCGAGCAGTGGGCCGATCACGCTGGAGGAGATGAAAACGATGCTGAAGTAGCCCTGGTAGCGACCGCGCTGCCGGGGCGGGATGATGTCGGCGATCACGGCAAGGGCGAGCGACATCAGGCCGCCGGCGCCGAGCCCCTGCAGGGCGCGGAACCCGATGAGCTCCGTCATGTTCTGCGCGAGGCCGCACAGGGTGCTGCCGAGCAGGAAGACCACGATCGACAGCTGCAGCACGCGCTTGCGGCCGTAGAGGTCGCTGGCCTTGCCGTAGAGCGGAGTGCTCACCGTCGACGTCAGCAGGTAGACGGTGACGACCCAGGACAGCATGTCGGCCCGGTGGAACTCCCCGACGATGGTCGGAAGCGCGGTGCTCACGATGGTCTGGTCGAGCGTCGCGAGGAACATGCCGAGCATCAGCCCGGACATCACAACGAGAATCTGGCGATGCGTGAGGCCGGCCGGGCTGGCGACGCTTGCGGCAGGCGCCTCCGGCTGGTCGGCGGATTCGTCGGGCCGGGCGGAGAGCGTCGTCATGACAGGGCCGCCAGCGACTGCTCCCCATCGCCGGAATCGGCTTCCCAGCGCCCCTCGTCGACCAGCCGCTCCAGCAGCCCGACGAGCATCTCGCGATCGGCGGCGGGCCAAGCGGCCAGCGCGTCGGACAGCGCCCGCAGCCGCAGCCCGCGCGACTCCTCCAGTGCCTGGCGCCCCGCTTCGGTCGGCGAAAGCAGTGCGGCCCGGCCGTCCGCGGGGTCGCTCTCGCGTCCCACCAGTCCGGCCTGCCACAGGGTCTTGATGTGCCGGCTCACCGTCGACGGATCCAGCTCCAGCGCGGTCGAGAGGTCCGACAGCCGGATGGGCGCAAGATTCGCCAGCTTGGCGAGCACCCAGTAGCCGCCGCGATCCAAGCCCTTCGGCGCGTCACCGCTCGCCTTGGCGAGCCGCCGCAGCACGGCGAAGAGCGCAGCTTCCAACCGCACCTCTTCGTTCACGCGGGCAGTATCCAACAGTTGGTTGGGGACTACAACTAGTTCGCTCGGGGTTCCGGACGACGATTTCCTCACACCGCGGCTCCCACGGGGGCGCCCCGAACGCAGAAGCGGCCCCCTACCGGCCCCCCGAACGGAGAAGCAGGGGTTAAACCGCGCGCATAACAACGCGTTCTCCGTTCGGGGGCGGGCGGCGCTAACCCTGCTGGGGGCTGACGCCGTGCTCTTGTGCCCACTCCAGCAACCGTTTGCGCGCCTCCTCCGGCCCGAGCGGGCCCTCCGCCATCCGCAGCTCCAGCAGATGCTTGTAGGCCTTGCCGACGGTCGGACCGGCGCTAATGCCCAAGATCGCCATGATGTCGTTGCCGTCGAGGTCCGGCCGGATCCTGTCGAGCTCCTCCTGCTCGCGCAGCAGGGCGATGCGCTGCCTCGAGCTCGTCGTAGGCCGCCGAGAGCCGCTCCGCCTTGCGGCGGTTGCGGGTCGTGCAGTCCGAGCGGACCAGCACGTGCAGCCGCTCGAGCAGCGGGCCGGCGTCGGTGGCGTAGCGGCGCACCGCCGCATCGGTCCACTCCCCGCGGCCGAAGCCGTGAAAGCGCAGATGCAGCTCGACCAGCCGGGACACGTCCTCGATGAACGATCTTCGGGTAGCGCAGCGCGGAGAGCCGCTTGCGCGTCATCGTGCGCGCCGACGACCTCGTGGTGGTGGAACGTCACCGCACCCGGTCGCGGTTGGTCGCGCGGGTCTGCGGCTTGCCGATGTCGTGCAGCAGCGCCGCCATCCGCGTGACGAGGTCGGGGCCGCCGAGCCGGTGCTCCAGTGCGCGAACGTTGTCGAGCACGGTCAGCGTGTGGACGTACACGTCCTTGTGCTGGTGATGCTCGTCGATCTCCATGCGCAACGCCGGCAGCTCGGGCAGGACGACGTCCGCGAGGCCCGTCTCCGTCATCAGCGCCGAGGCCCGCCGCCGGGTCCGGACTGACCAGCAGCTTGCTGAACTCGTCGCGGATGCGCTCGATCGAAACGATCGAGAGCCGGTCGGCGCGGCTGCGCATCGCCTCCACCAGCTCCGGCACCGGCCGCAGGCCGAGCGCGGCCACGAACCGCGCCGCGCGCAGCATCCGCAGCGGGTCGTCGTCGAACGAGTCCAGCGCCGCGCCGGGAGTGCGCAGCACCTTCGCCCCGAGGTCGGCCAGGCCGCCGAACAGGTCGACGAAGACATGCTGCGGCACCGACACCGCCATGGCGTTGATGGTGAAGTCGCGCCGCGAGAGGTCCTCGTCGAGCGACTCCCCGTAACGAACCTCCGGATTGCGGCTGCGCACGGTCGTACGCCTCGCTCCGGTACGTGGTGACCTCGCACCGCACGCCCTTGCGCATGCAGCCCGACGGTGCCGAACGCGACACCCGCCTCCCACCGGCCGCTCCGCCCAGCCGCGCGAGAGCTCCATCACCTGCTCCGGACGCGCGTCGGTCGCGAAATCGAGGTCCGGCGTGTCCGACGCGGCGGCGCCGAGGAGAGCGTCGCGCACCGAACCGCCGACGAGGTACAGCTCGTGCCCCGCGCGGCGAAAAGCTCGCCCAGCTCATCGGCTACGGCCGGCACGGTCAGCAGATGGCGGATGGCCCTGCGCGTTGGGGTCGTCGGGGTCGTTCGAGATCGAAGCGGGACACGAGTGGATCAGCCTAGCGGGGAGTTGGGGCTCGCGGGTGTGTGCAGGTAGATCGCGGTGCGCCGTCACATTCCCGGCAGGCCCGCCTCGTACCATCCGGTCATGTCCCGTCCGTCGCCCTACCGGGGCGGCGCAGGCTGAACAGGGTCGAGGAGACGTCCGCGGGCGGCCTCATCCTCGACCGCCGCTCGCCGGTGGCGCAAGCCGCACTCATCGGCCGCCTCGACCGCCGGGGGCGCCTGCTCTGGTCGCTGCCGAAGGGCCATGTCGAACCGGGCGAGACCCCGTCCGAGACTGCGGTGCGCGAGGTCAGCGAGGAGACCGGCATCTTCGGCCGGGTCATCGCGCCGCTCGGCGATCATCGACTTCTGGTTCGTCGCCGACGGCAAGCGCATCCACAAGACGGTCCACCACTTCCTGCTGCTGGCCGAAGGCGGCGAGCTGTCCGACGCGGACGTCGAGGTCACCGAGGTGGCCTGGGTCCCCCTCGCTGAGGTCGACGACCGTCTCGCCTACGAGGACGAGCGGCGGTTGGTCAAGCACGTGCCTGCGCTGCTCGCAGACATTGCCTAGCCGCCGGCGGCCGCCGGCAAGGCTCCGCTTCGGAGCTGCACTGCTGACCGTGGTGCTGCTCGCCGTGCTGCCGCTCGCGTTGGCGGGGGCGGCGACCGCGGCGCCCGTCGTCCAGACCGCCGCCGACACCCTGCCCAAAGTCGACGTCCAGATCTCGAACATCACGCCGCTGGCTCCCGGACCCAAGGACACGCTGCGCATCACCGGGCGGGTGGTCAACGAGGCCGGCCCCGACCTTTCCGCCGTGCAGGTGTCGCTGCACCTCAGCCCGCGCGCCGTCGCCAGCCGGACGGAGCTGCACGATCTGCGCGCACACCCCGTTCCGCAGAACCTGTACGGCGAGCAGCACACGGTCGCGACCGGCAACCTCGCCGCCGGGCACTCGCTCCCGTTCACCATCAGCGTGACGATCAAGCAGCTGCAGGATGCCGGCTTGCTGCCGGGAACGGGCGTCTACCCCATGCAAGTCACGGCCATCGGCGCGACGTCACCGGGCCTGCATCAGATCGACCTCGCCACCGCCAGCACCTTCCTGCCTTACATCCCCAGGGCGGAGGCACAGCCCGCCACCCCGGTGGCCTGGCTCGTGCCGTTGACGGCGCCACCGAGCATGCTCGCCGACGGCACGCTGACGTCCGACGGAAGCAAGCAGGGCACCGCCGTGGTGTCCGCCGTCTCGCCCGGGGGCCGGCTGCGCAAGCTGCTCGACGCGTTGCCGCACGCCAAGGCAGTCACCGCCACCTTGGACCCGACCGTCATCCAGGCACTCGCCATCGCCGGAACCGGCAGCTACTCCGTCACCGCGGTCCCGGGCAAGCCCGCCACGCGATACCCGAAGAGCGCGGACGCGGTGCAGTGGCTGGCGGACCTACGCGGCGCGGACCGGGTCAGCCTGATCGGATTGCCGTACGCGAACGTGGACGTCGAGTCGGCGGCGCACGCGCACGAGCAGAGCCTGCTCGCCGACGCCCTCGCTCAGGGCAACGAGGTGCTGTCCCTCGGCCTGCAGCGCGCGGCCGGCCGGCTCCTCCCGAATGTGGCCGTGCCGCCGGGTGGAGAGGTCGACTCGACCGGCGCGCGCTACTACCGGACCGCGATGAACGCCGACGGGCTGGTGCTGTCCGGCAATGCCGTGCCCGCGACGGGCGACAACCCCAGCGCATCGGCCACGGTCCCGAGCGTCGACTCACGGCTGCTGCTGGTGGACAACGTGCTGACGCAACTGGCCACGCTGGGTCCGGGCGACAGCCCCCGGGTCGCCGAGCAGGAGATCATCGCCGAGCTCGCGGAGTCGCACATCGAGGACCGCTTCGCCGCCCCACCCGCGGGTGCGAAGGCGAGCGCCGGACGTCCGCTGCTGATCGCTCCACCCGCGGGCTGGAACCCGTCCACCAGCTGGCTGTCGGCGCTGCTGCGCGACACCGCGAAGCTGCCGTGGATGAGTCAGGTCTCGGTCGGTGACCTGCTCGACTCGCCGGCCGAACCGCGAGCCGGCCTGCTGTACCCGGCGACGGCGCGGTCGGCGGAGCTGCCGCCGTTCGTCGTTCGGGGCAGCGCGCAGATCGAGTCGCTCGCGGGCGGCCTCTTCGCCACCTCCCTTCCGGCGAACACGCCGCAGCCGCGCACCCCGGCGAGCATCGTCCGTCCGATCCGCGACGCGGCGCTCTCGGCGTCGTCAGCCTGGCTGCGCTCCCGCCTCGTCACCTCGGCCACGTTCAGCAACAGCGCGCAGGCCACACTGCAGAATCTGCAGTCAGCAGGTGCGCGTCGTCGCGAGCCCGCAGGTCACGTTGACCAGCCGGTCCGGAAAGGTGCCGGTCACGATCGAGAACGACCTCCCCGCCGCCGTCGACGTCTCCCTGGTGCTGACCTCGCTCGACAAGTCGCGGGTCAGCTCAGGACACCGTCGTGAAGCGCACGGTGCGGGCCGGTCAGAAGGTTCAGGTCGAGGTCGAGGTCAAGGCGGCGAGCGCAGGAACGTTCCCGGTACGGCTGGCGCTGTTCACCCCGTCCGGGCAGCCGCTCGGCACCCCCGCCCAGGTGCTGGTCCGCTCGACGACCTACGGCGTCGTCGCCACCATCTTCACCGATCGTCGCCCTCTCGCTGCTGGGGCTCGCGGTGCTCATTCGCGCGGTACGCGGCCTGCTCCGACGCTCCCGGCGCGCAGCCGATCCGACTACGCGAAGTCGGCCGACTCGTGAGCAGCGCTGCAGCCCTCCGACCCCGACCATCAAGCTGCCGGCGGTGCAGGCGCCGGCGGGCGGGACCCGGCTGGGGCGGGCCAGCGGGGTCATGGCGCTCGGCACGGTGGCCTCCCGCGGCACCGGCTTCCTGCGCACCATCGCCATCACGGCCGCCATCGGCACCCACGCGGTCGGCGACGCCTACAACGTCGCCAACACCACCCCCAACATCATCTATGACCTGCTGCTCGGCGGGGTCCTGACCAGCGTCGTCGTTCCGGTGCTCGTCCGCGCCAGCAAGGACGACGAGGACGGCGGCGAGCGCTTCGCGAGCTCGCTGCTGACCCTGGTCGGGCTCGGGCCTCGCGGTGTTCACCGCCGTCGGGCTGCTCATCGCGCCGCTGATCGCCCGGATCTACCTGGCTAACGCCGCAGCGGTGTCGCTGGCCACCACGTTCATGCGGTGGTTCCTGCCGCAGATCGTCTTCTACGGGATCGGCGCGACCATCGGAGCCATCCTGAACATCCGCGGCCGGTTCGGCGCGCCCGATGGCGACGCCGGTGCTCAACAACCTCGTCGTCATCGGGATCGCCGTCGCCTTCATCTTCCTGCCGGGCCCCCGGCCACCGACCGTCGCCGGGCTCACCACCACCCAGATCACGGTGCTCGGCGCCGGCACCACGCTCGGCGTCATCGTCATGACCATCGCGCTGCTGCCGTCGCTGCGCGCCAGCGGCTTCCGCTACCGCCCGCGGCTCGACCTGCGCCACCCCGGGCTTCGCCAGGCGGTGCGGCTCGCCGGCTGGGTCCTGGTCTACGTCGCCGTCAGCCAGCTCAGCTACTTCGTCGTCACCCGGCTGGCGACCGGCACCGTCGCCTTCACCACCTACAGCAACGCCTACCAGCTCTTCCAGCTCCCCCACGCGATCATCGCCGTTTCCCTGATCACCGCGCTGCTGCCGCGGATGAGCTCGCACGCGGCCGACCGACCGGCTGGACCTCGTCCGCGGTGACCTGTCGCTCGGGCTGCGCATGTCGGCGGTCGTCCTGGTGCCGGCGTGCGCTGGGGCTCATCGCGCTGGCGGAGCCGATCGCGGTCGCCGTCTTCGCCCACGGCGCCACCTCCGTGGCCGACGCCGACGCGCATCGGCGGCGCGCTCGCCGCGTTCGCCATCGCGCTCGTTCCCTTCAGCGCGTTCCAGCTGCAGCTGCGCGCCTTCTACGCGATGGCGGACAGCCGCACCCCGGCCCTGGTGATGTGCGGCGTCGCCGCGGTCAACATCGTCAGCGGTCTGGTCCTCGCCACCGTGCTGCCTGACCGCGACCGGGCGATCGCGCTGGCGCTCTCGTTCGCCCTGGCCTACGCCATCGGGGCCTCGATCTGCTTCCGGCTGCTGCATGAGACGGCTCGGGTCGGTCGATGGGAGCCGCGCATCCTGCGCACGGTGGTGCGCGCGCTCGTCGCCGGGGTGATGGCGGCCGCCATCGCCTACGCGCATCTGCGCCGCGATCCGCGCCGGGCTCGGCCATGGTGTCGCAGGAAGCCTGCTCGGAGTCGCCGCCGGGGCGCTCATCGGCGGCAGCGATCTACCTCGTCGCCGCGTGGCGCATGACCGAAGAGACTGCGCGCCGTCGCGCCTCGGTCATCCGCGGGCGGATCCGCCGCAGCTGAGCGCCCGGGGCGCCCTGAGCGGACTAGCGCGCTGCACCTCCCAGGTGACCTGTGCCGCCGATCCCTAACCATCCCGGCCGACCCTGCCGAAGGTCTCTACAGCCGGTCGGGTCTGCGCCGGCCGATGGAAGGACGTCGATGATCACAGGCTGGTTGACGCGCGTGACCGTGATGCTCGCGGTCATCGCGGTGATCGCCTTCGACGGCGTCTCCGTGGTCGCCGCGCACCTGCGGGCGAGCGACGACGCCCAGACCGCAGCGCTGGCCGCCGCTGATGCCTACCACCAGCAGGGCACGATCGACGCCGCCAAGGCCGCTGCGAAGCAGAACCTCAGCAAAGGAGAAAGTCTGGTGCCCGGCTCGCTGCGGGTGGCGCGGGACGGAGAGGTTGACCTCACCATCCACAAGACCGCGCGGTCGCTCGTGCTGCACCTCTTCTCGGCGACGAAGAGCTGGGCGATCGTCACGGAATCCGGCTCGGGGATGCCGCCCTCCTGACGGGACGACGCCCGATCCGGTGACACCGGATCGTCGCTGGCGAGGGAGCTCCTACCAGATCTGGCCGCGGGCGTCGGCGCGGTGTCACGGCGAGTCGGGGCGCCTCCGTAGACTCCCGGGAGGAAACGCGCGGCCGGGTGGTTCGGTCAGGCGTGTATTGGTGCGGCAAACCGAAGCTGCCGATGGCGTGGCGGGGCGGAGGGGACGTGTCCGAACGTCGCCCTCCCGGCTCCCGCCCACACCGGCTTCCCGAGTCGCCGCCCACCGATCCTCGGCTCGCTGCCGTCGCTACCGGTGACCTGGCCGCCGTCCGCGGCGATCGCGATCCGCTGACCTCGACCGATCCCCTGCGGCTCGGACCCCCGACCCACCCAGACGCGCCCGTCCCGCGCCGCACCACCCTCCATCCGGGAGTGCTGCTCGACGGCCGCTACCAGTTGCAGCGTCACATCAGCGACCGGGCAGACGTCCAGCTCTGGCAGGGCGAGGACCAGGTGCTCGCCCGCCCGGTCGCCATCCGGCTGCTGATCGACAACGGCTCGCCCACGGCGAACGATGGCAGCCGGGCACTGCTCGAGGCGCCCGTCGCTCCGGCCAGCTGATCCACGCGAGCGCAGCCTCCACCTACGACGCGACGACCACCGAGCGCCGACGGGCTACCGCTGGCCTATGTCGTCAGCGAATGGGTGAGCGGCATCTCGCTGCTGGACCTGTTGCGCGACGGTCCACTGCAGCCCGAGCGCGCCGCGGCCATCGTGCTGTCGGTCGCCCGGGTGATCGCGGCGGCTCACTCTGTCGGGGTCACCCACGGCGACCTGCATCCCGGTGACGTGATCATCACCTCGCACGGGTCTGATCAAGGTGCTCGACCTGGAGATGCGCGCCCTTCGCGACGAGCAGTCGCCCGACCGGGCGCGCGGCCGCGACGTCACCAGCCTGGGGGCGCTGCTGTACGCGTGCCTGACCGCACGCTGGCCGCTCGGATCCGGACGCGGGCTGCCGGCGGCGGAGCGTGACCCGAACGGAGGCATGCCGGCCGCCCCGCCAGTTGCGCGCCGGAGTGCCCCGAGAGCTCGACGCGCTGACGATGGCGGCGCTCGGCGCCGGCGGCCGGACGGCGCCCAGCACCGGACCGCGGCCGACGTCGGCTGACGTCGTCGCCGCGCTCGAGGGGATGGCCGCCGAGCTGCCCACCGGCGCGCGGCCGGCCCTGGACGACGGGCCGGAGGCCCACCTGCCAGCAGCCCAGTCGGCCAAGGCGGAGCAGGCCGAGCTCCTCGCGCGAGCGACGGCGGCACGCCAGCGCACCGTCCGCCGCCGGGTGCTGCCCGTCGCCCTGCTGGTGCTGCTCGCCCTCGGTCGCCTGGCTGGTCGGGGTCGCGGTCGGACGAGCTGCCCGGGCATTCACCCGGCGGAGCCACCCTCTCCGGAGGCACCTCCGGCCAGCCGACCGGCGCCGCCGCTGAAGCCGGTGAGCGTTACCGACTTCGACCCGCTCGGTGACGCGCAGGAGGACCCGCAGCAGGTGCCGCTACGCGTTCGACGGCAACCCCGACACCGCATGGGCCACCGAGACCTACTTCGGCAAGCAGTGGGGCGGCATCTCCACCAAGACGGGCGTCGGACTGCGCGTCGACCTCGGCAAGAAGGTGAAGCTCTCGCAAGTCCGGCTGCTCTTCACCGAGGCCGGCGCATCCGTCGAGCTGCGCTACAACGATTCCGACAGCGCCTCCCTGGATTCCTACACGGTGGCGGCCTCCAGCACGTCCACGGGCAAGGACCAGGTGCTGGTGCCGCGCACCGGCGCCCCACCGGTACTGGCTCATCTGGCTGACGGCGCTGCCGGAGCTACCCGGACCGCAATTTCGCGCGGAGCTCGCCGAGATGACTTTCTACGGCTGACGCATGCCAGGCGGGCACGGTCGTTCACGGCGCGCCGGGCCGGGAATGCCGACCTCCTACGATCCGTTCTAGAGCGCCGGGCCGAACAAGCCCGCCGAAGCCCCTCACCACCTGACAGGCAGCCGCCGACAGTATCGGAGACGATGTGAGCGCGACCGCGACGCAGTCGACGACGAATTCCCCCAGCGACGTCCGGGACGTCGTGATCATCGGGTCCGGCCCGGCGGGATACACGGCGGCGATCTACACCGCGCGCGCCAACCTGCGCCCCCTCGTCTTCGAAGGGCGCCGTCACCGCTGGTGGCGCGCTCATGCAGACCACTGAGGTGGAGAACTTCCCCGGCTTCTCCGACGGCATCCAGGGTCCCGAGCTCATGGACGTCGATGCGCCGGCAGGCCGAGCGCTTCGGTGCCGAGCTGGTGGCGGACGACGTCATCGAGGTCGACCTGGCCGCGGACCCCAAGGTGGTCCGCACCGCGGAGACCGTGGTGCACGCTCGCAGCGTGATCCTCGCCACCGGTTCGCAGTGGCGGCGGCTCAACATCCCCGGCGAGGAGCGGCTGCTCGCGCACGGCGTCTCGGCGTGCGCCACCTGTGACGGCTTCTTCTTCCGCGACCAGGACATCGCCGTCGTCGGTGGTGGCGACTCGGCGATGGAAGAGGCGACGTTCCTCACCCGTTTCGCGCGCAGCGTCACGATCATCCACCGCCGTGATGCCCTTCGCGCCAGCGCGATCATGCAGGAGCGGGCGTTCTCCAACGAGAAGATCAAGTTCTTGTGGAACTCGGTGCCGGAGGAGGTCGTCGGCGACACCTCGATGACCGGCCTGCAGGTCCGCGACGTCAACACCGGCGAGCTCGCGGAACTGCCGGTCACCGGCCTGTTCATCGCCATCGGCCACGACCCGCGCTCCGAGCTCGTGCGCGAGCAGCTCGACGTCGACGACGAGGGCTACATCAAGGTCGACCGCCCCGACCACGCCACACCAAGGTCCCGGGCGTCTTCGCCTGCGGCGACGTCGTCGACCACATCTACCGGCAGGCGATCACGGCCGCCGGCACCGGATGTGCTGCGGCGCTCGACGCCGAGCGTTACATCGCCGACCTGGAAGGGCGGCAGGACCAGGCGCCTGAGGCGCCCGCGCCGCCGGCGGGCGAGTCCGTTCAGGATCTGGCGCCGACGCACTGATACGCCGCGAGGATGCTCTCGCGCACCCGTTCCCGCTCAGCCGAAAATCACTAGGGAGGCTCCTTCATGGGCAGCACGACGCCCGTTACCGATGCGACGTTCAAGGACGAGGTCCTGGGCAGCGACAAGCCGGTGCTTGTCGACTTCTGGGCCGAATGGTGCGGACCCTGCAAGATGGTCGGCCCGGTCCTCGAGGAGATCGCGGCCGAGCACAGCGACAAGCTGCGCGTCGTCAAGCTGAACATCGACGAAAACCCCGAGGTCGCCCGCAAGTACGGGATCATGTCGATCCCGACGATGTCGGTCTTCGTCGGCGGAGAAGTGACGAAGAGCATCGTGGGTGCCAAGCCGAAGGCCGCGCTGCTGCGCGAGCTCGAGGGCTTCGTCTAACTCGGACGGATCCCAGCAGGTCCACCCAGGTCGGACCGGCTCCGGGAGCCTTCCGGGCGGTGCGGTGACGTCCTCTCGTCGCCGCGCCGTCCGGCTCCAGGGGCCTCCAGGGGCACGGTGCGACTCTCCGTGATGCGCAGACGATCCGGTTCCGGGGGCGGTCGTCGTTAAGCTGACACTGCTTGTTCGCTGACCAATCGCCACCGCGGCCGTTTTGTCACCCATAGCCAGGTTCTGCTGCCGGCTTGGTTGCCATCCCAGCCCAGGGGCGCTGACCATGGCGGGGTTTCGCCGATCATCGTGCCGCTCTTTCGTCGCGGGGCCCGTGGGCCCGCAGTCCAACATCTGAGGTTGCAGCTCGCCGACCTCGAGCTGCTGCCGGCCGGCGCGGCCGGCGCGAGCGACGTCTTCGACGACGAGGTCGAACTCGCGGTTCGCCGGCTGCAGCAGTCGCGCGGGCTGGTTGTCGACGGCGTCGTCGGCCCGCACACCGCCGAGGCACTGCAGGAGGCCCGCCAGCGGCTCGGTGAGCGCTTGCTCTACCGCAGCATCAGCCAGCCCGTTCACCGGTGACGACGTCCTCGAGCTGCAGTCACGGCTGGCAGACATGGGCTTCGACGTCGGGCGGTGCGACGGCATCTTCGGCGCCGCGCACCGAGGCGGCGCTGATGCGAGTTCCAGCGCAACCGCGGCCTGGTCGGCGACGGCTGCTGCGGCCCGAAGACGCTGCGCGAGCTGCAGCGCCTGCAGCGCACCGTCGTCGGCGGCCGCCCCTACGAGCTGCGCGAGTCGGAGAAGCTGCGGGGCGCGGGGCCTTCACTGGCCGGCAAGACCGTGGTGATCGATCCGGGTCACGGCGGCGACGACACCGGCTGGAGCCGTCGGACGGGCTGACCGAGCGCGACCTGTCGCCGACCTCGCCAGCCAGCTCGAGGGCCGCCTGCTGGCGGTCGGCGTCAACGCGTTCCTCACCCACCGCCACAACGAGAATCCCGACGAGGCGGAACGCGCTCGCTTCGCCAACGAGCACCGACGCCGACCTGCTGGTCAGCCTGCACTGCGATGGCCACGACACGTCGGCGACGCCCAACGGGGTGGCGAGCTACTACTTCGGGACCTGGCGCACCTCGTCGGTCGTCGGGGAGCGCTTCGCCGACCTCGTGCAGCGCGAGGTCGTGGCCCGCACCGACCTGCTGGATTGCCGGAGCCATCCGAAGAGCTGGCCGCTGCTGCGCGCCACCCGGATGCCGGCCGTGCGCCTGGAGCTCGGCTACCTGACGAACCCGCACGACGCGTCCGCGCTGGCGTCCCGCGAGTTCCGCGCCGTCGTCGCCGAAGCCATCCTCGCGGCCGTTCAGCGCATCTTCCTGCCCGCCGAGCTCGACCCGCCGACCGGCAGCTTCCGGGTGCCGGACGCGCTGCTGCAGCCGCGCTGGGCCCCGACCGGCTGACCGGCTTGGCGCGCCCGCGCGCTAAGCCCGGTGTCCGGCGGGTCGCAGCACGTCGGGGGTCATCGACCCGAGCAGCCGCTCGAGCGCTACCTCGACCTCTTCACGCCAGGTCACGGTGCTCTTCAGCTCGAGTCGCAGCCGTGGCCAGCGGTGGTGATGGCGCACCGTCTTGAACCCCACCGCGAGCAGGTAATCGGCCGGCAGCAGGCAGTGGCCGGCGTTGTTCTGCGCATCTCCGAAGGCCTCGATGGCGCGCACGCCGCGGCGCAGCAGATCCTTGGCGACGCTCTGCACGAGAACCCGGCCGAGCCCCTGGCCGGCGAAATCTTCGAGGATGTGGCCGGTCATGAGCAGCACCGCGTCGGCGCTCACCGGGCTCGTCGGGAACGCGACCGACCGTGGGATGTACGCGGGAGGAGCGAAGAGGGCGAAGCCCGCCGGGACGCTGTCGACGTAGACGATCTTGCCGCACGATCCCCAGTCGAGCAGGGTGGCCGACACCCACGCCTCCTTCTCGAAGGCGGCGTCTCCCGATTCCTCGGCCCGGGCCCGCGAAACCGGGTCCAGCTCCCAGAAGACGCACCGGCGGCACTTGACCGGCAGATCGTCCAGGTTGTCGAGCGTGACGTTAGCGACTCGGCGGCTCATCGGCCCCCCGATCAGCCCGCACTGGCGCCAGCAAGGCCGCGGTCATCCCCGTCGCAGCACCGGCGCAGAACAGCGCGATCCAGCGAGTGAGATGTCGCCGCGAGCGCGAATGACCTCGGCTCACGGAAGCTGACGATAACGCGCCCGAGCACTGTCCGGCTATCACCTGATCGGCGCCTCACCCCGCGGGAAGCCCCGTCACTGCAGCTAGCCGGGCTACGGCGGCATCCTCGGCTACCGTGGATGCATGGTGGGGCATCCGTCGACGTCCGGGCAGCTGCCCGCTCACACGTCGCTCGACCCGTACATCCATCGTTACGCGCAGCGCACCCGGGGCATGACGGCCTCGGAGATCCGAGCTCTCTTCGCCGTAGCCAGCCGCCCCGAGGTGGTCAGCCTGGCCGGCGGCTCCCCCTACACCGCAGCGCTGCCGCTCGACGCCGTCGGCGGGATGCTCCAGGACCTGGTGGCCGACCAGGGTGCCGTCGCGCTGAATTACAGCACCGGGCAGGGTGACCCCCGCCTGCGCGAGCAGATCTGCGACGTCATGTCGCTGGTGGGCATCACCGGCTCACCCGACGACGTCGTGGTCACCGTCGGCAGCCAGCAGGCCCTGGATCTGGTCTCGCGGGTCTTCCTCGATCCCGGTGACGTGGTGCTGGCCGAGGCGCCGAGTTACGTGGGAGCGCTCGGCACTTTTCAGTCCGCCCAGGCCGAAGTCGTGCACGTCCCGATGGACAGCGACGGGATGATCCCTGAGGCGCTGCGGGAGGCGCTGGCGGCCTGTGCGAAAGCCGACAAACGGCCCAAGTTCCTCTATCTCATCCCGAATTATCACAATCCGGCCGGTGTTTCGTTGAGCTTGCCCCGGCGGCGGGAGATCCTGGAGATCGCCGAGCAGGCCGACCTGCTGATCCTCGAAGATGACCCGTACGGGCTGCTGGGCTTCGATGACGAGCCGTTCCGGGCCATGCGCGCCGATGGAGCCGACCGGGTGCTCTACCTCGGCACGTTCAGCAAGACCATCGCGCCGGGCATGCGCATCGGCTGGGTGCTCGCGCCCCACGGCGTCCGGGAGAAGCTGGTGCTCGCAAGCGAGGCACAGGTGCTGTGCCCGCCCACCTTCAACCAGCTGGCCATCTCCCGCTACCTCAACACCCAGCCGTGGATGGAGCAGGTCAAGACCTTCCGCGAGATCTACCGCGAGCGGCGTGACGCGCTGCTCGACGCACTGTCCACGGCGCTGCCGGACAGCTGCAGCTGGACCATTCCCACCGGCGGCTTCTACGTCTGGGTGACCCTCCCCGAGGGCCTCGACGCGAAGGCGATGCAGGCGCGTGCGGTCGCCGCGCGGGTGGCGTACGTGCCGGGCATCGCGTTCTACGCGGACGGCAACGGCCGCCGCAATCTGCGCCTGTCCTACTGCTTCCCGCCGCCGGAGCGCATTCGCGAAGGCGTCCGGCGGCTGTCGGCCGTTCTCGCCGAGGAGCTGGAGCTGCTCGAGACGTTCGGGCCGGTGACGCCTGCCGACGCGCACCCCGGCGTGCCGCGCTGGGACATTCCCAACCCCGAGCTGGCGTGATCCGCGCATGACCGAGCTGGAACGTGTCTTCGTACTGGCCGGAGGCCTGTCCGTCGAGCGCGACGTGTCGTTGCGCAGCGGTCGCCGGGTGGCCGACGCACTCCGCGGCGTCGGCATCGACGCGGTGATCCTCGACGCCGACGCCCAGCTGCTCCCGCGGCTGCAGGCGGAAGGTCCGGATGCGGTGTTCATCGCCCTGCACGGGGGGCCGGGTGAGGACGGTGCGCTGCGCGGAGTTCTCGACCTCGCCGGTGTCGCCTACGCCGGGTCTTCCGCGCACGCCTGCCGCTTGGCTTTCGACAAGCCCACGGCGAAATCCCTGGTCGCGAGCGCCGGGCTGCTGACCCCGCCCTGGCTGGCGTTGCCCCACGCGACCTTCCGGGAGCTCGGTGCGTCTGCCGTCATCGCACTGCTCGTCGACCGGCTCGGGCTCCCGCTGATGGTCAAGCCCGCCTCCGGCGGGTCCGCGCTCGGCGCAAGCATCGTCCGTGAGGCGCGCGAGCTGCCCGCCGCGCTGGTGTCCACCTTCGGCTACGCGGACACAGCGCTCATCGAGCGGTTCGTGGTCGGCACCGAGATCACCGTGGCGGTCATGGATTCCGGCTCCGGGCCGGAGGCGATGCCGGCGGTCGAGATCGACGCGCTGGGCGGCGCTTACGACTACGCGGCCCGCTACACCGCCGGCGCCACCGAGTTCTACGTACCCGCTCGCGTCGACGCGGCTTCCGCCGCCGCGGCCGCGCAGCTCGCGGTCACCGCCCACGAGGTGCTCGGGCTCGCCGACCTGAGCCGCACCGACTGCATCGTCGATGACGCCGGTGCCGTCCATTTCCTCGAGGTCAACGTCTCACCCGGGATGACCGAGACGAGCCTGTTCCCGTTGGCGGTCAACGCCGCCGGAATGGACCTCGGGGTGCTCTGCCGCGACCTGCTCCAGGCGGCGACGGCGCGCCCGGCGCGTACCGGCATCTGACGAACGAAAGAAGAAGGCCCGCACCGCCGGTGCGCGGTGCGGGCCCTGCAAGGGGATTCAGGCCCAACTGGGCGGAGCAGGCGCCATAGCGGTCACAATGCGCTCGAGGTCGTCGAGTGAGCCAAATTCCACCGTGATCCGGCCTTTGCTGCGTCCCATCTCGACCCTGACCCGCGTCTCCAGCCGGTCGGACAGCCGGCCCGCCACCTCGTCCAGGCCTGGAGGAGGCGTGCGCGGCGCCCGGCGGCGGGTCGGCTTCTCCGGGCCGGCGAGCGCCACCAGCTCCTCGACGGCGCGCACGGACAGTCCCTCGGCGACGATGCGGGCGGCCACCGCCTCCTGCTGCTCGGCGCTGGAGAAACCGAGCAGCGCGCGGGCGTGGCCGGCACTCAACACCCCGGCAGCGACCCTGCGCTGCACCCCGGGCGGCAAGCCCATCAGGCGGATGGTGTTCGTGACGTGCGAACGCGATCGGCCGACCCGGGCCGCGAGCTCCTCGTGCGTGCAGCCGAAGTCGGTGAGCAGCTGCTGGTAGGCCGCGGCCTCCTCCAGCGCGTTCAGCTGCTCGCGATGCAGGTTTTCCAGCAGCGCGTCGCGCAGCATCGCCTCATCGGCGGTCTCACGCACGATCGCGGGGATCTCATCGAGCTCCGCGAGCTGGGCGGCGCGCCACCGGCGCTCGCCCATGATGAGCTCGTACTCGGCGGTGGCCACCTCGCGCACCACGACGGGCTGCAGCACCCCGACCTCGCGGATGCTGGCCGCGAGTTCCTCGAGAGCCTGCTCGTCGAAGTCCTGCCGCGGCTGCCGGGTGTTCGGCGCGATGGTGCCCACCGGCAGCAGGCAGAGCTGCCCGACGACGGTGCCCTCCGGGGTCTGCTGAGGCTCCGCCGGGCGCTCAGCCGCCGCAGCGTCCCCGGCGACCAGGTCGGCGGGCGCCACCGGCTGATCAGCGGCGATCGGGGCACCCGGCGGAAGGGTGATGGTGGTTGCCGTGTCTTCTGCGGTCTGCCGCGGCGCTGCAGGTGCGATGAGCGCGCCCAGCCCTCGTCCCAGGCCACGGGTACGCGTTGTCATGCCAGTCCTCCAACGGTCTCGGCGAGTTCGGATACATCCGCAGGGGCCTGCAGCTCCTCGGACGGCGGGTGGGGCTCTGCTGGCGCGGATGGCGTCGAGAGGTCCAGCGTGGCGGCCTGCGCCGCCAGCTCGCGGGCCACAGCCAGATAGGCCTCGGCGCCGCGGCAGGCCGGGTCGTAGGTGATGACCGTGCTGCCGTAGCTCGGTGCCTCTGCGACGCGGACGCTGCGTGGGACCGGCGTCGGCAGTACCGCTTCGCGGAAGTGGTTGCGCACCTCCTCGACGACCTGGTCGGCAAGGCGAAGCCGGCCGTCGTACATGGTGAGGACGATGGAGCTGACCCGAAGCTGCGGGTTCAGGTGTTTGGTGACGAGCTCGACGTTGCCCATCAGCGCACCGAGGCCCTCCAGGGCGTAGTACTCGCACTGGATCGGGATGAGCAGCTCCTGCGCAGCGGTCAAGCCGTTCACCGTCAGCAGGCCCAGCGCCGGCGGGCAATCGATGAAGACGTAGTCGAACGCGCGGGTACTGGCCTCAAGGGCCCGCTTCAGCCGGAATTCCCGGCCGTATTCGCTCACCAGCTCCACCTCGGCACCCGCCAGGTCCATGGCGGCCGGCGCAACGGACAACCCCGGCACCTCCGGGCAGTCACGGAGCACCTCGTCGAGCGCGACGCCGCCGAGGATCACCTCATAGACCCCTGGGGTGCGCTCGGGAGGCTCGATGCCGAGGGCAGTACTCGCATTGCCCTGCGGATCCAGATCGATGCAGAGCACCCGCATGCCCGCCTGGGCGAGCGCGGCAGCGAGGTTGACCGCCGTGGTCGTCTTGCCGACCCCGCCCTTCTGGTTCGCCACGGCGATGATGCGGGTGCGTGGCGGGCGGATCAGCGGAGGTGTTCGCTGCGCCGTTTCACGTGAAACATGGACGGTCTCAGCCGCCGCGTCGACCCCGGACACGTGCATCGCCCCTTCGCTGTTGCCCTCGACGTCTCGGGACCCGCACGACGCGGACGGGGGCTCCCAGCAGGTCGGTACCAATTTCACTGACCTCCGCGGCCCCGGCGCCGTACTGCGCGAGTCCTGGTTCGGCCTCCCGCAGCTCCTGCTCGGCGCGCTCTCCGCGCAGTGCCAGCAGTTCGCCACCGGGCCGAACCAATGGCATCGTCCACGAGACAAGCCGCGGCAACGGCGCGACAGCCCGAGCGATCGCGTAATCAGCCAAAAAAGGTAACGCTCGTCCCACTTCCGGAGCGCGGCCGCGGATCACCGAGATCCGCGGAGCCAGTCCGAGCCCGCCGATGACCTCCTCGAGGAAGGCGCAGCGCCGCGCCAATGGCTCGACGAGCACGACCTCCAGCTCCGGGCGGGCCAGCGCGACGGGGATACCGGGCAGGCCGGCGCCACTTCCCACATCGACGACGCGGCCCCGCTCGGGCAGCAGGAGGGCAAGGACGGCACAGTTGAGCAGGTGGCGCTCCCAGATGCGCTCACCCTCACGCGGACCGATGAGACCCCGCACAACGCCGTCGGTCACCAGCAAGTCGGCATAACGCCGGGCTCGTTCGAGCTCGTGACCGAACAGGGCTTTCGCCGCAGGCAGCGCTGCCGCGGGCGGGGCGCCCGTGCCGCTGGGCTCGCTCATCGGCGACTACCGCACCACGTTGCGCGCGCGAAACAGCGGCTCAGGTGACACCACGGAACGGGTAGCTCAGTCGGGCAGCACAACGACGCGTCGCTGCGGCTCCTCGCCTTCGCTTTCGCTGTGGACGCCGTCCACCTTGGCGACGGCATCGTGCACGACCTTGCGCTCGAACGGGGTCATGGGAGCCAGCTGCTCGGACTGGCCACTTTCGGCCACTCGGGCGGCGGTGGTGGCGCCGAGATTCGCCAGCTCGGCACGCCGCCGGGCGCGGTAGCCGCCGATGTCCAGCATGAGCCGGCTACGGGTACCCATCTCGCGCTGGACCGCCAGGCGGGTGAGCTCCTGCAGGGCTTCGAGCGTCTCCCCTTTGTCGCCGACGAGCGATCCGAGACCCTTGCCGACGATGGCGACGACCGCCCGCTCACCCTCGACATCCATGTCCAGGTCGCCGTCCAGGTCGAGGATGTCGAGCAGAGACTCGAGATAGTCCGCGGCGACATCGCCCTCGCGCACCAGCTCCTCATCCGTCGGCGCGCTCCAGGACCCCTTGGATTTCGCGGCGTTTGCACCGCTTTCGCCTGGTTGTACCTCGCCGCCCTCTACGGTGGCTTCAGTCACCCCGGTTGCGTCCGACGGCA
Source organism: uncultured Actinomycetota bacterium (assembly GCA_963747915.1). Lineage (GTDB taxonomy): Bacteria > Actinomycetota > Actinomycetes > Frankiales > Frankiaceae > DATAZK01. The sequence goes on along the minus strand of CAVVHC010000002.1, from coordinate 792,125 downwards.
CGTCGATGTCGGCTCCGAGAGCCGGCGCAGCATCCCCGGGCGACTGCGCCGTCACATCTGCGCCGCTCATCGCCGTCCACCCTTTCGTGGTCCTTTACCTCGCGGCTTCGCGGCCGGTCGGTTGTTGCGTTTGGGGCGGTTGGCTTGCCCGCCACTTACGGATCGTCCGGTGCCGCCGCCCTTGCCCGAGCCCGCTCCGGAGCCGGCCTTGGTGGGCTTCGCCGGGGCGGATCCGTTGTCGGTCGACGGTGGTGAGTCCTTCGTCAGATCGACCTGATCCGCGTCACCCGTCACCTCGGGATCGGCAGGCTTCGGCGCACGATCCGCCGGCGTCTGGCGGATCTGGGTCAGCTTCGGTGCCGACGGAGCCGGCTCAGGCGGCGCGCCCTTTCGCAGCTTGCCCTTGGCCGGAGCGGCCGCAGCAGCCCGTCCCGACGTCGCGGTGCCGGCACCCGTCGTCCCCGGAAGGACGGGCGGCATCTTGCGCAAGATGAAGAACTGCTGGCCCATGCTCCAGGTATTGGTGGTGAGCCAGTAGACGAGCACCGCGATCGGGAACCGGAAACCGAACACCGTTAGGGCCAGCGGCGAGCCGTAGAGCATCAGCCGCTGGATCTTCTGCTGCTGCGGATCGACCGGGCCACCGCGCGAGATGATCTGGCGCTGCGTGATGTACACCGTGATCGCCATGATCACGATCATCACCGCGGCGACGATCTTCACCGTGGTGCCGTTGGCGCCCAGCAGCTTCAGCGTGTCCTTCGAAGTGGTGAGCGCCGAACTCAGCGTGATGCCGCCGACCTTCGCGGTGGCAAGCCCGGCCACCTCGGCCTGGCTGCTGTTGGACACGACGACGTGCTGGGCTGCGTCGTAGGTACCCAAGATGTGGTGAATGGGGTCGTAGACCCCACCCGTCAGCCCGCTGGTCGCCTTGAACTGCAGGAACTCGGTGCCCTTGATGACCGTCGGTGCGCGCGAGACCGCGTTGAACACGTGATACAGCGCAATGAAGAGCGGAATCTGCAGCAGCAGCGGCAGGCAGCCGAGCAGCGGATTGCCGTGCTCCTTCTGCAGCTTCATGACCTCTTGGTTCATGCGCTGCTTGTCGTTCTTGTACTTCTCCCGGATCTCCTTGATCCGGGGCTGCAGCATCTGCATCGTGCGCTGCGCACGCACCGAGCGGACGAACAGCGGGAAGATGACAATACGGACGATGATCACGATGAACGCGATCGCGATCGCGTACGAGAAGAAGCTGTGCTTGCCGAAGATCGGCGACAGGATGTTGTGGAAGACAATCACGCCGCGCGCGACGAGGTTGTAAAGCGGGTCTAGCACCTACACGCCTGCTTTCTGGCTCGACGGCGAGAAACGTCTGGGGTCGCATCGACCGGCGCCGACGCGGCGGAGGCAGCGGGTGGCACAGCAGGCGACGAGCCGGACGCGGCAGTCATCACCGGGGCCGCGGCCGGCGCGTCCTCGGATGCGCTCCTGCGGCGCCGGCGAGCCTTCGGTTCGGGCACCGGGTCGTAGCCGCCGGCATGGAACGGATGGCACCGCAGCAGGCGCCGTAACGCTAACCACGACCCTCGTAACGCTCCGTGACCACTCACTGCCTCGAGCGCGTACTGGCTACATGTCGGCGCGTACCGGCAGCGCGGGCCGAGCAGCGGGCTGATGCCCAACTGGTAAAAGCGCACCACAGCCACCAGAACCCGGGCCAAGCCGCGCGGGCGGGCCGGCTCCTGCGTCGCCGGCGGCGGCGGCAAGTCAGACATGGGCCGGCTCGTTCCGCGCGGATGACGCAGCCGGCGCGCCTGCTCCGCGCAAGCCGGCGGCAAGCCAGCGCTCCAGGTCAGCGAAGCCGGCGTCCGCGGCTCCGGGCAGTGCGCGGACGACGATGAGCGATCCGGGCGCCATCTCCTCGAGCCGGGCGCGCAGGAGCTCACGCAGCCGTCGCTTCACCCGGTTACGGACGACGGCCGGGCCGACGCGACGGCCGGCGATCACCCCGGCACGCGGCCGATCGGTGCAGCCGGCACCAGCGACCGGGCCCGCTACGAGGGAAACAACGAGAGCCCCACGCCGCGCCCGGCGACCCGTCGTCGCCACCATCCGGTGGTCGCGACGGGTGCGCACTCGTGCTGCGGCGGGCAGCACGACCGTCAGGCGGAAAGCTCGTGGCGGCCCTTGCGCCGACGAGCGGTCAGGATGGCGCGCCCGGCACGGGTACGCATCCGCAAGCGAAACCCATGCGTCTTAGCCCGCCGGCGGTTGTTGGGCTGAAACGTGCGCTTGCTCAAGGTCAACTCCGAGAAGGTACGAGGGGCGGCGCAGCGGCCTTACATCACGACGACAGCCGCGGCACGGCCAGCCCTCGACGGTACGGGCAGCCGCGTAACCGGTCAAACGTCGATGTCGCCGTTGGGACCGGCGTAACAGCACCGTGACGGTGGTGTCATGCCCGCCGGCGAGCCGTTGCAGCGCCAGCCTAATCACGCTCCGTTAGCGCGAAAAATGTGTGCCTGCGTGGTGTGGACAACCCGTCGACGGAAGCGGTCAACCGCTGCTAGCGTCGGCCCCTCACCACCGTGGCCAACCCGCCGTTCGCCTCATCGCTCGAGCTCCCTGCACGACGCGTGCTCCAGTCGTGCACAGCCTGTGGATAGTCCTGTGGACCGGCGGGCGGTCCATGCTGGACGCGCGCTGCTAGGGGGAAAGTTCGTTGGTCAGATCGCCCGCTTCGCTCGAACGGCCGGTTCTTTCGGGGAATGAGGAGTTGCAGGTCGTGGCCGATCAGGGCGGATCGAGGGCAGACGGCGACGGTCAGGTAGCCGCGGTCATCGCAGCGTGGGACGCCATCAAAGGCGACTTCTCCGACGACGGGCTGTCCGCGCGCGATCGGGCGTGGATCCGCGCGACGCGGGCCGTCGGCAGTGTCGACAACACGGTCTTGTTCTCCGCGCCGAACGACATCATCCGCGACCTGCTGGACACCAAGCTGCGTCCGCTCGTCATCACCCGGATGTCGGCCGCACTCGGTCATCCGATCGATTTCGCCGTCGTGCTTCGCCCCGCTCCAGACCCGGACGTCGTGCCCGAGGAGTCCGGCGAGGAGAAGGCCGAGCGACTGGCCGCGGTGAGCGCCCGCCCGGAGCCGGCCGGCTCGGTGTCCAAGCTGAACGACCGCTACACCTTCGAGACCTTCGTCATCGGCGACGGCAACCGCTTCCCGCACGCTGCGGCCGTAGCGGTGGCCGAGGCCCCCGGCCGGGCTTACAACCCACTGTTCGTGTACGGCGATTCGGGTCTCGGAAAGACCCACCTGCTGCACGCGATCGCCCACGACACCGTCAAGATGCATCCGGGCCTGCGGGTCTGCTATGTGAATTCCGAAGAATTCACGAACGAGTTCATCAACGCCATCCGTGACGACCGCCAGCAGCAGTTCCGCTCGCGCTACCGGGACGTGGACGTCCTGCTGATCGACGACATCCAGTTCCTCGAGAACAAGGAGCGCACGCAGGAGGAGTTCTTCCACACGTTCAACGACCTGCACGGCAGCTCCCGGCAGATCGTGATCTCCTCCGACCGGCCCCCGAAGCAGCTGTCCACCTTGGAGGACCGGCTGCGCAGCCGTTTCGAGTGGGGCCTCATCACCGACGTCAGCCCGCCCGACCTGGAGACGCGCATCGCGATCCTGTCGAAGAAGGCGACCGCTGCGGGCGTGGATGTCGACGTGGAGACGCTCACGTACATCGCCACGCACATCGAGCGCAACATCCGCGAGCTCGAAGGCGCCCTCATCCGCGTCGCCGCGTTCGCGAGCCTGCAGGGCCTGCGCATGGATCAGAAGCTCGCCGAGGCGGTGCTGCGCGATCTCATCCCTGATGCGAGCGACCCCGAGATCACCCCTGCGGTGGTGATGAGCCAGACCGCGAGCTTCTTCGGTGTCTCGATGGATGACCTGTGCGGCTCTTCGCGCAGCCGTCAGCCTGGTCATGGCCCGCCAGATCGCCATGTACCTGTGCCGCGAACTCACCGACCTCTCGCTGCCGAAGATCGGCGCTCACTTCGGCGGGCGCGACCATACGACCGTCATCCATGCCAATCGCAAGATCGAAGCGCTGATGGCGGAGAAGCGCCAGGTCTACAACCAGGTGACGGAGCTGCACAGCCGCATCCGCTCGAAGGGCCGTTGAGGTGCCCGCTGTCGTGCCGCCCGGAGCCCGTCGACACGCCCTCTTCTGCGCCGTCGATGCGGCTGGATTGCGTCAGAGAGTGACCAGGTCACGACCTTGCGCGAGCATTTTCGCGCCGGCTGTGGCCCAGGTCACGAAAGATGATCTGTGTCAACAGCCTGTGGATAGTTCTGTGGACTACCGGTGGATCGAACGGGGATCAGCCACCGGGACCAAAGTCCCCACACAGCGGGACCTAGGTCCCGCACACGGCGGTGCACAGGCTGCCCACCGGCGCCCGCGCGGTATGAGCTGGCCGGATGGTCGGTTTTCCACACTGTCCACCGCCCCTAAGACGGCGACTCCACTTGAATGAGATGAACGACAACAACCCTGCACCAGAGGGTTGGGGACAAGTTCTGGAGGTCCGGGCATGAGATTCCGCGTCGAACGGGATGAGCTCACCGACGCCGTCACGTGGGTCGCCCGCACCCTTCCGAACCGGCCGACCACCCAGCTGCAGGTGCTGGCCGGTCTGCTGCTCGAGACGAGCGAATCCGGCCTGCGCTTGTCGGCCTTCGACTACGAGGTCGCCGCCTGGGGCGAGATCAACGCTTCCGTCGCCGAAGAGGGTCGTGCCCTCGTCAGCGGCCGGTTGCTCGCCGAAATCGTGCGGGCGCTTCCGGCCGCGCCGGTCGAGCTGGAGGTCGAGCCGTCGCGCGCCGTCCTCACCTGCGGCAGCAGCCGCTTCACGCTTCCGACCCTGCCGGTCGAGGAGTATCCCGCGCTCCCGGGCCTGCCCCCGGTGACCGGGCTGCTCGGCAGCAGCGCCTTCGCGTCGGCGGTTTCCCAGGTGGCCATCGCCGCCGGCAAGGACGACACCCTGCCGGTGCTCACCGGGGTACGTATCGAGATCGCCGGCGAGAAGATCACGTTGGCGTCGACCGACCGCTACCGGCTGGCCGTCCGCGAGCTGAGCTGGCGGCCGGAGGATCCGGAGGTCACCGGGACCGCTCTGGTCCCTGCCCGCACGCTCGCCGACGCGGCGAAGGCCCTGGCGGCCGCCGGAGCCGAGACCAGCATCGCCATCGGCAGCGGGCCGTCGGGTGAGGCTCTCGCCGGCTTCTCCTGCGGAGCGCGCCACACCACCACCCGCCTGATCGACGGCCAGTTCCCGGATTACCGCCGGCTGCTGCCGCCCACCTCACCGCTGTCCGCCGAGGTCGATGTCGCGCCGCTGGTCGATGCGGCACGCCGGGTTTCGCTGGTGGCGGCACGCACCGCCCCGCTCATGCTGACGTTCGCTCCCGGTGAGGTCATCCTCGAAGCCGGCGCCGGCGGCGAAGCGCAGGCCCGGGAGGCGCTGCGCCGCCGATTACGACGGGCCGGAGCTGTCCATCGCCTTCAACCCGACCTACCTGCTCGACGGGCTTGGCGCGCTCGATTCCGACTCGGTACGGGTCGGTTTCGCGAGCGACGATGCCGCTGAGGCCCCGCGCAAGCCGGCGGTCTTCACCGGCAAGTCCGCCGACTCCGGTCCGGACTACCGGTACCTGCTGATGCCGATCCGGCTGTCCGGCTGAGGCCGCCCGCCGAATCTGCGGGAAACGACCGTGTGTCCGGCGCGCTGCGGGACACAAGTTGGAGTGGATTCGAACCGAAGACCTAACTTCCCGGACCTTTCACCGGACCTTTCCGGACGTGAGCAGAAGAGGAGCCTCGGTGGCGACGATTGGGATCATCGGCTTGGGCCGCATGGGCGGCAACATGGCCAAGAGGATCAAAAAGGCCGGTCACACGGTGGTCGGGTACGACCGCGATCCCGCTGACCGCGACGTCGCCTCGTTGAAGGAGCTCGTCGATGCGTTGCCGCAGCCGCGCGTCGTCTGGGTGATGGTCCCGGCCGGCGGGCCGACCGCCGACACCATCTCCGAGCTCGACGGACTGCTCGATCGCGGCGACCTGGTGATCGACGGGGGCAACTCGAAGTACACCGACGACCAGAAGCACAGCGCCATGCTGGGCGAGAAGGGCATCGGCTTCGTCGACTGCGGTGTTTCCGGTGGCGTCTGGGGACTCGAGTACGGCTACGCGCTCATGGCCGGCGGCAGCGACCACAACATCGCTCTCGCCCAGCCGTTCTTCGACGCGCTCAAGCCCGAAGGCGACGCCGGGTTCGTCCACGCCGGTGAGGCCGGTGCGGGCCACTTCGCGAAGATGGTTCACAACGGCATCGAGTACGGCATGATGCAGGCCTACGCCGAGGGGTACGAGCTGCTCGCCGCGGCGCCGCTGGTCAAGGACGTGCCCGGCGTCATCAAGAGCTGGACCGAAGGCACCGTCATCCGGTCCTGGCTGCTGGACCTGCTCGTGCTCGCTCTCGAGTCCGACCCGGGCCTGGAGCAGATCCGCGGTTACGCGGACGACTCGGGTGAAGGCCGCTGGACCGTGCAGGCAGCCGTCGACCACGCCGTCCCGATGCCGGTGATCAGTGCGGCCTTGTTCGCGCGGTTCGCCAGCCGCCAGGAAGACTCGCCGGCGATGAAGGTGGTCGCCGCGTTGCGCGGTCAGTTCGGTGGTCATGCGGTGACCGGCAAGGGCCAGGCACCCGGCCCCGAGTCGGCTGCCGACACGATCCCCGACGTGGCGAGCTGACGCGCTTGCCCGTCACGTTCCCGTCAGTCGCCGGTCGATAGCCCGCTTCGGACCAACCAGCCTTCCCGCGGTGTATCTGTCTGCCCTTTCCCTGACCGACTTCCGTAGCTACAGCCAGGTCGAGTTGCGGCTGGGTCCGGGGCGCACCACGTTCCTCGGTGCCAACGGGCAGGGAAAGACGAATCTGCTCGAGGCGATCGGCTACCTGTCCACGCTCGGCAGCCACCGGGTCGGCACGGACGCTCCGCTCGTCCGGGTCGGCGCCGAACGCGCCATCGTGCGCGCCATCGTGGTCCGGGACGACCGGTCGGTCACGATCGAGATCGAGGTTGTCCCGGGCCGGGCCAATCGGGCCCGCCTGAATCGCGCGCCGGTGCCGCGGCCTCGAGAGGTGCTGGGCATCTTGCGGACGGTGTTGTTCGCGCCCGAGGATCTCGCGCTGGTCAAGGGTGATCCAGGCGGCCGGCGCGGTTTCCTCGACGACCTGCTGGTGGCTCGGGCGCCGCGCTATGCCGGAGTGCGCTCCGACTACGAGCGAGTCAACAAGCAACGCAGTGCCCTGCTGAAGACGGCCGGCGCGGCACGTCGGGCGGCGCGCCGGCGCCGACCTTTCCACCCTCGATGTGTGGGACGACCATCTGGCGCGCGTCGGTGGTGAGCTGCTGGCGGCCCGGCTGCGGCTGGTCGACGCGATCGCTCCGCTGGTCGACGAGGCCTACACGCAAGTGAGTGACAACCGCGGGCCGGTGACCGTCGAATACCGGTCGAGCGTCCCCGATGCGGATGCCGCCGAGCGCGATCCGCAGGCGCTGGCCGACGCGTTGAAGGCCGAGCTCGGACGGTTGCGTTCGCAAGAGATCGAGCGCGGGGTGTCGCTCGCCGGTCCTCACCGTGATGATCTCGTCCTTTCGATCGGCACGCTGCCCGCGCGCGGCTACGCCAGCCAGGGCGAGTCGTGGTCGCTCGCGCTGGCGCTTCGGCTGGCCTCCTACGAGCTGCTGCGCGAAGGCGAGCACGGCGGCAGTGAGCCGGTGCTGCTCCTGGATGACGTGTTCGCCGAGCTGGACGAGAGTCGCCGCGAGCGGTTGGCTGAGGTGTTGGCACCCGCTGAGCAGGTCCTCATCACTGCTGCGGTGGCGGACGACGTGCCGCCGGGGCTGCGGGGCCGGATTCTGTCGGTGGGTTCGGGCATCGTGACGGAGCCGGATGACCCGGCGGTTCACGAGCAGGCGGCAGATGGCGTCGGAGAGGCCGGTACCGATGGGTGATGAGAAAGGCGCGGCGCAGGGTGCCGACCTGGTCCGCGAAGCGATGGCCCGGGCCAAGGCGGATGCGCGCGCTCGAGCGGCCCAAGCCGAGCGTGGCGCGCGCCGCAGCTCCCGCGATGCCGCTCGTGAGGCGGCACGTTCGACGCGCTCGGCAGCAGAGCCGATGACCCTCGGGGCGGCGGTCGCCGACCTGCTCAAGGAGCGTGGCTGGGAGACGCAGAACACAGCGGCGAGTATCGCGTCGCGGTGGGAGTCGCTGGTGGGCGCGCAGGTGGCAGCGCATTGCCGGCCCACCCGGTTGCAGAACGGCGAGCTCGTGATCGAGGCGGAGAGCACCGCATGGGCCACCCAGCTGCGGCTGCTGTCGCGCACGTTGACCAAAGGGCTGCGAGACAAGCTGGGCGGCGACGTCGTGCACACCCTGGTGGTGCGGGGTCCGAGCACGCCCGACTGGCGCCACGGTGCCCTGCGGGTGACCGGCGGCCGCGGGCCGCGGGACACGTACGGCTAGCACCGGCGGGCCTGTCGTCAGCGCGCCGATCGCCTGGAGCCCTTTGAGAGCCGATCGAGGGGCTTTCCGAGTGGGTGACCCCCCGGAACGGACCCCGTTGCGTCTACGCGTGCGACAGGCCGCGTGGCGGGCATCCCTGCACGTCAATTGGAAGTAGACTGGAACGCGCCCGCGAGGCGGGTTGCCGAGGCAGCACATGAGGTCTTCGGCTGGCTATCTATACGACGGGAAGTCCTCTGCGTGGCCTACGACGCTAGCTCGATCAAGGTTCTCGAGGGCCTGGAGGCGGTACGCAAGCGGCCCGGCATGTACATCGGCTCGACCGGTGAGCGGGGCTTGCATCATCTCGTGTACGAGGTGGTGGACAACGCGGTGGACGAGGCGCTCGCGGGCTACTGCGACACCATCCTCGTCAGTCTCCTCGCCGACGGCGGGGTGCGCGTCGTCGACAACGGCCGCGGCATTCCCGTCGGCAAGCACCCCGTGGAGAAGCGGGAGACCGTCGAGGTCGTGCTCACCACCCTGCACGCTGGAGGCAAGTTCGAGTCCGGCTCCTACGCGGTGTCAGGCGGCCTTCACGGCGTCGGCGTGAGCGTCGTGAATGCCTTGTCGACGCGGCTCGAGGTCGAGATCCAGCGCGACGGCTTCCGCTACTTCCAGCCGTATGTCGCGAGCAAGCCGAACGCGCCGCTGGAGAAGCTCGGCAAGTCGGCGAAGACGGGCACCACGATCACGTTCTGGGCCGACCCGACGATCTTCGAGACCACCACCTACTCGTTCGAGACGCTCTCCCGCCGGTTTCAGGAGATGGCGTTCCTCAACAAGGGCCTGACGATCACGCTCACCGACGAGCGGGGCGAAAGTGAGGCGCTGGTCGCCGAGCACGAGGGCGGCGTCAAAGAGGTCACCTACCGCTACGACCGAGGGCTCGTCGACTTCGTCGAGTACATCAACGCGAACAAGGAGCCCAGTCACAAGACGGTCATCCTCTTCGAGGGCAAGGGCGACGGCATCGAAGCCGAAGTCGCCATGCAGTGGAAGGGCGGGACCAACTACGCCGAGTCCGTCTACACGTTCGCGAACACGATCAACACCCACGAGGGCGGCACCCACGAGGAGGGCTTCCGCGACGCGTTGACCCGTGCGATCAACGCCTACGCGAAGGACCAGAACCTGCTCAAGGCCACCAAACAGAACAAGGGCGACGAGCGGCTTTCCGGCGACGACATCCGCGAGGCTCTGACCGCGATCGTGTCGGTGAAGATCGCGCAACCCCAGTTCGAGGGCCAGACCAAGACGAAGCTCGGTAACACCGAGGCCAAGTCCTTCGTCTCGAGCATGGTCTACTCCGGGCTGCGCGACTGGCTCGAGTCGCACCCGACCGAGGCGAAGGCGATCGTCAACCGCTCCCTGGAAGCCCAGCGGGCGCGCATCGCCGCCCGCACCGCCCGCGATCTCACCCGGCGCAAGAGCCTGCTCGACTCCACCTCGCTGCCGGGCAAGCTGGCCGACTGCCAGTCCAACGACCCGTCGCTGTGCGAGCTGTACGTGGTCGAGGGTGACAGCGCGGGCGGCAGCGCCAAGGGCGGACGCAACCCGCAGTTCCAGGCCATCCTGCCGTTGCGCGGCAAGATCCTGAACGTCGAGAAGGCCCGCATCGACCGGGTGCTGAAAAACAACGAGGTGCAGGCGATGATCACTGCACTCGGCACCGGCATCCACGACGATTTCGACATCGAAAAGCTCCGCTATCACAAGATCGTCCTGATGGCCGACGCCGACGTCGACGGGCAGCACATCCGGACGCTGCTGCTCACGCTGCTGTTCCGCTTCATGCGGCCGCTGATCGAGGCGGGTCACGTGTATCTGGCGCAGCCGCCGCTCTACAAGATCAAGTGGCTGCGGGAGGACCCGCAGTACGCATACTCCGACCGCGAGCGCGACGGGCTCATCGAGGCCGGCCAGACCGCCGGTAAGCGGCTGTCCAAGGATGACCCGGTGCAGCGCTTCAAGGGCCTCGGCGAGATGAACGCCACCGAGCTCTGGGACACCACGATGGACCCCGACCATCGGGTGCTGCTGCGCGTGACGCTCGACGACGCGGCCATGGCCGACAACCTGTTCAGCGTGCTGATGGGCGAAGACGTCGAGGGACGCCGCTCCTTCATCCAGCGCAACGCCAAGGACGTCCGCTTCCTCGACATCTAGTGATCCCTCCCGACAGCGACAGGCTCGGTCCGGCTTTGTCCGGTCCGGATCACCTCCGTAGCCAAAGCCCCCCACCCCTCGCCCCATCGGCGGGATGACCAGACAGAGAGGCCGACCCCGTGGTCGACGTTTCCCCTCCCGGCCCGCCAACCGGTGACCGCATCGAGCCCATCGGGCTCGAAGTCGAGATGCAGCGGTCCTATCTCGACTACGCGATGTCGGTCATCGTCGGGCGCGCGCTGCCGGATGTGCGCGACGGCCTCAAGCCCGTCCACCAGCGCATCCTCTACGCGATGTACGACGGCGGGTTCCGGCCGGACCGCGGGTACTTCAAGTGCGCTCGCGTCGTCGGCGAGGTCATGGGGTCCTACCACCCCCACGGTGACTCCTCGATCTACGACGCACTTGTCCGCCTCGCCCAGCCGTGGTCCATGCGCTACCCGCTGGTCGACGGCAACGGCAACTTCGGCTCGCCCGGCAATGACCCGCCGGCCGCCCAGCGCTACACCGAGTGCCGCCTCCAGCCGCTTGCGATGGAGATGCTGCGCGACATCGACCAGGAGACGGTCGACTTCCGCGCCAACTACGACGGGCGCCAGCAGGAGCCGGTCGTTCTGCCGAGCCGCTTTCCGAACCTGCTGGTCAACGGCAGCGGCGGCATCGCCGTGGGGATGGCGACGAATATCCCGCCGCACAACCTGCGCGAGGTGGCTTCCGGCATCCAGTGGTTCCTCGAGCATCCGGAGGCGCAGGACGAGGAGCTGCTCGAGGCCCTCATCGAGCGCGTCCCCGGTCCCGACTTCCCCGGCGGCGCGCTGATCGTCGGCAAGGACGGCATCAACGACGCATACCGCACCGGTCGCGGCAGTGTTCGGATGCGTGCGGTCGTCGAGGTGGAAGAGGTCAAGGGCCGCACCCAGCTGGTCGTGACCGAGCTGCCGTACCAGGTGAACCCCGACTCGCTGGCCGAGAAGATCGCCGAGCTGGTGAAGGACGGCCGGATGGCCGGCATCTCCGACATCGCCGACGAGTCGAGCCAGCGCACCGGGCAGCGCCTCGTCATCACGCTGCGCCGTGATGCCGTCGCCAAGGTCGTGCTGAACAACCTCTACAAGCACACCCAGCTGCAGGACACGTTCGGCGTCAACATGCTGGCGATCGTCGACGGCGTTCCGCGCACGCTGCGGCTCGACGAGATGGTGCGCCACTACGTCGCGCATCAGGTCGACGTCATCGTCCGTCGCACGCGCTACCAGCTGCGCAAGAAGCGCGAGCGGCTGCACGTCCTCGAGGGCCTGCTGGTCGCGCTGGACCACTTGGACGAGGTCATCGCTCTCATCCGCAACAGCGAGTCCGCCGACGCGGCGCGCGGCGAGTTGATGTCTCGCTACGAGCTATCGGAGATCCAGGCCACGGCCATTCTCGACATGCAGCTGCGCCGGCTGGCCGCACTGGAACGGCAGCGGATCACCGACGAGGCCGCCACCTTGCGCACCGAGATCGCCGACCTCGAAGACCTGCTCGCGAGCCCGCCGCGCCAGCGCCAGGTCATCTCGGACGAGCTGGGCGAGATCGCCGACAAGTACGGCGACGACCGGCGCACGCGCATCATCCCGTTCGAGGGCGACATGAGCGTCGAGGACCTCATCGCCCGCGAGGACGTCGTCGTCACGGTCACCCGCGGCGGCTACGCCAAGCGCACCAAGACCGACCTGTACCGCTCGCAGCGGCGCGGCGGGCGCGGCGTGCAAGGCGCGGCACTGCGCGAAGACGACATCGTCGAGCACTTTTTCGTCACGACCACCCACCACTGGCTGCTGTTCTTCACCAACCGCGGGCGGGTCTACCGGGCCAAGGCGCATGAGCTGCCGGAGCAGGCGCGCACCGCGCGCGGCCAGCATGTCGCCAACATCCTGGCGTTCCAGCCGGACGAGCACATCGCCGAGGTCATGGCGATCAACGATTACAACGTCGCCCCGTACCTGGTGCTCGGGACCAAGCAGGGACTCGTCAAGAAGACGGAGCTCACCGCCTACGACTCCAACCGCGCCGGTGGCATCGCCGCCATCAACCTGCGTGAGGGCGACGAGGTCATCTCGGCCAAGCTGTGCAGCAACGAGGACGACTTGCTGCTGGTCAGCCGCGGGGCGATGTCGATCCGCTTCCATGCCGACGACGACCAACTGCGCCCGATGGGCCGGCAGACGTCAGGCGTGATCGGCATGCGCTTCGATCGGATGATGAGCTGCTGGCCATGGAGGTCGTCCAAAGAGAGGACACCAGCGGCGATCTGCTCGTCGCCACCGCCGGCGGTTTCGCCAAGCGGACCCGCCTGGACGAGTACACCGCGCAGAATCGCGGCGGCAAGGGCGTCCTCACCGCGCGCATCGTCCGAGCAAGGGGCGGAGCTCGTCGGCGGGCTGGTCGTTCATCCTGATGACGAGCTTTACGCCATCACGAGCGGCGGCGGCATATTGCGTACGGTGGCACGTGACGTCCGTCGCGCCCAGCGGCAAACGATGGGTGTCAGGTTGATCAACCTGGCCGACGGCGTCCAGGTGGTAGCGATAGCGCGCAATGCGGAAGAGGAGCCGCCGGCTGGCGGGGATGCCGGTGAGCCCGGGAGGGACCAAGCGTGAGTCCAGGCGTGACTCCAGGCGATGCCGCGCCTTCGGGTAGGCGTGGTGACGGCGTCGGTACGAGCACCGGCGCACCCGTTGCGGCTGACGACGACACCCGGCCTCACACGTTCGGTGCTGATGATGCGCTGGACGAGTCGCAGCAGGACGAGCCACAGGTCCCGCTGGCGAAGGACGAGCACTCCAACGGATGGTCCGACGAACGGCGGGACACCATGCAGATGGAGCCGGTCGCGGCGCGCAGCCCCTATGCCGGCGCGTCGGCCTACGGCAGCCTCGGGCCGCCCGGCGGCAACCCCTACTCCGCCACCGGCATGCATCAGGCCCCGTCGGCGGCACCGGCTGCGGCGCCTGCTGCCCCCCGTGGCGGGATGGCCCGGCGGGCTCGGCTCAAGATCCCGCATCTCGGCCCGCGGTCGGTGTTTCGGATTTCGCTGACCTTCGCCATCTGCATGTTCATCGTGCTGCTGGTCGCGGTCGCGGCGCTGTGGGCGGTGCTCGACACCTCCGGCGTCTTCAAGTCCATCGAGGATGCCGCCAACACCCTCGTCGACAAGAACCGCAGTAGCGTCGCCGACTGGCTCGGCTTCGGTCGGGTCATGCTGATCACGGTCGTCATCGGAGCTGCGAACGTCATCGCGTTCACCCTGCTGTCGACCATCGGTGCGCTGCTCTACAACCTGTGCTCGGACTTCGTCGGCGGCGTCGAGGTCACGCTCGTCGAACGTTGACTTCCCGGGCGGCGCATCGGCGGTCACGGCCGCGGCTGCGCCGAGTAGACTCGCAGGGCGCCCGCCAATCTCCTGGCCGGCGATCTCCCGGACCTATAGCTCAGTCGGTTAGAGCGCTTCCCTGATAAGGAAGAGGCCGGTGGTTCAAGTCCACCTAGGTCCACGTGCGCAAGCTCATCGTCGTAGCGGCAGCGGCAGTGGTCGCGATCAAGCTGCGCGGTCGCCGCGATGACGAGGACGTGTGGCACCATGCCACCCAGGCCACCGGCCACCAAAGGCACCAAGCCTGTCGACCTGCGCTGACCAGATCGCACCTCACCCGGGGCCGTAGCTCAGTTGGCAGAGCGCCTGCTTTGCAAGCAGGAAGTCAGGGGTTCGATTCCCCTCGGCTCCACGCAACCCACGTTCGGTGGCCTCGCAAGATCAACGCGCCACTCAACAGCCTGACCCCCTCGCCAACCCGGGTCTCACCCCGCTCGTTGGCGCGTTGATCACCTCCCCGCCGGAAGTCGCGACGGGTGGCCGGGAGACCGGCATCAGCCTGGTGGCCGTCGAGTAATTGCTCGAACCAAGCAGAACGGCGCCGGGCGTGAGGAGTGCTCGGCGCCGTTCGCTGCTGCGCGCTCAGCCGGGAGTATCGGTGTCCTTCTCCAGCTCCCCGGCGTCGGTTGCCGTGACGGCTGGTTCCTCGGTCTGATCACCCTGGCTACCGGCGGAGTCGGTGACGATGCCCGCGACGGGCTCGCCACCCTCGGTACCGACCGCTCCCGGCGGCACGGTCTCCGTCGGCGGCGTGTTGGCGGCAGGCTGGCTCAGAGCACTCGGGGCGGGCGAGCTGGGCGCGTTGTCGCCTTGGCCGCCGCGCTTGGCGCGCAGCTGCTGGAAACCCACGGCTCCCCCCGCTCCCAATGCGATGAGCAGTGCGACCTTGCGCCGGCGCCGCCTGCGGGCGGTGAGCTTCGCCTTGAGCACCGCGCCGGCGTGGGTGCTGGCGATCCGCTTGCCCGGGTCGCTTTCCAACGCTGACAGCAGGACCTCCCCGCCGCGTTCTTTCGCGGCATCCAACGCGTGCTCGAGGGCAGCTTCCCCCTGCTTGCGGCGCTTCTTCGCTTCCTTGGCGGCTTGTTTGGCGGCTGACTTGCTGCGCGCCGCTGCTTCCTCGCTCAGCTCGTGGCTGAGCGAGCGTGCCTCCTTGGCAGCCTGGCGAGCTGCAGCCTTGCTGCGCTTGGCGGCTTCCTCACCGAGTTCTTGGCCGCGTTTGGCGGCCTCTTCGCCCAGCTCCTGCCCGCGCTTTGCGGCCTGCGCCTGCACCTTGGCGGCCTTCTTACGCGCTCGGCCACCGGCCTCGGTCAGCTTCTCCTTCGCTCCGAGGTTGGCCAGGACGGTTTCCGCCTGCTCGCGGACGCTGGCCAACCCACTCTCAGCTCCTTCGGCAAGCTGCTTGCTGGTTGCTTCCGTGTGGTGACTCACTGCGAACCGTCCTTACTCGTTCGTGATCAGTCCTGTCGATCTTCCCACCGGACCCGCAGGGGGAAACCGGACACCTGACGTGAGGGCGCGCCCACGTAGTCTGTGCTGCGCACACCTGCCCCGTGAAGCCGCTGGACGTTCAGCTGTCTGCAAGCTTTCACCGGTAACGGTGGAAGGGAAATTCCGCGCGCGACCTGACGGCACGACTTGGCGAAGGACACCCTCATGGCCGAAGAGCTCTACGCAACGCTGCACACAGGTAAAGGCGACATTCGCATCCACCTGTTCCCGAACCACGCGCCCAAGACCGTCGAGAACTTCGTCGGCCTGGCCGACGGCAGCAAGGCGTGGACAGACCCCGAGACCCGGCAGCAGGTCGAAGGCCGGTCGCTGTACGCGGGAACGATCTTTCACCGCGTCATCCCGGGCTTCATGATCCAGGGCGGCGACCCGATGGGCAGCGGCTTCGGCGGCCCGGGGTACCAGTTCAAGGACGAGTTCCACCCCGAGCTCAGCTTCGACCGCCCGTACCTGCTCGCCATGGCGAACGCGGGACCGGGCACCAACGGTTCGCAGTTCTTCATCACCGTCGGGCAGACGCCTCACCTGAACCGGCGCCACACCATCTTCGGTGAGGTCGTGTCCGGCCAGGACGTCGTCGATGCGATTGCCGGCGCGCCGCGTGACCGGTCCGATCGCCCGAAGGACGACGTCGTTGTCGAGAGCATCGATATTGAGCGGGTCTCGAGCTGATTCCTGCGATGGCTGGGTCAGCGCGATGAGCGTATCGGGAACGGGGCCGCCGACGGGCCAGCCCGGGGTGCCGGCTGCCAACCCGCAGCCGCAACACTGCTATCGCCACCCCGACCGCACCACCTACATCAGCTGCGTGCGCTGCGGCCGGCCGATTTGCGCGGAGTGCATGCGGCCGGCGGCCGTCGGCTTCCAGTGCCCGGACGACGTGGCCGAAGGCCAGCGCCAGCAGCGTCCGCTGCGCAACCAGTTCGGCGCCCGCACGGTGATGAGCCGGGCATATGTGACCTTCACGATGGTCGGGTTGTGCGTGGCGGCCTTCTTCGCACAGGGCTTCCCGATCAGCTCGAACGCCCGGCTGAACCAGTTCGCGGCGGACTACTCGGCGTGGAATTTCGGGATTGCCGTTCACCATGAGTACTACCGGCTGCTGACCGGCGCATTTCTGCACGTCGCCATCTGGCACATCGCGGTCAACATGCTGGTGCTGATCATGATCGGGCCGGCGCTCGAAGCGACGCTCGGCCATTTGCGCTTCGGTGCGCTGTATTTCCTGTCCGCCATCGGCGGCAACGTGCTCGCGTATCTGATCAAGGATCTGAACTACGTCAGCGTGGGGGCCTCAGGCGCCATATATGGGATCTTCGCCGCCTACTGGGTGGTGGCGCGCCGGGTGCGGGCGGACACGTCTGCCATCACCGGGACGATCATTCTGAATCTGATCATCTCGGTGAGCATCCCCGGCATCAGCCTCTTCGGGCACCTCGGTGGCCTCATCGTCGGTGCCCTGCTCGGTGCCGTCTTCGCGTTCAGCGGACCGCGGCGCTGGCACCTGCAGCTGGGCGGAACGGTGCTGGTGGCGGTGATCCTGGTGGTGGCGACGCTGCTGCGCACTTCGTCGTACGGCGTCTCGCTCCTTTGACGGCGGGTCAGGCGGTCGCGGTATGCCAGGCCCGCTCGACGGCCGCCGCCACCTCATCCGGATCGCGGCCCAGCTGCAGATTCGAGAGCACGATCAACGTCTCATCGCGAAGATCGATCTCGAGGTTGCGGCCGAACGCCAGCCAGTGACGTTCGTGACGCACGCGTACCGCGTCGACCGCTTCCCAGCCGACGGACTCACGGTGCAGCCCGGCGACGTAGCGGAAGCCGCTCGGCGTGAGCTCCAGCGCCGGCTGGCACCACCAGTCGCGCGCGGCAGCGAGCAGTACCACGGCGGCGAACGCACCGACCGGCGGTACCAGAAACGCGCCGGCGA
The DNA here is from genome assembly GCA_963747915.1 of uncultured Actinomycetota bacterium. Taxonomy (GTDB): domain Bacteria; phylum Actinomycetota; class Actinomycetes; order Frankiales; family Frankiaceae; genus DATAZK01. The sequence goes on along the minus strand of CAVVHC010000002.1, from coordinate 774,451 downwards.
CCGCCGCGAGGCCGACGATCAGCAACGCGAGGGGTCGCCAGGTCGGCGGGCCAAAGCTCATCGGGCGCCAGGTTAGCGGCGCACATCACGGAATCCCTTCACCGGCGGGCACAGTTAGGCAAGGCAGCAACCAATCCGTGCGAGGAGGCACTGGAAGATGGCACGTGACGCGGTAATCGCTCTCGCAGTTCGTACGCCGATCGGTAAGCGGGGCGGCGCCCTCAAGGACTGGCACCCCGCTGACCTGTCGGGACATGTCCTCGAGGCGCTGGCCGAGCGGGGAGGCTTCGACCCCGCACTCGTCGACGACGTGGTGTGGGGCTGCGTCACCCAGGCCGGCGAGCAGACCTTCAACGTCGGGCGCAACGGTGTGCTGGCAGCCGGCTGGCCCGAGTCGGTTCCCGCCACCACGGTGGACCGGCAGTGCGGCTCCAGCCAGCAGGCGGTCCACTTCGCCGCGGCGGGTGTCATCTCCGGCCAGTACGACATCGCTGTCGCGGGCGGCGTCGAGTCCATGACCCGGGTGCCGATGGGCGCGTCGGTGGGCACGGCGGGCATGCCGTTCGGGCCGAAGGTCTTCGCCCGCTACGACAACGTCGTGTTCAACCAGGGCGTGGGCGCGGAGATGATCGCCAAGCGGTGGGGCTTGACGCGCACCCAACTCGACGAGTTCAGCCTCACGTCGCACGAGAAGGCCCTCGAGGCGAGCGCCAGCGGCGCCTTCAAGGCGCAGATCGCCCCGGTGCCGGTGACCGGCGAGGACGGCACCGTGACGGCGTTCGACACCGACCAGGGGATGCGGGCCGGCGGGACGGTCGAGTCCCTGGCGAAGTTGAAGCCGGCCTTCGATCCCGAGAACGGCGTGATCACCGCCGGCAACTCCTCGCAGATCTCCGACGGTTCGGCGGCGCTGCTTGTCACCACCTCGGAAAAGGCGGCTCTGCTGGGCTTGCGTCCGCTCGTGCGAATCCATACGGCGGTCGTGACGGGAGACGACCCGGTGATCATGCTCACCGGACCGATCCCGGCCACCGCGAAGGCCCTGCAGCGCTCCGGCCTCAAGATCGACGAGATCGGTGCCTTCGAGGTCAACGAGGCGTTCGCACCGGTGCCGCTGGCGTGGCTCGCGGAGACGGGTGCCGACGCGGCGAACCTGAACCCGCTCGGCGGCGCCATCGCGCTCGGCCATCCGCTCGGCGGCTCCGGGGCCCAACTCGCCACGCGTCTCGTTCACCACATGGTCGACAACGGCATCCGCTACGGCCTGCAGACGATGTGCGAGGGCGGTGGCCTCGCCAACGCCACTATTTTCGAACTGATCTAGCAGCCGCCGCTCAAGGTGAGGGCGGGCGCGGACCGAAGAGGTCTGTGCCCGCCCTTTGCTTTCACCGGCGATGCGGCAGCCTTATCCACACTGTGGATAACACCTGGGGATGAATGACAGCGGTGAAGTTACACCGCTGCAGTCCTTGACCTCTACTGTCGCTTCAGGCCTGTGAGCTGACTACTTCCACTGCGTGGCGAGCCCCAGGCCGGCCACGATGAAGCCGAAACCGACGGCGAGGTTCCAGCCGCCGAGGTGCTGCATCCCCAGCACGCCGCCGCTGGAGAAGTAGTACGTCAGCAGCCAGGCGATACCGACGACGAAACACGCCAGAAGCACCCCGCCGAACCACGGCGGAGAGCTTGCCGCCTGCTTTTTCGCGGGGCGGGCGGTCGCCGGCGCCGAGGCGGGCCGGGCATTCTTCTTCTTGCGTCGCCGGGACTCGGGCACGCCGAAAGCTCCTTTCGCTCGCCTGTGCTGTCAGAGTCGGTAACGACGGTCCGTTACCCGAGATGGCACCAGGCGGTCGTCTCAGGATCACAGCAATGGGCCGGGTCAGCCTAGCTGCACCTGCTGGGAGGGGGCTGGAGGTGGCGACGCAGACCGCCGGCGGTCGCGGCCGGTACTTCCGGGCGCTCACTCCGGTCATCGGTGTGGTCGCCGGTCTCCTGGCGGCCACGGCCATCGCCACCTCGCACGGCAGGGAGCTGTCGGGCCAGCGGGACAACCTGCCGCAGCTGGTCGCCGGGCGGCAGGATGCCGTGGCAGATCTCGATCAGCAGGCGGCGCGGCTGCGGTCCGAGGTCGACGAACTGAGCCGGAAGTCGGCCGTGGACAGCCGGGCCGTCCAGCAGGCGCGCGCGGCGGAGGCAAAGGCCGGGCAGCTCGCCGGGCTCGATCCGGCGGAGGGCGCCGGGGTCACCGTCGCGTTGGACGACGCGCCGGCGTCCGCGCGCAACCGCCCGACCCCAGCCGGTGTCCCGGCGCCGAGCCCGAACGATCTCGTGGTGCACCAGCAAGACGTCCAGGCGGCACTGAACGCGCTGCGCGCCGGAGGCGCCGGCGCCATCACCGTCATGGGCCAGCGGGTGATCGCGACGACAGCGGTTCGTTGCGTCGGCAACACGCTGCTGCTGAACGGCAAGGTCTACTCGCCGCCCTTCGTCCTCGCGGCGATCGGCGACCCGGCCAAGCTGCGGTCCGCGCTCGACGCCGAGCCGGGCATGGCCATCTACCGGCAGTACGTCGACGCTTACGGCCTGCAGCTGTCCGTCACCGACGAGGATCACCTGCGCATGCCCGGATACGACGGTCCGGTCGGGTTGACGTACGCGCGTCCGCTGCCCTCCTGACGACCGTCGGTCACACCTGGTTGTCCACAGGCACACTGGAGACGTGACCAGGGTTCTCGTCGTCGACAACTACGACTCGTTCGTCTACAACCTCGTGCAGTACCTCGGCCAGCTGGGCGTGCAGACCGTCGTCCGGCGTCACGACGAGGTCGAGACCGGCGAGGTTCCTGGCCTCGCCGTCGACGGCATCTTGCTCTCGCCCGGTCCCAAAGGACCCTGGGAAGCCGGCGTGAGCGTGGAGATGGTGCGCTACAGCGCGGCGCACCGGATTCCCCTGCTCGGCGTCTGCCTGGGGCATCAGGCGATCGGCGTCGCGTTCGGCGGCACCTGCGTGCGCGCGCCCGAGCTGCTGCACGGCAAGACAAGCCTGGTCACCCACACCGGTGAGGGCATCCTCGCCGGCTTGCCGGATCCGTTCATCGCCACCCGCTACCACTCGCTCGCGATCGATCGCAACGGTCTGCCTGCGCAACTCGCGGTCACGGCGACCACGGAAAGCGGCGTCATCATGGGCCTTCGTCACCGCGAGTTGCCGATCGAAGGGGTGCAATTCCATCCCGAGTCGGTGCTCACCTACGGCGGGCATCTCATGCTGGCCCGTTGGCTCGCCGGCTGCGGCGACGAGCGTGCGATGGAGCTGGCGCCTGCCCTCACCGAAGAGGTCGAGGGTCTGCGCGCCGCCGCGTTCAACTAACTGCTGGTAGTAAGCGCGCCCGAGCGCAAAGCCCCACCGTCAGCGCGATGGGGTGGCCGACGCCTTCGTGCCCGGGGCGGACGCTGTCGCCGTCGGCGTCTGCGTCGGCGTCGGCGTCTGCGTCGGCTTTGGCGTCTTGGTCGGCGCGGGGGTGGTGGGCGGCGGAGGCGGAGCCGCGCTCACCGTGATAGCGACCTGCTCCGTCCGGCGCTGCGCGCTGCCCGCCGGCAGGCTCTGCCCGATCACCCGGCCGGGCGGGACCGCCGTCGTCACCTGCGTCACCACCTGGTAGGTGAGGTCAGCGTCGTACAACTCGACCTGCGCGGCGGCGAGGCCCTTGCCGTACAGATTCGGGACGACTGTGAAGGCGCTCTCGATGTTCAACGTGACCCGCTGGCTGAGCACCAGTCTGGTGCCGGGTGACGGGCGGGTGCCGCTCACCGTCCCGATCTCCTTGCCGGGGTTGACCACCAAGGTCACGGTCGTTTGCAGGCCCTCGGCGTGGATCTGCTTCTCCGCGGCGGCGAGCTTCTGGCCGATCACGTTCGGCACCGGCGCCGTCGCCGGCCCGGAGCTGTAGGTCAGGGTGACCGGCGCGTTCTTCTTGAGCTTCACACCCTGCAGCGGATCGGTGGACAGCACGGTGTTGAGCGTCGCGTCGCTGGCCTTGGCGATCTCCGATCCGACCGTGAGACCGCTGCGTTTGATGGCAGCTCGCGCGGCGGGCAGCGGCATCCCGTCGACCGGCGGTACGGCGATCGACTGGTCCGTCGGCCCGGAGTCGCGGGCCAGGAGCAGCCCACCGGTGACCGCACCGGCGGCGAGGAGCAGCACCAGGACGGCGAGCAGCAGCCTTCGCCACCGCCCCCGGTGCGGCGCCCGCCGCGGCCGCTTCACCCGAGGTGCCGGCTCCCGCAGCAGTGGTGTCGCGAGCACCCGGCGCCCGCTGAGCAGCCGGTTCACGTCGTCGTTCATCTCCGACGCCGACTGGTAGCGGTTGGCCGCGTTCTTCGCCAGCATCTTCATGACGACGGCATCGACCTCGGGGGGGAGGTCCGGCTCCAGGTCGGACGGCGGGGCGGCGTCCTCACGCACGTGCTGATAGGCGACGGCCACCGGCGAATCACCGGTGAACGGAGGCCGGCCGGTCAGCAACTCGTAGAGCACCACGCCGGTCGAGTACAGGTCGCTGCGGGCGTCGACCTTCTCCCCGCGGGCCTGCTCCGGTGAGAGGTACTGGGCAGTTCCCATCACCGCGGCGGTCTGGGTGACGGTGGACGTGGACTGGGCGACGGCGCGTGCGATCCCGAAGTCCATCACCTTGACGGCGCCGTCGCGGGCGATCATCACGTTGCCGGGCTTGATGTCACGGTGGACGATTCCGGCCCGGTGGCTGTACTCGAGAGCCGAGCAGACGTCGGTGATGATCTCCAGCGACCGGTCCTGGGTGAGTCGGCCTTCCCGTTCCAGCACGTCGCGCAGGGTGCGGCCATCGACGTATTCCATGACGATGTACGGCAGCGGGGGATCGTGCCGATCGTCGGAGCCGGTGTCGTAGACGCCGACGATCATCGGGTGGTTCAGGGCGGCAGCCGACTGCGCCTCACGTTTGAAGCGCGCCTGAAACGTCGGATCGCGGGCCAGGTCGCTGCGCAGGATCTTGATGGCGACGTCTCGGTCGAGGCGGATGTCGCGGGCCCGGTAGACCTCGGCCATGCCGCCGTAGCCCAGGATCTGACCCAGTTGGTAGCGCCCGGAAAGCAGGCGCACCCCGGGAATGGCCGTGCCGCCGGCGCCCGTGGCGGCGGTCGTCGGCGAGTCACCGGTGACCGCCCGGGAGGCTCGCTCCGGGTCATCGGCGGCCGGAACGCTGGGCTCCGGATCAACCCGCTCGGTCACGGCGCGTTACTCAGCCCTTCCACTGTTCGTCTCTCTATGGGGTGCTGCCCCCACCGCCGCCACCCGAAGCCGACGGCGTTCCACCGGCTCCAGGAGTGACGCTGGCTGCACCCTGGGGACTCAGTGTCGCGCTCACCGTCGGTGAAGGCGTCATTGTCGGCGGGGGAGTCGTCGGCGGTGCCGCCGTAATCAAGGTCACCGTTTGTCCCAGTTGCAGCAACCCAGACGGTGTGATTCCAGTCACTGTCGCGTTCGGATCGGTCGAGCCCTGCACCTTGACCTGCAAGCCCTTGGTCGACAGCGATTGCTGAGCGGCCGACAGCGTGCGACCGATGTAGTCGGCCGGATTGACATTGACCGTCGTCGGACTGGGTGGCTGCGTCGGTGTCTGGCTCGGGGACGGGGAGCTCGTCGTCGGCGTCGCGCTCGGGGAACTCGTCGTCGGCGTCGGGGTCGGCGTGCTCGGTGACGCGCTCGGCTTCGGGTTGCCGGAGCTGCTGCTGTTGCGCAGGAGCAGCACCGTCAGCAGCACCGCCGCCAGCACCAGCAGGCCGATCAGCGGCACCGATACCGGGATCTTGCGCTTCGGAGGAGGCGGCGGCTCGCGGCGAACCGGGATGGGCACGACCGGCGGCACGGCCGCGGTCCGCGGCGGGAGCACCTCGGTGGACTGCGTCATGGCCGCGGTATTCGCGGGGTCGGCGAGGCTTAGCGCACGGCGGCCGAATTCGCCTGCGGTCGGAGGGCGGTCGCGGGGATTCTTGGCCAGCGCGCTGTACACCAGCTGGGCGATCGGGGCCGGGATCGTCGGGGGCAGCGCCGGCGGGGGTTCCGTCTGGTGGGCGAGCGCGACGGCGACCGGGTTCGAGTCCTGAAACGGCCGGCGCCCCGCGAGGCACTCGTAGGCCACGATCCCGAGCGAATAGACGTCGCTGGCGGCCGTCACCTCACGTCCGGCGGCTTGCTCCGGTGCGAGGTAGTACGAGGTGCCGAGAACGGTGCCGGTCTGGGTGAGCGGGACCTCGTCGGTGGCCCGGGCGATGCCGAAGTCGGTGATCTTCACCCGGCCATCCGGAGTGATCATGATGTTGCCGGGCTTGATATCGCGGTGGATCACGCCCCGCTCGTGCGCCGCCTGCAGCGCGAGCGCCGCCTGCCCGATGATCGACATCGCCTGACTCGGGCGCAGCGATCCCCGCTCGTGCAGCACCTTCGACAGCGGCTGCCCGGGTACGAGCTCCATGACCAGGTAGGCGCTGTCGCCGCTGGCGCCCTCGACCGGCACCTCGCCGTAGTCGTACACCGTCGCGATTCCCGCATGCGCGAGCCGCGCGGTATTGCGTGCCTCGGCGCGAAAACGCTCGACGAACGTCGGGTCCTCGGCGTACTCCGGCTTCAGAACCTTGACCGCCACCGTCCGGCCCAGCGTCTCGTCCTGGGCCCGCCACACCTCGCCCATTCCGCCGATGGCGATGCGGGACTCGAGGCGATAACGCTCACCCAGGAGCGTGCCTGCGCCTATCAACGGAGAATTCCTTTCTCGTCGCGGCTCTCGTCGCGGCTCTCGTCGCGGCTCGTGCAGCGGGAATTGCCGGCTGCGACGGTCTGCCTGCGGCGGCCGGGGTCGGGGGTCATCACGCTCCCAGCGCCTTGGCCATGACGGCTTGCGCGATCGGGGCCGCGATGGTGCCGCCCTGCCCGTTGAAGTCGCCGGCGCTGTTCTGGACGAAGACGCAGACCGCGATCCGGGGGTCTTCTACCGGTGCGAAGCCTACGAACCAGGAATGCGGGGGCTGGTCCGTCGCGTTCTGCGCGGTCCCGGTCTTGCCGGCGACGCGGAAGCCCGGGATCTGGGCCGCGACGCCGGTGCCGTTGCTGACGACGCTTTCCATCATCGTCGTGAGCTGGGCGGCGACGTTGCCGTCGATCGGCTGCGCCAGCTGCTCCGGCGACGTCGTCTGCAGGGGTGACAGGTCCGGGGCGAGCGTCTGCTTGACGATGTAAGGCTTCATCTCCTTGCCGTCGTTCGCGATCGCCGCGGTGACCATCGCCATCTGCAGGGGCGTGGTCGCGACGTTGAACTGACCGATGGCCGAGAGCGCGGTCTCCGGCAGATCCACCTTGCTCGGGAAGACGCTCGGAGCCTGACGCAGCGGGAAATCGGGGATCGTCGTGTTGAAGCCGAACTTGCGGGCCTGCTCGCGTAGCGCATCGGCGCCCAGATCGAGCCCGAGCTTGGCGAACGCGGTGTTGCACGACGTCGTCAGCGCCTGCAGCAGGGTCTCGCGTTGCCCGGCGGCGCACAGCTCGCCGCCGAAATTGCTGAGCGTGCGGGTGGTCTGCGGCAGCTGCAGCACGTTAGGGGCGTCGATCACCGTGTCCTGGGTGTATTTCCCGGAGGAGAGCGCCGCGGCTGCGGTGATCAGCTTGAACGTGGATCCGGGGGGATAGGTCAGCTCGGTGCCGCGGTCGAGCAGCGGCTTGTCGGGGTCGGAGGACAGCTGCCGGTCGTTGTTGTTCAAGGTCGTGCCGTCGTGCACGGCCAGCAGGTTGGGGTCGTACGACGGGTACGTGACGAGCGCGAGGATCGCCCCGGTCTTCGGATCGAGGGCCACGACGGCGCCCTTGCGGTTGCCGAGCTGCTGGGTGGCGAGCTGCTGCAGCTGGGAGTCGAGGGTGAGCACGACGGTGCCGCCCTTGGGCTGGCGCCCGGTGAAGTAGTCCGACAGCCGGCGGATGAAAAGCCGGTCGTCCTGACCCGACAGCACGCCGTTCTCCGCGCGCTCCACCTGCGTCGACGACACGATCGAGAAGTACCCCGTGGCGGTGGCGTAGAGGCTGCCGAACGGGTAGCGCCGCTGGTACTTGTAGACGTCGTCCACCGGCACGGACTCCGCGACGGACTTGCCGTCGACGACGATCGGCCCGCGCGGCCGCGCGAGATCCATCTCGCGCTGGCGGCTGTTGGCGGCGTTGCTGCGCAACGAGCCGGCCTGCACGAGCTGGACCAGGTTGTCGGCGATGAGCAACGACAGCATCAGCAGCAGGCAGGCGATCGACAGCCGGCGGATCGGCCGGTTCATAAGCGGATCGCCTCCGTCGGGCTGTCGACGACGGCCTCGGGGTCATAAAGCGGCACCGCGTCGCTCGGAGGGGGCGGTGGCCGCCGACCGGCGTCGCTCACCCGCAGCAGCAGGCCGATGAGAATGGCATTGGCCACCAGGCTGCTGCCGCCGTAGGCGACGAACGGCAGCGTGAGGCCGGTGAGCGGGATGACGCGCAGCACCCCGCCTGCGACCACGAAGACCTGGATCGCGAGGGCGGTTCCGATGCCGGTGGCGAGCAGCTTGCCGAAGCCGTCGCGGACCCCGATCGCCGCCCGCAAGCCGCGTGCCACGAGCAGGAAGTACAGCAGCAGGATCGCCATGATGCCCACGGCGCCGATTTCCTCGCCGAGGCTCGAGAGGATGAAGTCGTTCCAGGCCGACGGGACGACGTCCGGCTGGCCGCGGCCGAGACCGGTGCCGAGCAGGCCGCCGTTCGCCAGCCCGAACAGCCCTTGCGCCAGCTGGTAGGACTCGTTCTGGATCAACGACGGGCGGAACGTGTGCAGCCAGATGTCGACGCGTAGCCGCACGTGGCCGAAGGCGTGGTAGCTGAAATAGGCGCTGGCCGCGAAAAGCAGCAAGCCGATGACCACCCACGAGAAGCGTTCGGTGGCGACGTAGAGCAGCGCGAGGAAGATCCCGAAGAAGAGCAGGGATGTGCCGAGGTCTTTGATCACGACCAGGATCAGGATGCTCGCGATCCAGGCGGCGAGCAGCGGACCCATGTCACGAGCGCGCGGCAGCGGCAGGCCGAGGAACGAGCGGGTCACGACGGAGAGCACTTCGCGTTTTCGCACCAGGTAGCCCGCGAAGAAGATCATCAGGAGGATCTTCGAGAACTCGCCCGGCTGGACGTTGGCGAACGGCAGCGCGATGTGCGCGCCGTTCTGTGCCGGTGCGAAGACGAGGGTGGCGAGCAGCCCGAGTCCGATGAATGCGGACGTGTAGGTGTAGCGGGCGAGAGTGCGGTGGTCGCGGATCAGCACGAGGACGCCGATCAGGACCAGCACGGCGACGAACGAGTACGCGAGCTGCAATTCGGCCCGGCCGGACGGGATGGGCTTGCCCAGCCGGCGCGCCCGGTCCGCGTAGCCCAGATCCAGCCGGTAGATCATCGCCAGGCCGAGGCCGTTGAGCAGCGCCATGATCGGCAGCAGCAGCGGGTCGGCTGCCGGGGCGAACTTGCGAACGGCCAGGTGAGCCACCAGGTACACGGCGAGGAATCCGCCGGATAGCCAGCCCACGCTCGCGGTGAGGTGGTTGTCGTGGGCGAGGACGACGGCCGAGAGCGCTCCCGTCGCGACGATCACGGCGAACAGCAGGAGGACGAGCTCGGTACCCCGACGGTTGGGTCGGGCCGGGGCGATCGTGATCGTGCTCACGAGGGACAGGACGCCGGCAAGGGGGCCGGCGACGGAGGCAGGCTGACGGTCGGGCGCGGGGTCGGGCGGGGCGTAGCCGTCGGCGCCGACGCGGCCCCTTGCGTCGCGGTGGTGCCGGTCGAGCGGGTCGCCGAAGGGCCGGCGGACGGCGTTCCGGTGCGCGGGCTCGCCGTCGGGCTGCTGGTGACCTGCTTCTGCCGGCGCTTCGCCGAGCTGTAGGCGAGGGCTTCGGTCTGGTACTTGAGCCGCGCGAGGATGCAGACGCCGTCGGCACGGCTGTCGGCGGCGATGCCGTCGCTGACCCGGCTCTGATCGACCGACGTCAGCTGATTGAACGCGATGCCACGCTCGTCGACGCGGGACAGGTTGATGCCGAGGGGCGCGCTCTGGATTCCGTGATACAGCGCGGCGTCATCGCCCGCGCGCGCCACGTACCAGGAATTCGCTGCGACCCCCCAGGTGATCAGCACGGCCGCCACGATCACGACGAAGCCGCCGAGCAGGGTCACCGGGACGAAGCGGCGATACCAGGGCCGCCGGCCGCGCTCGCTGCGGCGGTGGGAGCGGCGGGTCTCCCTGACCGGCGGGATGCCGGCCGGCGGGGTGGCGTCGAGCGGCTGCTGCGCGCCGCCAGCCGGCGGGGCAGGTGCCGGCCCGGCGTCTGGAGCAGCACTTTCGACGCTGGAGGAAGGGTGCGCAGCGGACTCGGGAACCGGCGGCGACTGCGAGGCCGCCGGCATGGCTTCGGCGATCGGCCGGCGGAAGACCCCGGTGTCGACCGGCCGGTCGTCATGGGGAGCAGCCGCCTCGGAGACGGGAGGTGGTGGCGGCGCCGAGAAATAGTCCTCCAGCGACTCCTGCTCCCGGCGCCGGCGGCGCGTGGCGCGCTTGGCCTCGCGTTCTTCGGGCGTGAGTGACGCGCCTCCGGGGAGGACGACGGCGCTGGCGGCGTTCGGCACGGTCGCCTGCTCGGCAGCTGCGCCACCGACGACCGGGGTGTCCGGCATACCGGCCTCGTCATCGACGACATCGGCGACGACGACGGTGACATTGTCCGGCGCACCGGCCTGTAACGCGAGATTGATGAGCTTCTCGGCTGCCTCGTCGGCGCTCCGAATGGCCAGCGCCTCGGCGATGTCGTCGTGGGGCACGTAGCCGGACAGGCCGTCGCTGCACAGCAGGTAACGGTCGTCGCGGCGGGCCTCGCGTACCGAAAGATCCGGTTGCACGCCGGCGCGGCCGTCGAGCGCCTGGGTGAGCAGCGAGCGCTGTGGGTGGGTCTCCGCCTGCTCGGCGGTGATGCGACCCTCGTCGACCATGCGCTGCACGAGCGTCTGGTCGTGGGTCAGCTGGGAGAACTCGCCGTCGCGCAGCAGGTAAGCGCGGCTGTCACCGACGTGTGCCAGGCCGAGCCGGCTACCGGATGACAGCACAGCCGTCAGCGTGGTGCCCATGCCGTCGAGCGCGGAGTTGGCGTCGACCATCTCGCGCAGGTGATCGTTGGCGGCCTGCACCGCCTCGGCGAGAACCTCCAGCAGGTCGAGGCCCGCCTCGTCCTCGTCCAACTGGGCGAGCGTCGCCACGACCGCGGAGCTCGCGATCTCACCGGCGGCGTGGCCGCCCATGCCGTCGGCGACCAGCGCGAGACGTGAACCGGCGTAGGCGGAGTCCTCGTTGCCTTCCCGGACCCGCCCGACATGCGAGCGCACGGAGTAGCGCAGTCGCAACGTCACTCCGATCGTCTCCGGCCAGCCGAGGGCCGCGGAGCGCAACCTGTGGCCGGCGTCATCGTCTCAGCTCCAAAACCGTCTTGCCGATACGCACCGGAACCCCGATCGGAACCGGCATCGGCCGGATCACCTTCGTGCGGTCGAGATAGGTGCCGTTGGTCGAACCAAGATCTTCCACGAACCACTGGCCATCGTGGGGAACCAGACGCGCGTGGTGCGCGGAGGCGAAGTCGTCGTCCAGCACGAGACTCGAATCGCCGGCTCGACCGAGTGTGATCGGACCCTGACCGAGCGGAATCGTAAGGCCGCGTGCCCGACCGCTGACGACGAGTAACTTACTCGGCGTCTTCCCCCGGCGGGGCTTCGGCGGCGGCGGCGGAGCGATCACCGGCTGCGGGGCATCTCGCCGCAGCTGCCGCCGGCTGGGCCCGAACAGGTCGGAGCGCACCGCCCGGACCGCCGCCAACACGAACAGCCAGAGCAGAGCCAGAAATGACAGGCGGATGACGAGGTAGGCGGCGTCAGTCACTGGCTGCGCCGCTCCGGCCCGACGGGGCCTTCATGCTCCGCCACCTCACGCGTCGGCGGGATGACCGGAGAGCTCTCCGCCGTGACGGCCGTCTTCGCGCGGTGGAACGGGATGGCGGAACACCAGGACGCTGCGGCCCACCTCGATCCGGTCGCCGTCGACGAGCGGGACCTGGTGAACGCGCCGGCCGTTGACCCGGCTCCCGTTCGTCGAACCGAGGTCGCGGTAGGCGTACTGGCCACTGGCCTGCAGCAGTACCTCGCCGTGACGGCGCGAAACGCCGGTGTCGGGCAACTGCACGTCGACGTCCGATCCGCGGCCGATCACAGTCAGCGGGCGGCGGAGGATGACGCTGAGCTCCTGACCCGCCGCGGCGGCCGAGCCGCTGGCGGCCGAGCCTCCGACGGTGACGACGAGCCGCGGGAGGCCCGCAGAGCTCGGATTCGTAGGACCGCTCGAGCTCACGAGGTTGTCTGCACCCGCCGGGGGACGCGGCGGGCGGGGCGGCTGCGGCAAGGGGGCCTGCGGCCGCTCGGCGCCGATCTGCGTCGGCCCGTACGGGAAGCCGGTCTGGCCGATGTGGTTGCGTTCCACCACGTCGCTGCGCACCTCATAGCGCCCGACGGACAGCGCCGAATTCTGCTGCAGGGCGACGGAGACTGGTCCGACGAACGTGTAACGCTGCACCTCAGCGTGTTCGCGGACGAGCTGGGCCAGCTCATCGCCGAGCGCCTGCCGGTACGGCGCGAGCCGCTCGTAGTCGGCATCCGACAGCTCGATCACGAACTCGTTGGGTACCAGCGTGCGCCGTGAGCTGCGGGCCTTCCGCTCATCGCACTCATGGGTGAGCGCCTCGGCCAGCTCGACCGGCTCCACGCCACCTTTGAAGACCCGAGCAAAGGCACCCTCGACGAGCCCGCCCAGACGGCGCTCGAAGCGTTGTAGCACCCCCACCCGTGCCTCCTTTCCATAGGTGGGGAGATCGTAACGGCGAGGCCTGAGCTTCGCGGCGAAGAAGCCGTGTGATTGGCTGCGGATTTCACCGTTTGCGCAGGTGTGTGCCCGCCCACCAGGCCCGGCAGCCGCGTCACCCCCCGTGATAGCGTCGATCGGTCGCTCGGGCGAGTGGCGGAATGGCAGACGCGCACGGTTCAGGTCCGTGTGTCCGTAAGGACGTGGGGGTTCAACTCCCCCCTCGCCCACCGTGCAGTCATGCATGCTCGCCGTTGGGACGGCTTCGCTGGTCGCTCGCGATGACATTGCCCAGGGGGCTTCGCCCCCCGGACCCCCTGACCTCTTCCGGTGTGGCTGGTGTTGCTTGGCCGTTGGGACGGCTTCGCTGGTCGCTCGCGATGACATTGCCCAGGGGGCTTCGCCCCCCGGACCCCCTGACCTCTTCCGGTGTGGCTGGTGTTGCTTGGCCGTTGGGACGGCTTCGCTGGTCGCTCGCGATGACATTGCCCAGGGGGCTTCGCCCCCGGACCCCCAGCGGCGATCTGCGCGGCGAGCTCGTGCAGGCGGACGACCCTGCTGCCCAGTGGCTCCGATCTCTCGAACACATGTGCGAGTCTAGCCAATCAGGTCCGGGATCGCTACCTCTGTGGAGAACGCACATTTGCCGCTGACCAGGCAGAACTGGCCCAGCGTGGCGCCACGACGAATCCCAAAGACGAATTCCCAAGTGCAGGTCTGGCTCGACCAGGAAGACATCGAGAGTTGCGCAGACCATCCGCAAGCACGGGCCGTTCATCCAGCACGCCACGGCCGGGGCGCTGGTGCGTCTGCGCAGGCCGGCCGGGCTACGCCTGGGCGAGGACCGCCGCGCTGGTCGCGACGTCGGCCTGGCGGGGAAACACGCGGTCCAAGAGCAGCTGGTGGACTTCCGGATCGCGGTCGGCGCAGAGGTCGCCGAGCACGATGAGCCGGTAGTCCCGGTCGGCCGCGTCGCGCAGCGTCGACAGCACGACCCCACTCGTCGAAATGCCGGCCAGCAGCAGTGTGTCGACGCCTCTTGCGCGCAGCTGGGCATCCAGGTCGGTCGTCGAGAACGCGCCGACCCGCGACTTGCGTACCACGATGTCACCTTCGGCGGGAGCGACGCGCTCGTCGATCGCGGTGGCCGGCGAGTCGGCGTGCATGGCCGAGCCGGCTTGTGACAGGCGGGCGAACATCTTGTTCGCGGGTGGGACGGCGGCGATGTCGTCGTCGGTGAACCCGACGCGCACGTAGCCGATTGTGAGGCTCAACCGTCGGGCGTGCGCGAGCGCCACGGCGGCCCGGGCGATCAGCCCGTCGGCGTCATCGAGCGAGCCGACGATCCCGGCTTGGTAGTCCATGACCAGTAGCGCGGTGCGCGCTGGGTCGAGGGGCGGCTGCGCGGCGGTCGTCATGCGGAGAACTCCTTGCGTTTACAGGGTCAGGACGCGGCGGCGACGTCGAGCTCGTGCGCCGCGGGTACTTCGCGTCGGGGGGTCTTGTCGCCGCGCATCAGCGATGTCGCGGCGCCGATGGCCGACAGCACCGCGGCTGCCGTGAAAACGACGATGAGCCCGTGGTGGAAGGGGGCGGCGATGAGATGCGGGAAGAACTCGCGTCCGGTCAGCACCTGCTGGTTGGACGCCGGCAGCGAGGACAGGGCGTCGTGACTGCTGAGCAGGTGGCCCACCGGATTCTCCCCGAGTACGGCGGAGAAGAGCGAGGCGACCGGTGGCAGCCGGCCGATCTCGGTGGCCACCTGCGCGGAGACGCCCTGCTGCTGCAGCCCGTGGCTGAGGGCGGTGGGCAAGGTGCTCGCCAAGCCGGCGATCATCAGCGAGAAGAACGCCCCGATGCTGAGCGCCGTCCCCGAGTTCTGGAACGTCGAGCGCATCCCGGAGGCCGCGCCGCGGTGCGGCGCAGGGACGCTGCCCATGATGGCGGACGAGTTCGGGGCGGTGAAGATGCCGACGCCGAGCCCGTTCACCACGATCAGCAAGGCAAAGGCCCAGTACGGAAAGTCGACCGGCAGCAGGATGAGACCGATGAAGCTCGACCCGAAGATGATCATCCCGGTGGAGGCGAGGCCGCGCGAGCCGTAGCGGTCCGAAAGGTGCCCAGCGGCTGGTCCGGAGACGCAGGAACGCGAAAGTCATCGGTAACAGGTAGATGCCGGCCCACAGCGGCGTCTGCTCGAAGTCGTAGCCGTGCAGCGGCAGCCAGATGCCTTGCAGCCAGATGATGAGGACGAACTGCAGCCCCCCGCGGCTGACCGAGGCAAGGAAGCCGGCGGCGTTGCCCGCGCTGAACGCGCGGATGCGAAACAGCGCGACGTCGAACATCGGAGCGGCGGCGCGCCTTTCGATGGCGATGAATGCGGCGAGCAGCAGCAGGCCACCGGTGAGCAGCAAGTAGACCGAGGGCTCGAACCAGCTCATGGTGTGGCCGTCGCCCGGCTGGATCCCGTTCGTGACGGCGATGAGGACGGCGGAAAGCCCGACAGCAAAGGTGATGTTGCCCCACCAGTCGATGTTCGCGGGATGGCGATCGCCGCTGTCGTGCAAGCTGCGGTAGGCCCAGATGGTGCCGAAGATGCCGACCGGCAGGTTCACCCAGAAGACCGCTCGCCAGTCCAGCGCGGCCAGCAGGCCGCCGAGCACCAGGCCGATGAACTGCCCGGCGATCCCGGCGATCTGGTTCACCCCGAGGGCGAAACCGCGTTGCTCGGTGGGAAACGCGTCGGTGAGGATCGCCGCGGAGTTCGCGGTCAGCATCGAGCCGCCGATGGCCTGGACCGTTCGCCATGCGATGAGCCACAGCGCCCCATGCCCACCCTGTAAGGGGTCGAAGGACAGCAGGATGGAGGCGACGCCGAAGACGGCGAAACCGGCGTTGTAGATGCGGACCCGGCCGAAGATGTCGCCGAGCCTGCCGAGGGTCACGACGAAGACCGCCTGCACCAGGCGGTAGCCCATGATCATCCACAGCAGGTAGGCGATGTTGCCGGGGGCCAGCGGATCGAGATGGATCCCGCGGAAGATCGCGGGCAGCGAGATGATGACGATCGATCCGTCCAGCGCCGACATGAAGACGGCAAGCGTGGTGTTGGACAGCGCGACCCACTTGTAGCGGTCGTTCGAGTGGCTGGACCGCAGCCCGGCAGCCTTGACCGTCACAGGCTCTGACCCGAGCCGCTCGAGCAAAGGCGTTGCGGCTGCGAGGGTTTCGAGCTCTTCGTCGTTGAAGTGCTCGGCGAGAACTGCCGCGAGCTGTCGCGTGCGCGCCGCGCGGCGATCGCGCAGGGTCCGCTCGCCCTTGGCGGTCGCGGACATGAGGATGCGCCGGCCATCAGTGGGATCGGCGCGGCGCTTCACGAGCCCGGCGGCTTCCAGCGTCGCCAGCGTCGCTCCCATGGACTGTGGGCTGATCTGCTCCAGCCGGGCGAGCTCCGCGGACGTCAGCTGACCGGTGCGCTCGAGCCGCGCGAGAGCGGCCCGCTGGGGGGTGGTGAGGTCACGGGTGATGCCGGGCAGGGCGACCTGCCGCGAACGCCGAACGAGCAGGCTGATGCTGACACGCAGAGCTGCAGCGATCTCGATCGCATCACGCGAGGGTGGCCTGGCCATCAGCGGCACCTTATCAGGCTGGCCTTACTAGTCCGGGTCCTAGATCAACGCGCCACTGATCAAGGTGAGAGGCGGTTTGAACCGGGGTTCGGCCTGTTTCCTGGCGCGTTGATCATGGAGAGATGAGTTGTGGCCCGGGCCGTCGTCTACCCACGCATCAGATGGCAGAGGCGCGGCGCCCGCCGACGAGAGGAAGTGGCCGTGAGGCAGAAGATCGTCCCCAACCTATGGTTCGACATGAACGCCGAAGACGCGGCGAACTTCTACGTCTCGGTCTTCGAGAATTCACGCGTCACGAAGATCACCCACTACACCGCGGCCGGTCCCGGACCGGCGGGCGCGGTGATGACGGTCGAGTGGGAGCTGGACGGGCAGCGGTTCTTGGGGATCAACGGAGGCCCGACCTTCACCTTCGACGAGGCGGTCTCGTTTCAGGTCGACTGCGCCGATCAGGGCGAGGTCGACTACTACTGGGAAGCGCTCACGGCCGACGGCGGGCAGGAGAGTCAGTGCGGCTGGTTGAAGGACAAGTTCGGGCTGTCCTGGCAGGTGGTGCCGGTCGGCTGGGAGGAGGTGCTCAACGATCCCGACCCGCAGCGGGCGAGCCGGGCCGTGCAGGCCATGCTCGGCATGAAGAAGCTCGACATGGCGGCTCTGCAGCGAGCCGCGGACGGGGTCACGGAAGCCACGGACGGGCAATAGTTGAGAAGCGGCAACTCTTTCTTAACGTTCCGTATCCCCAGCGGCACTGACCGTGCTATACCTCTTGGCAGGTCTCCGCCCGCTCGGTATTGGTGAGCAGCCGGTAGGGCGGAGGCCTGTTTACCGCTCAGCTCAGGGCGACCAGCGACGGCCACTGAAAGGCGAAGAGGGTCACGGCGGCAACGCCCGGCAGCGCCGCACCGAGAAGGCGGTGCGAGGTGCGGCGTACGAGATATCCCAGCCACCAGGCCGTGACGACCGCCAGCAGTGGCACCAGGGACGTTGCATAGAACGTGTAGGTGTCCCTGTTGAACGCCCAGGGCGCGTACAGCGCGAGGACGAAAGCCAGCAGCACCCCGAGGTTGGTGTCGAGCGGCGCACGGCCCGTCGTCCCCGGCGCCTCGCGGGCCAGCTCCTCGGGCTGCGATCGAAGCCGCCGCCTTCGCCGCCACCGCATGGCGAGGAGCACGGCCGCGGCCGGGATCGTCGCAACGGCGGGCCACCACAGCAGGAAGCTGCCCCGGCCTTCGATGCGCACCGTCCCACGCTGGTGCGCGGCGCACGCCGCATCGGACTGCCCGCGGCAGCCCTCTTGGAAGAGCACGGTGGGGCGGTCCTGGATGAGCCAGGACCAGCCGCCGGCGAGATAAGGGTTGTGCCGGGTCAGGTCGGTTTGGAAGTCGACCATGCTCTGCTGGACGCTCGGCAGTTCCGCGAGCCGGCCGGCGAACGTGGTGGGGCAGCCGGCCGGTGCGCAATTGCCGAACGGGCCGCCGCCGACGAGCCACCCCGAGTAGCTCGCCACATAGACCGCGGCTGCGCAGCCGACCACGGCGGCCGCCCGCCCGATCCGCCGCCGCAGCCCCAGCCCGGGCGCCTGGAGCGCGACGACGAGCGGGACGGCGGCGACCAGTAGCAGAGCGCTCCACTTCACCGCCATCGCGAGGCCGAGCACGACGCCGCACACCACCGGATGCCAGGCCCGACGCGGGGGTGGGATCGTCAGTAACCACAGCAATAGCAGGCAGAAGAAGCACAGGAAGACATCGAGCATCGCCAGCCGGCTCGAGGTGAAGAAGATGCCGTCGGTGACGAGCAGAACGACGGCGAGGCCCCCCAGCAGGCGGGAGCCGGTGAAGCGGCAGGCCAGCAGGTACGTCAAGACAGCCGATCCGGCACCGAAGAGCACCGAGTCGATTCGCCAGCCGACCGGCGTGAAGCCCAAAGCCTCGATGCCCGGCGCCATCAGCCACTTGCCGAGTGGAGGGTGAGCCGCGAACGTGCGTTCCGTGCCTTCGGTGATGAGGTCGAGCGCGTCGTTGGCGTAGTAGATCTCGTCGAAGACGAACGTGTGCGGCCGGCCGAGGCGAACGAGCAGCAGGATCGCGACGGCGACGAAGATGCCCACGGAGATGAGGACGTCCCGGCGAAGCGGTCGACTACCCAAAGCGAGCCTCGTACCGGCGGCATCCGAAGTGCACCAGGGCGGCGAACGTCCATCCCGCGAGGACGTCGACCACCCAGTGCTCACCGGTGGCGACGAGCATGAAGGCCATGCCCACCGTGTAGAGCGTGAGGAGGGTGCGCCAGACCGCGTGTGAACGCCAGCAGAAGAGCAGCAGCAGCATGGGGTAAGCCGCGTGCAGGCTGGGGAATGCGGCCACCAGGTTCGTCGTGGACACCCCGGTGTCGAGGATCCGCTTGGCCACGTGTAGCTGGATCTGCTCGAGACCGAGCGCTGCGCTGCGGAAGACCGGCTTGATCGTGCCTTCATGCGCCGCGAGCCAGGGTGGCGCCGTCGGATGCAGTACGTAGCACAGCAGGCCCATCAGCGTCAGCAGGACGAAGCGTCGTACGTACTGGTGAAACCGCGGGCGGGCGCGGACCCACAGCACCGCGAACGTGAGCATCGGAACGACGAAGTGCGAGATGTACAGCAAGCTCAGCGGGATGTTCCACCAGTGCTGGAAGCTGTCCCCGTACAGATGCTGCTGCAGCCAAACGGTCGGGATTGTGCCGGTGAGCCGGTAGTCCAGCGCCGGCGCCAGCTCGAACGAGGTGCCGATCCCCAATGCGTCGGCCGCGCCGCGGCCGAGGTCGTAGGCAGTGAGGATGACGGCGAGCGGTATCCAGTCGATGACGAGCTCGCGGATCTTGCGGTTGGGCTGCCCGACGACGAAGACCGCGCCGAAGAGCATCGCCAGGATGAACAGCGTCGGACGGTCGAGCGGGAAGCCGTGGGAGGCGATACGCAAGCCCTCGAGCGCCGCCAGAGTGAGGCAGCAGCCGAGCTTCAGGTAGCCGATCGGGCGGGGTCTCGGCCGCATCACGACTAGCTGCACATCGACCTCACCAGCTTGATGCTGCTGGGGAAGCGCGAGCCGGGGCCGAGGTAGAAGAGTGGCAGCGGACGCCTGGCGATGTCGTGCAGGCTGGCCGCCGAACGGTTCGAGCGCGCGGCCAGCGACAGGCAGACGTCCCGCATCGCGCGCTCCTGATCCGTGCGCAGCGCACGGTCACTGGCGCATCCGGTGGCCAGCAATGGCGTGGTGATGACCGCGAGCGCGACCATGGCGGCCCGCAGGCAGACCGATGCCCGCACAGTGGCCCGACTCAGCGCAGCGAGTCCAACGCGCGCTGGATCGTCGGCTTGTGCCGCACCGGACCGAAGTCGATCTGCGGCGTGCTATCGCTGTAGTCGCTGAAATAGCCGCTCGAGGGGTAGAACGCCGGATCGGTCAGAAAGTTCAGGTGCGACAGGCACACCTCGCCCCACTGCTTGGCGCTGGTGATGGGCCCGGCCTGGGTGGCGAAGAGCTTCTGCGGCTCGGTGGCGAACGCGCCCTCGTACTTGCCCTTTCCGCCGACGAGGAGCGTGTAGTCCCCGGTCGCCGGAGCTACGAAGATGACCCAGGTGCCCGCCGGCTGCGCGACACCCCAGCCACGTCCGAAGTCGGAGAAGAACGGTGGCTGCCGGAGCAGATGGAGGGTGGCGCGAGGGTCGCTCACGTACGTCGTCTGCACGATCGGGACGCCGAACTTGTCGGCCGCTGTGCCGCCGTCGGAGGAGTCGGAGAAGAACGAGTCGTTCGACTGGCTGTCGGTGTAGTAGCCGGAGCCATCCGAGTAGTCGCTGTAGTCGCTGTAGTCGCTGTAGTCGGAGTAGTCGGAGTAGCTGGAGTAGTCGGACGAGTCGGAGTAGTCGCTGGGCGGCTTCACGTTCGAGGCGATCGCCAGGATGAACTCGCTCTTGTTGCCGGACGCCGGCCGTACCCACCAGCGCAGCGCCTCGCCCGCCTGCAGCCGGATCGTCCGGGCCGCCGGACCATCGGTGAGGGTGCCGTCGAACCGCTGCGTCGCCCCCGGGCTCGTCGGCGGCGTTCCGCGCTCGGATGCGGGCACCTTGGTCGATCCGCAGCTGCTGACGACGATCGCCGCCACGGGCAGCGCGACGAGGGCCGAGGCGCGTCGCCGGCCAGGGGCGCGTATCGAGCGGACGGCGGAAAGGGACCGGTTCGACGGCATGAGACCCCCTGCTCAGCTGACGTGAAAGGCCACCCGAAAGCACCCGGACACCCAGGACGGGCTAACAATGGCGCACCACTGACATCCGGGCGGCATGATTCTCACATTCAGGCCGGCGCAGCGCTGTCGCCTCCGCGACAGGGGGAATCCACCCACGGCCTGGAAAGATGCGAGGGTGGGCATCTCGGCTTCCCTCATCACGATCGGCGAGCCACTGGTGGCCCAGCAGCTGCGCCACCCTTTCCTCGCCGGATTGCAGAGCGGAACGCTGCCGCCGGCGACCTTCAGGTCCTGGCTCGAGCAGGACTACCTCTTCCTGCTCGACTACGTGCGGGTGTTCAGCCGGCTGGCGTGGCAGGCGCCGGACGAGCACCTCGGCGACCTGGTCGACCTCGCTCACGCCACCTGGCACGAGGAATTGGCCCTGCACCGCTCTCTTGCCGCGCAGTACGGAGCCGATCTCATGCAGGCGCGCAAAGGCCCGGCCTGCGCCGCGTACACCGGGTATCTGCTTTCGGCCGCCGCGAACTACGCGGACGGGTTGGCGGCGCTTCTGCCGTGCATGTGGGGCTACGCCCGGCTGGGCCAGCTGCTTGACGCCGCGGTCGGTACGCGCCCGAATCCATATCGTCGCTGGATCGATACTTATGCCGATCCGCAGTTCGCCGCGCTCGCGGCACGCTGCGCCGAGATGCTCGATCAGGCAGCGGCGGACCCGGTCCGGGCGGAGCATGCCTTCCGCGCGGCGATGGATCATGAGATCGCTTTCTGGGACGTCCCATGACCGCGGGGGAATTGGTGAGGTCCGCCGGCGCCGATTGGCAGGAGCTCAGCCGCCACCCGTTCATCACGGCGACCGCCGATGGTTCGCTGCCGGCCGAGGTCTTCGACCGGTGGCTCATCGCCGACCATTGCTACGTCGTGGGATTCCGCCGTTTTCTCGCCGATCTGATCGTCGCCGCCCCGGATGAGGCGGCGCGGGATCTGCTCGCCGGGGCGTTGGCGCCGCTCGCCGCGGAGCTCGCGCTCTTTCGCGAGGCCCTGCGCGCGCGAGGCCTCGATCCGTCCGAGCTCACCGATCCCGGGCCGGTGGCGCTGGGGTACACCAGTTTCCTGCTGGCGGCACCGCGGGACGGGTTCGCCGTCGCGACGGCCGTGCTCTACGGAGCGGAAAAGGCGTACTTCGATGCGTGGTCCGCGGTGCGGGCGACCGCAAACACGTCGTCGCCCTACTGGTCGTTCATCGACAACTGGTCGTCGCCGGACTTCGGCGCCTGGGTCGATGACGTGGCAGGCCTGCTCGACCGGGTCAGCCCGGACGGGCCGACCCCCGCGCAGCGCTGGGCGTTCGACCGGGTCGTGCGTCTGGAGAGGCTCTTCTGGGACGCCGTCTGGCGCGGCGAGAGCTGGTAAAGAGTTCGAAAGCGGCAGGCCATTCGTCCCTTTCGGGGCCTGGGCGGCATGCCTAGTCTCGGTGGCCGAGCAGCCACCTGGTCAAGGAGTGGCGACATGGCCGCACCACCGTTGTTTCCGGATCCGCACATGCGGCCGTCCGACGCATTCACCTGGTACATGGAGCGCGATCCGCTGCTGCGCTCGACCGTGGTGGCGGTCGGCATGCTCGACCGCTCACCCGATCCGGCCCGGCTGCGCCGGACCTTCGAACGCGCCACGTTCGTCGTCCCGGGGATGCGGCACGTGGTCCGTACCCCGCCGTTGCGCCTCGCGACGCCGCGCTGGACGGTGACCGACGAGGTCGACCTCGACTGGCACCTGCAGTGGGTGAACGCGCCGGGTGGCGGCCTCGCGGATGTGCTCGCAGTCGCCCGGAGCAAGGCGACGACGGCGTTCGATCCGGCACGGCCGCTGTGGGAGGTCACGGTGGTCGATGGCCTGCGCGACGGCCGGGCCGCCTTCGTGATGAAGTTCCATCACGCGATCACCGACGGCGTCGGCGGTATGCGTCTCGCGCTCGAGGTCTTCGATCTGCACCGCGACGGTACGGCCGCTCGTCCCGAGCCCCCGCGACCGGAGCCCGAGCATCTCGACACCCCGCGGCTCGCGTGGGATGCGCTGCGGCACGAGACCGCGCGGGCGCTGGGCATCGCCCGAGCCGCTCCGGGAACGGCACTGCGCACGGCGGTGCGGTCGGTCACCCGTCCGCGGGAGACGCTGTCGGACTTCGCCGATGCGGCGCGTTCGGTCGTGAAGACGGTGGAGCCCTACCGCACCACGCTCTCGCCGCTGATGCGCGAACGCCGCCTCGGGCGAACGCTGGACGTCCTCGAAGTCCCCACCAAGGCGCTGCAGCGGGCGGGCGCCGGCGCGCAGGCGCATCTGAACGATGCCTTCGTCGGCGCAGTGACCGGCGGCCTGCGGATCTACCACGAGCGCCACGGCGCGCAGATCGATCAGCTTCGGGTGACGATGCCGATCAGCTTGCGCACCGCGGCCGACGGTCCCGGCGGCAACCGCATCACGCTGGCCCGCTTCCCGCTGCCGGCAGGCCTGCACGATCCGAGCGAGCGCATGAGGGCCATCCACGAGGTGACCGACGGCTGGCGGCATGAGCCGTCGCTGGGCCTTACCCAACCCATCGCCGCCGGGCTGAACCTGCTGCCGTCTTCGGTGGTGGGCGGCATCCTCAAGCACGTGGACTTCCTCGCGAGTGATGTCCCGGGGCTACCGATGCGGATCCATCTCGCGGGAGCCGAGATCGAGGCCTACTACCCGTTCGGCCCGACGATCGGCTCGTCGGTCAATGTGACGCTGCTGTCCTACGTCGACACCTGCTACGTGGGGATCAATTGCGATACCGGCGCGATCCCCGACGCCGACTTCTTCGTTCAGTGCCTTCGCGACGGGCTTCGCGGAGGTCCTTGCCACCCAGCGGCCGGCGGCGCGCGTACGCCTCCCGCTGCACGACACCGGTCGTGCCCGGCTTCCCCGCGCGCGCTCCGGGACCGGAAAGGACGAGCGGGTCTGACATGGATGTGATGAGCCCGCTGGACTCCGCCTTCCTGCGGCTGGAGAGCCGGCAAACCTCGCTCAACATCGCCTCGGTCGCGATCTTCGAGGGTCCGGCGCCCACCTATGAGCAGATGTGCGACCTGCTGGAGCGCAAACTTGGCGCGCTGCCGCGCTATCGCCAGCGCATGCGGGAAGTGCCGCTGTGGCTCGGGCGGCCCGGTGTGGGTCGACACCGACCTGGACGTGCGCGACCACCTCAAGCACACGGCGCTGCCCGACCCCGGCGGCCCGGACGAGCTCAAAGCGCTCATGGGCCGGGTGATGTCCCACCAGCTCGATCGCACCCGCCCGCTGTGGGAGGACTGGTTCGTCGAGAACCTTTCGGGCGGACGCTGGGCCCTCATCAGCAAGGTCCACCACTGCATGGTCGACGGCATCGCCGGTACCGACCTGCTCACCCGGGTGCTGGACGACCAGCCCGATCCGCCGGCGGAGCCGTCGCCCGGCACGTCCCGCACCGGCTCGGAGCCGGGTCGCCTCCGGCTGGTCGCCACCGCGCTGGGTGCGCTCCCGCATCGTCCGCTGTCCGCGTTGCAGACCGCCAGGGACCTGGCGGCCCATCCCAAGCGCGCGCTGCACGAGGCCACGCTGCTGTCCAAGGGTCTGCTGTCCTGGGCGACGCTGGCCGTGCCGGCCGAGTCCTCGTCGCTGTCCGGCCCGATCGGGCGGGCACGGGCGTGGGACTGCACCCGGGCGACGTTCGACGACATGAAGGCGGTGCGCGCGGCCCACGGCGGCACCCTCAACGACGTGGTGCTGGCCTGCGTCACCAACGGCTTCCGCGAGCTGCTGCTCTCCCGCGGCGAGCGGCCTGCCGACCATGCGGTGCGCACGTTGATCCCGGTGTCCGTGCGCAAGCCGGAGGCGGCCGGCCGGTCGGACAACGAGGTGTCCTGCATGATCGCCGACCTGCCGGTCGGCGAGGCGGATCCGCTCATGCGCTACGCGGCCGTTCGCCACGAGATGGACCGGCTCAAGCGCTCCGGAGAGGTGGAGGTCGCCGAGCTGCTCACCGAAGCCGGAGGGTGGACGTCACCGCTGCTGCTCTCGGTCGGCCTCACCGGCATCTTCCGGCTTCCCCATCGGCATCTGGTGACGGTCGCCACCAACGTCCCCGGGCCGCGCACCCCACTTTTCGCGTATGGGCGCAAACTGCTGGAGCTGTACCCGTTCGTGCCCATCGCCGACCGGGTGCGCGTCGGGATCGCGATGACGTCGTACGAACGCGTCATGACGTTCGGCGTGACCGCCGACGCAGCGAGCACCCCCGACGTCGATGTCCTCACCGCCGGCATCGCAGGCGGCCTGCAGCAGCTGCTCGAACTGTCCCTGGCGGCTGGACGGTCGCGTCCGCCCCGCAAGGCGTCAGGTACGCAGCGTCAGGCGTGAGGTCGCCGTGGCCGGTGCGGGCCGGGCCGGCTGGGCGACCCGCACCGCGACGAGCGCGACGTCATCCTCGGCACCCGGCTCCGGCAGGAGCGCCTCGAGCAGCTGGTCGCACAGCTCCTGCAGCGGCAGGCTGCTGAGCGGGCCGACGGTGAGCGCGAGCCGGCGCATACCGATGTCGAGGGGCTGCGCCCGCCCCTCGACGAGGCCGTCGGTGAACATGAGCACGGTGGCCCCGACCGGCAGGGTGGCCTCGTGATCTGCCCGGCGGAATCCGGAGCCGAGTCCGATCAGCAGGTCGGCCGGGGAGTCCAGGATGTGCACCCGGCCGTCCGGATGCACCAGGACGGGCGGCGGGTGGCCGGCGTTCGACCAGCGCAGCAGCCGCGGCGCGGCGGGGTCCGCCGCACCGTCCGTCACCTGGGCCAGCACGGCGGTAGCCGTCGTGTCGACGCCGAGTGCCGCCGCGGCGGCGTCCACCCGCTCGAGCACGCTACTCGGACTCCCTTGCCGGTCGACCGCGATGGCGCGCACCAGCGTGCGCAGCTGCCCCATGTTGGCGGCGGCTTCCGTGTCGTGGCCCATGACGTCACCGATCACCAGCGTCGTGGTGCCGGCCGCGGTCTGGAAGGCGTCGTACCAGTCGCCACCGACCTGCGAGTCGGCGACCGCCGGCACGTAGCGCGTGGCCACCTGTAGCGCCGGCGGCTCGGCCGGCTCGGTGAGCAGGCTGCGCTGCAAGGTCTCGGCCATGCCGCGCGAGCGGGCGTACAGCCGAGCGTTGTCGAACACCAGCCCCGCTCGGCGGGCGACCTCGCGGGCGGTGGCGAGGTCTTCGTCGTCGAGTGGCCCGCGCGTCCGCGAGGTGTAGAGGCTGATGACGCCGAGGGTGCGGTCGCGCGCGAGAATGGGCAACGCGGTCAGCGCGCCCGGGTCCAGCTCCTGCAGAGCCTCCGCGGCCGGGTCGCCCGAAAGGCGCTCCCGATATGCGGCGCCGTCCGCCCGAAACAGCGGCTGGCCGGCGTTGACGACCTCCGCGATGATGCCGGCGTCGCGCTCGAGCGACTGGCGCCGCCCCTTCGCGTAGCGATCGAGCAAGTCCTGCTGCTCCGGGTCGGAGGCACTTCCGGCGATGTGCTCGACCCGCCCCTCGTCGTCCACCAGCGTGACCAGACACCAGTCGGCGAGTGTCGGCGTCAGCATGCGAGCCAGCCGGCGCGAGGCCCGTTCGGCGTCGAGCGTCGAGCCGAGCGCGTCGGCGACGGACGCGAGGAAGGCGAGCCGTGCCGTCACCGACTCGGCCGTCCGGCGGGCCAGCTGCACCTGCCGGAAGATTTGCGCGTTGTCGAGCGCCGTGGCGATCCGCGACGCAACGTCCTCGATGAGGACCAGGTCGGGCCCGAGGGGCGTCTGCCCTCCGGCGCCGAACAGGCCGAGCAAGCCGATGGATTCGCCGCGGCTGACCAGGGGGACGACGAGGACGCCGGTGCCGCCGAGCGCCAGCAGGCGTTCGCGAAGCTGCGGATCATCCGTGGTGCGGGCGACGGCCGCCTCGTCGAGATCGCCGACGATCTGCGTGCGACCGGTGAGCACGGCCTGCCCGGCCGAGGTCGCCGGATCGTTGCCGAGCGGCAGCGCCTCGAACAGGGAATGCAGGCCCGCCTCCGCCGCCGGATCTTCCGAACGCAAGCCGACGAAACCGTAGGGCAGGCCCGGCGCCTCGCGCAGGTAGATCACGGCGAACCGGGCGAGCTCGGGAACGAGGATGCCGAGCCCGACGGCGACCGTTTCGGTGACCGGCCGGCGTTGGACCAGTGCGGTACCGGCCTGCGCGAGCATCGTCACCCTTCGCGCCTCGCGTTCCGCCTCGATCTGCGCCTTCCGGCGATCCGTGACGTCGGACACGAGCACGGCAATACCGTTCGCCACCGGCTGTGCCGAGAGCTCGAGCCACCGGTCGTTGCGTTCGGCGTGCAGCTCCACCGTTTGCGCCTCGCGCCCGCTCATCACGCCGCGCAGCAGGTCGACGACCACGGGTTCGGAAAGGCCCGGTACGAGATTCCAGACCGCCCGCCCGACCGGCTCGATCGGCTGCCCTCCCCCGGTGGACAGCACGGCCCGGGCCGCTTGGTTCGCGTAGGTGACGTTCCAGTCGGTGTCCACGGTCGCGTAGGCGGTAGCCATGGTGTCGAGCGCCTGCGCGACGAGCTCGCGGTCGGTATGGATGCCGGAGCTGTCGTAGACCGCGCCCATCATGTGACTGGCGACCCCGTCGGCGTCGCACAGCACGCGCCCGCGCGTCGTGAGCCACCGGGTGGCGCCGGCTTCATCTGTGACCCGGAAGTCGACGCGCAGGTCCTGGCAGGTCCTGATGGCCTGTTCGGTGGCCGCCTGCATCGCCGGCCGGTCCGCCGGCAGGATCCGGCGGACGAATTCCGCGACGGTCGGCTGCGCGTCACCTTCCTGTCGCATGAGGCGCTTCAGGCGTACGTCCCAGCGCAAGCCGCCGGTGCCGAGGTCCCAATCGAAGGTGCCGATGTTCGCGGCATCGAGGGCCAGCTCGAGCTGGATGCGCAGGGTCTGCAGCTCATCCAGCTCGGCATACGGGGTCGCTGGCCCTGCTGGCGGGGTCGCCGAGCGACGTTCGAACGCCTCCATGAGCCGGCCCGTCACCCCTCAACCGCACGCGGTCCCGCGCCGCGTCTCTGCCAAGATTGCCTCAAGGACAGTGTGGGCGCGGATCTTTTCCGCTGGCAGCCGCCAAGTGGCTACATATCGGGACTTGAGCCGTTCCTCCCGCGCGGCGCGGACCTCAGGCCGGCCGGGGCACCCCCCGGTCCGTGACCGCAATGTCCAGCTGGACCGGCAGCGCGGTCCGTTGCAGCGCCGCCCGGGCGTGACCGATCGCCTCCCGCTCGACGCGTTCGACGAGCGCCGGGACGTCGGCCCGCCGGCTCACGGTGACGTCGAGGGCCAGCGTCGGGTCGACCGGATCGCCGAGGACCCGGGCACGGGCAGCGGTCACACCGTGATAGCTCTGGATCTCCGCGACGAGTGCCGAGGTCAGCGCCGAAGCGCGCAGGGTGGTGCCTCCGGGCGTGGTGACGGTATCGGCTTCCGGCCGGTCACCGGCGGGTCCGATCCGGGCCCGGGAGCGGATGGTGATCTCTGCGGTGCGGTCGGTGGCGAACAGCAGGCGCAGCAGCCAGATCACCCCGAGCAGCATGACGACGAACGCGACGGCGGCGATCGTCGGCCACAGCCAGTCGCCCTGGTCGCTGAAGTAGCGCCACACCCGGTTATCGGCGAGGCGCCGGTGTGCGAAGCTTTCGGTGAAGATGCCGCCGGCGGCGAGCAGGCCGGCGGTGCCGATCGCGAACGCGAGAAAGCCGACGATCCCGAGCAGCAGCCGGTTGGTGCGGTCGGTATGCATCAGACGCCGCCGACCCGGCGCCGGTCGACGCTGACCTGCACCCGCCGACGGGTGTGCAGGTGAAGGGCGTCGAGCTGGCGGGTTGCCACCTCATGGACGTGCGGCTCGAGCTTTCCCGCCCCCTCGGCGGTCGCGGCCGCTGTCATCGCGTAGACCGAGATGCGGTGGCGGTGCACCTTCACTTTGGCCCGCACGACGCCCTCGACATCCGTGACCGCCCCGCGGATGCTCACGGCGAGGCCGCGGCGGGTGAGCGCGGCGTCCGTCTCGTCGTCGGTGTCGAGGGCGAGCCGGGTGATGCGGCGCGGAATGAGCTGGGGGACGAGCAGCAGCAGCCCGGCAGCGGTCGTGATGGCGCAGGCGAGGATCACGCTGGCGGCCGGCCAGGTGTTGCGCTCTCCCCAGTGCAGGATCGCGTGCCAGTTGATGACCACCGGGTCGAGGTGTGCCCGGGCCGCGATGACCTCGATGATCACGATCAGCGAGACGGCGATCAACGCCGCGGCGAGCAGGAAGGCGAGCAGCCGGTTCACAACGCGCATCAGGCGACCCGGGTGCCGGCGTCTTCGGTGACGAGCTCGACGACCTGGATGTTCACCTCGCGCACGGCCAGCCCGACGAACGCCCCGATCTGCTCGCCGATACGCTCCCGCACGGCGTCGGTGACCTGGGCGATCGGCGCGGGCCAGCGCACCGACAGCTCGACGTCCAGGTA
Organism: uncultured Actinomycetota bacterium; assembly: GCA_963747915.1. Lineage (GTDB taxonomy): Bacteria > Actinomycetota > Actinomycetes > Frankiales > Frankiaceae > DATAZK01. The sequence continues at coordinate 745,042 of CAVVHC010000002.1, read as the reverse complement.
GGCGAGGGCGCCGTCCACGTCGGCGCTCACCTTCGGCAGCTTGCCCGAACTGCTGCGCAGCCATCCGAGCCCGGGGGCACCGGCGACCGCCCGGTTGATGAACCCCCCGCCGACACCGCCGGCGTCGGGAACCTCCAGGGCCGCCAGGGCGGCGATCTTCTCGACCGCGCGCGGCGCGACGTCGATCCGGCCGAGCTCGTTGCGCCCGACCTTGAGGCCTTCGTTGGCTTCGAGGGGCGATCCGCTCGCGGCGGTCTCGCCGGTTGCCGGCGCGGTCATCGCCGGTTACGGCGGCCGGACAGGTACGGGGTCAGATCGAGCTCACCGGCAACGATCTTCGCGACCCCGAACCCGACTGCGCCGAACAGCGCGACGATGAGCATGTCGCCGAAGCTGCCGAAGGCAAGCGCGAAACCCAATGCCATTCCGATCAAGGTGCCGAGCATCGTGCGTGTCATGTCGTCTCACTTTCGGGGCGAACCGGAGAGGCGGGGAGGGGCTCGGCACCAGGCGCGAAGGAGGGCGCCGCCGGCAGCGCCGGACGCTCGGGCGCTGCGGTGAGCTCGGGGGCGTCGGTGAGCTCGGACGCTGCGAGCTCAGGCAGGTCGAGGCCCGGATCAGCGGCGCTTGCCGGCAGCTCGATGTCTGCGAGCGTCACGTCGACCGGCCGGTCGGGAACGACGGCGGCCAGTGCCGCCCGGATGGCCCGGAAGACGTCGCGGGCGGGCGCGTCCCACTCGGTGCGGATCTCGATCTGCACGCCGTCAGGGCTCACCCGCACTCCCGGCACGCGCCGGCCCGGCAGGTAGGTCGCGAGAGCTCCCAGCTGCCCGCTGCCCAGGCCGGCGACTCCGGGGCAGCGCACCACCGCGTCGTGGACCGCGTCCACGTCGACACCGTCCACCACGGCGTGCGACCCGGCGTCCGGCATGGTGAGGCCGGTGCCGTCCGGCGCCCCGCCCGCTGGGCTGCTCACGAGACCCGCGTCGCCGGCTCGCCGCCGTTGTCCGGCAGGTGCACGTCGTCGATGATGACGTTCACCTCGACGACGTCGAGGCCCGTCATGCGTTCGATGGCCTGCTTCACGTTGCGCTGGATGCTGCGGCCCACGTCGGCCACGCTGACCCCGTATTCGATGACGATCTCCAGGTCGATCGCGGCCTGCGTCTCGCCGACCTCGACGCCGACGCCCTGCGCGACGTTGGGACCCGAGCTTCCCGGGATGCGCTCCCGGATCGCACCCAGCGTCCGGGTGCCGCCGGTGCCCATGGCGTAGACCCCGGAGATCTCCCGGCAGGCCATGCCGGCGATCTTCTGCACCACCGCCTGCGCGACGGTGATCTTCCCGTCGGCAGTGGACAGCCGGCTGTTCGTCGCACCGGGCTTGTCCAGATCGGTGCCTTCGCCGCGGCTCTCGTCGCGGCCCGGCTCGGTGCGGGTGGCAGCGGGATTCGTCATGGCTCTCCTGTCGGTGGAAGATCGTCAACGCGTAGGAATTGGAGCCTTCGGAGGCTTTCGCCCGGCGTTGCGTGCGGCGCGAGCTTGGTGCTACCCCGATATCCAGAGTGCCCCCGCGGACCCGCCACCGCATTCCGTTCGGAATGCCACACATCACAAGACGGTTAGCGTTGCTTGCGATGACGCAACTACCTCCCGCGCCGGCGGCCCAGAAATGGCTGCGCCGGCTCGCCGGCTACTGCTGGCGATACCGCGGCTCGGTGATGCTCGCGTTCGGGGCGTCGCTGGCCGGGATGGCGGTCGCCGCCGGCGTACCGCTGGTCGAGCGGCTGGTGGTCGACCAGGCGGTGCTCAAGCACACGCAGCCGCTGCTGCCGTGGGTGCTGCTGCTCATCGGTGCCGGTCTCGTCCGCTTCGCCTTGAGCTTCGTCCGGCGCTACGTCGGGGGCCGGCTCTCGCTCGACGTCCAGCACGATCTGCGCACCGAGGTGTTCGGTGCCCTGCACCGGCTGGACGGCGCCAGCCAGGACGATCTCAACACCGGTCAGGTGGTGAGCCGCTCGATCTCCGACATCACGCTGGTGCAGGGCCTGCTCTCCTTCTTGCCGATGATGGTCGGCAACCTGCTGCTGTTCGTCATCTCACTCGTCGTCATGCTGGTCCTTTCGCCGCTGCTGACGCTGATTGCCATCGCCGTCGGACCGGCCCTCTGGTTCGTCGCGATCCGCAGCCGGGGGCGGCTCTTCCCCGCCACCTGGGCGGCGCAGCAGCAAGCCGGTGAGCTGGCCGGCGTCGTCGAGGCGTCGGTCACCGGGGTCCGGGTGGTGAAGGGCTTCGGCCAGGAGGAGCGCGAGCTCGGCCGGCTGGACACCGAGGCCCGCACGCTTTTCGGGTTGCGGCTGCGGGCGGTGCGGCTCACCGCCCGCTACAACCCGGCCCTGCAGGCGGTGCCCGCGCTCGGGCAGGTGGGCGTGCTCCTGCTCGGCGGCTGGCTGGCCGCCCACGGCCGCATCAGCCTCGGAACGTTCCTCGCGTTCTCGAGCTACGTCGCCCAGCTCGTCGGCCCGGTGCGCATGCTCGCCGCGCTGCTGACCGTGGGGCAGCAGGCTCGGGCGAGCGTCGAGCGGGTCTTCGAGGTCATCGATTCGACCCCGCGGGTGGTGGACGCGCCCGACGCGCAGCCGCTTCCGGAGGGCCCCGGCCGGGTGGCGCTCGAGGACGTCGCTTTCGGCTACGCGGCATCCCAGCCGGTGCTACGCGGGCTCTCCCTCGAGGTCGCCCCGGGAGAGACGCTCGCTCTCGTCGGCGGCGCCGGCTCGGGCAAGTCGACGATCTCCCTCCTGCTGCCGCGCTTCTACGACGTGCAGGGCGGCGCGGTCCGGGTGGACGGCGTCGACGTCCGCCACACCACCATGGCGTCGCTGCGCGCCCGCATCGGCGTCGTCTTCGAAGAGAGCTTCCTTTTCAGCGACACGGTCGCCGCGAACATCTCCTACGGCCGCCCCGACGCGACCTTCGAGCAGGTGCAGGCCGCGGCGCGGGCCGCGGAGGCGGACGCCTTCATCCGCGCGCTGCCCGCCGGCTACGACACGGTGGTCGGCGAGCAGGGGCTCACGCTTTCCGGTGGGCAGCGCCAGCGCGTCGCCCTGGCGCGGGCGCTGCTGACCGACCCGCAGATCCTGCTCCTCGATGACGCGACCAGCGCGGTCGATGCCCGGATCGAGGCGGAGATCCACGAGACGCTGCGCAAGCTCATGCGCGGTCGCACGACGTTGCTCGTCGCCCACCGCCGTTCGACGCTCGCTCTCGCCGATCGCATTGCCGTGCTCGAGGACGGCCGGGTCGTCGACGTCGGCACCGAGGACGAATTGCACGAGCGCTGCTCGCTCTTCCGGCGGCTGCTGTCCGGTCCGGGTGAAGACGCCGAAGGTGTCGACGCCATCGATGAGGAGCTCGAGGCGCTCAGCGAGACGTTGGTCGACGGGATCACCCCGGCGCTGTGGCGGCGCGAGGCCGCTCCGGAGCTGCTGCGCGAGCAGCGCAGCGCCACGCCGAACCTGGGCGGCGGCATGGGCGGCGGGGGGATGGGCGGTGGCGGCGGTTTCATGGCCGGGCTGCCGCCCTCTCCCCAGCTGCTGGCCAAGGTCGACGCGTTGCCGCCGGTGCAGGACGAGCCGAACGTCGATCCGCGTCTCGCGCGTGCCGCCGAACCCCACTTCGGCCTGCGAACGCGTGCTGCGTGGCGTGCGCCGCGGCGTCCTCGTCGGCCTCGGACTGGTCGCGCTCGATGCGCTCGCCCAGATCGCGCTGCCGGCGCTGATCCAGGCAGGGATCGACCGCGGGGTCAGCAGCCATCACCTGGGCCAGCTCTACGTCGTCGCGGGCATCGCCCTGCTGGTCGTGCTCGGCGACTGGCTCGCCAGCTCCGTGCAGACGTTGGTCACCGGCCGCACCGGCGAGCGGCTGCTCTACACGCTTGCGGGTGAAGACCTTCGCGCAGCTGCAGCGGCTCGGGCTCGACTACTACGAGCGTGAGCTGTCCGGCCGGATCATGACGCGGATGACCACGGACGTCGACGCGCTGTCGACGTTCTTCCAGACCGGCCTCGCGACGGCGGTGGTGAGCCTGCTGTCCTTCGTCGGCGTGCTCGTCGCGATCCTGGTCATCGACTGGGAGCTGGGCATGGTCATCGTTGCCCTGCTGCCGATCCTGGCGGCCGCGACGGTGATCTTCCGGCGGCTGTCGAAGGTGGCCTACACCGAGGCTCGCGAGCGGGTGAGCACGGTCAACGCGGACTTTCAGGAGAAGGTCGCCGGCGTGCGCGTGGCGCAGGCGTACGGACGCGAGGGCGACGACGCCCAGCGCTTCGGCAACCTGTCGCTGCAGTACCGCAAGAGCCGGCTGCGGGCGCAGCGCTACATCGCGACCTACTTCCCGTTCGTCGAGATGCTCTCCGAGGTGGCCGCCGCGCTCGTGCTGGGCTTTGGCGCGGCGCTCGTCCATCGGGGGACCCTGTCGGCGGGCGCGCTCATCGCCTACCTGCTGTACCTCGACCTGCTCTTCACGCCGGTGCAGCAGCTGTCGCAGGTCTTCGACGGCTACCAGCAGGCAGAGGTCGGTCTGCGCCGGATCGCCGACCTGCTGCGCACCCCGACATCGGTACCCCCGGCGGCGGCGCCCGTCGCGCTGCCGGCTCACCTCGGTGAGCTGGACTTCGAGCACGTCCGGTTCGCCTACACCGGCACGCCGGCACCGGCCCTCGATGACATCAACCTGCGCATCCCCGCGGGCCAGACGGTGGCGCTGGTCGGGGAGACCGGGGCCGGCAAGTCGACCCTGGTGAAGCTCGTCGCGCGCTACTACGACCCGACCGCAGGGGCTGTGCGGGTGGGCGGGGTCGACCTGCGCACCGCCGACCGAGCCGACTACCGCCACCGGCTCGGGGTCGTGCCGCAGGAGGCGTACCTCTTCCCGGGCACCGTCCGTGACGCGATCGCTTATGCCCGTCCTGACGCGACGGATGCCGAGGTGGAAGCCGCTGCCCGGGCTGTCGGTGCGCATTCGATGATCGCCCGGCTGCACGGTGGCTACCTGCATCCGGTCGGCGAGCGCGGTCGCGGGCTGTCAGCGGGTCAGCGCCAGCTCATCGCGCTTGCCCGGGCGCAGCTCGTCGAGCCGGAGATCCTGCTGCTCGACGAGGCGACGGCGGCGCTGGACCTGGCGACGGAAGCCGAGGTGGCCCGGGCGACGGCGCTGCTGGCCGCGCCGCGGACCACCCTCGTCGTGGCGCACCGGCTGACGACGGCCGCTGCAGCGGACCGCATCCTCGTGTTGGACCACGGGCGGGTCGTCGAGGACGGCACGCACCGCGACCTCCTCGACCGAAATGGCTACTACCGGCGCATGTGGGACGCTTTCAGCCACGCTTCACGTGAAACTGAGGACGGCGGCGAGCCGGACGACTCGCGGGGCGCGCTGCTCACCGGCTGACAGGCGCCGGCTGGTGCTCCCCGTTGAGGCCGGTCCGGCACTCGCCGCAACGGGGGGTTATCCCTACCCTCAAGACGCCAGCGGACCGGCTGGTTACGGGGTCGCCGGTCAACGACGCTCGAGGCATGTTCGCTGACACCCCACCGACGAACGGACTGACCCTGCCGATGCAGCCGTTGCCCGAAGGGCCCACCGCTGTCGCGGCGCCGCCGCGCAGCCGCGGCTGGTTCGCGCGCATGGTCCGGGAGATCGGCTACCTGCTGGTCGCGTTCCCCATCGGAATCGCGTCGTTCGTGCTGCTCGTCACCGGCTTCTCCGTCGCCGGGGGAACCTTGGTGATCTGGGTCGGTGTCCCGCTCTTCCTCATCACGCTTGGCGTCGCCCGGGGCCTGGCCGGTATCCAGCGGGCCGCGCTCGACGTCATCGATGTGCACCTGCAGCCGCCGATCCGGCGGGAGCGTGAGCCGGGTTGGCGTGGCTGGCTGCTCATCGTCCGGGAGCCGCAGTCGTGGCTCGACGTGCTGCACGGGCTGCTGGTCTTCCCGCTGTCGACAGTGACGTTCAGCATCACCGTGACCTGGGTGGCCGGCGCTCTCGGCGGGGTGACCTACCCGATCTGGGAGCCTTTCCTGCCCGACCGCAGTCCGGGGTCGAAGACGCTGGCGGACCTGATCGACTCGCCGCTTTCCGACGTCTGGCTGAACTTCCTCATCGGGCTCGCGTTCCTGCTGACGCTGGTGCCCGTTATTCGGGCTTGCGCCGCGGTGCACTCCGGCTTCGCCCGCATGCTGCTCGGCAACCAGCGGGTGCGCGACCTGGAAGCACGCGTGCAGACCCTGACCGAGAGCCGTGCCGCGGTGGTGGAAGCCGAGGCGCAGGCGCTGCGCTCGCTGGAGCGCGACATCCACGACGGTCCGCAGCAGCGGCTGGTCCGGCTCGGTATGGACCTGTCCGTCGCCGAGCGTCGGATGGCGGACGATCCCGAGGCGGCCCGGGCGTTGCTCGCCGAGGCGCGCGCCCAGACCACCGAGGCACTCGACGAGCTCCGGGCGTTGACCCGGGGTATCGCCCCGCCGGTGCTCGCCGACCGCGGCCTTTTCGCGGCGCTCGCCGGAGTCGCCGCCCGCTGCCCGGTGCCGGTGGACCTGCAGGTGCTCCTCGACCCCGGTGAGCGGCTAACGGCAGCTGTCGAGAACGCGGCGTACTTCGTCGTCTCCGAGAGCCTGACCAACGTTGCGAAGCACAGCAGGGCGTCCATCGCGCACGTGCGCGTCGAACGCCGAGAAGGCGCGCTCCAGATCGGCATCGAGGACGACGGCGTCGGCGGTGCGCACCCCGGCAAGGGACACGGGCTGGCCGGCCTCATGGGCCGGGTCGCTGCGTTGGATGGAGCGCTGACCGTGACCAGCCCGCCGGGTGGTCCGACGCGGATCGAGGCATCCATCCCGTGCGGGTGATCCTGGCCGAGGATTCCCTGCTGCTGCGGGAGGGCCTGATCCGGCTGCTCGTCGAAATCGGTCACGAGGTGGTCGCGGCGGTCGGCGACGCGCCCGCGCTGCTGGCCGCCGTCGACGAGCACCAGCCGGCCGTGGCCGTCATCGACGTGCGGATGCCCCCGACGTTCACCGACGACGGGCTGCGCGCCGCTGTCGAGGCCCGGCTGCGCCATCCGGAGCTCGCCGTGCTGGTGCTGTCCCAGTACGTCGAGGAGTCCTACGCCCAGGACTTGCTGGCGGGCGGCCGGGGAGGCGTCGGTTACCTGCTCAAGGATCGCGTTCAGGAGCTGTCCACGCTCACCCACGCGCTCATCACCGTCGCCTCCGGTGGCACGGTGCTCGACCCGGAGGTGGTGGCGCAGTTGCTGGCACGGCGCCGGCATCAGGACGATCCGCTCGCCTCGCTCACCCCGCGCGAACGTGAGGTGCTCGCGCTCATCGCCGAAGGGCGTTCGAACGCGGCCATCGCCGAGCAGCTCGTCATCAGCGACGGAGCCGTCGAGAAACACGTCAGCAGCATCTTCGGCAAGTTGGGCCTCGCGCCGTCGCAGAACGACCACCGCCGGGTGCTGGCCGCGCTGACCTATCTGCAGGGCGAGCGACCGAAAGCTTGAGGTTGTGTGGTGAAAACGGCCCGGAATTCAACGAAAACCCCACGTATTTGGTCGGGGACCCTGCCCGACTGCGTCCGACCAGCCGCCGCCGGTAATTCGTTGGCGCCGCTGCTCCTGCTCCGGTTTCATGGACGAGACCGAGCATGCCGCTCGTCCCGCTCTGCTGCCTGCCTCGTCAGGTCTGCGGGCCGGCCCCCTGCTGGGCCATCGGGGCGCGGCCTTCCCAGATTCCGCCAACGGGGCACCTTCGGGCCTGCCCCTGACACCTCGGGAGCTCATTGTGGAAACGTTGGCCCGACGAGCCATTCGACGACGCTGGTGGGTGGTCGTGGGCTGGATCGTGCTGATCGTCGTAGCGCAGGGCGTCGCCGGCGCCCTGGGCGGAGCGTCCTACAAGGACACCTTCAAACTGCCCGATACCGAGACGGCAACGGTCACGAAGCTGCTGAAGGAGGCTGGCCTCACCAACCAGACCGGTGCCGTCGGCACGGTCGTGCTGAAAGACCGGAACGGCAAGTTCACCGGCCCGCCCGCGAGCCTGCAGCCCGCCCTTGTCGGGCTGTGCAGCTCCGGCAACCACGTGGCGCTGATCGCCACGCCGTGGCAGTCGATCGACTGCTCGAAGGGTGCCGCCGTCACGAGCGGTAACCCGCAGCTGCTGAACGGCGGGCGCGGTTCCACCACCGCGCTGGTGAACATCACCTGGCAGAGCAATCACTTCGAGCCGAGCTGGTTCAAGCACGTCTACGACGAGCTGAAGCAGCTGCGCAGCCCGTCGCTGCAGGTCGAGTTCACCGGCAACGCGTTCGGTGGCGTCGGGCAGAGCGAGGGCTCGGGCAGCTCGGTCTTCATCGGTTTCGCCGCTGCGCTGGTGATCCTGGCGATCGTGTTCCGCACCGTGGCGGCCACGGTGTTGCCCTTGGCCTGCGCTGCCGTCGCGCTCGTCGGCGGGCTCGGCGTCATTTACATCCTGAGCCACGGCATCAACGTCTCGAACATCACGCCGTATCTCGCGGAGCTGATGGTGATCGGGGTCGGGGTGGACTATGCCCTGTTCATCGTCACCCGACATCGGCGCAACCTGCGGCGCGGCATGTCGATCCAGGACTCGATCGTCACCGCCATCAACACGTCCGGCCGGGCGGTGCTGTTCGCCGGCACGACGGTGTGCATCGCCATCCTGGGACTCATCGCTCTCGGCGTGAGCTTCTTCAACGGCATGGCGGTCGCGACGGCGCTCGCCGTCGGTTTCACCATGGCCGCCTCGCTGACGTTGCTGCCGGCGCTACTCAGCCTTTTCGGGCTGAAAGTGCTGCCGCGCAAGCAACGTGCTGCAGTGCGCGCCGGCCAGTTCATCGACGACCGCCCCATCGGGCGGTGGGCTCAGTGGTCCGCCTTCGTCGGCCGAAACCGCACCCTGGTGGCCGTCGGCTCCGGCGCCCTCATCATCGTGCTGGCGGTGCCGTTCTTCTCGCTGCAGCTCGGCGCGAGTGACCAGGGCAGCGACCCGAAGAGCTCGACCACCCGCATCGGTTACGACCTGATCAGCACGGACTTCGGCGTGGGCTACAACTCCGCGCTCGAAGCGGTGGTGAACGGACCGGGCGCCTCCCAGCAGGGGTACCTGCAGCACGTCGCCCAGACCCTCAAGGGCGTGCCGGGGGTCAGCCCGAGCAGCGTCGACGTCGTGCCGTTGAAGCCGAACATCGCCTTCGTCACGTTCAAATCCACCACGTCACCGCAGTCGGAGAAGACCTACCAGCTGGTGCGGCACCTACGCGCGGACGTGCTGCCGCCGCTGGCGGCCGGCACCGCGAATCACATCTACACCTACGGTGACACCGCCATCAACGTGGACTTCGCCAAGGTCCTCACCCGCAAGATGCCGCTGTTCATCGCCGTCGTCGTGGGGTTGTCGTTCATCCTGCTGGCGATCGCGTTCCGCAGCCTGGTGGTGCCGCTGACCGCCGCGGTGATGAACCTGCTGGCGGCGGGCGGCTCCTTCGGGGTGACCGTGGCCATCTTCCAGTGGGGGTGGGGCTCGGAAGCCTTGGGCGCCGGACCCGGTGCGCCCATCGACGCCTGGATCCCGGTCATGCTCTTCGCGATCCTGTTCGGGCTGTCGATGGACTACCAGGTGTTCCTCGTCAGCCGGATACACGAGGAGTGGGTCCACTCCGAAGACAACGAGCGAGCGGTGACCGTCGGGCAAGGCGAGACCGGCGGGATCATCACCGCGGCGGCGCTCATCATGATCGCCGTCTTCCTCGGGTTCCTCACGAGTCCCGGACGAACGATCAAGATCTTCGGCACCGGCTTGGCCACCGCGGTCTTCCTGGACGCGTTCATCCTGCGCACGATGCTCGTTCCAGCGCTCATGCATCTGTTCGGCAAGGCCAACTGGTTCTTCCCGAAGTGGCTCGAGCGCGTCACGCCCCGCCTGTCGGTCGAGCCGCCCGAGGCCCGGCAGGAGCAGGCGTCCCGCGCGGAGGAGTACGCCACCGTCGACCGCTAGGTCACCAAGATCAACGCTTCACGGACGCGGGTTTGGTCCCGGATCGAGCCGCCAAAGTGGCTTTCGTGAAGCGTTGCTCTATGGGCGGCCGCGGCGCAGGTCGCGGATGAGGCGCTGCATCTGGTCGGCAAGGGTGACGAGCCGGTCATCGCTCCAGCCGGCGAGCGCGCGGTCGAGCAGGATCCGGTTGGCGTCGTCGAAGCGGGTCAACGCGTCGCGACCCTTCGCTGTGATGGCGAGCAGCGTCGCGCGCGCATCCGCGCCGTCGGGCCGGCGTTCGAGGTAGCCGCCCTCGACCATCGAACGCACCTGGCGGGACAGCGGCGGCAGTGCGACCTGCAGCCGCCGCGACAGCTCGGAGAGCCGGAAGGCGTCACCGCCATCGAGCTGGCGCAGCAGCGCGATCGCCGACAGCGGTAGGTCGACACCCGACTGGGCGCTGTGCACGACGGCGAGCTGCCGGCTGTTGGCGAACCGGGCAACGACCGTGATGGCGTCGTTGATCTGGTCACGGGCGGCGTCGTCGACCATGGGCAGAAAATAGGGCTACTGCACCGGCAGCTGTGCATCGGCTGCGCCCGCGAGGTCAGAAACCAGCTGGCGGCTGCGCGCGCTGCGCTGCTCGGTCTGCGGATCAGCCGGGTCGAGGCGGTGCAGCGCGCCTGCGACGATGACCGCCATCCGAGCCATCGCCAGCGCGACGTACCAGCGCAGCCCGTCCACCGCGCGGCCGCTGCGCGCTGCGTACTGCTCGGCCAGCTCCGCAGGACTCGGGAGCGCCGGCTGCGTGCTCGGATGGCAGACCGGGTCGACGCGTCCCACGTTGAGCAGCCGCCCCATCTCGGACCAGTAGGCGACGAGCAGGCCGAGGTCGGCGAGCGGATCGCCGAGCGACGCGAGCTCCCAATCGAGCACGGCTTGCACCCGGGTGGGCTCGTCCGGGTCGTACAGCACGTTGGCGAGCCCGTAGTCGCCGTGCACGACACGCGGCGCGGGGGCGGGGGGCTTGCTCGCGGCGAGGGTCGCGAAGACGCCGTCCAGCACCGGCTCGTCGGCCAGCCCGGTCGCCGCTCGGGCGCGTTCCCACTGCCCCGTCCACCGCCGAAGCTGGCGGTCGGCGTACGGCTCGCTGCGGGAGAACTCCGCCATCGCCGGCACCGTCGCGGGGTCCACCGAGTGGATCTGGGCGAGCGCGCCGGCGAGGGCCAGCCCCACTGCGTGGATTTGGGCGTCGGACAGCAGCGCCAGGGTCTGGCCGGTGTGCTGGTAGCCGGTGAGCCGCTGCATGACGTAGAACGGCACCCCGATGACGGACGTGTCGTCGCAGGCGTCGACCATTTCCGCGAGCGGCACTCCGGCGCCGGCACTGGCGAGCGCCGCCTGCAGCCGGTACTCGCGCAGCATGTCGTGGGCGTTGGGAAGGGCACCCCGCAGCGGCGGTCGGCGCAGTACCCAGTCGTGCTCGGCGCACTGCACGCGGACCGTGACGTTGGACGATCCGCCGGCCAGCCGCTGCAGCGCGAGCGGTGGGTCGTTCGCGCGCAGCAGCCCGCGGCCCACCAGCCAGCGCTGCAGCGAGACGGCGTCGACCCCGGTCTGCTCGGCGTGCTGGGTGTTCACGCGCGGCCCGCCGGCGATTGCGCCTCGCCGGTGCGCTGCCCCGGTACGTCCAGGTACTGCGCGTACTTGCGCTCGGCTTCGGCGCGGCGGGTGGGGATGTGCTCGGTCGGGTATCCGTCGACGGCGGTGAAGCGCCGCAGGATCATCCGGGCCACCTGCTCGATGTGCACCTCGTCGGCACCGTCGGAGATGCGGAAATTGCGGGCCGAGCGGTACATCTCCTCAAGCGGCAGATCGGCGCTGTAGCCGAGGGCGCCATGGATCTGGATGGCTCGGTCGATGACGTCGTGCAGGACCTGCGCGCCCCAGTACTTGATCTCCGAGACCGCCTGACGCGCAGCTTTGGGTCCCTCGTTGTCCCACGTCCACGCGGCCCGCAGGGTCAGCAGGCGGAAAGCCTCGATCTCGATCGACGACTTGGTGATCATCTGCTGGATCAGCTGCCGGTCCGCGAGCGGCTTTCCCTTGAGCTGGCGGGAGACCGCGCGCTCGCACATCATGTCGAACGCCCGCCGGCACTGCCCGACCCAGCGCATCGCGTGGTGGATACGACCGCCGTTGAGCCGGCGCTGCGCCAGCAGGAACGCGTCACCGGGCTCGCCGATCACGTTCTCGGCCGGCACCCGGCAGTCCGTGAAAAGCACTTCGGCGTGGCCGCCGACCGCCATCGGCTCGGCGGGTTCATACGGGTGGTGCATGGTCGGGACATCGCGAACGATGTTCAGCCCCGGCGTCCCGCGTTCGACGACGAACATGGAGGCGCGCCGGTGCCGTTCCGCCTCAGGGTTCGTGACGGCGAAGACCAGCAGGAAGTCGGCGCCGCTTGCATTCGAGGCGAACCACTTGTGGCCGTTGATGACCCAGCTATCGCCGTCGCGGACGGCCGCCGTCGTGATCGCCGTCGGGTCGGAGCTCGCCACGTGCGGCTCGGTCAGGGCGAAGCAGCTGGTGAGCTTGCCGTCGAGCAGTGGCCACAGCCACCGTTCCCGCTGCTGCTCGTTCGCGCCGACGGCGAGCAGCTCGCTGTTGCCCGAGTCGGGCGCCTGATTGCCGAAGATGGCAGGCGCAGACGGGGTGCGGCCGAGGATCTCGTGCATCAGGGCGAGTCGCAGCTGGCCGAAGCCGCCGCCGCCGAGCTCCGGGTCGAGGTGCGCCGCCCAGAGACCGCGCTCCTTCACCGCATCCTTCAGCGGAGCGGTCACGGTCGCCCACTGCTGCCGGCTCATCCGATGCCGGACCAGGTCGAGCAGCTCGATCTCGGCGACGACGCCGCGGATCCACTCCAGCTCGCGCTCGGTCTCGGGGTCGGTGCGAAAGTCCCACGACATGCGCGCAGGATACTTATCACGGTCAACCAATTGGAAGGGTGGTCACCGAATCAGCCGCCGGGTAGCTCCCCGGTCGCGACGAGATCCTCGGCGACCCGCAGCAGCTTCGCACCGAGTCGCTGGGAGGCCTGGGAGAGCCGGGTGAACGCCTCGTCCGCGGTGATCCGGTGGCGTTCCATCAGGATGCCCTTCGCCTGCCCGATCACATCGCGGTTGGCGGCGGCTCGTTTCAGCTGATCCGCCCGCTGGGCGCCGAGCAGCGCGATCGCCGACAGGGTGGCGAAAAGCGCGGCGACGCGTTCGTCCGGATCGGAAAACGCCTCGGGGCTGGTCGCGTAGAGGCTCAACGTGCCGAGCGTGCGCTCGTCCACCCAGAGCGGAACGCAGAGCATGCTGCCGACTCCGAGCTCACGGGCGCGTGCCACGAACCGCGGCCAGCGGCTCTCGGTGGCCATGTTCGCGAGCGACGTGGAGCTCTGCTGCCGGGCGGTTTGCACGCACGGACCGTCGCCGAGCTCGACCTGCAGCCGGTCCAGGACGTCCGGCGCGGTGCCGGTGGCGCCCTGCGGGATGAGAGCGCTGCGGGTGACCAGGATCAGCCCGGCGTCACCGGCGGGAGTGACGGTCTGGACAGCCTTCTCGAGGATGGCGTCCAGCATCGGCGAAAGGGCCCCGTCACGGATGGAAAGCCCGCGCGCCAGTACCTCGAGCCAGCGCAGATCGTCGGCTGTGTCAGGTAACTCGACGTCCACACATCCTCCAGTTTCGGGGCCCCGGGCACTGCTGCTTCTTCCCGCGAAAGGCCCGCCCCTCACGTTTGCCGGGCGGCGGCTCGGGGAGGGGCGCAAAGAGGTGAAGACCATCGCCTTTCGCCCATCTGGGGAGTCAAGAAGTGACTGCAGGTCCACGTCCCGACCAAAGCGCACCCGGCCCGTACGGACCGACCGGGGACCCCGGCAAGGTCAGCCGCACCCAAACCGGCGACTACCTCACCACCTCGCAGGGCGTTCGGCTGCCCGACACCGACCACTCGCTGAAGGCCGGCCGGCGTGGCCCGACCCTGCTCGAGGACTTTCACCTCCGCGAGAAGATCACCCACTTCGATCACGAGCGGATCCCGGAGCGGGTCGTGCACGCGCGCGGCGCAGCGGCCCACGGGGTGTTCGAGTCGTACGGCAACGCGGCTTCCGTCACCCGGGCAGGCTTCCTCGCCGAGAAGGGGAAGAAGACCGACGTCTTCGTGCGCTTCTCGACGGTGCTCGGCTCCCGGGGATCAGCGGACACTGTCCGGGACACCCGCGGCTTCGCGACCAAGTTCTACACCGACGAGGGCACCTTCGACCTGGTCGGCAACAACATGCCGGTCTTCTTCATCCAGGACGGCATCAAGTTCCCGGACATCATCCACTCCGGCAAGCCGCACCCGGACCTGGAGATCCCGCAGGCACAGTCGGCGCACGACACCTTCTGGGACTTCTGCGGGCTGCACACCGAGGCCACTCACCACGTCTTCTGGAACATGAGCGACCGGGCGATCCCGCGCTCGTTCCGCACCATGGAAGGCTTCGGCATCCACACGTTCCGCCTGGTGAACGCACAGGGCGAGACCAGCCTGGTGAAGTTTCACTGGAAGCCGGCGGCGGGCGTGCACTCGCTGGTTTGGGAGGAAGCGCAGATCACCGCCGGCATGGACCCCGATTTCCACCGTCGTGACATGGCTGACGGCATCACCGCAGGGGCCCCGCTCGAGTGGGAGTTCGGCATCCAGGTGATGCCCGACGACGGCAGCGACTCCTTCCAGGGCATCGACCTGCTCGACCCGACGAAGCTCGTCCCGGAGGAGCTGGTGCCGGTGCAGCTCATCGGCAAGCTCACGCTCGACCGCAACCCGACGAACTACTTCGCCGAGACCGAGCAGGTCGCGTTCTGCGTGCAGAACTTCGTGCCGGGCATCGAGCCGACCAACGACCCGCTGATGCAGGCGCGGCTGTTCTCCTACCTCGACACCCAGATCACCCGCCTCGGTGGGCCGAACTTCACCCAGCTGCCGATCAACCGGCCGCACGCGGCGGTCAACGACATGCTGCGCGACGGCATGCATCAGACCGCGGTGCACAGCGGCGTCGCGCCGTATCGGCCGAACAGTCTCGACGACGCCGAGCCCAAGGTCGCGACGTCGGACGAGGGCGGCTACGTCCACGTCGCCCGACCCATCGAAGGGGAAGCGGTCCGCGCCAACCCGGTCTCGTTCGACGACCACTTCACGCAGCCGGCGATGTTCTACCGCAGCCTCACGGAGGTGGAGCAGCTGCACATCGTCCGGGCGTTCACCTTCGAGCTCGGCAAGTGCTACGAGAAGGCGGTCAAGCTGCGCTACCTGCAGGTGCTCGCGAACGTCGACACCGACCTCTGCGAGCAGGTGGCCAGCGGCCTCGGGCTACCGGCACCGACCGGCAATCCGCCGGCCGACGTCATGCTCTCGCCGGCCCTTTCGCAGGTCGTCACCGAGCCGGGGCCGATCGCCGGTCGCAAGATCGGTGTCGTCGCGGACAGCAGCTCGGACCTCGCGGGCATCGCCGAGCTGCGCAAGGCGGCGGACAAGCTCGGCGCCTCGGTGCTGACCATCGGACCGGTCGGCGGCGAGCTGACGTCCGACGGCCAGCGCGAGATCGTGGAGCGAACCCTGCTCACGGGCCGGTCGATCGAGTTCGACGCGGTGGTCATCGCGGACGGCACCGCGAACAGCGGTGACCCGCGGCTTACGGTCCTGCTGCAGGAGGCATTCCGCCACTGCAAGGGCATCGCCGCGTGGGGCAGCGGGGCAGCCGTGCTCGAGAACGCCGGCGTGCGCGCCGACGACCCGGGTGTCGTCGTCGGCGACTCGGTGAGCAAGGACTTCACCGCGAAGTTGGTGGAAACGCTCGGACTGCATCGCGCGTGGGAACGCGAGGCGCTGGTGATGCAGGCCGCCGCGGGCCCCGCCAGCTAAGCAACGCAGCTACGGCCAAGGGCCGGCGCGGCGACTCGCCGTGGCCGGCCCTTCGCTATCTGTTACGGGCAGCGGGCGCAAGAGCGCTGGAGCTAAACATGTCCACAACTCTTGTCCACAGACGTGGATAGCCGGGTGACGCTACCAGGGGATTGTCCGTCTCGTCCGGCTTTCCGCCAGCCTGCGCGCCGGTGCGAGATGGGCCGGGCATGAGACAGGGCTCCCGCCGTCGGGGGGGAGTCGGCGGGAGCCCTGGGCTCAGCGAATACCTGAACAGTCGTTCACTGGCGACTATCGCATATCCGGGCCGCTCTCAGCTACTAGCTGCCCGGGCGTTCACAGCAAATCGGCAGCAGGCGGCGCGGTGAGCCGGCTAGTTGACCCGGCCGACGTAGAACTGGCTGGTCCAGATGTGGATGTACTGCACGACGTTGCCGGGCGACGGGGCGTGCTCGATGACGCCGTTGCCCTCGTAGATACCGACGTGGTAGATCGACCCCGGGTAGCCGAAGAAGATCAGGTCGCCCTTGCGCGCGTAGGCGGCCGGGATCTTCTGGACGTACTCGTACTGCTGCTCGGCCGAGCGCGGCAGGTACTTGCCGACCGCGGCGTAGGCGTACTGGGTGAGGCCGGAGCAGTCGAAGCCGGCCGGGCTCGAGCCGCCGTAGACGTACGGCACGCCGATGTAGCGCGCGGCGACATCGGCAGCGCGGGAGCCGGCCGTGTAGTTGGCCGGGGAGCAGGCGCCGAGAGCCGCAACGCCGGCGACCGCGCAAGCGGTGATGGCGACCCGCGGACGGCGCAGCTTCGCCAGCTTGCTGCCGGCGCTCTTGGTGGATTCGGCGGACTGGTGCGGGTTTTCGGGCGCGCGCAGGGCGTGCTCGGGCACGAGCGTTCCTTCCCTACCGCCTGCGAGGTGAGCTGTCGGGTTCGGGCTGGGCTGCCCGGCCGCTACGCACTGCTGTGCGTGAGTGGCTTCACCCCAAGGACCGCGTGGTGCGGACCGCGAGTGGGTCCCCCGCTCCTGCCCCAGTCATGTTCGGAGGGTGCGCGTGGCCGGGGGCAGGACTCGGCGTTCAGCCACGCACTTTTCGACGTGTCCGGAAAACTATCGGAAGCCCCCCGGGTTACGGGGGCCGTTTGTTGCCTAGTTCACAGTTTTTTCTTGCGGTTGTGTTTCGGCAGACTGGGGTGGTGCCTGAGCTACCCGAGGTCGAGGCGCTGGCGGACTTCCTCACGCAGCGCGCTGTCGGACGGGTGGTCGCGACGGTGTGGCCCGTCGCGATCAACGTCCTCAAAACTTACGACCCGCCGCCGACCTCGCTCGCGGGTCTCGAGGTGACCGGCGCCACTCGCCGCGGCAAGTTTCTCGACCTCGATGTCAGCGGCTTGCATCTGGTGACCCATCTGGCGCGGGCCGGATGGCTGCAGTGGAAGGAGAAGCAGCCGGCCGCGCCGCCCCGTCCCGGAAAGGGGCCGCTTGCGTTGCGCGTCATCCTCGACGACGGCAGCGGCTTCGACCTCACCGAAGCCGGCACGCAGAAGCGCTTGGCGGTCTACGTCGTGCGCGATCCACTGGAGGTCCCCGGCATAGCCGGTCTCGGCGTCGATCCGCTGGATCCGGAATTCACGCCCGCGACCCTGGCCGGCCTGCTCACCAAGCGGCAGCAGGTCAAAGGGGTGCTCACCGACCAGTCAGTGCTCGCCGGGGTGGGCAACGCCTACTCCGACGAGGTGCTCTGGCATGCTCGCATGTCGCCGTTCAAGCCCGCCGCCAACCTGACCCCGCAGGACATCGACGCGCTCTACGAAGCCCTCGTCACGACGCTCCGGCAGGCGGTGGACAAGGCCCGCGGGCTTGCCGCCGGCAAGCTCAAGGCAGAGAAGAAAGCAGGGCCTCGCGGTGCACGCCCGCACCGGCCAGCAGTGCCCGCGCTGCGGTGACACGATTCGCGAGGTGGCCTTCGCGACGAAGAGCCTGCAGTACTGCCCGACCTGCCAGACCGGCGGCAAGCCGCTGGCCGACCGGCGGATGTCCCGGCTGCTCAAGTAGGGCGCCCGCGTAGGGCTGCCCTTTTCGGGGACGGCCTGTTCTAGGCTCGAGGAGTACCGCGGGAGCCCGGGCTTTACCGGGCTGAGAGCGCGGCTGGCCGAAAGGCGCGACTGGTCTGCCTCCGTGCAGCCCGGCGTCGTCGGCGGTGCCGCGGACCGCTCGAACCTGTCCGGGTCATGCCGGCGTAGGGAGTGTCAGCTGTGGGTTCCGGTTCCAGTACCCTGCCGCGTCCGCGCGCCGACCGCGGGTCCGTCGAGGCCGGCATCACCCTCCACGAGCCCGCGCCGAAAGCGCTGGGCCTTGCTGATCAGCTCGGGCTTGTGGGGCAGTCTCGGCATCAGCCTGACCCTGCCGATCGCCGCCGCGTTCCTGCCGGCGATGTCGCTGACCGCCCGCGTCGTCGCGGTGGTCGTCGGCAGCGTCGCCGGCTCGCTGCTGCTGGGCCTCGCCGCCCGCGCGGGCGCGGAAACGGGTGCGCCGGCGATGGTGCTCATGCGCGGGCTCTTCGGCGTGCGCGGCTCATACCTGCCGACGGCGTTGAACATCGCGCAGTGCATCGGCTGGACGACCGTCGAGGTGCTGGTCATCGCCCAGTTCGGCGCGTCGCTCACCTCCGGAGCCTTCCGGTGGGTCTTTCTCGTCGGGGCCGGGGCGATTGCGACGCTGCTCGCGCTGCGCCCGCTCGGGGCGGTACGGCTGCTGCGCAAGTACGCCGTCTGGCTCGCCCTCGCGGCGACGATCTACCTGTTCGTCCAGGTGCTGCGCCGGCCGCTGCCCGCCTGGAACGCCGGGGGCTGGTCCGGCTTCGGCTCCGCCGTCGATCTGGTGATCGCCTTGCCGGTGTCGTGGATCCCGCTCGCCGCCGACTACTCGCGCCACTCGAAGACCCCGCGCGCCGCCTTCCTCGGCGCCTTCGGCGGGTTCGCCGCGACATGCACGGTCTACTTCGCGCTCGGTGTCCTGGCGCTGGCCGCTGCCCTGCCCGGTAGCGATCCGGCGAGCGCGCTGCTGGACGTGCCGATGGCGGCCATCGCCGTGCTCGTACTCGTCGTCGACGAGGTCGACGAGGCGTTCGCGAACCTTTATTCCACCGCGATCTCGGCGCAGAACATCATCCCCGGGCTTGACCGGCGGTGGGTCGCGGCAGGCGTCGGCGTGGTGGCAACCGGGCTCGGGCTGCTCATCGATCTCACCCAGTACGAGAGCTACCTGTATCTGCTGGGCTCCGTCTTCGTCCCGCTCTTCGGTGTCTTCGCGGTGCGCTACTACGGGCTCGGCCGGCGCCGCGGGACGCAGTGGGACGTGTCCGCGTCCGCGCGGGGCCGCTGGTGGAGCTGGCTGCCGTGGCTGGCCGGCTTCATCTCCTACCAGCTGGTCAACCCGGGAGCCGTGTCCTGGTGGCAGGGGATCTGGCCCGCCTGGACGGCCCCGTCCTGGTTGTCGGCGACGGTGGTCTCGCTGGTGGTCTCGAGCGGGACGGCGCTGCTTTTCACCGCTGGCGGTCGGGCCGCGCGCCGCCGGCCGGCACCCGCGCCGCCCCGATCAGCGTCGGATTGAGCAGTGGCACCGTCAGCATCAGCGTGCGGTCGGCCAGGCCGGACGTGTCGAAGCCGGCCGCCGCGATGAGGTCGCGCGTGCGGCGGTGCGGCTGGCACCCGCCGGCGACGCGCGCCCATGCCGGTG
This sequence comes from uncultured Actinomycetota bacterium, assembly GCA_963747915.1. Classification (GTDB taxonomy): domain Bacteria; phylum Actinomycetota; class Actinomycetes; order Frankiales; family Frankiaceae; genus DATAZK01. The sequence continues at coordinate 725,295 of CAVVHC010000002.1, read as the reverse complement.
CTGCCCGGTCCTGCCAGCGGCCGAGCCGGCTCTCGTCGTGCCCGCGCACATGCTCGAGAACGCACAGCACCCCGTCCGGCTTCAACACCCGGGCGATCTCTCGGAGCACAGCTGCCGGGTCGTCGACGGTGCACAGCACGAGCGCGGACAGCACCGAGTCGACGCTGGCATCCGCGAGAGGAAGCCGCTCGCCGACCCCCGCGACGAGGTGCACCGACCGCCGCGCCAGCCGGTGAATATGGCGCAGCGAGATCCGGCGCATCGCCGCGGCCGGCTCGAGGGCGATCACCTCGCGAACAGCCGGCGGTAGGTGCGCGAGGTCGTGGCCCGGCCCGAGACCGATCACCAGCAGCCGGCCGGAAGCCGGAGCGAGCGCCTCGCTGCGCCAGCGGCCGAGCGTGGTGCGCTCGCCCGCCCAGGTGAGCGCGTTGTACAGCGGCGCGAAGACCGGATGGTTTCGCGCCGGCGGGGGCGGACCGGACTCGCTCATCTCCGCTCCATCATGGCGTGCCGAGGCGCTGGGCGATGTGACGGCCCAACGCCCGTCCGGACAGCCATGCCGTTTCGATCCGCGGCGGGCCCCAGCCGTCCCCCGCGAGCCCGACGCCTTCGGCGCTGAAGAAGAACCGCTCCTCCCGGGGCATCGCAGGACGTGCGTAGCTCCAGCGATGCGTGCGCGTCGCCGCGGGCGCACCGCAGCCGAGCAGCCGATCGATGTGGGCCGTCATCTCCGCGGCTACCGTCGCGGGGTCGCCAAGGCGGGAGGCCGCGAACGCTGCGGTGGAATGGGCGACGAGCACAGGGGCGCCGTCCCCGCGGCGGCTTCCGTCGTCGGCGATCCAGCTGAGAACCGGATCACCGGACACGAAGGCCCCGCCGAAGTCCGGCCAGGAGCGCTGCGGATAGCGGGCGGTCAGCGTAAGCGCGGGCTCCCAGCGCCGGCCCGCGACCTGGCGGTGGGTCTCGCGCAGTCGGGGATCGAGAATGCGGCGTGCCTGCGGATCAGGCATGGCGAGCGCGACCGCGTCGGCCGGTGTGCCGTCGGCCGCCGGCCCCGGGGTGACTTCCGAGACCGGCGAGTTGCGGGCGACCGGCGTCGTGTCCCTCGGCAGCGTCGCGGCGAGGTCGGCCACCAGGCTCCGCAACCCCCCGGGCGTCGCGTACCGCCAGGAGCCTTCCTGCGGTGGCCCAAGGCCACCCGGTGACAAGGTCGAGAAACGATCGGTCCACCGTCGCGCGAGGCCTCGCTCGCACCACTGATCGGCCAGGTGGACGAATGCCGGGTCGCGGGCGGTGAAGTAGGCGGCGCCGGTGTCAACCGGCCTCCCGCTGATCTGCGGCGACGACATCCGCCCGCCGACGGTGGCGGCGCGTTCGCGGACCGCGACCGAAAGCCCGGCGGCGAGTAGTTCACGCGCGCAGGCGAGCCCGCTGATGCCGGCGCCGACGACGATCACCTGTGCCACGCGCTCTCACTCCTCTGCCGCGCAGCGCCGGCGGACAGCGCCGACCACCCGGAAGCTCTCGCCAGGCGCGTTTCCGATTCGTCCGGTTCGGGTAACCACAGCACAGTCGCACGCCATCTCAGCGGATATCCGATTTCCGTTCGTCGGGTGGTGGGGAGGTGCCCGATTCCGATGCGCGTGTGTGCACTGGCCCTGCCACACGCACCGGCGAGCGCTGCCCGAGCGCGGCGAGCGCTCGTTGAGCAGCTCGAGCTGCTCGGCGTGCCGACCGATGTCGTCGATGATGCGCAGCTCGCGCTGTCGGAGATGATCGGCAATGCCGTCCGCCACGCCCGGCCGCGTTCCGACGGATCCGTCCTCGCGCGCTGGGAGGTGGCCGCCGGTGCGCTGCGGATCGCCGTCGTCGACGGGGGCGGCGATTCCGAGCCCGCCGTTCAGCGCAGCAGGCCCGATGGTGGGTCGGGACGGGGGCTCGCGATCGTCGCAGCGCTCGCGAGCGACTGGGGCGTGGAACACACCGGCAGCGATACCCGGGTCTGGGCGGAAATCCCGCTGCCGGTGTGCTGATCGGTCAGCATCCCCACAGCGGGTGGTGGTCCAGGTAATGGAGCTGCCCGTTGTTGCCGCGGGCGACGATGTCCCCGCCCGTGTCCCAGCCCGGTCGCCGGAGGTACAAGTCAGTGGCGTGGGTGGCGAGGGCTGCGCACGCCCCGTCTCGCGCTGGTAGTAAGGCGAGTATGGCGTCCGAGCGTCTCCCGGCGGCGTTGCGCGCGTGACGCCTACCTTCGACGTCGTCGTGGTCGGAGCGGGTCCGGCCGGCGCGAGCGCCGCCCGCGCCGCTGCCCTCGGCGGCGCCCGTACCTTGCTGCTCGAACGCGCGGAGCTCCCGCGTTACAAGACGTGCGGCGGCGGTCTCATGGGGATTGCCGCCGACCTCGCCGGCATCGACCTGTCCAGCCTCGTCCGGGACGCTCCGACCCGCCTGTCGGCGACCCTCGATGGCCGCTTGCGCGTCACCCGCCGCGCTCCGGGTAACCGGCCGATGCTGCAGCTGGTCAATCGCGCTGATTTCGACGCCGCTCTGGTGGGTGCGGCGGTCGCGGCCGGAGCGCAGCTGCGCACCGGTGTCGTCGTCACAGGCGTCGACGAGACCACCGAAGCGCGTGCCGGTGTGGTGACTCTGCGAACCCGGGACGGCGAGTCCATCACCGCGCGCACCGTCATCGGGGCCGACGGATCGGCGAGCCGGATCGGCGCTTACGTCGGAGTGCGGGCCGGTCAGGTCGACCTCGGTCTCGAGGGAGAGTTCCCCGCACCCGACGGCCGCTGGCACGAGACGCTCGAACTGGATTGGGGGCCGGTTCCGGGTTCTTACGGGTGGGTGTTTCCCAAGGGGGACGTGCTTACCGTCGGGGTGATCGGCAAGCGCAGTGCGGCCCCCGCGTTACGCGCCTACTACGCTGATTTCGTTGGCCGGCTTGGACTTTCGGGCCTCCCGCCGCTCGTCGAGACCGGCCATCTCACCCGGGTGCGCCAGCCCGAATCGCCGCTGCGCAAGGGCCGGGTGCTGGTCGCCGGAGACGCGGCGGCCCTGTTGGAGCCGTGGACGCGCGAGGGCATCTCGTTCGCGCTGCGTTCTGGGCGGCTGGCCGGTGAGGCCGCGGCGCGGGACGACCTCGCGGCTTATCCCGAAGCCGTCGATCCGCACGCTCGAGCCGGAGATTGCCGCCGGTCGCGCGATCATGCCGGGATACGAGGCGAGCCCGGCGTTGTTTCACGCGCTGTTCGTCGGACCCGGCTTCGGTTTGTTCCGGCGGCTCGTCGCCGGGCGGACGACGTTCGCCGCCCAGCTCCGCCGTCCGGCCGCCACGCGCGCCCTCCGCGGCCTGACCAAGATCAACGCGCCATTCAACGGCCCCAACCCCCGTTCAAACCGCCTCTCACCTTGACCAGTGGCGCGTTGATCAACTGGAGTCGCGGGCGATGGGGCAGCTCATGCACCGCGGCCCCCCGCGGCCCGACCCGAGCTCCGAGCCCGCGATGCGCACCACTTCGATGCCTGCGTCCTCCAGCCGGGCGTTCGTCTCGACGTTGCGTTCATAGGCGACGACGAGCCGGGGCTCGATCGCGAGCGTGTTGTTGCCGTCGTCCCATTGCTCGCGCTCGGCGGTCATCGGATCGAGGCCGGTCTCGATGACGCGCAGCCGCTCGATGCCCATTGCCGCTGCGGCCGCGGGAAGAAACGGCTGCGCGTGACTCACCCCGGCAGGCGTCACGACGAACGCCTGCAAGGTGTCGGCGATCGGCGGATACATCACGACGGCGTCCGTGTCGACCATCGTGCAGACGGTGTCCAGGTGCATGGTCGCCCGGCGTTGCTCGACCGGGACGGCGAGCACCGTGTGGATCGACGCCGGCTGCGAACGCCCGTGCCGCCAGGGTTTCGGCGCCCGCCGGTGTGGTGCGTTCGCCGATCCCGATGGCCGCGACGCCCGGCGCGAGCAGCAGCACGTCGCCGCCTTCGAGGAACGCCTCCGCGGGCTGATGCGCGTCGACATCGCCGTACAGCAGCGGCGTGCCGGAGAAACGCGGATGGTAGCGATAGATGGCGCGGGTCAGCGAGGCCTCGCGGGTACGCGCCGGCATGTGAAGGGCTCGTGACGGCGACGTCGCCGTCGAGCCACACCGACGAGTCGCGGGTGAAGAGCAGGTTCGGCAGCGGCGGGATGATGAAGCTGTGCGGCGGTGCCATTCGCGCGACGACCCCGCTGCGCAAGCCGTCGATGCGCGTTGGCCCCGGCGATCTCCTCGTAGGACAGCCCGGCGGTGAGCACCTCTGCCAGCTGCTCGCTCGGCAGCGCTCATCAGATGCTCGTGCAGCACGGGGCGAGCGTCGGGCCGACCTGCTGCGGAGACACGGTCGCGGCCAGGACCTCGATGCGGGCCCGCGAGCACGTCGAGCGCCTCGGTCAGCAGGTCCAGCAGGTACAGCACCTCGACCCCGCGGTGGCGCAGCGCCGCGGCGAATGCGTCGTGCTCCTCCTGCGCGCGCCCCAGCCAGGGAATGCCGTCGAAGAGCAGCTCGACGTTGTTGCGCGGGGTCAGCCGCTTCAACTCGTCGCCGGGCCGGTGCAGCAGAACCGTGCGCAGCCGCCCCACCTCTGACGTGACCCCGTCGGCGGCTACCAATGGACGCCTTTCAGCAGGTGCGCCAGCATCAAGGCCTCGCTCGGACGGGGCGCCGTCCTCGTTCGGACCGGCCTCCGGCCGACCCGTCCGGATGGCCTTGGCCTTGCTGGCGCCCGACTCCGGGAAGACCCGGTAGGCCATGTGCAGGATCTGGTCCACCGCCTTCGGCGCGATCGCCTTCAGCACCTCGCCGAACGTACCGAGCCGGGTGTTGATCTCCTTCGGCTTGGCCCGCAGCGCGTCGCAGATCATCGCGCCCGCCTCCTCCGGCGTGATGGTCGGGAACGCGTCGTAGATCTTGGTCGGTGCGATCATCGGCGTGCGCACCAGCGGCATGTGGATGGTCGTGAACGTGATGCCGAGGTTCACCACCTCGCTCGCGACGCACGACGTCCACCCGTCGAGCGCCGATTTCGAGGCGACGTACGCGGCGAAGCGCGGCGGGTTCGTCTGCACGCCGATGCTGCTGACGTTCACGATGTGCCCGCCGCCGATCTGCACGCCAATGCGGCAGCAGGCCGGTGATCAGCTTGATGGTGCCGAAGTAGTTCAGCGTCATGGTGCGCTCGTAGTCGTGGAAGCGGTCGAGGCTTTGCAGCACGCCGCGCCGGATCGAGCGGCCGGCGTTGTTGACCAGCATGTCGATGCGCTCGTGGTTCGGCGAGCAGCTGCGTGACGAATTCCTCGATCGCGTCGGTGCTCGAGAGGTCGACCGAGTAGGCGTACGCGCTGCCGCCGGCTCGGACTTCGATCTCGTGCGCGCACCTCTTCGAGCTTGTCGGCGCTGCGGGCGACGAGGATCGGGATCGCGCCGGCCGCCGCCAGCTGCAAGCGCCGCGGCCTTGCCGATGCCGCTGGACCCGCCGGTGATGACGACGGTCCTGCCGGCGACCGCCCCGGACAGCGAGCGGTCCTGTGCAGGTCGGGATCGAGGTGACGCTCCCAGTAGTCCCAGAGCGCGGGTGCGTAGTCGGCGAGCTCGGGAACCTCGATGCCGGTACCGGCGAGGGCCCGCTCGGTATCGCGGGTGTCGAACTTCGGCACCAGCGCGATGTGCCCCAGGACTTCCTCGGGCACCCCGAGATCGGCGAGCACCTGGCGGCGGATCTGGCGCAGCGCCGGCAGCTTCAGCGCGGTCGACAAGAGCCCTTTCGGCAGCATGTCGAGCAGCGGCTTGTCGATGCGCAAGCGCGAACTGCGGCGCGTGAGCCGCCCGGGCGAACGTGTTGATGACCTCGCCGGACGCATCCGCCGCGGGCTCGCGAGGTGGAACGCCTGCCCGTCGAGACCCGGCTCGTGCGCGATGTGGTCCAGCGCGGCGATCACGTAATCGACCGGCACGATGTTCGTGTCGCCGAGCTCGGGCCCGGCGAGCGGCACCCACTCGGGCAGCAGGTGGCGCAGCTTCTGGATGGCTTTGAAGAAGTAGTAGGGGCCGTCGATCTTGTCGGTCTCGCCCGTCTTGCTGTGGCCGACGACGATCGCGGGCCGGTACACCCGCCAGGGCACCTCGGCCAGCGTGCGCACCAGCCGTTCGGACTCGAACTTCGTGCGGTGATACGACGACGGCAGCGGCTGGCCCTCGTCGAACATGTCCTCGCGGAAGTAGCCGTCGTAGGCGCCGGCGACCGCGATCGAGCTCACGTGGTGCAGGCACCCAGCGCCGATCGCGTTGGCAAGCTCGACGGCGTGGCGGGTGCCGGTCGACGTTGGCCCGCCGGTTGGCCTCGTCGCTCGCGGTCATGTCGTAGACGGCGGCGAGGTGGAAGAAGTGGGTCGACCGTGCCGCTGCAGCCGGGCGACGTCTTCGTCGCGCAGCCCGAGGCGCGGCTCGGTGAGATCACCGACGACGATGTCGACCCGCTCATCGCCATCGAGGCGGGCGATCAGCGCCTCCAGCCGCGGGCGGGACGACTCGCGTACCAGAGCGGTGATCCGGCCGCTCGGATCGCCGGCCTGCCGGTTCAGCAGGGCTTCCAGCAGGAACCGGCCGAGGAACCCGGTGGCTCCCGTCACGAAGTACGTCAACGCGAACCTCCCCTGACGCACCCGCCGCGCGTCTGGCCGGGTCATTCTCACACCGGAAGGAGGGCTAAACCATCTCCGGCCGGTGCGGGAGGGCCGGGTCAGGCGTGCACCGCGATCGTCGCCCCGTCTTTCGAGCCACGCCGGATGAGCGGTGCGAGGCAGGCGCCGACGAGCGTGACGGCGGCGGCGACGAGCATCGCCACGTGCAGGCCGCTCATGAACGCCGCATTGCTGCCGGGGTGATGGCGGCCGCGAGAGGCTCGGATGCGCCGGGCGGGATCGGTGCCACGCCCTGGCCGATGACCTCCTTGTGCGCGATCACCTGGCCGGCGGCGGCCGCCGGCACCCCGGCCGCCGAAAGCTTCGCGGCCAGCACGCCGCTCACGCGTCCGGCGAGTACCGAGCCGAGCACGGCGGTGCCCAGCACGCCGCCGAGCTGGATCGCCGTCGACTGCAGGCCTCCGGCGACGCCCGCATGGTCGACGTCGACGTTGCTGACGATCGCTTCCGTGGAGGCGGCGATGACCATCCCGATGCCGGCGCCGAGCAGGACGAATTCCGGCCACAGGTGGACGTAGGACGAGCCCGGCTCGAGGCTGGTGAGCAGCAGCAGCGCCACCGTCGACGGACAGCAGGCCGGCACCGATCGGCACGCGCGCGCCGAACCGGCGGGTCACCCGCGCCCCGAGCGGGCTGCTGATCGCGAAGACGACCGTCAGCGGCAGCGTCCGCAGGCCTGCGTTGAGCGCGGAGTAGCCGGAGACGCTCTGCAGGTACAGCGCGACGAAGAAGAGCACGCCGAAGAGGGCGAAGAAGTTCAGCAGGACGATGAGGGCAGCCCATCGAGACGGAGCGATCCCGAAACAGCCACAGGGGCAGCAGCGGTGACGTCGCCCGCGATTCCACGAAGACGAACAGCGCCAGCAGTACCGCCGCCGCCGGCGAGCAGCCCGAGCGTCCGCGCGCTGCCCCACGTCCAATCCTGCGCCTTGACGAGGCCGTAGATCAACGCGCACAGGCCGCCCGCCAGCGTGATGACGCCCGGCCAATCGATGGTGGTCGCGGTGGCTCTCCCGGCTCTCCACGAGGTAAGGGATGCCGAGGGCGACCGTCGCGATCGCCACCGGGACGTTCAGGTAGAAGACGCTCTGCCAGGAGACGTCGTCGACGAGCAGCCCGCCGAGGATGGGTCCCGCTGCCGTCGCGGCGCCGGCCGCCGAACCCCAGGTGCCGACGGCCGCGGTGAGCATCTCCGCTGGATAGGCGCTGCGCAGCAGGGCCAGCGTGTTGGGCATCAGGATGGCGCCGAACGCGCCTTGCACCACCCGGAACGCGATGACACCGCCGATCGACCCGACGAGCCCGATCGCCACCGACGTCAGCGCGAAACCGATGACGCCGATGAGGAAGAGCCGCCGCCGGCCGAACTGTCGCCGAGCTTGCCCCCGACGATGAGCAGCACGGCGAGCGACAGCAGGTACGCGTTGGTCACCCATTGCAGACCGGCGAGCGAGGCGTGCAGATCCCGCGCGATGTACGGGTTCGCGATCGACACGACCGAGCCGTCGATCCCGACCATCATCACGCCGAGCGAGACGACGATCAGGGTGAGCCGGGCATGGCGCGGCGGCTTGTCGGGCTCGCCGAGCGTGGGCGCGGCGGCGGGAGCTGCGGCAGGAACGGCGCCGCCGAGCAGTTCTCCTTCGTCCTCCCCGACCAGCGCCATGCGTCGAAACTACCCTTAACGGCAGTCACTGCCAGGTGGCGGTAGGTGACCGGACGATGGAAGACGATCAACCGGCCCGTGCCACACTGTGAGCCGTCAGTCCGGCCGGGAAGGGGATCCCACGTGAGCGGCGCAGTACCGACCGCAGACGCACCCACCACACCGGACGTGTCGCCGGCCTCGGGTCCGGCATGCGAGCCGACATCGGGGTCGACCCCGTCCTCCGGCCCGGCCACCCGGCGGCCGCTGACCGAGCGCCGGATGGCGCGCACCCGCCGCGAGCTGGCCGACGCGGCGGCCCGCCTTTTCATCGAGCGCGGCTACGACGCCACCACGGTGGAGGACATCGTGGCCGAGGTGGAGATCTCCGCGCGTACCTTCTTCCGCTACTTCCGCAGCAAGGAGGAGGTCGTTGCCTCGCTGTGGCGCTACGGCGTCGAGGAGATGATCGAGACGCTGCGGGCCGTACCCGCCGACCGGCCGCTGCTCGAGGCCATGCGCTCGGCGGCCACCGTCGCGTGCCAGCACGCGGTGGACAACCCGGCGCGCACGCGGGCGTTCCTGCGCATGACCAGGGAGACGCCTGCGCTGCGCGCGCGGCGCATGCAGGAATCCATCCGGCAGCAGCAGAGCCTGGCGACCTTCCTCGGCGAGCGGCTCGGCCGCCCGGCCAGTCGACCTGCGGGTCACGATCATGTCGGGGGCGGTGGTCATGGCCATCAATACCGCCTACGACCGCTGGGCCGAGCAGCCCGAAACGGTCGGCGATCCCGGCCCGGTGGTGCTGGTCAACCAGGCGCTCGACGAGCTCGGCACCCCGCTGCTGCCGGGCTAGCTCGCCGCCCTCGCGTTCGAACGCCGCCTGCGCGCGGGCGAACACGCGCTTGACCGGCTGACCCAGCGCCGCGGCCGCGCGCACGACGTCGTCCCACTCCGGCATGACGTTCATCAGCTGCGCCGTCGTCGGCCCGGCCGAGCTTCATGGCGATAGGCCGGCCGTCGACCTCGACCGTCCGGAACTCGCGGTGCAGAGCCGTCTTCACGACCGTCGCCTCGCGCAACCCGAGCGTGCTCGTCTCGCGGAACAGCACCGCCTTGACGGAGCTCACGCGATGGGGCGTGACGAGCGCGTTGACGGTGTGGGCCGGGCGCCCCTTCTTCATCAGGATCGGGGTCAGCCAGGCGTCGTCGGCGCCCGCCGCGAGCAGCGTTTCGAGCACCGCCGGCCATGCCCGCGGGTCGAGGTCGTCGACGTTGGCCGAGATCACCACCGACGCCACCTCCGGTGACGTGCTCACCGGCTCGCCGAGCACCAGCCGCAGCACGTTCGGGCCGGCCGGGGAGGTCGCGGCCGCCCGGCGCCGCGAGCCGGTCGCCGTGACGCGCATCGGTGGCAGCGGGCCGTAGCTGGTGGCGTGGGTGGTGACGAGAGCGGCTCCGGTCGGGGTGCACAGCTCGGCGCTGCCGCCGCCGGACGCGGGTGCTCCCGACGCGGCGCACGATCTCCAGCACCGCCGGTCCCGGGCACCGGCAGCTCGCCGTGAGCGGTGTGTACGCTGCCGCCGCCCAGCGCGAGCGGGCCGGCGACCAGTGTCGTCAATCCCAGCGCGGCGAAGCCGGCGCAGACGCCCGCGACGTCCGCGAGCGCGTCGAGCGCCCCGACCTCGTGGAAATGGACCTCTTCGGGACGGACGCCGTGCACCTGCGACTCGGCGGCGGCGAGCAGCTCGAAGGTCTGCACCGCCACCGCCCGGACATGCGGGGGAGAGCCGGGCGAGCAGCTCGCGGATCTCCGGCAGGCCGCGGTGCGGCGGGTCGGTCTCCTGGCTGTCGACGTGCACCTGCGTGGCGGCGAGCCCGGCGCGGGTGACGGCCTCGGCACGCAGCTCCACCGGGATGCCCAGCCGGTCGGTCTCGCCGCGGATCGCGCCGAGCGGAACGCCCGCGTCGACGAGCGCGCCGAGCAGCATGTCGCCGCTGGCCCCGCTCGACAGGTCGAGCCAGCCGATCATCCCGCGCTCCGCTCCGTGGCCCGTGCGCTCTGCCGCGCGACCCGGGCCGCGAAGCACGCCGGCTCCGAAGCCGTTGTCGATGTTGGTGACGACGACGCCGGGCGCGCACGAGTTGAGCATGGCGAGCAGCGCCGCGAGACCGCCGAAGCTCGCGCCGTAGCCGACGCTCGTGGGCACGGCGACCAGTGGCTGGCCGGTGAGCCCGCCGACGACGCTCGGGAGCGCGCCCTCCATCCCGGCGACCACGATGAGGCAGTCGGCTGCGGTGAACTCGTCGCGGGCGCCGATCAGGCGATGCAGGCCGGCGACCCCGATGTCGTCGACCCGTACCGCCTCCGCCCCGAACACCTGGGCGGTCATCGCGGCCTCCGCGGCGACCGGGCCGTCGGACGTGCCGGCCGCGAGCACCGCGACGCGTCCGCGCGGCGCCGGCAGCGTCACCGACGACGACCGTGCCGCTGCCGGTCAGCGCCTCCGGCCAGCGTTCGACCAATGCGGCGACGGTCGCCGCAGTCGCCCGCGTCACGAGGGTCGGGCGGCGTGCTGCGCGCCGCCTGCAGCGCCTCGACGATCGCCGACCGCCTGCTCCGGCGTCTTTCCGGCGCCGAACACCACTTCCGGGTCGCCGGTGCGCAGCCCGCGGTGGGTGTCGACGCGCGCGAACCCGAGGTCGGCTACCCCGGCCAGCGGACCGGCGGCAAGCTGCTCGGTCGCCGCATCGGCGCTCAGCGCCCCGTTGGCGACCTGCTCCAGCAGGTCGCGTACCTCTGTGCGGTCCACGCGACCATGCAACCACGCGCCGGGCAAGCGATCCGCTACGACCTCGCAGCGTGCTGCTCACCTACCTCGGCCCGGCCGGAACGTTCACCGAAGCCGCTTTGCGGACGACGCCCGAGGCTGAGGATCCCGCCGCGACCTTCCGTCCGGAGCCCACGGTCGTCGCCGCTCTCGACGCCGTCCGCACGGGCGAGGCCGTCGCCGCGCTGGTCCCGTTCGAGAACTCGGTCGAAGGCGCCGTCACCAGCACTCTCGACGAGCTGGCGACCGGAAGCCTGCTGCAGATCCGCCGCGAGGTGCTGCTCCCGATCCGCTTCGCGCTGCTGGTCCGGCCCGGGACGGCGCTCGATGACATCGAGACGGTGTCCGGCCACCCGCACAGCCAGCCGCAGTGCCGGCGGTGGCTCGCGAACAACCTCCCGCACGCCGCCTGGCGCGCGGCGGCGTCGAATGCCGACGCGGCCCGCGAGGTCGCGTCCGGCATGACCGATGCGGCGCTGGCCGGCGCGTTCGCGGCGCCGCTCTACGGGCTGGAGGTGCTGGTCGACGGGGTGCAGGACCGCGACGACGCCATCACCCGGTTCGTGCTGGTGACGCTGCCCACCCCGCCGCCGCCATTGAGCGGCGCCGATCGCACCACCCTCGTGGCGTTCGAGCGCGACGACCATCCCGGTGCGCTGCTCGAGATGCTGACCGAGTTCGCGGTGCGCAGGCGTGAACCTCACCCGGCTGGAGTCCCGGCCGACCGGCGAGGGCCTCGGCCGGTACTGCTTCTCGATCGACTGCGAGGGTCACGTCGAGGAGGAGCGGGTCGGCGACGTGCTGAAGGCGCTGCACCGGCTCTGCGCAGACGTGCGCTTCCTCGGCTCCTACCCGCGCGCCGACGGCACCGCGCCGACGATCCGGTCGGGCACGAGCGACGAGGAGTTCCGCGACGCCGACGTCTGGCTCGCCGCCTTGCGCGACGGCCGCCCACCTGCGTAACCAAGATCAACGTTCACCAAGGTGGGTTTGGCCCGGCCTTTCGGCGCCAAAGTCACTTTCGTGAAGCGTTGATCATGGAACGGCAATCGGCGGCGACGCACCGGTAACCTCGACGCGTGATCGACCTGCGAGTCCTGCGAGACGATCCGCAGCGGGGGCGCGACAGCCAGCTCGCCCGCGGCGAAGATCCGGAAGCCGTCGACCGCCTGCTCGCGGCCGACGCGGCGCGCCGCGCGGCGATCACCCGGGCCGACGCGCTGCGCGCGGAGTCCAACGCCGCCAGCAAGGCGATCAGCTCCGCGTCCAAGGACGAGCGTCCGGCGCATGATCGAGCAGGCCCAGCGGACCAAGAAGGCCGAGCTCGCCGACGCCGAGGCGGCGCAGGCCGCGGCCGAGGAGGCGCTTCGCGAGGCGCAGCTCGCCATGCCGAACCTCATCGAGGGCGCGCCCCCCGGCGGCGAGGACGACTATCGTCGTCCTGCGCGAGGTCGGGGAGAAGCCCGCTTTGGACCGAGCCCGCTCGACCACGTCGAGCTCGGCGCCCGGCTCGGCAGCGATCGACGTCGAGCGCGGCGCCAAGGTCAGCGGCTCGCGCTTCTACTTCCTCACCGGGGTCGGCGCGCTGCTCGAGCTCGCGCTGCTGCAGCTCGCCGTCGCGCAGGGGGTGGCGGCGGGTCTCACGCCGATGATCCCGCCCGCGCTGGTGCTGCCGCCGGCGATGGAGGGCACCGGCTTCCTCGGCGCGCACGCGGCCGAGGTCTACCGGGTCGACGACCACTACCTGGTCGGCACGAGCGAGGTGCCGCTCGCGGCGTACCACTCCGACGAGATCCTCGACGCCGCCACGCTGCCGCGCCGCTACCTCGGCATCTCGCCGTGCTTCCGCCGCGAGGCCGGGTCGTACGGCAAGGACACCCGCGGCATCATCCGGGTCCACCAGTTCGACAAGGTCGAGATGTTCAGCTTCGTGCGCGCCCGAAGACGGCGGCGGCCGAGCACGAGCGGCTGCTCGCCGAGGAGGAGCGCATGCTCGCCGCGCTGGAGCTGCCCTACCGGGTGATCGACGTCGCGGCGGGCGATCTCGGGTCGAGTGCGGCGCGCAAGTTCGACTGCGAGGCGTGGCTGCCGTCGCAGCAGCGCTGGCTGGAGCTCACCTCGACCTCGAACTGCACGACGCTTCCAGGCGCGCCGGCTCGGCATCCGCGGTCGCGATCGAGGACGGCGCCGTCGGCCCGGTGGCGACGCTTGAACGGCACGCTCGTCGCGATGCCGCGCACGATCGTCGCGCTGCTGGAGAACCATCAGCAGCCGGACGGGTCGGTCTACGTGCCCGCGGCGCTGCAGCCGCACCTGGGCCGCGAGGTCCTCAGCCGCCGTGATGTTCTCGCCTCCGCAGCTGCCCAAGGTGGTCGCGTCCGATCTCGACGGCACGCTCGTGAACTCCGACGGCTGAGGTCTCCGCCCGCACCCGCGCCGCGCTGGACCGGGTCCGCGAGACCGGGCGCCCTGCTGATCTTCGTGACCGGCCGGCCGCCGCGCTGGATGACGCAGGTCGCCGAGGAGACGGGCGCCTCCGGGCTCGCGATCTGCGCGAACGGCGCGATGGTCTACGACCTCGGCCGCGGCGAGGTGGTTCGCCAGCACGTGCTCGAAGCCGACAGCGCCGAGCGGCTGGTCGAGGCGATCCGCGCCGAGCTGCCCGGCGTGACGTTCGCCGTCGAGTCCGGCCTGCGGTTCAGCCACGAGCCGGCCTACGTGCCGTCCTGGCCGGCGCCGGACACGACTGTCGCCGAGGTCACCGAGCTGCTGCGTGATCCGGTGGCGAAGCTGCTGGTGAGGCACCCCGAGCGGGGTCCGGACGAGATCCACCACATCGTCGCCGGGATCGCCGGGGACGAGGCGAACGTCACCTACTCGGGCAACGTGCTGCTCGAGGTGAGCGGCGCCGGCATCAGCAAGGCGTCGACGCTCGAAGCGCTGTGCATGGAGCACCAGATCGCACTCCGAGGAGGTCATCGCGTTCGGCGACATGCCGAACGACGTGCCGATGCTGGCCTGGGCCGGGCACGGGGTCGCCGTCGCCAACGCCCACCCGCGCGTCATCGAGGTCGCTGACGAGGTCACCGCCTCGAATGACGACGACGGGGTGGCGCAGGTGCTGGAGCGGCTCTACAGGTAGGGGCTGGCGGTGTTGTGGACGTGCATCGGCGCCCGGCATGCCAGCCCGGCGGCAGCGCCCGGCCGCGCATCTGCTCGAGCTGGTTGCGCGCGGCCATCTGCTGGGCCATGAGCGCGGCCTGCAGGCCGTGGAAGAGCCCCTCCAGCCAGCCGACCAGCTGCGCCTGCGCGATGCGCAGCTCCGCGTCGCTCGGGATCTCGGTCTCGCTGAGCGGCAGCGAGATGCGTTCGAGCTCGTCGCGCAGCTCGGGGGCCAGCCCGTCGGCGAGCTCGCTTGATCGAGCTGGCATGGATGTCACGAAGCCGGCTGCGGCTACGGTCGTCCAGCGGCGCGGCGCGCACCTCCTCCAGCAGCTGCTTGATCATGGTGCCGATGCGCATGACCTTGTCGGGCTGCGACACCATCTCGGCGATCGGCGTACGGGGCTCCTCGGCCTCCTGCCCATCGGTCGGCGATTCCCTCGGCGTCGGTGGCGCCGGGCGAGCCGTCTGGCCCGATGACAACGATGCGTGGATCCTGCTCCGTCATGACCTACATCGTGCCCGGAGATCCAAGGACGAGTCAGATCAGGTGTCGTTAACCGCGGTCGATACCGAGAAAAACTCGCCGAAGCAGCCCCAACGGAGAGGAGCGGTGGTGCCGGAAGATCCGTGGGCCAAGCCGGATCCGCAGACCCCACCTGCCCCGCCGGAGCAGCCGCCGAGCCCGGGCTACCCGCCCGACTACGCGCCGCCTCCCGGCTATGGGCCGCCTCCGGGCTACGGTGCGCCACCTGGCTACGGTGCGCCGCCACCTGGCTATGGTGCGCCGCCACCTGGCTATGGGCCGCCTCCGGGCTACCAGCAGCCGGTGTACGCCCTGCCTGGCGGCGCGTACAACCCGTATGCCGCCCCGCCTCCGCGCCGCGGCGGTATCAGCCGCCTGATCTGGTTCCTCGCCGTCCTCGGCGTCCTGGTGCTCGGCGGATGCGGTGTCGGGATCTTCTGGCTGGTGAACACGGTCAAGAACAACGCCGCCACGGCGAACGCGTTCTTGAAGGACGTCCGTGACCGGCGGTTCGATGCGGCCTACGACCGGCTGTGCCCCGCCGAGCGCTCTTACGAAACGCGGGACGGCTTCACCCGGTCGTTGCAGAGCGCCGTGGACCGCGACCACGCGGTCACCTCGTACGACATCAACTCGGTCAACACCAGCTCGGGGACGAACGGGACCCGGCGCAGCGCCAGCGGCGAGGTTCGCTTCAGCGACGGTAGCGAGCGCCTCGTCGTGTTCTGGCTGGGTCGCTCCAACGGGGATCTCTGCATCCAGGGGGGCTACACGGACCTCTACGCCTGACGGGCCTGCAGCAGCAGCTTGCCGATGTGCGTGCTGTCGGTCAACGTCTGGTGAGCTCGGGCCGCCTGCTCGAGCGGCAGCACGCAGTCGACGATCGGCTTGATCCGGCCGTCGGCCACCGCGGGCCACACCTCGCGGACGACCCCGGCGCAGACCCGCGCCTTCTGCTCGGCGGGCCGGTGGCGCAGGCTGGTTGCTATGAGCGCGCCGCGCTTGTTCAACAGCACGCCCAGGTTGATCTCGGCCTTGACGCCGCCCTGCATCCCGATGACGACGATGCGGCCGTCCCGGGCCAGCACGTCGACGTTGCGCGCCAGATACTTCGCGCCCATGTTGTCCAGCACCGCGTCCGCGCCGTGCCCGTCGGTCTCCTCGCGCAGCCGCTCGACGAAGTCTTCTTCGCGGTAGTTGATGGCGATATCGGCGCCGAGCTCTTGGCATCGGGCGAGCTTCTCCGGAGTGCCGGCGGTGACGGCGATCCGGCAGTGGGGCCGCAACGCCCGGATCATCTGGATGGCCATGGTGCCGATGCCGGAGGACCCGCCGTGGATGAGCACCGTCTCGCCGTCGGCGACGTGAGCGGTGGTGCCGATGCGGTCGTGCTCGCCGCCGAGCAGGTTCGACCACACCGTGCAGGCGACTTCGGGCAGCGCCGCCGCTTCGACGACCCCGACGCCGTCGGGCAGCGGCATGACCTGACCGGCGGGTACGAGCACCCGCGTCGCGTAGCCGCCGCCGGACAGCAGCGCACACACCTCGGCGCCGGCGGGGAGCTCGACGTCCTCCCCGGTGTCCGCCACCCAGCCGCTGCATTCCAGCCCGATGATGTCCGACGCGCCCGGAGGCGGCGCGTACATCCCCTGGCGCTGCAGTAGATCCGCCCGGTTGACGGCCGTGGCCGCGACGTCGATGAGCACTTCTTCCGGACCGGGCGCGGGAGGATCGTCGACCTCGGCGATGTGAAGGACCTCGGGACCGCCTGGTTCGTCGAACGTGATGGCGCGCATGCGTTGAACGCTACGGGGCGGGCTGGGGTGCCGGGGAGGCAGCGTCCGGCGCCAGTCGCTCGGCCCGGGTGAGACTGCGGACGGCGGATACCACAGCCCCCGGCTCTTCGAGGGCCAGCATGTGACCGGCCTCGAGCTCGACGAGCCTTGCTCTGGGCAGCGCACGGGCCAGCTCGGCACCTGCCTTCGGAGGAAGGAGGGTGTCACGGGTGCCCTGCAGGACGACGGAGGGAACGTCGAGCGCTGGGACGCGCGCCTCGAGGGCCGGATGGTCGCGGACCATGAACGTCTGCTCGAGCGCCGCCGTCTCCCACACGTGACGCTCCTGCCAGACGGCGAGCGCCAGCCGCGCCTCGCGGATCGCCTGCTCGTCCAGCCGGCTGCCGCTGGCCCAGGAGAACGGGGTCGCCAGCGCGACGCCGGCGTGCTGGGCGAAGCCCACCCCGATGGGGTGTGTCGGCCGGAGCGCCATGATCCGGTCCAGCCAGGTGATGGCGCCCTTGCCCCCCACGGACGCCAGCAGCACGATCCCGGCCAGCCGCTCGCGTTTGCGGGCGGCCATCTCCAGCGCCACTCCGCCGGCCCAGGACGAGGCCACCAGCACCACCTCGGGCAGCTGCAGATCATCGAGCAGGCCTGCCAGCTCGTCGACGTTGCCCGCCCAGTCGCGGGCGGCGGCGGGATCGCCCGCGTAACCGGGCCGATCCACGGTGATGACCCGGTGGTCGCCGGACAGCAGCGGAACGACGCGGTACCAGTCGCCGGCCGTCCCCGGCTGCCCGTGCAGCAGGACGACGGGGGGCGCCGGTGCCGCGTCGGGATGGCGCGGGCCTTCGTCGATGGCGAGGTGCACGAGAGCGACGGTACGGGGCAGCGAAGCGCCCTGACGCCGGCCAATACCGACCACCGGCGCCGTTTTCCGCGAGGATGAATAGATGCAGGACGAGTACGGACGGCCGATCTCGGACGACGGCAGGTGGGTTTGGGACGGATCCAACTGGCAGCCGCGCGGCTTCGATCAGGGTGGTCAGCCCGGCAGCGAGACCGGCCCGGGCGCCGGCACCAGCGGCTACGAGCCGACGATGCTGGCGCCGCGCGAGTACCCGGCCAGCGGGGGCCAGCCGGCGTATTACGGCCCGGGGGGCCCGCAGCAGGGTCAGTACGGTCCCCAATCGCAGCCCGGTCCCCAAGGCCCGTACGGACCATCGCGTCCCGGTCCCTACGGTCCGCAGGGGCCGTATCAGGGCGGGCGGACCCCGACCCCGTGGTGGAAGCGGCCGGTGGTGTTCATCGGTGCGCTGCTCGTGCTGTCGGCGGTCCTGGTGACCACCATCCTGCTGACCCGCGGCGGCGACAGCGGTGACAACCCGGCTCCGAGCCCCACGGTGACGCCGACCCCCACTACGGAGCCGACGAGCGAGGCGCCTACGCAGACGCCCAGCCCGACGCCGACCGAGACGCCGTCGCCGACCCCGACCCCGAGCGCCTCCGCGACGGTGAATCCCGGCTTGTACGACTGCACGCAGGACGGGACGTTCATCGGCAGCGTCAGCTTCAACGGGACCGGATACGTGACGTCGGCGAATTCGGTCGGCAGCTACGACCTGGATCCCTCGTCGGACGAGATCAGCTTCTCCGGCGGAGACCTCGCCCCGTACACCGGCATCTACGACCCGGCCGGCCCGAGCATGGACCTCGAGGAGCCCGGCGGCACGCAGCTGCACTGCGCCCAGTGAGGTCAGCTCATTCGAGCGCGGCCGGCTCCGACGAACCGGATCCAGGTCTCGACGGCGAGGTTCAGCATCAGGTAGCCACACGCGAGGACCGAACACACCGACACGACGGGCAACGCGGGCACGCGGAAGCCGCGCTTCAGCTCGGGACGCTTGCGGCGCAGCACGAAGACGCCGATGGAGACCATGACGAAGGCCGCGAGCGTGCCGATGCTGACGAGGTTGGCGACGGTGGACACCGGGGTCGTCATGGCGATCGCCGCGACGATGACCCCCACCATGACGGTGAGGCGGTGCGGTGTCCCGAAACGCGGATGGACCTGCCCGAGCCAGGCGGGCAGCAAGCGGTCACGGCTCATCGCGAAGAAGACGCGGCTTTGCCCGAGCATGTCGATCATCACGACGGTCGTCAGCCCGGCGATCGCGCCGAGCGAGACGAGCCCCACGGCCCAGCCGTTGCCGGTCGCTTTCAATGCGTCGGCCATGGGCGCGGCACCGCCGAGATGCGTGTACTTGACGATGCCGGTCAGCACCACCGTCACGGCTACGTAGAGGATCGAGCAGACGGCGAGCGACCCGATGATGCCGCGGGGCAGGTCACGCTTGGGGTTCTTGGTCTCCTCGGACGCGGTCGCGACGATGTCGAACCCGGCGTAGGCGAAGAACACCACGGCCGCGCCGGCGATGATGCCGCCGAAGCCGAAGACCGTCGGGTCGGAGCCCGTGAGGACGGTCAGCAACGGTGTGGTGAGCGTGTCGCTCGAAGTGCCCGTCAGCCGGTGCGCCGGCGGGACGAAGGGGTGGTAGTTCTTCGCGGAGATGAACCAGACGCCGAAGCCGAGGAAGAACAGCACCACCGCGATCTTCACCCCGACGAGAATGGTGTTCAGCCGCGCCGAGACCTTCATACCGACGGTGAGCACTCCGGCCAGGATCAGCACGATGAGACCGGCCGGCAGGTCGATGCCGTGACCTCCCGCAAGCCACCGCGGGAGATGGATGCCGATGGTATCGAGGGCCGACTGGAAGTACTGCGACCAGCCGATCGCGACCGTCGCGCCGCCGACGGCCAGTTCGAGTGCGAGGTCCCAGCCGATGATCCAGGCGATGATTTCCCCGAGGCTGGCGTAGGAGAACGTGTAGGCGCTGCCCGCGACCGGGATGGTGCTGGCGAACTCGGCGTAACACATGGCAGCCAGCGCGCACGCGATGCCGCTGAGTACGAACGAGATGGCGATCGCCGGGCCGGCTTTCGTCGCCGCTGCTTGCCCGGTGAGCACGAAGATGCCGGTGCCGATGATGACACCGACGCCGATGACGGTGAGATCGAACGCCGACAGCGAGCGCTTCAGGCGGTGCTCGGATTCCTCGGCGGTGGCGAGGGTTTCCTCGATCGTCTTGGTGCGGAAGAGGCTCATGATTTCCCCGTCTCGACGCCTTCCCTCCGCAGGGGGCGGCACGGACGGCTATCGGTCAGGGCCGGGAACGATCAAGGTCTGGGCGCCCTCCGTCCGCCGATACGTGCGTCGATCACCCGAACGGGTCACGACCGTGGGGTAGCCGCGTCAACGCTCAGGATTCACTGATGCGCACCACCATCCGGCCCTTCGTCCGCCGCTCCGCCAGATCGGTCACGGCAGCTGGCACGTCGGCGAAATCGACGACCCTCGTGACGAGCGGGCGGTAGGTACCCGCCTCGAGCATCTGCGTGAGCGCCTCATGCGTCTCCGCGTGGATGCGTGACATCTCCTCGCGTGGATAGCTGCCGAGCGTCGCCCCGACCAGAGTGTGGTTGTACATGTAGAAGTGCGGGTCGTGCGGGATGAGGCCGCCGGCGTGACCGCAAAGCACGTGCCGTCCGTCGGGAGCGAGCGCTCCGCGAATCCGTCCGACCTGCTCGCCCTGCACCGGGTCGACGATGACGTCGACGCCGCGCCCGCCGGTGAGCCGGCGCGCGCTTTGCACCACGTCCTGCGTGGTGTGGTCGATGGGCTCGGCGCCGAGCTCGCGGCAGAATTCCGCCTTCTCGGCACCGCCGACGGCGGCGAAGACCCGCGCTCCGGCTGCGACGCACAGCTGCACCGCGGCGGAGCCAATGCCGCCCGCCGCGCCCGTCACCAGCACCCTCTCGCCCGCCCGCACCCGGCCGCGACGGATGACCGCGTGGTAGGCGGTGTGCGCCGCGATGACCAGTCCGGCGGCGTCCTCGTCACTCAGCTGGTCCGGCACCGGGAAGATGGACGAGATCCCCACGGAGATGGGCGCGAGGCTGCCGAAAGGCTGGATGCAGACGGCCGCCACCCGTTGACCGATCAGGTCCCGGCGTCCGGGCGCCGCATCGATGACGACGCCGACACCTTCCTGGCCCGAGATGTAGGGGCGGCGGATGGGGACCGGATAGCTTCCACGGCACATCGTGACGTCGGGCAGCGCCAGAGCCGCGGCACGCATCCGCAGGAGGACCCAGTCGTTGAACGGCTCCATGCCCTCGGCGAGCGGCACCCAGCCGCTGAGGTCCATTCCGAGCCCGGCAAGGTCGTCCGGGGTCGGCTCGGGGACCTCGTCGAGGACGAATTCGTCCGCGGGCTCGCCCTCACCGTGTACGCGCCAAGCCTGCATGGTCACCTCACCGGAAGATCGTCGAGCATCGGCGCGGCAGCTTATCGCTGCGCCGAAAACGCCGACGGGTGAGTCGTGAGTTTCGTAGGTGACCGGCTTCGCCGCCGATGGGTCCTCGCCGCCGCGTCGCTGACGGCGGTCGGGCTCATGGGGTCCTGCACCAGCACGCAATTACCGGCGCAGCGACCGGCGGCGCACGACGCAGGACAGCCATGGCACGGCACCGATCTGCTGTGGGATGCACTCGGCGACGCGAACGGATTCACCGCGGTCGGTAACAGCGGTGTCGTGGTGACCTCCACCGACGGGCAGCGTTGGACGCAGCAGAAGCGGCGGACCGATGAGACGTTGCGCGGCATCGCTTCAGACGGCTCGACCGACGTCGCTGTCGGCACGGGAGGGGCAATCGTCAGCTGGCCGGCCGCGCAGCCGGACCGCGCCGTCGTCCATCCTGCGGGCACGGACCTGCCGCTGCTCGGCATCGCCTCCGGTGCCGGCACCTGGGTGGCGGGCGGCGCTAGCGGATTCGCGTTCGCCTCCACCGATCTGCGGCAGTGGACACCGCTGGGCGCTATCGCCGACGGGGACATCTTCGCGATCGCCTATGGCGCAGGGCATTTCGTCGCGGTGACCGACATCGGCGGGGTCGCCGTGTCGGTGGACGGGCACGCCTGGCGCACGGTGCGCCAGTCCGATGGACTGTGGCTGTGGTCGGTGACCTACGGCCGGGACGGGTTCTTGGTGAGCGGTGCCGGCGGGACGATCCTGCAGTCATCCGACGGTGCGGACTGGGTGCAGCGAACAACCGGCACCTCGCAGGTATTGCGTGGTGTGAGCTATGGCCGTGGCGGCTACCTCGCGGTCGGCTCCGACGCCACCGTCCTGTCGTCGGCCGACGGCCGGACCTGGCAGCAGCGCTCGATCGGCGATGAAGGCGTCGAGCTGTGGCGTCCAGCGGCGGATGCGAACGCGTGGCTCGCGGTCGGTGCGGGCGGCACCCGGCTCGTCTCCAGGGACCTCACGGCGTGGTCCGGCGCGCACACCACCCGCTCGGCGTTCTACGGGGTGGGGGTGGGCAGCCAGGCCGGCACCACGCTCGCGGCGGGGGTCAATGGAGTTGTGGCCAGGCTCGCCTCTGACGGCACCTGGTCAACGGTGGCTGAGGCGCCGGGCCGTCGCGAGCTGCGCAGCGTGACCTACGTGCCCTCGATGTGGGTCGCCACCGGGGGCGGAGGGACCATCCTCACGTCCGCGGACGGGACGCAGTTCGTGCCGCGCGTCAGCACGTCAACCGCTGAACTGTGGAGCACCGCCGCTGTCGACCGGCGGCTTGTCGTCGTCGGCGCCGGCGGGGCGGTGCTCACCTCGACCGACGACGGTCAGACGTGGAGAGCGGCGCACGGCGCCACCCAGAAGACGCTGTTCTCGGTGGCGGGCGGCCCGGGTGGGGTCGTTGCCGTCGGCGTCGACGGCGCGATCGTCTTCTCGCCGGACGGGGTGAACTGGACCGCGGCGCAGAACCCGCCGAAGCTCACCCTGCGCGCGGTCGCCGGCGACGGCAGCCGCTTCGTGGCCGTCGGGGCGAGCGGTCTCGTGCTGGTCTCGACGGACGGCCGGTCGTGGACCACCGAGCCTGCGGCGACCCAGGTGACGCTGCGCAGCGTGGCGAAGCTCGGCGATGCGTGGGTCGCGGTCGGCGGGGGAGGCGTCATCGTCCGGTCGACGGATCTGCGCACCTGGCGCGTCGTGAAGTCCGGCACCGACAGCGAGCTGTTCGCCGTGGCACCGACCGACTCCCGGTGCGGTGCCATCGCCGTTGCGGGTGTGGAGGCTTCCGTCGCGACTTCGGATTGCGGCGCCACCTGGCATCCGGCGCCGTAACCCGCCATTTGGTGCTTGCCGGTTCGACGCCGATACTGCAGCAGATGAGCATGCCCGCGACCGAGAAGCAGGTGGCCGCAAGTCCGTACGGTCGCTATCTCGTGCCGCTGACCACCCGGCTGCTGCAGACGCTGTCCACAGTGGCTTTCTTTGTGGCGTCGATCTGGCTCATCACCGAAGGCAACGGCGTCGATCTGAGCGCGGCGCTGCTCGCGGTGCTCAGCCTGATCTACGCGGTCTGCGCGGTGCTGGTGGCAGTCGCCTGGTTCGTGCCGGTGACCGTCGTCACCGCGGACGGCATCCGGCGACCGTTTGCGCATCCACGACAGCTGGCCTGGGCGGACATCGCCGGCTTCGAGGCTTCGCGCGTCTGGCGGTTCGACCGGGTCGATGTGCGGCTGCGCTCCGGGACGCGCATCCGGCTGGGTGGGGTGCCCCGGTCGGTGGTTTCGGCTTTGCAGCAAGTGGCCGCAGAGCAGCCCACGCGGTAGCGATGTCGGATGCGGGGCGGAGGTCACGAGTGGAAGCGCCGGAGGCGGTGAAGCGGATTGGCCACGACAAGTCGCCACGCGAGATCACCGACCGGCGCTGCCGGGATCCGCTCGTCCTGCCGGCTACCGGGCTGTTGCTCCCTGCGCGACGTACATCTCGAGTTGAATGTTGTTCGGGTCGCGGAAGGCGATGAGGGCGGAGCCCGTGCGAGGCGTGACCTTGATCCCGGAGTGCTCCACACCGGCGTCGGTCAAACGCTGCGCCCATGCCTGCAGCTCTTCCTGATCGGTTACCGCGAACGCCAGGTGGTCGAGTCCGGTCCGCCGCTCGCTGAAGGGGACAGCGGCGTCGGGATGACGGTGTGTGGTCAGCCCGAGGACGATCCCGGACGAGTGCCGTACAAGACGGCGCTGAAAGTCCTCGGTATCGAACGGGAACAGTGGCTCGAATCCGAGGACGTCGACGTACCAGCGCACCGATGCTTCCAGGTCACGCACGTTCAGGGCTACGTGATGGACGCCGGAGAACGATGGACCGCGCATGGCTGCTCACCTCTTGCCGGTCAGGGTCGCTCGAGGCTGCGACCTCGCTTCACTAGAGTCGACTCTAGTGAATACACTAGCGCCATGGCCGCGTCAACCAGCCGTCGATCGCAGGCTGTGCAGACCCGTCAGCGGATCCGTGATGCCGCGCGGGAGCTCTTTCTTGCCGACGGCTACAGCGCCGCCACGATCACAGAAATCGCGCGGACGGCGGCGGTCGCGCCGCAGACGGTCTACTTCACCTACGGGTCGAAAGCCGCCATCCTGTCAGCCGTCATCGACGCCGAGATCGTCGGCGACCTCGAACCTGTCCCGCTGCTCGACCGGCCTGCTGCGAAGCGGGTTACGGCCGTCACCGATCCGGCGGAACGGCTGCGTCGCGCGGTGACGTTGCTCTGCGATGTGACCGAGCGTGTCGCACCCGTGTACGAGCTCGCTCGAGGCGGGGCGATCGACCCCGAGGTCCGGGGGCTGCTCGACCGTCACGAGCAACAGCGTCGCCAAACCCACCGCGCTCTCGTCGGGCTCCTGGCCGCCGGCCTGCGCAGCGGCCTTGACGTGCACGAGGCAAGCGACCGGCTATATGCGCTGGTAAGTCACGACGTGTATTGGCTGCTCGTCGAACGCTGTGGTTGGACGAAACGGCGGTGGCGGCAGCTCACCCAAGAGGAAGCGCGCCGCCAACTGCTCCCGGCGTGAGGGTGGGCTGGCCGCGTCACCTGCGGCCGGGGCGGGATACCGGCGTGCCGCGGTAGCAGCCCACGAGATAGGGATATTCCAGCGTTACGTCGTAGTGGTACATCTCGGTCAGCTGCCCGTCCCACATCACGGTGCTGGTCCGGCCGTGGCAGGCATCGAGGTCCGCATCGCTCGGCAGGTTCCCGCTCGCGTCGCGCTCGACGTAAATACCGAAGCCGTCGAGCGCGTAGCCGACGAGCGTCGAGGATCCGGCCGCCTCGGTCGCCGCCGTTTGCAGGCAAGTCGAGAAGTCGTGGTAGTGGTAGACGCCCTGTTTCTGGGGGTGGCCCTGGCAGCTGTCCTGCACCTCGTGGGCGCCCGCGTCCCGTCCCGCGTCGTCGAGCGCGTTGAAGATCACGACCCCGTTCGTCATGACCCCGATCGGCCCGAGACTCGTGCACGAGGGCGTGGCCGCCACGGTGGGCTTCGCCGGCACGGTCCACGTGAACGACTGCGCGCGGATGGAGTTGGGATTGCGGTCATACTGGTATGCGGGATCCGATGCCTCGATGGGGAAGGTTCCGGTTGTCGTGCCTTGCGGCAGGCCGTTGGTCGTGATGACTCGGAGTTCGCCGGGCTCGCTGATTTGGTGGGTGGCGTCGGACCAGCTATGAGCGCCTTGCACGGCGATTTTCGTTCGCTGGTTCCACGTCTTGGCGGCGGTGTCCAGCCACGGACCGGTGTGCTGGGCGCCACCACTCCGGAAAATTAGGGTGCAGGAGTCCTGGTCGCCCAGCTTCGGCGAACTCGACACGTGCCCGTCGCCAAGCGGAATCTTCGTTTCTGACACCGGTGTGCCGGTCCACCTGGCCACTCCGGACCGGCCGGCCGGTGAGCCGGTCGGTGAGCCGGTCGGCGCACCAGCACTCGCTGTGCTCGGCTTCGTGGTGGAAGAGGTGGCGCCAGGTGCGGACGGGCTGGAACCGGAGCACCCGATCGCGGCAAACGTGAGCATCAGCAGCACGACCGCGACCCGGGCGCGCGTCCCCGGCGATGTCCCGGTCATCGACGCGCCGCACCGGCTGCTCCCGCCACGGCGCAGCATGATTGCACATTGCAGGGCATAGGAAGGACCACGGCTGTTCTTTCGAGACGCATCGGCAGGTGCCGCGGCGCGGTCGCAGGCGTGCTCCCGACGAGTTCGCCGCCCGCCTGACAAGCGGCGCCGTCGGCTGATGGGTGATCGGGCACGGCCAGGTGTGCGCGCCCGCGGCGATGATCAACCACCCGAGGCCGCTCCCTTGGAGCCGTACTTGTGCGAAAGCTGTACGGAAGCGAGGCTTTTCGCTTGGGCGCCCTTCCGGGCGAGGAGGCACGGGGCAGTTGTTCCGATGCTCCAGGTAGAGGGCCTGAGTACGGTCGCGCCGGTCAGTGCTCGGTACTCTGGCTCCGCCAGGAGGGCTCGCCTAGTGGCCGATGGCGGCGGTCTTGAAAACCGCTATGGGGTTTGCGCCTCATCGTGGGTTCGAATCCCACGCCCTCCGCAACGCTGTGTAAGCGACGACGTGCTCTGCGTCTCAGTCCAAGGACAACCGAGTAATGCGCGATTGATGCACCGCGTAGATGAATGGTCCAGCGTCGTTGCAAGCTTCAGCGATTGCCTGCAGGTTGTCGATGAAGCGGGCGGCCATGCCAGTAGCTGGCAAGCTGCCGGCTGACAGGCAGAACGCGCGAACTGCGTGGGACTTCACAGCGGTTCGTTCCGCCGGACGGCGACGTATCTCGCTGTCCTTCATGAATGCGACCCAGTTCCGCTGGCCCACAAGTTCCAACCAGGTGACGTCCTCGGTGTCTTCGTCTGCCGGGATGCCGTAATGCTCGGCCAAGGTGATCAACCGAATACCCGCTGCGCGTAGGAGTCCGGGGACCTGGATGCGCCCGAGGCTTCGATCGACGAAGACGTCAGGCAGCCCGTCGGGATGCAACACGCACCGCATCCTCGAGTTCGACCTGAGGTACACCGAATTCTGCTGACAGCGTGCTCAAGTCGTCGCCCGCCCAGAACCGCTCGAGGACGTCCGAAACCCGGGCGCGGCCGTGAAGAAAGGAGGGCTGACCGAAACCAAAGCTCGGGTCGGCAATCACGGCTGCGCGCTCGTACTGAGGCAACTGGATGCGTTGCGCCCAACCGTCGGCGGCAAACGTGATGCGGCGGAGGTAGGCGTCGATCACGTCGCTGAAAACGCGTTGCCCGTGGCGCACAACCACTAGCTCACGCGAAGACTCGTCGTTCGAGCGGTCGGCGTAATCGAAGATCAGCTCCGCCCCGTCCGTATAAAGCCGTTCGGACGCAAGAGCATGCGCAAGGCCCAGCTCCTCCTGCAGCACAACTAGTGCCGGACGGATCCGCTGTAGAGGCACCCCTTGCTTGCGGATTGCTGCCAGGACGTATCCCTCCGCCAGGCCGACGAAGGGCACCGTCGCTTCACGGCCGGAGCTCGGAAGCGCCGTCACGATCGGCCTTCCAATCACCGGTGCACGGCCGGGCGGTCTGCGGACGTACCCGCGTACCCAGGTCTGGAATGACGCTGCAGGAACGTCGAGCGTCCGAGCCGCCTCAGCCAGCGTGTAGAGGGGCGTTGTGAAGCGAACGTCCTCCACGGCTACCTCCGTCGACCAGTAGTTGCCTATCGTGCCCGATCCTCCCACCTCGCCCTGACAGTCTCCGATCACGGCGTGTCAGGGTGTGAAAGCCATCCCATGAGTTCCGCGCTGTGATCTTCGAAGTCGGTGACAGCGGTACATGTCACGGCGGCCGGCTGCCACCACCTGGCGCTGTTGCGCGACGGGAAATGGTGGCAGGCGCCTGGTGCCGCGGCGATGCCACCACGAGGCGTCGTTGGAACGCCGGCAGCTGGTGTCAGCAGCCGCTGCGCGACGGCTGATCATTTGCAGCCACCACGTGGCGTCGCCACGGCGACGGGAGCTGGTGGCGGTAGCTCGGAGGCCACGTCGAGACGTGCACCGTCACCACGTGGCGTCGTCAGAGCGACGGCAGATGGTGGCAGCCACCGAACCGTGGGCTTGCCGCCACCACCTGGCGCCGTTGAACGACGGCAAATGGTGGCAGCACGCGAGCGCGTGCCTCAGCGGCGGCTGCGTTAGGACGCCTGGGCTCAGGCCTCCGTGCCCGGCAGCTCGCCCTTCCACTCGGCCAGCTCGACCACGACTCCTGCCGGCCCGTCGAGGAAGACCAGCCGGCGGTCGTGGAACTCCATGATCTCGTTGCGCGGCTTGCGTCCGAGAGCGGCGAAGCGTTCCAGCGTCCGATCGAGGTCATCGGTGCGGAAGCAGACGTGGTTGAAGCCGGAGCGGGCGAGGTAGCCGGACCGTTCGTCGATGTCCAGCGCCGGTTGGTGGAAGCGAATCAGCTGCACTTCCTGGCGCGGCGTGACTCCTTCCAGGACAAGGGTCACATGGTCTGCCGCCCAGTTCGGGATTCCCATGTACGCGGCCATCGTCGCCCCGGAGACGACGACGGCCCTGTCGCGTCGAAAGCCCAGCACACCGAGGAACTGCTCGGCGTCCTCGAGGCCCGTGACCGCAATGGTTAGGTGGTCGAATCCAGCGGACATGGCGCTGTCCTTCCGCGCATCCAGCGGCGCGGAAACGGCCGCTACAGATTCGCTTTCAGGAAGTTCACTATCGAGCCGTTCAACGTCCAGAACAGCGGATCGCCGTGCGCGCTGCCG
The DNA here is from genome assembly GCA_963747915.1 of uncultured Actinomycetota bacterium. Taxonomy (GTDB): domain Bacteria; phylum Actinomycetota; class Actinomycetes; order Frankiales; family Frankiaceae; genus DATAZK01. The sequence goes on along the minus strand of CAVVHC010000002.1, from coordinate 696,895 downwards.
GCGACGAGATGGGCCTCGTACGGAATGCCGGTCGCAGCGAGCTTGCTCGTCAACGATTGCAGCTGATCCGACGGCAGAATCTCGCTCGTGCTGTTGGCGAGGTAGAGCGCGGCGTTGTCGGTGCGGTCGACCATGGCGACCGGGGAGAAGTTCGTCCATGTCGCCGGGTCGGCGGCGTAACTCGTCTTCAGCAGGTTGTATTGCAGCGCGCCGGCTCCCCACCACCGGCCGGTGATCGGGCACGACACCGTCATGCAGCCGGCGTCCTTGGCCACGAGCGGGAAGTCGAAGATGCCGGACAACGCCACCGCTGCCTTGACCCGGAATTGTGGCTGGCTCGTCGGGGTGAAGAACGCCAGCCCCGCCGCTTCGGTGCCGGCCGACGAACCACCGATCACGCCGATCCGGTTCGGGTCGACGCCGTAGTCGGCGGCGTGCGCCTTGATCCAGGCGATGGCGTTCGCGACGTCCCAGTACTCGTTCCACAGCGGTGCCGGCGAGGCGAGCTCGTAGTTCACGGCGAAGGTCGGCCAGCCCGTGTTGGTCGTCATCCAGCTGGCCATGCTGGCGTCGTCGGCCTTGTCACCCCAGCCCCAGCCGCCCTCGTGGATGATGACGACCGCCGGCCCAGGGGTCGTCGGCTGCGTCGCCGGCAGGTAGGCGTCCAGCTTCTGGACGTTGCCGGTCGACTGGTCCGTGAAGTACGAGATGTCCTTCTGCACGGTCGTCCCGGCAGCGGCGCTGGCAGGCGTCAACGCGGTGGCCGTCGTCCCGATGGCGAGCGCGGCAGCGGCACCGGCGATGAGGCGGGTCTTGAGTTTCACGGTCGGCTCGTCTCGATAAGGCGGGGGTGAGAGGTTGACCGGCTCACGGTAAATCCGTTGCAACCGGATTTAGCCGGGCTTTCGTCCCTTTCCGGAAATATCCCCCGGCGGTAGTTCAACGCGGCTAGCCAACGAGTGCTCTCCAGCAACGAACGGGCTGGTCCCGGCCCTGCTGCAGGCAGGTGAGGAGTGGTCTCTTGGGACTAGCAGCAACGAATCCTGTTGGCCGGCCGTTGACTTGGGCTGGCTAATAGTCAGAAGGGGAAAAGTCCCGCGGCTGAGTTCCCGCGCTTCTACCGTCGGAGGCCGGGAATACGGGAGGAGCGGGCATGGACCGCAAGACACTGAGCAGGTGCTTGGGAATGGCAGCGGCGGCTTTCGGCGCGGCTGCTGTGGTGGCTCCGGGCGCGCTCGAGAAGCTGTACGGGGTCACGAACAATCCGGATACCCGCAGCCTCATGCGCCCCTGGGGCACGCGCACGTTCCTGCTCGGCGCTCTCACGCTCGGCGCCTCCGACGGCGATCGGGAGAAGCTGGTCGTGCCGCTCGCCGCGCTCAACGTGGCGGACGCGGCCCTGGCGCTCTACGCCACCGCTTTAGACGGTGCCCCGCGGCGGGCGGCGGTCCAGTCGGCGGCGACCTCCGCGACGTTCGCCGCGCTGCTGCTGTACGGCCGCCGGTTGTCCTGACCATGCGGCGGCGCTCGCCCGAAGCCCGATAGCCTCCGGCTCATGGCTGCTCGCGTCCCGTTGTCCGTCATGTACCGCGGCGCCCGCGAGCGGCTGAGCGATCTCGTCCGGGCCCATCCCGAAGCGGACGACCGGCCGATGCCTGCCACACCCGGCTGGTCGGTGCACGACGTCATCGCCCATCTCGTCGGTGCCGGCGAGGACCTGATCGGCGGCTGGCGGCCGACCGGTGGCATCACCGAAGAGTGGACGGCCGGGCACGTCGCGCGTGGTCGCGGGATACCGACGGCCGAGTTGCTGACCAGCTGGGAGAAGCTCGGCCCGGAGCTCGGGCTGCTGATGGACAGCGCGAACATCTGGCCGCTCGCCTTCGACGTCGGCAGTCATGAGCAGGACGTGCGGGCCGCGCTCGGAGCGCCAGGCGCCCGCGACAGCGATGTCGTCGTGATCGGCGCCAAGGTGCTGCTCGGCTCGTTGCAGGTCCCGCAGCCGCTCGCCGTCGAGACGGAGAACGGCGAGGTGCGTGTCGGCCCCGCCGGCGACGGGCCGGCGACCCTGCTCAGAACGACGGCGTTCGAAGCCTTTCGCTGGCGCATGGGCCGGCGCAGCCGGGAGCAACTGGCGGCGATGGACTGGACCGGCGACCCCGCGCCGTTCCTCGAGCATCTCTGCGTCTTCGGTCCCGCCGCCGGCGACGTCGTCGAGTAGCCGGCCATGGCCCGAGACCTCGCCGCGCACTTCCGTGAGCTGCACACGCCCGGCAGCCCGCTGCTCATGCCCAACCCGTGGAACGCCGGCGCGGCGCGCATCCTGCAGCACCTCGGCTTCCGCGCTCTCGCGACCACCAGCAGCGGCTGCGCGTCGGCGATGGGACGCCTCGACGGTGCGGTCGCCAAGGACGAGACGCTCACTCAGGCGGCTGAAATCGTCGCGGCGACCGACGTTCCGGTTTCCGCCGACCTGGTGAACGGGTTCGCGGGCGATCCCGGCGGCGTCGCAGAGACGGTCCGGGATGCCGTGGCTGTCGGCCTCGCCGGCTGCTCCATCGAAGACTTCACCGGCGACGAGGGCGCCCCCATCTACGACCGCGGCCTTGCCGTGGAACGGGTGAGCGCCGCCGTGGCCGCCGCACACGACGGCGGTCGGCAGTTCGTGCTCACCGCGCGCGCGGAGAACCTGCTGCACGGCGTGCCCGACCTGGCCGACACGATCGCGCGTTTGCAGGCGTTCCAGGAGGCCGGCGCGGACGTGCTGTTCGCTCCGGGGTTGACGGCGGCGGCGGACATCGCCGCGCTCGTGTCGTCCGTCGACCGGCCGGTGAACGTGCTCCTCACCCCGGACGGGCCAGCGGTCGCGGAGCTGGCCGCCCTCGGCGTGAGCCGCATCTCGGTCGGAGGCACGTTCGCGTATGCGGCGTTCGGCGCGCTGGTCGAGGCGGCGCAGCAGCTGCTGTCCGGCGAGCCGGCCTTCTGGGAACGCGCTCGCCGCGGTCGCGAGGTCGCCCGCGCCGCCTTCGGGGCCGCGCCGGAGTAGGCGCCTCAACGCGGGCGGTCGCCCAGGGCACACGGTTTTCTCATGGTTGCACCCCGGGGACATCAGGTAGGAACGCCCCGTGACGCTGGTCGATCCCGCGCCGAGAGCTGGAAGCGAGCAGTCCACCCAGCAGGCGGCTGCGGCGGTGGCGCGCAAGACCGGCGGCACCTTCCGGGCCAACCGCAATCGCTCGCTGGACGGCATCCGCGCCGTGGCCATCGCGCTGGTCTTCGCGGAGCACTTCGGCGGCTTCGCGCCCGGCACGGTCGGTGTCGACGTCTTCTTCGTGCTGTCCGGCTACCTGATCACGGGCTTGCTGGTCGCCGAGTTCGACCGTCGCGGCACGCTGTCGTTTCGCTCCTTCTACGGCCGGCGTGCGCTGCGGCTCATGCCCGCCTACCTCACGATGATCGTGGCGACGGTCGCCGTCGCCTTGGCGCTGGCCGGCGAGCAGACGAAGTCGCTGCTGCGCGAGGGTGTCACCTGGTCGCTCACCTACAGCAGCAACATCGCGACCGCCGCCGGCCGCTGGGACAACGAGCATCCCCGCCTGTGGGAGTTCACCTGGTCCCTCGCGGCAGAGGAGCAGTTCTACCTGGTCTGGCCGCTGCTCCTGCTGATCGCGCTGCGTTGGGCGCGCGGGCGCGATCTGCGGGCTGCCCTCGGCATGATCCCGTTCGCCGGCTTCCTGCTGTCCGTCGGCTGGTCGTGGCACCTCATCGGTGACAACGCGCCGCTGATGCGGGTCGCGGTGGCTCCGGACACTCGCTCGGGCGCGTTGCTGCTCGGGTGCGCGGTAGCGCTCTGGCAGCGGGGAACATCGCGGTGGCTGGCGCTGGCCGCCCGTTGGTCGGGGATCGGGCTCGGCGCCTGGGTGATGGTGGTGTTCGGCCGCCACGACCCCTATGCCCAGGCCACCTACTCGCCGCTCATCGCCGTCGCGACGGCGTTGCTGATCGCCGGGCTCACCGGCCGTTGCGCTCGTCCGACGATCCCCGGTGCCCTGCTCGGGCTGCGGCCGATGGCGTTCATCGGCCGGCTGTCCTACAGCCTGTATCTGTACAACGTGCTCGCCATCCTGCTGTTCACCGAAGTTCACCGGCGGGGCCTCATCAGCGTGCAGCCGGATGCGCGGCCGTTCGTCGCGGCCGCGTTCGCGCTCGGGCTCGCGTGGCTTAGCTACGTCTGCGTCGAGCTGCCCTTCTTGCGGCTGCGCGATCGGCGCCGAACACCCCACCGGCCGGTTCGTGAACCGCAAAGCAGTGGTCGGAGCCACTATGCAGATCAAGCTCTTGCAGGCAGTGATTGTCAGTGACACTCTGGTAACTCACAGCTATTTCGGACGGAGTACGCATACCGGGTTCGATCATGGCGAACTGAGCCAGCCAGGCAGCTCTCGGGCCTCGAGAGCCGCGGCGGGGGTCATGGTTTGGAGAGCAGTTGGCGGGAGTCCTCACGCAGCTGATCGGTGACCGACAGCTGAATCGCATCCTCGAGTTCGCCCGCCTGCACCTGGGCATGGAGCTGGCCTTCGTCGCGGAGGTCTCCGCCGGGCGACTGGTGTTTCGGCACCTTTCTGGCGACGCTGCCTCTTTCGGCCTGGCTGTCGACACGGTGATGAACGCGGACGCCGCGTTCTGCACGCGCATGTTGGAGCGCGCCATACCGAACGCCATCCCCGACGCCGCCGCCGACCATCGCGTTCGCGACCTGACTCTCACCACGTCCGGCCGGGTGGGCGCCTACCTCGGCGTGCCGATCACGCTGTCGGACGGCACGCCGTTCGGCAGCTTCGGCTGCTTCGACCACGGCAGGCGTGATTTCACCGAAGGCGACGTGCTCTTCATGCAGACGCTCGCGGACGTCGTGGCGCCCGTGCTCGAGAACGTCCGGGAGAGCGAGCAGGGTCGCCGCCGGATAGCGCAGCTCATCGCCGACGGCGTGCTGGACATCGCCGCCCAGCCGGTCTTCGACGTCCACGACGGCCGTTGCCTCGGCGTGGAGGCGCTGGCCCGTTTCCCGGCGGCCTACGGGCACACCGATTCGGTCTTCCAGTCGGCGCAAGCCGCTGGCTTGGGCACCCCGCTGGAGCGGCTCGCACTCACCCACGCGGTGGGGCTGCTGCCGCACTTGCCCGACCACCACTTCCTGGCGGTCAACGCGTCGCCACAGGCGGCTTTCGACCTCGCGGATGTCGCCGCAGAGCATCCCGAGCTGAACGAGCGCCTCGTCCTGGAGATCACCGAGCACGCCGCCGTGGACGGCTACGCTCGGCTGCGCCGAGCGCTGCGGCGCAGCCGTGAGCAGGGGCTGCGACTGGCGATCGATGACGCCGGTGCGGGCTACGCGTCGCTCAAGCACGTCGTCGAGCTCGAACCGGACATCATCAAGATCGACCGGTACCTGATCGACGGGGTGGCGGGCGACCGAGCTCGCCGCAGCGCGGTGAGTGCCTTCGTGCTGCTGGCGCTCGACATCGGCGCGTCGGTGATCGCCGAGGGCGTCGAGCGGCAGGCTGATCTGGACGCCGTTCGCGATCTCGGCGTCGATGCCGCCCAGGGCTACCTGCTCGCCCGGCCGACCACCGATCGCCGGGCGCTCGTCGAGTGGCGGCAGGGGTGGTCGCCGCCGCAGCCGCTGCTCCCGGATCAGCGGCTGGCGGGGCGCCCAGCCTGAGGAGGGTGCTGTGCCAGTGCCATAGCGCGCGACCGGGCCGTTGAGGTGCGTTGTCAGACATCGCCAGCAGGAAGCCGGCACCTACAGCCAGTCACACACCGCCGGATTCACTCGATCAAGCCGCGGATGTCGGCGGCGCTGAGCCGGCTCGTGGTACCTGCTTCGGCGTCCATGACGCTGGCGAAGAGCGCGGACTTGCCGGCCTTGAGCGCCATGACCTTCTCCTCGATGGTCTCCCTGGCGACGAACCGGTACACCATCACCCGCCGGGTCTGGCCGATGCGGTGGAGGCGGTCGACGGCCTGAGCTTCGGCCGCCGGATTCCACCAGGGATCGAGGATGAAGCAGTAGTCGGCTTCGGTGAGGTTCAGGCCGAAGCCGCCAGCCTTCAGGCTGATGAGAAACGCCGGCGCGGTGCCGTCCTTGAACGCCTGGATCGCGGCGGACCGGCGCTTCGTCCGGCCGTCGAGGTAGGCATAGCCGATGCCTGCTGCGTCCAACCGCTGCCGGGCCAGGTCGAGGAACCGGGTGAACTGGCTGAATACGACCGCGCGATGTCCTTCGGCGGTGACCTCCGCGAGGTGGTCCAGCAACGCATCGAGCTTGCTGGACGGGACGGCGCTGCGCTCCGGGTCGACGAGCCGGATGTCCAGGCTGGCCTGGCGGAGCACGGTCAGCGACCGGAAGATCTGAAAGCGGTTCTTCTCCAGGTCGCCGAGCAGGCCGAGGACCTTCTGTCGCTCGCGATGCAGCTGGGTCTGGTACGCCTGGCGGTGGCGCGGGTTCAGGTCGAGCTCGAGGACCTGCTCCTGCTTCTCCGGCAGATCGGCGACCACCTGCCCCTTCGTGCGGCGCAGCATCAGCGGCCGCACCCGGCGGCGCAGCCGGTCCAGGCACTCGGCGTCGCGCTCCTTCTCGATCGGCCAGCGGTAGTACTCCTGGAATCCGCGCGGATGCGGGAACAAGCCGGGGGCAGTGATCGACATCAGCGACCACAGCTCCATGAGGTTGTTCTCCATCGGGGTGCCGGTGATCGCCAACTTGAAGGGGGTGTCGAGCTTCTTCGCACACCGGTATGCCAGCGACTGGTGGTTTTTCAAAAACTGCGCCTCATCGGCGATCAAGCCGGCCCACGGCAGCTGGGAGTACTGCTCATGCTCCAAGCGGAAGAGGGTGTACGAGGTGACGACGACGTCCGCGCCACACGCGACGTCAGCGAGGTCGGCACCGCGGCGCTTGCGCGTCTCGGTGACCGCGCGGACGGTGAGATGCGGTGCGAAGCGGTGACATTCGGCGACCCAATTGTGAACCACGCTCGTCGGTGCGACGACGAGGAACGGGGCGTCGCGGTGCCCTTGCTCCCGTACCTGGCAGATCAGCGCGAGAGCCTGCAGGGTCTTGCCGAGCCCCATCTCGTCGGCGAGTACGCCACCGAGCCCGTGCTCGTAGAGGAACGCCAGCCAGTGAAACCCGTCGACCTGGTAGCCGCGCAGCGTGGCGCACAGCGTGCTGGGCACCGGATGCTCGGGGATGCTCGACACGGCTGAAAGCGCGCGGGCCGCCCCGCGCCACGCCTCGGCCTGGGCTCCGACAACGCCGATGCGCTCCAGCTCGTCCCACATACCTGCCTGCAGCCTGCCGAGCCGCACCGTCCCCGGTTCGGCGTCGAAAAGCGCCCGCGACTCGGCGATCAGCGCGGCGAGGGCGGCGTACTCGGGGCGGTCGACCGCAAAGTAGGTGCCGCTCGGCAGGATCACGTACGGCTCGCCCTGCGCGAGCGCGGTGAACAGGCTGACGAACGGCACCTGCTCACCGTCGACCGACACGCAGACGTCGAGATCCAGCCAGTCGCGTTCGTCGGGATTCGTGACGTTGAACGCGATGACCGGCGCCGCCGTCGACTCGTGGTAGTCGGTCACCGCTCCGCTGACGTGCGTGTCCACGTCTTCAAGGGCCGAGACGGCCGGCAGCACGTCGCTCAGAAACCGTACGGTGGCCATGCCGGCGAGCTCGCGCTGCGCCGCCAGCCGGCCGTCGTCGAACAGCGAGGGCAGCTTGCGGGCGGCAGCCTCTGCCGGCGACAGTGCCGAAAGCTCCGCGTCAAGGTCGCGAGCGGCGGCGTCGAACGGATCAGCCGGCCACAGCGGCTCCTCGCGTGCGGTGTCCAGGATTCGGTACGACCAGCTCCAGCGGACGCGTATCTCATGGGTATCCAGCTGCTCGACCGACAACTGCAGCCGCGGCGGCTCCGGCTCCGGCAGCTGCACCGAGTCGTCACTGGAGAGCACGGCTGCCATCCGCCGCAGCCGGGGCAGGTAGGTCGCCAGGAACCGTGATCGCTCGCCGGCGGGAACGACCAGCGGCGAGAGGGTCGCTATGGCGTCTGCTCCCGGACTCGCCGGAAGTGGAGCCAGGTGCAGTGCCCCGTCGCCCGGCTCGCGCCACGCCAAGCCGTGGGCTGGACTGCCGAGTGGCTGCACCGCGTGCGGCTCGATCGGCTGCTCTCCGAGCAGCAACCGCGGGCCCACCCACATGCCGCCCTGAGTGGCGCGGACATCGACGACGGCCCGCACGCTCTCGCGCAGAACTACCGGCGCCGGCGGGCGGCCGGCTTGCAGAAACGGCAGGCCGGCGGCGCTGAGCTCGGCCAGCACGTCCCACAGTCGCCGCGATCCGAACGAGGCGAGGTCGAACGTCGACTCGAGATAGGAGTAGTACGAGTAGCGCGCGGCTTCGCTCAAGGTGTGCAGCGCCACCAGCTCGGACAGCAGGGCGTGTATGCGCTTTGCGCCGGGTGAGCGGGAGTACTGGACGCGGCTCAGATTGGCCCACGAGACACCGGTACGGATCCAACCTGCCTTACCCTGCACAACCGGCCGGATCGACACGCGGCCGGGACGGTCTGCGCCGTCAGCCTCGAACTGCAACGCGAACTCCGGCTGCGCTCCGCCGCCGGGCCCGGCGTGGCCGATGAGCGCGTCAAGGGAGTGCTGCCACGCCGGAACGCTCGGTGCGGTGCCGGCGGAACGGGGCTCGCGCGGCGGTCGCGGCAACGCCGTCACGAGCAGCGCGACGGTGTGCTTGCAGTTGGCCCCGACCGGGCAGGTGCACGTGCCGGCGAGGGACGCCAGTGCCCCGCTGGCCGCTCGGACGACCGCTACCCGCGCGAGGTAAGGGCGCGGGCTGGAACCGGACACGACGCCCGACACGACCCTGCGCTCGTCGTCCCAGGTGACATCGCGCACCAGCCCCTCGCGCGCGTAGGCAACGCCGCGCTGATAGGTCTGCGCGCCCACGGCTTTGCGCACCTTGGCCTCATCGGCGGCGAGCATCCGTTCCATGGCCAGCCCCGTCCTGTCGCGGTCGGGGTCGACGCTATTCGGTGGGTGCGACAGATTCGTGAACCGACGCGGCGCTGCATGCGTGACGAGCCACCGTCAGCCATCGTTGGGGCCGGCAAGGGCTACCGTGCCCGGGGTCGGGAAGGAGCGGGTCGTGGCGCTGGGCGAGCTGAGATCGACATTGGGCGAGCTGTGGGCGTTGCCCGGGCAGCTGACGCGGTCGGCGCTGCTGGTGCCCGGCATGGTCAATCGGGCCAGCCGCGTCCTGGAAGACGTCGCGCGCATCGTGGAGGCGGTCGACGAGCTGCTGGACGTGGTCCGCGGCACGCTCACCCGGATCGAGCACACCGCGGATGCGGCTGCCGCACTCCCGAAACGCATGGCTCGCGTGCTCGAGCAGACCGAGGGGCTTCCGGCGGCCGTCGCGGCGGTCGTCGAGCAGACGGAGGCCTTGCCAGGGCGGCTGGTGCAGATGCTGGAGCAGACGGAGGCGCTCCCCGGCCGGGTGGTGCACGTCCTGGAGCAGACCGAGACCCTGCCGCGGCGGGTTGCTCACCTGCTCGAGCAGAGCGAGGTCCTTCCCGGCCAGGCCGTGGTCGTGATCGAGCGCGCCTCCGGAGTGTTCGACGGCGCGACCGACCTCATCGCCGAGATCGACGGCTTACCAGCGCAGCTGCGGCCGCTGGTGACGGCGCTTGCCGAGCTCGATCCCGGCGTCGCGACGCAGCTCGGCCACCTCATCCCGACGCTCGGGCCGCTGCTCACCCGGCTGGAGGAGGAAGTGATCCCGAGCGTCATGTCGATCAACAGCTTGGTGCCGGTGGTGGAGTTGCTGCATCGCAACGTCGACGAGCTGTCGTCCGTCGTCAGCCAGATGGGCAAGCTGATCTCGAGCGTTCCCGGCGCCTCGATGCTGCGTAGGCGCGCGGACAACTCCACGAAGGGGCGCGGCTCCGGCGAAGGTGCCGATCCCACCGACGCCTGACCTGCCGCCGCCTGACCTGCCGGCTGCTCTCGCACAGGTCACCGCATGCGGCGGGCTACGGCAATGGCTCATCCGGACAACCGCTGAGCACCCGAGCGATGGCGTCGCGCTCGGCCGCGGTGACCCACAGGTGGTAGCGCGCCTTCACCGCCACCTGGCGGCTGACGTAAGCACACCGAAACGACTTGCGCGGCGGCAGCCAGGTCGCCGCGTCACCGTCGCCCTTGGCTTCGTTAGCCGGGCCGTCGACGGCGAGCAGATTCAGCGGGTCGTTCGCGAACGCGAGGCGGGTGCTCGGCGGCAGCTGCTGCGCCCCGGTCTGCCAGGCGTCGGACAGCGCGACGACATGGTCGATCTGCACCTTCGCGGCTTCCGCCTTCATGAAGGCGATGCGCTGGCCGGTGTAGGGATCAGCCAGCGTGCCCGCGATGACGACGCACCCGTGAGTGGACGCCCGGACCCGGATGCCGGTGAGGTCGCGGCGCAGGATGTCGTTGCGGGTGTCGCAGCCGTTGTGGTCGACGTCGGACCAGGCGGGCCCGAACTGCTCGCGGGAGTAACCGGTCTTCGGCGCCCGGCCCTTCGCCGGCAGGTCGCGCAACGTCGCCAGCGCCGATCCGGGGGGTGCGGTCGCGAGCAGCTTCGGCACATCGGCGCCGGAGAAGCTCCCCGAGCCGCAGCCGGCGAGCAGACCGCCGCCGCCCGTGCCGAGCAGCAACGCCCCGACGACAACGCCTACCGGCGCCCGTCGGCCTTGCCGCCTGCGCCGCCCGGTCCACAAGCCGATCAGGCAGCTGAGCGCGGCGGCCAGGAGCAGCGCACCCGCCTCCGTCCGGTAGCTGATCTTCGCCGCCTCCCCTCACGTCCGCCGCGGCCGCCGTCGCGGCCACCCGGGGAACGGTAAGCGAAGCCACCGACGAAATCCTGGCTGTCCACAGCCGGCTCAGACCGCTGGAACGGCGATGCTGCCCTGGGCGACCAGGGCGACCTCGCCGCTCACCCGAACCCGCTCGATGACCCCGTCGCTGCAGGTCACCGTCCCGTACAGCGCCGACGGCCGCCCCATCTCCACGCCCTGGCTGATGGCGTAGCGCGTGGACGAGCCGGCATCGGCCGCTCCCGAGGCGACGAGAAACCCGCCGAGCGCGATCGCGGCGGAGCCCGTCGCCGGATCCTCGCCTCCGATGTCGGCGGCGAACATCCGGGCCTGCACCGCGAGGTCGCTCCCGCCACCGGGCTCGTCATCCAGCGCGAAGGCGAATATGCCGGTCACGCCTGCCTCCAGCGCGCCGAGCGCGCCGAGATCGGGGCGGATGCGGGCCAGCGCGGTGCGCCGTACCGGAAGGAAAGCGAACACGGTCCCGGTTCCGCAGACGCGCGGCGCCGGTCCGTGATGGTCGTCGGGCGAGAGCCCGAGGGCCGAAAGCAGCGGCCCGGGGGCGATCGGCTCGGAGACGGCGGGCACCGGGCCGGTCAGCGTCACCAGCCCCGCACCGCCCGGCACCTCCAGCGCGAGCAACCCGGCGCCGCACTCCTGGACCACCTGCCCAGCCGGAATGCGGCCCAGCTTCGCGAGCGTCCAGGCCACACCGACCGAAGGGTGACCGGCATAGGGCAGCTCAGAGGTGATGGTGAAGATGCGGGCCCGGTAGGTGGCGTCCGGTGAGGTGGCCGGCAACGCGAAGACGGTCTCCGACAGGTGGAACTCGACGGCGAGGGCCTGGCACTGCTCGGTCCGCAGCTGGTCGCCGCCCAGGACGACAGCCAGCGGATTGCCGCTGAACGGCCGGCCGCCCTCCGGTACGAACACGTCGACGATCACGTAAGGCAGGGTGGGGCCGGAGAACGGCAGTGACGGCGCGGAGCTCATGCCTCCAGCCAATCCGATGGGACGCCCGGCGAGCCAGTCCTTTCGAGGCTGGCAGACTTTCCCGGCATGAGCGTCGTTCGCATCAACGTCCTGTCGGTACCCGAGCCGGCCCGCGAGGCCTTCGAGCAGCGGTTCGCGGACCGCGCCGGAATGGTCGAATCGGCCGAGGGGTTCGAGCACTTCGAGTTGCTGCGACCGGTGGACGGCACCGACCGCTACCTCGTCTACACCCGCTGGCGGTCGGAGGAGGACTTCGAGCGCTGGACGAAGTCCCAGGCCTTCGGTGCCGGCCACGCGCAGGCCGAAGCCGGCCGGCCGGCCGGCGGCGGCCCGGCCGCCATGGGCAGCGAGATCTGGTCGTTCGACGTCCTGCAGAGCGCCGAGCCGGCATAGCGAGCCGAGCGGCGCCGTTACCAGCCGAGCACGGCCGTCCCGTTCGTCGAGTGCAGATCGGTGACCGTGAGCAGATCAGACGTCTCGTTCAGGCTGAGCGCCACATGGCGACGCGACACCTGGCTGGTCGGCTCGCTGAGGAAGTTGCCCGGGATGCTGCGCCCGAATTCGATCGTCCCACCGGGATCCAGCCGCCATGATCCGCGTTCGCCGGGCGCGGCTCCGGGCTGCATCGCCCACCACGTGCCGTCCCGGCGCGCGACGAGCAGCTGCAGGTCGGCGGCGGAGACCACGTACTGCTTCGGTCCGAGCTCGGGCTCCGGCTCGCGGCTGCCGTTGCGCGAGCTGATCTGCGTCGTCGCCCAAGGCTGCGTCGCCATCAGAGACAGCGAGACGCTTCCGCCCGGTGGCAGCCGGTAGCCCCCGGCGCCGCCTCCCGACTGGTCGCGGTCGCGCACGTCCAGCACGAGCAGCGTCATGTCATCCGGCTTTGCCCGGCCGAGCTCGGAGGAGGTCTCCTCGCTGCGCGCCCAGGCCTTCGCCACGACCTGCTCGGCGGCTTCGGGGGCGCTTTCTGCCCCGCACAGCACCGCTTCGAATTCGGCGGTGGTGAGGTTGTCGTGAATGCCGTCCGAGTCCAGCACCAGCCGGTCGCCCGCGGCCAGTTCGACCAGATAGTGGCGAACGTCCTCGAGACCGTCTCCGGTGATCGCGTTCGCCAGCAGGTGACGGTGGGCGAACGCGGCGCGGTCCATCGGATCATCCAGATCGGTGAGCAGGTTCGCCGCGTCGAGCCGGTCCTGGCGCGCTTTCGCCGCCAGCGGATCGGGCTCGCTCAGGTAGGAGTGGTCGAGCGTGACCGTCGAGAGCCGTCCGGCGCGCAGCAGCTGGACGCGGCTGTCGCCGAGATTGGCGATGACGGCGACGAGACGGGACGGCTCCGCGGCGCGCCGGCAGATCACTGCCACGGTGGCGGTCGTCGCGCTGGGCGAAGTCGCGGAATTGGTGCGGCCGGCGTCGAGCTCGGCTACCGCGGCGTCGGCCGCTTCGAGCGCGGCGTCGAGTAGCGCCGCTACGTCATCGACATTGCGGCAGCTCGGCAGTCCGGCGCGCACGCGCCGATTGACCGTTTCGGCCGCCACGCTCGCGGCGGCGGCGCCGTCGCCATGGCCACCCGCTCCGTCGAAGACGCCGTAGAGCCCCGCCGCCGGGTCGACGAGCAGCCGGTCCTCGTCACGATGAGATCGCCAGCTCATGCCGACGGAGAGTTCGTCGGCCGCCGGCTCGATCGTGCGGAGCGGTAGCTCCAGCGAGACCGTGCTCATCGCGTCCTCCGGGTCAGAACGAGGCGCCCTGACTTGGCCTTTCTACCCCGGGGCAGGGAAGTAGCCAGCAAAATTGCCGCGCGGGCGCTGCCCTTTGTGCAACAGCGTGCAGCGGCGGCGGCATCTCAGTGTGAAGCTTAGAACTCGCTGAGTGTCGAGGTGGTCCTCATTCCGCCATCGGTCAGCCGGCGGCCCGCCGCGCGAACGCGCCGCGGACCCCGACGCGGCCTGCCGCGAAACGCCGGTGCTAGCTCGCAGCAAACGCAGGTGGCAGCGCGTATCGTGGTACCACGTCCAGGAGGGCCGGTCGCGATCGGTGCTCTCGCAGAGCCACCGCGTCGGCCCGGTCCCGTCCGCAGCCGGCCCTGGCGGCCGGTGGACACGGCTGGCCCGACGCCGTGAGGCGCGACGGGAGCAACGTTCGTCCGCGCCGAAGACACACGGGACTGACACCGCCGGTGTGTATCCCGGAAGTCGTGTCGCCGCGTGCGACGGGTCGCGATGCCGGGTGCACGCCCAGCGGCCCGGCGCAGCACAGCACACATGCACCGCAGCAAGTAAGAGGAGCTCCGCCCCGACCATGGCGTCGACAACACCCGTTCGCCCCCCGAGCCAGCCCATCCCGCCCCCGTCGCACCGGCCGCCGCGGCCGAGCGCTACCCAAGTCGCTGCCAGCGCGCTCGCCGCCGTGTCGGCGGCCATCGTCTCTTCCACGTTCGGAGTCGCGGGCACGCTGATCGGCGCCGCGGTCGCGAGCATCGTCGCGTCGGTCGGCTCCACCCTCTACCTCGCCTCGCTGCGGTCCACGAACGACCAGCTGCGGCGGCTCGCCGGTGCAGCCACCCGCCGCACCGGTCCCGCCGTGACGGCGGTGCCGGCCATCGCCGAGACGCGACCGATGCGCGCCATGCCGGCCAGTGGCCTCGCCGCGGGCGAGGACGTCGCTCCGCGCACCGGTGACGGGCTCGTGCCGTCGCGCGCGCAACTGCCCGCCGACCCGGCGCGAACCCGGTTCAGCTGGGCGAGATTGCGCCGCGGGCTTCCTGCACTGCGGCGCCGGTGGCTTGCCGTCCTCGCCCTCGCGGTCGGCATTTTCGCGATCACCGTGGGCGTGCTGACCGTGATCGAGGCCGGTACGAACCAGCCGGTCTCCAGCCTGTTCGGCCGCGGCGGCGGAGGAACGACCATCGGCCATGTGATCTCGCCGAAGAAGTCCGCGGCTCCGACGCCGTCGCCTACACCGAGTCCCACGACGAGGCCGTCGGCTCAGCCGGGCGTTCAGGCGCCGACGCCCGCACCGGTCCCGAGCGGCGCGCCGTCGGGGCAAGCGAGCCCCTCGCCGGCCCCCACGACCACCCCCCAACCAGCAGAAACTTCGCCCTCTCCGTCCCAGCAGCCGCTGAGCGGGGTACCTGAACCCAGTGGGGCGGGGTCGGCAACCGCGCCGTAACACGCCGCGCCTACCGTCACGCCATGGGAGGGGACTTGCGCACTGTCGCTCCAGCAGCCGCGTCCTCGACCTCCTCGCTGCTGACCCTCGGCGTCGAGGAGGAATTCCACATCGTCGACCTGGAGACGCAGCAGGTCGCCCCCGTGGGTCCGCGGGTGTTGGAGGGGTTGCCCGACAATTTCGCCGCCGAGCTGCAACGGTCGGTGGTCGAGACGAACTCGTCCGTCGTCACGACGCTCGACGACCTGCGATCAGACCTGGTGCGCATCCGCCGCCAGCTGTCGCAGGCCGCCGACCGGGTCGGAGTCGGCGTCGTCGCCGCCGGCAGCGTCCCCCTCGTCGACCCGGACGAGCTCGGCGTCACCGCCAACCCGCGGTACGCCCAGATGCTGGCCGACTACCAGCTGCTCGTCCGCGAGCAGGTCATCTGCGGCACCCAGGTGCACGTCGGGGTGGCGAGTCGCGACCGGGCGGTCGCCATCGCCGGCCGGGTGTCGGCCGACCTTCCGGTGCTGCTGGCGCTGTCCGCCAGCTCGCCGTACTGGCTGGGCGCGGATACCGGCTACGCGAGCTACCGCACCTTCGTCTGGTCGCGCTGGCCGACGAGCGGACCGTTTCCGGAGGTCGCGGACGCCGCCGAGTACGACGCGCTGATCCGCGACCTCATCGGCTCGGGGGTGATCTCGGACGTCGGAATGATCTACTTCGACGTCCGGCCATCCGCCCACGTGCCGACGATCGAGCTCCGGCTTTGTGACGCCACCCCGCGTGTGGACGACGTCATGCTGCTCGCCGGCCTCTTCCGCGCGCTGGTGGCGCGGGCGAACGAGGAGGAGGACGCGGGCATCCCGCATCGGCTGTACACCCCGGCGCTCATCCGGGCGGCGATGTGGCGGGCGGCGCGCGGCGGGCTCGAGGGTGACCTCGTCGATCTCGTCGAACGCCGTCCGCATCCGGTCCGGCAGGTGGTGCATCGGCTGGTCGACGACCTGCGGCCCTATCTGGAGGCGGCGGGCGACTACGACGCGGTCCGCCAGCTGACGGAGGAGGCGCTGCGCGACGGCAGTAGCGCCTCCCGGCAGCGCGCGGCATACCGGATGCGCGAGGAGCTCACCGACGTCGTCGACCTGCTGCTCACCGAGACGGCGAGGGGCGATGTCGAGCCGGCCCCGCCCGTGATCGCCCCACGCTCGCTGGTGTCGGACTACGAGCTGCGTAAGGGTGACGAGTCGATCACCCACTATCGCCGCCCGGCGGTGGAGTTCGCGCCCGTGCTGTCGGTGCTTGAGGGTCTCGGTCGCCGCAGCCTCGAGCTCCGTGAACGCGCGCGGGACCGGCACCAGACCGAACGCGAGGTGACGTTCACCGTCGACGGCGAGACCCGCCCCTTCCCCATCGACCTCGTCCCGCGGCTCATCGACCAGAAGCAGTGGCGCCAGCTCGAGCGCGGGCTGGCGCAGCGGGCACTCGCGTTGGAAGCGTTCCTCAGCGACGTTTATGGACCGCGCGAATGCCTGCGCGCCGGGCTCATCTCGCGTGAGGTGCTCGACGCGACACCCGGCCTGCGCTCGGCGGGTGCGCTGGTACCTGCTCACGCGGTGCGCGCGACAGTCATCGGTGTCGACCTGGTACGCGACTCCTCGGGCGTCTGGCGGGTGCTGGAAGACAACCTGCGGGTCCCGAGCGGCCTGGCCTATGCGATGCATGCGCGCGAGCTGCTGGCGACGGTGATGCCGGAGCTCACCCCGCCCGTCGGCACCCTCGCGTGCGAGGCAGCCGCGCACCGGCTGGCCGATGCGCTGCGTGCCGCGGCCGGCAAGCCGCACAGCGACGTCCAGCTCGCCGTCCTCACCTCGGGCACCGGCGACTCCGCCTGGTGGGAGCACAAGACCCTGGCCGCGCGCATGAACGCCGAACTCGTGCAGCCGAAAGACCTGGTCGTCACCGATGGCGCGGTCTACCGCCTGGAGCACGGCAGGCGCTACCCGATTGACGTGATCTACCGCCGCCTTGATGAGGACCTGCTCGAACACGTGCCCGGAGCCGACGGGCGCCCGCTGGGTCGCCGGTTGCTCGCGGCGATGCGCAGCGGGGGAGTGGCGCTGGCGAATGCTCCCGGCAACGGGATCGCGGACGACAAGGCCATCTACGCGCTGGTGCCTGATTTCATCCGCCATTACCTGGGCGAGGAACCGCTGCTGGAAGGTGTCCCGACCTACCTCTGCTCGAATCCGCACGCTCTCGAGGAAGTGCTCGACCGGATGCCGGAGCTGGTGTTCAAGCCGGTCGACGGCTACGGCGGGGCGGGCGTCACCATCGGCCCCGACGCGAGCGCATCGGAGCTCGAGGACCTGCGCGAGCAGCTGCAGCTCGCTCCGGCCCGCTGGATCGCCCAGGACCTGGTCAAGCTCTCGACGCATCCGACGCTGGTCGCCGGCCGGCTCGAGCCACGCAACGTGGACCTGCGCGTGTTCGTCGCGCTCAGCCGGGACCCGCAGCCCGGGGTGGCGCCCCGTCCGGAGGCGCTGCCCGCGCCGCTCACCCGGGTGGCGCCGGCCGGAAGCATGATCGTGAACTCCTCGCGTGGCGGTGGCGCGAAGGACACCTGGCTGGTGCCCTAGCAGGCAGCCGCGGCGCAGTCAGCCGCAATCCCGTTGTCAGCACGACGTCATCGCCGTCGGCGAGGCTTTCGAGAAGCGAAAGGGAGGGTGGCCGCGGGTGTGTGGGCTGTGCGGTGAATTCCGGTGGGACGGAACGGTGGCGAACGTCGCTGCCGTGGACCGGATGCGCGTGCCGTTGGCTCCGCGGGGGCCGGACGGAAGCGGGGTGTGGGCGAACGGTCCTGCCGCGTTCGGCCATTGTCGGCTCGCGATCATCGATCTCTCACAGGCGGGGCAGCAGCCGATGGTCGATGCCGGCCTCGGCCTCTCGATCGTCTTCAACGGCTGCATCTACAACTATCCGCAGCTGCGCGAAGAGCTCTCCCGCGAGGGCTACCGCTTCTTCTCGACGTCGGACACGGAAGTCGTCGTCAAGGCCTGGCACCGCTGGGGTACGCGCTGCGTCGAGCGTTTCGCGGGGATGTTCGCGTTCGCCATCTACGAGCGTGAGACCGGCCGGCTGGTACTGGCCCGTGACCGGCTCGGTATCAAGCCGCTCTACCTCGCCGAGACACCGGGACGGCTGCGGTTCGCGTCGACCTTGCCGTCGATCGTCGCGGGCGGCGACGTCGACACCTCACTCGACCCGGTGGCACTGCACCACTACCTGAGCTTTCACTCGGTCGTGCCGGCGCCCCGCACGATCCTGGCGGGCGTCCGCAAGCTGCCACCGGCCACGATCCGCGTCGTCGAACCCGATGGGCGGATGACCGACCACACCTACTGGTCGCCGCCTTACGCGCGCAATCCGGAACGGGCGAGCATGACGCCCGAGGAGTGGCAGGAAGCCGTCCTGGAGACGCTGCGAGTGGCCGTCAAACGCCGCATGGTGTCGGACGTGCCGGTCGGCGTGCTGCTGTCCGGGGGCATCGATTCGAGCCTGGTCGTCGCCCTTCTCGCCGGGGAGGGGCAGAGCGACCTGAATACGTTCTCCATCGGCTTCGAGGCCGCAGGCGGCGAGTCGGGGGACGAGTTCCACTACTCCGACCTGATCGCCGAGCATTTCGCGACCCGTCACCATCAGATCCGCATCTCGACGAGTGACGTGCTGCCTGCCGTGGAGCAGGCGATCGCCGCGATGAGCGAGCCGATGGTGAGCCACGACTGCGTGGCGTTCTACCTGCTTTCGCGGGAGGTCTCGAAGAGCATCCGGGTGGTGC
The DNA here is from genome assembly GCA_963747915.1 of uncultured Actinomycetota bacterium. GTDB lineage: Bacteria > Actinomycetota > Actinomycetes > Frankiales > Frankiaceae > DATAZK01. Next base: position 677,989 of record CAVVHC010000002.1, on the reverse strand, counting down.
AGTCCGGTCAGGGAGCGGACGAGATCTTCGCCGGCTACGACTGGTACCCGCCCCTGGCGGACGTCGCGCGGGACGACGCGGCGGTCGAGTACCCGAAGGTCTTCCTCGACCGTCCGCACGAGGAGGTGCAGGAGCTGCTGCGGCCGGCGAGAAGGCTGGCTCACGACCCCTCGCGCGAGTTCGTCGCCGACCACTTCGGCGCACCGGGGGCCGACACCGCTCTCGACGCCGCGCTGCGCATCGACAGCCAGATCATGCTGGTCGACGACCCGGTCAAGCGGGTCGACAACATGACGATGGCCTGGGGCCTCGAGGTACGCGTCCCGTTCCTCGACCATGACGTCGTCGAGCTCGCTGCCCAATGCCCGCCGGAGCGCAAGCTCGCCCACGGCGGCAAGGGGGTCCTCAAGGACGCGAGCCGCAAGGTGCTGCCGGCCGAGGTGATCGATCGGGAGAAGGGCTACTTCCCGGTGCCGGCCATCAGGCACCTGTCCGGTCCGCTGCTCGACCGCGTCCGCGACGCTCTGACCAGCCAGGCCGCCCGGGACCGCGGGCTGTATCAGTCCGCGCCCGTCCAGCGGCTGTTCGCCGACCCGAATGGCATCCGCACCACCCTCGGTTCCAACGCGCTCTGGCAGGTTGCGCTGCTCGAGATGTGGCTGCAGGAGCAGGGGGTGGGGTGAGCGCACCGGTACGCGAGCGAGCGCAGGAGCGGGACGGGCTGGGACCGGCTGGGCAGCCCCGCTCACCTAGAGTCCGCATGTGCATGCGCTTGACGGAATCACCGTGGTGGCGGTCGAGCAGGCGGTGGCCGCGCCGCTCGCCACGCGCCACCTCGCGGACCTCGGAGCCCGCGTCATCAAGGTGGAGCGGGTCGACGGCGGCGACTTCGCGCGCCATTACGACACAGCGGTGCTCGGGGAGGCGGCGCACTTCGTGTGGCTCAACCGATCCAAGGAGTCGATCGCCGTCGACCTCGCCAGTCCGGAAGGGCGCGAGATCGTGCTGCGGCTGGTCGATCGCGCCGATGTCTTCCTGCAGAACCTCGCACCGGGAACGGCCGTCCGGCTCGGGCTCGGAGCGCAGGAGCTGCGCCGCTCGCGGCCGCGGCTCATCACGGTCGACATGTCGGGTTACGGCCCGGGCGGCCCGTACGCCCGCAAGAAGGCCTACGACATGCTCGTGCAGAGCGAGGCCGGCCTCATCGCGATGACCGGAACCCCCGAAACCCCTGCGAAGACGGGAGTTGCGGCCGCTGACATCGCCGCGGGGCTGTACGCGTTCTCGGGCATCCTGGCGGCCCTGGTGCGGCGCGGCACCACCGGCGCGGGCGGTCACGTCGAGGTCAGCATGTTCGACGCGGTCGTCGAATGGATGGGCTATCCGCTCTACACCGCGATGTACACCGGCAAGGCACCGGCGCGCTCCGGGCTCGGCCACGCGGCGATCGTGCCGTACGACGCGTACCCGACTGCTGAGGGCGAGCGCCTGCTGATCGGCGTGCAGAACGACCGGCAGTGGGCCACGCTCGTTCGTTCGGTGCTCGAAAAGCCAGAATTGGCAGCGGATCCGCGTTACGCGACGAACGCCAGCCGCGTCCTGCATCGTGACGAGGTGGATGCGCTCGTGGCGAGCACGACGCGCACGCTGCCTTCGGTGCAGCTGCAAGAGCTGCTGGACGCGGAGGGCATTCCCAATGCGGTGCTGAACGAGGTCGAGGCGGTGGTACGCCACCCGCAGCTGGCCGCCCGTGACCGGTGGCGGGAAGTGGGCAGCCCGGGCGGGCCTATTCGCGCGGTGCTACCGCCGATCACGTTGGACGGCGAGCAGCCGCGGATGGATCCGGTTCCCGCCTTGGGTGAACACACCAGCCGCATACTGCAGGAGTTGCAGTATCCGGCCGATGCCATCGCCCGCTTACGCGAGCGGGGAACCGTCGGCTGAGCCGGCCGGCACGGCTGCTGGGGTCTTCGGCGCGGTCCGCCGGGGATGAAACACCCAGCCGCGCAAGAGCACGAAACGCACGAGCGTGGCGATGAGGTTCGCGGCGATGAGCACCGTCACCTCGATCGCGCGATGCGGCTCGGAGGTGACCGCATGCAGGACGGCCAGCGACCCGCTGGTGAGACTCAGCCCGATCGCGAAGACCAGCAGGCCTTCGAGCTGGCTGCGGGCGCGGCGGTGCGAACCCCGCACGCCGAACGTGAGACGCCGGTTGGCTGCGGTATTCGCGACGGCGGTCACCAGTAGCGCGATGAGGTTCGCGGCCTGGGCGCCGGTGGTCTGACGCATCAGCAGGAAGAGCACGAGATAGGCGAGCGTGCTCGCCACACCGATCGCCGCGAAACGCACGGCCTGCCGGGGCAGGGAGGCCGGCACGCCGGGTACTGCCGCCGGAAGCGGGGCGCGGCCGAGCTGGGTGCCGAGTTCGGCGAGCGGCAGCTTGCCGGCGGCAAGTGCGCGACCGAGCCGCGCGACACCTTTGAGGTCGGCGATCGCGGTGGAGACGATGTCGACCCGGGTGTCGGGGTCGTCGACCCAGTCGACGGGCACTTCATGGATGCGCAGTCCGGCGCGCTCACCGAGCACCAGCAACTCCGTGTCGAAGAACCATCCGTGGTCCTTCACGAGCGGCAGCAGCCGGCGCGCTGCGTCGGCCCGGATCGCTTTGAAACCGCATTGCGCATCGGAGAATCGTGCCCGCAGCGCCGTGCGCAGCAGCAGGTTGTAGGACCGGGAAATGAACTCGCGCTTGGCGCCGCGCACCACCCGTGACGAACGCGTGAGCCGGGAACCGATCGCGATATCACTGTGCCCGGTGAGCAACGGGGCCACGAGCGGCAGCAGCGCGGCAAGGTCGGTCGACAGGTCGACATCCATGTAGGCGAGCACCGTGGCGTTGCTCTGGCTCCAGGTCTCGCGCAGCGCGCGGCCGCGGCCCTTCGCATCGAGGTGATGCGCAGCGACATGCGGCAGCCGTTGCGCGAGCTGTTGCGCCAGCGACCAGGTCGGGTCGGTGCTCGCGTTGTCGGCGATGGTGATGCGGAAGGTGAACGGGAACGCGCCGGCAAGGTAGCCGTGGAGGCGCTCGATGCTCGCGACCAGGCCCGCGGCTTCGTTGTACACGGGAACGACGATCTCGACGTCGGCTCGCGCCGCGGCGGTGGCCGGTGCACAGCTCACCGGAGTGGCATCAGCGGCTGCCGTGGTCGAGTCGGCTTGCGTCAAGGTCATGCCTTCACGTTCGGCGCCTGCGCTATCACCGGACTATGGCCGGCCTGGGAATTGGCTTAAGGTGCCGTCCTTTCCCAGCGTTTGCAGGCACTTCTGGAACGCCGCGCGCAGCGTCGGATCGCTCGGGTCCGGCCGCTGCGCGCCCGTCACGTCGACGCCTTGCTCCTGCAGGCAGGCGAGCAGCTGCGGGCGTCCTGCACCGAATCGGCCGTCGCCGTCGCGGTCGAAGCCACCGGCGCCCTGGTGGTCGCCGTCCCGGTCACCGGGAATGCCGGCGGTTCCTGGCAGCGGGCTGGTGCCGCCCGGACCCGTTCCGCCGTTGCCGGTCGTGCCCGAGCCGGTGCCGCCGTTACCGGTGAGACCTTGGCCTCCGTTGCCCGGGAACTGATTGCCGTTCGCATTCCCGCCGAAGTTGGGCCCGTTGAAGGCGGTGCGGTTGGGCCCCGCCGAGGAGGACCCTTCGGTCGCCGCGAGGACGATGCCGCCGATGGCGAGCCCGGCGAGCACGGCACCGGCGCCGAGGAGCTTGCTACCGCGCCACGGCGGTCGCCGAGAGCCGACCGGCGGCGCCGCACCTGCCGTCGCTGCGGCGTCGAACGGGGTGAACGGAGCGGTGATGAGCAGGTCGTCACCCGGCGCACCCGGGAAAGCCGACATGCTGTGCTGGACCGCGATCGCCAGGTCTCCTATGGACGCGGCCGGCGCCACGAGGTCGGGCGCCCGCCCTCCCGGCGGCACCGGGGGCACGTCGAGCTGCCCTTCGGGTCCGACGACGAGCAGCCGGACCCCCGCCGGACGGTGAGCGAGCCGCGCCAGCAGATCCGTCTCGAAGACTGTGGCTACGCACAGGCTGCCGACAGGCAGCGCATCGACTTGCTCCGGACCATAGGTGACGGTTGGGCCCGCGAGCCCGGCTGCTTCGGCGCCCGCGCCGGCGGACAGCACGGAAAAGTGAGGAGGTAACGCACCGGCCAGCTCGTCACGATCCGCGGGCAGGCCGGGGCTCAGCCAGATCAAGTTCACGGGATGAGGGTCGCCACACTGGCTGCGTCCGTTCTTGGAACGACCTGTGGCTGAGCTGTGAAACCTGGGACGGACCCGCGGCGCGACGCGTCCAGACAACTCACAGGCGGCACTCAGCCCTGCCGAAGTGCTGCCGCCGAAGCTTGACGACATGAGCACGAACGACCGCTGGGACACACCGCTTTCCTGGACCTATCCTCCGGCCGCCGCCGGTGGGACGGACCTGATGCACAACTCCGCCCCCACCGGGGCCGTGCCGCAGAGCGACGCCCCGACCTACGGCCCGAATGTCGGGTGGCCGTACGGCGGCGAGCCGCCGAACGGTCCGGCGCAACCCCCGCTCCCGCCGTCCCCGCCGCGTGGCGATTGGTCCCCGCGGCCGCCTCGCCCGCAGCCGGCGTGGGGCCGCAAGGTGGCGGCCGGCGTGGTGCTCGTCGCGGTCGCGGTAGGCAGCGGCGTCACCGGCGCGCTGGTCGTAGGCGACGACGGCGGAGCGAAGACCGTCGTGCAGAGCGCCCCGCAGGTGAACGTGCAGGGCGGCACCGCACCGGCCGAGTCCCTCGCGAAGGTGGCGGCGGCCGTCTCCCCGAGCGTGGTGTCGATCGCGGTGCAGGCCGGCCAGGGCGGCGACACCGGATCCGGCATCATCCTGCGTTCGAACGGCACCATCGTCACCAACAACCACGTCGTCGCGGCGGCCGCCAACGGCGCCGGGTCGATCACGGTCAAGTTCTCCGACGGCTCGACCGCCGGCGCGTCGATCGTCGGCCGCGACCCGGGTACCGACCTCGCCGTCATCCAGGCGAAGGGCGTGTCCGGCAAGAAGCCGATCACGCTCGGCGCCATCAACAGCGTCCACGTGGGCGACACCGTGCTCGCTATCGGAAGCCCGCTCGGACTCGAAGGTTCGGTGACCTCCGGGATCGTCTCCGCGTTGCACCGCACCGTCGTTCTCGGCAGCGAGACGGGCGGCCCCTCCGCTTCGGTCGGCGACGCCATCCAGACCGACGCGGCAATCAACCCGGGCAACTCCGGCGGCGCGCTCGTCGACGCCCAAGGCCGGCTGATCGGTATCAACAGCGCCATCGCCAGCCTGAGCAGCGGCAGCGGCCAGTCCGGCAGCATCGGAGTTGGGTTCGCCATCCCGGTCGATGAAGTGAAGTCGGTGTCCAACCAGCTGATGAACGGTGAGACGCCGAAGCACGCGCTGCTCGGCGTGCAGATCAACGACGACCCGAATGGCGGCGCCCTGATCGCCGATGTCAACGCCGGCAGCGCGGCGGCGCGCGGCGGGCTGCAGGTCGGTGACGTCATCACCAAGGTCGACGGCACGAGCATCGCCGACGGCACCTCGCTGTCCGCCGTCATCCGTTCGCACCAGCCAGGCGACAAGGTCGCGATCACCTACACCCGCAACGGCACCCAGCACCAGACGACGGTGACTTTGGGATCCGCCACCGGTTGATCCCCCTCCCAACCGGTGGCGGACTGCCATCAGCGGGGCCGCGCCCATGCCCGAGCGCGGCCCCGCTGCTTTTTCGCCGGCGAGTTAACCTCACGTGAAGCCCAGGGACGCGGTGAGAGGAACGGTCGTCAACCGAGCAGCGTCGATGCACCGGCTGCGACGGGAGGCCCGTCGCGCCGCTGGCCTCGGGGTAGCGACGCTGCTGGCGGCGCCGATCGCGCTGCTCGCCGCGTGCAGTTCGGCGCCGGCGGCCCCCGGTGACCCGGTCGGCATCGCCGTCAAGGCATCGGATACGGCTTGCCAGGTGGCGGACACCACCCTGCAAGCCGGCACGCTGATGTTCACCGTCTCCAATGCGGGCAGCCAGCCGACCGAGGTTCACGTCTACGCCCCCGGTGACCGCAGCCTCGCAGCCGTCGACAACATCGGGCCGAGCACGAGCAAGCGGCTCACGGTGACGCTGCGCGCCGGTCAGTACCAGATCGCCTGCCGGCCCGGCGGGACCGGTCAGGGCATCCGCACGGCGATCACGGTCAAGGCGCCGTCCGGGGCGGAGCCGACCACCAGCCCGCAGCTGCAGGCGGCCATCGCCGAGTACCACAAGTACGTGCTGGGCCAGGTGGACCTGCTGAAGGCGCGTACCGAGCCCTTTGTGGCGGCGGTCATCGCCGGCGACGCCGCGAAGGCCCGGTCCCTCTACGCGGCCGCGCGGGCGCCCTACGAGACCATCGCGCCCATCGCACAGGCATTCGGCGACCTGGATCCGCGGATCAATGCCCGCATCGATGACGTCGAGAACGGTCAGGAGTGGATCGGCTTCCATCGGCTGGAGCACGATCTGTGGGCGGCCGGCGACTTCTCGAAAGACGCGGAAGTCGCCCGCAAGCTCCAGGCCGACGTGGCGAAGCTGGCCGATGCGATGCACCATGCCGAGCTCACCACCGAGCAGATCGGCTACACCGCGAAGAGTTTGCTGATCGACGCGCGCACCACGAAGGTGACCGGCGAGGAGGAGCGCTACAGCGGGCTCGATCTGGTTGATCTCGACGCCGCCGTGAGCGGGGCGCGGATGGCGTACCAGACACTGAGACAGGTGGTTCTCGCCAAGGACCCCGACCTCGTCGCGAAGCTGGACAGCGGCTTCGGTGTGATCATGCCGGCCCTCGCGGAGTACGGGTCGGGCACGAACGTCGTGCCCTACGACTCGCTGAGCAAGGCGGAGATCAACGCGCTGGCAGACGATCTGGACGCGCTCATCGGGCCGATCTCGAAGCTCACGGCAGCGGCCCTCAAGGACTGAAACGGCGCGCGGGTGTCGCGGGCGGCCCCCGTTGGACGCGTCAGCCCGCGCGGTGCTGCTCGGCGAGCGCCGCCTGCTCGTCGAGGATCGGCAGCACCACATCACGCGGGGCGGTCGGCAGCCGGAAGACGCATTCGGTGACGCCGAGCGAGGCGAAGTAGTCGAGCTTGCCGATCGTCGGGTGGGAGCCGAACGGCACGATGTCGAGCTCACCGGGATCGCGTCCGGCGTCTTCGGCCATGCCGCGAAGGGTGGGCAGCAGCTTGCCCATGCCGGAGCCGCCGATCGGGATCCAGCCCTGCCCGTATTCGACGATGTGCTCGAAGAGCTTCGGGCCCCCACCGCCGCCCATCAGCACCGGCAACGGCTGCTGTGCGGGCTTCGGCCAGGACCAGCTGGGCGAGAATTGGACGTACTCCCCGGAGAAGCTCGCGACCTCCTGCTCCCACAGCTCGCGCATCGCGAGCACGCACTCCCGCGCGTGCTCGCGCCGCCGGCGGTAGTCGACGCCGTGGTCGGCCATCTCCTCGACGTTCCAGCCGAAGCCGGCACCGAGCGCGAACCGCCCGCCGGAAAGGCGGTCCAGGGTGGCGATCACCTTGGCCGTCACGATCGGGTCGCGCTGCGCCACCAGGGCGATGCCGGTGCCCAGCCGGATCCGCGAGGTGACGGCCGCCGCCGCCCCGAGCGTGACGAACGGGTCGACGCAGCGCCGGTACTCATCGGCGAGCTTCTCGTCGCCGGTCGGCGGGGGCGTCTCGCGGCTCGTCGGGATGTGCGTGTGCTCGGGCAGCCAGAGCGAGTCCAGCCCGCGGTCCTCGACCGCCTTCGCCAGCTCGACCGCATCGATGGACAGATCGGTGAGAAAGACCGTGACGCCGTAACGCATCGAGTCAGCTCCAGTAGGTGCCGTCGAGCATGCGCTCGAGTGGCTCGCGGTTGAAGATGAACTCGTCCGGGTCGTCGGGCATCGCCTGCTCTCCGAAGTGCACCGCCCGTGACCCGGTGCGCAGGAAGACGATCGCGTATTGCAGCGCGGCGAAGCACGTGTAGAAGTCCAGGTGCTGCGGCGTGTGCCCGGTCTTCTTCTCGTAGTAGGCCGCCACGTCGTCGCGGTCGAGGAAGCCGGGGATGCCCGGCAGCTCGAAGACGGTCGACATGTCCTGGAAGATCCGGTGGGCATAGATCAGCCAGCCGAGATCGACCTCCCGCGGGCAGACCGCCGCCATCTCCCAATCGAGCACCGCGACCGGCTCGAAGTCGTCGTACAGCACGTTGCCGACGCGCGAATCGCCCCAGGACAGCACGGTGGGGCCGGGCCGCTCGGGCCAGTGGTCGTCAAGCCACTCGAACGCGCGCCCCACGAGTGCCGAACGCACCCCCGACCGAACGGTCCAGTCATACCAATTGCGGGTGCGCGCCACCTTGCGGTGCAGCGGGCTCGGGCCCTCGAGCATCTCGGCGGGCGTGAACAGGAATCCGAAACGCTCCTCGGCCCGGTCGATCGCGTGGAGCTGGACGAGCACGTCGAGGGTGGTGCGCTGCAGCCGCTGGCGCTCCTGCTCGGTGGCATCGGCCAGCCAATTGCCACCGAAGGTGTAGGGCGGGTTGTCCGGCGGCGCGGCGCCATCGATGCGGTCCATCACGAAGAACGGGGTGCCGAGCACGCTGGTGTCTTCCTCGAGCCAGCGCACGTTCGGTACCGGAACGCTCGTCAGCTGCCCCACGAGCCGGATGGCCTCGAACTGGCCCCGCATGTCGTAGGTCGGGAAGACCGGGACGTCGGCCGGATCCGGTGCGATGCGGCACACCAGCTGCTCGTTGCGGACCTCCTGCCCGTCGCGCCAGACGACGGGGAACAGCACCGTCTCGCTGGACATCCCGGTGGCCGCCGAGGTGGTCAGCTCGGGAATCTGCGGGTCCGCCCCGGCGGGCAACTGCCGTGCGATCCACGTCTGCAGCGCGAAGCGCAACTGCTCGAGGTCGCGGCTGGTACGCCGCAGGTCAGCTCCGCTAGGAGGGCTGTCCACTCTTCACCGCCTTGCCGAACCGCCTTGCCGAAACCCGTTCCGGATCGCTCTCTAGCAAACCCCACGGACATCCCGGTCCGGTCGGGGGTCCACCGAAGCGGCTCACGGAGCGACGGCGAAACAAGCCCGCGGACCCGGTCCCGCTGTCCGCCTCGCAGCGTAAGCGGTCGCTGACTGCAATCATCGGGTCGTGGTGAACGCGCTGGCCGAGCGGGAAGCCACCCGTGACCGCCCGCCGCGGCCGGAGCTCCGACTCAATCTGATCGGCACCGTCCTCGCCACGACGCTCGCGCTGGCGGTCTACTTCACCGCCCTGCTCGGGGACTGGTCGATCCCGCACAGCTTCTCGGGTGTGCTGTTCGCGGTCGCCCCCGTCTGCGCCATCCCGGCCACGGTGCTGCTGGCGGTGCGGGCGAGGGCCGAGCAGGACGAGTCGCTGCGCGCCGTGACCGGCGGGCTCGCCGTGGCCTGCCTGGGCATGGTGCTGCAGCTGCTCGCCTTCCGCCCGATCAGCACCGGAGGCGGCGTCTTCGGCACGTCCCCGGCCGGAAGCAGCCTGCTGTATCTGATGTGGCACGCGGCGCTGCCGGCCGGCGCCCTGGCTTCCACCATCGGGCGTCCGCGGCGTGCCCGCCGCTGGGCGGGGGTCGCCTTCGGCGTCGTCGTCCTGCTGCTGTGCGCGACCGCCGTTCCGGAGTCGTGGCGCCTCGTCCGTCCCGACAACGGTTACGCGCCGGCGTTGGTCGGCGGGCTGCTCGGCGTGATCGTGTTCACCGGTCTCGTGCTCATCCGCTGGGTAGGGCGAACCGGCCTGCGGCCCACGGCCACCCGTGGCTGGATCACGATCGCGATGGTCCTGTCGATGTACGACGTCGCCATCAACGCGCTGGGTCGCGAACGGTTCTCGGACGTGTGGTGGGCCAGCCTGACCATGCGAGGTGTCACGTACGCCGTGCTGCTCGGCGGGCTCATCGTCAGCACCGCCGGCCAGCTGCAACGCCTCGAGCGCTACACGAGCGTCGAGCTGGCGCGCGCGGAAGGCGAGGTCAGCAACTGGGCGGAGGTGACCGAGCGGCTGCTCGCGGCGACGTCGGCCCTGTCGGCCGCGGTGACCGCCGACGATGTCGCGGTGCTGCTCACCGCCGCCGGTGCCGGCGCGATCGAGGCGGATGAGGCCGCCATCTACCTGGCCGATCGCGACCAGCTCGGCCGCTTCCGGGTCGTCGGCGGCGTCCGCGGGCAGCTGGACGGCGCGGTGGACGCCGTGCCGGGCACCGCCTACACCGAGGTCATGCTGAGCCGCACCCCCGCCTTTCTGGAGAACGCCGGCCAGATCGCCCGCGCCTTCCCGAACGATCCGAGCCTTGCGGCGGCGCGCCCGGTGCAGTCGCTGGTCGCGCTGCCGCTGGTCGCCGGCGACGTGTCGATCGGTGCCCTGGTGCTTTCCGCGCAGCAGCCCCGGGAGTTTCGCGGCCTCGCGCGAGAGCTGCTGTCCGCCCTGGTCAGGGTCGGTGCGCAGGCGCTGCAGCGCGCGTTGCTCTTCGAGCAGCAGTCGTCGCTGGCGAGCACGTTGCAGGCGGCGCTCCTGCCGCAGAGCCTGCCGCACCGGCCCGACGTCGACCTCATCGGTCGTTACCTGCCGGCGACCGCCGGGGTGGACGTCGGCGGCGACTGGTACGACGTGCTGGAGCTCGACGACGCCAAGCTGCTGCTCGTCGTCGGTGACGTCATGGGCAAGGGCGTGCCCGCCGCCACCCTGATGGGGCAGATGCGCAGCGCTGTGCGGACCCTCGCCGCCGTCGACCCCGATCCGGCGGCGATCCTGAGCGGCCTGGACCAGCTCGCCGCGGGCTTCGACCTCGACAGCATCGTCACGCTGGTCATCGTGGCGCTCGATGCGCTTTCCGGAACGGCCCTCATCGCGAACGCCGGCCACCTCCCGCCGCTGGTTTTCGCTCCCGGCCGTCCGGGCGAGATGGCCGGAGACGCCGCCGACACCGACCCGCCGATCGGCGCGCCGATGACGGTCCCGCGGGCGAGCAGCCTCCTGCAGCTCTCGCCGGGCTCGGCGCTGCTGCTTCTCACGGACGGCCTGGTGGAGGAGCGCGACGGGGATCTCGGCGAGCGGCTGGACCAGCTGTCCGTCCGGGCGGCCGACCTGCTGGGCGCGGAGTCGCGCGAGCGCACCCACGCCCAGCACATCGACCTGGAACAGGTCGCGGATGCGCTTGCCGAGCCTCGCGTGCACCGCGACGACGACGTGACCATCCTGCTGGCCCGGCTGCGCCTGCCCGGCAGTGTCGGTGCCGTGCACGGTGCGGCCCAGGGTGCAGCGTCACCGGCTCCCGTCCTTCTCCTCGACATCCGGCTCGACGCCGATCTCGGTGCCGCTGCGCTGGCGCGGCGGCTGGTGCGTGAGGCGATCGGGCGCGGGTCGACGGCCGTTGCGACCGATCAGCTGGACGCGATCCTGCTCGTCACCAGCGAACTGGTGACGAACGGCCTGCGCCACGGGCAACCTCCGGTGTTCCTGACGCTCGAGCGCCGCGGCTCCCGGATGCGCCTCACGGTGCGCGACGAGGGTGGTGCGCCGCCCCGTCCGCGGGTGGCCGCCCCGGACGCCACGAGCGGGCGCGGGCTCTTCCTGGTGGCTGCTCTCGCCAGCGCCTGGAAGATCGAGCACCACCCCGGCGAACGGCCGGGCTCCGAGCCCGGCACGTCCGTGTGGGCCGAGTTCGAGCTCACCGGCGTGGCCGCGTGACGCTAGCCATGCCAGCGCCCGATCCGGACCCGCGACCACGCCAGCGGGCACACTGGGGCGAAGAGACGGGTGGTCGTCCGTCGTCCGAACGCGCGCGAAAGGCCGGGTGTGCTCGCTTCTGTCGCTGAGTGGTTCGCCCGGCGTACCAGCGCCGCCGCGGACTACCCCATCGATGCGCTTGCCGCGCGCAAGGCCGCTGCGGGCACCGGGGTGAGCGTGGTGCTGCCGGCCCGCAACGAGGCGCTGACGGTCGGCGCGATCGTCGCCGAGCTGCGCCGGCTGATGCCGTCCGGCCTGGTCGACCAGATCCTGGTGATCGATTCCGGCTCCACGGACGACACGGGTGCCGTCGCGGCGCGTGCCGGGGCGCAGGTGGCCCGCCAGGCCGACCTGCTGCCGGAGCTGGGCGACCGACCCGGCAAGGGCGAAGCGCTCTGGAAGTCCATGGCGGCGGCCACCGGCGACCTCGTCGTCTTCGTCGACGCGGACCTCACCCGGTTCAGCGTCGACTACGTGACCGGCCTGCTGGGCCCGCTGCTCACCGACCCGAGCGTCAGCTTCGTCAAGGGCACCTATGACCGGCCGCTGTCGCTGGACGGCGGCTATCACCCCACCGGCGGGGGGCGGGTCACCGAGCTCGTCGCCCGGCCGTTGCTGAACCAGTTCTGGCCCGAGCTCGCCGGTTTCGTCCAGCCGCTCGGTGGTGAGTACGCCGCACGCCGGACCGTGCTCGAGGAGGTGCCGTTCGCCGGCGGCTACGGGGTTGAGCTCGGCCTGCTGATCGACCTGCTGGATCTCGTCGGGCTCGACGCCATGGCCCAGGTGGACCTGGGGCAGCGGCTGCATCGTCACCAGTCCGACGAGGCCCTGACGATCATGGCGAGCCACGTCATGCAGGCCGCCTGGCAGCGCCTCGGCCGATCCGGTGACGCGGGCGGCCCGCCGGTCCCCGGGACGACCCCGTCGACGACGCTCACCCAGTTCCGCCGCGAGCGCGATGGGCTGCGCTGGGCGACGACCGAGACCGCCGTCACAGAACGGCCGCCGCTTGCCGGGATCGCCCAATATCGCGAGCGCACCATGCCGGACGGCGACGTCGCCTGGATCGACCCGCAGCGGCGGCCGGCCTGACGGCTTCCGGATCCCCGTCAGCCGTGCGCAGACGTGGTACACCCGAGGGCATGCAGGTGCTGCTGGCATGAGCGAAGAAGGGTCGCAGGAGACCCCGGACGACGACGAGTCGACCCCCTCCGGCTCTGGCGTGGCTGTCGACGCGACGTCCGGGTCCGGAGCCGGGACCCGGAGTGGGACTGGGCGCGAGCCGCAGACCACTCCCAGCGCCGCCGTGCCTGCCGGCTCCGCTCATCCCGCCTCGAGCGGCTCCGTGGTGCCGCCGCGCCGCTACGCTGCGCCGGCCGTCACCCGTCAGCGTCCTCCCCGGTGGTGGCGAATCCTGCGGGTGGTGCTGCTGGTCGTTCTCCTGCCGCTCATCGCCTTCGCCATCGGCCTGCTGGTCGCCTGGATCGTCGACACGATCCGCGGGCACGACTCCGTGCACACCTCCGGTGCGCGCCAGCCCGCGTCGAGTTCGGCCGCGCCGTCGGCCTCGGCCTCCGCCTCGGCATCGGCGCCGCCGCCTGTCGTCGTCCCAGCCGACTGGGTCGTGGAGTCCGCGCCGCCGGCGGGGCTCAGTTATCGCTACCCGGCCGGCTGGCTGCGGCGCACCGCGCTGCCGGAGATCTTGCGGTTCGAGCCGGCTTCTCCGGGGTCGAGCGCGCCCGGCATCGAAGGCGTCGGTGCGGGCCTGGAATCCGTCACCGACCCGGCCCAGGCGGCGCAGGACTTCGCCAGCCGAAACTACGGCCAGCAGCCCGGCTACACGGCCGGGGCGGTCACCGCCGTGACGGGTGCCCACGCCGGGGAGAAGCAGGTCGTCGTCACCTACAACCGGTCGGGTGTCGACGTGCGCGTCGTGATCCACGCCTGGCGCTCGGGCGAGCAGACGGTGCTGGTCCTCGGGCGCTCGGCGAACGCGCAGCCCGCCCGCGCCGGTCAGCTCGAGTCGTTCATCGAGGCGTCGCTCAAAGTCGGCGCCTGACACCCGGCGCGTTTCACCCCGGTGGCGGCGCCACGCTGGTCAGGGCAGCTGCGGGCGCGGGGGCACCGGCGGGCCGCGCCGACGCTGCGACGCTCTGCCGGTACGCCTCGAAGGCCTCGCGCGCCGCGTCGACGAGCGCGCCCACCCGCTCGATGTTGCCGCTGACGCGCCGCTCGCCGGCGGGCCCTGCGGCGAGCAACTCCGACAGGCAACTGTCGACCGCCCGCTGCGCTCGCAGCCAGCCGAGCAACAGCCGCGCCCGCTCCAAGGAGAGCGGCTCGGGGCTGTGCTCCGTCAAGTGGCCCACCTCGGGTTCGGCGGACTGCGCGCTGCGCGTCCGTTGTCTTCCGGCTGTCTTGCCTCGTCCGTTGCCGGGCGGGACTTCAGCGTGCCTCGCCGGTGCCGCTCGCGCAGCGTTTCGGCCCGATCTGTGGACGGTCGAGGCAGCGAAACCTCGTTATCGCGCTGCCTTTTGCCGGCGCTTGACGGGGCTCGCGACGAGGTGCGCTAACTCCGGCACGCTCGCTAGCGTCCTCGTGTGGCAGCTGTCTTGTGGTTCCGCCGGGACCTGCGCCTTGGTGACCATCCCGCCCTGCTGGCGGCGCGCGACGCGGCAGCTCGCGACGACCCCCACCACGTGGTCGGACTGTTCGTCTTCGACGAGACGCTGCGCCGTCCGGCGGGAAGCGCCCGGATCGCCTTCCTCTACCGGTGCCTTCGCGCGCTGAACGAGCAGCTGGACGGCAAGCTCGTCATCCGCCGCGGGGACCCGGCGAACGTCGTACCCGCCGTCGCCGCGGAGGTGGATGCTGCCACGGTCCACGTGAGCGCCGACTTCGGGCCCTACGGCGCGGCCCGGGACCGGGCCGTGGAAAGGGCGCTCGGCGCCGCCGGCCGTCAATTGGTGCGCACCGGTTCGCCGTATGCGGTGGCGCCGGGCCGGATCGTGCGCTCGGACGGCTCGCCGTACCGCGTGTTCACCCCGTTCGCCCGAGCCTGGCGCGCGCACGGTTGGCGCTCGCCCGCACTGGCTCCGAGCGAGGTGAGGTGGCTCCCGCTCGACGGTGTCGCGATCCCGAAGGATCCGGCGATCGGGTCGAAGCTGCTCCCACCGGCCGGGGAGGCCGCTGCCGGCGACCGCCTGAACGCGTTCCTGTCGCAGGTGACGGAGTACGGCACCAACCGCAACCTGCCGGCTCGGCCGGCGACCTCCCGCCTCTCGCCATACCTCAAGTACGGATGCATCCATCCGCGGACGCTGCTCGCGAAGGTCGCTGAGGTAAGCGCTCAGGCAAGCGAAGAGCGCGCCGGCACCGCTGACCCCTCGAACGGCGTCTCGTCGTTCGTCAACGAGCTGGCGTGGCGCGATTTCTACGCCGACGTGCTCTGGCATCAGCCCGAGTCGGCGCGCGAGGATCTCTCGCCCGCGCTGGGCGAGCTCGAGTACGACGATCTCGCCGAAGTGCCCGTCGCCGAACGGTTCGCGGCCTGGAAGGCGGGGCGTACCGGCTACCCGATCGTCGACGCGGGGATGCGGCAGCTGCTCGCCGAAGGTTGGATGCACAACCGGGTACGCATGATCACCGCGTCCTTTCTCGTGAAGGACCTGCACATCTGGTGGCCGCACGGAGCCCGCTGGTTCCTCGACCAGCTCGTCGACGGCGATCTCGCGTCCAACAATGCCGGCTGGCAGTGGGTGGCGGGTACCGGCACCGACGCGGCGCCCTATTTCCGCGTCTTCAACCCGCTCCTGCAGGGCGAGAAGTTCGATCCGCAGGGTGAGTACGTCCGCCGGTACGTCCCCGAGCTCGCCGGCGCGGACCTGCCGGGCAAGAGCATCCACGCCCCGTGGGACGCGCCTGGCGGCCTGCCGGAGGACTATCCGGCCCGCATCGTCGATCACGCCGCGGAACGCAAGGAGACGCTGCGGCGCTACGAGGCAGCGCGGCGCGCTGCGTCCCGGTAGGGGCCTGCCGGCTGCGAAGCAGGCCCGTCTTGGCCGGGTCGGGCCAGCGGATGTGCGGCAGATGGGCGAAGCGTGTCGCTCGCGTTGTGTCGGTCTTGAGACATCGACTATCAAGGTCGCCCGGGCCTCCCGACGATGAAACAGCGGGCCGGCGAGAACGTGCCGCGCCGTAACCGCTGAGGGGGACCCGGGACATGAGCACCATCACCCGCGACACGGCGCAGGCGCCGCTGCCGCACACCGGGCGCGGGGAGACTCTTTTCGGGCTCCTGGCGCTCGTGGTCGGCTTCCTCGCGGTGCTGGCCAAGGTGCTCGGCCTCTTCGCCTGACCTGCCGCTGGCCCAGCCGGGACGCCACGGGGTAGGCATGGGTGATGGACAGGCCCTATCCCGGCGCCGCCGAGTGGATACCGCGCGGCGCGCCGCTCTCCGAGCTGGCCGGCGCGCTGGCGAGCTGCCGCGGCTGCGATCTGGCCGAGAACGGTTCGCGCCCGGTATTCGGCGAGGGGCCGCCGGACGCCCGGGTGGTGATGGTCGGCGAGCAGCCCGGTGACATCGAGGAACGCCGTGGCCGCCCGTTCGTCGGGCCGGCCGGCAAGGTGCTCGACCGGGCTCTGGAGCAGGCCGGCATCGACCGTGACGTGGTGTGGGTGACGAACAGCGTCCTGCATTTCAAGTTCACCCAGCCGGCGCCCGGGAAGCGGCGCATCCACCAGACGCCCGACACCTGGGAGGTGGCCGCGTGCAAGCCGTGGCTCGAGGCCCAGCTCAACCGGATCCGTCCCGAGCTGGTCATCCTGCTCGGAGCCACGGCGGCCAAGTCGCTGCTCGGCCCGTCCTTCCGCGTCACCCGCCAGCGCGGTGAGCTGATGGCCGGGCCCCCAGGAACGCACGCGCAACTGATTGCGACAATTCACCCCTCCGCTGTCTTGCGGGGCGAGGAATCAGCACGGGAATCGATGTTTGAAGGTCTGGTGGCGGATCTTCGGGTCGCCGCAAGTGCGCTGGTGAACAGCGCAAGGTGAAGGATGTCACAGCCCCTAGCCCCGTGACGGATGCGCCCTGCGTCGGCTAGCCTTTTCGGGTCGAGCGCACCTGGGAATGAACGGAACATCTATCAAACGACGCCCGTTGTGCAATGTGTCTTGCAGCTTGCGTCGAGAGGACAAGCTCTCGAACGCGACCATCCCGGGTCGTTGCCGATCAGGAGACGGAAGACCTGCTCGACTTATATGCCCGCAACGATACCTCCGCCGAATGCCTGGATCTGACTTATCTCCGCCATCGATTCACCTGAGAGAAGCTGCCACGTGACCCCCCCTACATTGACCTCGTCGACTCCGTCCGCGAGTCGCTCCCGCCGCGGCCGCGCGGCCGGCGGCCACGCGCGCGGCGGCGCCGCGTCCCCGACTACGGCTGCTACCGCTGCCTCCTCCTCGAGCGTCGTCGACGAGATCGAGGAGCTCGAGGTCCAGCAGGTCGTTGACCTGGTTAACCGCGGGCGCGAAGCCGGCGAGCTGACCCTGCGCGAGGTGCAGGAGACGCTGGTCGCGGCCGACATCGGCTCCGAGCTGCTGCCGGCCCTGGTGCGCCGCCTTGCCGAGGCGAAGGTCGACATCGTCGAGGACGAGCGCGACCCACGTCCCGCCGGCGCGGCCGACTCCGGCTCCGGTACCGGTGACCTCGTCCGGCTGTACCTCCGCGAGATCGGCAAGGTGCCCCTGCTGAACGCGGAGCAGGAGGTGGACCTCTCCAAGCGCGTCGAGGCCGGCCTCTTCGCCGAGCACAAGCTGGCCAACGGCGGCGAGATGTCGCCGAGCCTGCGCCGTGACCTCGACGCGCTGGTGCGCGACGGTCGCGCCGCGAAGCAGCAGCTGATCAGCGCCAACCTGCGGCTCGTCGTCAGCGTGGCCAAGAAGTACACCGGTCGCGGCATGACCCTGCTCGACCTGGTGCAGGAGGGCAACCTCGGCCTCATCCGCGCCGTCGAGAAGTTCGACTACGCGAAGGGCTACAAGTTCTCCACCTACGCCACCTGGTGGATCCGCCAGGCGATCGGCCGCGCGATGGCCGACCAGGCGCGCACCATCCGCATCCCGGTGCACCTGGTCGAGCAGCTCAACCGGCTCACCCGCCAGCAGCGCCAGCTGGTCACCAGCCTCGGTCGCGAGCCCACCGATGAGGAGCTCGCCGAAGCGCTCGACATCTCCGTCGAGCAGGTCGCCGACCTGCGGCGCATCAGCCAGGACACCGTCTCGCTGGAGACGGCGGTCGGTGACGACGGCGAGTCCGTTCTCGGTGACTTCATCGAGGACGCCGACGCGGTCGTCCCGTCCGACGCGGCGGCGTTCGGCGCGATGCAGGACGAGCTGCACGGTGTGCTGCACTCGCTGCCCGAGCGCGAGCGCGAGGTCATCCGGCTGCGGTACGGCCTGGTCGACGGCCGCCAGCACACGCTGGCCGAGGTCGGTTCGCGGTTGGGCCTGACCCGCGAGCGCATCCGGCAGATCGAGAAGGAGACGCTGCGCGAGCTGCGTTCCGGCTCGACCTCGCGCCGGCTGCGCGAGTACCTCGACTGAGTCCAGTCACCAACGCGCCCCGTCCCTCTGCTGAGGGACGGGGCGCTTTGTCGTGGCGGGACCGACTTTCCTGCTCCGCCACTGCGAACGCTGCACGGGTCCCCTCAGACACTGGCAGCGGGGGCTATGTGGTGCTGAGCCAGTGGCGGAGCGCGTCGAAGGGGCCGTAGGACCGGTCGGACACTGGCAGCGGGGGCTATGTGGTGCTGAGCCAGTGGCGGAGCGCCCGTGGGCGTCGGAGGCCAGCCGCGGACCTGCTTCGGCGAGCCGGAACGTTGCTACGGCCCGATTTCCGCGGCCTCCCCGGCAGCGGTCTCGGTGCCGGCAGTCACCGGGCTCCCGGGAAACTCGGCGGTCACCGCGCGGTGGGGCGCCCGGTAACGCCGGAAGCTCGGCACTGCGAGCGCCAGCAGCGCCACCCCGGCGAGCACCGCGAAGCCGCCGCTCATCACCGCCCACTGCAGGCTGACCAGGGAGGCCGCGGCGCCGGACTCCAGATCACCGAGCCGCGGACCACCGCTGACCACAACGATGAACACTCCCTGCAGGCGTCCACGCATGTGGTCGGGGGTCGCCTCCTGCAGGATGACGCCGCGGAACACGGCGCTGATCGCGTCAGCCGCGCCCGAGGCGGCGAGCAGGACGAGCGCCGGCGCGAGGGAGTGCACCAGACCGAAGGCCACGACCGCGGCCCCCCACCCGGCGACGGCGACCAACACTGCTGCGCCGTGCCGCTGGATCCGGCTGAACCAGCCCCCGAAGATCGTCCCGAGCAGCCCGCCGGCGGCCAGCGCGGCGTACAGGAAGCCGACGACTTCCGCCCCGCTGCCGAAGCGGTGCACGGCGAGTGCGGGGAAGAGCGCCCGCGGCATGCCGAAGATCATCGCGATCAGGTCGACGACGAAAGTCATCGTGACGACCGGCTGCGTCCGCAGGAACTTGAGGCCCTCGAAGACGCTCGCCGTCGACGCCTTGCGCCCGCCACCCTCGGGCAGCAGCGCCGGCAGCCGGAGCACGCTGATGAACGCCGCCACGAAGCTGACGGCGTCGACTGCGTAGGTGACGCCGAGCCCCGGCCCGGCGACCAGCAGACCGGCGACCAGCGGGCCGACGGTGGTGGCCAGGGTCGTGCCGGCGTAGTTGAGCGCGCCGGCGGCCGGCAGGTCGGCGGCGGGGACCAGCCGCGGGATGATCGCGGAACGCGCCGGGCTGTCCACGCCTGCGAGCAGCGCCTGCAGCGCGGCAAGCGCGTAGAGCACCGCCACCGATCCGACATGCAGCACCGCCTGCGTCACCAGCAAGCCGGACGTCACGGCAAGGCCGGTGGAGGTGAGCATCGCGAGCCTGCGCCGGTCCATCGCGTCGGCGATGGCGCCGCCGTAGAGGCCACCGATGAGCAACGGCACGAACGACACGAGCCCGAGCAGGCCGACGGCGAACGAGCTGCCGGTCAGCGCGAAGACCTGCACCGGCAGCGCGACGACCGTCAGCTGGGTGCCCGACATCGAGATCAGCTGCCCGATCAAGAGCCGCCGGAAGGCGGGCGAGCGCCGTGCCGGGCCGAGGTCGGTGAGGATGCGCGCGTACCAGGGGCGCCGAGGAGCCGCCGGGTCGACGGGACGTTTGCTCAGGGACCCAGCCTTTCGCGCTGCCAGCTCACCCCGGACTGACGGAAGCGCACCCGGTCGTGCAACCGGCTCGGCCGGCCCTGCCAGAACTCGACGGTCTCCGGCCGCAGCCGGTAGCCGCCCCAGTGCGGCGGCCGGGGGACCGGGCCGTTGGCGAACCGCGAACCCACTGCGGCGAGGCGCTCGGCGAGCTCGGAGCTGCCGCCCGGCAGTGGCTCCGACTGCGGGCTGGCCCACGCCGCCAGCTGGGCATCGCGCGGCCGGGCAGCGAAGATGGCGTCCGACTCGACGGCGGGCGTCAGCTCGACCGGGCCCTCGACGTGAACCTGGCGCTCCAGCTCGAACCAGGGAAAGCAGAGCGCCGCGTAGGGGTTGGCGGCGAGATCGTGCCCCTTGCGGGACTGGTAATTCGTGGCCCACACGAAACCGTCGTCGTCCCAGGATTTGATGAGGACGGACCGCCCGCGGGGCCGGCCCTGCGCATCGGCGGTGGCGAGCACCGCGGCATGCGGCTGCAGCAGTCCGGCGGCGTCGGCGAACCAACGCTCGAACTGTTCGCGCCAGCTGCCGGCTACCGCCGAGTCACTCAGCTGGCCTGAGCCGTAGTCTCGGCGCAGATGGGCGGTGTCGGGCACGGCTCCAGTCTCGCCTATCTCGGCTTCGACGACCGCCGGGTGAGATCCACCGCGGCGGAGATCGTGTGCACCAACACGGCAGACACGAAGGAGTGGCGAGTACATGACGGAAACGGTGTTCAAGCCCGGCCTCGAGGGCGTCATCGCGTTCGAGACGCAGATCGCCGAGCCTGATCGCGAAGGCGGCGCGCTGCGCTACCGCGGGGTCGACATCGAGGACCTGGTAGGCACCTACACGTTCGGAAACGTATGGGGGCTGCTGGTCGACGGCTCGTTCTCTCCCGGCCTGCCGCCCGCCGATCCGTATCCGGTGCCCGTGCACTCCGGCGACATCCGGGTCGACGTGCAGAGCGCGATCGCCATGATGGCCCCCGCATGGGGCATGAAGCAGCTGATCGACGAAGAGGACGAGCAGGCGCGCAACGACCTGGCGCGCATCTCGGTGACGGCGATGTCCTTCGTCGGCCAGGCCGCCCGCGGGCTGGGACTGCCGATGGTGCCGCAGAGCGAGGTCGACAAGGCCGAGACCATCGTCGAGCGCATGATGATCCGCTGGCGGGGCGAGCCGGATCCCAAACACGTCAAGGCCGTCGACGCCTACTTCGTGAGCGCTGCCGAGCACGGGATGAACGCCTCCACGTTCACCGCTCGAGTCGTCGCCTCCACGGGCGCCGACGTCGCCGCCTGCATCTCGTCCGCGATCGGTGCGCTGTCCGGCCCGCTGCATGGCGGCGCCCCCTCGCGCGTGCTCAAGATGCTGGACGACGTCGAGCGCGAGGGCGACGCCCGGCGCTACGTGAAGCACCTGCTCGACTCCGGCCAGCGGCTCATGGGCTTCGGTCACCGCGTCTACCGCGCCGAGGACCCCCGTGCGCGGGTGCTGCGCCGGACCGCGAAGGAGCTCGGATCCCACCGCTTCGAGGTGGCGGAGGCGCTGGAGGAGGCAGCCCTCGCCGAGCTGCACGAGCGCAAGCCGGACCGGGTGCTCGCCACGAACGTCGAGTTCTGGTCCGCCGTGGTGCTCGACTACGCCGAGGTGCCGGCCCACATGTTCACCTCGATGTTCACCTGTGCCCGTACGGCGGGCTGGAGCGCCCACGTGCTGGAGCAGAAGCGCACCGGACGGCTCATCCGGCCGTCGGCGAAATACGTCGGTCCCGCGTCGCGCAAGCCGCAGGACGTCCCCGGACGCCTCTCTCAGGGATGAGCGGGGTGGCCGGCGCCGAATACCCTGGACAGCATGGCTGACGCGATCCGGATACCGGCTGACCTGCTGCCCGAAGACGGGCGTTTCGGGTGTGGACCTTCCAAGGTCCGGCCCGCCCAACTGGAGGCACTGGCTGCCACCGGCCGATCGCTGCTCGGCACCTCCCATCGCCAGCAGACCGTGAAGTCGCTCGTGGGCCGGCTGCGCGCGGGGCTCGGCGAGCTGTTCAGCCTTCCGGACGGCTACGAGGTCGTCCTCGGGCTGGGCGGGGCTACGGCGTTCTGGGACATCGCGACGTTCGGGCTGGTTCAGGAGCGGGCGCAGCACGCCGTGATGGGGGAGTTCTCCTCGAAGTTCGCCGCGTCGACGAGGGGGGCGCCGTTCCTCGCCGACCCGAGCATCGTCTCCGCGGAGCCGGGTAGCGCGCCGCGCTTCCAGCCGGAATCGGGCGTCGACGTGTACGCCCAGCCGCACAACGAGACCTCCACCGGCGTGATGATGCCGGTGCAGCGGGTGGCGGGGGCCGACGCCGGCGCCCTCCTTCTGGTCGATGCGACCAGCGGCGCGGGTGGCCTGCCGGTCGACATCAGCGAGGCTGACGCGTACTACTTCGCGCCGCAGAAGTGCTTCGCCTCCGACGGCGGCCTGTGGGTGGCGCTGATGTCGCCGGCTGCCCTCGAGCGCGCCGAGCGCATCGCCGCCGGCGACCGGTGGATCCCGCCGTTCTTCGACCTGCCGACCGCGATCGACAACAGCCGCAAGGACCAGACCTACAACACGCCCGCGCTGGCCACGATCTTCATGTTCGTGGAGCAGGTCGAGTGGATGCTCGAGCAGGGTGGCCTCAAGTGGTGCGTCGAGCGCACCACCGAGTCGTCGTCGCGGCTGTACGACTGGGCGCAGCAGTCGCCTCACGCGCAGCCGTTCGTCGCCGAGCCGCAGCATCGTTCACTGGTGGTCGGCACCATCGACTTCGACGACTCCGTCGATGCGGCGGCGCTGGCAAAGACCCTGCGGGCCAACGGCATCCTCGACACCGAGCCGTACCGCAAGCTCGGACGCAACCAGCTGCGGATCGGCATGTTCCCGGCGGTCGAGCCGGACGACGTGCAGGCGCTCACCGCCTGCGTCGACTACGTGCTCGAGCGCGTGGGCTAGCGGCCACCCAGGCAGGAACCGGCGCGGCGTCCGCAGCAGGGTGATGTGCTCTGCCGCCCTCGCGGTGCAGGATGTCCGGTATGCACGTCCCAGAGCTGCGCACCGCCAGCCGGCGGGCGGACCGGGCTGCGGCGCAGCAGTGGCGGGACGAGCGCCGCGGCCTCCGCGAGGAGGGGGAGACGCTTCGGCTGCAGGTCGCGGTCGTCACCGATGGGAACGACCGGGAGGTCGCCGAGCAGGTGCGGCTCGCCGACGCGGACGTCGTCGGGCTGCTGGCCCCGGATGCGCTGGAGTCGCTGGCGTGGGCGGCGGAGGCCGGCGCCGACCATGGCTACAGCGCGCTGGACGCCCTCACCGCCGATGCCGTGGACGCCGCCTGCCTGGACCTGCCGCTCAGCGAGGCGTGCCGGGTCGCCGCGTTCCTGCTCAGTGAGGGGATCCACGTGGCGCTGGCGCGTCCGGAGACGCCGGATCGGGTCGCGCTGCGCGAACTGCTGGACGCGGCCGGCGCCGGTGACGCGACCGTCGTGCAGGGACTGCTCACCCGCACCTGGTGGTCGGTCGCGCAGGCGCGCCGGCAGCTGTCGCGCCTCGGCGTCCCGTCGCAGCTGACCGTCCTCGGCTGGCCCGCCGGCCGGCGGGCTCGCGCCGAGCTCTGCGACGTGGTGCGCCGGCTGTGCGGCGATGTCGTCGCGGTCTGCGGCAGCGCATCGGCGATGCCGGTGCGCGAGCTCGCTGCCGGGGTGCCGGTGACGCTCGCGTTGCTCACCGCCGACGGCACCACGGTCGTCGCCAGCGAGGCTCCGGGCCTCGCGTACGCGGATGCCCAGCTGACCTTGATCTCGAGCGGTGGACGGGTGGTCGTCGGCGAGGACGTGCTACGCGTGTCCGACGCCTCCGGCGTCCGCGACTACGACGTGGCGTCTGCCGACCATCCGGTTCGGCTGGCCGTGGAGGGGTTGTCCAACGAGCTGGCCGGCTTCCCGAGCGCCGCCGCCGGTCTCGGTGATCTGCTCGCCGCTGCCCGCGTTCTCGAACTGGCCGCGCATTCCTATGAGAAGGACGACTGGGTCGAGGCCTGACCTGGCCCTGTCAGGAGTTCGCCAGCCGCTCGAGGATCGGGACGACGGCGGCCAGCGCCGCGAGGTCGTCCGCGGTGAGCTCGCGTAACCGGTCGCTCAGCCACTCGTCTCGGCGCCGCCGATCGGCCGCGAGCAGCGCCCGGCCGGAATCGGTGATGCTGACGAGGACCAGGCGACGATCGCCGGGCCGGGCCCGGCGTTCGACGAGGCCGGCTTCCGAGAGGCGGCCGACCACCCTTGTCATCGACGGCGGAGCGACCTTCTCCCGCGCGGCCAGCTCTCCGAGTGGCAGCGGACCGTGGCGCTCCAGCGTGGCGAGTGCCGCGAGGTGCGTCGCGGAAAGCCCGACGTCGTCACGCTCCTGGCGCATCCGGCGCGAGAGCCGCATGACCGAGATGCGCAGCGCCGCGGACAGCCCGGTGTCTGGGGGCGCACTCACCCGTTGCACGCTAGCTGGCGGTAGGTCGTGTCAAGTGTGTGTTGGGGCGTGCGGCATCGGCTCCGCGGAGCGGAGCTGTTGTTGATGTTGGTCGGCAGGTGTTCGCGGTTGACCGGTGCCGAGCGCCCACGCTGACGTATGCGACCTCGATTGCGGTGGGGGTCATCTGGCGTCGTTCGGGCTGCTGTCATGGCGAAGGGCCGGGCGCCAAGCTAGAAACGGCATCACCGAGGTGTGCCATAGCCGTAACGGCGTCTGATCCGGCCCTTCGTCCGGTCAGGGTGACACCTTGCGGCCGGAGTTGTGAAGGGCTCGGGTCAGTTCTCCTTGGCTGGCCAACGGGTTGGGTCGTAGTCGACCTGGTCACGCACGAGTGCGAACGCGATCCGGTTGGCGCGGTGCGCGAGGGCGCAGGCGATGATCCCGCCGTGTTTGCCCCTGGCTCGTAGCCCGGCCGCGTAGGCCTTGCTCGCCGGGTCGGTGAGCCAGAGTCCGACGCCAAGGTCGATGAGCGCCCGGCGCAGGGTGACGCTGCCTTCGCGGCTGATGCCGCCGTCGCGGCGATGGCCGGCGGACTCGTACTGCATCGGTGACAGGCCAGCGGCGCGGTAGAGCTGGCGCGGTCCGGGCCAACGGCCGGGGTCGCCGACGGCGGCACCGTAGGTGCCGGCGCGGACGGTGCCCCAGCCCGGCACTGACGTCAACGTCCGGAACGGGCTGGCCGGCAGCAGCCGGCCGAGTTCAACCTCGGCCAACTCGATCTGACGGTCGAGGCCGGCCAGCAGCATCAGGTCCGCGGCGAGCACCTGGCGGGCAACGACGGCGTCCCTGGTGGGCAGCGCATCACGAGCGGCCTGCACGACCCGCTCTGCCAGCGGCCGGCGGACCTGCAGCCCGCGGGTCGCGGCGAAGCGCACGAACCGTGCTGCGCCCAGGCTGGCAAGCCGTGCCGGGTCGGCGAACTCGGCGGCGATCAGCCGGCCCACCTTGGTGCCCAGCACGTCCGGCAACGCCAACATCAAACCCGGAAAGGCCCGATCGAGCTGGCCGAGCAACTGATTCTTCGTCGCGGTGCGCAGCTGCACCCGCCTGGCGCGATGCGCTGACCAGGCCGTCAACTGCCCGAGTACCAGCTCCCGGTCGGCGACCGGCTGGCCGCGGCCGGCCAGGACGAGTTCGGTGATCGCTTCCAAGTCGATCGCGTCGGTCTTCACCCGCCGCCGTCCCATCACCCGGCGCTGCTCGGTCACATGCGCCGGGTTGAGCTCCAGAACCTGCCACCCCGCCGGCCACACACCGGGAGCGACCAGCGGCTGGTGATAGTGCCCGGCGGCCTCAACACCAACCCGCACCAGCGCATCCGGCTCGGGCAACACCCGGCGGATCTGTTCGGTCACCGCCGCCAGCGCCGGCCGGGTCATCGCGAACTCCACCGGCCCGAGCAGCCGATGACGGCCGGCGTCGGTCACCGACAACGCCACCGACGTCTTCCCGACATCGACCGCCACCACCAGCGGCGAGGCAACAATGGACGAAAGTTGACGAGACTGAACCTGCACGACCCACCTCCGGGGACGCCAGAAGGACACGGCGCAGCAAACGCCCGACCTTCGATGAGGAACCTGACAAGGTCCCTTCTGGCACTCCGGAGGTGTCAGCTCAGGACGACACTCCGACTCATATCAGCCCCGTACGGCAAGCTGTTCCCGTGGCCCGCCGTCCTCCGCCCCCGCCGCTGCCCTACGACGGCGTGCTCACCGTCACGATCGGCACCGGGATCTGGCTGGTCGCGTTTCTCGTGCTATTGCCGTTCTGGTCGCAGCTCGACCGTGACGGTCATCTGTGGTGGATCGCGACCGCCGGCACCGGTTTCGGGCTCGGCGTGGTCGGCATCTACTACTGCCGGCGGCGAGCGGCGTCCCTGCGCCGCCAGGGGCGCAACGTCGGCGAGTGACCCCTGCGGTCAGGAGTGCCCGTAGGGCTCACCGTCGGTGCCGGCCGCCGCCTCGGCGCGGTCGACGGCACCCGGCTCGTGATCGACCGCCGCGGAGCCGGTCGGCACCGCCTCGACGTCATCGTCGTCGAGGCGCACCGGCTGCGGGTGCGCGGACGGCAGGACCAGCGCCTCGGAGTGGGCGCCGCAGCCGTGGACCTCCGCGACCACCGAGGCGTCGTCGGGGGCGTACTCGTTCGCGCACACACCGAACAGCTGCCCCAGCGCACCGACGAGCCGGACGAAGAACCCGCAGGTGCCGCACTGAGCGGGAGCAGAGCGGGCGATCGGCGCGGACGGGCCGGAATCGCCCTCGTGCCAGCGGCTGGCCGCGAGGTCGCGGCCCTCCAACGACAGCACCCGCGACCTGCCGAGTCCGAGCTCTTGGAAGAGCATGTCATCGGACAGCTCCTCGACATCGCCGAGGCGCAGCGCCAGCCGGGGGTCATCGGCCGCGGTCGGCAGCAGATCGCCGACGCCGAGGTCTCCCGCCTGGATGCGGTCGGACCAGGGCACCCAGTCGGGGGCGAGCAACGCGTCCTCACCCGGCAGCAGCAGCACCTCGTCGACGGTGACGACCTTCGAACGCGGGGCGCGGGTGATCACGACCGCCCAGTACCAGCCGCGGTAGGCGGGGATCCGGCACGCGAAGCGGTGCACGACCAGCCGGTCGTCCTCCGCGATGGCCCCGAGGCGATCACCGACGTGGGCGGCGGAACCGGCCTCCGCCACGGCAGCCTGGGTGGCGAGGTCGACAGCGTCCGCGCACAACGCGTCAGGCACCCGGCTGCGGGAGCGCGGCGCGGCCTTCTCCGGTGCCTTCGCGGGTGCCTTGCCGGCGGCCTTCGCCGGGGCCTTGGCCGCGGTCTCGGCGGTGCTGGTCTTGGTGGGGCTCATGATGCGCCTCCGGCAGCCGAGCCGATCAAAACAACTTCTGCGTGAAGAACGTGAAGAAACAGCCGTCGCGCGACCGCATGCGCCTTGGGTTGACGCATGCTGGAGCGGGAAGAGGACGCCACGTTCCTATGGTGCCCGAAAGCCCTGTCCACAGTTCGACAAGTCGCTGCTTCAGCGAGCGAATACGGGAGAGACTGCGGCCATGAATGTCCGGGCGGCGCTCGGTGGTGGTGTCGGCCGGGCCCGCCGAGCCGTCCGCGCGGGCGGCGCCGACAAGTCCGGGCTGGCGCCGCTGCTGGAGCTCTCGTTCGTCAGTTCTGCTGGTGATGCGCTGGTGACGGTGGCGCTCGCCGGTTCGCAGTTCCTGTCCGTCCAGCCGGGTGAGGCGCGCTCGAAGGTCGCGCTGTACCTGCTCGTCACGATGGCGCCGTTTGCGCTGCTTGCCCCGGTCATCGGACCCGCTTTCGACCGCTTTCCCAACGGCCGCCGGGTGGCGCTCGGCCTCACCATGCTCGCGCGCGCGGCCATCGCGTTGACGCTCGCACGCCACATCGACTCGCTGTACCTCTATCCGCTGGCGCTCGGCTCGCTGGTGCTCTCGCGGGCGTTCGGCGTCGCCCGCAGCGCGGTCGTGCCGCGCGTGCTTCCAGAGGGATCGACGCTGGTCAAGGTCAATAGCCGGGTCACCCTCACCGGTGTCATCGCCGGCTTGATCGTGGCGCCGATCGGCTTCGGCATCGCGAAGATCGTCGGCTACCCGTGGATGCTCCGGGTGGGCGCTGTGGTCTTCGTCGTCGGGCTGTTCGTCGCCTGGGGGCTGCCGAACTTCGTCGACAGCGCCGCCGGGGAGAAGCGGGCCCCGTCCGTCGGGCGAGCGGCGGTCTCCTCGCAGGAGAGCAGCCGGCTGCGCCGCATCCTCGGTGAGCTGCCGGCCGCGCTGCGCAGCGCCACCGCGCTGCGTGCTCTGGTCGGCTTCCTCACGCTGTTTCTCGCCTTTCGCGCCCGCGAGGACGGCATGGGTCTCGCCGGCATCGCGTTCCTCGGCGCCGCCGCCGGCATCGGGAGCGCATCCGGCGTCTTCATCGGTGGGCGGCTGAAGCAGTCGAAGCCCGAGGCGCTCATCGTGCTGGGGCTGGTGAGCGCGGTGGCGGCCTGCGCCGCGGCCGCCGTGCTGTACGGGACGCTGACGGCCCTGCTCGGAGCTCTCATCGCGACCATGGCGGGCTCGATGAGCAAGCTGGGGTTGGACGCCGTCATCCAGCGCGACGTCGCCGAAGACACCCGAAATTCGGCGTTCGCGCGGTCGGAGACGGCGTTGCAGCTGTCGTGGGTAGCCGGGGGCGCCGTCGGCCTGCTGCCGATGCCCGGCTGGCTGGGTTTCTCGTTCGGGGCGGCGTTCATCGCTCTTGCCCTCTTCGCCGAGTCGGCGTCGCTGCGGCGGGTGAAGGCCTCCCGGCGGCTGCACCGGGCTGACCGTCACCACCCTCCCGGCCCGGGGATGCAGGCGACCACCATCCCTGATCACTGAGCGCGTCCGGGAGCGTCCAGCCGGCTCGCATAACGTGTGGCCCGTGCGCGTGCTGCGGATCGGGCTGCCGGCCCTCGCGACGGCTCTGCTCGTGCTCACCGCCTGCCAGCAGCCCACTCCCGGGGTCACGATCCAGTCCGGCACGCGGGTGGTGCGTGACGACGCGACCGTCTACCTGCGTAACGGGCACGAGGTGCGAGGGTCCGGGGCGGTCAAGGTGCTCACCGTCCGTCCCGGCGCCCTGGTCGGCATCGACGTCGACGGCACCATCGCCGACCACGGCTGGACGGTGCACATCACTGCCCGCACCGCGAAAGCGTCCGATCGCACCACCCTCGACTCGCCGCTGCTCAAAGGCCAGCACCACTTCACCTTCGATGCCGGCAGCGAGACGACCGATGTGGTGATCGCCGAGCAGGGCGGCCAGGGGCAGGCGCAGGGGCTGTGGGCGTTCACGTTGCGACCGACCTCGCAATGACACGCGCGCAGAACCTGGCAGCGCAGCCCGCACTGACCGGCGGAAAGTCCTAGCCGTGGCGGCGAAGCTGCTGATCGTCGCCGCGGTCGACGCCGAACGCGACGCGCTGGCCGGAGCGTTGGGTGCCGGTCGCGAAAGAGCCATCGGACCGTTCCGGGCACTGCACGGGGACGGGGTGACGCTGATCGCCGGCGGCGTGGGGCCGGCCGCCGCGGCGACGGCGACGGCGACGGCGCTGGCGCTGGCGCCGGGTGGCTACCGGCTGGTGGTCAGCGCGGGTCTCGGCGGTGGGTTTCGGGGCCGGGCTGCCGTGGGCGAGCTGGTCGAAGCCACCGCGATCGTCGCCGGTGACCTCGGGGCCGAGTCGCCCACCGGGTTCCTGTCCGTCGCCGAGCTCGGATTCGGCGACAGCGTGATCGCGGCCGCTCCGCTCGGCATCCCGGGTGCGCGTTGCGGGCCCGTTCTCACTCTCTCCACGGTCACCGGCAGCGCCGAGCGGGCTGATCAGCTGGCGCAGCGCGGTGCCTTCGCGGAAGCCATGGAAGGCTTCGGGGTGGCTTCTGCTGCCGCGCGGTTCGGGCTGCCCGCCGGGGAGCTGCGCGCGATCAGCAACGAGGTCGGTCCCCGGCAGCGGGACGGGTGGGACATCCCGGGTGCGTTGTCGGCCCTGGCGAGAGCCGCGGCCGCCCTATCGGAGGTGACGACATGAGCATCAGCGCGAAGCCACTGGAGCTGGCTTTCTCCCCGTGCCCGAACGACACGTTCATCTTTCACGCCTGGGTCGCCGGCCTGCTGCCTGATGCGCCGGCGGTCACGCCCGCCTACGCCGACATCGACGTCTTGAACGGCTGGGCCGCACGTGGCCGCAGCGATGTCATCAAGGTCTCCTACGCCGCCCTGCCTGGGCTGCTCGACCGGTACGCGCTGCTGCCGTCGGGTGGCGCACTGGGACGTGGCTGCGGCCCGCTCGTCGTCGCTGCCGAATCAGCCGGGCGTCGCTCGCTGGACGGCGCCCGTGTCGCCATCCCGGGCCGGGAAACGACCGCATACCTGCTCTTTCGCCTCTGGGCGCAGCAGCAGTCGATCGCGGCCATCGAGGTCATGCCCTTCGACAAGATCATGCCGGCCGTCGCGGAGGGCGCCGTCGACGCCGGCCTGATCATCCACGAGTCCCGCTTCACGTATCCGAGCTACGGGCTGACGGCGCTCGCCGACCTCGGCGACTGGTGGGAGGCCGAGACGGGGCTCGCCATTCCGCTCGGAGCGATCCTCGCGCGCCGCAGCCTCGCCGAGCCCGAGCTGGCCCGGATCGCCCGGACCGTTCGCGCCAGCGTCGAGGCCGCCTGGGCCGATCCGGCGGCCTCCCGGGAGTACGTGATGGCGCACTCCCAGGAGATGGCTCCCGAGGTGGCCGATCAGCACATTGCGCTCTACGTGAACGAGTTCAGCGCCGACCTCGGCGAGGAGGGCTACGCGGCCGTCGCGGGGCTGCTCGACCGGGCCGCGGCGGCCGGGCTCACGCCTGCGCTGGCCGGCCCGCTGCGCTGAGCCGCCGCAGCTGGACCGGGCTAGGACTCGAGCTCGTCGGCGACGGCGTGCACCACCTTGGCCACCTTGTGCGCCAGCCGCTTGTCCGGGTGCTTGCCGCGGCGTAGCTCGCGCTGGACGCTGTCGAGCAGCTGGATCATGTCTTCGATCATCCCGTGCAGCTCCTGCGGATCGCGCCGCGAGGTCGCGAGCCGGGGGGCCTGGGACAGCACCTGCACGGAGAGGGCCTGCTCACCACGGCGACCTTCGGCGACGCCGAACTCGACGCGCTCGCCCGGCTTGAGGGCGCTCACGCCGGCAGGCAGCGCAGCTTTGTGCACGAAGACGTCGCCGCCGTCGTCTCGGCTGAGGAAGCCGAAACCACGTTCGGGATCGAACCATTTGACACGACCGGTGGGCACCGTAGACCTGGTTTCGTCATGCGGCGCATCTGCTGCCGCGGGCGGAGCGGGTTACTCGTGCACAGGATATTCATGGCCCGCCGGTGGTGCCCGGGTTAACCGGGGGCGGGCGGGGGCAGTGGATCTAGGACCCAGCCGTTCGGTACCCACAAGGAGGATCGCTCGTGAGCGACGCAGACGAAGGCCTCGACTACCGCTCGAATGACGCCGAAGCCGAGGCCCGCGGCTCGAGCGCTGCGACGGATGAAGCGGTGGCCGGCGGCCGGCCGGACGAGATCGACCCGGAGGCGGAGAAGAACGCCGAAGGGCTCACCGTCTCGGACAAGGACGCCGCCGCGTACAAGGACAGCCTCGAGCGCGGCGCGGCGCAGCAGGGCGAGGGCGCTCCGGAAGTCTGATCGGCGCGCTGCTCGCGGGTGCCGAAGCGGGGTCAGCCTGAGCGGTACCGCGCCGGTTCCGCGAGCAGCTCGTTCATGGCCCCGCTGCGAAAGCCCCGCGGGTCGATCTCCACCCGGTCGAATCCCGCCACTGCCGCAAGCAACTCCGGCCGCGCGCGCAGCGCCTTGACGAGAGCCGCGTCCACCTCCACGCGGGCGGTGCCGCCCGCCTCGCCGCCCATATCGCGGATGCGCAGGTCGCGTACCGCGAAGCCGGCGCCGGACAGTGTTTCGCGCAGCGCCGCCTCTGCCGCCTCGACCCGGTGCAGGCGGTCGCGGGTGATCGCGATCCCGTAGGCGATACGGCTGGACAGGCAGGCCGCGGCGGGCTTATCGGCGGTGACCAGTCCCCACCGCCGGCTCGCCGAGCGCACCTGGGCCTTCGTGAGGCCCGCGGCAAGCAGCGGGGTGACGGCCCCGCGCTCGGCGGCGGCCCGGATGCCGGGGCGGAAGCCGGCGACAGCGTCGTCCGCGTTGGTGCCCGTCGCCACATGTGCGAGGCCGAGACGGGACGCGACCGGGCCGAGCACGTCCAGCAGCTCCGACTTGCAGAAGTAGCAGCGGTCACCGGCATTGACCCGGTAGCCCTCGCGGGCCAGCTCGTCGGTGGCGACGAACTCGTGCCGGAGCCCGAGGTCAGCGCTGATGGCGGCCGCCGCGCTGCGTTCGGACGCCGGCAGCGAGGGTGAGACCGCGGTGGCCGCGACCACCTTCCCCGGCCCGAGCGTGCGTACCGCCGCCGCCGCGAGGAATGCGGAGTCGGCGCCGCCGGAGAAGGCGACCAGAACCGACCCCAGGCCACGCAATTCGATGGACAGCGCGTCCAGCCGGTCGTCGAGGTCGTCCACAGCGTCAGCGTACGAGCCGACCACGCGGCTAGCCTGGATCGGATGAGTAATGCGGCTGCCGACGACGGGCATCGGCTGGCGTTCGCCGAGGCGCTGGCCGCCAAGAGTGACGCTGAGCTGGGCGCGTTGCTGCGCCGCCGGCCGGATGTCGCGGTGCCGCCGCCCGCCGACTTCGATGTCCTGGCGAACCGGCTGTCCTCGCGGCACAGCGTGTCGCGGGCCGCCGAGTCGATCGACAGCTTCGTGCTCAGCGTCCTGCAGGCGCTCGCGTTGGAGCCGGCCACGACGGCGCAGCTCGCCGCCTTCTGCAGCGTGCCGGCCGACGACGTCACCCGCGCCACGCGTGTGGCCGAGCAGCTGGGCCTGATCTGGCGCGATGATCCCGGGTCGGAGGGCCGGTTTCATGTGGTGCACGGGGTGCGAGCGGCGGTGGGCCAGTATCCGCTGGGCCTCGGAAGGCCCTTCGCCACGTTGGTCCAGTCGGTGCCGTCCGAGGCGCTCGAGCAGATGCGACACGACCTGGATCTGCCGGCCGACCAGCCGGCGCTGCCGGCGCTGTCCGCGTTCTTCGCCGATCGGGAGGCGGTCCGCGGGCTGCTCGCCGCGATCAGCGCCGATGAGCGCGTCCCGCTCGACCGGCTCGCTGCCGGACCCCCGGTCGGCGCGGTCGACCGGCGGCTGTCGCTGACGCCGCTGGCCGAGGCGCGCACCGATATCGAGCGCCTGCTCGCGCGCGGCTTGCTGGTGCCGATCGCCGACGACACCGTCGAGTTGCCGCGCGAGGTGGCGTTCGCCCTGCGCGGCGAGCATCCGGCGGGCGTCATCGAGCCGGTTCCGCCAGCCGTGCGCGGCGCACAGGTGGGCCAGGAGGCGATCGACGCGGCTGGCGCGGCCGCGGTCGTGGACGTGCTGCGGCTGGTCGAGGCGTTGCTGGAGCGCTGGGGCGCCGCGCCGCCCGTGCTGACGCGCGCGGGCGGCCTGCCGGTCCGGGAGATGCGCGGGGCGGCGAAGGATCTCGGCGTCGAGGTGGAGTCGATCGCGCTGCTCGTGCAGACGGCCGTGGCGGCTTCGCTGGCCGGGCGTACCCCGGGCGTCGATCCGGCCATGGTGCCGACCCGGCTGTACGACACCTGGCGGGACGAGCCGCTCGCCGAGCGCTGGGCTGTGGTGGCGACGGCGTGGGCGGGGATGGATCAGCTGCCCGGGCTCGCGGTGTACCCGGACGGCACCAAGGCGGCGGCGCTGCTCACGTACGAGATGGTGCGCCCCGGCTCCGGTGAGCTGCGCCGCGACATCCTGGGCGGCATCGGGGCAGCCGGAGCCGGGCGCGTTGCGGAGACCGACGACCTGGCCGGCTGGCTCAGCTGGCGCTCCCCGGCCCGCAACGTCGAATACCTGATCCAAGTGATCGAGTGGACGGTGACTGAGGCCGCCCATCTGGGAGTGACCGGTCGCGGAGGTCTCACGTCGGCGGGTAGGGCGCTGATCGGATCGGAATACGCCGCGGCGGCGCGCGCCGGCGACGAGGCCGCGCTGCGGGCGTACCAGCAGGAGGTCGCCGATGCGTTGACACCGGCACTTCCCACGCCGATCGACTACGTGATCATCCAGGCCGACCTGACCGCGGTCGCTCCCGGACCACTCGTGGGGGCCGTTGCGCGCGACCTTGCTCTGGTCGCGGATGTGGAGTCGGCCGGAGCGGCTACCGTCTACCGCTTCTCCGAGGCCAGCCTGCGCCGGGCGTTCGATGCCGGGCGCAGCGCGCTGGACCTTCATCAGTTCATCGGAGGGCTGTCCCGCGGCCAGGTGCCGCAGTCGCTCACCTACCTGATCGACGACATCGCCCGCCGCTACGGACGGCTGCGAGCGGGGACGGCCGGCAGCTACCTGCGCTCGGAGGACACCGGTCTGCTCGCCCAGGTGGTGGCCGATCGTCGAACCGCCGCCGCGGGGCTCGAGCTGATTGCCCCGACCGTTGCCGTCAGCCCGCTGGATTCCGCTGAGGTGCTGACGGTCCTGCGCACGGCGGGATACGCCCCGGCCGCGGACCGTGCCCACGGGCTGCGCCGGCCCGGCGGCAAGGGCGGCGTCGAGTTGGAGTCCGAAGCGGCCCACCGGGTGCCGGCCACGCCGGCTCGATCGCAGGCCGCGGGCTGGTCGACGGCGGGAGCGAGCCTTCCCGAGTCCCATGTCACGCAGACGGTCGCGATGTTGCGCCGGGTGGCGTCGCTGCGCAGCCCGACCCGGACCCGGCAGCCGGCCGCGCGGCCTGTCGAGCAGCTCGTCGTCCGCGACCCGAACGAGGTGTCGCGGCTGCTGCGCGAGGCTGCGGTCGAGTCCGGCGCGGTGTGGATCTCCTACGTCAACCAGGACGGCCGCTACAGCGAGCGCACCGTGCACCCCACGCTGGTCAGCGGCGGTTTCCTGGTCGGCCTCGATGACGAGAGCGGCGAGCGGCGGACGTTCGCGATCAGCCGGATACAGGAGGCGGCCGAAGCGTGAGGTTGCTAACTGACGGCCTCTCAGATTTGGCCGGCGTTGTTACCAAAGGGTAACGAGAGCGGCCTAGCGTAGGAGGGATGCGGGTCAAGGAGACGGCGGTCATCGTGCACGGCCACCGGCGGGCGTTCACGATCGCCGGCGACGGCCCGCCGCTGCTCCTGCTGCACGGGATCGGGTCGAATCGCCACACCTGGAAGCCGGTGCTGCCGTCGCTGGCCCGCCGTTTCACCGTCATCGCGCCTGACCTGCTCGGCCACGGGGAGTCGGCGAAGCCGCGCGCCGACTACAGCCTCGGCGGTTTCGCCAACGGCATGCGCGACCTGCTCGGAGTGCTGAACCTCGAGCGGGCGACCGTTGTGGGTCACAGCTTCGGCGGCGGGGTGGCGATGCAGTTCGCCTACCAGTTCCCGGAGCGCACCGACCGGGTGGTCCTCGAGGCCAGCGGCGGGCTCGGCCGGGAGGTCACCCCGCTGCTGCGGGCGTTGACGCTGCCGGGATCGGCGACGTTTCTCGCGGCCATCGACGCGTTGCCCGGCAACCCCGCCGTCCGCCTGGTGTCCGAGCTCGCGCGTCGCCTGCCCGCTGGGCCGATCGCCGCTGACCTCGGCGAGGTGGCGAACGTTCTCGCCGGCCTGCGCGGTCACGAGGCGCGCACGGCGTTTCTGCACGTCCTGAGCCACGTCATCGACTGGCGCGGGCAGCTCGTCACCATGCGCGATCGCGCGTACCTCGCGGCGGGGATGCCGATCCTCGTTGTCTGGGGAGAGGGTGACTCGGTGCTTCCGGTGAGCCACGCGACAGCTGCGGTCGAGTCGATGCCCTTCGCGCAGCTGGTGACCATGCCGCGGGTCGGCCACTTCCCGCACGTCGAGCGCCCGGACGACTTCGCCGAAGCGCTCATCGCGTTCGTCGACAGCACCGCGCCGGGCTCGTTCGACCCGCACCAGTGGCGTGGCCTGCTGCGGCGGGGTAAGCACGCGGCGCACCCGCTGCCGGAGGACCAGCTAGCCGCGCTCGGCTGAGCAGTCCATGCGGCGGTAAGCGTCCGGCGCTATTTCCGAGGCCGTTCTCGATCATGACTCGCGGCTCCAGTGGTGACACGCCGGTACGCCCCCCCACAACCGCGAGTGCGCGTCATCCACGGATGACACCGGCTCGCGTGTCTCGCGCGGACACGCCGGTACGGCCCTCGACAACCGCGAGTCTTGATCGCGCAGGTGTGCGAATGCACCTGGGTAACGCGAACGTGATGCTTGGCGCGCCCGCTTGACCCTCGCGCCGGCGCCTGCCTACGGTTTGCCGGACGCTGCGGGAGAGATCCAACCGCCGCCCCTACGCGAGTGGGGGACGGTGTGCGGGCGCCGAAGGGGCAACCTCCCCGGAAACTCTCAGGCAAAGGGACCGCGGCCTCCGGTAGCACCTCTGGACGCGCCATCAGCCGGACAGAGGGGGACGGTGGACGCCCGTTGCGCCCGGCAGCTCCCGGAGGCTTCATGACCCGGCCGTTCGCTGACCGCCACATCGGTCCCGACCCGTCCGAGACCGCGCAGATGCTCGCGGCGCTCGGCTTCGCCGACCTCGATGCCTTGCTCGATGCGGCGCTTCCGGCGGGCGTGGCGAGCGAAGCGTTGCCCGACCTGCCACCGGCCGCCGACGAGCCGGCGGTGCTCGCCGAGCTGCGGCAGCTCGCCGAGCAGAACCAGCTGGTGCGTCCGCTCCTCGGCACCGGCTACGCACCGGCGCACACCCCGAGCGTGCTGCTGCGCAACGTGCTCGAAAACCCGGCCTGGTACACCGCCTACACGCCGTACCAGCCGGAGATCAGCCAGGGCCGGCTCGAGGCACTGCTGACCTTCCAGACGATGGTCACCGACCTCACCGCGCTCGACGTCGCGAACGCGAGCCTGCTCGACGAGGGCACCGCGGCCGCCGAAGCGATGGCGTTCGCGCACCGGGTCGCGAAGGGCAGCGGGGAAGCGTTCGTCATCGACGCCGACTGCCATCCCCAGACGATCGACGTGGTGGCGACCCGGGCGCAGGCCGTCGGGGTGAAGGCGGTGATCGCCGACCTCGACGACCCGAACCTCGACCTCGGCGACGTCTTCGGGGTGCTCGCCCAGTACCCGGGCACGTCCGGGCGCATCGCAGAGCTCGCGCCGCTCGCCCGGAAGGTGCACGACGCCGGCGCGCTGCTCGTCGTCGCGGCCGATCTGCTCGCCCTGACGTTGCTGCAGCCGCCGGGTGAGGCGGGGGCGGACGTGGCGGTGGGTACGACGCAGCGTTTCGGCCTGCCGCTGTGGTTCGGCGGCCCTCACGCGGCCTACATGGCGGTGCGCAGCGAGCACCAGCGGCAATTGCCGGGCCGGCTCGTCGGCAGCAGCGTCGACAGCGCCGGCCGCCCTGCTTTGCGGCTCGCGTTGCAGACCCGCGAGCAGCACATCCGGCGCGAGAAGGCGACCAGCAACATCTGCACCGCGCAGGTGCTGCCCGCCGTGGTGTCGGCGTTCTACGCCCAGTGGCACGGCCCCGACGGGTTGCGTGACATCGCCGCCCGCATCGCGGAGCTCACGGCGCGGCTGGCCGCCGGCCTCGCGTCGAGCAGTCATCAGGTCCTCAACGACACGGCTTTCGACACGCTGCGTGTGCGCACCGGCGGGCCGGCCTCCGCCGTCGTCGCTGCCGCCGCGGCGGCGGGCTATGACCTGCGCCTCGTCGATGCGGCGTCGATCGGCATCAGCCTCGACGAGACGTGCGACGAGTCGGTCGTCGAAGACCTGCTCACGGTGCTCGGTGGGGATGGCGCGGCAGCCACTCGGCCGGCGCCGTCGCTGCTGCCGCCGGACCTCGCGCGCAGCTCCGGGTACCTCACGCACGAGCGATTTCACGCCTACCGGTCCGAGACGGACATGATGCGCTACCTGCGCCGGCTCGCCGACCGCGATCTCGCGCTCGACCGCACCATGATCCCGCTCGGTTCCTGCACGATGAAGTTGAACGCCGCTTCCGAGATGGAGTCGATCTCGTGGCGCGAGTTCACCGACGTGCACCCGTTCGCTCCCGCCGCGCGTTCGGCGGGATTCCGGCAGCTCATCGCGGACCTCGAGGGGTGGCTCGTCGAGGTCTCCGGCTACGACGCCGTCAGCGTGCAGCCGAACTCGGGCGCGCAGGGGGAGTTCGCCGGGCTCCTCGCCATTCGGCGCTTCCACGAGGCCAATGGCGAGAACGCCCGCGACATCGTCCTGGTGCCGGCGAGCGCGCACGGCACCAACGCGGCCTCGGCCGCACTGGCCGGCCTGCGCGTGGCCGTGGTGAAGACGGCCGGCGACGGTTCGATCGACGTATCGGATCTGCGCGCCGTGCTTGCCAAGCACGACGGCCGCGTCGCCGGGCTGATGATCACCTACCCGTCGACCCACGGGGTCTACGAGCCGACGGTGCGCGAGGTCTGCGAGCTGGTGCACGGGGCGGGCGGCCAGGTGTACCTGGACGGTGCGAACCTGAACGCGCTGGTCGGGGTGGCTCGTCCGGGCGACCTCGGCGCCGACGTCTCACACTTCAACCTGCACAAGACGTTCTGCATCCCGCACGGCGGCGGGGGCCCGGGCGTCGGTCCGATCGGCGTCAAGGCGCATCTGGCCCCGTTCCTGCCGTCGTCGTCGGTCGTCGCCGGCGTCGGATCGGAGAGCTCACCGGGGGCGGTGGCGTCCGCGCCATGGGGCTCGGCGGGCGTGCTGCCCATCTCCTGGGCCTACATCCGGCTGATGGGCGCAGCCGGGCTGCGGGCCGCCACGGCCACGGCGGTGCTCGCCGCGAACTACATCGCCGCCCGGCTCCGCGACGCGTATCCGGTGCTGTATGCCGGGCCCGGCGGGCTGGTGGCCCACGAGTGCATCCTCGACCTGCGCCCGCTGACGTCGTCGAGCGGCATCACCGTGGAGGACGTCGCGAAGCGGCTCATCGACTACGGCTTCCACGCGCCGACCATGTCCTTCCCGGTGGCGGGAACGCTGATGGTCGAGCCGACCGAGTCGGAGTCACGCGCCGAGCTCGACCGGTTCTGCGACGCGATGCTTGCGATCCGGGAGGAGATCGCCGCGGTCGAGCGCGGCGAGGTGACGGCGGCGGACAGCGTGCTGCGCGGGGCACCGCACGACGCCCACACGGTGACGGCCGACGAGTGGGACCGTGCCTACCCGCGTTCCCTCGCGGCCTGGCCCGGGCATGCCGTGGCCGGCGGTCCGCGCATGGACAAGTACTGGCCGCCGGTGGGCCGGATCGACAACGCGTACGGCGACCGCAACCTCGTCTGCACCTGCCCGCCGGTGGAGGCGTACGCGGACGAAGCCGTATAACTCACGAGCGCACCCGCGAATAGGGCTCTACGTCCGGGACCGGGCCCAGCTTCACCCGTTCGGCGGTAGCGACCGGGCTGATCGGCCGTCGATCAGACGGGCATGCGTGAACTGACCCTCTCTCGCACTCCGAAGCGCCTTCTGCTGCTCGCGGGTGTGGCTACCGCTGCTGTGACCTCCGCCTGCGGGCCGGCGGTGACCCCGGCAGCCTCCGGCAACCCCAACGACTACTCGATCAGCACCGACAACGGCTGGGTGCAGCGGTGGAACCCGTGCGCCGCCGTGCACTACCGCGTGAACCTGGCGCAGGCGCCGCACGCGTTGAGCACCGTGAAGAGCGCGGTCGCCCAGGTGGCCAAGGCCACCGGGATCAACTTCGTCTATGACGGGACGACCTCCTTCATCCCGACGAATGACAACTACGGCGCCCAGACCGAGCCGCTGGTGATCGGCTTCGTCCACCGGGCCGGCCTGGCCGGTGGATCGTCCTACCTGAGCGGCGGCAACCAGCTCGGTGAAGGTGGCCGGCAGATGACGTTCACCACGCTGAACAACGTCCTCAACAGCTACAAGATCACCAAGGGTTACGCGGTGATCGACTCCGACGGCTATAAGCGCGCGTCGAGCAAGGTCAAGACGGCCGTCCTGCTGCACGAGCTGGGCCACGCCGTCGGCCTGAACCACGCGGCGCTGCGCACCGAGATCATGTACCCGATCGTCTCCGACGCGGGTGCCGGTACCTACTCGGCCGGTGACCTCACCGGCTTGAAGAAGCTCGGCCGTACCGCTGGCTGCCTGGGTTAGCGCAGGAACGCGAAAACGGGGCCGGCGGCCACGAGACGGCGATCTCGTGGCCGCGCGGCCCCGTTCACGATTTGAGCGGTGCCGTCAGAAGATGATCGCGCCGCGCAGCACGCGGCCGGCCTCCACGTCGGCGTAACCCTCGTTGACCTGCTCGAGGGTGTACGTCTTGGTGATCAGCTCGTCGATCTTCACGATGCCGTCGCGGTACATGTCGAGCAGCTGCGGGATCGCCACCCGCGGGTTCGCGGAGCCGTAGAGGCTGCCGCTGATCTGCTTGTTCATCATCGCGAGCATGAACAGGTTGAGATCGGCCTGGTTTTGCATCATCGGGGCGACCGAGGTGACGACGCAGTTGCCGCCCTTCGCGGTCAGCGCCAGCGCCGGCTCGAGCAGCTCGCCACGCATCACGCCGAACGTGCAGATCACCGAGTCGCACATCTCGCCCCAGGTGAGCTCGCCGACACCGGCCACCGCTTCCTCCAGGGATGCGAAGGCGTGGGTGGCGCCGAAGCGCTTCGCCTGCTCGCGCTTGAACTCGACCGGGTCGACCGCGATGATCCGGCGGGCACCAGCGACCTTGGCGCCCTGGATGGCGTTGATGCCGATACCCCCGACGCCGAGGACGGCGACGGTGTCACCCGGGCGGACGTTTGCCCGGTTCACCGCGGAGCCGAAGCCGGTCGCCACGCCGCAGGAGGTCAGCGCTACCGCCTGCCACGGAATGTCCTGGTCGACCTTGACGACCGACGCCTCGGACAGCAGCTGGATCTCACTGAACGCGCCGAGCTGGGCGTAGCGCGCGACCGTCTCATCGCCCTTGTGGTGCGCGATGCGGCCGTCGGGCATGCCGATGTTGAACAAGGTCGCGCCGAGGTCACACAGGTAGGCCTTGTTACGGCGACAGGACTTGCACATGCCGCAGGACGGCACGAAGGACATCGCCACGTGATCGCCGGGGGCCACGCTCGTCACACCCGGGCCGACCTCGAGCACCTCGCCGGCACCCTCATGGCCGCAGATGACCGGGTAGTGCGGCAGCGGCATGTCGCCGGTGCGGGCGTGCTCGTCGGAATGGCACAGCCCGCACGCCTTCATCTGGATCATG
The DNA here is from genome assembly GCA_963747915.1 of uncultured Actinomycetota bacterium. Lineage (GTDB taxonomy): Bacteria > Actinomycetota > Actinomycetes > Frankiales > Frankiaceae > DATAZK01. The sequence goes on along the minus strand of CAVVHC010000002.1, from coordinate 636,492 downwards.
ACCTCGCCGGCGGCCGGGGGGTCGATCTCGATGGTTTCGATCTGGTAGTCCTGGCCGGGCCCATAAAGCAGCGCTGCTCGCGTACTGACCATCTGACCTTTTCCTCCTGACGCGCAGGCCGACCTGGTGCGCAGTGCGCGGACTGACAGCGCGCGGACTGACACAGTGGCAGGGCCTGACAGGTGCGGTTTTGTAACGGACGCTACGAGAGTGCAACGGGTTACACAAGCGCTGCCCGGCCGACCCGCCACCTGGCAATTCGCTGTGCGGGCGTGACGCGCGTCGCCGGGCGTGGTGCAATCGAGCACGGACGTGTCAGTCACTGACATCTGCTGCGGCACTTTCGCGGCTCCGTCACCCATCCCCGGAGGGCTCATGCTCGACTCGAAGATCGTCGGTGGACTCGTCGTCGACGGCACCGGCGAGGAGCCGTTCCGCGCCGACGTCGGCATCAAGGACGGCCGCATCGTCGAGGTGAAGCGCACCGGTGGCGCCGGTGCCGGTCTGGAGACCGAGGCCGCCGAGACCCTCGACGCCTCCGGGCACGTCGTCGCTCCCGGTTTCGTCGACATTCACACCCACTACGACGGCCAGGTCACCTGGGACCCGATGCTGGAGCCGTCCAGCGCGCACGGGGTCACCACCGTCGTCTCGGGTAACTGCGGGGTCGGGTTCGCGCCCGTCACCCCCGGCCGCGAGGACTGGCTCATCGCTCTCATGGAGGGCGTCGAGGACATCCCCGGTACGGCGTTGACCGAGGGGATGGCCTGGGGCTGGGAGTCGTTCCCGCAATACCTCGACACCCTCGACCGCCGCGAGCTGGCGGTGGACTTCGGCGTGCAGGTCGCCCACGGATCGGTGCGGGCATACGCGATGGGGGAACGCGGAGCGCGCAACGAGCCGGCGACGCCTGAGGACATCGCCGCGATGGAGCGCATCGTGCAGGAGGCGATCGAGGCCGGCGCGCTGGGCTTCTCGACCTCGCGCACCGTTGCCCACCGCGCCATGGACGGCGAGCCGGTACCGGGCACCTTCGCCGCCGAGGACGAGCTTTTCGGGCTCGGCCGGGCCATGGCGCGGGGCGGCCAGGCGGTGTTCGAGCTGGCGCCCACCGGCTCGGCGGGTGAGGATCTCGTCGCCCCCGCCCGCGAGCTGGACTGGATGAGCCGGCTCTCGGCCGAGATCGACCGTCCGGTGTCTTTCGCGCTGATCCAGGTCGACGCGGCGCCGCACCTCTGGCGCGAGCTGATGGACGCGTCTGCGGCGGCGTACCAGGCCGGGTCGCGGCTCTACCCGCAGGTGGCGGCGCGGCCGTTCGGGATGCTCGTCGGCTTCCCCGGCAACCACCCCTTCACCCACCGCCCGAGCTACCGGGCGCTCGCCCACCTCTCGCCGCAGGAGCGCGCGCTCGAGCTCGCGAAGCCGGCGGTGCGCGCGGCGATCCTGTCCGAGACCGACCTGCCGGTCGACCCGCACAAGCAGTTCGACGGTCTCAAGGACCTGTACCAGAACGTCCCGGACCGGGTGTACGCCATCGGTGACCCGCCGGACTACGAGCCCACCCGGGAGCGCACCGTCGCGGCGATCGCCGAGGAGCGCGGCGTCAGCGCGCTCGAGGCGTTCTACGACCTGATGCTCGAGAGCGCGTCGGGTGAGGGCCCGGCGACGGCCATGCTCATGCTGCCGTTCTTCAACTACGCCGAGGCGAACCACGACGCCATCCGCGAGATGCTCACCCACCCCGCCGGCGTCTCCGGGCTGTCCGACGGCGGCGCTCACTGCGGCATGATCTGCGACGCGTCCTACCCGACCTTCCTGCTCACCCACTGGGCCCGCGACCGCTACCGCGGCAAGGGGCTGGCGCTGGAGTACGTCGTGAAGAAGCAGACCGCTGACACGGCGGCCCTGTTCGGGCTCACCGACCGCGGGGTCATCGCCGCCGGCAAGAAGGCCGACCTCAACGTCATCGACTTCGAGCGACTCACGTTGCACACCCCGCGGATGGCCTACGACCTGCCCGCCGGCGGACGCCGGCTGGTGCAGGACGCGTCCGGCTACGTCGCGACGATGGTCAGCGGCGTCGTCACGCGGCGCGGCGGCCAGGACACCGGCGCGCGGCCGGGCCGGCTGGTTCGCGGCGCTCGCTGACATCCTCCGCCAACATCAACGCTCCACGATCTTGCTTAGCCGGCGCGGTGCGGGGTGGCGTCCGGCTCGGTGCCCTCGTCCAGCGCGAGCTCGACGGGCGCGCCCGGCGCGCTGGTGGAGAACTCGAGCGTCAACGCCGAGACGAGCACGAAGAGCACCTGCGTCGGGCGCAGCATCACGTAGCGGCCCGCGCCGAACGCGTTGAACTTCTTGAGGAAGCGGTAGAGCGACTCGAGCCGGATCCACCGGTCGAGCTCGTGGACAGCGCGGAAGGCGAGCTTCTGGCCGACGTTGCGCTTCGTCGCTGCGAAAAGCTCGGGGAAGGCGGCGAACGCCAGTGACAGGCGCTTGCCGGAGCGCTCGCGCGCCCAGGTGAGGACGTCGGCGATCAGCCGCTCGTCCACGCCGTTCGGGGCGTCGGGCAACCGGTAGGGCACGTCGAGCGAGAGCTCCCGGCCACCGTCGGCGAGCGCGTAACGCTGAAAGCCGACGATGCGCCCGTCCGCGTCGCGGGCGAACGCGACCATCGTGTTGGTGTGGGTGCCGTCGAGCAGGTGGTCGAGGATCATCGAGAAGCCGCGCTCGGCGCCGCCGCCCTTGTGCGCGCCCTGCGCCACGTCCAGAAGCGCTGCGCGGGTGGCCGGGTCGAGTCCGTACTCGGTCACGATCTGCGTGGTGACGCCGGCGTTCGTCGCCCGCGAGACCGCTTGGCGCAGGTTGCGATTGTGCCGCCCGCTCATGCTGAACGTGGCGACGTCGAGCACGACGTCGCGGCCGATGCACAGGCCTTTCATGCCGCGCCGCTTCCAGACCTCGCGCATCTGCTCGCCGGCGCCGAGGACGGTGGGGCGCCAGCCGTTGCGCTCGGCCAGGTCCAGGAACGCGTCGATGGCCGCCTCGAACGACTGCGGATCGCCGACCGGGTCGCCGGAAGCCACCGCGGTGCCGAAACGCACCTTGTAGGCGACAGCCGCCGATCGGTCGGCCGTGAAGACGTAGGACTTGTCGGTCCGCAGCGCGAAGGGCGCCAGCGTGTCTCCGGAGGTCGCATCGACGAGGGAACGGACCCGCAGCCGGTCGGCTTCGCTGCCGGGGCCGGGCGCCCGCCGGGGTAGGCCCACGACGGCGCCCGCGGCGATCTCCGCGCCGGCGGTCAGCGTCTGATGGCCGTATTTGGCCGCTGCGAACCCGAGGAAGAGCAGGAACACCGAGGCCACGAAACGGCCGGGGGTGAAAGGCCGCCCGAGCGCCACGGCGCGGGCCGCAATGAGCGTGCCCACGGGAAGTCCGAGGTGGTGATGGTGGTGCCATCCGTAAACGGCAAAGGCGGCCGCGAGGATGACCAGAATGCGTACGGCCAACGTCCGCTCGAAACTGCGAGCAGCGGTGGAAACGGTGGAATCGGTCGCCGTAGCGCCGAACAGGCGCCCCCCTCGCTTGCCCATATCCACCTCCCCCGAGTGCGCCGCACTGCGGCGTTCAACTGCGCGACCGGACCTGTGTGGCGCTTTGCGCCCGTCCGTCCAAACATCGAGACAGACCGTAGCCCCCTCGTCAGCATCCGCGCCTCGGCTTTTCAGGACACGCCGATGTCGGACCCGTGACAAGAGGCAGAACCACGTGAAGGAACTGATCGTCGCCTGCGACTATTCCTCGTATTGGGGCAGCATGTGACCGATCCCCCAAAAGGGCTATTTTCGGACTAGTTAATGCGGCTGCCGGCGTTCGGCCAGCTTCTCGTCCGCGTTCGCGACCTTCTCCAAAAGGTCGGCCAGCTGGCGGCGCTCGACCTCATCGAGCACGCGCATCGCGGGAGGCGGCTCGCTCAAGATCTCGAGCACGCTGGCACACACCTGCTCGCCGCGATCGGTGAGCACGACGGTGCGCACCCGGCGGTCGGTCGGGTGGGCCTGGCGGACGGCCAGGCCGCGGGCCTCCAGAGCGTCGACCACGCCGGTGATGTAGGACGCATCGCAGGCGAACGCGGCGGCCAGATCGCGCATGGCCGTGGCTTCCGAACCGGACAGCTGCAGCAGCGCCTTCACGTTCGAAGGGGCGAGGTCGTGCTCGACGCAGGCGCGCGCCAGACGGTTCTGCCCCTCCCCGTGCAGATTGATCTCCGCGATGGCCCGCCAGGCGCGGCGGGCGTCGAGACCGAAGTCGAAGTGCGACGCGGTCACCGACATGCCGGACAGCATAGCGAAAGTTGTGGTTTCAGCTACACATTGGACTTGACTCAAATAAATCCTTGACTGTTGTGAAAGATCTCCGGAGCATGTCTCCAGCGCGGGCGGCCGTCTGCCCGCGACACATCAAGGGGACTTTGTTGCGAGGGGAATGCTGTGGCTGAGGGCAAGGACGCGACTCGCGGGGGACGGTTCGCCTCGCGCGAGCGCGTTGTCGACGCCGAGCTGCGTGGCCTCGCGATCGTGGTCATCCTCGGCACGATCATGTCGATCTTCGACACGACGATCGTCAACGTCGCGATCGACACCTTGGGCCGCACCTTCGACACGTCGATCGCGACGATCCAGTGGGTCGCCACGGCCTACCTGCTGGCGCTCGCCATCGTCATCCCGCTCACCGGCTGGGCGATGGAGCGCTTCGGCGCGAAGCGGATGTATCTGATCTCGCTGGCGCTCTTCGTCATCGGGTCAGCGCTGTGCGGCTTGGCCTGGTCGGCCGGGAGCCTCATCTTCTTCCGGGTGCTGCAGGGGCTCGGCGGCGGCATGATCCTGCCGATCGGCCAGGCGATCCTGGCTCGGGCCGCCGGCCCGCAGCGCATCGGCCGCATCATGAGCATCGTCGGTATCCCGATGCTGCTCGGTCCGGTGCTGGGCCCGGCTCTCGGCGGCCTGATCGTCGACAATCTGTCCTGGCGCTGGATCTTCTACGTCAACATCCCGATCGGCATCCTGGCGCTCTTCCTCGCGTCCCGCACGCTCAAGTCCGATGCGACCGGTACGGCAGGCAGGCTGGACGTCCTCGGACTCGCGTTGCTGTCTCCGAGCCTCGCCGGCATCGTCTACGGCCTCTCCGAGGCGGGCAGCAGCGGCGGCTTCGGGGAGACCCGCGTGATCGTGGGACTGGTGCTCGGCGCGGCGCTGATGGCGGCGTTCATCTGGCATGCGCTGCACACCGAAAACCCGCTGATCGACCTGCGGCTGTTCGCCAACCGCGGGTTCAGCGCCGCGGGCGCCGCAGGCTTCGTCCTCGGGGCGACCGTCTTCGGCGCAATGTTCCTGCTGCCGCTGTATTACCAGGTGGTACGCGGGCAGAGCGCACTGCAGGCCGGCCTGCTGATGGCCCCGCAGGGGCTCGGGGCGATGATCTCGATGCCGATCGCGGGGCGCATCACCGACAAGGTGGGTGCCTACAAGATCGTGCCGTTCGGGATCCTGGTGGTGATCCTCGGGACGGTGGCGTACACCCAGGTGAGCGACGGGACGCCGGAGGCCCTCCTGGCGGCCTCGCTGTTCGTGCGCGGGTTGGGCCTCGGCATGTCGATGATGCCGTCGATGAGCGCGGCGTATCAGACGCTGCAGCCGCTCCAGGTGCCCCGGGCCACGACGACGATCAACATCCTGCGCCAGGTCGGAGGGTCGCTCGGCACCGCCGTGCTGGCGGTCATCCTGCAGCGCCAGGTGCTCTCCTCGCTCGCCGGTCTCGGCGGTGGTAAGGCAGCGCCCGGCGCGCTGCTCAGCGGGGGTACCGGCGCCATCCCGGAGCCCGCGCGCGCTCACCTGGCGAGCGCGTTCGGTTCGTCGTTCTGGTGGGCGGTCGGGCTTTCCGCGATCGGCATCCTGCCGGCGCTGTGGCTGCCTCGGGTACGCCCGGGCGGGCCCACTCCGGCCGGCGAGCCCGCGGGGGCCGATGAGAGCGGACGCGTGCCCGAGCCGGTCTGACAGACCGTTTGCGAGGTGCCAAGCTGAGGGCATGGGCGCGGGCAGGGACGTGGGCATGGACGTGGTCGTCGGACTCGACAATGGCGGCACGGCCAACAAGCCCACCGTCCTCGACTCGTCCGGCCGGTTTCTGGTCTCGGAGATCGTGGAGCTGCCGAGCCGGGTGCGCGAGGGGCCGCGCGTCGCGGTGCCTGCCCTCGAAGACGCTTTCCGCCGCGTCCTGGAGCTCACCGGTGTGCCACGCGAATCGGTGCGCGGGGTGGGGCTCGGCACCCCCGGCCCGGCGAGCGCTGACGGGGTCATCTCCTCGCGGGGGTCGACGAATTTCTCCGAGCCGGAGTGGCGCGGATTCGACTTCCGCAGCGCCCTGCAGGAGCGGCTCGGGCTGCCGGTCGTGTACAGCAACGACGCCAACGCCGCCGGGCTTTACGCGCATCACGTCTACTTCGGTGCCCAGGCGGTCAAGCACTCGTCGGTGTCGGTGATCGTCGGTACCGGCCTCGGCGGGGCGCTGGTCGACGCCGGTCGCGTCATCCGGGGCGCTGCCGGGATGGCCGGCGAGCTCGGCCACGTCTACGTGCCGATGGACGGGATCCTGGAGCCCGACCAGGAGACTCCCAAGTGCAACTGCGGCTTCTCCGGCGACGCGGAGAGCGTCGCCTCGCTGTCGGCCATCGAGAACAACTTGCTGCCGTACTGGCTCACCCGCCACCCCGGCCACGACCTTGCTGATCTCGATCCGCATACGGCGGCAAAGCAGGTGCGGGCCTACGCCGAGCGCGGCGACGAGCTCGCCCGCGCGATCTTCACCCAGCAGGCGAAGGCCATCGGACGGCTGTTCACGATCGTCGCGAACGTCACCGATCCGGACGCGTACTTCATCGGCGGCGGCGTGGTGGAGACCACGAAGGAGATGCGCGAGTGGTTCCTCGGCCTGGTGCACGAGCACACGCTGCTGCGAGCCGAGCAGGTGCAGGCGTCGAGCTTCGCCGAAGTGCCGGATCTGGACATGGCCGGGGCCCGCGGTGCCGCGCTGGCCGCCTGGGATCAGCTCGTGGGCCAGGCGGTCCCGTCACGCTAGCGTCCGGCTAGATATCCCAGGGCCCGAAGGTGTCAAGCGGCTGTGCGGATGCGGTGTGCCCAGGCGGTGTGTTCGTCGTAGGTGGTGCGGTGGTGTAGGCAGCCGTCGAGGATGCCGACGAGCGGTTGGACAGGGCTCGCAGCGCCTGGTGGTGGGTGGCGCCGCGAGCGCGGTGGGAGTCGTAGTAGGCCCGGGCGCCGGGTGAGGCGGTGAGTGCGGACATCGCCTGCTGGTGCAGCGCGTCGGCGAGGCGGCGGTTGCGGGCGAAGCGGGCGAGCACGACCCGTCTGGTGCCCGAGGCCCGGGTGATGGGGCTGGTGCCGGCGTAGTTGCGGCGGGCTTTGGCGTCGGCGAAGCGGTCCTTGTCGTCGCCGAACTCGGCGAGCACCCGGGCGCCGAGGATGACACCGAGGCCCGGTTGGCTGGTGATGATCTCAGCGTCCGGGTGCTGGCCAAAACACCGGCTCACCTCGTCGCCAAGGACCGCGACCTCGGCGGCCATCGTGGTGATGACCCGGACCAGGGAGCGGACGCTGGCGCCGTAGGCGGCCGTCAGCGCCTCGGACAGTCCGAGCTGCTCGCTGCGCAGCGCGTCGCCGATCTGCCCGGCCCGCTGGTCGATGTTGCGCTGGCGGCCGGCGCGGCGCAGCGCCGCCGCGATCCGTGACCGGGAAAGCGCCCGTCCGGTCGCTGGGGTCGGCGCGATCGCCAACACCGCCAGCGCGTCCCGGCCGGCCAGGTCCTCACCGAAGGCGACCAGCGCCGCCGGGTAAAACTCGCGCAGCATCGAACGCAGCTGGTTGGTCTGACGTTGGCGGGTCCAGATCATCGTCTGGTGGGTGCGCGCGACGGTCTTGACCACATCGGCCTGCTCACTATCCCCGGCCGTGGGCCGATGATGAGCCCGGTCGACGCGCACGATCTCGGCCAGCACATGCGCATCACCCGGATCGCTCTTCGCTCCCGAGGTGGCGTGCCGCTCCCGGTAACGCGCAACCTGCAACGGGTTGATCGCATAGACCGTGTAGCCGGTAGCGATCAACGCCCCCACCCACGGCCCACGGTCGGTTTCAATCCCGACAAGCACCGAGCTCGGCTCATCGTCGTCGCCGAGATGATCCGCGACCAGCGCGTGCAACTGTGCCAGTCCGGTCACCCCTTCGGCTAGCCTGCGCCGTACCAGCACCCGCCCCTGATCGTCCTGCAACTCGATGTCGTGATGGGCCTCAGCCCAGTCGTCGCCCACGAACAGCACCCGCGCACTTCCTCTCCTCGCCGTGACGATGATCGCCCAGAGGAGGTTCGCGACGCCCTAATGGTTCAGTGCTCAAGGCAACGTCATCCCAGCAGCCGTCCAGCCTCCTCGTTCACCGGCGAGGGCACGTCTAGCTGGCGGTAGGTCGTGTCAAGTGTGTGTTGGGGCGTGCGGCATCGGCTCCGCGGAGCGGAGCTGTTGTTGATGTTGGTCGGCAGGTGTTCGCGGTTGACCGGTGCCGAGCGCCCACGCTGACGTATGCGACCTCGATTGCGGTGGGGGTCATCTGGCGTCGTTCGGGCTGCTGTCATGGCGAAGGGCCGGGCGCCAAGCTAGAAACGGCATCACCGAGGTGTGCCATAGCCGTAACGGCGTCTGATCCGGCCCTTCGTCCGGTCAGGGTGACACCTTGCGGCCGGAGTTGTGAAGGGCTCGGGTCAGTTCTCCTTGGCTGGCCAACGGGTTGGGTCGTAGTCGACCTGGTCACGCACGAGTGCGAACGCGATCCGGTTGGCGCGGTGCGCGAGGGCGCAGGCGATGATCCCGCCGTGTTTGCCCCTGGCTCGTAGCCCGGCCGCGTAGGCCTTGCTCGCCGGGTCGGTGAGCCAGAGTCCGACGCCAAGGTCGATGAGCGCCCGGCGCAGGGTGACGCTGCCTTCGCGGCTGATGCCGCCGTCGCGGCGATGGCCGGCGGACTCGTACTGCATCGGTGACAGGCCAGCGGCGCGGTAGAGCTGGCGCGGTCCGGGCCAACGGCCGGGGTCGCCGACGGCGGCACCGTAGGTGCCGGCGCGGACGGTGCCCCAGCCCGGCACTGACGTCAACGTCCGGAACGGGCTGGCCGGCAGCAGCCGGCCGAGTTCAACCTCGGCCAACTCGATCTGACGGTCGAGGCCGGCCAGCAGCATCAGGTCCGCGGCGAGCACCTGGCGGGCAACGACGGCGTCCCTGGTGGGCAGCGCATCACGAGCGGCCTGCACGACCCGCTCTGCCAGCGGCCGGCGGACCTGCAGCCCGCGGGTCGCGGCGAAGCGCACGAACCGTGCTGCGCCCAGGCTGGCAAGCCGTGCCGGGTCGGCGAACTCGGCGGCGATCAGCCGGCCCACCTTGGTGCCCAGCACGTCCGGCAACGCCAACGTCAAACCCGGAAAGGCCCGATCGAGCTGGCCGAGCAACTGATTCTTCGTCGCGGTGCGCAGCTGCACCCGCCTGGCGCGATGCGCTGACCAGGCCGTCAACTGCCCGAGTACCAGCTCCCGGTCGGCGACCGGCTGGCCGCGGCCGGCCAGGACGAGTTCGGTGATCGCTTCCAAGTCGATCGCGTCGGTCTTCACCCGCCGCCGTCCCATCACCCGGCGCTGCTCGGTCACATGCGCCGGGTTGAGCTCCAGAACCTGCCACCCCGCCGGCCACACACCGGGAGCGACCAGCGGCTGGTGATAGTGCCCGGCGGCCTCAACACCAACCCGCACCAGCGCATCCGGCTCGGGCAACACCCGGCGGATCTGTTCGGTCACCGCCGCCAGCGCCGGCCGGGTCATCGCGAACTCCACCGGCCCGAGCAGCCGATGACGGCCGGCGTCGGTCACCGACAACGCCACCGACGTCTTCCCGACATCGACCGCCACCACCAGCGGCGAGGCAACAATGGACGAAAGTTGACGAGACTGAACCTGCACGACCCACCTCCGGGGACGCCAGAAGGACACGGCGCAGCAAACGCCCGACCTTCGATGAGGAACCTGACAAGGTCCCTTCTGGCACTCCGGAGGTGTCAGCTCAGGACGACACTCCGACTCATATCAGCCGTAGACCTCAAAGGCCAGGCCACCGCAGTGCTCACCCACCGGCGGACTCAAACACCACTCTGACGCAGCGGTTCGACGTCAGCGGGTGCAGCCCCATTAGGCCAGCCCCGTCGCGTCGAAGCGCCAGGACGTATCGGCACCGGCCATGCGCTCGAGCCAGTCCGCCGGCGCCGCGGACAGCAGCGTCGCGTAGTCCCAGTAGTCCTTCCAGAGCGTCACCTTGCCGCCGACCACCTTGTGGACGGTGACGAAGGGCAGGCGCGCGACCTCGCCGGTGTCCCACGTCCACGTTTCGGAATGCTCGTAGAGGACGTTCTCGCCGTCGCTGACCAGGACACCCTCGTGGTTGGTGTAGTCCGCCAGCGGGGCGAGGCCGATCTTGAGGCGGGTGATGATGTCCTGCGGGCCGCGTGCTGATGCGGACGGGCCGACGGGGACGTCGAAGTAGATGGCGTCGTCGGACAGCAACGGCACGAGGGCTTCCCACTCGCGCCGGGCGAGGGCGGCCCAGAGGCTGCGGACGATGTCGGCGGGGTTCTGCGTCACGGCTCCGCAAACTAGCCCACCCGGTGGATCCGGCGGCGCGGCAGGGCATGCTCCCGGCATGCGCAAAGACGTGGAGTTCGCCGGCTACGGCGGTGTGACGTTGCGGGGCTGGCTCTACTTGCCGGACGCCGGCCCCCAGGTGATGGCGGAGGGCGCCGCGGAGGGCGCACCGGCGATTGTCATGGCTCACGGCTTCTCCGCGACCCGGCACATGGGGCTCGCGGAGTACGCCGAGGTCTTCTGCGCCGCGGGATTCGCGGTGCTGGTCTATGACCATCGGGGCCTCGGCGACAGCGACGGTGCCCCGCGCCGCGAGATCAATCCGTGGGCGCAAGCACGCGATTACCGGTATGCCCTCACCTGGCTGGAGGCGCAGCCGGGTATCGACCCGGACCGGCTCGGGTTGTGGGGATCGAGCTTCAGCGGCGGCGAGGTGCTCGTGGTCGGCGCCGTGGATCCGCGGGTGAAGGCTGTCGTCGCCAGCGTGCCGTTCGCCGGTATGTCGACGGAGCCCGACCTCACCGACCTCGACCAGCGGTTCGCCGTCATGCGCGCCGCGATCGAGGACGACACCGGCACCGGGCCGGCCGACTGCGCCGAACCGGTCATCGGACCGATGCCGGTGGTGCGCGCCTCGGGCGGTGACCCGGACGGTCCCGCGTTCCTGCCCCAGCCGGAGGCGACGGCCTGGTTCGAATCGCTCGGCGGCGCCGGATCCGGCTGGGCGAACTCGTTCACGCTGCGCGGACTCGGCGGCGAGCCGCGTTTCGACCCGGCCGTCGCGGCGCCCTTCATCGCGCCGCGGCCGCTGCTCATGGTGGTTGCCGACCAGGACCGGGTGGCGCCCGTCGAGGTGGCGCGCGCGACGTTCGCCATCGCGGGCGAGCCCAAGCAGCTCGTGGAGATCACCGGCGACCACTTCACCCCTTACGCGGGAGAAGGGTTCGCGCGGTCCTCCGCGGCGATGCGCGACTTCCTGCTCGCACATCTGTAGGGGCTAGCGTCGGTCCCATGGGCGAAGTGAAAGCGGGGGCGCAGCGCACCATCGCCGCGCCGGTCGAGCAGGTGTACGCGATCGTGAGCGACCCGGGCCGGCGGCGGGAGTTCTTGCCCGACGCGTACGCCGACGTGACCGTCTCCGGCGATCCAGCCGTGGTCAGCTACCGGCTGCATGCCGGTGGGCGGCAGCGCGAGTACCAGATGCGTCAGCAGCCCGGCTCCGAGCCGCACGGGTGGCGCGAGGACGACCAGCTCTCCACGCTGGTCACCCGGTGGAAGCTCACGCCGCGCGATGCTGGGTCGACCACCGTCGATATCGCGACGACCTGGCAGGGCGCCGGCGGGGTCGGGGGCTTCTTCGAGAAGACGTTCGCCCCGCGCGCTGTCGGCCGGCTGCACGGCCAGACGCTGGAGCGGCTCAAAGCGCTGGCCGAAGCGGGCGGCTGACCTCTGCCGCTTTCAGCGGGCGGCGTTGCGGGCTGCGGAATGCCAGAGGTAGGCGTCGTGGAAGAGGACGTCGCCGCGTTCCAGGTAGGCAAAGTTGACGCCTGCCTAGCGAAGAGCCCGCTCAGCCGGTGAGGTCGCGCAATTTCAGCACGGTGTTCCAGTTGCGGGCGGTGGCAGGGACCGCAAGGGCGCGAAAGAATGGGGCGCCGATCTTCGTGTTCGCCTGACCGTTCGCGTACCAGATGAACAGCTCCCGGCCGACGAGCTGCCAGCGGTCCGGCTCGTAGTCCGTCGGGTCCAGCTTGTCGAGCGCGTCGGGCGGCGGCGCACTGCGGAGGAAGGCGACGGCGTAGTACTTGGGCTCATGGGCGATGTCGCGCAGCGGGTTGGCGTCGATGGCGGCGGCCAGCTCGTCGCGAGTGCGGGCCAGTACATCGATGCGCTTGCCGTAGCGCTTCTCCAGCGCGTCCTCGACGCGGCGTTCCGCGGCGTCAGGCGCATCGGTCGTGGTGACGACGGCGTTGCCGCTGTTGAGCAGGGTCTTGGCATCCGCGTAGCCGAGGTCGGCGAGCAGCGTGCGCAGGTCGGCCATGGCGACCTTGTTCTTGCCGCCGACGTTGATACCGCGCAGCAGCAGGGCGAGTCGGCTCATGGCAAGCACTGTGACAGATGGCAGGAGCCGGTCAGACGGAAGGAGCAGCAGCGCAGCGGCGGTCAGGACTGCAGGGTGGTTCGCCATTCCCTTGGTCGGTAGGGACGGCGCCTGCCGTAGCAGCGGCTCCTGCCGCGTTGCAGCGTGCTGCTCCTTCCTCGGTGGCCTTCGTCGGTGGTTCTGTGCTCACTCCTGCCGGGCCGGGCGTTCCTCGTGCGCGACACGGTAGGCCTGTCGAGGCTCGGGCGGAACCCCCCAATTTCGATCCGCGGTGCGCTCACCGTCACAGCCTCGTGACCTGCGCGATCCTGCGATGTAACGACAGCACGGTCGACTCACAGGAGTCGACAGCCACTGCGAGGAAACCCCACCGTCCGGTGGGAGGAACGGACCGGCCCGGATGAGCACCGACATCGTGCTTCCCGAAGTGCGCTCCACCGCCGCCAGCCTGCGAGAGCTGGCCGAGGCGAGCGGCGTGCGTTTCCTCCTCGCCATGTTCGTCGATCTCGCGGAACAGTTGAGGTAGCCGTGCCATCGCAGGACCGCAGCGGTGAGGTCGAAGGCGCGCTGGAGCGGGTGATCGCCGCTCGGGTACGGGAGTATCGGCAGGCGGCGGGACTCACACTGACCGACATGGCGGAGCGCGTCGGCCTTTCCAAGGCGATGCTGTCGAAGATCGAAAACGTTCAGACCTCCTGCAGCCTGACGACATTGACCCGGCTCGCGGCCGGGCTCGACGTCCCCGTCACAGCGCTCTTTCGGGGTCTGGACGATCCGCGTGAGGCGGTGTTCATCCCTGCCGGTCAGGGAGCGGAGATCGTGCGACGGGGCACGCGGGTCGGTCACCACTACGCGCTGCTGGGATCGTTGCGTGGCTCACATAAACGGATGGAAGCGGTGCTGGTGACACTCACCGAGTCGAGTGAGGTCTTCCCGCTTTTCCAGCATCCCGGCACCGAGCTGATCTACCTGCTCGAGGGCGAAATGGTCTACGGGCATGGGGATACGCGGTACAGGATGCGTCCCGGCGACGCCTTGCAGATGGATGGGGAAGGGGCGCACGGCCCGGAGCAGCTGCTCGAGCTGCCGATCCGGTTCCTGTCGGCGATTGCGTTCGGCGAGCAGCCCGAGTAGCCGCGCTCACGTGGCCGTGTACACGTCGCGCCCGAAACGAGGAAGGCCTGGCTTGGAGGCGTATCCGAGATGTGGCAGGTGGAAGAGGTCCTCCAGTGACGCCAGCAGCGAGTAGTGGTTGTAGGCGGTGGGCGTCGTCGATCCGGGCTTGACCCACCGCGAGAGCACGAGGGCGCCGACGCGTCCGCCGCCGAGCCCGGTGATGCCCGGCAGCGGCGTATTCGGGCCGGGTCCTTCGCCGCAGCAGGCACTCGCGTCGCTCTGCGGGCCATCCGATTCGTCGAAGGTGATGACGAGCAGGCCGTCCTTGCGGAACGCCGGTGAGTGCAGGATGCGCGGCACCCACGTCCTCAGCCAGGCGTTGGCGCTGACGAGCCCGCCGGGACGTCCATCGGCACAGGGCGCGTCGTGGGCGTCGTTGCAGAGATCCGGTGTGATGTAGGACAGGTTGCGCGTCGTCGCGACGCGCGCCAGGTCGTGCGGCAAGGACGAGAGCGGGACGTCGTTTGCTGCGCATGCCCCTGGGTCGAGCAGCGAATGGAAGTATGCGAACGGGTTGTGTCGGGTGGCGTACTGGTCGGCGGCGGTGGCGCTTTGCGTGTGGTCGACGCGGTTGAGCGCAGGATGGCCGCAGCGGGGTGACTCGCGCGAGGGCGTGTTACCCATGTCCTGTAGGTAGCCGCGCCAGGTCTTGCCGGCCGCGGTGAGCTGGTCGGCGATGGTCTTCACGTTCGCCGGGTAGACGCAGCCGGTGCCGATCGCCTGGCCGTAAGGACCGAGCTTCGGCAGACCGACGAAGTTGGTGAAGAGCGGGCAGTCCGCTTGCGTCTGGAAGTTCGGTGCCTGGCCACTGATCTGAGCGATGTAATTGCCGAGGCTGTTGTGGGCGGTGCCGTAGTACTGGGTCAGCAGATTGCCCTTGGCGCGCAGCGTTTTCGCGAGGTAGGGAGCGGGCGAGTCGGCACCGAATGTGGTGGCAAACCCCTTGTTCTCGAGGTTGATGACGAAGACGTGGCCGATGCGCGGCGGCTTCCATGCTGCTGCCGTCGCGGTGACCGGACACGCGGTGTACGCCAGCACGCCGGCGAGCATTGCGGCTGCGCCCAGGCTGGCCTTTCCAAGGAGCTGGCGGGTGGCGTTCATGGTGATACCTGCATTCCCGATCGGCGGGCAAGGTCCAGCAGCGGGCCCCATTCTGCGCTGCGAGAGAGCGCCGGCGAGCCGCACCGCGAGACCGCGACCCTGGGGACCCGCCAGCGCGGAGCGTGAAGGTTCGGCTTGGACCGGAAGTCGAGCACCTCCGCGAGGTTGCGAGCGGCGGCGTCGCGTTTGGTCAGCGGGCGCAAACCCCAACGCCACTCGATCATCTTGAGGATCGACGTGTGGTCGTAGGTCTGGTGCGCGACGTGATGGCGCCGGGCGTAGGGGGAAATGACAAGCGCAGGCACCCGGAAGCCGCGGCGTGTGTTGGCCGGGTTGTCGTCCGGCGCGATGCCCGGCGCGACATGGTCGTAGAACCCGCCCCACTCGTCGAAGTTGATGACGAACACGGTGTTCTTCCAGGCCGGGCTGGCGGTGATCGCTTCGTAGACATCGGCCAGGAAACGTTCGCCGGCTCGGATGTCACCGTGCGGATGGTCGTCACCGCTCGTTCCGCCCTCCTCGTCCAAGAAGCGCGGGTCGACGAAGCTGACGTGTGGCAGCGTGCCACGTCTGCAATCCATCAGGAATCGAGCGAAGGGCTTCGTGATCGGAAGGTGTTTGACCCCCCACAAGGCGGTGATGGGAACGTCCGAGAAGTAGTACGCGTGGCTGACGCCGGCCGCTGCGCAACGATCCCAGATCGTGGGTAGCTGCGAGATGGTCATCGTGTTGGTGGCGCGGTCCGTCTGCGCCGCATGCATGTAGAAGCGGTTCGGATAAGTCGGGCCGAGCAGCGCGGAGAAGTAGCGGTCGCAGGTGGTGAACGTGCGTGCGGCGTTGGCGGTGAACGGTAGGTCGGGCGCCCGGTAGTAGCCGATGGGGAACGTGTCGGTCAGCCCCGGCGTTCTCAGCCACCCGTCACAGCGCCCGCGGTTGAACTGCCGGACACCGCCCTCGACGGAATGGTCCGGATCGTCGTAGTCGCAGCCCTGGTAGGTCGTCAGATGATGTGTCGAGCGCAGCTTGCCGCCGTTGTCGCGGTAGCGCAGGCCGGCTTGCTTGCCGTCGGCGCCGGGCAGCCAGCCGAGAAAATGGTCGAAGGAGCGGTTTTCCATCATCAGGACGACGATGTGCTCGATACCGGATCTCGCCGGCGGAGGCAGGGTCGTCGCGGCACTGGCGGCTGCGTCGACGTCGAGAGCCATGCCTGCGGCAATGCCGAGGCTCGCGAGGCCGGCGCCTTGCAGCAGGCCGCGCCGGGTGGGTTTCAGACGGGAACGGTTGCTGGGATGCGGGGGAGTCGGCTGCACGAGACTGAGTTACCCGTGGCTTGTCGATCTCCTGCTGAACGCTCCGTGAACACCGCGTGCGGGCGGCCGGGTGCCATTCGTGCGGCACCGGCAATACACGCGTGCCGCCTCGGCTTCGGCAAGGCAGGATCGTGGGATGAGCCCGCCCGTCACGATCCGTCCGGCCAGAACTACCGACGTGTGGGCCATCCGCGCGTTCGTCGACTACTACGCCGACGACCGCATTCTGCTTTCCAAGCCGACGGTCATGCTTTTCGAGGACATCCAGGAATTCGTCGTTGCCGAGGCGCCGGACGGAGCCACGGTGGGTTGCGCTGCCCTGCACGTCTTATGGGAGGACCTCGGTGAGGTCCGTACCGTCGCGGTCGATCCGACGGTGCGCCGCCTGGGTGTCGGTCGCATGCTGCTGGACGCGGTCATCACGCGCGGCCGCTCGCTCGGGCTGCAGCGGCTGTTCTGCTTGACGTTCGCGGTCGAGTTCTTCGCCGCAGCGGGCTTCGAGCCGATCGGTGAGGATGCGGGGGTCACCCCTGACGTCTACGCGGAACTGCTGCAGTCCTACGACGAAGGCGTCGCGGAGTTCCTGGACCTCGAACGGGTCAAGCCCAACACGTTGGGCAATACGCGCATGATGCGCCATTTGTGAGAGCAAGATGTGAGGTAGTTATCGTCAGCGGCGCTGTGGATAACTCTTCTGGCGGTCTCTAGGCCGTTACGGTCGGCCGCATGTTGTTCCGGCGCGGCGCGAGCGCAGCAGCGATGCTTACGGCGCTGTTGGCTGCCGTCGTCGCCTGCTCGGCCCAAGGGTCTCCGGCCGCCGCGCCCGTGGCGGCGGAAGCGACCGCGCGGGCGACGCCCTCGGTGACTGCTGGGCCGGCTGAGGTCACACCCAGTCCATCGCCCACGGCCGGTCCCACGCCGTTCCTGTCGACCGCTGATGAGGCGGGGGCTTTCGCGTTCGTCAAGGCGTACTTCGCGGAGCTGGACCGGGCATTCGCGACGGGTGACGTGTCGCGTCTTGCGTTGTTCCGAGAGCCTGCATGCTCGTGCAGCGCGATAGAGCAGGACATCTCGTCGACGTATGCATCGGGCGGGCGACTCGTGGGTGCCAAACACACGATTGACCGCATCGTCGCCGGGGATCATGGGCCGCTCTTCTACAAGGTCGGATCGGCCTTTCGCGCGAGCTGCTGTGCAGAATTTCTACCCCGGCCAGCCCGATGAATGTCGACGTCCGCGTTCAGCGGCGGATCTCTACATGCGACCTTGTACGTGACCAGAGCCGATCGCTGTGTGCGCGCCGGACCTCGCATCAGCGCCTCGAACGGCGAATGAGAGCCAGTGCCCTGGCGCTGGTGGCGACTATCGCAGCTGGCCTAGTTGCTGCCCGTGTTGCTGCCGCGTCCGCAGAATGCCATGAGTTTTGCGATTCGCACGGTCCGCAGGTACGGCGCTGGACCGGCGACTCGCTCTGTTGTGCCGAATTGCATGCGTGCTGAGCTGAATCGGGCAGGCCGGGGACAGCGCGTCACTCAGCGGCGGGCAACTGCGATGAGCGACAGCTACATCGAGTACGACTACCTCCCCATGTGTGACGAGCTGTGCCAGGCCGCGTATCGCTCCGGCACGAACAGCTGCTGGGACGGCGAGATGGTGTTCGTCGCGCAGCGCACGGTGAATCCGCCGGGTGACTGGTCGGTGCAAGAGGGAGTGTTGTGCCTGACCGCGGCGGAACAGCTGCCGTTCGATCCTGCGCAGCTGCAGGCGATGGTGGACGACTACTTCCAGCGCATCCCTTTGCCCGCTCCGGAGCTGAACCTCGCGCCGGCCGATAACGCCGTTGTGAACCTGCCGGAGATCGTGTCGACCACGCCGCCTGGGCAAACGACGTTCACCGTCGATGAGGCTCCGTTCCCCACGGTCACCATCAACGCGACGGTCAGCTGGGAGTGGGATTTCGGCGATGGTGAAACGCTGAGCACCTCATCTCCGGGGCGGCCATACACTGCGGCCGATCCGGAGCTTTCGCACTATTTGACGCACACATACCGCTCGGCGAACGCAGGCTGGCCGGTCTCCGTGACCGCGGTGTGGACGGCCACCTACACCGTGGACGGCATGCCCGGCACCCAGAGCGTTACCGGGCATGTGCGTCGCACGACCACGAAGTCCTTGCCCGCCGCCGATTACGGCGGCACGCTGACCGGCCGCTGAAGGTCGGCTGCGTCATCATCCTGGCGGCCGTCGCAGGCCACGAAACGGGCGGACGACTCGGGTCCCGTCGGCGCGCTGAACCAGGACGTTGCGGGCCGTGCGGTGGCCGGGATCGTGCCGCCACCGGGCAAGCACCACGACCGGCTCGCCGCGTTCCAGATATCGGCGCCCGACCACCACACCAGTCTTCCGGGCCGTCTCGTCGTCCGGTCAACGGAGCGGCGGGAGGACTCCCCTCGGCGGAGCGACGGGAGATGGTGGCAGGGCGGCGGGGCTTGGGTTGCTGCCACCGGGTGGCGTCGTTGTGCGACGGGAGGTGCTGGCAGCGTTGTCGGCTGCTGTTGCTGCCACCGGCTGGCGTGGTCAGGGCGACGTGTGGTGGTGGCGGTGGTCGTTGTCGGGGCGGGTCGCTGCTGCTGCCACCAGCTGGCGTTGTCCCCGCAACGGGAGATGGTGGCGGCACGGTAAGCGGCCCGGTAGCGAACGGCCGTCGCCGGCAAAAGAAGAAGCCCCTGCCCTCGCAGCGCTGGGGTCGCGCGAGAGCAGGGGCCCGTACGCCGTCGCCCTCCGCCAGGTGGAGCGACGGCCGTTTTGATCATGGTGAGGATGGCACCGCAAGGTCCCAACCCGGACCACCATGGGGCGGTGTTTCGTGCAGTAGCGCGAACGGGATGGCGCGCCGCACGAGCGGTTCCTCGGCCCACACGGCCAGCCGGTGCGGCCCGCGAAGGTGGCGCATCGTGAGCAGTCCGCGTAGCGCTCGGGCCGCGCCGAACTCGAGCTCGGTCGCAGTGATCCGTAGGAGCACGGGGACGGGCACGTCGCCGTGCAGCGAGGTCAGCGCCTCTCCCAGACGGCGAACGGCTGTGAGCCCCAGGCAACCGCTCATCAGGATCAAGGTGGCGGTCGGAGTACGCGTGAGCTGAAGCGCGCCACCGTCGGGGGTGACGACGAAGTCAGACACCACAGACGTCCTCCGGCTCACGGGCCGCGTGCAGGCCCGACCCGAGGCTCGGTTTCAACCTTCGTCGCTAAGGTACCCACATAACGTGATTTACGCCACCCCTGTTTGCCAGGGTTAGTGGTAGTGCCTTCGGCGTGGCGTGCGCCGGCAGGTCCCGACCTGCGAACGCGCGCCTCTGACGGGAAGCGATACCACCGGAGGTGGACTGCAAACCACTCTCGAGACGTTGGACGTGACATGACCCGCGGTGAAGTGAGCGAGCGCCAGCGGCGGAGGATCTACTTCGCGATCATGGTGCCGTGCCTCACGCTGATCGTCGTGGCCTGGACGATCGTCCAGTTCTTCTCCACGACCGCGGCCGTCGCCATGAGCGCTGCAGCGATGTTTCTGCCGCCGGTCGCCGCGATCATGGCCAACGCCGGCCGCGACTGAGCTCAGATGGGTCTCAGTGCGTCCTTCAACCGCACTCGCGATCCGGTACGCGTGACGGCGTTGCCGTAGATACGCCCGGCGAACCAGATCAGCAGCGCGATGAACGCCACTGTCAGCGCCACCGCCAGCCCCATCTCCCAGCCCGGCACCCCGCCGGCGAGGCGCATGGGCATCAGCGTCGGGCTGAACAGCGGGATCAGCGACAGCGCCGCCACGAGAGCACTGTCCGGGTTGGACGGCACCGTCGAGATGCCGATGATGTACGGGATGATGATCAGCCCGCTCAACGGCGCCACCGCTCCGCCAACGTCTTCCTGACGCGACACCAAAGCACCCAACGCGGCGAACATCAGCGCGTACTCGAGGTAGCCGAGTAGGAACCACCCGAACGCGCTGATGACACCCCCGGCGGCGACGGAGCTGGGCAGCGTCAACACACCCGCTCCGGTGCCGGCCAGCACGCCCGCGACTCCGACCACGATGAGCTGTCCCAGGCCCAGCGCTCCGATCCCGATCACCTTGCCCAGCAGCAGCTGCCATGGGCGGATCGCGGTAAGCAGCAGCTCCACGATCCGACTCGTCTTCTCTTCCACCACTCCCTGCGCCACTGCCTGCCCGTAGACGAGCAGCGCGACGTAAACGAGGATGCCGCCGATGATGGCGATCGCGAGCCGCTGGCTGCGGTGCGGGTCGACGGGGATCAGCGAATGCACATCGACGTGTGCGGCCGCGACCGCTTTGCTGATGTCGGCCGGGTCGACGCCGGCCTGGCGCAATCGCTGGTTCAGCGCCTCCTGACGGACCAGCACGGTGAACGCGTTGCGCAGGGTGTCGTTCAGCTCGCGCTTGACCTCGAGCTGAATACCGGAGCGGGTACCGACGACCAGCGCGTCGAGCTTGCCGTCGCGCAACTGCTGCTCGCCGGCAGCGCGGCTCGCGACGGTAGGCGTCGTCACCTTCTGCCCGACCGCCCGCGCAGCCGTGCCGAACGCCGTCGCGCTCGACTGCTGACCGGCGACGAACCCGACATGCTGCGCCGTGTTCTTGTTGCTCACCGCCTTGGAGATGAAGACCGTGGCGATGATGCTGATCAGCATCACGATGGTGCTGATCACGAAGACCTTCGAGCGGATCCGCGTGGTGATCTCGCGACGGGCGACGAGCGCGACCGCCTGGCGCGATCCGACGTCGACCTCTCCGGTGCCGCGCGAGCCGGTGTGCGGTGCAGTCGTCGTCATGCCGCCTGCCCCTGGGCCGAGCCCGAAGGTGCGGCAGGGTCGCCCTGATGGACGACGTCGCGGAACAGGTCCATGAGCGATGGGTGCTGCTCGGCGAACTCGTGCACCGGGCCGGTGGCCAGCGCGGCGCGCAGCACCTGCTGGTCGTCGGCGGCGCCGCTCAGCCGCACGAGGGTGCGTGCGCCGTCGTGGCGCAAGACGGTGACACCGGGCAGCTGATCGGCCCAGCCGACCGGTGCCTGCGGTGCGTTGACAAGGAGCGTCCTCGGGCTGCCGAGACGCAGCTCGGCGACCGAACCGCAGGCGACCATGCTGCCGGCACTGACGATCCCGACGCGATCGCAGATGCGCTCGACCAGATCGAGCTGGTGGCTGGAGAAGATGACCGGGACGCCCGCATCGCAACGCTCACGCAGCACCGCACTCATCACATCGACGGCCAGCGGATCGAGCCCTGAGAACGGCTCGTCCAGGACCAGCAGATCCGGCTCGTGAAGGAGCGCCGCGGCGAGTTGCACCCGCTGCTGATTACCGAGGCTGAGCTTCTGCACCTCGTCGTCACGGCGCCCCTGCACGCCGAGCCGCTCGGTCCACGAACGCATCGCCCGGCCGGCTGCAGACGCCGACATGCCGTGCAGCTGACCGAGATAGATGAGCTGCTCGGCGACCCGCATCTTCGGATAGAGCCCTCGCTCCTCCGGCATGTAACCGATTCGCCGGCGGCGCTTCAACGAGAGCGGCCGGCCATCCCAGCGCACTTCGCCCGAGTCGGCGGACAGCACTCCCATGGCGATGCGCATGGTGGTCGTCTTGCCTGCACCGTTACTGCCGACGAAGCCGAACAGCTCGCCGCGACCAACGGCAAAAGTCATGTCCGAGAGCGCCACGACGCTGCCGTAGCGCTTCGTCAATCGATCGATTTCCAACGAACCTGCTGCCAAGGGATGCTCCCGTTCACCTGGGGCGCCCAGTCTTCCCGATGCCACCGACAGATTCGGGCTGGGACATACACCTTCGACCGGGGACGTATCGGTCAAAGCGCCGCGCCGCACCCTACCGAAGCCTTAGCGCCCCGCCGGCGCCGGCGATGCCCGAAATTGTCGGAGGCCGCTGCTACACCCGTCGCATGGCGAGTTGGAAAGACATCGAGTCGGTAGCCCCGGAGTTCGCGGCCCGCCTTCGGGCATGTTTCGACGCCGGCACCAATAAGACGCTGGCGACGTTGCGGATCGACGGCTCGCCGCGCATCAGCGCTTCCGAGAGCAAGTTCGAAGACGGGGAGCTCACGCTGGGCATGATGGGCGGGTCTCGCAAGTCGCCGATGTGCGCCGGGATCCGCGTGTTGCTTTGCACAGCCCGACGCTCGAGGCTCCTCCGGGCTACGAGAAGGGCGAGGGGAGCTGGCGCGGTGACGCGAAGCTCTCCGGGCTGCTGGTGGAGATGCCGGGCCCGGATGACACCCCCTTTGAGGGTGCCGGCTTCTTCCGGCTCGACATCCGCGAGGCCTCGCTGCTCTACCTGGGATCGCCCCCGGATCACCTGGTCATCGAGTCGTGGCAGCCGCACGCGGGGTGGCGAAGACGCACCAGGAAGTAGCCGATGGCCCAGGAAGCGCAGGGCGGCGGTCAGTCCTCGGCCGCGCGGCGCTTGCCATGCCAGTGCCGCAGCAGGAAATACCCCGCGATGAGCACGAGGAGGCCGATGCCGATGTAATTCGCGTAGCTCTCGATGCGCTGATACTGGCTTCCGGCGAGGTACCCGATGAAGACGAATGTCGTCGCCCAGAGCGCACCGCCGAGCGCGTTCCACGCCAGGAAGCGGCCGTACGGCAGCCGGCTCATCCCGGCGAGTCCGGGCACGAGCGCGCGCAGCGCCGCAGTGAAACGCCCGACGAAGACGGCCTTGCCGCCGAGACGTCGAATCGCATCCTTCGAACGGTCGATGTGCTCCTGCTTGAGCAGCCGCTTGGGCAGCTTCCGCAGCAGCCGCTCGCCGTACTTGTCGCCCACCCAGTAGCCGACGGAGTCGCCGATGATCGCGCCGGAGATCGCTGCGGCCAGCACCGCAGCCAGCGCCAGCTTGTGCTGATTGGCGAGCACTCCGCCGAGCACGACGCTGATCTCACCAGGGACGACGACGCCGGCGAAGACGGATGACTCGGCGGCCGGCAGCAGGAAGACGAGTGCCAGCACCAGGTAGGGAGGCAGGTTGATGATGCCTTCCAGCAGGTGACCCACACGCCAGTCCTACCCCACGCGGGCCGGCTACTCGTTTCGCGGCTGCTCGGGGGCTTCGGGACTGCTCGCGGCTGCGTGACGTGCGGGCTCTCGTGACTCGCGGGGTTTCAGGACTTGCGGGGTTTCAAGAACGCAGGACACCACGTGCGAAGCAGCCGGTTGCGCGCCTGGCTGCGACATAGTCGGGTCATGGCTCTGCACAGCGGAAAGTCGAAGCCCACCCGCCACGGCGACGCGAACCCGTTCATGGGCGCCGCAAACCCGGCGTTCGCCGCAGAGGTGGCGCCGCCCCGCGCGCGGATGGCCGATGACCCGGTACCGGCCGACGTCGCCTACCAGCTGGTGCATGACGAACTGCTGCTCGACGGCTCGGCGCGGCTGAACCTGGCCACCTTCGTCACCACCTGGATGGAGCCGCAGGCCCGCGAGCTGATGGCGGAGTGCGTCGACAAGAACATGATCGACAAGGACGAGTATCCGAAGACGGCGGAGCTGGAGCAGCGCTGCGTCTCGATCCTCGCCGACCTCTGGCATGCACCGTCGCCCGAGCACGCCACCGGTTGCTCGACCACCGGATCGAGCGAGGCGTGCATGCTCGCGGGGATGGCGTTGAAGCGGCGCTGGTTCGCCGCGACCGGCGGCGATCTGACGCGCCGGCCCAACCTGGTCATGGGTGAGAACGTGCAGGTCTGCTGGGAGAAGTTCTGCCGCTACTGGGACGTCGAACCGCGCACGGTGCCGATGGAAGGCGACCGGTTCCACCTCGACGCTGCGACCGCCGCCGCTGCCGTCGACGAGAACACCATCGGTGTGGTGGCGATCCTCGGGTCGACGTTCGACGGCTCTTACGAGCCGGTCGCGGACATTTGTGACGCACTCGACGGCGTCGCCGAGCGCGGCGGGCCGAACGTGCCGGTGCACGTCGACGGCGCCTCCGGCGCGATGATCGCGCCCTTCCTCGACCCGGACCTGAGCTGGGACTTCCGGCTGCCGCGCGTGTCGTCCATCAACACGTCAGGACACAAGTACGGCCTCGTCTACCCGGGGGTCGGCTGGGTGCTCTGGCGGGATGCGGACCACCTGCCGGAAGAGCTGGTCTTCAACGTCAACTACCTCGGTGGCAACATGCCGACCTTTGCGCTGAACTTCTCCCGGCCCGGCGCGGAGGTGGTGGCGCAGTACTACACGTTCTTCCGGCTCGGCCGAGGCGGGTACCGAGCGGTGCAGCAGGCCAGTCGCGATGTCGCGCTGCACCTGTCCCGGGCGATCGACGAGATGGTCCTGTTCCGGCTGATCTCCCGCGGGGACGAGCTTCCGGTCTTCGCGTTCACCACCGGCCCGCAGGTGCGCGGTTGGGACGTGTTCGCGCTGTCGCGTGCCATGCGCGAACGCGGGTGGCTGGTGCCGGCTTACACGTTCCCGAAGAACCGCGAAGACCTCGCGGTCTTGCGGATCGTGGTGCGTAACGGCTTCTCGCTGGACCTCGCCGACGACTTCCTGCAGGACATGCGCAGCGCCGTGCAAGAGTTGCAGGCCGCGGAGCATGACGTCAGCGGCGGGCCGGAGGCATTCCATCACTAGCCACCTGCGGCATCCGTCGAAGGCGCGGGCGCCCGCAACGGGAAACGGCAGCAGAATGCCTGCTGCCGTTTCCGCGCAATCACCCGGGCGTACTCCCGCGCGTATTTCGATGCCCTGCTAATCGCCCATGCCGGCGATCAGCAGACCGAGCCGCTCGAGCATGTCATTGGCCATGCCCGGCCAGCTGTCGTCGATGAATCGCAAATGCGTCGCGGCGATCCATCCGACGGCGACGGCGACTTCCAGCAGCTGTTCCGCGGAGCGGTCGTAGAGCAGCTCTCCGGCACGCTCGTCGGCGGAGGTGTCGGCGACATCCTCGGCGTGAAAGAGCTCGGTGATGACGGCGAGAGCGTCCTGGTGGGTCTGGCGCACCGCCTCCGCTTCGCCTTCGCCCGGGTCTGCCGGATAGCAGGCGGCGTTCAGCTCGCGGTCGAGCCCCTCGCCGACCGGCACGTCGAGGGCGGCGATCAGTGTGCAGCGGCGCTCGTGCTTCGCGGGCACGTGCAGCGGCAGGTCGTCACCGAACAGGCCGAGCTGCAGGGGAATCGAGGGGCCGTCCGCCGGTGCCCAGCGCAGAGGTAACCGACATTCCGGACAGGCGAACTGCAGGGGCGGGTTTCGCGTCGTGCTCCGGCACACCGGGCACCGCAGGACCGTCATCCCCTTGCTCCTCATCCGGTTGGCAGCAGCCTAGAGGCCGCCGCCGTCAATCGCTGTCATGCGCGCTGCCGCGGATGGCGTGGCGAGCGTCATTTCTGGGGTGGCAGCGGACTGTCCCTCGCGATTTTGTCGTGGGCTCATGCCACCTTCTTGGCGAAGGGGGCCGTGAGATGACCGTTCGACCGAAGCCGGCGCTGGTGCTGTCCAGCCGCCAGCTCATCGTGGCGCAGGTGGCTGTCGTCTTGTGCAGCGGGGTTCGCGAGCAGGAGCTGGGGGGCTGGGAGCACTACCGAGTTCCGCTGGGCGATGCCTTCGATCGCATGGCGCGCCGGCTGCACGCGGCTCGGGAGTTGGATGACGCGTCGGGCGCGATGGTCGTCGACCTGCTTGACCGCGACGGGCGGTCGATCCTTGCCATCGAGCTGCCGCTGTCGCAGGACGAGCTCGCGGTGCTGCGAGTGGCCGTCGACCGGCTGCGGGGTCTGCTCGCTCGCAGCGGTGAGTTCGACGGTGCTCTTGATGAGGACCTGGACGATGTCGCAGCTGCTCTGGACGGCCGGCTGGCGTAACCCTTGGGTGCCTTGCGGAAATGCAGGCGGGGCCCGGCCCGATCGGTTTCCTGCCCCGTTACCGGAATAGCACCGGCCCCTGGGTAGCGCGGCTTTCAACCGGTCCCGGTCGCCCCTTTCTTTCGGCCTATCAATCTGTCCTGCGCGGCTGCCGATGACTGTCAGCGACGATGTCGACGCCGCCGAGCCGAAACCGATTGCCGGGTCTTTGCATGAGTGCTGCACGGTTGCATCCGAACGAGACGGATCGTCTCGATTCGCTGCACTCCTACCACGTGCTCGACGGTGGCCCCGATCCGGCGCTCGACGCGTTGACACGGCTGGCGGCCGGGCTGTGTCGGGTACCGGTGGCAGCCGTGGCGATGGTTGATCATGACCGCACGGTCGTCATCGCGATGGATGGGGCGCCGCCGCTCAGCCTGGCGCGCGAAGACACCATGGCCTCGGACGTCGTCGCCGCAGCGCGCCTGCTGCACGTCCACGACGCCGCTCGCCACCCCCGCTACCACGCTGCGCCCCACGTCGCCGGCCCTCCGCGGATCCGCGGTTACGCGGCGGTGCCGCTGATCGGTCGAGACGGGCTCCCGCTCGGTGCGCTGTGCGTGGCCGACTCGCGGCCCCGGCGGTTCAGCCGGGGGCAGCTGGACACGCTCAAGGCACTGGCCAAGCAGGTGGTCACCGTTCTGGAGGAGCGGCGCCGCGACCGCATGGCCGGAATGCTCGAGGCGTGGGTGCCGGAAGACGCCCGCGACCCGGTGCGGCTGCGGCTGGCATTGGAAGCCGGCGAGCTGATCCCGCACTACCAGCCCATCGTCGATGTCGTCACCGGCCGCGCTCACGGGCTCGAGGCCTTGCTGCGCTGGGAGCACCCGGATCTCGGCACGCTGCCACCCGCGTGCTTCATGCCTGCGATCGAGGGCAGCGCGCTGGTCGTCCCGGTCGGCCGCCGAGTGCTGGACATCGCCATAGAGCAGCTCGCCGAGCTGCGCCGAACGGGGATCGACGTGCCGGGTGGGATCGCGGTGAACGTGGCCAGCGGCCAGCTCGCGCGTCCGGGCCTCGCACGTGATGCCTTCGCCGCCTTGACGCGCCATGGGGTGGCGCCCCACGACCTCTCACTCGAGATCACCGAGACCACCGCGCTGCCCGACCCGAAGCTGGCGCTGCGGGAGCTGTCGGCGCTGCGCGAGGCGGGTGTGCGCATCGTGCTGGACGACTTCGGCGTCGGCTGGTCCAACGTCTCCCGGCTGCTGGAGCTGCCGGTGACGGCGCTGAAGCTCGACCGCAGCCTGGTGAGCGCGGTGCGCGACGACAGCCGGGCCGGCTTCATCATCGCGAGCACCGTCGCGACCGCCGCCCGGCTCGGCACCGATGTGATCGCCGAAGGTGTCGAAGACGAGTACACCCGGCGTTGCATCGCGGCGAGTGGGTGCCGCTGGGCGCAGGGATGGTTGTTCAGCCCGGCGGTGCCGAGCATCACGCTGCCGCGGCTGCTGCGCCGCCAGCCGCCTTACCTGCCGCTCACCAGCCCGGCCGCCTATCCGCGACTGCCGATCGAGTCGCTGACCACGGCCTAACCCCGCGAGGGTGGGTGCGGCGCCGAACGTGGATCGGGCCGGGGGGCCAGCCGAATGGCTGCCGTGGCCAGCTCCAGGTAGCGCTCCCAGGCGCCGTTGCGCTCGCCGGCGTTCGCTTCGATGACCCCGCGCATCCCCTGCAGCAGGACGATGATGTCGGCCTGCGAGATGCCGGGGGCGAGCGTGGCGTGAGTGTGCGCGTCCGCCACGAGCTCACCGATCAGCGATCGGATCTCATCGAGGCGCACCGGATCGGCGTTCACCCACAGCCGGTACAGCAGCCCGCCGTGCTCGGCTTGGATGCGTCCGACTGCCTGGAAGAAGTCCCACAGGCCGATCCCGTCCCGCCGCCCGAGGGCGGCGCGGGCGCCGTCGAGCACCTCACCCGAGAGGTCGTCGATCAGCGCGGTGATGAGGTCTTCCTTGCTCGGGAAGTGGCGGTACAGCGTGCCCATGCCGACCCCGGCTTCGCGGGCGACGGTCTCGACGCCGCTGTCCAACCCTTCGATGCTGAAGACCCGTCGCGCGGCGGCGAGCAGCTGGTGCCGGTTGCGAACCGCGTCCTGGCGCATCGGGCGCTTGCGGGTGTGGGTCTTCGTCATTCCGGCTCGCTCCCGCGTACGGTGCCGGCCGGGACCAGCGCGAGCTCGCCGTGGGGGAGCTCGTTCACCGAAGTCGCGCGCCGCAGCGGGGGAATCAGCAGGACGGCGAACAGGGCTAGCACGCTCGCCGCTGCCAGGAAGCCGAAGCCGCGGGTGTAACCCGACTCGTGGGGTGGCAATCCGACCGCGACTCCCGAGGTGATGATCGCCGACGCGACCGCAGCCCCGATCGATCCCCCGATGGTGCGAATATTCGCGTTCATTCCTGTCGCCACGCCCGTCTGGTCCGCCGGCACCGCCGCGACGATCACACCGGACATCGCCGCGAAGACTAGCCCGAGCGAACATCCGATGACGGCCGAAGCGAGGAAGATCTGCCAACGTTCCGCATGCGCGAACGCCAGCATCGTGTAGCCGAAAACGCCGATGCCCGCGCCCGCCAGGAGCACCGCCTTCGCCCCGAACCGCGCTGCCAGCCGGGAGCTGACCGCGCCGAGCACGAACATGAAGAACGTCAGCGGCACCAGGAACAGGCACGACTGCGTGGTGCTCGCGGCGAAGCCGTAGCCGGCGACTTCCGGCCGCGCCTGGACGAAGCCGGGCAGGAACGCGAAGGCGCTGTACATACCGATGCCCATGAGCAGGGCCACGAGATTGGACGTCCAGACCGCCGGTCGGCGCATCATGTGCATGTCGATGAGCGGAGCCGACGTTCGGGTCTCCGCGACGTACCAGCCGAGGCCGAGGACGACCGCGGTGGCGAACAAGCCCAGCGTCGGCGCGGACGTCCAGCCCCACGTCGTGCCCTTGCTGACACCGAGCAGCAGCGCGACCAACCATGCCGACAGCAAGAGTCCGCTGCGGACGCTGATGTCGCCTTCGGCGCGGATCGGCGACTCGGGTATCAGCACCTGCGCGGCGATCGCTGCACCGCCGACGACCACCAGCGGTATCCAGAAGAGCCAGTGATAGCCGAGCACCGAAACCACCGGGCCGGCGAGGACGACGCCGAGGCCGCCACCTGCAGACGTCAGCGCCGCCGCGAGACCGACCGCGCCGCTGGTCTCCTCCCGCGGGAACTCGTCGCGGATGATGCCGAACGCGAGTGGCAGGACGCCGCCGCCGACGCCCTGAATGGCGCGGGCAACGATGAGCACCCCGATGGAGTTGGTCACGGCTGCGAGCAAGCAGCCCACGAAGAGCGCTAGCAGGGCCCACACGAACATGCGCTTCTTGCCGTAGCGATCGCCCACCCGCCCGAAGATGGGCGTGAAGATCGACGCTGACAGCAGGTTCACGGTGAGCACCCACGTCGCGGTGTTCTGGCTCGTGTGCAGCTGCCGCTGGATGGTCGGCAGGACGGGCGTCACGAGTGACTGCATGACGGAGTACGCCATCGTCCCGATGCTCAGCACGACGAAGGTCACGCGCGTGCTGCGGCGGGCGTCCGTGGTCACCAGGTGAACCTAGCGCCAAAACGGAGTATCAACTCCGGGTTTTCGCCCGATTGTGTGCATGTGGCACGCACCCGTTTCGGGCGGCCTGGGTTGAGCGCCGATCAACAACCGGTCAGCAGCAGCTCACGTACACGTCCACGACCCCGAGAGCATGACAGGTCCGAGCGCCGGCGAGCCGGCTGACGGCGGCGCGTAGCCGAGCGTCGCGTCGACGGTGCCACTCCCGTCCGTGGCGACCGTGACGGTGCCCTCGCCCGGTGAGCCGGTGGTGCCCGCGGCCCACTGCTTCTTCGCGTCGGCGGTGTTGTAGATGGACACCAGCGCCTTGCCGCCCTTGTCCGGGAGCGTGGTCGTGCCGGCCGGGAGCGACAGCTGCAGCACATAGGTGTCCGCGCCTCCGCGAAACCGCAGCGAAGCGGTGGTGTCGCCGGACGGGTTCTTGCCGCACGACTGACCGGGCTGCTCGGTCAGGGTGGCGGTGATGGCGCCGCCCGCGGTCAAGCCGCCGCCGCTGCTCGTCGAGGCGGTTGCACTCGCCGACGGCGTCGGCGGGCTCGACTTCACCGAGCTCGATCCGCAACCGGTGGCGAAGATCGCTAGTGCCGTAGCCACCAGCGTGCCGTCGAGGACCGCGCTTCGCTGCCCGCCCGCCCAGACCTTCGGCATGCTCAGTTTGCCTCAGCGACGGCCTTGATGCGCTCCAGCGTGGTGCGCATCCCGTTCACATTCGTGCGCCCCCGGGCTCGACCGGCGATCCTCCAGTACAGCCGCAGCGGCGCGGCGTCGGCTAGCTCGAACGACTCCGTCACGTCAGTACCGTCGTCCTTCGGCTCCAGCGCGTACCGCCACGTGTTGACGGTCCGGCCGCGCGGCCCTTGGACGGCGAACGCGAATTCGCGACCCGGCTCGCACGCCGTCACGACGCACTGCGTCCAGTAGACCGGGCCGCGGCCGTTGCGCCGGACGTGCCCGCGGAAGCGGGCGCCGACCGCCGGTCCGGTCGCGTCGCCGAGCCACTCGGCCTCGAACGTCTCGGGGCTGAATGTGCCGGTGTTCGTGATGTCACTGATGAGCAGCCAGATCCGGTCCGCGGGAGCGGCCATGTGGACGGTTACGGAGTCGCGCATGGCGTGAGCGTAGAGCCTGCCGGGCTGGGTAGCGTTCGAAGTCGGACGGGTCCAGCGAGTCGTGGGGGCGTAGATGAGGATCGGGTTCGCCGCGCCGACGAGCGGTTCGTGGGCTACACCGGAGGTCATCACCAAGGTGTCCGTCCGGGCGGAGGAGCTCGGCTACGCGAGCCTGTGGACGTTTCAGCGCCTGCTCTATCCGCGCGGAACGCAGCTCGGCCAGACCTACCACAGCGTTCTCGAGCCCATGGTGACGCTCGGCTTCCTCGCGTCGTGCACCCGCCGCATCCGGCTCGGCGTGGCGGTGGTGAACTTCCCGTTCACGTCACCGATCCAGCTGGCGAAGCAGGCGGCGGCGATCGACGTCTTGAGCTCCGGCCGGCTCACCGTGGGACTCGGACTCGGTTGGGCGCCCGAGGAATTCACCGCCGCGGGGGCGAGCGCCGAAAAGCGCCCGGCGCGGGTCAAGGAGTTCCTCGGCTGCCTCGACGCGATCTTCGCGGGGGATGTCGAGTTCGCCGGCGAGTACTACCAGGTTCCCCGCGGCGACGTGTTGCCACGGCCGGTGCAGCAGCCCCGCCCGCCGATCCTCTTCGGAGGCAACGTGGATGCAGCGCTGCGCCGCGCGGGACGCCTGGCCGATGGCTGGATCAGCAGCAGCCGGGCGGACCTCACCCGGATCGGCGAGTCGGTCGCTCTGGTGCGCGAAGCCGCCCAGGCCGCCGGCCGCGACCCGGCCGCCGCGCAGATCGTCGTTCGCGGTCTGGTGCGGCTCGGCGACGAGCTGCCCGCCGATCGCGCGCCGCTGACCGGATCCGCCGATCAGATCCGCGCCGACCTTGCGGATCTCGCGCGCCAAGGCGTGGATGAGGTCTTCCTCGACCTCAACTTCGATCCGGAAGTCGGCAATCCGGCCGCCGATCCAGCTGCCTCCGTCGAGCGCGCCTATCGCACGCTCGAAACCTTCGCGCCTGAAACGTAGCTTCGTCACAGGCTTCTTGCTCAGGCGCTGTTCGCCTGCGGCTGCTAGCTTTTCGCGGATGCACAAGCGTGGAGTCGGAGCCGCGGCAAGCCTGACGACGGCAGCAGCTCTCGCCGGCGTACTCGCGACGGCTTGCTCGGGCAGCTCGTCACCGGCGGCCGGTGCGAGCCCCGCGCCGGCCGGCTCGAGCGCGTCGAGCTCCGCCGCTCCGAGCGCCGCGGCAAGCGTCGGTTCCGCGTTGACCGTCCTCGTGATGAACGACGACGGCGTGCACGCCCGCGGGATCGACGTGCTCGTGGAAGCGCTGCGCAAGGAGCCGGGCCTCACCATCAAGGTGGTGGCTCCGGCCAAGAACCAAAGCGGTGTCGGGGGTAAGACCACGGCGGGGACCGTCAGCTACTCGACCGACAAGACGATCTCCGGCTATCCGGCGATCGCCGTCGACGGCACCCCGGCCGACGCGGCGGGCGTCGCCTTCGATCAGCTGCACATCACGCCCGACTTCGCGATTTCGGGCGCGAATGCCGGCCAGAATCTCGGCCCGCTCGTCGACATCTCGGGCACCGTGGGGGCGGCTCGCGTCGCGGCGCGTCGCGGTGTTCCGGCGCTCGCCGTGAGCTCCGGCTTCGTGAAGTTCGACTACGGGTCGGCGGCCAGGTACGCCGTCGATTGGCTGCGCGAGCGGCGGTCGTCACCGCCGTCCGGCAAGACCCCGGCCCTGATCCAGAGCCTGAACGTCCCGAGCTGCCAGGCCGGTTCGGTGCGGGGTGAGGTGACGGTGCCGGTGCAGCAGGCGTTGCAGGCGAACGAGACCGCCCTCGGTCCGCAGGACTGCAGCTCCACAGCGACCCCAAAGACCGAAGTCGCCGCGTTCTCCGAGGGGTTCGCCACGTTGGCGACGTTGTCGGTGACGCCGGGTTGAGCGCGGCTCATGAGGTCCGCGGGTCACGACGTCCGGGCGCCCGTGAGGTCCTTGCACAGCACGCTCTCCGTGCTGGCGGTCGACATGCTCGCGCCGACGTGCAAGCCGCCGGCCGAGATGGTGAGCTTCTCCAACGCGATCCCGGCTGGCGGTGAGACGAGTAGCTGCACGCGGCCGACAATGGGCACCGGCACGGTGACGGCAACCTTCGTCCAGGTGAGCTCGATACGGATCGGCACCGAAACGTCGCCACCGACGAGCGCCGAGCGGTTCACGTTCACCGACCGGGCCGCGAAGCTCACGTCGTGAACGCTGTAGGTCTTGGTGGTCACCTCGTCGATGTGGCCGGAAGCGCGAAGGCTCGCGCCGAACAGCACCCGGCCGATCACCGGCCATGACTGGAGGTGGACCGAAAGGCCACGCAGACGTCCGCACTTCACGACCCTCGAGCCCTGCGCGTTCGCGGTGCTTTCGACGAGTGGGGTCGGCAGCAGGATGAGCACGACCAGGCAGCCGGCCACCACCGCGGACGCGATGAGGCCGATGCGCCGCAGACTCCACCTTCGCCGTCCTGCCCGCTGCGGCGGCTGCGGCGGGGGCCGCAGCGGCGATGTCACGAAGGGGTCGGCGGATGCGATCCGCGCATGAACAGCCGCCGAAGTGTCGCGGCGGCCAGGGGCAATCTCATCTGCCTGAGTACGCGCACCCGGCGACTGGTCGCCTTCGACAGTGACACGACGCGCCGCCGCCCGGGCGCCCACAGCGCGATCAGTCCCGCTCCGACGAGGCTGATGACGGCGAGCACCAGCGACGCATGCGTCAGGCCGTGCATGAACGCGCTCTTCGCGAAGTCGGCCAAGGGTCTGCCGACCGGGCCGGCGCGGTCAGCCACCTGCAATGCGGCCGCGAGGGAGTCGGCGACGGGCCGGCGCGCGGCGGCCGGAAGGTAGCTGAGGGCGGGGTGGATGTGCTGGCTGTAGGACGATGCCAGCACGCTGCCGGCGACGGCGATACCGATGGCGGCACCCATCTCGCGTGACACGTCGTTGACGGCTGCCGCGACGCCGTGTTTCTCGGCAGGGGTGTCCTGCATGATGGCCGCCGTCGCCGGTGCCGCGCAGAAGCTCAGGCCGAGGCTGACGGTCACCATCGGCAGCACGCTGGCGAGATAGCTGGAGCCGGCGTGCAGCGTGCTGAGCCACCACATGCCCGCCCCGATGGTCACCAGCCCGAGCGTCGTCGTGGTCCGCAAGCCGAGCTTGTCCGCGAGCCACGGCATGACGGTCGAGAGCAGCACCAGCGGCGCCGCGACCGGCGCGAGCGCGAGGGCTGTCTTCACCGGGCCGAAGCCGAGGACGAGCTGCAGGTACTGGACGACGATGAGGAACAGCCCGAACGTCACGACGAATTGGATGGTCAGCGACAGCGCGCCGCTGCCGAACCCGCGACGGGCGAAGTAGCGCAGATCGAGCATCGGTGCTGGGGATCGCCATTCGACGGTGATGAACAGCGCACCGGCGACCGTGCCGATGACCAAGGGCGTGATGACGACGGGACTCGCCCACCCGCGTTCGGACGTCTCGATGATGGCGAAGACGAAGCCGCTGATGCAGAGCGCGGCGGTCAGCGCCCCGAGCGGATCGAGCCGCGGCCGCTGCTCCTCGCGAGATTCCGGCAGCGTGAAGGCCAGCGCGACGAGGGCTGTTCCCGCTGCCGTCAGGGCGACGAACACCGACACCCACGACCAGCGTTCGAGCAGCAGCCCGGAGCCGAAGAGCCCCATGACCCCGCCCGCTCCTGTGATGCCGGCCCAGATGCCGATCGCGTGGCTGCGCTGCTCCTTCGGGAACGTGCTCGTGACGATCGACAGCGTGGACGGCATCACGAACGCTGCCCCGACGCCGGCGAGAGTGCGTGAGGCGATGATCAGATTCGGATCGCGCCAGATGAGGGGCATCGCGGATGCGAACGCGAAGACGACGAGGCCGGCGACCAACGTGTGACGCCGGCCGAAGCGATCGCCGATGGCGCCGGCGGGGAGCACGAGGCAGGCGAGCGCGAGGGTGTAGCCGTCGACGATCCAGGTGAGCTGCGTCTGCGAGGCGTGGACGGCCACGGCGATGTCCGGCAGTGCGGTGTAGAGCGCTGCCATGGCGGCCACCACGACCGAGACGCCGACGCAGGAGACGGTCAACGTCCAGAGCTGGCCTCGTGTGAGGCGGGTACGGCGTGCGGGCGCGGCGGGGGCCATGGCCTCGGCACCTCTTCCAGGTGTGGGACTGGCGGTAGCGCTTCGCTACTAGGAGTACCACATGAACCGCTTTAGGTGTAATGTCCGATACGCCACATTGCACGCTCCGTGATCGGATGGATCCCCCGCATGCCCGCCCGATACGCCCTCAGTGCCGACCCTGCGCAGGAGCACGCCGACCCGCGCCGCTTGCAGTCGCGGGCCCGGCTGATCGATGCGGCCACCGCGCTGCTGGAGGCCGGCGGGATCGAGGCGGTGACCGTCGATGCGGTGACCCGCAAGTCCAAGGTCGCGCGCACCACGCTGTACCGCCACTTCGACAACAGCACGCAGCTGCTGGTGGCGGCTTTCGAGCGGTTGCTGCCGCGCGTCGTGGCGCCCGAGCCGACCGGCTCCCTGCAGGAGCAGCTCACCGAGCTCGTCACCCGGCAGGCGCGGCTCATCGCAGAGATGCCCATCCAGCTGACGGCTCTGGCCTGGATCGCCATGGGCAACGCGCGCCCGGGCGATGGCGCTTCCGCCGCCGACGAGCGCGGGCTCGGCCCCCTTCGGGCCCACGTCGTCAGCCAGTACCGGGTGCCCTTCGACGAGATCCTGCGAACGCCCGAGGCGCGCCGGCAACTCGCCGGGGTCGACGCCGACCTGGCCATCGCCCAACTCGTCGGACCGGTGGCTTTCGCCGTCATGGCGGGCCTGCCGCCGATCGGCCCGGAAGGTTGCGTCCGGATCGTGGACGACTTCTTCGTCGCTCAGCGCGCCCGTCGCGTCGCCGCTGACTCGTAAGCAGCTGCAGCGGCGGTTACGGGCCGGCGACCGGGCTATTCCTCCAGGTCTTTGACCACAACGCCGAGCGCCCGGGCGAACCCCGGGGACAGCTGGATGAGCTGCGCTGCGGTGATCGTCGCCCCGCCGAGCGCGTCGTGTCCGGTGGCGACCGAGAGCGCGGCAGCCTCGCTGAAATCCACCTCGCGCAAGGATGCGTGGTCGAGCGCCAGGCGTTCGATGTCGCAGCCCGGGAAGCTCACCTTCTCGAGCGTCGAGGCCATGAGGTCGACGTGAGCCAGCTGGCAGTCGATGAAGTGCACTTCCTGCAGCTGCGCTGCTCGCAGGTTCACCGAGTCGAGCTTGCAGCGCCGGAAGACGATGCGCCGCAGCTCGGAGTCGAACAGCTGCACCCCGGCGAGCACCGTCTCGCGGATCTCGACGTCCATCCAGTCGCTCACCGAGGCGTTCGTCGCGAGAAACCGGCAGCCTTCGAGCCAGCTGTCTCGCAGTCGGGAGCGGTGCAGGTTGCCACCTTCGAACGTCACACCTGTGAAGGCGCATTCGAAGAAGCGCGCACCGCTCGCTCGCGCGTCGATGGCCGTGCTGTCCTGAAAGTGCCCGTTCTCGTAGCGGCCGTCAGCGTGCGCAATCCCGGCGGCCGGCTCGAGGTAGGACGCCCAGGGAGTGTCTGCGAGTTCGAGCTCCTGCATGGCGACTTCCTATCGCAGGCGACCGCGGCCGTGCGGGATCAGGAGCCGATCGAGGATGCCAGCGGGTATGCCGCCAGGTGCTCGATCAGCAGGCGATTCACCAGATCCGGGGCGTGCTCCGCGATCCAGTGATCGACGCCCTCGACGACCTCGAAGCGGTACGGGCCCGCCACGTGGTGCTGAGTGTCGAACGCCTGCCGGCGGCCGAGCGCGATGTCATCGGTCGACCAGACGTAGAGCACCGGGGTGGTCACCGGTGCCAAGCCGGAGGCGTCGTCCCGGCTCATGGCGCGGTACCAGTTCAACCCGCCTCGGATGGCTTCCGGCGATCCCAGCGCCCGCACGTAGGGCTCGGCCTCCTCCTCGCTCAGCCCGGCAGCGACGCACAGCGCGCGCAGCCCGTCCGGTTCGCCGAGTTCGGCGTCCGTCTGCGGCCTGCGAAACCAGTCGAAGTAGCTCGAGCGGTCACGCTGGTCGTCGTTGGTGTCGCGGCGCGCCGCGGTCATCGCGAGCGGGTGGCCGACGGAAAGTGCCGTGTAGGAGGCGAGTCGCTCGCCGTGCCGTCCGGCCACCTGCCATCCCACCTGAGCACCCCAGTCATGGCCGACCAGGTGGAAGCGATCGGCACCGAGCGCGTCGGCGAAGCGCAGCACATCAGCGGCGAGATGCAATACCCGGTAGGCCGCAACGTCTGGCGGCCGCGCTCCCGGCGAGTAGCCGCGCTGGTCGACCGCGACGGCCCGGTAGCCGGCCGCCGCCAACGCGGCGAGCTGATGGCGCCAGGCGTATTTCGTCTGCGGGAAGCCGTGCAGCAGCAGGACGAGGTCCCCGTCGGAAGGCCCCGAGGTGACCGCGTCGAAAGCCATCGGGCCGTACTCGGGGTCGTGCGTCTCGATCCTCATCCGCCCATCGTGGCTCGCCGGCTGCGCCGAAGCCAGCGCGCTCGCGGGTCGTCCATCAGAACGACACCGAGCGTTCGCGGGCTGTGCACGGCAGCCGCGTCAGCCGGACGGATACTTCTCCAGGATCGTGCGCAACTGCTCGACGAAGTGCAGCGATTCGTCGTGCGGACGCTGCCACACGTTGCGGCCGAAGATGAGTCCGGTGGCGCCTGCTTCCATGGACTCACGGGCCTTCTCCAGCATGGCTTCGTCACCCGCCTTGGAGCCGCCCGACACCAGCAGCAGGGTGCGGTTCGCCGAACGCACCACCGCGTTGATGGCCTCCTGAGAGCTGAAATCGGTCGTGTCGTAAGGCGCCTTCGTGTCCTTGCGCTTCTCCGGATGCGGGAAGTTCACCTTGACGACGTCGGCGCCGAGCTCGCTCGCGGTACGCGCCGCATAGTCCACGGCGTAGAACGAGTCCTTGCCGCCCTTGGCCTCGATGGCGGCACCGCGTGGATACGACCAGACGATGAGCGGCATGCCCCACCGCGCAGCGTCCTCGCGGACCTTGCGGTACTGCTCGAAGTCCGCAGGCTGCGCCGGGGTCCCGACGTAGAGCGTGTAGCCGACGGCGTCGGCGCCGAGCCGGACGGCGTCCTCGACCGTCGCGTTAAGCGGCGAAAGCGCTTCGGTGTCGGACGGGATGTCGGTCTTGCCGTTCAGCTTGAGGACCAGCGGGACCTCGCCGGCGTAATCCCAGTAGAACTTCTCGGCGAGGCCGATCTGGATGGCGATGCCGTTGAAGCCGCCCTCGAGCGCCAGCTTCACGATGTAGCGCGGGTCGCTGGAGACCGGGTTGGCGAAGAAGTCCCGCGGGCCGTGTTCGAGACCCTGGTCGTACGGCAGGAAGATCGCCGTGCCGTTGCGCAACCCGTGCTGGTGCAGGATGCGGTGCAGCCGTGCCTTCTTGCCGGTGTCGAGTCCGAGGGAAGCGAGTGCAGGTCGCGAAGTCATGGTCGCCCTTCTTCTCTAGTGCTACCTCTCCGTCCCCGAGCCTGCTGCGCAGGGGCGGGCGATGGCAGGGGCATTGGTCCTGGCGACGAGGGACCGAAGGGGCGCGCTGCGAACGCGTCAGCTCGTGGCGAGTGCCGGCCGGCGAAGCCAGGCGAGGATGTCCGGAAGCTGCTTCTCGGCGAAGAGCTGCCCGGCGTAGGGCTCCAGGTGCACGCCATCAGAGGTGCGGAACGGCATGCCGTTCAACGTGTGGACGTACTGGCCGCCCGGGCAGATCAGCTTGTCGAACCTGACCCGTTCGGTCACTCCCGGATGGCGTGCGACGACGTCCTGGGTGAGCTCGACCAGCCGTTGGATGCGCTTGTCGTCGTCCGGAGGCATCCGGCCGGGGCTCACGGCATCGGCGCGGGTGCGGTCGTTGCACGGCGGGTCGAGGAATGCGACCCGCCCACCCGTCGAGGTGAGGATGTTCGTCGCGAGCTCCAGCTCCGAGGAGATGTACCGGTCGAACGCCGGCTGCCCGAGATGCATCCACTGGCCGTCGTGCACGCGGTCGAGCACTTCCCAGCGGCCGAGCAGGACCAGCGTCACGTCGGGTCGGAACGTGTCGACGAGGCTCTTCCAGCGCTCCGGCCAGGTCAGGCAGGCCGCGGGCTGGACGTAGGACGGGAAGCTCGTGGCGCCGCCGCGGGCGATCCCGCAGCCGACGTAGCCCTGCGGGGTGAAGACCACCTGGTTGGGATCGAGCGCCGGCCCGAGCCCCAGGCCGAGGGCATAGGCGACGCTGTCGCCGATGAGCATGACGCGCAGCGGCCCGGGGTGGGTCACGGCCGTCGCCAGCACCTGCGGAGCGCCGCTGGAGGCGGCTGGTGTCGGTGTCGGGGCGGTCGTCTGCGTGGGCGGCGGTGCTGCCTTCGGCGGCGGCGGGGGCTGCCCGGCGGTCTGCAGTGCGGCCAGCGTGCCGCCGTTTTTCGGCGTGGGGGCGATGACCAGCAGGGCAACGGCGGCCGCCACCACCGTCGGAACGGCCATGCGAGCGAAGGGGATGCGCACCCGGCGGGTGCGTATCGGTACCTCGACGAGGTGGTAGGAGAGCACCGAGACGACTGCCGTCGTCGTCGCGCGCAGCAGACCCAGCTCGAAGCCGGACAGCCCGGTGCGCGCCGGCGTGAGGAAGACGATCGCCGGCCAGTGGTAGAGGTACAGCCCGTAGGAGATCCGGCCGATGTAGGGCAGCGGACCGGCGGCGAGGAGCCGGCCGAGCAGCGCGTGTGGAAGCAGGACGACCGCCGCGACAACGATTGCCGTGAACACGGCGATGAGGGCGAAACCGCCGCGGTAGAGCCACGGTGCTTCCCCGTCGACGCGCAGCATCATCACCAGGGCTCCGGCCGCGGCGCCGAGCGATCCGATGCCGAGCGCCGCCCGGCTGCCCGCGGTGAGCGACTGCGGCTGGAGTCCGGCGCGCTCCCGGAACGCGCCGGTATAGGTGCGCCCCGACCGGTCGAAGAGGCACGCGAGGAGGGCGCCGACGAGCAGGGCTTGAGCGCGCGTGTCGGTGCCGTAGTACAGCCGGTCGACGTTCGTGCCGCCCGCGGACAGCACGCCCATCAGCACCGCTGAGGCGACGGCGCCACCGGCGGCCACCCACATCAAGAGCCGGCGGGAACACGCGAAGACCAGGCAGCCGATCGCGATCAGTGGCCAGATGACGTAAAACTGCTCCTCGACCCCGAGCGACCAGGTGTGGCGCAGCGGGGACGGTGCGGCGAAGGCGTCGAAGTAGCTGTGCCCAGCGGCGATCGAATTCCAGTTGGCGCCGTAGAGCAGCGTGG
Organism: uncultured Actinomycetota bacterium; assembly: GCA_963747915.1. Taxonomy (GTDB): domain Bacteria; phylum Actinomycetota; class Actinomycetes; order Frankiales; family Frankiaceae; genus DATAZK01. Next base: position 596,043 of record CAVVHC010000002.1, on the reverse strand, counting down.
CGACCATGTCCTGACGGACCGATTTCACCTCCGCCGGATCGGCGAGCGTGTGCTCGCAGATGCCGACGATGATCAGCGTGAGGAACAGCGCCGGAAGCAGCCGGCGCCAGCGGCGGATCCAGAAGTCGCGCAGCGAGATGCGGCCCGAGCGGCGCCACTCGGCGAGCAGCAGACCCGTGATCAGAAAGCCGGAGAGAACGAAGAACAGGTCGACGCCGAGCAACCCACCCGCGACTTGCCGCACGCCGAGGTGAAACAGGATGACGCCCAGCACCGCGATCGCGCGCACCCCGTCGAGGGCATCACTGCGTCGCGAGGCGTGTGACGGGGCAGCGACCGATGGGGCTGCGACGGGCACGATGAGCGACTCCTCAGGGCTTTCACATGTGGGCGCGACGATAACGAATGTTGCCGGGCGGAGCCGTCCTTTGCTCAGAGTCGGACGGTTCGGGCAACCCGCATCATGTCGGTATGACGTGGACAGCACCGCCGGTCGACCGTGTCGAACCGCCAGCCGTCGCCGCCGAGCGCGCGATGTTCGAGGCTTACCTCGACCAAGGCCGGCACACGCTGCTCGCGAAGTGTGCCGGGCTCTCCGCCGATGACGTGCGCCGCCGGCCGATCCCGCCGTCGTCGCTGTCGCTGCTCGGGCTCGTCCGTCACCTCGCCGACGTGGAGCGTGTCTGGTTTCGCCGTCGCGTCGCCGGTCAGCAGATCGACGACCTCTTCTTCACGGAGGAGGAGCCGGACCGCGACTTCGACGGGGCCGCGACGGCGGACGCCGCCGCCGACTTTGCGACCTACCGGCACGAGGTCGAGCTGGCGCGGGCGGCGGCGGCCACCAGATCGCTCGACGACACGTTCTTTCACGCAGCGCGCGAGAAGGAGCTCAGCGTGCGGTGGGTGTACCTGCACATGATCGAGGAGTACGCGCGCCATAACGGTCATGCAGACCTGCTGCGCGAGTGCATCGACGGCGCGACCGGCGAGTAGGCCGCTGCAAGGCAGCGCCAACCAGGACCTGACCAGGAAATTCGGCGGATTCGGCCACCCGCCGCCCCGGCCGGGACCATCGCCTCTGGAGCGATCTCTCGTCAGCGCGATTCGCTCGCGATCGAGGAGGGGCGATGCTCGAGCGCATTCGGACGGCCTGCGCGCGAAGCGCCGCGCTGTCGCCCATCGAGCGCCTGAGCGGCGCGGACCTCATGCAACTCGCCTCCGACGTGGGGCCGGCGCCGTGGCAGGTCGGGGCCGTGCTCCGGCTCGACACCGCCGATGGCTTCGACGTGGAGGCCGCCCGTGCGCTGATCGCCGCGCGGATCGTCGGCGTGCCCCGGCTGCGCCAGGTGTTGCATCGAACGCCGCCGGGGTGCGGCCGTCCGATCTGGGTCGACGATGCGGGCTTCGCGCTCGACGACCACCTCCGGGTGATCGGGTGCCCGCCCCCGGGTGACGAGGCGGCGCTCCTGCGGGTAGCCGTCGACGAGGCGACCCGGCGCCTTCCGGCTGATCGTCCGCTCTGGCGCGCGACCTTCGTCACCGGTCTGGCCGGCGGGGACACCGCGCTCGTCGTCGTCTTCCATCACGTGCTCGCTGACGGCATCGGCGGGCTGGCGGTACTCGCGACCCTCGTGGACGGGGTGACGCCGGCCGGAGCGTCGCACTTCCCGCGGCCGATGCCGTCGACCGGTCGCCTGCTGCGCGCGGCGACGCGCGCTCGGATGCAGGCGCTGCGACACTGCGCCGCAGCCGGGCGGGAGATCCGCGCAGCACTCACCGAGCTGCGCTCCGGCGGCACGCCCAGTGCGCCGCTGACGTCCTTCAACCGTCCGGTCGGTAGCAGCCGCTCGCTCGCGGTCGCCCGAGCGACTCTGGACGGCGTCCGGAAGGTGGCCGGGGCGAACGCGGCGACCGTGAACGATGTCGTGCTGGCCGCCGTGTCCGGGGCGCTCGGCCGCGTGCTCGCCGACCGGGGTGAACCGGTCGAGCATCTCGTGATCTCGGTGCCGGTCTCCAGCCGGGTGACGGCCGGCGCCGGCGAGCTCGGTAACCGCGTCGGCGTGATGGCGATCGACGTGGCGCTCACCACCGATCGGCAGGAGCGGCTGCAACGCATCGCCGCGACCACCCGGGCCCACAAGACCGCGGCGCGGGGTGCGTCCGCAACGGTGCTGGCGCCCGCCTTTCGGGGGATGGCCGCGATCGGGCTCTTCCGGTGGTTCGTGAATCACCAGCGCCGGGTCAACACGTTCGAGACGAACCTGCGCGGCCCCGGCGACGAACTGCGCTTCGCCGGGCACCGGATCGTGGACGTGCTGCCCGTGACCAGCCTGGCCGGCAACGTGTCGATCAGCTTCGCGGCGCTGTCCTACGCCGGGCGGCTCGCCGTGGTCGTCACCGCCGACCCGCAGCGCTTCCCGGCCGCCGGCGAGCTCGCCAGGGCGTTGCAGGACGAGCTGGAAGCGTGCAGCTGCTAATCGGCTTCGGGTGACGTGTCGCGCCGCCGGAGCCGGGCACCGACGCGGGCGGGCAGGCGGCGTGCGTGCGGCTCGGTGACGCTCTCCGGCAGCCGTTCGTCGACTTCTTCCTGCACGTCCGAGGGCGCGTGTGCCGGGCCCGTGTGCAGCGCCTTGATCGTGGTGTTGAGGAACGCCACCAGCGGGACGGCGATCAGCGCGCCGGGGATGCCTTTCAGCGTCGTACCGGCAATGACCGCCAGCACCACCGCCAGCGGATGGACGTGCACGCTGCGGCTCATGATGAACGGCTGCAGCACGTGCCCCTCGACCTGCACCAGCACGACGATGGCGACCGCCACGACGATGGCGGCCGTCGCCCCGTGCTCGAGCAGGGAGATGGCGACCGCGAGCGCACCGGTGACCGTGAGGCCGAGCAGCGGGATGAACGAGCCGATGAAGATCAGCACGCCCAGCGCCGCGGCGAGCGGCACCTGCAGGATCAGCAGCAGCACCGTCGTCGAGACGCCGTGAAAGAGCGCGATGAGGAACTGGCCGCGCATGTAGCCGCCGAAGGTGCCCCACCCTGCCCGGCCGGCGAAGTCCAGCCGGTCGCGGGCTGCCTGCGGGAACAGCCGCACGAACCAGCTCCAGATCTGCTCACCGTCGCGCAGCAGGTAGAAGGTGGTCAGCAGGATCATCAAGAAGGCCGCGAGGACCTCCGCGGCGGTCTTCACCGTGTCCACGGCGCCGCTGATGAGCTGGCTGCTGTGCGACTTCACGGCGTCCGTGATGTTGGTGGTGATCTTGTCGAGGTCGGAGGACTTGATGTGCAGCGGCCCGGTCTCGAGCCAGTGTTTGGACTGATCGACGACGCGGTTGATCTGATCGGCCAGCTGCTGCTGATGCGAGCTGATCTGCCATGCGACGAACCACCCCAGCCCGGCGAGTACCAGCATTCCGATGAGCAGGGCGAGCAGCGCGGGCATCGATTTGCGCCCGGGAACGCCGCGCAGCCGGTTCACGACCGGCAGCAGCATGGCCGTCATGAACAGGGCGATGATGAACGGGAAGACGACGAGCCCGACCCGGCTCAGCAGGCGGAAGATGACGTAGACCGTCGCGCCGATCAGCGCGATCCGCCAGGCCCAGGCGGCGGCCACCCGGATCGGCCAGGTCACCGCCTCGACAGCGTTGTGCCGGGTGTCCGACAGGGCCGGCGTCGTCGGCTCAGGCGCGACCTGCCCGTCGGCCCGCTCGTCGGGGCCGGTGGCACGGCGGCCGTTCTGGTCGGACACGTTGGGCCGTTTCTTCTTTCGTGCGGGGAGCGCGGGCGGGAGAACGTCTCCTACCTCTTCATCGCCGAATCGGGGAGAGCTTCAAAGCATCGTGCCCATCTGTACCCAGCGCGGAGGGCTTCTAGGGCTGGCGCGGACCCGCTGATCCGAGCAGTCGCCGGACGAATTCTTCCACTGCGGCCCGCCCGCTGGCGATAGCCGATGCCGGATCTTCGCTGCGGGCGATCAGCAACGTCACCTCGTTGACCGCAGCCAGGAAGACGTGAGCGAACACGTCGGCGTGCTCTGCCGGGAAGGCGCCCTCTGCGGCGACCGCCGTCATCGCCAGTTTGATGGTGCCGAGGACGTGATCCTCGTCGAACTGTCGCCAGCGCTCCCAGCCGAGGACCGCCGGCGCGTCGATCAGCATGATCCGCTGAATCGTCGGATCGGCGGCCAGCTGGATCCACGCCACCGCGCCGGCCTGCAGGGACTCCGCCGCCGTCGTGACGTTCTCGGTGGCCTCGGCGAGCGCCTCGCCCACCTCCTGCTCGATGCGCTCGAGCACCGCGTAGAACAGCGCGTCCTTGCTCGGGAAGTGGTGGTACAGGGAGCCCCGGCTCACACCGGCTTCGCGCAGGACCGTCTCGATGGACGTGTCCTCGTAGCCCTGTACGGCGAACAGCCGGGTGGCGACGTCGAGCAGCTGCGCCCGGGTGGCGCGGCCGCGCTCGGCGTTCTTGTTCGGCATGGGCTGCCCTTGACTCGTTGACAGACCGACTGTCGGTCTACATGCTAGACCGACAGTCGGTATTGCTGTTCATTGTCAGCCTCAGGAGGAGGAACGCATGTCTGACACGCACCCGACCCGACTCCCGGATGCGGCACCGCAGCTCGAAGCCCGGCACGTGCAAACGCGGTATGGGCCGACGGGCTACCTCGACAGCGGCGGCGACCTGCCCGTCGCGCTATTCGTGCACGGCGTCGCCACCTCCAGCCTCCTGTGGCGCAACGCGATGGCTGAGCTGGCTGGCGAGCGCCGCTGCATCGCCGTGGACCTGCCGCTGCACGGGCGCACTCCCGCGCCCGCCGAGCTCGGGTTCTCTTTCGAGGCGATGGCGGGGTTCCTCACCGACTTCTGCGAGGCGCTCGAGCTCGACGCCATCGATCTCGTCGCCAACGACACCGGCGGTGCCATCGCCCAGGTCTTCGCCGTGCGGCAGGCCGCCCGGCTGCGCACGTTCACGTTGACCAACTGCGACACCCAGGGCAACCTGCCGCCGAAGGCATTCCTGCCGACGGTGCTGCTGGCCCGGCTCGGACTGCTGGCGCCGCTCGGGCACCGCTCGGCCGGGCACCCGAAGCGGGTGCGACGCGTCTTTCGCTCCACCTACGAGAACGTCGGCAACCTGCCGCTCGACGTCGTCCGGCAGTGGTCGGAGCCGATCTTCGGCAGCGCGGCGACGGCGCGGCAGTTCCAGGGCTGGATCGCGGGGATGAACGACCGGGAGCTCGCGGCGATCGAGCCGGAGTTGCAGCAGCTCGACGTGCCGACGCTGCTGGTCTGGGGCACCGGCGATCGTTTCTTCGGTCTCCGCTGGGCCGAGTGGCTGCAGCGCACCATCCCCGGCGCGCAGGAGATCGTGGACATTCCGGGCGGGAAGCTGTTCTTCCCCGACGAGCGGGCCGCCGAATTCGCCGCCGCCGTGCGCCCCCACTGGCAGGCCCATGCCCCAACATCAACGCGCCACTGATCATGGTGAGAGGCGGTTTGAGCGGGGGTTGGGGCTGATCAGTGGCGCGTTGATCATGGGGGTTCCTTGACCTTGGCAAGCTCGGGCTGCCACGGTGGCGGGCGGAACTTCTCGAGGAGGATTGCGTGGCAGATCTTGAAGGCCGGACCGTCATCATCGCCGGGGTCGGCGAGGGACTGGGTCGTGAGACGGCGATGGTGGCAGTACGCGAGGGCGCCAATGTGGTGCTCGGCGCGCGGACGGAGTCGGTGCTGGAGGCCGTCGCCAAGGAGGTCGAGGCCGCCGGCGGCAAGGCCGCCTACCGGCGGACCGACATCAGCAAGCCCGCAGACTGCCAGGCGATCGTCGACCTCGCCGTCGAGCGCTTCGGGCAGGTCGATGCGCTGATCAACGTGGCCGCGTTCGACAACCTCTTCGGCGGGCTGCAGGCGGCTTCGGACGACTTCGCCGAGTGGAAGCAGATGTTCGACATCAACCTGTTCGGCTCGCTCACGCTCACCCGCTGCGCGCTGCCGGAGCTGCAGAAGACGCAGGGCTCCATCGTCTTCGTCTCGTCGCAGACCCAGCATCACCCGCCGCAGCAGCCGCAGCAGATGGCGTACGCGTCGTCCAAAGCGGCGATCACCGGCGCCATGCGCCACATGGCGCAGGAGATCGGCCCGCTCGGCGTGCGCGTGAACGAGGTCGCGCCGGGCTGGATGTGGGGCCCGCCGGTGGAGGGCTTCGTGAACATGCTCGCCGAGGGCGCCGGGATCACGCCGGAGGAGCAGCTGGGCAAGATGACGGCGCACATGCCGCTGCGGCGGATGGCCACCGACGGGGAGGTCGCGGAGGCGCTGGTGTTCTTCGCATCGCCCCGCTCGGCCGGCATCACCGGCCAGACGCTGCTGATCAACGCCGGCGAGGTCATGAAGTAGGCCCTCGGACGGAAGTTGTCGAGGCCCGGCACGGCGCCGGGCCTTGACACCGATGCGTGCATGGCTCACGTTTCGATAGCGACGAGAGAAACGCTGTCGAAAGGGACCGCATGCTCACTACCGGCTTCGATGTCGAGAGACTTCACGCATATCGGCGCGGGCGGCTACGGGAGGCCATGGCCGCGCAGGGATTCGACGCGGTCGTCCTGCTCGGCGCCACGAACGCCGAGTACGCGGGCGCGGCGCCGCCCGTCGCCGATGCGATGCGGATGCACTTCGAGCCGGTGGTGGTCATCGCGCCGGCGAGCGGGCCGTTCGTCGTCTGCACCCGCTTTCCCGAGCAGCTGCGCCCGGGAGCCGACGACGTCGTGCATCCGGCGATCGAGACCGAATACCCGGAGGGCGTCGCGCAGCTGGCCGCGCTGATCCGCGACGTCGTGCCGGCAGCCGCGCGCATCGGTTTCGACGAGTACACGTCGCCGATGATCGGCAAGCTCGACGAGCTCCTGCCAGGCGTCGAGATCGGCGACGGCACGACCGTCACCGCCGCCGCCCGGCTCATCAAGAGCGGTGACGAGATCGCCTGCCTGCGCGAGTCGCAGCGCATCAACGAGCTCGCGATGTACGACGTCGAAGCCGCCCTGGTGCCAGGAGTGCGGCAGAACGAGCTGTCCGCGCTGTTCCTGCGGCGCTGCTTCGAGCTCGGCGCGACGGCCAGCATCATCGACCCGATCTGGTCCATCACGCCGCGTTCCGTCGCCGACGGCACCTACACCGCCAACGGCGACGTCGGGTTCCCCCTTGCGAGCAACGATCGCTTCCTGCGCGAAGGGGACCTGATCCTCTGCGACAGCGGCATCTCCTGGAACGGCTACCACTCCGACTTCGGCAAGACCTGGATCTGCAGCCTGGACCCGAAGCCGACGCCGGCCCTGCGCGACTGCTACCGCACCTGGCAGGACCTGTACGCCGCGGTGGTGGATGTCATCAAGCCCGGCGCTACCTGCGCCGACCTGGTGCGCGCGGCGATGAGCGTCGAGAGCAAGTACGGGCTGGCCCACTTCTATCTCGGCCACGGAGTCGGCTGCGACAGCGCGGAGGCGCCCTACATCGGCTCCGACCTCGGGCTGGCGTTCGACGACACGGTCGAGCTCGCGGCCGGCATGGTGTTCGTGCTCGAACCGGTGGTGTGGCGCGACGGGGTCGGCGGATACCGCAGCGAAGAGATCATCGCGGTCACCGACAGCGGCTACGAGCAGCTGACGTCCTACGGTTACACCCCCTTCGAGTGAGAGGCCGCGCAACGTGCTCCTAAAGACCCCGAATCTCGGCACCGGCATCACCGAGGACCGCGATCGCGTCGACTTCCCGGCTTTGCGCCGGGCGCGCACCGAGCGCGTGTTCGAGTGGATGGACCGGCTCGGGCTCGACGCGTGCGTGCTCGGCCGCGAGGCGAACGTGCGTTACGCGACCGGCGCCCGGCGGTTGTGGACCTCGCTGTCGCGCCCCTTCGGACCCACGTGCGTGGCGGTGCGCGCCACCCGGGACGTGCACCTGCTGTCGTTCTCGGCGAGCTACGAGGGCATCCCCGAGGAGCTGCAGCCCGACGACATCTACGCCGTGACCTGGAATCCGATGAACCTGGTCGAGCACATCCAGGGCATGCCGGAGACAGCGGCGGCCACGCGAGTCGGCGTGGACGGGCTGAGCCCCCTGTTCGACGGGCTGCTGCGGATGGCGTTCCCGCAGGCGGAGCTCGTCGGCATCCAGCCGGAGCTGCTCGAGGTGCGTCGCGTCAAGCTGGCAGCCGAGATCGACTGCCTGCGCATCGCGGCAGCGACCGCCGAGGCGGCGCTGGTGGCCGCGATCCAGCAGCTGTGGCCCGGAGCGACGGGCAAAGAGCTGCAGGCTGCCTATCTCGCCCGCATGTGCGAGCTCGGCACGTCGCAGTTCGCGCAGCAGGGAACGTTCAACGCGTTCGGACCGCATGGCTCCCTCGAGGCGGCAACGCGCAACGAGCCGCTTTCGAGCAACGCTCCTGTCGCGCTCTCCGGCGGCCTGCTGTGGGCTGGCTACGAGGGCTCGCTGGCACGGACCTGGTGGTGCGGCGGCGCTGAGCCGCCGAGCGAGCTGCGCCGGCTGGCGGACGACTGGCAGCGGGCGTTCTCTGCGATCCGCGCGGCCTGCCGGCCCGGGGCCTCGGGCGCCGAGGTGCGAGCCGCCATGGCCGCAGCGAAGGCCGACGACACGCACAGCGCGGTCTACTCCGTAGGCCTCGGTCACGAGGGGCCGGTCGCGGCCGCCTGGCTGCATCCCGACGCGCTCGAACGCCAGCAGGTACAGCAGGACATGGTGCTCGGCATCCGCGTGCTCCTGCGCTCGGACGGTCATGGTTACCTCGCCGAAGACATGGTGGTGGTCGGCGCGGACGGCGCCGAACCGCTCACGACCCTGGGCTACGGCCCGCTCGCCGGCTGAAAGGCTTTCCATGACGATCGAGTACAACCTGTTTGACCCGGCGGTTGTCGACAACGACGCCGACACCCTGCGGGAGCTGCGCCGCTGCCCCGTCACCGAGGTGATGCCCGGGGTCTTCTACGTTTCCCGGCACGAGGACATCCTCGCTGTCAGTACCGATACGGCGACGTTTCCCCAAGCCCCGTTCAGCCCGCTCGAGGAGGACACCCGCACGCCGGATCAGCTGCAGCTGGGTGAGTCGAATCCGCCGTTGCACACGAAGATTCGCAAGCTGCTCGCTTCCGTCCTGCGACCTTCCCGGATCCGCGCGATGGAACCCGTCGTCGACGCGGCCTGCCGTGAGCTGGTCGAGGCCATGGCCGCCAAGGAATCGGCGGACCTGATCCGCGACCTGGCGCGGCCGCTGCCGGAAATCGTCGTCGGCCACCTCACCGGCGTTCCGGAGGAGGACCGCCACCTGCTGCACGATTACTCCGACCTCGTCGTGACGATGATCCAGCACCAGGATCCGCAGGTGCAGCAGGAGGCACGCACGAAGGTCGAAGAGTTCGACGCGCACCTGCTCGACGTGATCCGGGCGCGACGGAAAGCGCAGGACCGCCCGGACGACGCCATGACCGCGCTCGTCGATTACCGCGACGAGGACGGGCAGCCGCTGTCCGACGAGAAGATCCTGCTCCACCTCTCGAAGGACCTCATCACGGGCGGCATCGACACGACGACTCATATGGTCGGCAACCTCTTCTTCGACCTGCTGAGCACGCCGGGTGCCTACGAACGCGTGCGGGATGACCGGTCGCTGGTGCCCCACGCCGTCGAGGAGTGCCTGCGTCACCGCCCGGTCGTCAACGTGCTGTTCCGCCGGCCGCCGAACGACTGCGAGTTTCGCGGGGTGGCGATTCCCGGGGGATCGGTCGTCGCACTCGGCTACGCCGCGGCCAACCACGACGAGTCGCTCTATCCGCATCCCGAGGCCTTCGACCTCGACCGGGGCGAGGAGGTGCGCCGCCAGCTGGGCTTCGGCTGGGGCCCGCACCTGTGCATCGGCGCGCCGCTCGCGCGGCTCGAAGGCGCTCACGTCCTTTCCGCGGTGCTTGACCGCATCCCGTACATGCGCCTCGCGCCGGACTTTTCGTACCAGCGGGTGACGACGTTCATGATGCGTGGCCCGGTGCGGCTCGACGTCGAGTTCGGGGAGTAGCCCCGCAGCCGACCATCGCCGCATCGCGGGCGGCGGCCGTCACCGGCGCTCACCAAAAGGTTGCGCCACTCATGCAACCATTCTAGTGTGGCTGCGCATCCATCCGACCGACCGATGTAGGCGGCGCCCAGTGCACGACGTGGTCATTCGAGGCGGCACCGTGGTCGACGGCACCGGGGCACCCGCCTTCACGGCCGATGTGGTGATCGACGGGTCCCGCATCGTCGATGTCACCACGTCGGCAGGTACCGCGGCCCGGCGCACCATCGACGCCGACGGGGCGATCGTCACCCCCGGTTTCGTCGACATCCACACGCATTACGACGGGCAGCTGACGTGGGACCCGATCCTCGCTCCGTCGGCCGATCACGGCGTCACCACCGTTATCGGCGGCAATTGCGGAGTCGGTTTCGCGCCCGCCCGTCCGGACGATCACGAATGGCTGATCGGTCTCATGGAGGGCGTCGAGGACATCCCCGGTGTTGCCCTCGCGCAGGGCCTCGACTGGCGTTGGGAGACGTTCGGCGACTACCTCGACGCGGTGGAGCCGATGCCGCGGGCGATGGACGTCGGCGTGCAGGTCGCGCACGGTCCCGTCCGGGCTTACGTGATGGGCCGCCGCGGCGCCTACAACGAGGCGGCCACCCGGGCTGACATCGCCGGGATGGCAGCGCTCGTGAAGGACGCCATCAGCGCGGGGGCGCTCGGCTTCTCCACCTCGCGCACCATCATCCACAAGGCGATCGACGGTGAGCCGGTACCCGGCACCTACGCGGCCGAGGACGAGCTCTTCGGTATCGGCGAGGTGCTACGCGAGCTCGGCACCGGCGTCTTCGAGCTCGCCGTCGCCGGTTCGGCGGGTGAGGACCAGCTCGCTCCCGACCGTGAGATGAGCTGGATGCGTCGGCTGTCCGCGCACATCGGCCGGCCGATCACGTTCGGCTCCGCGCAGGCGCACTCCGACCCCGATGCGTGGCGTCGCCAGTACGAGCACTGTCTGCACGCTCAGTCGGAAGGTGCCGAGCTGTACCCGCAGACCCTCGGCCGGGCCCAGTGCGTGCTGCTCGGGCACCAGACCCTGCACCCGTTCCTCTACAAGCCGACCTACCGCAGGCTCAAGGACGTGCCGCTCGACGAGCGTGTGCCGCAGCTGCGCCGCCCGGAGGTGAAGGCCGCCATTCTCAGCGAGCAGCCGCTGCCCCCGGACGAGGGCGACGGTCTCGCGATCCTCTTCGACTACCCGATGGACCGCATCTACGCGCTCGGGTCACCGCCGAACTACGAGCCCGGGCCGGAGGACAGCATCGCGTTCCGGGCGCAGCAGCTCGGACGCGATCCGCTGGACGTGCTCTACGACGCGATGCTGACCGCAGGCGGGCAGGAGCTCTTCCTGTACGTACTGATGAACTACGCCGACAACAATCTCGACGCGGTCGGCGACATGCTGCGGCACCCGCGCTCGGTCGCCGGCCTGTCCGACGGCGGCGCTCACTACGCGCACATCTGCGATGCGAGCATCCCGACGTTCCTCTTGAGCTACTGGGCACGCGATCGCGGCCGCGGCCGGCTTCCGCTGGAGCTCGTCGTCCACAAGCAAACGGCTGCCACCGCAGAGCTTTTCGGCCTGCACGACCGGGGCAAGCTCGTGGCCGGCGCCAAGGCCGACGTGAACGTCATCGACTTCGACAACCTCGCCCTGCACCCGCCGCGGATGGTGCACGATCTGCCGACCGGCGCCGGCCGGCTCCTGCAGGGCGCCGACGGGTACGTGGTCACATTGCTCAGTGGCGATGCCATCCGGGCGGCGGGTGACGACACCGGTGCGCGGCCCGGACGTCTCATCCGCGGACCGCAGGCCGCAGGCCTTAGCTGAAGGAGTTCGCGAGCGTGCCAACGTTCGGATTCGTCATCCCGAGTTTCGGGGACTTCACCGATCCGTCGGTGTTTGCCGATCTGGTGCAAGCAGGAGAGGATCTCGGCTTTGCCGACGTGTGGTTCGGCGACCACGTCGTGGTGCCGAGTTACGCTGCGAAGTTCCTGAGCCCCGATTGGCTGGACCCGATCGCCGCCTGCATCTACGGGATCGGCCGGACGCGTCGGATCCGGTTCGGCACCGATGTGCTGGTGGCGCCCTACCGGCATCCGGCGCTGGTGGCGAAGATGGTCGCGTCGGCAGAGCGGCTCTCACCGGGGCGTTTCGTGCTCGGTGTCGGCGTCGGATATCTGCGCGGCGAGTTCGCCATTCTCGGCCTGGACGTGGCTGACCGCGGTGCCATGACCGACGAATTCCTGGAGGTGCTGCACCTGCTCTGGGAAGGGGAGGGCACGCTGGCGCACGCCGGCAAGCATTTTCGCTTCGATGATGCCGTCTTCGGTCCCCGGCCGCCGGACCCGTTGCCGGTGTGGGTCGGTGGCAACGGGCCGCGTGCCTTGCGCCGTGCGGCGCTGCACGGCACCGGCTGGCATCCGCTGTTCCCGACATCCGAGGGCTACGCGGCGGCTCGCGAGCAGATCCTCTCGCAGCGCGCAGCGCAGGCGCCGTTCACGTTCTCCTACAGCTGCGCGGTGACAACGCTGCTCGAGCGCCCGCCGGACGATCGCGCGCTCGGCACGTGGGACGAGATGGCCGACATCCCGGACGACTTCTCCTACTCACCGCCGATACCGCTCGCCGGTGACGGGCGGCCCCGCTTCGTCGGCACACCGGACGTCGTGGGTGACGACATCGAGGCGTACGTCGCCGCGGGAGTGGAGCACTTCACGCTGCGGTTCGCCAACGGCAGTCCCGACGTCGGCCCCGCCGAGTTGCTCGCCCAGCTGCGCTGGTTCGCCACCGACATCGCGCCGCGCTTCGCGCGTGCGCAATCCTGATGACCCGACGCCCAGGAGGACGCCCGTGAACGCCACCACGGTGCCGACGCCCCACCATGTGGTGTGGTGCGTTCGGCGGGAAAGCTTGCCGGCACTCGAACGCTATTGGACGGACGCGCTCGGCGTGCCCCTCGCGTCCTCCCGGATCGACGACCTCGGGTTGCATCTGCTGATGTCGTGGGAGTCCGGCGTCGAGATCGTCGCACCCACCGAGGTGCCCGGATCGTTCACGCCCGCCCTCGAAGCATTTCTCGACGCCAAGGGTGAGGGAGTCTTCTCGACCGTCTACGAGGTCGATGACCTCGATGCAGCGGTGAAGCGCGCCGTCGATGCCGGCGCCGCGGTCGCGTTCGAGGACGTGATCGAGCCGGACGTCTTGGCCGAGCGACTCAGCTGGCCCAGCGACCGGCAAAGCTACCGGCTGCGCCAGGCCGTGCTGGTGGAGCATCTCGGCACGACCGTGTGCCTGCAGGAAACGCAGCCGGCGTAACCCGTCTCGAAGAAAGAGGAAAGCCATGCCGAACGACGCAGCGGAAGAAGCGCTCGCTCACGCCCACATCTCCTCCCTGCTGGCGAAGTACTACCAGGCCATCGACAACGGCAAGTGGGACGTGCTGGACGAGGAAGTCCTTGCCGACGGAGCCGTCTGGGAGGTCACCCAGCATTCACCGACCGGCGGCAGCATCGAGGACACCGTGAAGGGCCGGGCTGAGATCCTCGAATGGTTCGCCAAGATCATGGGCGGCGAGGCGTCGATGAGTGAGGGCACCTGCCGGCACTTCATCGGCACTCACGTCATCGACGTGGACGGCGATCGGGCGCGCTCGCGCAGCCACCTGCAAGCGTTCGACACCCGCACGCTCGGGATGCTCTCCAATGGGTGGGCAGCGGCCGAACACGTCAAAACCGACCGCGGGTGGCGCATCCTTCGCTATCACCTGGAGGAAAACATCACCGACGCCGACATGGAGGCGTTCAAGCAAGCCGTCCCGCGTTGAGCGGCACCGCCATGGCCACCGCGAAGTCCTATACGCCGCAGCAGCTTTCCGATCTCGAGTGCATCCGCGATGTCGGACGCCAGTACTCGCATGCGCTTGACCGGCTCGACCGCGAAGGGATGCGGCTGGCCTATTGGCCCGACGCGCGTGACGAGCACGGGCCGGAGGGCAAGGGCAATGCGTGGGACTACGTCGACGTCGCCATGGAGTCGCACAAGCGTTGGCGGCCGAGCCTGCACACCTTGCTGAACCACATGGTCGACCTGGATCCGAGCGGGATGACCGCGCGCGGCGAGATCTACGTGATCGCCTACCTGTTCGACGCCGAGCAGCCGGTGCTCAACACCTGGTTCGGCCGCTATCTCGACCGTTACGAGAAACGCGGCGACGAGTGGCGGATCATCGAGCGCGTTGTCGTGCACGAAGGATCCCGTTTCGACGATCCGCTCGTACGCATGCCGTTCGAGATGCAGGCGTTTCGCGACGGCCAGTTCGATCGGCCGTCATCGCTGCGGCCGATCGGGCCCTGACCGCCCGCGGGTCCCGGGGCTCCGGCGCTCAGCTTGCGCTCGCGCTCGGACTGGCGCTCGCGCTGGACTTGCAGTCGTTGGTGATCTTGTTGGCCTGATCCGTCAGCCCGCTGATGTCGATGCTGTTGCCGTTCTTGGCGTTCTTCAAGGCGGTCTGCACCTTGTCGACGAACGTGTTGACGTCCGACTTGATGGGGGTCGGAGCATCATTGGCGTCCTGCTTCAGCTGATCGACGAACTTGTTCAGCTTCGGCCCCGCGTTACTCGGGTCCGTTGCCGCACCGGCCAGCTGTGAGGGCGCATCGGAAAGGTCGGACAGCAGGCGCGAGCATGCGGTTCCCGACGCCGACGCCGACGCCGACGCCGACGCCAACGGCGATGGGGACGGCGAAGGGCTCGCCGACGTCAGGGGGTTGGTGCTGGCGGGGCCCGGCGGGTTGGGCGTGGACGAGTTGGAGGAGCTGCTACCGCACGCCGTGAGCGCGGCGGCGAGGCCGGCGACCACCGCCAGGCGCGGCACTGCGGCTCTTGACGTTTGCATGACAAAACTCCTTTGTGAATCGCAACATTTGGCGGGTGCCGGGGCGTCGCTGTTTGCCGCTCGCCCGCTCTCGCGGCCGGCACGTTTGTCTGCTCATCTGGCTACCCGCTTGCTGCCGGTCAATGCGTAGCCCTCGAAAAGGAGCCCGCGAAAGGGAGCCCGCGAAAGCCGCCGGCGCGTCCGTCGGAGCTAGGAGGTCGAGCCAGCCGGTGGGCTCACCACGAACGTGGAGCCGGTGGCGCTGATCTGTACGGCGGACGGGCCGAACGTCACGGTCGTCACGTGCTGCCCGAATGGAAGGGGCTTCGTCGGGATCACGAAGGAGAGCCGTTCCCCGACCGTGGCGCGCGTGATGGCGTCGAGCACCGAGTTGCCGGTGTCGAGCTGCGTCGGCACCACATGCACTCCGTCGTCGGCGATGGTGAACTTCGCGTCGGCCGAGACCCCGAAGGACCTTCCGAAGACCGACACGTGGCCCGTGATCTTCAAGGAAGACTTCGGGCCTTGCGAGACCGTGATCGGATCGCCGCGGGATGCGAGATAGTTGTTCAGGTCGTCATAGCGGATGGTGACGTGCTCGTCGCTGCGGTCGATGGGAATGCCGGCGACGTCGCCGGTCACCAGCGGCCCCAAGGAGACATGCACGCCGTACAGGTCGGCGGTGACCCGATCCACCCGGAGCCCTTTGTCGCGAAAGCCTCTGATCGCGATGCTGATGTGCGAGTAGCTCCCCGCCACCACCTGCGGCAAGAAGAACGCGCCGTGGACGTTGACGTCCGGCGTGTTGCGCAGCCGCTGATCGCGCTTCACCGTCTGCTCGACGACGCTCTGCGCCCCCACCCGTGACAACCCGTCCGCGCCCCACAGCAGCAGACCCAGCAGCACGGCCCCGATGAGCACCTGCAACGCGCGGCGGCGCCGGCGACGGCGCTTCGGCGCCCCGATCCGGTCACTGGTGCCAGCGGGCCGCGTCTTGGTGCCGCGGTCCGGGCTCTTCGTCAGTGACACGGTCGGTCTGCTCCGTCCCTGGTCGGTACCGGCAAGCGCTGGTCCTTTACGGGATGCCCGGCTGGGCCAGCGTGCAAGCGGACCGAGCAACGCAATAACGCTCGGTGTGAAGACGGCTCGCACCAGAAAAGTGTCGATCAGCAGGCCGATGCCCATCATGAACGCGATCTGCCGGAAGGGTTCGAGCGGCACGATGGCGAGCAGGGCGAAACTTCCCGCCAGCGTGAACCCCGCGGTCGTGATCGCATGCGCGGTACGCGGCAAAGCCGTGCGCACCGCCGGCACGAGCGGCTGAGAAGCCGCCTCCCGCCAGATCGCACCCACCGTGAAGACGTTGTAGTCGGAGCCGAGGGCGACGAGCAACACCGCCACGGAAAACGGGGCATAGAAGAAGAGCCCATGTCCGCCGCCGAACAGCAGCCAGCCGAGGCCGACGGAACTGCCGACGACGAGCGCGCTGGCGAGCAGCAGCAGGATCGGGGTCACCAGCGCGCGCAGGTAGAGCCCGAGCAGCAACAACTCGATCCCGAATGCGGTCAGCAGAATGATCTCGAGGTTGTGGTTCACCCCGCGGGCCGCCTCCGAGGCGATCGCAGTCTGCCCGGTGACCTGCACGGTCGCGTCGCGAAGCCCGGCTCGCTCGAGAAGCGCGCCCGCGTGCCCCTGTAGCGCGCGCACGTTCGCAATGGCGGTAGCGCTAAGCGGCGCGCTTCGAAAGATGACGAAGACGCGGGCGGCGTGCCCGTCGTCACTGAAGAACAGGCCGTGGGCGCCCGGCACCGGATCCTCGGCCGCGCCGAGCACGATGGCGACGCCGTGCTCCTTGCGCAGCGCGTCTTCGAACCGGTCGAGGGCCACCCTGCGCTGGGGGAGCTGCCGGCCGTTCACCACGAGCTCGGTCGGCGCGGTGATCCCGCCCGCGAAACCTTGTGCCGCCACGCGCATGCCGACTTGCACCGGGTCGCTCTTCGGCAGCGCTTCGGCGAAGGACAGGCCGATATTGCTGTGGCGAAGCGGCAGCGAGCTCACCCCGAGCACCAGCAGGCAGGCTGCCACGGCGACGATGGCGGTCGGGCGTTCGGTGACCAGGCGCAGCCAGCGCGCCGTGCGGACACCGCCGGGCTGCTGCGCGGCTTCCCGTGCGAGCGACTGCGGTGGGCTGGGCCAGAACAGCCACTGGCCGAGTACCGCCATCAGCGCCGGCAGCAAGGTGGCCGATACTGCGAGCGCCACCACCACCGAGATCGCCAGTCCCGGCCCGAACGACCGGAACAGTTCCGCGGGAGCGACCTGCAGCGCCGCCGTGCCCGCCGCCACGGTGAGGCCGGCGGTGAGCACGATGGGCAGGTTCTCCAGCAGGGAGCGGCGGGTGGCCTCGCTGCGGTCGTAGCCGGCGCCCAGCGCGTCCCGTTCGCCTGCCATGAAGAGCACGCTGTAGTCGGTCACGACGCCGAGGATGAGCGCGACGATGATCGGGTCCAGTTCGCTCGGCAGCGACAGTCCCGCCGCCCGCCCGATGACGCCGAGCACTCGCATGTCGACGAGATAGGCGAGGATCGAGACGCCCAGCGTGATGAAGGGGGCGACGACGGAGCGGAAAGTCAGCCCGACGATGAGGGCGACGAGTGCGAGCGTTGCCAGCGTGAGGCGCGGAAGACTCGTCTTCAGGTACTGACCGGTCGCGACCGTCGCCGGACTGACTCCGGTGACATACGTTTGCACGCCAGCGAGGCCTGCGAAGTGCCCGGCGTAGTCGCGGGCGAGCCGAGTCTGCGTGGAGCCGGAAGTGTCGGTGGTGAAGTATAGGTAGGTGACCACCGTCGTCACGTGCCTTCCCGGCAGGATCGGTAGTCCGTTGGACAGCGGCAACGCGCCGAGGATGCGATCCCTGGGGTACTCGCCGTGCAGGTTTTGCAGCCGCTGGTCGAAGGTCAGCGCCCACAGCACGGCGTCCGCCTGTACGAGCGGTGGAAGGCCGCCGTCCCGATGGATCACGACCGATGTCGTCGAGACGACCGGCACCGAGAAGGCGTCGAGGGCGTGTTGCTCGGCGGCGAGTGCCTTGCTGTTCGCGGGCAGCAGCGACAGCGGCCCGCCGCTGCTTCCGGACGCGACCGCAGGCAGCACCAGCGAGCCCACCACAGCGAAAGCGAGCCAGCCAGCGATGATGAACCAGCGGCCGCGTTGAACGGCGGCGGCTAAACGGTTGCCACCCTCGCGCAGTCGCGCGGACCCGGCACCACGTACCGGGTTATTCATCGACGCTCCACTGTGGATGGCTCCGCTGGCTGGGTACCTACCCCCAGATGCAGGACCCCCACGCAGCTTCCGAGCCGCCCCCGGACGCGAACAGCCGCACCTGGCGCAGTAAGTGGTGGGCCTGGGCGGTCGGCGGGCTCCTGATCGGGCTGATCGGCGGCGGCGTGATCGTGGCCGTGTTCGACATCACAGGCAACGACACGGCACGCACCGTCCAGCAAAGCATCGCCTCGCCGACGCCGAGCCCCACTCCGAGCGTGACGTCGACCGCCGGTGGCACCGTGCAGATCGATCGGTCCTGCCTGCGCGCTATCAGCGACGCTCAGGAAGTGCAGTCGCAGCTCGGGGAACTGGCGTCCGCCGCTAGTCACCTCGACGCGGCGGCGCTGGACCAGGCGGTCCGCCGGCTTCAGCAACTCGAGCAGTCGTTGTCGCCGGCCATCAAGAATTGCCGTGCGACCGTGGCGATTCCGTCGCTGCCGCCACCGAGTCCGACGGCGGCGCCGTCATCCGAGGTGAGCAGCGCCAGCCCGGCGCCCTGAGTCGTCACCCGCGCTATGACGATCGGGTGACGATTTCGGCTGCGACGCGGTCGGCGACGTTTGGCGCTATGCGGCTCGGAAAGCCCGGGCTTCGTCAAGGGCACGTCAGCGCAGCCCCAGGAGCCGTCGGGCGGTGACTAGGTGAAGGTCCTTCTCGTCCATCCGAGTTGCCTGCTGTATTCGGAGATCTTCCTGCGCCTGGAGCCGCTCGGATTGGAGAGCATCGCCACCGCGACCCGGGCGGCCGGCCATGAGGTTCGAGTCATCGACCTACAAGTCTTCCGCCACCGGGAGCTGGCGCAGGAGGTGCGTGCCTACGCGCCGGATGCGGTCGGCTTCAGCCTGAACTACCTGGCGAACGTGCCCGAGGTGCTCGATCTCGCCAAGGCTGTCAAGCAGGCGAATCCGGGATGCTTCGTGTTCGCCGGAGGGCATTCGGTCTCCTTCATCGCGCCGCATGTCATCGAGCAATCCGAAGGGGCCATCGACGCCGTCATACGCGGCGAGGCCGAAGGGGTGATCGAGGACGTGCTCGCGGGGGTGAGCGACGGAGCGCCCCCATCCGGCCTTCCGGGGGTCGTCACGGCAGCCGGCTCTGGTGCGCCGCCGCGCATGCTCGACGATCTCGACAGCGTTCGTCCGGCACGCGACCTCATGCGCCGGCGCAAGCGCTACTTCATCGGGATCCTGGACCCGTGCGCGTCGGTTGAATTCACCCGGGGCTGCCCATGGGATTGCTCCTTCTGCTCGGCCTGGACGTTCTACGGCCGCTCGTATCGCCGGATCTCCCCAGACGTGGCGGCGGCAGAGGTGGCGTCCATTCGGGAGCCGAACGTCTTCCTGGTGGACGACGTCGCATTCATCAAAGCCGATCACGGGAACGCTATCGCTGCCGAACTCGAGCGACGCAAAGTGGCGAAACGCTACTACCTCGAGACCCGCAGCGATGTGCTGCTGCGCAATCCCGAGGTCTTCCGGCGCTGGGTGCGCCTTGGCCTGGAGTACATGTTTCTCGGCGTGGAATCGATCGATCAGGCCGGGCTCGAGGCGTTCCGCAAGCGGGTGGACCTTGACGAGAACATGCGGGCGATCGAATTCGCCCGCTCGCTCGGCATCGAGGTGGCGATCAACCTCATCGTCGATCCGGACTGGGACCGCGAGCAGTTTCGGGTTGTGCGGGAGTTCGCCCTGTCGGTACCGGAGATTGTGCACCTGACGGTGAAGACGCCTTATCCGGGTACCGAGATCTGGCACACCGAGGCGCGCCATCTGACGACCACCGACTACCGGATCTTCGACATCCAGCACGCCGTGCTGCCCACCCGGCTCGGACTGGAAGAGTTCTATCAGGAGTTGGTGCACACCCAGAGCGTCATCAGCCGCAAGCACCTGAGCCTTTCCTCGGCGTTCGATGCAGTTGGCATTTTCGGCCGCAACCTGCTGCGCGGGCAGACCAACTCGGTGCGGATGCTGTTCCGCTTCAACCGGGTCTACAACGCCCGCCGGCAGCTGGCGGACCACAGCCGCCCGGTGCAGTACGACCTCCCGATGCCGGACCGACATCCCGTTGGACGCAAGCAGTTGTACGTGCACGCAACGGCGGCTCGGTCGAGCTAGCCGCTCAAGTAGTTCGCCGCCCGGGCCGAAACTCCTGTCGACATGGACGTCAACGGGTACCGGCGCGCGTGGGCCCGGCGGCGGGCGCGCGACGGCCGGCTCGCTCCGGCGTGGGATCTCGGGCAGCTGCTACGGCCGGCTGCGCAGCAGACCGGACGGCTGGTGATCGTGGGATCCGCCGCGTTCGAGCCGTGGCACGTCACCGCGCACTTCGACGACGAGGCTCGCTACGCCGGCATGCCGTGGCTGCGGCCGAAACTGCTGCGCTGGCGGCCGGATCCGACGGCTCCGGCGCACCTGCGTCACTCCATCGACGAGTTGCGCGAGGCAGGTCGCCACCAGACGGTGCTGGTGGTCAGCGCGAGCCCGCTGGAGGCGGAGGCGTTGGAGCGGCTTGCCGATGCCCGGCGGTCGGGTGCGGTGCTGATGGGCATCACCGAGCAAGACTCGGAGCTCGCTTCGCTGACCGGCGATTACGTGTCCGCTGCACCCGTGCCGGCAGGCGACTCGGCCAGCGCCTCGACCGGCGAATTCGAACTCGTCACGCACGTCGTGCCGGTGAGTGCCGGCACCGTTTCGCGCGGACGCCGGTGGTAGATCGCGCGACGTGTCAGGGCTTGTGTTTTGCCGCCGCAGGCCCGCTTGCGCCGCCCGCCGCGGCCGGCCCGGCGGGTCCGTTGCCGCCACTTTGCGGCTGAGCTGGCGGGTTGGCGGGGCTGTTGCCCGCACCGATGCCTCCGCCGGGCACTACGGCGGGCTGGTGGCCGACGGTTTGCGTCTGGCCGGGTGGGGTGGCGGGTCTGTTGCCGACGGTTTGGGTTTGGCCGGGTGGGGTGGCGGGTCTGTTGCCGACGGTGTGGGTTTGGCCGGGTGGGGTGGCAGGCGGCTTGCTCGAGGCAACGGCTTTGGTCTGTTCGGCCGGACTGGTGGGCGCAACTGTGGGGGCGGCCTCGCGCCGACCGTTGGCAGCTGATGGCGAAGCGGTCGAGGCAGCAGCCTCGCCAGGTGCTTCGACTGCCTGCTTCCCGCTCGCCGGCTCGGCCCCGGGGCGTGGCGCAACCCTCGTGTCGGTGGTCGTGGATGAGGGGGGCATGCCCGCCGCGGCGGGTGTTGCGACCACTGGGGTGAGCGCGGCCGCGGCCACCAGAGTCGCGCTGGCCGCTGCCGTGCTCAGGTGGCTTGCCGCCGCGCTGAACAGCGTTGTGGTGTTCTGCCCCAGCAGGGGCACCTCGGCGAGCCAGGTCGCCGGCCCGGCGGCCCACAGCACCTTGCGGCTGGGGAGCGCCACCATCGCCCGGACGACGGTCGGATCGAATTGCGTACCGGCACAGCGGACCAGCTCGCGCAGAGCGGCTTCCTTACGGACCGGCCGCTTGTATGCCCGCGCGGCGGTCATGACCTCGAATGCGTCGGCAACCTGGACGATGCGAGCGCCGTCGCTGAGCTCACGGCCGGCCTTGCCCGCTGGATACCCGGTGCCGTCCCAGCGCTCGTGGTGCTCGATGATGACGCGGTGCATCGGTGAAAGCCACTGCAGGAGAGGCGTCGCGAGGCGATTGCCGACCTCCGAATGCGCGCGCAGTACCTCCCATTCGTCGACCGTCGGCTTACTGGGCTTGTTGAGCAGGGCGGCGGGCACATGGAGCTTGCCGATGTCGTGCAGCAGCGAGGCCCAGCGCAGCCGGTCGCGTTCTTGCGCCGAGAATCCGAGGTTCGCCGCGATGAGGTCGGCGTAGGCGCGAACGCGCTCGGCGTGCCCGCGGGTCTGCCGATCGTGAGTGCCCAGCGCCGTGATCAGTCTGAGCATGCGTTCGGCGGACTGCTGAATCGTCTCGTTCTCAGGAGCGGCCAGGAGGCTACGGAGCTCGGCCATACTGCTCGTGCTCCGAGCGAGACGTAGCCGTGACGGCGCGCTCTCCGGGAAGCAGAGCGACATCTCCAGCAGCAGCGCCAATGGAAGGAGCCGTTGGAGCAGCCGATGCGCAAGCCAGGAGACGGCGGAGCCCGCCAGCAGCAAGCCGGCCAGCCACACGAAGCGGCCGAGCGCCGGGTGTGGTCGTGGAACCGACCGGCCCAGTAGGAAGATCGTGACGGCCGCGCAGGCAACCGGTAGCAGCACGATGGCCGCCCGAAGTCCACGAGCGAGCATCGGCCGGGACGCCCAGGCGGCGTCCTCGGACGCGGGTGTAGCCGTTGCGGTGCGTCTGGCGAGGCGGGTCACGGAGCAGGGATCGGATGATGCTGGCTTCATCTGATTAGGCTGAGCGGCGGCATTTTGCGCCGGTTCGCGGATCGCGAGCTCGGTAACCGGTCAGCCGCCGAGCATGGCCGCAAGCAGTCGCCGTCCCGATTCCGTTCCGCTGACCTTGCCCAGCGCGTAGTCGACCTCCGGATACCGGGCTGGTGGTGGCGCCGCCGGCGTGACGAGTGCGGCGATGTCCGGACCGACGCGTTCGGCGTGGAGCTGAAGCGCAGCGAGGTCAAAGCCGTACACGCCGGCCGCGGTCTCACTCGCCATCGCACGGATCTCGGCTTCCGTGCAGCCGTTGAACGCCTCACGCAACGCGGCCTGCGAATGCGGCCAGGTGCCTTCGATGTGGGGGTAGTCGGCTCCCCACATGATGCGTCCGACCCCGATCTGCTCGCGAACATCGCACTCTGCCCGGCTCATGAACGATGCCCCGACATAGCAGTTGCGCGCCCAGTAACCGCTCGAAGACGCCGCCGAGGATCATCTCCCACAGGGGGCGCCGGGCCCACCAGGTGAATTCGAACTTGGTGACCCACATGGCGAAGGAGCCGTAGCCTTCCCACGGGGTGCCTCCGGAGTGGAACGTCACCGGAAGAGCGAGGTCGACGCACGCCGCCCAGATCGGGTCGTAGGGCTCGTCGTGGTAGGACGGCAGGGAGAGGTCACCGGTCGGCAGCATGACGCTCGCGAGCCCGGCCCGGCGCAGCTCCTTCACGTCGCGGACCGCCTGCTCGACGTCGTGCGGCTGGACGATCCCTACCCCGGCGCGCTGGCCCGGGAGCGCCCCGCAGAAGTCGGCGAGCCACCGGTTGAAGATCAGCGCGCCGGCCCTTCGCAGGTCCGCTGTCGTGTCAGGGACAGGGAAGGCGGCGCCCCAGGGCGGCTCCACCCAGCTCACCACCCAGCGCGTCGTCAGCTGCGCAGCACGGCACCTCCGTCGACGCTGATCACCTGACCGTTGAGCCATGACGCGTCGTCGGACGCGAGGAATGCCACCATCGCGGCGATGTCGTCGGGTGTGCCGAGGCGGTCGCTTCGCGTCATGCCCAGCGCCATGTCGCGGAAGGCGGAGCCGCTGGCCCGTACGCTGCTGCCACCATGTGCCGTCGCTGTACGACGCGAGGTGGTGGCGGCGATGCCGTTGCGGTGTTGCTGCCACCGTGTGCCGTTGCCGGGGCAACGGGAGCTGGTGGCGGGCGTTCTGGAGGGTGGCTCGACGCGCTGCTGCCACCATGTGCCGTCGTCAGGGCAACGCGAGGTGGTGGCAGCAAGCCGGCGGGGGTGGTGCTGCCGCCATGTGCCGTCGCTGAACGACGCGAGGTGGTGGCAGCAAGCCGGGGGCCGTGTTGCTGCCACCAGTTGCCGTCGTCAGGACAGTTGTCAGGACAGTCGTCAGGACCACGGGAGGCAGTGGCAGGGCACCTCAGCGGCGACCGTCCCGCTACCGGGGCTGCAGCAGCTGGCAGTTGGCCGCCACCGCGCAGACCCCGTCGCGGTCGCGGATGGTGGCGGTCGATACGCCGATGCCCGTCGCCGCCCCGGCTCGCCAATCTCCCATCACGGCAAGCCATTCGCCCCGTGGCGGCCGCAGCAGGTGGACGTTGAGGTCAGGATTGATCGCGCTGATCTTCGTGGCGTCGAAGGTCGCGCCGATCATGTTGGCGAAGTCGCCGGCGACGCTCAACGTCTGCAGCGGGGTCGTCACCTCGTCGGCGAGCAGCGGAACCAGCAGACGCACCCAGTAGCCCCAGACCCCTTCCGGCCCGTCGGGACGGGGGAAGCGGCGCAGGTCGATCCCATCGAGAAAGCCCGGCCGCACCTTCGCGTCGCCGAACGGCAGCCCGTCCAGCCCATCGGGGTCCGGCAGGGCGACGTTGTCGTCCACGGTGTTCGGGCCGAGGCCGGAAGTGCCGCTGAGATCCTCCTCGCGCAGCCGGATCGCCCGGCAGCGCGCGTGTTCCACCTCGCCCACCCGCAGGACCGCTTCGGCGACCTGGATGCGCTTGCCCTCACGCAGGATGCTGGCATCGACGCTGAGCCGCGGACCGATCGGTACCGGCCGGAACAGGTCATGGGTCAGTCGTGCGACCTGCATCGGCACGAGCGACGGGAGCCGTTCGATGGCCCGCGCCAGCAACGCTTGCACCGGACCGCCGTGCTGGTGGCGCGGATGCCAGCCGCCCTGGGTGCAGAGGGTGGCGATGAAGCCGTCGCCGTCGGCCAGGTAGAACGCATCGGCTGCGGGAGGTGTCGTCATCCAGCTCATCGTGTCATGCGAGGATGCTCACCGCGTGACCGGGAGAAAGGCGTCCGATGAGTGAGCCGCGCATCCAATTCGGCACGGGCACGACGGTGCGCGACTTCGCTGCTTACCGCGAATGGTTGCGGGTGGCCGAGGACTGTGGCTACGACCTGCTGACCACGGGGGATTCACAGTCGCTGTGGGCAGATCCGTTCGTCTCGATGGCGGTCGCCGCGCAGCAGACGAGCCGCCCGCGGCTCGCCATCACCGTGTCCAACCCGATGACCCGCCATCCGGCGGTCGTTGCGTCTTCCTGCACCGCGCTGCAGCAGCTGTCCGGGGACCGCTTCGTCTACGGCATCAGCTCGGGCGATTCCGCGCTGCGCAACATCGGTGTGCGGCCTTCCAGGGTCGATGAGCTCGCCGAGTTCGTCACGTGCGTGCAGGCCATGTGCGACGGGCAGCCCGCGACATACCGGGGCGCGCCACAGGAGCTGCGGTGGGATCACCGGCCGACCCCGGTGTGGATCGCCGCCGAAGGTCCACGCATGCTCGAGCTTGCCGGCCGGATCGCGCAGGGCGTGGTGCTCTCGAACAGCCTCACCCGCGAAGCCATGGAACGAAACCTCGGACACCTGCGGCGTGGTGTCGACAGCGCCGGACGGTCCATGGACGAGCTCGAGATCTGGTGCATGGCCAACGTCGTTCCCGCGCCCACCGAGGCGGCAGGCATCGCTCAGATCCGGTCAGTGCTCGCCGGTACGGCAAACCACGTCTTCCGCTTTACCCTGGAAGGCAAGGGGCTGCCCGACGAGCTCAAGCCCCGGATCGAAGAGCTCAAGCGCAGATACGACTCGCGTCACCACGCTTCGCCCGCGACAGCCGCCCACAATGCCGACCTGGTCGACGAACTCGGCCTCACCGCGTACCTGGCGCAGCAGTCCACGATCGCCGGTCCGATCGAGCGCTGCATCGAGCGGTTGCACGAGGTCGCGGAGGCGGGCGTGCACCGCGTCATCGTCGCGCAATTCGTCGCCGATCCGATTGACTTCATGACCACCTTCGCGGCGAAGGTACTGCCCCGATTCTCCGGATAGCCCGCAAGGAATGCCCATGACCGAAGAGCAGATCCACGTTCTCGACGTTCATCACCATGTCGGCGATGCCACCCAGGCGCTGGCGATGGCCAGCCGGCAGGGCAGCGCCGATGCCGGCGAAGAAATGTCGATCCGGCTGGCGACGATGGACCGTAACGGCGTCGCCACCGCAGTCGTGATCCCGGGCCACAGCTATCTGCGGCCGCGGGGGCTGGCCGACACCAGAGCGATCAACGACGGCATCGCGGCGTACCGCGATCAGGCTCCGGAGCGCTTCGCGGCGGCGCTCGGCATCGTCGAGCCGCTCTACGGACGCGCCGGCGACGACGAGCTGCGCAGGCTCAAGTCCGAGCTCGGCATGGTCGGCGTCAGCATTCACACCCGCTTCCAAGGCGTCGCCACCGACAGCCCGCTGGTGCTCGCCCAGCTCGAGCTGATGGGCGAGCTCGGGCTCGTACCGTTCGTGCACTCGGTCGCGGAATCTTCCGAGGAGGCGCCCTGGCGAGTGGTCAACGTCGCTCGCGCGTTTCCCGACTTGCCGATCGTGGTGCTCGATCCCTTCTCGTCGAACGAGCAGGCGACGCAAGCGATGCTCGTGGCCGAGCTGGCACCCAATCTGATCTTCGACACGAGCCTGGCATACACGATCGACCCGATCATCCGATTCATGGATCGGTTCGGCCACGAGCGGGTGATCTTCGGAACGGACTTGTACTCGCATCCGCTCGGTTACGCGCAGAGCTGGGTCCTGCGCCAGTTCCGTGAATCGGGTCTGGCGAACGGTGTCCTCGCGGACGTGCTCGGCGGCAACGCCCGGCGGCTGCTCGGGCTGGCTCAGCCGGCGGGGAAGTGATCCACCGCGAGGAGCCGGGCCGGCGGGTCAGGCGGGTCGCAGTCCCATGTGGCGGTCGAACGACGCCTTCTCCCACCACACCTCGCGGCAGCAGTCGCAGAACCAGATGCCGCTCGGCGCCTGCAGGCCCCGGGCGCGGGCATCGTCGCGGGCGCAGGTCAGCTGATAGGCCAGCACTATCCGGCGTCGCAAGCGTCCAAGCGCCACGCTGATCCGCGACACGTCCCAACTCCTCACTCGCTCGGCGTTCGGTGCAACCCCCATCGGCAGCCGGCGGCGCGAACCTGACATCAAAGCCGCACGATTGCCGTTGCGTTGTGCTGCGGGTGCTCCCGCTCGCGAACGGGTGGATCGTCCGGCCTGCTGAACTCTCTCACAGCGGCGCGAGGGGCGCCGGGGGTCACCGCAATTCATCGTGAAGTCACAGGAAGGTGCTGCGCCGCCTACCGGGTCGCCGCCCGCAGGCAGAATCGTGCGATCTCCTCGACTTCCTCCTGCGAAGGCGCGACCTGCTGGCGCAGGCAGTCGGAGAGCCTGCCGATGGTGGCGTGGGACGCGAGCGACGCGTCGAGCTTCGGGTGCGGGCTTCCCAAGGTTGCGAAGGGCGCTTCGAGCAGCGTGGCGAGCGGCCCGTTGATCGCCGAGTGCCCGGACGCGAGTCCCTCGGCGCCGGCGCCGCCGCCCCCGGCGTTCCACAGCACCGCCAGCGTGGTGCGGGCGATCTCGTCGTCGATCGCCTGCGACATCACCCCGGCGACCCAGCGGCGCACCTTTGCCTCGGCGCTCGTCTCCTTCGCCATCTGATGCGCGAGGTAGGTGCTGAGCTGATCGGTGCCGTCCTCGAGGATCGCGGCAACCAGCGCCTCCTTGGACGGGAAGTGGCGGTAAAAGGCCTCGTTGGACAGGCCGGCGACGCTCACGATGTCGGCGACGCGGGGCCGCGAGGTGGTGCCGCAGCGGCGCATCACCTGGCGCCCGGCACCCAGCAGACGGCGCACCTCGTCGGCGTACGTCGCTTCGCGCTTGGCCACCGACCGCTGCGCGATGCGCGCCGCAACGTCCCTCTCCGGCTCCGGTATTGCGTTCGGTTTCATCAGAACGCTATTCTGCGCCGCGTCGACAGGAGGCGCAATGGCGTGGGACTTCGAAACCGATCCGCAGTACCAGGCCCAGCTCGACTGGGCCGACGCTTTTGTGCGCGAAGAGGTGGAGCCGCTGGATCTGCTGTGGGACGGCCTGCAGTTCACCCCGCCCTCTGATCACCTGCGGAAGGTGATCGATCCGCTCAAGCAGCAGGTGCGCGACCAGGGTCTCTGGGCGACGCACCTCGGGCCCGAGCTCGGAGGCAAGGGCCACGGGCAGCTGAGGCTCTCGTTGCTCAACGAGATCCTCGGCAGGTCGCAGTGGGCGCCGATCATCTTCGGCTGCCAGGCACCGGACACCGGCAACGCCGAGATCCTCGCCCATTACGGCACGCCTGAGCAGCAGGAGCGGTACCTGCGCCCGCTGCTCGACGGGGAGATCTTCTCCTGCTATTCGATGACTGAGCCGCATGCCGGCGCCGATCCGACGATGTTCGAGACGCGCGCCGTCAAGGACGGCGAGGAGTGGGTCATCAACGGGTGGAAGTATTTCTCCTCCAACGCGAAGACCGCCGCCTTCCTCATCGTCATGGCCGTGACCAACCCCGACGTCAGCCCGTACCAGGGCATGTCGATGTTCCTGGTGCCAAGCGACACCCCGGGCGTGAGCATCGTCCGCAACGTCGGGCTCTACGGGGAGCCGCTGAACGAGGGCTTCCATGCGCTGATCCACTACGAAAACGTCCGAGTACCGGCCGAGGCCGTCCTCGGCGGCGAGGGGCAGGCGTTCGTCATCGCCCAAACGCGCCTCGGCGGTGGCCGGATCCACCACGCGATGCGCACGATCGGGCAGGCGCAGCGGGCGCTCGACATGATGTGTGAGCGGGCGCTCAGCCGCACCACGCAGGGCAGTATCCTGGCGCAGAAGCAGTTCGTGCAGGGCTACATCGCCGATTCGTATGCGCAGCTCACGCAGTTTCGGCTGTTCGTGCTCTACACCGCGTGGGAGATCGACAGGTACAACGACTACAAGCGCGTCCGCAAGGACATCGCGGCGATCAAAGTCCTGATGCCCCAGGTACTTTCCGACATCGGCCAGCGGGCCATCCAGGTCCACGGCGCGCTCGGGGTCAGCAACGACCTCCCGCTGCAGCAGTTGCTTCTCGGCGCCAGCATCATGGGCATCGCCGACGGGCCCACCGAGGTGCACAAGGTCACGGTGGCGCGGCAGGTGTTGCGCGCTTACCGCCCGAGTGACGACAGCTGGCCCACGCAGTACCTGCCGAAGCGGCTGGAAGCCGCCAAGCAGAAGTACGCGCAGTACCTCGAGCACGCGGTCGGCAACCTATGAGTTCGCAGTCGTCCGCGATCGACACCGAGCGGCTGACCGACTGGATGGACGGCGCCGGCCTGCCCGGAAAGGGCGAGCCGCTGTCCACCCGCTTCGTCTCCGGCGGCATGCAGAACGAGATCTACGAGATTCGCAGGGGGCCGTTGCACTGCGCGCTGCGTATCCCGCCGACGAGCGCGCCGCCCGGGCGCGACGACGGCATCCTGCGCGAATGGCGGATCACGGCGGCCCTCGAGGGCACCGACGTTCCGCACCCGCCCGCCGTGGCGGTCTGCGAGGATCGGACGGTCCTCGGTCGCACGTTCTATCTCATGGGATTCGTCGACGGCTGGTCACCGATGAACGTGTCAGGCTGGCCGGCTCCGTTCGACACCGATCTGCCGGCCCGGCGCGGGCTGGCCTACCAGCTCATCGACGGCATCGCCTTGCTTTCCAAGGTGGACTGGCGGGCCAAAGGTCTGGCTGATCTCGGCCGGCCGGACGGCTTCCACGAGCGACAGGTCGACCGCTGGACCTCCTTCCTGGAGCGCATCAAGGGGCGCGACCTTCCCGGCTACGAAGCGGCCTCCTCGTGGCTGCGCGAGCACAAGCCGCTCGACTACATCCCGGGTCTCATGCACGGCGACTACCAGTTCGCCAACGTCATGTTCCGCCACGGGGCGCCGGCCCGGCTCGCGGCCATCGTCGACTGGGAGATGGGTACGGTCGGCGATCCGAAGCTGGATCTCGCCTGGGTCGTGCAGAGCTGGCCGGAAGACCCGAACGTGCCGGAGGAAGGCAGCACGGCGGCGTATGTGGACCTCACCGGGATGCCGGCGCGCAGCGAGATCATCACCCGGTACGCCGAGGTCTCCGGGCGGCAGGTGGACGACCTCGACTACTACCTCATTCTCGCCAAGTGGAAGCTCGCGATCGTGCTGGAACAGGGCTTCCAGCGCGCTTCGGCGGATCCGAAGCTTTCGGCGTTCGGCCCGTTCGTGCTCAAGCTGATGGAAGGCGCCGCCGAGCTCGCCGAGACGACCGACTATCGATCCGCTGCGCCGTAGCTATCCTCAGCTGCTCTTGCGCCGCTGCGTGAGCGCATCGACCGCGGCCCAGTGCGCATCAGCCGTCCACAACCTGGCGAAGGTGTCTGCCGCGCCCGCAGCGAGTTCCTCGTGGGTGGTGGGCACGGCGGCGGCAAGAACGGCCTTCACCGATCGGGTGGTACCGGGTGCGGTGGCGGCCATCCGCCGGGCGAGCGCCCGCCACTCGGCCTCGAACGCGTCCCGTGACACGACGACGTCGACCAGGCCGAAGTCTCGCGCCGCTGCCGCCGGGTACAGGTCACCGGTGGTGATGGCAAGCAGCGCCCGGCCGCGTCCCACCCGCTGCGCGAGCCGCTCCGCGCCGCCCCACGCCGGCATGATGCCGAGGGCGGACTGGTTGAAGCCGATTTTCACGTCATCGGCCGCGATGCGGATGTCCGCCGCGATGGCGACCTCCGCCCCGCCTCCCAGGGCGTGCCCGTTCAGCGCCGCGATCACCGGCAGCGGGAAGCTCGCGACGCGATCGAGTACCCGGCGCACCCGTAACGCCATGCTGACCGCGTCCTCGTGGCTGCGGACCGCGCCGAGCTCTTTCAGGTCTCCGCCGGAGACGAAAGCCCGATCACCGCTGCCGCGCAGCACCAGCACCGCCGCATCGGAGGCGAGAACGGCGTCGAGGGCCGCGTCGAGCGCCGCCACCGTGGCGAAACCCAGCGCGTTGCGCACCTGCGGGCGATCGACGGTCGCGACCGCGACACCGGAGTCGATCTCCAGCCGCAATCCACCGGCCGGGCGGTCCTGCTCCAGTGTCGCCATGACGCGAGAATAACGCTCTCTTCTCAGGAGAGGATCGGTGCCGCATACTTGCCGCATGGAGGGCGAGGTGCGCACCGAGGCCGGGATCCCGTTGGCCGAAAGCTACGGGCCGGATGACCTCCCCCCACCCGCCGACCTCCCGCCGCCCGGCGTCTTCCCCTTCACCCGCGGGAACTTTCCGACCGGCTACCGCGGGCGGCTCTGGACGATCCGGCAGTACTCGGGCTTCGGCACACCGGAGGAGTCCAATGAGCGTTATCGCTATCTGCTCGCGCAGGGTGGGACGGGACTGTCGGTGGCGCTGGACCTGCCGACCCAGTGCGGCTACGACTCCGACCATCCCGACGTGGAGGAGGAGGTCGGGCGCGTCGGGGTCGCGCTGGACACGCTCGCCGATGCCGAGATCCTGTTCGACCGGATCCCGCTGGACTCGGTGAGCACCAGCTTCACCATCAACGGCACCGCGGCGATCCTGCTCGCGTTCTATGTAGCCGTCGGAGAGAAGCAGGGCGTGCCCCGGGCCAAGCTGCGCGGCACCATCCAGAACGACATCCTCAAGGAGTACGTGAGTCGCGGCACGTGGATCTGGCCGCCTCGCCCATCCCTTCGGCTGATCGGTGACACCATCGAGTTCTGCGCAGCGCAGGTGCCCCGGTTCAACGCCATCTCGGTGGCGGGTGCCCACTTCCGTGACGCCGGCGCCAACGCCGCGCAGGAGATGGCGTTCACGCTCATGGACGGGATCACCTACTGCGACGAGGTCATCTCACGGGGGCGCATGACGATCGACGAGTTCGCGCCGCAGGTGTCGTTCTTCTTCTACACGCACGGTGACTTCTTCGAGGAGATCGCGAAATATCGCGCCGGGCGGCGGCGGTGGGCGCGGATCGTGCGCGAGCGCTATGGCGCCAAAGACGATCGATCCTGCATGTTTCGCGTCGGCTGCGTCGCCGGAGGAGCCTCGCTGTACGCGCCGCAGGCCCATAACAACATTGTTCGTGTGGCGTACGAGGCTCTCGCATCGGTGCTCGGCGGAGTGCAGTCGATGTTCACCGCCGCGTGGGACGAGCCGTTCGCGCTGCCCAGCGAGCAGTCGGCCACGCTGGCTCTGCGGACGCAGCAGGTGCTGGCCTACGAGACCGGCGTCGCCCGCGTGGCTGACCCCCTCGGCGGCTCCTACTACGTCGAGGCGCTGACGGATGCGATGGAAGAGCGGGTCGTCGCCATCATGGACGACCTCGAGGCGCAGGGCGGCATGGTCGAGTGCGTCGAGCGCGGTTACCTGCAGCGGCTCATCGCCGAAGAGGCGTACCGCATCGAGGAGGCGCTCCACTCCGGCGACCGCACCGTGGTGGGCTTGAACCGCTTCCAGGCCGACGAAGACGCACCGGACGTCGAGGGCTACGAGATGGACGAGAAGGGCCGCACGCGTCAGCTGGAGCGGCTCGCCGCGGTCAAGCGTTCCCGCTCGGCGTCGGACGTGCGGATCACGTTGCAGGCGTTGGAGCGGGCAGCGGGCGCGAATGATGACAACCTGATGCCGCGGCTGGTCGATTGCGCGAAGGCCTACTGCACGGTGGGGGAGATGGTCGACGTGCTCAAGCAGCAGTGGGGCGAGTTCGAGCAGCCCCGGGTCTTCTGATGCCCACCCGGGTGCTCATGGCCAAGCCCGGCCTCGACGGACACGACCGAGGGGCGAAGCTGGTGGCGCGTGCCTTGCGGGACGCCGGCTTCGAGGTGATCTACCTCGGCATTCGTCAGCGTCCCGAGGTCATCGCTGCAGTGGCCGTCGACGAAGATGTCGACATCGTGGGGTTGAGCATCCTCAGTGGTGCTCACGTTCCGCTGACCGAGAAGACGGCCAGGGCCCTGCACGCCGCCGGAGCCGCGGAGGTGGCCTTGGTGGTCGGCGGCACGATCCCGCAGCGCGATGTCGAGCGGCTCAAGGCCGCCGGCGCGCGCGCCGTCTACCCGACCGGGACGCCGCTGAAGACGGTGGTCGACGGGTTGCGCGGCGTCGCCGCGGGCACCTAGTCGCTGCGCTCGCGGGAGTCACCGACGCCACTGCCCTTGTAGATTCGGCCGCCTTTCATCACGAAACGCACGTCCTCGAGGACGGTGATGTCGTCCAGCGGCTCACCGGCAACGGCGATGACGTCGGCGAGCAACCCGGCTTCGAGTCGCCCGCGGTCGCCCACATCAATGAGCTCGGCCGAGGTCAGGGTGGCGGCCCGGATCGCCTGCAGCGGCGTCATTCCGCGGTCCACCATGGCCCACAGCTCCTTGGCGTTCTGGCCGTGAGGGATTGCCGGAGCATCGGTGCCGCAGGCGATCCTCACGCCGGCCGCGATCGCCTTGCCCAGCATGGCCCTGGCGCGCGGGAACACCTCGGCGGCCTTCGCCTGCAGCTCCGGCGCCGCCCGCGATACGTCGAGACCTTCCGAGAGGTAGCTCGTCGGCACCAGGAAGGTGCCGTGCTCGACCATCAGCGCGATGGTCTCGTCGCTGGCCAGCGAGCCGTGCTCGATGCAGTCCACTCCGGCCCGGATACACGCTCGGATCCCGGCGTCACCATGCGCATGGGCCGCCACCTTGAGCCCGGCGCGGTGTGCCTCATCGACGATCGCCGCGAGCTCCTCGTCCGAATACTGCTGGGCTCCCGCAAGCCCGCTGTGGGACATCACGCCGCCGGACGCAGAGATCTTGATGAGGCGGGCGCCATACTTGATCTGGTAACGCACGGCCTTGCGCACCTCGGGGACCCCGTTGGCGATCCCTTCCTCGACGCTGAGCGGCATGATGCCGGGTCCGAGGCGCTGGAACATTGTCGGATCCAGGTGGCCGCCGGTAGGAGTGATCGCGTGTCCGGCCGGGACGACGCGGGGTCCGTCCACCCAGCCGTTGTCGATGGCCCGGGCGAGCGCGACGTCCAGTAGATAGCCGCCGGTCTTCACGAAGAGCCCCAGATTGCGGACCGTTGTGAAGCCGGCGAGCAGCGTGGTCCGGCAGTTGACGATGGCGCGCAGCGTGCGAAAGGCCGGATCGTCCTGGACGTCGCTGCGCGGGTTACCTCCGGACGGGCCTCCGAGCAGCATGTTGATTTCCATGTCCATGAGGCCGGGGAGCAGCGTCAGGTCTCCCAGCTCGACAACGGCCGCGTCGGGGGGCACGGCCGACGGGCTCACCTCGGCTATCCGCTCGCCCTCGATGAGCAGCGCGCCTGGCTGCACGTACTCGCCCTTGCGGACGTCGAGCATGCGCCGCGCTCGAAGCAGCGTGGGCCGGGACGCCGGCTGGGCACCCGATACAGCATTCGGCACGCGGGTCTCCTTAGCTCGGGGCTCAGGGCCTCAGGTCGATCACGCATTCCAGGCTGGCGGCGCCGCTGTCCGGAACCCTCGGCTGGCGCCAGACCTCGATCGGGAAGGACACCGTCATCAGCGAATTGAGCAGCCACAGCAGGCGTCTCTCCGGCTCGGGGAGGGCGTCCAGCGGGTACTGGTCGAGGTGGTCCATCGCCGCGTCCAGGCGAGGGAAGGCGGCGTCGTAGAACGCCTGGAGCGTGTCCATGGTGTTCGCCAGCCTCAGAGCGAACCGCTCACTCTCGGTCGGCAGTGACCACTGCGCGAACGGCTCGAGGTCGGCGAAGTCTGCCGGGAAGAGGGCCATCAGCGGGTCCTTTGCGATCACGAGGCGACGGAGCTCGGCGTCGCCGCCGGACGGCGGTGAGCGACGTAACCATCCACGTACTGCCGGGCGGTGACGTGCAGATGGCGCAGCAGCACTTCCTGGTCGTTCAAGGGGAATTCGCGGACCGCGCGCGACTCGAGCATCGTCTGCGTGGCTTCCAGGGTGTTGCCGTCCTGCAGCCCGTACTCCTTGAACGTGCAGGCGGCGAGCTCTTGGGCGAGCCGCTCCCGCGCGGACTTCGGCGGGACGAAGTACAAGCTCGTCTCGAAGATGTGCGTGTTGTAGGAAGTCGGCCAGTAGTGGTAGGTGAGGTACCAGTTGGGCGCCCAGATCAGCACCATGAAGTTCGGAAAGAAGACGAAGGAGTCGACCCCCCAGGCGTGATGGCGCGCCGGGTTGACGCCCGCCGGCAACTCGAAGTCGATCGGCCGGTCCCACGGGCCGAATAGGCCGCTGCGCACCTTGCGCTCGATGGGCTTCACCATGCTCTCGTCCTTCGGCGGCGACATGCCGCCCCAAGAGGACACCATGGAATGCGGCCCGTCGATCTGGTAGCGGAGCGCCTCATAGCCGTATCCGGACAGCTTGCGCGACTCGTCTGCCACGGCTTGCTTCGCGTGCAGCACCGGTGCGTGGTAGAACTCCGCGAACGCATCGATGAAGAGCTTCCAGTTGCTACCGACTTCGGCGCGGTACTTCGTCACCTGCGTCATCTCGTGGAACGGGTAGCCGGCGAGTCCGGCACCCAGCTCGCCGAGGTACTCCCTCACCGGGGTGGTGTCGTCGTTGTCGAGATTGACGAAGACGAAACCCTCCCAGACCTCGGCGCGCACCGGTGCCAGGCCGAACCGTGACTTGTCGAGATCGAAGAATTCCGACTCCTGCTGCACGAACGTGAGCTGCCCCTCGAGGCCATACCGCCAGCCGTGATACTTGCAGGTGAACTGCCGGCAGACGCCCTTGGTCTCCTCGCCCGGGTAGTCGTTCCAGACGAGCTTGTTGCCGCGATGGCGGCAGATGTTGTGGAACGCGCGGATCTCGCCGTCCGTGTCCCGGACGACGACGACGGAGGTGCGTGCTGCGTCGAGCTCCTTGGTGAAGTAGCTGCCTTTGCGCGGCAGCTGCTCCACGCGCCCGACGTTGAGCCAGGTGCGGCGGAAGATCGCGTCACGCTCGAGCTCGTAGTGCTCCGGCGAGATCGAGTCCTCGTACGAGATCGGCTGCGTGTCCAGCCCGAAGTGTGCCGTCCACGAGCCTTCTGCGGGCTTGCTGAAGTGAGCCATCGCGGTCCTCCCTCGGCCGGATCAACACGATAGCAGCGATCTCGCTTACGGAGAACGTCGTTTCCGGTCAGGAAGCGGTCAGAGGTACCAGCCGCCGTTCACGTTGAGCGCTTGCCCGGTGATGTAGCCGGCTTCCTCGGAGCAGAGGAACGCGCACGCAGCTGCAATGTCATCGGCGGTACCGGCACGGCGTACCGGGGTGCGAGCGACCACCTGCTCCACTCCGGGCAGGTTGCCGGCGCTTTCGGCGCGCCTGACCATCGGAGTGTCGATGAAACCGGGGGGAATCGTGTTCACCGTGATGCCGCGAGGCGCGAACTCGAGCGCCAGGGCTTTGGTGAGTGCGATGACCCCGCCCTTGGACGCTACGTAGTGAGCCATGCGGGCGGCGCCGGACTGCGCGCTCGACGAGGAGATCGTGACGACCCGGCCCCACCCTGCTGCCAGCATGTCCGAGATGGCGCTCTGCACGCAGTGAAAGGTGCCGGTGAGGTTCACCGCCAGCATCCGGTCCCAGGCCTCCTGGGTGATGTCGACAAAGCTGCGGAACTCATCGAGGCCCGCGCTGGTGACCATGATCCCGATCGCCCCGAGTTCGCTGCGTACCTTCTGCAGCGCGTCGTCGACGGAAGCGCGGTCGCAAACGTCGACCTGCGCCGCCACGGCGCTGGCCCCGCCCGCACGCAGCTCCTCGGCCGCGCGTTCGGCAGAGTCGCCCGCGAGGTCCAGCAGAGCGACCGGATGGCCGTTGCCGGCAAGGCGCCTGCTGATGGCAAGTCCCATACCGGACGCTGCGCCGGTCACCACGGCCACTCGGGTCATCGGATCTCCTTCGGTCGTCGATCGTTCTCCCGAGTATCGACGGGCAGCGGCCGATTGCAATGCGGCCTCTCACTTTGCGAGAACGGGATTGCCGGTCGGGCACCGCATGGCTACAGTCGCTGCGAAACGGTCGTGGCGGAAGGGGTATGCGTGCGGATCGGCCTGCAGATCGGCCCGGAACGCGGTCGCTACCGCGAGAAGGTGGCGCGGCTGGTCGATGACGCGCTGGCGGCGGAGCGGGCCGGTTTCGCGTCCGTCTGGGTGCCGCAGATACCGAACGAGTTCGACGCGCTCACCGCCGTGACGCTGATGGGACAGGCGACCGAGCGCATCGAGCTGGCGACGGCCGTGATGCCGATCCAGACCCGCCACCCGGTCGCGATGGCCATGCAGTCGCTGTCGATCCAGGCGGTCTGCGCGGGGCGCTTCAGCCTGGGCATCGGGCCCTCCCACCATTGGATCGTGACCGACATGTACGGGCTGACGTATGAGCGGCCCGCCCACCTCGTCCGCAACTACGTGCAGGTCCTGGCGACCGCCTTCGAAGGTCCCGGTCCGGTCGACGTCGAGAACGACGTCTTTCGCGTGCACAACCCGATGGACATCACCGATATCACGCCGACGCCCATCCTGCTGGCGGCGCTCGCACCGGCGATGCTGCGCATCGCGGGGGAGTGTGCCTCCGGCACCATCCTGTGGATGGCCGACGAACGGGCGATCGGCGAGCACGTCGTGCCGCGGATCACCGCGGCGGCACAGGCCTCGGGTCGTCCGGCGCCGCGGGTGATCGCGGGCGTGCCGGTGTGCCTGTGCCGCAACGACGAGGTGAACGACGTCCGGTCGTGGGCTAACAAGGCACTGGGCCATGCCGAGTATTCACCGAACTACCAGCGGCTGCTAGAACACGGAGATGCGTCCGACGTCGGTGACATCTGCGCGGCAGGCGACGAAGGCGCCATTCGCGAGCGGCTGGCCAGCTTCTGCGCTGCGGGAGTCACCGACTTCGCTGCCCGGGTGCTGCCCTTCGGGGACGATCGCGAGGCGCGCGTTGCCTCGAAACGGCGGACCGAGGAGCTGCTCGCGTCGTTGCGCGCCGAATTCTGAGCGGGGCAGGCCGGCGCTGAGGGGCGAGACATGAGCGGCCCCCTCGCGGGCATTCGCGTGCTGGAGGTCGGGCACATCCTGGCCGGGCCGTTCGCCACGATGTTGCTCGCCGACATGGGCGCCGACGTCATCAAGGTCGAGCCCGCCGGCGGCGACCTTTCGCGCCAGGTGGGATCGCAGTACGTCGACGGGCACAATGTCTACTTCGCGAGTATCAATCGCAACAAGCGCAGCGTGCACATCGACCTGACGAGCGACGCTGGGCAGGCGCAGCTCGGTCAGCTGGTAGCGGGTGCGCACGCCGTGCTGGTGAACCTGCGCCCCTCGACCATCAGGAAGCTGGGCCTCGACTACGCGTCGTTGCGGCGGTTCAACCCGCGGATCGTCTGTGTCGCGCTCACCGGTTACGGCCTCGACGGGCCGGCCGCCGAGTGGCCGGCATTCGACTACGTCGTGCAAGCCACCACCGGCGTCGCCGGCCTCACCGGAGAGCCGGCTGGGCCTCCGGCGCTCGCCGGCTACTCTGCGGTCGACAACTCGGCAGGGATCATGGCAGCGCTTGCTCTGGTGGCCAAGGTGCTCGAGGGCAAGGGTGGTCAGGTCGACGTCTCGCTGTACGACGTGATGCTCGCCCAGCTGAACTACAAGGCGGCGGCCTACCTCAACGGCGGCGGGGTGCCGCAGCGGCAACCTTTCGGCGCTCACACGTTCTACGTACCGGCCCAGCTGTTCGAGACGGCGGACGGCTACCTGGCGCTCTTCGTCACCCATGACGAGTTCTGGCGGCGGCTCTGCGTCGAGCTGGAGCGGCCGGACTGGGCGACGGACCCGCGCTTCGCGACCATGCATGGCCGGTTCGTCCACCGGGCCGAGCTGCTCGCCGGATTGTCCGAGCTGCTGCGCCACGCGCCGGCGCAGGAATGGGCGGAGCGGCTGCGGCCGCTCGGTCTTGCCGCCGGCGCCGTGATCAGCCTTGACGCGGCCCTGGACAGTGATTTCGTCCACTCCCGCGGCATGATTGTCGCGGTGCAGACGCCCGAGGGTGCGCTGCAGATGATCGCGAGCCCGATGCGCTTCGACGGGAGCCGTGGCACCTATGCCGCGCCGCCTCGGCTACACGAGCACACGAACGAGCTGCTGCCCCCTCCCGGAGACCAGCCGCCAACTTGAGGTCGACGTCGAAATAAGACCGGGCTACTGTTAGCGGCGCACGATCGCCGGATGCGGACCTGCGCCCGCGCTGGCGACGGTCGTGCTGGGCGCGATGGAAGTCGGGTGAGCGTTTCTTGAGTCTGTGGCATGAGGACAAGCTGCTGATCGACGGCCGGCTGGTTGCGGCGGAGAACGGCAGGACCTACAACACGATCTCGCCGTCCACCGAAGAGGTGCTCGGCACCGCTGCCGATGCGACGGTGGAGGACGCGCGGCACGCCATCGCCGCGGCTCGCCGGGCTTTCGATACCACCGAGTGGTCCCGCGACCGCGACTTCCGGCTGCACTGCCTCCGGCAGTTCCACCAGGCCCTGCTGGCGAACGTCGAGCAGCTGCGGCAGATCCTCGTGCACGAAGTCGGTGCCCCGGTCGCCACCACCAGCGGCCCGCAGCTGGAGGCGCCGATCGACATCGTCGGCTGGTACGCCGACCTGCTTTCGGCCTACGACTTCTGCGAAGACCTCGGTGAGCGGGAGGCGTTCGGGCAAAAGAGCCGACGCTGGATCGAGAAGGAGGCCGCCGGCGTCGTCGCGGCGATCGTCGCCTACAACTATCCGGTCCAGCTCTCGCTCGCCAAGCTCGCACCCGCGCTGGCGGCCGGCTGCACCGTCGTGCTGAAAGGTGCTCCGGACACCCCCTGGTCGGCGCTGGCACTCGGCAAGCTGATCGCGGAGTCCACGGACATCCCGCCCGGGGTCGTCAACGTGCTTTCGTCGTCGGACAACGCGGTCGGCGCCGAACTGACCACCCACCCCGACGTCGACGTCATCTCCTTCACCGGTTCCACTCCCGTCGGGCGGCAGATCATGGCTGCCGCCGGCGCGACCGTGAAACGGGTCTTCCTGGAGCTCGGCGGCAAGTCCGCGTACCTCCTGCTCGACGACGGCGATCCGGCGTCGGCGGCGATGATGTGCGCCTTCGCTGCCACGTCGCACAGTGGGCAGGGCTGCGCGATCACCTCGCGGCTCGTCGTGCCGCGCCAGCAGTACGACGACGTCGTCGACCTGACCCGCCAGATGATGGCCGGGGTGCCCTACGGTGACCCGACCGACCCGGCGATGCTGATGGGCCCGCTCATCAGCGCCCGGCAGCGGGAAAAGGTGGGGGGTTACGTCGACCGGGCGATCGACGACGGTGCCAAGGCGGTCATCGGCGGTCGCATTCCCGAGCACCTTCCGAAGGGCTACTTCTACGAGCCGACGCTGCTCGTCGGTGCCGGCGAGAACTCCGCAGTCGCGCAGGAGGAGCTTTTCGGACCGGTCCTCGTCGTGCTCCCGCACGATGGCGACGAAGATGCGGTGCGCATTGCCAACAACTCCATCTTCGGCCTGTCCGGCGGCGTGATGAGTGCCGACCGCGAGCGGGCGCTCTGGGTGGCCCGCCGCATCCGCACCGGAACCATGAGTGTCAACGGCGGCCTGTACTACGGCCCGGACGCGCCGTTCGGCGGCTACAAGCAATCGGGCATCGGCCGGGAGATGGGCGCCGCCGGGTTGGACGAGTTCCTGGAACGCAAGACGTTGGCGGAACCGGTGGCGTGAACCGCGCTCGATACCGGGTCGTGCAGTGGGCGACCGGCAACATCGGCACCCGAGCCCTGCGCTCTCCGCGGGTACCAATGTCGTCACGACCCGGGGCGAGCTGTTCGCTTCCGGTCAGCAGCTTGGTCCGGACACCCGCCGACGGATCATCGGGGCATGCCAGGCCGGCGGCTCGTCGATCCCGGTGTCGAGCGCATTCGTTTCGCGGCGAACTGGTACTGCACTCCGGCGGTCGACCCGGTACGGGAGCTGCGCCCGACCGG
The DNA here is from genome assembly GCA_963747915.1 of uncultured Actinomycetota bacterium. Classification (GTDB taxonomy): domain Bacteria; phylum Actinomycetota; class Actinomycetes; order Frankiales; family Frankiaceae; genus DATAZK01. The sequence goes on along the minus strand of CAVVHC010000002.1, from coordinate 554,959 downwards.
CCGCGGGCCACGCAGCCGACTCGTTAGCCGGCGCCGGCAGAGTGCGCGAGCGAGCGTTGACTGACACAGGGAAGGCGACGGCTATGGCGCAAGACAACCCGAGCGAAGGCAGTGGCGGTCCCTTGATGCTGGACCCCGAGTCGTCGCGTCATCCGCAGCCCGGATACCGCATGCTGCGCGACCTGTCGCCCATCGTGCGCATGGAGCGCGCGGGTGTCGTGGTGAGCAAGCACGCTGACATCGAGCAGGTGCTGCATCACCCGGAGGTCTTCTCATCGGCGATGTCCGCCACCGAACTCGGCAACATCCGGCCGCTCATCCCGCTGCAGATCGATCCGCCGGAGCACCGCAAGTACCGCAAGATCCTGACGCCGCTCTTCTCGCCGCAGCGCATGAGCGAGCTGCAAAGGCCCGTCGAGCAACTGGTGAACGAGCTGATCGACTCGTTCGTCGGCGACGCGGAAGTCGACTTCTCGCGGCAGTTCTCCGTTCCCTTTCCCTCCCAGGTCTTCTTGACGCTGCTGGGCCTCCCGCTGGGTGAGCTTCCCGGCTTCCTGCAGATGAAGGACGGCATCATCCGTCCGCAGGAAGTCACCGGAAAGCTGCCGGGCCATCCGCAGACCGTGGCTTACCAGCGCGACATCGCCCGATCCATCTACGCGTACTTCAACGACGTGCTGGACGAGCGCCGCCGGCAACCCGAGGACGATCTGCTGAGCCGCTTCCTCGCCGCCGAGGTCGAGGGGGACCGGCTACGTCACGACGAGATCGTCGACATCTGCTTCCTTTTCCTCATTGCCGGGCTCGACACGGTGTCCGCCTCGCTGGACTGCTTCTTCCGGTATCTGGCCGAGAACCCCGAGCAGCGGCGGCAGCTCACCGCCGACCCCGGTGGCATCCCGCGCGTGGTCGAGGAGCTGCTGCGCTGGGAGAGCCCGGTCGTCGCCGTGCCGCGCATCGCCGCGATGGACACCGTGCTCGGCGGCTGCCCGATCAGCAAGGGAGAGCACGTGATGGCGCTGATCGGCTCGGCCAACACCGACGAAGCCGAGTTCCCGGACGCGGATGACGTCCGGTGGGACCGCGACGCCAACCGTCATCTGGCCTTCGGTGGGGGGATCCACCGCTGCCTCGGCGCGCATCTGGCTCGACTCGAGCTGCGGATCGCGTTGCGCGAGTGGCATGCTCGCATCCCGGACTACCGCGTCAAGCCCGGGGCCGATCTGGCGTTCAGCGCCGGGGTGCGCTCGGTCAGCACCTTTCCGATGTTGCTGCGGGAGTCGGCGTAGTCGCGGCTACTCGCCGAGCAAGCCGCGCTGGACGATGTGCGCGACCGCGTCGAGGGTAGCCGCGGAACGGGGCCGGCTGCCGAATGCATCGAGGAGGGCAACCATGACCAGCGCTTCGGCGTCGACGTCGCCGAAGCCGCGCTGGGAAAGCAGGCGTGCCGCACGGCGGCGGCCCCAGTCGACTGCCGGCGCGCTGTCGGCACCGAGCGCCTCGTCCTGTGAGGTCGCGTCGACCCAGATACGGATGACGGCGGCTTCGTGGACGTACGTCTCGTTGTAGTGGCGCAGCCATTTGCGCAGGGCTGCGCGGCCGGTGGTGCCGGAGCCGGTGGGCATGCCGGCGAAGGCGGACGACAGCGTGTTCAGCGCTCGCACGACGACCACGTGCGCGACGTCCGCCTTGTTCGCGAAGTACTGGTAGAACGTGCCGTGCGAAACGCCTGCTGCGGCAGCGATGTCGTCGACCCGAGAGGCGTGATAGCCCTTCGCCACGAGGGTCTCGCGGGCAGCAGCCAGCAGAGCCGTGCAGGTGTGCGAAGCCGGCTCGTCGCCCGTCGCCGGCGGCCTTCCGTGCATGAGCTCGCGCGTCACCGAGGAGAAGGTCAGAGCCGGCGGGGCAGGCTGCTCGCCGCGGTGGGAGTTGACCTCCAGCTGTAGGCCGAAAAGCGTGCGATGCAGGATGTCCGTCAGGGCCTGCTCGATGCGGTGCAGGGGGTAGCTGTCCGGTGCCGCTGCTTCCAGCACGGCCGCGAGCGTGAACGTCCGTGCCACGCATGCGAGCAGCAGCGAGATCACCATGTCGAGCTCCCGAGACGGAAGCGTCACCGCGGCGAGTCGCGAGTGGATGCGGGCCACGTTCAGCTCGACCTCGCGGGCGCCGAGCGCGGCAACGGCGTCGACGCCCGCGGCGACCGCGCCGAATGTATTGAAGACCGGCCCGTAACGGCGGTACGTCTCCGACTCACGGGCCACCCACGACCGCAGCACCTGATGTCCCGTCGCGTCGGGGGTGAGCAGGTCGAGCGCCTCGACGGAGGCACCCACCTGACGCGCCACCTGGGCGGCCAGGTGGTAGAAGACGTCCTCCTTGCTGGCGAAGTACTGGTAGAAGGACACCCTGGAGCAGCCGGCCTGGCTGGTGATGCGGTCGACGCTGCAGCGGTAGTAGCCGTCCTCGCGCAGCACGCGCAGCGCCGCATCCAGGATGCGCTGCTGAGTCCGCAGGCCGCGCGGCCCGACGGTGGGATTGTCCGAGAACGGCGGGCGGCGCCGGGCAGCACCGGCGCCGCCGGAATGCGCGGAGGCGGCTCCAACGCCGGCACGGCCCGCGGCGACAGCGCGCCGTGCGGCGGGCGTCATCGGCTACTGGTCGGCACGGACCTTGTCCTTGACCGCTGGGACCACGGGGGGAGCCGTACGCCAGTTGGGCACGCCCGCGTCCTCCTTGGCGACGGGCCAGCGGTCGTCGTTGACGGATGCCCAGTGCGAGTGGTTCAGCTCGTGCAAGGTGAAACAAGCGTTCAGCGCGTTGTAGAACCCCATGTTGTCGACGGACTGGTTGACCGACTCCTTGATGAGCAGCGCCGCCATCGTGGGCACCTGCGCAATGCGCCGTGCGAATTCGACGGTGCGCTCGTCGAGTTGGTCGGCGGGGAAGACCTTGCTCACCATCCCGAGCGAATGGGCCTCGTCGGCGCTGACCGAGTCACCGGTGAGCAGCAGCTCCTTGGCCTTGCGTGGTCCGAACTCCCACGGATGGGCGAAGTACTCGACACCACACATGCCGAGCCGGGTGCCCACCACGTCGGCGAAGGTGGCGGTGTCGGCGGAAACGATGAGATCGCAGGCCCAGAGCAGCATCAGTCCGGCGGCGTAGACGTCGCCGTGCGCCTGGCCAATCGTGATCTTGCGAAGGTTGCGCCAGCGCCGGGTGTTGTCGAAGAAGTAGTGCCACTCCTGGAGCATGAGCCGCTCGGTGCCGAGCCGGCTGCCGCCGTTGGTCTGCCAGCTCCGGTGCTGGTTCGGCCCCGGCATCATCTCCTCGACCGATGCCTTGGTGCCCAGGTCGTGCCCGGAGGAGAACATCGGGCCGGTGCCGCCCAGGATGACGACACGTACCTCGTCGTCGGCCTCTGCCTGCATGAAGGCGTCGTGCAGCTCGACGAGCATGCCGCGATTCTGGGCGTTGCGCGCGTCGGGCCGGTTCAGCATGATCCGCGCGATGCGTCCCTCGTCGAGGGTCTCGTACGAGACGTACTGGTAGTCGGGCATGGCTGCTCCTCATCGGCGGGGCGGGCGTCGGAATGACACTAGCGTTATATCCCGCCGCCAGCCCCGTTAGGTCGGCGGCTGCGGGGTGCGTGCTGCCCATCGGCGCCGGATCTGTTGTGCTAGCTCGATCCTGCGGCCGTTTTCGTCAGCACCGCGGCCTCCGCGGTAGTTGCGCAGGTCACATCGTGGTAGCGTCCGCTGACACGAGTGTTAGTTCGCCGGGACCTCAGTGAGCGGGGATGCGATGAACCTCAACGACATGGTGCTGATCAGCGTCGATGACCATGTGGTGGAGCCGCCGCACCTCTTCGAGGGCCGCTTGCCGGCGAAGTACGCCGACCTCGCCCCGAAGTTCGTCACCCGCGCCGATGGCACCAATGCGTGGGTGTATGAGGGCACGGAGATCGCGAATGTCGCGCTGAACGCCGTCGCGGGCCGGCCGGCGGAGGAGTACGGCATGGAGCCAACCTCGTTCGCCGAGTTGCGCGCCGGTTGCTACGACATCGATGAGCGGGTCAAGGACATGGACGCGAACGGCGTGCTCGGCTCGCTGTGCTTCCCGTCCTTTCCCCAGTTCTGCGGGCAGCTTTTCGCCCGCACCGACGACAAGGACGTCGCCCTGGCGATGGTCCGGGCGTACAACGACTGGCACATCGAGGACTGGTGCGGCACCCACCCCGGCCGGTTCATCCCGTGCTCCCTGCCGGCGATCTGGGATCCGGAGGTGCTGGCTGCGGAGGTGCGCCGCACCGCGCGGATGGGCGCCCACGCGGTGACCTTCTCGGAGAACCCGTCGAAGCTCGGTTGGCCGAGCTTCCACACGAGCCACTGGGATCCGTTCTGGCAGGCGTGCAGCGACGAAGGCGTCGTCGTGTGCCTGCACATCGGCTCCTCGTCGCAGCTGGTCATCACCTCGCAGGACGCACCGATCGACTGCCTGATCACCCTGACCCCGATCAATATCGTCCAGGCCGCTACTGATCTCGTCTGGTCGCCGGTGCTCCGGTCCTTCCCCGACCTGAAAATCGCCTTGTCCGAAGGTGGGATCGGCTGGATCCCCTACTTCCTCGAGCGCGTCGATTACAACTACAAGCGCCACCGGGCCTGGACGGGTCAGGACTTCGGGGACAAGCTGCCGAGCGAGGTCTTCAACGAGCGGGTGCTCACCTGCTTCATCGACGATCGGTTCGGCATCGCGAGCCGGGAGTTCCTGAACCTCGACCACGTCATGTGGGAGTGCGACTATCCGCACTCCGATTCCACCTGGCCGTTCGCCCCCGAGACGTTGAGCGAAAACCTTGCCGGCGTCTGCGACGCCGACATCGACCGGGTCACGCATCTCAATGCGATGAAGCACTTCAGCTTCGATCCGTTCCCCACGCAGGGTGGCCGCGATCAGTGCACCGTCGGTTCACTGCGCGCTCGGGCCGCGGGCCACGACGTCTCCATCCGATCGACCAACCCCGCGAAGGTCGGCCAGCACGCATCCCGATCGGTCGACCTGATGGTTCCGGGGGCCCGCTGAACGGCTCGCCGGCGCAGAGCATCCCGGCGGTGGCGGCTGATACCGCCGAGCGCTTCGGCGACATCCAGGCGATCGTCGACGCTGATGTTGCCCTGTCGTATGCCGACCTGGACGAGGCAGCGTGCGCCTTCGCGGCGGCGCTCGTCGCCTCGGGTGTCCAGCCCGGGGATCGTGTCGCGATCTGGCACCACAACAGTGTCGAGTGGGTCATCGCCGCACTCGGCTTGTGGCGGAGCGGGGCCATACTCATCCCGATCAACACCCGATTCAAGGGCCGTGAGGCAGCGGACATCCTGCAGCGCAGCCGAGCCCGCGTGCTCGTCACTCCCCGCGCGTTCCTCGGCAACGATTACGTAGCGCTGCTGCGAAGCGCAGGCCTGCCGCTGCCGCTCTTGGAGACGGTCGTCGTGACGGGCGACGAGGGGCCGGACCACGGCGTGCCCTGGGCGGATTTCGCCCGCCGGCCTACCCCGGACGCCGTCGCGGAGGTCGATCGGCGCCGTGCGGCCGTCGGGCCGCACGATCCGTCGGACATCCTTTTCACCTCCGGAACCACCGGCCGTCCCAAGGGCGTGGTGATGACGCACAGTCGCACGCTGCGCGTGGCGACGGACTGGGTGCGGATGACCGGGCTGCAGGCCGGCGATCGCTACCTGATGGTCAACCCGTACTTCCACATGTTCGGGTTGAAGGCCGGGATCCTTGCCTGCCTCGCCAGCGGCGCCACGATGCTGCCGGAGCCGGTGTTCGACGTCGACCGCGTGCTGGGGCGCGTGGCGGCCGAACGGGTGTCGGTGCTGCCCGGACCGCCGACCCTGTACCAGTCGATCCTCGACCATCCCGACCGGTCCGGCTACGATCTCTCGAGCTTGCGGGTGGCCGTCACCGGGGCGGCGGATATCCCGGTGTCGCTGGTTCGCCGGGTGTACGCCGAACTGCCGTTCTCCGTGATGGTTTCCGGATACGGGCTCACCGAGGCCGGCACCGCCAGCGGTACCGCACCGGGCGACGACGAGCAGACGGTCGCCACCACCGTCGGCCGGGCGCGGCCCGGCTTCGAGATCCGCATCGTCGACCCTGCCGGCAAGGGGGTGCCCTCCGGCGAGACCGGCGAGATCCTGCTGCGCGGCGCGAGCGTCATGCTGGAGTATCTCGACGACCCGGAAGCTACCGCCGTGACGCTGTCGGATGACGGCTGGCTGCGGACGGGAGACGTCGGAACGCTCGACGAATCCGGCTTGTTGCGCATTGTCGGGCGGGTCAAGGACATGTTCATCGCCGGCGGTTTCAACGTCTATCCGGCTGAGATCGAAGACGCTTTGCGCCGCCACCCGGACGTGCGTGACGCCGCGGTGGTCGGCATGCCCGACCCGCGACTCGGCGAGGTGGGCCTGGCCTATGTCGTGCGTTCCCCGGAGGCGACGCTGAGCACCGACGAGCTCATCGGCTGGTGCCGGGCGGAGATGGCGAACTACAAGGTTCCGCGAGCCGTCGAGTTCGTGGCCGAGCTACCGCGCAACGCCACCGGCAAGGTGGTGAAGGACGAGCTGCGAGCGCGGGCCGCGAGCCGGTAGGCGGATGCGATCGCTCGGCTGGCTCAACGGCTGCGTGCCCGGGCGAGCAACCCGCGAGCGATGACGAGGCGCTGGATCTCGTTGGTCCCCTCGCCGATCACCATGAGCGGCGCATCGCGGTAGTACCGCTCGACCGGCATCTCGTCGGTGTAGCCCAGCCCGCCATGGATCCGCATGGCTTCGGTGGCCAATTCCAGAGCCGTTTCACTGGCGAACAGCTTCGCCATACCGGCCTCTACGTCACACCGCTGCCCGGCGGCTTTGCGTTCGGCGGCGCTGCGCGTGAGTAGCCGAGCGGCCTCGAGCCGGGTGGCCATGTCGGCGAGCTTCAACTGGATGGCCTGATGCTCGGCGATGGGCTTGCCGAACGTGATGCGCTCCTGGGCATAGCTGAATGCCGCATCGAAGGCGGCGCGGGCGACTCCCACGGCGCGGGCGGCGATGTTGATGCGGCCGATCTCCAGCACGCCGAGGAGCTGCGGGAGGCCGCGACCCGGTTCACCGACGAGATTGGCGGCGGGGATGCGGTGATCGGTGTAGGCCATCTCGACGGTCTCCACGCCCTTGTAGCCGAGCTTGCCGATGTGCCGGCTGATGGCGATGCCCCCGAATGCCTGCCCGGGCTTCTTTTCCACGATGAACGCGCTCACCCCCTCGTCTGTGCGGGCGGCCAACGCGACGATGCCGGCGCGTTCGCCGTTGGTGACCCAGGCTTTCGTGCCGTTCAGCACGAACTCGTCACCGTCGCGGGTAGCACGGCAGGCGATGTTGCGGGTGTCGCTGCCGGCGTCCGGTTCGGAAAGGGACAACGCCCCGCGCCGCTCACCGGACGCCATGTCGGGCAGCCAGCGCTGCTTCTGCTCCTCGCTGCCGTGATGCAACAGCAGCGTGGCGGCCATCGTGTGCGTGTTGACGATGCCGGTCAGGCTCATCCAGCCGGCTGCAAGCTCCTCGATGACGCCGATGTAGGTGAGCAGGTCGAGCCCGAGCCCACCGTATGCCTGCGGGATCGTGACGCCGAAGAGCCCGAGCTCCCGCATGGCCGCCACGATCTCGGTGGGAAACTCGTCGGCGCGCTCGAACGCGGCGGCGTGCGGGATGACCTCGCGATCGACGAACCGCCGGACCGTGGCGACGATGTCCTGGCGTATCGCGGCATCGGTCGGTGGTACGGGCGGTTCCGTCACGGCAGCACAGTACACGGGACGGATGTTGACGACGATATCGAAGTCGAGAATAATTCCCGCGATGAACGAGGCCCGATTGTCAGGCGGGCTGGAGGCCGCGGCCGCGCGGTTCGCGGGCGCTGCGGCGATCCTCGCCGGGCCCGCTAGCTGGACGTACGCGGACCTCGACGCGCAGAGCAACGCGCTGGCCCATCACCTGGCTTCCCAGGGAGTCGCTCCCGGCCAGCGCGTCGCCGTCATGATGGGAAATCGGGTCGAGTTCGTCGTCGCCGTTCATGGTGTCAGCAAGCTCGGCGCTGCCGCCGTCTTGCTGAGTCCCGCCTGGAAGGCGTTGGAGGTAGCCCACGCCACCGCCATCACCGGCGTACGGTTCGCGGTCGCGGACCACCGGACGAAGAGCCTGCTGCTCGAACAGCTACCGGCGGAACGCATCCTCGACGTCGATGACCGGCTTGCCTGGGACGGAGCCGTCGCCTCCGGCCGGGGTGCGCCGCCGGCAGCGCCGCTTTCCGGTGCGGCCGAAGCCGTACTTGTCTTCAGCTCCGGAACGACGGGCTTTCCCAAAGCGGTACGTCACACTCACGCGTCGCTCACCCAGGCCTCGAAGCACTGGTGTGAGGCGCTCGGGCTCGGCGCGGACGACCGGTTTCAGGTCGCGACGCCCCCGTCACACATCCTGGGTCTGCTGAACCTGCTGGCGGCCGCCGAAGCAGGAGCGACGGTGCGGCTGCACCCGCGTTTCGACCTCGACACCGTGTTGCGCCACATCGCCGCCGAGCGCATGACCCTCGAGATGGCGGTGGCACCTATCGCGCTAGCGATCGCCAACCACCCGGTTGTCGAGCAGTACGACTTGTCCTCGCTGCGCTACTTCATGTGGGGCGCCACCCCGGTGACGGCGAGTATCGCGAAGCGGGTCACGGCCCGGACCGGGGTTCGCTGGCTGTGCGGCTACGGGGCGAGCGAAGTGCCGGTGCTGGCGGTCAATCCGGTGCGCCGGCCGGACCGGTGGCGGCTCGACTCCGCGGGCTTGCCGCCAGAGGGCGTCGAATTGCGCGTTGCGGATCTCGACACCGGGCAGCTGCTGCCGCCCGGCGAGACCGGCGAGATCCAGGCCCGCAGCGCGTCGGTGATGGCCGGCTACCTTCCCGCCGCGGAAACGGCCGATGCTTTCGCCGACGGCTGGTACCGCACCGGTGATGTGGGCTGGCTCGAACCCGACGGGTGGGTGCACCTCACCGACCGGTGCAAGGAGATGATCAAGGTGAAGGGCTTTCAGGTCGCTCCCGCTGAGATCGAGGCGGTCTTGCACAGCCATCCCGGGGTGCGCGACTGCGCAGTCTTCGGGGTCGCCGACGAAGGGGCCGGTGAGCTTCCGGTGGCCGCGGTACAGCTCGCGCCCGGCGCCGCGGTGACGCCCGCGCAGCTGCAGCGGGCGGTGGCCGACGCGCTGGCTACGTACAAGCAGCTGCGCGAGGTCGTGCTGGTCGAGCAGATTCCGCGGTTGCCGTCGGGGAAGGTCCTGCGGCGTACGCTGCGCGACGAATGGGCGCCGCGGCTGGCTGGAGGCGGGACTTCACGTTGAGCTGCCGGCCCGCTGTAGCCCGCGGGCAGCGTGTTCACCGGCATACCGATAGGGAAGGAAACTCGGATGACTGCCAACGATCCGTTTGCTCGGCTCCCCGATGTGGCGACGTTCACCGTGACGAGCACGACCGTTGCCGACGGCGAGCCATTCGGCGCCGCCCAGATGTCCGGCCAGTTCGGCGTTCCGGGTGGCCAGGATGTCTCACCGCAGCTGTCGTGGGAAGGCGCGCCCGAAGGCACCAAGAGCTACGCCGTCACGATGTACGACCCGGATGCGCCGACGCTGTCCGGCTTCTGGCATTGGGCGGTCGCGAACATCCCGGTGGATGTCACGTCACTTCCGGAAAACGCGGGGGACGGCTCCGGGCTGCCCGCGGGTGCGTATCACCTGCGCAATGACGGCGGCGCTGCCCGCTTCATCGGTGCTGCGCCGCCTCCTGGGCACGGCACGCACCGGTACTTCATCACCGTCCACGCCTTGGATGTCGAAGACCTCGGCGTCCCGGCCGATGCCACGCCGGCGTTCCTCGCGTTCAACATCTTCAGCCACGTGCTTGGCCGTGCCACGATCATCGCTACGGCGGAGGTGCCTGGCGAATAGCGCCTGCCGTTACAGCGGAAGCAACGCAGGAACGCGCTTGTCATGCAGGAGCATGGCGCCGACCTCGCGGGTGAGAACGTCGCTCGCGCCGAGCAACCAGTCCAGCACGAGCACCCGGCGGAAGTATCGGTAGAGCGGGTGCTCGGTGGTGTAGCCCATCCCGCCGAGCACCTGCTGGCTGTGCCGCGCGACGGTCCGGGCGCTCGTTCCGGCGATGGATTTCGCCATCGCGGCGGTGAAGGGCGACAGGTCATCCCAGGCCGCGGCAGCGGCAGCATCAGCTGCCTCGATCGCGACGAGAGCCTCGGCGAGGCGGTGGCGGATTGCTTGGAAACCGGCGATGGGCCGGCCGAACTGCACCCGCTCCAGCGCGTGCTCGCGCGCCAGGCGCAACATCGTGCGCCCGGCTCCGACGAGCTCGTGGGCGAGAGCAACGCGGCCGATCGTCACCGCCTCGGACCACTGACTCCCCGGCTGCCTGCGGACGGCGCCTTCCGGCACCGCACCGACTGCCTCCACCAGACCCATCGTGGGATCCAAGCCTGAGATCCGCCGGATCTCGAGCTGGGAGCGGGCGACGACCGCGACCGATTGATCGGGGCCCAACACCGCGACGTCATGGCGCTCGAGCAGTGCGGCAAAGCCGACGCCCCGGATGACGACACGGTCTTGCGCCACCTCAGCAGTGGATCTCGACGATGCAGGCCATGGCAGCAGGACGCTCGTGGTGGATCTGTCGACGTCGAGCACCGAGGCCAGCAGGGTCGTGAGCGCCGTCGAGGTCGCGTTGACCGAGCCCTGCACGCCGAAAAGCAACGACACGGCATCGCGGGGAGACTCGGCCAGCGCCTCCTCCCAGCCGAGGTCGTCCAGCGCGGCGTCGAGCGCGGGACCGGTGTGCAGCTCGGTCGCGTGACGAAGGCTCGCTTCGAAAAGCTTGCGATCGTCGGCGTCCATCACGGCTCCCGGCCGAGGTCGAGCAGGCGCCGGGCAATGACATTTCGTTGCACCTCTGCGGTGCCGCCGTAGATGGTCGCCGCCCGCGAATACAAGTACTCTGCGCGCCATTGTGCGGCTGCGTCGTCGTCCGCCACGAGCAGCGTGTCCGCGAGACCGCTGCCGGCGAGATCGAAGACGGCTTGCTCCGCCGTCGCGAGAAGCACCTTGTCGATCGAGGTCTCGGCGCCCAGCTGCTGCGACGCAGCCATGCGGTACTGCGTGGCCCGCGAGCGGGCCCGAAAGGCGTACAGCTGGTTGAACACCTGGCCGACGGCCGAGGCGGTGAGCGTGTCATCCGCAGCAGCAAGCAGATCGGCGAACCGCCGCTGCAGGAAGATGCCGCGGTGCCACAGCGCGGTGCTGCGCTCGTACGGCAGCAGATCCATCGCTACGGACCAGCCTTGCCCTACCTCTCCGAGCGTGCGGTGCGCGGGCACCGCCACGTCGTCGAAGAACACTTCCGAGAACTCGGGGATGCCGTTGGCGGTGTCGAGTGGACGGACCGTGATGCCGGGACTGTCCATGTCGACGAAGAGGGCCGTGATGCCGCGGTGAGCGGAATCCGCACTTCCGGTGCGGGTGAGCAGCACGCACCGATCTGCGTACTGCGCGAAGCTGGTCCAGACCTTCTGGCCGGTGACGAGCCACCCGTCCTCGGTGCGGACGGCGCGGCACTGCAATGCCGCCAGATTGCTGCCGGTACCCGGCTCGGAGAAGCCCTGGCACCAAGTCTCGTCGCCGCGTAGCAGGCGCGGCACCATGTCAGCGGCCAACGCGGCCGGCGCGAAGTCGATCATCGTCGGCGCGAGCACCTCGGTCATGCAATAGACCCCGGGTTCCACCAGATCTCGGGCGGTCAGCGCTTCACCCAGGTAGGCCCGCAGGAGTGAGGAACCGCCGAGCCCACCGACGCGTTCGGGCCAGCCCCAGCGCATCCATCCTGCGTCGAACGCGAGCCGCTTCACCTTGGCGAGCTGGGTCATCTGCGCGGCCAGTGAGGTGGCGTGCTGCGCGGGCGGTGCCAACTCATCCGCGTGGGCACTGAGCCACTGATCGAGCCCGGCGCGAAAGTCGGCTAGGTGCATCGGCGGATCAATCCCGTGGTCGCCAATCCCATGCACGCAGTATGCCGCCACGAGCCAGGTCGCGTCCTGGCGTTCGACACCGTGGTCAGTGCTCCTCGTAGCCGTAAACGACGCGCACTGTCGCGCTGGTGGGCACGGCTTGGCAGGTGAGCACCCAACCGTCCTGCACCTCGTCGTCGTCGAGCGCGCTGTTGGCCCGCATCTGCGCTGTGCCCTCGACAATCCTCGCCATGCAGGTTGCGCAGTCCCCGGCCTCGCAGGAGAACGGCGGAGAGAGGCCCATCTGGCGGGCGGTCTGCAAGATCGTGGTGCCGGGCCGGTGTTCGCTCGACTCCACGCGGCCGTCGAGCTCCACGGTGACCTGTGAGGCGGTGGGCGCGTCCCGCGCCGGAGCCTGGACGTCGCCGAGGTCAAGCGGCGCGAAGCGTTCGATGTGAATGCGCTCCGCCGGCAGGTGCGCCGCCTGCAGGGCCACCTCGACGATGTCCATGAACGGCGGCGGGCCGCAGACGAAGAACTCTGCGCTGGACGCCGTGCCGATGAAGCGGCGGATCATCTCGTCGTCGACGAAGCCGCTTTCGACGTCGAGGTGATGCGTGACCTGGAGCCGCTCGTGACGCGCCGCGAGTGCGTCGATCTCGTCGGCGAAGATGGCGACGTCGCGGCTCTGATTGGCGTACAGCAGCCGAATCGGCCGCCCGCTGGTTATGAGGGCGCTCTTCAGCAGGGAGAAGACCGGCGTGATGCCGCTTCCGGCGGCGAAGCCGACGATCGGTGTTTCGTTCGCCGGCAGGCAGAAGCGGCCGGCGGGGCGAGTCGCGACGAGCTGATCGCCGGCTGACAGCACGTCGATGATCCAGCTCGAGACGACGCCCCCGCTCACACGCTTGACCGTGATCCGCAACTCGTCGTCGACCTCGGGAGCGGACGACATGGAATACGAACGCAGGTGCGGAGTGCCGTCGATCAGCACCCGGAAAGTGATGAACTGGCCGGCTCGGTAGGCGAAGACCTCCGAGAGCTCAGGCGGTATCTCGAGCGCGACCGAGACCGCATCCCCTCTTTCGGGTACCACGCGAGCGACCCGCAGCGGATGAAACCCGTGGTCGCGAGAGCCGTCTCGAGGCGGCCCCGCGGGACTCTCCGTTCGTGTCGAAACCGCCATACTCGTCAACGGTAATACGGTTCTCCCAAAGTGCCAACGGGCGGTGGCAGCGGGTTCTCGCACGTGCGAGACTGGCAGCCGGGCGCGGCAGGAGGTCAGGGCGTGGCAGCAGGCGGCAGCGCAGCAAGTCGATGGCCGCTGCGGACGGTGCCGGGCGATCTGGCGGCGCGCTACCTCGCCGCGGGCTGGTGGACGTCCGACGTGCTCGGCACCATGGTTGCGGACGGCCTCGGCCGTATGGGCGGCTGCGCGTTCCGGGTGCGCTCGAAGCTGCATCCGTGGGCGGGGACGGTGGACGAGGCGGACCGGGCCGCCCGCTCGCTGGCCGCCGCCTTGCGCGCCCAAGGGGTCGGGCCGGGTGACGTGGTCGCGTTCCAGCTGCCCAACTGGATGGAAGCCGGGGTCACCTTCTGGGCGAGCGCGTACCTCGGTGCCGTCATCGTCCCGATCGTGCACTTCTATGGCCCCAAGGAGGTCGAGTACATCCTGCGGGCCACCCGCCCCGATGTGCTCGTGACCGTCGACCGTTTCGGGTCGACCGATCATCTCGCGGTCCACGAGGACCTGCGATCGCGGCATGCGGTGCCCCGCTGGCTGGTGGTCGGCGAGGCCGATCGGGCGCTGCCGAAGGATGCCGTTCGGTTCGGCGATCAGCTGGACGCCGATCCGCTCGCAATGCCGCTTGCTGTCGACCCTGACGCGCCCGCCATCATCGGCTTCACCTCGGGCACCACCCGCAACCCGAAAGGCGTGGTGCACAGCCATCACACCATCGGCTGCGAAACCCGCCAGCTCAATGCGATGTTCCCGGATGGCGGGCCGCCGCAGATCACCGGCGCTCCGGTGGGCCATTTCATCGGCATGCTGAACGCCTTTCTGGTGCCGCTGCTGCGGCATCGCCCGGTGAATCTCATCGATGTCTGGGACCCCGCCGAGGTGCTGCGCATGATGCTCGAAGAGCGCGCCGGCGTCGCCGGCGGGGCCACGTACTTCCTCACCAGCCTCATCGACCATCCCGACTTCACCGCCGAGCACCTGGCGTTGATGCCGTTCGCCGGCCTCGGCGGTTCCACCGTGCCGGTGGCCGTCACCTCACGGGCGACGAGGCTCGGCATCGCCTGCTACCGCTCGTACGGCAGCACCGAGCACCCCTCGATCACGGGAAGTTTCATCGACGAGCCGCAGGAGAAGCGGCTGACCACTGACGGGTATCCGCTGCCCGGTGTCGAGATCCGGCTCAGCCCGGACGGGGAGATCTACAGCCGCGGGCCGGATTGCTGTCTCGGGTACACCGACCCCGACCTCACCGCTGCGGCGTTCGATGTCGAAGGGTGGTACCGGACGGGCGACGTGGGCGTGCTCGATGCCGATGGCTATCTCACGATCACCGATCGCGTGTCCGACGTCATCATTCGCGGCGGCGAGAACATCAGCGCTCAGGAGATCGAGGAGTTGCTGCTCGGGCTCCCGCCGGTGGCCGAGGTGAGCGTCATCGCCGCCCCGGACGAGCGGCTCGGGGAGCGCGCCGCGGCCGTCTTCGGCCTGCGCGAAGGCCGATCCTCGCCCACGCTGTCAGAGGTGCGCGCGCACCTGGCGGAGGCAGGACTCGCGCGCCAGAAGTGGCCGGAGTCGCTCTACGTTCTCGACGAGTTCCCGCGTACCCCGTCGGGCAAGGTGCAGAAGTTCCGGCTGCGAGAGCTCCTGCGCGCCGGCCAGCTCCGGCGCGCGCTCTAGCCCTGCCGGCGCCGACCGAAAACGTCGTTCTCATCGCCGAGTAGGCTCGCCGCATGCCGAAAAAGGAGCCGGCCGCGCGCGATCGCGTCGACGCTGCTGCCGTCTCACGCCGTGAGCTCGCGGTGGCGCGAGTGCTGGATCCTGCGCGCGCCCGAGCAGAGACCCGCATCCAGCGGTTTCTCGATGCGGCCCTGGAGCTGATGAACACCAGCTCCGGCAAGGAGTTCACGGTCCAGGAGGTCGTGGAGCGCTCGGGTCAGTCGCTGCGCAGCTTCTACCAGTATTTCGAAGGAAAGTACGAGCTGCTCGTCGCCCTGTTCGAGGATTCGGTGCGCTCCACCGCCGACACGCTTCGCGAGTTGGTGGACGAGCAGGACGCACCGCTCGACCGGCTGCATCGCTTCGCCACGGAGTATTACCGGCTTTGCCGGCCGGCGCCCAAAGGGCGCTCCAGCAAGACCCGGCCGAGTCCGGCGCTCGCGCAGTTCGCCCAGCAGCTGCTCACCGATCATCCGCAGGAGGCGTCTCGGGCCTTCGTGCCGTTGCACAGCCTGCTCGTCGAGTTGCTGGATGAGGCGGCAGCCGCCGGCGCGATCCGTTCCGGCCTGCGTCACGATCGGGTCGCCGGGGTCATGCTGCAAGCCATCATGTTCAACTCGTTCACCGCCACGATCAGCGGCACCTCCACCCGCGCGGGGCGCATCGATCCGTCAGGGGAGCTGTGGGACCTGCTGCTGCACGGGATCGCCGCCTAGTCGCAAGCGCGGCCTACGCCACGCTTCAGAGCGCGAACGAGTAGCCCCCGTTCACCGGGATCGTCTGCCCGGTGATCCAGGCCCCGCGGGGACTGGCCAGTGTCGCGACCATCCACGCGACGTCGTCGGGTTCCCCGGGCCGGCGCACGAGATATCCCGCCATCAGTGCCTTCTGCTGCTCGGCATTGGCCGGATTGGCCCAGAAGCTCTCGGTAAGCGGGGTTTTCATGGTGCCGAGCGCGACGTTGTTGACAGTGATGCCGTGTCGCGCGACCTCGCGCGCGATGCCGCGGGAGAAGCCGGCTGCGGCCGCCTTCGCCGCTCCGTACACCGCCATGTGTGCCTCACCGCCGCGTGCTGCGTCCGAAATGATGGTGACGATGCGTCCCCAGCCGCGCTCCATCATCGCGGGCAAGGCGGCGTGCGTGCAGTTCATGACGCCGTACGCGTTGACGCCCATGAATCTCGCCCATTCCTCGGGTGTGGTGTCGAGGAACGGGGCGAGGTTGCCGAAGCCTTCCGCGCCGGCGTTGCCCGCGTTGTTGACGAGGATGTCGACCGGGGCGAGCCGCCGGATGGTGTCGTGTACCGCGGCGAAGTCCGTCACGTCGAACGGTGCGCTGCCGGCCGTCGCTCCTTGTGCCGCAATGCTTCCGGCGACAGCGGCAGCGCGGTCCGCGAAGTAGTCGTTGATCAGAACGTGGGCGCCCGCAGCCGCCAGCAGCCGGGCTATGCCCTCACCGACCCCCTGCCCCGCTCCCGTGATCAGTGCACGCTTGCCCGCGAGACCGAAGTCGATGCTCATGGTTCACCTCTGCGCTCGGTGGTCGATCGTTGGTCGCGGCGGTGCTCAACGAGCCGTCAGCGTGTTGACGCCCGCAGGCATGATCTCGTACAGCGCAGGCAGGGCATCCATCAGCTCCTGTGCGGTGACCGCGGCGCCGGTAGCACCGTCGTGCTGCCCCGCGATGTGCCACCCGCGCATCCGCTGGATGCGGTCGCCGTCGATGCGCAGCACCTGCCCGGTCAACCAGCCGCTCTCGACCGAGGCGAGATACACCACGACTCCGGACGCGTTCGCCGGATCCCGCGGATCGAACGTCCCGGCCGGCTCGGCAGTCATCAGCCTGTCGGTCATCCGGGTCAGTGCGATGGGCGAGATGGCGTTGGCGGTGACGCCGTAGCGGCGCATCTCCAAGGCGGTGGTGACGGTGAGCCCGATGAGCGCGGCTTTCGCCGAGCCGTACGCGCTCTGCCCGACGTTGCCGAACATGCCCGACCCCGACGTGGTGTTGATGATGCGCCCGCTGACGGCAGATCCGGCCTTGTGGCGGGCGCGCCAGTGCACGCACGCGTGATGGGTCAGTGCGTACGAGCCCTTGACATGGACGGCGAAGGTCGCGTCGAAATCCTGCTCGGTTGCCGAGGTGAGCATCCGGTCACGGGTGATGCCCGCGTTGTTCACGAGGATGTCCAGCCGGCCGAACTCATCGACGGCCCGGGCGACCAGCGCCCCGCAGGCCGCCCAGCCGGTGACGGAGGTGCGGTCGGCTACCGCGGTGCCGCCCGTCGCGACGATTTCGGCGACGACCGTCTCCGCGGGTGAGTCCGCGGTCTGCTCGCCGCCGAGACCGGCGCCCACATCGTTCACGATCACGCGGGCTCCGGCGGCGGCGAGGGCGAGGGCGTGGCAGCGGCCGAGCCCCCGGCCTGCGCCCGTGACAAGGGCGACGCGCCCGGTCAGCAATCCCATGGGGTGGAGCCCTTCTCTCGCGCGGTGCACGGGCACGAATGTCTCATCGCGGCAGCCCGAGTACGTGTTCGGCAACGATGTTTCGCTGCACCTGGGAGGAGCCGCCCCAGATCGTCTCCGACCGGGACCACAGGGCGCTTTCCTGCAGGGGGAACAGCTGCGCGCCGGCCGCGTCGTCGTGGCCACGCGCCTGCCAGCCGCGGGCTCCCATGACATCCATGTACAGCTCACCGATGCCTTGATGGGTCGCGCTCCATTGCAGCTTCGTCATCGAGGACTCGAAGCCGAGGTCTTCGCCGCCTTCGACCTTCGTGAGGACGTGCAGTGAGTGCAGTCTGAGCGTTTCGAGCTCGATCACCGCCTGCGCGATCCGCTGGCGCAGGACGGGGTCATCGGCCGCGGTGCCGGATCCGCGCGGGGTGCGCCGTGCGATGGCGCAGATCTCGTCGAGCTCCCGGCGGAACGTCGTGTACTGCCCGATGGCGCTGGCGCCGCGCTCGAACGACAGCAGGAGCATGGCGACGCCCCAGCCTTCGCCGATGTCGCCGAGTACCTGGTCGACCGGCACGCGAGCGTCGGTGAGGAATACCTCGCCGAAGTGGGCGCGGCCGGTCAGCTGCTTGAGCGGCCGGACCTGCACTCCCGGCTGATGCATGTCGAGCAGCACCATGCTGATGCCGTGGTGCTTCTTCTGCTCGCGTGAGGTGCGCACGAGCGCGAACATCTTGTCGGCGTGCAGGGCGTTGCTCGTCCAGACCTTCTGCCCGTTGATGACGAACTCATCGCCGTGCCGCTCGGCCCTGGTGGACAGGGCCGCGAGATCAGACCCCGCGCCCGGCTCGGAGAAGCCCTGGCACCAGATGACGTCGTTACGCAGCAGCGCCGGGACGATGTCCCGCTTCTGCTCGGCCGTGCCGATAGCCATGACGGTGGGGGCAAGGAACGTGAGACCCAGATTGTTGACCGTCTGCGGGGCCCGGGCCCGGGCCATCTCCTCGTCATAGATGGCTTTCTGGGTGGGGGTGCCGCCGCGGCCGCCGAACTCCTCCGGCCAGGCGATCCCGGCCCACCCGGCGAGCGCCTTCCCGCGTTCCCACTCGCGGCGCAGGGCGAAGGACTCGGCGGCGTCCTTTGCCGCCCAGAACTCATCGGTGCGCCACTTCGCGGGCAGGTTGTCATCCAGCCAGCCGCGGAACTCGCTGCGGAATCGTTCGTCCGCCGCGCTGTGCGACAGGTCCACGGCAACTCCCTTCGCCCTACCGCGGCTCGCGGCTGTCTTGCGAACGTGGACGGCTACTGTTCTCCCGTCGGTCCCTGGGACCGAGAGCGACGTTGCCGTTATCAATGTCGATGGTGGCCGACGCTGAGAAGGTGATTCTCCACGGGAGAGGGTGTCATGGCCAACAGACTCGTGATCGGGGCAGCTTCCGGAATGGGGCAGGCTGTCGCCCACCGGTTTGCGAAACGGACGCAGCCGGGTGACCGGCTCATGCTCGCCGACCGGTCCGCCGAGGCATTGCGCAGCGTCGCCGCGCAGTGCGGCGCGGAATCTGCCGAGTGCGACGTCACCTCCGATGCGCAGGTGGCGGCGGTGTGCGAAGCCATCGGGGAAGTCGATGAGGCCGTGCTGACGGCTGGGCTCTCGCCCACGATGGGCGCCGGTGCGCGCATCCTCGAGGTCAACCTGCCGGGCACCGCACGCGTCGCGCAGGCGCTGCTTGCGCGGATGAGAAGCGGCGGAGCGCTGGTCGTGTTCGCGTCCACCGCCGGCCACATGCTCGGAACGGATGCCTTCGACACCGTGCTGAACGATCCGCTGGACCCCCAGCTGTATAACCGGCTGCGCAGCGCGGGAGCGAATGTCGACGATCCGGCGATGGCCTACGTGGTCTCAAAGTACGGCGTGCGCCGCTATGTGCGGCGGCAGGCGGGCGCCTGGGGTGCGCGCGGAGCCCGCATCGTCTCCGTCTCGCCCGGCATCATCGAGACCCCGATGGGTGCGCAGGAATTCCGGGCCCAGCCGGCCATGGCCGACATGGTGAGCGCGACGCCGCTGAGGCGGCTTGGCGGTGCGGATGAAGTGGCGGCCGTCGCCTGCTTCCTGACGTCTGCCGAGGCGTCGTTCGTGACCGGCTGCGACCTGCTGGTCGACGGCGGGTTCATCGGCTCCATCAGCTAGCGGCTCGAAATTGACGCCGTCGTCAAAAGCTGGCTACGGTGGCCGCATGTTCAGCCTCGAGGACGTCCTGCACACGCTCGCGCTCGAGCAGGTCGGCACCGATCGCTACCGCGCGTCGAGCGTGCGCGTCGGTCCCGTCGTCTTCGGGGGTCAGCTGCTGGCACAGTCGATCGTGGCGGCGAGCCAGGGTCAGGAAGGCAAGGCGGTGAAGACGCTGCACACCGTCTTCGCTCGCGGTGCCAGCCCGGAGGAGGCACTCGACGTCTCGGTGGACCGCATGCACGCCGGACGCAACCTGGCGAGCACCACCGTCACGTTCACCCAGAGCGGCAAGGTTTGCGCGCGTTCCAGCGTGCTGCTCAGCGCGGATGAGCCCGAACTCATCCGCCACGCCGACAAGCCGGAGGCCACGGAGCTTCCGGGCGAGGCCGAGCAGCAGAGTTTCGGGGCGTGGCAGGTGCGCATCGTCGGCGCCGTCGACGTCAACGATCCGGATGCCGTCGGGCCGCCCGAGCTCGGCGTGTGGGTGCGCTGCGCGGGTGCGCCGGACGACGCGCTCAGCGGGCGAGCGCTGCTGGCTTTCATCACCGAAGGCTTTCTCATTGGCACGGCCATGCGACCGCACCCCGGTGTGGGCCAGTCGCAGGCGCACGTCACGCTCTCGACGGGAGTGCTGAGCCACACGCTGACCTTTCACGAGCCGCTGCGCGCGGACGAGTGGCTGCTGCTGTCGAACACGAGCCCCTACGCCGGACACGGCCGCTGTTACGGACGGGCAGACGTGTTCCGCGAGAACGGCGAACTCGTGGCGTCGATGGTCCAGGACGCCATGATCCGCCCGATGGGACAGCAGCGGCCGGGAGGGCTGTAGCGGCTGACTCCGGTAGCCGTCAGGCCGCCGGTCGAGGCGTGACCGTCAAGCTGGGAATGCTGGCGCTCGCGCCGCTACGCAAGACGTACTCGACGGCGCGCACGAGCTCCTGCACGTCGAGCAGCGTGCCTGAGAGGTAATTGCGTGACACCCACGTCTCGGCGACCTCCGCCGCTAGCGCAGGGTCCCACCGAGCCGGAAACTCCGTCATGGAGGCGCCCTCGCCGCCGGCGCAGTCTCCGACGACCACTCGGGTGAACCCGACCGCCGGGTGCTCGGCGCGCCAGGCCTCCACGAGCTTGTCGAGTGCAGCCTTGCTGACGGCGTAAGCACCGAGCCCGGGCCACGGCGGGGTGTGTGAAGCGCTGATGGTCGACAGGTAGGCGGCCACGCCGGAGGACGCGGTCAGGTGCGGGATCGCTGCAGCCGTGGCGATCGCCGCGCCGGTGACGTTGGTGTCGAAAGCGTGCCGCCAGGTCGCCGCGTCGAGATCGCTGAGGCGTGCCAGTGGACCGACCCCGGTGGCGTAGACGAGTGCGTCGATGCCACCGAGTCCTTTGGCGGCATCGGCGATCGCCGACCGGCAGGAGGCCTCATCGGTGACGTCGCAAGGGATCGCGAGCGTGCCGGGTCCTGCTTCCTTGGCCGCGTCGACCAGCCGATCGTGGCGGCGGGCGAGCAGCGCCATTTCTTCACCGCGCTGCCCGAGGCCGATGCCGATGCATCTGCCAAGACCGCTCGAAGCACCAACGACGACCACCCGCATGCGCGTCCTCCTTCGACGTCGATGTCGATTCTAGGACGCGGGCATCTTCCGCGTAATCCCCAATCGCAGATTTGCTGGAGTTACTTCGCTGTCTTGCGCCGGCGGGCAACCGGCTTGCTCTCCGTCTCAGGAATGCCGAGCGCGTTCGCGAACAGCCGGCTGACTTGCTCGACGACGTCGTCGAACGCGAAGTCGTGGGTCTTCTCCACGAGCCACTGCTCGGCGAAACGCGTGGTCATCGACCCGAGAGCGGCAATCGCGATCACCGGGTCGATCTTCGGATCGGCGAGCCCGCGCTCCTGTAACTGCCGGATCGACTCTGCGATCTGCACCTCGGTCTCCCGCGCGCGCTCACCGCGCAGTAGGCGGACGTGGTCGTCGTAGCGGGAGACCTGCTCGATGACGCCCATGATGGCGGCCTCTTCGCGGTAGCTCGCGAGGTGGCGACGCACCCCCTCGCGGATGCGCTCGCGGGGGTGGGCGTGCGACTCGGGGTCGAAGATGACCGCTCCGACCGGCGCGTTGAGCTCATCCTCCAAGGCACCCGCGACCTCGCGGAAGATCTGCTCTTTGGAGTCGAAATAGTGGTAGAAGGACCCGTGGGACAGGCCGGCCTGCTCGGCGATGTCGGAGATGCGCGCTTCGAGGAATCCGTCGCGCTCGAAGACGGTCTTGGCCGCATCGAGCAGGCGGGTGCGGGTGAGAGCACCCTTGCGCGAACGCGGGCCGCTCGGCCGCTCGCTCTCGACTGACGAGGGTGTCGACAAAGTCATCCCCTTCTGCCATCCCCCTCCTCGCGCGGGCGTGCGCCGAGCAAGGCTCTGTGTCGGGGAGTTTACTGACGCGTCGCGTGCGCCCTTTCGCAAGCGCTACGCATCGGCGCGTTGCAGGAGGAGCACGCCGGACGGTGTCCCGCCCCCGGACGTGACCACGGCCGTCTTGGCATTCGCGACCTGGCGCTCGCCGGCGGCGTGGCGCAGCTGGGTGGCCGCCTCGTACAGAAAGCCGTAGCCATGGGTGCGTCCTTCCGACAGCTGGCCGCCGTGCGGGTTCACCGGCAGCTCCCCGTCGAGTGCGATCCGCCGGCCCTTGTCGAGCCAGTCCGAGGCGCCGCCGAGCTCGCAGAAGCCCAGCGCCTCCAGCCAGGAGATGGCATTGAACGTGAATCCGTCGTACAGCAAGGCGAGATCGACGTTCTCGGGACGCAGCTGCGTGCGCGTCCAGAGGTGCGCCGACTGGCCGAGCACCTGCGGCTCGTGGGTGATGGTGTCCTGCTCCCAGGACACCCGCTCGAGGATCTGGGTACCCACGGCCTCGATCCGCACGGCCGGATGCGGAAGGTCCGCACCGACGTCAGCGGCCGAGACCACGACAGCGGTCGAAGCGTCGCAGGGGACGTCGCAGTCGTACAGCCCGAAGGGCGAGGAGATCATCCGCGCGGACAGGTACTCGTCCATGGTGAGCGGGTCGCGGTAGATCGCCGCCGGGTTGCGTCCGGCGTTCGTGCGGCCGTTGATGGCGACGTAGCCGAGCATCTCGCGGGAAGCGCCGTAACGGCGGAAATATTGGTTGGCGTTCATCGCGATCCAGTTGGCCGCCGACATGGCGCCGAACGGTGCGCGCCATTCCATGAGCGCGTTCGACACGCGTTGCTCGAGGTGGCCGAGGCCGAGGGACCGGTACGTCGACTCCCACACGGTGCGAAAGCAGAGCACGTGGCGGCACAGTCCGCTGGCGACGGCGAGCATCGCGGCGATGATGGAGCCGCCGGGGCCGGGCAGGTCACCGCCTCCGTTGATCCACGTGGGATGGATGCGCAGTGCCTCCTCGACCGCGGTGATGCCACCTTCGCTGATGCCGACGCCGGCCGCGCCGGGATAGGTCGAGAGCCCGTCGATGTCCTCCAACTGCAAACCGGCGTCGGTAACGGCTTGCAGGCAGGCGTCGACGGTCAGCGAGAGCGGGTCGACCATGAGCCTGCGACCGATCTTCGATCTGCCGATCCCGGAGAGCACCGCACGATGCTCGAAACGCTCGGTGCTGGCCGGGGGGCGCGGGCGGGGCCGCGCGGGATCCGGCACCGGATCCGGCACGTCGGCGCCTCCCGTCGGCTCGAACAGCGGAAGCCACACGTCTTCGTGCTGTTCGAAGCGGACGGCGACTTCCTGCCCGATGTGCACGTCGGCCGGGTCGCAGCCGACGACGTTCGTCGTGAGGCGCACGCTCGGGTCTTCTGCGAGCGCGACGTTGGCGATGACGTAAGGCGGGTCGAGGTCGAAGTGCGGGAGCCACGGCTGCACGTTCACGGTGAAGCCGACCACGCTGGCGCGCCCGGAAAGCTCGCGGGGCGCATACGCGCGGCTGCGGCACTTCGGGCAGATGGGTGCGGGCGGATGCACGAGCTGACCGCAGTCGGAGCAGCCTTGGATGCGCAGCTTCCCGTCGGCACCGGACTGCCAGAACCAGGAGGTCGCCGGGGTCAGCTCCGGAATGGGCCTCATGCCGTGTCCTTCGTGCTCGGGACGCATTCGGCGTCGTCGGTTATCGCCGCCCGCGGTGCGCGGCACTCCGCTGTGCGTCACATCGTTACCACGCGAGCTCGGCTGCCAGCAGCTGGTGTAGGAAGGTCGCCGGGCTCCGGCACTAGCGCCGTTGTCGACGTCAATGTTAAAACAATGGCGATGCATCTTTCCAAGAGCGACTCGCAGACTCTGACCGGAGGTAACGGATGACCGGTGTGATGCAAGGCGTCCGGATCCTCGAGGTCGCCGAGCACACGTTCGTCCCGGCGGCGTCTGCGCTGATGGCTGACTGGGGCGCAGAGGTCATCAAGATCGAGCACGTCGAGCGGGGTGATGCGATGCGCGGGCTCGCGTCGGCCGGCGTCGCGCTGATCCCCTCTGACGTCCACATCCTGCTCGAACATTCCAACCGCGGAAAGCGCAGCCTGGGGCTGGACCTCAACTCGGACGAGGGTCTCGAGATCCTCTACAAGCTCGCCGCGACGGCGGACATCTTCCTCACGAACAAGCTCCCTCGGGTGCGCAAGAAGCTGAAGATCGACGTCGAGGACATCCGCGCACAGAACCCGCGCATCATCTACGTGCGCGGCACCGGCCAGGGTGACCGCGGGCCCGACGCCGACAAGGGCTCCTACGACTCGCTCGCCTTCTGGGCCCGCTCCGGCGTGGCCATGGGGTCGATGCGTGAGGAGTACACGCAGGTGCCGGTGCCGCCGGCGCCCGGCTACGGTGACTCCATCGGTGCGATGACGATCGCCGGCGGCATGATGGGTGCGCTCTTCCACCGCGAGCGCACCGGTGAGGCCACGGTGGTCGACGTCTCTCTGCTCGGTACCGGCATCTGGGCGATGGGTCAGGCTTACGGGTTGTCGCTGCTGCTCGGCGTGCCGTGGCGTCCGCCGCCGGAGCAGGCGATGCGGGCCAATCCGCTGGTCGCCAATTACCTCACCAAGGACGGGCGCTGGCTGGCGTTCTGCTGCCTGCAAGCCGGTCATTACTGGCCTGGGATCTGCAAGGTCATCGGCCGTCCTGAGCTGGCGACGGACGAGCGGTTCGCAGATCACGCGGCGTTGATGGCGCACCACATGGAGGCGATCGAGATCCTGCGGGCCGCGTTCGCCGAGCGCACGCTCGAGGAATGGCGGGGCGCGTTGGACGACTTCCCCGGTCAGTGGACGGTCAACCAGGACACCCTCGAGGCTGCGTCCGACGCCCAGACGGTGGCAAACGGGTACCTGCAGCCGTGTGAGACGGCGGCAGGCGTGGCGTTCCAGCTCGCTGCTGCGCCGGTGCAGTTCGACGGCGCAGCGGCTTCGCCGCACCGAGCGCCGGAGTTCAACGAGCATGGTGACGCGATTCTCGGCGACCTCGGCCTGGAATGGGATGCCATCGTCGATCTCAAGGTCCGCGGGGTCGTTGCCTAGCCTCGCCTAGCACGCTCGCCGTACCGGGACTTCTCATCACAGGAGAGAACATGTCGAAGTTCGACGCTTTTCGCTTTGACGGCAAGCGGGTCCTTGTCGTGGGCGGAGCCAGCGGGATGGGTCATGCGGTGGCGGAGCTTGCGCTCGACGCGGGCGCCGAGGTCGTCGTCATGGACTTCGCCGAGGTGAGCATCTCCGGTGCGAAATCGATCCGGCTCAACCTCTCGGACGCCGCGTCGATCGACCGCGCCGTCGACGAGTGCGGCGGTCCGGTGCACGCGTTGTTCTCGTGTGCCGGGGTGGCCGACGGTACGCCGGGCATCGAGAAAATCAACTTCATCGGTCACCGCCGGCTCGTCGATCGGATGAGGGGTGGCGGCATGCTGCCGCCCGGTTCTGCCATCGGCTTCATCTCGTCGGCTGCCGGCCTCGGGTGGGAGGCGAACCTGCCGCAGCTCAAGGAGTATCTGGCCATCACCGACTTCGATGCCGCGTCGCAATGGGCGATCGACAACGGCAAGGCCGACTACTACTGGAGCAAGCAGACCGTGTGCGCGTACGTCGCCATGCAGGCCATGCCCTTGCTCAAGGAGGGCATCCGGATCAACGCGATCTGCCCCGGTCCGACCGATACGCCACTCGCGCAGGCCAACAAGGAGATGTGGCTCGGGTTCGGCGCCGACTACCGGGCCGAGCTCGGAATCGATGCCGCCACCCCGCTCGAGCAGGCCTACCCGCTGCTGTTCTTGTGCAGTGACGCGGCGAAGGCCATCAGCGGCATCACGATGGTCACGGACGCCGGCTATTTCGCGGCCGGTGTCACCGAGGTGTTTCCCTCCGCCACTCCGATCGTGAAATTCCTGCTGGGCCGATAGTTCGACCGGTGACCGCCGAGGACAACGGGCCGCGCGATCCCGCGCACATCGTGACGGAGCTGGGCTTCCAGCTGGAGAGTGCCGCCGACGGCTATCAGGGCTGGGCCTCGATTGTTCCCGAGATGCATGTGCCGGGAACGACGACGCTGCGCACGTCGATCCTCGCCACCTGGGCGGACATCGCTGCGGGCTACGTGGCGGTGGATGTACTGGCGCCGCGTGTGCCGGTGACGCTCGATCTCGACCTGAACCTCTACCGCGAGCCCGCTGACGTGGTTGTCGCGCGAGCCGTGTCCCGTCGCATGAAGGCCGGCCGTTCCGTCGTCGCGATCAGTATCGATTTCCGCGACGAGGCCGGACGCGAGCTGGCGATCGCCACGGCGTCGTTCATGGCGGCTCCGGACCCGGCTCTGACGTTCCCGCCGGAGCATCTGGAGCTGCGCGCCAACCCGCGGCCCGCCGGGCGGCTTCGCGTTCCGTTCGCCGAACGCGCCCGATGCGTGCGAAGCGAGCCAGGGACGGCGGTGCTCCCGCGCTCCGCCGACGGGCTCAACAGCTCGCGCACGGTGAACGGCGGCTTGATCGCTCTGGCGATCGAAGAGGCCGCGCTGTCAGCCAGTCCCGGTACCACGCTGTCCTCCCTGGCGATGCGCTACCTGCGTCCGGTTCGGCTGGGTCCGGCCATTGCCCGGGCAGACGTGAAAGCGGGGCTCGGGCGCGTGGAAGTGCGCGACGCCGGGAACGGCGATCGGCTCGCGGTCAGCGCCGTGACCCGGACCTGGCCGACCCGCTTCGATGCTCAGCCGGAAGGCACTGCGGCCTAGCCGCCGGGTAGGTCGCCGCTTCGGCTGCGGCTGGCCGGGGCCCCGCGTGGGACGTCGCGGAAGGGCAGGCTGGGGTCGTGCGAGCGCTCGCGCGGCATGCCGAGCACGCGCTCGCTGATGACGTTGCGCGCCATCTCGGTGGTGCCGCCGCCGATCGATGACGTCTGCCTCATGAGGAAGCCGACACCCGCGTCAGCCGCCGTGCCCTCGCTGTCCAGCCAGGCGGCACCGGTCGAACCTGCGATGTCGTAGCCGATCGTCGCCAGGCGGGCGGTCGCGACCCCCCCGAAGAGACGGCCGACAGCAGCGGCCTGGTCGGACAGGACACCGGTGATGATGCCCTGGCGCATGCGCCGGTTCAGCTGCTGACCGACGAGCTCCAGCATCCTGCCCTCGCCGATGCGCTCCCGGACGTACGGCTCGTCCAGCCGGTCGACTCCCCGCGCGATCTCCACCAGCGCGGCTGCTCCGCCGCCGCCGTGACCCACACCGGCGGGCACCGTGACCAGCGAGGAGTTCAGCAGCATCCGCTCGTGGAACATCCAGCGGGTACCGACGGTCCAGCCGCCGTCGACCTCGCCGATCCGGTCGGTGTCGGGAACCCGGACGTCGTCGAGGAACTCCTGGCAGAACTCCTTGTTGCCGTTGAGCATTTCGATCCGGTGGACGGTGACGCCCGGCTGATGGATCGGGAGGATGAACACGGTCAGGCCGCGGTGCTTCGGCACGTCCCAATTCGTACGGGCGAGACACAGCCCCCAATCGGCCCACCAGGCTCCGGTGGTCCAGATCTTCGAGCCGTTCAGCACCCACTCGTCGCCTTCCCGGACGGCGGTGGTCAGCGCGGCGGCCACGTCCGACCCGCCGCTCGGCTCCGACAGGAACTGCATCCACACCTCCTCGCCCTTCAAGATGGCGGGGATGTGGCGAAGCTTTTGCTCCTCGGTACCGAAGTCGAGCAGCACGGCCGCGCAGGGCGAGAACGTCGGCGCCTGCAGGAACATCGGATACTCGTAGCCGGCGATCTCGTCGTTGAAGGCGCGCTGGTGCGCGGGGGTCAGGCCCTGCCCTGCGTACTCGCGGGGAAAGCAGATCCCGGCGAGCGCGGCATCGAAGAGCTTGCGCTGCACCTCGCGATCCCGCGCGATGGCGGCACCCTCCTCCTGCTCGTCCAGCGCCTTCAAGGTGGGTCCGCGGCGCTCTTCCGGAGCCAGCTCTCGCAGGTTTGCCCGGATCCAGCTGCGGGCGCGCCGGCGGAAATCCTCGACGGATTCGACGCTTTCAGAGCTCACCGGACATCCCTTCCTGGCCGGCGGTGATGACGCCGAGATGGTGGCGGTGCTCCGCCGGGGTGCCGTACAGCGCGCGGTTGACGGTCACGCGGCGCAGGTAGAGATGCAGGTCGTGCTCGAACGTGACACCGATACCGCCGTGCAGCTGCACGCAGTCCTGGATCAGCTCGCTTCCGAATTCGCCGATGTAGGCCTTGGCCGCGCTCACCAGCTCGGCTGCCTTCGGCGAGCTCGAATCGACCGCCTCGGCGGCGGCGTCGTTGATCGCGTGACTTGCCTGCAGCCACGACAGCATGTCGGCGAAGCGGTGCTTGAGTGCCTGATAGGAGGCGAGCGGTCGACCGAAGGAGTACCGATCGAACGCCCAGGTCACCGTCATGTCGAAGGCGGCCTGCATCGCACCGACCGACTCGGCGTTGTGCAGCACGATCGCTGTCTGCAGCTGCCGCTCCACCTGCGGCCCGGCCTGGCCGGCCTCGCCGACGACGTGGCTGCGGGACAGCCGAACGCCGTCGAAGCGAACCGCCGCGAAGCGACGGGTGAGGTCGACCGACTTCAACGGCTCGACGACGACGCCGGCGGTGTCCGCCGGAACCAGCACCTGAGTGAAGCCTGCGGCGGTGCGCCCGGTGACCAGGAAGTAGCCGGCCTGCCCGGCCGACTCGACGGGACGCTTTTCGCCGTCGAGCAGGACGTCGTCGCCCGTCACGGCGACCTGCAGGTCGATATCGGCAAGCGAGCCGAACCTGCTGCGCTCAGTGAGGCACCAGGACGCGATGGCCTCCCCACTCATCAGCGCGGCGAGCAGGTCGGCGTGCGAGCCCGATTCGCTGAGCGCGGCAGCGACGGCGTTGACCGGGCCGAGCGGGCCGGGCGCGGCGTGAGCGCCGAACTCGTGAGCAATCAGCGTGAGATCGACGAGCGCGCTATCGCCGATGATGCCGCCGCCCTGCTCCTCACTGACGAGCAGCGAGTTCCAGCCGAGGTCGGCGCCGCGGCGCCAGTACTCCGGACGAAAACCCGCTGGATCGTCGCGCAGGCTGCGCACCACGTCGACCGGAGCCTGGCTCTCCAGGAACTTGCTCGTGGTCTCTCGGAAGAACTGCTGATCGGAGCTCAGATCCAACTGCATGACGCGGGCAGCTCCCAGCTCGGTGACCTGACGGAAGGCCTGCCCTCTGCAGGCGAGGTTGGCGGCAGCGTACGCCTGGAATTAGACGCGGTGCAATTACTGGCGGCACCGGAAGTACCGGCCACGGCACGGGTATCGGCGGAAACCCCGCACCGCGAGTGGATGTCGCACGGCGTACCCTGACCCGGACGGCGACCAACTCTGGAGCCGTCCGGGCCGGTGCAGGTGGGCTTCGGGTAGCCGGGCACCCGGCTCGCGGAGGGAAGGAGTGCACGTGCCGCGGGTTCGCGAGGGCGCGGCCGACGTTGCTGCGGACAGGGGCGCACCGCGCCGCTCGGCGCTGTCGCAGGCGCGTTCGCGGGACACCCGCCGCAAGCTCATCCGCACGGCGTTGGAGCTGTGGAACCAGCGCGGTTTCGACGAGGCTTTCGACGAGATCACGGCGGAGGAGATCGCGCGCGCCGCCGGCGTCAGCAAGGGCACCTTCTACTTTCATTTCGCGCACAAGGACGACATCCTGCTCGAGATGCCGTGGGCTACCGCGGAGATCATGTTCGACGAGGCCGAGCTCGGGATGCAGTGGGGCGAGGCGACCCCGGACTTGTTCGAGCAGCTGATGACCTCGCTGGCGCGCCGCGTTTCACGGGCGCCGCGGGCGGCTCTGCTGCGAGTCGTCGGGCACTGGACGAAGCGCCTGCACACCGGTACCGCGCCGGACAAGGCACAGGGTTTCGGGCTGGCCTTCGAGACGGTGCTGCGCTACGGAATCGAGCGCGGCGAGTTGCCGTCCGAGATCGAGATCGCCGAGGTCGCGGCGTTGCTGCAGGCCGCCACCATGGACACATTGGTGGCGTGGTCGGCCACCACACAGGCGCCGTCTGCGCTGCGGCGACGGCTGTGCCGGCGGGTGGACATCGTGCTGTGCGGCGCGGCGGCCTCCTACGGTCGGGCCGCGCCGTACAACACGGCGCTGACGGACACCGCCGCGGTGGACGGTGCGCCGCGGTCCGTGCGGCGTTCTCGGTCCGCTGCTGGCAATGCTGACTCCGACTAAATCTGGTCGGCTCACCTGCCGTCACCCGTCCGGTCGAGAACGGCCAGAGCTGCGCAGCTTCCCGCATCCTCAACGGTTCTCGGGAGAAATCTGCGGGCAGGGGGCTGCGCCACGGTTCTGTACGCGGTGTAATACTCGCGCGGTCGCCTCATGGCGGCGATGTGCGGGCAGCAGTCGTTGAAGGCAGGGGAGTACCTCGGTGTCTGTGGTGAGTGAAAGCGGCGTGTACTACGACCCGTACGACTTCGATATCGATGCCGACCCGTATCCGGTCTGGCGACGCATGCGCGATGAGGCGCCGCTGTACTACAACGAGAAATACGACTTCCATGCGCTCAGCCGGTTCGACGACGTCGAGCCTTGCTTGGCTGATTGGGACACCTACCGCTCCGGGCATGGCACGATCCTCGAGCTGATCCGGGCTGACATCGACATCCCGTCCGGCGCGATCCTGTTCGAGGATCCCCCGCTGCACGATGTGCACCGTGGCGTCATGCGCCGCGTCTTCACGCCGAAGAAGATGGCGGCCATCGAGCCCAAGGTGCGGGAGTTCTGCGCCCGCTCGCTCGATCCCCTGGTCGCAGCCGGGGAGTTCGACTTCATCCGCGATCTCGGCGCGCAGATGCCGATGCGC
Organism: uncultured Actinomycetota bacterium; assembly: GCA_963747915.1. Classification (GTDB taxonomy): domain Bacteria; phylum Actinomycetota; class Actinomycetes; order Frankiales; family Frankiaceae; genus DATAZK01. Next base: position 523,861 of record CAVVHC010000002.1, on the reverse strand, counting down.
ACGATCGGCTACCTGCTCGGGATACCGGAGCAGGACCAGGAAGCGATCCGCGACCGGCTCGATGCCGGCCTTCGGCTCGAGGACGGCGGCGAAGGGGTCACCGGAGGAGCAGGCTTCGCGTTGACCGAGTTCGAGGCCTACATCGACTGGCGGGCCGGGCATCCGTCGGACGACATCATGACCGACCTGCTGAACGCGGAGTTCGTCGACGAGACCGGCACGACCCGGCGCCTCCGGCGCGACGAGGTGCTCACGTACGTCAACCTGCTGGCGGGCGCCGGCAACGAGACCACTACCCGACTGATCGGCTGGACCGGCAAGGTGCTCGCCGAAAACCCCGATCAGCGCCGGGAGCTTGTCGCCAATCCCGAGCTGATCCCCAACGCCATCGAAGAGCTCCTGCGCTACGAGGCGCCCTCCCCTGTGCAGGCGCGCTATGTCGCGCGCGACGTCGAGCACTACGGGACCACCATCACCGAGGGCAGCATCATCTTGCTGATCAACGGGTCGGCCAACCGCGATGAGCGGCGCTTTCCCGATCCGGATCGTTTCGACATCCGTCGCAATGTCGGTCGGCATCTGAGCTTCGGCTATGGCATTCACTTCTGCCTGGGCGCCGCGCTGGCCCGCCTCGAGGGCCGGGTCGCGCTCGAGGAAGTGCTGAAGCGTTTCCCCGAGTGGGAGGTCGATCGGGCGAACGCCAAGCAGGCCCGCACCTCCACCGTGCGCGGCTGGGAGTCACTCCCGGTCGTGGTGCGCTAGGGCGCTCAGGCCTTCGGGGCCAGCTGCCGGATCACGCCGTCGCCGAATCCGGCCAGCGTCTGCGGCGGCGCGAAGTCGCAGAACCACGTGTAAACGCGCTCGACGCCCTGCGCTGCCAGCCCGCTGTAGTGCTCGGCCAGTTCTGCGGCGGTGCCGATGACCGGGTTCGAGTGGCCGAAGCGCCGCGTCGCCAGGCTGGTGACCTCTTCGCGGCGGCTCTCGTCCGGGATGTAGGCCACCATCTGCTGGATGGAGACGCGGGCGTCGCCGACCTGCGGGCGCAATTGCGCGACCCGGTCGAGGTGCCCGATGTGCACGTTCCACCAGTCCGCGTACTCGCGAACGAGGGCGAGCGTCTTCGGGCCCACCCCGCCGATCACGATCGGGATCCGGGTGAGCGGCCGGGCGGCCTGGTAAGCCCCCTGCACCCGGTGGAACTCGCCCTCGTAGTCGACGACTTCGCCGGCCCACAGGGCACGGATGATTTCCAGCGATTCGCGCAGGCGCTGCACCCGGTCGCGCGGGCGCGTCGATCCCACGCCGAAGACCGGGAACTCGTCGGGCACCGAACCCCATCCGATTCCGAGCTCGTACCGTCCGCCGGAAGCGTGGTCGATCGACACCGCCTCGTTGGCCAGCACTGCCGGCAGGCGGAACGAGTCGCAGAGCACCAGCGAGCTCACTGTCAGCGTCTCGGTATGCGCGGCCAGCCAGGTGTTGGTGACCATCGACGAATACATCGGCTTGTCGACCGCTCCCGGCGGCGCGAGGTGATCCATGCCTGCCGCCCCGAGGAAGCCGGCCGCTTCGGCGGCCCGTGCCCGCTCCACCAGATCCGCGAAGGACAGCCGCATCTGGGGCAGGAACACGTGAAATTGCATGAGTGCCACTATCGCAGGGGCCGCCGGCCGCTGATCGCAGGGTCAGTCAGCGAGCTCCTCGGCCGGCGCACCGCTGCTCCGCATTGCTCGGGCCACCGCACTCGGTGGCTGCCTGCCGAGCTGACCGGCGAGCCAGTGGCTGGTCTCGGTCAGCCGTTGCAGGTCGATACCCGTCGCGATACCGAGCCCCTCCAGCTGCCAGGCCAGGTCGTCGGTCGCCAGATTGCCGGTCGCGCTCTCCGCGTAGGGGCAGCCCCCGAACCCTCCGACGGACGCGTCGACCGTCGCAACCCCGCACTGCAGCGCCGCCAACGTGTTAGCGAGCGCCTGCCCATACGTGTCGTGGAAGTGCACCGCCAGCTGTCCGGCCGGGATGCCTCGCCGATACAGGCGATCGAGCAACGCCCGGACCTGTCCCGCCGTCGCCGCTCCGGTGGTGTCACCGAGCGAGATCTCGCCGCAGCCGAGCTCGAGGAGCCGCTCGACGACGCGGGTCACCTGGCCGGGGTCGACCGGACCCTCCCAGGGATCGACGAAGCACATCGAGACGTAGCCCCGCACGGCAAGACCGGCATCGCGGGCACGGGTGACGACGTCGCCCAGCATGGCGAGCGACGCGTCCAGCGTGCGATTGAGATTGCGCTGAGCGAACGCCTCGGTGGCACTGGCCGGTACCGCGACTTCGCGCGCGCCGGACGCCACGGCTCGGTCGAGCCCCTTGACATTCGTGACGAGCACCGGTGCGCGCAGCCCCGTGAGCTCGCCTGCCAGCAGGTCGAGCAGCTCCTCGGCGTCACCGAGCTGCGGGACCCACGCCGCCGGCACGAAGCTCGTCAGCTCGACGGCCGGAAGGCCGGCCGCGATGAGCCGGCGGATCAGCTTCGCCTTGGTCTGCACCGGCACCCGATCGGGCTCGTTCTGCAGCCCGTCGCGGGGACCGACCTCGTACACGGTCACCGCCGCGGGCAGCCCGTCGAGCGGCACGGGGTGGGGTCGGACAATGCTCATGCGGTCACCCTTGCCAGCAAGGCGCCGACGGCCACTTGGTCACCGACGCCGGCGGTCAGCCCCTCCACAGTGCCATTGAACGGGGCCACCAGGGCGTACTCCATCTTCATGGCCTCGACGACCACGACGGGCTGGCCGCTCACCACCTGCATGCCGTTTTCGCCGGGCACGGCCACCACCGTTCCGGGCATCGGGCTGCGAAGCTCACCGTCGTGCGCCGCGGCCTCGCTGCCGATCTCCTCGTCGTCGGTGACGTCGCGCACTGCCCAGGCGCAGCCCGCAAGGCCGAGCCAGAAGCCAGCGTCCTCCCGGCTGTACGTCCAGCGCTGCAGGCGGTCGTCGATGCTCAGCAGCAGCTCGTTTGCCGTCTCCTGCACGAGGCGCACGGCCGCAGACCAGCCGGTGTCGACCTCGACCTTGAAGGCCGGGCGGCTACCGGTGAGCGTGACGTAACGCGGTGCGGCCTGCGGGCCCTCGCTCGTGACGAGCAGGCGTCGAACGATCGGAGCCGGTGCGCCGCTCGGACGCCAGGCGTCCGACTGCTCCCACGGCCCTTTCCCGGCGGGCACGGCGAGCAGGACCGCCGCGGCGGCCAGCGCCGGCTCGGCAGCGGGCGATGCCGAAAGCTCCGTCAGGTGCCGTTCGATGAGACCGGTATCCAGCTCGCCGGCCACCACGAGGGGGTGCTGCAGCAGCGCGCGCAGGAAGGCGACGTTGCTACGCAGGCCGAGCAGCGCGGTCCGGGCCAGTGCGCCGTCGAGCGCCCGCAGCGCCGAGCGGCGATCGTCGGCGTGCGCGATCACCTTGGCCAGCATCGGGTCGTAGTCGCTGGTGACCACCGAGCCGGTGGCGACACCCGCATCCGTTCGCACGGATGAGCCGGCCGCGGTACGCGCCGCAGCCGGAGCCCAGTGGGTGATGCGGCCACCCGTCGGCAGGAAACCGTTGGAGGGATCTTCGGCGTAGACCCGGGCTTCCACCGCATGGCCCCGCACGGTGACATCGTCCTGGGTGAGCGGGAGCGGCTCACCACCACCGATTCGCACCTGCAACTCGACGAGATCCAGCCCGGTGACGAACTCGGTGACGGGGTGCTCCACCTGCAGCCGGGTGTTGACCTCCAGGAAGGCGAAACTGTCGGGATCGCTGCCGGACACGATGAACTCGACCGTGCCCGCTCCGACGTATCCGACGGAGCGCGTGAGGTCGACCGCTGCCTGCCCCATGCGCGCGCGCCGCTGCGGCGTCAGGAGCGGGGAGGGCGCTTCTTCGATCACCTTCTGATGCCGCCGCTGCAGGCTGCATTCGCGCTCGCCGAGGTGGATGACGGACCCGTGCTGATCGGCGAGCACCTGCATCTCGATGTGGCGGGGTTCGGAGATGAAACGCTCGACCAGGAGCGTGTCGTCGCCGAACGACGACGCTGCTTCCCGTCGCGCCGCCCGAATGGCGTCCGGCAGGTCCGCGGCGGCGGTGACATAGCGCATGCCCTTGCCACCGCCTCCCGCCGAAGGCTTCACGAGCACGGGCATACCGAGCCCGGTGGCGGCTGCGACGAGTTCCTCGTCATTCATGCCGGTGCCGTCGATGCCGGGCACCACCGGGACCCCGGCCTCCACGGCACAGCGCTTTGCGCGAGCTTTGTCACCGAGCAATTCGATGACGGCGGCGGACGGACCGAGGAAGGCGATGCCGGCCGCTTCGCAGGCGCGCGCGAGCGCAGGGTTTTCGGCGAGGAAGCCGTAGCCGGGATGCACGGCATCAGCGCCGACAGCGGCTGCGGCTGCGATGATCCTGTCGACGGACAGGTAGCTCGCGCTCGCCGCCGCGGGCCCGATACGCATGGCGACGTCGGCTTCGCGGACGTGGGGCGCGCCGGCGTCGGCATCCGAGTAGACGGCGGCGGTGCCGATACCCATGCGGCGCAACGTGCGCTGGATGCGCACGGCGATTTCACCTCGGTTGGCGATGAGAACGGTGCTGAACACGGGCATCACATCCGGAAGACGCCGTAGCGCACGGGCTCGAGGGGTGCGTTGGCGGCGGCGGACAGTGCCAGGCCGAGGATCCGCCTCGTGTCGGCCGGGTCTATGACGCCGTCGTCCCAGAGCCGCGCGGTCGAGTAGTAGGGACTGCCTTGCCTCTCGTATTGTTCACGCACCTCGCGACGGCGCTCCTCGTCCACCTCGGCAGAGCCGGCCGCGGACCGCTCGCCGACGCTCGTCAGTACGGCCGCCGCTTGCTCGCCGCCCATGACGCTGATGCGCGCGTTCGGCCACATCCACAGGAAGCGCGGCGCATAAGCGCGGCCGCACATCGAGTAATTGCCGGCACCGTGCGAACCCCCGATGACGACGGTGAATTTCGGCACCCGCGCGCAGGCGACGGCGGTGACCATCTTGGCGCCGTGCTTCGCGATGCCGCTCGCTTCATACTCGCGGCCGACCATGAAGCCGGTGATGTTTTGCAGGAACAGCAGGGGAATCGAGCGCTGATCGCACAGCTCGATGAAGTGGGCACCCTTCAGCGCGGCCTCGCCGAACAGCACCCCGTTGTTCGCGATGATGCCGATCGGATGACCCCAGAGCCGTGCGGTCCCGCACACCAGCGTCGTGCCGTACTCGGCCTTGAACTCGTGCAAGTGGCTGCCGTCGACGATGCGGCGGATGACCTCGCGAACGTCGTACTGCGTGCGGTTGTCGACCGGAACGACGTCATAGACCGACAGCGGGTCGAGGGCGGGCTCCTCGGGGGGTGCCATGTCCCATGGCGCTTGCGGCCGCGGACCGAGCCGCCGCACGATGCCCCGCACGATCCGCAGCGCATCCGCGTCGTCGGTGGCGAGGTGATCGACGACACCGGAGACGCGGGCGTGCAGCGCACCGCCGCCGAGGTCTTCGGCGCTCACCACCTCGCCCGTCGCAGCTTTCACCAGCGGCGGGCCGCCGAGGAAGATGGTGCCTTGCTCCCGGACGATCACGCATTCGTCGGCCATGGCAGGCACGTAGGCACCGCCGGCGGTGCAGGAGCCCAGCACCGCCGCGATCTGCGGGATACCGCGGGCGCTCAACTGCGCCTGGTTGTAGAAGATGCGGCCGAAGTGCTCGCGGTCGGGGAAGACCTCGTCCTGCATCGGCAGGAACGCTCCGCCGGAGTCGACGAGGTAGATGCACGGCAGGTGGTTCGCGCTCGCGACCTCCTGTGCCCGCAGATGCTTCTTCACCGTGATGGGGTAGTAGGTGCCGCCCTTGACCGTGGCGTCGTTCGCCACGATCACCACTTCGCGACCACTCACCCGCCCGACTCCGGTGATGATGCCGGCGCCGGGTGCCGCATCGTCGTACATCCCGTTCGCGGCGAGGGGGGAGAGCTCCAGGAAGGGCGAGCCCGGGTCGAGCAGGCGGTTGACGCGATCACGGGGCAGCAGCTTGCCGCGCTCGACGTGGCGCTGCCGGGCGCGTTCCGAGCCGCCCCGCGAAGCGCGCGCCAGCCGCTCCCGGAGCTCGGCGGACAGGGGCTCGTGCCCGCCGCTCACAGCCCGAGCTCCCGGGCGATGAGCATGCGCTGCACCTCGCTGGTGCCCTCGCCGATCTCCAGGATCTTGCTGTCCCGCCAGTGCCGGGCGACCGGATATTCGTTGATGAACCCGTACCCGCCGAAGATCTGGGTGGCCGACCGGGCGTTGTCGACCGCACTCGTGCTCGCCACCAGCTTCGCGATCGAGGCCTCCCGGCTGAACGGCAGGCCGGCGAGCATCCGGTTCGCGGCGTCCTGCCAGGCGAGGCGGGCCACATGAGCCCGCGCTTCCATGTCGGCAATGGTGAACGCGACCGCCTGGTGGCGGCCGATGGCGACCCCGAACGACTCGCGTTCGCCGGCGTAGCGCACGCACTCGTCCACGCAGCCTTGGGCAAGGCCGGTGGCCAGTGCTGCGATGGCGATACGGCCTTCGGTCAGGATCGACAGGAAGTCGGCGTAGCCGCGTCCGCGGCGGCCGAGCAGGTTTTCCGCTGGGACGTGAACGTCGGAGAAGGACAGCCCGTGCGTGTCCGAGGCATGCCAGCCGACCTTGTCGTAAGCGGGCTCCACCACGAAACCCGGCGTGCCGCTCGGCACGAGGATCGACGACAGCTCGGGCCGCCCGTCCGAACGCGTACCGGTGATGCACAGCGTGGTGACGACCGACGTGATGTCGGTGCCGGAATTGGTGATGAACTGTTTCGAGCCGTTGATCAGCCAGCCGTCGTCCTGCTCCCGTGCGGTGGTGCGGACCGCTGCGGCGTCGCTGCCTCCCCCCGCCTCGGTGAGCCCGAACGCGCCGAGACGCCGCCCGGCGGCAAGGTCGGGTAGCCACCGCTGCTTCTGCTGCTCGTCGCCGAATCGGTAGATGGGCATGGCGCCGAGGCCGACCCCCGCCTCCAACGTGATGGCGACGCTGGAATCTGCCCGGGCGAGCTCTTCGATGGCGAGGCACAGGTCGAAGTAGTCGCCGCCGCCACCTCCGTACCGTTCCGGAAAGGGGAGGCCGAAGAGCCCGAGGGACGCCATCCCCTCGACGATGTCGTACGGGAATGTCTTGTCGCGGTCATGCTTCGCCGAGCTCTCCACGACGACGTCGCAGACGAATTCTCTCAGCAAGGCGCGCAGCTGCCGCCGCTCATCCGTCAGTTCCACGAGACCTCCGGGCCGGCTCGCCTGTTAGCGATCGTTAACCACTCTGCCAGCGACGTTAGCGCTCGTTAACAGCTGCGTCTACTCTGGCCTTCATGTCGGGTTCGCGGCGGGAGCAGATCCTCGCGGTGGCAGCGTCTCTCATGGCCGAGCGTGGCTTCCACGGCGTGGCCATCGACGACATCGGGGTGGCGACCGGGGTGTCGGGTCCGGCGCTCTACCGTCACTTCGCCGGCAAGCAGGACGTGCTCGGCCAGCTGCTGCGCGACATCAGCGAACGGCTGCTCAGTGGCGGCCGGCAGCGGGTGCAGAGCGCATCCGGCGCGTCGCAGGCGCTCGAGGCCCTCGTCGCCTGGCACGTGCGGTTCGCCACCACCGAGCCCGACCTGATCCGCGTCCACGAGCGCGATTTCGCGAACATGACGGCGGCGGATCAGCGTGCGGTGCGCCGCTTGCAGCGCGCCTACATCGAGCTGTGGGTCGAGCAATTGCAGGCACTTTCTTCGCAGCTCGACCTGGAAGAGGCGCGGGCGGGCGTCCAAGCGGTCTTCGGCTTGCTGAACTCGACGCCCCACGCCGGACGGAGACTTGCGCTGCGGGCTCAGGCCGAATTGCTCAGCCGGCTTGCGCTGACCACCCTCTACCAGGGGCTGCTCTCCGGTGCCGGGGAGCAGGAGCGCCGCTTCGCCGTCGGTTCCTAGCGCCTTCCCGTAGCGCAGCGCGGACTTCGCCCAAGCCGTGAGCGCGGGTGCGAGCAGGTGCCACCGGTCGAAAAGGCTGCCGCCGCCCGACAGTCGGGCGGCCTGGCGTTCGATCCACTCCCGATCGCCCCAGGGCGGCTCGACCAGCCGGGCGTTCGGCAGCAGCCCGGCCAGCTGCTCTGAGGTGGCACGCGTGTGGTGCAGGTCGCTCTGCCCGCTGCGGAAGACGAGCGTGGGAAGCTCCAGCTTGCGGGCGTCCGCGTCGGCCAGGCCGGGCTCGCGCCGGGCGTTGCAAGGCCATCTCGGTCGTGGTGGCGGTCGGTTCCATCGCGGACGAGCTGGTCGCGGCCATCGCGGCGCGCATCCCGCAGGTGACCGTCGGACCGGGTGACCAGCCGGCGTCGATGATGGGCCCGCTGATCACCGCGGATCATCGGGAGCGGGTGCGTTCCTACATCGCCCGGGCCGCCGAGGAAGGCGCCGACGTCGTCGTCGACGGTGCGACGGCACCGCTCGCGCTCGTGAACGCCAATCCATACGGCATCGGGGTCGCGCTCTTCACCCGCGACGGCGGGATCGCGCGTCGCTTCGAGATCGAGGTCGAGGTGGGCATGGTCGGGATCAACGTGGCGATCCCGGTGCCCGTCGCGTGGCAGTCGTTCGGCGGCTGGAAGGCGTCCCTGTTCGGCGACGCGCCCATCTACGGACCGGAGGGGATTCGCTTCTACACCCGGCCCAAGGTGGTCACCAGCCGCTGGCCGGACCCGGCCACGAGCGTTCTCGATCTGGGCTTTCCGGCGCAACGCTGAGCGGCTGCGGTGCTACTCGGCGACGGTCGCTTTCGGCTTGGGGCGCCAGAACGTGATCAGCAATCCGGCGGCTCCGCCGATACCGGCCGCGAAGCACAGCCCGGTCGCGAGCCAGCCCGGCGGGTCGAAGATGCCGATGGCGTGGTCGATGGACCAAGCGCCGGCGCCGATCGTCGAGAACAGCAGCCCGCAGAACGTCAACGTCATGACGTACTCGTAGCCCTCACCAGGGCGGAAGATGAAGAAACCGTTCTTCATGTGGTTCGTGATCCAGGCGACCAGCATCACGCCGACAACCCCGGCGCCGGCCAGCGGGGTCAGGAAGCCGAGGATCAATAGGGCGCCCGCGCCGAGCTCGGTCAGGCTGGCGAACCACGCGTGCAGGATGCCGGGCCTCATGCCGAGGCTCTCGAACCACCGGCCGGTGCCGGCGATCTTGCCTCCTCCGAAGACGTGGTTGTAACCGTGGGCGATGAAGACGATGCCGACGATGACGCGGAGCATGAAGAGGCCCAACTCGGGCGGTGACGTCACTGCAGACCTCCAACGGTCCATTCATGTTGGTAGCGGGATCGTCGCAGGTCGCCGAGTGGCCCTTCAAGCAACCCCCCTAGCCGGGCGCACCGGCGGGTGCTGATACGCGCGCGGGAACAGACCCAGGCGCCCGTCCCGCCCGAGCTCAGCCGATGGCGATGGCGCGCTCCGGACAGTTGCCGGCCGCTTGTGACACCTTGCCCTCCAGCTCGGGTGGCACATCGGCGTCGTGGACGACCGCGAAGCCGTCGTCGTCGAGGGTGAAGACGGCCGGGCAGATGTCCCAGCAGCGCGCGTGGCCCTGGCACAGCGCGGCGTCGACGGTGACACGCATGGCGCAGCTGGTGGTGTGGCGGGAGTGCGCCGCTTAGGGGATGACCGCGACCGCGATCCCGCGGCGGATCAGCCGGGACGCGATGAAGCGGGTGCCGGCGCGCCGCGCTGAGCCGAGGTGGCCGAGGACGACGAGGTCGGGCCGATCCCGCCGAGCCACGTTGACCAGCTCGCGGGACGACCGGCAGTGCCGGCCGGAGAACGCGAGCTGCAGCCCGCTGTCGGCGCAGAACTCGCGTGCCGACTGCACCGTGTTGCGCCACGCTGCTTCTTGAGCGACGGTCGACAGCTCGGCGGGCATGAGCGCGGACGCCTCGCCGGCGCACGGAACGTAATGCCAGCCGCCGGTGTAGAGCGTGGCCTCGAGCCTGCCGATTCCGCGCGACCGTGCGTATCCCACGGCCCAGGCCAGTGCATTCCAGCCACCTTTGGACCCGTCGACGACGACGAGCGCCCGCGGCGAGTACTCCGATACCGAAGATGTGACCTGGATCTCAGGATCGAGCATCTGGCAAGGATAAACGGATTCCTGCGGATCGGAAGTGTCGTTCCCGATTTCCGCTGTGACCTGCGACCTCGGTGCGGTTCGGGCACCGTTGCAGTCCGGTGGCCGTCACCCGGCGAGCGCCTGGCGCACCGGTCCGCACCACAGCTCGAGATGTCGCTCGACGAGGTCGCCGGGCATGTCGCCGACGCTGAGCCAGGTGTAAGCGTGCAGCGCGGGCAACCCTGCGAGGCGGCGGCGCAGCTCGGCGACCGCGCCGTCGACGTCCAGCACGAGCAGGCCACCGAGTCGCCCGGTGTCGGCGAGCCGGGCGCTGACCGCCGTCTCGTCCAGCGGCGCCAGCGGCGATCCGTCGGGCCGGCGCATCAGCGCGCGGTAGGTGTTCTGCTGGTGCACCCAGTGCGGGAGGATGCGCGCGGCGGCCGCCTCCGGATCGTCCGCGACGATGATCTCGACGAGGCCACCCATGCGGGCGTTCTCGGGAGCAAACCCGCCCTCGATGAGCCCTGCCCGGTAGGGCTCCAGCAGCGAAGGGTCCAGGCTCAGCAAGCCGGTGCCGGCCCGACCGGCTCGGCCCGCACCCTTGGGCCCCTGATATCCGAGCCAGAGCGGTAGCGGCTGCTGCACCGATCCGGGCGTGACCTCCCCGGACTCGAGCAGTCGCCGGACTTCTCGCGCCGCCCTGTCGGTCGCGCCGAAACGCCCCTGCATGTCGACGCCGAACGCGGCGTACTCGTTTGCCGCGTAGCCCGCGCCGAGCCCGAGCTCGAAGCGCCCTCCGGAAATGACGTCCACCAGGGCCGCCTCCTCCGCGATGTGGCGTGGGTGGCGTACCGGCGCGAGCACGATCCCCGTCCCGAGGCGCATGGTGCTGGTGCGGACCGCCGCCGCTGCGGCCATCACGAGCGGCTGTGGGAGGTAGTCGTCCGAGAAGCCGTGGTGCTCGGTGAACCACGCCGCCTCGCAGCCGAGGGCTTCGGCACCGGCGAGCAGCTCGAGCGTGTGCGCGACGTGTGCCGCCGGCGATCGGCCTGACGTCGCAAGGCGTCGCAGGTCGACGAAAAGCCCGAGATACGTCACCAACCGCTCCTTCATCGTTTCCTCGAGCTGTGCTCGAGCACTCCCGCCGGGCGAACGTGCCCGAGCCGATTCAACCGGTACCCTGGGCGACCGAAGGGGAGTAGCCCCCCGTCGCTTGATCGACATGCTGGCACCTCGGTGCCCGGTCAGCGAGCACGCCGTGCGTGTGGGCGAGACCTTCGACCTGGTGGAGACGACCCGATCCAGCCGGATCGCGGTCGCCGTCGTCGCCGGGTCGGAGGCGTCCCCGCGGCGAACCGGCTCGGCGGCCCGAGCTTCGGGATCGGCTGTGGACTTGGCAATTGCGGCAACCGTGTTCGGCGTGGTCTTCGTCGGCGAACTGCCGGACAAGACGGCAGTCGCGTCCCTCGTATTGGGCGCGCGTTACTCGCCGGCCCTGGTCTGGCTCGGCGTGGCGACGGCATTCGTCGTGCACGTCGTCGTCGCGACGGTAGCCGGCGGTTTCGTCGCCAAGCTGCCCCGCACGCCCGTCGAGCTCGTCACGGGCGGGCTCTTCCTGATCGGCGCGGTATTGCTGCTGCGCTCCAAACCGGAGGAGGCAGCCGAAGAGGGCGAGAAGGAAGCGGCGGAGGTCCGCGGCGAGCGGCACGGGCTGAAAGTGGTGACGGCCTCGTTCCTCGTCGTCCTCGTGGCCGAGTTCGGCGACCTCACGCAGATCCTCACCGCCACGCTTGCCGCGCGCTATCGAGATGCGCTGAGCGTCGGCGTCGGGGCGCTGCTCGCGCTCTGGACGGTGGCGGCTCTGGCCGTGACCTTCGGGCGCACGCTGCTGAGGATCATCCCGCTGCGCCGAGTGCAGCAGCTCGCGGCCGTGGTCCTGCTTTCGCTGTCGGTGCTGTCCATCGTGAGCGCGCTGGCGTAGTCACTCCTTCGGGTCGCCGACTGGCTTCGCCGGCCGCCGACTGGCTTCACGAGCCCTCGAACGGAGAACGAGCGGTCGTCCTGCGGGTTTCGCCGCTGGCGCGGCCCCTCGAACGGAGAACGAGTGGTTTCGAGCGCCGTTAACCCCTTGATCTCCGTTCGGGGGACTGGCGGGAGTGGCCGGGGTGGCGGGGACTGGCGGGAGTGGCCGGGGTGGCGGGGACTGGCGGGAGTGGCCGGGCTGGCGGGGCTGGCGGGGCTGGCGGGGCTGGCGGGGCTGGCGGGACTGGCAGGACCGAGGCACTAGCGGGGGGCGCGTGGACGGGCGCGGACGTGCATCCGCTCGCCTTGCGGCCCGAAGAGGATGAGCAGCTCCACCGGGCGGCGACCCGCGCTGCCGAACCAGTGGGGCGTGTGGGTGCCGAATTCGGCGGCCTCACCCGTCGACATGACGAAGTCGTGCTCGCCGAGCAACAGCCGCAGCCGTCCGGAGAGCACGTACATCCACTCGTACCCATCGTGGCTCTGCTGCTGCGGGGGTGCGCCTTCCGGCGGAATGATCATTTTGTACGCCTGCAGCCCACCGGGTCGCCGGGTGAGCGGGAGCATCGTCCGCCCGCCGCGTTCGACGGGCGTGAACCGCAGCCGCGGATCGCCGGTCTCAGGCGCCCTCAGCGCCGATGCCGTGACGGAAGACGCGTGCGTTGCCGACGCGCTCCACTACGAGCAGGTGTACGGCCAGGCGGCGCCAGACGAGCATCAGCAGTCGTCCGGCCATCGGTGGAGCGGCAAAGCTAATTCCACTCTCGTCCGGGAGGTGAGCGGCCTGCCGCCGGGCACGGCGCTCGACGCCGGAGCCGGCGAAGGCGGCGACGCCTGCTGGCTCGCGGCACGCGGATGGACGGTGACCGGCGTCGAGTTGTCCGGCGTTGCCCTGGAACGCGCGGCCGCCCGGGCGCACGACGAGGGCCTGGCAGTCACCTGGGTGCAGCACGACCTGACCCGCACGCCGGCCCCGCAGACCTACGACCTGGTGACGGCGCACTACCTGCACATCGGCCGGACGCTACGTCCGCGGTTGTGGGCGAACCTCGCCGCTTCCGTCGCGCCCGGTGGCACCCTGCTCGTCGTCGGTCACGATCCGGGCAGCATGCCGCGTCCCGAGATGGCGGAGATGTGCTGGAGCCCGCGGGAGGTCGCCGCCGCCCTCGGGGACGGGTGGACGATCGACGTCTGCGACGTGCGGCCGCATCCGGCGCCCGCTGCCGAGGGTCGCGAGCACCCCGTTTCCGATGCGGTGCTGCGCGCGCACCGTCGCGGCTGACACCACCCGCCGGCAATCGCCCGGCGAGGGATGGTCCCGAAGGTGTATTGCTTTCGACTCATCGTGCTCCGGGGCGAGCCGTGAGAACGTCAGTCGGGAAACCACCCCCGAGTGGTCGCGGTTCGAGGCGTTCGGTGCCGAGCCGAAGAAGGGACGTGCCCGTGCCTTTCCGCCGCCGCGTCCGCGCCGCCGGCCTCGTCCAGGGCGTCGGCTTCCGCCCCTACGTCTACGCGCTGGCGCGGGAGCTGGGCCTTACCGGCTGGGTCCGCAACACCTCCGGCGGTGTGATCGCGGAAGTCGAGGGCGACGCGTTCGGCGTCGCGGAATTCTGCCGGCGGCTCGGTGGCGAAGCGCCCGCGCTGGCGACGGTCACGGACGTTGATTGGTGCGACGTGTCGGTGCGCGGGGACGCCGACTTCGTCATCGAGGCCTCACATCCCGGCCACGGGCACACGCTCGTGCCGGCGGACGTCGCGATCTGCGACGACTGCCTGCGTGAGCTCAACGATCCGGATGATCGGCGTTACCGGCATCCGTTCGTCAGCTGCGTCAACTGCGGACCGCGCTTCACGATCATCCGCGCCCTGCCGTACGACCGGAGAAACACCACCATGGCCGGGTTTGCGCTGTGCGCCGAATGCGCCCGGGAGTACCGCGACCCGGCCGACCGACGCTTTCACGCCGAGCCGATCTGCTGCCCGAACTGCGGGCCACACGTGTCCCTGCGCGGGCCCGGCGGCGGCGATCTGCACGACGGGCAAGCCATCGCGGAGGCGCGGCGGCTGATCAGCCGCGGAGCGGTCGTGGCGGTGAAGGGAGTCGGCGGCTATCACCTGGCCTGTGATGCGACCGGCGACGCGGCCGTCGCCTTGCTGAGGCAGCGAAAGCACCGAGCAGACAAGCCTTTTGCGGTCATGGTGGCCGACCTGGCGACGGCAGCTGCGATCGCCGAGTTGAGCGTCGGAGAGCGCGCTGCGCTGCAGGGCCGGCAGCGGCCCATCGTGCTCGTCGCGAAACGATGCGACGGCGGCGGGCTGCGGCTCGCCGACGCGGTGGCTCCCGGCATCCTCGACGTCGGTCTGCTGCTGCCGTACACGCCGTTGCACCATCTCCTGTTCGGCCTGCCGGGCGACGAACCGAGCCCACAGGCATTGGTGATGACGAGCGGGAACGTGTCCGACGAGCCGTTGGTCACCGGCGACGACGAGGCGGTGCAGCGGCTCGCCGGGCTGGCCGACGCGTGGCTCATGCACGACCGGCCGATCCACCGTGCGTGTGACGATTCCGTGGTGCGCGTTCTCGCCGGCACGGAAATGCCGGTGCGCCGCTCGCGTGGCTACGCGCCGCTGCCGATCAGGCTCCCGTTCTCCGTCGAGCCCACCCTGGCCGTCGGAGGCGACCTCAAGAACACGTTCTGCCTCGCCGCCGGAGGGCACGCCTGGATGTCCGCTCATGTCGGCGACATGGACGATTACCTGACCCAGCAGAGCTTCTCCTCCGCCGAGCACCACCTCGAGTCGCTCACCGGCATCCACCCGCAGACGCTCGTGAGCGACTGCCATCCCGGCTACCGATCCGGCCGGTGGGCGGCGTCGAGCGCCGCGGGGCGTCCGGTACGACGCGTGCAGCATCACCACGCTCACGTCGCTGCGACGATGGCTGAGAACGGTCACGACGGAAGCCGGCGCGTGCTCGGTGTGGCGTTCGACGGCACCGGCTACGGCGATGACGGCGCTGTCTGGGGCGGCGAGCTGCTGCTCGCGGACTACGACGGTTACACCCGCGCCGCGCACCTTGCCTACGTGCCGCTTCCCGGCGCCGACGCCGGTGTCCGCAACCCGTGCCGCATGGCGCTGTCCCACCTGCGCTCCGCGGGGGTGGACTGGAACGAGAGGCTGCCGTGCGTGCAGGCTTGCTCGGAGCAGGAACGCCGGCTGCTCGCGACGCAGCTGGCGCGGGGAACGCGTTGCGCACCGACATCCAGCATGGGCCGGCTCTTCGACGCGGTGGCCTCCATCGCCGGACTGTGCCACCGCGCCGAGCACGAGGCTCAGGCGGCCGCGAGGCTCGAGGCGGCGGCCCGTTGCGCGCCGGCCGAGGACGACGGGGCTTACGCTTTCGCGCTGCATCACGGCAGCGGGTTTCCGTGGGACCTCAGCGCGGCCCCCGTTGTCGCGGCGGTCGCGCGCGACGTGCTGAACGGGGTCGCGGTGGCACGGATCGCCGCGCGATTTCACCGCGCGGTCGTCGCCGCCGTGGTCGACGTCGCGGACGACGTCCGTAAGGCGACGGGCGTCGAAGAAGTCACGCTGTCCGGGGGAGCGTTCGTCAACACCCTGCTCTCGGGCTGGTGCCTGCTGGCGTTGGAGAGCCGAGGTTTCACCGTGCTGCGTCATCGGCTGGTGCCACCCAGCGACGCGGGCCTGGCGCTCGGACAGATCGCGTTAGGCGCGCGCGTTCGCCGCGACGACGATCCGGGCGAGCTGCAATGGTTCGATCCGGCGGAGGAATGCTCATGTGTCTAGCAGTGCCCGGCCGGGTCATTGAAGTCTTCGAACGTGATGGCACCCGCATGGCCTTCGTCGACTTCGGCGGCGTACGTAAGGAAGCGTGCCTCGAGTACCTGCCCGACATCGAGGTCGGTGACTACACCATCGTTCACGTCGGATTCGCGTTGCAGCGGCTCGACGAGGCTACCGCTCTCGAGACCCTCGAGCTCTTCCGGAAGATCGGTGAGCTCGATGCAGAATTCGGCTCCGACCGGGAGGCCCCGTGTGAAATATCTGGATGAATTCCGGGATCCGCAGCTCGCGCGCCGGTTGCTCGATGACATCGCCACGACGGTCACCCGGCCATGGGCGGTCATGGAAGTGTGCGGTGGCCAAACCCATTCCATCCTGCGGCACGGACTCGATCAGCTACTGCCCGAAAGCGTCGAACTCATCCACGGCCCCGGCTGCCCGGTCTGCGTCACCCCGCTGGAAACCATCGACAAGGCACTGCAGATAGCCTCCCGGCCCGACGTCATCTTCTGCTCGTTCGGTGACATGCTCCGGGTGCCGGGTACGAGCCGCGACCTGTTTCGCGTGAAGAGCGGCGGAGGTGACGTCCGGGTCGTCTACTCGCCGCTGGATGCGTTGACGGTCGCCCGCAACAACCCTGGCAAGCAAGTGGTCTTCTTCGGGGTCGGCTTCGAGACGACGGCGCCGGCGAATGCGATGACCGTTCACCAGGCCGCGGCGCTGGGGATCGAGAACTTCAGCCTGCTGGTGAGTCAGGTGCGCGTGCCGCCCGCCATCGACGCCATCATGAACTCTCCGGGCTGTCGGGTGCAGGCGTTCCTCGCGGCCGGGCACGTCTGCACCGTCATGGGCACCGGGGAGTACCCGGCGCTGGCCCGGCGGCATGACGTGCCCATCGTCGTGACGGGCTTCGAACCGCTCGACATCCTGGAGGGAATCCGGCGTGCGGTGCGACAGCTCGAAGCCGGCAGAGCGGAGGTCGAAAACGCCTATCCCCGGGTGGTCAGCGAGGAAGGCAATCCCGCGGCGAAGGCGATGCTGCGCGAGATCTTCGAACCCGTGGACCGGGCGTGGCGCGGGATCGGAGTGATTGCGGGCAGCGGCTGGCAGCTGTCGAGGAAATATCGCCGTTACGACGCCGAGCACCGCTTCCAGGTCTCCGATCTGGCGGTCGACGAATCACCGCTGTGCCGCAGCGGGGAAGTGCTGCAGGGGCTCATCAAGCCGCCGCAGTGTGCGGCTTTCGGGACGCGGTGCACGCCGCGCACCCCGCTCGGCGCGACGATGGTCTCCAACGAGGGCGCCTGCGCCGCGTATTACCTGTATCGGCGCGTATCGATGCCGGATCAGGGCTCACGGGCGGCCTCCGTTGGCTGAGCAGCCCGGCAGCTCCGCACCCGATTTCGGCGGCTGGTCCTGCCCGCTGCCGCTGCGGGACAGCCCGACGATCGTCATGGGCCACGGCGGGGGTGGTGCCCTTTCGGCGGAGCTGGTCACCCATCTCTTCCAGCCGGCTCTGGCCAATCCGGCGCTCGATGTCGCCGCCGATGCCGCCGTCCTCGATCTCGGCGGTCAGCGCATCGCGTTCTCTACCGACAGCTTCGTCGTCTCGCCGCTGTTCTTCCCGGGGGGCAGCATCGCGGAGCTGGCCGTCAACGGCACCGTCAACGACCTCGCGATGAGAGGCGCCGTTGCGGCTTACCTCTCGGTCGGCTTCATCCTCGAGGAAGGCACCGACCTGGCGGTCGTCGGCACGGTCGCCGAGCGGCTGGGAGCCGCCGCACGGCGGGCCGGCGTGCAGGTCGCCACGGGCGACACGAAGGTGATCGACGCGCGCCGCGGTGACGGGCTGTACATCAACACGGCGGGCATCGGAATGGTGCCTGCTGGCGTCGACGTTCGCCCGCAGCGGGCCGCTCCCGGCGATGTGGTCATCGTGAACGGGCCGATCGGGCTGCACGGCATCGCGGTCATGAGCGTGCGGGAAGGACTCGAGTTCGGCGCCGAGATCGAGAGCGACTGTGCGCCCTTGGGGGACCTCGTCGCGCACATGCTGGCGGCGAGCAAGGACATCCACGTGCTGCGTGATCCCACCCGCGGCGGGCTGGGCACGTCACTGAACGAGATCGCCGCCGTGTCGGGCACGGGTGTCTCGGTCATCGAGAGTGCCGTGCCGGTGCCGGATGCGGTCGCCAACGCCTGCGCGTTTCTCGGGCTCGACCCGATGTACGTGGCGAACGAAGGGAAGCTGGTCGCCTTCGTCCCACCCCGCGACGCCGATCAGGTTCTTGCCGCGATGCGCGCCCATCCGCTGGGCCGTGAGGCAGCGGTCATCGGCGAATGCGTGGCGGACCATCCCCGCCTCGTCGTCGCCAAGACAGCGCTGGGCGGAACGCGGGTGATCGACCTTCCGCTCGGGGAGCAGCTCCCGCGCATCTGCTGATCGGCGCGCGACTGGATGCCGGGGGAGCGGCCACCTCAGGTTGACGATCCTGCGGACAGCCGCCAGCATTCGGGCATTGTGAGTTCACCTTTGCCGATCGTCTCTGCCGACTGTCACATCGGACCCCGGCTCGTCGAGGACCTGCGCTCGTATTGCCCGAAGGAGCTGCTGCCGGCGTTCGACGCGTACGCGTCCGACGAGCAGCGATCGAAGGGCCGCTACGTCGAGCATGACGCGACGCAGGACGATCCGCTCTCACCCTGGCGCAACCAGTGGGTCGCCGGCCACCATGACGCCGCCGCCCGGCGCCGCGATCTCGCCACCGAGGGCATCGCCGCGGAGGTCATCTTCCACGGCAGCCAGAATGACCAGCCGGTGCCGTGGCAGACGTCCATGCTGGGCGCCCCGGACGATCCGGCGTTGGCGGCTGCCGGGATCTCGCTGTACAACCGCTGGCTCGCCGACCTCTGCTCCGCCGCCCCCGATCGGCACGCCGGCCTCGCTCACCTGCCCATGTGGGACGTCGCGGAAGCCGTCGCCGAGCTGCATCGCGCGGCGCAGCTGGGGCTTCGCGGGGTGAACTTCCCGGCTCCGCGGCCGTGGCTGCTGCCCTACAACGACCCGGCCTGGGAGCCGTTCTGGTCGGCCGCCGAGGCGCTCGACATGCCGCTCACCACTCACTCCGGTGCGGGAGACCCCGCCGTCTTCCGGGGTGCTGAGCTGGTGGCGCTGATGTCCATCGAAAGCGGCGGCTGGTTCAGCCGCCGGGCGGCGCACCTGCTGATTTTTGCCGGGGTTTTCGAGCGCCACCCGGGCCTCAAGCTCGTGCTGACCGAGCAGCCGGGCACCTGGTGGCCGGCGATGCGCGCCGAGCTCGACAGCGTTCACCTGGCCCATACCCGCGGCAACCCGGCGTTGAAGCGCCAGGTTCCGCGTCCGCCGAGCGAGTACCTGCAGCGGAATGTGTGGGTCGGCGCGAGCTTCCTGTCCCGGATGGAGGCGGAGGACGCGCGCGACGAGGGCTACCTCGACCGGCTGCTGTGGGGCGCCGACTACCCGCACATGGAGGGCACGTTCCAGGCCGGCGACACCGCGTTCACCCCGCTCTCCCTGCGGTTCGCGTTGCACGGCTTTCCCGAGGCCGACATTCGGGCAGTGGTGGGCGGCACCGCGGCGCAGGTGTACGGCCTGGACATCAGCCGGCTGGAGCAGGTGGCGAAGGAGATCGGCGCGCCCGGCTACGACGAGCTGTCCCAGCCGGTAGACGCGGTGCCGGCAGGCGCCAGTGCCTTCGCCTTCCGGACGGTCGGCCCCTGGGCCTGACGCGGCCCGCACCAGCCGGACACTGCCTTCGTTCGGACGGATAACGTCCAGGGGAAGACGGTCTCGGTTGCCGACGACCGCCCGGACGATTTGACGGTTGCGGAAGGCCTCATGAAGATCATTTACACGTACACCGACGAAGCGCCCGCGCTCGCCACTCGTTCGCTGCTACCGATCATCGAGGCGTTCGCGGGCAAGGCCGGGGTCCCGATCGAGACCCGGGACATCTCGCTGGCGGGCCGGATCCTCGCCCAGTTCCCGGATCGGCTCGGTGCGAAGGCTGTCCCGGACGCGCTCGGTGAGCTGGGCGCGCTGGCGCAGACGCCTGAGGCAAACATCATCAAGCTGCCCAACGTCAGCGCCTCGATCCCGCAGCTCAGGGCCGCCATCAAGGAGCTGCAGCAGGCGGGCTACGACATCCCGGACTATCCCGAGGCGCCGGCGACGGATGAGGAGAAGGCCGTTCGCGAGGCTTACGACGCGGTGAAGGGCAGCGCGGTCAACCCGGTGCTTCGCGCGGGCAACTCCGATCGGCGCGCTCCCGCGTCCGTCAAGAATTACGCGAAGGCGCACCCGCACTCGATGGGCGAGTGGTCCTCTTCTTCCAAGTCACACGTCACGACGATGCAGGACGGCGACTTCTGTCACTCCGAGCGTTCGGTGACGCTCGAGCGCGCCGACGACCTGCGGGTCGAGCACGTCGCCGCCGACGGTGCGGTCACCGTTCTCAAGCCGTCGATCAAGGTGCTGGCCGGCGAGATCGTCGACGCGGCGGTCATGAGCCGGGCCGCGCTCGACGCGTTCCTCACCGAGCAGGTCCGGGAGGCCAAGGAGCAGGGAGTGCTCTTCTCCGTGCACCTTAAGGCCACGATGATGAAGGTCTCCGACCCGATCATCTTCGGGCATGCGGTGCGCAGCTACTTCGCCAATGTCTTCCGCGACTACGCGGACGATCTGGCATCGGCCGGAGCCAACCCGAACGACGGGCTCGCCGCGGTCCTGTCCGCGCTGTCCGCGCTGCCCGCCGACCGGCGGGAGGCCATCGAGGCGGCGATCACGGCCGCCTACGAGTCCGGCCCCAGCCTGGCCATGGTCGACTCCGATCGGGGGATTACCAACCTCCACGTGCCGAGCGACATCATCATCGACGCGTCGATGCCGGCCGCCATTCGCACCTCGGGTCAGATGTGGAACCGCGCGGGGGATCAGCAGGACGCGAAGTTCGTGATTCCCGACTCGAGCTACGCCCCGCTGTATGCCGAGACGGTGAACTTCTGCCGCGAGAACGGCGCCTTCGACCCGGCGACGATGGGCACCACGCCGAACGTCGGCCTGATGGCGTTGAAGGCCGAGGAGTACGGCTCGCACGACAAGACGTTCGAGATCGCCGCTGCCGGCAGCGTGCGGGTCGTCGACTCCTCGGGCGCCACGCTGCTCGAGCATGCGGTCGAGGCCGGCGACATCTGGCGCGCGTGCCAGACCAAGGACGAGGCGATTCGCGACTGGGTGCGCCTTGCCGTCGAACGGTCACGGGCGACGGGTGCGCCGGCCGTCTTCTGGCTCGATGAAACTCGCGGCCACGACGCGCAGCTGCTCCAGAAGGTCCGGTCTTACCTGCCCGATCACGAGACGTCCGGCCTCACCCTGAAGTTCCTGCCGGTCGCGGAGGCCACCCGCTACACGCTGGAGCGTGCCAAGAAGGGCGAGGACACCATCTCGGTCACCGGCAACGTGTTGCGTGACTACCTCACGGACCTGTTCCCCATCCTCGAGCTGGGCACGTCCGCGAAGATGCTGTCGATCGTGCCGTTGCTCAAGGGCGGCGGGCTCTTCGAGACCGGTGCCGGTGGCTCGGCCCCCAAGCACGTGCAGCAGCTGGTGAAGGAAAACCACCTTCGCTGGGACTCGCTGGGCGAGTTCCTCGCGCTGGCCGTGTCGCTCGAGTTCCTGTCCGACAAGTTCGGCAACAAGCGTGCCGGCATCCTCGGGCGCACGCTCGACGCCGCGACGGGACGCATCCTCGAAAACGGCAAGTCACCCTCGCGCAAGGTGAACCAGCTCGACAACCGCGGCAGCCACTTCTACCTGGCGCTGTACTGGGCGCAGGCCCTCGCCGAGCAGCGTGACGACCAGGAGCTGGCCGAGCTCTTCGCGCCGCTCGCGCGCCAGCTCGGCGACGCCGAAGAGACCATTGTTGCTGAGCTTTCCGCCGTGCAAGGCAGCCCGGTCGACCTCGGCGGGTACTACTTCGTCGCCGACGACAAGGCCGACGCGGCGATGCGGCCGAGCGCGACGTTCAACGCGGCCATCGCGCAATTCTGATCAGCGTTCAGTAAGGGCCGGGAGGCGATGGTGCCTCCCGGCCCTTGCCGTGTCGCCTACTGGTCGCGCAGGTGCACGGTGCGGTCGATCGAACCGTTGTCCCCGTCGTCGACGCCGACGGTGAGCGGCTTGCCGTTGCCCTTCCAGACGCCGTAGTCGGCAAGAAGTGACTGGCCGTCGGCCAGGCTCAAGCTGTCGGTCGAGAACACCTGGCTCGAGCTCTTGTCGATGCGCACGAAGGCGAACTTCATCACGCTGCCACCGGTGCCGTGGGAGGTGATGCGCTCGGTCCGCGCGCGCCGGTCGGTCGCCACGTCGAAGCTTCCGCCGTCCGCATCCACCGTCGCTCCCTTGAACGCGAACGTGTAGGACGCGTCGCCCTCGTCGACGGTGTTGCTGAGGACCGGGCTCTCCGCGTCGGTCGTCCGGTACGTGAAGCGGCCGTTCGACGGGTTCACGTCGATGGAATCCGATTCACCCTGGCTGAGCTGCACCGCAGCGACCTGGTCACTCCATCCGCGGCCGATGACGGTGACGACCCCGGGTGCGGTGCCCTTGACCTTCGAGCCGGTGATGGTCACCCGGAACGCCCTCGTGTCCGGTACCCGCAGCAGCAGGTCGGGGTCGTCGCTCCCGCTCGCTGCATCGTCCGACATCCACGGGACGGACTTCACGCCGGACAGCGGCTGGCCGGCCGGGTCGGTGACCGTCATGGTCACGCCTGCTTGCGCGGATTTCTGATCCAGCGTCACGTACACCGACGGGTCGCTGGAGTCGCGACAGAACGGGCAGTCCTGCGTCTGCAATGCCGCCGCCGGCGTGTAGAGCATCATCGGGTTGCCGGCGTTGCCGACGAAGTCGCTGGCGTCGTCCGTCGGGTCGGCCGAGGTCGTGTACTTCCAGCTGTTCGCCGCCGGGTCGAGCTCGACCGTCCGCGGCTCGCCCGGGTAGTTGTTGTCGTACACGACGAGACCGACCTTGCCGCCGGCCAGGTTGCGCAGCGCGACGGGGGTGATGGCGTGCCCGGCGCTGCCGTCCAGCGTCCGAATGGCGAGCAGGTACTCGCGGTGCTGCGCCCAGCCCTGCCGCAGCTGGGTGATGATGTCGCTGACGGAGTAGGCCTTACCGGTCGTCGCTTCCGGGTTCGTCGCCTGAGTCGCGAACATCTGCGCGATCAGGGTTTGGACCTTGCCTTCGTCCTTCAACGCATAGGTGCTGGAGGCGCCGTAGGACGAGCGCTGGATCTTGTTCTCGTAGAACAGCGTCGCGAGGGTCGCCATGCCGAAGCAGTGGCCGCCGTCCATGGCCGAGTTGAGCACCGTCATCCAGGCCGCGGCCGGAGCAGTGAGCGTGCAGCCGTCGGCGTTGATGCGGGCGCACACCTCGTCGCCGAAGAGCTTCTGCATGGACGCCGGCGTCATGTTGATGGGTGCGGCGCTGTTGTCGTAGTTGGGGAAGGAGAAGCCGTCGCGCTTCACATCGAAGCTGGAGGAGGCGATGGTGTTGCCGGCTGCCACTTTCGTCGCGGTCTGGTCCGCGTCCGCGGTGCTGGTCAGCGGCGCCGCCGCCGTGGAGCTGCTGCAGCCGGCGACGAACGGCGCCGAAGCGACGGCGAGCGCCAGCGCCGCGCTGCCGCCCAAGGTGCGCGCGCGGCCGTTGCGGGACCGGCGGGCCCGGTGGCCGGCGGTGGCCTGCCGTGCGGCATCGCTGTCAGGATGGACGTCCGGCGTCAAGGCAGAGATGTTTTGGCGCATATGTCGTCGGATCGGCGCACGTCAGATTCGGCTTGTTCGCCCGGGTGGGTGACCGCTTCGTGGCGTTTAGCCGGCTGTTACCAATTGCGATGAACACGGCTTGTGCTGGCTTTGCGACGGACACCGCCGCTGGATCGCGCAACGCTGACCCGTGGTTCCGGCGCGGCCATTCAGGCACCGGCTTACCTGATGCGCGCAGCGCGAGCGTGATCACACGCCAGGCGGGTTTGCGAAGTCCGGCCTGGCGGTGATCAAGCTCGGGTGAACCGCGAGACCCCTACCGTGGAGGAACTCGTCGCGCGGCTCACGCAACTCGCCGACGAGCTGAAGGCGGCAGGGCGCGCCGCGGACGCGACCGCGGTGCTCGCCGGCGCGCTGGCTCTCGCGCTCGACAACGCCCGCATCGTTCATCCGGGTGCTCCCGGAACAGCTTGACGCGTCCCTTGGAGAGAGCGATCGGATAGCCCGGCGCGGGGTGGACGCGGTCCGGCGGTTCGGCGTGCGCGGATGACAGGATCGGTCGATGGGGCAGGCAGGGCCGATCGCGCAGGCGCCGCGGACATGCTGAGCGTGGTCCCGCCCGCCTTTGCGGCGGCCGTCTTCCCGACGCTGCTTGCCGGGGTGATCGTGATCTTGCAGTTCCGGGACCCGAAGCCGCTGCTCGTCGCCTTCCTGCTCGGCGGATGGCTGATGAGCCTGGCGTGCGGACTCGTCATCGTCTTCGCGTTGCGGGGAGCGTTCTCCACGGGCAGTGTCAAGACCGGCAGCCCAGCGGTGAACCTCGCCGCCGGCGGCGCGTCCGTCATCGCGGCGCTGGTCATCTGGCTGCGCCGACATCGCGGCGGCGTACCCGTTTGGCGGTGGCGACGGCGCGGTGAGCGGTCCGGGTCGGAACCCGACGACGGGGATCGTGCGCCGTCGCGGCTGGAACGCTTCCTGCGTCGCGGTTCGATGCCCGCGGCCTTCCTCGTCGGGGCGCTGCTGAACCCGCCGGGGATCTGGTACCTCATCGCTTTGAAAGATATTGCGGCGCGCAACTATCATCCGGTGACGGTCATACTGCTGCTCGTCCTGTTCAATGCCGTCATGTTCGTCCTTGCGGAGGTGCCGCTGATCGGCTTTCTGGTGAGCCCGGAGCGAACGACCCTGCAGGTGCGAGCGTTTCAACGCTGGTTGCTTGCGCACCTGCGGCCCGTGGCCGCCGGCGTGGCCATGGCGATGGGCGTCTACTTGATAATCAAGGGGCTCGTGTCGAGCAGCTAGCCGCTCGTTGCGCCCGGTCCCGTGCGTACGGAGAGACTGATGGTGTGTCAGAGGCCATAACCGACCGGCTGATACTGGATCCGGAGCCCGCGAGCGTTGGCGCCGCGCGGCGCTTCGTGCGCGGTCGGCTCGTGCGCGAGGCCATCGCCGGGGACCTCGTCGACACGGCGGTGTTGCTGACGAGCGAGCTGGTCACCAACGCCGTTATCCATACCGACACGGCCATCGAGGTACGGGTCGCTCTGAGTCCCGAGGTGCGCGTGGAGGTGCAGGACCTCACCGCCCGGCTACCACAGCGCCGCTCGCACGGCGAGGAGTCGGTCACCGGCCGAGGCCTCGAACTCGTGGAGGCGTTGGCCTCCCGTTTCGGAGTGGCCCTCAGCCCGCCCGGTGGCAAGACGGTCTGGTTCACGCTCGGCGGGCCGAGCAGCGAAGCGTCCAGCGACTGGGACGCCGGAGCCGGCCAGCAGACCGCCGGTGTCCGGGTCGTCCTGCGCCACCTTCCGGTCCTGCTCTATGAGGTGATGCGCGAGCAGTACGAGGCGATGCTCCGCGAGTACAGCGTCGCCGCGTTGCAGGATCCGGCGCCCGAGCATCACCTGGTCGGCGATATCGAGGAGGCGGATCGCTCGCGGCTGCTGATCGCCGAGGCGTTCTCCGCGTGGAAGTCGGGGCTCGCAGGAGGCGAGCTGCCGAGCTACGTCGACCTGGTGGTGTCGGTTCCGCCAGAGCGGGCATCCGGGTTCGTCCTGCTCCGCCTTGCGGTGCACGCGGCCGACGAGATGGCAACCAGTGGGCGGCTGCTCACGTCCCCGCCGCTAGCCGAGGTGACCTGGTTGCGCGACTGGGTGCTGGACGAGGTCGCCACCCAGCTGGCCGGCGGCGAGCCGACGCCGTGGCGGCTCCCGGAGCCCGCCCACCAGACACCGGCAACCACCAGCCCCGACGTCTCGTGGGTGCACGACAGCGACCGCGCCGTCATTCTCGCCGACGCGGCGAACCGCATCCTCGCCGTGTCCGCCGCGGCCGGCGAGCTGCTCTCCTGGTCCACCGCGGCTCTGGTGAGTCAGCCGCTCACGAAGCTGATACCACCGCGGCTGCGGGAGATGCACCTCGCGGGCTTCACCAGGCACCTGCTGACCGGCCGCACGGTCATCCTCGACCGCCCGGTCACGGTGCCGGCGCTGCGCGGCGACGGTGGGGAGCAGCCGGTCGAGCTGACGGTCACCAAGCGGCTGGATCCTGCCGGCGACGCCCAGTTCGTCGCGCTGCTACGCGCGGCCGGCTGAATCCGGCCGGGGTCCGCCGAGATCCGGTTGCCGTAACGCCGTCATCCGGCGCCGGCCGATCAGCAATCACGTGAGCAGATCACGCACTAGGTCCAGGGAATGCGGGTTCCCGGTGAGACGTTCGGCGGAGCGCACCGTGCGCCCTACGGCGCGCCCAGGTCGCCCGGCGGCGTGCAGTCGCGGTTCGGCTCCCGCGGCGGTGCGAACATGGCGGAGCTGGGCTTCCACGTGCTCGCAGCCATGATCTCGCCGACTTCGGCCATGTTCAGGATGTCGCATTCGTAGGAGAACCGGCCGTCGCCTGCGTAGTGCAGGATCGACACCCCCGGGGCCTGCAGCGGGCTGCCGTCCGCCCGGGCGCCGGGCACCCGGTTCCAGTAGAGGCTGATCACTCGCGCCCCGTCTACGACGGTCCATTCCTCGGGGAACGTCCAGCCGTCCAGGCCGGCCATGCTCTGTTCCAGGAAGGTGATGACGCGCTCCTTGCCCTCCGTGCGACCCCAGGCGGGATCGATGAAGACGCAATCGTCGGTGAAGAACTCACCCAGGTCGGTCCATGGCCGCTTACCCGCATCGATGTCGTTGCGGCAGGCAACGAATCGCTGGTAGGCCTCGCGAGCTTCCTGCTCCACTGCCGTCATGACCGGCTCCTCCACCGCGGCAGCCGCGATCGGACGCGGCGCTCTTGCGCAGGCAGCATGCCAGACGCCCGTCTCGCGCACCGATCGGGGCAGTAGCCCCGGGGCGATTCGGTGGCGGAGTTCGGGGAAGCCGGGAGCAGCGCCCGCTATTGTGTTGCCACGTTCGAGCCGGGGGAAGATCATGGCGCACTTCGAGTACGTGGGCGAGGCAGTCGCCGACCCGTCCGGTCAGCTCGTGATCGGTGGTTTCGCCGGTGAGCCACACGGTCGCTACTCGGTGTCGGTTGATCGCGACGGCGTCATCGTGCTGCGCCCGATCGAGCGGCCCGCTCCGATCTCCGAGACGCCCCCGCGCAGGCCGCGTTACGCCGTCATCGAGCTGCCGGACGTGACCCGAGGACGCACCGGCGTCCAGCTGCCCGTCGTCTGAACACCCCGCTCGCCCTCGCCTGTAGCCATCGGCTACAGGCGGGTTTATGGTGGTCGGCATCGCTCGGTGGGGCAGCGGACGATGCGGAGGAGGCGGGCGTGGCGTACGACTTGGTGATCCGCGGCGGGGAGCTGGTCGACGGCACCGGCTCGGCGGCTTACCGCGCCGATGTCGCCGTTCACGCCGGTCGGATTGCCGCGATCGGGCGGATCCGCGATGCCGGCCGCGAAGAGATCGATGCCTCCGGTGCGGTGGTGACCCCCGGTTTCATTGATGGCCACACACATCTGGACGCCCAGGTTTTCTGGGACCCGCTGGGTACGTCCTCCTGCTGGCATGGCGTGACGACAGCGGTCATGGGCCACTGCGGCTTCACGCTCGCCCCGGCCGCTGCGGAGCAGCGCCACCTCGTGCTGCGCAACCTGGAGCGGGCGGAGGACATCTCCGGCGCGGCGATGGAAGCCGGCATCGAGTGGACGTGGACCACTTTCGCCGAGTATCTGGATGCCGTCGACCGGCTGCCCAAGGCGCTGAATTACGCCGCGAACGTCGGGCATTCGGCGCTTCGGACTCACGCCATGGGTGAGCGGGCCTTCACCGAGCAGGCCACCGAGCGCGACCTCGCGGCGATGGCCGCCGAACTCGCCGCTGCGCTGGCTGCCGGCGCTTACGGCCTGAGTACGTCCCGCACCCATCACCACGAGACATCGGACGACCGGCCGGTGGCGTCGCGGCTCGCCGGCTGGGAGGAAGTGCGCGCCTTGGTCGGTGTCGTCGGGGCCGGCGGCCACGGCGTGTTCCAGCTGGTGCAAGACCCTCCCCGCCCGGGCGAGGAGGGGGCGTACGACCAGCGGCTCATCGACCTGGCCGTCGAAACGGGCGTGCCGGTCCTCATCGGTGCCACCTCCGGTGGTCGCGCGCTGGGCCTGCTGGACAGCGCCGCCGCGGCCGGTGGGCGCATGTTCGGGCTCACGCATCCGCGCGGGATCGGTTCGATGTCCTCCTTCCGCAGCCGGATGCCGTTCGACGCGCTAGCCGAATGGGCACCGGTACGCGCGCTGCCCCTGGCGGAGCAGCGAGCCGCGCTGGCGGACCCAGAGGTGCGCAAGCGGCTCGTTTGGTCGGCGCACCACGGGGAGTACGGCCGGGCGATCGGCGCCGAAGCACGCCAGCCCGACTACGACCGGATGCGCGTGCTGGACAGCCCGGTGCCGCCGAACCCGACGGTGAACGACGTCGCTCGGGCCCGCGGCGTCGACCCCGTGGAAGCGATCATCGAGCTGGCTGTCGAGACCGACCTCGCGCAGTTCTTCGTGCAGACCTTCGCGCCGTTCGACGTAGCGGCGGTGCGATCAGCCATGAAGCATCCGCGTACGGTGCCGACCTTCTCCGATTCGGGTGCTCACGTGAGCCAGATCTGTGACAGCTCGATCCAGACCCACCTGCTGGCGTACTGGGTTCGCCGTCGCGGCGACTTCAGCCTCGAAGAGGCCGTACGCATGCTGACACTCGCCCCTGCGCGGATCTGGAATTTCCACGACCGCGGGCTGATACGTGAGGGGATGGTCGCGGACCTCAACGTCTTCGATCCCGACCGGGTGGCCCCCGCAATGCCGCAGCTGGTGCACGATCTGCCCGCCGGTCAGCCGCGGATCGAGCAGAAGGCGGTCGGTTTCCGGGCGACGGTGGTCGGCGGGCAGATCGTGCAACGCGACGGGGAGCCGACGACGGCGCGGCCGGGCGTCCTCATACGGGGCGCGCGATGACCGAACTGCCCTGGATCATTTCTGTCGACGACCACGTGGTGGAGCCGCCGACGGTGTGGACCGATCGGTTGTCGGCGCGTGACCGCGAGAGCGGTCCCCGAGTCGTGCAGGACACCTGCCAGACCGTGAAGGATCCGCGCACCCTCCGCGTTTCGTACCTCAAGGGAGGCGAGGGCCCCGTCATGGACTGGTGGCTCTACGAGGACCTCGCCAAAGCCGTTCCCAAGGTCGTCGCCTGCGCCGGCTACCCGTTGGAGCAGCACACGACCGATCCCATCGCCTACCGCGATATGCGAGCCGGCTGCTATGACCCGGTCGCCCGGCTGGCCGACATGGATCTCAATCGCACCGAACGCTCGCTGTGCTTCCCGTTCATTCCGCGCTTCTGCGGCCAGATGTTCCTGGAAGCGAAGGACAAGGACCTCGCGATGCGCTGCGTGCGCGCCTACAACGATTGGATGATCGACGAATGGTGCGGTTCGTCGGCAGGGCGGCTGCTTGCGGTCGGGCTCATTCCGCTGTGGGATCCGATCGCGGCTGCCGCCGAGATCCGGCGCAATGCGGCGCGCGGGTGCCGGGCGGTCACGTTCCCGGAGATGCCGCACCATCTGGGGCTGCCGTCCATCCATGACCCCGACGGGTACTGGGATCCGGTATTCGCTGCCTGCAACGAGACCGCGACGGTGGTGTGCATGCACATCGGGTCAGGCTCCCGGATGGCGGAGACGAGCCCCTTTGCGCCGCGCGCCGCGAACACCGCGATGACCTTCAGCATGGCTCAGCTCTCGCTCGTCGAGTGGCTCGTGTCCGGGGTGCTGGTGCGCTTCCCGAGGCTCAAGATTGCGTACTCGGAAAGCCAGATCGGCTGGATGCCCTTCATCCTCGAGCGGCTCGACAGTGTCTTTCTGCACTCGGCATACGCCGAGCTTCCTCCGATCATCACCGAGCCGCCGAGCTCGTATGTCCCCGGCAGGGTGTACGGATGCTTCTTCGAGGACGACGCCGGGCTGCGCAACCGTGACGCGGTCGGGATCACGCAGATCGCATTCGAGATCGACTATCCGCATCAGGACACCACGTGGCCGAACACGGCCGAGGTGGTGGAGCGGATGGCCGGCATGGTCAGCGCGCCGGAGCTCGAGCTCATCCTGCGCGGCAATGCGATCACCATGCTGGGCCTCGACGGCTGATCGCGAGGGAGCCGCTATTGGGCGAGCGGCGACCGCTGCCGCCGGACCGGTTCACGGTCCTTGAGCAGCCGGTCACCGAACGCGTAGACCAGGCTGTGGTAGGCGACCGAAAGCGCGATGAGCAGCGACCCCAGGATGGGCCGCCCGGCCCAGTACCAGCCGATGCCGACCGCAGTCGTGATGGCCAATTCCTCCACCAGGCGCAGCGCCTCCGCATACTGACCGGCTTGGCGGAAGTCCACTGCGCCCCAGACGCCGAACGCCACGGCGGGGGCGAGGACACCGAGAGCGACCTTGCTCGCGGTCCCGCCGCCGAGGTGCACGCCGCAAGCGGCTGCACCGGCTACCACGCCGACCTCCATCGTCACCCGCAGCGCGAGCAGTAGTCGTTCGCTGGCTTTCACGCGGGCATTGCACTCCGGCTCGCTGCATGGCGCAACTGATCCGTTCGATCGCAACGAGATCGCAACGCTGCCGCCGGCCGAGGCGGCTCGGATGCGAGCCGCCGATAGCCTCCCGCCATGTCGAAGAACCGGCTGGAAGCGTTCAGCGACGGTGTCATCGCGATCCTGATCACCATCATGGTCCTGGAGTTGCGCATACCGCACGAGACGACCTGGCATGCGCTGCGCGAGAACGTGCCGGTGCTGCTGGCGTACGCGCTCAGTTTCGTGCATCTCGGCATCTACTGGAACAACCACCATCACATGCTGCACGCGGTGAACCGCGTCCGGGGTGCGGCGCTGTGGGCGAACCTGCACCTGCTGTTCTGGCTGTCCCTCGTACCGTTCGCGACGGCGTGGATGAGCGAGAACTCGTTCCCGGCGACGCCGGTCGCGTTCTACGGCATGGTGCTGCTCGCCGCCGCGGTGGCCTACTTCCTGCTGCAGACGTCGTTGCTGCGCGCCGAAGGTCCGGCATCGTTGCTCGCCACCGCCGTCGGCAATGACGTCAAAGGCAAGCTGTCACCGGTGCTGTACTGCCTCGGGATCGGCTTGTCGTTCGCGAATCGCTGGCTCGGCATCGCCTGCTACGTCGTCGTCGCCTTGACCTGGCTCGTGCCGGATCGCCGCGTGGAGCACATCCTCGGTCAAACGTGACCCCGCGGCCGCTCGCCGCGCGCCGATGCGCGAGAGTGGCAGCACGTGTACAGCGCAGTTGAGGAGTGGTCATGAAGCAGCCCGTCACCAGCGGTGTCATCGTCACCGGTGGCGCATCCGGCATCGGTAAGGCGTGCGCCGAATACCTGGCCGAAGCCGGCCGTCCCGTTGCCGTCTGGGACCTCAACGGCGACGGTGCCCACGAGGTGGCGAGCATGCTGAACGTCCCGTCCATCGGCCTGCAGGTCGACGTCGCTGATGAGTCGGCATTGCAGGCGGCGGTCGAGGCGACTCGCGAAGCGCTGCCGTCGATCGGCGCTCTCGTGCACTCGGCCGGCATGGTGGATCCGGCGCCGATCGGAGTGATCGACTGGGCGCGCTGGCAGCGCCTGCTCGACGTCAACCTCACCGCACACGCGCGGATCGTGCAGCTGATCCTGCCGGACCTGCTGTCGGCCATGCCAGGGTCGGCGGTCGTCGGTATCGCTTCCATCGAAGGCGTCATCGGCCACGGCGCGATCCCGTCCTACTGCGCGTCGAAGTCCGGACTCATCGGCCTGACCCGGTCGCTCGCGGATGCGCTCGGCCCCCGCGGGATCCGGGCGAACGCGGTATGCCCGGGCTACATCCGCACGCCGATGATGCCGTCGACGCCGGAGATGGATGCCCGCAATGCCGCCGCGGCCGTGCTGCGCCGGATGGGGGAGCCTGATGACATCGCCGGAGTGGTGCGCTTCCTGCTGTCCGCGGACGCGGCGTTCATCACCGGACAGGCCATCGTCGCCGACGGCGGGGTGACGGCCGTCGACGCGCCGCTCGATCTCGGCTGAAGATCCAGCTTCCGCAGCGCACCGAAAGGAGACACCGATGGGTTCTTTCGAAGGCAAGGTCGCCTTCATCACCGGCGCGGCCCGGGGACAGGGCCGCTCGCACGCCGTCGCGCTCGCCCGCGAGGGCGCCGACATCGTGGTATGTGACTGGTTCGGGGGTCTCGACACCATCCGCTACCCGCTGCCCGAGCGTGCCGACCTCGAGCAGACCGTCAAGCTGGTGGAGGCGGAGGGGCGGCGCTGTCTTTCGGCCGAGGCTGACGTGCGCGACCTCGTGGCGCTGGAGAGCTTGGTGGCGCAGGCGACAGCGGAGTTCGGCCGTATCGATATCGCGTGCGCGAACGCCGGCGTTGCCTCGACGAGCGGGCAGGCGGTCTACGAGATGTCCGCCGAGTCGTGGCGGCAGGTCCTCGACGTCGATCTCACCGGCGTCTTCAACACGATCCGTGCCGTCGGCCCGGGGATGGTCGAGCGGCGTTACGGACGGATCATCGCGACGGCATCGATGATGGGCCGCACCGGTGGGCCTCATGTGGCCGGCTACGCGTCGGCGAAGTGGGGCGTCATCGGGTTGGTGAAGTGCGCGGCGCACGATTTCGCGCAGCACGGCGTGACCGTCAACGCCATTGCGCCTGGCAACGTCGACACGCCGATGATCCAGAACGAGTCCATTCGCCGGCTCATGCGTCCTGACCTGGACCACCCGACCCGGGAGGACGCGGCCGCCGCGTTCGAGCGGCTGCACGTCATCCCGATTCCGTGGGTGGAGCCCGAAGAGATCACCCGGGCGGTGCTCTTCCTGGCTGCGGAGGAGGCGCGCGGGATCAGCGGCACGGTGATGTCGATCGACGCCGGGGCCTCGGCCCGGGTGACTGCGTGAGCAGCTGATCCCACCGTCCCGGATGACCGCGCGCACTCGTCGCTGCGACGAGTGGTAGAACCCTGCCCGTGGATGCCGACAGCGAACTGGCGCCGATTGCCGCATGGATACGGGCGCACGTGGGTGGCCCGATCGTGCGGGCGGCGCGCCAGCCGCGATGGCGACCGGTGTGGTTCGTCGACGTCGAGCGCGACGGCGAGCTGCTCGAGCTCTACGTTCGCGGCGACCGGGTCGACTTCGCCGGGGCATTTCCGTTCGAGCACGAGATGCTGTGCCAGCGGCTGCTGGAGGAGCACGGCATCCCGGTGCCGCACGTGTACGGGTGGATCGACGATCCGCGGGCGTTCGTCACCGACCGAGCTCCCGGCCGTCCCGACTTCGCGGGGGCTTCTGCGGCCGAGCGGGATGCGGTCGTGGACGACTATCTGGCGATACTCGCTCGGCTGCATGCACTCGACGTCGAACCTTTCGCCCGCGCCGGCGTGATGCGGGCGGCCTCGCCCGCCGGCTCCGGGGACCTCGGGATGCAGCGCTATGTCGCCAACTACCGGAAGACGAAGCGGCGCCCCGATCCCTTCCTGGAGTTTTGCCTCGGCTGGCTCGACCGTCACCCCGTCGACACCCGCGGACGTGAATCCATGGTGCTGTGGGACACCGGGCAGTTTCACCACCGGGACGGGCGTATCGAGGCGATTCTCGACGTGGAACTGGCTCACATCGGCGATCCGATGATGGATCTCGCCGCGTTCCGGATGCGCGACACGGTCATCGGCTACGGCGACTTCCACCAGCTCTACGCGCGCTACGGGGAACTCGCCGGGCAGCCGGTCGATCTCGAGGCGATCGAGCATCACCACATCGCCTTCACGCTGTCGAATCAGCTGGCGTTTCATGCTGCGCTCGCCGATCCGCCGCCCGGCTCGGACTACATGACGAACCTGCAATGGTGCAACGAGACGAACCTCTTCGCGGTCGAGGCGATCGCCGATGCCGCGCGGGTGCAATTGCCCGAGGTCGAGCTTCCCGCGGAGCCTTCTTCCCCGGCCGCCGTCGCTCATGAACACCTGGTGCTGACGTTGCGCGGCCTGCCCGTGGACGATGAGTTCGCGGAGTATCAGCGCCGCGCGGCGTTCCGGCTGGCTCGCCACCTCGCGCGTGTCGACGAGATCGGGCGGGCAGCCACCGCGGCGGACCTCGATGATCTGCGCGAACTACTCGGTCATCGGCCGACGACCTGGCAGGAAGGTGACGCGGAGCTCGAGCGGTTCGTTCTCGCCGACGGCGGCCGTCACGATGAGCAGCTCCTGCTGCTGTTTTCTCGCCGGCTGTGGCGAGCTCACCAGCTCATGGGGCCGGCGGGATCCGCGATGACGAGGCACCTGCCGATCCAGCGCTTCCGATAGACCGGCGTCACGCGGCGCGGGTAGCCGTCAGGTGCGCGAAGACAACGATGTTGTTCTCGTAATGACCGGTGTTCCGGTTGAACGACCCTCCGCAGGTGATCAGTCGAAGCGCTGCGTGGTCGGTGTTGCCGTAGACGGCGATGGTCGGGAACGCGCCTTTGGGGTAGCTGCGTACGGCGTTCACGGTGAAGACGGCAACGCTGTTATCCGCGCGCTGCACGCGTATCTGCTGTCCCGGGCGCAGCGCTCCGAGCCGGTAGAAGACTGACGGACCGGCTGCGGCCGAGTCGACGTGCCCCTCGATGATCGACGGTCCGAGCTGGCCCGGGGTCGGAGAGTAGCGGTACCAGGCGGCCTCGCCGTAGTGCGGTCCAGGCTGGGGTACGGCGATAGTGCCGTCCGCGTTGCGTCCGACGCTTTCGATCGGCGAGTCGACGCTGATGGCGGGAATGCTGATCGACAGCGGGAGTGAGCGGGCCATCGACTGGCTCGGCATCGGCGTCGGTGTCGGCGTGGCAGCTGAACTCCGCGGAGTCCGTGCCGGTGCATCCGGCGGGTGGGGTGCGGTGGAGTTGTCAATGGTTCCGGCCGCCGACGCTGCCGGCTGCGGTGCATGGTCCTGGTGCGTGGCGAACCAGCCGATCACGCTGCCGCCGCTCGCGGCCAGCACCACGGCCGCAGCCAGCGCCGCGCGCTGTCCGCGTCGCGCTGTCGTCCGATGAGCTGTCATCACATGCCCTGTCCCAGAGATCTGGAGCGGTCGCGCGCCGCCGGGCCGGCTGTTCGATCCCGGCGACCCGTGCGATCGCCTTGGTTACCGGCGGGCGGTGGAGAACCGGCGGTAAGCCATGGCCCCACCGGCACCGGCGAGCGCTGTCACTCCCAGTGCCAGAAGACCCGGATCGGTGACCCCCGCGGTCGAACCGCCGCCGGTTGCGGCGCCGCCGGTGGGAACGGAACCCAGCTGGGCGGAGACCAGCTTGCCGCACAGAGCCGGCGCCGTAGCCGCCAGTGGCAGCGAAGGCACCAGCTTGCTCTTCTCGCTACCGGCGGCGCTGGGAGCCGTCGCCGGGTCCAACCCGTGGATCACGATCACGGCGTTGCCGTTGGTGATCGCCTGGACCGTGCTGTTGCTGAGCGTGATCGTCCGGGAGTAGTGGAACGAGGAGCCGCTCGGAGCGATCTTCACGTCGGTCCCGGCCGCCGGGCTGGTGTCACCGGACGTCGATAGCGTCGTCTGGATATCTCCGTAGCTGCTCTGCGCCTCGCCGGTGCTGATGACCCCGTTGCCGTCCGCGTCGGCCGATGCGGTAGGGCAGGTTCCCTGCGCGAGCCCGTGGATGTGCTGCACGTGCGGGAACGGGCCGCCTTGGAAGCTCGCGGCAAGCCCGTGGGCGTCTTCGGTGATCGTTGCCGTGTTGCCGGTAAGCGTCAGCATCAACGTGGCACTCGCCGAATTCTGCCCGTTCAGCGGAACCGGAGCCAGATTGGCCTGGTAGCTCTGGGCGCCGTCGGCGGCGAATGCCGGTGATGCCGCTGCAATGGGCAGTCCGACGATGGCTACCGCCGAAGTCAAACCCAAAATCCGTGATCTCTTCACACATCCTCCTCGATGTGTCCTGGCTGCCCGCGCTGCGCGATCCGGTCGATCCCACCGTGGTACAGACCCGTACCTTGCATTCGCTTGCGGGCGTGCATCGGTTTGCAGCAGGCCCGAATTCCTGCTTTCTGCCAGATGCCTCACGTGGCGCGAGAAACCGCCCGATCCGAGGTTTGGCCCGGTGGCCGCTGCGAAGCGTGCGGGCACCACTGCCGTCATAACGCCGTTACAACGTTGCCGGATGTCGGCTCGGCCGTATCACTGGGTATGCCTTCCCCGGAAGCGGGGTAAGGCGGCTGCGCGGCGCCGGGGAAAGAGGTGTGCTGGTGGGCGGGGCGCTACCACGGCGGATCGCGGCGCTGTGGGACGTGCTCGTCGGCTCCGATCCCGGGCTGCTGCGGCTGCGGCTGGGACTGCGGGCAGCGATCGCACTTGCCCTGGTGGTGGGTGTGGAGAACCTCGTCGCCCCGCGTGTCGGCATCCCGACGGTCGTCGCGATCCTGCTCGGCGGCATGGTGGCGATGAACGGATCGTTCGCTGCCTCCAGCCGTCCGCCGCGCGACGCGACCATCACGCTGGCGTTCTTTCCTCTTGCCGCCGGAAGCGGTGCGTTGGCCGGCAGCCTGGTCGCCGGCCACCGGCTCGCGGGGCTCGTCACCTTCGTCGCGGTCATGGTCGCGGCGGTGTACGTGCGCCGCTTCGGCCCGCGCGGCTTCCAGTACGGCATGATCGGCTGGCTCAGCTACTTCTTCACCATGTTCGTCGGATTCCGGCTCGGGCAGCTCGGCGACGTCATGGCCGTCATCACATCCGCGGCCGGCTGCGTCATGGTTGCGGCGATCCTCCTGATACCCGATCGGGCCGCGGCCGCCTACCTCGCGGCCCGGCGGGCCTTCGACATCCGCGTCGGCGCGCTCGCCGAGACAGCGCGTGATGCGCTCGCGGGGGAGGTCGCCGCCGCCCGCGTCCACGCTGTCCTGCACGCCCGTAGCTTCCGCGTCGTCGAGGCCGCGCTGATCGTGGATGGGCATCTGTCGTCACTTCCGCCCGCACCCGGGCAGCAGGAGCGGCGATCGGCGACACGGCATGGCTTGCTGGACGTCGAACTCGCCGCCGAAGAACTCGCCACGGCGACTGGACAGCTTGCTCTGGTGGGCAACGTGCCCGAGCCGTTGCGATCGGCACTTCTTGCGGCGCTCGGCGCCGTCCAACGATCCGATCTGGCGCTCGCTCGGGGTCAGGTCGCGGAGCTGGCTCGGCGCATCGCGGATATGTCAGAAGACCTGCCGCTCGTGCTGGGGCGCCAGCTGCGTGACGCACGCCGTGCGCTCTCCCAGCTCTTGGACGGGCTCGAGGCTTGCGCGCACGAGAGCTCTTTGGCGGTGCCCGCCCACGTCCGTGAGTTCCGGCCGGCCGTCGAGCTGTTCCTCGGAAACTTGCCGAGCACGTCGCCCACCGCCGTCGCTGCCATCAGCGACGGCGCAACGTGGTGGGCGCGCCGCTCGCTCAACACCCGGCTGTGCATCCAGGTGGCATTGGCCGGCAGCGTTTCCGTTTTCGCCGGCGATCTCGTCTCCGGGCGCCGGTACTACTGGGCCGTGCTCGCCTGCTTTCTCGCGCTCACCGGCACCTTCACCACCGGAGAGATCGCGGTGAAAGGCATCAACCGCATCGTCGGCACCTTCGCCGGCTTGCTCGTCGCGACCGTGACGGTTCATCTCACGGGCCGGGACGACACCGCGATCGTTGCGGTGGTGCTGGTGTGCGTCTTCCTCGGTCTCTACTTCTTCCGGGTGTCCTACGCGGTGATGGCGTTTGCGATCACCACCATCATGGGTCAGCTGTACAACGTGCTCCACGAATTCAGCGATCAGCTGCTGTGGCTGCGACTGGTCGAGACGGCGCTCGGCGCCGGCGTCGGTATCCTTGTCGCGCTGCTCGTCCTCCCGGTGCGCACCGCTGACGCGCGGGCGTCGGCGATCGACGCCTTCATCGCCGAGCTGCGCGTGCTGACGACGGACGTCCATCGACGGCTGTCGACCGGCGTCCGCGATCGTGACCTCTTCCTCGATGCCCGGCGCGTGGATCGCCAGCTTCATCAGCTTGCCTTGGTGGCGTTGCCGGCGGGGGGCCAGACCCTGATCGGGTTGTCGGGCCGGCGGGCGAGCCGGCGGCTCGTGCCGTTCACCGAGATCGCCTACTGCGCCAGGGCGCTTGCGGCGGCTGTCGCCGAGTGGTCGCTGCGCTGCGGGCCGGAACATGACGGCGCGCGGGGCCGGCAGCTTGCCGGAAGCATGACTCCTCTGCTCGACAAGCTCTCGAGAGTTCGAGCCACGGACGGGATCGAGCCGGCCGTCGCCGTTCTCGCCGATGTCGGCGAAGAGCTGCGGCTGCTGCGCAGGGAGGTTGACCGGGCGACGCGTGCCGCCGCGTCAGGCGCAGCAGCCGCCGACCAGCGCACCGGCGGCCAGGGGCAGGCCCTGGCACGCCCGTGCGCCGAATCGGCTACTGGTAGGTCTTCTCCAGCTTGATGACGTTCTTCGGGTCGCAGTTGTAGACGCTCTGGTTCGGCTGCGTGATGGCCCGGTCGTAGACGAAGCCCTTGGCCGTCACGTCCATCATCACGTAGCAGGTCGGCTGCTGCGGGTTCTTGGGATCGGTATCCCGTGCCGGGAAGAATCCCCCCGCAGTCCACGCCTTCTCGCTACCGGCCTTCTGCAGCACGCAGTCCTGGGTGAGGTCGTTCCCGCAGGCGGTCGCCGACTTCGCCCACAGGGTCCAGGCGTTGAACGCGAGCGCGGTGAAGTCGGTGTACTTCGGATCCGAGACGCCGTCGCTCATGATCTGTTTGATCTGCTTGACGACCTCGAACTGGTCGGAGAGCTCGAACGGCAGGTGGCTGAAGTACTGGTAGATCTTCGTGGGCGTACCGGAGTTCTGCACCGCGGAGATGGTTTTCGGGTCGTAGAACTGGTTACCCAGCAGCCACCACGTCAGCTTGAGCCCGGTGTCCTTGACGGCAGTCAACTCCGGCGTGATGTCGCTTGCGGTGGTGTCGTTGTAGCCCTTCGCGCCGGACTGCTTGATCGCCTCCATGTAGGGCCGGTAGTTGCTGACCAGCGGCGGGCGCTCGGAGTAGTCGACGACCTTGTACCCGAACTTCTCGACCGCGTCGCGACTGCGCAGTCCCTGCGGCTTCAGGGAAGCGATGTTGCTGCTGCCGATGGCGACCCCGGCCTTCAACACGTCCGGGTACTTGAGGGCGAGCAGCCGGTACGGGCCGATCTGGAACTGGTTGGCCGGGTTCGGCGTGGGCTGCACCTGCAGCCCGGATGCGACCGCCTCCGGGGAGACCGAGTAGGCGGGGATCTGACCGAGCTTGCAGGAAAGGCGCGGCTTCACGCCTGGGGCGTCCGCCGGATCGCCGTTGCCGACCAGCATGAACTCGCTCTGGCAGGCGTTGATCATCTGCTGTGCGACGTTGAAGTACTTGGCGTCGTACTTGGTCAGCTCGATCGTGCGGCCGTTGATGCCGCCGGCGGCGTTGCACCACTTGGTGAAGGCGTCGGCGACGTCGAAGAACTCCTGGCCGAGACCGGGAGCGACCGACGCGCCGGGGTCACCCATCGTGCCGATCTTGATGGTCTTGGCGGTGAGGCCGCGTCCGCTGCCGCCGGTGGCGTTTCCCGGCCCGCAAATGCCCTTCAGATCACCGAAGTCGCCGGCCGCGGCAGTCGAGCTGCTCGCCGAGCCGGTCGGCGCGGTGGAGGGAACCGTCGAGGGGGATGACCCCGAGCGGCCGCAGGCTGCGATGCCCGCCAGGCAGGCGGCTGCCGTAGCCACGGACAAGATTCGGTGGCTACGCCGCACCGAACGTCTGCTCATATCAATGCCTTTCGTGTGACGCGACCGGCGGTCGCGGGCGCTCTGGGGCCCGTGACCCGCGTCACCCAGGTAAGCGCTCGCTCAGGCTAGAACAAATTGCGCGACTGTCAAAAAGTGCAACAACCCGGTACGCATGGCAGGCCGAGGCCGGCGAA
This sequence comes from uncultured Actinomycetota bacterium, assembly GCA_963747915.1. Taxonomy (GTDB): domain Bacteria; phylum Actinomycetota; class Actinomycetes; order Frankiales; family Frankiaceae; genus DATAZK01. The sequence continues at coordinate 483,575 of CAVVHC010000002.1, read as the reverse complement.
ATGGCTGCGAAGGCTGCTGGCGGCAGTGGCCTCTGGTACGAGCGGTACCCGGGTCACCACCCCTCGTCCGCGGCGTGGAGGGCCGGGTGTATCAAGGGTCTCCGGTGCTTCGACGTGGAGGTCGCGGTGGCACAACGTTCCGTTGCGAGTTCTGAGGTGACGGCATGAGCGCTGCGAGCGAGCCGAAGGTCCTGATCGACGGTCTGGTGTTCGGCGAGGATCCGCGATGGCACGACGGCGCGTTGTGGTTCAGCGACATCCACGGCCGGCAGGTTCATCGGGCGACCGTGGACGACGCCGGGAACTTGCTGGCGCACGACGTCATCGCCGAGCTGGATGAGGCGCCCTCCGGGCTGGGATGGCTTCCGGATGGCAGCCTGCTCGTCGTCGCCATGGAGAGCCAGCGTTTGCTACGCATCCGCGACGATGGCTCGATCGACGTCCACGCCGACTGCTCACCTCTCGCGCGCGGGTCGCTGAACGACATGATCGTGCGGCGCGACGGCACGGCCTACGTCGGGGACATGGGCTCGCGCATCTTCGCTGAGCATCCGGATCACAGCGTTCCGGGCCAGACCCTGCGGGTCACCGCCGAGGGCGAGGTGAGCTGCGCCGCGGATGGGATGAAGTCGCCGAACGGCCACGTGCTGTCGGCAGACGAGCAGACGCTCTACGTCGCCGAGAGCGGAGCGGGCAGGGTGAACCGGTTCGCCGTCCGGCCCGACGGGTCACTCGCCGACAAGCAGGTCTTCGCCGATCTGCGCCCGGCCGCCGGCGTCCCGATCGCGCCGCCGGACGGCATCTGCCTCGACGCGGACGGCGCGATCTGGGCCGCTGATCCCCTCGGCCGGCGCGTTATGCGGGTGCTCGCAGGCGGTGAGGTGACCCAGGTGATCGAGTTCGGTGGACGGGTGCCGGTCGCCGTCGTTCTCGCCGGACCGGCGCGCCGGACGCTCTACACGTGCGTGGCCGGCCACTGGAAGCGCGATGAGGTCATGAAGGCCCGCACCGGGCAGATCGTCGCGGTGCCCGCCGCGGTAGCGGGCGCCGGCAAGCCGTAGCGACGTTCCCGACCTGCCCCTTGCGCCGGCACCTCGGGCATCACCTGTGAGCCTGCGGGCGTCAGCTCGCCGCGAGGAAGCCGAGTATGGCCTCGGCGAGCTGCGCACCCGCGTCTTCTTGCAGGAAGTGCCCGCCACCGGGGATCGTCACGTGCGCGCGCCCGGCGGCGCCGGGTACGAGCTTCTGGAATACCCGGTCGCCTCCGCCGGTGATGGGGTCGGCGTCGGAGAACGAGGTGAAGAACGGCTTGTCCCAGCGGGTCAACGACTCCCAGGCCCGCCTGTTGTCCGCGGCAGCCGGATCGTCCGGACGGGTGGGGACGAGGCTCGGGAAGATGCGGGCGCCGGCTTTGTAGCTGTCGTCCGGGAAAGGCGCGTCGTAGGCGGCGACGACCTCGGGAGCCAAGGTCGTACGGCACCCGTTCGCGATGATGCGACCGATGTCGAACGCGGGGGACTGCTGCGAAAAGCGTTGCCAAGCAACGAACGCCTCGCTCATGGGATGGTCTCCCGTGGGCAGGCCCGTGTTCGCGGCGATGACCCGAGCGAAGCGATCGGGATGCTCGGCCGCCAGTCGCAACCCGATGAGCCCGCCCCAGTCCTGCCCGACGAGTGTGATTGCCTCAAGGCCCAACGCGTCGATCAGCGCGGAGCGCATCCACTCGACGTGACGGGCGTAGGTGTAGTCCGACGTCTCCGCCGGCTTGTCGGAGCGGCCGAATCCGACCAGGTCCGGGGCGATCACGCGCCGGCCGGCGGCGACCAGCGGCGTGATGACCGAGCGGTACAGAAATGACCATGACGGCTCGCCATGCATGAGCAGCACCGGATCGGCCGACTTCGGACCCTCGTCGATGTAGGCAACGCGTAGCTGTCCGCCGTCGCCGTCGGCGATATCGACGTACTGCGGCGCGTACGGAAAGTCCGGCACTGCAGCGAATCGTTCATCCGGGGTGCGCAGGGTCTTCACGGGTGTCCTCTCACGGGTCAGCGCCCTCGAAGTCTTTCGAAGGCTACGGCCGGGCGGGACGACACGCGGGACGCGGCCCGCCCGGCGCTCACCGGGCGGGCCGCACCACCCCCGTTATCGGACGGCGTGTCAGCCCTTGGCCTGAATGTGCGCGATGCCGAAGAGAATGCCCTTCTTGAACGCGGACACGCCGAAATACTTGTTGATGGCCTGCGCCGCCTCAGCGGTGAGCTCGACCTTGGTGCCGTCGAGCTTGGCGACCCCGTCGCTAGCAGGCGGGGTGACCTGCAGGTTGGTGCCGTCGAGGAAGAACAGCGGGATGGATGCGTCGTTCATCTGCTTGACCTGCGCGGTCAGCATCGACGTACCCGGGTCGATGTCGAAGTTCTCGACGGTGAGCGTCTTACCGCCGGCGGTCAGCGAGACACCCGACCCCTGGTGGTGGATGATGCCCTGCACGTACGGCGACACAGCGCCCTTCTTGTAGATCGTCACGTGGCCGCCGGTGATGGGGAAGTTGAGCGTCGCGTTGCCGTTCGGCTTGGTGAGCGTCCCCGAGCCGGTCGGCGCCGGCGTCACCTTGAGCGACGTGAGCGTCGGCAGCAGCTGCGGGTCGAGCGTCACCGAGGTCTGCACGCCGGTGAGCTTCGGGACGGTCAGGATGGGCGCCGGGCTGGCAGAGGCAGCGCCGCCGCCCGACGTGCTGCTGCTCGATCCGGTCGTACTGCTGCCGCACGCCGCGAGACCGATGGCGAGAGTCCCTGACAGAGCTGCGGTGGTGATGATTCGAGCGTTACGGTGCATGATCGACTCCTTCGGGGTCGGAAAACCGCCGCGTGTACACCCGGGGGTCGGGCGCCGCCGGCTGGCATCTACTGAGGAGTTCGCGCGAGAGCGCCGATCGGTTCGCCGCTAACGCACTCAATCGGTCAAACGTGAGATGGGCTACGTTCCGGCGCGGTCGCCGGCAGGCTTCGCCTGCAGATGGTGACGCGGCTGGCGTGGGACGCGCGTTCCGTGATGCAGTGACGCGCGATGCGACTGTTGCTTTCGGCTCGCCGCGCCGCCGCGGCATCTGCTGGCGTCGCGGTAGCCGTGGGTGTCGCCGCGGGATGCGGTGGGAGCAGCCAACCGCCCGGCGGTGCCGGTTCACCGCATCCCGCCTCGTCCGCCGCCGAGCCCCACACCGCGCCCTCGCCGAGCTCGCGTCCTCCGGGCACCCTCGTGCCGGTCGGCGACACGCCCGAGGGGATCGTGATCGACGCCCGCGCTCGGGAGGTGGCCGTCGCGTTGCGCCGGCCGGACAGCATCGCTCTGGTCGGTCTCGACGATCCGCACCGGGTCAGGCTGGTGAACGTTCCGGGACGGGCCCGGCACCTGCGCCTGGCTGCTCCGAACGGCCCGTTGCTCATCCCCGGCGAGGACACCGACACCGTCATCACGCTCGCCTTGCCGGCGGCGACCATCACCGCGAGATATTCGACTCCGCGCCAGCCGCACGATGCGGTGTCCGTCGCCGGCCGGATCTGGGTCACGGACGAGCTTGCCGGCAGCGTGACCGTGCTCGGCTCCGGCGGGCGCACCCTCGCCGCCGGGCTGCAGCCAGGCGGGCTCGACGCGGCAGGCGGCCGGGTGGCTGCCGCGGATGTGCGCGGCAACCGGCTGTACGTCTACGACGCACGAACCGAGCGCCAGGTCGCGGTTCTTCCGGCGGGCGCGGGCCCGACGCATGTCGTGCGGGTCAGCGACACGCTCGTCGCCGTGGCGGATACCCGCGGCGGTGCGGTGCTGCTCTACGACCTGACGGGCACCCCGCGCCTGGTCGACCGCCTGCCGCTCGGCGGCGGGCCGTACGGGATGGCGGCCGACCTCGAACGCCACCGGCTGTGGGTAGCGCTGTCGGGACGCAACCAGCTGGTGCGTCTCGATGTGGCGGGCCGCAGGTTGCGGGTGTCCGGCACGCCCATCGCCACGGTGGAGCAGCCCAATTCCGTCGCGGTGAACCCGCGCACCGGCGAGGTCGTCGTAGCAGGCGCCACGCCCAGCGGGACGCTGCAGTTCCTGGCTGCGACGAGGAGCTAGCAGCCGATCCCGCCGGACCGTTGACGCCCGCCCCGGCGGGTCCGAGGATCTTTGCGGGCTGACCGCGCCGTGCTGCCGCAGCGCGTCACGGCACGCGCACATAGGTAGAAGTTATCGCCGCGACAAAAACTACGTATTTCGGTTATCGCCTCCGAAGGAGGATGCTCAGCGGGACGATCGCCGAAGCAATGCCGAGCCTTCGTCGCCAACCGAGAGGAGCGCGGACGTGTCCGAGAGCGAAAACCCTGTCATCCCAGCCCCTGAGCCGTCGCCGCACCGGCCCCGTACCAACAAGGACTGGTGGCCCAACCAACCCGATCTCGACGTCCTCAAGCAGCACGGATCCCGGCCGAACCCGCTCGGTGCGGATTTCGAGTACGCGAAGGAGTTCCAGGCGCTCGACCTCGAAGCGCTAAAGAGCGACGTCATGGCGGTCATGACGAATTCGCAGGACTGGTGGCCGGCCGACCACGGTCACTACGGCGGGCTCTTCATCCGGATGGCATGGCACGCCGCCGGCACCTACCGCATCGCCGACGGGCGAGGGGGAGCGGGTGCGGGCATGCAGCGGTTCGCTCCGCTGAACAGCTGGCCGGACAACGCCAATCTGGACAAGGCGCGCCGGCTGCTGTGGCCGGTCAAGCAGAAGTACGGCCGGAAGATCTCATGGGCGGACCTCATCGTCTTCACCGGTAACTGCGCGCTCGAGTCGATGGGCTTTCAGACGTTCGGCTTCGGTTTCGGCCGGCCGGACGCCTTCGAGCCGGAGGAGCTCTTCTGGGGCCCAGAGGACACCTGGCTGGGGGACGAGCGCTACAGCGGCGAGCGGGAGCTCGCCAATCCGCTCGGAGCCGTGCAGATGGGGCTGATCTACGTCAACCCGGAGGGGCCCAACGGCAACCCCGACCCGCTGGAGGCGGCGCGCGACATCCGCGAGACGTTCGCCCGGATGGCGATGAACGACGAGGAGACCGTCGCGCTGATCGCAGGCGGCCACTCGTTCGGCAAGACGCACGGCGCCGGTCCGGCTGAGCTCGTGGGTCCGGAGCCGGAAGGGGCGCCGATCGAGCAGCAGGGTCTTGGCTGGAAGAGCGCGTACGGCTCCGGCAAGGGCGCCGACGCGATCACCAGCGGGCTCGAGGTGACCTGGACGTCGACGCCGACCCGGTGGTCGAACGGCTTCTTCGAGAACCTGTTCAACTACGAGTGGGAGCTGACCAAAAGCCCCGCCGGCGCCTGGCAGTGGGAGCCGAAGGGCGGCGCTGGTGCCGGGACGGTCCCGGGGCCCGCGGACCCGGCCGACACGCGTCCGCCGCGCATGCTGACGACGGATCTGGCGCTGCGGTTCGACCCGATCTACGAGCCGATCTCGCGGCGCTTCCACGAGCACCCGGAGCAGTTCGCCGAGGCCTTCGCGAAGGCTTGGTACAAGCTCCTGCACCGCGACATGGGTCCGGCGTCGCGCTACCTCGGCCCCCGGGTACCCGAGCCGCAGCTGTGGCAGGACCCGGTGCCAGCCGTAGACCACGAGCTGGTGACCGAGGAGGACGTCGCGAGCTTGAAGGCGACGATCCTGTCCTCGGGTCTTACGGTCGCTCAGCTGGTGGGCACGGCGTGGGCGTCGGCCGCAAGCTTCCGCGGCACCGACAAGCGCGGCGGGGCCAACGGCGCGCGCATCCGCCTAGAGCCGCAGCGCAGCTGGGCGGTCAACGATCCCGCTGCCTTGGAGCCGGTGCTGGCCAAGCTGGAGCAGATTCAGCGGGAGTTCAACGTGGCGGCGACGGGCGGCAAGCGCATCTCGCTGGCCGACCTGATCGTGCTGGCCGGCGGCGCCGCCGTGGAGAAGGCGGCGAAGGACGCCGGGTACGACGTGAGGGTCCCCTTTGCTCCCGGACGTACCGATGCCACGCAGGAGCAGACGGACGTCGACGCCTTCGCCGTGCTCGAGCCGAAGGCTGATGGATTCCGCAACTACCTGCAGCCCGGTGTGAAGCTGTCACCGGAGACGCTGCTGGTCGAGCGGGCGAATTTCCTCACGCTGACGCCGCCGCAGATGACGGTACTGATCGGCGGCCTGCGGGTGCTCGGTGCGAACGCGGGCGATGCCAAGCACGGTGTCTTCACCGGGCGGCCCGCCGCGCTCACGAATGATTTCTTCACGAACCTGCTCGACATGGGTACCGAGTGGAAGACCTCGGAGATGACCGAGCACGTCTACGAGGGTCGCGACCGGGCGACGGGTGAACCGAAGTGGACGGCCACTGCGGTGGACCTCGTCTTCGGCTCCAGCTCCCAGCTGCGAGCGATCGCCGAGGTCTACGCCTCCGAGGACGCCGAGGAGCGCTTCGTGCACGACTTCGTCGCCGCGTGGAACAAGGTGATGACCCTCGACCGGTTCGATCTGCCGGGCATCCAGTAGCCGTTCGCCGGCGCGGGGCGGTTGCGGGTCGCAGTCTGTCCGTGGTCCGCAACCGCCCCTTCGCTTGCTCGGCTGCTTCTGGCCGCGCCGGCATAACGTCGTTACGTCCGGCGGCCGAATCCGACGCCGATGCGGGGTGTCGCGCGAAGACGGAGGTAACCGGGTTAAGCTAGGCCCGAAGGCTGCGTACGTTGTGTGACGCCTCGCGCAACGCGCTCGACAAGCCGGTGATCGTTCACCGCCGCGCCGGATTTCTGCGGCGACCGGGTTCCGGTCGGTGTCCGCGGGCATCACACGGCGGACGGCCAGCGCGTCGCCGGCGGCTGTCGCGGCGCGACGTACGAATGCTGGGTGAGAGGTCGACGGTCGACCTCCCGAAGGGGGGCAGGTGGCCACTCAAGGCCGGCGCCGATCGGATGGCGGGCGCTCCGCGTCCGGACGGCAGCCATCGCGGCGCGGTCCGCAGCAGTCCGGGCCGGTCCCGGTGCTGGAGGATGCGGCCCGCCGCGTCGAATCGGCCGTCCAGCGCGGCCGGCTCACCCCTGCGCTGCGCGACAGGTTCCAGGCTGTCGCGCTGCTCGTACGCGAGCTTCGTGAGCAGGTCGACGCGGACGACGCGAGCGAGGCCCGCCGTAAAGCCCGGCTGAAAGACATCAGCGCCGTCGCCACCACCCTCGCGAGAACGGCCGCGCGCGACGGCTCGCTGCTGACCCTGCTGACCGACGAGCGTGCGGTGGCGGACGAGAGCAATCCGGCGCTGGTGGAGCTACGCGCCGCCACGGGGCTGCAGGCCGCTGCGAAGCCGGCAGAACCGGAGCCCGACGGCGCAGCTGCCCGCAGCGAGCGCCGGGTCGTGCCGCAGTCGGTCATCTCCCGGCAGCTGGCGAACCCCTTCCTTGCGCCGGACTTCTCCCAGCCTCCGCCGCCGCGGCCCAAGGTGCGGCGGCTCGCCGGGTGGGAGCTACTGGGCCCGCTGCTGCGAGCGTTCGAGTCCGCGTCAGGTGGCGCGTCGTCCTGCATGACGTTGCCGCCGCCGTCCAGCCTCTCCGGCTACGCCGGGCCGGACCTCATGCCTCACCAAGCTCAGGTGATCGCGGCTGCGGCAGAAGGTCATCGCACGTTTCTGCTCGCCGACGAGCCCGGCCTCGGCAAGACCGCGCAGGCGCTGCTGGCGGCCCAGGCGGCGAACGCCTATCCGCTGCTTGCCGTCGTGCCCAACGTCGTGAAGGCCAGTTGGGCGCGCGAGGCGCGAATGTGGACCCCGAGCCGTCCGGTCACCGTGGTGCACAGCGATGGCGAGACGGTCGATGCCTTCAGCGACATCGTGGTGGTCAATTACGACATCCTCGACCGGCACGTCGGGTGGCTCGGCACTCACGGCTTCCGCGGAATGGTGGTCGACGAGGCGCACTTCATCAAGAACAAGTCGTCTCGCCGCTCGCGCAACGTGCTCGAGCTGTCCGAGAAGATCGGCTCCCGCACGCCGCGCCCGTTGCTCATGGCGCTCACCGGCACGCCGCTCATCAATGACATCGAAGACTTCCTGGCTATCTGGCAATTCCTCGGCTGGATCGGCGAGGAAGAGCCCGGCCCGGTGCTCATGGAGGCACTGGAACGCTACGAGCTGACCCCCGCCGACCCGGGCTTCTACGCGTCCGCCCGCGAAGCTGTGATCGAGCTCGGCATCGTGCGGCGGCGCAAGGTGGACGTCGCGGCCGACATCCCGGCGCGGCGCATCGCCGACATGCCGGTGGAGCTCGAAGGTAGTCTTGGACAGTCCATCCGGGCTGCCGAACGCGCCCTGGCCGAGCGCCTCGTGCGTCGCTACCAGAGCGCACTCGCCGCCCGCGCCGAGGGTGTGATTCCCGATGGCATCGACCATGCGCTCGTCCGGCAGGTCGCGACGTGGGAGCGGCGCGATGCGAAGGAGGCGTCGTCCGACGGCAACGTCTTCGGGTTGATGCGCCGGATCGGACAGGCGAAAGCGGTGCTCGCCGCGGACTACACCGCGCAGCTGTCGCACAACGTCGGCAAGGTGGTTTTCTTCGCCAAGCACATCGACGTGATGGACGCCGCAGAGGACACGTTCGCGCGGCGCGGGATCGGCTACCGCTCGATTCGGGGGAATCAGACGTCGCGCGTTCGCCAGACGAACATCGACGACTTCGTCAACGATCCCGAGGTCGCGATCGCGGTGTGCTCGCTGACGGCTGCGGGTGTCGGGCTGAACTTGCAGGTGGCGTCGAACGTCGTGCTCGCCGAGCTGTCGTGGACGGCCGCAGAGCAGACGCAGGCCATCGACCGCGTCCACCGCATCGGCCAGGATCAGCCGGTCACCGCATGGCGCATCCTCGCCGCCCAGACCATCGACACGCGCATCGCCGAGCTGATCGACAGCAAGGCGGGGCTGGCAGCGCGGGCCCTCGACGGCTCCGACGAGGAGCTGCCGTCCTCCGACGACGTCCAGCTGGAAGCGCTCGTCGCGCTGCTGACCGACGCGCTGAACGAAGCCACGCTCTAGTCGCGGGCGCGTCGCCGGTACAGCGCGACCGCAAGCGGCACGAAGATGGCGAGCAGCAACGCCGACCAGAGCAGCGACGCCGCGACCGGGTGCTGCATCGGCCACGCTGAGCTGGCCGCCGAGGGGTTGGGGTCGTGGAAGAGGCTGCGCGGACCGGCTCGCTCGGGAACCGCGCGGCGGCTTGGACCGGATGGCGTAACCGCGTTACGCCATCCGGGTGACCTCAGGTTCACGACCCCGCGCGTCCTGGGAACCCTCGACAGGACTCGGCCACCGTGGCCGAAGGAGCGAGGAGAAGAGCGATGCGAATCGGAGCGAGCCTGGCGCTCATTGCCATCGGTGCCATTCTGAGGTTCGCCGTGACCGCGACGGTCAGCGGCGTCTCCGTCGGCACGATCGGCGTCATCCTGATGATCGTCGGGGCGGTCGGCCTCGTCATCACGGCCATCATGCTGTCGACGCGGCGGCGTACCGATGTCGTCTATGGACCGGGTCGGGTGAGCTACCGGGAGCCTGCGGACCCGACGGTCGATCGCTACTGATCCGGGTCGGGTGCTCCGGCAGCCGGCCGTCCGGGGGCGCAACGCGGTTCCACGCCTGATGCGCGAACCGCGAGCGGCGGCGGGTGCGCATAACCGCAGGGCCCGTGTCCACTCGGGCACGACCCAGGTGTCAGCGGCTGCGGTGCTATCCGAATGAGTGAACGTGGACGTCGCGGGACCGACAGGTGGCGAGCTGCCACATGCCCGTCTCCTCAAGCTAGCCGGAGTCATCGATCGCGCGCCGTGATCTGCAGGTGCATGGTGAGCGACTCGAAGCGGCGGGAGGCAGCGTAAGGCACCCAGACCGGTTTCTCGGCGGGGCCTTCCACGAGCGGGCACCGCTCGAGGATGACCCGCAGCGCCTCTTGCAGCTCGGCTCGAGCGACGTTGGCCCCCACGCAGTGGTGGATGCCCAGACCGAAGCCAAGATGCTGATTGTCGGTGCGTCCGACATCGAAACGGTCTGGGTCCTCGAACTGGCGTGGATCGCGGTTGGCCGAGGGCACCGACAACGTCACGTACGAACCGGCAGGGATGGTGACGCCGGCGATGTCGAGGTCGACCATCGGGATGCGCGGGATGCCGCTGATGATCGGCTCGAAGCGCACGATCTCCTCGACCGCCAAGGGGACGAGTGCGGGATCGTCGCGCAGCCGGCTGAGCTGCTCGGGGTGGGTCGCCAGCAGCCAGAGCGCGATGGCCAGCGTGCTCCGCGTCGTGTCGTGGCCGGCGAAGAGCAGGTTGATGACGAGGGCCTGCAACTCCGCACGGCTCAGCCGATCACCTGCTTCCTCAGCGTGAACGAGCGCGCTGAACAGGTCGTCCCCTGGGCCGGCGCGTCGGCGATCGATCAGCTCCGAGGTGTACGCGTCGAAGTCGGCGATCGCGCGCTCGACCGCCGTGAGCGTTTCGGGCGGGAGATACGCCGAGAACGCCTGCCCAACCGTGACCGTCCATTGCTCTACGACCGCTTGGTCAGCAGCGCCGATTCCGAGCATCTCGCACAGCACGGTCAGAGGTAGCGCGTTGCACAGGCCGTCGAGGACCTCGAAGTCGGCGACCCCGGACTCGAGCATCTCGTCGAGCAGACGGTGCGTGATATCGGAGATCGACGGGCGTATCCGTTGCATCTGGCGGGGCGTCAACGCACGGCCGATGAGTGAGCGGATGCGCCTATGGTCGGGCGGATCCATCGCGGTGATGATGAGCTGGAACCAGTCGAACAATGGACCGGAAGTAATGCCTTGGTTCGACAACATGCGATGCATGGCCTGATGGGTGCGTCCGTCACGTAGTAGTGGTGCTACATCCGCGTAACGCAGAATCTCGAAGTCGCCTGCCGTCGAATGAACGACCGGCCAGCGTTCGCGCAGCGGCGCCAGCGTGCCGTGCAGGTCTTGCCAATACGCGTCGCCTGCCGGATCGACAAGCCCGAGGTCTCGCGCTGGTTGAGTGGCGTGGATCACACCTAACAGTAACCCGTGGCCCTAACGCGTCGGGCAGCTGCCTGGTGGGTGAGGCCCTGCCCGTTCTTCCGCTTCTTGCTTCGACCCTCGGGCGCGTTGTTGAAGTCCAAGAGGACGTCGCCGTTCGCGGCGAGGATCGGCATGAGTTCGAGGCCTTCCGCGCTGTCGAGATTGGTGTTCTCGACGGTGAGCCTCCCCGATTGAACGTCGCTGCGTGCGATGTCCGTCCAGTAGGAGTTCTGGCTGTGTGACACGGCCTTCGCGGTTGTCACCGCGCCCCGCTCGGTTGCGCCTCGCGCTGGGCGGCTGGGGCAGCGGGCTGCTCCTCGTCCCCGGAGGCCGGCGCGGAAGGCAGGAAGAACGCGGCAATGACGGCGACGGCGAGCAGTCCCACCGAGACCCAAAACGTGTGCTGGAAGGCGGTTGCGAGCCGGGGTGCGACCTGCTCCCGCAGCTGCGGGCTGACGTTGGCGTAGCCGCCGAGTTGGCCGTGGCCGCCAAGCTGCGCGGTGATGTTGCGTTCGAGGACGACGGCCAGCACGGCGGTGCCGATCGACCCGCCCACGCGCTGGATGATGTTCAGCGCGGTGGTGGCGCGCGGCACTGCCGGCTGGCTCAGCCGCTGATAGGCCGCCGCCATGGTGGGCATCATGGTGGCGCCGAGCCCAGCGCCGCGGATGAAGAGCGCGATGTCGACGTAGACGTAGCTGGTGGACGCCCCGGCGCGGGTGAAGTACCAGGTGGCTGCGGTGGCGAGAAGCGCGCCGAAGGGAACGACGCGCCGGGCCCCCCAGCGGTCGGTGATCCAACCGGCGACCGGCAGCACGGCGGCCGCGCCGAGGCCCTGCGGTGCGAGCAGCAAACCGGTCTTCAAGGCGCTGTCGCCGCGGACGGCCTGGAAATACAACGGAAGCACGAGCAGCGCGCCGAACATGCCCACACCGAAAAGGAACATCGTCACCGTCGATGCGGTGTAGCCGCGATCGCGATACAGGCGTACGTCGATCAGCGCGCGTTCGCCGTATCGCCGCGCGTGCACCGTGAACGCGCCGACGATCAGCGCTCCAACGGTCAGCGCGACGATGGCGACGAGGTCGGCGCCGCCCTGCGATCCGACGCGCGACAGCCCGAAGACCAGGATCGCCAAGCCGGGCGACAGCATCGCCAGGCCGCGAATGTCCAGCCGACCGGCTTCTTCGCTCGGCCGATGCCGCAGCACCCGATGCGCCAGGATCAGCGCGATCGCACCGATCGGAACGTTGACGAAAAAGATCCAGCGCCAGCCGGCGTCGTCGATGAGCAAGCCGCCGAGGACCGGCCCGAGCACCGGTCCGAGGAGCATCGGTACCCCCACGATGCTCATCACGCGCCCCATCTTTTGCGGGCCGGCGACGCGCGCGAGGATGGTCTGACCCACCGGCAGCAGCAGCCCGCCGCCGAGGCCCTGAACCCCGCGAAAGACGATCAGCCACTCGACCGACCAGGCGGATCCGGACAGGATGGAGCCGGCCAGAAACAGGGTGATCGACACCATCCAGACCCGTTTCGCGCCGAACCGGTCGACGACCCAGCCGGTGACCGGAATCGCCGTCGCGAGCGCCAGCAAGTAGCCGGTGGACACCCACTGAATGGTGGAAAGCGTCGTGTGAAAGCGGCGTACGAGAGTGTCCAGCGCAACGTTCACGATCGTGGCGTCCAGGATCGACATGATCGTGCCGAGCACGATCACCCCGCCGACCACCCACACCCGGCGGTCGAGCCCGAATGCTTGACGCGGGCTGTCTGTGGTGCTCGAGGAAGTCATCCTTAGCTCGATCCCCGGTCATGACTGGCTGAATCGCGACGGCGGCCGCTGCGGCGGACCGTGCCCACGCAGGCCGGCTTTGCCACTGGGAACGCAAGGGACTCGTTCTCCGTCACTGGGAGCGGGGGCTATGTGGTGCCAGGACAGTGTCGGAGTGGATCGGGACGCTCAGCAACAGCCGTCTGTCACTGGCAGCGGTGGCTATGTGGTGCTGTGCCAGTGTCCGGCGAAGTGAGTCGCGTCCGGCGTTCGCGAGAGCAGTCACTCACCACTACGGCTCGCAGCTAGGCGGAAGAGCTAGGCCTTCGAGTGACCTCCGGCGAGGTCCCGTTCCTCGTGCTCGGCCTCCGTGGCAATCTCGTCGATGTTGCGCTGGACCTCGGCCTGCGGCAGCCGCACCCGCATCGCCAGCGCCCAGACGAGCGCCGACAGCGCGAAAACGACCAGGAACCCCCAACCGAACGAGATCCACGCCAGGTTCCCTGCGGCCGCGGACTTCTGCGGGTAGTCGCCGAGGTAGCTGATGAGGCACAGCCCGGCCATCCAGGGCAGCACCCAGGTCGCGCCGGCCTTCCAGTTCATCTGCGGGGTCGCGTTGCGGCCGGTGGCGACGAAGATGCCGAGGACCACGAAGCCGAGGAGCACGGCGACGAAGAGCTTCCAATTGGTGTCCCAGCCGGCCCACAGGACGATCAGGTTCGAGCAGTAGAACGCCAGGAATGGAATGATGTCGCCGCCGGGGAGGCGGAACGGTCGGTCGTGGCCCGCGAGCTCCCGGCGCAGCGCCGCCAGGACGATGGGCCCGGAGCCGAACGACAGCACCGTGGCGGAGGTGATGAAGCCGACGAGCTGCTGCCAGCTCGGGAACGGCAGGAAGACGATCAGGCCGACGACGAACGTGAGGAGCAGGCTCGCCAGCGGGACTCCGCGTGACGTCGTGTGGCCGAGCTTCTGCGGCGCGTTGCCGTTGCGGGCCATGGCGTACGACAGCCGGCCGGTGACGGTCGTGTAGATCAGGCCGGTGTCGGCGGGGGATACCACCGCGTCGATGTAGAGCAGCGTCGCGAGCCAGCCGAGGCCGATGACGGTCGCGATGGACGCGAGTGGCCCGGCACTGTTGGCGAGCTGACCGGAGACCCCGGACCAGCCGTGAGAGAGGGCGCTCGGGTCGACGGCGACGATGAACGCGAGCTGCAGCAGAACGTAGATCAGGCCGGTGATGAGCACCGAGCCGATGACGGCGATCGGCACGTTGCGGCGAGGGTTGCTGGTCTCGCCGGCGAGCTCGACGCCCTGGCGGAAGCCCAAGAAGGAAAAGACGATGCCTCCGGTGGCGATCGCGGTGAGCACGCCGTGGATGCCGTCGGTCGCGAAGCCGTGACTGCTGAGGTTGTCGCTGTGGAACTGGGTGACCATGAACGCCACGATCACCAGGGTGATGATGGCCAGCTTCCACCACACCGCCACGTTGTTGAGGCGCGCGAACCACCGAATGCCGTAGTAGTTGACCACGACGAAGAAGGCCATGAACGCGACCGCGACGGCGTAGCCGAGGCCGGTCAGCGTGTGCACCGTTTGCCCCGACCCCGTGGTGTGTGCGGAGGTGAAGCCGACGTAGCGGGTGGCGTACTGCAGAGCGCCTTCGACCTCGATCGGGGCCACCGCGGCGGCGGCGATCCAATTGACCCAGCCGGTCGTGTAGCTCGCGAACGAGCCGAAGGAGATGTGCGGGAAGCGAATGACGCCGCCGGATACCGGAAACATCGTGCCGAGCTCGGCGTAAACAAGCCCGATCAGCAGGATCATGATGGCGCCGATGGCCCACGACAGGATGGCTGCCGGCCCGGCAAGCTGGGCGGCATTCATTGCTCCGAACAGCCAGCCTGAACCGATGATGGACCCGACGCCGGCGAAGAGCAGCCCCACCGTGCCGACGTCTCGGCGCATCCTGGGTGCATCCTCGGCGGTGCCGGCCGGCCGAGCGTTGCGAAGTCGCTGGGCGGCCTGCGCGACTGACATGGGCGCTCCTGTGAGGACGGTGCACCCGGGGATACCCGAATCGGCGGACGGCAAAAACGCGGTTGTCTGCCGAGCGCGTGCAGGTCGCCGGAGGTGCGCCTTCGGATGTCCGGCATGTGTCGTGGGTGAGCTAACCCCCATCGAGCGGCTGCGCAATGCCGGCTATTGAGACGTGACGCTCATTCCAGCAAGCAGCCGGCCCACCACCGAGCCCAAGGCATCCCGCACCTTCGGTTCACCGACCATGCCGGCGTCGTCGACTGCCGCCTCGGTGAAAGGCAGCGCCACGCAGCCGCCGGCGATCGGCCGCGCTCCCGCATAGCCGAGCACGACGGCCAGCGATTCGTGGGCCTTCACGGCCCCGCGGGTCGACACGTTGACCCAGCCGACGGGCTTGCCGTTGATAGATCGCGGGTCGTCATCCCCGATGCACCAGTCGAGCAGGTTCTTGAACGCCCCAGGCAGCGCGCCGGCGTACTCGGGGGTCGAGAACAGGACGGCATCGGCGCGCTGGACGGCTGCGCGCAGCGCGGCCACCGGCCCGGGCAACGGGTCTGCGTCGTCGTCAGGGTTGAACGCGGGCAGGGACGCCAGCCCGTCATAGCACACGCAGCGCACGGAATCGGGGGCCAGTGCGGCAGCGGTGCGGAGCGCGGCCGCGTTCGTCGACCGGGCCCGCAGACTTCCGGCGATGAGCAGGACTTCGGGCGGCGACGGCACGTCTCGGAAAAGCCCGAGGGCCGCGTCACTATTCCGCGGGCTGAGGTCATCGCGCCGGCTGCGCTGCTCGCGCAACACAGCCTGGTACTACCCGAGTACCTCGAGCGCCTGCGTCGTCATGGCGGCGGGTTTCGGGGTTACGAAGGAGCCCGGCACCGTCGCATTGCTCACCACTCCCGATGCCCGCGACGGCGCTGCCGTGCTCGACCCCGACGGCTGCTACCCGGATTGGCAGCAGGCCGTGGCAGCTGGGTCGCCGCTCGGCCCGGCCTTCTACCGCCCAGGCCGGGATGCGCTGCGCGTGCGGTGTCCGTTGCTCGTGGTGGTGTGTGATGACGACCAGCCCGCGCTGGCCGAACCAGCGGTGAAAGCAGCGGAGGCCGCCCCGGCTGCAGAGCTGGTGAGGCTGCGCGGAGGGCACTACGCGCCCTTCCTCGAGATGCACCAGCGAGCAGCGCAAATCGAGTTGCGCTTTCTTCGGCGGCACCTGCTTGATGGTCCCCTCGAGCCAGTCCATCCGCCGGAGGCGGTGACCACGTGAGCGAAGCGGAGCTTCTCGCTCCCAAGCGCGGAAAACCCTTTGCGCCGTGGGTCTTTCGCTGAGACCGTGATTCTCGCGGCCGGGCCTCCTTACGACGCAGGGCCCGGCCGCCCCTTCGCTCGGGAGCCCGGTCGCACACCTTGTCGCGAGCGCGCCGGCCGTGAGCGCCCGGTATCTGACCGCCGCCAGCCCTGGTCCGCTCCTATGCTGAGGCCGTGAACGTGTCCTCCGCGGCCACCCAGAGGCCGGCCGCCGGACGCGAGCGACCAGCTGCCGATCTCGATCACGTCGTCCGGCACCTGCTCGGCATCAGCCGCGACTTCGAGCCTCGACTGCTGCGCGCGCTGCAGGCGCGCGGCCACCCGGGCCTGCGACCGAGTTTCGCCCGGCTGCTCTTTCTGGTGTGGGACGAACCGCGACCGTTGAACCTGATCGCTGACGAGTTGGGCGTCACGCCGCAGGCGGCAGGCCACACGGCTCGGCTCGTGGAGCAGGTCGGCTATGTCAGCCTCGAGACGAATCCGGCCGACCGCCGTTCCAAGCTTGTCGTCGTCACCGACCGGGGCCGGGCCGTCGACGATGAACGCGGGGCCGCTGCCATCCGAGCCTGTGAAGATCATTACGCGGGTTTGATCGGGGCGGACGCGTCCCATCAGCTCGGCTCGGTGGTGGTGACGCTGTGGGAACGGATGAATCCGGGACGGACGGCGCACTTGCGCACGCTGTTCGGCGTCCTTCCCCTGTTGGCGTTGAAGCTGCGGTCCGACCTGCATGCGGTGCTCACGTCGCACGGCCATCCCGGCCTGAAAGCGTCGCATCACGAGGTGGTGACCCTGCTATCCGGCAGCGGCGCGAGAGCGAGCGAAATCGCGCGCTCGCAGGGGATCAGCCGGCAGGCCGTCGGTCAGACCTTGCGCGAGTTGGAGAGCCTCGGCTACGTCCGGCGCCGGCCGGATGAGACCGACCGGCGGGGCGTCGTTTTCAGCTTGAGTGAGTACGGAAGCGAGCTCGTGGCCGACACGGTGGGGGTGCTTCACGACCTTCGCGCGCGCATGGCCGTCCTGCTCGGCGAGGCGCTGATGCGGCAGCTGGAGGACGGCGCGCGGCGGTTGGACCTGGCGCTGCGACTCGACGCCGCAGTGTCGAAGGGCCATAGCAAACCGCAGGCTGCCCAGGCCCCCGGGGAGCCTTCGGGTGCCGAGCGGGATGAGCCGTATGTGGTGCGCTTAGCCGTCCGGCTGCGCGAGTCGCTTTCCCCGTCGGACGTGGCGTTCCTCGCCGCCCTGCTCACCGCTCCCCAGGAGAGCGATCCGCAGGCAGTTACTCAAGAACCTTGACAATGATGTAAGGCCATCTGTATGAACGTGTCCATGCTCACGACGGCGCTGTCGGTGCGTCCTTTCGCGGCAGGGGTGAGCCTTCGCAAGGTGGTGACCACCGATGTCGCGCGCTGAGCCGGGGACGCGCAACCCACACGCAGGCATCCCCTTTCGCGACGGCGACGATGCCATCGCTGCCGCTCTTCGCGACGTGAGCGTTCCCGCGCTGTGCTGCTCACTCGTGCACATGACCGGTGACCTGTCGTGGATCAGGGACCTCGCACTGCCCGCGTTGGCCGGGTCCGGCCAGTACCAGTGCGGGTTGTCGCAGGAGCAGCAGGACGCGGTGCGTGCCCGCGCTCTGCCCGCCATCGCCGCCTACCGCGATGGGGGCTGCGAGCCGCATCCGTTGAGCCGCGACGACCTCGTCGAGATGATGTCGTTTCTCGCGTGCCAGCCGGTCGGCGGGCGCCGGATCACGGCGATGATGCTGGAAGATCTGCAGTACGACGGTGCCGACAGCCGAGCCATCACCTGGGGTGCCGAGATTGCGGCTGAGGTGAAGCAGGACGCCCCCGTGGTCGTGATCGGGGCGGGTGAGTCAGGGATCCTGGCCGGGATCCGGTTGCAGCAGGCGGGCCTGCCGTTCACCATCGTCGACAAGAACGACGGCCCGGGCGGCACGTGGTGGGAAAACCGCTATCCCGGCGCGCGGGTAGACGTCGGCAGCCACCAGTACTGCTACTCGTTCGAGCCTTCGTTTCACTGGAGCGAGTACTACTGCCGCCAGCCCGAGCTGCGTGCCTATTTCGCTGACGTCGCAGCGAAGTACGGCCTGCTGCCGCACTGCCGCTTCGGTACGACGGTGCAGGCGATCACGTGGGATGAGGGGGCGGCGCGGTGGCGGGTCCGCGTCACCGGTCCGGCCGGCCCGCAGACGCTGGAGGCGCGCTTCGTCATCAGTGCCGTCGGCTCACTGAACCTTCCCCAATTGCCGGAGATCCCGGGCATGGACGACTTCGAGGGCCCGTCGTTCCACTCCACTCGATGGCCCGAGGACCTCGAGCTTGCGGGCCTTCGATTTGCCCTCATCGGCGCCGGAGCCAGCGGCTTCCAGATCGCGCCGACCATCGCGCCGCAGGTGCAGCAGCTGGCGATCTACCAGCGCACTGCCCAGTGGATGATTCCCAATCCGCTCTACCGCTCGCCGGTCCCGGAGGGCGATCGATGGGCGCAGCGCCACCTGCCGTACTACGCGCGGTGGTTTCGCTTCCTCATGACCTACCCGGGCATGTCCGTCGACATCGACTCGTACCGCTTCGATCCGGCGTATCCCCACCACGACGGGTACGCCGTCAACGAGACGAATGCGCTGCGCCGCCAGCAACTCGAAGCGTGGATCCGTTCGCAGCTGACCGGTAGGCCGGACCTCATCGAAGCGTCGATTCCCGACTATCCCGCCATCGGTAAACGGATCCTGCAAGACGACGGCTTCTGGCTGCGCTCGCTCACCGCGCCGAACGTCGAACTCGTTCGCACCCCCATCGAGCGCATCACACAGCATGGGGTGCTCACCACCGACGGGCAACTCCGCGAAGCCGATGTCATCTGCTACGCCACCGGGTTCAAGCACAACGATTTCCTGGCGTCGATGGACGTTCGCGGCCGCGACGGCGCCAACCTGCGTGAGCAGTGGGGCGACGAGCCGACCGCCTATCTCGGCGTCACGATGCCGAACTTTCCGAACCTTTTCGCCATCTACGGCCCGGGAACGAATCTCGCTCACAGCTCGAGCCTGTTCTTCCACTCCGAGTATCAGGTGGCGCACGCGATGGACGCGATTCACGCCGTGCTGTGCGGGCGTGCCCGGGCGATCGAGGTGCGCCAGGACGCGCACGACCGGTACGCCACCTGGCACCAATCCGAGATCAGTCAGCTGGTGTGGGCCCACCCGTCGATCAAGCACAGCCACTACAAGAACCCGGCCGGCAAGGTCTACACCCTCTCGCCTTGGGCGGTCGATCACTACTGGGAGCTCACCCGGCACTTCGATCCAGCGGCGTACGTCCTCCGGTGAGACGGTGCCGACGCGTGGCCTGTCAGCTGCCGGTGAAGTTCGGTGGGCGCTTCTCGATGAAGGCCTTCATGCCTTCTTTCGCGTCGTTGCTGCGAGTGACCTGCGCGGCGTAGCGCTGCTCGATCGGCCCGGCGACCTCCTCGGCGAGCCAGCCGGTCTCGATAGCCGACGCCTTTGACGCGGCCACTGACAGGGGACCGTTGCCGGCGATGGTGGCGGCGATCTCCAGTCCCTTTCCCAGTCCCTCGCCTCGGGGGACCACGTGGGTGACCAGCCCCCAGCGCAGCGCTTCCTCGGCGTTGAGGATGCGGCCGGTGATCAGCATTTCCATGGCGACGGCGTAAGGGATCTGCCTCTTCAATCGCATCGTGGAACCGGCGCCGGCGATGAGGCCGCGTTTGGCTTCCGGAACGCCGAACCGCGCGTGTTCCTCGGCGATGCGGATGTCCGTCTGCTGCAGCATCTCGCAGCCACCGCCCATGCAATCGCCGTTGACCACCGCGATGATCGGCGTGCGTAGCCAATCCCGCAGCAGCAAGCCCCGGCCGATGAGGGACATGTCGTTCATGGCTCTTTGCTCGTTGGGTGTGGGGTCCGATGAGCGCTTGCCGGCCATCCATCCGGCGTCGAGGTCGCCGCCGACGCAGTAGGCGCCCTCGGCGCCGGTGAGAATGACCGAACGGATGGTGTCGTCGGCGTCCACGGCGTCCCAGGCATCGGCTAACCGCACGAGCATGTCGAGGGATAGGGCGTTTCGGCGCGCCGGCCGGTTCATGGTCAGGACGACGGTGTGGTCGCGGCGCTCGAAGAGCAAACTGTCATCGGTCATCAAGGTCTCCTCGAAGGGCGCGGGAGTTCGTTGGCATCGGACCGCAAGGGTCTCATCCGGTGCCGCGTTGCCCGGCAGCTACCGCATCGAGGCCGGCCGGGTGTCGCTCGATCTGCGCGCCCAAGGCCACGCTGGAGGTTGTTGACGCCTCAGACGAGCGCCCCCGAATGACTTTCAGCGCGGCGCAGAACGCGGAGCGTCTCCAGCACGAGCGCTATGAGAGCGCCATCGAGAAATTCTTGGGCGGGCACCCCGGCGGCTCGGAATGCGGCTCTCGAACTCGCTGCGTAGATGCGTTCGCCAGGATGCGAACCTTGCCACCAATCCGCAGGCAGCCGGCCGTCGCGCGGTGCGGGGGACAGCAGCGGACAGCAGCGCCACAGCTTGGAACGACCGGCGTCGCCGCTAGAGCGGCACGTCCATGCCGCTGGCGAAGTTCAGGACCGCTGCCCACATCAGGTACATCAGCCACAGGCCGGTGACCAGATGCCAGAAACCCAGGCTGCGCTCCGCGACTTCGGTCGCATGCTCCGACAACCGCCCTTTCGCGCTCGCCGGGCCCTCGCTGAGGTAAACCATGCTCAGCAGAGCGAACAGCACGCCGACCGGCCAGTCGCTGGCGCGAAAGAAGACCACCGCCCCGAGCGTCGAGATGAAGAAGAAGGCGACGGCCATCCCCACCATCGGCCGATTGTCGTTGCCCCTGTAGCGGTTATAGCCGATGGCGAACCAGTGCACGCCATACGCGGTGAACGCGAACGCTGCCATGTACAGCGGCGGATCCCGGAACGTATGGAACCAGGTCAGCCCCACGAAGAGGTACACCCCGGTGATGAACTGCATGAACCCGGGCATCCATATGCCCCAGATCCCGGTGGCGGCGTCGACCCGCTCGCCGCGCTCGGGCCACCCGAGCAGCTCTTGGCTGAAATAGATCAGGTAGCCCGTCCCAAGGCCGAAGAACCCCACAGCCAGCGGTGGGAAATCCGATGCGGCGAGTTGGATGCTGTTCAAGTCCGCCATTGCCGGCCCTCCTTCGGCGCGGGATCGGCTCCCAGGTCGCCTCCGTCGGGAGCTAGCCGCCACAGCCAGGAGCAAACATGACGAGCTGATGACAGTAGCCCGCGCAGCGCAACTATCCCGTTGCCCGCGTGCACTCCTGATCCTCCACAATGGAAGGTGCCGGCTGTACCGCGGCCTGCGCGCTGAGTGCGGATGAGGTCGCAGTCCTGCATTGCCGCTGGGCCGCAAAACCGGCCGCTTCAGCTGACCTTGGCTACGAGTTCGTTCGAGCCGTGGAGCACGCCGACCCTGCCGCGCCCCGCTCGTTTCGCTTCATACAGCGCCTGGTCCGCGACGGAGTACAACTCGCTGAGCGACTGCGCATCCTGCGGCGCGTGAGCGACTCCTGCGCTGATCGACAGTTGCAACTCGTGGCCGGTGTCGAGTTCAAGTGGCGACGAGTGGATGGCGTCCACCAGTTGCTGCGCCAGGGCGTGAGCGTCTCGCGTGGTACAGCCGGATAGCAAGACGGCGAGCTCATCACCGCCGAGCCGTGAAACCAGCAATCCTGGAGCGAGTTGCTGCCGCAGGACTGCAGCCGCGTGTGCCAACGCCTGGTCGCCGACGGGATGGCCGTAGCTGTCGTTGATCGCCTTGAAGCGGTCCAGGTCCAAGAGGATGAGGGCAACCCCTTGACCCGAGCGCGCTTCGGACAGCGCGCTCTTCGCTGCGTTGTCCAGAACGCGGCGAGTGACCAAACCGGTCAACGAGTCGACCGCGGCGAGCGATTCGAGCTTGCCGATCAGCTTGTCGTACCGGATGCCCGCAGTGACCAGGAGCGCTGTCATGGTCACGAGCGTCAAGCTCACATTGGACACCGCGAGCGCAGCCGAGTCGGCGGGCAGGAGCCAGAAGGCCACCAAAGCATCCGAAGCGATGGCGGTGCCAGTCACCAACGCGGCACCGAGCGGCTGCAGCTGGGAGGCGGCGAACAGCACCGGGAAGCAGAAGAAGACCTGGCCGGCAGCCGACGCGTCGGACGTCGCGAGGTCCAGCGCCGCCACCGTCAACGTGCCGAGCAGCGGTGCCAGGACCCACATCAGCGACCGCTGCTGCTTTCGCCGGGAAGCCCGCAGGAGCACCAGGCCGAAGATCCCCAGAAAGATCGGAACCGACACAGAGACCGACAGCTGCACGGTGTCCCGGCCGTCCCCGGAGAACACCGCCTGCAGCCCCGACAACGCGGCCCCCGCCAGCATCATCAACGCGGCCCCCATCGGCGCGATCGAGCGCGGGCGCGGCATCAGTCGGTCGAACAGCGTGGCCACTCAACACAAGTCGGCCATTTGGCGACACCGATTGAGACGGTGCGGGCGTCGAGACGAAACCCACATGAAACACATAGCAGCGGGCGTGAATCGGCGGTGCGGCGAGCGGAGGGGCTGACAGGCCGCCGCATCCGGGCTTACCTTAGGGAGGCTTAACTTCTTGCAATGCGCGCGTGAGGACCCGATGTGAGCCTGTCCAAGACCCTGCTGCTGGGGTTCATCGCCGGCATCACGATCTTGCTGGGGCTGCCGCTCGGCCGGATGCGGCGCCCGGCGGCCGGGCTGCGGGCCTTTCTGAACGCCACCGCTGTCGGGGTCCTGATCTTCCTGGTGTGGGACGTCCTGTCGGCCGCGTGGGAGCCGATCGATTCCGCCCTCGGGAAGGTCCACGACCACCAGGGCGGGATGGCCTCGGCCATCGGCTACGGGCTGCTCTTCGCCGCTGGCCTGGCCGTCGGACTGGTCGGCCTCGCCCTCTACGAGAAGTGGATGGGCTCGCGGGTGGCCCGTGCGAGCACCCGCAGGCGCGCAGGGCCGGGAGCGATGGCGGTCGAAGAGCTGAAAGCGCAGGGGCGCGGCCCAGCGACCTGGAGCGACGCCCGCCGGCTCGCGTTGCTCATCGCCGTCGGGATCGGTCTGCACAATTTCGCCGAAGGGCTCGCCATCGGCCAGTCCGCCGCCTCGGGGGAGATCGCGCTCGCGACCCTGCTCGTCATCGGGTTCGGTTTGCACAACGCCACCGAAGGCTTCGGCATCGTCGCGCCGCTGGCCGCAGACCCCCATGCGGAACGCCCGAGCTGGGGCTTCCTCGGGATGCTCGGCCTGATCGGCGGCGGGCCCACCTTCGTCGGCGCGGCCGTCGGCCACGGGTTCACCAGTGAGCCGGTGAGCGTCATCTTCCTCACGCTCGCCGCAGGTTCCATCCTCTACGTCGTCGCCCAGCTGCTCGGTGTCGCGGCCAAGGCGAAGCGTCCCGACCTGCTCGCATACGGGCTGGTGGCCGGGATCGTCGCGGGCTTCCTCACGGACGCGATCGTCACCGCCGCCGGCGTCTGAAGGCCGAGATCGGAAGCTGGAGCCTCACGCCGCCGGCCCGACCTGCTCGTTTTCGACGATCGCGGCGATCCGCTCGAGGCTTTGCGTCATTCCGCGGTGTAGGTCGGTTCGGCGATCCTTGAGGCCGGCGAGGGTGTTGATGATGAACCAGCCGAACAGGTTGACCGGCTTCTTGACGGTGTAGCACTCGGTCACCCGAGTACCCGTCCCCTCGGACTCGAAGGTGTAGCGCCATTCGATGGTTCCCCCACCGACCTCGGTGCGCTCGAAGGCGAACATTCGACCAGGGTCGGCCACGGTGATGACGGGCTTGTTCGGCCAGTCGGGGATGCGGCCGGCGTGGTTGATCGCCTTGAATCGCGCACCGACGGCCGGGCCGTTCGCACCGTTGATCCAGGTGCACTTGACGACCTCGGGTGAGTACTCAGGGGTGCGGGTGACGTCGGAGACGAGGGCGTAGATGACCTCTGGCGACGCCTCGATGCGGCGCGAAACGTGCTCGGTGGTGAGTTCTTGCCTCACGTGTTGCCTCCCGATCGTGTGGAGGACCGCCGCTTGGCCGCCCTGAGGAACATGTCGACGGCGATTTCAGCGTGCTCGGCCCACCGCGTGCCGCCGGGGTCGTTGGCTGCCTGCTGGCTGGACATGCCGGAGATGAGTGCGCTGAAAATGTCGATGTCGGACTGCTCGGTGAGACCAGCCGCGTTGAGCAGACCGGCGGCGAACTCGTAGAACTCCACCGCCAGCGCCCACGACTCGGGTGAGGGCTCGAATCCAGGGATGGAGCGCTGGAAGAGCATCTGGTACCGGACCACGTCGGCGCCGGCCCACTCGACCTGTTCGCGCACGAAGTGCACGAGCCTCCCACGCGGTGCGCCGGCGAAGTCGCGCTCCTTCGTGTAGTCCAGCAGCTGCCGGTAGCCGTCGGCGAACAGTGCGTCGTACAACGCCAGCTTCGAGTCGAAGTACACGTACAGCGACGGCTGACGCAGTCCCACGGTGGCCGCCAGCTCATGCAGTGACAGCGCACCGAGACCGTCGCGGCGAGCGAGTTCCCACGCCGCGGCGATGATCGCGGCGCGCTTCTCTGCGCGTCGTTCGGCGCGCCTGTCGGTCACGACTTCCCCTATCGCCAATAGGCTAACTATCGGCGATAGGTAAATGCATGTCAAGCCGTCCGGTCATCGGATGGGGCGGTCCGCCAGGAGGGCGGATGTCATTGTCCCTGCGACCCTGTGACACCGCGGCGATGACCCCGTCGGCCTCGCACTCTGCCCGTCCGCCCGCCGCCGCATCGCCCAGACGATCTGCACAAGTCAGCTCCGTTGCAGGCTCTGGCCATCGGGCAGGCTGCGGCCGCTCAGCAGGGCTACCAAGCGGCCGCTGTCAGCCTGCACGAGCTTGCCGCTGCCCCAGCTCCAGTCGCCGTCCGCAGCCTCGAGTCGAATACCGGTGAGGTTCACGCCGAACCATGCTCCATTTGTCGCGGTGAGCTGATCGAGAAGCATGATCAAAGCCTCCGCGGGCGCGACCGGCGGACAGCCGACGGCGACGGTCACATCGAGCGAGTGGATGACCGCGTGGCTGAGCGCGCCGACCGCGCCGCCGCCGGGCGGCTGCCAGCTGTGCAGCTGAGGCGATCGCAGGGCGGCAAGGTGGTCGGCGGCGGGAAGGGAGGCGTCGCGGGCGGCTACGTGGTTCGACAGGGCAGTGAAGTCGCCGCCGGCCGCGGCTAATTCGCTGCCGAACTGCTCCGGTGTGAGCCGTGCCGGCATTGTCACGTGCGCTACCACGTGGCTCACCCGCCATCCTTCGCAGAGCGACGGCGCATCCCACGTTGTCGGAGGTCCGGCAGCAAGCAGATCAGCAAGACCATCGAACGTTTCGGTCACCCAGGACTGCAGACCGGGCGCAGTCGCCTCGGTTCCGGTCCGGTCGGTCACGGCTGGTTCCCTTCGATCAGGCGGGCAAGATGCTTCTCGAGTTTGTCGAGGGACGTCAGGAAGCCAGCTCGGGCGGCGGGAGAGCGCATCGCCTCGGGGACGTTCCGCTGGTAGATGGCGACCTCGGTACTGTCGCCGCCGAGGTCGGTAAACGTGCAGGTGGTATGCAGACCGCTCAACGGCTCCACCCAGGCAAGCCGATCGGGCGGGTTGATCTCGGTGAACGTCGCAACCATGTGGTGGCTGCCCTGCTCACCGACCATGAGCGTCTCGAACCGGCCACCGCACCGCAGCTCGACCACGATGCCGTCGAGCGGTGTGGTCATGCCATGGGGCCCCCAGAATTGCGCCAGCTCCATAGGCTCGGTCAGGCACCGCCACACCAACTGCCGGCGGGCGCGGAAGACTCGTCGGTGAATCAGCTCGTCCGTGCTCATGAAGGCTCCTCGTCGGGTAGGCGGGTCAGGTGCGCCTCGAGCCGGTCCATCCGGTCCTCCCACACGCGCCGGCTTTCCTCGATCCATGACATGGCGACGTCCAGAGCGTCGACTTCGAGCCGGCAGGGCCGGGTCTGCCGGTGTCGCCCGCGAGTTACCAGGCCGCAGCGCTCGAGGACCCCGATGTGTTGCGACACGGCCTGGACGCTCATCGCGTAAGGCGCCGCCAGTTCTTTGACCGTGGCGTCGCCCTGGCTGAGTCGAGCGACGATGTCGCGGCGGGTGCGGTCGGCGAGCGCCGCGAACATGGCGTCCAGCCGCTCGTCCTCAAGGCGGGTCGTCACGCAGCTACTAAAGCAGCTACTTTATCAAGCGTCAACTAGAATAAGTGGACGCCGACGTGGACGCTGCGTCGGGCGGCACCAGCCATTCGCATGGACGTGTCGAAGCGTTGCCGACAAGTCGTCGGTCGGTCACGCCAGCGACGGCGTTGCCAGTCCCTGCCCGTGGTGTGCCGCGGGCGCCAGCACAGCCGTGACCAACCAGCGTCATCGCCGCCGTACCGCGCGAACGGAGTCCGGAGGCGCCGTGGCGGTTCTTGGGGCTCACCACGGGCTGATGGCATCGAATCTAAATGGGAGGCTTTCGCCGGCGTTGTAGGGAAGGATGGCGGCTCGTGCTTCTGACCCTTACCTCTACAGCTGACAGTGCCCCCGACCTGGGGTACCTGCTGCACAAGCATCCCGGCCGGGTGCAGGAGTTCGACGTCTCGGTCGGCACGGCGCACGTGTTCTACCCGGAGGTCGACCGACGATCGGTGCACGGCCGCGCTGCTGCTCGAGGTCGATCCCGATCGCTCTGGTCCGCGGCCGCAAGGGCCCGGCCTCGGAGGGCTTCGCGCTCGGCCAGTACGTCAACGACCGGCCCTACGCGGCGTCCAGCATGCTCGCGGTCGCGATGGCAAGGGTGTTCCGGACCGCCCTGACCGGCCGCTGCGATGCTCGCCCGGAGCTTGCCGAGCACGCGCGCTACCGCTGCAGATCACGCGTGCCGGCGCTGCCGTGCCGGGGCGGCGCTGAGTTGGCGCGGGCGCTTTTCGAGCCGCTGGGCTGGCAGGTGAGGCGCGTCCGGTCCCGCTCGACGAGACCGTCCCGGCGTGGGGCGACTCGCGCTACCTCGACCTGACGCTGCCGGCACGCTCGCCGTGGCCGAGGCGCTGAACCACCTCTACGTGCTGCTTGCCCGTGCTCGACGACGCGAAGCACTACTGGGTCAGCCCCGACGAGGTCGACAAGCTGATCCGGGCCGGCGCCGGCTGGCTCGCCGCGCACCCGAGAAGGCGACTGATCACCCGGCGCTACCTGGCGCACCGGCCGCTGACCCGCGCGGCGCTGGCCCGGCTCGCCGAGGTCGACGACACCGAGCCGGAGCAGCTTCGACAACGCCGACGGCCGCGGCCGAAGTCGGCGACGAGCCGGACCGGCCGGTCCCGCTCGCCGAGCAGCGGCGCGGCGCGGTGCTCGCCGCGCTGCGCGCCGCCGGCGCCAGCGTCGGTGGCCGACCTCGGCTGCGGCGAGGGCGCCCTCGTCCGCGCCTGCTCGGCCGACCGCGGCGTTCGACAGGTCGTCGCCGCCGACGTCTCGGCCCGCGCGCTGGAGATCGCCGCGCGCAAGCTGCGGCTCGACCGGATGCCCGAGCAGCAGCGGCAGCGGGTGGAGCTCTTCCAGTCGTCGCTGACCTACCGCGACGATCGGCTGGCCGGGCTCGACGCCGCTGTGCTGATGGAGGTCATCGAGCACGTCGACCCGCCGCGGCTCGCCGCGCTGGAGCGGTGCGTCTTCGGCCACGCCGCGCCCGCGAACGGTCGTCGTCACCACGCCGAACGTCGAGCACAACGTGCGGTTCGAGACGCTGCCGCCCGGTCGCGTTCCGCCACCGCGACCACCGCTTCGAGTGGACCCGCGAGCGAGTTCCAGGACTGGGCGCGCGCGGGTCGCCGGCGCGCTACGGCTACGCCGTCCGCTTCCTGCCGGTGGGCGCCGACGACCCGGAGGTCGGCCCGCCGACCCAGCTGGCCCTCTTCACCCAGCGCGGCGACGCCGCGAGGCGGTCGCATGACTGCGCCCGTCAGCACGACCGATGCGGCGCTGAACTGCCGTCCCGGCGCTCAGCCTGGTCGTGCTGGTCGGCGTCGACCGGGTCGGGCAAGTCCACCTTCGCCCGCGAGCACTTCGCGGCCACCGAGGTGACTCGTCCAGCGACCTCTGCCGCGGGCTGGTCGCCGACGACGAGAACGACCAGTCCGCCACGGCCGACGCCTTCGACGTGCTGCACTACATCGCCGGCAAGCGGCTCGCGCGCCGGCCGGCTGACCGTCGTCGACGCCACCAACGTGCAGCCCGAGGCGCGCAGCAAGCTGGTCGCGCTCGCCCGCGAGCACGACGTGCTGCCGGTCGCCATCGTGCTCGACGTGCCCGAGCAGCGTCTGCCGCGACGCGCAACGCGGGCCGCCCGGACCGCGACTTCGGGCCGCACGTCGTCCGCCGGCAGCGCGACCAGCTCCGCCGCGGCCTGCAGGCCTTGCAGCGGGAGGGCTTCCGCACGTCCACGTGCTGCGCGGCGAGGAGGAGATCGCCGGCGGCGACCATCACCCGCACGCGGCTGTACAACGACCTGCGCGCACCAGACCGGCCCGTTCGACGTCATCGGCGACATCCACGGCTGCCGGGCCGAGCTCGAGGCGCTGCTCGGCGGAGCTCGGCTACACGTCGCGCGCGACGAGCAGGGCCGCGCCGATCGGCGCGCGGCACCCGGAGGGCCGGCGCGCGGTCTTCGTCGGCGACCTCGTCGACCGCGGCCCGGACACGCCCGGCGTGCTGCGGCTGGTGATGGGCATGGTCGCGGCGGGCGACGCGCTCTGCGTCCCCGGCAACCACGAGAACAAGCTGCTGCGGGCGCTGCGCGGCCGCAACGTGCAGGTCACCCACGGGCTGGCCGAGTCGCTGGAGCAGCTCGACGGCCGAGCCCGACGAGTTCCGCGCGGCCGGTCGAGCGAGTTCCTCGACGGGCTGGTCTGCCACTACGTCCTCGACGGCGGCACGCTCGTCGTCGCGCACGCCGGGCTGACCGAGCGGCTACCAGGGCCGCGCCTCCGGCCGGGTCCGCGAGTTCTGCCTGTACGGCGAGACCACCGGCGAGACCGACGAGTACGGCCTGCCGGTGCGCTACCCGTGGGCGCGAGGAGTACCGCGGCAGGGCGACGGTGCTCTACGGCCACACGCCGGTGCCCGGCGCCGGAGTGGGTCAACAACACGCTGTGCCTGGACACCGGCTGCGTCTTCGGCGGCCGGCTGACCGCGCTGCGCTACCCGGAGCGCGAGCTCGTGTCGGTGCCCGCCGCAGCGGGTCTACTACGAGCCGGTCAAGCCGTTCCCGGCGAACGCTGACGGCCGGCGGCGCCGGAGCCGCCGGCCGGCGCGACCCCGACGTCCTCGACATCGCCGACGTCACCGGCAGGCGGGTCGTCGAGACCGCGCCACCACGGCCGCGTCAGCGTGCGCGAGGAGAACGCCGCCGCCGCGCTGGAGGTGATGAGCCGGTTCGCGATCGACCCGCGCTGGCTGCTCTACCTGCCGCCGACGATGAGCCCGGTGGCCACCTCGACCCGCCCGGACCTGCTCGAGCACCCGGACCAGGCGTTCGACGCCTACCGCGCCGACGGCGTGCGACGCGGTCGTCTGCGAGGAGAAGCACATGGGCTCGCGCGCGGTCGTGCTGGTCTGCCGCGACGCCGGACGCCGCGCAGGCGCCGGTTCGGCGCGCCGGGCGGCGACTCGGCGCGGTGTGGACGCGCACCGGCCGGCCGTTCTTCGACGACGGCGCTGACCGGCGCAGCTGCTCGACCGGCTGCGGGCTGCCGCCGAGGGCGCCGGGCTGTTCGACGAGCTCGACTCGCGCTGGCTGCTGCTCGACGCCGAGCTGCTGCCGTGGAGCGCCAAGGCCGAGGAGCTGCTCCGCGACCAGTACGCCGCGGTCGGCGCCGCCGCGCGGGCGGCGCTGCCGGCCGCCGTCGGCGCGCTGGAGCAGGCGCGCGCCAGCGGGCTCGACGTCGCCGACCTGCTCGCAGCGCACCCGGTGCCCGCGCGGCGAACGCCGACGCGTTCACCGCCGCCTACCGCCGCTACTGCTGGCCCACCGACGGGCTCGACCGGCGTGCGGCTCGCGCCGTTCCAGCTGCTCGCCGCCGAGGGACGGTCGTTCACCGACCGGCCGCACGCGCTGGCACCTCGACGCTCGCCGACCGGCTCGTCGCCGCGCGACCCCGAGCTCTTCACGCCGACCCGGCGGCATGCCGGTCGACACGACCGACCCGGCGTCGGTGGCGGCCGGCGTCGCCTGGTGGGAGGAGCTGACCGCGGCCGGCGGCGAGGGCATGGTGGTCAAGCCGGCCGCCAACCTGGTCCGCGGCCGCCGAGGCCTGGTCCAGCCGGGGCTGAAGGTGCGCGGCCGCGAGTACCTGCGGATCATCTACGGCCCGGACTACACCGAGCCGGCGAACCTGGACCGGCTGCGCCAGCGCGGGCTCGGCCACAAGCGCTCGCTGGCCGCGCGCGAGTACGCGCTCGGGCTGGAGGCGCTGGACCGGGTCGCGCGCGGCGAGCCGCTGTGGCGGGTGCACGAGTGCGTGTTCGCGGTGCTGGCGCTGGAGTCCGAGCCGGTCGACCCGCGGCTGTGACAACTCGTGCTGCGATATGACTCGGCGCGATACTCGAGCGCATCGGGGGCCGCTGGCAGCGGCGAGAGGCGCGTTCCCAACGTGGGCCGCTCCCCACTGGCTGAGCTCGCCGAAGCGCGACTCGGACGTCAGTACTGGGAGATGAGGCTGACTCCGCCATTGCCGCCGAAAGCGATGTCGGGCTTGCCGTTGTGGTCGAGGTCCGCGATGGCAAGGCCGTCGCCGCCGTATGTCAGATTCGGGCTGACGCCGAGGTCGCCGATGAATTGCTCGGGCAGCAGCGTCCCGTTGTTCTGCTGGCGGTAGATGCCGATTGCCGAGTGGTAGTTGTGATCGACGATGACGTCGTTGCGCCCGTCCTTGTTGATATCGGCGATCACCGGCTGTACCGGGGTGTCATCGGATGCGTAATACCACGGCTCTGCGCTGATCGAGCGGTTCGCCGTGGAAGCTGGATAGACCGAGACGGCCGAGGCGCTGTTGGCTTCGGCGGCGCATACGACGTCCGCCGCTCGGTCTCCGGTCACATCGCCGACGGCTACGTATTGAAAGGCTTCCTTGGCAGTGTTGTTGCCTGAGCCATGGCAGGCCGGTTGCACGTCGTGTTCGGCGGCAAAGGTGTGGTTGGCCGTCTGGGTTGCGATCCAGATCGCATAGGGCCCCTTGCCGACCAAGTCCGGACGGCCATCTCCATTGACGTCGCCGAGCTCCGCCGTGCCGATGTCGTCGTATTGCTTCGCGGTGAAGCTCGTGCGCTTCGTCCACGTACTTCCCGAGCGGGTGAAGAACTCAAGGCCTGTACAGCCGACGACCTCGAGGTCACGGACCCCGTCTCGGTTGTAGTCCACGGCTTTGACGTTTGAGGCGCAACGAACGTTCAGCGACGCGCCCTGGACCAGTGACCCGTTCTTCTGGAAGTACAGGCGCACCAGGTCTCTGGTCTGGCCGTCGCTCGCCAGCGCCACATCGTTGTGGCCGTCGCCGTTGAAATCGCCGAGGCGATCCCACCGACGCTCTGGTCGGAGCCCAGCTGATAGTCCACCGGCGTGGCGAGGCCGCCGTTGCTCGCTGCCGGTAGAGGACGAGGTGCGCGGGTCGTGGCCGTCGTGACAAGCAGGTCCGCTCGGCCGTCGCCAGTGAGTCGGCTGACGCCACCGAGACCACATCCTTGGTGTAAAGCCGTCGAGCCCTGAACGTTGTCGTCGGTGGCGTCACCGTGTTGGTCGACCGGAAAGTCACCTTCTGCAGTGGTCGGTTGCAGGTCCAGTCGAAGCGGCTGATGTTCGACTCACCTGGCCGAGGGTCCAGCGACTTCCAGGGCGAGCAATGCCATCCGCCGGCATGTCGAAGGCGCGACCGATCTGCGGATCGAAGTGCGCGATGGCGTGCAGTGCCAACTTCCTGGCGACTGCACACGTGGTGCTCTGTGCGACGATCATCGTCGCTTGTGGACGTAGTCCAGGCTCGCGGGGGTCGACACGTTTGGGCAACTCGTCTTCGCGGACGGAGCCTGATCGCAAGCCGCCAATCCCAGGGGAAAGGCGGTGATGGCTGCAAGCGCAGTCGCAGCAGAACGTACTCGACGTCGACGCACGACGACCCCCGCCAACGCGCGTTCCCTGGTCAAGGCGTGATCAAGGCCTATCGGGTCGTCATCTCCCTGCGGACTGTCCACAAAACGTGCGCGTCGGAATTGTCGTCTCAGGGAAACTTCCGAGGCGGCCTGTTGGTCTGTGGGAAGGGCGGACTCGCCCACCTCGCACGACTGCAAGGCGATCAGCTATATCCCCTGGTCCGCCCCCGCGGCATAGAGACGGCCTCAGATCTCTCCGTATGACCTGGCGCCTTGTGGCCGGTGACCCGGATCTGGCCGATGACCGTGCCTCTGGCGTCCTTTTCCAGACAGGAAGCGGTAAGGCCATCGCGTTCCGCCGCGCAAACGCCAACATAGCATTGCGCGCCGGTGTTGATGGCCACAAGGTAGAACTTCAACGTCTGAACGTGGTCGATGATGGGGCCGAGTTCGCACGATTCCCGGAAGAGCGTGCCGGGCAGGCCTGGGTCGTCAGGGCTGTTCGCCAGCACGAACGACTGCACCCAACGGTGGTCGATGACTGGGCGACCCGTGCCGTGCAAGAGATACCAGAGGCGGACGTTCTTCACGGGGTCGCCGCAAGCCGCCAGCGTTTCAATGGCACCTAAAGCAACGAGCAGACGCCTCAATCTCATGGCTGCCTATCGCCGGGTCCGCGGAGACATCCAGTTGATCGCGCAAGAGTCGAGAAGGTGCGCCCAGGGCGTTCGAACCAGGGTATTCAACCCCGGCCGCTGAGCTGAGGATCTTGCGCGCTCGGCAGGATTCGAACCTGCAACCTTCTGATCCGTAGATCCATCCATGCGGCATGCAAGCTGTTCGTCGGGGTCCGGAACGGGCTGTGAGCTGCGGCTTCGTCGAGCACCGGATTCGTGCGCGTCCGGCTCTGTGTGTCGTCGTTCGGGGGCTTGGCAGTACGTTGGCAGTACGGACAGTTGGCCTCATAACGTTGTTATCCCATCGCCCTTACGTTTGACTGAATGCCCTGGTGCGGCTTGCTGCGGCCCAGAGAAGTCACCACGTCGAACCGAGCTGATCGATCGTGATCGCGACAGTCTTACCGAAGCGCGAGGACAACCGCGTCGGCGATGACGGCGGCTGCCGCGCAGAGCGTTCCGGTCATCCACCCGAGGCTCGGGAAGCGCAGTGCAGTGTGGGAGCGGAGCGGCTTTCGCCAGCAATGCCAACGCCACGCAAGCAGGCGCGCCCCAGACCACCGACCATGGCAGTCTCAGCAGCTCGGCTGTTGAGTATAAGCCGAGCCCGGCAGCGATCAGCGTGAAGAGCGCGGTGAGGTACAGGCGAAGGCCAGATGGTGGCAGGTTTGTCAGGCTGTCATCCCGCGGATCCCGGATACGAACCTGATCGTCAATCTTCCGCCAGAGCGCGTCGATTTGGCCGGCGGCGAGGCCGGTGCGTGGCAGCCCGTCGCACCGCTGACGAGTGTGGGGACCGGCGACGACCGTCGTGTTCGCAATGCGGGAGACCGGTGGCAGCTGGCTGCTTCCGACTCCCCAAAGGATCAGGATAGGCTTCAACGACCGGCAGGTTGGTCCACAGTCTGACGTCGCGGGCGTTGCTCTCGACCTGACGGAGCCCTCTTCCGAGTCGCTCGTCGGGCGGGTCGAGCGTCCAAGGCTCGGCGCGCCACTTGGTTTCGACGACCAGGGCGCCGCCTGGGCCAACCAGCAGGTGGTCGATGTCCCAAGCTCGGAGGGCGAAGTGGTTGACCCCGGCGCCAACCGTCCCGGCGAAGACGGCGAAGCTCGCTGGCAGTCCACTGCTCGGCGAGGTCGCCCATCATGGACGGGGCTGCCCCGCTCGCCTGGACTATCCAAAGCGTCAGGAAGCCCGCGGTGCCAAACAGTCCGGCGCCGGCGACGAATCCACGCAGGAACATGCCCGGCGTGAGGATTGCGGTCAGCGTCGTTAGTGCGATGCCAACGGTGGCCACCATCGCCAGAGCCCGCCAATTCGATGCAACGAAGCGGTGCTGTGCACTGCGCGCCTTCGATCTCGACCAGACTCCGGCACGGGCGTCGCCCGCCAAGTGCCGTCGCCGAACGATCGCGCGGACCGCGTCCAGAGTGGCCATAACCGTTCTTGGATCGGCCGTGCTGGACTTCTGCTGTAGTCGTCTGAGTGAACTCGCCCAGTCGTGCCGTCCGTTGCCGGTGCCGCGGTGTCAGTACCGGGGGGCTGCGGTGCCGAGTGCGAGCGCGTGCAAGAGACGTTCGGGGTCCGTGCTTCGTGGTAGGTCGCTGACCTGGCCGTCACCCAGCTCGATGACCCACCAGGTGCCATCACGATGCCGTGTGACGTCGACCGTGACGAACCGTAGCTCGAGCGCCGCCACGAGCGGGGCTACCCGCTGCAGCTTTGGGACCACTGCCGGCGCATCGTCGGCGGTGTCGGGATGGTTGGTGACGAGCTCCAGCCGGCCGTCGATCCACCAGGTTCGCAGTTCGGGCCCGACGAACGTTTCGAACCGCCGGAGGACCAGACCCCCGGCGAAATCCTCACCTCGAAGGTCAAGGAATCGGGTCGCGGTTCGCCGGGCTTTCGGAAGGTCGGAGACATCGGCGATGAACATCGCTTCGTCCCAATGGTGTTTGAGGGACTTCGTGTAGTCGCGGAGTACGGCGGGTCCCCTTTCGAGACGAATGCACGCTTGCTCGAAAGCGCTCAGGTCAGCTCCGACGGTCCACACCGTCTCCGCTGTCACCGGCTGCAGCGTCAATGCCCAGCCCGGTAGTTCGTGTGCCTTGCGGTAACGGCTTGGGTCGGTGCGCAGCACGACGTCTCGCTGGTTCAGTAGCTGTGCGAACGTTTCGTATTGGTCGGCGTTCAACATCCAGCCGCGGTAAATCGCGTCGGAGTCGGCGGGGACGCCAGCAACCGCCGCTGGCCCGGCGGCGGGGCGGGCCAGCGCATCGTGATCGATATAGGCAACGGGGATCCCGAGATTGCGGGCGGCTGTTGCCTCGCGGCGAAAGTGCTCATCGGCCCGGCGAGGGTTGAGGGGGTCTGCGGGCACCAGCAGCAGCATGACGCCATCATCTCTCCAGCTACCTCAGACGCCACTGAACGCGTTCAGTGGCAAAGCGCACCGACGTGGATGAGCAACTGCTACGGCTGTCCTGCTGGAAACCCCGCCGGGGGATCGGATGGGGGATCGCCAGGGGGCCGCTCTCTCATCCGACCCCCCATCGTTGCGCGAATGCGCTGGCCGGCGGGCTGCGGGTCACCCGCACTGATTGGTGATGAGTCGATCCCCTTGTTCCCTCCGTTGACGGCGAGGACGAGAGGCGCACGGCGCTACTGCCGACGATCACCTCCGTAGACATCAACCGGCCAGTCGTTCGCCTTGGCGGCGGCGCGGTTGCTGCTGGACGACGCGTTCAGGCGGCTGGCGTGAGGCAAGGGGCATCGTCTGACCCATCGCTCTCTCATACGATCCCCATCGCATGCGTGAAGTTGCTGGTACGAGGGCTGTAGGCCCATCGCTCGCGTGCCCGGACTTAATAGGTCGTCAGTCGACTCTTCGTCAGTCCAGTTCAACCGGAATCTGGTGTCTACAGCTTCCGCTGGGACCCAACCGAATCCCGCAAATCTCGCCACGCTGCACGACCCGATCGAACGCTCGTCTGGCTGAGTGCTGATCCGCAGATGAGAGGCCTCATCCCCGGAGACACCGCCGCAGCGGCAAGGCGGCTGACGGGCCGCTCAGGCGTGGAAACGAACGCGGCCGACGTACAGCCCGGTGTCCGGGTCGAGCAGTTGCAGCAGCGCGAGCTGGCAGCGTTTGCGTCGGCTGCGTTGGGTGCGGGCGCGCGAGAGGTAGGTGCGATAGCGCTCCCGGCCGGCTTCGCCGATGCGCTGCCAGCTGTCCAGGAGCTGGCGGGCGACGTCGGCGCTGTGGCGGCTGACCGCCTCGGCCAGATAGGCGGGCAGCCCCTCAGCGTCTCCAAGCGTCTCTTCTCCGCCGGTCATGCTGTCCAATGGCGCGGCGGGAAAGTCGGCGAGGTCGGCCAGGAAGTCTTCACCGAGGAGCCGTTCGGCCGCGAGGCGGCTGCGGCGCCCGCGCTGCCGGTCAGTGCCTGCCGTGTCGAGGTAGCGGCGGTAGCGGCGACGTTCGGGCTCTGGGGTGCCGTCCCAGCGCTCTAGCAGCCGCTCGCGGGTGGGGTCGTCGGCCGCTGCGGCCACGGCTCGCAGCGGCGCTGGCATGCTCGCCAGCAGCTCCCGCTGACGGCTACGGCGGTCCCAGGCGACTCGAGGGTCGTTCTGCGGCGGTGGAGATGGGGATGTCGTGACCTCGCGGGCGTCAATCTCGAAGGAGTTGAGGTCGGTTGCACCTGGCAGGAAGCCCACTTCGATGACGAGGCGGCGTCGGGCCGAGTCCCTCAGCGTCAGCGTGTCACTGCGGAACCAGTCCATCTCCGCGTAGAGCTTCTGCAATTGGTAGTTGCCATGAAGCTCGACGTTTTGGCCGGGCCAGATCCGCGCGACGATCTCGCCGTCGAAGACGATCTTCATGCGGCGGAAGCGGCCGCCGTTCTCGCGCGGCCGCCGCACCTCGATGACCACGACGCCCCCCGTCGCCGACTGACGACGGTAGGCGTACCCCAGCTGGACGCGCTTCTAGCCTCGACGTGGTCAGGCCATGCGTCGGGCGTCCCGGCGGGGCATTCGGCACCTGCTGGACTTCTGCTGGAGCGACAACACGCCAGCGGACGGGCTGCAATTTGTCGTTTGAGTCAGGTCTAGACGGGTTGCTGGGTATGCCTTACAGCTCTGATCGGCAGCATCTGACCCGCACGTCGCCGCGCCTGGACCATCGGCGGTGTCAGCCAGCGGCCGGCTGCTTCCCCGCAGTCGAAGCAGCCACGCCCCAGCCCACCGGTGACCGTGACGGCCAAACTCTCAGCGCTGTTCCCACGGAGCGCTGCCGTACCGAAAGCCCAATGGATGCAGACGGTTGGGGGCAGCCGAGGCCGTTGCTGCTCACCGTCGAGGACGCCGCGCGGCTGCTCGCGGTCGGACGCACCGCGGTCTATCAGTTGATCAGCAACGGTTCATTGGCCAGTGTGCGCATCGGCGGCAGCCGCCGGATTTCGCTTGCAGCGCTTGAAGAATTCGTCGCCCGCCTGCAGCGCGACGATGCGAGCCGACGATGACCTCAACGCGTCGCCAACAGTCCAAAGACCGCTTGCTCTGACGGCGGTCGTGGAGCGTCCATGCACATCGACCAGTTGCCGATGCTGCGGTGAGAGAAGGACATGGGACGACGACGGGCCGACGGCGAAGGGTCGGTCTTTCGCTACAAGAACCGCTGGGCCGGACAGATCGACGTCCAGGAGTGGAACCAGCCCCGGCGCCGCAAGACCGTCTACGGCGACAGCCAAGCCGACGTGCTTGCCAAGTTGGACGAGCTGCGCCGGCAAACCCAACTCGGCCTTCCGATTCCGGCCGGTCGGCCGCTGACCGTCGGCGTGTACCTGGAGCAGTGGCTGACCGAAACCCTGCCCGCGGAGGTGCTTTCCGGTCGACTCAAGGCCAGCACGCTCGCCAGCTACACCGACATCACCCGCCGCCACATCGAACCCACCCTCGGTGCGATCCCGCTGACCGAACTCTCGCCGCGCCAGATCCGCAGTTGGCTCGCCAGCAAGCTCACCGAAACGAGCGCTCGCCGCAAGCCGCTGTCACGACGGACCGTCTCCTACATGCACGCCGTGCTGCGCAACGCTCTCGGTCAAGCTGTCCGCGACGAACTGCTCGCCCGAAACCCCGCGGCGCTCGTACGCCCGCCGGCGCAGACCGCCACGGGCATCGTTCCACTGTCTGTCGACGAGGCTCGCCAGCTGCTCACGGTGACAGATGCTGATCGGCTGTCTGCGCTCTGGCTCGTGCTGCTCACGCTCGGGCTGC
Organism: uncultured Actinomycetota bacterium; assembly: GCA_963747915.1. Taxonomy (GTDB): domain Bacteria; phylum Actinomycetota; class Actinomycetes; order Frankiales; family Frankiaceae; genus DATAZK01. The sequence continues at coordinate 445,179 of CAVVHC010000002.1, read as the reverse complement.
GTCGCGGCGAAGCACTCGCACTGCACTGGAACGACATCGACCTTGACGAGCGCACGATCACCATCCGCCGCAGCCTGCAACGCCTCGTGCGCTACGACGCCGACGGCAACACCTCCACCGAACTCATCGAAACAGCACCCAAGACATCCGCCAGCGCAGCCGTTTTGCCGTTGCCCGGACAGCTGACCGCCGCGCTACGCGAGCACCGTCAACACCAGCTGCGCGAACGGCTCGCTGCCGAGAGCTGGTCCCGGCCCGATCTCGTCTTCACGACCGAGATCGGCACGTCACTGGAGCCACGTAACGTCAGCCGCCGATTCCAGCAACTTTGCAGCACCGCCGAGATACGGCAGGTCCGACTACACGACCTGCGGCACAGCGCCGCCAGCTTCCTGCTCCTGCAAGGCATCGACCTCAAGACCGTGCAAACCATGCTCCGGCACACTCGCATGGCCACCACCGCCGACCTCTACCTGCACGTCCACCCCGAACTCCAGCGCGACGCAGGCGAACGCCTCGAGCAGCTGCTGCGGCCGGTGGCTGGCGGCTAACTCGGTCGTGTCCGCTCATGGCTCCCCTCTGTGTCAAGACGCGGCGGGGAGGGCGGTTGTAGGCTTGGTGGTGGCGGGTCCGGGAAGTGACTGATCCGAAGTGTCGATGTGGGGATGTGAGTCGGCCACGCTGGATTGAACAGTCGTCCCCGGGTGTCCTCCCGGGCCCGCCCCGCGCGTTTGGCGTCGTCGACCATTTGGCTGTAGACGACGTCGGACAGTCGGCGTTTCAGACAGCGCATCGCTTCCATGTTGTCTTGCCGGCGGCCTTTGCGGTCGTAGTAGCGGCGGCCCCGGTGTCGTGTCGCAGCTGCACGATGGCCATGATGTGGAGGGCACGGTTGATCTGCCGGTTGCCGGCGCGGGAGAGCCGGTGCCGGTTCTGATCACCGGAGGAGGCGTCGAGCGGTGCGGTGCCGTTCCAGGATGCGAAGTGACCGCGGTCGGGAACCGGGCGATGTCTCCGACATCGATCAGCAGCCGGGCCGCGGCGGAAGGGCCGATGCCGTGCAAGTCAGCAGTGTGGTGCCGGTCGCTTCGACGAGCTCGTGGAGTTCCTTGTCCGCGGCCTTGTTCCGCGTGTCGATCGTTCGAGCTCGGTGACGAGTTCGGCCGCCACCCGCCGTCGGGTCCGGCCGACGGCATCCCGGGGACGCACCCTCGCGAGCAGTGTTTTGGCTTGCGCCGCGGAGAGGTCTTTCTTCGCGCCGCCGGGCAGAATTCCAGCAGCCGGTGAATGCGCGACCATTGTGTGGCGTCACCGAGATCGTCGCGACGGTCCATGGGCACCCGCAACGCGAGCTCGCGTCATCGGCGATCACTCGCAATCCGGCCATCCGCGTTCCCACCAATGCGACCGAATGCGCGTCGATCGCATCGGTCTTGCGACCCTGACCGGTGGAGAACACCCGAGCCCGCGCCGACAGTTTGGCCGGCACGTCCACGACCGGCTCCCCGTCAGCCACCAACCTGTTCGCGATGTGGCGACCCACGCCGTTGCACCCCTCGACCGCCCAGACCCGATCCGGCTACCTCCGCGCGTCCGCAGCATCGCCCCGTAGCCGTCACGTCCGTGCCAACCGGCCGCGCCAAGCACCGTTCCGCTCGACGATCACCTCGATCGTCGCCGACCTCTTGTGCGGGTCCATCCCGATGACCACCCGGTCCCTTGTCGCCCTCCTCTCGAATCAACAGTTGTCGACGGGGAGGGCAGCGCTACTTCGAGCAGTGCAAACCCCTCTTGAGCCTCTCCACGCCCATGCCGGTGCCCGGCCCACGCAGGCCAAAAGAGAGCCACACGACGAGTCGCGGGCAGCCGATGAGAGAGCGACGGACCGGGCACCTAGACCGAGCCTCGCGCAGGCACCGGTCCTGAGCAGGTATTCAACAAGTAGCCGATCAGCGGACGTCTGCGCTTCGAGCCTGCTCGACTGGGCCGGTTACTTAACGTCGAAGGAGTCGTGCCCACCACGACGACGCGCTTCGGGGGGCGCCGGAGCGCGACGTTCTTCGATGGCGCGGAGGTCTGCAGCTTGGGCCTTTGCGGTACGGACAGCGTCGAGCTTGTGATGCCAGTCCACCTCGCCGCGAGTGATGAAGTAATGGGAGTTGCACGGCAATCCGGTCGCGGCGACGGACGGCTTCAGCGACACTTCGCCGTCGAAGATGACTCGGTATCGGGCCGGGGACAGCTTGGTCACCACCTCTCGACCGCACCCGCAGGGGCAGATGTGCCCGGCGGTCGAGTAGTTGAGTCGAGACGTAGAGAATGCCCGGCTCCATCGGCGTCGGAAACGACTCGACGCACTCCGCGCTGTAGTGCTCGGTGGGTCATTCGAGCGTCACCGTTGCGCAGCTCGTTGAGATACAGCTTGTAGACGGTCTGGTTCGCCGCCGTGTGGGTGGCGTAGAAGCCGAGGTATCGCTTCCAGCGGATGACGGCGAGGTTCGCATTGAGCGCGTTCAGCTCGGCGACCTGGACGTTGCTGCTGTAGTCGTCCTCGCCAGGCGGGAGGGCAGGGGCGGTCGGCAGTGCGACTCGTCGCCGGGCAGGTAGGCCGTGACCTTGGCCATGCCAGTGAGTCCGCCTTCGCCCTCGCGAAAGCTCATGCCGACGTCGATGAACGGGACGCCCTGGTCGCGCAGCCAGCGCATGATCTCCGGCCGCGCCTCGGCGTCGGCGGCAGCGAGGAAGACGAAGGTGGCACCTTCGAGGAGGTGCAGGTTGTCGGCGGTGAGCGGAACCGGGTGGGCGGTGATGCCCGTGTGCATCCGCGAGTACTCCGCAGCGAAGTACTCGGCCTTGTTGGGCTTCGCTGAAGGACGGTCTCGTCCGCGGCCGCCCCGGGCGCGCGGTAGGCGTTGTGAGTCTCGAACCGTCACCGTCGATGAGGATGATGCGGTCGACCCAGGTCTTGGCGACGTGGTCGAGGATGAAGCTGCCCGTACCGCCGACGCCGACGATGGCGATGGTGTGGCCGCGGAAGAGGTTGTTGAGCGTCGTGAGCCCTGCGCGGGTCGTGTTCGTGTCGGGGTAGACGAGTGGCAGGTCATCGGGGACGACCTGAAAGGAGCCGCCTGGGTATCGGTGACAGAGGGGTCGATCTGCCGTGCCGCGCTGAGAAGGATGCGCGCGTACTGCCGGATCTTCTCGGACAGACTCGCGTAGCTGCCGCTGGGTGGCTTGAAAGACAGCATGTAGTCGGCGGTCTCGCGTTGCCGAACCGTGGGCCTGGCCGCCGCTTCCGAGAGCTGCGCCGTGTTCGTCCCGGGGCTCCTCGCCGGCGAACCAGATCCGGTGGTCGGTTGCATCGGTGACCACGCCCGCCGGTGTAGTTGACGGGGAGGACGAGCCGTCCGTCCGCGCGCAGCCCGGACGGGCCGACGTAGGGTAGCCGGCGTACGACAAGGTGCCCACTCTTCGAGCACCATGTCGTAGCCGTCAGCGACCAGCCGGGCGATCTGCTCGTCAGGAGCGGTTGGCGGGCTCGACATCGAAGACCATCCCGTCCTTCACCTCGACGTCTCTTGCCGGGGCGCAGCGAGTGGTCCGGGCCGTGGCCGCGGCTGTACTCGACGAGCGTGCCCGCGGGGTCGTACGGCTGGCCCGGGAAGGCGAGCTCGACGACCTGCTCGAAGCTGATCTTCTTTTCCGCCCACTCGTGCGGCCTGGTGTTGACGATGATCGTGACGATCTTCGTCTGCGCTGCGGCTGCGTCCATCGCAGTCATGGCGTTGCCTCCTTATCCCGCCGCGCGGGCTGTCCGAGTGTGTCGCTTTCGACTCACTGGGTCGATATAAAACATCAGCGCGTCGACTTACAACCAGTGCGTCGACAGTGCAACACTGGCATATCGAGGCTGAGGAGACCTATGGCAAGGACCAAGATCGACACCGCGGGGCTCTACGCCGCGCTCGATGCTGAGCGCACCGCGCGGGCGATTGGTCCTGGCGACAGCTGGCGAAGGAGATCGGGGTAGCCCGTCGCTGCTGTCGCGCCTGGGCAACGACCAGCGCCCGGACGCCGATGGTTTCGCCACGCTTGTCCGCTGGCTCAACATGCCCGCCGAGACAGTTCATGATCGACGCGGACGGCGAGTCGGAGAGCTGAGTCCGAGCCCGACCTCGTGACCCAGTTCGCTCCGCTGCTGCGAGCGCGGCAAGACCTGGACGACAGGACGTCGCGTACCTTGGAGAGGTTATCCGAGCGACCGTGAAGCACGTGCAGGCCGCCCGGGAGGATCTGGCGTGACCGCCAAGCGCAGCGTCAACAAGGCAGCCTGCAAGCGGCTTGCCGGTGAGGTGCGCGCCGAGACTCGGCCTCGAGCCGATGGAGGCACTTGACCCGTGGCGCTCGCCGAGCTCTACGGGTCATGGTGGTCGCTCTGGAGCCTGCCGCTTGACCACGCCGTCCGCGACCACTTCCACCGTTCCGGCCGGAGGTCTTCTCCGGCGCGCTGTTCCCATCGCACCGGCGCGGTCATCGTCGAGAACGACGCCCACCCGCTGGCCCGGCGCCGCTCAACGATGGGACACGAGATGGCCCACGTCGTCGGGGAGCACAAGTTCGGCACCAGCCTGGTGAACGAGCGCGGCTGCCGCATGGCCAACAAGGTCCAAGAGGACGAGGCCGCGGAGATCTCGGGCGAACTCCTGATCCCGTTCGAGGCTGCCAAGCGGTTGGCTCGACGGAAGGCAACCGATGAAGAGGTCGCCCTGCGATTCGGGGTCAGCCCCGATATGGCCCGCTGGCGAATGGACGCCACTGGTGCTCGACTCATCGCGGCACGCCGTGCGGCGGCCTACCGGAAGGCTACCGGCGCCTAGTCCGCACTGCGCTATCGCCCGATTGTCGGACCGTCGGCGCGCACTCTTCTGCCGCTGACAGCGCTGTCTTGTCGAGATGCGGGCGACCCAGCCGCGACGCGCGGCACGTCTAACACGGTGTCCCTGCGCGCCACGGGCATACGCTCGCGCAATGCCGGCCGGCCGAAGTCGTCGGGCCCGGGCTGCCCGGCGACGAAAGCGGCGCATGGATCACGTCGAGCACGACCTCAGCGAAGAGCAGTGGGCGGCGCTGAAGGCGGCTTGGGCCGGATGTGCATACTGCGGCGCGGCGGATGCGCCGCTGCAACGCGACTGCGTGCTGGCCGTCTCCCGCGGCGGGCGCTACACGCTTGTCAACGTTGTCCCGGCTTGCAGATCCTGCAACGCCAGCAAATGCAGCGACGAGGTCACCGCATGGCTGCGCCACAGACGGTTGGACGAACGCAGCTTCCTTCTGCGCTACGCGGGGATCAGCGCCGAGCTCCAACGGCTATTCGTCGCCAACGCCGCGGCTACTGCGCGGCCGGGGGCGACTCGCAACTGCCCACCTTCAACTCAGAGCGGCTGACAACCTGCAGTCTCGATGCCGGCACGCTCATCCGCCGCGATGCGCGAGTCGACGCGCCCGCCCATGGTCGTAAGGGCGCTATGGGTGTCGGCTCGCGCTCGGCCGGCGCCGCCCGCGGAGTAGACCAGGCCGACTTTGACCGGACGAGCCCGCGGCGGGGGCAACCGAGACCAAGATCATTCCGTTGGCAGTACCGTGACAGTGCTCCCGCTGGATGACCGTCTCGGAGCAGCCGCCTCGCGCCCGCTGACCTGCGCAAATAGTGCGCGCTCGGCAGGATTCGAACCTGCAACCTTCTGATCCGTAGTCAGATGCTCTATCCGTTGAGCTACGAGCGCTGGTGACCGGCCGCCAAGGCGCGGACGCCGCAGGACAGTTTAGCCATAGACGGCGCGGACGCGTCCGCCGGACCATCCGTGAGCTATTTGAGCAGGTCAGAGGGACGCTGGAGCTGCCGCGGGGACGCGTGCGGGCAGCGCTCGTCCTGACCGCTGGCAACCGACGCCCAAGATCAACGCGCCACTGGTCAAGCTGAACCCCCCGCCAAACCGGGCTTCACCATGGTCATTGGCGCGTTGATCTTGGTGTGAGCTCGCTGCCGGGTCAGCGTCGCGGGCCGTGGGGGTAGCGACGGCAGGCTGGGTCAGGACGTGCCGCGATCGCGTCCACCTTCTGCAGGCGATCGCATGCGCCAGCCGATCCTTGAAAAGCCGAGCAAGCGCAGGGGAAAGCACCGCCGACATGTCTCGGCTCGCGCGGCGCACCCGCTCCGGATCGACGGACGTCGGTACGCCGTCCAGCTCGGCGATCATTGCCATCACCTGGCCGCGCTCCACCGGCGCCTGCCGCGCCGCGAGATCCGTCTCTGTCATGGCGGCGCCAAGCTACGCAGGTCGGCCGCGCCCGCAGTTTCGCAGCCGTAACCGTTGCGTTTCGGTGGAACGCCCGGCCGCCGTCCCGATCCTGCCGCCGACGCGCGATTCGCCAGGAGGCGAACGACGTCGAGGTGGATACTCCTTGGGTGCACGCCGCAGCCTCGCCAGGAAGATCGTTCCTTCGCATCCTGGGAGGCGTCGCACTGGCCCTTTCGCTGCCGCTGACAGCGGCCGCCTGCTCCAGCTCGCCGCCGGCGAACGCGGCGGGTGCGTCCGCTGCCGCGTCGGGCAGCCCGACGGCATCAGCGAGTGGCCCGACATCGACGTCGGCGTCGCCGTCCGGCAGCGACGCCAGTGTGAGCCCGTCGCCCTCCGGCAGCGCCAGCCCCACCACCTATCCGACTCCGCCGCCGTGCCATGCGCGCGTCGGCAAGTGCTTCAAGGTGCTGAGCAAGGGTGATGCGGTCAACGTGCGTAAGGCGCCGAACACTTCCGCGAAGATCGTGAAGACCATCTCGAGCGGCTATCAGGTCGAGGTGTTGTGCGTGGGCAAGGGGGAGGCGGTTTCCTCGCCGAACGGCCGCACCATCTACTGGGACGCGGTCGATGCGGGATGGATCACGGACGCGTACGTCGGAGCAGCCGGCAAGATCCGCGCCTGCCGCTAGCGCCGGCGGTAGTCGCCGGCGGAACCGGCCCGGACGGCGCTGTCCAGCTCGGCGTCGCTGAGCGCCTTGGCCGGCAGCCGCGTGCAGATCCCGTCTGCTCGCAGACCATCGAGCAGCGGCAGCAGGTAACGCCGCCACGCTGCCGGGCGAACCGGCGCGGTCAGCCCCGCCACCGCCGTCGTCATGCCGAGCAAGGCTGGGATGTCGTTCGCGGTGATATCCCGGCGCAGCTCGCCTTCGGCCTGAGCGCGCTTGAGGATGTCGCCGGCCCATGGCTTCAGCAGGGAGAGGCCGCGGTCGGCGTGCGCGGCCCCGTAGTCACTCAGCAGGATCTCGGCCAGCGCACGGTCGGCAACCAGCTGCTCGGTCAAGCCTTCCAGCAGCGCGCAGAACGCGCTCCAGCCGGATGGCTGCTGCGCCGCCTCGGCAGCGATCGCTCGCGCTGCTGCCAGCAGGCGTTGCTCATCGGGATCGTCGGCTTCGCCGCCGCGAGTGCCATCGGCGGCGCCGCGACGAGCTACGGCATGCTCATCGTCGCCCGAGCGACCCAGGGCGCGTTCGGTGCCTTGCTCGCTCCGGCTGCGCTGGCTGCGCTGACGACGACGTTCACCGACCCGTCCGAGCGTGGCAAGGCGTTCGGCATCTATGGCGCGGTCGCCGGGGCTGGCGGCGGCGTCGGTCTGCTGCTCGGCGGCGTGCTGACCGAATGGGTGTCCTGGCGCTGGTGCCTCTACGTCAACGTGCCGATCGCGATCGTCGCCGTCATCGGAGTTACCGCGTTGCTCTCGCGCGAGAGCCTCTCCCGCCACGTGAAGCTCGACCTCCCGGGCACTCTGCTGGTCACGGCCGGCCTCGTCGGCGTCGTCTACGGCTTCTCCCACGCGGACACCGCCGGCTGGAGCGACCCGTTGACCCTCGCGCTGCTGTTCGGCGGCCTGGCGTTGCTCGCCGTCTTCGCGGCCTGGGAGCGGCGCGCTGCGCACCCGCTGCTGCCGCTACGCGTCGTGCTGGACCGCAACCGCGGCGGCTCGTACGTTGCCTTCTCGCTCGCCGGTGCCGGGATGTTCGCGGTGTTCCTGTTCCTCACCTACTTCTTCGCTCGCACGCTCGGCTACAGCCCGGTCAAGACCGGCGTCGCGTTCCTGCCCATGGTGGGCACCGTCCTCGTCACCGCCAGCGTCGCCACGCAGCTGCTGGTGACGCGCTTCGGCACCCGCGTGACGATGACGGCGGGCATGGTGCTGGCTGCGGTCGGCATGGCACTGCTGACCCGGGTCGGTGTCCACAGCGGCTACGCCTCGCACGTGCTGCCCGGCCTGCTCGTCGCTGCCGCCGGAATCGGGCTGGTCTTTGCCCCGGGCATGCAGGCCGCGACGGCCGGAGTGCATGCCGAGGACGCCGGCGTCGCTTCCGCGATGATGAACGTCACGCAGCAGGTCGGCGGATCGCTCGGTACCGCGCTGCTGAACACCATCGCGACGACGGCCGCGGCCTCGTTCGTGGCCGGCAAGGTGCTGACCCCCGAGGTGGCTGCGCAGTCAGCGGTGCACAGCTACGTCGTGACGTTCTGGTGGGCGGCCGCCATCTTCGCGGTCGGCGCCGTTCTCACGGCTCTGCTCCTCACCAAGCAGGAAGAGCCCGCGCTGCTGCCGGACGACGGCGTCGGCGACGCGGTGGCCTTCGAGATGACCGGAGAGAAGCCGGACGCTGACGGCAGCGGCCTCGAGCCGGTAGCCACGCGGGGGTCAGAACGGGACCGGCGTCGCCAGTAGCCCCTCGCCGGGCAGGCGCCCGCTCAGCGTGCGGCAGAACCGAACGGCATCCAGCTCCAAGTAGTCGCCGCCCGCGCCGAAGTGCCAGCGGCCGCCCGCCGGCCCGGTGAGGGTGAGGCTGCAGGGCCGGCCGTGGCGATCAGCCCAGTCGCACACGACGTCGTCGATCAGCGCGCCGTCATGCGAGGCGGTCAGCTCGAGGGCTCCGGCCGGTGGCGTCGGCGATGTCCGTGCGGTGCATCCACGTGTCACGGGTGAGGATCACGTCGACGAGATAGCCCAGCGTCCACGGATCGACGCCGTCGGTCTGCTCGGCCGGGAGCCGGTATCGCCTTAGCGGGCCGGGAATCCGCCGCCGCCCGCGCGCCGCACGCGGTCCGGCAACGGCGAACTGCGCGACGATGTCGCCCGGCTCCAGGCCCGACCGTTCCTCGACCTGCAGCGCGGTGAGCCGATCGACGAAGAGCCCCTCGCCGCGCTTCTTGGCGGCCCGCAGCTGCCGGCGGGTTTCCCACGGTGTGGCCACCATGTCCGCCATGCCCAGCACGTGCGTCGCCATGGCCCGCACGTCCCAGCCGGGACAGCTGGTCGGCCGGTGCCACTCGGGCGGGTCGAGATCGCCCAACTGGGCCGCGAAACGCTCGTATTCGGTAGCCGCCAGCCGCATGGCGAGCTCGCGGAGCAGCGCGGGTTTGCGGAGCATGCCGTCCTCCGGTCCCAGCAGGGGTTACCAGGCGCGATTATGGCCGATCACCCCGTGACCTTCGGCCCGCTTCCGAGGACTTTTGGCCCTGAGCCCGGATGACCAACGGCGCTCGACTGAAGGCGTGCCAAGTGGGGGAGGTCATCATGAGACTCATGACCCGGCCCGCGGGTCGGCTGCGAGCCGCTGTCACGCTCGCGGCAACCGTGGGCATGATGTTTTTCTCGGGTGGAGCGGCGCTGGCACACGCGCCTGTCACCCCGATCGGCGACGCCGGCGCAGCAGGCTGAGGCCATCGCCGAACCGAGTGTCGTCTTCATCCAGACGGAGTGGACCGGCTGGCTGATGAACGGCCCGCTCGCCGAGCTGCTGTCGCCTGATGGCGAAAGCGCTCCGTCGTTCACCGTGACGACGACCTGCTCCGGCTGGATCGCGAATCCTGACGGCTACGTCGTTACCGCCGGCCACTGCGTCGACAACAGCACGATGGCGTACGGCGGCAAGGGCCTCATCATCCAGGCCGGCGTGTACGAGGCCGTCAACCAGGGCTACCTCGACTCGGCAGACGCGCCCGCGCTGATCCAGTACGGCTACGCGAACTGGAAGGTCGAGGGCAAGGAGAACGGCTCCCCGCCGGATCGCGTCGTCGGCGTCTACCCGACCAAGGCCGCGTCCGGGATCACGGTGCAGAACGGCATCCAGGCGAACGTCGTCGACTTCAACTCCTTCACCGAGGGGGACGTCGCCCTGCTGAAGGTCGAGACGGATACGCCGATGCCGGCCCTCGCGGTTGCCCCGGCGACAACGCCGAGAGGCTCGATGGTCGTGGCGATGGGCTATCCGGGATCCGTGATGGACAGCGTTGATCCGTCGGCCACTTCGTCGATGAAGGACGGGACCATCAGCGGTACCCGGACGGTGGCCGGTGTGCCGTTCACCGAGATCTCCGCGGCCACGAGCGCCGGTATGTCCGGTGGACCTGTCGTCGACTCGCAAGGCCGCGTGGTGGGAACGGTGAGTTGGTCGCCTGGTGCGGAAACGCAGCCGTTCAACTTCATCACCGCCACGAGCGCGGTCCGTGAGATGCTGGCGAGCCACAGCGTGAGCAACGCTTTGAGCGCGACTGACACGACCTACCGGGCCGGGCTGACCGACTACTTCGCCGGTCGTTACCACGCGGCGGCGAAGGAATTCGATCAGGTGCTGGCGCTCGAACCGGACCACGCGATGGCACAGCAGTACCTGCGGCTCGCCACCACCAACTTCCCGAATGAGCAGACCGGTGGGGGCGTCAGCATGCTCACCTGGGTGCTCATCGGTGTTGGTGCGGCTGCGCTGCTTGCCGGTGGCGTGACCGGATTCATGCTGCTGCGCAGGCGCCCTGGGCGTGGTCCGGCTCCGGCACCGGTTGGTCCGGTTCCGCCGATCGCGACTCCGCCGGTCGCCTACCCGACCGGATGGGCCGAAGCTCCGCCGGCCATGCTGCCGGAGCCGCCGCCGGTACGGCCGCTGGAGCAGGTTCCGGTACCGTCCGAAACGGTTGAAGAGCAGCCTGCGGAGGTTGCGCACTTGTCGCACTACTGCGCGCTGTGCGGTGAGCCGCACGGCCCGGAAGCCCGGTTCTGCGAGGCGTGCGGGTTCCACTTCCCGGAGCGGGCGACCCATCAGGAGGGCAGCGCGCGATAGTTCGCTGATGTCCTGACAAGCGCATCTCCCGCCAGGTCCCCCGAGCTGGCGGGAGATGCCCGTATGCGTGCGGGAGTTGCCGGTCCAGGACGCCGTTGTCCCGGACCGGCGGTCCAGGTCCCCGCGGCGGAGCGCAAACGGCTCGCGGAATCAGACTCCGGCGAGGCGCGCCGGTGACCGGCGCAGGTACACCGCCCACGTGACGGCCGTGCAGATCAGGTAGAAGGCGATGAAGCCGAGATAGGCGGCGTTGCCGGTGCGAAAGGACAGGAACGACTGCCGGAACGCCAGATTCACGAGCACCCCACCGAAGGCGCCGATGGCCCCCGCGACACCGATCAGCGCCCCGGACAGGCGCCGCACCTGCGGGTCGAAAGCCGGATCGCGACCGTCCCGCACGGACTTCGCCCGAAAGATCGCCGGGATCATCTTGTACGTCGAACCGTTCCCGATTCCTGTCAGTGCGAACAGCAGCGATGAAGGAGACGAGGAAGAGCGCCAGCGAATGCCACAGCGACGCCAGCAGCACGCCGGTGGCGGCGATCGTCATCAGCACGAAGCTCACGAACGTCACCCGCGAACCGCCATAGCGGTCGGCGAGCGAGCCGCCCAGCGGGCGGATCAGCGACCCGATGAGCGGTCCGAGGAACGTCAGGTAGGCCGCTTTGAGCGGGGTGTCGAAGTCATCGTGGAACTGCACCTGGAGCACCTGACCGAACGCGAAACCGAAGCCGATGAACGAGCCGAACGTGCCGATGTACAACAGCGAGATCGCCCAGGCGTGCGGCTCGTGGAGCACATCACGCATCGCCCGTCGCTCGTTGCGCGTCCCGGCGATGTTGTCCATCGCCAGCGCGGCGCCCGCCGCGGCGAGGACGATCAGCGGGAGGTATATGCCGAGTAGGACCCGCGGATGTGACTTCCCGGCGGTGGCGAGCACCAGCAGGCCCACCAGCTGAACGGTGGCGACCCCGACATTGCCGCCGCCGGCGTTGAGCCCGAGCGCCCAACCCTTACGGCGGTCCGGGTAGAACGCGTTGATGTTCGCCATCGACGACGCGAAGTTGCCGCCCCCGACGCCGGCCAGCCCCGCGACAATGAGCAGCGTCGAATAGGACACTCCGGGCTGCAGCACGACCGCGCCGAGCACGGTCGGTATGAGCAGCAGCGAAGCGCTGATCACCGTCCAGTTGCGTCCACCGAGGCGGGCGATCGCGAACGTGTAGGGCAGGCGCAGCACCGAGCCGACGAACGCCGGAACCGTCGTGAGGACGAACTTTCCCGCCGGGTCGATGTGGTACTCGGGCCCGAGGAAGAGCACGAGCACCGACCACAGGCTCCAGACCGAGAATCCGATGTGCTCGCTGAGGATCGAGAAGAGAAGGTTGCGCTGCGCCACCCGCTTGCCGGAGGTCTCCCAGAACGCCGGATCCTCCGGACGCCAATCCGCGATCCAGCGCCCGCGCGATGTGGACGATCCGCTCCGGGCGCGCTGGGCGGCTTCCGGGGCGGCGGTTCGGTAACGGGTGGTAGTGGTGGTCACGACGCTCCTTCGCAGCGGTTCGGCCGGTTCGGGCCGAAGGTAGGGAGCGCGGGTTTCGCCGAGACGCCGGCCGCCTTCCGCTCGTGCTACGAATCCCGCACACCCGCGATCGGGCGCTTGTGCGGGTCCTGCATGAGGGAAGTAACGATCGGTCAACGGCGGGGCAACAACCGACCGGCAACGTGTGATGCGTGAGCGCAGCGAGCCGACAGGCGCGGCCGGACCGTGGACCGTCCGGCCTGCCACCGACGGCGACGCACTGCCCGTACTGCTCCTTGCAGTGCGGGATGAGCGTGCTCGCCGGTGAGCGCCCGGCGACGCTGCTACCGCTTGCGGACTGGCCGACGAATCGCGGCGGCCTGTGCTCCAAAGGCTGGACCGCCGCGGCCCTCCTCGACCATCCAGAGCGGCTGACGCGCCCGCTGGTGCGGGCAGTGCCGGGTGACCGGCGAAGCCCGCTGATCGAGTCGACCTGGGCCGAGGCGCTGCACCGGATCACCGCAGCCATAGTGGGCACGCAGCAGGTCCACGGTCGCGATGCCGTCGGGCTCTTCGGCGGCGGTGGGCTGACCAACGAAAAGGCCTACGCGCTCGGCAAATTCGCCCGCGTCGCGCTGCGCACATCAGCGATCGATTACAACGGCCGGTTCTGCATGTCTTCCGCCGCGGTGGCCGCCAATCGCACGTTCGGTATCGACCGCGGCCTGCCGTTCCCGCTCGCCGATCTGGAGCAGTCGGAGGTGGTGCTGCTGGCGGGCAGCAACCCGGCCGAGACCATGCCCCCGGCCATGCAGTTCTTCGACGCGGGCCGGGCCAAGGGCGCGCAGCACATCGTCGTCGATCCGCGCGCCACGGCAACTGCTTGTGGCAGCGCCCTGCACCTGCAGATCACGCCCGGAACCGACCTCGCCCTCGCCAACGGCCTGCTGCATCTAGCGATCCGCGGCGGACTGATCGACGACGCCTACATCGCCGAGCGCACCGCCGGTTTCGACGCGGTGCGGGCGGCGGTATCGACGTACTGGCCCGATTTCGTGGAACGGCTGACCGGCGTCCCGGTGCACCTGCTGCACCGGACGGTCGAGCTGCTGGCAAGCGCCCGCACCGCGGTCATCCTTACCGCACGTGGCGTCGAGCAGCACCGCACCGGCACCGATGCCGCGCAGGCGTGGATCAACCTCGCGCTGGCGCTGGGGCTGCCGGGGCGGCCGTTCTCCGGGCTGGGGGACGGTGACCGGCCAGGGCAACGGGCAGGGCGGTCGCGAGCACGGGCAGAAGGCCGACCAGCTGCCCGGCTACCGGCTGCTGCACGACCCGGCGGCGCGCGAGCACGTCGCCGCGCGTCTGGGGAATCGACCCCTCGGAGCTTGCCCGGGCCGGGCCGCTCCGCATTCGAGATGCTCGATGCGCTGGGCACCCCAGGCGGGGTGCGGACGCTGCTGGTCTTCGCCTCCAATATCGCTGTCTCCGCCCCGGACACCCGGCGGATCACGAAGCGGCTGGGGCAGCTCGACTTCCTTGCCGTCAGTGACCTCTTCCTATCCGAAACCGCGGCGCTGGCCGACGTCGTGCTGCCGACCGCCCAATGGGCGGAGGAGGACGGCACCCTCACCAACCTGGAAGGGCGCGTCATCCGGCGGCGCAAAGCGCTATCGCCGCCCGCCGGCGTCCGTGACGATCTGACCGTCATCGCCGACCTCGCGGCGGGCCTTGGACGTGGGGAGCATTTCAGCGCCGACCCGCGTGCGGTGTTCGACGAGTTGCGCCGGGCAAGTGCCGGCGGGATTGCCGACTACGCGGGCATCAGCTACGAGCGCATCGATGCCGAGCAGGGCGTGTTCTGGCCGTGCCCCTCGGCCGATCATCCCGGCACCCCGCGGCTCTTTCGCGAACGCTTCGCGACCACGGACGGGCGGGCACGCTTCCTCGCCGTCAAGCACCGCCAGATCCCCGAGCAGCCGAGTGCCGCGTTCCCCTACCTGCTCACCACCGGGCGGGTGATGGGGCACTACCAGAGCGGTGCGCAGACGCGAAAAGTGCCTGCGCTGCTGATGAACGATCCCGACCCGTTCGTGGAGCTGCATCCCGACCTCGCGCGGCGGCTGGGCATCGCTGCCGGCGACACCGTCGAGTTGCGTAGCCGCCGCGGCTGCGCGGTGTTCCGGGCCCGGCTCTCCGACGCCATCCGGCCCGACACCGTCTTCGCGCCCTTCCACTGGGGTGGCCGGTTCGCCGCGAACGCGCTGACCGACCCACGCCTGGATCGCTCCTCGAAGATGCCGAATTTCAAGGTTTGCGCGGTCGCGATCCAACGCGCCGGCGACAGCGAGGCCCTCGGCACCGCCGATGCGCCCGCGCGAACCACCCTGCCCGATGATCCGCGCAACATTGAGGAGGCCTGGTCGGCATGACCGTGCTGGACACGGTCCCGGCAACGCTGGGGTCCGCGCCATCCGCCGCCAAACTGTCCCGCCCGAAGGGCAAGCGCCGGCTCGTCATGGTCGGAAACGGCATGGCCGGCGCCCGCACCATCGAAGAGATCCTGGAGCGCGGCGGCGGTGAGCAGTTCGACGTCACCGTCTTCGGTGCCGAACCTCATGCGAGCTACAACCGGATCCTGCTCTCGAACCTGCTGGCAGGCGTCGAGGATCAGGCGGGACTGATGCTCGCCAGCCCGCAGTGGTACGAGGAGAACGCGATCGCCGTTCGCTCCGGGGTCACGGTCATCCGCATCGACCGGGCGGCCAAGCTCGTCCACGCGGACGACGGCAGTGCCACGCCCTACGACGCGCTGATCCTGGCCACCGGAAGCACGTCGTTCCTGCCGCCCATCGAGGGCATGGTGCTGGCGAACGGTCAATTGCGCCCGGGGATTTTCGGCTTTCGCACTCTGGACGACACGCTCGCCATGATGACCCACGCGGCCGCCCACGAGCGCGCGATCGTGCTCGGCGGCGGGCTGCTCGGCCTGGAAGCCGCGCGCGGGCTGCAAAGTCACGGCTGCCAGGTCGAGGTCGTGCATGCGATGGCAAGCCTCATGAACCAGCAGCTGAGCCACGACGCGGGCCTCGTGCTGCAGCGCAGCATCGAGAAGCTCGGCATCACCGTGCATGTCGATGCCCTGTCGACGGCCGTCGTCGCCGAGACGCCCGGTGGTCCCATCAAGGGCATCCGTCTCGCGGACGGGCGGGAGCTCCCGTGCGACATGCTCGTCGTCGCCGCGGGTATCCGGCCGAACGCGAGCCTCGCCGGTGAGTGCGGCCTGACCGTGGACCGCGCGATCGTCGTCGACGACGCGATGCGTTCCGTCGACGACCCAGACGTGTATGCGGTCGGCGAATGCGTCCAGCACCGCGGAGAGGTCTACGGGCTGGTCGCACCGTTGTGGGAGCAGGCGACCGTGCTCGCCGACCAGATCACCGGCACCGATCCGGCGAGCGAGTACGCCGGATCGCGGACGGCGACCAAGCTGAAAGTCGCCGGCGTCGACGTCGCTGCCATGGGACTGCAAGGCCCCGAGGAGGACGGCGACGAGCAGGTCGTCTACTCCGAGCCGTCGCGCGGGATCTACCAGAGTCTCGTCGTCCGCGGTGACCGTCTCGTCGGCGCCACCCTGGTCGGCGACGTGTCCAAGGCGGCCGCGATGATGCAGGCGTTCGACCGCGGATCACCGTTGCCGCAGCAGCGCATTCTCGCGCTGTACGACATCGGGGCCGGCGGGCAGCCGAGTACGGCGGACCTGCCGGACGACGCGCAGATTTGCAACTGCAACGGCGTCTCCAAGGGCGCGCTGGTCAAAGCCGCCAGGGAGGGCGCCAAGACGCATGCGGCCCTGATGAACAAGACCCGGGCCGGAAAGGGCTGTGGATCCTGCAAAAGCGCCGTCAAGGACGTACTCGAGGCCGCGCTCGGCGCAGCTGCGGAGGAGGACCCGGCCGCGTGCTGGTACGTGCCGGGCATTCCGCTGGCCAAGCCCGAGCTGATCGCGCAGATCCGCTCCAGGGGATTGCGGTCGGTCTCGGCGGTCTTCGCCGAACTCGCCCCTGCTGGCGCGGAAGACGCCAGGAGCAAGATGGGGCTGGCGTCGCTGCTGCGCATGTTGTGGCCGGACGAGTACATCGACGAGCGCGACGCGCGCTTCATCAACGACCGGGTACACGCGAACGTCCAGCGCGACGGGACATTCTCCGTCGTGCCGCAGATAAAAGGCGGCGTGACGACGCCCGAGCAGCTACGGCGCATCGCAGACGTCGCGGACAAGTATGCGGTCCCCATGGTGAAGCTGACCGGAGGTCAGCGCATCGATCTGCTCGGCGTCCGCAAGGAGGACCTTCCGCGCGTGTGGGCCGATCTCGACATGCCGTCGGGCTACGCGTACGGCAAGAGCTTCCGCACCGTCAAAACCTGCGTGGGCACTGACTTCTGCCGCTTCGGCCTCGGGGATTCCACCGCGCTCGGTATCGAGCTGGAGGAGCGCTACCAGGGTCTCGAGTCGCCGGCGAAGCTGAAGCTCGCCGTGGTCGGATGCCCGCGCAATTGCGCGGAGGCCTACGTCAAGGACGTGGGCGTCGTCGCCGTCGGCAACGGCCGCTGGGAGATCTACGTCGGCGGCGCGGCAGGCGCCAGCGTGCGCAAGGGCGATCTGCTCGCGACCGTCGACTCGGCGGAGGACGTGCTCACGCTCACCGGCCGGTTCATGCAGTTCTACCGGGAGAACGCGAACTGGCTCGAGCGCACCTACGACTTCGTCCCGCGGATGGGTATCGAGCGGTTGCGCGCGGTGCTCGTCGCCGACTCCGACGGGCGGGCCGCGGAGCTCGACGCCGCAATGGACGCGTGCCGGGCCGCCTATCGCGACCCCTGGCTGGAAGGGCGTGAGCCGGTCGAGCCAAGCCAGTTCCGTCCCGCCCTGCCGCTCGTGCAGCTGCCGAAGGTGCCGGTGCGATGACAGTCACCGCGGCGAACGGTGTCGACGTGCGGCTCGGGCCGCTGCGGGAGCTGCCGCTCGGCGAAGGGCGCGCCTACG
Source organism: uncultured Actinomycetota bacterium (assembly GCA_963747915.1). GTDB lineage: Bacteria > Actinomycetota > Actinomycetes > Frankiales > Frankiaceae > DATAZK01. The sequence goes on along the minus strand of CAVVHC010000002.1, from coordinate 427,461 downwards.
CTGCCGGCGGCGTCCAGGTGGCCGTCTTCCACACCCGCGCCGGCGCGTTGCATGCGCTGAGCGCCGGCTGCACGCATGCCGGCGGGCCGATCGCCGACGGCCAGGCGGACGAGCAGGTCGTGCTGTGCCCGCTGCACCTGAACGCGTTCGAGCTGGCCACCGGCTGCTCCCGGAACGGTCAGCCGGCGCTCGAGAGCTACCCGGTACGGGTGGACGAAGACGGTCATCTCGTCGTCACCGTCCCGTGCTGACCAGCGGCTTAACCGTGTCGTTGCGCGGAGCGGGCAGGCTGGTGACGTGACAGCGCAGCAGCCGGGAGCTCCGGCATCGGCGGCGGACGGCGTGCTGCCGCTCGCCGGCTTCACGGTCGGGGTGACGGCGGCCCGGCGCGCCGACGAGCTGATCGCGCTGCTGGAGCGGCGCGGCGCGAAGACGGTTCACGCTCCGGCGATCCGGCTGGTGCCGCTCGCCGACGACGCCGAGCTGCTCGCCGCCACCCGTTCCTGCCTGCAGGAACGGCCGGACTTCGTGGTCGCGACCACGGGCGTCGGGTTCCGCGGCTGGGTGGAGGCCAGCGACGGCTGGGGGCTCGCCGAGCCGCTGCTCGACGTCCTCGGGCGCGCCCGGCTGCTCGCCCGCGGCCCGAAGGCGCGCGGAGCTATCCGCGCGGCCGGGCTTCGCGAGGAGTGGTCACCGCCGTCGGAATCCTCGAACGAGGTGCTCGAGTACCTGCTCGCCGCGGGGGTGGAGGGCAAGCGGGTCGTCGTGCAGTTGCACGGCGAGCCGCTCCCGGACGTCCTCGAGGCGCTGCGGCTGGCGGGCGCGGAAGTGGTGCCGGTGCCGGTTTACCGGTGGCTGCTGCCGAGGGACACGGCACCGATCCGGCGGATGGTCGGCTCCATCGTGTCCGGCGGCCTGGATGCGGTGACGTTCACCAGCGCCCCCGCCGCGGCGGGCTTGCTCCAGGTCGCTGCCGAGGAGGGCAAGCAGGCCGAGGTCCTCGAGGCGCTGCGCGGGCCGGTGATGGCGGTCGCCGTGGGCCCGGTGACGGCGGGCCCGCTGGTACGTCACGGCATCCGGCCGCGGGTCGCTGCGCGTTCGCGGCTCGGGGGCTTGGTCCGCGAGGTCGTCGACGCGCTGCCGGCGAGCGTGCCGGTGCTGCCGGTCGCCGGAGGAAGGCTGCAGGTGCGCGGAACCGCGGCCGTCGTCAACGGAGACGTCGTCGCGCTGGCCCGGGCTCCCATGCAGATGCTGCGCGTCCTCGCAGCGCGTCCCGGACATGTGATCCCCCGTGCCGAGCTGCTCGTCGCGCTGCCCTGGGCCGCCGACGATCACGCCGTGGAGATGGCCGTGACCCGGCTGCGCGCGGCCATCGGTGCGCGGGCGGTGCAGACGGTGCTGAAGCGTGGCTATCGGCTCGCGTACGAAGTGGAGCGCATCGGCGAGGTCGCCGCGGACGGCCCCGCGGTCGCGGACGCCGACGACTACTGCCGCTGAGCAGGCCGCTGCCGGACGTCGCCGGGACGGGCCACTAGCGTTTGGCCATGCCTTCGCCTACCGGGCTTCGCATCGGCGTCGTGATCCTGCCCGATCTGCCGTGGCCGGCGTTGCGGGAGCGTTTCGTGGAGGCCGAGGCGCGCGGGTTCGAGACGGCGTGGACGTATGACCACCTCAGCTGGCGTTCGTTGCGTGACGGCCCGTGGCTCGGCGCCGTTCCGGTGCTCACCGCAGCTGCCGCGGCCACGACGACGCTGCGCCTCGGCACGCTCGTCACCTCGCCGAACTTCCGGCATCCGGCGCTGCTCGCGAAGGATGTGATGACGCTCGACCAGATCAGCGGCGGGCGCATCGAGCTCGGTATCGGCGCCGGTGGCACCGGCTACGACGCCACGGCGCTAGGTGGGCCGGCGCCGACGCCGGCGGACCGGACGGCGCGCTTCGCCGACTTCACGGCGGCGCTCGACGTCATGCTGCGCGAGCCGAGCGGTAGCTACGCCGGTTCGCATTACCAGGCGCCCGAGTACCGCACGTTTCCCGGATGCGTGCAGCAGCCGCGCGTGCCGTTCACGGTCGCCGCGGCCGGCCCGAAAGCGTTGGCGGTGGCGGCCGAGCACGGGGCGCGCTGGGTGACGTTCGGGCCTGTCGTGGAGGACGGATCGCCCGCGCGCTGGTTCGCGGGGGTCGAGGAGCAATGCCGCCGGCTCGACGCTGCCTGCGAGGAAGCCGGCCGCGATCCCGCGGGCATCCGCCGGATGGTTCTGGTTTCACTCGACGCCGGATGGGCCGATGGGTCGGTGTCGCGTTGGCAGGACTTCACCGGACGGCTGGGCGCGCTCGGCTTCACGGACGTGGCGGTGCACTGGCCGCGACCGGGGCAGCCGGATGGCGAACGGCTGCCCGGATGTGCGCCGGATGTGCTCGACGCGTTGACGGCGCAGCAGCGCGCAGATACCCAGGCAAGTCACAGGAACGAATGACGCGCCCAGCCGCACACTGAAGGGGCCGCTCGCGGCCGACAGGAACGGAGGGCCCGAGTGATCGACGCCCGTGGCCTCACGAAGAGGTATGGCCCGAAGACGGCCGTGGACGAGCTGACGTTCAGCGTGCGTCCCGGCGCCGTCACCGGCTTCCTCGGCCCGAACGGCGCCGGCAAGTCCACCACCATGCGGCTGATCATCGGCCTGGACGCGCCGACGTCCGGGTCCGTGACCGTGGGCGGCAAGCGCTACGCCGAGTACCCCGCGCCGCTGCACGAGGTGGGGTCGCTGCTCGAGGCCCGCTCCATCCACCCCGGCCGCTCCGCCCGCAATCACCTGCTCGCGCTCGCGCACACCCACGGCATCGGGCCCCGCCGGGTCGACGAGGTGCTCGAGCTGGTCGGCCTTGCCGAGGTGGCCCGCAAACGGGCGGGCGGCTTCTCGCTGGGGATGGGGCAGCGGCTGGGTATCGCGACGGCGCTGCTGGCCGACCCCGCCACCCTGATCCTCGACGAGCCGGTCAACGGGCTCGACCCCGAAGGCATCCACTGGATCCGCGGCCTGCTCAAGGGCCTTGCGGCCGAGGGGCGCACCGTCTTCGTGAGCTCGCATCTGATGAGCGAGATGGCGCTCACCGCCGAGCGGCTGGTCGTCATCGGCCGCGGGCGGCTGATCGCCGACACCACCGTCGCCGAGTTCACCGCGCAGGCGTCGAGCGACGTCGTTCGCGTGCGAACGCCGGCCACGGCGCAGCTGCGCGACCTCGTCGTCACCGCCGGCGCCAGCCTCACCGCCCCGCCGGGTGAGGTGGCCGACGAGCCGGACGTCATGTATGTCAGCGGGCTCACCAGCGCCCAGATCGGGGAGGTCGCAGCGGTCCACCAGGTGGTGCTGCACGAGCTCACCCCCGTTTCCGCGTCCCTCGAGGAGGCGTTCATGGCGCTCACCCGCGACGCCGTCGAGTACCCCGGCGGTGAGGGTCCACCCGCTGCGCAGCAGCAGCCGTTCGTGGGGCAGCCGTGACGACGCCCGCCGTCGCCGACCGCCGTCCGACCGCTGCTCGGCTCGGTCGAGGTCCGCCCCGTCACCCAGCTGCGCGTCGTGCGTTCGGAGTGGACGAAGCTGCGGTCTTTGCGGTCGACGGTCTTCTCGCTGCTCGCCGCTGTCCTGATCGTGATCGCGTTGGGAATCTTGATCAGCACCGCGCGTTCGTCGCACTTCGACCACCGGTCGTTGCAGGATCGGCTCACGTTCGACCCGACCCGCACCAGCCTGTCCGGCACCTACTTGGCCCAGCTCGCGATCGGGGTCCTCGGTGTCCTGATCATGACCGGGGAGTACGCCTCGGGCATGAACCGGGCGACCTTCGCCGCGGTGCCGCGCCGCCTGCCGGTGCTCTGGGCGAAGGGCGCCGTCTACGCGGTGGTCGCCCTCGTGCTCATGATCATCGCCGAGTTCGTCGCCTTCCTCGGCGGCCAGGCGGCACTCTCGAGCCATCAGCTGAACACGACGCTGTCGGCGCCCGGAGTGCTGCGTGCCGTCATCGGCGCGGCGCTCTACCTGACCGTCGTCGGGCTGCTCGGCCTCGCACTCGGCACGCTGCTGCGCAATACGGCGGGTGCCATCGCCACCCTTTTCGGCATCCTGCTGGTCCTTCCGCTGCTGGTGCACTTCCTGCCTTCCAGCTGGGCCAACAGCATCGATCCGTACCTGCCGAGCGGCGCCGGGCAGGCGATCTTCCAGGTGGTAAGCGACCCCACGGAGCACAGCTTGGCGCCGTGGACAGGGTTCGGCATCTTCTGCGCGTATGCCGCGGCGGCGATGATCGCTGCGGCGGTCATGCTCCGTCGCCGCGACGCCTGAGCGGGGCTTCGCGGCGTCAGCCGGCAGTAGCTGCGTGGCGGGGGGTTGAAGCCCGCGCGTGCTGGGAAGCACCGCGGCGATCAGGTGCGGCGTGCGTCACTTTGCGGCCCGCCGGGCGTTGTCCCGGAGCGTCGGACTTCATTTGACGAACGCGGCGTCGTTGGCTTAGGTATCTGGTACGGCGGGTAACAGTAACTTGCCGTCGAAAGCCGGTACCGCAGACGCCGCGACCTTGTGGGGGTGATCCCGTGGCGCCGATCGGCTCCAAATTCCCGGGAGGGACATCGCGCGGCTGGGCGGAGACGCTCCTTGCCGCGCGTGCGCCGCGCCACCTGCCGAAACAGGTGGACCGGTTGCTCGTCGCCGTGCCCGGCTTCAAGATCACGCCGACGAAGCTGTGGGCGGGCACGGGTAGCGCCGCCTTCGCGCTGGCCGGAGTCGCTGTCACCGCCGGTTTGCGGGCTCGCCGCTCGGCTCCCGTCGGCAAGCCGCTGCTCGGGCCAGCCGCCCGGTTCACCACCCCGCTGCTGCCCGACGACTACCTGGCGCTGATCAACCCGCTCTGGTCGGCACGTGAGCTGCGGGGCCGCGTCGAACGCGTGGAGCCGGAGACCGAAGACGCGGCGACGGTCATCATCCGGCCGGGCTGGGGCTGGGAGTACACGTATCAGCCCGGCCAGTACGTCGGCATCGGAGTGAGCATCGATGGCCGGTGGCACTGGCGTTCCTACTCGCTGACGTCGCCGCCCAAGCGGGTGCAGAAGCACATCGCGATCACGGTGAAGGCGATGCCGGAGGGCTTCCTGTCGAGCCACCTGGTGCGGGGTCTCGCGCCCGGGACCATCGTGCGGCTGGCGCTGCCACAGGGCGAGTTCGTGCTCCCCAACCCGCCGCCGCGCAAGATGCTGTTCCTGACGGCAGGGAGTGGCGTCACCCCCGTCATGGCCATGCTGCGCATGCTCGACCGGCGCCGGACGATGCCTGACGTGGTGCTGATCCACTCCGCCCGTAGCGAGCCGGACGTGCTGTTCCGGAAGGAGCTGCTCCAGCTCGCCGAGACGCATGAGAACTTCCGGCTGATCGAGCGCCACACCAAGACGGCCGGGCGCTTCTCGATGGCCGAGCTCGACGAGGTCTGCCCGGACTGGCGCGACCGTCAGGTCTGGGCTTGCGGACCCGACGAGCTGCTCGACGCCGCCGAGTCGCACTGGAAGTCGGCCGGGCTTTCCGGATGCTTGCATCTCGAGCGGTTCAGCCCGTCGTTCGCGACCAGCGCCGAGGGCGGCCATGTGCGCTTCGCCGCTTCCGACCGGGAGGCCGACGTCGACGGCGCCACCACGCTGCTCGAAGCCGGTGAGAAGGAAGGCATCCAGATGCCCTTCGGGTGCCGCATGGGCATCTGCCACACCTGCACGGTCCGGATGGTCTCAGGTGCGGTGCGCGACCTGCGCAACGGCGAGGAGACGTCCGGCGAGAACACCAACATCCAAACCTGCGTGACGGCTGCGGCCGGCAACTGCGTGCTGGAGGTCTGACTGACATGGCTATTGCCGATGTCAAGGAGTACATGCACCTCACCGAGGACCAGGTGGAGGAGCTGGGGCGGCGCTTCGACGCCATTCGCAAGGAGATCGAGGACCAGCTCGGCGAGCGTGATGCCGCTTACATTCGGCGGATCATCACCCTGCAGCGCCGGCTGATGGTCGGCGGCCGGGTGGTCCTTTTCGCCAGTGCATTCCCGCCCGCGTGGGTGCTCGGCACGCTGATGCTGGGCATCGGGAAGATCATCGAGAATATCGAGATCGGCCATAACGTCATGCACGGCCAGTGGGATTGGATGAACGATCCCGAAATCCACTCCAGCAGCTGGGAGTGGGACACGATCCAGCCCGCTGAGCAGTGGAAGCATTCGCACAACTACATCCACCACACGCTGACGAACGTGCTGGGCCGCGACAACGACGTCGGCTACGGCATCCTGCGTGTCACGAGCGATCAGAAATGGCGCCCCTCACACATCGGCAATCCGCTGTGGAACGCCTTGCTCGCGACCCTGTTCCAGTGGGGCGTCGGTGTGCACGACCTCGATATCGAGGCCATTCGCAAGGGGACGAAGGACAAGAAGGAGCTACGCCGCCAGCTCAAGCAGATCGGCAAGAAGGTGCGCCAGCAGGCGGGCAAGGACTACCTGCTCTTCCCGCTGCTGACCGGCCCGTTCTGGGCGACGACGCTGACCGCCAACGCGACCGCGAACCTCATGCGCAACCTCTGGGCGTACCTCGTGATCTTCGTCAATCACTTCCCGGACGGATGCGAGCACTTCACCGTCGAAGAACTGGAGAACGAGACCAAGGGGCAGTGGTACCTGCGCCAGATCCTCGGCGCGGCGAACTTCCGCGGCCGCAAATTCACCCATTTCATGGCGGGCTACCTGAGCTACCAGGTGGAGCACCACCTTTTCCCTGATCTGCCGAGCATCCGGTATCCGCAGATCGCGGAGCGGGTGAAGCCGATCTGCGAGGAGTTCGACATTCCTTACACGCTGGGCTCGTTGCCCGGCCATTACTGGCAGACCTTCCGAACGATCTGCAAGATGTCCGCGCCCAACGGAATGCTGTGGAACAAGGAGTTGGATCCGCAACGCCCGAAGCGGGCTGATTTGCCGAAAGAGGATTCACTCGTTGCCGCGGCCTAGCGCGGTAACGGTCGGTTCACAGGGCTAACAGGCCGCGTCGATAGCCTTGGGCCCATGTCCGCCGTGGGTCACTGGTGCTACCGGCACCGCCGGTTGGTCCTGGCCCTCTGGCTCGGAGCATTTCTCGCGCTCGGCGCCATCGGCCGCGGCGTCGGCACCCAGTACGCGAACACGTTCACGCTCCCGGCCACCGACTCATCCCGCGCGCTCGATCTGCTGAGGCAGGAGTTCCCGGCCGCCTCGGGGGAGAACGACACCATCGTCTGGAGGGTGTCGCATGGCCGGGTGACAGACCCCTCGGTGCGCAGCCGGATCACCGCGATGCTGAACCGCGTCGCCAAGGTGCCGAGCGTCGCCGGCGTGACCAGTCCGTACGGGCCGGCCGGGGCACGCCAGATCTCCAAGAGCGGCGCGATCGCCTTCGCCACGATCACCTGGCAGAACACCGGAGCCGACATCGACAAGTCGGCGGTCAGAAAGGTGATCAGCACCGCGCAGGCGGCTCGAGCCCCCAACCTGGAGATCGAGCTCGGCGGTAACGCTGTCGGCAACGTCAACGGCCGCGGCAACACCGGCATTTCGGAGATCATCGGCATCATCGCAGCCGGGATGGTCATCTTCCTGGCGTTCGGCTCGCTGCTCGCGATGGTCTTGCCGCTCATCACCGCGCTGGTCGCCATCGGAGCGGGCCTTTCGGTGGTGGGGCTCGCGTCCCACGTCTTTGACATCGCGCAGTTCGGCCCGACCCTCGCGGTCCTCATCGGCCTCGGCGTCGGTGTCGACTACGCCCTGTTCATCGTGAGTCGCCATCGGGCGAACCTGCGCCGCGGCATGGACCTCGAGACATCTGTCGCCATTGCGATCAACACGTCCGGCCGGGCCGTGCTCTTCGCCGGTATCACCGTGTGCATCGCCCTTTTCGGGCTCTTCACGGTCGGCATCTCGTTCCTGTACGGGCTCGCGGTGTCGGCGGCGATCGTCGTCGCGTTCACCATGTTCGCGGCCGTGACGTTGCTGCCGGCGTTGCTCGGCTTCTTCGGCATGAAGGTGCTCGGCAAACGTACGCGTCGCCAGCTGGCCGAGTCGGGGCCGGCGGGGGAGCGGCTCTCCGAACGCTGGTGGGCGTGGGGCAAGCTGGTCGAGCGGCGGCCGGCAGTGCTCGCGCTGCTCAGCGCGGCGGTCCTGGTGCTGCTGGCGGTGCCGTTCTTCCACATTCGCCTCGGCGCGTCCGATCAGGGCAACAACCCGCCGAGCTCCACCACGCGCAAGGCATATGACCTGCTGGCGGAAGGCTTCGGCCCGGGCTTCAACGGACCGTTCACCGTCGCCGCCGCGACCACCGGTGCGGCCGACCTGCCCGATCTGCAGCGGCTGGCGGCGGCGATCCGTGCCACGCCCGGGGTCGCCTCGGTGCAGCCGCCTCGCCTCGCGCCGTCCGGTAAGGCCGCGGTGATCTCGGTCTATCCGACGACGAGCCCGCAGGCCGCGCAAACCACCTCGCTGCTGCATCGGCTCCGCCAGGACGTGGTCCCCAAGGCGACCCCTGACCGGGTGGTGTACGTCGGTGGGCTGACTGCGATCTTCGCCGACTTCGCGTCCGGGGTCAGCGCGAAACTGCCGCTCTTCGTCGGGGTCGTGGTGGCGTTGGCGTTCGTGCTGCTGGCGGCTGCTTTCCGCAGCCTGCTCATCCCGCTGACGGCATCGGTCATGAACCTGCTTGCAGCGGGAGCGGCCTTCGGCGTCGTGACGGCCGTCTTCCAATGGGGCTGGCTCGGCGGAGTACTCGGCATCGGCCGCGCCGGTCCGGTGGAGCCGTTCCTGCCGGTGATGATGTTCGCGATCCTGTTCGGCTTGTCGATGGACTACGAGGTCTTCCTCGTTTCCCGCATGCACGAGGATTGGCTGCACACCGGTGACAACTCCGATGCGGTGACCCGCGGCCAGGCCGAAACCGGTCAGGTGATCACGGCGGCGGCCAGCATCATGGTGCTCGTCTTCGCGTCGTTCGTCTTCGGCGGCGAGCGCGTCATCAAGGAGTTCGGCATCGGTCTCGCGACGGCCATCCTCATCGACGCATTGCTGGTGCGGACGGTGCTGGTGCCCGGCGTGATGCACATGCTCGGCAAGGCCAACTGGTGGCTGCCGCGCTGGCTCGACCGCGTCCTGCCGCGGGTGTCCGTCGAGGGCCCGGAGGAGGAGCAGCTTCCGCCGCAGGAGCCACCGTCAGAGACGGCGGCCTAGACAGCGGAGCGCGTGTAAGGCGGGCTTGCCCGCGGCGGGCAGGCAATGCGGTGCTCGTGCGGAGAGCGAGGCGTTTCCCTCGAGTCACGCGGCGGTGCGTCACTGTCAGCGCGGCCTATGTGGTGCTGTGCCAGTGTCGGAGCGCCGCGGCGGTCGGGCCGGGAAACCGTCACGGGGTGTGAGGCGACCGGCGCCTCACACCCCGCGCGGTGGCCCGAGCTGAGGGGGGAGTCAGCTCGAACTGGTCGGGGCGGTCAGGTCGTACACCGTCTGCCCGCCGATGGTCTTCGCGGTGTAGTGCGACTCGACCCAGCTGGCGATGGCGCTGCTGCTGCTCGAGGTCCGATTGCCCATGCCGCCGCCGAAGCCGCCGCCGCCGATGAAGTAGTGGATCTTGCCGGCGGCAACCCACTGCTGGAACTGGGCGAGCGTGGGGCTCGGGTCGGTGCCGTTGAAGCCGCCGATCGCCATGACCGCCTTGCCGGTGGATAGCTGCAAGCCGGCCGCGTTGTTGGAGCCGACGGTCGCCGCCACCCAGGTGTAGCTGCTCGCGTTGTCGAGCAGCGCGGCCTTCAACGCGGCTGACGGGGTGGAGGCGTCGAGCAGGCCGCCCATGCCGCCGGCCCGCGTACCGGCTCCGCCTGGGATGCCGCCTTGCGTACCTGTCGCGCCCGGCGCCCCGGGGCCGCCTTGCGTACCGGTGCCGCCGGCGCCGGGGAAGCCTCCCTGCGGAAGCTGACCGCCGCGCTGACCGAAACCGCCCCGGCCACCGCCCGGACCACCGCGAAAGCCGAAGCCCTGACCGGCCGGTCCCGCGGACGGGATCGAGCCGGACTTGCCGGTGGCGGCCGTCGCCACGGAATACGCGAACGGCCCGGCGAGCCCGACGCTGATCGCGAGAGTGGCGGCGGCGACGGCAAGCGCGCGCCTCATCCGGGGCAGCGCGGCGATGTAGCCGGCCACGCCCAAGCCTGCGAGCAGGACGACGAAGCGCAGCCAGGACACCCAGTCCGGGGTGCGGTGCAGCAGCAGATACGCCCAGATCGCCCCCGCAGCGATACCGGCGGCGAGGATCAGCCGGGCGATCAGGTTCTGCCGGTGCTGCCACAGGGAGACCGCGCCGATGCCGACGACGCCACCGATGCCGGGCGCGAGCGCCACCGTGTAGTAGGGGTGGAAGATGCCGGCCATGAAGCTGAACGTGAGCCCGGTGACGACGAGCCACGTGCCCCAGATCAGCAGCTGAGCACGCCGGCCGTCGGTGCGCGGCATCCGGCGCGACAGCCAGAGCAGGCCCACCAGGAAGACGAGGGCCGTCGGGATGAGCCAGGAGACCTGGCCGCCGATCTCGCTGTTGAACATGCGGGTGATGCCGGTCTGGCCCCACATCCGGCCGCCGCCACCGCCACCGCCGCCGACGCTGCCGGTCTCGTTGCCGTTGATGCGGCCGAGGCCGTTGTAGCCGAAGACGAGGTCGAGGATCGAGTTGTTCTGCGAGCCGCCGATGTAGGGGCGGTCGTTCTTGGGCCACAGCTCGACTGCCGCGACCCACCATCCGGCAGAGACGACGATCGCGACGCCGCCGTAGAGCACCTGGCGCACCCGCCGCCACCAGGAGGTCGGTGCGGCGAGCAGGTAGACCGCTGCGAAGCCGGGCACGACGAGGAACGCCTGCAGCATCTTCGTGAGGAAGCCGAAGCCGATGAGGACGCCGGTCCAGAGCATCCACTTGGTCTCAGCCTTCTCCAGCGCCCGGGTCAGCGTGTAGGCGCTGGCGACGAGCAGCAGGACCAGCAGGGCATCGGGGTTGTTGAAGCGGAACATCAGCGTGGCGACCGGCGTGAGCGCCAGCACCGCACCGGCCAGCAAGCCGGCCGCCGGGCCGAACCGGCGCCGCACGGTCAGATACAGCAGACCGGCCGCGGCGACCCCCATCAGTGCCTCGGGAACGAGGATGCTCCACGAGTTGACACCGAAGATGCGGGCCGACAGGTCCATGACCCACAGCGACGCGGGTGGCTTGTCGACGGTGATGGCGTTGCCACTGTCGAACGAGCCGAAGAAGAACGCCTTCCAGCTGGTGGAGCCGGCCTGGACCGCCGCCGAGTAGAACGCGTTGCCCCAGCCGGAGGCGGCGAGATTCAGGATGTAGAGCAGCCCGGTGGCGCCGAGCAGGCCGAGCAGCGACGGCCGCACCCAGCGTGGGTCGTCCGCGCGACCGACCGCGAGGCGCCGTAGCCACCCGGCGGAACGGCCACGGTGGCCGGCTGCGCCGCTGCCGGCTGCATCGTGCGGCAGCGGCGGCGCCGGATAGCCGGCCGGGGCCGGTGAGGTGACGGTCATCGCGACGCCTCCAGATCGGTGAGCGAGAATGTGGTGCGCGGTGAGGGATTTCCGGCGCGGTCGTCGGTTGGCACATCATTACGTTCGGCGACGGGCCGGAGATGGCGCTGAACGGTGCCTGTGCGCTTGCTATGAAGGTCGGCCGGTCGCCTGCCGCGCCGTATCCGGCCAAGATGACGGCATGGATCGCTTCCGCTCGGGCCAGCTGACGTTTCCGGTCATCGACCGCGCGCCGGATGAACCGTCCGCGACCGCCGAAACAGTCGTCCTGCTGCACGGTTTTCCGCAGGCGGCCACCTCGTGGGAGCCGCTGATTCCTGCGCTGACCGCGGCCGGCTACCGCGTGCTCGCCCCCTACCAGCGCGGATACGCCCGCGGCGCGCAGCCACGCGGCCGGCGTGCCTACGGCGGCGAACAGCTGGTAGCCGATGTCGTCGCCCTGCTCGACACCGCCGATCTCGACAAGGTTCACCTCGTCGGCCACGACTGGGGCGGCTTCGTCGCGTGGGCTCTCGCGGCGCACGCGCCGCAGCGGCTGCACTCGCTGAGCGTGCTGTCGACCCCGCACCCTGCCGCCATGACGGCCGCAATGCTGCGCAGCAGCCAGCTCTTGCGCTCCTGGTACATGCTCTTCTTCCAGCTGCCGTGGCTTCCCGAGCGGCTGCTCGACCCGGCCCGGCCGGCCGGCCGCAAGCGGTTCGTGCAAGCGCTCACCCGCTCCGGACTGGACCCGGCGGCTGCTGCGCGGGACGCCCAGGAGCTTGCCGACGCCGGTGCGCTCACCTACGCGCTGAACTGGTACCGCGCCATGCCGTTCACCCTGACGAAGCCGATCGGGAAGATCACGGTGCCGACCCGCTACGTCTGGAGCAGCGGCGATATCGCCCTGGGACGCAAGGCCGCCGAGCTGACCGCCGACCACGTCACCGGGCCGTACACGTTCCGGGAGATCAACGCGAGCCACTGGATTCAGGGCGAGGTGGCGGATCTGCTGCTGCCGCATCTCGCGACGTACCGAGGGATGTGAGCGGAGGCTCCGGGATTCGAACCCGGGAGGGAGTTGAAGCTCCCAACCGCATTAGCAGTGCGGCGCCATCGACCAGACTAGGCGAAGCCTCCAAAGCGAACCGGCCCGAGATTACCCCACGAGCTGCGGCCGGGCGCCGGAGAAACCGGCGCAGGGCACGCTACTCACTCGTCTCCGGAAGGTGCGGAGAGGGCCGCCAGGACAGCCTCGCGAATCGCTTCCCGTGGCGCTCCGTGGGCCAGCGGCCCGTTACCGCGGTTTCGCACGTAGAACGAGTCGATGACGTCCGCGCCGATGGTCGAGACGATCGCCGTGCGGATGTCCAGCCCCGCCCCGAGCAGCGCCTCCACCATGCGGTGGAGTACGCCTGGACCGTCGGGGGCGCGCACCTCGACGACGGTGGCGTTCGTCGACACGTCTTCGAAGCGCACCTCGGGCGGCGCCGGCGGTAGCCCGCGCCGGCGGGCCGGGTACGCCCGGTCACGCTCGGCGAGCCGTTCGGAGACGGGCCGACCTTCGCCGCCGAGGGCAGCCGCCACGTCCTTCGCCAACCGCGAACCGGGGGGAAGGTCGTCGCCGTGCCGCGCCTGCACGTGCAGCTCGATCAGCGCCCGGTTCTCCGGTGGGCCGGTGCCCGTGGCGGACGCCCGCCGCACGTCGAGCCGATGCAGCGCGACGACGCCGGTGACGGCGGCCAGCAGACCCGTCTCGTCGGGGCCGGTGACGATCAGCACGCCGCCGTGGCTTTCCGGCTCGACGCTCACTGCGAGACCACCATCGCCGCGGCTCATCAACGTGCGTTGCGCTGTGCTCGGCTGGGAGCTGGCCGCCGCCGGGACGGGCACCGCCCCGCCGGGCGACGCGGGCGCGGCCAGCACCGCCTGCACCCGCCGGACGAGGTCGGCGACGAGCTGCGCCTTCCACGGCGTCCAGGCCGTCGGGCCGGTGGCACGCCCGTCGGCCTCTGCGACGGCCGCCAGCAACTCGACAACGCCGGGATCCGGCAGCACCGAGGCCACGAATTCCGCGGTCGCCGGGTCGTCGAGGTCACGGCGGGTGGCGGTGTCCGGGAGCAGCAGGTGGTGGCGCGCGATCGTCGCCAGCACCCCGGCGTCGGGCTCGTCGAAGCCCATCCGTGCCGCGATGCGTCCGGCGACCTCCGCCCCGACCACGCTGTGATCGCCCGGAAGGCCCTTGCCGATGTCGTGCAGCAACGTGCCGACGACCAGCAGGTCCGGGCGGGTGACCGCGCGGGTGAGCGCCGCGGCGTTCGTGGCCGCCTCGATGAGGTGCCGGTCGACGGTGAAGCGGTGGTACGGGTTGCGCTGAGGGGTGCTGCGGACGTGCTCCCAGTCGGGAATCAGCGTGAGCAGGATCCCGGCCTGGTCGAGCGCTTCGAGCACCGCGACCGCCGGCCGCCCGGCGGCCAGCATGCCGACGAACGCCTCACGCGCCTCGTCCGGCCAGGGCACCGGCAGTGGAGCGCTCTCGTCGCGCAGCCGCTGCAACGTGTGCGGCGAGAGCGGGAGGTCGGCCACCGCGGCCGCGCGGGCCGCGCGCAGCACCAGCCCCGGATCGTCGGCGGGCTTCGCGGCGAGCGCCAGCGTCACCTCGCCGTCGTGCTCGACGACGCCCTCCTCCAAGCCGCGCCGGACGACCTTGCGCCCGCCCCAGCGGCGCGGCCGGATGCTGCGCGACGCGCGGTACCAGGTGGTGCTCCAGGCGTAGGCGATGGTGCGGCCGGCGTCAGCCACGGCGCGGGCGAGGGCGGTCGCGTCGTCCATCCCGAGCGCCTCGGCGACGCCCGGCTGCTCTTGCAGCAGCAGCCGATCGCGGCTGGTGCGGCGGTGCAGTTCGCCGCGCACGTCGAGCAGCACCCGGGCGGCGTCGAGCACCTCCGGGCCCGGGGGGTCGGCGACCCAGGCGGCGGCCAGCGCCCGGATGGCGGTGACGTCGCGCAGGCCGCCGCGGGACTCCTTCAAATCGGGTTCGAGCAGGAACGCCACCTCGCCGTGGCTACCGGCGCGTTCGGCGACGGCCTCCGCGACTTGCGGTAGCCGGGTGCCCGCCTTGGCCCGCCAACGCGCCCGCATCTGCGCGCTGACGTCAGCGGACAGCCGGGCGTCCCCGGCGACGTGGCGCGCATCGAGCAGCCCCATGGCGGCTTTGAGGTCGTCGTCGGCGACGGCGATCGCCTCGGCGACGGTGCGCACGCTGTGGTCGAGGCCGATGCCACTGTCCCAGACCGGGTACCAGACCCGGTCCGCCAGCGCGGCGACGGCCTTCGCGTCGCGCTGCTTGTCATGCAGCAGCACCAGGTCGAGGTCGGAGCCGAACGCCGGCTCGCGTCGTCCATAGGCGCCGACTACGACCAACGCGATGCCCGGACCCGGGTCGCCGAGCAGCTCGATGAGCCAGTCGTCGGCGGCCGCGGTCAGTTCATGCCGAAGGGCCGGCCCGACGAGGTCGGACCGGCCCTTCAGCTCGTCAAGACGGGTCTTGATCGAGTTCTCCGTTCTCGCGAGCGGGGGCGGGCGCCCCGCCGCCGCTACAGGGCGTCTCGCCCGCGCTCACCGGTGCGGACGCGAACCACCGTCTCGATCGGGGTGACCCAGACCTTGCCGTCACCGATCTTGCCAGTGGCTGCGGACTTGGTGATGACGTCCACCACGTCGTCCGCATCATCGTCGTCCACGAGGACCTCGACGCGCACCTTGGGGACGAAGTCCACCCGGTACTCCGCGCCGCGGTAGACCTCGGTGTGGCCCCGCTGCCGGCCGTAGCCCTGGACCTCGCTCACCGTGATGCCGGCGACGCCGAAGCTCTCCAGCGCGGCCTTCACGTCATCGAGTTTGAACGGCTTGATGACTCCGGTCACCAGCTTCATGCGGTCACCTCTTCACGTGGCGGGTTGACGGTGGTCCCGGACGTCGCCGCGGCAGCGAGCGAACCGCCGCCGAACAGGCCGCCCGCTTCGTAGGCCGACTCATTGTGCAGGACGGTGTCCATGCCTTCGAGCTGCTGGTCGTCGGTCATCTTCATCTTCCAGACCACGTTGACGACGAAGGCGATGATCAACGTCACGACGAAGGAGTAGCCCAGAACGGCGCCGACTGCTTCGAGCTGGCGTCCCATGAGCGCCCAGCCACCGCCGTTGAAGACGCCGTCGGCACCGTTCACGCTGCTGTCGCCGAGGAAGCCGATCGCCAGCGAACCGAAGACGCCGCCGACCAGGTGGACGGCACCGACGTCGAGCGAGTCGTCGAGGCCGATCTTGAACTTGATCGTCGTGCACAGGCAGCAGATGGCACCCGCGAGCACGCCGAGCAGCAGCGAGCCCATCGGGGTCACGAAGCCACACGCCGGGGTGATCGCGACCAGACCGGCGACTGCACCGGAGGCCGCACCCAGTGTCGTCGGGTGGCCGTCGCGAATCTTCTCGACGACCAACCAACCGATGAGGGCCGCCGCGGTGGCGGTGTTGGTGTTGATGAACGCGTAACCGGCAATGCCATTAGCCGCACCGGCCGAGCCGGCGTTGAACCCGAACCAGCCGAACCACAGCAGGCCGGCGCCGAGCAGCACGAACGGCACGTTGTGCGGCCGGAAGTTGTCCCGCGGCCAGCCGCGGCGCTTGCCGAGCACGATCGCTACGGCGATGGCGGCGATACCGGCGTTGGCGTGGACCACCGTGCCACCGGCGAAGTCCTCGGCGCCGCGCTCGAACAACCAACCGGCCGGCGAGAAGACCCAGTGCGCGATCGGCGCGTACACCAGGACCGCCCAGAGGCCGACGAAGACCACAAATGGGCCGAACTTCCAGCGGTCGGCGGTCGCGCCGGTGATCAGGGCCGGGGTGATGATGGCGAACATCAGCTGGAAGGAGATGAACACCAGCGGCGGGATCGTCTGGGCCAGGTCGCCGGTGTAGCCGGGGATCGTCTCGTTCACGTGTCCGAGGCCGGCGAAGTGGAAGCCGCCCATGAACCCGTTGTCACCGCCGAAGGCGATGCTCCATGAGATCAGGACCCACAGGACGGAGACGATTCCCATGCAGAAGAAATTCTGCATGAGCATCCCGAGCACGTTCTTCGCGCGGACCATGCCGCCGTAGAAGAACGCCAGCCCCGGCGTCATGAGCAGCACGAGCGCTGCGCTCGTGAGGATCCACGCGGTATTACCGGTGTCGATTTTGTCGAGGTCGAACGGCAAGGTTCCTCCAGTCGCCGAACTACGGGCACGGACCGGCGGCGACGGTGACGCACGGCTTTCCGGATGTGAGGATCCGCAGCCGTGGTTCCAGACCCGTATCGGGATTGTTTCCTCAGAGTGAATTCCGGTACCGGCGGGTTTAGCTGGCCCGAGACCCGGGCGTCTGGGGCTGGCCAGCCCTGCGAGCTGCTAGGACTGCAACGAAACTGTCATGTTCGCGAGTCGGTGGGCTGCCCTCGGAGCAGCCTTGAGCGGTCCACCGCCTGGGCGACGCGGCGGGTGATGTCGATGGCGATGTCCAGCTGCTCGTCGTCCCAGCTGCGGATCGGGCGGCTGCTGAGCAGCGTCAACGCGCCCAGCACCCCCTTGCCCATGAGAGGCAGGACGAGCAGCGACTGGGCGTCGCTTTGCGCGACGTCGACGATGGACACCGGACGTGCGGTGCGCAGCACCCGGCCGAGGAGAGCGGGATCACCGGCTTCCGCGGAGTCGACCGCCGATCCCACGGCGACGACGCGCTCCGGATCCCCGCTGCCCTCTCCGGCTTCGCCCACCAAGTCCACGGCGCAGCCGTCCGCGAAGCGGGGGACCAGCAGGTCCGCGACCGAACGAATGCCGTTGCGCACGTCCATGCAGGCGTTCAGACGCTCAGTCACCTCGACGAGGAGGCTCAGGGTGCGCTGCGCCTTCTCGGCGGCGAGCCGGGCATTGCGCTCCTCGCGCAGCCGCTCCTCGCGTTCACGGGCAGCAAGGACCCGGTCGGTCACGTCGACCTGCACCCCGATGTAGCCCAGCACCGCGCCTTCCTCGTCGAAGACCGGCGCGGTGGAGACGGAATTCCAGAAGGTGGAGCCGTCGGCGCGATAGTTGATCAGCGTGACGATCGACGACTTCGCTCCGCGCAGCGAGTCGCCCATCTCCTGGATGGCGGCCGGGTCCGTCTCCGGTCCCTGCAGGAAGCGGGGATTGCGCCCGATCGCCTCTTCCGGGCGGTAGCCGGTGGTGTCGGTGAACGCCCTGTTCACCCAGACGATGGGGTTATCCGGCAGCCGCGCGTCGCAGATGACGACACTGATGGCGGTGGCCTGCAGCGCGCGCTCGCGAAGCACCAGCGTGTCTCGCAGGCTGGGGGTGACAGGCGTTGAGTTGTCCGCCGGACGACGCACACTGAGCACGCTATCTATTCGTCGGCCGGCGCCCAACGGTTTCGCTGGTCTTTGTCGGCCGGTGTGGTGGCCGGCTCGCGGCTCGCTGGCGCTTGCGGCAGCTCCTACACTCTGTCCATGGCTACGTCCATGGCAACGACCCGCGTCGAACCCGATGTCCGGCCGGAGACCCGCACCGGCGGCACGGACGACGGCGACGACTTCTCGCACTACGCGCGGCGAGAGGAGATCATGAAGGCGAACGTTCACGGTGGCAAGATCACCGCGCTGTGCGGCTGGGAGTTCGAGCCGGTCCGCGATCCCTCCCGCTACCCCGTTTGCCCCCGCTGTAAGGAGCTCGTCGCGATGGCGGAGGAGCTGGGTTAGGAGGACGACCGAATGCTTGGGCCTTTCGCGAGAATCGCCGCCGATTCGTGCGAAAACCCCAAGTATCTGGTCACCGGCCGCGCGCCGATTCGATCGCCCGCCACACCGCCTCGGGCGTGATCGGCAGCCGGTCCAGCTCCACGCCGTAGTCCACCAGCGCGTCGCAGATCGCATTGCCGACGGCAGCGGCGGCCGGGATGCAGCCAACCTCGCCCGCCCCCCGCACGCCGAACGGGGTGAACGGGGACGGCACCTGCGTATGGTGCAGCTCGATCGGCGGAAGGTCCGGGAGCATCGGCGCGAAGTAGTCCATCATCGAGCCGTTCACCAGCTGCCCGGAGTCCGGGTCGTAGACCAGCTCCTCGCCGAGAGCCTGCCCGAGCCCCTGCGCCAGCCCGCCGAGCACCTGACCCTCGATCAGCTTGGGGTTCACCGGGGTGCCGCAGTCATGGACCATCACCAGCTTGCGGATCTCGAACTCGCCCGACTCGGCATCGACGTCGACCGTCGCGGCGGCCGTCCCGAAGGAGTAGGCCGCCCCATCGGCCTCGAAGTGCGACGTCTCCTCGAGCCCGGGCGCCTCGCCGGCCGGAAGGCCCTGGCCGAGGATCGCTCGGGTGAACACCGCGTCGAGCGGGACACGCAGCGCCGGGTCGTCGGCGGACACGACGGTAGCGCCGTCGATGGAGAGCCCCGCCGTCCCGTCGAGCTCGAGCATGTGCGCCGCGATCCGCAGCACCTTCTCGCGGAAGAGGGTGGCCGCCTGCCTGATGGCGCCCGCCGCAGCGATGACCGTGCGCGAGGCGAACGAGCCGGTGTTCAGCGGCGAAGCGCCGGTGTCGCCGGTGTGCACGGCCACGGCGTCGTAGCTGATGCCCATGACGTCGCTGCACAGCTGGGCGAAGACCGTCTCGCTGCCCTGCCCGATCGTCGGGACGCCGGTGTAGAGGTCGACGCTGCCGGTGCGGTTGGCCCGCAGCGTCACGCTCTCGTGGGATCCGAACCGCGAGCCACGGCCGGCGAGGAACTTCGCGCTGGCGTAGCCGGTGCGCTCCACGTAGGAGGAGAAGCCGATGCCGCGGTGGCGCCCGCCGTCCACCCGCCGGTCCGTGGCTCCCGCGCGGTACCCGATGGCGCTCGCTGCCATCCGCAGGCAACGCTCGTAGTCACCGCTGTCGTACACGGCTCCGGTGGGGTTCACCCAGGGGAAGTCCTCAGGGCGCACCATGTTCTTTGCCCGCAACTCGACGCGATCGATGCCGAGCGTGCGAGCGAGCCGGTCGACGAGCCGTTCGTAGGCGAAATTGACCTCCGGCTGGCCGTAGCCGCGATACGCGCCGATGGGCGTCTTGTTGGTGACGACGACCCGCCGCTCGACGTAGCCGTGCTCGACCCGGTACGGCCCGTTGAAGACGACGGTCGACAGCTGCGAGGAACCGAACGGTGAGTTGAGGCCACCGAGGTCGTTGCTGTAGACGTCGCTCATCGCCACGATGCGGCCGTCCTTGCGGGCCCCGATGCGGTAGTCGTGTACCGACTCGCGACCATGGGTCGTGGCACGGAAGTGCTCCTGCCGATCCTCGACGAACTTGACCGCCCGGCGCAGCGTCATGGCATGCAGGCAGGCGAGCACGTCTTCGGGATAGATGCCGAGCTTTAGCCCGAAGCCGCCTCCGACATCGCCCGCGACGACCCGGATGAAGGCTTCGTCCAGCCCCAGCGTCTCGGCCAGCTGTACCCGGATCAGGTGCGGCGCCTGGGTGGAGACGTGAACGGTGAGGTCACGGCCCGGGCGGTATTCGGCGAGCACCGCTCGGGTCTCCATGGGCAGCCCGGTCACCCGGTTGATGCGAAACCGGCCGGAGACCACGACATCGGCAGCGGCGAAATGCTGGTCGATGTCGCGCGCCCCCTCGCGGTTGACCACCAGCACGTTGCTGTCGAGGGTTTCGGGGTGGATGACCGGCGCCCCCTCGGCCTGGGCCGCGAGGACGTCGCTGAGGTGGGGGATCGGCTCGTAGTCGATATCGATCGCGTCCAGAGCGTCCTCCGCGATGTGCCGGGTGGTCGCGGCGACGCTGACCACCGGCTGTCCCTCGTAGGTGGCCGTCCCTTGAGCCAGCGCCCAATGCGGGATCGGCGGAGCGCCCGGAACCGGACGCAGGATGCTGATCGGCTCGGTCCGCGCCGCCACGTCATCGGGAGTGAGGACGTGCACGACGCCGTCGATCGCGAGCGCACCGCTCACGTCGATGCCGCGAATCCGGGCGTGCGGATAGGGGCAGCGGGCGACCGCCACATGCAGCACCCGGGAGCGGCTCACGTCATCGGTGAACTGGCCGGCGCCGCGCAGCAGGCGGTCGTCTTCCTTGCGCTCCTGGAACGTGCCCAATACCCCACCGGTAACGGTGTCCGGGGGACGGACGTCGAGCTCGGTCATTCGGCGGCCAACTTCCCTTCCGCAGCAAGATGATCGGCGACGGCGTCGACGATGAACGCGTAGC
Organism: uncultured Actinomycetota bacterium; assembly: GCA_963747915.1. Lineage (GTDB taxonomy): Bacteria > Actinomycetota > Actinomycetes > Frankiales > Frankiaceae > DATAZK01. Next base: position 406,567 of record CAVVHC010000002.1, on the reverse strand, counting down.
CCGTGCAGCGGCACATCACCCCGGCGAGCTCTTCTTTGAGCTCCTCGCGGGTGATGACCCGGTCCCGTGCGGCAAGGGCGGTCGTCGTCATGAGGAATCCCGGCGTGCAGAAGCCGCACTGCAGCCCGTGCGCGCGCTTGAAACAGGTCTGTAACGGCGTTAGCTCGTCACCGGAGCCGAGCGACTCCACGGTCCGTACCCGCGCGCCGTCGAGCTGGGCCGCCAGCATCAGGCACGACTTGACCGCTTCGCCGTCGACGATCACCGTGCACATCCCGCACACCCCTTGCTCGCAACCGACGTGAGTGCCGGTGAGGCCGAGCTGGTGGCGCAGGAAGTCGGCGGCGGACAGTCGGGTGGCCACCTGCTCGATGCATCGCGTGCCGTTCACCTCGACGCTGATGATCACGTGCGGCTCGGGTAGCCCGAGCGGTGCCGCATCGATGTCGTCCATCATCGGGTGGGTGGTCACGGCAGGACCTTTCTCGGCTGGCGGACGATGGCGACGATCGCGAGGACCGCCGAGAGGGTGGACGTCGCAGCAGCGACCTTGCACCAGCGGTCGCTGCCGCTGCGCGCTGATGGCGGGAGCGGTGCCGACGGGGTGATATCCGCCTCGGTCGTGCGTGGGCCCGGGATCGGGCTGGGAAGTGCGGTGGGTTCCTCCCCGGCCAGCGCCCGGGCCAGGTTGCCGGCGAACTGCGCGGTGACCTTTCCGGCCTGCTTCGCGACCACCTTCTGCCCGACACTGCCGAGCGCCCCGGCGAGGATCACGTCACCGTGCACCACGACGGTCGTGCCGTCACCGTCCTGCCTGAGATGGACCGCGTTTTCGGTTCGGACGTTGCCGACCGCGCCGCGCACGCTGCGGCCGGTGGCCCGGAAGCGGATCAGCTCGTTCGGCACCCGTTCGAGCACCGTGACACGCGCGTCGAAGGTCGCGCTCATCGGCCCGATGCTCTGGGTAGCGCGGACCTGCACGTTGTCCTGGTCCACGATGGTCACCGACTCGACGCCAGGCATGCAGCGGGCGACGAGCTCGGGCTGCTCGAAGAAGGTCCACAGCGATTCGGGCTGCTGGGGAACGCGGAACTCCTCGCGAAGCTTCATGGCCGGCCTTCCTGAAAGGAGCGGGATGCGGGAGCGTCGCGCAGCTGGCGTAGTACCCGTCGCACATAGACGCCGGCGAGATGGCGCCGGTAGTCAGCGCTTGCGCGGATGTCGGTGGGTGGGTCGGTGACCGCCTGGGCCGCCTCCGCGGCGGCGGTGATCGTCGCGTCGTCGAGCCGGCTTCCTTCGACGATGTTCATGGCGGCACTCGCCAGCAACGGCTTGTCCGCCACGCCTGCGAGCCCGATGCGCACGCCGCGCCAGGCGCCGTCCTCGTCGCGGTCGCCGACGGCGGCGACGCTGACCACCGCGAAGTCATTGTGGCGGCGAGTGTTCTCGGCGAAGGCGGCGTACGTGGGGGCGGCCGGAAAGACCACCTCGGTCAGCAACTCGCACGGGTCGAGGGTGGTCGCGTACGACGTCTCGTAGAGGTCGGTGACCGGGATCTCCCGCGAAACGGGGCTTTCGGCGCCGCCCGCCACGCGCACGGAAGCGCCGAGCGTCATGCAGGCGAGTGGCAGCTCGCCGGTGGGGTCACCGTGTGCCAGGCTGCCCCCGACCGTTCCGCGGTTGCGGACCTGGCGATCGCCGATGTGGGGAAGCACCAGGCCGAGCAGCGGCAACCTCTGGGTGAGCTGCGGCGAGTGCTCGGCCGTGCTGTAGCGCACCAGGGCGCCGAGGCGTACCTCCTGTGCCGTAACAGCAATGTCATGCAAGCTGCGCACGGGGTTCACGTCGATCAGCGCGTCCGGCCGCAGCAGGCGCATGTTGAGCATCGGTACGAGGCTCTGGCCGCCGGCGATGACGCGCGCGCTGCCCTCGTAAACGTTCAGTAACTGCAGTGCGTCAGGCACGGAGCCGGCGCGGTGATAACCGAATGGAGCGGGTTTCATGCGGCCTCCCGGCGCCATGAAAGCGGGCCCGTAGGCGGTGAGATTGCATACAAACATACAATCGGCGGCGACGGCAAGGCGTCCCGCAAGGGAATGGCCGGCCCGACCGCCGGAGTCTGTTGGGAGCTGCTGTGACCATCCCGCTCGCCGTCCCTGTCGACGGTCCCTCTCGAACGGCCGACGTCGTTGCCCGAAAGATCAGCCAGGAGATTCTCGACGGGCTCTTCCCGCCGGGTACCCGGCTTCGCGAGGTGACGCTGTCCGAGCGCTATGCCGTCAGCCGCACGCCGGTGCGGGAGGCGCTCATCATGCTTTCCTCGCTGGGACTGGTAGAGCTCTCGCCGAACCGCGGGGCCACCGTGCTCCGGCTTTCCGAGTCGGACATCGCGGACGTCTACCTGGTGCGGGCCGTTCTGGAATCCGAAGCGGCCCGCCGGGCAGCCACCCGTGCCGACGAGGGGCTGCTCGCGACGCTCGACTTCAGCTGTGATCGCCTGGCCAGGCTGCACCATGCGGCCGCGGTCGACCAGCTGGCGGCCGACACCTTCTTCCATTACACGATCGCGGAGGCCGCCGGCAGCCCGCGCCTGCATGCCATGATCCGCCAGGTCTGTGCCGTTCCGGAGGCCTACCGCTCCACGACCCCCTACACGCCGAGGGACATGACGGCGGCCGAGCAGCAGCACCGTGCGGTGGCCGACGCGATCGGCAACCGGCGCCCGGCGCAGGCCGCGAAGCTCATGCGTTCGCATGTCGAATGGGCCGGTGAGCTGGCGGTCACCAGGCTCATCCGTAACTAACTCTTTAAATCGCCTCCGTCCGCGTGTCTGGGAGGTACGTTCTGCACTCACACAAATGCCGTCCGAGGAGCTGCCGGTCGGATGAGTACGAGGTCTCTTGGCGCTGCGGCTCGCGATGCCGGTAGCGGTGAGCTGCACTCGCTGGCCACTGCCTTGCAGGCGCTGGACTGCCTCGCCGAGCAGCCCGAGATGGGCGTCACCGAGCTCGCGCGCCGGCTCGGTATCGCGAAGAGCAGCGCTCATCGGATCCTCACCACGCTGGTGGCAAGCGGCTACGTGCAGCGCGTTCCGGAGCGCAGCTGCTACCGCCTCGGCATCCGGTTGCACGAGTTGGGCGCGGTCGTCGCGAGTCGCAGCCGGTTACGTGACCATGCGCTGCCGCTGCTCGAGTCGCTTCGGGCCCAGACCGGCGAGACGGCGCATCTGGCGGTACCGGAAGGGGCCCAGATGTTCTACGTCGAGCGGCTGGAGAGCTACCACGGGCTGCGTTTCTCCGCTCGCGTCGGCCGGCTGCGTCCCATCCACCTGACCAGTTCGGGCAAGGCCGTGGCGGCCTTCAACCGTGAGGTCTGCGAGGCGGCTTGCGCCGCCGGATTCCCGACCAGCACCCCTCGTACCATCCGGACGGCGGGCCAGTTCATGCAATGCCTGGCCGAGACCAGGCAGCGCGGATATGCCTTCTCCGTGGAGGAGGACGAGCCGGGTCTTGCTTCGGTGGCTGCACCGGTTTTCGATCGCACCGGCGTCGCGCGGGCGGCCCTGTCGGTGGCCGGGCCGGTGATCCGGATGTCACGGGCGAAGATCCCTCAGGTCGCCAAGATGGTCCAGTCCGCCGCGCACGAGCTGATGGCGCTCGAAACCTCCTGGTGGACCGGTACCGACTACCGGTAATCAGTTTTTAACCAAATTCGTTCCGCATCGCGGAACGCCGTTCCGTGTCGCGGAACGATTCTCTTCCCAAGGCTGCTCGCCGCCGCCCATGATGCGACCACCGCTCGAGTAAGGAGCTTCATGAAGCCTGCGAATGCAACGTTCGGAAGCCCGTACGACGTCGGTACCCCGCCCGGTGCCGACGGCTGGGAGTCGATGTATCCCGGTTATCTACTCTTCGGGCCCGAGACTCGCGAACGCGATGAGAACAAGCTCTGGTTCTTCGACCAGATGCACAACCCCGAGCCGGTGTATCCCTTCGACTTGATGATGCCGGAGAGCTGGCTGGTCTCGCTGAACCAGTACACGACCCGGATCTGGAACCTGCCGACAGCGCTCGGCATCGAGCAGCGCATCGTCAACGGTTACCTCTACCTGAGCCCGAACGTCATCGATGACCCCGCGGCCATCGCCGAGCGCGCGCCGATCTTCGAGGCCAGGGCTCGGCACTATTTCGAGAACTGGGACTCCATCTACGGCAAGTGGGTCGAGAAGGCGACCGACTGCATCGAACGTTTGAAGGCCATGCGTTTCGTGCCGTTGGGTGAACGTGAGCCGGACGCCACGGTGTATGAGGCCCGCGGCACGACGACCGCGTTCGACTTGCTGGCGCTGTACTCGCGCTACCTCGAGAACATGCACGAGATGGCCTACTACCACTTCGAGATGCTCAATCTGGCCTACGGCGCATACCTGACGTTCCTCGAGTTCTGCCACGGTCATTTCCCGGCCATCACCGACGACCTCGTCGCCCGCATGGTCGCCGGCATCGACGTGATTCTCTACCGTCCGGACGGCGAACTTCGCCGGCTCGCGGCCCTGGCGGTGCAGCTCGGCCTCGGGGATGCGCTGAAGCGGGCGGGCGAGCCCGAGGAGATTCTCGCTGCGCTTGCCACCTCAGAGCCCGGCCGGCAGTGGATCGCTGCGCTCGACGAGGTCAAGGACCCGTGGTTTCACTACTCGACCGGGGCCGGCTACTGCCATGCCAATCGCGCCTGGATCGACGATATGCGGCCCCCGTTCGCGGCATTGCGGGACTACGTGCGCCGCGTCGAGCAAGGGGAGGACCTCAGCCGCCCACTCGATCAGTTACAGGCGGAACGTGAGCAGATCGCGGAGGGCTATCGCGACCTGCTCGACGACGAGGACGCGCAGACCTTCGACAACCTGCTCGGCCTCTCGCGTCAGGTGTTTCCGTTCGTGGAGAACCACAACTTCTACGTCGAGCACTGGCATCACTCGATCTTCTTCAGCAAGGCGCGCGAGCTCGGGGCCGTGCTGGTGGCGGCCAACCTGCTGGAGAGCGAGGACGACATCTTCTTCCTGCACCGGTACGAGGTGTACAGCGTGCTGTACGAAGCGCAGGCACGCTGGTCGCTCGGCGTCCCGACGCGCGGGGAGCACACCTGGCGCGCAACGATTGCACGGCGCAAGGAGATCTACGCGGCGCTCGAGCAGTGGCGCCCTCCCGCGGCGTTGGGCGTGCCGCCCGAGACGGTGACCGAGCCGATCACCGTCACGCTCTTCGGCATCAACAACGACACGATCGCGCGCTGGCTCGCCGCGGAGAGCGGGGAGGCCGACACCTCGACGATCCGCGGGCTCGCCGCCTCGCCCGGCAAGGTGGAGGGCACTGCGCGCGTCGTCATGCGTGTCGAGGAGCTCGACGCCCTCGTCGACGGCGAGATCCTGGTGTGCCCGCTGACCGCGCCCAGCTGGTCGATCGTCTTCGCGCGCATCGGTGCTGCGGTCTCCGACGGCGGCGGCATCATGAGCCACGCCGCCATCGTCTCCCGCGAGTACGGGCTTCCGGCGGTCGTTGCCACCGGTATCGGCACACAAGCGATCAAGACCGGTGATCGCATAGCGGTGGACGGCAACGCAGGCACCGTCACGATGCTGTCGCGGGCCTCGATCGATGCCGTTGACGCCCTCGCGGCGGCTGAGGCGGTGCTCGCGTGACGGCAACGGACACCGCCGTGCAGCTCGTCGTCCCGACGGCGGAATGCACACCGGAGCTGGTGCCCCTCGTCGGCGGGAAAGCCGCCGGGCTGGGCTCGCTGATCCGCGCCGGCCAGCTGGTGCCCGCGTCGTTCGTCGCGACTGCTGCCGCTTACACCGGCTACATCGCCAACGATCCCCGGGTGATTCCTGCGCAGGCCAGAGGACTCATTGCCGACGGGTATCGCGCCCTGTGCCTCGAGGTGGGAGCGGCCGTTCCCGTCGCCGTGCGCTCCAGCGCAGCCGTCGAGGACTCGACTGACGCCAGCTGCGCCGGGCAGTTTCGCACCTATCTTGGCGCGACCGGGGTCGACGAGGTGATCAGCCAGGTCGAGCAATGCTGGGAATCGGCGTTCGCCCCCCACGTCGACAGCTACCGCGCGCAGCGTCAGATCGACCTCAGCGATGACAGCGCCGGCGTGGCCGTCGTGGTTCAGGAGCTGGTACACGCCCGGGCGGCGGGGGTGATGTTCACCCAACACCCGCGCACCGGCGATCGATCGATGGTCGTGATCGAGGCAAGTTATGGCCTCGGCGAGGCCGTCGTCGGCGGGGAGATCACGCCGGACCTCTTCGAGGTCAACAAGGTGACGGGGCAGGTCCACCAGCGCGTGCTCGGGAGCAAGACCGTCGAGCACGTGCTCACCTCGGACGGCCGTCGCGTTCAGACCCGGCCGGTCTCCTCCGAACGGCAGGGGCAATGGGCGATCAGCGACACCGAGGTCGCCCAGCTCGTCACCATGGCCCGCCAGCTGGAGAAGGCGCTGGGCCGCGGTCTCGACATCGAGTGGGCGATCGGCAGCACCTCCAGCCGGCCAGGGCAGGAAGCCTTGTACGCCCTGCAGGTTCGGCCGATCACGGTGTCGCACAAACCCGGGGCGGCGACGGCCGCCGGCGGCACCGCGATCGACATCATCGTCGGCCGGCTCAGCAATCATCAGTCCGGAGCGAGCGGATGAGTCTCGACGCCGCGAGCCGGACCGGTTTCGACGCGGTTGCCACTATCGCGCGCGGCGAAACGACGGTCACGTCGGTCGTTGACGCCGCGCTCGAGCGCGTGCACGCCCTGGAGGAGTCGCTGCACGCGTTCCGGGTGATCGACGAGGCCGCAGTGCTCGACCGCGCCAAGCAGCTCGACGATGGGCAGCACAGCCCGTCGGCCGGCTTCGTCGTGGGTGTGAAGGACGTCATCGACACGGTGGATCTGCCGACGGAGTATGGGTCGCCGCTCTTCGCCGGCCACCAGCCTGCCGAGGATGCTGATGCCGTTGCGCGGCTGCGGACGGCCGGCGCGGTGCTCATGGGCAAGACCGAGTCCACCGAGTTCGCCATGTTCCAGCCCACGCGCACGCGCAATCCGCATGACCACTCGCGCACTCCTGGCGGATCGTCCAGCGGCTCCGCTGCCGCTGTAGCGGCAGGCATGGTTCATGGCGCCCTCGGCACGCAAACCGCGGGCTCCGTCATCCGGCCGGCGGCCTACTGCGGCGTGTACGGATTCAAGCCGTCGCGGGGCTGGTCTTCGACGCGCGGCATCTGGCAGCTGGCTGAATCACTCGACACACTTGGCCTTTTCGCTCGTTCGGTCACCGATCTGCACATGCTTCACGCTGCGCTGCGGGATCAACCGACGCCGCCGGCCGGCCGGCTGCCGAGTCGCCCGGCCGGTCGCCCGAGGGCCGTGGTGCTGTCCGGCGCGGAATGGGCTGCCGCCGACCCGGTGGTGGAGGAAGCACTCGAGTACGTGAGCTCCGCACTCGTCGCTGCCGGGTGGGTCGTCGCGCCGATGGCCATGCCCTCGGTCTGGGCAGAGCTGCCGGAGCGCCACAAGACCGTCATGGCGGTGGAGGTCGCCCGCAACCTGCGGTCGCGGTTGGGCCCCCGGATCGAAAAGATCTCCGCCAGCGCACGGACCGTTGTCGAAGCCGGTGACCGCACCGCGGCCATGGCCTACGTCGATGCGCTGGCGGCTCGCGATGAAGCCCTGCGCATGGCGGCCGGTCTCGCGGCCACGGCCGACCTGGCGCTCATGCCGAGCGCGCTCGGGGTCGCCCCCCAGGGCCTGGATTTCACCGGAGACCCGGTGATGTGCCGTCCCTGGACGCTGCTCGGGCTACCCGCGGCGAACGTGCCCGCCTATCTCGCCGGCGGGCTTCCGGTCGGTGTCCAGTGCGCCGGTCTCGTCGCGAACGACGACCTCTTCCTGCTGCACCTCGCCTCCGTCGAGGACGCCATCACAGAACAGGAGCGCTGCGAATGAACTACGACTTCGTCAATGTCTGCCGGGAAGAACTGCGGCTGTGCGGGGTCCACGAGGGCGAGGCCGTCGCGATCCTGAGCTCGGACGCCGAGGGTGAGCTGATGGAACATGCGGCTGCCTTCTTGCAAGCCGCCAAAGAGCTCGGCGCGCTGCCGTATCACGTGCGGGTGCCGGCGCACCGGGGCAAGGGGGCAGCCACGTGGGAAGTCGGGACGACCCCGCTCACCGGCCACGGGCCGGCGATGGCCGCCTTGAAGGAAGCGGATCTCGTCGTCGATCTGGTTTTCATGCTGTTCTCCAAAGAGCAGCTGGAAATCCAGGCGTCCGGAACCCGCATCCTGCTGGCCGTCGAACCGATGGACGTGCTCAGCCGCCTGCTTCCGGACCGGGCGCTGCGGGAGCGTGTCGAGTTCGCCGGCGAGCTGCTTGAATCGGCGCAGAACCTGCGCATCGAGCACGCCAACGGCACGAACCTGAGCTACCGGCTCGGCCGCTACCCGGTCATCACCGAGTACGGCTTCACCGACGAGCCGGGGCGCTGGGACCACTGGCCGTCGGGCTTCCTCTTCACCGGTGCGCACGACGACGGTGTCGACGGGCGCATCGTGCTCGATCCCGGCACCATCATCTTCCCGTTCAAGTCCTACACCCAGACGCCGATCACGCTGACCGTCGCGCAGGGCCGAATCGTCGATCTGGCAGGGGAACTCGACGCCGGCCTGATGCGTGACTACATGGATCAGTTCAACGATCCGGACGGCTACGCCATCTCTCACATCGGCTGGGGGCTGAACGAAAAGGCACGCTGGTCCGGCCACATGATGGACACCCGAGGTATCGGCCAGGAGGGCCGGTCCTTCTACGGCAACGTGCTTTTCGCCACGGGGCCTAACCAGGAGCTCGGCGGAACCAACGCCTCACCGTGCCACCTGGACATCCCCCTGCACGGCTACTCGCTCTACCTCGACGACCGCCACATCATCGATCGGGGCCGCATCCTCGTGCCCGAGATGCAGCCGCGCAGCTGACCAAGGCCGGCCAGCGCCATTTCCAGGAACCAGCGAAGGAGAGGCAATGCAGAACCTCGAGGCCGGCGCCGCAATCGCGGCGGGGCAAGCGAAAGACAGATTCGGCGCCATCGAATCCCGTGGCATCGACATGATCCCTGAGGTCGAACGGCACTCGAAGCCCTCGGAGCTCTTCCGGGTGTTCTTCGGCCCGCAGTTCGGCTTCGGCAACATGCTCTTCGGAGCATTGGCGATCGCGTTCGGGCTCAGCTGGTGGGCGGCGTTCTGGTCCATCACGGTCGGATCCATCGTCGGCTCCCTGCTCTTCCTCGCCATCACCCCGATCAGCCCGAAAACGGGCACCAACTCGCAGGTGTCCTCAGGCGCCGTCTTCGGCGTACGCGGGCGGCTCGTCGGGTCGGGCATCACCTGGTTCATCGCCCTCGGGTTCTTCGTCATCCTCGTCTACACGTCGGGCGAATCGATCCTGTTCACGTTCAGTCGCTGGTTCGACACCCCGACCGGAACCGGCGCGTTGTCCATCGCGATGGCTGCGGTCATCGTGGTGACGTGCGCAGCGGCAATCCTCGGTCACCGCACGCTGGAGCGGAGCGTGACCGTCATCAGCGTGCTGTCGATCATCGCGCTCATCATGCTGGTCGCGGTCTTCGCCGGGAAGTTCACCAACGTTCACGGCGGCAATTACCTGCTCGGAAGCTTCTGGCCGACCTGGTTCCTCGCGACGACGACGACCGCATCGCTACCGATCTCGTGGGCACCGTTCGTGGGCGATTACGGCCGCTACCTTCCGACGAATACGTCCCCGAAGGTGGTCGGCGCGTTCGGCTTCGCCGGCATCTTCCTCGGCTGTTGGATCGCCATGCTGGCAGCGGCTTTCGCCGCCACCTCCTTCGCGCCTGACGCGTTCAACTTCGTCGGCGGGATCACCACCACTTCGCCCGCGTGGTTCCTGTTCCCGATGCTGCTGGTGCTGGGGCTGGCATCGAACATCGCCAGCGCAGCGATGTCGCTCTACAACGCTGCGCTCGACATCGGTTCCTGGCCGCTGTTCTACAAGGTCAAGCGTTACGTCCTTGCGGCCGGCCTGTCGGCTCTGGCGTTCGGGCTGGCGTACATCTTCGTCGTCGCGACGGACTTCATCACCAACGTGGAAGCGTTCGTCACCATCATGGTCGCGGTCGCGACGCCGTGGATCACCATTACCGGCATTCACTACCTGCAGTGCAAGGGTCGATACTCGCCTGTCGATCTGCATGCCTTCGCGATGCGGGGCGCGCGCGGACGCTACTGGTACGTGGGCGGCGTGAATCCCGCCGCGCTGCTCGGCTGGGCCGCCGGCGTCGCCATGGGTCTGATGTTCTCCACGACAACGTTGTTCACCGGACCGCTCGAGAGCTCCGTCGAAGGTGTCGACCTGTCCTGGCTGATGGCCGCGGTCGTGGGCGGCTTGGTCTATCTCGCGCTGTCGCCGGTGCTGTCGGGACAGGCCCGGGAGTCGCTGTCCATCGAGCTGCCCGGGTTGCCCGAGCAGCAGCGGGTCGGCGCCGCCTACGACGTGATGGGCAGCGCCGCGACGCCCATCACCGAGGGCTGAGATGGGGGCTACGCAGTCCTTCTTCTTCACCTCCGGCTCGCTGCGGATGCATGCCGCGAAGCATCGCGGCAGCGGCGGTCGCTCGATCGTGGTGGTCCCCGGGATCACCACGCCGGCCGGGGCGTTCGCGTTCGCGGCACGGGAGCTCGCGGCGCTGCCCGGCGCCGGCGATGTCTACGTGCTCGACATGCGCGGGCGCGGGCTGTCCGAACGGATCGGAGCGGGAGCACATCGGGCGGGTGACTACGCCGAAGACGTGCTGGCGCTCATCGCGGCGGCCGGCCTCGAGCAGCCCCTACTCGTCGGTCATTCGCTCGGAGCGAGAGTGGTCACCGCAGCGCGCGCTCGCGTTCCCGGTCACTCGGCGGGGGTGGTCGCCATCGATCCGCCGATGACCGGGCCGGGACGGCCGCCGTATCCCACCGGTCTCGATGTCTTCCTCAACGGCGTGCAGGGAGCGCGTCGCGGTCTCGGCATCGAGCAGGCCCGCGAGCACTACCCGACGTGGACCGACGAGATGATCGTCGGCCGCGGCGAGTGGCTCGGATCCTGCGACGAGACCGGCGTGATCGAGAGCTACGGATGGTTTCACCTCGAGGCGTTCGAGCCGATGTGGCTCGACGCCGAACCACCGGCGTTGCTGCTCTACGGAGACCACAGCCCCGTCGTCAGCTCGGCTGACGCCTCCCGCCTCGCGGAGATCAATCCGCGCGGCGGAGTCGTTTCCGTCCCCGGCTGCGGCCACATGGTGCCGTGGGACAACCTCGACCAGACGCTCCACGAGATCAGCACATTCCTGTCGAAGCTCGAAGACGTCGCGTGACCCGCGAAGAGGAGAAGTCGTGACGACGACGCTTGAGATAGCCCCATCGGTCCCCATGACCACGCACGTCGAGCAGCAGGCGGCGCTCTGGGTGGAGCCCTACAGTCAGGCACTGCACCTGGTTCGGGCCCGCGACTGGCTCGTGTACCTGCACCCGCAAGCCTCGCTGGAAGGCCGTCTCGCGGCGCTCACCCACGACATCGAGCGGATGTTTCCGGGTGGCCCCAGGATGAACAAGGCGACCGACCGCTGGGACGATCCGCATTATCTGTACGCCCATGGCGCGCGCTCGGCGGAGGTCGTCGGGGTGTGGCTGCACGGTCAACGTCCGCTGCGAGAGCAGCTTTCCGTGCCGCAGGTGCGGCATCTGATCACGTTGCACGAGTTCGGCGGCCTGGACGAAGCCGACCTCATCCAAGCCGCCGACTCGTTGTCCTTCCTGGAGACGCTGCAGGAAGTGGTCTGCAGCTGGGTGACCTCGGGGGAGTGTGACGTCGCCCAGGCCAGGGCCAAGCATCAGTACATGGCCGAGCGCATCCGCATTCCCGAGGCCGCTCGCCTCGCTGAACCGCTACTGCTCGAAGCCCTGGCATCGCTGGAGTTGCTCGGCTGACGCCCGCGGGCTCGTTGGTGTGGGGCTATGGGCAGCGGCAACGAATATGAAGGAGGCGCCAGCGCGGACACCACCTCGTCGTAACGCTCGCCAAGGCGATTCGGAAGGCCCGCTGGGGGCGCCTCGAGTCCCGAACCCTAGCTTGCGAAAGGCGTGCATCATGGCGCGAATTACGCAGCGCCCAGGCGAGAAGCCGGGCGCCGTCCCCACCCGTGACAAACCCCGCGGCGGATCCGGCTACCTCACTCGGGTCGCCGCCTCGATCGCGTTCGCCGTCTCGATGCTCCACTGGTTCGAGGTGCCGAGCCATCTCGCCAAGCAGACGTACCTCGGGGCGCTGTTCGTGCTGGGCTCCACGGCGCTGCTCTATACGAGCCTGGCGTTGCTGAAGCGCCCGAGCCTGCTGGCGTGGTGGATCGGCGCCGGAACGATGGTCGGCATGTTCGCCGGCGGGCTCGCCAGCCGGACGACCGGCCTGCCCGACGTCATGTTCAAGACGTGGGGGCCGCCGCTCATCCTGTCGCTCGCATTGGAGTTGGGCTTCCTCGTCATCTGGCTTTACGAGGCCCTGGGCACGCGTAACACCGGCGCCACTGCGGACGAGCCGAGCATCAGCGCGAACGAGCGTGCGGGGGTGCTGAGCTCCGCCGGCAGCCCGCGCTAGCTCACCAGAGCTTCCCGAAAGACAAGGGCCGGCCGCCCGAGTAGGGCGGCCGGCTTCTTGATGCGAGCGGTTATCTCCGGCTGGGGGACTCCGGCTGGAAGCTGCTGTCGACTTCCTGGTTGTCGTGGTAGGTGCGCTCCTGCGCGTACGACTCGTAGGCGCGGTGGTCGGCTTCGGTGTCCGGCGGGTTCACCAGGCCGCGGGGGTGCAACTTCTCGTGCAGCACGACGTTCAGCTCGGCGCCGAAGAGGGTGATGTTGCTCTGCAGGTAGAACCACCACAGGATGGTGATGACCGTCGCGAAGTTGCCGTACGTGCCCTGCGCGTTGTGCAGGTAGCGCGAGATGATGACCGACGACAGCGACTGGAGGATGAAGTACGCGACACCTGACAGCACCGCTCCGGGTAGCACGTCACGGACGCTCAGGTCGCGGTCGGTCAGCATGCGGAAGGCGGCCACGAAGAGGCCGATGTCCAGCACCAGCGCGAGCACGTAGCCGAGGACATGGCCCCACCAGCCGAAGTTCACGCCGCTGTTGCTGCTGCCGGTGAGGAAGCCGGTGAGCACGGTGGTGACGACCAGGCCGGCGCCGATGGTCGCGAGCACCATGACGCTGCGCAGCACCTTCTCGGCGAGCTTGGGCCGTTCCTTCAGCGGGATCTCCCACACCGAGTTGAACGCCTGCTGAACGGTCCGGACGACGCCCGAGCCGCTCCACAGCGCGGTGGCGCCACCGACGATCAGCGTCCACCAGCTACCGGACAGGCTCTTCATCGACGACGTGCCCAGCAGCGGGAACATGTCGGACACGTGGCCCAGCACGTTCGCCTTCGTGTCCGCCGGGAGGAAGTATCCGAGCAGCGTCACGAAGACGAGGAAGAGCGGGAAGATCGAAAAGATCGCCCAGAACGCGATCTGGCTTGCCAGGCTCGTCGCCTGGTCCTCGGTGAATTTCTTGACCGTAGCGAGCGCGATCCCCGTCTTGCGATGTTCTTGCTGATAGCGATCCAGCGTGTCGAGCTTGGCGGTCATGGTCATGTCGGCTCCCTGGACAAGGCGCACTGGGGCGGGTCGTAGCGCCCGAAATGTCTTCGCATTGGTACCCACCCGGGCGAAAACCAACGCACTGTCAAGGTGCGTCGGCCGCGTCGGTGAACAGCCATTCCTCCGCCACCCGGCCATCGGCGATCCGGAAAAGCGCGATGACGTGACGGTCGAAGCGGCCGTCGTCCTTGCGCACCGTCCCGAAATCCTGCAGCTGCGTGCCGGTGATGTGCAGCCTGGTCGCGACCCGATCGCCGTCGGCGATGTGCTCGAGCACGGTGAATCGCACATCGGGGATCGCCTGCCGGAATCGCTGCATCGACTCGTACTCACCCTGCCCGCCGGGCGGCACATCGTGGATGGCCTTGCTGTGATGGACGAAGTCCGGGGCGTAGCAGTCGCGGAAGACGGCAGCGTCGCCGCCGTTGAAGCCGTCGCGGTAGATCCGCTCGATGAGCGCCTTGGACGCCTCGAGGCCGGTTGTGGAGCTCATGACCTGCCTTTCTGGGTGCGGTGATGTCCGGCCGGTGACGACGAGGTGCCGCACCTGCCCTCGCTCCTCACGCATACTCTGTGGTACTCGCCCTCGTAGCTCAGTCGGATAGAGCGTCCGCCTCCTAAGTGGAAGGCCGCAGGTTCGATTCCTGCCGGGGGCACCATTCCAGGTCGCAGGAGATCGCCCGGGGAGGTGCTGCCACCACGTAGCGTCGTTGCGCGACGGGAAATGGTGGCAGGGGCCCGTAGGGGGCGGCGGCTGACGAGGTAGGCGGCCTATCTCGTGGACGAGGCGTCGACCGTTACCGAAGCGTCTTGTCGAACGCGCTCGGTGAGCGGGTGAACGTCGGCGACGCTGACGGACAGCGGGCGCTCGCGGCGCGGGAGCAGCAGCGGGCTGGCGAGGATGAGCACTCCCGCGACGGCGAGCGCCGTGCGGGGGCTCGTGACGTCGGCGAGCAGGCCGCCGAGAGCGGTGCACACGGCGATGGAGACGCTGGTGCTGATCGACCACGCCGACAGGGTGCGGGCGGCGCGGTGCTGGGGAGTGTGTTCGAGCCGGTAGGTGGCGAGTACCGGCGTGAACAGGCTCATGCTGATGATGATCGCCAGCTCGACGGCCATCACGGTGACGAGGCCGACGACGCCGGGGCGGACGAAGGCCAGGCCGATCAGCCAGACGGCGCGCAGCGTGCCGGCGACCCGAAAGACCCGGTGCTGCCCGTAGCGGGCCACGACGCGGCGGGCGAGCCTGGAGCCGATCAGCCCGCCGACGCACGGCGCCGCGAAGGCAAGGCCGTACTGCCACGGCGCGAAGCCCAGCTGGCGAAGCAGGAGCACCGCGAGCAGCGGCTCGGTCGCCATGATCAGGCCGCTGACGAGCAGATTGTTGAAGTACAGCGCCCGCAGGCCGGGATGGCGCAGGATGTGCCGCCAGCCGTCGAGGAGTTCAGGCCTCTTGAGGTGGCCCCGACCGTCGCGTCGCGGATGCTCTTCGGGGCCACGGATCGCCGTGATCCCGAGCGCCGAGAGCAGGTAGCTGGCCGCGTCGGTGACCACGGTGGTGACCGGTCCGAGCAGCCCGATCGCCGCCCCGCCGAGCGGTGGCCCGACGGCCAGCGAGCTCCAGTTGGTGGACTCGAAGCGGGAGTTCGCGACCAGCAGCTCGTCCCGGGTGACCAGCGACTTGAGGTAGCTGCCGCTGGCTGCGTTGAACGCGATCTTCGCGGCGGCCACCACCGCCGACACGGCCAGCAGCTGGACGAAGCTGAGCGCTCCGAAGGCGTACGCGACGGGCACGCTCGCGATGACCGCGAACCGGGTCAGGTCCATCGCGATCATCACCGGCCGCTTGCGGCGAAACTCCACCCAGGGCGCGAGCGGCAACGCGATGAGCGCACCCACGGCGGGCCCGACCGCGGACAGCGCCGACACCTCCGCCGGTCCGGCGTGCAGGACCAGCACGGCGATCAGCGGGAACGCCCCCAGCGCCAGCCCCGAGCCGTAGGCGCTGACCGCGTAAGCCGCCCACAGCCAGGCGAACGGCCGCCCCAGCGATCGTCCCGCCGGCACGCCGGCACCCCCTCTCGCCGCGAAGGAGCATCAAAGCGCAGACCGTCGCGGCGGGCTCGCACCCCGTGGCCGGAGCGGCGTTTCGCGTGGGCGAGCTAATGGGTGTCGTACCGCAGCCCCCGGTGATGCGAGGCTGTTGTACGTCTGAGCTGCCAGCCGGTGAGCACTTGCGTGAGCAGGCCCGTGGGTCTGAGGTCTAAAGCTAGAGCGTGCCCCGGCTGGTGGTGAGGTGATCGAACGGCTGGTGGGATGTCGTCGCCATTACGAGCACTGATCCATTAGCGTGCCGCGGTTCCTCGTCGCTCAGACTGCTGTTGCCGGTCGAGTCAAGGGAGGGGCGTGCACTTGCTGTTCGTGGGTGATGACTGGGCTGAGGCCCATCACGATGTGGAGATTCAGGACGAGTCGGGTCGCCGGCTGGTCCGCCGCCGGCTGCCGGAAGGCATCGCAGGTATCGGCCAGCTGCATGCGCTGCTCGCCGAGCAGCTGCCGTCCGCCGCCGGGCCGGATCAGGTGGTGGTCGGGATCGAGACCGACCGTGGCGGCTGGGTGCAGACGCTGCTGGCGGCGGGCTATCAGGTGTTCGCGATCAACCCGCTGTCGGCGTCGCGGTATCGCGACCGGCATGTCACCTCCCGGGCCAAGAGCGATCCGGGTGATGCCCATGTGCTCGCCGATCTGGTACGCACCGACCGCCATCAGCACCGGCCGATCGCCGGTGACAGTGAACTCGCCGAAGCGGTCAAGGTGCTGGCCCGGGCCCATCAGAACCTGATCTGGACCCGGCAACGGCAGACCAACGGCCTGCGGTCCACGCTGCGTGAGTTCTACCCGGCAGCGCTCGAAGCCTTCGGGGACGACCTGGCCGGCAGGGATGCGCTGGCGGTGCTGGCGAAGGCGCCGACCCCGGCCAAGGGTGCGGTGCTGCGGGTCACCCAGATCGAGGCGGTGCTGCGCGCCGCCGGCCGCCAGCGCAACCTGCACACCCGGGCTGAGCAGATCGCTACCGCATTACGCAGCGAGCAGCTCGGAGCACTGCCGCTGGTCGCCGAAGCGTTCGGCGCCAGCGTGTCCGCGTCGGTCGCGATCATCACCGAGATGGTCCGTCAGACCGGCACCGTCGAAGCCAAGCTGGCCGCGTCTTTTGAGCAGCACCCGAGCGCTGAGATCCTGTGCAGTCTTCCCGGACTCGGCCTGGTCCTTAGCGCTCGGGTGCTCGCGGAGTTCGGGGACGACCCGCACCGCTACGCCGATGCTAAAGCCCGCAAGAACTACGCCGGCACCGCACCGATCACCCGCGCGTCCGGCAAAAGCCGGGTCGTGCTCGCCCGGGTCGCGCGCAACAAACGCCTCGCCGACGCGCTCTACCAATGGGCGTTCTGCGCCCTGGGAAGCTCTCCCGGCGCCCGCGCCTACTACGACACCAAACGCGCCGCCGGAGCCACCCACCACGCCGCGCTACGCGCCCTGGCGAACCGGCTCGTCGGCATCCTCCACGGCTGCCTACGCCACCACACGCCCTACGACGAAACCATCGCCTGGCACCTCGGCACAGACAGCAAGACGCAGCCTGAATCCGACGAACACGCGACCGCCGCTTGACACGTTAGGAACGTGGGATGTCTAGCTCAGCCGAATGACCCGCTGGTTCGGCAGGGGCCGCGAGGCACGGAGGGAACGCGCCGTGTCCTCTGCCGGACTCGGTCGGCCCAGCAGGTAGCCCTGACCGTGCACGCCGGTCGGAAGGGCGTCCAGCTGATCGTTGGTCTCGATGCCTTCAACGACGCAACTGATGCGCAGCTCACGCGCTAGACCGGCGACCGATTGGACGATCGCGTTGCTGGTTGCGTCGTGGGGGAGACCCGCGGTGAACGAGCGGTCGACCTTGACCCCGGTCACCGGCAGCTGGGTGAGATAGCGCAGGCTGGCGTAGCCGGTACCGAAGTCGTCGATGGCGATCTGGATGCCGAGCGCCCGCAATTCCTCCAGCGCGGTCAGCGTCGATCGGCCGGCTTCGAGCAAGGCCGTTTCGGTGAGCTCGAGGGTGAGCCGGCGGGCGGCGATTCGCGTCGTGTCCAGCACGGTGGTCACCTGCTCGGTCAGATCCCCCAAACCGGCTTGGCGGGCACTCAGATTCACCGAGAGCCCGAAGTCCGGGCTGACCAGGCGAGCCCGGTCCCACGCGGCGAGGTCCTGGCATGCCTGCTCGAGCATGAACCGGCCGAGCGGACCGATGAGCCCGGTCTCCTCGGCGATCGGGATGAAGACGTCCGGCGCCACCGGGCTGCCGTCCCGGTCGGACAGGCGCGCGAGCGCTTCCACGCCGACGATCTGGTTGGCGGTCAGGTCCATGATCGGCTGGTAGGCGACCCACAGCCGCGAGCGGGTGCAGCCGTTGTCGAGCTTCGGATCGGAGCACCTGCCCGCCGAGCCGAGTTCGGTGGCGAGGGCCGCCCGCAGGGCCTGCTCGACCCGTCCGCGCTGCACCACCTCGGTGCGTAGGTGATCGTTGAAGACTTCGCAACGGTTCTTGCCGAGCGTCTTGGCGCGATACATCGCCGCATCGGCGTCGCGCAGCGTCCCCTCCGCGCCGTCTCCCGGGCGTGCGAACGTCAGCCCGATGCTCGCCGTGACCACGTGCTCGTTCTCGCCGATCTGAAGCGGCTCGCCGAGGGCGCGGGCGATCCGCGCAGCGACCGTCAGCGCATCCACGCGCGAATCGGCGCCGGACAAGCCTTCGCCGCTCAACGCGTTCGGCGCGCTGCGCAGGTCGGGTTCGAGCACGACGACGAACTCGTCGCCACCGACCCGCGCCACCGTGTCCTGCGGACGGATCTGAGAGCGCAACCGCTGCGCAGCGCTGACCAATACCGCATCGCCGGCCGCGTGGCCGCTGATGTCGTTGACGTTCTTGAAGCCGTCGAGGTCGCAGAACAGGACGGCCACTTCCGTTCCGAAGCGCGCCGAGCGGTTGAGCGCTGTGGTGAGCCGGTCGGACAGCAGCGTGCGGTTCGGTAAGCCGGTCAGCGGGTCGTGCAAGGCGGCCTGCACCAGCCGATGCTCGGTGTTCACCGCGTCGGTGATGTCCTGGCTGATCGACAGCACCTGGGTGACGGCTCCGTTCTCGTCCCGGGCGAAGGGGACGAGCCGGCGGAAGAACCACCGGTAGTCCCCCGACTTGTGGCGGATCCGGTAGCGCAGCTCGGACGCCTCGCCGTCGGCCAGGTCGAGGGCCGCCTGGTTCACCGCCACTACCCGCGCGGCGTCGTCCGGGTGGACGAGCTCGGTAAGCACCTGATCGCCGAATCCGGTGATGTCGCTCTCCGTATAACCGAGCAGCCGCGGGAGGTTGCGCGACGACCAGAGCAGCTTTCGTTTGCGGGCGTCCATCACATAGATGACGTCGGGGCTCGCGGCGAGCACGGCCGTCTGGAACGCCGCACTCTCCCGCATCTCCGCTTCGGCCGCGCGCTCGCGGGTGACGTCCTGCAGTGCCAGCTGCACGGCTGGTGCGTCGGCGTAGGTGATCAGTTCCGCGTTGACGGCGACCTGCCGCTCCTGCCCGTCCCGGCGGCGCAGTCGCAGCGGCACGGACACCAGCGATTCGCCGGCCAGGCAGCGGGACAGCATGGCGTCCAGCGAGTCGCCCTGCGCCTGCTCCAGGAGATCCACCGGTTTGCTCCCGATGACATCGTCGGGGCGAGCAAGCCCGAAAAGGTCCGCGGCCCGCTGGTTCGCATACCGGCAGCGGGTGCGACCCGCCTCGAAGACGACGACGGCCACCGGCGTGTTGTCCACCAGCGCTCGCCAGCGCTGCTCGGACTCGGCCAGCTCGGTGCGGGTCTCGGTGAGCTGGGTGACGTCAGCGGCGACGCCTGCGATGGCATACACCTCGCCGGCGCGGTCCCTCACCGGGAACTTGGTGGCCAGGTAGGAGTGAACCGTGCCATCGGCATGCTGCGCGCGGAAGGCGAACAGGCGCCGTCCCTCGGCGCACACCGTGGCGTCCTGACCGGCGAACTCCGCGGCGCGGGTCGGGCCGAAGACCTCCTCCGGCTCGTGCCCGATCAGCTCGCACGCCGGCCAGCCGACCATGGCTTCGGCCGCCGGGTTCACGAACACGTAGCGTCCGCGCAGGTCTTTGGCGTAAATAGCCACGTCGGCATGCCGGAACACGCCGTCCATCAGCCGTTGCTCGTCGATCAGGGTTGGGATCCCTGCTTGCAGCGTGCCGGGGTCTGGCTGCGCTGTGGCTGCCGGACCGCTCGGTCGTTTGCGATGGCGCATGCCGGCCAGCCGCCCCATCCCACCTCCTAGCCTGCCGTTCCACCCCATCGGACGACCCCGACGTGCGGTCGGACCCCGAAGCGGACGACACCCCCGAAGCTATTCGTGCTCGCAGTTTCCTACCCGGGACCCATCTTGCTCACACTTCGTAAGTAAACGAGCGCGTTGAGTAGTGGTTACGCAAGCGTGTGCTACGACTTCCCGGCTGCCGGCCGCCGTCGTACCTCGATCTGCCCGAGGAGTTCGCGGGTGGCGGCGGTGATCACCTCCACCGCCCTATCGAAGGCTTCCGCATTCGCTTTAGCGGGGGCGCGCATCCCGCTGACCTTGCGGACGTACTGCAGCGCGGCCGCCGCCATCTCCTCCTCCGTCGGCGCCTCGACGAAAGGGGGACGCAGCGTCTTGATACTCCGGCACATGCGGCCACCGTAAATCCCCCGCCGCCGTCCAGCGACTAATCTGTTCCGCGGTGCGCCGGGAAGTCGGGTCGGCAGTGGGCAGCGCATGCCCGGACCCCTAGCTGCAGGAGCGCCCACCGTGGACGACATCGAGTCCTACGCCCTCGCTGTGCTGCTGATCGGCGCAGTCGGGCTGGTCGCCGTGCTGGCGAACCGGCTGACCGAGCGGCTCAAGGTCCCGACACCGGCGCTCCTGCTCGTTTTCGCGGCTATCGCAGTCAAGATCATTCCTGATCTGCACGCGCCCAGCGACAAGACCGTCGAACGGTTGGTCACCGTCGCGCTGGTCTGCATCCTCTTCGACGGCGGCATGCATATCGGCTGGCCGCGCTTTCGATCGGCGGCAACGCCCATCGCGGTGGTGGGGGTGCTCGGCACGTTTCTCACCGTCGGCGGGGCGGCGCTGCTCGCGCACTACGCCTTCGACGTGAGCTGGTACGCGGCGTTGCTGCTGGCGACGGCGGTGTCCCCGACCGACCCGGCGGTTGTCTTCTCGGTGCTGGGCCAGCGTGAGGTGTCCGGTCGCGCGGGGACGATCCTCGAAGGCGAGTCGGGCGCCAACGACCCGGTCGGCATCGCGCTGATGGTGAGCCTGATCAGCGCCGGGGCGCTCACCGGCGGAGCGGTGCTGCACGTCGCCGGCGAGTTCCTGCTGCAGATGGGCGTCGGCGCCGCCTTCGGAGTGATCGGCGCGAAGGGGCTGCTGCTGTTCATGCGGCGGGTGCCGCTGCCCAGCGAGGGCCTCTACCCGATCCGCACGCTGGCCAGCATCCTCGCGCTGTTCGGCGTCACCACGCTCGCCCATGGCTCGGGGTTTCTCGCCGTCTTCGTCGCCGGCATCCTGCTCGGTGACCGCGAGGCGCCGTACAAGCGCGAAGTCGAACGGTTCCACGCCGCGCTGGCGAGCCTCGGGGAGATCGTCGCGTTCGTCGTCCTCGGGCTCGTCGTCGACCTGTCGGTGCTGTCCCGAGCCAACGTCTGGGTGCCGGGGCTCGCGCTCGGCGCCGTGCTGGCCTTCGTCATCCGCCCGGCGCTGGTAGGCCTGTCGCTGCTGCCCACCCGGCTCGCCCGCAACGAGCGGGCGTTCATCCTGCTGGCCGGTTTGAAGGGCGCAGTCCCGATCCTGCTCGGCGTCTACCTGCTGACGGCCGATGTCGCGGTCCCGCAGCGGCTGTTCGGGATCGTCATCGTCGTCGTCGTGTTCTCCGTCGTCGTGCAGGGCAGCCTGGTGCCGACGCTCGCCAAGGCGCTGCGGCTGCCGATGCGCACCACATCGGTCTCCCCGTACTCGCTCGGCGTGCGACTGCGGGAGGAGCCGGAAGGGGTGCACCGGATGGTCGTCGTGCGGTCCTCCCTCGCCGATGGGTGCTCCGTCGGCGAGCTGCCGGGCCACATCTGGGTCAGCTCGGTGGTCCGCAAGGGCGGCCTGGTGGCGGTGCGTCCCGAGACGCAACTGCGGGCGGGCGACGAGGTCATCGTCTTCGCCGATCCGGACAGCCGGGAGGAGCTGTCCCGGACGTTCGAGACGGAACGGGCGGCCTGAGCTCTACCGCAGATCGGGCAGCATCGCCGTGAGCACGGTGACCAGCTCGGCCCGCGAGGCGCGGGGCAACGAGCCGAACGAGCCGAGTACCCGGGCCAGCAGCACGCCGATCAGTGCCGCGGCGGCTGCCTCGGCGCGCAGGCGCGGCTGGTCGATGCCGCGCTGCTCGAACATCGTCGCCAGCGGGTTGACCACGCGCCGGGTGAGATGCTCGCGCGCGGCATCGCGGATCTGCGGAGCCGTGTCGGAGCGGACGAGGGCCTGCAGCACGGGACCGGGTCCGCGGGCGTCGACGCGCCCGACCAGCCAGTCGACGAGCTGCGCCGGCTCGGTCAGCGTCTCCGGGTTCACCGCATCGGTGTCTTCGGCCGTCACGGTGGCCAGGTAGAGATTCACCTTGCTGCCGAAGTAGCGGGCGATGAGCGCCGGATCGACGCCGGCATGCTCGCCGATGTCACGGACCGTCGTGTGTTCGAATCCGCGCTCGCTGAACAGCAGCTGCGCGGAATGCAGCAGCGCCTCCCGGCTGGCGGCCGCGTTACGGGGACGGGTAGCGCGGGCTTGCGTGGTCATTCGACCTCCGTCCCGGTGAGCATGATCCCGGACCCGCCGAGCTCGGCTTCCTCCTCCATCAGCTGTGCTCCCGCCCGGTCGACGGGCACCGGACCCGCGCCCCGGCCCGGCAGCAGGTAGCTCAGCGCGGCGGTGAACAGGCAGAGCCCGGCCCCGAGAAAGAGCGTGGTGGTGAACCCCCCGACGCGCGGGTAGTCCTGCGCGCCGCTGGCGTAGGCCGCGAGCATGACGCCGCTGAGCGCGCTGCCGAGCGCCAGGCCGACGCTGCGCAGCACCTGGTAGAAGCCCATCGCGCTGCCGGTGTCACGGGCGTCGACCGCCGCGATGATGAACCCCGGCATCGCCGCGAACGTGAAGCCGATGCCGAGGCCGGCGATCGCCATCGAGAAGAACGCCTCCCACAGGACGCGGTGCTCGAGGGCGAAGAAGCCCATGGCGACGGCGAACAGCACCGCGCCGATGGGAATCATGAGGCGGCGTCCGAACCAGCGCTCGAACGACGGAGCGAGCCGGCTCGCCAGCAGCGTCACCGCCGAGAGCGGGATGAGCACGCAACCCGCCACGACGACGGACGCGCCGAAGCCGTAGCCCACCCCCGACGGCACCTGCACGAACTCGACGACGATCGGCAGGTACAGGTACATCGTCACCGAGATGATGAACCCGGAGATGTCCGCGGTCAGGACCATGCGGTTGCGCGCCTGGCGTAGCTCGACCAGTGGGTCACGGCGCTGCAGCTCGTAGCCCACCCAGACGGCGAGCAGCGCGATCGCGGCGGCCAGCGGGACGAGCACCGAGGGCGAGGCCCAGCCCCAGCTCTCCCCCTCGCTCAGGGCAAGGATCAAGCCGGCCAGCGCGACCGACAGCAGACCGGCGCCCCAGGTGTCGAACGGCCGGGCCGTGGCAGCGCTTTCGGCGGGCAGGACGACCGTCGACAGCAGCAGCGCCACCGCCACGACTCCGGCGCTGAACCAGAAGGCTGCGTGGTAGTCGGAAACCTGGGCGAGCAGCCCGGTGACCGGGTAGCCGAGGCCCACCCCGACGCCGGCGGTCACCGACAGCACGGCGATGGTGCGCGCGGCCCGGTCGGGCGGCAGCGTACGGCGGGCGATGGCCATGGTGACCGGCAGGATGCCGAGCCCCAGGCCCTGCAGGCCGCGGGCCAGCACCAGCACTCCGAACGTGCTCACCGTCGCGGCGAGCACGCATCCGACGAGGACGACGCTCATGCAGACGGTGATGACCCGGCGCTGGCGGGGCCCGTCGGCGAGCCGTCCCATGATGGGGGTGGCTAGCGCGCCGGTGAGCAGGGTGAGCGTGAGCAGCCACTCGGCGGTGCTCAGCGAGACGTTGCTCGCCGCCGCGATGGAGGGGATGAGCGGCGCGCCGACGCTGCTGAGGACGGCAACGACGAGCGC
Organism: uncultured Actinomycetota bacterium; assembly: GCA_963747915.1. Classification (GTDB taxonomy): domain Bacteria; phylum Actinomycetota; class Actinomycetes; order Frankiales; family Frankiaceae; genus DATAZK01. The sequence continues at coordinate 382,460 of CAVVHC010000002.1, read as the reverse complement.
CACCAGCACGAGCGTCGGGGCAAGCGCCCGTTCGCGCGCCGTGGCCGGCGGCGTCGGTGGGGTCGACGGAGGCAACGACACCGTCGCGGCCACAGGGCGGCTCCATCACCAGCACAGAGAAGTCAGCAAGTGATGACATCGTACGGTGACAACGGCCGTGCGAGGCTCGCGGTGTTCGGCAGCGAGCTTTCGCGGTTAGTAGTACTCCGAGTGTCGGCGGTGCCAGACGTAGCCGGCGCCCCCGACCGCGGCGAGAGTCGCTGCGCCCGCGCCGACACCGATGACAAGACCGGTGTCACTGCCGCCACCACCGCCGGAATCGGTGACAGTCGAGCTCTCGGCGCCGGCTCGCACCAGCCGCACGGTGTCCAACCTGTTGCCGTTCGGGTCGTTGATCGTGATGGCGAGGGTGGGGGACACCCCGGGGCTGCCCGGCGTGACCTTGCAGACGGCGTAGCAGTACGACTGGTCGGTCAGGGCCGAGAACGCGGTGCCCTGGATGGTCTCGAACTTGTGGGTGTGTGCCGTGCCGGGGTCGGACAGCAGGTAACTGCCTCGGGTGAAGCCCAGCGTGTTGAGGCTCGCGCCTCCGCCTCCGACGGTGAGGTAAGTGGTGCCCCGGGTGGAGTTGATCGACGAGCCGGACGGCGACTGCTCGGTCACGTGTCCGGCGCGGATCGGATGCGACCGCTCGTAGGAGTGGTTGTGACCGGAGATGACGAGATCGACGCTGTACTTGTCGAACAGACCCGTCCAGCGCGCCCGCACGCCCCCTTCGCTGCCGTGCGAGCGGGCGGTGCTGTAGGCGCAGTGGTGCATGGTGACGACGATGAAGTCGATCCCGGATCCGGGCTGGCGGTACTGGCGCAGCACCGACTCGAGCCAGGTGTCCTGCGTGCCGTGGGAGTAGCCGAGGTTGTGCGGGATCTCCCACGAGACATCGTTCGAATCGACCTGGATGAAGGCCACTGCGCCGTAACGGAAGTGGTAGGTCGACGGGCATCCGGTGGCGCCGGTGCGGGGCAGCGCAAACCGGGCCAGATAGCCGTCGTATCCCTGCGCGCCGAAGCCGGGCTCCATGTCGTGGTTGCCGACCGCGGTCATCCACGGCGTGCTCGCCGCGACCGGCTCGATGATGCTGAGCCAGCGGTCCCATTGCTTCGGCTTGAACTCGTCGGTGGGAAGCCCCTTACCGCCGATGTCGGCGTAGCAGAGGTCGCCGGCGAGCAGATGGAAGCGCGGTTGCACGGCTTTCAGCTGGCCCACGATGGCGGACGAGACCTGGGACGTGCCCTCGTCGCCGAACGCGGTGAACGTGAACGGGCCCGGCTGCGCGGGCGCGGTGGCGAACGTGGCCGTGGCGCTGCTCTGCCCGTCGACGCGTACCCGGTAGCTGTACTGCGTGCCCGGTGTCAGGCCGGTGAGTCGAGCCGAACCGTAGCGGGTGGTCACTCCGGCGACGCCGCCCACGTCGAACTGCGCGCTCTGACCGAAGGAGCCGTCGACGCCGTACTCGACCGTGGCGTTGCGAAAGGAGCTCGCGATCGAGGTGTTCACGTTCATCGTGGTCTGCGGGTCGTCGCCGTAGCCGATCCATCGAGCGCCCATCGGGGCTGCGGCGCTTGCGGCGGCGGTGCGCAGCAGCAGCGGTCCCGCTGAGAGCAGGGCGGCGCCTTTGAGCACACCGCGCCGTGAAACGCGGGCCTGCAGCAGCTCATGCTGCTCGGCCATGCTGAGCCGTGAAGGGACTTCGCCCCAGGGTGTCTGCACTTGTCCACTATCCGTGAGGGAGCTTGAGACCGCGCTTTCCGCTAACCGGTCTAGAGGGTGTCAGCTGCGTTGGACGGACGCCGTGGATCCGGCACCAGAAGTTCGACATTACGGTCTGACGCTTCGCCGCGCCGCCCGTCGACGGTCTTGCTGTGACCGGTGCGTTCTTGCCAGTCGTTGGCAGAAAGCAGCCGTGACAAGGCGGCGAGCTGCGCCGGGTTGTCGGTCTTGTTCGGATCCGCGGTTGGGGCCGCGAAGTCGAGGATCGTCCCGAAGACGCTGAGTGTGCCGTCGCGGTTGTCCAGGATCTCGATCAGCCGGCTCTGCTGCGGCCAGTCGATATGGGACGCCGTGTTCAGCTCGAAGAAGCCGCCGGTGCCCCCACTGCGCCGGTGCGGGATGACCTTGTTGACGTGGGTGTGGCCGTTCACCCACAGCACCACCTGCGGGCTTTGCAGCAGCAGCTGCGCGACCTCTGGGCCGAGCACCCGCGGGCCCTTCTCGTTCGGGGCGAGGCTCGCGTTGTCCATCGTGCCGATCGTGTGATGGCTGAAAAGGATGACGATCTTGTCCTTGGCCGCCGCGAGCTGCTGCTTGAGCCAGTTCAGCTGGGTGCGGTCGATCGAGCCGTTGGACAGCCCGCCGGGGTTGACGGTGTCGAGCACGATGCCGCGGACGTTCTCCGACGGGTCGAAGGTGTAGTACGCGGTGCCGTTCTTGCGGTTGTCGGCGGTGAACCCGTGTCCGGTCGGGGTGCCGGTCGTCGTGAAGTGCGCCGCCACCGTCTCGGCGCGCTGCACGATCTTGCGCTTGGGGTCGGCGGTGACCTTGCGGGAAGGAAGCCCCTCGGGCAGCGGCTTGCCCGCCAGCAGGCTCGCAGCGAAGGCGAGCGGATCGAGGCCCGACGGTAAGCCGATGATCTTGGTGTCGCCGGTGGAGATCGCCGCGAACGCGCCGTGCGGAGACGCGTTGCCTTGGATCAATCCGTCATGGTTGCCGTAGGCGGCGTACCAGGGCATGCCGAGGCCCGTCGCCGTGAACGGCCGGCGGGCGGCGTCGAGCAGGCCGGGCACCCGCGGGAACCCGTACTTGGACATGGCGAGGTCCGTCGGCTTGCCGCTCGGCGGCCCGTCCGGATGCCAGTAGTGCACGTCCCAGTAGCGCGCATCGCTCGCGGCGACACCTTCCCACTTGGACGGATCGCCGGAGTCGGCACGCAGGGCCTTGCCGCCGTCGAGCACGTCGATGACCCAGCGCAACTCGTTCTGCTGGCAGTTGTCCACCGCATCGCCGGTGCTGATCGTGAACGCGGGCGGGCGCTTGCTCACCGGCCCGGCGCCTATCGAGCGCACGGTTGCGACCATCGTCTCCGCGACGTGGGCGGTCATAAACTCGTGCGCGCGGTACGCCGCGATGAGCGGCCCGTCCGGCGTGCCGTCGTTGTAGCGGTCGAGGAATTCCACGCGCGCCGGCGACTGCGCGTCGACGATGTGCACGTCGGTGAGCTGCGCGAACGTCAGCAGCGGCGTGCGGGTCTTGGCCCGCCCGGCCTTCGCCTGGATCCCGAGGTCGTCGCGCACGAGGTGCGGCTCACCGGCTCCGCTCACCAGCTGGACAAAGCCGCCGGTGCCCGCTGGCCCGCGTAGCAGGGTCTGATCGAGCGTCGTCGTGGCGCGCGCAGCCGAGCTGGCCGAGCTGGTCGGCGCCGGGCTCCCGCTCGGCTTGGGGCTCGGCTTGGAGGAGCTGCAGGCGTCGACCAGCGCGGCGGCCGGCACCAGGAGCCCGGCCTGCAGAAGTGAACGGCGGCTAAACGGCACGCGCGCCATGATGCATGGGAAATCTGGAGTCAACCTGCAAACCCCATGATCAACGCTTCACCGACACGAGTTTGGCGCCCGAAACAGGGGTCGAACCCGTTTTTGTGAAGCGTTGATCTTGTGGGGGTCAGGGGTAGCGGACGTCCTTGTTCCAGCCCGGGTGGTCGCCGAGCCGGGTGCCGTCGGGCAGCAGCGCGTTGCGGGCGCCGCGTACCAGCTGGTTGGCGTTCGTGGGCAGGGTGCACGTCATGTCGTACGGGAACGCGTTCTCCGTCGTGTACTGCGACGGCAGCCGGTCGTAGCTGGAGTCATAGCCCTGCGTGCAGACGCTCGGCGAGTTCGTCGGTGGGAACGGCACCCCGAAGCGGGTGCGGCCGTCGAAGACGCCGAACGACGTGGCGATGATGTACGGGTACAGGATCAGCGCGGTGCGGATCGGCTGCAGCCGCACGTTGGTCATCTCGCCCAGCGAGACGCCGTTGTTCATGAGCGTCGTGAGCGGCACGTTGAGCCGGTTGATCAGATCGGTGACCTGCTTGCTGGCCGGCACCCCCTTGTCGATCAGCGCCCGCAAGTCGGCGTCGCTCTTGCGCAGCTGATCCGAGAACGACGCGAACTCGCTGGTGAACTGCAGCGTCTGCGGGGTCAGGTCGCTCTGGGTGTCGAGCACCTTGCCGCCGTTGTTGATGAGGTCGATCGTCGGCTGCAGGTTGTCGGTGGCGGTGGTGACGAGCGAGTTGGTCGCGTCGAGCAGGTGGCCGAGTGCGGGGCCGGTGTCGCGGAACGCGTTGCCGAGCTCTTTCACCGTGGTGCGCAGATCGTTCTTGGGCAGCGAGTTCACCAGCTTGTCGAGGTTGACCAGCACCTCGTTAGTCGACACCGGCAGCGTGGTCGCCTGCTGCGGGATCACCGAACCCGAATGCAGGTACTGCGTCGTCGAGTTGATCGCGTGTTGCGGCTGCAGGTCGATGAATTGCTCACCGATCGCCGATCCGTTGCCGACGACCGCCTTGAGATCCGCGGGGATCCGGTACTTGCCGTCGAGCTTCAGCTGCACGCGAATGCCCTGGGGGCGCAGCGAGATCGTGCCGACGCGGCCCACGTCGACGCCGCGGTAGGTCACGCTCGCCGAGCTGAACAGGCCGCCGGAGTCGCGCATGTCGACGTAGGCGGTGAAGCCGTTGCCGAACAGCGCCTTACCCAGGCCGATGTAGTGCAGCAGCACGTAGCTGACCCCGACGACCGTGATGACGGCGAAGGCGATCACTTTCAGCATGACGCTGCGGCCGATCACTGCAGCACCCCCAGCATCAGTCGATCGAGCACCGTCGTGATCTTCACGGGCAGCTCGCCGGTCTCGGGGTGCGGGGCGACCGCCGAGTTGCCGCCGAGGATGCCGCCGAGCAGCCCGCCCGAACCTCCTGAACCACCCGAGCCGCTGCCGGAGCTGCTACCCGTGTTGCTTGGGGACCCGCTGCTGCCGCCACCCGACGTGCTGCTGCCGCTCTTGCCGCCGAGGCTCCCGCCGATCTTCCCGAGGTTGGGCAGCGACGGGACGGCCGTCGGCAGCGGCAGGGGCAGCGGCGACGAGCCGCCCGACGTGCCGCCGCTGCTGTCGCTGGAGGACCCGGACTGACCGGAGGTCGTGCCGCCCAGTGCATTGCCGAGGTTGTTCAACCCGAAGTTCTGCTCGAGCTGGGAGGTCGACAGATCGATCTGCAGGTCCACGTTCGTGTAGTCGCCGCGGTAGACGTCCTGCGTCCCATCCGCCTCGGGGAAGGTCAGCAGGATCTGCAGCGTGCTCGGGATGACCTCGCCGGCCTTCGCGAGCTCGGTCAGCGTCGGCTTGAGGTTGCGCAGGTTGGTGAGCAGATCCTCCTTCGAGCTGTTGATGACGCGGGTGGCCACGGCGCCGAGGTTGGACAGCGCGGTGAGCATCTTCGTCAGCTCGTCCGTGTTGTCGGACAGCACCTTGAGGGCGGCCGGGAAGCGATCGATCGCGTTGGTCACGGCGGACTCGTTGGCGCGGATGGTCTGCGCCAGGTGGTCGACCTTCTGCAGCGCGGTGATGATGTCGTTCTTCTGATTGTTCAGCCCGCCGGCGAACGTGCGCAGCTGCTCCAGCAGATCGCGCGTATTGCCCTCCCGGCCGGACAGCGCCTTGTTCATCTCGCGGGTGATGGTCTGGATCTGCTCGAGCCCGCCGCCGTTCAGCACGAGCGACAGCGCGCCGAGCACCTCCTCGACCGTCGCGTCGGAGTCGGTGTTGGGCAGCTTGATCGTCGCCCCCGGCTGCAGATGGCCCACCCACTTGCTGCGGTCGGCGGGTGGCTGCAGGGCGACGAACTTCTCCCCGAGGAGGCTGGTCTGCGAGATGAGTGCGGTCGAGTTCGCCGGTAGCTTGACCGAGTTCTTGAGCTGCACCACGACGAGGGCGTGATGTCCTTGCACGGCAACTGATTTCACGTGCCCGACGGTCGCGTCGTTCACCTTGACCGCCGAGTACGGCACCAGATCCTGCACATCGCGGAACTGCACCTTGAGGGTGTAGGTGTCGGAGCCGTTGGCCACCGCGCCGGGGAGCGGCAACGAATAGATGCCGCTGAACTTGCAGCCGGTGGCGAACGTGAGCACCAGCGCGATCAGCGCCGCGAAGCGGCCCACTCGCCCGTTCACTTGCCCACCCCCAGCAGCCCGCCGAGCGACGCCGCCGGGTTGCTCCCACCGGCCAGTGCCTGCAGCTGATCGGGAGAGAGCTTGAGCTTGTCCAGGCCGAACGACTGCAACAGGCTCAAGCACTGCTGGCCGTTCTTCCCGACGGCGCCCAGCACGGAGCAGATGAAGAGTGCCGGCGTCTCGGTGATGTTCGTTTCCGCGAAGCGACCGTCGAACGAGCGGCTTGCCGAGTCGTAGAGGTGCGTGTAATTGGTGGCGCCGACGCCGCCGATATCGATGAGCTTGCCGAGGATGTCCTTGTCCTTCACGAGGACATTGGTGACCCGTGCCAGCGCGGCGACGTTGTCGGCGAGGTTCGCCTTGTTGTCCCGGATGAAGCCGGTGACCGTTCCGAGGGCGCTGTTGAGGTTGCTCAGCGCGTTTGCGAGGGCGGTGCGGTTGCCGTTCAGCTGCTGCGACACCCGCGCCAGCTCCGTGGTGAAGGAGCGGGTGTCGGCGTCGTGCTGTGCCAGCGTGTCGGTGAACGCTTGCAGGTTGCGCACGGTCTGAAACAGCGCCGACTTGTTGTCGTCGAGGGTGCTCGCGAGGTCCGCAATGGAGGTGATGGTGGTGTGGATGTTCGTGCCCTGGCCGTCCAGGTTGTTTGCGGCCACCGTGAAAAGCCGTGACAGCGCACCGCTGCTGTTCGCCCCGTTCGGGCCGACGTCCTTGGCGAGGTCGTTCAGGTTCTTGAAGACCTGGTCGAGTTCCTGCGGGATGCCGGTGCGCTGCAGCGGGATGGTCGCCTTGTCCGCCATCACCGCACCGCCGGTGTAGGCCGGCGTCAGCTGCACCACCCGGTCAGCCACCAGCGTCGGCGTGAGGATGACGGCGGAGGCGTTGGCCGGGATCCGCTGGCTCGCCTGGTACGTGATGTCGACCCGCACCTTGTCGCCCTCGGGCTTGACCTTGGTGATGCTGCCGACCTTGATGCCGAGTACGTCGACGTCGCCGCCGGCGTAGACGTGCACGGTGCGCGGGAAGTAGATGGTCGCCGACTTCATCGCCGGGGACGGCCACGCGTAGTACGCGATGCCGGCGAGCATCAGCGCCACGACGGCGAACGTGAGCTTGCGCAGGCCTCCTTCGCGGAGTCGACGTCGCATCGTCACCGCCCCCCCAGCGCCTTGCCGAGCTGATCGACACCGAGCAGCTGGCTCAGGTCGGTCGGCAGTGGCACGCTCGGTAGCCCCTTGCCACCGAGGATCTGGAACGGGTTGGTGGCATTGATGATGGTCGCGTCGTACCAGCCCCCTGAGCCGGCCACATCCACCAGGTTGCGGGTGGTGGGGTAGAGCAGCGTGACGGTCTCGTCGAGGGTCTTCTGGTTCTGGTCGAGGATCGACACCACGCTCTTCAAGTGGTCTAGGGCAGGCTTCAGCTGAGCCTTGTTGTCGTTGGCCAGACCCTCGAGCTGCTTGGCCAGCGCCGAGGTGTTGTTGAGCAGCTCGGTGATGACCTCACGCCGCTTGTCGATTTCCTGCAGCAGCTTGTTGCCGTCCTGCATCAACGTGACAAGCTGGCCGCGCCGCTGGGCCAGCACTCCCGTCACGTTCGCCAGGTGCTGCAGCAGCTCGCCGAGCTGGCTGTCGCGGGAGGCGATCGTTTGCGAGAGCCGGGTCATGCCGGTGAGCGTCTGCTTGAGCGGCTCCGGCGAGTTCTTGAACGTCTCGGAGATGGTGTTGAACGCGTCGGCCAGCTGCTTCTTGTTGACCGAACCCACGGTCTTCGACAGGTCCTGGAACGCCGGGCTCACGTCATAGGGCGCGCTGGTGTGCGAGAGCGGGATGTCCTTGCTGGTCGGCCAGTTCCCGGTGCCCTTCGGCTCGAGAGCGAGGTACTTGTTGCCGAGGAGGGTGAAGATCTGGATGCTTGCCGTGGTGCCCGATCCGAGGTGCACCGAGTCGTTCTTGACGCTGAACCGAACTTGAACGTGCGAGCCGGCGAGCTTCACCTGGTCCACCTGGCCGACGTCGAGCCCGGCGACGCGGACCTTGTCGCCCTTGCGCAGGCCGGCCGCCTCGCTGAAGGCGGCCGTGTAGGTGGTGCCCTTGATGAACGGCAGGTTCTGCAGCGTGAAGGCGAAGTAGAGCAGCGTCAGCATCACGACGATGAACAGCGCTCCCACCGGCGCCGGGTTCAGCGAGCGGAACGACGGGATGCTCACCCGGAAGAGGCGGCTCATCAGCTGCACCTCGGCGTGGTGTTCGTGTAGGACGAGGTGGTGGAACCGTCCGGCAGGATGAACGAGACCGCACACAGGTACTCGTTGAAGATCGAGGCGTACGCGGCTGCCGGCGCGATGTTGCGCAGCTTGTCCGGCGTGTAGCGGGCGAACGTGTAGAGGTAGTCGCGGGCCTGCTTGGTGTCGAGCTTGGTCACCAGCTGCCGCAGCTGATTGACGTCTTCCTTGACACTCGGCCGAGCCTGCGTCAGCAGGTCTGCGGTCGTGCCGGCCAGTGAGTTGATGTTCGCCAGCGAGTTGCCGATCTGCTCGCGGTCCTTCGAGAGCCCGCTCATGAAGACCTGGAGGTTGTTCAGCAGCTGGCCGAGCTGCTGGTCGCGCTGGTCGATCGGGCCGAGGACGCCGTTCAGGTTGTCGATGACGTTGCCGATGAGCTGGTCGCGGTTGGCGAGCGACGAGGACAGGTCACCCACCTGGGTCAGCAGCGAGTCGACGGTGCCGCCTTCGCCCTGCAGCACGCGGATCAGCTCGTACGAGAGCTGGTTGATGTCAGCCGGGTTCAGTGCGGTGAGCAGCGGCCGGAAGCCGTTGAAGAGCGCGTTCAGATTCAGCGCCGGGTTGGTGCGCGAGAGCGGGATGGTCTCGCCGGGGCGCAGCGCGCGCCCGGCCGCCGCGCTTTCCGTCGCGGCGGCGGCTGTCGTGTTCGACGCCGCGGTCAGCTGGTTCGCTCCTGCGCGCTTCGCCGGGGAGGTGTCGGTGCTCTGGCTGGTGAGCTCGCCGATCGCCAGGTAGCGCTGACCGATCAGGTTGCGGTAGCGGATCGAGGCGGTTGTCTGCGTCGTCATCGGGACGTCCTTGTCGACCGAGAACGTCACCAGCGCCTGCGTGCCCTTGACCAGCTTGACGCTCTCGACGCTGCCGACCTGAACGCCCGCGTAGCGCACCTCGTCATTCGAGTTCAGGTTGACCGCGTCGGTGAAGAGCGCCTTGTACGTCGAGGTGTCGCGGAAATGGATATTGCCGATCGTGAACGCCAGCAGCGCTGTCGCGAGCAGCGTGATGACGGTGAAGATGGCGAATTTGATGGCTGCCGGCCCGGTGGAAATCATCCGGCGCTCACCTCGCTCCCGCGCGCGAGCGGACCCCATAACAACGTCGCTACAGCTGGCACCTTGTCAGCCGGACGGCCGAGCACCGGGCCCAGGATCTGGTTCAGCGAAGCCACCTCGGTCGGCGTGCCGGCGGCCCCCATCGACGGGCTGGCCGCGGTGGCGCTGGACGGTGACAGCAGCTGGCTGGTGACCGGGTTCACCGCATCGCCGAGCTGCCCGAGGGCGCCGGACAGCTGGTCCGTGCTACCGGCCGGAGCGCCGAGTGCGTCCGGGATCCCTGAGATCGGCTGCGCGGCGATCTTCCCGTCCTTCCAGTTGAAGCGCGGGTCGTCCTCGGTCCCGTCCTTGAACTGGACGTAGGGCAGCTGCTTCGGCGGGTTCGGCAGGCCGTAGCAGTTGGGCCCGCGGTAGTCGTGCAGCTCGACCGCGTCGATCGGGTAGAGGTAGGCCGGCTTCGGGCCGTGGAACTCCACGCGCACGCCCGCGGTGTGCTTGGTGGCCTTCGTCCCCTTGATCCTCGGTAGCAGGTTCGCGGTGCCGCGGAAGAGGCAGTTGTATTCCGGCGAGTATTCGGCGAGCAGTGCGATCAGGTTCTTGTTGACGGCGTTGACCTGCACGATGTTGTTCGCATTGCGCTGCAGGAAGTTCTCCGTGGTCAAGGCTGTACCGGTCAGGTCGGAAAGCAAGGCGGGGATAGCGTGCGCCTTGTCGGTGATGGTCTTGCCGGTGACCGTCACGTTGCGCAGCAGCGCGAGCAAGGCCGGCGCCGCGTCGTCGTAGGTGGTCGCCACCTGCGCGAGCGCCTGGAAATCGTGCTGGATCTGCGGCAGATGCGGGTTGATCTGCTTGAAGTACTGCTCGAGCTTCACGGTGGTCTGGCCGAGCGTCTCGCCGCGACCGGACAGCGCCGAGGCCATGGCCGACAAGGTGCTGTTCAGATCCTGCGGGCGCACCGTGCGCAGCAGCGGCAGCAGGTCGTTCAGCGCCTGGTCGATCTCCAGGGCGGGGGTCGAGCGGTCCTGGGGGATGACGTCGCCGGCCTGGATGTGCTGCGGGGACGGGTTGGGCGGGATCACCAGGTCGACGTACTTCTCGCCGAATATCGTCTTGGGGATCATCCTGGCCCGGACGTTCTCCGGGATGTCCTTCGTCATGCTCGGCTTCAGCCGCAGCTTGATGGTCGCCCCGTCACCGTTACTGCTGATCGACTCGACGTCGCCGACGATGATGCCGCGCAGCTTCACGTCACTGCCTTTGAGCAGCTGCAGCCCGGCCCGGGAGATGCGCATCGTGACCGGCGTGGTGTCCTTCCAGACCTGCTTGAAGGTGGCGATCGAGATGCCGGCGAGGACCGCGATCGTGGCCAGCATGGCGACGCCGTACAGCACGTACGGCTGGCGACGCGGGCGCGGCATGAACATGAGCGATCAGCCCGCAATCCGCACGGTCACCGCGCTGCCGTAGAGCGCGAGGTCGAGGAAGAGGTCGACGGCGACGACCGACGTGATGGCGAGCCGTACGGCACGGCCGACGGCGACGCCGACGCCTGCGGGTCCGCCGGACGCTTTGTAGCCGTAGTAGCAGTGGACCAGGATCACGATCATCGCGAAGACGATGACCTTGAGGAACGAGATGACGATGTCGCTGGGCGGCAAGAACTGGTTGAAGTAGTGGTTGTACGTACCGGATGACTGGCCGAAGAGCTTCGTCGTGATGAGCCGGGTGGATGTGTACGAGGCGAGCAGGCCGAGGACGTACAGCGGGATGACGGCGACGCCGCCGGCAAGCAGCCGGGTGGTCACCAGGTAGGGCACAGAGGGCACCGCGATCGATTCGAGGGCATCGATCTCCTCGTTGACCCGCATCGCGCCGAGCTGAGCGGTGAAGCCGCAGCCGACCGTCGCCGACAAGGCGATGCCCGCGATGATCGGAGCGATCTCCCGGGTGTTGAAGTACGCCGAGATGAAGCCGGTGTAGACGGCGGCGCCGAGCGAGTTCAGCGACGTGTAGCCCTGCTGGCCGACCTCCAGCCCGGTGAAGAACGTCATGAACACGACGATCACGACGGTGCCGCCGATGACCGCGAGCGCGCCGGTGCCGAAGGCCACTTCGGATAGCAGCCGCAGGACTTCCTTCTTGTAGCGGACGACGACCTTGTACGACCAGCCGATGGTGCGGACGTAGAAGGACCCTGAGCGGCCCAGCTCGTCCAGGCTCGTCGTCACCCGGCCGCCGAGCGAGGCGACCTTACGCAACGGAGCCGGGATGAGGGCGCCGCTGCGCGACGGGCGTGCGTGCGTGGCCATCTAGAGCGCCTTCTGGGGGACGATCTGCTGGTACAGGGTGCTGGCCGCGAAGTTGATGGCGAACAGCAGCATGAACGTGAAGACCACGGTCTGGTTTACGGCGTCGCCGACGCCCTTCGGCCCGCCCTTGGCGGTGAGGCCCTTGTAGGACGCCATCAAGCCGGCGACGAGCCCGAAGACCAACGCTTTGGCTTCGGCTTGGAAGAGGTCGGGTAGCTGGGCGAGCTCGGTGAACGAGGCGAAGTACGGCCCTGGCGTGCCGCCCTGCACGACGACGCTGAAGAAGTAACCACCGGCGACGCCCACCACGGAGACGAGACCGTTCAGCAGGACCGCGACCAGGCTGATCGCCAGCACCCGCGGTACCACCAGCCGTTGCAGCGGATTGATGCCGAGGACTTCCATGGCGTCGATCTCTTCGCGGATCTTGCGGGCACCGAGGTCGGCGCAGATCGCCGAGCCGGCCGCGCCCGAGATGATGAGCGCGGTGACGATGGGGCCGGCTTCGCGCACGACTGCGATGACGGAAGCGCCGCCGTTCAGCGAGACCGCTCCGAGCTGGCGGATCAGGGCCCCGGTCTGCAGGGCGATGATCGCGCCGAAGGGGATCGACGTGAGCGTCGTCGGCAGGACCGAGACGCTGGCGACGAACCAGCACTGCTGGATGAATTCCTTCCATTGGAAGGGCCGCCTGAACAGCGCACGAAGGGTGTCCAGCGACATCGCCGCGAAGCTTCCCGTCTCCCGCAGGAAGGCGTTGCCCGCGATCGCCATGTAGCCCCCTTTCGCACCAAGTGGTGAACCAGCTGTGCCGAACGCCCGGTGAAAAGCCGCCCCGATGGATCTCGCGTTCAGTCCGATCCCAGGGCCCCGCGGGGCCCACGAACGTGGCGTCGAACACACGGAACGAGCGGCCGCCCGGAAAGTGACGACCCATCAGGTACCGCAAAGGTGCGAGCTGCCCGCAGCGGGAGTGTGGCGAGCTCGTGCCGTCGGGATCCGTCGCGATTCCCCAGGATTTGGCCGCAACTTTTTGGGCGCTGCAGAGTTGCTTCTCCCAGTGGTGAGGTGGGTCACTCGCCCGCGCACTTCACTCAGGCAGCGACAACCCCAGCGTTCGCCCCAGCCGGCGGCGACCGATTCCCGAAGAGGCAGCCATGGCTTTGACCGAGAGCGCGGCCGAAGACGTCGTCAGTGATGAGCAGCCGCGCGAGCGGCAACGCGAGCGGCGAGCCGGCCAGGGCACCCGTGGCCGGCGGCGCGCGTACGTGATGCTGGGCCTGCTCTTCGTCGCGGCCATTGCCTGGTTCGTCGTCGAGATGGTCCGCTGGTCGGGGGCGAAGGCCCCGGCGAGCGGCGCTGAGGCGGTGGCAGCAGCCCGCACCCAGGCGCTGAATCTCATGACGCTGAACTACAAGACGGTCACCCGCGACCTGCAGCGAGTCATCGACGGATCGACCGGTGAAATGCGCACGCAGTACAAGAAGGCGTTGAACGGCACCGCCAGCAAGGTCACGGCAGAGAAGTCGGTCTCGACCGGGACCATCCTTGCCGCCGGGCTGACCTCGCTGCAGGGGGACACCGCCGACGTCCTGGTGGCGGGTGACGCCACCGTCGCGTTCCCCAAGTCGGCCAAGACGGCGGCCTCGCGCATCCAGGTGCACTACCGCTTCCAGATCGAGATGAAGCAGGTCGCCGGCGGGTGGAAGTCCTCGCTGCTGAACTTCGCCGGTCTGCCGAACGTCACGCAGCTTCCGGCGTCATGACGACGCATTACCGGACCACAGTCGGCGCAGCCGTGAAGGCGGAGGAGACGCAATCGTGAGCACGGACATGGGCACCGAGATGGTGACCGAGACCGAGGTCGACGACCTGCGCATCGACGACCCGCGCGTCGACGAGTTGCGTGTCGAGGGCCTCGAGGTCGTCGAAGCGCCGCGGACCGGCGGGCGGCACCGGGCGAAGGCGCGCAAGGAGCCGAAGGCGGTCAAGGACCCTAAGCCGCCCAGGGAGGCGGAGGCCAAGGTCGGCGAGACACTCGAGGCGCCGGCGAAGGTAAGCCTGGAGAAGCGCTCCGACTCCCCGGTCGCAAGGGGCGCGGTGAAGCGCGTCATCGCGCTCGTGACGGTGACCGTGCTGGCGATCGCGGCCGCTGTCGCCGCCTTCGCGTTGCATCAGCGGACCGCGCACGTGAGTGCCCTCAAGGCCGTCAACAAGGCCGGCGCCGAGGCGCTCGCGCAAGCGAAGCACGACGTGCAGGACATCCTGAGCTACGACTACACGCACCTCCAAGATGACATCAACAACGCTACGGCGGAGACGACGGGCCAGCTGCGCAGCGACTACACGCAGACGGCCAAGAAGGTGCTGGCGAGCGCCCCGTCCATCAAAGCCGTCTCCAAGGCGGTCGTTTCGGACAAGTCGGCGTCGATCGTGCACGCCGATCGCAACCGGGTCACCGTCCTGCTCTTCGTCGACCAGGAGACCATCAAGACGCTGAAGGGTCAGAAGTCGCCGACGACGCGCATCGATCCGATCCGCGTGCGGATGACGATGACGAAGGTCAACGGTCGCTGGCTCGCGTCCGACCTACAGCCGGTGTAAGCCCTCACAGCAGTTCGCAGGCGCCCTGTTGGTTGAGGAAGTGGTTGCCACGAAGGCGCTCGACCAACAACTTCCTCAACTGCAACGGCGGGACGGCGGGAGCTGTCGAGGGTGTCGCAGGCCCGCGATCGGCGGCCGGGTCCATGGTTCGCATTACCGATTGCCGGCGGCGGAAGCCCGTCATCCGGCGTAGCTACGCCGCTTTGGCGGTATCAGCCACGCCGGCCTTCCGAGCCGTGGCCACGAGGAGGGAGCGATCTACTCCCCGTCGCCTCACCTTGCTGCCGTACTCAGCCAATCGTGTGCGGAACGTGCCGCTCAGCGGGCCCGACGTACACCTGGCGCGGCCGACCGATCTTCGTCGCCGGATCCTTGATCATCTCGCGCCACTGGGCGATCCAGCCCGGGAGCCGGCCGAGGGCGAACAGCACCGTGAACATCTTCACCGGAAAGCCCATGGCCTCGTAGATGACGCCGGTGTAGAAGTCCACGTTCGGGTAGAGCTTGCGCTCGATGAAGAAATCGTCGGCGAGCGCGATCTGCTCCAGCTTCATCGCGATGTCGAGCAGCGGGTTGGGCTTGCCGAGCCGCTCCAGCACCTGCCGGGTCGCGCCCTTCACGATGGCCGCGCGGGGGTCGTAGTTCTTGTAGACGCGGTGGCCGAAGCCCATCAGCTTGACGCCGGGCTCCTTGTTCTTGACCCGCTCGACGAAGCCCTTCACGTCACCGCCTTCCTGGCGGATCCGCTCGAGCATCTCGAGGACGGCCTGGTTAGCCCCGCCGTGCAGCGGACCGAACAGCGCGTTGACGCCGGCGGACACGGACGCGAACAGGTTGGCGTGGCTGGAGCCGACCATGCGCACCGTGGAGGTCGAGCAGTTCTGCTCGTGGTCAGCGTGCAGGACGAAGAGCATGTCGAGCGTCTTCGCGACGACCGGGTCGACCTCGAAGGGCTGCGCCGGCACGCCGAAGGTCATCCGCAGGAAGTTCTCGGCGTAGGTCAACCGGTTGTCCGGGTAGAGGAACGGCTGGCCGATCGACTTCTTGTAGGCGTACGCCGCGATCGTCGGGAGCTTCGCGAGCAGGCGCACCGTGGAGATCTCGACGTGGCGGTCGTCGAACGGGTCGAGGCTGTCGGGGTAGTACGTCGACAGCGCGCTGACCGCGGACGAGAGCACCGCCATCGGATGCGCGTCGCGCGGGAATCCGGAGAAGAAGGCCTTGAGGTCCTCGTGGAGCATCGTGTGCTCCCGGATGCGGGCCTGGAAGTTCTGCTCCTGCTCCTCGGACGGCAGCTCGCCGTAGATGAGCAGGTAGGCGACCTGCAAGAAGTTGCACCGCTCGGCGAGCTCGTCGATCGGGTATCCGCGGTAGCGCAGGATGCCGGCGTCGCCGTCGATGTAGGTGATCTCCGAAGTGCAGGCCGCCGTATTGACGAAGCCCGGGTCGAGGGTGACGTAACCCGTGTCGGAGAGCAGCTTGCCGATACCGACTCCGGACGGGCTCTCGGTGCCGGCGGTCGCCGGCAATTTGAGCGTCCCGTTCGGGTGCTCGAGCTTGAAGTCGGTTACATCAGACGACGCGTCAGACGACATAGCGAACAGCTCCCTTACGGTGCATCAGCACTAGCTGCGATGCATCTGAGTCTGGCAGAGATGCGCGGGCGTTTTGGCGGCGGTGGATGTGCGGCAGGTCACCCCTCGGACATACCCGACCGGATGCGTTCGCCCTCGCTTACCGCCATCTTCTCAGGTCGGCCGAGGCCGCCTCCAGAGGGTTCGTCCTTCGGCGGCTCCCGGGCGGGTGTCGGCGGCACCCGCCGGATGGCGAGTGGGGCTTGGAAAATGACGCACAATTGCAACATGCCCCCCTCCGACGACGATGCGCAGACGGGAGCCAGCTCCGACGAATACGACGTCGGCTGGGGCGGTCGGGAGTGGGCCGAATCCGGCGATGCCGCCGAGGCCGCGGACGGGGATCTGACTCGCCTGCTGGAAGATCGGCCGCCGCACCACGAAGATCGCGAGCGCTAGCGAGCCCGCAAGAGCGTCAGCCGCCCCGGAGCACCACCGACAGCCTGCCCGCGGCTTGCGCGCCGGCGAGCTGCTCCGCCTGATCGGAAGTGACAGCGAGGACGACGAGCGTCCCGGTGCCGGTGCTGGTGGCGCTGCTCGCGGAGGGCACATCGAGCACGCGTGCTCCGGCGGCGACCAGGCGCGCCGCGCTCTGGCCGGCGCGATCGGGGCCCACCGGGCTACTGCCGGCGGCGAGCACGTCGACAACCAGCCCCGGCTGGAGCAGCGCGCCGACGTCAGGATCGACCAGCCGGATCGGCGCGGCCACCTCGCCGGGACGAAGCCCGCCGGCGAGTCCGGCGGCGGCGAGCCGGCTGTCGGTGAGCGGCTCGCGTGCCCGCAGCCGACCGGCCACCACCTGACCGATCAGGGGAGCTGCTGACGTGCGGGTACCGGCCGGCGCGAGGGAGCGCGGCAGCTGAACGACCGTGACGTCGCCGGGCCCCAATCGGGCGCCTGCCGCCAGGTCATGGGCGGCGACGGCCACGGCAACCGACGGCTCACGCTCGCGCAAGGACAGCATGGCGAGAACGGCGGCCGCAAACGCGAGCAGCGCCGCTGCGATCCGGCGCCCCAGCGAGGCCGGGACCGCGCTGCCGCGCCAGCCGACATGGATGACGCCGTCCGCCCCTCCTCCGCCGGTGCCGACGAGCCCGTCCAGCACATTGGTCACGCGCCTCATGACCGCAGTGAGCTAGAGGGCGGGCGCATCGGCGGCGCAGCCGCACGCGAGCTCGTCGGCCACCGGCAGCCGGCCGACGATGTCGCCGATCAGGCTGCGCAGCCGTTCGACGTTCGCGGCGAAAAAGCCAAAGACTTCTTCTTGGGTCACGCCCTGCGCGGAACCGGTCGCTATACCGGCGTCGTAGTCGGTCACCAGCGCGACCGAGGCGTAACACATGCCGAGCTCGCGGGCGAGGACCGCTTCCGGCAGGGCCGTCATGTTCACCAGCGACCATCCGGCGCCGGCATGCCACTGCGACTCGGCGCGGGTGGAGAACCGCGGGCCCTGGATCACCACCATCGTGCCGCCGTCGGTGACCGGCCACCCGCCGCTGGAGCCGGCTGCCGTGCACAGCGCGCGCAGCTCGGGGCAGTAAGGATCGGCGAACGACGCGTGGTAGGCGGTGGGGCCGTCGAAGTAGCTGCTCTCCCGGCCGCTGGTGCGGTCGACCAGCTGGTCCGGAATGACCAGGGAACCGGGACCGAGCTCGGGCCGCAGCGAGCCCACGGCGCACGGCGCGATGATCCGGCGAACACCGAGCGACCGCAGCGCCCAGAGGTTAGCCCGGTAGGGCAGGCGATGCGGCGGGAACTGGTGCCGGCGGCCGTGACGGGCGACGAACGCGACTCGCCGGCCACCGACCTCGCCAACCGCCAGCGGATCGCTGGTGGGGCCGTAAGGGGTGTCGATGACGCAATCGACCAGCTCCTGGCTCAGCGCGTAGAACCCTGAGCCGCCGATCACACCGACGTCTGCCCGGGGCTTCGGAGCGGGTGCCGTCATCGAGACCTCCTCATCGCTAGGAGGTCACGCTAGCGACGGCGTCCGACGAATCTCGTCCGGGCGGCCGGCCTGTGGATAAGTCGGCGGAAAAAGTGGCTCAGGCGGCGGTGCTGGTAGCGCTACTGGAACCGCTCGACGTGTTGCTCGACGAACCTGACGACGAACCTGCCGACGAACCGGAGGGCGAGCTTGCTGACGAGGCCGCCGGCTCGGACTTCTTCTCCGACTTGCCGGCGCTGTCGCTGCTCGAGGCCGTGGCGTCAACCTTGGGCTCCGACTTGCGCTCGCTCCCGCCGTTTCGAGCTTCGCGGCTGTCATTGCGGTAGAAACCGGAACCTTTGAAGACGACGCCGACTGCACCGAAACGCTTGCGAAGCTTGCCGCCGCAGCTGGGGCACTCGGTGAGCGACGGGTCGCTGAAACTCTGCACCGCTTCCAGGTCGGAGCCGCAGTCGGTACAGACGTACTGGTAGGTCGGCACGTAATCCTCCGGAATGAGCCAAGCTTTAGCACTCGGCAATATCGACTGCCAAGTGTAGGGCGTGAGCGAATCGTCGGCCAGCAGGGGCGGCAAGAACCCCGCAGCCGGCCGCGAGACGCTCGAACGCTCCGCTCTGCTGAACGCCGGAGCAGCTCCGGACAATCCTCGCGGCCGCGGTCCCGGGGCGGAAGCCTGCCGGCGCCGCAAGATCGCTCAGATGTCGATCAGGCGGAACAAGCACCCGTAAATTGCCGCGGCCGCCGCCTATTTCGGGCGGGACCTGGTGGCTGCCCTGCAACCGATCGAAGCGATCGTCCGTCATGCGCGGCGGGCCGGCGTGCGGCTGCTCGTCCTGCCGCATGCCGTGCTCGGCGGCTACCTGGCCGACCTGCGTGATGTGCGTCGGCTTCTGCGAACGAGTCGGGCACGAACGGTTCAACACGGCCGTCTCGCCTGACCGCGGACGGCATCCTCGGCCGGCACCGCAAGGTGCGTCAGCCGCCAGGCGAGGCGGTCTGGTACTCCGCGGGCGACGAGTTCACCGCGTTCGACACACCGAGTCGGGCGGATCGGCAGGCTCGTCGATGACGACAAGACGATCCCCGATAGGGAGCCGCTCGCGTCAACGGTCTGAGCCGCGTCGCGAGTGACGCCGCTCGGGGTCACCCGCAGCAGCCTGGCCAGCGGCGTGGGAAGCCACCAGTTCCAGCGTCCGAAAAGCTCCACCAGCGCAGGCAAGAGCAGGGCCCGGACGACCGTCGCGTCGAGCAGGATGCCGGCGCCGAGTCCGGTCGCGAGCACCTGGCGGCCGCACTTGCCGCACTTGGCCGCGCGGTCGTGGCGGCGTTGGCGGCCGTGGTGCCCTCGCTCAGGTGCCGGATGCCCGGAGGAAGCGGGCGCCGGCCAGCACCCCATTGACCGGATAGTCGTGCGGCTCCACCGGTACGGCGTTCAGCAGCTCGCGCTCCCGCACGACCGCGACGACCAGCGCATCCGGGCGGACCCGCCGTAGCGCGCGGTCGTACGAGCCGCCGCCGCGCCCGAGCCGGTGCCCCTGGCGGTCGGCCGCGACCGCCGGGACCAACACGACGTCGGCCGCGGCCAGATCGATGCGCGGGCTGTCCGCGGCCGGCACCCGGGTGCCCAGCGGTCCGGGCACCAGCGGCTTGTCGGCGGCGAACTGGCGAAGCTCCAGGTCGCCGCTTTCCAGCAGGACCGGAAGCACCACCTGCGTCCCCGCCGCGACGAGCGTGCGCAGCGCACCGGTGATGTCGGGCTCGCCGGGTAGCGCGACGTAACCCGCGACGACGGCAGCGGCGCGCAGCTCGGGCACCAGCATGAGCGCCGAGCAGAGCCGCGTGTCGGCGTCGGGGTCAGTGCCCGCTGCGCGGCGCACCGCGAGCAGTGTCTTGCGCAGGGCGGACTTCGTCGCGGAAATCGACGCCGCGGAGGCCGCACCGTCGGCTGGAACGCTCATGCCGAATAGTCTGCCGACATGCCCGTCACCAAGGCTGTCATCCCCGCCGCCGGACTCGGCACCCGCTTCCTGCCCGCCACCAAGGCGATCCCGAAGGAGCTGCTGCCCGTCGTCGACCGTCCGGCACTCGAATACATCGTCGAGGAGGCGGCTCGCGCGGGTGCCAATGACGTCCTCATCATCACCGCCCGTGGCAAGGGCGCGATCGAGGACCACTTCGACAAGGCGCCCGAAGTCGAGGACGCGCTCGAGAAGAAGGGCGACTCCGAGCGGCTCGGCCGGGTGCGGGCCTCCACGGATCTCGCGAAGGTCCACTTCGTGCGCCAGGGAACGGCTGCCGGGCTCGGGCATGCGGTGCTGGTCGCGGCGGAGCACGTGGGTGGCGAGCCGTTCATCGTGCTGCTCGGCGACGACATGGTCGATGAGCGCGACCCGCTGCTCGAGCAGATGATCGCCGAGCAGGAGCGCCACGGTGGCAGCGTTATCGCGCTGATGGAAGTGCCGGAGGACATGGTGTCCTCCTACGGGGTGGCGACGGTCGAGCCGGCGGAATCGTCCGGCAGGTACGGCCTCGTGCGGGTGCGCGACCTGGTCGAGAAGCCGCCGCGTGAGGAGGCCCCGAGCAACCTCGCCATCATCGGTCGCTACCTGCTGTCGCCGACCGTTTTCGACGTACTGCGCGAGACGCCGCCGGGTCGCGGCGGGGAGATTCAGCTGACCGACGCCATCAAGACGCTGGCCCAGACCGAGCCGGTGCACGGTGTGGTCTTCACCGGCCGGCGTTATGACACCGGTCACCGGGTCGACTATCTCAAGGCGTGCGTGCGACTCGCCTGCGAGCGCGACAGACGTGGGGCCGGAGCTGTGGTCGTGGCTTCAGGAATACGTCCAAGCCGGGGGACCCAATGCGGAGGAGCCCGCGTGAAATCGGTCGACCAGCATGTAGCGGACGTTCTCGGCGCCGTCGCGCCACTTCCCCCGTTGCCGCTGCCGCTGGTCGACGCGCATGGCTGCAATCTCGCTGAGGACGTGACGGCGGCAGCGCCGTTGCCCGCGTTCGACAACTCGGCGATGGACGGCTATGCGGTGCGCCATGCCGATGTGCAGAACGCCAGTGAGACGTCACCGGTCACGCTGCCCGTGGTGGGCGACATCGCCGCCGGCAGCAATACCGGCATCACGATCCAGGCCGGCTTCTGCGCGCGCATCATGACGGGCGCGCCGGTCCCGCCCGGCGCAGATGCAGTCGTCCAGCTGGAGTGGACTGACGGCGGCACGCGCCAGGTGACGATCACCCAGGCGCCGCGGCTCGGTCACCACATCCGGCGCGCCGGGGAAGACCTCACCGAGGGCGCACTCGTCCTTCGCACGGGGACCTACCTCGGCGCCGCGCAGATCGGCCTGCTGGCGGCGTCCGGCCGGGCGTCGGCGCTGTGCCGCCCGCGCCCCCGGGTGGTCATCGTGTCGACCGGCAGCGAGCTGGTGGAGGTCGGCGACAAGCCGGGGCCGGGCCAGATCACCGACTCCAACAGTCACATGCTCACCGCCGCTTGCAAGGAGGCGGGTGCGATCGCCTATCGGGTGGGCCTCGTGCGGGACGATCCGGCGCTGCTGCTGGAGACGCTCGAGGACCATCTGATCCGGGCTGATCTGCTGCTGACGACGGGCGGCGTCAGCGTCGGCGCCTACGACGTCGTCAAGGAGGTGCTGTCGCGGCTCGGCACCGTGGTGTTCGACAAGGTGGCGATGCAGCCGGGGATGCCGCAGGGCTTCGGCACGCTCGGCACCGAGCGCATCCCGATCTTCACGCTGCCCGGCAATCCGGTGAGTGCGATGGTGTCGTTCGAGGTGTTCGTCCGGCCTGCCCTGCGCCGGATGCTCGGCGCCGACACGTTGCTGCGGCCACAGGTCACGGCCGTCGCGGGCGAGGTGCTCACCTCACCGCCGGGTCGCCGGTCGTTCTTGCGGGGCATCGTCGAGCGCCAGCAGGACGGCAGCCTCTCCGCGCGGCTCGCGGGGCAGCAGGGTTCTCACCAGATGGCGGCGCTCGCCGCATGCAATGCCCTTCTGGTGGTACCTGAGGACCAGACCCGGATCGAGGCCGGTGACCGGGTGCTGGCGCTGCTGCTGGAACGGAGAGGGCGATGAGCGACGACGGGGCCGCCACTCAGCTCACCCATGTCGACGCGAGCGGTGCGGCGCGGATGGTCGACGTCGGCAGTAAGGACGTCACCGACCGCGTCGCCGAGGCCGCCGGACGGCTGATGGTTTCGCCTCGAGTCGTGGAGCTGCTGCGCGGCGAGGGTGTTCCGAAGGGTGACGCGCTCGGCGTCGCCCGGGTCGCGGGGATCATGGGAGCCAAGCGCACGCCTGACCTCGTCCCGCTCTGCCATCCCATCGCGGTGTCGGGCGTGAAGGTGGAGCTGGAGGTGCTCGACGACGCGGTGGAGATCCGGGCGCGCGTGAAGACGAGTGACCGCACGGGCGTGGAGATGGAAGCGTTGACGGCAGTGGCCGTTGCGGGACTCACGCTTCACGACATGGTGAAAGCGGTCGATCCGGCGGCGGTGCTGACCGACGTTCGGGTGCTGCGCAAGTCCGGTGGGCGCTCGGGCGATTGGGAGCGCGAGCGGTCGACCGCGGCGCCGCAGCAGCGTCCAGCCGGTCCGGCGCCTGGGGCGGTGCGCGACGGGCGCACCCCGGGGTTGCCCGGGGGAGCGCTGGCCCGGGTCATCACGGTGTCCGACCGTTCGCACGCGGGCACCCGCCCTGATCGGTCCGGTCCGTTGCTGTCGACGTTGCTCGGCGAGCTGGGGTTCATCGTCGACGCGACCGTCGTCGTGCCGGACGAGCAGGCGAAGGTCGTGGAAGCGCTCCGCGAGGCGGTGTCGGCGGGCATCGATCTCGTCGTCACCACCGGAGGCACCGGCTTCGCCCCCCGTGACGTGACGCCCGAAGCGACCCGGCGCGTTCTCGATCGAGAGGCGTCCGGGCTCGTCGAGGTGCTGCGGGCGGCGGATCGGGAGCGGGTGCCGACCTCGATCCTGTCCCGCGCCGTCGCCGGCATCGCCGGTGGGAGTGTCATCGTCAATCTGCCGGGGTCCACCGGGGGAGTGCGGGATGGTGTTGCCGTGCTGGGGCCCGTGATCGGTCATGCGATCGCCCAAGTGCGCGGCGGAGGTGACCACGGCTGAGCGTTCCCGGGTGGCCGGCCCGGCTAGCCGATGGGCCGGTGGGTGTGCGTCCGCTCCGGCTGCGGGATGGTGCGGCGTGGGTCGAGGTGCGCACCCGCAACGAAGACTGGCTGGTGCGCTGGGAGGCGACCCCTCCGGGGTTCGACAATCCGCGGTTGTCGTGGGCTGACCGGCAGACCGTCGGCGTCTACACGCAGATGCTGCGCAGCCTGCGCCGGCAGGCCCGCGAGGGCAGCTCCATGCCGTTCGCCATCACCTACCAGGAGCGGCTCGTCGGGCAGCTCACCGTGGGCAACCTGGTGCGCGGCGCCTTCAACAGCGCCTATGTCGGCTATTGGGTCGATGAGGCGATCGCCGGGCGCGGGGTGATGCCGACCGCGCTCGCTCTTGTCGTCGACCACTGCTTCGGTCCGGGACGGCTGCACCGGGTCGAGGCGAATATTCGCCCCGAAAACACCGCCAGCCGGCGCGTCGTCGAAAAGCTCGGGTTTCGCGAAGAAGGCCTGCACAGGCGTTACCTCGCGATTGATGGCGCTTACCGCGATCACATCGGATATGCGGTCACCGTCGAGGACGTTCCCGAGGGGATGGTTCGCCGCTGGCACCGCATCCGGGCGGAGCGGCAGAGCACCTGATCACTGCGACACGCCGCCCGACCTGCAGCGTTTTCCGATCACCGCTCGTTAACGTCAACCCAGGTTTCGGCGTGGGATCCGAGCACCGGAGGGTGGATGAGCGGCGGATGAGTGCAGTCATCTGGTGCGGCATCGTGGCCGTCTGGGTTTTTGTGCTGATCCCAACGTGGGTTCGTCGAGGAGACATTCACTGGCACCGCGGTGCCGCCGTAGTGACGCACGGATCCGCTGCTTCGACTGTGAGCGGGCGTGGCCGGCGGCCGCGGATGCCCCGGTTGCGGCTGCGGCGCCGCTCCCGCGCCGAAAGGTCCGTCGATGTGGAGGTTGACGTGCAGCACATGGCCGACGAGAACGACTACACCGACGAGCCCCTCTCCGTAGACCAGGCGCCCGTCGCCGACGCGCCCCAGTACGCGGATGAGGCCCACTACGGCGATGACTTGCCGTACCAGGATGACCAGGGTTACGACGACGAGCCGACCACCGAGCGGGTGTCGGTCGTCGCCGCGACGCGCGCCCGCGTGGCGGCCGCCTCGCGCAGCCGCCTCGGCGGTGCGATGCGCGCGAGCTTCGGCCACGAGCCGGGCAAGCCAGCGCGCCAGAAGCCGCCGCTGCGCATCCGTCGCGCCCGCCGTTTGGTCGCACTTGGCGTCGTGGCTCTCGTGACGCTGATGATCGCGATCGTGTCCGGTGGGGCGTTCATCGCGGTCAACCTGATTGCCGACATCGGCCTGTTCCTCTACCTGCGCCACCTGCGTAACGTCGCGCGTGCCCAGCGGGCCAAGGTCGCCCGCGAGCGGCGGGCGCGGATCGCCCGCCAGGAGTGGGAGCGGGTGTCGGCGCAGGAGCGTTCGAGCCAGCTCGACGGGTGGAGCGCGCCGGAGTTCGAAACCGAGACGGTCGCCTACTCCGCGGTCGATGAGGCCGAGTACGCGCCGGCTGACGACGTTGTCGACGCGGACCTGGGCTATGAGATGCCCGACACGGATGCGACAGCGGACATCGATCTCAGCAAGGCCGAGCAGCCGGCGATGATCGACCTCACTGATGCCCCGACCGAGGAGCTCGTCGCCGCCAAGGCGAGCTGACAGGCGCCGGCCGGGCCTGTGCGGCCCGGTGTCGACCCGGTCGTGCGTGGTAAGTTCGAACGGCCTTCCGGGGGGTGTAGCTCAGCCTGGTAGAGCGCCTCCCTCGCACGGAGGAGGCCAGGGGTTCGAGTCCCCTCACCTCCACGTATCCACCGCTGGCCGGCGGCCATGGGTCGCCTTCCCCGCAGCTCGCAATCACATCCCCCGGGGCTGCGCCCCGGACCCCCGCGTACCCGATCGGGTGCCGTGGTTGAGTCACTGCACCGCAGACGAATTGCGGTGTTGTGCAGAGAGCGTCACTCGGTGAACCGGAGCTGCCCATGCTCGTTGACAGTTTTCGCTTCTTGCCGCGCAGCTTCGTCCCGCTCTACGAGCATGCGGAACCACTCGAGGGCGAGGCGGAGCCGGTCTGGGCGCCGTTCGAGCCGAGATTGGCGAGCGCGTCGATCGCGCTGCTCAGCTCGGCCGGCTTGTCGGTCGACGGCGAGCAGGAGCCTTTCGATCTGGATCGCGAACGACGTGAACCCGGCTGGGGCGATCCGACGTTTCGCGTCATCCCGAAAGACCTCGGGGACGGCATGCTGGCGATGAGCCACCTGCACGTCAACAACGCAGACACGCTCGCCGACCGCAACGTGTCACTACCGATCGACATCCTCGAGAGCCTTGCCGCCGACGGTCAGGTGGGTGCCGCGGCGCCGTCGCACTTCTCGGTCATGGGCTATCAACAGTCCGGGCTGGACGTCTGGCGCTCGTCGACCGCTCCGGCGATCGTCGACATCCTGCGTCGCGAGGCCACCAGTGGCGTGATCCTGGCGCCTGTTTGACCGGACTGCTGCCGTAACGTGCCCGTGCTGGCACGACGAATCGAAGCCGCCGGTATCCCTACCTGCGTCGTCACGATGATGCCCCAGACGGCCATGCAGCTGGCTGCCCCGCGGGTGGTCGGTGTCGAGTTTCCTTTTGGGCATCCGTTCGGACTGCCGCACGAGGCGCACATGCAGCGTCGCGTGCTGCTGACCGCTCTCACGGTGCTTGCCGGGGCAGCCGGTCCAGGCGTGCGGGTAGACGTCGATCTCGAGTGGCCGCAGCCCCGCGGTGAGGCGTACCGGTCGTGGCAACCGCCGGAGCCCAGCCCCGTCGTCGCCCAAATGCTCGAATCGGCACGCCGCAGGAAGTCGAGCGACGGCGAAGGCTGAGGGGGTGTCGGAGCTCTCGCACCTGCCGATCACCGACCCCACCACGCACGCGCCGGCGCTGTTCTTGTTCAGCGTCTCGTCTCGCGACGAGGTGGATTCGGTCAGCGCGACGGCTCTGGCTGCAGGCGCCAGGGAGGCAGACGGCGCCGAGGATCACGGCTTCATGCACTCGCGGAGTTTCTTCGACCTGGACGGCCATGGCTGGCGGGTCATGTTGTTGGACCCGGCTGCCGGGCCAGGCGGCGAGGCGGAGCTGGCGGCATCGGCCTGACCCGAGCGTGGAGGAGGGTCAGCAGTGATTGCTCGGCGGGGATGGGCGGCAGCGGTGGGGCGTGCGGGTTCTTGATCGTGTGCAGATAGCCCAGAAGTTGCCTCAAGATCCGGCAACTCGCCGCCCCAATCGGGGCATAGTGCCCAGGCGATAGTCAACTTCTGGGTTTTCTGCACGCGGACCACCTCGCCGGTCGCCCCGCGGACGATCTAGCCTCATACGCCATGACCGCTGAGCAGTGGTGGATGTCCGACAACGTCCGAGCAGCCAGGGCCGACATGCTGGCTGCACACGCCCGCTTCCGAGCGGTTGAGCCGCTCGGGGCGTCGCACGCGGAATTCGCTTCCGCGAAAAGTGATGCGATGCGCGCGGAGACGGCCTACTTTCGACTGTTTCCCGCGGGCCATCTGAACGTCGACGACCAGTGGGATCCCTTCGACGCGGAGACCTCGCGGATGGAAGGCTTCACCGCCGGCGACACGGACGATTAGCAGGCGCGCTCCCGCTTTGCCGCTTCGGTGTCACGGCCTCGGGTTCGGTTTCGTCCTACCTTTGTCGAAGCTCGAAGTCCGAGGAGGCTGCGATATGCATGCCAGCGCGCCAGCAGTGGACTGGAGACGCCACAGCACGGTGCTCCTGGAAACGCGCAAGCGTGACGGAACCTGGGTGCCCACGCCCGTGACGCTGGTCGTCGACGCGGACGGTCGCGCGTACTTCCGCACCTACGACCAGTCCGGCAAGGCCAAGCGGATGCGCAACTTCCCAGCCGTCCGGGTCGCGCCGGCGAGCTTCCGGGGGAAGTCGAGAGGTCCTGCGTTTCACGGGCGCATCAGGCTGCTCGACGGCGCCGAGGCACAACATGCCCGCGCGCTGCTCGCGGCGCGGCACCCCGTCGTGCACGGCAGGCTCGTCCCGTGGATGCATCGGCGCAAAGGATGGACGACCCTGCATTACGAGCTCAGCATTCTCGCGCCGTGCGTGGAAGCGATCGCCGCCTGAACGTTGGCGCACGACCGCGATAGGGGCGTGGGCGCCATCGACCGTCGTCGGTTGATAGGGATCATTGGGGGTACGTAGCCCAAGATCGTTCCCAGCCAAGAGTTCCCGAGGTGACATGTTCTCCAAGGGCCGGATCGCCATCGTGCGCGATGCGCTAGGCACCCTGCTCTGGCCGATTCCGGTGCTTGCGGTCCTGCTCTCGATCGGTGCGGGCATCGGCCTGCCGCGCCTGGACGCTCACGTCGGCGGCAACGACGTCAACGGCCTCAGCGGCTACGTCTTCTCCGGAGGTCCGGACGCGGCCCGGTCCGTGCTGTCGGCGATCGCCAGTTCGCTCATCACGGTCACGTCGCTGACGTTCTCGCTCACCGTCGTCACGCTGCAGCTGGCGAGCAGCCAGTATTCACCGCGGCTGCTGCGCACGTTCAGCCGCGACCGGGTCGTGCAGGTGACCCTGGCCATGTTCCTGTCCACCTTCACGTTCGCGCTGACCGTCCTGCGCAGCGTGCGTACCGAAAACGGCCCCCAACGCGCGGTCGTCCCGCAGGTCTCCGTCACGCTGGCTTTCGTCCTCGCCGGCGCGAGCGTCATCGCGTTGGTCGGCTTCCTCGCGCATCTCGCGCGTCAGATCCGGGTCGAGGCGATGGTGCGCTCGGTCCACGCCGAAGCGAACGCGGCAGTCGAGCGGCTGATGCCGAAGAGCGAGGACGAGCGGCCCGGAGTGCGTCGGACGGTGCCGCCGCCCCCCGTCGACGCGACGCTGCTGTGCAGCCACAAGTCCGGCTTCCTCAACGGGGTGGATACGGAGACGTTGCTGGCGGCCGCGAAAGAGCTCGGCATCGTGGTGGTGATCGACCGGCAGCCGGGGGAGCCCCTCGTCTCGGGTGTGCCGTTCGGCCGCGCCTGGCCCGCTCCGGGCCATGAGCACTGCGACGACGCCGAGGAGATCTCGAACCGCGTCCAGCGCACCCTCATCGTCGGCTACGAACGCACCACGGCGCAGGACATCGCCTTCTCCCTGCGGCAGCTCACGGACGTCACCATCAAGGCGCTGTCCCCGAGCATCAACGACCCGACGACAGCGATCCAGACGCTCGGACATTCGTCGTCGCTGCTGTGCGAGCTCGCTCGCCGCGGGCCCGGTCCGGTGGTCCTCACGGACGACGACGACAGGGTCCGGGTCGGTGTCCAGCGTCCCGTCTTCGCCGACCTGCTCGACCTGGCCGTCAGCCAGCCCCTGCGCTACGGCTCCGACGATCCGGCGGTGGTCGGCAGGCTGCTGACCCTGCTGCGGGAGGTCGCCTGGTGCGCGCGTACGTCCGACGTCACTGATGCCGTCTCGGATCAGCTCGATCGGGTCCGGGACCGGGCGTCGAAAGCAGGATTCGACGATGGCGAGCAGAAGTCACTGCACCGGCTCGCCGAGGAAGCGCGCAACGCGCTCGACGGCCGTTGGGAGGACGTGACGGAGCGCTGGATCTCGCGGCAGGCACCGCCGGCGAGCAGGCTGTGAGCGGCACGAATCTCCCGGCAGCCGGAGCGCGCACCGGCCGGACATGACGATTCTCGATCAACGTGGTGCACGAGGTTTAGCGCGGGAGCAGTCCGTCCATAGTTTCGCGAAAGCGAACTTCTGCATCCATGGGGGGATGTCATGCGGCGCTGGCGCAAAGCGGGGGTAGTCGGGGCGAGCGGGCTCGCAATGGTCGGCGCATTGGCGGCCTGCGGCGATCCCATCACCGCGAACCGGGATTTCCGGGCGTTCACGGCGCTGGTCACGGTGACGCAGAACGCCGGAAACGCGACCGAAGAGGGGAAGCTGCTCACCGGGCCGCTCGTCGACGCATCGCAGAAGCCGATCGCCGGTACGCATTTTCAAGAGGAATGCGTGCGGGTGACCGTGTCCGGAAAGACGTCCAATTACCGCTGCCTCGCATTCCTCAACGCGGGCCGACGGCTCTACGTGACGATCGGCGAGACCGACGGCGTTTTCAGCACGTTGAAGAGCCTGTCGGCGAAGTCCCCGAAGGCGACGATGACGATCAGGAAGATCTCCGGTGGGGACTCGGCGAAGAAGCCTCTGCTGCTACGCCTTTCGCTGCGCACGGGATGAGACCGGCGGCTTCCCGTTGTCGTTGCCTGCGTCGCCGCAAGTGCGGGCCAACGCCCTGAAGTGCCGGCGGGCGATCGCGGCGAAGCCCTGCGGACGATCGCCGCGAGCCCACTCCAGGTAGCTCTCGTGCAGCAGGCGTAGCACGACGACTGCTGCGGTGCGCTCCGTGAGGTTCGGCGCCCGGCGACCCTTACGGGCGGCGAGCGCTGCGGCGCAGGCATCCACCAGCACTTCGTTGTAGTCGAACTGCTTGCCGCGCAGCGTCGCGGAAGAAGCCACTGCGCGCAGCAAGAGCTTGGCGTAGCGGTGGCGGCGTGCCGGCTCGCCGCGGGCCTCGTGCCAGGCGACGGTGGTGCGCTCCAATACGCGCAGATCTGGCTCGTCGAGAGGTGCGTCGCGGATGCGTGCCCGCAGATCGGCCAGGTCATCGGCGCTCAGATCGAAGAGCGCATCCGCTTTCGCGGCGAAGTGCAGGAAGAACGCGCGCTCCGAGACGCCGACGCGCTCGGCGATGCGAGCGACGGTCGTCTGGTCGTAGCCCAGCTCGGCGAATAACTCCAGCGCGGCTTCCGAAAGGCTTCGCCGCGTCTGAGCCTTTCGCGAGGCACGACTCCCCCTGCCCGCCATGGTGCGTTGACGCTACCCCACCGGCGGTGGTTTAACTTCAGTGGACTGAAGTGAGCGAATGACCTGTCCGTAGGTGGCATGTGAGCGACGAGTGGCTGCAGCGCTGGATAGCGGCATGGCAGGGACATGTTGCGGCAGGCGGTCCGGACGGAGCGGAAGCCGCCGCCCGGATCCTGGGGATGTTCAGCGCCGACGGGGTCTGGGAAGACGTTGCCGCTGCCGCGCAGTACCGCGGGCACGAGGCCCTGCAAGCGATGTTCGACGCATCCTACGAGTGGTGTCCGAACCTCACGTTCACGCCGATCGCCGTCCAGCATGACGAGTCCCGGTATGCCATCGAGTGGCGGATGTCCGGCCGGGGCGGAGCGGCCTTCGGCGACCTGCCGGCGCACGATCGACCGTTCGAGGTGCGCGGGATCTCCGCGGGCGAGGTCGACGGCGACCTCAAGGTCGTTCGCCATAGCGACTACTGGAACCTCCTGGAGTGGATGACCCAGGCCGGGCACCTCGCTGCGGGTGCCTCGGCGTGAGCCATGGGAGGGCTCATCCGCCGGTAACGGCGACGAGTTCGCTGCTGCAGTTGCGCGCCGCGTTGCGGGCCGGCGAGGTCACGAGCCGGCAGCTCGTGGAGCGCTACCTCGCTCGCCAGCAGCGCTACGGCCGGGAGCTCAACGCGATCGTTACGCTCGACGAGGCCGGCGCTCTCGCCGCCGCGGACGCGGCAGACCAGCGGCTGCGAGACGGGGAAGGACACCTTCCGCCGCTGCTGGGGATTCCGTTCACGGTCAAGGACGCGCTCGCGACCGCGAACATGCCGTCCACGGGTGGTTCGCCACTGATGCGCGATCACCGGCCCGGCGCTGACGCGACCGCCGTCAAGCGACTGCGCCGCGCCGGCGGCGTGCTGTTCGGCAAGACCAACACCTCGCTGTATTGCGGTGACATCCAGACCCATAACGACGTCTTCGGACGCACGAACAATCCGTGGGATCTGGAGCGCACGCCGGGCGGTTCTTCGGGTGGTTCGGCCGCGGCCGTCGCGGCAGGGCTGACCGGTTTCGAGATCGGGACCGACCTCGGCGGGTCGCTGCGCATCCCGGCGCACTTCTGCGGGATTTTCAGCCACAAGCCGAGCTACGGCGTCGTTCCGCAGCACGGCTACATCGATCAGTTCGGCGGCAGCGTCATCGAGCCGGATGTGAACGTGATCGGGCCGCTGGCGCGCGCTGACGACGACCTGGCCCTGCTGCTCGACGTGATGCGCCGAGACCCCGACGATCCCGGCTTCGGGGCACGGATCGACCTGGCCCCGGCTCGGCTTTCGCTCGCAGAGTGCCGCATCGGTACGTGGTTCGAGGATCCGGGCTGCCCGATCACCGACTCGTACGCCGCGATTCTCGCCGACCTGGTCGCCGACCTTCGCGCGGCGGGTACCGCGGTGACCGGTGCTCACCCGCAGGTCGATTTCCGCGCGCAATGTGACCTGTGGCTGCAGCTCATTTCGGCGGCCGCGTCGGTGGCATTGCCTGACGCGGACTCCGGACGGCTGCTCGCGGGCGATCACCTTGCGTGGATCCGCGCGCAAGAAGAGCGTGCGCGGCTCACCCAACGCTGGGCCGAGTGGTTCACCCGCTTCGACATCCTGCTCTGCCCCGTCTGGGCGCGAGAGGCCTTTGCCCACGACACGGCGGGGGAGATCTTCGACCGGGTCGTCGACATCAACGGGACCTCCACCAATCACGTGGACGCCGGGCGATGGCTGGGACTGATCGGCGTCGTCGGGCTGCCCTCGACCGTCGTGCCGATCGGCTGCGTGGACGGGCTGCCGGTCGGCGTGCAGGTCGTCGCCCCGTATCTGCATGATTTCCAGGCGATTCGGATCGCGGGTGAGATCGCCCGGTTGCGCCGCGGCTACCAGGCGCCGCCCGGATATGCCACCGTCGACATCGCCGCCGGATCCTCGTGAGGTGAGGCGAAATGCGCGCTGACAGCTACCGGAAGGACACCAGTGCCTGAGGCGAATACCTATGTGCTGCTGCATGGCGGCGGGCACGGCGGCTGGTGCTGGCAGCGCACCGCACGGCAGCTTCGCGCGGCCGGACACGAGGTCTACACCCCGACCCTGACGGGCTTCGGTGAGCGTTGCCATCTCGACGACGGCAGCGTGTCGTTCCAGACCTTTCTCACCGACCTCACGAACGTCTTGGAGTTCGAGGACCTGCGGGACGTGATCCTCGTGGGGCACAGCATGGGCGGCGTCGTCGTTCCTCGGGTCGCCGAACTCGCTGCCGACCGCATCCGGCAGGTCGTGTGGCTGGCGGCGGTCGTGTGCCGCGACGGCGAGACGCTGCTCGACGCGGTGCCGCAGACGCCGGAGATCGCCGCCGCCGTCACCGTTCACGAGGACGGCACCATCGAGCAGGACGATGCCAAGCTCATCGCGGCGATCCTCAGTGACGGCACGCCCGAAGAGCGGGCGTGGGTGCTGGCTCGCCACCGTCGTTATCCGCACGCTGCACTCATCGAAGCAGGCCGGCTGTCGGCGTTTCTGGACCTCGGGATACCGACTGCCTACATCGGTGCCGCGCGCGACGTCACGATCGTCCCCGAGCGGGCACAGCTTTTCGCCGAACGGCTGCCGGGCGCCCGGCGGGCGGTCGTCGACGCGAGCCACGACTGCATGATCAGCCGCCCGGAGCAGACGGCCGGCGCGCTGCTGTCCGTCACTGTCTGAGCACCGCCTGGGCTGCTAGTCCGCCAGCCGCGCGGCATCCAGCTTGCGAGCCCGCTTCTGCTCGTACATCCGCTCGTCGGCGGACGCGAGCAGCTCGCCCGCGGCCGTCGCCGGGTCACGGGTGAAGCCCCAGCCGATGCTGGCGCCGACCCCGGGATAGCCCGCGATGCGGGTGACGGCGTCCGCCAGGGCAGCGCCGTAGGCGGTCAGCGTCGCGCTGCTGTCCGCCGAAAAGACGACAGCGAACTCGTCGCCGCCCAGCCGTCCCGCCATCGCCCGCGCCGGAACGGTCTGCTCCAGATGACGCGCGACGCGCCGGAGCACATCGTCACCGGCGGCGTGACCGTAGCCGTCGTTGACTCCCTTGAAGCCGTCGACATCAAGGAACAGCACCCCGACCCCGCTCCGGCTGGTACGCAGGTCGGTCAGCTCGGCTTCGAGCCGGTGCATGAGCGACAGCCGGTTGGGCAGTCCGGTCAACGGGTCCGAGGTCGCCTGCTTGGTCAGCCACTCCTCATGCGCCCGTTCCCGTGTCACATCGCGCACTTGCAGCAGCGCGTGCATCGGGGCCCCGTCGCTGTCGCGGATCAGCGCTGCCTTGACCTGGAACCAGCCGTGCGTCTCCCCGTCGACGGTCACCTTGCGGACGCCTTCGCACCCGTCGATGGCGCCCTCGGCCAAGGTGCCGAACGTGTCGATCGCGTCAGCCACCCACTCCTCGGCGAGCAGCATGCTGAAGTGCGTGCCGACCAGCTCGGTGTGGGGGATCTGTTCCATCAGCGCCTGATTGGCCCGGACGATCTCACCGCGGTTGTCCTCACGCACGTCGAGGATGGCCATGCCGATCGGTGCCTGCTCGAACGCGGTCTGGAAAAGGTGCTCGGCCGCGCGGCGCCCCAGCTCCGAGGCGACCTCGGCGGTGGTGTCGCGCAGGAACGCGTGAAAGCCTTTCAGCGATCCTTCGGCGGTGCGGGTCGCCCAGATCCGCGGCTGCACGAGCCGCTCCGAGCCGTCGGCGTGCAGCGTGCGCAACTGTTCGGGCGCGTCCACGCGGAAGCCCTTGCTGCCTGCCGCTTCGGCCATGCGCTGCGCGAAGACGTTCCGGCGCTCGCCGGGCAGGATCAGGTCGGCGATCTGCCGCCCGATCGCCTCGGAGGCGGCATGGCCGAAGGTTGCTTCGGCGGCGTCGTTCCAGGCGGTGATCCGCCCGGCGGCGTCGACGCTGAGGAAGGCGTCCGAAGCGTTGGCGAGGATCTCGCGCGTCTCGAGTTCCGCGGCTGTGGCCCGCTCGGCCAGCGCCGCGATCTGGCTCCCCGCGCGGCGCAGCTGGAAGATCGAGACGACTTGCTCGGCCAGGATCGTCACGCTCTCGGTCTGGTCCGGGCGCAGTTCACGCGGCTCGACGTCGTAGACGCACAGCGTGCCGATGACGTGGCCTTCGGCAATGGTCAGCGGCAGGGACAGGTAGAAGCGGATGGCGGCGAGCCGCCCGTCGACGAAGGGATTGGTCGAGAAACGCTCCTCGGTGGCGGCGTCGGCTGCGGAGATGGCCTCGCCTGACGCGACGACCAGCTGGCACATCGCTTGCTCGCGGGGCACCGGTGAGACGCGGTCGCCGACGTAGGCCAGCGGACGCTGGTGAGTGCGGTCGAAGATGTTGATCACTGCGTTGCGGACGCCGCACAGCCGGGCAGCGAGCCGGCAGATCGACTGCAGCGCGTCCTCGGCCGGAGCGTCGAAGAGCCCCAGCGTGTCGAGCGCTTGCACCCGTGCGGTTTCGGCGACCGGACCGCGGGGCGCAGGAATTCCGGCAAAAGCCCTGTTCGCGACTTCCCTCACCAAATCAGTCTCGGAAGGTGGGGTCCGCCGATTGAGGGACAGGCTCGCCGGTCTTCGTTATCGAGATGTGATCCGGCTGGACCCTGAAAGCCCGTTCAGTGCATGTGATCTGTGCTTCACTTTCCAGCGGCGTGGGTGGGGGAACGATCGTTCAGGTGCGAAGTCGCCCGGCGCCACGACGCGGCCGGAAGGCCCGACCGCGAGAACGGTAACGACGAGCGTCGGCGCTCGTGGAGGGGCAAGTATGCGGAAACGGCGGACGGCATTGGTGGCGATAGCTGCCTCCGTTGCCTTGGGTCTTGCTGCCTGTGGCAGCAGCTCGAGCGGCAACGGCGGCGGCGGTAGCTCCGGCGGCGGGTCCGGAGGCGGCAACTCGAACGCCGCCGAGGGCTTCACCGGCAATTCGATCACCATTGAGGGCAGCGTCGACAAGACGAGCGCGTCGGGCCAGTCGGAAGCGCTGGTCGACCTCGGTGCGAAGGCCCGCTTCGAACGGGCGAACCGCGATGGTGGGGTCAACGGCCGCAAGATCAACTACCTCGGGGCCATCGACAACAAGCTCGACCCGGCGCAGGACCTGCCCACGGCCAAGAAGATCGTCGAGCAGGACAAGGCGTTCGCCGTCGTCCCGCTGGTGAGCCCCGTGCTCGCGCAGGGCGGCCAGTACCTGATCCGCAAGAAGGTGCCGTTCTACGGATGGGGCATCACCCCGGCGTTCTGCAACAACGACTACGGCTTCGGTTACACCGGCTGCCTCGTGCCGATCGCCAAGGAGAACCAGGTCTCCACCGCATCCGCCGGTCTGGTCGAGAAGCTGATGGGGATCAAGGACGGTAGCGGCAAGACCGTCGCGCTGATCTCCGAGGATGACACGGCCGGCCAGTTCGGCATCAAGGTCATCGAGGCCGCGTTCGTCGCGGACAAGTGGAAGGTCACCTACTCGAAGGCCGCGCTGCCGTCGGGCAGCCCGGTCACCGACTTCTCGCCCTACACGCAGGCGATCTTGTCCTCGAACGGCGGCAAGGCGCCGGACGTCATGTTCCACGTGACGACCGTCCCCAACACCGTCGGCCTGACCAAGGCGCTGAAGAACGCCGGTTTCACCGGGCCGCAGGTCAACGCGGTCACGTACGACCCGGCCTTCCTCAAGGGGGCGCAGGGCAGTGCGCTGGACAAGGAGTACGTCTTCATCCAGTACGGCGCCTTCCAGGAGCAGTCGGCTATCAACGACCAGATGCTCAAGGACGTGAAGGCCGTCGACTCCAACCAGACGGTGCTCACCCAGGACATCGCCATCGGGTACTACTCCGCCGACATCTTCCTGAACAGCCTGAAGAAGGTCGGTAAGAACCTGAGCCGCGCGGCGTTCATCAAGACCGCCAACGACGGCTCGACGTACGAGATCAAGGACGGTATCGGTTCGATCCAGTTCCCGCGGGATCACACCAACTCGGTGCCGTGTGGCTCGCTGGTGCAGATCGACGGCGGTAAGTACAAGGTCGCCGTGCCGCTGACCTGCTTCCAGAACGTCCCGCTGTCCGTTCTCGGCGGCTGATCGTTCTCGACGCAAGCTCACAAGAAACTGGTGCCGCCGGGGAATCGCCCCGGCGGCACCAGTTTTTCGTGGCTAGGCCGTGCGCGCCGCGACGCGGCGGCCGGTCACGACCGCGGCGGAGATCTCCAGGACGACCGGCATCTCGCCGGCGACCCACGGCTCGAGTGGAAGGTGGTCGACCTCGGCGAGCCGAGCCGGCTCGGTCACCCGCTCGCACGGGCCGGTGAGCACCACGCTCCAGCCGCTGCGCGCCGCGCGTTCGAGCTGATCGACCTCGAAGGCCACGATCGCTCCCGGCAGCTTCTGCGCCAGCTGACCGGTCGTCGCGGTGCGCAGCACGATCCGGTCCCTGTCGAGGACGAAGTTCACCGGGGTGACCGCGGGCAGTGCTCCGTCGGTGTAGACCACGCGCCCGACGTCGGACGCCTGCAGCAGGGCGAAGCACTCCCGTCTCGAGAGGTCGTTGACGTTCCCGGCGGGCGCCACCGGAGTCCGGGTGGGCGCTGCGGAGCCGGCGGTCACACCAATACCGTTCATCTGCGAGTCACTTTCAGTTCGAGGCAACGGGCGCGCGCTGACGGGACGCTGAAGTACCAGTTTCGCCAGGGCGCGGAATAAATCGGACAGGGCTTAGGTCCTCACCCGAGGGGTTTTCGCTCCCCTCCAGACGATCAGCGCGCTGCGCTGCCTGTCAGCCGAGGGTCGCCTTTTCCTGCTTGTAGTCGATGGTGACCTTGCCGAACGTCGACAGCACGTCTGAGCCGAGGAGCCCGACGAGGCCCGAGCCGATCTGCAATTTGGTGACCGTGATGGTCGACGTCGGAATCCGCGACCGTCCGATGGCCCAGTCGCTGATCGTGGCCAATTGCGCGTTGCCGGAGCCGGTGACTCCGGCAACCGGAATGGGCGCTTGGCCGGTCGCTTTCAGGCCGAGCCGCTTCATGTAAGCGGAACTGATCAGCGTTGCGGATGCTCCGGTGTCGACGACGAACGGGTACGCCTTTCCGTGAATCGTGATGGGCGCCAGGACGAGTGTGGCGCCGTTGCGTTTGACCACTTGCAGGCTGACAGCGGCCGGCTGCGGCTTCGGTGACTGGGAGGGATCCGTCGGGCCCACGGTCGGCGTTGCACTCACCGCCTGGACCGAGGCAGACGTGTGTGCGGCGCCCGACCGCGACGACGAAGCTGCTGATGTCGAGGCACTGCACCCGGCGATCAGGACGGTCACACCAGCTACGAGCACGACGAATTTGCGCACCGAATTCTCTCCAGGAAGTCAGCTGGCGGACTTTCCGTCTCTTCCCCCGCCGCACGCGTTTTGCATCCCGAATTGGCGGTGAATTTCATGCGGGGCGCCACCTCGTCGCCCGACACGGACACCGCAAGCGGGGCTACTCCTGCTGCCGGTCGAGTTCTGCCCGGCCATAGGTCTGGCGTTCGGTGATGGTGCGCTGCGGGCGACCGCGCCCGATGAAGGCGATGAACCAGTTGAAGACCGTGGCCACCCGGTTCTTGAAGCCGGTGAGGAAGGCGAGGTGGATGAACAGCCACATGAGCCAGCCGATGAAGCCGCCGACCCGAAACGGGCCGAAGGTCGCCACCGCCTGGAAGCGCGAGATGGTCGCCATTTGCCCGAGGTCCCGGTAATGAAAGCGGTCCTTGCCGAGCGCCGCCCCCACCGGGGTCTTCGTATCGGCGCCGAGCCGCCGGCGGACCGTGTGCGCCGCGAACATCCCGCCTTGCATGGCGACCTCGGCCACGCCGGGCAGCCCGTCCAGGCTGACCATGTCACCGATCACGAACACCTCAGGATGGCCGGGCAACGTGAGGTCCGGCTGCACCTCCACCCGGCCCGCGCGGTCGACCCCCGCCCCCGATTGCTCCGCGAGCATGCGCCCGAGCGACGATGCCGAGACGCCGGCCGCCCACACCTTCGTCCGGGCCTCGATGCGCAGCTCGCCGCCGTCCTTCGGCTCGGCGTCAACGCCCGCCTCATCGACACCCGTGACACGCGTATCGAGGCGGACCTCCACCCCGAGCTCGCGCAGCCCGGCCGAGGCCTTGCCGGACAGCTTCTTGCCGAACGCGGGAATCAGCGCGTCGCCGGCGTCGAGCAGCACGATCCGGGCGCTGGCGGGGTCGATGTGGCGGAAGTTGCCCTGCAGCGAGCGCTTGGACAGCTCGGCGATCTGGCCGGCCATCTCGACGCCGGTCGGCCCGCCGCCGACGACGACGAAGGTGAGCCACTCACGTTGACGATCGGGGTCGGTCTCGCGCTCGGCCATCTCGAACGCCCCGAAGATGCGACCGCGCAGCTCGAGCGCGTCGTCGATGGACTTCATACCGGGTGCGTCGCGGCTGAACTCGTCATGCCCGAAGTAGGACTGCGCGGCGCCCGCGGCGACGATGAGGCTGTCGTAGCCGATCGTGCTCGTCACGCTGCGACTGTCGACGGTGACGGTCCGGGCTGCGAGGTCGACGGCGGTCACGTCGCCGATGAGCACTTCGGCATTGCGCTGGTGGCGCAGCACGTCGCGAATCGGTGGCGCGATGTCGCCTTCGGACAGGATGCCGGTGGCCACCTGGTAGAGCAGCGGCTGGAAGAGATGGTGGTTGGTCCGGTCGATGACCGTCACGGCGACCGGTGCCTTCTTCAGTGCGCGGACCGCGAAGAGGCCGCCGAAGCCGGCACCGACGACGACCACGCGATGGGGCTGGACCCCGCTTGGTTGGGCGCTCATAGCCGCCTCCCTACCCGGATCTCAGCCGGCTTCGCAGCGTCGCTTCAACCCCGCGGCCTCCTGCTCCAGATACCGCCGGATCATCCCGGAGAAGAACAGCCGCGACAGCCACGCCAGGAGCCCGCTCTGCGACAGGAAGCTCTCGGCGCGGGTCCGCCCGCCGTCCAGGGGCCGGATGACGTGACGCGCGACGGTGGCGACCCCCCGGCTGCGGGTGCTCCAGGTGAACGACTCCTGCGGCACCAGCGACGAGACCCGCCAGACGGCCTCCGGCAGTCTCGGCTGCTTGATACGCGCGCTGCTACCGGTCCGGAACATGCCGGGTTCCAACCGCTCTACCGAGGTCATGCTGGGGGTCCACTCCGGCCAGCGTTCGACGTCGACGAGAACTTCCCAGACACGCTGCGGCGACGCATCGATGTCGATGCTGAACTGGTACGGCATGGTCACCTCCGCGGCGCTCTTGCTGTGCGGTGGCACTCATGGTGACATTTGGCCGCTACCACTCGGGCGCGCGGTCGTTGCGACGTGCACCATGACTACGAGGACAGGCAGTGCAACGGGCGTCACGGGTCCACTTCGCGGCCGAGGGCCTGCGAGGAACCGCGCGCCGGCACCGTTGAGAAAGGCAGGCTCGGTGGGTAAACCGGCGCGCACGGCCGCCGACCCGCAGGCCAGTGAGGCCATCGCGGCCCGCGACCCGGCGTTCATGCGGCAGTGGTGGCCGCTCGTGCGCACCGCCCAGCGGATCTGGCATCGACCCGAGGTCCGCGGCATCGAGCACCTCCCGGACGGTGCCTGCCTCATCGTGTCGAACCATTCCGGCGGGGCGCTGTCGATGGATGCGCCGATCCTCTTCGAAGCGTTCGCCGCCCACAACGGCATGGAACGCCCGGCCTACCTGCTCGCCCATGACGTGCTTTTCAAGACGCCTATCGGGGGCTTGATGAAGCGCTGGGGCATCGTGCCGGCGAATCCGGGGGTGGCGCGGGCGGCGCTGCAGGACGGTGGAGTGGTCCTCGTTTTCCCGGGCGGTGACGAGGACGTCTACCGGCCCACCACCAACCAGACCGTCATCGACTTTCACGGCCGCACCGGCTACCTAAGGCTGGCCGCCGAAGCGGGGGTGCCGATCGTGCCGGTCGTCTCGATCGGGGGTCAGGAGACGCAATTTTTCTTGACCAGCGGTCAACGGCTCGCCGAGGCGTTGCACTTCCCGAAATTCTTGCGGGCGAAGGTCTTTCCGGTGACGCTCGGCGTGCCGTTCGGGCTGGCGCCGCTGAACCTGCCGCTGCCGTCAAAGATCGTCGTCCAGGTGCTCGACCCGATCGATCCGCCGCCGCTCGGCGCGTCCGACCGGGAACGCGCCGAGGTGGACGCCCGCATTCGTGCGGTCATGCAGCGCGCGATGAATCAGCTCGCGCGCGAGCGGAAACTGCCCGTGCTGGGTTGAACCGGCGACTTCGCCGCCTAAAGAAAGGGGTCGTTTGCCTTGA
The DNA here is from genome assembly GCA_963747915.1 of uncultured Actinomycetota bacterium. Taxonomy (GTDB): domain Bacteria; phylum Actinomycetota; class Actinomycetes; order Frankiales; family Frankiaceae; genus DATAZK01. Next base: position 341,920 of record CAVVHC010000002.1, on the reverse strand, counting down.
TATCCGGACAATCAGCCGCGGCGTTTCATGGCGCGCAGAGGTGTTCCGTGTAACGCGCACATTTTTTTGCTCGCAGCAATGAAGTATTCGGGGGTGACTGCCGACAGGCAACCGTGAGCAATCCGTCGCGGGCGACGGGTGCCTTGCCACGGGCCCGAAGCGGAACGCTCGAGGATCCTGGCGGCGCGCCCGACCATTGGGTTCGTGATGTCGTCCGTTCCCTGCTCACGCCCGGCGACATCACCACCGTCACGCAGCCGATCATCCGGTTGGCGGACGGGCAGACGGTCGGCTTCGAAGTACTCGCCCGCTCGCGCAGCTTCGCCTACACCACACCGGACAAGTGGCTGCAGTGCGCAAAGCTCGCCGGTCAGCGCATCGAGGTCGAGCTCGCCTGCTTGCGCGCGGCCGCCGCGCTCGGGCCGCCGCCCGGCGGAGCGCGGCTGTTTCTGAACGCCAGCGCCGACCTGCTCCTCGATCCGCGGGTCGACGACCTGCTGCCGCTGCTGCCCGAGCACGTCTTCGAGGTCACCGAGCACGAAGCCGTCGCCGATTACACGACACTCGTGGAACGCATCCGGGCGCTGTCGAGCCGCGGGAGCCTGCTCGCCGTCGACGACGTCGGCGCCGGCTACGCGAACATGGCTCACGTCCTGCGGCTGTCGCCGCAGTTCATCAAGATCGACCGCGGCATCGTCAGCGGGCTGCACGGAGACCGCGACCGGCGGGCGCTCATCGCGGCGCTGGTCGCCTTCGCGATCGCCTGCGGCGCGCAGACCATCGCCGAGGGCGTGGAGGAGCCGCAAGAACTGGCCGTCCTCGCCGAGCTCGGGGTCGATCTCGCGCAGGGCTACCTCATGGCCCGTCCCGCACCGGGTTGGCCGGCGCCGGTCAGCGACCTCGGTCACCGTGGGGACGCCTCGGCGATGGCGCTGCTGCCGCTTGCCGCCCGCATCGAGCGGGCGACGGATCTGCAGTCGCTCGCCGATGTCGTCACGGGTTGGCTGCATGAGGAGCATCGCCTGCTGCCCAGCCTCTACGTCGAACGCGCCGGCGCGCTGCGCTGCCTTTCCCGGCGCGGCCAGTGGATCGTGCACGACGGGATGGCGCCAGGGGTTGGTGTGACCGGTACCGCGTTCGCCCGCGATGCCGAGGTCTGGGTGCCGGACGTGCGCGCCGATCAGGCCTACCGCACCGCCATCCCCGGGGTGCGCTGCGAGTTCAGCGTGCCGTTACGCGTCGGTGGCCAGCCGATCGGCGTGCTCAACGTGGAGTCGTTCAGCAGTCTCAGTGCCGCGGCCCGCGAGCACACCCGCCAGGCGGCCGCGCTCGTGGAACGCCGCCTCGCGCTGCTCGAAGACCACCGCGCGGTCGGCGGGGTGCTGCGGGAGCTGGGCCGCTTCGCGCCGGCGATCGCGAACGCGACCGACCGCGGCGAGCTGGCGCGCGTCGCGACCGAGGGACTGGTCGCGGTGAGCGATCTGTCCAGCGCGGCGCTGTGGTGGCTCGGCCCGGCGGGACCGGAGTACGGGGGCGCTTTCGGTGCGGCGTCGCGGGCCTTCTCCGAGCTCGACCCGTCGACCGTCGACCGGCTGTTCGCGCTCACCGACGGGGTGACCTCCTGTCACACCGGCGGTGGTCCGGGTGATCTGGCAGCCGGCTTCCTCGGGCCGGCGTTGGAATCCGTCGCCCGCTCGATGTTGCTGGTGCCGTTGCGCGCCCGCGGCGAGACGGTCGGCTTGGTCGTGATCAGCAGCGGCCGCAGCCGTGACATCCCCAGCGAAGCGGTGGAGGCGGCGGAGCTGCTGTGCCTGCATGTCGCAACCGCGCAGCTGGCGCAGAGCGACCACCGATGCACGGGTCGTCCCTGACGGTCGAGTAGCGTCGCCGCCGGTCAGGTCATCTACGTCGACGGCGGGCTGACCGCAGGCCGCCCGGGAGGCTGAGCGACATGTCAGGGCTGTCGGGACGCAAGATCCTCGTCACCGGTCCGGCGGGACAGATCGCGTTTCCACTCGCGCAGGAGCTGGCGCGCGACAACGAGGTGTGGGGGGTCGCCCGGTTCAGCAAGCCGGGTAGTCGCGAGCGGGTGGAAGCGGCCGGGGTGCGTACGGTCGCTGCTGACCTGTCCGGGGCCGACTACTCCGGCCTGCCCGACGACTTCGAGTACGTGCTGCACCTGGCCGTCTCCCAGGAGCCGGGTTACGACTACGACGCGGCGATCCGGGCGAACGCGGAGGCGACCGGCCTGCTCATGGCGCATTGCCGTAAGGCCAAGGCGGTGCTGGTCATGTCGACGCATTCGGTCTATTACCCGGTCGATGACCACCTGCACTCCTACCGGGAGACGGACCGGCTGGGCGACGTCCACTCGACCTTGGCCCCGACCTATTCGGTGTCCAAGCTGATGCAGGAGGGCGTGGCGCGCGCGTGCGCCCGGATCTTCAACCTGCCGACCACCATCGCGCGCATGAACGCGTCATACGGTCCGGCGGGCGGCCTGCCGGTCATCCACCTCGACCAGATCCGGCAGGGCGAGCCGGTACGCACCCGCTGGGATCCGTGCTTCTACAGCCCCATCCACCAGGACGACATCAACGGCCAGACCGAGGCGCTGCTCGCGGCGGCGTCGGTGCCGGCCACGATCGTCAACTGGGCGGGCGACGAGGCGGTCTCCGTACAGGAGTGGACCGCCTACCTGGTCGAGTTGTGCGGTCGCCCGGCGCAGCTGGAGGTCGTATCGATTCCGGGCACGCTGCGCGGCTCGATCGCCGACGTCTCACGACGCGCCGCCTTCACCGGACCGTGCCGGGTGACCTGGCGGGAGGGACTGCGCGAGGCCTGGGAACGCCGCGCACATCAGCAACCGACCGTGTAAGGCGGTCAGCGCGGGCATTGCCACGCGATGATGGTAGGCCCCTTTTCGGCACCGTGATCCGGATCGAGCGGATCGCCGCTCGATCGGAGTAGCGGGACGGCGGGCGTCCCGGCGCGTGCGCTCCATTGGCGGCGACTCTAGCGGGCCATCCCGCCGTTTTCACAGCGTTCTCTCACAGTCTTTCTGACATGGCGTCAGGTTGCAGGTCAGACCGCGTCCGGCGGCGCGCCCCACCCCGTTATGGTGAGCGGGTGCGCCTCGGAGACATCGTCAACGCCGAAACCGCCGAGTTCGGGAAGCCGCTGGACGGCGTTCGCATCCTCGCGTTCGAGCAGATGCAGGCCTTGCCCTACGCCACCCAGCTGCTCGCTCGGCTCGGCGCCGACGTGGTCAAGATCGAGCCGCCGAACGGCGACTCCGGCCGCGGCTCGACGCCCGCGATGACCGATCCGGAGGGGCGCCGGGTCGGCGCCACCTTCCTGCGCAACAACCTCAACAAGCGCAGCATCTGCGTCGACCTGAAAAAGCCGGAGGGCCGCCAGCTCGTCCTCGATCTCGCCCCGCACTTCGACGTCATCGCCGAGAACTCCAAGGCCGGCTCGCTGCCGAAGCTCGGTCTCGGCTACGAGGACATCGCCAAGGTGCATCCCGGGGTGATCTACGTGTCGGTGTCGGGCTTCGGTAATCGCACGCCGACCCCCTACGCGTCGTGGCCGGCGTACGCCCCGATCGTCGAAGCGATGAGCGGTATCTACGAGTTCAAGCGGGTGGGCGACGCGCCGCCGCTGGTGGCTCCCGTCGGGGCGCTCGGCGACATCAGCGCCGGGCTCTACGCGACCATCGGCATCCTGGCGGCGCTGCGCCAGCGCGAGCGTGACGGTCGCGGTCAGTACGTCGACGTTGCCATGTTCGACGCCGTCATCGCGATGACCGACCTGGTCACGAACTTCTGGTCGCTCGGCGTGAAGATGGGCGAGCCGGCGCAGCTGATCATGCATGGCTTCAAGGCACGCGACGGCTGGTTCATCATCCAGGTCGGCCGCGAGGCGCACTTCGCCAAGCTCGTCACGCTCATCGGCCATCCGGAGTGGGTCGACGATCCCCGCTTCGCCACGCGTCAGGGGTGGCTCGATCACCTCGAAGAGGTGCTGCGCCCGGCGATCGAGACGTGGGCGGGTGAGCGAGGCAAGATCGAGATCTGCAACGAGCTCGGCGCCGCCGGCATCGCGGCGGGACCCTGCTTCACCGACGAGGACGTCGTTGCCGACCCTCACGTCGCCGCGCGGCACATGCTCGTCGAGATGCCGCGCACCGACGGAGTGGAGCAGCCGGTGCTGATCCCGGGTAACCCGGTGAAGCTGTCCGGGGTCGCCGAAGGCCCCGAGACCCGGGTGCCGTGGCTCGGCGAACACACCGCCGATGTGCTGGCGGCGGAGCTGGGTCTGAAGCCGGACGAGATCGAGCGCCTGAGGGCCGGTGGCGTCATCGCCTGAGGCGAGTGGCACGATCCGAAATGTGCCCGATGTTTTCGGTAATGCCGCACCGGCGGCGCTCCCGCCTCTTCCACCGGTAGAAATGATCCGGCCCGACCTGTGGGTCGTGCCGGTGCCGATCCCCATGAACGCGCTGCGTTACGTGCTGGTCTACGTCTTCAAGACGCCGTCGGGCGCGTACCTGATCGACGCCGGCTGGAACACCCAGGAGGCGTTCGACGCGCTGGACGCGGGTCTCGGTCAGGCCGGGCTCGCGATGGCGGACGTGCGGGGCGTGCTGGTCACCCACATCCATCCGGATCACTACGGGCTCGCCGGCCGCATCCGTGAGGCATCCGGTGCCTACATCGCGCTGCACCCGGCGGACGCGGCGCTCATCGAGTCGCGCTACTTCGAGCCCGAAGAGCTGCTGGAAAAGGTGAGCACCTCACTCATCCGCGCCGGGGCGCCGCAGGCCGAGATGGACACCATCAAGGCCGCGTCGATGCCGGTGCGACCGTTCGTGTCGCTCGCGCAGCCCGACGTCCTGCTCGAAGACGGCGACAAGCCCGACATCCCCGGCTGGAGCGTGCGGGCCATTCACACCCCCGGTCATTCACCGGGCCACCTGTGCTTCTACCTCCCGGACGAGCGCATGATGCTGAGCGGCGACCACGTGCTGCCCCGCATCACCCCGAACGTCTCGTATCACCCGCAGTCCGGGCCGAACCCGCTCGGTGACTTCCTGCGTTCGCTCGACAAGGTCAGCGCCGAGGACGTCGAGCTCGTGCTGCCCGCTCACGAGCACCGCTTCGTCGGGCTGACCGGCCGGGTCGACGCGCTGAAGGCGCATCACCAGCAGCGCTTCGACGAGATCGTCGCCGCGATCCGCGATGGTGACGACACCGCGTGGGCGATCGCCTCGCGGATGACGTGGTCGCGCTCCTGGGACCGCATCGACGGCTTCATGCGGCGCGCGGCGGTGGGCGAGGCGCTCGCGCACCTCTACGCGCTGCGTGAGCGGGCCATCGTCGACTTCGCCGATCCCGGTCCTGACGTCGCCGAGCCGGTGCGCTGGCGGGTGCTGGACGGGGCCGCCGCGTGATTCGCGTCGAGGACACCGGGCGGGTTCGCGTGGTGACCCTCGATCGCCCGGAGGCGCGCAACGCGTTCAACGAGGCGCTCTACGACGCGGCCACCGACGCGCTGATCGCCGCCGACGCCGATCCGGGGGTGGCGGTCGTCGTCCTGACCGGTGCCGGGGAGTCCTTCTGCGCCGGGACGGACGTGAAAGAGATGGCCGCCCGCGTCGCCGATCCGGAGAACTTTCCGGCGGGCAAGCACGGCTTCCCCGGACTGATCGACACGTTGACGGCGCTGCGCAAGCCGTTCATCTGCGCGGTCAACGGCATGGGCCTCGGCATCGGCGCGACGATCCTCGGCTTCTGCGACCTCGTGCTGATGTCCACGAACGCGCGGTTGCGTTACCCCTTCACGCGTCTCGGGGTCGCTCCGGAGGCGGCGAGCAGCACGCTGCTGCCGACCCTCATCGGACGGCAGGCAGCGGCCTGGGCGCTGATGTCGTCGGAGTGGATCCCGGCCGAGGAGTGCGTGCGGCTCGGCATCGCGTGGCAGCTGTGCACTCCGGACGAGCTCATGCCCGAGACGATGCGGCGCGCCCAGGTGCTGGCGAACGCTCCGATCAGTTCCCTCATGGCCACCAAGGAGCTGATGATGGCGCCGGTCGTCAAGGGCATCCGGGCCGCTCGCGAGGGTGAGAACGCGGCGTTCGGCCGGCTGCTCGGCGGCCCCGCGAATCTCGAAGCGATGACCGCCTTCATGGAAAAGCGCGAACCCGACTTCACTCGGGTCTGACCCGCAGCAGCAAACGAAGGAGTTTCGTTGACCACACCGCCGTCCGAGTTGCCGCCGCACCTTCGGCCCTACGGTGAGCTACCCGGCACCGGCCCGTATGAGGTGAAAATCGGGTCGGCGCTGATCACGATGGTCGAGCCGCACGTCGGCCACGATCACGCGTACAACCGCTGGTACGAGGACGACCACTTCTACGCCGGCGCGATGGCGATGCCGTGGATGTTCGCCGGCCGCCGGTGGGTGGCGCCGCGCGAGCTGCAGGCGCTGCGTATCCCGAAGTCGTCGGCGATCGCGAACCCGATCGAGCTGGGCAAGTACATCGCGACGTACTGGATCACCGAAGGCCGCTACGACCAGCACCTGCGATGGAGCGTCGGCACGAACCAGCGCCTGCTCGCCGACGGGCGCGTCTACCTCGAACGCGACCATATTTTCACCGCGTTCCAGCAGTACCTCGGTCCGGTTTATCGCGACGCGGTCGAGGACGGTGCCGCGTCGCGCGACATCCACGCCTTCGACTACCCCTACGGCGGGCTGGTGGTCGAGGTGATCGACGCGCCGGAGGGCGGCGACGTCCAGGCGGTGCTGGAGTGGGTGCGCAGCGAGCGGGCGCCTGTCGTGTTCGGCGCCGGGGTGGCTCTCGGCACGGCGTTCACGGTCTTGCCGTTGCCGGAGGACCGGATGAGCTACGTGAAGCAGGTGGAAGGGCTCGGCCGCCGGCTCACCATGCTCTGGTTCACCGCCGGCGACGTGCGCGACTCCTGGGACGCGGGGTTCGCCGGAGCCGTCGAGCAGGCGGAGCAGGCCGGCGTCGGTCGGTGCGAGCTCGTCGCGCCGTTCTTCCCGACGCTGCCCGGCACCAACAAGTACGTCGACGAATTGCGGTAGGTCATGACATCCGCAGCGAAACTCGCCCAGCCCCGTGCCGGCATGCACCCGGACGATGAGTTCCATCCGCCGACGAACGACGACCCGGCCTGGGCGGAGACGTGCTGGTTCACGTTCACCGTGCCGGACCGCAAGGTGTCCGGCCAGCTCTACCCGTTCTTCCAGGCGAACCTCGGCGTGACGGCGGCGGGTGCGTACTTCTGGGATCCCAGCGGGACGCGTCCCGACAGCTGCCGGTACGCCAAGAATTTCTGGCACCTGCCGTTCCCGGACACCCCGCTATCGGACCTGAGGGTCGCGAACGGCATCACCTATCGCTGCGTCGAACCGCAGCGGGTCTACGAGATCGGCTACACCGACCCCGACGGTGGTGACGAGGTGCGCGCCGAGCTCACCTTCACGGCCGTCACCGAGCCGCACTACCTCGGTGAGCACCATCTGGACCAGCCGGGGCGCTACACCGGCACGCTGATCCTGAACGGGGAGCGGATGGAGGTCGACTCGTTCGGCTTCCGTGACCGGTCATGGGGGCCACGGCCGCAGTTCGGGCAGGGCCTCACGTCGAGCCCGGCGTCACGCGGCGGGTACAGCTACGCCACGGCCTCGCCGAACGACGCGTTCCACACCATCACCATGGACTGGGGCCAGGGGCTCAACAGCATCCACGGCTACCTCATCCGCGACGGCAAGTGGGCCAAGCTCGCGCGGGCGACGCGGGAAGTCGTGCGCCGCGATGCCGACGGCTTCCCGCGGGAAGTCGTCATCGAGGGTGAGGACGAGCTCGGCCGGCCGCTGCGCGCGCGGGGGATCGGCCACAACCGGCTCGCGTTCTTCATCAACCCCAACATGTTCACCATGAACTGCCTGTTCGAGTGGGAGTTCGACGGGGTGACGGCGTGGGGTGAGGACCACGACAACTGGAGCCACCCGGCGATCCGCCAGTTCTGGCGATCGCAACGCGGCTGAGCGGGCGGTATGTGATTGCCGTTACGCACGTAGCGGCGGCGTGTCACGTCCGAAGCCGCGAGTCCGTGTCATCCACGGTTGACGCAGACTCGCGTGTCGCGCACTGACGCGCCGAAGTTGGGCTCGTGGATCGCGAGTGCCGAGGCGAGGTAGGTGGTGGCAGTAGCCCCGCGCCCGGGCGCTGCTGGCCGTTGGGCACCTAGCGGCGGCGTGTCGCGTGTCGAACGGGCAACTGGGCCGTCCCCACCCGAGGTGATCTTTGTGACCGGGGGCACAGGGCGGGGCCGCCGGCCGAACGAGAACGTGTTCTACAGTTGCGACACCCGTTTCTGACGGGCTACTCGCATCGTTCTGCCAGGCGACGGCTTCCGTGCGCCTGACCGTCACCCCCGATCATCACAGCCCCCGAGCCATGGAGGATCCGTGACGGCTCTCGACATCGACGTCTACAGCCCCGACAACTTCGTCGCGGGCGTCCCGCACGACCAGTTCAAGGTGCTGCGCGCGCAGGCCCCGGTCTACAAGCACCCCGACCCCGACGTTCCCAACGGGTATTGGGCGGTCACGCGTCACGAGGACTGCGTGACGATCTCGCGCAATCCCGAGCTCTTCTCCTCTAATGCCGAAACGTGCTTCATGTTCGAGATGCCGGAGGAGCAGAAGGAACAGCAGCGGCTGATGCTGGTCAACATGGACCCGCCGGTCCACACCCGCCAGCGCAGCCTGGTCAACCGCGGCTTCACCCCACGCACGATCGGCAAGCTCGAGGAGCGCATCCAGGGCGTCTGCGAGGAGATCGTCGACAAGGCCGTCGCGGCCGGTCAGGGCGACTTCGTGACGATGGTGGCCGCCGAGCTGCCGCTCGTCGTCATCGCCGAGCTGATGGGCGTGCCGTACGCCGACCGGCACAGGCTCTTCGAGTGGTCGAACCGGATGCTGTCCGGCGACGACCCGTCCGTCGTGAGCCAGGAGGAAAACGCCGCGGCGGCGATGGAGGTCTACGCCTACGCCAACGAGCTGGCCACCGAGAAGCGCAAATGTCCGGGCGACGACATGATCACCAAGCTGATCAGCCCGGACGAGGACGGCAATGTGCTGTCGGAGTTCGAGTTCGACTTGTTCTTCGTGCTGCTCATGGTCGCCGGCAACGAGACCACCCGTAACGCGATCTCGGGTGGCATGCAGGCGTTCACGGAGTTCCCGGAGCAGTGGGAGCGGCTCAAGGCCGACCCCGAGGGGCTCAAGAGCACTGCGGCCGACGAGATCGTCCGCTGGGTCAGCCCGGTGATGGACTTCCGCCGCACCGTGATGGCGGACACCGTGCTCGGTGGGGTCGAGCTCAAAAAGGGCGACAAGATCGTCATGTACTACCCGTCGGCCAACCGCGACGAGGCGGTCTTCGAGAACGCCGACCAGTTCGACATCGGCCGCGACCCCAACCCGCACATCGGCTTCGGCGGCGGCGGGCCGCACTTCTGCCTGGGCCGTCACCTCGCCAAGCTCGAGATCGAGCTGATGCTGGAGACGCTCGCCCGCAAGATTGACACGGTCGAGATCACCGGCCCCGTCGACCGTTTGCGCAGCAACTTCATCAACGGCATCAAGAGCATGCCGGTGCGCATCACGGCCGCGAAGTAGCGCTCGAGATCAACGCGCCACTGAACCGGCTGAACCCCCCGCCAACCGGCACCTCAGCCAGTTCATTGGCGCGTTGATCTTTCAGCCGCCGGTCATGCACTCCGACGGCGGGAGGTCGAGGTAGCGCTCCAGGTTGCGGTGGGTGTTGATGAGGCGGCGTTCTTCCATCGACAACGTGAGATGTGTGAAGCCCGGCGAGTGCAGCCCGCGCTGGAGGCGTTCCAGCACCGTGAGGTCCTGATCGAGCACCAGCCCGAGCTGGGCTTGGGACGCAGGCATGCGCACGTCGATCGGCTTGGTGCGGGCGGCGCCAGGCTCCTTGCGGGACATCGCGAACATGACCAGCTGCCCGGAGTCGGGCGTGGGACCGGGGCGGGCGCACATGGCGGTGAGCTGGTCCGCGCTCGCCAGCACGGTGAGGTTGGGGAAGACGTTGTACTGGTGCAGCCGGGTGATCTGGTCGGTGGTGAAGCCGCTCAGGTCGATGCCGTTCTCGGCGTAGTGCTTGCGGGTCTGCTTGGCGATGGCGTCGCGCACCGTCTCACCTGCCTCGAGGGGCGGTAGCGGCACCGACTCGGTGATGCCCATGCGGGCGCCCTGCGTGTCGATGTAGGCGTCCCACACGTCCTGGTCGCTGAGCGCGCCGTCAAGGCGCGGGCTCGCCACGCCGTACGGCTGGTGTGACTTGCCGACGTGGCTCCAGATCGCCTGCGGCGCATGGATGTCGTCGACGCAGCGCAGCAGCTCCGGGTGCAGCCCCTGGATGTGGTAAGTCTCGCTGAACCCGTCGGCGATGGTCTTCCAGTTGGCGTCCACATCGATGATTGCCGTTGCGGTGCAACGGAAATCGGACAGCGCCGCCCACGCGATGTCGCGCGGCATCTCTTCCAGGTACTCGGCGAGCGGCATCGCATTCGGGTCGAGGTTCACGAAGACGAACCGCTCCCACGTGTCGACGCTCGCCGGCAGCAGCGGGTAGTCCGACAGATGCAGCGCGCCGAAGCCCTTCCGTCCCGGCACCCGCTTGAGCATGCCGGCGAGGTCCCACGTCCAGCCGTGGTAGCCGCACTTGAGCTCGCGCAGCCCGCTGCCCGCACCGACGCACAGCGCATTTCCCCGGTGGCGGCAGGCGTTTTGGAACGCACGCAGCTCGCCGTCGTCACCGCGGACGATCAGCACCGAGAAGGGGCCGACGCGGTACTCGAAGTAGTCACCCGGCTCGGCGAGATGGTCGACGCTGGCGGCGAGCTGCCAGACGCGGGGCCACATGCGTTCGATCTCCGCCTGCGCGAACGCGGGGGAGTAGTAACGCTCGGCCGGCACCCGGACGGGGCTCGAAGGCGGCGCTCCGATCGCGTCCTGGTCGCCGGGTGGGAGCAGCTCGGCGTCGGCGGGGGCGCCGGGTGCGAACGTGGTCATCGGGCGCCCCGCACGAGGCGGCCCGGGCGGGCCCCGGTGTCCTCGCCGGCGGAAAGCGTGACCTCGCCGCTGACGATGGTGGCGACATAGCCGGTCGCCGACTGCACCAGGCGACGCGCGCCGCCGGGCAGGTCGTGCACCATCTTCGGCAGCTGCAGCGAGAGCGCATCGAAGTCGAGCACGTTGAGATCCGCCTTGTAGCCCGGTGCGACGACCCCGCGGTCGCCGAGCCCGTAGAGCCGGGCGGTGTCGTAGCTCGTCTTGCGCACCACGAGCTCGAGCGGCAGCCGGTCGTACCTGCGGTCACGTGCCCAGTGGGTCAGCATGAAGGTCGGCATGCTCGCGTCGCAGATCACGCCGCAGTGGGCGCCGCCGTCGGACAGGCCGAGCGCCGATGAGGGGTGCAGCAGCATCTCGCGCACCGCGTCGAGGTTGCCGTAGGAGAAGCCGAGCAACGCGTACATCAGCAGCTCGCGGCCGTCGTGCTGCATCATGAGGTCGTAGAGGACCTCTTCGTCCGGACGGTTGGCCCGGGCGGCGATGGCGGCCACGCTGTCGTTCGCATCCGGCTCGTAATTCGGCGGCTCGCCCATCGGGAAGATCTTGTCGAGCGCGTTGCCGATGACCTTGAGCGCGGCGCTGTCCTCAGACGGCTCGGACAGGATCGCGGCGCGTACTTCCGGCTTGCGCAGGTGGACCATCCGCTCCGCGAGCGGCAGGTCGGCGATCTTCTTGTAGGTCGCACGGGTGGCGAACGGGTGGAACGTCTCCCAACCGATCAGCAGGTTCAGCGGCCGCCCGCTCACCTGCGGGCGCAGGTCGGCGCCCTCCGCGAGCGCTTCGTCCGTCAGCTTCAGCACGTCGCGCCAGGCCTCCGGCGCGTGGTTGTGCTGGGAAAGGCCGAAGCTGATCGGCCGTCGGATCTCGGCGGACAGCTTGCGCATCCACGCGACCTCGCTCGTCGGCGCGAGCAGGTCCTCGCCCATCACGCCCGCCGGGGCAAGCTCGAAGACGCCCATGCCGAGCTCGCCGAGCACCCGGCCGAGGCCGAACAGCTCGTCCTCGGCGGCGAACGTGCCCGGCACCGGCTCACCGTCGACCGCGGTGTGCAGCGCGGTGCGCGACGTGGAGAAGCCGAGCGCGCCGGCGAGAACGCCTGCCCGAACGACCTCGGCCATCGCCTCGATGTCGGCGGGAGTGGCCGGCTGGTTGCGGGCTCCGCGCTCGCCCATCACGTAGGCCCGTACCGCGCCGTGCGGTACCTGCGTCGCGACGTCTAACGAGCGCGGTATCCCGTCGAGCGCGTTGAGGTAGTCCGAGAAGGTCTCCCAGCCCCAGGTGATGCCCTCCGCCAAGGCGGTGCCGGGGATGTCCTCGACACCCTCCATCAGCTGGATGAGCCAGTCCTCCTGGCCGGGGCGCACCGGGGCGAAGCCGACCCCGCAGTTGCCCATCACCACGGTGGTGACGCCGTGCCATGACGACGGGGTCAGCAGCGGATCCCAGGTCACCTGCCCGTCGTAGTGGGTGTGGATGTCGACGAAGCCGGGGGTGACCAGCAGGCCGTCGGCGTCAACCGTCCGCCGCGCGGCGCAGCCACTGAGGTCGCCGACCTCGGTGATGCGTCCGTCGTCGACCGCGACGTCGGCCTGGCGCGGCGCCGCGCCCGTTCCGTCGACAAGCGTCCCGCCCCGAACGATCAGGTCGTGCATGAGCTCCTCCAAGCGCACCCCGTCGGGCACTTAGTGACAGAGCCTGACACGTCGTCAGAAGCGATGCCAGCCTTTCCTCACGGAAAGCCCGGCAACTCGGGAAGGCGCGCTCTCAGAACGGCGCGGCGAACGGCCCGAAGTCCGGTCCGCGGCGCAGACTGTGGCCGCCGTCGACCTCGATGACCTGACCGGTGATCCACGACGACTCGGGACCGATCAGGAAGCGGGCCAGCTCGGCGACGTCCTCCGGCTCGCCGAGCCGCGGCAGCGGGGTGTTCTCCACGTAGCTCTGGTAGACCGAGCTGTCCCGCGGGATGTGCGCCATGATCTCGGTGGCGATGAAGCCCGGCCGGATCGCGTTGGCCCGCACCTTCAGATGCCCGTACTCGTCGGCGGCGACGCGCACCAGCTGCTCGATCGCGGCCTTGCCCGGGCCGTACGCGCCGAAGAACGGGTGAGTCAGCCGGCCCGCGATCGACGACATGCCGACGAACGACCCGTGGCCGGAGTCGATCAGCTTCGGCAGCGTGTGCTTCAAGCAGAGGAACGTGCCCAGCGCGTTCAGGTGCAGCACGCGCAGGAACTCGGCGGTGTCCTGCTTCGCGGTCGGCGCGAGCCCGCCACCGCCGCCCGCGTTGGCCACGCAGCCGGACAGGCCCCCCGTCGGCTCGGAAGCGAATGCGACGGCCTGCTCGACAGAGCTTTCGTCGGTGACGTCGGCGATGGTGTAGCGGATCGAACCGCCGCCCGCGACGGATCCCTCGATCCGCTTCACGGCGTCGACGAGGCTGGACTCGGTGCGTCCACAGATCGTCACATGGGCGCCGTCGGCGACCAGCCGCGCGGCGCAGGCCCGGCCGATGCCGGTGCCGCCGCCGGTGACGAGGACAGCGTGGTTCGCAAGACTTGCCTCTTTGGGGGTGTCAGCCATTCGCGAAGGCTAGCGTGGGCACCCGTGGAGCTGATCGAGCGGTTGGAAGCAGCGGAGCAGATCCGCCAGTTGGTCGCCCGCTACGCGGTGGCGTACGACGCCCGCGACATCGACACGCTCATCGCGCTGCACGCCCCGGACGCGCGCGAGCAGGCCCGCGAGCGGCTCGCCGCGAACATCCGCCCGGGACGCACCTTCCATCTGGTGGCCGAGCCGGTCATCAGCTTCGAGAGCCCGTCGAGCGCATCGGGGCGCGTGGTCTGCCGCGCCGAGCTCGAGGAGGGCGCGCAGTGGATCGTTGCCGGAGTGACGTACGAGGACCGTTACGTTCGCGTTGGTGACAGCTGGTTGCTCGCCGAGCGCGCGCACCACATCGAGTACTCCGGCGACGTGCTGTCCCGCCCGTGAACGACCGGCTTCGTCGCCTGGACGCGCAGCATCAGATCCATCAGCTCGCCGTCCGCTACGCCGACGCGATGGTGCGCCGCGACGGCGCTGCGCTGGCCCGGCTCTACGTCGACGACGTCCGGGTCGGCGGGGGACGCACCGGTCGAGCGGCCCTGCAGGAGGCGTACTTCGGCGCCGAGCTGGAGCGGCTCTCCATCTCCGTCCTTCATGTCGGCACGCACGTCATCGACCTCGACCCCGGGCGTCCCGACCGCGCCCGGGGCAGCGTCTACACGCTCGGCGCGATTCTGGCCGGAGGGCGGTGGATCCGGCAGGCGATCTGCTACTTCGACCGTTACGCGCAGCGCGACGGCGAGTGGCTGTTTCTCACCCGCGACCACCAGCTCTTCTACGGCACCGACTACGACCAGCGCCCCAACTCCCTCCCGCCCGCGAACTGGCCGGCATCTGACACCGGCACCGGCACGCTGCCCTTCGGGTGGGAGACGTGGAAGACGTCCACCGCGGATCACTGAGCCGCACGCACGGTCTGCTGAGCTGTCACGTGACCCACTGCCGGCAGCGCTGGCACACAATCCGCTGCGCCGAGGGGAGGGAACGGTTATCGCTCGGGCAGACGATGCGCTGCCAGGAGTGAGCACGCGCTCGGAGGCAACGGATTGTGTGCCTGGCCGAAGAACTACCGTTGCCCCGAGGGCGGCGGAATGTGTGCCTCGACGAAGGCCGACCCTCCTGCCGAGGGCGCCGGATCGTTTGCCCCACCGCGAAGGGGATCAGCCCGGCGTGACGACCGCCCGACCGCGCAACGTCCCGGCCTCCATCGCCTCGTACGCCTCGGCGACGCGCTCGAGCGGGAACACGTCGACGTCGCTGCGGATCAGGCCTTCCTCCGCGAGCGCGACGACGGCCTGCTGGTCGGAGATGCACGAGCCCTGGAACGTGAAGATGTCGGCCTCCTTGGGCAGGCCGCCCATCCAGGGGCCTCTGAAGCTGCCGCCGGAGGCGCCGACGAGACCGAACGCGCCGCCGAGTCGCGTGGCGGCCAGACCGGCGGCGATGGACTCGTCGATGCCGATGAAGTCCAGGACGACGTCGGCACCTTCGCCGCTGGTCAGCTCGCGGATCGCTCCGGCGGTCCCGGCGTCGACTCCGCCGATGGCTTCGGCCGCCCCGAGCTCGCGGGCGTAGTCCAGCCGCGAGGTGTGGTGGTCGACGGCCACGACCCGCGCCGGCGATAGCGCACGGATGAACTGGATGGCGAACGATCCCAGCCCGCCGGCGCCGAGCACGGCGGCGGTGGAGCCGGGCTCGAGCTTCGGCAGCGCGCGACGCACCGCGTGATAAGACGTGGCGCCCGCGTCGGTCAGTGGCGCGGCGGCGACCGGGTCGAGCTTGGACAACGGCAGCACCGAGCGGGCGGCGTCGGCGACGACGTACTCGGCCAGCCCGCCGTCGCGTCCGTATCCGCGCCCGGCCAGGCCGTTCGGGCAGGCGCTGTCGAGTCCGCGGCGGCAGTACCGGCAGACCCCGCAGGACGACGGAGACACGAGCGCGACCGCGGACCCGATCGATACCGGCCGTCCGAACGTGTCGACAGCCCCGTCGGCGGCCTCCTCGATGTAGCCGCCGATCTCGTGTCCGAGTGTGAACGGCATCCGCCAGCCGACCAGCTCACCGACCGATGCCGGCATCTGCGCCATGCCGATGTCCGAGTGGCACAGGCCGTTACCCGCGACGCGAACCAGGACCTCACCGGGGCCTGGTCGCGGCACCTCGGTCTCGACGAGCCGCGGTCCCTGCTCCCACTCGAGCAGCCGGTATGCCGTCATTCGGGTCTTCATCTGTCTCCTCACGCCTGGGCGGCTGGTCCCAGCACATTGCTGTACTGACGGTTGATTCTCCGCAGCCGCGCGGTGGCGGCTTGCCGCAGCTCCTCGAGCGCCAGGGGCAAGCCGTCGGCGAGCTGCCAGAGCTGCGGTTCGTGCTCCGGGCAGGAGACGATGCCGACAACGAAATCGTCGAGGTAGCTCCACCCGGTGAGGTTCAGCCCTTGGCCGGTCGACAGCACCGACAGCGAGAACAGGTCGACGACCGGGACGCCATCCGCGTAGAGCTGCTGGCGAGGTCCGCGCACGTTGGACACGGTGACGTTGAACAGCGGGCGTTGCGCGTGGCGGGCGCCGAAATTGCCGAGCGCGTTCGCCGGCTTGAACAGCACGGTGTACGCCTGCCACTGGGCGAGCAGCTCCGGGCCGCCGCCCTGCTCGGCCGCCTCCCGGGCGCCTCGGGTGATCATGCGCGTCGCGTGCAGCCGTTCGACGGGGTCCGCGACGTTCGTCGGCAGGGCGAGGTACCAGACACCCAATCGGTTGCCGTAGTCGTCCTCCTCGTGCGGCTTGCGGAGCCCGACCGGGACGCTCGCGGTCATCGGGGCGTCCGGCAGCTCACCCAGCGGCTCGAGATGAAGCCGGAGCGCACCGGCGGCGGCGGTGAGGAAGACGTCGTTCACCGTGCAGTCGAAGGCCGCCCTCACCACCTGGATGTCGGCCATCGAGAGGCGCGCCCAGGCGACGGTGCGATGCGAGGTGAGCCCGCGGTTGTAGCGCGTCATCGGCCCGGCGAGAGCTTTGGCGCCGGTCGGCAGCCCGAGCCGCCGCCGGTTGGTCGACACCGACTTCGCCGAGCGTGAGCGGCGGATCAGGCCCGGCAGCTCCGCCACCATCGTGCCGTGGCGGCGCAGCGCGGCCTTGGCGAGCTCGCGCGGCGGCGTGGGCGGGATCGGCACTTCGCGCGGGTCAGCCTCGGCGCGGGCGATCGGGGAGTGCTGGTAGGCCTTGTCGAGGACGCGCATCGACGCACCGCCGTCGGCGATCGCGTGATGCATCTTCCACACGTGCGCGACCTTGCCGTCCGCGAGCCCCTCGATGAGCCACAGCTCCCACAGTGGCCGGCCGCGATCGAGCTTGCCCTCCATGAGCGTGTCCAGCACGGCGGCCAGCTGCTCACGCCCACCGGGCGCCTCCACCCGGGCCACCCGCAGGTGGTTCCACAGGTCGAGATGGTGCTCCTCGCACCATGCGGCGGCTCCGAGGTGCAGCGGCGCCTTCACGAGCTTCCAGTGCAGCGGCGGAATCTCGGCCAGCGCGCGGCTCGCCCAGTCGTGCAGACCGTCGAAGGTCGTGGGGTCGGCGGTGCTCGGCTGCCCCGTCTGCCCCGCCTGCGCGGGATCAAGTATCAGAACCTTGAGCGTGTGCATCGGTTGGATAGGCGATTCCATGTAGAGCTGGAACAGATCACTGCCGCTCAACGGCTGCATGCCTGCGCCTCCTTCGCTGCCGCGCCGCCACGACCGAATGCCCAGGTCGACGCCGGATTCCGGCGCGCAGGAGGCATTGCCCGTGGCCAGCGCAACATATCCCTACGTGATCGTGGTCGCGTCGGGAATGGGTGTAGAGGGGGTGCCGAGACGGTCGTTGGCGGATACGCTGGCCCGAGACCTGACGGGGTGTCAGGTTGAGAATGTGCTACCTGTCGCGATCCCGTGACGGGACCTGAAGGCACCTGTCGTCAGACGACGGATGGGAAGGCTGGCAGCCATGGCAGTCGCGAACGAGCAGTCCACCCCGGAGAGCACCCACTCCTTCGGTGAGCTTCCGAAGATCATCAGCGTCGATGATCACGTGGTCGAGCCTCCTCACGTGTGGCAGACCTGGCTACCGGCCAAATACCGCGACCGTGGTCCGCGGATCGAGCGCCGCGGTATCGGCGAGATGGCACACATCGGCGGCGGCCAGTACCGGCAGACCTTCGACGACAACGGTCCGAAGGCCGACTGCTGGATCTTCGAAGACCTCGTCTACATCCACAAGCGGCACGTCGCCGCGGTCGGGTTCGCCCGCGAAGACATGACGATGTCGCCGATCACGTACGACGAGATGCGCCCTGGCTGCTATGACCCCAAGGCGCGCATCGAGGACAACGAGCTGAACCACGTCGACGGCTCGCTGTCGTTCCCGTCGTTCCCGCGGTTCTGCGGCCAGACCTTCACCGAAGCCAAGGACCGCGAGCTCGGCCTGGCCTGCATCAAGGCCTACAACGACTGGATGGTCGAGGAGTGGTGCGGCGACTCGAACGGCGCACTGATCCCGTTGATCATCATTCCGCTCTGGGACGCCGAGCTGGCGGCGGAGGAGGTGCGGCGCAACGCCGAGCGCGGCTGCCACGCCGTCTGCTTCAGCGAGATCCCGCCGCACCTCGGGCTGCCGAGCATCCACAGCGGCTCCTGGGATCCGCTGTTCCAGGCTTGCGAGGAAACGGCCACCACCGTCTGCATGCACATCGGCTCGTCGTCGCGGATGCCCGCCACCTCCGGTGACGCGCCGACCTCGGTGGCCGCCACGCTGTCCTTCAACAACGCGATGGCGTCGCTCGCCGACTGGCTGTTCTCCGGCAAGCTCGTGCAGTTCCCGACGCTGAAGATCGCTTACTCCGAGGGGCAGATCGGCTGGCTGCCGTACGCGCTCGAGCGCGCCGACGACGTGTGGAAAGAGCACTTCGCCTGGACCGAGTCCCGCAAGCTTGTGCCCGAGCCGCCGTCGACGTACTTCAGGCGCCAGGTCTACGGGTGCTTCTTCCGTGACCAGCACGGACTCAAGTCGATCGAGGAGATCGGCGTCGACAACGTGACGTTCGAGACCGATTACCCCCACACCGACTCGACGTGGCCGCACACCAAGAAGGTCGCCGAGGAGATGATGGAGGGCCTCGACGCCGAGACGGTCTACAAGATCGTGCGCGGCAACGCGATCACCATGCTGAGCCTGGACCGCGTCTGATCGCCATCTGACGCGGCCCCGGCCGAGCGACCGATCAGGCCGCAAGCAGCTCGTCGAGTTCGGCGAGGGCTTGCGGCCTGTCTGGTCCGACGAGGATCGCGGCCATGCCGAGCGACTCGGCCGCGGTGATGTTGCCCGGCAGGTCGTCCAGGAAGACGGCGTCCGCCGCGTCCACCCCCAGTGCATCCAGCGCCAGCTGGTAGATCTTGGGGTTCGGCTTGCGGACGCCCACCGCGGACGAGTCGATGACCACTTCGAAGAGCTCGTCCACGGGGACCATGCGGCGCCAGCCGTCACCGAATTCGACAACGTTGTTGGTGACGAGCCCGGTGCGCAGCCCGCGCCGGCGGATCCGGCGTGCTCCCTCGACCATGGCCTCGCGATGCGGATCAGGGGCGCCGAGCCGCCCGAACAGGCTGAGCACGTCGATCTCCACCTCGTACTCGCGGGCCAGCGCCGACAACTCCTGGCGGGCCTGCTCGAGGGTGATCTCGCCGCGCTCGAGACGATGCCAGGGGTGCTCACCGTCCTGGTCATAGACCCCGAACATGATCTCGATGGCAGCGTCCGGGGAGAGGCCGAGCTCAGGGGCGGCCTCTCGCACGGCCGGAAAGGGAGATGGCGTGAAGACGCCGCCGAAGTCGAAAAGCACCGCGTTACGCACAGCCCGAGTCTGCCGCATGCCCGTGGCCCTACCGCGGCCGGTACTGTGCTGGCGATCGGCTGGGCTCGGAGGTCTGACATGTCATCAGCAGCGGCAAGCGGTTCGTCGGCGACGAGTGGCGGTCCGTTCACGCCGGGACGTCTCGGGCCGCTGACGTTGCGCAACCGCGTCATCAAGGCGGCGACGTTCGAGGGCTACACGCCACGCGGCCAGGTGAGCGACGAGCTCATCGAGTTCCATCGCCGGGTTGCCGCCGGCGGGGTGGGCATGAGCACCGTGGCGTACTGCGCCGTCGCCCCGGGGGGCCGGGTCAATCGCAACTGTCTCGTGATGGAGCAGGACAGCATTGCCGGCCTGCGCCGGTTGACGGACGCGATCCACGCGGAAGGGGCAGCGGCGTCCGCGCAGCTCGGCCACGCCGGTCTGGTGGCTGATGTGCGGTCCAACCGGACGCCGTCGCTGGCGCCGTCCACCCGCTTCAGCAAGACCGCCGGGGGCGTCATCCGCGGCGCCTCACTCGCCGCGCTCGACGAGGTCAAAGCCGCTTACGTGCGGGCCGCACGCACCGCGATCGACGCCGGCTTCGACGCCGTCGAGCTGCATCTCGGTCACAACTACCTGCTCAGCTCGTTCTTCTCGCCCAACCTCAACAAGCGCAAGGACCGCTACGGCGGCAGCGTCGAGGCCCGTTCCCGCTTTCCGCGGGAGGTGGTGGCGGCGGTGCGCGAGGCCGTCGGCGACCGGCTGGCTGTCGTCGCGAAGTTCAACATGTCCGACGGGGTGGCGAAGGGGCTCTGGCTCGACGAGAGCCTGCCGATCGCGCAGCTGCTGCAGGACGACGGTGCCCTCGACGCGCTCGTTCTCACCGGCGGCAGTTCGCTGCTGAACGGCATGTACTTCTTCCGCGGCGACGTGCCCCTCGAGGAGATGGTGGCTACGCAGTCGAAGCTCATCGGGCTCGGGCTGCGACTGGTCGCGAAGAGCCTCTTCCCGAGCTATCCCTTCGAGGAAGCGTTCTTCCTGCCGTTCGCGCGCGAGTTCCGCCAGCGCCTGACGATGCCGCTGATCCTGCTCGGCGGCATCAACCGCCTGGACACCATGCAGCGCGCGCTGGATGAGGGCTTCGAGTTCATGCAGATGGGGCGGGCGTTGCTGCGCGAGCCCGACCTGCTGCAGCAGATGCAGGCCGGCGAGCGTTCCGAGGCGTTGTGCGTGCACTGCAACAAGTGCATGCCGACCATCTACTCCGGCACGCGCTGCGTGCTGGCGACGCCCGAGCCGCCCGCCCCCGTCGTCGTGCCGCAGCCACAGCGCTCCGCCGCCGAGCCGCTGCTGAGCGCATCCGACTCCGGGCTCTAGTGCTCGGCGTCCACCGCGCCGGCGCCAGGGAGGACGTCGGCGGCGCGCAGCGTCCACTCCGGATCGCGCCGTTGCATCCACGCTCGCGGCCCTTCGGCGGCGTCGGGCGTCCCCATCAGCAGCCGGTGGTAGCCGCTCTCCCGGCGGATCGTCTCGTCCAGGCTCACGTCGGCCCACAGCAACCGTTTGGACAGCGCGAGCGACGCCGGTGACGCGGCGCGTGCCATGTCGTGGGCCGTCTCCAGAGCGGCGTGCAGCACCTCGTCGGCCGGCAGTGCGCGCGAGGCGAGACCGAGCTGAACGGCTTCGCGTCCGCGAAACGTGCGGCCGGTGAGCAGCACGTCGGCGGCCACCGTCTGCCCGGCCAGGCGGCGCACCGTCCAGTGCGAGCCCCCGTCGCCCATCATCCCGCGGCGCACCTGCGGGATCGCAAACTTCGCGTCTTCGGCGACATAGCGGATGTCGCACTGCAGCGCGATCGTGAAGCCGATGCCGATCGCGTGGCCCTGGATCGCACCGATGACCGGGGTGTGCAGTGACCAGGCGGGCGTGCGGAGCGGCTGCGAGGAGAATTCGGCGGCCGGCGCCGCGAACGACGCGCTTTCCGGTGCCATGTCGGCGCCGGCGCAGAACGCGCGGCCGCGTCCGGTCAGCACGATGACACGCACGTCCGGGTCGGCGTCGCATTCGCCGTAGGCAGCCGACAGCTGGTCGCCCATACCGCCGGAGAAGACGTTCAGCGCATCCGGCCGGTTCAGCGCGATCGTCGCGACGCGCCCGTCGCGTTCGATGACGACGGCGGGGGGTTGCTCGCCCGGCATCAGCTAGACACCCAGTGCGTCTCGGGTGCGGTCGAGCTCGGTGACGTCGGTGGTGGTCGGAACCAGGAAGAGCTCGTCGCAGCCGGCGCCGGCGAGGGCTTCCACGTTTTCGCGCAGCGCCTCGGCCGTGCAGGCGTGGGCGGCGGAAGCCATCATCTCGGCGATGTCGTCGCCGAAGATGCGCAGGTACTGGAACGCGTAGTCGCGCAGCCGCTGCGCCGCGCCGTCGCCGAGGGCGTACCAAAGGCTGGCCGAGATGTGCGGCGGCTCGCCGCGGCCGGCGTCGGTCCACGCGGTGCGGATGCGCTCGACGTTGGCCCCGAAGGCTGCCGGGTCGACGTGGGTAACCGTCGAGCCGTCGTCCACTCCGGCCGCCCAGCGCGCGGCGCGCGCCAGCGCCTTCGGCCCCATGACGCCCGCGACCAGCGGCGGGCCGCCCGGCTGCACCGGCGGCGGGCCGACCGGATCGGCACCGTCGAACGGGGGCTCGCCCGCCCAGACGCGGCGCATGGCCGCCACGGCGTCGTCCATCCGTTGCCAGCGGCGGGTGAACGGCGCGCCCAAGGCCTGGTAGTCCGCCTCGCGACCGCCGACGCCGACGCCGACGGTGAGCCGGCCCGCCGCTATCTGGTCGACGCTCGCCATGTCCTTCGCCACCTGCACCGGCGAGTGGGCGGGCAGCACGATGATTGTGGTCCACAGCCGGACCCGCTCGGTGAGCGCCGCGGCAGCAGCCAGCTGGGGGACGAGCGCGTGGCTGGTGAACGTGACCCGCTCGGGTACCGCGAGGCTCGCCCACGGTCCCTCGTCCACCGTCCGGCACCAGGCGAGCAGTTCGCGGCGGCCGTGCGGCAGCATCGTGGGAAGGGTCATCGAGATCTGCATGTGGTGGGGCGCCTGCTCAGATGCGTAGGGTCACGGGAACGCCGAAGCCGGGGTGCTCGCCGTGGGCCAGTTCGGCGCCGACGGTGGCGGACAGCTCGTCCGGGGTCCAGGTCACGCCGCTCGAGGCGAAGGTGGCCTCGATGGAGGGGGCGGAAACGATCGCCACCTTGCCGCCGTAGACGACCAGCACCTGACCGTTGACGTGCGCCGCCGAAGCCGAGGCCAGCCAGGCGACCACCGGGGCGACGTGCTCGACGCTCAGCGGATCCATGCCGCCCTCCGGGTCCTTCGGCGCGGGACCGAAGATCGGCTCGGTCATCGCCGTCCGGGCGCGGGGAGCGATCGCGTTCGCGCGCACGCCGTAGCGGCTGCAGCTTTGCGCGATGGAGACGGTCAACGCGGCGATACCCGCCTTCGCCGCCGAGTAGTTGGGCTGTCCGGGTGCGCCGAACAGGAAGGACTCGGAGGCGGTATTGATGACGCTGGCCCACACCGGCGCTCCGGCGGCCTTCGACTGCTCGCGCCAGTAGGCGGTCGCTGCCCGGCAGGTGCCGAAATGCCCCTTCAAGTGGACGCGGATGACGTCGTCGAACGCTTCTTCGGTCATCGAGAAGATCATCTTGTCGCGGGTGAAGCCGGCGTTGTTGACCAGGATCGTCAAGCTGCCGAACGTCTGCACCGCCGTCTCCACGAGCGATCCGGCGAATGTCCAGTCACCGATGTCGCCGGGTGCCGCGATCGCGTCTCCGCCGGCCGCCTTGATCTCATCGGCGACGGCCTCAGCCTTTTCGCCGATGTCGTTGACGACGACTTTCGCCCCGCCCGCGGCCAATGCCAGCGCCTCGACCCGTCCGAGCCCCTGTCCGGCGCCGGTGACGATCGCAACGCCGCCGGCAAGGCTCGTCGTTGCCTGCTCCGGTGAAGCCATCTACACGCTCCTAAACGAGTGCGGCCGAGGAACTGGGCTGTCGGCGGTCGAAGGTCGGCGCTGGGGCAGTAGCGGCGGAGTGATCAGTGGGGGCAACGGTAACCGATGCCATCTGGTGTCCCGGCGGCAGGCAAACCCAAAAACTTGCATGTTGAATGGAACTAACTCTAGATTTCTCCGAGATGGCTACGCAGATGTCCGGGCAGATGGCGGGGGAGATGCGTCCCCGAAGGCGCGGAGCAGGCGGTCGCGCCGGGTCCACCGATTTCGATCGGATCGAGCAGGCCCTGTCGGATCTGGTCCGCCTGACCTCGTCGGGGCGGGTGCACGAGACCCGCGTTCGCAGTAGCGGAGTGCCCATTTCGCGCACCCACCTGCGATTTCTCACCGCCGTCGTGGAGCTGGGTCCGGTCTCGGTGACCAAGCTCGCGGCCCGTATGGACATGTCGCAGCCGACGGCGAGCCGGGCGTTGCAGCAGCTGGAAGGTGACGGGTATGTCGAGCGCGCCGCGGATCCGGCCGACGGCCGGGTGGCGTACTACACCGTCACGGAGACCGGTCGCGAGGCGCATCAGAAGCTGCGGTCGGTGATGGCCGAGCAGCTTGCGCAGGCACTTCGCGACATGCCGAATCCGCGTCGGGCGAAGCTCGCCGACCTGCTCACCGAGCTCGTCGCGCGGATGTCCGTGCCGCCTCCGGACCTCTAGTCCACAGCCCGCGTGCCGTCCTGTCGGGCGCGCCTGCTATTCACCAAGTACGCCGAAAGTG
The DNA here is from genome assembly GCA_963747915.1 of uncultured Actinomycetota bacterium. Taxonomy (GTDB): domain Bacteria; phylum Actinomycetota; class Actinomycetes; order Frankiales; family Frankiaceae; genus DATAZK01. Next base: position 317,473 of record CAVVHC010000002.1, on the reverse strand, counting down.
GCCTCAAAGACGAGGGGAAGAATGTGACCAGCACGTCAGCTGCTCCACCCGAGGCAGCGCCTCAGCGCGAGCCCGATGCGGCATTCTTGGCGGAGGCGCGCAAGCGGCTCGGCGAGTCCGGCCCGCCGCAGGTGGCGCGCCACCCGGTCAACGCGCCTGCCATCGCCGACTGGTGCGATGCCATCGGGGATGCGAACCCCGTCTACAACGATCCCGGGTTCGCGGCGAAGTCCGTGCACGGCGGGATCGTTGCTCCGCCCGTCACGCTGGACATCTGGGACCGGCACGGGCTGTTGCAGTCCAGGTCGGGTGACGACCCGCGGGCGCAGACGATCGCCAAGCTCGAGGCCAGCGGCTTCACCTCCGTGGTGGCGGTGAATTCCGACATCGAGCTGGTGCGCTACCCGCGCCCCGGCGACATGCTGCAAAACGTGCAGATCCTCGAGGACGTCTCCGAGGAGAAGGCCACCGGGCTCGGCATCGGCCATTTCGTCACCACGCGCCACCGCTACACCACCACCGCTGGCGAGCACGTCGGCGACCTGCTCTTTCGCATCCTCAAGTTTCGCCCCGGCACCGGCCGGCAGCGACCGGCGCCCGCCGACGGCCGGCCGGCGCTCGACACCTCGCCGTCGGCTCGCCCCCGTCCGGCGATCAACGGCGACAACCTGTTCTTCTGGGAGGGCGCGCGCCAGCACGAGCTGCGCATGCAGCGCGACCCGGCCACCGGGCAGCTGTTCTTCCCGCCGGGCCCCCGCCGCGATCCCGCCACCGGCTCGTGGGATCTGCAGTACCAGGTCTGCTCCGGCCGTGGACGGCTGTACTCGTACGCGATCCCGCACTACCCCCAGGTGCCGGGCTTCAGGTATCCGGTGCTCGTCGGGCTGGTCGAGCTGGAAGAGGGTCCCCGCCTGGTGGCGAACATCGTGGGCGTCGACCGGGATGATGTGCAGATCGGCATGCCGCTCGAGGTGAGCTGGCTCGACTCGCACCCGGCTCAGGTGGAGGGCGCGACCGACTCGCGCGGCCCCATCACCATCCCGCAGTTCCGGCCGGCGGCGCCCGAGCGGCGGGAGACCACGCGTACGGCAGACAGCGTGAGCGCCGGGGACAAGCTCGCTCCCTGGGTGAAGGACGTGACCCCGACCCTGGTCGTGAGCGGAGCGCTCGCCACCCGCGACTTCCAGGACGTTCACCACGACCGCGACCTCGCTCACCAGCGCGGGTCCAAGGACATCTTCCTCAACATCAACACCTCCGTCGGGCTCATGGCCCGCTACGTCGGTGACTGGGCCGGGCCGGAGCACATCGTGACCGCCACCCGGGTCCGTCTCGGCGCGCCCGCCTACCCGTATGACCCGCTCACCTTCACCGGTGAGGTCACCGAGGCCGACGCCGCCACCGGCCGGACGGTGGTCAAGGTGCGCGCCCGCAACGGCCTGGGCGACCACGTGTCCGGCACTGTCGAGATGCTGCTGCCCGGCGGTAGCGCCTACCCGAACGGAGCGTCCAAGTGACCCGCCACAGCTACGCCGGCAACACCGCGATCGCCGGCATCGGCGCGACCGAGTTCTCCAAGGCCTCCGGTCGCAGCGAGCTGCAGCTCGCGCTCGAGGCGTGCCTCGCCGCGTGTGAAGACGCGGGCCTTCCGCCCGAGAAGGTCGACGGGCTCGTCACCTACACGATGGAGACCAACCCGGAGAACGAGATCATGCGCGGGCTCGGCGCCTCCGAGCTCAAGCACTTCAGTCGCATTCACTTCGGTGGCGGCGCACCCTGCGGCACCGTCGAGCTGGCCGCGATGGCGGTGAACGAGGGCGTCGCCGACTACGTGCTCTGCTATCGGGCGTTCAACGAGCGTTCCGGCCGCCGCTTCGGTGCCGGAGTGCACGACCGCCCAGCCGGCGCGACCGCAGAGGAGGCCCAGTTCTCCTGGACCTCGCCCTACGGGCTGCTGACCCCGGCTTCGTGGGTAGCCATGTTCGCGACCCGGATCATGTACGAGTACGGCGTCACCAGCGAGGACTTCGGCGCCGTCGCCGTCGCCGACCGCAAGCACGCCGCCACCAACCCGGCCGCCCACTTCTACGGGAAGCCGATCACCCTGGAAGACCATCAGAACAGCCGGTGGATCGTCGAGCCCCTGCACCTGCTCGACTGCTGCCAGGAGACGGACGGCGGTCAGGCGATACTCGTCACCACCGCCGAGCGGGCACGTGACCTGAAGGGCACTCCGGCCATCATCAGCGCGGCCGCCCAGGGGATGGCCGACGAGCAGCAGATGATGCGCTCCTACGCCCGTGAGAGCCTGGTCGGGCTGCCGGAGATGGGCACCTGCGCGCGGCAGATCTGGGAGAGCTCCGGACTCGGCCCGGACGACATCCAGACCGCCGTCATCTACGACCACTTCACCCCGTTCGTGCTGCCGCAGCTCGAGGAGTTCGGCTTCTGCAAGCGCGGCGAGGCGAAGGACTTCATCGCGAACGGTGCGATCGAGCTCGGCGGCCGGCTGCCGGTGAACACGCACGGTGGGCAGCTCGGCGAGGCCTACCTGCACGGCATGAACGGCATCGCCGAAGCCGTCCGGCAGATCCGCGGCACCTCGGTCAACCAGGTGCCCGACGTGTCGAACGTTCTCGTCACCGGCGGCACCGGCGTACCCACCAGTGCCCTTCTGCTCTCCACGACGGGCTGACCCATGACCACTCCCCAGCACCCCTCCGGCGGGCAGCTTCGCGGCCGCACCGCCCTCATCACCGGCGGTGGTGAGGGCATCGGCCGCGGCTTGGCGGCGGCCTTCCTCAAGCAGGGCGCCCGCGTCGTCATCGCCGAGTTCAACGCGCAGCTCGGGCAGCGGACCGCCGAAGAGCTCGGCAAGCAGACCGGCGGCGAGATCGTCTTTGTCCCATGCGACGTCAGCGACAAGACGCAGATGCAGTCCGCCGTCGCGGAAACGGTGAATCGCTTCGGCACCCTCGACATCCTGGTCAACAACGCCTGGAGCGGCGGCGAGCTGTCGCGGGTGGAGAAGAAGACCGATCAGCTGCTGGAAAAGGCGTTCGCGGTCGGCTACTACGGCCCTTTCTGGGCGATGCAGGCGGCGTTCCCGACGATGAAGGCCAACGGCTACGGCCGCATCATCAGCCTGTGCTCGCTGAACGGCGTCAACGCGCACATCGGCTCCACCGAGTACAACTCCGCGAAGGAGGCGCTGCGCGCGCTCACCCGCACCGCGGCCCGCGAGTGGGCGCCATACGGGATCGTCGCCAACATCATCTGCCCCGGCGCGAAGAGCGCGGCCTTCGAGCGGATCATCAAGACCAATCCGGAGATCGAGGCGTCGGCCGACGCGGCAAACCCGATGGGCCGGCTGGGTGATCCCGAGGACGACATCGCTCCCGTGGCGGTGTTCCTCGCCAGCGAGGGCGCCCGGTACCTCACCGGCAACACGCTCTTCGTCGATGGCGGCTCGCACATCAACGGCTCCAGCTGGGCGCCGGTGCTGCCGGAATGACAGCCGTCAGCTCGGGTGGCGGGCGGCCCACCGCGATGGTGACCGGGGCGAGCCGGGGGATCGGCCGGGCGTGTGCGCTCGCCCTGGCCGCCGCCGGCTATGACGTGGCGGTCACCGCCCGCACCGTCACCGAAGGCACCTCTGAGGAGGGACTGCCCGGAAGCCTTGCGTCGACCACCGCCGAGATCGAGGCGCTGGGCGGGCGGGCGCTGGCGGTACCGCTCGACCTCTTGGACCGTGACGCGCTCGTTCCCGCTGTCGAGACGGTGCTCTCCGCATTCGGCTATCTCGACGTGCTGGTCAACAACGCCATCTACGTCGGTCCGGGCAACGACGACCGTTTCATCGACGCCGACATGGTCGAGGTCGAGAAGCGCATCACGGCGAACGTCACCGCCCAGCTGATCCTCACCCAGCGAGCGCTGAGGGCGATGGTCGAGCGTGGCGGCGGCACGATCGTCAACATCACCTCCGGTGCCGGGATGAGCTCGCCGCCCGGTCCCATCGGCGCGGGCGGCTGGGCGCTCAGCTACGCCGTCTCCAAGGGCGGCCTGCATCGGGCGGCCGGTGTCCTCGCGGTCGAGCTGGCCGATTCCGGGATCCGGGCGTACAACTTGCAGCCCGGCTTCGTGGCCACCGAGCGGGTCACCATGCAGCCGCAGCTGTCGTGGATCGCGGACCAGGGCAACCCGCCCGAGCTGATCGGCAAGGTGCTTGTATGGCTCTTGTCGGCGCCGCCCGGCACGGTCCGCAACGGCAAGACCATTCACGCTACCGAGGTCGCTCGCGAGCTCGGGCTGGCGACCGCGGGCGACGGCGCGGGTGACGCCGCGCTGTACCGCTGACACCCCAGATATCCGCACGAGACACGGGAGATTTCCGGCCGGATGGCAGAGCAGGGTTCCACCACGGTTTTCAACCTCGCCGACCTTTTCGAGATCGTCGCGGACGCCGTCCCGGATCGGGAGGCTCTGGTCGTGGGCGACCTGCGCTGCACCTACCGGGAGCTGGAGGAGCGGTCGAACCGGCTGGCGCACGTGCTGGCCGACGGCGGCATCAAGCCGGGCGACAGCGTCGCGATCTACTCCTGGAACCGCGCCGAATGGGTGGAGGCGTGGTGGGCGGCGTTCAAGATCCGTGCTGTGCCGATCAACGTGAATTACCGCTACACCGGTGATGAGCTGGCCTACCTGCTCGACAATTGCGATGCCAGGGCGATCATCCACGAGCCCGACTTCACGGGCGTGCTGCGGGAGATCGAGCACCGGCTGCCCGGCGTCGTCGTCACGCTGGAGATCGGCGAGGGCTACGAGAAGGCGCTGGCGGAGGCGTCAGCCGAGCGCGATTTCGGCCCGCGGTCGCCCGACGACATCTACATGCTCTACACCGGCGGCACCACCGGCATGCCGAAGGGTGTGATGTGGCGGCAGGAAGACATTTTCTTCGCGGCCATGGGCGGCAACGGCTTCGGCGGCACCGCGCCCGCCGTCGAGCAGCCGGGCGAGCTCGCCGAACGCGCCAAGGCCAACGGCGGCATTTTCCGCACGTTCGTGCTGCCGCCGCTGATGCACGGCGCCGCCCAGTGGGGTGGCTGCAACGTGATCAGCGGGTTCTTCGGCGGAGGCACGATGGTGCTGAGCAGCCACCGCAAGTTCGATCCCCATCACGTCTGGCAGGTGGCCGAGCGTGAAAAGGTCACCGGTATCACCGTGGTCGGCGACGCCATGGCGCGGCCGCTGGTCGAGGCGTTGGACGAGCACGAGTACGCGCTCGGCACGCTGTTCTCATTCGGCTCGGGCGGGGCCATCCTCTCGCCGGCCATCAAAGCCCGGCTGAAGGAGCACTTCCCGAACATCGTCATCAGCGACTCCTACGGCGCATCGGAAACCGGTGCCGGCGGCGCCCCGGCGCAAAGCGACGGCAAGTCGCCGCGTTTCCGGTTGACGCCCGAGGTCACCGTGCTCGACGACGAGCTGCGTCCGGTGCAGCCGGGCTCGGGGGTGATCGGGCGGCTCGCCCGGCGGGGTCATATCCCGCTCGGCTACTACAAGGACGAGGCGAAGACGGCGGCCACCTTCGTCACCGCGGCCGACGGCGTCCGCTACGTCATTCCCGGTGACTTCGCCACCGTGGAGGAGGACGGCACCGTCACGCTGCTGGGCCGCGGCTCGCAGTGCATCAACACCGGGGGCGAGAAGGTCTACCCCGAGGAGGTCGAGGTCGTCCTCAAGGAGCATCCGGAGGTCTACGACGCCCTCGTGGTGGGCGTCCCGGACGACCGCTTCGGCGAGCGGATCGCTGCCATCGTGCAGGCGCGGCCCGGCACGGCTCCCACCCTGGATACGTTGCAGACCGCCTGCCGCGCGAAGCTGGCCGGCTACAAGGTGCCGCGCCAGCTGGTGCTCGTCGGCGAGATGCCGCGTTCGCCCGCAGGCAAGGCCGACTACCGGCAGGCTAAGTCGTTGGCGATGGACGGCGCGCAGGACGCCTGAGGTCGGGCGCGGGTAAGCAGGGGGCGGGCCCGGCCCGAGCGGTCTGGGAGGAGGGTGCATGCAGCGGTTGAGCGCGGTCGACGCGTTGTTCGTCGAGACCGAGACGCGGCGGATGAACCAGCACGTTGTCGCGGTGCTCATACTCGATCCCGCCGGCATGCCCGGTGGATACTCCTTCGGCGCGATCCGTGACCACTTCGCGTCCCGGCTCGATGACATCCCGGTCTACCGGCAGCGGCTGGTTTCTGTTCCGTTCCGGCTCGGTCTGCCGCTGTGGGTGGACGACCCCGATTTCGACATCGACGCGCACATCCACCGGCGGGCGTTGCCAGCCCCGGGCAGCCGCCGCGAGCTGGCCGAATTCGTCGCCGGCGTCGCCGGCCGGCCACTCGATCGCGATCGGCCGCTCTGGGAGACCTGGGTGGTCGAGGGGCTCGAGTCCGGCAACGTCGCCGTGGTCGCGAAGACCCATCACGCGCTGATGGATGGGGTCACCGGCGCGGAGCTGATCTCGCGACTTTTCGAGCTGGATCGCCAGCCGAACTCGGACCGGCCGACGGCGATGTGGGCTCCGCCCCTGCTGCCGTCTTCGCTGCGCCTGCTCTTCGAGGCGCTGCCCGGGGCGGTGCTACGCCCGGCCATGCTCATGCGCACCAGCCTGGGTGCCGCGAAAGGCGCACTCGCATTCGCCCGCGGCACGCTGATGCGCCCGGCCGACGCCCCGGCTCCGGCGCTGCCGTTCACCGCTCCCGAGTCGCCGTTCAACGGGCCGATCAGCAGCCAGCGCACGGTGTCGTACGCCCGCAGCAGCCTGCCGGACGTCAAGGAGATCAAAAAGCAGTTCGACTGCACGGTGAACGACGTGGTCCTCACCGCCTGTGGCATGGCGCTGCGCGAATGGTTGCAGGACCACGGGGGCCTGCCGGATCGACCGCTCATCGCCACCCTGCCGGTGTCGGTGCACGAGTCCGAGCGAGAGAGCGGCAACAAGATCTCCGCGATGTTCGTGCGGCTCCCGACCACCGAGGCCGACCCGGTGCTGGCGCTACGGGCGCTGCAGGAAGACACCCGGGCGGCGAAGGAGCTGCATCAGACGCTCGGCGCCGAGACGATCATGCAACTGGCGGAGTTGCTGCCGCGGCGCCTGCTGAACCTCGGCGCCAAGCTGTATTCGGGCTGGAACCTCGCGGGACGCCACCGCCCCGTCTACAACGTGATCATCTCGAATGTCCCCGGCCCGCCGATGCCGCTGTACATGTCCGGCGCAGAACTCGTCGCGTTCTTCCCGCACGGGCCGATCTTCGAGGGCGCCGGCCTCAACATCACGGTGTTGAGCTACCAGGACAGCGTCGACATCGGCGTGATCGGCTGCCGCGAGTCGGTTCGCGACACCGAGCAGATCACCGATGGTTTCGTGCGGGCGATCGTGACGTTGAAAGAAGCCGCCGCGCGCGACGCCCGAAGCGCCGCCCGCCCGCAGCGCGCCGGCCGCAGCACGTCCGGCTCGCCAGAGTCGCTGTCCCCCTGACCAACCCGTTCACCTGCTGGGAGCCTTTGTGTCCACGAGTTCGGCCGGATCCACGACGTCTGCGAGTTCGCCGGCGCCGCTGTATGACGTCGCGACGTTCTGGGAGCTGGTGAGCCGGCGCGCCGAGCTCTCGCCCGACGCTCCCATGCTCTTCGACGAAGCCGGTCGCTCGCTGACATTCGCCGAGTTCGCGACCCGGGCCGAGCGCGTCGCCGCCGGCCTGCTGGCGCGCGGCATCGGCCCCGGCAGCCATGTCACCTGGCAGCTGCCGACCCGCATCGAGACCGTGGTGCTGTCCATGGCGCTGGCCCGGCTCGGCGCCATCCAAAACCCGATCATCCACATCTACCGCGAGCGGGAGGTCGGCTTCGCGCTGCGGCAGACGGGTGCGCAGCTGTTCGTCGTCCCGGGGGAGTGGCGCGGTTTCGACTACCTCGCGATGGCGCGCAAGCTCGCCGCCGAGATGCCCGAGCCGCCGCAGCTCCTGGTCGGTTATGACGAGCTGCCGGAGGGAGATCCGGCGCAGTTGCCGCCGCCGCCGACCTCGACCGACGACGCACGGTGGATCTACTACACCTCGGGGACCACGAGTGACCCGAAGGGAGTGCTGCACTCCGACGGCACGTTGCTCGCCGGCGGGATCGGGCTTGCTGTCGCGCTCGAGATGTCACCCTCCGACGTCGGGTCGATCGCGTTCCCGTTCGCGCACATCGGCGGCCCGGACTACCTGGTTACCATGCTGAGCCAGGGTTTCCCGGCGGTGCTCATCGAGGCGTTCGACCCGAGGACCATCGCCGACGTCCTGAACGGTGCCGGAGCGACCATGGCCGGCGGCAGTACGGCGTTCTACTCCACATTTCTCGGCTTGCAGCGCCAGCACGCGTCCAGCGGCGGCGAGGGCCGGGTCGTCCCGACGCTGCGGCTGCTCTCCGGCGGTGGGGCGCCGAAGCCGCCCGAGCTCTACTACGAGGTCAAGCGGGAGATGGGCATTCCCATCGCGCACGGCTACGGCATGACCGAGGTGCCGATGATCACACAGGGCTCGCCGCTCGACACGGACGACGAGCTCGCTCACACCGAGGGCGCTCCGATCCGCGGCGCCACGATCCGCATTGTCGGTGCGGACGGTACTGACCAGCCGGCCGGCGTCGAGGGCGAGGTCCGCGTCGGCGGAGCGATGGTCTGCCACGGCTACACCGACCCGCAGTTGAACGCGGACGCCTTCGACGAGCGGGGATTCTTCCGCACCGGTGACCTCGGAGTGATGCGCGAGGACGGTCACGTCACCCTCACCGGGCGGCTCAAAGACGTGATCATCCGCAAGGGCGAGAACATCTCGGCGAAGGAGATCGAGGACCTGCTCTACGGCCATCCGCGGGTGGCGAACGTGGCGGTCATCGGGCTGCCCGATCCGGAGCGCGGCGAGCGCGTGTGTGCCGTCATCGAGCCGGTGCCCGAGCATGAGCCGCTCTCCTTCCAGGAGATGTCGGCATACCTGCGCGACGCCGGGCTCATGACCCAGAAGATCCCCGAGCAGCTGGAGATCATCGACGCGATGCCGCGCAACGCCACGCTGAAGATCCTCAAGCATGAGCTGCGCAAGCGTTACAAGGGTTGAGCCAGGCCCGTCCTGCGGTGACATCAGCTGAGCCCCGCGCGAGGCCTCGCCGGCAGTGATGGACGGCTGCATGCGCCGGTCGGATCCGCCGCGCATCCTGCGTGGCAGGCGGTCGTTAGGCTGGACACGATGTCAAAGACGCTGGGTGCGCCGCTCGAGGCCGTTTCGAACGCGGTTTTCGATCCTGCGGCCATTGCCGACCTGACCAGCCGTGCGCGGCAGAGCGTCGACGCCGGTGACGTGCCGTCGTGCCAGATCGCGGTCGCCCACCAGGGCGAGATCGTGCTCAGCGAGACGTACGGCGCGCCGGCCACCAGCCGCTACGTGATCTTTTCGGCGACGAAGCCGCTGGTCACGTCCGTGGTCTGGATGTTGCTCAGCGAAGGCATGCTCGAGCTCGAGCGTCCGATCGCGGCGGACATCCCCGAGTTCGCGACGAACGGCAAGGACGTCGTCACGCTCGATCAGGTGCTGCTGCACACCGGGGGCTTTCCCAACGCGCCGATGGCACCGGCGCTGTGGAACGACCGCGCAGGGCGGCTGGCCCGCTTCGCCGGCTGGCGCCTCAATTGGCCTGCGGGCAGCCGCTACGAGTACCACGCCACGTCCGGCCACTGGGTGCAGGCCGAGCTGATCCACCGCGCGAGCGGAAAAGACTTCCGCGACGTCGTTCGGGAACGGGTGCTCGAGCCACTCGGGTTCGAGAGCCTGGTGCTCGGCGCCGAGCCGGACACGACCGCCGACGTGCAGGACGTCGTCAACTCCGGGAGCCGTCCCGACCCCGATGAGCTGGAGCGCGCAATCGGCCTCCGCGAGCTTCCCGGTGAGGTGAACGACCAGTCGCTGCTCGAGTTCAACACCGACGACGGCCGGCGGGCCGGGGTGCCCGGCGCCGGTGCCATCTCCACCGCGGCCGACGTCGCGCTCTTCTACCAGGCGCTGCTGCACAACCCCGGTGAGCTCTGGGAGCCGGCGCTGCTTGCGGAGGTCACCGCCACGGCGCGCAACTTCTTCGTCGACCCGATGACCGGCGATCCGGTCAACCGCAGTCGCGGGCTCGTCATCAAAGGGAATGACGGCAAGGGCGACCGGCGCCACGATTTCGGCCCGACCACCTCGCCGCTGACCTTCGGCCACTCCGGCGTCGGCGGGCAGATCGCGTGGGCCGATCCGCGTACCGGGCTCTCGTTCTGTCACCTCACCAACGGCTTGGATCGCGACCCCATCCGCCAGGCGCGCCGTTCATACGCGCTCAGCAAGCGGGCCGCCGTGCTTTTGGCGGAGGCCGCCCGGTGAGCGGCAAAGCTCGACGGACCGGCGCAGGTGACGGAAGCCGGCTACTACGTGCCGGGCTCACCGAGGCGCTCTTGACGGCGAACGTCCTGAAGCCGTTCTCCCGGCGCAGATCGCTGTCGCCGCTGGTGTTCTTCTCCACCTGGCCGGTCTCCGAGCTGCCGATCCAGACGGCATTCAGCGAGGTGGCGCTGACGGCGGCACTCGCACGTTCGCGTGACGTCCGGTCCCCGCGCGGCCGGCTCGGCCTGGCGCTGACCGCGGCCAGTGTCGGCGGGCTCGTCGGCGTGCGCCGTGCCGCCGATCGCGTCGAAGGTCAGCTGGAGATGGCGCTGGTCGACGCGCTCGGTGCGGATTACCGCCGGCGCGTTCGCCGGCCCGCGTGGCCGGTCGAGCCGCCGCAGTCGGCCCGGCCGAGTGCGGCGCGTTCGCTGCTGATCCGGCGCAAGTTCGCGCACGGCGAGGACCTTTCCTACGGCCCGCACGGCAAGTCCAACCTGCTGGACGTCTGGCGTCACCAAGACCTACCCAAAGACGCGAAGGCGCCGGTGCTGCTGCAAGTCCCCGGCGGCGGCTGGGTGACCGGTAACAAGCAGGCGCAGGCGTATCCGCTGATGAGCCATCTCGCCGAGCGCGGCTGGGTGTGTGTGGCGATGAGCTACCGGCTCTCACCGCGGGCCACCTGGCCGGACTTCCTGGTCGACGTGAAGCGCGCCATCGCATGGATCCGGGCGAACATCGCCGAGCATGGCGGGGACCCGGATTTCGTCGCCATCACCGGCGGCTCCGCGGGCGGGCATCTGTCCTCGCTGGCGGCGCTCACCGCGAACCGCCCGGAATACCAGCCCGGTTTCGAGGACGTTGACACCTCGGTCAAGGCGGCGGTTCCGCTGTACGGCGTCTATGACTGGGTGGACGAGGAGCGCACCGGCCATCGCGGCCTGCCGCGGATGCTGGAGCGGATGGTCGTCAAGGCGAAATTCGCCGACGACCCCGAGCCCTATCGTTCGGCGTCGCCGATGTACCAGGTGCATCGCGACGCACCCCCGATGTTCGTCTTGCACGGTACGAACGATTCGCTCGTGCCGGTGGAGCAGGGCCGGGCGTTCGTTCAGCGGCTTCGCGGCGTGTCCACGCACCCCGTCGCCTACGCGGAGCTGCCGCTGGCCCAGCACGCCTTCGACTTCTTCGGCTCCGTGCGGGCGGCCGCCACCGCGGCGGCGATCGAACGTTTCCTCGGCGTGATCTACGGTCAGGAGCCCGCCGGCTGAGCGGTCACCCGCCGATCTCGGCGGCGAACGCGCGCACCTCCTCCCGCGATCCCCGAGAGGTGAGGAGCGGGCGATAGCGGTTCAGCAGCGCCGGCGCGCTGATCCCCGCCACCGCGACGAGGTGGTCGGCGGCGAAGTAGCCCATCACGAGCTTGCGCGGAGCGGGCGCGCTCGGATCGACCGGCTCTTCTCCGTGCAGCAGCTCCACCGCATCCGCGAGGCCGGGACGCCCGAGCAGCTGCACCTTGCGGCCGTACTGGTCCGACCAGAAGTATGGAAGCAGCGGGTGGGACGGCTCCAGGATCGCACCGGCGAAGTCACCGACGACGGCGCGGGCCACGATGGGTGCCTGGTCCACGGCGGTCGTCCAATGCTCGAAGCGGGAGTGGCGGTCCTGCGGTTCGTCGTGCCACGCCGCCACGTCACCGAGCGCGTACACCCGGCCGTAGGACGGGTCGATCCCGAGCGCCCGCCCGGACCCGTCGCAGGTGACTCCGGCGGACCAGCTGTCGCCGACGGCGTCCTGCAGCCACTCCACGTTCACCTCGGTCCCGACGCCGACCACTGCGATGTCGGCGTCGAGGCGGCTGCCGTCCGTCAGCTGGACGTGCACCGCCGCCGCGGCGCCGGGACCGGCCGGCTCGTCGGCGAGCTCCGCGATCCCGATGCCGGTCCGCAGCTCGACCCCGTACCGCCCGGCCATGCGACCGACGATCGCCCCGAGCTCGGGGCCGAGGGTGCGCTCGTACGGGACGTCGAGGGCCTCGACCACGGTGACCGCCATCCCGCGGTCGTGGGCGGCGGTGGCCACCTCGGCGCCGATGAAGCCCGCTCCGACGACGAGCATGGTGCGGGCGTCGTCCATCGCGGACCGCAACCGCAACACGTCGTCGAAGGTGCGCAGCAGATGGACGTGCGGATGGCCTTTCAATGCCGGGAGCTCGCGCGCCCGGACCCCGGTCGCAATAACCAGCGAGTCGTACTCCAGCGTGCTTTCGGCGCCGGCCGCATTTTCAGCGGCCGGCCCGTGTGCGGCGGTTTCCCGGATGACCACCGCCCCCGGCCTCAGTCCCACCGCGCGCGTTCCGCGGCGCAGGTCGAGACGCAGCGACGATTCGTCGCTGCCCTGCCGCGCGAGCACCGTCGGAGTCGGATCGACATCCGCCTTGAGCAGCCGCTTTGACAGCGGCGGGCGATCGTAGGGCGGGTGCGACTCGTCCGAGAGCAGCGTGAGCTGACCTTCGAAGCCGGCGGCCCGTAATTCTTCCGCGCCGCGCCAGCCCGCCAGGCCGCCGCCGACGATGACCACGTGCGGGCCGCTGACCATTTCCTTGCTCCTGTCATCCGTTTGCGTTTCGCGCAATGTCCAGTTGTCTTTCCGCAGCGGCGCCGGCTCCGGTAGGTAGAGCGCGGGCACCGTCAGGGGTGACGTGGTGGCAGTCCCGTCCGCTCCTCTTGCTGCGCGCTCGCCTCGGCAAGAGGGCGCCTGGCCCGCGCTGCCGTCAACTCGATCCTCGCTGGCCTCGCCGCCGCCTGTGCGCCGGGGTCTTTCTCACCATCCTCTCCTGGCCGGTGCCGCCGTGCGGCTCGGTGGCGAGGCGCTGACCGACGTGGACACCCGCGTGGTGCGCGCGGGCGAGGTGATCGCGCGCCGCAGCGTCGTCATGCACGACGTGCCGGCGCCGGCGCGCCGAGTGGACGCTGTGGGCCGGCCGTCGCGGCTGGCTGCCGGCACGTACCCTGAGCTGGGCCTTCCGGCCTGCTGGCAGTGCGTTGACGCTGCGCGCCGACCCGGTGCGGGCGGCGGGGCGCCGTTCCGCTTCAATGAGTACTGCCTGCTCCGGCGCAGGGTCTTCATCTCAATCTGGCGCCCGGGGTGGCTCACAGTTCACAAGAGCGTTACTCTCCCTGTGTGGAACGCGTTCTAGTTTTTTCGGGACGGAGCGATCGCTGATGACCGGCCAGCCTTCCCCCCAGTGGTCGTCGAAGTCTCCTTTCGCTGCCGTCGAAGACGCGCTGGCCGCCATCGCGCGGGGTGAGCCGGTCGTCGTCGTGGACGACGCCGACCGCGAGAACGAGGGCGACGTCATCATGGCGGCCGAGCTGGTCACCGCCGAGCAGATGGCGTTCATCGTTCGTTGCGGCGGGCTGGTCTGCGTCGCGCTCGAAGGCGACCGCCTCGATGACCTGCAGCTGCCGCTCATGGTGCCGCCGGACGACAACTCCGATGCGCAGGGCACCTCGTTCACCGTGTCGGTGGACGCCCGCCACGGCACCACCACGGGTATCTCGGCAGCTGATCGGGCGCTCACGGTCAAGACGCTGATCGACCCGGCGACGGTCCCCGGCGACCTTCGTCGTCCCGGCCACGTGTTCCCGCTGCGCGCCCGGACCGGCGGTGTGCTGAAGCGCGCCGGCCACACCGAAGCCGCCGTGGATCTCGCCCGGCTCGCCGGGCTGCGTCCCGCGGGCGTGCTGTGCGAGGTCGTCAAGCCGGACGGCACGATGGCGCGCGTCCCCGACCTCGTCGAGTTCTGCGCCGAGCACGGCTTGCTGCTGATCTCGATCGACGACATCGTGCGCTATCGCCATCGCACCGAGCGGCTGGTGAAGCGGGTCAGCTCGGCCACCATCCCCACCGAGTGGGGCGCCTTCGAGGCGGTGGCCTACGAGTCCGTCCTCGATGGTGAGCAGCACCTCGCGTTCGTCGCCGGTGATCCGACGGGTGAGGAGCCGGTGCTCGTTCGCGTTCACAGCGAGTGCCTGACCGGTGACGTGTTCGGTTCCCGGCGCTGCGATTGCGGCACCCAGCTGGCGCAGGCCATGGACGCCATCGCCCGCGAGGGTCGCGGCGTGTGCGTTTACCTGCGTGGCCAGGAGGGCCGCGGCATCGGCATCGCCCACAAGCTGCGGGCATACGGGCTGCAGGACCAGGGCCACGACACGGTCGATGCCAACCTTGCGCTCGGCCTGCCGGTCGACGATCGCGAGTACGGCATCGGCGCGCAGATCCTCGCTGATCTCGGTGTCGGCCCGATGCGGCTCATGACCAACAATCCGGCTAAGTACACCGGCCTGGAAGGCTTCGGCCTGCACATCAACGAGCGCGTGCCGCTCGCGCCGACGGTCACGGCCGAAAACCTGCGCTATCTGAAGACGAAGCGCGAACGCATGGGTCACCAGCTCGACGGGCTCGAGGCGTTCACCCCCCAGCCGTCGTCAGGAGCTGGTGCGAGCTGATCCGCCGATGATCCTCGACTCCTTCCGGCTCACCGACCGGGTCGCCATCGTCACCGGTGCCGGCCGCGGGCTGGGCGCGGCGATCGCCGTCGGTTTCGCCGAAGCCGGCGCCGACGTCGTCATCTGCGCGCGCACCCAGACACAGCTGGATCAGGTCGCCGAGCAGGTCCAGGCCGCCGGGAGGCGCGCGGTCGCGCTCGCACTGGATGCGGGCGATCCGCAGACGTCCGCGACGCTCGTGGAGACGGCAGAGCGCGAATTCGGCCGCATCGACATTGTGGTCAACAACGTGGGCGGCACGCTTCCGAAGCCGTTCCTCGACACCAGCCCGCGCTTCCTCAACGAAGCCTTCGCGTGGAACGTCACCACGGCGTTCACCCTCACCCAGCTGGCCACCCCGCTGCTGCTGCGTTCTCCGGGCACCGGGTCCGTCATCAACATCACCTCGACGATGGGGCGGGTGCGCGACCGCGGCTACGTCGCCTACGGCACCGCGAAGGCCGCGCTCATCCACCTGACCAAGCTGCTCGCGGCCGACCTCGCGCCGCGGATCCGGGTCAACGCCATCTCGCCCGGCTCGATCGCCACCTCCGCGCTCGAGATCGTCAGCGGCAGCCCGGAGCTCAAAGCCGAGCTCGAGTCGAAGACACCGCTGCGCCGCATCGGCGTTCCGGAGGACATCGCGGCGGCCGCGCTCTACCTCGCCTCAGACGCGGCGTCGTACGTCACCGGCAAGATCCTCGACGTCGACGGCGGCATCGAAGCGGCCAACCTCGACATGAAGCTGCCCGACCTCCAGGCCTGACCGCTTCTCCCAGGCGCTGCCGAGCCGAGGCCGGGCGGGCCCGCACCGCTGTGTTGCCCCCGAACGGAGAACGAGTGGTTATGGGCGCCGTTTAACCCCTCGATCTCCGTTCGGGGGCTCGCCGCGGACGGACGTCCGAGCACCGCAACGGAGAAGCGGGGGTTAAGCGGGCGTTTTAACCCCCGCTTCTCCGTTCGGGGGAGGCATGGCAGGGTCAGGCGCGACTGACGGCGTCCAACGCGTCGGCGACGACCCACATAGCGAAGTACTGCGCGCCGCCGCCGTAGGCCTGGGCCAGTGCCACGTGCGCGTCGTCGACCTGGTGCTCGCCGGCCATCCCGCGCACCTGCAGCGCGGCCTCGCCGAAGCGGATCAGCCCGGAGGCGCCGATGGGGTTCGACGAGAGCACACCACCGGACGGGTTCACCGGGAAGGCGCCGCCGATCTCCGTCTCACCGGAGTCGGTCATCTTCCAGCCCCCGCCGATGGGTGCGATGTCATGGCCCTCGAGCCACATCGGCTCGTACCAGCTGAACGGCACGTAGAGCTCGGCGACGTCGATCTGCTCGCGCGGGTTGGTGATGCCGGCGCCGCGGTAGACGTCGGCGGCACACTGCACGCCCGCCTGCGGGCGCACCGGGTCGCGGCGCGGGAACTGCGTCGGCTCGCTGCGCATCGCGGTCGACAGGATCCAGGCTGGCGTCCGCCCCGCCTGCGCTGCCGCTTTACCTCCCGCTTCGTCGGTGAAGACGAGCGCCATCGCCCCGTCCGAAGACGGGCATGACTCGAGGAAGTGCAGCGGGTCCCAGAGCATCGGCGACTCGCGGACCTTGTCGATCGAGATGTCCTGCAGGTGCAGGTGCGCGTAGGGGTTCTTGAGCGCGTTCTGCCGGTCCTTGACGGCGACCTTCCAGCCGATGTGCTCCGGCGCCCCGCTGCGCTCGATGTACGTGCGGATCCACGGTGCGAAGATGCCGCCGGCGCCCATGCTTCCGCTCTTGCCGCCACCGAGGCCCCACTGGGCGTTGCCCTCGGACTGCTTCTCGTACGCAACTGCCAGCACCCGGCGATGGATCCGGTTGCTCACCAGGTGCGAGGCGACGATGCCGGTCGAGCCACCGACTGAGCCGGCGGTGTGCACGCGCATCATCGGCTTGCCCGCGGCGCCGAGCGCGTCAGCGAGGTAGAGCTCCGGCATCATGACGCCTTCGAACGCGTCGGGTGCCTTGCCGATGACGACGGTGTCGATGTCCTTCCAGGTCATGTTCGCGTCGTCGAGCGCGCGCTGCGCCGCTTCGCGCAGCAGGCCGGCCTGCGAGACGTCGTCCCGCCGGGTCTTGTGCTTCGTCTGACCGACGCCGACGACCGCGCAGGGTTCCGCGCTCATCGTTGCTTCCCTCCAGGATGGCGATCAGGTTCTGCTGCAGCAGCGGCCCGCTGGTGGCATGGGCAAGGACGCGGGAGCGCCCGTTCTCACGGATCTGCTTGGCCGCCTCGGCGATGCGGACCAGGCCGGTCGCCATGATCGGGTTCGCCGCGAGCGCGCCGCCGGACGGGTTGATGTCGGTGTCGGCGCCGAGGCCGAGCGCGCGGGCGAGGATGCCCTCCTGGTGGGAGAACTGCGCGGTGAGCTCGGCGACCTCGATCGAGCCGTTGCCGATACCCGCGACTTCGGCCGCCTTCGCGGTGGACGGGTGACTTCGAGAGCTCCCGGACGCCGGGGTAGTGCGGCTCGATCCGGTGATCGATGCCGGTGATCCAGGCGGGCTGGAAACCGCCTGCGGCCGCGAGCTGCTCGGCCTTCTGCTCGGTCGCGAGGACGACCGCCACCGCGCCGTCGGAGATCGGGCGGCAGGTCGCTCGCCCGCAGCGGGCTGCGCACGTAGTCCGCAGCGAGCAGCTGCGCTGCCTCCTCGGAGCCCTTCACCTGGGCGTAAGGATTCGACTCGGCTGCCTTGCGGCTGCGAGCGGCGGCTTCGGCGAAGTCGCGTTCGGTGGCGTCACCCGCATCGAGGACGGCGCGGGCCTGCAGGGCTGCCAGGGTGATCGGATCCGCTCCGAGCGTGGCCAGGTAGTAGGGGTCGTTCTGCAGCGGCATCACTTCGTTCAGGTCGCCCGTCGACGACTTGCCCGAGCCGAAGACGAGCGCGGTGTCGATGTCACCGTGATGCAGCCGCACCCAGGCCTCGTACAGCGCCCAGGCGCCGTCCATCTCGACGTGCGACTCGTGGATCGGCGGCCAGGCGCCGACCGCGTCGAGGTTCGCGACGAACGTGAACGTGCCGCCCGACAGGTAGTCACAGCTGCCGGAGCAGGTGAAACCGACATCTTCGCGCGGCAGCCCGGCGGACTTCAGCGCGCCGATGACGACGTCTTGCACCAGCCGCACCTCGGCCTGCTCGGCGAGCCGGACCATAGGCGTCTGTGCGTAGCCGACGACGGCGATCTTCGTGCCTGCCACCTACATCACCCGTCCGAGGTCGACGCTGTCATCATCCGGTTCGCCGGTGCGCTCCCAGCCTGCGATGCACCCGTCGACCGATCCCCAGCTGCGCGTGCCGAGTTCCTCGACGGTGCGCTCGCCTTCCGGCACCCACACCGCCCGCACCCGAAGGCCCGGATGCACCTCACTGGCCGGGATGCCGACCGGCGCCTGCAGGCTCATGACGGCGTCCGCGCCGTCCAGAAGCACGGAGAACCGGGCGAACGGCTCGGTCTCCTTCTGACCCGGGTACTGCACCGGCAGCACGATCGTGTAGTTGGTGATGACGCCGTGGTCGGGGAGCTCGACGTCGAGATCCGCGGTGAGCGGGATCCCGTCGACGGTGCACCCGTCACGCGGCGGTACGTACGTCCGGCCGCACTGCGAGCACTTCTGCCCGATGAGCTTGCCGCTCAGCAGGCCGCTCGCGAACCGCTCCGCCGCCGGAGCCACCGCTTCGTTGTAGGTGAGGGAGACCCAGTGCTCCATGGTCTTGACCGGCTCGACGTTCGTGGCCGCTGCCGGCCCCGACGACTCCGGGGGAGCGGAGGCCTCCGGCACGAAGTAGGCGAGGTCGTCGATGCGTCCGCGGGTTTCTTCCCGCCATTGCGGCACGACCCGCAGCCCGCGGCTGATCGCGGCTTCGCTGCCGGCGTCGACCGCGTGCAACATCTCGGTGTCGGCACCGTCGAGCTTGATCATCGCGAACGCGAACGGCCGGTCCAGCGGGTGATGTGGCAACGGTTCCGGCACCCAGGTGTAGGTACCGACCGTGCCCGCCGGGCCCACGTCGTGAAGCGTCGGGTCGTTGGCCTCGCCGGTGTCCGGGTCGTACTCCAGCGGCGGGCAGATCACCCGGCCGCCGCCGGTGCGCACGGCGGTGATGCGGTGCTCCGCCAGCGCGGCGGAGAACCCGCCGATCACCGGCCCGAGGCTGCGTTTATAGGGAAACTCGATCTTGCTTTCGACGAGCCGAACCACCGGAACCCCTTTGTCTTTTCGGCGGGATGGGAGTCGATCAGGCCAGACCGGCGAAGTCGACCTGGCCGGTCGACATCGCGGCGGTGAAGCCGTAATCGCAGTAGACGTTCGTTCCGCTGATGAGCGACGCGGCATCGCTGCCGAGGAACGCGAGCACGTCGGCGACCTGGCGCGGCGTGCAGAGCTTGCCGGTGGACTGGCCGACGGTCCAGTCGACGACCTTGTCGGTCATGGTGGCGCGGAAGTCGACGAGCAGCGGGGTGTCGATGATCCCCGGGCAGGCGCTGCAGGTGCGCACGCCCTTGGCCATCGTGGTGGCGGAGGAGCGCGTCACCCACACCTGGGCGATCTCCTTGGAGAAGAGGTACGGGTCGGGCATGAGCTCTGCGTGGGCGTCGACCCATTCGAGCGCCTTGCCCCAATCCTCGATGGAGAGGAATTCGTTGATCTCGTTCAGGTGGTTGGGCCAACCCTGGCCGGCCATCGAGGCGGTGTTGACGATCGCCCCACCCGCGGGGATGCGGTCGAGCAGCTTCTCCGACAGCCGGCGGACCGCCAGGCAGTTGACGGAGATGACCGTGCGGGTCGGCAGGGTCGCCGCGACGCCCGCATTGTTGAAGAGCACGTCGATCTGCGCCGGGGCCTGCTCGACGGCGGCGTCGATCGACGCGGGGTCGGCGAGGTCGACCTTGATGAACGTCGCGATCGACGACGTGAGCTCGGCCGGCGGGTCGTTGCGGTCCAGCATCGTGACGGTGGCGCCGAGGCCGGCCACGAGTTCGACGAGCGACGCTCCCACGCCGGACGATCCGCCCGTGATCAGCACCGACTTGCCGGTGTAGTCGATCAGCGGCGCAGCGGCACCCGCCATGGTTCCTCCTTGGTCAGCTGTGGAAAAACATGAAAAGCCCGGTCGGATCAGAGGACGAGCTCGGCCATCAGCCGCATGGTGTCGAGATCCGGCGGGATCAGCAGGCTCGTCACGAACGACTCGCGCCACGCGGCCAAATCGTCGCGGATCTTCTCCTTCGGTCCGATGAGCGCCGTCTCTTCGATGAGCCGGGCCGGCACGGCGGCCGTCGCCTCATCCTTGCGGCCGGCGAGGTAGAGGTCCTGGATCTTCGCGACCTCGGCCTCGTAGCCCATCCGTTCGTAGACGCGCGCGTGGAAGTTCACTTCCTTCGCGCCCATGCCGCCGATGTACAGCGCGATCATCGGGCGCATGAAGTCGGCGGCGCCCTCGACGTCATCGGTGAGGATGACCGGGCAGCCGGCCAGCACCTCGAAGTCGTCCCATCCGCGGCGCGCACCAGGGCGGCCGAAGCCTTCGGCGAGCGACTCGCGGTACATGGCCTCGTGCTTGGGCGCGTAGAAGATCGGCAGCCAGCCGTCGGCGATCTCGGCGGCCAGCGCGATGTTCTTCGGGCCCTCCGCGCCCAGGATGATCGGCAGGTCCGCGCGGAGCGGATGCGTGATCGGCTTCAGCGGCTTGCCGAGCCCGGTGCTGTCCGGCAGCGGAAGCGGGTAGTGCGGGCCCGCGCTCGTGACGGGCGCTTCACGGGCGAGCACGTCACGCACGATCTGCACGTACTCGCGGGTGCGGGCGAGCGGCTTGGGAAACGGCTGGCCGTACCAGCCTTCGACCACCTGCGGGCCGGAGACGCCGAGACCCATGACGAAGCGGCCGTCGGACAGCAGATCCATGGTGAGCGCGGCCATGGCGGCGGCTGTCGGGGTGCGGGCCGACAGCTGCATCAGCGCGGTGCCGAGCCGCAGCCGGCTGGTGCTCGCTCCGAGCCAGGCGAGCGGGGTCAGCGCATCGGAACCCCACGACTCCGCGCTCCAGATCGAGTCGAAGCCGAGCCGCTCCGCCTCCGCGACGGCTTGCGCGTGTGCCGGCTTGTGCGCTCCCCAGTAGCCGAGCTGCAGGCCGAGTTTGAGTTGCTTGCTCATGAGCCGGCGACCAGACCGCCGTCGGCCTTCACGACCTGGCCGGTGATGAAGCTCGAGGCATCGGACGCGAGGAACAGGGCCGGACCGACCATCTCGTCGCTGGGAGCGATCCGTTTCTGCAGGCTCGCGTTGCGCATGCCGCTCATGCCGGCCTCGCCGGTCTTGCGGGTCATGTCGGTGTCGACCGCGCCCGGGGCGAGCGCGTTCACCCGGATGCCGTCCGGCGCGAGGGCGGCGGCGAACGACCGGGTGAACGACATCAGCGCCGCCTTCTCCGCCGCGTACATCGACACACCGGGGGAGAAGAGGAACGCTCCGGCCGAGATGACGTTGATGACCGACGCGGACGGACTCTCTCGCAGCTGGGGCAGCGCCTCTTGGATCAGGAAGACGGGGCCCCGCAGGTTCACGTCGAAGGACTTCTGCCAGCCGCCGGGCGTGAACGCGCCGACCGGCTCGGCGAGGGCGTTGGCGGCGTTGTTGACGATGATGTCGATGCGCCCGAAACGCTCCACCGTCGCCGCGGCGAGCTGCGCGACGCCGTCGAGCTCGCCGAGGTGAGTGGGGACGCCGAGCGCCTCGCCGCCCTGATCGATCAGCTGCTTCTCGGTGGCCGCGCATGCCTCCGGCTTGCGGCTCGCGACGACGACCTTGGCTCCGGCGCCGACGAAACCGCTGGCGATGGCCAGCCCGATTCCCCGGGTGCCGCCGGTGACGATCGCCACGCGGCCGGTGAGGTCGAACAGCGAACGCACCGCCTGCTGATCCATGGCAAGGACAATAGAACGGGTTCTACAGCGAGCTGCGGGGGGTCCGGCGGATCCGTCAGCAGCCGACCGTGAGCGGCGACGAGCCGGCGAGCAGCGCCTCCAGCTCCGGCTTGATGCCGGTCATCTCGTCGAGGTCCGCGGGCAGTTCCATCTCGCCGAACAGCAGCGCGCGGCGGCCGATCCGAAACATCACGATCGCGTAGCGAATCGCGTTGTAGGTCAGATAGAACGGCAGGTCGCGCGGCTCGTAGCCGGACAGCTTCGCGTAGGCGTGCGCCACGTCGGCCGGCCGAAGCAGGTCGGGCAGGCCGCTCATGTCGTACTTGCCGAGCATGCTCTCGAAGAAGAAGTGCATGAAGCACATCCACGCGATGTCGACCTCGGGCGGCGCCACCGCCGCCATCTCCCAGTCGAGCACGGCGACGGGCTCGAAGTCGCGGTACATCATGTTGCCGATTCGCGAGTCGCCCCACGACAGCACGGTGGGCCCCTCGTGCGCCGGCCAGTGCTCCTCGAGCCATGCGAAGCCCCGCTCGATCAGCGGCGAGCGCATGCCGTCCGACGCGGTCCACTCGTAGTAGTCGAGGGTGTCTCTGACGTGCTGGCGCAGGCTGCTCGCCTCGGTGCGGTGCGGCTGCAGGAAGGCGAACCGTTCGGCGGCGTCCGGGATGGCGTGCAGGTCTGCGAGCACCTGAACGGAGCTCTGCTGCAGGCGCAGCCGCTCCTCGGCGGAGCCTTCCGCCACCCAGCCGGCCGCGGCATACGGAGGCAGGTCCGTCGGGACGACGCCGTCCACCTTGTCCATGACGAAGAACGGCGCGCCGATCGCCGCGGAGTCGGTCTCGAGCCAGCGCAGCGGCGGCACCGGCACCTCGGTCAGTTCCTTCACTTCCTGAATGGTGCGAAATTGCCGGTCGAGGTGGTAGTGCGGAAAGACCGGAGCCGCTGCCGGGTCGGGGGCGACCCGCGCCACCAGCGACGCGTGCTGTTGCCCGCCGTCGTTCCAGCTGGCGTCGAACAGCAACGTTTCGCTCGACATGCCGTTGCCGCTCGGGACCTTGAGCTCGTCGATGGCCGGCTCAGCTCCGTCAGGGAGCACCCTTGCGAGCCAGTGCTGCAGCGCATTGCGCACCTGCTCGTAGTCACGCGAGGACGTCCTCGGCCGGGGCGCGCCCGGCGTCGCGGCTGCCGGCACCCGCTGGCCGGGAGTCTGTCCGGAAGTGGTCGAAGTCGGGCTCGACTCCTCCGCCTGCGAAGTCGTCATGTTGGGTCCTCTGGTGCTGGTCGGCCGCTGGGCGCCAGGGGGAGCTTCCGCGCGCCGCCGTGGCGACATGCGGGCCTTGTGACTCGGCGCACACTTGCCCCTCGTGTATACCTGAGGCCGCGTCAGGTTTCTCGGCTCACGCCGGAACCGGCTGGTCGCTCCCGGCCAAGTGTCACTCGCTGTCATCTTCGCGTTTGGTGCTGTCAGCGAGCTGGGAAAGCGCCGATCCGGTTGCAGCCGCGTCGAGAACCAGGTTTCATAACGCCACTGGTGAGAGTGATCTGCGCCACCCTGTCCCTAAAGATGGCTTAAGCGCCTCCGCAGGCCAGGCAGCCGAAAGCCCTCCCCGGCACCACCACAGCAAGCCTCGCCACTCGAAAGAGGCCCTCCGCGGATGCATGAGTTTCTCGTCTACACGATCAGTGGACTGACCACTGCGGGTATCTACGCGATCACCGCCAGCGGTCTGACTCTGACCTACGTCACCACGGGCGTGTTCAACTTTGCGCACGGCGCCACGGGTGCGTTCGCCGCGTTCTTCTACTGGCAGTTGCGCTTCGACTGGGCCATCCCGGCGCCGATCGCCATCCTCATCACGCTCGGCATCTTCGCGCCGGCGGTCGGCCTCGGGCTCGAGCGCTTCATCATGCGGCGCCTGGAAGGCACGTCCGACGCGACGAAGCTCGTCGTCACCGTGGCCGTCCTCGTAGCGACGGTCGGCATCATCCAGACGATCTGGGACCCCGACAAGTTCCGCACCACTCACGAGCTGTTCGGCGACAAGTTCTCCATCGGCGGGATCGACATCCCCTACAACGACGTCACCGTCCTGGCGCTCGCCGCGGCCGTCGCCATCGGGTTGCGCATCCTGCTGTATCGCACCCGGCTCGGTGTGGCCATGCGGGCCACGGTCGACGATCGTTCGCTCGCGGTCCTGAACGGCGCGCGACCCGACCGTGCCTCGCAGGCGTCCTGGATCATCGGCACCCAGCTCGCGTCGCTCGCCGGCATCCTGGTCGCGCCGAAGCTGAACCTTGCCGCGCTTCCACTCACGTTGCTCATCGTCAACGCCTACGCCGCCGCCATGATCGGGCGGCTGCGCAGCCTGCCCATGACGTTCGTCGGCGCACTGATCGTCGGTCTGGCGAACGACTGGGTGGTGGGCTACCTGCCGAAGATCAAGACCGGCTCGCAGTACTTGAGCGGTCTGCGTGACGTCACCCCGGTGGCGGTGCTGCTGCTCGCCGTGCTGCTGCTGCGGCAGACGAAGCTGCGCGGCGGTACGAAGCCCCGCACTCGCGAGATCAGTCCGACCCCGACCTGGGGCGGGAGTCTGGTCTTCGTCGGGATCATCGTCGTCATGGCTATCGCCGCCGCGCCCATTCTCGGCGCCGGCGACCTGTTCTCGTCGACGAAGATGTGGGGCATCGGGATCATCGCCCTCTCGCTGATACCGCTCGTCGGCTATGCGGGCCGAATATCCCTGTGCCAGCTTTCGTTCGCGGGAATCGGAGCGGTGGTGGTGGCACATTCCGGGGCGAACGGCGCTCCGGCGTCGCTGCTGCTGGCCGCGGTCGTGGCGGGCATCGTCGGCGCCCTCATCTCGCTGCCTGCGCTGCGACTATCCGGCATCTATCTGGCGTTGTTGACGGCCGCGTTCGCCGTCGCGCTCGACCGCTGGATCTTCCAGCTGCCTGCCTTCGATTGGTTGAACAACAAGAAGTTCGACTTGTTCGAATCCGGATCGCTCTCGTTCACCCGTTTCGGGATCGGGGGTTTGAACGTCACGACCTCGAAGGCGTATTTCATCTTCGGCTCGGTGGTGTTCGCCCTGATGGCGCTGATCGTCGTCTGGGTGCGGCGTAGCCAGTTCGGGCAACGGCTCATCGCGTTGAAGGAGAGCCCGTCCGCCTGCGAGACGCTCGGGATGAACCCGCGGATGACGACGCTGGCGGTGTTCACGCTGTCCGCAGCTATGGCGGGTCTCGGCGGAGGCATCTACGGTGCCGCCCTGCAGACCGCGACGCCTGACACGTTCCAATTCTTCGCCGGCCTGTCGATCCTGCTGATTGTCGTCGTCGGTGGGGTGAGCTCCATCGGCAGCGCGTTCTTCGCCGCCATCTTCCTGGGCATGCCGATCACGACGAACCTGTTCAACGGCTGGCTGACGCAGGCCACGTCGATCCTCACCGGCTTCGGTGCGATCGGCCTCGGCAACAACCCGAACGGCTTCATTGCCGCGCAGCTGCGTCCCGACTTCGACAAGACGCGCCGGTACCCCAAGATCATTGCGGGTGCGGTCGTGCTCATCGCTGCGCTCTACGTCCTGCGGTTGGAGGATGTGATCAACGGCTGGTTCCTGGTGATCGGCATGGCCGTGGCGCTGCTCGGGATGCCCGGCATCGCCAAGGCGCTCGACGCCAAGGAAGCGAAGCTCACTGCCGACCCGTCCGCCGTGTCCGAGGACGGCACCTCGGTGCCGGTGGAATGGCTCGGCCTCGACGGGCCGGTCTCGGAAGAGGACGTCCTCGTACTCGACAAGAAGCTGGATCTACCGGAGGTTTCGCGTGTCCCTGCTTGAGGTCCAAGAGGTCACGGTCCGGTTCGGTGGTCACACCGCGCTCTCGAGCGTCAGCCTCGACGTCGACCCGGGGGGTATCACCGGCCTCATCGGCCCGAACGGCGCCGGCAAGACGACGATGTTCAACGTCATCACCGGCCTGCAGGCGCCGACGCGTGGCAACGTGCGCTTCGACGGCCGCGACATCGGCGGGAAGCTGCCGTTCAAGCGCGCTCGGCTCGGCATGGCGCGCACCTTCCAGCGGCTCGAGCTGTTCGGCCAGCTGACGGTGCGGGAAAACATCCACGTCGCCGGCGGCTTGCGCAAGCAATGGGGCAAGGGCGGACCCAGCGGCCCGCCGCCGACCGTCGAGGAGCTGCTCGAGCGCGTCGGCCTGAGCGACGTGGCCGACGTGCGTGCCGATTCGCTGCCCACCGGTCAGGGCCGGCTCGTGGAGCTCGCTCGCGCGCTCGCCATCCGTCCCCGGCTGCTGCTGCTCGACGAGCCCGCGTCGGGACAGGACGAGGAAGAGACCAAGGCCTTCGCGGCGTTGCTTCGTTCCCTGGCCGCCGACGGCATGGCGATCCTGCTCGTCGAGCACGACATGGAGCTCGTCATGCAGGTCTGCTCGCACATTTACGTGCTGGACTTCGGGCAGCTGATGGCGGCCGGCAGTCCGGAAGAAGTGCGCAACGACCCGAACGTGCAAGCGGCCTACCTCGGCACCGCCAAGGAGGTTGCGGCGTGAGCTTGAACGGCTCCGGCGGGGATGCCGTTATCGTGCCCAGTCAGCGTGCCTTACTGGAGAAGTCCCCGACCGAGCAGTTGAGAAGAGGTCATAGCGACGTGTCCGTCGTCACCGAGCCGCCGATGCTCGAGTTGCGAGGCGTCAGGGCCGGCTACGGCGCCATCGAGGTGCTGCACGGCGTGGACCTCTCTGTCCCCGCCGGAGGCGTGCTCGCGGTGCTCGGGCCTAACGGCGCCGGCAAGACGACGACCCTGCGCCTCGTCGCGGGGCTGCACGAGATCGACTCGGGCGACTACTTTCTCGCCGGCCGGCGGGTCAACGGCATCGACCCGGTGAATCTTGCGCGCAAGGGGATGTGCACCATCCCGGAGGGCCGCGGCATTTTCCCTAACCTCACGGTGAAGGAAAACCTGCAGATGGTGACCTACCGCGGGATGAAGCGTTCCGAGGTCGAGGACCGCGCGTACACGTACTTCCCGCGCCTGTCCGAGCGGCGCACGCAGATGGCGGGCACGATGTCCGGCGGCGAGCAGCAGATGCTTGCCGTCGCGCGGGCGATCGCCAGCGACCCGAGCGTCCTGCTGCTCGACGAGCTGTCCATGGGGCTCGCGCCGCTCATCGTGGACCAGCTGTACGAAGCGGTGCGCGCGATCGCCGCCGAAGGGGTCACCATCCTCGTCGTGGAGCAGTTCGCGGCCGCCGTGCTTGACGTCGCCGACACCGCCGCCGTTATGGTCAACGGCCGCGTCGTGCTCACCGGTACTCCGGCCGAGGTGGAGAAGGATCTCTCCAGCGTCTACCTCGGCGGCGAGCCGGCCAGCCGGCTCACCAGTTCTGACACCCCGCTAGCCGATTCCGATTCGATCCAGAGGTGACTGCATGACCACGAAGACCGAAGAGTCGCCGACCCCGGCGGCGAACCCGCGCGCGGAGAGCTTCAAGGAAGAGGTTCGCAACCTCAACATCAAAGACCCCAACGCCTCGCGCGACCGGCTCTACCTCGGTGCCGGTCTGGTCGCGATGGGCGCCGGCGTGATCATTGCGATCATCGGCTACTTCATGTCGCACAACACCAACAGCCTGCTCGAGCAGAACGATGCCCAGGTCATCGCCATGATCGGCATCGCGCTCACGGTTGCGGGCGGCGCCGTGTTCCTGCGCTACTCGTTCGCCGGCTTCATGCGTTTCTGGCTTGCCCGTTTCCTGTTCGAGCAGCGCAACCGCGACTAGCGCCACCCGCGGCCGGCGCTGACCGTCCGCGCCGGCCGTCCTGCGTCCCTTTTCGGGTCGAAGCGGCTCGGGCTCATCGGCAAGAAGGCCGCCCGGGGGTTCCTGGGCGGCCTTTTGCTGTGATGGTGGGCGGTTCGACAGTTGACTTGCCGTGCCGGCGGCGGTCGTTTGCCCAGCGCCCGCTGCGTGTCAACCTATATTGACGGTCACTCGCGATTCACGATGCCCCGTTCGGGGTGTCACCGCTCGACACGCGAGTCGCTGTCATCCGCGGATGACACGCACTCGCGATCGGCGAGGTGCTGGCCGGCGTGTCGCCCCGCAACGCGCGAGGCTTGATCACAAGCGCGCAGGGCTCGAACGGCGGGCGTCGCGAGAACGGGACAGGCAACGGCCCGGTCGTGGCGCCGGTAGCCCGGCTACACCGCTGCCAGCTGCGGGATGACGTCAGCCGCGTACGACTCCATCGCCGACAGCAGCTCCTGGCGGCTCTCGGCGGGCAGGCTGATGGTCAGCTGCGAGACCCCTGCCGCGGCCAGCTCGCCGGCCTCGTCCACCATCGCGGCGGCCGACGGCATGCGCGCCCCGTGCGGTGCGAGCAGCAGGCTCGGCGGAGTGAACGCCACGGTCGGCATCGACCGCCCGGCGTCGGTGGCCATGTCCCGCAGCCTGTCGACGCGTGCGGCGAGTGCCGCCGGACTGTCCAGCGGGGCCGTCTTCAGCCGCGACGACACGGCCGCCGCGGACATGCGGCCGGTGGGCATCGGAATCCATCCGTCGGCCAGCTCGACGACGCGCCGCATCGCCCGCGCACTGTTGCCCCCGATCCACAGCGGCGGACGCGGCGATTGGGCCGGCCGGGGCAGCATGACGTTGCCGGCGGCGTGAAACCCGGAGCCCTCGTACGTGAGCTCCTCACCTGACCAGGCGGCCGTCATCGCCCGGATCGCCTCGTCGGTGAGCTCGTTGCGCTGCGCCGGGTCGACGCCGAGCGCGCGGAACTCGCCCTCGAGGTAGCCCGCACCGATACCGATGATCGTCCGTCCGCCGGAGAGCGCGTCGAGGGACGCGATCGCCTTCGCCGCGAGGAACGGGTTGCGGTAGGCGAGGACAACGAGGTTCGTCTGCAGCCGCAGCCGGCTCGTCGCTGCCGCCGCGAAGGACAGCCCGACGAACGGGTCGATCGCGTGATGGCCGCCGTGCTCCATCCAGCGCGCGTCCGGAAACGGGTGTTCGGTGACGTAGACGGCGTCGAAGCCGCCGTCCTCGGCGGCGCGGGCCAGCTCGGTGATGGCTTGACCGGTGAGGAATTCGGTGCCGAGGTCGACCCGGTGGGTCGGCAGTCCCAGCGAGATGCGCATGATGGCTGTTGCCTTTCGGGACGCGGTGCGACGGCCCACCTCGACGGCGTTTTCTGACGGCGCGTCAGGCTAGCACCGGGGCAGTCGCTAGGTTGTCCTCACCGTCGTCCGCGAAGGGCGGCGGTTCGAAGGAGCAGGGAGGCTGCAATGGGGCTGCTGGACGGTCGCGTCGCGTTCGTCACGGGCGCCGCCCGCGGTATGGGGCGCAATCACGCGGTGCGCTTCGCCAAGGAGGGCGCAAACGTCATCGCCGTGGAT
Organism: uncultured Actinomycetota bacterium; assembly: GCA_963747915.1. GTDB lineage: Bacteria > Actinomycetota > Actinomycetes > Frankiales > Frankiaceae > DATAZK01. The sequence goes on along the minus strand of CAVVHC010000002.1, from coordinate 288,105 downwards.
CTGTGTGCACCGATCGCGGCGGCGGATTACGAGTTGCCGGGGCCGGCGGCGCTCGAAGAGACGGCGAGCCTGATCGAGGCGGCGGGTGCGCGCGCGTTCACCCGGGTGGTCGACGTCCGCGACGCCGAAGGTCTGCAGGCTGCTCTGGACGCGGGGGTACGCGAGCTCGACGCCGATGGTGGTGCGGTCGACGTGGTGGTCGCCAACGCCGGCATCAGCCGCAGTACCGGCGGCCTGCTCGACACGCCGCCGGAGATCTGGCGGGAGACCATCGACATCAACCTCACCGGCGTCTTCCTCACCATGCAGGTGGCGGCGAAGGGCATGGTGGCGCGCGGTCGCGGCGGATCCATCATCCTGATCAGCTCGATCATGGGTATGCGCAGTTACGGCGGGGTCCCCGGATACACGGCGGCCAAGCACGGCGTCGTCGGCCTGATGCGCACCGGCGCGCAGGAGTTCGCGCATGCCGGCGTGCGGGTGAACTCGATTCACCCCGGCAACGTCAACACCGACATGATCAACAACGAGGCCATCCGCCACCTCTTCCGTCCCGACCTCGAAAACCCGACTGCGGACGACGTCGCCTCCGGCTTCCAGGGGATGAACCTGCTGCCGCGTCCCTGGGTGGAGAAGGACGACATCACCGAGGCGGTGCTCTGGCTGGCGTCGGACCTGTCTCGCTACGTCACCGGCATCTCGCTGCCGGTCGACCTCGGCGCCCTGGCGAAGTGACGGCGGCGGACTGATGGCTGACTCGCTCACCGACGCGCTCGGCGCGCTCACCGTCGGGTCCGCTCCCCTCGGGGTGGGCCCGGACGACTTCGTCCTCATCGACCGGCCGCGCGAGGCGGTCACCAGGGTCACGCTGAACCGGCCCGACCGCATGAACGCGATGGCGTTCGACGTGATGGTCCCGCTCCGCGACGCGCTGCGCGAGATCGCCGTCGACAACGACACCCGCGTCGTGGTGCTCACCGGTGCCGGCGCAGGCTTCTGCTCCGGCGCCGACCTCGTCGGCTCCGGCCGGGTGCCCAACATCGACGACTTGACCCCGGTGAGCATCGCCCGCCGGGCGTTGCAGGTGCTCGACGACGTCATCCTGCAGATGCGCTCGATGCACCAGCCGGTCATCGCGGCCATCAACGGTCCGTCGATCGGCGGCGGCTTCTGCCTCGCACTCGCCACCGACATCCGGATCGCCGGTGAGAGCGCGTACTTCCGGGCCGCCGGCATCAACAACGGGCTCACCGCGAGCGAGCTCGGGCTGTCCTACCTGCTGCCCCGCGCGGTGGGCTCCACCCGGGCGTTCGACATCATGCTGAGCGGCCGCGACGTCAGCTCCGAGGAGGCCGAGCGCATCGGCATCGTGTCACAGCGCGTGCCGGACGAGCAGCTGCTCGACGCCTGCTACGACTTTGCCGACCGCATCATCGGCTGGAGCCGGCCGGGCATCGAGCTCACCAAGCGCACGCTGTGGACCAGCCTCGACGCGTCGAGCCTCGCCGGCCACATGGAGTACGAGGGCATCTCGCAGCTCTTCGTGCGCATGACCACGCGCAACTTCGACGAGGCCATCCAGGCCCGCAAGGAGAAGCGCCCGCCGATCTTCCTGGACTAGCCCAAGATCAACGCTTCACCAAAGTGGGTTTGGCGGCGAAATCCGGGTCCGAACCCGCTTTGGTGCAGCGTTGATCATGAACGGGGCGGGCGCCAGTCGGGGTGGCCCTGCTTGAGCGCGATGCGCTGGCCGAGCACCGTGGTGCCGGACAGCTCGGCGGCCTCGGGGGAGGTGGCGAGCCAAGCTACTGCCGTGCCGATGGCCGACGGCGGCGCTCCCACATAGTGGCCGGCCAAGCCGAGTGCGGCGTCGTTGATGGCGGCGCGCTCGGTGGTGACGTTGCCGGGATCGACGTTGTAGGCGCGGATGCCCTGCTCGCCGAGTTCGACGTGCAAGAACGCCGCCATGCGGTGAAACGCGCCTTTGGAAGCGGCGTAGGCGTAGCCCCAGCCACCCTTGCCGACCGGCGCCGGCGGGTCGTTATAGCCGGCGTGCGACGTCATGTTGATCACCGTGCCGCCGCCCGCGTCGAGCATTGCCGGGAGCACGGCCTTGGTAAGGACGAGCTGGGCGACGACGTTCGCCGCGAGCTTCGTCTCCAGCGCTTCGATGGGGGTGTCGAGCAGGCGCACCATGCTGCCGGGTCCCGTGTGCACGGCGTTGTTCACCAGAACGTCCACGCGACCCCACTCGGAGAGCACGCGGGCGGCCGCGTCCAGCAGCGACGAGCGGTCCATCAGGTCGGCGACGACCGGCAAGGCCCGCCGACCGGCCGACTGCACATCCTCCGCGGTGGCCTCGAGACTGCCGACGATCGCACGTCCCTGACCACTGTCGGAATCGTCCCGGCCTTCGCCTTCATGCAGGGTCCGGGCGCTGATCGCAACGTCGAAGCCGGCTTGGGCCAGCGCGAGCGCGCAGGCCTTGCCGATGCCCCTGCTGGCTCCGGTCACGAACGCGACCGGTGTCGCATCTGTCATGCAGCGCAACCTAGACCAGCGCAGATAGGGCCCTGACAGGGTGTCAGGTACGGTGACCTCCAATCTCGGCCGTCAGCTGTCCGCAGGAGGAGCCGTGGCAAATCCGGTCATCGTCGAAGCCGTCCGCACCCCGATCGGCAAGCGCAAGGGCGTCTTCGCCGGCCTGAAGCCGATGTCACTGCTCGCCGGCGTGCAGCGCGGCGTGCTCGAGCGTGCCGGCGTCGACCCGGCGCTGGTCGAGCAGGTGATCGGCGGGGTGGTGACGCAGGGCGGCGAGCAGGCGAACCACCTGGCCCGCTACTCCTGGCTGTACGCCGGCCTGCCGTACCAGACCGGCGGCACGACGATCGACGCCCAGTGCGGCTCTTCCCAGCAGGCCACTCACCTGATCGCGTCACTCATCGCGAACGACGTCATCGACGTCGGCGTGGCCTGCGGTGTCGAGTCGATGAGCCGGGTCTCCTTCGGCGAGGCGTCCGGCGGTAAGTCCGGCCGTCCGGATGACTGGTCCGTCGACACCGGCGACCAGTTCACCAGCGCGGAGCGCATCGCGAAAAAGCGTGGGCTCACCCGCCAGGAGCTCGACGAGCTCGGCTTCCGTTCGCAGCAGCTCGCGAAGCGGGCGTGGGACGAGGGCCGCTTCGACCGCGAGATCCTCCCGATCGAAGCGCCGATCATGGGCGAGGAGGGCCCGACCGGCGAGACCCAGACGGTCTCGCGGGATCAGGGGCTGCGGGAGACGACGCTCGAGGGATTGGCGAAGCTGCGCACCGTCATGCCCGACGGCCTGCACACTGCCGGCAACAGCTCGCAGATGTCCGACGGGGCAGCGGCGATCCTGCTCATGAGCGAGGAGCGGGCGAGCGCGCTCGGCTTGCGCCCGCGGGCCCGCATCGTCACGCAGTGCCTGGTCGGCGCCGACCCGTACTACCACCTCGACGGCCCGATCGACGCCACCCAGCGGCTGCTCGAGCGTTCGAAGATGGCCATCAGCGACATGGATGTCATCGAGATCAACGAGGCGTTCGCGTCCGTGGTGCTGTCCTGGAATTCCGTCATCAAGCCCGACTTCGACCGGGTCAACGTCAACGGTGGTGCGATCGCTCTCGGGCACCCCGTCGGCTCCACGGGTGCCCGGCTGCTGACGACGGCGCTGCACGAGCTCGAGCGTTCTGACCAGACCACCGCGCTCGTCACCATGTGCTGCGGCGGCGCCCTGGCCACCGGGACGATTCTCGAGCGAGTCTGACGCGAGTCGCGACTCGGCGGAGCTCGGCCGGGCCGGCGCCCCCGGGAAGCGTTGTCGGTGGGGCGCGTTAGGGTTCCGCCATGGCATTGGCGGTCACGGAAGACCAGGTAGCACTCGCAGAATCCGTCTCCGGATGGGCGGAGCGCGCGAAGGTGCGCGCCGCGGCGCGCGAGGAGATCGATATCCCGGCCGCGCGCCGTTCGCAGACCCGGCCGCAGTGGTGGCCGGGCCTCGTCGAGCTCGGGCTGGCGGGGCTGGCGCTGCCCGAGGAAGTCGGCGGCTCCGGGGCGTCCGTGGCCGAGCTCGCGGTGGCTGTCGAGGAGCTCGGCCGGGCGATCGCCCACGGGCCGTTCGTGCCCAGCGCGGCGGCCGGCCTCGTCCTGCTCGCCGCGCGTAACGCCGCGGGAGCGAGCACCGCGCAGCTCGATCGGGTGCTCGCCGAGCTCGCTGAGGGGGAGGCCACCGCCGCCATCGCCCTCGACGGAGACCTCACCGCCGGGGATCACCCGGAGGGTCTGCGGGTGTCCGGCGAGGCGGGTCTGGTGCTCGGTGTGCCCGGGGCGCGCTGGCTGATCGTCGGCGCACGCGGACCGCAGGGTGAGGTCTGGGGCCTCGTCGACGTCGGAGCCGGCGTTGACGAGGAGCCCGTCGACTCGCTCGACGTCACGCGGACCATGTCGCGGGTGACGCTGACCGACGCGCTGTTGAGGACGGACCATCAGCTGCCCGGCTTGGACCGTGACCTGGTTCGAGACCTCCACCTCGCCGTCGCCGCAGCGGAGGCGGCCGGCATCGCCCGGTGGGCCCAGGAGACGGCGACCGCCTATGCCAAGGTGCGCGAGCAGTTCGGCCGGCCGATCGGCGCCTTCCAGTCGATCAAGCACCTGTGCGCCGACATGCTGGCGCGTAGCGAGCTCGCTGCCGCGGCGGCGTGGGACGTCGCGAGCGCGGCGGCGAGCTTCCTCGAGGGCGAGCGCGTCGCCAAGGAGCGTCAGCAGCTGGCCATAGCGGCCGCGGCCGCCGGGGCCGTGGCGCTCGAAGATGCCGTCTCGAACGCCAAGGACTGCATCCAGGTCTTGGGCGGCATCGGCTTCACCTGGGAGCACGACGCGCATCTGTCGTTTCGCCGCGCGCTCACCATGCGCGCGCTCTGCGGCGGCGGGGCCAGGTGGAAGGCGCAGGCGACCGCGCTGGGACGTCAAGGGCTGCGTCGGCTGCGGGCGGTCAAGCTCGGTGCGGAGGCCGACCCGCTGCGGCAGCGGGTGCGTGAGGTGCTCGCCTCGCTGCCGGACGACCCCAAGGCCAGCCGGATCGCGCTCGCTGACGCCGGGCTCATCACCCCGCACTGGCCCAAGCCCTACGGGCTTGCCGCGTCGCCGGTGGAGCAGCTGGCCGTTGCCCAGGAGTTCGAGTCCGCCGGGGTGCGGCCCCCGGATCTGGTGATCGGCAACTGGGCGGTTCCGACGATCATCGAGCACGGTAACGACGAGCAGCGCGAGCGTTTCGTGCGCCCCACGCTGCACGGCGAGATCGTCTGGTGCCAGCTGTTCTCCGAGCCCGGAGCGGGCTCGGACCTTGCCTCGCTGCGCACGCGGGCGACCAAGACCGACGGCGGCTGGACGCTGTCCGGCCAGAAGGTCTGGACCTCCGTCGCGCGTGACGCCGATTGGGGCATCTGCCTCGCCCGGAGCAACCCGGACGCTCCGAATCACAAGGGCATCACCTACTTCCTCGTCGACATGAAGTCGAAGGGGATCGACATCCGCCCGCTGCGGGAGATCACCGGCGACGCGCTGTTCAACGAGGTCTTCTTCGACGACGTGTTCGTCCCGGACGACTGTGTGGTGGGACCGGTCGACGGTGGGTGGCGGCTGGCGCGCACCACGCTCGCCAACGAGCGGGTCGCCATGTCCGGCAGCACCTCGATCGGCGGCGGGCTGGACGAGCTGCTGACCGCATCACCGCCTGCGCCGGTGCTCGACGACCGGATCGGCGGGCTGCTGTCCGGGCTGCAGGCGGCCGGAGCGCTGGGCCTGCAGGTCACGCTGCGGCAGCTGGGCGGCCTCGACCCGGGTCCGTCGTCGAGCGTTCGCAAGCTGGTGGGGATGTATCAGATTCAGGACGCTCGCGAGCTGGCACTGGAGGCGCTCGGCGCTGACGGTGCCGATATGACCCGGCCGGAGTCGGTGGACGCGGCACGGTTCGCCCTGTCCACCCGGGCGTTGACGATCGCCGGAGGCAGCAGCCAGGTGCTGCGCAACGTCATCGCCGAGCGGCTGCTCGGACTGCCCCGCGACTGATCGCCGGGTGTAGCGCCGACCGGCCGCGGCCGGCGGTACGCCGCGGGTATCTGATGCGCCGTCAGGTTTGGTGCGTTAGCGTCTAGAACGTGTTCTTGGACTACACGCCAGAGCAGCGCGCGCTTCGCGCCGAGCTGCGGGCCTACTTCGCCGACATGATGACGCCCGAGGTGAAGGAGAAGCTCGGCGCCGCCGGCGAAGGTAGCGAGCTCTTCCGGGTGCTGGTCCGCAAGATCGGGCAGGATGGCTGGCTCGGTCTGGGCTGGCCCAAGGAGTACGGCGGCCAGGGCCGGTCGGCGATGGATCAATACATCATGTTCGACGAGGTGCAGCGCTGCGGGGCGCCGTTCCCGTTCGTCACGGTCACGACGATGGGGCCCTCGCTCATGCGCTTCGGCACCGCCGAGCAGAAGGCGAAGTACCTGCCTGGGATGCTCTCCGGCGAGCTGAACTTCGCGGTCGGTTACACCGAGCCCGGCTCCGGCACCGACCTCGCCTCCTTGCGCACGTCCGCGGTGCTCGACGGCGACGAGTGGGTCATCAACGGCAGCAAGGTGTTCACCTCCGGCGCCAATCAGGCGGACTACATCTGGCTCGCGTGCCGGACGGATCCGGATCTGCCGAAGCACAAGGGCATTTCGATCATCCTGGTGCCCACCTCGACGGAGGGCTTCCGCTGGACTCCGCTGCCGACGGTCGGCGACGTGGTCACCACCGCGACCTACTACCAGGATGTGCGCGTGCCGAAGGAAAACCTGGTCGGTGAGCGCGGCGGCGGCTGGTCGATGATCACTACACAGCTGAACCACGAACGGGTCGGCCTTTCCGCGCTCGGCGGCCGGTGCTGGCAGCTGTGGGGTGAGGTGCGCAAGTGGGCGCTCGAGACCCCGTTGCCGGGCGAGCAGGGCAAGGTCGTCGCCGACCTGCCGTGGGTGCGCTCCGACCTCGCGCGCGCCTACGCGAAGCTCGACGTGATGAAGCTGCTGAACTGGCGGATGACCGCCGACATCCAGGCGGAAAACCTCAATCCGGCTGATTCGTCGGCGGTGAAGTTCTACGGCACCGAGACGCACGTCGAGGTCTACCGGCTGCTGCTCGGCATTCTCGGGGCCGGCGGCTGGTTGCGCGCCGGGTCCCCGGGCGCCGCGCTTTCGGGTGATGTCGAACGCATGGCGCGGGCCGCGCAGATCAACACCTTCGGCGGCGGTGTCAACGAGATCCAGCGCGAGATCGTCGCGGCGGCGGGCTTGAAGATGGCGAGGCGGGCACGGTAATGGACTTTTCGCTGAGTGAGGATCAGGAGTCGCTGCGCGCGCTGGCCGCCGACATCTTCGGTGACAAGGCGACGCCCGACCGGGTCGAGGCCGTCGAGGCGACGGCCGAGCGGTTCGACCGGGAGCTGTGGCGCGACCTCGCCGAAGCCGGGCTGCTCGGCATCGCCCTGCCGGAAGACGCGGGCGGCGCCGGGCTCGGGCTCCTCGAGCTCGCGCTGGTCTGCGAGCAGCACGGCCGGGTCATCGCGCCGATCCCGCTGGCCTGGACCACCACCGCAGCGGCGGCTGTGGCGGCGCACGGCGACGCTGCGCAACGCGGGCGCTGGGTGCCCGGCGCGGCCTCCGCCGAGCTGGTGCTCACGGGCGCGTTGCCCGTCGCCGCAGCAGCGGTGACGGCCCGGGACGGCTCGCTGTCGGGTGAGATCGCGGGCGTTCCTTACGCCCATGTGGCCGGCGGCATCCTGATACCGGTCGGCGGCGAGCTCTACCTGATCGAACCCGGCGCGGCAGGGCTCACTATCCGTCCGGGCATCGCGACAACTCGTGAGATCCACGGCGAGCTGATCCTCGACAGCGTCGCAGCCGAGCGCATCGGCGAGGGCGCTGCCGGGTGGTGGGAAGCCCGGCTGCTCGTGGCGCTCGCGGCCACCGCGTCGGGCATCAGCGACGCGGCGCTGCGGCAGACCGCCAAGTACACCTCGGAGCGGCTGCAGTTCGACAAGCCGCTGTCGACCTTCCAGGGGGTCGCGCTGAAGGCGGCGGACGCATATGTCGACGCGGCGGGAATCCGGTCGGCGGTGTTGCAGGCCGCCTGGCGGCTCGATGCGGCCGACCAGCTCGCCACCACCGCGCAGGAGGCGAGCGCATACGTCCTCACCGCTGCCTGGTGGGCCGCCGAGGCGGGCCAGCACTGCGTGCACATCACCCAGCACCTGCACGGCGGCATGGGGGCCGACACGACCTACCCGATCCACCGGTACTTCCTCTGGGGAAAGTCGATCGAGCTCTACGTCGGCGGCGCGTCCCGCACGCTCGCCCGGCTCGGCGACGTCCTGCTCACCCTGGACAACCCAGGCGACGACCTCGTCATCCCGGGCCATGAGACGGTTGGTGCCGCTACCGTCGGCTGAGTTCGGCCTGCGGCTGGCCGCCGCTCGGGGACTCCTCGCGCGCGTCGGCCTCGCGCAGCCCGAACGCCCGGTGAAAGCGCCGTAGCGGACCGGGTGCGTACCAGCTCGCGTCGCCGAGCAGCCGCATCGAGGCCGGTACCAGCACTCCGCGGACCAGGGTGGCGTCGAGCAGGATGGCGAGGCCGCTGCCGAGCCCGAAGAACTGGATGAAGCTGACCTTGCTCGTCCCGAAGGCGAAGAAGCTCACCGCCAGCAGCACCGCTGCCGTGGAGACGATGCGCCCGGTGCGGGCGAGCCCCTGGATGACGGCATCGCGGGTCGGCGCACCGGAGTCGTGCAGCTCCTTGATGCGGCTGATGAGGAAGACCTCGTAGTCCATCGAGAGGCCGAAGGCGATGCAGAACAGCAGCACCGGCATTGAGGTGTTGATGGGCGTCGGCGTGAAGCCGAGCACCCCCGACAGGTGGCCGTCCTGGAAGATCCAGACCATGGTCCCGAGCGTGGCACCGAGGGTCAGCGCGTTGCCGATCAAGGCACGAACGGGTTGCACGATGCTGCCGGTGAAGAGGAAGAGCACGATCAGCGTCGACAGCACGATGATCAGTCCGGCGAGCCAGAGGTGCGAGCTGATGGCGTACTTGGCGTCGATGAGCGTTGCCGTCGCGCCGCCGACGAGAACCGTCGACCCGGGTGGCGCCGGTACCGCGCGCACCTGCCGCACGAGGTGCTGGGCTGGTCCGGACGCCGAGTCGTAGCTCGTCGCCAGGCTGACCCGGGTGGTGCCTTCGGAGGTCGTCGTGGTGACGCCGGTGACGCCGGTCAGCCCGCGCAGTTCACTCCGGTAGCGGGCCAGGGAAGCGGCGCTCGGGGCAGGGGAGAGGACGGAGTCGATCGGGTTGGGCTTCACCGCGAACTGCGCCCGCAGCGTGTCGCCGACCTGATGCGTCGCGGTGCTCTTCGGTAGCACCCGCTCGTCGGGCGTGGCGAACGTGACGTGCAGCAGCGGCGCGGACATCACCAGCAGCGCAGCGATCACCGGCGCAGCCCACAGCACCGGCCGGCGCATGACAGCACGTGCCAGCCGCCCCCAGAACGGCGCTTCCGGGCTGCGCATGGGCCGCACCCCGGGCACGCGCCCGGCGTTCACCCGATGGCCGAGCAGGGTGAGGATCGCCGGAAGCACGACGAGCGCGGCCAGTGCGGCGAACAGGGTGCCGCCAACGCCCGCGTAGGCGAACGACTTCAGGAAGTAGACCGGGAAGACGAGCATCGTCGCCAACGCCGCCGCGACGGCCAGCGCGGAGAACGCGATCGTCCGGCCTGCCGTGGCGGTGGTGCGCGCGACCGCATCCGGTACCGCCACCCCGCGGCTGAGCTCCTCGCGGAAGCGGCTGACGATCAGCAGCGCGTAGTCGATACCGAGCCCGAGCCCGAGCGCGGTCGTCAGGTTGATGGCGAAGATGCTGACGTCGGTGGCATGGGTGAGCAGGCCGAGCTCGGCGAACGTCCCTAGGATCGCGATCAGCGCCACGGACAGCGGGAGCACCGCCGCGACCATGCTGCCGAAGGCGATCACCAGCAATATCAGGGTGATCGGAACGGCGATGGCCTCGGCGATGGCCAGGTCTTTGCCCACCTGCGCACCGACATCGGTGCCCTTGTCCCCTCCGATGCGCAGCGTCGCGTTGGCGGTGTCGACGTTGCCGTAGTCCTTGAGGATGCCGTCACTGCCGTGGATGACATGCGCCACGATGAGCGCATCGGCTCCGTTGCGCGAGCGCAGCGCGGGCACGTGTGCCGGCCAGTAGGACGACACGTCGCGCAGCCGCGGATCGTTCGTCAGAGCCCGGGTGAGCCGCTCCCCGTCCGCGGTGACCGCCGGGCTGTCGATGCTGCCGTCGCGGGCGTGGACGAGGAACACGATGTTCGGCTCACCGCCGAACTTGGTGTCCAGCAGCGCCTTGGCCTTGGTCGATGCTGCCGAGGGGTCGGCGAAGCCCTCATCCTGCAGCCGTCCGAAGACCCCCATCCCGAGTACGGCGCAGCCGGCGACCACCACGAGCGAGACCGCCAGTACGAGCTTCGCGCGGGCGGCGACGAACGCTCCGAGTCGATGAAACACGAGCGGCCTCCTGACTTCGGGCGAGGGCGCAAGGCGACGAGGGGGATGAGGATGTGGACAGTGTGAACACCGTGGAGCCTGACGGATCGAGTTCACAGTGTCAACATGGTTTTGTGGACGCGGCCGAGACTCCCTCGCCTCCCCCCCGCGCGGCTGGGCAGCCTTATCACCATGGTGCGCTTCGAGAGGCCCTGATCGACGCGGGGAAGGAGCTGGCCCGCGAGGGTGGCCCGGACGCGATCGTGCTTCGCGAAGTCGCCCGCCGGATCGGCGTCTCACCGAACGCGGCGTACCGGCACTTCACAGACCTCTCCGAGCTCGTGATGGCGGTCGCCGACGCGTCCCTCACCGATCTCGCCCATGCGATGGAGGAGGAGGTGCGGCAGGCGCCGCTCACCGGTGACCCGCGTGCGGACGCGGTGGCTCAGCTGCTCGCGTGCGGCAAGGGGTACGTGCATTTCGCGCTGCGCCAGCCCGGCCTGTTCGCGGTCGCGTTCTCACCCGCCAAGGAATCGATCAACCCGGACGCCACCTCGGGGGAAGGTGCCGTGCTGGCCTCCGGTCGCCTGCTGCACGCGCTGGATCGCCTGGTCGAGGTGGGACTACTGCCGCCTGAGGACCATCCGGCCGCTGCGATCACGGCATGGGCCGCCGTGCACGGACTCGCGAACCTCCTGCTCGGACCGCTCGGCGCAGTGCACGAGGCGGACCGGGAGCCCATGATCGACGCGAGCCTGCAACTGGTGTGCCGGAGCATCACCGGCGGCGCCTGCCCAGCATGATCACGTGCAGAAACCCCAGAAGTTGACGCCAGCCGCGGCGAAACGCCGTCCGTATCCGGGCAATCCGGACACGGGCCGAGCAACTTCTGGGCTTTCTGCACAGACCGGCATCGCGGGCGCGGCCCGGCGCAGGCCATCAGCTCCCGGTGAACTCCGGCGGCCGTCCCTCTGAGCGGGCAGCGCGCAGCTCGGCGAAGTCGTCGCTGCGGTTGATGAACGTCTGGTAGATCAGCTCGTCGGTCATCGAGGTGCGCAGCTGCGGCAGCGAGAGGTGGCGGATGACCTCGCGGGCCATCCGGACCGTGACGAACGGCGCGGCGGCAATGCCCTCGGCCATCTCCCGGACGGTGGTCGACAGCGCGTCCGGCGCGACGATGCGGCTGACGATGCCGTGACCGAGGGCTTCCTCAGCACTCATGATCCGCCCGGTCAGCACCATGTCGCTGACCACGCCGGGCCCGCAGATCTCATAGAGGGCGCCCATGCCGCCGGTGTCCGGGATGACGCCGTGGGTGAGCTCCGGCAGCCGAAAGCGCGTTCCCTCCGCGGCGACGCGGATGTCACACAGCAGTGCGCGCTGGAACGAGCCTCCCATCACCCAGCCCTTGCAGGCCACGATGACGGGCGCGTCCAGGTCCCACAGCTGCTGGATCCCGCGGTGCCCGCGGCGCATCAGCTCGTGGTGCGACAGCGGGGTCTTGTTGGTGCCGATCGAGCCGACGTCACGGCCGGACGACCACGACTTGCCCTCGCCCTGCCAGATGACGGCGCGCACGTCTTTGCGCCCCTGCAACTCGCCGAGGATCTCGAACAGCTGCGCGTCCATCTCGTCGGTGAACGCGTTGTGCTTGTCCGGATTGTGGTTGGTGATCGTGGCGATCTTGCCGTCGATCTCCAGGCTGACGGAACCACTCATGCAGAACGCTCCTTGGCGTCGTTGTGCTCGCGGGCGACGATGCTGCGCGCAGGGGTGAGGCTCAGGGTGAGTACGTGCCGTCCGGCCGGCGCACCCAGCCGGATGCGGCCGAGCTGCCGCCGTCGACGAACAGCGTGATCCCCGTGACGTACCGGGACAGGTCACTTGCCAGGAAGAGCACCGGGCCCGAGCAGTCGTTCTCCTCGCCCCAGCCCAGCGGGAGCTTCGCGTCGTAGAGCTCCCGGCCCCCGCCGATGGCCTGCTCGCCGAGCCCCTCGTCACCCGGGGTCGGGATGCCGTCCGGCGCGACGGTGTTCACCCGGATGCGCTTCGGCGCGAGCTCCAGCGCGAGGGTGCGGGAGATGTGTTCGACTGCCGCCTTCATCGCGGCGTAGACGCCGAAGCCGGGTGCGGCGCGCGAGACCTCGACCGAGGTGACGTTGATGATCGAGCCGCCGTTCGTCATCAGCGGCACGCAGCCGCGGACGAAGTGCAGCACCTGCGTGAAGTTCTCGTTGACCAGCGCGTTCTGCCCGCCGGCCGAGACGTCCATGACCGCCCCGTAGAAGCCGCCGCCCGCATTGTTGACGAGGGTGTCGACGCGGCCGTAACGGTCGGTGATCGCGGCGACGAACTCCTGGACCGCTGCGCCGTCGCGAACGTCCATCACGCTGGTCAGCGGATCGCGGTGGCCGTACTCCGCGCATTCCCGCGCGGTCTGCAGCAGCCCGTCCTCGATCCGGTCGCACAGCGCGAGCTGCGCCCCGCAGGCGGCGAAAGAGATGGCGACGTGCTTGCCGATCCCTTGCGCTGCCCCGGTGACGACCGCCACCGTGCCGGACAGATCCAAAGCCCTCGCGTCCGCGACCGTGCCTGCCATGGCGCCGGACGATAGCTGACGGGCCGTCAGGCGCTGCCGGCGGGCCGCTCGACGACGCGCAGCGACCCGGTCTGCGACCACTCCGTGAAGCCCTCACGCAATGCGCGCTCCCAGACGTGGAAGGGGGCCTGGCCGCCGTCCTCCGGCCGGGGGAAGACGTCGTGAATGACGAGTAGCCCGCCCGGGGTCACGTGCCGGATCCAGGCCTCGTAGTCGGCTTGGGCCTGCTCCTCGGTGTGGCCGCCGTCGAGGAAGAGGAAGGCGAGCGGTGACGACCAGAGCGCGCCGACCGCCTGCGAGCGGCCGACGACCGTGACGACGACGTCTTCGACGCCGGCGTCGAACAGGTTGCGGCGCAGCGCCGGCAGCGTGTCCAGGCGCTGGGAGTGGGGGTCGACCAGGCTGGCGTCGTGCCATTCCCAGCCCGGCTGGTTCTCCTCCGACCCGACGTGATGGTCGACGGTCACGACGGTCCCGCTCCCCGTCTCGCGCACCGCGGCAGCGAGGTAGAGCGTGGATTTGCCGCAGTACGTGCCGACTTCGCCGAGCAGGCCGCCGGGGAAGCGCTTCAACGCCTCTACCGCCGCGTCGTACAGCGCGGCTGCCTCATCGGGGGGCATGAAGCCCTTGGCGGCTTCAGCAGCTTGGCGCAGCGAGGTGTCCACGTCCGCAAGCCTTCCACAGCGAACGCGCGGCAGCGCAGCCTCGAGCAGTCGTTACAGTTTCGGTATGGCGAATGCTCAGGTCCCGGCGGTCCCAGGCTGGTTCACCCCCGATGGTCCTGGGGGAGCGGCGGCCCTGCTCGGCAGCCGCTGCACCACGTGCGGCACGCTCGTCTTCCCGAAGACGGCGCTGTTCTGCCCGAATCCGGCGTGTGCCGGCAGCGAGTTCGAGGAGGTTCCGCTCTCCTCACGGGGACGGATCTGGTCCTACACCGATGCCCGCTACAAGCCGCCGCCGCCGTTCGTTCCGGCCACCGACCCGTTCGAGCCGTTCGCGATCGCCGCGGTCGAGCTCGAAGCGGAGAAGATCGTCGTGCTCGGCCAGCTGGTGCCCGGGGTGAGCGTCGATGATCTGCGCATCGGCATGGAGGTCGAGCTCGTCATCGACCCGCTGTTCACCACCACGGGTGAGGACGGCGCCCCGCAGGACGAGACGGTCTGGAAGTGGCGGCCCGTCGACGAGGGTGACAAGGCCAGCGAAGACACCGACAGCGCAATCGAGGGCGAAGAGGTAGCCGCATGAGCAACGACAAGCGCGTCGCCGTCCTCGGCGCCGGGATGCACCCGTGGGGCAAGTGGGGTCGCAACTTCATCGAGTACGGCGTGCACGCGGCTCGAGCTGCGCTCGACGACGCCGGCATCCCGTGGCAGGACGTGCAGTTCATCGCGGGCGCCGACACGATCCGTAACGGCTACCCGGGCTTCGTCGCCGGGGCCACGTTCGCGCAGGCGCTCGGCTGGACCGGCGCGGCCATCTCGAGCTCCTACGCCGCGTGCGCCAGTGGCGCGCACGCCATCGCCAGCGCCCGGGCGCAGATCCTCGCCGGGCTGTGCGACGTCGCGCTCGTCGTCGGCGCTGACACCACACCCAAGGGCTTCTTCGCCCCGGTGGGCGGCGAGCGTAAGGACGACCCGGATTGGCTGCGCTTCCGGCTGGTCGGTGCGTCGAACCCGGTGTACTTCGCGCTGTACGCCCGCCGGCGCATGGAGCTGTTCGGGGCTACCGAGGACGACTTCGCCCAGATCAAGGTGAAGAATGCGCGCCACGGCTTGAAAAACCCGTATGCGCGCTACCGCGCCGAGGTCACCGCAGAAGACGTGCTCGCCTCGCCGGTAGTGAGCGATCCGCTGCGGCTGCTGAACATTTGCGCCACGTCGGACGGGGCGGCCGCGTTGGTGCTGACCAGCGTCGACTACGCGCGAAAGCGCGGGCTCGGCCCCGCGAGCAGCCCGCTCATCGGCATCGATGCGGTCTCGACGGTCACCCCGTCTTTTCCCAATCCGGTCATCGAGATGCCGAACTTCGCCACCGACGCCGGTGAGGCGACGGGTGCGAGCTTCCGCGACTCGATCGCGCTCCGCGCCTACGAGCAGGCCGGTGTCTCCCCGGCGGACGTCGACCTCGCCGAGGTGTACGACCTGTCGACCGCGCTCGAGCTCGACTGGTACGAGAACATCGGCCTGTGCAAGACCGGTGAGGCGGAGCAGCTGCTGCGAAGCGGTGCGACGACGCTCGGCGGACGCGTTCCGGTGAACCCCTCCGGCGGGCTGTCCTGCTTCGGTGAGGCCATTCCTGCGCAAGCGATCGCGCAGGTTTGCGAGCTGGTGTGGCAGCTGCGCGGTGAGGCGGGTGACCGCCAGGTCGAGGGCGCGAAGCTTGGGATCACCGCTAACCAGGGCCTGTTCGGCAACGCGTCGTCGGTCATCGTCAGCCGCTGAGCGCACCGGGCGCCGGGCTGCCGTCCGTGCCAAGCAAGCGCTTGGGCGGCATACTGCGAGCGTGACCTCACCGCGACGCAACGGGAGGGCGCGCTCGGAGGGAGAGGGCTCGGAGCGGCGCGCCGCTCTGGTGGAGTTGGCCGCCGAGCTCTTCGCGGAGCGCGGCTACCGGGCGACCACCGTCCGGGAGATCGCCGACGCCGCAGGCGTGCTGTCGGGCAGCCTCTACCACCACTTCGACTCCAAGGAGTCGATCATCGATGAGCTGCTCTCCAGCTACCTCGACGAGACCCTCGCCCAGTATCGGGCGATCGTCGCGGCGGGCGGCAGCAGCATCGAATTGCTCGGCCGGCTGGTCCACGCGGCGTTCAGCTCATTCGATCCCCATCGCGCGGCGATCACCGTCTTCCAGAACGAACGCCAGTACCTCATGGACTTCCCGCGCTTTGCCTACCTGGCGAAGTCGGAGCAGGCCGTGGGCCGGATCTGGATGAAGGTGATCCGCGACGGCGTCGCCAGTGGCGAGTTGCGTGCCGACCTCGATCCGAAGCTGGTCCACCGCTACATCCGAGACGCCATCTGGGTCGCGGTGCGGTGGTATCGCCCGGGCGGGCGCCTGTCGTCGAGCCAGCTGGCCGAGCACTACCTGTCGCTGATGCTCGATGGACTGCGTCAACCGCCGGCCTAGCCGGTACGCGGGCTCGCCGGCGCGCGTGCCTGGTCCGTCACTGACCCTGTAAAACCAAGCGCTCGCTTGGTACGGTGAGCGCCTACGCAGACGCTGGGAGGTGCAGCTCATGGCTGCTCGTGAGGCCTACATCGTCGACGCAATCCGCACGCCGGTCGGCAAGCGCGGCGGAGGCCTGTCCGCCGCCCATCCCGCCGACCTCGGCGCGCACGTGTTGCGTGGACTGATCGAGCGTTCCGCGCTCGACCCGCTGGCTGTCGAAGACGTCGTCTTCGGCTGCGTCGATGCGATCGGCCCGCAGGCCGGCAACATCGCGCGCACCTGCTGGCTCGCCGCCGGGCTTCCCGAGGAGATCCCGGGCGTCACGATCGACCGGCAGTGCGGCTCCTCGCAGCAGGCGGTGCACTTCGCCGCCCAGGCGGTCATGTCGGGCACCAGCGATCTGATCGTCGCCGGCGGCGTGCAGAACATGAGCCGGATCCCGATCGCCAGCGCGATGTCCGTGGCGCAGCAGTTCGGTTTCACCGACCCGTTCTCCGGCTCCATCGGCTGGCGCGCCCGCTACGGCGACCAGGAGATCTCGCAGTTCGTCGGCGCCGAAAAGATCGCCGAGAAGTGGAGCGTCTCCCGCGAGGAGATGGAGCAGTTCGCCCTCACGAGCCACGAGCGCGCCCTCAAGGCCATCGACGAGGGCCGCTTCGAGCGCGAGATCCTGCCCTACACGAATGTCGACGGCCAGGAGATCACCACCGATGAAGGTCCCCGCCGCGGCACCACCCTCGAGAAGATGGCCGGTCTCAAGACGCTGGTCGAGGGCGGACGCCTCACCGCGGCGGTGAGCAGCCAGATCTCCGACGCGGCGAGCGGCATGCTGATCGCCTCCGAGGACGCGGTGAAGACGCACGGGCTCAAGCCGCGGGCACGCATCCATCACCTGTCGGTGCGCGGCGACGACCCCGTTTACATGCTCACCGCGCCGATCCCGGCCACGGCGTACGCGCTCAAGAAGACCGGCATGAGCCTCGACGACATCGACCTCGTCGAGATCAACGAAGCCTTCGCCAGCGTCGTGCTCGCCTGGCAGAAGGAGACCGGCGCCGACCTCGCCAAGGTCAACGTCAACGGTGGCGCGATCGCGCTGGGCCACCCGCTCGGTGCCACCGGCGTGCGCCTCATGACGACGATGCTTCACGAGCTCGAGCGCACCGGCGGCCGCTACGGCCTGCAGACGATGTGCGAGGGCGGCGGCGTCGCCAACGTCACCATCATCGAGCGGCTTTCCTGACCCGTGGATCTCACTCTTACCGCCGAGGAGGAGACGTTCCGGGCCGAGGCGCGTAGCTGGCTGGAGGCCAACGCCCCGCAGCAGCCGCTGCCGTCGCTCGACACGAAAGAGGGCTTCGAGGCTCACCGCGAGTGGGAGCGCAAGCTTCACGCGGGCGGCTGGGCCGTCGTGTCGTGGCCGTCGGAGTACGGCGGCAAGTCGGCCTCGCTCGTCGAGTGGCTGATCTTCGAGGAGGAGTACTACCGGGTCGGCGGGCCGCGCCGGGTCGGGCAGAACGGCATCTTCCTGCTGGCGCCGACCATCTTCGAGTTCGGCACGCAGGAGCAGCAGCAGCGCCACCTGCCGCGGATGGCGCGGGCCGACGACATCTGGTCGCAGGCGTGGTCCGAGCCGGGTGCCGGCAGCGACCTCGCGGCGATTCGCAGCACGGCGCGCAAGGTCGACGGCGGCTGGGTGCTCAACGGGCAGAAGACGTGGAGCACCCGGGCCGTATTCGCGGACTGGGCGTTCGGGCTCTTCCGCTCCGACCCCGAAGCGCCGAAGCATGCAGGACTCACGTACTACCTGTTCCCGCTGAGCGCCGAGGGCGTGACGGTGCGCCCGATCCGCCAGCTCGACGGCGAAGCCGGGTTCGCGGAGGTCTTCTGCGACGACGTCTTCGTTCCCGACCGGGACGTGCTCGGCGAGCCGGGCACGGGTTGGAAGGTCGCGATGTCGACCACCGGCTCGGAGCGCGGGCTGACCCTGCGCAGCCCCGGCCGCTTTCTGGCGGCGGCAGACCGGCTGGTGGCGTTGGCGCGTAGCCGTGGCGACGCCGTCGACCCGACCCTGCGGGCCGACGTCGCCCAGGCCTGGATCGACGCGGAGGCCTACCGGCTCTACACGTTCGCCACCGCCGGCCGGATGCTCGCCGGCGAGAACGTGGGGGCCGAGTCCAGCCTGAACAAGCTGTTCTGGTCGGAGCTCGACGTCGACATCACCCAGACCGCGCTGCGGCTGCTCGGGGCTCGAGGCGTCCTCGGTGCCGATGCCCCGGGCGTCGAGGGCCAGTGGCTCGCTGATTTCCTGTTCGCGCTGGCCGGTCCGATCTACGCGGGGACCAACGAGATCCAGCGCAACGTGGTCGCCGAGCGCGTGCTGCGCCTGCCCAAGGGAGCCTGATGCGTTTCGGTTTCACCTCCGACCAGCGGGAGCTGGCGGGTGCGGTGCGCGAGATCCTGAGCGCGGAGCTGACGGCCGAGACGCGGGCGGCCGCGCCAGAGGCGTCCGGCCGCCGCGGTGGCGTCTGGAAGGCGCTGGCCGAAGCGGGGGTCTTCGGGCTGCTGCTGCCGGAAGACGCGGGTGGGCTCGGGATGAGCGAGCTCGATGCCGTCCTCGTGCTGGAAGAGTTCGGCCGCGCGGCGGTGCCCGGCCCGGTAGCCGAGACCGCTTTCGTGGCAGCACCCTTTCTGGTGTCCGAGGCCGCCGGTGAGCCGTGGCGCGAGGGGCTCGCCGACGGCGGGGTGGCGGCGTCGCCTGCCGAAGCCGGCGGCTACCTGCCCGACGCGGATGTGGCTGACGTCCTTGTCGTCGTCGACGGCGATGACGCTGCCGTGCTGCCCGCCGATGCCGGCCTGACCCGGCAGCCGACCGTCGACCCGAGCCGGCCCGTCTTCTCGTTGCCTTCCGCCACGCCGGCTTCGGCGAGCGGTGCGGCGGTCGCCGCGTTGCGTGACCGGGCCGTGCTCGCCACGGCGGCGCAGCTCGTCGGCGCGTCGGCGTACCTGCTGGAGCAGAGCGTGGCCTACGCGAAGACGCGCAAGCAGTTCGGCCGCGAGATCGGCTCGTTCCAAGCGCTCAAACACCAGCTGGCCGACCTCATGCTCGCCGTCGAGTTCGCCCGCCCGCTGGTGCAGCGGGCCGCCTTTTCCTTGTCGACGGGGGCAGCGACCGCCTCCCGTGACGTGTCGGCAGCGAAGACGAACGCCGCCCAGGCCGCCGAGCACGCCGCCCGCACCTCCATCCAGATCCACGGCGCCATCGGCTACACCGACGAGCTCGACCTGCAGTACTGGCTCAAGCGGGTGTGGTGGCTGGTGCCCGCGTGGGGCGACGCGATCGTGCACCGCTCACGCGTCGCTGCTGCCGTCATCGGAGCTGAGCCCCTCGCGCGCGACCAGATCGCCCGCACCCCGTAGCAAGATCAACGCTTCACGAAAGTGGTTTTGGGCGCCAATTTCCGGACCAAACCCGCTCTCGTGAAGCGTTGATCATGGCACTCAGCCGAGGCGCTCCACGATCATCGCCATGCCCTGGCCGCCGCCGACGCACATCGTCTCGAGGCCGATGGTGCCGCCGGTGGTCTCGAGGCCGTTCAGCAGCGTGGTCATGATGCGGGCACCGGTCATCCCGAAGGGGTGGCCGAGGGCGATCGCGCCGCCGTGAATGTTCAGCTTCTCGTAGGGGATGCCGAGCTGGCGCGCCGACGGGACCACCTGCGCGGCGAACGCCTCGTTGATCTCGACGAGGTCGACGTCGTCGATGGTCATGCCGGCGCGCTTGAGCGCCTGACGGCTCGCGTCGACCGGGCCGAGGCCCATGATCTCCGGGTCCAGCGCGGAGACTCCGGAGGAGACGATGCGGGCCAGCGGGGTGAGGCCGAGCTCACGGGCCTTCGTGTCGCTCATGACGATGACGGCAGCTGCACCGTCGTTCAGCGGGCAGGCGTTGCCGGCCGTCACCGTGCCGTCGGGCCGGAAGACCGGCTTGAGGCCCGCCAGCTTTTCCGCGGTGGTGCCGGCCCGGGGGCCGTCGTCCTTGCTGACGACGGTGCCGTCGGACAGCGTGACGGGGGTGATCTCCCGGCCGAAGGTCCCGTTCTCCTGAGCGGTGACCGCGCGCTGCTGGGAGAGCGCGGCGAACTCGTCCTGGTCCGCGCGGGACACATCGCAGTACTGGGCGACGTTTTCGGCGGTCTGCCCCATGGCGACGTAGACGTCCGGCAGGTCGGAGAACGGCTCCCAGGTGGCGGCGCCGCCGAGCGTGCGCTCCGTGGTGCGTGCCTCGGCGTCGGCGAAACGCGGGTTATGGGTGTCCGGCATGCCGTCGGACTTGCCCTGGCCGTAACGGCTGACCGTCTCCACCCCGGCGGCGATGAACGCGTCGCCCTCGCCCGACTTGATGGCGTGTGCGGCGATGCGGATGGAGGCGAGGGAGGAGGAGCAGTAACGGTTGACCGTCATGCCCGGCACTCCCGGCAGGCCGGCCAGGATGGAGACGACGCGGGCCATGTTGTAGCCGGACTCACCCGCCGGCTGGGCGCAGCCGAGGATCAGGTCGTCGATCTGATCGGCGGTCAGCGCCGGCACCTTTTTCAGTGCCGCCGACACCAGGGAGGCGGCGAGGTCGTCCGGCCGGCACTCGACCAGCGAGCCCTTCACCGCCCGGCCGATGGGACTGCGCGTTGCTGCAACGATGACGGCTTCTGCCATGAGGGTCCTCTCAACCAAGCACTTGCTTGGTAGAAGCCTAGGAGGCGACTCGCCGCGCGTCAAAGGGTGCGCCCCGAGTAGCCTGCGAACCAAGCGAGCGCTTGCCTCGGAGGAGACCGGAGTGAGCGAGAGCCAGGAGGCTTGAGGTGGAGCTGCGCGAGAGCGCCGAGGAGCGCCAGTTCCGCGCTGAGGTGCGGGAGTGGCTTGAGGCGAACCTGACGGGTGAGTTCGCCGACGCCCGCGGGCTGGGCGGTCCGGGCCGCGAGCACGAGGCGTTCGAGGTGCGCGCCCAGTGGGAGCGCCACCTCGCGGCGGCCGGTTGGACGTGTCTCGGGTGGCCGGTCGAGGTGGGGGGCCGCGGCCTTCCGCTGCGACACCAGGTGATCTTTCACGAGGAGTACGCCCGGTCGGACGCGCCCGTGCGGGTCGGGCTGATCGGCGAGGGCATGGTCGGGCCCACCCTGCTGGCCTTCGGAACGGATGAGCAGAAGGCCCGGTTGCTACCGCCCATCCAGCGCGGCGAAGAGCTGTGGTGCCAGCTCTACTCCGAGCCCAACGCCGGATCCGACCTCGCGAACATCACCACGAAGGCGGTCCGCGAAGGCGACGAGTACGTCATCACCGGGCAGAAAGTGTGGACCTCGCTCGCCCACTGGTCGGACTGGGGCTTCGCGATCGTGCGCACCGAAGCCGGCTCCAAGCGCCACAAGGGCCTGTCGTACCTGCTGGTCCCGATGCGCCAGGACGGCTTGGAGATGCGTCCGATCATCCAGGCCACCGGTACGTCCGAGTTCAACGAGGTCTTCTTCGACGGCGCGCGCAGCTCGGTCGACAATCTCGTCGGCTCGGAGGGCGACGGCTGGAAGATCGGGATGGCCACCCTCGGCTTCGAGCGTGGATCGATGACGCTCGGCCAGCAGGTCGGCTTCCGGCGCGAGCTCGAGCGGATCATGGAGCTGGCGCGCCGGACGGGCGCAGCGGATGATCCCGTCATCCGCGAGCGCCTCTCGCGGGCCTGGATCGGCGTGGAGATCATGCGGCTCAATGCGCTGCGCACGCTGTCCACCACCGGGCGGGACTTCGAGCGCACCGCCTCCATCGGCAAGCTCTACTGGTCCACCTGGCACCAGCAGCTCGGGGAGCTCGCGCTGGACGTCCTCGGGATGGGCGCCACGATCGCCGCCGATGCCCCGTACGAGCTGCGGGCGGAGCAGTCACTCTTCCTGTTCAGCCGTTCAGACACCATTTACGCCGGGTCGAGCGAGATCCAGCGCAACATCATCGCCGAGCGTTCCCTCGGCCTTCCCAAGGAGCCATCCGGTGCCTAATCCGGCCCCTGCCTATGTCGGCGGGCACAACCTGCTCGAAGGTCGCATCGTCCTCGTCACCGCTGCCGCCGGTACCGGCATCGGCTTTTCCACCGCCAAGCGCGCCGCGGAGGAGGGTGCGACGGTCGTCGTCTCCGACTACCACGAGCGTCGCCTCGGCGAAGCCGCCGACCAGCTCGCCGAGATCGGGGGAGAGCGGCCCCTCGCGGTGCCGTGCGACGTGCGCAACGAGGAGCAGGTGCAGGCGCTTTTCGACGCGGTCTACGAGCGGCACGGCCGGCTCGACGTGCTCGTCAACAACGCCGGTCTCGGCGGCGAGGTGCCTCTCGTCGACATGACCGACGAGCAGTGGACGAACGTTCTCGACGTCACCCTGAACGGCACGATGCGGGCCACCCGCGCGGCGCTGAAGCGCATGATCCCGGCGGGCAAGGGCGTCATCGTCAACAACGCGTCGGTGGTCGGCTGGCGCGCCCAGGCGGGACAGGCGCACTACGCGGCGGCTAAGGCCGGAGTCATGGCACTGACCCGGTGCGTCGCCATCGAGGCGGCGAGCTCCGGGGTGCGGATCAACGCGGTCGCGCCGAGCATCGCGATGCACCCGTTCCTTGCGAAGGTGAGCAGCGACGACTTCCTCGCCGAGCTCGCGCAGCGGGAAGCGTTCGGGCGGGCTGCCGAGGTGTGGGAAGTTGCGAACGTCATCGTCTTCCTGGCGAGTGACTACTCGTCCTACATGACCGGTGAGATCGTGTCGGTCAGCAGCCAACACCCGTAAGGAGAGGCACATGTCGGGAGCTCTGGAGACGGTCAACGCCTTCATGAAAGCCGCGGCGAATCGCGACTACGACGCCGCGTTGGACTACCTGACCGATGACATCGAATACCAGAACATGCCGCTGCCCGCGGTCAACGGCAAGGGCGCGGTGCGCGAGACGCTCGACATGCTGCTGGCCAACGGTTCCGGCTCCGAATGGGTGGTCCACCGTGAGGTGGCGTCGGGCACCGTGGTGATGAACGAGCGCACCGACCGCTTCCTGCTGGCCGACGGGCGCTGGGCCGAGCTGCCGGTGGCGGGCGTCTTCGAGCTGCGTGACGGCAAGATCGCCGTCTGGCACGACTACTTCGACCTGCAGACCATCATGAGCCAGCTGGCGCCGGCGGCCGAGTAGCAACCGGGGCCGCCGCCACCGAAACCGCTGGGCTGCTGGCAGAGGACCTCGGTGACGCCTCCGACGTCACCGAGGACCGTCAGGAAGCGGCCGCGAACGCCGGCATGACCTTTTCGACGAAGAGGCGCAGCGACTCCCAGCCCGCGTCGATCGGCATGCCGCCGACGAGCGGGTGCAGCAGGCTCGTCGCGAAGTCGCCCTTGGGCTTTTGCAGGTCGATGACTTCCTGCGGGGTGTAGACGCGGTAGATGCCTTCCTCCCGCAACTCTTGGACGTTGGTCGCGTGGGAGTGCACCGCCGAGTGGATGTCCGGCGTCTGCCAGCTGGCGTAGGTCATCGCCTCGTGCAAGAAGTACTCGCCGAGCTCGGCCCACGCCTTGTCGGGGTCCTCGGCGACGTGGATGTGGAACGTGTCCGGCGGCGGCATCATGATGAACGGCGCGACGCCGCGCTCGGCACACTGCTCGTTGTAGTACGCCTCGATCTCGGGCAGGTTTGCGGCCGGCAGGAACGGCAGGTTGAAGCGCGCGGCGCGGCGGGCGCCGGGCTTGCCCGATCCCCCGACGAAGATCAGCGCCTGCGCGGGAGACATCGGCACCGGGGTCACCTGCACCCGGTGGCCCTGGTACTCGAACTCCTCGCCGGTCCAGGCCGCCAGCATTGCCGTGAGCGACTCGTCGAGCGTCTTGCCGCGGTCCTTCCACGACTTGCCGGCGAACTCGTACTCATCCGGGCGGTAGCCGAGGCCGGCGACGACGGAGATGCGCCCGCCGCTCGCGAGGTCGAGCACGGCGATCTGCTCGGCCAGCCGGATCGGGTCGTGCAGCGGGACGAGCAGCGCCTGCACGATCATCCGCACGTTCTTCGTGACGCCGGTGATCAGCGCCGCGTTCGACAGCGGGGTCGGGCTCCAGCCGTTGAACGCGCCGTGGTGCTCCTCGAAGCTGACGCTGAAGAACCCGTTCTCGTCGGCGTACTTCGCCATCTCGACGCCGGCCCGGTAACGGTCCGACATCCGCTTCGGGTCGAGGTCTTGCTGGACGAAGTTGAGCCGGAGTACGGAGAGCACGGCAGCGCCTTTCGGTGGAAGAGACCGATCCCGAGGGATTCTGACGCAGCGTCAGACCGACGTCACGTCCGGGTCCGCCGCCGCCTCAGCCCGCACCGTAAACGGGATCGGGCTGCGGCGCATCGGCAATGAGCTTTTCCACGACCGGACCCAGCTCAGCGGCATCCCAGCGGTCGCCCTTGTCGACGGGGGTGCCGTGGTGCCACCCGTCCGCGACCGCTACCTGGCCGCCCTCGACCTCGAACACCCGGCCGGTGACGGCGCGTGCCTCGTCGCTGCCGAGCCACACGACGAGCGGTGAGACGTTTTCCGGAGCCATCGCATCGAAGCCCGACTCGACCTCCTTCATGGTCTCGAAGACGCCCTCGGTCATCCGGGTGCGAGCCGACGGTGCGATGGCGTTGACGTTGACCCCGTAGCGGCCCATCTCGGCGGCGGCGATGACGGTCAACGCGGCGATGCCGGCCTTGGCCGCGCCGTAATTGCCCTGTCCGACGCTGCCCTGCAGCCCGGCCCCCGAGCTGGTGTTGACGACGCGGGCCTCGATCGGCTCGCCCGCCTTCGACCGCTCGCGCCAGTAGCTCGCCGCGTGCCGCAGCGGCGCGAAGTGGCCCTTCAGGTGCACGCGAACGACCGCGTCCCACTCCTGCTCCGACATGTTCGCGAGCATGCGGTCGCGAACGAACCCGGCGTTGTTGACCAGGGTGTCCAGCCGGCCGAAGCTGTCGAGCGCGGTGCGGATCAGCGACTGCGCGCCCTCCCAGTCGGCGACGTCGTCGGCGTTGGCGACGGCCTCGCCGCCGAGCGCCTTGATCTCCTCGACGACCGCGTTGGCGACGTCGCTGGAGCGGCCGCCGCCGTCGAGCGCAGTGCCGTAGTCATTGACCACCACGCGAGCGCCCTGCCGGGCGAACTCGAGCGCGTGTGCCCGGCCGAGCCCGCGGCCCGCGCCGGTGACGATGACGACGCGTCCGTCGCAAATGCCAGTCATGAGGCTCCATCCGATGGGTTCTTTTGTGCTTCCGCAAGCGCGCGTTCGACCGCGCCGTAGAACTCCGGGCGCTCCCCGCCGCCGTGTACGGACAGGGCAGCGCCGCTGACCCACCCGGCGAGGTCGGATCCGAGGAAAAGGCACGCACTCGCGACGTCGTGCGGCGTTCCCATCCGCAGCATCGGCACCGTCTCGGCGACCAGCTGCAGGCCGGATTTGCCTCCGTAATGGTCCTCGGCGTTTTCGGTGGCGACGAGCCCCACGATCAACGTGTTGACGCGCACCTTCGGCGCCCACTCCATCGCGAGCGTGGTCGACAGATGCGTGAGGCCTGCCTTGGCCGCGCCGTACGCGGCGGTGCCGGGGCTGGGCCGGGCGCCGCTGACCGAGCTGATCATGATGATCGAGCCGCCGTCGGCTTGCTCCTGCATGACCGCGTTAGCGCGCTGCGCGATGTGCAGCGGGGCCAGCAGGTTGAGCTCGATGATGCGGGTGGATACGCGGGGGGAAGCGGTGGCGGCATCGACGTTAGGGCTGCCGCCGGCGTTGTTGACCACGACGTCGAGCCGCCCGAAGCGTTCGACCGCGGTGTCGACGACCATGGCCGCCAGCTGTGGGTCACGGATGTCGGCGGCGATGAAGCTCGCCATGTTCGCATCCACGGTGGGCAACTCGTTCGGCTCGTGGCGAGCGCACACCAGAACCTGCGCGCCCGCGGCCAGGAACGCCTCGGTGATGCCGCGGCCGATGCCGCGTACCCCGCCGGTCACCAGCACTGCTCGACCGGTGTAGTCCACGCTGCCGGTGCCGTTCACGGGCTGGTACGTTACCAAGCAAGCGCTTGGGCGAGAAGGGCGGTCCGCCGTGGGTATCGAGGTCAACCGGCAGGGGCCGATCGCGGAGATCGTGGTCAATTACCCGCCGGTCAACGCATTGCCGGTCGCCGGCTGGTACGAGCTGGCCGACGCGCTGATCAGCGCCGGCCGTGACGAGAGTGTGCACGCCGTCGTGCTGGGCGCCGAAGGCCGGGGCTACAACGCGGGTGTCGACATCAAGGAAATGCAGCGCACGCCGGGCTTCAGCTCGCTGATCGGGGCGAACCGCGGGTGCTACGCGGCGTTCGCCGCGGTCTACGAGTGCGCGGTGCCGGTGGTCGCCGCAGTGCACGGCTTCTGCCTCGGCGGCGGGATCGGGCTGGTCGGCAATGCCGACGTCATCGTCGCGAGTGACGACGCCACTTTCGGCCTCCCGGAGGTCGATCGCGGGGCGCTTGGCGCCGCTACGCATCTGGCCCGGCTCGTGCCGCAGCATCTGATGCGCGCGATGGTCTACACGTCGAAGACCGCCACCGCGGCGCAGCTGCACGAGTTCGGCTCGGTCTACCGCGTCGTCCCGCGCGAAGAGCTGCGGGAAGCGGCGCTCGAGGTCGCCGGGGAAATCGCCTCCAAGGACCCGTACATCATCCGGCTCGCCAAGGAGTCGCTGAACGGCATCGACCCTGTCGACGTCAGGCGCAGCTATCGCTTCGAGCAGGGATTCACGTTCGAGATCAACCTTTCCGGCCGTTCGGACGAGCACCGTGACGCGTTCGTCGCCGGATCGAACGAGGGGAAGGACGCGTGAGCGACAAGCGCATGTCCATCGCCGACGTCGTCGGCCGCCTTTCCAGCGGCATGACGATCGGTATCGGCGGATGGGGTTCCCGGCGCAAGCCGATGGCCATCGTGCGGGCCATCGCCAATTCGCCTCTCACCGACCTCACGGTCGTCAGCTACGGCGGCCCCGATGTCGGCTTGCTTGTCGCGGCCGGCAAGGTCAAGCGGCTGGTGAGCGGCTTCGTCTCGCTCGACTCCATCCCGCTCGAGCCGCACTTCCGCCTCGCCCGCCAGCAGGGCAAGGTGGAGTTCTTCGAGGTGGACGAAGGCATGCTCCAGTGGGGCCTGCTCGCCGCCTCGCAGCGGCTGCCGTTCCTGCCGATCCGGGCCGGTCTCGGCTCCGACGTCATGCGGGTCAACCCGCAGCTCAAGACCATCACTTCCCCGTACGCCGACGGCGAGGAGCTCGTCGCGATGCCGGCGCTCACCCTGGATGCGGCGCTCATCCACATGAATCGCGCCGACGCGGCCGGCAACGGCCAGTTCCTCGGCCCCGACCCGTATTTCGACGACCTCTACTGCCTCGCCGCGAAGCAGCGCTTCATGTCGTGCGAGCGAGTCGTCGAGACGTCGGATCTGCTCAAAGAGGGTTCGTTTCACACGCTGAAGATCAACCGCCTGATGGTCGACGGCGTCGTCGAGACCCCGAACGGCGCGCACTTCACCACCTGCACGCCGGACTACGAGCGCGACGAGAAGTTCCAGCGGGCCTACGCGCAGGCGGCCGCTGATCCGCAGGCCTGGGAGGCGTTCCGCCAGCGGTTCCTGGCCGGAGACGAAGACGCGTATCAGGCGGCCGTGCGGGCGTTTGCCGAGGAGGGGAAGGCATGAGCGAGACGGCGACCGACACGCAGGTGCGGCGGGCCGACGTGTGCGCCGTCGCGATCGCCGAGGCGTTTCGCGGCGACGGCGAGATCCTCGTCAGCCCGATGGGCACGCTGCCGAGCATCGGTGCGCGGCTGGCCCGGCTCACGTTCGAGCCGGATCTGCTGCTCTCCGACGGCGAGGCGTTCCTCTTGGGCTCCGTGCCGCCGCTCGGCGCTCCCGCGGGTGACACCGTGCTCGAAGGCTGGATTCCCTACCGGCAGGTCTTCGACGTCGTCGCCTCCGGCCGCCGCCACGTGATGATGGGCGCGAGCCAGATCGACCCCACCGGCAACCAGAACATCTCCTGCATCGGCGACCAGGCGCACCCGAAGTCGCAGCTGCTCGGGGTGCGCGGTGCACCGGGCAACACCGTGAACCACCGGACCAGCTACTGGGTCCCCAAGCACTCGACGCGCGTCTTCGTTCCCGCCGTGGACATGGTGTCGGGCGTCGGCTATGCCCGGGCGGCCGCGGCAGGACCCGCGGCCGCCCGGTTCCACCACGTGCACCGGGTCGTCACCGACCTTGCGGTGCTCGACTTCGGTGACCAGCCCGGAGCTGACGCCCAGATGCGGCTCGTCTCCGTGCATCCCGGGGTCACCGTCGCGCAGGTCGTCGAGGCGACGGGCTTCGAGCTTGTCGGTGCAGACGGCGAGGTGGCGACCACCCGCGAGCCGTCCGAGCAGGAGCAGCGCCTCATCGAGCAGCTCGACCCGAAGGGTCTGCGCTACAAGGAGGTTCCGGCATGAGCACGCCCGCTCCCGCCGCCCATCCGGCGCTTTCCACCCGCTTCACCGAGCTCACCGGCGTGCGGTACCCGATCGTGCAGACCGGCATGGGCTGGGTTTCCGGCGCTCGCCTCACGGCGGCGACCGCTGCCGCGGGCGGCCTCGGCATCATCGCGTCCAGCACGATGAGCGTTCCCGAGTTGGAAACCGCGATCCGGTCGGTCAAGGAGCGCACCGACGCCCCGTTCGGGGTGAACATCCGCTCCGACGGGCATGACGTCGGCGAGCGCGTGGACCTCATGATCCGCGAGGGTGTGAAGGTCGCATCGTTCGCGCTCGCGCCGAAAAAGGAGCTGCTGACCAAGCTCAAGGACGCCGGCGTCGTCACGATGCCGTCGGTGGGCGCCAAGCGCCACGCCGAGAAGGTGGCCGGCTGGGGTGCCGATGCGGTGCTCGTGCAAGGCGGCGAGGGCGGCGGCCACACCGGCTCCGTGCCGACCACCCTGCTCCTGCCGCAGGTCGTCGACGCCGTCGACATTCCTGTCGTCGCGGCCGGTGGTTTCTTCGATGGTCGCGGCCTCGTCGCGGCGCTCGCGTACGGTGCCAGCGCCATGGCGATGGGCACCCGGTTCCTGCTGACCAGCGACAGCAACGTGAGCAACCAGGTCAAGGAGATCTACCTGTCGACCGACGTGAACGGCACCGTCGTCACCACCGCGATCGACGGCATGCCGCACCGGGTGCTGCGCACCGAGCTCGTCGACAAGCTGGTGAAGGCGAATCCGGTGGCGCGGCTGCCGCGCGCCGCGCGCAACGCCCTCGCGTTCCAGAAGGAAAGCGGCATCAAGTGGACCGAGATGCTGCGTGAGGGCAAGGCGATGAAGACCGGCCACGAGCTGGCCTGGAGCCAGGTGATCATGGCAGCTAACACGCCCATGCTGCTCAAGGCGTCGATGGTCGACGGCCGCGCCGACCTCGGGCTGATGACGTCGGGTCAGGTGGTCGGGCTCATCGAGGACCTGCCGTCGGTGGAGGAGCTCATCGGCCGCATCATTCGCGAGGCCGGCGAGGTACTCGAAAAGCTCAGCGGAGCGCCGGCGCAGCAGCCCGCCTGAGATCCGGACCGCGTCGGCCTGTCAACAAGGGTGACGCCTACTCGCGGTTTGGGTGGCCGCGCTCGGCCTGTCACCGCGGGACACGCGAGTCGGTGTCAACCATGGATGACGCGTACTCGCGGTTTGCGTGGCCGTGCTCGGCGTGTCACCGCGTCAATCGCGAGTACGTGATCGCAGGCCCGCACCGCCACCACCACACGGGACTCGCGCCCGGGCTCGAGCGGCGGAAGATGGCGGCCGTAGCCCTACGGCCCGGGCCTCGCGCAACCTGGCATGCACTGCGCCAATTGGCTCAATCCCGACTTTGTGGATGCCGATGACGCATCGGTGACCCCGCACCGTTTCGCCCGCTCGGACGGGCGCCGGCTCTTCACCGCGCTCGCCGGCGCGGCGATGCTGCTCACGTTCGGCGCCGCCTGCGTTCCCTCCGGCACCCCGGCGCCCCCGTGGAAGGACGCGAACAACGGCACCCCCGCCGACCACGGGTGGTTCGAGGGTGGCAAGACCTGGCAGGGCGACTTCGGCGACCCGGACATCCGGCGCGTCGGCAACACGTACTACGCCTACAGTGCGGGCGCCGGCGGACGGTACCTGTCGGTCGTCACCAGCACCGATCTGAAGACGTGGACCATCCACCCGCGCTGGAGCAAAGCCAGCTCCCCGCTGGTCCCGGGCTGGCAGACCGGGGTGCCCGCCGAATTGCTCTCCTACCCGGACTCCGACTGGAGCCACTTCGACAACAACGACGCGCTCGTGCGTCCTGCTTCGTGGGGACTCACGACGCGGATCAACTCGTGGCTGACCAAGACGTACTGGGCGTCGTCGGTGTTCAACATCGGCAGCACCTGGTATGCCTACGCGGCGGTCAAGGTCGGGACGGTCAGCGACGACCCGCACCACTACGGACGCTTCTGCCTCACCGTGGCGAGCGGTCCGAGCCCGCTGGGCCCCTTCCGTGACGCGAGCGGCGGCACCCCCATCCAGTGCCAGACCTACGACCACGACCCGGCCGGGTCGATCGACCCGTATCCGTTCCACGACCCGACCACCGGCAAGAACTACCTGCTGTGGAAGGCCGCCGGCAAGATCGGCGTACGCGAGTCGGCGCTGAAGTCGGTCGAGCTCGCGAGTAACGGCAAGCCGAAGCCGGGCGCGCCCTGGGTCACGCTGCTCACCACCAACCGCAAGGCGCCCTGGGAAGGCGGCACGATCGAGAACCCGGCGATGATCAACTACCGGGGCACGACATACCTGTTCTACTCCGCGAACGACTCGGCTTGGCAGGACGCGGACGGGCGCAGCAACTACGCGACCGGCTACGCGATTTGCCCCCAGGGGCCGCGGGGCGCCTGCGTCCGGCCCGGCGGAGGCACCCGCCCGCTGCTCGCGAGCAACGGCGCCAGCCAGGGGCCCGGCGGCGCGTCACCGGTCGTGAGCCCCGCCGGGAAGCTCTACGTCGCCTACGCCAGCTACTGGCTGGGGGAGAACCGTAACGGGTATCACCCCCGCCGGTTGCACATCGCCGGTCTGGTCCAGAATGCCGACCGCACGCTGCGGGTCGGCTGAACGCCGGGTGCGCCAGTGCCGCCACAGCTGCGCCGCGCCGGCACCGATAGCGATGATCAGCATGACGTCCACCGGCGCGCGTAGCCGCGGCACCGACACGGTCACCACGGACACCGCGAAGAAGTAGCCGGCAAAAAGCGGCACCAGCCCGGGACCGAGCCGCCCGGCCGGATCCCGCCCGACCGCTTCGCGTCGCGAGCGGTAGCGACGATGTGCCAGCCGGATCATGCTGAGCAGCGAGACGAGGCCGGCGATCTCGACCACCCAGACAAACGGCAGCGAGTCGTGCCGCACTCGCAGGTTGCGGCCGTCGGCCTTTTCCGCACCGTCGTTCAGCTGCCAGGCCTGATCGACCAGCCGCCGCACATTCGTCCAGAGGATGCCGGGGACCCGCCCGGGATGCTCGCGGATGCCGCGCAGCCCCTCATCGCGGAACGCATTGTCGAGATTGACCTCGTTGAAATTCGCGAGCGTGTTGTCGTAATCGCGCACGTTCTCGAATCGCTTGTCGAAGACCGGGTCTACGAATTCATGCGCCGCCAGCGCGGCCGGGGAGTAGATCGCCGCGAGGTTGAACCCGTTCGACGTGACGAGGACGGGTTTGCCGAACACCACATCGTTGCGCGCGAGCCAGGGAGTGATCACCGCGGCGGCGGCCACCACGAACAGGACCGCGCGCCGCCAGCCCACCTGCCGTAGCAGGACGATCGCCAGCAGCGGTGCGAGCAGCTGGGCGCTCGGACGGGTCAGCATCAGCAGCCCGACGCACACGCCCGCCCATCCGGCCCGTCCGGCCAGCAGAGCCCAGATGGCGAGCAGCATCAGCAGCAGCCCGAGCGGCTCACTGAGCGGCACCGTGTCGTTGGCGATGAGCGGCGGGAAAACGGCCGCCACCACAGCGGCGACGGCGCCCGCGCGGCGCCCCCCGATGCGCGTCGCGAGCAGGGCACACATCACGACCACGGCACTGCCGAGAGCGATGTTCAGCGCCTGCGCCGTCGCCACATGATTGCCGAACAGCTTGAACGCGCCTCCGAGCACGATCGGGTAAAGGGGCGGTCGGAACGCCGTCGCGTGGTCCCACACGTAGGGGAAGGTCGAGGTGATGCCCTGACCGTCGGCGATGTTGGCGGCGATCTCCCGGTAGTGGGCCGCGTCCGACTGGGGGCGGTAGTGCTGCAGGAAGGCGAGCACGTAGCCGACCCGCACGAGCACGGCGCACCCGAAGATCAGCAGCGCCGGCCGCAATCCGAGCCGCGGGCCGCTGGTGCGCCCACCGGCGAGGGTGAACGCCCTTACGCCCCAAGCGCGTAGGGGACCTGCCACGGCGCCGGGGTTGGGGGCCACGCCGGGAGACTACGAGCGAGACCTGTGTGTGGCCAATCGACGCGGGCCGCTCGCGGTGATTCGCCCGCAACGGAATGCGGGCAAGATGACGGCCATGCCCGCACGGGACCCGATCGAGACGCACGCCGGCGTTGTCTCCGAGGAAGGCCATAGCGCGCTGCGCGCGGACATCCGCCGCCTCGGAGCCATGCTGGGCGATACGGTCGCCCGGCAAGCCGGCCCGCAGACGCTCGAGCTCGTCGAACAGGTGCGGCGGCTCTCGCGGGACCCGGAGAGCTCGGCGGAGCTCGCCGAGCTGCTGTCCGGCGTCGACATTCCGACGGCTGTCCTGCTCGCCCGGTCCTTTTCGACGTTCTTTCAGGTCGCGAACGTCGCCGAGCAGTTTCACCGGGCTCGCGAGCTCGCGGCCCGCCGCGCTCGCGATGGGGGAGCGTTGCGCCGGCTGGTCGACCGGCTGGAAGCCGAAAGCGATCTGTCACTGCTGGCGGCCACGCTGAGTCGCACCGAGCTGCGTCCGGTGTTCACGGCGCATCCGACCGAGGCGTCCCGCCAGTCGGTGCTCGCGACGTTGCGCCGCATCGCCGACCTGCTGGGCGGTGACGGCAACGGTAACGGCGGGAACGGCGCCGGCGAGGCCCGCGACGTCGCCGACCGTCGCCTGGCGGAGCTCATCGAACTGCTCTGGCTCACCGACGAGCTGCGCACCGGCAAGCCGACCCCGGTCGACGAGGCGCGGGCCGTCACCTACTACCTCGACCAGCTGGCCCGCACGACGCTTCCCGGGCTGCTCGACGAGCTGGAGGAGCAGCTCCGCCGGGTCGGCGTGACCTTGCCACCCGGCGCCCGCCCGATCCGGCTCGGGACCTGGGTCGGCGGTGACCGCGACGGCAACCCGAACGTCTCCCCGCGGGCCACGATCGAGGCGCTGCGGCTGTATGCCGATCGGGCGCTGCGCTACCAGATGGATGTGATGGACGAGCTCATCGAAGAGCTGTCCATCTCGACCCGCATCACCGGCATCTCCACCGAGCTGGAGCGCAGCTTGGCCGACGACCGGGCCGGGCTGCCGGACGTCTACTCCCGCTTCATCCGGCTGAACGCCGAGGAGCCCTACCGGCTGAAATGCTCCTACCTCAAAGCCAAGCTGGACAACACTCACCGGCGCATCGCAGCCGGCCACCAGCACCGGCCCGGTCAGGACTATCTCGGCAGCGCCGGCTACCTCGCCGATCTCGCCGTCATCGCCGACTCGCTGCGCGCGCACTGCGGGGAGCGCGTGGCCGACGGCATCGTGGCCCGCGCCGCCCGGGTCGCTCGCACGGTCGGGCTGCACCTCGCGACGATGGACCTGCGCGAACACGCCGAACGTCACCATGCCGCGCTCGCCGCGCTCTACGCCCGGCTCGGCGAGCTGCCCACGCCGTACGAGGAGCTCGACCGCGCGGGACGCACCGCGCTGCTCAGCAAGGAGCTCGCCGGACAGCGCCCGCTCACCGCCTGGCGCGCTCCGCTGCCCCCGGCGGCCGGTGAGGTGCTCGCGGTCTTCGAGGCCGCCCGCGAGGCGGGCGAGACGTTCGGCGGCGAGGCGGTGCAGACCTACATCGTGTCGATGGCGCAGGGTGTCGACGACCTGCTCGCCGTCGCCGTCCTCGCCCGCGAGTCCGGGCTGATCCAGCTGCAGCCGGAGGGCATCGATGAGGCTGTGCAGCCCGACTCCGCGGCGCTCGACCTGGTCCCGCTCTTCGAGACGGTGACCGAGCTGCGCAAGGCCGGGGAGCTGCTGGACGAGATGCTGCGGGACCCGTCGTACCGGCGCATCGTGCGCGCCCGGGGCGATCTGCAAGAAGTGATGCTCGGCTACTCGGACTCGAACAAGGACGCCGGCGTCACCACCTCGCAGTGGGAGATTCACCGCGCGCAACGGCGGCTGCGTGACGTCGCCGCCCGCCACGGTGTGCGCCTGCGGCTCTTTCACGGCCGCGGCGGGTCCGTCGGGCGCGGCGGGGGCCCTGCGGGCGAAGCCGTCGCCGCGTCGCCCTACGGCGTGCTCGACGGCGCGATGAAGCTCACCGAGCAGGGGGAGGTCGTCTCCGACAAGTACTCGCTGCCGAGCCTCGCCCGCGACAACCTCGAGATCCTGCTCGCATCGGTCATCGAAGCCAGCCTGCTGCACCGCACGTCGCGGATCGACGACGAGCGGCTCGCGCGTTTCGACGACGCGATGGATGTCGTGTCAGCGGCGGCGCAGCGGGCTTATCGGGAGCTGGTCGACCACCCGGACCTGCCGGCTTTCTTCACCGCGGCGACCCCGGTGGAGGAGCTCGGCGGGCTGAACATCGGGTCGCGCCCCTCCCGCCGGCCCGGCGGCAGCGGTAGCGCGACGTTGGCGAGCCTGCGGGCGATTCCCTGGGTCTTCGGGTGGACGCAGACTCGCATGATCGTGCCCGGCTGGTACGGGGTCGGCACCGGGCTACTCGCTGCCCGCGAGGCCGGGCTCGGCGACGTGCTCGACGAGATGCGGGAGTGGGCGTTCTTCACGACGTTCCTCGGCAACGTCGAGATGACCCTCGCCAAGACCGATCTGCGGATCGCATCCGCGTACGTGCAGGCTCTCACCGATCCGGCGCTGCACCCCAGCTTCGAGCAGATCCGCGCCGAACACGAGCGCACCATGGAGCAGGTGCGCCTGCTGACCGGCGGCTCGGGGCTGCTGTCGAACTACCCGCTGCTGCGCCGCACGTTGCAGACCCGCGATCGCTATCTGGAGCCGCTGCACCAGCTGCAGATCTCGCTGCTGCAGCGCCGGCGTGCGGTGGGGGAGCCCGATGAGCACCTGCGGCGGGCGTTGTCACTCACCATCAACGGCATCGCCGCCGGCCTGCGCAACACCGGCTGACGCTCCCGACCCCTACCGCACCGCCGGTGACCCCTGCCGCACCGCCGGTGACCCCTGCCGCACCGCGGGCGACCCCTACCGCACCGCCCCCGAACGGAGAAGGCGTGGTTTTGCGGGCGGTTTAACCCCCGGTTCTCCGTTCGCGGGCCAACGGGCGACGCGCCCGCAGCGCCTAGAAGCGGTCGGTCTTCTCCCGCAACCGGCGGGCCAGACCGAGCATGATGCGCTGCGCCAGCCCGGGAACGCGCTCGATCAGCGAGTCGAAGTCGCGCCGCTCGACCACCTCGATGGTGACGGGGGTGGTGGCGGTGACCGTCGCCGTGCGCGGGCCGCCGTCGAGCAGGGAGATCTCCCCGAAGTAGTCGCCCGGACCGAGCTCGGCGAGCTTCTCGCCTCCGCGGGTGACCTCGACGGTGCCGGCCCGGATCACGACGAACTCGTGGCCGGGGACGCCCTCGCTGCCGAGCACCTTGCCGGAGGGCACGTCGAGCGTTGTCGACAGCCGGGCCACCGCCTCCAGATCGCGGGTGGAACACGCCGCGAAGATCGGAAGCCGCCTCAGCGACTCGGTCATCGAATTGCTCACGCGGACTCCCTAGTGCCGGCGATGCTGGGCTGAAGCAGGAGAGCTACAGGGCGCTGATCATAGAGATGATCAGCGAACGGACTGCAGCGACCCGCCCGACCCTGCCGCGCACACGCACTCCGCGTCCAGCCCTTTGGGCAAATCGTCGCCGCGGAAAAGCTCGCTCGAGGGGCCACCGGCCAGCGCGTCGACGGCGAGCAGCACGGCGCCGGCCGTCCAGGTGGAACGCTCGTGCGGCCACATCACCTGGTTCGCGAACTGCCACCCGGTCCAGTAGCCGCCGTCGTCGTGCCGGGTGTGCTGCATGTTGCGCACCAGCTCGCGGGCAGTGTCATCCTCGCCGAGCGTGTGCAAGGCGATCGCCAGCTCGCAGGTCTCCGCGCCGGTCACCCAGGGCTGGTCGCTCACGCATCGAGCGCCGAGCCCGGCGACGACGAACGTGTCCCACTGCTCGCGGATGCGGTCGTGTCCCCGGTCGCCGCGCAGCGCGCCGCCGAGCACCGGGTAATACCAGTCCATCGACCAGCGGTCTTTCGGCGTGAAGACCTCGGGATGCGCCTCGAGAGCGTGCTGCAGTGCGCCGGCGGCGAGCTCCCAATCAGGCTGCTGCTCACCGACCAGGTCGGCAAGGGCCAGCCCGCAGCGCAGCGCCTGCAGCGTGCTGCTGCAGCCGGTGACGAGCACGTCGGCGTACATGCTGCCGTCCGGCATGCGGGCCCACGGAATCTCCCCGCCCGGGGACTGCATTCCGACGACGTAGTCCAGCGCCCGGACGACGTGCGGCCACATCAGCCGGACGAACGCGCGGTCGCCGACGGTGAGCCAGTGATGCCAGACGCCGACCGCGATATAGGCGGCCTGGTTGCTCTCGCCGTCCGGCTTCACGACGACATCGCGCTCGTAGCTCATCGCCCACGAACCGTCGGCGCGCTGGTGTTTGCGCAGCCAGGCGTAGGCGTGCTCGGCCGCTTGCCGTTCGCCGGCGATGAGCAAACCCATGGCCGACTCGATGTGGTTCCACGCGTCGGTGTGACCGTCGGGCCACGGCAACGCGCCCCCGGGCTCTTGCGCCGCGGCGATGGCCGCACCGGTGGCCGCGACCTGCGGGCGGGTGAGGATGCCAGGCAGCTCAGGCAGTAGCACGGGCCTCCCTCGCCGGATCGGACTGCGGCTTGCGCAGGTAGCAGACCAGGCTCTTGCCGATGACCGGGTTCAGGGCGCGCTCAGCGGTGCGCGTGGTGCGCGGCGCGGACATCATGTCCCAGACCAGCAGCTTGTGATACGTGCGGGTGGCGCGGTGGTCGTCGTCGTGCACGCCCACCATGCAGCGCAGCCACCAGTACGGGGCGTGCAGGGCGTGGGCGTAGTGATGGGCCACCGGCTCCAGGCCGGCGGACGACAGCCGCCGCTGCAGCTGGCGCCTCCGGTAGATGCGGACGTGGCCGCCTTCCACCTCGTGGTAGGCGTCCGACAGTGCCCAGCAGACCTTTTCCGGACCCCACCGCGGCACGGTCACCGCCACCAGGCCGCCGGGTCGCAGTACCCGGGCGATCTCGGCCATGGCCGCCTCGTCGGACGGGATGTGCTCGAGGACCTCGGCCACGATGATGCGATCGAACGTCGCGTCTGCGAACGGCAGCCGCAGAGCGTCGCTGCGCACCGCGAACCCGCGCTCCCCGGAGGGGTCGACCTCGGCGAGCCGATCCTTGGCCTCCTTGAGGTCCGGCGCTGACATGTCCAGCGCGACGACCGTGGCGCCGCGCCGGCAGGCCTCGGCGGCGTGACGGCCCGCTCCGCAGCCGAGGTCAAGCAGCCACTCGCCGGCAGCGATCGGGAAGCGGTCGAAGTCGACGGTCAGCACGGGGCGGCCACCTGGGGAATCTCGAGCTGAGGTACCGAACCACCGCCGGCTAGGGCCGCGATGCGCTCCCGATACCACTCGGCGGTGCCGGCAGCGGCCGCCCGCCAGGTGAAGCGCTCCTGCACCCGCTGCCGCCCGGCGGCACCGAGCCGGCCGCGCAGCTCAGGCTCGTCGAGGAGCCGTCCGAGCGCCATGGCCAGCGCCTCGGCGTCGCCCGGCGGTACCAGCAGGCCGGCCGTCTCATCGGATCCGACGATCTCCGGAAGCGCTCCCACCCGGGTGGCGACGAGCGGGATCCCGCACGCCATCTCCTCCACCGCGGGCAAGCAGAAGCCCTCGTAGAAGGACGGCACGGCCGCGACCTCGGCCGACTGCATGAGCGCCACCAGCTCCTCCTGCGATAGCCCGGAGCGGAAGGTCACGGCGTCGCGCAGGCCCAGCTCGGTGAGCCGGCGATCGGTCGGGCCGTTGGGCTTGGCGCGCCCGACGCAGACCAGGTGGGCGGAAGGACGTTCGACGCGCAGCTTGGCGAGCGCGTCGAGCAGCACCAGCAGGCCCTTCAACGGGACGTCGGCCGACGTCACCACTACGATCCGGCCCGGCACCGCCGCCTGCGGAGCCGGGAAGAAGATCTCCGGATCGACGCCGAGCGGCACCATGTGCACGCGCTCCTCGGCGATGCCCATCTCGCGCGGGATGTCGACGAGCGAGAGGTCGGAGACGGTGAGCACGCCGTCCAGCTCCCGCGCGACCCGCTCCTGCATCGGCAGGAAGGAGTACCAGCGCCGCTTGGAGAGGCGCTTCCACGCGCTGGACGCGGCTGCCATGTCGTGGCGCCGGTCGACGGTGATGGGGTGGTGGATCGTGGCCACGACCGGAACGCCGTGTGGGCGTAGGTCCCGGCGTAGCCGCGAGAGACCGATCCCGAGCCCCTGGTTGTCGTGGACGATGTCGTAGCGCCGGGTGCCGGACCAGGTCTGCGGATGCAGCAGGCGGTGGATGCGCAGGCTGTTGGTGAGCGGCTCGGGGAACGCACCGGTGCACATCAGCGCGAACTCCAGCGCGTCGATCCGGTCCCGGAATTCGCGCGGGAGCGGGATGCGGAACGGGTCGGGGTCGCGGTAGAGATCGAGGCTTGGCACCGTGGTCAGCTCGACGCCCTCGTCGAGGACCGGATAGGGCGGCCCGCTGAAGACCTCGACGCGGTGTCCGAGAGCCACGAGCTCGCGGGACAGGTGCCTGATGTAAACGCCCTGGCCGCCGCACGTCGGCGCTCCGCGGTAAGTCAGGAGGGCGACATTAAGAGACTCGCCCGCCACCCATCAGCTCCTTCTCGTTCGGTGCCCACCCGTGCACTGGCGCGAGCACCGATGGAGTTGGCGCCGCAATCGCCCAACTCTAACCCGCCCGCTTTCGTGACGTGTCTGTGGTCCATGCAACGTTACCCAGGGGTAACTTGAGACGCTCGCGGCGGACCGGTCCGATGGCGAGCGCGTTGCGAGACATCTCGTGATCGCCAGTACGGTCGGGGGCGCCGCCTCACTGCCCAGCCCGCTCGAACGGAGTTGCTCGTATGACTGCCGCCCCGGCTCCCACGCTGTCCATCGACGAACTGCCGGATGCGGTCGGCCGCACGTTCGGCCCCACCGACTGGCTGACGATCGACCAGGAGCGGATCAACACGTTCGCCGACGCGACCGGCGACCACCAGTGGATCCACGTCGACCCCGAAGCGGCCAAGAGCGGCCCGTTCGGCGCCACGATCGCCCATGGCTACCTGACCATGTCGCTCGGCAGCTACTTCGCTGCTCAGCTCGTCGCTGTCGAGGGCATCTCGATGGGCATCAACTACGGCGTCGACAAGGTGCGCTTCCCGGCACCGGTGCTCGTCGGGTCGAAGGTGCGCGCCCGCGCCGAGATCATGGAGGTCACCCCGATCGAGGGCGGCTACCAGGTGAAGACGAAGTTCACCCTCGAGACGGAAGGCGGCGCCAAGCCGGCGTGCGTGATCGAGTCGCTGAGCCGCTATCTGCGTTAGTAGCCGCGGTCCTCGTCAACGGCTTCGATCCGGCTCGGCCGGATCGAAGCCGTTTTTGTCGGCTGTGACCTTGATCCCGGCGCCCCGCCTAGAGTAGAACGCGTTCCAGTCGCGTAGGGGGAGGACGTCACATGGCCGGGTCGGCTGCTGCGCCCGAGCGCTCCGCCGTGGACGAGGACGAGAAAGCCGGCCCCGCCCGCGCCACCACCGCCTCGCAGCGGGCCCGCCGCCGGCGCATCCTGCAG
Organism: uncultured Actinomycetota bacterium; assembly: GCA_963747915.1. Taxonomy (GTDB): domain Bacteria; phylum Actinomycetota; class Actinomycetes; order Frankiales; family Frankiaceae; genus DATAZK01. The sequence continues at coordinate 247,566 of CAVVHC010000002.1, read as the reverse complement.
GCCGCCACCACCCTCGCCAGTCAGGGCGGCTACGACGCCGTCCAGATGCGGGAGGTCGCTGACCTGGCCGGGGTCGCTCTCGGCACCCTCTACCGCTACTTTCCCTCGAAGGTGCATTTGCTCTCCGCCGCCATGGTCGGACAGCTCGAGGCGCTGCATGACCAGCTGCTTCGCGAGGAGGCGTCCGGAGACGATCCTGCGGCGCGCGTGCTCGCGGTCATCTACCGCCTGCTCGGCGCGTTGGAACGCGACCGGCTGATGACCGACGCGCTGGTGCGCGCGATGGTCGTGGCCGAGCAGTCCGAGGTGGAGAAGGTCAATCAGGTCAACGCGTCGATCATCTCCACGGCCATGCACGGTCGTGGCGCTGCAGTTACCGACCGTGACTACCGGATCTCGCTGCTCATCGGAAAAGTGCTGATGACCGATCTGCTCGGCTGGCTTTGCGAACGGATGAGTATCGAACAGGTCCGTGCGTCGTTGAGGGACATAGTCGAGGTCGCCATGGCGGGTCAGCACGTGATCCCTGAATACCTGTCCGGCGCGCCTGACCCGGCACCCGTCTGTGCTGACGCACTGCTGCAATGAGGCCCGGTGACGTTCAGCGCTAGCCGCCCGGTGAACGGCGGGGCGACCGTGCAATGACCGTGCCCTTTCGTCGTCGGCCCGCAACGCGGGTCGGGGCGGCCGGGAGCGACTCTCGCGAAGGAGTGGCGTGCCATGTCGTCCTACAACCTCTCGGAACTGTTCGAGCAGGTCGCCCGAAAGGTGCCTGACGCGCAAGCGCTGGTGACGGCGGGTCGCCGGTTGACCTACGCGCAGCTGGACGAGCGCGCCAACCGGCTGGCCAACGCGCTGCGCCGGCTCGGGATCGCGGCCGGCGACAAGGTGGGCCTGCACCTGCAGAACGGCACCGAGTATCTCGAGGGCATGCTCGCCGCTTTCAAGCTGCGCGCCATCCCCGTCAACATCAACTACCGCTACGTGGAACGTGAGCTCGAGCACCTCTACGGGATGATGGAGCTCAAGGCGCTCGTCGTTCATCAGCAGTACGCGCCACGCGTCGCCGCCGTGAAGCCCCAGGTGAAGACGCTGGAGCGGGTGATCGTGGTCGACGACGACAGCGGCGTCGACCCGGGCAAGGACGTGCTCGGCTACGAGCCGCTGCTCGCGGAAGCCTCCCCCGAGCCGGATTTCCCGGGCCGATCGTCGGACGACCTCTACATCGCGTGCACCGGCGGGACGACCGGCATGCCCAAGGGTGTCGTCTGGCGCCATGAGGACGTCTTCTTCGCCACCATGGGCGGCGGCGACCCGACCCAGATGGAGGGGCCGATCACCTCGCCCGAGCAACTGGTCGACCGGGTGCTCTCGCCCGGCATCGTCTCGATCATCACGCCGCCGCTGATGCACGTCAGCGCCCATTGGGGCGCGTTCACGATGATGTTCGGCGGCGGCAAGGTCGTGCTGCCGCCGGTCGGCTCCTTCGATGCGGACGTGGTGTGGCAGCTCGTCGAGCAGGAGAAGGCGAACCTGATCACCCTGGTCGGCGACGCGATGGTGCGTCCGATGCTCGACGCCTACGCCGAGGCACAGCAAGCCGGCCGGGAGATCGACGCGTCGACGCTCATCGTGCTCGCGTCCGGTGGCGCTTTGGTGTCGAGCTCGACAAAAGCGAAAGCCAAGGAGCTGCTGCCCAACGTCATCGTCGTCGACGGCTTCGGCTCCACCGAGACCGGCGTGACCGGCATGAACACCGGCGAAGGGCCGGCGGGACGCAGCGGCACCGGCTTCACGATGGATGAGCGGATGGCCGTGCTCGACGACGACCTGAACCCGGTGGAGCGCGGCTCGGGAAAGGTGGGCCGGCTCGCTCGCCGCGGCCGGATCCCGATCGGCTACTACAACGACCCGGAGAAGACCGCCGAGACGTTCGTCGAGAAGGACGGGGTCCGCTGGGTGCTTCCCGGCGACCTCGCAAGCGTGGAGCCCGACGGCGAGATCGTGCTGCACGGCCGGGGCTCGACCAGCATCAACACCGGCGGCGAGAAGGTCTTCCCGGAGGAGGTCGAGTCCGCGCTGGTGGAACACCCGGCGGTCGCCGACATCCTCGTCGTCGGAGTGCCCGACGAGCGCTGGGGGCACCGCGTCGTCGCCGTGGCGGCGGTACGGCCGGGGCAGCAGCTCACACTGGATGAGGTGAAGACGTTCGCCCGCACCCGCCTCGCCGGCTACAAGGTGCCGCGCGACCTGGTCGTCGTCGACGGTATCCAGCGCAACCCGAACGGTAAGGCCGACTACGGGTGGGCGCGCGAAGCCGCCGAGGCGGCGCTCGCCAACGTCTGACCGCCCGCTCGCTCCCGTGCCTGGTGCGCCCCGTGCGTGGTGCCCGCGAACGGAGAAGCGGGGCGTCAGCCGGCCGGCACGCGGGGGTTGTTGATTCCCCAGTAGATCTGGCGTGCCATCGCTTCTTTGAGCTGTGGCACGTCCAGCCGCCAGTGCTCCATGCCCTTCTGGTGGGCGGCGACGTGGGCGATCATCGACACCAGAACGCTGGCGGTGGCCATCGGGTCGACCGCGGCCGGGCCGTCGGGCTTGGTGGTCGCGATCACGTCGGCGAGGGCGTTCGTGATGCCGTTCAGCATGTGGACGCGGGCCTGCCGGAACCGGACGTCGCCCTCTTCGGTCAGCAGGTCGACCACGCTGAGGACAGGCAGGTGGGCCTGCCAGAACTCGAGGAAGTGGCCCACGAAATCGCGGGCGCTGGCGTAGCCGGCCTTGCCACGCCACTTGCGTTCGGCGATGAACCCGGCGAGCTGGGCGCCGGCCTCGGTGGTCTGCTCCGCGAGCACCAGCAGGGCGGCGTCCAGGTCGACGAAGTACTGGTAGAACGTGGCCGGCGAGGTGCCTGCCGCGCGGGCCACATCGGTGACCCGCAAGTCGGAGTACGGGGTGGTGGCGAGGATCGCGCCGGTGCATTCGATCAGCCGGTTGCGGGTAGCGAGTCCGCGAGGGCCGGGAATGCGACCGTCGCTCGCCGGCGCCACCGCAGGTTCGGCGGTCCCGTCACGGGGATCGTTCTGCGGTGTGTCGGGCGTAGCCACCGGGCGATGGTAGCTAGAAGGTAAGCGCCGGTTCGGACCACCCGGACAGATGGGTTTTTTCGCCGCCGGGATACGTTCCCATCTGACAGGTCGTCAGATAGGAGTGCGAATGACCGCCCCCGAGAGCCCGAACCCCGCGTCCAGCGACCGCACGGCGGTGTTCGACCCGACCCGGCCGCTTGCCGGCGTCCGCATCATCGAATGCTCCATGCTCGGCCCCGCCGGGGTGACCGGGCCGTTCGCCGACATGGGCGCCGACGTCATCAAGGTCGAGCCGCCGCAGGGTGACTACGCCCGGCAGATGACCTGGCCGATCGTCGAGGGCACGTCGCTGCTGTTCCTGCACTCCAACCGTGGCAAGAGCAGCATCGTGCTCGACCTACGCACCCCGGAGGGTGTGGAGGTCTTCCTCGACCTGGTGCGTGACGCCGACGCGGTGGTCGAGGCGATGCGCCCCGGTGGCCTAGAGAAGCGCGGGCTCGGCTTCGAGAAGCTGCTCGAAGTCAACCCGAAGATCGTCTTCCTCACGATCTCCGGCTACGGCATGACCGGCCCGTACCGCGACTACCCGAGCCACGGCATCGCGTACGACACCTGGGCCGGGATCGTGACCCCCGCCGTCGACGAGGACGGCTTCACCTACATCCCGGAGCACGTGTCCATCGGCATCAACGCGGGCCCGCTCTACGGCGCGTTCGGCATCCTCGCCGGCATCACCCAGGCGCGCGCCACCGGTCGCGGCTGCCGCATGGAGGTCGCGCAGTCCGACTCCGCGGCGGCCATCGACTGGCTGCGCTCGGAGACCTACCGGGCGTACGAGCGCCCGCAGAGCGAGGTCACCGGCAACGCTTCCGACGACTACCGACGCCGTGCTCCCGGTACCGCCGGTATGGCCGAGGGCGTGCGTTACAACATCTACGAAACCTCTGATGGCTACGTCCTTTTCATGGCGTCCGAGCAGGCGTTCTGGAAGAACTTCGCCGAAGGCGTCGGGCGGCCTGACCTCTTCGAGCGGTGGCCCGGATCGAAGTACGCCGACCACGCGGCCGGCAACAAGGAGCTGCGCGCCGAGCTGCGCGACATCTTCAAGACCAAGACCACGAAGGAGTGGCTCGACTTCGGCGGCGAGGTGAACACCCCGCTCGCACCGGTCAACACCCCGAAGACGCTGGCCGACGACCCGCAGTTCCAGGCCCGGCTGCCGTGGATCCCGAAGGACCAGCTCGGGGCCGATATGCTGCCCTTCCCCGTGCTGATGGTCGGGGAGGACCTCGCCTGGCCGACCCGGGCACCGGAGCTGGGTCAGCACTCCGAGGAGGTCCTGCGCAGCCGCCTCGGCTACGACGAGGCCAAGATCACCGCGCTACGCGAGTCGGGCGTGCTCGGCAAGAGCTAGCGCACCGATCAACGCGCCAATGATCATGGTGAGACCCGGTTCAACCGGCCTCTCACTTTGATCGTTGGCGCGTTGATCTTTGGGGCTACAGGATGTCGGCGAGGGCGTCGGCGTGGCTGTCGACGTCGCCGAACTGCGTCTGATGCACCCACCCGCGTTTCAGGTAGTAGTGCACGACGACCTCCCACGTGAAGCCCATGCCGCCGTGGACCTGGATGCTGGTCTTCGCGTTCTGCGTGGACGCCTCGTCGGCGAGCATCTTCGCGGACGCGACCGCACGGGCGGTGTCGCCGGAGTCGGGGTAGTCGAGCGTCACGGCCGCCGCGTGGACGGCGACCGATGCGATCTGGGCCCGCACGTGCATGTCCGAACACATGTGCTTGACCGCCTGGAACTGCCCGATCGTCTTGCCGAACTGCTCGCGCTCCTTGGCGTACTGGACAGCAAGGTCGACGCACGCAGCCGCGATCCCGGTCTCCAGCGCTGCGGTGAGGACCGCGCCCTCGGCCCGAAAACGCGTGACGTCGATCGCCAGCGGCGTCCCCTCGGGCAGGGATTTCGCCGACCCGAGCGGGGTCAGCGGATCGGTCAGCATCGTGACGGGTGTGGTCTGCAGCTGGCTCGCGTCGATCAGCCGGGCAGAGCCCCCGTCGAGCACGATCAGGTGCGCAATGACGTTCGGGTGCTCGAGAAGCAACGTGCGCCCCGGCTCTTCGGTGCTGAGATCCAGGACGGCTACCGGGGCACCCACGTCAACGCCGGGAAGGCCGGCGGCCAGGAGCGTTCCGACGAGCGGACCGGGGATCAGCGCGCGGCCGAGTTCCTCGAAGACGAGCACGGCATCGGCGAGGCCGAGCCCGAGCCCGCCCTCGCTCGTCCGGCAGCCGGAGCCCGAAGACGCCGAGCTCCGTCAACGCGGACCACAGCGCCGGGTCGAAGCCGGTGCCCTCGGCGGCAAGCTCGCCGAGCCGTTCGCGCGGGAACGCGTCGGCGCACATCTCCCGGACGCCCGCCCGGAGCGCTTCCTGGTCGTCGGTGGGAAGAAAGTCCACTGGTGTTCGCTCCTTCGCGACTTACCGCTCGCGCGGCAGGCCGAGGACCCGCTCGCCGATGATGTTGCGCTGGATCTGGGAGGTGCCGGCGGCGATCGAGAGGTTCAGCCACTGCAGCCGTTCCTCGGCGAAGCGGGCATTGGGCAGGCCGTCGAGGTCGTCCATCGAGAGTGACGCGCGGCCGAGCAGCTGGCCGGCGAGCTCCGCGAGGTGCTGGCGGACCTCGGAGTAGCGCAGCTTGAAGATCGAGCCGCCGAAGCCGACCCGGCCGGTGCGCTGCGCCTCCGAGACGTTGCGCTTGGTCAACGCCCAAAGGCCCTCGAGCTCGGCGGCGATGTGCGCGAGCTCGCGGCGCAGCGCGCGGTCCTCCCACGCGGTGGCCGAGTGCCGGGTGATCTTGCGGGCCAGCGCGGACAGCTCGCTGACGACCTCCAGGGCGTCCACGACGTCACCCACGAAAGCCGTGCCGCGCTCGAACGAGAGCGTGACGTTCGTGACCCGCCAGCCGTCGTTCTCCTCGCCGACCCGGTTGCTGACCGGGATGCGCACCTCGTCGAGGAACATCTCGGCGAACTCCGCCGAGCCGATGATCGTGCGCAACGGCCGGATCGTGATGCCGGGCAGGTCCATCGGCATGACGAGCCAGGAGATGCCCTTGTGCTTCGGGGCGTCCGGATCGGTGCGCACCAGCAACTCGCAGAAATCGGCGACCTCGCCGTGCGACGTCCAGATCTTCTGCCCGGTGACGACGTACTCGTCGCCGTCGCGCACCGCGCGGCAGCGCAGCGATGCCAGATCCGAACCGGCGCCGGGCTCGGAGAAGCCCTGGCACCAGACCTCGTCGCCGCGCAGGATCCGCGGCAGGTGCGCCTGCTGGACCTCCGGGCTGGCCTCGGCGATCAGCGTCGGCCCGGCGTGCAGCAGGCCGACGAAGTTGACGCCGACGTACGGCGCTCCGGCTCGCTCGGTCTCCTCGAGGAAGATCAGGTGCTCGGTCGGGGTCGCCCCCCGGCCGCCGAACTCCTTGGGCCAGTTGATCCCGGCGTAGCCCGCCTCGAACAGCATCCGCTGCCAGGCGGTGTCGTATTCGCGGCGGCCGGGCCAGTCGTCGAAGTGGGGCTTCGGTCCGAGCGTGGGCAGCACGCCGGCGAGCCACTCCCGAAGGCCCGCCCGGAACTCCTGCTCGGCAGGGCTATAGCGAAGATCCATGCCCAGCTGACTCCCTCGAACGGCCTTGGCAGCGGTCGTATATATGTTCAGCACTGCAAGCGCGCGAGTAGCCGCGACCAGCGAGCAGTGCACCCGGCGCGAGCGGCGGGTTCTCTGACGATAGCCGAGCCTGACGTGGTGTCAGAAACCGGTACGGTGCGCTGCGCGCGGGTCTACGACAGGAGGAGCGAGTTGTTGTACGCGGAGGATGCGGCGGTGGGCGGTGCCGCACCGGAACGGTCCCATGAGCTGACGCGAACGGATCTGGTCCGTTACGCGGGCGTCTCCGGTGACTTCAACCCGATGCACCACGACGAGGTCAAGGCGCAGGCCGCCGGAATGCCGAGCGTCTTCGGCCACGGCATGTTCTCCGCGGGCGTGCTGGCCTCCGCCCTGACCGACTACGTCGGCGAGGGCACGCTCACCCGCTATGCGGTGCGCTTCACCAAGCAGGCCTGGCCGGGTGACGTGCTCACCACCAAGATCTCCATCACCCGCGTCGACGGCGCTGAGGTCGACCTCAGCTGCGAGCTCGTCACCGACAAGGGTGTCACCGTCATCAGCGGTGAAGCGAGCGCGCAGCTCGCCAGCCGTTCCGGCGCAGCAGGAGGACGCTGACATGGCCGCCACCGATCTCATCGGGCGCAAGCTCAAAGAGGCCGTCTTCGTCGTCGAGCGCGGTCCCGTGGCGCGCTTCGCCGAAGGCGTACTCGCGACGAGCCCGGTCTACACGTCCCCGGCGGCGGCGGCTGACGCCGGCTTCGACGGCATCCCCGTCCCGCCCACGTTCACCTTCGCCGCTCAGTACTGGGGCGCCTTTGCCGAGGCGCAGCCGGCGGCCGACCCGGATGCCGCTGAGGTGGCGACGGTGTTCGAGCAACTGCGCGCCGAAGGCGGCATGAACCTGCACGGCGAGCAGGAATTCCGCTATCACTCGCCGATCTACGTCGGCCAGCGGCTGCACGTCTCCGGCGTGATCGAAGACGTGAGCGTCAAGGAGGGCAAGGGCGGCGCCGTCATGACCGCGGTCAAGTGCGTCACCGAGATCAAGCACGAGGACGGTACCCCTGCGGTCACGCAGATCATGACCATCCTGAACCGCAGGACGCCCAAGTCCTGACGGCCGGACCGGCGTGCAGTTTCGTCAGTGGTGCGCAGTAACCTGACGGAGCGTCAGGTCGGGACCGACCGATCCCGTTCTACCGAGCCTTCATCGAGGAGAGCCATGTCGCTAATGGTGGAGCCGAGCCGGCTGCTGGTCGACGGGGAGTGGGTCGAGCCCAGCGGCGGTCACTACGACATCGTCAATCCGGCGACCGAGGAGGTCATCGGGCAGGCACCGGAGGCGGGCGAGCAGCAGGCGCTCGACGCGGCGGCGTCGGCGAAGGCGGCCTTCAAGAGCTGGTCGCGCACCACCCCTGAGCAGCGCGCCGAGATCCTCCAGCGCGTTGCCGACCTGCTGGTGAAGCGCGGTGAGGAGATCATCCCGCTGCTGCAGGCGGAGACCGGCGCCACCATGCGCGTCGCCTCCACCATGCAGGTGCCCGTGGCCGTCGACCGGTTCCGCCGCTACGCGCGTGAAGCGCTGCTGCCGGACACCGTTCCGCTCGCGCCTGCCGTCATGCAGCAGACGGCGCTCGCGCCCGGCGGGCTCATCGGCGCGGTGGCCATCCGCCAGCCGGTCGGCGTGGTCGCCTGCATCACGCCCTACAATTTCCCGCTGGTGAACCTCGCCGGAAAGATCGCACCGGCGTTGGCCATGGGCAACACCATCGTGGTCAAGCCCGCGCCGCAGGACCCGCTGCACATCTTCAAGTTCGGCGAGATCCTGCAGGAGGCCGGCGTTCCGGACGGCGTCGTCAACATCGTCGGCGGTTCCGGCGCGGCGGCCGGTGCCGCACTCACCAGCAGCCCTGACGTCGACATGGTCAGCTTCACCGGCAGCACTCCGGTCGGGCAGGTCATCGCCCGCGCGTGCGGGGACACCATGAAGCGTCAGCTGCTGGAGCTCGGCGGCAAGGGTGCGGCGATCATCTTCGAGGACGCGCCGATCGACGCGGCCATCTCCGGAGCCGCGAGCACCTGGGCGTTCCACTCCGGGCAGATCTGCACGGCGCCCACCCGCGTGCTGGTCCACCGCAGCAAGCGCGACGAGGTCGTGGCCAAGCTGGCCGGTGCCGCCGGGGCGTTGAAGGTCGGCGATCCGATGGCGGACGACACCATCGTCGGCCCGCTCATCACGGGGATCCAGCGGGAGCGCGTCGAGGCGCTCATCAAGGCCGGCACCGACGCGGGCGCCGAGCTCGCCGCCGGCGGCGACCGGCCTGAGTTGGACAAGGGCTACTACGTCAGGCCCACGCTGCTCACCGACGTCGCTCCCGACAACCCCGCGGCGCAGGGAGAGTTCTTCGGGCCGGTCGTCGTCGTGCTCACCTTCGACGACGAGGACGAGGCCATCGAGCTGGCGAACGGCACCCCGTTCGGGCTGTACGACTACGTCTACACGGGCGACACCGCGCGCGGCTATCGCGTGGCTCGGCAGCTGCGCACCGGCAACGTCGGGATCAACACCGCCCAGCGCAATTTCGAAGCGCCGTTCGGTGGGTTCAAGCTGAGCGGCGTCGGTCGTGATGGCGGCCTGTTCGGGCTCTACGCCTACAGCGAGCTGCAGTCGGTCGTCTGGCCGAGCTGACAGGCTCTTATCTCCCCGGGACCGCGCTCAGAAAGGACCCTGCTCGTGAGAGCGATCGTGTTCAACGGCAAGACCGCCGAGATCCGCGACGACGTCGAGGTCCGCAGCCCGGGCCCGAACGAGGTGCTGGTACGGGTGGCCGCCGCCGGCGTCTGCCACAGCGACATCAGCGTCGTCGACGGCACCATCCCGTGGCCCGCGCCGTCGGTGATGGGCCACGAGGGCGCCGGGATCGTGGAGGCCGTCGGCTCCCAGGTCACCCGATGCAAGCCGGGCGACCACATCGTCATCGGCACGGTGGCCAACTGCGGGATCTGCGATCGCTGCAACGCCGGGCATCCGACGTGGTGCAAGCAGTCGATCGGCAACCGCTCGGAGCCGTTCACGGTCGGCGGGCAGCCGGGCGGCAACTTCGCGGCCACGTCCTCGTTCGCCGAGATGACGATCATCAAAGAGGTGCAGGCGGTTCCGATCGACAAGGAGGTGCCGCTGACCTCGGCGTGCCTCATCGCGTGTGGCGTCGTGACGGGTATGGGGTCGGTGTTCAACCGGGCTAACGTCATGCCGGGCGACCACACCGCGGTCTTCGGCGCCGGCGGCGTAGGCCTGTCGGTGATCCAGGCGCTGCGTATCAAGGCTGCGTCGACGATCATCGCGGTCGACACCCTGGAGTCCAAGCGCGACCTCGCGATGCAGCTCGGCGCCACGCACTTCATCAACGCGTCCGAGGGCGACGCCGTCGACAAGATCCGCGAGCTGCTCCCGTGGTCGAGCGAGATGCCGGAGGGGCCCTTCGCCGGCGGTGGGGTGAACTGGTCGTTCGAGTGCGTCGGCCATCCGGCCGTCACCGACTCGGCGGTGCGCTGTCTCGACTGGGGCGGCATCTGCGTGCAGGTCGGCGTGCCGGCGCCCGGGGTCACCTACCCGGTGCCGATCACCCATCTCACGCAGGTCGACCGCGGCATCATCGGCAGCCGCGCCGGCGGCGTGCGGGCGCAGAAGGACATCCCGGTGATCGTCGACATGTACAAGAAGGGCCTGCTGGACCTCGACAGCATGGTGTCGCAGACCTACCCGATGGAGAAGTTCTTCGACGTCGTCGACGACATGCACCACGGCAAGCTGGCGCGCGGGGTGCTCACCTTCTGAGCGGCCGCGGGGCGGTCACGAGCGATTTCGGCTGGCATCCCGGGTCGGGCCGCCCGTAGCGTCCGCACCGTGTCGCCGACCGTGCAGCAGCCGAGCGCTGCTCGGTGGTCTGTTCGCGGGCTTCGTCCGCGCCGGACCCTGGACGGCGTCTTCTTCCTGCACGGGCTGCTGTTCGCCTCCTGGGCAGCGCACATCCCGCATGTGAAGTCGGCGCTGCATCTCACCGACTCCGGGCTCGGGCTGTGCCTGCTCGGCAGCCCGATCGGATCGGTCAGCGCGATGGCGGTCGGCGCCTGGCTCCTGCCGCGTATCGGCAGCCGGCGCATGGTCGCCGTGTGCCTGGCCGGCTACGCGATCGCCGGGCCGTTCGTGGGACTGGCCGGCTCCGCCGCCGGGCTGTTCGCCGCGTTGCTCTTCTGGGGCGCGTTCCAGGGCACGCTCGACGTCGCGATGAACACCCAAGCGGTCACCCAGGAGCAGGCCGCCGCCCAGCCGATCATGTCGGGGCTGCACGGCCGATGGAGCCTCGGCGCCCTTGCGGGCGCGGGCGCGGGTGCGCTCGGGGTCGGCATCGGTCTGTCGCTGACGACGCAGCTGATCATCCTCGGGGTGCTGGCGCTCGGCTTCCTCGTTTTCACCCGGGCGCTGCTCGACGACCCGCCCCGGGCGAAGCGGGAGGCGAAAGGTGACGCGGCGAGCGAGCCTGCCGGCCCGCGGCGGCGCTTCGCCTGGTCGCTGGCGCTGCTCGGGGCGGTCGCTCTCGCGTCCTTCCTGTGTGAAGGCGCGGCGGCGGACTGGTCGGCGGTCTACCTGCGGGACTCGGCAGGCGCCTCGAAAACGATGGCGAGCCTCGGATATGCGGGGTTCGCACTGGCGATGGTCGCCGTCCGGCTGCGGGCCGACTGGCTTTTCGCCCGTCGCGACGCGGGGCTCACGCTGTCGTGGCTGGCGGCTACCGCCACGGCCGGGTTCGCCGCGGCGCTGATCACCGGCAATCCGGTGGTCGGCCTCATCGGCTTGTTGACGCTCGGCGGCGGGCTGGCCGCCGTCGTGCCCACCGCGTTCAGCGCGGCCGGGCGCCAGCCCGGTGTTGCCAGCGGTACCGGCATCGCGATCGTGTCGGCGTGTGGGTGGGCCGGGTTCGTTCTCGGGCCGCCGCTCATCGGCCAGCTCGCGGCCGCGAGCTCACTGCGGTGGGCGCTGGTGACCGTTCCGGTGCTCACCGCCTTCATCGCCGTGGCGGCCCGCACGCCGCTGGTGCGGCGGTCGGCGGCGGTGCAAGAGGGTGAACGCGCCGCAGCCGAGGTACCGGCGGGCTGACGGCCGGTGCTAGTTGAGATTGTTGTGGACGTCCGCGGCGCCGTTCAAGATCAGATCGGCCGCGATGAAGACGCCCCAGAGCACGAGGCCCACCGCGATGGCACTGACCAGGAAGACCGGCAGCAGCCGTAGCCACTTGCGATAGCTGGTCTGGTCGGGGGCCGGCTGCAGCAACCGCTGGAGCGGGACGTCAACCACCGATGGGAAGTACGCGTTGTCCACAGCCATGGCGAAATGATGCGGCCGGCTGCGCCGAAACCCCGGCAAGCCGGCATGAAGTGCGCAGCGTGTCGCCGCGGATAGTCGTTGCACGCGCACAGGGAACGTCCAGTCGGCTTCCAGATCCGGGGACGATCGTGGAGTCACCGAAAGAGGTGACCGGAAATGACCGTGACCGAGAGCAGGCCCGAAGGCCTGGTCTTCCCTGCCGACTGCACTCCTCCGCCCGCCCCCGTCGTCCCCTGGGAGCAGGGGAACGCGATACCGCCGGTGACGCCTCCGCCGGTCGCACCCCCACCCGTCCTGCCGGAATCGCCGCGCCCCCACCGCAAGCTCATGGCCCTGGCGCTTGCTGCGGCGATGGTTCTCGGCGGGGCGGGTGGCGGGATCGCCGCTGCCTCGCTCACCGATGGCGGCGCGACGACGGTCACCACGGTCTCCCCGACCACCGCGTCGACCGCGACCGCCTCGGGCACCTCACTGGCAGCCGCCGCCGCTGCGGCGCTGCCCAGCGTCGTGTCGATCGCGGTCAACGGGCTCGGCCAGAGCGACGAGGGATCGGGCGTCGTCCTCACCTCGAGCGGCCTGATCCTCACCAACAACCACGTCGTCTCGGCAGCCGCGAACGGCGGCACCATCACGGTGACGTTCTCCAACGGCAAGTCTGCGAGCGCGACCATCGTCGGGCGCGACACCTCGAACGACATCGCCGTGCTGCAGGCTCAGAACGTCAGCGGCCTCACCGCGGCCACGCTCGCCACCGGCGCGCTGCAGGTCGGGCAGACCGTCATGGCAATCGGGAACCCGCTCGGCCTCTCGGAGACGGTGACCTCAGGCGTGGTGTCCGCGCTGAACCGTGATCTCACCGTCGCGACCGGCGAACAGTCCGGCGGGTTCGGCGCGAGCGCGGCCACCGAAACCCTCACCGGGACCATTCAGACCGACGCAGCCGTGAACCCCGGCAACTCCGGCGGCGCACTCGTCGACGCCAACGGCCGGGTCGTCGGCGTCGTCACTGCCGCCGCGTCACTGTCGAGCAGCAACTCCGGCAGCATCGGCGTCGGCTTCGCCATCCCGATCGCCAAGGCGCTTGCTATCGCGAAGACCCTGGCCGACCAGCTCTGACAAGATCAACGCTTCACAAGAGTGGGTTTGGCCCCCGGATCCGGGGTCAAACCCACTGCGGTGCAGCGTTGATCTTCAGCGGGTGCTGACGCTCACCGTGTCACGGCCGGCCTTCATCAGCGTGCCGGGCAGCGCGCCGGTGGCCGCACCGTCGCGGACGATTTCGGTGCCGTTGACCAGCACCCGCACGACGCCCTGCGAACCGCCGGTCAGCCGCGCGGTGCCGCCGGGCAGGTCATGCACCAGCGTGACGTTGTCGGCGGTGACGGTCTGCGGGTCGAACACCGTGATGTCGGCCCAGTAGCCCTCGGCGATGCGGCCGCGGTCGCGCAGCCCGAACAGTCGCGCCGGCGTGTCCGTCATCATCTGCACGGCCCGCTCCATCGGTACGAGCTTGCGTCCGCGGATGCAGTCGCCGAGGAAGCGGGTGGTGTAGTTGGCGCCGGCCATGCGGTCGAGGTGCGCTCCGGCGTCCGAACCGCCGAGCAGCACATCCTGGTCCTGCCACGTCTCGGCGCGCAGCTCCCAGGAGCCGGGATCGTTGTCGGTCGGCATCGGCCACAGCACGGTCTTGAGCTCGTCGTTCGCCGCGATGTCGATGAGGGTGCCGAAGTAGTCGTCGCTACCGCGCTCCTTCGCGACGTCCGCGACGACGCGGCCCTTCATCCCCTCGTTGGCCTCGGAGTAGGTATCGCCGATGACGTAGCGGCCGAAGTCGGCGAGCCGCCGGAAGACGCCGGCCTCCGGGCTGTTTGCCCGCGTCAGCATCTCCTCGCGGACCGCCGGGTCCTTGAGCTTCGCGATGCGCTCCTCGACCGGCAGGCCGAGGATCTCGCCCCAGCCGGGGATCAGGTTGAGCGCGCAGAAGGTGCGCAGGCTCATGTTCATCGGCGCAAGGGTCGGCATCGTCAGCGCGACCACGCGCCCGCCGACCTCGCGCGCCCGCTTCGACGCCTGCAGCTGGTGGCCGACCTTTTCCGGGGTGCGGCTGTCGATGGTGAGGACGTTCCAGTTGATCGGCCGGCCGGCCGCCGCGGACATTTGCGCGAGCAGGTCGATCTCGTCGGCGGAGAACATGTCCAGGCAGCCCTGCACGATGCCCTCGAGGAACGTGCCTTCGTGCTCACCGGTGGCCTTGCAGAGCGCGAGCAGCTCCTCCTTGGAGGCCCAGCGCGAGGCGACCGGCTGGCCGTCACCGTCGGAGTGGGTGGACGAGAGGGTCGTGGAAAAACCCACGGCACCGGCGTCGATCGACTCGTGCAGGATGCGCACCATCTCCGCGATCTGCTCCGGAGTGGCCTCCTTGCCGATCGCATCCTCGCCCATGACGTACCGCCGCAGCGCGCAGTGGCCGACGAGGAATGCGGCGTTCAGCCCGACCTTCCCCTCGAGCAGGCCCAGGTAGTCGCCGAAGCTCTCCCACTTCCAGTCCAGCCCGGTCTCGAGTGCCGCGAGCGGCATGCCTTCGACCTTGGCCATCATCCGGCGCAGGTAATCGGCGTCCTTCGCGTGCAGCGGCGCGAGCGTGAAGCCGCAGTTACCACCGAGGATCGTGGTGACGCCGTGGACGTTCGACGGCGTGGCGTACGGGTCCCAGAACAGCTGCGCGTCGTAATGCGTGTGGGCGTCGATGAAGCCCGGCGCGACCACCAGCCCGTCGGCGTCGAACACCTCAGCTGCGTCTTCGGACACCTCGCCGACGGTGATGATCTTACCGTCGCGGATGCCGACGTCGCCCTTCACCCCAGGCTTGCCGGTGCCGTCCACAATCGTGCCGCCGCGGATCAGGTAGTCGAGCATGCCGGTCGCCCTTCCGTCGCTTTCTCGCAGCCCCCGGTGCGGTTCGCCGCAGGCTATTCGCGCAGCCTAACCCGCATCTGACGCGGTGTCAGGTTCGCTGTTCACGCGGCGCCCCGGGTGCGCAGGTCACCCTTCAGCACCTTGCCGGAGGCGTTTTTCGGCAGCGCATCCACGATCTCGACGTAGCGCGGGACCTTGAAGTTCGCGAGGCGCTCCCGCGACCAGGCGATCAGCTCCTCCGGCTGCACGCTCGCTCCCGGACGCAGGATGACGAACGCCTTGCCGACCTCGCCCATCCGCTCGTCCGGCACGCCGATCACCGCCGCCTCGCTGATCGCGTCGTGACGCACGAGCGCCTGCTCGATCTCGGCCGGGTAGGCGTTGAAGCCGCCGACGACGTACATGTCCTTGAGCCGGTCGGTGATCTTGAGGTACCCCTGCTCGTCGAGCACGCCGACGTCGCCGGTGTGCAACCAGCCGTCCGCGTCGATCGCCTCCGAGGTCGCTTTCGGATCGTCGAGGTACTCGCGCATGACGTTGTAGCCCCGGACGCAGACCTCCCCGGCCTGCCCGGGCGGCAGCGCCACGCCTTCCGCGTCCATGACCACGACCTCGGTGTCCGGGATCGCACGGCCGCAGGTCGACGCGATGGTGACGGCGTCGTCGTCAGGGCGGCACATGCTGACGGTGCCGGTGGATTCCGTGAGCCCGTAGGCGGTGAGCACCGTCTGGAAGGTCAGCTCCTCGCGCATCCGCTCGACGAGCCGCACCGGCACGCTGGCCGCTCCGGTCACGGCGAGCCGCAGCGACGTGAGGTCACGCCCGCTGCGGTCCGGGCCGTCCAGGATCGACGAGTACAGGGTGGGCGGCCCGGGCAGCACGCTCACGCGCTCGGCCTCGATCCGCTCCAGCACCTTCGGCACGTCGAACACCGGCTCCGGGATGATCGTCGCGCCGCGCAGCAGGCAGGCGACGATGCCGGCCTTGAAGCCGAACGTGTGGAAGAACGGGTTGACGACGAGGTAGCGATCGCCTTCGGTGAGCCCGACCACGTCGCTCCAGGTCCAGAAGACGCGCATCGTCTGCGCATGCGAGACGACGACACCCTTCGGCCGGCCGGTCGTGCCTGAGGTGAAGAAGATGTCGCTGACGTCCTCCGGACCGATCGCCGCGATGCGGGTGTCGACGTCGGCGCCGGCCACTGACGTGCCGCCGGCCATCCATTGCTCGTAACCGACGGTGCCGGCCGCCGGGTCGGCGGCCAGCGAGACGACCGTCTGCAGGTTCGGCGTCGTCGTTTCCGCCGCGGCGAGCATGCCGGTGTAGTCGGCGCCGAGGAAGCCGTCGGCCACCACGAGAACCTTCGCCGAGCTGCGGGCCAGGACGTAGGCGGCTTCCTCGCCCTTGTAGCGGGTGTTGAGCGGCACCAGTGCAGCGCCCGCCGATATCAGCCCGAGCGCAGCGATCACCCACTCCACCGAGTTGGGCGCCCAGACCGCGGCGCGGTCACCCGGCTCGATTCCGGAGGCCATTGCTGCCGCGGTGGACGCGCGCACCTGCTCGCCGAGGGAGGCGAAGGAGAAGCGCTTCGGGCCGTCGACCAACGCGTCGAGGTCGGCGAACCGCTGCGCGCTGTCCTGGACCAGGGCACCGATGCTCGGCGGAAGAGAAGGGGCAGCCATGACGAGCAACTTAGCGCCCGTGCTACAACCGGCTCTGACAAGGAACGGGTGACTGCTCTTGCGTCGGGAGGATCTCGGGTGCGGACTCCAATCTGCGACCAGCTGGGAATCGAGTTCCCGCTGTTCGCCTTCTCGCACTGCCGCGACGTCGTCGTCGAGGTCAGCAAGGCCGGCGGCTTCGGCGTGCTCGGCGCGCTGGCGTTCGACGCGGAGCAGCTCGAGATCGAGCTGAACTGGATCGATGACCACATCGGCGGCAAGCCGTACGGGGTCGATTTCGCCATGCCGGCCAAGTTCGTCGGCAAGGGCGAAAGCAACGTCGACCTCGACGCGCTGAAGGGCATGGTTCCGGCCGAGCACCGGGCGTTCGTCAATCAGCTGCTCGACGAGCACGGCATCCCGTCGCTGTCCGAGGACGCGGCAGTCGGGGTGATGAAGGCCGCCGGGCTCAACGTCGAGAAGGAAGGGCCCGGGCAGGTCGAGGTCACTCTCAAGCACCCGGCCAAGATGATCGTCAACGCGCTCGGGCCGCCGCCGGAGTACGTGGTCGAGCAGGCTCACGCCCACGGCGTGCTGGTCGGCGCGCTGTCGGGCAGCCCGCGGCACGCGCAGAAGAACGTCGACATCGGTGTGGACGTCATCGTCGCCCAGGGCACCGAGGCCGGTGGGCACACCGGTGAGATCTCGACGATGGTGCTGGTACCGGACATCGTCGACGCGGTCGGCCCGGACGTTCCGGTGCTCGCCGCCGGCGGCATCGGGACCGGCCGGCAGATGGCAGCGGCCCTTGCGCTCGGGGCGCAGGGCGCGTGGACCGGATCGATCTGGCTCACCGTCGCCGAAGCGGACACCAACCCGGAGGCGGTGCAGAACCTGCTCGCCGCGGGATCGCGCGACGCTATCCGTTCCCGGGCGATGACCGGCAAGCCCGCGCGGCAGATCCGCACCACATGGGTGGATGCCTGGGAGCGACCCGACACCCCCGATCCGCTGCCGATGCCGCTGCAGGGGATCCTCTACGCCGAGGGCGCGCGCCGCTTCACCCGCGCCCGCACCCGCGAGTTCGCCGGGTCGCCGGCCGGCCAGATTATCGGCCGGGTCGATCGGGTGCGGCCCGCTCGCGAGGTGGTGTCCGACATCGTCGACGAGTGGATTGCGACCACCGAACGGATGGCCGCTTTGTTGTCCGACGACTAAGCAGTTCAGAATGTGGCGCTAGTGCACTCCGAACATCTCGGGAAGGATCTTTCATGCGCGTTGAAGCTGACTACGACGAGTGCGAGGCCAACGCTGTCTGCGCCGGCATCGCGCCGGACCTGTTCAGGGTCGACGACGAGGACAACCTGCACCTGCTGACCAACGGTGAGGTGCCGGCGGGTCGGGAGGAAGACGCGCGCCGCGCGATCAACTCCTGCCCCAAGCGCGCCCTCTACGAGCGCTAGGGGATGAGTGCCGGGGAGCTGAGCACCGCGGCGGCCGGGTCCGGGGATTCGCGGGCGGGGTTGTATCAGCCCGCGTTCACCCCGCATCTGCTGCTGCAGGGGCTTGACCGCAGCAAGGACCGTCCGTGCGTCTACCTCGGTGAACGGGTGCTCACCGGCGCCGAGGTGCGGGCGGAGATCAGTCGCTACGCGCAGGCGTTCGCGAAGGTCGGGCTCGCCCAGGGCAGCCGGGTGGGCGTGCTGTCGATCAACCGGCCGGAAGTGCTCTTCTCCATGGGTGCCAACCAGGTGACTGGCACCCGCACATCGGCGCTGCACCCGCTCGGGTCGCTCGACGATCATGCGTACGTCCTCGGCGATGCCGAAGTCGAGACGCTGATCGTCGATCCGAGCTTCGGGGAGCGGGCGCTCGCGCTGCTGGACACGGTGCCGAGCCTGCGGCAGGTGCTGTCCTTCGGTCCGTTGGACGGAGCGACTGACCTCATCGCCCTCGCGAGCGGATTCGCGCCGGCCGCGTTGACCGTGCCCCCGATCGTTCCCGACGAGGTCACTGGGCTCGCCTACACCGGCGGTACCACCGGCAAGCCCAAAGGCGTCATGGGCACGCACCGCAGTGGTGTGGCGATGACGCAGATCCAGATGTCGGAGTGGGAGTGGCCGGACGAGGTCCGCCACCTGATCTGCACGCCGCTGTCGCACGCCGGTGCGGCGTTCTTCGTCCCGGTGCTGCTCAAGGGCGGCTCGATGGTGGTGCTGCCGGGCTTCGACCCCCACAAGGTCCTTGCCGCCATCGAGCAGTACAAGATCACCTCGATCATGCTGGTCCCGACGATGCTGTACGTCCTCATGGACCACCCGGACTTCGACAAGCGCGACCTGTCGAGCCTGCAGACGGTGTTCTACGGCGCGGCCGCGATGTCACCGACCCGGCTGGCTGAAGCGATCGACAAGCTCGGGCCGATCTTCTTCCAGTTCTACGGTCAGGCCGAGTGCCCGATGACGATCTCCGTGCTGCGCAAGGACGAGCACGACGTGAACCATCCGGAGCGGCTCTCGTCCTGCGGGCGCCCGGTGCCGTGGGTCCACGTCGCCCTGCTGGACGACGAAGGCCAGGAGGTCCCGGACGGCACGCCGGGCGAGATCTGCGTGCGCGGGCCGCTGGTGTCGGCCGGTTACTGGAAGAAGCCGGAGCAGACGGCGGAGCTTTTCGCCCACGGCTGGCTGCACACCGGCGACATCGCCCGCCGCGACGGCGAGGGCTACCTGTACATCGTCGACCGCAAGAAGGACATGATCGTCTCGGGCGGGTTCAACGTCTTCCCGCGCGAGATCGAAGACGTGCTCTCCTCGCATCCCGGCGTGGCGGCCGCTGCGGTGATCGGGGTGCCCGACGAGAAGTGGGGCGAGGCGGTCAAGGCGGTGGTCGTCCGCCGACCCGGTTCCGCGGTCGAGACGGCGGAGCTCATCGCGCTGGTGAAGGACCGCAAAGGGGCTCACTACCAGCCGAAGAGCATCGACTTCGTCGACTCGATCCCGGTGTCGGCGCTCGGCAAGCCCGACAAGAAGGCGCTGCGCGCGCAGTACTGGGCCGCCGCGGAGCGCCAGGTCAACTAGCCCTCGGCGGGTCCATCGGCGCTAGAACCAGCCCGGGAACCAGATCCGCGCGTTCCACGAGTTGTAGGGAATCCGGACGTATGTCCAGATCGGGTAGAAGTACCAGAACGCGACGATGACCACCATCGCGTAGGCACCGACGGCGAGCGCGCCTGTAAGCCGGCGGACTTCGCTGTCGGTGCGCCTGCCGAGGGCCAGCCCGGCCACGGCCGTCAGCGCCAGCACCAGGAACGGCAGCATCGGCAACGCGTAGAAGACGAACTTCGTCCGTTGCGGATAGGGCAGCCACGGCAGGATGTCTGCCGCGACGCCCACCAGGATGAACGAGGCCCGCCAGTCGCGACGGGCGAGCCAGAGCCAGATGCAGACGAGGACCGCAAGAATCGCTGCCCACCAGATCGCGACGTTGCCGAGATCCAGCACCGTCTGCGAGCAGCCGTTCGCTGAATGGCATGACGGTCCGTTCGGCGTGGATGTGTAGGCGAGCAGCGTCGGCCGGCCCTGCACCAGCCACTGGAACGGGGTGTCGGACTGGTAGGGGTGTCTCGTGTCGAGGTGGGTGTGGAAGTTGTACGCCCACTGGTGCCAGTGCCACCAGGCGCGCCAGGTGTTGTAAGCGCCCTTGCCGTAGTCGTTGCGCAGGTAGCCGTAGTGGGTGACGAACCAGCCGGTGAACGAGGCCGTGTAGACGATGACGGGGGCCACGATGAACGAGGTCAGCCAGCCGGCGCTGTCGCGGCGAAACGAGGCGCGCGCCGGTCTCGCGCTGCCGGCGCTGCGCCGCGCGCCGATGTCCCAGGCAAGGACGACCGCGCTGATCGCCACGACCGCGTACAGCCCGGTCCACTTCACCGACAGGGACGCGCCGAGGCAGACACCGGCAAGCAGCCGCCAGGGTCGCCAGAAGCCGAGCTTGCGGCCGTCGGCCAGCCGTTCCCGGCCCCAGTCGCGATCGCGCACGACCGCTGCCATCGCCGCGACGATCCAGAACATCAGGAAGATGTCCAGCAGGCCGGTGCGGGATTGGACGAGCTCCATCCCGTCGAGCGCGAGAAGCATGCCGGCGAAGCAGCCGAGCAGCGTGCTGCGAAACATGCGGCGGGCGGTCCGGGCGAGGATCAGCACGGACAGCGTGCCGACCACCGCAGCGGAGAAGCGCCAGCCGAGCGCAGGGTCGCCGTGCGGATGGCCGGCGCAGTCGATGTAGCCGAACATCCACTGGCCGATGGCCATCATCCACTTGCCGAGCGGGGGATGGACGGCGAGGCCGGGTCCCACGCAGTGCTTGCCGCGCTCGACGCCGAACTGCAGGAGCGAGTGGGCGTCGACCGTGTAGTAGACCTCGTCGAACGTGTAGCTCGGCTTGCCCTTGACGATCGCCGGCGGCTCGGTGATGCGCCAGAAGCGCATGGCCCCGGCGAGGACCGTGATCGCGAGTGGCCATAGCCAGCCGGCGACACGGTCGTGCAGGGGCGGAGGGCGTAGCGCCTCGTCCGAGCGGCTAACCGCAGGCGCCGGCGGCGGTGCGAGCGTCGCGGTCATCGGGCAACAGCGTAAAGGTCAGTGCTGTGGTTCTGGTGGAGACTGGGCCGCGTGGCTGACGCGGCGCAGGGTGCGCTTGTCCTGTGCGGGGCGCCGATCGGCAATGTGGCGGACGCTTCCCCGCGGCTGCGCGAGGCGTTGGCGACCGCCGACGTGATCGCCGCGGAAGACACCCGGCGGCTGCGGCGATTGACGGCTGAGCTGGGCGTGCAGCTTGCCGGGGAGGTGGTCTCCTACTACGAGGCGAACGAACGCGCTCGGGTGCCGAAGCTGGTCGAGCAGATGCAGAGCGGATCCGTCGTCGCGTTGATCACCGACGCGGGGATGCCGGCGATCTCCGACCCCGGCTACCGGCTCGTCCGTGCCGCCGCCGAGGGCCACATCCCGGTCCGGGTGGTTCCGGGACCATCCTCGGTGACGACCGCGCTGGCCGTATCCGGGCTGCCGAGCGACCGCTTCGTGTTCGAGGGCTTCCTGCCACGCCGCGCGGGGGAGCGCCGGTCCCGGCTGGCAGAGCTGGCCACCGAACGCCGCACGCTGGTCCTGCTCGAGTCGCCGCGCCGCGCCGCCGACAGCCTCCGCGAACTGGCCGACGCCTTCGGCCCGGACCGCGAGGCCGCCCTCTGCCGCGAGCTCACCAAGACCTTCGAGGAGATAGTGCGGCTGCCCCTCGGCGCGCTCGTCGACTGGGCCGCTGAACGAGACGTGCGCGGTGAGATCACCCTCGTGGTGGCCGGTGCGCCCGCGCCCCCGGCCATCACGGACCCCACCGACCTGGCGGAGGCCGTCGCAGCGCTCGAGAGCGACGGCCTCGACCGCAAGGCAGCCATGTCACAGGTGGCCACGTCATCCGGCGTCCCGCGGCGGGTGGTCTACGACGCGGTCCTCGCCCGCAAGCGCGCCGCATCGTCCTGAGCTGTGGATAAGTCGGAGGGCGAGGTGCTGCGCAGCCTGAGAATGCTCTCGTGCCTGAACTCTCGTCGCGCCCGAGCGCGGCACAGATCCTTCACGACGCCCGCTGGATGGCGGGGCTCACCCAAGCTGAGGTCGCCCAGCGTGCCGGCATGACGCGACAAACCGTCAGCATGTACGAGGCCGGACAGCGGCAACCGTCTGTACGCACGCTCGAACGAATCCTGGCCGGGTGCGGCATGCGTTTGCGAATGAGCGTGGTCCCGGTGCCCGGCCTGGAGGACCACTCGACGCGGCAATTGTTGCGGCTGGACCGGGAGCGGCGCGTCGACCCGCCCGTCCTGAACGCGCTCGCGGCGCTGGCCGCGGTGACCGCCGATGCGGGCAGCATGCTCGTGACAGGCAAGGTGGCCGCTCGCCTGCATGGAGCCGCGCTACGGGTCCGCGAAATCGACATCCTGGTGGGCGCGGATCTGCCGCTGGACGAGGTGGTGGCGTGGCTGGCGAGCGCGGGGGCTCGCGACCCTTACAGCGACGCCCCTGACGATCTGGCTGTCGCCGAATGGGGCCGCTACGACGATCGCCGCTTCGAGGTCGGTGAGGTCGACGTCGTCGTGCGGCGCGTGCCGTATTTCGAGAGCCGCCTCGGCCGGTCGTCGGTGTGGACGTTCTCGGCGCCTGATCTCGGGCTGGCCGATGAGTACACAATCCGGCTTGACGGGCCGGACGAATGCGTCGAGGCGTGGCACCCACGCGACCGCGACCGCTTGGCTGTTCAGCGAGCGATCCGCCTGGCGGCAACTCCGGATGAGCCAGAGGCAGACGATCCGTTGCTCGACGGAAGTGGGTCCTTTCCGGTGCTGTCAGACGATCCGTGGCGCATGTGGGATTGATCTGGGTTCGGTGAGGCAGACAATCCGGTGCGCGCTGGACGGCGGTCGCTTCGCGCGCTGTCAGGCAACCCGTGACCTTGGCCGTCGGGTGCATCGGATTGTCTGCCTGGCCCGGAAAGGACCGCTCGGGCGGCCGCATCGGATTGTCTGCGTGGCCCGGGAAGGACCGCTCGAGTGGCGGCATCGGATTGTCTGCGTGGCTGGGGAAGGATTGCTCGGGCGGCGGCATCGGGTTGTCTGCCAGTAGCGGCCGGGCGCTCGGCCGGCTCCGTGGCGGCAATCGACTTGCCGGAGTAACTACCCTCGACACCATGAGCAAGGCGTTCTATGTGACAACGCCGATCTACTACGTGAACGATGCGCCCCATATCGGGCACGCCTACACGACGGTGGCCGGTGACGTTCTGACCCGGTGGCACCGGCAGCGCGGCGAGCGGGTGCACTTCTTGACCGGCACCGACGAGCACGGCGAGAAGATCTTGCGGGCGGCGGAGCAGCACGGGATGACGCCGCAGCAATGGTGCGACCACATGGTTGAGACGGCCTGGCTGCCGATGCTGCGTTCGATCGACGCGGCAAACGATGACTTCATCCGCACCACCCAGCCCCGTCACACCTCGCGGGTGCAGGAGTTCTGGCAGCGGCTCTATGACGAGGACCACGTCTACAAGGGCAGCTACACCGGGCCCTACTGCGTGCACTGCGAAGAGTTCAAGGTGCCGGGCGAGCTGGTGCAGCCCGGCAACCTCTGCCCGATCCACGGCCGGCCGGTCGAGATGCTGTCCGAGGACAACTACTTCTTCCGGCTGTCGGACTTTCAGGATCGGCTGCTCGAGGCGTACCGGGACGGTTCGCTGCAGGTCGAGCCGGAGAGCGCACGCAACGAGGTGCTGCGCTTTGTCGAAGGCGGCCTGTCCGACATCTCCATGAGCCGGTCGACCTTCGACTGGGGCATCACCGTGCCGTGGGACTCGAGCCACGTCATCTACGTCTGGATCGACGCGCTGCTGAACTACTGGACCGCGGTCGAGGGCAACGACGAGTACTGGCCGGCCGACGTGCATCTCGTCGGCAAGGACATCCTGCGCTTCCACGCCGTCATCTGGCCGGCGATGCTGATGGCCGCCGGGTTGCCGCTGCCGAAGAAGGTCTTTGCCAACGGCTGGCTGCTCGTGGGCGGCGAGAAGATGAGCAAGACGAAGCTGACCGGGATCCCTCCGCAGCAGATCACCGACCACTTCGGCAGCGACGCGTACCGGTATTACTTCCTGCGCGAACTGTCCTTCGGCCAGGACGGGAGCTTTAGCTGGGAGTCGATGAGCGCCCGGTATCAGAGCGAGCTGGCCGATCAGCTGGGCAACCTCGCGAGCCGGCTGACCAGCATGGTCGAGCGCTACCGCGGCGGCGAATTGCCGGACGCCACGCTGGACGCCGGGCTCGCCGAAGCGCTCGGGGAAGCGGTGACGGCCGCGGACAGCGCGGTGGAGCGGCTGGACTTTCAGGCCGCGCTGGTGGCGATCATGGGCTTCGTGCGGACGGTGAACGGCTACGTCACCGAGCGAGAACCGTGGAAGCTCGCCAAGGACGCCGATCAGGCCGCCGCGCTGGATGAGGTGCTGTACTCGACGGCTGACTGCCTGCGCGCCGTCGCCGTGCTGCTGAACCCGTTCATGCCCAAGGCATGCCAGCTGCTGTGGACCAGCCTCGGCGCGCCGGGCGCGCTGGACGAGGCCCGCATCGCAACGGCCGCGACCGATCACTTGCCGGCGGGCGTTGCCGTGCGCAAGGGGCCGATTCTCTTTCCCCGGCTGGACTCGTGACCGGCCGCGACGAGACGCCGGTGCCTGCGCCCGAGCCGTTGCCGGTCGCGGCTGTCGACAGCCACTGCCACCTGGATCTGCTGGCGGTGCCGGTGGGCGAAGCGCTCGACGCGGCCCGGGCTGCCGGTGTGCCACGGGTGGTCACGGTCGGCATCGACCTGGAGACCTCGCAGTGGTGCGCGAAGACGGCTGCCGAGCACGGCGGGGTCGTCGCCGCCGTCGCCATCCATCCCAACGAGGCCCCGGAGACCAGCGATCTCGAGGCCCACCTCGACGCGATCGCCGGGCTCGCGACCCTGCCTCACGTACGCGCGGTCGGCGAGACCGGCCTGGACTATTACCGCACCGGTGAGGAGGGCCGGCCGGTGCAGGAGCGGTCCTTTCGGCGCCACATCGCGATCGCGAAGCAGGCCGGAAAGGCGCTCGTGATCCACGATCGGGACGCGCACGACGACATACTCCGGGTGCTCGACGAGGAAGGGGCGCCGGACGTCGTCGTCATGCACTGCTTCTCAGGCGGTCCGGATTTCGCCGAGCAGTGCGCCGAGCGCGGCTTCTTCCTGTCTTTCGCCGGCAACGTGACCTTCAAGAGCGCCGAGGGGCTGCGCGACGCTGCCGTCGTCGCGCCGATCGACCGGCTGCTGGTGGAGACGGACGCGCCGTTCCTCACTCCCGTTCCCTTCCGCGGCCGCCACAACGCGCCCAACCTCATCCCGCTCACGCTGCGTGCGATCGCCGACCTGAAAGGTCTGCCGGTCGAAGAGCTCGCCGAGTGCGTCAGCAGCAATGCCACGCGGGCCTTCGGCGACTGGTGACACTGCTCTCGCCCGCCGACACCCGGGCGCTGGCCCAGCAACTCAACGTCGCACCGATCAAGTCGCGCGGGCAGAACTTCCTGGTCGACCCCAACACCGTGCGGCGCATCGTCCGGCTGGCCGCCCTCATCCCCGCCGAGGAGGTCCTCGAGATCGGCCCGGGTCTGGGGTCGCTGACGCTGGGTCTGCTGGACGCGGGCGTGAACGTCACGGCGATCGAGCTCGACCCGGTCCTTGCCGCAGCGTTGCCCGGCACGGTCACGGCGCGCATCCCGGGGGCGGGCGAGCGGCTGCGCGTGATTCCCGGTGACGCGTTGCGCGTCGCATTGCCGGCGGAGGCGCAAGTGCTCGCCGCGAACCTGCCGTACAACGTCGCCGTGCCCATCCTCCTGCGATTGCTCGAGGAGCTCCCTGGTGTGCAGCGCGGCGTGGTCATGGTTCAGGCCGAGGTGGCGCAGCGGCTGGCGGCGCCGCCGGGCAGCCGGGTCTACGGCGTGCCGAGCGCCAAGCTCGCCTGGTACGCGCGAGCGTCCGTGGCCGCGCCGGTGCCGCGCACCGTCTTCTGGCCGCAGCCGCGCGTCGACAGCGCCCTGCTCACCTGGGAACGCCACACCTCACCGGACGCGGATCGCCTCGCGACGTTCGCCGTGATCGACGCTGCGTTCGCGCAACGTCGCAAGACGCTGCGCGCCGCGCTCGCGAGGTGGGCGGGATCGGCGGCCGAGGCCGAGCGCATCCTGCGGGCCGCGGGGATCGACCCTGCCACCCGCGGCGAGGCGCTCACGGTGGCGGAGTTCGCCCGGATCGCCGCCCGGCGACCGGCGGCTGGTTAACGGACCCGGGGCGGCCGGCGCCGGCGGTCGTTCCACCGCTGCGCCGCAACGATCACCCGCGCGACTCCCCGTGCAGACTTGCGCACGAAGACCGGGACGTCCGGCTCGGCCTGACCAGCGGGATCAACCGGCCCGTCCCGCGGCGGGCCCGGCACCGGCGCCCGTTTGGCCGCGGCAAATTCTTCGAAACGCCCTTCCCGAGCCGCCTGAACGCCCGCGGCGAAAAGGGCAGGGTCACCACCGACGTCCGGATGGTGCTGGCGGGCCCAGCGGCGAAACGCCGCTCGCTGCGCCGCGTCGTCGTCCACTCGCGCCAGCCTAGTGACAGGCCCACTAGGGTCGGTGCCATGCGGCCAGCGAAGGTGACCGTCCGGGTGCCGGGAAAGGTGAACCTCCATCTGGCAGTCGGGGCCCTGGAGGCCTCCGGGTACCACGACGTGCGCAACATCCTGCAGGCCGTGTCGATCTACGACGAACTGGTGGCCGGCGCCCCGGCCGAGCCGGGTGCGATCACCATGACGTTGACCGGCGAGGGCGCCGGAGAGCTGCCGCTCGACGACCGCAATCTCGTCGTCCAGGCCGCGCGCCTGCTCGCCAGCCACGCCGGCATCAGCGACGGCATCCACCTCGAGGTCCGCAAGGCGATCCCGGTGATGGCCGGGATGGCCGGCGGCAGCGCGGACGGCGCGGGCGCGCTCGTCGCGTGTGATGCGTTCTGGGGGACCGGGCTACCCCGTGAGCACCTGCTGTCGCTGGCGGGTCGGCTGGGCAGCGACGTGCCCTTCTCGTTGGCCGGTGGGACGGCGCTCGGCTCCGGCCGGGGTGAGCGGCTGTCTCCGGTGCTGTCGGCGGGCACGTACTGGTGGACGTTCGCGATCGCCGACGAAGGGCTGTCGACCCGTGCCGTCTACGGCGAGCTCGACCGCTACCGCGCCGAGCTGCCGCGGCCGGAGCTGATATCGCCGGCCGAGCTGCTCGCGTCGCTGCGCCGCGGCGACGTCTCCGGAGTCGGCCATGCGCTGGCGAACGACCTGCAGACACCGGCCATCCGGCTGCGTCCGACGCTCGCCGACGTGCTGCAAGCGGGGCGCGATCTCGGTGCGGTCGGCGCTGTCGTCAGCGGGTCCGGTCCGACGTGCGCGTTTCTCGGCCGCGATCAGGAGCACGCCAGCCGGCTCGCGGAAGGCATGAAGAATTCCGGCACCTGCCGGACCGCGTTCGTCGCGCACGGCCCGGTAGCCGGCGCCCGAGTGGTCGAGTCCGGCTGAGGTCCAGCGCGTCCTAGGCCGGCTTGGGACGGCGGCGCGCCGCCAGCCGGTTCGCATCCGGCCAGCGCACGTCGCGTACCCAGCCGAGCTTCTCGAAGATCGCGATGATGCGGGCGCTGCTGTCGAGCTGCCCGCGCAGCACGCCATGGCGGGCCGAGGTCGGCTCGGCGTGATGCAGGTTGTGCCAGTTCTCGCCCATCGCCAGCACGGTGAGCGGCCAGACGTTCGTCGACTTGTCCCGGCTCTTGAACGGGCGCTTGCCGACGGTGTGGCAGATGCTGTTGACCGACCAGGTGACGTGGTGCAGCAGCGCGACGCGCACCAGCCCGGCCCAGAAGAATGCCTGCAGCGCGGCCTCGAACGAACCGCCCCACAGCCCGCCGATGAGCGCGGGCAGCAGGAAGCTGGTGGCCGTCAGCGGGCCGAAGAGCTTGTGCACGATGACCATCGCGCGGTCGCGCAGCAGGTCGGGGGCGAAGCGGCGCTGATCGGTCTGCTCCGGATCGAAAAGCCAGCCGACGTGGGCGTGGAAAAGCCCTTTGACTAGCGCGCCGAAGGTGGGGCCGTAGCGCCACGGGGAGTGCGGATCGCCCTCCTGGTCGGAGTAGGCGTGATGGCGCCGATGGTCGGCGACCCAGCGGATCACCGGACCCTCGACGGCCATGCTGCCCGCGACGGCCAGCGCGACCCGCAGTGCCTTCTTGGTTTTGAACGCCCGGTGCGTCAGGTAGCGGTGGAAGCCGACGGTGATGCCGTGACCGGTGAGGAAGTAGAACAGCCACATCAGCACCACGTCATGCCAGGTGATCCAGCGACCCCACAGCAGCGGGACCGCCGCCGCGACCGCGGCGAGCGGCACCACGATGATGACGGCCAGCACGACCTGCTCCACTCGCGCGCGCAGCCAGGTGCCGGGAACGGCGGCCAGGGTCCCCCGGGTGCGCGCCGCGGCCGGCACCGGAGAGTCGGCGCCCCGGGCAGGGCGGCTGATCGGAAGGTCGGAGACAGTCACTACGTAAACCACCTGTCGTTCGGCGCCGTGATCGTTGCGCTGCGCCGGAGATACCCAACCGTATCGGCTCCTACCACCGCGGGCCTGCCGAGCAGTGCGGGCGGGGCGCCGGCATGGCATGGTGAACGAGGCGTTTTCGGCCGATCCGGCGTGGTGTAACGGCAGCACCGGTGACTTTGACTCACCTAGTTCAGGTTCGAATCCTGGCGCCGGAGCTTGGCTTCGCCTCGCCCGCTGCCTTTCCCCGGGCCGGGACGCCGGCGCCCACCTCCCACGAGGAGCGCGACCCGGCCGGTATCGTCGGCCACGATTTCGGCGGCGCCCCGCGGCGAGGGCCGGGATTTCACTGTCCGGCCAAGTGACAGGAGCCAGAGGCCCGTGTCCGATGCCAGTCCAGCAGCCGTCGTCGTGCTGGCAGCCGGTGAGGGGACGCGGATGCGCTCGCGCCGGCCGAAAGTGCTGCACGAGATCGCCGGGCGCACGATGCTCGGCCACGTTCTCGCGGCCGCCCTTCCGCTGCAGGCTGACCGCACGGCCGTCGTCATCGGTGCCGGCCGCGACCAGGTGGCCGCCACGCTCCCTTCCGGGCCGGACGCGCGCATCTTCCCGGTCGTGCAGGAGCAGCAGCACGGCACCGGCCATGCGGTCCGGGTGGCGATGGATGCGCTGACCGAAGCCGGGGAGATCGCCCCGGACGCGGCGGTGCTGGTCCTTCCCGGCGACACCCCGCTCCTGCGTACCGACACCCTCGCCGCGCTGCTTGCACTGCATCGCGACCATTCCGCTTCGGCGACGCTGCTCACGGCGGTGGTGGACGACCCCACGGGCTACGGCCGGGTGGTGCGCGAAGGTGCCGGGAACGGGCCGGTGTGCCAGGTGGTCGAGCACCGCGACGCCGACGCCGTCACCCGGGAGATCCGCGAGGTCGCCACCGGTGTCTACGCCTTCGCGGCGGGTGCCCTGCGCGCCGGCCTCGCGCAGCTGACCACTGACAACGACCAGGGCGAGCAGTACCTGCCCGATGTCATCGCCTATCTCGTCGGGAAGGCTGAGGTCGTCCAGGCGCTCACCGCCCCCGACGCCGCCGAGACCGCCGGCGTCAATGATCGCGTGCAGCTCGCCTCCGCCGGCCGGGTGCTGAACCTGCGCCTGCTGGAGTCGGCCATGCGCAGCGGCGTCACCGTGGTCGATCCGGCGACCACCTGGATCGAGACCGAAGTCGCGTTCGAGCCCGACGTGACCTTGCTGCCGGGCGTGCGGCTCGCCGGGAACACCCGCGTCGCGAGCGGGGCGACCGTCGGGCCGGATTGCACGCTGACCGACACGGAGATCGGCGAGGACGCCGTGGTGCGTTCCACCACCGCTGACAGCGCCGTCATCGGTGCGCGCTGCGATGTCGGCCCCTACACCTACCTGCGGCCCGGCACCAGACTCGGACCGGGGGCCAAGGCGGGCGCGTATGTCGAGATGAAGGCGGCCACGATCGGGGCGGGAAGCAAAGTGCCCCATCTGTCCTATGTCGGCGACGCGGAGGTGGGCGCCGGCACCAACATCGGATGTGGCGTTGTCTTCGTGAACTACGACGGCGTCACCAAGTCCCGTACCGTCGTGGGTGATGCGGCGTTCGTCGGCAGCGATTCGATGCTGGTGGCGCCGGTGACTATCGGTGACGGTGCCTATACGGCAGCCGGAAGCGTCATCACTGACGACGTCCCTCCGGGCGCTATCGGTATCGGCAGGGCACGGCAGAGCGTCATCGAGGGGTGGACGGAACGGCGGCGACCGGGATCCCGGTCGGCGCAGGCGGCGGCGGCAGCACGGCAAGCACAGCAGGCGAGGGAGTAAAGCCGGATGGGCAGCGTCATCAAGGCGAAGAGCAAGCGCAACATGATGCTCTTCTCCGGCCGAGCCCACCCGGAGCTCGCCAATGAGATCGGGGCCAACCTCGGCGTCGTCCCGGTGCCCACCAGCGCCTACGACTTCGCCAACGGCGAGATCTTCGTGCGCTTCGAGGAGTCAGTACGTGGCTGCGACGCGTTCGTCGTGCAGAGCCACGCGACTCCCATCAACACCTGGCTCATGGAGCAGCTGCTGATGGTCGACGCGCTGAAGCGGGCCTCCGCCAAGCGCATCACCGTGGTCGCCCCCTTCTACCCGTACGCGCGGCAGGACAAGAAGCACCGCGGTCGCGAGCCGATCAGCGCCCGCCTCATCGCCGACCTGTTCAAGACCGCCGGTGCCAACCGGCTGATGACGGTCGACCTGCACACCGCGCAGATCCAGGGCTTCTTCGACGGCCCTGTCGACCACCTGTTCGCGCTGCCGCTGCTGGCCGAATACCTGGAGAACAAGCTGACCGGCGACGTGACGGTCGTCGCACCGGACGCCGGCCGCGTCCGGGTGGCCGAGCGCTGGACCGACCGGCTCGGTTGCGGGCTCGCCATCATCCACAAGCGGCGCGACCCCGATGTGCCGAACGAGGTCAAGATGTTCGACGTCGTCGGTGAGGTGCACGGCCGCACCTGCATCATCGTCGACGACATGATCGACACTGCCGGCACGATCACCAAGGCCGCCGAGGCACTGAAGGCGCAGGGCGCCGCCGAGGTCATCGCCGCTGCCACCCACGCCGTGCTGTCCGGTCCGGCGGTCGACCGGCTGAAAAACTCGCCGATCAGTGAGGTCGTCGTCACCAACACGTTGCCCATCGCGCCCGAGGCGCAGTTCGACTCGCTCACCGTGCTGTCGATCGCGCCGCTGTTCGCGCGGGCGATACACGCCGTGTTCTCCGACGGGTCGGTGACCGACCTGTTCGGCGGCGTCGCCTGACCGTGCCCGCCCCCTGTCTCGTCGGCGGGTGCGGCGCGTAGACTGACCGGTCGCGCCTGCCGTTCGGCACTGGCGCCCCATTGCGTTGTGAAATCGCTAGCGTTCGAGGAGTTCTTCCACCGTGTCCGAGGTCCGTATCCGCGCCGAGCAGCGCACTGAATTCGGCAAGGGTGGAGCCCGTCGCACCCGGCGCGCTGGGCTGGTTCCCGCCGTCATCTACGGCCACGGGCAGCCGCCGCGGCACATCTCCCTGCCGGCGCGCGAGATCACGCTCGCGCTGCGCGCCGACGCCAATGCCCTGCTGCGTCTCGACCTCGTCGACGGCGATTCCGAGCTCGCGCTGGCGAAGGACGTCCAGCGCGATCCGCTGAAGCAGACCATCGATCACGTCGACCTGATCGTCGTCCGCCGCGGCGAGAAGGTCACCGTCGAGATCCCGATCACGCTGGTCGGCGAGCATCCGGCCGACGTGCTGCTGAACCACGACCTCACCACCCTTTCCGTCGCCGCCGACGCCACCGCCATCCCGTCCGGCGTCGAGCTGGACATCTCCGCGGTCGAGGTCGGCACCACCATCACCGCCGGCGAGCTCGCGCTCCCCGATGGCGCGACGCTGGTCACCGACGCCGACACGCTCGTGGTGAGCGGTCTGGCGGCACCGACGGCCGCGCAGCTCGAGGCCGAGGTCGCCGAGGCTGAGGCCGAGGTCGGCGCCGGCGAGGTCAGCGGCCCGCCGGCGGAGGAAGCCGGTGGCGAGACCGACGTGTCGGCTGCTCCGGAAGCCGGCGAGGCAGCGCAGCCCGCCGACGCGTAGCAAGGCCCGGCTCCGGTGAGCGGCGCAGACCCGGGCGAGCCGTTGTCCGGCGAGCCGATTGTCATCGTCGGCCTCGGCAACCCCGGCCCGGGCTATGCGGGCAACCGCCACAATGTCGGCGAGATGGTCGTCGACCTGCTCGCCGAGCAGCTGCGGGAGCGTTTCAAGCGCGACACCCGGCGCCGCGCGGAGCTCGCCGAGACGCGCCTCGCCGGCCGCCGCGTCGTGCTGGCCAAGCCGCACTCGTACATGAACGAGTCCGGCGGCGCGGTGAAGGCGGTGCTCGGCTTCTTCAAGGCGACGCCGAAGCAGCTCATCGTCGTGCATGACGAGCTGGACATCCCGTTCGCGGCGATCCGGCTCAAGATCGGTGGCGGTGCGGGAGGCCACAACGGCATCCGCTCGGTGGATTCGGTGCTCGGCACCCGCGAGTACACGCGCGTGCGGGTCGGGATAGGCCGTCCCCCGGGTCGCATGGAGCCGGCTGACTTCGTGCTCCGCGACTTCGCGCCGGCGGAGCGCAAGGAGCTGCCGCTGGTGCTGGAGCGGGCGGCCGACGCGGTGCAGACGCTCCTGGCGGACGGGCTGGAAGCGACCCAGAACGCGTTCCACGGGCAGTCCGCGGCGCCGCGGTGAGCCTGCCCGGTGGTGCGCCGCCGCGCGTCGTGATCGTCGGTGCGGGCATCGTCGGGCTGTCGACGGCACGGTCGCTGCTGGCCGCGCAGCCGCGGCTGCAGGTCACCGTGCTCGACAAGGAAGCCGGCATCGCGGCGCATCAGACCGGCCGTAACAGCAACGTCGTGCACAGCGGCATCTACTACCCGCCCGGCAGCCTCAAGGCGCGTTACGCGATCGCCGGTAGCAGGGCTCTAGCGGCCTACTGCGCCGAGCGCGCGCTGCCGTACGAGGCCACCGGCAAGGTGATCGTCGCCACCCGGGACGACGAGCGGCCGCGCCTGTCCGCGCTGGCCGCGCGCGGTCGCGAACACGGTCTCGCGGTGCGCGAACTCACCAAGGAGGAGCTCGCCGAGCGGGAGCCGGCGGTCAGCGCCGTCGCTGCGCTGCTCGTTCCGGAGACCGGTATCACCGATTTCCGCGCTGTCGCCGCGGCCTACCGCGCTGACGTCGAGCGCGACGGCGGGACCGTCATCACCGGCGCCCGTGTAGTGGGTCTCGGCCGGGCGTCGAGCGGCACGATGGTGACGACCGCGGACGAGCGGGAGTTCCGGGCTGATCTGGTGGTCAACTGCGCGGGGCTTTACAGCGACCGGATCGCCCGGCTGGCGGGTGATCCGGCTCCGGCGCAGATCGTGCCGTTCCGCGGCGAGTACTACGAGCTGGCACCCACCTCCCGCGGTCTGGTGCGCGCGCTGATCTATCCGGTGCCCGACCCTCGGCTGCCGTTTCTCGGCGTGCACCTGACGCGTGGCGTGGACGGAGGGGTGCATGCCGGTCCGAACGCGGTGCTGGCGTTGCGACGCGAGGGTTACACCCGCTTTGCGGCCTCCCGCGCAGAGCTGGGGGAGCTCGCGCGCTACCCCGGGGCACGGCTGCTGGCCCGCCGGTACTGGCGCACCGGGATGGGCGAGTACGTCCGCTCGTTCTCGTTGCACGCGTTCGCGCGCGCGCTGCAGCGCCTCGTCCCGGCGGTGACTGCGCGCGACCTGGTGCCCTCAGCGGCCGGTGTGCGCGCGCAAGCGGTGGGCTCCGACGGCGCGCTGATCGATGATTTCCTCATCGTGGAGGGGCCGCACGCTGTCCACGTCCTCAACGCTCCGTCACCGGCGGCGACGGCATCGCTGCCGATCGGTGAACACGTGGCTCGGCTGGTGCTGGCGCGTTTGCGGCCCGACCATTCTCGCTAGGCTTCGAATCGTGCATCTGCTGATCACCGGTGGCGCCGGTTTCATCGGGGCGAATTTCGTCCGTCATGTCGTCGGCGCGCGTCCGGATTGGGACGTGACGGTGCTGGATGCGCTGACGTACGCCGGTGACCGTGCCGCGATTGCCGATCTCGAGCCGGGTATTTCTTTCGTCCACGGTGATGTCCGGGATGCGGAGCTGGTGGGCGATCTGGTGGCCCGGGCGGATGCGGTGGTGCATTTCGCGGCCGAATCCCACAACGATAATTCGCTGGATGATCCGGCGCCGTTCGTGACGACGAATGTGGTGGGCACGTTCACGTTGCTGGAGGCGGTGCGCCGGCGCGGCGTGCGTTATCACCACATCTCCACGGATGAGGTGTTCGGTGAGCTGGCGCTGGATGACCCGCAGCGTTTCACCGAGCGGACCCCGTATCACCCGTCGAGCCCGTACTCGGCGACGAAGGCGGGTTCGGATCTGCTGGTGACGGCATGGGTGCGGTCTTTCGGGGTGGCCGCCACCCTCTCGAACTGCTCGAACAATTACGGGCCGTACCAGCACGTGGAGAAATTCATTCCGCGGCAAATCACGAACCTGCTGGATGGGGTGCGGCCCAAGCTCTACGGCGACGGGTTGAACGTGCGTGACTGGCTGCACGTCGAGGACCATTGCTCGGCGGTGCTGACGGTGCTGGAGAAGGGCCGCATCGGTGAGACGTATCTGATCGGCGCCGACGGCGAAGCGTCGAACCGGCAGGTGGTCGAGTCGCTGCTGGCGGCGATGGGTCAGCCGGCCGACGCCTACGACCTGGTGCCGGACCGGCCGGGTCACGACCGGCGTTACGCCATCGACGCCAGCAAGCTGCGCACCGAGCTGGGCTGGGAGCCGAAGTACCTGGACTTCGGCAAGGGTCTGGCAGACACGGTCGCCTGGTATGCCGAGCACGAGGCCTGGTGGCGCAAGCAGAAGGCGGCTGCTGAGGCGAAGTATCAACTGTTGGGGAGATGACCGTGCACTCGCGAGAGGGAAGCAGCACCCGCTTGATGGTGGATAGGCGAGTGCTGGGCCGATGAGCGGCGTGGCGGTGGAGAAGACCGAGATCGAGGGTCTGCTGGAGGTGCGGATCCCGGTCCACGGCGACGAGCGGGGCTGGTTCAAGGAGAACTGGCAGGCGCAGAAGATGGCCGAGGCGGGGTTGCCGCCGCTTTCTTTCGTGCAGCAGAACGTGGCGTTCAACGCGTCGTCGGGAGTCATTCGCGGCATTCATGCCGAGCCATGGCACAAGTACGTCTCGGTAGCGTGCGGGCGGGTGTTCGCGGCGATTGTCGAGCTGCGGGAAGGCCCCGATTTCGGCACGGTGGTGTGCCGCGAATTGACGCCGGACCGGGCGCTTTTGATTCCCGCCGGATGCGGCAACAGTTATCAGGTGATGGAGCCGGCGACCGCCTACATCTACCTGACGACCGGGCTGTGGTCGGCGGATATCCGTTATCCAGCGGTTTCCCCGACGGACGCGGCGCTCGGCATCGACTGGCCGATTTCCGGAGACGCCGCGGTGCTGTCGGCGAAGGACCTGGCGGCCCCGCCGCTGTCGGCGTTCGTGCCGCTTTCCGCAGATTTCGGAGGTGACCGGTGAAAGGGATCGTGCTGGCCGGCGGCACCGGCAGCCGGCTTTTCCCGGTCACCCGGGCGGTCTGCAAGCAGCTGCTGCCGCTGTATGACAAGCCGATGATCTACTACCCGGTGTCGACGCTGCTGATGGCCGGCATCCGGGACATCCTGATCATCACCACCCCGGACGACTCCGCTGCGTTCCGCCGGCTGCTCGGCGACGGCAGCCAGTTCGGTTGCACCTTCAGCTACACCGTCCAGCCGAACCCGGGCGGCCTGGCGCAGGCGTTCACCCTCGGCGCCGGCTTCATCGGCTCCGACCCGGTGGCGCTCATCCTCGGCGACAACGTCTTCTACGGCGCCGGCCTGGGCGATCAGCTCAAACGCTGGACCGAGCCGGACGGCGGGGTGGTGTTCGCCTACCACGTCGCCGATCCGGAGCGCTACGGCGTCGTCACGTTCGATGACGAAGGCCGCGCCGTCGCGATCGACGAGAAACCCGACAAGCCGACCAGCCCGTACGCCGTCACCGGCCTCTACCTCTACGACAACGACGTGGTCGACATCGCCGCCGGGCTCGCCCCCTCCGCCCGCGGCGAACTGGAGATCACCGACGTCAACAAGACCTACCTCGCACGCGGCAAGCTCGCCGTGCACACCCTCGACCGCGGCACCGCCTGGCTCGACACCGGCACCTTCGACTCCTTCATGGACGCCGCCCAGTTCGTCCAGGTACTCGAAAGCCGCCAGGGCCTCAAAGTCGGCTGCCTGGAGGAGATCGCCTGGCGCGAGGGGTACATCGACGACGCCCAGCTCGCCGCCCTCGCCGAGCCGCTGGCCGCCAGCGGCTACGGCGCGTATCTCGCCGGATTGCTCGAGGCCGGACGGCAGCGACCGAGACGCTAGCCCGGCGCCGACCGCCGTAGGCTGGAAGGGCGCTATGGCTACAGACACCGCAGACACTTCTGCCGCTTCCGCCGACTCGCTCACCTCGACCGATCTCGGGCCGCTGCTCGAGGCAGAGCTCGAGGATCCGGCCCTTCGTCGCTGGGTGAGCTCCGCTCGGTGACCCCTCGCTCGACCTGACGGCCCCGGCCGGGCTGCGTCCGTTCGCGATCGCGGCTCTCGCGCGCGAACGGTTCGTGCTGGCCGTGACCGCCACCGGGCGCGAGGGCGAGGACCTTCTCGAGGCTCTCGCCAGCCTGCTCGGTCCCGACGCGGTCGCCTTCTACCCCTCGTGGGAGACGCTCCCGCACGAGCGGCTGTCGCCCCGCGCCGATACGGTCGGCCGGCGGCTCGCCGTGCTGCGCCGGCTCGCGCACCCGGAGGAGTTTCCCGGCGGACCGCTGCAGGTGGTCATCGCACCGGTGCGCAGCGTGCTGCAGCCGCAGTCCGCCGGGCTCGGCGACCTCGAGCCGCTTCGGCTGCGCAGCGGCGATGAGATGGAGCTCGAAGACGCCGTTCGCCGGCTCGCCGGGCTGGCCTACGCCCGCGTCGAGATGGTCGAGCGCCGGGGCGAGTTCGCCGTGCGCGGCGGCATTCTCGACGTCTTTCCCCCGACCGAAGAGCATCCGCTGCGGGTGGAGTTCTTCGGTGACGAGGTCGACGAGGTCCGCATGTTCGCGGTCACCGACCAGCGCTCGCTCGGCGCCGCGACCGACGGGCTGTTCGCGCCGCCGTGCCGCGAGTTGCTGCTCACCGACGAGATCCGCTCCCGCGCCGCCGCGCTCTCCAAGGAGCACCCCGAGCTCGCCGAGATCCTCGATGCCCTCGCAGAGGGCCGGCCGGTGGAGGGGATGGAGGCGTTCGCGCCGGTCCTCACCGAGCGAATGGTCCTGTTGCTGGACGAGCTGCCGGCCGGCGCGCACGTCGTCGTCGCCGATCCCGAACGGGTGCGCACGCGTGCGGCCGACCTCACCCGCACCTCCGCCGAATTCCTCGAGGCGGCATGGTCCGCCGCCTCGGCCGGCGGCGCCGCTCCCATCGACCTCGGTGCGGCCGCCTACCAGCAGCTCGCCGATGTCCGCAGTCACGCCGGGCAGATCGGCGTGCCCTGGTGGACGGTCACCCCGTTCGCCATCGAACCGGCGGCGGCTGATCAGCCCGACGGCATCTCCGGCGACGGCGACCTGGCGCTCGACGA
The DNA here is from genome assembly GCA_963747915.1 of uncultured Actinomycetota bacterium. Classification (GTDB taxonomy): domain Bacteria; phylum Actinomycetota; class Actinomycetes; order Frankiales; family Frankiaceae; genus DATAZK01. The sequence continues at coordinate 209,407 of CAVVHC010000002.1, read as the reverse complement.
CAACAGCCTGCTCGCGGCCGCGAAGGTGCCGCCCGCTTACCGGGGCGACACGACGTCGGCGCTGAGCGACGTGCGCGGTTGGCTCTCGAGCGGCTGGCGGGTGTGCCTCGTCACCGAGGGCCACGGGCCGGCCAAGCGCATCGCCGAGGTGCTGCGCGACGCCGACGTCGGTGTGCGCGACGCCGTTGCCGACCCGACCGGCGAAGGGCCGCGGTTCGTCCTCGACTCCGGTGTCGCCACGGTCACCACCGGGTGCCTGGCCACCGGCTGGACCTCGCCGCTGCTGAAGCTGGCCGTCCTCACCGAGACCGATCTCGCCGGCAGCCGGGGCGTCGGCACCAAGGATCTGCGCGGCCGGATGCCGAGCCGGCGCGGGCGCGGCATCGACCCGATGCAGCTGGCACCCGGTGATCTCGTCGTGCACGACCAGCACGGCGTCGGCCGCTACGTGGAGATGGTCGCGCGCACCGTTGCCGGCGCCACCCGCGACTACCTGGTGCTCGAGTACGCCCGCGGCGACAAGCTGTTCGTTCCCACCGATCAGCTCGAGCAGGTCACCCGCTACGTGGGCGGTGAGGCGCCGAGTCTGGACCGCATCGGCGGCGCCGAGTGGGCCAAGCGCAAGGGCCGCGCCCGCAAGGCGGTCAAGGAAATCGCCGCCGAGCTGATCCGGCTCTACAGCGCCCGGATGGCGTCACCGGGCCACGCGTTCGGGCCCGATTCGCCCTGGCAGCGCGAGCTGGAAGACGCCTTTCCGTACCGCGAGACGCCGGACCAGCTGCGGGTGGTCGACGAGGTCAAGACCGACATGGAGTCGGTCGTCCCGATGGACCGGCTGGTCTGCGGCGACGTGGGGTACGGCAAGACCGAGATCGCGGTGCGGGCCGCGTTCAAGGCGGTCACCGACGGCAAGCAGGTGGCCGTCCTGGTGCCGACGACGCTGCTCGTGCAGCAGCACTACGCGACGTTCTCGGAGCGGTACGCGCAGTTCCCGGTGACGGTCAAGGCGGTCAGCCGCTTCAACAGCGCCAAGGAGCAGAAGGAGGTGCTCGACGGGCTCGTCGCAGGCGAGGTCGATGTCGTCATCGGCACCCACCGGCTGCTCTCGTCGAACACCAAGTTCAAGGATCTCGGCCTGGTGATCGTCGACGAGGAGCAGCGCTTCGGCGTCGAGCACAAGGAGCTGCTCAAGCAGATGCGCACGGCGGTGGACGTGCTCACGATGAGCGCCACCCCGATCCCGCGCACGCTGGAGATGGCGATCACCGGCATCCGCGAGCTGTCGACCATCGACACCCCGCCCGAGGAACGCCACCCGGTGCTCACGTTCGTCGGCGCGTACGAGGACAAGCAGGTTGCCGCCGCGGTCCGCCGCGAACTGCTGCGCGACGGCCAGGTCTTCTACGTCCACAACCGGGTCGAATCGATCGAGAAGGCGGCGGCGCGGCTGCGGGAGCTGGTGCCCGAAGCGCGGATCGGCGTGGCCCACGGGCAGATGCACGAGGACACGCTCGAGGCGCACATGGTGTCGTTCTGGGAGCGCCAATACGACGTGCTCGTCTGCACCACGATCGTCGAGAGCGGCCTTGACATCGCTAACGCGAACACCTTGATCGTCGAACGCGCCGACGTGTTCGGTCTCTCGCAGCTGCATCAGCTGCGCGGCCGGGTCGGCCGTGGTCGCGAGCGGGCATACGCGTACTTCCTCTACGACGCGCAGCGACCGTTGACCGAGACCGCCTACGACCGGCTGTCGACCATCGCCGCCAACACCGATCTCGGGGCCGGCATGGCCGTCGCGATGAAAGACCTGGAGATCCGCGGGGCCGGCAACCTGCTCGGCGGCGAGCAGAGCGGTCACATCGCGGCCGTCGGATTCGACCTCTACATCCGGCTCGTCGGTGAGGCGGTCGCCGACTTCCGCGGCACGGCGCCGGAGGAGCTGCCGGAGGTCAAGGTCGAGCTGCCGATCGACGCGAACCTGCCGCGCGACTACATCACCGGCGAGCGGCTGCGGCTCGAGGCATACCGGCGGGTGGCGGGCGTCGCCAGTGCTGACGAGCTGGCCGAGGTGCGGGCGGAGCTTTCCGACCGCTACGGACCGCTCCCGCAGCCGGTCGAGAATCTGCTCGCCGTCGCGGACTTTCGGCTGCACGCCCGGCGCTACGGGGTCGGCGAGGTCGCCGTGCAGGGCCGGCAGATCCGCCTGTCGCCGCTCGACCTGCGCGAATCGCAGGGGCTGCGGCTCAAGCGGCTGTACAAGGGGGCGCTCGTCAAGCCGGCGCTCTCCCAGGTGCTGGTACCGATGCCGACGGCGGGTGGGCGGATGGGCGCGCCGCCGCTACGCGACCGCGAGCTGCTGAACTGGGTCAGGGAGCTGCTCGACGCGGTCGTCGGCGACGACATCGCCGCAGCCGCCGGGGCGGCGCACGCCTCCCGCCCGTAGTCTCTAGCCGTGAGCATGCCTTCCTCTGCCCGGGTCGGGTCGGTGACCCGCTTCGGACTTGTCGGAGCCATCGTCGCGGTGCTGCTGGTCGTGAGCGGTTGTCAGAGCCGGCTCGGCCTCGCGGCCTCGGTGGGTTCGACGAACATCGACACCAACGAGCTGAATGCGTTCACCGGCCGGTCGCTCGACGCCTTCGCGTCCACCGGCCAGGCGGTGCCCGCCGGCAAGCAGGGCGACCTGGAGCGCAACGTGCTCGGCCTGCTCGTCCGCGAAGCGCTGGTCGACCAGGTGGCCGCGAAGGAAGGCATCACCACGACCGCCGCGCAGGTCCGGTCGGAGCGGGCGAGCGCCGTTGCGCAGGCCGGCGGTGAGCAGGCCTTCGAAAACCAGCTCAAGCAGCAGGGCATCTCCCCGCAGGACATCGACATGATCGTCCGCGAGAACGTGCTCATCGGCAAGCTGCAGACCAAGCTCAACACCACCGACTCGTCCACGTTCACCAAGGACCTCGCGAACCTCGCCAAGGCCATCAAGATCAGGGTGAACCCGCGCTTCGGCAAGTGGGATCCGAGCACGTTGACCATCTCCGGCCAGACCAACGACCTGTCGACCACCGTCACCCGGTCCTAGCCGTCGCGCATGGCTGCCGCCGAATCCCGCCCGACCGGCTGGGCGCTGCTCGAGGCCGTGTCCGTCATGGATCGTCTCCGGTCGCCGGGAGGCTGCCCGTGGGACGCCGAGCAGACCCATCGCAGCCTCGCGCCCTACCTGCTGGAAGAGGCCTACGAGGCCTACCAGGCACTCGAGGAGGATGACCTCGACGGCCTGCGCGACGAACTCGGCGACGTGCTGCTCCAGGTGCTCTTCCACGCCCGGGTAGCTGCCGAGGAAGCGGGCGGGTGGGACATCGACGACGTGGCGTCCGGCCTCGTGGCCAAGCTGGTCCGGCGCCATCCGCACGTCTTCGCCGACACGAAGGTGGGCGGCAGCGCCGATGTCGAGGCGAACTGGGACGCCATCAAGGCCAGCGAGAAGCCGTCGCGGCGGGTGACCGAAGGCGTTCCGCTGTCGCTGCCTGCGCTGGCGCTCGCGGCGAAGTTGCAGTCGCGCGGATCCCGCGCGGGAGTGTGGTCACCACCCGAGCAGCCGGGGCAGGCCGTACGCGCGGCGGCTGAGGCAGCTGCCGGCAATCCGAGCGAGGAGCACGTCGCGGAGCTGCTACTGGCCGCGGTGACGCTGGCCCGCTCGGCCGGCGTCGACCCGGAGGCTGCGCTGCGCCGCCGGACGCTGCGGCTGCGTGACGACCTGCAGGCCGCGGAAGGCGCCTGAGCGCCTCGACGCGTTGCCGCGCTCGGCTGCCGGGTTGCCGCGTTGCCGAGCTGCCGGGCTGTCTGGCTTGCCGGGCTGTCCGGTGGCCCTGGAACGGAGAAGGCGTTGTTCCGCCGGCGGTTAGCCCCCGCTTCTCCGTTCGGGGGAGCGGGCTGCTCGCCGTTGAGGCGACCGCTGATGACGGTGGCGGACGAGCGCGACGCCGCCGACGAGAGTGAGCGTGAACACGTCCAGGCAGCCGACGCATCCGTCGAGGGCGTCGAGCGAGCCGTTGTTGTTACTGCGCCCCTGCGCCCGCTGGGCACGGGGTGGGCGGCTGCGACGCCGGCGCCGCCACGCTGCTGCTAGCCCCATGTCGGCAACGTAGCGCGTCTCCCGTTGCAGGGACCCGGGAAATGTCGGATGTTCGATACCCCCGATTCGGGCTGCCCGAGCAGGTCGCGGCAATGCGCCGAAGGCCACGGCATGCGCCCGGCGATGCACCCGGCGATCACGTCATTGGCGCGTTACAGTCGCGCTCTCGGCGCCGTACGCACGCCCGTGTCTGTCGACCCTGTGGCTTTAGGAGCCTGCACCGTGCCCTTCATCGAACTCGTCACCGCTCGGGAAATCCTCGACTCCCGGGGGAATCCGACGGTTGAGGTCGAGCTGGTCCTCGACGACGGCACGCTCGGGCGGGCCGCGGTGCCGAGCGGAGCCAGCACGGGCGCGTTCGAAGCGGTGGAGCTGCGCGACGGCGATGACCGCTACGGCGGCAAGGGCGTCACCCAGGCGGTGGCCGCCGTCGAAGACCGGATCGCTGACGAGATCGTCGGCTTCGAGGCCAGCGAGCAGCGGCTGCTCGACCAGAAGCTGATCGAGATCGACGGCACGCCGGACAAGTCGTCGTGCGGGGCCAACGCCATCCTCGGGGTCTCGCTCGCCACTGCTAAGGCGGCGGCGGAGAGCGCCGGTCTCGCGCTGTTCCGCTACGTCGGCGGTCCGACCGCTCACGTTCTGCCGGTGCCGATGATGAACATCCTGAACGGCGGCGCTCACGCGGACACCAGCGTCGACATCCAGGAGTTCATGATCGCGCCGGTCGGTGCGGCGACGTTCCGGGAGGCGCTGCGCTGGGGCGCCGAGGTTTACCACGAGCTCAAGAAGGTGTTGAAGGGCCGCGGGCTCGCGACGTCGATCGGCGACGAGGGCGGCTTCGCCCCCGATCTGCCGCACAACCGTGAGGCGCTCGACCTCATCGTCACCGCCATCGAGGCTGCCGGCTTCGCGCCCGGCACCGACATCGTGCTCGCGCTCGACGCAGCCGCCACCGAGTTCTTCGACAGCAGTGCCGGCGCGTACGCGTTCGAGGGGCAGCAGAAGTCATCCGAGGAGATGACCCAGTACTACGCGGGCTTGCTCGACAGCTATCCGATCGTGTCGATCGAAGACGGGCTGGCGGAGGACGACTGGGCCGGCTGGCAAGCCCACACCGCAGCGCTGGGGCAGCGGGTACAGCTCGTTGGTGACGACCTGTTCGTCACCAATCCGGAGCGGCTCGAGCGCGGCGTTCGCGAAGGGTGCGCGAACGCGTTGCTCGTGAAGGTGAACCAGATCGGCACGCTCTCCGAGACCCTTGACGCGGTGGCGCTGGCGCATCGTTCCGGCTACCGCACGATGATGAGCCACCGGTCCGGGGAGACCGAAGACACCACCATCGCCGACCTCGTGGTGGCGCTCGACTGCGGGCAGATCAAGACGGGTGCCCCGGCGCGCACCGAACGCGTCGCCAAGTACAACCAGCTGCTGCGCATCGAGGAGCAGCTGGGTGATGCGGCCCGCTACGCGGGTCATTCCGCGTTCCCGCGGGCGGGGCAGGCGGGCGCGTGACAGCACCGTCGCCGCTGCGCAAACCGCGCCGCGGGCGGCCGCGCCCCACCTCCGCCGCTCGCAACCTCGCAGCCCGCAAGGCGCTGATCACCAAGAGGCCTCCGAGCGCGCGCGCCCCGCGTGCGGGTGGCCGGTCAATCGCCGGCGGGCTGACGTTCACCACCCGGGCGGCGCTGCTCGGGCTGACCCTGTGCGCTGTGGTGCTGACGCTCGCGTACCCCTTCCGCGAGTACCTGTCGCAGCATCGCCAGATCAGCCAGCTGGCTTCGCAGGTCGCCAAGGACAAGGCCAACCTGCAGCAGCTCAAGGTCGCCGGCGAGGAGGCGGCCAATCCGGCGTACGTCGAGCGGCAGGCCCGCATTCGGCTGCATATGCAGCGTCCGGGCGACCAGGTTTTCCAGCTTCCGCCGCCGGTGGTGAAGCCGGTCGGCAAGCAGAAGGCGGGTTCGGTCCAGACACCTAACCTGCCGGGACGTTCGAGCCAGCCCTGGTACAGCCAGCTTTACCGCAGCACCGTCGAGTCCGGGAAGTGAGCGCCGGGCCCGGCGCTGCGGACGCTGCGGATCTCGACCCTTTCGACGTCGCGGTCGTCGAAGCGCAGCTCGGACGCAAGCCGCGGGCGATCCGCCGCGTCGCGCACCGCTGCGGGTGCGGGCTCGTCGACGCCATCGAGACCTCGCCCCGGCTCGCCGACGGCACGCCTTTCCCGACGCTCTTCTACCTGACCTGCCCGCGTGCTTCCAAGGAGATCGGCCGGCTGGAAGCGTCCGGCCTCATGCGGGAGATGACCGAGCGGTTGCAGGCGGATCCGGAGCTCGCCCGGGCGTACCAGGCGGCGACGGAGGACTACCTGCGGCGCCGCGATGCCCTCGGGGTGCTCCCCGGCGCGCCGACTGCCGGCGGCATGCCCGGGCGCGTGAAATGCCTGCACGTGCTGGTGGCGCATAGCCTTGCGGTCGGTCCGGGTGTCAACCCGTTCGGTGACGAGGCACTCGCGCTCATGCCGGACTGGGGTCGGGGCGGGCCGTGCGTCGCGGTCGACCCGGATACGGGCGAGATCGCGTAGACAGGTCGGGTGACCACCCGCGTCGCCGCGCTGGACTGCGGCACCAACTCGTTGCGCTTGCTCGTCGCCGATGTCGCCCCCGACGGCTCGATCACCGACCTGGCCCGCGAGATGCGCGTGGTGCGCCTCGGTGAAGGAGTCGACCGCACGGGTGAGCTCTCGCCGGTCGCGTTGAAGCGGACGCTGGACGTGCTGGCGGAGTACACGGCCACCCTGCGTGACCTGGGAGCGGACCGGGTGCGCATGGTCGCGACCAGCGCCACTCGCGATGCCCGCAACCGGGACGAATTCACCCGCGGCGTGCGCGACGTGCTCGGCGTCGATCCGGAAGTGATCACTGGCGATGAGGAGGCGGCGCTCAGCTTCGCCGGAGCGACCGGAGAGCTGGCAGCACAGCCGGGCCTTGACCACCCGTACCTGGTGGTCGACATCGGTGGCGGTTCGACCGAGTTCATCCTTGGTGACGCGGGTGGCAAGCCGGTGGCGAGCCGTTCCGTCGACATCGGCTGCGTCCGGCTCGCCGAACGGCATCTGGCGTCTGACCCGGCGGCCCCGCATCAGCTGGCAGCCGCGCAGGCCGACGCGGACGCGGCCATCGCGGAGGTCCGGGCGGCGGTGCCGATCGAGCAGGCGGGAACCCTCGTCGCCGTCGCCGGGACAGCGACGACGGTCGCCGCGCTCTCGCTCGGGCTCGCCGAGTACGACGCCGAACGCATCCACCTGTCCGCCGTCAGCCTGCCTGAGGTCGAACGGGTCTACACCGAGCTGTCGGTGATGACCGCCGCGGAACGCGCGGCGCTCGGCCCGATGCACCCGGGGCGGGTGGACGTGATCGTCGCCGGCGCGCTGGTTTTGCGCCAGGTGGTGCGGGCGGTGGGCGCGGGCGGCATGGTGGCGAGCGAGCACGACATCCTGGATGGGATCGCACTGTCGATTGCTCGACGGTAGGAGCTGTGGATAGCTCGACGGTAGGGCCTGCGCTCCTGTCGCGATCATCCGAGCCTTCGCCGGGTAGCGTCGCGATCGGCTTCGCAAGCCGGTGAGGGGCGACCTTCCCGGCGACAGGCGCAGACGAAAGGTGCTAGCTCGATGGGCGAGAAGGTCACGTTCCCCAGCAACGGTTCGACAGCGCACGGCTACCTCGCGCTCCCGGAGTCAGGCAGCGGCCCCGGCGTGATCGTCATTCAGGAGTGGTGGGGTCTCGTCGACCACATCATCGACCTGACGAACCGGCTGGCCGGCGCCGGCTTCGTCGCGCTCGCCCCCGACCTCTACGGCGGGAAGACGACTCACGACGCCGAGACCGCCGGTAAGTACCTGACCGAGCTTCCGGTGGACCGGGCGGCCCGCGACCTCTCGGGTGCCGTCGATTACCTGCTCGGCCGGGGCGAGGTGTCCAGCTCGACGGTCGGTGCGGTCGGGTTCTGCATGGGCGGCGGCTTCGTCCTGCTGCTCGCGGCGAACGAGGGAGACCGGGTCTCGGCGGCGGTGTCCTGCTATCCGGCGAACGGCGCCATCCTCGGCGACCTGTCCGGGGTGCGGGCCCGGGTCGCCATCCACACCGGGGACAAGGACGATTTCTTGCCGGTTTCGGCGGTCGAGGAGCTGGCCGGCCGGCTCCGCGAGGAGGCCACCACCGATGTGGCCGTGCACATCTACCCGGGCGAAGGCCACGCGTTCCTGAACGACGAGAACTTGCTCGGCACGTACGACAAGGAAGCCGCCGATCTGCTCTGGCAGCGCATCGTCGAATTCCTGCAGGCGAACGTCACCTGACCGTTGGCCGCAGAAGGCCTGCCGGAGGGGCGAGCGGATTCGGCGGGCGTGACCGCCGCCGCTGCCGCCTGCGCCACGGCGGCGCAGCTGGACGACGCGATCGTGGAGTGCGGGGCTTGCCCGCGGCTGGTTGCCTGGCGGGAGCGCGTCGCGCAGACGAAACGGGCGGCGTTCGCTCACGAGACCTACTGGGGACGGCCGGTGCCGTCGTGGGGTCCGGCGGACGCGCCGCTGGTGATCGTCGGGCTGGCACCGGCTGCGCACGGCGGCAACCGCACCGGACGGATCTTCACCGGCGACCGTAGCGGCGACTGGCTCTTCGCCGCGTTGCATCGCGCCGGCCTTGCGACATTGCCGACGTCGGTGTCCGCGGGCGACGGCCAGGAGCTGATCGGTACCCGGATGGTCGCCGCGGTGCACTGCGCGCCGCCCGATAACAAGCCGACCACCGCCGAGCGGGATGCCTGCCGGGGCTGGCTGGTGCGGGATCTGCAGCTGTTGGCGCCGACGATGCGTGCGGTGCTGGTGCTGGGCGCATTCGCCTGGACAGCACTCTGGCCGGCGTTGCGCGCCGCCGGGCTCGAGGTGCCGGCGCGGGTGCCGGCGTTCGGGCATCAGGCCGAGGCAACGGCCGGGGGGCTGCGCGTCGTCGGCTGCTACCACCCCAGCCAGCAAAACACCTTCACCGGGAAGCTCACCACTGCGATGCTGGACTCGGCCATCGGACGTGCGGCGGCTCTCGCTCGCGGCGAGTGACCCTTCGGTGGGTGAGGGGTACGGCAGGACAATGACCGGGTCAGGGAGCATGTCGGGCAGCAAAGCGGGCGAGCAGTCGAGAGGTGAGCCGCATCGCATCCTGATCGTGGGCGGTGGCTACGTCGGGCTCTACGTGGCGCTGACGCTGCAGAAGCATTTGCACCGCGGCGAGGCGCACATCACCGTCGTCGATCCGAAGTCGTACATGACGTACCAGCCGTTCCTCCCGGAGGCCGGATCCGGCAACCTGGAGCCCCGCCACGTCGTCGCGCCGCTGCGCCGGGTGCTTTTCGGATGCGAGATCCTGAACGGCCGCATCTGCAGCGTGAACCATGCGCAGCGCACAGCCGTCCTCGAGCCGATCGAGGGAGCGCATCGGGAGCTGCACTACGACTCGATCGTCATGTGTCCCGGGTCGATCGCCCGCACGCTGCCCATTCCGGGGCTCGCGGACCGGGGGATCGGCTTCAAGTCCGTCGCGGAAGCGATTTACCTGCGCAACCACGTGCTCGAGCGGATGGACTCGGCCGCGTCCACGGACGACGAGCAGCTGCGCCGGCGGGCGCTCACCTTCGTCTTCGTCGGCGGCGGGTACGCGGGCGTCGAGGCCTTGGCGGAGCTGGAAGACATGGCTCGTGACGCCTGCCGGTTCTACCCCGACATCCATGCCGATGACATGCGCTGGGTGATGATCGAGGCCACCGGCCGGATCCTGCCGGAGGTCTCACCCGCGATGGGCGAGTACACCGTCGAGCAGCTGACCAGCCGCGGCATCGACGTGCGCCGCAACACCCGGCTCGAGTCGGTGGTCGACGGCCATGTCGTCCTCGACGACGGCGACGAGTTCGACTGCGAGACGCTGGTGTGGACGGCGGGGGTGCGGGCCAATCCCGTCCTCGAGGAGACCGACTTTCCCCTCGACGACAAGAAGCGCCTCATCTGCACGCCGTTCTTGCAGGTCAAGGGAGTGCCGGGGGCCTGGTCGGCAGGAGACTGCGCGGCGGTGCCCGATCTGTCGAAAGGCGGCGACGCCACCACCGGTCCCTCCGCACAGCACGCTGTGCGGCAAGCGAAGCGGCTCGCCAAGAACCTGCTGGCGGAGCTTCGCGGCAAGCCGCTGACCGCCTACGAGCACGCCTACGCTGGCTCGGTGGCATCTCTCGGGCTGTACAAGGGCGTTGCCGAGATCTACGGGATCAAGCTGCGCGGCTTCCCGGCCTGGTTCGCGCACCGCAGCTACCACGTCACCCGGGTGCCCACCCTGAACCGCAAGGTGCGCGTGCTGACCGACTGGACGATCGCGTTGCTCTTCCGCCGCGAGATCGTCTCACTCGGCGCGTTTCACGATCCACGCGCCGACTTCCGCTACGCGGCGCGGCCGGTGGGGCGCTCCGACAGCTGAACCACTCGCCCGGCTGATTATCGCGGTGGGGTTCTGGCAAGCTCGCATCCGTGCCGTTGCTCGCCGTTGCCGCGTTGGGACCCGATCGCCCCGGAGTGGTCGCTGCGCTGACCGAGGTCCTGCTGGCGCGTTCCGGCAATCTCGAAGACGTCTCGATGCACCAGCTCAGCGGACAGTTCGCGATGACGCTCGTGGTGAACGTGCCGGACGACGCGGCAGCGGTGCAGGCGGAGCTGTCGCCGGTGGGGAAGCGGCTCGGCCTGCTGGTGTCGGTGCGCGAGGTCGAGCCCGGGCAGACCGGGCCGGGCGGGGAGTCGTTCGTGGTGCACGTGCACGGCGCCGACCGGCCGGGCATCGTGCATCGCGTGGCGGCGGCGATCGCCGAGGCCGGTGGCAATATCACCGACCTTTCGACCCGGCTGGCGGGCGACCTGTACGTCCTCGTGGCCGAGGTGGATCTGCCGGACGGCCCCGGGCTGCTGGCGGAGCGCCTCACGGCGCTCGGCAGCGATCTCGGCGTCGACGCGCATGTGCGCCCGGCCGACGCCGACCTGCTCTGAGCCGGGTGCGAAGTACATGATCCGGGCGGTGGTCCGTGCTCCGCACCCGGTGCTCTCACGTCCGAGCGCGCCGGTGGATCCCGACGATCCGGAGGTGATCGCGGTCGCCCGCGACCTGGTGGAGACGATGCGCGTCTCGCCGGGCTGTGTCGGCCTGGCTGCCCCGCAGCTGGGGGAACCGGTACGGGTCTTCTGCCTGGACGTGACCGGCCATCCGAAGGCGCGCAGCTGTTCCGGGCTGGTGGTGATGGCCAACCCCGTCGTCGTCGCCGCCGGGGGCCTGCGCAAGGGTCGTGAGGGGTGCATGTCCGTGCCGGACTTCACCGGCGACGTCGGCCGGCCGCGCACGATCACGGTGCGGGGCACGGTGCCGGGCCGGGTGCCGCAGGAGATCGTGGTGGAGGCCGACGCGTTCGAGGCCCGCGCCTTCGCCCACGAGCTGGACCACCTCGACGGCTTGCTGTTCCTCGACCGGGTCGCCGGCGCCGACGCGGTCCACCCGCGCAAGCGTTATCTGTGATGCTGGGACGGTCGACGCGCGGCGGCTAGCCGTGTGAGGTGGGCCCCCGTACCCCAATCGGCAGAGGGAAGCGGCTTAAACCCGCTCCAGTGTGGGTTCGAGCCCCACCGGGGGCACGGATGCACAGATTCGAGGCGCACTGAGCCAGGCTCAGCTCGCGGATTACTTGAGGTTTTCGCGAAAATCTGGGCCGTTCTTGGCGATAACCCCAAGTTTTTGGTTGCTGGGTCTTCGAGCCCCCGCGTCGCGCCCGCGAGACGGATGTGATGGAGTGCGTTTCTCGAAGGTGGAGGGAGTCCGGGCATGGGTGCTGCGGCGGAGCAGGCGACGCGCGAGGCGGACGTTCGCCCGCTGCGTACGGTGCTTTTCGCTGCCGGAGACGACGAGACCCAGGTCGCGGCGGCGTTGGCGGCGGGAGCGGATTCGGTCGTCATCGACCTCGAGGAGCCGAGCACTCCCTGCACCGAGCAAGTACGTGAAAACGCCCGGCGCATTGCCCGCAAAGCGCTGGACGGCGTCACGCCAGGGCCGGGAGTGCCGCTCGTTTTCGCGCGAATTCAGCCGCCGTCGACCGGCCAGACGCTGAAAGACCTGCGCGCCGTCATGGGACCGGCGCTGTACGGGATCTTGCTGCCGAAGGTGCTCGGCCCCGCCGATGTCCACGGCGTCGATGCGCTACTCAGCTGCGCGGAGGGAGACCTCGGCCGGCCGCTCGGCTCGACCGTCGTGTACCCCATCCTGGAGACGGCACAGGCGATCCGGCTGGCGTACGAGATCGCGACCGCCTCGCCGCGGGTGCGGCACATGGGAGGTGCGGTCTCCCGTTTCGGCGACATCCACCAGGCGCTGGGCTACCGGTGGAGCGCGGAAGGCGACGAGACGCTCTACCTGCGTTCCAAGGTCCTGGTCGACGCCCGGGCGGCCGGGATCCGCTATCCGATCAGCGGAATGTGGGGCGGTGCGGTCGACGACCGCGAGGGCTTGCGCGCCTGGGCGACGCACCTTCGCGATCTCGGCTACTTCGGGATGATGATCGGCAACCCGGAGCACGTGCCGCTTGTCCACGAGGTGTTCAGCCCCACCGAGCAGGAGATCGCGTACTGGTCGGATCTGGACCGGCTCGCCGCCGAGGCCGAGCAGGCCGGTACCGGGCCGATCACCTACGGCGACCCGAACCAAGGGGAGGGGCACGTCGTGCACCTCGCCCACGTGGGCTCGGCGCGCAAAAACCTGGACTGGGCGCGCGCCCTCGGAATGCGCTGAGAAAAGAGGACACCGATGACGTCGAACCTCACCGCGGCACAGATCCGGCAGGAGATCGGGCATCCGATCGTCGACGCCGACGGTCACTTCATGGAGCTCGGCCCGCTGATGAACGACGAGATCGTGTCCTATCTCGAGGAGTCCGGCGGGGCAGCGCTGCGCGAGAAGTTCCTCACGTCCGTCTCGCGCGTGCTCGACACCGCCGTCTTCCAAGCGGACCGCACCACCCCGGACGTGCGCCGTGCGTGGCATTCGATGCCCTCCTGGTGGGGCAACCCGGTGGCCGACGCGCATGACCGGGCCACCGCGCACCTGCCGAAGCTGCTCTACGACCGGCTCGACGAGTTCGGGATCGACTACATGCTGGCGTATCCGTCGTGGTCGCTCGGCATGCTCGACAACCGCGACGACGAGCTGCGCGCCCCCGTGCTGCGGGCGGTGAACCGCTACGTGTCACGGCTGTTCACCCCCTACGCCGATCGGCTGACGTCAGCCGCGCTCGTTCCGATGGTCCACCCGGACGAGGCGGTCGCGGAGCTCCGTTACGCGGTCGAGGAATTGGGCTTCAAGTCGGTCGTCATCGCCGGATACGCGGCGCGCAAGCTGACGCCCGATCCGGGCGATCAGGCCTACCGGCTCGACACTTTCGGGATCGACAGCGACCACGACTACGACCCGTTCTGGGCGGCGTGCACCGATCTCGGCATCAGCCCGGTGACCCACAGCAGCCTGCAGGCCCACCGCGTCACGCGATCGGCGACGAACTACGCCTTCAACCACATCGGCGGGCTTGCCGCGAGCCATACCGAGCTCGCCAAATCCCTGGTGATGGGAGGCGTCTTCAGCCGTTTCCCGCAGCTGCGCGTCGGGTTCCTCGAAGGCGGCGTGGCGTGGGCGGTGAGCCTGCTCGCCGACCTCATCGGGCACTGGGACAAGCGCAACGGCAACGCGATCGGCGACCTCGACCCGAGCATCCTCGACGTCGACGCGGTCATGGCCACGATCGAGCGCTACGGGGACGAGTCCGTCACCAGCCGGCGGGACCGGATCCGCCAATACCTCGCGCGCGAGCCCGGACGTCCAGAGCACCTCGACGAATTCGCCGCCGCGAACTTCGCCACCGTCGACCAGATCATCGCCGTCTTCACCGACCAGATGTATTTCGGCTGCGAGGCCGACGACCCGCTGGTCGGATGGGCGACCCGCAGCACCATCAAGCACCGGCCGGTGCGGCTGCGCCCGATTCTCGGCACCGACATCTCACACTGGGACGCGCCGGTGATGAACGAGGTCATCGTCGAAGCGTTCGAATTGCTCGACGACAACGTGATCGACGCCGACGAATTCCGCGCGTTCACCTTCGAGAACCCGGTGTCGCTGCACACGTCGTCGAACAAGGACTTCTTCGTCGGGACGGTCTGCGAGCAGGAAGTCGCGGGCGTTTAGCGACGTCCGTATCGTCCGCGGGGTGGCCACCCGGGGAGATGACCTCGCGCCGCGCCTGCGGGCCTGCGCCGACCTGCAGGTGCCCTTCGTGCGCGAGGAGGCCGGCCGGCACGAGTACGACGGCGTCGTCCAGGACCTCTCGCCGGCGGGGGTGCGCAGCGGCTTGCGATCGCTCGGCGCCGGCCCGCCGCCCAGCGACCCGTTCGATGCTGCGTATCTCGAGGCGGTGGAGAACGGCGTGCGGACGAGCCTTGCCGACGTGCAGGACCACCGGCGCAACCCGCTCTGGCACATCAGCAATCTCGACCTCGCCTGCTACGACCGCGAGTACGCGCCGCCGGAGCAGCGCGCGGCCGCGAGGGCACAACAGCTGCGCGGCTGGCCCGACGCCGTCGACGCGGCGATCGAGGCGCTCGACCGGGTGCCGCGGCCGGTCGCGAAAGCGCTGCTCCCCGCCGCCGAGGGGCTGGTCACGGACAGCCTGCGCGAGGCGAGTGGCGATCCCGTCGTCGCGGCCGCTCTCCTCGCCCACGGGCATTTCCTCAACCATCTGCGATCCGCTGCCGAAGCGGGTCCGCCCGACGCGGCACTCGGAGCCGGACCGCTGGCGAGCCTGCTCGGCTCGGCTGAGGCGCTCGACGTCGACCTCGGCGCGCTCGCGGTCGACGCCGAGGCGGAAAGCGCGCGACTGCGCGAACTGCTGACGGGCGCGTGTGGCCGGATCGACCCGACGGTTCCCGCCGCCGAGCTCGTGCGGCGGCTGCTGCGGGACCATCCTGACTCCGCGGACGAGATCTACGCCGAAGCCCGCGCGCTCATCGGTGAGATCACCGCATTCACGCTGGAGTCGCAACTGCTCGACGATCCCGGCGGCGAGTGCCTGGTCGGGCCGGCGCCGGCGTCGCGCCGGTGGTCGACGGCGATGATGTCGTGGGCCGCCGCCTACGAACCGGACGGGCCGTCCTGGTACCACGTCACCCCACCCGATCCGAGCTGGCCGGAAGCGGACCGTGAGGAGTGGCTCGCGGTGTTCAGCCGCACGACGCTGCCGGCCATCACCGTGCACGAGGTGACGCCCGGGCACTTTGCTCACGGCCGCATGCTGCGCCACCTCACCAGCGACGTCCGGCGCACGTTCGGCTCGTCGGCGTTCATCGAAGGCTGGGCGCACCATGTGGAGGAAGTGTTCGTCGAGGAGAGTTTCCGCGGCGAGGACCCGCGGTACGCGATCGGTGTGGCGGTAGAGGCGCTGATCCGCGTCACCCGGCTCGTCGTGTCGCTGGGCGTGCACACCGGCGCGCTGGACGTCGCCGAGGCGGCGCGGCGCTTTGCAGCCGACGCGTTCCTGCGCGGCGCCGCTGCCCGGTCAGAAGCCGAGCGGGCACTGTTCGACCCGACGTACGGCCGCTACACCTGGGGCAAGCTGGCGATCCGCGACGTGCGTGAGCGAGCCCGGCAGAGCTGGGGCTCCGGCTACTCGCATCTGCGGCTGCACCGCGCGCTGCTGGCGCTCGGCGCGCCGCCACTCGGATTGCTCGATGAGGCGATCCGCCGCGGCTGATGAAGGGCTGATGTTGCCGCGCTCCCGCCTGTCGCCGCGGCATCGGGCCCAAGATCCGGCATGCTGCAAACGACGCGAACTGCCACCGACCTGCCCAGGAGCGCACGGTGACAATGGCCGGGTTGACCACGCAGACGCCGACGCCTCCGGTGCGCGGCGAGCGCCGGCCACCCGCCCGCTCCGGTCGGCGCGTCACCTACCGGCTGCGCGTCGCCGGCCATCCGCTCGGCCCATCGGCCAGCCCGCCGGCGCGCTGGCTGGTCGGGCTGTGTGTCGGCATCTCGCTGATGGCCTCGATCTGGCTGTCGAAGGCCGCTTCGGCGGGCGTCGTCGTCTACACCATGTACGCGGCCATCACGGCCGTTCCTTTCTTCGCCCGCGATCGTCGTCGATTCACCGCGTTCTGCCGCCTCGCCGCGCTCGTGCTCGTGCTCGGTGGGCTCGTCGCCTTCCCCTTGCAGCTGTACTTCTTCTGGCCGGCCGTTGTACTGCTGGTCATCGCTTCGCACGTCGGTGCCGGTCACGGGCGCCGCAGCCGGGCGCTGGTGGCCGTCGGGACGCTGACCGCGCTCGCCGTCGGGGTGTGCTGGGCGGCGGCGATCTACCACACCGCGCTTCGTCCGGCCGACGCGTACCTGGTGATCTTCCATTCCGCGAAGGCGGCGCAGGAAGCCGAATCCACCGTCGGCACCGGCATCTCCGGAATCGGCTCCGGAGCCACCGGCGTGGCCTTCGGCGACCACCAGTGGAAGGTGCGCTTCGACTCCGGGCTTTCGTCCGCGGGCAAGGCACAGTTGCAGCAGCGGCTTCGCGAGGTGTCCGACGGTGCCGTCGTCCGGCTGTGCTCCCGGTGGAATCGGGAGTGCTGAGCTCCTTCCCGTCCGCCCTGTCGCGCGCCGGACGATCCTGACGTTTCCCAAGCCGGCCGCTCATCGGGTCCGTATGACCACGACGAGCGCTCCGCCCCAGGCCCGTCGACCGCCAGTTAGCGCTCGCGCGCCGCGGGCGGCGGCTCGACCGGGGCGACGAGCAGGCGCATGAGCCGCTCGTGCTCGGCAGCCGGGTCGGCGGTGAGACCGGTGTGGACCGGTCCGGGTTGGATGACCGTGCTGCGCGGCGCCGTCAGCCAGCGGAAGTACTGGCCGCGCTCGTCCCGGCCGGCGTTCGACGCATCGCGGCAACCGTCCTCAGCGGCATCCAGCGCCTGGCGGATCGCCGCCACGTCCGCCGTCGGGTCCAGCGCTTCCAGCCGGTCCTCATCCAGCGCGCACCGAAGGCCCAGGTAGTCGAGCTGCCGGCAGTACAGCACGACACCGGCGTTCAGCTGCTCGCCGCGCTCGACGCGGGGCACGACGCGCAGCACCGCGTACTCGAAGGTGTGACGGCGGGTCATCCGGCCGCCCCTGCCACAGCAGCGATCAAGGACGGCACCCATTGGCTGCGGGCCGCGAGCCGGCGCAGCAGCTGGTCGGCGTATGCCGTACGTGCAGCATCCGCGCCGCCGAAAGCCGCCGCGTCGACCAGCCACTCGGACGGCACCTGCGCGGCCGCCTCCGCCACCCGTTCCGGCGTGAGCTGCGGCGCCAGCACCTCGTCCGCCTGCGCTATCCGCGCTCCGCTGTGGATCAGCGCATGGTCCCGGGTGTTGTACGGCCGGGCGGCCCACGCCTCGGCGCCCGCCCAGTTGTGGGCGAAGGTCAGGGTCGCTCCGTGGTCGATGAGGTAGGGCCGGCCGTGCCAGCGCAGCATGTTGGGGTTGCGCCAGGTGCGGTCCACGTTGCCGACGAGGGCGTCGAACCAGAGGATCCGCCCGGCCAGCTCCGGCTCGATGGGAAAGGCGCGCACGTCCAGGTCCAGCGCGCCCGGCAGGAAGTCCATCCCGAGATTGAGGCCGGGACTTGCCCGCAGCAGGTCCTGCACCTCCTCGTCCGGCTCCCCGACCGACAGCGCCGGGTCCACGTCGATCGTCACCAGATCCGGAACCGGCAGCTCGAGAGTCCGCAGCAGGTGAGCGCAGATGACTTCGGCGACAAGGGTGCGCGGTCCCTGGCCGGCGCCGGTGAACTTCACGACGTAGGTGCCGTCGTCATCGCCTTCCATCACTGCGGGCAGCGAGCCGCCCTCGCGCAACGGCGTGACGTAGCGCACCGCCGTCACCTGGGCTAGCACGCACCAACCCTAGGTGATCAGCACCGGGGGATGGCTGTCACGCTGCCGGGGCTTTCCCGGGTGGCAAAGCGGCCGATGAACCTTGCGACAACCCACGCGCGGGGAACCCCGCACCGGAGGTGGTCGTTTTCCTATCGCACACACGTTCCGTCGCTGCCGCGGTGATGATCTTTCGTCATACTGGCGGCTGCAGGACGGCTTTCGTCAGTGGAAGGGGCTCGGCGCACATGGCGCAGCTACGGACTTCGAATCCCGCGTTCCGGCGGGGCTTCGCGAGCATGTCGGCGGCCCCGCCGACGGGTGTGGCTGCGCCTCCGGACGCCACGCCGCAGCAGCTGGCGCAGCTGTACCGGGCCCCGTCGCGGCTCACGATCGACGACGTCGTCGTGCACACCCTCGGCCTCTTCGCTCTCGTCGGCGTCGCCGGAGCGCTCGGCTGGGCCCTCGCCCCGTCGAGCCCCGGGATCGGCATCGCCGCCGGCCTCGGAGCCCTCGCGCTGTCGTTCGCCATCGCGTTCAGCCGCGCCATCCGCCCGCCGCTGGTCGTCATCTTCGCGCTGCTCGAAGGCTTCGCCATGGGCGTGATCAGCCGCTTCTACGAAGAGGCGTACCACGGCATCGTGCTGCAGGCGCTGCTCGGCACCGGGCTGATCTTCGTGGTCATGCTCGGCCTCTACCGCAGCCGCCGGATCCGGGCCACGCCGCGGCTGGCCAGGGTGGTGGTGTCCACCCTCATGGGTGTGGTCGCGCTCGGTCTCATCGACCTGATATTGCGGGCGACGACCGGCAGTCACCTGCCGATCATCAACAGCTCGTCGCCGATCGGCATCCTGTTCAGCGTCGCGGTCCTCGTGGTCGCCAGCCTGCAGTTCATCCTCGACTTCGACTTCATCGAGCGGGCGGTGCGCGCGGGGGCACCGCGATCGGAGGCCTGGCGCGCGTCCTACGGCCTGCTGATCGGATTCGTCTGGGTCTACCTCGAGCTGCTGCGGCTGCTCGGCAAGCTGCGCAGCTAGCAGCGGCCCTAGCCGGCGAGGCCGGCTTTCTCCAGCGCCGGGCGCAGCGTGTTCGCGTACCACTCGCAGAAGGCGGCCTGCTCGGAGCCGATCTGCACGAACGCGAATTCGGTGAAGCCCGCATCGGCGAACTGCTGCACCGCCGCGACGTAGCTCTCCGGATCAGGACCGTGCGGGATCTGCTCGCCCAGGTCCTCCGGCCGCACGAACTGCGAGGCGGCGTCGAACGCAGCCGTGCCCGGCAGCTCGGCGTTCACCTTCCATCCGCCGGCGAACCAGCGAAACTGCTCGTGCGCCAGCTGCAGGCAGGTTTCGGCGTCCGGGCCGTAGCAGCAGCCACCCTGCCCGACCATGGGCTTGCCTTCGCCGCCGGCCGCGTAAAACTGCGAGACCAGCGACCGCTCCGGCTCGATCGCGATGCCGATGTCGGCGAACTCGCCGGCGAGCTCGCAGGACTGCGGACCGGACATGGCGATGCCGAGCGGGATCGGCTCGTCCGGCAGGTCGTACAGCTTGGCCGACTCGACGTCGAAGTGCTCGCCGCGGTAGTTGACGAAGCCGCCCTCCCACAGCGCACGGATGATCTCGACGGCCTCCTGCAACCGTTCGTGACGGGTGTCGACGGCCGGCCAGCCGCCGCCGATCACATGCTCGTTCAGGTTCTCCCCGGCGCCGAGCCCGAGCCGGAAGCGACCGTCCGACAGCAGCGCCACCGTCGCCGCCTTCTGCGCGACGATCGCCGGGTGGTAGCGGAACGTCGGGCAGGTCACGTACGTCATCAGCGAGATGCGTTCGGTCTTCGCGGCGGCAGCGCCCAGCACCGACCAGGCGTACGGCGCGTGCCCCTGCGCCTCCAGCCAGGGGGAGTAGTGGTCGCTGATCACCGAGAAGTCGAAACCGGCCTGCTCAGCGAGCACTATGTCGTTCACGAGCTCCTTCGCGCCGCGCTGCTCGCACATCATCGTGTAGCCGATCTTCACGTCTGCTCCCGTCCGCTCGTGAGGTTCGCCTTCGGACGTGCCCACGAGAGCGGGAGTGAAGCGGCGCGGCGTCAGCCGTGGCGGTCCGGCCCGGCGCGGGTGAGGTCGATGCGGATGAGGCAACGCTTGTCGCGGACCATCGCGGCGCGGTAATCGTCCCAGTCGGGATGCTCACCGGAGACGGCGCGGTAGTAGTCGACGAGCCCGTCCATGGCCTCCGGGAGCGACTGGATGGACGCGTCGCCTTCGACGTAGATCCAGTCGCCGTAGAAGCCGTCGGGCAAGACGCACAGCGTCGCGCGGCCGGTGCGCCGAACGTGCTTGACCTTGAACGCGGTCTCCCGCGTGCTGATCACGACCTGACCGGCCCCGTTGACCCCGGCGGTGACGGGGCTGAGCTGCGGCATGCCGTCGCCGCGAACCGTCGCGAGGACGGCTTGATGGTGGTCGCGGATGAACGCGAGCGCTGCCTGGGTGTCCACGCTGGCAGCCTAGAAGGCGGTCACGCCCGGGGCGCGGCCTTCCGCTAGAGGCGGAGCGCGCCGCGGCGCAGGTCGTGCTCGTGCACGATGGCCGACGCGAAGTTGTGCGGGATCTCGTGCTCGTCGCGCAGCCACACCACGCGCTCCTCGAAGCGCAGCAGCCCGGGGCCTGTCTCGAGGCAGCTGAGCCAGTGACTCACAGCCTGTCCGGTCACCTGGGGCGTTTTCTCGATGAGCGTCTGGTGGGTGTGCGCCGAGTGGTGGACGGACATGCATACCTCCTGCGGACGGGCTGTCACCGGTACATGCCTGAAAGCGTGGCCTACTCGGCGGCCGGAAACAAGTCCTCCAGACGGCCTGGCGCGTCACAGCGGGCAAACGCCCGACAAACGGCAGACACACGCAGGCGGGTCGCGCTGCCCCGGCCGGAAGCCGCCACTCTTCGCTGGCGTGCCACTGCCGAACGCACGGGATAGGGCTGGAACGGCGCGGCGCAGGGCCGAGAACTGTCGGATGGCCACCAGGGCTCGCTAGCGTGCGTCCGGTGAGGATCGACCCGGCCGCCGGCGAGCCCGTGGCGGCGTTCGAGAGGGCGCTGCAGCGGCTGGACAACCGGGTGCGCCACTGGTCGGTGAGCCGCTGGACGGGGCCGGCGGCGGATGGCCGGCAACGGGCGGATGTCGCGTACGAGTTGGCCGTCACGCTTGCCGATCTCGGCCGGCAGGCGGGCAGCGGTGCCCCCGCCGTCGCCCCGCAGCGGCTGCAGCCCCACGGCGTCACCGATCAGCTGGCGTTGCTCGGCCGTGAACTGCGAAACGCGCCCGACGCCGCCGCCCACGCCGAAGCGGGGACGGCGGCCGTCGAGCGCGTCCTTGAACTGCTCTGACAGAGTTGCGCTAGCTGCTCGAGCGGGCGCCTTCGGTCAGGAGAGGCGCTCCAGCACCATCGCCATGCCCTGCCCGCCGCCCACGCACATCGTCTCCAGACCGAAGGTCTTGTCGAGCGTGGTGAGCCCGTTCAGCAGCGTGCCGGTGATGCGCGCGCCGGTCATGCCGAACGGGTGGCCCACGGCGATCGCGCCGCCGTGCACGTTCAGCTTGTCAAGGTCGATGCCGAGCTCCCGGTAGCTCGGGATCACCTGCGCGGCGAAAGCCTCGTTGATCTCGACCAGGTCGATGTCGTTGATGCTCATGCCGGCGAGCTTCAGCGCGCGCTTGGACGCCTCGATCGGGCCGAGACCCATGATCTCGGGCGATAGTCCGCTGACACCGGTGCTGACGACGCGGGCGAGCGGGGTGATGCCGAGCTCGCGCGCTTTGGTGTCGCTCATGATGACCACGGCCGCGGCGCCGTCGTTCAGCGGGCAGGCGTTGCCCGCCGTGACCGTGCCGTTCGGACGGAAGACCGGCTTCAGCGCGGACATCCCTTCCGCGGTGACGCCGGCGCGCGGCCCGTCGTCCTTGGATACGACCGAGCCGTCGGGGAGCGTGATCGGGACGATCTCGCGGTCCCAGAAGCCGTTGGCGATGGCCTTCTCGGCGAGGTTCTGCGAGCGGGCCCCGTACTCGTCCTGCTCCTGGCGGGAAACTCCCTTGAGCTGCGCGACGTTCTCGGCGGTCTGCCCCATCGCGATGTAGACGTCGGGGAGGTTGCCGTTCTGGCGCGGGTCCACCCACTCGCCCTCGCTCGCGGCGAGGTCCTCGGTGGCCTTCGCGGCGTCGGCGAACAGCGGGTTCATGGTGTCCGGCAGCGAGTCGCTGCTGCCTTTCACGTAGCGGCTCACCATCTCGACGCCGGCGGAGATGAAGACGTCGCCCTCGCCGGCCTTGATCGCGTGCATGGCCATTCGGGTGGTCTGCAGCGACGACGAGCAGTACCGGGTGATCGTCGCGCCCGGAACCGTGTCGAGGCCGAGCAGCACCGCAACGACGCGGGCCATGTTGAAGCCCTGCTCGCCGCCGGGAAGTCCGCAGCCGAGCAGCAGGTCGTCGACCTCGGCGGGATTGAGCTGGGGCACCTTGTCGAGCGCCGACCTGATGACGGTGGCGGCCAGGTCATCGGGCCGGAGGTCCTTCAGCGACCCCTTGAACGCGCGTCCGATAGGTGACCGGGCGGTCGCGACAATGACAGCCTCGGGCATGGGCATTTCCTCCGCAGTCGAGCCAAAGCTACCGGTCAGTAGCTTTTCGATTCTGGGGTGAGCCTACGCGGGCTTCGGTGCTGGCGGCATCCGCAGACTGCGTGGGTGTCCCTGGTCGGACAAGTCGCAAAGCGCGTTCGGCCAGGCGGGACCCGCCGAATCGTGATCTGCGCCAGTCTGACTGGTCGTGCCCATTGATCGTCGCGCTGAACGCGGCTTCGCGCGAGACCTTCACCGGACCGGTGCAGCGGTCCCCGCGAACTCCGGATGCGAGAGCACCACGTCCGATACCGGCTCCCGGCGGCGGAACGGGCGGCCGGGGAACGGGATCAGCCGTCCGGCGAGGGAACCGTGCACGGCGGCACTCGGCTGGGGGTTGCCTTCGAGATGTCCCGTGACCAGCCAGCCGGCGGCCCGGCCGCGGTGCTTCGCCTCGTAGAGGGCCTGGTCTGCGAGCTTCATGGTGACCGCCGGGTCGCCGCCGTGGTGCACGGCGGCGCCCGCGCTGAACGTGGTCAACGGCGATTGCCGCCACCATCCGGCCGCCAGCCGGCCGAGCAGGGCAGCCACACCCTGCGCCTGCCCGCCGCCGTCGACGATGAGCACGAACTCCTCGCCGCCGGTGCGTACGGCGAGCTCACCGGCTCGGGTCTGGGTCGACAGGTGGGCACCGAACGAGCGCAGCACCTGATCGCCGATGTCGTGCCCCAGGGTGTCGTTCACCGCCTTGAAGTTGTCCAGATCGAGGACGATGACGACGTCCCCCGGACGCAGCCGGGCCAGCGCGGTGTCGAGCCGGCGCCGGTTGCCGAGGCCGGTCAGCGGGTCGACCTCCGCCCGGGTCCGCAGCCGGGCGTTCAACGCGATCGTCTCGAGGGCGGCACAGGTCGCCGCTGCCAAGCTGGCGGCGAGCGCCTGCCCGAACGGGTCGAGGCGTTCGCCGGGGCGCGGCTCGGCCGTGAGCAGGCCGCGGACCCCGGTGCCGGTGCGCCCGACAAGCGGCACCTCGAAACGGTTTTCGGTGGGGTCTTGCGGGTGGTCGCGACCGCCGGTGCCCGTCGGCTGGCGCCGCTGCGGGTGCGGGTGCGGGCACTGGCCGAGCACGACATGCTTCCCGTCGCGCTCGAGCAGCACGGAGGTCGACCCGGCGCCGAGGATGTCGCGTGCCACGGCGGCCGCGATCGTCGCTGCTTCGCGCGGGTACCTGGCCCGTGCCAGCTCGACCTGACCGGCGGTGAGGCGTTCCAGCGCCCGGGTGCGCCCGGCGTCCCGGCGCGCGTCGTGGCGCACCCGATCGGCGAGGCGGGCGAAGATCTCCCCGGTGAGCGTCGCGACGATGATGGCGCCGAATCCGGTGGGGATGGTGCCCGGATGGCCGAGGCTCGCCGGCAGGATCGCGCAGAGCAGCGCGAGCGGCGAAAGCTTCAACGCGTACTTCGGGCCGAGCGCGAGGCCGCACCACGCCGACACGGCCACGAACAGCGGCCCCAACGCAGCCTGGCTCCCGCCGGTGAGCCCGGCGACTCCCAGTGCCGCGTACGACCCGGCGGTGACGACCATGCCGGCGGTGGTGGACTCCGAACTCCACGGCGCGAGCAGCGCCGCCACCCCACCGACTGCGGTCACCAGCGCCAGAATGGCCGCTACGTCACCGCCGGCCGACCAGTGCGGCACGGCGACGAACGCAAACAGGCCGAAGGCGCCGGCCAGGAGGCCGGCCCCACCCAGGCGACCGAGTCGCCGCAGGTCCAATGCGCTCACGTCCTCCGATCGGCGGGTGCCCCGCGGTGGCGAGGACTACATCCCTGCAATTTCGCTGAGAATGCGGTGTCCGCGGCGTTGTCTTGCGCAGACTCTCCGAAGCCGGACAATCACCGTGCAACTTCGCACGTCGGGCGTGGTAGGTCGCCGCGCGCTCGTAGGCTCGTGGGTCACCGCAGGCGAGCGGAAGGTGGTCGGACGTGGCGGCGGTTGTCGAATCCCTGGCGGACCTGGTGGGCGATACCCCACTGGTCCGGCTGCGCAAGGTGACGGAAGGAATCGCCTGCCCGGTCTACGCCAAGCTGGAGTACCTCAACCCGGGTGGCTCGGTGAAGGACCGCATCGCCGCTGCGATGATCGACGCTGCGGAGCAGAAGGGTCGGCTCGCGCCCGGCGGCACCATCGTCGAACCCACCAGCGGTAACACCGGGGTCGGCCTGGCGATCGTCGCCGCGCAGCGCGGCTACAAGTGCGTCTTCACCATGCCGGACAAGATCAGTTCCGAGAAGGTGGACGTGCTCAAGGCCTACGGCGCGGAGGTCGTCGTCTGCCCGACCGCCGTCGCCCCGGAGGACTCCCGCTCGTATTATTCGGTCGCGCGCCAGCGGGTGGAGTCGACGCCCGGAGCGTGGAGCCCCGACCAGTACTCCAACCCCAACAACCCCCTTGCGCATTACCAGAGCACCGGCCCCGAGCTGTGGGAGCAAACCGGCGGGCGGCTCACCGCTTTCGTCGCCGGCATCGGCACCGGAGGCACGATCAGCGGCACCGGCCGGTACCTGAAGGAGGTCAGCGGCGGCACGGTCCGGGTCGTCGGCGCGGATCCGGAAGGGTCGGTCTACAGCGGCGGCAGCGGCCGGCCGTACCTGGTCGAGGGGGTCGGCGAGGACATCTGGCCCGCGACGTACGACCCGCAGTACACCGATCAGGTGGAAGCGGTGAGCGACCGCGAGTCTTTCCTGATGACGCGCCGGCTCGCTCGCGAGGAGTCGCTGCTGGTGGGCGGCTCCTGCGGGCTGGCCGCGGTCGCCGCGCTGCGGGTCGCGAAGCAGTCGCCGCCGGACGGCTTGGTCGTGGTGCTGCTGCCCGACTCCGGCCGGGGCTACCTATCCAAGATTTTCAATGACGAGTGGATGAGCCGGTACGGCTTCCTGGCCGGGCCGGAGGACCAGGCGTCGCTCGGCGATGTCTTGGCCCGCAAGGGCGCGGACCTTCCCGAACTCGTGCACGTGCACCCGGATGAGACCGTCGGCGCCGCCATCGCCTACCTGCGCGAGTACGGCGTCTCGCAGATGCCGGTGGTGAAGGCCGAACCTCCGGTCATGGCTGCCGAGGTCGTCGGCTCGGTCTCCGAACTGGCCCTGCTCGACGCGGTCTTTCGTGATCGGGCAGCGCTGGAGGCGCCGGTGTCCGCGCATCTGTCGGCGCCGCTGCCCACGGCGGGGGTCGGAGAGCCCGTGTCGACGGTGATCACCGTCCTGGAGCGGGCATCGGCAGTGCTCGTCCACGAGGGCGGCCGGCCGCTCGGCATCGTCACTCGCTCGGACGTCCTCGGATATCTCTCAGCGGTTGCGGGGGAGAGCTCTCACGTAGCGCCCTGAGGCGCGCAGCCGCGACCCGCCAGCCGAAGGAGCCTGCCACGTGCCCGAGCGCCATGTGCCCCCGCGTTCGACGATTGCCGCCGCGCCGTTCAGCCCCTGGCCGCTGCCGCTGGCCGGACGCCTCGTCAGCGACGAGTTCACCAGCACGGTGCTCGCCGACAACCCGCTGAACGATCCGGCGACCCGCCCGGTGGAGGTCTACCTTCCGCCCGGCTACGACGACGAGCCCTCGCGCCGCTACCCGACCGTCTACCTGCTGCAGGGCTACACGGGTGCGCTGCCCATGTGGGGCAACCGATCGCCGTACCGTCCCACCTACATCGAGCATGTCGACGCGCTCTTTCAACGCCGGGACGCCCCACCGTGCATCGTCGTCCTGGTCGACGCGTGGACCGCCTATGGCGGGAGCCAGTTCGTCGACTCGCCCGGCAGCGGCCGCTACCAGACGTACATCTGCGACGAGCTGGTGCCGTGGGTCGACGCGAGCTACCGGACGCTCGACGCGCCCGCGCACCGCGGGGTCAGCGGGAAGTCGAGCGGCGGCTTCGGCGCGATGGTGCTCGGCATGCTGAGGCCGGACCTGTTCGGCGGCATCGCGACGCATGCCGGCGACACGTTGTACGAAGCCTGCTACATCTCCGAATTCCTGCGCGCCGCCCGTGCGCTGCGCGATCACTACGACGGCTCCTACGAGAAATTCTGGACCGACTTCTGGGCCCGCACCCGCACCGGCCAGGCGTTCGCGCACAAGGACGATCCGACCCTGGTGATGGTCTACGGCTGCGCATCGGCGTTCAGCTCCGAAGCGGATGCGACCGTCACGCTGCCCTTCGACATGGCCACCGGGCAGCTCATCGACGACGTCTGGCAGCGCTGGCTCGATTGGGACCCGGTGCGGATGGCCGCGAGGCACGCGGAGGCGCTCCGCGCGGCAAAGGCGATCTGGATTGACGCGGGACGCGGCGACGACTGGTACCTCGACCTCGGCGCCGAGGCCTTCCGCCGCGAGCTGGCCGCGCTGGGAGTCGGCGAGGACATCGTGCACTTCGAGCTTTTCGACGCGACGCACGCCGCCATCGACTACCGGTACCCGCTGTCGCTCGCGTATCTGGCCACCAGGCTGGCCCCGTAGCGGCCGCCGGCGTCGCGCGCCTCGTCAGCCGGTGAGGTGCCAGTCCTTGTTGAGCACCGGCATCACCAGGGAAGCCGCGTAGTTGGCGCCGTCCTGGCTCAGGTGGATGCCATCGCGGGCCCGGGCCAGGATCTGCTGCCCGTTCGGCCCCGGCAGGTAGTCCGCGTACTGGCCGTTCACCGCCAGCTTGTTGACGATGTCGACGTCCGTGACGCCGGGGACGGTCGCGGCCGCATCGGCGACCGCCAGATCCATCAGGTGGTAGTCGGCGGCCAGCTTCGGGCTGCGCGGAATCGGCATGGGCACCCAGTAGACCCGCCGCTTGCCGCCGTTCGCGAAGATCCGCATGACAACCCCGACCCTGCGGCGGTACTCCTTGGCCCAGGCGTCGGTGCCGTCGGGCAGCACCTGACCGTCAGCGAGGGTGATGCCCTGGCCGTCGTTGCCGCCCATCAGGACGACGACGGCTTCGGGCTGGTACTGGTCCATCAACTGCTGCGCGTAGATCGACCAGTCGAAGAAGTCGGGACGGACCAGGCCGGTGCCGTACTTGGTGATGACGTTGCCCTTCGCCTTGCCCTGGGCGGAAGCCTGGTTGAGCAGCGCCGGCCCGAAGAACTCGGTCATCGAGTCGCCGGCGACCAGCAGCTTCAGCGGGTTCGCGGCAGTCGGCGTGCGCAGCGGGGCCACGGACGGCTTCGCCGGGGTGGACGGGTGGTTGCCCGCCGGCGCCTTGCTCGGCGCGGCCGGCGGCTTGCCGCCGCTGCCGAGCGGGCGGTTGTCGGCTTGCGTCGGAACGCGGGAGAGGTCGGAAGGGCCGGTCGGCGCCGGCTTGTTGCCGAAGAGCGAATCGAGCCACTTGCGCGGCCGGTCCAGGTAGACGGCGTGAGCGAACGAGTCGAGCGGCTTGGCGACGCCGAGCACCAGGTCGCGGGTGGTACCCGCCTTCATGCCGTCACCGGCGTGGACCATGGCGTGGCTGTTGAAGAGCATGGCGAAGATCAGCGCACCGACGATGACCAGGATCGCGTGCCCGGCCGGATGCGAGCGGGCGACGGCCTTCGGGCGCGCGCTGCGCTTGCCCGCTCCGCCGGCGCGCCCCCCGCTGGTCGGCTTCGGCTGGACGCCGAGCTCCTCGCGCTCGCGCTCGCGCTCTGCGACGACGACCGCGTCGCGCTGGTGCTCATGCGTCTCGCCGGTCGCGGGGTCGATGTCGAACTCGCCGTCGGCGAACTCGCTGTAGTCGGTGCTGTGCGGCATATGCCCACCAGTGTGGCGCACCGGGCCACGACGCGTGTCAGGACGCAGGTCGGTCACGTCAGAACCTGAAGTAGATGAAGGGGGCGACGCCCTGCTCGCCCACGATGGCGTTGCAGGTCACCAGCAGGGCTCCGAGCAGGCATGCCTGCCAGGCGAGCCCCAGCGTGGCGAACCGCACCTGTACCGCCGGCCAGAAGGATTCCGGCACGAACTGCACCCCGAGACCGACGGCGATTGCCACCAGTACCGAGGTGGTGACGAGCGGCGATGGCCCACCGCCACTGAAAAGCCGGCCGAAGACGTCCATTGCGGTGCCGAAGTCGGGCGCCCGGAAGAACACCCAGGCCAGGGTCACGATGTGGAAGGTGATCAGCCCGCGCAGCACGGCGGGCATCTGACGCGGAGCCAGCTGCCGGACGCGGGAGGTGGTGAGGACAGCGGCACCCCCGCCGCCCTGAGGTCGCGCCGGCCCGGCCGAACGTTCGAGCTCCGCGAGCTCGACCTGCTTGCGCCGATCACCCCACCAGCGTTCGATCGCGAGCCCGCACCCGTGGATCGCGCCCCACACCACGAACGTCCAGGCGGCTCCGTGCCAGAGCCCGCCCAGCACCATGGTCAGGAAGAGGTTGCGGTAGGTCTTGCGCACGCCCTTGCGGTTACCACCGAGCGAGATGTAGAGGTAGTCGCGCAGCCAGCGGGACAGCGTCATGTGCCAGCGGCGCCAGAAGTCTTGCAGGCTGAGCGCCGTGTAGGGCCGGTTGAAGTTGTCCGGGAACTGGAAGCCCATGAGCAGCGCCAGCCCGATCGCCATCTCGGTGTAGGCGGAGAAGTCGCAGTAGATCTGTACCGAATAGCCATAAATGGCGACCAGCGTCTCCCAGGCCGAATGCTGGCCCGGCGTGTTGAAGACGGGATCTACCAGCCGGGTCGCCAGCAGGTCGGCGATGACCACCTTCTTGATCAGCCCGCCGCCGATCAGGAAGAAGGCCCGGGTGGCCTGCACCTTGCGCGGGTCGCGCGGGCTGGCCAGCTGCGGGACGAACTCGCTGGCCCGCACGATCGGCCCGGCCACCAGGTGCGGGAAGAACGACTGGTACACCGCGAAATCGATGCTCTTGACCGGGCGGATCGTCCCCCGGTGCACGTCGACGACGTACGAGATGGCCTGGAACGTGTAGAAGCTGATGCCGACCGGCAGGGCCACCTGCAGGAGCGGCAGCGGCATCCCGAACCCGACGTTGTGCAGGGCATCGTTCACCGCGAGGCTGAAAAACCCGTAGTACTTGAACCAGCCGAGCAGGCCCAGGTCGGCGATGACCGCGGCGACGACGATGCGCTTGTCCCGCCATCGTCCGACAGCGAGCGCGGCGGCCTGGTTCACAATCGTGACGGAGGCGAGCAGCAGGGTGAAGCGCACATCGGCGTAGCCGTAGAAGAAGTACGACGCCGCGATGATGAAGGGCTTCCAGACCCGCGGGTGTGGCATCAGCAGCCACGAGAGCGTGAGCACCACGACGAAGAACGCCGCAAACTCGATCGTGGGGAACACCACGCGCCCAGGCTAAGGGAGGGCGCCGGCAAAACGAGGACGGTCCGGCGCCGCTAGGGTCGGCGGGCGTGTCGGAATTTTCGAATGTTCCTACGGGTCAGCGGGCGATGACGGAGGGTGCGCGACGGACCGCCGACGGGCCGGACGCCCCGGACGCCGCGGCCGCCGGTTTCGCAACGCGTGCCATCCATGCCGGGCAGGATCCCGATCCGACGACCGGGGCCGTCGTCGTGCCGATCTACGCGACCAGCACCTATGCCCAGGACGGGGTCGGTGGGCTGCGCGCCGGCTACGAGTACAGCCGTTCCGGCAATCCGACGCGTACGGCGCTGGAGTCGTGCCTGGCCAGCCTGGAGGGTGGTGCCACCGGACTCGCGTTCGCCTCGGGGCTGGCGGCGGAAGACTGCGTGCTTCGCGCGCTGTGCGCACCGGGCACGGGGGCGTCCGGCGTCCGTCCCCATGTGGTCATCCCCAACGATGCCTACGGCGGCACCTATCGCCTCTTCGCCCGGGTGCTCGGCGAATGGGGCGTCGACGTCACGCCGGCGCCGATGGATGATCTCGCCGCGGTGCGGGCCGCCATCCGCCCCGGGCAAACTCGGGTCCTGTGGTGCGAAACGCCCACCAATCCGCTGCTGGGGGTGGCGGACATCGCGGCGCTGGCCGAGACCGCCCACGCCGCGGGGGCCAGGCTCGTCGTCGACAACACGTTCGCCTCCCCCTACCTCCAGCAGCCGCTGGCGCTGGGGGCGGATGCCGTCGTTCACAGCACGACGAAGTACCTCGGCGGTCACAGCGACGTGGTCGGCGGGGCGTTGATCGCCGCCGACCCCGACCTCGGCGACCGGCTGCGCTTCCTGCAGAACGCCATGGGCGGCGTCGCCGGCCCGTTCGACGCCTGGCTGACGCTGCGCGGCATCAAGACGCTCGCCGTCCGGATGGACCGCCACTGCGCGAACGCTCGGGCGGTGACCGAACTGCTCCGCGGTCACCCGGCGGTGGCTTCGGTGCTGTACCCGGGCGATCCGCAGCACCCCGGGCATGCGGTCGCCGCCCGGCAGATGACCGATTTCGGCGGGATGGTGTCGTTCCGGCTGCGCGACGGTGAGCACGCCGCCCTCGATGTGTGCCGGCGGACCCGGATCTTCACCCTGGCGGAGTCGCTCGGCGGCGTCGAGTCGCTGATCGAGCACCCCGGCCGGATGACGCATGCGAGCGTCGCCGGCAGCGCGCTCGAGGTGCCGGCCGACCTCGTGCGGCTGTCGGTGGGTATCGAAGACGCCGCGGATCTCGTCGCCGATCTGGAGCAGGCGCTGGGCTGAGCCTGGTGGCTCGTGCGGCGCAGCGGTGAACATCCGTATGTGTGATCGGCGTGAGAACATGGCGCCGTGGCCAAGCCGGGGGCAGCAAGGCACTGCCGCAGCGACACCGCTGCGCTGTTCTGGAAGCTGGTGTTCGCGCTGCTGGTGATCGCCACCGTCGCGACGCTGCTCTGCTTCTGGGTGGCATCGTGGGGTCCGCTTCGGATGAGCTGAGCGTTTGCGTCGCCCGCTCAGCCCGGCGGCCGGCCAGCACCGTCGTGCATCCGCACGTGCGGCCCGATCTTCGGCTCCTCCCACTCGTCGCCGACGGCGATGAAGCCTTCACGCTCGTAGAAGCCGCGGGCGCCGGTGCGCGCGTTGCACCAGAGCAGCCCGCCGCCGGAGCGGGCCACGAAGTCCCGCACGCGTTCCAGCAGCGCCCCTCCGACTCCTTCGCCGCGATGAGCAGGGTCGACGGCCATCCCGCGCAACCGCCAGCGCCCCGGGCCACCCTCCTCCGGCTCCGCGAGGACCGAGGCCACCCCGACGATCCGCGCGTCCCGGTAGCCGGCGAAGTGGCCGCTGCTGCGCTCGCCGTCACCGGGAAAGCGCGCCTCGATCGGCGGGCGGCCGGGCCGCAGCACCTGCGCGCGCAGCGTGTAGGTCGCCTCCGGTCGCACCTGTTCGACCAACGTCACATCCACAGCTTCTCCGGTATCGGACGCGACCGGCGATCACGTCTCATAGCCTCGATGTCATGCCGACCGGATCCATCCCCAGAGCCGATGGTGCGCATGTCGAGATCGCCTACGAGCTGTTCGGGGAGCCCGACGGCATTCCGCTGCTGATGGTTCATGGCCTCGGTATGCAGCTCGTGGGTTGGCATCCCGATCTGCTCAAGAAGCTGGTGGGCCGCGGCTACCGGCTGGCGATCTTCGACAACCGCGACGCGGGCCTGTCCACCCACTTCCACGATGCGGGCGAACCGGACATCATGAAGCTGCTCGCGCGGGACGCCTCGCAAGCCGCCTACACGCTGGGCGACCTCGCGGACGACGCGACCGGGCTCATGGACCTGCTGGAGTGGGACAGCGCACACGTCTTCGGCGTGAGCATGGGCGGGATGATCGTGCAGACCCTGGCGATCCGCCATCCGCATCGGCTGCGCAGCCTCACGTCGATCATGGCCACGACGGGTGCCGTGGACGTGGGCGCCGCTTCCGACGCAGCGCTCGCCACGCTGATGGAGCCGGCGGCGGGCAGCCGCGAGGAGCACATCGAGAATTCGGTGAAGTCCTACGCGGTCATCGCGTCGACCGGTTTCGCGCACGACTACGACCACATCCGGACCCGTGCCGGGCAGTCCTGGGACCGCGGGCTGGACCCGGCCGGGACCGTCCGCCAGGTGGCGGCCATTCTTGCCAGCGGCGACCGCACGCCGGCGTTGGGAGACGTGAACCTGCCCTCCCTCATCGTCCACGGAGACGCCGACCCGCTGGTCGACGTCTCCGGCGGGCGTGCGACGGCGGCCGCTATCCGCAGCGCCGAGTATCTCGAGGTCGAGGGGATGGGTCACGACCTCCCGCGCGAGGTGTGGCCACGCGTGCTCGACCGGCTCGACGACGTCGTGGCGCGCGGCGAGCTGGGGCGCCAAGCCGCCTGAGGGCCGCGCCCCGCGCTGCGGCAGCCTTCACCGCGGCCTCGCCGCAGGTGTGCGGCGCGGGCTGCTACCGGCGCGTGCGCGCGCGTCCCCGCCGGGTCGTCAGGTAGTCGTGCACGACGTAGGCGCCGAGGTTGCGGGCATCGGGTGAGAAGACCCGCCCGCCATTGCGCCGCGCGACCTCGTCGACGAATTCCACCAGCCGCGGCTCGTCGTCGAGCATGAAGACGTTGATGGTGGCCCCGCGGCGAGTCAGCTTGTCGACCTCTGCCAGGGTCAGCTCCAGCGTCTCCGGCAGCGCGGGCCAGTGAAACCACGGCGTGCCGTCGCGCAGCAGGTGGGCGGTGGGCTCCCCGTCGGTGACGACGAGCACCACCGGCTCGGCGTCCGGGTACTTCGACAGCTGGCGCCCGGCCAGATGCAAGGCGTGCTGCAGGTTGGTGCCCTGCACCATCTCGCTGTCCAGCCCGGCGAGCTCGGACGGCTGCAGCTGCCGCGCGTAATCGGAGAAGCCGATCACGTGCAGCGCGTCCTGCGGGAACTTGGTGGAGATCAAGCTGTGCAACGCGAGCGCCGTGGACTTGGCGATGCCCCAGGTTCCGCGCAGCGCCATCGAGTACGACAGGTCCACCAGCAGGCACACCGCGGCCGAGGTGCGCCGTTCGGTCTCGAGCACCTCGAAGTCCTGCGCGGCGAGACGCACCCGCTCGCTTCGGACGTCGTCGGCCTCACCCGCCCGGCGCAGCAGCGCGTTGCGGACCGTCCGGACGACATCCAACGGCTGCTCGTCGCCGAACTGCCACTCCCGGCTTGCTCCGGTGAGCTCGCCCGCCGCCCCGGCGTCGCGAACGTCATGGTCGCCCCGGCCGCGCGCGTCGAGCTGGCGGAACACCCGCGTCAGCGCCGCGGCGCCGAGCCGGCGCACCGCCTTGGGCGTGAGCTCGAGTCGGCCGCCCTTGCGGGAGAGATATCCCTGACGTTCGAGCTCGCGTTCCAGCGTCTGCAGCGCCCGCAGATCGTCTACCGCCTGCCGGCCCAGGGCCTTCGACACGGCCTCCGGATCGACGTCGTCGAGCGACGCACCGGGGTAATCCTGGCGCAGCGCGGCGGCCAGCTCGTCCAGCTCGGCGAGCTCCTCCAGCGCGTCGGTGGCCTCGCCCAGGCCCATCGGGGTGTCGCCGGTCATGCGTTCACCGCGCGAACGCCGGCTCTGCCCCCAGTCGAGGTCGGGCCGCGCCGCCTGCAGGGCGGACTGCAGGCGGGACATCTCGGCAGCGAGCCCGAGGTCCTCCATCGCGGTCGCCATGAGATCCGCCAGCTCCTGCCGCTGCTCCGGTGACAGGCTGCGCAGCAGTTTCGCGGCCGCCGCGGCGCGCCGGGCGAGTGAGTCGGTGAGCTCCTCCAGGCTTTGCGGGTTTTCCGGGAAGAAGTCGCCGTGCTTCTGCATGAAGTCGGAGAACATCTGGTCGGTGTTCTCGCCCCTGGCGTCGGCCTCGAGCATCGAGTTGAGGTCGGCCAGCATGTCCTTCACCCGCTGCATGTCCTCGGGCGTCGCGTTTTCGAGCGCCTGCTTCATGCCTTTGAACTGGCTGTCCAGCACCTCGCGGCGCAACAGGTCCTGGATCTGCTCGAAGGTCTCGCGGGCTTGCGGGGAACGCCAGTTGTAGTCGGACAGTTCACGCACCGCCCGCGCGGGGTCGTTCGGCAGCGTGTCGAGCTCGGCTTCGGCGAGCCGAGCATCGTCGGACGGATCCGGGAAGAGCGCGCTGCGCTCCTGCTCGAGCGCCTGCTCCAGGAGCTCGCGGACCTGCTCCAGAGTGCCGTCCAGCCGGCCCCGCTCACGCGCCTCGCGGCGGCGCTTCTCGATCTGGCGCCGCAGGTCGTCGAGCCCGCGCCGGCCCTGGGCGCCGCGGCGCAGCAACGCTTCGAGCGCCTCCCGCGGGGTCGACCCCTCGAGGACCGACTCACCCATCTCGTCGAGTGCCGCGGCCGCGTCGAACGGAGGGGCCAACGGATCCGGCCCCCCATCCCACGGGCCGTAGCGGTAGCCGGAGACGCTCACCCGTAGACCGTCCGCCCCGGAAGCTCCTCCTTGGCGAGCCGGCGATGCAGATGCAGTCCCTCCATGGCGAACTCGACCGCGCTCGCGGCCAGCGCCGGCGACTCCGCGCCCTCCCCGTCCAGGCGGGCGAGGATGGCGGCGAGCCCGGGGATGGTGCCGAGCGCGGCCAGCAACGCCGAACCGGGCACCAGATCGCCGGTCTCCACCGGACCGCCGGACTCGACGCGCTGCTGCAGGCCGGACAGATCCAGCCCGGACAGGCGGGCCCGGAAGGTATCGGCGGTGGCGCGCTTCAGCAGGTGCTGCAGCACCTCGTCCTCACGCCCCTCCTCGAGGGCGTCGAACTCGACCTTGCCGCGCACCGCAGGAACGACGGCAGCGAGGTCGACGATGCGCGCCACGGGCGGGGTCTCGCCGGTGACGGCTGCGCGGCGCACCGCACTCGCGGCCACGGTCTCCGCGGCGGCGATGGCCAGCCGCGCTGATACCCCGGAGCGCCCGTCGACCTGCGGAGCCTCGCGAACCGCGCGGGTGAACCGGGCGAGGATCTCGACGATGAACTCGGGAACTTCCGGCTGGCCGAGGGGGCCATCCCACTGCAGCAGCGCTTCCTGGCGCATGAGGTGCAGCTCGTCGTCGAGACGCAGCGGGTAGTGGGTGCGCACCTCGGCGCCGAAGCGGTCCTTGAGCGGCGTGATGATGCGGCCGCGGTTGGTGTAGTCCTCGGGGTTGGCGCTCGCGAGCAGCATCAGGTCAAGGGGCAGCCGCAGCGCGTAGCCGCGGACCTGGATGTCGCGCTCCTCGAGCACGTTCAGCAGCGCGACCTGGATCCGCTCGGCGAGGTCGGGCAGCTCGTTGACGCTGAAGATGCCGCGGTTGGACCGGGGGACCAGCCCGTAGTGGACCGTCTGCGGGTCGCCGAGCGTGCGGCCCTCGGCGACCTTGATGGGGTCGATGTCGCCGATCAGATCGCCGACGCTGGTGTCGGGGGTCGCGAGCTTCTCGCCGTAGCGCTCGCTGCGGTGCTTCCAGCTGACCGGCAGCTCGTCACCGAGGCCTTCCTCGAGCTCGAGACAGCGCCCGCAGACCGGCGCGTAGGGATGGTCATTCATCTCGCAGCCGGTGATGATCGGCGTCCACTCGTCGAGCAGCCCGACGAGCGTGCGGATGAGGCGGGTCTTGCCCTGGCCGCGCTCGCCGAGGAAGACGACGTCGTGGCCGGCGAGGATGGCGCGCTCCACCTGGGGCAGCACCGTTTCGTCGAACCCGACGATGCCCGGGAAACGCTCCTCGCCGGAACGCAATCGGGCCAATAGGTTGTCGCGCAGCTCTGCTTTGACGGAGCGGTGCACGTGTCCGCTCTCGCGCAGGGCGGCTCGGGTAGTAGGCATGGGAGCAGCGTCAGACGCTGGGCTCACTGGACTCACAACTCGACGCTACGCCCCGACTTGTGCCACCGCACCCCCGAAAAGTTGGGGCTCGGCTGCTGTTCGCGT
This sequence comes from uncultured Actinomycetota bacterium, assembly GCA_963747915.1. Lineage (GTDB taxonomy): Bacteria > Actinomycetota > Actinomycetes > Frankiales > Frankiaceae > DATAZK01. Next base: position 172,804 of record CAVVHC010000002.1, on the reverse strand, counting down.
AGCGCGCAGCACGGTAGGGCGCACCATCATCGGGGAAAGAGCGCCGGGCGGCATGAGGGAGGCGGGCGGTGAGCACAGCGCCACACGAGGCTCACGATGCCGGGGGTGGGGTCGCGCGCTTCGGCGACGGCTTCGCGGCAGTGGGAACGGATGCGCCAGACCTGGCGGCAGCGGTTCGAGCCGCCGTCGAGGCCGCGGTCGCCGGTTTCGCCGAGCCGCCAGACCTGCTCGCCGTTTTCGCCAGCGGTCCGTCGAGCGAGGAGCTCGGGGCCGTCGCCGCGCTCGCGCAGGAAGTCTGCGGCGCACGTCATTTGATCGGCAGTTCCGCCGCGGGGGTGTGCGGCGCGGGTCAGGCCGTGCTCGGGAGCGCTGCGGTCAGTGCGTGGGCGGCTGTCCTGCCCGGCGTGCGGCTACGCGCGTTCCATCTGGAGGTCATGCGCAGCGGGGACGGCCTTGCCGTGATCGGCTTGCCAGAGGTGCGCAGCGACGAGTCCACCGGGCTGCTGTTCGCCGATCCGTACAGCTTCCCCGCAGTGTCGTTCGTCGAGCGGGCATCGGAGGTGCTGCCGGGCGTCACCCTCGTCGGTGGCCTCGCCGGCGGCCCGGAGGGCGCCGGCTCGACCCGGCTCTACCTCGACGGCAAGGCGGTGGAGCGGGGCGCGGTCGGCATCCTTTTCGGGGAAGAGCCGGACCAGACCATCACCCCATCAGCGCGCTCGGTCGTCGTCAGCCAGGGCTGCCGGCCGGTCGGCCCGGAGATGGTGGTCACCCGGGCGGACGGAAACATGCTCCTCGAGCTCGCCGGCGCGCCCGCGTTGACCCGGCTGTACGAGGTGCTGAACGCTCTGTCGCCGCAGGAGCGCGCGACGTTCGGCACCGGCCCGCAAGTCGGCATCGCCATGGACGAGTACGCGCTCGAGCACGAGATCGGCGACTGGCTGGTCCGGGCGGTCATCGGTATCGACGAGGGCCGCGGAGCCGTCGCCGTCGGGGACGTTGTCGACGTGGGCCGCACGGTGCGGTTCCAGCTGCGCGATGCCGATGCGGCGCGGATGGATCTGTCCGCCCGGCTCGACGCTGCGCTGGCCGGGGAAGACCCGGCGCGCGGTGCGCTACTGGTGTCCTGCAACGGGCGCGGGCCGGGGATGTTCGGCTCGGCGGACACGGACGTCACGCTCGTGCGAGACGCCCTGGGGGGAGTTCCGGTCGCCGGCCTCTTCGCCGGGGGCGAGATCGGGCCGGTGGCCGGGCGGTGCTGGTTGCACGGTTTCACGGCGTCCGTCTTGGCGTTCCGGTGAGCGGTGCCGACGGGCAGTGGCCCGTGCTGGCCATCGACATCGGCGGCACGAAGATGGCGGGTGCATTGGTCGACGGCAGCGGCACGGTCAGCCGGCGTCGTCAGGTGCCCACGGCGCCGGACCCCGTGGCCGCGCTCGGCCGGCTGGTCGACGATGTGCTGGCGGGCGGCGAGGGCGACAGCGCGGTGTGCGGGGTCGGCGCCGGCTGCGGCGGGCCGATGCGCTGGCCGGCCGGTGTCGTCGCGCCGCTGAACATCCCAGCGTGGCGGGACGGTTTCCCGCTGCGCGCATGGCTTCGCGACCGGGTGCCGAACGTCCCGGTGCGGGTGCACAACGATGCGCTGTGCGTGGTCGCCGCGGAGACCTGGTGCGGTGCGGCCGTCGGGCGCAGCGAAGTGCTCGGGATGGTGGTGAGCACCGGGGTGGGCGGCGGTCTCGTGCTCGGCGGTCACCTGCGTGACGGTGCGACCGGCAACGCCGGCCACATCGGCCACATCGTTGCCGAGCCCGGCGGGCCGCCCTGCGGCTGCGGCGCGCGTGGCTGCCTGGAGGCGGTCGCGCGCGGCCCGGCGATCGTTGCCTGGGCAAGAGAACGCGGCTGCCCGGCGGGCGACGGCCGGGAGCTCGCCGCGCTCGCTCTCGAGGGCGATGAGGTGGCCCGCGCTGCGTTCGACCGCGCGGGCTCGGCAGTCGGACGTGTCGTCGCCGGCGTCGTCGCTTTGCTGGAACTTGACGTGGTCGTCATCGGCGGGGGGCTGTCCGCCGCCGGGGAGTTGCTGTTCGCCCCGTTGCAACGCGAGTACGCCGCCCACGCGCAGCTGAGCTACGCCCGCGACACCCCCGTGGTGCGTGCTGCCCTCGGCCAGGACGCCGGGCTCATCGGCGCGGCCGCGCTCATCCTCGCCGAAGACCGTTTCTGGTCCGGCGACTGACCAAGATCAACGCGCCAGTCAACGGCCCCAACCCCCTGCCAACCCGCCTCTCACCATGATCATTGGCGCGTTGATCTGGGGAAGTGGCTGATGGTGGCGGCGAGGTCGCACGGTGCGGGCGGCGGAGCGCGCCGTGCAAGACGGTCTCAGAGCCGGGCGGTCGCCGGCGGCTCGGCGAGCAGGACGACCGCGACGGTCATCGCGGCAGGTCGCTAGTCGGCGTAGGGCTCCACGGAGACGATCTCGACGGCGATCTCGCGGCCGTTCGGCGCCTGGTAGCGAGCGGTCTCGCCGGCACCGAGACCGGTCACGGCCTGACCCAGCGGCGACTGCGGGGAGTAGACCTCGACGCTGGTGGCGGTGTCCTCGCGCGATCCGAGGACGAACCGGGTGGTCTCCTTGTCGCCGGGGAATCGCGCTTCGACGACCATGCCGAGGCCGGCCTTGCCGCCGGTGGAGGGAGCCTGGCCGACGTGAGCCTCCCGCAGGAGCTGCTGCAGCTGACGTATGCGGGCTTCTTGCTTGCCCTGCTCCTCCTTGGCGGCGTGGTAGCCGCCGTTTTCCCGGAGGTCACCTTCCTCCCGAGCGGCCTCGATGCGTGCGGTGATCTCAGCGCGCCCCGCCCCGGTGAGGTGGTCGTACTCGGCTTTGAGCCGGTCGTACGCCTCCTGCGTCAGCCACACTTCCTGGGTCGTCATGCACGCTCCTTGCTGAGGGTCGTCCGGTCGGAACTGCCGACCGTCTGGTAGTCCCTGAGTCGGCCTTGTTGGCCGAACGGGAGATCCTACCCGCCACATTCCGGACCAGCACACTCGGCAAGCTATTAGCGGACGCGGCCATGCCGTGCGCGGCTCGCGAATGCAGCAGCGCCGAGCTGTGGCCACAATTAACTAATGCGCAGCGCTGCCGACCGTCGACTTCTGTGTGTCCACGCCCACCCCGACGACGAATCGAGCAAGGGCGCGGCCAGCATGGCGCGTTACGTCTCGGAAGGCGTCGACGTGCTGGTCGTGACGTGTACGGGGGGCGAAGCGGGGTCGGTGCTGAACCCCGCGATGGACCGCCCTGAGGTGCAGGAGCGGCTCGCCGAGATCCGCCGCGAGGAGATGGACCGGGCGCGCGAGATCCTGGGCGTGAAGCAGGAATGGCTCGGGTTTCTCGACTCGGGGCTGCCGGAAGGAGATCCGCCGCCGCCGCTTCCGGACGGGTGTTTCGCGCTGATGCCTCCCGAGGAAGCCGCGATTCCGCTGGTGCGGATCTTGCGTGAGTTCCGGCCGCACGTCGTCACGACATATGACGAGAACGGTGGCTATCCGCATCCGGATCACATTCAGACGCACCGGGTGACCATGGCCGCCCTCGACGCCGCCGCGGACGCCGAGCAGCATCCGGACGCCGGTCCGGCCTGGCAGGTGCCGAAGGTCTACTACAACATCGGCTTCCACCGCGAGCGCATCCTCGCCCTGCATCACGCCATGCAGGAGCGCGGGCTGAACTCGCCATACGACAGCTGGCTCGAGCGTTTCAAGGAGCGGATGGACGAGCCGAACCGGGTCACCACCCGCGTTCCGTGCGCCGACTGGTTCGAAACCCGTGACAAGGCGCTGCTGGCGCACGCCACCCAGGTGGATCCGGGCGGCACCTGGTTTCAGGTGCCGCTGTCGGTCCAGCAGGAGGTCTGGCCGACCGAGGACTACCAGCTGGCCCGCTCCCTGGTCGAGGTCGGGGCGTTCCCGGAGGCAGACCTGTTCACCGGCCTGCTCTGATCGAGCGCTCGCGCCGGTCGTGGTGTCGGCCGGCTGACACCGCAAAGGTGGCTCGACGCGCCGGTTCAGGCCGCTAGGCTGCGAAGCGATGTTGCTCCGCGAGTCCGCCGCTGCCGCTGGCGGAAGAGGAACGCGCGGGCCGCGGCGATCGTTTTCAGCTCGGACGCGTAACCAGGAGGATTGATGGCGCTCTGGAACCAGCTTCGCCAGCAGGCGCAGTCGATGCAGTCGACGCTCGTCGCCAAGAAGAACGATCTCAAGTCGGGCGCCTTCCGTGACGCCGCTATGGCCATGTGCGCGCTGATCGCGGCAGCCGACGGCAATATCGACCCCGAGGAGCGGCGCAAGGTCGCGGCGCTGATCGGCACCAACGAGGTGCTGCAGAACTTCCCGGCAGACCAGCTGCAGGCCAAGTTCTCCGAGTACTGCGACAAGCTGACCCGCGACTTCGACTTCGGCAAGGTCTCGATCATCCAGGAGATCGCCAAGGTCAAGAAGAAGGACAACGAGGCCCGCGCGGTCATCCAGATCGGCATCATCATCGGCGGCGCCGACGGTAACTTTGACGAGTCGGAGAAGAAGGCCGTGCGCGATGCCTGCCACGCGGTCGGCATCGCTCCCTCGGAGTTCGATCTGTAGTTCCCGGTCGAAGGCCGCTCGCCTCGGGGTGCGCGGGCTTCACGAGCTGTTGTGATTGGTGCCTGTTTTGCTGGCTGCTCGACTCGAGGCAGCGCCGGCGGTCACCCTGGCCGCCGGCAAGTCCGCCGGCGGTACCGCGTTTCTCATCGTGGTACTGCTGATCATCATTGCCATCGGGCTGTTCGCCGCGCTGTCCGGGAGCCTCAAGCGGCTGCGCAGCCGCGTCAACGACGGCACCTTCGGCCAGCCCGACGAGTCGCCGTCGGCTCCGGCGCGCTCTCGAGTCGGCGCGCGCGACGAGCCCGAAGAGGCCGAGGAAGAGCCCGAGCAGGCGCCGAGCTCCGCTACTCCGGACCGCTCGCGCCGGGACGCCGGAGACGCTTGACGTCGCTGCGCCGCCGTTTGCCGGCGAGGCGCTTCTCGACGCTGGAGCGCGTCGGCCGGGTCCGCCGGCGCCGCGGCCCAGGAGCTGCCGTCGCGGCCCGCAACACGTCGAGCAGCCGTGACGTGGCCGCCGCCCGGTTCTGGAACTGGCTGCGCCGTTCCGCGGCAACGACCGTGACCACGTCGTCGGTCGTCCGGGCCGCCAGCCCGGCACGCGCCCGGGAGCGGAACGGCTCCGGCAGCAGCGTGAGGTCGTAGGAGACCTGCACCCGGCTGTCGGTCGTGTTGACCCCCTGCCCGCCCGGTCCGCCGGCGCGGGAGAAGCGCCACTGCAGGTCATCGCTGTCGATGCAAAGACCTGGCCGCACTTCGAGCTGATCGCCCACGTCGACCAGTGTGCCCAGCCGGCGGGCGTTGCTTGCCGGCCTGCGCAAAACCGGCCGGCAACCCGCAGAATGGGTGGCGATGAGAAACGCAGCGCAGTGGGACGAACGGTACGAGCAGGCTGAGCTCGTATGGAGCGCCGAGCCGAACCGGTTCGTCGCCGAAGAGGTCACCGGAATGTCGCCCGGGCGCGCCATCGACCTGGCCGCCGGCGAGGGGCGCAACGCCATCTGGCTCGCCGGTCAGGGATGGAGCGTCGAGGCGGTCGACTTCTCGCGGGTCGGCATCGACAAGGGGCGCCAGCTCGCCGAACGCGCGGCTCCGCAGGCCGCCGCCCGGATCTCCTGGGACGTCGCCGACCTGCTCGATTACGAGCCGGCGGCGCAGGCGTACCAGCTGGTGCTGATCGCCTACCTGCATCTGCCGGCAGAGCAGCGGCGGCAGGTGGTGCGGCGTGCAGCCGCGGCCGTCGCGCCCGGCGGCACGCTGTTGATCGTCGGGCACGCCCGGCGCAATCTCGCCGAGGGCGTCGGTGGTCCGCAGGATGAGGACGTCCTGTATGACCCCGACGAGGTGCGTCGACTCGTGGCTGACGCGGGGCTCGATATCGAGCGGGCGGAGGAGAAGCTGCGCCCGGTCGACGGCGAGAGCCGGGACGCGATCGACGTCCTCGTTCGCGCCACGCGCCCCTGAGCCACCTTCGCCGCCGGCTACCGGGTATTCCTGCATCGCCTCCGGAACGATTCCGAAGGCAACCGGCGAATGGCCCAGCCGTTGCGCGGGCTTGACCGACCTCATGATCTTGACAAGATGATCATGCAGGAGAAGGTGCGAGGTTCGCAGCCGCCGTAGCCCGCTGACAGCTTGATCATGTGCGGATTCGCAAGAGTGTCGTCGAGACCACGCGACTGAGGAGTGGAGCGCAACGGCCCCGGCGCGGGTCGCGCCGGGGCCGCTTTCAGGCAAATGGCGATCAGTCGGTGGCTGGGATGGTCAGCGGGGTCCGCTTGAAGCCCTTGAACGTGAGGTAGCAGCCGAGGGAGAACTCCCAGACCGCGATCGGCAAGGCGAAGAGCACGGCGGTGCCGGAGGTCTGGCTCCAAGCGCCGAACAAGGTGGCCATAGCCGAAAACAGCAGCAGCGGAGCACCGATCAGGCCGATGGTCGGCAGGACGCGGGGAACCAAGCCGCTGCGGTACATGATGGAGCCGAGGAACACTGCGTTGATCGCCGGCATGATGCCCGGGCCCAGCAGGAACGTCCACTGTCGGGCATCGACCAGAGCCTCGGCAGTGACCCGCACGGAATCGGCCTGAGCACCGGTGGCGCCGGCGAAATCGGCCTTCAACGTCACGACCGACAGCACGCTCATCACCCCGACGAGAATGATGGCGCCCTCGACGACGCGTGAGGTGATGAATCCGATAGCAGCGGCGCGGCTGACTCGGCGGTTGGTCGCATACAGCGCGATCGCAGTGCCGACGCCGGACAGTGCGGTGATCACCTCGTCGAAGGAGCCCCACAGCACGGCCGTGTTGCTGCCGGAGCCGCTGACGAAGCCGGCTGGGTCGGCCACGATGTCGGCGTACAGCTTCAGCTGCGGGATCGAGGCTGCGAACGTGATCAGGTACAGCACGCCTGCGGCGAGTGCAACCTTGCGCAACGGGTCCATCCGGCGCGGAGGGGCGGCTGCGGCTCCGATGCCGGCGGGCTTCGTGGTGCGGACTGCCGTGGCAGCGCTGCTGGTCATTGTGGGTCTCCTTGGAGTGTTGGGGCGGGGGCGTCGGCTGCTGCCGGCATGACGGAGATGAGCGGCAACCCGAGGTCGGCGACCTTCCGGATGACCCCGTGCAAGGCGGCCTGGTCGACGACGAACCCGGCGAGCACGGTGGTGCCGTCCGTTGCCCGCGTGAGCGTGAAGCCGTCGAACCACGAGTCCCACCGGTCGGTCAGGTGTCCCATGACCCGGATCTCGTATCGCCGCGAACGGTTCTCGCTTGGGCTGGGCCGTTCGCTCATGGGAGCCACCTCCTTCGGGACGAGCCGAAAGTTAGGAGGCAAGGTGGTGAGCCGTCGTCACCACATGTGGTGAGAGAAGTGATGAAAGGAAGTGGTAACTCTGCGGCTAGCGCTGCCCCGGTAGCAGACCCTGCTTCAGCGCCTGCCGTACCGCGGCCCGGCGGTTGTTGACTTGCAGCTTGCGAAAGATGTTGCGGCTGTGCGTGCGCATGGTGTTGAGCGAGACGTGCAGCTGGCGGGCGATGTCCGGTCCGTCAAGATCGGTCGCGAGCAGTCGGAGCACGTCGAATTCGCGATCGCTGAGCGGCTCGGCGAACTCGCCGGTCCCCGCTGGAGCGGGGCGGCCAGCGCGGGTGGTGGCGTTGACGAGCCGGCGCACGTAGCCGGAGTCGACATCCTTGCGGACGAGCGCTTTCAGCAGCGTCGCCACCGCCGGCCCCTCGTCGGCGAAGACGCGTACGTATCCCTGCGGCTCCGCGAGCTTCATCGCATGATGCAGCGCTTCGAGCGCCGCGGGCATGTCGCGGCCAGCCTGGTGGGCAAGGGCTCGCAGCACAAGGACTTCGATGAGCGTGCCGTTCCGCCCGCCGCGTTCGGCAGCGATCTGCAGTCGCTCCAGCAGGGCGATCACTTGCTGCACCGACCCGGCCCCGATGCCGTTGCGATGCCGGGCGAGGAGGAGCCGGGCGAGGGTGACATGTTCGTGCTCGCGCAGGTACGACAGTTCGTCGTCGGCTGATAGCTCGGCTTCCTGCGCCCATGCGTCGGCCTCGCTGAGCTCGCCGCGCCGCAGTCGGAGCCGGGCGCGGACCGACCGCACCGGCCGCACGTTGGGCGAGTAGTCGCCGTTGTAGACCCGGTCGGCTGCGTCGAGCAGTTCAAGCGCGCCGTCGAGGTCACCGTTGGCCTCGCGAAGGCGGGCCGCTGCAACGCGCCACCGGTAGGGGTGCTGAGGTAGCCCGTTGTGTTCGCCGAGCCGCTCGCAACTGGCCAGTTGGGCCGCCGCTGCTGCGCGATCGTCGCGCTCGACCAGCACGCTCGCGATGCCGACGTGCATGTCGGCTGTGCCGCGCAGCGGTCTGGCGCCCGGCGCCGTCGCGGTGAGCTCAAGAGCCTCCCGGTACGTGCGTAGCGCCGCCGCGAGATGCCCCTCGGTCTGATGGATGTCGCCGACCGTGATGCTGCAGCCGAGGACGTCGGCCATGAAACCGGCGCGGGCCAAGCCGGCGATCGACTGGCTGTAGGCGGCACGCGCGGCGGCAAGGTGGCCCACCGTCCAGGACGCGAGTCCGCCGAGCGCGCCGGCGGCGGCCCGGATCAGATCGGCGTCCGGCGGTGCGAGCGTCAGCGCTGCGCGGGCGTGCTTCGCCGTGGCGTTCAGCCGCCCGCGAGACAGGTCGAGTGCTGCCTGGTACATCTGCGCAGTCGCCGGGAGCGCCCGCCATCCTGCCTCGTCGACGACGACGAGGTCCGGCGGTGGTCGCTCGGGCCATGGACCGCCCTGGGGCCGTAGCGAGCGTTCGATGGCCCGCAGCCGGCTGTCGACGGCCGCGAAGTCGGACACCTGGGCGAGGACGCCGACGAAGGCCATGGAGAGCACCGGTCGCACCCGCAGGACGTCGTCGGGAAGCTCACGCAGCCAGCGGGCGAGCTCGGGCTCCCGGCGCTCGCGTTGCATGGCCAACATCGAATGTTCCATGAGGTCCGCGGCGTGCGCGAAGTCAGCGCCCGCCAGCGCATGGTCCACGGCTGCGGTCAGCTCGCCGCTGCCCTCGAACCAGCGGGCGGCGCGGCGATGCAGGGCGGCGACCCGCTCCGGATGCTGCTCGGCCAGGTGGGCATGTAGCACGTCGGCGAACAAGTGGTGGTAGCGCCACCACCGCCGTTGGTCGTCGAGCGGTACGAGGAACAGCCCCGCCCGTTCCAGTTCCACGAGCGTCGCCGTCCCGCCGGACTGCCCGGTCACCGCATCGCACAGGGGGCCGCTGAGGCGTTCGAGGACGGACGTCTCCAGCAGGAAGTCGCGCACAGCTTGGCTCTGACGCGCCAGAACTTCCTCGGCGAGGTAGTCGACGATGAACCGGTCGTCGCCCGCGAATCTCGCGACGAGCGCGCTCGGGTCGTCACGGTCCTGCAACGACAGGCCGGCCAGCTGCAGGGCGGCGGCCCAGCCTTCCGTGCGGGCGGCGAGCGCTGCGACGTCGGCGGGGGCAAGCGTGAGGCGCATCGGTCCGGACAGATACTGCTCGGCCTCTTGCACTGTGAAGCGCAGCTGGGCGGCGCGGACCTCGACCAGCTCGCCACGGGCCCGTAGCCGCGCGAGAGGAAGCGGTGGGTCGGCACGGGTGGCGATGACGAGGTGGACGTGCGGTGGGAGATGGTCGATCAGGTAGGTCAAGCCGTCGGAGATCTCCGGAGTGCCGATGACGTGGTAGTCGTCCAGGACGAGCACCAGGGGTACGTCGGTCGCTTCGAGGTCGTTGAGCAACGGGACGAGCAGCGTCTCGGGCGGCGGCTGTGAAAGTAGTGCCAGTGTCGCGGCGCCGATGGCCGAGCCGGTGGCCCGTTGCATCGCGGTGATGACGTAGGACCAGAATCTCGCCCTGTCGTTGTCGTGCTCGTCGAGCGACACCCAACCGATCGAGGGCCCGACTGAGCCCGCGCCGAGCTCCTCGACCCATTGCGCGAGCAGCGTCGTCTTGCCGAAACCGGCCGGAGCGCAGACCAGTGTGATCGTCGCATCCAGAACGCGGCCCAGCAGCTCATCAAGTCGGGGACGGGCAACGACCTGCGCGCGGGGTCGAGGGCGGCGCAGTTTGGTCTCCATCAGGTGGCCGGTCATGTCGCTGCGACGTCAGCCGTGACGCGAGCGGAGATATGGCTGCTCGGTGGGGTCGTCCAGGCTGTGGAGGTGCATCCGTTCACCCAGCCGACCGAGCGGTAGCGCATCCACGACAGGCCCCGTCACCCAGCCATTGAAGGCGCCGATTCCCCGGAACAGCAACGAGCATTGGCACAACATCCTCCAGCGGCATCCTCCAGCAGCGACGCTATGGCCATGAGCGAGTACGACATGAGCGCGACGGATGTGGGCGAACATGACCTGGGCGAATATGACGTAGCCGTCATCGGTGGCGGTGCCGCCGGGCTGTCCGCCGCCCTGGTTCTCGCGCGTGCGCGGCGGCGCGTCGCCGTGGTGGACGCCCGGCAGCCACGCAACGCTCCCGCTGCGCACATGCACGGCTTCCTCGGCTCGGACGGGCTGTCTCCCGCCGCGCTGCTTTCCGCCGGGCGAACGGAGGTCGCGGGCTGCGGCGGCCAGCTCATCGACGGCACCGCCGTGAGCATCGGGTCCTGCCCCGCCGGCGACGGCCCGCGCTTCACCGTGGCGCTGGGGGACGGTTCGAGGTTGCGCAGCCGGCGGATCCTCGTCACCACCGGGCTGCGCGACGACATTCCCGACCTCCCGGGCGTCCGGGAGCGGTGGGGTCGCGACCTGCTCCACTGCCCGTACTGCCACGGTTACGAGGTCCGCGACCAGCCGCTCGGCGTGCTCGGTGTCCTCGGGGCCACCGCGGAGTCGATCGGGCACGCGCACCTGGTGCGGCAATGGTCGGGTGACGTCACCTTCTTCGCCAACGGTGCCGACCTCACCGCCGCGCAGCGCGCGCAGTTCGCCGCCCGGGCCATCGGCGTGGTCGACGGTCCGGTCGCCGGTCTCGTGGTGGCAGATGACCGGCTGGCCGGCGTCGAGCTCGGCTCAGGCCAGATCGTGCCGAGGACGGCCGTCTTCGTGCGACCGCAGTTCGTGCCCAACGACACGCTGCTCACCGAGCTCGGCTGCGCCACGGAACACGGCTGGGTCCGCGTGGACGACATCGGGCGCACCAGCGTTCCCGGCGTGTGGGCGGCCGGTAATGCCGTCAACCCCCGGGCGCAGGTGATCACTGCTGCGGGGGAAGGGTCGGCGGCAGCCATCGCGATCAACAACGACCTGGTTGACGCCGACGTGCGCGCTGCCACCGCCTCCTGACGAATCAGCTCTCGCCATGTCGGGCAGGCTGTGGTCATGAGCAACCGGCTGGCGCACTCGCAAAGCCCCTACCTGCAGCAGCACGCCGACAATCCGGTCGACTGGTACGAGTGGGGCCCGGAAGCGTTCGAAGCAGCCAAGGAACGCGGCGTCCCGATCCTGCTGAGCGTCGGCTATGCGGCCTGCCACTGGTGTCATGTGATGGCTCACGAGTCGTTCGAGGATCCGGAGACGGCGCAGCTGATGAACGCCGGCTTCGTCAACATCAAGGTGGATCGGGAGGAGCGCCCGGACGTCGACGCCGTCTACATGGAGGCGACCCAGGCGTTCAACCGTGGCCAGGGCGGCTGGCCGATGACGTGCCTGCTCACAGCGGCGGGCGAGCCTTTCTTCTGCGGCACCTACTACCCCCGGGCGCAGTTTCAGGGGCTGTTGCGCAACGTGATGGAGGTCTGGCAGCAGGACCGGGCACAGATCGAGGAGCAAGGCGCGGACATCGCCCGCCAGCTGCGTGAGCAGCTCGGCGGGCCGCTCGGGCCGGGTAACGCTCCCGATCTCCAGGTGCTCGACGCGGCGGTGTCCGCGCTGACCGAGGAATTCGATGCGCAGGCGGCCGGCTTCGGACGGGCGCCGAAGTTTCCGCCGTCGATGGTGCTCGAATTCCTGCTGCGGGCGCACGCGCGGTCGAAGGATCCGCGGGCGTTGGACATGACCGCGCGCACCTGCGAAGCGATGGCCCGCGGCGGCATGTACGACCAGCTCGGTGGCGGTTTCGCGCGCTACAGCGTCGACGCGAACTGGGTCGTGCCGCACTTCGAGAAGATGCTCTACGACAACGCGCTGCTGCTGCGGGCGTACCTGCATTGGTGGCGTATTTCGGCCGAGCCGCTCGCCGAACGCGTCGTCCGGGAGACGGTCACCTTCCTGCTGCGCGACATGCGCACCCCGCAGGGCGGGTTCGCCAGCTCCCTCGACGCCGATGCCGCCGGCGTCGAGGGATCCACCTACGTGTGGACGCCCGACCAGCTCGTCGAGACTTTGGGCCCGGAGGACGGCGAGTGGGTCGCGCAGCTGTGCAACGTGACGCCTCGCGGCACCTTCGAGCACGGCACCTCGACCCTGCAGCTGCTCGCCGACCCGGATGACGCGGCGCGTTGGCAACGCCTGCGCACGGCGCTGCTCGCCGCCCGCGCCGACCGTCCGCAGCCCGGCCGGGACGACAAGGTCGTGGCCGCCTGGAACGGCTGGGTCATCGCTGCGCTCGCCGAAGCCGGCGCGCTTTTCCGCGAGCCGACGTGGGTGGCGGCCGCCGAAGACGCGGCGCGGCTCCTGACCGACGTGCACCTGGTCTACGGCGGGCTGCGCCGGGTCAGCCGCGACGGCCGGGTCGGTGCCGCGTTCGGGGTTCTGGAGGACTACGGGGCCGTCGCGTCGGGGCTGCTGTCGCTGCATCAGGTCACCGGCGAGCTCGCCTGGCTGACCCGCGCCGGCGAGTTGCTCGACTACGCCATACGGCGCTTTGACGATGGCTCCGGCGGTTTCTACGACGCGGGTGCCGACAGCGAGGACGGGGTACCGCTGCTGCGCCGCCCGCAGGATCCGACGGACAACGCGACCCCCTCCGGGTCGGCTGCGCTGTCGGGGGCGCTCGTGACCTACGCGGCGTTGACCGCGGAGACGAGATACCGCGAGGCGGCGGAAAGCGCTGTCGCCAAGGTCGTCCCGTTGATCGGCAAGCATCCGCGCTTCGCGGGCGAGACGGCGGCGGTGGCGGAAGCGATGATCGCCGGGCCATTGGAGATTGCGATCGTCGACCGTCCGGACCTGGAGCTGCTCGGCCGGCTCACCCCCTCAGCGGGGGCCGTCGTCGTCACGGCGGGACCGCTGACCGAGAACCGGCCGCGTCCGGCGGTGTACATCTGCCGCCACTTCGCCTGCGAGCAGCCGCTGACGGAGATCGACCAGGTCGCCGAGCGGCTCGGGGTGCGGCTGACCACGTAATTCAGATGCGTGACCGGCCCAAGTTTAGGAATGCTCGGGGGCGTGTCCCGCGAACCGCATCCACCCGCCGTTTCTCCCGAGCTCTGGTACGCCCTCCCGGTGCTCACCGGCGCGAAGGTCCGTCTCGAGCCGCTCGCCCTGGAGCATGCCGAGGGCTATCTCGCGGCGGCGGGCGAGCCGGTGGTCGCGCAGGACGTGTTTCGCTGGCTCAACCCGCCGGGTGGGGCGATGGCCTATCCGCGAACGCTCGCCGACGCCCGGGCGCACGTCCTCGGCGCTCTCGCTGCCCGAGCCCGAGGGGAGCGCTTCGCCTACGCCCAGCGTGACGCGGCGTCCGGCCAGGTGATCGGTACCAGCTCGTTCTACGAGGTCGATCCGAAGTCGCGGGCGCTGGCGATCGGTCACACGTGGCTCGGCCGGCCCTGGTGGCGCACCGGTCGCAACACCGAGTCCAAGCTGCTCATGCTCACGCACGCCTTCGAGGCCCTCGCTGCGGTGCGCGTCGTGTGGCACACCGACAGCCGCAACCTGCGGTCGCAGGCTGCGATCGAACGGCTCGGAGCGACGAAGGAAGGGATCCTTCGCAAGCACCGGCTGCGCCGCGACGGCACCTGGCGCGACACCGTCCAGTACGCGATGACGGACGACGATTGGCCGGACGTTCGCGCGGCCCTGACCGCCCGGCTCGCCCGCGGCTGAGGCGTCAGCCCGTCCGGTGACGTTCGGACTCGCGGGTGGGATCGTTCAACGCCCGCGCCACCCATGCCCGAGCCGCGTCGCTGGTCTGGAAAGCCAGCGGCGGGTTCGGGTCGTCGACGACCGCGGCGATCGCCCGCCCCACCGCCTCCGGCGGTTCGAGGACGATCCCGGGCTGGGATCCGATCCAGGCGTACAGGTCGTCGATCAGCGTGGGCAGCGGGTCGTTCTCGGGCCGCGCCCAGTCGCGGGACAGCTCGGTGTCGACCGGGCCGGGCTGCACGTTGGTCACCCGCACGCCGAATCGCTCCTGCTCGGCCCCGAGCGCCTGCAGCGCCGACTCGAGTGCTGCCTTGGTGGCGACATAGTGGCCGAGCGCGGGCGGGCAGAGGGCCGGGACGAATACCGAGGAGACCGCGAGGATGTGGCCGCCTCCCTGCGCGCGCATGACCGGTAGCACCGCGCGGATGAGGTCGATGGTGCCGAAGTAATTCGTCGCGAATTCGGCCTGGGCCTGCTCCGGTGTGCATTCCTCGATGCCGCCGATCAAGCCGTACCCCGCGTTGTTGATGAGCGCGTCGATGCGATTGTGGCGGTGAATGACGTCCTCGACGACCTGGCGGACGGAGTCGACGTCGAGCAGGTCGAGGGTGCGGACGGTCAGCGTGTTCGTGCCGGCCAGCAGCTCGTCGTCGTGGCTGTGATCGCGGACGGTGGCCACCACGTTGTGGCCGGCGGCATCCAGCGCGCGGGCGGTCGCGAAGCCGATGCCGCGCGGCGACGAGCAGCCGGTGATCAACACGGTCAAGGGCATGGCGAGCCTTCCGGGAGCGGTTTCGAGACGACGTTAACGGCGCGGCTCCCGTTCTCCGCCGACGGCTGAAGCCCCGATCCGGCCTTGCGCTGCTAACTATGTAAGCGTGTAATCACGTGAGTGCCGCTGGTCGGACGGCGGGTGTGACAGGAAGGACGATCCTCATGGGACTGCACGAGCACCTGCGGGCCGCACTCGAGGACGCCGGCTGGCCGGCGTCCGGGGCCTTCGGGCCTCCCCGGGGGGCCGGGCCGCACGGTCCGCATCGCCACCGGTTCGGCCCGCTCGATCAGGAGGACTTCGAGCGGCGCGCGCGACGAGGTGGTTCCGGCGCTTCCGGTGGGCGCGGCCGCGGTTTCGGGCCGGCGACGGGGTTGCGCGAGGCGCACCGCCAGTGGCAGAGCGGGGGACCGGAGCAGGTCAGCGCCGGCGATGTGACCGGCTGGCTCGCCGGGCGCCTGCCCGACGGCTGGTTCAGCGCAGCGCCGCAGGTGACGGTGGACCGCGAGGAGATCCTCATCGTGGGCCCGCTCACCGCGCCGGACGTTCCGGTGAGCGAGCCGGGCGCGACCGACGAGGAGAAGGCAGCCGCCACTGCTGCTGCGGAAGCCGGGCGGATCAGCCGGTTCCGCGAGGAGACCCGCGACGAGCGGGTGCGGATCGCCCGTGAGGCCGAGCACCGCTACGGCCGGAAGGTGGCGTGGGGCGCACGAGCCGGTGACACGTCGGAGCTGTTCACCACGATGTCCATTCCGGTCATGACCCGCCTGCGCCAGCCGGAGCGGCTGGTGCTCGACACCCTCGTCGACGCCGGTGTCGCGCGCAGCCGAAGTGACGCGCTGGCGTGGTGCGTCCGGCTGGTCGGGCAGCACACCGAGGACTGGCTGCAGCAATTGCGCGACGCCATGACGGCGGTCGAGCGCGTGCGCGCCGAAGGGCCGCAGCTGTAGCCGCAATCCGGGTCGTCACGGGCGCATGATCGTGGCCTAGATCGCACCGGAGACTGCTCACATCGACCCAGGTCCTGCTGGGTTCGCCGAGGTCGCAGGGTAATCTCTCCGCACCAGGACGCGCCTCGCCGCGCGCTCGATCCGGGTGATGGTGCATTAAGGAGATGCCGCTCGTGACGATCGCCGCCAGCATTCCAGGCCTCGATTCTGCTCCAACGAAACACGCCCGCCTACTCGCGTGGGTGACCGAAATTGCTGAGCTCACCCAGCCGGACCGGGTCTACTGGTGCGACGGGTCGGACGAGGAGTGGGAGCGCCTCGCGGCGGAACTCGTCGAGAAAGGCACCCTTCGGCCGCTGAACGCAGCAAAGCGGCCGAATTCTTTTTACGCCGCTTCTGACCCGAGTGATGTCGCCCGAGTCGAGAGCCGGACGTTCATTTGCCCGGAAAAGCAGGAGGACGCCGGCCCGACGAATAACTGGGTCGAGCCGGCTGAGATGCGGGCGACGATCACGCCGCTGTTCGAAGGCTCGATGCGCGGCCGCACCATGTACGTCGTCCCCTTCTGCATGGGCCCGCTCGGTTCGCCTATCAGCGCGCTCGGGGTCGAGATCACCGACTCCGCCTACGTGGCGCTGTCGATGAAGATCATGACCCGGATGGGTAAGGCGGCGCTCGACGAGCTCGGCGAGGACGGCTTCTTCGTGCCGGCGGTGCACTCCGTCGGCGCCCCCCTGGCGCCCGGCGAGGCCGACGTGGCGTGGCCGTGCAACGACACCAAGTACATCGTGCACTTCCCCGACACCCGCGAGATCTGGTCGTACGGGTCCGGCTACGGCGGTAACGCGCTGCTCGGCAAGAAGTGCTACGCGCTGCGGATCGCGAGCGTCATGGCGCGCGACGAGGGCTGGCTCGCCGAGCACATGCTGATCCTCAAGCTGACCTCCCCGGAGGGCGCCGCGCACTACATCGCGGCCGCGTTCCCGAGCGCCTGCGGCAAGACGAACCTCGCGATGCTCCAGCCGACGCTTCCCGGCTGGAAGGCCGAGACCGTCGGCGACGACATCTGCTGGATGCGCTTCGGCAAGGATGGCCGGCTGCACGCGATCAATCCCGAGGCCGGCTTCTTCGGCGTCGCGCCGGGCACCGGGGAGTCGACGAACCAGAACGCCATCGACACGCTGCACGCCAACTCGATCTTCACGAACGTCGCGCTGACGGACGACGGCGACGTCTGGTGGGAGGGCCTCACCGACGAGCCGCCCGCGCACTTGATCGACTGGAAGGGTCGCGACTGGACCCCGGCGTCCTCCGAGCCCGCCGCCCACCCCAATGCGCGTTTCACCGCACCGGCCGCGCAGTGCCCGACCATGGCACCGGAGTGGGACAGCCCGGAGGGCGTGCCGATCGACGCCATCCTCTTCGGCGGCCGCCGTGCCAGCGCCGTGCCGCTGGTCACCGAGTCGTTCGATTGGGAGCACGGCGTCTTCCTCGCCTCGAACGTGGCAAGCGAGGGCACCGCCGCTGCGGAGAACAAGGTCGGCGAGCTGCGCCGCGACCCGTTCGCGATGCTCCCGTTCTGCGGCTACAACATGGGTGACTACTTCGCGCACTGGCTGTCGATCGCCGGCAAGACCGATGCTGACAAGCTGCCGAAGATCTACTTCGTCAACTGGTTCCGCAAGGATGCGAACGGCAAGTTCCTCTGGCCGGGTTTCGGTGACAACAGCCGGGTGCTCGCCTGGATCGCCGGTCGGCTGGACGGCACCGCCGAGGCGACGCAGACGCCGATCGGCCTGCTTCCGACGATGGATGCCATCGACACTTCGGGGCTGTCGGTCAGCGACGACCAGCTGCGCCAGCTGCTCACGGTCGACCCGGAGGTCTGGCTGGAAGAAGCCAGTCTGATCGGGCCGCATTACGAGAAGTTCGGTGACCACCTTCCCAAGGAGCTGTGGCAGCAGCTGGAGGCGTTGCAGTCCCGACTCGCCGAGTGAGTTCGCGCGGAGACGCGCCCGCGGTGAAACGCCGCGGGCGTAATCTCCCGCTCGTGAGGCTGCGCAGTCTGGTGGGCGGTCCGATTTATCGGATGTACGAGCGCCGGCTCATGTCGCAGCTGCGCGGCCTGCCGGTGCCGCGCCACGTGGGCGTCATCCTCGACGGCAATCGGCGCTGGGCGCGCGAGCAGGGCGCCGACAACGTGTCGCACGGCCACCGCCGCGGCGCTGACAAGATCGACGAGCTGCTCGAGTGGTGCTCCGAGGCCGGCGTCGAGGTCGTCACCCTCTGGCTGCTGTCGACCGACAATCTCTCGCGCCCGGCTGAGGAGCTGCGGCCGCTGCTGGACGTGATCGAGCATGTCGTGGCGGACCTTTCAGCACCGAGCCAGCCGTGGCTGGTGCATCCGGTCGGCGCGCTGGATCTGCTGCCGGACTCCACCGCGCGGGCGCTGAAAGAGGGGGCCGCGGCGACCGTCGGCAAGACCGGGCTGCATGTGAATGTCGCGGTGGGCTACGGGGGCCGGCGTGAGATCGCCGACGCGGTGCGCAGCCTGCTGCAGGAGAACGAAGCGGCCGGGCTCACGATCGGTGAGGCCGCCGCCCTGCTGGATGTCGACCACATCGCCGAGCATCTCTACACCCGCGGGCAGCCTGACCCGGACCTCGTCATCCGTACCAGCGGGGAGCAGCGGCTCTCCGGATTCCTGCTCTGGCAGAGCGCGCACAGCGAGTTCTACTTCTGCGAGGCCTACTGGCCGGACTTTCGCCGCACCGACTTCCTGCGCGGGCTGCGCGCGTACGGGGAGCGCGGCCGGCGCTACGGAGCCTGAGCGTCTCCGAACGTCGCTTTCGGTCGCGGTGCGCTGATCAGGCCGACAGCTTGCGCAGCAGGTTCGCTGCGATCCGCCCGCCCAGCAGGTAAGCCACCGCGGCGATGCCGTAGTTGACCGTGTCGGTCAGCTTCACGTTCAACTTGTGATGCTTGTCCTTGAACGCGAACAGCGTGCGGAACGGGCCGGCCAGGTGATACGCCCAGTCGTTCACGTGCTGAACGATCGTGTTCGTCGGCGTCGCCTTGAACATCACGAACACGATGTGCAACACGAGGATCCCGGCGAACACCGCCGCGGCCACCGTCACCACCGTCGCCAGCGTCTTGGCGACGAGGCCGGCGCCCTTGCGCATGTCGCGCAAGACCTCGGCACGGGTGGGGCGCGGCCGGCCAGGTGCGGCAGGGCCCGTTGCGGTCTCGTCCTGCGTCATCGACACCATGCACCCCCAACGACTCGTCCCCCCGCCGGTGATGGGCGGCGACACGCTTTGTGCCCGGCTTTTCGCCGGGCATGCCAGGAACTCGGGGCCCTGGTCGCGAAGCCCGCGCGGCACCCTACGCGAAGTCCAGCAAACGGGGCAAAAGGTGCGGCTCGGCGTTCGCATGCTCGTCAACTAGTGTTGACGGCCACTCGCGAGTTCGGTGGGACTCGTCGGCGTTTCAGCGCGCGACACGCGAGCCTGTGTCAACCGTGGATGACGCGTACTCGCGGTTCACGTGGGGCAAAGCGGCGTGTCACCGCGTGTACCGCGAGTCTTGATCGCGGACCTTCTCCGCGCGGCGCAGCCGGCTACTCGCTCGCGGGCCGCGTCATCGCGAGCACGTCGAGGGCCGCGTCGAGCTGCTCCTCGGTGAGGGTGCCGTTCGCGATGTGGCCGCGGGCGATCACGACCTCGCGGATCGTCTTCTCCTCGGCCAGCGACTGCTTGGCGACCTTCGCGGCCTCCTCGTAGCCGATGTAGCGGTTCAGCGGGGTGACGATCGACGCCGAGGACTCGGCGTACCGGCGGCAACGGTCGCGGTCGGCGGTGATCCCGGCGACGCAGCGGTCGGCGAGCAGCCGGCTGATGCTGGCCAGGATGTGGATCGACTCGAGCAGGTTGCGGGCGATGACCGGCAGCATCACGTTCAGCTCGAAGTTGCCGGCCGAGCCGCCGAACGCGACGGCGGCGTCGTTGCCGACGACCTGCGCCACCACCTGGCAGACCGCCTCCGGGATGACCGGGTTGACCTTGCCGGGCATGATCGACGAGCCCGGCTGCAGGTCGGGCAGGTGGATCTCGGCGAGGCCGGCCCGCGGCCCGGAGGAGGCCCAGCGCAGGTCGTTCGCGACCTTGTAGAGGCTCATGGCGTACGTGCGCAGCACGCCGGAGCACTCGACGAGCGCGTCGCGGGAGGCCTGCGCCTCGAAGTGGTTGCGCGCCTCGGTGAACGTGAGCCCGAGGTCGGCCGACAGCTTCTCGATGACCTTCGCCGCGAAACCGGGGGGCGTGTTGATGCCGGTACCGACGGCGGTGCCGCCGAGCGGCAGCTCGCTGACCCGCGGAAGCACCGCCTCGAGACGTTCCCGTCCGTACGAGACGGCGGCCGCGTAGCCGCCGAACTCCTGCCCGAGCGTCACCGGGGTGGCGTCCATCAGGTGGGTGCGGCCGCTCTTCACGACGTCCGCGAACTCGCCCGCCTTGGCGCCGAGCGCGGCCGCGAGGTGGTCCACCGCAGGCAGCAGCTCGCTGTTGATCAGCGCCGTGGCGGCGACGTGGATCGACGACGGGAAGGTGTCGTTCGACGACTGCGACGCGTTCACGTGGTCGTTCGGGTGCACCTTCGCGCCGAGCCGCTCGCTCGCCAGGCTGGCGAGCACCTCGTTGGTATTCATGTTCGTCGAGGTGCCGGAGCCGGTCTGGAAGACGTCGATCGGGAACTCGCCGTCCCAGTCGCCGCGCACCACCTCGTCCGCGGCGGACACGATCGCCGCGGCCTTGTCGTCGTCGATGACCCCGAGCTCGGAATTGACCGCAGCCGCGGCCCGCTTGATGGCGGCGAGCGCGTGAACGAGCGCCGGCTGCACCCGGTGCCCGCTGACCGGGAAGTTCTCCACCGCCCGCTGGGTCTGCGCGCTCCACTTGGCGGCGATGGGAACGAGCACCTCGCCCATGGAATCGTGCTCGGTACGGAACTCGTTGTCGTTCGCTGCTGCAGTCACAAACCGCAGGCTAGCGGGTGGGCGGCGGCGGCGCGGACCCGGCCCGAGCCGCGGGCGCCACCGATCGCGGCAACGTTTGCCTGCCGCCTACCCGCCCCCCTTGCAAGCGGAAAAGCTAGAACGGAACGGTCGAATACGCCTGCAGCTTGGTCAGCTGATGCTGGCTCTGCACCCGCCGGATCGTGCCGCTGCGCGAACGCATCACCAGCGAATCGGTCGTCGCGCCGCCCGGCCGGTAGCGCACACCGTCCACCAGCTCACCGTCGGTCACGCCCGTTGCGACAAAGAACACATTGTCGCTGGCCACCAGGTCCTGCGTGGTGAGGATGCGCTGGGTGTCCTGGCCGGCGTCGATCACCTGCTGACGTTCCGCGTCGTCACGCGGCCACAGCCGGCCTTGGATGACTCCGCCGAGGCACGTGACCGCACACGCCGCGATGATCCCCTCCGGGGTGCCGCCCACGCCGAGCAGCAGGTCGACGCCGGTGCCCTCGCTGGCGGCCATGACGGCCCCGGCCACGTCGCCGTCGGACATCAGCTTCACGCGCGCCCCGGTCTCCCGCACCTCCTTGATCAGCGCGTCGTGGCGCGGCCGCTCCAGCATCGCGACGGTCACGTCACGCGTGGCGATGCCCTTGGCGCGGGCGACGGCCGCGATGTTGTGGGCAACGGGGGCGCTGATGTCGACCATGCCGGCCGCTTCCGGCCCGGTGACCAGCTTCTCCATGTAAAAGCAGCAGGTGGCGTCGAACATGGTGCCGCGCTCGCTCACCGCCATGACGGCGATGGCGTTGCTCATCCCCTTCGCCGTGAGCGTCGTGCCGTCGACCGGGTCGACCGCGACGTCGCACTCGGGTCCGTGACCGTCGCCCACCTCCTCACCGTTGAAGAGCATGGGAGCTTCGTCCTTCTCGCCCTCCCCGATGACGACGACGCCGGCCATCGACACGGTGCCGACGAGGCGCCGCATGGCGTCGACGGCCGCCTGATCGGCGCCGATCTTGTCGCCCCGGCCGACCCAGCGGGCGGCGGCCAGGGCGGCGGCTTCGGTAACGCGCACGAGCTCGAGCGCGAGGTTGCGATCAGGGGCTTGTCCTTGCACGGCAAGGGGAGCGGGGTGGGCCTCATCTACCGTCACCGCCCGGATGGTAGATGGCGGATGTGACCGGGAGGAGTCCCGGGGGCGATGTCGAACATTTCAAGTGGTGCCAACGCCTGCCGGGCGGGTCGTCGATTGGCTGGGGAGTCCGGCGACCCACTGAAAGCCCGAGGCGAGCACCACTGTCCGGGCGCCGCCGGCTGCTGGGGGCTGGCGGCGCCCGGACCGCCTCGTTGCCCGTCTACCCGCCCGCCTGTTGCCCGCCTGCGTGCGCAGCTCCTTGGCGCGCCTGTTGCCCTCCCGGGCGCGCGTTCGCGTATCCGGCAGGCAAGCTGGAGGGGTGAGCGCGCAGACCACCCGGCCGGCGTCCCGGCGCAAGCCGTCGACGGTGCGCGACATGGTGCTGTCACTCGCGGTCGTCGGCGCTGCGATCGCCGTCTTCATCCTGCTGCTGCCGAAGAGCCACCACGCGAAGGTCACCCCCGTGGAGTACCTCCCGGCAGCCCGCGCGCTGGCCAAGCAGACCGCGATGCCGGTCTACGCGCCCGAGCCGCTGCCGTCCGGCTGGCAGGCGAACTACATCCGTATTGCCGCCGCGCCGAACGCGCTGCACATCGGGTTCGTCTACCGCGCCAGCGATTTCGCCCGTCTCGATCAGAGCCAGCATCCCGACGAGAAGTTCTACAAGGACGCTTACGTGCCGTCGACGCGCGCGTCGCAAGCGACCGTCACCGCCCTGAAGACGCCGCCTCCGCCCGGATTCGAGGTCCGGCAGGCCGGAGGCCATGTCGCGCTGGTCAGGTCGCTGCCCGCGGGCGCCGTCCTCACGATCAGCGACGGTGGGACGTCCGGTGGTGCGAACCTCGCGCAGCTCGTCACGATTGCCCGCAGCCTCAAGCAGCAGCCGGCAGCCGGCTAGGTGCCTGGCTCGGCCTCCGGCGCCGCGTCGCCGCGCGCCGCATCGAGCCGCCGCCGGGCCCCGTCGAGCCATTCCTGGCACTGGCGGGCCAGCTCCTCCCCGCGCTCCCACAGCGCGAGCGACTCCTCGAGCGGGACCCCGCCGGCCTCGAGGCGATGGACGACCTCCTCGAGCTCCGCCCGGGCCTGCTCATAGCTGGACTCCCGGTCGGCTGCCGGCGTCATGCGTTCACCGTCACGTCGAGCTGACCTTTCGCTAGCCGGACGTGCAATGGCGCGCCCGCGGCGGTGTCCGCCGCGTCGCGCAGCACCGCACCTGTGGAGTCCTGAACGACGGCATAGCCGCGGGCGAGCGTGGCGGCCGGCGACAGCGCCCGCACGCGGGCGAGCTGCGCGGTGAGGGCGTGTTCCTCGCGTTCCAGCTGGCTCTGCGTGCACCGGCGGGCGCGCGCGAGCAGGGCCGCCACCTCGTCCGCCTGCCGCCGGATCCCGGCGGCCGGGTCGCGCAGCACCGGCCGCGAGCGCAACGCGTCGATGCGCGCCTGCTCCGCGCTGAGCCGGTGGACGAGGGCGCGCCGACCGCGTTCGCGCAGCTGGTGGACGGCGGTCGCCTGCTCGGTCACGTCGGGAACGACCTGCTTCGCCGCATCGGTCGGGGTCGAGGCCCGTACATCGGCGACCAGGTCCAGTAGGGGTGTGTCCTGCTCGTGGCCGATCGCGCTCACGATGGGGGTGAAGCACTGGGCGACGAGCCGGCACAGGGATTCGTCGGAGAAGGGCAGCAGGTCCTCGAGCGAGCCGCCGCCACGGGCGATGACGATGACGTCGATCTCGCGATCGCGTTCGAGCGCTCGCAGGGCATCGCAGACCTGCCCCACCGCCAGCGGGCCCTGAACGGCGACTTCGCGGACCACAATGCGCACTGCAGGCCAGCGGCGGCGGGCGTTTTCCACCACATCGCGTTCGGCGGCGCTACCGCGCCCGGTGATCAAGCCCACCGCGTGAGGCAGGAACGGCAGCGGCCGCTTGCGCTCGGCGGCGAACAGCCCCTCGGCGGCGAGTACCGCTTTGAGCCGTTCGATGCGGGCCAGCAATTCGCCGGCCCCCACCGGACGGATCTCGTGCGCGACCAGCTGGAGCACCCCTCGGGTGAGGTGCATCTCGGGCTGCCCCCACACCACCACCCGCGCGCCCTCGCGAAGGCCCTCCAGCATCGCGGGACCCGCCGCGACCCGCAGGCTCACGTCGGCCACGGGATCGCGCAGCGTCAGGAACGCCACCCGCATGCCGCTGCGCCGCGACACCTCGGTGAGCTGCCCCTCCACCCAGACGCGCCCGAGCCGGGCCACCCACTGCGAGATGAGCCGGGCGACCGTCCGCACTGGCAGCGGCGACTCCGCGCTGGATTCGGCACCCACTCTGCGCAGGTTAGTGCCGCTGCTCCGGCCAGGGGTCTGGAAGGATCCGGCCTGTGGATGCCGTATTGCTCGTCGGGGGCCAGGGCACCCGGCTCCGCCCCCTGACCATCTCCGCCCCGAAGCCGATGCTGCCGGCGGCAGGCGTGCCGTTCACCGCCCACCAGCTGGCCCGAGCCCGCGACGCCGGGGTCGACCACGTCGTGCTGGCGACGTCGTACCGCGCCGAGGTCTTCGAGGCCTACTTCGGAGATGGGTCGGCGTTCGGCCTCGACCTGGAGTACGTGACCGAGGTCGAGCCGCTCGGCACCGGCGGGGGGATCCGCAACGTCGCCGACCGGCTTCGCGGCGGCCCGGACGACCCGGTGCTGATCTTCAACGGCGACGTGCTGTCCGGCGTCGACCTGCGTGCGTTGCTCGAGCGGCACTCCTCCTCCGGTGCGCAGGTCACGCTGCACCTGGTGGAGGTCGACGATCCGAGTGCGTTCGGCGTCGTGCCGATGGACGGCACCGGCCGGGTCACGGCCTTCCTGGAGAAGACTCCGGCGCCGCCGACGAACCGCATCAACGCCGGCTGCTACGTCTTCCGGCGCAAGGTGATCGACGCGATCCCGACCGGCCGGCCGGTGTCGGTCGAGCGCGAGACGTTCCCGGGCCTGCTCGCCGCCGGTGAGCTGGTCGTCGGGCACGTCGATACCTCCTACTGGCTCGATCTCGGCACGCCGGCGGCCTTCGTTCAGGGTTCGTGTGA
The DNA here is from genome assembly GCA_963747915.1 of uncultured Actinomycetota bacterium. Lineage (GTDB taxonomy): Bacteria > Actinomycetota > Actinomycetes > Frankiales > Frankiaceae > DATAZK01. The sequence goes on along the minus strand of CAVVHC010000002.1, from coordinate 147,670 downwards.
CCTCGTGCTCGGGCGGGTCACGTCCAGCGCCTTGCCCGGCTCGCCGGGTGCGTACCTCGCCCTCGAAGGCGCGGTGGTCGCCGAGGAGGCCGTGGTCGAAGGGGGAACGGCGGTCGGGCGTCACGCGCGGATCGAGGCGCACGCCGTGGTGGCGTCGAGCGTCGTCTTCGACGATGCGGTGATCGCCGCGGGCGCGCGGGTGCGGGGCAGCGTGATCGGCCGCGGCGCGACGGTCGGCACCGGCAGCGTGATCGAGGACGCGGTCATCGGCGACGGCGCCCGCATCGGTGAGGGCAACGAGCTGCGCGCCGGGCTGCGAGTATTTCCCCACGTCGAGCTGCCGGACTGGGCGGTGCGGTTCAGCTCGGATGTCAGGAGCAGTTAGCCGGGGGCTGGGGGACCGGCGGGCCGCGGCGCGGGCCGGAGCTGCCGGCAGATGTGCCGCTGCCACCAGCCGCAAGCGCCGAGAGCGGTGCCGGCTACTTGGCCGGCGATGCGGACAGCAGGGGCGCTGACGGCGTCGCCGACGGGACCGAATAGGTCGACGTGGGGACGGACGCCGTCGGCGCGGGGCTGGCAGTAGCCGTACCCGGCGCGCGGGTCGCGGCGGAGCCGCTCGGCACCGGGAGGGTGACGGTGGTCTGCGGTGTCGGCAGCACCGTCGGCACCGTCGTCGGAGAGGTGCCGCCACCGCCGGGCGACGGGGCGCTCGGCGACGCCCAGCCCTTGCCGGTGGTGTCGTCCGCGTGGGCCGTGGCGAAGTCGGTGATCACCTTGACCGACGCGGTCTTGCAGCGCTGGGTGCGATCCCACGCCGTGAGCACCAGGTGCTGATCGCCGGGGAAGATGCTGCGCGTCCACGGGACGAAGATCGTGCGGCTGGTCTGCGAGCTGGCCGTCTGCAGCGTCTTCACGTCCGCCGCGGGAAGTTTCTTGTCGTACCAGACGACGACGTAGCCGTAGTACAGGTTGGCCACCGCCCGCTCCGGCTTGGGCGCCGCTTTCACCGCGTAGAACGTCGGGCTGTCAGGCAGCGGGTCGCTGTAGCGGGGACCGCTGGTAGGCGGCAGCGCGTTGCCGGCCGCCTTGGTGAGCTTCGCGTAGTCGACGGTGGTGCCGGTCTTCACGATGGAGGTCTTCATCTGCCGGTCGTTGCGCACGCCGGTGCAGCCGACGGCCTTGGCCTGCGTCGATGCCGCCGCGACGTAGCCGATGCCGTGCTTGATGCCGCGCTGGTGGGCGTTGTACCAGTTGGTGAGCGGGACGATCGCGATGACGATGGCCGCGATCGGGATCGAGATACCGAAAATCAACCGGCGTTGCCGCTTGTCGCGCGCCTGCTCCTCCCGGCGCCGCTGCGCGGCCCGGTCCTTGCGCTCGTCGCGGCTGCGCTTGGCCCCCATGCCTTCGGAGGCTAGCCGCCGTTGCCTGTGCTTCGGCTGAGATAGTGGCGGCGTGCCCTCGATGCGTTACTGCCCGTCGCATCTGCTCGATACCCGCCGGACGCTCGGGAGCCTGCGGCGAGGCACCGGCGATCCGACGTTCATGACGGACGAGGGCGGTATCTGGTGCACGGCCCGGACGCCCGATGGGGCGGCGACACTCCGGGTGACCGGCGGTGGCCGCCGCGGGGCTCTTCAGTGCGAGACCTGGGGGCCGGGCGCGGAGAGCCTGCTCGCCGGTGTCCCGGCGCTGCTCGGCGCGGAGGACGATCCGACCGGCTTCGCTCCGGAGCATCCGGTGCTGCGCGAGCTGGCCCGCAGGTTCGCCGGCGTAAGGGTTCTTCGCACGGGGAGGGTGTTCGAGGCGCTGGTGCCTGCAGTGCTCGAGCAGAAGGTGACCGGACGAGAAGCGCGCAGCGCCTGGCGCTGGCTGGTGAGCCGCTACGGCGAGCCCGCGCCCGGTCCGGCGCCGGCGCGGCTGCGGGTCTGCCCGTCCCCGCAGGTGTGGCAGCGCATTCCGTCGTGGGACTGGCATCGCGCCGGTGTGGACGGCAAGCGCTCCCGAACGATCATCGCTGCGGCGCATCAGGCAGCGGCGCTGGAGCGCACCGTCGCGCTCGGGCGCGGTCCCGCGGTCGCGGCAGCGTTGCGCACCATCCCGGGCATCGGCGCCTGGACGGCCGCCGAGATCGCGCAGCGGGCGCACGGCGACGCCGATGCGGTGTCGGTCGGCGACTTCCACCTGCCCGGACATGTCGGATGGGCGCTCGCCGGCCGCCGGGTGGACGATGACGGCATGCTCGCGCTGCTCGAGCCCTATCGCGGGCATCGCTACCGGGCGGTGCGGCTCATCGAGCTGGGAGCGCCGCGCCCGCCGGCATTCGGGCCGCGGATGCCGGTGCGCAACTACGCGCGCATCTGACGACGTTCGACGGCCTGACCGTGTCGCTCAGCGCTCGACGGTGAAGCCTTCCGCCGACCGCGCTGGACGGGCCGGTGGGTCGGCCGCGGGGTGGCCGATCCCGATCGTTCCGAGCGGCTGCCAGCTGTCCGGCAGGTCCAGGACGGCGCGCACGGCCGGGGCGCAGAACAGCGCCGAGGAGACCCAGCACGACCCCAAGCCGCGGGCGGCGAGCGAAATCAGCAGGTTCTGGACCGCTGCACCCCCGCTGACCAGGAACATCCGCTCCTCGGCCGCGCTGCGGCGCGGATCCGGATAGGGATGCGCGCCGTCGGTGACGAGGCACGGCACGACCAGCACCGGCGCGCGGTGCAGCACGTCGCCGCGGCGCAGCCGGCGTTCGATGGAGGCCTCGTCGAAGCCGTCGGCGCGCAGGTCGGCGGTCCACGCGGCACGCATCGCCGCCAGGAATGCGGCTCGCCGCTGCTCGACGATGACGAAGCGCCACGGCTCGGTGTGGTGCGGCGCGGGCGCCGTGACGGCGTCGCCGATCGCGGCACGCACCAGCGCGGGGTCGACCCGGGCGTCGGCGAACTCGCGAATCGTCCGTCGCAGCGATGGGGCCGCCTGCCGACCGGCGGTGAACGCTTCTGCCGCGCCCACCCGGAAGAGATCTTCTTCGGCATTGCGGACGAGCGCCGTCGCGCCGCGGCCGTTGTCCGGCACCGCTTCGTAGCCGCGGATCACCACCACGGGGACGCCGGCCAGCTTGCCGGCGACCAGCTCCGCCGCGCTTGCCAGCTCGTCCGCCTCGGCCATCTCGGTCATGCCGAGCTCATTGCCGTAGTCGTCGACTGCGCCGATGTGCGAGCGCAGTGCCGCGAGGCCGGCGACGCCGATCGCGACGTCCGTGAGTCCCTGCCGCCAGGGCCGGCCGAAGGTGTCGGTGATGATCACGCCGACGCTCACCCCGCGGCGCTGCCGGAGCTCGTCGCGGATGCGGCGGGCCGAGGCGTCAGGGTCGACGGGGAGCAGCGCGATGGTGCCCTTGTCGATGTTCGACGTGTCGACGCCCGCGTTGGCCATCACCAGCCCTGAGCGCGTCTGCACGATCCGGGTGCGGCCGCGGGCTGCGACGACCCGGACCGCCTCCGCGTCCACTGCCGCCAGCCGGGTGGCCTCGCGGTCGTCGCCGGCGGGCAGCAGCCGGCCCTCCGCCTTGCTCACGATCTTCGAGGTGACGACGACGACGTCGCCGTCGGCGAGATCCGGGATCCCGGCGTCGATGAGCGCAGCCAGGTCGTCGCCCTCCGCCACCTCGGGCAGGCCGGAGATCGGTTCAACCGACAGCACGGGCAGCCTCCAGAGCGGCGGTGGCGAGCCTCGCCGCCTCAGCCGGATTGGGCATCATCAGCGGTAGCGAGATCACCTCGACGCCGGGAACGGTCGCATGCGCGTCGGCGGTGTCGACGAGCCAGGCGTCCAGCAGCCCGCAGGCGCCTTCGCCGCGCCGCGCGCCGTACTGGCGACCGACCGCCTGCGCGCTGACCTCGATGCCGGCGGCGCGCAGGCAGGCGTCCGCCATGCCGCGCACCGGGGCCCCGCCGACGATCGGTGACACGCCGACGAGCGGTGCCGCCGCGGCGCGCAGCGCCTCACGGATGCCGGGCACGGCGAGGATGACGCCTACCGAGACGATGGGGTTCGAGGGTGGCAGCAGGATCACGTCGGCGGCGGCGATCGCCTCGAGGACGCCGGGCGCAGGGGCGGCGGTGGGGGCACCGACCGGCACGATCGCCTCGGCCGGGAGCCGAGCGCCGTAGCGCACCCACCATTCCTGGAAGTGGATGGCTCGCCGGCCGTCGTCGGGGTCGCTGACCGTCACGTGGGTCTCGACCCGGTCGTCGGTCATCGGCAGCAGCGTGACGCCCGGCCGCCACCGGTCGCACAGTGCCTGCGTCACCGCCGACAGCGGGTAGCCGGCGTCGAGCATCTGGGTGCGGACGAGATGGGTGGCGAGGTCGCGGTCGCCGAGCCCGAACCACTCGGGGCCTACGCCGTAGGCGGACAGCTCATCGCGGACGGCGAACGTCTCGCCCACCCGGCCCCAGCCGCGTTCCTCGTCCAACCCGCCGCCGAGGGTGTACATGATCGTGTCGAGGTCCGGGCAAATGCGCAGGCCGTGCAGGGTGACGTCGTCACCGGTGTTGACGACCGCGGTGATCTGCGCGTCCGGCTCGGCTCGCTGGATCCCGCGCAGGAAGCGGGCGCCTCCGAAGCCCCCGGCCAGCACAACGATGCGCATTCGGCCAGTCAATCACCGGGGGGTCCCGACACGGTCGGTGCTGCGGCATACGGTGACGTGAGGCGGGCGTCGGTAGGCGCCGGACTGACGTTGGAGGCGGAGGGTCGACGCTTGACGGAGCGCTTGACAGAGCAGGCTGCACGCCCGAGCGAGTCGGCCATGCGCAGGGCACTTCGCCGTGCCCGTGACGGCGTCGCCCTCGACCCCGTCGAGGCAGAGGTCCTGCTGCACGCCCGCGGGGAGCAGCTCGCGGACCTGATGGACAGCGCCGCGCGCGTTCGCGACGCGGGTCTTGCTGCCGCCGGACGCCCGGCCACCGTCACCTACAGCAAGAAGGTGTTCATCCCGCTCACCCGGCTGTGTCGCGACCGTTGCCATTACTGCACGTTCGCCACCACCCCGGGCCGGCTCGAAGCGCCGTACCTGTCGCCCGACGAGGTCGTCGCCATCGCCCGGCAGGGCGCTGAGCTCGGCTGCAAGGAAGCCCTCTTCACCCTCGGTGACCGTCCCGAAGACCGCTGGGCCGCCGCTCGGGAGTGGCTCGATGCCCACGGCTACGACTCGACCCTGGGCTACGTGCGGGCGATGGCGATCCGGGTGCTCGAGGAGACCGGCCTGCTGCCGCACCTCAATCCCGGGGTGCTGAGCTGGGAGGAGATCCAGCGGCTGAAGCCGGTCGCGCCGTCGATGGGCATGATGCTCGAGACGACGTCCGAGGAGGTCTTCGCCAGTCCCGGCGGGGCCCATTTCGGGAGCCCGGACAAGGACCCGGCGGTGCGGCTTCGGGTGATCGAAGACGCCGGCCGCTGCACGGTCGCGTTCACCACCGGCATCCTCGTCGGCATCGGTGAGACGCCGGCAGACCGCATCGAGGCGTTGTTCGCGCTGCGCCGGCTGTCGCGCCAGTACCGGCACATCCAAGAGGTGCTCATCCAGGGTTTCCGCGCGAAGCCGGATACCGCCATGCGTTCCAGCGACGACCTGGACGCCGACGAGTTGCTCGCCACGATCGCGGTGGCGCGGCTGCTGCTCGGTCCGGGCGCCCGGGTGCAGTCGCCGCCGAACCTGGTGGAGCCCGGTGACGTCGCGCGGTTGCTCGCCGCCGGTGTCGACGACCTCGGCGGCGTCAGCCCCCTCACCCCGGACCATGTGAACCCCGAGCGTCCGTGGCCGCAGCTCGAGGCGCTGGCCGGGTGGTGCGCGGACGCCGGGTTCACGTTGCGGGAGCGGCTCACCGCGCACCCGCCGTACCTGGAGGAGCCGTGGCTCGACCCGCGGCTGCGGGCTCATGTCGCAGCGCTGGTCGAGCCGGAGACGGGTCTCGCTCGCGAGGACGCCCGCCCGGCCGGCCTGGGCTGGCAGGAGCCGGATGGTGGCCTGCAGAGCCTCGGCCGGGTCGACCTCGATACGGCGATCGACGTCGAGGGCCGGATCACCGAGACGCGCAGCGATTTCGACTCGGCATACGGCGACTGGGGCTCGCTGGTCGTGTCCGAGCAGGCTCGCACCCGGGGGAGTGCCGGGCCGGTTGCGGTGCCGCGCCAGCGGATGCGGCCGGAGTACGCGGCGGCGTTACGCGAAGCCGAGGCCCGCGGCCCGGCGATGAGCGAGGCGGCTGCGCTCGTGCTGTTCGACCCGGAGCCGGGCGCGGAGATCGACGCGCTGGCCGCGCTGGCCGACGGGATCCGCCGTGACCGGGTCGGTGACGATGTGCATTACGTCGTCAACCGCAACATCAACTTCACCAACGTCTGCTACACCGGCTGCCGCTTCTGCGCGTTCGCCCAGCGCCGCAGCGACGCCGACGCCTACAGCCTCTCGCTCGACGAGGTGGGCTCGCGGGCGGAGCAGGCCTGGTCGGTCGGCGCCACCGAAGTCTGCATGCAAGGCGGTATCCATCCCGATCTTCCCGGCACCGCATACTTCGACCTCGCCGCCGAGGTGAAGCGGCGGCTGCCCGAGATGCATGTCCACGCGTTCAGCCCGATGGAGGTCGTCAACGGGGCTACCCGCGCCGGCATGTCGATCGCCGAGTGGCTCGCGGGGGCCAAGCAGGCGGGCGTCGACACCCTGCCGGGCACCGCCGCCGAGATCCTGGACGACGAGGTCCGCTGGATCCTGACCAAGGGCAAGCTGCCGGCCGCCACGTGGGTGGAGGTCGTCACCACCGCGCACCGGCTCGGCATGCGTACCAGCGCGACGATGATGTACGGCCACGTCGACACCCCGGCTCATTGGCTGGCCCACTTGCGGCTGCTGCGCGGCATCCAGGAGGACACCGGCGGGTTCACCGAGTTCGTCCCGTTGCCGTTCGTGCATCAGAGCGCTCCGCTGTATCTCGCCGGGGTCGCCCGGCCGGGTCCCACGATCGTGGAGAACCGCGCGGTCCATGCGATGGCGCGCATCCTGCTCGCGGGGGCCATCGACCACGTGCAGACGTCGTGGGTGAAGCTCGGTATCGAAGGCACCCGCACGATGCTGCGCGGCGGCGCTGACGACCTCGGCGGTACGCTGATGGAGGAGACCATCAGCCGGATGGCCGGCTCGGAGCACGGCTCGCTCAAGTCGGTGGCGGAGCTCGAGGAGATCGCGGCGGGCGCCGGACGGCCGGCGGTGCAGCGCACCACCACCTACGGCGAGGTCTCGCGCGAGCGTCAGGAGCTGGCGCGGCGGGCCACCGAGGAGCTGCGGCCCAGCGGCCGGGCGGCGGTCGGCCTTGCACTGCCGTTGGTGCGCGAAGGCGCGTAGGTCGGCGGGTGCCGCGCGTCCTGATCACGGGCATGTCGGGCACCGGGAAGTCGACGCTGCTCGCTGAGCTGCGCCGGCGCGGCCATCTGACCGTCGACACCGACTACGGCGGCTGGGTGCTCCCCGACAAGACGTGGGATGAGCCGCGGATAGCCGAGCTCCTGGCGCGCCACGCGGACGTGGTGGTGGCGGGGACGGTCGGGAACCAAGGTCGCTTCTACCACCGCTTCGATCATGTGGTGCTGCTGAGCGCTCCGCTCGACGTCCTGTTCGCGCGGCTGGCGCGCCGGACGGATAACCCCTACGGCAAGACGCCGCAGGAACGGGCGGAGGTCGCGGGCTACGTGCGGTCCGTCGAGCCGTTGCTGCGCCGGGTAGCCGGCTTGGAGCTCGACGGGCGACGGCCTGCGGAAGAGCTGGCCGACGTGATCGAGGCGATGCTCGCCGGCTCCTGACAGGTCTGACACTGGCTGGGCATCACCTGGCCCCCGTCTGCAGTGTCGGAGCGAGTGGGCACCTGCGCTGGCAGTGGCGGGAGGCCCAGGGGCCCGAGTGGCGAGCGACCGCGTCGGCGTTGCCGCGCTATGCCGCTGGCGCCACGCGCGGGTGACCGGCCACCTTTCATCGTCATTTCACGAAACGCGTAACGCAGACATTGCGCGCGAACACGCTAAGTGCCGACGCGCCGCCGACGGGACCTGCGACCATGACGCAGAGTAGTTGTTCGAATACTTTTCGCCCGATCGGTTGACGCGCGCTAGTTCAGCCGATGTAATTTCAAGCGTGTCATTCCCCCTACCGGGGGCTTGGGTGCGCTAGCCGAGCGAGTCTAGGCCGTCGGTGTGGACACCTGCGACTCGCACCAACACGGGTGCTCGCCAAGGAGTCTCGGAGGAGTCCATGAACCTAGAGGTCCAGGCCGAAAGCTTCCTGCTCGACCTCGACGAGGAAGTGCTGGAGTGGCAGGCCAAGGCTCTGTGCTCGCAGACCGATCCGGAGGCTTTCTTTCCGGAAAAGGGCGGCAGCACGCGCGACGCCAAGAAGGTCTGCCAGGAGTGCGAGGTCCGGGTCGAGTGCCTGGAGTACGCGCTGGCGAACGACGAGCGCTTCGGGATCTGGGGAGGTCTTTCGGAGCGCGAACGTCGTAAGCTGCGCCGCCGCGCCAGTTAGCTCCTCCAAGATCAACGCTTCACGCAAGTGGGTTTGGCGGCGGATGTCCCCGCCAAACCCACTTCGGTGAAGCGTTGACCTTGTCGGCTACTCGTCGAAGTCGGGGTCCCCGTGCCCTTCCGGGTCGATGACCTCGGGTCCGACCCCCAAGAGGTCCGCCACCTCGTGGATCAGCACATCGAGGACGAGTTCGGCGAGGTCATCGGGGTCCAGCGCCCGAAGCTCCAGCGGGCGCCGGTACAGCTCGATGCGCGGCGGGCGGGTGTGGCGTCCGGAGCCGGTCGCCGGGACGAGCCGCGACAGCCGCACCTGACCCAGGTCACCGGCCTCGCCGGCGCCCTCCACCACCACCCCGTCCTCACCGGGTTCGGCGGGAGGCACCTCGTCCACGACGAATTCGACCTCCGCGAGCTCTGCCGCCCAACGGTGGTCGAGATGTGCGACGGCTTCGCGGACGACCTCGTCGAACTGATCGGCGCGCGTCTGGCTGATCGGCACCTCGGGCGGGGCCAGCCGTCCCCGCAGCCCGCGCCCGCGCCGGTCGCGCAGCCGGCGCACCCGGCGTAGCCGGCTCGTTCTCCGCGGCGCGCTGCGCAGGGATTCGCCGGCCGGCTCGACGCTCATGCGGGCAGCGTACGAGGTCGTCGGCGGGAGGTCACGGCTCGCGCCGGTGGCCCGCGGAAGTGGCGTGGCACGGCTTGATGCGAGCAATCGCCACAAACACGACGAGCGTCACAACGCGACACGGGCCCGGCTCGGGTAGCGCTTCGGCGGCATGGCAGTCCGCGAAGACTAACGTGGCTCCGGTGATGCCCCGGCGCTGCTCGCGGGCGGCGTGCGGCGCGGCCGCCGTCGCCACCCTGACCTATGCCTATGCCGAATCCACCGCTGTTCTCGGTCCGCTGGCTCCGTTCGTCGAGCCGCATTCGTACGACCTGTGTGCCGAGCACGCGGATCGCCTGACCGTTCCGCGGGGCTGGGCGGTGGTGCGCGTCGAGGGGGAGCCCGCTCCGCACGTGCCGAGCAACGACGACCTCGAGGCGCTGGCTAACGCGGTGCGCGAGGCGGCCCGCCCGGCCCCGGCGCCGCAGCCGGGAGTGCGCAGCCGCGGTCACCTTCGCGTGCTTCCCCAGCCCTGACGGTAGACCTCACAGACGATCAGCCCCGACGGCAGAACCGCAGAGCATCACCCAGACGAGTGCTTACGCGCAAGCCGACACGCCGATAGGCGGTTAGTCGCGCCGGGCACCCGGCGCAGGTGTCTCGGGGAAGGTGCTCTCGTGCCCGTTCGTCGTCCGGTGACGTTCTCGATGTCCTCCGCTATGTCTGCCTCGATGCCCGCTGCTGCCTCGGGGGCCACCGTCGGCGAGGCGTTGGGCATGCGGCCGGATCCCAAGCATCTGCTCGGGGTGACGTGTGCGAGTTGCGGAAGCGCACGAGTCACGCGCATCTCGATGACCCTCACCGACGGCAGCCCCGTCGACTTCACGTCCTGCCAGGACTGCGAGCACAAGCTCTGGACCGGGCCGACCGGTGACCTCGCGCTCGCCGGTGTGCTGGACCGCACCCGACGCCGCTGACCGCGACGCGAAAGTGCCGGCGTCCGGCGTTCCCTCCCCGTCCGGGCGCTCGCCGGTGTGTGTCCGGCTGAGGTGCGGATAAAGTCGCCCGGGTGCGGGATCTATCGAAGATCGTCAAGGCGTACGACATCCGCGGGCTCGTTCCGGAGGAGCTCGACGAGGATCTGGCACGTACGGCGGGGGCGGCGTTCGTCCGGCTGACGGAGGCGCCGTCGATCGTGGTCGCGCACGACATGCGCACCTCCTCCGGGCCGCTGTCCGACGCGTTCGCCGCGGGAGCCACGAGCCAGGGTGCCGACGTCGTGAAGGCCGGCCTCGCGTCCACCGACATGCTCTACTTCGCGTCCGGCTACCTCGACATGCCCGGGGCCATGTTCACCGCCTCGCACAACCCGGCCAAGTACAACGGCATCAAGCTCTGCCGCGCCGGCGCCGCGCCGGTGGGTCAGGACAGCGGGCTCGCCGATATCCGCAAGATGCTCGAAAGCGGGGTGCCGGCGGCCGGCGGCCGCTCCGGCTCGACCAGCGAGCGCGACCTGCTCGGCGAATACGCCGAGTACATGCGCGGGCTGGTGCCCGGGCTGGCGGACATCCGCCCGCTGAAGGTCGTCGTCGACGCGGGTAACGGCATGGGCGGCTACACGGTGCCGAAGGTGTTCGACGGCCTGCCGCTCGAGGTCACGCCGCTCTTCTTCGAGCTGGACGGCAGCTTCCCCAACCACGAGGCGAACCCCATCGACCCGGCCAACCTGCGCGACTTGCAGGCGAAGGTGCGCGAGACCGGCGCCGACCTCGGCCTTGCCTTCGACGGGGACGCCGACCGCTGCTTTGTCGTCGACGAGCGCGCCGAGATCGTGTCACCGAGCGTGTTGACCGCGCTCATCGCGAGCCGGGAGCTCGCTCGTGAGCCGGCGTCGACGATCATTCACAACCTGATCACCTCGCACGCCGTCCCGGAGATCGTCCGCGAGCACGGCGGCGAGCCGGTGCGCACCCGCGTCGGTCACTCGTTCATCAAGGGGGAGATGGCGCGCACCGGCGCGGTCTTCGGCGGTGAGCACTCCGGCCACTTCTACTTCCGAGACTTCTGGCGCGCGGATTCCGGCATGCTCGCCGCGCTGCACGTGATGGCCGCTCTCGGGCAGCAGAGCGGACCGCTGTCCGGCCTGCTCGAGGAGTACTCGCGTTACGCCGCGAGCGGGGAGATCAACTCCGAGGTCGCCGACCAGGCCGCTGTGATGCGGGAGGTGCAGGAGCACTTCGCGGCGCGCCAGGGCGCCGCCGTCGACCACCTCGACGGCTTGACCGTCGACCTGCCCGGTGGGGCGTGGTTCAACGTGCGCGCCTCCAACACCGAGCCGCTGCTGCGGCTCAATGTGGAAGCCCAAGACGACGCAGCGATGTCCGCGCTGCGCGACGAAGTTCTGGCGATCATCCGCGGAGGCGGTCAGTGAATCTCGATCCGGCTCTGCTGGACATCCTCGCGTGCCCCAACTGTCACGGTGAGCTCTCCGCCGACGAGGCCGCCGAGCGACTGGTCTGCACGCAGTGCGGCTACCGCTATCCGGTCCGCGACGACATCCCCGTCATGCTGATCGACGAGGCGGAAAAACCGTCGGAAGGCGACACCGCAGGCGCGGCCTCCGGCGGGGCATAGCGTGCCGCTGGACGAGACGGTCCTCGACAACGTCGAGCAGCTGGCGGCCGGTGACCCCGGTGACATGCTGCGCGCGGTCGCGACCGCCGGCGCGCAGGTGCGCGAAGCCGCGGCGCTCGCTGCCGAGGCGGGGCTGGACGGGCTCTCCGACGAGGGGCTGCCGCGTTCGATCGTCGTGCTGGGCATGGGCGGCAGCGGCATCGCCGGTGACATCCTTGCCGCGATCTGCGGTCCCGAGAGCCGGATTCCGATCTTCGTCCTGAAGGGCTACGGGCTGCCGGTATGGGTCGGCGCGGCCGACCTCGTCTGCGGCGTCTCCTGCTCGGGCACCACCGAGGAAACCCTCTCGGGCTTCGAGGAGGCGATGCGCCGGGGAAGCCGGCTGCTCGGTGTCGGGGCGGCGCAGTCCCCGCTCGCGCATATCGCAGACCGCGGGCGGGGGGCATTCGTGCCGGTCCGCGCCTCCGGGCGGCTGCCGCGCAGCATGGCCTGGGGGCTCGCCGTGCCCTTGCTCATCGCCGCCGGGCAGCTGGGCCTGGCCGACGCGTCGCCGCGGGTGCTGGACGCCACCTCTACGCGGCTCGACGAGATCGCCGCCGCCTGCCGCCCGTCCAGCGAGTCCTTCGTCAATCCGGCCAAGGAGCTGGCGCTGGCGCTGGCTGACACGTTGCCGATGGCGTGGGGCTGCTCGCCCGTCACCGCGGTGGCGGCCTACCGGCTGGCGTGCCAGTGGAACGAGAATGCGAAGCTGCCGGCGATCTCGGCGCCGATGCCGGAGGCGAACCACAACCAGGTGGTCGCCTTCGACGGGCCTTACGGAAGTGGCGGCGGCACCGGCGGGCGAGACATCTTCGCCGACCCGCACGAGTCCGCCGGAATGCTCCGCCTCGTGCTGCTGCGGGACTTCACCGACGAGCATCCCCAGGTCACCCGGCGTGCCGAGGTGACGAAGGACATCGCGGAGGCCCGCGGCGTGCCTTACAGCGAGCTGATCGGCGACGGGAGCTCCCGGCTGGAACGGCTTGCCTCGCTGGTCGGTCTCATCGACTTCGCGTCGGTGTACACGGCGCTCGGTCTGGGCATCGATCCGACCCCCATCGCCGCCATCCAAGACCTCAAAGCTCGTATCGCTCGCTAGCCGGGTCGTGCCGGCATGCCCGACGATCGCCCAACCGGGTGTCGAGCCCACGTTCGGAAAGGAACTCCTGTGGAAATCAACGCACTGCTGTGCGACCACGCCGAGGCCAGCGAAGGCAAGCTCTTCATCAACGGCGGTGCCGTCAACCTGCTGTTCGTGCAGCCGCAGCCGCCGCACGTCATCACGATCTTCGTCGCGATGGTCGTGCACGTTCCTTACACGGCGACGAACCAGCAGCACACCGTGGGCGTGAAGCTCGTCGACGAGGACGGCAATGCGGTGAGCCCGTGGGTGCCCGAAGGGGTTCCGCCCGCCCCGGCCATCGAGATGATGACGCAGTTCAACGTCGGCCGGCCGCCGCTGCTGCCGCCGGGGGAAACCCAGACGGTGCCGCTCGCGTTCGGGCTGCAGGGCCTGCCGCTGTCGAAGACGGGTTCCTACGAGTTCGTCATCGAAATCGACGGAAACCCGGAAAAGCGACTGCCGGCGCGCGTCCTCGTCGAACCGCAACAGCAGCAGCAGTTCGGCGGCCCGGGTGGTCCCGCGTCCATTCCGGGGCTGGGCTGACCCGAGGGTCCGGCGGTCAGATCGTGAACCAGACGAGTTTGCCGCGCGCGTGCTGCGACCAGCCCCAGGATGTGGCCACCGTCTCGACGAGGAGCAGGCCGCGTCCGCTGTCGGCGTCCGCATCGGGATGGCGAACGCCGGGAGCCGACGGGCAGTCGTCCGCGACGGTGACGCGCAGGGTGCTTCCGTAGGCGTCGACGCGCACCACCGGAGCGGACCTGCCGTGCTGAACGGCATTGGTCACGAGCTCGCTCACCAGCAGCTCGGCGGAGTTCACCAGCTCGCTCGGCCATGCGGTGAGCGCCCCGCGCAAGAGCCGGCGGGCCAGGGCGGCGCTCGACGTGCTCGCCGGCAACTGGTAAGTGGAGCTCACCGGCCACGGATCGGATCGTGCGTCGGCTGCTGCGCGGCGATCGGGCTCCGGCCGCTCGAGCTGCATTTGGGCGGACGCGACGCCGGCGCCGCGCCGAAGAGAATCCAAAGAAGTCACGCTTGCCTCGCTGCTGCCGCGGGATCAGGGTCAAGAGAGAGCGGCCGAGGCCGCGCCTGACGCTGCCGAACATCTGCTTAGTCGTGTCGCCATTGCGCGCTTTGTACGCAATACCCGACCGGCGGGCGGACTAATCGCGGCTCCCGGCGATATGGGTTTTGCCGCATTGCGTTTGAACGTGCTGGTCCGGGGCCGGTACGAGGCGGGAAGTGCTTACCCGGGAAGTGCGAAACCGCCGTTGTCCGGGGCAGGCGCCGGCGGCCCATCAGCCTCCGCGGGCCCGTCTTTCCGGAATGAAACTGACGGCGATTCCGTCGATTCCGGCGATACCGGCGGTGGCGGGGGCGGCGCGAAAGGCGCTGCCGGCGCCGGCGGGCGCAGACCCGGAGCCGGGGCGTTGCCATACCCGGGCGGGGGAGGCCAGCCGGGGAACGGCGCGAGACCCATCCGCATTTCCTCCCGGCGGCGCCGCTCGGCGAGCACCGCGGAGACGTACGCCCATCCCGGTGTCCCCGGTGGGGGCGGCGGGAAGACGGCAGATTGCACCGCCGCGACGAGCGAGGCGCCGATGCGCTCGCGCGCCTCGTCCGACAGCTGATCGAGCCGGCCGAGGAACTGCCGGCACTGCAGCGCCAGCGCGTCCGAGAAGCCGGAAAGGTCCAGCGTCGACGCCCACGCGACGAGCGGCGCCGGCATGCCCGGCACGTAGCCGCCCGTGTTGGGCACCCGTTCCTGCAGCACGACGGTGCCGGCCGCCATGTCGCCGAGCCGCTTGCCGCGTTCGGAGATCAGGATGCTGAGCGCTCCGGCGATGCCCAGCGTGACCAGCCCGTCGACGAACACCCGAAAGAGCCCGCGGATCAACGCGTGCCGGAAGCGTAGCGGGCCGCCGTCGTCGCGGGCCGCGCGCAGGCCCATGGCCGCCTTGCCGAGCGTGCGCCCGCCCCACGCCGTCTCCATGATCACCGGGTAGCCGATGAGGATCAGCACCAGAACGACGACGAACAGCGCCTGGGTGGCGGCCGAATCGGTCCCGAGCCGCACGATCCACGCCTCAGCGAACAGCAGCAGGAAGAACATCCCGGTCCAGTCGAGCAGCGCGGCGATCATGCGGCTGCCAAGGCGCGCCACGCGCAGATCGATCGGCACGGCCTCGCCGCCGACGATCGGCGTGTAGCCGATGACCGGGCTGCTCGCGTTCACCTGGCCCGGCATAGCCGGGTGCCGACCCGGATACGGCGGCGGGTACGCGTTCCCCCCGGACAGGCTCACCCCTCTAGCATCGCCGACGAGCGGCCGTTTCCAAGCCGCCGGTGCGCACGGGGGTGGCGACAGCGTGGATCTCGACGTCTACGTCGCTGCGCACCGTCCCGAGTGGCAGCGGCTGGAGGTGCTGGTGCGCCGGGCGAGCCGGCCGCGGGCCATGGCGCCGGCCGAGCTCGACGAGATGGTCGACCTGTACCAGCGCACCGCAACGCACCTTTCGGTGGTGCGCACCCGCTTTCCCGATCCGGTGCTCATCGACTCGCTGTCGTCGCTGGTGACCCGAGCGCGGGCGGCCACGACCGGGAGCGCGCGCATCACCGCGGCCGGGGTGCGACGGTTCCTCACCGTCGACTTCGCTGCTGCGCTCTACGTCAGGCGCTGGTGGATCCTCGGGGTCGCCGCGGGCTTCGTGCTGATCTCGTTCGCCGTCGGCGCCTGGATCGCGAACGATCCGAGCGTCGCCCACACCCTCGTCCCCGCCGAGCGTGTTCGCCGGTTGTGCGACAGCGAGTTCGCGCAGTATTACCGGAGCAATCCGGCCGGCTCATTCGCCGCCGAGGTGTGGACGAACAACGCGCTGGTCGCAGCGATGGCGATCGCGTTCGGTGGGTTGCTCGGCATCCCGACGCTGTACGTGCTGATCAGCAACGCGGTGAACGTCGGGGTCTCCGGCGGGTACCTCGCCACCTGCGGCAAGACCGACCAGTTCTTCACGCTGATCCTGCCCCACGGCATGTTGGAACTCACCGCCGTTTTCGTCGCCGGGGCGGCCGGGCTGCGGATGGGCTGGCGCGTCATCGACCCCGGCCCGCGCAAGCGGGTGGATGCGCTGGCGCAGGAGGGACGCGGAGCGGGCGCGCTGGCGGTCGGGCTGGTGCTGGTACTCGCTGTGAGCGGGTTGATCGAGGCCTTCGTGACACCTTCGGCGCTGCCGCCGTGGGCGCGGCTCACGATCGGAGCCGTGGCGGAAGTGCTGATGATCGCGGTGGTGGTCGTCGTCGGCGGGCGCGCGCGCCGCGCCGGAGCCACGGGCGACCTGTCCGGGCTCGACGAGGTCGACCTGGCGCCGGTGGCCGCCCCCACCTGACCCGCCGCGGGCGCTACAGCAGACCGGCGGCCTTCAACGCCAGGTAGCGGTCGCTGACGGCGCTCGCGAAGTGCTCCGGTCCGGCGTCGACGACTTCGACACCGCGGCGTTGCAGCGCCGCCGCGAGCCGCCGGCGCTCGGCGAGCGAGCGTTCCGCCGCTGCTGCTGCGTAGACCGCCTCCGGGTCCCCGCGGTCGTCGGCGAGCTCGGCGACGCGCGGATCGGTGACGGCGGCGACCATCACCTCATGGCGGCGCAGCAGCGGTGGCAACGCCGGGAGAAGGCCGTCCTCCACGGTCGCTGCGGTGAGGTCGGTGAAGAGCACGACGAGGCAGCGCCGCCGGGCGAGCCGCAGCACTTGGCCGACCATCGCGCCCGCGTCGGCTTCCAGCAGCGCCGGTTCGAGCAAGGCCAAGGTGTCGGACAGGGTGGCGAGCGTCGCGCGTTCCAGCAGCGCGCGCGGTGAGGCGTCGGCGGCCAGCAGGTCGACCCGGTCACCGGCGCGGCCGGCCAGCGCCGCGAGCAGCAGCGCGGCGTCGAGCGCGGAGTCCAGCCGGGGCGCGTCGCCGACCCGGGCCGCGCTGGTCCGCCCCGTGTCGAGCACGATGATGAGCCGCCGGTCGCGTTCCGGGCGGTACTGGCGCACTTGCAGGCCGAGCCCCGAGCTGGTGATCCCGCGGCGGGCGGTGGCACGCCAGTCGATCGCGCGGACGTCGTCGCCGCGGACGTACTCGCGCAGGCTGTCGAACTCGGTGCCGCGGCCCGGCCCGCGGGTGGCGACCAGACCTTCGACGAGGCGCAGCCGGGAGAGCTTCTCCGGCAGCAGCCGGCGTGAGGGAAACGCCGGCTGCACCCGGAAACGGCCGGGTACGGCGACGTTGCGTTGCCGCGCGCCGAGCCCGAGCGGGCCGTAGGAGCGCACGGTCACCGTCACGGCCAGCCGGTCACCGCGCCGGGTCGGCACGAACACCTGCGCCATCCGGCGCCGCTCGCCGCCCGGGACGGTGATCCGGTTGCTCGGTGGCCGCAGCCCGGCGGAAGGCGGCCACGCGTCGCGCACCAGCGCTCGGATGCGCCGGCTGCCCGAGTTGCTCGCTGTCAATGTCGCCTCCCACGGCTCGCCCGCGCGCGCTGCCGCGGGAAGCCTGCGGGCGAACGTCAGCTGCCGCGGGCTGGTGGCGAGCAGGATGTCGGCCAGCACGGCGACCAGTAGCGCACCATCGGCGATTCCCAGCACGGCCGCCGGCGATGAGGCAGCCAGCACCGCCACCGTGAGCAGCAGCGCGAGCAGCCCCGCCCGTCCCGTAATGGCCATTCGACGCGAGTCCGCAGGCTCAGCGCGGAGCGGGGACGGTGGCGAGCACGGAGTCGAGGACGCTGTCCGCCGTGACGCCCTCCAGCTCGGCTTCCGGACGCAGCACCACCCGGTGCCGCAGTGCAGGCCGGGCGAGCGCTTTGACGTCGTCGGGGGTGCAGTAGGTGCGGCCCGACAGCCAGGACCAGGCCTTCGCCGCGGCGAGCAGCGCGGTGGCGCCACGCGGTGACACGCCGAGCGAGAGGGCTGGGGCGGACCGTGTCGCACGGGCGATGTCCACGATGTAGCCGATCATCTCCGGCCGCACGGTGATGTGGGAGATGGCGGCTCGGGCTGCCGCGAGCTCCGAGACACCGGCCACCGGGTTGACCCCGGAGGCCTGCAGATCGCGCGGGTCGAAGCCCGCGTCGTGCAGCGTCAGCACCCGCATCTCGTCGTCGCGCGGCGGCAGCGGCAAAGTCAGCTTGAGCAGGAAGCGGTCCAGCTGCGCCTCCGGGAGGGGATAGGTCCCCTCGTACTCGACGGGGTTCTGGGTCGCGGCCACCAGGAACGGCGCGGGTAACGCGTGTGGCGATCCTTCGACGGTGACTTGCCGCTCCTCCATCGCTTCGAGCAGCGCAGCCTGCGTCTTCGGCGGGGTCCGGTTGATCTCGTCGGCCAGCAGGATGTTCGTGAAGACGGGGCCGGCGCGGAAGTCGAAGCCACCGTCTCTGGCGTCGTAGACCAGCGAGCCGGTGATGTCGCTCGGCATGAGGTCCGGCGTGAACTGCACGCGCTTGGACTCGAGCCGCAGCGTGCGGGCGAGCGTGCGCACCAGGAGCGTCTTCGCGACCCCGGGCACCCCCTCGAGCAGCACATGGCCCTCGCACAGCAGCGCGACGACCAGCCCCGAGACGGCGGCGTCCTGACCGACGATCGCTTTGCCGACCTCGACGCGCAACGCGAGCAGCGCCTCGCGGGCAGCATCCGACCCGGCGGCCGTGGCAGGCGTCTGGGCGGAGGTGGGTGCGGCAGGGTCCGGCGGGCCGCTGGTCATCGGCGCGACACCTCGCTTTCTCGTGGGGGCTGGACGGCCGTGCGTGCTGCGCAGCGACGACGGGCAATCATCGCGACTTCACCAGCTGCTCGAGCCGGTCGAGTTCGCCGGGCAGCCGGACGAGGCTCGCGTCGGAAGCCGCGGCGTCAAAGCTGCCGCCCTCGTAGAGCACGCCGGCGACGGTCACCGCGTCGACCCCGGACCGTGCTGCGACGGCCGCGATCAGCGCCTCGGGGCGGCGCCCGGCGTCGTTCGGATCGAGGTGAACGAGCGTCGCGAGCCGGGCCCGGGCTCCGGCTCGGATGGCCTGCGCGGCGGTGCGCCGCGCGCGGGCCGCGGCGTACAGCCGGGCGCGGCCGAGCACGGTCTCAGCGGCGCGCACCACGACCGGCAGCGGCTCGGTGACGACCGGTCCGAGGCGGCGGGCCCGCCAGAGCGCGACGACCACGACGGCGATGCCGAGCTGCAGGAAAGCCCAGCGCACGCTGCTCGGCAGCAGGTCGGTCAGGGTCTTGTCGCTCGACGTCGGCCGCGCCGAGTACCAGGTGAGCGTGGGGTTGTCAGCGAGCAGGCCGATGGCCAGCGCGGCATTGCCCTGCTCGTCGAGGCGCTTGTTCATGAGGAAGTCGGAGGAGCCGACGACGGTGACGGTCCCACCGCCGTCGACGGTGTCGCGCGGGAGTGCGAGGAGGGCGCCGTCATAGCAGCTCACCCCGCGGTGCGGGCTCGCGTAGCGGGTGCCGCCGAGGTGGGCGCTGCCCGCTACCCGCGCCGCGCGCAGCGGGCAGCCGGGCTGGCGGGTGCGCACGGCAAGGCTGCCGGCCGGCGAAAGGTCCGCGGCCGCGACCGAGCCCGGGTCGACGAGCACGACATCCGAGCCGGACGACAGGAGCGCGTCGAAGCCGGCGCCGAAGAGCTCCTCGGGAAAGGGCACCAGGACCGTGACGCCGGAGCCGCTCTGCGTTCCGCGCGTGACCTGGACGCCACGGTCGCGCAGCAGCTCTGCGAGAGCACGGGTGCCGTCGGGTGAGGCGGAGCGCGGATCGAGGGTGCCGCCGGACGATTGACCGGTCGTGAGCGCGATCAGGCCGAGCAGGATCAGCAGCAGCCCGAGGCCGGTGGCGATGAGTGTCCGGCGGCGCCGGCGCCTGCTGCGCCGCAGCTGCGGCGCTTCGCCGCGTTCCTCGCGAAGGCCGGGCGCCTCGCGGTCGACCAGCTCGGTGAGACCGGGAGCCCCGGGGGTCATCGCGGCGCCGCCGGCGGCATGGTGGCGCCGAGCGGCGGTGCAGTCTCGGGCGGGCGCGGCCGGTGGCGCACGGCTTCGTCGAGGTCGGCGAGCACCCGGTCGTCGGCGGCCGTGGCGACGCGCCGTCCGTACCAGATCTCGCCGAACGTGAGCGCTCCCCGCCAGAGCAGGTCGCGCAGGTCGTTGCGCGCGGCGCCGGCTTCGGCGGCCACCTCGGCAGCGGTCCGGCCGGGACGCGGATCGAGGACGCCGCGATCTTCGAGGGTCGCGACCGTCGCCCGCAGCCGCGCGCGCACCGCCTCGGCGAAGGCGCCGCGTGCGGCGAACGCGTCGGCCTGGGTCCGGAAGGCGTCCGCGCTGCGCTGCGCGGGCAGTTCGATGCCCGTCTCGCCTCCGCCGCGCCGCCGCCCGTAAAGGCCGCGGCGCTGGGCGACAACGAGTGCGAGAGCGGCGACGGCGACGATGACGACCAGCAGCCCGAGGGCTCCGCCCGGGGTCGCGTCGACGATGCTGTGATACGTCCGGACGAGCCATCGCCAGACGGCGCTCACTGCACGCGACAGCCATGACGGCCGGGCCTGCTGGTAGACGTGCTTGGACAGCTCGTCATGAGCGGCCCGCGCAGCGCCTTCGCGGGTGAGAGGCGTCGTCAGGACTGCCCCCGCCGTTCCCGGGCGGTCTGCGCGAGCACGAGGTCGAGCCCCTCCCGGCGCATCCGGCGGTCGACGTACATCAGCGCGAACGTGCCGGCGATGATCGGTGTCGACAGCGTTCCGCCGATCAGCCGCCCGAGCGCGAGGATCAGCTCGTTCCCGACGCTGATGTCGGTGTCGCTGTTGCTGAGGAAGCTCGTGGACCCTTGGGCGATCAGCGCGAACGGGATGGTCACGATGCCCGAGAGGACCGAACCGACCAGGTATCCGAGTAGCCCGATGCCGAGCGTCCGCCACCACGAGCCGCGCACCAGCTCCGCCGAGCGGCTGAGGGCTTGCCGGATGCGGGTGCGCTCCAGCACGAAAACCGGCGTGGCGAACGAGAAGAGCACCATCCAGTAGATGCCGGGCAAGATCAGCAGCAGCCCGAGGACGGTGATCAGGAAGACGAGCAAGCTGACGCCGATGAGCCGCCAGATCCGGCCCGAAAGCCGTCCGAGCGCATCGGCGGCGGAGATGCGGCTACCGAGGACCGCTTCGCCGACGACCACGATCACCGCACCGGTGGCGATCGTGGCGACGAGTTGGCTGATCAGCAGCGACCCGACGGCAACGCCGAACAGCACGCCGGTGTCGGCGCCCCGTCCGGCGAGCTGCAGCCCGAGCGTCGCGAGCTGCCCGACCAGGACGATGACGAAGGACAGCCCGAGCACTGCTTTGGGGTTCTGCCGGATGGTCGTGAAGACCCCGTCCAGGATCTCGCCGACCGCGAGGGGGCGCAGCGGGATGACACCCGGCTTGTCGGCGGGAGGAGCGGCCCACTGGCCCCACTGCTGGCCGGCGTGAGGGGGCGGCGCGTACTGGGGCGGCGCGTACTGCGGTTGCCCGTACTGCGGCTGGCCGTATTGCGGCTGCCCGTACTGGGGCGGTCCGTACTGGGCGGGCCCGTATTGCGGCGGAGCGTAGCCGGGCGGCGGGCCGTACTGGGGCTGCTGCTGGCCGCCTTCCGGCTGCCCGTGTTGGGGCTGCCCGTATTGCGGCTGCCCATATTGCGGCGGCCCATATTGCGGTGGTTCGCTGCCCGCGCCGCCGGGCGAGCCTGACGGCGACTGCCATGTCGCAGCGGATTCGCGTGCGGCCTCGTCGCCGGCTGACGCGTCCCCGCCCGGCGGCTGTCCGCCCGCAGGTTGCTCGCCCATCCGGTCTCCCCCCGGTCGATGTCGGTTCAGGCTAGACGGTGAGAACGCTGCGACCGTCGCCGCCAAGATGCACCATGTTGACGGACAGTTGCCGGAGGCAGCTGCGGTTGAGAGGTGTCGCCCGACATGGCCAACGCTTCGTCGCCGTTCCCGAGCGGCGGTGCCGTGCCGCGCCCCGTCACGGCGAGGGCTGTGGCGAGCGAGGACAGCGGCGGCCAGCGCCCCCGCGTCCTCGTCGTCGACGACGACGCCGCACTCGCCGAGATGCTGGGCATCGTGCTGCGGCGTGAAGGCTTCGACCCGACGTTCGTCGCCACCGGAGACGCGGCCCTGGGTGCCTTCCACGAGACCCGACCCGACATCGTCCTGCTCGACCTCATGCTGCCCGGCCGGGACGGCCTCGACGTATGCCGTGACGTGCGTGCGGAAAGTGGCGTCCCGATCGTGATGCTGACCGCCCGTACCGACACGTCCGACATCGTTCGAGGCCTGGAGGCCGGGGCCGACGACTACGTCGTGAAACCGTTCAAGCCGGTCGAACTGGTGGCTCGCATCCGCGCTCGGCTGCGCCGGCTCGGCGACGATACGAACGAGGTGCTGCGCATCGACGACGTGGAGATCGATATCGCGAGCCACGAGGTGCGCCGCGACGAAGAGGCGCTCGCCGTGACGCCGCTGGAATTCGATCTGCTGGTCGCGCTGGGAAGGACGCCGCGCCAGGTGCTGACCCGGGAGGCACTGCTCTCCCAGGTGTGGGGGTATCGCCACGCCGGTGACACCCGGCTGGTGAACGTGCACGTCCAGCGGCTGCGGGCCAAGGTCGAACGCGACCCGGAGCACCCGCGGGTCGTCGTCACCGTCCGTGGTGTCGGGTATCGCGCGGGGCCGCCGTGAGCCGCCGGTCGCCCTGGCGCCGGGTTCGCCCGACGGCGTGGCCGGGCGCAGCCATCCGGGTGTGGCGGCGGTCGCTGCGGCTGCGGGTCGTCGTGCTGACCCTGCTGCTTTCCAGCGTCGTGATGGCGTTGCTCGGGGTGTTTCTCATCGACCGCGTCGGGCAGGGGCTGCTCGCCGACAAGCGCCGCGGTGCGCTCGCCGACGTCTCCTCCGGAGTCGCTTACGCCCGTGGCCAGCTCGATGCCGCCACCCGCGCCGACCGCAGCTCGGTCGACGCGCTCGTCGAGACCGTCACCACCGAGCTCGGCCGCCGCGGCAGCCCGAGCGGACTTTTCGACGTGGCGGTGCTGCCGACCGACGGCTCCGGGGACGGTTACACCACCGAGCCGCTGGACATCCGCGACATCCCGCCGCAGCTGCGTGACGACGTGCGCAGCGGTGCGGAGGCGGAGACGTACACCACCGTGCGGCGCGGCGGCCATCCGGAGCGGGCACTCGTCATCGGCGCCCCGCTGACGGCAGAAGTCGGCGGATACGAGGTCTACTACGTGTTCCCGCTCGGCAGCGAGGAGCAGACGTTGGCCCTCGTGCGCCGCGTTCTCCTGCTCGGAGGCGCCGGGCTGATCGGGCTGCTCGCCGGGGTCGTGTGGCTGGTCAGCAGGCAGGTCGTCACACCGGTCCGGATGGCGGCGCGGGTCGCCGAGCGCTTCGCGTCCGGCCGGCTCGAAGAACGCATGGTGGTGCGCAGCGACGACGAGATCGGCCGGCTGGCGCGCTCGTTCAACGATATGGCGAGCGCGTTGCAGCGCCAGATCGACCAGCTCGAGGAGCTCTCTCGAGCGCAGCGGCGGTTCACCGCCGACGTCTCCCACGAGCTGCGCACGCCGCTCGCGACGATTCGCATGGCCGCGGACGTGCTGCACGAGTCGCGCGCCGACTTCCCGCCGGCCACGGCGCGCTCCGCCGAGATCCTGGCCAGCCAGCTGGAACGCTTCGAACAGCTGCTGACCGACCTGCTGGAGATCAGCCGCTACGACGCGCGAGCAGCGGTGCTGGAGCCGGACACCGTCGACCTCGCCGTCCTCGTCGAACGGGCGGCGGCGGATTTCCAGGCGGCGGCCACCCGCGCCGATACCCGGATCCACGTCCGGATCGACGTCCAGACCGAGGGGGACGAGCGCGGCGGCGCGGGGCCGCTGCTGGCCGAGGTCGATCCGCGGCGCGTCGACCGGATCCTGCGCAACTTGCTCTCCAACGCGATCGATCACGCCGAGTGCCGGCCGATCGAAGTCGCGCTGGCCGCCTCCGCCGACACCGTGGCGATCCGCGTGCGCGATCACGGTGTCGGCTTGCGGCCGGGTGAGGGTGAGCGCGTGTTCGACCGCTTCTGGCGGGCGGACCCGAGCCGGTCGCGAGCGACCGGCGGTACCGGCCTCGGGCTGTCCATCGCGCTGGAGGACGCCCGGCTGCACGGCGGTGACCTCGCGGTGTGGGGTCGCGAAGGCCAAGGTGCCTGCTTCCGCCTGCTGCTGCCCTGCCGTGCGGGCGAGCCGCTGGGCCGGTCACCGCTGCCGCTGACGTATCCACCGGCGGCGGAGTCGCCTTTGGTGGTGGCTGGATGACGACCACCACCGACCGCGGTCGCGGCACCACGGACGACCGGCCGAACGGCCCGGCGGAAGGCGCCCTCGCGAGCGCCGAGCCGGGTGGCCGGCGCCGCAGCCGGATCGGCCGCTTGCGCCGGCAGCCCGCCGTCCGGCTGCTCACCTGGCCGCGGGCGGGCTTGCTCGGCGTGGCAGCCGCCGTCGTGCTGGCGGCCGTGCTCCTCGCCAACGGCTGCGGCCTGCATACGCCGAGCGGCGTTCGGATCGACAGGCGGACGGTCGACACGTCGGTCGACGCCCCGGATATTCGCAAGCTTCCGCCGGGCCCGGTGCAGGACGCCTCGCCAACGAGAATCGTGCAGGGCTTCCTGGAAGCCTCGGCCGCGGATCCGGCACACGGCTTCACCGATCCGTTCCTGGCACCGGATGCGGCGTGGCCGGCGCGTGATGCGGCGACGATCTATGACCCCGACACGATGGCGGCGCTGCGCGCGGTGACCGGTAAGGACCGCGCGACGGTCACCATGAGCGCGCGGACCATCGGTGACATCACCAGCGCGGGGGCCTACACCCCGTCCCAGCGTTCGCTGACGGTGCGCTTCGTGCTTCGCAAGGTGGACGGGCAATGGCGGCTGGGCTCCGTCCCGGCCGGGTTGCTGCTCACCCCGCGCGATGTGGACCGCAGCTACCGGCCGGTGCGGGTTTACGGGTTCGATGCAGATCGGTCGCTGCTGGTTGCTGAGCCCGGCTACATCGCCCAGGCCCGGGCAGGCCTCGCCGGCGCTGCCCTGCACGCGTTGCTGACGGGGTGGGGCGACCCTGATCTCGTGGCCCGGGCGACACGCGGCCTTCCGGCCGGGCTCACCGCCCTCGGCAGCGTCGTCGTCAACGACGGGGAGGCCACCGTCGATCTCGGGCGCGAAGCCTTTTCCGTTCCGGCGTCGCGAAGGGGGCTGCTGGTCTCGCAAATTGCGGCCTCCTTGGCCAGCGTGCCCGGCGTCTTCACGGTGCGGGTCCTGGTCGAAGAGCGGCCCTACGCGGGCGGTGCCGTCAGCGCGACGCTGCCGAGCTCGCTGGCGCCGGCGTCCCGGGGCCCGGCTCTCGCGATCGACGGCGCCGGCAAATTGGTGACCCTGCAGGGGACGAGCGCCCAGCCCGTCACATGGCGCATCGGCGACCGCAGCAGCACCGCGGCCGGCACCGTTGGCACCGGGACACTGTCGGCTCCGGTCGCCGCGCCTGGTGGCAGCCAGCTCGCGGCCATCCGGTTGACGGCGCAGGGACCGCGGCTCGTCGTGGCGGACCTGCGTGGCCCGGCGCCTTACACCGCGACCGAACGGCTCACCCGCGCCTTGCCGCTGCCGACGGGGGCCCAGTACCTGGCTCCGCAATGGCTCGATGAGAACACGCTGCTGGTCAGCTCCGCCGGAAGTGGCCTGAGGATGCAACTCTTCGACGCCACGAGTGGTGCCAGCCGGCCGCTGTCGGCGCCGGACCTGCATGCTTTCGGCTCGATCACCCGCCTTGCGGTCAGCCGCGACGGCAGCCGGCTGGTGGCCGTCGCCGGGCCGGCCGGCGAGCGTCAGGTGTACCTGGCGCGGATCGACCGGGCGCCGGGCGCCAAGGCGCCCGACTCACCGGAGCCGAAGGGAGCCACCGTGAGCAAGTGGACACAGGTGGCCACCGGCATGTCCGATGTGTCGGCGGTGAGCTGGTCGGGTGACCTGTCCCTCACGGTGCTCGGCAGTCCAGCCGCGCAGAACCACGTCGGCGCCAGCAGCCAGCTGGCGGTGGGCGTCGTCGCTCTCGACAGCGTCGATCCGCCGTCGCTACTGCCCTTACCGCCGGCAGCAGTGGCGTCCAGCGGTGCCGGTCAGCTCCTGCAGCTGGCGACGGCGCCCGGCCGGCCGGTGCTGCTGACCTCCGGCTCCGGCTCGTGGCTGCTCGAGTCGTCGAACTGGGTGGCCACCAGCTTGCTGCGCGGTCCGTCATATCCATAGGGCTCGTTCTAGCCGCCGGCGTGCCTCGCACGCGCCGGGTGCGACTGCTCCTGTGGACGGGCCGGGTTGATCCACAGGAGCCGCTGCACGTCTCGCACTCGGGGCTTGTGTTCGGAAGCCTTCCTCCATGAGCGTCGCCGACCTGCTGCTGCCCGAGCCGTGCCCGTGTGGCACCGTTCGCGGGCCCGTCTGCTCGCGCTGCGAGCAGCTGCTTGCCCGCGGCGCGCCGCCGCGGCTGGTGACGCCGCATCCGGCGCCCGGAGGATTGCCGCCCTGTGTCGCCGCGGTCAGCTACGCGGGGGCGCCCCGGCGGTTGATCATCGCCTACAAGGAGCGTGGGCGACGCGATCTGGCACGGGTGCTCGGCCGAGCGCTGTTGCACGCGCTCGCGCTACTGCCGGTGGTTCGCCGGTCGCTGCTGATGCCGCGGCGAGAGCTGCTGCTGGTTCCGGTGCCGGCGTCGCGTGTGGGCTTTCGCTCGCGCGGAGTCGACCACGTCGAGTTGCTCGCGCGTGCGGCGCGCAGCCAGCTGGGGGAGTCCACCCGGCGCCGGGTGCGGGTGGCGCCGCTGCTTCGGCCGGCGCGGCAGGTGGCCGACCAGGCGGGCTTGAACGCTGCGCAGCGCCGGGCCAATGTCGCCGGTTCGCTGGCGGCCCGCCCGGGAGCCGGTGAGCGCGCGAGCCGCGGTTCGCCGGCGATCGTGCTCATCGACGACGTGCTGACGACGGGAGCCACCCTCGCTGAGGCGGCCCGGGCGCTGCGTGAAGCGGGCATTCTGCCGGTCGGAGCAGCGGTGCTCGCTACGGCCGTACGTCATCGGCCGCCGGGCATCCGGCCCCTGTCCCGCGGAGCGATCTCGGGCTAGCGTGACGATTCCGTTGAACGGGCGGCTGTGCCCGCCGATGAGAGGTGGGTAGGTCGTAGACGCGCCAAACGCTGAGATCCGCCCGAGAGACGGTTTCGGGCGGCGAGAGGAGGACGTGTGGACCGTACCGACCGCGTCGATCAGATCGAGCGGCTCGACATCGTTGTCAAGGGTCGTCACACCGAGGTGAGTGACCGTTTCCGGGATCATGTCCGGGAGAAGCTGAGCCGCCTCGAACGACTGGACCACAAGGCGTTCCGCATAGATGTCGAGGTCTGTCACGAGAGCAATCCGCGGTTGGCCGGCGCCTGCGACCGGGTGGAGCTGACGCTGCGCTCGCGTGGCCCGGTGGTCCGCGCGGAAGCCGCCGCGCAGGATCCGTACGGGGCCCTGGACATCGCGACCGCCAAGCTGGAGGAGCGGTTGCGACGGGCCGCCGACCGCCGGCGCACCCGTCATTCGCAGCACAATCACAGCGGGTCCGTGCGCACCACGCCGCCGCCCGAGCCGGTCGCGGTGCCGCCCCTGCCCCCCGTCGAGCCGGAGCCGGAGCCCGCGGTGACGGAGTCCGCTTTGGACGTCCCGCCGCCGGTCGACGACGGGGACGGCGAGGTGGTGCTCGAGGCCGGCCCGTTGCTGGTGCGCGAGAAGGCGCACGATGCGACCCCGATGACGTTGGACGACGCGCTGCACCGCATGGAGTTGGTCGGTCACGACTTCTTTCTCTTCTGCGACGCGGACAGCGGCTTGCCGAGCGTGGTCTACCGCCGCCGCGGCTACACCTACGGCGTGCTGCGGCTGAAACCGAAGTCGGACTGACCACCACGCGCTGTGGTGAGGTGCCTACACAGCGCTGAACATCGTCCGCGAGCGGCCGCGTCCGGGTGTCATCCCAATGGGCGGGGCCGCTCGCGGCGGGCTATTCGAGCAGGCTATGTGACATGATCCCTTTGGATGGGGCAGGTTCTAGCCGATATCCCCGTCACGGGGGTGCCCGACGGTCGTTGCGGCCTTCGAGCCGGGGAGGTACGTCGTGGTCGAGCGTGAGGCGGTGGCGGTGAGTACGAGCGCCGATCCCATCCGTGTGCTGGTTGTGGATGACCATGCGCTCTTCCGCCGGGGCCTGCAGATGGTCCTCGAAAGCGAGGACGACATCGAGGTCGTCGGAGAGGCGAGCGACGGCGCCGAGGCGTTGAAGGTGGCCTGCGAGACCACCCCGGACATCGTGCTGATGGACGTCCGCATGCCGAGGCGAGGCGGGATCGACGCCACCACGGCGATCAAGGACGCGGTCCCGAGCACCAAAATCATCATGCTGACCATCAGCGACGAAGAGGGCGACCTCTACGACGCGATCAAGGCCGGCGCCATGGGCTACCTGCTCAAGGAGATCTCCATCGAGGAGGTCGCGGGCGCCGTTCGCGCCGTGTTCAACGGTCAGAGCCTGATCAGCCCCTCCATGGCCTCGAAGCTGCTCACCGAATTCGCCACGATGGTGCGCAAGGACGACGAGCGTCAGCAGCTGCCCACCCCCCGCCTGACCGACCGCGAGATGGAAGTGCTCAAGCTGGTCGCCAAGGGGATGAACAACCGCGACATCGCGAAGAAGCTCTTCATCAGCGAGAACACCGTCAAGAACCACATTCGCAACATCCTCGAGAAGCTGCAGCTGCATTCGCGCATGGAGGCAGTCGTCTACGCGGTCCGCGAGAAGCTGCTCGAAATCACCTGAGGTGGCGAGCCGGCGGGGCGTGAGCACACGAAGCGCGCTCGGCGCCGCGGGAGCGGTCGCCGTGGCGGCTGTCGGCGTGGCGGCCAGCCGCTCACCCGTTTTGCGCAAACAGGCCGGGATGGCCGTCAACTTCGCCCGCGGCCGGTCCGGCCCGCCGGCTGCGCCGGTGCCGCCGTCGCTGCCTCCCGGCCGCGTCGTCGCCCTCCCCGGCCGGGGCGAGGTCTTCGTCCGGGACACCGGTCCGCGCGACGACGGGGCCCCGACACTGCTCATGCTGCACGGCTGGACGGTAAGTGCGGACATCAACTTCTTCACCGCCTATGGCGCCCTGCGCAGCAGCTATCGCGTGGTGGCGCTCGACCACCGCGGACACGGTCGGGGCATGCGCAGCACCGAGGAGTTCTCCCTGGAGGCGTGCGCGGACGACGCAGCAGCTCTGCTGCGGGAGCTCGACGTGCCGCCGGGGCGCACCATCGTGCTCGGCTACTCCATGGGTGGTCCGATCGCGTTGCTACTGGCGCGCCGTCACCCCGAGCTGGTCGACGGCCTGGTCTCGCAGGCGACGGCGCTGGAGTGGCGGGCGTCGCTCGCGGACCGCAGTCGATGGCGGATGCTGCCGATCGCCGAGGTGGCGCTGCGCGTCTCCAGCGGCGAGGGAGTCGTCGAGCGGCTGATCGATCAAGCGGTGAGCCAGTCGCCGGACCTCGAGCCGTGGCGCGCCTGGCTCGAGGCCGAGATCTCGCGTGGGCTGGGTCGGACGCTGGTCGACGCGGGCCGTGCGCTCGCGCGGTTCGACAGCCGCCCCTGGGCCCGCGAGATCCGGGTTCCCGCGGTGGTGTGCGTGACAACGCGCGACATCCTCGTGCCGCCGCGAAAGCAGCGCGTGCTCGCCAGGGAGCTCGACGCGGAGGTCATCGAGATTCCCGGCGATCATGACGTCACGCTGGTCAAAGGTGCGCTGTACGCCGACGTGACCCGGCGGGCCGTCGACCTGGTCGCCAGCCGCCTGCCGGTGAGCGCCCGGTAGCCGCCGCCGGGCCGGCGCGCGTGACCGCGGCCTCGCCGCTCATGATCAGCGACGGCGAGCCGGGGGAGGCATCGTGGGTTCGCGGCTGACGATCCCGGCCGCCAGGCCGATATCGTGTTCGGCCGCCTGGCCGGCCGCAGCGCCTCGCGGCGTCGTAGGAGGGCGGTTGCCGGGCAGCGCGCCTACCATCGTCAGCACAGATCGGTAGCGAACAGGTCGGTACCGAGCGTTTGAGACGGAAGCGAGTCCACGTGGTCCTGCAGAAGATGCTGCGCGCAGGCGAAGGACGCATCCTGCGCAAGCTCAAGGCGCTCGCCGACACCGTCGAGGAGATCGAGCCGGACTTCGAGGCGCTCTCCGACGCCGAGCTGCGGGGGATGACGGACGAGTTCCGCAAGCGTTTCGAGGACGGCGAATCACTCGATGACCTGCTGCCGGAGGCGTTCGCGACGGTTCGCGAGGCCAGCCGGCGCACGCTCGGCCAGCGCCATTTCCACGTTCAGCTCATGGGCGGTGCGGCCTTGCACCTCGGCAACATCGCCGAGATGAAGACCGGTGAAGGAAAGACGCTGGTCTCGACCCTGCCCGCGTACCTCAACGCGCTGTCCGGCAAGGGCGTGCACATCATCACCGTGAACGACTACCTGGCGCAGCGCGACGCCGAGACGATGGGCCGCGTCCACCGCTTCCTCGGTCTGACGGTCGGGGTCATCCACCCGCAGATGGCGCCCGACCAGCGCCGCCCGGCCTACGAATGCGACATCACCTACGGCACGAACAACGAATTCGGCTTCGACTACCTGCGCGACAACATGGCCTGGTCGATCGAGGAGACCACGCAGCGCGGCCACAACTTCGCCATCGTCGACGAGGTCGACTCGATCCTGATCGACGAGGCCCGCACCCCGCTCATCATCAGCGGCCCGGCGGATCAGCCGACCCGCTGGTACGTGGAGTTCGCCCGCATCGCCCCGCTGCTGAAAAAGGACGACGACTACGAGGTCGACGAGAGCAAGCGCACCGTCGCCATCACCGAAGCCGGGGTGGAGAAGGTCGAAGATCAGCTCGGCATCGACAACCTTTACGAGTCGATCAACACTCCGCTGGTCGGATACCTGAACAACGCGCTCAAGGTCAAAGAGCTGTACAAGCGCGACAAGGACTACATCGTCTCGGGCGGCGAGGTCCTCATCGTCGATGAGTTCACCGGCCGTGTGCTGCAGGGCCGGCGCTACAGCGAAGGCCTGCACCAGGCGATCGAGGCGAAGGAAAGCGTCGAGATCAAGCAGGAGAATCAGACACTCGCCACCATCACGCTGCAGAACTACTTCCGGCTGTACGAGAAGCTTTCCGGCATGACCGGTACGGCCATGACGGAGGCCGCCGAGTTCAGCGAGATCTACAAGCTCGGTGTGGTGCCGATCCCCACCAACAAGCCGATGATTCGCGAGGACAAGCCGGACGTCGTCTACAAGACCGAGGTCGCGAAGTTCGATGCGGTGGTCGACGACATCGCCGAGCGGGTCGACAACGGGCAGCCGGTCCTGGTCGGCACCACCAGCGTCGCCAAGAGCGAGTACCTGTCGAACCTGCTCACCAAGCGCGGCGTCGCCCACGAGGTGCTGAACGCCAAGCAGCACGACCGGGAGGCGCTGATCGTCGCGCAGGCCGGCCGGCTGCGGGCGGTCACGGTCGCCACCAACATGGCCGGTCGAGGCACCGACATCATGCTCGGCGGCAACCCGGAGTTCCTGGCCGACCACGAGCTGCGCCAGCGGGGGCTGTCGCCGGTCGAGACTCCGGACGAGTACGAGCAGGCCTGGACGGAGGAGCTGGCGCGCAAGCGCAAGGAGGTCGAGGCCGAGCACGAGGAGGTCGTGGAAAGCGGCGGCCTGTATGTGCTCGGCACCGAGCGTCACGAGTCGCGTCGCATCGACAACCAGCTACGCGGCCGCTCCGGCCGTCAGGGTGACCCGGGAGAGTCCCGCTTCTACCTTTCGCTGGGCGACGACCTGATGCGGCTGTTCAACGCGGCTGCCGTCGAGTCGATCATGAACCGGCTCTCCATCCCGGACGACGTGCCGATCGAGTCGAAGCTGGTCACCCGCGCGATTCGCTCCGCGCAGACGCAGGTCGAGCAGCAGAACTTCGAGATCCGCAAGAACGTCCTCAAGTACGACGAGGTCATGAACAAGCAGCGCCAGGTGATCTACGCCGAGCGTCGGCGTGTCCTGGAGGGCGAGGACCTGCATGAGCAGGTGCGCCACTTCCTGGCGGACACGATCACTGCCTACGTCACCGCGGCGACGGCGGAGGGCTACCCCGAGGAATGGGATCTCGACCAGCTGTGGACGGCGCTGGGCACCCTCTATCCGGTGGGCGTCGACTCGCCCCCGCCGGGGTCGCGTGACGGGCTCTCCAGCGAGGGTCTGCTCGAGGACCTGCTGGAGGATGCCGCCGAGGCGTATGAACGCCGGGAAGCCAGCCTCGGCGAGGCCCCCGACGGCACGCCCGTCATGCGCGAGCTCGAGCGCCGGGTCGTGCTGTCCGTTCTCGACCGCAAGTGGCGCGAGCATCTCTACGAGATGGACTACCTGCAGGAGGGCATCGGCCTGCGCGCGATGGGCCAGCGCGATCCGCTGGTGGAGTACCAGCGCGAGGGCTTCGACATGTTCGCCTCGATGATGGACGCCATCAAGGAGGAGTCGGTCGGCTTCCTGTTCAACGTCGAGGTGCAAGTGACGGAGGAGCCGTCCGGCGACGTGGACGTCGAGCCGGAGCAGCCGGCGGCGCTGGCCTCGCCGGAAGACGAGGAAGCAGCCGCATCGTCCGCCGATTTCCTGTCGAAGGCTGTCGCGCAGGGTCCCCAGATCAAGGGTCTCGACGCGGGGGCGAGACCGCAGGGGCTGACCTACTCGGCGCCGACCGTCGACGGTGAAGCGGGTGTGGTGTCGTCTACGGGCGGCACGGATCTCGGTGACGGGGTCATCGACGCCACCGGTGGGAAGCCGGGTCGTAACGACCCTTGCCCCTGCGGGTCCGGCCGCAAGTACAAGCGCTGCCACGGCGACCCGGCTCGGCGCTCCACGGCCTGAGCGCGGGCCGACGGCGTCGCGCCTGGCGACTGCGGCGCTAGCCGGCCTGCAACCGGGTCACGACCCAGCTGCCGTAGCGGCTTTCCATTCGCAGCGCCACGACGCGCACCCGCCCGCGCGCCGTGTCCTGGGCGAGCGCGCAGACCTCGGCGATTCCCTCGCCCTGCTCCGTGACGCGCACCCGCAGCAGCTGCAACCGGGCTCCCGTCGGTCGCCGCGGCACCCACTGTTCGAGATCGTGCTGTAGCGAGAAGCTGGTCCAACGAGCCAGCTGGCTGGCGGGCCGCCACCCGGAAAGCACCTCGAGCAGCGCTCGGGCGACGATGACGGCCGTCCGGGCCGCTGACGACTGTGACGGATCGCAAGCGCTCTCGGGCGATATCCCGGGACCCGGCGGGCGAGCGAGCGCGAGGCTGCCGTCGACCTCCGACTTTGCCGCCGCAGCGGCCGCGCGGGCCTGATAGCGGCCTGCGGACGGCGCCGGCCACGTGCGCCGCGCAGTCTGGCGGGCTACCCCGCCGCTCGGCCCATCCCCGGCAGAGTCAGGGCAAGCCGGTCGCGAAGCGGGGGTCATGGCGCGGCGGGAGCGGCCGGCGCGGTCAGCAGCTGCCCAGGGAAGAGCAGATTCGGATCGAGACCGATCGTCTGCAGGTTCGCGGTGTACCACTGCTGCCACGCGCGGACGATGTCGGCCGGGGGCGCGCCGGGTGGAAGCGCGTCAGCGGCGATGGCCCAGAGCGTGTCGCCCGCGAGCACCCGGTGGGTGACGGCGGCCGGCGGCGTGCCGGGGGCCGCCTGCTCGGGCCTCATCGGACCGCGCGCAACCGGACCGGGCGAATCCGGACCGGGTAGCTCCAGCCGGGGCAGCTCGGGACCGGGCAGCTCGGGACCGTCCGGCGGCGTCGCGGGGAGGGCGGTCGCCGGCGCGGCGACGGGACGATCCAGTGTCGGCAGCGGCGATTCCTCGGGTGCGACGATCGGCGGGGGCACGGGCGCGAGGGCCGGAACGGCGGACGCTGCCGGAGCCGGCACGGTCGCCGCGGCTGCCACTCCCGAGGGCGCAGCAATCACCGCGAAGCCCAGTGCAGCTTCGAGCAGGCGTCGCGTCGCAACGGGGGCCAGGAACCGCGCGAGAGCACCGGCCTGCCGCCCAGCGCTCGAGGCGCTGGTGGCCAGCAAGGCGAGTGCGCTGACCGTGCAGAGCCACAGCGCGAGCAGCCATCCCACCAGGCTCAGAACGGCGACCAAGGCCCGTTCCGGGTCGGCGACGATGCCCGCAACGGCAGAAGGCACCGCGAACGCGGACGAATGCCACGCGAGGAGCAACCCGACGGATCCGGCAAAGCATCCCACCGCTCGCAGCTTGACCATGATCGCTCCTTGTAACCCTCGTTTGCTTGCGTTTGCTTGTGTATAGATGCAGCAGGGCCAGGTCAACTGAGGAGGCAGAGCCTGTGGATAGCGCGGACCCGGGACAGCGCTGGGAGGCGCTGTTCGGTGATCTCGAAGGGCAGCTCGCCGCCGAGGAACGCGGCCAGCACCGCGCCGAACTGGTCGACCGGGTCCGCGGCGAGCTCAGCCGTCTTCGGCTGATCGATCGGCTGCGACCGATGGCGGACGGCGCCGCCCATCGGGTGACCCTCGGCATCACGGGTCACGCTCCGCTCGCCGGAGCCGTGAGCGCCGTCGGCGTGGACTGGGTGCTGTTGCTTCGCGCTGTGGGCGACGAGAGTCTGGTGGCCCTACGGGCGGTGTCGTGGGTGCGCGGGCTGCTCCCGCGATCGGCGGAGCCGGGGTGGGAAGGGGCGGTCGGCGCCCGCCTGCGGCTGCCGTACGCGGTGCGCCGGCTGTCGCGCGAAGGCCTTCCCGTGCGGGTGGCGTTGCTGAGCGGGGACGTTCTCGCAGGTCGGCTGTCGCGCGTCGGAGCTGATCACGTTGATGTCCGGGACCCTGCGTCCGGGTCCGTCACGGTGGCGCTGTCGGCGATCGCCGCCGTGCACCGGCAGGCGTGAAGGGGGTGCCGGCGACCGGCTCAGTCGGTCGGCTCCTGCTCGTTCTTGCCCAGCGGGTTGGCGCGGATGAACGCCCGCGTCTCCTCATACGCCCGCTCGATGTACGCCTCCAACTGGCTGCGCTCGACGCGCCACTGACCCCTGCCGCCAATCTTGATGGCGGCCAATTCCTCATTCCGCACGAGCGCGTAGACCTGGCTCTGCGAGATATTCAAAATCTCCGCCACATCACTCAACAGCAGAAATCGCTGATCCATGGCACCGTCCCTTGCTCCCGGATTCCATAGTGTGCCGCTGTTGCCCCCCGATTGCTTCTGCTGTGGATAACTTTCGGCCACTGTCACCCGTTTGGCTACAGTCCGAGCGACCAGCAGGGCGCCGGTGTGCGGCGCGGAGGAGACGGGGAAGCGAGTGACGGAGATGCTGTCGGCTGCCGCCCGCGTCGGGCCGGCGACCGAAGCCGGCCGCGGCGGTGCGCTGCCGTCCCCGCCGGGGCGGCGTACGCATCCTGCGCGGTGGCGGGATTCCCGGCTCCTCGCGGGGGTGCTGCTGATCCTCGCGGCGGTCGTCCTGGGCGCCCGATTCGTGACGGCGGCCACCGCCTCGAGCCAGTGGCTGCGCGCCGCCCGGCCGTTGCCCGCCGGGCACGTCCTCGTCGACGGCGACTTGACGCCGGTCAAGGCGCATCTGCCCGCGGAGACGAGCCGGCAATACTTCACCGCTGTACCTGCACGTCTGTATGGCAGAACGCTCTCGCGCCCGATCTCTGCCGGTGAGCTGCTGCCTGCCGATGCGCTGGCGAGCGGCCGGGGTGCGGCCAGCCGGGTGGTGCCCGTCGTCGTCAAGGCGGGTCGGCTACCGACCCTCGCGCCCGGCGACCGCGTCGACGTCTATGTGCTCTCGCGGCCCGGCGGCGACCGTGCGGCGCGCGAAGTGCGCGTGCTGACCGATGTCGAGTTCGTCGCCGAGGAGATGCTCAGCACGGGTGAGGTGTCCGTCCAGTTGCGCGTGTCACCGGCGACGGCCATCCAGGCGATCGCCGCGAGCCAGTCCGAACGCGTCGACCTGGTGCGGGTCGACCGTGATGCGGCAGCCGATCCCGGTGATCCCGGCCCCGCGGACGTTCCGGCTTATGACCGTGGATAGCGCGTACGGCGCATTCCCCGGATGCAGGAATGGCTTTCGCGAATGGCCGGCAGCGCCTGCTGCGCCCCCGCGCCGACACGGGGAGGGGAAATCATGGCCGCGGCGTTAGCGGATGACCCGGTGGCGGTGCTGACGGCGATCGCCGATCCGGCGCTGGACACCGAGCTGGCCGCCAGCTTCGCCCGCACCGACCTCGGAGTCACCGTGGTGCGGCGGTGCGTCGACGTGATGGAGCTGCTGTCGGCGGCGACCACCGGGACAGCGCGTGCCGCCCTTCTCAGTGCCGATCTGCGGGGTCTCGATCGGCAGGCCGTTGCGACCCTGCACCAGGCGGGCCTGGCCACCGTCGGGCTGGCGGGGAGCGAGTCCGCGCAACGGCAGCTGCACCAGTTGGGCTGCACGCTCGTGATAGCGGCTAGCGCCGGCCCGGAGCAAACGGCGGGCGCCGTCCGCGCTGCCGCCCGGCTGGCGGAAGGCGGCGTTGACCGTGCCCCCACCCTCCAGGCCGCGCTGCCGTCGCGTGACGGCACGCCGTCGGAGGGTGCGACCACGCCGGCGGCGGAGGGTGACCACGGACGCGTCGTCGCCGTCTGGGGCCCCGCGGGATCACCCGGACGCACCACAGCGGCGCTGGGGCTCGCGGACGCGCTCGCAGGCCTCGGAGTGCCGGCGCTCATCGCCGATGCGGATCCCTACGGCGGTGCGGTCGCCGTGATGGCCGGGCTGCTCGACGAGGCGCCCGGCATCGCCGCGGCCTGCCGAGCAGCGAACGCCGGCATGCTCGACGTTCCCCTCCTGTCCCGATGCTGCGTTCAGCTCACCGGATCGCTGCGGGCGCTCACCGGTATTGCCGAGCCCTGGCGCTGGCCGGAACTGCGCCCCAGCTCGATCGAGATGGTGCTGACGCTCGCGCGCAGCCTCGTCGAAGTCACCGTCGTGGACTGTGGCTTCTGCCTCGAGGACGAGGAGGATGCCGCCTTGGATGCGCTCGGGGCGCCGCGCAATGCCGCCACGTTGACCGCGCTGCGCCAGGCCGATGTCGTGGTCGCGGTAGGCAGCGCTGACCCGCTCGGGCTCACCCGGCTGCTGCGCGACCTGCCGGCGCTGTCGGCGGTGCTCGGCGGTTCGGTGGCCGAGCTGGTCTCCTCGCGGCGGCTGCGGATCGTTCTCAACCGGTCGCGCTCCGGACTGCTGCCCGGTGACCCGGTGAAAGCGGCCACGTCGACGGTTGAGCGGCTGGCAGGTGCCACTGTGACGGCGGTGCTCCCGTTGGACGTCGCCGCGGCCGACGCCGCCCACGGCAGCGGGCGGCTGCTGTCGGAGGCTGCTGCGCAGTCGCGGCTGCGCGTGGCCCTCGCCGAGCTGGCCGCGGCGATCGCGGAACGACCGCTGGTATCAGCGTCCGGCCGGTGGTTCCCGGCTGCGGGGCGGCGCCGTCGCAGCAGGCACCGCGGGCCCGTCGCTCCACCGCGGTCGCGATCTGGCTGAGCCTGCCGATGGCGCAAAGCCGTCGAATACATGACCGGTAATCGACGGGAAGGTGACCGCCCGGGGACAAGGGTGACGCTCCTCACAAGCTCACCGGGGGTCCTTCTATGTGACGATCGGTGGTGTGCGCGACGTTGCGTGGGTGTGCTCCCCCGGTCTGCTGATGGCCTCCCGTCGTGGCTGAGCCGCGCCGGGGCCTGGTGCTCGGCGCCGGTGGGGTGCTCGGCGCCGCCTGGACCGTCGGCGCTCTGAGCGCGTTGTCCGACGAGATCGGCGTCGACGCCTCGGAAGTCGAGGTCGTGGTCGGCACCAGCGCCGGGTCGGTACTCGGCAGCTTCCTGGCTCGCGGGGTGTCGACCGAACGCCTGGCGCGCCACCAGCTCGGCCGTAAGGAGCCGGGTGACGTCACCGTCGACTATGACTACGAAGCCGCTGCCCCCACCGGACCGAGCCCTCGTTGGGGCACGGTCGGCTCGCGCCGGGTTCTGGCCGCGACCGCCCGCCGGCCGCGCACCGTCCCGGCGGGGGCGGTGCTCGCCGCCATGCTTCCGGCTGGGCGCGGTTCGCTCGAGCCGATCGGACGGCTGGTGCGCGGGGCCGACGGCGAGGAGCCCGAGTGGCCGCAGCAGCCGCAGCTGTGGGTCGTCGCGACCGACTTCGAGACCGGCCGGCGCACGGTCTTCGGCACGGCGGGCGCACCCGAGGCGAGTGTCTCCGAAGCGGTGATGGCGTCCTGCGCGATTCCGGCCTGGTACCGGCCGATGCTGATCCAGGGGCGGCGCTACATCGACGGCGGCGTCTGCTCGGCCACCTCGGCGGACCTGCTCGCACGCCTGCACCTCGACGAGGTGTACGTGCTGGCGCCGATGGCGTCCTTCGAGCTCGACTGCCCGTCGTCGCCGCTGGCCCGCATCGAGCGCCAGCTGCGCCGGGCGGCGACGCGTCGCCTGCAACGTGAGGTGGCGAAGCTGCAGTCGGCCGGCACCGCCGTCACCATGCTCGCCCCCGGGCCGGACGACCTCGCGGTGATCGGGGCGAACATGACCGACCCGCGGCGCCGCGCCGAGGTGTACGAGACGTCGTTGGCGACGTCGGCGAAGGCGCTGCGGGCGCAGCTTCGCGAACACGGCGGGCTGCCAGCGGCCGGGTGACTGCCACGGCCGGCCACGCTAGGGCAGCATGCCTGGATATGCGGGCGCGTACATGAGGATTTACCTGCCGGCCACGCTTCCCCTGCTGGCGGCCAGGCTGGCCGGCGGTTCGACGGCGGCCTTTCCGGCGGGACCGGCGTTTGCGGTGACCGGCGAGCTGCGGGAGTGGTACGCGAGCGGCGATACCGAGGAGCTCGAGTACGCGGCGATGACGCTGGCCGCCGAGGCGAGCCTGCGCCTGCTCGCCGCCGATCCGACCGCGCCCCGGCGCCGGGTCGTGGTGGCCGCTGACATCGAGGACTCGGCGGTGACGGTCTCCCCGCAGGACGGTCGAGAAAGCCGCGGACGGATCGTGGTGGCCGGCGACATCCCGCTGGCGCGCATCGCGGCGATCCATGTCGACGACAGCGAGGCGGTGGCCGACGTGACCGCAGCCCTCGAACGTCCCGACGACGCGGCTGCCGGCGAGGACGCGGCCGCACACGAGCTGCTGTGGTACGCCACGCAGGAGCTCGATCAGCTGCTCCGCGACTGCAGCGCCTAGCGCCGGGCTCTGCCGCGGCGGGGGCGCTACTTCTTCGGCTTGCTGCCGCGGCCCGGCAGGATCGTGACGATCAGCATCGATCCGAAGACGGCCGCCAGCATGTAGAAGCTCTGGGACAGGATCAGCCGGCCGCCGTGCTGGATGGACTGGCCGATGAACCAGAACAGCAGCGCCAGCCCGAGCATGGCGGCGGCGAAAGCTCCCCGGGCCACAGCTTCTCCTTCAACGTCGCGAGCGACGGGACTGCCCGGCGCTGACGGCGGGTGTCGCCGCCCCCATACCGTAGCGCCCCGCCGCGGCGCTTCGGTAGCTGACGTGAGCCCGGTCCGCGAGAAGCCGTCCGGTCAGTAGACGTGGACCGCGTTTTCCTGGAGCCGATCGATCGTGCTGGCGGCATCTGCCTCGCTCATGTCCTGGCGCACCTTGGCGTCCTGGCTCTCGGCGAGCGGCTCCAGGTAGGTGCGCTGCGTGTCGGTCATCGGCTTGTCGGGGTCGCGGCCGGGGGACCCGGTTTCGGACCCGATGCTCGGGCCTGTCGATTCGTCGTCCTTGTCGGTGCGAGTCATGCGCGCCGTGTACCCGGGCGTGGCCCAGCTCACTCCGGAAGCCTGCTTCACGTGCCCGCCGGCGGCCGCTCAGCCGTCCTGGCCGCGTCCCGTCTCGGCCTGCAGCCGGTCGATCTCCTCGGACGCCTCGGCCTTGCTGAGGTCGTCTTTGGGCTGCTCGCCGGCCTCGTGGGCCAGCGTGGACAGGTAGGAGGACTGCGCGCCGGTCATCGGCTCATCGCCCGTCGTCCACTCAGCCGGGTCCTTTTCGGGGGTTCCTTGCGCCATGGCGGGAATGTTCCTCGAACTTGTGTTCGTAAACCCGGTCAGCCGCCGTGTTCCCGGTGTATCGCCTGCGGGGACTGCAGGGTGCCCGGACGCGACACCGGGATGCGCGGCAGGTGCGGCCGGCGCACGGGCTCGATGACGCCCTCGTGGGTGGCCTTGGCGACGGAGGAGTCGGCGCCGTCGGCCAGCAGCTCGAGCGGCACCGGCCGGGACAGGAAGTATCCCTGCGCAAGGTCGCAGCCCGCCAGGCTGAGAGCGGCGAGCTGCTCGGACGTCTCCACGCCTTCGGCCACCACCGTGAGGCCCAGACCGTGGGCCAGCGCGACCGTCGCGCCGACGATCGTGGCGGCTGCCTCGTCCTCCAGCATGTCGGCGACGAACGCGCGGTCGAGCTTGACCTCCGCGACGTCGATGCGGCGCAGGAACGTGAGGCTCGCATAGCCGGTGCCGAAGTCGTCCACGGACAGCCGGACGCCGAGGTCGCGGAGCCGGGCGAGTACCGACTCGCAGACCTCGGTGTCGTTCATCGCCGCGGTTTCGGTGATCTCCAGCACCAGCTTGCGGGCGGGCAGGCCGTGCCGAGCGAGGATTCGCGCCACCTCGTCGGGGAGATCGCGGTGCATGAGGTTGCGGGCCGAGAGATTCACGGCCACGCCGACGCCGTGCAGCGCGGCTTCGCGTTGCCAGGCCACGCAGCAGCGCACCGCCTCGTCCAGGACCTTGGCGGTGAAGGGGCCGATGAGCGCGCTGTGCTCGATGATCGGGACGAATTCCGCCGGCGAGAGCGGCCCGCGGGTGGGGTGGCGCCATCGCACGAGGGCCTCGACATTGCCGGTGAGGCCGGTGCGCAGATCCAGTTGCGGCTGGAAGTGCAGGTGCAGCTGATCATCGGCGTCCAGTGCGGACTGCAGGTCCGCGAGCAGCCCGAGCCGCTCAGGGCTCGCCAGATCCTGCGACGAGTCGTAATGCACGACCGTGTCTCCGCGCCGCTTGGCGTCGTACATGGCCACGTCGGCGCAGCGCAGCAGCGCGTCGACGTCGACGCCGTTGTCCGGGAAGAGGGCGACGCCGGCGCTGGCCTCGACGGCGATACGCAGCCCGTCGATCGTCACCGGGATGCTGATGCGTTCCACGAGCGTGGCCGCGAGCCGTCCGGGGTTCACGTCGTGGTCGATGTTGTCGAGTAAGACGACGAACTCGTCGCCGCCGAGCCGGGCGACGCAGTCGCTCGAGCGCACCGAGTCGGCGAGGCGGCTGCCGATCTCCAGGAGCAGCCGGTCACCGGCGGCGTGGCCGAGGGTGTCGTTGACGTTCTTGAAGCCGTTCAGATCGAGCAGGATCATCGCGCACCGGGTGCCTGCCTCGGTCGCGGCGGACAGCATGCGTTCGGCGTTGCCGGCGAGCAGGGCGCGGTTCGGCAGGCCGGTCAGGGTGTCGTGCTGTGCCGCATGCAGCTGGGCCGCGTGGGCGAGCACGGTCTCCAGGGCGGCGGCGGTCGTGTTGGCGAAGGTGACCAGCACGTCCCGTTCCTGGCGCGTGAGGTTTCCGGACTGGTCCACGTCGAGGGCCAGGGATCCGAGCGAGCCGCCGCGGCCGATCAGCTCCACTTCCACTCCCGACGGGCCCGATGTCGGTTCGGCGGATGAATCGGTCTCCGTGGGGTGCTCGGCGAGCCGCAGCTGGATGGCGCGCGCGCCGAAGAGGTCGCCGGCGCGCTTGCGAACTTCCTCCGTCATCTCCACCAGCGAGAGCGCGGGCATCGCCGCCGATGCGATCGCCAGCCGCTGCAGCGCCTCGCGCTCGGTGCCCTTGTGCAGCTGCCGGTTGTGGGCTTGCCAGATCATCAGCAGCACGAGCGGCAACGCGAGCAGGCTGCTCTTGCTGTACAGCCAGGCTCCGATGATGAGCAGGCTGACGAGCACGTTGCCGGCGTAGTTCGCGAGCTGCTGACCCATGGTGGAGCGCACCACGAGAAGCCAGCTCGCCCCGCTGCTGGCGCTGACGGCGCCGGCGACGAAGAAGCGGTTCAGTGCCGTGGCGATGAGGCCGCCGGTCGCGAGCAGCCCCCAGCTGGCGGGACCACCCAGATCGATGCCCCACGCCGAGGCCGCCGCAGCCGCGGCGGCCGCCGCCGGATAGACGAACAGCGGGGTGGCGGCGGTATTGAAGGCGACGCGGCGCGGATCCCGGCGGTGCCAGACCTGCTCGATCAGGACAGCCGTCGTCTTCACCAGGACCAGCAGCGGCACCGGCAGTACGGCCAGGCCGACCAGCAGGCTGGTTTCTCCCCAGGCACAGTTCTGCCGGCGCCCACCGAGGGAGACCGGCACCTCCACGAACTCGCCGCCGATGGCCAGCGCCGCGGTGACCAGCAGGGCGCCGACCGGCACCGGCCAGCCGAGCATGGACCAGTGCCCGAGGGCTATGACAAAGGCGATCGTGCCGAAGAGGGTGGTGCCGGCGATCAGCCGATCGATCGGGGTTCGCGGGACCCAGCCGGAGGGCGCGTCGCCGGCTGGCGAGGGAGCGGGGACATCCGGCGCGACCTGGGCTTCGACGGGCGGAGGCCGGTGAGCAGGCGGTGGCCCGACGGGCTCCCCCTGAGGCGGCGCAGCGGCGTTCGCGCAGCCCGGCTCGACGATCACAATTGATCTCTCGGCGGCTTCGGGGAATTCCCGAATGCGCTGTTCGGAGTACAACCGTTCCGCCGTCAGTGTGGTGCATCAGGGAATCGCTTCAGATCTCGGCGGCGCCGGACGACATCCCCACGGCAAGCGTCAAAGCCCGGACAGCACGAAGGCCGGACACCGCGGTGTTGCAGCACCGCCGGCCCGGCCCTCGTCTCAGATTGGAGTAGACCTACTCACCACTTCCAGCTACGCATTTCACACCCCCTACAGCCCCGGCACCCGGCCCGGATGCTTCCTGTGTGCGCGGACGCCATCCGCACAAGAAGTTTCTCTCACGTGTCACGAGGGCAAAGTGGGGTATTGCGGCTATTCGGCCCTAACCGCACCGGAAAACCACCCGACCGGATGAACGGTTGGGGGCTCAAGCCTGCCCGAAACCGCCCAAAGAGGCTAGTTACGCTCCGCCAACTGCGCGTGGCGGTGCGCATCGAACAGCGTAGCCAGGACCGCGACCGTCCCGCCAATCCCGAGCCACCCGACCGCCACGCGCGCGTCCACCGCCGTGGCGAGCGCGCCCGCGATCACCGCGCCGAGCCCCTGGCCGATGAACAGTCCGGTGCCGACGAGACCCAGCGCCCTGCCGCGCACTTCGGGGGCGACCCGGCTGACGAACGCCGTGCTCGCGAGCACGTTGAAGGACATTCCGACCCCGGACAGCACGCCCAGGAGCATCAGCGGCGCGAGGGCCGGCCGCAGCAGCCCGAGCATCAGCGGGACCATCGTCAACGCTGCGAGCAGCTGCATGGCCGGCTGCCGCCGCTCGGCCGGAACGCGGCTCACCAGCGTCGCCCCGAGGACGGTGCCGATCGGCTGCGCCGCGAGCAGCAGGCCGACGCTCCACCTCCCCGAGCCGCTGTCGCGCGACAGCGGCGCTCCCAGTGCCTCGAAGCTGATCGCGAACGTCGAGCTGGCCCATGCCAGCATCGCCAGCGGCCGCACGCGCGCGTTCTTCAGCACGATCCGGACGGACGTCTGAGCGTCACTGAACGCATGGGTCCACCACGCTTCGGGACGCGCATCCGCCGGCCCGACGTGAGCCGCCGGCCGCCAGCGGACGAAGCGCACGATGAGCGCCGCCGAAACGACGAA
This sequence comes from uncultured Actinomycetota bacterium, assembly GCA_963747915.1. Classification (GTDB taxonomy): domain Bacteria; phylum Actinomycetota; class Actinomycetes; order Frankiales; family Frankiaceae; genus DATAZK01. Next base: position 103,700 of record CAVVHC010000002.1, on the reverse strand, counting down.
CGTCGCGGCGTCGACGACCAGCAGGACGGCCGGGGACAGCGCGATCAGCAGCACCCCGGCGATGGCGAAGCCGCCCACCTGCGCGCCTTGCACGGTGATCTGCGCGAACGCGTAGCCGGCGGTATACCGGTCGCCCTGCAGCACGTCGGGCAGCAGTGCCCCGCGTGCCGCATCGAAGGGCGCCTCGAACAGCCCAGCCAGCGCGAGCAGCGTCATGGCGAGGGGCAACGGCATGGACGGGATTGCGATGAGCCCGATGAGCGGCGCGCGCACCAGGTCAGCGACGATCATTACCGAACGGCGAGGACGACGGTCCGCCAGCCCGGACAGGAGTGGCCCGCCGATCGCCCCCGGTACGAATGTCAGCGCGTAGGCGATAGCCGCTTGCAACGCCGAATTCGTACGGTCGAAGACGAGGACGCTGAGCGCGACGCGGGCGAGCTGATCGCCGGCAATGGAGACGAATTGCGTGATCGACAAGACCCGGAACTCCACGTCGCGCAGCAGCGAGAGCATGGGTATCCGGCGCGCGGGCGAGGTCTCCTCCGCAGGCGCCGCTGAGCCGGCACCGGCGGCGGGGGGTGCGGAATGGGGCAGGCTGACGGGCAGCAGCGGATCCGTGGCGCCGAGAGCGAACGCCGGTGCCGACGCTCGCTCCGGGGCGTCCGACGCCTCTGCGGCCACTCTCAGAGCCTCCTTCCGATAGCCCCTGCAATCAGAGGGCAGTATCTCGGTTACGGTCGCGAGGGCAACGCCCGGGGAGCGGAATAGGCGGCGTTTGTTGTCCGCGGCCGATGAATTCTGTGGTGGCAGCCAAGCCTTGGACGAAGTGGGAGACGGGATGAGAATGCGCGCGTTGGGTCGGACCGGCGTCAAGGTCAGCCCGCTCTGCCTGGGGGCGATGATGTTCGGGCAGTGGGGTAACCCGGATCACGACGAATCCGTCCGGATCATCCATCGGGCGCTCGACGCCGGGATCAACTTCATCGACACCGCGGACGTGTATTCCGGCGGTGAGTCGGAGGAGATCGTCGGCAAGGCGCTGCGCGGCCATCGCGACCACGTGGTCCTCGCGACGAAGGCGTATGCGCCGATGGGCGACGACCCGAACTTCTCCGGCTCGTCGCGGCGGTGGATCACGATGGAGGTCGAAAACAGCCTGCGCCGGCTCGGGACGGACTGGATCGACCTGTACCAGATCCACCGGCCTGATCCGAACGTGGACATCGACGAGACGCTGGGCGCGCTCACCGACCTGGTACGGGCGGGCAAGATCCGCTACTTCGGCAGTTCGACCTACCCCGCGGCCGACATCGTCGAGGCGCAGTGGGTAGCGCAGCGGCGCGGCCGGGAGCGTTTCGTCTGCGAGCAGCCGCCGTACTCGATCCTGGTACGCGGGATCGAAGGCGAGGTGCTGCCCACCTGCCAGAAGTACGGCATGGCCGTCATCCCGTGGAGTCCGCTCGCTGGCGGGTGGCTGACCGGTCGCTTCCGCCAGGGGCAGGACGCCCCGAAGACGAACCGGGCCACTCGCGTTCCGGCGCGTTACGACCTCGACAATCCGGAGAACCAGCTGAAGCTGGACGCCGCCGAGCAGCTGGCCGTTCTCGCCGAGGAAGCCGGGCTGTCCCTGATCGACATGGCGCTTGCTTTCGTCCTGACACATCCGGCGGTCACCGCGCCGATCATCGGACCGCGCACCATGGAGCAGCTGGAGTCACAGCTCGGCGCCGCCGACGTCCGGCTCTCCGCGGACGTCCTCGACAAGATCGATGAGATCGTTCCGCCCGGCAAGACGCTGGCGAAGGCGGATGCCGGCTGGGAGCCGCCGGCGTTGACCAACGCGAAGCTACGGCGCCGCGGCAGCGCCTGACGGGGCTCTCGGGACGGAGCCGCTGGTGAGCCGAACGGCATCCGGCGGCAGGATGCCGTCATGGCTTCCCTTGCCGAGCAATTCCGGCTGACTGATCGCGTGGCGCTGGTGACAGGCGCCGGGAAGGGCATCGGCGCGGCAATCGCCACCACGTTCGCGCGGGCGGGAGCGCAGGTGGCGATCACCTCCCGGACCGCCGCCGACCTGGAGACGGTCGCTGCGCAGATCCGGGCGGAAGGCCGCGTTGCTCTCATCGCGCCCGGCGACGTCAACGACCTCGGGTTCCTGGCGTCTCTCGTGGACCGGACGGTCACCGAGCTCGGTGGCATCGACATCGTGGTCAACAACGCCGGTGGCTCCGTATCGCGGCCGTTCCTGTCGACGACCGTCGATCAGCTGTCGAAGTCGCTGCACTTCAACGTGCTGGTGCCGTTCGAGCTGAGCCGGCTCGCCACGCCGCACCTGCTCGGGCGCAGCAGCCCGTCGATCATCAATGTCGGATCAGTCGTGTCCGAACACGCCGTGCGCGGCCAGCTGGCGCACAGCCTGAGCAAGGCGGCTCTGGCGCAGCTGACCCGGCTCATGGCCGCCGAGCTCGCGCCGCGCATCCGCGTGAACGGCGTGCTGCCCGGGGCGATCGAGACGGATGCGCTGCGCACCTACTTGGACCAGTACGGCCCAGAGGTGCGCGAACACATGGTCACCCGCACGGCGATGCGCCGAAACGGCCAGCCGGACGACATCGCTAACGCCGCGCTCTTTCTCGCGTCGCCCGCCGCATCGTTCATCACGGGACGGCTGCTGATGGTGGACGGCTCGGCGAGCCCTGAGCTGATGCCCCGGCAGTTGCCCGACCTCGCGCCTTGAGCGGGCCGGTCAGCCGACGTCGAGGACGAGGGTGAACTCGCCGGCCGCGGGCTTGTCCGCCGGCTCCCACGAACGCCGGTTCACGAGGTGCAGCTCGATCTCGCCGGTGCGCTGTGGCTGCAGCACGAACGTGCGCTGCCCCGGGGAGCCCATCGCCGGGCCGGCGGCGGCGAAGTCGTCGGCCACGACGAGCAGGTCGCCTTCCCGGGTCAGCAGCTGCCAGCGGTAGCCGGTCGTGGGATTCTCGGCCAGCAACAGGCTGATCGTTTCCCCTTGCGCGATGCGCTGGCGTGTCCCATTGTCGCTGGCGGAAAGCTCCACATCGCGCTCCTGCCTCGCGGTACTGCTCTTTGGGGTCCGTTGGGCAGCCGCACCGCCGGTCGCCGCCCCGGCGACCTGCGCCACTGTCCGCCACTCACGCCCATTGTGACTTCGCCGGGCGTACCTCGCTCTCAACAGGAAGGACGAGCATGTCGATCAGCGGGTTGGTTGCCAACGGGCACGTCTATCAGAAGTTCGACGAGGACCGCCGTGAGGGGATGCGTCTCGGCCGCAACATGTGGCTGGACGCGCGCAGCCTCGCCCACATGGTGGAGAACGACGTCGAGGAGATGGGCAAGCCCTTCGCGTCGACGACATGGGAACGCAAGGTGCCGATCCTCGATCAGGGCACCCTCGGATCCTGCACCGGAAATGCGGGGACAGGTGCGCTCGGCACCGAGCCGTTCTACGCCGCCGCCGGCAAGAAGGCCTTCGGCGACGCGAAGAGCGCCGAGGACTTGGAGAAGTTCGCGGTGCAGCTGTACTCCGACGCCACGAAGGTCGACCAGTTCCCCGGCACGTACCCGCCGGACGACGAGGGCTCGTCAGGCCTCGGCGTCTGCAAGGTGCTGAAAGACCGCGGGATCATCGGCGGCTACCGGTGGGCGCGCTCGCCGTACGGGCTGCTGCGACTGCTGCAAGCCGGCCCGGTGATGCAAGGAATGCCGTGGTACCAAGCGTTTTACGAGCCGGACAAGGATGGCTTCATCGACTCGGCCAAGACCTGGAAGTCGAGCGGGCTGGCAGGCGGCCATGAGATCGAAGCGGTCGGCGTCGAGCTGGACGCGAAGGACGCGTTCAACAGCGTCATCATCTATGCCAACAGCTGGGGCTCGGGGTGGGCCGACAAGGGCCATTTCCGCATGCGGTTGCGAACGTATGAGGAGCTGTCGTCGGTCGATCTGAAGCAGTTCGTGCTGTGAGCGCGTGGGCCGGTCCGTTTCGATGCGCGGCGAGCTGGCCCACGAGCTCCAGAAGACGCTGGTGTCGATGGCGACCGCAGCGGCCGACTTCCCCGTGAACTCAGGGTCTTTCGCTGCTGCCCGCCAGATGATCTGGTTGACCTGATCGAGCGAGGCTTGTCACCACTCGGCGCCGCTCCTTCCCCCGCCCGTCGTTGACATGATCATCACAGAGCACGGTGCAATCGTTGCGGTTAGCAACTATCCTTTCTCGCAAGGACCTTGGTCCTGCCCTGAACGGACACTGGTGGGCCATACCACCGGCAGCGATTCATCAGGCTGGAAGGCGCTGGAACGAACGAAAGGCAGCCCAGCAGGAGACAGCACAGCACACGAAGACAGGAGGAAGCTGCCATGCAGACCCTGCACATACCGCACCCGACGTTCTCTCGACCGAACCTCGGCGGTGCTGGCCCCGTCGAGACCGAGACCCGCGTGCGGGGACCGATGGCGAGCGCGGCGCTGGCAGGCTTGCGCGTGGCGCTGGGCTTCATCTTCCTATGGGCCTTTCTGGACAAGACATTCGGGCTGTCGTACTCGACGAGCGGAGCGAAGGCGTGGATACGCGGCGGCTCGCCGACCGAAGGCTTCTTGAAGTCCGTCGACGTCGGCCCGCTGCAGTCGTTCTTCCACTCGATCGCCGGCACGTGGTGGGCCGACTGGCTCTTCATGATGGGTCTGCTCGGCATGGGGTTGGCACTCGTGCTCGGGATCACCGTTCGCCTCGCGGCAGTCGCAGGCGTGGCGCTGATGGCTTTCATGTGGCTCGCTGAGTTCCCGCTTGCCCAACACACCGCGGGCGGGCAGCCCAGCGGCTCGACCAACCCGATCGTGGACTATCACTTCCTCTACGCGCTCGCTCTGATAGTGCTGGCGGTCACCGACGCGGGGGCCCGGTTCGGCCTTGGCCGGATGTGGCGTCGCATGCCGATCGTGCGCGAGCGCCGCTGGCTGCAGTAGCCCGGTCCGCCACCGGGCGTGGGAGACGGACCGATAACCACGGCGGCACCCGTGACAGAAGTTGGCATCCGGCAAGCCGGCGCGCCGGCAAGGGCACGCGAGCAGCCAGTAGCCGGCGGGCGGCCGATCAGCGCGGCGCGACTGGGTCGTGCCAGCGGCCATGGGGAGCGAGGAGCTGGTCGGCCTCCGGCGGCCCCCAGCTACCCGGCCGATACGGCAGCGCCGGAGGGTGGTCATCGATGACCTCGTCGACGGCCGCCCAGGCGGCCTCGATGGCGTCGGCATGGGTGAACAGCGCGCCCTCGCCGGCGAGCACGTCGCCGAGCAGGCGAGCATAAGCGTCGTCGGCGGCGGGGCGCGCGTTGAACAGCGAAAGCTCCCGCTGCGTGCCCACGAACTGCTCGCCTGAGGTCTTGACCCGGGCGGCCAGCGCTATCTCGGGATCAGGCGATATGCGAAACCGGAGATAGTTGCTCGTCTCCCCCGCTGCCACGGCGTCGTCGAAGAGCGGCTGGGGCGGTGCCTTGAGATGCACGACGACCTCCGTAGCGGTGGTGGCCAGGCATTTGCCGGAACGCAGATACCACGGCACACCGGCCCATCTCCACGAGTCGATGTAGACGCGCAAGGCACAGAACGTCTCGACATCGGACGTCGGAGCCACCCCTGGCTCATCGCGGTAGCCGATGAACTGGCCGCGGATCACGTCCTCGGGGGACACCGGCCGCATACCCCGGAAAACATTGCATTTCTCGCGCTGCACCGCGTCGTATCCCTGGTACGCGGGCGGCTCCATGGCGAGCAGCGCGACGATCTGGAACAGGTGGTTCTGGATGACGTCGCGCAGGCAACCCGCGGTCTCGTAGAACGCGCCTCGGCCCTGCACGCCGAAGTCTTCGGCGAGGGTGATCTGAACGTTCTCGACGTAGTTGCGATTCCAGATGGGCTCCAGGAACGAGTTGGCGAAGCGGAAGTACAGCAGATTCATGATCTCTTCCTTGCCGAGGAAGTGATCGATGCGGAAGATCGCGTCTTCGGGGAACACGGAACGCAGCACCCGGTCGAGACCTCGGGCGCTGGCGAGGTCGCGGCCGAACGGCTTCTCCACGATGATGCGGGCTTCCCGGTCCAGGCCGCACGCCGCGAGACCCTGGGTCACCGTCTCGAACAGCGACGGCGGGATCGCCAGGTAGTGAGCCGGCCTGCGGGCCGAGCCCAGCGCGGTGCGCAGAGCCTGAAAGGTGGCTGGATCCTTGTAGTCACCGTCGACGTAGCCGAGCAACGACAGCAATCGATCCAGGGCCGCCTGATCGTCGATCCCGCCCGGTGATTCCGCCACGCTGCTGCGCGCGCGGTCACGCAACTGCGACACCGCCCAATTGGAGGCGGCCACGCCGATGACCGGGATGTCCAGCACGTCATGCTTCACCAGCTGATACAGGGCCGGAAAGATCTTCTTGTGAGCGAGATCTCCGCTCGCTCCGAAGAAGACGAAAGCGTCCGCGCGGTTGATCGGATCGTCCATCGCTGCCTTCCGGATGTCCGCCTGCCGAAGCTTATGGTAGGAGCCCCGTTCAGAGCACCATGCAGGAGGTCGACCGTGGCCCGACGTCGATGGAAGGACCTGAGCGAGCGTGATCGCCGGCTCATCGCCGCGGCAGCAGCCTTTGAAGGGACCTTGAAGGTCGCCGCGCTGGTCGACCTGGCCCGCCGGCCCGCGAGCCAGGTGCGCGGCTCCAAGGGCCGATGGGTCGCTGCGATCGTGTTCATCAACGCATTGGGCGCGGTACCGGTGTCCTACTTCCGCTTCGGCCGCCGGCCCCGCTGACACGGCCCTGATGCCTCGCGGCGGGGCGCCGCGCATGGCCCACCACGCTCAGGCACTCGCCGCCCCGCTGAACGCGGCCAGATGCCGCGAGGAGCCGTTCTCCAGCTGAGCGTAAACCCGATCGAGATCGGCGCGCGCCGTCGCCGCTTGCAGCCGCTGCAGATCAGCGATGTCACGCTTCTCCAACTCGACTCCGACCGCGTAAGCCGCGCTCAACGACGTCGATGCGTCCGACTGCCATTTGTCATACAACGCTTGCAGAGCTGGATCGGCGTACACACCCGCCCGCGCGCCCGCGGACGGATCCGCGATGCCGTAGCGGCTCAGCAGCGCCCCGACTGCCTCGAAGTGCCTTTGCTCGCTCGCCGCGATCATCGAGAACCGCCGGGCGTCGTAGCGGTCGGCGAGCAGCGTGTAAAGGTCGCGCGCCAGGCGCTCCTCCTCGCGGCTGAACACCAACCCCGAGATCTCGTCGGGCGTCAGCGACAATGCCGGCGGCGCGGCGATCGACGGCCGCTCCGGTGAGATCGTCGCGGCCCCGGCCGGCTGGGGTCCACCCGCCGATCCCGACGAACTGTTGACTGCCGCTGCAGCAGACGCGCTGACAGCGACGGCCGCGACACCGCCGATCAACGCCTTGCGCCAGGTCTTCATGATTTTCCCTTCACCACCAGGTCTCACCGAGGGACCCGCTGCAATCAGCCAACTTCTGGCGGGTGAAGGTCCGGCCGTGTGATCGGTGAAGCCTCGGTGAAGGTCGCTGTGACCCGGACGGCCGGTCACCCCCTGATCGAGCAACCGAAAGCAACACGGATGCCCGAGTTGGCAGCCTTGACCCAGAAAATGCATGGGCTCATCCGTCAAGCCATGGGTGGCGTATCCGCGCTCCAATTCGGCCAGCTGATCGCGAGCGGTCTCAACGCCACCAGCGGGCTCAAGGCGACGATCCGGTCGGATATCAGGCAGAGCTGGCTCGGCGGCGCGCCGTGCGTATGGACGGTAGCGGCTGCCGGTGCTCGGCTGACGCCGCTCCGGCGCACAATCCGGCCATGAATGCGCAAGAGGTGGTCGCTAGCGGGCCGCCAGTAACTCCCCGATGGCGATGGCCGTGAGGTTCGTGTTGGCGCGCGGCACGTTCGGGGTGATGGACAGGTCGACGACGCGCAGTGCCTCCATCCCGTGCACCCGTCCGGTCGCGTCGACGACCCCGCCGGCGTCCGGCGGTCCGATGGCGCAGGTGCAGGACGGATGCGCCGAGACGTCCACGGTGGCGTCGATCCACGCGTCGACGAGCTGCGGCGAATCCAGCTCGGCGAGCGGCGTGCCGTCGACGGTGGTCGGTTCGCCGAGCATGACCTCCCGCAGGTCGGGGTGATTCAGCAGCTCCTTCGCGAGGGCCAAGCAGCTTTGCAAACGTTGACGATCCAGTGGATCGGTCGCCAGAGCGAGTTCGACGACGGGGTCGTCGCGCGGATCGGTCGAGCGGATCCGGACCCGGCCGCGGGAGAACGGCTGGTTGACCCAGAGCCCGATGCCCGCAGCGTTCGGCAGGTCCGGAGAGGGCCCGTTGACGATGCCCATCATGTCCTCGCCCAGGCAGCCCTCGAGACCGGACGACCAGCGGACGACCGCGTTCGTGTGGCGGCCGTTGACCGGCTCGGCCACGTCGTCCCGCAGACCGAAGGCGAAATACAGATGCGGATGCTCTTGCAGGCCGAGGCCTACCGGTAGGTCGGCGACGACGTCGATGCCCAGCCTGCGCAGGACATCGGCGGGCCCGATGCCCGAGCGCTGCAGGATGGCCGGCGAGTGCACGGCGCCTGCGCAGACGACGACCTGCTCCGCCGCGACGCGCATCGTTTCGCCGCCCCGGCGTAGCTCGACACCGCGGGCGCGGCTGTCGCCGATGAGTACCCGGTCGACGAGCGCCTCGCCCCAGATCGTGAGGTTCGGCGCGTCGCGCATCGGCTCGAGATAACCGTCGTTGGTACTGACCCGCACCTCGCCCCGCGCGTTGTAGGGGAAGGGCGAAACGCCCGTGGCTCCAGGGGCATTGCAGTCATCAGCCCACGGCTGACCCGACTTGAGCAGCGCCTCGACGAAGGCCACGTCGAGCTCACCCCACTCATGCTGGGGGGCTCGCGTGATGGGGATCGGGCCGTGCTCGCCGTGGTAAGGCTGCGCTCCGTACTGCTGGTCGGCTTCCAGGCGGCAAAAGGCGGCGAGCGCCGCCTCGGGCGTCCACACCCCCTCGCCGCCGGTGTCCCAGCCGACGAAGTCGTCGAGCGGCGGCCGGATGGCGACCTGCCCGTTGATCGAGGAGCTGCCCCCGACGCCGCGCCCGCGCCAGTAAGGTGCCGGCTCCCGGCCAGGTCGCCGAACGGCTTGGAGAGCCGGCCATTGGAACTGCGGGTAGCGCTCCAGGTCGAGAATGGCCGACCAGTGTCCGGTGCGCATCGCCGCGGGGGCCTCCGCGCTGCGGTAATCCGGACCCGCCTCGAGCAGCAGGACGCTGTTCGACGGGTCTTCGGCGAGCCGGCGCGCGACGACCGCACCGGCCGAACCGGCGCCGACGACGACGTGGCTGAAGGCGTTAGGCGCCATGAGTCGGCCTTGACCGGCGGATGAACACTTTCGCGATTTTGTACATGCCGGCCGGGCCCGTCAAGGTGAGCGGGCGCCTTGCGCTAGAAACGAGTCCGTGCCCGCGGAGCAAACGCCCAGCACGCCGCTCTCTGCGGCGCGCCTGGCAGAGCAGCTGGGTGACCAGGTGCCCGGCCCGGAATCCGTCCCGGCTGGTTCCGTCGAGCTCGTCGCCGCGGTGCGCCGGCTGGTCGAGGCCGTCGTCCTCTCCGACGTCGGTGAAGCGCAACGCCGCACGGCTGCCGAGCGCATCGATGCGGTGACGGCGGACCTCTCGTCGCGGCAGCGTCCCGACGCGTGGTGGTTGATCCGCCACCCGGACGGGCGCCTCGAGAGCCTCGTGCAGGCGGCCGCCGGAAGGCTGAATCCGCAGGCTCTTCCCATCGAGTGGACGCACCGGCCGACCGAGCCGGCGCCCGGAACGCCTCCCGCGGCGGTGGAGGTGACCGCGCGCTGCACCTTCACCGCTGCGCATGCCGGCTCGCCGGGGCGGGTTCATGGCGGCGTGTGCGCGCTGGCCTTGGATGAGATCACCGGAGTCGCCGTTCGCGCCGCCGGCGCGAGCGGTATGACGGTCGCGCTCGAAGTGTCGCTGCGCGGTGCGGTGCCGGTGGGCGAACCCGTCGATCTCGCTGCCCGGTACGTCGGTGGTGAAGGGCGGAAGGCTTTCGCGGAGGGGGAGATCGTCGCCGGCGGGCGGGTGGCCGTCACGGCCCGGGCGGTTTACGTTGCGGAGCGGCGATGAACGCGGACGAGGGCGTCCCCCGGGGCGGGGACGAGATGGCTACGGGAGCTGCGTGGCGAGCGTTCTGCGCCCGCCTGGCCGCCGTGGGTGACCGCATTTCGGCGGAGGCGCCCACTGCCGCCGCCGCAGCCGAGGGCTTCCACCATCTGGCCAACCAGGTGGCGTGCTGGCTCACGTACGCCATCGGTCACACGGATCCGGTGCACCCCGCGTTCTTCCGCAGCAGCGACCCGGTGTACCAGTGGGGCGGGCCCAATGCCGACCAGGTGGCCCGGCGGGCCGCGATCGACGGCGCGGGCACGTATCGGGTCAGCGGTCACATGGGCAGCTGTGAAGAGTTCGTGCTGCAGATCAAGGCGGGTGCCGCCCAAAGCGGCGGGGCCCGCGTCGCCTACGAGATCTCGGCGTCGGAGCTGGGCCTGTCCCCGGGCGATGACATCGACCTCGTGGTGGGCGGCGCGCAGCAGCCGGATCGCTGGATCCCGCTCGACCCGCAGGCCGCGTTCGTTCACCTGCGCGACTACTACTTCGACTGGCAGGCGAGCGATCCGGCCACGTTCGTCATCGAGCGGCTCGATGCCGTCGCCGAGCCGAGGGCGCCGCGTGACGCCCGCCGGGTGGCGGCGATGCTCGACGACGCGGCACGCGAGGTCGAACACTCGGTGACGTTCTGGTCCGGCTACCAGGACCGGATGCTCGCCGGCAAGGCGCCGAACGCGTTCACCGATCCCGGCGCTGCCGCCGGCGGGGTGCAAGCCATCGCCTACAGCCACGCGAGCGTGGCGGTCGGCGATGACGAGGCGCTGATTGTCGAGCTCGACCCGGACGATGCGGCGCTGTGGGATGTGCAGCTGTACAACCGTCCCTGGTACGAGGCGCTCGACTTCGCCAATCGCGTGACGAGTACCAACCACCGGCTGGCCGAGCGCGCCGCCGACGGCCGGGTGCGGATCGTCATCGCAGCGCGGGATCCGGGCGTCGTCAACTGGCTGGACACCGAGGGACGCGAGGCGGTGCTCGCCACGGTCCGCTGGTGGCATCCGGTCGGACCGCCGACGGTACGCGCCGAGCTGCGGCCGCTTGCCGCCGTGTCCGGCGCGCTCGACCCCGCCCAGCGGCGCGAGCAGATTCGTCGCCGCACATCGCATGCCGCGTGGAGGTATCGGACGTGAACGTCGCCGGCAAGGTAGTCATCGTCACCGGAGCATCGCGGGGGATCGGGCGCGGGCTCGCGCTGTACCTGGCCGCCCAGAAGGCCACCGTCGTCGCCACGGGACGCAAACCCGAGCGGCTCGAAGCGCTGGCGCGCGAGCTCGAGTCGATCGGCAGCCCGCATCTCACCGCGGCTCTCGATGTGGCCGACCGTGCCGGCACGATCGACCTGGCGGCACGGGTGGTCGCCGAGTTCGGCCGCATCGACGGGCTGGTGGCGAATGCTCAGACGTTCCGCTCGGTCACGCCCCTCGAGGACGTCACCGAGCGCGACATGGACCTGCTGCTGAACACCGGACCCAAGGGCACGCTCTGGGCCATGCAAGCGGTGTTTCCCTACATGCGCGACCAAGGCTGGGGCCGGATCGTCACGACGGGTTCCAACGCCGCCCTGCTGGGCGCGGCCGGCTACGGACCCTACGTCTCCTCGAAGGAAGCCATTCGCGCGTTGACACGCGTCGCCGCCCGCGAGTGGGGTCGGCACGGAATCCTCGTCAACTGCGTCTGCCCGGTGTCCGTCGCGCATCGCATGCCCGTCGGTGAGGACGACGATCCGACCCGGCGAGCCATGTTCGAGGCGACGTTCAAGGACATCCCACTCGGCCGCGACGGGGTCGTCGAAGACGACATCGCGCCCACCGTTGCGTACCTGCTGTCCGAGGAATGCCGCTACATGACGGGCCAGACGCTGATGCTCGACGGCGGCGCGCTCATGCGTCCCTGACGCGCCGCAGCGTGCGACGTCGGCGTCAGTCGCGACTGCTGACCTTGCGGTAGCGCGCCTCGAAGAACAGGTAGACACCGAAGCAGAACAGCCCCAACGCGATGGGGAAGAGCAGGTACGGACCCCACCCGTGATGGGCGACGGCGCGCAGCGAACCGTCCAGACCTTGCCCGGCACCGGGATCGTTCTCGACGGCGGCGGTGAGGATCATTCCCGCGATCACCCAGTAGGCGAGCCAGCGCGCCACGATCCCGGATGTACCCAGGACTTGCGCGGCGCGCCAGGACCGGGCTGACATCCGGGAACGGTCGAAGCGCTCCAGGAAGGTCTGCCGCACCGCACGCCGGAGCAATGCGGCGCCGGCGATCGCGACGATCGCGCCGACGAGCGCGACGAGAGCCCGGCCCGCCGGCCACGACAGCACGTGGCCGGTGAGACCGGCTTTCTGCATTTGGGATTTCCCGGAGTTGGCCTTGTCGGGATTGGCTGACAGGGCGACGTCGAAGGTCCATACCGAGAAGCCGGTATACAGCGCTGCACCCCAGAGCGACAGCAGCCGGTCGCCCCAGCGTCGCGCCGGGCTCTGATCGGCATCGTTGTGATGCAACACCGCGTCGAGGACGCTGAACAGCGCGTATCCGGCGAGGCCGGCCGCGAGCGCGATGAGAGCCACCCGCCCGCCGAAGCCACCCGCCAGCGTGTGCACCGCTCCCGGGCCACTGGCGGAGTGCCCGGTGCCGCCGGCACGCTCGCCGGCGGAGTTCAGCGCGATCTGCGCGGTGACGAAGGCGACGAGGACGTAGACCGCGCCGCGGGCGGCCAGTCCCGATCGCGCGAGCAGCTGGGTGACCCGATGCCGGGCGGCGCTCTCGACGGCGTCCTTGGGCGTCGCCTCATCCCCGGTCGGCTGATTCCTGTCAGCATCGCGCGTGGGTGCCGCCGAGCCCATCCTGTCGCCTCCCTACCAGGGGCTTGTGCCCGCGATCCCGGTGTCTATTCGGGCGGTGGCCTCAGCGATGTCGAGAACCCTCGGTGGTCACCGACTCCGCTGCGTCATCTCGTTCGGCGGCGTGCTCTTCGTTGTCGTCGCCGCTGTCGCCGTCCCGCTGCGGATCGTCCGCTTCGGCTGACACCTTCTCGAGCGTCTTGCGCACGGATTCGTCGGCAGTCAGCACGTCTCGGGGATAGGTGCGTAGCGCAATCAACACGACGCCGCCGGCGATGATGAGCACGACCAGGAACAGGATGAAGGTGTGGCTGAGCGCGCGTCCGGTCCCCGCCGCGCCGCTCGAGCCCGTGCCGCCGACGGCGACGTGCCCGCCGAAGAGCCGGTCCGACACGAAGCCGAACGTGAGTGGCCCGGCCGCCTCCATCGATTGGCGCAGTGCGGATCGGACGCCCTCGGAGCGACCCCACAGATGCGGATGGATGATGTCGAGGCGCGCCGCATCCTGCGGCGGGTTGGCGGCGCCGAGAAATGCTGCGCCGATGGTGAGCAGCGGGATGGCGATCCAGATGGTGGACGTCCAGAAGCCCGGTGCGAGGAAGATCGGGATGGTCAGCAGGACCACGGCCGGCACGATCACCCGGGCCGTCATCACCCCGCGACGGGTCAAGAGCTCGGTCGCCCGGCCGCCGGCGAAGACGCCGGCAATGGCACCGGCGCCGATGACCAGCAGGAAGGCCGACGCGACCGCCTTCGTCACTCCGTACTGCTCGCGGGCGAAGAGGATGGCGAACGTGCGGATGCCGGCGAAGTAGAAGTAGCCGAGCGCGGAGGTGACGATGATGATGACGTCGGTACGTACACGAAGCACGTATTTGATGGCCCACCAGAGACTCTTGTCCGCGGGATCCTCACTGAGGATCTGGTTCTCGTAAGGCCGGACGTTGCGCTTGTTCATCTGCTTCGCGGTGTCGGTGTCGTGCGAGTCGCGTAGCGCCTCCTCCTCCTGCCTGCGACGTTCCTGCGGGGACTGGGCCTCGACCTCCGCCTCATCCGGGATGTGCTCCTGGCCTTCTGACAGGCGGCTCTGCCCGCCGCGCGCCGGCTCGGCAAGTCGCCAGACCACGCCGGCGAGCGCGACGCTGGGAATCGCCAGCCAGGCGAACGCGTAGCGCCAGCCGATGCCGCTCGCGATGAAGCCCGACACCCCGAAGCCGATGCCGGTGCCGACCAGCTCGCCCGCCAGGATGAATCCGTACATCCGGGCGCGGTCGGCTGCCGGGAAGTAGTCACCGGTCAGCGACGCGACGGTCGGGCCGGCGGTAGCGGTGACCGCACCGAGGGCGATGCGCGACAGCAGCAGCCACAGGTACGACGGCGCGATCGCCGACATGACCATCGCAGCGCCCCAGATCATCACGCTGCCCGACAGCAGCCGCGTGCGGTTCACGCGATCCGTCAGCGCGCCTACCGGGATGGTCATCAGCGCGCCGGTCAGGGTGGAGGCGGTGACGAGCAGGCCGATGTCGGTGTTGCCGACGCCGAAGGCGCTCTCCAGGTTTCCGGCGGTCGCCGACACCGTCCCTTTGTCGGCGCCGTCCAGGGCGAGCGCGGCGGCCAGCACGAGGATGACCTGCATCCGAGCCGGCCCGCCGACCCGGTCGAGGGCTCGCCGCCAGCCGGTTTCGGCCAGCGGACGCACGTGTGCGGTCATCTCGGGGTGCCGTGTCCGGCGCCTCTGACGCCGACGTGCACACGTCGGCCGCGCCGCCCGGGGGAATGGCTCACCCCTGTCCCGTACCCCGCTTCGACGAAATCGTGCGGCAATTCGCCCCCTGCGGGAACGGCCGTTTCAGAGCAGGGTGAAGCGGTGAAAACCTCCGTCGACAGGAATGACTGCTCCCGAAAGATAGGAGGATTCCTCCGAGCACAGGAAGGCGATCGCGGCTGCGAACTCGTCGTGCCGGCCGACCCGTCCGAGATGGACGAAGGAGTCGAGCTCGGCTTGGCGGGCTGCCGGACGGTTCGGAAAGGGCGCGTTGCCGACGATGATGCCGTTCGACGAGATGCCGTGGGCGGCGTTCTCCTTCGCGAGGGAGGCCACGAGGGCGACCAGTCCGGCCTTCGCGGCCGCGTAGGCCGACCCGTTCGCCTGACCGTAAGAGCCGGAGATCGAGCCGACGCTCACGATGTGCCCGCGGCCGTGTCCGAGCATGCCCGGCAGCACGGCGCGCGCGCACAGGAACGCGGACGTGAGGTTCAGCGCGAGGAAGCTGTTCCAGTCGGCGAGTGACATCGTTGCCACCGGGGCCCAGGCAGCGCCCGCGGTGGCACCCCCGGCGTTGTTGATCAAAATGTCGATGGGCGCTGTAGCGGAGGCGACGCGCGCGACGAGCGCGCCAACCGCAGACTCATCGGTGATGTCGGCGTGGCCGGGCATCGCGCGGCCGCCGCTGCGGCGTATCTCCTCGACGGTGTCGGCAATTGCCGGCTCGTTGATGTCATTGACGACGACAGTCGCACCCTCTGCCGCCAACCGCAGAGCGGTCGCTCTGCCGATGCCTCGGGCGGCACCGGTGACAAGTGCAACGCGTCCGTCGAACCGTGTCCGTTGAACCGGAGACGTCATCTATTCACCCTAACTTAGTGATGATAGCGTCCGGCCGGTGGTGGGGGAGCGGCCGATGGAGCAGTCGGGGAATGCCGAAATCACCGGCAAGGTCGCTGTGATCACGGCCGCTGGCGACGGAATCGGGCGCGCTACTGCACTCGCCTTCGCCGCGGCGGGCTATCGCTTGATGCTCGTCGACATCGACGCGGCGGGCTTGGCGCGCACGGCGGGGGAGTGCGCGCCGGCAGCCACCGCGACCGTCACCGCCGACGTGACCCAGCAGGCCGTGGTCGCCGATCTCGCGGGGGCGACGCTGGACACCTTCGGGGGCGTCGATGTCCTGGTGAACGTGGTGGGTGGCAGCCGCCCTGGTAAGACGGCGGTCGAGCTCACGCTCGACGAATGGAATCAGCTGCTGGCGGTCAACCTCACCTCGGTCTTCCTGATGTGCCAGGCGTTCTTGCCGCACCTCGAGCAGTCGGGGGGCGGGACGATCGTCAACGTGTCGTCCGGTGCCGGGTTGCGGGGCATGCACCGCAACCCGGGCTACGTCGCCGCGAAGGCGGGCGTCGCTGCCCTGACACGTGCGCTGGCCCTCGACCACGGACCGAACGGTGTCCGGGTGAATTGCGTGGCTCCCGGGCCGATCCGCACTCCTCTCATGCGGCGCAACCGCACACCCGAAGAGATCGCCGCGATGGGCGGACTCGCTATCGCCGGCCGGATCGGTGACCCGGAGGAGATCGCCGCGGTGATCGTGTGGCTCGCCGGTGAGGGGGCGTCCTACGTGATGGGTCAGACGATCGCTGTCGACGGCGGTGTGGCCTCCGCGGTATAGCGGTCGACGCCCTCACGGCGTCGCCGTGCCGATGCTCGGCCATGGCGTCCGAGCGACTTCGGGCGGCCGGGCGACTGCCGCAGGCTGCTGCTGGCCACCGGCACCTGGCGCAAGCCGTGGTCGTACCGGATCGGGCGGCCCCGCATTCGGCGCAGTGAGCGGGTGAGCGCCACGTCGCGGGGCGGCCCGCCAGGTGGTCCGTGTGCAGAAAACCCAGAAGATGAAGATCGCCTGGGCGCTATGCCCCGATTGGGGCGGCGAGTTGCCTGATCTTGAGGCAACTTCTGGGCCCTCTGCACACGATCATGGATTTGCACGAGGCGCCGGGCGCGGCGTTCACCGGCTGCAATCAGAGCGGCTCTGCATCACATGCATTGGCCTTCGCTGGCGACGCCGCGGTGCTACCCGCGTTCCGGCGGCGGGGGAGGTCCGAACGACAGGTCAGGCTTCCATCCGTCGCGGCCCTGCTCCCAGAAGTCCAGCATTTCCGCGTAGTTCAAGGCGTCGTAGGACTGGTTCATCTGCTGCACGAGCATCTTGTTCACGCCGCGCTTGGTCCGGGCGAGCGTGCGAGCCGGGCGGCGCAGCAGGGCCTCGACCAGCCGATCGGTGACCTCATCCAGCCGGTCGAGCGGTACCGCGTAATTCACGATGTTCATCTCGGCGAAGTCCTTGGCGGTGTAGGCGCCCCCGAGGAAGAGGTACTCCTTCGCCTTCGTCGGCGGCATGAAGAGGGGCACCAGCGCGCCCGCCCCGTCTCCCGGCGCCATCGCGAACGGGTAACCGTGCGGCACGCCGTCAGGATCCACAACATCCTGCAATGCAAGGTGATTGTCGGTGATGATGGCGTCCTCCCACGCGACGATGAGGTCGCAGCCGAAGAGGATCGCCTGTCCGTTCGACGACGCGTGACCGTTGACACGGGCGATCACCGGCTTGTCCATCAGCGCGAGCGTTTCGGTGATGCGGGTCGCACCTTGTTCGACACTCCAGCGCCCCGCAGGCCGGTTGCCCGGATTCATGCGAGAGAGCCGCTCGGGCGTGTAGTAGCCCGGTCCGGGAGCCCAGTAGAACTCGCCGTTGTCCTTCCCGGTGATGACGACGATGCGCACCGAGTCGTCCCAGCGCAGCTCTTCGAGGGCCCGGGCGATAGCCGTGTGGACATCGACGAAGTCTGGGTAGCCGGCGCCTTCGGCCTGCGTCTTCTCGAAGGGCTTGATCAGAATCGTCGCAACGGGTCCGTTGCGTTCCAGATCGATCGCGGTGGGAGTCATGGCTTCCTTCGTTTCGTAGACCGTCGACGGCACAGCCGGCGCCGCCGTGCGGGCGACACGGTGACAGTAGAGCGAGCGGATCGTTGCGGGGACCCTTGTGATCGGCCGGGGTAGGCTGCGGGCCACCGGCGCCATGCTCGGCCCTCGCTCTTGCGGGTGGCTTTCCGTGCCGCCGCACGGTCCCTGCTGGAGTGGAAAGCGAGCATGGTCAGTGGAGAGCCCGAAAGGCGGCCCGTACTTCCGGCCGCCCCGCCTGGCGGAAATGGTCGCCGCCGAGCTGCGGGGACGGATCCTTTCCGGTGAGCTCGCCGACGGATCGATGCTGCCCAAGCAGGAGGAGCTGCTTCGCGAATTCCGGGTGAGTGCGCCGGCGCTGCGCGAGGCGCTGTCCATCCTCACCACGGAGGGTCTGCTCACCGTGCGCCGCGGCAACGTCGGCGGCGCGGTGGTCCACCATCCGCAGCCCCGCAAAGCCGCCTACATGCTGGCGCTGGTACTGCAATCGCGCGAGGTATCGCTGGCTGACGTGGCGCGGGCGCTGCATCGCTTCCAGCCCGAATGCGTCGCCGCCTGCGCTGAACGAGCGGACCGGGCGACGGCAGTGCTGCCGCGCCTTCGCGAGACGCTCGATCAGGCTGGCGACGCGATCGATGACGCCGTTGCCTACACCGGCCTGGCCCGCCAGTTCCACGTCGACCTGGTCGAGACGTGCGGGATCGAAACCATGGCGCAGGTCGTCGGAGCGCTGGAGTCGCTCTGGTCGGCCCACGTGAACCGGCTGGCGCGCAGCACGAACCGGCTGGGCTCGTTCGGCGACCGCAAGGTTCGGCTGGCGACGGCTCGTGAACACGAACGCATGTTTCGGCTGATCGAGAAGGGCGACGCGCGCGGAGCGGAGCAGGCGGCCCGCAAGCACTTCGTCGACCCGCTCGCCGACGATCCGCGCGGCTGGGAGCACTCCTTCGACCTCCATCAGATCGTCGACGCCAGCCTGCTCGGCGGCTTCTGAGACCGGCGGGTCGTCGCGGTCGCCTGGCGGGGCGGACGGCAAGTCAGGACTGGCCGGCGAAGCCGTAGAGCCGCTCGGCATTGCCGTGCAGGATCTGGGCTCGATCCTGTGGCGAAATCCCTGACATGGACGCCTGGATCGTTCTCCAGGAGTACGGGTAATCGGCGCTGATGTGCGGATAGTCGCTGGACCACAAGACGCGTTCGGCACCGACGTATTGCAGGTTGCGCAGGCCGAAGGTGTCGGTGATGTAGGTGAAGTGGAAGTGCTCGTCGATGTACTCGCTCGGCAGCCGCTGCAGACCGAATCCGCTGACCGGGTCGAGGCGCTGGAAGTTGTTGTCGATCTGCTCCTTCACGTAAGGAACCCAGCCGAAATCGACTTCGGCGAACACCACGTCGAGATCGGGGAAGCGATCGAAGACTCCGGCGAAGACCATCTCGATCATGCGGTTGGGTGCGTCGAAGAAGCGTCCGTACCCAGGTAGCTTCGCGCGGTGCGCGGCCGGCATCGACTGGGTCATCGAGACATGGATGCCGAGGGGAATGCGCCGCTCGCTGAGCGCCGCCCACACCGGGTCGTCCTCCGGGCTGATCGCCAGCGTGCCGTTGGGCCAGCAGCCGATCAGCACGCCGCGCATGCCCGGCCGGTCGAGCACGCGGTCGATCTCCGCCACCGCCGCCTCCGCGCCGCCGCGGTTCGGCAGCAGGGCCAGCCCTCCGAAACGGTCGTCGGCAACCTCGACGTACTCCGACAGCCAGTCGTTGTAGGCCCGGATCATGGCGAGGTGGTAATCGGTGTCGCGGTGCGCGATCAGCGCATTCGACAACCGCGGCGTCGGGTACAGCACCTCGGCGTCGACGCCGTCCCGATCCATCTCGGTCAGCCGCACCTTCGGATCCCAGCCGCCGCGGCGCATGTCTTCGAATCGCATCCAGCCGCGCATCTGCTCCGGCTCGAGGCCCGCGCAGGCGTTCATCCCGAAGTTGATGGGCTCCTTTACGCCTTCGATGACCCAGGCGTCGCCCTCGTCGAAGCTCTCGATACGTGGAGCCCGGTCGCGCATGGCTGCCGGCACGCGCTTGGTCCATAGATCACCCGGCTCGTTGACGTGACTGTCACCGGAAATGAGCCGGTAGCGCGACCCTGCGCCCTTGCCGTCCTGCATCGCCAACCTCCTGCGGCCATGATGTGTCGCCGTCTAGCTTGCGGTGGCAGGACACTATCCCATCTATCTTTGCTAAGAAAGCGGAAGGCCGGGGTCAGGCGACCGCTGGCCGCGCCCGGTCCGCGGTCAGCAGCAGCGCGGAGCCGTCCATCAGCGCGCCCGAGGTGATGACACCGACATCGTGGCGCGGCGCCTGCCGCTCGCCGGCCCGGCCTTGGATCTGCAGCACCGCCTCGGCCACCGTGTTCATGCCGTGCAGGTAGCCCTCGGCCAGCAGACCGCCGTGGGTGTTGGTGGGCAGCCGCCCATCCAGGCGGGTCGCGCCGCTGCGGACGAACTCCCCGGAGCCGCCGCGCGGGCACAGGCCGAGCCCTTCGAGCCCCATGAGCACCGTGCTGGTGAAGCAGTCGTAGATCTCGGCGAAGTCGACGGCGTCCGGGCCGAGGCCCGCCTGCCGGTACAGATCGTCGCGGATCCAGCTGGTGTAGTTGCGGGTGTAGTCACGCCAGACGAGATGGTCGCCGATGTCGAGCCCCGGGCTCTTCCCGGCGCGGTACCCGCCGGCGGCGATCACGGCCGGCGGATGGGCCAGGTCCCGGGCCCGTTCGATCGAGGTGACCAGGACGGCGCACGCCCCGTCGACCTCGATCGTGCAATCGGCGGCTCGAAACGGCTCGACGACGTAGGGAGCGGCGAAGTACTGCTCGGCTGTGAGCGGCTTGCGGCGGAACGCGCGGGGATTGTCGAGTGCGTAAGCGCGCTGGGCGAGCGCGACTGCTGCGAGATCTTCGGCTCCCTGGCCGGTTTCTGCGAGGAAACGCTGCGCCCACATCGCCACGTACATCATGTAGGCGCTGTAGCCGATGGGGTACCGGTACTGCCCCCCGCCGCCGGCGAATTCCATGCCGCCGACCCGCGCGCCGGAGCGTCCTTTCATGGCGCGGAAGACGAGGACCGCATCAGCCTGACCTGTCGTCACCGCTGCTGCCGCTTGCGCGACGAGATGGCAGGGGGCTTGGCCGCCGAGGTCGATGTCGAGCGAGAAGCGCATCTGCGGCAAGGCCAGAGCCGTCGCGACCGCCTGCGTCGGCACGGAATCGTGCATCACCATGAAGCTGGCGATGCCATCCACGTCCGCGGCGGACATCCCGGCGTCGTCAATGGCCGCAGCGCACGCTTTGCGGGCCAGTTCGAGCGTCGACTCCGGTGCAGCGGCGGAGAACTCGGTATATCCGACGCCGGCAATGGCAGCCCGAAACATGTCAGCCCTCCTGCCGCGCGACTGAGGGGTCGTCGGATTCGAATACGAGCTCGGTCCAGTTCTCGTGATCGACGAATCTCGGGATGACCCGTTGGTCGATGGCGGGAGCGGCGGGAGACGCATACCTCCCGAGCAGGCGGCAACCCTCGTCGAGCTCCACGGTGACGATCGCGCACGGAAGCTCTGCCGCTGTGAGGCTGCCGACCGGCACGTGCGCCACGATCCATGAATAGATCCGGCCGCGACCGGACGACGAGACCTGCTCCGCTGCCAGGGAACCGCACTGCGGGCAGGCGGTCAGAAACGGAAATCGCGTCGCGCCGCAGCTCGTGCAGCGCTGCAGCACGAGGCTGTGCCGGCGAAGTGCCGACCAGTACTCCCGGCTGTCCTCGTCCGGAACCGGTCCGGGACGGCCGGTAGCCGCATCAGGTGAGGGTGCGCTCATCGGCCGGTGAACTTCGGCTTGCGCTTCTCCTTGAACGCCAGCAGCCCCTCCGGCGCATCCTCGGAGGTGAGGCAGTAGACGACGTCGCGCTCCAGCTCGAGCTTCAAGCCGGTCGTGACGCTCAGCGACTCGGCCCAGATGGTGTTCATCACCGCCTTCGCGTTAGCGACCGCGAGCGGGCTTTTCGTCGCGATGTCGCCGGCCAGCGCGAGGCCTTCCGTGAGGAGGTCGTCGTCGGGGACGACCTTGCCGACGAGTCCCCAGCCGGCTGCCGTCTCGGCGTCCAGGAACTTGCCGGTGAGCACCAGCTCGACCGCGCGCTGAATGCCCACCATGCGCGCGAGCAGGGTCAGCACGCCGCCGCCGCCCATCTGCCCGAAATTCAGATGGCCGTCGCCGATCCGGGCGGAGGCGGCCGCGATCGCCATGTCGCAGTTCAGCAGTAGCTCCAGCCCGCCGGCTGCTGTCACGCCGTTCACGAGAGCGATGGCCGGTACGCGCAGCGCGCGCAGGCGCCCGAAGATGGCGTGCAGGTCCGCGACGAAGCGCGGAAAGAGCACCGGATCGCGCTGCAGCGTCAGGTACTTCTTCAGGTCGCCGCCGGCACTGAAAGCTCGTCCGCTGCCGGTGATCAGGATGGCGCGGACCGCATCGTCCTCGGCCGCCTGGGTGACGACGGCGTCGAACGCCTCGAGCATCTCCCAGCTGATGGCGTTCAACTCGGCCGGTCGGTTCAGCGTGATGACGGCGGCGACGCCGGTGTCGTTGTCGTCGCCGGCACCGGCGGCAAGGCGCGTGGTCGCGTATTGCACCGGCGCGCTGGAATCGGTCACTGCTGCTCCACCCGGGCCGTTGGCTGCACGCTGCCCTCACTGATCTGGTCGAGAATCCGGTGCTTTTGCACCTTCCCGGAGGCGGTCACCGGAAGCTGGTCCATCACCAGCATCGCCTCGGGCAACTTGTAGGTGGCCAGGCCGGCAGCGCGCAAGCGGCCCACCACGGAGTCGAACGTCACCTGCGCTCCTGGTTCGAGGACAAGGCAGGCACACGCACGCTCGCCGAGCCGATCGTCGGCGACACCGACCACGGCGGCCTGGCGCACCTCGGGCAAGGCGGTGAGCATGTCTTCGATCTCCCGGGGAGCGATGTTGACGCCGCCGCGGATGATGATTTCCTTCTTCCGGCCGACGATGGTGATGTAGCCGTCCTCGTCCAGCCGCGCGAGATCGCCGGACCGGACCCAGCCGCCTGCAAGGTAGGTCGCCGCGGTGCGCTCGGGGTCGGCGGCAAAGCCGATGCTGGCGTTGGGCCCCCGCACGTGCAGTTCTCCCTCGGCCGGGGGCGGCAGCGGAGTGCCGTCGTCGTCACGAATCTCGATCTCGGTGTGCTGCAGCGGATAGCCGTCGGTGGTGCTGCGCTTCTCGAAGGACGACGTCGGCCGGTTCCACGTCGCGCACAGCACTTCTGTCGACCCGTACAGGCGCAGCACGCAGATACCGAGCCGCTGCGCCCTCGCGACGAGCCGCGGGGGAACGGGCGCGCCGCCGCACCCGAAATGGGTCAGGCTCGGGAGCCGGACGCCGCGCCGCTCCCCTTCGCCGACCAGGTCGTCGAGGAAGGTCGTTGCGGCGAGCGTGTAGTTGCACTGCTCACCCTGTATGAGGTCGATTGCCGCGGCCGGGTCCCAGCGATCCTGCAGGACCAGCGTCGCCCCGTGGTACAGCGCCGCGCGAATGCCGTAGTTGAAGCCGGTCGAGTGGCCCACCGGCGACGGCATCCACACCACGTGATCCTCGGTGAGTGCCGAGGTCGTCGAACAGCGCACGCACGGCGAAATTCGTGGTCTGCTCGGTGTGCATGATGGCCTTCGGGGTGGCCTCGGTGCCTGAGGTGAAGATGAGCTCGGAGACGGCGGCTGCATCCCTGCCGGAAGGCAGCGGCGCGTCGATCCGCAGCGCGAGCAGCTCCGCCGGAAACCCCAGCGCGCCGGTGTCTGGGTCGGCTGCGGTCCCTGAGGTGTCGACCACGATGTGGAACGGCGTGACGCCGGTGCGCTCGACCACGTCCGCGATCAGGTCACGGTGGTCGAACCCGCGGTAGGTGGCGGGCGTGAACACGGCTCGCGGGGCAGCTGTACGGAAGACATGGTCGAGCTCATGCACGCGGTAATTCGGCAGCAGCGGATTGACGACGGCGCCGAGCGAGATGACGGCGACCGCGGTAACGACCGCCTCATAGCAATTGGGCAGCTGCACCGACACGACATCGCCCGAGGCGACCCCCGCGCTACCGAGCTGTCCGGCGAGCCACCCGGCGTCCCTTGCGAGGTCTGCGAAAGTGCGTCTGCGCCCGCCCAGCCGGTCCACGACCGCGGTGTGTCCCGCCCGCTGTCCCGCAGCGTGCAGGCCGATCCGTGAGCTCAGGGTGTCGGAGGTCCAGAGGCCGGCCTCGCGGTAGCGCGCCGCCTGCTCGGCGGTGGTGACCACGTCTCGCACCGACGAACCTCCGTCGAAGCCGGACCGACCGACCGGTTGGTCGGTCACGCTGAGGTAGCTTCCATCAAGCGTTGGCCGCGGTCAAGCAAGCGACGGGTCCTAGGAGGGATGGGGACGTGCAAGGAGAGTTCCCACCGGGCTCGCCGGAGCGCATTCGCAGTGACCTCACGCAGCAGCTGCGGCGCCGGTGGGAAGCGTCGCCGGTCGAGGTCGGCCGGTTGGAGCCCTTCGGCGATGGTCACTCAGGTTTCACCTTCGAGACGACCATCTCGGCCCGCGGCGACAGCTTCCGCGCCGTGCTACGGCTTTCGCCGCCCGGTGTGCGCATCAGCGGTCCGGCAGACGTCGGCAGGCAGGGTCGCATCATGGCGGCCCTCGCCGAGACGGACGTCCCCGTCCCTCGAGTGTTTGCGATGTCGAGTGAGCCGGTCATCGACGGGCGTTCCTTCGCGCTCACCGAGCTGGTGAGCAGCGTCTCCTGGTCCGCTGCCGCCCGGGACACCTCGCCGCAAGCCGTTGCGCAGCAGGCGGTCTCAGTGCTGCATGCGCTGCGTGCCGTGAGCCGGGAAGCCAGCGGGATCGCCGCTACGGCGCCGCTGTCAGCCGCCGAGGAGATCGGCAGGTGGGCGGCGCTGCTCGCGCGCTGCCCCGACTGGTTGGCGGGTCCGGCCGGCACACTCCGTGCCGAGCTGGCTGCCGCCGCGCCGGATCGCGGGCGAACGTCGCTCGGACACGGCGATTTCCACCTCGGCAACCTGCTCTTCCGAGACGGACGCGTGGCGGCGGTCATCGATTGGGAGGTCGCGTCTGTCGGCGACCCGCTGTTCGATCTCGGCTCGCTGATCGTCTCCTCGATCCGGCGGCGCTACCCCGACGATCCCAACCCGACCGGTGGCCTGGCGCTGCCGCTCACCCTATTTCTCGACCTGTATGGGACGTCCGCCGACGAGGCCAACTGGTACGTCGCCGCATCCTGCTTCAAGTACGCGGCGATACTCGGGTACAACCTTGGCCTGCACCGCAGCGGGAGACGACCAGATCCCATCTACGAACGCCTGACGACGACCATGAGCGGCCTCATCGACGACGGTCGCGCGGTCCTGCACGACGGGCTGCAGGCGCTGCCGCCCGCCGATCGCTGACCGTACCGGCGACCACGTCGGCGACGGCGTTGCGCGCGCAGGCGCGCAAGGTCTCACCGATCTCGCTCATGCTCAGCCGGCCCTCGGGGTCGTACCACTGGACCATCCAGTTGAGCATCCCGAGCACGCCGTAGGCGAGCACCACCGGATCGTCCGGACGAAACACGCCTGCCGCCTGACCTTGCCGGATGCAGTCGACGAACAACTCGTCGTACTCGCGGCGGCGGCGCAGGTAGGCCTTGGCCTCGCGGGAATTGCCCAGCTCGCGTTCGAGGACCCGGCGCTCGAAGAGAAAGACGACGACGTGCGCGAGCTTGTGCCCGAAGTTGTGGAGATGGACCGCGAGCAGCGCATCGAGCCGCTCGGCGGGGTCCTCGATCGTTGCCGCTTCGCGGGCAGCGGAGAGCAGGTCGGCGATGCCGTCGTTCAGCACCCCGAGCAGCACACTCACCTTCGAGGGAAAGTAGTGGTAGACCGAAGCCTTCTTAAGGCCTGCGGCGAGAGCGATGTCGCTGAGCGTCGTTGCTTCGAAGCCTTGGTCGGCGAACAACTGGGCTGCCACATCGAGCAGGCGTGACCGGCGCAGGGTCCCCTCTGCCGACATCGCCGGAGTGTCCCGGTGGCGGGAGACGCTTGTCGACGGCATAGCCCACACCTCATCACGAGCGCGGCAGTCCAGCGAGCATCGCCGGTGCCGCGCGGGCACCGGTGTCTTCGCCCCCGGCTCGGTCAATGCCATGCTGGGCCATGGCTGAGTCGCAAGCGGTGATCTTCGACTTGTTCGGAACGCTCACGTTTCCGACCGACCCCCGGCTGTGGGATGAGATGGCTCATGCCACGGCGTCGGTGCTGTCCGCCGATCCGGACGAGGTGCGCAAAGCGTCCGACCGCTCGGTGCCCGACCGGATGGTGGGTCGGTTCGGCGATGTCTTCGAGACGGCGCACACGCTCATCGAGATGCTCGGTGTGGCGCCGACGAAGGAGCTCGTTCGCGAGACCGTTGACGCGCGCCTACGCGTGCTTTCCGGCAGCGTCCGGTTGCGTCCGGAGGCGACGTCGGTGCTGGAGGCCCTGCGCGAGCGCGACGTGCGGGTCGGCGTACTGTCGAACGCGCCTCCAGAGGTGCCGGAGCTATGGCCGGAATGGCCGCTTGCCGGCCTTGCGGATGCCGTCGCGTTCTCGTCCGTGATCGGCTGCAAAAAGCCTGACGCGCGGGCTTATCAGCACGTGTGCGGGCAGCTCGACGCGAAGCCGAGCACGACCTACTTCGTGGGCGACGGAAGCGACAACGAGATCAACGGGGCCCTGCGGGCGGGCCTGCGCGCGGTATGGCTGCAGGGCACGCCGGGAGTGCGCCCTCCCTCGCCACCCGCCTGGAAGGTCATCAGCACGATCCGTGCGGTGCCCGCGCTGCTCGACGAGGGCATCTCCGCCGCACCCGGGTGACGGGACCGAGCCGGACGGCTACGGGGTCGCCGGCTGGGGGTTCGTCGTTCCAGGGTCGGTCGTTCCGGGGTCCGGTCGTTCCGGGGTCGGTGGTGCCGGGGTTGGTGCCGGGGTCGGTGGTGCCGGGGTCGGTCGTTCCGGGGTTGGTGCCGGGGTCGGTGGTGCCGGGGTTGGTGCCGGGGTCGGTGGTGCCGGGGTTGGTGCCCGGGTCCGTCGTGCCGGGGTTGGTACCCGGGTCGGTCGTCCCTGGATCAGTCGTGCCCGGATCGGTTCCTGGATCTGTCGTCGTGGGCGGGGTCGTGGTGGGCGGAACCGTCGGCGGCGTCGGCGGTTTCGTCGTCGGTGGGTTCGTCGTGGGTGCGTTTGTCGGCGTACCGGCGGGCCGCGCCACAAACACGGTCGTACCGCTGCTCGGGGCGCCGGTCTGCAGGCCGCTCACGGCTTGCGACAGTGGGCCGGTGAGGTCGACGACCGAGTTTGCGTCACCGGAGTTCGGCTGGCCCGCACCCCCGGCGCTCCCGGCGCCGCACAGCTGCTTGGCGAGCAGCTGCGCATAAGTCAGGGACGCTGCCGAATGTGTCAGCGAGGCCAGCTGCGCGGGTATGGCGGCCGCGGTCTTGCGAGCGTCGCTTGCAGTGAGCTCGAAAACCCGCGTCAGCGTGGTAAAGGTCCCGAGCTCGACGCTGCTCGTGCTGGTGTCGATGCGGGCGGCATCGGACTGGCGAAGCAGCGCGGTCACTTCCGACGACGTCCGGTCGATCGTGTCGCGCAGGGCCGCGACGTCCCTCGGCAGTGCCACGATCAAGCTCTGCGCCTGCGCGGCCACCTTCGCGGCCTTCCGACCGCCTGTGGTGATCTGGCGGCAGTCGCGGGGCGAACCGGCAGCTAGGGATCGAAGCGTGCGGACGATGCCGTCGGCTTGCCCGAGCAGCTCCCGCAGGGCGGCAAGGTCGGCGGCCGCCCTCTTGCTGCTGGCGGCCAGCGGGCCTTGGCCTGCTGTCTTCAACTGGGTGAGCAGCGCCGCCAGCTGGTCGGTGGCGAGCTTCTCGGTGCTTGCCGCGAGAGGCACCGGCGAGGTAGCGGCAGCGGGGCGCATCTCGCTCCCGCCCGAACACGCCGAAAGGCTTGCCGTGGCTGCGCCGGCCGCGACGACCGCCAGGCACATCAGCCGTCGACGCCTCGGCTGGCCGTCACCCTCCGTCATCACAACCGCGATGCTAGAGCGTTAAATTTGCGCCATCCAGGGTTTGCCGGAAATGTTTGAGGGCTTTTGTCGTATTGGTCGTCGGTGCGGGACGAAAGGCCCTGTCAACGCGGGGCTTTGGTCACGCCAGCCGCCCGTGCTGATCCACGTTCTCGCAGATCAACGCCCTATACACAGCGTGCTTTTCTCGGCACGCGGCGTGACGAGGAGCGTCGTTTAACGCCCTTTCCATGGCGGCGAGGAAGCGAGAATAGGTGGTCGACATTTCCGCCCGGCGGCGGCTGGCGGATCATTCTCCGCGCATTGCCGGATTGCTGATCGGCACGAACTCGGCCGACATGGACTCGGCGGGCATGGACTCGGCCGGCAGCAGGATCTCGCGGCAATCCAGCGCGACCCGCAGCTCGGCTGCGCTCTCCCACTCGAGGGTGGCGACGAGGTGACAGGCTGGCCCGTCGCCCGCTGACGCATTCCAGTCAAGGGTGATGTGGCGCAGCCCGGGAAGCTCGGTGACGAGTGGTAGGTGCACCTCGTGGAAGTGGCGGCCGAACTGCAATGCGTCGGCCGGTGTCAGGTAGCTGACGCGCAGGGATGCACCGCCGGTGCCTTCCGCCTTGCCACGAACGAGCGTCGTGCGCGCTGCGCTGCAGCCGGCGAGCTCGCGCTCCGCCGACGGGCAGCTGAAAACGGCAGCGTCAGCCGCTCCCACGTGCTCGTCCCTGGCGGTCATCTCGCGCGAACCCCCTCGCCGGTCGGTCGTCGCGAAAGCGTCACGTGCGTCGAACGCACGACGCTCTCTCCTGAAGAGATGCTTCGCGCGCGCATTTGGTTGCCTCTCGCCGCCGAAGATGCACGAAGAGGCTGCTGGGGCGGCGCCGGGAGCTTCGCCGTACTGATCATCGAGAAGGCAGGCAACCTTTCTGGCGCTGGCCGCATCTTCCGTTGCAGGGATACAAACGTGGCGGCACAGAAGGGGCCGGGGTGGACGCAGCAACCGAGGAACGGTTCCGCGCGTGGGCTGCTCAGCGCGTCGACCGGTTGCATCGCACCGCGTTCCTGCTCTGCGGTGACTGGCATGTCGCCGAAGACCTCGTGCAAGAGGCGCTCACCAGAACGGCGCTTCATTGGAGAACGGTCGAGTCTGCTCAGTCGCCGGATGCCTACGTGTGGAGGGTCCTCGCGAACGAGGCGAAGCAGCGGGCGCGGCGCCGGTGGACCAAGGAACCGCCGGTGGCGCACGTCGACGCGGCAGCCGTGTCCGACGGCGCGCAGGAACGCGCTGTGCGCGCTGAGCTGATGGATGCCATCCGCCGGCTGCCGCAGCGCCAGCGGGCCGCTTTGGTCTTCCGCTATTTCGAGCAGCTCTCCGAGGCGGAGACCGCGGCCGCGCTCGGATGCTCGGTGGGCAACGTCAAGAGCCAGACGCACCGGGCATTGAACACACTCCGAGACCTCATGTCGGGACGGAAGCAGCCATGCTGATCGATGACGTGCGACTAGCGCTGGAAGAGGCAGCCGCCGGGCAGCCTTTCCGTGTCGACTGCGCGCAGGCTGTCGACCGTGCGCGGCGCATCCGCCGGCGGCGCCGCCAGGCGGGCGGCGCCGGAGCACTTGCCGCAGCCGTTGCCATCGCGGCCGGTGCGGGTGTCGCGGTGACCCGAAACGGGGAGCAGCCGTTCGTCGTGAAGCCGGCAGCGCCGGCGCAGCCGCCGTCACTCGCGTCGGTCAGCGGGGTGGACGTCACCTGGTTGCCGGCGGGTTTCCGGCCGCTCCGGGGTCCGCACGTGAGCAGGAGGCTCGAGAACGGCGGGTACGGGCTGGCCCAGCGCTTCGGTACGAGTAGCTCCAGCAGAGCGCCGTATCTCGAGCTGGATGTCGTTCGCGGCGCGGTGGACCTGAACGAGGTGGAAAGCAACTTCAGCCGGGTGGCGACCTGGACGACGGTGAACGGCAATCGGGCGTTGCTCCTCTCGCTGGCCGATCCCGCGAAGCTGCCTGCGCGCGGGGAGTTTCTCGCCGCGGCCTACGTCTTGCAGTGGGTCGACAAGGACCATCCGGACCAGACGCTTCGCCTCGAGGGAAGCGCCGGAACGACGCTTGCGCAGCTGCGACGGATGGCGGAAGGCCTCGCCGTCGGGCCGTTGCCCGGACCGCCGGCCGACCCGGCCGCGGCGCGTGCCGCGATCCGGCGCGCATTCACCGAGGCATTCGAACGGGTGAATCCGGCGACCGTCCTTCCCGCGATCGAGAACGGCAACGACCTCGCCTCCGTCGTGAACGAGCTCGAGATGCCGCTGACACGTAAGGCCTCGCCCTTCAACGTTCGGCTCGGAGCCGTCAACTTCTTCGACTCAACGCACGCCTGGGTCGACATCAGCGTCAGCTACTCGGCCGGGTCGGCCACGGGGAGGTTCGGCGAGCGCGCGAGTGCGGTTCTTCTCGACGGCGCGTGGAAGGTCAGCGAAACCAGCTACTGCAGCGTCGTCGGAGCGTTCAGCATTTCCTGCCCGCCGCACTGACCGCGCGCCCGGCACCGATCGCGGCCGCCGCACTAGCGAGCACCATCAGCAGCGTCGCGGCAAGCATGACCGGGGCGAGTGGGGACGCTTTCCCGGCCGGGTCAGCGGCGAAGAACGCCGGGGCCGAGTGCGCGAGCGCGGCCCACCAGACGGCGGTCGCGGCGGTCATCGTCACCATCATCAGCGCGAGCGCTGCGGCCAGCCACGTTTCCACGCGCAGCAGGGTGGGCGACAGATCGAGCCGGCGTGCGATGGCCGAACCGGCGACGGTCCAGGCTGCCAATGCACCGATCAGCAGGACCCCGCATGCCGCCGCCCCGGTGGCGTAGGCGGCGTCGTGGCCGTTGCGTCTCCAAGCATCGAGGCCGTGCGCCCAGGCGACGAGGCCCGCTAACGCGCCTCCCGCCGCGACCGTCAAGCCCACCGCGAAGAGCAGATGACGTGTCACCTGGCGCCCACCGCCGGCGCGCAAGAATCGCACGAGGCTCGGCGCCGCGATGCCGACTCCGGCAAGTACCAGGACACTCCCGGTAGCCGCGCCTGCGAGCAACGCGTGAAAGGCGGCTGCCGGCAGCCCACGGTGTCCGATCGGGGTCGCGGCGCGCCAGTGCTCCGAGAAGCGCTGCACGCCGATCCCGGCGACGACGAACACCGCCCAGGCCGCGAGCACGAGCAGCGTCCCGCTGCGCATACGCTCTCCCGACGGGCCCGTGCCGGCGAACCCCGCGGCATGCAGCCGCTCGCGCAGCGCCGCCAGCGCGACGTCGACGCGTACGCGCCAGGGGATGCGTCCGTCGCTCGTTTCGAGGATCAAAGCTTCGAGCTCCTCGCCGTAGCGGGCGCGGAAGCCGGACGGATACAACCGCAGCAGGACTCCGCTCGTTCGCTGGTGTCTCATGCAAGCCCCCCTTGCGTTGCCGCCCGCGGTGGGCGGATGGCCGCGAGCCGGGCCGTGCCCGCCTCGACGATGGAACGCAATTCCGCCAGCGACGCCTCGAGCGCTTCCGCTCCGGCGGCGGTGAGCCGGTACGGGCGGCGGCGCCCGGTCTCGCCGGCCGGCTCGATCAAGCCGCGCTCTTCCAGCCGGGCAATCGCGCCGTAGAGCGTGCCCGGGCCGAGGGTGACGCCGGCGAAGGCCTCGATGTCCTGCAGCAGGGCGTAGCCGTGCTTCGGCCCCGAGGCGAGGCTGGTGAGGATGAGCAGCGGCGGATCGTTCGAGCGGGCGGGCTCGCTCGGGTCCTTGGTCCGGGGTGGCATGACGACGACATTACTACGCACGGCGTAATACGCAAGACGTAGCAGTCACGGAATCGCGCGGTGAGCGGCGCGCGCGACACGAGACCGAAACAGGACGGGCACACAATTTCGGGTCGGGGAAACCACCGTTCGGCAAGGGCCAGCGGAGGGTCGTGAAGGCGATCGTGATCGGTGCAGGCATCGGGGGCATGACGGCAGCCATCGCGTTGGAACGCATCGGCTGGGACGTCGAGGTCTACGAGCAGGTCGCCGATCGGCCAGCTCGATCCCGACCGGGTCAATCGGGTGGAGATCTTCGACGTCGACCCGTTCGACACCTCGGTGCGCGGTCGTGCTCGCCATCTCCTTGCAAACCAACACTCTTGGCGTCGAGGATGCGCTGCGGCGCTACGAGAAGGCACGCACCGAGCGGGCAGCGGATCTCGTGATGCGGGCCCGCCGCCGCTCGGACGTCACCCATGCCGTGGACCCGGTCGTCACCGGGGCTTGGTACGAGGAGCTCTGGCAGGAGGACGGCGAACGCGTCATCCGCGGGATCGTCTCCAATGTCGAGGACAACCCGCTCGGGTGACGCCGGCCAGCGGCCCCGCGGCAAACGCACCGGTACGAGCGTCGTGGCCGTCCGGATGACGGACCGGTCAGTGCGTGGTGCCGGACTCCGAGACGGCGCAGACCATCGGGCCGGTGTAACGCCCACCCGTCCCGTGCTCGACGTACCAGTACTGATTGGGTGCTCGGGCCAAGCAAGAGGGTGGCTCGGGGTGACGGCGCTGCCACCAGCGGGTCGCTATCTCGTAGCGACCGTCGCCGACTGCCGCCAGCTTGAACCGCCGCCGAGACACGATCTCCACGATGGCGACGAGGCTCGGTATGTCGGAAGGCACTTCCCGAGCCGGGTAGGCGACGGTCGAATGCCGATGCTGCAGCACATCGTTCACCGTAGTGGCCGGCTGCGACGGCCGCGTCCGTTCCGCCGGAACAGGTGGGTTCAGGCGCCCGGGAGCGCTCGCGCGGGGCATACGACGATGGATGCCTCGGGACGGGCGGGTTTAGGGTGCTGAGATGGGCTTCTACCGTGAGCAGATCCTGCCTCGCCTGGTCGACCGGGCCTGCGGCACGAGCGGCTTGCAGCGTTGGCGCGCGTCGGTGACCGAGGGGCTGACGGGACGGGTCGTCGAGATCGGGTTCGGCTCCGGCCTGAACGTCGAGCTCTATCCCTCAGAGGTCTCTGAGGTGCTGGCCGTCGAGCCGGCGGCTGTCGCCCGCAAGCTGTCGCACAAGCGCGTCGCCGATTCGTCGGTGCCGGTCAGCCACATCGGCCTGGACGGCCAGTCCATCCCGCTCGACGACGACAGCTGCGACAGTGCCCTGTCGACGTTCACGCTGTGCACGATTCCCGATGTACAGCAGGCGCTTTCCGAGGTACGTCGCGTGCTGCGCCCCGGCGCCAAGTTTCACTTCCTCGAGCACGGCCTGTCACCCGAGCCCGGTGTGGCGGCCTGGCAGCGGCGGCTGGAACCGATGCAGCGGCGCCTCGCCGACGGCTGTCACCTCACGCGCGAGCCGGCGCCGCTGGTGCGCGACGCGGGCTTCGAGATCGAGCAGGTCGAGGAACGCTACGCCAAGGGCCCGAAGCCCTGGAGCTGGTTCAGCGTCGGCGTGGCGAGCAAGCCCGGCTAGACAGCGGCGTGTGCGTTTCTGCGTGTTTGCTTGAGACGGGTTGGCGAGCGGCGCGTGAGGCGGTCCGCGTGCAGAACACCCAGAAGATGAATATCGCCTGGGCACTATGCCCCGATTGGGGCGGCGAGTCGCCGGATCTTGAGGCAACTTCTGGGCTGTCTGCACACGATCAAGAACCTGCACAAGACGCCGGGCCGGGCCGCACCACCTGGTCGAGCAGCTCGGGGTCGACCGGTTCGTCGCTCATCTGACGGGTCACGCGGCGGGTGCGGAGGGCGTCGTACAGGCCGTTGCCAGCGGCGGGGGGACTCATGCCCGGCCTGCGCTCGTCAGGAGGGTGTCTGCCACGCGCCCATGAGGAGGCGCATCGGCCCGTACTCCGCGGCCTCCTCGGTCTGCGTCCGGGCTGCGGTGACGAGGAAGGCGAGCACCTCGAGCGCAGCGTCGTGGGCCAGCGCGAGCTGCCCGTCCTCGGCGGCCATGCACCCAGCTTGACCGCTGTCCTGTCGTCGTGGTCGCGGACCGCGTGAGCTCCGGGTGACATCGGCGGAACACGGCTGGCCATCCGCGAAACCGCCGTCGACATGTGTCACCATGATCGTTGATCGCCGCTCAACCTTCCAGAGCCTCGCGCATCCCGGCCTCAGCTTCATTGCCCAAGCGTTCGAAGGCGGGTCTGAGCAGCGGCGCGACGAACCGGGAGAGCCCTTTGAACGTGAACTCCGCGCTGTAGGTCACTTCGGTGCCAGATCCGGTGGGTCGGACGGTCATGGTGTCGACAGCCGTCACGGTCTTGTTCTCACCGCGCAGCCGGATCAGCTCCTCGTCGACGAATTCCTCCACGACGTAGGTCAGGTGGGTCTCACGTCCGAGGAACTTGGAGGTGTTGTGGTAGATGGTTCCCACTCCGCCGTCCCCATGGCGACGCTTGGTCACGACGGTTCCCGGGTCCCACTGGGTGGTTGTCGTGAAGTCGGCCAGATAGTCGAATACCTGCCTGGGAGGCTTGCTGGTCATGACAGTCTTCTCAATCCTCACCGCATCTCCTACCTTGCGCTTCCGGCTGCTCTCGGGGAATCGGGTCATCGCAAAGACGTCCTGCGCCACAGCGCCGGCCATAGCCCCGCCGGGATGAAGCGGGCGGCCTTCATGGCCAGGGCCATCCGCGCGGGAAAGACGATCTCCGCGCGCTCGCGCTCGATGCCGTCACACATGGAACGGGCGGCCTGCTCCGGCTCGATCATGAACGGCATCGGGAAGCGATTGCCGGACGTGAGGTCGGTCCGGACGAAGCCGGGACAGATGGTGCAGACTCGCACCCCGGTTCGCGCGACGTGGACGCGCAGCGACTCCAGGAGATTGATCTGGGCGGCCTTGGTCGCTCCGTACGCCTCGGCTCCGGCGAGCCCCCGGTAGCCCGCCACCGAGGAGATGCCGGCGATGAGCCCACTTCGCCGCTCGAGCATCGCGGGCAGGACTGCGGCGATAGCGTTGCTCATGCCGGACAGATTGACCCGGACATGTTGATCGAAAACGCCGGTGTCCCAGTCGCCGGGATCCATCTGCTTCCAGTAGCCGGCGGACAGCAGCGCGATGTCGATCGGACCGAGTTCCGCTCGGATTCGCTCGGCTGCCGTCGCGAGTGCGTCCGCGTCCGTGACGTCGGCGGGAACGACGAGCATTCGGCCGCGCGCAACTTCCCGCAGCTGGTCCTCGCGGCGCGCGGAGACTGCTACACGTGCGCCGCGACGGACGAGTTCGCGTGCCGCGGCCGCTCCGATTCCGCTCGAGCCGCCGACGACCCAGGCCACTTTCGCGTTCAGATTCATGGGCACTCTCCAACGGGCTGTGAGACGCGGGCGCGATCACGGCCGGCTTCTGTAGCAGGACGGATCATGATGCGACGCCGGGCGGTGCGATGTGCTCGGGACGGGCAAAGACCGGAAGACCACGTATCCAAAGCCATAGTCCGTGCATCCGGATGAGGAAGCCAATCCTCTGGGGCATCAGTGGCTTGCGCACGACAAGCCGTGCAACGTTGCGGCGGGTGGCAGGCTCGATCCGACCCCGGAAGCTTGCCGTAAAGGCAACGTGGCCGTCGCGGTGCAGCGTCACGGTCGTGCAGACCCGTTCCGGTGTGAGTGCAAGCCGCAGCTCATAACGTCCGTCCAGATCGAAGAAGGGAGACACGTGGAACGCCTTGCCGGCTGTCGCTCGCCCCGCGTCATCCGGCTGTAGGAGGTAGGCGTGGCGATCGCCGTAGGTGTTGTGCACCTCCGCGACCATGCATACGAGCCGACCGGTGCCGTCGTAGCACCAGAACACCGACAGCGGGTTGAACACGTAGCCGAGGACGCGCGGGTTGGCCAGCATGAGGACCCGGCCGGCGGGGCCGAGTTGGATGCCGTTCAGCGCCAGGTAGCGCTCGACGTTCTGTTTGATCGTCCGCCCCGGGTCGCCCAGATGGTCCGCGCTGCGGAAGGTAGCGAATGCCCTCAGGTACCAGGGCACGTCGGGGATGTCGTCAAGGTCGACCAGCCATTGGAATACCCCATGCCGAAAGGCATGGCGGATCGGACCGGTGCGCCGATGAGTGACCCATCCTTCGACGAGGGCCGGGAGCACGGGCAGGTGAGCTGTCGGTGCGGTCACCAGGTCACTCCGAAGTGCCGTGCGGCTTCCACTCCCGATCGGCAGCCGTCTTCGTGGAAGCCCCACCCGTGGTAGGCCCCCGCGTAAACAGTGCGATCCGTCGCGAGGTCGGAAAGCCGCGACTGTGCCTCCAGCGCCTCCGGCGTGTAGATCGGATGCTCGTAATGCATGACGGCCCGGACCGACGTCGGGTCGACACGGTCCGGGTCGTTCAGCGTGACGAGGAGCTCTTCTGCCGATCGGTGCCCTTGCAGCCGATTCATCCAGTAGGTGACGACGGCCGGCTGATCGGGCCGATGGCAGGAAGCCAGTCGATAGTTCCAGGAAGCACGGGCATGGCGGGCTTCGGGAAGCACCGAACCGTCGGTGTGCAGGAGCGTCTCGTTGCTGGAATATTCGAACTGCTTGAGCGTCGTCACCTCGGCATCTGTGGGATCGGTGAGCAGACCGAGAGCTTGGTCGGCGTGCGTCGCGATGACGACGCGATCCACCCGGGTGACGTCGCCACCGGCGTCCCGCAGTTCAACCCCGTCGTTGCCGCGGGTGACGTCCGTGACGGCACGTCCGGTGCGCACGTCGTCCAGCCGCGCGGCGAGCTCATCGACGTAAGCACGCGACCCACCGACGACGGTGTACCAGCGCGGCGACCCGGTCACCCGGAGCATGCCGTGGTGGTCCAGGAAGCGAAACAGGTAGCGCGCCGGATACTGCAAGGTGGCCTGCCGGCCGGCCGACCACACGCACGAGACCACGGGGATGGCGTAGTGCGCGACGAAATGATCGGTGAAGGCTTCCTGCCGCAGGAACTGGCCGTAGGTCGTGAGGTCCGCATCGTCGGTGGAGCGCAGGAACGCCGACGCTCGCCGGTGGAACTTGCGCACCTGCCACAGCATTGACAGATACTGCCGGTCCAAGGCCCGGCGCGGCTGCGCGAAGAGGCCAGCGAAGCCACGTCCGCCCGCGTACTCGAGCCCGCATTCCTCGCAACGGATGCTCATGCTCATCTCGGTGGGGCGAACGGCGACGCCGAGTTCGCCGAAGAGCTTTCTCAACCATGGATACGTGACGTCGTTGTGGACGATGAACCCGGTGTCGACGGCATGACGCGCACCTGCCGAGTCAGTCACGACGTGGGTATGAGCGTGGCCGCCGAGCCGGTTTTCTGCTTCGAACAGCTTGACGTCGTGGGTACGGGCAAGCAGGTACGCAGCGGTGAGTCCAGAGATGCCGGCGCCGATCACGGCTACAGAGGGGCGGACCGTGACTGTCCGGGGTGCTGGATCGGGTGTGGGGACGCGGTTGGAATCCAACGTGGGGCCAGTTGCGGGGGCTGCCATTGTCTAACTTCCGTCTAGATTGTGTGCGAGTAAGCAAGGTAGCCTGCAGCGCGCCCATTGTCAAAAGTCTGTCTAGGGAACGTATAGTGTCCACGTGACGAATGCCGACTCTGAACCGCTGCTGCGCATCGGTGAGCTGAGCCGTCGCGTGGCGTTGAGCGACCACGTCCTCAGGGCCTGGGAGAGCCGTTACGGGCTGTTGCGCCCGGTGCGCTCAGCCGGGGGTTTCCGGTTGTACTCGACGGCGGACGAGCGGCGGATCCGCCGCATGCAGACGTTTCTCGCTAACGGGCTGTCCACGGCCGAGGCGGCCCGTGCCGTGTTGCGCGAGGACGAGGGCGCAAGTGCGCAATTCACGTGGAACCCGGAACGGGAAGCCGCCGGTTCCTCGGTGACCGTGCTGCAAGCGGCTTTGCGGCAGGCGCTTGACGCTTACGACGAACCCGCGGCCGAGGCGGTGCTGGACCGGCTGTTCGCCGACCTGTCGCTGGCGACCGCTCTGCGGGAAGTCGTCGTCCCGTACCTCGCCGAACTCGGCAACCGTTGGGAGAGCGGAACCGCGAGCGTCGCGCAGGAGCACTTCGCCAGCAACGTCCTGCGTGGTCGGCTGTCCGGCTTGGCTCGGGGCTGGGGCGTTTCCCGCGGGCCGGGCGCTCTCCTTGCCTGCGCTCCGGGTGATGCGCACGACCTGGCGCTGATGATTTTCGGCATCGTGCTCAATCGCGGCGGGTGGAGAATCCACTTCCTCGGGGCCGATACGCCCATCGAAGACCTCGTGGGTGCGGCGGACGCAACTCGCCCTGATCTCGTGGTGGTCGTGGCGACGGTGCCGGACGGTCTCGAGCCTGCACGTCCAACGCTCGCTGCTCTGGCCCGCCGGCATGCGCTCGCTCTCGCCGGACCCGGCGCCACGCGGAAGCTGGCCAAGGCGCTGGGCGCCGAACTCCTCAGCGGGGATCCCGTCACCGAGGCGGAGCGGATGCCGTTCCCGGCCACTGGCATGGGTAGCTGACCGGCGGATCTGGCCGCGGACTATGAGCGCTCGTAACATCGTTACCCGTAACGGCGTTATAGCCGCGTAGCGAATCCTGCGCCGTTCCGCCGACCAGATC
This sequence comes from uncultured Actinomycetota bacterium, assembly GCA_963747915.1. Taxonomy (GTDB): domain Bacteria; phylum Actinomycetota; class Actinomycetes; order Frankiales; family Frankiaceae; genus DATAZK01. Next base: position 65,169 of record CAVVHC010000002.1, on the reverse strand, counting down.
GGCGCGTTGCGCGCTCGAGCGGATGCCGGGCGCGCGCCTCGGCGCAGGCACTCATAGCGACTCGGGCACTTCGCGATCGCGCCGGAAAGTTCCTCCTGGGGTGCATCCGCCGCGGCGGTCGCGGGCGTAGTGAGGAGTGGAAGCCGACGCGCGAGCTCCACCGTTCCATCGCCCCCCGTCCCATGTATTCCCCACCTAGGAGTAATCCACATGGCAACACTTCCCCGAAGGCTGGGCATGCTTCTCGTCCTGCCTCTGGCCGTCCTGATGACAGTGCTCTTCGGCGCGGCTCGGGCGCAGGCCGCAGACACCGCCGCCGTCAGTGTTGTGCACGGCATCCCGAACACGCCGGTCAACGTCTTTGTCAACGGCAAATCCACCCTGGAGAACTTCAAGCCGGGCACCGTTGCCGGGCCGCTCCGCCTACCGGCCGGCGACTACGAAGTCAAGGTCTTCCCGGCGTCCGACACAGCTGGCACCGGCACCCCGGTGATCAGCGCGTCGGCCAGCGTGCAGGCAGGTCAGGACTACTCCCTCGTCGCGCACTTGACCGCCGACGGTAAGCCGACGCTCGCGCCGTACGTCAACGACGTGTCGCCCGTCGCGGCAGGCAAAGCCCGGCTCGTGGTCCGCCATGACGCGGCAGCTCCTGCCGTCGACGTGCGTGCCAACGGCCAGGTCGCTTTTGCGAACCTGACCAACCCGAACGAGGCCAAGGCGGAGCTGCCCGCCGGCTCCATCTCGGCGGACGTCGTTCTCGCGGGTACTTCGACCGTCGTGATCGGTCCAGCCACGCTCGACCTCAAGGAAGGCACCGCGACGATCGTGTATGCCGACGGCTCGGCCAGTGAGAAGACCCTCGGCGTGGTGGTCCAGACCATCGACGGGCTGCACTCGGCTCCGAACGGAGTCCCGGCCGGCAACGGCGGAATGCTCGAGCCGGCCAACGGCACCCCGGCCTGGATCTGGGGTGCGGGCCTCGCCGGTGTGGCGGTGGCTCTGACCGGGAGCGCGGCCCTGTACCGCACGACCCGCGGCGGCCGGTCGACCAGCTAACCGATCCGGATTCCGGACAAGCCCCTTTCCATCGCAAGGAGAACGCCATGCGACGCAGGACGGCAGTCACGACTTCGGTGGCTGCCGTCCTCGCCGGCACGGCCATCGCCGTAGGCGTCCCCCTCGCCTGGACAGCGAACTCCAACCCTTCTGAAGCGTCATTCGGAGCAGGGCTGGCCAGCCGGCTGGCCGAGACACCGGCTGCCCGGCAACCGGCCTCGACGGCGCCTTCAGCCCGGAAACCGAGCGTTCCCTTGAGCCCGCCCGCGGCGAGCCCGCCGGTCCGGCTGTCGGTTGCGGGCGCAGGCATCGCCGCCCCGGTCGTTCCGGTCGGAGTTGAACCTTCCGGAGCGGTCGTGGTCCCGGAGAACGTGCGCACCGTGGGCTGGTACCGCTTCTCATCAACCCCCGGGGCCACTTCCGGCTCTATCGTCCTGGTGGGCCACGTCGACTCCGCGCAGCAGGGAAGGGGCGCGTTCTTCCGGCTGCACGCGGTGTCAGCCGGCGACCGCATCAGCCTAGCCACGCGCAGCGGCACGTACGACTACGTTGTCGTGGCCCGCGAGAGCTTCCCCAAGTCGGCCGCGCCGCTCGCCGACTTGTTCACGGCGAACGGCGCACCGAGGCTTACCCTCATCACGTGCGGCGGCTCGTTCGATGCGCTGAAAGGGTCGTACCGCGAGAATGTCGTCGTAACGGCGGTACCCAGCGGCACGGTGAAGAGCCGGCTTCGTCGATCCATCGCATCCGTTACGTCGTCGAGGGGAGGTGGATGGTGTCCACGCCGCCTGACCCGACGCCCCTTCCGGACGACCTGCACGCCCGAGCTCAGGACGACATCCCCTTGCTCGCACTGGGTGAATCGACGGACGTATCGATTGCCGCTCACGTCGACAGGTGCCCGCAGTGCCGTGAAGAGGTTGCCTCGTATCAGCAGCTGATCGAGGTGGCTCGCCGCGCCGAACGCGAGAGCGAGCCGGCATCCCCGCCGCCGCGCGTCTGGGACGGCATCCTCGCGGACCTCGCAGCCGAGGCACCCCGCGCGCAGAGTCCCGTCCGCTGCGCAGCCCGGGCAGCAGGCAAAGCCGCCGGCCGGCGGTACTCCGGCGGCGACCGTGCATCACCTGGACGAGCGTCGTCGAGGACGGTGGCTGCGGCCGTCGCTGTCCGTTGCGGCGGTGTTGTTGCTGCTCGCTGCTGGTGTCGTGGGCTGGTCGATAGGTCGCAGCGGCGCCCGCTCGACGCCGACACGTGCTTCGGAAGCCATCCTTGCCCCCCAACCCGGCACACCGTCCGCCGTGCAAGGCACGGCCGTCGTCCGCAGGTCGCCGGATGGCTACACCCTGCAGGTGAACACCGAGAAGCTGCCGGCCCCGCCCGGGTACTACGAGGTGTGGCTCTACAACCCGTCCATCAACCAGATGATCGCGGTCGGCACGCTCGGCAGCGGCGCTCGCGGCAGCTTCACGGTTCCGGACGGTATCGATCTGATCGCCTACCACCTGGTCGACGTCTCAGCTCAGCGCTACGACGGCAACAACACGCATGAGCGAAGCGTGCTGCGCGGGCCGCTCGTGCAATGACGAACGCGTAGGCGGTCCTGCGGCACCGTGCAGCAGCTCGTTCGGCAGCGCGCGCCCCGCCGCGCCGGGTCAGCCGGCGTGGACACCATCCATCTCCCATCGACGGCGTAGCGATGCCAGGCCGCGACGAAGCTGGCTTTTCACCGTGCCGAGCGGCAATCCGGTGACGCTGGAGATCTGCCGATGGGTGAGGTCGTCGTAGAACGCGAGCTCGAGCACCCGGCGCTGCTGCTCGGGCAGCCGGGAGAGCCCATCGGCGACGACGACGCTGTCAATGACACGTTCCGGCGTCGTCATGGTGTCCGGTGTGGACTGAGAATGGGCGAGCCGTTGAACGGCTTCGCTGGCGCGTCGCTCGCGGTCGAGGGTGCGCAGCTTGTCGATGATGCGGCGCCGCGTGATGCCGACCAGCCAGCCGGTGAGGCTGCCACGCCCGGGGTCGAAGGTCGAGCGTCCCTGCCACGCGGACACGAACACCGCCTGCGTGACGTCGTCGGCGTCGCCCTGGGCGCTCAGCGACGAGCGGGCGATCTGATGAACGAGCCCGCCGTAGCGGTCGTACACCGCGCGCAGGGCCCACTCGTCGCCGCTCGCGAACGCTTCGGCGATCGCGCGCTCAGCCTCGTCCTCGAAGGGTGCCCGCAGGCGGAGCTCTCCTGCGTTGATCATGCGGTGGTCTCGAGACGCTGGTGGTTGTTCAGCGAGACGAGGAGCTGATCCGGCAACCGTTGGTCCGGAAGCCGGTTTGTCCATGCGGCGACGAGGGCTCCCATTGTCTAGCTCCCGTCTAGGTTCTGTCTGAGAGCACAAAGGTAGCCCGCGCCAGAGCAGTCCGTCAAAGGTCTGTCTAGGAAACGTATAGCATCCGCGAATGCCGACTTTGGACGCTGCTGCGCATCGGTGGGCTGAGCGGCCGTGTGGCGTTGGCGGTGCAGCCGGGAAATCGGCTACCCGTCGTTAGACGCCCGATGAGCAGGTCGCGGGTCAGCTCACCAGGGCTGCGCGCCCCGCAAAGGACCATCGCTGATTCGAATTCGTCGCAGAGCATTGCCAGCACTGCTCGTGCCCCTTCGGCTCCGCCGGCGCCGAGCCCCCACAGCACGGGCCGGCCGACCAGTACAGCGCGGGCTCCCAGCGCAAGGGCCTTTGCCACGTCAGCACCGGAGCGGATCCCGCCGTCCACGTAGACCTCGGCGCGGTCGTGGACCGCGTCAACGATCGGACCGAGCGAGTCCGCTGTCGATGCGACCCCGTCGACCATCCGGCCGCCGTGGTTGGAGACGTCGATGGCCGCCGCGCCGGCATCGACGGCACGGACCGCGTCGTCAGCCCGGACGATGCCCTTGACGACGACGGGCAGGCCGCTCCATTCCCGCAGCCGTGCAAGGTCGTCGAACGTGACCGCCGGGTCGAAGTCGCCGATGAGTCGCATGATGTCCGACGAGTCGTCGCCTGGTAGCGAGAGGTTGGGGTAGCTCACCCAGGCCGGTGGGACGAAAGCTTCGCCTGACACCCGGGATTTGCCGCGCGTCGCCGGGGAGCCGTCGACCGAGATGACGAGCGCCTGGTAGCCGGCATCGCGTGCACGCTGGGCGAGGGCCCGGGTACGGCCGCGGTCGCGCAGCACGTACATCTGCGCCCACAGGGTGGCCTCCGGGGCCGTGGCAGCGATGTCCTCCAGCGATGTCGTCGCCGCCATCGACACCACGTAGGGCAGCTGACAGGCCGCCGCCGCCACGGCGGTCGCGCGTTCCCCCTCGCCGGTGAACAGCCGGTGCATGGCGGTCGGCGCGACCATGAGTGGCGCCGCCGCGACGCGGCCGAGGATGGCGGTCTCGATGCTCGCTTCCGACATGTCGCGAAGCATGTGCGGCAGCAGCGCAAAGCGCTGCCACGCCCGAGCATTCGCCCGGAGCGTGACGCCGGCGCCGCACCCGCGGGACAGGTAGTTCCAGGCGTCCGGCTCGATGGCAGACCTCGCGGCAAGCTCTGCCTGCGCCAGACTTACCAGCTCGTCCATGCGCCCTCCGGTATCAGCTGGTGCCCTGGAGCTATCCATGCGTGAATCACGCATATCTTCGCACGCCGTCACCGTTGCCGAGGGCCAAGGCTCGTGCCGAACCCGTTTCGATCGAGGGGCGGCTGCTGCGCTTCTCGGCGATTGCGCGCGACGGCGACGACCGCATCGTGGCGGTTGGTGACGTGTCCCGGGCCGTGGTGGAGCGCGAGCGCTTCCTGGCGCGGCTGTAGTCCGATCTCTGGTCGCTGTAGCTGCGGCGGGTCGGCCGTCAACGCGCTCTTCGGCATTGCCCCGCCCCCCTGCAAGCCCGGTCAGACGCTCGTCCTCAAGAGGCGGAAGGTCGAGCAACACTTGCTGGCAGCGCCCGCCCGCAGGCGCCGGGCCCAGCGATCAGAGCGTCAGCAATCGTTCGCTCGTCGCTTCCCAGCTCCAGTAGCGCGTCGCAGCCCGCCGCGCGGCTCGGGAGATCTCGCTCCAGCGGGGTCGGGGAAGAGACAGCAGGGCATCCAGCTTGGCAGCGAGGTCGCCGACATCCCCGGGGGTGAAGCTCGCCAAAGACCGATAGCTCGCGGGGTACTCCGTCTCGAGCGCCTCGGCCACCTCTGCCAGGCCGGACTGCCGGGCGACGAGAGACGGCGACCCGCACGAGGCAGCTTCGGCGGCTACCAGCCCGAAGGCCTCCGGGAATACCGACGGTGTCACGCTGACATCGGCAAGCGGCCACAGATGCGCAAGATGCCGATGCTCCAGCGGCCCGGTGAAGAGCACCCGGCCACGTGCTTGCCTCTCGAGCTCGTCACGCTGCGGTCCGAAACCGACGATGACTGCGCGCACGTCGGTTCGGTCGAGCCGAGCCAGCGCGTCGAGCAGGAGCGAAACCCCTTTCTCTGCACTGAGCTTTCCCACGTAGAGGACCGTTGGAGCATCCCCCGCAAGGAAGCGGGCCAGCCGCTCGGCATTGCCGCCATCCGGCTTGCGCGCATCGCGGCGAACCGGGTTTGGCGCGTCCCGCCGGCACTCGTCAATAAGCGCCGCCAGCGCCTGACCCCGATCCTGCGGACGAAGCTCCTGCACATCGACGCCGGGCGGGACGACGTGGACGCGCGACTCGTACTCCCCCGGCCCGATGACGTCAGAGATGACGGCTGCCGTGTGACGCGATCCGGCCACGACCGCGCGCGCCGCCGCGAGCGTCGACAGCGCCCAACCGCACAGCTCAGCGTTGCCGCGCATCGCGAATTCCAGCTCAGAGCCATGCGCCTTCACCACGAACGGCATTCCGGACGCTGCACCGACCGGAGCACCGACAAGCAGGTGGTTGGCCAGCATGAAGTCGACGGGCCCCTCCGCCCGGACGGCCTCCGCGTTCTGCTGCACGAATCGCTGCCGCTCGTCCGCTGGCATGTCCGCCAGCAGGCACGGCTGCATGTCCTCGTACGGGTCCAGAACGAAAACGGGCAGCCGGGTGTCCACCCGGGGTCGGACGACGCGCGCACCACCGAGGTCGAAACGCTCAGGGTGCGGCTCCTGGCAGACCACCACCACATCGTGTCCCTGCCGGCGGAGCGTCCTCGCCAGCAGCTGCGTGTAGACGTTGGATCCGGTCCCTCCGAGGAGGTAGCCGTGCCAGATCAGCACCCGCTTGGCGTCCATGAGGCCAAGCTGACACACCGGAAACGCGGAGTCGATCACCATTCGCGGGATTGAGGGTTTCCCGTCAGTGGGAGAAGGAGTAGGAAAAGCGCACCCGGTTCGCGACGCTCACGGATGGGAGCAGCGATGGCGCAGGTCAGCGAGAAAGAGGCGCGTCAGATCGCCGAAGCAGCTCGCGAGGCGGAATGGAGCAAGCCGTCCTTCGGCAAGGAACTCTTCCTCGGGCACCTGCGGCTCGACCTGATCTCCCCGCATCCGCGGCCCGCGGAGGACGACCGGCAGCGTGGTGAGGCGTTCCTGCGAATATTGGAAGGCTTCCTGTCCGAGCGCGTCGACCCGCTGCAGATCGAACGCGACGGGCGCATCCCGGATGATGTCATCGAGGGGCTCAAGGCGATCGGTGCCCTCGGCATGAAGATCCCGCAGGAGTATGACGGTCTGGGGCTCACCGCCGTGTACTACAACCGGGCGCTCGAACTCGCCGGATCTTGGCACTCGAGCCTCTCGACGTTGCTGTCGGCGCATCAGTCGATCGGCGTCCCGGAGCCGGTCAAGAGCTTCGGCACGCCCGAGCAAAAGCGGAGGTACTTGCCGCTCGTTGCCCGCAAGGAAGTCAGCGCGTTCCTGCTCACCGAGCCGGATGCGGGTAGCGATCCGGCTCGGATCACCGCCGCTGCGATCCCGGTCGACGGCGGCAGCGCATACGAGATCAGCGGCCGCAAGCTGTGGACCACCAATGGCGTCATTGCCGATCGTCTGGTTGTCATGGCCGTCGTGCCCAAACCGGCGACGGAGGCCGATAAGGCATCCGGCCGTCGCGGGGGCATCACCTGCTTCATCGTCGACGCGCACGCGCCAGGAGTCAGCGTCGAACACCGCAACGAGTTCATGGGCCTGCGCGGGATCGAGAACGGCGTGACCCGCTTCGACAAGGTGCGGGTGCCCGTCGAAGACCGCCTTGGGCAGGAGGGTCAAGGGCTGAAGATCGCGCTCTCCACGCTGAACATCGGACGGCTCGCGCTACCGGCGATCTGTGCAGGAAGCGCGAAGTACTCGCTACGGATCGCGCGCCAGTGGGCGAAAGAGCGCGTCCAATGGGGCCGTCCCATCGGCGAGCACGACGCGGTCGCCCAGAAGGTCGCTTTCATCGCGGGGACGACGTTCGGCCTCGAGGCAGTGCTCGAGCTGTCCGGCCAGCTGGCGGACGAGGGACGCAAGGACATCCGTATCGAAGCCGCCATTGCAAAGCTGTATGCCAGTGAGATGGCGTGGCTGGTCGGCGATGAACTCGTTCAGATCCGCGGTGGGCGCGGCTATGAAACCGCGCAGTCGCTCAGCAACCGCGGCGAACGGCCCGTTCCGGCCGAGCAGATCCTGCGAGATCTTCGCATCAACCGCATCTTCGAAGGGTCCACGGAGGTCATGAAGCTGATGATCGCCCGCGAGGCCGTCGATCAGCATCTTTCCGTCGCCGGTGACATCATCGAGCCCGGCGTTGCACTGGCTGACAAGGCAAAAACCGCTGCGAAGGCAGCTTCTTTCTACGGACGTTGGCTGCCCAAGCTTGCCGTGGGCGCAGGCACGTCCCCGCGCTCATACGCCGAGTTCGGTCCCCTCGCCACGCACCTGCGATTCGTCGAACGTTCCGCCCGCAAGCTTGCGCGTTCGACCTTTTACGGGATGAGCCGTTGGCAGGCCCAGCTCGAGCGCAAGCAGGCGTTCCTGGGGCGGATCGTCGACATCGGTGCAGAGCTGTTCGCGACGAGCGCGGCGGTCGTGAGAGCCCAAATGCTCGCGGAGGACGGTGAGCCGAGCGCCATGGAGCTGGCGGATCTGTTCTGCCGCCAGTCGCGGCTTCGAGTCGACAGCGCCTTCGATGCGCTCTGGCGCAACAACGACAGCCGCAACTATCGCGCCGCTCAGCAGGTGCTGGACGGCCGGTTCAGCTGGGCTGAGTCGGGCGTGATGGACCCCAGCGGAGACGGTCCCTTCCTCGCGGCGCAGCGCGGTGAGGAGAAGGATCAGATCGACTTGCGCGACAGCGCACAAGCCTCGAGCTGAGGAGAAGCCGTCGGGCCCCAGCAGCAGAGCGCGCTTCGGGCAGGACGTCGCCCCTCGGGCGCGACGATATCCCGCACCAACCCCGCCGCGCCTGAGGAACCATTGACGAAAAGCTCCGCGTCATGTGTGTTGCGGTGCTCGCCGTCGCCGTCGCCGTCGCCGTCGCCGCCTTGCTGTCGCCGGCGCTCACCGATCCCGCGCAGGCCGACACGGGATCTTGCGCGGGGCGAGTCCCGACACCCGGCGGCCGGTGGATGCCGCCTCTCAATGCGTGCCTGCAGGCAGGAGGAACGGTCTCCCTAGCCCCTGGCATCTACATCATCGACTCGGGCCTGACCATCCAAGCGTCAGGCACCACCCGATCTCGACAACACCAGGCGCACCGGAGCCAGCATGTTCTGTAGTCCGCACCCACGAGCGGGACATCAGTTGCGTCCCTGATAGTGGTGTAACGCGGTCAGTGTGATCGTCACCAGCGTGTCGCGTCAGACGATGAAGCGGCCACCGCGTGATCTTTCGAGTGAACCTCTCACAGCACTCTCGAAAGGGAACCAACGCGATGACCGCACCACACATGATCGACCCTGCCCGCATGTTGGGCCAGGCTTTGTCGGACGCGTCGCCGGATCTGATGCGCCATCTGCTGGCAACGGTGATCAACTGGCTGTTGTCGGCGGACGCGGATGCGGTGTGCGGCGCCGAGTACGGGCAGGTGTCGGCGGATCGGGTCAACTCCCGTAACGGCTACCGGCACCGCGAGCTCGATACCCGGGTCGGCACGATCGATGTGGCGATCCCGAAGCTGCGCACCGGCTCGTACTTCCCGGACTGGCTGCTCGAGCGGCGTAAGCGGGCGGAGGCGGCGCTGGTCAGCGTGGTCGCCACCTGCTACCTGCTGGGCGTCTCGACCCGCCGGATGGACAAACTCGTGCAAACACTGGGCATCACCAGTCTGTCGAAGTCGCAGGTGTCGCGGATGGCGGCCGACCTGGACGAGCAGGTTGCCGCGTTCCGCAGCCGGCCGCTCGGCGACAGCGGGCCGTTCACGTTCGTCGCCGCCGACGCGTTGACGATGAAGGTCCGCGAAGCCGGCCGGGTCGTCAACGCCGTCGTGCTGGTCGCCACCGGCGTCAACGGCGACGGGCACCGTGAGGTGCTCGGGGTCAAGGTCGCGACCAGCGAAACGAAGGAGGCGTGGAATGTGTTCTTCGCCGACCTGGTCGCCCGCGGCCTGGCCGGGGTCAAGCTCGTCACCAGCGACGCGCACGCCGGGCTGGTCGAGGCGATCGCGGCGAACCTACCCGGCGCCGGCTGGCAGCGCTGCCGCACCCATTACGCGGCGAACCTGATGTCCGCCTGCCCGAAATCGGCGTGGCCGGCGGTCAAGACCATGCTGCACTCGGTCTACGACCAGCCCGACGCCAAAGCCGTCCACGCCCAGTTCGACAAGCTGCTCGACTCCGTCGCCGACAAGCTGCCCGCCGTCGCCGAACATCTCGACGCCGCCCGCGCTGACGTGCTCGCCTTCACCGCGTTCCCGAAAGAAATCTGGCGCCAAATCTGGTCGAACAACCCCAATGAGCGGCTGAACAAGGAAATCCGCCGCCGCACCGACGTCGTTGGCATCTTCCCCGACCGTGACGCGGTCACCCGCCTCATCGGCGCCGTCCTCGCCGAACAGCACGACGAATGGGTCGAAGGACGCCGCTACCTCGGCCTCGACGTCCTCGCCCGCGCGCAGGCGGTCACCCGACCCGATAAGACGACCAGCACCCAGCTGCCCGAGCTGGAGGCCGCCGCCTGACCGGGTCCTGAACCCTCGAAACCTTAAAAACCAGAGCCCTAATCCAGAACCACTCGGAGATCAACCGTTACACCACGTCCAGGGACTTGACCACAATGTTCGCTGCTTGAAGCACTCCCGCCTTGGCGCACCCAGTAACCGCGCATGCTCCGCCGAAGGTTCGAAGAACCTCAGCCCGGAATCTTGGCTGACCGAGACGTTGTGTCACAGACCGCTCGGCGTACTTGACCTCCCGCGCTCGCGTTGGTGAGCCGGTGTTCTGGCGGCGGAGCCACGCAGTCAAGACCCGGAGAGTGCTGGCGTTCGCGCGCTGATGGCGCTCGTTGAAGTTCCCCAGGTGTGCTCGGCAGGTTCCAGGGATCGTCGCTACACGCACCGTGCGAGCAGGCTAGCGAATAGAGCTTGCGGGGTCTGCCATCCAAGGGTCCTGCGGGGCGGCGGTTGAGTTCGTCGCTCACGCGTTGAAGGTCGTCGGCGCTGTGCACGCGAAGGTCCGTGCTCTTGGGGAAGTAGTCGCGCAGCAGCCGGTTGGTGTTCTCGTTACTGGGCCGCTCCCACGGCCGCCCGGCATGGCAGAAGAAGACCGGCGTGCCGGTCAGCTCGGTGATCGTGTGGTGCTGGCACATCTCACCGCCCTGGTCCCACGCCAAAGACCGGCGCAGCTCTGCGGGGAGGGCGTCGAACCGGGTCAGCAGCCCGTCTTTGAGGCTGTCGGCGTGGGAGGCGCCGGGCAGATGTACCAGCAGGGTGAAGCGGCTGGTGCGCTCCACGAGTGTGCCGATCGCCGACCGGTTGAACGCGCCGACGATGAGATCACCTTCCCAGTGCCCGGGCACGCTGCGGTCGTGGACCTCGGCCCGCCGCTCGGTGATCATCCGGATCGGCGCGATGAACCGAGGACGTCGCTGATCGCCACGCCGGCGGGAAGGCGGTAGGGCCGCTTGGTGCGAAGCACCAGACTCCCGTCGCGTTCGACCACCCGCTCGGGGCAGTACAACGCCTGGTAGATCGTCTCCACCGCAAGCCTGAGGTCGTGAACGGCGGCCAGCTGACGGGCGAACTGCTCTGGGTTTCCGATGTGAAAGTTATCCACAGGCTAGAAAATGCGGTCGCCCGGACTGTCGTAGCGTCGCCGGATCGCTTGAGATCCGGGGGCTGTTGGTGGTTGTCGCTGTTCGTCCGGTCGTGGCTGGTTTTGCCGATTCGGCGGGGTCGGTCGCGGCTGCTGCTGCGCGTGTCGAGGCGGTGCTGCGTGGTCAGCTGCGCGGCCGCCGGTTGGATCCGGCGAACGATCGGGAGCAGCTTGCGGCGCTGATCGCGGATGCGGTTGCCGACGATGTCGAGTTGGCTGCGCTGGGCGATGCTGAGGTGAGCGCCGTGGTGCGGCGGACCTTGGAGCGTCGGCTGACGGAGTCGGCGGCGGGTTTCGGTCCGTTGCAGCAATACTTCGACGATCTGGACATCGAGGAGATCTGGATCAAGTGTCGGATAGCAGGTGGATAGAACTTCGTCGTCGGTCGGCGTGTCATGCGCGCGCCAGACGCTTTCCGAACTCTTGACTCGACGCTGTCGACGAGGGCGCCGGCGGGTCCGGTGGTCCCCAACATGGCCCGCTACAGACGCGCTGCACAGGGACCAAACGTCTCGCTGATTGAGACGCTGCTCAGGCGACGAGGACGATCAACGCGTCGCTCCGCCGCTCGCGTCGGGCGCGGCCGATCTCAGGCACCTCTGGACCGGCCTCCATCGGCAGCAGGCGCACCTCGATGCGGGTCACTCCGGCCAGCTCACCCTCGGTTTCGGCGAGGGCGAGCTGCTCCTCGACGCGGTTGCGCAAGATGTTGAACACCCAGCGGGCTCCCGCACGCGGGGTCCACTCGGTGAGTAGGTGATCGAAAACCGCCTGATCCCAGCTGAGTTGGTAACCGCGTTTCTCGGCGGTCGACCGAAGCTCGTCCAGTTGGCTGCGCAGCACCCGTTCGATGATCTCCTTGGTGAGACCCTCGAACACAACGAAGTCGATCTGCCGGCCGAAGAACTCCTCCCCGTAGCCAGCCGAACGCAGCTCATCCCTTGACTGCCTCGATAGTGACCGTGGGCACCGACTCCTGTGACGACGAGAGCAAGTCGTCTCCGAAGAAGCCCATCCGCGAAGATCTTGAGGCACCGTAGCGACAACCAGCGTTGGTGGTGAATACGACGAACGCGCGGCGGAAGTCTAGCAGGTTGCCATCGACGTCCTCGACCTTGCCCTCGTCAAGAACCTGCAGCAGCAACTTGCCGATATGGGGGCTCGCCTTCTCGATCTCATCGAACAAAACGATGGCCTCGGGCATCTCTCGGATCTTCGACAGCAAGCCGCCTTCGCCGCGTGCGTACCCGATGTAACCCCGAGGCGCCCCCAACAACCGGTTGACGATCGGTCCGGGATCTTCTGCGCCGGAGCCCATAAGGGTGTTGCAGTCGATCCGCAGCATGCACTCGCGGCCACCCCCGAGGATCGTCGCTAGCCGACGGGCGGTCTCGGTCTTGCCGGTCCCTGTGGGGCCGCAGAAGAAGAAGATTCGCCGTGGCCCGTCGTGCTGCAACCAGTCCTCCGAGAGGCCCGCCACGAAGCCTCTGGCAATCGTCTGGATGGCGGTGTCTTGCCCGAGGATTCCTTCGTGCAGGCGATCGGCGACAAGGTCGGCGGTGAGGGTACCCGGCACGATGACCGAGTGGCCGGTCTCGTCCTCGATCGCCGCCATCAAAACGCTCTCGGTGACGGCTTCAAGTGCAGGCTCGTGCATCACGCACTCGGCGCACGCCTCGTCGAGGACGTCGAGCGACTTGTCCGGCTGGAAGCGGGTCAGCAGCAGCTTCTCGGACAGCTCGACGGTCTTGGCCAGGATCGGCTCGTCGATGCGCAAGGGAGCATAGTGATGCCGGTACTGCTCGACCCGTCCCTCCAGAATCCGAAGCGCTTCCTCCGGGGTCGGTGGCTCGATCCGTAACAGGCCGAATCGCCGCGCCAGCGCGCCGTCAGGCTGGATGTAGTGGCTGTACTCGGCGATGGTCGTGGCGCCGATGAGGCTGAAGCCACCCTTGCCGATAGCTTGCTTGAACGCCTGATCGCCCTGCGTGAAGGGGCCCCCCTCGTGGATCCCGCTCTGCAGCATCGAGTGGATCTCGTCGACGAATAGGATGACCTGAGGGTGCTCTTCGAAGATCCGGATCAACTCACCGACGCGCTTCTCGTACTCACCGACTACTCCCGAGCCGGCCCGAAACAGCGATAGCGACAGCTCGAAAACGTCGCGGTCGCGCAGTGCTGGTGCGACTCGCGGGTCGCCTTCGGTGATCAGCCTTGCGAACTCGTAGACCAGGGCCGTCTTGCCGGTGCCCGGCTGACCGATGATGAGGGCGTTGGGACGCCGCATCTTGAGGAGATTCTTCTGCAGGGAGTGCAGATATCGGTCCAGCCGCATGAGGCCCTTGGATGCGGGCCGGGATTGGGTGAGTACGCGCCCCCACGGTTCGAGCCGTTCGAGGACCTCCTCCCGTTGCTCCGACGTGCGCCAGCCCTCGGCCGCTACGTCGTCCTTCGTTCCGCCCAGTCTCGTGACAAGCTGCTCGAGGTCGGCATCCGAGATTCCTCGGCCGTTGAGGTACTCGTGCGCGGGTGGGCTGCGCAAGACTGCGAGCGCCAGCTCCGTGAGACTCACATCGGATCGGCGGAGCAGCTGTCCAAGGACCGGGCGCAACGGCTCGTCGATGGGCACCTGCTCCGGTGGTTCCTCGTGCACTGGGTTGACGTCGGGCAGGCACGCGACGAGAGCCGGCGCCTCGACGGGTGCGGTACGCAAAGCGGCCGCCAGGAGCAGCTCGGCGGTGAGCACCCCGCCATCCGGAACCGCGCGCTTGGCGAGGTCGAGCGCTTTGTTTGCTTCCGGTGTGAACGCCGCGACGGAAGACACGACCGCCTGCTAGATGGAGACCGGGCTGTCGACCGGCGAAGAGTCCCGCGGCTTCGAGGGCTCCGGCAACGTGGGTGTGAATCCGGACAGGTCGAATCCCGGGTCAAGGCCGGTCTCCATCACTGCCTGAATCCGGTGGTGACCGAGGTCGATTGCCGGCAGGAACGTGTGTAGCAACGCTTCGAACTGCTTGTCCGTGACCTTCGCATCTTCCAGCCACAGCTCGATCGAGGCGGTGATTTCCCCGTCGTTCGGATCCCAGGAGAACTTCGTCGTACGCATCAGGAAGTTCATCGAGCCCAGCAGCTGCGCTACTTCGTTGCAGTGCGCGTGGCTCTTCGGACACATGTCGTATCCGACGGTTCGGATCATCAGGAAGCTGCCGTCGAGCTCGATGTTCATGACCACCTGGTAATGACCGAATAGGCCGCCGAAAGCAAGGAGAAGCATCGGCTTGTCCGGTGCCACGAAGTACTTCAGATCTCGAGCATCCACCAGCTTTTTGAGCTGATCGATGGTCAATGCCGGCTTCGTCCTCATGCTCAGTCTCCTTCGCGCAGCATGCCGAGTAGATACGTCGGGTAGCCGCTGAGAACCGCTTGCATCGCGTTGCTCGGCGGCTGCGCACCGGCAGGAATCGACGGACGCCCGCTGGACAGTCCGGCCCAGCCCGGACCAACGACACGCATGGCCTGCGTAACCGCATCGCGGTTGCAGTACGACAACGGTGTGTTCAGCCACTGCACGCCGACTCGCTCATACCGGAACGGCGCAGCCCACTCGCTCGCTTTCATGGGCGACCTCCCTTGGGGAACCCATGACTGCCACGCTGCGGCATGGATGCAGCGACGGGCAGGGTCGAAACACCCCGCGGCGCGGACCTTAAGTCCCTTTCCGGCCAGATTCAGCGACGGTGCAATGAGGACCGGGCAGCTCGACTGTGCCCGCGTCCTGCGCCGAATCGAGGCCCACCATGCGTGTCAAGGCGAGCCACGCGACGCGAGGGGCGGCCGGGACGTCCCCGTCCTGGCCGGCTCTCGGCGTCGCCGCGAAGGCCATCATCGCCAACGACGCCGGCGAAGTGCTGGTCATCAGGCGTTCCCTCGAGTCGTCCGTCTGGCCCGGGGGCTGGGATCTTCCCGGAGGGAAGATGGATGACCGCGAGCGGCTCGTCGACGCCCTCGTGCGGGAGGTGCGCGAGGAGACCGGCCTCACCGTCCGAGCCGAGCAGGCCGTTCCGTTTCACCTGTCCCACTTCGTCAAGGAGCCGTTCTGGGTCACTTGCGTGACCTTTATTTGCCCCAGCTACGAAGGCGAGATTCACCTGAGCGGCGAGCACATCGAGTACATCTGGGTAGCGCCTGGCCTACACCATGGGCCGACCTACGCCGACGCCATCGAGGAGCAGCTGGACGCGTACGCGAGACGCCGATGACGACGGATTCGGCCAGGAGAGCTACCGCATCGGACGAGCTGCGGACATGGGTTGCGGAGCAGATCGAGCAGTACGTGGACGTGCTTGCCCATTACTACCGCTACGCCGAGGTGATTGACCAGGTGCTCCACCGGGCGACCGCCGAACTCGCTCCGCTCGCGATCGTGCAAACCCGGCGCAAGTCGGTAACCAGTTTTGCGGAGAAGTGCTTACGCAAGCGCAGCAAACACCCGGACCCGGTACACCAGTTCACTGATCTTTGCGGCGCCCGGATCATCGCCCGTACCCGGTCAGAAGTCGATACGCTATGCCGCTTCCTCGAGGAGCGTTTCGACGTGGACCGGGAGAACAGCATCGACGCCAGCAAACGACTGCTGCCCAGTGAGTTCGGCTACCGGTCGGTGCACTACATCGTGTCGTTGCGGACTGACATCGACTACGGCTTAGCCGTTCCTGATGAGGTTTTGGGTCT
Source organism: uncultured Actinomycetota bacterium (assembly GCA_963747915.1). Taxonomy (GTDB): domain Bacteria; phylum Actinomycetota; class Actinomycetes; order Frankiales; family Frankiaceae; genus DATAZK01. The sequence goes on along the minus strand of CAVVHC010000002.1, from coordinate 49,129 downwards.
GCGCGCTGAGATCCAGGTCCGCACGACGACCGAGCATGCCTATAGCGACTTCGCCCATGACCTGACCTACAAAGGTGCGTTTGATCTGCCAGTCGCGTGGCGACGCGAGCTCGCAGGAGCGGCAGCCACCTTAGAGGAGGTCGACGCGGTTTTCTCCCGCATCGAGGAAGGCGTGTGCGAGTACGCCTCGAACTACGGCCGCTATCTGCCCGACGAAGAGCAGCAGGCGGAGATCGCCCTGCTGGAGCTCGTACTCGAACACGATCCCGGCAACGCGGACCTCGCCGATCGGCTGGCACGGCTGGCCATGGCCCGCGGGGATTGGAAGCTGGTCGTCGCCGTTCTACACCGCTTTTCGATGCCCAGCCGCAGCCGCCGTCGAGCGCGGTCCAGCGCTACCTCGGAATCGCGCTGTGCGAGCTTCACCGCGGCCACCCCGCACATCCCTATTACCGCACCGGCCAGAATGCCTTGCGCGCGCGAGCGAGTCGAGAGACGTCGACGCCCTGTGCGCGTATGCAGACACGTGGAGGTAGACCGACCCCAGCCGCGCTCGCGAGCTGTACCGGCAGGCCTTCGAGCTCTATCCACGAACCCGTACGCCCTCTGCAACTACCTGGAACTCGAGCTGTATCGGTATCACGGATCCGCCCTGCTCTACTCGATACGTCCCCTGCTCCAGCAAGCGATCCAGCGTTGCGAGCACCAGGTGGTCGCCGGTACCAACCTGCCCTAGGCGCTGTTCTACCTCGGCCGTTTCACCTGCTGCGGAACGAGCCCCACGAGCGCTGGCCGCCTACGCCGAGCGTTGCGTTTAGCTCGTCAGCCTGCGTCGTAGAGACGTCATTGAGCTCGCTCGAACGAATGGTTAAGGCGATGCGCGGCCGAGCCGTGTCGAGTGGTCGCGCCGCTGCTGATGCTGGCGCTCGCGGCACTTTTCGCGATCAGAAAACCGTCGACCGGCTTTGCACTCTTGCACGCCCACGCTGTCCGCTCAGCGCGCCGTCACTATTGTCGCGGGCACGCCACCCTATGAACTACCAATAGCCGCCTATAGCGATCTCGTCAACGCGCCCTGGCCGACTTCGAGGCACTGTCCTCTCGGCGTACCTCCCAAGAATCTGCGCATTGTCCGTGCTATCGGCGAGCGCGCTGCTGCGCTATCCGCACCATTGGCTACCTGCCCCAGCTGCTTCCGGTAGACGCACGCCACCCTACTACACGAGATTCGCAGACCCACTGCCACTGTTCACCCCGCTGAAGCCATTGCAGAACTGAATCGACCTTGTGGCTTCCAGAGTCAAGCCTAAGAAGTTCAGTGCTGCGCATCAACGCGCCAATCGCTGCACCGAGTATCGATCGCCCTAGCTCTCAGCGCACGTAGATCTCGTCGCCGAGAGCGTCGTGAAGCCACCGCTACTGACCACACCGCTGAAACAGCAACACTCGTGCGCTACCGACCACCGCGAACGCTGCGGCGTTCCTAGCTCCACTCCTGCTTCCCTTCCAAGCAGATCCGTGAACGATCGCTCGCTCGATCCACTACTGTATCGGCGCGAGCGCCAGCGCAACGCGCCCGAAACCACCCAGGTTGACCGAATGAGAAGCGCTGCCCACACCTCCGCGTCAAACCTAGCGCAAGCCATGCCATTGCGAAAAGCTGACCCGCATCGACTGCGTCGTCGTGGCAGCGCGCTCCCAGTGCACGCACATGTCCACACAATCCAGCTGCTGGCCGAGGTGGAGCACGGCCGTGGACCGCGGAGCGACTGCTCGCCGGCTGCAGCCGGATGAGGAACGCGACGTCGACCGCCGCCGCAGTCCATATCTCGTGGAATGGCAGTCACTTTCAAGCGAAATCAGGCAAAGAGACCGCGAGGCAGTGCGCGCTATCCCGGGCTCCTCGCTGAGGTCGCGCTAGGCATCGGTCGAGCCGGAACACCGCAGGTTGAGGAGGCTGGCAATGGGACTGGACACGTTCGCGAGCCGGGGCCCGGTTGAGTCTCTCACCGAGGACGACGTTGCTGCCTTCCGCGCGGCAGCCGTTCGGCTCTGCGAATGTGACGGAGACACCAGCTTTCGGGGCAAGCTTTACGTGAGACTCGTGCTGGAGCCGAGCGGCGAGCCGCTGCCGCGCGCAGGATGTGGACGGAGCCGGTGATCGTGCAGCGGATAGCTGACCGGCTGAAACACGCCGACCCTGCGGACGTGGCTGAACGTACCGGTGACCCGATCGACGAGGTGACGCGCGACTTGCAGGAGCTAGCGAGATTCTTCCGCGTCTGCGCCGATCGCGGCCTCGGCCTGCTCGGAGGCTGAGTCGGCACCAGCCGTTGCAGCGAGCGTCACAGCAGCGGTGAAGCACGAACGGGTTGACGCGCAATCGGCGCCTGCAGGTCGGCCGCGGGCAATTTGTTTCGGTGCCGAGGCCGTCGTCATCGACTGTGAATTCATCACTGCACGCGGACAGCGCACCGCCAGTCCGTGACCGCGGTGGGCAGCAGTGACCAGGAGCGGTCCGAGGTCGACGCCCGCGATGTCGGCGAAGTGCCTGACACCAACGGAGTCGCCGCAGACCACCATCGGTTCGATCGGCTGACAAGCGGCGGTGAGCAACGGGCCTGGGAGGACCAGCTCAGTTCGTCGGGCACCGGTCGCAACATCCCAAGTCTTGAGAGTCCGGTCGCCGCTGGCCGAGACGACCCGGCTGCCGTCGACACTCACCGCACAACCGGACACATCAGCGGTTCCGTCCGTGAGGGTCGCCCCTTCAGCGTGACCCGCGAGCGTGCGGCTGAGGGCCTCGGATTCCCGCAATCTGTTGTAACGATGGATCCACGGGTGAGGTCCAAGGCGGCTGCGCCGCCCTCGTTCAGCGGCGAGACTTCCGGCAAGAGGCGGGCGGACCATTGGAGCCGGTCGTAAAGCTGCTGCACTTGAACTCGGGTCGCGCAGTCAGTACGTGGATCTCGCGGCGCAGCGCTCGGCGAACCGTCTCGATCGTGTCGATCACCGTGCGGCGCCCTGCTGATTCGGTGGTCGGGCCAAGGACGTGAGTCCTCGGCACGCTACTCATTCCACCCGTCCCTCACGCGGTCGACGGTTCGACGACGAACGGGTTGAGCTTCAATGGGCCTGCACACTCGGGGTTCGGGCAAGCGATCGTTCGGCCGCGCCACTGCTCGCGGAACGGGTGCACGGTGTCGCAATGGGGCAACGAACGACCAGTCCATCACCGAAGTCGACTGCTGTGACGATGAGCGCGCGGGTAGCGGTTCCGCGGTCACCGCCGCGCAAATGTTGCAGGGCCTCGTCGAAGTCATCCTGCAATTGGAAGATGCCGGTGTAGACGGTTTCTTCCCCCGCCTCACCGCGGACCGACACACCGACTCCAGAGCCTTTTGCTCGAGGAAGGCAAAGTCGGTGAGGACGTCTTCCAGATCCGACCAGCGCTCAGCTTCGGTCAGATGGTGCGGCAGTTCGCTCAGTCCGCGTACGTCGACCCGCCCATCGGTGTTGGTCCAGCAACGGTTGCCACACGGTTCGGCCTTGGCGCAGAAGTAGTCGGCGAGGCGGCTGTGCAGAACGTGCCCTGCCGCGCCGCTCGCGTAGACTGCCTTCGCGACGTCATCGAGCTCACTCGTTAAATGCCAGCAAGTCGCCGCCCTCGCTGCGACGCAGCGCGAGGTAGAGCTCGAGGTCGGAGAGCAGCCGTGACCATACGGCGGCCGGCAGCCGTGGTCCGTCGGCCCGGGTAAGCACCTCGCCCAGAAAGGCCCGCAGTTCATCACGATTCGCGGCGCTGCTGCGAAGCCGCTCGATTCGCTCCTTGGGCGCGAGGTCACGCAGATCCGGGGTACGCGGAATGCGTGACCGAGAAACCACGCGTACACGTCGACATCCCGCGACAACAGGTCGACCAGCTGATCCTCCGCCAGTCCGTACCGCGAGGCGGCGAGGTAGCCGAGGCATGTGCGACAAGCACTTTGCCGTGTTGGTCTTCACGCTCCAGCCGACTGAACAGGTTCTCCCGGATCAGGTCCTACAGCCCGGCGGCGAGCGCCTGCGGAGGCTGCCCGCTGGTACAGGTCCACTGCCGAGCCTCCTCAAACGCGAGCCGAAGATACAGCGGATTCCCCTGGGATTGTTGGAACATCGCGAGGACATGCTCCTGCTGATCGGGTAGCAGCGTTCGGCGAGCGTGAGCCAGCCATGAGCCAAGAAGCGCCGCCCCGTCGGAGGCCGGCAAGCCGCGCACTTCCAGAGACTCGGCCCGGTTCTGCAGCGGGGAGAGGTGTCGCCGGGCCTGGTGGACACAATCAGGCGCGCGTCCCTCGGCAGCTGCGCCGGAATCCACGACACATTCCGAGCCCAACCGGCCACCGACAGCTGGTCCAACCAGTCGACGATGACCACTATGGGCCGCTCGGTCGTGGCCGCTGCGAGCCGTTTCTCGAAGTCGACGACGAGGTCGGCGTAGTCACCGGGTACCGCCGTTTCGGCTTCGCCCGCTCGGCGGGCGAGTTCTCGGCAGATGCTGTCCAGCAACGCGTGGCCGTCCGACGATGCGGGCGTGGCGCCGACGTATCTCGCGACGACAATTCTGCTCGTGCCATCGTCCGTTTCTGCGACGGCCGCCCGCGCGATAGCGGTTATGAGCGCGGACTTGCCGGTGCCGCCTTCACCGTGCAGCACAAGCGGCCGCGAGGCGCCACTGCGAAGGTAGCTGCGAGCACGTGTCACCTCGTCGGTGCGACCGGTGAAGAATGCCATGCGCTGCTCGTCGAAGCGCGATGCGCACGCCCCTCTGCGTCGAGGAAGGTGTCGTCGAGCCCAGGATCGGCAGACGAGGCAACGGGTGTTCGAGTTCTTCCTCAATCGTGGCCTTGAGAGCGGCGTAAACGCGGTCAGCGAACTGGGTCACGTATCCCTCGAGCCTCGGTTCGTTCCCCTCCCAGGCACCTTTGCACGAGGTCCCGTTTGGTTCCGAGCCGCTCGCGCAACCGTCTTCTTCACTGCTGTCAGCGGATGCTGGTCGGGGTCCACGTATGCACGCACGGGAGCGTTCGGGTCGCTGGAAGCGATGTCCGCATGGCCCACGATTTCCCGGAAGAAGCAGACGACCTGGTCGGCACGCTCTGCCCCGAAAGCCCCGGGGATCATTTCCTGCTCTGTCGCGGAAGCCAGGTACACGGCCCGGCGCCGCTCCTCGAGATCGAGGCCTCCCACGGCCTTCGCCAAGAGCTCGTGAAGACGCGCCTCGGTCTTGGCCCAGGCTTGCGAATCGACGAACTCGCTGGTGCGCGCGAGCAGCCGATACTCCGGGGGCGTGGCGTTGTCGTCGCGCTGGTACCACTGCTCGAGCAACGCCCTGTCGTCGTCAAGCCGCTCGATAATCGTGTCCCACTCGGAGACGGGGATCTGCGGCGGGGACGGAGCCAGCCCTAGCGGTTTCCCATCAACACAAGGAAGTTCGGGCGAGAGCTGGCGGCGTGGCAGCGCTCGAGTTCCTCAAGACAGATGTTCATCGTTTGCTGGTCGACCGCTGCCTCTTCACTCACACCCCAGCGCAGATCCACCTCCTGAAACCGCGCACCGTGGGATACGTAGTAATCGCGAAGCCGCGGCCAGACCCTTTCGCGCAAGGCGTCGCGCTCGGCCACAAAGTCGGAGAACGTCGAGCTGACGAAGACACGAAACGTTTGTACCCGGCCGTCAGGTGCGGGCGGGGAGGCGCTCTGCTCCTGCGATGCCGGCACGTCGACGCGCTCGTTAGAGCCCGCTGCAGGCGGTACGGCCTCAGCCAGCTCCGGCTCGGGAGGCGTCACGTGCATCAGCAAGGCCACGGCAATGTCACGCGGAGTCGCAACCGGTCGTCCCGCCCTTACCGCCTGCTCGACGGCGAAACCGGCCACCGCACTCCGCGTGAGCGCGGGTTCCGAAGCCCGGGATCGGTCCACCGCGGACGTTGATTCGCCGACCTGGAGATCGGCTGCAGCCTACTCAAGAAGCGGGCCGTTCCGGTCGGCCAGAGCGGCGAGCCAGGCGCTCGCCGGTGCGTCGGTCCCCACCGCCCGCTCGAGCGCGGCGAGAAGTTGACTGGCTGGAAAGTTCAGCGTCGACTCTGCACCCACCTGCGTCCCCTCCGACAGACCGGCACGACGGCCGTTCGGCCATCCTTGACGCCCGAGCGCCGGTCGACAAGGGACGTTCGCCCTGCCGGTGAGGGCACCCGGCCAAACGTTCGGCTCGGCTTCGATCCAGCGGCGATTTCTCCGCGTTGGCTCTGTGACGTTGTGCCCTTACAAGCACTCCCGCCAGGTGTCAGCTTCGGCCGCAACAGTTGGCTCTGCCATCCGAAATGGCCTGGCGGGCAGCACTGCGGAGGTGGCGGGGGATGTCGAGTGCGGACCTCATGGCGTTCAGCAGGGCGACGCGTCGCGAGCAGCACGTACTCATTCGGCGACCCGACCTCCTTTGGCAGCAGCTGCACAACCGTTTGCAGTCGGAGGAAGCGTCAGTCGCCGGCCTGGTCGCGCAGGAACGCGGACGACGGTCAGGCTCAGGAGCCCTTTGGCTGCGAACCACAGCTCCTCTGCACGAATCCGGCGCTCTCGTGCGCACCCTAAAGGCACACGACCAGCGGGTCACCTCTTGTGCCTTCTGCCCGGACGGCTCGTACTTCGTCTCAGCCAGCAGTGACGGGACGCTCAAGGCGTGGGACCCGGGCACCGGCCGTGAGCAGGTCACCATGGCGGGCCATACCGATCGCGTCAATTCCTGCGCTGTCACCCCTGATGGGCGTTATGTCGTGTCGGCCAGCGCTGACACGACGCTCCGCCTCTGGGATCCCGTGAGCGGTCTGTGCTTGCGGGTCCTGCGCGGTCACGCGCGGGGTCCAGGGCTGCGCGGTGAGCCCTGACAGCAGGCTCGTCCTCTCGGCGAGCATGGATGGGACTGTCAGGCTGTGGGACTTAGCGACAGGCGCCGAGCGAGCTTGCCTGCCGGCCCAAGGCGGTGACGACTCGGGTCCGCTGACCTGCTGCACGGTGACCGCCGACGGCTCCACGATCGTTGCGGGAACCTATCGCGCCACTGTGAGCCTCTCGAACAATGCCACCGAACGTCGAATTGGCTCGCTCGGCGAGCCCGACTTCGACGACATCGTTCAAGACTGCGCTCTGAGCCCAGATGCGTCGATCCTCGTGACGTGCGGTTTCGAGAACACCCTCAAGCTCTGGGACGTGCGTACAAAGGAACTTCGCGCGACCCTCGTAGGGCACCGGGGCCGCGTCTTCGATTGTGACGTCAGCCCCGACGGCTCCTACATCGTCTCGGCGAGTATGGACGGGACCCTGATGCTGTGGGATCCGTCAACCGGAGAGCACACTGCGACGCTGGAAAGCCACGCGTGCGCAGTCACAGCCTGCGCCGTGGGTCCCGATGGTTGGAGCATTGTCTCGGGGGGCGATGACGGCGTCATCAAGTTGTGGGACGTCCACGCGGTCTTGCGTGGCGAGGGCATCGCGCTGCACGGCCACACCGGCGCTATCAACGACTGCGCCTTCTCACCTGACGGATCCTTCGCCGTTTCCGCGAGCACGGATCGCACGCTTCGAACCCGGGAAATCGGAAGCGGACGGAAGCAGCTGACGCTGACCGGCCACGCGGATCAGGTCAACGCCTGCGCGGTCAGTCCGAACAGCGCCTTTGTCGTTTCGGCAAGCAGCGACGGACGCTCGGCGTCTGGGATGTCGGCACGGGAAGTGAGAGGTTCCGCCTCGGAACGGCCCAGGTCGTATTTCATCCCTACCGGGTCGATCCGAACCTCGACGCGCAAAGGCGGGCGCTCGGCGAGGCGGCCTTCGCGCTTCGTGCGACGGCCGGCGCGGACTCTTCGAGCGGGCATACCGGACCCGTGCTGTGCTGCGCAGTCACAGCGGACGGTTCATATGTCGCGTCGGGAGGCGAGGACCGCACTCTCCGGATATGGAGCATGGAGTCGGGAGACGAGCGGATGACCTTCGCGGGTCATACCGGCCCTCTCGGGTATGTCACCGCGTGCGCCGTGGCCCCGGACAGCTCCTACGTCGTATCCGCGAGCAGCGACACAACCCTGCGGATATGGGACCTCGTCACGGGAAGGGAACGCGTCACTCTGGCCGGGCACGCGGGCGCCGTCACCGCCTGCGCCATCGCCCCCGACGGTTCCTACGTCGTCTCGGCCAGCCGTGATGCCACCCTGCGAATATGGGATCCCGAAACGGGCAGAACCCGACTCACTCTGGCCGGACACGCGAGTGCCGTCACCGCCTGCGCCATCGCCCCGGACAGCTCCTACGTCCTCTCTGCCAGCGAAGACCACTCGCTTAGGGTCTGGGATGCACGGAGCGGCGCCGGCAAGGCCGTCCTTACGGGGCACACGGATGCTGTCACCGCCTGCGCCATCGCCCCCGACGGCGCATTGATGGTCTCGGGAGGGGCTGACAGCACGCTCCGGCTGTGGGATCAAGCGACGGGCGCTGAGTTAGCCGTGTTGCCTTTGCTGGCCGACGCAAGGTGTGTCGCCATGCACCCGTCGCGGGCAGTCATCATGTGCGGTGACGGCGGTACAAACGTCTACCTCGTCGAACCAGTGGGTGTCGAATACGGGACGCTCGTAGAAGTCGCGCTCGGACCTATCCGGACGCCGGGAAGTGACGCCGCAAGGGCGTCGACGCCCGCGCAGGTCATGGTCGGTGCGGCGCCGCTGGGTGGCCAGGCGAGCGAGGCGGCAATGCGGGCCCAGGCGGCAATGAACGAGCAGGACTGGCAGGCGGCCGTTCTTCAATACAGCACAGCGATCGAGCTTGCCCGCGACAACGATTTCAGCCTCCTTGCTTCGGCTGAGGGCGAGACCCGGGCAATCTCGTCGCTCGCCCTCCTGCATGGAGAAAGAGGGAACGCCCGGGCACACGCCGGCGACTACGAAGCGGCCCTTGCCGACTACGACGCGGCGCTCGCGCGTGATCCCCAGAACGCTCACTACCTGGACCAGCGCGGCCGCGTCCTCCACCTGATCGGCGAGTACGAGCGCGCCGTCCACGACTACTCGCAGGCCCTCGCGCTCCTGCCTCCGTCGGATGAGGGTGCCGCATCAATCCGTGCGTTCCGTGCGAGGGCGTACAGCGAACTCGGACAGCTCGACCTGGCGCGCGATGACCTGGCGGAGGCGACCAAGCTCGGTCGCCATCCGGACGTCAGAGCCACCGTCGAAGGCGTACGGCGCGAACTCTTCCCGAGCAAGAACTGCAGCAACTGCGGGAATGACTTCGAGTTGCTGCGCTATGCGTGCCCGCGCTGCGGAAGCACCATAGCCGCGCCGGCTTCTTTCGAGGACGTCGAGTTCATGCAGCGGCATCAGCGGGAGGCAACGTCCCATGTCGATCGCGGCAGCGCACTTTTCCTGCAAGGGTCTTACGAGGGCGCTGCGCAGGAGTTCCGGAAGGCAATCGGAACCAACCCCTGGAGCGCCACAGCGCACGCGAACCTGGGGATGGTGATGCTCCGCCAGGAGCGCTTTGAGGAAGCAATTCGCTGGTTTGAGAAGGCCCTCGAGATCGATCCCGACGTCGCCGGCGTCCGGCTTGCTCTGGACAAGCAGCGTGCCGAACTGGCGCGCCGCGGCTGGCCCGGAACTGGACGTTCCACCGGCGGCGATGCCTCGTGAGCTAGGGCGGCGGTCCTCGGGGGCTGCTCAATGTGGCTTTATTCCCTAGCGGGACCGGCTGCTGGCAGCCGAACGTGACGCAGGGGAAATATGGGAGCGCCGGAAGCATGGCGCGGATGCGAGGTGTCCAGTGTTCACGAAGGCGATGACAACCGACCTGATCGAGAACTACCTGCAGAAAATGGGTCTTCCACATCACTCCGTCGACGAGGCCGGCGAGAAAGAGGGCATAGTTTTCACGATGCTGCCGACGGGCACTGGGGCGTACGGATTCGCGATCGACCCGATCGTCGAGCAACATCTGCTTCGCTTCCGAGCCCCGCAGTTGTTGAAGGCGCCGCTGGACGAGACGCCCGCCGACCGGTTGTCCGGCCTATTCCTGACGATCGCGTCATTCAACTACCGCATTCCGATCGGGGGTTTTGGTTTCGATCCCAGAGACGGAGAGGTTGCGCTGTGCTGCGGCATCCCGATCGATAGCAACAGCCTGCGTTTCGAGGACTTCAAGCATGCCCTGCTCGCGCTCGGCGCTGTGCTGGAGTACTGCGTTACGGACCTGAAGGCTGTCGCCTGCGGCGCCAAGCAGGCTGAGGACATCGTCGGACTGATGCCCGACTCCTGACGACCCTGCTGCCAGCGCAGCAGGGTCGTCAGGAGTCGGCGCAAGGTACACCCGGCGGGAGGCGTCCTTCGCGGGAAGGCCTACTGGATGTGCTCGCCGAGCCCCGACTTCTGGCTGATGGCGAAGAAGGTCAGCATCTCGCGCTGCAGGAACCGCGTCACGTCGCCAGGCGTGATGTGGTCGGTCAGCACGATGTAGCTGCTGACCCAGAGGTCACCATCTGCGTCCGTGTAGAAGGTGTCGATGAATGACTCTCGGTTCGCCTCGTTGACGGCCTTGAGGATGTCCTTCTTGGCGCCGAACCCACCTTGCTTCATCTTCCAGATGGACTGGAAGAGAATGATCGACATTGCCGGCACCAGCTTGACGACGAGATTGGTCGCACCCGACTTCTTCGCCGCCAGGACGTTGTCGCCAAGTTCCGTCACCGCGTAGCCGTCCTGGCTCAACGCATCCTTCAACCAGCCGATGTTCACGGCTTCGCGCCCCACAGGCGTCCCAGTCGCTGTAGTCATGGGATCGCCCTCCCATCTTTCGAATCGCGCTCGCGCGCTAGGGCTATCGTTTCGAAGTCGGAGGCGTGTTGTTAGGGCACAACGTCCCTACGGATGTGCGCGGTCAGGGCCGTCCTTCGCTCGTGCTCCAACTCTCCGCTCCGGCAGGCGGGTTGGTCGGGTCATTGAGGCCTGCTGAGGGTTGTCCGGTCGCCACAGCGGCGTCGTGACATAGGTCCCTAGCGCGTTGCAAGCACGACGTCAGGCTGATAGCCGTGCCGCCAGAAGCGACCAACGGCGAAGCTCGTGCCAACGGCCTCAGGGTGCTCTCCGACGCCCTACGTTTGGCGAGTCGGTTCGTCGCCGTGGACAACACGCAACTGGCCGGTCAGCTGCTGGCACGCGTCGCCGCCCCCGGCAACGCAGGGTTGGCCCGTCTCCTCGCAGCAGCTTGCAAGACCCGCGTGCCCTTGTGGCTGCGCCCGCTGGGCCCGAGCCTTGTAGAGACCGGCGGCACGAAGCTCATCTTCTCGGGGCACGGCAACTCTGTCCAAGCCCTGGCGACAACCCCAGACGGCTGCCTGCTGGTGAGCGCATCCTGGGATCGCACGGTTCGCGTGTGGAACCTCGCCAATGGCCCGCTCATACATGTGCTCGAGGGCCATGACGAGTACGTGGAATCGGTGGCGGTCACCGTCGACGGCACTCGAGCCGTCAGTGGGTCCGCCGATGGCACCGTCCGCGTCTGGGACCTCAGCTCGGGGACAACGGTCGACGTCTTCGAGGCCGGCGAGCCGGTGGTCGCTGTTGCCGCCCACCCGGACGTAGAGCATGTCGCCGTGGCGACGCGCTGGCGCGTCATGCTCTGGAGCTTGGATTCGGGTCGTGCTTCGACAGTTGTTGCTGCGGACGTCACCCCCGGTGAACGGAGCAAGCTCGAGCCCGCTCAACTCAAGCAGTTGATGACCCACAACATCGTTTCGCTGGCGGTCGGGGCGGATGGTGGTCGCCTGTTCGTCGGCCGAGCCGATGGGAGGCTCGAGTGGTGGGACCTCGCCGGGATGGACGAAAACCGCTTGGCCCAGCGAGGCGGCGGCGAACCGGACGGCACTACGTTGGCGCACTCCGGACCGGTATGGGCGATCGCATGCACACCGGACGGCACTGCCGTCGTCTCGGGCGGGGAGGACGGCCTGGCGCGCATCTGGGAGGTCCGCTCCGGGGCGCTTCGGTGCACCCTGGAGGGCCATGAGGGCGCTGTCCGGGCCGTCACGGTCACGCCTGACGCCGCCCGGGTGTTGACGGGATCCAGAGATGCGAGCGTCCGCGTCTGGGACTCCTCGACGGGGGATCCGGTCGACGTCCTGAAAGGCCACAGCGATGGGGTCTATTCGGTCGTCGCCCTTCCGGACGGTTCGCTCGTCGCGTCCGGCTCCGACGATCGGACTATCCGCTTCTGGACGTGTCGGGAAGCATCGCCATCGGCGAACGATGACCGTGCCGTCGTCCTGCGCGGCCATGCCGAGGGCGTGATGTCCGTGGCATGCCTGCCGGGTCGGGCGAACTGCGCCGTGTCGGCGTCGCAGGATCGAACGCTCAAGATCTGGGACGTCGACCGCGGTACGGCAGTGCAGACGATGACGGGGCACACGTCCGATGTACTCGGCGTGGCCGTGACGCCCGATGGCGGGCTGATCGTGTCGGCGGGAGACACCACATTGCGGATCTGGGATTCTGCCACCGGCACGGAGATCGCTAGCTGGGAGGCCCACTTCCCGGAAGCCAATTGCGTCGGTGTATCTCCTAACGGGGACAAGCTGCTCTCAGGCGGAGCCGAGGGGATCGCCAAGCTCTGGAACCTGCGCTCCCGAGAGCTCATCCACGAGTTTCGCCTGGACTCGCCCGTACTGGCCGTCGCGATTTCGCCGGACGGAAGCCGCGCGCTCGCCGGGACTGCGGATGGGGCGGTGTTCCTTCTCGACCTTGATCGCAAGACGGCGAAACCGACGGGTCCTCGCCATCGCGGGTTCGTGCGAGCGGTGGCCTTCACGCGAGACCAAAGGTGGGCAATCGCCGGCGGACTCGACGGTGTGACGACCGTTTGGGACGTCGCGTCCGGCGCGAATGCTCAGCGGCTCAACGCGGGCCGCGGTGCAATCGGTGCGGTGCTTGAGCTTCCCGGCGGGACGCTGGCGGTGAGCTCGGTCGACGGCTCGATAGTGCTGTGGCGGTGGGAGCGAGGGGAGGCCACGAAGACGATCCAAGCCAGCGACGGACCCATTGGCGCGCTCGCCGTGCTCGACGATGGGCGGATCGTCACGGGCTCTGGCGACAGGACCCTGCGCGTTATCAGGCCGACGGCTTCCGTTGAGGCGGGCCCGTCCATGCACACCGGGCCAGTTACCGGACTAGCGATGAACGATACGGGCGATACGGCTTTCTCCGCCGCTGCCGACCGCTCCATTCGCGTGTGGGATCCCCGCACCGGCGAGCAAAGGGGGATTCGGGGAAACACCGCTGGCCCGGTGTCGTGCCTGGCGGTGGCGTGCCATGGTAAGACGATCGTCACCCTCACCACTGGGCGATGGCTGTCAGTGTGGGAGGGCCGGGACAGGAACCACGAGGACACGTCCTGGGAGCTGGATGAGGCCGCCGCTGCCTTGGCGCTCACGCCAGATGGACGGCGCGCGGTACTGGCCGGCGTCGACGACATCAGGGTGGTCTCGCTGGACGACGGATCGATCGTCCAACGGCTGCCATCGGAAGCAAGCTCGGGCTTTGTCCCAGTAGCGGTGACGGTTACGGCTGCCGGCTTGGTGCTCGTCCTGGCCTTCACCGCGGACATCTACGTCATCGATCTGGAGACCGGCTCGAAACGGCAGTTGGTCGGCCCTCCCGGCTATGAAGGCTTTCTGTTCAAGGGCGCTATCGCCGTTGACCGCAGTGGGGAGCGCGCTGCATCCGTGGCGATTCAACGCAACGAGCAACGTGTGCACGACAACCCTATCTGGGTGTGGGACTTGAACACGGGCAAGGTCATCCGGGAGTTGCACGGTCATACAGGCTGGGTGCTCGACATGGCCTTTGCCGAACCGGGGCGCCTGGTCTCAGCATCCCAGGATGGAAGCGTGCGGGTCTGGGACCTCGACAAAGGCACGACGGTGGCTTGGTTCGGTACCGACGAGCGACTCCAGTCCGTCGCCACCGACAGGTCGGGCACGAGGATCGCTGCGGGCGCGAGTCATGGCGCCGTGCACTTCTTCCACCTCGAGACTGCCACGCGTTCGGCGTCTCGTAGAGCAGCCTCCAAACGCGGCATTGGGTAACGCCTGACGACCCTGCCGTCGGCAGCAGGGAACGCGACGTGCTGCAACACGGCATGCGAGAGTATCCACGCTCGCGCGCACGGCCTGCGCCGACGTTATCCACAGGCTAGAAGATGCGGTCGCCCGGACTGTCGTAGCGTCGCCGGATCGCTTGAGATCCGGGGGCTGTTGGTGGTTGTTGCTGTTCGTCCGGTCGTGGCTGGTTTCGCCGATTCGGCGGGGTCGGTCGCGGCTGCTGCTGCGCGTGTCGAGGCGGTGCTGCGTGGGCAGCTTCGCGGCCGCCGGTTGGATCCGGCGAACGATCGGGAGCAGCTGGTGGCGCTGATCGCGGATGTGGTGGCCGACGATCGACGAGTTGGCGGCGCTGGGCGATGCTGAGGTGAGCGCCGCGGTGCGGCGGCCGCTTGGAGCGGCGGCTGACGGAGTCGGCGGCGGGTTTCGGGCCGTTGCAGCAGTACTTCGATGATCCGACGGTCGAGGAGATCTGGATCAACGAGCCGGGCCGTGTCTTCGTCGCTCGCCGCGGCGTGAGCGAGCTGACCACGACCATTCTCGGTGACGAGCAGGTGCGGGATCTGGTCGAGCGGATGCTGATGAGCAGCGGGCGCCGGCTGGATTTGAGCCAGCCTTTCGTCGATGCCACCTTGCCGGACGGCTCACGCTTGCACGTCGTGATCCCGGATATCACCCGGCGGCATTGGGCGGTGAACATCCGGCGTTTCGTGCTGCCGGCGGTGCGCCTCGACGAGCTCGTGGCGCTGGGTGCGCTGCCGGCCAAGGCCGCCGCGTTTCTGGAGGCTTCGGTGGTTGCCGGGCTGAACGTCGTCGTGGCCGGAGGCACGCAGGCAGGCAAGACCACCTTGCTGAATTGCCTCGCCGCGGCAGTGCCCGGCCGCGAGCGCGTCATCACGTGCGAGGAAGTTTTCGAGTTGCGCCTGCCGGCGGCGGATTGGGTCGCGTTGCAGACGCGGCAGCCGAATCTGGAGGGGGTCGGTGAGGTGCCGCTTCGGCGGCTGGTCAAGGAAGCGCTGCGAATGCGTCCCGATCGGCTCATCGTCGGTGAGGTGCGCCAGGAGGAGGCGCTGGATCTGCTGATCGCGTTGAATTCTGGCGTTCCCGGAATGGCGACGCTGCACGCGAACTCTGCGCGGGAGGCCGTCACCAAGCTGTGCACCCTTCCGCTGCTGGCGTCGGCGAACATCGCGCACGCCTTCGTGGTGCCGACCGTGGCGAGCGCCATCGATCTGATCGTTCACGTCGGCAAGACCGCCCGTGGAGCGCGGCGTGTCTCGGAGGTCGTCGGGTTGTCGGGACGCGTCGAGGATGCCGGTTCCGGCAGCGGCGTCGTCGAGATTTCGCAGCTCTTCGCTGCGGACTCGCACGGTCGGCTGGTGCGGCGTGACGGCTTCCCGCCACACGCCGAGCGATATGCCTGGGCCGGCTTCGATCTCGGCGCGCTGCTCGAGCCGGATCGGCGGGTCGCCTGATGGGCGTGCTGGTCGGGCTGCTGCTGGGTCTGGGGATGTTCCTCTGCCTGCTCAGCGGCTATCCCCGCCGGCGGCGAGCGCGGCCCCTCGCGTCGCGTGTCCAGGCGCTGCTGGCGGATGCAGGGATGTTCGCTTTGAGCCCACTGTCGCTCGCGGTGCTCACATTGGTCTGCGCGGGCGTCGCCGCGGCTGCAGTCCTCGCGGTCTCGTCGACGTGGTCGATCGCTGTGGTGTTCGGGACGTTCGCCGGCGCAGCGCCGGCCGGCTATCTGGATCGTCGCAAGGCGAGCAGGCGGCGGGAGCGCCGCGAGCTCTGGCCCTACGTCATCGACGATCTCGGCAGTGGTATTCGCGCTGGACTCTCGCTCCCCGAAGCGGTCGCGGCGGTGGCCGAGCGCGGCCCGGAGCCACTGCGCCCGGCGTTCGCGCGCTTTGCGGCCGAGTACCGGGCGTGCGGGTCTTTCACGTCCAGTCTGTCCGCTCTCGCCGCCGAGCTCGCCGATCCGGTCGCCGACCGCGTCATCGAAGCAATCCTGCTGGCACGCGAAGTCGGCGGTACCGATGTCGGCCGCCTGTTACGCAGTCTCGGTCACGCGCTCCGCGAAGACAGCCGCGCTCGCGGCGAGATCGAAGCGCGGCAGAGTTGGACGGTCAACGGCGCCCGGTTGGCCGTGGCGGCGCCGTGGGCCGTCCTGCTGCTCTTGGCGACCCGGGGCACCGGCGTCCAGGTGTACGACGAGCCGGTCGGGCTGGGAATTCTCGGGGTCGGCGGGGGACTGTCGGTCGTTGCCTACTACGTGATGCGCCGGATCGGTCGCTTGCCCGGCGAGCGGCGCAGCTTCGGAGCCTCACCATGAGTCCTGCCTTCACCGGAGCCACCGTCGGACTGGCCGGCGGTCTCGGGCTGCTGCTGGTCGTGGTGCGCGCGCCGTGGATGCGCCGCACGACGTTGACGGACCGCGTTGCGCCTCATCTGCGAGTATCTGCCGCGCCGTCACTGTCGTCGCTGCTCGGCTACCGGCATCAGCCGCCAGGCGACGGCCGGCGGCTGCTACGTCTCGCGGCGGGTCGGCTCGATCGGTTGCTCGGCGGGCGAGTGACGCTCGCTGCTCGACTGGCGGCGGCAGGCGGCCGGTGCAGCGTGGAGGACTACCGCATCTCGCAATTGCTGTGGGCGTTCGCCGGCGCATTACCCGGAGCGGTGCTGCTCGCCGGTGGCACACTCACCTCGCGGCCCAGCCTTTCCCTTGCAGGCGTGGCACTTTTCGTCGCCGGCTCGGTGGGCGGGATCGCCGCTCGCGACGCGGCTCTCGGCCGAGAGATCAAGACTCGCAACGCGGCCATGCTCGCCGAGTTGCCGGCGGTCGCGGAGCTGCTGTCGCTCGCGGTCTCGGCGGGGGAGAGCCCGCTCGGAGCGCTCCATCGCGTCACTCGCATCGGCGGTGGCCCGCTACGCCAGGAGTTGTCCGCTGTCTTGGCGGACGTGCGTTCCGGGGCGCCGCTGGTGTACGCCCTTGATGCTCTCGCAGCGCGCACCTCGGTCACCGCGCTCGCGCGCTTCCTGGACGGGCTGGTCGTGGCGGTCGAACGCGGAACGCCGCTGGCCGACGTGCTGCGTTCGCAAGCAGCCGACGTCCGGGAGGCCGCCAAACGTGGGCTGATCGAAGCCGGTGGTCGTAAGGAAATCGCGATGATGGTTCCGGTCGTCTTTCTCGTGCTTCCCACGGTCGTCCTCTTTGCTGCCTATCCGGCATTCCGTTCGCTGACGTTTGTCACCGGCTGAACGACACCGCACTCCCGACCCGCCGCACGACTGCTCCTTCTCTGCAGATCAAGGAAACGCCATGTCGCTAATTGCCTTCTTCCTCGTACTCCGCGCGAAGGCGCGCGAATTCCGCAATTCCGAAGACCGTGGAGATGTGCCCGGCTGGGTGATGATCACGGTGATGACGGCAGCGCTCGTCGTCGCGCTGCTCGCCATCGCCGCGCCCAAGCTCACCGACGCCTTCACCCACGCGATCAGCTCGATCACCGGATAGATGATCAGACGCCTGGTAGGGCGCGTCGGGCGAGCGGACGACGGCACAGCGGTCGTCGAGTTCGTGCTCGTCGGCGCGTTGCTGCTCCTGCTGACGTTCGGCGCCGTGCAGGTCGGCCTGGTGCTGCACGCCCGCAACGTGCTTGCCGCCGATGCGGCCGAAGGGGCGCGCCATGCGGCCGAGCTCGGGGTCGCGGTCGACGCCGGCGCCGCGCACGCGGAAGAGCTCGCGCACCGCACCGTCCCGGGCGCGACACGCACGCTGTCGTGCAGCGCCCGCCAGACCGCCGGCCCCGCTGGCGTACTGCTCGCCGAGGTGACCTGCCACGCGGACGTCCGGCTCGCCTTCGTGCCGATAGGCGCGGTCCAGCTCACCGCGACCGGTCGTGCGGTGAAGGAACGGGACCGGTGAAACGGCGGCGTCCGAGCACCGGCGAGGAGGGCAGCGCGCTCATCGAGTTCGTCGGGCTGTCGGTGCTGCTGATCCTGCCCGTCGTCTACGTCCTGCTCGCCGCCTTTTCGGTGCAAAGGGCCGCCTTCGCCGTGACGCAAGCGGCGCGCGAGGCGGGGCGTGCCTACGCGACGGCGCCGAGCACGGCGGACGCCCGGCAGCGAGCCGCCTACGCCGCGCGCCTGGCGCTCGACAGCCAGGGAGTCGCCGCCGGCGCGTCCGTCCGGTACGCGGCCGCCGGCTCCGGATGCGGCGAAGCGGCAGGGGAGAGCGCCGCCAGCCTGCAGCCGGGCGCCCGCTTCGTCGTTTGCGTGCGCAGCGAGGCCGCCCTCCCGCTCGGCGGCGCCATCACGGTGAACGGCCAGTACGCCGTCGCGGTCGACGAGTTCCGAACGGCACGGCAGTGATCGCCCGGCCGCCGCCCCGTGACGAGAGCGGCACCATCCTGCTGCTGACGCTCGGCTGCGTGACGCTCGTGCTCATGCTGGTCGTCGTCGTGGTCGACGCGTCGGCGGTGTTCCTCGCGCGGCGCAGCCTCGCCGCGCAGGCGGACGGCGCCTCCATCGCCGCGGTGCAGTCGGTGAGCCGTGCCCAGGTGTACGCGCACGGAGCGGGCAGCCGGTTGCCGCTCGCCCAGGTCCAGGATGCGGTCGCGCGCTACCGGGGCGGCGGGCATCCGCCGGCGCTGGCGGCGACCGTCACCCACGAGCAGGACGGCGACGCCGTCGTCGTCACCGGACGGCGTGCCGTGCACCTGCCGTTCGCGGACATGTTCGGCATCGGCCCCGTCACGGTGACCGCTACCGCAAGAGCTTCAGCCCTTCGGCTGACCGGCGACGAGTGACGCGCCCGCCGGGCGCACCTCCAGCCGCTGCTTGATGAACTGGGTGACGAGCTGCGCGTCGACCTGCCCGGCACGCACCGCCGCAACGAACCCCTCGGGATCCCCGAAACCGAGCTCCGGCATCACGGCCAGCAGCCGGTCGAGCAGCACCTGCTGCGAAGGGACCGTGCCACGGGCGACGATCCGCTCGTCGACGATCACGCCATGGTGGGAGACGTACAGCGCGCAGCCATCGACCGCCGTCCCATCCGGCAGGCGCACCTGCCGCGCGGGGTCGAGCCCCACGCGTTCGTAGTTCGGCTCGGTCTCATCCAGCCGGGCAAGCTGCTGCCCGTCGACGAAGACGACGAACGCGTCCTGCCACGCCCCGGTGAGGCCGGCGGCCGGCGCCCACGGCACGTATCCGGCCGGGTTCAGATGCGCTGACGGCAGCACACGCAGCCCGCTCACCTCGGCGCGGAGCACCGCCACCCCGCGGGCGAGGAGCTGCGGGCCGAGCTTGCGCGCCAGCTGCGCCGGCGAAGCATTCGATCCGATCGCCAGCACCGGACGCCGATCGCGCATCAGCGCCGGCAGCAACGAGCCACGCGGCGGCTCGACGACCCGGCCCCCTCCCAGCATCAGGTACGACGTCGCCGGGATCGTGCCCGGATAGCTCAACGGGTCGGTGAGCGGTGCCACCTCGTTGCCGCCCACGTCGGCATCCTGCCACTCCGACACGGACTGCCCCAAAGCGGCGAAGACGTTTCCAACGGGTTGATTTCTTGGTACACCTTCTCGCACCCGGCCGATCACAACATCGCGATCAGAGTGCCGGCGCTTCCCAGGGGGTGCTTCGCACCGTGGCATGCTCTCAATTTGAGTGCGTGAAGCACGCACCTACTTCGGCGGCGACCTGCCGCGTGCATGCGTTGCCGTTCGCCCGATAGACGCGCTGAGCAGCTGATGCGGCTCAGCTCCTCTTGTTCCACCATCGACAGTAGGAGAGCGGGATGAGGAACACCGGAAGACGGGCCGGCGCCCTGGCCCTGGGAGCGGCGTTGCTGCTCACGGCGGGAGCCTGCGGCAGCTCGTCGAAGTCGTCATCGTCGGGCGGCGGTGGAGGCGGCGGCTCGAACGCCGACTTCCCCCAGGTGAAAGCCGCCGTCGACCAGGCGCTGAAGCGCCCGACCAGCATCGGCATCACCGCCAAGCTGACCGGCAAGCCGGCGACCGGCAAGACCGTCGACTGGCTGCAGTGCTCGGTGCCCGCTTGCGTCGCGTTGACCGACCCGCTCAAGCAAGCCATCTCCGCCGTCGGCTGGAAGCTGAACGTCGTCGATGCCGGCGTCACGCCGGAGACCATCAAGAACGCCTGGTCGAAGGCCGTCCAGGACAAGCCGGACGCGGTGATCGCCAGCGGCTTCTCGCGGGCGCTCTTCGAGCCTGAGCTCGCCAAGCTCAAAGACATGAACATCCCGGTCATCGACCTGACGACGGCGGATCCGCCGGGCAACGGCCTCACCGCCGTCTTCGACTACGGGCCGGATTACCTCGCCTCCGGCAAGCGGCTGGCCGAGTACGCGCTCGCCCAGGACGGCACCAAGGTCAACGCGGTGATGGTGCTCTCGTCCGCGTTCGCGAACCTGAGCTACGTCGGCAAGGGCTTCAAGCAAGAGCTGACCAGCAAGTGCCCGAGCTGCAAGGTCGACTCCTTCGAGGTGCCGGCCACCTCGATCGGCAAGGACCTGCCGACCCGCATCACCGCCTACTTCTCCTCCCACCCGGACGTGAACTGGGCCTACATCGGCTACGACGACATGGTGCTCGGCGTCCCGGCGGCGATGGCCTCGGCAGGCCTCACCGGAAAGGTCAAGCTCGTCACCATCGACAACGAGCCGGCCACCCAGGCCTACATGAAGAACGGCCAGGCGCTGGTCGCCTCGGACGGCTTCCCGGGCCCGGAGATCATGTGGCGCAGCGTCGACTTCCTGCTGCGCTACTTCAACAAGGAGTCCACCAGCCCGAGCACGGAGCACAACCTGCCGGTCTGGCTGCTGACGGGCGACAACGTGCCGAGCACCACCGACACCTTCCCGCTGGTCGAGGACTACCAGGCGCAGTACAAGGCCCTCTGGGGACTGTCCTGACCCTGCACGACCAACCGCGCCACCAATCGCAGCACTGACCGTGATCGGGTCCGGCGGCATCCCCACTGCCGCCGGACCCGATCCGCACGAGGGAGGACGGCAGCCATGAGCGTCCAGCCGCTCGTCGCGGTAGAGCACCTGTCCAAGACCTTCCCCGGCCAGCGCGCGCTGCAGGACGTCACGCTCTCGATCGAAGCCGGCGAGATCCACGCCCTCGTCGGGGAGAACGGCAGCGGCAAGTCCACGCTCATCAAGGTCCTGTCCGGCTTCCACGTTCCCGATGCCGGCAGCCGCATTGCGGTCGACGGCATCCCGCTGACCTTCGGCTCGCCCGACTCGGCCCGCCACCTCGGGCTGCGCTTCGTCCATCAGGACCTCGGCCTCATCGAGCAGCTCAACGCCGCCGATAACGTCGGTATCGAGTCCGGCTTCCAGCGCGGCCGCAGCCGGCGCATCCGCTGGACGGCACAGGAGAAGCACGCCCGGCGGCTGCTCGCGCGGATCGGCACCGACGTCGACGTGCGGTGTCCCGTCGCCGACCTGCGCCCGGTCGACCGCAGTGCCATCGCCATCGCGCGGGCGCTGGACGACACCCGTGGCCACATCCGCCTGCTGGTGCTGGACGAGCCGACGGCCGCCCTGCCGCCCGCCGAGGTGGAAGCGCTTTTTCGCATCTTGCGCGATGTCGTGTCGTCCGGCGTGAGCATCCTCTATGTCTCGCACCGGCTCGACGAGATCCTCGGGCTCGCGTCACGCATCTCGGTGCTGCGCGACGGCACGTTTCAAGGCACCCATGCCGCCGCCGGTCTGGAGCGCCCCCACCTCATCCGCCTGATCGTCGGAGAGGAATCCTCGGATCAGGTCGCCGCGTCCCAGGCGGCCGCCCGGGAACGCGAGGCGGCGTCGGCCGGGCCGGCGTTCACCTTCACCGGGATCACCACCGGCCGCCTCGCCGGTGTCGACGTCAGTGTCCGCAGCGGTGAGATCCTCGGCGTCGCCGGGCTCACCGGATCCGGCCGGGAGGAGATCGCCGCCGCGCTCTGCGGCGCCATGCCGGTCTCGTTGCAGCTGAGGACACCGGACGGCAAGCAGTACGCCGGCATGAACCCGCGGCAGGCGCGGCGGCTCGGCATCGCGCTCGTGCTCGCGAACCGGCATCCCGCAGCCGCCGTGCACCAGTTCAAGGTGCGCGAGAACGTCAGCCTGCCCGTGCTGGCGCGCTACGCCCGCGCCGGGCGGGTCGACCAGAGCCGCGAGGCGGGCGCCGTGCGCGACAGCATCACCGCCGTCGATCTGCGACCGCCCGATCCGGAGCGCGCCTACGAGCTGCTGAGCGGCGGCAACAAGCAGAAGACCATCCTCGCGAAATGGTTGAACACCTCACCCGATCTGCTGGTGCTGGATGACCCCACGTCCGGCGTCGACATCGGTGCCCGCCATGCGATCTACGACCTCATCCGGGAGCGTGCCGAAGCCGGCGTGGCCGCCATCATTTGCTCCTCCGACCTGGAGGACCTGGTGGGCGTCTGCGATCGGGTTCTCACCCTCGTCGGCGGCCGCGTGACCGGATCGCTGATCGGTGAGCAGATCACGGAAGAGGCGCTACTGGACGCGATCCTGCGCGCCGGCGGCGACGAGGCAGCGGGGGACCTGCCCGATCCGAGAACGAGAGAGGCGTGATGGCCGAGCAAGTGGCTGATCGTGTGGGCAGCGGGCGCGGCGGCGGATGGCGTCACCGGCTGGGTCCGCTGTCCTACCGCAACATCGGCGCGGTCTACGTCTGGATCGTGCTGATCGCGATCTTCTCGATCTGGAGCCCGGATCTGTTCTTTCAGGTGCAGACGGTGAAGACGGTGCTGAACCAGTACTCGATCACCGGGCTCGCGGCGCTCAGCATCGTGGTGCCGCTGGCGACGGGCATCTTCGACCTGTCGATCGGCTCGACGATGGGCCTGTGCGGGGTGCTCGCCGGCTGGCTGCTGAGCCACACCGGCTGGCACCCGGCGTTCGTCTTCATCGTGGTGCTGCTCTTCGCCGTGGCGATCGGCTTGTTCAACAGCCTGGTCGTCGTCTTCCTGCGCATCGATTCGTTCATCGGAACGCTGGCCACCGGGGCGATCCTTGCTGCGGTGACACTCGGTGTGTCAGGGGATCAGACGTTCACGGCGCGGATCAACGAGGGGTTCTCGCACACCGCGTCGGCGAGTGTGTCGGGGATCCAGGTGCCGGTGCTGTACATGTTCGTCTTCATGCTCGCGATCGGCTACTTCCTCGAGCAAACCACCACCGGGCGCTACAGCTACGCGACCGGTTACAACGCCGAAGTCGCCCGGCTGGTCGGGGTGAGCATCGGGCGGCTGCGTACGCTCAGCCTGGTGATCTCGGCGACGGTGGCCGGCTTCGCCGGGCTGATCCTCACCGCGCAGATCCAGGCCGCCGATCCGAACAACGGCCCGTCCTATCTCATCCCCGCCTTCTCGGCGGCCTTCCTCGGCGCGACCCAGTTCCGCCACGGACGCTTCAACCCGTGGGGGGTCATCGTCGCCGTGCTGATGATCGGCACCGGCAGTGTCGGGCTGCTCCTGGTGGGCTCGCCGACGTGGGCGCCGCAGATCTTCCAGGGTGCCGTGCTGATCGCCGCCGTCGGCGTGACGGTGGTCCAGGTGCGTACCCGCCGAACGCTGCCCGGCGGCAAGGCGGCAGCGACCCCAGCCGCCACAGGCGCGGCAACCCCCACATGACCGCTACCGCAAGGGAATTGCCATGACGTCCATGACCTCGGGCGACGGCTCGCCCATCACCGCGTACGACCCGTTCGCGGCGGAGGTGCTCAGCGATCCCGCCGGCGCCTACCGCTACCTGCGCGAGCAGTGCCCGGTGCACCACCTCGAAGGCTTCGGTGAGAAGGGCTTCTACACCGTCTCGCGCTACGACGACGTCCGCGAGGTCTTCACCGACGTCCCGTTGTGGTCGTCGAACTGGGGACAGGGCCCGATCTACACCAAGGAAGGCGGCCTGCGTTCCGACCCGCCCGAGCACACCGTCTACCGCAAGCTGGTGACGTCCGCGTTCACCGCCCGCCGCGTCGCCGCCGTCGAGCCGCAGGTCCGCGAGATCACGCGCGCGCTCGTCGACGGGTTCGCGTCCGCGGGCAGTGCTGATCTGATTCCCGCGCTGGCGATCCCGTTGCCGATGACGATGATCTCGCTCTTCCTCGGCGTGCCGGTGGATCGGCGCGATGAGTTCAAGTCGTGGTCCGACGAGTTCATGAGCGCGCAGAACGCATCCGACACGGCGGTGCAGGCGGCCGCCCGCGCGAAGATCGACGGCTACTTCGATGCGGAGCTCGACCGCCGTCGGGGCCTGCGGGACAAGGGCGAGCGGCTCCCCGACGACATCCTCACCGCGCTGCTCGATGCCGAGCACGAGGGGAAGCGCTTCGCCAACGAGCAGCTGCTGCCGCTGATCCTGCTGGTCCTCGTCGGGGGCAACGAGACGACGACGTCGCTCATCGGCAACCTGACGTGGCGGCTGCTCGACCTCGACCTGTGGGGTGCGGTGACCGCCGACCCGCGGCTGCGTGACGTGGCTATCGAGGAGAGCCTGCGCTTCGACCCTCCGGTGCTCGGCCTGTTCCGCACCAACAACCGGCCGGTCACGCTGCACGGCGTCGAGCTCGAGCCGGACAGCAAGGTGCACGGGCTCTACGCGTCGGCGAACCGCGACCCGGCGGCATGGGAGGACCCGGAGAGCTTCCGGCTCGACCGCGACCTCGACGACGTGAAGCGCCGTCACATGTCGTTCGGGCTCGCCCAGTACCTCTGCCCCGGCGCGGCGCTGGCACGGCTCGAAGCGCGGGTCGCGCTCGACACCATGATCGAGCGCCTGCCCGGCTTGCGGTTGGAGGGTCAGCCGGAGCGCACCGACTCGTTCATGATGTGGGGACCGAAGTCGTTACCCGTCGCGTGGTCTACGACATAGATACAGACGCGTGAACGACTCACGCAGCGGGCGTGTCGACCCGTAGCGTGCACACCCGGCCGTTGCGCAACGCACGCGCTTCCTCCGGTATCCACGACTGTGACGTGCAGACGAAAAGCGTGCAGCCGTCGTCGCCGCCGAGAGCCACCGCGTAGCAGCCCTGATCGCCGGTCGAGACGCGCGTGACGACGCGTCCGTCGAGCACGCGCAGCGCCTCGTTCGTGAACGGCGACGCCACCCAGAGGCCCCCTGCGGTGTCGAGGCAGATGCCATCCGGGGCCGCGTCCTCGAACGCGATGACGACCCGGCGGCCGCTGAGCCCGCCTCCTGAGTCGATGTCGAAAGCGGTGATTCGCGGCGGCACCGAGCGGGTCTCGGCGACGTAAAACGTGCGCCCGTCCGGCGAGATGGCCATGCCGTTCGCGAAGCCCATCTCGTCGGCGGCGACGCTCACCGTGCCGTCCGGGTCGACGCGGGCGATCTTGCCGGGGGTGACCGGCGCGGGCGGGGCGGTGTCGTCGCCGAAGTTGCTGACGTACGCCCGGCCTTGCCGGTCGACGACCATGTCGTTGCAATGCCACGTCGCCACGCTGCTGAGGTCGGCGTGCTCCACGAGCGTGTCGCCGTCGAGCCGCATCACCTTGCGGTCGTGCATGGAGACGACCAGTAGCCGCCCGTCGGGCAGCCACCCCAAGCCGGACGGTGACTGCGGCACCGTGACGACGGGCGTGGCCTGGCCGGCGGCGTCGATGCGCAGCACTTCGGGTCCGTGCATGTCCGAGATCCAGAGCTGACCATCGTGCCAGCGCGGCCCTTCTGGGAAGGCGAAGCCGCTGGCGAGCACTGATAACGCGCTGGAGGTCGTCACGCTGGATCCCTTCTGGCTGCCGCGGACGCTAGAGAGGGCGCCGGGCGTCGTCAAGATCAACTGGTGGTGCGTCGCGGACACCCCGCTCACCCGCTCGTCACACGATGTTCACGCGCGCCTGCCGCGCCTACGCGCCTGCCGGCCTTACCGTCGGACGCGGTGGGCACACCGGGAGTTCGACACAGGCCATGCCCAAGCCGGCGCGCACGGCCGCCGCCTCGGGGAGTGGCTGACGCGTCCCGACCCCGGCCCATGACCAGAAGGCGACCTGTGACCCCACCGACCTCTTCCGCCGGCATCTCGCACGCAGCTCGCAAGAGCGCCTCCGGCGCCGCGAAAGCCGAGCCAGCCGGCACCATCACCTACGTCCTCGATACCAGCGTCCTGCTCTCCGATCCGTCGGCGCTGCGCGCGTTCGAGGAGCACGACCTCGTGCTCCCGCTGCCGGTGCTGAGTGAGCTGGAAGCCAAGCGCAACCACCCGGAGCTGGGTTGGGCGGCTCGGCAGGTGCTGCAGCGTTTGGAGACGCTGCGCGTGGAGCACGGGGCGCTGACCGATCCGGTGCCGGTGAACGACGCCGGCGGCCGGCTGCGCGTCGAGATGAACCACCGCGACCTCGCGGCGCTGCCCGCCGGTCTGCGGCGCGACACGAACGACTGCCGGATCCTCGCCGTCGCCGCGAATCTCGCCGAGGAGGGCGTCGAGGTCGTCCTCGTCAGTAAGGACTTGCCGCTGCGGCTGAACGCATCCGTTGCCGGTATCCAGGCGGAGGACTACCGCCGCCGCAAGGCCGTGGAGACGGGCTGGACCGGCCTCGTCGAACGGGAAGTGGTGAGCACCGTCGTCGACAGTCTTTTCGAGCAGCGCAGCATCGAGGCGGTGGATGAGCTCGCCGACGTCCGCGAGCTCCCCGCTAACACCGGCCTCGTGCTCACCGCCGGCAGCCAGAGCGCCTTGGCGCGGCTCGGCTCCGACAAAAGGGTGCACCTGGTGCCGCCGGACCGGGCGCTCTTCGGGGTCAGCGGGCGCAGCGCCGAGCAGCGCATCGCCCTGGACCTGCTCGCGGACCCGGCGGTCGGCGTCGTCAGCCTGGGAGGTCCGGCCGGCACCGGCAAGACCGTGCTCGCGCTCGCGGCGGGCCTCGAAGCGGTGCTCGAGCGGCGCACCCACCGCAAGATCATCGTGTTCCGGCCGCTGTACGCCGTCGGCGGCCAGGATCTCGGCTACCTGCCCGGCAGCCAGGACGAGAAGATGGAGCCCTGGGCGCTTGCCGTCATGGACGCGCTGGAGTCGTTCGCGCACCGCGAGGTCATCGAGGAGATCAAGGCTCGCGGTCTCATCGAGATCGCTCCGCTGACCCACATCCGCGGCCGGACGCTGAGCGGCGCCTGGGTGATCATCGACGAGGTGCAGAACATCGAGCGCACCGTGCTGCTCGCCGCCCTCTCGCGGCTGGCCGCCGACAGCCGGGTGGTCTGCTGCTGGGACATCGCCCAGCGTGACAACCTTCACGTCGGCCGCCACGACGGCATCGCCTCGGTGGTCGACGGGCTGCGCGGCCATCCGTTGTTCGGGCACGTCACGCTCACCCGTGCCGAGCGCTCACCGGTCGCGGCGCTTGCCAGCCGGCTGCTCGAGGAAGGTGCCGACTTCTGACACCGAAGCCTGTGTGTAACTGATCGGGTACGGGCCGCAACCGCGTGCGCCGCTTAGCCTGAACGTGTGAGCGGTCGGCGGCAGCGTCTCGTGGACGGGGCGCGCCAGCGGTGGGCGGACGGTGCGCTGAGCCGTCCGGGCGCCCGCCGGCGCTACCTCACCATGGCTGTGATCATCGCCGTGCTGGCCAGCCTCCCGGCGATCGTCGGGGCGATCCCCGTCGACGCGAAGAAGGTGCCGGTCCGCACGTTGCTTGCCCGGATCAAGGCGTCGGCGAAGGTCTCCTACACCGGCCTGGCGTCCTCCTCGGGGACGCTCGGGCTGCCTGACCTGGGAATGGGCCAAGAAGTCATCGATCTGCTCTCGCAAACGAACCGGCTGCGCGTCTGGTACGCCGGGCCGCAGCATTACCGTGTCGACCGGCTGACCGCCGGTGCGGAGAACGACGTCTACCGCAACGGCCGGGCGACGTGGACGTGGGACTCCAATAACCGCTACGCCCAGTACACGGAGAACGCTCCGCAGATCCCGTTGCCCGGCCCGCAGGACGTGCTGCCGGCAAACCTTGGCCGGCGCGTGGTCGCCCAAGCTCGCGCGTCCGAGGTGCAGCTATCCGACTCGGCGCGCATCGCCGGGAGGCCGGCGCTCGGGCTGACATGGCGTCCGAAGGACAAGCGCAGCCTCATCGGCCTGGTCAAGGTGTGGGCCGACGCGGACACCGGGGTGCCCCTCGCCGTGGAGATCCGCGAGGTCGGCGGCAAGGCCCGGGCGTTCAGCTCGTCGTTCCTCGACATCTCCTTCACCACGCCGAGCAAGGCGCAGCTGACCTTCCATCCGGCCAAGGACCCGACCGCCACTGTCGACACCACTCAAGCGGGCGTCGACGACACCACCCCGCGCGCCATCCTGCCGGCGACCCTCGGCGGGCTTCGCCGGCGCAGCCCGATGAAGCCGCTGGTCGCCACCTACGGCCAGGGAGCCAGCCTGGTGGCCGTTGCCGATCTCGGTGATCCCGGCATCGTGGCCTCGCTGCGCAGCCAGATCGACTCGCCGAGCAGGCCACCCATCAAGGGCGCGTTCGGGACGGGATCGCTGATCGAGGTCCCGCTCGTCAACGCCTTGGTGTTCGCCTCGAAGGACGCGGGTTATGTCCTGGTAGGAACGGTGACACGTGATCAACTCGAGGCCATGGCGCTCGACCTGGTGAAGCATCCGCCGCGCCAGGTGGGCGGCCCGCAGTTCGGGACGGGCCGGCCGTGATCCGCACCGAAGGGCTGACCAAGCGCTACGGCAAGATCACGGTGGTCGACGACCTCGCGCTCGACGTCCGTCCCGGCGACCGCTACGGCTTCCTCGGACCGAACGGGTCCGGCAAGTCCACCACCGTGCGGATGCTGCTCGGTCTGGTGCACGCGTCGAGCGGGCGGATCGAGGTGCTGGGCCAGCGGATCCCCAAGCGCGCGAAGCACGTCCTGCCGCAGGTCGGCGCGATCATCGAGGCGCCGGCGTTCTACCCGAACCTGTCCGGCCGGCGCAACCTCGTGCTGCGCGACGCCTCCGGTCCCGGCGGCCCGCGGGCTACCCGGCGGCGGCGCGTGGAGGAGGCGCTGGAGCGGGTCGGCATGACCGCCGTCGACAAGCGGCCGGTGAAGGCCTACTCGCTCGGCATGCGCCAGCGGCTCGGCCTCGCCGCGGCGCTGCTGCGAGCGCCGGACCTGCTGATCCTCGACGAGCCGACGAACGGGCTCGACCCGCAGGGCGTGCGCGACATCCGCAGCTGCTGGTCGAGCTGAACCAGGCCGGCACCACCGTCTTCCTGTCCTCCCATCAGCTCAACGAGATCCAGGCTGATGTGCACCCGCGTCGGCATGATCAGCGGCGGCCGCATGATCGTTCAGGATCAGCTGGAGACGCTGCGCAAGCCGTCGGGGGAGGTGCGGGTACGCACCCCTGACATGGCGCGGGTCGCGGAGATCGTCGGAGGGCGGCTGCTCGCGACCAACGGCGAGTGGGTGACCGTCCACAGCGAGGATTCGGCGCAGCTGAACTCCACGCTCGTCGAAGCAGGAGTGCGGATCATCGAGATCGAGGAGCACCGCCCGTCGCTGGAGGAGATCTTCCTGGCGTCCACGGAAGCGAGCGTCTTCTCATGATCCGGGTCGAACTGTCGCTGCTCATGCGCAGGCCGCGGACGTGGATCTCGCTGATGATCCTGGTCGCCGTGCCGGTCATCGCGGCGATCTTCATCGCGGTCACCAACGTCGTCCAGCCGGACAATCCCAACACCCCGGCGCTGCTCAGCCAGGTGCAACACAACGGCACCCTGCTCGCTGCCGCGTCGCTGGCCGTCGACCTGGTGCCGTTGCTGCCGCTCTGCGTGATGATCGTCGCCGGCGACGCGATCGCCGGCGACGGCTCCAACGGCACGCTGCGCTACCTGCTCATCCGTCCGGTGAGCCGCAGCCGGGTGCTCACCGCGAAGCTCGTCTCGATCATCACGTACGTGATCCTTGCCGTCGTCACGATCGCGCTGGTCGGGCTTCATCGTCGGGCAACATCCTGTTCGAGAGCACCGGCTCGATCACGACGATCTCCGGCGGGGAGCCGCTCACCCCGGCGCAGACCGGGATCCGGATCGTCATTGCGGTGCTGTACGTCGGCATCTCGATGCTCGGCGTCGCGGCGTTCGCGCTGCTGCTGTCGAGCATCGTCGAGAATCCGCTGGCCGCCGCGCTCGGCGGTTTCGCGGTGCTGGTCGCGTCCACCACGCTGGATGCTCTGGACGCCGCCGGCGCCGCCCAGCCGTACCTGCCGACGCACTACTGGCTCAAGTTCATCGACCTGTTCCGCAACCCGATCCTGTGGCGCGACGTCGAACGCGGCCTGCTGCTGCAAGCCGTCTACGTGGCGGTCCTGCTCGGCGCGGCCTGGGCGTACTTCACGACGAAGGACATCAAGAGCTGATCCGCGCCGCAGCGGCTCGCAGCGGCGAGCGGGTACCCTCGCCTGCGTGCCTGTGGAGCTGTCTGACGAGCTGAAAGAGCTCGACTCGACGCTCTCCGGCATCGAAAAGGTGCTGGGTATCGACGGGCTGCGCGCCCAGCTCGACGCCCTCGAGCAGCAGGCGTCCGACCCGGAGCTCTGGTCCGATCAGGACCGGGCGCAGCAGGTCACCAGCGAGCTCTCCCGCATCCGTACGGACATCACCCGGGTCGAGGCGCTTCGGGCGCGGCTCGATGACGCGCTGGCCGCCGTCGAGCTGGACGATCCGGATCTCACGGCCGAGGCCGCTGAGTCGCTGCCTGCACTCAAGCGAGAAGTCGAGTCGCTGGAGGTGCGCACCTTGCTGTCGGGGGAGTACGACTCCCGCGAAGCGATCGTGCAGCTGTCGGCGGGCGCGGGCGGTGTCGACGCCGCCGACTGGACCGAGATGCTGCTGCGCATGTATCTGCGCTGGGCCGAGCGGCGCGGCTGGCCCACCGACGTGATGGACACCTCCTACGCCGAAGAGGCGGGGCTCAAGAGCGCCACCTTCCGGGTGTCCGCGCCGTTCGCGTACGGCACGTTGCGCAGCGAGCATGGGGTCCACCGGCTGGTGCGGATCAGCCCGTTCGACAACCAGGCGCGCCGGCAGACGTCGTTCGCCGGCGTCGAGGTCACCCCCGTCGTAGAGACCTCCGACGAGGTCGACATCGACGAGAAGGATCTGCGTATCGACATCTTCCGCAGCTCCGGCCCGGGCGGTCAGGGGGTCAACACCACCGACTCGGCGGTGCGCATCACGCATCTGCCCACCGGGATCGTCGTCACCTGCCAGAACGAGCGGTCGCAGCTGCAGAATAAGGCGGCGGCGCTGCAGGTGCTCGGCGGGAAGCTGCTCGAACGGCGCCGGCTGGAAGAGGCCGAGGAGCGGCACCGGCTCACCGGCGGCCCGCAGGACGTGAGCTTCGGCTCGCAGATCCGCAATTACGTGCTGCACCCGTACCAGATGGTCAAGGACCTGCGCACCGAGGTCGAGACCGGCAATACCGGTGCGGTGCTGGACGGCGACATCGACTCGTTCATCGACGCGGAGATCCGCTGGCGGCGGGCGCAGGAGACAGCGGCGGCAGCCGCCGGCTAGGCGGCCTGGTGGATGCCGCAGGCGAAGATCAGCGCGAGCAGTGCCAGCAGCAGCGCGATGAGCGGTGCCGGGATGGCGAACCGGTGGCTCGCGAGCTCCTCACGCGTCGCCCGGCAGGCGGGGCAATTGCCTTCCGCCACGATGCCGCCGCAGTAGGCGCAGGCGAGGTGGTCACTGCGCATGCGTTCCACCCCGTCTCTTCGTCGTGATCCGTTCGAGCGTGATCACGTTTTCGCGACCGTTGATTTGCCAGTTGATCCACGATATGCCTGCGGCTCGGTTTCGCGCCATCCAACCACTCAAACTCACAGCGGATCCTCACCCGCACCGGCGATACCGATTAGCCCATTCGGGTGCTCGTTGAGCCTGCCAGGCCACGCGCTCCACGTCGGCGTTTTAACGCCGATACGACCGTAAGCGCACTTAGGCTCGTCCTCCCAGGCCGAAGTGACCGTTTGACCGTGCCGCCCGATTGACCGAGGCCACCTTGATCCAGCTCAGCGCCGTCACGAAGCTCTACCCGGCGAACCCGCGACCCGCCCTGTCGAACATTTCCCTGGAGATCGCCCGGGGCGAGTTCGCGTTTCTCGTGGGCACGTCCGGCTCGGGAAAGTCCACTTTCTTGCGGCTGCTGCTGCGCGAGGAGCTGCCGACCACCGGCACGGTGATGATCGGCGGTCGCGACATCACCCGCATGCCGACGTGGAAGGTCCCGTCGCTGCGGCGCCAGATCGGCTGCGTCTTCCAGGACTTCCGGCTGCTACCCGACCGCTCCGTCGCGGCGAACGTCGCGTTCGCCCCCGAGTCCATCGGCCGGCCGCAGTCGCAGATCCGCAAGCTGGTGCCCGAAGTGCTCGACCTGGTCGGCCTGGCCGGCAAGGAAGATCGCATGCCGAGCGAGCTGTCCGGTGGCGAGCAGCAGCGGGTCGCCATCGCCCGCGCGTTCATCAACCGGCCGCTGATGCTGCTGTGCGACGAGCCGACCGGAAACCTCGACCCGGCCACGGCCGTCGGGATCATGCGCCTGCTCGACCGCATCAACCGGGCCGGCACCACCGTCATCATGGCCACGCACAATGCGGAAGTCGTCGACGCGATGCGCCGGCGGGTGATCGAGCTGGACTCCGGCCTGCTCGTGCGTGATCAGCAGCGGGGTGTCTACGGCAGCGGCGCCACCGTTCCGGCGGGGGTTTCGGCATGACCCGCGTCGTCCCGATCCTGCGCGACGCCCTCCAGGGCCTTCGCCGCAACCTGGCGATGTCGATCGCCGTCGTGCTCTGCAGCGCCGTTTCGCTCACCCTCTTCGGTGCCGGCCTGCTGCTGAACCGCCAGGTCGAGATCACCAACCAGCATCTGTTCGGCCGCGTTGAACTGACCATCTACGTCAACGACGACATCACCAGCCAGCAGTCCGACGCCATCGCCAACAAGCTGGCGCATGACCCGCTCGTGAAGTCCTCGTCGTACGAGAGCAAGCAGGACGCCTACAACGAGTTCAAGCGGCTCTACAAGAGCTCCCCGGAGCTCACCGACGGTGTCACCCCGGACCTGCTTCCGGCGTCCTACCACGTCAAGCTGGAGAATCCGCAGCTGTTCGACCAGGCCGCGCCGGAGTACAAGAACCTGCCGGGTGTCGACGCGGTGCAGGACTGGCGCGGCCGGCTCAAGGGCTTCTTCCGCTTCCTGCACGGCTTCCAGATCGCGGCGTACGTGCTCGCCGCGGTGCAGGGCTTCGCGACGCTCGTGCTGCTCTACAACACGATCCGGATGTCGGCCCACGCCCGCCGGCGCGAGACGTCGATCATGCGGCTCGTCGGAGCGACCCGGCTGCACATCCAGCTGCCGTTCATCCTCGAGAGCGCGATCGCCGGGCTGCTCGGAGGCGTGCTGGCCGGCGGAACGATCTTCGGTTTACGCATCGCGTTGATCGACCACCGTTTCAGCCACCAGCAGTTCACGCCGGTGCTGACCCACGGCGACGTCTGGCAGGTCATCGGCTACGTGCTGCTGGCGGGGGCGGTTGCGTCGTCGCTGATGGCGTTCGTCGCGCTGCGCCGCCACGTGCGTGCCGCCGAGCCGAAGCGTCCGACGCGGGCGATGCGCCGCACCGTGGTGCCGGCTCCCCGCACGCCAGTGGAGACGGTGCCC
Source organism: uncultured Actinomycetota bacterium (assembly GCA_963747915.1). Taxonomy (GTDB): domain Bacteria; phylum Actinomycetota; class Actinomycetes; order Frankiales; family Frankiaceae; genus DATAZK01. The sequence continues at coordinate 15,253 of CAVVHC010000002.1, read as the reverse complement.
CCGGCGACCGCCACGCAGCCGTCGGGTGGCTCGCGTCGCACTCATGCGACTGCCGGCGGGCGGCGCCGGCGCTAGGGCTGACCTAAACTCGGCCGGTGCCCAAGGAGACCGGACGCAAGGTCGTCGCGCAGAACCGGCGGGCGCGCCACGATTACTCGATCGTCGACACCTACGAGGCCGGGCTCGTCCTGACCGGCACCGAGGTGAAGTCGCTGCGGCTCGGGCGCGCGTCGCTCACCGACGCGTACGCGCAGATCGAAAACGGCGAAGCGTGGCTGCTGGGCGTGCACATCCCGGAATACACGCAGGGCACCTGGACCAACCATCCGGTGCGCCGCAAGCGCAAGCTGCTGCTGCACCGCGACGAAATTGAGAAGTTGATCGGAAAGACGAAAGAATCCGGTCTGACGATCATTCCGTTGGCGATCTACTTCAAGGACGGCAAAGCCAAGACCGAGATCGCGCTCGCCAAAGGTAAGAAGGCGTACGACCGGCGGCAGGACCTCGCCAAGCGTGACGCGACCCGCGAGATCGAACGCGCCGTGGGCCGCCGCCGTAAGGGCATGGAGTAGCCGCCGGGTGCCCGCGCTCGCGGTCGTCGCCTGGATCCCTGCGGTGCTCCTGCTGGATCGGGGAGCGTCGCTCGGTGAGCAGCGGCTGCTCGGGCTCGCGTCCTGGGCGCTGCTCGCGTTGCTGCTGTGGCGCGAAGACGCGCTGACCCGGCTGTCGGTCGGCGTGGTCGTCGTCTACGCGACGGTGGTCGAGTACACGTTCTCGGCCTTCCTCGGCACGTACATCTACCGGTTGCACGGCGACTCGCTGTCGTTCTTCGACAAGGTGCCGAGCTTCGTGCCGCCCGGTCACGGGCTGGTCTACCTGGCGGCGGTGGTGATCGGCCGGCGCGCGCCTCGATGGTCGGTGCCCGCGGCTGCGGCCGGCGTTTCGGCGTACGCGCTGTGGGGTTTGACGCTCGCCCCGCGCCTCGATGTGCTCGGCGCGATCTGGGCGGTGTGCCTGCTGTGGTGGCTCGCGCGCGGCCGCGACAAGCGGGTCTACGCGGCGGCGTTCCTCGTCGTCACCTACCTGGAGATCCTCGGCACGGCGATCGGCACCTGGACCTGGCAGCCGCACGATCCGGTGCTGCACTGGATCGCGATCGGCAACCCGCCTTCGGGGGCCGCCGGCGGCTACTGCTGGTTTGACGCGGCGGCGCTGGCGATCGCGCCGGTGCTGCTGCGCTGGATACGTGCCCGGCGCGGCGAGCCGCAGGCCCCGGCCGAGCCGGTGATCGACAGCGAGGCGCAGCCGGCGGAGCTGGCAGCGTGAGCGATCCCGTCTGGCGGCAGCTCGGCCTGCCCGGGCTGGCCGACGTCCACGTGCATGTGATGCCGCCGTCCGTCGAGCGCAAGGTGTGGGCGTTCTTCGAGCAGGCGGACCGCCACTACGGCGTCGAGTGGCCGGTGACGTATGCCCGCCCGCTCGAGGAGCGGCGGCAAGAGCTGCGTTCGCTGGGCGTGCGGGCCTACCCCGGCTTGGTGTATCCGCACAAGCCGGCGATGGCCGAGTGGCTGGCCGGCTGGGCGCTGGACTACGCGGCGCAGGCGCCGGAGGTGGTGCCGTCGGCGACGTTCTACCCAGAGCCGGGCGCGGCGGGCTACGTCACCGCGGCGATCGAACGCGGGGCGCGGCTGTTCAAGGCGCACATCCAGGTCGGCGGCTACGATCCGCGCGATCCGCTGCTCGACGAGGTCTGGGGCCTGCTCGCCGAGGCGGGCATCCCCGTCGTCACGCACTGCGGCGACGGCCCGATCCCCGGTGAGCACACCGGCGTCGGGCCGATCGAGGACGTGCTCGCCCGCCACCCGCGGCTGCGGATCGTCGTCGCGCATGCCGGGATGCCGAGGTACGCGGACTTCTTGGCGCTCGCCGACCGCTTCGAGTCCGTCCTGCTCGATACGACGATGGCGTTCACCGACTTCGCCGAAGACCTGATGCCCTTCCCGCGAGAGCACTTGCCCGCGTTCCGCGCGCTCGGCATGTCAGGCCGGGTGCTGCTCGGCAGTGACTTTCCGTCGATCCCGTACGCGTACGAGCATCAGATCGACGCGCTGGCGCGGCTGGACTTCGGCGACGACTGGCTGCGCGAGGTGCTGTGGAACGCGCCCGCCCGGGTCATGGGAGTCGCCGCGGGTTAGGTCACGGCCGAGGATCCGGCGTTCAATTGGGTCCCGAACAGGCTGGTGAACCGCCAGTCGTAGCTCTTCGCATGCAGCACGAGTCGCAGCACGCCGAACTGCGGACCGGGGACGATCCAGGCTCGCGCCAGCGAGGACTTGTTCGTCGAGGTACGCAGGTTGGCTCCGGCGGAGGAATCGATCCATTCGCGGATGCCTCGGGTGACGACGAAACGCTGGGCGACGTGAGCGTGGCCGTTCACGACGACATCGGCGCCGTGGGCCGCCAGCACCTTCCACAGCGACTCGGACCATGAGGTGTCGCCGTACCTGCCCGTGGAGTAGCGCGGCACGTGCCAGAACGCGAGGGTGGGCTTGCCCCGGTTCGCGTCCAGATCCTTGGTGAGCCAGGCGACTTCCGCGGCCGTCGCCGGACCCGTCGTCACCTCGAGCGAGACGAGGTGCCAGGCACCCAGGTTGACGGAGTACCAGGGCTTTCCACCTGTCGTGACCCGCGAGCCCCAGTACCCGACGTAGTTCGACAGCGGTGATCGGGCATCGTGGTTGCCGCGAGCCGGCAGGATCTTCGACTTGATCGAGCCGTACCAGCCGGCGAAGAGCTTCCACTGACTGACGGTGCCGCCGTCGGTCAGGTCGCCGGGCATGACCACCCGGGTGCAGGAAAGCGATTTGAGGTACGCGGCGAAGCGCGCCTGGCTGCCGCCGGTCCCGGCCTGGACGTCAGACGCGAAACAGACCGCAGGGTCGCTGGTCGCGCCCACTGCCGGCGGTGTGCAGGCCGTGATCGCGGCCGGTACCGCCAGCGCCAAAGTCGCGATCAGCGCTGCGTAGCGGCGAACCGGCCTGGTACCTGAGCGCCGGCCCGCGGCCGGCAGCGCGCGCGGATGACGCGTCGACATGTGCATGGCAACTCCCCGCGACGCAGCGCACCTCGGTGAGGCGGGCCCGGCAAGAGGCCGAAGGTCCTGCCCTCAGTGCAGCGCCGACCCTTGCTGCCACTGCGCCCAGGGAATGTTCCACACGCCGCCGGTGCCGTTGCCGTCCGTCTCCATCGGCCGGCCGGTGCCGGTCGTGTCGACGACGTCGCCGATCATGCTGTTGCTGTAGAGCCACTCGGCGTTCGCGAGCGAGACGTTCACGCAGCCGTGGGAGACGTCGTAGCGGCCTTGCGCGTACTCCGACCATGGCGCGCCGTGGATGTACTCGCCGGACCAGGTGAGCCGCATCGCGTAGGGGACGATCTCGTCATACGCGCCGGCGCCGGTGATGCCGACGGTGCTGGAGTCCATCCGCACGGTGCGCTGGATGCTCATGATCGTCTTGATGCCGCTGCGGGTGGTCCAGGTGCCGATGTGCTGGCCCATGCTGACCGGGATCGTGCGAATGGCCTGACCGTCGCGGACGACGGTCATCATGTGGGTGGCGTCGTCGATCTTGAGGATCTGCGAGCGGCCGGTGGTGAACGTGGAGGTCGTGTTCTTAGCGCCCCATGTCGTCTCGCCGGTGCGCACGCCGTCGAGGTTGGCCTTGACGGTGATCTTCGTGTTCGCCGGCCAGTAGTGTTCCGGCCGGTATTCGACGCGGGTGTCGGAGAACCAGTACCAGCCGGCCGGGCCGACCGGGCGGCTCGTCGTCACGTGCAGGTGCTTCTCGACGGCGGCGTGGTCGACGGCGGCGCTGCTGAGCGTGACGATGATCGGCTCGCCGACGCCAACGGCCGCGCCGTCGGCCGGGCTGATGCTTGCGGTCAGCTGATGCGCGGCGGGCGCGGTCGTGACGGTGCGCACCTGGGTTTGCGGGTCGGAGCCGTCAGCGCGGGCGACGACCGCCGCGGCGGTGAACTGGCCGGACGGCGGCAGCGGCGCCGAAGCGGTGCCGTTCGTGGCAATCGGGTGGCCGTCGGGCGTCTTCACGTCGAAGCTGACCAGCTTGCCGCGAGCGATGTCGAGCGCGAGCGAGGTGCCGGGTGCGAGCTGGGCCTGGTCAGCGGCGCTCCAGCTGACGACGGCAGGGGCGGCCTGCGTCGCGGCCGGCGGCACCTGCGCGGTGGCCGAACTGTCGGGTGTGCCGCAGCCGGCGAGGACGACCGCTCCGCCCGCGAGCACCGCCGCCGCGCCGGCGCCGGTGAACGCGATCAGAGCCCGTCGCATGACATGCCTGTCGGCTCTCGTCGCATGACACTGCTATCGGCGGCAACCGCCGAAATTGCGGGATTTTTGGGGAGTGGCACTGCCACCAGGTTATCGAGAGGACCTCTGGGGCCGGCCGGGGGCGCCGAGGTTTGCCGGGACCGTCGTATCGATCTTCATATTGTGACGGCCCGATCCGGGGAATCGTCGAAGGCATGATTGCGATCGCGACCCTGCTGCTCGTCGTGGCCATCTCGCTGGTGATCACGCGGGTGGCGACGGTCATCCTGACCGCGACCGGCATGTCTTCCGAGTCGGCGCGCTTTCAAGCCCGCTCGGCATTCACCGGCGCGGGCTTCACGACCAGCGAGTCCGAACGCGTCGTCGATCACCCGCTGCGGCGGCGCGTCATCGCGACATTGATGCTTCTCGGCAACGCCGGCATCGTCGCAGCGGCGAGCACCACGATCTTGGGCTTTCGCGGTGGCAGCTTCGGCCATCAGTCGTGGAAGGTGCTGGAGATGGTGGTCGGCCTGATGGCGCTGGTATTCGTCTCCCGCAGCCGCTGGGTGGACCGCCGGCTGACCCGGGCGATCGCACGCCTGGTGGGCAAGTACTCCGACCTGCAGACGCGGGACCTCGGCGCCCTGCTTGATCTTTCCGGTGCCTATGCGGTCAACGAGCTCGCCGTCAACGAGGGTGATTGGCTCGCGAATCGCTCCCTCGGCGAGCTCGAGCTGCGGGAAGAAGGCATCGCCGTGCTCGGGGTGAAGCGCGGTGACGGCCGCTACCTGGGGGCGCCGACCGGCCGCACCGTCGTACATGCCCAGGACGTGCTGATCCTTTACGGCCACGCCGATCAGCTGCGCGAACTCGATGATCGCCCGGTCGGCGCGCACGGTGACGCTGCTCACCGTGCTGCGGTCGACCGGCACCGCCGTGACGAATCGGCGGAGAATGCGGCTGATCGCGAACAGGCGGAGGCGCCGCGGCACGCTCCCGCGGGGCGTTAGCGGCGGCGAGGTGCCCGTTTGCCCTCGATACGTGGGGCCGGTGTGCCCTCGAACGGAGAACGCGTGGTTATGCGGCGCGATAAACCACGCGTTCTCCGTTCGGGGGAGGCGGCGGCAGCGGTCGGTGCGCGATCGGGTAGGTGTAAGGCGTGCGCGTACTGCTGGTTCACCACACGCCCTCGCCCGGCATGCAGGAGCTGCTGGAAGAAGCCCGGCGCGGGGTGGGTGAGGTCGAGGGCGTCGAGCTGGTGGTGCGGCCGGCGCTGGCCTGCGGCGCAGCCGAAGTGCTGGAAGCGGACGGCTGCCTGCTGGGAACGCCGGCGAACATCGGCTACATGAGCGGCGCGCTCAAGCACTTCTTCGACCAGATCTATTACCCGTGCCTCGACGCGACCGTTGGACGTCCGTATGGCCTCTACGTGCACGGCGGCAACGACACGGAGGGGGCGGTGCGCAGTATCGAGCGCATCGTCGGCGCGCTGCGGTGGACGGCGGTGCGGCCGCCGCTGACGATCGTCGGCTCGGTGGGTAAGCAGGAACGCGAGGACTGCTGGGAGCTGGGCGGCCTGGTAGCGGCAAGCGTCGCCGGGCTGGTCTAGATCGCTAGACGGGCTGGGTGCGAAGGCCGTCGAACGCCATGAGCAGCACCCGGTCGCGGTCCTCCGGGGCTGGGAACGCGACTGCCGCCAGCCCGGCGATCATTCGGAGCACGTCATCGAACGTGACGTCCCCGCGGGCGGCCCCGGCCTGCTGGGCGCGCGTGAGCAGCGGCTCGCCGGCCGCGCGAATCTCGGTCCGGCAGGCCTGGAAGAACTCCGAACCCTGGCCGTGAGCGGCCGTGAGCTCCTCGGCGATCGCCTTCTTGGTGGACGCGTAGCCCACGACCCCGTTCAGGAAGCTCACGAGCGCGTCCCACGGCGGCAGCTCGTGCAGGTCGGCGGCGGAGCGGCAGAGCGTCTCCACCTCGTTGACGTAGACCGCTTCGAGCAGGTCCTGGCGGGTGGGGAAGTGGCGGTACAGCGTGCCGATGCCGACCCCGGCGCGGCGGGCGATGTCCTCGAGTGACGTCGTGACGCCGCCTTCTCCGAACGCCTCGCGTGCGGCGTTGAGCAGGGCCTCGTAGTTGCGTGCCGCGTCGGCGCGCTTGGGCCGGCGCGCACGGACTTCCGGCACCGTTGCCGCGGTCGTCACGAAACTCGTCACCCCTTTGAGTTGCATCCGGAGGCAAGCCTCCGTATTGTTTCGGAGGGAGGCCTCCACTTTACTCTCGTCTTCCTTCTGCTCGAAGGGTCCTTACCCGATGACGTCCTTGACCCTCAACCCCGTCCGCCGGCGCGGGCTCTTCGCGCCGCGACCTTCACCTTCTCCCTGGCTGGTCCTGGTGCTGATCCTGGCCTGCCAGCTCATGATCATCATTGACGCCTCCGTCGTCATCACGGCGCTTCCCGAGATCAAGGCGGGGCTGCACTTCTCGCCGACCACCCTCTCCTGGGTGCAGAACGCGTACACGCTGGCCTTCGGCGGCCTGATGCTGCTCGGCGCCCGGGCCGGCGACATCCTCGGCCGGCGCCGCGTCTTCGTCTGGGGCATCGCGGTGTTCACCGCCGCGTCGCTTGCCGGAGGGCTGGCCCAGTCGTCCTGGTGGCTGCTCACCGCCCGCGCCGTGCAGGGCGTTGCGGCTGCGGTGGCCGCTCCGTCGACCCTCGCGTTGCTGATGATGACGTTCACCGAGGCGCGCCAGCGGGTGCGCGCGGTCGGCTTCTACAGCTCGGTCACCGGCGCTGGCAGCAGTGCGGGGCTCGTGGTCGGCGGGCTGCTCACCGACGCGCTGTCGTGGCGGTGGGGCCTGTTCATCAACGTGCCGATCGGCCTCGCGCTCGTCCTGCTCGCGCCGCGGTATCTGCCCGAGACCGAGCGCAACCCGGGCCAGTTCGACCTGGGCGGCGCGCTCACGTCGACCATCGGGATGACGGCGATTGTCTACGCCTTCGTCCGCGCCGCGTCCAACGGCTGGTCGAACGTGGGCACGCTGGCATCGTTCGTGGCCGGCCTGGGGCTGCTGATCGGCTTCGTGGTCATCGAAATGCGGGCTCGGCAGCCGATCACGCCGCTTCGCCTCTTCGCGGATCGGTCACGCTCAGGTGCGAACATCGCCCGGCTGCTGCTGGTCGGCGGGATGTTCTCGTTCTTCTTCTTCATCTCCCAGTACCTGCAGGGGGTGCGCGGCTACGACGCGCTGAAGGCCGGGCTCGCGTTCCTTCCGATGACCATGGTCATGTTCTGCATGGTCCAGGTGGCAGGGCGGCTGGCGGGGCGTTACAGCGGCGTCCAGATGCTCGCCGGCGGCATTCTCCTGGCGCTTGCCGGGATGGCGTGGCTGAGCCGGCTGAACGAGGGGACGCAGTACTTCCCGGGTATCGCGTTGCCGATGGTGCTGCTCGGCTGCGGCATCGGGCTCGCGTTCATCCCGCTGACGTCGATCGCGATCGAGGGGGTCGCGCCGGCGGATTCTGGTGCTGCTTCCGGGCTGGTGAACGTCGCCCAGCAGGTGGGCGGCTCGCTCGGACTTGCGGTCATGGTGACGATCTTCGGCGCCGCCAGCCGGTCGGCGCAGCGCCACCCGATCGCGGGATCGGCGAGCGAGGTGGCCGCACACAACCTGGCGCACGCGGTGAGCGTGGCGTTGACGGGATCGGTCGCTTTCCTGGCGGCGTCGCTCGTGGTCGTGTTGCTGATGGTCCGCCGGCGCAGCACGGCAGGGGCGGGCGCGGTCGAGCTGATGTCGGAAGGCGAGCCGGAGCTGCTGGTTCCGGCCGGCGACGGGGCGCTGGAGGATTGCGCCTGAGAGTGAGCCGGCGGGTCGGGCAGGCGGTGCGGCGAATCTTCCGCGGAAGATTTGGCCGGCCCCTGCTCGGCCCGTTGGGCGCCTCTGGCCTGTGGCTTCGCTGCGCGCAGTCGACGCTCGTTGGACGGAACGCGAACTAGCTGGGAAGATAGGTGGCCGCTCGGGCGTTGTGCCGGGCGGTAACTGACAACCACCACCAGGGGGTGACTGGCTTCGACTTCGGATGTCGAGGCAGGGGAAGCGGGCCGAGGATGAACGGTTAACTCGTTAACGATCCGTTCGAAAAAAACAGCTGCCAACAACAAGCAGCCTGCTTACGCTCTCGCCGCCTGAGGCGAGTAGCTAAGCCGTCAGACCGGGTGCGCCTCCGACCCGGAACCTGGCGTCGCTAGGAGGCTCACCGGCGGTCCCGGTCACGGGGACCGTCGGAAAATCAAACAGTGACTGGGCGACCATCAGCTGGCCTGAGTGACTGATGGGGCTGAGATCGAAAATCAGGCTGCGCCCGGAGAAGCCCTGGTTCGGTACCGAAGGACGCGGGTTCGATTCCCGCCACCTCCACCAACCAACCAACCAACCGAAGTGCTCGGAGGGCAACCCTGCCCCTGAGCAAAGCCATTTAGGGATGGACCATAGCCCGCCAGATTCGTCTGGCGGGCGTTTTCCTTGTTCTGCCGCTCCTCGGCCTGCAGCCGGTGGTGGACGCTGGCTGGCACGAGCCGGGTGAGTAGATCGTCGAAGAGTTGGTTGTAGTCGACCCGGACGGTCCGTTCACGGGTTTCGTCGTCTTCGTCAATGTAGATCTTGCTGAAGAAGGCCTGGTTGAACATCCGCCGGGTGCTGTCGTTGGCCTGCAGGTAGGCGGTGTAGCAGTCGCGCGTCAGATCGAGCGTTTCGGCGAGGGTGGCTCGGGCCTGCTCGTAGTTGGCGTCGGTGGATGCCAGCCCGTCAAGGGCAGGCCGCAGTCTTGAATGCGTTGGATGACGCGGGCGCGGAGCCCGGATGCTGGCGGCTGTCGACCCATCTGGCTGGCCGTCGAGCTGGCCCCGGGGGGCATCCCCTGATCTCAGGGATGCAGGGCCGCGGGGCTGGCTGCGCGTTGGCTCGCGTTATGCGGGCGGCCGCATCTGCGTGCCGTCGACGTCGATACCGGTGATGGTGGTCGCCTTCCCCTTGGCGAGGTGGGCGACGTACGTGCCGGTGTATCCGTTCGGCGGGGTTTTGCGGGCGTCGAGGTGAAGGGTGGCTCCGTGGCCGGCGCTGCCGAGTGCGGGCATCGCGTCACCGGCTTTGGCGACAGCGAAGCTCAGCGTGCTGCCGGTGGTGCTGGCGCAGATCGACAACGGGTAGACGGCGCTTTGTCGGGAGCGGCCGAGGTAGTCGCCGAGATCGACGACGGTGCTGGTGTCGAACGTGCGGGAATGGCTTCGCCCGGTGTGGAAGTAGACCAGGACGAAGTCCCAGTACTCGTTTGCCCATACGTTGCGCTCGAGGACAACGGTGTCCCAGCCGCCGCCTGCGGGCTGAATGCGAAACGCCAGCCCGTTTTGGGCGTTGCTCGGACCGTGGCGCCAGGTTGCGCATTCCGTTGCGGTTGCTGAGCTTGCCTGCGTGAGCGGCCAGAACAGCTCACGGTCATTGCCGCCACTGACAGTATTGGTGATCTGAAGCGTTCCGGCGCTGTCGGTGGAAATGCGGTACTGCGGCCCGTCGGGCGTGAGCTGTTCTTGACAGCCGAATAGGACTGCCACCAGGGCGAGCAGCGCAGCGCGCTTCACGGCGCGCCCTCAAATAGTCCTTGCGGCCGGCTGGCGCTCGTTTGCGTCTGCCTCGGCGCTGGGTCTAGGCCAATGGAAACGCCGATCCGATCGATTGGCGTAGTCGTTGCCGAAGCCGATGCCGCCTAAGATTGTCGGAGAGCGCCCGGCGTCGATCTGCGCGCCGAATTGGATCCTTGAGCAACGCCTGGTCACTCGTCGGAAGCTGGCGGATGGCGACCAGCGCCGCTTCGAGAGCAAGACGGCATTCCACCGTATGGGGCACGTCTGTTTCGGCGGGGAGCTGTTCAGCCCGGCTCAACTCAAGCTGCGGACGCGTTGCGCGATGCTCACTGCGGTGGAGGTTCAGGGCGACCGTGAGGGCGTAGCGGGCAAGATCAGCCCCGTCCCCGAATGGCACTTCTTTGATCAGAATGCGTGCGGCGGTTTCCTGGGCGATGTCGTCGCAATCCGCAGCGCGACAGCCTCGCCGCGTAAGCGAGCGCGTGATCCAAGTTTCGACGGCCGGCCAGGCTTGCGCAAAACGTTCGCAGGTAAAGGGGGGCCGAGGCGGTTCCTCGCCGTTGCTGCGTTGCTGCGTTGCTGCGTTGCTGAGGAAGCGATTTGCGCGAACTCACTATTCGGCTGTTTTTGGGCAGCCTCACCTGCTGGCTGGGGATAGCCCATCAATATGCCTGGTCCTTCTGAACGATTGTTCGTTCGGTCGTGAGGTCCCCCCGGTGAAAGTTCCGGGCACCAGCAGTTACCCAGCGCTACCGGTCGTTTGTCAAGGGTGAAAAGAAAATTGTATTGATCGTGAAATCACGGGGCCTCTTTTGCGTGTACCTATGTGACGCCGCGTTTCAGGCGGCGGCTGCGCTACCCCGTGGAGGCCATGGTGCTTGGCAGTCAGTTCCTGCGTCGTTCCCGCCGGCAGCGTCGCGCGCTGGTTGGCGTGACCGCCTCTGCGGCGATGGTCGCGGCGTCGTTCGCCGCGCTACCGATCAGCGCGCAGGCCGCCGCACCTGCCAAGACGACGCCGGCCGGGACCGCCGATGCGCCGGCGCCGCCGTTGGGGTCGGAGGTGGTCAGCCTGCGCACCGAGTACTCCAAGACCATCACAACGCTGGAAGGGCTGGAGACCACCTTCTCGCCGCAGCCGCTGAACTACCGCGACAGCAAGGGGCAGTGGCAGCCGATCGATAGCCGGCTGGTCGCCGATGACGCCGCAGGTTCGGGGTGGCGCAACACCGCCGCGGGCTACCAGGTGCACTTCCCGGCGAACCTGGCCGCCGGTCCGGTGACCGTGACCGCGAACGGCAAGTCGGTGTCCTGGACGCTGCCGGGCGCCTCGTCAGCTACCGGCGAGGTGTCCGGAAAGACGATCACCTACCGGTCGGTGCTGCGCGGCAGCGACGTGTCGTTCATCGCCACCCCCACTGGGGTGAAGGAATCCATCGTCGTTGCCGACCGGCTGGCCGCGGCGGCGTTGCCGGCGGAGCAGTTCACCACCTCCACCGGGTTGACGCTCAGCAAGGGCAACGCGGGCGCCGCGACGGTGGCTGACGAGCAGGGGAAGCCGGCGTTCGAGATTCCGCCGGCGAGCGCCGTCGACGCCGCGAACGTGCCGGCGACCGCGGCGCAGGCCTCGTTCGCGCTCGGGCAAGTTCTTCGTTCGGTGACCCCGGTGTCGGTGGCGCTCGATCCCGGCTGGCTGACTGCGCCGGCCCGCAAGTTCCCGATCACCATCGATCCGAGCGTCACGCTACCGGTGACCTCCCCAGGGGACTGCACGATCGCCAGCGGCGTCTACGCCAACACCACCGGCTGCTCCAACACCACCAACCAGGTCGGCGAATACCCAGGTGTGCTGTACTCGCGCAGCCTGCTGCACTTCGACGTGTCGTCGATCCCGCCGTCCGCGGTGGTCCGCAACGCCAAGCTGGTCCTCACCGCGGTGGACAGCTCACCGTCGCCGCTGAGCTCGCCGCTGAACATTGAGGCGCATGCGCTCGCCCGCAGCTACACCAGCGCCGCGACCTGGAACAAGTACAACGGCACCAACTCTTGGACGACCGCCGGCGGCGACTTCTCCAGCCCAGTCGCCGGAACACTCAGCCTGTCCGGCACCGTCACCGCCGGCAGCCAGTACAACCTGTTTGCACCGGATCTGGTGCAGGCCTGGATCACCGGCGCCACCGCCAACGACGGTGTGCTACTCAAAGCAAACCCGGACGCCTCTGGGGAGTACGTCCGGTTCGACAGCACCGAGGCGTCGTCGGGAGACCCGACGCTGGTCGTCGACTGGTCTGACGGCATCGGCACCCCGACTACCGCGATTTCGCGGAGTACGAACGACAAGTGCTCGGTGCAGGTGGCGGTCACCAACGGCAACGACTACCTGTCCTGCACCGAGTTCAACATCGGCGGGGTGGGAATGCCGCTGACCCTCTCGCGGGTCTACAACGGCCGCCAGACCCGCTACAACACCAACAACGCCGACATGATGCTCGGCCGCAACCGCTGGCAGCTGTCCTTCGGCAAGTACCTGCAACGACTGGGATCAGGCAGCTTCGTCTACTGGGACGGCACCGGCAAGGTGGTGCCGTTCCGCCCGGACGGATCCGGCGGCTGGATCACCCCGCCAGGCTTGGACGCGTCGCTCACCCAGACCGACACCGGCCCCAGCGAATACACCATCGCCTTCCACGCCAGCGGCATGAAGTACGCCTTCAAACGGCAAAACACCGACCCGGGCAACAACTTCTGGCAGCTGTGGAAGATCAGCGACCGCAACAGCAACGCGATCACCATCACCTACTACCCGAACAAGCCCGGCTACTCGCTGCTCGGCGCGCTGAACTACATCACCGACACCCGCGGTCGCACGATCACCGCCTCCTGGATCAGCCCCCCCGGACTGGGCTTTGATTTGATCAGCGGACTGACCGACTCCGACGGCCGCAGCACTTCCTACGGCTATGACACCGCCGGCAACCTGACCAGCGCCACCGACACCAACGGCAAAACCACTAACTACACCTACGCGAGCGCGACCGGCGCCAGTTACGACCGGGAACTGACCAACATCACCGACGCCCGCGGTCATCAGACGACCGACATCGGTTACGACGGTGCCACCGGCCGGGTCACGACGCTGACGATGCATCCGGACGCATCAACCGACTACGCCAGCTCGTTCTCCTACAACGAAACGGCCTCGCAGCCGACCACCACGTTCACCGACGAACGCGGCTTTGACACCACCTACAAGTACGAAAACCGCGCCTACACCTCCCGCGTCACCCAGGTCACCGACGCGCTCGGCCACACCCAAGGAACCGGCTACACCCCCGACGCACATGTGGGCGCGACGACTGACGCTTACTCCCAGCAGACCACCTACAGCTACGGCGCCAACCCGACCAACTCCGGCACCGGCATTACCAGCACCGGCGAAAGCCTGACCAAAACACAAAGCGCGATGGGCACCACCCAGACTGCCAGCTACGACAGCAGCGCCTGCAGCGGCAGCAGTGGCGGCGATGCCTATCAGCCGAAGTGCGGCAACGACAGCGCCGGCCACACCTCCACCTACCAGTACGACGGGATCGGCAACCTCAGCCAAAACACCAACAGCGGCTCCGGCGGCAGCGCCGCAACCGCCAAGCTCACCCACGCCTATGGGTCGCACTGCAGCACGACCGACATCCACGACCCCTGCGACGGGCGGATCAAGGACTCCACCGACCCGCTGAACCGAGTAACCACCTACCACTACAGCGACTACGTCGTCGGCAGCACCCACAGCCAACGGCTCGACTCCATCATTGCGCCGACCGGCAGCCAGCTCGGCACCCGCACCTTCAGCTACGACGACCTCGACCGGCTCACCAGCTACACCACCGGCGGGTCGACCACCACCACACTGAGCTACGACGACGACGACCGCGTCCTGACGACCGACTACTCCGACACCATCGGCACCGACATCACCAACACCTACGACAACAACGGCAACCTCACCAGCCGCGCCTCAGCCCTATTCGGCGGCAAGACCACCAGCTACAGCTACGACTGGCTAAACCGCCTCACCAGCCAAACCCTCCCCGACGGGACCGTGCTGTCCTACACCTACGACGAATTCGGCAACCTCACGCAACTGCAGCAAACCGTCGGCGTCCGCACGTTGACCACCGGCTACAGTTACGACGCCGTTGAAAATCTCACCACGCTCACCGAACCTGGCGGCAACATCGATGTCTTCCGCTACGACGACAACAACAAGCGCACCGACACCTGGGACAAGGCCACCGGCTACTCGTTGGACGCGACCAAGAATTACGTCACGGGCAATCCGACCGGCTTCGCGGTGCACATCAATAGCCGACTCGATGACGCCGGTCGGCTCAAAGAAATTAAGACCACCCGTGCCAGCTCCGATAGCACCGTCGTTGCCGACTTCTCCTACTGCCATAACAGTGGATCCGGATGTGCCGGCGGCACAGACACCGACCAGTTGTTCTCGGAGAAAGACATCGTGACCGGCGTGGTCACGAACTACACCTATGACAACGCCAACCGGCTGCTGACCGCCGACAACCCCGCCAACAGCGGCACTGACTACACCTACAGCTATGACGCCAACGGCAACCGCACCAGCGCGCTAACACCCGCCGGCAACACCTACGCCGCCTACGACGCCGGCAACGGGCTGTGTAAGACACAAACCACCGCCAGCCCGAGCTGCCCGTCCGACAGCGACAGCAGCACCACCGGCCGCAACTATGGCGGCGTCTACAAATACGACGCCTGCGGAAACCAAACCCAAAACCCGACCGCCGCCGCCCTCACCTATAACGGCGCGGATATGACGGATCGGCAGCGGCAATCCCGCCGGCACCTACTACAGCTACAACTACGCCGGCAACAACCAGGTCGACCGCGACAGCACCAACGCCACTGTCTACCCGGACCCAACCGGAACCACCATCACCTACCGCAACGGCATTGAAGGCGTCCAATCCACCAGCACCACCGCGTACGGCGCCGCCCCGGGCTATCTGAGAGACCCCAAGGGCACTCTCATCGGCACCTACAGCGACAGCGGCACCGGCACCGCCAGCACCACCGACTACTACGCCTTCGATGGTCACGGCTCCGTCATCGCCATCATCAACCCCAGCGGAACCGTCGACGCCCAATACCGTTACGACCCCTACGGCGAGCCGCTCACCGGCACCGGGCTATCCAACCCGCCGGCCAACTCGTACGCCTACAAAGGCGAGTACTTGGACGCGTCGGGGTTGTACAA
>CAVVHC010000001.1:0-1446848 GCA_963747915.1 uncultured Actinomycetota bacterium | reverse complement strand
GGGTGACCGCGTGCCTTTTGAAGAATGAGCCTGCGAGTTTGCGGTGTGTGGCGAGGTTAACCCGCGTGGGGTAGCCGTAGCGAAAGCGAGTCCGAATAGGGCGACTTAGTCGCACGCCCAAGACCCGAAGCCGAGTGATCTACCCATGGCCAGGTTGAAGCGCGGGTAAGACCGCGTGGAGGACCGAACCCACCAGGGTTGAAAACCTGGGGGATGAGCTGTGGGTAGGGGTGAAAGGCCAATCAAACTCGGTGATAGCTGGTTCTCCCCGAAATGCATTTAGGTGCAGCGTCGCGTGTTCCATGCCGGAGGTAGAGCACTGGATGGTCTAGGGGGCCCAAAAGCTTACTGAAATCAGCCAAACTCCGAATGCCGGTATGCCAAGCGCGGCAGTGAGACTGCGGGGGATAAGCTTCGTAGTCGAGAGGGAAACAGCCCAGATCGCCAGCTAAGGCCCCTAAGCGTGCGCTAAGTGGGAAAGGATGTGGAGTCGCACAGACAACCAGGAGGTTGGCTTAGAAGCAGCCACCCTTGAAAGAGTGCGTAATAGCTCACTGGTCAAGTGATTCCGCGCCGACAATGTAGCGGGGCTCAAGCGCACCGCCGAAGCTGCGGCATCGCGATGTAACCCGGCGTCAGTACTTGTTGCTGACGTCCAGGTGTCGTGATGGGTAGGGGAGCGTCGTGTGGCGAGCGAAGCGGCGGGGTAACCCAGCCGTGGACGCCACGCGAGTGAGAATGCAGGCATGAGTAGCGAATGACGGGTGAGAAACCCGTCCGCCGAATGACCAAGGGTTCCTGGGGCAGGCTAATCCGCCCAGGGTGAGTCGGGACCTAAGGCGAGGCCGACAGGCGTAGTCGATGGACAACGGGTTGATATTCCCGTACCGGCTTTGATGCGCCCATGCTGAATCCAGGGGTACTAACCGCCCGAACTGGAGGCTGCTTCGGCAGCTGAAGGGGAGCGCGGGACCGACCCTGGTAGTAGGTAAACGAAGGGGTGACGCAGGAGGGCAGTCCAACCCAGGCGATGGTTGACCTGGGGTAAGGGTGTAGGGCGAGGTGTAGGCAAATCCGCACCTCACATGCCTGAGACCTGATGCCGAGCCAATTATGGCGAAGTGGATGATCCCATGCTGCCGAGAAAAGCCTCTAGTGAGTGTCAAAGCCGCCCGTACCCTAAACCAACACAGGTGGTCAGGTAGAGAATACCAAGGCGATCGAGCGAACTATGGTTAAGGAACTCGGCAAAATGCCCCCGTAACTTCGGGAGAAGGGGGGCCGGAAGGCGTGTAGGAGTTCTCCTCCGAAGCGTCAGCCGGCCGCAGAGACCAGGCTGAAGCGACTGTTTACTAAAAACACAGGTCCGTGCGAAGTCGCAAGACGATGTATACGGACTGACGCCTGCCCGGTGCTGGAACGTTAAGGGGACGGGTTAGCACTTCGGTGCGAAGCTCAGAACTTAAGCGCCAGTAAACGGCGGTGGTAACTATAACCATCCTAAGGTAGCGAAATTCCTTGTCGGGTAAGTTCCGACCTGCACGAATGGCGTAACGACTTCAGCGCTGTCTCAACCATAGGCTCGGCGAAATTGCACTACGAGTAAAGATGCTCGTTACGCGCGGCAGGACGGAAAGACCCCGGGACCTTCACTATAGCTTGGTATTGGTGCTCGGTTCGGCTTGTGTAGGATAGGTGGGAGACTTTGAAGCTCAGACGCCAGTCTGGGTGGAGTCAACGTTGAAATACCACTCTGGTCGAATTGGGTGTCTAACCTCGATCCGTAATCCGGATCAGGGACAGTGCCTGGTGGGTAGTTTAACTGGGGCGGTTGCCTCCCAAAAAGTAACGGAGGCGCCCAAAGGTTCCCTCAGCCTGGTTGGCAATCAGGTGTCGAGTGCAAGTGCACAAGGGAGCTTGACTGTGAGACAGACATGTCAAGCAGGGACGAAAGTCGGGACTAGTGATCCGGCGGTGGCTTGTGGAAGCGCCGTCGCTCAACGGATAAAAGGTACCCCGGGGATAACAGGCTGATCTTGCCCAAGAGTCCATATCGACGGCAAGGTTTGGCACCTCGATGTCGGCTCGTCGCATCCTGGGGCTGGAGTAGGTCCCAAGGGTTGGGCTGTTCGCCCATTAAAGCGGTACGCGAGCTGGGTTTAGAACGTCGTGAGACAGTTCGGTCCCTATCCGCCGCGCGCGCAGGAGACTTGAGAAGGGCTGTCCCTAGTACGAGAGGACCGGGACGGACGAACCTCTGGTGTGCCAGTTGTACTGCCAAGTGCACGGCTGGTTGGCTACGTTCGGAAGGGATAACCGCTGAAGGCATCTAAGCGGGAAGCTCGCTTCAAGATGAGGTCTCCCACAGGGTTAACCTGGTAAGGCCCCCGACAAGACCATCGGGTTGATAGGCCGGAAGTGGAAGCGCAGCAATGCGTGCAGCTGACCGGTACTAATAGGCCGAGGACTTGACCACAAATATGCTACGCGTCCACTGTGCGGCTCCCGAGTTACGGTCGGGAACCGACTAGAACTCCATAGAGTTACGGCGGCTATGGCGAAAGGGAAACGCCCGGTACCATTCCGAACCCGGAAGCTAAGCCTTTCTGCGCCGATGGTACTGCGCGGGGGACTGCGTGGGAGAGTAGGGCGCCGCCGGACATCTTTAATCAGCGGGGTCGTCTTTTGACGGCCCCGCTGATTCATGTCCGACTTTCTTTGTCGTGTTTGGGTCCGAGGGAGACGTCATGGCCGCTGAGAGGGACCGCAGGTCCGATTCGGGCAGGTCTTCCCGCACGCCGCCCGGGCCTGGGGCGGGGCGCCGCTCCAGCGACGGTGGTTCACGGCGGGGCCTTGGCTCCGGCGTTCGACCAAACCGCACGGGCGGGGAGGGCGGTCGGGCTTCAGGCAGCGAGCAACGCAGCGGTCGACCGCAGCGGCCGGACTCAGAGCGTAGAGGCTCCGCGCCGTCACGACGTAGTGGCACGTCGCAGGGTCGTGGCGAGCGTGATGAGGCGTCGCGCGGACGTACTGACGGGTTCTCCGGCGGCCGCAAAGACTTCGGTGACAATCCTCGGCAGGGTCGGCGTGCGGACCGGGGCCGCGACGGCGCAGCCGGGCATGGAGCCGCAGGCGGAGCCGGGTATGGAGCCGCAGGCGGAGCCGGGTATGGAGCCGCAGGCGGAGCCGGGCATGCAGCTGCAGGCGGGGATCGCGCTGGGCGCGGCGACGCGGCGTCTGAGGGCAGTCGAGGCGGGCGTCCGGAGCAGCGCCGTCGCCCGAGTGGCCGGGACGCCGGCGCGCCGGCGCGGGGTCGCCCCACCGGGGAGCGGGCTGGTTCGCGCGGTGCGCATTCGGGCGCTGATGGGCGAGCGCGTTCCGGTGAGCGAAGCCATTCCCGGTCTTCTCGCGCGCAGGCCTCGGTCAGTGAGCGCGTGGTAGTGCCCGAATTGCCGGAGGGCGTCGAGCCCGACCAGCTCTCTTCCGCTATCAAGCGCGAGCTTCGCAGCCTGGCCAAGAACACCGCCGAGACGGTCGCGGGTCAGCTGGTTGCGGCCGGCGTCCTGCTCGAGGTGGACCCGGACCAGGCACTGGTGCATGCCCGCGTGGCGCGCCGGCTCGCGTCCAGGGTGGCGTCGGTGCGGGAGGCCGCCGGTCTGGCGGCGTATGCCGCCGGGCAGTTCTCCGAGGCGCTGGCGGAGTTGCGGGCGCACCGGCGCATGACCGGATCAATCGAGCATGTCGCGATCGTCGCCGACTGCGAGAGGGCGCTCGGACGTCCGGACAAGGCGTTGGCCGAAATAGCGGAAACCCGGTTCGGGGACCTCCCCGCGCAGACCAGGGTGGAAGTGCTCCTGGTCCGAAGCGGCGCGCACCGCGATCTGCAGCAGCCGCAGGAGGCGCTTGCGGTGCTGGAGATCGGTGAGTTGGACAGTCCGGTCGTGAAGCCGTGGACCCCCCGCCTGTGGTACGGCTACGCCGAAGCATTGCTCGCGGTCGGCCGCACCGATGAGGCGGCGGACTGGTTTCGCGCGGTCGCGGCGATTGACGACGCGGCGACGGACGCGCAGGCCCGGGCCGCCGAGATCTCGGGTGAGCTCGATGAATCGGACGGAACTGAGGAAGCACTGGATTTCGATATCGCAGACCGGCCCTAGCGCGACACCCCGCGCCGAGCTCCTGTGGATGCGCCGGGTTCATCCACAGGACGGTCTTTCCGGGTCGGTGAGGTCGCCGTTTTCCGGAAGCTGTCGGCATGGTCATCGATACCGAAGCTGCCGAGAGCAGCGAAGAGCCCGCCGCATCACCCGCTGCTGCGGGGGACGGCCCGCTGACGAGTGCGCCGGCGGTAGACCCGGCGCAGACTCCACCGGGCGCGGCGGCGCCCGCTGCCGCTCCAGTGGAGTATGCGGCGATCAACCAGATCCGCCTCGTGGGCGTCGTGGCCGATGCCGGGGAGGAGCGCGAGCTGGCAGGAGGCATCCACGTCATTCGATGGAGCCTTCGTGTGCCGCGCGGCGGCGGGCGCGGAGGCAGCGATCTCATCGACTGCGTCGCCTACGCGCAGCCGCTGCAGTCCCTGGCGTTGCAGTGGCGAGTCGGCACGGTCGTGTCCGTCGAAGGGGCCTTGCGCCGGCGGTTCTTTCGCAGCGGTGGCCGCACGGCGACGCGGGTCGAGGTGGAAGCCCAGAGCGCGGAGGTGCTCCAAGGGCTTTCCCAGCCGGTCGCGCGCAACGACGACCCACCGCCGAGTGCGCCAGAGCGGTCGCCCGCCGCGGCCGGCGCACCGAACCTCGACGGGACTGATCCTGCGGCGAGTCCGTCCCTGCAGGAGCCTAGGCGCCGGCGCGGTCTGCTTCGTCGAGTAGCCGGATGAGCAGGCCCGTTCGAGGCTTCGGAGTGAAGAGCGTGGACTTTCGCGGCATCCGATCACCGGCGGCGGCGACCGCGGCGACAGCCTCGACCGGCGTCGGGTTCAGCAGCAGCGCCGTTCCGGTCGAACCAGCCGCCTCCAGAGCCGATGCCAGATCGTGACGGAAGCCGACGACGTCCACGGTGTCCTCCAGTCCCCACACCTGTCGGACCAGGAGATGGTGCGCGAGCGAGACGTCCAGCGACCGCCAAGCAGCGGAGCGCTCGCTGGGCAGCGCGTTCGCTGCCGCGGATCCATCGGGCTCAGTGAGAAGCCATGCGGAGCGAGTGTCTGCAATCGCGAAGGCAGGGCCGTGCGCACCAGCTTTGGCGAGCGCATCCAGCAGCTCGTCGCCTCGGGCCGACGTTTCGGTCACCGTGAAGGCCGCTTCGGCGCGGGCTGCGGCGTCCGCAGCGCGCAGGCTCGGAATCACCCGATGAATCGGGTGTACCTCAGGTCCGAAGACAGTGGTGTCGACCAGAAGCGTCAGGCCGTAGTCCCAAGGTCCGTCTCCGCGGCCGTCGGCGCGGCGACCTTCCTGATAGCGCAGGTAGTTCGCGTAGCGATGATGGCCGTCGGCGATCGTCGCGCGGCGTCCCAGCAGGTCTGCGCTGATCGCCTCGAGCTCGGCCGGATCATCGATGGCCCAGATGCGGTGACGTACACCGTCCGCCGTCGTCGTGTCGAGCAGAGCGACCCGCTGATCGGCTGCGGCCACCGCCGCCGACGCCGCACCGCCTCCCTCGTACACCAGGAAGATCGGCTCGAGATTGGCGGAGGTGGCCTCCGACAGCGCCAGCCGGTCGCTGACCGGGCCGGCCATTGTGTCTTCGTGCGGCAGCACGATCTGCGCGTCGGGCCGGGCCAGCCCCACCGCACCCACGAGTCCGCGCTGCACGTGCCCGCCGACCGCTTCCTCGTAGACGTAGAGGGAGGGCTTCGGATCACGCTGCAGCGTGCCCTCCTCGAGCCACTGCGAGAGCTGCTGGGCGGCGATCTGGTACCGGCTGGTGCCCTCTGGGCCGTCGCTCGGCAGGATCAGCCGGACGACGTTACGGGGATCCGTCGCCAGCAGCTCCGCGCGCTCGTTGTCATCGATGACGTCGTACGGTGGGCTGGTGAGTGCGGCCAGCTCGGCCCCGTCAGCGCGGTAGCGCAACGCCCGAAACGGTCGCAGGACCAGGCCCGGAGGCACCGGGATGTGAGCGGCAGATCGCGAAGCCATGACCGGATCGTAGGCGGCGATTCGACGGCTGTGGGGAGGTCGATGACGTGGCCGACTTCGCAGATCCGCCGCGAGAGTCCTCCGACCTCGCAGAATCGCCTGAGCCGCTCGAGCCATCAGAGCCGCTCGAGCCATCAGGGCCGGGGGCGACACCGGCAGGCGACGTGTACGACTGGTACATCCGCGGCCAGGATCTGTTGCGTCGCGGCGACGCCGCCGCTGCGGCGTCCGTGCTGGCACACACGGTCGCCGCCGAGCCGCACTCGCGCAGCGCGCGCGAGATGCTGGCTCGCGCTCAGTTCGACTCGCGGCAATACGCCGAAGCTGCGGCTAACTTCGCCGAGCTGGTACATCGCGACCCGACCGACCACTACGCACATTTCGGCCTTGGCCTGTCGTCGCGCCGGGTGGGCGACCTGCCCGCGGCTCTCGAGCATCTGGCGTTGGCGTGCGCGATGCGTCCGGATCTCGGCCATTACACCCGCGCGTTGCGAGCAGCCCGAGCAGCGGCCGGTCGCACGTGACACGCTGCGGTGCGCGCGGCGGGCAGCGAACGCCGCCCGCAGGCGCACGAGCGAAGAACGGGAAGGGCGTCGAGTGACGAACGGGTCTGGGTCATCGGCAGCTCCGGCTCCGTTGCAGGGCACCAGCCAGCCGCTCGCCGCGACCTTCGACGCGGCGCTGCTGGACCTCGACGGCGTGGTGTACCGCGGCAAGAGTCCGGTCGACCATGCAGCCGAGGCCCTCGCGAAGGCGCGTCAGCGAGGGATGCGCCTCGCGTTCGTCACCAACAACGCGCTCCGGCCGCCGGATGAGGTGGCGCGCCGTATCGCTGATGTCGGCGTCGAGGCGCGCGCGGAAGATGTGGCGACGTCGGCGCAGGCGGCTGCCCGTTTACTCGAGCAGCAGCTGCCTGCGGGCAGCAAGGTTCTGGTCACCGGCGGGGCCGGGCTCCGCCAGGCGGTGACCGAGCGTGGACTCACCCCGGTGGACCGCGCCGCGGACGGGCCGGTCGCTGTTGTGTCCGGCTATGACCCCGAGTTGACCTACGCCCGGCTGGCTGAGGCGGTGCTCGCGATCTTCGACGGTGCGCTATGGGTGGCCAGCAACACCGACGCGACCGTTCCGACCGAACGCGGGTTGCTGCCTGGCGCCGGCGCCCTGGTCGCTTTCGTGGCGACGGCGACCGGTGCGCAGCCCCAGGTGGCAGGCAAGCCGGAGCGGGCGCTGCACGAGGAGGCGGCCAGCCGCACCGGCGCGCGCAATCCCCTCGTAGTCGGTGACCGGCTGGACACGGACATCGAAGGCGCGAACGGGGTGGGCGCACCGTCGCTGCTCGTGTTCACCGGCGTCGCGACCCCACAGCAACTGATCAGTGCCGCGCCGCCGCAGCGTCCGACCTTCGTCGGGAATGACTTGCGCGCGCTGCTTGCCGCGGCCCCCTCGGTTCGGCGACAGGATGCGGCGCACACAGCAGAATGTGGTGGCTGGAGCGCTCGCTTTGCCGACGGTCGGCTGACCTGGGCTGGTTCGTCCGCCGAAGGTGACGACGGGCTGGATGCCTTCCGTGCCGCGCTGGCTTTGGTGTGGTCGTTGCAGGACGGCGGCACCGCCGTTGATGGGGTGTCCGGGACACCGCCGTCGGGGTGTGAAGCGTTCGCTGCCCTCGGCGGCCCGCGTGGTCGACCGGCGGGTAGCGGCTAGAGCAGGCTCCGCAGCCGGATCATGTCCAGCACGCTGGCCTCGATCTTGAGTCGCCCCGCCGCCCAGGCGCTTGCAAACGGCAGTTCCCCGCTTGTCACGGCGAGCAGATCGTCGCTGGAGACCGTCAGACGTATTTGCGCGTCGTCGAGCGGCCTGTCCTTGATGTCGCGAATCACGCCGTCCGTGAGGCGACCGGAGAATGTGGTGTCCAGATCCGGGATCCGGCACGTGACCGTACGGTCGGGGGCGTGCTTCTTCCGGAGCGACTCGTCCACGCCGTCGAGCCGCTTGGCGAGACCGCGCAAGGCCGCCTCGCACTGCTTCTTTGTCGCCATCACCTGCGAGTGTGCCACCGGCTGCGCACCCCTCGATTCAACAGCGGCTTGATCATGTGCCGGTGAGTTACCCGCCCGTAGACGACGTACACCGCGACAGGCGCCCACCGGCGCGCCGCCGTTGCCGATCGGCGTCGAGGGCAACACGGTGCGCGCGGGTAAGGCGGTGAATTGATCGAAGCGCGATACGGTCTGGGCCAGCACGCTGGTGGAACGCGCTGGGATCTTGGAGGGACTCGCCGATGCTCGACGCGGTCAAGAACTACCTTTCGCTCGCGAGCGGGCTCACCGAAGTCACCCGGCAGCGCGCTACCGCCGCGGCGAAGGCGCTTGTCGCCTCCGGTGAGGCGACTGCGGAGCAGGTAAGCAGCCTGGCGGACGACTTGCTCGCGACCAGCCGCAGCAATCGCGACACGGTCCTCGCCTTGGTGCGCTACGAGGTCGACCGTGCGCTGACCCGGCTCGGGCTCGCGACTTCGGAGGAGATCGCCGCGTTGGCGTCCCGGATCGCGTCGTTGGAGTGGACGCAGCGGCGTGGAAGCTCGGCCCCGGTCGCGCAGGCCGAGAAGGAGCCCGAGGAGCCGCCCGCACCGCCGATCGACGCCCCGGCGCGCCCGGTGAAGCGTCCCACCAAGGCGGTGCGCAAAGCCCCGGCCAAGCGCAGCCCGGCCAAGCGGACACCCGCACGACGGGTGGCAGGCAGCCCCACGGCGGGTGCCTCACCACGGGCGGTCGACACGCCGTCCGGAGAAGGCGCGGCTTCGCGGTCCACCGCGAAGGCGGCCGGTCCGGCCAAGGCCACGAAGGCCACGAAGGCGGCGAAGGCCAGCAGGGCGGCGAAGGCCACGGCCGGCCGGAAGGCCGACAAGGCGACGAAAGCCGCGGGCGCGACGAAAGCCGCCGGGTCCGGAGGACCGACCAAGCGCGCCGCGCCGACGAAAGCGGCGAAGAAGGCGGCGAAACGGGTTGCCAAAGCGCAAGGCGGCGCCCAGCCCGCTGCACCGAACGCCGGCTCCGCCGGCCCGGAGGTGACGTCATGACCGATCCGCAGGGCTCGGCGGCCGATGCGTCGCTCGACCCGTTGCAGCGCGCAGAAGCGTCCTTACGCTCCGTCGCGACGTCGCCGCTCGAACGGCACCCGGAGATCTTCGGCGAGCTTGACGCGCACCTGCGCGAGGCGCTCGAGCCGGCCGCGAGCCCTAGCTGAGCCGATCCGCTGTGGCCGCCCGGATCCGGTTGGATCGAGAGCTGGTCCGCCGGGGCTTGATGGCAAGCCGCGAGCAGGCCCTCGAGGCGATCGTCGCGGGGCGGGTGCGCGTTTCGGGGCAGCCGGCGCTGAAGGCGGCCCGCGCAGTGAGCGCGAACGAGCCGATCGAGCTGAGCAACGCAGACGATCCGGGTTACGCCTCGCGCGGCGCGCACAAACTCGCCGGGGCGCTGGAGCTTTTCGCCGGGTCCGATCCGCCGCTGCAGGTCAGCGGTCGCCGGTGCCTCGACGCCGGCGCGTCGACCGGCGGATTCACGGATGTGCTCTTGCGCGCCGGTGCGCAATCGGTGGTCGCCGCCGACGTCGGTTACGGCCAGCTCATCTGGCGGCTGCAGAGCGACTCGCGCGTCCGGGTGCTCGATCGCACCAACGTGCGTCACCTCACCCCGGCAGACATCGGCGGGCAGGTCGACGTCATCGTCGCCGACCTGTCTTTCATCTCCTTGCGCCTCGTGCTGCCCGCACTCAGCTCGTGCCTCGTCGCCGGAGGTGATCTCGTTGTGCTGGTCAAGCCTCAGTTCGAAGTCGGCCGCGACAACGTCGGCCGCGGCGGCGTCGTGCGTGATCCGCTCGAGCGCGCACGTGCGGTGCGTGGCGTCGCCGACGCCGCCGCGCAGCTGGGCTTCGGAGTTCGGGGCCTCGTGCCGAGTTCCCTGCCCGGTCCGGCGGGCAATGTTGAGTACGTGCTTTGGCTCGCAGACAGCGGCAGCCCGCTGACAGAGGATCTGGTGCAGTCCGTGTGCGGCGTGGCGGGCGAGGCCGGCCCGGCATGAGCCGAGAAGTTCTCGTCGTCGCCCACCCGCGGCGCACGGCTGCCCATGAACGGGTGCAGCAGGTGCTGGACATGCTGAGTGACGCATCCATCTTTCCGCGCGTTCTCGAGGACGAGGCAGGCGCGCTGGACCTGCGGTGTTCACGACTGGTCCGGGCCGACGAACTCGCTGCCGAAGGCGTCGAGCTGGTGCTCGTGCTCGGTGGCGATGGGAGCCTGCTCCGCGGGGCCGAGCTGGCCCGGCCGCATCGCGCGCCGTTGCTCGGGGTGAATCTGGGACACGTCGGCTTCCTCGCCGAGGCGGAACCGGAAGCGTTGCCTTCGGTCGTGCAGCGGGTGGTCGCCCGCGACTACGACGTCGAAGAACGCATGACCGTCGATGTCACCGTGCGCGCTGGCGGGAAGGTCGCCTGGTCCAGCTGGGCGCTGAACGAGGTCGCGCTGGAGAAGGGTGTCCGTGACCGCATGGTCGAGTGCGTCCTTGAGATCGAGGGCCGTCCCCTGTCGCGCTGGGCTTGCGACGGGGTCCTTTGCGCGACGCCGACCGGCTCCACCGCTTATGCGTTCAGTGCGGGCGGCCCGGTGGTGTGGCCGGAGGTCGAAGCGTTGCTGGTGGTTCCCGTCAGCGCACACGCGCTGTTCGCCCGCCCGCTCGTGGTGGGAACGCATGCGGTCGTCGGTTTGGAGGTCGTGCCGGAGTCCGGGGCAGCCGTCATTTCCTGCGACGGGAGGCGCACCGTGGACGTCCCGGCGGGGTCGCGTATCGACGTCCGGGCCGGGGTGAATCCGGTTCTGCTCGCTCGGCTTCATCCCCAGTCGTTCACCGACCGGTTGGTGCGCAAGTTCGACCTGCCGGTGGAAGGTTGGCGCGGCAACTCGCGAAATGTCGGACGGGTGACCTAGTCTCGTACACATGTTCGATGAGATTCGGATCTGCGACCTCGGCTCGATCGACGAAGCGGTGCTCGAGTTGGATCCGGGCTTGACGGTGCTCAGCGGGGAGACGGGCGCGGGCAAGAGCAGCGTCGTACGGGCGCTCGCGCTGCTGGCCGGTGGTCGAGCCGACGCCGGCCAGATTCGCAGTGGCCGGCGAAGCGCCGCCGTCGAGGCCCGGCTCAGGGTGGACCCGGCGGGTTCGGCTGCCGCGCAGGTACGCGAGCTCGGCGGAGAGCTCGAAGGCAGCGCGCTGATCGTGGCGCGCACCGTCTCGTGTGACGGCAGGTCGCGGGCGTTCATCGGAGGGCGGGCCGTGCCGGTCGGCGTGCTCTCCGAGCTGATCGGCAGCCTGCTGGCGCTGCACGGGCAGAGTAGTCAGCTGCAGCTGCGCCACCCTGGCGTGCAGCGGGCTGCGCTTGACCGGTTCGCCGGCGATCCCGTGCTGCGACCGTTGGAGCTCTTCCACACCGCACGGGAGCGTTGGATTGCGGCCCGGCGTGAGAAGGAGCAGCTGCTCGCCGAGGAAGCCGAACGGGCACGCGAGTTGGAGCTGCTGCGCCTTGGGCTCGCCGACATCGAACGGGTGGCGCCGCTGGTGGCCGAAGACGCCGAGCTCGACGCCGAGCTCGCCCGCCTTGGCGCCGCCGACGAGCTGCGTCGGGCGAGCGAGGTAGCTCGCGGTAGCTTGGTCGGCTCCGCGGATCTCGACGGCTCCGAAGACGGTGGCGCGGTCGCCGCGCTCGCGCACGCGGTCCGGGTGCTCGAAGCCGCGGCGGGCACCGATGCGCGGCTGGACTCCTTGGTGTTGCGGCTCAGGGAGATCGCCATGCTGGCGAGCGAGCTCGCCGCCGACCTGGCTTCCTACTCCAGCGCGGTTGACGATGACCCGCGCCGGCTGGCCGCCGCCCAGGATCGGCGCGCGGAGCTCGCGCGGCTGTGCCGTCCGCACGCCACCGATGTCGACGGCGTTCTGCGCTGGGCCGCCGATGCAGCAGCGCGTGCCGCCGCGCTCGATGCCGGCACCGAACGGGTCGCGGCGCTCACCGTCGCCGAAAGTCAGGCTGCGCAAGAGATGCTGAGCGTCGCGGACGCCTTGACCGAAGCGCGTCATGCTGCCGCTCGCCGGCTGCAGCGCAAGGTCACGGTCGAGCTCGGGGCCTTGTCGATGGCCGGCGCACGCCTGCAGGTTGACGTTTCCGCGGCGCTTGCGGCCGGGGACGGAGAGCCGAGCCGGGCCGCAGCTGCGCTCGGCGCCGATGGCGCCGACGAGGTCGAGTTCCGCTTCGCACCTGGGGAGGGCGTGCCGCCGCGTCCACTGGCGCGGTGTGCCTCGGGCGGCGAGCTTTCGCGGGTCGTGCTTGCACTCGAAGTGGTGCTCGCCGCCGGGTTGGGGCCGGCCAGCATGGTCTTCGACGAGGTGGATGCCGGTATCGGCGGTGAGGCTGCACTCGAGGTGGGTCGGCGGTTGGCGTTGTTGGGGCGGACCCGTCAGGTGATTTGCGTGACGCACCTTCCGCAGGTGGCCGCCTTCGCCGACCGTCATCTGCTGGTGGCGAAGTCGGGTCGCGGGGCATCGGTGCGCAGCGGCGTCAGCGTGCTCGGCCAGCCGGAGCGGGTGCGCGAGCTGTCGCGGATGCTGGCCGGGGTCGCCGACAGTGAGCTGGCGCGCGGTCATGCCGCAGAGTTGCTTGCCTCCGCCGCGTCTGCCGCGTCTGCCGCGTCAGCAGCGCCTCGGCAGATGGCGCCGCCGGGGCCAGCGGACGGTCCGGCCGCCGCGGTTCCGGCGGGCGCGGCGCGCCGCGGCGGCCACGCGTTCTCGCGGACGTACTATGAGATTCCGTGGACGGCCCGGATCGCCGGGTGTCATTCGAGTTCGATCCACGGGAGGCCCCTCATGGTCCAGGCGCATGTGGTCCGCCACATCTTCGTTACCGGCGGCGTCGCCTCGAGCCTCGGCAAGGGGCTGACGGCTTCGAGTCTCGGGATGTTGCTGAAGGCGCGCGGGCTGCGCGTCACCATGCAGAAGCTGGATCCGTATCTCAACGTCGATCCGGGCACCATGAACCCGTTTCAGCACGGCGAGGTCTACGTCACCGACGACGGTGCCGAGACCGACCTGGACGTTGGCCACTACGAGCGCTTTCTCGCCGATGACCTGCCCGGCACGTCGAACGTCACCACCGGCCAGGTGTACAGCGCGGTGATCGCGCGCGAGCGCCGCGGTGACTATCTGGGGGAGACCGTCCAGGTCGTCCCTCACGTCACCGACGAGATCAAGGCCCGGATCCGCGCATTGGCCACCGACGACATCGACTGTGTGATCACCGAGGTCGGCGGGACCGTCGGAGACATCGAGTCGCTGCCGTTCCTGGAAGCCATCCGTCAGGTGCGTTTCGAGGTCGGCCGCGAGCATTGCCTGTTCATCCACGTCAGCCTGGTTCCGTACATCGCCCCGTCCGGCGAGCTCAAGACCAAGCCCACGCAGCACTCCGTGGCCGCGCTGCGCCAGGTCGGCATCCAGCCGGATGCACTCGTCTGCCGATCCGATCGGTCGTTGCCGGATTCGTTGAAGCGCAAGATCGCTCTGGCCTGCGATGTCGACATCGACGCGGTAGCGGCCGCGGCTGATGCCGCCAGCATCTACGACATTCCGAAGGTCTTGCACAGGGAAGGGCTCGACGCGTACGTCGTGCGCCGGCTCGGGCTGCCGTTTCGTGATGTCGACTGGACGGAGTGGGATCTGCTGCTGCAGCGGGTTCATAACCCGTCGACGGCGGTGACGATCGCGTTGGTCGGCAAGTACGTCGACTTGCCGGACGCCTATCTTTCGGTGACCGAGGCTCTTCGCGCCGGCGGGGTGGCGAACGATGCCCGCGTCAATATCCGCTGGGTTCCCTCGGACGAGTGCGCCACTCCGGAGCAGACCCTGCGTGCGCTGGAGGGCGTCGACGGCGTTCTTGTCCCCGGCGGATTCGGCATCCGCGGTATCGAAGGCAAGGTCGCGGCGCTGCGATGGGCGCGGGAGAACGAGGTGCCCGCGTTGGGTATCTGCCTCGGCCTGCAGTGCATGGTGATCGATGCCGCCCGCCATCTCGCGGGGCTGAATGGTGCCAATAGCGCCGAGTTCGACCCGAGCGCCCCGCATCCGGTGATTGCCACGATGGCCGACCAAGTGGGCGTTGTCGCCGGCGAGGCGGACATGGGGGGCACCATGCGCCTCGGCTCCTACCCGGCGAAGCTCGAGGCCGGCAGCCTGGCTGCGCGGGCATACGGCAAGCTGCTGGTCGCTGACCGTCACCGTCACCGTTACGAGGTGAACAATGCCTACCGGGAGCGCTTGATCGCCGGTGGCCTGCGCTTTTCGGGCACCTCACCGGACGGCAAGCTCGTCGAGACGGTTGAGCTGCCGGCGGAGACCCACCCGTTTTACGTCGGCACCCAGGCTCATCCGGAGTTCACGTCGCGGCCCACCAAGGCGCATCCGCTGTTTCGCGCGTTCATCGCCGCGGCAGTGGCGTACAGCGAGTCGAAGCTGCTCGACCTCGTCGCTCGCTAGTGGACGCCCTCCGTCGGGCCGATGGTCGCGGGCTGCGGGCCGAAGGCTGTCACGTATTCGGCGTGCACTGAGGTCCACTCGACGACGGTGCGGGGGTATCGAAGCTCGGGGCACGTCCCTCCGGGAACGCGTAGGTCAGCGCGGCCCCCGCCCTGCGTTCGCCGTCGATCGTGGTCGGAAACCATCGGCCGCCCGGGCCCTTGTCCATCATCGTGTGGTGTCTCCTGCCGGCTCGTTGACATCGGGATGGGCGGACAGGTGCGCTTCCAGCTGGTCGAGCCGGTCGGCCCACATCGTGCGGTAGGGCTGCCGCCAGTCGGCCAGCTCGCGCAACGGCTCCGGCTGCAGCCGGTAGAGCCGCCGCTGCGCGTCGACGCGTACCTGTACGAGGCCGGCGCTGAGTACGCGATCAGCTCCCGGCATGCGAGGCTTGGCTGATGGCGCACGAGTACGAGGTCACCGGCAGCGAGCCCGTTTTCGACGGCGCGATCATCAGCGTGAGACGCGACCGCGTCTCGATGCCCGGCGGCCGCACCGCGGTGCGCGACGTGGTCAAGCACCCCGGGGCGGTCGGCGTCGTCGCCTACGACGAGCGCGGCCGGATCCTGCTGCTCCAGCAGTACCGCCATCCGGTGGGCATGCGGCTGTGGGAGCTGCCCGCCGGCCTGCTTGATCAGCCCGGAGAGCAAGCCTCGGCGGCGGCGCGACGGGAGCTGGGGGAGGAGGCCGGGCTGGCGGCAGAGCGCTGGGACACCCTGGTCGACACCTGGACATCGCCCGGCATGAGCGACGAGGCCATCCGCATCTTCCTGGCCCGGGGCATTTCGGAACTGGCCGAACGGCACGAGCGGGTGGACGAGGAGGCTGACCTCGAGCACGAGTGGATCCCGCTCGACGACGCGATCGCCCGGGTCATGCAGGGCGAGATCACGAATGCGATGGCGGTGGCCGGTATTTTGGCCACCGCGCATGCCCGCGAGTCGGACTTCGGCCGCCTGCGGCCCGCCGACGCGGCCTGGCCCGGACGGCCCGATCACGTCGGGTGATCACGCTGGTATTGGCCGACCCGCAGGAGATGGTCGCCGAGAGCCTTCGCCTCGCGCTGGATGGTGCGCCCGACGTCGCGGTCACCGGGGTCGCGACCAGCCTCGAGCAGCTCGAGGCCCGGCTGCGCCTTCGCCCTCCTCAACTCGTGCTGCTGGATCAGCGGCTGTCCGAGGCGGGCGTCGCGACGTGCGTGCGGCGGGTGCGCGACGTGGCGCCCGCCAGTCGCATCCTGGTGCTGACCGCGGGTCCGAACGAGACCGCAGCCGTCGTCGCGCTGGAAGCGGGAAGCAGCGGCGTCGTCCCCAAGACCCTCTCGCTGGACGAGCTGGTCGCGGCCGTACGCGCGGCAGCCGCGGGCGAGCTGCGTCTGGACCCTGGCATGCTTGCTCGCCTGGTTCCCCGACTTTCGCGCTCCTACCGCGAGCCGGGAGCCGACCTCACCCTGCGTGAGCGGGAGGTGCTGCGGCTGATCGCGGAAGGGTTGTCGACGGTCGACATGGCGGCGCGGTTGGTCGTCAGCACGAACACCGTGCGCAATCACGTGCAAAGCGTGCTCACCAAGCTCGGCGCGCATTCGAAGTTGGAAGCCGTCGTCATCGCTACCCGCAGTGGCCTGCTCGAGTGAGCTGAACGCCACTTAACCGCGCTGGTGCAAATGCACTAGGCGAAGATCGCGCAGGCGGATCGTTCCAGCGCCGCAACCGTGGAGCAGAAAGGAAGCACAACGCGGTTCGAGCGCGTCGCGAGCGATCTCGCTCGAGCTCGCCGCTCAAGGAGGAGCACCGGTGCGATCTTTGCGGATGGCGGCATCATGGCAGCTCGGCGTGCCGGCATCGGCGCGTGGGATCGAGGCCGAGCGTTGGCGATTTCAGGCCCGTTGTGCGGACAGCGATCCCGACTTGTTCTTCCCGATCGGCAGCACCGGCCCGGCGGTCCGCCAGGCCATGCGGGCGAAGGCGATCTGCACCGGCTGCCCGGTGCGCCGCGAGTGCCTCGAGTGGGCGCTGGACACCGAGCAGCCGCATGGTGTGTGGGGCGGCCTCGACGAGCACGAACGCCATCGGCTACGCACCGCCGGCCGGCGGCTGCCTCCTAACGCCACACCCGCCGCCTAACCGTGTCCGCGCGGCCGGCGCACCTAGGCTGGGGGTGACTACGCGAGGGGTTGCCGGTCGCGATCACCGGCCGGTCGGGGGAGGCAGCCGATGGCGAGCTCGGTCCGCTTACGGGCCGAACGCGGCGATCCGTTGACCGACTCCCGTAGCGAAGCCGCCGACGCCATCCGCCGTTACCTCGACCATCTCGCCGTCGAGCGCGCCTTCGCCGCGAACAGTTTGGCTGCCTATCGCCGTGACCTGCGCCGGTACCTGCAATATCTGCTCGACTCCGGCACCGCGTCGCTCGCTCAGGTGGGTGAGGCGGACATCGCGCGGTATCTGGTGGCGCTACGCACCGGGGACGACGATCATCCGCCGCTCGCTGCCTCTTCCGCAGCCCGGGCGCTCGTCGCGGTCCGCGGCCTGCACCGATTCGTACACCGGGAAGGGGAGCTCACCGAAGACTCCGCCCGGGCAGTAAGTCCGCCTGCCCTGCCGCGGCGGCTGCCGAAAGCGCTGCCCATTGCCGACGTCGAGCGGATCATGACCGCCGCAGCCGCCCCCGGTGAGGCGCAGGAGCCGGCAGGTCTGCGCGCTCGCGCGCTGCTCGAGCTGCTCTACGGCACCGGCGCGCGGATCTCCGAGGCGGTGGGGCTCGACGTCGACGACTTCGACGTGCAGCAACGATCTGTCCTGCTGTCCGGTAAGGGCGGAAAGCAGCGGGTGGTGCCGGTTGGTTCCTACGCCTGCGAGGCCGTCAACGCGTGGCTGACGCGCGGCCGGCCGGCGCTTTCGCCGCGCGGGCCGGCGCTTTTTGTCAACGCCCGCGGCGGTCGGCTCAGCCGGCAGACGGCGTGGACGCTGCTGCGGGCAGCGGCCAAGCGCGGCGGCATCGACGCCGCGGTGTCGCCTCACGTGCTACGCCATTCGTTCGCCACGCACCTGCTGGATGGTGGCGCCGACATCCGGGTGGTCCAGGAATTGCTCGGTCACGCGTCGGTGACCACGACGCAGGTATACACGCTGGTCACGGTCGACATGCTGCGGGAGGTGTACGCCGCCTCGCATCCGCGGGCACGCCGGTAGGCCCGCGCGAGCGGCTCCATCGGCGCGGAATCGCCCTCAATACGCAAAGGGCCGCTAGGCTTCGCGTCGTACCTGTCCCCGCTCGGAGGCCGCCCCACCATGACCACGGACGTGCCGGCTGACCCGCGGCCCGGGGCCGAGCCTGCACAAACGGCGCCCGGCCAGATACCGCTCGGGCTCGCCGCAGAGGCTGCGCAGGCTGCCGCTGCCGTGCAGCTCGGGCCGACCGGGCGCCCGCTGCCCGAATTCCCGGAGCCGCCTCCGCTCGACACGCATGGCCCGGCTGGGGTGCTCGCCGTCTGCAATCAGAAGGGTGGCGTCGGGAAGACCACGACGACCATCAACCTTGGGGCCGCGCTGGCCGAGTACGGCCGCCGGGTCCTCCTCGTCGACGTGGATCCGCAGGGCGCGTTGTCGGTCGGCCTCGGGATGAACCCGATGACGTTCGACCTCACCGTCCATGACCTGCTGCTGCGCAGCGACGTGAATCCGGCGGACGCGGTGCAGCAGACCCGCATCGCCGGGCTCGACCTGCTGCCGAGCAACATCGACCTGTCGGCCGCCGAGGTGCTGCTTGTCAGCGAGGTCGGGCGCGAGCACGCGCTCGCGCGAGCACTGAAGCCGCTGCTGGCGGACTACGACGTGGTGCTCATCGACTGCCAGCCGTCGCTCGGCCTGCTCACCGTGAACGCGCTGTCCGCAGCGGACGGCGTACTGGTGCCCTTGGAGTGTGAGTACTTCGCGCTGCGGGGGGTCGCGCTGCTGCTGCAGACCATCGAGAAGGTGCACGACCGGTTGAACGACCGGCTCGAGCTCACCGGAATTCTCGCCACCATGCACGATGGTCGCACCTTGCACGGCCGCCAAGTCCTGGATCGGGTGGTCGAGGCCTTCCCTGACCAGGTCTTTCACACCGTCATCTCGCGGACCGTGCGTTTCCCGGAGACCACCGCGGCCGGTGAGCCGATCACGTCCTACGCCGGCTCGTCCGCCGGTGCCAACGCCTATCGAGCTCTCGCCCGCGAGTTCCTGGCTCGCTGGTCGGCCCGCTAGCCGTGCTCTTCGTCCTCAACAAGCCGGCCCTGCTGCTCGGCATGATCGTCGGTCTCTACATCGCCGTGGTCGTCGGCAGCGCCGCGACGGTCCTGGTCGCCAAGGCGTTCAGCGACCCCATGGGGCAGCGGCAGGGTCGGCTCACCCTGAATCCGGTCAAGCACGTGCACATCTACAGCGCGGTGACCATGGTGCTCGGTGGCTACGGCTGGGCGGAGCAGGTGCCGCTGAACGACCGCTGGCGCGCCCGGCGCTACCACGTGACTGCCGCGATCATGGCGCGACCCGTGACGTATGCCCTGCTGTGTTTCGCTGCCGTGGCTGCGGCCAAAGGCGTGAACGCCGCCGCCTACGGCGTGGGGGTGGGCCGCATTCCGGAGGCGATCGCGGTCAACCGCATGAACGCCAGTGTCTTTGCGGTCGAGCTGCTGCTGCAGATGGCCGTGGTGTTCGCGGCCATGTGCGTCATCAGCTTGATCCCGTTCCCGCCGACCGACCTCGGTCGCGTGATCTTCACGCTGGGCGGTAACTCCATGGGCTGGCAGAAGTGGCGCTACCAGCTCGAAGACCGCAACTTCGGCCTGGTGATCGTGATGGCGTTGCTGCTGCTGCCGATCGTGTTCACCGGCTTCCCGTCCGTGGTCGGCCAGCTCGCTCCGGAGCTGGTGCGCGGGCTGGGATCCATCGCCGGAGTCGACGTTCAGGTCTAGTGACCACTCCCGCCTCGACTCCCACGTCGCCTCCTGCATCGCCTCCCACGTCGCCACGTGTCTTCGAGGTCAGCCAGCCCGCGTTCTCCGGGCCGTTCGACCTGCTGCTCTCGCTGATCGCCCGCAAGCAGCTGGACATCACCGAGCTGGCACTGGCGGAGGTGGCCGACGACTTCATCGCCTACCTGAACGAGGCCGGGTTCGACCTCGACCGGGCCACCGAATTCCTGGTGGTGGCCGCCACGTCTGCTCGACCTGAAGGCGCACCGGCTGCTTCCGGTCGAGTCGCGTGAGGAGGACGAGGAAGACCTCGCGTTGCTGGAGGCGCGTGACCTGCTCTTCGCCCGGCTGCTGCAGTACCGCGCCTACAAGAAGGCTGCCGAGCTGCTTGCCGGGCTGGAGCTGCTGGAGACGCGCTACATCCCGCGGCAGGTCGCGCTGGAAGCGCGGTACGTGTCGGCGCTGCCGGAGGTTGTCCTCGGGGTCACACCCGACCAGCTGGCCACGCTCGCCGCAGAGATCCGCAAGCCGAAGCCGCCGCCCGTCGTCGCCGTCGACCACGTCCACGCCCCACGTGTCGACGTGCGAGCTCACGCCCGCGCCGTCGTCGAGCGCCTGCAAATGCTCGGCACTGCGACGTTCACCGTGCTCTGCAGCGGATGCACCGAGACCATCGAACTCGTGGCGCGCTTTCTGGCGCTGCTCGAGCTGGGCCGCGAAGGCCGGGTCAGTTTCGATCAGCCCACCCCGTTCGGAGAGTTCACCGTGACCTGGGTGCCGCCGCGGGCCGACGAGGAGGACGCCGGATACGGGCATGGTGAAGCCGATGATCCTGCCGCCGGCGGTGACGGGTACGACGGTGAGGCCGTACCTGCCGAACGTGCCGTAGCTGCTGAGCAGGCCGTGACGAATGATGCTGGGAACGCATGACACAGATTCCGGAGTCCGAGGCCGCTGAGCGGGCCGACGCCGCCGAGACCACCGAGGCCGAGACCGCCGAGGTCACCGACCCCACCCTGCTGGCGGAGGAGGCCGGCGCCCCGGGCGGCATGGCAGATATCGCCGACGACCCGGGATTGCCCTTGCCAGCTCAGCTGGAGGCGGTGTTGCTGGTGGCCGAGGAGCCGATCCCGGTCGTCACGCTGGCCGAACGCCTGCAGGTGCCGGTGCCGGACGTCGAACGCACACTGCGCGACCTGGCCGACGAATACCTCGCCGCCGAACGGGGCTTCGAGTTGCGCGACGTCGGCGGCGGCTGGCGGTACTACACCGCGGAGGCCGCCGGACCGTATGTGGAGCGTTTCGTCCTGGCGGGGCAGACAGCTCGGCTGTCGCAGGCGGCGCTGGAGACGCTTGCGGTGGTGGCATACCAGCAGCCGGTCACCCGCGGGCGCATCGCCGCCGTGCGCGGCGTGAACGTCGACGGGGTGGTGCGGACCCTGCTCACCCGAAGGCTGATCGAAGAGGCCGGCCCGGATGCCGAAGGTGGTGCGATGACCTACCGCACCACCTCGTACTTCTTGGAGCGGCTCGGCCTGCGCGACCTGTCGGAGCTGCCGCCGATCGCGCCCCTGCTGCCGGAGGCGGATGAGATTGAGCTCGGCTGATTCTTACGAACCCGGCGGAGTCCGGCTGCAAAAGGTGCTGGCTGCGGCCGGCGTCGGATCGCGTCGCCACTGCGAGGAACTGATCGCGCTGGGGCGGGTAACGGTCGACGGCCGGCGGGTTCGCGAACAGGGCATGCGCGTCGACCCCGATCAGGCCGTCATCACCGTCGACGGTGAGCGCATCGTCACCCGGTCGGACCTGGTCTACCTCGCCTGTCACAAGCCACGCGGCATGGTGTCGGCGATGCGCGACGACCCGAATGCGACGGAGTCCGGCCGCGGCGGGCCGCCGCCGCGGGCAACGCTGGCCGATCTGGTCGTGGATCGCCTGGACCGCGGGGAGCGGCTGTTTCACGTCGGACGGCTCGACATCGACAGCGAAGGGCTGCTGCTGCTGACGAACGACGGAGAGCTGGGTCATCGGCTGGCGCATCCGTCATACGAGGTGTCCAAGACCTATCTGGTGATGGTCTCCGGGCCGGTTGGCCGCGACGTGTTGCGCCACTTGCGCCGCGGCATCGAACTGGAGGACGGGGTCGCCAAAGCCGACGCGGTGCGCGTCCTCGAGGCCGCCGGCGATCGCGTGCTGCTGGAGCTGACCATTCACGAGGGCCGGAATCGGATCGTGCGGCGGATGATGGACGCCGTCGGGCGTCCGGTGAACCGGCTCGTGCGCACCTCTTTCGGCCCGGTCCAGCTCGGCACGCTCAAAGCCGGACGCGTGCGCCACCTGACCCGCCATGAGGTTGGTGCGCTTCACAAGCTGGTCGGCTTGGACTGACCGGCTTCCCAGGTAGGTTGGAGCGTCGTGACGCCCGCTCCTACCCCCGATCGCGCCGACGGTCGGGCCGCTGACCTCGGGGTCGTCGGCATCGTCGGTGCGGGCCTCATCGGCACCAGCATCGGGATGGCGCTCACCGCCGCCGGGGTGGACGTGCTGGTGCGTGATCTCGATCCGGAGCAGGCGCGCCTTGCCGTAGCCCGCCGCGCCGGCCGACCATGGCCGGAAGGGCAGCAGGTCGACCACGCCGTCATCGCCGTCCCGCCGCATGCCGTTGCTGGCGTGCTGCGCACCCTGCAGCACGCGAACGCCGCGCGCACCGCGAGCGACGTGGCGAGTGTGAAGGCCCAGGTCGTCACCGAGGCGCAGACGCTCGGCTGCGACCTGTCGACCTTCTGCCCGGCGCATCCCATCGCCGGTCGTGAACGCGGCGGCGCGGTGTCGGCCCAGGTCGACCTTTTTCGCGACCGCACCTGGGCGCTGTGCCCCGATTCCGGCACCGGTACCGCGGCCCGGCGGGCCGCCGAAGGCATCGCGCGCCTTTGCGGCGCATCCGTCATCGTCGTCGATCCGCAGCGCCACGACGAGCTGATGGCCAAGCTCTCCCACGGACCGCAGGTGGTCGCGAGCGCGCTTGCCGCGGTGGCCGCGGACGGGCTGGTCGACCGCGAGTTGATCCTCGCCGGCAGCGGGCTGCGCGATATCACGCGCCTCGCCGACAGCGACTCCACCTTGTGGGCGTCGATCCTCGAAGGCAATCGGCAGTCGG
Source organism: uncultured Actinomycetota bacterium (assembly GCA_963747915.1). GTDB lineage: Bacteria > Actinomycetota > Actinomycetes > Frankiales > Frankiaceae > DATAZK01. Next base: position 1,423,991 of record CAVVHC010000001.1, on the reverse strand, counting down.
TGGCCGACGTGATCGACCGGCTCACGCAGTCGCTCACCGGGCTGTCGCAGACGTTGCGCGTCGGCAGCGCTGGCGAGGTGTCCGCCGCCGTGGCGGACCTGTTCGGCGCAGGACGCTCGGGTCGGCGCCGGCTGCCGGTGAAGGTCGGGCAGCCGACCCCGGCGTGGACGTGGGTCGGGGTGGTCGTGCCCGACCAGCGCGGCGAACTGGCCCGGCTGCTCGACGCCGTCAGCGAGTGGGACATCAACGTCGAGGACATGCGCGTCGAACACAGTGTCGACGAGCGAAGGGGTGAGTGGGAGCTCGCCGTGCTGCCGGAGAAGGCGGCGCCGTTGGTCGAGCGTCTCCGGGACGCCGGCTGGCGGGCTTACGAGCGCGAATGAGTACCGGCCCGAAGAACCTGGCGTCCGCCAGATAGCCTGGCTCGTCCGCCCCGTACAGCTGTGCGTCAGCGCACGAGAAACGATCACGATTGTTCGAGCGAAGGAGTGGCCGTGGGTGACCAGTTGGTCGTCGCGGTCGACGGGCCGGGTGGGTCGGGCAAGAGCACCGTCGCGCGGGCCCTCGCGCGCCGGCTCGGGGTTCGCTACCTGGACACCGGGGCCATGTACCGCGCCGTGACGTTGCTGACGCTGCGGCACCGGCTCGACATCGAAGACGCTCCGGCTGTCGCGGAGCTCGCCGAGCGAGCCTCGCTCTGCGTCGCGACGGATCCGGACACGCCTGCGGTCGTCCTGGACGGGGTCGACGTGTCGGCCGAGATTCGCAGCCGCCCGGTCACCAGCGCGGTGAGCGTGGTCGCGGCCGTTCCGGCGGTGCGCAAGCGGCTCGTCGAGCAGCAGCGCGCGATCATCGGGTCGGCACCGGCGGGCATCGTGGTCGAGGGCCGTGACATCGGCACCGTCGTCGTCCCGGACGCGTCGCTCAAAGTGTTTCTCACCGCCTCCACCGAGGAGCGCGCCCGCCGCCGCAGCACCGAGATCGGGGAAGCCGGCGACGACGCCGTCGCGCAGACGATGGCGGAGCTCGGCCGGCGTGACGCGCTGGACAGCCGGCGTGTCGACAGCCCGCTGAGCCAGGCGGCCGACGCCTTCGTCGTCGATTCGACCGAGCTGTCCGTCGATCAGGTGGTCGACGTCATCGTCGCGGAACTCGCCCAGCGCGCGGGGCTCGCCCCTGAGCGGAGCCGATCGTGAGCGTCGGCCGCCGCGAGCCGAAGGCGCGCAAGCCGCCGGAGTTCAGCCGCAGGTTCCTGCGCGCCGCGAGGATGGTGGTGCGGCCGCTGGCCAACCACGTGGTCATGAGGGTGCGGCCGATCGGCGCCGAGCGCGTCCCGCTCGAAGGCCCGCTGATCCTCGCGGGCAACCATTCGAGCTGGCTCGACGGCCCACTCGTGGTGACCGAGTGTCCCCGCGACGTCCGGTGCCTCACCAAGAACGAGCTCTACGGCGGCAAGCTCGGCTGGTTCCTGCACTACATCGGGCAGATCCCGATCGACCGCGGCCGCCCGGACCGCACCGCTCTGCACGCGGCGCTCACCGAGCTCAAGGACGGCGGGGCGATCGGCATGTTCCCGGAAGGCACGCGTGGCACCGGAGAGCTGCAGGCCGTGCATGACGGTGTCGCGTGGCTGGCCGTACGCTCCGGCGCGAAGATCCTCCCGGTGGCGTGTCTGGGCACCGCAGCGGCGCTTCCGAAAGGCGCGAAGTTCCCCAAGCGCACTCCGGTGTCCGTCGTCTTCGGCGAGCCGTTCGACGTCACGATGCCGGAGAATCCGCGCTCGCGTACCCAGCTGAAGGCGGTCAGCGAGGACATCCGCACCAGGTTGGTCGATCACCTCACCGAGGCTCGCGCCCGGTATGGCTGACCGCCATGATCCGCCGGTTCCGGTCGTAGCGGTCGTCGGTCGTCCGAACGTCGGCAAGTCAACGCTGGTCAACCGCATCCTCGGCCGCCGGGCGGCGGTCGTTGAAGACGTGCCTGGTGTGACCCGCGACCGGGTCGCCTACGACGCGGTGTGGTCGGGCCGGCGATTCACCGTCGTCGACACCGGTGGTTGGGAGCCGTCGGCGCGCGGCTTGGCGGCGGCGGTGGCCGAGCAGGCTCAGATCGCCGTGGAACTCGCCGACGCTGTGATTTTCGTGCTCGACGCAGGCGTCGGGGCCACCGACGCCGACGAGACAGTCGCCAGGGTGCTGCAGCGTTCCGAGCCGACCGGTCGTGCTGGCCGCCAACAAGGTCGATGACGCCCGCCTCGAGTCGGACGTCGCCGGCCTGTGGTCGCTGGGTCTCGGCGAGCCGCATGCGGTTTCGGCGCTTCACGGCCGCGGCAGCGGCGACCTGCTGGATGCGGTGCTCGCCGCACTGCCGGAGCCGGCGCCCCCGGAAGGTGACTTCGAGGAGGGCGGTCCGCGTCGCGTCGCGCTGCTCGGTCGCCCGAACGTCGGCAAGTCTTCGCTACTCAACCGGCTGGTGGGGGAGCAGCGTTCGGTGGTGGACGAAGTCGCCGGTACGACGCGTGACCCGGTGGACTCGCTGGTGGTCCTCGGTGGGGAGACCTGGCGTTTCGTGGACACGGCGGGCTTGCGGCGGCGGGTACGGGAGGCGGCCGGAGCGGAGTACTACTCGGCGTTGCGCACCGAGACCGCGCTGCGCTCGGCAGAGGTCGCCCTGGTGCTGCTCGACGCGGGAGAGCGGCTCAGTGAGCAGGATCAGCGCATTCTCTCGCTCGCCGTCGAGGCGGGACGGGCGATCGTCATCGCCTTCAACAAGTGGGATCTCGTGGACGAGGACCGCCGTTACGACCTCGACCGCGAGGTGGATCGCGACCTCGCGCGCATCACGTGGGCGCCGCGGGTGAATGTCTCCGCGCGCACCGGGCGGGCCGTCGAGAAGCTGGCGATCGCGTTGCGAACTGCTCTCGCGGGGTGGGAGACCCGGGTGCCCACGGCGCGGCTGAACGCGTGGCTCGGGGAGGTCGTCGCCGCCACCCCGCCGCCTTCCCGCGGCGGAAAGCTACCGAAGGTGCTTTTCGCGACGCAGGCAGATATCCGGCCGCCGCGTTTCGTGGTGTTCAGTTCCGGCTTTCTGGAAGCCGCCTACCGCCGATTTCTGGAGCGCAAGCTGCGGGAAGAGTTCGGCTTTGTCGGCACCCCGATCGAGCTGTCCGTCCGGGTGCGCAGCAAGGGCAAGCGCTGACGGCAACGCCTCCACGAGAACGAGTGATCCTGCCCATTCTCACCTGCGAAGGGTCGCTGTGAGGCACGTTTGCCGATTGTGGGCGAGCGATGAGGGCGGGGCAGGAGCGGGCGCGGTTACGCGCGCCGAACGATGAGCGCGGTGACGTCGTCATCGTGGGCGCGTTCCGCCGCGGCCGTGCGCGTCACATGTGACAGCATCCGCTGCGCGTTCCACCCGGACTTGCCTTCGAGCGCGCTGATGAGGCGGCTGACGCCGTCGTCGATGTCTTCGCCGCGCCGTTCCACCAGCCCGTCTGTCATGGCCACGAGCGCCGTACCCGGCGCGATGGGCATCGTCACCGACTCCCGCGGCACCCCGTCCACCCCGAACGGGGTGCCGGTCGGCGTACTGAGTGCGCGAGTCCCGCCCGGAGTCACGAGCAGCGGCGGGAGATGCCCGGCGCTGGCGATCTGTGCCGTGTCCCTCGCCGGATCGATGAGGAAATACAGCACGGTGACCAGCTGGTCCAGGTCCAGCTGCTCGAAGAAGCGATCCACCCGCTCGAACACCGTCTCCGGATCGGGATCGTCCAGCGCGTACGCGCGGATGGTGGAGCGGATTTCCGCCATCGCCGCGGCCGCTTCGACCCCGCGGCCCATGACGTCACCGATCAGTGCGACGACCCGGCCGCCATCCACCCGGAACGCGTCGTAGAAGTCGCCGCCCGCCTCCTGGTTGCCGGCAGGGCTGTAGTACGTCGCCATGTCCCAGCCGCGAATGTCGGGAAGGCGCACCGGAAGGAGCGCGCGCTGCAGGCTGAGCGCGGCATTGCGCTCCGCCTCGTAGAGCTCGGTGCGCTGCAGCGTCTGCGCGGTCAGCGCGCCGAGGGCGAGGACGAATGAACGCTCCTCGTCGTCGAAGAGCTTGCGGCCCTGGAAGCTGAAGCGCAGCGCCCCGATACAGCGTTCACCGACCAGGAGCGGCACCGCACACATGGCAACGGTCGTCGCCTCGAACCCGCGCAGGGCCGGAAATCTGCGGTCGCGCTCCTGCTGCGATTCCAGCCAGACCGGCTCGCCGGTGCGCAGCGCGGTGGCGCCTGGCAAAGGCGCGTCGAGCCGTTCCTCGCGCAGCGCGTCGACCAGCTCCTCGCCGTAACCGACCGTGCTCGGCACAGCCAGGTGCTCGCCGTCGCCGGCGGGAACGAGCATGCCGCCGCCGGAGGCGTTGAGTGCCTCCACCCCCTCGTAGACCACGACGCCCGCGACATCCTCCGGCGTGCGAGCGCGGGCGAGGGCGGCCGTGACGCGTTGCAGCCGCGCCGCGCGGTCACTCACCCGCTGCGCCGAGGAGAGCCGCCGTAGCTCCGCGACGAGCACGTCCTCGAAAGGCGTGACGGGTTCGGCCGAGTCTCCGGCGCTGAGCCGGCGCAATTGCCGGACGACGGCTTCGACATACCAATGGCGAAACAGCCGATGATCCGGTGGCGTCTCGAGCGTGAGCAGGCGCACCGCACGCGAATACTCGTCCGCCTCGTCCAGCGCCGCGAGGTAGGCCTCGCCGGCGGCCGCTGCGGACGCGGGCAGGTGCAATGTCAGCGTCGTCTGCGGCGCGCCGCGCCGCGCCGCCGCCAGAGCCTGCCGTTTGATGGCGTCGCGGGCATCCCGGAACCCGTACACCACCGTCTCGATCAGATGGCCCAGGTGCTCGGGAATGCCCGGCGCCGACGATTCGCGAGCCGCACGCGCCAGAGTGAGCTCGCGCACCACGTTGTCGATGTGTGCCTTCGCCTGGATCAACAAGTCGGTCGGCACATTGCCGAGCACCACCGTGAACCGCTCGTCAGCAGTCGCGTCGTCCTGCCACCGCTCGAGCACTGCGTCGACGTCGTCGGCGGCGGCCGCCTCGGTGGATGACGCCGTGAATTCGGCCCAGACCACCTTGCCGACCTCGCCGGCGCTGCGGGCGACGCCCCAGCGCGCGGCCAGCGCGTCGACCAGAGCAAGCCCGCGGCCGGTCATGTTGCTGGAGCTCGCGGCCGGCCGAACCGGAGGGCGGGAGCTGGTGTCGCTGATCTCGAGCCGGATTCCGGCGGCGTCACCGCTGACGCATACGACGATCGGCGGCTCCCCGTGCTGATGGGCGTTGGCGAGCAGCTCAGACGCCACGAGCGCGGCGTCGTCGGCGAATGCGGTGGCGCCGCGGGCCACGATCTCCTGGCGGACGAAATGCCGTCCGGCACGCGCGGCGTCGGCCCGGCTGTCAAGATCCAGGCAGCGCCGGCCGGCATCGCCGGAGAAGGCGGCGTCGCCGCACACTCCTGCCCCTGTGGCCCGGTGAGACACCCGACGAGTTTTCCACGAAAGCACGCGATGGGCCCATCTCGCCGATGCATATTCTGCGGAAATGTTGGCGGCCGGCCTTCCGGGCGTGGGATCAACCCCCTTCGCCAGCGGCTGCCGGCCCCGCCCGGGGCAGCTCCTTCCATCCCGCAACGGGGCACGGAATCGGGACCTCCGTCCCTGCCCGCCGGCTCGTGGGCGGAGCAAGCTGGGTCCATGAGTGCGAGCCGGAGGCGGTATGCCGCGGCGTGCGGCCGAGCGAAAGCCGGGTGAAGGTATGGCGAAGCAGGACCAGCGTCCGGCCGGCTACCCGGTGGGATGCGAAACGGAGCTGACGCTCGGCGACGGGCGAACCGTCTTCATCCGCCCGATCGTGCCATCGGACAGTGCCGAACTTGCCGAAGCGATCCGCACGGCAGACGCCGACACCCTCCATACGCGCTTTCTGGGAGCCACTCCCACGGTGACCGACGGCCTGCTGCGCGCCCTCACCTGCCTCGACTACCGCACGCGCTTCGCCCTGGCTGCTTTCGCGCCCGACGGGCGCGGCGTGGCCGTGGCTCGATACGTCGCCGATGCGCCACAGACCTCGGCCGAAGTAGCCGTGGCCGTCGATCCGCAGTGGCGACGGGTAGGTCTCGCGACCGCGCTCGTTCGGCTACTTGCCGAACGCGCTCAGTCGATGGGCATCGGTACGTTCACCGCGTTCTTCACGGCGGTGAACCGGCCGGTCACCGAGCTGGCAAGCCACAGCGGAGCTCGCGTCAGCATCAGCCAGGGTGTGGCGGAGCTGTCCGCTCAGCTGACCGAAGCACAGGGACGCGCTGCCATGGGGCCGCACGGGTAGGTGTCCTCAGAGCTCCCGCTGGGGGAGCGAAGCGCGGCGCGCTTCGGTAACGGCGTTGTCAGGTAGCGGCGCTGTCATATGCACGCCAGCATGCGGTCGATCGCTCGGCGTGCCCTGCTCGCAACCGGCTCCGGAACGCGGACTTCGTAGACGTCATCCCGCAGCGCCCGAAAGAGCTTGGGCAGCGTAATGGTCTTCATGTACGAGCACACCGCGTCGTCCCGGACCGGGACGAACGTGGTTCGGGCGTTCTCCTGTCGAAGTCGGTGCAGCATGCCGGTTTCAGTGGCGACGAGATCGGTCGCTTTGCGGCAGGCACGAGCATGTTCGACCATCCCACCGGTGCTGAGGACGTGAGTGCGGGCTGCGCCGGAATGGTCGGATCCCAGCCAGCGCATCACATCGAGCACGCAGCCGCACTCCGGGTGCAGTAGCACGTCCGCATCCGGATTACTTGCGGACAACTCGCGTACCTGGTCCACGTCGAAGGCCGCGTGCACATGGCACTCACCGGGCCAGAGCAGCAGCCTGCGGCCGGTCACCGCCTGCACGTAGGCGCCCAAGTGCTGGTCAGGGAGAAAGAGGATCTCGCGGTCGGCGGGGACCGCCTCGATCACCTGACGTGCGTTGCGTGACGTGCAGCAGTAGTCGAGTTCCGCCTTCACCGCCGCGCTCGTGTTCACGTACCCGACGGCCACCGCACCGGGATGCTCTGCCTTCCAGGCCAGCACCTGGTCCACGGTGATCGAGTCGGCAAGGGAGCAGCCCGCGTCGGGGTCGGGCACCAGCACCTGTTTGTCCGGGCAGAGGATCGCCGCGGTCTCCGCCATGAAATGCACGCCGCAGAAGGCGATGACATCGGCTGAGGTCGCCGCCGCTTCTTGTGAGAGCTGCAGGGAATCGCCGACGAAGTCAGCGACGTCCTGCACCTCGGGAAGCTGGTAGTTGTGCGCCAGGATGACCGCGTTGCGCTCGCTGCGCAGTTCCGCGATCGCCGCCGCCAGTTCGTCGGTCGACAGCTGGGCGATGTCCGGGTCGATGTCGACGGCCAGGCTCGCCATCGTGTGCATCGGCGGTACCCGGACCAGGGGGGACAGCGGAGGTGGCCGGCGACGCTGACCGTTCCGGTGGTGCGCAGGTGGGAATTCAGCGGCCACACCAGCCTCCCTCGAGCGAGCTTTCTCGACGTGCTGGCTCGAAGGTTCCGGCATGGGACACCACCGCCTGTAGGGCAGTAAGTCACGTGCGGCTGGTCCATAGCCTGCGGCGAAAGTTGCGCGGGCGGCGGCCGGCGGTCGGGACGTTCGGCCCTGTCGCGCAGCGACGACGGAGGAAGTGTGGGGGAAGGCACCCTGTGCCGGCGACCCCGAGCAAGAGCGGGCCGCTGCGAGGGGAGGCACGCGATGTCACGAACGACGACGGTCAAGGTCTTTGCTGATCGAGCCGAGGCCGGTCGCGAGCTCGCCGAGCGGCTGTCTCAGCTGCGCAGCGCAACCCCAGTGGTCCTCGGCCTTCCGCGCGGCGGTGTACCGGTTGCCGAGCAGGTGGCCCAGGCTCTCGGCGCGCCGCTCGATGTCCTGCTGGTGCGCAAACTCGGTGTCCCTTTCCAGCCTGAGCTCGGCCTCGGCGCCATCGGCGAAAGCGGAACGTGCGTCGTCAACGAGGCAGTCGTGCAGCTGGCGGGAGTGGCCGAGAGCGACATCGAGCGGGTGAAGGCGCGCGAGCGGGTGGAACTGGATCGTCGGCGCAGCCGCTACCGGCAGGGTCGCCCCCGGTCCCCACTCGAGGGAAAGACTGCCGTCATCGTCGACGACGGGATCGCGACCGGTTCCACCGCGCGGGCGGCCTGCCAGGTGGCTCGTGCGGCCGGGGCCTCGCGCGTGGTGCTCGCGGTACCGGTGGCACCAGCCGGTACCGCGGAGGCGCTGGCCGGCATCGCCGACGAATTCGTCTGCCTGGAAATGCCGGCGGATTTCGTCGCGGTCGGCCAGTTCTACCGCAACTTCGCGCAAGTGTCCGACGAGGAGGTCATCGCCTGCTTGCAACGAGCCGTTCGCTCCGGCGCTGCGGTACCGGTCGACCCGGGCGGGAACGACGATACGGTGATGCGCGACGAGGAAGTCACGGTGACAGCGGGATCGCTGCAGCTTGAGGGGCACCTCACCGTGCCGGAGCGGCCGCTCGCGGTGGTGGCGTTCGCCCATGGCAGCGGAAGCGGTCGGCACAGCCCGCGCAACAGATTCGTGGCCTCCGTGCTGAACCAGGCGGGGCTCGCCACCTTGCTGTTCGACCTGCTGACCGCCGCGGAAGAGCGTGACCGGGCCAACGTTTTCGACATCGAACTGTTGGCCGAGCGGCTCACTGGCGCGACGAGATGGCTGCACGGCGAGCCGGTGCTGAGCGATCTTCCGGTCTGCTACTTCGGAGCCAGTACGGGGGCCGCTGCCGCGCTGTGGGCCGCCAGCTCTCCGCGCGCACACATCGCGGCGGTGGTGTCGCGTGGCGGCCGTCCCGACCTGGCCCGGCCCCGGCTCGGCTGGGTGCAGGCGCCGACGCTGCTGATCGTGGGCGGCGAGGACACGGCCGTTCTCGAGTTGAACCGGCAGGCGCAAGCGCACCTGCACTGCGAGCACCGGCTGACCGTGATCCCCGGTGCGACGCACCTTTTCGAGGAACCGGGGGCGCTGGCTGCTGCGGCCGCTGCAGCCCGGGACTGGTTCGTGCAGCACGCTGCCACCGGCGGCCGTAGCCACTGAGCGCGGCCGCCGGTCCGCCCCAGGTCCGGCGACATTCCCGGCTTCAGCCTGCGTAAGCCCGGCTGCCCGCGGGCGTTGACCGCGGGTCGAAAGCCCCTAGCGGTACCGCCTTCGGGACGTGACGGTCAGGATGGCGGTTCGCCGTTTCGTCCACGGTGCACCGGCCACCACGCCGTTCGTGCGAAGGGGGCAGCACATGCCTGATCGGCCGTGCGTCCTGCAGTTCCTCGGTGGTACCGGGACAGTGACGGGAAGCTGCTTCCTCGTCGAGACCGCCGACAGCCGGGTGCTGGTCGACTGCGGGCTCTTCCAAGGCACGAAAGAGCTGCGGCTGCGCAACTGGGAGCCGTTTCCCCTGGACCCTTCGGCCATCGATGCCGTCGTGCTCACCCATGCGCATCTCGACCACTGCGGCTACCTCCCTCGGCTTTCGGCGCAGGGTTTTCGAGGCCCGGTGTATGCGACGCAAGGCACCGTCGAACTGGCTCGCATCGTGTTGCTCGACAGCGCGCATCTGCAGGAGGAAGACGCGGCGCACGCGCGTGAGCACCGGTATTCAAAGCATGCGAAGCCGGCGCCCCTTTACTCGACGGAGGACGTCGAGAGGCTGCTGCCGCAGTTCGCGAGCGTGCCGTTCGGCATCTACGAATCCGTGGCGAAGGGCGTGCGCGTCCGGTTCCAGCCGGCCGGTCACATCCTCGGAGCGGCATCCGCGTTGCTCGAGATCGGCGACGCCGGTGTCACCGCGCTTTTCAGCGGTGACCTCGGGCGTACCTCCCACCCGTTGCTGGCCGCGCCGCCGCATCCACCGGCCGCGGACGTGGTCGTGGTCGAATCAACGTACGGTGACCGCCGTCATCAGCCGGAGACATCGAACCTTTTGGCCGCTACGATCCGCCGAACGATCAAGCGGGGTGGCACCGTCGTCATTCCGGCGTTCGCCGTCGACCGCACCGAGGTCGTCCTCATGGAGCTGCGGCGGCTGACCGAGCTCGGCGAGATCCCGCGGGTGCCGATCTACGTGGACAGTCCGATGGCGTTGGCCGCCCTCGCCGTGTACCGGGAAGCCATCCGGATGCGCAGCGCCGAGGTCCGCCAGCCGCTGCCGGGCGGCGATCCCTTCGACCCGGGCAACGTTCGCGAGATGCACACCGTGGATGAGTCCAAGAGCCTGAACGGCCCGACGTGGCCGTGCATCATCATCTCGGCTTCGGGGATGGCGACCGGTGGCCGCGTCCTCCATCACTTGGCGGGTCTGCTGCCGGATCCGCGGAACGCGGTCGTCATGGTCGGCTACCAGGCGGTCGGGACGCGCGGAAGGGACCTCGTCGATGGCGCGCCGGCGGTGAAGATCCACGGCCGGTACGTGCCGGTGCGGGCGCAGGTCGTCGACGTCTCGGCGTTCTCGGTCCATGCCGACGCGGATGAGGTGATCGCCTGGCTCGCCGGCGCTCCGCGGCCACCGCAGGCCTGCTACGTCGTGCACGGGGAGCCGCACGCGTCCGCCGCGTTGCGCGACCGGATCTTCCGCGAGCTGCAGTGGACAGCGGTCGTACCCAAGGCGGGTGAGCGGGTGCTGATCGGTTGATGGGTTCGCGTGGCGGCGTCGAAGATCAGCGGGTTGTCGCCGGTGCCAGCGTTCTGCGTTGCCGTGGCGACGCTTGGTGGTGGCGGTGCTGGTCGGGGTGGGGTGCTGCCACCATTTGCCGTCGTCCAACGACGCCAGGTGGTGACGGGGCAGGGCGAGGCGAGGGCCGTTGCGACCGACCTACGACGACCGCCCAAGAATCAGTAGCCCCTGGCCTGAGGCTCAGGCGGGCTTTTCAGCTACGGAAAGATCACACTGTCGGGACGACAGGATTTGAACCTGCGACCCCTTGACCCCCAGTCAAGTGCGCTACCAAGCTGCGCCACGTCCCGTAGGTAGTGAGGTTAGCAGGGCGGGGCGGGCTCGCAACGCGGCGTGCAGTCGCGGTCGGGCCCGCGATGAGTTCGCCGCGGCCGGGGCGTCTACTCCTGTGGACAGCCCCTGAGGAAGGAATCTCGTGACACAGCTGCTTCGAGTGCAGAACTTCAATGTCTCCCGTGACGGCTTCGGCGCCGGAGACGGCCAGTGCTTGGAGCGACCGTTCGGCCACGCCGACCCCCGCACGATGTTCGCCTGGGCCGGCGCCACGGCGAGCTGGCCGAACCGGACCGATCCCGGCGGGACCCGTGGGCTCGACGATTACCTCACGCGCGACTTCCACAACAACATCGGCGCCGAGATCATGGGCCGCAACAAGTTCGGCCCCCAGCGCGGACCGTGGCAGGACCTCGAATGGCAGGGCTGGTGGGACGACGAACCGCCGTTCCACACCCCGGTCTTCGTCATGACGCACCACGCGCGCCCGTCGTTCACCCTCTCCGACACGACGTTTCACTTCGTCGAAGGTGAGCCGGCCGCCGTGCTCGAGCAGGCCCGGGAGGCGGCGCAGGGCAAGGACGTCCGGCTCGGCGGCGGGGCGACGATCGTGCGCGAGTTTCTCGACGCCGACCTGGTCGACACCCTCCACGTGGCGGTGTCGCCGATCGAGCTGGGCTCTGGTTCGCGGCTGTGGGAGTCACCCGATGACCTGCGGGAGCGCTTTCACTGCGATGTCGTGCCGAGGCCGAGCGGGGTGACGCACTACCTGTTCTGGCGGGATTGACGCCCCGCCAGCTGCTTGGGGTGCGGCGTCGCACCCGCCAGCCGGTCATCCTCTCGTGCCGCCTGCCGATCCGGACCGGAAGCGCCCGCCGCTGATGCCACCGCCGCTGATTCCACCGCCTCCGGTGAGCGAGCCACCCGTCAACCCGCTGCCGCCACCGAAGCGGCGGCCGAAGCCGGAGGTGGAGTCGCCGGTGGGAAGCGGGGTGTTGAGCTGCGCGAGAACGACCTTCTCGCCGGCTTTCAGACCAGACGTGACCTGCGTCAGGGTCGGGCCGATGGCGCCGACGTCAACGATTCGCCGCTGTGCCTTCCCACCGGACAGCACCGTCACCAGGTGACGTGAACCGAACGACGACACCGCCGACGTCGGCACGCTGACCACGTTCTTCGCCCGCTTGATCAGGATCGACACGTCCGCCCCCGATCCGGTGTACAAGCCACCGGTGTCCAGGCTGATGGTCACCGGATAGCTCGCACTGCTCGACGCGGTGCCGGAGCTCGTGGACGTGCCGGACGACGAGCTGCTGGCCGCCGAGCTGGTGGTGCCGGAGGACGTAGAGGCCGGCAGGAGCCCGATAGCAGTCACCGTTCCCGAAACGGTTCTGCTCCCTCCATCAGGGATCACCGTCGCGGACGAACCGATGTGGATCTTGTCGAGGTCGAGATCTCCGACTGACGTCACGACCTCGTCGTTGCCTTTGCCGATGACGATGACGGCGACGCCCCCGGAGCTCACGGCGGAACCGGGCTTCACGCTGACCTGGGCGACATCTCCCGCGATGGGGCTGAGCAACGTCGCCTGCTTCAGCGCCTGCTCCGCGACGGTGACGTTCGCCTGCGCCGCATCCACTTCGGCCTGGTCGACGGCAAGGTCCGCTGCGGTGACGGTCCCTCCGCTGGAACGCCCCCCGCTCGAGCTCGTCCCGGATCCGCCCGCCGAGCTCGAGGAGAATCCGCCGCCGGACGAGCCGGAACCGCCGAAGCCCGCGCCTGCCGAACCGTTTCCGATCCCCGCCGACGCCGACGCCGGCGGTGAAAGGCTCGGGGTCGGAGCCGGGGTGTCCACCTTCTGCTGATCCGCCAGCAACTTCGCTTGGGCGTCCTTCACCGCTTGCTGCCCTGCCGTCCCGTCACCCCCGCGGGACCGGTCCGCCACCGGCACCGCCCTGATCGTGTCGGCGGCCACCAGTGCGGACGACAACGTCGTGCTGCCCGAGCCGGTGCTGCTGGTGGCCGTCGCCGTCCCCGATGCCTGGGCCTCGCTGTCGGTGACGAGCTTGGCTTGAGCGGTCGCCAGCGTGGACCGTGCCGAATCCAACTGACCTTGCAGGCTGGTGGTGTCGATCGTGGCGAGTGTCTGGCCCGCCGTCACGTGCTGTCCGACGCTGACCGGAACCGTCGCGATGGTGCCGCTCACGGGAAAGGACACGGATGCGGCATTGATGGGTTTGACGGTCCCGTAGGAGTTCAGCGTCTGGTCGACGTCAGCGGTGCGCGCCACCGCCCACCGGTACTCCGCCGCGCCGGACCCTGTGGCCGCCCACACTCCGCCGGCACCGGCGACCAGCAGGACAGCGCCGGCGCCGAGGGCGAGGAACTTCCGCCGCCCCCGCAGCCGCCATCGACCCCGGCGCTTCGGGACGTTCGGCGACGCGGGCTTCGTATCCGGGAACGGCTCTTGCAGCAGCGCATCGAACGCGACTGGGTCGCTCATCCTGACGCCTGCGAGTGACCACCGGCTTCCGGACCGCCGAAGCCGCCCATCCGGCCGAAGCCGGAACCACCGAAAGTGCAGCCGTTACTGGACTTCTGGATGAGCGTGATGCTGCGGGCCGTCACCGCGCCGGTGTCATCCGTGGTGCCGATCGCGCTGGCGCAGAGCCCGACCTTGAGGTCGGCTTTCGTGGCGGCGGTCGTTTGCCGGTAGGTGGTGGAACCTGTCGTCGTCACCGTGATTTCCGTGGTCTTTGCCGAGCTGCCCGAGCCGCGCGTGGAGGTGACCACGAAGGACGTGCCGTTCACCGCCGAGACTTTCCCGAAGGCCGTGTCCCGGAAGCTGCCGAAGTTGCCGCGCGGCGCCCCGCTCGGCCGGGCACCCGTCGACGGCCGCGCAAAAGCCGACGGCCCGCCGCTCGGAAACGTGCGGTTGCCGCTGCCGAATCCTCCGGTGCGAGTGCAGGTCAGGTCGGTGCCCGTGATCGTGACTTCCGTCGCCGTGAGATGCGTGACGACGGATTGGCCGGCGCTCGGGCTCGGGCTCGCGGAACTTGACGCCGCGGCCGCCGTTGCACTGACGCAGTCACCGACTTTGAGCGTGCCGGCGGCGGCGGCGACCGTTTGGGTGAAGCGGGTATCGGCGTTGAAGTTCACGGTGACCTGCGTCTGCGCCTGCTGGTTCTGCACGAAGATGCTCGAGCCGTTGAGCTGGGCGATTACCCCTGTCGTTTCAGGGCGATTCGCGCCGGCGTGGCTGGCTCCGCCGGCGGCCTGGGTGCCGTTCCCGCCGCCGCTGCTGCCGGTCGTGCCGCTCGCGGCCGCGCCTCCTGCACACGCTGTCGCCACGGTCACGATCCCGGCGAGGGTGATACCGAGGGCGGCATTGCGCGGCGCGAAAGGGGCTGCCGCCAGGCGAAGCAGGCGCGGGCGAACGGTCACTGTGGGCTCACTTTCTCGGCGATGCACGGCAGATTGGTCATTCGCTACGGAGGGCGTCGATGGGGGCGAGCCGTGCGGCGCGGCTTGCGGGGTACACCCCGAACCCGACCCCGATGACGACGGCCACGGCAATCGCGCCGAGTGCCGCCAGCCCGGAGATGGCGATGGGTTGCGAGATCACGTGGGGAAGCGCCGTCGCGCCGATGAGGCCGAGCGCCACACCCAGCAGCCCGCCGGCGAGCCCGAGCACCGATGACTCGACGAGGAACTGCCGGCGGATGATGCGCGGTGGGGCTCCGAGCGCTTTGCGCAGGCCGATCTCCTTGATCCGCTCGGTGACGGATACCAGCATGATGTTCATGACACCGATCCCGCCGACGAGCAGCGAGATGGCGGCAATGCCTGCCAGCAGGATCGTCAGTGTCTTGTCGACGGAGGTCGCCGTGGACAGGATCGATTGCTGGCTCGTGATGCTGAAGTCGGCCGAGGCCGAGGACGAAAGCCCATGCAGCGCAAGTAATTCTGCGTTGGCTTCTTGGTAGGCCGCCGACAGCGCCCCGCGCGAAGTCGCCTCGAGGTAGATGGTCGAGATCGAGGAGCGTGACGAGCCGCCGATCAGCCGTGCCTGCGCGGTAGTGATCGGCACGATCGCGGTGTCGTCCTCGTTCGTCGAACTCGACGAGCCGGCGCTCGCCAACTCGCCGATCACCTGGAAGGGGATGCCGTACATCGTCACGGTTTCGCCGACCGGGCTGATACGACCGAAAAGCTCGGCGGCCGTGTCGGAGCCGAGCACGATCACGGCCGCCCGCGCGGCGACGTCGTGGTCGTTCAGGAAACGTCCCGAGGCGAGCTTGCGGGCCCGGACCGAGAGCCAATCCGGCTGTGAACCCACCACGGATGTCGTCCAGTTCGTGGCCCCCGCCGTGAGTGATTGCGACTGCGACACCGTCGCAGCGACCGCCTTGATGTCCGGCGCGACGGTCTTGTTCGCCAGCGCGGACGAGTCGCGCAGCGTCAGCGTCGACGCCGAGCCGAAGCCGCCGCGGATGCCCGAGCTGCTCGTGGAGCTGCCGGGGGAGACGATGAGCAGGTTGCTGCCGAGCGCGTTGATCTGGCCACGCACCTGGGCCTGCGCGCCCTCGCCGAGGCCGACCGTGAGAATGACGGCGGCGATACCGATGAGGATCCCGAGCATGGTGAGCGCTGATCGAAGCCGGTGCGTTCGCACGGCTTCCAGGCCGGTGCGAAAGGTCTCGAGCCAGCTCATGCCGGTGCCTCGAGCGGGGTGGTCGCCGGCTCGTCCTCGCCGACCAGTTCGCCATCGCAGATCCGGGCGATGCGGCGGGCGCGGGCCGCCACGTCCGCCTCATGCGTGATGAGGACGATCGTGCGGCCTGCCTCGTGCAGCTCGTCCAGGAGGTCCAGAACGTCTGCAGTGGAAGCGGAATCGAGGTTGCCGGTGGGTTCGTCGGCGAGGATCAACGCAGGGTCGGTGACCAGCGCCCGGGCCACGGCCACCCGCTGCTGCTGCCCACCGGACAGCTCGGTAGGCCGGTGCTCGACGCGGTCGGCGAGCCCCACCCGCTCCAGGGCTTGAAGTGCGCGTTCCCGGCGGCTGTTCCGCGGGACGCCGGCGTAGCACAGCGGCAGCTCGACATTGCGCCACGCGTTGAGGGTGGCAAGCAGGTTGAACTGCTGGAAGACGAAACCGATCCGCTGGTTGCGGATATGTGCGAGAGCGTCTTCGGTCAAGCTGCTCACATCCTCGCCGGCGAGCAGGTAGCGCCCCTCGGTCACGACGTCGAGGCAGCCCAAGATGTGCATGAGCGTCGACTTGCCGGATCCGGACGGGCCCATGATGGCGACGTAGTCCCCGGCTTCGATGCGCAGGCTGATCCCGCGCAGCGCCTCCACCTGCAGCGAGCCGCTCGTGTAGGTCTTACGGACCGCGTCCAGCATGATGACCGGGGTCGTGGCCGCCGGCCGGCGTACCTGCTCCCAGGGAATGGTCACTGGCCGGTCCGCTGGAACGTGCCGCCACCCGGGAAGTTGCCGCCGGAGAATCCGCGGTCGGGGAAATTGCCGCCTCTGCCGCCGGAGAAGCCGTCGCCGGTGCGGGTTCGGCCGGCTCCACCGCCCGTCACGCGGGTTTGCGGCACGACGATCGTGTCGCCGGCCGCGAGGCCTTTGGTGATCTGCGTCTGCGCGCCCGATGCCGTGCCGACCGTGACGGCCGTGTCCACCTTCCGGCCAGCGACCAGGCGCGTCACGTGCGCCGCGTTGCCGACGTAGGAGATGGCCGTCGTCGGTATGGCGATCACGCCGGTCAGCTGCTTGACGACGATTAAGACGCTTGCGCTGGCGCCGGGATGCAGGCCCTGCTGAGCGCCGGTGACGGCGATGGTGACGGGGTAGCTCGTGACGCCGGACGTGGAACTCGCGATGACGCCGACACTGCTGACGGTTCCGTACACCACCGACGATGCGCCATTGGGCGTGATGGTCGCTTGCAGCCCTTTCTTCACCAGAGCGATGTCGGTGTCGTCGACTGTCGCCGAAACGTTGAAGTGCGCCGGATCGATGAGCACGATCTGGGCGCCGGAAGATCCGGAGGTCGTCGGCGTCGTGGCGCTCGCCGCGCTGGCGCCGGAGAAGCCGCCGCCTGACCCACCGCTTCCACCGCCTGATGCGCCGCTCGAGCCGCTGTTGCCGCTGCCCGAGACTTGCTGTCCCACGGCGAGATCGACGCTGGCGACCGTGCCGTCGAAGGGGGCCGTCATGGTCGCGCCATCGAGGGCCTGCTGCGCGTCGGTGAGGTTGTTCGACGCGACCGTCAAGGACTGCTGGTCCGCGGTGAGCTGTGCCGAGGAGGCGCCGGCGCTCTCATCCGAGCTCATCCGGCTCTGCGCGCTCGCGACAGACACCCGTGCCTCGGCGACCGCCGCGGACAGCGACGCGCTGGTGATGGTTGCCAGCGGCTGGCCCTTTTTCACCGTGTCGCCGGCTTCGACCTGCACTGCCGTCACCTGACCGGAGGAGCCGAAGCTGAGATCCGCTTCGTTCGCGGACTCCAGCGTCCCGGTGGCCGACACGGTCTGGCGCAGGGTCGTCGCGCTGACGGTTTCCGTGGTGGTGGTGGCCACGGGTGTCGCCGAATCCGTCATCGCGGACCAGGTGCCGAGTCCGATGCCGGCGAGGATGACGGCGAGTCCGGCGATCGATGACTTCCGGTGGCGCCGAAAGACCCTGGCCGGCAAGCGAAGAGCTGTCCCGCGCATGCGCGACCGCACCCCCAACTTCTTTCGCAACTAAACCGCGCGGAGTGCGGCGGCGCACCCTCGGCGCACGTGTCCCCGGCGCAATAGTTCGGGGGCTGCAACGAAATTCGTGGGTCAAGGTTCGGAACTGCTGCAGCCTCGCTGGGAGTCAGCTATGAATCCGGCCCGCGGGGAACAAACGATGAGCGGCGGGCTACGAGTCGATGTGATTCAGGCGAGCCAGCACCTCAGGCAGCGCTCCGGGGTGCACCACGATGGCGCGGGAGGTGGCGCGGGTGAGGGCGACGTAGAGGTCATTCGCGCCTCGCGGCGACCCCTCGAGCATGGCCTGCGGATCGACGACCACGACGACGTCGAATTCCAGCCCCTTGGCTGACTGCACCTCCAGCAGCACCACCGGTCGGTCGGTGTCGGAGTCGGCGCCGGCGAGTGCAGTGAGGAAGGGGTCGCCCGACTCCGCGAACTGCGGCCGCATCCCGTCGGGGATGAGGACGGCGGTCGTGCCCTTGTCCGGTTCGGCGCTGCGGATGAGGCGGGCCAGCCCGGCTGGATCGGCAGCAGGGTCGAGGCGCACGGCTCGCGCAGACTCGTCGACGTCTCGCACCGATGTCGGCGGTTTCATGCCTGGCGCGAACGACGCGAGGACGTCAGCGGCGACGTCCATGATCTCGCGGGGGGTGCGGTAATTGACGGTGAGCTCGACCTGCCGCCAACGGCCGGCCACGAACGTGTCGAGCGCCTGCCCCCAGCTGTCGCTGCCGGCGCTGGAACCGGTCTGCGCGACGTCGCCGACGACGGTCATCGACTTGTTGGGGCAGCGCCGCTCGAGCAGGCGCCACATCATCGCGGAGTGCTCCTGTGCCTCGTCGACGATGAGATGGCCGAACGCCCAGGTGCGATCGGCGGACGCCCGTTCTGCCACGCTGAGCCCGGAAGTCGCCGACGGGTCGAAGCGCTCGGCGAGCATGTCGGCGCTCACCACGTCCGACAGCCCGGTGATCGTGAGCACGCCTTCGGCGTATTCACGCTCGCCTGCGCGTCGCCGGCGCTCTTCCGCGGCCCGGGCCAATTCCGCCGGATCACCGAGCAGTTCGGCGAGCTCGTCGAGCAGCGGAACGTCCGCGCGGCTCCACCCGCTGCCCGGTTGCCGCCGCAACGCATGGCGTTCCACCGGGCTCAACTCGGTCGCCGCCGCGTCGAGTGCCGCCGGGTCCGCGTAGAGCTGCTCCAGCAGCTCTGCTGCGTTGCGCACCGGCCACATCGCGTCGAGCGACTCGCGCAGCTCGTCCGTCTGCAGCAGCTCGCGCTGCAGGTGACGCAGCTCCTCCTGGTCGGCCGTCTCGAGCTGCTGCGCCAGGGTGCGCAGGATCGCGCGGACGAACCGCGGGCGCGCGAGGTTGTGCGGCTGGCGAGTGGCGATCGCGCTGCGCCGGGCCGCGAGCGCCTGAGCCCGCGTGAGCCGCAGCTCGTAGCGGTCGAACGGGATGATCGCGACGGTGGTCGGCACCTTCTTGAGGTTGTACACCGCCCGAGCCAGTACGGAGGCCATCCGCCGGTCGCCCTTGACGAAGGCCGACCCGGCGGGCTCCGACGCGCTGACGGCGACGCCGGGCACGAGCTCGTCAGGCGTGGCCAGCAGAACGCCGGTCTCGCCGAGCGAGGGCAGCACCCGCTCGATGTAGTGCAGGAAGGTAGCGTTCGGCCCGACGATCAGCACACCGGAGTTACGCAGCCGCTCACGTTCGGTGTACAGGAGGTAGGCGGCCCGGTGCAGCGCCACGGCGGTCTTGCCAGTGCCCGGACCGCCTTGCACCACCAGGACCCCGGCGCTGTCGGCGCGGATGATCTGGTCCTGCTCCGCCTGGATCGTGGCGACGATGTCGGTCATCCGGCCGGTGCGGCTCGCCGCCAGGGCCGCCATGAGCGTCGCCTCGGCGGAGAGCGTGCTGCGGTCCTGCTCGTCCAGATCGGCCAGCTGACTCGCGTCCAGTACGTCGTCACCGACGCTGACCACGCGCCGGCCGGACAGCTGGACGTGCCGGCGCCGGACGACGTCGAGCGGCTCGGCGGCCGTCGCGCGGTAGAACGCTTGCGCGGCCGGGGCGCGCCAGTCGACCAGCAGCCGCCGGCCGTCCGGCTCCGACAGACCGACCCGGCCCACGTGGTAATCCTGGCCGTCCTTCAACTCGAGGCGGCCGAAGCACAGGTTGTGCTCGACGCCGCGCAGCTGCACGAGGCGGCGTTCGTACTCGCCTGCGAACGCATCCCGTTCCGAACGCGCGGCCGGCGTGCCGGTCGCCCCCATCGCACGAACCTCACGCAGCTGGCGCTCGGTCTGTTGGCCCAGCTCATCCAGCCGCCCGTACATCCGATCGACGTTTTCCTGCTCGTCGGCGAGGACGGCGTCGCGCGCACCGGGGACCGGGAGCTCGGATTGGGCGGCCATCGGCTGGCCGGGGGGAACCATCGGCAGCGATCTCCCTGTGGCGCGAGAAAAAGCGGACGTGCCAGGGTACGCGCGTGAGCATCGCAAAATCCGACGATGTGCTGAGAGCGGACATCGCAGTCGTCGGGCTCGGGCCGGTGGGCCTCACGCTCTGCGTGCTCCTCGCCGCTCGCGGTGCCAGCGTGATCGGGATCGATGCGGGCGGGGACCCGGTGCCCTACCCACGCGCGATCGCCACCGACGACGAGACGCTGCGCACCCTGGTGCGGCTACCCGGGCTGGCCGATCCGCTGGCCCTGTTCAACACCGGGCAACGCGTCGAGGTGCGCGACGACCGCGCCCGCCTCGTCACCGCTCTGCATTTCGCCGGCGGCGTGCACGGCGTCGCCGGGCTGTCGTTCTTCCACCAACCCGCGCTGGAACGGGCGCTGCGACGGGCAGCCGGCACGCACCCGTCAGCGCGCCTGCTTTTCCGGAGCCGGGTCCGCGGACTGCGGGACGTGCCGGGCGGGGTGCGGCTCGACATCGCTGGGGGGCCGGAGTCGATGGGCGCGCTGCCCGTCGAGGCGTCCTGGGTCGTCGGGTGTGACGGCGCGGCGAGCTTCGTCCGCCGTCAACGGGGCATCGGCTACGGCGGCCGGACCTTTCCCGAGCCGTGGGTCGTCGTCGATGTCGACACCTCAGAGCCGCTTACGCACCTGCCGTACTTCACCTACGTGATGGACCGCCGCCGGCCCCAGGTCAACATGCCCCGGCCCGGAGGTCACCGCTTCGAGTTCATGCTGCTGCCCGGCGAGCGCACCGATCAGATGGCGCGGCCGGCGCAGGTGAACGAGTGGCTCCGCCCGTACCTGGACTGCGCGGACCCGGCGATCCGCTGGGAGGTGGTGCGCAGCACCGTGTACGAGTTCCACTCCCGGGTGGCCGATCGGTGGCGCGACGGCCGGGTGCTGCTCGCCGGCGACGCCGCGCACTCGATGCCCCCCTTCGGCGGCCAGGGGCTGGGCGCCGGCGTCGGTGACGCGCTTGCGCTGGCGTGGCGGCTCGACGAGGTACGGCGGGGGTTGTCGTCGCCCGCCATTCTTGGTGGCTACGAATCCGAACGCCGGCCTCGCGTCGCGGAGATGACCCGTACGGCACGCAACGCGGGGGCGTTGCTCACGGCGACATCGCAGGCGGGTGCCACGGCGGCGCGGCTCACCGTCCGGGCGCTCGATCGCGCGCCCTGGCTGGGAGCCCGGTGGCGCAGCGGGGCGATCCGTGGTCCGGCTCGGGTGACGGTGCCGCGATCCGAACGCCGGCACGCCGGAGGCAGGCCGCTGCCGAACGCGCGCGTGCGCACGCTCGCCGGACAGGTGGTGATGGTCGATGACCTGCTCGCGGGGGATTGGGCCCTGCTCGGGTTCGGGGAGCCGCCGTCGCGGCAGCTGCCGGTCGCGCTCGCTGCTGCTCTGCAACGACGAGGGTGCCGGCACCTGATGGTGGTCGCTCCCGGCGCGCTGGCCGGAGCCCGCCCGCCCTGCCCCGTCGTCGAAGACCTCGACGGCTGGCTGCTCGGGCTGCGGCGCGGCCGCGGCGCGGCTACGGTGGCGCTGATCAGGCCGGATCGCTTCCTGGTCGCAGCCGGCACCGGCGAGCTCGTCGAAGCCGCCTTCAAACGGCTCATTCAAGAGCCGAAAGGTACCGTCGAGGGGTGCGGAAGCTGCTCACCCTCCGGTGGATCGGCTTTCACGCCCTGACGCTCGGATCCCTGGTGCTTTTCGCCATCCTCGGCCACTGGCAGTGGGACGTGGGCGGCACTCATCGCGGCACGCTGCGCAATTACGCGTACGGCGCGGAGTGGTGGATCTTCGGGGTGATCCTGCTGGTGCTCTGGTATCGGCTGATTCGTCAGGAGCTGCGAGGCGATCAGGCGCAGCCGCAGGAGAGCGATGCAGCGGCTGCCCGGCCGAAGTCGCCGCGGCACCGGGTGCCCGCGCCGCAGGTGAGCGTGCAGATCGACGAGAAGGCGGATCCGGAACTGGCCGCCTACAACCGCTACCTGCAGGCGCTGCACGAGAAGGACACGATGAAGGACGCCGCGAGGGACAGCGCGAAGCGCGCGGCGAAGACGGACAAGCGAGCGGCGAGGGAAGCGAGCGAACCGGTGAAGACAGTCCATTCGTCCGGAGCTGCCCGTGACCGCGACTGAGTCGGGGCGCCCGGCGGGTTCGGGGGCCTCAGGGTCTTCCGAGGCGCCGGCGGTCGCCGTCCCCAAGTCCGTGCGCGATGCGCTGCTGCGCTACCGGGTCATCGCGTACGTGGTCGGCGTCGGACTGATCGTGCTGGTCTGCGTCGGAGTGCCGCTCAAGTACCTCTCCGACGTCGACACCGTTGTCGCGGTCGTCGGCCCGCTGCACGGCGTGCTCTACATCATCTACGTGCTGTTGACGGCTGACCTGGCCCGGCGGATCCGGCTCAACGTCTTCGTGGCGGTGGCCGTCATGGTGGCGGGCACGATCCCGTTCCTTTCCTTCGTTGCCGAGCGGCTGATGACCCGTATGGTCACCGCCCCGCAACGGTCGACCAATCCTCACGTGGCAGACATCCGCCCGTAACCCCTGGCTGTGACGATGGGCACAGCGCTAGCCTGCTGGGCATCTCGGGGGCCGGCGATCGTTGTCAGATCGGTGGAGTCGAGCTAGCCGCGCCAGAAGGCAGGTGGTCGGTGTGAGGGTAGAGAAGCAGCTGATCCAGTCCGCGTTCCCGGCTGCGCAGCTCGAGCATCGGCTCACCAGGATGCTCCTGTGGCTGCGTCCGGACGGCTGGCAGGGGCGGTCCCGGCGCAACGCGTGGGCGGCGATGGTGGCCGACAGCCAGCGCCGTCAGGAGCGGGCCACTGTCAGTCGCGAAGTGCCGGCAGCATCGCCGCCCCCTCCGCTGCTGCGCGCTCGCGTTCGCTGACCGGCGCGCCGCCGGTGAGCCGCTCGGCGGGCACCGCGCCCGGTTAATTTGGCGCTGTGCACGCCGCCGACTCGTTGGATCTGCTGCTCGGAGAACACGGCCCCTTCGACGACGTCGATCTTGCGGTGCTGCGGCGCCGCAGCAGCTACAAGTGGTCGGCGTACGCGCCGGACGTCCTGCCGGCTTTCGTCGCGGAGATGGACTTCCCGCTCTGCCCGGCCGTGGCTGAGGCGCTGGCGGAAGCGGTCGCGATCGGCGACTGCGGTTACGCCCGCGAAGACACCGTCGCCGGCTTGTTCGCCGCCTTTGCGCAGCGCCGCTGGGGGTGGGACGTCGACCCCGGACGGGCCATCCTGGCACCGGACGTCATGGCCGGGGTGGCGCGCAGCATCGAGATCCTGACCGCTCCCGGTGACGCCGTCATCTACCACCCGCCGGTCTACCCGCCATTTCGCCGCACGATCCGGCGGCTCGGCCGTCGGCCCGCCCCCGTCCCGATGGTCCATGACGGGGGTGGCTGGCGGCTGGATCTGGACGGCATCGCGCGCGCACTCGATGACGGTGCCCGCGCGGTCCTGCTGTGCCACCCGCACAACCCGACCGGCACGCTGGCCGGCGCGGCGGACCTCGCCGCGCTCGCGACGCTGGCAGCGCGCAGCGGGGCCGGGGTCATCAGCGATGAGGTGCACGCCCCGCTCACCCTGCCCGGGCGCACATTCACGCCGTTCCTGGCGCTGGGGGAGCAGCGGGCGCTCACGGTCACTTCCGCCTCG
Organism: uncultured Actinomycetota bacterium; assembly: GCA_963747915.1. Taxonomy (GTDB): domain Bacteria; phylum Actinomycetota; class Actinomycetes; order Frankiales; family Frankiaceae; genus DATAZK01. The sequence goes on along the minus strand of CAVVHC010000001.1, from coordinate 1,400,076 downwards.
AAGGCATGGAACGTGCCGGGCTTGAAATGCGCCATCGTCGTCGCGGGTGACCGCCGAACGGCGTCGGCGCTCACCGAGCTGCCGCCGGAGCTACGCCACCCCGGCCACCTCGGCGTGGTCGCCGCCACCGCCGCGTTCTCCGCGTTTCTCGACGGTGATCAGTGGCTGGACCGGCTGATCAGCCACCTGCAACGCCAGCATGAGCGGACCGCGCGGCTGCTGGAGACGGCGCTTCCGGCCATCGGGCTCGCGGCAACGGACGCCGGTTACCTGCGCTGGCTCGACTGCCGCGCCCTCGGCCTCGGCGCCGAGCCGGCCGCGGAGTTCCTTGCGCGTGGACGGGTGGCGCTGTCTCCCGGCACCGACTTCGGGTCCGAGGGTGCGGGCTTCGTCCGGCTGAATGTCGGTACCAGCGGTCCGCTGCTCGCGGAGGCGGTCCGCAGGATGGCTCGCGCCGTCGCCGCGGCTAGGACAGCGCCGGCTCCGCCGTCCCCGTAACCAGGTAGACGACGCGGCGGGCCACCGACACGGCGTGGTCGGCGAGCCGCTCGTAGAAGCGGCTGCACAGGGTGATGTCGACGGCTTCCTCGACGCTGCCCTCCCATTCGTCTTCGAGCAGCACGTGGAAGAGCTGCCGGTGCAGCATGTCGACGACGTCGTCCTCTCGCTCGATCTGCTCCGCCAGCAGCAGGTCGGAGGTGGCGATGATGCTGCCCGCCTTCGTCGTGATCCGCTCGCCGATCTGCCCCATCTCGAGCAGCGTGCTGCGCAGCGCAGGCGGGATGGCGGAGGCGGGATAGCGCCGCCGGGCGACTTCGGCGATGTGGACCGCGAGGTCGCCGCCGCGCTCGAGGTCGGAGATGATGCGCAGGCTGGCAACGACCCGGCGCAGGTCGCCGGCCACCGGCGACTGGCGGGCGAGCAGATCGAAGGCGCGTTCCTCGGCGTCGCGGTATTGCGCGTCGACGACCGCGTCGCCGCTGATGACCTTCTCCGCCAGCTCGAGGTCGGCGTCGAGAAGAGCAGTCGTCGCCCGGGCGACCGCACTCGAGACAAGTCTGGTCATTTCCACCATTGACTCGGTCAGGGCGTTCAGATCGTCGTGATACACGTCGCGCAACGGTCGACCCTCCGGGGGTTCGGTGACGTCGGTGGAGCTTGTGGCGAAGTCCGCCAGCACGCAAGGAGAGCGCAGGTTATCTCTACAGTGCCCTGCGCTTTGTCGGCCGACGGAGAAAACCAGGTGGCCGGCAGGTGAACGTCCGGTTCTGCCGCGCTTCAAGCCCAGCTTCCTGCCCGGACAACCATACGATCAATCCTGTGACATGGCTGGTCGGCGGTCTGGTCGGGCTGGCGGTGGGCTTGCTCGCAGGGCTTGCCTTGCCCGCAGTCCTGCGTCGCCGGCGCGCTCGATCTCGGCCCTCTGAGCCCGCGGCTCTGACCCCACCGGCGCCGCGGCCGCCGGTAGACCTGCCCTTGGCTCTCCTTGCGCACGTGCCTATTGCCGTCGCGGTGCTGGACCGCAGCGACGACGTCGTCCTGGACAACGCGTCCAGCCGGCAGATGGGGGTGGCGGTGTCGGGAAAGCTCCCGCCGGCGCCCTTGCTCGAACTCGTCCGGGCCGTTCGCCGGGGAGGATCGGGCACTTCCCGCAGCCGCGAGCTGCGGTTACCTGCCTCCGGCTGGCGCTCGCAGCCGATCGAGGTGCGGGCCCGAGCGGTGAGTCTGGCCGACGGCCTGGTCGCGCTGCTCGTCGAAGACGTGACCGAGGCGCGCCGCGTGGAGGCGGTGCGGCGCGATTTCGTGGCCAATGTCGGTCATGAGATCAAAACGCCGGTAGGTGCGCTGGCGTTGCTGGCCGAGGCGGCGTGCGAGAGCGCCGAGAACGACCGCGAAGCCACCTTGCGTTTCGTCACGCGGATTCGCCACGAGGCGGCCCGGCTGTCCAAGCTCGTGCGCGAACTGATGGACCTCTCCCGGCTGCAGGGGGCCGAAGCCCGGCCGGAGCCGTTGCGGGTCGCCGTCGATGACGTGCTGGCCGAGGCCGTTGACCGCATCTCCTCCGCAGCCGACGCCAAGCAGATCGCCGTCGTCATCGGCGGCGACACCGGAGGAGAGGTACTCGGAAGCGAGTCCCAGCTGGTGACGGCGGTGGCCAACCTGCTCGAAAACGCGATCGTGTACAGCCCGGAGGCCACCAAGGTGGCCCTGGCCGCGCGCAAGCGCGATGACAACTGGGAGATCACGGTGACAGACCAGGGGATCGGGATCCCTGCCGAAGACCTCGATCGGGTCTTTGAGCGCTTCTACCGGGTGGATCCGGCCCGTTCGCGCGAGACCGGCGGCACCGGGCTGGGCCTCGCTATCGTCAAGCACATCGTCAACAACCATGGAGGACACGTGCGCGTGTGGAGCGCTCCAGGCTCTGGTTCCACGTTCACGCTGGAGCTGCCGTCCGCAACGAAGGTGAAGCTATGACACGGGTGCTGGTTGTTGAGGACGAGGACTCGTTCTCGGATGCACTGTCCTTCCTGCTACGCAAGGAAGGCTTCGAGGTGTCGATGGCGGCCTCCGGTCCCGCTGCCCTCGAAGAGTTCGACCGGGCGGGCGCCGACATCGTGCTGCTCGACCTCATGCTTCCCGGGCTGTCCGGGCTGGAGGTCTGCCGCGAGCTGCGTAAGCGGTCCGACGTCGCCGTCGTCATGCTCACCGCCAAGGACAGCGAGGTCGACAAGGTGGTCGGTCTCGAGCTCGGCGCCGACGATTACGTCACCAAGCCGTTCTCCAGCCGCGAGCTGGTGGCCCGGCTGCGGGCCGTGCTCCGCCGCCGGGGGCAGTCCGAAGAGGCCTCGGAGATCCTCGAAGCCGGCCCCGTGCGTCTCGATCCCGATCGTCACGTGGTGAGTGTGCAAGGCACCCCGACCCCGCTGCCTTTGAAGGAATTCGAACTCCTCGAGGTGCTGCTGCGCAACGCCGGCCGGGTGCTGACCCGTGAGCAGCTCATGAACCGGGTCTGGGGCGCCGACTACTTCGGCGACACCAAGACGTTGGACGTGCACGTCAAAAGGCTGCGAGCCAAAATCGAGCCGGACCCGTCGCAGCCGCGGCACATCGTCACCATCCGCGGAGTCGGGTACCGGTTCGACGCGGAGAGTGTGCCGGCGCTCCGACGCTGAGCTCGGGTGGGCCGGCGAGGCGGATCGCCGCGCCGGCGGCCCACGGTGGATGGCCACAGACCGTCCTGGCGACCGGTCGCCCGGACGGTGGCACGGCGATTGCCCACTTACTGTGCGTTAATTGTTTGCTCGCCCACATATTCTGGCCGGGACGATTCGCCGGTAATGCGGGCATCTGCGGGCTGATGCCTGCGCCGCGCGCGATCACGGAAAGAGAACGGTTTCGCCAGCCATGGGGTGTTCGCCTGCCATTTACCTGCGGTAGGCACGTTGGACACCTGTCCCTCCTAGCGTCAGCTTCGTCATAACGGACTCAGTGAGCAGGAGGAACATCGCGTGAAGTACACGCGCAGCCGGATGCGCCTTGTCGGCATCGCAGGCATTGCGTCCGGCGCCCTTGCGCTGGCGGCTTGCGGCAGCAGCAGCGGCACCAACGCAGCAGGAACGCCAAGTGGCGGGGCGAGTTCGGGCGGCTCCGGCAACCCGAGCTACTGCGCGACCGGCAACCTCGCCGGCCAGGGCTCCACGTTCCAGCAGAACGCCGAGCTGCAGTGGATCAGCGACTACCAGAAGAAGTGCCCCGGGGCGACCATCTCCTACCAGGGCACCGGATCCGGCGCCGGGAAGGCGGCCTTCGGAAACGGGACCGCTGACTTCGGTGGCACCGACTCGCTGCCCAAGGACACGGAGCAGCAGGCCGCCGACAAGCGGTGCTCGCCCGGCAAGGGCGTCATCACCCCGATCGTCGCTGGTGGCGTGGTCGTCACCTACAACCTGCAGGGCGTCGACAAGCTGACCCTCTCCGCGAAGGTCGTGGCCGGCATCTTCGAGAAGAAGATCACCTCGTGGGACGACCCGGCGATCAAGTCGCTCAACAGCGGCGTCAACCTGCCCAGCGAGCCGATCGTGCCGGTGCACCGCACCGACAAGTCGGGCACGACCAACATCTTCACCAGCTGGCTTGCCGCTGACGCCGGCAGCGAATGGACGCTCGGCTCCGGCGAGGTCGTGGACTGGCCCAGCGGGATCCAGGCCGCCAAGGGTTCGGATGGTGTGACCACCACCGTCAAGCAGTCGAACGGCGGGATCACCTACACGGAGCTGTCGTTCGCCAAGGAGCGCAACCTGCCGTCCGCGCTGATCGTGAACCAGGCCGGCAAGGCTGTGGAGGCCACCGGAGCGAGCGTCTCCGCCGCGCTGGAGACGGCGAAGGTCGACACCAGCAAGGGTGACCTGCGGGTGACTCCGGACTACGCCACCAGCAATCCGGCGGCGTTCCCGATGGCGTCGCCCACGTTCATCTTCACCTGCAACAAGGGGAACAAGAACGCGGCGCTGCTCAAGGGCTACTTCACCTATGCTCTGACGGACGGGCAGGCGGTGCTGGACCAGCTGGGCTACGCCCCGCTACCGGACAGCCTGAACAAGAAGGCGCTGGCCCAGATCGCCTCCTTCAGCTGACCGCGCAACGGAGCCGGCGGCGAGCGGAAGAATGGCGCTCGCCGCCGGCTTTGTTGCTGCCCTCTCGCTAGCAAGGAACGGACCACATGAGCACATCGCCCCAGCGAGTGGCGTCGGACAGGCTGAAAGAAGCGCCGCACAGCAAGCGCGGAGACCGGACCTTCTTCGGCTTGACGGCTGGAGCGGGCATTTTCGTGCTGGTTCTCATCATTGCTATCGCGGCGTTCCTGGCGAACCAGTCGCTGCCCGCTCTGCGCGCTGATACGACGAACTTCTTCACCACGAAGCGGTGGAATCCCGACGGCACCCCGTCTAGCTTCGGGGTAGCCGCCACGGTGTTCGGAACCATCCTCAGCAGCATCATCGCGTTGGTGATCGCTGCCCCGATTGCGATCGGCATCGCGCTCTACGTCAGCGATTACGCGCCTCGTCGCATAGCCCGCCCCCTCGGCTACCTCGTTGACCTGCTGGCCGCGGTGCCCAGCGTCGTGTTCGGTCTGTGGGGCCTGAAATTCCTGGTTCCCTACTCCGACAAATTTCAGCAGTGGCTGGCTGACCACCTGGGCTGGATCCCGCTGTTTCACATCGACAAGGGCGGTGTGGTCGGGCGCTCCATGTTCCTCGCCTCGCTGGTGCTGGCGATCATGATCCTGCCGATCATCGCCGCAGTGTGCCGCGAGATCTTCTTGCAGGTCCCTCAGGAGGACAAAGAGGCGGCCCTCGCCCTCGGCGCCACCAAGCTTGAGATGATCCGCTACTCGGTGCTGCCGTACAGCCGGTCGGGGATCGTCGGCGCGATGATGCTCGGTCTGGGGCGAGCCTTGGGAGAGACCATTGCGATCGCACTGGTCCTGTCGGCTTCGCCGGTGATCACCGCGCACATCCTCGACGCGAACCTCGGCGGCAATACGATCGCGGCGAACATCGCCGCGCAGTACCAGGCGGCGGAGCCGATCGGGCGCAGCGCCCTCATCGCCTCGGGTCTTGTGCTGTTCGTGATCACGTTCCTGGTGAACGCGCTGGCGCGGCTCGTCGTGGCGCGCGGTGGCAAGCGGGCGGCTGCCATATGACCGCCGTCACCCGCGAGACCGGCGCCGCCCCGCTCGCATTGCGCGGTACCTCGCGCAAGCTCAATCCGATGCGCTTCACCGCGCTCGCGCTCGGCAGCGTGCTTTTCAGCCTGCTGCTTTTCTGGCTGACCCCGCTACAGGGCCGGGTCGACTTCGTGGTCTTCGCCGTGGGGATGTACGCCGTCACGCAGAGTGCCTACTCCTTCGCCTTCGAGGGCCTGCGTTTCGCCGCCGATCGGCTGCTGAAGCTGTTCGTGCAGCTGTCGCTGCTGGCCGCCGTCATCCCGCTGGTCGCCGTGATCGTGTACACCATCGCGCGCGGCGTGAAGGCACTGAACTGGACGTTCCTCAGCACCAACTTGAGTGGCATCGGGCCGCTGTCCACTGACGGCGGGGAATGGCATGCGATCGTCGGCACCCTGGAGCAGGTAGGGATCACGATCGTCATCGCGACTCCGCTCGGGCTGCTGGTGGCGGTCTACCTGACCGAGTACGGCCGGGGTCCGCTCGCCGCTGGTGTGCGGTTCGTGGTCGACGTGATGACCGGCATCCCCTCGATCGTCGCCGGTTTGTTCATCTTCGCCTTCCTCGTGATCGGGCTGCACCAGGGCTATTCCGGCTTCGCTGCCGCGCTCTCCTTGACGATCTTGATGTTTCCCGTGGTGGTTCGCTCCGCCGAAGAAATGATCAAGCTGGTCCCCAACTCCCTTCGGGAGGCGTCCTACGCGCTCGGGGTCCCGAAGTGGAAGACGATCTTGCGGATCGTGCTGCCCACCGCGTCGGCCGGGATCACGACCGGCGTCATGTTGGGCGTCGCCCGGGTCACCGGTGAAACCGCGCCGCTGCTGCTGACGTCGTTCGTGCAGCCGACCACCAACTCGCAACCGTTCTCCGGCAAGCAGACGGCGATCCCGACGTTCATCTTCGATCAAGCCGGCCAAGGTCAGGACATCACTTACGATCGCGCCTGGGCTGCCGCACTCACGCTTATTGTCATCGTGCTGGCGCTCTACGTGGGCGCTCGATTGATCACCCGGCGAAACACGCTGGTCCGGAGGTAGCAGTGTCCAAACGCATCGAGATCTCCGGCTTGTCCGCCTTCTACGGCAACTTCCGGGCGCTTGACGATATCAACATGTCCATCGAGCCACGGTCCGTGACCGCGTTCATCGGACCCTCCGGCTGTGGCAAGTCGACCCTGCTACGCACCCTCAACCGGATGCACGAGGTGCTGCCCGGTGGGAAAGTCGAGGGCAAGGTCATGCTCGATGACGAGGACATCTACGAGGCTGACGTCGATCCCGTGGCAGTCCGGCGGATGGTCGGCATGGTCTTTCAGCGCCCGAATCCCTTTCCGACCATGTCCGTCTTCGACAACGTCGCCTCGGGGCTTCGGCTGAACGGCGCGCGAAAGGGGCGGCAGCTGACCGAGTCGGTCGAGCAGGCGCTCCGCGGCGCGAATCTGTGGGATGAGGTCAAGGACCGCCTCGATAAGCCGGGCGCGGGATTGTCCGGTGGCCAGCAGCAGCGCATGTGCATTGCCCGCGCTACAGCGGTGCAGCCGGCGGTACTGCTCATGGACGAGCCGTGCTCAGCACTGGACCCGATCTCCACCCTGGCCATCGAAGACCTGATCAATGAATTGAAGACGCGGTTCACCATCGTGATCGTCACCCACAACATGCAGCAGGCCGCGCGGGTCAGCGACACAACGGCTTTCTTCAACATCGGGGGCACCGGCGAGCCGGGCAAGCTCATCGAGATGGACGCGACATCGAAAATCTTCTCCAACCCCAGCGAGAAGCGCACCGAGGACTACATCACCGGCCGCTTCGGGTGACGAGCGGACGCTTCGGCGGCCCTTCCGTACCAATTTCGGCAGCGGGCAGCTAGCGTTTCCCCGGTGAGCTCTGATGGCCCGGCTGCGCAGGAGCCGCAGCTCGGCGACCGCGTCCTCACGCTGCCCAACGCACTTTCCGTGCTGCGCCTCGCCGGCGTGCCGGTGTTTCTCTGGCTGGTGCTCGGCCCGCACCGGGACGGGATCGCCCTGCTGCTGCTCATCGCGAGTGGCATCACCGACTATCTCGACGGGAAGCTCGCCCGGCTGCTCGGCCAGTCCAGCAAGCTCGGCGCGTTGCTCGACCCCACTGCCGACCGGCTGTACATCGTGTCGACAGTCGTCGCACTGACCATCCGCGGAATCATCCCGATCTGGCTGCTCGTCATACTCATCGCACGCGACGTGGTGCTGCTCGGCTTCGGGCCGGTGCTGATGCGCCTGGGGTACGGCATCGCGTTGCCCGTCCATTTCCTCGGCAAGGCCGCCACCTTCAACCTGCTGTACGCCTTTCCCCTGCTGCTCGCGACGACGGGAGACACTTGGGTGGCCACCGTGTCGCGGCCGTTCGCCTGGGCGTTCGTCATCTGGGGCACGGCGCTCTACTGGTGGGCGATCGTGCTGTATGCGGTGCAGGTGCGCCAGCTCCGGCAGGCGGACCGCACCGAGCGTGCCGACCGCGACGCCGGATCCGGCCGCTCGACGCCGCCGGGGGCGCCCGCGTGATGCGTGCCGTCGTCATGGCCGGGGGAGAGGGAACCCGGCTGCGCCCGATGACGGCGAACCAGCCGAAGCCGCTGCTGCCGGTGGTGAACCGGCCGATCATGGAGCACGTCCTGCGCCTGCTGAAGCGGCACGGGTTCGACGAGACGGTCGTCACCGTGCAGTACTTGGCCGCGCACATCCGCAACTACTTCGGTGACGGCGACGAGCTCGGGCTGCAGCTGTCCTACGCGACCGAACGCACCCCGCTCGGCACCGCAGGCAGTGTCCGCAACGCCAGCGCCGCGTTGCGCGGCGCGCCGTTCCTGGTCATCTCCGGCGATGCGCTCACCGACTTCGACCTCAGCGAAATGATGGCGTTCCACCGTCAGCAGGGTGCCCTCGTGACGGTGGCGTTGAAGCGGGTGCCGAACCCACTGGAGTTCGGCATCGTCATCACGGCGGAGGACGGCCGCATCGTGCGGTTCTTGGAAAAGCCCACCTGGGGTCAGGTTTTCTCCGACACGGTCAACACGGGCATTTACGTGATGGAACCGGAAGTGCTCGAGTGCGTCGAGCGAGGGGAGGTCATCGACTGGAGCGGCGACGTCTTCCCGCAGCTGCTGTCCGCCGGCGCGCCCCTCTACGGCTGGATCGCCGGCGGCTACTGGGAGGACATCGGCACCAGCGAGTCGTATCTGCGTGCCCATGCTGATGTGCTGAACCGGGCGGTCGACGTCGACATCGACGGTTTCGAGCTCTCCTCCGGGGTGTGGGTCGCGGAGGGCGCGGAGGTCGATCCCGGCGCGGCCCTCACCGGCCCGTTGCACGTCGGCAGCTACGCGAAGGTGGAGGCCGGCGCGGCGCTGCGGGCCTACACCGTGCTGGGCAGCAACGTCGTGGTGAAAAGCGGTGCGGTGCTCGAACGCGCGGTCGTGCACGACAACGGCTACGTGGGGCCGCAGGCGTCGCTGCGCGGCTGCGTCATCGGCAAGCGCACCGACGTCATGCGCGCCGTGCAGATCGCCGAGGGGGTCATCGTCGGTGACGACTGTGTCATCGAGGAGGAAGCGGTCCTCGGCGATGGCGTGTCGGTGTATCCGGCGAAGGTCATCGACGCCGGGACGGTCCAGAACGACAGCGTGATCTGGGAGTCCCGCGGCCAGCGCGCGCTGTTCGGGCCGCGTGGCGTCAGCGGGCTGGTGAACGTCGAGATCACTCCGGAGCTCTGCGTGAGACTGGCGACGGCGTACGCCACGACGCTGCGCAAGGGCAGCCTGGTCACGGTCGCGCGGGATGCCTCCCGGGCGGCGCGGGCCTTCAAACGAGCGGTCATCAGCGCGTTGACCGCGAGCGCCATCGAGGTGCGCGACCTCGAGGTGTCCACCATGCCGATCATCCGCTGGGACGTGCGGGTGTCGGACTCGGTCGGCGGCATCATGCTGCGCACGTCGCCCGGCAACGCCGAAGACATCGATCTGGCCTTCATCGACGAGCAGGGTGCCGACCTCTCCCGGGCCGCCGCTCGCAAGCTCGAACGGATCTTCTTGCGGCAGGAGTACCGGCGCGCGTTCCCCGGCGAGATCGCCGAGCTGCATCTCGGTACCCGCACCCTCGACACGTACGTGCAGGACGTCTGCGAACGTATTGACACCCGGCGCCTGCGCGAAGCGGCGTTGAAGGTCGTCATCGACTGTGCAGGTGGCTCGCAGTCGCTCGTGCTGCCGCTCCTGCTCGGCCGGCTCGGTATCGACGCGTTGACGGTGAACGGACGACTCGATCAGCTGGCGACGGTCGAGTCGCTGGCGACGCGCATGAGCGATCTGGAACGGCTCGGCGAGCTGGTGTCCGGAAGCCGCGCCGCGTTCGGGGTGCGCTTCGATCCCGTCGGAGAGCGCATCTCGCTGGTCAACGAGCGCGGCGAGATGATCCGCGACGAGCGGGCGTTGCTCGTGATGCTGGACCTGATCGCGTCGGAGAACCGCGGCCGCCAGGTGGCGTTGCCGGTGACGACGACGCGCGTCGCCGAGGCCGTCTGCCGCTTCCACGGTGTCAACGTCATCTGGACCACGACGTCCCCGGAGGATCTCACCGAGGCGGCGCGCCGGCGGCAGGTCGCCTTCGCCGGTGACGGGCGCGGCGGGTTCATCGTGCCCGAATTCGCTCCGGCGATCGACGGCACCGCGGCCCTGGTGCGCGTTGCCGGGCTGATCGCGCGGACGCAGCTGACGCTCTCTGAGATCGACGCCCGCATTCCGGCGGCCGCCGTCGTCCGGCGTTCGGTCCCGACGCCGTGGGCGGCCAAGGGTGCAGTCATGCGCGAAGTGGTCGAGCGGGCCCGCCCGGAGCGGATCGACACCACCGACGGCGTCAAGATCATTTTCGCCAACGGGCGGTGGGTGCTGGTGATCCCCGACCCGGCGGAGGCGATGACTCACCTGTGGGCCGAGGGTGTCGACACCGCAGACTCCGCCCGGCTGCTCGAACAATGGGGTGGCGTCGTGGCGGATGTGATCGCTGCCGGGAGTGCCTGACCGCCGTGCGCCGTTAGCCCGGGCACCGGCAAGGCTGCTCCGCACGCTGCCGCGGACGGCTCAGCTGCGGGGGAAGAGCCTGTCCAGCCGCGCCGTGATGTCGTCGGTGACCTGTTCGATCGGCTGCATGCCGTCGACTTCAATCAACATCCCGCGGTCGCGGTAATGGTCGATGACCGGCGCGGTCTCGGTCTTGTACGTCTCCAGCCGCTGCCGGATGACGTCCTCGGTGTCGTCCACGCGCCCTTCCTCCGTGGCGCGCCGGCAGAGGCGGCGGATGAGCTCCTCCTCATCGGTGGCCAGGTAGACGGCTGTCTGCGCCGCGAGTCCGGCACGGCCGGCGACCTCGCCGCCCTCGACTGCCTGCAGGACCGTGCGGGGGTAGCCGTCCAGGATGTAGCTATCGGTACCCGCCTGCTGCAACGCCGACTGCACCATTTCCAGTACGAGCTGATCGGAGACCAGCTCGCCGGCGTCAAGCTGCGCTTTGACGGCGCGTCCGATCGTGGTGCCCCGGTCGACGTGGTCGCGAAGCAGATCACCGGTGGCAATGTGAGGAATGCCGTAGTACTCGGCCAGCCGCTTGCCCTGGGTGCCCTTGCCGGCACCAGGCGGCGCCAGCAGCAGGATCCTCATCCATCCTCCTCGGTGATCGGCACCACTCGGCTGGGTGGCGATGGCATGCGGCGCGCTGCCCTTCCGACCGTACGCGGGCGCACGCGCGGATGGCTCCCCTCATCGCACTGCACCGCGGGGCTGTCGCTCGAGCCGGTGACCACCGAGATCGGCGCGCCGGCCGGCCGCTGCGCCGTCGGCCGATCCGGTCCCGGACAGGACTCGGCGGGCTGTGCGCAAGCGCGGATAGGCGGCCGCCACCGCGCGGTCGACCAGGGCATCACGGTCAGCCAGCACCAGGCTGACCGACGGCAGGTCCGCGCCGTCCACCCGAGCGGACTCGCGGCGTTCCGCTGCTGCCCGCACGGCTGCTTCGGCGGCGGCCAGACGCTGCTGGATGGTGTAGGCGAAGCCGATCATCCACGAGCGGCGGTAGGCAGCGACGGACTCGTGAGGGTCATGCGGCCGAGCAACGGCCAGGCCCAGCGCAGCCTGAACGAGCAGTGACGTGTACAGGACGTCCGCGCGTTCGAGATCGATCGTCGTCCCGAACAAATGCATCGACAGGCTGGAGCCTCGGGTCGTGCGCTGGCTGCGCAGCACCGCCCGCACCCCGAGCGGGACGGCAATGGCGGTGAGAAGCGAGCCCTTGTCACGGGCGTAGGGCGGGTCGAGTACGACGATGCGGTCGGCGGCCTGCTGCCCGGTCGCCTGCCGCGCGGCGAGAAGCGTCTCCTCGATGCCATACCTGGCGATGAGCTCGGCTGCCTTCGCGTTGTAGGCGTCCCGCTCCGCGTCAGTGGCGGCGCCTTCGGCTTTCGCCAGCAGCCGTCGCACGCGCTGCAAGCCCTTGTCGTCCTCGACCATGAAGTACCCCTTGATTCGAATGTGAGTTCGATCGTAGGTGAAGGCGTGCAGGTGGCAAGCGACGAGGGCGCACCTGTGGACAACCGTAGGTGGTGCGTGTCGCGACACGACGCCACGACAGTGCGTGTCGCCTGCGTTCAGCCGTCCGACGTGGTCGGCCGGCCCGCCGACCGCCCGGTACGCAAGATCAGGAGCGAAGCGCTCGCCCAGACGACGATCAGGCCCAGCCAGATGAGCACTCGTTCCCACGGGTGGAGGCCGGGACGCGGCGGCGCCCCGGTGCTGCTCAGCGGCGTGTAGGCGAACCAGCCGTATTCACCGCGTTGGCCGATCGTCATGAGATAGCGGCCCAGAACGGCGAAGGCCACACCGAGAGCGACGACGAGCACGATGCGTTGAGCCGTGTTGAAGCCGCGGGGCCGCTGCATGTCCCAACCTTTTCACAGGCGGTCGCAGCGCATCACGAGTCCATCGGCTGACCCCATGGTGGGATCAGCGGAAGCGTGCCGGACATGGGGGAGGCCCGGTAGCCGTGCCGCTAACGGGCCTCTGACCTGCGGTGATGGGAGTGGGCGATGTAGGATTTGAACCTACGACCTCTTCCGTGTCAGGGAAGCGCTCTCCCCCTGAGCTAATCGCCCGGTGCGCTTTTGCGCCTGTCAGAAGGTACACGAACCGTGGGTGTGCGTGCGGCTGGATGGCAGCGGGGGCGACGCCGTCAGGCGGTAGCCAGCAGCAGGTAGTTCCCCCGGTAGCTGTGGTGCGAGATGTTCGGTCCGGCCACCATGAGGGCGATCTGCACTGTCGCAGAGCCGGCGGCCCGAGCGGTCGCTTTCACCGTTCGCGGATCGTTAGCGGACGTGAGCTTTCCCCCGGTGACGTGAAACGACCGAACCCGGCCGTCGACGTCCGTCACGTACACCGCCGCTCCGCGCCGCACCTGCTGCAGGTTGGTGAACAGTCCCGGGTGGGCGCCGCTGCCAGCGCGAGCCGTGAGTAGCGCCGTTCCCGGTGAGCCGGGTGCTGCGCCTGCGGCATACCAGCCGACCAGCCAGATCGCGTCCGGCGCCTGTACCGCGCCGACCCGGTTGACCCCGACCCTGGACACGAACGCCTTGACGTGCAGGGCAGGGATCCAGACCAACGCGGGACGGGCTGCGGAGTCCGTACGGGTGATGGCCGTCGCTTTGGGCTTCGGCGCCGGGCGGGCTGTGCTCGGTCGCGCCGAAGACGTGCTCGGCCGGCTCGCGGCCGGGTGTGATGGTCGGGCTGACGCGGTCGACGGCGTCGACGTTCGGGACGCCGAAGACTCCCGGGACGAAGGAGCGGGGGCGGCGCTCGGTGCGGCAGATCGAGCGGCTGCCGGCACGGTGCCGTCGTCGTTGCCGACGAACCCGATCACTGCGACGACCGTGGCAACGACCACCAAGAGCGCGCTCGCGAGCGCCAGCCGTCCCCGCCCATGAGCGGGCCTCCTATGCCGGGCCACGCGCGAGCCCTCTGCACGCGCGCCAGCGCGGCCACCGAGATGGCCCGGACATGATCATGCCGTTCCCCCGAGGTGCTCGCCGCGTTCGTTAACGCGGCAATCTATCCAGGGAAGGCGCTCAGTGCACCAATAAGAGTGCTCTCGAGGGAAACGCCCGATTCGCTGGGCTCAGTGGTGCCGGCCGTGGCCGTGGCCGTAGCTCGACCGGTGGGCGCTGGTGCTGCCGGTTGACCGGGTGGGCCCTGCCCCCCAGCTACCCGAGGTGTGTCCCGAGGTGCCGGACGGACGTGCGGAGGTCGAACCCCACTGGTTGGACGCCGGACGCTGGGTTTCAGGCGACACCGGCCGGGTGCCCGGGTGGGTCACCGGATGCGACGCCGGTGCCGGGAAGGAGCGCGTGTCGTGCCGGCCGGTGGCGTCGCCGGGTCCTGCCGTCTTCGCGCCGGAGCCGGTCTTCGAGCCCGTGCCCGTGCCGGTTCCCCGGCGGCCGCTACCGCCCGACCCGCGCTGGTCGCGATGAGAGCCCGAGCTGCCTTTGCCTGCGCTGGTCCCGTGGCCGCTTGCGGGCCGTCCGGCGCCGCTTGAGCTGTGTTTGCTGCCGGAGGATGACGTGCCGGTGGACCCGGTGGACCCGGTGGAGTGCGTGATCGCCGGCTTCGCAGCGCTCGTGGAGCCGGCGGAGGAGGACGCTGCTGCCGCTGCGGGAGGCGGCGCGCCCGCCGCCGTACTTCTGGTTGGCGCCGCCGAGGTCGCGAATCCTGACGTGAGCGCAGTCGTTCGGGCGCCACCGGCTTCGACGAGGGTCGCGAACGCGGGCGAGCTCCCCGGTGTCGACAGCAGCGGGCTCTTGGGCCGGGCCAGCGCCGGCCGCAGTGCGGTGCTGTCCAGGACCTTTCCAGCCGACGTGGTGTGTGATCGAGACGGTCCGGTCGTCGGCGTGGTCGTCGGCGACAGGGGCGGGGCCGCCGAGGTGCTTCCCACCGGCGCCGGTGTATCGCCTGAGCTGCTCAAGCCGGTGGCGCCGGCGACGCCCGCTACCGCGAAGACGAGCGCGGTGTACAGCGGGGTCAGCGGGTTATGCGGCTTGCGGTGCGTCGCCACGACGGTCTCCTGTGCACGGTCAGGGCGGACGGCGCAAAACGGTAGGCATCTGCGGTCCGGGAAAGGTCGGGGTCAAGGACCGTGAAGCGTCCCGCGTTGCGCTGCTGCGCGGTTTGTTTCACCGTGCTAACCGACCTCGAGCTCGACATGTGACGCGGCGCCGCCGCGTGACGTCAAGAACCACGTCAAGAACCACATCAGGAACATAGCGGGCATCCGATGCGCGCGTCACGACGACCAGGATCGCGGCCCACGTGAGCAGGGATCGTCGCGGAAAGAAGAGGCGGAGGCGGGAATCGAACCCGCGTACAGGGCTTTGCAGGCCCTTGCCTAAGCCACTCGGCCACTCCGCCGGGTGAGGGGAGCCGGCTAGTCCAGGCCTCCTCGAAAAACCGAGCGGACGACGGGATTCGAACCCGCGACCCTCACCTTGGCAAGGTGATGCTCTACCAACTGAGCCACGTCCGCGCTGCCCTCGCGGGCTTTGCTCGAATCACCTTAGCTGACGCGCGGGCTTCGGTCGAACGAGGCGCCGGGCGTCCGCGAACGTCACAGTTCATCCTTGGCGCGCGGCGGGCCAGAACGCCCGACTGCCCCCGGCCGTGGCCAGGGGCAGTCGGCGGAAGCTCACGTTCGGTCACTCGCGGAGCCGGCGGTTGCGATCAGCCTTGCGGGTCGCTCCACACGAGGAGCGCGAGTTCGGCGTCGATGTCGACGAAGTCGCTCTCGGACCCGGTCGGGACAGCCGCGTAGGTGCGAGTCAGGAATTCGACCAAGCCGGCGAGCGGCATCTCGAACAGCGCCGACCCCGACGGGCTCGACAGGGACAGGCACACGCAGTGGTCGCCGTCCTCGGCGCTCGGCCACACCTGGACGTCTCCCTCACCGACGGGGTGGGTCACGCCATCGGCCAGTAACTGACGGGCGAACGTCCACTCGACGACCTCGTCCTCGCCCGTACGGAAGCCCACGTGCACGGCGTACGGGTCGGCGGGGTCGTAGCGGTACTCGGCACTGACTGGCAGTGAAGCTGCGCCCGGCACGACCAACTGCAGTGACAATTCGGTCGTAATGAGGCCAGGTCGGGCGTTCATTAGAGCCTCCGGTGGTGAGCTTCCCTAAGCGGTGAGACGAGGTCACTGGCACTAACGCTTGTGCCCACCGGACGTGACGGGGAATCGCCTCGGCTTGCGAGATTCCTTTGAAGTGCCAGTCGCGTCACACGGCATCATTGGGCTGCGATTTCTGGGTACGGAGCTCACCATTCGGGTCGAGCCAGGCGACCTGAATTTCGCCTGCCGGCAGGCCGCGCCGCACGAGATCGCCGCGCCCCGGCGGTCGCGGGCGCGGCCGCAGTCCGCCCAGCACCGGGCCCTCTGCGGGGTCACCGGACAGCAGCACTCCCGTCTCGCAGAGCTCCAGCAGGCTCCCGAAGAACGGATCGAACGCCGCACGCGAGCTGCCACTGATGCGGCGTGCGGCAACGATCGCGAGACCTACGTCGGCGGACCGCGGCAGGATGTCGACGAGCCCGCCGAAGGGGCTGCTGAGGCCACCTTTGCCCACCAGCTCCAGATCGTCGATCAGCAAGACCTCTCGGGCGGGCTGCGCGGCCGGCGCCGCCGTCGCGGCGCTCGGGAACCGGTGAGCTGCGCCGAGGGCATCGGCCAGTTCTGCGAGCAGTTGCGCGACGTCGCCCGGTGCAGCCGCGTAGCGATGGCAGCTCGGGGCAAGATGGCTGAGCCGACCCCGCGGGTCGACGAGCCAGCTCCGCGTGCTGCCCGGTCCCAGCTGCGCGGCGATCAGTCGTAGGAAGGCGCTCTTGCCGCTGCCCGCGTTGCCCAGAACGAGCAGATGATCGGCGGCCGTGAGAGGTATCTCGACTCCCTCCGCATAGGAGCCGGTCACTCCGATCGAGACTGTCTGGGGGGTCGACGGCGGAAGCAGCGCCGTAGCGGCGACCCGTTGTGGCAACGGTTGGATCGGCCGGGTCGGCGGTCCGCCTCGCCGCGCGATCCGCGCAACGAGGTGCGCGAGTCCCGCGGCGACGTGCTGCCTGTCGACCGGTCGCTTCATGCATGGAAGCGCCAGCTGCGCCCAGTAACCCTCGTCCGTCAGTAGCCGGCCCGCGCCGGGACGGGGAACCCGGCGATGCAACGCCGGACGCAACGAGTCGGCGGGATCGCCCAGGCGCAATTCCCAGCAGGTGCCGAACGCCTCCCGCAGGCCGCTGCGCAGCTCTACCCAGCGGGCACAGGTCACCACGAGGCAGACGCCGACCCCCGGGCCGTCGGCGGCAATTGCCAGAAGCGGTGCCAGCAACTCGTCGTCAGCCCGCAGCCGGCTGCCGGCATCGTCCACCACCACCAGCACCCGCCCGGCACTTTCCACGAGCATCCCCGCGGCGTGCCGGGCAGCGACCTCGGCCGCCAGCGTGCGCAGCACCTGACGGACGTGTTCAGGCGTGCTCGCCACGGTGCCCACGTGAGGCAGGCCGGCGACGCTTGCGAGCGGGCTGGACGCCGACGCGATCACGTGAACGGCCAGCTGCCCCGGCGGGGTCGCGTCAGCCAGAGCGACGACCACGCTTGCGAGCGCCGTCGATCGGCCGCTTCGCGGAGCCCCGGCGATCGCCACATGCCCGGGTTCGCCGAAATCCAGCACCAGCGCCCGCTGCTCGCCCTGGGCCGGAGCATCGAGCAGACCCACCGCCGCCTGAAACGGCGCGGTGAGCCGGCCGAGATCCCGCAACGTCAACGTCTCCGGCAGCGGCGGCAGGAGCACCGCTCGCCGGTGGAAGGCGGCGTCGGGACGGTCACTGCGGGCCGCGTGCGGGACAAGGCTTTCCGCAGCCGCCGAAGCGGTGACGCGGGCGACCCGCAGCCGGGTGAGGGTGCCGTCTCGGCGCAGGTAAGCGTGGCCGGGCTCAGCGGGCAGGGCTGCTGCCAGCGGGGATCCGATGACGGCGAGCGACTCGGATGGTGCCAGCGTGCGCAGACACACGCGAAAGCGCAAATGGGCCTCGAGGCCGCGGAGGCGACCGTCGTCGAGGCGTTGCGAGGCCAGCAGCAGGTGCACGCCAAGGCTGCGGCCGAGCCTGCCGATCGACGTGAGGACGTCAACGACTTCCGGCGACTCTTCGATCAGCTCCGCGTACTCGTCGATGACGACCAGCAGCCGTGCAAGGGGGGCCCGGTCGGCGTTACCCGGTCCGCCGGCGTCCCGCAGCGCGCGGTAACCGTCGATGTGATCAGCGCCGGCCATGCGGAGCAGGCCTTGCCGCCTGATCAACTCCGCCCGCAACGACGCGCAGAGCCGGTCCACCGCTTGCGGATCAGCGCTGAGGTTCGTGAGCAGGCCGCAGGTATGCGGCAGACGAGCCAGGTCGGCGAAGGCCGCGCCTCCCTTGTAGTCGACCAGAACCAGCTCCAGCTGCTCGGGTGTCGACCGGAACGCCGCGCCGATCAGCAGCGTGCGGAGCAGCTCGCTCTTACCCGAGCCGGTGGCACCGATGATCAGCCCGTGCGGGCCGTCGCCGCCATGCGCCGCCTCGCGAAGATCGACACGCACCGGCCCGCCGTCCAGGTCATGGCCGATCGGTAACGCCAGCGGGTGCTCAGGCTCTGCGAAGAGCAACGCTTCGAACGACTCGGAGCGTTGCCGGCCCCCGGTCGAGCCGCTGCAGTGCTCGGACAAGGCAGTCGCAACGGTAAAGGCCTGCGAATAGCTGATGGCGTCGGGCTGCGGGACGGTCAACCGCGCGTGCTCCGCTGACAACGAGGTCAAGGACACGCCCCCGTCGGCGTCCCCGGCGACCACTGCCGTGGACTCCGGTGGAATGCCGTGGGGCTCGCGCAGCACCGCGACGGCACGGAGCCCACTCGACGGGTCACGCAGCCGCGGGCCGAGCACACCGAGGACCTCGCGCGCGGAAGAATCGTCCGCGGCCACGACCACCAGATGAGCCGGTGTGTCGCTGGCGTCCCCTGCGCGGTCCGCGCGCGTGGCAATCGCTTTTCGCAGGACCGCGGGGTCCGCCGTGATGCACCCGGCGTGCGGCAGGCGGCTCAACCAGCCCGTTTCGGCCGGTGCCACCAGCGCGTCGATGCACAGCCGGCTCGGGCTGTGCCCGCACGCCAAGCTGACGACCATTGCCCGAAGCAGTGCAATGCGCGCTCCCGACAGGATCAGCACCGAGCCCGGCGCGAGCGTCGTCGTGACAGGCACGCCGTCAACCGCGCAGAAGCGCGCGGTCACGCGCGCCGCCTCCGCCTGCAGCTGCGAATCGCCTTCCGCGTCGGCCGCAGACCGGTGAAGCGCGGGCCGATGGGGCCGGCTGCGTCCGAGACCCAGCCGGACGGTCAAGTTGCTGCCGCTCACGCCGCGATCAGCCCGACCGAGCAACCACCCGGCGTCCACTCTCGCCGCGGCCACCATCGACGCCGGCTCCGGGTGTGCCGCGCCTGCATGACGAACCTGCCGCACAGCGGCCTCGTCGAGCAGCACGCTGCTCGCCGCCAGATGGGCGCGGTAACGGTCGCGTCGCGCCGCCCACTGCCGGAGCCGGCGCCGGCGCTGATGGCCGCTCGTCGCCAAGGCAATGGCCACACTGAGCGCGGCTACCGTGCCCGTGAGCGCGAACACCACAACGCTCGGGGAGAGCACGGCGAAGGTCAGCATCCCCAGCGCCGACACCGCTGGGAGCAGCGCCGTGAGCCACCCGCGCTCGAGCTCGAGTGCGGCCGGCGCCGGCGCGATCTCCACCGGATCCGCCGGCCCCAACTCGGGTAACTCCGCGGCAAAACCACCGGGCGCATCGGCGGGAAGCTCGTACGCGGCGGCGACGGCGTCGGTCATGACGGGGACGGTATGGATTCGATCCGACAACCGCCGCAGTTATCCACAGGGCCTGCATCCGGCTGCCGTAGTAGCCTCTCCACCTGGCCGGGCGTATAGCTCAGCGGGAGAGCGCTCGCTTCACACGCGAGAGGTCGCTGGTTCGAAACCAGCTACGCCCACGGGGCGAGCAGCCATGCTCGCCGTTCCCGGCTTCGCGGATGCCCGCAATGTCTTTGCGGGGGCTGTGCCCCCGCACCCCCGGGGTGCGAGCAGCCATGCTCGGCGAGCAGCCATGCTCGCCGTTCCCGGCTTCGCGGATGCCCGCAATGTCTTTGCGGGGGCTGTGCCCCCGCACCCCCGGGGTGCGAGCAGCCATGCTCGGCGAGCAGCCATGCTCGCCGTTCCCGGCTTCGCGGATGCCCGCAATGTCTTTGCGGGGGCTGTGCCCCCGCACCCCCGGGGTGCGAGCAGCCATGCTCGCCGTTCCCGGCTTCGCGGGGCCAATAGTGCGCGCGGGCACGCGCGCCGGCGTTGCGCTGCGTCGGTACGCTCAGCGGCGTGTCCGACATCCGCCTCACCGTTGACCAGAAGCCCGTCGTCGCTCCCGAAGGAGCCACGGCCGGGCAGGCATTCGGCATCGCGGGCGTGAAAGGGACGGTCGCGGTCCGCGCGGGCGACGGCAGCGTCAAAGACCTTGCCTACCGGCCCGGCGACGGCGAGGTCGTCGAGTCGATCCCGGCGGACTCCGACGAAGGCCGGGCGATCATTCGACACTCGACCGCCCACGTGATGGCGCAGGCAGTGCAAGACCTGTTCCCGGACGCAAAGCTCGGCATCGGACCGCCGATCGCTAACGGCTTCTATTACGACTTCGCCGTCGAGCGGCCCTTCACGCCCGACGATGTCGAAAGCATCGAGAAGCGGATGAAGGTCATCCTCAAGGAGCGGCAGCGTTTTCACCGCCGGGTCGTCACCGACGAGCAGGCCCGCGGCGAGCTCGTCGCCGAGCCGTACAAGCTCGAACTGATCGGCCTCAAAGGCGGCGGGATGTCCGCCGAGGAAGCGGTCGAGGCGGGTGAGGGCGAGCTCACCATCTACGACAACATCCGCCGCAAGGGCGATCACGACGAGCTGGCCTGGAAGGATCTCTGCCGCGGGCCGCACGTTCCGCACACGGGTTACATCCCGGCATTCAAGCTCATGCGCACCGCCGCGGCTTATTGGCGCGGCAATGAGCACAACCCGCAGCTGCAGCGCATCTACGGGACCGCCTGGGAATCCAAGGCCGCGCTGGATGCCTACCTGACCCAGCTCGAAGAGGCCGAAAAGCGCGACCACCGCAGGCTCGGCAACGAGCTGGACCTTTTCAGTTTCCCGAGCGAGATCGGAGCCGGGCTCGCGGTCTGGCACCCGAAGGGCGGTCTGGTCCGCCGCATTCTCGAGGAGTACAGCCGAACCCGCCACGAAGCCGCGGGCTACTCCTTCGTCACCACCCCGCACCTGTCGAAAGAGACGCTCTTCCAGACGTCCGGTCACCTGCAGTGGTACGCCGACGGCATGTACCCGCCCATGGAAATGGACGGGGCGACGTACTACATGAAGCCGATGAACTGCCCGATGCACATCCTGATCTACAAGGCGCGCGGCAAGTCATATCGGGAATTACCGCAACGGCTGTTCGAGTTCGGCACGGTCTACCGGTTCGAGAAGTCAGGCGTGTTGCACGGGCTCACCCGCATCCGCGGATTCACCCAGGATGACAGTCACATCTTCTGCACGCCGGACCAGCTCGACGGCGAGCTCGTGACCCTGCTGGACTTCGTGCTTTCGCTGCTGCGCGACTTCGGGCTCACCGAATTCGAGGCCGAGCTGTCGACGCGGCCGGAGAAGTTCGTCGGCGAGCCCGCGGAATGGGACAAGGCCACGGCTGCGCTGAAAAATGCGCTCGAAGAGGTCGGACTGGCATACGTCGTCGCCGAGGGTGAGGGCGCGTTCTACGCGCCGAAGATCGACGTGCACGTGCGTGACGCCATCGGTCGCCGCTGGCAGATGAGCACCCTGCAGGTCGACCTGCAATTCCCCACCCGCTTCGACCTGGAATTCCAGGCCGCCGATGGCACCCGCCAGCGGCCGTACATGATTCACCGGGCGCTTTTCGGCAGCGTCGAGCGCTTCTTCGCGATCCTGCTCGAGCATTACGCCGGCGCCCTGCCGCCGTGGCTCTCGCCGGTTCAGGTGGTGGGCATCCCCATTGCCGAGCGGCACGTGCCTTACCTCGAGGACGTCGCAGCGCGGCTGCGGGCGGCCGGCGCGCGGGTGGAAATCGACACCGCCGACGAGCGCATGCAGAAAAAAATCCTGAAAGCGCAGCAGCAGAAGGTGCCCTACATGCTGCTCGCCGGTGACAAGGACGTGGAGTCCGGCATGGTGAGCTTGCGGCTGCGGGACGGTACGGAGCGCCGCGGGGTCAGCGTCGATGATGTCGTCGCCGACATTCTCGGTGGCATCGCGCTGCCGAACGAGTCGCCCGTTCGCGCGGAGAACGTGTCCCGGTGACGAAGCCGGAGTGGCGCGGATATCGGCCCGAATTCGACGAGCAACCCGGTGCCGGCCTGCGGGATGCGTTCGCCAGGCTGTACACCCCGCATCGCCTCGCCTACATCAAGGGGGAGAACAAGCCCGCCGAGGGTGACGTCGATCCGTTCTGCGACATCCCCCAGCGATCCGATGCCGAGGGCCTGATCGTCGCTCGCGGCGAGATGGTGTACGCGGTGCTCAACCTCTACCCGTACAACCCCGGCCATTTGATGGTGGTGCCCTACCGCCACACGTCCGATTACGCCGACCTCTCCGTGGAGGAGGTCGCCGAGTTCAGCGCCTTCACGCAACGCGCGATTCTCGCGTTGCGTTTGGCGAGCGGTGCTCACGGCTTCAACGTGGGCATCAACCTCGGGGCGATAGCGGGTGCCGGCATCGCGGCGCATCTGCACCAGCATGTCGTGCCGCGCTGGGGCGGCGACACCAATTTCATGCCCGTGGTCGGCCAGACCCGCGTGCTGCCCAGCCTGCTCAGTGACACTCGCGAGCTCTTGGTGGAGGCGTGGGCCGACGTTCACTAGCCGGCTCTAGATCGAGTCGAGTGTGCGCCGGGTCGATCAGCGGCTGGTGAGGGTGACGGGGCGTCTCGCCCCGGTGTCTACCAGCACCCCACGGTCGCCGCCTGCCTCGAGCTGCCTGCCGGCGGAGACGTGCCGGCATCGGTACGGCGGTTCACGCAACGCGCGAGCGGCGTCCCCTTCCTGGTGAAGGAGCTGCTGGGCGGTGCGGCGCTGACGGGGGCGCTGGTGAGCGGCCCGGACGGATGGTCGGTGCCGGACGACTCGCTGGCCGCTGACGAGGGCGACCGGATCCGCGCTTCGTACGGTTCCAAGTACGACCGGTTGGCCACCATCAAGGCGACGTACGACCCGCAGGACGTCTTTCACCGCAACGTGAACACCAAGCCCGCCTGAGGGTCCGGCATCCCGGCTGTCCGGTACGTCGCGGCGACGCCCCGGACAGGCCGTCCGCGCCTATGAGTCGACGAGCGCCGCGGCGCGCGACTCGGGCAGCGGCTCGTGGCGCAGGTAGCGGCGGGTGAAGCTGCCGGTCCCGTGGCTGAGCGAGCGCAGCTCTGCCGCATACCGCACGATTTCCGTCTCCGGTACCTCGGCGCGGATGATGGTCTGGCCCGCCAGGTTGTCCGAGGAGACCTCCGATCCCATGACGCGGCCCCTGCGCGTCGACAGATCGGACATGATCGCGCCGACGTCCGCCTCGTCGACGGCAACGCTGATTTCCAGCAGGGGCTCCAGTAGCGACACCGTCCCGTTCGCCGCCGCGTCCTTCAGCGCAAGGCCTCCAGCGAGCTGAAACGCCATGTCTGACGAGTCGACCGAGTGCGCCTTGCCGTCGACGAGCGTCACGCGCAGATCCTCGACCGGATAGCCGGCGCGCACGCCCTTGGTCAGCTGCGCCCGCACGCCCTTCTCGACGCTGGGGATGAACTGCCGGGGCACCACACCGCCGACGATCTTGTCGACGAACTCGAACCCGCTTCCCGACGGGAGGGGCTCGACCTCGATGTGGCAGATGGCGTACTGCCCGTGGCCGCCGCTCTGCTTCACGTTCCTTCCCATGCCCTTGGCCGGTCCGGCGAACGTCTCGCGAAGCGGCACCCGCAGTTCCTGGCGATCGACTTCCACCCCGTAACGGCTGGCCAGCCGGTCGAAGAGCACGTCGGCATGTGCCTCGCCGAGACACCACAGGACGAGCTGCCCGGTCTCGGTGTTGAGGTCGGGACGGACGGTGGGATCTTCCGCGGCGAGACGGGACAGTGCCGTGGAGAGCTTGTCCTCGTCCGCCTTGCTGCGGGCGGCGATGGCGATCGGCAGCAGCGGCTCGGGCATGCCCCACGCCTCCATGAGGTAGGGGTTGTCCTTGTCGGACAGCGTGTCGCCGGTTTCGGCATGGGCGAGCTTGGTCACGGCGCAGATGTCGCCGGCGCGGCACTCTTCCATCGGCCGCAAGGTCTTGCCGAGTGGCGACGCGATCGCTCCGATCCGCTCGTCGACGTCGTGGTCCGGGTGACCACGCTCGGCAAGCCCGTGTCCGCAGACGTGCACGGGCAGGTCCGGGCGCAGCGTCCCGGAGAACACGCGTACCAGCGACACCCGTCCCACGTACGCGTCGGTGGTCGTCTTGATGACCTCCGCCACCACTGGCGCGCCCGGATCGGCGGTCGGCAGCGGCGGCGCGTCGGATCCGTCGGGGCGGGTGAGGCGGGGCATGACGTGCTCGTCCGGGGCCGGGAACGCGCCGCACAGCAGGTCGAGCAGCTCGGGCGCGCCGAGCTGGGTCGGCGCGGCGGTGGCGAGTACCGGGAAGAAGGCTCCGCGGGCGACTGCCTTTTCCAGGTCGGCCATCAGCATCTTGGTGTCGAGATGGGCGCCGCCGAGGTACTCGTCCATGAGGCCCTCGTCCTCGCTTTCGGCGATGATTGCTTCGATCAGGGCCGAGCGCTCGTCCGACCACTGCGGGTCCTCGCCCGCAGGGGAGAGCAGCCCGACGAGCGGCTGATCGCCGTCGGGAACGGTGAGCGCGACGACCCCGTCGCCGAAGGCTTCCTGGCAGCCGGCGAGCGTGGCGCGAAAATCAGCCCGCGGCTGATCGAGCTTGGTGACGACGATCGCGCGCGGCATGCCGACGGCGGCGCACTCGTACCAAAGCATCCGGGTCGGGCCGTCGATCTGGTCGACGGCGCTGACGACAAAGAGGGCGGCGTCCGCCGCGCGCAGCCCGGCGCGCAGCTCGCCGACGAAATCGGCGTATCCGGGGGTGTCGATCAGGTTGATCTTGACTTCGCCGCTGACGATCGGCGCGAGCGCGAGACTGACGCTGCGCTGCTGGCGTTGCTCGGCGGGCTCGTGATCGCAGACGGTGGTGCCCGCGGTGACCGAGCCCGCCCGGTTGATCGTCCCGGTGGCTGTCAGCAGCATTTCCGCCAGGCTGGTTTTGCCGGCGCCCGAGTGCCCGACCAGCACCACGTTGCGCACACTGGTGAAGTTCGGCGCCGCGGTGGCGCCGGTATCCGTGCCTTTGTTGCTCACCCGACCTGTCTGGCTCATGTGTGTCACCCGGGCTTTCCCGACGAGCGGAGGGCCGGTGCCCTCCGGCGTGTTCGAAACCTTTCTCTCGTCCCCGCGTGACCGCAAGAGCCGGACGACCTTTCCCTCCGACACGTTGCGTTCGATGTATCGGCGCGATGCATCAGCTATGGTTAATTCGGGCTCTCAGGCCGGCTCCCGCCAGTCGCAGAGCTCGCCGAACCGCTCGCGGGCGGGCTCGGCACAGCGGCAGCGACCAGGAAGAGGGCTCATGCTCGCATCGCAGGCGCGCCCGCAGATCCAGCGCCTCTTGGATCCGCTCGGGCGCCGGCTGGCGCATTCCGGTATCTCGCCCGATGTCGTCACCGTGGTCGGCACCGTGGGGGTCTCCGGAGCCGCACTCGGCTTCTTCACCCGCGGGGTGTTCTTCGTGGGCACGCTGGTGATCACGCTGTTCGTGTTCAGTGACCTGCTGGACGGGCTCATCGCCCGCGCGCGTGGCCGCAGCAGCAAGTGGGGCGCGTTTCTCGACTCCTCGTCCGACCGGGTCGCGGACGCCGCCATCTTCGGCAGCCTCGTGGTCTGGTACGCCGGGGACGGCAAGTCGCTGCCACTGGCCGGCGCGGCTGTCTACTGCTTGGCCGCCGGCGGCATGATCTCCTACGTCAAGGCGCGCGCCGAAGCTCTCGGCTTCGATTGCAACACCGGCTTCGCCGAGCGCGGTGAGCGGCTGCTGATCGTCCTCGTTGCCGCCGGGATCGGCGGTCTCGGGGTGCCCTGGCTGCTGCCGGCCGCGCTCTGGTTCCTGTGTGGCGCGACCACGATCACCGTCGGTCAGCGTCTGGTGCACGTCTACAGGCAGGCGAGCGAGGTCGAGCCCCGCCCTAAGCGGCCGGCCCGGCGCCCGGTTCGGCGGGAACGGGCCCGCATCCGCCACCGCGGTGAGCACGCCGGCGTTCGCTGATCCGCTGAACGGCCGGCTGCGGCGGCACGCGTCCGACCTCCCGGGTATCGCGCTCGGCGACCGCTAGCGTCCCCGCTATGGATCGGCTCCTCGCCCTGGCCTACCGCGTCGGCTGGACCGTGCTGCGCAACCTGCCCGAGCGGCTGTCCGCGGCGCTGTTCATGTTCGGTGCGGAGCTGGCCTGGCGGCGTCAGGGCAAGGGCACCCGGCGGCTGCGTTCAAACCTGGCCCGCGTCGCTGCGCCGGGCACCGACCTCGACGCCCTCACCCGGCAGGCGCTGCGCTCGTATGCGCGCTACTGGCTCGAGATCTTCCGGCTGCCGGTGCTTCCACCCGAGCGCATCGTCGGTCGGATGAACATCCGTGAGGAGGACAACCTTCGCGACAGCTACGCCCAGGGTCGGGGGTGCATCCTCGCCCTGCCGCACATGGGCAATTGGGACCACGCCGGTGCCTGGCTGGTGCTCACCGGCGTGCCGTTCACCACGGTCGCGGAGCGGCTGAAGCCCGCAGAGCTGTTTGACATGTTCGTCGCGTTTCGGGAGAGCCTCGGCTTCGAGGTGCTTCCCACCTCCGGTGGCAAGCAGCCGCCGTTCGAGGTGCTGGAGCAGCGGTTGCGCGACGGCAAGATGCTGTGCCTGCTCGCCGACCGCGATCTCACCCCGAGCGGGGTGCCGGTGACGTTCTTCGGCGCCCAGGCGACCATGCCGGCGGGGCCTGCCTTGCTGGCGTTGCGCACCGGCGCCGCGTTGATCCCGACGACGCTGTGGTACTCGGGGAACCCGGTGAACGGCGCCTGGGAGGCGCTGACGGCCGCCCCCGTTCCCCACACCGACGTTGGGACCATGACCCAGGCGATGGCTGACGCCTTCGCCGCCTCGATCGCCGAGCACCCGGCCGACTGGCACATGCTGCAGCGGCTGTGGACCGACGATCTGGACCGCGGGCCGCAGCACGAGGCCGGCTGCGCCGAAGCCGATGAGCCGGCGGTCGACCCCGCCGGTGTGTAGCAGGATCGGCACGTGCGCGTAGGGCTGGCCTGTCCGTATACCTGGGATGTGCCCGGCGGCGTCCAGGTGCACGTGCGCGACCTCGCCCAAACGCTGCTCCGGCTGGGGCACGAGGTGTCGGTCATCACCCCGGTGGACGACGAGAGCAGCCTTCCGCCGTACGCGGTGTCGGCCGGTAAGGCCATGTCGGTTCCGTACAACGGGTCTGTTACCCGCATCCTGATGGGGCCGGTGTCCGCGTCCCGGGTACGCAAATGGGTGCGCGAAGGTGACTTCGACGTCGTGCACGCTCATGAGCCGACCGCGCCGAGCGTGAGCCTGCTGGCCTGCATGATGGCCAACGGGCCGCTGGTGGCGACCTATCACACGAGCAACCCGCGCTCGCGCATCCTCACCGCCTTGCAAGGCGCGCTGCAGCCGCGGCTCGAGAAGGTCTGGGCGAACATCGCGGTCTCGGAGGCCGCGCGGCGCACCATCGTCGAGCATCTCGGGGTCGATGCCGTTCTCGTCCCGAACGGTGTGAACGTCGCCTCGTTCGCCGACGCCACCGCGCTGCCGGCGCTCACCAGCGCCGCTCCGACCGTCGTCTTCCTGGGCCGCATCGACGAGCCGCGTAAAGGGCTCGCGGTGCTGCTCGAGGCGCTGCCGCTGATCGCCCGCCGGCATCCGGACGTGCGCGTGCTGGTCGCCGGTCCGGGGGAGGTCGACGAGGTGACGAGGAAGCTTCAGCCGTCGATACGCCGGCACGTCGAGTTCCTCGGGCTGGTGAGCGACGCCGACAAGCCGCGCCTCTTTCACACCGCCGATGTCTATGTCGCCCCTAACACCGGCCAGGAGAGCTTCGGCATCGTCCTGCTGGAGGCGATGGCGGCCCGCACCCCTGTGGTGGCCAGCGACATCGACGCCTTTCGCCGGGTGCTGGACGACGGTCGGGCGGGGCGGCTGTTCGCCAATGAGCAGCCCGAGCAGCTCGCCGAAGTGCTGTCCGCAGTGCTCTCGTCGCCGGCGGAGCGCGAGGAGATGGCTGAGGCCGGCTGGCGGGTCGTGCAGCAGTACGACTGGGCCACGGTGGCCACCGAGATCGTCCACGTCTACGAGACGGTGACGGAGGATGCTCCGCTGCGCCGGCTGGCCTGACACTGCGCTCGGATCGTCCGGCGCCGGCGTTCCCGGCATCCGCCATCCGGCTGCGTTGATTCGATCTTCGCCCTCGCTAGGCTCGGCCGGTGACCCTCGTGATCGCCGTCGTGGCGATCGTGGTGGCCGTGGCGAGCTACCTGACCTGGTTGGCCGGCCGTCTCGATCGACTTGCGGTACGGGTCGAAGCGGCTGCCGACGCTCTTGACGCGCAGCTCGTGAGGCGGGCCGTCATCGCCTACGACCTCTCCGCCGCGACAGCGGAAGAGGATGTGCACGAAGCGGCCCGGCGCGCGCTCGACCAGCGCGGTCACGGTCCGGATCGGGAAGCGACCGAAAGCGAGCTGTCGCGGATGTTGCGCAAGGCCCCTCAGCTGGCGGCTGCCCCGGACATGGCGGTGGCAGCGCGCAAGGTGATGCTGGCCCGCCAGTTTCACAACGACGCGGTGCGCGACCTGCTCGCGCTGCGCCGGCGCTGGCTGATCCGGGTCCTGCACCTGTACGGCCGGGCCAAAGCTCCTGCCTACGTCGAGTTCGATGCCGACGAGCCGGTCGGCTGATCTCGTAAACTCGCAGAAAGCGCTTTGTCCCCGGCGGCCCGCCGGGGCACCCTCTATCTGCACCTCACACGCCTGCCTCGTGCAGCCAGGAGCATTCCGTGGCACAGAACCTGCCGGACGCCGGCGCCCCCAGTTCCAGCACTTCGTCGCCGGCGGTGGCCGGCGTCACCGGCGGCGTGCGCGTGAAGCGCGGCATGGCAGAGATGCTCAAGGGTGGCGTCATCATGGACGTCGTCACGCCCGAGCAAGCCAAGATCGCCGAGGACGCGGGCGCTGTCGCCGTCATGGCCCTCGAGCGGGTTCCCGCTGACATCCGCCGCGAGGGCGGAGTGGCGCGGATGAGTGATCCCGACATGATCAGCGGGATCATCGACGCGGTCAGCATCCCGGTCATGGCGAAGGCGCGCATCGGCCACTTCGTCGAGGCGCAGGTCCTGCAGTCGCTCGGGGTGGACTACGTCGACGAGTCCGAGGTCCTCACCCCGGCCGACGAGGCGCACCACATCGACAAGTTCGCCTTCACCGTCCCCTTCGTCTGCGGGGCCACCGACCTCGGCGAGGCGCTTCGGCGCATCAGCGAGGGCGCCGCCATGATCCGCAGCAAGGGCGAGGCCGGCACCGGCAACGTCGTCGAGGCCGTCCGGCACATGCGCGCTATCCGTGGCGGGATCAGGCGGCTGACGACGCTCGAGGCCGACGAGCTGTATGCAGCGGCCAAGGAGCTTCGCGCGCCCTACGAGCTGGTCGCCGAGGTGGCGCGCGAGGGCAAGCTCCCGGTCGTGCTCTTCACCGCCGGGGGCATCGCCACGCCCGCCGATGCGGCGCTGATGATGCAGCTCGGAGCCGAGGGCGTCTTCGTCGGCTCCGGAATCTTCAAGTCCGGCGATCCGGCGCGGCGCGCGCGGGCGATCGTCGAGGCCACCACCATGTACGACGACCCGGGCGTGCTCGCCAAGGTGTCGCGCGGTCTCGGGGAGGCGATGGTCGGGATCGAGATCCCGACGCTTCCCGATTCGCAGCGCTACGCCGACCGGGGTTGGTGAGCGAGTCCGCAGGGGCATCGGCCGGTAAGCCGGCGGGCCGCCCGAAGATCGGCGTGCTCGCCCTCCAGGGAGACGTGCGCGAGCACCTCGCGGCCCTGCGCGCGGCCGGTGCGGATGCCGTGCCGGTGCGCCGCGAGAGCGAGCTGGCCGACCTCGACGGCATCGTCATCCCGGGCGGGGAGTCGACCACCATCGGCCGGCTGCTTGGCGTGTTCGGCCTGCTGGAGCCGCTGCGTACGGCCGTGTCCGGCGGCCTGCCGGCCTTCGGCTCCTGTGCGGGAATGATCCTGCTCGCGTCGCGCATCCTCGACGGGCGCGACGATCAGCCGCTGCTCGGCGGGATGGACATCACGGTGCGGCGCAACGCGTTCGGCCGGCAGGTCGACTCGTTCGAGACCGAGCTCGAGGTGGCCGGGGTCGAAGGCGGCCCGGTGCACGCGGTGTTCATCCGCGCTCCGGTCGTCGAGGAGTGCGGGGAGAATGTCGAGGTGCTTGCCAGCGCCTTCGGTCGTAGCGTCGCGGTGCGAGACGGGCGCCGGCTCGCGACGGCGTTCCATCCGGAGCTGTCCGGAGACGCGCGCATGCACGCGAAGTTTGTCGAGATGGTCAGGGAGAACACATGAGCGGCCATTCCAAGTGGGCGACGACCAAGCACAAGAAGGCCGTCGTCGACGCGAAGCGCAGCAAGCTGTTCGCCAAACTGATCAAGACGATCGAGGTCGCAGCCCGCACCGGCGGCGGTGACATCAACGGCAACCCGACGCTGGCCGACGCCGTCGCCAAGGCGAAGGGCCAGTCGGTGCCGAACGACAACATCGAACGCGCCATCAAGCGCGGCTCCGGCGAGCTCGGCGACGCCGCGGCTTACGAGGAGATCAGCTACGAGGCCTACGGCCCGGACGGGGTCGCGATCCTCGTCGAGTGCCTGACCGACAACCGCAACCGCGCCGCCTCAGACGTGCGCGTGGCGATCACTCGCAACGGCGGCCGCATCGCCGACCCCGGGTCGGTGGCCTACCTCTTCCAGCGCAAGGGGATCGTGCTGGTCGACAAGGACGGGCTCGGGGAGGACGACGTCCTGGCCGCCGTTCTGGATGCCGGCGCCGAGGAGGTCAACGACCTGGGCGACGCCTTCGAGGTCGTCTCGGAAGCCACCGACATGCACAGCGTCCGCACCGCGGTGACCGACGCCGGGCTGCCGCTGCAGAGTGCCGATGTGGCCTGGATGCCGACCGTCTCGGTGCCGATCGAGGAGGAGAGCGCCCGCAAGGTGTTGCGCCTCGTGGATGCGCTCGAAGATCTCGACGACGTCCAGAACGTGTGGTTCAACGCGGATATCGCCGACGAGGTCATGGAGCTCGTCACCGCCTGATCTCGGTGTCGCGCGGCGCCGGCCGCGCGACACACCCCCGCCAGGTCCGCGGACTTCTCGCACCTGCGCGTTAGCGTCGAACAGGCGTTCGCGAGGCGGGAGGTCATGAGTGCGTGTGCTCGGCGTCGACCCGGGGCTGACCCGGTGCGGCCTGGGTGTCGTGGACAGCCAGCGGCCAGGCCAGGCCCAGCTCGTCGCCGTCGATGTGGTGCGCACCCCGGCGGGTGACGACATCGGGGCGCGGCTCGGCGCCATTGACGCTGCGATGGAGCAGTGGCTCGACACGCACCGCCCCGACGCGGTAGCCGTCGAGCGCGTCTTCAGCCAGGCGAATGTGCGGACGGTCATGGGCACTGCGCAGGCCGGGGGAGTCGCTATCGCCGCCGCGGCGCGGCGCGGCCTGCCGGTCGCGCTGCACACCCCAAGCGAGGTCAAAGCTGCGGTGACCGGCTCCGGTCGAGCAGACAAGGCGCAGGTCACCACCATGGTGACCCGCTTGCTCAGGCTCGACACCCGTCCGACCCCGGCGGACGCGGCTGATGCGCTGGCGCTCGCCATCTGCCACCTGTGGCGCGGCGCGGCGCTGGCGCGCTACAGCGCTGCGCTGGGCGGTAAGCGATGACCGTCCCGGAGGCTCACGGTGACAATCCGAGGAGGGCCTAGATGATTGCCAGCGTTTCCGGCAAGGTCGCCGCCGTCGGCCCCGACATCGCCGTTGTCGAGATCGGCGGGATCGGGCTGGCTTTGTCCTGTACGCCGTCGACCTTGGCGAGCATGCGGGTGGGTGAGCCGGCTGCGCTGTCCACGGCGCTCGTCGTGCGGGAGACGGAGCTGACGCTGTACGGCTTCGCCGACGCGGATGAGCGCGACGTGTTCGAGGCGTTGCAGACGGCCGCCGGGGTCGGGCCGCGGCTGGCGCAGGCCGTGCTCGCCGTTCACTCACCCGACGACATCAGACGCGCGGTGGCGACCGAGGATCAGGCCGCCCTGTGCAAGGTCCCCGGCATCGGCAAGAAGGGGGCGGCCCGGATCATCCTCGACCTCAAGGATCGGCTCGGAGCTCCCGACGGCGCCGGCGCCGGCGTCAGCGGCACGGTGATCTCCCTGCCGACGGCGCGCCCGCCGTCCTGGGAGGACCAGCTGCGCGGGGCCCTCGGAGGTCTCGGCTACTCCGGACGCGAGGTCGACGACGCGCTGAGCGCCGTCGCGCCGCTGGCCGCCGAGGGTGAGCAGTCGGTCCAGGTGCTGCTCCGTACCGCGCTCACCGCATTGCGACCGGCGTGAGCGACGCAGACGTCACCGTCGAGCTCTCCCCGGAGGAGCTCGCCTACGAGGCGGGGCTGCGCCCGGGCAATCTCGCCGAGTTCATCGGTCAGCCGAAGGTGCGCGAGCAGCTGTCGATCGTGCTCGAAGGAGCTCTCTCACGCGGCAGGCCGCCGGATCACCTGCTGCTGTCCGGGCCTCCCGGCCTGGGCAAGACCACGCTCGCCATGATCGTCGCCGCGGAGCTCGGGTCCGCATTGCGGATGACCTCCGGTCCCGCGATCGAACGGGCGGGCGACCTGGTGGCGATCTTGACCTCGCTCGGGCCCGGCGAGGTGCTGTTCATCGACGAGATCCACCGGATGGCGCGCCCGGCGGAAGAGCTGCTGTATTCGGCCATGGAGGACTTCCGGGTCGATGTCGTGCTCGGGAAGGGACCCGGGGCCACCGCCATACCGCTTGAAGTGGCGCCGTTCACCCTGGTCGGCGCCACCACCCGGGCGGGCCTGCTCACCGGCCCGATGCACGACCGCTTCGGTTTCGTCGGGCATCTCGATTTCTACGACCAGCCGGAGCTCGAGCGCGTCCTCGTGCGTAGCGCGGCGCTGCTCGGGGTGACGCTGACGGGTGAGGGTGCCGCCGAGATCGCGTCCCGCTCGCGTGGCACCCCGCGCATCGCGAACCGGTTGCTGCGCCGGATGCGTGACTATGCCGAGGTCCGCGCAAACGGAGTTGTCGATCGTGACGTCGCCGAAGCTGCCTTGGCGGTGTTCGACGTCGATCGCCGCGGCCTCGACCGGCTCGACCGAGCGGTGCTCGGAGCGCTGGTCGGATCGTTCGGGGGCGGCCCGGTAGGGCTCACCACGCTGGCGGTGGCCGTAGGCGAAGAGCCCGAGACCGTCGAGGAGGTCGTCGAGCCGTACCTGCTGCGCGCTGGGCTTCTGGTGCGCACCTCGCGAGGTCGTATGGCCACCCCGGCGGCGTTTGAGCATCTCGGGGTGGAGCCTGGGCTGCCGGGAGGCGCTGCACGTCCCGGCAGCCAGAGCCCGCCGCCCGGTGGCGCAATGCGCAGCCAATGGCCGACCTTGTTCAGTTGACCAAGAGATCAAACGCGATACGTCCGCGCGTGTGGCGGTACCGGCTGGGTCCCATGCCTAGACTCGCGGGGTGAACTCAGCAGTGGTGTGGGCCGCGAACAGCAGCAGCAGCGGCGGCCTCGGGTTGATTTTCCCGCTGCTGCTGGTGGCGATGGTCGGTTTCCTGTTTCTGAGCACCCGCAAGCGCAAGCAGTCCGCCCAGCAGCTGCAGAACGCGCTCAACGTCGGTTCGCGGGTCATGACGACGGCCGGTCTGTTCGCCACCGTGACCTCCGTGGACGATGACGGAGTCACCCTGGAGGTAGCTCCCGGGGTGCACTGCAAGTACGCCCGGCAGGCGATCTCCCGGGTGCTCGACGCTCCGGAGGGCGCTGAGCCGCTCGGTGACGTGGCGGACGACTCGGCCGGATCCAAGGATGACAAGCCTCCGACGATTGACCTGGACAAGGAGCCGCCACCAGGCTCCTGATCCGGCGAGCCGTCCACGGGACTTAAGGCCACACGCAGGTAACGATCAGCCACGCAGGCTGAAGTGCGGCGAGTCCGGGGCGATACTGCATTCGGGGGATAGCAACGTGGCTCCCCCCGACCGCTACCTGAGAGGGATGACGAGTGGCTAAGCGCCCGTCCCGCGCACCCCGCGGCGGAACGAGCACCCGTCCGGCCTGGACCCGCCTGGGCGTTCTGGTGGGTTTGATCGTCATCCTGTACGGGGGCCTCGCACTGAGCGGTCACTTCACCCCGAAGCTGGGTCTGGATCTGCAGGGCGGCACGACGGTCACGCTCTCCCCGAAACCGGGACAGACCATCAAGCCCGGCGCGATCGACCAGGCAGTCGAGATCATCCGGCTGCGGGTGAACGGGCTCGGCGTCGCCGAGGCCGAGGTCGTGAAGGCCGGCGACCACATCGAGATCTCCGTGCCCGGCAAGGGCCGCGACGACGTGGTCAACCTGGTCGGGCAGACCGCAGCGCTCTCGTTCCGCATCCCGTATACCGAGGCTGCCGCCGTGGCGGCTGCCACTCCCAGCACCGCCCCGTCCGGGACGGTGACGCCCACGCCGGGTGCCACGGCCACCCCCTCTGCGGCCCCGAGCACCAGCGCCACTCCTTCCGCCCCCGCGTCCGTGACGCCATCGGCATCCACCAGCCCGAAGGCGGGTGCGGCCCCGCAGCTGGCTCCCGCGGGCAAGCGCGCGGTGGCCAACCCGGCGCTGTACGCCCCGTCGACGAGTCCCGCAGCAGCGACCGCGGCCCCCAGCGCGGCTGCGACACCGGCCGCGGCTGCGACACCTTCCGCTGCGGCCAGCGCGACTCCGGCGCCGAACGCGTCCGCCACCGTCGCTGCGCCCTGCATCAGCGCCCCAGGCTCCGGCAGCACCCCGCCGAGCTGCATCACGGCACAGTTCGCGAAGCAGACCTGCAGCAAATACGACATCCGCGGGGTCAACCTCAACACCGCGAAGCCGTCCGAATGGCTGGTCGCCTGTGACGCCACCGGGCAGACGAAGTACATCCTGAAGCCGCAAAGCCTGCCCGGCACCATCGTCGACACCGCGAGTGCTCAGCTGCAGCAAGGGGCGCAGGGCACGACGACAGGCAACTGGGTGGTCGCCGTCGACTTCACCTCGTCCGGCCAGTCCAAGTGGGCCGACCTCACCGGCAAGATCTCCTCCACCAGCGGCTGCCCGACCAGCAGCGCCCCGCAGTGCCAGCTCGCAATCGTGCTGGACGGCGTCGTGCAGTCCTCGCCGGTCATCCAGCAGCGCATCGCGGGTTCCGCGGAGATCTCCGGCAGCTTCACCCAGTCCAGCGCCGAGGACCTGGCGAACGTGCTCAAGTACGGCTCGCTACCGGTCGCGTTCGAGCGGTCTGCGGTGGTCGACGTCTCCGCGACGCTCGGACGCCAGTCCCTCAACGCGGGTCTGCTGGCCGGCGCGATCGGGCTTGGTCTGGTCATCATCTATTCGTTCTTCTATTACCGAGCGCTCGGTGTCGTGACCGTCGTGTCACTCGCCATCTCGGGGCTGTCGGTCTACGGCTGCATCGTGGCTTTGGGTCAGTTGATCAACTTCACGTTGACCCTCGCTGGCATCGCCGGCTTCATCGTCGCGGTCGGTATCACCGCCGACTCGTTTGTCGTCTTTTACGAGCGACTCAAGGACGAGGTCCACGAGGGTCGCTCGGTCCGGGCCAGTGTCGAGCGGGCATGGGTACGAGCCCGTCGAACGATCCTGTCGGCGGACACCGTGTCATTCCTCGCGGCGGCCGCCCTCTACTGGCTGTCGATCGGCTCGGTGCGCGGGTTCGCGTTCACCCTCGGGCTGTCGACCTTGCTCGACCTGGTCGTCGTCTTCCTCTTCACCAAGCCGATGGTCACGTTGCTGGTGCGCAAGAAGCTGTTCTCGACCAGCCGGTTCAGCGGCCTCACGCCGAAGGCGCTGGGAGAGAGCGTGACCGCGACCGCTGGGCCGGCGCCCCGGATGCGGCTGTCCAAGCGCACCGGCGGCGCGCCGGACTCTGCGGCGAACGCCGAAGCCGCGCCGCCCGGTACTGATCGTCCCGCCGGGGCCGAGCGGGACGGGAGCTGACCATGTCTCTGGCTGCCAGGCTGTACCGCGGTGAGGTCTCCTACGACTTCATGCGCCGCCGCAAGCGGTGGTACGCGATCAGCGGCTTCATCATCGTGGTCAGCATCGCCAGCATGCTGATCCGGGGCTTCCAGTTCGGCATCGAATTCAAGGGTGGTCAGCAGTTCGACTTCGCGGCGAACGGCCACACGGTCACCCAGGCTCACGATGTCGTGGCTAACGCTGGAGTGAAGGTCGAGGTCGCGCAGTCGCTCGGATCGAACAAGATCCGGCTGCAGACCGCCGACCTGACCGAAGCGAAGACCGAGCAGGTGCAGAAGCTGCTGATCAGCGAGCTGCAGCTCACCGGTAAGGATCCGGTCAACACCCAGACTTTCTCCTCCTCGTGGGGCGGCTCGGTGTCCACCAAGGCGCTCGAAGGCCTGCTGGTGTTCCTCGGTGCGGTGATCGTCTACATCTCGTTCCGGTACGAGCCCAAGATGGCGGCGGCCGCGATCGTCGCGCTGATTCACGACCTGGTGATCACTGCGGGCGTCTACTCTCTGGTCGGCTTCGAGGTCACGCCGGCGACGGTGATCGCGTTGCTCACCATCCTTGGTTTCTCGCTCTACGACACGGTCGTGGTGTTCGACAAGGTTCGAGAAAATACCGCCGGCCTGGCGGCGGTCGGTAAGAAGACCTACACAGAGGCCGCCAACGAGGCCGTCAACCAGACGCTGATGCGGTCGATCAACACGTCGATCATCGCGCTGCTGCCGGTGGCGTCCCTGCTCTTCATCGGTGCCGGGCTGCTCGGCGCCGGGACCCTCGAGGACCTCGCGCTCGCGCAGCTCGTCGGCCTGGCCGCGGGGACGTACTCGTCGATCTTCATTGCGACGCCGCTGCTGGTGGAGTTCAAGGAGCGCGAATCGGGCATGAAGGCGCTCGCCGCGCGCGTCGCTCGCTCGCGGGCAGCGGAGACTGCTCGCGAAGCGCGCTCCTCCCAGCCGGCGCGGGCCACCGCAGCGGCGCTCGCCGGCGGTTCCAGCAGCGCGAGTGGCCCAGCAGTGCTGCTCGACAAGTCCGAGCCACAGCAGCCCGAGCGCGACGCGGAGCAGCAGGCACCCGGGCGTCGGGTCGCCGGCATGCGCGACGGCGTCACCGCCGGCACGCAGCAGCGCCGGCCGTCCAAACGCGGTAAACCCGGCCGCCCGAGCGGAAAGAAGCGCCGATGAGCGTGTCGGCGGGTCGCCCGTCGGCCGAGGCACAACGCGTCGACGGGGTGCGAGCAGCCGCCGCCGGGGCGTTGCGTTCTCTTATCCGTGACGTGCCCGACTTCCCGATGCCGGGCGTCCTGTTCAAGGACATCGGGCCCATGCTGGGCGATCCGTCCGGGATGCGCAGCGTGATTTCGGCGCTCGTCGAGATGGCGCGAGAAGCGGGCGCCGACAAGATTGCGGGGATCGAGGCCCGGGGCTTCCTGCTGGCCGCTCCGGTCGGTGTGGAAGCGGGGCTCGGAGTCGTGCCGGTCCGGAAGGCGGGCAAGCTGCCGGGCTCGACACGCCGGATTGATTACGCCCTCGAGTACGGCACGGCGACGTTGGAGATCCAGGCCGACACGGTGAGCAGCGGCGAGCGCGTCCTGATCATCGACGATGTGCTGGCGACCGGTGGTACGGCCGCGGCTGCCGCGGCGCTGCTCGATGAGGCGGGGGCGGTGGTCAGCGGCCTTGCCGTGCTGCTCGAGTTGGAGGCGCTGGGTGGCCGGCAGCGCGTCGCACCGCTCGACGTCGAGACCCTGCTGGTGGTGTGACCGCTTTCGGGTCGTTTCCGGCCCCGTGACGCTGCTGCCGGCTGTGTAGCCGGAATCACTCCTGCCGTGCGCCAGGAACGCGGCGGTGGCCTGCGGGGTTAACGTATGCAGTTACACAGGCGGGTGGCTGTCGTCACCTGCCGGCTGATCGGCTGACCACCGAAGGAGCCGCAGAATTGTCCGACGCCGCGAGCCGCACATCGACGCCCACTGCGGTGCCGATGGAGGACGAGCGCGGCGCGACTGACCCTGCGTCGCACGACGGCGCAGCTGATCCGCGCGTGGAGAGTGACGCGCAGGTCGACGCCGAGGAGGACGCCGCCCAGCCGTCGAGCACCGCGGGCTACGAGA
This sequence comes from uncultured Actinomycetota bacterium, assembly GCA_963747915.1. Taxonomy (GTDB): domain Bacteria; phylum Actinomycetota; class Actinomycetes; order Frankiales; family Frankiaceae; genus DATAZK01. The sequence goes on along the minus strand of CAVVHC010000001.1, from coordinate 1,361,562 downwards.
GCTTCCTGCCGCCGCTCTTTCGCCGGCCCGAGCATCTTGACACGGTGCCGACGGTCGTCCCGCGGCTCGGTCATGAGACAGGCGCCGCCTCCAGGCGCGTGCGCAACAGGCTCGCCCGGCTCGCCCCGGGCCGTCCTGCGCCGCCGTCGCCGATCGAGCCGATCCTGCGTGCGCTGCGCACCGCTCACCCCAAGGCCGAGGCCGGGCTCGTCAAGCGTGCCTACGAGTTCGCCGAGCGCGCCCACGACGGGCAGATGCGGCGCAGCGGCGACCCGTACATCACCCACCCGCTGGCGGTGGCGGGCATCCTCGCCGATCTCGGCATGGACGCTCCGACACTCGCCGCGGCGCTGCTGCATGACACGGTCGAGGACACCGACGTCGGCCTCGACAAGATCACCCGGCAGTTCGGGGAGCTGGTCGGGATCATCGTGGACGGCGTCACCAAGCTCGACCGGGTCAAGACGCCCGACCGCGCTGACGCCGCGGAAGCCGCCCGCGCCGCCCAGAGCGAGACCATCCGCAAGATGGTGGTGGCGATGGCGCGCGATCCCCGGGTGCTCGTCGTCAAGCTGGCCGACCGGTTGCACAACATGCGCACGTTGCGCTTCCTGCCGCCGCACAAGCAGGAGCGCAAGGCACGCGAGACGCTCGAGATCTACGCCCCACTGGCTCATCGCCTCGGTATGAACACCGTCAAGTGGGAGCTCGAAGACCTGGCGTTCGCCACGCTCTACCCGAAACGCTACGAGGAGATCGTCCGTCTCGTCAGCGAGCGGCAGCCGAGCCGCGACACCTACCTCGCTACCGTCACCGCGCAGGTCAGCAACCAGTTGCGCGATGCGAAGATCAAGTCTCAGGTCACCGGACGGCCCAAGCACTACTACTCGATCTACCAGAAGATGATCGTCCGCCACCGCGACTTCGCCGACATCTACGACCTTGTCGGGGTGCGGGTGTTGGTCGACTCGGTGCGCGACTGCTACGCCGCGCTGGGCACGATCCATGCGAACTGGCAGCCGGTACCGGGCCGGTTCAAGGACTACATCGCGATGCCCAAGTTCAACATGTACCAGTCACTGCACACGACGGTGATCGGTCCCGAGGGCAAGCCCGTCGAGCTGCAGATCCGCACTTACAACATGCATCACCGCGCCGAGTACGGCATCGCGGCGCACTGGAAGTACAAGGAAGGCGCCAAGGTCGTCGACGGCCGGGCGAGTCTCGCCCCCGACAAGGGTGACCAGCTGGCGTGGCTGCGCCAGATGCTCGACTGGCAGCGCGAGACCAGCGACCCCGGCGAATTCCTCGACAGCCTGCGCTTCGACCTGCAGGGCAGCGAGGTCTTCGTCTTCACCCCCAAGGGCGACGTCATCAGCCTGCCGTCCGGCTCGACACCGGTCGACTACGCGTACGCCGTGCACACCGAGGTCGGCCACCGCTGCATCGGCGCGCGGGTCAACGGGCGCCTGGTGCCCCTCGAGAGCCCGCTGGAAAACGGCGACACCGTCGAGATCTTCACCTCCAAGTCGCCGACGGCGGGGCCGAGCCGCGACTGGATGACCTTCGTGCGTTCCGGCCGGGCGCGCAGCAAGATCCGGCAGTGGTTCGCCAAGGAACGCCGCGAGGACGCCATCGAGGAGGGCCGCGACTCGATCCTGCGCGCGTTGCGTAAGCAGGGTCTCCCGTTGCAGCGGCTGCTCGGCGGGGAGGCGCTGCCCACGCTGGCGAAGGAGATGCGCTTCGCCGACGTCTCCGCCCTGTATGCGGCCGTCGGTGAAGGCCACGCCAGCGCCCAGACCGTGGTGCACCGGCTGATGCAGTCCATGGGCGGGCCGGACGGCGCGGTCGAGGACATCGCCGAGACCGCGCTCCCCAGCACCAAACGCACGTTGCCGACCGCCGACCCGGGCGTCATCGTCAAGGGTGCGAGCGACGTGTGGGTGAAGCTCGCGCGCTGCTGCACGCCGATGCCGGGCGACCCGATCCTCGGGTTCGTCACGCGGGGCAAGGGCGTATCGGTCCACCGCGGTGACTGCCCCAACGTGGCGGCGCTGCAACGCGTCGGCGACCGGATCGTCGATGTCGAGTGGGCACCCTCGTCAGCGTCGGTATTCCTGGTCGCGATCCAGGTGGAGGCGCTCGACCGCACGCGCTTGCTGTCGGACGTCACGCGGGTGCTGTCCGACCACCATGTCAACATCTTGTCCGCGTCCGTCACCACCACCCGCGACCGGGTGGCCGTCAGCCGGTTCACGTTCGAGATGGGTGAGACGAAGCATCTCGGCCACCTGCTCGCCGCGGTGCGCGGCATCGAGGGCGTGTACGACTGCTACCGGGTGCTCTCGGCGTCGAACTGACCCGGTTTACTGGCACCAGCCGCACAAGAGCGAAGCCCACCGCAGCGAAGGAGCGCAGAACGATGTCGTACGAGGTGACCGCTACGGACGACGAGTGGCGCAAGAGCCTCGGGCCGGATCGTTTTGCGGTGTTGCGCCAGGCCGCGACCGAGCCTCCGTTCACCGGCAAGTACACGCATGACAAGACGGCCGGTGTCTACCGCTGCGGCGCCTGCTCGGCCCCGCTGTTCTCGAGCGAGACCAAGTACGACTCCGGCTCCGGATGGCCGAGCTTCTACGAGCCGATGACCCGCGAGTCGCTGGAGTTGGTCGAAGACCGCACCCACGGCATGGTGCGTACCGAGGTGCGCTGCGCGCGCTGTGGCAGCCACCTCGGCCACGTGTTCGACGACGGCCCGCAGCCGACCGGCCAGCGCTATTGCATGAACTCCATCGCTTTGGAGCTGGAGCCCGGCCCGAGGCCCTAGTCCGGCGTTTCGTCCACTAGCGTTGCCAGCCGTGACAACCGCCAACGGCACGCTTCCGATCCAGATGTTGCACGACCGCGTTCTCGTCCGGCTGGACAAGGAGGCGGGGGAGCGCCGCTCGGGGGCCGGCATCGTCATCCCGGCGACGGCGGCGCTGGGCAAGCGGCTGGCGTGGGGTGAGGTCGTCGGCGTCGGTGCCAGCGCGCGCAGTGTCAAGCTCAGCGACCGGGTGCTGTTCGACCCCGAGGACAAGGCCGAGGTCGAGCTGCACGGCGTGAGCTACACGCTGCTGCGCGAGCGTGACCTGCACGCGGTGGCGGCCGAACGGCTCAGCAACGAGGGCACCGGCCTCTACCTCTGACCAAGATCAACGCTTCATCCAGGTGAGTTTGGCGCCGGATTCGGGGGTCAAACCCACTTCGGTGAAGCGTTGATCTTGGGTGGTGGCTAGGCGGGGCGGGTGACGTCGAGTCGTACCAGCGGCAGCTTGCGTGTGGTGCGGGACTGGTAGTCGTTGTAGTACGGGCGGTCGGCGGTGAGGCCGGCCCAGACCCGGTCGTACTCCTCGCCCTCGAGGATCTCCGGCACCGACCAGTAGAGCGCGTGCTGGCGGCGTACCAGCACCTCGGGGTTCGCGGTGCGGTCGCTCAGGTTGACGTACCAGGAGGGATGCTGCGGCGCGCCGGAGAACGACGCGACCACGACGGGCCGGCCCTTCTCGTCAGCCCAGAACGGGAGCGCGACCTTGTGCTCGTTTCCGCTCTTGCGCCCGATCGTGCGCAGCACCACATGGTGCATGCCCGCGATCACCCACGCGGCGTCGTCGTCGGTCGCCTCCATGGCCGCGACGTGGCCGCGGCTGATCGCCGGGATCTCGTCCCGGGTCGGCTCGACGAATTCTTCGTTCTGCTGGCCGTCCGGCTGGGCGGCTTCGTTGATGTCCTGGGTCACGGCACGGCAGGCTACCTCGCGCTACGGCCCGGGCGGTGACCGGCGTCCCGTGTCGGCCGTGAGCGGCGCCGGATCCAAGCCGGCGCAGCTCGGAAGGTGCTCGGCCCTGCCGGCGTCGGGCACCGCCGGTGCCAGGGGGGTGCCCGCCGTGGGGGCGGGCCGGCGGACGTTGCGGATCGTCAACACTGCGATGATGCCGGCTACCGCGAGCAGGCCGGCGCAGATGTAGGCGGCGTGCTGGAAGCCGGCGTCGAACGCGCCGGCTCGGCGGTAGTCGTCCCCCGAGATGCCGGCGAGCCCGGGCAGGACGGCCACCGCCACCAGCCCGGCGGTGCGGGCGACGTCGTTGTTGACGCCGGACGCGATACCGGCCCTGTCGCCCGGCACCGCGGCCAGCGCCGCCGCGGTGAGCGGGGCGACCGTTGTGGACAGCCCGAGCCCGATGACGAGCGCCGCCGGCAGCACGGTGGTCAGGTAGTTCGCGTCGGCGCCGACGCGGGTGAGCAGCAGCATGCCCCCGGCGACGATGAGCGGTCCCACGGACATCTGCAGCCGGGGACCGATCCGCGCGGCGAGCGCCCCCGAGCGCGCGGACAGCGCCAGCATGAGCGCGGTGACCGGCAGTAGGGCGCTGCCAGCGAATACGGCCGAGTAGCCCGACACCGTCTGCAGCTGCACCGGCGTGAGGAACAGGAACGCGGTGAGCGCCCCGTACATGGCGAACGTCACGGCGTTCGCGGCGTCGAACTGCCGGTTGCGAAACAACGAGAGCGGCAGCATGGGGTTCGGCCGCACTCGTTCGAAGCCGAGGAAGGCGACGAGCAGCAGCGCCCCGGCAACGAGCATGGCGATCGCGAGGGCATCGAAGCCATGCGCCGGCCCTTCGATCAGCCCGTACGTCAGCGCTCCGAGAGCCAGCCCGGCGAGCACCCCTCCGGTCCAGTCCGGCCGCCCGACCGCCGATGGATCCCGGCTCTCCGGGACGTAGCGGGCGCTGACCAGCAGCACTCCGGCGGCGAGGGGCAGGTTGAGCAGGAAGATCCACCGCCAGCTGCTGACGTCGATCAGCCACCCGCCGAGAAACGGTCCGGTGGCGCTGGCGACGCCGGTGAGCCCGGACCAGGCGCCGATCACCCGGCCACGGTCGTCCTCGGCGAACGATGTCTGCAGGATCGCCAGGCTGCCGGGCGTGAGCAGCGCCCCGCCGACCCCCTGCAGGGCGCGGGCCGCGATGAGGAACGGAGCGTTCGGGGCCGCCGCGCACAAGACACTCGCCAGCGCGAACCAGGCCACGCCGATCGTGAAGAGCTTGCGTCGCCCGTACCGGTCCCCGAGCCCGCCGCCGAGCAGCAGGAAGGCCGCCAGCGTGAGGGTGTAGCCGGTCACCACCCATTGCAGAGCGGACAGTCCGACCGACAGGTCGTCGCCAATGTGGGGGAGTGCGACGTTGACGACGGTGCCGTCCAGCTGCGCTATCCCTGATCCCAGGACGGTCGCGAGCAGGACCCACCGACCGCGCGCGGTGCCTAGCCGCAGCAGTGGCATGCCTGAAGTGAACTCCCTGTAGGTCCGGGCGATGCCGCGCCGACGCGAACGGTGCGGGGCCGCGTGTCACTGGTTGGCGTGTCGCGGCGGTCCTCCTAAGTTGGGTGCGGTGTCCGCCGCCGATGCTTTGCCCCTGTTCGCACCGGCGCCCGACTCCGAGGGCGTTTCTTCGCGGGAACCGAAGGCTGCCGGTGGCCGGCGGCTGCGGGCCTGGCAGGCCAGCGCCCTGGCCGCCTATCTGCAGGCACGCCCGGTCGACTACCTGCTGCACGCCACCCCCGGAGCGGGAAAGACGTCGTTCGCCCTGACGGTCGCGCGGGAGCTGTCGGACGAGCGCACCATCGACCGGATCGTCGTGGTCTGCCCTACCGACCACCTGCGCAACCAGTGGGCTGCCGCGGCCGCCGCCGCGGGTATCGCACTCGACGCCAACCTGCCGAATTCGGTGGGCCCGGTGCGCGCGGATGTGGCCGGCTACGTGACGACTTACGCGCAGGTGGCCCAGAAGCCGCTGCTGCACCGCCGGCGCGTGGAACGGCGCCGCACCCTGGTGATTCTCGACGAGGTCCACCACGCGGGCGATGGCCTGTCGTGGGGGGAGGCGGCGGCGGAGGCTTTTCAGCCGGCCCGCCGACGCCTCTGCCTGACCGGTACCCCGTTTCGGTCCCGCCCAGACGAACGGATCCCGTTCGTGCGTTACGAGGAGGCCTTGGACGACGAAGGCCTGCCCGGGCTGCGCTCGCTGCCGGACTTCTCCTACGGCTACCGGCACGCCCTCGGTGACGGCGTCGTGCGGCCCGTCGTGTTCGCCGCGTACAGCGGCACCTCCCGCTGGCGGACCAGCGCGGGAGACGTGGTCGCGGCGAGCCTGTCCGAGCCGTTGACGGCCTCCACCGAGCAGCAGGCGTGGCGGACCGCGCTCGATCCGCGCGGCCGGTGGGTGCCGCACGTGATCGCCGCGATGGATGATCGGGTGAGCCAGCTGCGCGCGAGCGGCATGCCGGACGCCGCCGGCCTGGTGCTCGCCAGCGATCAGGACACGGCCCGGGCGTACGCGAAAATCGCCGCGGACGTCACCGGTGAGAAGCCGTATCTGATCCTGTCCGACGACCCCAAGGCGTCGGCCAAGATCGCCGAGTTCTCCGCCTCGACGGCTCGCCTCGCCGTGTGTGTGCGGATGATCTCCGAGGGGGTCGACATCCCGCGGGCGGCATGCCTCGCGTGGCTGACGTCGTATCGCACCCCGTTGTTCTTCGCGCAGGCCGTCGGGCGGGTGGTGCGCGCCCGGCGGCCGGGGGAGACGGCCACCGTCTTCCTGCCGGCGGTCCGGCCGCTGCTCACGCTGGCGGCCGACCTGGAGTCCGAGCGGGACCGGGTCGTGCGCCTACGGGCGGTCCGGGACGACGAGGGGCAGCTCGACGAGCTGCCGGGCGATGTCGAGCGCCTTGTCGGGCTGAACGAGTGGGAGGCGATCGACGCGGAAGCGTCCTTCGCGCACGTGCTGGCCGGCGGGCGGGCGGTGACCGCGGAGCCGGTGACCGGCGAGCCGGAGGCGGTCGACCTCGACGACGGCGGCCTGCCCGGATTGTTGACCCCGGAGCAGACGGCTGCCCTGCTCGCCCGGCGCGATGCCGAGCTGCAGAAGCGGCTGCGATCCCGCCAGAGCGGTCCCGATCTGTTCGGTGTCGACGACTCCCCGGGCGAGAGCGTCCAGACGCAAGAGCCGAAGGCCAGCTGGCAGGACGCGGGCGCCCTCCGGCGCGAACTGAATTCGCTCGTGGCGCGCGTCGCCGCGGCCACCGGCGCTCCGCATGCCGTCGTGCACTCCCAGGTGCGGGCCGCCGTTCCCGGGCCGCCGTCGGCGTCGGCCACGGCCGAGCTGCTGGCGCGTCGCCGTGACCACCTGCTCGAGCGGCTCAGCGGCCGGCGCTGATCCGGAAACGGGGCGCCACGCCGAGCAGCCGTTCGGGCAGCGGCAGCCGGGATCGGGTGCTCCACTCCACGTCGGTGAGCCGGGTCAGGCGCGGCGCCGGCCATCCCGCCTCGCCGACCAGACCGATCAGGCCTTCCACGGTGATGCCGCCTCGGTACGGAAGCGCGCCCAGCATCGCCTCGTCGTAGGCCGCGTGGTGGTCGTCCGGGATGCGCCGCGCCTGGCGCAGCAGCCGGCGTCCCCGGGCGCGGAGCTGCTCGCTGCGAGGCGCGGCCGTTCCCCAGACGCTCTCGAAGAGCGACAACGTGCCGCCGGGAGCCGCGGCGCGCCAGGAACGCAACGCGGCGACCGGATCCGGCAGTGTCCAGAGCAGATGCCGGGAAACCACCGCATCGAAGACGCCGAGCCCGGCGACCTGGGCGTCACCCAGCCGGCACTCCACGGTGAGGCCCTCGGCTGCGGCCTTTGCGCTGAGCCGCTCGAGCATGGCCGGCGCCAGATCCAGCGCGACGACCTGATGCCCGAGCCGCGCCGCGAGCAGCGATAGGAAGCCGGTCCCGGCGCCGACGTCGAGCACCCGGGCGGGCGATGCGGGCAGTGCGGCTGACATCGCCGCCGTCCAGGCCGCGATCTGCACAGGGTCGCGCGGCGCATGGCCAACGGCGTCGTCGTAGGTGGCCGCGTCGGTGTCCCAGTAGGTGCGATAACGCTCGAGCACGGAAGTCACCTGCCCATCGTGCACGTCAGGACCCTAGGCACGACTTCCCCTACGTCCGACTTCCCTTACGTCCGGCGTGGCGTGGGGATGCGGACGGTGGGGTGGGGGTGGAGCCGTTTGGTGAGGTCTTGCTGGAGAAACGGTCGGCGTTTGCCGATCAGCGCAGGTCCGCCGCCGGGTGGGGTGAACTCGAGGGTGTCGGTGTCGGTGATCGTGTAGGTCCAGCCGCCTTCGTGGAGCTGGTGATGGTGGAACGGGCAAAAGGAGTCGAGGTTGTGTTCGGCGGTGGGGCCGCCGTCGATGTGGTGCTTGCGGTGGTGGGCGTCGCAGCCGGCGGGCGGGCGGTCGCAGCCGGGGAACAGGCATCCGCCGTCGCGTAGTGCGAGGTTGCGGCGCTGGGTGGGGGTGGCGAGCCGGTTGCGGGTGCCGAGGTCGAGGATTTCGGAGTCGGTGCCAAGGACGGCGGGGATGATGCCGTAGGTGCAGGCGAGGCGGCGGGCGGCGGCGGCGGTGAGGGTGCCGTGGCCTTGGATGCCGGCGGCGCCGAGGGCTGATTGCAGGCCGTCGAGGGCGATGGCGACGATGAGGCTGTGCCGCGGGCTGACGGGGGTGTTGGCGCCGCAGCTATCGGCGTGGCCCATGGCCTGGCGGGCGATCTGGTGGAGGGCTTCGGCGCGGCGGAAGCCGATGGGGTCTTGGTGGAGCGGCAGGTTGGGGTCGCGTTTGCGGGTGAAGGCGTCGATCGCGGCGGCGACTTCGGCGCCGGCTTCGGTGTCGAGCCAGCCGTCGATGCGGTACATGCCGCCGAAGGTTTTGGAGAGGTGCAGCTGCTGGTTGTCGTGGTTCTTCTTCGCCGCCGCCTCGGCGTCCTCCGGCGCCGCTGCGGCTTTGACGGTGGCGGCGAGGTCAGCCAGCTGGGATGGGGTGATGAGCGGGGCGGCTTTGGCCAACTCGGCTTCGATGTCGGCGGTGAGGTCGTCATCGAGGGTGGCGACGGCTTTGCGGATGACGGAGGCATGCCCCAACCCCAGGTGCCCGGCCTGCCAGGCCGCTGCCGTCACGGGCATCCGGTCGGCGAGTGCCCGGCCGAGCTGGATCCGTTCGGCGGCCCAGCCGTTGGCTTCCCCGGACAGGTTGCGCAGGTAGGCGACGGTCGAGGCGGCGCCGTCGGCGGCGTATTCGCCGGTGCGGTCGACCCGTTCGACAAGCCGGCAGGTCGCCAGCTCACCGGCGCGGACGGCGGCGAGCACCTCGGCCAGCGCGTCGGCGACGACCGGGCCGGTCGTGTCGGCGGTGACGGCGGCAGCGATCCGCTGGCCAAGGACACGGAACTGCTCCGCGTCGGCCAGCAGATCGCTATCGAACATGTATTCGATTCTAACACCGGAGCCGCAGCTCAGCCACCCATTTGTGGACGGTCAGCAGCCCATCACGGACGGTGGCGCGATGCCGGGAACTGCCCGGAATGCCCGGCGCACCGTTCGACAAGACGAGCGCGCCAGCGTCCCAAGCGGCGGACACTGGCGTCGTGACCGCGACAGAGCAGGCTCTTACTTTTGGCCCGGCGGTGAGCGCGCAACCGACGGGCGAAGACCGCCCAGGGCACTTGTTCCGGCTGTGGGTGGAGTTCGATCTAGCCGCCTGGCTCGGCGTGCCCGAAGGGCAGCCATGGGGCATTGCGGGTGGCTCGCCGGCCTGGGTTCGGGGCTGCGGCGTTTCTGGCTATGACGCGGCCGACTGCCTGGCACTGCTGCGAGGCGAATTCTTCCGCGGACAACCGTTGCCGCCGATCCGTCGCTCCATTCCGAACGTCGACGTGTCAACGCTGCCGGACGACATACGCGCAGAAACGGGCGTCCCCGTCTATCGGGGAGTGTGGTTTCCTGCGCGCGACCGGCGGCCGCCCTGCTGACCGCGGGCCGCCCCGTTCTCGACACGCTGTCCAGCACCTCGGCAGCGCCGATTATTGGCCTTGGGTCTGCGCTGCCGGATCCAGCCGCCGTCCGCTCACGCATGCGCCGCTGTCGCTCGCTCTTGCCGAGTTCCACGGTGAGATCTCCGGTACTCGCGTCGGCGAACGTTGCCGTACCGAGGGCGTTCGCAAGCGAGCGGATCGACGAACAGCGCCCGCCTCAATGGAGCGCCCGGTGGTGCCGGCAATGGGCGATGACGCATTGCCCGGGTCGGCCATGTGAGCATGATCGAATGTCCGAGCTGATCGTGGTGACCGGTCCGCCGGGGGCCGGGAAGTCAACTCTCGCGGCCCAGCTGGTAACTCGGTTCGAGCCGAGCGCGCTAGTGGCCGGCGACGAGTTCTTCGCGTTCGTGCGTGGAGGGTATGTCGAGCCGTGGAAGCCTGAGGCTCATGGCCAGAATGACGTGGTGATCGCCGCGGCGGCCGTGGCAACCGGTCGATTCGTCGCGGGCGGGTACACGGTTGTGTAGGACGGGGTGGTCGTGCCGTGGTTCCTCCCCACCTTCGCTGCCAGGGCGGGAGTGGAACGGCTGCACTACGTCATGCTCCTGCCACGTGAAGACCTCTGCCTAGATCGGGTCCGGTCCCGCTCCGGGCACGGCTTCCGCGATCTTGACGCGGCGGCGCAGATGTATCGGGACTTCGCTTCCGCGCCAGTCGCTGACCGCCATATCGTGACCGGCCTTGGGGACGTGGAGGAAGACGTCAGCGACGTTCTGCATCGCATCGCGGCGGCGTCGATGGTCTGGCCAATGCCATGACCCCGGGGTCAGGTCAGAGACGGGATCGAGCGAGCGGTTGCGGAGCCCGGCAAAGCGCCCGAGAATGGCCGAATACCGCGCGCCAGGGCCCGTCTTTGAAGACCACAATTAGCCCCAGAGACCGGTCGTGACAGCCCCGCACTCAGCCCTTGGTGACGGTGACCTTCTCCAGGTAGATCTTCTTGTTGGGCGCGCCGTCACCCGTGCCGTTCGCCCCGTTGTTGCCGCCCGCCATCAGCTTGTCGAGCACGTCGAGACCCTTGGTGATGTGACCGGCGACGGTGTACTCGGCCGGGAGCTGGCTGTCCTTGTCGACCAGGAAGAACTGGCTGCCCGTGGAGTTGGGCGCGGAGGTCTTCGCCATGGCGAACGTGCCCCGGGTGTAGGTGGCGCCGGTGAGGTTCTCCTCCTTGATCGTGAAGCCGATGGAGCCGGCGCCGGTGCCGCTGGGATCCCCGCACTGCAGGACGGTGAGCGCGGACGTGGCGACGGAACGGTGGCAGAACGTGCCGTCGTAGAACTGGTGAGCGGCGAGGAAGTTCAGCAGGTTCACGGTGTGCGGGGCCTTCGCCGCCTCGAGCGCGACGGTGATCGGGCCGCAGGAGGTGTTCAGAGTCATGGTGTACGTGGCTTTGGTGTCGATCGTGAGCTTCGGCTCGGCCTTCCACGTCTGATCGGGCTTGGCCACCTTCTCGGTCGGGCCGCTGCAGGCGACAGCGGTCTTGGTGGCGCTCGCCGTGGGTGTCGCTGCGACCGACGCGTTGTTCGACTTCGACCCGCCGCCCCCGGTCACCGCCGCTGCGATGCCCACGCCGGCTCCGGCCAGGATCAGCACGCCGACGAGAATGCCCGCTACCACCCGGCGTTGCCGGGCGCGTTCACGGTCGCGTTGCGACTTGCGTGCCGCGCGAGCGCGGGCCAGCTGCTGTTCGCGGCGGCGGTTGGAGGGCACAAGCACAGGCCTTTCTCGGTGGGGCGCGGCGGTGGGGCGCGGCGGTCGCGCCCGATGGTGACATGCCAAGGTGTGCGCGAGCTGATACCCGGCCGTGGGCCGGCCGGCGCGGCGCATGTGCACGCCGCAGAGCAGCGCTAACGCTGTCCCGGTAGCCTCAGCGGGGTGCTGGTCCGCAGAATCGTCGCTCGTGCCTTCGAGACGAACTGTTTCGTCATCGCTCCGGCCGCTGGTGAGGAATGCGTCATCATCGACCCGGGCGTCGGCGTCGAGGATGACGTCGACGAGGTGCTCCGGCAGGAGCGCCTGAAGCCGGCGGCGGTGCTGCTCACGCACGGCCACCTGGATCACGTTTTCGCCGTCGTCCCGGTCTGCGGCGCGAAGGGGATACCCGCGCTGATCCATCCCGACGACCGGCTGATGATGGCCGACCCGGCGAGCTCATTCGGGATGCCGAAGGGCACTCCGGTCTTCGGGCGGCTCACCTTCGGGGAGCCCGATGACGTGCGCACGCTTTCAGACGGGGAGCGGTTGCAGATCGCCGGTTTGGAGCTCGCGGTCGACCACACCCCGGGTCACACCCCAGGCTCGGTGATCTTCCGCTCGGAGGACCGGCTGTTCTCCGGCGACCTGCTGTTTCGGGGGAGCGTCGGCCGCACCGACCTACCCGGCGGCTCTTTCGAGCAGCTGCTGGCCTCGCTCGCGCGGTCCGTGCTGCCGCTGCCCGACGAGACCCGCGTTCACTGCGGTCACCTCGACGACACCACCGTCGGCCTCGAGCGGGCCACGAATCCGTTCCTGGCGGAGATCGCGCCCGGGCCGGTCACCCGCGGTCTGTAGCGGGGCGCGCTCGTCATGTCTGCGCCGTTCGCCGCGCCCAAAGGCACCTACGACATCCTTCCGGCGCAGTCCGGACGCTGGCTCGCCGTCCGTTCCGGGCTGCTCGAGCCGGCCCGGCTCGCCGGCTACAGCTACATCGAGTCGCCCATCTTCGAGGACACGGCACTTTTCGAGCGCGGTGTGGGGGAGTCGACCGACGTCGTCACGAAGGAGATGTACACCTTTGGCGACAAGGGCGGCCGGTCCATCACGCTGCGCCCGGAAGGCACCGCCGGGGTGGTGCGCGCCGTCGCCGAGCACCGGCTGAACCAGAGCCAGCTGCCGCTGAAGGTCTGGTACGCCGGCCCGATGTTCCGCTACGAGCGCCCGCAGTCCGGGAGGTTCCGCCAGTTCCAGCAGGTCGGCATCGAAGCGCTCGGGATCGACGACCCCGCGCTCGACGCGGAAGCAGTCGCGCTCGGCACCAGGGCATTCGAGGGCATCGGCCTGCAGCGCGTCGAGCTGCTGCTGACCAGCCTCGGCGATCCGCAGTGCCGCCCGGCGTACGCCGAGAAGCTACGCGCGTTCCTGCGCAGCCTTCCGCTTCCGGACGAGGACACCCGCCGCCGCGTCGAACTGAACCCGTTGCGGGTGCTGGACGACAAGCGTCCCGAGGTGGCGGCGATGGTGGCCGATGCGCCGCTCATGATCGACGCGCTCTGCCCGGAATGCCAGGCGCACTACGACACCGTTCGCCAGCACCTCACCGACGTCGGCATCGCGTGGACGGACGCGCCGAAGCTGGTGCGCGGGCTGGACTATTACCGGCGCACCACCTTCGAATGGCAGCATCCGCTGCTCGGAGCGCAGAGTGCGGTGGGCGGCGGCGGCCGTTACGACGGCTTGTCCGAGTCGATCGGCGGCCCGGCGCTGCCCGGCATCGGGTGGGCGCTGGGCATGGAGCGGATCCTGCTGGCGCTCGACGCCGAAGGCGTCGCGCCGGCGGTGGCCCCGCGGGTGCAGGTCTATGTCGTGGCGATCGGGGCCGCGGCCAAGAGCTACGCGGTGCGGCTGGTCGACCGCTTGCGCGGGCGCGGGATCGCGGCAGACGTCAGCTACGGCGACCGCAAGCTCGGCGGCGCGATGAAGGCGGCGGACCGCTCGGGGGCGGCTACCGCGATCGTTATCGGCGAACGTGATCTGGCGCAGCAGGTCGCCCAGGTGAAGGACCTGGCGAGCGGCGAGCAGCGGGCAGTCCCATTGGAGTCCTTGATCGAGGAGCTGGTTCGGTGATCCGCACTCATGAGGCGGGCAAGTTGCGCGGGACGGACGCGGGCACGTCCGTCACGCTGAGCGGTTGGGTGGCGGCGCGCCGCGATCACGGCGGGGTCGTCTTCATCGATCTACGCGACGCGTCCGGCATCGTGCAATGCGTCCTGCGTGAGGGCACCGGTAGCGAACTGCGTCACGAGTTCTGCCTGCGGGTGGTCGGCGAGGTGAGCCGCCGTCCGGAAGGCAACGAGAACCCCGACCTGCCCACCGGCGACATCGAGATCGCCGTCAGCTCCTACGACGTGCTGTCGAGCAGCGACCCGCTGCCGTTCCCGCTGGACTCGCACGCCCCCGATGTCAGCGAGGAGCGCCGGCTGCAGTACCGCTACCTCGATCTGCGCCGCAGCGTCGTGGCCGACGCGATCAAGACCCGGGCGCGGATCACGTCCGCGGCGCGGCGCGTCATGGATGATCGCGGCTTCGTCGACGTCGAGACGCCCTACCTCACGCGGTCCACCCCGGAGGGGGCGCGCGACTTCCTCGTCCCGGTGCGGTTGCAGCCGGCCAGCTGGTACGCGTTGCCGCAGTCGCCGCAGCTGTTCAAGCAGCTGCTCATGGTCGGTGGGCTCGAGCGGTACTACCAGATCGCCCGCTGCTTTCGCGACGAGGACTTCCGTGCCGACCGGCAGCCGGAGTTCACCCAGCTCGACATCGAGCTGTCGTTCTGCGAGCAGGACGACGTCATCGAGCTGGCGGAGGACATTCTCAGCACCATCTGGCGTGATGTCGTCGGCGAGGAGATCAAGACCCCCTTCCCGCGCTTGACGTGGGGGGAGGCGATGCGCCGCTTCGGCTCCGACAAGCCCGACACCCGTTTCGGGATGGAGCTGGTCGACCTCACCAGCTACTTCAACGGCACCGACTTCAAGATCTTCGCGAGCTCGGAGCATGTCGGCGCGATCGTCGTGCCCGGCGGCGGCTCCTACTCGCGCCGCGAGCTCGACGGCTGGAACGAATGGTCACGCAGCCGCGGCGGCAAGGGGGTCGCGTACGTCCTCGTCGACCGTAACGGCAGCCCGGGCGGCGGCATCGCCAAGAACCTGCACGAGTCCGAGCTGCAGGGGCTCGCTGCGGCGACCGGCGCCGGCGCAGGCGATGCGATTTTCTTCCAGGCCGGACCGAAGATGGCGACGCTCGAGGCGCTCGGCGCGCTGCGGCTCGCCGCCGCCCGTGACCGCGGCGTGGCGCCGGACACGGGCTGGGATTTCCTGTGGATCACCGACCCGCCGATGTTCGAGCCGTCGGGGGAGGGGGCGGCCAGTGAGTGGACGCCGCTGCACCACCCGTTCACCCGGCCGCGTCCGGAAGACGAGGCCATCCTCGAGGAGCGTCCCGGCGACGCGCTGGCGATCGCCTACGACGTGGTCCTGAACGGCACCGAGCTCGGCGGTGGCTCGCTGCGTATCCACGAGCGGGAGCTGCAGGAGCGGGCGTTTCGCGTCCTCGGCATCGGCGCGGAGGAAGCGCAAGCGAAGTTCGGCTTCCTGCTCGAGGCGTTCAAGTACGGGCCGCCGCCGCACGGAGGTATCGCCTTCGGCCTCGACCGGCTCTGCATGCTCGCCTCCGGCGGCAGCTCGATCCGGGACGTGATCGCGTTCCCGAAGACCGCCAGCGGCGGCGATCCGCTCACCGGGGCGCCGACGCCGATCACCGCGGCGCAGCGCAAGGAGGCGGGCATCGACGCCAAGCCGAAGACGTCGCCGCCGCCGGGCGAGCCGGCCACCAGCTAAGAGCACCACCTTGATCAACGCGCCACTGATCATGCCGAGCCCCCTGCGAAACCGGTTCTTACCCTGTTCAGTGGCGCGTTGATCGTGGACGCCGCCAGAAACTGACCTTGGGGGTAACGGCGCGGGTGCACTACGGCGCCGACTAGGGAATAGTGCGGCGCATGCAGAGCACGATGCAGGACGTCCCCCTCACCCTCGGCTTTCTCCTCCGCCACGGCCTGGCGACCTTCGGTCGCAGCAAGGTCGTCACGTGCACCGGCGACGGGACGCGCGAGACGACCTTCACCGAGATCGGCGAGCAGGCCGCGCAGCTGGCGAATGCGCTGACCAAGCTCGGCATCCGGGACGGTGACCGGGTTGCGACCTTCCAGTGGAACAACGCCGAGCACCTCGTCGGCTACCTGGCGATCCCCGGCATGGGCGCCGTGCTGCACACGTTGAACGTGCGGCTCTTCCCGGAGCAGGTCGTGTACGTCGCGAACCACGCCGAAGACCGCGTGATCATCATCGACGGTTCGATCGTGCCGCTGCTCGCGAACGTGCTGGAGGAGATGAAGACCGTCGAGCACGTGGTCGTCGTCGGCGGCGACCCCGGCCAGCTCGAAGGCAAGGGCCCGCGGGTGCACAGCTACGAGGAGCTGCTCGCTCCCGAGCCGAAGAGCTTCGAGTGGCGCACCGATCTGGACGAACGGTCTGCCGCGGCCATGTGCTACACGAGCGGGACGACCGGCAACCCCAAGGGCGTCGTCTACTCCCACCGCTCGGCGTACCTGCACTCGATGGCGGCCTGTATGGGCAGCGCGTTCGGCATCGGTGAGGCGGACCGGGTGTTGCCGGTGGTTCCGATGTTTCACGCGAACGGCTGGGGGCTGCCCTACGCCGCGTGGCTCGCGGGGGCCGACATCGTCATGCCGGATCGCTACCTGCAAGCCGAGCATCTTTGCCCGTTCATGCAACGCGAGAAGCCGACGATCGTCGCCGGCGTGCCGACAGTCTGGTCCGCCGTGCTGCGCCACGCCACCGAGAACCAGCTGGACATGTCGTTCCTGCGCACCGTGGTGTGCGGCGGCTCGGCGGTTCCGCTGTCGCTGATGAAGGGCTTCCAGGAGCGGCTCGGCGTGCGGGTGATCCAGGCCTGGGGCATGACCGAGACCAGCCCGCTCGCCGCCATCGCGCACCCGCCGGCCGGCGTCACCGGCGAGGACGAATGGGAGTACCGCAAGCGCACCGGGCGGGTGTTCGCCGGGGTCGAGTGCCGGATCGTGGGCGAAACCGGGGACGTCCTGCCGAACGACGGCGAGGCGGTCGGCGAGTTCGAGGTACGCGGCCCCTGGGTGACCGGCTCGTACTACCGGGGCGATGACCCGGAGCGTTTCAGCGAAGACGGCTGGCTGCGCACCGGCGACGTCGGGACGCTCGACGACATGGGCTTCATGCAGATCACCGATCGCTCCAAGGACGTGATCAAGTCCGGCGGAGAGTGGATCAGCAGCGTCGACCTGGAGAACGCACTCATGGGCGCGGCGGGAGTGCTGGAGGCGGCCGTGATCGCCGTTCCGGACGAGCGCTGGCAGGAGCGCCCCCTCGCCGCGGTCGTCCGCCAGGAAGGCGCGGACGTGAGCGCCGAGGAGTTGCAGAACCTGCTCTCGGCCCATCTGGCGCGCTGGCAGCTGCCGGAGCACTGGGCCTTCATCGACGAGGTGCCGAAGACGTCCGTCGGCAAGTTCGACAAGAAGGTGCTGCGCAAGCGCTTCGCGGACGGGGAGCTCGAGGTGCAGACACTTCCGCCGACGTCCGGAAAGTGACCGCCGCCGACCGCTACGAGCTTCGTCGGCCTGCCTGCTACCGCGCCTGCACGGCCCGGCGGGCCTTGCCGCCTTCCAGCGGCTCCTGCGCTTGCTTCGCGCGGGCAGCGTCGAGCAGCAGCTTCGTCGTCTGCTCGATGTGCTCTGTCAGCAACCGGCGGGTAGCGGTGGCATCGCGGGTGATGGCGGCGTCGAGGATCGACCGGTGCTCCTGGGCGATGTCGCGGCTGGTGTCCGGAGCGAACGGGACGGACCAGCGGCGGTAGAGCTCGGCAGCGTCGCGCAGCCCGCGGGTGATCTCGATGAGTCGGGGACTGTTGCAGCCCTCGACGAGCGTGTCGTGAAAGTCGTGATGGGCGGCGGCCCAGCTCTCGAGCACGCGCTGGGGATCGTCGGGCGCCACCATGGGGCTTCGCTCGAGGACGTGGTGGGCGGCGATCAGTTTCGCCTCCCAGGCCAGATCGCCATGCTGGATGGCTTCGCTCACAGCCAGGCTCTCGATGTGGACCCGGACGCGGGTGAGATCCGTGAGGTCGTCCAGCGAGAGGGGGACGACGCAGAAGCCCTGGTTGGGCTCGGCGACGAGCAGCCCCTGCTCGGCCAGCCGGGTGAGAGCCTCGCGGACCACGGACAGGCTCACCCCGAAGGCGGTCGCGACCGTCGTGATCTTGATGCGGGAACCGGGTTCGCGGCGTCCGGCGAGCACATCGGAGCGGATCGCGTCGTAGACGCCGGAGGACAGCAGCTTGGCGCTCCTACCGTTCGGCACGCTCAGATGGTAGCCCGATACTCGAAAAACGATCGAACTATCGATTATTTGTTGACCCAGCGATCCTGGCCCGGCTACCGTCACTGCCGTGCGAGGCCCCCGGTGCAGCTGAGCAACCTGGATGGCCGGGCCGTCCTTCTCGACGGCGACCGCGCCGTTGACGTCGAGGACGCGAGCGCGGGGCGCTTCGGCGCCGATCCTCAGGCGCTGTTTCGCGACTGGCCCGCGTTCGTCGACTGGGCCAGCGACCCGGGCCGCACAGCATCGTTGCCGGTGGACCGCCGGCGGCTCGGCCCACCCGTGCCGGCGCCGCGTCAGCTGTTCGCCGTCGGGCTGAACTACGTCGACCACGCGATGGAAGCGGGGTTCGCGGCGCCCGAGCATCCGCCGGTGTTCACGAAGTTCCCCTCCTGCCTGACCGGACCGTTCGCCACCGTCACCGTCGGGTCGCCCACGGTCGACTGGGAGGTCGAGCTCGTCGTCGTCATCGGCCGACCGGCGTACCGGATCGCCGAGGAAGCCGCCTGGGATCACGTCGCCGGGGTGATGGTCGGGCAGGACCTGTCCGACCGCACCGTCCAGCTGCGCGGGCAGAGCCCACAGTTCTCGCTCGGGAAGTCGTTTCCCGGCTTCGGCCCGACCGGCCCTGCGCTGGTCTCGATCGACGAGTTGGCGACCCCGGACGACCTCGTGATCGGGTGCTCGCTGAACGGAGCCACCGTCCAGTCGAGCCGGACATCGTCGATGATCTTCGGGGTACCCGAGCTGCTTGCCCGGCTGGCCGCGGTCTGCCGCCTCCTGCCGGGCGACCTCATCTTCACCGGCACCCCGGGCGGGACGAACAGCACCCGCTCCGACCCGCGCTTCCTGCGTCCTGGCGACGAGCTGGTCAGCTGGATCGGCGGGGTCGGGGAGCTGCACAACCAGATGTGTGCACCGCCGAGCGAGGCACTCACGACGGCTCCGGCCCTCGTGGCGGCCCCGCGCACGTGACCGGACCATCCACGAGAGGCTGACGCTGTGACGACCGTGATCTCCGCCGACTCCCATGTGATCGAACCGCACGATCTCTGGTCGACGCGGGTGCCCGGGCAGTACCGCGACCGAGTGCCGCGGCTCGTCCGAGAGGAATCGACGGACCGCCTTCTCGCCGAGGGCCTGAAGATGCCGCCGGTCGGGCTCCTTGCGGGCTGCGCCCGCGCCGACGACGAGGTGCGGCTCGAGGGGCGCTGGGAGGAAGACGTCTTCCGCGGTGGCTACGACGCCGCGGCGCGACTCGCCGACATGGACCGCGACGGCGTGCTGGCGGAGATCCTCTATCCGACGCTCGGATTGCAGCTCTATCCGCAGCCCGACGCCGACCTCCTGGTCGCGATGCTCGAGGCGTACAACGGGTGGCTCGCCGAATTCAGCGCGCAGGGCCAAGGCCGCCTGCATGGAGTCGGCATGCTCCTGCCGGAGCGTCTGGAGTGGTCACAGCACGAGGTGAAGCGCAGCATCGACGCCGGGCTGAAGGGCGTGATGGTCCCGTCGATCCCGCCGGAGGGCGTGTCCTACTGGACCGAGGACTTCGACGATCTATGGGCCACGATCCAAGCCAGCGGTCTGCCGGTCAGCATGCACGCTTCGACGAGCCGCGCGCAGCCGACCGACTTCGAAAAGCGCAACCCGACCGACATCGTCTTCTATCCCGTCCAGGCCCAGTACCAGTTCCGCGACATGATCTTCGCGGGGCTCTTCGAGCGGTTCCCCGACCTCGTCGTGATCTCCGCGGAGAACGACGCGGGATGGCTCGCGCACTTCCTGGAGCGGATGGACAACGCCTTTCACCGCAATTACCGGCTGAATCCGGAGGTGATCCGCTGCACCCGGCCGCCGTCCGAGGTGTTCGCGACGAACTGCGCCGTGACGTTCACCAAGGAGGCGGCGCCGGCCCTCATCGCGCCGATCGCCGGCGCCGACACGATGATGTGGGGCAGTGACTACCCCCATCATGCGGCCACCTGGCCGAACTCGCAGGACATCCTCGACCGCACGGTTCGCGGGGTCGCAACTGCGGAGAACGCGCAGAAGATGCTGCACGGGAACGTCGCCCGCATCTACGGACTTGACTGAGCCCGGCGCGCGAGCCGGCAGGGGAGCGTGACGTGACGTCAGACGTGAAGCCCATATTCGACGATTTCGATTTTTCGATCATGCCGTCGACGAACGACGTGGAGGTGCCCGACTTCCACGAGCGGATGGCGACCCTGCGCCGCGAGCGCCCGGTCGCCCCGGTGCCGTTCCACGGCGGGGTGGCGTATCTGCTCACCCGCCACGATCACGTGCTCGAAGGCTTCAAGACCGAGCGCGAGTTCAACCTGCGCGAGTTTCACAAGGTGGCGACCTTCCCCACGATGGGCGAGAACATCATGGGGATGGAGCGTGAGGAGCACCGCCGTCACCGCGAGCTCGTCAGCCTCCCCTTCCGCCCGGCGACGATCGGCCGCTTCCGCGAGACGACGTTGCGCGAGATGTGCCACGCGTTCATCGACGAGTTCGTCGACGACGGCGAGGCCGAGCTCATGGGGCAGTTCGCCAAGCGGCTACCCGTCGCGGCGATCGCACGCCTGCTGGGGCTGCCCGAGCATCCGAACCTCGAGGAATGGGCGATCGCGTTCATCACCTACCAGTGGGATCCCGAGGGCTCGCTGGCCAAGGCTGAGGCGTTCACCTCCTACCTGCGGGATGTCGTCGCGTCACGCCGGCGCGATCCCGGCGACGACCTGATCACGCAGCTGCTGGCATCGCGTTACGCGGACGCCGAACTCGACGACGAGACGCTGCTGACGTTCGTCCGCCTGCTGTTCCCGACCGGGTCCGACACCACCTACCTCGCGCTCGGGGCCATGCTGGCCGCGCTGGCGAGCGACTACTCCATCGCGCCCCTGCTTCGCGAGTCGCAGGAGGCGCGCGTCCGCTTCGTCGAAGAGACGCTGCGGTGGGAGAGTCCCGTCGGTGCGATGCCGCGCGTGTGCATCGAGGACGTCGACTTCCACGGTGAGCGGATCCCGGCCGGGAGCATGGTGCTGCTCGGCGTCACCTGCGCGAACCGCGACCCGGCTGTCTTCGACGATCCGGACCGGTTCGATCCGAGCCGGGAAGGCAACCGGCACATCTCGTTCGGTTTCGGCCGGCATTTCTGCCTCGGTGCGCCCCTGGCGCGAGCGGAAATGCTTGCCGCGCTGCAGGCCCTTGTGGAGCGTTTCGACTCCCTGGAGCTGACGCACGAGCCTCGGATGCTCGGCGCGCTGATGCGGGGACCCTCGCAGGTCCGGGCCCGGTTCGAGCCTCGAAAGGACTGATCGCCGTGCACCGAGATGCGTACCTCATCACGGGCGCCACGATCTGGACCGGCTACGACGAGCCGGTCTTTCGGGGCGACGTCCTCGTCCGCGACGGCGCGGTCGCCCGCGTCGCCCGGGAGGGGGCGCAGCTCGGTGACGTCGATGCGATCGTCATCGACGCGAGCGGCCTCACGCTGATGCCGGGCCTCGTCGACGGCCACGCGCACCTGTCTTTTCCGAACGCGCCGAACCTGCCCTCGATCGGCGACATCCCGCCGGAGGAGCACATCCTCATCACGATGCACAACGCGCTGACGGTGCTCGACGCAGGCTTCACGAGCGCGGTGAGCGCCGGCTCGGCCAAGCCCCGGCTCGATGTCGTGATCCGCAACGAGATCGAGGCCGGTCGGATCCCGGGGCCGCGTCTCATGGCGTGCGGCCCGGAGATCAGCGTTACCGGCAACCTGGGTGACGAGCGTCTGATGCACAACGACCGGCGCAGCTCGGTGGGTCTCATCGCCGACGGCCCCGAGGAGTTTCGGCGGGTGGTGAGGGTCCTCTGCCGGGAGGGTGTCGACACCATCAAGCTGAACGTTTCGGGCAATCTCGGCAGCCCGGCGACGTCGACCATGACCGTCCTCAGCGAGGAGGAACTCGAGGTCGCGTGCGGTGTGGCCCACGCGTTCGGGCGCCGGGTCGCGGCACATGCCCGGTCGGACGAGTCGATCCGGGCGTGCCTTCGCCACGGGGTCGAGATGATCTATCACTGCGATTACGCGTCCGATGACGCGCTCGAAGCACTGAAGGCGAACCGAGACGCGGTGTTCCTCGCGCCGGCGGTCGGCCTCACCTACAACACCATTTATGAGGGGGCGGCCTTCGGCCTCACCCCGGAGAGGGCCGAGAAGACCGGCCTCATGCGCCAGTTCGAGAGCCTGTGCGGCGTCTATTCGCGGGCCCGGGAGCTCGGCCTGCGCGTCCTGATCGGCGGCGACTACGGGCTGGCGTGGACGCCTCAGGGCACCAACGCACGCGACCTCGCGCACTTCGTCAACCTGTTCGGATACAGCCACCACGGCGCCCTCGTCGCCGCTACCCGCCACGGCGGTGAGGCGATGGCGCGCAGCGGAGTGAAGGTCGGCCTGATCGACGAGGGCTATCGCGCAGATCTGCTGCTCGTGCGGGGCGCCCCCTACGAGGACGTGTCGCTACTCCAGGATCAGGGCCGGCTGGCGATGATCATGAAAGACGGACACCCTCATCGCTTGGATCCGTTGCCGGCAGGGTGAGCGCGGGCGGCCGGCCGGCGCGCAGGTGGTGGGCGTCCGCCCCATCCGGCAAGGGTTACCTCTTGTCATGATGGGCACGGCGGCTTTGTGGCCGGCGCAGGTCACGGCGGCTCGCCCGTCATCGCGGCGCCCATCGGCAAGGAGGCGTGCATGGCACGGGAGTGGTTGACTGCCTGGCCGGTGTTTCGCCAGCTGACCGGGCGGGACCCGCTGGGGCGCGGTGCGGCTGCGGAGTCGAAGCGCTCGGCGGGCCTCACGGCGCGCGTCGCCGATGCCGACAACGTCGCGCATTCGGTCTGCCCCTACTGCGCCGTCGGCTGCGCCCAGCTCGTCTACACCAAGGACGAGCAGGTCATCCAGATCGAAGGCAACCCGGACAGCCCGGTCAGCCGTGGCCGGCTCTGTCCCAAGGGTTCGGCGAGCAAGCAGCTCGTCACCGGCCCACACCGCGAAGAGCACGTGCTCTACCGCGCTCCCTACGCCACCGAATGGCAACGCCTCGAGCTCGCTGAAGCCATGGAGATGGTGACCGACCGGGTACTCGACGCGAGGCGCAAGGGATGGCAGGACGCCGATGACAACGGGCACCCGGTTCGCCGCACGATGGGCATCGCGAGCCTCGGCGGCGCCACGCTCGACAACGAAGAGAACTACCTGATCAAGAAGCTCTTCACCGCGCTCGGCGCCATACAGATCGAAAACCAAGCCCGCATATGACACTCGTCCACGGTTCCCGGTCTGGGAACCTCCTTCGGTCGCGGCGGGGCGACGAACACGCAGCAAGACCTCGCCAACGCGGACTGCATCATCATCCAGGGCTCCAACATGGCCGAGGCGCACCCGGTCGGATTCCAGTGGGTGGTCGAGGCGAAAAGTCGCGGCGCGACGGTGATTCACGTCGATCCGCGCTTCACCCGCACGAGCGCTCTCGCCGACATGCACGTGCCGCTGCGGGCAGGCAGTGACATCGCGTTCCTCGGCGGGGTCATCAACTACATCCTGAGCAACGAGCTGGACTTCCGGGACTACGTGCTGGCGTACACGAACGCGTCGTTCATCGTGTCCGAGGACTTCCAGGACACCGAGGATCTCGACGGGCTCTTCTCCGGCTATGACCCGCAGACAGCGACCTACCACCAGGGCTCGTGGCAGTACGAGGGGATGGAGGCCACCGCCGGCTCGCAGCACGATCACGCCGAGCGCCGCGACCGTTCGGGCGGGCAGGAGCATGGCTCCGGTGGCCCGAAGCTCGAGGGGGACGTCGCCCGGCCGCGCCGTGACCCCACGCTGCAGCACCCGCGCTGCGTCTACCAGCTGCTGAAACGCCACTACGCGCGTTACACGCCGGAGATGGTCGCCGAGGTGTGTGGCGTTCCCGCCGAGCAGTTCCGGCGGGTCTGCGAGGCATGGACCTCGAACTCGGGACGCGAGCGCACGTCCGCCCTCGTCTACGCGGTCGGCTGGACGCAGCACGGCGTCGGCGTGCAATACATCCGCGCCGGCTCGGTCATCCAATTGCTGCTCGGCAACATGGGCCGCCCCGGCGGCGGCATCATGGCGATGCGTGGGCACGCCAGCATCCAGGGATCGACCGACATCCCGACGCTCTACAACCTGCTGCCGGGCTACCTGCAGATGCCGAGTGCGGGCCGGCAGGACAGCCTCGACGAGTACGTCGAGAGCATCGTCGGCGACAAGCAGAAGGGGTTCTGGGCCAACGCCCGCTCGTACATCGTCTCGCTGCTCAAGGAGTACTGGGGCGACGCCGCCACGGTCGAGAACGACTTCTGCTTCGGCTACCTTCCGCGGCTCACCGGCGACCATGGCACCTACCGCTCGGTGATGGACATGATCGACGGCAAGGTCTTCGGCTACTTCCTGCTCGGGCAGAACCCGGCGGTCGGCTCGGCCTCGGGCAAGCTGCAGCGCTTGGGCATGGCGAATCTCGACTGGCTCGTCGTCCGCGACCTCGCGATGATCGAGAGCGCGACGTTCTGGAAGGACTCCCCGGAGATCGAAACCGGCGAGATCGTCCCGGAGCAGTGCCGGACGGAGGTGTTCTTCTTCCCGGCCGCCGCGCACACCGAGAAGGAAGGCACCTTCACGCAGACCCAGCGCATGCTGCAGTGGCGCGAGAAGGCGGTGGAGCCGAACGGCGACCAGCGGTCTGAGCTGTGGTTCTTTTACCACCTCGGGCGGCTGCTGCGGGAGCGCCTCGCGGGATCCGGTGACGACCGCGACCGGCCGGTGCAGGAGCTGGCCTGGGACTACGCGGTCGACGGCGATGAGCCGTCTGCTGAGGACGTCCTCAAGCACATCAACGGACATGACCTGACGAGTGGGATGCTGCTGTCCGGCTACACCGAGCTCAAGGGTGACGGCAGCACTTCCTGCGGATGCTGGATCTACAGTGGCGTCTTCGCGGGCGGCGTGAACCAGGCAGCCCGTCGCAAGTCCCGGCTCGAGCAGTCGGAGGCCGCGCTCGAGTGGGGCTGGGCGTGGCCGATGAACCGCCGCATCCTGTACAACCGGGCGTCCGCCGACCCGCAGGGCCGGCCGTGGAGCGAGCGCAAGCGCTACGTCTGGTGGGACGACGAGGCGGGGCGCTGGACCGGCAAGGACGTGCCGGACTTCGAGGCCGGCAAGCCGCCGACGTTTGAGCCGGATCCCGATGCCGTCGGCGTCGCGGCGCTGCGCGGCGACGACCCGTTCGTCATGATGGCCGACGGCAAGGGCTGGCTTTTCGTGCCCACCGGGCTGATCGACGGCCCGCTGCCGACGCACTACGAGCCGCACGAGTCGCCGTTTCGCAACCCGCTGTACGGCCAGCAGTCGAACCCGACGCTCAAGGTCTACGGCCGGGCGGACAACCCGTCCAACCCGAGCCCACCCGAGCCCCACAGCGACGTCTTCCCGTATGTGCTGACCACCGCCCGGCTCACCGAGCATCACACCGGCGGCGGCATGAGCCGTACCTTGCCGTACCTTTCCGAGCTGCAGCCGGAGCTGTTCGTCGAGGTTTCCCCGGAGCTCGCCCGCGAGCGGGGGCTGGAACACCTCGGCTGGGCGCACGTCGTCACCAGCCGCACGGCGGTGGAGACCCGGGTGCTGATCACCGACCGCATGAAGCCGCTGCGCGTCGCAGGTACGGTCGTGCACCAGATCTGGCTGCCTTACCACTGGGGCAGCCGCGGCCTGGTGAGCGGCGACGTGGTGAACGACCTGTTCGGCATCGCGGTCGACCCCAACGTGCTGATCCAGGAATGCAAGGTGGCCACCTGCGACATCCGGCCGGGGCACCGCCCGCGCGGCAGGGAACTCTTGAGCTATGTCGATGAGTACCGGCGGCGCGCTGGTGTCACGCCGGACACCGGCACGCATCTCATGACAGCAGGCGGTCACCCCGGCCCGGGGCAGACCGAGCCCCAAGAACGGCAGGCCGGATCCATGACCACCGGCCAGTCAGGCGAGGGATAGCAGATGACGAGCGACAACAGCCTGTTCGGTCCGCTGCTCGACCCCGCGGGCGACGCGGGATACGAGCAGCATCCGCCACGCGTGGGCTTCTTCACCGACACGTCGATCTGCATCGGCTGCAAGGCCTGCGAAGTGGCCTGCAAGGAATGGAACGAGGTCCCTGACGACGGCTTCAACCTGCTGGGGATGTCGTTCGACAACACGGGGATGCTCGGCGCCAACTCCTGGCGCCATGTGGCCTTCATCGAGCAGTCCCGGCCGCTCGGGCAGCAAGATCCCGGGCTCGACGGGCTGCCCGTCGGGCCGGCGACGGCCGACCTGGGGATGCCGCTCACCCAGCTTCCCGGGCAGCTCCGCGGCGCCGAGGACCGCACGGACTTCCGCTGGCTGATGTCCTCTGACGTCTGCAAGCACTGCACGCACGCCGGCTGCCTGGACGTCTGCCCCACGGGGGCGCTGTTTCGCACCGAGTTCGGCACCGTCGTCGTGCAGCAAGACATCTGCAACGGCTGCGGCTACTGCGTCTCGGGGTGCCCGTACGGGGTCATCGACCGGCGCGAAGGCGACGGCCGGGCCTGGAAGTGCACGCTTTGCTACGACCGGCTGCGCGACGGGCTCGAGCCGGCCTGTGCGAAAGCCTGCCCGACCGACTCGATCCAGTTCGGCCCGCTTGATGAGCTGCGCGAGCGGGCGGCGGAACGCGTCGAGCAGCTGCACGAGCGCGGCGTGCCGGAAGCCCAGCTGTACGGTCACGATCCGCACGACGGCGTCGGTGGCAACGGTGCGTTCTTCCTGCTGCTCGACGATCCCGAGGTCTACGGCCTGCCGCCGGCACCCGTCGTGCCGACCCGCGACCTGGCCAGCATTTACGGCTTCGCGGCCGCCGCCGCCGGCGCGATGCTGTCGGCGGCGGTGGCGGTCTTCGCACTGGGAGGGCGACGTGGCTGAGGAGAAAGGTGACCGGCAGTCGCGGGAGCCGCTCAGCGACGAGGGTGCCCGCGACACAGCTGCGGTGATCGGCGGCGATGAGAGCACCGGCGGCACCGGGACGGGTCGCCGCCGCCGCAAGGGCGGCAGGAAAGGCGGTGACGGGGCGCGTGAGCAGCTCATGGTCCCCGAAGCCGAATTCCGCTCCTACTACGGGCGGCCGGTTCTCAAGCCGCCCGTGTGGGAGGACGGCATCGCCTACTACTTCTACCTGGGTGGCCTGTCGGCGGGGTCAGCCCTGCTCGCCGCCGGTGCTGACCTCAACGGCTGCTTCGAACTGCGCCGCGGCGCCCGGGTGGCATCGGTGTCCGCACTCGGGCTCGGAACGTATTACCTGATCAAGGACCTCGGCCGGCCGGAACGATTTCTGCACATGTTGCGGGTCGCCAAGCCGACGTCGCCGATGAGCATGGGCACGTGGATTCTCGCCGCTTACGGGCCGGCCATCGGGCTCGCCGCTTCGAGCGAAGTGCTGCCCGAGGCGGTGCGGGGGACGGCGCTCGGCAAGCTCATCTCTTTTGCGGCGCGGCCCGCGGGGCTGGCCGCGGCGGCGATCGCGCCGCTCGTCGCCTCGTACACGGCGACGCTGATCTCGCAGACGGCGGTGCCGGCGTGGCACGCGGCCCACAGGGAGCTGCCGTGGATCTTCACGGGCAGCAGCGCGGCCAGCGCCGGGGGCCTCGGAATGATGCTGGCGACGCCCGACTGGACCGGACCGGCTCGGTACTTCGCGGTGTACGGCGGATTCGTCGAGCTGCTCGCGTCGCAGCGCCTGGAGCACCGGCTCGGGACACTCATCGACGCCTACCGCACCGGACGCGCCGGCCGCGAGCTGCGGATCGCACAGGTGCTGACCGCCGCCGGTACGGCCGGGGCCTTCCTGATCGGGCGGCGTAGCCGGCTGGCTTCCACGGTGTGCGGTGCCGCGTTGATGAGCGCCGGCGTTTTCGAACGGCTCGGTCTGTTTCACGCGGGCGTGGCCTCGGCAAAGAACCCGGCGCACACCATCGAGCCGCAGCGCCAACGCCTTCGCGACGCGGCGCAGCACGGCAGCGAAGAGGTCCCCACGGCTGATCGGTGACGCGGTGCGCGGTGCGGCCGGGGGCGCCGCCGGTCCGTGTAGCGCGCCAGGCCCCGGCTTCGGCAGGACTTTCGTCCGCAGGCACGCGCCCGGATTCCGGCTAGGAATACCAGCGGCGGCTTCGGTCGGCAGAGGCTCTGCAGGCGCGGCGTCGTCAGGATGATCCGGTCGCTCGGGCTGGCGCGGGTGATCGTCACGCCAATAGGTGCGGGAGCTGCCGCGCTCGAAACCATCGGGCGCGGCGCTTCCGGCGTCTCGGCGGCGCTGCGACTCCTGTCAGGTTTGTAACAACGTTATAACGGTGCTGCTTGCGCAGGTCCGGCATTCTTTGACCACCGGGCGAAATGGTTGCACCCCGCAACCAAATTGCCTGGGGCCGCATGGAGCGCGTGCCCAGGGAGTGGCACCAGCTCAGGCTGGCGACCGTGTGAGCCATGCACAAAACCATCAGAACCGTCACTCTGTGGCCATATCTACCGGTGAACACCACGAGTTCTTGTCGAAAGTGGTGCGTTCGCGTCTCGGGTGCGTTACTGTTCGCGCGCTTCATCGCTCCTGATTTGGAGGCGCCGTGACGGGCAGACGTTCTGTTGGTGTCGTGGGTATCGCAGCGGTTGCAGCGCTGGCCTTGGCCGCATGCGGCGGCGGCAGCCGAGGCTCGAACCCTCAGGGCTCGCAGTCGAACTCGACGCCCTCGGCGTCAACGTCCGGCGGATCCGGGTCCACCATGTTCGGCACGCTCGCGTCGCCGTGCGGGCCCGGCGATGCCAAAGGCGCGACCGACCGCGGGGTCACCGACAGCACGATCACGATCGGCTACGGCGACGACCGGGGATTCGCTCAGTCGCCGGGTCTGAACAAGCAGATGGGTGACTCCATCAAGGCCTTCATCAAGTGGTGTAACGACCAGGGTGGCATCAACGGCCGCCGGCTCGTCGGTCACTTCTACGATGCCAAGATCACGCTTGCTAACAACGTCATGACGCAGGCCTGCAAGACCGACTTCATGCTGGTCGGCGAAGGCTTCGCCGCCGACGGTGCGGCCGAGCCGACCCGGGTGAAGTGCAACATGGTGACCGTCGAGGGCTACTCGGTGCTCGCCGATTTCGCCAACGGTCCGATGCAGTACCAGGGCGTGCCGAACCCGGTCGACTTCACCCCCGCCTCGTCGTACTACGAGATGGCCAAGCTCTATCCCGAGGACGTGAAGAAGTACGCCTTCTACGACACGTCGCTGCAGGCCACCCACGTCTCGCTGCTCAAGGACAAGACGGCGATGGAGAAGGCCGGGTTCGTTTCCGCGGGCTGCGACGTCACGGTGAACTACCTCGGTGAGTCGGACTACAAGCCGTTCGTGCAGAAGCTCAAGTCCTGCGGCGCCAAGCTGCTCATGGCCAACGCGAGCCCGGGGCCGGTCATCTACAATTTCTTGACCGCGATGCATCAACTGGACTACAACCCGGTCTTCCTCATGGAGACCAACCTGTACTCGGACGAGCTGTCCTCCTGGAACACCAACGGTTACGGCAACAACATCCACGTGCGGTCGGCATTCATCCCGCTCGAGGAAGCCGGCACGGTCCCGGCCGTCAAGCAGTACATCGACGTCGTCAAGGGCGACGGTGGAGCTGTGAGCCAGCTCGGTGAGCAGGCGGTCTCCTCCTTCATGCTGTGGGCGACGGAAGCCAAAGCCTGTGGGTCGAACCTGACCCGCCAGTGCATGGTCAACAACCTGTCCAAGGTGCACGAGTGGACCGGCGGTGGCCTGCACGCGCCCACCGACCCCGGCAACAACAAGCCGCCGTCCTGCGGCATGCTGATCAAGCTGAACGGCACGAAGTGGGAGCGGGAGTACCCGGCGAAGGCCGGCACGTTCGACTGCGACCCGAAGTACGTCTCAGCGGTGCCGGAGTCGTTGTGGGGCACCAAGTTGAACAGCGACCGAATCGCCACCACGTTCCTCACTGCCAACGTCATCAAGCCGCAGGGCTGAGCCCCGCGGCGGCTTTCGAGCACTGGTCAGAGGCGGATAGATGCTGTTCCTGCAGTACACGCTTCTCGGTTTGATCCTGGGCGGCGTCTACGGCATCGCCGCCTCTGGCTTGGTGCTGACGTACACCACCTCCGGCATCTTCAACTTCGCGCACGGCGCGATCGCCATGCTGTCGGCTTACGTCTACTGGCAGTTTCGGGTGGACTGGCACTGGCCTGCGCCGCTCGCGCTCTTCCTCGTGCTCGGGGTGTTCGCTCCGCTGCTCGGTGCCGTGCTCGACGTCGGCATCATGCGCGGTCTGCGCAACACCTCCGAGATCACGAAGATCACCGTGACGATCGCGCTCACGATCGGAGCGGTGCCGCTGGTCAACTGGATCTGGAACCCGCTCACGCCCCGCACCCTCGATCACTTCTTCGGCACCGACAGCTCGGTATCCGTGTTCAACAGCCAGGTCACCTATCACGAGTTCATCGCTCTGGGCTGCGCCGTCTTGATCGCTCTGGGGCTGCGTTTCCTCTTCGTCCGCACCTATACCGGCGTGGCTATGCGGGGCGTCGTCGACGACCCTGATCTGCTGCGACTAAGCGGCGGCCGCCCGCTGCGACTCGCCACGTTCTCGTGGGCGCTCGGCGCCTTCCTCGCCGCCCTGGCGGGCATCCTCATCACCCCGCTGCTCGGCGGCGCGCTGGACCCCAACGCTCTGACGCTGCTGGTGATCGACGCGTTCGCCGCGGCGGTGTTCGGCCGGCTGCGCAGCGTGTCGCGCACGTTCGTCGGCGCGATCATCATCGGGCTGGCGAACAACTACGTCGTCGCCTATCTCGGCGACCAGCCGCTCGTGTCGCACTTCCGCCAGTCGCTGCCGATGATCCTGCTCTTCATCGCGCTGCTGCTGTTGCCGCAGGATCGCTTGCGCGGTGCGAGTCTTAGCCGGGCGCGCGAGCGGTTCGCGGTGCCATCGGTGCGCCAGGCACTGCTTTGGGGTGTGATCCTCGTCGGCGGGATGTTCCTGCTGCGTGAAATCATGGCCGCGACCGCCCTCAACGACATGAACGTCGGTATGGGCTTCGCGTTGATAGCCCTGTCGCTGGTTCCGCTGACCGGCTATGCGGGGGAGCTGAACCTCGCGCCCCTTGCCTTCGGCGCCATCGGCGCGATCATCGCCTTCCACTTCGGCCTGGCCGGCTCCAGCGTCAACAAGTACATGACCGTCTGGGGGCTCGTCCTGGCCTTCGTGGTCTGCGCCGCGGTCGGCGGCCTGGTCGCGCTGCCCGCACTGCGGCTACGCGGGCTCTACCTGGCGCTGGGGACGATGGCGTTCGGCGTCTTCGTCTCGTACATGGTCCTGCAGGACAGCGACGGCCACGACTGGTTCGGGCACAAGTTCACCATCTTCACGAACGGTTCGCTGAACATCCCGGCCCCGAAGATCGGCCCGATCGACGCGCGTAAGCCGGGCACGTTCCTCATGTTCCTCACCGTCATGTTCGCCGTCATCGGCGTACTTCTCGTGATGCTGCGACGCAGCGGCTTCGGTCAGCGGCTCATCGCCATGAAGGACAGCCCAGCGGCGTCCGCGACCCTCGGCCAGAACCCCATACGCCTCAAGCTCGGCGTCTTCATGCTCTCGGCCGGGATCGCCGGGCTGGGCGGGGCGTTGGTGTCCGCAGCGCTCATCACCGTAGACATCAACAGTTTCACCATCTTCAGCAGCTTGGGAATCGTGATGTCGGTCGTGATCGCCGGCATCGGCTACGTGAGCGGCGCGTTCGCCGGCGGCCTGCTCTTCGGCGTGGCATACGTGGCGATCCAGAACACCTTCGGAAAGATCGGCGCCGACCACGGCAGCCTGAGCGGCATGTTCTTCTGGTTGGCGACGTTCACGACGATCCTGCCGGCGATCGTCGGCATCGGGCTCGGCAAGAACCCCAGCGGTTTCGTGAGCGACATCATCCGGGGCTATCGGCCGCTCGCCAAGGCCAAGCCGATGATCGCCGCGGGCGTCGGCGTGGAAATGCTCTTCTACGTTCTCGCCGACACCGGGGCGATCAGCAACTGGTGGTTCGTCGCGGCGACGATCCTGATGGTGCTGCTCTGGCCGACGATCGCCAGACTCGTGATGCCGCAGGCGTTCCGCAGCGCTGACGAGCCGGAGCGGCGCAAGGCGTTGGACGTGCCGCTGGAGCTGGTAGGGGTCGACGTGCCGTTCACGCCGGAGCTGCGGGCAGAACTGGATCAGGCACTCGGCATTCCCGCCCCTAGTGAGCGCCCGTCCGCGACGGCGCCCCCCGCGCAGCCGGCCGCTCCCGTCTCGGCCGCGGCGGGCCCCTGAAATGCCCCTTCTCGAGACGTCGGACGTCACGGTCCGTTTCGGCGGCAACGTCGCCCTTCGCGATGTATCCGTCGGGGTGGAACCGGGCACCGTCACCGGGCTGATCGGGCCGAACGGGGCCGGAAAAACAACGTTGTTCAACGTCATCACCGGGCTCTTGCGTCCGCAGTCCGGGCGAGTGCTGCTCGGTGGTCACGACATCACGCGGCTGCCTCCGTACCGGCGGGCCCGCAGGGGTCTGTCGCGCACGTTCCAGCGCCTTGAACTGTTCACCTCGCTGGACGTCCGCGACAACGTCCGTGTCGCCGGCCAGATCCGCAACGCCGCGCGCGTCAGCGATCGGGTCGACGTCAACGAGCGCGCGGACGAGGTCATCGAGCTCGTCGGGCTGTCGTCAGTCGCGCGCCGTGACATCACCGAGCTGCCGACCGGTACCGCCCGGCGTGTGGAGCTCGCGCGCTCGTTGATGACCCGCCCGCAAGTCGTGCTGCTCGACGAGCCCGCGTCGGGTCAGACCGAAGAAGAGACCGAAGAGTTCGGCGCGCTGCTTCGCAGCCTCGCCGCCACCGACGGGGTCGGCATCTGCCTCGTGGAGCACGACATGTCGCTCGTCATGCAGGTCTGCTCGACCATTCACGTGCTGGACTACGGACAGCTCATCGCCGTGGGAAGCCCTGAGGCGATCCGCAACGACCAGGCTGTGATCGACGCCTACCTCGGTGCTGCGGAGGAAAGCGCGTGAGCGTCCCGGCGATGCCTGAGCCGCGGCCGGCGCCGGGGGCTGGTTCGCCGCGCGCCGGCGGGGCGAGCGCGCCGCCGCTGCTCGAGCTGTCCGGCGTCCACGCCGGCTACGGGCCGATCGAGGTGCTGCACGGCGTCAACCTGCAAGTGCCCGCGGGCGCAGCAGTGGCCCTGCTCGGACCCAACGGCGGCGGCAAGTCCACGACGCTGAAAGTGTGTGCGGGGCTCATGCGACCGACGCGCGGCGAGCTGCTGCTCGCCGGCCGTCCGGTGACCGGCGCCTCGGCTGAAGAGCTGGCGCGTCTCGGCGTATGCACGGTGCCGGAGGGACGCGGCATCTTTCCGAACCTGACGGTCCGCGAGAACCTGCTGATCGCCACCAAGCTCGGCGTCTCGCTGGGCGCCATGGAGGAAGCGACCTACGTTCGCTTCCCGCGGCTGTCCGAGCGTCGCAAGCAGCTGGCCGGCACGCTGTCCGGCGGGGAGCAGCAGATGCTGGCGCTGTCCCGTGCGCTCGGTACCGGACCGGCCGTCCTGCTGCTGGACGAGCTGTCGATGGGACTCGCTCCGCTGGTGGTGCGCTCGCTGTACGACATCGTCGCGCAGCTCGTCGAGGAGGGCATCTCGGTGTTGCTCGTCGAGCAGTTCGCGCGCATGGTGCTGCCTATTGCCGATGTCGCCGCGATCATGCTGCAGGGCCGGGTGACCGAGGTCGGCGAGCCCGCCGTCATCGAATCGCAGTTGTCCGCCGCCTATCTAGGGACGTGAGAGATGCTGACCGGCAACCGGATCGACCAGTTCAAGGCGGATGTCGCCGATATGAAGGTGAAAAGCACGGTGGGCCGGCGCGACGCCATATTGCAGGTGCTCGGTCTCGTGCTCATGATCGTCGGTTTCGTCGTCGCCTTCATCGTGTATCAGTCGTCAACGTCGGAGGCCGATGCGCGCAACATCCAGTCCGAGATCATCCTGGCGATCACCATGCTGGTACTCAGCGTGATCGGGGCGGCCGTCTTCATCTTCGCGTCCCTGGCCCGCTTCTTGCGGCTCTGGCTGCTGCGTCAGGTTTACGAGGGGCAGGAGAACATCGAACGGGTCGTCAGCGCGCTGCGGCACCCGGAAAACGTCTGACTGCCCATAGCGCACGGCTCGCTGCAAGCGGGCGGCCCTACGGGCTCGAGACGGCCGCGAGCACAACGCCGTCCTCACGTCATCCACAGACTGCCGACAGTGTCGGTGCGCTGCTGCCGCCAGCCGTGGTTTCACCGGGTTGGGCGGCTCCCGCTTCGGCGTGACGAGCGCGGGAGCGACACGTTGCGGGGCGGCCCGTGAGGGGGTCCGTGTGCAGAAAACCCAGAAGATGGATATCGCCTGGGCACTATGCCCCGATTGGGGCGGCGAGTTGCCGGATCTTGAGGCAACTTCCGGGCTCTCTGCACACGATCAAGAACTTGGACACGACGCCGTACGGTCGTTGGATGAGCACGCCGAGCCTGTTTGAGTCCGCTGCGCAGGACCGGCACGCTCCGCTGGCTGCGCGACTGCGACCGCGCAGCCTCGACGAGGTGATCGGTCAGCGGGGCCTCGTCGGACCCGGCGGTCCGCTGCGGCGGCTGCTCGATGACGGCTCGAACGTCTCGTCGCTGATCCTGGTCGGTCCACCCGGCAGCGGGAAGACGACCATCGCCCACCTGTTTGCCCAAGGTCGCCGGTTCCACGAGCTGTCCGCGGTCAACGCCACCGTGAAGGATGTGCGGGCCGTGGTGGACGATGCGCGCCGCACGTTGTCGACGACGGGGGAGCGGACGGTCCTCTTCCTCGACGAGGTGCACCGTTTCTCGAAGGCGCAGCAGGATGTCCTGCTCCCAGTGGTGGAGAACGGCTGGCTCGCGCTGGTTGCGGCGACGACCGAGAATCCGTTCTTCAGCGTCATTTCTCCGCTGCTGTCCCGCTCGCTGCTGCTGCGTCTCGAGGCGCTCACGGCGGACGACATCCGCGAGGTCATCGGCCGGGCGCTGGCCGACGATCGCGGGTACGGCGGGCGGCTCGCGCTCACTGCGGAGGCCGAGGAGCACCTCGTCACCATCGCGGCCGGCGACGCCCGGCGCGCGCTCACCGCATTGGAGGCCGCCGGTGTGGGTGAGGGCACCCTCGACCTGCCGGCGCTTGAACGCGCCGTCGACCGCGCTGCGGTCCGCTATGACCGCGACGGCGACCAGCACTACGACGTGGCGAGCGCGTTCATCAAGTCGATGCGTGGGGGTGACGTCGACGCGGCGCTGCACTACCTGGCGCGGATGGTCGAGGCAGGGGAGGATCCGCGGTTCATCGCTCGGCGCATCGTCATTCTCGCCAGTGAAGACATCGGCATGGCCGATCCGAGTGCGCTGCAGGTGGCGGTCGCTGCGGCGCAGGCGCTCGAGCTCATCGGCCTGCCCGAGGCGCGGCTCAACCTGGCTCAGGCGGTGATCCACTGCAGCCTCGCGCCGAAGTCGAACGCGGTGATCAGCGCCTACGAGCGAGCGGCGGCCGACGTGCGCGCCGGTCGCACCGGGCAGGTCCCTGCTCACCTGCGTGACGCGCACTACCCGGGTGCCGGCCAGATGGGCGCGGGCAAGGGCTACCGCTACCCCCACGACTACCCGGGTGGCGTCGTGCAGCAGCAGTACGTGCCCGACGCCATCGCTGGAAGGACGTACTACGAGCCCACCGAGCGTGAGCCACGCGCCGGCGCACGCGCCGCCGAATACCGGCGCGTGTTGCGCCCGGGCACCCAGGAGGCGCAGACCGGTGCTGACGAGTGGCGCCCGCGATGCGACCCGGACAAACCGGCCTCGTGACGCGCAGGTGAGGGGCCGGTGAGGGGCGGGTGAGGTACCCAGTGGTGTGCCCGGTGAGCGGCTGCGCGGCGACGCGGAGGCGGCCGGACGGCCGTAGACCAGCAGGCGAAGGATCAGCCGGGTAGGGTTTGCCGACGTTGAACGCGCGTTCGCGCGCACGTACCCGGGTCTACCTTGCCCCGCTATGGCGGGTCTCGGTCGAGTCCGCTTGAGGAGGGGCGCACGATGTCTGCGGGGGCAGTCGCGGGTTTGATCGCGGCAGGCGCGTTCCTGATCCTGGCGTTTTTCGGCTGCTACGCGCTCGCGAAGCTGGCGCGCATCTTCGACGAGGTCGCCGAGCGCGTCCGGCAGACCGACCGCACGATCGACGAGGGCACCGACCGGATCCGCCAGGCCGGCACCACGGTCGATGAGGTCAATACGGCCCTCGCCTCCGTCAACAACGAGTTGGCGAAGGTCGAGCAGATCACCACCCACGTGGAGACGATCACCGGCAACGTCTCGGCGCTCACCTCGGTGTTCGCCGCCACGCTCGGCGGGCCGGTCATCAAGATCGCCGCGTTCTCCTACGGCGTCCGGCGGGCCGCCTCCAAGCGTGCGGCCGCCGACGTCGAGTCTCGCGTCAAGGCCGAGCTGAAGGCCGAGCGCGCGTCCGCGAAAGCCACCCGTAAGGGCGTCTCTGCCGGCGGGACCCGCGCATGACCAAGCGCGTGTTCTACATCGCTCTGGGCGTGACCGTCGGCGTGCTCACGATGCGCCGGCTGACCGCTGCCGCGCAGTCGCTGCAGCCCGACAGCGTCGCCCGCAAGCTCGCGTCGTCGCTGCAAGGTTTCGCTGATGACGTCCGCGCGGGTATGGCGGAGCGGGAAGGCGAGCTGCGCTCCGCGCTCGGTCTCGACGAAGCCGGGGATAATTCCTAACGAGTCGCTATGAAGACAGCTGAAATCCGGCGCCGGTTCCTGGCGCATTTCGAAGCGCTCGGCCATCTGGTGGTGCCGAGCGCCAGCCTGGTGTCCGAAGATCCCACCCTGCTGCTCGTGAACGCGGGCATGGTGCCCTTCAAGCCGTACTTCCTCGGCGACCTCCCGCCGCCGGCGCCGCGCGCCACCAGCGTGCAGAAGGTCGTGCGCACGATCGACATCGACAACGTCGGCAAGACCAGCCGCCACGCGTCGTTCTTCCAGATGTGCGGCAACTTCAGCTTCGGCGACTACTTCAAAGAGGGCGCCATCCCGATGGCGTGGGAGCTGCTCACCTCGGTCGACAAGGGCTATGGCTTCGACCCGGAGCGGTTGTGGGCCACCGTCTACCTCGACGACGACGAGGCGTTCGACCTGTGGCGGCAGTTCCTGCCGGCGGAGCGCATCCAGCGCCGCGGCAAGGAGGACAACTTCTGGTCGATGGGCGTGCCCGGCCCCTGCGGGCCGTGCAGCGAGATCTACTTCGACCGTGGCCCGGAGCACGGCAAGGACGGCGGGCCCGCCGCCGACGAGGAGCGCTACCTCGAGGTCTGGAATCTCGTCTTCATGCAGTACGAGCGCGGCCCCGGCGCCGGCTACGACTACGAGATCATCCGCGAGCTACCGGCCCGCAACATCGACA
The DNA here is from genome assembly GCA_963747915.1 of uncultured Actinomycetota bacterium. Taxonomy (GTDB): domain Bacteria; phylum Actinomycetota; class Actinomycetes; order Frankiales; family Frankiaceae; genus DATAZK01. The sequence continues at coordinate 1,323,774 of CAVVHC010000001.1, read as the reverse complement.
CCGGGCTCGGCCTCGAGCGCATGGCGACGATCCTTCAGGGCGTCGACAACCTCTACGAGATCGACATCAGCCGGCCCGTCCTCGACCGCGCCGGCGAGCTGACCGGCAAGCGCTACGGGGCCGACCACCAGGCCGACGTCTCGCTGCGCGTCGTCGCCGACCATATGCGCACCGGGGCGATGCTCGTCGCCGACGGCGTGATCCCGACCAACGAGGGCCGCGGATACGTGCTGCGCCGGTTACTGCGCCGGGCGCTGTCGTCCATGCACAAGCTCGGCGCCCGCGAGCCGGTCGCTGCCGAGCTGCTCGCGACGATCCGCGAGGTGATGAGCCCGATTTACCCGGACCTTTCTGCGGCCGTCGTCGAGTCCGTCATCGTGGGAGAGGAAGACGCCTTCCGCTCGACGCTGAACCGCGGCATGACGCTGTTCGACACGGCGGTGCATGACACCAAGGCCAGCGGTAGCGCGCAGCTGTCGGGCGAGCGGGCGTTCCAGCTGCACGACACCTACGGGTTTCCGTACGAGCTCACCCGCGAGCTGGCCGCCGACGCCGGGCTGTCGATCGACGAAGCCGGCTTCCAGCGGCTCATGCAGCAGCAGCGCGAGACGGCAAAGGCCGACCGCGCCAGCCGGGGCATCGGCAATCGCGACGATTCCGCGTACCGGCCGGTGCTGGAGCGCAGCGGCACCACGACCTTCACCGGCTACGAGGAGCTGCTGCGCGAGTCGACGGTGACCGCGCTGCTCGACCTGGACAGCGCAGCTTTGCTCCCGGCGGCGACGCAGGGCGACGAGGTCGGCGTCGTACTCGACATCTCGCCGTTCTATGCCGAGTCCGGAGGCCAGGAAGCCGACCATGGCCGCATCGTCTTCGACGGGGGCTGGGCCGAGGTGCTCGACGTGCAGTCGCCCGTGCCGGGGCTCATCGTGCATCGGGCACGCATGGCGCAGGGAGAGCTGCTCACCGGCACGACGGTCTCGGCGGAGGTCGACCGCTGGCGGCGGGCTGCCGTGTCGCGTGCTCACACGGCGACCCACCTCGTCCACCGCGCGTTCCGCGTCGCGCTGGGAGAGACCGCGACGCAGGCCGGCTCGCTCAACGCGCCCGGACGCCTGCGGTTCGACTTCCACTCGCCTTCGGCCGTCCCGGCTGCGGTGGTGCACGACGTGGAAGAGGAGATCAACGAAGTCCTGCTGCGCGACCTGCCGGTCAGCGCGTTCGTCACCACGCTCGACGAGGCACGCCGGCTCGGCGCGATGGCGCTGTTCGGTGAGAAGTACGGCGACGCGGTACGGGTCGTCGACATCGGCGAGCGCGAGGCGCCTTACGCGCGCGAGCTCTGCGGCGGCACGCACGTGCAGCGTTCGGCGCAGCTCGGCGCCGTCACGTTGCTGTCCGAATCGTCGGTCGCCGCCGGCACCCGGCGGGTCGAGGGTCTGGTCGGCCTCGACGCGTTCAAATACCTCGCGCGTGAGCGGCTATTGCTGAACCAGGTCTCCGCGGCGGTGAAGGCGACCCGACCGGAAGAGGTGCCGGAGCGGGTGGCCGACATCGTCACCCGGCTGCGAGAGGCCGAGCGGCAGCTCGAGAAGCTGCGGGCCGACGCCGTCCTGGCCAGTGCCGGACAGCTGGCGCAGTCAGCCCGCGAGGTCAACGGGATCGCGCTGGTCACGGCCCAGGCACCCGACGGCACGGGACCGAAGGACCTGCAGAAGCTGGCGGCCGACGTGCGCGGTCGGCTCGGCGGCCGCCCGGCCGTGGTCGCGGTCGTCGCCACCGGCGACGGCAAGGTTCCCCTCGTCGTCGCCCTCAACGCCGGTGCGCAGGAGCAAGGGTTCACCGCCGGAGCTTTGCTGAACGTCGTAGCTGGCCACATCGGCGGCCGCGGCGGCGGGAAGCCCGACCTCGCCCAGGGGGCGGGTACCGACCCGAGCGGGGTCGGGCGTGGGTTCGCCGCACTCGAGTCGGCGATCAGCGGCCGGTGACCCGGGGCGTGCGCGTGGGCGTCGACGTCGGCAGCGTCCGCGTCGGGGTGGCGGCAAGCGATCCGGACGCGCGGCTCGCGTTTCCGGTCACCGCCGTTCGCCGCCGAAAAGACGGCTCTGACCTGGACGAACTCGCGTCCCTGATCCGGGAGCGGGAGGCCGTCGAGGTCGTGGTCGGCCTGCCGCGCACGCTTGCCGGTCGGGAAGGGCCTGCCGTCGAGGCGGCACGCAGCTACGCTGGAGCGCTATCCGATCGTATCGCTCCCATCCCCGTCACACTGATCGACGAACGGCTGACTACCGTGATCGCCGAACAGTCGCTGCGCGCTGCCCGGCCGCGATCATCGGCGCGGGATCGGCGCGCCGAGGTAGACGCCGTGGCCGCAGCGGGCATTCTTCAGACGTATTTGGATGTGCAATCAGTGAAGGACAAGAGGGCCGCGCATGAGTGATCCGCTGTCCGGGCTGCTCGGCAGCGAGACCGAGCACCGCCCGGCTCGCCGACCCCCGCCGCGACGCCGACCTCATCCGGCGGTCGGCTTCGGCCGCCTGCTGCTCGCCATCATCGTCATGGCGGGCCTGGTGGCGGCCGTGATCTTCGGCGGCAAGGCGCTCATCGGCAACATCACGAAGACCAACACCACGCCTGACTACGCCGGCAGCGGCACCGGCACGGTGGAGATCACGATCAAGAGCGGCCAGACGGTCAGCCAGATCGCCACGACGCTTGCCGACAAGGACGTGGTGAAGAGCGCGGCGGCCTTCCGGACCGCCGCCAACAAGGACCCGGATCGAGCGTCGAAGATCCAGCCGGGCAATTACCTGCTGCACAAGCACATGAGCGGGGCGGCCGCGTTCACGCTGCTCTTCGACCCCAAGGCGCGCAACGAGCAGAAGTTCACGATCGCCGAGGGCCTGGACATGCGCCAGGCGTTGCCCATCATCGCCAAGGCCACCGACGCCACGCTGGCCGATCTGACCGCGGCGGCGAACAACCCGGCAGCACTCGGGCTGCCGGACTGGGCGATCTCCGCGGGCGTGCAGAACGCGGAGGGCTTCCTCTACCCGGCGACATACGCCCCCAAGCGGGGTACCAGCGCGGCCGACATCCTGAAGAGCATGGTGGCCCGCTTCAAGCAGGAGGCCGACAAGCTCAAGCTGGTGCAGGGGGCCCAGGCTCAGGGCATCACCCCGCTGCAGGTCGTTACCCTCGCGTCGATCGTCGAGCGCGAGGTGAACCAGAGCGCCGACCTCGGTAAGGCCGCCGCGGTGATGTACAACCGGCTGCACAACCCCGCGCAGTTCCCCACGCTCGGCATGGACTCCACCACGCGGTACGCGATCTCCTTGACCATGCCGCCCGGCACGGGTGACTACACCGGCACGCTCACGCAAAGCCAGCTCAACATCGACAGCCCGTACAACACCCGGATCAAGCCCGGCATCCCGCCGGGGCCGATCGGCAACCCGGGTGAGGCGACCCTGCAGGCGGTGCTGCATCCGGCTGCGGGCGACTGGACGTTCTTCGTCTACCTCCCGAACGAGAAGGAGACCCGCTTCACCGCGTCGGCGAGCGAGTTCCAGCAGCTCGAGGCGCAGTACTGCCAAGAGTCCGGAAGCTGCTGAGTGCGGGCTGCCGTTCTCGGCTCCCCGATCGCTCACAGCCTCTCGCCGGTGCTGCACCGGGCTGCGTACGCGCAGCTCGGTCTCACCGACTGGAGGTACGAGGCGATCGAGTGCACGGCTGACGCTCTGCCCGAGCTCATCAGCCGGGCTCGGGCGGCCACCGACTTCGGTGGCTACTCGCTGACCATGCCGCTCAAGGTCGCGGTGCTGCCGCTGCTCGACGAGCTCGAACCGCTCGCCCGTTCCGTGGCGGCGGTCAACACGGTGATCCCGCGCGCCGGCGGCCTCTTCGGTGCCAACACCGACGTGCCCGGCATGGTCAACGCGCTGCACGAGGCAGGCCTGCGCACGCCCCAGCGGCCGGTCATCCTCGGCGCCGGCGGCTCCGCGCAGGCGGCAGTCGCCGCGCTCGGGCGCATGGGCTCGACGGTGGTGCGCGTCGTCGTTCGCGATCTCGCCCGCGCGCACCTGCTGCAAGAGGTCGCCGGCCGCGTCGGCGTTGGCGTGACCCTCCAGCGGTGGGATACCGCGTCGAGGGGCGATGATGATCTCGTCATCAGCGCCGTGCCGGCGAGCGCTTCCGACGGGCTGGCGAGCTGGGCGGCGAGCTGGCCGGCGGGCTGCGCGCTCTTCGATCTGGTCTACGCGCCGTGGCCGACCCCGCTCGCGGCGGCGGCGGCCGCGTCCGGGGCGCCGGTGATCGGCGGCCTGGACCTGCTGGTGCATCAGGCGGTCGGCCAGGTGCAGCTGATGACCGGCCGGCAGATCGACGTCGGCGGGCTGCGCGCGGCCGGCGAACGGGCCCTCGCCGCGCGGTAGACGGCCGCAGGCTTCGTGCGGCTTCTCCCACCCGCCAGGTCCGCCCTGAACGGAGATCGGGGGGCTACGGCGCCCTCCTAACACCCGCTTCTCCGATCCGGCGAGACGTGACGGCGGCGCGAGCGCAGGACCTGGACGCCCTGCGTTCAAGCGGGCTACTCCGGATGCCGATGCCCGAATTGTTGGTCCGAACGCCGTATCCGCCCGCGTCCGTTCGCCGCTGCGGATGACCGGTGCCACTGTGGAGGTGCTCACGCCGTGCCCATGACCGTGCCTACGCCCGCTGAATCAGCCGGTGGCGCTCTCATGCACCCACCGCAGGGCCACGGCGCCCGGCTGGACGCGCTGCTCGCGGAACTGCTGCGCCGCGTTCCCGAGCTCGAAGCGGCGGCGGTGGTCACCGCCGACGGCCTGCCGATGGCGTCGGCGCTGCCGCGCGGCATGGACGAGGACCGGGTCGCCGCGATGAGCGCGGCGCTGCTCTCGCTCGGTGAGCGGGCCGCCGAAGGGCTCGGCCGCGGCGGGTTGTCACAGGTCTACATCCAGGGCGAGGACGGCGGGGTCTGGCTGCTCGCGGCCGGGGACGACGCAGTGCTCGTCGGGGTGTCTGCGGCGGACGCCAAAGCCGGCCTGGTGCTCTACGAGTTGCGCCGGGCCACCGCTGCGGTCGGCACCGCGCTGGCCGCCGACGAGCTCGCTACTTTCGCCGAACGCGCGGAGCAGGCAGCTCGTGCGGCTGCCGCGTCCTATCCGCCCGCGCCGGCCGCGCCGATGCCGCCAAGCGCCGCCCAGTCTCCTGCCGCCCCGCCGGCCACGTTGCCGCCGGCTCGGCCGGCCGGGTCGGCGCCCGCGCACCCCGCCGGCAGCTGGCCGACGGCGAGCCCGTCGCCCAATGGCGCCTCCGGTAGCACGATCAGCAACGGGACCGGCAACGGCTCCGGCAACGGCTCCGGCAACCACAGTCCGGCGGCGTGGGCATGAGACTCGACGGAAGCCTCGAGGACTTCGGGCTGCCAGACATCCTCCAACTGCTCGCCGGTACGGCCAAGACCGGCGCCCTGCACCTGTCCGCGACCGACGCCGAGCGCCGCGGTGTCATCCGGCTCGCCGCCGGAGCGGTCGACGGCGCCTCGTCCGACCTGCGCCGCCAGCCGCTGGCCCGCCGCCTGATCGGCGCCGGACTCGTCAGCGACGAAGCCCTGGACGGCGCCGCTGCCGATGTGCGAGCCGGCGCGCCGAGCTTCCTGCGCGCCCTCTTGGACCGGGCCGGGCTCGATCCGGAGGAAGTGCGGCGCGTCGCCGCCGACCAGGCGACAGACGCGGTGTGCGAGCTGCTGCGCTGGTCAGCGGGCACGTTCAGCTTCCTCGTCGGCGAAGCCGACCCCGACGAACTCGGCCTCGGCCTGCCGTCCAGCGATCTCGTGGCCGAGGGCCGCCGCCGGATGGAGGTCTGGCCGTCCCTCACGAGCCACATTCCCTCGCCCGACACGGTGCTGCGGCTTTCCGCTGCGCCGTCGTTCGACCCGACCTGCACCCGCGAGGAATGGGGGCTGCTCGCGCTCATCGACGGCAACCGCAGCGTCAGTGAAATCGTCGCGCTGCTGGGACGCAGCGAGTTCGCCGTCGCCGGTGCGCTTGCGGCGCTGGTCGAGCGCGGCTTGCTCACCGTCAGCGCCGCCGGCTCCGGGCTTGTGGACCTGCAGCGCCGGCAGGCCGTCGTGGCGGGCTTCGAGGACCTGCCGGCCGTCGCGCCGGATGCACCGGCATCAGCGCCCGAGCCGTCGCCGGCACCCGATCCCGAGGCGCCGGTGGCTCCCGCCGCCGAGGTGCCGCAGGCACGCAGCGCCGAAGCCGTCGCCGAGCACCCCCCCGCCGCAGCGCCGGAGCACGACGTCACCACGGCGACCGCGCCCGATCCGAGCATCGGCAGCCAGGCGCCCGAAGCGCCGGCCGGTCGCATCTTCGATCAGCCGGTCGTGTCCGGCACGGCGGCCCTGGACCCGGCGCACCACCTGGCTGCTGCACCGATGACCGACCCTGCGGTACAGCCCGGTGCCCACGTTGATCCCGAACCGGCTCTCCAGCCCGGTCAAACCGTGCGCGGCCTGGACTCTGCCGTCACCAAGAGCCTGGTGCTGCGCCTCATTGCCGGAGTGCGAGGACTGTAACCGTGGTCAATAGATCCCCAAGCCGGACTTTGCGCCGACGGGGCCGCGGTCACGCCGTCAAGATCGTCGTCACCGGGCCGTTCGGCGCCGGCAAGACGACGCTGATCCGCACGATCAGCGAGATCACCGTGCTGTCGACGGAACGTGAGCTGACGTCCGCGTCCGAGGCGCGTGTCGGGAAAGCGCAGACGACGGTCGCCATGGACTTCGGGCGCATCGGCATCGACTCCGACCTCGTGCTCTACCTGTTCGGCACGCCCGGTCAGGACCGCTTCGAGTTCATGTGGGAGGTGCTCGGCGAAGGCATGCTCGGCTACGTCCTGCTGCTGGACGCCGACCGTCCCGAGTCGACGCAGGAGGCGACGACGATCCTCGCCTCCTTCCGCAAGATGGCGCCGGTGCCGTACGTCGTCGCGGTGAACCGCAGTGCCGGGCTGGACCCCGCGGAGGAGTCCCGGATACGTACCGGCCTCGACCTTCCTGCCGAGGTGGCGGTGGTGGCCTGTGACGCGACCGATCGCGCGTCGGTGAAGACGGTGTTGCTGGCACTGCTGCATACGGTTCTCGAAAGTCTCGAACGTGAGCCGGCGCGCGCCTGACCGGGCATCCGAGCGGAGCCGCCGGCGCGTGCCCCTCTTTCGCCGGGTCACCGAGTTCCTGCAGCGGTGGCTGCGGAGCAGGGCGTCGGATGTGGACGGCTGGCAAGAGCCGCCGCTGATCCCGCTGACGTTGCCGCCGCTGACCTGGGTCGTGCTCGGCTTCCGCGATGGGACGAGCGAGCTGCTCGAGCCGTCCTCCGAGCTCGCCGGGCAGCTGCAGCGGCTGGCCGCGCAGCTGCGGGCCGAGGTTGACCGGGGCCCGGGGCGGCCGGCAGCGTCCCTAAGTCCGGCGCCGGCGGGACCTGAAAGCCCCTCCGGCGCCTTCACCACTGCCCGTTTTCTGCCGACATCTTCAAGGTGAAGCAGCTCGGCGACATCCTGCTCGAGGGTGGCCTTGTCGATCGGGCGCAGCTGACCACCGCCGTCGAGGAGCAGAAGCGGCTCGGACGGAGCCTGGGACGGGTCCTCGTCGACCTCGGCATGGTCACGGAGTCACAACTCGTGGCCGCTCTCGCCCAGCAGATCGGGCTGCCGTTCGTCGACCTCAGCGACTACCCGGTGGACGGCAGCGCCGTCGCCAGCGTCGCCCCCGCTGTCGCCCGCCGCCACGTCGCGTTGCCCATCGGCTACGACGACGGCCGCTTGGTCGTCGCCATGGCCGACCCGGCCAACGTGTTTGCCGTCGACGACATCCGTTCGATGACCGGCCGCGACGTCAAGCCGGTCGTCGCGACGAAGGCGGACCTGCTGGCCGCCATCGACCGTTTCCACCGCAGCGACGAGGCGCTCGACGAGCTCACGCACACCCTGGAATCGAGCGAGGAAGACGACAGCCTTGCCCGGGTCCGGGAGATCGTCGACGACGCCCCGATCGTCAAGTTCGTCAACCTGCTGATCACCCAGGCCATCGCCGACCGGGCGTCCGACATCCACATCGAGCCGGGGGAGCGCGACCTTCGGGTCCGCTTCCGCATCGACGGCGTGCTGCACGACATCATGCGCTCGCCGCGTTCCATCCAGGCCGGCGTGATCAGCCGTCTCAAGATCATGGCGGACATGGACATCGCGGAACGCCGGGTGCCCCAGGACGGCCGGCTTTCCGTGCAGTCGATGGGCAAGAAGATCGACCTGCGCGTGGCGACGCTGCCGATCGTCTGGGGCGAAAAGGTCGTCATGCGAATCCTGGACAACTCGACGGCCATGCTGCGGCTCACCGACCTCGGCTTCCAGGACGCGAACTATCAGCGCTGGCAGCACTCGTTCACCAAGCCGTACGGGATGCTGCTCGTCACCGGCCCGACCGGATCCGGTAAGTCGACGACGCTCTACGCGACGCTGAACATCGTGAGCCGGCCCGAGGTGAACGTCATCACCGTCGAGGACCCGGTCGAGTACCGGCTGCCCGGCATCAACCAGGTGCAGGCCAACCCCAAGGCAGGGCTGACGTTCGCCCGCGCGCTGCGCTCGATCCTGCGCTCCGACCCGGACATCGTGCTGCTCGGTGAGATCCGCGACCACGAGACCGCGCAGATCGCCATCGAGGCCGCTCTGACCGGTCACCTCGTGCTGTCGACGCTGCACACGAACGACGCTCCGAGCGCCGTCAACCGGCTCATCGAGATGGGCATCGAGCCGTTCCTCGTCGGATCGGCGCTCGACTGCGTCCTCGCCCAGCGGCTCGCCCGCCGGCTGTGCCCGAAGTGCAAGGAGCCATACGTTCCGACGCACGAGATGATGGCGGCCTCGCGCTGGGACTGGCAGCACGACGAGCTCCCCACGCTGTACCGCGCGGTCGGCTGCTCGGCGTGCTCGAAGACCGGGTACAAGGGCCGCCTCGCCTTGCACGAGGTCATGCCGGTGGACGAGGAGATCGAACGGCTGGCGGTGGCGCGCGCGTCGGCTGACGCGATCAGCGTGGCCGCGCGCACCGGCGGCATGCAGACGCTGCGTGAGGACGGGCTGCAGAAGGTGCTGCTCGGCTACACGTCGGTCGAGGAGATCCTGCGCGTCGTTGTCTGAACCAAGGTCAACGCTTCACCCAAGTGGGTTCGGCGCAAGTATCGGCCGTCAAACCCACCTTCGTGCAGCGTTGATCATGAGCCGCCGGTGGCCTGCGCGAGCCAGCCGCGCTGAGCCTCGAGAGCGCTGCGGGCCTCCGCGGCCGCCTTGGTGTCGCCGGCCTGCTCGGCGCGCGCGATGCGGCGCTCGAGCTTCGCGATGGACTCGTTGAGCCGCACCACGAGTGGGTTGTCGGAGGGGTCCGGGCGGAAACGAGCGGATTCGGCGTCGCGCACGCGTTCCTCGACGGCGGCCAGCCGGCGCTCCAGCTGACCGGCGGTGTCACGCGGGACCGACGGCAACGCGTCCCAGCGGCGCTGGATGTCGCGCAGCCGCTTGCGCGCGCCCACCGCGCCTGAGCTCGCATCGAGCGCCTCCGCCTCGTTCAGCAGGGCCTCGCGAGCATCGAGCCCGGAGCGGACCTCCTTGTCCCGCTCGGCGCGGGACGCGGCGCGGGCTGCGAAAAAGGTGTCTTGCGCGGCGCGGAAGCGGCTCCACAGCTCGGCCTCGGCGGCCTTCGGTGCGCCACCGGCGGCTTTCCACTCGGTCATGAGGTCGCGGAAACGAGCGCTGGTCGGGCCCCAGCTCGTCGATGCGGCGAGCTCTTCCGCCTCCCGGACGAGCTCGGTCTTGCGCACCTGCGATGCCTTGCGCTTCTCCTCGAGCTCTGCGAAGTGCACCCGGCGCCGCCGCTGGATGGTGCTGCGCGCTGCGGCGAGCCGCGACCAGAGCGCGTCGTCGGTCTTGCGGTCGAGCCGGGCGAGCCCCTTCCAGCGCTCGACGAGCTGGCGCATGTGCTCCTCGGCGTGGCGCCACTCGTTGCTCTCCGCCAGCCGTTCGGCCTCCGCGACCAGGTCTTCCTTGACCGCGATGGCTTCGGCGCGGGCGGCGGCCCGTTGCTCGGCGACTTCGCTCTGGCGCGTGGCGGCGGAGTCGACGATGGCGGCGAGCCGCGCGTCCAGCGCTGCCAGATCACCGACGACGGCGGCGCCCGCGAGATCGGCGCGCAACCTGCTGGCCGACGCGGCGGCCCGCGACGGGTCGGCGGCGACCCTGCGCTCCAGGATGTCGACCTCGGCCGCCAGGTCCTCATAGCGCCGGCCGAAGTAAGCCAGGCCCTCCTCGGGCGCCCCGGCGAGCCACGAGCCGACGAGCCGTTCCGCTTCGCCGGCGCGGACGTAAACGTTGCCGTCGGCGTCGACTCGGCCGTACTCGTTGGCGGCAACGGTCACACTCGGGCGCGCCTCGACAGCCGGGTCAGCGCCTGATCCGGTCTCGGCTACCGGGTCTGAACCGGTGCTTGGCCCCGCGGCCGGTGGCTCCTCCACGACACGGAACGCTACCGTGAGCCGCGTCGGCGTGACCACCGCGGTCGCGACCCGCCTGGCCGTGCCGTGACGCGCCGGGACAAGTCATCGGACGGGTGGCGGTTTTCGGCGCACCATAGAGCCATGCGTAGATCGTCGACGTCCTTACGGGACCCGCAGCCATCGGTCTTCGCCTCGCTGCTCGCGCCGGTGCTCATCGTCGCGGTCGCCGGGGTGATCGGCTGGCTGCTTCTCGTGACCGTGAAGTGGCTTGTGGTGACCCTGCTGGTGGCGATAGGCGTCGCGCTGGTCGTGGTGCCGTTCGTCTTCGGCCGGCGCATCGCCGGCTCCATCCCGGGCGAGGTTCGCCGGCAGCGCATCGTTCAGCTCGCGACGGCGGTCCTCTTGGGGCTCGCGCTGATCGTGCTCGGCATCGTGGTCTCCCACCATGGCTGGCTGCTCATCGTGGTGCCGGTGGCGATCGTGCTGATCGGCCGCCTGGTGGATCGCTTCAGCGCCTGGCGGGCGCGCAGCGGCTGAGCGCCGGTGATCCTTCTCAGAGGGTGATCAGCTGCGGCCACGTCGCCGCGAAACCCGGATGCAGTGGCAGCGCCGTGACGTCCGGCTCGGGTACCCACCGGAAGGCCACGCTCTCGCGGGTGACCGCCCGCACTTCGAGCTCCGTGGCGGTGACTGCGAGCACGGTCGTGTAGGACCAGCCGCCGTGCTCGTCGACCCAGCTGCCGACTATCTGCACCTGAGCGACGTCGATGGCCGACTCCTCGACCGCCTCGCGAAGGGCCGCTTCCTCCGGCGACTCGTGGCTGTCGCGGGCACCGCCGGGCAAGCCCCAGGTATCGCCGTGATGGCTCCACGCCGCCCGATGCTGCAGCAGGACGCGCTGTCCCGCGCCGTTCGCGCCATGGCGCAGGAGCAGCCCGGCGGCGCCGTACCGGCCCCAGTGGTGGTGGCCGGCATCGCAGACGACCCAGCCGTCACCGTCTCCCCGCATCCGCCCATCTTCGCCGATGACTGGCAGCATGCGAAAACATGGTCGTCTCCGTCGCGCAGTGGCTCGGGCTCCTCCCGCAATCGGTGAAGAGCGATGCCGGTGGTCACGGCCCGCTGCGCTGGGAGCTGACCGTGGCCGAGCGCCTGCTGAACTCGGCTGGAACGCTCTGGGGCGGGGTGGGCCTGTCGGCGTTCGTCGCTGCTGCCGAGCCGGCCACCGGCCGGCGTTGCGTCTGGGCCACCGTCCAGTACCTGGCTCCGATCCGCGCTGACGCGAAGCTGCAGATGGATGTCGACATCGGCGGCGAGGGCATCGCGCTCACCCAGGCGAGCGGCCGCGGAACCGTGGACGGCCGTCCGGCGCTGCTCGCAGTGGGGACGTTCGGCGGCGATGGGCCGCACGATCTGCAGTTCTCGGAAGCGCCGGACTTCCCGCCACCCTCCGAGTGCCCGCCTCGGGAGCTGCCGTGGCGCTGGTACGGCGGTCTGCTCACCCAGGTCGAGCAGCGCACGCTGCCCGGCATGGCGCTGCCGGATCCGAACGGTCAGCCGGGAAGCGGGCGCAGCATGCTCTGGATGAGGCTGCGCGACATGGACGGGCAGCCGGTCGCTCCCGAGGTGGCCGGGCTCGCCGTACTCGCGGATCTGGCGCCGAGCGGGATCAGCGAAGCGGTCGGCTATGCGACGTTCGGCACCAGCCTCGACAACAGCATCCGCGCGGCGCGGGTCGCCGCCACCGGCGACAGCGGATGGGTGCTGATGGACATCACGGTGGAGGCGGCCGTCGGGCGGGTGGCGCAGCTGTCCGCGCGCATGTTCGACGACGCGGGACGGCTCTTGGCAGTCGCCGGGCAGTCGGCACGGCTACGCCGGATCACCCACCCGGAGCACCGCTGACCGCGGGGGAGAAGTCGTAGCGGACGCCGGTCAGCTCCTCCGAGACGTCCCATAGCCGGCGGGCCGCCGTCTCGTCGGCCGCACGCTTGGAGCGGCCGACCGCCTTGACGCCGGTCCCGCGCTGCTCGAAGAGCCCTGCCGGTCCGTAGTACTGCCCGCTGGCGACGTCGGGTGCCGTCGCCGCGCACAGCGTCGGGAGCGCCCCCTGGGCGTCGGATTGGCTGAAGATCGTGTTGCCGAGCGAGCTGAGCTTCTCCATGATCCGGTTGCCCGCCATCTTGGGCCCGGCGGTTTGCAGGTTCGTCGCGGCGTAGCCCGGATGAGCGGCAACGCTGATGAGGTCCGTGCCTGCCGCCGCCGCACGTCGCCCGAGCTCGCTCGCGAAGAGCAGGTTGGCCAGCTTGGACTGCCCGTAGGCGAGCCATTTCTGGTAGCGCTTCTCGCTCTGCAGGTCGGTGAAATTGATCTTGCCGGTGCGGTGCATCGTGCTGCTGACGGTGACGACGCGCGGCTCGGGCTCGGTCAGCAGGCGGGGGAGCAGCAGCCCGGTGAGCGCGAAGTGTCCCAGATGGTTCGTGCCGAACTGCATCTCGAAGCCGTCGGCCGTGGTGCGGTGCGGGATGGCCATCACGCCCGCGTTGTTGACCAGGACATTCACCGGCTCGCTCACGCCGGCCGCGAAGTCACGCACCGACGCGAGCGACGCGAGATCCAGCGTGCGCAGCTCGATGGAGGCATTCGGCACCTCACTCGTCACGCGATCCAGGGCGGCCTGCCCGCGTGCTGAATCGCGACACGCCATGATCACCGTGTAGCCGTGCGCAGCGAGCTGAACGGACGTCTGGTAGCCGAGTCCGCTGTTCGCGCCGGTGACGATGGCGGTTCTGCCATCGCCGCGGGCCATGTCTTTGATCGTCCAGTGCGGCGCCATGCGTCCGAGCCTCCCCCAACCGGGAAGCGGGGGCAAACGGCGGCTGTCCCACCGGCTGTCCCACCGGCGTCCCCGAACGGAGAAGGCGGGGTTAAGACGCGGGTGGATTCAAGGGCTCGTCGCCACGCGATCTCCGTTCGAGGGCGGCGACCGGCGCGGAATAGTTGACTGTGCAACAATGTTGTGGTGGCCATTCGACGAGGGAGGCTCACATGCCCGCTGTGACCGTCAACGACCTGACCACGCTCGAGCGCCTTCCGACCGCAGGCGATGCGTCCCGGGTGCGTCCGGTGCGCAGCATCACCGACGCTCCATCGGGCCTGGAGGGCGAGGGCTTCCCGGTGCGCCGGGCGTTCGCCGGCGTCGACCTGGCGCTGCTCGACCCGTTCATCCACCTCGACCAGATGGGCGAGGTCAATTACGGCCCGGGCGAGCCCAAAGGCACCCCGTGGCACCCGCACCGCGGCTTCGAGACCGTCACCTACATGCTTGACGGCGCCATGCGGCACCGCGACAGCCACGGCGGTGGCGGGCTGATCACCAACGGCGACACGCAATGGATGACCGCCGGCTCGGGCATCCTGCACATCGAGACGCCTCCGGAGGAGCTGGTCGCCTCGGGTGGCCTCTTCCACGGCTTCCAGCTGTGGGTGAACCTTCCGAAGGCGAAGAAGTGGACGGCGCCGCGGTATCAGGACCTCACCGCGCAGGCCGTCGCCCTGCGCGCAACAGCTGACGCCGGCGCCCTCGTACGGGTCATCGCGGGTGATGTGGCGGGAGCGCAGGGGCCGGGTGCGACGACGACTCCGATGGCGCTCGTGCACGCGACGGTCGAGCCCGGCGCCGAGCTTCGGCTGCCCTGGCCCGTCGACTACAACGCCCTCGTCTATACGCTCGCCGGAGCCGGCAGCGTGGACGGCGTGCCGGTGCGCCTCGGACAGCTCGCGGTGCTCGGCGCGGGTGACGTCATCGTGGCGCGCGCCGCTGCGGGTCAGGCGCTCGCGGAAGACGGCCATGCGACGCTGGACATCCTCGTCATGGGTGGCCGGCCGATCCGGGAGCCGGTGGCGTGGGGTGGACCGTTCGTCATGAACAGCCGCGCCGAGGTGGTCCAGGCGTTCGAGGACTACCAGGCGGGGCGGCTCGGCGCCGAACCGGTCGCCTGAGCAGCGCGCGTACGCTGCGGCCGTGCCCGTCCCACTCGACGAATACCCGATTCATCAGGCGCCGGTCTCGATGGCGTACTTCGCCACCAGCGACCGCAACGTGTACGACCGGTGCATCCTGCACTGCTACCAGCGTGACGGGCAGCGGCAGCTCATCGCCGGCCTCGGGGTCTACCCGCATCTCGGCGTGATCGACGGGTACGTGACCTTCCGCGACGGGTCGCAGCAGGTCGCCGTCCGGGCCTCCGACGCCCTCGGTGACGATCGCATGGCGCAGGCTGTCGGGCCGATCCGGATCGAGGTCGTCGAGCCGCTGCAGAAGGTCCGGCTGGTCTGCGATCGGCCCGATCTCGGGCTGGCCTGCGACCTCACGTTCGACGGCGCCGTCCCGGCGACCGACGAGCCGCGCCACGTCACGCGTACCGGCCCGCAGACCATTCTGAACGCGCAGCGCTTCATCCAGACCGGCAGCTGGACCGGGGTGATCGAGGCCGACGGTGAGCAGGTCACGGTGGGCGAGCAGCAGTGGGTCGGCGCCCGTGATCGCTCCTGGGGCATCCGTCCCGTCGGCGATCCGCCGCCGCGCGACGCGGCGATCGCCCCCGGCCTGCGCGGCGAAGGGCACTGGCACATCTGGGTGCCGCTGCAGTTCACCGACTTCTCGATCGTCGTCATCGTGCAGGAATTGCCGAACGGGACGCGGGTGCTGAACGAGGCGGTGCGCATCTGGCCGGCGTCGACCGGGCGCGCGCCCGAGCAGCTGGGCTGGCCGGACGTGGAGATCCGGTACCGGCCGGGCACCCGGCATCCGGAGTCCGCCGTGCTGCACCTCATGCAGCGCGGTCGCCGGCCGGTCACCGTCGAATTGGAGACGCTGGGCTTCATCCCGCTGCACGTCGGCGCCGGCTACGGCGCAGATCCGACCTGGACGCACGGCTCGTGGCAGGGCGCGCACTGGGTGCAGGCCGAGCGCTACGACCATGACGATCCGCAGCTGGCCGCGCGGATCCCGTTTGGGGTGATCGATCACGTCGCGGCGGCGACGTTCACCGGCTCGGACGGCATCAAGGTCCGCGGCGCCGGCGTTTTCGAGCACGGCACGATGGGGCGGCACGACCCGTCCGGCTTTCAGAGTTACACGGACGTCTGGCCCGCGGATTAGGGCCCGGCGGCAGCGCCGGCGCGTCGAATAGCCAGCCCGGCCGAACCGGCCATGAGGCCGCCGGGTAACAATGCGGTCATGCGGCTGGCTTACACGGACGAGCAAGAGGCGATGCGGCGAGAGCTGCGCGAGTATTACGCGAAGCTGCTCGACCCGGAAACGCAAGCGGCGCTGCACGAGGACAGCCAAGGACCGGTGTACCGCCGGGTGGTCAAGCAGATGGCGGCCGACGGGTGGCTCGGCGTCGGCTGGCCCAAGGAGTACGGCGGGCAGGGCAAGAGCGCGATCGAGCAGTTCATCTTCTTCGACGAGACGATGCGCGCCGGTGCGCCGATCCCGATGCTCACCATCAATACGGTCGGGCCGACCATCATGCACTTCGGCACCGATGCGCAGAAGGCGTTCTTCCTGCCGAAGATTCTGGCCGGCGACATGCACTTCTGCATCGGCTACAGCGAGCCGGGCGCCGGCACCGACCTGGCCAACCTGCGCACCCGGGCGGTGCGTGACGGCGACGAGTACGTCATCAACGGCAACAAGCTGTGGACGAGCCTCGCCGCCACCTCCGACTATTGCTGGCTCGCCGTTCGCACCGATCCGGACGCGAAGAAGCACCGCGGCCTGTCGATCATCTGCGTACCGATGGACACCCCGGGCATCACGATGACCCCGCTGCGGCTGGTCGGCGAGAGCCTGATCTACGCCGTGCACTACGACGACGTGCGCGTCTCGGCCGACAACCTCATCGGCGGGGAGAACAACGGCTGGCGGCTCATCACCGGTCAGCTGAACAACGAGCGGGTCTCGCTGTGCAGCCCCGGCATGGTCGACAAGCTCCTGCACCAGGTCATCGACTGGGCCAAGCAGACCCTGCTTCCCGACGGCAGCCGGGTCATCGATCAGCCATGGGTGCAGACCAATCTCGCGAAGGCCTATGCGGGCTTCGAGTTCCTGCGCCTCATCAACTGGAAGGTCGCCTGGCAGGCCACCCAGGACGTGCTCGACGTCGCGGACGCGAGTACCACCAAGGTCTTCGGTACCGAGCACTATCTCGACGCCGTCCGGCTGCTCATGGAAGTCGTCGGTGAACGCGCCTACTTGAAGGAAGACGCTCCCGGGGCGGTGCTCGCCAGCCGGCTCGAATCCATGTACCGCGGGGTCGTGATCCTCACCTTCGGCGGCGGGGTCAACGAGGTGCAGCGTGACCTCATCGCAGCATTCGGTCTCGGCATGCCGCTCGCGAAGCGCTGAGCGCGTTACCGGCCCTCAAGACTTGCTTCTGACTGGAGATAGCTGACATGGACTTCGACCTCACCGACGAGCAGAAGGAGATCCGGGACCTCGCCGCCCGGCTCTTCGACGACACCCTCACGCAGGAGCGCCTCCGCGAGGTCGAGGCCAGCGACGAGCCGGGCTTCGACCGCAAGCTCTGGTCCGCCCTTGCCGACGCCGGCCTGCTCGGGGTCGCGATCCCGGAGTCGGCCGGCGGGCTCGGGCTCGGCTTCCTCGAGGCGACACAGATCCTCGAGCAGGCCGGGCGCACGGTTGCGCCGGTGCCGCTGATCCCGTTGCTCCCGGCGACAGTCATCCTGAGCCGCTACGGCATCGAAACCTCAGGGACTGCAGGGATTCTCGGCGACGTCGCGAACGGGCAGAAGGTCGTCAGCCTGGCGCTCGTCGAGCCGCTCGGCGATCCGCTGAGCCCGACGACGACCGCGCGGCGCGAAGGCGGCGGGTGGGTGCTCTCCGGCGAGAAGACGAACGTGCCCGCCGGTATGTACGCCGACTACCTCCTGGTGTCGGCGACCGTGGCCGGAAGCGATGACCCCGGCGTGTTCGTCGTGCCCGCGTCGGCTGCCGGGCTGAGCCGCCAGGCGCAGCCGACCGTGACGTACGCGATGGACTCCACGCTCGAGTTGGCGAACGTGACCCTCGACGAGGCGGCCCTGATCGGACCTGCCGACGGCAGCGTTCTTGCCGACCTGGTGGCCCACGCGACGGCCGCGGCATGCGCCGCGATGGTGGGCGTCTCGGCACAGGCGGTGAAGATCACCGCCGAGTACACCAAGAACCGCGAGCAGTTCGGCCACTCGATCGCGCTCTTCCAGGCCGTCGGTCAGCGGGCTGCCGACGCGTTCATCGACGCGCAGGCGATCCGGCTGACGGCGCTGCAGGCAGCCTGGCTGCTCGCCGAGGGCCTACCTGCCGACCGCGAGGTCGCCGTCGCCAAGTACTTCGCCGCCGAAGCCGGCCAGCGGGTCGCTCGCGCGGCGCAGCACCTTCACGGCGGCATGGGCGTCGACCGCGAATACCCGCTGCACCGGTACTACCTCTGGGCCAAGTGGCTCGAGCTGATGCTGGGCAGCGGTACGCGTCAGCTGACCCGCCTCGGGGCGCTTCTCGCGGCGGGTTAGCCGGCCGCGGGGGTGCGCAGGTACGTCTCGAAGAAGGTGAAGATGCGCCGCCAGGCGTCTTCCGCGCTCGGCTGGTGATAGTGCAGCCCGAGCACCTTCTCGACGGGACCGAACGGGCCGGCGTTGTGACGGTTGAGGAAGCTGTGGCCGGCCTCCGGGTACTCCTTGACGTCCGACGCGACCCCGGCGGTGTCGAGCGCTGCTTTCAGCGTGGCCGCGCCGTCCTTGATACCCCGGTCCTTCGCGCCATAGCTGGCAACGATCGGGCATGCGCCGCGTAGCACCTCATCGAGGTTCTTCGGCAGCTGACCGTAGTTGACCGATGAAGCGTCGAAGCCCTTCGCCGCGGACATCAAGGCGAACCCACCGCCCATGCAGAATCCGATGATGCCGGTGCGCCCGTTGCTGTCCGGCCGCTCGAGCAGGTGACGGCGGGCGGCCGCCACGTCGTCGAAGGCCTGCCCCTTGCCGGCCATCAGGTCGCGGAACGTCGACTTGAGGCACCGGACCGCGCCGCCGCGGCTGAACATGTCAGGTGCCATAGCGACGTAGCCGCCGGCGGCCAGCCGGTCGGCGTTGACCCGCGTGTCATCGGTCAGGCCGAAAGCCTCGTGGATGACTACCACGCCGGGCCACGGGCCGTCGCCCACCGGCGGGGTCGCCAGGTAGGCGCGCAATTGCGTGTTGTCGCTCGCGGTGATGGTGATGTCCGCCATGCGCGAGACGGTAACTCGTCCGCCCTGCGAGGCGAACCGCCGCATCAATAGGTACGCGTCAGCACCGGCGTGAACGCCTGACCGGTCCAGCTCCAGAGGAAGGTGGCAGACCCGCTGGGGCAGCACCGCGGATCGGTCGCCGACCACTCGTATGCGCCGGTGAGGAGGTAGTCACCGGACACCGAAATGGCGGAGGCGTTCCAGCCGCTGTGGACGGCGTTGCCGGTGCGCGGCGGCGAGAGCTTCGCGAGCAGCTGCGGGCCGTCGGTGAAGACCTGCAGCTCGCTGCCGTACATGTTCGTGGGCGGTCGGGTGCAGCTGAGCAGGACCGCCGCCTCGCTGGTGGCGTCGCCGGTCATGTCGCCCACGACCACCCGTTCCACCCGGATCACCAGCTGGCTCGAGCCGGCGTTGGCGTAGCCGACGCCATTCTTGACGGCAACACGCAGCGGGGCCCCGGTCGAGCATGTGTCAGCGCTCAGGGAGTACGTGTGGTTGCGCCAGTCGGTCTGCTCGACGGTGCACGAGCTGAGCGCGCCGGCAGTGGCGACCGCGGCGAGGGCGGCTACGGCGATGCGAGGAGCCATGGTGTCGTCGTTCCCTTCGATAGGGACTTATGCGACGTGTCGCGAGCAGTCCGGTGCGCCGCTCACGTTCCCGCGCGTCGAGTCCCCGGCGGACCGGGCGCAGCGCAGCCGGCTACTCCTCGAGTTCGGCGAGCTCGATCTCCACCCGCTCGAGTTCGGCGCGCAACGTCTCGGCCCGGCTGCGGGCCTGGTCGCGGCAGACGTCGATGGCGCCTTGCATATCACTGCGCAGTGACGGGTCGTCCAGGCGGTCGGCGAACGCCCGCACAGCAGCGAGGTTCAGCGGCTTGGCGGCGGCCCGGCGTCCGCCGCGCGTGCTCTCATAGGTCCAGGAGTCGCCGGCGAACCGCAGCGTCACGCTCAGCCCGCCGGACTTGCCGGCGCGTCGCGTGGCCTTCGCCGGACGGGTCGCCTTCGCGGGCGGCGGGGAAGAAGGCACGGATTCGTTCGCTTTCGTCGTCGCGGGAGCGGGCTCCGCCGCGTCCGGAACGGCGACCAGCCGCGGCGGGCTCGCTGCGGCGGCCGGCTCGGCCGGCGGCGTGGGCGTGGAGGCGGGGGCCGAAGGTGTCGACGGGGCGGGACCCGACGGCGGCCCGGAGGGGGGCTTCGCCGCCTTCGGGCGTCCCCCGGTCTTGCGGCCCGCACCGTTCGCCGCGTCGAGCGGCGGCTGTCCAGGTGCCGCCGCGGCGGCTGCCCGCCCGCGTACCGGCATGCCGAGCTCCGACGGGGAGAACGGCACCACGTCGTCACGAAGCCGGACGGAGATGAACTCATCGTCGGACGGATCACCGAATCCCACGATGGGCACCGACGTTCCCGCCGAACCCAGCGCGGTGTCGACCAGCAGCACCACCCGTGGCTTCTTGCCTGCCTCGAGCCGCTCCTGCAACTGGCTGATATCGGCTTCGGACAGCGATGTCGGGCGGGTACGGGCTCGGGCGCGCGGCGGCATACCGCTCATGGTAGGAACCGTTTGAGCCAGTTTCGAACGATCGTCTCGTCAATTCCCTTCCGCAGCCCGTGATCGGCGCCCGCAGCTGGTGCCACGCAGATCTCGGGCGCGCCCTTGCCGTCGGCTGCGGCGAGCGCCGCCCGCACGTCGGCGGCGGTGCCGAAGCTGTCACGCTCTCCTTGCACGACGAGCACGGGTACGCCGGCAGCGAGCAGCTCCGGAAGCCGGCTCGGCGCGGGTCCGCTCTTGCGCCGGGGTGGCTGCAGCGGGAAGGCGAGAGCCAGGACGCCGGCGGCGCCGACGCTCCTCGCGGTGCGGCACGCGACGCGCGCTCCGCTGCTGCGTCCGCCGACGATGAGCGGGACCGATCCGGTGGCGCCGATCCGGCGGCGAAGCCGTGCACCGGCTGCTTGCGCGACAGCGGCGAAGGCGCTGTCGAGCTGGCCGGCCGGCGCGGGAGCGCGCCGTCCGGCGACCCGATAGGGCTGCTCGACAAGGCCCACCGCGACGTCGCAGGAAGCCGCGAGCTGCGCCACACGCCGCAGATCCGGCACGGTGATGCCACCGCCGGCGCCGTGGCCGAGCAGCAGCAAGGCCGCCGGCGCTCGGGGTGGCCGCGCGTGCCAGGTGAGACGCGCAACGCCGACGTCGGTGGTGACGTCCACAGCCACGAGCCTCCCGCGATCGGTCCGCGGCGACGCGCCGTGCCCGGCCGTGGCTGCGGACCTGCGTAGACGTTACGCTCTGCACACCCCAGCCGCAGCACTGCTCCAGAGGCGCTGGGGAGCACCACGGGGGGCGGCGTGACGGACATCGGCGCGGGGGCCACGAGCGCCTCCGGCAGCCCAGCTGATGACGTCACCTTCGACGCCGCAGCCGATTCCGTCGCGGCGGCGCGCCGGTTGGTGGCCCGTCAGCTCGCGCGCTGGGATCTCGCGGCTCTCGCTGACGACGCGCGGCTCGTTGTCAGCGAGTTGCTGACGAACGCGACGCTGCATGCCCAGCCGCCGATCCAGCTGCGGCTCGTGCGGATGCCGCAGGGGGTGCGGATCGAGATCCGTGACGGCTCAAGGGAGTTGCCGCTCACGGTTCGCCCTGGCGCCGACACCATGACCGGTCGCGGCTGGATGCTCGTGAGAGCTTTGAGCTCCTCCTTCGGGGTGGAGCCACTCGCAGACGGGAAGCGGGTGTGGGTGACGCTCGGCGGTGCACCGGCCGATCCGAACGCCTCGGAAGGCTCCGAAGGATCGGCTGCCGCGAAAGGTTCAGCAGGCTCGGAGGGCTCGGGTGCCGCGGATGGGGACGCCTTGGCGACGTCCACGATCGAGGCGGCTTTGTACGCGCTGAACGAGCCGGACGACACCGCACCGGATGTTGAGCGTTACGAGGTGGCTCTGGGGGATGTTCCCACCGATCTGCTGATCGCCGCGAAAGCGCAAATCGATGCGGTCATCCGAGAGTTCGCGCTGCTCGCGAGCGCTGCTGCCGGCGGCCATCCTCCGGTACCCGCCGCGCTGCACGAGCTGATCCAGCGGGTGGTCGGCAATTTCGGCGCCGCTCGGCAGTCGATCAAGAAGCAGGCGCTGGAAGCGGCGCAGGTCGATCGCCCGCGCACCCGGCTGACTCTGACGTTGCCGCTCGCCGCCGCCGACGCAGGCCTGGATTACCTGGCTGCGCTGGAAGAGGTCGACGCGTACTGCCGGGCGGAGCGGATGCTCACGTTGGAGACACCGCCGGCGCACCGCGTCTTCCGGCGCTGGTACGTCGAGCAACTCGTCGCCGGATTGCGCCACGCCGCCGCGCATGAGCAAACGCGCTGGCAGGCCGAGCCGTTCGAAAGCTATCTGCTGCGTGAATACGACCGGCTCAGCCTCGCCTACGCGGAGCTCAGCCGGATGCAGCCGGCCGCACGATGACCGCGCGGGTCGCTGTCAGGCGGCGACGTGACCGGTGAAGAAGGACGTCTGCGCGCGTGCGCCTGGCCAGTCGAAGCTGAAGTGGATGTGGTCGACGTGGCAGGCGGTCGGGTCCGTGCCGCAGCTGTAGTGCGCCGGCTTGTAGTCGTTCCAGCTGCCGTAGATCTGCTTGTTCCAGATGATGTACATGATGCCGAGCCGGCGAGCGATCGCTTGCCGGTTGCCGTACCGGTCGGTGGCGAACAGCCAATGCACCACGGCCTTCCCGTCGGCGCGCATGGTGAGGTCGCGGTAGTCCATGCCCCAGTCCAGCGCGCGGCCTTCGGCATGCTCACTGACCGTGCCGTCGCACGGGCGGGTGATGCCGGTGAAGACGACCTTGCCGTCCACGAGCGTGCCGTACGTGGTCAGCAAGAGCTTGCGCAGCGCGATGGGACCCGGCTTGTCGAACGAGTTGCTCTTGACGCATTTCTTGGCCGCCGGCTGGTACGGGACGTTCGCCTCGATCGCCGACCCGAACGCGCGGGTGACCGGTGCCTTGGCCGCGGGGGTGGCGGGGTCACAGGCGGCCGCGGTCACCAGGGTGGCGGTGACGGTGAGGGCGGCGCCGGCGCGCACCACCTGCCGGCACAGGCGCCCGTTGCGCCGGGTCATGGGCAGTCTCATGCGCACTATGTCGGCCGGTTAGGCCGTTGGACTGAATGCCGCAGCGGGCTTTTGCCCTTCTTGGGCTAGTCCGCCCCGCGTGGCGACCCGGTGAGCGAGGTCAGCGCAGCAGCCGCACCCGCACCGTCACCGGCAGCTCGCGCAGCCGGTCGCATACCGCCTCGTCGAGGTGGCCGGCGACGTCAGTGACCACGTAGCCGTAGTTGCCGGCGGTGGCCAGCTGCTGTCCGACGATGTTGATCGAGTGTTCGGCCAGCAGCCCGTCCACCTTGGCCAGCACACCCGGCACGTTGCGGTGCAGGTACAGCAGCCGCTGGGTGCGCTCGACCGGAGGCAGCGCCACCGGCGGCAGATTGACCGACAGCGTCGTCACGCCGCCGACCAGGTAGTCGCGCAGCTTCCCGGCGACGAAATGACCGATGTCCTGCTGGGCTTCCTCGGTGGACCCGCCGACGTGGGGTGTGAGGATGACATTTTCCAGGCCACGCAGCTCTGAGACGAACTCCTCGCCGCGAGCTGACGGCTCGTTCGGGAAGACGTCGACGGCGGCACCCGCCAGGTGGCCGGACTTGATCTGGGCGGCAAGGGCGCGATGGTCGACGACGAAACCGCGTGAGAGGTTCAGGAACAGGCTCCCGGGCCGCATCCGAGCGAACTCCTCAGCACCGAAAAAGCCGCTGTTGCCGGGGCGCCCGTCGACGTGCAGGGTCACGACGTCGGACACGTCGAGCAGCTCGCCGAGGCTGGCGCAGCGTCGCGCGTTGCCGAGTGCCAACTTGTCGGCGGTGTCGTAGAAAACCACCGACATCCCGAGTGCTTCGCCGAGCACCGACAGCTGGCTGCCGATGTTGCCGTAGCCGACGATGCCGAGCACCCGGCCGCGGATCTCATGGCTGCCGACCGCGGACTTGTCCCACATCCCGCGGTGCATCAAGCCGTCTTTGACGGTGAGCCGCCTGGTCAGCGCGATGATTTCGGAGACGGCGAGTTCCACGACGCTGCGCGTGTTCGAGAACGGGGCGTTGAACACCGCGACCCCGGACTCGCTCGCCGTCCGCAGGTCGATCTGGTTGGTGCCGATGCAGAACGCCCCGATGGCGAGCAGCTGCGGTGCGGCCTTCAGGACTTGCTCGGTCGCCTGCGTCTTCGAGCGGATACCGAGCACGTCGACGTCTTCGAGCCGGCGGATCAGCTCCTGCTCGTCGAGCGCCCGGGTGAGCTGTTCGACGTCGTAGCCCTCGGCGCGCAACAACGCCGCGGCGTCCGGGTGAATGTCTTCCAGGAGCAGGGCGCGCAGCGGGACAGCCGAAACCATGAGGTCCTTTCGTGACCCGAGCTCAACGGTGAGCCAGGAACTCGTTCAATGGTGCCAGGCTTACGGCCCGCCCGCGCCCGCTGCAAGCCGGGCTTCGATACGCCGCACATCCGCGGCACATGGACGCGCCGATGTCAGAGGTGTCGGCGGCACGAGCGCGGCTACGCGGCGAGCGGTAGCGCGAAGAAGGCATCCGCAGCGGCGCACATGCGCGCGATGACCGCGTCCGAAACGCCGTGATTGACGACCGACAGGAATCCGATGCGGCGGCAGGCGTCGTCGATGCGCTGCGGGGCACCGGGAGCGGCGAGGTCGACGACGGGGACGAGTTCGGCCACCATGCGGTGGAACGCTAGCGACGCCGGATGAGCGGCATGTGACGAACGGATCTCACCAAACGTCCTGGAGGCTGCGCAAAGGCAAGCCGAAAGCGTCGGCGACGCCCCGGTGCGTGATGGCCCCGTTCAGGACGTTGACGCCGGCCCGCAGCGCCGCATCGCGCTCGCATGCTGCCCGTGGCCCGAGGTCCGCCAGCCGCTCGATGTAGGGGAGTGTCACGTTCGTCAGCGCCAGCGTGGACGTCGCGGGAACGGCGCCCGGCATGTTCGCCACGCAGTAGAAGAGCGTGTCCTTGACCGGGAAGATCGGGTCTTCATGCGTCGTCGGGCGGGAGGACTCGAAGCAGCCGCCCTGGTCGACCGCGATGTCGACGAGGACTGCGCCGGGGTGCATGCGCGCCACCAGGTCGTCGGAGACCAGTGTGGGCGCCTTGGCGCCGGGGATCAGTACGGCGCCGATGACGACGTCCGACTCCAGGGCGGCTCGCTCGATCTCGTGGACGGTCGAGTAGACCGTGGTGACCTGACCGGAGAAGTGGTGATCGGCTTCGCGCAGCCGCGAGACGTTCTTGTCCATGAGTGTCACGTCCGCCTGCAGCCCGTGAGCGATCAACGCGGCGCTCATGCCGGCCGTTCCCGCCCCGATCACAAGCACTTTGGCCGGGCGGACCCCCGGAACGCCGCCGAGCAGGATCCCACGGCCCCCCGCGTACTGCTCGAGAAAGTGTGCGGCGACCTGCGGTGCCATCCGTCCGGCGACCTCACTCATCGGCGCGAGCAACGGCAGCGCTCCGTCGGCAGCCTGCACGGTCTCGTAGGCGATCGCGGTGGCACCGCTTTCGAGCAGCGCATCGGTACAGGCCCGGCTCGCCGCGAGGTGCAGGTAGGTGAAAAGCGTCTGCCCGCGCCGGATCAGCGGGTATTCCGCGGCGATCGGCTCCTTGACCTTGAGCACCAGCTCGGCTTCGGCCCAGACGTCCTCGGCGGCACCGACAAGAGTGGCTCCGGCCGACGCATACTCCTCATCCGGCAGGCGCGAACCGGCGCCGGCCCCCCGCTGCACGAGCACCGTATGGCCCGCGCTCGTGAGCTCGCGAACGCCGGCGGGCGTCGCGGCGACGCGGAACTCGTCCGGCTTGACCTCGGTGGGAACGCCGATTCTCATGTGTCCAACTTTCCCGGCTACGGCAGCGTCGAGCGTCGAGACGGCTTCGGTTGCGGCGCGACCTTTTGCCTGCCCGACCACGGTAGATCCCACGGTAGTGATCTTGTCGCCGCTCTGGCCGCTCCCGTCCGGGGCGCGGTCCCGGCACTTAGCCGATCGGCTGCTCGCGGTGCTGCTGCGCCGTCAGCGTCGCCGCGAGGCCGGCGTCATCCAGCTTGGGCGCCAGGGTGGGCGAGTCGAGCTTCAGCGTCTGGCCACGGAAGAAGGCCGGACGCGCGATCCACCAGGCGAGCATGAGGATGACGCCGAGCAGCAGCCCGCCGAAACCGAGCAGGAACACCCCGCCGATGCGCCAATGCGGGCTGAACGGCATGAGCCACGAGGTGCAGCTCGCCTCGCTGTCGTAGTTCCAGTCGTCCTTGGCGCTCCAGGCCAAGACGAAGAACAGCAGCAGCCCGCCGAGCAGCGGCATGACACCGCGCACGAAAAGGTGCCGCAGGCTGGTGAGCAACGTCTTGCGGTAGTACCAGAAGCAGGCGACGCCGGTCAGGCCGTAGTAGAAACCGATGCCGATGCCGCAGGCGGTCACCGCGTCGCTGATGACAAGGCCGTTCGCGGCGTAATGCATCCCGACGTACAGCGCGACCGACACTCCTCCCATCGCGACAGTCGACACCGTGGGCACGAGGAATCGGGGGTGCATCCTCGCGAAGCTGCTCGGCAGCGCCTTGTACACGGCCATCGACAGGGTGGTGCGGGCGGTCGGCAGGATCGTCGTCTGCGTGGACG
This sequence comes from uncultured Actinomycetota bacterium, assembly GCA_963747915.1. Lineage (GTDB taxonomy): Bacteria > Actinomycetota > Actinomycetes > Frankiales > Frankiaceae > DATAZK01. The sequence continues at coordinate 1,297,184 of CAVVHC010000001.1, read as the reverse complement.
CGGCGGCGGAGCTCAGCACCATGAGGATCAGCAGGTGCGTGAGCAGCGAACCGAACCAGCGCGTCCCGAAGACGGCGGCACCGAGGACCGACAGGACGTCGTCCTGGTTGTCCTCGTTGGCGAGGCCGATACCCTCGGAGCCGACGCCGGCGTAGATCTGTGCCGAGAGCGTCACCAGGACGTAGATGAGCACGAGAAGGACGGTCGAGATGACGGCCGCCCGGCCGGGGGTACGGGCCGCGGCGCGGGTCTCCTCGTTCACCGATACCGCGCTGTCCCAGCCCCAGTAGATGAAGATCATGAGCAGCATCGCGCTGACGAATGCCGAGAAGCTCCCGATGTGCAGTGGGTTGAACCAGGACGGCCGCGGACCGCTCGAGGTCGCCGGGTGATCGCCCACTGCGAAACGAACCAGTGCCGTCACCGACATCACGATGAGCATGGCCGCTTCGAGGCCGAGCAGGACGCTCTGCAGCCGGGCCGACAACTCGATGCCGCGGTAGCAGATCCACGTCATCAGGGCGATGAACAGCACGCCGACGAGAAGCACCCAGCCGCTGGCCGGGTCGGTGCCGATGCGGTCCGCGTTGAAAAGCAGAAACGTGTACTGACCGGTGATCTGCGCGAGGCTCGCCATCACGAGAACGTCGGCGATGACGATGCCCCAGCCGCCCATCCAACCGGCGACCGGGCCGAAGGCTCTGGTGGCCCAGGTGAAGGTGGTGCCGCAGTCCGGATCGGCTTTGTTCATCTCCTTGTAGCCCATCGCCACCAGGAAGACCGGGACGAAGGCCAATGCCACGATGATCGGGGCCTGCAGCCCGACGAGGGCGACGATGAAGCCGAGGGTGGCGGCCAGACTGTAGGCGGGGGCGGTCGACGCGACGCCGATGACCGTCGTCGCCATGAGGCCGAGAGCCCCGCCTTTGAGCCCCTTCATCGGTGCGCGCTCGACGACCGCATCGACCGGAGTGAGTGGCTTGGGAACGGGCGCGGCGCTCACTGTTGCTCTCCTTGCCGGCGGGGCGGCAGTTGCCGGGCTGGCGCGGGGTGTGCTGACCGGTTCGGTTAGCAGCCGGACGTGGTGCAGCCTGCACCGCCACTGATCTGCGATGAGAGTCATTTCACGGAAATTGAGCAAATCCTGCGTAGCGTGCTGAGCGAGGTCTGGGACCAAGGTCTGACACCCGACCCGTTCGCCGATTTCCGCGATTTCCGCCAGGAGGCACCCGTGACGCGCAGCGTCACCCCCAGAGGGCCCGACGAGGTCGACAAGGCACTCGTCACGGCGCTGCAGCACAACGGCCGGGAGTCGTACGCGTCGCTGGCCAAGATCGTGGGGCTGAGCGAGGCCGCCGTTCGCCAGCGGGTGCAACGACTGCTGGACGACGGCGTCGTGCAGATCGTCGGTGTGACCGACCCCATGGTCATGGGTTTTCAGCGGTGGGCCATGGTGGGCATCGTTGTCGAGGGCGATGTCCGCAGCGTCAGCGATCGGCTGTGCGAAATCGACGAAATCGACTACGTCGTGCTCTGTGCCGGCTCGTTCGACCTGCTCATCGAGGTGGTCTGCGAGGACGACGACCGGTTGCTCGCGTTGCTCAACGATCAGATCCGTACCATCCCGGGCGTGCGATCCACCGAGACGTTCGTCTACTTGAAGCTCGCGAAGCAGACCTACGCTTGGGGAGCGCGCTAGCCGGCCGGTTGGCTGCTGCCGATGGCGCATGCCTAGGATCTTCGCGGCACTGATCACTTTCACCGTGCCGCGCGCCACCTCGGCGCCCGAGGAGAGGACTGGATACGGGTGCTGCGGCTTCCTCCTGACCGGTTCCCGCCGGATGACAGCCCGCTCCTGTGGCAACAGGCCCAGATCGCCGGCTGGTGGGCGCGTTACGGCGCCAAACACGCCGAGGCCCGCTGGAAGCTGCGGGGCATGCAGCGTTTCGGCGCGCAACCCGTTGTCGGCGGCCGTCCCACCATCCACACCACCGACTGCGAGGCGGGGGACCGGCTCAAGATCTGGTCGTCGTACCGACAGACGCTGATCGCCGGCTGGGGGCGGATCCGCATCGGCAACGACGTTTTCATCAACTCCGGCAGCGTGATCTTTTCGATGCGTGAAGTCGTGATCGAAGACTCCGTGGCGGTCAGCAACGAGGTCTACCTTTGCGACTCGCACAGCCACGGACTCGAGGGCGGTGACGTCGTCGAGGGTCCGGTGCGGATCGGGGCGGGGTCGTGGATCGGGGCGCGGGCCATGATCTTGCCCGGCGTGACGATCGGGTCGCGGGTGATGGTCGCGGCCGGCGCGGTGGTGACGAAAGACGTGCCGCCCGACAGCCTCGTCGCCGGGAATCCTGCCCGGGTACTGCGCACGCTGAACTATCCCGAGGGCTGCCTGCGTGCCTGGCACGACATTTGGTGCCGCTGCCCGCGAAAGGACGAGGTTGCGGCCGCCGGCCTGCTGGGGCCCTCTCCGGTGCGGCCAGCGGCGATGGCCGCTACTGACCCGGCGGCGGACCCGGCCATTGCGGCAGATGGGGCGTCGACCGGCAGACCGCCCACCTGCGCCCGGATGAATCTCTGACGCGCCCGGCGTTTCCTCCCCCGGTACGGCTGCGGTTTTGTCGTTGCCGCGTACTACGTTCGCCAAGTGCTGCATCTGCATCGCGCGGAGCGCGCCGACGTCTTGGTGGAGGCGCTCTGCGGCCTGCTCGCCACGGGTTTGGACGATCCGTTCACGCCTGAGCTCATCTGCGTGCCGAGCCGTGGGGTGGAGCGGTGGATCACCCAGCAGCTGGCGCTGGTGCTCGGTGCCCGTCCCGGCGGAGCGGATGGCATCTGTGCCAATGTGGAGTTTCCGTCGCCGGGCCGGCTGACAGCGGATCTGGTCGCCACGCTCAGCGGGGTCGATGCCCGGTCCGATCCGTGGCGTCCGGGGCGCAGCGTGTGGCCGCTGCTGTCCGTCATCGAGTCGGATCCGCAGGCGCTGGGGGCAGCCGGCGCCGGTCGGGTCGGCGATGCGCGGTTTCGTCAGTACGCGGCGGCCCGCCATGTCGCCGAGCTCTTCGACGCCTACGGTCTCTACCGTCCTGGCATGATCGCCGATTGGGCGGCGGGCGAGGACGCCGACGGGTGCGACGGAGAGCTGCCCGCAGATCTTCGGTGGCAGCCGCGGCTGTGGCGGCGGCTGCAGCAGGTACTCGGCGTGCCCAGTCCCGCAGAGCGGCTGGGGCCTGCCTGCCAGGCGATGCGCGCCGGCACCGAGATCGTCGACGTGCCCGAGCGGCTCTCGTTCTTCGGGCTCACCCGGCTGCCGCCGGGTCAGTTCGCCATCCTGGATGCGCTCGCCGAGCAGCGCGACGTGCACCTGTGGCTGCTGCATCCGTCCGCCGTGCTGTGGGAGCGCATCGCTGCCGCCGGCGCGGCTGCGGCGAGCCGGCGCGAGCACGACCCGAGCGCCGCGCTGGTGGCCCACCCGCTGCTGTCGTCGCTCGGTCGCGATGTGCGCGAGCTGCAGTTGACGGTCGCCGGCGCCACCGGCGCGGTCCGCGACGTGCACCACCCCGCATCGGACGTCGCCGCGCCTGCCGCCACCGTGCTCGGCCGGCTGCAGCAGGCGATCACCGCTGACGCCCGCGTCGAGGCGTCGGACCCGTTCCCGATCGAGCCCGGTGACCGCACCGTCCAGATCCACAGCTGCCACGGGCGCAGCCGTCAGGTCGAGGTCGTCCGCGACGTCATCCTCGGCCTGCTGGCCGCCGACCCCAGCCTCGAGCCACGCGACATCCTCGTCATGTGCCCCGACATCGAGACGTTCGCGCCACTCATCTCCGCCACTTTCGGAGTGAACGCCGAGATCGAGCTGCAGGAGCAGAGCGGCTCGGCCGTCGCGGCGGGTCAGCCGGCCGGATCACCCGCCGCACTGCTGCGGGTGCGGCTCGCCGATCGTTCGCTGCGCCAGACGAACCCGGTGATGAACGTCGCGGCCGTCCTGCTGGAGCTGGTCGACGGTCGTATGGCGGCATCCGAGGTGCTCGATTTCGCGGCAGCGGCACCGGTTCGCCGCCGCTTCGGGTTCGATGACGACGACTTCGCCCGGCTCACGGAGTGGGTCGGCGCAGCAGAGGTCCGCTGGGGGATCGACGGTGCCCACCGGGCCGCGTTCCAGCTCGGCGGCTTCCCGCAAAACACCTGGGAGGCGGGGCTCGACCGGCTGCTGCTCGGCGTGACGATGGCGGAAGGGCCGGCGGGCGGCGAGGCGATCGGGACGGCCGGGGGCGTCGGGTGGGTCGACACCGCCCTGCCCCTCGACGACGTCGACAGCACTGACATCGATCTCGTCGGGCGATTGGCCGAGCTGGTCGACCGGCTGCGCCGTGCCGTCGACGCCTTGACCGGCGCGCAGCCGCTCGCAGCGTGGATCGCGGCGCTCGACACCGCGGTGGCCTCGCTGACCGACACCGCCGGCTCCGACGCGTGGCAGCCGGCGCAGTTCCGTTCGGAGCTGACCGCAGTGCTGGAGGCGGCCGGATCGCACGCCACGGGTGTGACGCTGTCGCTGACCGACATCCGTCACCTGCTGGCGGATCGGCTGCGGGGGCGACCGACCCGAGCCAATTTCCGCACCGGCAGCCTGACCATGTGCACGCTGGTGCCGATGCGTTCGGTGCCGCACCGGGTGATCTGCCTGATCGGCCTCGACGACGGCGCCTTTCCGCGTCAGCCGGCTCGCGACGGCGACAACCTTCTGTTGCGTTCGCCGCTCACCGGCGAGCGTGACGAGCGCAGTGAGGACCGCCAGCTCTTCCTGGACGCCATTCTGGCCGCGCAGGAGCATCTGGTGATCACCTACACGGGTGCCGACGAGCGCACCAATAGCCGCCGCCCGCCCGCCGTTCCGGTGGGGGAGCTGATCGACACGGCGGAGCGCAGCTTCGACGTCGGCAGCGGAACGGTTCGCGATCGACTGTGCACAGTGCATCCGCTGCAGCCCTTCGACCCGAAGAACTTCGCTCCCGAGGCACTGGGCTGCGGGCGGCCGTTCAGCTTCGACCGCACCGCACTCGACGGTGCGAAGGCGATGATGGGGCCCCGGCTCGAGCCGCGCCCATTCCTGGAAAGGCCGCTTCCCGCGGCCGAGTGGCCGGATCTCGAGCTCGATGACCTGCGACGGTTCTTCGACCATCCGGTGCGCGGCTTCTTCCGCCAGCGGCTCAACGTCAGCCTCCCGCGGGAGCAGGAGCAGTCCGGCGACCAGCTGCCGATCGAGCTCAACGGCCTCGCCAAGTGGCAGATCGGCGAGCGCATGCTCGCAGCCCGGCTTTCCGGCTTGGACGCGACGTATTGCCGCGCCGCTGAATGGCGGCGCGGCGCGTTGCCGCCCGGCAAGCTCGGCCAGCAGGTGCTGGCCGACGTCGCCGGCGAGGTGGAGCACATCGTCGGTCAGGCGCAGCCGTGGCGCGAGGTCGAGCCGGCGGCCTTCGACGTGGCGGTGCAGCTATCCAGGGGCCGGCGGCTGGTCGGCACCGTCGGCAACGTGTACGGCACGACGCTGCTGCGCACCAGCTACGGCAAGATCGATCACAAGCGTCGCTTCGGTGCCTGGCTGACGTTGCTGTTGCTGAGCGCAGCCCGCCCCGATGAGCAGTTCGCCGCCGTCGTCGTCGGCCGGGCCAGTTCCGCGCGGCTCGGGCCGGTGACTTCGGCGGAGGCCGTCGGCTGGCTGTGCGATCTGGTCGACCTCTACGAAGCCGGACTCCGCGAGCCGTTACCGCTCGCGTCGAAAACCTCGTTCGCCTACGCCGAAGCCCGGCGCAAGGGCGCGGCCCCGCCCGATGCGCTGCGAGCGGCAGCGGCGGTCTGGGACGGCGGCAGGTGGGGCGGGGAATGCGGCGACCCCGCTCATGTCCGGGTCTACGGTGACGGCACACCGCTCGCCGTCCTTTGCCGGACGTCGCCCAGCGCTGCCGACGGCACGGGCGATTGGCCGGATGAGCCGAGCCGTTTCGCGGTGCTTTCCCGGCGCTGGTGGGCGCCGATGTTCGAGGGCGAATACCGGGCGGCCGGATGACCGCGTCACCGGTCGAGTTCGCACCCTTCGATCTGTTCGGCCCCCTTCCGCGCGGTGCGACGGTCTTGGAAGCGAGCGCCGGCACCGGCAAGACCTACACGATCGCGGCCCTGGTGACCCGGCTGGTCGCCGAGGAAGGCGTCGATCTGCGCGACATGCTGATCGTGACGTTCGGCCGGGCCGCCACCAGCGAGCTGCGCGAGCGTGTGCGCGAGCGCCTGACGAGCGCCGCCACCGGCCTGGCCGCCGCCGGCAGTGCCGCAGAGGTCGACGATCCGCTGCTCGCACACCTGCGCGGCGCCCCGCCTGACGAGGTCGCCCGGCGCCGCCACCGGCTGGGGCAAGCGCTCGTCGAATTCGATGCCGCGACGATCGCGACCACCCATCAGTTCTGTGCGCAGGTGCTCGCCGGCCTGGGGGTCGCTGCCGACCTGGCCGGCGGCGACCGGTTCGTCGAATCACTCGATGAACTGGTCACGGAGGTCGCCGGCGATCTGTATCTGCGTAAGTTCGCCGCGCCGTCCGCAGCTGACGACGCGCCGCGGATCCCGCCCGCAGAAGCGCTGGCGATTGCTCACGACTGCGTGCTGCGCGAGCCGCAGGCCCGACTCGAGCCGGCTGCCGCACCTGCCGATACCCCCGCCGGAGTGCGCCGACGGTTGGCCGACGCCGTGCGCACCGAAGTTGCGCGCCGCAAGGAGCTGCGCGGCTTGCGCAGCTACGACGACCTGCAAACCGAGCTGGCACGCGAGCTCTGCCATCCGCAGCGTGGAGCAGAAGCCGTCAGCCGGCTGCGGCAGCGTTTTGCCGTCGTGCTGATCGACGAGTTCCAGGACACCGATCCGGTGCAGTGGGACATCGTCCGGACGGCTTTCCTGACGCATGGACGCCTGGTGCTGATCGGCGATCCGAAACAAGCGATCTACGGATTCCGGGGCGCTGACGTGACCGCCTATCTGAGGGCCGTCAAGCAGGCAACCACCGTCGCCACCCTGGAGCACAACTGGCGCAGCGAGGGGGCGTTGCTGGAGGCGTTCGACCTGCTCTTCGCCGACTGCACGTTCGGCGACAGCGGCATCCGCTACCGATCGGTGCAGGCGGCCCGGCGCGATCCTGCGCTGCTGTCGCCGCCGGTGGCGGAGCCGCTGCGGCTGCGACTGGTCACCCGCGATGACGGGGCGCCGCTGTCGGCCAAGGGCCTGCTGACCGTCAAGGAGTTGCGTCCGCAGGTAGCAGCAGACGTCGCGGACGACATCACCCGTCTGCTGCGGTCCGGTGCTCAGGTGCTCGATCCGGACCGTGGAGAGTTCGGCCCGGTGGAGCCCGGTCATGTCGCCGTTCTGGTGCGGGCGAATTACCAGGCCGAACTCGTCCAGGCGGCGCTTCGTGAACGCGGGGTTCCGGCGGTGATCGGCGGCACGCAAAGCGTTTTCACCACCCCCGTCGCCGCGGACTGGCTGACCCTGCTCGAAGCGTTGGAGCAGCCGTTTCGGCTCGGCCGGGTGAAGGCCGCGGCGATGTCCTGCTTCCTCGGCTGGTCCGCCGAGCGCGTTGCCTTGGCGAGCCAAGCGGAGACCGATGCGCTCACCGGTCTGGTGCGGGCGTGGGCCAATGTGCTGGCCGGCCGCGGCGTCGCGGCGCTGCAGGAAAGCATTGTCGTGTCGCAGGGTTTGCCGGCGCGGCTGCTCGCGGAGGGCGATGGCGAACGCCGCCTCACCGACCTGCGCCACATCGGGGAGGCGCTGCACGCCGCCGCAGCTGCGGAGGGCCTCGGGATCGCCGCGCTCGTCGGCTGGCTTCGCGGACAGATTGCGGAGGCGGACACGTTCGCCGACGGGCTGCAAGAGCGCAGCCGTCGCTTGGATTCCGACGCCGATGCGGTGCAGGTCGTCACGGTTCACCGGAGCAAAGGGCTGGAATTCCCGATTGTCTACGTGCCGTTCGCGTGGGACGAGAATCAGCAGCGCGTCGACCGTCCGCGCTATCACGATGCCTCCGGAGAGCGGGTACTCGACGTGGGCGGCGGCATGGGTGGCGCTTCGCCCTCCGCGTTTCACGACGGGCTGGTCAGGCACCAGACCGAGGAGGCCGGTGAGCAGCTGCGCCTGCTGTACGTGGCGGTCACCCGGGCCAGGTCTCAGGTTGTGCTGTGGTGGGCCCCTGCCACGACCGCCGAATGCGCCCCCCTCACGCGATTGCTGCTGGGAGAGCGACTTCCCGGCGGCGAACCGGAGCGGCTGGTCACGATCCCCGGCGACGCCGAGATCCGCAAACAGGTCGAGGCACGCGCCGCCGGCCGCGCCGGCCGCCTCGCGGTCGAGGACGCCTTTCATGTCTCGCTCGGGCCGTGGGATGGACGGCCGCGAGACAGTGGGCAGCTCTCGACCGCGCGTTTCGACCGCGAGCTCGATCTCGGTTGGCGGCGCACCTCGTACTCGGCCTTGACGGCCGCGGCGCACGAAGTGGACCCACGTCCGATCGCCGAGTCCGCCGTCGGCAGCGAGCCCGAAGACGTTGCGCTGGACGATGAGCCGGACAGTGCGGGCGCGTGGGCTGCCGGCGCCGCGGCGCACTCGCCGGAGACTGCTGGCGTGGTGTCGCCGATGGCGGAGCTGCCGGGCGGCACAGCGTTCGGCTCGCTCGTTCACGGCGTGTTCGAAACCGTCGACCCCTCGGTCGCCGATCTTTCCGCGGAGGTGGCCGATCGGCTGTCCGAGCAGTTGGGCCGCTGGATGCCCGGAAGCGGACCGGGAAGCGCGATCGATCGCGACCGGCTGCGTGACGCGCTGCTCGCCGTGTACGAGACCCCGCTCGGCCCGGCCGCTGATGGCCTGCGGTTGCGCGACTTCGGCCTCCGTGACCGGTTGACGGAGCTGGGGTTCGAGCTGCCACTCGCCGGTGGAGATCGTCCGCCTGGTGACGAGTTGACGCTTGCCGCGCTCGGCCCGGTTCTCGACCGCCATCTCACAGGCGCCGCGCCTGCTGATCCGCTGGCGTCCTACAGCGAGCGGCTGCGCGACCCACTCTTGCGTTCCCAGCCGCTGCGCGGCTACCTGAACGGCAGCCTAGATGCGGTGTTGCGACTGGGCGATGCGCCGGGTTCCGGGTCGGTCCGCTACCTGGTTGTCGACTACAAGACCAACTGGCTCGGCACATCTGCGGCCGGCTCCGGGCAGCTCACGGCGGCGGATTACACGCCCGATCGGCTCACGGCCGCGATGCTGGAGTCGGATTACCCGCTGCAGGCACTGCTGTACTCCGTGGCCCTGCACCGCTATCTGCGCTGGCGCCAGCCGGGCTACCACCCCGAGTCTCATCTCGGCGGTGTGCTCTACCTCTACGTGCGCGGCATGTGCGGCGCCGAGACCCCGATGGTCGACGGCAGGCCCTGTGGCGTCTTTGCGTGGCAGCCGCCGGCCGCCATGGTGGTGGAGCTGTCGGACTTGCTGGATGCCGGGGAGGTCGGGGGGTGAGCGTGTTCGCCGCTCAGCCGGCCCCCAGCGTCGACACGTTCCAGCCGCGCTGGACGGATGCCGCCGAAGGCCTGCTCGCCGAGTTCCAGGCGGCGGGCATCCTTACCGCCGCCGACGTGCATGTCGCGTTGCGTCTCGGACGGCTGGCCAAAGAGCCGGTCGAGGCGGTGCTGCTCGCTGTCGCGCTGACGGTGCGCGCGGCGCGGCTCGGATCGGTCTGCTTGGATCTGGCGGCTGCTTCGCAGCAGATCGTTCCCGCCGAGGACGACGACGAGGTCGTGGACGCTGTGGCCGGTATCGCGCCGGAGCAGCTGCCGTGGCCGCAGCCGCAGGCCTGGCTGACGGCGTGCGCTGCCAGCCCGTTGATCGATCCGGGTCCCGAGCGCACCGGAGGCCGGCCGGTTCAGCTCGTCGACGGGATGCTGTACCTGGATCGCTATTGGCGCCAGGAGCAGCTTGTCGCGGCGGAATTGTCCGCGCGGGCGCTGCGTTCGCGCGAGGTCCCGCCGCCCGTGGACGGTGAGCGGTTGCAGGCGGCGCTCGAGCGACTCTTTCCAGCGGATGGCGATGCCCAGGAGCGCCCGCGGCTGGCAGCTCTCGTCGCCGCACAGCGGTGGCTCACGGTCCTTGCGGGCGGTCCGGGCACCGGTAAGACGACAACGGTTGCCCGTGTCCTGGCGTTGCTGGCCGATCAGCCCGGCCCACTCCCGCATATCGCGCTGGCCGCGCCTACCGGTAAGGCGGCAGCACGCCTGGCAGAGGCGGTGCGCGACGCGCTCGTCCAGCTCCCCGCCGAGGACCGCGAGCGGCTCGGCGAGCTGTCCGCGTCGACCCTGCATCGGCTGCTCGGTAGCCGGCCCGGAGTGAAGAGCCGTTTCGCTCACCATGCGGGTAACCGGCTGGCGCACGACATCGTCGTCGTCGACGAGAGCTCGATGATCTCGCTGACGATGATGGCGCGGTTGCTCGACGCGGTCCGCCCGGAGGCGCGGCTGATCCTCGTGGGCGATCCTGATCAGCTGGCTTCCGTCGACGCTGGAGCTGTCCTCGGTGACGTCGTGGACGCGGCGCAGCTGCCGGCCACGTCCAGGGACGAGGGGTGGGCACGCGCGACGGGCATCGTCACGTTGCACCACCGATGGCGCTTCGCCGGGCGCATCGCCGACCTCGCCACTGCGATTCAGCGGGGAGCGGACGACGCCGTCATGGACATCCTGCGTACCCCGACCACCGACGTCTCTTTCGTCGAGGTGGACGCGGCGGCCGGCAGTCCGGGGAGCGGCACGGATGCGCTTGCCGGGTTGCGCGAAGACGTCCTCGCCGCGGCTCGACGGCTGGTCGGCGCCGCGCGGGCCGGCGACGCCCGGGCGGCTCTCGGCCATCTCGCGACACATCGCCTGCTGTGCGCGCACCGTCACGGGCCCTACGGAGTCGATCGCTGGGGACCCGAGCTCGACCGCTGGATCGAGGCGGCGATCAGCCCTCGGCGGGGGGTCGGGGAGTGGTATCCGGGCCGGCCGCTGCTGGTCACCGAGAACGACTACGAGGTCAAGCTCTTCAACGGTGACACCGGGGTGGTCATCGACGACGGGGCCGGTGGCGTCACCGCCGCCTTCCTGCGCGGTTCGGACGTCGTGTGCATACGCCCGGCTCGCCTCGGCGCGGTGCAAACCATGCAGGCGATGACCATCCACCGTAGCCAAGGTTCGCAGTTCGAGCGGGTCTCGGTGCTGCTACCCGCCGAAGGGTCGCCACTGCTCACCCGGCAGCTGCTGTACACGGCGATCACGCGCGCCGAGCGGCACGTTCGGGTGATCGGATCCGAGGCTGCCATTCGTACCGCGGTCGTCACTCCGATCACCCGTGCCAGCGGGTTGCGCGGCTCGCTCTGGTCGCAGGCGTCGCGTCCGGCCTGAGCCGCTTCATCGAAGCCCACGGCCGGACGCTTTTGTCGGACCTCCGTGCCATCGTGCCGATGGGGTGAGACGGATGGCATACGAGGATCTAGCGCGCTCTCATGTCGAGCGCTGTCTGCAAGACATCTGGCGCAGCGAGCGGCCGGAGACCGATCTCGACGGGGATTACCCGTTTCGCGTGGGCGCCTGCGTCGGATGGGTGCGGCTCGAGGTGCAGGCGCCGCTGTTGGTCCGGGTATTCGCGCACGCCGCCTACGGGGTGAAGCAGTCGGCTGCGCTGCTTCGGGAGATCAACGCCATCAATCTGCGGGCCCGCTTCGCCACGATCTGCTGGAGCGACGGTGTGGTGTCGGTCCACAGTGCGCTTCCCGTCGAATCGTTGGATCGAGGCAGCCTGCGGCTCGCGATCGACACTGTCGTGCGCGTGGCGGATGACATCAGCGACCTCACGGCGACCGTTTTCGGCGGCCGGCTGCCCGCGCGCCCGCTCGAAGAGGCAGGTGGATGAAGATCACGCCCGGCGTTCGCACCTCGCGCGAAGGTTGATCGTTTGCGAAGTTGTCAGGTGCGGCGCCGGCGGGGCAGGAATAGTCTGCGGCCTCCGGTGGCAGGTAACTCGCGTCACAGACGGGGAGGGTGTTCATGCAGCAACTCACGGGACTCGACGCGGCATTCCTCGCGCTCGAGGGTCCCCACATGGTCGGGCACGTCGGCAGCCTGTGCATTCTGGATCCGTCGACGGCAGCCGAGCCGTTGACCCTGGAGCGGCTCGCCAGGACGGTCTCGGCCCGGCTGCCGCTGGTACCGCCATTTCGGCGCCGGCTGGTCACCGTGCCGCTCGGCATCGACCAGCCCTACTGGATCGACGACCCGGACTTCGACATCGAGTTCCACGTCCGGGAGCTCGCGATCCCTGGCCCTGGCAATGATCGGCAGCTGGCCGAGCAGCTTGCCCGGCTGCACGCCCGGCCGCTCGACCGGGCTCGCCCGCTGTGGGAGCTGTACCTGATCTCCGGCCTCTCCGGCGGTCGGGTGGCGATCTACACCAAGGTGCATCACGCGGCCATCGACGGTGTCTCCGGCAATGACATCCTCGCGGCGTTGCTCGATCTGTCGCCGGAGGGGCGCGACATCCCGCCGATGGACTGGCAGAGCGAGAAGGCACCCGGTTCGGTGGAGCTGCTCGCCCGCAGCGCGCTCAACTGGGCGCGTCAGCCGGTGCGCGGCGCGCGGTTGTCCTGGGAGCTGCTGCGTTCGGCGCCCGGCGTGCTGCGCGGTACGCGCCCTCCGCTGCCGTTCATCCCGCGCGATCCGGGGGCGGTGCTGTCCCGGTCCGGCCTGCGCGCTCCCAAGACCCCGTTCAACGCGCCGATCACGCCGCATCGGCGCTTCGCGTTCTGCGCGTTGCCGCTCGGCGACATCAAGGCGGTGAAGAACGCCGCGGGTTACACCGTCAACGACGTGGTCATGGCGCTGTCCACCGGGGCGCTGCGGCGCTGGCTCGAAGACCACGACGCGCTGCCGTCGTCTCCGCTGGTGGCCGCGGTGCCGATCTCGGTGCGCACCGATGCGGAGAAGGGCAAGGCGGGCAACCGGATCTCGGGGATGACGGTGCCGTTGCCGACCCAGCTGTCGGATCCGGTCAAGCGGCTGCGCGTCGTGCATGAGGCCACCCGGGCCGCGAAGGAGCAGCATGGCGCGCTGCCGGCCGATTTGCTTTCCGACGTCACCCAGTTCGCGGTGCCCGCGCTGGCGGGGCAGGCCGCCCGGCTGAACGAGCGGTTGCGCCTGCTCGAGCGGGCGAATCCGTTCAACCTCTTCGTCTCGAACGTGCCGGGCCCCAACATCCCGCTGTACTACGCCGGCGCCGAGCTGCTCGCCTATTACCCGATGAGCGCGATCGCCGACGGGCAGGGCCTCAACATCACGGTGATCAGCTACCGCGACCAGATGTTCTTCGGCCTGGTCGCCTGCCGCGAGCTGGTGCCCGACCTCGAGGTCATGACCGATTACATCAACGAGGAGCTGCAGACCCTGCTTGCCGCGACGGTGATCACCGGACGCAAGGAGCGTGCCGCCGCTGTCGGGCAAAACGGACGTCGGCCCGCCCGCAGCCGCACCTAGCGATCGACAGGAGTTGAATGCTCGCGGCAAGAGCGCTCGCCGCAAAGCGCTGCGGGCTAGGGAGGCGCCGCGATGAATCCAGGAGACACCGCTCCGGACTTTGAGTTGCCGGACCAGGAAGGGGTGCCGGTCAAGCTCAGTGACATGCTGGCCAAGGGGCCGGTCGTGCTGTTCTTCTATCCCGGGGCATTGACGCCGGGATGCACCGTGGAGAGCTGCCACTTTCGCGACCTGGCGGCGGAGTTCGCCGCAGCGGGAGCGCAGATTCTGGGGATCAGTGCTGATCCGGTCGACAAGCAGCAGCAGTTCGCCACCAAGTACACGTTCGACTATCCGCTGCTGTCCGACTCCGATCGCACCGTCGCCGAGGCGTTCGGGGTCAAGCGGCGGTTCGTCATCCCGGTGAAGCGAGCCACGTTCGTCATCAATCCTGACCGCACGATCCGTGAGGTGATCAGGAGCGAGATCAACATGAAGGTGCATGCCGACAAGGCGCTCAAGGCGCTCGCGAGCGGCAGCTGACCGTCAGGCGACCGCGCGGCGGAAGACCCCCGTCGCCCAGGCGAGGGTGACGACGCAGAGCGGCACCAGCACCGCAAACGCCAGGCCCACGGACGAGGTGGCGATCGCGCCGCGGCCGAGCGAGCGCGCCGCCTCGACCAGGTAGTACAGCGGGTTGACGTGCGCGAGCACGCGCAGCCACAGCGGGCCGTAGGAGATCGGCAGCAAGACGCCGGCGAGCAGGAGCACGGGCAGGTTGATGCCGTTGATCAGCGCGGCGAAGCTGCTGATCTCTTTCGCCAGCAGCGCGACGGCGATCGAGAACGCCGCAAACATGATCATGAGCAGCGCCACGAGCACCACCAGCACCAGCAGGCCGAGCCAGTGAATGCGGTAGCCGAAGGCCCAACCCACCAGGAGCACCACGGCGTCGAACACGAACATGCCGATGAGCCCGGCGAGGATCGGCCCCAGCAGGATCGCGAGCCGGCTCGCCGGGGTGACCCGGAAACGTTCGATCAGCCCGCTCTGCAACTCGAAGATGGTGCCGAACCCCATCGAGCTGCCGTTCATGAACGCGAGCAGCGCGAGGATGCCCGGCAGGAAGACGGCGAGCACCTGACCGTTCGACGGGTGACCCGATGAGATCCCCTTGAGCAGCGGGGTGAACAGTGCGAGGTACAGCACTGGGGTGGAGAAGCTGACGATCAACCACAGCGGGTTGCGCACCGTCTGGACCAGCCGGCGCATGGTGAGCAAGCCGATGTCACGCAGCGCCTTGGCGAGACCGGTGGTGACCGCGGGCGACGTTTCGCGAGCCGGAGGCGCCACTTCGCGGGTGAGAACGCTGCTCATCAGGCCACCTTCATCGGATTGGAAGAGCCACCGGCGTCGCGCAACGAACGTCCGGTGTGGTGCAGGAACACGTCGTCGAGGGTCGGTTCGGACAGGCTCATCGCGGCGAGCGCCACTCCGGCGCCGTCCAGGACCCGCAGCAGATGGGGGAGCGCCGCAGCGCCGTCCTCGACGTACAGCCGCAGCGTCGTGTCATCCTCGACCGACGTCTCCCGGACGTAGGGCTCGCGGCCGAGCAGATCGGATACCTCGGCGGGCCGGTGGCCGCGCAGCGTGAGCAGCACCGAGTCGCCCGCGACCTCATGTTTGAGCTCCCGCGGGCTGCCCTCGACGACGACCCTTCCGTGGTCCATGATCACCATGCGGTCGCAGAGCGCGTCGGCTTCCTCGAGGTAGTGCGTCGTCAGGAACACCGTCGTGCCGCGGTCGCGAAGCGTGCGGATGTGATCCCACAGGTTCGCCCGGTTCTGCGGGTCGAGCCCCGTGGTCGGCTCGTCGAGGAAGAGCACCTCCGGCCCGTGCACGATGCCGAGCGCGATGTCGAGGCGCCGCTTCTGGCCTCCGGAGTAGGTCATCACCTTGCGGTGCGCGAACTCGCGCAGGTCCAGCACGTCCATGAGCTCGCTGCTGCGCTCGAGGACGGTCTGCTTGCTGTGGCCGTAAAGCTGCCCTTGCAGCAGCAGGTTTTCCAGGCCGGTGGCGAGCGGGTCGGTGCCGCCGAGCTGGCTCACGAAGCCGGTATGGGAGCGCACCTGCTGCGGCTCGCGGGCCACGTCGTAACCGGACACGGTCGCCTGCCCGGAATCGATCGGCAGCAGGGTCGTCAGCATCCGCAGCGTCGTGGTCTTCCCCGCGCCGTTCGGGCCGAGGAAGCCGAAGATTTCCCCGCGGTGCACGGCGATGCTGACGCCGCGGACCGCCTCGACAGGCCCTCGGCGGGACCGGAAGCTCTTCTTGAGGTCGGTGGCGGTGATCACCTGGGTCGGATCAGCCATGGCTCACATTCTCGAAAGGTCGGCGGGCCGGCGGGCGGCCGTTCGCGTTGCGCGGATCAGCCTAGGAGAGTGCACCATGACCATCGGGGCACGCTAATGGTTATGCAGACAACGCCGCTCGGAAGTCAGGGCCTCGCCGTCAGCCGGCTGGGTCTCGGATGCATGGGAATGTCGGAGTTCTACGGCGCGGGTGACGATCACGAGTCGATCGCGACGATCCATCGCGCGCTGGAGCTCGGCATCACCCTGCTCGACACGGCCAACATCTACGGGCCGTTCACCAACGAGCGGCTGGTCGGCCGCGCCATCGCCGATCGGCGTGAGCAGGTGGTCCTCGCGACGAAGTTCGGCATCGTGCGCGACCCGGACGATCCGCAGAAGCGGGGAGTGAACGGCCGCCCGGAGTACGTGAAGCAGTGCTGCGACGAGTCACTGCAGCGGCTCGGCGTGGACCACATCGATCTCTACTACCAGCACCGCATCGACCGCAACACGCCGATCGAGGAGACGGTCGGCGCGATGGGGGAGCTGGTGAGCGCGGGCAAGGTGGGCTATCTCGGGCTGTCAGAAGCCTCCCCGGAGACGATCCGCCGGGCCCATGCGACCCATCCGATCTCCGCCCTGCAGACCGAATACTCGATCTGGACCCGCGACCCGGAGACGGAGATCCTCCCGGCCGTCCGGGAGCTCGGGATCGGTTTCGTGCCCTACAGCCCGCTCGGGCGGGGCTTTCTCACCGGCACCGTACGGTCGGTCGACCAGCTGTCGGAAAACGACTTCCGGCGCTTCAACCCGCGTTTCGCCGGCGACAATCTCGAGGCCAACATTCGCATCGTCGAAGTGGTCGACCAGGTGGCTCACGAGTGCGACGCCACGCCGGCTCAGGTGGCGCTCGCCTGGATCGCCGCGCAAGGCGACGATCTGGTGCCGATTCCGGGCACCAAGCGTCGCCAGTATCTGGAAGAGAACGTCGCCGCGCTGGACGTCGCGCTGAGCCGCGAGCAGCTGGCCCGACTCGGCGAGGTCGCCGCGCCGGCGGGCGACCGTTATCCGGACATGAGCCCGCTCAACGGATAGCAGCGCGCGTTGCCGGACGCCCCCATGAGAACGGTGCCGGCCGGCAACGCGCGGAGAAGGTGCGCAGCGAATCAGACGGTCAGTGCCTCGCGCTTGTCCGCCTCGGACAGCGGGTCGTGGCGGTGCTCCTGGGCGACGACGTTGATCTTGCGTGGCTTTGCGCGCTCGGCTACGGGAATGGTGAGCCGCAGGACGCCGTACTCGTAGGTCGCGGCTATCCGGTCGGCGTCGAGCGCGTCGCCGAGGATGACTTGCCGGCTGAAAACGCCGCGCGGCCGCTCGGACGCGAGGAACTCGGCGTTCGCTTCAGTGGCGGCCTTGCGCTCGGCCCGGACGGTCAGCACATTGCGTTCCACGTCGAGGTCGATGCTGGCCGGGTCGACCGCCGGCAGGTCGAACTCGATGACGAACCTGTCGTCCTCTCGCCAGGCATCCATCGGCATCACGGCCGGGCGCGCCATGGTGCCCATCACCTGGCTGGTCAAGCGGTCGAGCTCGCGGAACGGGTCGGTGCGAATGAGCATCGCTGTCACCTCCACTAGTGACGGTGGTCCGAAATGGGGGCCTGCCATATCTATGGCAGCTGGTATAGATTTTCTATACCCAATCCGTTGGATGGATGCAAGCCCCGTCGCGAGGTGATTTCATGCGCGTCCCGCTGTCACCGCCGGGTCCCGGTCCCGGTCCCGCCCCGGACCATGGCGTCTACGGAATCTCGGTCGCCGCCGAGCTCAGCGGCTGCGCTCCACAAAACCTTCGGCTGTACGAATCCCGCGGCCTGCTGCGCCCGGAACGCAGCCCCGGTGGCACCCGGCGCTACAGCGCCAACGATGTCGACCGCGTCCGCGAGATCGGCTCGCTGCTCGACGCCGGGCTCAACCTGGCGGGCATCGCCATGGTGTTCGAGCTACGCGAGGACAACGCGCGCCTGCGCGCCGAGCTCGCAGAGACGCAGGATCAGACGCCGCGATAGGTGATGTCGTCGCTGTCGCGCCGGCCCACCGTGAAGTCGTCTTCGAAGACGAACTTCTGCGCCGGATCGAACGGCACCGTGTAGGTCCAGTCGAAAGCGCATACCCGCTTGGCGATGAGCCAGACCCCGTCCCGGCGTTCGAAGCGGTCCACGTAGCGCAGGCCGAGGATCATGTCGGTGCCGGCGCCGACGTGGTGAGCCACGCAGTAGGTGTCGCACTGGGCGATACCGCTTACGACGTCATCCGCGCCGAACCGGATGCTCGGTGACCCGATGAAATGCATGGTCGCTTCGAAGTGCGGCAGCACCTGGCAGACCCAGTTGGCGAATTCCTCACCGCTGCCGCGGAAGGAATTGTGATCGTCGTACCCGTCCGGGTGGTAACACGACGCCATTGCATCCCGGTCGAGGCGATCCGTCCCGCGGGCGAGCCGCTTGATGACGTCGGTGATTTCCTCGCGGGCCAGCAGCTCATCAACGGTGATGCTCATGCGCGGCAGCGTCTCAAGCCTCGGTGGGCGACGTTTCAGCGGGTCGGTCCGGATCGCTGCTCCACTGCGACCAGGAGCCGGGGTAGAGGCGCCCGGCGGACGACCCGGCGGCCTCGAGGGCCAGCAGCGTCACGCAGGCGCTCACGCCGGAGCCGCAGTAGACGATGGGCGCTACCGCTGCCGGACCAGCGGCGGCGAAGCGCTCCCGTAGTACGGCCGCCGGTAGGAACCGGCCGCCCTCGCCGAGCATCGCCTGCCAGGGAACATTCGTCGCCCCAGGAATGTGCCCGGGGCGCGGATCGATCGGCTCGTCGTCGCCGCGGTAACGCTCCGGGGAACGGGCGTCGAAAACGGCCGGGCCGGACGCCACCTCTTCGATATCCGCGAAATGTTCGGTCGGCCATTCCTGCGCCGTGAACGTCTCGCCCGGGCGTTCCTCGGCGCCGGTGGCCAGCGTGCCGGTCCAGGCCTGCATCCCGCCGTCGAGCAAGGCCGCCGGGTGGCCGAGACGGCGCAGCAACCACACGAGCCGAGCGGCGGTCATGCCGAAGGTGCCGTCGTAGGCCACGACCGGCGTCGCATCACCGATCCCGGCCTCGGACATGGCCGCGGCGAACCGCTCCGGCGAGGGCAGCGGATGGCGCCCCCTCTCCGGCGATGGGGGATCGGCGAGAGCGGCGTCGAGATCGACGAAGACGGCTCCCGGCAGATGACCCTGCTCGTACGCCTCGCGTCCGGATCGTCCGTCCAGGTACCAGCGGACATCGACGAGCGCGACCTGGTCGCTGTGGGCGGCGAGCCAGCCGGCGGACACGAGGGGGCCCAGCCGTCCGGGCTCCCATCCCGGAGGTGCCAGCTCGAACGCGTCGAAGACGAACGGGGGAGCGACGGTGCAGCCGACGAGGGTTGCCTCGCCGAGCGAGCGCGCAGCCTGCCAGGCCCCTGCCGGCACGACGACCTGCGGGCGCTCACCGGCGGCGAGATCCGCGCCGAGGACATGCTCGTCGACGGTCTCGCCGTCCTCGCTGATCCGCAGCTGCAGCGGTGCACCCGCGTAGTGGTGCCACACCTCGCTGCGGCCCTCGACGCGGTGCCAGGCGGACTCTTCACCGGCGCGCAGCAGGTAGTAGATGGCGCTCGCACTGCCATCGCGCCAGGTCTCGGCATACCGGCCGCCCTCGGGGTGAGGGATGAGCTGCAGCGTGGAGATCCAGTCGTCGGCTTGCACACGTCGAGCCAACCAGATGCGTGCGGTCGCAGGCCGCAGCGCCGCTACCGCTTCTCGTACGTGATGCCGGACTTCTCGAGATCCCAGGTGGCGGGCGTCGGACCCGCAGCCCGAAGCTCGCGTTTCAGGACGCGGCCGACCGGGCTGCGCGGCAGCTCTTTGCGAAACTCGATGTAGCGCGGCAGCGCGAAGTACGGCAGCTGGTCGACGCACCACCGGAAGAGCTCCTCCTCGGTGAGCCGGGCGCCCTCCGCCAGCGTGGCCGTGACCTTGAGGTCGTCCTCGGTCAGCTCGCTCGCCACCGCGTGCACGGCGACGTCGGCGAGTGCGCCGTGGCCCATCAGGACGCGCTCGACCTCGAAACTCGAGATGTTCTCGCCGCGCCGGCGCAGGTAGTCAGCCTTGCGATCGACGAAGAACAGGTAGTCCTCGTCGTCGATCTGGCCGATGTCACCGGTGTGGTACCACCAGTTGCGGCTGGTCTGCACGGTGGCTTCGGGGCGTCCCCAGTAGCCCTCGAACATCACGTGAGGACGCTTGGGGCGGACCACGATCTCGCCTTGCGTTCCGCGTGGTAGCTCGTTGTCGTCTTCGTCGAAGATCCGGACGTCGAAATACTCGCTGTTGATGACGCCGGCGCCGCGCGGCTTGTTGCGTATCCCCGGCGGTTGCCAGGACACCAGGCTCGCTTCGGTGACTCCGTAGGCGCCGCTGAACGTGCCGATGCCAAAGCGCTCCCGCAGGATGTCGTCGACTTCCGGCGGCAGCGGCGCGGCGCCCATGAGCCGAAGCGACGTGTTCGCCTCCGCGGCACCTGACTTCGGCATGTGCGGGTTATCGACGTCATGGGCCAGCAGGTAGGCCATCGTGCCGAGGGTGGACGTCACGGTCGCGCCGGTGCGGTTCATCTCCGGCCAGAAATTGGACACCGAGAACCGGCGGTAGATGGCGCCACGCCCGCCGAAGATCAGGGTGCCGACCACCGCGGTGACGAGCGCGTTGAAGTGAAACATCGGGAGTGGGGTCCAGATCACGTCGTCGGCGGTCCGCCCCCAGCAGTAGCCGATCTGCTGTGCCAAAGCCGCGTGATAGTTGTGCGTGAGCATGCAGCCTTTGGAAGGGCCGGTGGTGCCGCCGGTGTAGACGAACGTCGCGAGGTCGGACGGGCGAATCTCGACAGGATCGCTGGAGGCCGCTGCGATGACGTCCTCCCAGGAGTGGGTCGTGACCGCCGGCATCGGCCGTGAGCCCCCGACGCACACGACGTGCTCGAGGCTCGGCAGCCCATCGCTGATCGCGGTCACCCTGTCGGTGAGATCGTCGGCGACGAGCAGCACCTTCGCGCCGGAATCGCCGAGCTGATGGCGCAGGTACTCACCCTTGTAGGCGGTGTTGATCGGCACCGACACCGCGCCCGCCCAGATGGTGGCCCACCACGCGAGCAGCATCTCGGGAGAGTTCTCGATCAGCGTTGCGACCCGATCACCGGGCTTCACGCCCAGCTCACGCAGGGAGAAAGCGAGCCGGCCGGCGGTATCGGCGACCTGCCGGGTGGTCAGCTTCGTGCCACAGACGTCCAGATACTCCGTGTCCGGGTCATCGGCCAGGCGGGTAAGCAGCAGCTCGGTGACGGTGTGCTGTTTCGCGGCCTTCCAGACGTCGTCAGCCACCGGCGTACCCCTCATCGTGCGCCATCAGATCCGTGGCTGCCCGTCGCATGTTCATCTTTTATCAAATCCGCCCGGGCGGACCGCGAAGGGGGAGCAGCGCCAGGAGCTCAGCGCAGCAGTGATTGCAGTGTCAGCGCAGCGGCGGAATGCGGCGGATGAGTGGCGGTAGGCACGTTGGTCGCGGGGGGCTTTGGCTGGTGATCCCCAGAACTCGCGATGAAAACGGCGGCGGTGCCGATAGCGACGAGCACCAGGACGCCGAGGCCGAGCAAGGTCAGGAGCCGGTTGGTGACCGGACGAACCTCACCGGGGGTCCGGCGCTCACCGAGGTCGGGGCGCCGTCCGGCTTTCATCGCCATGACGCCAGCCTAACCGGCAAATGTGTGCTGGCACCGAGTTCGATTCGGCGGCCGCGATCGCGGGGACTTCCCGGGCATGACGCCACCGTCCGACAGCGCGTTGGATCAAGAGCCCGACCGGCGCGGCCGCCAGGATTACGAGCCAGAGCTGGAGGACGCCTTCGACCGCCTCGTCCACGAGGGCCGCACCCGGGTCAGCAGGCCCTGGCCGACCTTGATCGCGACGGGTCTCGTCGGCGGTATCGACGTGGGCACGGGAGTGCTGGCCTTCTTCATCGTGGAGCTCGCGACCCATTCGACATTGCTCGCGGGCCTCGCGTTCTCGATCAGCTTCGTGGCACTGCTGCTCGCGCGCAGCGAGCTGTTCACCGAGAACTTCTTGGTGCCGGTACTTGCAGTCGTCGCGGGACGCGCGTCGGGCAGCGGGCTCCTGCGGCTGTGGCTCGCCACCCTCGTGACGAACCTGGTCGGCGGGTGGGCGATGGCGTGGCTCATCGTCACGGCGCGCCCGGATCTTCGGCCGGGCGCGGTGACGACCGGGACGCATTACGCAAAGCTCGGCTGCGATCTGCGCTCTCTGGCGCTCGCAGTGATGGCCGGGTTGGTCATCACGCTGATGACGCGCATGCAGCACTCGACCGAAAGCCTCGGTGTGCAGTTGGTACCGGCGATTCTCTTCGGTGCGCTGCTGGCCGGCGGCCAGCTGTTTCATTCGGTGCTGGACTCGCTCTTCATGTTCGCCGCGCTGCACTCGGGCGCCCCTTTCGGCTACCTCGACTGGCTCGGCGCGCTGGGCTGGTCGGTGCTCGGCAACGTGATCGGAGGAGTTGGGCTGGTCACGTTCCTGCGGGTCGTTCGGGTGCCCGGGATGGTGCTGAAGGAGCGTCAACAGTCACGGCCGGAGCGCGCGGCGCCTCGCTCGTGACGACGAAGCGTCAAAGCCAGCCGCGACGCAATGCGGCAGCGACGGTGGAAGCGCGATCGCAGGACTTCAGCTTCACCTGCGCGCGTTCGAGATAGGTCTTCACCGTGGCGATGGAAATACCCAGAGCTGTGGCGGCTTGCTGGTTCGTGGCGCCCTCGGCGATGTGCTCGAGGACCGCTCGTTCGCGCTCGGTCAACGGGCTTTCGATCGGAACGCCGGCGGCCGCCATCACCTCAGCCAGCAGCCGGGCGTAGACCACGTGCTCGGTGCGCTGCAGCGCAGCACCTTCGATGGCGGCGGGATCGTCGCCGACGACGACCACGCTGTAGCGCTCATCAAGCACCTGCAGCTGCTGCAGGATGAACCCGATGTGCACCAGCTCCTGGGATTTCACGCCCGCCCCGTCGACCACGATGTACCGCACGCCGGGGAACTGGCGCGCGAGGCAGGCGCCGTCCCGTCGATGCTGGGCGACGAAGGCGAGTTCAAGTTGCACGGCAGGAACGCCTTGCGAGCTGAACATGTGAGCGATGCACGCACTGATCCCGCGGCGTCCGGTGGAAAGCACCACGGCTTGCGGATCACGGTGCTCCACCGGAGAGCGTTGCAGCCGAGCCACCAGGGCCACGAGCTGCTCGTCGAGACCCTGCTTCGTCAGAGCCTGTGCATCGCTCTCATCAGCACCGAGATAGATGCCGGAGCGAAGCCGATCGTAGATCTGAGCAAGGTTGTGGCCGCTCTCCATCGCAAGCGCGGCAGCGAGCTCCGCCGCCTGCAGCCGTCCGCGTAAGAAGTGGCTCAGCACCAGATCCGGCAGAGTGGGCGGCGACTCAAGACGGTATGGCTGTCGCCGGGAACGGTCATACCCGTCGAGCGCCACGACCGGTGCCGTCACCGGTGCCGTCCCCGTGCTGGCGCGCCGAGAGCTGTCAGCGAGGACCTCGTCACGCATGTCGACGCGAAGGACGGTGCGCCTGCGGTCGCGCTCTGGTTTGAGCGCGGCCAGATTCTTCTCATCTTCTTCCCGATCTGTTGGCCATTCGGTGCCCGGCCGGGGAGGCGGGCGGCCGGACGCGCGGGCGGCTCTCGTCATCGAAATTTTCGGCCGCGTGCACTGATTTTGCAGGGTGAAAACAAGAAAATCATTCCCCAGGGCCGAAGGTCCGGCCGGCTACGGGATAAAGTCACGACGCCTGGGGACGATAAGCTGGCTGGTGATTTCAGGCCGGCGCGGCGAAGGCCAATCAATGAATCCGACGCCGACCCTCGCAGCGCGCGTGACCAATGGCCTGGACGCGTGCGCATTCGGCGTAACGGAAATTGCGGTAACACGCACTAAAGCTGCTCCGAGCTGCTACGACGGTCCTGCCCCGAGTCATATCCCGGCTGCTCGATTTCTCGTCTCACTGTCCACCGATCGGTTGACGCATTTCGTTTTGTTCGGCTGCTCCGGCGGTCGAAGGATCTATGCGTCAGCAATCTCTCGGGACGCTGTGCAATGCCGGGTGAATCCGGCGGGCGTCCGCAAGTGCGCAGGAGGCTCCACGTGCGAACACGTGTGAAGAGAACAATGCTGGGAGGCGTCGCTTTAGCTGCGATGGCTGTCCTGGCCACGCCTGGGTACGCGTTCGCCGCGTCCACAGACGGGACCGCTGCCCTCACCGGTGGCGACCTTACGATGTCGACGCCCGCCACGGTGGAATTCGCGGCGACGTTGAGCGGCACCGATCAGACCACCGGTGCCGACCAGTCGTTGACGGTCATGGATCACACCGGCAGCGGAGCCGGCTGGAACGTGTCGCTCTCGGCGACGCAGTTCACCTTCACGCCGGACCCGGACAACGCTCCGGAGACGTTCTACACGCTTCCTTCCGACGCGGTGTCGCTGCAAAGCCACGACGCGGGGACGTGCGCCACGACGTGTGTCTTGGCAGACGACACTGCGGCGGCCTCGGCGCCCTTCACCGTTTACGACACTCCCACGCTGATCCTCAATGCCTCACCAGACTTCGGTCTTGGCGACCAGACGTGGATCAACACCATGTCGCTCAAGATCCCCGGCGACACCCGTGCCGGCACCTACTCGTCCACCTGGACGTACTCGCTGGAAAGCGCGCCGTAAACCGCGCTTGCTGATACCCCGCCTCGTCAACACAAGGGAGTCCGGTTGTGAACAGGTTCACCAGAAGGTTCGCCGTCAGCTCGGTCGCCCTCCTGGTGGCTATGACCGCCGGCGCGTTGGCAGCGCCAGCGGTTCTGGCTTCGCCCCCTGCCGCTCCCGCAGGGGGTGAAGTCAGCTTGCGGCCGTTGCATCCCGACTCGGCCACACCCAGCTACTTCACGTTCCGGGCGGCAGCCGGGTCGTCCGTTCATGACACCGTTGTCATCACCAATTATTCGTCCGAACCGGTCAGTCTCGCAATATCTGCCGTCGACGGGATGACGGGGCAAACGACCGGATCGGTCTACGCGAACCGGAAGGATCCCGTTCGTGAAGCCGGCAAGTGGGTCGCCGTGGAGGCGGACAGTCTGACGTTGCAGGCCAAGTCTTCACGCATGGTGAGCTTCACGGTCGCGGTGCCGGCGGACGCGGCCGCAGGCGATCACCTGGCCGGTATTGCGGTGGAGAACACGGTTCCGGTGGAATCGAGCAACGGCTTCGCGATAAGGCAGATCATTCGCAGCGTCATCGGCGTGCGCGTCATCGTGCCGGGCAGCGCGCGCTTCGTCCCGAAGCTGACCAGCCTCGGGATCAAGCAGGTCGGGCAGACGGACATCGGTGCGGTGCACGTCGGGCTCGCCAACGCGGGTCTGCAACTGGCCAAGCCGACGCTCAAGGTGTCGGTGGCGAGCTCGGCAGGATACAGCAAGGCTCTCACGCGCGAGCTTGACACCGTGCTACCGGGGGACGCCATCACCTACCCCTTCGCGTGGCCGGATCGGCTACAGCCGGGCGACTACGCCATCACCGCCACCCTGACCGGAGGCGGCAAGACCGTCACGATGCACCGGACCGTTCATCTCGGAGCGGCTCTCGCCGGTGTGAACCAACCTCTCCCCAAGGTCATCACGAAGGACGCGAAGGGGCTGTCGCCCGCCGTGCTCATCGCGGTGATCCTCGGTGGCGCGCTCGTCTTCGGAGCCGTCGTCGGAGTAGTCATGCGCCGCAGCCGTCGGCGTCCTCTCAAGAGGCAGCAGGGCTAAATGTCTGCGAATCGCATCAGCCGCATACGAACATCGCTGCGCCGGTTCACCTCGGCGGTCGTCGCTTTCGCGATGGCCGCCACAGGTCTGGTCGGCGTCCCGGTCATCGCGCAGATTGCCGGGGCTCAGCCGGCTGCGGCGGGCACGTACGTGCCTTACGCGTACGTGGCGAATTACACGAACAACAACGTCACCGTCGTCCGCCTCTCGGACAAGTCGACCGTGGCCACCATCCCGGTGGGAACGCATCCCTACACGGCGGCGATCAGTCCGGACGGCAAGAAGGTGTACGTCACCAACTCGGGATCTGCCAGCGTCAGCGTCATCTCCACGACGACCAACACAGTGGCCAAGACCATCACTGTAGGCACCGGTCCCTTCGGAGTCGCTTTCTCGCCGGATGGTGCTAAGGCATACGTCACGAACGCGTCCAGTAACAACGTTACGCCGATCACGACGGCGACAGATTCCGCCGGAACCGCGTTCTCGGTGGGCACGAGCCCGCACATGGTGGCCTTCACCCCTGACGGGGCCAGGGCGTATGTGGCCAACTGGGGGAGTAACAACGTCACCCCGATCACGGTTTCGTCTGATACGGCCGGTACCGCGATCGGCGTGGGCACGAATCCGTGGGGCCTTGCCGTCTCGCCGGATGGTGCGAAGGTCTACGTCACCAACTACGCCAGCAACACCGTCACGCCGATCACGACAAGCAACAACACCGCGGGCAGCACGATCGCGGTCGGTGCGCTTCCGACCGGAGTGGCCTTTTCGCCAGATGCGGCGAAAGCGTATGTCTCCAACTCCAGTGCTGGAACGGTCACCCCGATCACCGTTTCCTCGAACTCGCCGGGCAGTGCCATCACCGTCGGCGCAGCACCTGGGCACATCGCCTTCGCGGCGGATGGGGCCACCGCTTACGTCGCGAACAACACGGGCAACAGCATCACGCCTATCACTGTTTCCAGCAACACCGTTGGCACGGCATTCGCGGCTCCAGGCGGCCCGTACGGAATCGCGATCACCCCCAACCAGGCTCCCACCGCAGTGCTGGCGCAGCCCTCGGCAGGCAGCGTCGGGAACGCCGTTACGTTCGACGCGTCCGGCTCGAGCGACGCGGACGGGACGATCGCCAGCTACACCTTCGACTTTGGCGATGGCACGACGCCGGTGACCCAGGCCGGCGCGACGATCACGCACTCGTACTCGTACGGCAGCCGCGTCGGTTACGCGGCGACCGTCGCGGTCAAGGACAACCTCGGTGGCGTGTCATCCAAGGCCGTCCGCAATGTTGCGATTGCGGGCGCGCCGTGGGCGCATGTTGCCTACGTGGCCAACTGGGCCGATAACACGGTGTCGGTGGTCAACGGGATCACCGGAGCCGTCTGGGCGACGGTCCCGGTCGGGGTCCACCCAGTCAGTGTCGCGGCTTCACCGGATGGCTCGAAGGCGTATGTGACCAACGCCGGCTCGAATTCGGTGACGCCGATTTCGATGGCGACGAATACTCCGGGGACCGCAATCGCCGTCGGCGCCGGCCCGTTCGGGGTGGCGTTCTCGCCGGACGGCAGTAAGGCGTACGTCACCAATCAGGCCGCGAATACGGTGACGCCGATTACGGTGGCGACGGATATCCCCGGGACCGCAATCACCGTCGGCACCAGCCCGTATGAGGTCGCGTTCGCGCCGGATGGCACCCAGGCGTATGTAGCCAACTTCGGGGCGGACACGGTGACGCCGATTGCGGTGGCGACGGACACACCAGGGACCGCAATCACCGTGGGCGCCGGCCCGTACGGGGTGGCGTTCTCGCCGGACGGCAGTAAGGCGTACGTCACCAACGTGACCGCGAATACGGTGACGCCGATTACGGTGGCGACGAAAACTACGGGGACCGCAATCACCGTCGGCACCAGCCCGTATGAGGTCGCGTTCGCGCCGGATGGCACCCAGGCGTATGTAGCCAACTTCGGGGCGGACACGGTGACGCCGATTGCGGTGGCGACGGACACACCAGGGACCGCAATCACCGTCGGCAGCCACCCGTATGGGGTGGCGTTCGCGCCGGGCGGCAGCAAGGCATACATCACCAATCGCGGTTCCAGTACGGTCACGCCGATCACGGCGGCAACGAACACACCAGGAACCGCATTCGCCGTCGGCGCCAGTCCGCGGGGGATCGCCCTTGTCTCAAATCGGGCGCCAACGGCGGCGCTGGCGCAGCCGTCGGCGGGCACGGTGGGGTCGACGGTGAGCTTCGATGCCTCGGGATCGTCCGACGGCGACGGCACCATCACCAACTACTCCTGGGACTTCGGCGACGGGACAACCGCCGACACGTCCACGCCTACCACGACGCACACGTACTCGTATGCAAGCCCGGTGGGCTACGTGGCGAGCGTGAAGGTCACCGACGACGGCGGGGCAGTGTCGAGCAAGGCCGCTCGTAATGTCGCGGTGGACGGCACGCCGCGGGCTGATGTCATGTACGTCGCGAATAACGCAGCGAACACAGTGTCCGTGGTCAATGGTGTGACCGGAGCGATCTGGGCAACGATCCCGGTTGGCGTTCACCCGTTCGCTGTCGCGCTATCGCCGGATGGCAGCAAAGCCTATGTGGCCAACTGGGGTGCCAATTCGGTGACGCCGATCACGGTGTCGTCCAATACGCCGGGTACGGCGATCCCGGTCGGCGTCAACCCGCGGGATGTCGCGTTCTCACCGGATGGCAGCAAGGCATACGTGGTCAACTACTGGTCGGACACGGTGACGCCGATCACGGTGGCAACGAACACACCCGGAACGCCATTGGCGGTCGGGACCCACCCGAGGGCGGTGGCGTTCTCACCGGACGGCGGCAAGGCCTATGTGACCAACTCCGCCTCGAATACGGTGACGCCGATCACGGTGGCGACGGGTACGCCCGGACCGGCGGTGGCCGTGGGTGAGGCCCCGGAGGATGTGGCGTTTTCGCCGGATGGCAGCAAGGCTTACGTGACCAACTCCGCCTCGAATACGGTGACGCCGATCACGGTGGCGACGGATACGCCCGGACCGGCGTTCGCTGTCGACGTCAACCCCTACGGGGTCGCTTTTTCGCCGGACGGCTCGAAGGCGTATGTGACCAACTGGAACTCTAATTCGGTGACGCCGATCACGGTGGCGACGGATACGCCCGGGGCGGAGATCAACGTCGGCACCAACCCATACCGAGTGGCATTTTCGCCGGATGGTTCGAAGGCGTATGTGACCAACTATGCCTCGGACACCGTGACGCCGATTCCGGTGAACACGGACACTTCGGGCACCGGCCTCACGGGTTTCACTGCCCCGCGGGGGATCGCGGTGGTGAACCCTCCGAACGTACCGCCGACGGCGGCTCTCGCTGACGTACGCGGCGCCGGCCCGGTCGGCGTTCCATTGAGCTTCGACGCCTCCGGCTCGAGCGACCCTGATGGCTCGATCGCGTCCTACACCTTCGACTTCGGTGATGGCACAGCACCGGTGACGCAGGCCTCGCCGACGATCACGCACACCTACGCTTGCGGCAGCGTCGTCGGCTATGCAGCGAGCGTCAAGGTCACCGACGACAAGGGAGCGACTTCCTCGAAGGCCGTGCGGCATGTGCCCGTCAGCGGCGCACCGTGGGCGCGCATCGGCTACGTCAGCAATTACAACGCGGGCACTATCTCGGTTGTGGATCTGACGAACCACGCCACGCTGGCCACGGTGGCAGTCGGCGTGAACCCCACCGGCGTGGCCGTGAGCCCAGACGGTGCGAAGGTCTACGTCGCGAATCTAGGCGGCACTTCGGTGAGCGTCGTGGATACCGCCACGAATACGGCAGCCAAGGACGTCTCAGTCGGTGCCGGGCCGTGGGGTATCGCCTTCTCGCCGGACGGCACGAAGGCGTACGTCAGCAGCCACACCACCAACACAGTCACGCCGATCACCGTCTCCACAGACAGCGCCGGCAGCCCCATCACCGTCGGTGCGAACCCCCGAGGCGTCGCCGTCTCACCAGACGGGTCGAAGGTCTACGTCGCCAATTACGACGACGGGACGGTTACGCCCATCACAGCCGCGACGGGTCAGGCGGGAGCCCCGATCCCCGTCGGGACGAACCCGACGAGCCTTGCCGTCTCTCCTGACGGGTCGAAGGTCTACGTCGGCAACAAAGCGTCAGGCACCGTCACGGTCATCCTGACCGCGACGAACTCGCCTGTGGCGACCGTCAACGTGGGGGCTGACCCCTCGAGTCTTGTGTTCACGCCGGACGGCTCCAAGGCATATGTCGCCAACTACACCGACGGGACCGTCACTCCGATCACCGTCTCCAGCAACTCGCCCGGCAGCACGATCGCCTCCGCGTCGACGCTCCGGGGCATCGCTGTGACGCCGGACGGAACCACGCTCTACGTGACCAGCCAGGGCAGCGGGAAGCTCGCTCCCATCGCGACCGCCGATGACTCGGCAGGTACGGCCTTCGGATCGTTCGATGGCGCGTACGGGATCGCCATCCAACCCAACCGGAAACCGACGGCGGCTCTCGCCTCGGTGCCGGCGAGCGTCGTTGGCTCTTCGGTGAGCTTCAACGCCTCCGGATCCAGCGATCCGGATGGCTCGATCGTCAACTACACGTATGACTTCGGCGATGGCAGCGCACCGGTGACCACGACGTCGCCGACGACGACCCACACCTATGCGTATGGAAGCAGCATCGGCTACGCGGCGAACGTTACGGTGACGGACAACACCGGTGCTTCCTCAACAAAGGCTATTCGTAACGTCGCTATCACCGGCGCGCCATGGGCGCGCATCGCCTACCTCGCCAGCTCTGGCGCGAACGCAGTCACCGCTGTCAACGTCGCCAATGGCGCGACGCTGGCCACCATCCCGGTAGGAAGCGCTCCCAACTCGGTCGTCGTGACTCCCGATCGCACCAAGGTCTACGTCACCAACAGCGGAAGCGATAGCGTCACCCCGATCGTCACCGCCACGAACACGGCCGGTACGCCGATTCCGGTCGGACACATTCCAACCGGCCTCGCGGTCAGCCCCGACGGGTCGAAGCTTTACGTCTCGAACTTCCTGGCGGGCACAGTCACACCGATCACCGTGGCGACGAACACACCGGGAACCGCCTTCACGGTGGGCGCCGGACCGCAACACATTGCCTTCTCGCCGGATGGAGCGACGGCCTATGTGGCGAGCCGCAACATCAACGCCGTCACCCCGATCACCGTCGCTACCGACACCCCCGGTGCCACTATCGCGGTGGGGGGCGCACCGGTGGGCGTCGCTTTCACCCCCGATGGCAGCAAGGCTTTCGTCGCCAACTTCAACTCCGACACGGTCAGCGTCATCACCGTCTCGACCGGGACCGTCGCCGCCACGGTCGCCGTCGGGGCCGGGCCCTGGGGGGCCGCCGTGTCGCCCGACGGCTCCAAGGCCTACATCGCGAACAGTGTGGCGGGGACTGTCACGCCCCTCTCCGTGTCCAACAACACCGCGGGCGCGCCGGTAACGGTCGGAACCAGCCCGCGTATAGCCGCATTCGAACCAGGAGGCTCAACGGCTTACGTCGTGAACCCGGGGTCGGACTCGGTGACGCCGATCGCCGTGACGACAGACACGGCCGGGCCCAGCTTCAACGTCTCCGGCGGGCCGTATTCGATCGCCATGCTAGGCGACGCCGCGCCGACAGCGGTGCTCGCTCCCGTGACCGGCGGAGCAGTCGGTTCGAGCATCAACTTCGACGCGAGCGGCTCCAGCGACGCGGACGGCTCCATCGCCAGCTACACGTTCGACTTCGGTGACGGGACGGCGCCGGTCACCCAGTCAGGTGCGACCGTCACGCACACGTACGCCTACGGCAGTTCCGTTGGCTACGCAACGAGTGTCAAGGTCACCGACAACATGGGGGTCAGCTCGACGAAGGCCGTCCGCAACGTTGCCGTCACTGGCGCGCCCTGGGCGCAGATCGCCTACGTCACCAGCAACACGGGCGACACGCTGTCGGAAATCAACATCGCGAACAACGCCACGTTGGCCACCGTCGCGACGGGTGCCGGGCCGCGAGGGGTCACCATCGCTCCGGACGGATCCACTGCGTATGTGCCGAACTGGTCGGATGGGACCGTGTCCGTCGTCTCGACGGCAAAGAACGCGGTGACCACGACAATTCCCGTTGGCACCCACCCGTACGAAATCGCCGTCACGCCGGACGGCACCGAGCTGTACGTCACCAACTACGGATCGAATACGGTCACACCGATCAGTACGGCGACCAACACCGCTGGGCCGGCTATACCTGTCGGCACTCACCCGTTCGGACTCGCCATCTCACCGGACGGCACGACGGCCTACGTCACGAACGAGGGATCGGCCACGGTCACGCCGATCACGGTTTCGGCACACGCAGCAGGAACACCGATCGCTGTACAGAATGGACCCGCCGGCGTGGCGTTCTCGCCAGACGGCACCAAGGCTTACGTCGCGAACAACGCCGCAGGGTCCCTCAGCGTCATCACGACGGCAACCGGCACGGTAAGCGCGACGGTCTCGGTCGCGTCCCCCTACGGCGTCGCCTTCACGCCCGATGGCACGAAGGCGTACGTGAGTGATATCGCGGCAAACAAGGTCACGCCCGTAACCGTTGTGACCAACACAGCAGGCGGGGCATTCGCTGTCGGATCAAGCCCACGGGATCTCGCGGTCACGCCAGATGGAACCAAAGCTCTGGTCGCCAACCAGGCCTCCGGAAACGTCACTCCGATAACCGTCGCCACGGATGCCGCTGGGACATCGTTCGGATCGTTCGCCGACGCCTACGCCGTGGCCATGCTGCCGGACGCGCCGCCCGTCGCCGCGCTCGCGCCGATCGCGGCGAGCACTGTAGGCACGCCGGTTGGCTTCGATGCCTCCGGCTCCCACGATGCAGATGGCACTGTTGTTACTTACACGTGGGACTTCGGCGACGGTCAGACGGCAACGACCGCAAGTCCTACCACTACCCACACCTACTCCTACGGCTACACCCCCGGCTACGTCGTCAGCGTGAAGGTCACTGACAACGCCGGAGTCGTCTCGGCGAAGGCGAGTCGGAACGTCAGCATCACCGGAACGCCGTGGGCGCAGCTCGCATACGTCGCGAACAACACAGCCAGCAGTGTCAACGTCGTGAACCTCGCCAACCAGGCGACGCTTGCCACCATCCCCGTTGGGATGCAGCCGCGGGGGTTGGCCATCAGCCCGGACCGTACCAAGGTCTACGTCCCGAACTACTCTGACGGAACCGTAAGCGTCATCGCTACCTCCTCGAACGTGGTGGCCGCGACCATTTCGGTCGGTACCGGGCCCTCTGTGGTCGCCTTCACGCCTGACGACCAAACGGCTTACGTCACCAACTACACCGACAACACCGTCACGCCGATCGCGGTTGCGACGAATACGCCTGAGGCCGCGATCGCAGTAGGCGGTGGACCGTTCGGGATCGCGGTCAGCCCGGATGGGACGAAGGCCTACGTCACGAACCATTCGGCGAACACGGTGACGCCCATCACCGTCGCTACCAACGCGACCGGGACCGCGATACCGGTTGGCAATTCGCCGAACGGGGTTGCCTTCTCACCCGACGGGACGAAGGCCTACGTAGCCAACGGCGTCGCGAACACGGTGACACCGATCACCGTGGCGACCAATACCGCGGGTGCTTCCCTCGCTGTTGGATCATCGCCGCAGTTCGTGGCTTTCAGCCCCAGCGGTGACAAGGCATACGTCACGAACGTCAACAGCAGCTCGGTCACTCCGATCACGACGGCGACGAACACGCCGGGGACCGTTATATCTGTTGGCAACGGTCCCCTTGGCGTTGCTTTCGCACCGGACGGATCGAAGGTATTCGTCACCAACATAGGCGGCGATACCATCACGCCGATCGCCACCGCGACCAACACGGCGGGGACGAGTTTTGCGGCTCCCGGTAAACCGTGGTATATCGCGGTTACTCCCAACACGCCACCTGTCGCGTCGCTCGCGCCTGTGACGGGCGGAACCGTCGGATCGACCATCACCTTCGATGCCGGCGGGTCTCACGATCCTGACGGCTCGATCCAGAACTACACGTTCGATTTCGGCGATGGTACGGCTGCGGTGACCCAGACTTCGCCCACCGCCACGCACACCTACGCCTACGGCAGCAACGTCGGTTATGCCGCCAGCGTCAAGGTCACTGACACGCTCGGTGCCACTTCGGCGAAAGCCGTTCGCAACGTTGCCATAACCGGAGCACCGTGGGCGCAGGTGGGATACGTCTCGAATCGCGTCGCCGGGACGGTGTCGGTCATCAACTTCGCGACCGGTACGACACTCGCGACAATCCCCGTGGCCAAGGCCCCGACGAGCCTTGTGGTGACCCCGGACGGAGCCAAGGTCTACGTTTCCGACTCCACCGCCAATGTCGTGAGCGTCATTTCCACCGCAACGAACACGGTCACGGCAACCATCCCGGTGGGCACAGCCGTCGGCGACGTGGTGGTCACTCCGGACGGCAGCACGGCCTACGTGTCAGCCTGGGGCGGCGACTGGGTCCTCCCGATCGATGTCGGCACCGACACCGCCGGCGCCAAGATCAACGTTGGGGCCAACCCCCTGGGTCTCGCGGTCACGCCGGATGGTTCCAGCGTCTATGTGGCCAATTCCGCGGCGGGCACCGTGAGCGTCATCTCGACGGCCACCGGAACCGTCTCGGGGACGATCGCCGCCGCGCTCTCCCCGCAGGCTATCGCCATGTCCCCGGATGGAACGACTGCCTACGTCACGGACAATGCCGTAAACGCGGCAATCGCGATCGACACGGCGACCCAGACGCCCGGGCAGTTGATCATGGTAGGAAGCAGTCCAGGGGACGTGGCCTTCTCGAGGGACGGGGCGAAGGCGTTCGTCGCGAACACCGGCGACGGGACCGTCACGCCCATCACGACGGCGACAGGCACGCCAGGCAGTCCGATCGAGATCGGCTTCCAGCCCTCAGGGCTCGCGCTGAGCGTGGACAGTTCAACGCTTTACGTGACCGCGGCAGGCGACAACACGATCACCCCGATCACTGTGTCCACGAGCGCGACGGGTACGAGTTTCTCGGCACCGGGTGGCCCTGACAGCATCGCGATGGTGCCTGACCGTCCGCCGACGGCTGCGCTCGCTTCGGTCGTCGCCGGCTCGGTGGGGTCGACGATCAGCTTCGACGCCTCAGGCTCTACCGACTCTGACGGCAGCATCACCGGCTACGCCTGGGACTTCGGCGACGGCGGCACTGCTCTCACGCCGACGCCGACCACGACACACACCTATGCCTTCGGAAGCTCGGTCGGCTACGCAGCGAGCGTTAAAGCGATCGACAACGCCGGGGTCTATTCCGCAAGAGCGGCACGCAACGTCGCGATCACGGGGGCACCCTGGGCCCCGCTCAGCTACGTGACGGACTACGCGGCCAACGCTGTCGCCGTCATCAACCTCGCGAACCAGACCACCATCGCGTCGATACCTGTAGGACAGAAGCCAAGTCATCTGGCGATCAGTCCGGATCGCACCAAGGTCTATGTCGCCAACAACTCCTCCGCGACGGTCAGTGTCATCTCGACCGCGATCAACGCGGTGACGTCGACCATCGCGGTCGGCCACAACCCGCAGAGCGTCGCGTTCTCGGCCGATGGCTCCAAGGCGTACGTCACGAACAACGACGACGACACCCTGAGTGTGATCTCAGTGGCCAGCAACGCTGTGACCGCCACCGTCGCAGTGGGGCAGGGACCAGAGCGTAGCGCGCTCAGTCCGGACGGCTCCAAGCTCTACGTGACGAACATGTGGTCGGGCACCGTCAGCGTGCTGTCGACGGCTAGCGACTCCATCACCTCGACGATCACGGTCGGGACGAAGCCCGTGGGCGTCACGTTCACGCCGAACGGCTCGAAGGCCTACGTCGCCAACTACGGTGCCGGGACCGTCAGCGTGATCGAAACGGCCACCGCCTCGGTGACCGACACGTTGACGGTCGGCGATCAGCCTTACGCGATCGCATTCTCCGCCGACAGCACCAAGGCTTGGGTGACCAACTTCGGCTCTGGGTCGGTCAGCCCCGTCACGGTCGCCACCGGCGCTGTCGGAACGCCGATCTCAGTGGGGAGCTCGCCGGCCGGCCTGGCCTTGAACATCGACGGAAGCACCGTCTACGTCACGAACTACCAGTCCGACACGATCACGCCCATCACGACGGCCACAGGGGTCGCCGGCACCAGCTTCGCCGCCGGCGCCGGTTCAGACTGGATCTCGGTTCTGCCGGAGCAAGCACCCACCGCCCAGCTGGCACCGGTGACCGGAGGAGCGGTCGGCTCGACGATCAGCTTCGACGCTTCTGGCTCGAGCGATCCCGACGGCACCGTTACCAGCTACCAGTGGGACTTCGGCGACGGGACCACCGCGACAACTGCCGGTCCGACGACGACCCACGTGTATGCCTATGGCAGTCGTGTCGGTTACGCCGCCAGCGTGCGGGCTGTCGACGACCTCGGCGCGGCGGGAGCCAAGGCAGTTCGCAACGTCGCCATCACGGGTGCTCCCTGGGCACAGGTCGGCTATGCCACAAACTTCGAGACGAACACCGTATCGGTGTTCAACCTGGCCAACCGCGCACAGCTGGCAACGATTGCGGTAGGGAAGAACCCGGTCGACATCGCGATCAGTCCAGACGGCGCGAAGGGCTATGTCACGAACTTCGGTGACACGACGGTAAGCGTGTTCAGCACGGCTACCAACACCGTCACCGAGACCATCCCGGTCGCGGCGAAGCCACGCGGCATCGCGATTTCCCCGGACGGGACCAAGGCCTATGTCGCCGGCTACTACGGGACCGTGACTCCGATCGATCTGTCGACGGGTACCCCGGGCGCGGATATCAACATTGGGGGAAAGCCGTATGGCGTCGCATTCGCGCCGGACGGCGAGACGGCCTACGTCACCGTATGGGACGCCGACACGATCGTACCGATCAAGACCGCGACCGATACGCCAGGCAACCCGATCCGGGTCGGCACCAAGCCGCGCGGGATCGCCATCACCTCAGACGGGTCGAAGGCATTCGTGAGCAACTACGGCGACAACACCGTCAGCGTGGTCGAGCTGACCGAATCGGCGGTCACCGCGACCGTCGTCGTCGGAGCTGTGCCTGGCGGGATAGCGCTGACGTCGGATGACTCCACGGTCTACGTCGCGAATCGTGACGACGCCACTGCAACGCCGATCGACGTCTCGACCAACGCCCCCGGTGCTGCGATACCTGTAGGGGCCGGGCCGGAGGGATTGACGGTCAGTTTGGACGGCAGCACCGTCTACACCGCCGACTATCAGGGCGACTCCATCAGCTCCTTCGCGACATCAGATGGCGTTCCCGGAGCACCCCTGTCCACCTCCAGTCCCTACGCGCTCGCGCTTCTTCCCGACGAGGCGCCGATCGCCGAGCTATCGCAGCCGGCCGCCGGGTCGGTTGGTTCGCCTGTCAGCTTCGACGCCTCAGGGTCGAGGGACCCGGACGGTTCCATCGCCACCTATACGTGGGACTTCGGTGACGGGTCAGCCCCGGTCATCACCACGACGCCCGAGACCACGCACACCTTCGGCTACGGCAGCAGCATCGGGTACGCCGCGAGCGTGACGGTCACCGACAACGACGGCGCCACGTCGAAGGCCGTCCGAAACGTGGGACTTACCGGTTCACCCTGGGCTGAGGTGGCCTACGTCGCCAACGCGAGCTCCGGCACGGTCTCGGTGGTCAACCTCGCCAACCACTCAACCATGGCGTCCATCGCGGTCGGTCGCAATCCAGTGAACATCGCGCTGACCCCTGATCGGTCCAAGGCTTACGTGTCGAACAACTCGCCGGCGAACACCGTGAGCGTCATCGCCACTGCGACAAACACGGTTTCCTCGACCATTCAGCTCGAGACCGGGGCGGGACCCCTCGGCGTCGCGGTAAGCCCGGACGGGTCGCTGGTCTACGTCACCAACTTCGGCGGGAACACCGTAACCCCGATCGATACTGCCAGCGATACTGCCGGAAGCCCTATAGAGGTGGGTGCGAATCCCGGCCAGGTCGCCTTCTCGCCTGACGGGACGCAGGCGTACGTCGCCAACTCCGGTTCGAACACCGTAACCCCGATCCTGACTGCAACAATGACCGCAGGCACGCCGATCCCGGTTGGCACCAGTCCGTTCGGGGTGGCGTTCTCGCCCGATGGGGCAAAGGCCTACGTCACGAATCACCAGTCGAACAGTGTCACGCCGATCACGGTGGCAACCGGGGCCGCCGGCACGCCGATCCCGGTCGGAACGAACCCGTACGGCGTCGTCTTCTCCGCAGACGGGACGAAGGCCTACGTGGCGAACCGCTATTCGGTTACCCCCATCGACGTCGCAACGGGTACCGCCGGCGCTGACCTTTCAGTCAGTGATCCCTGGGGCGTGACCCTCTCTCCGGATGGGAACACCGCCTATGTCTCCAACGACGCAGAGAATACGGTCACGCCCATCGACGTGGCCACCGACACGGTCGGTGCTCCGTTCGGAGCCTTCGCCGCGCCGCGGGGTATAGCGATCCTTTCTGACGTCGCGCCGACAGCGCAGCTTGCTCCCGTGACCGGGGAAGCGGTCGGGCAGACGATCAACTTCGACGCGTCAGGATCCAGCGCCCCAACAAGCTCGATCGCCAGCTACAACTGGGACTTCGGCGATGGCGTCACGACGACGACCACGACGCCGACGACGACGCACAGCTACGACCACACTTACGCCCCCGGTTACGTGGCGACGCTGACTGTCACCAACGCCCGTGGAACCGCGTCCACTCCTGTCACGCAGCCCGTCGCGATCACCGGAGGATTGCCCGCTCAGGTGACCTATGTGCCGAACTACTACACCGACACGGTCTCGATCGTCAACGCCGCCAATGGCGGGACCATGGCCCGTGTCGACGTCGGGCATCACCCGGACGCCGTCGCGGTCACGCCCGACGGATCCAAGGTTTACATCGCCAATCAGCACAGCGAGTCCATCACTGTGATGTCCGCCAGCAGCAACACGATTCTGGCGACGATCCCGGTCGGTTCCTATCCCGATGGTGTAGCCGTCACACCTGACGGCGCCAGCGTCTACGTCAGCAATTACCTCAGCAACACGGTGAGCGTGATCTCGACTTCCAGCGACACGGTCGTCCGTACGATCTCTGCCGGCGTCGGCACCATCGGCGTCGCCGTGAGCCCGGACGGCACGAAGGCGTACGTAACTGAGCGCTACTCCAATGCGCTCGGCGTCATCGACACCGCCACCGGAACCGTGACCGCGACGGTGAGCGTGGGAAGCGCTCCGTGGTACCCGGCGGTCTCGCCGGACGGTTCCACCGTCTACGTGACCAACCGTGATTCGGACACCGTGTCAGTGGTGAGCGCCGCGACCAACGAGGTGGTCGCAACGATCCCGGTCGGCAGCCAGCCTTGGGGTGTCAGCACGACACTTGACGGTAGCCGCGTGTACGTCACCAACTCGAAGTCGGACACCGTCAGCGTCATCGACGCCGCGACCAACAACGTTGTCGCCACCGTTGCTGTCGGCTCCTATCCGCTCGGGGTCGCTCCGAGCCCAGACGGGTCTTCCATGCTGGTGGCGAACGAATTCTCGAACAGCATGGCGGTCATATCGGCGCAGACGAACACGGTCACCGGCACGTTCTCGGTTGCCTTCCCGACCATCTTCGCCAATGCGCCCGACCAGGCCGCTCGCGCTGCGCTCGCCCCGATCGTGCCCGCCACCGTGGGCGACTCCGTTCCCTTCGATGCGTCCGGTTCGATAGCGATGAGTTCCGCGATCACGAGCTACCAGTGGGACTTCGGTGACGGGACGTCAGCGACGACAGCCACGCCGACCACCACCCACACCTATGCCTATGGCAATGCTTACGGCTACGCCGCGAGCGTCACCGTGATCGATGCCGCCGGCACGGCTACCAGGCAGGTGTTCACCGGGCAGACCGTCAGCCGCAACGGAAAGCCCACAGCGAGGGCTATTCGTAACGTCGTTGTCACGGGAGCGCCCTGGATCCAGCTCGCGTACGTCACGAACGGCCCCACCAATTCGGTGTCGCTGGTGAACCTTGCGGACGGATCCACGCTTACCTCCATTCCGGTCGGCAGCGGTCCGTATGGCGTGGCCTTGACCCCGGACGGGGCCAAGGCCTACGTGTCCAACGCGAATTCGAGCACCGTCAGCGTGATTTCCACCGCAACAAATACGGTCATAGCAACGATCGGGGTACAGAGCGCTCCCAGAGGCATCGCCGTGTCACCCAGTGGCGCCACCGTTTACGTGACGGCGAATGCGGGCGTGATCACACCGATCAGTGTCGCTACCGATACGGCGGGGCCGACCATCGCTGTGGGCGCCGGAGCGTTCGCCGTCGCGTTCAGCCCGGATGGTTCACGGGCTTACGTCGCGAATGGCGCAGCGGGAACGGTCAGCGTCATCGACACGGCGACAGCCACGGTGACAGCCACGGTGACCGTGGGCAGCAGCCCGCATGCCCTTGCGGTCGCGCCGGATGGGAGGACGGTCTACGTAGCCAACTACACATCCAGCGATGTCTCCGCGATCACGACCGCCACCAACACGGTCTCCACCACGATTCCCGTCGGCGCTCGCCCGACCGGCATTGCCGTATCCCCGACGGGCGACAAGGCATACGTGGCGAGCTACCTGGCTCGCACGATCACTCCGATCACGACGGCGACGAACACGGCCGGTGCGGCGGTGCCCGTGGACGGCGCCCCGTACGGCGTCGGCTTCAGCCCGGACGGGAAGCAGGCGTTCGTCACCGAGCTCATCAGCGGGTCGCTCATCACGCTGAACACCGAGACCGATGCCGTCTCAGCCACCGCCACGGGCTTCGCCTCTCCATACGCAATCACGGCCTTCCCCGACCAGGCGCCGAACGCCGCCCTGGCCCAACCGGCTGCCGGGACCGTCGGCTCACCGGTGACCTTCGATGCCAGCGGCTCCACGCCGGCAACGTCCTCGATCGCCAGCTACCGGTGGGACTTCGGTGACGGCATCACGGCGACGACCACTGAGCCGACCACCACTCACACCTATAACGCCAGTTACGCGCCAGGCTTCACCGCGAGCGTGACTGCGGTCTCCGCCGCTGGTACGAGCACAAGCCGCAGCTTCACGGGCCAGACCGTCAGCCGAAACGGCTCGGCCAACGCCACGGCCTCGCGGACGGTGAGCATCACCGGCTCGCCCGCGCTGACGCAGCTGGCCTACGTCGTGAACAACGCCAGTGACTCCGTGTGGGTCATCAACCTGACCAACAATGCCAGGGTCGCCACAGTACCTGTCGGAGGACATCCGACGGCCGTCGCGGTGACCCCGGACGGTACGAAGGCATAC
The DNA here is from genome assembly GCA_963747915.1 of uncultured Actinomycetota bacterium. Classification (GTDB taxonomy): domain Bacteria; phylum Actinomycetota; class Actinomycetes; order Frankiales; family Frankiaceae; genus DATAZK01. Next base: position 1,255,825 of record CAVVHC010000001.1, on the reverse strand, counting down.
GTGTCGAACTGGGATGATGGAACGGTAAGCGTCATCTCGACAGCGACGGCTACGGTCACCGGAACCATCAGCGTCGGCATTCATCCTCGCGTGATCGCCTTCACCCCGGACGGCACGAAGGCCTACGTGACGAACACCGGATCCGGCACCGTCAGTCCGATTGCGACCGCCACTGACACGCCCGGCACCGAGATTGCCGTCGGCATGTATCCCTTCGGCGTTGCGATAACGCCCGACGGCACGAAGGCGTACGTCACCAACAACGGCTCGAACACAGTGACACCCATCGCGGTTGCCACCGACGTCGCCGGGACCCCGATCCCCGTAGGCACGTCCCCGGCAGAGGTCGCGATGAGCCCCGATGGGCGCAAGGCCTACGTCGCCAACCCGGGCTCGAACAACGTCACGCCGATCACCACCGCAACCGATTCCGCCGGAAACGCTTTTGCCGTCGGCGAACTGCCCTGGGGCGTGGCATTCAGCCCGGACGGATCGAAGGCCTACGTCACCAACCACTCGTCCAATACGGTCACCTCAATCGACGCCGCGACCGACACTGCGGGAGCAAGCATCGCTGTCGGATCCGGAGCGACGCAGGTGCAGTTCACCCCGGACGGCTCGCGAGCTTACGTCACGAACCAGCTCTCCAACACCATCACGACGATCGCGAGTGAGACGGACACTCCGGAGGCCACCTTCGCCGTCGGAAGTGGCGCCTACGGAATCGCGATGGCGCCAGACCAGGCTCCGACGGCCTCGTTGGCTCAGCCGGCTGCTGGCAGCGTGGGTGCCCCCGTGAGCTTTGATGCTTCGGGATCGACGGCGGCGAGCAGCTCCACGGCGTCGGCAATCGTGGCCTACCAGTGGGACTTCGGCGACGGCATCACTGCCACTACCGCATCGCCGACGACCACCCACACGTACGCGAACAGCTACACGCCGGGCTATCGAGCCAGCGTGACCGTCGTCGATGCAGTCGGCACCAGCACCGCCCAGGTCTTCACCGGGCAGACCATGAGTCGAAACGGAAAGCCGACGGCGCAGGCCACCCGCACCGTATCGATCACCGGCGGCCTGCCGGCACAAGTCGGTTACCTCACCGACGCGCGCGCGAACACCGTATCGGTGTTCAACGTCGCGACCAAGGGCATCATGGCCACGATCCCGGCCGGCCGCTCCCCGATGTCCGCCGTGCTCACGCCGGACGGCTCGACGTTGTACGTCAGCAACTCCAACGACGGCACGGTGACGGTCATTGCCACCGCGTCCTACACGGTGACCGCGACGATCAGCATCTCCGCGGCTATCCGGGACCTGGCGATGGCGCCGGACGGCTCGACCGTGTACGTCGCCGATGCCGACGGCGGGGCTGTGGTGCCGATCGATACGTCCAGCGACCTGCCGGGGACGCCGATCGTCGTACCCGGAACTCCCGTCGGCGTTGCCGTCAGCCCCGCAGGCGACAAGGCCTACGTGGTCTCGAAGGGGACCAACCAGGTCTATCCCGTCGCACTGCCCTCCGGCGTCGTCGGCGCAGCCATCGCTGTCGGCAACAACACCGGCGGAGGGCGCGTCACCTTCACGCCCGACGGCAGCAAGGCATACGTCACCAACATCTCGGACGCGACAGTGAGCGTCATCAGCTCGTCGAGCGATTCCGTGACAGCCACGATTGCCGTCGGCGACGGGCCGCTCGGTGTCGCGGTCACCCCGGACGGCACGACTGCTTACGTTGCCCGAACCGGTGCGGTGGACCCGATCAACACCCTCACCGACGTCCCCGGCACGCCGATCGACACGGGCCCGATCCTGAGAAGCGTCACGTTGACGCCCGACGGCAAGACCCTGTTTGCGACGAGCACGACGGCCGAGACGGTGTACGCCATGGATACCGCTACCGGTTCACTCACCGGCTCGTTTTCCGACCCGGGTGGGCCCTACGGAATCGTGATTGCCCCGGACGCGGCGCCTACCGCGACGCTTGCTCCGGTCAGCGACACGAGTGTCGGCAGCACCGTGGAGTTCGACGCTTCCGGTTCGAGGGACTCCGACGGCGCTATCGCCAGCTACGAGTGGGACTTCGGTGACGGCACCACTACGACGACAACCGCCCCGACGACAAGCCACACGTACGGCTACGGGAGCACGGTTGGCTACACCGTGACCGTGACGGTGGTCGACCAGCTCGGCGTCGGCGCGAAGGCACGGCGCACGTTCAACGTGACCGGTGCGCCGTGGGAGCAGCTGGCCTACATCTCCAACATCTCCGCGAATACGGTCACTGTCGTCAATCTCACCAACAAGGCGACCGTGGCGACCATCGTCGCCGGGGCCGGCCCGAACGGCTTGACGGTCACGCCTGACGGTACGCGGGTCTACGTACCCAACGAGGTGTCGAACACGGTGAGTGTCATCGACACCGCCACCAACCTGGTCGTCGCGACCATCCCGGTCGGCCTGTCACCCAAGAGCGTCGCGGTCTCCCCGGATGGCTCGAAGGCGTACGTCGCGAACTGGGGATCGGCGACGGTCACACCCATCGACGTGTCGACCAACGCGGCGGGCAGCCCCATCTCGGTCGGGGATGCACCGCGCGGCGTCGCCTTCACGACTGATGGCCGCAAGGCGTACGTGACCAACTCCGGATCCGACACTGTCACCCCGATCAATGTCGCGACGAACGCTGCGGGGACGTCGATCACGGTCGGGGCCGGACCGCGCGGGCTGGCTGTAGCCCCCGATGGCAAGACGGTTTACGTCGCCAACTGGGCCGCGAATACGGTCACTCCGGTCACCGTGGCCTCCGACACCGCCGGTGCGCCGATCGCTGTCGGCGCATCGCCCAACGCCCTCGCGATCAGTCCGAGCGGCACCACCATGTACGTCGTCAATCAAGGTGCGGGAAGTGTCAGCGCCGTCGATATCGCGAGCCGCACGGTGACAGCCACCATCGGCGTCGGCAGCAGCCCGCGGGACGTGAAATTCGCGACCGACGGTGCGCAGGCCTACGTCGTCAATGCGTCGTCCGACACCATCACCCCCATCACCGTCGCGACGAACACGACAGGTACGAGCGTTGCCCGCGCCGGAGGTCCCGTTGCCATCGTGCTGCTTCCCGACGCGCCGCCCGTCGCAGTGCTCGCGGCGGTGAGCGGCGGAGCGGTCGGCGACACCATCAGTTTCGACGCCTCCGGCTCTTCGGGTTCAACCTCTGCCATCGCCAGTTACACCTGGGACTTCGGTGACGGCACCAAGCAGACCACGACCGAGCCGACCACCACGCATGTCTATTCCAGTCACTACGCCCCTGGCTACGTCGCGAGTGTGTACGTGACCAATGGCAACGGAACCAGGTCGGCAAAGGCCACCCGGCCAGTCGACATCACCGGGGGTCTCGCCACCCAGGTCGGCTACGTCGCCAACTATGACGCTGGGACAGTGTCCGTCGTCAATCTCGCGAACAACGCTGCCATGTCGGTCATCACGGTCGGCTCGAACCCGCGCGCGCTCGCGGTGACCCCTGATGGCAGCAAGCTCTACGTGAGTAACTGGGGCTCGAACTCGGTGAGCGTCATCGACACCGCCACCAACGCAGTCGGCAGGACCATCAATGTCGGCACCAACCCGCGCGGTATCGCCATCACGCCGAATGGGACGACGGTCTACGTCACCAACTCCGGATCGAACACGGTGAGCGTCATCTCGACCGGCACGGACACCGTCGCCAAATCGGTCGACGTCGGAACCGCCCCGGCCGGTATCGCCATCACACCGGACGGTTCGAGCGTTTACGTCACCAACAGCGGCGCCGGCACGCTCAGCATCATCGACACGGCCACCAACTCCGTCGGTGTCACGGCGAATGTCGGCAGCGGTCCGATCGGCGTGTCCGTTACGCCGGATGGCAACAAGCTGTACGTCGCGAACAACACGGCCGGCACGGTGAGCGTCATCCCGACAGCCAGCAACATCGTGTCCAAGACAGTGTTCGTGGGAGCCAACCCGATCGGCGCGGCCGTCACGTTCGACGGGGCCAAGGTCTACGTGCCCAACTCCGGTGCAGGCACGGTGAGCACCATCGCCACATCCAGCGACACGGTTGTCGCGACGACGAGCGTCGGGGCGACGCCGGAAACCGTCAGCATCACTCCGGACGGTGCCACCGCCTACGTCACGAACTTCGGAAACGACACCGTCATACCGATCGCGACGAGTACCGGAACGGCCGGTGCGGCATTCGCCATGGCCGGCGCCCGCGGCATCGCCATGGCTCCGGACCAGGCGCCGACCGCCGCACTGGCGCCGGCGGAGGCCGGGATTGCCGGCACTCCGATCGCCCTGGACGCATCGGGGTCCACCGGAGCGTCCGCCGCCATCGCCAACTACGCCTGGAACTTCGGTGACGGGATGTCAGCCACGACCGCGACACCGACCACCACGCATACCTTTGCCTATGGGAAGGCCGGCGGCTACAACGTCAGCGTCACCGTGACCGACACGGTCGGCACCAGCACTGCCCGGATCTTCACGGGCCAGACCATGAGCCGCAACGGTAAGGCGACGGCCCAGGCGACGCGCAACATCGCCGTGGCGGCCGGAGCATCGGGCCAGTGGGCACAGGTCGGCTACATCGCCAACAGCACCGCCAATACCGTCTCGGTCATCAACGAGAGCGACGGCTCCCTGCTCGCGACGATCCCGGTGGGCAACGATCCCACCGGCGTGGCGATCACGCCGGATGCTTCGAAGGCGTACGTCACCAACTCGACCGACGGCACCGTCAGCGTCATCTCGACGGCGGCCAACGGCGTGACGAGCACCCTTGCCGTCGGAGCCAACCCGCGCGGGGTCGCGATCAGCCCCGACGGGTCGAAGGCGTACGTCGCCAATCAGAACTCGAACACGGTCAGTGTCATCAACACCGCGACAGATGCCGTGAGCGGCACCGTGAGCGTCGGCACGGGTCCGCGATACGTCGCACTGACTCCCAACGGTCAGAAGGCCTACGTCACCAACTCTACGGCCGGCACGGTGAGCGCATTCACCACCTCGAACAACACGGTTACGGCGACCATTCCGGTCGGGACCAGCCCGTGGGGCGTCACCGTCACGCCGGACGGCTCGCGGCTGTACGTTTCGAACAACGGGGCAACGACCGTCAGCGTCATCAACACCGCAACGGACGCCGTCACCAACACCGTGGCTGTCGGTAGCAGCCCGGCCGGCCTCGCAGCCACCGTCGACGGTTCGAAGGTCTACGTGGCCAACAATGGCGCCAGCACGGTCAGCGTCATCAAGACCGCGAACAACACGGTTTCGGCGACCGTCAACGTCGCCAGCGGCCCAAGGGTCGTGACGATGACGCCGGACGGCGCGATCGCATTCGTCGCCAGCACGAGCGTCAACGTGGTCATGCCGATCACGGTGGCGACCGATACGGCCGGAAGCGGCATCGCACACGCCGGTGGCCCTTACGGCGGTGCGGTGCAGCCCGACCAGGCGCCCACCGCGGTGCTGGCGGCCATCCCGACCAGCGAGGCGCTGACGTCCGTCACCTTCGACGCGTCGGCTTCCACCGATCCGACCGGAACGATCACCCAGTACGCATGGGACTTCGGTGACGGCACCACATCGACCACGAGCACGCCGACCACCACCCACAGCTATGCGCGAGACGGCAGCTATTCGGCAAGTGTCACCGTGACGAACTCCGTCGGCACCAGTACGGCGGCGGTGTTCACCGGTCAGAGCACGTCGCGCAACGGCAAGCTGACCGCGAAGGCGACTCGCAGCATCACCGTCGCGACGCCGTTCACCCTCGGCCTGGCGGGCCGTGTCGGCTTCTCCGGCACCCTCAGCGGGACGAACCAGGTCCTTTCCTCGGCCTTGCCGCTGTATGTCTCCAACGGTCTGCCGTCGGGCTGGAGCGTGTCGGCGACCTCGACCCAGTGGAGCACTGGGGGAGCGGATCCGCGCACCCTCCCGCTTACCGCGACCACGATCAGCGACTCGCCGACGGTCGAGTGCGACTCCGGCCATACCTGCAGCCCGGCGATCAACTCGGTCGGCTACCCGTACATCCTGCCCGCAGGCACCACGGCGCCGACCGCCACGAAGCTCTTCAACGCGACCGCCGGGACCGGGATCGGCCACCAGACCGTGACGCCGACGCTCAGGCTGTCCGTCCCGGGTAACGCCCGCGCGGGTCGGTACACGTCCACCATCACCGTGACCCTAAGCAGTGGGCCGTGACAAGGAGTCTTCCCGTGACGAAGCGCGGTACCCGCTCACGTCAGCCGGCCACCCGCCTGGTGCTGGTCGTCATGCTGGCGGCAGCGATGTCGATCCTGGGCCTGCCCATGGCCGGCGCCCGTGCCGATCAGAGCACGCAAGGCACGGCAATCCTCAAGCTGGCGAGCACCATGGCGCTGTCCGCGTCGGCGAATCCCGCGCCGCTCGGCGTCGACTTCTCGATCTCGGCCACCATCGACGAAGTCCCCGGCAACGAAGATGTCTTTCCCACCGGCAGCGTCGAGTTCTACCGCGACGGCACCGACCTGGGGCCTGCGACGCTCGACGGCCGCACGGCCACGTGGACCGGCCAGCTCGACGAGGGCGACTACAGCATCACCGCAAGCTACGCCGGGGATGATCTGTACGAAGCAGGAACAGCCGACCCGCTCGCGCTCACGGTCACGGCATCGGCGCCGGACCTTGTCATCGCCGTCCCGGATCAGCCCGGCGCCGACGTGCCGACGCTGCCGACGGACGGTTCTGCCACGACCGTGACCATGGCGACGACGGTTGCTCCGGAAGGAGCCGACTATCCGCACACTCGCTACGCCGTCAGGCTCAGCGGTATCGGCGGCTTGGATGCGAGCCAACTGCAGCTGCAGGAGATGCAGGGTGGTGTATGGGTCACCGTCGCGCTACAGCAGGGTGCGGCTGATGAGCTGCTGGGATGGCTCGGTCCGGAATCGGGGAGCGATCTGCCGGCCGGCGCGACAACCACGACGCAGCTACGGCTGAGCGTCCTGCCGGGGACGTCACTCGGCACGCTGACGATGGAAAGCAAGCTGTGGAGCTCCCGAGACGGCGGCAACACCTTCACGGATGCGTTGGTCACGAAGGCGCAAGACTTCACCGTCGACCGCCGAAGCACGGCGACGGTGGTCGCGGCTAACAGCGTTGTCACGTCGGCCCAGAGCGCTGCTGTGGCCATGACCGCTACGGTCACACCTGGTACTGCGACCGGAATCGTCACCTTCTCCGACAACGGAACGGTCGTCGGCGCGGCGAAGCTCTCCGAGGGGATCGCGAAGCTCTCGCCGCATCTGGCCCTCGGCAAGCACGAGATCTCGGCGACCTACGCCGGCGATGCGAGCGCGTATGCGACCTCCACGGCCACCGTCCCGGCTGAGGTCACCGTGGTCCCGGCGGGCGGCGCAGCACATATGGTCTCGCCCTTGCGCATTCTCGACACCCGCAACGGCATCGGAGCCCCGCGCGGCATCGCCGTACCGGCCAACGGCAAGATCACCGTTCAGGTGACCGGCCGCGGCAACATCCCTGCCGGACATGTCGCCGCGGCGATCCTGAACGTGACAATCCGTACGAGTACCGCCAAGGGCCATATCCGGGTCTACGCAGCGGGCGCCGCGGAGCCGTACGCCGTCAGCCTCAGCTTCGACGCCAATGTGCGCACCGCCGGGCTCGTGGTGCCCGAGGTGAGCGCTACCGGACGGATCACGATCTCGAATCACTCGAATGGTCCGATCAACTTGCTCAGCGATACGTTCGGCTATTTCTCGGACCAGCTGGATTCGCTGGGCAAGGGCGGCCGCTACAACGGCTTCGTTCCCTTTAGACTGTTGGACAGGAGCAGAACGAGAGTCGCCGCTAACGGCGTCGTCACCGTCAAGGCGACCGGGCACTCCTCGGGGAGCTCGGTCATCCCGTCGAGCGGTGTCTCCGCGGTGATGCTGAGCGTTACCGCAGTGAATCCGAGCAACCTCGGCTACCTCACCGTCTATCCCGGAGGTGTCGCGCGGCCGGACACCTCGAACATGGCATTCGACAGAGGAATCACGCGCTCGAACAGAGTCATAGTCGGCATCGGGGCGGATGGCACCTTCAGCATCTTCAACAGTCACTACGGGTCGATCGGGCTCCTGGTCGACGTGGCCGGCTACTTCACGGACGAGACGAGCGACGGGAGCGGCACGACGTACGTGCCGCTCGCCAGCCCCCGCCGGCTGACAGCGGCGAACTGGAACGCCAATCAGGCCAAATTCGTCACTGTCCTCGGCAAAGCAGGTATCCCGCCCCGGACCCACCGTCCGGCTGCGTGGGGCTTCATCGCCAATGTCACCGCAGTCGCCATGACCGCAGATACCACGCTCTCGGTCTACTCCCTCGGCAAGCCTCCCGAGGCAGTGGATCTCACCGTTCGCCGGGGGGCGACGGTCAGCAACACCACGATCGCGCGCATCCAGTACAACGGTGTCTATCTCTACAACAAGGCGGGTACCACGAACGTCGCGATCGACGTGTTCGGTTGGTTCGGCTGACCGAAGCGTGATCGGTGAATCAATTGGTCTATGCCAACTGTTGCAGCGGACAGTGCGTTAGTCCGTTTTGCCCGAAGCTGACCCGGACTCCTGGCCGTGGGTGTGATTCAGACCACATAGAAGAAGTTGCATTCAGGTATCGATATCTGCTTTATTAGCGACATGGTGCAGCGGCGCATTGTCGAACTCGTGGACGATCTCGATGGCGGCACGGCGGACGAAACTGTGACCTTCGCATTGGACGGCCGGCTCTACGAGCTCGACCTATCAGCCGCCAATGCCGCTGCGATGCGTAAGGTTCTGGAGCCGTTTATCTCGGCGAGCCGCCGCCAGTCGACCGCCCTCCATCGCGTTTCCAAGCAGTCGCTCGGCTCCGGCGCCGGCGTGAGCGCCGACGTCGCTGCGATCCGCCGGTGGGCGCGTGAAAACGGCTACGAGGTCAACAAGCGTGGGCGCATCCCGGCACCGATCCTGGCCGCTTACCACGGTCGCTGAGAGCGTCCTTCGCACGAAGCGTCTCGCGGATCTCAGCTCGCGAGGCGCCGGCGACCGAGGTCGGGTCGCGCAGAATAGTCGGTGAAGCCGAGGACGTTTCCCCACGGATCCTTTACCTCGAATGCCCACCCCGTCGGGATCAGGATTGGCGTCGACACCAACTCCACGCCTGCGGCCGACAGTTCTTCGGCGGCGTTTCGCGCGTCGTCGACCTCGAACCACACCTTCTGACGGCCTGCCGGGGTCGCGGCGCCCGCGGTGATGCCCAGGCCGGGGGTCTCATCACCGATGCGAAACAGCACCGTGCCCATCTCGTCGAAGCTGCGCGCAACCGGCAGCCCGACGACGTCCCGGTAGAAGTGCACCGCCTCAAGCAGGTCGCCGACCGGTAGGAAGACGTTGTCCACCCCGAGAACGAGCATGAGTCACTCCGCCCCCTCATCACCGAGTGCCCGTTGTCACCCTGCCTGCGGGCCGCAACGCGCGGCAGGGGAGAAGGTCCCGTGCGTTCGCGGCAGGCGAGTGTCCGTGTAGCGGAGTTATGTGCAGCACGCACAGATCAGCCGGATGTGCATTCGTGGGGCCGCTTCGCAGCGATCGGGACCAAGGTCCCGGGTTCGGTGACTTCTGGCACGGGCGGCCCCACGCGCAGCTCGCTAACCTGCGGCTTTGTCGCGTCTCGCGGGATCGCGTGAAGATGAGGGGGTCGATGGTGGCACCAGGCGGTGTGCTTCGTCTTCGGCTCCGTTGGCGGGTCGCCGTGCGGCAGCGCATTCTGGTAGGTCGGCCGTGACTGACGTTGCCCCGGCAGGGCAGCGCGAGGCCGACGCCGAGGGCCCGGCCGTCCGGATCGCACACTTGAGCAAACGCTACGGCGCCCGCAACGCCATCGCGGACGTCAGCCTCGAGGTTGCTCGGGGTGAGGTGTTCGCCCTGCTGGGGCCGCGCGGCGCCGGTAAATCCACCCTTCTCAAGGTCCTGGGTACGGTGCTGCGACCGACGGCGGGAATGGTGCGGGTGGCCGGTCTGGATCCGATCACCCATCCTCGAGCAGTCCGCCGGCGGGTCAGCCTCGTCACTTCCGGCGCGTCCTTCGACACACGACTGACCGCCCGCGAGGCGTTGCTCTTGCACGTGCCCCACGAGGAAGTGCTTCTGGCGGGCGCCGACAGGCGAGTGGATCTGGTCCTCGCGCGCAGCGGGCTGAGCGAGGCCGCGGATGAGCTCATCCGCGATCTGCCCGCTGCGCATCTTCGCCGTCTTTCGATAGCCAGGGGCCTGCTCAACGCCCCGCAAGTGCTACTGCTGGACGAGCCGACGATCGGCTTGGATGCGGCGAGCCGCGCGGCGATCTGGCATGACGTGCTCGATGCACGTGCGGACGCGGGGTTCACCATCGTCGTCGCGACGCGGGAGATGGCGGAAGCCAAGACAGCCGACCGGGTGGCCGTGCTGAGCCAGGGCCACGTCATCGCCATCGCCGCTCCGGCTGACCTCGCAGCAGCTGCGGTCGCGGGCTTCTCCGCCGGCCCGCTGCACGGTCATGGGCTGCCGCACCCGCATCTTCCGAGCCTGTCCGACGTCTTCGGTCATCTGCCTGGTTCTCCAGGCCGGCCACAACCTGGCGAGGCAGGTTAGCCGGCGGCGCTGACGACCCGCACCGCAACGCCGGCGGCTCTGCTTCTCGTCACCATGTCCAGCGTCCCGGGACTGTCCGCGAGGGTGGTCGTTGGGAACGCGAGCACGTAGTCGGGACGGCCTTGCTCGAGCATGCGGCTGTTGCGCAGCGGGCTGGCTCGCGCTCCGTGGCGTTCCCGGTCCGCGTGGTAACGCTCGACGGGGATGCCGCTGCGCTCCGCCCACTGCCGGGCGAGCGCGTCGGCACCGGGCGACTCGCCCTCGATGAGGACCGCGACGCTGTGCTTCTCGCAGAACGCGTCCAATTCACGTTGCATGAGCCGCTCATCCGCGAAGTCACGTGCACCGCAGACGAGCAGGCGGACGCTCACGGGGCGGAGGCAGGCTCGTCGATGGCGATCGTGACCGAAGGTGCCTGCTCCAGCGAGTTGTGAACGGTGCAATGCGAGGCGACGGCGAGAAATGCCTCGCGGCGGTCGGCCGGCAAAGCGGCCGGAGGCGTGATCCGTACCTCGACTTGGCTCACCCGGGCGGGCCGGGTCGTGAGCTCGTACGCCGTCGCTACGGCAAGCCCGTCCTCAGGAATCTGATGGCGCCGGAGATAACGCCGGGCGTAAAAGGCGATGCAACTCGCGAGGCCGGCGATGAACAGCTCGGTGGGGGAAGGCGCGGTGTCCTCGCCGCCCATATCTGCCGGCTGATCGACGGTGACGGTATGACCGCGGATGTCGATCGCGAACCGGTCACCGCCTAGATGGCGGACGTTGAGCGCCTCGCTCATGACTGTCGTCCTTCCGGCCGGAACATGGTCTGTCGCCAACCTACTCAGGAGCAGCTGCGCCGCGGTGGGTCGGGAGCTGCAAGCCCATGCTGCTCGGGCACAAGGTCCCGGGAATGCATCGGCTGCAGGAGCCGCTATACCCGGGTAGCAATCCGTGCCCAAGACCGTCCACGATATGCGGAGTCCTCATGGCCACCACGACCCTCACCAGTGCGAACTTCGAGCAGACCGTTCGGGACAACGACATCGTCCTGGTCGACTTCTGGGCGGCCTGGTGTGGCCCGTGCCGGATGTTTGCCCCCGTGTTCGAGCAGGCCTCGCACAAGTATCCCGACGTCACCTTCGGCAAGATCGACACCGAAGCCGAGCAGTCGCTCGCGGCGGCAGCCAACATCCGCTCCATCCCGACACTGATGGCCTTTCGTGAGGGAGTGCTCGTCTTCTCCCAGGCTGGAGCGCTGCCGGCCGCCGCGCTCGACGAGTTGATCACGGCCGTTCAAGGGCTCGACATGGACGAGGTTCGCGAGCAGCTGGCGGCTTCCGCGGAGGGCTGATCGAACGCCGCCTGAATGGCGGCCGCGAGCGCGACCCATGCCGCTCCGAGCAGCCATCCACCGAGCACGTCGCTCGGCCAATGGACGCCCAGATACACCCGTGAGCCGCCGACACAGGCTGCAATGACCACGGCGGGTGCCCACATCAGGTACCGCCGGCGACCGCTAGAGGCCAGCTTCAGAAGCAGCAAGGCGGTGAGCCCGTAGCCGATCGTCGCCGTAGTCGTGTGTCCCGACGGGAAGGCGTCACCCCAGGCGTTGACCAGATGCAGCGACTGTGGCGGTCGAGGTCGCGCGACGCCTCGGTTGACGGCAAGCCGCACTCCCTGACCGGCCAGGAGGAAGGCGAGGGCCGCGGCCCCCGGAAGCCATCGGCCGCGCCGCCACCAGAGGATCACCCCAGCGGCCGCGAGCACTGGATAGACGACGTAGCCGGTGCCCAACGTTGTCGTGACCTTCGCCAATGCGGTCAAAGCCCCGCTGCGGTGATTCGCGACCGTCGAGAGCAGCCGGCTGTCGACGGCGCCCCGTTCCGGGTGCGCGCTCACCGTCACGGTGAGCGCGCTGAAAAGGCCGGCCAGCGTGGCCGCGCATGCCGCCGCGATGAGGCTGACCTTGCGCATGGATTGAGCTCCCGGTGCGCAGCGGGAGGTCTCACTGCCGCTGCCGGCGCTGCTAGCTTGCGCGCATCCCATGAAGCACGCACCCGGCGACGACGAGCAGCACGCACTGCGCCAGCACGATCGCCCAGACCTGGCCGGCGAGCTCGTCGTCGAAGTCCAGCCACTGCCACCAGCGCATGCCCGTCCTCCTTGCGCCGCGCCCCGAGACGGCATCCGGGGTAAACCCCCACAAACGCCATCGACTGGATGGTAGCCGGTCCGTTCCGGTACCCGCCTTCTCGTTGTCGATGGGGCTCGGCCCACCTATCGGCGGGGAGCGCGTCATGCGAACTGTCGCGCACGATTCGCCGCCCGGCTGCCGCCACAGTGGAACGACGTTCTATGCTGCCGCTCATGGCAATGCCCACGGACCTCGGCATCATCGACCTGGGGATCGGCTTCCCCCACACCAGCATCGAGGAGAAGAAGGCGACGTATGACTTCTTCCGGCCGCTGCTGAAAGACGCGCAAAGCGCCAAAGACTTCGAGTTCCCTGCCGAGTACATGTTCAAAGGCGTGCCGGACCTGGTGGAGCCCGGCACCGACGTCATCCAGTGGACCGTCGACAAGATGGACGAGTTCGGCATCCAGGTGGGCATGACCGGCTTCGGGCCGAGGGGGATCGAGGCCAAGCGGCGCTTCCCGGACCGCTTCGTGCTGCAGATGTCGCTCAATCCCAACGAGGGCGTCGAAGCGCTGCGCAAGCTGCAGCGAGCCAAGCAAGAGCACGACGTCGTTTCGGCCATGGTCTTTCCTTGCGGGCAGCTGCCACAGGTCGCCATCGATGACAAGAAGATGTATCCGATCTACGCCAAGTGCGTGGAGCTCGACATCCCCATCTGTGTGAACGGCGGCATCGTCGGCCCGCGGATGCCCAGCTGGCCGCAGAAGGTGGAGCGCTTCGACGAGGTCTGCTACGACTTCCCGGAGCTCACCATCGTGATCATGCATGGCGCCGAGCCATGGACCGAGCTCGCGGTCAAGCTCATGCTCAAATGGCCCGGGCTGCACTACATGACCAGCGCCTTCGCCCCGAAGCACTATCCGAAGGCGATCATCGACTACGCCAACAGCCGCGGGTCCGACAAGGTCATGTACTGCGGATACTTCCCAGCCGGCCTCACCCTCGAGCGCCAGTTCCGCGACATGCCGAACGTGCCGTTCAAGGACGAGGTCTGGCCGAAATTCCTGCGGGAAAACGCGCTCCGGGTCTTCCGGATCAACGAACATCTCGGAAAGCCCGCGGCCTGACGAGGCGCGCCGGCGCGCCTCGCGCCACCGGCGCCAGGCGAAAGCGACACCAGAAGCTGCCCGCTACCCGTCACCTCCGACCGGCGGCGCCCGTTAGGGCGTACGAAGAACGCGGCAACGTTCCGTTTCCCCAGCGGCCCGTTTCGAGGTGGCGACCATGACCACTATCCAGCTCGTCAACTACGCCCACGAGCACAGCTTCCCGGCGTGGGCGGACGACGACAGCACGATTCACGTCGTCGTTCCCTTCGTCCGGCGGGACGGCGACGGCAAGCTGCACACCGGTCACGAGGTTCAGCACGTGCCCGCGACCCTGCAGGATGTCCGGAGCGTCATCGCCCGCTGATCGCAAACTCCGCGAAGTCCACCCCGGCGGCACGCATCCGGTCACCGCGGCCGCCCTGAGCTCCGGTGTCACGGGAGCAGGTCGGCTGAACATCGACGGCGAGCAGCGCGCCATGCCCGCGGCGCCTCCTGGCACGGTTCGGCGGCACGTACCGTCAGAAGGGCTCGTCCCGAGGAGAGAGAGATGCCCTGGCCCCGCCGCCTCAGCATGCTGGTCGCTGCTGCAGGCATGTCGATCGTCGCTGCGTGCGGCGGCTCCGCCGGGTCGTCGGGAACGGGGCCCGCTGCCGCGCCCGCGCCGTCCGCCAGCAGCCGGCCGGGTGTGACTGCCTCCTCGGACACGGCGACCCCGAGCGCCATGCCGAGCGCCATGCCGAGCGCCTCCCGGAGTCCCGCCCGAAGCCCCAAGGCAGCCCCGCGGCCGTCCAAGAGCGCCACCGCTGTCTTTCCGCGGCCGGCGCGGCTGCCCCTGCGGGTGGAGGTGTGGGGCGACTCGCACGCGGACCAGGCGAAGGACTACATCAGCTACTACATCGGTCTCGGCGGGAAGGCGACGAGCAAGATTCACACGTACGGCGGGACGGCGCTGTGTGACTGGTTCGCCGACATGCGCCTGGAGCTCGACCCGGCGAACCCGGCGTCTTTCCGGCCGCAGGCGGTCGCGATCCAGTTCTCCGGCAACACGTTCACACCCTGCATGCAGGATGCGAACGGCCGGCCGCTGACGGGCCAGGCGCTGATCGCCAAATACCGTGCTGACGCGGAGACGGTCATCAGGATGTTCACGGCGGTGAAGATCCCGGTCTACTTCGTGAGCACGCCGATCTCCCGAGCCGATGCCGCACTCGGGTACGTCGGCCTCACCCCGCTCGACGTCATGTACTCGAAGCTGCCGCAACGGTTCCCCGCCGGTCATCTGGTGCGTTTCGCGGACGCGGCTGCCGCCGTCGAGTGGCACGGTCACTACACCGACACGCTGCCGTGCCTCGCCTGGGAGAAGTGCACCGGTCGTTGGCCGGACGGGACCAAGACCGTGGTGGTCCGCCAGGCCGACGGAGGTCATTTCTGCCCGGTCACCGAGACCGAGGTGAACGGCGTCAAGGAGTGCCCGGTATACATGGGCGGCGCGGCCAGGTTCGCCATAGCTATCGCGCATCCGATCCTTGCGGACTTCGGCCTGGCCTAACTCGGTCGCGCAGCCGTCTCCGGGTAGATGTCGAGGTCGGTGGCTTTCGCGCTGAGCCACACCGCGGCGCCGGCCGACAGATCCAGCTCCGCCACGGCGGCGGGAGTGACGTCGACCAAGGCCGGCGGGGCACCGTCGATCTGCACGCGGACGCGGTCGACGAGCAGCTCCAGCCCGGCGATCCGGCCAGGCCAGACGTTACGCGGGCTTGCGGAATCCGGCCGCGTGGTGGAGATCGCGATCGCGTTCGGGCGGAGGGCGAGCAGCACCCGGTCGCCGGCGCGGGTCGGCGCAGGTCTCCCGCCGAAATCCCCTGCGGCGACGAGGGTTCCGCCGTCGTCGAGCACGACGGCGGAGTCCCCGTCGCGGCTGCCGGCATAGAGGTTCAGCCCGACCAGCCGAGCGACGTACTGGGTAGCGGGCCGGCGAGCCACCGCAGCGGGCGCACCTTCCTGCACCACGTTGCCGCTTTCGATGACCAGCAGCCGATCGGCCATCACCATGGCCTCCAACGGATCGTGAGTCACCAGGAGCGTGGGACCGGCGAAGTCAGCGAGGTGGCGGCGCAACTCGGCGCGCACCTCGAGGCGGGTCCGCGCGTCGAGCGCGGCCAGCGGCTCGTCGAGCAGCAGCACTCCGGGGTCGGACGCGAGCGCGCGCGCGAGCGCGACGCGTTGCGCCTGACCGCCCGAAAGCTGCCGCGGCTTGCGTTTGGCGAGCTCGGATAGGCCGAGCCGGGCAAGCCAGCGATCCGCACGGTCGTGTGCGTCGCGCCGGGTGGCGCCGCGAGCCCGGCCGGCGAACGCCACGTTGTCCCGCACCGACAGGTGCGGAAAGAGCCGGTAGTTCTGAAACACCAGCCCGACGGGACGCTGCTCCGGAGGCAGGAACGTCTTCGCGGATGCGTCGTCCAGCGTGTGCTCGCCAAGGACGATGTGACCGCCGGAAAGCGCAACCAGACCGGCGATGGCGCGTAACAGCGTTGTCTTGCCCGCCCCATTGGGACCGAGTACCCCGACGACCTCACCGGGCGCGACCGAGAAGTCCACGTCCAGCCGGAAAGTTCCGCGGTCGACCGCGCCGCAGACCCGAAGGGCAGGGGAGGAATTCATAGCGAGACGCTGCTGCGCAGCCGCTCACGGAGCACACCGAGAATGATGACCGCGGTCACCAGCAAGACCAAGCTGAGCGCGATGGCAGCCTGCGGATCGGTCTGCAACGCGTTGTACACCGCGAGCGGCATCGTCTGGGTCGTGCCGGGGAAGTTGCCGGCGAAGGTGATCGTCGCTCCGAACTCGCCCAGCGCCCGTGCCCAGCACAAAGCGCCGCCCGCCAGCAGTGATGGGCCGATCAGCGGCAGCGTGATGCGGCGGAAGATGGTGAGCCGCGAGGCGCGTAACGTGGCCGCGGCCTCTTCGAGGTCACGGTCCGCAGAGCGCAGCGCCCCCTCCACCGTGACGATCAGGAAGGGCATCGCGACGAAAGTCTCCGCGATGACGACGGCTGCCGTCGTGAACGGCAGCGTCACGCCGAACCAGGACGCCAGGTAGCGCCCGACAATGCCATTGCGACCCAGCGCCAGCAGGAGCGCCAGGCCGCCGACCACCGGTGGCAGAACCAGCGGAAGCGTGACCAACGCGCGCAACAGGCCGACGCCGGGAAAGGACATGCGCGCCAGGACCCACGCGAGCGGGACGCCGATCAGCAGCGAGATCGCCGTCGCGATAGTCGCGCTCTCCAGAGAAAGTCGCAGTGCGGTAAGCACTTCCGACTTCGACAGCAGGCGACCCATCCCGCTCCAGGGGGCGCGGGCCAGCAGCGCCACGAGCGGCAGGAGCAGGAAGGCTACGGCGAGTACCGCCGGCGCGGCGAGCAGTGCGGGAGCCCCCGCCCGCGTCACGGAGCGGGGGCTGATGCCCTCCTGACGACGCCCGGTCACACCGAATGCTGCTCGAGACATCTGGATCAGGGCGCGGAGAAGCCGTCGGCGGCAAGCACCTTGCGGCCGGTATCCGACAGCACGTAGTCGACGAACGCACTCGCCGCCGTCGGATTGGAGGCTTTCACGAGCGTCGCGATGGGATAGGCGGTCGAGGCGTTGATCTTCGCCGGGATCTCGATGCCTTTCACCTTGCTGCCCGCCGCCCGGACATCGGTGACGTAGACGACGCCGGCGTCGACCTCATCGGTCTCGACCTTCGTGAGCGTCGCCTTCACGTCCGTCTCCAGGGTGACGGGCTTGACGGTGAGGCCGGCGTTCGCGAACACCTGCTGGGCGACTGCTCCGCACGGTACTTGCGGCTGGCACAGCGCCACCTTCACGCCGGTCTTCGCGAGATCGGCCAGGCTGGTCACCTGGGCCGGATTGCTCGGGGGGACGGCGATTTCCATGACGTTCTTCGCGAACGTCTTAGCGTTCTTGGCGCTATCCGCGTCGAGCACCTGCTGCATGTTCTGCGGGGATGCGGAAGCGAAGACGTCCGCCGGCGCCCCGCCGTTGACCTGCTGGGCGAGGGTGGAACTCGCGCCGAAGGACAGCTTCACGGTGCTACCCGGATGGGCCGCCTCGAACTGCTTGGCGAGGGTCGAAAACGCCTCGGTCAGCGACGCCGCAGCAAGGACCGTGACCGAACCCGTGACCGATCCGGCCGCCGAACCACTTGCTGCGCCACCTGACGACGACGGTGAGGCGCTGCTGGAACCGCAAGCGCCGACGGCCGTACCCACCAGCGGGATCAGCAAAGCGGCGCACGCCGCGCGCCGGCGGGGCAGCCGCAAGCGACGGCCGCTTCCCCTCTGCTGCGCATCCGCCGGCGTCATGCCGACTCGCCGGACCGGCGCGGGACCTCGACGACGACGTTGGTCGCCTTCACGGCTGCGACGGCTAACGTTCCCGGCTCGAGACCGAGCTCGTCGGCGGCTTCACGGCTCATCAGCGAGACGACGCGGAAGGGGCCGGCCTGCATCTCGACCTGCGCCATGACCGTGTCGCGTACCACCCGGGTGACCAAACCCTGGAAACGGTTGCGCGCCGACTCACCGACGATCGGCCGGCGCTCCACGCCGTCCGGCTCGGGATGGCGAGCCAGCTCTTCGGCGAAGCGCGCAAGCGCCGCACCGTCTACCGTGCGGCGGCCGCCGCCGGTGGTGGTGGTGGGCAGCCGGCCGGCGTCGGCCCAGCGGCGAACGGTGTCGTCGCTGACCCCGAGCAGCTCGGCCGCCTCACGCATGCGGAAAGCAGGCACCCGCGCACCTTACTCCGCATCTGCGGACTCAGATAGCAGCAACGTCCGCAGATGCGGCCCGGGGTGGCGTCGGGTGGCCGTACGACAGCCGGTACCGGTTGCCGCCCCGGCGCTTGGCGCGATACATCGCCTCATCCGCGCGCCGCAGCCAGCCGTCGATGTTGGCATCCGGCCGCCAGGTGGCGAGGCCCACGCTCGCCGCCGTGCAGCCCAGCGCGCCGATGCGTGTCACGACGCGGCCGGCGACCGCAGCGGCGTCATCGTCGTCGGCGTGCGGGATGAGCACGCGAACTCGTCCCCGCCCAGCCGGGCACACTGGTCGCCGATGCGCACCGCCTCCCGCAGTACCTGCGACACCTCTCGCAGATGGGCGTCGCCCGCCTCGTGTCCTTGCTCGTCGTTGACGGCTTTGAAGCCGTCGAGGTCGATCAGCAGGAGGGCGGGCCGGTGTCCGTAGCGGCGGGCATCGGCGTCGCAACGCACGAGTTCGGAGAGCAGCCGTCGCCGGTTCCACAATCCGGTGAGCGCGTCGTGCTCGGCATGCTCCCGTAGCAGGCGCTCGTTCTCCTTGCGCTCGGTGATGTCCTGCATTTGCGTGATGAAGAACGCGACGTTGCCGAGGGCGTCGATCGCACGCGAGGTGGTCAGCAGCACCCAGACGACGCCGCCGTCCGGGCGCACGTAGCGCTTTTCCAGCTGGCTGGTCTGCTGCTCGTCGGCGAGGACCTGACGCTGCAGCGCGAGCCCGGCCGGGCGGTCCTCGGGGTGGGTGATGTCCTGGAAGGTGCTGGCCAGCAGGGTCTTTTCGGAGTGGCCGACGAGCTCGCAAAGCGCTCGGTTCACCTTGAGCCAGCGGCCGTCGGGCGCCACCAGAGCCTCACCGATGGGCGCTTCGGCGAAGCTGAGCTCGAAGACCTCCATCGCCTGGGCGAGTTGCTGTTCGAGCCGGTGGCGTTCGCTGACGTCGCGGATCGTGGCGACAAAGCCGGCGCGGGCACCTTCGAGCGGGGTCAGCGTGCGGACCCGGCCCTCCACCCAGAGCCAGGAACCATCGGGCCGGGAAAAGCGGTATTCAAGGGTGACTTCGACGGCGCCGGTGACAAGTGCGTCGTGCTTCGCCAGCGCGGCGCGGCGATCGTCGGGATGGATGAACTCGCAGCAGGCGTGCCCGACCAGCTGCCCGACCTGCCAGCCGATGACGCGCTGGATCGACGGGCTGACCCAGGTGTAGCGCCCCTCCGCGTCCGAGGTCGCGATGACGTCAGCCGCGTTGTCGACGATCAGCTCCTGCAGCGCTTGCGCCCGTCCGAGCTCCGCCCGGGCAAGGCTCTCGGTGGTGACGTCGCGAACAGTCACGAGCACGCCGATGACCGCGCCTTCGTCGACCGCTGGAGCGTAGTGGGCCTCGTACTCGCGGCGGCTG
Organism: uncultured Actinomycetota bacterium; assembly: GCA_963747915.1. Classification (GTDB taxonomy): domain Bacteria; phylum Actinomycetota; class Actinomycetes; order Frankiales; family Frankiaceae; genus DATAZK01. Next base: position 1,235,675 of record CAVVHC010000001.1, on the reverse strand, counting down.
TTTCCTGGCGTGAACCGCTCCGACACCCGATGACCCGCGAGCGCGGCGTCGAACCGCGGCTTGACCCGCTCCCACGCGCCGGCTGCGAGGATGTCGGGCACCCGGCGGCCGAGCAGCGCGTGCGGATGGTAGCCATGCTCGGCGAGAGCGCTTCCGAAGGCGGCCTGATAGCGCAGCTCCCGATCCAGGATCAGCACCGCGACGTGATTGTCCGACGAGAGCGCCGCTTGCAGGAGACGGCTGTCCAGCTGAGTCGCCGGCGCGCCGAGACCGTGCTCACCGGCAGGGCGGCGCGCCAGGGCGGGATCGGGACTCAAGGATCCGACCGTCGCCATAGTGCACCTCTCGGCGGTCTGCTACTGCGCCGAAGGACATTGGACGACGGCGGATGCGGCGCAGGTGAGTCCCGCTGGCGGCACCGTAGGTCGCCGTGCGGCGCAGACTCCAGAGGCCTTCGTCCTGCCGCGCGGGCGAAACGGCCTAGGCCAAATGCTGGGGCCGGCCGCTCGAACGAGTGGCCACCTCCGAGCGCTCCGCCACTGGGAGAGCAGCACATGGCCCCCGTTGGCAGTGGCAGCGGTGCCGGGAATTGCGTTCGCAGTGCCGGAGGGGCCTACCGCGCCGTGTCGATCACCTCGCGGATCGCTTCGGGGGAGCGGGCCACGACAGCGCGGCCGTCGTCCAGCACGACGATGGGGCGCTGAATGAGCTTCGGGTTCGCGACCATCGCCTGGATCCAGCGGTCGCGTTCGCGCGGCCATGACCGCATGCCCAGCTCCTTGGCGACGCTCTCGTCCAGCCGGGCGAGCTCCCAGGGCTGCATTTCGAGCTTGTCCAGCACATCCGACAGCTCCTGCGCGGTCGGCGGGGTGTCCAGGTAGCGGCGCTGGGCAACGTCGAGGCCCGCCACCGACAGCTCCTGGTCGGCGACACGGCACTTCGAGCAGGACGGGTTGTACCAGATCTCCATGCGCTCATCCTGCCCGTTGCGGCATCGGGAGTGAACGCTCGTCACCCGACCGCGGCAGCCGTCGGCGGCTGGCCCGGACGGGGTCGCCGCGGCTCGCGCACGCCCGCCAGTCCGCCATCGTCCCCACCGGTCAACGTCGCTCCGTCAGCGACCGCGCGCCGCAGGTGTCGCAGCAGGATCGACGCCGCACTAGCCTCCGACGGCAGCTCGTCCCAGCTGAAACCACACGTGCACTGCACCGCCCAGACCGCTGGGTCACGGCGCAGCACGATCGTGTGCCCGACCACCCGCGCGCCCACGTGATCAAACGGGTCCGGCGCCGCGCTTCGCTCCGGCAGGGGTACCGCCACGGGGCAAGCCTGAGGGCACGCCGAATCGTCGTCAATCGGGCTGATGCCCTGAAAGGCGCCATGTCTCGCGCCCGGGACTTTCGTCACGCGGGGCCCGGCTGCCCGGCCCTGGTCGCGGGCGTCGCAGGCACCGATGCTCGCCGTAGCCGACCCGTGCCCGGTCATCGCGCCGGAGTCGAGAGGAGCGGCCATGAGCGTTGCCCAGGCAAGCCGGCATCACACCACGCCGGAGCCGCGTTGCCCGATCCGCCCGGGAGAGCCCTGCACGCTGTGCCACCCCGGTGCGACCGGCCCCCAGGACTGCGGCCTGGTCTGGATCGTGATGCACGATCCGGAGCTGCGCGCGCAGCTGGCGGAGCTGCGCGCGACCCACCACGCCTGACCCCTGCCGCTCTCGCTACTTTGCCGATCCGGTGCTGCGCCGCCGGGCGAGCGCGGCCGCGAGCACGCGAAGCGCGACGGCTACGAAGACGACATCGAAGACGAGTTGCACGGTGACGACGATGCGCGCCGCCTGACCCACGGCATGGACATCGCCGTAGCCGACCGTCGTCAGAGTGGTCATCGTGAAGTAGAGCGCGTCGATGCGGGTGTGCAATCCGGCGAACTGCCCGTTCTCGGAGCCGAGACGCAGATAGGCCAGCGCGAAGAAGATGACGATGGTCCAGAGCACGGCCACGAGGATCTCCAGCCGGGCACCCTCGCCTCCGTCGGAGGCGGCGTGCAGCTCCTTGCGGGCCAGCAGCAACACGCTGACCGCCAGCGCCAGAAGGCCGGCGACGAAAACGATGACACCCGCGACGCCGAACGTGTCGCCCCGGCGGATCGGCACGACCGCGTACGCGACCAGCAGCCCTGCCATGAGCAATACGCCGCGCAGCAGGGGAGCCGCGCGGCGCGGCAAGCCCATCAGCATGTCGGCATTCTCCGCCCCGGGGCGCTCCCGGTTCGGCATTGCCAACGGGGTGGTGTCGGCGCGCACCTCGATGGTGGTGCCAGGATGTGGGCCTGCCGCCCGGGGCCGGAGAAGAGGAGCAGCCGACATGGACGTGCGCACCGAGTACCAGTTCGCGACAGACCCGGACGCGGTCTTCGCGATGTTCACCGATCCCGAATACCAGCGCCAGAAGCTGCTCGATGCCGGCCACCAGGATGTGGACGTGCTCGAATGCGGACTGGCGGACGACGGCAAGACCACACGCATCGTCACCCGGCGCAAGGTGACTGTCGACGTGCCGGGAGCGTTGAAGCGCGTGCTGTCGCCCACGAATACGGTGATCCAGACCGACGCGTGGGATCCAGCCAAGGGCGGCGCCCGGACAGGCACGTGGAAGGTGGAGATCAAGGGGATACCCGTCCACCTGTCCGGCACGATGCGCCTGCAAGCGGCGAAAGGCGGCAGCACCGAAGTCATTCAGGGCACGCTGAAAGCGTCGGTCCCGCTCGTCGGGGGAAAGATCGAGAAGCTGGCCTACAGCAACTTCCTCGAGCAGACCGCGCAAGAGCAGGAGTTCGCCGACCGCTGGATCGCCGGCTCGGCGTGAGAGCGTTTTCGGGTCGGCGAGCGCGACTCAGCGTCTCGGGCCGGCTAGCGCCTCGGTCCAGTGCCGCGGGCGCGTCACCGGATACTCCGGCTGGTAGACGTAGAAGACCTCGCAGCCCTGCGGACCGGCGTCCGTGATGGCGTGTTCGACTCCGGCCGGCACGTGGATGTAGGCGCCGGGATGCACTCTGATCCCGGCCACCTGCGCCTCGCCCTGCAGCACCCACACGTGGTGATGAGCCCCCGAATGGCTATGGGCCCGTTCACCCGCGCCGGGCTCGAGACGCAGCAGCCCCGCTAGGCAGTCTCCGCTGCGCAGCAGCTCTTTCACCCGGACCTCGCCGAGACCCGGACGGGGCTGCCACGGCAGGGCGTCGATGGCGGAGTGGCCCAGCACCACCGGGGTCGGATGACCGGCAGGAACGACGGTGACGGTCGCGGCTTCGGTCGGCGTCATCATGACCTCCCCTCATGTGGGGATCACGGGAACTGCCGTTCCCAGGCCATGATTGAGCCGCTCGGAGGGCGCTGACAGGGCAGTTGGTCCTATCGGGAACGACCGTGGTGGCGGCCGTCGGCGTGCGCTCGTCAGTCGTTGGCGATGATGCTGCCGAGCGCGCCCCCGAGCAGACCGCCACCGACGGCACCGCGAAGTCCGCCGGCGGCACCCCCTGCGGCGGCCCCCGCTGCGGCTCCGGCTGCGGCCGTCTCACCGGAGAAGTAGCCGGACTGCAGGCCCACCCGGCCGGGGCCGGTGAAGCGGTTGAACACCAGATTGCCTCCGCCACCGAGCACGCCGGTCTTCAAGCCGAATACCTGCTGCTTGTAGGTCACCGAATCTTCGCGGTACACCCACGAGCCAGGCTCGACATCGATGGTTTCGCCGGGGGCGAGCGTGACCTCGAACGCGTTGCCGTACGCGTGCAGCCACAGCACTGCATCACCTTGAGCTGCGGTGAACCGGTCGATGAAGAAGCCTTGGTGGCCGAACATCATGCTGCCGACGCCGCCGACCTTCTCGAAGGTGTACTCCAGGTTGCCGGTCGCGGCGAGGAACTGGTGTTCGCGGACCAGGATGGTCGAACCATGGGGGAGATGCATCGGGAAGAGGTGGCCGACATTGTCACGGGAGAACGCGATCTGCCCGGCGCCGTGCGCTTCGGTCATGAAGACCGGCATGCCGGCCACGACGCGCTTGAACGCCCCGTGCATCTTCTTCATCACCACGTCGATCTGCGGCTGCTTCCAGAGAATGACGTGGTGCTCGAAGAACACCGGCACCGAACCGTCCAGTGCGAGATGCAGGACGGGGAGCAGCTCGCCTTCGATGCGGTAGCGCAGGCCTGGGCCATAGCCGTCGAGAACGCGCGTCGGGAGCAGCACCGGCTGCGTACCGGGAACCATCGGCGCGGTCCCGCTCATCGCCGAGGCCTCCACCGGCTCCGGTGCGGCTGCCATCTGCGGCTTCTCGTAATCGATCGACACCAGCGCCTACCTCTCAGTACTGCATCGACGGTGCTCCGGTTAGCCTTCGGTCGCCGAAGCGGTGCCCTGAACCCTCGAACGGCGAGCTTCGGCCGGACGGGTGATGCTCGCGGGAGCGGTTGGAGGAGACGGTGGACGAACGATCGGTGGCAGCGAGCACCAGCAGCACTGATGGCGAGCTCGTGGCGGAGGTGCGCACACACTTTCGCACCTGCCCGCTCTGCGAGGTGATGTGCGGCCTCGAGATCCACACCCGCGGCACCGAGGTCATCAGCGTGCGCGGCGACCGGGAGGACGTCTGGAGCAAGGGCTACCTGTGCCCCAAGGGGGCGTCGCTCGGCGCGCTGCACCACGACCCCGATCGCCTGCGGGTACCGCTGGTTCGTGAGGGCGACGAGTGGCGTGAGGTGTCGTGGGCGGAGGCGTTCGCGCGCTGCGAGGAGCTGCTTCGGCCGATCGTCGAGCAGGACGGAATCGCCGCCGTCACCGCATATATCGGTAACCCCGCGGTGCACAACTACTCGCTGAGCCGCTACACGGGCGCGGTCGCCGGCCTTCCCCGGATGCCGGTCATCTGGTCCGCCGGCACCGTCGACCAGTGGCCCAAAAACCTTGCCTGCGCGCAGCTTTTCGGCAATCCGTGGCTGATCCCGATCCCCGATGTCCAGCGCACCGATTTCTTCCTGGTGATGGGTGCCAACCCGCAGGCGTCGCAGGGATCGCTCTTTTCCTGCCCGGACATTCTCGGGGAGATCAAGCGCATTCGCGAGCGCGGTGGCCGCACGATCGTGGTGGACCCGCGACGCACCGGCACAGCGGAGCGCGCCGACGAGTGGATCCCGATCGTTCCCGGCATGGACGCCGCGCTGCTACTCGCCGTCATCCATGTGCTGGCCGAGGAAGACCTCATACGGCTCGGGCTGCTATCCGCTCGCGTCACGGGCGTGGAAGAGGTCTGCGCGGCAGCGCGGGACTTCGCTCCGGAACGAGTCGCCGAAGCCTGCGGAGTGCCCGCCGAACGTATCCGTCGGCTCGCCCGGGAGCTTGCAGCCACCGAGCGGGCGGTCGTGTATGGCCGGATCGGCCTGTGCAACCAGGAGTTCGGCACGCTGGCCTCCTGGGCGGTCGACGTCATCAACGTGTTGACCGGGCACTTCGACGTGCCCGGAGGAGCGATGTTCCCGACGCCGGCGATCGCCACCATCGCCTCGACGGCCCGCCGGCGCGGCCCGGTGCGAACCGGACGCTGGCACACCCGGGTGCGCAAGGCTCCGGAGGTGCTGGGGCAGGCGCCGCTGTCGTGTCTGGCGGAGGAGATCGCCACTCCAGGTCCGGGGCGCGTGCGCGGGCTCGTCACCATGGCTGGCAACCCGGCGCTTTCCGCGCCCGATGCCGCCCGGCTCGAGGCCGCGTTGCCGATGCTGGATGCGCTCATCTGCGTCGACAATTTCCTCAACGAGACGACCCGCCATGCGCATGTCATCCTGCCGGGCCTGTCACCGCTCGAGCAGCCGCACTGCGACGAAGCACTGTGGGGATTCGCCGTACGCAGTGCTGCCCGATGGTCGCCGGCGATTTTCCCGCGCGACGATCGGCCGCACGAGTGGGAGATCCTGATCCGGCTCGGAGCCATCCTGGCAGGCATGGCGGCGGACGACGTCGACGTCGCCGCGCTCGACGACGCGCTCTTCGCCGAGCGCGCGAGGCGCCACGGAGTCGACCCCGATCACGCGATGCAGGCGACATCGCTGCGCGGGCCCGACCGGATCGCCGACCTCACCGTCCGGGCATCGCCCTGGGGCGAGGGCTATGGCGCCCGTCCCGGCGGCCTCTCGCTCGCGTCGCTGCAAGACAGCTACCCCCACGGCGTCGACTTCGGACCGATGGTGCCCCGCCTGCAGGAGGACATCCTGCGCACGGCATCGGGCGACATCGAGCTGGCTCACGACAACATCCTCGGCGACCTGCCGCGGCTCGCGAAACGCCTGCAGCAGCCGCGCGCGGGCCTGCTGCTCATCGGCCGCCGCCACCTGCGGTCGAACAACTCCTGGATGCACAACGTCGGCCCGCTGATGAGGGGTCGCAGTCGCTGCACGCTGCTGGTGCATCCGGACGACGCCAAGGCGCTCTCACTGTCGGACGGAGGCCTGGCGCGCGTCACGTCCGAAGCGGGCTCGGTCGACGCGGTGGTCGAGCTCGACGGCGGGCTCGTCCGCGGGGTGGTGAGCCTGCCGCACGGCTGGGGACATGACCGTCCCGGGACGCGCATGGCGGTCGCGCATCGCAGCCCCGGGGTCAACAGCAATGTGCTGGCCCCGGGGCATCTGGTGGACGTGCCGTCGGGCAACGCCGCGGTCAACGGCATCCCGGTCGAGGTGGTACCGGCCGACGTGATGCCGGCCGACGTGATGCCGGCGTAGCCGGCAGCGCTACAGGCCGCAGGCAGCGGCGAACGTGCGCAGCTCCCGGGCGATATCAGGCCCGCTCGGCGCGTAGATGATTTCCGTGGTGCCGGCCGCCTCTGCCTCGCTCAGCTTCGCGCGGATGCCTGCAGCGTCGGCGACCCAGCCCATGCCGACGACGCCTTCGCCGGCTGCCTCGACGAGGATGCGGTCGAGGTCGGTGACGGTGGTGGCGTGACCCTCGTGCACGGTGAGGTGCCTTTCGCCTTCGGGACGCGTCGATTCGAGCATGGCGCGCCACTCGGCGCCGCCGGGGAAGCCGTCCACCGCCTGCGGGTTGGCCTCCCACGCGCCGTGCGCGAGGATCGCGTACCACGGGCCCGCCGAATCCTGCACCCGCCGGCAGGTGAGCGACTCGCCTTCGTCGAGGACGGTGCCGACCACGAGCTGAGCGCTCCAGTCGAACCCGCCGAGGCCGAAGCCCACGGTCATGATGCCGTCCGCCACCTCGCGCGTGAGCTCCTGCCCCTTGGGGCCGAGCGCGCTGAGCAGCAGCGGGACGTCGATCGGTCGCGGCGGGGCGAAACCGGGCAGGTGAGCCATCTGTACGGCCTCGCCGTCGACCACGACGACGTCGCCGCGTAGCAGCCCGCGCAACTGGCGGAGGTACTCGCCGGTGCGGGCGAGGGTCAACGCGTCCTTCCCGAGTGTCCAGCGTGCCGTGGCACCGGTACCGAAACCGCATGCCAGCCGGCCGGGAGCGGCGGCTTCGATGCTGGCGATCGCCGACGCGGTGGCGATGACGCTGCGCAGGCTGGGCACCAGGACGGCGGTGCCCAGGCCGATGCGCTTGGTGCGCTCCGCGATACGCGCCAATTCGACCCAGATGTCGAGGTAGATCGCCGGTGAGTCGTACAGCCAGGCCCGGTCGTAGCCGAGCCCCTCGGCCACCGTGGCGTGTTCGACCACGTCGAGCGACGGCACCAGCCCGCACGAAATCTTCATTCGATGCCTTTCCGAGTCCTGCTCAGTTTCGCTGAGCGTCTGCGCCTCTCCGCCGTGCTGCGTGCTCTGACCGGGCTCGCGCACTGCACGAGCCTCACACGGCCGGTGCCGGCCCCGGCAACGGGGTGCCTCGGTCAGGCCGCGGTGCAGGTGCAGCACCCTCGCGAGACCGGCGGGGCCGTGGGGTTCGCCGCAGAAGCGGCCAAATCCGCCGTTGGGCCTATCGCAACTCGTCCGGTGCTGCCGATATGACCCGTGCAAGCGAGGCGAGTCGTGCTCAACCGGGGCACCGCTACGACGCCTCGTCGCGGCGATGCTCCGGAGGAGACCGACGTGGCGGCGAACGTGCACGCGCCCGCCCAGTTTGGCGGGCGGGGCGCCGTTCAGCCGCTGGCGGCCGCAGCCGCGGTCACCCTGCTCTTCGCGACGTGGTTCGTGGCCGGCTGGGGCGGGCCCACGGTGATCCGCTACGCCGATGACATCGGCTGTGCCACGGCCGCTGCCGTCGCCGGCTTGCTGGCCTTCCGCGCAGCGCGCCGCATCGACCCGCTCTATCGCCAGGCCTGGCTGCTCATCGCTCTGGGGGTGCTCGCCTGGCTCGTGGGTGACCTGGTCTGGGTCGGCCTCGACCTCGCCACGCGAAAGACCCCTGGGCTCGGCCTGCTTGCCACCCTCTTTCCGTTCCTGCCCGCGTTTGCGGCGGCGGCGTTGCTGCGAATGCCCTCCGACGCTCCCGATGTCAGCCGCGTCCGATGGATGCTCGACGGCGCGCTGGTCGCGCTGGCCGGCATGTTCCTCGCCTGGAACACGATGCTGCAGCGCATCGCCGCAGAGCACCTGCACACCGTCGAAGTGATGGTCGCCGCGGCGTTCCCCTTGGCCGACATCGCCGTCTTGACCGCGCTGGTCATCGCGAGCATCCACGACTGTCTCGCCAGCTTGCGGCTGCGCGTGCTCACCGCTGCGCTGGGCTGGCTGGCGATCGCCGACTCGGGCTATGCCTACCTCTCAGCCACCCACCAGTACGCCGCGGGGGCGTTCTGTGACGTGGCCTACATCGCCGCGTTCGCCACGCTGGCGGCGGCGGCAACCATGCCGGACGGGACGGCTCGGCTGCCGCGGCGCAAGTCCGCGCCGCGGTCGGGTCTCGTCACGTTGCTGCCGTACGCGCCGTTCGCGATAGCCGTCACCGTCGCTTTCGTGCGCCGCTCGATGGGCCATCAGGTTGGTGTGATCGGCCTGGCGATGTGGACCGCGATCACCGCACTCGTGCTGCTTCGCCAGTACCTCACCCTGCAGGACAACCGCCGCCTGCTTAGCGAGGTCGAGGAGCAGCGGGCGCGGCTGGCCGGCGTGGCGTTCACCGACCCCGTCACCGGGCTCGGTAATCGGCTGCTGTTCGCTGACCGGGTGGCGCACGCGCTCGATCTGCACGAACGTGATCGGCGTCCGGTCTCACTCTGCTGGATCGACGTCGACGACTTCAAAGTCATCAACGACACGTACGGCCATGCCGCAGGGGACGAGTTGCTCGTCGCGCTGGCCAAGCGGCTCGGCCGGGCGTTGCGTCGCGGTGACACCGTGGCCCGGCTGGGTGGCGACGAGTTCGGCGTGCTGCTCGAGGACGGCGCGCAGGCGTCCGCGGTGGCCGCCAAGCTGCACCTGGCGACGGATCGTCCCTTCGTCATCGACGGCAACCGGATTCGCGTTCCCACGAGCATCGGGCTCGCGACACTCGGCGCGTCCGACCCGACCGTCGGCGCCGAAGAGCTCATGAGCCGGGCCGATGTCGCCATGTACGCGGCGAAAACCCATGGCAAGAACCGGGTGGAGACCTTCCAGCCGGGGATGACGATGCCCGGTGCCGAAGACGTCGCTCTACGGGATCTGCTGCGCGAGCACATCGCGGCCGGCGCGATTGACGTCCACTACCAGCCGCTCGTCACGGCGAACGACGGTCGGCTGCACGGATTCGAAGCGCTGGCGAGGTGGTCACCGCGCGGCACCCCGGTCTCTCCGGATCGCTTCGTCGTCCTTGCCGAACGCCTGGGTCTGGCCCGCGATCTCGGCGAGCTGGTGCTGGACGCCGCGCTCGCGCAGCTCGCGCGCTGGACGGCGGTCGCAGGCGCCGAACGGCTCGTGATGTCGGTGAACCTCTCGCCGGAGCAGCTCATCGACCCCGCCCTCCCGGGCCGGGTCGCCGCGAGTCTGGCCCGCCATCAGGTGGCGCCGAGTGCGCTGACGTTGGAGATCACAGAGCGCGCGCTGCTCACCGACGACCCCAACGCGATCCAGGTGGCGCGGGCGCTCACCGAGCTCGGGGTCGTGCTCGCGTTGGACGACTTCGGCACCGGCTACTCGAGCCTCGCGCACTTGCGCGCCTTTCCGCTCGGTGCGTTCAAGCTCGATCGGTCGTTCGTCGCCGACATCGACACCGATCCGGACGCCCATCACTTCCTGCGGGCGCTGATCCGCCTCGGGAAGGACCTCGGTCTGCAACTGGTGGCCGAAGGCGTCGAACGGGCGAGCCAGCTGACGGTGTTACGCGAGCTGGGCTGCGACTACGTGCAGGGTTTTCTCGTGTCGCGCCCGCTTCCGGCCGAAGCATTCGACCGCGAGCTCTGGCATCTGGCGGAGAAGCCGCGAGCGGTGCGGCCGGACGCCGTGCCTATGCCGCGAGCGCAGATCGCGCGCTCCTCCTAACCTCGGGAGCGCGGGCTCCCCGCTGACGGCAGCGACGGTCCCGTTGAATGCGGCCGATACGGTTCGGCCGGAAGGAGGCCGATATGGGTGGGTGGTTCAACGACCGCGTGCTCGAGACCGGCCGACTGCCCCTGTTCTGCTTTTTCGTCGCGTTCCTCGTGACATTCCTGTTCATCCGCTTCTCGGTGCGGATGATCCGGGCCCAGGTGAAGTGGTGGCCCGGCAACGTCACCCCCGGCGGCCTGCATATCCACCATGTCGTCTTCGGCGTCGTCCTCATGGTCATCGGCGGGCTGGCCGGACTGTCAGTCCCCGATGAACCGATCGGTCTGCCGTCCACGTGCGCGTCCGTATTCGGGATCGGTACGGCGCTGGTGCTCGACGAGTTCGCTTTGATCTTGCATCTGGACGATGTCTACTGGTCGAAGGCGGGCAGGCTCTCGGTGGACGCCGTCTTCGTCGCCGGCGGGATCACCGGGCTGCTGCTGCTTGGGGTGGTGCCCTCGGTTGCGGACGACGTCAACAACGCCACCAGCCTTCCCTCGGATGCCTCAGCCGCGGCCACCTTGGCCGTGGCCCTGTTCCTCGACCTCGGCCTCGCCGTCATCACCGTGTTCAAAGGCAAGGTGTGGACGGGACTGTTCGGCTTGTTCATCCCGATCTTCCTGATCGCCGGTGCCATCCGTGTCGGCAGACCGGCATCGCCGTGGGCCCGCCGCTTCTACGGAAGCCGGCCGAAGAGGGCCGCCAAGTCCCGGCGGCGGGAGGTGCGGACCCGCCGGCGCTTCATCCGCGTCAAGGAGCGTTTCCAGGACCTCCTGGCTGGCAGTCCCGATCTGCCGCAGGTGACGCCCTACGAGCAACTCGAGCTTCCGGAGTTCGACATCCCCGCTCAGCCCAAGGAGACAGACCGAGTGGCGGTGAGGAATACCGCAGGGATGTGACGGGGCGCGGCCGCTGCGCCGCGGGTTCTCGCCGCTTGATGCTTGACTCACGCAACTAAAGGGCGGTAGAGAGAGGGCGGCTCAGAGAGCCTGCTCGACGACGAGCGCTAAGCCCTTGGCGTGGATGGGAGCTTTTCCGTTGACCACCTCAGAAGCCCGCCTGGCGCGCGCCGCCGACCTGCTGGAGATGCAGGAAGTCTTGGCGCGCTACGCGACAGCCGTCGACGCCGGTCGCCACGATCTGTTCGACGATGTGTTCGTGACCGGCGCGGTCGTCGACTTCAGCAGGAACGGCGGCCTGCGCGACGACTACCCGGCTATCAAGAACTACCTGGCCACCGCGATGAGCGGGTTCGCCACATGCCAGCACTACTTCATGAACTTCCTGTTCGACGTGGACGGCGACACCGGCGGGGGTCGCTTCTACTGCTTCACGCAGATGGTCACCCTGAACGACGGCAGTGAGGAGCTGCTCGCCGACGGCGGCTACTACGACGTGACGTTCCGGCGGACCGAGGACGGCTGGCGCGTTCAGGAGCTCATCGCCGGCCTGACCTGGCTCGACGGGACGTGGCCGGAGGGCGTGCCGCGCCCGGCGTGGTACGGCGTGTCGACGAGCCGGTACTAGCCGATGAGCGCCGCGGACGACCGGGACGCGATCCGCTCCCTCATCCATGCTTACGCCGAGCGCATCGACAGCGGCGACATCGACGGGGTCGTCGACCTGTTCGCCGCCGCCGAGATCGTGTCGGCTGACGGCCAGCGCTTCTCCGGGCGCGAGACGCTGCGCTCCCTATGGTCGGGCGGCCTGCAGCTCTACGACGGCATCCCGCGCACGCATCACCTGATCACGAACGTCGACGTGAAGCTGGCGGACGACGGGATGACGGCCACGGCGCGCAGCTATGCGACTGTCGTGCAAGCGGCCCCCGGCTTCCCGCTGCAGGTCATCGCGGCCAGCCGGCACGAGGACACCTTCCGGAAGGCCGACGGCGCCTGGCGCTTCAGCGAGCGGCGCGACCATCAGGACCTCGCCGGGGACCTGTCGCACCACTTCCGGATGTCATGACGAGCACTCCGGCACTCCGGCCATGGCTAGCTGTAGGTGAACGTCACCACGCTGCCGCCGGGTGCGGTGCACCAGTAGTCGTAGCCGAGCTGCCCGTAATGGACCGGCTTGCCGCACGTCCACCCGAGGTAGGAGTAGCCGTCGAGCGTGGTGTCGTTCTTCGCTTGCACCGCGACGGCTTTCGCCGTGGTGCACGAGGTCTGATGAGCCTTGATCTGGAAGACGCCGTAGTCGCTGGCCGGGGCGAACCCGACGTAGCCGCACTGGGCGTAGGGCTGGGGAGGGTCGCACGCGGCCGCCGCGAGCGCCAGCGGTGCGCCCACGAGCGCTGCCGCGAGTGCGACTCGAGTACGGCTGTGGCTTCTCACATGGTCTCCTTCGTCCGATGGCTGGGCTACGAAAGTTTCCTGCCCGCCCCTGGCCGAAGGATGAGCCGAAGGTGCAAGACACCGGCGGGGCCAAAGTCCCGGAGTCTGCGGACCAGCGGGGTGAGTGAGCCGCGCAAGCGTGGGTAACGCGTCGCGAAAAGGGCGAAGCACCTTCGGCCGTCATCGCTGTTTCGCTGATCGCGGAGAACGCGATGCGGGCGAGAGGACATCACCTGCGAGCGCGACTAGCGTCGAGCTCACTCAGAGGGAGGGCTTCCGATGCAGCTAGGCGTCCATGTTTCCGACTTCACGTGGCCCGGCGGGCCGCAAACGCTGGCGCAGGACCTGGCCAGAGTCGCCGTCGCCGCCGAGGAACACGGCTTCTCCAAGCTGAGCGTGATGGACCATATGTGGCAAATCGCGATGATCGGACCGCCGGAGCACGAGATGCTCGAGGCATACACCGCGCTCGGTTACGTGGCTGCTCACACCACGCGGATCGAGCTGCTCGCGTGGGTCACCGCCGTCGTGTATCGCGAGCCGGGGCTGCTGGCCAAGGCCGTGACGACGCTCGACGTCCTGTCCGAGGGGCGCGCTTGGCTGGGGATCGGGGCAGCCTGGTTCGAGGAGGAAGCCCGCGGCTTGGGGCTCACGTTTCCGCCGCTCGCCGAGCGTTTCGAGCGCCTCGAGGAAGCGCTGCAGATCTGCCTGCAGATGTGGAGCGACGGCGATGCACCCTTCGACGGCAAGCACTACCAGCTGGCCCGCACGCTGAACGTTCCGCAGTCGATTCGCCGCCCGCACCCGCCGATCCTCATCGGCGGCGGGGGAGAGCAGAAGACGCTGCGCCTCGTCGCGCAATACGCCGATGCCTGCAACCTTTTCGCCGCACCTGACCTGCAGCACAAGCTGGATGTCCTGCGCCGCCACTGCGATGCGGTCGGCCGCGACTACGACGACATCACCAAGACCGTCATGGGACCGATGGATCCCGGCGAGAACGGTGAGAACGTCGACCGGCTGCTCGCGGACCTGCAGCGGCTCGCCGGCCTCGGCGTCACGCACTATCACGGCTCGGTGCCGAACGTCGCATCGCTGACGCCGCTCGAGATCCTTGGGCAGCGGGTGATTCCAGCCGCTGCGCGGATGTAGCACGAGGCCCGGCGGGGGTGCTGCCACCATTTCCCGTCGCAAAACGACGGTAGGTGGTGGCAGTGCTGGCTGGGTGAGCGTGCTGCCGTCCCGCGTGCCCCCAGCCGCCCCCAGCCGCTAGCGGTGGCCGTCGAACGAGATGAGCTGCTGGATGCCGGTAGGCCGGTTGGTGTAGCGCATCGTCTTCGTCAACACACCTGGGACGAAGTGAATCCGCTCGGCCGTCGCGCTGGAGCGCCAAGCGGTCGGGTCGGCTCCCTGCTTCCCGGCCAGCTCGGTGCCGGCCGCGTCGATCGCGTTCCAGATTGCCTGCTGGCAACGGGCCTTGTCGCCGCCCCCGCAGTACTTGTTCGCGAACGGCGCCTCGATCTTGTCGCCGAGCAGCGTCTTGATGTCCTTGTCGAAGTACTGGTACCAGCCGGAGTACTGGCCGGACGGCGGAGCGTCGAAGATCGGCACGAGGTCACTGAGCTCCTTCGTCTCCGAGCCGATCACGGGCGACATGAACGCCACCGCGATCTTCGACCAGGCCACGTCCATCACCGCGGCGCCCGGATCGTCGATCTTTCCGTCGTTGTTGAGGTCGAGCCGGTTGCCGCCGTTCTTGTTCCAGGCCTGCAGCAGCTTCAGCATCTGCTCATCGCGGGCGTTAGGCGCCTTCGAGCCTTCGAGGAGCCGGCTCAGCAGCGGCACCGTGTCGATGGCGCGGATGTCCTGCGTCGCCGCCGCGTTCATGGCGGACGTCACCTGCGCCATCGTCCACTTGCCGTTTGAGCCGAGCCGGTCGAGGTTCTTGTTCAGCAGGTCGACACGACCGACCTCGCCGGCGCGCATCCATTCGTCGTCAGCAGCGCCGAAACCCTTGGCGATGTTGTTGTTCCAGTTGACGATGCGGCCGCGATCCGGATCGATGTCATGCGGATGCGCGTCGGCTGACAGGTAACCGGACCACTCCTCCTTGCCCCGGCCGTCGGTGAGCAGTCCGGGGTCGACGTTGGAAGGCCGCTTGGGCAGCAGCCCGGAGGTGTACTCGGCGATGTGCTGCGAGTCGATGTAGAAGGAGTTGAACGTCTGTGGTGACAGGCTCGCTGCGGCGAAAAACGTCTGCGGGCTGTTGACGGCACCGGTCGAAAGGTCGTGGTACAGCAGCAGGTCGAGGGCGTCCTTGCCGTAGTCGGAGCGCTTGGAGGAGATCGCGACCCGGCTGCCCTTCACGGTCGCGTAGCCGACCACCGGCCCGTGCACGGTCGTGTAGAACGAGACCGGCTGATCGGGCTTGCCGCCGCTGCCCTTCAGCACACCCGCGTTGAACTTGTCCATCGAGCGGCAGCTGCCCTGGTACTCGTACTTGGTGTCGCTGCCGCCACAGAGCGTCTCCGCGTACTGGTCGATGATGTCGCCGCTGGCGGACGTCAGGGTGGTGGCGAAGTCCGCGCCACGGCCGATCAGCATGTAACCCGGGAAGGGCGCGGATGTCGCTCCGCGCCACACCAGACCGGGCGCATGCATGTCGATCTCGTACGTGAAACCGGGGTAGTAGTAGCCGATCTGCGGCCCTCCGACCAGCAGCGGCTTGCCGGTAGCCGAGTGTTTCGCGTCGATCATCAGCTCGTTCGACGCACGCGCTGGCACGTTTGCGGAGGTGCCGCCGGTCGTGTCGACCGGCTGGAAGCTGCCGGCGTCGATGATGACGTTGCCGGCCGTGGTGCCCGGGATCGGCTCATAGGGGAAGGTGCCGTCGATCGACGTCGGCTGCTGCGGATCGTCGTGCTGGCGCAGGTCGTTGAAGACGCTCATGCCCTTGCTCGCCCCGAGCTTGTCGGTGAGCGCAGCGAGGAACTGGGTGCGCCGCGCCTCGTCGCCGCCGCCCTGCCCGACGAACTGCCCCTTCAAAGCCTCGAGCGCGAACGTGTCGTTGCGCGTCCACGGCTTGGCCGAGGACTTGCTCGCTTTGAAGTAGGCGTTGACACCGGCCGAGAAGGTGTCGATGTCATGCAGCACCTGACGGCCCTTGGCGCCGGCCTTTTCCAGGACGGCGCTTTGCTTCGCGACGAAGTTCTCCGTCTGCGCGCTCGGCACGAAGCTCTTCAGGTTGGAGATCAAGCTGAGCGCGGTGAGGCCCGGGGCGCCGACGGCGGCAACCCGCGAGTCGTAGCGTGCCTGCTCCAGCAGCAGCCCGCGGTCCTCCGCCGCGATCCAGCCGGACGCCCAGATGCCGCCGTCGTAGGACGATGCGGTGACGTGAGGAACGTCGTAGCGGTCGCGCAGGATCTTCACGCCCGAGCGCGGGACGCTTTCTGCCTTGGCCGGCCCGTCGGACCCGACGCCGAAGACCTCCGACTTGAAGTCGGTGGTCAGGTCCTTGTCCGTGACGTTGTCGAAGAGCGGTGTCAGCGCGTCGTACATGTCGGCCTGGGTGGTGGCACCCTTCGGCGGCGGAACCGCGCCGTACTGGCCGGACGGGATGATGTTGCGCGCGTAGGCCGCGTAGTCGTGATCGGCGCCGAGGCTGCTCGGGCTGGGCTTGGAGCTCGGTGAGGGGCTCGGACCTGTGGTCGACGCCGAGCAGGCGGCGACGGCGAAGATCGAGGCGGTGGCGCAAGCGGTCAGGGCGAGGCGTCGTTGCCGGCGGTGCATGGGGCGAACATTACGCTCGCTAACGGCCGGTGAACGGCATTGGAATTCACCGCCTTGCCGGGACGTCATTTCCTGACCGCCGCGCCGCCTATCGCGCCCCGCTATTGCTGCTTGCCGAGGCGCCCGCCACCCGCGTCGCGCACTTTGTCACCGATGTTGGTCAACGCGTCCCGGGCGTCCGCGCGATGCTCGGCGACATAGACCAGATGCGCGACGACGAGGACGACGAGCCGGTCGCCACCCGCGAGAACGACAACGACCTGGTCCTCAGGCTCCGGCCATGCCGCGAAGGTGCCGGAGATCTTCTCTCCGGCGACGGTCATGAAGTCGAACTTCTGGTCGCGCTCACCGTCGAATTGCCGGCGCACGTAGGCGAGCAGGGAAAACGACGTCTCGGACATACGTTCCTCGCATTTTCGGTCGCTACCTGAGCTGACGCGTCGCGCCACTGCGCCCAGCACATCACGCGACGCGAAGCCGCAGGCTTCCTGACGCGCGGGATGCGTCGGCGTGCCGCTTATCGGTTCGCTGCCGGCCAGCTGGGCGACGGTCAGCGGACGGGTCGCCGGTCAGGGGCTCGCGCGGGGGTCGTAGGGTCCTGCTTCGTGGACGACTGCAAGCAGTGGCGTGGCCCGATCGCGGCGCCGGGGGCGCAGGACCTGGCTGACCGCTATGCGGTGAGTCAGCTGGTCAAGGTGTACGCCCTCGGCATCGATATGCGCGACCTCGACACGGTGCTGAGCGTCTTCGCGCCGGACGCCTTCGTCGAGGGAATGGCCGGTGCGATGCCGGCGTCCGAGTACCTCCCCGTGGTGTATGGCGGCGCGGCGGTCTACTCCGCCACCCAGCACAACATCACCAACCAGCACGTCACGATCGACGGTGACGATGCCCTCGTGTGGAGCTACGCCGTGTGCTACCACATCGAGGAATCCGGCAACGGCCGCGAAGACCTCGTCGTCGCGACGCAGTACCGCGATCGCTGCCATCGCTTCGCCGATGGTTGGCTCATCACCGCGCGGCAGTCCGTCATGCAATGGCTACGTGGCCCATACCCTAGGAGTGAGGCGTGAGCGACGCCAAGGTTGCGTTCATCACCGGTGCGAGCCGGGGCATCGGCAAGGCATGCGCTCTCGAGCTGGCTGACGCCGGCTACCGCATCGCGATCACCGCGCGCACCGTCACCGAAGGGGAGCCGCGCGAGCATTCCTCGACGCTGCGAGACAGCGATCTGAGCCCGCTGCCGGGCAGCTTGCAAGGCACCGTCGGGCTCATCGAGCAGGCCGGTGGAACGGCTATGGCGGTGCCGGCCGATCTGCTCGACGCGGCGTCGCTCGGCGCAGCGGTCGCCACGGTGCTCGAACGCTGGGGGCGCATCGACGTCGTCGTGCACAACGGGCGCTATATCGGGCCCGGGCACATGGATCAGTTCCTCGATACGCCGATCGATTTGCTGAGGAAGCAGATGGAGGCGAACTTCTTCGCCCCGCTCGTCATCAACAAGCTCGCGCTGCCCTCGATGCTGTCCCGAGGTGCGGGAACGATCATCAACATCACCTCCGGCTCGGCCTACGGCGACCCGACGAAGCCGGCCGGCTCCGGCGGGTGGGGGATGGGCTACGGCACGTCGAAGGGCGCCTTCCACCGGGTGGCCGGCTTTCTCGCCGTGGAGCTCGCAGACCGGGGCATCCGCTGCTTCAACGTGCAGCCCGGCCTCATCGCCACCGAGCGGATCGGTCAGGACATGGCCAAGTTCGGCATCACCAATCAGGGGGCGCCGATGGAGGTCATGGGCAAGGTCGTGCGGTGGCTGTGCACCGATCCCGAAGCAGCTGATTACAACGGGCGCAATGTCGAGGCGCAGTTCTTCTGCCACGAACGCGGGCTGCTTCCCGGCTGGGAAGGGCCTCGCGTCATGGACAACAACATTCGTCTCGACACGTCCGGCGCGGACCTGCAGCAGCTCGAGGACGAGCTGGCGGCCCGCAGCGCCTGAGCCCTCACCGGCGCACGTCGCCTAGCGGCGCTGAAAGTGCGGCCGGCGCTTCTCGGCGAACGCGCGGGGGCCCTCCTTCGCGTCGTCGCTGGCGAAAACGGCGTCGCAGCGGTCCTTCTCGTTCGCGAAGCCCTGCTCTTCGGTCATCCCCTTGGTCTGGCGAATGGTCTGCAGGATCGCTTCGACGGCGAGTGGCCCGTTCTGACAGATGAGCTCGCCGATCTCCTTGGCCTTGGCGAGCGCCTGCCCGGCCGGGACGACATGCCCGACGAGTCCGAGCTCGTACGCGCGTTCCGCCGAGATGTGCATGCCGGTCAGGAGGATCTCCGTGGCGGCGGCGTGCGGGATCTGCTGGGGCAGTCGCACGGCTGAACCCATCATCGGATACAGCGACCACCGCGCCTCGGACACGCCGAAGCGGGCGCCCTCCGCCGCCACTCGGATGTCGGTGCCGAGCAGGATCTCCGTGCCGCCGGCGATCGCGACGCCTTCGACGGCGGCGATGATGGGCTTGCGCGGCCGGTGGATTTTCAAGAAGCCCTTGGCCATGAGATCGGGGTCGGCCGCGAGCCGGGCTCGGACGTCGATGCCGCTGTCGTCGTCGGCATCCCCGGCCATCGCGCGCAGGTCGGCACCGGAGGAGAAGTTGCCGCCCGCGCCGGCGATGATGATGCAGCGGATGTCGTCATCGCTGTCCGCCCCCGCGTAGGCGTCGGACAGGATCGCGAGCATCGACCCGGTGAACGCGTTCATCCGCTTCGGCCGGTTCAGCGTCAGGATCAGCAGATGGCCGTCGCGTTCGACAATGACAGGGGGCACTGGCGTCCTCACTTTGTTCCGCCGGCGAGAGCAGCGCCGCTTTCGCCAGGCCATCGACCTAGTGTCAAGGTGCGTATCACGCGCCGATAGAAGGTGGTCAACCGGGTGCGTCCGGGCGACAATCCGCCCATGGACGGCTGCCGCCGTTCGCCAGAGCGAGGTGAGCATCCTTGGCCCGACACGCAAGGACGACAGCACGCGAAGCCCGCGAGGGAGCCGTACGGCGCACGCTTGCGCCTGCCTACCTGACGCTGCTGGCCGTGAGCTTCGGCGTCACCGTCATCGTGACGCGCGTTTTCCTCGCGCTGACCGGGTATCCGCAGGTCGGCAACGGCACCTTGCACATCGCGCACGCGCTCTGGGGAGGCCTCGCGCTGGCGATTGCCGCGGGCATGCTGCTGCAGTTCGCCGATCCCCGGCTGCTCCCGGTCGCGGCCGTTCTGGCCGGTGTCGGAACCGGCTTGTTCATCGACGAGGTCGGCAAGTTCATCACCCAGCGCAACGACTACTTCTTTCCGGCTGCTGCGCCGCTCATCTACCTCGCCATACTGGCGGCCGTCCGGATCGCTCACCGAGCGGCGGACTCCCGGCGCGCCACCGTGCGCTCGCGCGCCTACTGCGGCCTGGAGGCGGTCGAAGCCGAAGCGGTCGGCAGCTTGAGCGACGCTCGGCGCAAGCAGGCGCTGGAGCAGCTCGAGCCACTGCTGAACGACTCGAGCGATTCCGCGCTCGCCGACCTCGCCGCCAGGTTGCATGCCCACCTCACGGCCGGGCAAGCGTTGTCGGCGACCCGGCAAACCCGGCTGGTCACCGCGCTGCGCCGGCTGACCGACCTCGAAGCGCGCTGGCTGCCTCAGCGGCTCATGCGCATGCTGCTCATCGGGGGAACGCTGCTGCTGGGACTGGCGGGGCTCACCGAGTTCTCGCTGCTCGTCGCGCTCCTCGCGGATCCGGAGGCGACGCGCGAGCAGTTGCGCGCCGTCCTCACGAACGAGTCGGTCGACGGCTGGAAGAGCCTGCTGGTGCTGGCCATCGTGCTCGCGTTCACCGTGATCGTCGGTCTGCTGCTCATCACCTCTGCGGTGCTACTGCTGCGCGGACGCGATGGCCGGGCGGCGCGGCTGGGCAAGCGAGCGCTTGTCTTCGCGCTGACCGTGGTCAACGTTCTCGCGTCCTACTTCGACGTGGAGCGGGTCGTCTTCCTCTGCCTCCTGCAGTTGCTGGTATTCGGGCTGTTGCAGCGTTACGCCGACCGCTTCCTGGCCGAGGCCTCGGCGCCCGGGAGAGAAGCCGGCCGCGAGGGCGGCGGTCCCGGGCAAGGCGAGCTGCCGAGGCAGCGGGAAACCACCGGTGGCGACCCCGCGGTCGCGGCGGCGCAGGAAGCGGCCGGGTAACGCGCGACGCCGGTCAGTAAGGGAGTTCAGCGGCGCCGAAACGGTCGGTCAGCTCGAGGCCGACTCCCGGTGTGCGCGCGTCCAGCACGCCAACTTCGGTCCGGCTAGCGAGCGCTTGCATGTCGACCCAGGTGACGGAGGGACTGTCCATCGACCAGTGGTAGTAGACGAGGTTCGTGAGGTCCGCCGCGGCGATCCACCAGGTGGGGTAGACGCTGCCGTCGTTGTGGGGCGCGCCCGCAGGCACCGCTGCATTGGTGGCCAGCTGGATGACGCGTGCCAACGCCTCGTCCGCGTCGGCGGGAGCCGGCAGGTGATACAGGAAGTAGCTGGCTCGCACGAAGCGATCGAGCGAGCCGATGTCTCCCGGCGGCGGCAGCTCGCCGCCGAATGGCCGGTAGCGGCGCAGGTTGCGCAGCTGCTCATCGTAGGTCGGCGAATTCGCCATCACACGGTATTCGCGACCGTGATGCACCACGAGCTTGCCGTCGATCGGCTCGACGACGGCCGAATCGCCTGACGCGTCCTCCAGCGCGAGGTGGCATCCCATGTCCCTCCCGCGCATCGGACGGGAGACCAGCGAGACATCCGCGATGAGTTGCAGCGCCTCCGCCACGGTGGCGCAGCTGTCCAGGACGTACTGCGCCCAGAGCACGTTCGGCAGGGCCGGCCGGGTGCCCTCCGGGGAGTAGCCGAGATCGTCCAAATACAGCAGGTGCGCCGCGAGGCCCCGCTCGTTCATCCCGTCGACGGTCCCGCTGTCCCACATGCTCACGGCGAGGCTCGCGTATTGCGACTTCCACTCGAAGCCGGTGATGTCGTCGCCGCGCTTCAAGCCCGCCGGTAGCGACCAGAGCCGCGGCTCGTCGGAGACGGCCCAGTCGAGCGTGCGGCTGACGACCTTCGCCGCCGCGTTGTCGGACCAGAAGATTCGGGTGCACATAGGCTATGCCTTCCGTTTTGGGAGAGTTTCTTTCTCCCGTTTCGGCCTGCCGCGCTACCCGGTTGAGCTCCGGCGGTGTATCGGTTGGTGCGGTCTCCTTCACAGCAGCGTCGGTGCGGC
Source organism: uncultured Actinomycetota bacterium (assembly GCA_963747915.1). Lineage (GTDB taxonomy): Bacteria > Actinomycetota > Actinomycetes > Frankiales > Frankiaceae > DATAZK01. The sequence continues at coordinate 1,213,775 of CAVVHC010000001.1, read as the reverse complement.
TCGCCCACGGAGAGGAATCCATGAAGGTCATTTCGCAGAACGACCTGGCTACCGCTCTGTCACGCTGGGCCTCCGCCGAGGCGCGGGTCGTCGTCTCCGGCAATTTCGGCACCCCCGCCGCGCTGCTGACGTGGGTCGATGCGGTCCTGCCGCGCTACCGGCTCTTCATGCTGAACGCGCAGCCGCCGCTGCCGAGCCGCGAGGGTGTGCTTTACGAGACGCCGTTCGTCGGGCCCGGGATGCGGGGTGCCGAACGCCTCGAATACCTGCCGGCTCGGTTGTCTCTCGTGCCGCGGCTGTTCGCGACTACCAGGCCGCCGGACATCGTGCTGGTGCATACGTCGCTCCCGCGCGACGGTCGCGTCTCGCTCGGCATCGAGGTCAACATCATGCCGGCCGCCATCGAAGCGGTCCGGGCCCGGGGCGGGCTGGTCATCGCCCAGCTGAATCCCGCCATGCCGTACACGTACGGCGACGCCGAGGTGGACGTCGACCAGGTCGACCTCGGCGTCGAGATGGAGGCCGCGCTGCCGACGCCGTCACCGCGTCCCCTGGATGCTGTGTCAATGCAGATCGCAGACCGCGTCGTGCAGCTTGTCCCGTCCGAGGCCACCCTGCAGATGGGCATCGGCATGGTGCCGGATGCGGTGCTGGCGAGCATGCTGGAGCGCCGCCGGCTGCGGGTCTGGTCGGAGATGTTTTCCGACGGTGTGCTGCGGCTCGCGCAGGCGGGCGCGCTCGACGCGGCGTCACCGATCGTGACGTCCTTCGTCTTCGGCAGTTCGGAGCTGTATTCGTGGCTGCACTGCAATCCGCGGGTGCACGTGCTGCGCACCGAACGGACGAACGATCCGGGACGCATCGCGGCCCAGCGCAACATGACGTCCATCAACGCGGCGCTCGAGGTCGACCTGTTCTCCCAGGCGAACGCCTGCCGGGTGGGTGAGCGGCTGTACTCGGGCTTCGGCGGGCAAACCGACTTCATCGTCGGTGCGTTGCACAGCGTCGGAGGCACGTCGATCATCGCTTTGCCGAGCTGGCACCCGAAGGCGAACGTCTCGACGATCGTGCCGGTGCTGCAGGTGCCGATCACGAGCTTCCAGCACGGCTTCATCGTGAGTGAGAACGGCGCCGCTGCAGTGTGGGGTTACGACCAGGCGGAGCAGGCGGAGCATCTGATCAGCGATGTCGCCCACCCGTCGGTGCACGACGAACTCCGGGAGGCGGGGCGCCGGCTCGGGCTCGCTGTCTGACGCCGGTCAGCGCGGCTGCTCGCGCGTGACGTCCCGCGGCGGCTTGTCGTCGCGCAGGCCGTGGAAGCGCGGCTGGCGAAGCCGGCCGTCATTCGTCCATTCGGCGAAGCCGACCTGTCCGACCAGTTCCGGACGGACCCAATGCGTGCCTCGCGGTACCGGCCGCGCGTCGCTGAACGGCGACTCGGCGGCCTCGAGCTCCCGGAGGCGGGCGCCGAGCGTCCGCAGCGTCTCGGCGGTATAGCCAGTGCCGACCTTGCCGGCGTAGCGCAGCGCGCCGTCCTCGTAGTAGCCGACGAGCAGCGCGCCGAAGTCGCTGCGGCTACCCGCCGGCTCGGTGTACCCGCCGATGACGAACTCCTGCTCCCAGGCGCACTTGAGCTTCAGCCAGTCGCGCGACCGGCCGGGCGAGTAGACGGCGTCAGCGCGCTTCGCGATGAGCCCCTCCCAGCCGGCGCGGCAGGCTTGGGCGAAACGCTGCTGCGAATCCCCTCTCCAGGCTTCGGTGAGCCGCAGCGCCGGACCTTGCCGGATGCGTGCTGACAGCCGCTCGCGGCGTTCGACGAGGGGCAGCTTTGTCGTGTCGTCGCCGTCGAGTTCGAGCACGTCGAAAACGCAGAATACGACCGGATGGCTCGCCACCAAGCTGTCCGGCGGCCGGGCCTTGCCGAGCCGCTGCTGCAGCCGGCTGAACGACGTCTGAGCGCCGTCGAAGGCCACCACTTCGCCGTCGAGGATCAGGCGGTCCGGGAGTTGCCCAGCGATCGCGTCGCGGATCTCCGGATACGTGCCGGTAAGGGCCTTGCCGGTCCGTGACTCGAGATGCACGGTGCCACCGCTCTTGCGCGCGACGCAGCGTTCGCCGTCGAGCTTGCGTTCCAGCAGCCAGTCATCTCCGAAGTCGCGCCGGTCGGTCAGGGTGGCCAGCATGAGCGCGATCGCCATGAGGTCATGGTTGCTCGCGCATGGATCCGACAAACCCGCTGTGGCGCTGCGCCGGTGAGCTCCTGCTTGACAGCCGCTCTGGTGCTAGTGAAAGTGGCACCATGCGTGGGGGAGCGAGGTGATCGGGACGGCGGCCGAGGCCTGCGCGGATGATGCCGACGTCCTGATCCGCGAGGCCCGGGCGCGAGCGCACCGGCGCCGGATCCGGATCGCGGTGGCCGTCGTCCTCGCCGGCGCTCTCGCAGCAGGGATCGCGGTGGCGGTTCAGGGTGGCGGTGGCAGCAGGCCGGCGGGTACGAGCGGGCAGCCTGTACCGGCGGCGGCTCCGGCGAGTCCGCAGCTCTACGCGGCCGTCGGAACGATCTCCGTGGATCCCGCGCATTACCGCCTGCCGCAGCTCTGCTACGGCGCCACGGCAGCCGTCTTGCGGCCCGGTCCGCCGAAGGGCTGCTCCGGCATCCCGCTCCGCGCGCTTGATATAGCGAAAGTGCCCGGTTTGCAGACGCACGACGGCGTCTCGCAAACCGGCGGTCCGGTACGGGTCGTCGGCACCTACCGGAACGGCACGCTCACGGTGACCCGACATCCGACGCAGGTGTCGGCCACGCCCGTGCGACGCTTCCCGATCCCGTGCGCGACCCCGCCAGGAGGCTGGACGTCGAAGCCGTTCGACACCGCGAACGCCGCCGTCTTCGAACGTTTCGGGCAGCAGCATCCCGACACCTTCGGCGGTTTCTGGCTGGCCGACGGCAGCGTGCCGGTCGTCACGGTCACCCGAGGGATCGAGGCTGCGCGCCAGCAATTGCGCCAGCAATTGCGCCAGCAGTACGCCGGTGACTTCTGCGTCGGCGAGGCCCGGTACACCGAGCGCGAACTGAATGGCGCTGCCGACAGGATCACCAAGACCCTCACCGGTCGGCCGAACCGCTTTCGCCTTTATGGGTGGGGATACGACCCGGTGACGAGCACCGTCAATGTCGACCTGGTGATCGTGGACGACACCATCCGGACGTATTTCCGCGCGCACTTCCCGGCGGACATGATCCGGTTCGACCCGCTGCTCAAGCCAGTCGCGGGATAGGGGACCCAGACCAATCACGTCCGGCCGAGCACTACGATGCCGCCATGCGAGACGGCCCGTGGTGAGCATCCGCCTTTCAGTAGATGAGGCCTGGGAGTTCATCGCGTCTTCGCACACCGGCATCTTCACGACCCTGCGCTCGGACGGCTTCCCGGTCGCGTTGCCGGTCTGGTTCGTGGTGGTGGAACGCACCATCTGCCTGAGCGCTCCGTCGCGGACGAAGAAGGTGGCCCGCGTTCAGCGCGACCCGCGCGCGTCCTTCCTCGTCGAGTCCGGCAAAGCATGGGCACGCCTTAAGGCCGTGCATCTGACCGGCGAGGTGGACATCGTGTCCGCGGCGGACCGGCAGCAGCAGATCGCCGCGATGCTCGACGACAAGTATGCGGCGTGGCGCACGCCGGTCGAGCTGATGCCGGATCGCACCATCCACCACTATGCGGGCCGCACCTTCCTGCAGTTCCACCCGCACGAGCGGATGCTCACCTGGGACAACGGTCGCATCGAGCTGGAGCGCCAGTGAGCGCGACGGGGTCGTTCTTCGAGGTGTCGGACGCTGCGGCGGTGCGCACGATCACCATCGACCGGCCGCAGGCGAAAAACGCGCTGAACGGTGCCATGCGGTCGCAGCTGTGCAGCCTGCTGGCCGATGCCGACCACACGCCCGGCGTCCGGGTCGTCATCCTCACCGGGACGGACCCGACCTTCTGCGCCGGCGTCGACTTCAAGGACGTCGAGGGGTCGTTCGACTCGTATTCGGCGCAGTTTCGCGTCAACCCCGGCAAGGCCCTTCGCGCCATGCGTACGCCGGTCATCTGCGCGGTGAATGGGGCGTGCGTCTCCGGCGGGCTGGAGCTGGCGCTCAGCTGCTCGTTCGTGATCGGTTCGGACCGCGCGCGTTTCGCGGACACCCATGCCCGATTGAACGCCGTGCCGACGTGGGGACTCACCGCGCTGCTGCCTCGGGCCGTCGGCGTCCGTTACGCCCGGCAGATGTCCATCACCGGTGACTTCGTCACCGCGGCCGAGGCGTTGCGCATCGGGCTGGTGAACGAAGTGGTGGAGCATGCGCAGCTGCTGCCGCGTTGCCGGCAGATCGCCGAGCACGTCGCCGATACCCCTGCGGTTACAGAGGTTCTGGCGTTGTATGAGCGCGGTACAGAGCTGTCCTTGCAGGGAGCGCTGGCGGCGGAAGCTGATCACACCAGCAGGCGGTCGTTCGATGCGGCGGCCTTCACAACGGCGGGCTCGGCAGCGGCGGCGCGCCAACGCGAGTCCGGGCCGCAGCGGCCGGCAGGATAGAAACGTTGCATGCCTACTGGGATCGTGAAGGCCGTCGTGCTGGTCGACGACCTGGATATTGCCGTGCGTTTCCTGACCGAGGTCGCGCGGATCGAGCCGGTGCAGCGCTTCGAGTCGACCGGTGAGCAGGCCGCCAAGGGGCTCGGCTGGCCGGTGGAGTCGGGCGCGACGCGTGGAGCGATCGCCGGGTCCCGGCAGGGAATGCTGGAGCTCGTCGAGATCCCGCCCGCCTTGCGCGACACGGTGCGTCCGGGCGTCGCCGGGCTCAGCTTCGCCTGCCGGGACGTGCGCGACCGAGCCGCCATAGCGATCGATCAGGGCTTCACTGTCGAGGGACCCCACGACATCGTCGCCGTCGATGACACGGTGTCGACGCTGGCCCGCATCGTTGCCGGCGGCGCGCCGTTCGAGCTCATCTCGTTCGGCGGCACGCCGGACAGCACCGGGTGAGCCGGCTCGCTACCGAGTGCCGGCGTTTCCCGGATCCGAGACGGCCTTGTTGAGCGCAGTGGCGTAGAGGCACCACAGCAGGTAGGGCGAAAGCAGCGCGGCGGCGGTTGCGTCCTTGCGGCCGGCGGCGGCGAGTTCGGTCGCCACGGCACCGTCCAGGGTCGTCACGATGGCAAGCGCCGTTCGCCGATGTCCGGTGCCGAAGAATGCCCACGGCCATGCGGCGTTCAGCGCCAGCTGGCCGGCGTGCAGACCCTGCACCCATCCCGGTTGCCCCCGCGTGCGCAGCCGCCATCCCGCCACGCCGATCAGGGCGTACAAGGTCGTCCACACCGGCCCGAAGACTTCCGCCGGGGGAGCCCACGACGGCTTCTGCAGCCGCCCGTACACCTGCGGAGCGCGGCGCGAAGCGACCGAGCCGATACCGGCGGCCGCGGCCGGCAGCCCGGCGGCGAACAGCCAGTCAGCGAGACGTTTGCTAGCCATAGGCAGGTCGTACCACGCAGCTGTCAGCCGAACCCGTTATCGGCTCGGACTGGCGTGGACAGTGGACGTCTCGCAGCAGCTGTCGTAAATACCCTGGTATGGCTTCGGAAGGCCGGCCGGCGCTGGCCAGGCGCCTACTGCGTGGATTGAACAAGTCCGCGACCGGCAACGCGCAGGCGTTCGGTTTCTCCATCACCGTGACGGTTACCTTCGGGGTGCTGGCGGCGCGCCAGCCGTCTCCCACCACTGCGGAGCTCTTCGCCTTCGCGATGTCTGCGGTGGCGGCCTTTTCGCTGCTGAACGTGGTCGTGGCGCAGCTCATCCGGGTGCAGCCGGACGAGGTCACCTCACGACGCGTCATCCTGCTCTCGACGGCGACGGACTTTCTGGCGGTCGCCGCCGCGATCGGTTGTGCGCTTGCCCTTCGCGGGCTCACCTCTGGGCTGGTGCGCTGGAGCCTGGCGCCGCTGACCGCTGGATTGGCGTACGTGATCGTCCAGTCGATCGAGCTCACGGTGGGGCAGGAGGAGGCGAAAGAAAGTGCGGACAGCTCCGAGTCCTCCGAGTCCTCTGAGTCCTGAGAGCCCCGCGGCCGCGGTATTCGGACGGGCGCCCGCCGCAATGCTCGCGATTCGTTGCCGGTTAGCCCATTCGATTGCCGGATCCCGGGATATTTCTCGAATTCGTACCCGAGTTCCCTGAAAATCTGCTGAACTCACGTTTTGTGAGGCCAGCTTCCGCCGGGAGACCGGCATCGGGGGAGGAACCCGGCCGCGTCAGGGGGCCGTCAGCCGTCCTCTGATCCCGACCCGACCGCGGCGCCGTGAGCAGATCGGGCCGCAAGCCACGTCTGGCGCTTCACACCCCTGTTTCGTCACCGTAGCCAGCCTGCCCTGCGCTGCTACGGCCTTCACAAGGAGACCCGTTTGTCCTCGTCCCGCATCCTGGCGACCGCGTTGGCGGGCGCCGCGCTGCTTGCCGCCTCGGCCTGCTCGTCGTCAGGTGGATCCAAGAGCGCCACCAGCGTTGTCAACACGCCGTCCGCCTCCGTGAGCCCCACCAGTTCGCCGACCCCGTCGGCGAGCCCCTCGTCCTCCGCGTCGGATTGTGTGGCCGGCGCGACGTACTGCGACACGTTCGACGACAAGAGCTCCGGTTGGCCGACCGCGAACGAGAGCCACTTCTTCTACAACTACGACTCCTACCTCGGCGGCACCTACCGCATCGGTGAGCGCACGAACAGCACTATCACCGCCGCCGCACCGGTGAAGGTGCCGAAGATCTCGCAGGACTACAGCATCCAGATCGACACGGACGCCGTCGTCGGCGAGAACTCGCCGTCGAGCGGCGAATTCGGCGTCTACTGCTGGGATCATCCGACTTCCGATGGCAGCTCCGACTCCGCATTCGTCTTCTTCATCAGCGAGGACAAGGCGAAGATCGTCTTGTGGGACAACTTCGACGGTTCCCCGCACACGCTCACGTCCAAGAACATCTCCGGCCTGCTCAAGTCGGGTGAGGCGAACCATCTCACCGCCCAGTGCATTCAGGGCAGCGCCAGCGGCGGTCCGGAGGCCCAGCTGAGCCTGCAGATCAACAACCAGCCGGCAGTGTCGCTCGACTATGCGCTGAGCACGAAGAACTACGAGTGGTCGGTCGGTAAAGCCGACAGCGAGGTCGGCGTGCTGGCGGCCGGCGAAGGCGAGGACGTCTTCTACGACAACTTCGCGCTGACCTCCCGCTGCCAGCCGGGTGGCACGTTCGCGTGCCCGAGCCCGAGTGCGGGTGCCTCGGAGTAGATAGGCCGGCACGCCGGCCCGCGCGGGTTACGACGCTCGGGCTGGCCGGTTCCACGCTGTGCGGCTGCCAGCGTCTCCCGTCGCAGCACGGCGGGAGACGCTGGCAGCACGGTCGACCGGTACTGCTGCCACCATGCGCCGTCGTTGCGCGCCGGGAGGTGGTGGCAGGCGGACGGGTCAGCTGTGCTGCCACCAGCCGGCGTCGTCAGGGCGACGGAAAATGGTGGCAGCACCGCCACTGAGGTCGGAGGGGCGGTCGGAGGGGCCCCGGCAGCGATGGTGGCCGATCGCACTCGGCGCCTCAACCACTGCAAATAGTCGATAACGCGACAAATAGGTACGCGCGTTCGCGAATCTGCGGTTGAGTGGACGGCATGACGACAGCACACGCTTACGACGTGCGTGCAGTGATCGCCAGACCCGGCGTCCAGCTGACCGGACTGACCAAAACGTTTCGCGGGCCGGCCGGTCCGGTGCAGGCGGTTCGCGGCATCGACATCACGATTGCCGCGGGGGAGACGGTAGCCCTGCTCGGTCCCAACGGAGCAGGCAAGTCGACCACCATCGACATGCTGCTCGGCCTGACGAGGCCCGACTCCGGCAGGGTGGAGCTGTTCGGCAAGAACCCCGCCGACGCCATCGCGTCCGGTCAGGTCGGCGCGATGCTGCAGACCGGCGGTGTCGCCGCGTACCTGTCGGTTCGTGAGCTGCTGCAGATGGTAGGCAGCCTCTACCCCGAGCCGATGCCGGTCGATGACGTGATCGCGTTGACGCGTATCGAGGACATCGCTGATCGCCGTACGAACAAGCTGTCCGGAGGCCAGACGCAGCGCTTGCGGTTCGCCATCGGGCTCATCGCCAATCCCGATCTGCTGCTGCTCGACGAGCCGACGGTGGCGCTGGACGTCGAAGCGCGGCGCGAGTTCTGGCACGTCATGCGCGAGTTCGCCTCCGGTGGCAAGACCGTCGTCTTCGCCACGCACTACCTCGAAGAGGCCGACGCGTACGCCGACCGGATCATCCTGATGGCGCGCGGGCAGATCGTCGCGGACGGGCCTGCGACGGAGATCAAAGCCACCGTCGGCATGCGCACGATCCGCGCGACGTTGCCGGACGCGGACCCGGCGGAACTCGCCGTGCTGCCCGGGGTGACGGGCGTGGACCTGCGCGGCGAGTCCATCATCCTCAGCTGCACCGACTCCGACATCGCCCTGCGCGCCGCACTCGCCAGGTATCCGGGCCTGTGTGACATCGAGGTCCGCGGCGCCGGGCTAGAGGAAGCGTTCGTGCAGCTCACGACGGAGCCGGCGCAGGACGGCTCACTCACGGCGGAGACGACCGGATGAACGTGCTCACCTACACCCGGTTCGAGCTGCTGCGTCTCGCGCGTAACCGGCAGTCGCTCGTCTTCTCGCTGGCGTTCCCGATCCTCATGTACTTCCTGCTGGCGACCCCGAACCGCAACGACCACAACTTCGGTGGTGACGCCACGACCCACACGGGCCTGTTCGCCCCGCAGTACTACATGGTGGGGCTGCTGGCGTTCGGCTCGATGGTCGCCGTGATGTCCAGCGGCACCCGCATCGCCGCCGAGCGAACGATTGGCTGGAACCGGCAGTTGCGCCTCACGCCCCTTTCCTCGCGCAACTACCTGCGCGTCAAGGTGCTCACCGGTTACGCGCTCGCACTGACGGGCCTCGTCCTGCTCTACGCCGCCGGGAGCCTGCTCGGCGTGCGCCTTTCAGCCGGGCAGTGGCTGGAGATGACCGGTCTGGTGCTGGTTGCACTGGTGCCGTTCGCGTTCCTCGGCATCGCCATGGGCCACCTGCTCAATGACGATGCCGCCGGACCCGCGCTCGGGGTGGGTGCGTCGCTCTTCGCGTTTCTCGGCGGCACCTGGTTCCCGTTCACCGGCGGCTTGCTGCAGGACATCGGCGAGCTGCTGCCCTCTTACTGGCTCGTCCAGGCGGGCCATGTCGGCCTCGGGCTCGGCAGCCCCTGGGACACGAAGGCGTGGATCGTGCTGGCCGTGTGGTCGGCCGTTCTCGCGGCGATCGCCGCCTGGGCATACCGGCGCGACACGGAACGCGCCTGACGACGTCACGACCGAACCGCCGCGCAGCCTCGGCCGAGGACCTTAGCCGCTACCCCCATCAGCCTCAGCCCCACATCCGGCCCACTACGGCACCACGTAGGGGGCGACGTTGTCCGTGGGGACTTTGGTCTCTGGACCTGAGACGTTGACGGGCTAACGCTTCAACCGTGGTTGATGCAAGTGCGGTTGAACTGTCCGGTGAGGTGGCCACGTCGGTCGCGCTCCTAGCTGCGGTAGCCGACCCGGTGCGATGGACGGTGCTGGCGGGTTTGGCGCAGTCGCCGCGCTGCGTGTGTGATCTACAGAAGTGGGTGCCGATCGCGGCGAACCTGCTCAGCTACCACCTGAAGGTGCTGCGCGAAGCCGGACTGGTGACCACCAGCCGACGCGGCCGGTGGATCGACTACGCGCTGGCCGGCGATGCACTCGACCGGATGCGCGCGGCGCTGCCGGGGTCGATGTGCCGCGAGCAGGTGCCGGCATGAGCACGCTCGAACATCAGCCGACATCGACCCCGCCTCCGACCTCGATCCGGCGGCGTTGGCTGCTGCTCGCCGCTGCGGCGGCGGTGTGGGCGGCCGCGTACTGGTTGAACGGATGGGTCTGGGACCGGCTCTTCTACGACGGGTTCGGGATGGACCCGAAGGCGCGGTGGACCGGGACGGTCCATTTCTTCTTCTTCGACAGCATGAAGATCGGCCTGATGCTGGTCGGGATCATCTTCATCGTCACGGTGCTGCGGTCCTACATGAGCGTGGAACGCACCCGGGCGCTGCTCGGCGGCAAACGCGAAGGCATCGGCAACGTGGCCGCCGCCGGCCTTGGCGTCGTCACCCCGTTCTGCTCGTGCAGCGCGGTCCCGGCCTTCATCGGGTTCGTCGCCGCCGGTGTCCCGATCGGGGTCACGCTGAGCTTTCTGATCGCCAGCCCCCTGGTCAACGAGATCGCTGTCGGGATGCTGTTCACCCTCTTCGGCTGGCAGCTCGCCGCCATCTACATCGCGGCCGGTCTGACGGTCGCGACCGTCGCCGGCTGGACGCTCGGCCGCCTCGGGGTGCAGCGCTGGGTCGAGCCGTTCGTGTTCGAGACCAAGCTCGGCGGTGAGGTCATCGACACCACCGCTGGCCTGTCGTTCGAGCAGCGGATGCAGATGGGCGTCGAGGAAGTCGCGACGATCCTGCGCAAGATCTGGCCGTACCTGATCGTCGGCATCGGCCTCGGCGCCGTCATCCACGGCTGGGCGCCCGCGAACTTCTTCACCACCTACGCCGGACCCGGCAACGTGTTCGGCGTGGTGGTCGCCGTAGGCATAGGAATCCCGCTGTATTCCAACGCAGCCGGAATCATGCCGCTGGTCCAGGCCCTGCACGAAAAGGGCCTGCCGATGGGCACCCTGCTCGCCTTCATGATGAGCGTCGTCGCACTGTCGCTACCGGAAATGATCCTGCTGCGTCGGGTCCTGAAGCCGCAGCTGCTCGCCGCGTTCATCGCCGTCGTCGGCGCCGGCATCATCGCCACCGGCTACCTGTTCAACGCCATCCTCACCTGAAACCGCCCAACCCGAAAGGAACACCCGTGATCATCAAAGTGCTCGGCCCCGGCTGCAGCAACTGCAAGAAACTCGAACGCGTCGCCCGCGACGCCGTCGCCAAACTCGGCCTTGAAGCGACCATCGAAAAGGTCGAGGACTACCCGACCATCGCCGGCTACGGCGTCATGTCGACCCCGGCACTCGTCGTCGACGACAAAGTCCTGCTGGCAGGGCGGGTTCCCACTTCCGCACAGGTCCAAGAACTTCTACAGCCGACAAACTCCTGATCGGCCCACAGCAGCGCCGTCCCCACCGGCAGCTGCGAAGTCCTCGGCGCCCACGAATGGCGAATGGAACTAGGGACGTGGCTGCCCGCGAAGTGACCGTGCTGGGCACGGCATCAGCGGTGCCGACCCGGCGCCGCAACCATGTCGGCCTGTTCATCCGGTGGGACAGCTACGGGATACTCGTCGACCCGGGCGAGGGTACGCAGCGCCAGCTGATCCACCCCGCGGCGGGTTCGTCGACCGTCGACGCGCTCCTCACGGCCGCCGGTGGAATCCCCCCGATACACCATCACGAGGTGCGGGAGAACGGCCCTGTCATGGCCCTCGGCGGCGTCACTCTCAGCGCGGTCGAACTCGACATCGCATCACGGCCTACGGCCTGCGACTGCAGGAACCGGACGGACTGCGCGTGCTTCCGGAACGAGCCGCTCGACTGGGGGTGAGCGGCCCTGACATCGGCAGGTTGCTGCGCGACGGAGAGCTCGCGACCGATGGCGGCGTGGTGCGCCGCGACGAGATCAGCACGGCGCGTCCGGGTCAGTCGCTGGCGGTGGTGATGGACACGCGCGTCTGTGGGACGGTGCGGCCGAACTCGCCGAAGCCACGGACCTTTTGATCACCGAAGCCAGTTCTGGCCGACGCCGGGGAGAGCGACTTGGCTGCGGCGCATGGACATCTGACCGCGCGCGACGCCGGTGTCCTCGCCTGCGATGGAGGCGCGCGGCGGCTGCTTCTGCAGCACTACAGCCAGCGGCATCCGTATCAGGAAGAGTTCGCCGTCGAAGCGCGCCGGGCGATGGTTGACCCCCCGGCTGGAAGCGTGCGCGACGGCCACGAGGCCGACGTCATCGCGGCCGTCGATCTGCAAACCGTCAGCGTGCCGCCGCGCCGTTGAGCGGGCCTGCCGGCTACGGGCTATTGGCAGTGCCCATCGTGGGGGCCGTGCGGGCGAATGCCCGGACGCCATCGAGGTCGAAGTCGCCGTAATCGCTGCCGAGCCCGCCGGCGACCTGAGCCGCCACAGCACACCCGAGCTCGGCCGCCTCGACGGGGGACAGGCCGAGCGACGTGCCGCGAAGAAAGCCCGCGGAGAACGCGTCTCCGCAGCCGGTCGTGTCGACGACATCGACGGTGAATGCCGGGACACGGGTGCTGCCGGAGGCATCGGTCACGACCGCGCCGTCCGCGCCGCACGTCGCCGCGACGCACGGCGTCCCGCGCGACACGAGCGCGGTGCACGCGGCCTCTACGGTCGCCGCGCCGGTGAGGCCGAGCACCTGCTCGTCGTTGGGCAGCAGGAAGTCCAGCTGCGGAAGCGCCGGGGCGATCCACTCGAGCAAGCCCGGGTCACATGGCGCGAGGAGATCGGCTGAGGTAACCACCCCACGCTCACGCGCGTAGGAAAGGATTTCTGCTGCCACGTCGCCACCCAGGAATTCCGGCCCGCCGAGGTGCAGGTGCGTGGCGGCGGCGACCGCGTCCCAGGGCACGTCATCCAGCCCGTAGGTCCCGTTCGCACCGATGACGTGCAACGCGGGCCGCTCGCCGTTGGGCCGGATCGGCAGCACGCTCGTGCTCGTCTGGACGTCGGGTCGCCGCACGAGATGGTCCGTGCTCACACCGGCCTTGTGCAGCAAGCTGATGAGCAGGTCGCCGATGGCGTCGGCGCCGATCGCGCCCGCGCTCGTCACCTGCGAGCCGAGCTTGGGGAAGCTCAGCGCCGTGCCGCCGGCCGTGCCTGCGGGGGCCATGCGGATCTGCTCGACGATGAGCCCGCCCTGACCTTCCGGAATCGCCTCGACGGGCCGGACGAGGACGTCGAGCACGTGCACGCCCATGGCGATGACGCGCATCAGGCCTCCTTCGTGACCGGTCGGGGGGATCCATAGCGGCGTTCCACGACTGCCGCGATGACGTCGGCCTGCGCCGCCGCGTCCAACACGCGCGGGGTGCCGATGGCCGCCGCGTGCCAGTAGACCGTGCACGCCCATTCGAGCAGGGACGCCGACGCCACCGCTTTGTCGAGGTCTGCCGCATGCGTGACGGCGCCGTGGTTGGCCATCAGTGCCGCGCTGCGCCCGTCGAGCGCGATACGGACGTTGTCGGCGAGCTCAGGCGTGCCGAAGGTGGCGTATGGCGCCACGCGGACCGCGCCGCCCAGCGTCAGCATCTGATAGTGCACGCAGGGCAGCTCGTCCACGACCAGGCCGACCGCGGTGGCCATGGGGGAGTGGGTGTGCACGATGGCATTGGCGTCGCAGGCGCGATAGATGCCGAGGTGCAAGTCGAGCTCCGATGTGGGCGTGAACTCACCCGAAACGACGGCGCCGCCGGGATCGACCAGCGTGATCTCCTGCGCGGCCATCGTCTCGAATGCGGCACCGGTCGCGGTGATCGCGATGTGCTCGCCGGTGCGCACGCTGACGTTGCCCGCGGTCCCGACGACCAAGCCGTCGGCTGCCATCCGGCGGCAGGCGTCCGCGATGCGGGACCGGATGCTCATCTGCTCGGGCATGCCGAGAAGGCTAGGGGAAAGCTCCGCTCAGCCGGATGGTGACAGAGGCATCGATGAGCGATCGCGCTGCAGGGACACCGCAGCCGCCGCTTTCTTGGCCTTGCCCTTGCGCGTCCACGGGCGCCGTTCCTCGAAGCCGACGACCAGTAGCCATCCGATGATCGTCACGCCCGCGAAGATGCTGGGGCCGACCAGGCGGTCGCTCGGAGGAAGGGTCTGGTGATGGCCCCAAAGGTTCAGGTAGCGCACCATGCGCATGATGACTGCCGTGACGACGACGGCGCCGAGCCCGGTGAGCAGGTACAGCCACCCGTCGTGCAGCCATTTGCTGCCGCGGCGGGCGACGCTTCTGATCGATCCGGCGAAAACGGTGCAGACACCGAAGGTCACGCCGATCGCGGCGGTCGCGGCGATGATGAATCCGACCAGCATCAGCACCAGCCCGACGCCGATGCCGATCCAGGTGTTGCCGTCAGGTTTCACCCCGGGGAACGAGCGCACGAGCTCGTACGGGTCGTGCACCCCGGACAGGTAGTGGAAAGCGTTGACCATGAAGTCGTTGACGCCCGCGATGTCGGTCAGGTAGTAGCCGACGCCGGCGGGCACGGCGAGCAGCACAAGCACGGCCAGGTAGGTGGCGGTCGCGTCGACGAGCAAGTACACGCCGGCGGCCACCACGAACGCGAGAAAGAAGAACACGGCGCCCCTTCCGGAAGCGCCCCAGGCTAGCGCTGCAGCGGCGGCCGTGCACCAGATAGTCCCCGACAAGTCCTGATTCGCCCGATTGGATCAAGCGCGCCCACGTATTGGATCAAGCGCGCCTGCGTGTTCGCTGGCGGCCGGGTGCGAGCCTGCGGCAATTCGCGCGCTATGCCCGGCTTGCTCCGCAGACATTGGCTGACTTGCCGCAAAGCGAGGTTTCTTTCCTGCCGGGACCGCTAACTTCTCCTCGTGCCGTCGCATTTCGGCCGCGTTTCCCGCGGCGTTTCCAGTGCACCTCTCCGCTCCCGTTTCCGGACATTTCTCGTTTTCCTGGTGAGCGTCGGGTTGGCGTCGATCGGCGTCGTCGTGGCTGCCGCTCCGGCGTCCGCCGCGACGTGCGACACGACGTGGGTCAGCACCGGGTTCAATGTATGGAATTCCCCGACGGCCTGGTCGAACGGGGTGCCGACCGCCGCCATGGCCGCCTGCATCCCTGACCTCGGCGGCGAGACCGTGCAGGTGGCGACCACCAGCCCGACCGCCGCCTCGCTGACCATTGATCCGAACGTGACCCTGCTCGTCGAGGGCAACGGTGACGACGGTGACGCCAAGCTCACCATCGCGAATGGCGGCATCGACAATGCCGGCCACATTCAGCTGACCTCCAACGGCGGCGCGTACTCCGCAGCGATATCGGTGGCCGACCCCGGCGTCTTTTTCAGTAACGGCAGCATCGAGGTGCTCCCGGGCACCGGAGGAGCGCGTTCGATCGCGGGCACCATCCAGAACGGCGGCAACCTGACGGCGACCGCTGACGCCGATCTCACCGGCAACCTCATCAACCTCGACTCGGGCACCGTCCAGGTCGGCGACAGCACGCATACCGCAAACGTTCTGTCTGTCGGCGCGCTGGCCAACTACCAGGCGGACGGCAAAGCCCTGAGCGGAGCCGGCACCTTCGAGCTGTTCGGCACCCTTGCCGTGCCGAACTTCGACGTCCGGGTGCTCGCGACCCGGCTATGGCTGCGTTCCGCGGCCGCGCAGCTGCAGGCGACCGGCGGCGCCAACGCCTTGCAGCATCTGACGACCGTCGCGAACGTCGGCTCGCTGCTGCTCGATGCCGGCACGCTCAACACCAATGCGCTGACCGTCTCCGGCTACGTGCGGGTGGACGCGGCGATGCTGCGCACCGCAGGAGCGCTGACCATCCCGCTCGGGGGATACGTCCACCTGCAAAACCCTGCCGCCGTACTGCGGCCGCTGACCGGCGGGGTCCGCGTCGGCCAGGGTGGCTCTCTCACCGGATACGGCCAGATCAAGAGCTACCTGCGCAATGCCGGATTCATCGAAACCGGCGGGCCGGCCGGTCAGCAGCTGACGATCAGCAGCACCTTCAGCCAGGCAGCCGCCGGCATTCTCACGCTGGACGTGCAGACCACGCTCGCCGGCGTCACCCCGCTCGTCGTCAGTGGGACGGCGGCGCTGGGTGGTCGGCTGGACCTGCAGCCCGCTCCCGGCGCGATCGGGAACGGGCTGACGGTGGCAGCGCTGACGGCAGCGCATCGCGTCGGCACCTTCCGGTCAGACTTCCGTGTCCTCGCCGACGAGCAGCGCGTTCTCACCTCCTACACCGCGACGCGGGTCAACCTCACCGCGACGCCGGCTCGCGAGGACGACGACGTGCGCATCAGCTACGAGGGCTGGGCCGGAAAGCCGAGCACCGAGTCCGGACGCTGGCTCCGGTCGAGCAGCACGACCGGCGACACCATGTCGTTCGCTTTCGCCGGCAAGAACGTCACCTGGTACGTCCTCACCGGGCCCGACCAGGGTCAGGCCCGAGTCGCTGTCGACGGCAAGAACCCGCAGATCGTCGACCTCTACTCGGCGAGCGCCAACGAGCCGTTCCCCATCGACCTCACCGCGCCGAAGGGTGGTCGCCACACGCTGCAGATCACCGTCACCGGGACGAAGAACGCGCTGTCCACCGGCACAGCGGTGACGGTGCGCGGGTTCGCCACGCCCGGCGCGGGCCAGTTCGACCTCGCAGCGCCTCAGGTCGGCATCGGCGGGTGGACGCGAACGACTGACGGGACGGCCTCTGCGGGCAGCGTGCGCTATGCGACCGCCGGCGGCCGCTACGTGCAACTCACCTTCAGCGGCAACGCCATTGACTGGGTCACCCAGACGTGTGCGGCGTGCGGGCGAGCGACGGTCATCGTCGACTCCAAGGTCTCCGTGGTGGACCTGTATTCGCCGGCGAAGAAGAGTCAGGTCGTGAAGTCGTTCCCGGTGACCGGCCTAGGAACGCACACCGTCACCATCGTCGTGCTCGGCAGCAAGAACCCGAAGTCGCACGGGACCAAGGTGGTCGTCGACGCGCTGCGGCCGGTGCTGCCTACGGGCTAGGACGCAGCAGCATCGCGTCGTTCCCCACATGACTCGGGGCCGGCAGCCGAGTGGCTGCCGGCCCCGAGCTGTCGCGGTTGTCACCCTTGGATGTGCGTCTGAACCTTCTTGACGTTCTCCGGGTCGCAGTTGAACGGCTCCTGACCGGAGGTCGGCTGCGTGACCTTCTCGTCGTACTTGAAGCCGTCGGCGTCCAGCTTCACCATGGCGATGCACGGTGACGCGTGACGATGACCTTCGCGCAGATCCTGGCTGGGGTAGAGCCCGCCCGCGGTCCAGTCCGAGACCGACGCCGCCTTCTGCAGCACGCAGTCGACGGTCAGGTTCGACCCGCACTGCTTGGCCGACGTCGCGAACAGCAGCCAGGCGCTGAACGACGACAGCGTGAACGTGGTCAGCTTCGGGTTGCTGACCGCTGACTTGACGATGCTCTCCGTCTGCTGCAGCACCGGGTACTTGTCCTTGAGGTCGAACGGCAGGGCAGTGAACTGCACGTAGCTCGGCGGGAACTGACCCAGAGCCTTCGCGGCCTGCGCCGCCTGCGGACCGTAGAACTGGGTGCTGTAAAGGATCCAGTCCGGGTTGTAGCCGACGTTCTTCATGGCCTGGACGATCGGGGTCGGGTCCTGCGCCGAGATCTGGTAGAGGCCCTTGGCGCCGTCCTGCTTCAGCTCCTCGACGTACGGCCGGTAGTTGGCCACCACGGGCGGCTGCTGCTGGAGCACGGCCACCTTGACCCCGATGTCCTTGAGGTACTCCTGGGCCTTCAAGCCGGTCGGGATGATCGACGGGAGCGTGCTGCTGCCGATGCCGACGCCGCCGGTCTTGGTGTCCGGGAACGCCTGAGCAAGGAGGCGCATGCCGCCGTTGTTGACCTCGTTCGAGGGGATCGGCGTCGCCTGCACCTGGTATTTGGCGTCGACGGCCTGGGGTGAGGTCACGTAGGCCGGGATCTGTCCGAGCTTGCACTTCTCCCGGATCTTCACGCCCGCGCTGTCGAATGCGTTGCCGTTGCCCACGAGGAAGAAGTCCTTCTGGCAGGCATTCGTCACGACCTGGCCGACGTCGAACAGCTTCGCATCGAGCTTGTCGACGACGATCTTTCGACCGTCGATGCCTCCGGCGGCGTTGCACCATTTGCTGAACCCGTCAGCGGTGTCGAAGAACTCCTGCTCGAGCCCAGGTGCGGCGGCCGCGCCGGGGTCGGCCGTGACGCCGATGTGGATCTCGGTGTCAGTGACCCCGCGCGCCGTGGCGCCCTTGGCGTCACCGGGACCGCACACACCCTTCAACGTGCCGAAATCGCCCGCGGCCGCGGACTCGGTGCTGCTCGCCGAGGCGCTCGACGGTCCGGTCGAGGGCTGGCCGGATGGCCCCCCGCTGGACCGTCCACACGCTGAGGCACCCACGGCCATCGCCATGAGAGCAGCCGACCCGAGCGCGCAAGTGCGCATTCGGGAACTGCTATGGCGAGAAATTCGGGTCATCCGCTCTCCAAACCGGTTGGTGACTGAAGTCACACACATGGGGCACATGACGTGTATCACACCGTCGCGGCTACCCTGCGGTCGGCACTGGTTTTCGCTCCGAGCGTCGTGCGCCGGACTATCAGGCGTACTGCCCGATCGCGCGCTGCGCGGCAGCGACGTAGCTGCCACCGAACTTGATCGCGTGCACCACGAGCGGGGCGATCTGGTGCAGCGACACGCGACCTTCCCACCCGTCGGCAAGGGGAGCGGCTTGCGCGTAGGCGGCGAAGCACGCCTCACCGAAGCCGCCGAAGAGGCGCATCATCGCGAGGTCGAACTCGCGGTGGCCGCCGTGCGCGGCGGGGTCGATGAGCCAGCTGCGCCCATCCGCGTCGACGAGCCGGTTGCCCGCCCACAGGTCGCCGTGCAGGCGGGCCGGTGGTTCATCCGCGCCTCCGAACTCGGGGAGACGCGGTGCGAGCCGTTCGAGTGCGTCGATCGCGGCCTCGGGCAGCACGTCGGCGTCGCGCGCGAGGCGGGCGAGGGGCAGCAGCCGGTTCGTGGCGTAGAAGTCCGCCCAGGTGCCGCACGGCTCGTTCGGCAGGCCGCGACTCCCGGTGCTGCGGCGGTCCTCACGGCCGAAGGACGGTGCGCCCGCCTGGTGCAGCCGGGCAAGCGCGGCGCCGAGCTCGGCTTCGGTCGATCCGCGCGGTCTGCCTTCGTCGATCCACTCGAGCACGAGATGATTCGGGGCGTCGTCCGATACCGCAAGGACCTCAGGCACCGCGATCGCGTGGGCTTCTCGCAGCCACGACAGGCCGGCTGCTTCCGTCGTGAAGAACTGCGGGGGAGCCGCCGGATGCGTCTTCGCGAAAACGCGGCGGCCACCCTCGAGGTCGACCGCGTACGACCGTGCGACGTCGCCGCCGTGAACCGGCCTGCTGCGCACGATCGACGTGTCGAGCGCGTACTCGATCACGCGTTGCAGCGTCGCGTCCACACGGGCATTCTTCACCCGCGGGTCACGCG
Source organism: uncultured Actinomycetota bacterium (assembly GCA_963747915.1). Lineage (GTDB taxonomy): Bacteria > Actinomycetota > Actinomycetes > Frankiales > Frankiaceae > DATAZK01. The sequence continues at coordinate 1,194,428 of CAVVHC010000001.1, read as the reverse complement.
GTTACTCGTCGTCGGCCACCCAGTTGCCGTGGAAGCCGGCGGGTGCCCTGACCGGCAGGTGCACGACGGCTTGGGGTTCGCCGGCGAAGTCCTGGGCGTTCAGCACGAGCAGGTCGGATGCGTCCCGGTCCGCGTCGTACACCAGGCTGAGCACCCAGCCGTCGTCCTCGGCGGCGGCGGCGCTGCGCGGAACGAAAACGGCCTCGCCCGGCTCACCCGAGAGGACGCGGGTCTCCCACCTGCCGCGCTGGGTGTCGTGCTTGATGATGGCGTTGCCGGTGTGGATGTCGCTGTCCTGCATGACGCTGTAGCCGAAGCGATGCGCGAGACCGACACGGCGCTCGTCCACCCGCGGGAACTCTTGAGCGCGGTCGTCGAGGCGCTGCTCATGGACGGAGCCGGCTGCGGTGTCGATCGTCCACCGGTCGAGCGTCGCCGTCGTCCCGTCCGGCCACAGCTCGCGGTCGGCGAACATCCGGCGATGGCGCACGACGTCGAGCACCACCCGATCGCCGTCGTCGTAGGCGTTCAGCGGATGGAAGACGTAGCAGGGGCTGACGTCGAACCACTTCACATCGTCCCCGTCGCCGTCCCGGGGGAGCAGCCCGACCCGTGCCTGATAGTTCTCGTCCCAGAAGTAGGGGAACTGCACGCCCTGCATCGCCGCGTCCATGTTGAACAGCACCGGCAGGTCGTAGATGACCGCATAGCGCTCGGTGAGCGACATGTCGTGCAACATGATCGGCCCGCCGGCCTCGACCGGCACCGACCGCCGGATCTGCCCGTCGGTGCCGAGCACGGTGTAGCGCACGACATTGCCGTCGGCCCAGTAGTACGAGATCGCGTGGAGCTCGCCCGTCACCGGATCCCGCTTCGGATGACCCGAGTAGCCGTTGGTCAGGCCGCCGGCGAAGTCCGTGAACCCCACCGAGTCAAGCTCGTACGTCAGCTCGAACGGCATCGTGCCGGCCTCGACGAGGGCGAACGTCCGGCCCTGGAAGCCGATGACGTTCGTGTTCGGCCCCACCGACGTGTGCTCGCCGCCGCAGCCCGCTGGCGGCGTCTCTCCCAGCGCCTTCGCCACCGATGCTTCGCGGATGAAGCGGTTGCGATACCACTCGGCACGACCGTCGCGCAGCCGCACGCCGTGCACCATCCCGTCGCCGGTGAACCACTGGTACGTCGCGGGGTCCTGGGCGGTCGCCGGGTTCGGCCCGTTGCGCAGGTAGCGGCCGCACAGCTCCTGCGGCAACGAGCCGGTGACCGGCAGGTCGAAGTCAGTGCGCTCTTCGCTGACGGGGGCGTAGTTGCCGGTCAACGCAGGGTTCGTAGCCGTCGTCATAGCAAGCCCTTCGACGTGAAGATGTCTCGCCGCGGTATCGGTCCGAAGCGCTCGTCACTGAACGGTGCCGGCGCACAACGCTTGGCGCAAGCGTTGCGGGGCGCCCGCTACGGCTGATATGAGTCGGAGTGTCGTCCTGAGCTGACACCTCCGGAGTGCCAGAAGGGACCTTGTCAGGTTCCTCATCGAAGGTCGGGCGTTTGCTGCGCCGTGTCCTTCTGGCGTCCCCGGAGGTGGGTCGTGCAGGTTCAGTCTCGTCAACTTTCGTCCATTGTTGCCTCGCCGCTGGTGGTGGCGGTCGATGTCGGGAAGACGTCGGTGGCGTTGTCGGTGACCGACGCCGGCCGTCATCGGCTGCTCGGGCCGGTGGAGTTCGCGATGACCCGGCCGGCGCTGGCGGCGGTGACCGAACAGATCCGCCGGGTGTTGCCCGAGCCGGATGCGCTGGTGCCGGGTTGGTGTTGAGGCCGCCGGGCACTATCACCAGCCGCTGGTCGCTCCCGGTGTGTGGCCGGCGGGGTGGCAGGTTCTGGAGCTCAACCCGGCGCATGTGACCGAGCAGCGCCGGGTGATGGGACGGCGGCGGGTGAAGACCGACGCGATCGACTTGGAAGCGATCACCGAACTCGTCCTGGCCGGCCGCGGCCAGCCGGTCGCCGACCGGGAGCTGGTACTCGGGCAGTTGACGGCCTGGTCAGCGCATCGCGCCAGGCGGGTGCAGCTGCGCACCGCGACGAAGAATCAGTTGCTCGGCCAGCTCGATCGGGCCTTTCCGGGTTTGACGTTGGCGTTGCCGGACGTGCTGGGCACCAAGGTGGGCCGGCTGATCGCCGCCGAGTTCGCCGACCCGGCACGGCTTGCCAGCCTGGGCGCAGCACGGTTCGTGCGCTTCGCCGCGACCCGCGGGCTGCAGGTCCGCCGGCCGCTGGCAGAGCGGGTCGTGCAGGCCGCTCGTGATGCGCTGCCCACCAGGGACGCCGTCGTTGCCCGCCAGGTGCTCGCCGCGGACCTGATGCTGCTGGCCGGCCTCGACCGTCAGATCGAGTTGGCCGAGGTTGAACTCGGCCGGCTGCTGCCGGCCAGCCCGTTCCGGACGTTGACGTCAGTGCCGGGCTGGGGCACCGTCCGCGCCGGCACCTACGGTGCCGCCGTCGGCGACCCCGGCCGTTGGCCCGGACCGCGCCAGCTCTACCGCGCCGCTGGCCTGTCACCGATGCAGTACGAGTCCGCCGGCCATCGCCGCGACGGCGGCATCAGCCGCGAAGGCAGCGTCACCCTGCGCCGGGCGCTCATCGACCTTGGCGTCGGACTCTGGCTCACCGACCCGGCGAGCAAGGCCTACGCGGCCGGGCTACGAGCCAGGGGCAAACACGGCGGGATCATCGCCTGCGCCCTCGCGCACCGCGCCAACCGGATCGCGTTCGCACTCGTGCGTGACCAGGTCGACTACGACCCAACCCGTTGGCCAGCCAAGGAGAACTGACCCGAGCCCTTCACAACTCCGGCCGCAAGGTGTCACCCTGACCGGACGAAGGGCCGGATCAGACGCCGTTACGGCTATGGCACACCTCGGTGATGCCGTTTCTAGCTTGGCGCCCGGCCCTTCGCCATGACAGCAGCCCGAACGACGCCAGATGACCCGCCCGCGGCGAGGTCGCATACGTCAGCGTGGGCGCTCGGCACCGGCCCTCGGGTTCACACCGACCGGTCAACATCAACAACAGCTCCGCTCCGCGGAGCCGATCCCACACGCCCACCCACGAACTTGACTCGAACCACCGCCAGCTAGGAAGGCGTGCCGCGCCGAGTCGGGACCAGTACCTGTGCCGGGGGCGTAATCACCTCGTGCTTGCCGTAGTTGGAGAAGGTGGCGCTGCCCGCGCCGTCCTTACTCGCGGCGGAGTTGGCGAAGGCCACGGGATACGGCTTTCCGGTAGCGGCGACCGCGAGCCACGAGCCGTCGGCCTGGTGCACGTAGACCACCCTGTGCCCGTCGCGGCTTCCCAACGTCACCTGTCGCTGGATCGGCGAATCGGTCTTCGTGGAGTCCCCGAGGTCGGCGGCCATCTTGCTGAGGCTGAAGCCGTTGAACGCGTCGACAGTGGACGGCAGCTTGACCCATCGGTTCGCTACCGCATCGGCTTGCGGCGAGGTTTCCGTCGGCTTCGCGTAGTACGAGCGGGGAGCCTTGATGTAGGTGGCGGCGCCGACCTTGATGAGCTGGATCGGTGTGCCGTCGAGGGTCAGCGTCCCGCTGGTACCCTCCGACTGCATCTGCAGATCGAGTTTGATCGTGCCGGATTCCGTGGCCATCGTTCCGCTGACATGCACGGCACCGGACGCAGCGAGCTCGGCGGTCGAATCCTTGAGCACCTGCGCTCCCGTCTTCGCGGCCTCACCGTTGTCGCCCTGGCCGTCACTGCCGGCGCTGAGCGCGAGCGGAACGGCGACCGCTACGGCGGCCACCACGGCCACGCCGCTCGCCAGTGCGGCGTAGAACCGTGTCCGGCGCCGTCGTGACGCTCGGGATCGCGCCATTCCAGGCCACCGTTGTGCGAGCGGCTGAGCGGTCTGTTGAACCGATTGCTGAACCACCGGCAGAACGGGCTGCGCAGCGGTTGACTGGTAGCGGAACTCGTCGGGGAGCGCGGCGGTCGCGGTGGTCCAGTTCTGACCGTCGAAGAATCGCAGCGGGGCCATTCCGGCCGGGTCGGGATACCAACCTGGGTCCGCCATACGGCTGTCTTCGGATAGGTTCCCGGCCGTCTTTAGAGCCGTGCGGCGAGAGCCGGGGCGCGCTCATTCACGCCGCGCCTGCCCGTAAGTCACCCACCAGTAGGTCGAGAGCATGAACCAGATGATGCCGAGGATCACGTTGATTCCGTGACCGCCAATTGCTGCCAGGGTGAAGTTGGCGATGGCCCGAAACGCCCAGCGCGACGGCAGCGAAACTTGTCAATTCGGCTATCGCAAAGTGAGCGGCGCGAATTCAGTCGGCAAGCACCTGCTCACGCAGGATGTCGGCGTGTCCGCAATGGTGTGCCAGCTCCCGCAACACTTGCAGGTACACCCAGTGAAGCGTGCGCGGTCCCGTCCGGTGACCGGTCACGACGGTGTCCAGCGGAAGGGCCGCGACCCTGGCCCGAGCCGCGATGCAGGCTTCCTTGTGAGCTGCGGTCACCGAGGCGATGGTGTCGGCCTCGGACAGCTGGAACGATTCTGCTGGGCTGCGTACGAGGCCGAGTTCGTGGCGGGGCGTGCCGCCGACGCACTCCTCGAACCACACGCGTTGCATCCAGGTCACGTGCTTGAGCAGGCCGAGCAACGTCGTCGCGGATGGGACCAGCCGGCGACGGGCCTGTTCCTCGGTGAGACCGTCGAGCGTCCGCTCGATCGCCGCGCGATGTTCCTCGATGAAGGCTTCGAGCTGAGTGCGTTCATCGTCCAGCGGCACATCGAACGAACCCATCGAACACTCCTATCACTTCCCTGGCGGCGGCCCGTCGTCCACAGATTGCCCGCAGGCCAAGACGTGGCCGCTTGCTCCGTGGCCTAATGGGACTCGTCGGGCAGAGCTGCCCCGACGGTGAGTCAGGAGTCCACGTTGAGAACAAGAGCGGCGATCGTCCGGCCAGTCGGGGTGATAGTCGCCCTGCTCGTCGCGTTGACTCTCATCGGTGCCTGCGGCTCGAGCGCCGCGCCACCCAAGGCGGCTCCCAAAGCCGCTCCGACGGCAACGCCGAAGGCGGCTCCCTCAACGCCCGCCACGGTGAACGGCGTGGCGCTGACGACGCTCACCATGAAGGACGCGACCGCGTACACCCCGAGGGCGATCAACGGCGGCACCGACGACTATCACTGCACGCTGCTCGATCCGCACGTCCGTGAGAACTCCTTCATCGTGTCGAGCCAGTTCTTCCCGGGCGACGGGAAGTCCGCCGAGGAGGTGCATCACGCCATCCTCTTCCTGGTTCCACCCGCCCTTGCACAAGCCGCCGAAAAGGCCAACAACGGCGGCAAGGGCTGGACCTGTTTCGGCGAGCCGCCGGTGCTCGGGACCGGGCTCAAGCAGTTCCTGTCGATGCCGTGGCTCAGCGCCTGGGCGCCCGGGCACGGCAGAGACGTCGTCCCGGCGACGACAGGAACGCCGCTGCCCAAGGGCAGCTTGATTGTCATGCAGGCGCACTACAACCTGCTGGCCGGTGATCTGCCGGTCAGCCCGCACGTGGAGCTCGACACGGTGCCGGCCTCGGCGAAGCTGCGTCCGACCTCCATCCAGCCGCTGGTCGCCATCCCTAACATCCCGTGCCCGGCCGGTGTCACCGGCCCGCTGTGCGATCGCACAGCTGAGCTGGCCGATCTGAACAAGCGTTTCGGTCCGTACATCACGGCGTTCGACTCGGTAGTGCAGCGAATCTGCGGGGAGGATCCGGCGAACCCGCCGCTCGGTGTCACGACATCCTGCACGTGGAAGGTTGGTCGCGCAGGCTACATAGTCAGGGCCGCTCCGCACATGCATCTGCTCGGCAAATCGCTGACAATCACGCTGAATCCCGGGTCTCCGCAGGCCAAGACAGTGCTGAACGTGCCGAACTACGATTTCGACTACCAGGCCGCCACCAACACTTCGCCGTGGATCAAGGTCGCGCCAGGTGACCGGCTACAGGTCAGCTGCACCTACAACCCGAAGCTCGCCCAGCAGCTCCCAGAGCTGCGCCGGCTGCCTCCGCACTTCGTCACCTGGGGAGATGGCACCTCCGACGAGATGTGCCTCGGGCTCGTCGTCGAGGTGCCGCTCGACCCGCATGCGACCGTCGATTGGGCGAATCCGACCGGCAGTATTCACGTCGGACGGCTCTAGGGCAACGGATCGGGCCACATCTTTCGGGGGTACCGGGCTTGCGCCCACACCTCGCTCGGGGTGCCGCATCCCCATCAGCCGCCTCGCCGGACGATCGATCAAGCTTGCAGAATCCGCGCGTTCATCATGCCGGTTGGATCGGCTGGATCGGACACTGTGCGCGGCTACCTGCGGAAGTCGTCTCCTGTCATCTTCTTCGTGGCGACGTTCCTGGCGAGCTCTGTGAGCAGCAGATTGTGATCACGGGAGTACTGGCGTAGTAGCAGAAATGCTTCGTCGACGTTGACGTCCAGGTACTGGGAGATCATGCCCTTGGCCTGCTCTATGACCACCCGGCTTTGGAGCGCCGCCTGGAGCTGCTCGGCGAGCAGGCGGCTGTCGGTGAGCGCTCGCTGCTGCAGCAAGCCGATGCAGGCCACGTCAGCCATGGCTTGCGCCAGAACGAGCTCGGTGCTGGTGAAGGGCTCGTCACTGTCGCGGAACAGGTTCAGCGCGCCGATGACCGTTCCGCGCAGCTGCAGCGGGACCGCGCACAGCAAACCGAAGCCAACGTCGGCAGCCGTGCTGGCAAACCCCGGCCAGCGGCGCCGCCCTTCCTCCGAAGCCGCCTGTTGCGTCGTTCCGGTTCGGAAGGCGTCCAGGCATGGGCCCTCAGCCGACTGCAGCTCGAACAACTCCAACAGATGCATCCGCTCGTCGGAGGACGCGACCAGCCGAAGGCCGCCTCGGCCGTCGGCCAGCATCACCCCCGCGGCCCGTGCCCCGACCAGACTGACCGAGTCCGTCGACAGTCCATGGAGGAAATCAACGACATCGAATTCGTCGACCAGTGTGTCGGCGAGGCGCACGAACGTACGAGCCAGTAGCCGCTCGCGCTCCGCAGACGATGAGTTCTCAGCGCGGACGACGCGGCCGGTCTCACGATCATTCATCAAACTTCACCCGTCGATTCACCACATCCGTTGCGATCTCATCCATGGACTTGCCGGTTCGAAAGGCGTGGGCCCGCAGCCGTGCCAGCGCAGTCGACGTGTCAACGTCCAGCATCACCGCCACCATGCCGGTGGCCTGGTGGACGACGAGCCGATCCATCTCGCCCGTATCGAGCAGCAACATCAGTCCGGCGCCGCCGTCGGCACTTTGCATCGCCAGCAGGGCATCCGTCGCGATGTCGGCGGCGATAAGCGCATGCGTCAGTTCGGCCTCCTCCAGCGTTCTCGGTTCGAGGCAAGAGAGATCCAACGATCCGAGGCTGGCGGCGCCGACGTGAAGGGGGATCGAAAACTCTGCCCGAACACCGAGCGCGGCCGCTGCCGATGAGAACGCCGGCCAACGGCCGTCCGTGGCCGCCAGGTCGGAGACGAGAACGGGCACCCCGGATCGGTAGGCATCAAGGCAGGGTCCCTCACCCAGGCTGAACTGAAGTTCGGCGATCTGAGCACCCCGCGCACCCGCGCTCGACACTGTCTCGGCCGAGTCTTGTCCGGCGACCAGGATGAGCGCGCAACCGGACACCTTCAGCCGGTCGACGATGAACTCGCAGACGCGGTTCAGCACGTCTTGAGGGCGTACCGCCGCCGCCTCCGAGCTCAGGATCTGAGCCAGGACGACCGCCCGTTGCCCGTTGCTGTCCACGACGCCCTTCATTGTGAACCAACAGTGGCGTCGACCCTAACGCCGACCGACTCCGGCGGCAGCCAGATCGTCAAACGCCGGGGAGCCGGCGGGTACGCGCGCTGGGCCGGTTACCGCTCTCTCTCTGCAGCTCGACGAGTAGCCGCTCGCTTGACGGAGCAGGTCGAGAGGACATGAGGGGAGGACCAACTGAAACGACGTTGGCAGGCCGCTCATTTGGGCTGAAAGCGGCCTGCCAACGCGAGACGTCGCAGCAGATCCGCTATCCGTTGCCGCCGTTCTTGCCGCCCGTGGCGAAGTAGGAGACGCAATCGCCTTGGTTCTTGAAGGATGGGTTCGTCGAGGTCGCCCAGCCGCCGTGCTTGCAGTCGTTCTTGCTCGTCAGCGTCACGGCGTGCTCGAAGTCGTAGACGGTGGTGTTTCCATTCACGCCCAGCGTGAGAGCGTCGGCGTTGCCGCTAAAGGTGCCGCTGGGCCCGTGCCCCACGTTGACGCCGAAGGAGAGGATGGCGGCGTCAGGCGCCGCAGCCTTGATCTCATCCAGCGAGACGAAGCAGTTGTACGCGCAGACACTGCCGATCGCGTGCGTCGTCCACCATCCACCGGTGTATGACGCGCTCGTGTGGTCGAGCGCGTTCCACTGCTGCCACGTGTCCGGGACGATCGGGTTGTTGCCGTTCGCACTCGTGCCGTACGCGTACACGGGCTCCCAGACGAGCGTCGTATAACCGTTGCAGCTCGCACCAGAGAAGCCGCCGCTGCAGATTTCCATGTTCAACGATGGCGCAACGTTGCCCGGCATCGTCGAGGCGCTGTCCCGATACGTCGCGTAGGCCACGGTGTCGACCGCGCTGAGCGGCAGGCCCGCTACAGCATTCGTCGACAGGGTGACCTTGCCGTTGTTCGGGATCGTGAACTGGAAGCTGCCCGAACCGGCGGGCGGCGTCGCAGGCCCGTTGACGAAGGCCCCGCTCGCGCCGTTGTCGTTGTACAGCGTCCAGCCGTTGCCGATGCTGGTCTCGTCGACCCTGACGGTGCTCGTAGCGGCGGAAGCTGGAGCGGCCAGAGCGACCATTACCGCCGTGGTCGCAGCAGCGGCCACGCCCAAGCTCATAGATTTGCGCATTGGTCAGCGACTCCCATCGGTTCGGCTTGGAAGCGCCGTCCCGCCGTCGAAGCGCCGTCGAAGCGCCAAGTTCGACGGTCAGTACGACGCTCGACCCCATCACATCGCGGATGCGGCACGTGTGGCATCTAAGCACTCCCGAACGAGGTGCACATGGCCATTTCGGATGACTACGCGGCCGTTCGGCGGCAGTTCCGCCCGATGGTCCCGCCGGCGACGTCCACAGACCAGGAAACAATCAGTGCAGCATGTTTCGCAGTCGGCGATCGTCAGCGCAAGATCATCGCATCCGGCCGGGTCGGTCAGCAGGCGCCTTCGCGGCAGCCGCCGTCAGGCGCGGTGTCTTTGCCGGACCGGGTGCGGGCGCGGCACTGAGAGGCGAACCCTGCGGGCACCAGGGGTTGGCCGGCACCCCCTCACAGGGGTTCGGCATGGAAGGCAGGTTCTTCGGCAGCGGGTGCATCACGACGCCGGTCGTCTTCGGATAGTGGGCACCGGCCGGGCACTTTCCGAAGCCGGTGTCACACAAGGCTTGGTTCAACAGGTCGCCGGCGCCGGACACCTTGGACGGTGTCGAGTCACAGGTCGGCTGGGTCGTTTCCAAGTCGGCGGGCGAGCTGCCGTCGGGGGCGGTGTTGGCCGTGAAGCAGTTCCGCGGCTTGCCAGGGTTGAGGACGATCTGGCCGAAGTCGGAGTTCGACGGATTTCCGAAGAACCCGTTGTGGCGGAACGTGTTGTGCCGCAGCGCGTTGCCGTAGGCCTCGTAGACGCAGCCGAGGCCGGAGATCTCCGTCCCGCCGGTGCCGCTGCAGGTCTGGTTCAGATCCGGCTTGCCGCTGTCAGGGAACGGCGCGAAGAGGATTCCCCACGCGCCGTTGTTCGAGAACGTGTTGTTCATGATGGTGTCGTTACGGCCACCGGACACGGTCATGCCGGTGCCGAGCGGCCCGTTGGACGCGTTGCCAGCCTTGGGCGCGTTGGGGTTGTTGTTGTCGTGCACGTTGTTGTTCATGAACACCCAGCAGGAATGCGTGTGGGTGATCGGGCTGATCCCGTTGTTCGGGCAGGCCCCGTCCTGCGGGGCAGGCGGGTCGCCGTTGATCTGCGTGTTGGTGTCGAAGCCGTCCTGGTTGTTGTCGAACTGCGAGTTCTTGATGACGATCGCGCCGCCGGAGTTGGTCCCGGAGTAGCCGAGGACGCTGTACTCCATCCACGCGTGGTCGATGGTGACATCGCAGACCTGCTTGCAGGCACCGACGTACATCCCCGAGTCGTTGAAGTTGCTGGCGTAGAGCTGGTCCCACAGCCCCGGGCCCTGCGCGTCGGACGAGAAGATCCCGTACTGGGCCGCTGTCTCCTCACCGGCGAAATAGGTCGAGGTCGCGGTCAGGTAGCGCCCGGTGTAGCCGTGCAGGCCGATCTCGCCGGTGTCGGCACCGCCGTTCCACCACACCTCGTTGCCGCTGTCGTCGGCGCCGCCCAGGAAGTTGCAGGCCGTGAGGTTCTCGATGCTGACCCCGTTCGCCTTCCACACCAAGATGCCGTTGCGGCCCGCCGGTTTGCCGTCCTGGTCCTTGGCTCCGAACTGCTGGTCCTTGGGGTTGGCGCTGCACGTCGAGGAGCCAGGTTTGGTGCCGTCGACCACGACGCCAGAGCGGCTCATTCCCCGGAGGTGCAGGTTCGACTTGGTGATGTAGACGCCGCCGAAGTCGCCGTGCTCGAAACTCTTGGGCGGGCTGGTGAGATCAGCCGTCTCGTGGTAATCGCCTGGGGCCACGAGAATCCAGTCGCCCGGTGCCGCGGCGTCCACCGCAGACTGGATGCTCTGGTACTTGCCAGCGTGGCCGTGGAACGTGCCGACCAGCAGCACCTTGCCGCCTGAATTGCCGCTTGAATTGCCGCCCGACTTACTGCCCGCGGAGGGCGCCGCCTTCGGTGACGACGAACTGCAGGCGGCCAGCGCGACGGCGACGGCGACCAACCCGGCACCGACCACCCCCAAGCCGCGTCCGCGTCGACCGATAAGGCTGCTCCCACCCGTAGTCACCCGGGCATTGTGATCCAACTCGCCCTAGCGAGCCAGCCCGGGGGGAGTGGTGCGAAGTCCGAACACGTCGCCAGCCGATCCGGCGGATGTGTAGCTGTCGTTCCCGGGCCGGTCAGGCCAAAGTGCTCTGGTCCCTTCCCGCTGCGATTGGTAGGCCGAGGCAGGAGCGGTCCCGTCCCTGGTCACTGGCTTGGCAGCCCGTTCCGAATGGCTGGGCACGGGGGAGCGAAGGAGCGCGGCCATGACGTCCACCAGCGAACGTGTCCCGGAAATGTACGACGGTCGAAGCCCGTTCCTGCCGCCCCGGTGGTTTGTCGTGATGTTCTGGCATGGCCATCGCGCGCTCGTGCGAACGACGCGCGGTCGGCTCGGGCTTTGGCGTCCGAAGGCGGACCGCTGGGGCGCGCTGTGGCTCACGACGACCGGCCGGCGCAGCGGACGCTCGCGCCAGGTCCTTGTCGGCTATTTCAAGGACGGCGACGACTTCGTCGCGATGGCGATGAACGGCTGGGGCGCCGCTGAGCCCGCCTGGTGGCTGAACCTGCAGGCTCACCCGAACGCGACCGTTCGATCGCGTGACGGCGTACGGCAGGTGCGCGCGCATCGCGCCTCCGGAGCTGAACGTGAGCGGCTGTGGGCACGGTGGCGCGAGATCGACAAGCACCTCGACGCGTACGCCGCCCGACGGCCCCATGAGACCGCGGTGGTCGTCTTCGCGCCGATGACCGCTACCGGAGCAGTAGCTCATCCACCCGCTGCCGGCTGAGACCGCAGGCGCCAGGTGACCGGAGCCATGCCATGAGTGCCGCCGACGCAGCCAGAATCGGAACCGGACTGGCGTTCGCAGTGATGCCGCTGGTGTTCGTCTTCGCCTTCGCCACCCATCCCGGACTTCTCCACCCGCATGTGCTGAGCCCAGAGCAGCTCATCGACCGGTCGCGCGGACGGCGCTTACTGCATGCCGGCCACGGCCTGGTCGCCATCAACACCGCGCTCATGGTCGCCGTCGCTGTGCACCTCGGCAGCGAGGTCGGGCAGCATGGCGCCAGCTGGGCAGGGCTGGTCGGCACCGTCTTGGCGGTTGCCGGCACCATCTCGCTGGCCGCCGACAAGGGCGCTCTCTGTTTGACGATGAGCGCGCTCGACCGCCTGCCGGATGCACAGTTCACCGCGGCGAGACCCGCCCTCAACGCGATTTTCGCGAAGCAGGGATGGCTCTGGCTGCTCTGGGGCATCGTCCTGATCCCGATCGGCTTCGCCGTGCTGGCGATCGCGGCACTCGTCACAGGAGCCACCTCCGCCTGGACGGCCGTGCTGCTGCTCGTGGGAGTGCTGGTGATCGGATTCCCCGACGGTGCTGAGATTGTCAACCTCGGCGCGGCGATCGTCATGGCGGCCGGTCTCGTGCCGTATGGGCTCGCGCTAGCCTTCTGAGCCGGACGCTACGACGAAAGCCGCCATCGCCAGGGCAGCGATGCACGCATCTGCCGCTGCGCGGACCTGCTACGGTGCCGCCCGTAGTCCGTAGGTGAAAGGCGATGCGCCATCGACGCTGACGAGGTCCTCACAACGACTCGGTCGGTCCGCAAAAGGCTCGACCTGACGAGGCCAGTTCCTCCGGTTTTGATCGCAGAGTGCATACGAGTAGCCCTTCAGGCCCCCTCCGGCGGCAACCGTCAGGGCTGGTACTTCGTCGTGGTCACGGACGCTGACAAGCGGCGTCGCCTCGCCGACATCTATCGGCGGGCCTGGGCCAGTTACCTGGCCACACAAGTGTGGGACTACGAAGACACCGATCCGCGCCAGCAGCGACTGGACGCGGTGGTCAGCTCCGCCCAGTACTTGGCCGACCACCTGCACGAGGTGCCGGTCCATGTCATCCCTTGCCTTGAAGGGAGACTCGAGAATCTTTCCTACGCGGCCGTAGCGGCACGACTCGGCTCGATCCTGCCGGCGGCGTGGTCGTTCATGCTGGCAGCCCGCGCGCGTGGCCTTGGGAGCAGCTTCACGACCCTGCACCTGATGTACGAGCAGGAAGCGGCGCAGCTCCTGGGGATACCGGCCGAAGTCAGCCAATGCGCCCTGTTGCCCGTCGGCTACCTGCTCGGGGACACCCTGCGCGCAGCCAAGCGGCTACCGGTGGATCAGGTGGCCTTTCTGAACGGGTGGGGACATCCGCTCCCTACGGATAAGCAGGGCCCAGGCGCCACAGCTATCGAATCAACATCGCAAGATCATCGTTGATCGACATCTCTCCCAACGACTCGGTTAGCCCACCGACGCGGGCCGCGACCTTTCAGGCGTGGGAGTTGAGGACGAGGTAGCCGTCCATCCGGGTCAGCGCGTCGGAATCGGGGTCGGGCGGCAGCGCACGTCCGAGATTGTGGGCACGGACCTCGCTGATCCACTGGTCGTGCTGGTACTCATGGTTGACCAGCGTGGTCAGCAGATGCGTCGCCACGACAGCCAGCTGCGTCGGCGCGCCCACTTTGCCGGCGGCGATGTCACCGATTCGGGCGTGGACCCGCGCGGCGACGGTGTCCCGGAACGCAGCGAGTCGTTGGACGGTCGGTAGGGTCCCGCGAAACTTCTCAGGCTGCGCGGAGTCCATCAGAGCGTCCAGTTCCGGGTCCGGGCTCGGTTCGGCCGCCGTCAGGTTACGGATCATGAAGTGGGCGACGTGAGCCTGGTGGCCCAGGTGCCAGCCGATGGCGCTCGAGTTCTCGTGCGGGCGCCACGTCACCTCGTCCGGGGTGAGGTCCTTCCACAGCTGGTCGGTGTACGCGCAGGCACGGTCGTACTCGCGTAGCAGCCCGTTCAGTTCGTGCATGACCTGTCTCCCTTGATGCTCGCCGCCAGGGTCGATGGTCTCGCATCAGGTGTGGTGCAGCGCCGGCTGTGAGTCGCGTAGGGCGCAGGCGAACGGCACTTCGGAGTACGGAGCAACCGATCCGTTCGTGTTCCGTCTCTCGATGGCGTGGCCGTGTGCATTACGACGACCGAGACGCTGCAGGCGGTGCGTGCGCGGCTGCGGACTGCTCGACATCTCCGCTGACGGCAAGATCCAGCGCAAAATCTCCTACTGGAAGCTGCCCACGTAGCGGCATCAGGACGAGCAGCCGCCATCGAGCCTGGCGTTCGGGCTGGCCGGATCTGTCCGCGCGGCCGAGCGTTAAACAGTACGCGCCGCGCAGCCGGCGGATCATGTCGTTGTCTTCGGCGGATGCGGCTGAGGACGTGGAAGCGGCGGTCGGGGGGTGGGGAGGTCCCTACTTTGCTGTGTCCGAGGGGGGACTTGAACCCCCACGCCCGATAAAGGGCACTAGCACCTCAAGCTAGCGCGTCTGCCATTCCGCCACCCGGACTTGGGCCGCGAGGAGCAGCCCAGAGGCTGTTTCCCGCGACGGACACCATACCAACCCGGCACGCCCGACTGTGCGCTGCGAAGCAGGATCAGCCGCGCGTTCGACGGGGCTAAGAACGCTGCCGCGCGGTTGACACCTGAACCCGCTCCACGCACGGTCGAAGGACGGCCGGACCACGGCACGCGTCTAGCTCTTGCCTCGGGGAGTGCAGCTCATGAGCGATCAGTGGCTCGGCATCGGACGGCTGCTCTGGCGCACCCGCCGGGGCCGTCGGGCGCAGGACCCGAGCCTGATCCTGCGCGACGTGACGCGCGGCGCGGACAAGGGCGTCGGGCTCAAGCTGCCCGGCCGCCGGGTGCTGCTGCTCACCGATCCGGCGCTGTCCGGCGAGCTGCTCACCACCCACGCTGCGGTGACGACGAAAGGCCCGGGCCTGCAGCTCACCCGAAACCTGCTCGGCGACGGGCTGCTCACCAGCGAAGGCGACGACCACCGGCGCGCCCGGCGGCTGGTGGCCCCCGCGTTCTCGCCGCGGCGCCTCGCCGGCTACACCGACATGTTCGCCACGAAAGCGCAGCAGCGCACCGCGAGCTGGCACGACGGCGCCCGCCTCGACATGCACCGCGAGATGGCGACCCTGACGTTGCAGATCGTGGGGGAAACGCTGCTCGGGCTCGATCTGACGACTGAGGCCCCGCAGGTACGCGAGGGGCTCGAAGCGGCGCTGGAGGAGTTCGGGGCGAACGCGTTCGCCCTCCCGAGCGCAAGCACCGGTCTGCGGCGCCGCATCGAGGCACGCGCGCTGCGTTCCACCGGACCGGCGCCGTCCGCCGAACGCGCCGAAGCCGGCCGACGCGAGCTTCACCAGCTGGTCGACACGATCCTCGACCAGCGTCGCGCCAACCCCACCGACGACCGCGGCGACGTCGTCTCCGCACTCATCGCCGCCTCGCAGGAGCGCGACGGGCTGACGGACCAAGAGGTCCACGACCACGTCATCACGCTTCTGCTCGCCGGGCACGAAACGACTGCCAACGCCCTCAGCTGGACGCTCTACCTGCTGGGTCGCCACCCCGACGTGCAGAAGCGCCTGCAGGCCGAAGCCGACGAGCTCGGTGGCCGCCTGCCGACCTTCGATGACATCAGCAGCCTGACCTACACCCGCGCGGTGATCAGCGAAGGCATCCGGCTGTTCCCGCCGGCCTGGATGCTCGGCCGCGAGCTGAGCGTCGACCTCACCATCGGCGACTGGCAGGTCCCGGCCGGAACGGTCGTCGCGACCAGCCCGCTGCTGCTGCATCACGACCGGCGCTGGTGGCCCGATCCCGAGTCGTTCGACCCCGACCGCTGGCTCGACGAGCGCCGCGACGCCGTCCCCAAATACGCCTACCTGCCGTTCGGCACCGGCCCGCGGTCCTGCATCGGCGAGCAGTTCGCCTGGACCGAGGCGATCATCGTGCTGGCGGTGCTGGCCGGCAGGTGGCACTTCGACGTCGACGCCGGCTACGTGCCGCAGCCACAGTACCGGGTCACACTTCGGCCCGGCAACGGCGTCCCCATGACCCTCCACGCCCGTACGGACGCGCCGCCAAGCAGTTAGCTCCAGTCGATCCGCTCGAACAGCGCACGCAGCGAGGCGGCCGTGGGACCCGATCGAGTGCCGCGAAGCCTCCGTAAGCAAGATCGTGTGCACAGAGCCCAGAAGGTGCACTGAGCCTGTCCGGTATGTCCTACTCGCAGCGGCGTGTCGCGGCTCGCGCCCACAACTTCTGGGTTTTCTGCACGCTGACGCCCCCTCAGCGGCCCACCACGGGCCAGACGGTGCCGCTGCGGCGCATTCCCAAGCGCCGAGCTCGCCCCGACGCGCCGATCAGCAGTCACAATGAGCACATGCCGGGCGCCGAAGACGAAGTGGTTCAGCTCTGCAGCGACCTGCTGCGCTTCGAGAGCGTCAACTACGGCGGCGGTGACGGCAACGAGCGGCAAGCCGCCGAGTACGTCGCCGAAAAGCTCACCGAGGTCGGCATCGAGCCGACGATCCTCGAATCCAAGCCCGGCCGCACGTCGGTCGTCGCGCGCATCGCAGGCGAGGACCGCTCCCGCGGCGGGCTGCTCATCCACGGCCACCTCGACGTCGTCCCCGCCGACGCCGACGACTGGGCCGTCCACCCGTTCTCCGGCGAGATCGCAAGCGACGGCAACGTCTGGGGCCGCGGCGCCGTCGACATGAAAGACATGGACGCGATGACGCTCGCCGTCATCCGCGACCGGCTGCGCACCGGCCGCAAGCCACCGCGCGACATCGTGCTCGCGTTCCTCGCCGACGAGGAAGCCGGCGGCGTGTACGGCGCGCGCTGGCTCGTCGACAACCACGCCGACCTCTTCGAAGGCTGCACCGACGCGATCAGCGAGGTCGGCGGCTTCTCCTACGAGCTGTCCAACGACCTGCGGCTCTACTGCATCCAGACCGCCGAGAAGGGGATCGCCTGGATGCGGCTCACCGTCGCCGGTCGCGCTGGTCACGGCAGCATGGTCGCGAACGACAACGCCGTCACCGCGCTCTGCGAAGCGGTCGCCCGGCTCGGCCGGTACGAGTTCCCGATCAAGCTGCACGAGTCGGTACGCATCTTCCTCGAGGAGCTGGCGAGCGCCACCGGCGTCCCGCTGGACCCGGACGATCCCGAGAAGGCCGTCGCCCAGCTCGGCGCGCTCGCCCGCATGATCGGCGCGACCCTCCGCCACACCGCCAACCCCAGTCAGCTCGACGCCGGCTACAAGGTGAACGTCATCCCGGCGACCGCCAGCGCCTACGTCGATGGGCGCTTCCTGCCGGGGGAGGAGGCGGACTTCGAAGCGACACTCGACCAGGTGCTCGGACCGGATGTGCAACGCGAGTGGATCAATTTCGATCGCGGGGTCGAGACGACGTTCGACGGTGAGCTCGTCGACGCGATGAGCGCCGCGTTGCGCGCCGAGGACAGCGGCGCCCGGCCCGTCCCGTACATGCTCTCCGGCGGCACCGATGCCAAGTCGTTCTCCCGGCTCGGCATCCGCTGCTTCGGTTTCGCGCCGCTGCGGCTGCCTCGTGACCTGGACTTCTCGGCAATGTTTCACGGGGTGGATGAACGCGTACCCGTCAGTGGGTTGAAGTTTGGTGTACGCGTGCTCGACCGTTTCCTTGACGGCTGTTGACGCGGGCGTAGCCGAGGAGGTGTAGCCGCATGGCCGACAAGGATGAGCACGAGAACGAGAACGAGCTTCCGCCTGCGTTCGGCCCGGCGAGCATCGGGCCCGCCGGCTTCCGCCTCCCCCCGACGCCAGCCGGCGAGGCCCGCGACGAGCACGGCAACAAGTACCGCCGCCGCCTCGAAGACATCGACCCGGCGCGCCTCGACCCGTCCGCGATGATCGAGCATCAGGAACCGGTGCGGGAGCGGCCCAGCGCGCTCACCGTCGAGGGCTACATCCAAGGCTTCCGCGACCTGTCCGATGCTGCCATCACCGGTCACGGGGAGCGCCGTTCCCGTGCCCGCATGCTGGTGATCATGACGCTGATCGCGTTGCTCACACCCGTCGCGCTGCAGCTACTCGGCCTGCTGCACATCATCTGAGGCTTGAGATCAACGCGCCACTGATCAAGGTGAAACCCCCGTCAACAGGCCTCTCACCTTGATCACTGGCGCGTTGATCATGCCCCTAGCTGGGCAAGCCTGACATCAGCCCCGGCCGAGCCTTGCGACGCAGCACCACCCGGCGTGACCCGTCGGGGTAGAGGCGGAGCCGGTCCAGCTCCCACTCGCCGTACTCGGCGTGCAACGTCAGCACTACCTGCGCGGTGCGGCGGCTCGTGCCCGGAGGGAGGTACAGCCGCTCGTACTGCAGGCCACCCCGCTCCGCGTCCGAACTCATCCGGACACCGTATGGCACGTGCCACGCGAGCGACGCGCCGATCTCACACTCCGCCCTCCCCGAAGCAGCGAAACCCGGCCGATAACCTGCGCGAGTGGCGACGCAGACCCGTGCTCGGATCGCCGCCACGAACCGTCCGGCGTTCACGGCGCTCGTCACCGGGGTGCTCGCGCTCCTGGTCATCGCCATCCTGCTCATCCGTGATCATGGCGACGCCTCCCGCATCGTTCACGCCGGGCCGCCGTGGACCGATGCGGCCACCGCGCCTTCCTCGCTCACCGTCCGGCCGGCGGACCAGGCCTACGACGGCCAGTTCTTCTACCGGCTCGGGGTCGCGCCGTTCAGCACCGCGCACGAGGTCGCCGGCGTCACCTTCGACCTGCCCGCGCTGCGCAACGCCCGTTGGCTCTCTGGTGCCTTCGCGTGGGTGCTCTCGGGCGGCCAGCGCGGCGCCGTTCCGTGGGCGTTGCTGGTCATCAACCTCGCGGCCGCGGTGGGTATCGGCGCGGCCGCGGGGGCCCTGGCGCGCAGCAGCGGTCGCCACGCCGCCTGGGGCCTGCTGCTGGCGCTGTATCCCGGCTACGCCTACACGCTGACCCTCGACACCTCCGAGCTGCTCGCCGGCGCCCTCGTGCTCACCGGTCTCTACGCCGGCCGCCGACGGCGATGGGGCTGGGCGAGCGTTGCCCTCGTCGCGGCGGTCCTGGCGCGCGACACCGCGGTGGCTATCCCGGTGGGGCTCGCGGCCGGCGGGGTGCTGCTCCTGCTGGGCAGACGCGGGCCGCGCCGCGACGCCATCGGTGCGGTCACCGCAGGCGCCACCGCGACGGTCGTCTTCGCCGGCTGGCAGCTCCTGCAGCGCGTGCGCTTCCACGCCTGGCCGCTCACCCAGTCCCGCAAGAACAACCTCTCCGGCCCGCTGCGCGGCCTGTTCACCGAGCTGGGCAACGATCTGCCGCCGCACAGCGGCGCCGAAGCGTTCCGCCTGCTGTCGATCGTGATCCTGCTCGGCGTGATCGTCGTCGCGGTGCTCGCGATGCGCGCCACCACCATCCCGATCCCGGAACGCGTCGCGTGGCTGCCCGCCGTCGCCGTCATCGTGACCCTGAACGCCTACCTCTGGAGCGGCGCGACCGCGTTCATGCGCGCCGGATCCGAGAGCTACCTGCTGTCAGCGCTCGTCATCCTCGGCAACCGCGCCCGCTACGCCACGTTCATCGCCCTGCCGGTCGTGGGCCTGTGGGTGGTCACCGTCGGCAGCCAGCTCGCCAAGGGCTGAACCCCCTCGGCCGTCAGGGCACGAAGAACATCAGGAACCCGAACGACGCGTACACCACCAGCAGCGCCGACGACACCGCCAGCACCCCGCGCCACACCACCTGCCGGCCCACCAGCATCGCGCCGACCAGCACGAACGGGAACGCGCCCCAGCAGTACCGCTCGACGGATGCGAGGTTGCTGCCGGCCAGCGTCGACACGAGCGCCAGCGCGCTCCACACCGTGTACGACGCCGGCAGCCGCCACGCCATGACGACGAGCAGCACCAGGAAGAACGCCAGCCACGGCACGTGCAGCGCATTGCCCAGCCCGTGATCGCCGGCACGGGAGATGGCGCGATGGATGACCGTGATCGGGTTGGTCAGATGCCCGTGCAGCTGCGGGTTCTGCTGAACGGAGATCGGCTGCCAGAAATCGCCGAAACGGATACCGATATACGCGAGGTAGCTGCCGGCGCCGACGGCCGGAGCCACGATGGCGGCGATCCGCGGCAGCCACGGCTGGCTCACCGCCCGCGTGCGCCACACCTCGATGAGCACCGGGGCGATCAGCAGCACCCCCGGCGGCCGGCACAGGCCCGACAGCAGGCCGGCGGCGGCGGCCAGCCACCACCGGCCGCTGCGGATCCCGTAGAAGACGAGGATCGCGAGCAGCCCCGCCAGTGCCTCTGTGTAGCCCATGACGAGCACGAACGCCGGCGGCGCGAGCGCGAGCAGCCACACCGCCTTGCGGGCCGCGTCGTCCGACATGCCCTCGAAGCGCGCCAGGCGGATCAGCGCCACCCCGTATCCGAACGCGATGACGTTCACCAGGACCAGCAGCACGACGCCGGTGGCATGACCTCCGGCGCCGAACAGCCAGTCGAGCATCGGCAGCAACGGGAAGAAGCGGCGCGTCTCCGGATCGACGCCGCCGTAGCCGACGCGGGCGATGTCGCTGTAGAAGTGCGCGTCCCAGCCGAGCAGCCCGACCCGCTGGATGTGGTCGCCCGGGAAGAGCTCTGAGACCTTGGACGCGATCGCGGCCGACAGCGCCAGCGCGGCCGCCACCAGCACCCGGGCGGTCAGCCAGGAGCCGACCGCATCCTCGGCGCCGAAGCCGAGCCAGCCGTGAAGCCGCTGCGAGACGCGACCGAACCGTCCGGCGGGGGAGGAGCCGGCGGCGCCGTCCGCGGCCACTGCGACGCGCTGCTCCGCCACCTCGCTGCTCACCGCGGGCCGCTCACTTGGTCCGGGCGGTGAAGCGGTCCAGCTCCTCGTGCTCGTACGAGTCCAGCTGGGGATCCAGCACCTTGGTGAAGTTGCGCGACTGCGTCAGTGCGAGCCGCAGGTCCGGACAGAGGTACTGGGTGGTGAGGTACTCGCCGGAGTAGACCAGCCAGATCGTGTGGTTGCCGGCGAGCTTCTCGGCACGCTGCACGAGCTGCGGGATGTGGCGATCGGCGGCCGTGTTGCGCTCCTTGTAGTCCACCCAGTCGACCCGGTCGGGCGGTGCGAACGTCGGGATCGTGTAGTTCTTGAGCCCCTGGCCTCCGCGCCCGGCGTTGATCTCGCGGGCGATCGCGGGGCCGAGCTGATCGGGGCAGTAGAGCACGACGTCGCCGGGCTTGGCCTGCTTGGCGAGCGTTTGGGCGACCTGGACGGCCTGGGTGCGCTGCTGCTTGACGACGGGGCCGGCGGCGATCGAGCCGAACAGGGCGAGCAGGCCGATCGACCCGGCCCACAGCCGCCGATCGACGAGCTTCTCCGGGCCCATCGCGAGTACCAGCACGAACGGGATGAACGCGACGGCGGTGTAGCGGTCAGCCCACGCGTTGCCGACCAGCTTGCCGACCGTCACCGCGAGGAAGAGCGTGCCGACCGCGAGGATGAACAGCAGCCGGCCCGGCTCGTGGCCGCGCAGGTCGAGCAGCACCTGCCGCGGGCCGGCGGGATAGCCGAAGACGGCGAACGCGAGCAGCGCGCAGATCACCACGAGCAACGCTCGCCCGGCGGTCGACTGCCCGCCGGCCCACTGGCCGAACGCGTGCACGACCGCGGCATAGGTGGCCGGCTCACCCCACGGGGTGCCGGTGTGCCGGCCCTGGTAGATGAAGGTGGGGTAATACGGCGCGAAGAGCACCGCGCCGCCGATCAGGCCCACCAGCGACCAGCGGCAGCCGTGCTTGTGCTGCGGCTTACCCCAGATGCTGCCGATGAACAGCCCGACGCCGACCGTGATCAGCGAGTACAGCGACCAGTAGTGGGTGAGCGCCACCGCCGCCGAGAAGATCGCCAGCAGCAGCACGCTCCACCAGGTCGGTGCGCGCATGGTGCGCACCAGCGCCAGCGCCCCGAGGAGCGCAAGCAGCAGGAGCAGGCTGTACATCCTCGTCTCGCTCGCGTAGTACGCGGCGAAGGGCGAGCAGATGAACGCGAGCACCGCGATCCACGCGGCCCGCCGGCCGACGACGCGGCGGGCGAGCAGCCAGAGCGGCGGGATGCAGGCGAGGTTCAGCACGAACGAGAGCGCGCGCACCACCCGGTCGCCATTGCCGAACAGCTCGATCCAGAAGTGCAGCAGCAGGTAGTACAGCGGCGGGGAGCCGTCCTGCTTCAGCCCGTCGAAAAGGGTGGGGCCATGGCCGCTGAGCGGCAGCCGGGCGATCGCGATGCTCTGCGACTCGTCCAGCCACAGTCCCCGCGGGGCCCACAGCCGGACCAGCAGGCAGTACACGACTGCCGCCGCGATGGCCACCCAGAACGCGTACCAGGCCAGCCGGTCCCAGCGCTGATGGGTGCGGCGTGTGGGAGGGGTCGGCTCGTCCGCGCCCGTTTCCGGGCGCAGCACGACGTCGGTCACCGGTGCAGTCTCGCGTACAACGGGGCCGCTCGCCCGGCATCAAGCACGCTTGATGCCCTTCGCGCCGGGCGAGACCTCCTCGTGGTAGTCCTCTTCGACGTTGACCGACCAGACGTCGTGCTGCTTGCCGTCGATCATGTTCTCCACGGTGAGGTGTGCGGTGAACATCGAGTGGTCCTGGTTGTTGTAGCGGTGCATGCCGTTGCGGCCCACCGGATGCAGGTTCGGCGCGTTGTCCGCGATCCAGCCCCGCATGATGTCGACGTTCTTCTTGTACTCCGAGTCATAGAAGGGATACGCCTTCGGCATGCGGACCACGAAGCCGCGCTCGACGAGCTTCGGGTCGACGAGCCCGAGGACGCCGAGCTCACGCTTGGCCTGCTCGATGAGGTCCTCGTCCGAGCGGTTCCACGTCTCGTCGCCGACGGTCACGAAGAACTCGAGGCCGAGGCAGGTGCGCCCTTCTTTGACCAGGTAGGGCGACCAGGAGCCGAAATTCTGGATGCGGCCGACCCCGACCTCCGGCGCGTGGATGTAGATCCAGTTGTCGGGGAAGCCGACGTTTTCCGGGACCACGAGGGCGACGGTCAGGAAGTCGCGGAACTTGAGCGCGTCGGCAGCGGCGAGCACCTCCGCGGGCGGCTTCGGGTCGAGCGACTTGATCAACGAGGAGAACGGCATCGAGCTGACGACGTGATCGGCGGCGTAGCGATGCTCGGTGCCGACATCCGTGCGCTTCGCCTCAGGCGCTCCGGCTCCCGCGCCGTAGCCGCCGGTGACGACGGTGGTGACGCCTGTGACGCCCTTGCCCTCTTCCCAGTGGACGGTGCGGACCTTCTCCTCGAGAACGATCTTGCCGCCACGCTGCTTCACCTTGTCAGCGGCGGTCTCCCACATCATTCCGGGGCCGTACTTCGGGTATTGGAATTCTTCGATCAGCGACGTGATCTCTTTTTGATTGCGCTTGGGCGTGATCGCGTTGAGGATCGCGTTGAACAGCGACATGTTTTTGATGCGCTGCGCCGCGAAGTCGGCCGGAAGCTTGTCGACCGGGACGCCCCAGAGCTTCTCGTTGTAGGTCTTGAAGAAGTGGTGATAAAGCCGCTTGCCGAAGCGGGCGATGACCCAGCCCTCGAGCGTGTCCTGATTCTTCGGCGGGCGCACCCGCGCCCAGGCGTAGGACGCGATGCAGCGGACCGCCTCGAAGTAGCCGAGGTTGCTCAACGCGTTCGAGGCCTTCAGCGGGTAATCGAAGAACTTGCCGCGGTAGTAGATGCGGCTCATCCGCGGCCGCATCATGAAGTCCTCGTCGGGCAGGATCTCGTGCCACAGCGACTCGACCTCGGGCACCTTCGTGAAGAAGCGGTGGCCCCCGATGTCAAAGCGCCAGCCTTCGCGCTCCGCGGTACGGCTGATGCCGCCGACCATGGCATCGCCCTCGAGGACGGTCACCGGTACCTCGCGGCGTACCAGCTCGAACGCGGCGGTGAGCCCCGCAGGCCCTGCCCCGATTACGACTACCTGCGGCTTGTCGGCCACGATCGCGTACGACCTTCCCTTTCGCGCCCGCACGCCGACCTTGCCACGCGTGCGGGCGACACGTCTTCACTGCTGCCCGCCGATGACGGGGGCTGCCGGCGGCTGCACCGCAAGAGCAGCGACGCTACGTCTCAGCGTCTCTTGCGGCGCGGCCGTCAACTAGTCGCCGGTTAGCATTGTGCCCGACATGCGGGCTTCCACCTTGTCCGACTCGCCCGCCACCCGAAGCCGCCCTCCTGCCGTGGTCAGCGAATGGTCGACGGCCTTGCTGCTGGTCGGCTGGATGGGCGTGGCGCTGGGGATCGGCACCCACGACGGGCGCTACTCGCTGCCCTCCCTCGTGCTGATCACCGCCGGAACGATGCTGGTCGGAGCCGGTGTTTTCGTGGCGGGGGGAGCGGCCAGGACGTCGGCCCGCGTGCTGGGCCCGTTCACCCGGGCTCCGGGCTGGGCGGCGGGCCGCGCCGGACCGGCTTCTCGCGTCGCGCTCGCCGCGGCCGCCCTGACTGTCGGGCTGGCGCCCCTTATATGGCATCCGCGTTACTTTGCTCACGGTGCCGGCTGGACGGCCTCGCAGGTGCTCGCCGCAGCTGCCGGTGTGCTCGCCGCCGCGTCCGTGCTGCCCGCGTGGGGCAGGCTGGCGCCGCTGGCCGAGCGGAGCTGGCCGTTCTGGACAGCACTCGGCTTGATGTCCGCAGCCGGTGTCACGATGATCGCCTCGGCCCCGGCGCCGTTCATCGACGTCTTCTGGCTGCTGCAGGGCTCGACCAAGGGATTGCTCTCCGGGGCAGACATGTACCGCCAGCAATGGGGCGCCGACCGGGCCAGCTACATCGCGCACAACTCCCACGGACTGTTCGACGTCTACCCGTACCTGCCCTGGACCTCGGTGCTGCTGCTGCCGTTTCGGGCGCTGCTCGGTGACATCCGCTACGGCATGGTCGTCGCGCTCGGTGTCGCTGCGGTCATCGCCCGGCGGCTCACCGGCTCCGCCCAGCTGCAGCCGGCCGCCGGGGCGGGGCTGGTGCGATTCGTGCCTGCGCTGCTGCCGTTGCTGATGGCGCTCTATCCGAAGGTCACCTACGGGGTCGGGCTGGCATGGACCGAGCCGCTGCTGATCGCGCTGCTCGCGGGCATGGTGCTCGCCGCCGAGCGCGGCCGGATGGGCTTCGCCGTCGCCTGCCTGGCGCTGGCACTCGCCAGCAAGCAGCACATCGTCATCCTGCTGCCCCTCGTCGCGATGTGGCCCCGCTTCGGCTGGCGGCGCGCGCTGACCGCCGCCGGCGCCGCGCTGCTGCTGATCTCACCGTGGATCATCGCCGGCCCGCGCGACTTCTGGCACGACGCGGTTCACGCGAATCTCGGGCTCGGCTACCGCTCGGACGCGCTGTGCCTCGCCACCTTCATCCACAAGGCGTTCGGCTTCGATCCCGGTTTCGCGTTGACGGCGATCGGTCTCGTCGCCGGCTACCTGCTGGCCTGGCGGGTGCGGGGTAACGCGTTCGGCTTCTGCGCCGGCGCGGGCGTCATCGTGGTGTTCTTCGACTTCACGAACACCCAGTCGTTCTTCAACCACTACACGCTCGGCATGGCGTTCCTGGTGCTCGCGATCTGCCTGCGCGCGCGAAGCGGCCCCCTCGCCGAGCCGGGCAGCGGCGGCGTCCCGGCGCGGGATCAGCGCTTGGTGGAGAACCTCACCAGCAGCGACGACTCCAGCAGGTGAGGCCGTCCCACCTGCACGATCGGGTCGCGGCCCAGGGCGGCCAGCTGATCTGAGACTTCGGCGCAGCTGTCGCCGAGGGTGCGGTAGCCGTCGGCCCGCACCAGGTAGATCGACGAGTTCGGCCCGGCGAGCCGGTCGACGCGGCGGGCGAAGTCGGTGGCGCTCGCGTGACTCATGCGGTCGGCGTAGTCGACCCAGTCGACCAGCGCGGGACCGCTCGCGTCGGCGAATGCCACCTCCTTGATGCCCATCACGTGACGGTCGACGAGCATGCGATGCAGCGCGGGCGCGACCTGATCCGGGCAGTACGCGACGACGTCCCCGGGCCGAGCCTGCTGCTGGATCTTGGTGGCGACGTCGGACGCGTTAGTGCGCTCGACGTCGTTCAGCGCTCGGCCGCCGAGCAGCCCGGCGACGCACACCACCGCCAGCAGGCCGGTCACAGCGGCCCGCGACGACAGCAGGCCGATCCCGAGCCCGGCCAGCAGCAGGAACGGAGGCAGCGAGATGCCGGTGTAACGCTCCGCGTAGGCGCTGCCGCCCAGCGCGTAGGTGCCGTACGCGAGCACCAGCGGCACCAGCCACAGCGCAGCGAGATAGCGCCCGGGCACCCGGCCGGACAGCTGCAGATGCAGCCCGTCTGCGGACGGCCGGGCGCTGAAGCCGAGGAATGCCATCAGCATCAGCAGCATCGCCAGCAGGGCCCCGGTCGACGCCGGCCCCGCCCACGAGAAGACGGTGTCGAGGATGACCTCGGCGTGCACCGGCGGAGCCCACGGCGTGCCGGTGTGCATCATCTGGAAGACGAACGCCGGCATCCACGGCGCGAAGAGCAGGGCCGCGGCGATCATCGCCAGCAGCGCCTTCTTGCAGCGCTCGCGATACCGCGGGCGGCGGCGCGCCTGCAGCAGCAGGAAGAACGCGACCGTGCCGAGCAGCAAGAACGTCCAGTAGTGGGTGTAGGCCAGCGCCGCCGTCGTCACGGTGACGGCGGCCCAGCGCCGGCGCGTGGGTCGCTCCAGCGCGCGGGCCAGCACGATGCCGAACAGCAACGAGAAGAAGACGACCAGCGAGTACATCCGCGTCTCGGTGCCGTACCGGATCGCGTAGGGGGAGGTGGCGAACAGCAGCAGGACGGCGATGCCGGTGCGATCGACGGCGTGCGGCTCGACGTGCCCGAAGTCCGCTGCCACCCGGGCGACGCGCCGGCCCGCGAAGAACGCGAGCGGCAACGTGGCGACGCTCAGGACGCCGGAGAGTGCGCGAACGGCGACGTCGCCCCTGCCGAAGATCTCCATCCAGAAGTGCAGCAGCAGGTAATACAGCGGCGGCGAACCGTCGTGACGCAGCGCGGTGAAGATGTCCGGCAACGGCCGCCGGGAGATCTCGATGGTGAGCGCCTCATCGAGCCAGATGTGGCTCGAGGTGACGAAGCGGAAGACGACGCCGATCGTGATGGCCAGCGCCGCTGCAGCGGCGAGCCACGGCAACGGTCGCTGCCTGCGGATCCACCGATCGGCCCGGCGGGGCACGAAGCGGCGCAGCGTCCGGCGGGGACGGCCGGCGCCGGGCTGCGCCGAATCCCGCGCTGCGCCCGCCGCCGGCGTATCCACGGCGGTCGACTGGCCGTTACTGTCCGCGATCTCACCAGAGCGCACAGCGACGTCGGAGTCGTCGGCCGAGACCTTATCGTCAGGGCCGGTATCGGCTTCGCGAACCGCACGCTCGCGGGCCTCGTGGCGAGGCTCCACCGGCGCGCTCACGAGCGTCCACCCGGCCTGGCCACCCGCACAGGCTACCCACCCGAACTGTGGCGTACCTGCAAGAACGCCCGTTGCATCGCTGGCACTTGTCGAAAAACCCGTCACTTTCGGTGACTGCCCGGAGGTCTAGTCCGCCGCGCCAATGTGGCCCAGCTCACTGTAGGCCTCGGCCAGCAGCCGCGGTAGGCGCGTCACGCGCGGCCGGCCTCCGACCTCGCGGACAGCGCGCGCCAACGCGGGACCAACCGCCGGAACCACGGACAAATGCCGCTGTGCCCGGGTGAACGCCGTGTAGACCAGCGGCCGGGTCAGCAAGCCGCCGGACTCGGGAGGCAGCGCGACCACCACCGCCGGCCACTCGCTGCCTTGCGCGCGGTGAACGGTGATCGCCCAGCCATGGCGCAGATCGCTCCACGAGGTCGGCGCAACCGTCACCGAGGAGCCGCTGAAGCTGATCACCAACCCGTCGGATGTCTTCGCGGTGACCGTGCCGACCTCGCCGTTGGCGAACCCCTCGTCCAGATGGTTCGCGATCGCCACCACCCGATCGCCCACATCGAACCGGCGGGTGGGGGAGCGCCCCTTCGCATCCGTGCCGGCGGCACCGGGATTGAGCACCTCTTTGAGCGCCAGGTTCAACGCTTCCGTGCCGGCGGGCCCGCGGTGCACCGGGGTCACCACCTGAACGTCGGCGCTGGCGATGCCGAGCGCCCGCGGGATCGAATCGGTGACCAGCTGGACGACGCGCCGGGCCGCGTCTGCGCTGTCGCGCGTCGCCACGATGACCACCTCGCGCTCGGGATCGTCGAGGGCCGGCAGCTCACCAGTGCGCACCGCGGTGGCCAGCCGGGCGATCGTGCCGCCCTCGGCCTGCCGGTAGAGCGTGGTGAGCTCGGTGTTGGGAACGGCCGCCGAGGCGACCAGATCGCCCAACACGCGGCCCGGGCCGATGCTCGGCAGCTGCGCCGGGTCACCGACGAGCAGCAGATGCGTGCCGTCGCTGCACGCCTCGACGACGCCGGCGGCGAGCTCGGCATCGAGCATCGACGCCTCGTCGACGACGACCAGGTCGGCGTCGAGCGGCCAGCTCTCGCCGCGGGTGAACACCGGGCCCGCCGCGGGACCGCTCTCGCGAACCGGCTGCGCGCCGAGCAGCCGGTGAACGGTGCTGGCCGGCTGGCCGGTGAGCTCCTCGAGCCGCTTGGCCGCCCGCCCGGTGGGCGCGGCGAGCGCAATCCGCCGCCCGCGCGCCGCCGCCAGCTCGACGACAGCGGACACCGTACGGCTCTTGCCGGTGCCGGGCCCGCCGGTCAGCAGGCTGACGCCATGGCTGAGAGCAGCGACGGCGGCAGCCTTCTGAGTCTCGTCGAGCCCCGTGATTCCGAGCGCGTCGGCCTCGCCGATCGGCTCGGCCGTCGCCGACAGGCGCGAAAGGCCCTCGGCCAGGGACGACTCGGCCATCGCATACCGCGGCAGCGAGACGTACCGCTCGGGAGCTTCGGCCTCGGCCGCCCGGTCGGGATCACCGGCATCCTGCTCCGGCTCGTCCTCGTCGGCACCGAGAACCAGCCGCCCCGCGTCGATCGCCGCCTCCAGGGCCGCCGCCGGATCAGGGACCCCGCGGGTGACCGCGCCGGACAGCAGCCGCTGCACGGTGGCGGCCGTGTCGCCGGCCCGGGCGGCGACGAGCAGCAGATGCACCAGGACGGCAGGGCCGCGGCTCGGATCCATGCGTCCCCTGCCGAGCTGCGACGCCAGCCGGTCGGCATCACGCAGATCGGCCTCGCCGCCGTCGAGCAGCCGCCACGGATCCTCCTGCAGGACGGCGGCCGCACCGGGACCCAGCGCACCAAGCGCGCCGCCGGCGAGCCGGGCGGGTAAGCCGGCGGCGGACAGCAGCGCCACCACGTCGAACGTGGGCCGGGACCGGGCGAACTCGACCATGAGCGTCGCCGCCCGGCGCGCCGACAGGCCGGGGACCGCTGCAAGGGCTTCCTCGGTGACGTCTTCGGCCGTGCGGATGCCCGCCGCCGGGAACTTCTCGCGCAGCACCTTGCCGACGCCCCGCCACAATCCGGCCGCGCAGAACGCCTCGAAAACCTCGGCCGCGTCGGCCCCCGAACGCGCGTTCGCGGCCGGACGGGTGTCAGCGGGTGAGGTCACAACGGCAGGCTACGGCTGCGAGTGGGCGCCGCTGACTTATACACAGTCTCGGCCTCAGCCCCAGGGCAGCCGCTCCGGATAGCCGATCTCCGGAGCGGACACGTCGTCGAGCGCGGCGCGGATCGACGCCGGCAGCGTCAGCTGCTCCGACTCGAGCGATGCGGCGAGCTGCTCAGCCGTACGGGCACCAACGATCGGCGCGCTCACGCCCGGCCGGTCACGCACCCAGGCCAAAGCGACCGCCACCGGGCTGACCCCGAGCCCTTTAGCGGCGGTGCGTACCGCCTCGACCACGCGGGTGGCTTCGTCGGTCAGGTAGGGCTCGACGAAGCGTCCCCAGTTGGGCGACGCGGCCCGCGATCCCGCCGGCGCGCTCTCCCGGGACTGCCCGTACTTGCCGGCGAGAACCCCGCGGCCGAGCGGCGACCAGGGAAGCAGCCCCAGCCCGGCGTCAAGCGCCGACGGCACGACCTCGCGCTCCACGCCCCGGGCCAGCAGCGAGTACTCCATCTGCGTGGATACGAGCGGCGCGCGGCCGGGAGCGGAGCGCTGCCAGAGCGCAGCCTTCGCGGTCTGCCAGCCCGTGTAATTCGACACGCCGACGTAGCGGACCCGGCCGCTGCTGACGGCGTCATCCATCGCGGCCAGCGTCTCCTCGAGCGGGGTACCCGAGTGCCAGGTGTGGACCTGCCAGAGGTCGACATGGTCGGTGCGCAGCCGGCTCAGCGAGCCGTCGAGCGCCGCCAGCATGCGCCGGCGCGAGGTGCCGGTGGCGAGCGGGCCGTCGCCGGCACGCGCCCCTGCCTTGGTGGCGACGATGAGCTCCGCCCGCGCGGAGCCGCGCATCAGCTGGCCGAGCAGGCGCTCGGACTCGCCGCCGCCGTAGACGTCCGCGGTGTCGACGAAGGTGCCGCCCGCATCGCGGAAGGCGCTGAGCTGAGCCTGGGCGACGTCCTCATCACAGTCCCGGCCCCAGCCCATCGTGCCCAGCGCGAGCCGCGACACGAGCAGGCCACTGTGACCTAACCGGCGGTGTTCCACGAGCGCTGACCTTACGGTGAACCAGGGCCGCTACCCAGGCAACGTGCCGTGCCTACCCTCGGCGAGCAGATTCCGGCGTCGCGCAGCGGCGCGCGAGACGAAGGCGGGAGCAGAAGCTGAACTACCTAGAGGCGTCAGTGCTGGGCGTGGTGGAGGGCCTGACGGAGTTTCTCCCGGTGTCCAGCACCGCGCATCTCACCGTCACGGAGAAGCTCTTCGGCCTGAAGATCGACGACCCGGGAGTCACGGCGTTCACCGCGGTCGTGCAGTTCGGGGCGGTCGTCGCCGTGCTGATCTACTTCTGGCGGGATCTGTGGCGGCTGATCGTCGCCGGGGTCCTCGCCATCCGTGACCCGTCGAAGCGCTCCGAGCCGGCGGCACGAGAAGCGTGGTTCATCGTGATCGGCACGATCCCGATCGCCATCGTCGGCCTGGCGGCGAAGAATGCCATCGAGGGGCCCTTACGCAACATCGGGGTAATCGCCGGCGCGCTGATTGCCTGGTCGGCGGTCATGGTCGTCGCCGAGCGACGCGCAGCGATGCGCCGCGACGAGCGCAGCCTGAGCGTCGCCGACGCGATCTGGATGGGCGTCATCCAGTGCTTCGCGCTGATTCCCGGCGTGTCACGTTCCGGTGCCACCATCAGCACCGGCCTGCTGCGGGGCATCGACCGCGTGTCGGCGACGCGGCTGTCGTTCTTCCTCGCCATCCCGGCGCTGACCGCGGCCACCCTGCTCGAGCTGCGCAAGGCGTTCAACGGCGACGTGGGTGTCGGGCCGACGCTCGTAGGCACGCTCATCGCATTCATCGTCGCCTACGCCTCGGTCGCCTGGCTGTTGCGCTTCGTCGCAGGCCACAAGATCAGCGCTTTCGTGCCCTACCGGGTGCTCGCCGGCGTCGTCATCGCGATCCTGCTGGCCGTCGGCACCCTCTAGCACAGGCACCGACGGCGCGTCGGATCGCCGCGTCGGGTAGACAGGACGGCGATGACGACGATCGTGCTGGTACGTCACGGGCTGACCGCCATGACAGGTCCCCGGCTCGCCGGATGGACGCCTGGAGTGTTTCTGGACGACCGGGGGATCGGTCAGGCGCAGCGCGTCGCCGAGCGGCTGCGCCCACTGCCGCTGGCCGCCGTCGTCTCCAGCCCGTTGGAGCGGTGCCACCAGACGGCGGAGATCATCGCGGAAGGCCGCGACCAGTCCGTCGTCACCGACGAGCGCATCGGTGAATGCCGGTACGGCGACTGGACCGGCCAGGAGCTCAAGGTCCTCGCCAAGGACCCGCTGTGGAAGGTCGTGCAAGCCCACCCGAGCGCAGCGGTGTTCCCCGGCCCGGAGGGCGAGGCGCTACGCGACACGCAGGCCCGGGCGCTGGCGGCCTTGCGCGAGTGGGATCGCCGGATGACGGAGCAGGCCGGACCCGACGCCATCTGGGTCGCCTGCAGTCACGGCGACGTCATCAAGTCGGTGGTCGCCGACGCGCTGGGCATGCACCTCGACCTGTTCCAGCGCATCAATATCGACCCGTGCTCGGTGACCGTCGTCCGCTACACCGAGCTGCGTTCGTTCGCCCTCCGGGTCAACGACACCGGCGGCGGCGTCGAGGATCTGCTGCCGCCGAAGAAGAAGGGGCGCAGCCGGCGCAAGCCCTCCTCGGACGCCGTCGTGGGCGGCGGAGCCGGCGCCTGACCGGCATCCACCGCCGGCAGTGAATGCAGGCGCGTTCCGGCGCCTTCGGCACGTATTTTCGATAGACCATGACTGACCAGGTCGATGCCGGGGGCTGCACGCGTGGGTGACCGCGCGGACGGCCGCGCGCAGGAGCCTGCCCAGCACGCGGTCGACAAGCAGGCGGCGCTCGAGCTGCTGCGTGAGGGCACCATCGAGATCGAAGGGCGGATGCTCGACGCGAGCAATGCCACCCTGTTCTGCACCATCGCCGCCGGCGAGGCCACGGCCGAGTGCGTCTACAAGCCGGTGCGCGGGGAGCGACCGCTCTGGGACTTTCCCGACGGGACACTGGCCGGGCGTGAAGCGGCGGCGTATGCGGTGTCCGAGGCCAGCGGATGGGACCTCGTGCCGCCGACGATCCTGCGCGAGGGACCGTTCGGCAGCGGGATGGTGCAGCTGTGGATCGACGTCGATGAGAGTGTCGACCTCGAGCTGCTCGTCCGCTCCGACCGCCCGCAGCTGCGCCGTATGGCGCTGTTCGACGCGGTGATCAACAACGCCGATCGCAAGGGCGGCCACCTGCTGCCGGTGAACGGCGCCCGGCACGTCTTCGGCATCGATCACGGCGTGTCGTTTCACTACGAGGACAAGCTGCGCACCCTGCTGTGGGGCTGGCGCGGATGCCGCTTCAGCCGCGACGAGCGCGACACGCTCGAACGGCTGCGCTTCGACGCCGACCTCGGCGAGCAGCTGCATGAGCTGCTGACCCGCCGCGAGGTGGCGGCCATGCACAAGCGCATCGACCGGCTGCTGCGCACCGGCGTCTTTCCCGCGCCGAGCGGTGACTGGCCTGCCATCCCCTGGCCGCCGTTCTAGCTGCGTCCGGGGGCGCGCTCCCGGTCGAATAGGGTCAAGGGGTGCGTGCCTGGCCAGCGACCCAACCCCCGCGTCTGCCCGGTCAGGGTCTCGCATTACGGCTTTACGACACCGCGAGCGGCACCGTCCGTCCGGCGTCAGCAGGCCCGCTGACGCGGATGTACGTCTGCGGCATCACCCCGTACGACGCCACCCACATGGGCCACGCCAATACCTACGTGAGCTTCGATCTCGCGCAGCGGGCGCTGCTCGACAGCGGGGTCGCGGTCAGCTACGTGCAGAACGTCACCGACATCGACGATCCGCTGCTTGAGCGGGCAGCGCGGGACGGCGTCGACTGGATGGCGCTGGCGGAGGCCGAGACCGAGCGTTTCCGGCACGACATGACTGCGCTGCGGGTGCTGGCGCCGGAGGCGTTCATCGGTGCGGTCGAAGCGATCCCGCTGATCATCCCCGTCATCGAGAAGCTGACCGTCGACGGCAACGCGTACGCGGTCGACGGCGACATCTACTTCGACATCAGCACCGCGCCGCATTTCGGCTCGGTCGCCCGGCTTCCGCGCGAGGAGATGCTGGCCCTGTCCGGCGAGCGGGGCGGCGACCCCGACCGCGCGGGCAAGCGCGACCCGCTCGACCCGCTGCTCTGGCGGGCCGAGCGGCCGGGCGAGCCGGCCTGGGACGCGCCGTTCGGACGCGGCAGGCCAGGATGGCACGTCGAGTGCGCCGCGATCGCCTTGGAGCAGCTCGGGCCCGAGATCGACATCCAGGGCGGCGGTAGCGACCTCGCGTACCCGCACCACGAATGCAGCGCTGCTCACGCGGCGGCGGTCTCCGGGCGCTGGCCATTCGCGAACGCGTACGTCCACTCCGGGATGCTGGCGTACAAGGGCAGCAAGATGTCCAAGTCGCTCGGCAACCTCGTCTTCGTCTCCGTACTTCGCGGCGACGGGGTCGATCCGATGGCCATCCGCCTCGCCTTGATGTCGCACCACTACCGGTCCGACTGGGAATGGACGGCCGAGACCCTCGACGAGGGCGTCGCGCGGCTCGAACGGTGGCGCGCCGCGGTGGCGCGACCCGGCGGTCCGGACGGCGGCACCGTGCTCGCGCAGCTGCGCGAGAGCATGGCCGAGGATCTGGACGCGCCGCGTGCACTCGCCGCGCTGGACAGCTGGGCCAGCGGCGCGCTGGCCGGCGATGACACGGACGAGCAGTCGCCGGCGCTGGTGCGTCAGGCGGTCGATGCGCTGCTGGGAGTCGAGCTGTAGGGAGCGCACGTTCTCCGGTGGTTCGCCCGTCGCCTGGCGATTATTGATCCGCGCGCAAGTTCCGCTCGTGGTCGCGGTGCCACTGGAAGGTCGTGGCTCCGACACTGGGAACGCCGTGGCTCCGACACTTGGGACGCCAGCGCCGGTAGGTCCGTCACTGCCAGCGGGGGCCATGTGGTGCCGTGGCAGTGTGGGACCGCCCGCGCCAGCCCGTTCTCGGGGCTCCGTCACTGCCAGCGGGGGCCATGTGATGCTCTGCCAGTGGCGGAGCACCTGCGCAGCCGACGGGGACGCGACGTTCTGCCGCGATGTGCTGGGCTGGCAGGTCAAGGGATCCGGCAACGCCCGCTACTGGCTGATGAAGGCCGGCGCGCAGGTGCGGCAAGCGCGGATGCGGTGCCGGCCGGTCAGTCGCTGTGGCGCCGGCGCAGGTAGCGCTCGAACTCACGGGCGATCGCGTCGCCGCTCGCTTCCGGCAGCTCGGTCTCCGGCTCGCGGGATTCGAGCGAGCGCACGTAATCGGCGACGTCGGAATCGCCGGCCGCCAGCTCGTCGACCTGGCGCTCCCAGGTCCGTGACCGTTCGACGAGGTCACCGAGCGGGATGGACACGTCCAGCAGATCCTCGATCCGCCGCAGGAGTGCCAGCGTGGCCTTCGGGCACGGCGGCTGAGCGACGTAATGCGGAACGGCCGCCCAGAACGACACGGCGGCGAGCCCCGCGGTGTGACAGGCCTCGCCGAACACCCCGACGATCCCGGTGGGCCCCTCGTACCGGGAGCTCTCGACGCTGAGCTCCGCCGCGAGCGCCGGGTCGCTGGCCGTGCCGCTCACCGGCACCGGGCGGGTATGCGGGGTATCGGCCAGCAACGCGCCGAGCGTGGCGACCAGGTCGATGCCAAGCGCGTGAGCGCCCTCGATCAGCTCCTCGCAGAAACCCCGCCACCGCATGTTCGGCTCGAGCCCGCGCAAGACGACGAGATCGCGTGAACCATCCGGCAGCCGGGCGACCGAAATCCGGGTGGTCGGCCACTCGATGCGCCGCGTCTTGCCGTCGACCAGGGCCACCGTGGGCCGGTTCACCTGAAAGTCGTAGTAGTCGTCGGGATCGATCACGCCGACCGTGTGGGCCTGAAAGACCTCCTCGAGGTGCTCCACGGCGGCGGTCGCGGCATCGGCGGCGTCGTTCCAGCCTTCGAAGGCGGCCACGAGCACCGGTCTGCGGAGCTCGCCCACACCGGAAAACTCGATCATCGTCACCTTCCCCTGCCGTGCGACAGCCGGAGCCGTACCCGAGCCACTCACCGGAACAGGCTCGTCAAACGGTACGTCGTCACCCCACCTGGTGCCGGGGATGGCGAGCGTGCGTCAGCGATTCACGGTGTGAGCGATGAGCACGTCGCAGGTGGCCCGGTGGCTGATGTTGGCGGGTACCGAACCGAGCAGCCGTCCGGCGAGGCTGTTCAGGCCGCGGTTGCCGATGACGATGAGGTTGGCCTGTACCTCCCCGGCGACCTTGAGCAGCACATCGACAGGGTCACCTTCGACCGGCTTCGGCTCGATGTCGGTAGCCCCCGCGGCGCGGGCATGATCGGTGGCCTCGCTCAGCACCGAGTCGGCCGGATTCGAACCGTGGACCTTGTAGGCGTCGTGCCCGAGCTCCTCGGCGGCTCGCTCCTCTTCACGCCGCGGCAAGGGCCGGTACGCGCACACGATGACGAGCCGGGCACCGGCCCCACCCGCCACCTGCGCTGCTCGCTGCACGGCGACGAACGAGGACGGAGAACCGTCCGTCCCCACCAGCACCGTCGTGTAGCCGCCAGACATCCCTGTACTACCCCCGTTTCCGGATTCGCGCATTCGTCAGCTACAACGACCCCCGCCGGGAACCGTTGCGCCCGCGAGCCGGCCGATCGTCTTCACCTGCCCAGCCGGGGGCCGAGAGCACGGCATGCGCTGCGCACCGGACCGATTGCGCTGGTCAAAGAAGCCTCCTCGATAGGCTGGAACCCATGCAGCTGCTTGAAGCCCTCCAGCATCGTGTCCTGGTAGCCGACGGCGCGATGGGAACGATGCTCCAAGCGGCGGACCTCTCGCTCGACGACTTCGAAGGTCACGAAGGCTGTAACGAGGTACTGAACGCCACCCGCCCCGACGTCGTCGCCGGTGTTCACGACGCCTATTTCGGCGTCGGATGCGACCTTGTCGAGACCAACACGTTCGGCGCGAACCTGGCGAACCTCGGCGAGTACGGCATCGCGGAGCGGATCTACGAGCTGGCCGAGGCCGGCGCCCGGGTGGCCCGCGAGGTGGCGCACGGCTGGTCGACGCCGGACAAGCCGCGCTGGGTCATCGGCAGCGTCGGCCCGGGCACGAAGCTGCCCACGCTCGGCCACGCGCCCTTCGCCGCGCTGCGGGACGCCTACCAGCAGGAGGTCGCCGGGCTCATCGACGGCGGGGCCGACGCCATCCTCGTCGAGACGGCGCAGGACCTGCTGCAGGCGAAGGCGGCGGTGATCGGGGCCGGGCGGGCCTTTCGGGCGGCCGGCAAGAAGCTTCCGCTCTTCGCCCAGGTGACCATCGAGACGACCGGGACCATGCTGCTCGGCACCGAGATCGGCGCAGCCCTGACCGCCCTCGAGCCACTGGGCATCGACGTCGTCGGTCTCAACTGCGCCACCGGGCCGGCGGAGATGAGCGAGCACCTGCGCTACCTTTCGCGCCATGCTCGCGTGGCACTGAGCTGCATGCCGAACGCGGGGCTTCCGGTGCTCGGCCCGAACGGCGCCTCGTATCCGCTGACGCCGCACGAGCTCGCCGACGCGCACGACACGTTCACCCGCGACTACGGCATCGCGCTCGTCGGAGGCTGCTGCGGCACCAGCCCGGAGCATCTGCGGCAGGTGGTCGAGCGCGTCGCCGGGCGGGAGATCCCTTCCCGCAAGGCCCGCAGCGAAGCGATGTGCTCGTCGCTCTACCAGGCGGTGCCGTTCCGCCAGGACCTCTCCGTGCTCATGGTGGGGGAGCGCACCAATACGAACGGCAGCAAGGCGTTCCGCGAGGCACTGCTCGAATCGCGCTGGCACGACGTGGTCGAGTTGGCCCGCGACGCCACCCGCGATGGCGCGCATGTCATCGATGTCTGCGTCGACTACGTCGGCCGCGACGGCGCCATCGACATGCGCGAGGTGGCCGCGCGCTACGCCACCGCCAGCACGCTGCCGGTCATGCTCGACTCGACCGAGCCGGCGGTCATCGAAGCCGGCCTCGAGTGCCTCGGTGGGCGTTGCATCATCAACAGCGTCAACTTCGAGGACGGCGACGGCCCCGACTCCCGGTGGGCCAAGGTGCTGCCGGTGGTGAAGGAGCACGGAGCCGCGGTGGTGGCGCTGTGCATCGACGAGACCGGTCAGGCACGCACCGTCGAGCACAAGGTCGCGGTCGCGCACCGGCTCATCGAGACCCTGGGCCGCGACTGGGGCATCGCCGAGAGCGACATCCTGATCGACTGCCTGACCTTCACCCTCGGCACCGGCCAGGAGGAGTCGCGCGGCGACGGTAAGGCGACCATCGAAGCCATCCGTGAGCTGAAAAAGCGCCATCCCGACGTGCAGACGATCCTCGGCCTGTCGAACATCTCCTTCGGCCTGTCGCCCGCCTCCCGCGTCGTGCTGAACAGCGTGTTCCTCGCCGAGTGCGCGCGCGCCGGCCTCGACGCCGCCATCGTGCACGCCTCCAAGATCCTGCCGATGTCGAAGATCCCGGACGAGCAGCGCGAGTGCGCGCTCGACCTGGTCTACGACCGGCGCCGACCCGGCTACGACCCGCTCACCCACTTCCTCGAGCTTTTCGCCGGTGTCACCAGCGCCGGCGACGCCCGTGCCACGCGGGCCGAGGAGCTTGCCGCGCTGCCCCTTTCCGAAAGGCTCGAGCGGCGCATCATCGACGGTGAGCGCACCGGCCTCGAGGCCGACCTGGACGAGGCGTTGCAGACGCGGCCTGCGCTGGAAATCGTCAACGACACCCTGCTCGCCGGGATGAAGGTCGTGGGCGAGCTGTTCGGCTCGGGGCAGATGCAGCTGCCGTTCGTCCTGCAGTCGGCCGAGGTGATGAAGACGGCCGTGGCGCATCTCGAACCGCACATGGAGAAGTCCGAGGACGGCGGGGGCAAGGGCACCATCGTGCTGGCCACCGTCAAGGGCGACGTGCACGACATCGGGAAGAACCTGGTCGACATCATCCTGTCGAACAACGGCTACTCGGTGGTCAACCTCGGCATCAAGCAGCCGATCAACACGATCATCGAAGCGGCGATCGACAACCGCGCGAATGCCGTCGGCATGAGCGGCCTGCTCGTGAAGAGCACGGTCGTGATGAAGGAAAACCTGCAGGAGATGAACACCCGGGGCGTCGCCGACCAGTTTCCGGTGCTGCTCGGCGGTGCCGCGCTGACCCGCGCCTACGTCGAAGAAGATCTGTCCGAGGTCTACGACGGCACCGTGCGCTATGCCCGCGACGCGTTCGAGGGGCTGCGGCTCATGGACACCGTCATGGCGGTCAAGACCGGCCGTGAACCGGCGGAGGCGCTGCTGCCCAAGGCACGCACCCGGCCGCGGACCAAGCGGGTCGAGCCCGAGGTGGAGGGGGGAGGCCGGTCCGACGTCGCCACGGACGTCCCCATCCCGACGCCGCCCTTCTGGGGGGACCGGGTGGTACGCGGCATCCAGCTCGCCGACTACGCGAGCTACCTCGACGAGCGCGCCACCTTCCTCGGCCAATGGGGCCTGCGGGCAGCCCGTGGGGGAGGCGGCCCGAGCTACGAGGAACTGGTGGAAACCGAAGGCCGGCCGCGGCTGCGCGCCTGGCTCGAACGGCTTCAAGCAGAGCAGCTGCTCGAAGCGGCCGTGGTCTACGGCTACTACCGGGCAGTGAGTAAGGGTGACGACCTCATCGTCCTCGGTGACAACGAGGAGGAGCTCACCCGCTTCACGTTTCCGCGCCAGCGCCGCGACCGGCGGCTCTGCCTCGCCGACTTCTTCCGTCCGGAGGACTCCGGGGAGATCGACGTCGTCGGCTTCCAGATCGTCACGGTCGGCGACAAGGTCAGCCAGGCCACCGCGGAGCTCTTCGAGACCAACTCCTATCGCGATTACCTCGAGCTGCACGGACTCTCGGTGCAACTGGCCGAGGCACTCGCCGAGTACTGGCATTTCCGGACGCGTCAGGAGCTCGGCATCGTCGCGGACGACCCCGACGATCTCAGTGGTCTGCTGCGGGTCGAATACCGGGGAGCGCGCTTTTCCCTCGGCTACGGCGCCTGCCCCAATCTGGAGGACCGCTCGAAGATCGTCCAGCTGCTCAAGCCGGACCGCGTGGGGGTCACGCTCTCGGAGGAGTCGCAGCTGCACCCCGAGCAGTCGACGGACGCGATCGTCATCCACCACCCCGAAGCCAAGTACTTCAACGCTCGATGAGGGCACGCCCGGTGGATCGCCGGGCGGGCCCCCGACCATGACCGGGCACGGGCGCCGGAGGCGATGCGCATGAGCACCAAGCCGTGGACCGGCGGTGAGGGCCCGGTCCAGCAGGGGCCCGCCGGTCTGCTGGACGTCTTTCGCCG
Organism: uncultured Actinomycetota bacterium; assembly: GCA_963747915.1. Lineage (GTDB taxonomy): Bacteria > Actinomycetota > Actinomycetes > Frankiales > Frankiaceae > DATAZK01. The sequence continues at coordinate 1,154,359 of CAVVHC010000001.1, read as the reverse complement.
GCGCGGCGGGAGCAAACGACCGCGGTTCGACCCGCCCGCAGGCGTGCTTTTCGATCTGGACGGCCTGCTCGTCGACTCCGAGCCGCTCTGGACGATCGCCGAGGAACGCGTCGCCGAAATGCTCGGCGGTGTCTTCACTCCGGAGATGAAGGCCGCCATGATCGGCAAGCGGCTCGACCTGGCGGTCGGCATCCTGCTCGACCGGCTCGCCACGCCGGCCGCGGCCGCGGCCGACCCGCAGGAAGTCGGCCGGCTGCTGATGACGCAAATGGCCGAGCTGCTCGCGGAGGACGTGCCCCTGCAGCCGGGTGCCGGTCCGCTGCTGGACGCGCTGGCCGATGCCGGCGTGCCGCTCGCGCTCGTCTCGTCGTCGTTCCGGCTGATCGTCGATGCCGCCTTGCGCTCGGTGGGCGCCCACCGCTTTCAGGTGAGCATCGCCGGCGACGAAGTGGCGCACGGCAAGCCCGATCCGGAGCCCTACCTGACGGCGGCGCGAGCGCTCGGGGTGGTGCCCGCACGCTGCGTGGTCCTCGAAGATGCCCCGGCCGGCTTGGCGAGCGCGATCGCCGCCGGCTGCAGCTGCGTGTACGTGCCGACGTTTCCCGATTCCGATCAGCTGCCTGAACGGGCCGTGCTGCGCAGCAGCCTGCACGAGGTCGATCTGGAGCTGCTGGGAAGCCTCACGGTGCATCCGGAGTCCGTCCGCTCTCCGGGTCGAAGCCGCAAGCCGTAGCCGGTGGCGTGGCGAGCAGCTCCCGGCTCACGTCGCCGAGCTGGTCGGGAGTGATCCCTCCCTGCAGCGCCGCGTCCAGCATGCGCGACAGCGAATGTCCGGGGTCGGTGCGCAACGCTCGCTCCAGGGCTACGGCTGCCAGCGCTCCGCGCCCGGCGGCGAACGCTGCCCAGGCGAGCGTGGCAAGCGGCTCGACGTCGTAGGGCGGAAGGGCAAGCGGCACCAGCTCCTGCAACAGGTCCAGGACAGCGTCGAGCGCATCGGTGGCGGTCCACGAGACGACGGTGTCGCGGATCAGCACGTCGTCGAGCGCGACGATGAGGCGCACCGCGTCGCTCATCGGCAACGCCCGGCCCGGCCCGGGAGGCAACTCCATGCGCAGAGCCACCGCGGCCAACCAGCCTTCGATCGGATGCTGAACCGGCTCGGCCAGCACCTCGTCGTATGCGCGCGACAGCTGCGCGCGCTGCGAACCCGACAGCTGCTCGACGCTCGCTTCGAGCTCCCGGCGGCTGGCGAGCGGCGCAGCTCCGTGAGCGATCAGCGGGGCGGCGACCATCGCGTGATCGGGGCCGCCGGCCTCGGGGATCGGGCGGCCCTCCGGTGGGCAGCAGGACGCCCGCCGGCACACGTAGGACCAGAATCTGCCGTCGCAGACCCCCAAGGCGTCACGGACCTCGACCCCGGCGCGCTCGAGGGCGGTCATCAGCGAGCGCATCGCGCCGGCACCCGGGCGGCCGCGGGCCGGACCCGGCGGCCGGTCGGGATCGAAGAAGATGAGTACGACCGCGGTGGCGCCGTCGCTGCAGATGCGGCTGACGACGGTGCGGCGCGTCTCTTTGTCCAGCTGGTCGAGGTCGAGCCGCAGGGTGAGGCCGACCTGCTTGCCGCGCAGGCCGATGGCAACGACGGAGCGCTCCGGAGCGAACCCGAGCAGGTAGGGAACCGCGGCGAGGATCTGCTCCGGCGAGGTCAACCGGACCCGGGTGAAGGGCGCGGGCGGGCAGGAGTGGGGCGAGGGAGGGACGAGAGCCATGCCTCACCGTGGCGCGGCAGCGCGCGACGTGAGCCGGTCAGCGCGCAAGCTGTGGATCGCGTCGATCGATCCACAGCTTGCGGCTGGGGGCTTGCCGTGCGAGACGCGGATCGCTATAGGCGGCTGGCCGGCTACGTCGTGGCGATGGCGCGCAGCACATCCAGCTTGGCGGCGCGCCGCGCCGGGAAAACCGCAGCGATGACACCGACGATGGCGGCGACGACAAAGTAGATGATCACGCTGACACCGGGATAGCTGAACTGGTCCAGCCCCTGATCCTTGAGAGGCGGCAGGATGGCCCAGCCGAAGAGCGATCCGACCGCGACGCCCAGCACAGCGCCGAACAGCGAGATGACCAGCGACTCCATAATGATCATCGATCGGGTCTGAGCGCGGCTGGTCCCCACCGCGCGCAGCAGGCCGATCTCCCGCGTGCGTTCGATGACCGACAGCGCGAGGGTGTTGATGATCCCGAAGAACGCGATCAGCACCGAGAGGCCGAGCAGGACGTAGATCAGGTTGGTCAGCTGGCCGATCTGGTCCTGCGCGTTCTGGATGTACTCGCCGCGGCTTTGCACCTTGACGCCCGGATACTGGTTCAGCGTGTCCTCGATTGTCTTTCGCAGCTGCTCGACATTGGCGTCCGGCTTCGCATGCACCAGCACGACCACGTCGACGAGGTTGGTCACGTACCGCGCCGCGGTGCGCCGGTCGATGAGGTAGCCGCCCGCGAGCTGATTCTCCTGGTAGATGCCGGCGACGCGCAGCTGCGCCTTCCCGCCTTCGGAGAAGCCGACGGGCAGCACCGTGCCGACCTTCCAGTGCTTGTCGTCCGACACCTTCTTGCTGATGAGGATCGTCGACGGGCTCAGCCCGCTCAGGTCACCGGAGGAGCGGCTGAGCAGCAGGTTGTCCTTGAACGCGGACGGCTCCGTCGCCGTCGCCACCGCCTTCGTCGAGCCGATGCGGATGGGCACGATCGCGATGCCGCTCGCGTTGGCGACGCCCGGCTTGCTCGCGAGGTCGCTCGGCAGGTTGTTCGGCAACGATTGGCTGCCGGAGCCGAGGAGGATGTAGGTCGCGCCCGTGCCTTGGCTGACCAGCGTGCCCACCGACGTCTTGATCGACGACGCGAGCACCCCGACCGTCGTGATCAGCGCCAGGCCGATCATCAGCGCGGAGGCGGTAGCGGCGGTGCGCCGCGTGTTGCGGCTCGCGTTCTGGATCGACAGCGCGCCGATGGGGCCGAAGAAGCGGCGGATCGGCGTGCCGAGCACGCTCACCACCGGCCGCGCGACCAGCGGCGCCAGCGTCACTACCGCGGCGAGGATGAACACTGCGCCGATGCCGACGGTCGCCGCTGCCTTGCCTCCCGTGCCGTTGACGCCGCGCAGCAACGCGGATCCGCCCCCGATCAGGAACACCACGCCGAACGCGCCGCGCAACGCGAGCGAACGGGTCGGGATCGAGTACGTCTCCGACATCGCCGCGACGGGTGGGACGCGGCTCGCCCGCAGCGCCGGAAACAGCGCCGCCACCGCTGTGACGATGATGCCGAGCAGCAGCGCGACGATGACCGTGCGGGCGAGCACCACGACACCCGTCGAGGGGATGTCGATGCCGGCGGAGCTGAACAAGCTCTCCATCCCGACCGCGAGCCCGATGCCCACCCCGAGCCCGACACCGGCACCGATGACGCCGACGGCGATGCCTTCGGACAGCACCGAGCGCACGATCTGCGCACGGCTTGCTCCCACGGCGCGCAGCAGCGCGAGCTCTCGGGAGCGCTGACCGACGAGCATCGCGAAGGTGTTGGCGATGATGAACAGCCCGACCAGCAGGGCGATGTAGCCGAAGGCCGAAAGGATCAGGTTGAAGAAGCCGAGCCCGTTCTTGATGCCGGCGGTGGTCTGCTCGTTCAGCTGCGCGCCGGTGACGACGTCGACGTTCTTGCCGACGACCCCGCGGATGCGCTGGGCGAGCTCGTCCTGCGAGACGCCGGAGTCCGCCGCGACCGTGACCTGGCTGATGAGGCCCGGCTTCAGCAGCAGCTGCTGTGCCGTTGTCAGGTCGAAGGCCGCGAGGGTGGCACCGCCGAGGCTGTCGATGTCGCCGATGGTCACCACACCCACGAGCTGGAACTTGCGGGCGGTGTGACCGTCGGGCTGGATGGTGACCTGCTCGCCGACCTTGAGATGGATCTTGTCGAACGTGCCGCGGTCGATCACGACCTGCTTACTGGTCTGCGGGGCATGCCCCTCGGCCAGCGTGAGACTGGACAGCGGGCCGCCGCTGTAGACGCGTCCGAGCTGCGGCGCCCCACCGTTGGAAATCGCCTTGTTCGTCGCGGGGTTGATGATGACCGCGGTGCCGAACACCTCCGGCTCCGCCTGCTTCACACCGGGCACCGCCCGGATCTTCGCGACGAGCGACTGCGGCAGCGGCGGACGGTCGGCGTCGGAGGCGGTATTGCTGAATCCGGCGCCGGTGGCGCCGCGAACGGCAACGGCCGTGTTGCGGTTGACCGAGGAGAAGAGGTTGTCGAATGCGCTGCTGATCGTGTCGGTCAGCACGTATGTGCCGGACACCATGGCGACACCGAGCACCACGGCGATCGCCGACAGCAGCAGGCGGACCTTGCGGGCCAGCAGGCCTCTCAGGGTGACGCGAAACATCAGCGGGGGCCCTGACCCGGGGCGCCGCCGACCGCCGCGTCGAGCGACTTCATCCGATCCAGCACCCGATCGGCGGTGGGGGCGCTCATCCCGTCGACGATGAGCCCGTCCTGCAAGAAGATCACCTGGTCGGAGTAGCCCGCCGCGGTGGGCTCGTGGGTGACCATGATGACCGTCTGGCCGAGCTCACGCACCGAACGCTGCAGGAATGAGAGCACTTCGGCGCTCGCGCGCGAATCGAGATTGCCGGTCGGCTCGTCCGCGAAGATGACCGCCGGGCGCGACACGATCGCCCGCGCGCACGCCACCCGCTGCACCTGCCCGCCGGACAGCTCGGCAGGCCGGTGTTTGAGCCGGTCGGCCAGCCCGAGCGTGTCGACGACCTGCCGGAACCACGCCTGGTCGACCTTGCGTCCCGCGATGTCGAGCGGAAGGGTGATGTTTTCGGCAGCCGTCAGCGTGGGCAGCAGGTTGAACTGCTGGAAGATGAAGCCGATCCGGTCGCGGCGCAGCTGCGTCAGCTTCTTGTCCGAGAGCGCCGAGAGCTCCACCGCACCGCCGGAGTCGCGGCCGAACTCGCCACCGTCAGCAAGCCACACCTGCCCGGAGGTCACCTTGTCGAGGCCGGCCAGGCAGTGCATGAGCGTCGACTTGCCGGACCCGGACGGGCCCATGATGGCGGTGAAGGCACCGATCGGGAAGTCGACGCTGATCCCGCGCAGCGCCGCGACCTTGGTCTCGCCGGAGCCGTAGTCCTTGGTCACACCGAGCGCGCGGACCGCAGGGGGACGTGTGGCGTACGTGGGAACGGGATTGGCGGCGGGGGTGGTCACGCGATCACCGTACGGGGATAGTGCGAATGCCGCCCCTCATAAGAACGTCTGACACCATCAACACGTGAGCAACCAGCAGCCACCGCCGCCCCGGGTCGTCCCGGGACGTGGATTGCGCCTGCTCACGGTGCATCGGGTGCCGATCTACGTATCGCCGATCAGCATCATTTTCGTGTTCATCATCGGCGCCATGTTCGAGCCGATCGCCCGTGACCGGCTCACCGGTGAGTCGACGAACCAGACCTACGGCCTGGCCGCGCTGATCGCCATCGTGACCATGATCAGCATCGTGCTGCACGAGCTCGGCCACGCGCTGGTCGCCCAGCGGCTGCGCTTCGAGGTCGACGCCATCACGATCTACGGGTTCGTCGGCGTCACCCAATTCCGCCCGGAGCCGGAAACGCCGGGCCGCAGCTTCCTGGTCTCCTTCGCCGGGCCGATGGTCAACCTGATCATCGGCGTCCCCGCCTGGATCGCCTACAGCACGATGAACCCCAACTCGGCAGCCGGCCTGATCGTCTTCTCCTTGGCCTGGACCAATGCCGCGCTCGGGTTCTTCAACCTGCTGCCCGGCCTGCCGCTGGACGGCGGGGCGGTGTTCGCGTCCGGTGTCTGGAAGGTCACCGGCGACCGCAACAAGTCGATCCGGGCCGGCGCCTACTCCGGTTTCGTCGTGGCCGCCGCCCTCGCCGTCTGGGGCTTTCGGCAGTACCAGCAGGGCGCTACCGGCTTCACCATCGCCATCGCCATCTTCCTGGCGCTCAGCGCCGGTGCCGTGCTGAAGCGAAGCCAGGTCGTCGAGAAGGTGCCCGACCTCGTCGCCGGTGGCATCGCCCGCCGGGCCGTGACGGTCGATGCGAACCTGCCGCTTTCCGAGGCGCTGCGCCGAGCCGAAGCCGCCCGCGCCACCGCCGTCGTCGTGGCCGACAGCAGCGGCCGCCCCTGGGCGCTGATGAACGGCGCCGCCGCCGACGCCGTTCCGCCCGACCGCCGGCCATGGACCACCATCAATCAGGTGTCGCGTCCACTCGAAGACGGCCTGCGCATCCCCGACACGCTGAGCGGTCAGGAGCTCATGGAACGGCTCAACGCCACCCCCGCATCGGAGTACGCGGTCTACAACGCAGAGGGAGCTATCACCGGAGTGCTGGTCACCGTGGACGTCGTCGCACGCATCGACCCGGCCGCGGCGAACCGGCTCGCCACGCGCCGGTGACGGCCGCCGACACATCCGGGCAGTCCGCAGGGGAGCGCCACCGCCGGGGGCTGCTCGCCGAAGGCGAACGCGTTCAGCTGACCGACGACAAGGGCCGGCGCCATACGGTGCTGCTGACCGCCGGCAAGCAGTTCCACACCCATAAGGGCGCGATCGAGCACGACGCGCTGATCGGGCATCCCGAGGGCATCGTCGTGGTCAGCACCGGCGGCACGCCGTACGTGGCGTTCCGTCCGCTGCTCACCGACTTCGTGCTGTCGATGCCGCGGGGCGCCACCGTCGTCTATCCGAAGGACGCGGCGCAGATCGTGGCCTACGCCGACATCTTCCCGGGTGCCCGCGTGCTGGAGGCCGGCGCCGGCAGCGGTGCGCTCTCGTGCTCGCTGCTGCGCGCGGTCGGCGACGGTGGCCGGGTGCTGTCCTACGAGCGGCGACCGGATTTCGCGGAGATCGCCGCGCGCAACGTCGAGATGTTCTTCTCCGGGCCGCACCCGGCCTGGGAGTGCCGGACCGGCGACGTCGGTGAGCCCGGCGAGCCATTGCCGGAGGTGGATCGCGTCGTTCTCGACATGCTCTCGCCGTGGGAGGTGCTTCCGGCAGTGAGTGCTGCCCTGGTGCCCGGGGGAGTGCTCTGCGGATACGTCGCGACGACGACGCAGCTGTCCCGGCTCGTCGAAGCGCTTCGCGAAAGCAGCAGCTTCGCCGAACCGGCCGCGTGGGAATCGATGGTGCGCGGCTGGCACGTCGACGGGCTCGCGGTGCGCCCGGATCACCGCATGGTCGGCCACACCGGCTTCCTGGTGACGGCACGCCGGCTCGCGCCGGGCGTCACCCCGCCGCCACGCCGGACGCGTCCGGCGAAGGGTTCCCGGCCGGCGCGACCGGTGTCCGCGGAGCCCGCCGCGGGTCAGTCCGAGGGGCCGCCGATGACCGAGCCGTCGGGCGACGTCACGTAGATGCATTCGCCCGGGCACTGCTCGGCGGCATCGATGACCTCGAGGCGCAGCCCCTCGGGAACGGCGACACTCGCGCCGTGCTCGGTGCGCAGCTCGCCGTCCGGCCCCTTGACGTACGCGAGGCCGTCGATGTCGAACTCGAACACCGCCTGCGCGTACTGAACGCAGAGGCCGTCTCCGGTGCACTTGTCCTGATCGACGCGAACCTGCATCCCTCGACGCTAGCAACGGACGCCGCGCAGCGGAGCCCGCGGATCAGCGCGCGCAACCTGCCTGTGACGAACGGAGGGCACGATTCGCGGATTGCCGGTCGGGCTATCGCCGCTGTTGTGCTCGGACGGTTAGTGTGTGCTTTCGACCCGACGGGGGAGGTGACGGCTGTGGCTGGTCCTCGTTCAGGCACGGGTGGGCGCAGCGGCGAAGGCTCGCCCGACCCGCAGACCAAACTGATCGCAGCTGAGAAGGAAATCACTCAGCTGCACACCCAGATCGCGTTCCTGGAAGAAGAGATCGCGGCCTTGCGCGGCAGGCTCGTGGAGTCACCACGGGGTGCCCGGCTCATGGAGGAGCGGCTGTCCGAGGCTCAGGCGCGTATGCGCGGGCTCATCGGTCAGAACGAGAAGCTCGTGGTGACCCTGCGCGAGGCGCGGGATCAGGTCGTCGCGCTCAAGGAGGAAGTCGACCGGCTGGCGCAGCCGCCGAGCGGCTACGGCACCTTCCTGGAGACGCACGACGACGGCACGGTCGACGTGTTCACGCAAGGCAGAAAGCTGCGCGTGACCGTGTCACCGGCGGTCGAGGTGGACGAGCTCCGCCGCGGCCAGGAAGTCATGCTCAACGAGGCGATGAACGTCGTCATGGCGCTGGAGTTCGAGCGTCAGGGCGAGATCGTCCTGGTGAAGGAGCTGCTCGAGGGCGGCGACCGCGCGCTCGTCATCGCCCACGCCGACGAGGAGCGTGTCGTGCACCTCGCGGCGCCGCTGCAGGCCATCACGCTGCGCGCCGGTGACTCGCTGCTGATCGATACGCGCAGCGGCTGGGCGTACGAGCGGGTGCCGAAGTCCGAGGTCGAAGAGCTCGTCCTGGAGGAAGTGCCGGACATCTCCTACTCGGAGATCGGTGGGCTCGCGGCGCAGATCGAGTCGATCCAGGACGCGGTCGAGCTGCCGTTCCTGCACAAGGACCTGTTCGCCGAGCACATGCTCCAGCCGCCGAAGGGCGTGCTGCTGTACGGGCCGCCGGGATGCGGCAAGACGCTGATCGCGAAGGCCGTCGCGAACTCGTTGGCCAAGAAGGTCGAGGCCATCAGCGGCAAGGGCGACGGCCGGGCGTTCTTCCTCAACATCAAGGGCCCCGAGCTGCTCAACAAGTACGTCGGCGAGACCGAGCGGCAGATCCGGCTGGTGTTCCAGCGGGCCCGCGAGAAGGCGTCGGAGGGCATGCCCGTCATCGTCTTCTTCGACGAGATGGATTCGATCTTCCGCACCCGCGGCAGCGGCGTGAGCTCCGACGTCGAAAACACCATCGTTCCGCAGCTGCTCGCCGAGATCGACGGTGTGGAACTGCTGGAAAACGTGGTCGTGATCGGCGCCTCGAACCGCGAGGACATGATCGACCCGGCGATCCTGCGCCCCGGCCGGCTGGACGTGAAGATCAAGGTCGAGCGTCCCGACGCGGAGGCCGCCCGCGACATCTTCTCCAAGTACGTCATCCCCGGGCTACCGCTGCACGAGGAGGACCTTGCTGAGCACGGCGGCAGCCGCGAAGCGACCTGCGCGGGGATGATCCAGCGCGTCGTCGAGCGGATGTACAGCGAGTCCGAGGAGAACCGCTTCCTCGAAGTCACCTACGCCAACGGTGACAAGGAAGTGCTGTACTTCAAGGACTTCAACTCCGGCGCGATGATCGAAAACATCGTGGCGCGGGCGAAGAAGATGGCCGTGAAGGCGTTCCTCGAGACCGGCCACAAGGGCTTGCGGGTGTCGCATCTGCTGCAGGCGTGCCTGGACGAGTTCAAGGAGAACGAGGACCTGCCCAACACCACCAACCCGGACGACTGGGCGCGCATCTCCGGCAAGAAGGGCGAGCGGATCGTCTACATCCGCACGCTCGTCACCGGCGGCAAGGGCGACCAGGCCGGAAAGTCGATCGACACGATCGCGAACACCGGGCAGTACCTCTAGGCCTCAGCCGGCCGAGGCTGGTCGCGGTCTCGCGGTTTGCCATGGGGAACGCCGCTGCGGCGTGCCCTGTCCCCGACGGCAAGCGCCGGCTGGGCGCGGCCGTGCGCATGCCGTTGGCGGCCGCGCACGGACTGCCATCCGCGTTTCCCGGGCGGCTGAAGCGCGTGGGGGCCTAGGCTCTTGTCATGAGCGTGCGTCGCATCATGGGTTCGGAGACGGAGTACGGCATCTCGGTGCCTGCTGCTCCGACGATGAACGCGATGCAGGCGTCCTCCCTCGTCGTCAACAGCTACAGCCCGCGAGCATCCGGCAGCCAGCGCGCCCGGTGGGACTTCGAGGAGGAGTCGCCGCTGCGTGACGCGCGCGGGTTCGAGGCCGCGGCCCCGCCGCTGGTGGATCCCTCCGCCCCGGCGAACGAAGACGATCTGGGCCTCGCGAATCTCATCCTCACCAATGGCGCGCGCTTCTACGTCGACCACGCTCACCCCGAGTACTCGACGCCGGAGGTCACCACCCCGCGCGACGCCGTGCTGTGGGACAAGGCGGGGGAGCGGATCATCGCGGAGGCCGCCCGGCGGGCCCTTGCCGTGCCGGGCACGTCGCCGGTGCAGCTGTACAAGAACAACACCGACAACAAAGGCGTCTCGTACGGCTGCCACGAGAACTACCTGATGTCGCGCAGCACGTCCTTCGCGGAGGTCATCCGCCACCTCACGCCGTTCTTCGTGAGCCGCCAGGTGGTCTGCGGCGCCGGGCGGGTCGGCATCGGCGCCGACGGGCGTACCGACGGATTCCAGCTCAGCCAGCGCGCCGACTTCTTCGAGGTCGAGGTCGGCCTGGAGACCACCTTGAAGCGCCCGATCATCAACACCCGTGATGAGCCGCACGCCGACCCGGAAAAGTACCGCCGGCTGCACGTCATCATCGGCGACGCGAACATGAGCGAGCTGTCCACCTACCTCAAGTTCGGCACCACCTCGCTCGTCATCGCCATGATCGAGGCCGGCTGGCTGGTGAACGACCTCTCGCTGGAGGCTCCCGTCGCCACCTTGCGGGCGGTGAGCCACGACCCGAGCCTCACGAAGAAGGTCACCCTGCGCGACGGGCGGACCATGACGGCCGTCCAGTTGCAGATGGAGTACCTCGACCAGGCTCGCAAGTTCGTCGAGGACCGGTGGGGCAGCGACGCCGACGAGCAGACCCGCGACGTCCTGACCCGCTGGGAGTCCGTGCTCGTCCGGCTGGAGGCAGAGCCGATGAGCCTCTCGCGCGAGCTCGACTGGGTCGCGAAGCTGTCCATCCTCGAGGGTTACCGCGAGCGTGACGGCCTCGACTGGAGCTCCCCGCGGCTGCAGGCGGTCGACCTGCAGTACAGCGATGTCCGGCAGGACAAGGGGCTGTACAACCGGCTGGTCGCCACGGGCCGCTTCGACCGGCTGCTCAGCGAAGCGGAAGTCGAGCGGGCCATGAGCGAGCCGCCCGAGGACACCCGGGCCTACTTCCGCGGCCGGTGCCTCGCCAAGTTCGCCGACGCGGTCGCAGCGGCGTCGTGGGACTCGGTCATCTTCGACGTCGGCCGCGACACGCTGCAACGCGTTCCGACCCTCGAGCCGTTGCGCGGCACCCGCGTTCACGTCGGTGACCTGCTCGATCGCTGCTCTACCGCCGGTGATCTGCTTGATGCGCTCGCCGGCGGCCGATAGGGCCGAGTGGGCCACGCGATTTCGGGGACGGGTTGATCGGTGCCGCTGACGCCAGGTCAGCGCCGGTCGGCATAGGGTCCCCTTTGCAGGGCTATGAGGAGGACACATGGCAAGCAACGACAGTGGTGGCCAGCAGCGCGCCACTCGCCGCCGCGGCGAAGCCGATGAGGCGTCCGTCGACGAGGAAGTCCAGAGCGACGTCCAGGAGCGCCACGAGAAGCTCTCCGACGACGTCGACGCGTTGCTGGACGACATCGACGAGGTGCTCGAGGAAAATGCCGAGGAGTTCGTCCGCGGTTACATCCAGAAGGGCGGCCAGTAGCCGCTTTGCGCGCGGGTGAGCGCCGCCCGCGAACGGGTAGGCGCGACTGCAGCAGCGTGTGGTGGGATTGGCGGGCTGACTGCCGGCGGCGCGATCGCGCCGAGCGGCGTGAATCGACTGTGAGCCGCGCAAGCGGAGAGGGAGCGGGGAGTGCGGGAACGAATCGCCGAGGGAGCTCGGCTACCGGACGCATTCCTGGCCGCCGGGAGCTCATCGTTCACCGACTTCCTGGCCGCGGCCGCCCCGGATCTACTGCCGGGCTCGCGGCTGCTGCCCGGCTCAGCGGCGATGCCTGAGGTACCCCACGGCACGACGATCGTCGCCGTCGTCTACCCAGGCGGGGTCGTGATGGCCGGTGACCGCCGCGCCACGATGGGCAATCTGATCGCGCAGCGCGACATCGAGAAGGTCTTTCAGGGCGACGAGTACTCCGCCGTGGGCATCGCCGGTACCGCGGGTGTGGCCGTCGAGCTCGTGCGGCTGTTTCAGGTGGAGCTCGAGCATTACGAGAAGATCGAGGGCACGGTGCTCTCCCTCGAGGGCAAGGCCAACCGGCTGTCCACCATGATCCGTGGCAACCTGGGCCTTGCGATGCAGGGCCTGGCCGTCGTCCCGCTCTTCGCCGGTTACGACCACGAGAGCGGAATCGGCCGGATCTTCTCCTACGACGTGACCGGTGGCCGTTACGAGGAGCACAGCTTCCACTCGGTCGGCTCCGGATCCGTCTTCGCGCGCGGAGCGCTGAAGAAGCTGTACCGGGAGGGGCTCAGCGAGCAGGACGCGATCCGCGTCGCTGTCGAGGCGCTGTACGACGCCGCCGACGACGACTCGGCCACCGGCGGCCCCGATTTCACCCGCCGCATCTATCCGGTCGTTGCGGCGGTCAGCGACGCGGGCTACCGGCGGCTGGCGGACGAAGACGTCGGCGCGGTGGTGGCGGGTGTCGTCGACGAACGCATGCAAAACCCCGGGGGCTGATGTGACCACGCCGTTCTACACCAGTCCCGAACAGATCGTTCGGGATCGGTCCGAGTACGCCCGCAAGGGCATCGCCCGCGGTCGCAGCAACGTCGTGCTGACCTACGACGGGGGTATCGCGTTCGTGGCGGAAAACCCGTCCAGCGCCCTGCACAAGATCAGCGAGATTTACGACCGCATCGCGCTCGCCGCCGTCGGCCGCTACAACGAGTTCGAGAGCCTGCGCGTTGCCGGGGTCCGCCTCGCCGACATGCGCGGCTACGCCTACGACCGGCGCGACGTCACCGGCCGGGCGCTCGCGAACGCCTTCGCGCAGACCCTCGGCGCCATCTTCATCGAGGCCCAGAAGCCCTATGAGGTGGAGATCGTCGTCGCCGAGGTGGGTCACACCGCCGCCGACGACCAGATCTACCGGCTCACCTACGACGGGTCCGTGTCCGACGAGCAAGGCTTCGTCGCCATGGGAGGGCAAGCCGACACCGTCGCCCAGCATCTGCGCGAGCACCACGATCCGAATGCCGGGCTGGAGGCGGCGGTCGCGGTCGCCGTGCACGCGCTCGAAGCCGGCACGGTGGGCCAAGCCGCCCTGCTCCCCGCAGCGCCAGCCGGCGCGAACGGCGAGCGGCGGCTCACGGCCACCACGCTCGAGGTCGCCGTGCTGGACCGCAGCCGCACCAGGCGTTGCTTCCGCCGGATCACGGATGCGCAGCTGGAGCGCCTGCTGCCGTCCGCCGCCGAAACAGGCTCCGCCGAAGGCTGACAGCCGGCGCTCAAGGGCGCATCAGAACGTTGATCGCCCGTTGGGCGCGACGTGACGGTCCCACTCGTTCCTTGGGCCGAACGCCGTAGACCGGTGGCCCGGTTGCGCGGACCTCGCTCAAGGAAATCCCCTGGTCTGCCGACTCGGTCGTGACGGGGAAATGGGGGCTTGAGTGACGCGGCGGCTGCGGCCCTATCAAGCGTTGGACCTGCTGGTGGCTGTTTTGGGCGTCCTCGCCCTCGCACACGCCGTCCCTCAGTGGGGCCGCGACGGGTATCCGATCGGGTTCGCGCTCCTCGCGGTCCCCGTCGTCTGCCTGGTCTCGCGTTTCCCGCTTGTGCTGCTGCGCCCCGGCGGTGACGTGGAGATCGGATTCGACGCCGCCGTGCTCGTGGTCCTCGGACTGCTCGTGCCTCACCCGCAGGCACTGGTGCTCTGGTCGGTCGCCGGCATTCTCGGTCAGGCGCTGTCCGGAAAGCGCTGGTGGGCGCGGATGTTCAACGCCGGTCTGCTCATGCTGGTCGGCGCCCTGGCGCTGGCCACCATGTCGGCCGTCGGCGGCATCGGCGATACGGGAGCGCGCGAGCTGCTCGCGGTGCTGGCCGCCGCAGCGGTCTACTTCACCGCCGACTGGCTCATCACCGCGCTGTCCCTGGCGTCAGAAAGCGGCCAGCCGCTTCGCCGCCTGCTCTTCGACCGTGACCTGCCGGTGTCGCTCGTCTGGTTTCTCGGCGTCAGCTCCATCGGCTATCTCGCCGTGCTCATGCCGCGCTCGCTGCCGCTGTGGACGGAGTGCCTGCTCATCGTGCCGACGGTCGCCATGCTGGTGGCGGCGAGGGCGGTCCGCCGCGGCGGTGAGCACGGCGCCCGGCTCTCCGCGCTGCTGGCTGCGGCGTCGAGCATCCAGAAAGCCGACAACCTCCAGGAAGTGCTCGACCGCCTCACCCGCCACGCCGCCCGCGTGCTGCGCAGCCCCCGGGCGCAGATCCGGTCCACCCCGCCGCGAGCAGGGGAGCTCGGATTCCGGCTGTCCGTGAGCGACGCCGGCGGCGGTGCATCGTGGCTGGTGTGCGCTCCGCGCGCCGCCCAGCGTTACGAGCGGGCCGACCGGCGGGCCCTCACGGCGCTGTGCACCCTGGCCGAAGAGTTCTTGCTGCGGCTGCGCATGGCGTCGCAGATGACGACGCTCGCCACCCGCGACCCGCTGACCGGCCTCGCGAACCGCACGCTCTTCCGGGAGCGCATCGCGGAGGCACTCGATCACCGTCGCCGGGGAACGCAGGTGGCAGTGCTGTTCTGCGACCTCGACGACTTCAAGCCGGTCAACGACCGGTTCGGCCACGAAGGCGGCGACGCCGTCCTGCGGGCGATGGCAGGCCGTCTCATGAGCTGCGTGCGCGAGGGCGACACGGTGGCCCGCCTGGGCGGCGACGAGTTCGCGTTGCTACTCACCGACCTCGAGGACGCCGGCGAGGCGGTTCGGGTCGCCGAACGAGTCCTCGCGGCTGGGACCGAGCCCATCCACGTCTCCGGGCGATTGGTGCCGGTCGGCGTGTCGATCGGGCTCGCGGTCGCGTCGGCAGCCGCCGGAGCGTCCGCAGGGACTCTGCTCGGCAACGCCGACCTCGCCATGTACGAGGCGAAGGCAAAGGGCAAGAGCTGCTACCGGGTTTTCGTCCCCGGCATGCGAACGGAACGGCTGGCGCGCATCGAGCTGACCGAGCAGCTGCGCGGAGCCGCCGCGCGTGGCGAGCTCGTGCTGCGTTACCAGCCGGTGCTGGACCTGACGACGGGGGTGATCGCGGGCTTCGAGGCGCTGGTTCGCTGGCAGCATCCCGAACGCGGCCTGCTGCTGCCGGGGGAGTTCATCCCACTCGCCGAGGAGTCCGGGCTGCTCGCCGAGATCGGCAGCTGGCAAGTGCCGCAGGCGTACGCCGACGCCTGCGAGCTCAGTGCGTTCGCCGACCGTGCGATCGACGTCGGGGTGAATGTGAGCGTTCGCCAGCTGCAGGACGACCATCTGCTGCAGCTGGTGATGCACCTGCCGAAGTCTGTCCGGGCGCCCAACCTCGTGCTCGAGGTCACCGAGAGCGTCTTCGTCGAGGACGAGCCCTACCCGCTCGAGCTGCTGCGGCGGCTGCGCGAGGCCGGCGTCCACCTGGCGCTGGACGACTTCGGCACCGGCTACAGCTCCGTGGCATACCTGCGCAACGCGCCGTTCAACCTCTGCAAGATCCACCGCAGCTTCACGAGCGGCCTCGGGCAGGATCCGCGGGCCGACGCACTCTGCCGCGCCGTGCTGGCCATGTGCGACAGCCTGGGCGTCCCCGCCGTGGCAGAAGGCATCGAGGATCTCAGCCAGGTGTCCATGCTGAGGGCGGCCGGCTGCCAGTTCGGCCAGGGGTTCGCGCTGGGAGGTCCGGTCGAGATCGCGCACGCGCGCGAACTGCTGCGTGCCGGGCCGATGCCGCTCGCCGGCATCCGGGTGCCCGCGGCCCGAAGCCTGGTCACGATCGGAACTGTTGAGCCCGGCGCATCCGGGCAAACCTAGGGCATGCCGAAGACACGCAACGGAAAGCCCATCGAGGACGAGCTCCCGTCCACCGTCCAGCGTTCCGACGAGCATGCGCAGCGCACCTTCGCCAAAGCCCACGACAGCGCGCTGGAAGGCAACTCGCACCACGGTGACGAGCAGTACGCCCACCGCGTCGCGTACGGAGCCCTCAAGCACACCCACGAGAAGGTGGGCGACCACTGGGAGGACAAGGACAGCAAGGGCCCGTCCGACTCGCGCTCCGAGTCCGGAGGTCCGAGCCCGTCGGGGCAGTCACACGGCGGCGTCGATGCCAACGCCACCAAGTCCCACCTCATGGACGTGGCGAGGGAGCTGGACGTGAAGGGCCGCTCGTCGATGAACAAGGACGAGCTCGTCGACGCGATCGAGAAGGCCAACCGCAAGGCCACCGCTTCGAGCAGGTCCTGACGGGCCGCGCGGAGCCGGTATCAGCGGCAGCCCTTCGGCTTTGCAGCCGTCAGCGGAACAGGACACGCGGCGGCAAGCCCTCACCGTAGGGTGAACGCGTGGAGCGCAGGATCTACGGGCTCGAGAACGAGTACGGGGTGACCTGCGTCTTCCGCGGGCAGCGTCGGCTGTCCCCGGACGAGGTCGCGCGCTATCTGTTTCGCCGGGTGGTGTCCTGGGGGCGCAGCAGCAACGTCTTCCTGCGCAACGGTGCCCGGCTCTACCTCGACGTCGGCAGCCATCCCGAGTACGCGACCCCGGAGTGCGACTCGCTGATCGACCTGGTCGCCCATGACAAGGCGGGGGAGCGGATCCTCGAAGGCCTGCTGGTCGAAGCCGAGCGCCGGCTGCGCGAAGAGGGCATCGCCGGCGACGTCCACCTGTTCAAGAACAACACCGACTCCGCCGGCAACTCTTACGGCTGCCACGAGAACTATCTGGTCGGCCGGCACGGCGAGTTCAGCCGGCTGGCCGATGTCCTGGTGCCGTTCCTGGTCACCCGTCAGGTCATCTGCGGTGCCGGCAAGGTGCTGCAGACCCCGCGCGGTGCGGTCTACTGCATCAGCCAGCGCGCCGAGCACATCTGGGAGTCGGTCTCCTCGGCGACCACCCGCAGCCGGCCGATCATCAACACCCGCGACGAGCCGCACGCCGACGCCGAGCGTTTCCGCCGGCTGCACGTCATCGTCGGCGACAGCAACATGAGTGAGACCACCACCTTGCTCAAGGTCGGTTCGACGGATCTCGTGCTGCGCATGATCGAAGCCGGCGTGGTGATGCGCGACCTCACCCTGGAGAATCCCATCCGGGCGATCCGCGAGGTCAGCCATGACATCACCTGCCACCGCAAGGTGAAGCTCGCGAACGGTCGGGAAGCCACCGCCCTCGAGATCCAGCGCGAGTACCACCGCAAGGCCGCCGACTTCATCGACCGCCGCGGCGGCGACCCGATCGCCAAGCAGGTCATCGACCTCTGGGGCCGCACGCTCGAGGCCGTCGAGACCGGCAACTTCGAGCTGGTCGACCGCGAGGTCGACTGGATCACGAAGTACGTGCTCATCGAACGCTTCCGGGCGCGCCACGGCGTGCCGCTCTCGTCGCCGCGAGTGGCCGAGGTCGACCTGAAATACCACGACATCCACCGCGACCGCGGGCTGTACTACCGGCTGGAGCGCGCCGGCGCGGTGCAGCGCGTCTGCCGCGACCTGGACATTTTCGCGGCGAAGTCCATCCCGCCGCAGACCACCCGCGCCCGGCTGCGCGGCGAGTTCATCCGCCGAGCGCAGGAGCGCCGCCGCGACTTCACCGTCGACTGGGTGCATCTCAAGCTGAACGACCAGGCGCAGCGCACCGTCCTCTGCAAAGACCCCTTCCGGTCCGTCGACGAGCGGGTCGACAAGCTCATCGCGAGCATGTGAAAGGGCCGGTGCCATGGCACCGGCCCTTCGCGCCCGTGGCGCTGTCGCGCTACTTGCGCGCGCAGTTCACCGTCTGCTTGCCGTCGGGGCTGACCAGCGTGACCGACTTGTCGGACGGCTTGAACGTGCCGGTGGCGTCTTTCAAGTCACCGCTGCTGAAGGTGAGCTTGTCACTGGCAAACGCGTAGTCGCCGCCCTTGCCGTTCGTGATGGTGTAGCTGTTCTTCGCCAGCGTGAGCGTCTCCTTGTCGTCGAAGCCCGCCACGGAGCAGGTGTACGCACCGACCTGCGCAGGCTTGTCGTCCCCGCCGAGCGTGAGCACGAGAGCCACCACCACAGCGGCGATGACGACGACGCCCGCGACGATGGCCAGGATCAGCGGCGTGCGCGACTTCTGTGGCTGCCCCGAAACCGGGGGATACGGCTGCGGGGAGCTCGGCCCGTAGCCCTGGTTGGTGGCAAGGGGGGATGGCGCGATCGTCGTCGCGCCCGCCTCACCACCGGCGGACTGGGTACCTGCGGGAGCCGGGGCGGACGCGCCGGTCGCCGGAATCCATTCGGTGCCGTTCCAGGCCCACTGCCCGTCGTCGGACAGCGGACGACCCTGGCTGTCGGTGTTCATGCGTTCCTCTCGAGACTGCGGCGAATTGCTCGCCACCATGGCCGTCGCATGGGACGGCCCTGTGAATTGGATGAATGTCTCATCCTGGCAGCTGCCGTGCGGAATGCAGAGTTTTACCGAGATTTCCATCCAGCGGGCGGTAGCTCCCGTGGTGCGACGCCGAGAGCCGGCGCCACCGTTCTCCGCGGTGGCGCCGGCCTTGGACGCTCAGGTCACTGCGTGCAGGTGAGCTGCGTGCCCTGGAAGTCGATCGAGACGGTCTGGCTGGTGGCGTCGAAGCGAGCGTCCGAGCCCTGCAGGCTGCCGCCTTCGAAGGTGACGATGTCGCCGTCGAGCGTGTACTGGCCGGGCTGGCCGTCGTCGCTCAACGTGTAATCGCCGCCCGCGAACGTGATGACACCGGTGTCGGTCGTGCCCGCGACGCTGCACGTGTAGGCACCGGCCGGCCCCGCGTCCAACGGGTCGCTGCTCGGCTGGTCGCTCGGTGCCTGCGACGGGCCGTCGCTGGGCTGGGCCGGACCCGAGGAATCCTGCGGCACCGGTCCCTGCGTCGGCGCGGGCACCGACGTCGTCGAAGCAGTGTTCTTCTTGTCGCCGCCGAGAGTGAGGATCAAGGCGACGACGACGCCGGCGATGACCACGACAGCACCGATGAGCCCGAAGACCAGCGGCTTCTTCGACTTCTGCGGTGCGGCTGGCATGCCATACGGCGAGCCAGGACCGAACGCGGGGGCGCTGCCACCCGGCCCGTAGCCGGCACTCGCGACCGGGGCAGGACCGCCACCATTTCCGTAGCCCTGCTGCGGGGGGAGCCCGTTGCCGGCCGGAGGCGCCGGAGCGACCATCGTCGCGGCCGTCGACGAGCCGCTACTCGCCGCAGCACCGCTGCCGGCGCCGGCGCCTGCCGCTGCGACCGGGATCCACTCGGCGCCGTTCCAGACCCATTGCCCGTCGTCGGAGAGCGGGCGACCTTGGCTATCGGTGTTCATGACCGTTCCTCTCCAGTCCTTCGGCGGGTTTCCGGCCGAAGTGGTCTCCGTCGTTCGTCGACGGTTTCTGACAGGGAGGAATCTGGCAGTGCGTAAGGGTGCGGGGCGCGAATCGTCGGCTACGCGACTGTCGCGGCGGACGTCGTCCAGCCGACAACGCCGGTGTTGGACGGCACGCGCGCGGGCTACTTGCGGCAGGTCAGCGTGGTGTTGCGGAACGGGAAGCTCAGCACATCGTTGCTGCTGTCGAAGTTCGCGACCGTGCCGTCGAGTGAGCCGCCGTTGAAGGTGACCTTGTCCCCGTCGCGGGTCAGCGTGCCGCCTTGCCCGCCGTCGCTCAGCGAGTACTGGTTGCCGCTGCTGACCGTGAGAGTGCCGGTCTGACCGGCCGCCGAGCAGGCGTACGCGCCTGCCAGCTTCTTCTTGTCGTTGCCACCGAGGACGAGGATCAGCACGACGACGACCGCCGCGACGACGACGAGGCCGCCGATGAGGCCGAGCACGAGTGGCCGGCGCGACTTCGGGGCAGATCCGGGTGGGGCCCCGTACGGGGAGCCGTAGCCGGCCGCCGCGTCGTAGCCGGGCATCGATCCGTAGCCGCCGGGAGCGCTTCCGTAGCCACCCGGGGCGCCGCCGTAGCCACCCGGAGCGCTTCCGTAGCCACCCGGGGCGCTTCCGTAGCCGCCGGCGGGTTGGCCACCCTGGGGGCTGCCAGCACCGGCCGGCGCCGCGCCACCGGCAAAGGGATTCGCGCCGATCCGAGTGGCGTTAGGGTCGCCGGCGGGCTCCTGCGGCGTGGCGGGGCCGGGTGGAGGGGCCTGGGTGGCCGGCACCCATTCGGTGCCGTTCCAGGCCCACTGCCCGTCGTCGGAGAGCGGCCGCCCTTGGCTATCGGTGCTCATGAACGTTCCCCTCCCGCTCCCGGCGGGCCGTTGGCCCAATCTGCGTCCAATCTTGACAGCAGACCGGGCGTGCCGGTGGGACTCTCGCAAAAGTCGCCGCCGCGCCGAAACCGCGATCAGTTGCCGCCGCGCTGCCAGGCCGTCACCGCCGCGCACGCGACGATGACGCACGCCACGCCCGCCCACTGCCGGGCAGCAAGCTGCTCGCCGAGGATCACCAAGCCGGCCAACGCGGCCACCGCCGGCTCCAGGCTCATGAGCACCCCGAAGGTCCGGGGCGGCAGCCGGCGCAGCGCTTCCAGCTCCAACGAGTAGGGCACCACGCTGGACAGCAGGGCGATCGCGGCGGCGAGCGCGATCGCATGCCCGCTGGCGTGCAGGACCGGACCCACGCCGAAGGGCAGGTTGAGCGCCGCGCCCACGGCCATCGCGCCCGCCAGGGGAGCGGCCCCGGAGTGCCGCTGGCCGACCGCGGCGGACAGCAAGATGTACGCCGCCCAGCACGCGCCCGCAGCCGCGGCGAGCAGCAAGCCTGCGACGCTCACGGCGCCGCCGCCGCGGGCGAGCAGTGCGATCCCGAGGCCGGCCAGTGCGACCACCCCCGCATCGCGCGGCTTGCGCGAACCGGCGACCGAAACCCCCAGCGGGCCGAGGAACTCAACTGTGACGACGACGCCGAGCGGGGCCCGCGCGAGTGCCTCGTAGAAGATGACGTTCATGGCGCCGAGCGCGATGCCGTAGGCGGCCACCAGCGGCCATTCCAGCCGTGCGATCCGCGGCCGGACGATCACGCCCAGCACGAGGGCCGCGAACCCCAGCCGCAGCAACGCGGTCGCCGCCGGACCCGCCTCGTCGATGACGTGCTTGGCCAACGCGCCGCCGACCTGCACGGACACCACCGCGCCGAGAACCAGAGAAGGCGCCGGCAGCCGCGAGATCCGCGCGCTGCGCAGCAGGTCAGCCACGTACCGAAACGGTACCGAGCGGGGGGTCCTCAGCCGCGGCGGTTGTCAGTCGCGCGGGTCGTCGGGCAGGTGCAGTGCTTCCAGCCGGGCGCACGCCGGGTCCGCCTGCCACCAGTCCGCGACGTCGAGCCGCAGCACAGCGAGCGCCGACGGCGGGAACGTCGGAAGGCGCTCGCCGCCGGTGAGCTCGACAACGAGCTGGTGGACCCCGGGGTTGTGCCCGACCAGCAGCACCGTCACCGGGGGTTCGTCACGCGCACCCAGCTCGCGGACGGCGTCGAGTAGCTCATCGGCCTCGGCGCCGTAGAGCGGGTCGAGGTAGTCGACGGGCGCTGCCAGCTCGAGCCGGTCGACCGTCTCCCGCGTGCGTCGCGAGGGCGAGCTGAGCACCAGATCCGGGTCGTAGGCGCGAACTTTGGGGGCCAACGCCGCCAGCATGCGCCGGCCCTTCGGGCGCAGCGGCCGATCGAAGTCGCCGCCGCCCGGCGGCGCGTCACGCTCGGCGTGGCCATGGCGAAGAACGAGCAGCTGCACTGGCACGCTCGCGACGGTACCCAGTGCCGCAACTGCTCACCCGCCGACGCGGTTCGAAGGCCCGGCGAGGGCTGACAACGCTGTTATGCGACCATTCCCAGCCGCCGCAGCTCGACATCGAGGTCGTGCGGCGACGTGCTGGCTTCTATCGCCGCTTCCCGGCTGATCACGCCTTCCGAGATGAGCGCGAGCAGATGCTGGTCGAAGGTCTGCATACCGTAATAGCCGCCCTCGGCCACCAGCTGCCCCAGAGTCGAGGTCTTCTCCCGATCGGTGATCGCATCGGCCACCCGGCCGGTGTTCACCAGGATCTCCATGGCGGCGCAGCGTCCGCCGTCGCTCTTGCGCGGCACCAGACGCTGGCAGACGACACCGCGCAGCGCGCCGGCGAGCGAAAGCCGGACCTGCTGCTGCTCGTGCGGCGGGAAGAAGTCGACGAACCGGTTGACGGTCTCCTGCGCGTTGGTGGTGTGCAGCGTCGTCATCACGAAGTGACCGGTCTCGGCGGCGGTCAGCGCCACCTTCGCGGTCTCGCTGTCCCGCAGCTCTCCGAGCATGATGACGTCGGGGTCCTGGCGCAGGGCGGCGCGCAGCGCGCTGGCGAACGAACCGGTGTCGAGCCGTACCTCGCGCTGGCTGATCATCGCTCGCTTGTCGACGTGCAGCACCTCGACGGGATCTTCCACCGTGACGATGTGCACCTCCCGTGACGCGTTGATGTGCTCCACCATGGCCGCCAGGGTCGTCGTCTTGCCCGCGCCGCTCGGTCCCGTCACGAGCAGCAGGCCGCGCTGCTCGGAGGCGAGCGAGCCCAGCACGTCGGGCAGCCCGAGGTCGCGCAGCGGGGTGGCGCCGATGGCCACGAGCCGGAACACCAGGCGCACCGCTCCGAGCGATCGGAAGGCGCTGACCCGGAACCGCCCGAGCCCGGCGACCGAGTAGGCGAACTCCGCTTCATGATCGCGGCCGAACTGCTCCACCAGGTCGGCGGGGAGCACTTCGCGAAGCATGGCTTCGGTGTCTGCGGCGGTGTGCTTCGCCGTCTGCACGTGACGTAGGAGGCCGTCGACGCGCACCCGGGGAGGCGCCCCGACCTTGCAGTGCAAGTCCGAGCCGCCCCGCGCCACAAGGACGCGCAGCAATGGTTCAACCGCGCTCACGCCTCTGATCTCGGCAAAAATTCATCAAATCTCAATGTGAACTTTGGCCTGCCGGACAGCGCATCCGGGTGAACGCGCCCGCTCCGAAGCTGCCAAAGGCGGGCGGACCACCGCAAAGAGCACCGGCGGCTGGCTCGGACCGCACCGAGCGGGTCAGCGGGGCTGCAGGGCAGAGCAGCCGGCCGGCCCCCAGAAGTGCGTGCGCCCTTCACATTTTCGGCACGGTAGCGCTACGGTTCGCCGGTGACAGCAGACCTTCGGGCCACCTTCGCCCCGGTGGAGTGGTCCACCGACGGGCTCCCCACCGATCCGGACGAGATCGTCCGCTGGATCATCGACCCGGTGCGGCGCGGAGAGCTGTATCCGCTCTACCACCAGCTGCGCCGCACCGCACCGGTACATCAGTGCGCTCCGGACATCTTCGGAGGCGCCTGGGTACTGACCAGCTTCCCGGACACCCACGCTCTGGTCCGCGACTCCGCTGCCGTCAACGACACCGCAGTCGTCGACAGCGCGTTCAGCGGCGGCGACGGAGCCTTCTACAACGTCATGAAGAACGCGATGCTCTTCCTGGATCCGCAGTCGCATCACCGGATCCGGTCGATGGTGTCACGCACGTTCACACCGCGAGCCATCGCGCGGTGGCGGCCGATCGCGGAGCAGGTCGCGGGCGACCTGTGCGACCAGGTGGAAGCCGACGGCGAGATGGACCTTGTCAGCCAGTTCAACTACGAGCTCCCGTTCCGGGTCATCTCCGGCATTCTCGGGATACCCGCCGAGGACGTGCCGATCCTCAAGCGATACGCCTGGGACTTCGCGCGCGC
This sequence comes from uncultured Actinomycetota bacterium, assembly GCA_963747915.1. Taxonomy (GTDB): domain Bacteria; phylum Actinomycetota; class Actinomycetes; order Frankiales; family Frankiaceae; genus DATAZK01. The sequence continues at coordinate 1,130,528 of CAVVHC010000001.1, read as the reverse complement.
GGGGGAGAAGGTGGTCGCTCCCGAGCTGCGCAAGCGCGGAGACGACGCGGCTCGCGGGCTCGTCGAGTACTTCACGCACCTCATCGAACGGCGCAGGAAGGCGCCGACCGAAGACCTGGTCTCCGCGCTCACCGCGGTGGAGCAGGACGGCGACCGGCTCAACATGACCGAGCTCGTGTGCAATTGCATCCTGCTGATGCAAGCCGGTCACGAGACCACCCAGGATCTGCTCGGCAACGCGATGGTCGCGCTCTTCCGCCATCCCGATCAGCTGGCGCTGCTGGTCAAGGACCCGGACCTGATGCCGGCGGCGACCGAGGAATTCCTGCGTTACGACGGGTCGGTCCAGATCAACCACCGGCTCTTGCTGGAGGACCGGCGCTACGGCGAGACCACGATCCCGGAGGGGGCGATGGTCTACACCTTCCTCGGTGCCGCGAACCGCGACCCGGCCGAGTTCGCTGATCCCGACGTCCTGGACGTGACCCGCAGCGAGACCCGGCATGTGGCGTTCTCCCCGGGCGCCTATTACTGCGTGGGTGCGAGCTTGGCCCGTACCGAGGTGTCGATCGGGCTGCGCACGCTGCTCACCCGCTTCCCGACGATCCAGCCCGCTGCCGAAAGCTTCACCTGGCGCGACACCCTCACCCTGCGCGGTCCGCAGGAGTTGCGCGTGGCCTGGTGAGGCACGGACCAGTCGCCACGAAACGCTCGGTGCCCGCGGCTACGTCAGCCCGAGCTTTTTCGCCAGAGCCGGATCGTGCTCGATCAGGTCGCGGTTGAAGTCGGACACGAAGGGCCAGTCCTCACCCGGCTCAGGAGCCTGCCGGAAGCGTCCCATCTCCGGGTCGTCCGAGCGCTCCACGCCGACCACCGAGTAGGCCTGCCGCTTGTAGGTGATGTTCGCCGGTTGCAGCTCGTGGGCCGCGTTGAAGTGCCGCAAAGCCCGATCGCTCAGACCTTCCCGGCGCCAGATGTGCTGCGCCAGCTCGAAATGCGCGGCGGCTCGGGAGACATCTGCAGATGACGGCCGGGAACGGGCGATGACCTCGTCGGGGGAGAGGGCGTACCGGCTTGCCGCGCCGTTCGCCACCCAGTCGCGCAGCCGGTCGACGTAAGCCTCCCGCCGGGCCCCGTCACCGATCATCGCCACGATGCCTTCGGCCGTTTCACCGACCGGCGGGGGAACGGCCGGCTCAGGCGGTCGGACGACGTTACCGGTCTCGTCGATCCAGATTGCCTGCGGGATGTTGGTCACGCCGAAGCGGGCATCCATCGCGTGCGCCTGGTCAAGCAGGGACGGACGCCGGGAAGGAGGCCCGGAGCGCGCTGCGTCGACGTATGGGCGAGCGATGTCCGCGCCGCCCATTTCCAGGCAGACGTCGACCAGTTCGAATCCGGCGGGGTGAAGCTCATCGCGCACTGCCTGCCACCCGGGCAGGTCCCAGCGGCAGCCTCAATAGGGCGCCCAGGCCACGAGGAGCAGCTTCTGGCCGCGCAGTGAGGAGAGCGGGAACATGGTGCCGTCGAGGTCCGGCAACGCGAAGTCGCTGACGTCGGTGGTGGTGAGCGCGTGGCCGCCCAGCGTTTCGGGACCGAGGGCCCAGAGCTGCTCGTGCTCGTCCTCGACGACGGCCATGCCCAGCAGGCCGGCGACCTCGAGGAGATCGAAGGCCTGGCCGGGCAGCGGCACGCAGGTCTCGCCCTTGCAGGCGCCTTCGGGCTTGATCTCCCAGCCGGTGAGGTCGCGAAACTCTCCCGCGCCGATGTCGAGCCGATCCACGATCATGGGCGGACTCTAACGGGTCGCCTCGCGGGCGAGGCGTGAGGGGAACGTCGCTACCGCTCGTCGCGGGTCTGGTCGCCGGAGCCGGTGTGCTCCTGCGCCCAGTCGACCCCCTTGTCGATCTGCTTGTCGTGGCCGAGCTTCTTGCCGGCCATGTCCCCGGCCTTTTCCAGCCCCGCATCAACCTTGTCGTCGTGCTTGTCGGCCAGTCGCTTCAGGTCGTCGAATCCAGGCATCGCGCCGTCCTCACTCGTCGGTTGGCGTTCAGGTGCTGCCACTCCTACCCGGAGCGGCGCCGGGGATGCAACCCGGCGCCGGGAGGCGGGCGGCACCCGCGCTCACGTGACGGGGCAGGCCATGTCATCGAGCCCCAACAACGCCGAGAACCGGCCCATGAGGCTCATCGTGCACAGCAGCGCCAGCTCGACGATCTGCCGGTCGTCGAAATGCGCCCGCAGCTCCGCCTGATCGGTCTCGTCCACGCTCAGGTGATCGGTGCCGAATTTCAGGGCGAAGACCACCGCGGCTCGCTCCGCCGCGGTGAACGGCGCCTCGGCGAGCTCGCGGTCGCGAAGCAGCAGCGGGATCGAAGCCACCAGCGCCTCGTCCATCCCTTCGGCGACGGCCGCCGGATGACGACCGGCAAGGCACACCCGGCAGCCGGTGGTGTTCGCGATGGCAAGGCGTACCAGCTCCGTGACCCGCGCACCCAGATGGTTGTCCAGGCGCGAGGCGAGGTATGCGGCGTTGTACGCCTCGAACAGCGGCTCGGCGCGGGCCATGACGCGCACGAACTCGGCGAGCCCGGGACGTCCTGACTTCTCGGCGGTCGCGGACTGCGCCTGCATGGCCGCGGACAGCGCGGCCGGCTCCAGCGGTGTCACCAGCATGGCGGCAGTGTACGCAGGGGTGTAACGGCGTTACGCAGGGCCCAACGCCGCTAGCGCAAGCGCATCCGGCACCACACGGCCTTGCCCCCCTCCGTCGGCCGGGTGCCCCACTGCTCGGCGAGCACGGCCACCAATTGCAGGCCCCGGCCGTGCTCGTCCTCGCTGGTCGGACGCCGCCTGCGGGGAAGGTAGCTCGCCGCGTCGAAAACCTCGAGCACGAGATGGTCGCGCCCGTGGCGTAGCCGCAGATCGATCGGCGGGCTGCCGTAGACGATGGCGTTGGTCGTCAGCTCACTCGTGAGCAGCACCGCCTCGTCGCATATCTCACGGCTGATTCCCCAGCCACGCAAGGCGTCACGCACCCGGTCGCGCACGGCGTGGACGCCACGAACGTCGTTCGGCACCGGGACGACGAGGGCATCATCCGAACGGGCCGGCTCGACGCGGGCCATCAGCACGGCCACGTCATCGTCGGGCCCGTCCGGCAGCAGCTGGCGCACCAGCCTCTCAGGAGAGGCGCGGTCGAAGCCGTCCAACTGGTCCACCGCGGCACACAGCCGGGCAATGCCGTTGCCGACGTCTTGCTGCCGGCTCTCGACCAGCCCGTCGGTGTACAGCGCGAGCAGCGCCCCGGCCGGCAGCGTCACGTCGACGCTGCGAACGGCGGGTGAACCAGTGCCGAGCGGGGGTTCGGATGCTTCCGCGAGCGCCCGAGTCGGTTCTCCGGGGGCGCGCACCAACGGCGGCAAGTGGCCGGCGTTGGCGTAGCTGAGCCGGCGCTGTCCGGGGTCGTACACCGCGTAGATGCAGGTGACGATGTGATCGTCACCGAGATCGCGGACCACGCTGTCGAGGTGGCCGAGAATGTCGGCCGGGGGAAGATCGAGGCGGGCATAGGCCCGCACCGCCGACCGCAATTGCCCCATCACCGCAGCAGCGCGCACCCCGCGGCCCATGACGTCGCCCATGACGAGCGCCGTGCGACCCGCCCCGAGCTCGATGACGTCGTACCAGTCCCCGCCGACCTGCGTGCCCTGCACCCCGGCCCGGTAGAAGGTGGCCACCTCGAGCAAATCGGGATCGAACGACAGCGCCGGCAGCAGGCTCTGCTGCAATTCACTCGCGACCCGGTGCTCGCGGTCGGCGGCCTCGCGGGCGGCGGCGGCGGCGGCGAGGGCTTGCTGGGTGCGCTGCTGCTCGGTGACGTCCTGCTGGCTTCCCCGCAAACGGACCGCGCGGCCGGAGTCGTCCACCTCGGGCTCCCCGATGACGCGATAGGTCCGGACCGCGCCGTCCGGTGTCACCAGCCGGACTTCGAGGTCCAGCGACCGCCCCTCGCTGCCGTGCCTGATGGCGGCCCGCATCATGGCGCGGTCGTCCGGATGTACCCGTGACTCGACGACGCCCGCGAAGCCCTGCTCGGCCAGCTCTTGCGCCGTCAGCTGCAGCTGGCGCAGCAGTTCGGTGGACGCGTCGATGCGTCCGCTGCCGAGATCGATCTCCCAGCTGCCGGTGTGCGCGAGCCGCTGTGCCTGGTCGAGTAGTTCCTGCCGGCGCTCGAGCTCCTGACGCATCCGGCGCATCCGGTCGAGTTCCACGTTCGCCCGCACGCGGGCCAGCAACTCGCGGGCCGCGAACGGCTTGGCGAGGTAGTCGTCAGCGCCGGCCTCGAGTCCTTCGACGGTCGCTTCCTCGCCGGAACGAGCCGAGAGCACGATGACCGGCACGGCGGCCGTGCCCGGCTCGTCCCGCAGCGCGCGCAGCAATTCGAAGCCATCCATGCGCGGCATCATCACGTCGGTCAGCACCAGGTCCGGCACCCGTCGGCGGGCAGCTTCGAGCGCCTCCGCGCCGTCGCCCGCGGTCCGTACGACGTAATGCTGAGCCAGCAGCCGGGAGACGTAGTCACGCATGTCCGCGTTGTCGTCGACGACAAGTATGTCGGCTCGCGTGGCATCCGGCGCTGCGCCGTTCGACGGTGCGGCTCCCTCGGCGACGTCCCCCGTCGCGGGGGAGGGCACCCGCGGTGCAGCGTCGCCGTCCGAGGCGTCGAGCCAGCGCATCGCTTCGACGACGAAATTGTGGGCCTGCGAAGCCGCGGTCGGCGTGACGGAAGGGAGCGCGCCCGGCTCCGATCGCTCGTTGTCGCCGTCAGGCACTGTGAGCGGGATCCGAACCCGAAACGTGCTGCCGTCGCCGGGAACGCTTTCCACGTCGACGGAGCCGCCGTGCAATCCCACCAGTTCCGCGACCAGCGCGAGCCCGATGCCCGAGCCTTCGTGACTTCGCGAACGCGCCCCGGACACCCGATGAAACCGCTCGAAAAGCCGGACCTGCTCCGCGTCGGTGATGCCGATGCCGGTGTCGGTGACGCGCAGTACCGCAAAGCCGTCCTCGGCACGCAGCCCGACCTCGATGCTGCCGTCGAAGGTGAACTTGAGCGCGTTCGACAACAGGTTGAGCACGATCTTCGCCCACATATCAGGGTCGACCCACACGGCGTGATCGAGCGCGGTGCAGTCGACGGTGAGCGAGATGCCGACGCGGTCGGTGGCGAGCGTGAACGACGCGGCGAGCTCTCGGGTGTAGGCCGCGAGATCGAGCGGCTCCGGTTGCGGGACCAGCCGGCCGGCCTCTAGCCGCGAGAAGTCGAGCAAGCTGTTGACGAGGCGCAGCAGGCGCTGCGCGTTACGGTTGACGATCTCGAGCCGCTGGCGTTGGCGCTCGCCGAGCGGCTCGCTGCGGTCGCTGAGCGCGTCTTCCGTCGGGCCGAGGAGCAGCGTCAGGGGAGTGCGGAACTCGTGGCTGATGTTCGTGAAGAAGGCCGTCTTCGCCCGGTCGAGCTCGGCGAGCCGCTCCGCGCGATGACGCTCCTGCTCATATGCCCGAGCGCTCGCGATGCCGGAGGCGATCTGGCCGGCCACGAGGTCGATGAAGCTGCGGTAGCTGTCGTCGAACGGCCGGTACCGGTTGAGCCCGGCCACCTGAAAGCCGAACGGCGCGAGTGAACCCTGCTGCAGCAGTGCAACCACGTAAGCATCCATGGGCGGCTCGTCCCAGGCGCCGGTCGGCAGCTGCGGAAGGCGGTCCGGCAGCGCGCGGACGAGTACCGATTCGCCACGCCGTAACGCGGCGGCCGGCCACACCGCCGACGGGTCGTCAGGCGGGATGGTCGCGGGCGCCGCGGGATGCGCCCGTGATATGCCGGCGGTACCGGCGAGATGCGCTGTGCCCTGGTCGTCGAAGCGGTAGATGAGTGTGAACGGCAGCACGTGATTCGCCACCGCGAGGTGCTGGCACGCCGCCTCGACCACCTCTGCTTCCGTGCGCACCACGGTCGGATCGGTCCCGAGGTCGCGCAGCGTCGCCATGCGCTGTGCTCCGATGACGCGCTCGGTCTCCTCGCTGACGACGCACAGCATGCCGGCGATCTCACCGGCGTCGTCCGCCAGGGGACTGTAGGAGAACGTGTGGTACGACTCCTCGCGGTAGCCGCTGCGCTCGAGGAACAGCAGCAGACCCTCGTCCCAGGTCGCGGTGCCGGTGCGCATCACCGTTTCGATGCGGGGTCCGATGTCCGGCCAGATCTCCGCCCACACCTCGCTGGCCGGCTTGCCGAGCGCCCAGGGATATTTCTGGGCCAGCGTCTGGCGCCGGTAGGCGTCGTTGCAGAAGAACGTGAGATCCGGGCCCCACGCCATCCACATCGAGAACCGGGAGGTGAGCAGCGCCCGGACGATCGTCGACAGGCTGCGCGGCCAGGAATGCGGGTGACCGACTGATGTCGCAGACCAGTCCACCGCCGAAAGGTCTTCGCCGACCTCGCCGCAGCCGCGAAAGACCGCCGGAATCATGAACGCCATCCTGCTGGAAAGCCCTGAGGTGCGCGACCCGACGCTGTGCCTTCAGCTCTCGCGCACGAGGCTCGCACACTCTATGTGCGCCCGGCGAGGCCGAGCGGAAACCGGCCGTGCGGCGTGACTCCCGCTTCGATAGCGGGACAACGTCCCGGCGCTACTCGGCGGCGGATCTGATGAGGTTGCCGCGCCGGCCTGCCGATGCATACGACGATGGCGATCTTCCGTTCGCAGCTGTTCGACGCGGTGCTCGCGGTATGCGTCGTGGCTGCCGCCTGGGCGTACGTGCACTGGCGAAGGTCGCTCAGCGACGGATGGACGTCGCCGCGAGGCAAGCCGTGGTGGACCTTCGGAGCGCTAGCCGCCGTCGTGCTGGTCACCGGCTTCTTCACCTACCGGCATGACCAGCTGGAGCAACGGCTCTCGCGCGCCGCCGGCGGGCTCGTCGGCGCGCCCGTCGCGGTGCACTGCCAGGGTGTCGGCGGCGCGCTGGTCGACGCCTCCGCGGAGCTGGGCTTCGTTCGGTTCGGGCCCGACGGGGTACCCGAGCACGCCACCCTCATCAGATACGAGCAGTGCCAGGCGTTGGAGGCCTATCTGAACCACCATGGCAGGCACCCGAGCCACGACGAGATCGTGGCGGTGCACGTCCTCACCCACGAATCGATGCACATGCGCGGCGAGACCAACGAGGCCGTCACCGAGTGTCAGGCGGTCCAGCGCGACGCTCGTACGGCGCGCAGCCTCGGCGCTACTGCGTCGGATGCGGCTGCGCTGGCTGCGGCGTACTGGCGGCTCGACTACCCGCACATGCCCGATGACTACCGGACGGCGGACTGCGCGCCCGGCGGCGCACTGGACGAGCAGTTGGACGGCGGCTGGCCCGCAGCGGCGCAGCCCTGACCGCGTGACCCGTTCGACCCGAAGGCGGGGGGAGCGGAATGCGAACAATTATCGTGACTTCGCCACTCACCTGCGTCGGTAGATATCCGCTCGATGGTCGATGGCTATGACGACGACACGATGCCGTGTGTCGTCGATGCGGTAGATGACACGGAAGTCTCCCCGGCGAGCGGCGTGCAGTTCGCTCAGCTCAAGGTGTAGTTCACGACCGACCCGTTGGGGGGTTGCCGGCGAGCCCTCCGTAGACGAACTCGACGACGGCAGTGGCGATCTTCTCCGGGAGCTTCGCCAGGTCCCGCCGTGCTGAGGGCACCCACCCGACCCGCATTTGCGCATTCGCTCAGATGAGCGCCGCGAGCTGCGAGGCGTTCACCTGCGCGTAGTCGCGGTAGCAATTGTTCATCAGCACGTGGGTCTCCTGCGCCTGCGCCGCGAGCTCCTTCACCTTCGGCGCCCATTCCGCAAGCTCCTGCTCGGAGTACTGGTAGCCGAAGCGCCGGTAGATGTCACGGCTGTTCCAGCCGTCGTCGTTGTGTCCGTGGAAGCGCATGACCGCAAGATCCGACGTGGCCGCCAGAACCGGCGGGATTGACGACGTGAACCCCTGTGGCATGTCTACGCACACGTACGTCAAGCCGTAGCCGCGCAGGAAGTCGAGCGTCTTCTCCTGATAGTCCGGCTGCATCCACGTCTTGTTGCGAAACTCCACGCTCACCCGGTACGGACGGCAGCGCTCCGCACATTCAAGGATGTACTCGCGGTTGTTGCGCCCGCCCGGGAACCACTGCGGGAACTGCAGCAGGATGGCCCCGAGCCGGCCCTGCTCGTGCAGCGGCGCGAGCGCGGTGAGGAACCGCTCCCAGATCTCGTCGACGGTCTTCGGCGGCAGGTCTTTCAGATACACCCGGGCTTTCGCGTCATCCGGACGGAGCGCTTTGGGCAGCGCGGTGGTCTTCGTGGGATGCTGGGTCAGCAGCGAAAAAGCCTTGATGTCAAAGCGGAATCCGGCTGGGGTGCGCTCGGACCAGAGCGCGCTGTTGCGCTCGCTCGGCAGCGAGTAGTAGGTCGCATCGACCTCGACGACGTTGAAGTGCTCGGCGTAATACGTGAGCCGAGCCTCCGGCGTCGTCACCCCCTTCGGGTACCAGCCCGATTCCAGCAGCGTCTTGTCGGTCCACGAGGCGGTGCCGATCCGAAGCTCACCCATGCCTCTAGCGTGACATCCCGAGTACCTGCCGCGTCGGCGCCGGGCGAACCGTTACGGTCTGGCGGTGGGCACCGCCGAGGGACCCTTCGCCGCATTAGGCGACGCGCCGGTCGCGTACGCCCGTGACGACGGCATGCCGTTCCCGGGCTGGGCACCGCCCCTGCTGGCCGAGGCAGAGGCGCGCGACGGGTACGCGGCGGGGGAGCGGATCGCGGTCATCGCGGGGGACCCGGCGAACCCGGACGTGGGGCTGGTCCTCGATCGCAACAACGCGCGGATCGCGCTGCGCAGCACGAAGCCCGCGACCGCCGTGTTCTTCCACGGCGACCCTCCGGTGCTGTCCGAGGCCATCTGGGTCGACGCTGCCGGCCGTGAATGCTGGGCCCGGCGTGCGAAACGCCACCAGTTACGGGTCGGCCGCCGCCCGCGCGGCGCGGTGGTCTGGGTGGAGGAGTTTCTGGCGCGTGCTCCCGGCGACGGCGAACCGCCCGCGCAAGAGAGGCTCGACTGGCCGCAGTTCGGGGGGTGGGAGCCGCTCGCTGGGCTGGACCCGCGTTCCTGGACCGGCGACGGCGCCCTGGACCTCATCGACGCCGACGGTTTCCTGCTCGACGCCTTCGAAGACAGCGGGGTATTGGCCGTGTGGCGCGGTCTCGGCCGCCGCTACGACGCGCCGCGCGCGTTCGGGCTCCCGCCCGAGGTGCAGGCGAAGCTGGCAGGCCCGCACGGCTGGCATGCGGCCGGCAAGCGCTGGCGCAAAGCCGATGCTGTCGCGCGGAGTGTGGAAAAGCAGCCGGACGTCACCGTCGTCACCGACGCGGTCTTCTCGGCCGGCGCCGGAGCCAGCGGCGAGATCCTGACGACCGTCACCGCCGGTGCCGTCGAAGTGTCGCTCGGGCTGCCCGCGGCGACGGTCCGAGCGGAGGTGCGCCAGGATCCAGCGCGCCGATCGGCTTCCTATCCGCGGCCGTCCACCGGCGCCCAAGTCGCCGTCAGCGCGATTCTCGAGGCGGGCGCGGCCGCCCATGAGGCAGCCGTTCACGCCATCCGCGACAGCGGCGTCCCGGCCGGCTGGGCAGCCACCCTCGGCTGACCGGCGCTCGTCTACCGTGAAGTCGTCATCGAAGGGCGCCGAGGCTGGCCGGAGAACGCGAGGGCGGTGGCGGCAGTGAACGCGGACGAGAACGCGCAGCCGACCGGCGGCTGCGCGCTGCCGGGCGCGCGGCAGCCCGCGGCCTCGACCGACGGCCATGCGCATGCCAACGACAACGTGTCGCACGACGACCACGGGGGAGCGGATCAGGCCGGCCACTCGCACACCGGCCACTCCCACGGCGCAAGCGCGGATGCCGACAAGCGCTACCTCGTCATCGCACTCCTGCTGCTGAGCGGCTTCCTGGTCGCCGAGGTCGTGGTGGCTTTCGCTGCCAGCTCGCTGGCGCTGCTTTCCGACGCCGGCCACATGCTCTCTGACGTCGGAGCATTGCTCGGATCACTCTGGGCCATCCGCTTGGCCGCCCGCCCGGCCCGCGACGCCTGGACGTACGGGTGGAAACGCGCCGAGATCCTGTCCGCCGCGGGCAACGGCATCACGCTGCTCGTCGTGTCCGGGATCGTGCTGGTGGAGGCCATCACGCGGCTGGTGACGCCACCGGACGTGACCGGCGGCGCCGTGCTCGTGGTCGCCATCGTCGGGGTCATCGTCAACCTGCTCGCGACCGCCACGCTGGCCAAGGCCAACCGTTCGAGCCTCAACGTCGAGGGCGCCTACAAGCACATCCTCACGGATCTGTACGGCTTCATCGGCACCATCGTCGCGGCGATCATCATCCTTGCCACCGGCTGGAACCGGGCGGACGCCGTGGCTTCGCTCATCGTCGTCGCCCTGATGCTTCACGCCGCGTGGGGACTGGTCCGCGACTCCGGCCGCATCCTCCTCGAAGCTGCGCCGAGCAATGTGGACCTCGCCGACATCCGTTCCCATCTGCTGGCGACGGAGCACGTCCTCGACATCCACGACCTTCATGTGTGGACGGTGACCTCGGATTTGCCGGCGCTGTCGGCGCATGTCGTGCTCGACGACGGCTGCTTCCTCGACGGCCACGCGCCGCAGTTGCTCGATCAGCTGCAAGAGTGTCTCGTCGGCCACTTCGACGTCGAGCATTCGACGTTTCAGTTCGAGCCGCAGAGCCACTCGCGTCACGAGGTCGGAGCCCACTAGCGGCGATAATCAACCCCATGCCACGCCTCGTACCGCCCCCGCTCGCCGGCTATCCGGTGAGCTACGAGACCCGGATCCTGTTCAGTGACCTGGACGCTCAGCGCCATGTGAACAATGTGGCGTTCGCGCGCTGGTTCGAAGAGGGCCGGGCGACGTTCGACTCCAAGGTCTTCGAGGGGCGGGTGGGCGGCGAGACCGGGCTGGCGCTCGTGCTCGGCCGGCAGGTGCTGAACTATCTGAGCTCGCTGCTGTACCCCGGGATGGTCACGGTGGCCACCGGCGTGCTGCGCGTCGGTTCGGCGTCGTTCACGCTCGGGCAGGGCGTGTTCAGCGACGGGGTTTGCTATGCGCTCGGCGAGTCCACGATGGTGAAAGTCGCCGCCGGCGAGTCCGTTGCGTTGAGCGACGACGAGCGCGCCGACCTCAACACGTTTCTGCTGCCGCAGGACGAGGCGGCTTAGGCCGTCGCCGCGGCGCCGCCGGCTGCCGGATCCCTCTGACACTGGCAACGTCTGACACCGGCAACGTCTGACACCAGCAACGTGCGCATCGAGCGCTCTGACACTGGCAACGCCCGCGACCGCGCGTCCGTCACTGCCAGCGGGGGCTATGTGGTGCTCTGGCAGTGGCGGAGCACGCGCGCAACCCCGTTTCACCGCGTCCGTCACTGGCAGCGGGGGCTATCTGATGCTGTCGCAGTGTCGGAGCGTCGATGGACGAAAATCCGGCCAACCCCACGCCCCGGCGCCATGCCCTCGCGTAGCTAGGACGCCACAGCATGACGCCGGCGCATCACGCGCCACGAACGTTGGCGCGGCGCGCCGGCAGGTGGGGGAGATCAGGTCAGAGCCCCACCTGACCTGCTCCCACGCAGGTTTACATAATGTCGATTATCGGCGTTAGGGTAGCCCGCCCGGAAAGGCCGAGAGGGGCTGGCGAACCCCGACCAAGGCGCAGGCCCGACAAGCCGAAAGAAGTCAGCCGACGCGAGCCGCCACGTAGCGGCGGTCCCACACTCGCGAGAGTTGCACGACGGTGCCGGTGTGTGGAGCGTTCCACATGACACCGAACCCGGCGTAGATACCGACATGTCCCAGCCGGTTCGTGAAGATCAAGTCGCCGGGACGGACGGCGGCGTGCGAGACATGGTGTAGCCGGGCGTACTGCTGGTATGTCGTGCGCGGCACGCTGATGCCCAGCCGCTTGTAGACGTATTGCACCAGCCCGGAGCAGTCGAAGGCGTGGGGGCCTTCCGCACCCCAGCGGTACGGTTTGCCGCGTTGAGCCGCCGCCAGCGCGAGCACCCGGGCCGTCAGCGCCGAACCGCTCGCGACCGGGCGCGGCTTCGGGGCCGGCCTTGGCGCGGGCTTCGCGGCGCGAGGGGCGCCGCCCAATGCCCGCCAGGTCCGGGCGCCCACGATCCCGTCTGCCACCAGGTGGTGTCGACGCTGGAACGTCATCACCGCGGCACGCGTCAGGCGTCCGAAGATCCCGTCTGCACGCAGATGCAGATCCCGCTGCAACGTCACCACCGCCGCGCCGCGGGAACCGAGACGCAGTACGACGCTCGCCGCCGAGGCCTGCGTGGCCAGCGGTAGACCGATGCTCATGAGGACGGCCGCCACCATCCCGATTACCAGGATCCTGAACCGCACCCGGCTTGCCACCTCCGACCCCGCCTCGCCGCGCATGCGCGCAGCGCGGGAGCCTCGCATGCGGCAGGCCGCCGGACTGCCGGCCTACCACAGCTACATCGGGGCTTAGGCCGGTCAGGTCAACTGGATGGCGGGTTCCTCACCCGAACGGCTCAGTCTTCGTCGCCGGTAGAACAGCACGACGCGGGCGCTGACCACGACGACGACGGCCGTCAAAGCCATGCCGGCGACCCCATCGATCACGAAATGTGTGCCGGTGGAGATCACGGTGAAGTAGACGGCCACCGGATACAGCGCGACGACGATCCGCCGGCGCCAGGACCGCGCCGGCAGCGTGAAGAACAGTGCCAGCGCGACCCAGGTGGCCCAGCCGAGATGCAGGCTCGGCATCGGCGCGTACGGGTCGCTGATGTGCTCGAGAACTCCATGGTTGTAAGACCAGAGTCCCCCGATTTTCGACAAACTGTCGACGGTGATGGTGTGGCCGGTGGCCGGGTCTTTCAATAGCCGCGGAGGCATCGCCGGATAAAGCACGAAGATGCCGACCGCCACCATGGTCAGCGTAAAAAGAACGGTGCGCCAAAAACGATAGAACTGCGGGCGTTTGAAGAGCATCCAGACCAGCACGCCGATAGTGATGAGAAAGTGCGCGCCACCGTAGAAGCCACCGACGACCTGCATGAAGCCCTTATAAGGCAGCACGTTGTGCTGCAGGCCGCGCTCCCAGTCGATGTGCAGCCATTTCTCGAAGTTGAACAGGTCCCAGCCGTGGCTGGACGCGGTATGCCGGTCACCAGCGTTGAGCGAATCTCCATGCGTGGACCGTGACAACGCATAGACGTAATAGCCCAGCACGCCTAAAGCGACTTCGAACCACCAATGGATCCGGCGTACCGGACGGCCGCCGCCGGCGAGCTGGGCGCGGGCCACCAGGCCGGCCTTTGGCTTTTGCGCGGAATGCCCTTGCGCGGGATCGACGGGTGCTTGCGTGGCGGACTCGAGGTCGGCGCGAGTATCGGAGGAAACCTTGCTCGTCCCGGTCGTCACCACGTGCAGACGTTACCCAGCCGTTCATGAGAACTTGGTTAACGGCACACCTTCACGCGTTCCGGGACACCCTCCGGGCACGGCCGGTGCGCCGCCGCGAAGCCGGGCGCCGGCGGGCGCTCAGGCCTGCGCCACCAGCAGTCCCGCTCCCCCGGCCGCCGCCGCGCCGCCCGCCGTGATCGCTGTGAGCAGCCCCGGCATGAGCTTCACGTGACCCGCCCGCATCGCCAGCACCACCGCGACGAGGTCGGACGCGTCGCTGGCGCAGGCGGCCGCCTGGCAGCCGCGGCTCCCGGCTACCGCCCCGACACCGAGCGCGAGGTCACGGCCGGCGAAGAAACGCGCCAGCCACGTCGTGCGCTCGGCCGTCGCCGCATCGACGCCGAGGGCCTGCGCCAGCACGGCGGGTTTGGCCAATATCACAAGTCCCACCGCAGCGCGCGCCGCGCCCAGCGAAACGGCCGAAGTGGTGAGAAGCTTGTGAAGCTTGCCGGGAAACCCACCTGAGAGGCTCAATATCACACCTTTGTTACGTCGACCATATGACGGGAACGATCGGGAACGTCAGCGGGGTCGCCGGCGTTGACTACAGAGAACATCACAGGGCAGAGCAGCGACAGACCACTGGGCACACCACCCGAGCACATCAACCGGCTCCCACGGCAGCCAGCCATCCGGGTTCCGGCAAGTGACGGCGAGTGAGCGAAGAAGGGACCATCGATGGGCGAGCGGGTCTTGCGGGGCAGCCGACTCGGCACCGTTTCGTACGAGACCGACCGGGGCGCGGAGATGGCTGCTCGTCAGGCCGTCACATACGACTGCGGCAACGGGCACCGGTTCAGCATGCCTTTCGCGGCGGAGGCCGACGTACCCCCGGTCTGGGAGTGCAAGGTCTGCGGTCGCGAGGCGCTGCTGGTGGACGGTGAGCGGCCCGAGCCGAAGAAGACGAAGCCGGCGCGTACGCACTGGGACATGCTGATGGAGCGGCGCACCACCGAGGACCTCGAGGAGGTTCTCGCCGAGCGGCTGGCGGTGCTGCGCGAGAAGCAGGGTTCACGCAAGAGCGCCTGAGCCGCGAGCGTTTTTCATTCGACCAATCCCCCGTCATCCGCGATGGCGGGGGATTCGTCATATTCTCCCGGGATCACGAGCCGGCTCAGCCGGTGAGCGAACCGACCTTCTTGCGCTGGCGCCAGGCGGCCGGGCGGGACGACAGCCCCCACCAGCCGACGCGCCAGAAGGCTTCGGCGACGATCGACCGGCTCATCTTCGACTGCCCGAGCGTGCGCTCCACGAACGTGATCGGCACCTCGACGACCTTGAAGCCCGACCGCCACGCCTTCCACGCCAGGTCGACCTGAAAGCAGTAGCCCTGCGAGGCGACGTCGGACAGCACGAGCTTGCGCAGCACCTCAGCCCGGTAGGCGCGATAGCCGCCGGTGGCGTCGCGCAGCGGCACTCCGAGCGCGACCCGGACGTAGGCGTTGCCACCGCGCGAGAGCAGCAGGCGGCTGCGTGGCCAGTTGCGCACGACTCCCCCGTCGACGTAGCGCGACCCGAGTACCAGGTCGGCCGCGACGGGCCCGGCCGGATCGACCGCCTCGAGCAGCCGCGGCAGCTCCTCGGGCTGATGCGAGCCATCGGCGTCCATCTCGACGAGCACGTCGTAGCCGCGCTCGAGTCCCCAGCCGAAGCCCACGACATACGCCGTCCCCAAGCCCGACTTCTCCGTGCGGTGCAGCACGTGCACCTGCGCATCGTGGGCGGCGGCCGCGTCGGCCAGCTCGCCGGTGCCGTCCGGGCTGCCGTCATCGATGATCAAGACGTCGACCTCGGGACACGCCGAACGCAGCCGGGCCAATGTGGATGGCAGGTTGTCACGCTCGTTGTAGGTCGGGATACAGACCAGCACTCGCTCACTGCCCACTGCTGGTCCCGTCCTCCTCCGTTCCACAGGCGGACTTCTGTCGCCGGCGTACGGCGACCCGGCCCACCTTCGTCTGCGGCCACCGGACCGCGAAGAGCAGCCCGGCCACGCCGATCGCCACCAACACCACCTCGGGCCAGTCGCCGACGCGGTCGGCCAAGGTCAAGGTCGAACGCAGCGGCACGCTCGACACCAGGGCCTGCGGCGTGAACAGGCTACTGCGGGCAGCCAGCGAGCCGTCGGGATTGATGATCGCAGACAGCCCGCTGGTCGCGGCGACGACCACCGTGCGGCCGTGTTCCACCGCCCGAATACGCCCCATCGCCAGCTGCTGGTAGGTCTCGCCGGAGCGGCCGAAGCTGGCGTTGTTGGTCTGCACGACGATCAGCTGCGCGCCCTTGTCGACCACGTCGCGTACCAGGCCGTCGTAGGCGACCTCGAAGCAGATGACGTCGCCGACGCGATACCTGCCGTGCGGTCCGGCGATGGTGAAGAGCCCGGCCTTCTTGCCCGCCACGAAGTCGTTCGGCTGGTCGTGGGCGTAGCGCGTGATGATCTTCTGGATGATCGAGCGGCCCGGCAGGTACTCGGCGAACGGCACCGGGTGACGCTTGACGTAATCCTGGCCGAGGTAGCCGTCCGGCCCCCAGAGCAGCCCGCTGTTGCGTACGTGACCCTTGCCCGGTCCGTTGAGGACAGCACCGACCAGGATCGGCCGGTTGATGGCCTTGGCGGCCGCGGTCAGCATCTGGGCGTCCGCAGCGTCGATGAACGGGTCCAGGTCCGAGGAGTTCTCCGGCCAGAACACCAGATCGGGCGCGGGCACCCGGCCGGCGCGCACGTCCCGGGCGAGCCGGATGGTCTCGTTCATGTGGTTGCGCGTCACGGCGCGTTTCTGGCCGAGCGCATCGAGCCCGGTGCGCGGGACGCTGCCCTGCACCGCGGCGACGACGGCCGTGCCTTGCTGCGCCGCGGTGGGACGCGGGATCAGCAAGCCGCCGAAGACGATAGCCAGCACGGAAGCGAGGGCGATGACCGCGGGAAGCCACCCCCGGGCGTTACCGCGCAGCGGCCAGGCCGACCGGAACGCCAGCGCCAGCAGTCCCCCGCCGAGCGCCACGGCGAAGGTCAGCAATGGAGCGCCGCCGAGCGAGGCAAGAGCGGTCAGCGGGCTGTCGCTCTGGCTGAAGGCGAGGCGTCCCCAAGGGAAACCGCCGAACGGAAAGCGGTCGCGTACCGCTTCCTCGACCATCCATGCGCCCGCGATCCACAACGGATACCAGCGCAGCCGCTGGGCCAGTACGCACAGCGGCCCGATGGCGGCCAGGATCAGGCTCTGGCTGACCGTGAGGATGATCCAAGCGTCGATCCCGGCGACCCGGCTCCAGACGAGCAGCGGCAGCAGGAACGCCAGCGAGTACGCGAGCCCGAGCCCATAGGCCGCCTTCGCCGGCCGACCGCGGACGACGAGCGCGAACGCGGCGACGCCGAGGAAACTGAGCGGCCACCAGCCCCACGGCGGAAACGCGAAACAGGTGAGCAGGCCGGCGACGGCCGCCGCGAGGGCGCGGGGGGTCGGTACGAGCCGCGCGAGCCTGCCTCGAGATCCTCCGGACTGCGCTTCGCGGTCACCGGGTAGCGACCGCGGCGAGCTGCTCGATGTCGACTGCTGCTGCTCGCCGCCCGGCCCCGCGGAGGCGGGCGCTCCGGCGCTCGGCGAGGCAACGGTCATTCGTTCATCCTGCCGCACCCCTGCTCCGGAAGGGCTCTCCTCGGGCGATTCAATTGCGGCAAAGCGCGCGAAATGGGAACGAGCGGCGTGGTGACGGCACCGGAACCGGGTACCGGGCCCGAGCCAGCCTTCGGACCGACTGACGACCCGCTGGATGCGGACAGACAGCCGTTGTCTACTGGTTGGCTCGGGCCCCTCCCCCGGTTACGCGTGAGGACAAGCCGACCGGGCCCCTCCCCCTCGACGCGCACCAGAGACGTCGGCCGACCTCAGACTCAGGTCCCTGTCTTCCCGGCTCCGGCTGGCGGATCCAGACCCCGATGTGGTCAGCTCCGGGCCGGTCGCGACAGAGGCGCCGTGGAGGCCCCTCGCCGACGTGGTGAGCATGGAGCGGAACTGTATCGGCGGTGGCACGCAGTGTGTCAACATCGCCGTTGACCTGCGTTTGCAAACTGCTAGCGCAGGACGGGAGCAGGTTTCCCGGCGTTCACTCAGAAGACATTCATTGCTTGTTGTGCATTGGCTCGGCGTGTCATGTCGGCGTGTCGTTTGAAGGGCGGCGATGGGTGGCTTTCGGTCACCGGCTGTAAGCCGGCGTCCCATTTTGTGCACGGGCGGAACGACCCCTTTCCGACTATCGGCCTGAACTTCACGTTCCTGGGTCAAGTAGAGGTCGAGGGTGCACCTGACCTGGACGGTTATGACTGTCGTCCGTTGCGGGTCCATCCTTCCAGCAAGCCGGAGTCATGGACCGCAGCGCCCTGTACGACCGTGGCCACGCACGTCGGCGGGACTGCCGACAGGTCCGGTAACCCCGCCGTCCCCGAGCGCGGATCCGTCGACCAGGCCGCCACGCGGGCATCCGGCGCGCTCACCTGAAGCGCTCCGACGCCCTCCCAGACCGCGAACGTGGCGGGGGCGCCGGGGCGAAGTACGCCTTCCCCGTCGCGTCGGGCAGCGCGGTAGCCGCCGCGGGTATGAGCGGTGAACGCCGCCCGCGCCGACAACGCGTGCCCCGGGCGCCACGGGATCATCGCGGCCCGTACCGCGCCCCACGGGTCGAGTGGCGTGACCGGCGCATCGGATCCGAATGCCAGCGGAACGCCGGCTGCGGCGAGGCCGGCGAAGTCGTTCATCGCCCCGGACCGGGCGCCGCCCACGCGCCTCGCATACATGCCTTCGGCACCGCCCCAGCGCGCGTCAAAAGCCGGCTGCATGCAGGCGACGACGCCGTAGCGGGCGAAGGCGTCCCGCTCGTCAATGCCGCACATCTCGACATGCTCGACCCGGTGCCGCGCCGCCGCCAGCGCGCCGGGGCCGACCACGGCTGCCGCTCGATGCAGCCCGTCGGCCACGGCGGTCACCGCCCGGTCGCCGAGTGCATGAAAGCCTGCCTGCATCCCGGCCCGGGTGGCTTCGATGAGGTGGTCCGCGACCGCCGCGACGTCGAGCAGCAGTTGCCCGCAACCGTCGCCGTCCGCGTAGGGCGCGGAAAGCGCCGCCGTCCGGGAGCCGATGCTGCCGTCGACGAAGACGTCTCCGGCGGGTGCCGCGTCCCACGCTGCCGCGCGCGCCACGCCGGCCGCTCCGGGCTCGCCCCAGTAGGCAGTGAGCTCGACGCCGCTTTCGGCGGCGGCCTCACGCACGAGTCGCAACTCGGCGGCATCGCCGATCTCGGGGCCGGAACATTCGTGGACCATGCCGATGCCCAGGGCTGCAGCGCGGCGCAGAAACGTCGCGGCGACCACCTCGGTCTGGGCGCCGGTCAGCAGCCGGCGGGCGACCCGGCGCGCAGCATGGTGGTCCTCACCGCGCAGCGGTTCGTCGCCCACCGTGCGCTCGAGCCGTGCGCCGCGGAGCACCGCGGGGCTGACAGCGGCGCTGTGCATGTCGACCCGGGTGAGGTACACCGGACGGCCGCCCGCCGCGGCGTCCAGCTCGGCAGGCGTCGGAGGCCGCCGCTCGCCGCCGCGAAATGCCGTCTCGTCCCATCCGGTGCCCCAGACCAAGCCCCCGGAGGGGGCCTCGCGCGCGGCCCGTTCCACCCCCGCGAGAACCTCGGCGAGACTGCTCGCCCCGGACAGATCGAGGCCGGCCAGCGCCATCCCGGCAGCGACGACGTGCACGTGGGCGTCCACGAATGCCGGGGCCACCCAGCGCCCCTGCAAATCGACGACCGTGTCCGCCGCGTCCCGCAGGGCAGCCGCAGCGGAGCTCGAGCCGACCCAGCTCACCTGATCGCCATCGATGAGCAACGCCGTCGCATCGGGCGTCGGGCCGTAGACCGCGCCGCCGTGCAGCAGGAGGCGGGACACGCGCATGATGATGCCGTGCGATCGGGGAGACCGGCTTGCGTGCATCCGGCCGGGCCTGGGTAGGCGGCGCAGGTGAGCACCAGCGAAGACCACCCGGAGGCCGGCCGCGACGACGCCGTCCCGGCCCGGCCATGGTGGGCGCACGCCGTCTTCTACGAGGTGTACGTCCGCAGTTTCGCCGACGGGAACGGCGACGGCGCCGGTGACCTGCACGGCCTGCGGCAGCGGCTGCCCTACCTCGCGGAGTTGGGCGTGGACGCGCTGTGGCTCACGCCGTTCTACCTGTCGCCGATGGCCGATGGCGGCTACGACGTCGCCGATCCCTGCTCCGTCGACCCGATGTTCGGGGACCTGCAGGCGTTCGACGCCTTGGTCGCCGATGCTCACGAGCTCGGCATGAAGGTGACCGTCGACGTCGTTCCGAATCACACCAGCGACCGGCATCGCGACTTCGAGGCCGCGCTCTACGCCGCGCCGGGCTCCCCGCAGCGCGAGAAGTACCTTTTTCGCCCGTCACGTCCCGGCGGCCATCCGCCCAACAACTGGCGCAGCGTCTTCGGCGGCCCAGCCTGGACCCGCGAGCTGCGTACCGGCTGGTGGTATCTGCACCTGTTCGCGCCGGAGCAGCCGGACTTGAACTGGCGCGACCCGGCCGTCGGCGACGATTACGAACGGATCCTGCGCTTCTGGCTGGATCGCGGGGTCGACGGATTTCGCATCGACGTCGCCCACGGGCTGGTGAAGGACGCCGAGTTGCGCGACAACCCGGGCCGCTACGAGCACGGCGCGTTCGGGATCGGCGACGAGGAGACGTACGCCTACGACCAGCCCGAGGTCCACGACATCTACCGGCGCTGGCGGCGGGTGCTCGAGAGCTACCCGGGCGAGCGGATGGCCACCGGCGAGGTCTGGCTGCGTGACCCCGAGGCGATCGCGCGCTACGTCCGCCACGACGAGCTGCATCTGGCATTCAACTTCCGCTACCTCATGGCTCCGTGGGACGCCGCGGCGATCCGGAGTGCCGTCGACACCGAGCTGGCGAACCTTCCCCCGGGAACGCCCGCGACCTGGGTGCTGTCCAACCATGACGTCGTCCGCCACCGCACCCGGCTCGGCGGCCTGGCGCGCGCCCGGGCCGCGACACTGCTGATGCTGGCGCTGCCCGGCGTGGCTTACCTGTACACGGGCGAGGAGCTCGGCCTGCCCGAGGCCGACGTCCCGGCCGACGCGATGCAGGATCCGCAGTGGTTTCGCGCCGGCGGCACCCAGGGCACGCGGGACGGGGCACGGGTGCCGGTCCCGTGGAGCGGCGCGCAACCTCCGTACGGCTTCTCCCCGGCTGGCGTCGCCACCTGGCTACCTCAGCCAGCCGACTGGGCCGAGCTCACCGTCGACGCCCAGGCGGGCCGGACGGGCAGCACGCTCGAGATGTACCGGCAGGCGCTGCGGCACCGCCGAACCGAGCCGGCTTTCGCCGACCCGGGGCTGCATTGGCTGCCGTCCGCGGACAACGTCCTCATCGTGGAGCGCAGTGCCGGCGGCGCCTCACTGCGCTGCTACGTCAACGTTTCGGAGGAACCGATCGCGTTGCCTGACGGCGAGATCGTCGTCGCAAGCGCCCAGGTCGGCGCCGACCGGAGGCTGCCCGCCGACGCGGCGGCCTGGGTCCGTCCCGGCTAACCGTTTCATTTCGGCAACGGCGGCGGGGTACTTGAGTTTCTGAGGTTTCCATGAGATCAAGTTGGGCACTCGTTGTGACTGTAGTCACGCCGTGTAGGCGGGACTGAGAACAACACACGGAGGCGCCGGTGCCTGACGCGGGTTTCCCCAGCTCGGCCAGATATCGCAGCAGTCGCCCGGCGACCCGCGGCCGACGTCGCCGCCGGTTCGCCGTCGCCGCCTTGGCCGGCGCAGTCGCGGCGCCGCTTGCCGCTTGCGGTTCCAGCAGCAACAGCGGCATCCCGACCATCAACTGGTACATCGGCGCCCAGGCAGGCGGCTGGATCGAGCACGCGATCGCCACGTGCAACGAGCAGAACAAGGGGCAGTTCCGGATCAAGTTCCAGGAGTTGCCCTCGCGCGCCACCGACCAGCGTGAGCAGATCGTGCGCCGGCTCGCCGCCAACGACTCATCCATCGACCTCATCGGCATGGACGTCATCTGGACGGCCGAGTTCGCGAACGCCGGCTGGCTGTACGCGTTCCCGGACGCGGACCGCAAGGCGCTGACTGACGGCGTCCTCAAAGGTCCGGTCGAAAGCGCCACCTACCAGGGCAAGCTCTACGGGGCGCCGTTCACCTCGAACACTCAATTGCTCTGGTACCGCAAGGACCTGATCTCCGCGCCGCCCAAGGACTTCACCTGGGACGACATGATCAACCAGGCCGTCCAGAAGAACATGTACGTGCAGATCCAGGGCGCCCAGGCGGAAAGCATGACCGTTACCTTCAACTCGCTGCTGGAATCGGCCGGCGGCACCTTCGTGGAAAACGCCGGCAAGGGTCAAGACGCCACCATCGGCCTGCAGCAAGGGCCGACCACTCAAGCGCTCGCGGTGCTACACAAGCTCGCCACCTCGTCGGCGGCGGATCCGGAGCTGAACACCGCCAACGAGGACTCGAGCCGGGCGGCATTCGAGAAGGGTCACTCGCTCTTCGAGATCAACTACCCGTTCATCTACCCGAGCGCGCAAACCGCCGGCATCGCCGACAAGATCGGCTGGGCGCGGTTCCCGCGGGTGGACGCGAACAAGCCGAGCCGGCCCCCGCTCGGCGGCTTCAACATCGGAATCTCCAGCCACAGCAGCCACAAGGAGCTCGATGTCGCCGCGGCCAAGTGCCTGGTACAGGACGGCAACCAGCTGTTCGCCGCGGAAAAGGGTGGTAACCCACCGACGAAGGCCGCCCTCTACGACAAGATCGACAAGAAGCAGTACCCCTTCGCGGACGTGCTGCGCGAATCCATCAACGACGCCGCGCCACGGCCCGTGTCGCCGGCCTACAACGACCTGAGCCTCGCAGTGCAGGAGACGCTCGTCCCGTTGGCGAGCATCAATCCTCCGCAGACCGCGAAGGACCTGCGCGACCTGGCCAAGCAAGCCCTCAAGTCAGAGGCGGTGCTGTGACGTCCACACTTGCCGAAGCCCCGGTCACCAAGGGCACCGGCCCGGCCGATCACCGGCGACGGGGTCAGAAGACCGATCACGACAAGGCGGAGCGCCGGCTCGGGCTGAAGCTGGTCGCCCCAGCCGTCATCGTCATGCTGGCCGTGACGATCTATCCGATCTGCTACTCGATCTGGCTGTCGATCCAGCGTTACAACCTGCGGTTCCCGAACGACCACAAGTACGTCTGGTTCGCCAATTACGGCAAGATCCTGTCGTCCTCCCGCTTCTGGGAGGTCATGGGCAACACGTTCTTCATCGTGGTCATCTCGGTAGTGCTCGAGCTGGTGCTCGGCATGGCGCTCGCGCTGTTCATGCACCGCGCGGTCTTCGGCCGTAACACCGTGCGCACCGCAATCCTGCTGCCCTACGGCATCATCACGGTCGTCGCGGCGTTCGCGTTCCAGTTCGCCGTCTCGCCGAACATCGGCGGCTTCTGGCATCTCACCGACCCACCGCTGAACGGCCGCTGGAGCTCGCTGCTGGTGGTCATCGTCACCGAGGTCTGGAAGACCACGCCCTTCATGTCGCTGCTCTTGCTTGCGGGTCTCGCAACGGTGCCCAACGACTACATCGAAGCGGCAAAGGTCGACGGTGCGAACGCCTGGCAGCGGCTGATGCGCGTGATCCTGCCGAACATGAAATCCGCCCTGCTGGTCGCGGTCCTGTTCCGCACGCTGGACGCGGTCCGCATCTTCGACACCGTCTTCATCCAGACCCGAGGGGCGAACAACACCTCGACGTTGTCGATGCTCGGCTACAACCAGTTGATCAGTCAGCTGAACCTCGGGTTGGGCTCCGCAGTCTCGGTGCTCCTGTTCATCATCGTCATCGTCATCGCCTTCATATTCGTCAAGGGATTCAGGACCGATCTCGGTCAGGTTCGAGGGGAACGCTGATGGCCACCGTCGCCGCTACCGGATCGGCTCGCGCGGCCGGCCGCCGCCGGGACATCCCTCGCGACAAGAAGAAGTTCGACCCGTTCTGGGCGACCGGCACGCTGCTCATCGTCCTGTACGCGATCATCCCGCTGCTGTGGATCCTGTCGCTGTCGTTCAAGGACCAGAATTCGATCACGAACGGCAGCATCCTTCCGACCAACCCGTCGTGGGTGAACTACAGCACCATCTTCAAGACCGGTGTCTTCGTCCGGCCGTTGCTGAACTCCATCGGCATCACGATCATCTCGACGATCATCTCCGTGATCCTCGCGACCTTCGCCGCTTACGCCATCGCGCGGCTGAACTTCCCGGGCAAGAAGCTCGTGCTGTCAGCGGCTTTGGCCATCGCCATGTTCCCGCCGATCTCCATCGTCGGGCCGCTGTTCAACATGTGGCGCTCGATCGGCCTGTACGACACCTGGCCTGGCCTCATCATCCCGTACATGACGTTCTCGCTGCCGATGGCGATCTGGACGTTGTCCGCGTTCTTCCGCCAGATTCCCTGGGAGCTCGAGCAGGCGGCGAGCGTCGACGGAGCGACCCCGTTCCAGGCTTTCCGGAAGGTCATCGTGCCGCTCGCGGCGCCAGGCGTCTTCACCTCGGCGATCCTGGTGTTCTTCTTCGCCTGGAACGACTTCGTCTTCGCCATCACGCTGACGTCCACCGACGCCAGCCGGCCGGTCACCGCGGCGCTGAACTTCTTCACCGGCTCGTCCCAATTCTCGCAACCGACGGGAGCCATCGCGGCCGCCGCCGTCATCGTCACGATCCCGATCATCATCATGGTCTTGATCTTCCAGCGGCGCATCGTCGCCGGCCTTACTTCTGGCGCAGTGAAGGGCTGACTCCTCCATGACTGAAATCACCTTGAAAGGCGTCTCGAAGCGTTACGGCGACGGCACCGTGGCCGTGGACAACGTCGACCTCGACATCGAAGACGGCGAATTCGTCATCCTCGTGGGCCCCTCCGGATGCGGGAAGTCAACGCTGCTGCGGATGATCGTCGGGCTGGAAGACATCAGCTCGGGCGACCTCGCCATCGGTGGGACGCGGGTCAACGAAGCCGGCCCCAAGGACCGCAACCTCGCGATGGTCTTCCAGAACTACGCGCTCTACCCACACCTGTCGGTGCGGGAGAACATCGCGTTCCCGCTGCGGCTTGCGAAGATGGACAAGGCCGAAGCCGACCGGCGGGTCGACGAAGCGGCGAAAACGCTTGAGCTGACGGAGTTTCTGGACCGCAAGCCGGCGGCGCTTTCCGGCGGCCAGCGCCAGCGGGTGGCCATGGGCCGGGCGATCGTTCGTGAGCCCAACGCGTTCCTCTTCGACGAGCCGCTGTCGAACCTCGACGCGAAACTGCGCGTGCAGATGCGCACCGAAATCGCCCGCCTGCAAAAGCGTTTCGGCACGACGACGGTTTACGTCACGCACGACCAGACCGAGGCCATGACGCTCGGCGACCGGGTCGCTGTGCTTCGCAAAGGGGTGCTCCAGCAGGTCGCCTCGCCCCGCGAGCTCTACAACAACCCGATCAACCTGTTCGTCGCCGGCTTCATCGGATCGCCGTCGATGAACTTCCTGCCCGCGGTGATGAAAGCCGGCCGCCTCGAAACGCCGCTCGGCCCCCTCCCGCTGCCCGAGGAGACCGTGCAGCAGGTCGGGCAGGACGAGCGGTCGGTGATCTTCGGTGTGCGGCCGGAGGACTTCGAGGACGCGAGCCTGGTCGACGACCGCGACAAGAGCCGCGGATGCACGTTCAAGGCCCGCGTCGACGTCGTCGAGTGGATGGGCTCGGAGCTGTACGTGTACCTGCCGGTCGCCACCGCCGGGGGCGAGCAGAACCGTGCGGAACTCGACGAGCTGGCCCGCGAGCTCGAGCAGGAAAGCCTGCATGCCGACGAGAGCCAGATCGTGGCCCGCCTCGATCCGGCCAGCCGCGTTCGGGAGAGCGACGAGGCGGAGCTGTGGGTCGATACGTCGCGGATTCACCTGTTCGACCCGGAGACGGGTGAAAGCCTCACGTACGTCGCGCCTGACAAGCGCGAAGCTCCCGAGGGCCAGCAGCAGCCGACGACGACCTAGCGTCGCGGACCTAGCGCCGCGGCGGGCCGGCTCGTCCGCTTCGCTTTCAGGCGCGCCGCCGCTCGCTCGGCGCCCCTGCTTGTACTGCCACCATTTCCCGTCGTTCAACAACGCCAGTTGGTGGCACCGCTGCCAGGTGGACAGCGCCGCCACCATTTCCCGTCGTTCAGCGACGCGGTGCGGTGGCAGCCCTGCGACGGTGGGCGTCCTGCCACCAGCTCCCGTCGCCCTGGCGACGCCGGTTGGTGGCAGTAGCGCAACGCGGGCCTCCGCCGGCAGGCTGCCACCACGTCCCGTCGCCCCGACAACGCGAGCTGGTGGCAGTAGCAATTGGCCGGCGTTGCCACCGGTCCTGCCACCGTCTCCCGCTGCGCTGGCAACGGCAGCTGGTGGCAGCACCAGACCGGTCACTGCGCTGCCACCATGTCCCGGCGCTCAACAACGCCATTTGGTGGCAGCACTCGGCCGTGGGGTTGCCCGGCGCCGGTCCACTGCGGGTGCCGGTCCACTGCGGGTGCCGGTCCACTTCGGGTGCCGGTCCACTTCGGGTGCCGGTCCACTTCGGGTGCCGGCCTACTGCCGGCGACCGTTCACTGCCGGCGGCGCGCCCGCCGGGACAACGAGACCGCCGGCGGCGGCGTCTCGCGCACCATCTCCACCGCCCGGGCGTCCCAGGAGTGGGTGCGCAGCAGCCGGTAGCGCTGAGCGGAGAAACGCAGGTACGCCTCGGTGTCGGTGAGCCCCGGATCGTCCTCGGCGAGATCGGAGATGAGGTCCTCCTCGCGCAGCAGCCGGACGGCAGGCTCGTACTCCTCGGTCCACCAGAGGCTTGCCGCGCGGCGGCGGTCGATCAGCTCGCCGCGCTGCACCATGTAGCGGAATGCCCAGGCCTCGACACCCTCGGCGAGCAGCATGTAGTCGTCCGGGGTGCGCAGCCGGATCGCGTCGCGCAGATGCTCAGGTAGCGGGACGCGTTCGAAGAAGACCCGCTGGTTGCTCTTGCGCGGCAGGTCGGCGATGGAAAGGTCCGCGCTCGCCGGAACGGCCGTGCGCACCTCGGTGACGTAGGCGGGGATCACCTTCCAGTCGAGCGCGCGGGCGACGGCGACCCGATGGTGCCCGTCGCGCACGAAATGCAGCTGCCCCACCCGGAAGAGGTCGACGGGCGGCAACGACTCGCCGCGCCGGGCGGCTGCGGCGAGGCGTTCGAAGCGTTCGCGCGGCAGGCCGCTCGTCGGGCGGAAGCGCCGGTCGAAACCGCCGGTGCGATCCGTGGAGCCGACGATCGTATCGAGGTCGACGGTCTGCAATCCGAGCCGGACGATCTCCCGCCGCCCGAGCGCGGACACCACCTCGTCGTAGGGAAGCAGCAGATCGATGTCGCCGGGACGTCCGGACAGCCGCGCGAACACCTTGCCCCAGGCCGCGCGCCGCCGGGCGCGGGTGAAGTCGTCACGCGCGTCGGCGCTCGGCAGTCCGGTCGATCTCCAGTCAGCACCTGCCATGGCTACTCCTTGGCGCCGCCCCCGAGCTCACCCGTCAGCGCAGCTCGGCGACGGCATGGCGGGAGCCGTCCGTGGGATCTACCCAGATCCGCAGCGTCCGACCGGTGGCGGAATCATGCACCAGCTCTTCGGTGGGCTGCCAGTCCTCCCCCGGCACCTGCGCCTCCTTGATCGGCTTGGCCCGGAAGCGGATCAGCGCCACGATCAGCGCGAGCCCGCCGATGATGCTGAGGACGAGGGTCAAGGTTCGCACCGGCTCCTCCTTCGCAGCAACGTTGGGCGCGGTGGCCAATCACGTCAAGATAGGGGCTGTGACCGGCAAGCTCCTGCTCGTAGACGCCCCCTCAGCGTATTTCCGCGCGTTTCACGGTGTGCCCGTGACCGTGACCGCGCCGGACGGCACCCCGGTGAATGCGGTCCGCGGCTTCATCGACGTGCTCGCCCGCCAGATCCGCGAGCTTGCGCCGCAGGCGTTCGTGGCCTGCTTCGACGCCGACTGGCGACCGGCCTGGCGGGTCGCCGCGATCCCGTCCTACAAGGCGCATCGGGTAGCGGACGACGGCGGCGACGGCACCCCCGACCTGCTCGAACCACAGGTCCCGATCATCGAGGCGGTCCTCGACGCGGTGGGGCTCGCGCGCTGCGGGGTGGCGGAGTTCGAGGCGGACGACGTCATCGGCACCTATACCGACCGCTGGCCGGGCCCGGTGGACGTGCTCACCGGCGACCGTGACCTCTTTCAGCTGGTCCGCGACGACAAGCCGGTCCGCGTCGTCTACAGCGTCGAGCGGTTCACCCCGATCGACGAGGCGGCGGTGACCCGAAAGTATGGCATTCCGGGCCGCCGGTACGCGGAGTTCGCCGTCCTGCGCGGCGACCCTTCCGACGGCTTGCCGGGCGTCGCCGGGGTGGGCGCCAAGACGGCGGCCGCGCTGGTCGGCCGGTTCGGCAGCGTCGAGGCGATGGTCGACGCGCTCGACGCCGGGACGAGCGCGGGTTTCCCGGCCGGCGCCCGCACGAAGCTCGAGGCGGCCCGCGACTATCTGGAGGTGGCCGAGGCCGTCGTTCGGGTACGCAGCGACGTTCCCGTTCCCGACCTGCAGCTCATGCTGCCGCAGGAGCCGGCCGACCCGAAGGCGCTCGTCGCTCTCTGCGACCGCTACGCGCTCGATTCGCCGGTGAATAGGCTGCTGAATGCGCTGCGCGGCTGAGGTCCTGGCACGCCTCACTCGCAGACCCGGCGCCAGCACCTAGGGTGGGGCGGTCCGGTGTGTGCAGGCAACCACCCGGTGGACGGTTGATGGCGGGCGCCCGGCGGCGCCGGCGGCAGGTAGGGAGATCCGGGTGAGGCTGCGGGAGCGGCTGGCGGGCAAGCGCCTGCTGATCACAGGCGTCACCGGTTTCGTCGGCGAGGCGCTCCTCGAGCGCCTCCTGCGCGACCTGCCGGACACCCGGCTCGTGCTGCTCATCCGCCCCCGCTCCGGTCAAAGCGGTCGCGACCGGCTCGCCCGGCTGCTCGCCAAGCCCGCGTTCGAGCAGCTTCGGGCGAGTACGCCGGTCGAGCAGCTGCTGGAGCAGCTCGAGGTCGTCGAGGGTGATTTGTCCTCCGTCCCCGAGCTGCCGGTCGATCTCGACGTGGTCATCCACTGCGCGGGTGAGGTGTCGTTCGACCCGCCGATCGACGAGGGGTTCGCCACCAACCTCGGCGGGCTACGGGAGGTGCTGCGCGCGGTGCGCGCCGCCGCCGCCGGCCGCACCGCCGAAGCGGCGCCGGTGCACTTCGTGCACGTGTCGACCGCCTATGTCGCAGGCCTGCGCTCCGGGCTGGTGGCGGAAGCCGCCGTGCCGCACACCGGCGATTGGAAAGCCGAGGAGGCAGCCGCCCAGCGCATCCGGCAAAACGCCGAGGACGCTTCCCGCACCACCGCGTCACTCACCCGTTTCAACGAGGAGGCCGCTGCCGCGGTCGGACGCGCGGGGCTCCCCGCCGTCTCGGTGGAAGCCGAGCGGCTGCGTCAGAAGTGGGTACGCGAGCAGCTGGTCGGGGCCGGCCGCGAACGGGCGCGCAGCCTGGGATGGACCGACTGCTACACGATGACCAAGGCACTCGGGGAGCGTTATCTCGAGGAGCACTCGGGAGCGCTCGCCGTGAGCGTCGTGCGCCCGTCGATCATCGAAAGCGCGCTGGAACGGCCGTTTCCGGGCTGGATCGAAGGCTTCAAGATGGCCGAGCCGATCATCCTGGCGTACGGCCGCGGCGAGCTGCCCGACTTCCCGGCGGCCCCGGACGGCAACATCGACATCATTCCCGTCGACATCGTGGTGAACGCGATCATCGCGGCGGCGGCCACGCCGCCGGCGCCCGGCGAGCCGGCCTACTACCAGGTCTGCTCGGGAACCCGTAACCCGCTGCTGTTTCGCGAGCTCTACCGGATCGTGAAGCAGTACTTCGAGGATCATCCGCTCGAGCGGCACGGGCGCGGCGCCATGAAGCCGGCGGTCTGGAGCTTCGCCGGATCGGCGGCGATCGAGAGCCGCCTCGTCCGCGGCGAGAAGGCGGTCTCCGTCGCCGGCAAGGTGCTGGACGCGCTGCCGACCACCAGCAGGGTGCGCAAACTGGCGGGCGAGGTCGACGCGGCGAATGCGAAGCTGCGTTTCCTGCGCCGCTACAGCGACCTCTACCGCTCCTACACGCAGGCGGAGCTGGTCTACGACGACACGAACACCGCCGCGCTGCACCGTTCGCTGGATCCCGCCGACCAGCAGGAGTTCGGCTTCGACCCCGCGGAATACGACTGGACGCACTACCTGCGCCAGCATTGCGCTTCGGTCACCGGCGCGCTGCGGCTGCTGGCGGGTTCGGGCGGGCGCCGCAAGCCCCGGCTGCGTACCGATCTCACCGGCGGACGCGAGGTGCTCGCCGTCTTCGATCTCGACGGAACGCTGGTGTCGAGCACCGTCGTCGAGTCCTACCTCTGGCTGCGGCTCGCACGCGCGCCGCGCGGCCGGCTGCCGCGCGAGCTCGCCGCGATCGCCCGGCACGCTCCGGGATGGCTGCGGGCCGAGCGAGCCGACCGCGGCCGGCTCATCCGCGAGGTCTACCGCCGCTATGAGGGGGCCGAGCTCGAGCAGCTTGCCCGGCTGGTCGACGACGAGGTCGGTGACCAGCTGCTGTCGCGGGTGAGCAGCGCCGGCATGCGACGACTGCGGGCGCATCGGGCGGCCGGGCATCGCACCGTGCTACTGACCGGTGCCGTCGAAGTGCTCGTTCGCCCGTTGCTCCCCCTCTTCGACGAGGTCGTCGCGGCCCGCCTCGCGGTGGACGAGGACGGGCGCTGCACCGGACGGCTCGCATCGCCGCCGCTGGTGGGCGAGGCGCGGGCGGCCTGGTTGCGCTTTACCGGACCCCGCATCGACGCCGACTTGCGGCGTTCGTTCGGCTACGCCGACAGCATGTCGGATCTGCCGATGCTGCAAAGCGTCGGCCAGCCCGTCGCGGTCAATCCCGACCTGGCGCTCGGCCGGTACGCCGCACGTCACCGCTGGCCGGTCGTCCAATGGGAGATGACCGCAGGCGAGCATCGGCTGGCGATCGCCCGATGAGCGCCCTGCCGTCCGCCGCGGGTGCCGCCAGCCCCCCGACCGCCAGCACCCCCGGCACCCCGCCGCGGCCTCACGGGCGCGTCCCGGCGATCCAGCTGTACCGGTCCATCCCGCGCTACGTCGCCGCCAGGGCGCTGTCCGCGCCGCTGCCCAAGCCGCTGCGCCCGCTGGCCGGTGCCCTCGGCAGCACCGCGGCGACGAGCGCCGCGCCGCTGCGGCTGCACGATGGTGCGCCGCCTGCGTTGCCCGGCGGTGAGGGCTGGGCGCGGGTCCGCCCGATCCTGTCCGGCATCTGCGGCTCCGATCTCGCGACGGTCACCGGGCGCTCGTCGTTCTACTTCGAGTCGCTGATCTCACTGCCGTTCACCCCCGGCCACGAGGTGGTCGGCGAGCTCATCGACGACGCCGTGGGCACGAACGGCGATGCGACCTTGCCGGCCGGTACCCGCGTGGTCATCGCGCCGGTCCTCGGCTGCGACGCGCGCGGCCTGGCGCACTGCCCCGGCTGCGCGGCCGGCCAGCGCTCGCGTTGCGAGCGGATCACGTCCGGTCATCTC
This sequence comes from uncultured Actinomycetota bacterium, assembly GCA_963747915.1. GTDB lineage: Bacteria > Actinomycetota > Actinomycetes > Frankiales > Frankiaceae > DATAZK01. The sequence continues at coordinate 1,099,136 of CAVVHC010000001.1, read as the reverse complement.
GCGCCCGGCCTGCAGACCGGCTACTGCAAGGACACCGGCGGTGGATGGAGCGGGCAGTTCGTGGCCCATCGGTCCCAGCTGTACGCCGTCGCGGATGAGCTGACCGACGAGCGCGCGGTGCTGATCGAGCCGCTCGCCTGCGCCGTTCACGCGGTTCGGCGGGCTGCCGTACAGGCGGGCGAGCGGGTGCTCGTCGTCGGCGCGGGAGCCATCGGGCTGCTCACCGTGCTGGCGTTGCGCGCTCTGAGCCCGGCAGGCGAGATCCTGGTCTCGGCGAAGTACCCGAAGCAGCGCCAGCTCGCGACGCAGTACGGCGCTTCCGCGGTGATCGGGGCCGGCGACGTGGTCGGCGGGGTGCGCCGCTCGACGCGGGCGCTGCGCCTCGATCCCGATCATGGAGCTCCGTACCTGCTCGGAGGCGTCGATGTGACGCTCGAGTGCTCCGGCAGCGGACTCGACGCAGCGCTTCGGGTCACCCGCGCCGGCGGGCGCGTCATCCTGTCCGGGCTGCCGACGTCGTCCCCCGACCTCACCTCGCTGTGGTTTCGCGAGCTCACGCTCGTCGGCGCCTACGCCGCGGACCCGGCCGACATAGCGGACGCGCTGGCCATCGCCGCCGCGAACCCGCAGCTGGACGAGCTCGTCGGCGCGCGCTACCCGCTGGAGCGCTGGCGCGACGCCATCGACCATGCGCTGTCCGCCGGCCGGCTCGGCACCGGCCGGGTCGTCTTCGAGTTGCCCGGACGCCCGTCACGCGCCAGCGCTTCTCCGACCACCAGCAGTACCGGAAGGATCCACCCGTGAGCCGTCCCGGCTTCGTCCTCGAGGTTGACGAACGCACCCCGCCCCTGCTCGTCCATGCCGGCGAGGCGCTGCGGCTCGAACGCTTCCCGCTGGGCACCCGCGTGATCTACCCGCCGGAGACGCTGCCCGGCATCGAGGATCCCGCATCGGCCATCGAGCACGCGCTGGATCACCCGATCGACTCCGAGCCGCTGCGCGAGCTGCTGCGGCCGGGGATGAAGCTCACGATCGCGTTCGACGACATCAGCCTGCCGCTGCCGCCGATGCGGCTGCCCGACATCCGGCAACGGATCATCGAGGCGGTGCTGACCCGCGCCGCAGAGGCCGGGGTCGACGACGTCGAACTCGTCGTCGCCAACGCGCTGCACCGCCGCATGACCGCGGCGGAGATCCGCCGCGCCGTCGGTGAGCGGGTCTTCCTGTCCTTCTGGCCGGATCGGCTGACGAACCACGACGCGGAAGACGCCGACAACCTGCTGCACGTGGGGCTGACCGACGCCGGCGAAGACGTCGAGATCAACAAGCGGGCCGCCGAAAGCGACCTGCTGGTCTACGTCAACGTCAACCTGGTCGCGATGGACGGCGGACACAAGTCGGTGCCCGTCGGGCTCGCGTCGTACAACTCGCTGCGCCACCACCACAACAGCCACACGATGGTGCACTCCCGGTCGTTCATGGACCCGGAGAAGTCGGCGCTGCACTCGTCGGCATGGCGGATGGGCCGGCTGCTGCGCGAGTCGCTGCGCATCTTCCAGATCGAGACGACGCTGAACAACCAGGCGTTCCCGAGCTCGATGGGCTTCCTCACCAAGAGGGAGTGGGAGTGGTCGGCCCGTGATCAGGCGATGGCGTTCGGTGCCGTTCGCGGCCTGGACAAGATGCCGGCCCGGCTGCGCCGGCGGGCGTTCCAGCGCATGGAGGCCGACTACGGGCTGACCAGCGTGCAGGCCGGCGAGGTCGAAGCGGTGCACAAGCGCACGTTGGAGAGCGTGCACCGCCAGCAGCTGGTCGAGGTGAACGGGCAGAGCGACGTGCTGGTGCTCGGCCTGCCCTACATCGGCCCGTACAACGTCAACTCGGTGATGAACCCGATCCTCGCGATGTGCCTCGGGCTCGGCTACTTCTTCAACATGTACCGCGGGATGCCGCTTGTGCGCCCCGGCGGCGCGTTGATCATCCACCACCCGGTGCCGTACGAGTTCAGCCAGCTGCATCACCCGAGCTACGTCGACTTCTTCGAGGAAGTGCTCGTCGAGTCGACGGACCCGGCGACGATCGAGGCCAAGTTCGAGAAGGCCTACGCGACCGATCCCTGGTACATCCACCTCTACCGCACGTCGCACGCCTACCACGGGGTGCATCCGTTCTACATGTGGTACTGGGGCGCTCACGCGCTCGACCACCTCGGCGACTCGCGCAACGTGGTGTGGGTGGGAGCGGACCGTAAAGCGGTGGAACGGATGGGCTTCCGGGCCGCGACGACCATGGCGGACGCGCTGGAGATGGTGCACGGTGCGGTCGGATCGTCGCCGTCGATCTGCTACCTGCATGCCCCTCCGCACACGCTCGCGGACGTGCGCTGATGAGCCTGCGGCTTTCAGACGTGGCCCGCGGCTGGCGCTGGGGAGCGCGTCCGCTCGTCCCCGCGTCGGCCGAGGAGCACCGGCCGCCGCCGGAGCCGGACAGCGAGTTCGGCACCGCCTGGGCCCGCACCCCGATGGCTGTGAGCATGCGATCCGCGATCCAGTCGGCAGGGCTGAAGCCGCTGGTGTGGTCCGAGGTGGCTCCGAAGATCCATGGCTTGGACAGCCTCGCGACCCTCGACGGCCCGGTCATCTTCGCGGCCAACCACAGCTCGCACCTCGACGCGCCGCTGATCCTGTGCTCGCTGCCCCAGGCGTGGCGCCGGCGGACGCTGGTGACCGCCGCCGCCGACTACTTCTTCGACGCCTGGTGGCGGGCCGCCGGCACGGCCCTGGCGTTCGGAACGGTGCCGCTGGACCGCCGCGCGACCACGGCGTCGTCGTCCTCGACCCCGCGCGAGCTGCTGGACACCGGCTGGAACCTGCTGATCTTTCCCGAGGGCACCCGATCCGTCGACGGGCAGCTCGGCGAGTTCAAGAGCGGCACCGCGCGGCTGGCGTTGTCCGCCGGGGTGCCGATCGTTCCGATCGGCATACGCGGCGCCTACGCGGCGATGCCCCGCGGACGCGCCTGGCCGGTGCCCGGCCGGCGGGCGATCAGCGTCCGGTACGGCGCGCCGCTTCGGCTGCGCCCCGACGAGAACGCGAAGCAGCTCACCGAACGGGTGCGCCGCACCATCGTGCAGCTGTGCGACGAGGATGCCGGCACCTGGTGGGAGGCCATCCGGGCGGTCAACGCACCCGCGAAACCTCCGGCGACCGCCCCGGTGGCGAGTTGGCGGCGCACCTGGGAAGCCACCGCCCCCGTGCACCACCGCTCGCCGGATCCGGTCGACCCCTGGACGCAGCGCAGCTGACGCGGGGCGGCTGTGGACAGCTCTGTGGACAACTGCGGGGACAACGCCCGCCGAGCTGTGGGGCACGCCCGACCCTGATCCGGGAGCCGGATGCAAGTCTTGTTGTCGGCGCGCCGGCGGTCGACCCTGGAGATCATGAGCCTGCTGACGTTGCGCCCCCGAGTCCGCCGGCCCCGCTGCCAGACCTCCGCGCCATCGCCCGCCGACCGCAATCCCTTGCCCGACGCGGTGCGGCTGCGGGTGCAGCTGTCCGCCGATCTGGTGCGCGCTCTGCTCGAGGTGGAAGGACGCGCCAAGCCGACGCTCGACGACCTCGAATGGGCTGATGCGGTCGCTGCCCGGATGGCCCGCCGCCAGTGCGAACGCGAACGTCAGGTCGACGCCTAATCGGACTGGGTGTCGACCGCCACCACGCCGCGCCGCAGCCCGTCGACGGCCTTCCTCGCAGCCTGCCGCAGCGGGGCCTCGGCGACGTCCCCCAGCTGGCTGAGCAGGTCGATCAGCTGGCGCGTCCAGCGCACGAAGTCGCCCGCCGCCATCTCCGGGGCGGCGCCGTCCGCGCCGGCGCGGCGACCCCGCCCGGATTCCGGCCCGGCCAGCACCTTGTCCAGCGGGGCGCCGGACGCGTACTGGAACGCCGCCCACGCGAACCCGGCGTTCAGCGTCGGCAGCTGATCGAGGCGGTAGGCCGCTTCCTCGGCCTTCAACCTGTCGCGCAGGTCGAAGGTCTCCTGCAGCGCGCTGCGCACCGCGCTGCCGCCGGGAATGACCGGCTCGCGGTACTCGTCCGTGCGTGCCTCATACACCAGCGCCGACACGACCGCCGCCAGCCCCGGCGGGCTCAGCTCATCCCAGATCCCGGCGCGTAAGCATTCCGCCACCAGCAGATCCGACTCCGCGTAGATCCGGGCCAGCAGCCGGCCGGCCTCGGTGACGGCTTCCCGTCCGGTGGCCTGCTCGTCGGCGGACGCGTCACCGGGAAAGAGGTAGCCGTTCTCCGAAAGGAGCCGGCAGACCCGATCGAAAGTGCGCGCGATGGTGTTGGTCCGGCCGTCCACCCGCTGCTTGAGGCCGGTGGTCTCGCGGCGCAGCCGGTCCGCGCGTTCGGCCCAGCGCATGTGCTGCTCGCGGTCCGGGCAGCCGTGCACCGGGTGCTCGCGCAGCTCGCGCCGGAGCCGGATGACCTCGTCGTCCATCCCGGCCGGCCCCTCGTCGCCGCTGCGCCCCCGGCGGGCGCGTTCATCCGGCAGGCGCAGCTCACGCAGTGACGACGCGAGGTCCCGGCGCGACTGCGGGGAGCGGGGATTGAACCCCCGCCCGACGCGGACCTTGCCGAGTGCCTCGACCGGCGTCGGGAAGTCGACCATCGAGAGGTTCTTCACCTGCCGGTCGGCCGTGAGCACCGTGAGCCGCCCGGTGTCCGGGACGTCCGAGCCGTCGGAGAGCACCACCGCAAGCCCGGCCCGCCGGCCCGCCGGCACCCGGATGACGTCTCCGGTGCGCAGCCGGCGCAGCGACTCCCCCGCCTCGACCCGGCGCCGCGACGAGCGTTCGCGGGCAAGCTCCGCCTCGCGCTTGGACAGGGTGCGCCGCAAGCCTGCGTACTCCGCAGCGGAGCCCAGCTCGCACTGCATGGCTTCCTCGTAGCCCGCGATCGCCTCGTCGTGGCGATGCACCTGCCGGGCGAGACCGACGACCGCGCGGTCGGCTTGGAATTGCGCGAAGGAGGACTCGAGCAGGACGCGGGCGGCCTCGTGGCCCATCGCGCCGACCAGGTTGACCGCCATGTTGTACGACGGCCGAAAGGACGACCGGAGCGGGTACGTGCGCGTCGACGCCAGCCCAGCGACCTGCTCCGGGTCGAAGCCCGCCGTCCAGAGCACCACCGCGTGGCCTTCGACGTCGATGCCGCGCCGCCCGGCCCGGCCGGTGAGCTGCGTGTACTCGCCCGCGGTGAGCTCGACATGGGTCTCGCCGTTGTACTTGACGAGCCGTTCGAGAACTACCGAGCGGGCCGGCATGTTGATGCCCAACGCGAGGGTCTCGGTCGCGAAGACGGCCTTCACCAGCCCGCCGGCGAAGAGCTCTTCGGTGACCTCCTTGAAGCGCGGGAGCAGTCCGGCGTGATGCGCTGCGAGCCCGCGCTCGAGCCCGTCGAGCCACTCCCAGTAGCCGAGCACGCGAAGGTCAGCGTCGCTGAGATCCGCGGTGCGCTCCTGGACGTGCAGCCGGATCCGCTGGCGCTCGTCCGGCGAGGTGAGGCGCAGCCCGGCGGAGATGCATTGCCGTACCGCGGCGTCACAACCGGCTCGGCTGAAGATGAAGGTGATGGCCGGCAGCAAGCCGCCGCGGTCGAGGATCTCGATGACGTCGGGACGCGCCGGGACCCAGATCCGTCCCGGCCGGCCCGGTTCGGCCCGCCGTCCGCCGCGGGATCCGTTTCCGCGTGCGCCCGCACGGCCACGGCCGTGGTCGCCGCGGTAGTGCCCGGCGCGGGCCTGATCGGCGCGCAGCCGCACCAGCTCGCGGTTGACCTCCACGCCGCTCGCCGGGCCCTGGCCGGTCTCGCCGGCGTCGGCGAACAGGTCGTAGAGGCGGCGGCCGACCAGCACCGACTGCCAGAGCGGCACCGGCCGGTGCTCCTCGACGACGACCGCGGTATCGCCGCGCACCGTCTCGAGCCACTCCCCGAACTCCTCGGCATTGCTCACCGTGGCCGACAGCGAGATCAGCCGCACCGGCTCCGGGAGTGCGAGGATGACCTCCTCCCAGACCGCGCCGCGGAAGCGGTCGGCGAGGTAGTGCACCTCGTCCATCACGACGTGGCTCAGGCCGCGCAGCGCCGGCGACCCGGCATAAAGCATGTTGCGCAAGACTTCGGTGGTCATCACCACGAGCGGTGCGTCGCCGTTACGAGCGGTGTCGCCGGTCAGCAGCCCGACCCGGTCGGCGCCGTAACGCGCAGCGAGCTCGGTGTACTTCTGGTTCGAAAGCGCCTTGATCGGCGTCGTGTAGAAGCACTTCCCCCGGCTGCGCAGCGCCTGGTCGGCGGCGAACTCGCCCACCACCGTCTTGCCGGCGCCCGTCGGCGCGGCCACCAGCACGCTGCGACCCTCGGCCAGCGCGAGACACGCCCGCTGCTGGAAGGGGTCGAGCCCGAACGGGTAGCCAGCCGCGAAATCCGCGACGGCGCTCGCGGCCGCCGGCCGCTGGGACGGACCGGTGTCCTGGTCCGCACTCACCTCACCAGGTTATGTCCGGGTGCCCGAGCTCGCCCGCAACCGGCCCGCGGCGCACGTCGGGAGTGGCCCTCGCGATTGGCGAGGCCTGCGACGGCGTGTCTGCGCGCGACACGCGAGTCTGCGTCAACCATGGATGACACAGACTCGCGGGTTCGGGGGTGAGCCACGGCGTGTCAGTACGGCAACCGCGAGTGCATGATCAACACTGCCGCGGCGTGCCGCAGGTCAGGTGACGTCGTCCTCGTTCCAGCCGCCGCCGACGGTCGCACCGGAGCTCGCCACCGGCTCGGTGTCTTCGGGTGCGTCCACCTGCTCCGGCTCTGGCACGGAGGAAGCCTCAGGCACCAACGAGGCGACCGGGGGCGGCGAGGCTTCGGTATCGGCGAGATTCGCGAATTCCGCCAGCTCGTCGTTTCGCGCCCGGCGTCTCTCGTTCCACTTGGCGACGAGAATGGCCGCCTCGTAGAAGAGCGCGAGCGAGAGTGCGAGCGCCGGCATGGTGAACGGGTCGTTGCCCGGCGTGACGAATCCGGCGAAGACGAAGCAGAGGAAGATCTCCATCCGCCGCCACTTCGCGAGCCGCTGCGCCGAAAGGATGCCCGCCAGGTTGAGCAACACGACCACGAGAGGGAACAGAAACGAGACCCCGAAGATGATCAGCAGCCGGGTGACGAAGCTCAGGTAGTCGGTGACGGTCAGCAGCGATTTCAGCCCGTCGCCGCCGAAGCCGAGCAGGAAGTTCAGCGCGGTGTGCAGCATCAGGTACGCCAAGGCGGCGCCCATGAGGAAAAGCAGGGTGCCCGAGATCAGGAACGACAGCGTCCAGCGCCGCTCGTGGCGGTGCAGCCCGGGCGTGATGAACGACCAGAGCTGGTACAGCCAGATCGGCGCGGAGAACACCACACCGGCGATCAGCGAGACGCGCATCCGCACGAAGAACGCGTCGGTGGGATGCGTGAAGATGAGCTCGCAGCTCTTGCCGCCCGCGCGCCGCTCGGGAGGCAGCACGCAGTACGGGTGACGCAGGAAGTCGAAGATCGGGTGATACGCCCAGATCCCGACGATCACCGTGATGATCACGATGGCGAGCAGCGCCACGAACAGTCGCCGCCGGAGCTCCTTGATGTGCTCCGACAGCGTCATACGGCTGTCCTCGACGGTGCGTGCCCGTCGCGAGGTGCCGATCACTCTCTTGCCGGCGTTGCCCAGAGCCCTACCGGTCAGGCGCAGCCGGGAAACTCGCCGGCTCAGCGCCGGTCAGAATCCGACTGGGGCGCGGAGGGAGCACCTGCCGCGACCGGAGGCGAGGTGACAGCCGGAGCTTCGGACTGCGGAACGGTCGGCCGCGGCGCCTCGACGGCACGCGGCACAGCGGGAGCGGAAGCCGGCGCGGAACCGGTGGCCTCGGCCTTCGCGGCGGCATCCTTCTTCTCATCATCCTCGTGGAGGCTCTTCACCTCGGTCTTGAGGATGCGCAGCGACCTGCCGAGCGAACGCGTGGCGTCGGGGAGCTTCTTGTATCCGAAGAGCACGAAGATGACGGCAAGAAGAATGATGATGTGCCAGGGCCTTAGCTCACCCATGTCACTCGCCTCCACTGCGCAAAGCGCGAAGTTCGTGAGTTGATTGCGTCAGAACTTTGACAACCAGCACCACATCGTGCCTTGTTGCGGGCAGTCTACGCTCCGCCCCTGGCCAAAGGCTCGGTGAATTCCATGAGCTAGCCCGCACGCTCATCGAATTGCAGGCGGTCGGCAAGCGCCGTGGCGCTCGATGTCAACGACCCCACCCGGGTGGTGAGACGACCGCCCGCGCGCCGCATGCGCTGCCAGCGGCGGCGGACCGAGAGCGCCGCCAGCAGCAGCAGGACGAGCCCGAGAACGACGATCGCCAGCGAGATACCGAGCCACACCGGCCGAATGGTAGAGCAGGTTCGGCGCGTAGCGCCGCGCTCAGCGGGTGGTCTGGCCGTTGACCCGGGCGGCGAGCAGGTCGTCGCCGGCCAGCTGGAGCGCGAAATCGAGCAGGTCGTCATAGGTGAGCGTCGGGCCGGCCTTGGGCTCGAGCGCCTCGGCCGGCAGCTCCCACACCTGCGCCCGGACACCGCCGGACATCAGCAGCGAGATCACGTGGTCGTCGGCGGGCTTGCGGATCTCCTCGCGGCACGAGGGGCAGCTGAACGCGTAGTAGGACAGCGGCGGGTGACTGCAGACCATCAGGGACACGTCCTTCGACGTCATCTCCACTTCGCCGCACGAAGGGCACGACGCCTTGATCGTGGTCATGTGCGCCACCCTCCTGTCAGTCCCGTTCGCCCGCGTTGGCGACACTTCCTATGTCGGCGCGGGAGCGTCGTGGCCACATAGCCCGAAAGGACTAGAACCAGGCGATTGGTTCGGCCGTTCGGCCGGACCTGCGCTCCTCTTGTAGGCATATCGGCAGCAGCGACCGGCTCAACAGCTCCGAATGGCCCAAGGCGGCCGGGTACACGGTCCCGAATCAGGCCTGCGAGCCCTCGAGGGCCGCCAGGGCGGCAGCCGCACGATCCCGCACCGCCGCGACCACCTCGGCCGGCGCGACGACCCTGCCCTGCCCGCCGAGGCGCAACGCCAGCCGCACCACCCACGCCGGGTCAGGGGTGCGCAGCTCGACGCGCAGCCGGCCGGGCGCGCCGTTTCCGGCCGCTCCGGAGCGGCCGTCGAGCTCGGTCGCCGATTCGACCGGGTAGTAGTCCGCCACCCACCGAGCGGGCGGTTCGAGCTCGAGGACCACGGTCAGGTCATCCGTGCGCGGCCGGAAAAGCCCCTCGGCAAGATCGCGGGGCACCGCCTCCGACGGCAACGGATCCGCCGGCCCGGCCGCGACGGCCTCCACCATGCGGTCCAGTCGGAAGAGCCGGACACCTTCGGCAAGCCGGCACCAGCCCTCGAGGTACCAGCGACCGTCGACGCTGAGCAGGCGCATGGGCATGACCGTGCGCTCGGTCACCTCGTCACGCGCGGGGACGAGGTAGCGCAGCTGCAGGGCGAGCGCGCGCTCCAGCGCATCCCGCACCGTCGCGAGAACATCGCTTTCCGGCTCGAGCGCGACCTGCAGCGGCGCCGTGGCAGCGGGGTCCTGCAGCTCCGGCAACGCGCCGCTTGCCGCCGCGAGTTTGGCAAGTGCGCTCTCCAACGCCTCCCGCTCGGCGAGCCCCGGGACGTCGGCCAGCGCCCGGGCGGCAACCCGCAGCGCCAACGCCTCGTCCGCGGTGAGCTTCAAGGGCCGGTCGAGCGTCTGCGGCTCGACGACGCTCACCGTGTCGCCCTCGAACTCGAAGTCGAGCAGGTCACCGGGTCCCCCACCGGGAAGGCCGCAGACCCACAGCAGGTTGAGGTCGTCGCTCAGCTGACGTACGTCGACCCCGAAGACGTCCGCTACGTCGGACAGCTTCGCTCCGGGATGCGTGCGCAGGTAGGGGACGAGTGCGAGCAGCCGGGGAAGCCGGTCGGCGGCCCCGCTCATGAGGAGCTCGCCGAGGGACGCCGGGTCGACGCATCGGCCGGGTCACCGCCATGCGCCTGGAGCGCGGCGAGCAGCCGGCTGCGCAGCAGCGCCGCCAGGTCGGGGGCGTCGACCGGTATCGCGTCGGCACCGTGCTCGACCACCCGATCGGCGATGCGCCCCAGGTCGCGGTCGGTGAGCACGACCGTATCGGGCTCCGGCCCGGGTGCCCCGGAGCGCCGCAACGCCCAGCCCGTTCCCGGACGCAACCTGACGGTGGCACTCACCGCGGGCTCCCCCGGATCAGCTTCCTCGACGGCAGCGCGCAGGTCCACGCCGGTCGGGACGGTGACCACCCCAGCCCGGCCGGTGGGCGCCACCGCGCCCTCCATGCGGCTCAGCCGGAAGACGCGCGACTCGCCGCGATCAAGGTCATGGCCCACGAGATACCAGCGCCCCCGCCAGGACACGACTCCCCACGGGTGGACATGACGCTCGGCCGCCTCCGGTTGCCCGGGACGGCGGTAGCGAAACGACAGCGCCCGCCGCTCGCGCACCGCGCGCAGGCACGGCTCGAACGCCGCTTCGGTCGCCGTGACGCGCGGCTCGAGCCCGGCAGGGGGCGGTAGCGGATCGACGCCGGCCGCCTGCAGCTTGCGCATGGCGCTGGCACTCGGCTCCGCCAGCGCCGCGCTGCTCCACAGCCGGGCGGCAAGCCCCAGCGCTGCCGCCTCCTCGGCTGTCAGATGAAGGTCCGGCAGGGCGTAATCGCGCCGCTGTATGCGATAGCCGATCTCATCGTCCCAGCCGGTGGCGCCGCCCGTTTCGACCGGAATGCCGAGCTCGCGCAGCTCGGACTTGTCGCGTTCGAACATCCGGCGAAAGGCGGTCTCGCCCTCCGGCGTGTCGTCGCGGGCATATCCCGGGACCAGGTCGGCGATCTCATCGACCGACAGGTAGCGCGCGCTGGCCATGAGGCAGATCGCCAGGTTGAGTTGGCGTTCCAGCTTCTTTCGCGACATGGCGGATCAACCGTATCGGGCCACCGCCTCGGAGGGCAGCCTCTGCAGCGTCTGGTTCGCGGCATGCGAAAGGACCACTTCGCGCCCGACAACTGCGACAATCAACGGCGTGGCGCTCACTGCACTGCGGCCGGACGATCCGGCTGAGGTGGCCGGTTACCGGCTGCTCGGACGCTTGGGTGCCGGCGGGATGGGTGTCGTCTACCTCGGCGAGACGCGCTCGACGAACGGGGACGGAAGCCCGCGCCAGGTCGCCGTGAAGATCGTGCGCGGCGAGCTGGCCGACGACGACGGCTTCCGCGCCCGGTTCCGCCGCGAGGTCCACGCCGCGCGGCGCGTGTCCGGCGCCTGCGTGGTGGAGGTGCTGGACGCCGACCCCGAGGCCGAGCCGCCGTACATGGTCAGCGAGTACGTCCGCGGGCCCGATCTCGCGAGCCTCGTCGCCAAGTACGGCCCGCTCGATGGCCGGCGCCAACACGCCTTCGCCGCCGGGCTCGCCCAGGCATTGCTGTCGATTCACTCGGTGGGGCTGGTTCATCGCGACCTCAAGCCGGCGAACGTGCTGTGCGCCCAGCGCGGACTCAAGGTGATCGACTTCGGCATCGCCTCCGCAGCCGACGCGGCCAGCCTCACCCGCACCGGCCTCGTGGTCGGCACCACCGGCTGGATGGCTCCGGAGCAGGTGAACGGCGAGAAGGTGCTGCCGCTCACCGACATCTTCTGCTGGGCCTCGGTCATCTATTACGCGGCCACCGGGCTCGCGCCGTTCGGCGAGGGCTCACCGGCCACCGTGCTGTACCGGGTGGTCGCGAGCGACCCGGATCTTTCCCACCCGCTGATCGAGCCGCGGCTGCGGCCGTTGCTCGCCGCCGCCTTCCGCAAGGATCCGCGCGGCCGTCCCGCGGCGCCGGACCTGCTCGACTACTTGCTACCCCACCGCGGGACGCGTCCCGTCGAGGCGCCGGCCTTCCGCCATCAGGCGCTCAATGTGACGCCGGCCCCGCCGACGAATGCCGCCCAGGCCCGCCCCCAGCCGCCATCGCAGCCCCCGGCCCAGCCGCCATCGCAGCCCCCCGCCCAGCCGCCTTTCCAGCCGCCGGCCCAGCCTGCCGCTCCCCCGCCGGGCCCGTGGCCGTCGACCCCGCCCCCGCAGACGCCCCCGCCCGCGTCGCCGCCGCCGGTGGGCTTTCCGCCGCATCCGAGTCAGCCGAATTCACCGAATCAGCCCGGGCGCCGCCTCGGCCGGTTCGGCCGGCGCAAGAAGTAGCCCTAGCGCGCGCGGTAAGGCACCGAGTCGTTGTAGACGATCACTGTCTCGCCGTAGCGCGGCGGCGGCACGTCCACGTCTTCCCCGAGCGTCATCGCGAGCGCCAGCGCGGGGAGGTTCACGCCCGCTGCGCGGCAGGACTGATACAGCCCGGAAGCAGCGCGCGTGTTCACCTCGAGCAGCAGCGGACCTCGCTTCGGGTCCGCGGCGTACCGCACCTGAACGTTCGACAAGTAACGCAGCCCGCAGCCCTCGACCATCATCTGGGCGATCTCGTGCGCCCGCTCGTCGCGCACCACCTGGCGGGTCCATTCCAGCCCGCCCTTGCTGCGCGGCAGAGCCGCCAGCAACTCCCCCGTGGGCGATGACAAGCAGTCGATGGACAGTTCAGCTCCTGGCAGATACTCGCTGACCATCAGCGGGTCGAACGTCTCCTCCTGCCCGAGCAGCTCGAAGACCACGGCGGGGTCCACCCGTACGGACGGCGGCCGGAACAGCGCATGGCGGGCGGCTGCCGACTCGTCCAGGATGCGAAACCCGTGCCCGCCGTGATCCATGTCGGGCTTCAGGCAGACTTCGTGCCCCGCTGCCCGCAGCCGGGCGACGGCTGCCCGCAACCCGGCGACGTCCTCCGCCAGCTCGTAGGCGGGTAACGGCACACCCAGCTTCGCGGCTCGCTCGTACCCGGAGCTCTTCGCGGCGAGCGCGTCCATCGCATCTGCCGGCGAGATCTGCAGCCGCACACCCGCGTCGGCGAACTCCGATGCAGCCCGGGCGATCGCCTCCCGTCCCCGGCCGGGAACGAAGACGTCGACGCGTTCGCGGCGGCAGACCTCCAGCGCCTGGCCGACGAAGTCGCCGCCATGCCCGGCAGGCTCGGCAATGACGTCGTCGCATGCCTGCAGATAGGGAGTCGACGGCACCGGATGCGAGCCGAGGACAGTCACCGGACGCGCCTCGCGCAGGAGCCCGATCAGCTGGTAGGTGCCGCGGTAAGTCTGGTTGAACCAGACTCGCGGCGCGGCTGTCGTGGCGATGATGGAAGCTATGCCCCGCTTTCGCGAGTTCTAGTACGCCTGCTCCATGATGTTCGAAGCGAACATACCGGCGATCCCGGCGACGGTGGCGACACCGGTCAGCACCCACAGGGCGATGAAGCCGGTGATCAGAGCAAAGGTGCCGAGGATGAACGCGACCACGATGAGGCTGACGGACAGCCACGCGCCCGGTGTGGCTGAGACGTGTTCGCTGCTGGAGCTCGGCATCGCGGCTTCCCCTGACGGACAAAAAACCTGCACGGACACTTGCGAAAGGACGGCCTCGCGGCCTGCGAATCTTACCCGGCGGACGCCGCGGAGCGGCTCGCGCGCCGCGCGCGCAGCTCGTCGAGATCGTCGAGCTGGGCGGCGAGCCACGCCTTCACATCGTGGCTGCGCACCTGCTCGGCGGCGCCGCGCAGCCGCCGGGCCCGCTCCTGCTCCGGCATGGTGAGCGCCTCGTACAGCGCGTCAGCCATTTGCTGCACGTCGAACGGGTAGAGCGGCACCGCGAACTCGCCGAGCTCTTCGAACGCCCCGGTGTTTTCCGACAGCGCCAGCACCCCGTTGCGCCGGTTCACGACGGCGACTTCCTTGGCGACCAGGTTCATCCCGTCGGCCAGGGCATTGACCATGATCACATCGCAGATGGAGTAGGCGCCGACAGCCAGCGCGAAATCTTCGACCAGCCGCAAGTCGATGGGCTGGCGGCCCCCGGAAGTGTGACGCGCGTTGACCTCCGCGACCACCGCACCGATGGTCGAGATGTAGTCCCCGTATTCGGGCACGTCGGTGCGGCTCGGCTGCAGCAACGCCAGGAAGCTCACCTCGCCGACGAGCTCGGGATGCTGGTCGAGGAGGGTGCCGAAGGCCAGGAAGCCGCGCACGACATTCTTGCTCGGGTCGGTGCGGTCGACGCGCAGGATCAGCTTGCGCGGCGGCTTGTCCGCGGGCTCCTCGTGCTCGCCGAAGGTCGGCAGGCGGTCGATGAATGCCTCGGTGAGCAGGGTCGCGTGGGACTGCACCTCTTCGGTGTCCCATACCGCATCCAAGGCGTTCGGATCGACGGAGATCGGATAATTGCGGGCCAGCACCTTCCGGCCGTCGACGGTGACCGTCAGCTGCTCGCGGTCCACCTCGAGCCCCAGCAGTTCCTCGCAGCAGGTCACGAAGTTGCGCGCGTAGCGCCGGGTGTGAAACGCCACCACGTCGCTGCCCAACAGTCCGCGCAGCAGTCGCTGGCGCATCGTCGGCGGCAGTACGCGCCAGGAGTCAGGGCCGGGCCAGGGGATGTGAATGAAGTGACTGAGGATCACATCGGGGCAGCGTTCGCGGACCCGCTCGGCCACCAGATAGAAGTGATAATCCTGGATCATCACGAGCGCCTCGCCGCCGCGCGCCTCGACCTCGTCCGCCACTGCGTCGGCGAAGATGCGGTTCACCGCCGCGTAGCCGTCTTCGAAAGCCACCCGCTCGGCCTCGGTGAGCACCGGTGAAAACGTGAGGCCGTAGAGACCGTGCTGGATGAACCACAGGATCGGGTTCGAAACGACGGTGTAGAAGCGCTCGTGGGCGGTGGGATCGATCTCGATCATGCGCACGGCGATGGTGGCCCCGTCGGCCTCGCAGTGACCTTCGTTCGCCAGGTGCGGCGCCGGGGCGGTGACGACCTCGACGTCCTTGCCCCCGGCCTCCTGCGCGACGAGCGTGTCCTCCTCCGTGGCGGCGGCGCACACCCAGACGGCGTCGGATAGGTGCTCCGCCAGCCCGAGCAGCGCCGTCACGAGCCCGCCGCTGCCCTTGCTCGCCGTGCGCCGGTCGCCGTCGCGACCGAAGCTCACCGGACCGCGGTGCGAGAGCAGCACAAGCGGCAGGTCGAGCCGTTCTTCTGGGGTTGCGCGCTCTGCCTCCATTACCCGGTCACCGTACCTTTTGGTGGTGCAGCCGACTGAGCCAGGGCCGAGTTCTGCGATGTCCGCCACCGTGACCGGTCACTCCCCCGACCGGTCGATCGCAGTGATCGACATCGACGGCGTCGTCGCTGATGTTCGCCACCGCGTTCGGTTCCTGGATCAGCGGCCGCGAAATTGGGATCGCTTCTTCGGCGCCGCCCACGAGGACCCGCCGCTGGCTGCCGGGCTGGAGCGCGTCCGAGACCTCGCTCGCGACCACGAGATCCTCTGGCTCACCGGCCGGCCGGAGCGGCTTCGCAGCGTCACCGCGGATTGGCTCACTCGCCATGAGCTGCCGGACGGGCGGCTGATCATGCGAGGCGACGCCGACCGCCGCCCGGCGAAGATCTACAAGCGGGGCGAGCTGCGCCGACTGCGGGACCAGCTTCCCGGGCTGACCGTCGCGGTCGTGCTCGACGACGACGCCGACGTGATCACCACGCTGTCCGCGGACGGCTGGCCGACAGAACATGCGAAATGGGTGCATTACCTACCGGAGTTGGGTAGGGCTCAAGAGGGGTCCGGTCGCACCTGAGCAGGAACGCCCCTGCCGCACCACGGCGGAGCAGCTGGCAAAGCGAGCCAGTGCCCAGCCCAACCCAACCCAGCGTTCGGCAACGATTGCGCAACGCCGGGCGTTTCAAGAGAGTGAAATGGGCCGATAGGCGGCCGCCCTGAGGCACCATGGACTCGTTGTCAAGCCGGCCCGATAAGTGGCCGACAACCTAATCCCGATCGTCTAGCAGGAGCACGCCGATGTGCCCGCACTCCCCGCACTGCCCGGCAGCAGAGGAGCCCGACCGCGAAGCGGCCCGGGTGATTGCCGGTCACCCTGAGCAGGGGTGGAGCTTGCTGTGCAACGGGCTGATTGTCTTTGAAGACACCGGTGGCCTGCTGCCGGACTGCTCCGTCGTAGCGCCCCACCGCTCGAAGGTCGAGCTGGCCCCGAACGACTATCTCGAGACCTCCCCGGACCCGAGCAACGTGCCGGATCAGCGCGGCAAGCGGCGCCGCGTGCGCGCAGCCTGACCTGATCGCGACGACGCACGACAGCGCTGAGCGCGCAGCCCGAAAGCGGCTGCTAAGCGCCCTTCGCCCGCTTGCGGCGGCGCTGCGCGAGCTCGTCCGCCGCCTCGACCAGCCGCTCCGCAGGCAGCGCCGCGAGCTGGCCACGCGTCTCCGAGGCGACCTTGCCCACCGCGATGGCGAAGACGCCCTGACCGCCCGCCAGCAGGTCGACCAGCTCGTCGGGTGAGGTGATCTCGTACACCGTGGCCCCGTCGCTGACGAGGGTCACGCTGGCCAGGTCATCCACTCCCCGCTCGCGGAGGTGATCGATGGCGGCGCGCACATTGACCAGGGACATCCCGAGGTCGAGCAGCCGCTTGACCATCTTCAGCACCAGGATGTCGCGGAAGCTGTACAGGCGCTGCGAGCCCGAGCCCTTGGCCGGGCGAACGCTGGGAACGACGAGGCCGGTGCGCGCCCAGTAGTCCAGCTGCCGATAGGTGATGTCAGCAGCTTCCATCGCCGTCTTGCCCAAGTACCCGACGTCCTGCGCCGAAGCGGGATCGTCCTGGTCCACGAACAGCGCAGGCTGCTCGCTGACCGGCTCCTGGCGGCTCAACGCCTACCACCGGGACGGGCTAGCTGGCCGATCACGCCGGTGCGCATCGCGTCTCCCGCCTTCCTGGCAGCCTCGGTGTCGCCGCTGCCTGCCGACTCGGCCCTTGAGCCGAAGGCTACGGCCCTACCGGCACCTGTGTGCCCGCAGTGCCATGCTCCTCCTCGGGGAATCTGACCGTACGAGCCCCGAGGGCGCGGTTCAAGGATGCCGTGCGGTGTGTCGCTCCTCCCTCTGTCGGCAGCAGGGCTGCCGAGTAAAGCTCCGATGCGCCCGATCAGGATCCGGTGTTGAAATCCTCCGGCGAGATCTGGTCGAGAAACTCCCGGAAACGCTCGACTTCACCCTCGTCCTCGGTGGGGGTCTCCTCGGGCACCGATATGCCGGCTTCGTCGAGCACGGCGTCGGAGCCGTAGACCGGGACCTCCATCCGCATCGCGAGTGCGATCGCGTCAGACGGGCGGGCGGACACCTCCACGCCGTTGCCGAAGTGCAGCGTGGCGTAGAAGACGCCGTTCTGCAGATCGTTGATGGTGACCTGAGAAAGCTCGGTGCCGAGCGCGCGCAGCGTGTCTCGCATGAGGTCGTGCGTCAGGGGCCGTGCAGTGACGATGCCCTCCTGCGCGAACGCGATCGCCGTCGCCTCAACGGCGCCGATCCAGATCGGCAGGTAACGCTCTCCGCCGACCTCCCGCAGCAGCACGATGGGCTGCTTCGAGGGGAGCTCAACGCGAACACCCACAATGTCGAGCCGGTGCACGGCGACACCTCCTCCGGTAGGACTCGACCCTAACGCTTTTGCTCACGCCGGGCGTGACCAAAGCGTGCCGGGCGAGGCGGGCGAGAACCCTCGCGGCGGGACGTCCCGACCGCCTCCGCGAGGAGCCTTACCCGCTGCTGACAGCCCTGCGCAGGCCTTCAACGAAGCGCGCCGCGCAGCGCCGCCTCCAGCAAAGCCACGTGCAGCCGTACCGACAGCGCCGCGTATCCCCGAGCGTGCTGCTCCGCGCGCAACCGGCCCTCCCGATTCGGCTGGCGCACCAGCGGCGTGAGCACCTGCTCGATGAGACCGACCTCGCGGTCGACGGCCGCCTTCACCGGGCGCAGGTGGCGCGCCTGGAACCCGTAGGAGCTGAGCTCGGCGACGATGCGCGCGACGGTGAGCGCTTCAGCTTCGTAGGTCGTGCTCGCGCCGCGCGCGCCGATGAGCCCGTAAGCCTCGAGCTCGGTGAGCTGCTCGTCGCTGAGCCCGCTCTCGCGGAGCAACTCACGCCGGGTGAGGCGGTGCTCGCTCGTCTCGAAGCTGAACATCTGCGGACCGATCCCCGCGGCGCCCGCAGCGACCGAAGGTGCCGGCCGGTCATCGGAGTCCGCTCCAGGCTGGACCCCCGGTACCGCACCCGGCACCGCGTCGCCGGCCACGTCGAACCCGGGCGCCGTCCCGGCCGCGTCAGCCGCTTCGAGACGCTCCTTGATGACTTTCAGCGGCAGGTAGTGATCGCGCGCTGCGGTGAGCACGAAATGCAGTCGGCGCACGTCAGCGGTGGAGAACTTGCGGTAGCCGGCGGCGCTGCGGGCGGGCGTGAGCAGACCCTGCCGCTCGTAGTAGCGAATCTTGCTGATCGTGAGATCCGGAAAGTCGCTCTGCAGCGCGGCCAGCACCTCGCCAATCGTCATGTTCTCGCCGCCGGCGACCGTTGCGGCCGGCGACAGGTCGTCCGCCAGTGCGAGCTGCGCCGGACCGGGCAGCTCGGAGCGGGAAGGGCCGGCGCTCACTGCTGCGGCAGGGTCGCAGCCAGGAACGTCAGGCGGAACTTGCCGATCTGCACCTCATCCCCGCTGTTCAACAGGACGGCGGAATCGATCCTGCCCCGATCGAGATAGGTGCCGTTCAAGCTGCCGACGTCGACGACGGTGTACCCGCCGTCGGCCGTACGGCGAAACTCCGCGTGCCGGCGGGAGACGGTGACGTCGTCGAGGAAGATGTCGCTGTCGGGATGGCGACCGGCGGTCGTCAGGTCGCGGTCGAGCATGAAGCGGCTCCCCGCGTTGGGACCGCGCTTCACCACGAGCAGCGCCGTGCCCGGAGGCAGGGCTTCGACCGCCGCGCGCGCCTCGCTGTCCGTCACGCCCTCGCCGGACTCCGCCTCCGCGATCTCCGCGGCGTCGACCGCGAGATTCAGGGACGTGGTGGTCTCGGTGAGCCGCTCCCCGCTGACCGGACTGCCGGGCTGCAGCAGCTCGTGCCCGCACCGAGCGCAAAAGTGCGCGTCAGGCGGGTTCTGCTGACCGCAGCGAGTGCAAAACACGACGACCCCAACTCCCCTCTGCGCGTGACGCCAGAGCGGGTGCCCCGGGCGACAGCGCTGGCATCACAACGGCGTCAAGCCAGCTGCCGATACGGCACGCCGAGCGCGAGCAGGACGCATCGCCCGGGTCGCGGACGATGAGGGCTGCGGGCGATCGGTGAGCCGCTCGGGGCACACGTTAGTGCGACTCGACGTGTGAGGCGTAGCCCGCCGCGTCAAGCAGGCCCTCGACTGCCGATGGATCGGTGATCTTGATCTCCACCAGCCAGCCCTCACCGTAGGGATCGGAGTTGATCAGCTCCGGCGAGCTGGACAGCTGCTCGTTACGCGCGACCACCTCGCCGCTGACGGGCGCGTAGATGTCGGAGACGCTCTTGGTCGACTCCACCTCACCGAGCGAGTCGCCCGCGTCGACGCTGGTGCCCTCGGCGGGTAGCGAGACGTAGACGATGTCGCCCAGCGCATCCTGCGCGTATCCGGTGATCCCGACCCGGACGACCGCCTCGGCTGCGGACTGGTCCGGCCCCCGCACCCATTCGTGCTCGACGGTGTAGTGCAGGTCTTGCGGATACCCAGCCATGGGTCAGTCGGCTCCTTGCTTGCCAGATGGTCTGCTTGCCAGATGGTCTGCTTGCCAGATCGTGTGCTTGCCAGATCGTGTGCTTGCCAGATGGTGCATTCGCCGGAGCGCGAGCTCGTCAGGTGCGCAGCTGCTACTCGAAAACGCATGAGCTGAGCATCTGAACACGCCTGCCGGCGACATTCGTCCCTCAGCCATGCGCCGGCTGAGCGTATCGAGGCGTGACCGGCTGCCGCAATGAACGGATCTCGAGGTGGGACTCGGTGGCGATGGTCGCCTTGGCGCCGGCGGTGGCGCGGACCGTGTCGACGATGCCGCCGGGGATCTGCAAGGCGCGTTCCATGGTTGCCGGATCGCCGATGGCCCGGACCACATACGGCGAATCGATGTGGCGGCCCTCCACCGTGAGCCCGCCGGCACCGTCGGCGGGGTTCGCGAACCACGAGGTGGCCCCGATGCGCATGCCGGAGACCTCCATCGTCTCGGCGCCGGCATCGCGCAGCTCCTCGATGACGTCGACCATCACGTCGGCCCCCACCTGCGCCTGTGAATCGGTGATCGTCAACACGATGCCCGGCCCCTGGGCGGCCACGGTGCCCGCGAGTATGCCGAGGTCCTGTGTGCGGGTACGCGCCTCTGCGAGCGCCGCGGCACCGGCGTTGGTACCCGACAGCCGCTCCCGGGTGCGCTGCAGGTCGGCGATCTGCTCGCGGAGCCGGCCCGCACGGCTGTCCAGGTCGTCCAGGATGCGGACCAGATCGTCAGGGCGGGCGGTGGCAAGGGCTGCGGCCTTGCGCTGCGAGTGGACGCTCGCCGCCAATGCGAAGCCCAGCAGCGCCAGCAGCAGCGCTCCGACCAGTCGCAGCGGTCGGGGCAGCGACCGTCGCCGGCCCTTGGCACGGGCGGGCCGGGGCGCGTCGCCTGACGGCGACCGGCTGCTCATGCCTTGAAGAAGTGGCGGCGGATGGCGGCCGCGTTGCTGAAGATCCGGATCCCGAACACCACCACCACAGCGGTCGAGAGCTGCGTTCCGACGCCCAGCTTGTCGCCGAGAAAGACGATCAAGGCGGCGACGAGCACGTTCGAGATGAAGGAAACGACGAACACCTTGTCGTCGAAGATCCCATCGAGTCCGGCGCGGGCCGCCCCGAAGACGGCGTCCAGCGCCGCCACGATGGCGATGGGGAGGTAGGGCTCGAGCCAGCTGGGCGCGGTCGGCTGCAGCAGCAGGCCGACGACGAGGCCGACAACGAGCGCGGCAGCGCCGATCATGAGTGACCCCCCGGGATGAGCGGGCTCGCCGCCGCCGGCTCGGCAGCAGCAGCGGCGGGCAGCGTCAGCGTCGGCGACGTCGCGATGGCAACCTGCGGATGGGCACCTGCGGGGCCTTGCTGCAACGCGCCGATGGCGGGCGCGGCCGCGATCGCCGGCCGCAGCCCGGGGCCTCCGACAGCAGTGATGCGGTACGGGCTGGCCAGGGCGCGAAACTGCACGAGAATCGTCTGGCCGGCCGTGCGGATCGCGGTCAGTGGACCGAGCCGGATCCCGCCGACGGCGATCGCCTCAGCGCCACCGGCCCAGAGCGCGTTGACAACGTTCTGCAAGTCGCGGTCGGTGACCACCCCGGCGGCCGTAGCCGGGTCCGCCGGCCGGCTTCCCGCGCTGGGCACCCGACTCGCCGCCGCGTCGCTGATGGTGACGGTGACGCCCGGCCCGGTGACCGGGGTCCGACCGACCGATGCGGCCAGCGTTTCCGCCAGCGCCTGCGCCGCCCGGCCGGCCTGCGTGGTCCGCAACTGCTCCCGCTGGAGCGCAGTCACCTGGCCGTGCAACGCCGCCAGCTGCCGCTCCAAGGTCTGCACCTGTCGGCGGGTCGCCGACGCGTCACCCGCGAGGGCCTGCCGAGCGCTGGTCACCTGCGGCAACGTCTTGTGCTGGAAGGCGACCGCGAGCCCGATGACCAGACCGGCGGCTGCGATCAGCACGAGCCCGCTCGCCCGGTGGTGGGCGCGTGCGCCGTCGACACGGCGATCGGCTCGTCGGCTGCGCGCCGCAGCGTCGGCGTAGCTCGGATCGAGCGCGTCGCGAACGATGGCGTCAAGGAGCGGCACCGGCAGGCCGAGCGGCGCTCGAGCTGCGGTGCCTTGCGGGCCGCGGGTGTCCCCCTCCGCCGGCGCCGTCATGCACCGTCCGGCGGCTCGGCAGCGGGCTCCGTGACAAAGTCGATCAGCTGCTCCACCGCGCGCAGCAGAGGAACCTCGAGATCGGTGAACGAGTCCACGCCCGCGAGGATGGTGCGCCAGCCGGTCGCGGGATCCGGCCAGCCGAGCTCTGCACAGACGCCGGTCTTCCAGTCGGTGCCGCGCGGGACATTGGGCCAGGCGGCAATGCCCACGGCGGACGGCTTCACGGCCTGCCAGACATCGACGTAGGGGTGGCCGGTCACCATCACGTGCGCGGAGGACACCTGCGCCGCGATTTTCGCTTCCTTGCTGCCCGGGATCAGGTGATCGACGAGCACCCCGAGCCGCCGCCCCGGGCCGGGACGGAACTCGCGAATGGTGTCAGCGAGCACATCGATACCGTGCAGCACCTCGACGACGACACCTTCCACCCGAAGATCGTCGCCCCAGACTCGCTCCACGAGGGCCGCGTCGTGAAGCCCTTCGACCAGCAATCGGCTGGTCCGTGCGACCCGGGCCGCAGCGCCGCGCACCGCCACCGACCCCGACGCGGTACGGGAGGCAGGCGCCGGGGCCTGCCGTACCGGCTTGGTGAGGGTGCACAGCCGGCCTTCGAAACGGAAGGCGGCCGGCACCATGGCGAACGCGCGGCGCTTGCCGAAACGGTCCTCTAGAAGCACGAGATCTTTACCGACATCCACCACGGCGCCACACCACCCGGACGCCGCATCCTCGACGACAAGTCCCGGCTCGGCCACGACCTCAGGAACAGCGGCGATACGCGGCTTGCCGGCCGCGAGGACGTCGCCCGCGTACCGATCGGCATAGCGACCGGCGACCGGCCGCGATGGCGGGGCGCTCACGAGGACACACCGGCGCAAGCGCCGCGGGGATCAATGCCCCGGGGATCGACGAGGAGAAGGAACGTGGGATGCCGCACCGGCTGAAAGTAGGACAGTGCCGCGACAGGATGCGGCCCGGCGCGCCGGAAGCCGCCGCTTCGTGAGGCAGCTCGCCGTGCGTCGCCCGGGCGCCGGAAAAGCGCCGCCGGCAGCCGCCGCGATCAGGCAGCGCAGTCGGTGCAGACCATCGCCTTCTCGTCAGCCAGCTGGCTGCGGTGATGGACCAGGAAGCAGCTCTTGCAGGTGAACTCGTCAGCCTGGCGCGGGAGCACCCGCACGGTGAGCTCTTCGGAAGACAGGTCGGCGCCGGGCAGATCCAGCTCGGCCTCGAACGGGTCAGCATCGTCACCCAGGTCGGCCGCCGCCTCGGCACGGCGCGCCTTCAGCGCCTCGAGGCTTTGCTCCTGGTCTTCTTCGCCCTCTATGGAACGCGGCGTGTCGTAATCAGTCGCCACTTGGTCTCCTCGTCATGAAGCTTCCTTGCGCCCAACCGAACACCGGAGGGGACGAAGTTGTGCCCGCTGTCGTCGAGGTCACATCTGCGCGGCGATTGCCCGCCGAAGCCCCTATTTCTCCGTCGATCGGCAAGTCAGCAGCGATCGTGAGGACAGATGCCCGTTCGGTCAAGGCTTTACCGGCATGGCTGGCACGAATGTGCTCCAGCCGACACTTACCAGTTGGTAACTACCCGCCAAACGCCCGCCCACCGTGCCGTTCGGCGTATTCATGCAGCTTCGACGCCGCTTCAGCGCAGCGTCGGCGCAGGCTCAACGCCACGCAACACGCGCAAGTGCGCGGGAATCAGCCGGTCTGGCGCAACCAGGTCACCGGAGCTCCCGCGCCGCCCTGGCGCAGCGGCTCGAGCGCGTCATCCCACTGCGTGCCGAGTAGCTCCTGCAGGCCGGCCGCCAGCTGGACGCGCCCGGCGGATTCTGCGAGCAGCGCGCGCAGCGGGCCTTCACCCACGACGACGTCGCCGTTCGCGGCCAAGGCGGCCTGGAAGAGACCGAGCTCGGGGGTGTAGGAGTAGCGGTGGGCGTCGCAGCCCGTGGCCGGGCCCTCGGCGACCTCGAAGCACAGCGACCCGAGCCCGCGCAGCCGGCTGGCCAGCCGTCCGGCCGCCCCCGCGGAGGCACGCCACTCCAGCGCCGCGTAAGCCATCCCCGGACGTGCGGGCTGGCTGCTCCACTCCAAGCGTGCGGGCACGCCGACGACCGCCGCGACCGCGAACTCGACATGCGGGCACAGCGCAGGAGGGCACGACAAAATGGTCAGGACGCCCGGCACTTGACCGGCTCCTGGCCAGCACAACGGATCGCTCACCACTGACCTCCAAGACGAGGGACGCCTTCCCCTGCGACCTCTACTTGGACAGCCTGCTGTGCGCGACCGCGGTCAGTGTGCCACGGCAGCGGCCTGAGCTGCAAGATCCCGCCCCCTGCCGCGTGTCCCCGCCGCCGCGTCCGCGCCGACGCGGCGGGCGGTTCAGGCATCATCAGCAGGTGAACGCGCCGAGCTTCATCTGCGAGGCCTGCCGCGAGCAGGACCATGAGCACTGTGCTGGGCGCAAGCAGTGCGACTGCCAGCACAAGCCGAACAAACCCGTGGAGCCCGCCACCGGTCCGCCCGGCGAGTGACTAATGCGTTACCAGCACACTTCAACGGATTTGGAGACACGCCTACCGGGCACGGGCGATAAACCATGCAAATCTGGCCGGGTCATCCCTATCCCCTCGGAGCCACCTACGACGGCTCCGGCACCAACTTCGCGATCTTCAGCGAGATCGCCGAGGCAGTGGAGCTCTGCCTGTTCGACGACCGCGGCGTCGAGACCCGACTGACGCTCCGGGAGGTCGACGCCTTCGTCTGGCACGCCTACCTGCCCAACGTCGGGCCGGGGCAGCGCTACGGCTACCGGGTCACCGGCCCGTACGACCCGGCCAGTGGCCTGCGCTGCAATCCCCACAAGCTCCTGCTCGACCCCTACAGCAAGGCGGTCGAGGGCGAGGTGCGGTGGAGCCAAGCGGTCTTTCCGTACCGGTTCAGTGACCCGAGCAAACGCAATAACGCCGACTCGGCGAAGCATCTGCCGAAGTCGGTGGTGATCAGCCCGTACTTCGACTGGGACAACGACCGCCCGCCCCGCACCCCGTACAACGACAGCCTGATCTACGAGGCGCATGTGCGTGGCCTCACCATCCAGCACCCGTCCATTCCCGAGGAGATCCGCGGGACGTACGCCGCCATCGCGCATCCGGCGATCATCGACCACCTCAGCACGCTGGGGGTGACCGCCATCGAGCTGATGCCGGTCCACCAGTTCATCCAGGACGAGCATCTGGTGAAGCGCAAGCTGCGCAACTACTGGGGCTACAACACGATCGGGTTCTTCGCGCCGCACAACGCGTACTCGTCGTCCGGGCAGCTGGGCCAGCAGGTCCAGGAGTTCAAGGGCATGGTGAAGGCCCTGCACGAGGCCGGGATCGAGGTCATCCTCGACGTGGTCTACAACCACACGGCCGAAGGCAACCATCTCGGGCCGATGCTCAGTTTCCGCGGCATCGACAATCCGGCGTACTACCGGCTGGTCGACGGCCAGGCCGAGTACTACATGGACTACACAGGCACCGGCAACTCGTTGAACGTGCGCCATCCGCACGCGCTCCAGCTGATCATGGACTCGCTGCGCTACTGGGTCACCGAGATGCACGTGGACGGATTCCGCTTCGACCTCGCTTCGACGCTCGCCCGTGAGTTCTACGACGTGGACCGGCTCTCGGTGTTCTTCGATTTGGTGCAGCAAGACCCGGTCGTCTCGCGGGTGAAATTGATCGCCGAGCCCTGGGACGTCGGAGAAGGCGGCTACCAGGTCGGCAATTTCCCGGCGTTGTGGACCGAATGGAACGGGAAATACCGCGATACGGTGCGCGATTTCTGGCGCGGCGAGGGCTCGACGATCGGTGAATTCGCGTCACGGCTCACCGGCTCTTCCGATCTCTACGAGAGCAACGGGCGCAAGCCGTATGCGTCGATCAATTTCGTCACCGCCCACGACGGCTTCACGCTGCACGACCTGGTGAGCTACAACGACAAGCACAACGAGGCGAACGGCGAGGACAACCGCGACGGGGAAAGCCACAACCGGTCCTGGAACTGCGGGGTCGAGGGGCCAACCGATGACCTCGACGTCGTCGCCCTGCGCGAGCAGCAAAAGCGCAACTTCTTGACCACGCTGCTGCTCAGCCAGGGCATTCCGATGATCGTCGCCGGCGACGAGATGGGGCGCACCCAAGGCGGCAACAACAACGCCTACTGCCAGGACAACGAGATTTCCTGGCTCGATTGGCGCGACGTCCGCGAGAACAGCATCCTGCTCGACTTCGCCCGCCAGGTCTCCACGTTGCGCCGCGACCATCCGGTATTCCGAAGGCGCCGCTACTTCCAGGGGCGCACGTTCCGCGGCTCCGGCGGCCTGGACGACATCGTGTGGCTCACGCCCGGCGGCGATGTGATGAGCCAGGAGGATTGGGACAACGGCTGGGCGCGCTCGCTCGGGGTGTTCCTCAACGGCGCGGCCATCCCGGACCCGGACATCCGGGGCGATCGCGTCGTCGACGACTCGTTCCTGCTGCTTTTCAACGCGCACTACGAGCCGGTGTCGTTCATCCTCCCCGACGCGGAGTACGCCGAGGCCTGGGCCATCGCGGTGAACACGTCGGCGCCGCTCGCCGACTACGTTGAAGACCTGGCGTTCAAGCCACGTGACGTGGTGCCCGTCGACGCACGGTCCACCATCGTGCTACGCCGCCAGTACTGACCGGTCCGGGACTCATGGCAGGAGAGGCAAGCATTAGCCCGACGAGTTCCAGCTCTCCGATCACCAGCACGTATCGGATCCAGCTCACGCCGCAGTTCGGCTTCGACGCGGCGGCGGACGTCGTCCCGTACCTGGCTGACCTCGGCGTGTCGCATCTGTACTGCTCACCGTGGCTACAGGCGTCGCCGGGCAGCCAGCACGGCTATGACATCACCGATCACACGCAGGTCAACGAGGAGCTCGGCGGCGAGCAGGGGCTCGCGCGGCTGCGCCAGGCGTGCGACGCGAACGGCCTCGGGATCGTGCTCGACATCGTTCCCAACCACGCCAGCGTCGATGCCCCGGAGTCGGCCAACCCGGCGTGGTGGGAGGTGCTGCGCGACGGGCCCACCTCGCGATACGCGTCGTGGTTCGACATCGACTGGGACGGCCGGGACAATCCCGGCAAGGTCCTGGTGCCCGTCCTCGGCAAGCCACTGGCTGCGTGTCTCGAGGCCGGCGAGATCGTCGTCGAACGCGACCGGGTGCGTTACTACGACCACGTCCTGCCGCTGGCCAAGGGCACCGAGAAGCTGCCGCTGCCCCAGCTGCTGGACGCCCAGCACTGGCGGCTGTGCTTCTGGCGCGTCGGCACCGAAGAGCTGAACTACCGGCGCTTCTTCGACGTCACCACGCTCGCCGGGCTGCGGGTGGAAGACCCCGAGGTCTTCGCCGCGACACACCGGCGCATCCTCGAGTCGGTCGCCGACGGCACCGTGTCCGGGCTGCGCGTGGACCATCCGGACGGGTTGGCTGACCCGAAGGGGTATCTCGCCCGGCTGTCCGAGGCGACCCGCGGCCACTGGATCATCGTCGAGAAGATCCTGGAACACGGCGAGCAGCTGCCGCAGGACTGGGCCTGCGCCGGCACCACCGGCTACGACATGCTCAACCAGCTCACCGCCGTCTTCGTCGATCCCGCCGGCGAGGAGCGCCTGACCCGGACCTACGACGATGCGACCGAGACGGCGAGCCGCTGGCCGACAGTAGTCACCGAGGCCAAGCGGCAAGTCGTGCACACCGTCCTCGCGGCCGAGCTGGCCCGGCTGACCGAGCTGGTGGTGCAGGCCGCCTGGGCGCGCCCGGAGTATCGGGACTTCACCCGCAAGGGGCTGTCGGCCGCGCTCGGCGAGCTGCTCGCCCAGTTCGACGTCTACCGCGCTTACGTGCGACCCGGTGAGCGGCCGGGGGCCGAGGCGCGGGACGTCGTCGCGCGGGCTGCCCGGCGCGCCCGCACCGCGCGCCCGGAGTACGAAGGCGACATCGGCGCGGTCGCCGACCTGGTCCTGTCCGGCCCCGACGAGCTGGTCATCCGGTTCGCCCAAACGTGCGGGCCGGTGATGGCCAAGGGCGTGGAGGACACGGCGTTCTATCGCTATGCCAGGCTGCTCGCGTTGAACGAGGTCGGCGGCGATCCGGGCCGCTTCGGTGCGTCGGTCGGCGATTTCCATCAGGTGGCGACCAACCTGCAGGCCCACTGGCCGGCGTCCATGACCACGCTGTCCACCCACGACACGAAACGCTCCGAAGACATCCGGGCACGCCTCGTGCTGCTGTCCGAGGACGCGCCGCGGTGGGGGCGGGCGGTGAACCGCCTGCTCTCGCTGGGCAACAAGTACACCGGCCCGGCCGGGCCGGATCGCGCGACCCAGTACTTCGTCATCCAGACGCTGATCGGTGCCTATCCGATCGACACTTCCCGGCTCGCCGCCTACGCCGAAAAGGCGTCTCGCGAAGCGAAGCTGCACACGTCGTGGACCTCCCCCGACCCGGGTTTCGACGAGGCGCTGCAGAAATACGTCGCGGGGCTGCTGGGCGACGGCGGTTTCATGGCAGCCGTCGGCGACTACGTCGGCGAGCTCGTCGAGCCGGGGCGGGTCAACTCCCTCGCCCAAAAGCTGCTGCAGCTGACGATGCCGGGCATCCCGGACACCTATCAGGGCAGCGAGCTGTGGGATCTGTCGCTGGTGGACCCGGACAACCGGCGACCTGTCGACTACGGCGAGCGCGCCCGGCTCGTCGCGGCGCTGGATCGCACCGGCACCGCGCCGAAGGTCGACGACTCGGGCGCGGCCAAGCTGCACCTCATTCGCAGCGTGCTGCGGCTGCGCCGAGCGCATCCGGAGCTTTTCGGGCCGCAGGCCGCCTACCAGCCGCTGGAGGTGAGCGGCGCCGCCGCCTCACACGTCGTCGCGTTCTCGCGTGCCGACCGGGTGGTCACGGTCGTGCCCCGGCTGATCCTCGGCTTGCGTCAGGTCGGCGGCTGGAAGGACACCACCGTCACGCTTCCCGCCGGCGAGTGGACCGACGTGCTCACCGGGAAGCGGCACGGCTCGGCCGGTGCCCCGTCGTCCAGTGCCTACTTGCTGAAACTGCTGCGCGACTTCCCCGTGGCGCTCCTTGTCGCAAGCGACGCTGCGGGACACTAACCGCCGTGAGAGTGTCAGCCCGAGCCGATTACGCCGTCCGCGCCCTGACCGAGCTCGCTGCCCGCAGCGGCGAGCCGGTGACGGCCGAGTCGATCGCTCGAGCGCAGGGCGTGCCGCTCAAGTTCCTGCTCGGAATTCTCGGTGAGCTGCGGCGAGCGGGCCTCGTCCGCAGCCAGCGCGGGCCCTCTGGGGGCTACCTGATCGGGCGCGATCCGAACGACATCACGATCGCCGATGTCATGCGCGCGGTCGACGGGCCACTGGCCAGCGTCCAGGACGCCAAGCCGGAAGAGGTCAGCTACCCCGGCCCGGCGGCGAAGCTGCAGGACGTGTGGATCGCGGTTCGCGCCAGCCTGCGCTCCGTCCTGGAGAACGTCACCATCGGCCATCTGCTCGCCGGCGAGCTGCCGAAAAGCGTGCAGGAACTCATCCGCAGCGAGGACGCTTGGGCACGCCGCTGAACGGTAGGAAGCAGCGGTGAAGAGCATCGCCGTGGTGTCGCTGTGAGCCGTTTTGCCGTGTGGGCGCCTCTCGCGGAGGAGGTCGCGGTCGCCGTCGGTGAAGTCCGGCACGGTATGTCGCCGGAGGCCGGCGGCTGGTGGGTCGCCGAGCTCGCCGAAGCCGGCCACGGCACCGATTACGCGTTCTGCGTGGACGGCGGTGATCCCACCCCCGATCCCCGCTCGCGCTGGCAGCCGAAGGGTGTCCACGCCGCCTCCCGGGTCTACGACGACAGCCGGTACGAGTGGCGTGACCACACCTGGCGGGGAATCTCCTTGCCGGGAGCCATGCTCTACGAGCTGCACGTCGGCACCTTCACCCCCGAGGGCACGTTCGACGCGGCGATCGAGCGCCTGGACCATCTCGAATGGCTCGGGATCGACGCCGTCGAGCTGCTGCCGTGCAACGGCTTCGCCGGTCATCACGGCTGGGGCTACGACGGGGTGGACCTGTACACGGTGCATGAGCCGTACGGCGGGCCCGACGGGTTGAAGCGCTTCGTCGACGCCTGCCATCAGCGCGGCATCGGCGTGGTCATGGACGTGGTCTACAACCACCTCGGTCCCGCCGGTAACTACCTGTCCCGCTTCGGCCCCTACTTCACCGACCAGCACGCCACCCCGTGGGGCAGCGCGGTCAACCTCGACGCCGCCGAGTCCGACGGCGTGCGGCGTTTCCTCATCGAGAACGCGCTCATGTGGCTGCGCGACTACCACTGCGATGGGCTGCGCCTCGACGCCGTGCACGCGCTGCGCGACGATCGCGCACTGCACATCCTCGAGGAGCTCGCGCTGGCGGTCGACGCGCTCGGGGCCAGCCGGCACAAGCCGCTGTTTCTCATCGCCGAGAGCGACCTCAACGACCCGCAGCTGCTACGCCCCTGGGCGGCGGGCGGCTACGGCCTCGACGCGCAGTGGTGCGACGACGTTCACCACGCGCTGTGGGCCACCTTGTCGGGCGAGCGCCAGGGGTATTACTGCGACTTCGGCTCGCTGCCGATCCTCGCGAAGGCGCTCGACCAGGGCTTCGTCCATGACGGCGACTACTCGACGTTTCGCCGGCGCGCCCATGGCCGGCCGCCGGTCGGGGTCGCGGCGCCCCAGTTCGTGACCTACTTGCAGAACCATGACCAGATCGGCAACCGGGCCATCGGTGACCGGTCCTCGGCCATGCTCTCCCCCGGCCTGCTGATGTGTGGTGCGGCGCTGCTGCTGCTTTCCCCCTTCACGCCCATGCTCTTCATGGGTGAGGAATGGGCTGCCCGCACCCCGTGGCAGTTCTTCTCCGACCACGAGGCCGAGCTGGGCAAGGCGGTCAGTGAAGGCCGGCGCCGCGAGTTCGCCTCGCACGGCTGGGCGGCGGAGGAGATCCCCGACCCGCAGGATCGTTCGACCTTCGAGAACTCGAAGCTCGACTGGAGCGAGCTGCAGACCAGCGCGGGACGGGCCATGGCGCAGTGGCATCGTGCGCTGATCGCGCTGCGGCGCACCGAGCCGGCGCTGTGCGACCCGCGGCTGGGCCGGGCGCGCTTCCGTTTCGACGAGGACGAAGGCTGGTTCGTCGTGATACGCGGTGATGTCGCGGTGGCGCTCAACCTCTCGACGAGCGAACGGCAGCTGCCGGTGGCCGGCGACGTCCTGCTCGCGTCGTCGGACGTTTCCGGCGGCAACCCGATGACGCTGGGGCCCGAGTCGGTCGCAGTCGTCAGGGTGGGCTAGGCGGTCCGTGGCAAGCCTGCTGCCACCACATGCCGCTGCCGGGACGACGCTATTTGGTGGCAGCAGTGGCAGCAGTGGCAGCAGTGGCAGTGGCAGCAGTGGCAGCAGTGCCAGGCGAGGACGGTGCCCCCATTTCGCGTCGCAAAGCGACGTCAGCTGGTGGCAGCAGCGCCAGCCATGGCCGCTGCCAGCAGCTCACGGTGCCAGAACAACGGCAACTGGTGGCAGCAGCACCTGGTGCACCTGCCTGGTCGAACAGATGCTGGAACTTTGCGCTGATCATGGCGGAATCGCAAGATCACGTAACCCATGCCGCCGAGCAGCAGCGCGCGCAGGACGCGCATCCGCCGGACCGCTTCCCGCCGGCGCCGCCGACAACGAAACTGCCGCAGCGCAGGTTCGGATCCACGGGAGGAATCGAGGGACGAAGCGGTCAGCTGGGCAGTAACCCCGGCACGATGTCGTTCAGCGCGAACTGCACCGGCTGCTCCAGCTGCGCGTAGGTGCACGAGCGCGGCTCCCGGTCCGGGCGCCAGCGGCTGAACTGCGCCGTATGCCGGAAGCGGCGGCCTTCCATGTGGTCGTACTTGACCTCGACGACCCGCTCGGGGCGCAGCGGCACGAAGGACAGGTCCTTGCCCTGATTCCAGCGCGATCCCTCCCCCTCGCGCGGCGTGCGGTTACCGGCCTCCTGCTCGGCCCACGCCCACGGATGTCCCTCGAACCCGGTCACCAGTGGAGCGAGCTCTTCGAACAGCTGCTGGCGGCGCGCCATCGGGAAGGCGCCGACCACCCCTACCGAGGCCAGGCTGCCGTCGTCGGTGTACAGCCCGAGCAGGAGTGAGCCCACGAGGCCCGGGCCGCTCTTGTGCACCCGGTAGCCGGCCACGACGCAGTCCGCCGTGCGCGCGTGCTTGATCTTGAACATGACCCGCTTGTCCGGCAGGTAGGTGCCGTTCACCGGCTTGGCGACGACACCATCGAGTCCGGCGCCCTCGAACAGCTCGAACCACTGCTCGGCGACGGCGAGGTCGTCGGTCGCGGGTGTCACGAACACCGGCGGCTTCGCGCCGGACAGCACCTGGACCAGTCGTGCTCGCCGCTGCTCGAACGGCCGGCCCCTGAGGTCTTCGTCGCCGACCGCGAGCAGATCGAAGGCGACGAACGACGCAGGCGTCTGCTCCGACAGCAGCTTCACCCGCGACGCGGCCGGGTGCACCCGCTGCAGCAACGCCTCGAAGTCGAGACCGCCACCGGTGGCGATGACGATTTCCCCGTCGACGACGCACCTGTCCGGCAGGTTGGCTTTCAGCGCCAGGACGACCTCCGGGAAGTAGCGGGTCATCGGGCGCTCGTTGCGGCTGCCGATCTCCACCTCGTCGCCGTCCCGGAAGATGATCGAACGGAAGCCGTCCCACTTCGGCTCGTAGTGGCCGACGTCCGGGATGCGATCAACCGACTTGGCGAGCATGGGCGAGACGGGCGGCATAACCGGCAGCTGCATGACCCCATACTGGCGGCTGCGGGACGCCGCGCGCGCCACGGGCAGCTGACGCGAAGAGTTAACGCGCCGTCAACGAAGGCCGGCGGCGAACCGATCTTGATAGCTCGACCCTCGTGGTTGGGTAAGGACACCGGCAACAAGCAGCACCTCGCGTAGGAGGGCCTCGTGCACGAATACGACCTGGTAGTCATCGGCAGCGGTCCCGGAGGGCAGCGCGCCGCCATCGCTGCGGCAAAGCTCGGCCACCGCGTGGCGATCGTCGACCGCAAGGGCATGGTCGGCGGGGTGTGCGTCAACACCGGCACCATCCCGTCGAAGACGCTGCGCGAGGCGGTGCTCTTTCTCACCGGCATGAACCAGCGCGAGCTCTACGGCGCGAGCTACCAGGTCAAGGAAGACATCACCATCGCCGACCTCACGGCGCGCACGCATCACGTCATCGCCCGCGAGTCCGACGTCGTGCGCACCCAGCTGCACCGCAATCACGTGCGCTATTACCAGGGCACCGCGAGCTTCCTCGACGCGCACACGCTGCAGGTCTGCGAGGGCCCGGAGGCGTTCGAGTTCAAGGTGTCGGCGGACAACGTCGTCATCGCCACCGGCACCCGGCCGGCGCATCCGGCGCAGGTCGACTTCGACGGCAAGTGCATCATCGACTCCGACGGCATCCTCGACTTCGATCACCTGCCCGGCTCGATGGTGGTGGTCGGCGCCGGCATCATCGGCATCGAGTACGCATCGATGTTCGCGGCGCTCGGCACCCGGGTCACGGTCGTCGAGCGGCGCCCCAGCATGATTGATTTCGCGGACTCCGAGGTCGTCGAGGCGCTCAAGTTCCACCTGCGCGACCTGTCGGTGACCTTCCGTTTCAACGAGACCGTCGAGTCGGTCACGAAGTCCGGCGCCGGCACGCTCACCACGTTGAAGAGCGGCAAGCGCATCCCGGCCGAGGTTGTCATGTACTCCGCCGGGCGCCAGGGGGTCACGGAGGCATTGCACCTGGACCGGGCGGGCCTCGAAGCGGATGACCGCGGCCGCATTCAGGTCGACGATCAGTACCGCACCGCAGTGCCGCACATCTACGCGGTGGGGGACGTCATCGGCTTCCCGGCGCTGGCCGCCACGTCGATGGAGCAGGGCCGGCTCGCGGCGCACGCGGCGTTCAGCGAGCCGACGGTCGCGATGGATCCGGATCTCATGCCGATCGGCATCTACACGATCCCGGAGATCTCGTACGTCGGGCGCACCGAAAGCGAGCTCACCGAAGGCTCCGTGCCGTACGAGGTCGGCATCTCGCGCTACCGCGAGCTCGCCCGCGGCCAGATCGTCGGCGATTCCTACGGCATGTTGAAGCTGCTCGTCTCCCCCGACACCCGCAAGCTGCTCGGGGTTCACGTCTTCGGAACGAACGCCACCGAGCTGGTGCACATCGGGCAGGCCATCATGGGCACCGGCGGCACGATCGACTACCTGGTCAACGCGGTCTTCAACTACCCGACCCTGTCGGAGACGTACAAGGTGGCGGCGCTGGATGCGGTGAACAAGATGCGCGCCGTCGCGCGACTGGGCATCGCCGTCGGAGGCCCGGCGTCGGAGGGCGACGACGGCACCGATCCGGCGCCGGCGGGGCCGACGTCCAACACGAACGACGCGGTGATCGTTCAGGAGCCGTCCGCCGAACCGGCCGGGTCCGCGAACTAGGCGGGGAGAAAGCGGCTCAACCCGCGATCGTCATGCCGGCACCGACGGTGTTGCCGGTGATCTCATCGATGAGGATGAACGACCCGGTGATGCGGTTACGCCGGTACTCGTCGTAGAACAGCGGCGCCGTGGTGCGCAGCGAGACCCGGCCGATGTCGTTCAACCCCAGCGAGCCGACGGTTTCGTCGCGGTGCAGGGTCGTCACGTCGACCCTGTAGGACACCTCGGTGACCATCGCGCGCGCGGTGCGCGTGGTGTGCTTGATCGCGAGCTTCTGGCGCGGAGCGAGCTTCGTCGTCTCGCTCATCCAGCACACCATCGCGGAGATGTCCTGGCCGACGGTCGGCTGGTTGTGCGGGCGGCAGATCATGTCTCCGCGGGAGACGTCGATGTCGTCTTCCAGCCGGACGGTCACCGACATCGGCGGGAAGGCCTCGTCGACCGGCCCTTCGGCGGTGTCGATCGCGGCGATCCGCGACGGCAAGCCGCTCGGGAGGACGACGACGTCGTCACCGGGCTTGAGGACCCCGCCGGCGACCTGGCCGGCATATCCCCGGTAGTCGTGCCACGCATCGGACTTCGGCCGGATGACCAGCTGGACCGGCATGCGCACGTCGATCAGGTTGCGGTCGCTCGCGATATGCAGCTCTTCGAGGTGGTGCAGCAGCGAGGTGCCCTCGTACCAGGGCATGTTGTCCGAACGCGTGACGACATTGTCGCCCTTCAACGCGGAGACGGGGATGGCGGTCAGGTCGCCGATGTCGAGCTTCGCGGCGAACGCCCGGAAGTCGTCCTTCACCGCTTCGAAGACGTCCTGGTCGTAGTCGACGAGGTCCATCTTGTTGACGCACAGCACGAGGTGCGGCACCCGCAGCAGCGACGCGAGGAACGCGTGGCGGCGGGTCTGCTCGAGCACGCCCTTGCGGGCGTCGGCGAGAATCAGCGCGAGGTTGGCCGTCGAGGCGCCGGTGACCATGTTGCGGGTGTACTGCACGTGGCCCGGGGTGTCGGCGAGGATGAACTTGCGCTTCGGGGTGGCGAAATAGCGATAGGCGACGTCGATCGTGATGCCCTGCTCGCGCTCGGCGCGCAGCCCATCGGTGAGCAGCGCCAGGTC
Organism: uncultured Actinomycetota bacterium; assembly: GCA_963747915.1. Classification (GTDB taxonomy): domain Bacteria; phylum Actinomycetota; class Actinomycetes; order Frankiales; family Frankiaceae; genus DATAZK01. The sequence goes on along the minus strand of CAVVHC010000001.1, from coordinate 1,063,405 downwards.
GACGTAGTCGTCGCCGCGAGCGCGGCTGGTGCGCTCGACGGCCTCGAGCTGATCGGTGAACAGGCTCTTGGTGTCATACAGCAGCCGGCCGATGAGGGTGCTCTTGCCGTCGTCCACCGACCCGGCGGTCGCGACGCGCAACATCTCCACTAGAAGTAGCCCTCTTTCTTGCGGTCTTCCATCGCGGCCTCGCTCACCCGGTCGTCGGCCCTGGTGGCCCCGCGCTCGGTGATGCGGGTCGCGGCCACCTCGGCGATGATCGCTTCGAGGTCGGCGGCGTCGGATTCCACCGCGCCGGTGCAGCTCATGTCACCGACCGTGCGGTAGCGCACCCGGGCCTCGAAGGCGACCTCATCCTCGAGCACCGGGGTGACCGGACCCGTGGCGAGCAGCATCCCGTCACGCTTCACGACCTCTCGCACGTGCGAGAAGTAAATCGGCGGGATCTCGATCTTCTCGGTCGCGATGTACTGCCAGATGTCGAGCTCGGTCCAGTTCGACAGCGGGAAGACGCGGATGTGCTCGCCGCGGCGGTGGCGGCCGTTGTAGAGAGACCACAGCTCGGGACGCTGATTTTTCGGATCCCACTGGCCGAACTCGTCGCGGAAGGAATAGACGCGCTCCTTGGCGCGGGCCTTCTCCTCGTCGCGACGCGCGCCGCCGAAGACCGCGTCGAACTCGCCGTCGGCGATGGAATCGAGCAGCACGGGCGTCTGCAACTGGTTGCGCGACGGCCGCGGACCGGTCTGTTCGACGATGCGCCCGGCGTCGATCGCCTCTTGCACGCTACCGACGATGAGCCGGATGCTGAGCTCACTGACCCGCCGGTCGCGGAAGTCCAGTACTTCCGGGAAGTTGTGGCCGGTGTCGACGTGCATCACCGGGAACGGAATGCGCGCCGGCCAGAACGCCTTCTCCGCCAGCCGCAGCATGACGATCGAGTCCTTGCCGCCGGAGAAGAGCAGGACCGGCCGCTCGAACTCGGCGGCCACCTCGCGGAAGATGTGGATCGACTCGGCTTCGAGCATCTGCAGATGTGTCAGCTCGTATCGCAGGCTTGCCACGCCTAGCAGTCCCTTCGCAGAGCGCCCCAGCGCAGGGGCAAGGAGCTCGGTCAGTGGCATCGAGTGCCCGGTACCGCCCTGTCGGCGGCAAACCCGACGATACAAGCCGGGGAATCCGATCGATCCGGCGCCAGGCCGGTCAGCTCGGGGCCGGCGGCGAGCGGGCGACCTGCGCGAGCGGGGCAATTCGCCGTTTCGGTGATCTCACACGAGCGGCCGCAACGTCGATGTGATGCAAGAGGAGTAGGTCCCGAGCACAGCGGGTCGATCTGCGCTGGAACTTTCGGGCCTTTCTTCCAGACTTTCGTCACGGACGGTGACCGGAAGCCGTTAGATTAGTCGCGCATCGAGACGGCGGAGGCACTATGACGCTTGCGAACGCCAGGTCCCGCTGGGGACGCGGCCGTCATGCGATGCGGCTGGCCGTTCGCCGTCAGAGTCCTTCCGTTTCGCGCGCACCCGCCGGCGGCGATCGCCCCCCAAAGCCGGCAGCCCATCACAACAACGGCGTCCACGCTCATGGGACCGCTGGCGGCCGGACGGCTGCCCGTCGAACGTCAAGCGCGTCGACATCGCCGCCGATGAGAGGGACAGGCCCAAGCGGGGACGGGGGAACATGAGGGTTTTTTCGGAGCCACACCTGTTCGAGGGTCCGCAGCGACACTCGCCGACGAGTGTGCCCCCGACCCGAACGAGCATCGACGCCGATCCGGTCGCCGATGCAGTGGTCAAGGCCCTCGGGGAGTCATCCGAGCCGCGGCCGCGCCGCGGCAGCCTCGTCGAGGTCGCCGCGCTGGTGGTCTCGGACGTCATCGGGCTGGCCATCTCGGCCACGCTTGGCGTGGCGCTCGCCGATGCCGCCGGCACCCTGCCGGCCCACCGCGCCGCCGGCGTCGTGTTCGGGCTCATTGCGGCGGTCGCCGCCCTCCTCGCGCTGATCCTGCACGGGGCCTACCGCAGCGACCGCCAGCACCTGCTCCCCCGCGCCGGGTCCAGCACTCGCGCAGCGCTACTCGGCTTCCCGGCCAGCGTGCTACTTCTGGTGGCCATCGCCAACATCGTCGATCGCCACGTCTCGCTGTCCGCGGCGCTGCTGATGGCACTGCCCGCGATCGTGGTCATCCCGTTGAGCCGCCGGCTCGCGAAGGCCCTGCCGCTACCTGGCCGGGCGCAGACCACGCGGATCCTCATCGTCGGGTCCGGCAAGGTGGCCCGACGGGTCGTCGACCGGCTCTCCCGCGTGGACAGCCTTGAAGTGGTCGGCATGGCCGATGACGACCCGAGCCCTGGCGAAGAGGTCATCGGAGCCATCGGCCAGCTGCCGAAGCTCGTAGCCGAACATCGCGTCGACCGCGTGCTCGTGGCGTTCTCCCGCACGCCCTCGACGGAGACGTTGAGCAGCCTGAGGGAGCTGCGCGGGCAGGTCGGTGTCTCCGTCGTGCCGCGCATGTTCGAGATGCTGTCGTGGCGATCCAGCCTCGAGGAGCTTTACGGCATCCCGCTGCTGCACGTCGCGCCCGCGTCGCTCTCGGTCTCGGCGCGCATCACCAAACGCACCCTGGACCTCGTCGTCGCGTCCACCATCCTGCTGCTGCTCTCACCGGTGCTGCTGGCGTCGGCCATCGCGATCAAGGCCACGTCACCGGGGCCGGTCTTCTTCCGGCAGCCACGCTGGGGCCGGCGCGGCGAGATCTTCTACATCTTCAAGCTGCGCAGCATGCGCACCGACGCGGAAGCGGTCCGCGACCACCTCATGGCCGACAACGAGGTCGACGGTCCGCTGTTCAAGGTGCGCGAGGACCCGCGGATCACGAAAGTCGGCGCGTTCCTGCGCAAGACGAGCATCGACGAGCTGCCGCAGCTGTTCAACGTCCTCAAGGGCGACATGTCGCTGGTCGGGCCGCGGCCGTTCGTGCCGTCGGAGGCGGCGCAGATCGACGGTGCCGCCGCCCGGCGCTATGAGGTGCTACCCGGCATGACCGGTCTCTGGCAGGTGAGTGGTCGTAGCGAGCTGAGCTACGAGGACCTGCGTCACCTGGACACGGTGTACGTCAGCTCCTGGTCGCTGTGGTGGGATCTGCGGATCCTCGCGCAGACGCCGGCCGCGGTGCTGCGGCGCAGCGGGGCCTATTAGCGCAACGCCACGGGCCGAAAGGGCTAAAGCAGACACCTAGTCCACTCGATATTCAAATATGCCTAAGCCCGCCTTGGCTGCTGCAGCACTGGCCTGCTCTCTCGCGACCGCCGCACTGACCGCGTGCGGCCCTACCACCGGCGCGCAGACTCCACAGCCGGGAAGCCCGCTCGCCGACCGCTATCCCGTCGGAGTGCGCACCGAGACCGTCATCGACAGCGCCCGGTCCACCCCGGCACGGGGGAAGGAGCCGGCGCACGCCGGACGGACCCTCACCACCACCTTCTACTACCCCGCTGCCTACGGCCCGATCAGCGGCAATGACACCTCCGGTGCACCGGCGCGCGCAGGCGCTTTCCCGCTGATCGTGTTCGCGCACGGATACAACACGAACCCGGCCGGCTACGAGATCTTCCTGCACACGCTCGCGGCCGCGGGCTACGTCGTCGCGGCACCGACGTTCCCCATCGAGGGCGCGATCTCAGGCGCAGCGCCGGCGCAGCGCAGCTACACCGAGATGGCCAACCAGATGTTCGACATGTCGGCTGTGATCACCGCCGTCACCCAGCGGTCGGGACAGCCGGGCAACTGGCTGCACGGCGCGGTGAACGCGGCGAACGTCGGGGTGGTCGGACACTCCGACGGAGCGATGACCGTCGCCGGGATGCAGCTGTCCAACGCCTACTACGACAGCCGCCCCAAGGTGGCGGTCGTGCTCGCCGGTGCCGGACTTCCGATTCCCGGGGCGAGCTACGGGATGCGCCGCACCGTCCCGGTGCTGATCGAGCAGGCCAGTAAGGACCCCTATAACCCGGTCGCCGCCGGACGCTACCTTTACGACAGCGCCCACGGACCGAAGCGCTACCTCGCGCTGACCGGCACCTACCACATGTGGCCGCTCGTCGGAGGCGACTACATCGCCGACCTCACCCGGCGGGTGGTGGTCGCCGAGCTCGACGACACGCTGAAGCAGGACCCGACCGCGGCGGATCGGCTGTGGGCCGCCTCGCACGTGAGCGGCTACACCGGGCTGCTGTTCTCCTACTGATCGCCCGGCGATTCGGCTTTCCCGGCAGGACGCTTCGCCCGGCTCGGCTGCACCCGCAGCGGCTCCCCCGGCATCTTGGGGAACTGCGGCGGATACGGGGCGTCGCCCATCCCGCGCTCCTGCTCGTCACGTTCGGCGAGCTCCAGCAACGCTTCCAACGAGCCGACAGCGTCGGGCTCGTCGATGCCCGCGTGAACGTCACCGAGCCGGGCGAAGCGCGCCGGCATGGTGGCGATGGTGAAGTCCTCGATCTCCGCGACGGGCACCTCGTCCCAGGTCAGCGGCGCGGAAACGGTCGCGGTGGGGCGGGCCCGCACGCTGTAGGCGGAAGCGATCGTCTGATCGCGCGCCATGCGGTTGTAGTCGACGAACACCCGCTCGCCGCGCTCCTCCTTCCACCAGGCAGTGGTGGCGAGATCCGGACGGCGGCGCTCGACCGCGCGGCCCAGCGTCAGCGCAGCGCGCCGCACGTCGGTGAAGCTGTGTCGCGGCGGTATCCGGACGTAGATGTGGATGCCCTTGCTGCCGCTCGTCTTCGGCCAACCGACGAGCCCGAGCTCGTCCAGCACGGCACGCACCTCGAGTGCGGTCTCGACGACGTGCGACCAGCCGGTGCCCGGCTGCGGATCGAGATCGATTCGCAGCTCGTCCGGGAACTCGGTGGCCTGCCGCCGCGACGGCCAGGGATGGAAGTCAAGCGTGCCGAGGTTCGTCGCCCACACGGCGGCGGCCGCGTTCCTCACGCACAGCTCGTCGGCGTGCCGGCCGCTCGGGAAGTCGACGCGCGCGGTCTCGATCCAGTCCGGACGCTTCGCCGGCACCCGCTTTTGATAGATCGCGGCGGCGTCGGACCCGTCAGGGTGGCGTTTGAGCACGCAGGGACGCTCGTACAGCGCGCGCACGAGCCCGTCCGCGACGGCCATCACGTATTCGACGAGGTGCAGCTTGGTCTCACCGCGAGCGCTGAAGTAGACCTTGTCGGGATTGGTGATGCGCACCGGGATCCCGTCGACGTCCAGTTCGATGAACGGCGAGGCCACGGCGCTAGCCCGCAGTCTGGGACGCGCTCATTCGGTCGGGCGGCTGCGCGGCTGCGGCCTCCGCCCCGGTCGGTGCCGGCGTCACCGGCTGCGCCGCGGCTGGCTCACCGGGAGCCGCCGTGGCCCGGCGCGCCAAGGCATAGCTCAGCGCCAGCGATGCGGCGAAAAGCGGCCAGCCCATGATGATGTTCACGATCGCCAGCCAGCCGGGGTGATGCGCCAGGTACAGGGAGCCCTGGATCAGGGTCCGCGACAGGAAGACGGCGCCCCAGACCACGGTGGCCACCTGCATCGCCCGGTAGAGCCGCGGGTCGCGCCGCCAATGCGCGTAACGCGGGTCGAGGGCAGCCATCACGTACCCGATGTAGGGCCGTCGCATCAGCAACGAAACGGTGGCGGCGACGACCAGCACCGCCTGGTAGAGAATCCCGGGCAGGAAGAAGCCCTCCGCCCGGTGGGTGCGGGACGCGACGAACGCGGCCAGCGCCAGCGCGAAGAAGCCGCCGATTGCCTGCTGCACCGGCTCCTTGCGCAGCAGCCGGACGGCGACCAGCAACACGCCCACGCCGAGCGCGGCGTAAATCGCCGGGGTGAGGCTGCTCGCCGCGTTCACCGTCACGAAGACCAGCGCCGGGACGCCGCCGTCGATGAGCCCGCGCGGGCCGCCGATCGCGTCGGCGAGCAGGGTCGACCGGGTGCCGCTGGCCGGACCCTCACCGGGCGCGGGCGCTGCCGGCTCGCCGGCAGGAGACTCGGTCAGCGCAGCGGGAGCGGTGCCGGGTCCGTCCGCCGGACCGCCGGTCATGCCGGCTCGGCCTTCTCGCACATCAGCTCGTAACGTGGGTTGAAGATCGTCGGCCGATGATCGTCCTGCATCGTCAACCGTCCATGCAGCACGATCGACCGTCCGGCTTCGATGCCCGGAATCCGGCGGCGGCCGAGGAAGACCGCGGTCACGCTGCCGGAGCCGTCGTAGACGTCGGCTTCCAGGCTCGGCGATCCGGCCAGCGACTTCAAGGTGACCGATCGGATGGTCCCGGCGACGCAGACGCTGTCGCGGTCACGGCACTTGGAGACCGATTCGGCTCCGACAGCCGCCACGCGATCCTGCAGCTCCTGCGCCTCCAGCTCGGTTTCGTCAGCCGTCAGCTGGTGCAGCCGCCGGCGCAGCCAACCCTTGCCTGGCACCGCCGCACCCCCTCTCAGAGGCTCCCGTAGTTACGTGATTTCTATCGGGCGCCAATACAACGCCTTATGAGTTCCGAGTGTGCCCACTTGCTCGCCGATGTGTCGCAGCTATCGCGTCTCTGTGATCGTCGGCCCTGGATCGAGTTGCTCAAGCGTGGGCGCGTCCTCAATTTGCGCGGCCGCGTCGGTCGGCAGCTTCAACGGCAGCGGGTCGCGGATCGGCATGGCGTCCGTGCCGCGTACCACGACGGTCTCGCGCATGACGACCTCGAGCCTTTCGGCAGCCTTCGGGTCCAGTGCCGCCGGACCGGAAAGCAGCCCGCGCAGAAACCACCGCGGCCGGTCGACGCCGACAAAGCGGGCGTCGGCATACTGACCGGGCTGGCCCGTCGGGATCCGGGCCTTGAGCTCGATGCCGAACCGGCCCTCCGCCTCCGCCGCAGAGCCGCCCGCCGCTGCCAGCGTCTCCGCGATCTCGGCGCGGACCTGCGCCCAGATGCCCGCCGTTTTCGGCGCGGCGAACGCCCCGAGCTGCAGCTGGCTGTCGCCGTCGGCGAGCACCAGCTGCGACGGCTCTCCGGTCTGCTGGTCGACGTCGAGCCGCACCTCAAGGCCGTCGATCAAGGGGACGCGCAGCGCCCCCAGGTCGACCCGGGGGATCTCGTCGTCGGGCGGCGACTGCGCGTCGTAGGGCCCGCCGGCGGAGAATGCAGCGGGTGCCGCACTCGCTGCCGGGCCGTCGGACACCGGCGCCTCGCCGGGCTCGCCCGCCGGCTGCTCGGCTGCGCCGTCGTCCAGCGCGTCCAGCGCCGCGTCGTTCTCCTCAGCTGCTGGCGCGTCCTTATGCTTCCGCCGAAACACCGCTCTCCCCTTCCCTCACCGGCGAACCTGCGCCGTACCCGCCGGTCGAACCGAACCCGCCCGAGGCCCGGACCGACTCGGGCAGCGCGGGCACCTCGGTGAATATCGCCCGCTCGACCCGCTGTATGACCAGCTGCGCGATCCGATCACCACGCCGTAGCCGAAGCGTTTCCCGCAGGTCGCCGTTGCGCAGCACGACCGAGAGCTCCCCGCGATAGCCGCTGTCGATCGTTCCCGGTGAATTCACCAGCGAGACGCCGTGACGGGCCGCCAGGCCGCTGCGCGGATGCACGAAGGCAGCGAAGCCTTCGGGCAGCGCGAGCGCGATCCCGGTCGGAACGACCGCGCGCTCCCCTGGCGCGAGCTCGATATCGACCGCCGTCACCAGATCGGCCCCGGCGTCGCCGGGATGCGCGTAGCTGGGAAGCGGCAGGTCGGGGTCGAGCCGCTGGACGAGCACCCCCAACCCGGGCGCCGGGGAACCACCGCGATCGACAGCCATGCCCGCGAACGCTACTCATAGTCCAGCGGTACGCACCGCTTACCGGGCCAGGCGTAGCGCACGAGACAGAGGGGCAGAACGAGCCGATGACCGAGAACGGTAAGGGACGTTCGGTGCTGATCACGGGTGCGAACGCGGGGATCGGGCTGGCGACGTGCCTGGAGCTGGCCACAGCGGGATACGACGTCTACGGCACGGTGCGCACCGGCGAGAAGGCATCGCACCTTTCCGACGCCGCCGAAAAACACGGCGTGAGCGTCACACCGATCATCTGCGATGTCGGCCAGGCGCGCTCCTGCGCGGGGGGGATGCGCCAGGTCGCCAGGGCCACCGACGGCGGCCCGTGGGCCGTGGTGAACAACGCGGGCTACGCCCAGGCGGGCGCAGTGGAGGACGTGCCCGACGAGCTGGCCCGGGCACAGCTCGAGGTGAACCTCATCGCGCCGGCGCGCGTCGCCCGGCTGGCGCTGCCCGCCATGCGCGAACGCGGCGACGGCCGCATCATCAACGTCTCTTCGATCGCGGGACGGGTGTCGACCCCGCTGATCGGCTGGTACTGCGCTTCGAAAGCCGGGCTCGAGGCGCTGACGAACGCGCTGCGCACCGAGGTCGCTCCGTTCGGGGTGAAAGTGAGCCTGATCGAGCCGGGAGTGTTCGGCACCTCCATCTGGGCGAGCGGGCACGAGGGGCTGCCGCGGCCGGCGAACGAGCTCTACGCCGCCGCCTATGCCCGCTCCGACGCCGTCGCGAGCAACACCCACCGCATGCCTGACCCGGTGTGGGTGGCCCGGGCGATCCGGCTGGCGCTCGGATCGCCGGTGCCGCTCGCGCGCTATCTGGTCGGTGTCGATGCGGTCAGCGCCAAGGTTGCCGACCTCGTCGCCCCGACGATGGTCTCCGACTACGTGAAGACCGTTGCCGCAGGCCTGCGTCGCGCACCGTTGCGGATTCCGTTCCTCGGCTGAGCTCGACGATTCGGCCGGGTTCGGCCGCCGGCGAGCGCAGGCTCGACCAGGGCGCGTCCGCGGCGGTGGGACGGGCCGCTCTTGGGTACGTTGCTTCCGCAGACGGGTGAAGGGACGAATGCCGTGGCGAATGCAGTCGACAAGCTGGGCTGGAAGCTGATGGGAGGGGCGTCGGCGGCAGCAGCTGCGGTGGCTACCCGTAAGGCGGCCGAGAAGCTCTACACCGCCGGCACCGGCGAGGCGCCACCGGAAAACCCGAGCGCGCCGCACGTACCGCTGCGCCAAGCGGTGATCTGGGCGGTTTTGTCCGGCGTCATCGTCGGGCTGGTGCGCATGCTGGTGGAACGCACGGCAGCGAAGGCGTGGGTACGCGCCCGCGGCGAGCTACCGCCCGGCCTGGTCGCCCAAGGCACCGAAGACACCGAACGCGCCAACTCCGCCTGACCGTGGCTACCCACGGCAACGCGCTCGACGCCATCGCCTACGCCGGTGTCGCCGGCCTCGCGCAGCGGCTGGCTGCCGGTGAGCTCACCAGCACCGAGCTCGTCACCGACCTGCTGCACCGGATCGGCCGGCTCGACCCGCAGCTGCACGCGTTCGTCGAGCTGTGCGCCGAGCGGGCCGCCGAGGATGCGGCGGCGGCCGACGCCGCCCGGGCGGACGGCGACGAGCGGCCGCTTCTCGGCGTGCCGGTCGCCGTGAAGAACAACATCGCGGTCGCCGGCGTCGCCACCCGGCTCGGGACCCGCTCGGCGGAGCCGCCCGCGCCACGCGACAGCGAGCTGGTCGCGGCGTTGCGCACCGCCGGCTGCATCGTCCTCGGGGTCACCACGATGCCGGAGATCGCTCTCCACCCCTACGGCCCCGCGGGCAACCCGTGGGAGCTGTCGCGCACCGCGGGCGGCTCGTCCAGCGGATCAGCCGCTGCGGTGGCCGCCGGGCTCGTGCCGGCCGCCACGGCCAGCGACGGCGGCGGCTCGATCCGTATCCCGGCGGCTTCGTGCGGGCTGTTCGGGCTCAAGGCGACGCCGGGGCTGCTACCCGAAGGGCCGGAGCGCGCCGGATGGCACGGGCTCTCGGTGCCCGGCTTTCTGAGCCGCGGCGTGACCGACACAGCACTGCTGCTCGACGCCGTCTGCGGCACCACCGGCTACGCCGCGGCTGCCGCGACGGCGAACCCGGGCGCGTTGCGCATCGCGGTGAGCCGGCGGGCGGCGTTCCCGGTGCGCCTGCACGGCGAGTGCGATACCGCCCTCACCATCACCGCGGAGCGGCTGGCCGGGCTAGGTCACGCGGTGCATGACGCCGAGCCCTCCTACGGGCTGCTGTCTCCCGCGTTCATCCCGCGCTACCTGCGAAGCGCCCGCGACGACGCGGTGCGGCTGGTCGACCCGCAGCTGCTGGCGCCCGCAGCGCGGCTTCCGGCCCGACTCGGGCAGTTCGTCTCGCTCGAGCAGGTCGCAGCCGCGCGCCGGCGCGGCGAGCAATGGGCGGCGGCCGTCACCGAGGAGATCTTCGGCGAGGCCGATGTGCTGATGAGCCCCGCTCTGCCCAGCCCGGCCGACCCGGCCCGCCGCTTCTCGGCCACTCACCCGCTGCGCACCGTATGGCGGTCGTCGCAGCGCAGCGCCTATACCGTGCCGTGGAATGTGGCCGGCTTCCCGGCGGCAGCGGTCCCGGCCGGGTTCAGTAGCGATGGGTTGCCGCTCGCGGTGCAGCTGGTTGCGCTTCCGGGACAAGAGCGGATGCTGATCGGACTGGCCGCCCAGCTGCAACGCGCCGCAGACTGGACGCATCGCCGCCCGCCGCTGTAGGCGGTTTCGCCGTCGGGATTCAAAGTCGGGATTCAAAGTCGGGATTCGAAGTCAGGAGTTCGTCATGTCCGTCGCCGCCGAGTCCTCGCCAGCCGACTCCCCCGCGGGCACAGCCGGCGCCGCAAGCCCGGGTGCCTGCTTCGACTCGCACAACCCTGCGACCGGGGAGGTGCTCGCCAGTTACCCGATCGCTGACCGCGAGACGGTCGACGCGGCCGTCGCTCGCGCCCACGAAGCCGCGCAGTGGTGGGCGGAGCTCGGCTTCGACGGCCGGGCGAAGCAGCTGTCCGCCTGGCGGCGCATGCTCGCCCGGCGAGCCGGGTCACTCGCCGACGTCGTCCACAAGGAGAACGGCAAGCCGATCGCGGATGCCGTACTGGAGATCATCCTGGCGATCGAGCACCTCGCCTGGGCCACCAAGAACGCGCCGAAGGTGCTGGGTCCGCGCCGGGTGAAGTCCGGCATGCTGGCGGCCAACCAGGTGTCCACGCTCGAGTACCAGCCGCTCGGGGTGATCGGCGTGATCGGTCCCTGGAACTACCCCGTGTACACCCCGATGGGCTCCATCGGCTACGCGCTCGCCGCCGGCAACGCCGTCGTCTTCAAGCCGAGCGAGTACACCCCCGGCGTCGGGAGGTGGCTTGCCGAATCGTTCGCGGAAGCCGTCGACGGCCCGCCCGTCTTCCAGGCGATCACCGGGCTCGGCGAGACGGGCGCGGCCCTCTGCCGGGCTCGGGTCGACAAGCTCGCGTTCACCGGCAGCTCGGCCACCGGCCGCAAGGTCATGGCGACGTGCGCTGAGAACCTCACGCCCGTGCTCATGGAGTGCGGCGGCAAGGACGCGATCATCGTCGACGATGACGCCGACGTCGGCGCCGCCGCCGACGCGGCGCTGTGGGGCGCGATGAGCAACGCGGGGCAGACCTGCGTCGGCACCGAGCGGGCGTACGTCACCGAACGCAACTACGACGCGTTCCTGCGCGAGCTGACCACCCGAGCGCGGGATGTGCAGGCCGGCTCGTCCTACGGGCCGATCACCATGCCGGGCCAGCTCGACATCATCGAGCGTCACGTCACCGAGGCGCTGGACGCGGGCGCGAAAGCGGTCGTCGGTGGACGCGCGAGCATCCACCCGCCTTTCGTCGATCCGGTCGTGCTGGTCGACGTGCCGGCCGATGCGGCGGCGAACACGCAAGAGACGTTCGGGCCGACCCTGACCGTGACGAAGGTGCGCGACGCGGACGAAGCGATCGAGCAGGCGAACGCGAGCAACTACGGTCTCGCCGGCGCCGTCTTCGGGCAGCAGCGGGCCATGGAGCTGGCGCGGCGCATGCGTTCGGGCATGACGTCGATCAATTCGATCATCGGCTTCGCCGGCGTGCCGGAGCTGCCGTTCGGTGGCGTCGGCGAGTCCGGCTTCGGGCGCATCCACGGGGCGGACGGTCTACGCGAATTCACCCGGGCGAAGGCGATCACCCGGCAGCGCTTCCCGCTTCCCGTGCCGCTGACGTCGTTCCGGCGACCGGCCAGGGCGACCGCGGTGCTGCTGCGGATGCTGCGGGCCCAGCACGGGCGCTGATGCCGGCGCCACGTCGCGCGACCCGTGTGGGACGCGGTAGCTGGGCAAGATGGCCAGGTGCCCCTCTACGCGCTCGGCGACAGCGAACCGACCATTGATCCCACCGCCTTCGTTCATCCTGACGCGATCCTGATCGGCAACGTCACGGTCGGCGCCGAGTCGAGCGTGTGGCCGACCGCCGTGCTGCGCGGTGATCACGGGATGATCCGCATCGGCGACCGGACGTCCATCCAGGACGGCACCGTGATCCATTGCACTCCGCAGTTCCCGACTCTCGTGGGGGATGACTGCGTGGTCGGCCATCTGGTTCATCTCGAGGGCTGCACCGTCGAGGATTTCTGCTTGGTGGGCAGCAACTCGACGGTCCTGCACCGGGCAGTCGTTCGCAGCGGCGCCGTCGTCGGAGCGAATGCCCTCGTGCCCGGCGGCATGGAAGTGCCCACCGGGTCGCAGGCCCTCGGGGTGCCTGCGAAGCTGCGTCCGGACAGCGTGTCGCCGGAGATGATCAGCTCGGGACGCGACGCGTACGTGTACAACGCGGGCTGGTACCGCAAGGAGCTGCGGCGCCTCGACTGAACGGGCGTGCGACGGGCGGGTCAGTCGCGGTCGGCGCGCGGGTCCTCGGCGAGCAGCGCGGTGAGCGGGCCGAACAGGGCCGGCGGGGCCGCCACCGTCAGCCGCTCGGACGGCGGCCGCCCGCCGAGCCCGCCGACGATCAGCCCGGCCTCCCGGGCCACCAGGTAGCCGGCCGCACCGTCCCATGGCTTGAGCCCCTGCTCGAAGTACGCGTCGAGGGTCCCCTCTGCCGCGAAGCACAGGTCGATCGCGGCCGAGCCGAGCCGCCGGATGTCGCGGATGCGTGGCAGCACGCGAGCGGCGACCTCCGCCTGCCGGGCGCGCTTGGCCGCCGCATACCCGAAGCCGGTGCCGACGAGGGCCTGCTCCAACGCCGTCGCGCTGGAGCCGTGCAAGGTGACCCCGCTACGGGAGGCGCCTTCCCCGGCCGCTGCGATCCACGTCTTGTCCAGCGCCGGGGCGTGGACCACGCCGACGAGCGAACGATCGTCCGCGTCGTGGGTGTCGCGCGCCGCGATGGACACCGCCCAGAACGGCACCCCGTACAGGTAGTTGACGGTGCCGTCGAGAGGATCGACCACCCACTGCACGCCGGTGTCGGAAGGGCGAGACGCGCCTTCCTCACCGAGCAGCCCATCGCCTGGCCTCAGCTCGCGCAGCAGATCACCGATCAGCTCCTCGGAGGCACGGTCCATGGCGGTGACGACGTCGGTCGGCGAGCTTTTCGTCGCCGCGACCTCGACGCCGGACCGCCCGTGCATGAGGAGCTCCCCTGCTTCGCGGGCGATCCGGAGCGCGACACCGAGTAGCTCCGTCTGGTCGAATGGCCCGGCTGCGCTCACCTTTCGAGCAGCGAGCGCAGCACGTACTGCAGGATGCCGCCGTGACGGAAGTACTCCGCCTCGCCGGGGGTGTCGATGCGCACCACCGCCTCGAACGTCTTGTCACCGGCTTCCACGGTGACCGTCCGTGACTCGTGGTCGAGCTCGCTGACGCCGCGGATCGTGAAGGTCTCCTCGCCGGTGAACCCGAGTGATTCCCGGCTCTGCCCCTCGGGGAACTGCAGCGGCAGGACACCCATCCCGATGAGGTTGGAGCGGTGGATGCGCTCGTAGGACTCGGCGATGACCGCCCGGATGCCGAGCAGCGCCGTGCCCTTCGCCGCCCAGTCGCGCGAGGAGCCGGAGCCGTACTCCTTCCCGGCCAGCACCACGAGCGGGACGCCGGCTTCGGCGTACTTCTCGGCGGCGTCGTAGATCGACATCTGCTCGCCGTCGGGCAGCAGCCGCGTCACCCCGCCCTCGGTGCCGGGCGCGAGCTGGTTACGCAGCCGGATGTTGGCAAACGTCCCGCGGATCATCACCTCGTGGTTGCCCCGGCGTGAGCCGTAGGAGTTGAAATCTTTCGCGTCGACGCCGTGGTCGGACAGGTAGCGACCCGCCGGGGAATCGCGCTTGATGGAGCCGGCCGGGCTGATGTGGTCGGTGGTGACGCTGTCACCGAGCAGGGCCAGCACCCGGGCGCCCTCGATGTCGGTGAGCGGCGCCGGCTCACGGTCCATGCCCTCGAAGTACGGGGGCCTGCGGACATACGTGGACTGCGAGTCCCAGGAGAACGCCTCTGGCCCGGAATCGCCGAGGGGCAGGTTCTGCCAGCGCTCGTCGCCGGCGAAGACGTCGGCGTAGTCCCGCGTGAACATGTCGGACTGGATGGCATCGCCGATGACGTCGGCGACCTCCTTCTCCGACGGCCAGATGTCCTTGAGGTACACCGGGTTGCCGTCGGACCCGGTGCCGAGCGGCTCGTTGTCGAGGTCGACGTCCATCGTGCCGGCGAGGGCGTAGGCCACCACGAGCGGCGGTGACGCGAGGTAGTTCATCTTCACGTCGGGGTTGATGCGGCCCTCGAAGTTGCGATTGCCCGACAGCACCGAGACGACGGCGAGGTCCGCGTCGTTGACCCCTGCGGAGATCTCCGGCGGCAGCGGGCCGGAGTTGCCGATGCAGGTGGTGCAGCCGAAGCCGACCAAATTGAATCCGAGCTTGTCGAGGTAGGGGGTGAGCCCGCTGCGCTCGTAGTAGTCGACGACGACTTTGCTGCCCGGCGCCAGCGTGGTCTTCACCCACGGCTTACGGGCGAGCCCGCGCTCGACCGCCTTCTTGGCCAGCAACGCTGCCCCGACCATCACCTGCGGGTTCGACGTGTTGGTGCAGGACGTGATCGCGGCGATCACGACCGCGCCGTGGTCGATCTCGAAGCTCGTGCCGTCATCCAGCTGCACCCGCACGGGACTGCTCGCCCGGTCGCCCACCTCGCTGACGTTGCTGCAGACGGCCGGCTGGTCCGACTTCTTGTCGCTGAACGCGGCCGCCGGGTCGCTCGCCGGGAACGACTCCTGCGAGGCCTCGTCGACGCCACCGTTTTCCGCGGGGTGGTCCGCGTAGTCGCGCAGCGCGTGGCGAAACGCCGACTTCGCCGACGACAGCGGCACCCGGTCCTGCGGACGCTTCGGCCCGGCCAGCGACGGCTCGATCGTCGACAGGTCGAGCTCCAGGGTCTGCGAGTAGCGCGCCTCCTGGCTCGGGTCGTGCCAGAGGCCCTGCTCCTTGGCGTACGCCTCGACCAGCGCGACCTGCTCGGCGGAGCGCCCGGTGAAGCGCAGGTAGTTCAGCGTCTCGTCGTCGATCGGGAAGATCGCGCAGGTGGAGCCGTACTCGGGGCTCATGTTGCCGATCGTGGCCCGGTTCGCGAGCGGCACGGATGCCACCCCATCGCCGTAGAACTCGACGAAGGAGCCGACGACGCCCTTGCGGCGCAGCATCTCGGTGACGGTGAGGACGAGGTCGGTAGCGGTGGTGCCGGCGGGCTGCTCCCCGGTGAGCTTGAAGCCGACCACGTTCGGGATCAGCATGCTCACCGGCTGGCCGAGCATCGCCGCCTCGGCCTCGATGCCGCCGACGCCCCAGCCGAGGACACCGAGCCCGTTGACCATGGTGGTGTGGCTGTCGGTGCCGACGAGCGTGTCGGGATAGGCCAGCGGGGTGGAGCCGCTCTCGTTCACGAAGACCACACGGGCCAGCCGCTCGATGTTGACCTGGTGGACGATGCCGGTGCCCGGCGGCACGACCGCGAAGTTGTCGAACGCGCCCTGTCCCCAGCGCAGGAACTGGTAGCGCTCCCGGTTGCGCTGGTACTCGAGCTCCACATTGCGCTGGAAGGAATCGGGGGTGCCGAAGAAGTCAGCGATCACGCTGTGGTCGATGACGAGCTCCGCAGGGGCCAACGGATTGATCTTCGCCGGGTCTCCCCCGAGCTCCCGCATCGCCTCCCTCATGGCGGCCAGGTCGACGATGCACGGCACGCCGGTGAAGTCCTGCATGATCACGCGCGCCGGCGTGAACTGGATCTCCTGGCTGGGAGCGGCGGCCGGATCCCAGTCGGCTACTGCCCGGATGTGCGCCTCGGTGATGTTGGCGCCGTCCTCGGTGCGCAGCAGATTCTCCAGCAGGATCTTCAAGCTGAAGGGCAACGTCTGCGCGCCGTCGACGGCGGCGAGCCGGCGGATCTCGTACGTACGGTCGCCGACCTCGAGCTCGCCCCTGCTATTGAAACTGTCCTGCGCCATCCGCTGACCTCCTCGTCGCGCGCCCGCACTAGGTGCGCGGACGCCTCCCGATCCTTTCAAACCGGTCCGACAATCCGGGGGTCGCCTCCCGGCAGCTCGCCGATTCTTAGCCTTGCTAACGGTACGCTTCGCGTGCCTTCGCGACCGCGTTCGGCCCGCTGGCCCGTTTCCTACCCGCCCACGCTGCCCTCAGCGGCCCGATCGGCGCCTGCCAGCGCGTCCCATTGCTCGGACGACGGCAGGTGGTGTCAGCGCGTGCCGTTGCTCGTCGAGCCGCCGCGGCGCACGTGTCCGCCGCACGTGTCCGCCGCACGTGTCCGGTGCGCGTCCGTCACTGGCAACGCACGTTCCCAGGTATCCGCCACTGCCACCGGGGGCCAGGTGCTGCTCTCCCAGTGTCGGAGCACCCCCACAGCCACGTTCCCAGGCATCCGCCACTGCCACCGGGGGCCAGGTGCTGCTCTCCCAGTGTCGGAGCACCCCCACAGCCACGTTCCCAGGCATCCGCCACTGCCACCGGGGGCCAGGTGCTGCCCAGCCAGTGGCGGAGGCTCCGGCGGAAGCGGATCCCGCGACGAAACGGAGGCAGCCGTCACCGCCCGTTGGCCGCGCCGTCGCCTCCCCTTCACGTGACGCCCAGCGGCATCGCCTAACGTCGGGAGCATGCAGGAGTCCCGCTGGCTGCCGGTGACCGGTGCCGAGAACATTCGCGATCTTGGTGGTTTGCCCCTCAAATCAGGCGGCGAGACCCGCCATGGGGTCTTTCTTCGCGCCGACACCCTGCAGGAGCTCACGGACGACGACGTCGCCCTCTTCCGCAAGATCGGGCTGCGCACGATCATCGATCTCCGCACCCCGATGGAGGCCGAGTCAGAAGGCCGAGGGCCGCTGGCCAGCGAGCCGATCGCCTACCTGAACCTGCCGTTCATCCCGGACGAGTTGCTGGTACCCGGTCATGACAAGGCCCGCGACATCATCGTCGCCGAGCGCCGGGAGACCGATCGTGTGGAGCACTACCTGAACTACCTGCGCTACGCCGGCGACCGGGTGGTGGCGGCGCTGCGCGCGATGGCGGCCGTGGACGGACCACCTGCCGTTTTCCATTGCGCCGCCGGCAAGGACCGCACCGGCGTCCTCGCCGCCATCCTGCTCGACGCCGTCGGCGTCGAGCGCGACGCCATCATCACCGACTTCGCGATGTCCAACGAGCGCCTCGATCGCATTGCGGGACGGCTGCGCCGCATGCCCACCTATGCCAACTACACCGGAACGCTGGCCACGCGCGATATGGGGTCCGATCCGGAGACGATGACCGACGTCCTCGGCTACCTCGACGAGCAGCATGGTGGAGCTGCCGGCTGGATGCTCTCGGCCGGCCTCGCCGAGGGCGAGCTGCAGAGCCTGCAGGCAGCGCTGGCCTGATGCCCGTTTCAGCAAGATGGGGCGGCCGAGCCGGGCGGCTCGCCGGTGACGCCGCGCGCCCGTTGACCCGGTCGGTGGAAATGAGCCGGACAAACCGCCGGAATCGTGCATGCTGCCGCCTGTGACCGGGCATTGAACGGCTCGCGGTGCTTCACTGAAGACGGTGAGCTAAAGACCGTCGGCGACGCCGGTCGATAGCTGCGCCGAGCAGTTGACAGCGACAAGTTGATACGGGAGCGTCCGCGCTCCCCTCCAAGCCCCCACCGGCCGTGCCCCACCCCCGAGCGCACGGCCGGTGGGCCTTTTTGGCCCTACCGGCGCCGCAGCACCCGTCCGAGCTCCCGCCGGGCCATGGTGCGCAGGTGCACTTCGTCCGGGCCGTCCGCGAGCCGCAGCGTGCGAGCGTGCGCCCACATCTGGGCAAGCGGGAAATCGTCGCTGACGCCGCCCCCGCCGTGGACCTGGATGGCCCGATCGATGACGGACAGCGCGGCGCGCGGAGCGGCCACCTTGATCGCGGCGATCTCGGTGCGGGCACCCTTGGCCCCGACGTTGTCGATCAGCCAGGCCGTCTTCAGCACCAGCAGTCGCGCCTGCTCGATCTCGAGCCGGGACTCGGCGATCTGCTGCTGCACGACGCCCTGCTCGGCGATCGGCCCGCCGAACGCGACGCGGGAGCCGGCTCGCTCGATCATCAGGTCGAGCGCCCGCTCGGCCATGCCGATCGCCCGCATGCAGTGATGGATCCGGCCAGGCCCCAGCCGAGCCTGGGCGATCATGAAGCCGTCGCCCTCGCCGGCGATCAGGTTCGACGCCGGCACCCGGACGTCGTCGAAGCGCACCTCGCAGTGCGTCTCGCGGTCGTAGTAGCCGAAGACCGGCAGGTCGCGAACGACGGAAACGCCGGCGGTGTCGCGGGGCACGAGGATCATCGACTGCTGGCGGTGCGGGGAGGCGGTGGGATCGGTCTTGCCCATCACGATGAAGATCCGGCAACGCTCGCCGCCGGCGCCGGAGATCCACCACTTGCGGCCGTTGATGACGTACTCGTCGCCGTCCCGTTCGATCCGGGTGCTGATGTTGGTGGCGTCCGAGCTCGCGACGTCCGGCTCGGTCATCGCGAACGCCGACCGGATCTCACCGGCGAGCAGCGGCTCCAGCCACTGCTGCTTCTGCTGCGGCGTGCCGAAAAGGTGCAAGACCTCCATGTTGCCGGTGTCCGGCGCCGAACAGTTGATCGCCTCGGGGGCCAGGTCGACGCTGCGGCCGGTCATCTCCGCGATGAGCGCGTAATCAATGACCTTGAGCGGGTGACCCTGGCCCGGCAGGAACAGGTTCCACAGCCCGCGCTCGCGCGCCTGCGCCTTGAGCTCGTCCAGCACGGGCGGGTAGGCGTGACTTCCCGGCGGCTGCGCGCGCAGCCAGCGCTCGTACTCCGGCTCGGCGGGGAGCACGACCTCATCGAGAAATGCCGAAAGCCGGCCGAGATACTCCTCGGCTTCAGCACTGGGCGCGAAATCCATGACCGGCAAGTTACGCCGCCGAGCGCGCGGGCGAGTACGGTCGGCAGCCGTGGACTTTCGCGACACCCCCGAGGAAGCGGCATTTCGCGCCGAGCTGCGCGACTGGCTGCACGCGAACCTGCCGGCCGACTGGTCCGACCGCCCGCCGGAGGTCGGCAATTACGACGTGGCGTTCATGCGTGACTGGAGCGCCCGGCTCTACGACGCGGGCTACGTCGGCATCACCTGGCCGAAGGAGTACGGCGGCCGGGGGCTCGGCCACACGTTCCAAGGCATCTTCTTGGAGGAGAGCGCCCGCACCGGCGCTCCCCCTCATGTCGGCGGCATCGGCCTCGGCATGGCCGGGCCGACGATCATCGCCTGGGGCACCCACGAGCAGAAGGCGCGCTACCTGACGCCGCTGCTGCGCGGCGACGAGGTCTGGTGTCAGGGCTTCAGCGAGCCGGGCAGCGGCTCCGACCTCGGCGGCGCCCGCACCTTCGCGGAGCTGGACGGGGACGAGTGGGTGGTCAACGGGCAGAAGGTCTGGTCCTCCTGGGCGCACATCGCCAACTGGTGCATCCTCGTGGTCCGCACCGACCGCGACGCACCCAAGCACGCGGGCTTGTCGTACCTGCTCGTCGACATGGCGACGCCGGGCGTCGAGGTGCGGCCGCTGCGGCAGATCACCGGCGATCCGGAGTTCAACGAGATCTTCTTCTCCGACGTGCGCGTGCCGCGGGACAGCATCCTCGGCAAGCCCGGCGACGGCTGGAAAGTCGCGATGACAACGCTGTTACACGAGCGGGGCACCCTCGGCTTCGCGCTGACCGCCCGGCTCGAGGACGCCGTCGACAAGCTCGTCCTGCTGGCGAAGCAGCGGTCCCCCGACGGCAGCCGTCCCGCCGACGACCCGGTCATCCGCGACGACATCGCCAGGTGCTGGATCGACCTGCAGGCCCTGCGGTATACCAACTACTCGTCGCTGACGTCGTTGGTGAAGACCGGCATCCCCGGTCCCGAAGGTTCGGTGGCCAAGCTGCACTGGAGCGAGTCCAACCAGCGCCTCACCAAGCTCGCGTTGTCGATGCAGGGCCTCGCGGCGCAGCTCGACGCCCAGGGCGGCATCTGGGACGGGTACTGGCAGTACGAGCAGCTGCGCAGCCGCGGCAACACGATCGAGGCCGGCACCTCCGAGATCCTGCGCAACATCATCGCCGAACGCGTCGTCGGTCTTCCGAAGTCGCGCTGACCCGAGGACGCCCACGTGGATTTCGCTTTCTCCGAAGAGCAGGACATGCTGCGCGCCGCGGCGCGCGACTACCTGACCGACCGGGTGCCCGCCGAGCAGATGGTGGCGCTGGCCGAGACCGCTCCCGCGCAGCGCATGCAGGCCGGCGGCGCGCAGATCTGGAGCTCGCTTGCCGAGCTCGGCTGGCTGGAGCTCGACGACTTCCTCGACGAGGCAGTGCTTTTCGAGGAGGTCGGACGCGCGTTGCTCCCCGTTCCGCTGCTGCCCACCGTCGCCCTGGCGCGGCCGGCCCTGGTGAGCGAGCGGCCGGTGACGCTGGCCTGGGTGGAGGACGGCGCGCCCCGGCTGGACTCCGGCCGCTGGCAGACCCGGGCCGACGCGAACGGCCGCCTCACCGGCGTGAAGCGACTGGTGCCCGATGTGCAGTTCGCCGAGCGCGCGGTCGTCGTCGCGCAGGACGGGCTGTATGCCGTTGACGTGTCTCCCGGCGCCGTCACGCCGCTGTCGACCATGGATCGACTCCGGCCGCTGGCGGACCTCACGTTGGAGGCGACCCCGGGCGAGCGGGTCGGCGACCTGGACCTGTTGCCGCTCATCCGGCGCCGGGCCTACGCTGCGCTCGCCCTCGAAGCGGTCGGGGTCGCCCAGGCGGCGCTCGACCTCGCGGCCGAGCATGCGAAGACCCGCCAGCAGTTCGGCCGGGTCATCGGCACCTATCAGGCGGTGAGCCACCAGGTGGCTGACATCTTCACCGCGCTCGCGCTCGCCCGTTCACTCGCACTGTGGGCGGCCTGGGCGGTCTCCGCCGACGACGAGAGCGCCGAATCCGCCTGCCTCGCCGCGAAATCGGCGGCCGGCGAGGCCGCCGTGGCCGCCTGCGAGAAGGCGATCCAGGTTCACGGCGGCATCGGCTTCACCTACGAGCATGTGCTGCACCGCTATTACAAGCGCGCCCAATGGATCAGCGCGTTCGACGGCCCCGGCCGCGTGCAGCGCGCCGAACTCGCCGCCGCGCTGCTGGACGGCCCCGCGCACGCGCCGGCCGCCTCATGACGACCGCAGGGCAGCAGGGCCGGGCCTGCCTCATCACCGGGGCCGCCGGCGGGATCGGTGCGGCGCTCGCGCGGGCCTGCGCCGCCCGCGGCGACCGGGTGGTCGCCGCCGACGTCGACGCCGCAGCCGGTGAGCGGCTCGCCGCGGAAATCGGCGCCGTTTTCGTCCCGTGCGACGTGAGCGATCCCGCAGCGTCTGTCAACGCCGTCGGCGTCGTCGAGCGCGAGTTCGGCCGGCTCGACTTCGTCGCGCTGAACGCCGGCATCGGCCTGCACGAGGGTCCGGTGGAGGACATCCCGGTCGAGACCTACCGCCGGATGGTCGCCGTGAACGTGGACGGCGTCTTCTTCGGATTGCAGGCGGCAGTCCCCGCGCTGCGCCGCAGCGGAGGCGGCTCGATCGTGGCGACGGCGAGTCTCGCCGGGTTGGTACCGACTCCCCCGACACCGATCTACGGGTTGACCAAGCACGCCGTCGTCGGGCTCGTGCGCAGCGCTGCCCCGAATCTCGCCGAGCAGGGGATCTCACTGGCCGCGGTGGCGCCGGGCTTCGCCGACACCGCCATCATCGCGAGCTCCGTCGAGCTGTTTCGCGCGGCGAACTTCCCGCTGCTCACGGCCGAGCAGGTCGCCGACGTCATCCTTGCGGCCGCCGACGGACCGGCCGGTGCGATCTGGCCGATCCAGCCCGGACGGGAGGCGGAACCGTATCGTTTCCGCGGCGTGCCCGGGCCGCGCGCCGAAGGCTTCACCGGTGGCCAACCTCCCAAGGGAATCTTCGAATGAGCGAGCCTGATCCGCGTCGCGGCGCCCCGCCGGACGTCATCGGTCCCTATCTGGCCAAGGTGCTGGACGACGAGGGATGGGCCGACTGCGCGGTCGAGCTGGTCGCCGGCGGCAAGAGCAACCTCACCTACATCATCACCAGCCCGCGCGGGAGACATCGTGCTGCGCCGGCCACCGCTTGCCGCCGTGCTCCCGACGGCTCACGACATGCAGCGCGAGCACCGCGTGCTGTCCGCATTGGCGGGCACCGACGTCCCGGTGCCGACGGTGCGCCACCTCTGCACCGATCCGGAAGTTCTCGGCGCGCCCTTCTACCTCATGCAGCGGGTGAACGGGGTGGTCATCCGGGAGCAGATGCCGCCCGGATACGCCGACTCGCCCGAAGAACGGTCCGCGATCACCGACGCGCTCGTGAAGACGCTGGTCGCCATCCACCGGGTGCCGATCAGCGGGGCGCTGGAGGGCTACGGCCGCCCGGACGGCTACCTCGCGCGGCAGATCCGGCGCTGGACGGGCCAGTGGGAGGCGACCAAGGCCGCGGTCGCGACGCAGGACGCACCGCTGGACGAGCTGGACACGCTCGCCGCCCGCCTCGCCGAAGCGGTCCCCGAGCAGCGCGAAACCACCCTGGTCCACGGTGATTTCCGGCTCGACAACACGATGCTCGACCCGAAGGACCCCGGCCGGGTCATCGCCGTCCTCGACTGGGAGCTGTCGACGCTCGGCGATCCGCTCGCCGACGTCGGTCTCATCGGCGTCTACTGGGGCAGCCGCACCGCGGCGCCGGCCGCGTCACAGCTGACGCCGCGCGTCACCCTGGAAGCCGGGTTTCCCACCCGCACCGAGGTTTTCGACCGCTACGCGCAGGCGTCCGGCCGCGACCTCGACGCGCTGCCGTGGTACCTCGCGTTCGGCTACTTCAAGCTGGCCGTCATCGCGACGGGCGTCGCTGCCCGGCACCAGGCCGGCGGGATGATCGGCGAAGGCTTCGACGCGGCGGCGGGAAACGTGCCGCCGCTCGTCCGCAGCGGGCTCGAGGTGCTGGACTCGCGGTCGCTCGACTGAGCTGCCGGCGGGCGGCAGCCGTCAGCCTTCGACGCCGCCGCCCCAGCCCG
Organism: uncultured Actinomycetota bacterium; assembly: GCA_963747915.1. Lineage (GTDB taxonomy): Bacteria > Actinomycetota > Actinomycetes > Frankiales > Frankiaceae > DATAZK01. The sequence continues at coordinate 1,039,880 of CAVVHC010000001.1, read as the reverse complement.
CTCCGAGCTCGGTGGTGGTCACCAGCACGTCGGTATCGGCGTCTCCGGCGACGGCGAGGATGTCGGCCAGCTGCGGTTCGAGCTCGTCGAGCGTTGCACCGTCGACTTCCACCAGGACCGTGAACGGCCCGCCGAGCACGACCGCGGCGCGCGCCCCGCCGATGCGGCTGACGAGCGCCGCCACCTCATCAGCGCGGGAAAGCGGAACCTTCAGCAGCGCCAGGGCGAGGGCCCGCTCGCCGTCGAATCCGACCGTGCCGGGGGCCGACGGGCCCGCTGCACCCCCGGCGCCGCTGCTGCTACGGGATACCGCGAGCAGCCGCGCCGAAGGACGCCCGACGACTTGCGCGACGGCTTCGACGAGGGCGTAGGCCGCCCGCACGTCCGGGACGGAGTACGCCGCGAATGCGGCGGCGCTGCCGGAGACGGTGACCGCCGCCAGCCGTAGCAGCTCGTCCTCCACCAGCTCGAAGAGAGCACCGCGGCTCTCTGGAGTGACGGTGTCGAAGAACAGGTAGCCGTCCACGGTCGGAGATCATTACACGGCAGGGCGGCCGCGAAACGTCAGAGGCCGGATCTGCTTTGCGATCTGCCGATCACAAGGTGCGCTGATCGCGTCGCAACGGATGGTCAGCCGGGATCTCGACGAGGACGATCGCCACCCCATCGGGATCCGCGATCCACATCTCGACGAGGCCCCACGGCTCCTTGCGCGGGGGCCGGACGATCGCTACCCCGGCCGCGGCGAGCCGCTCGTGCTCTGCCGCCACATCGCGGACCTGCAGCCATAGCGAAAGCCCCGGCCCCGGCGGGGCCTGCGCCTGCCCGGAGACCTCGAGAAAGCCGCCGCCCAGGAAGAACACGACGCCCCGGTGCTCCGGCGGTCCGAACTCGCGCGCGACCGCGAGGCCCAGCACCTCGCCGTAGAAGCGCTGGCTGCGCGCGGTATCGGTGGGCGTCAGCAGCACCCTTCCGGCCAGCACGTCCATTCGCGACCCCGCCCTTCGTTCCTCGGCTGCCCAAGCCGTCCTAGTCGAAGCCGTCCTAGCCGATGCGTACGCCCTTGCCGTACACGGTCACGCCGCCGGCCGAGATGGTGGCACCACGCGCCAGGTCCTGCTCCCGGTCGACGCCGATACGCTGCCCGCGGCCCACGACGACGTTCTTGTCGAGGATCGCCCGGTGCACCACCGAGCCCGGACCGATGACGGTGCCGTCCATCACGACGCTGCCCTCGACGGAGCTACCGTCGTGCACCCGCACCCGCGGCGAGAGGATGGACGCGCGTACCTGCGAGCCGCTGACGATGGTGCCGCTGCTGATCAGCGAGTCGGGCACTGCACCGCCGTTCACGACCTTGGCGGGCGGAAGCGGCGTCGGTGAGGTGAGGATCGGCCAGTCGCGGTTGTAGAGGCTGAACACGGGATCGACCGAGATGAGGTCCATGTGTGACTCGTAGTAGGCGTCGAGGGTCCCGACGTCGCGCCAGTAGCCGCGCTCGCGCTCGCTGAGCCCCGGAACATCGTTGTCACGGAAGTCGTACACCTCCGCCCGGCCGGCCTCGGTGAGCATGGGAACGATGTCCCCGCCCATGTCATGGCGTGACTGCTCGCCGGCCGAATCGGCGCGCAGCGCATCGAGCAGGACGTCGGTGGTGAACACGTAGTTGCCCATCGACGCGAACACCTGATCCGGTGCATCCGGCAGCCCCGGCGGATCGCTCGGCTTCTCCAGGAAGCCCTCGATTCTCCGGCCGTCCGCGGCGGTCTGGATGACGCCGAACGCGCTCGCTTCCGAGCGGGCGACCCGGATGCCCGCCACGGTGACGCCGGCTCCGCTCGCGATGTGCTGCTCGACCATCTGCCGCGGATCCATGCGATACACGTGATCGGCCCCGAACACCACGACGTACTGCGGGTCCTCGTCGTAGATGAGGTTCAGCGACTGGAAGATGGCGTCGGCCGAGCCCGCGTACCAGCGCGGGCCCAGGCGCTGCTGCGCGGGCACGGAGGTGACGTAGTTGCCGAGCAGCGTCGACAGCCGCCAGGTGGTGGTGATGTGCCGGTCGAGGCTATGGCTCTTGTACTGGGTGAGCACGCACAGCTTGCGAAAGCCGCCGTTGACCAGATTCGACAGGACGAAGTCGACCAGCCGGTAGATGCCGCCGAACGGCACGGCGGGTTTCGCGCGGTCCAACGTCAACGGCGCGAGCCGCTTCCCTTCGCCACCCGCAAGGACAATGCCGAGCACACCGGGCGCTGTCACGTGCGCAGCTTAGACGGCAATAGGGTGCGCACATGCGCGTCGCCCTGCTGACTCGTGAATATCCGCCGGATATCTACGGCGGTGCCGGCGTGCATGTCGAGCATCTCGCGGCCGAGCTCGCGCGGCTGGTCCAGGTGGACGTGCACTGCTTCGGCGCACGTCCGCAGGCGTCCGGCCGGGAGCCGGGCCGGCCGTTCGTCGTCGGCCATCCCCCGCTCGCCGAGCTCGAAGGCGGCAATCCGGCGCTGGCGACGATGGGCGTCGATCTGGCGATCGCGCGGGCGACCGAGGGCGCCGATCTGGTGCATTCGCACACCTGGTACGCCAATCTCGCGGGGCACGTCGCCGGGCTGCTGCACGGCGTTCCGCATCTCGCGACGACGCATTCGCTGGAGCCGCTGCGGCCCTGGAAGGCCGAGCAGCTCGGCGGCGGCTACGCGCTTTCATCCTGGTGCGAGCGGGTCGGCCTGGAGGGGGCCGACCGGATCATCGCGGTCTCGCAGGGGATGCGCTCCGACGTGATGGAGGCCTACCCGGAGGTCGATCCGGCGCGCGTCGAGGTGGTGTACAACGGCATCGACCCGGACGCCTACCGGCCCGATCCGGCGACGGACGTCCTTGCGGCGATCGGCGTCGACCTGACCCGGCCCTATGTCGCCTTCGTCGGCCGGGTCACCCGACAGAAGGGACTGCCGGTGCTGCTCGAAGCGGCCGCGGCGTTACGGCCCGAGGCGCAGCTGGTGCTGCTGGCCGGGGCGGCCGATACGCCCGAGCTCGCCGCGGAGGTCGACCGGCTGGTCGCGAAGCTGCGCGCGACGCGTACCGGCGTCTTCTGGATCGAGAAGATGCTGCCGCGGCCCTCCGTGGCGCAAGTGCTCTCCCATGCCACCGCGTTCGTCTGCCCGTCGGTGTACGAACCGCTCGGCATCGTGAACCTCGAGGCCATGGCCTGCGCCACGGCGGTGGTGGCGAGCGCGGTCGGCGGCATCCCCGAGGTCGTGGAGGACGAGCGGACCGGGCTGCTGGTGCCGCCGTCCGAGCCGGCCGCGCTCGCAGCCGCGCTGAACCGGCTGCTGGACGCGCCGGGGCTTGCCGAGCAGCTGGGCGCCGCGGGACGTATGCGGGCGGTATCCGAGTTCAGCTGGCGGGCGATCGCCGAGCAGACCGCCGCACTCTACGAGCTCGCGCTCCGGGAGCGATCTTCGGTTACCGGTCGGTAAGAATTGCCCATAAGCTCCGTGCGTGGACCTACGTGACAGCGCCGACGACGCCGCCTTCCGTACCGAGTTCCGCTCCTGGCTGGACGCCAACATCCCGAGCGAGTGGCGCAGCCCGGACTTCTGGCAGCGCACGTCGCCGGCGGAATCGTTCGACCTGCGCCGTGAGTGGGAGGCGCAGAAGGCGCGTGCCGGGTTCGCCGGCATCGCCTGGCCGAAGGAGTTCGGCGGGCGCGGCGGCACCCCGTCGCAGAAGGCCATCTACGACGAGGAGATGGCCCGCGCCGACGCGCCGATCACCGTCAACACGCTCGGGCTCACGTTCCTCGGTCCCACCGTCATGGCCATCGGCACCGACGAGCAGAAGCGCGACATCATCAAGCCGATGCTGCACAACGAGGTCATCTGGTGCCAGGGCTTCTCGGAGCCGGGCGCGGGATCTGATCTGGCAGCTCTCACGACCCGCGCCACCGACGCGGGCGATCACTGGGTGGTGAACGGCCAGAAGGTCTGGACCACTAACGCGTTGCACGCCGACCGCATGTTCGGCCTGGTCCGCACCGAGCCCGACTCGCAGCGCCACCGCGGCATCTCGATGCTGCTGATCGACATGCACGCCGACGGCGTCGACGCCCGGCCGCTCAAGCAGATGACCGGCAACGAAGAGTTCGGCGAGGTGTTCCTCACCGACGTGAAGGTGCCGAAGGATCAGGTGCTCGGCGAGCCCGGCAGCGGGTGGCAGGTGGCGATGCTGCTGCTGTCGTTCGAACGCGGCTCCTCGGCCATCGGCCAGTACACGCGTTTTCGGGCCGAGTGGGACGCGGTCGCGGCCGCGGCGAAGCAGACCGGTCGCGACAAGGATCCGGCGCTGCGCCAGCGCATGTCACAGGTGCTCATCGAGCTCGAGGCGCTGCGGCTGCACTCCTGGCACATCCTCACCAAGGTGGCGCAAGGCGAGGAGCTCGGCTTCGAGTCGTCGATGACCAAGCTGCAGTGGTCGGAGACGCACCAGGATCTCGGCGAGCTCTACATGGACGTCGTCGGATACGCCGGGCAGCAGCAGCCCGGCCTCCCGACCGCGGACCTCGATCCGCTGACCGAGCTGTTCCTGTGGTCGCGTTCGGAAACCATCTGGGGTGGCTCGTCACAAGTCCAGCGCAACATCGTCGCCGAGCACGTGCTCGGTCTGCCTCGGTAAGGAAGGCGTCCCGTGTTTTTCGCTCTCACCGACGAGCAGCGCGCGCTGCAGGAGACCGTCCGCGACTATCTCGCTGACCGCTTCCCCACCTCGGCTGTCCGCGAGGTCTATGACGACCCGCAGGGTGACGGCATCCCCGAGCCGCTGTGGAACGCGTTCGGCGAGCAGGGGCTGCTGGCTGTCCTCGTGCCGGAGGACGCAGACGGGCTCGGGCTCGGGCTGCTCGACGCCGCGGTCGTCTCACGCGCCCTCGGTGCCGGCGTGGCGCCCGGTCCATGGCTGCCGACCGTCGTCGCGGGCGAGGCGCTGCGACTCGGCGGTGGCGGCTCGGAGCAGGCGAGCAAGTGGCTGCAGAAGATCGCCACCGGTGAGGCGAAGCTCGCGTTCGCACCGGACCTGTCGCTCCCGGTGGAGTACGCGGCCATCGCCGACGCGCTGGTCGCCGTGAAGGACGGCACGCTCGCGTTGTACGAGCCCGGCGCGTTCACGGCGACCCCGGTGGCGGTCCTGGACCGCACCACCCGCCTGGCGCGGGTCGAGATCACCGGATCCGGGCTCGAGCTCGACGCGGCAGCCATCCCGCAGGTGCTCGAGCGGGCGACAGTGCTCACCGCGGCCGACCTCACCGGCGTCGCGCGTCAAGCGCTGACGTTGACCGTGGCATACGACAAGGAGCGCGTGCAGTTCGGCAAGGCGGTCGGCTCGTTCCAGGTGCTCAAGCACAGCCTGGCCGACCTGCACATCGCCACCACCATGGCTGAGCATGCGGTGATCTACGCAGCCCACGCCGTCGACACCGACCGCGACGACCGCGCCCTGGCCGTCTCCGTCGCCAAGGCGAAGGCGAGCGATGCCGCCCGCGACGTCACGGCCGCGATGATCCAGTTCCACGGCGGCATCGGCTACACGTGGGAGCATGACGCGCACTTCTACTTCAAGCGCGCGAAGCGGCAGGAATACGCCTACGGCTCCCCCAGCGAACACCGCGAGCGCATCGCCGCCCTCACCCTGGACTGACGCGCCTTCACCGGGACTCGCTAGCGCCCGAAGTGGTGCCCCCGAACGGAGATCGCGTGGTTAAACCCGCCTCTTAACCCCCGCTTCTCCGTTCGAGGGCAGCGCCAGGCGACCGCGTGCGCGCCTCAGACCACGACGCGTCCGGTCGCGTCAACGCGGCGCGTGCGTCGCTGCGCGTCCAGGTATTCCAGCAGCGGCACCGCGACCCGCCGGCTCGTCTCCAGCACCCGTCGGGCGTCGCTCACCGCGAACGGCGCGGGCAGCGTCGCGAGCCGCCGTACGGCTTCGTCCACCGCGCTCGGCAGCAGCACCACGGGCCCGCTCGGACCCGAAAGCCGCAGCAGCAGCCCGTGCCGCTCGGCCGCGGCCAACGTGCGCGCGTCGAGCCCGGCGGCGGCAAGGTCACCGGCGTCGGGGGCGTTGAACGGGTTGCCGGTGAGCCGCTCGGTGATCGCGTCCACGGCGGCCTGCACGTGAGGCGGTAACGCCGCCTTCTGCGGGAGGCCGAGGCGCCCGCCACGCAACGCCAGCCCGGCGGCGGCGGCCAGCGGCGGGACGAGTGCCGCGTCGGGGATGGCGCAACGATCGGCTGCCTGGCCCGCGGTCAGTCCAGCGCCGAGCGGATCGGCCTGCGCGGCAGCGGCAACGGTCGCCCGCAGCTGATCGGTCCAGCGCTTCCAGTCGGTGTCCGTGACGACGAGCCCGGCGTCCGACTCGCGCAATCCCTCGGGCAACGGCACGTCATCCCCGAGGACGCCGAGCAGCGCAAGCCGCCGCCGCGAAACGGCGCCGCGGCGAGCGACCTCGGCCACCGGGTCGACGCCCCTGGCCAGCTCATCGGCGCGCCCGGCCGCCGACCCCCGGCGGGTCAGCGGCGGCGGATCCACATCCGCGACGACCACCCCAGCGGCAACGCTGTGCCGGCCCGGATCCCGCAGCGCCGCATGGTCGCCGCGGCGCAAGGGCAACGGCCACTGCAGCGCGAGCCGCGCAAAGTCCGACCCGAGAGGACGCAACCGCACCGGCACCGAAGCCGCACCGATGTGCAGCACCAGCGCGGCCGGCACATCCTGCAGATCGACGCCGGGCTGACCCGCCACGTCGATCTCGGAGCTCAGCAGGTCCGCTCCTGGCGTGAGCAGCGCGTCGCCCCGCTCCACCTGGTCGACGCCGACGCCCCGCAGGTTCACCGCCACCCGCGCGACGGCAGCGACCTCTTGCTCGCGGCGTCCCAGTGCTTGCAGTCCCCGCACCCGGGCCGGTCGCCGGCCGGATGGGCCGGCCAGCTCCACCTCGTCGCCGACCCGCAGCGTGCCCTGCCCCAGCGTGCCGGTGACCACCGTGCCCGCGCCGCCGATGGTGAACGCGCGATCGACCCAGACCCGGATCCGCCCGGAGCGGCCCGGCGCGGGCAGCCGGGCGGTCAGGCGCTGCAGGGCGGCGCGCAGCTCCGTCAGGCCCGCACCCGTGCGCGCGGACACGGCGACCGTCTCGAGCCCACTTGCAGAGCCGAAGGTGCTTCCCGAAAGCCGGGCGCGGAGGTCGGTGAGGACGGGAGCCGGATCGGCGAGGTCGCTGCGGGTGACTGCGACGAGGCCGTGGCGGACGTCGAGCGCTTCCAGCGCCGCCACATGCTCCGCCGTCTGGGCTTCCCAGCCGCCGTCCGCCGCGACGACGAGCATCGCCGCGGGTACCGGCCCGACACCGGCGAGCATCGTCGACAGGAACCGGTGGTGGCCGGGGACGTCGACGAAGGCGATCGGCTCCGCGCCGTCGGCAAGGGTCGCCCAGACGTAGCCGAGCTCGATGGTGAGCCCGCGCTGGCGCTCCTGCTCCAGCCGGTCGGGCTCCATGCCGGTCAGCGCGCGGACGAGCGTCGACTTCCCGTGGTCGACGTGTCCTGCTGTCGCGATGACGTGCATCAGAGCTGCTCCACCGCTGCCCGCACCGCAGCCGCGAGCTCGCCGTCGCGGTCCGCCGGCACGGCCCGCGGGTCTATCAGGCAGCAGCCGCCGGAGATGCGCGCCATGACCGGCGGTACACCCGACCGCAGCAGCACCGCGCACCGTTCTGGCAGCGCGAGCGCCCACCCCGGCAGGGCCAGCCCCGGGGCGCCTCCCCCGCCGACGGCGCCGTCGCTCTGCACGATCTCGCCCGCGCCTACCGCGTCGGCCAGGCGCCGGGTGCGCTGCTCGAGCTCGTCCGATGACGCGTGAATCGCCTGCCACGTGGGGGTAGGCGGGGTACGCAGGGTCGCTTCCAGCGCGGCAAGGGTCAGCTTGTCGACACGCAGCGCCCGGGCAAGCGGCGCTCGCCGGCAGCGTTCGACGAGCCCGGCCGTGCCGGCGATGATCCCGGCCTGCGGGCCGCCGAGCAGCTTGTCGCCACTCGCGGTGACGAGCCCCGCCCCCTGACGTAGCGCGGAGGCGAGGTCGGGCTCGTCGGGCAGCAGCGGGTCCGGCCGGAGCAATCCGCTGCCGACGTCGGCGACCACGGGCGGTCCCAGGGTCGCGAGCTGCGCAATGCCCACCTCCGCGGTGAAGCCGGTGATGCGGAAGTTCGAGGGGTGCACCTTGAGGATGCAGCCGGTCTCGGGCCCGACCGCGGCTTCGTAGTCGGCCCGGGTGGTGCGGTTGGTGGTGCCGACCTCACGCAGCCGGGCGCCGGTGGTGACCAGCAGATCCGGCAGCCGGAAGCCGTCTCCGATCTCGACGAGTTCCCCGCGGCTGACCACAACTTCCCGGCCGGCTGCCAGCACCGTCACCGCGAGCAACACGGCCGCAGCGCCGTTGCCCACCACCGCGACGTCTTCGGCATCGGGAAGCGCCGCCGCGAGCGCGGCGAGAGTTCCGCGACCGCGGCGCGCCCGGGCCCCGGTCGACAGGTCCAGCTCGACGTCAACCGTTCCGGCTGCCACCTGCAACGCCTGCGCCGCAGCGGCCGGCAGCGCCGCGCGGCCCAAGTTGGTGTGCAGTACCACCCCCGTCGCGTTCAGCACCGGCTGGATGCTCGTGGCCGTCTTCGGCAGCCGGCGCAGCGCTTCCGCGGCCACCGCGGCGAGGTCGGCGTCGAGCGCGCCGGCGCGCACCAGATCCTGCGCCTCGCGGACAGCGGTCTTCACGGTCTGCCGGCCGAGCGACTCGGCGGCCGAGGCGAGGGCCGGTAGGGCCAGCAGCGCGTCGGTGCGCGGGACTTCGCGTCGCCGGTCTGCCGCCACTCGCCGAGCGTAGCGGTCACCGGCGCGGCGAGCGGCGCAGGCCCGGAGCGGGTATGTGTAGGTTTTCCACCGAAACGATGCAGACCCGCGAACGGCGGGCGCGAGGGAGCAGCGGGTGGCGCAGGACGATCAAGTGGCCAACGAGTCGGCAACGATTCGAGGCACCCGCATTGCGTTTCGTGACACCGGCAGCCCGCCCGGCACCGGCTCACCGGTCCCGACCTTCGTCTGGGCCCACAGCCTGCTGGCCAGCATGGCTCAGGAGGACGCCACCGGCATCTTCGACTGGTCCGTGCTGCACGGCCAGGCTCGCGTCATCCGTTACGACGCCCGCGGCCACGGCGCGTCGGCACCCGGATCCGATCCGGGTGGCCAGACCTGGCCGCAGCTCGCCGCCGATCTCGTGGGTCTGCTGGATCACCTGGAGGTCAAGTCGGCGGTCGGCGGCGGGGCATCCATGGGCTGCGGCACCGTCTTGCATGCCGCCTGCCGCTCCCCGGAGCGCTTCCCGGCGCTGGTACTTGCGCTGCCGCCCACCGCCTGGGAAGGCCGGCGCCAGCAGGCGTTGCTGTACCGGACGGTGGGCCTGCTCGCCGCGAACCCGATCGTGGACCTCGCCGTCGGCAGTTTCGGCACCGTGCGCGCCAAGCTTCCCGGACGCACGCGCACTCCCCGCCGCGCATTGATCTCGGCGGGGATGGACCAGTTCCTGCGCTCGCCGAAACGCACGGTCGGGCCGTTCCGCGGGGCGGCGCTCACCGATCTCCCTGCCGAAGACGAGCTGCGAAAGCTCGAGATGCCGTGCCTGATCCTCGCGTGGTCGGGCGATCGCATGCATCCGGTGCCGGTCGCGCAACGCCTTCACGAGCTGCTCCCGCAGTCGGAGTACCTGCTGGCGACGACCGATCAGGACGTCGTGGAATGGCCTAAGCGGGTCGCCGAGTTTCTCGCCGCGCTGCCCGGCTGATCGCGCCCGAGCCGCACCGGCTGCGAGGAGGTCAGCCGGCGGGATGTGCGGCTGGGGAGCTCCTCCCACCGTTGCCGGTGCTGGCGGTCCGGTCCCAATCCCCCGCGGTGTGCACGACCGGCCGGCCGGAAGGCGTGTGCTCGTGGTGGTCGGAGCAGTCGCAGTCGCGAAGATAGGGCCAGTCGCCCGGTACGGGCAGGCGCAGCCACACGTCCTTGCCGTTCGAGTGGCTCGACACCCCCCACTCGTCGGCGATGGCGTCGACGATGATCAACCCGCGGCCCGCGGCGATGCTGCCCGCCGGGCCGACGTGCATGCTGGGATGGCGCTCGGGAGCGCCGGGCTCCGCACCGGCCTGCTCAGCCTCGGCGGGCAGCGCCGCCCGGTCCGTCGGATGCAGGCTGTCGACGTCGGCAAGCAGGTCGAGCCGGGCCGGGCGCAGCACCGGCTCGCGGGGGTCGCGATCGCGCACGGCCAGTTCGACCATCCCGTCGCAGGTCGCCAGGACGACGTCGAAGCCGCTACGGGTGTGCAGCAGGGCGTTGGTCACCAGTTCGCTGCCGGCCAGCTCGAGCTCGTCGCAGAGCGCAGCCAATTCCCACCGTCGTAGGACGTCGACGATCCACCGCCGGGCAGCTCTGGTTTCGCTGACCTCGGGGTCAAAAGTGTTGGTGTCGTAGCGACACATGAAAGGGAACGTCTCCGTTTGGCGGCGGCGGGGTCACGGGCGGTTGCCCCGGCAGATATGCCCGGGCTGCCCTCCGCCGACACGCTGTGTGCGGCATTCCACCGTTTTGGCAGCTATTTCAGGAGGGCCGGCACCCACCGTGATTGCAGCTGACCGCTCTCGTACAGGAACCGGTACGCATCGCGCAGCGTCTCCTGCGGCGGGCGGAAGCGTACGCCGAGCTCCTCAACGGTCGCCCGGTCGTCGGTCGGCACCATCCGGGTGGCGCTCTCCATTGCCTCATGGCTCAGCGGGAACGAGAACTGCACCGCCCGGCGGGCCAGGTCACCGGCTCTACCCAAGGTGCGCAGCACCGAGCCGGGCATCGGCGGCAAATGCACCGGCCGGCCCGTCACCTCGGCGACGAACCCGCCGAGTTCGCGCCACCGGATGTAGTGATGACCCGCGAAGTAGCGCTTCGGACCGCGCCCCGGCTGCAGCGCCGCCGCGATCACCGCGGCCACGTCGCGCACGTCGACGAGCAGGAATCCGCTGTTGATGTCGGCCATCGTGAGCCGCCGCCAGATCAACGCTGCACGCATCGACTCGGAAAGGCCCGGGTCATCCGGGCCGATAATCCCGCCGGGATAGATGCAGACGACCGGATGACCCTCGCCCTGGAGCTCGCGGGCGTAGCGTTCGCAGGCCGCCTTCGACTGCGCGTACGGGTTGGTCGCGCTGGCCACCGGGCTGCCGGGGGTGAGCAGCACCGGGCCGTGCGGCTGGAACAGGGCACTGATGCTCGAGACGTAGATGATGGGATCGAGTCCGAGTTCGGCGGCGATCCCGAGAACGTTGCGCGCGCCGCGTTCGTTGGTCGAGCGGGCAGCCGCCGCCCGGCTGCCCGCGATGCCGACAATGGCGGCGGCGTGGACGACGGCCTCGCAGCCGGTGAGCGCAGCGCGCACCGACTCGGCATCGGTGATGTCGCCGGCCACGATGTCGATGGAGGACGGACCGATCCCGCCGCCGGCCAGCTGCTTGGCGGCGCGCTCGGGGGAACGCACCAGCAGCCGGAGGCCGTGGCCGGCGGAGTGCAGCGCACGCACCGCATGCGAGCCGACGAAGCCGGTCCCGCCGGTGACGAGTACGCGCAACGGTTCACCCCTAAAATCCGGCGCAGGCGGCCGGATCATCGCCCGGGACGGCAACGGTACGACGCCGGCGAAGGGCCGGTGCGACGTTTCGCTCAGGCGGCAGCTATAAGGCGCAACGACTGTCCGGTATGAACGTCACGTGGAAAGCATCGAGTCACCCGGCGCAGTCTCCCCCTCCGCGCAGTCCTCGCCCGGCGCCGGCGCGGTCCAGGAGCTGCTCGACCGCGCCGTGCTGCGCAACCTGGTGGAGAGCTACGCGAGCTTCGCCGACGCCGGTGAGCCCGAGCGCGTCGCCGGGCTGTTCACGCCCGATGCGCAGCTGATCGTGATGCTCACACCCGGTGCCGAGCCCACCGGGATCCGCAACGGCCGGGCGGAGATCGCCGCGGCCATGGCGGCACTGTCGCGCTACTGGGCCACCATGCACACGATCGCGAACGTCGTCGTCGATATCAAAGGCGACACCGCCACCGGGCAGGTCGGCTGCATCGCCCACCACATCGAGGGTCTCGAAGGGCAGCGCCGCGACCGTGTGCTGTACATCCGCTACGGCGACGTCTACGCCCGCAGCGAGGGCACCTGGCGCATCGCTCGCCGCGAGGTGAACGTGGTCGGGGTAGAAAACCGGCCGTTGCAGATCGATTGAGCGGATCAGCCGTTGGCGAAGAGCTCCTTGGCCGCGACGGCCATGTCCGGCTGGTTCTCGATGCATTCGATGCGGGTGCCGTCGGGATCGGTGACGTGGACCGTGACGATCGAGCCGCCCCCTTCACCGAAGCCGGGAAGCTCGGTGCGGGTCTCCCCGTGGTACGCGCCGCCGTACTGCTCGGCGAGCTGCGCCAGGTCTTCGGCCTTCTCCACCCGGAAGCACATGTGGGTCATGCCGAGCTGGTTCATCGGGCGCCGGGTGCCGTCGCCGATCACATCCGGCTGCTCGTAGGCGAGCAACTCGATGATGAGATCAGGCCTGCCGAGCAGGCACGACGTGAACTTGCAGTCCGGCACCTCCATGGTGCCCGCGATCTCCGGCCCGAGCTGCGCGTCGAACAGGTGACGGAAGCCGAGCACGTTCTCGTAGAAAGCGCGTGAGCGCTCGAGGTCACTCACGCAGATGCCGAAGTGGGAAAAGGTCTGGAGGGCCACGGCAGCACCGTAGCGCGCCGCCGCCGGGTTAGGAACGCGGACCGGCGGATTGGGAAGCCGGGCGCCGCAGGAAGGCGGTTTCAGTCCGGCTCGGTCAGCCGGCTTGTGCTTGCGCCGCGCACGCGTCGCGCCTCGGAGATGACCTGCGGCTGCATCGTGTAACACGACGAGTCCGCTGCCGAGATGTCGGCGGCGACGCGCATCGCGTCGAGGTCGACGTCTCGACTCGGCGCGATATGACAGGCCCGGCGCAGCACGGTCGCGATCTCGCGCTCGGACGCGTCCAGCTCCGCAGCCCAGGACCGAAACTCCTCGCGGCGCAACGACCTGCCGGCCACCGGCGCCGGGTGCACGATCGTCATCCCGTCCAAGGTCCACTCGGCGAGCTCCCGGCCATCGCGGCAGATGCGTGCTGCACGCACTCGTCCGGTCGCCGGGGTCACGCTGATCGCATACGTGAACGGCTCACGATCTTCCAGATGTCCCAGCGCGACGACGGCGACGTCCGCCGCATGGACGCATTGCGCCTGGGCGCCGCCCGGCCAGCAGGTGCGATCGAGCGCTTCGGTCACGCTCAGGCCGGTCAGCCGCGAGAGGCCGGCGACGCCGAGCGGGCAGCTGTTCCACGGCAGCCGGATGCCCTCCCCGAGCGCGTGGGTGATGCGCCCGTCCGCATGCGTGATCTCCACCCGCACGTGATGGCAGAAGTCCTGCATCTGCGCTTCGATGCGCCCCTCCTGCGGGCGGACGGTGATGCGCCGCTCGTAACTCAGGCTGCTCACACCACCCCATCCTTCCGTAGCGCTGCGATGGATTCGGCGTCCGTCCCGAGCCAGTCGAGCACGCGGTCGGTGTGCTCGCCGAGACCGGGGACGGCCCCGGACCGCATCGGCCAGTGCGCCGCGACCGGCGGTGGTCGCAGCGCCCGCAGCGGCCCCACCGGCGAGTCCACTTCGGTCCAGCGGTCGCGAGCGGCGAGCTGAGGGTGGTCGATCAGGTCCTGCACCCCGTTCAGCCGGGCGTATCCGATGCCGGCGCGGTCCATGGCGTCGGCGATCTCGGCGAAGGTGCGCTGCGCGGTCCAGCGGGCGATCTGCGGATCGAGGTTGTCGCGGCGGTCGACGCGCTGGTAGTTGCGGGCGTAAGCCGGGTCGCCCGCGAGGTCCGGACGTTCCAGCACGGCCGCAAGGCGCTGCCACTCGCCATCGTTGGTGGTGCCGAGGACGATGGTCTGGCCGTCGGCCGTGGGGTACCCGCCATAGGGAGCGACCGCGGGTGAGCCGACGCCGCGCGGCTCCTGCTCGATCCCGGTGCCGAGCGTGAAATGCAGCGGATAGCCCATGAATTCGGCGATGGCGTCGAACAGCGAGATCTCGATCGCGGTGCCGCGGCCGGTGTGCTCGCGGCTGTAGAGCGCCGCGAGGACGCTCGAAAACGTGTACATCGCGGCACCGACGTCGGCGATCGGAATGCCCGGCTTGGCGGGTGCGCCCGGAGAGCCGGTGACGGCACACGATGCGCCTTCGGATTGCACCAGCAGGTCATAGGCGCGGCGCTGCTCGAACGGGCCACCCGAGCCGTATCCGGAGATGTCGACGGCGATCAGCCGCGGGTGGCGAGCGGTGACCTGTGCCGCGGCGAGCCCGCGGCGGGCCGCCGCTCCCGGCGCGAGGTTCTGGATGAGCACGTCGGCGCGGGCCAGCAGTGATTCCATGATGTCCGCGCCGGCGGGCGCGGCCAGGTTCAGGGTGAGCGACTCCTTACCGCGGTTGCACCACACGAAATGCGCCGCGAGCCCGTTGACAGCTTCGTCGTAGGCGCGGGTGAAGTCACCGCCGCGCGGGTTCTCCACCTTGATGACGCGCGCTCCGAGGTCGGCGAGATGGCGCGTGGCGAGCGGCGCGGCCACGGCTTGCTCGACACCGACGACGACCAGTCCTTCGAGGGGCAGCGCCGGGCTCACCCCTCGTCCCAGTTGTCGACGCGGTCCGAGCGCGCCGGCTGGCGGCCGATCCGCAACGGCGAGAGCGGCGCGTCGAGCATCAGGAAGCGCCGGAAGCTGCGGCTGCGCGAGTACATCCGGCGTTGCCAGTCAAGAAGTGCTCCGGCGGCTTCCGGCCGAAGCGCGTCCTCCTCACGCGGCGGGGGGACGTCGTTGATGGCCAGCTCGAAACGCGACCACGCCGGCCAGTCCGGGATGGCCCAGATCATCAGGCATTCGGACTCGTCGATCATCGACGTGCGCATCGCCGCCACCAGCTCGAAGCCCGCACCCGCGTAGGCGGGCACCATGTCGGACCGCACGATGTCGAGGAATTCCACCGCGGCGCCGGGCGCGAGTTTCACCATCTCGTGGGCGTAGACGGCGCCGCGCACGCCGTCGGCGGTGAGCTCGCCGATCGTGCGGGTCCACGGGGCCGGGATCATGATCCGGTCGAAGCCGCCGTTGCGGTAGCTCGCGGCCTCGTTCCACCACTTCTCGAGCTTGGCGTCCTGCATATTGGGCCGGCCGGTCTCGTGACCGAGGCCGGCCGCGATCCCCGGGAAGCCGTCTTCTTCCCACATGTTGATGACGCGCGGCCAGCGGTCCGTCGTACCGACCACGCCCCAGACGCCAAAGCACAGCTGGTTGCGCTCTTCCTGAGCGATCGGACTCCAGTTGGCCGTCATGTGATGCATGTACTGCGGCCGGTTCGCGCCCCGGATGTCGATGAACTCATGTGTATAAACTTTGGCGTTCACTCTGGCAACCTAACGGGCCCCCCGGCCGGACGCCAAGGCGGCTTGCGCGCCCCACCGTGCGAGCAGCCGGCGGGACAGTTCTCGAAGCAGCTCACCGGGGTCGTCCCAGGACCGCCCGGCACAGTGCCTGATCCAGCGCAAGCCGGTTACCGAGCCGACGACCGCGACCGCCTGCGCTTCAGAAAGCTGCGGCGGTCGCAGCGCGACCGGCACTCCCAGGTCGCGGGCGAGCTCAAGAACGACGGTGCGGGTGACCCCCGGCAGGATGCGGCCGTCGAGCGGGGCGGTCACGATCTGGTCGTCGACGACCGCGATGACGTTGGCTCGGGTGCTCTCCAGCAGGCCATCACCGGCGGACAGGACGACGACCTTGCCGGGGTGGGCGGCTTCGAGCTCGTCCTGGCGGCGCCGATCGGCCCACTTGTGCGGTCCGAACCCGGCGGGCGCCGCCACGACGACGGCGTCCGCTCCGGGGGTCGTTCCCACCGGAGTCGGCTGCGGCACGGGCGCGCGCGTGACGGACACGGCACCGTCCGGGCGCACGTCGATGCGCTGGCGCTGCCAGCGGTCGTGGGCGCTCTGCGGGCGTAGCAGCGCCGCTCGCGCCTGCGCCGGTAGCTCTCGCTGGTACAAGTCGTAGATCGAGCGTTCCAGCCGGGCGAGATGCTCGGCGCGTTCGAGAACCTCGCCGGCGTGTACCAGCGCGGTGTCGAAGACGCCCGCCGCCGCGCGGGCGTCCCGAGGCGGCCGTTCGCTGTCGGCTACCGTGATACGCCCGCCGACGGCGGTGAGCAGGGGGCGCCCTTTGTCGAAGCATTCCCACCACTCCTGCACCGGCGTGGAGTCGACAGTGACGCCGCCTCCGACGCCCAGCGTCAGCTGCCCGCCGGCGATGTCCACAGTGCGAATGGCGACGTTGAGCTCCACGCCTGCGACCGGACTCACATACCCGAAAGCGCCGGTGTAGACCCCGCGCGGAGCGTCCTCGAGCTCGGCGATGACCTCGAGCGCGCGCGCCTTGGGCGCTCCGCTCACCGACCCGGGCGGAAAGGTGGCGCGCAGCAGGTCGGTGTCGCGGCAGCCCGCCGCAAGCCGAGCCGTCACGGTGCTTTCCAGGTGCCAGACGCCGGGATGCGCCACGACGTCGAGCAGCTGCGGCACCCGCACCGAGCCGGTCGCTGCCACTCGTGACAGGTCGTTGCGCATCAGGTCGACGATCATGACGTTTTCCGCGCGGTCCTTCTGCGACCCGGCCAGCCGGCGGGCCTCGCGCTGCGCCACGTCCGCGGCACCGGTGCGAGGGCGGGTGCCCTTGATGGGCTGTGACCGGACGGCCTGCCGATGACGGCGCAGGAACAGCTCCGGTGACGCGCTGGCGACCCGGTGGCCGGCGAGGTCGAGGTAACCGCCGTACGGCGCGCGCACCTGATCGAACAGGTCGGCGCCGAGATCCGCTGCGCTTCCGGCGAACTCGCCGCACAGGCGGAGGCAGATGTTGGCCTGGTAGACGTCGCCGGCCCGGATGTGCTGGATGCAGCGCTCGACGGCGGCGGCGTGAGCGCTGCGGTCGCGGCTCGCGCTGATCGGGCCGAGCTTGTACGGCAGCGGTCCTGACCGTTCGGTCGACAGCAGCAGCCGGCGCAGCCGTTCGCGGCGAGCGTCAAGCTCCTCGTCGGGCAGCAACCCGAGCAACGCTTCGTCGTACCAGCGGCCGTCCTGCAGCCGCAGCACGTTCGGGTAGAAGCCGAGCGCGTGGGCGGTGCGCTCGAAGCCGATCCAGCCGAACCAGCCGCCACCGACCGGGCCTTGTGGGTCGTCGGTCGCACCGTCGTCGAGGACGAGCTGCGGCTGGCGGTCCAGCACGGAGAACGGGTCGCCGCGCCCCGTCGACTCGCAGATCGGGTCGGTCGCGACGAGCACCGCACCCGCGTCCCACCGTCCTCCCAGGACAACGACCCCGGAGGAGGCGCGCAGCCGGCGCAGCGCCTCGCCCGCGGTGCACGGGCCGGCCGGCAGCGCCCGCACCGACAAACGCACGGGTCGGGTCAACGCGTCGAGCTGCACCACCCTAGGATGACGCGCATGGACTTCGCTTTCAGCGACGAGCAGGAAGAGCTGCGCCGGACGGTGCGCGGATTTCTGGCGGACAAGTCGCCGGAGAGCGAAGTGCGCCGGCTGATGGAGACCGTCGAGGGCTACGACCCGAAGCTGTGGCAGCAGATGGGCGAGCAGCTCGGCCTGCAGGGCCTCGCGATTCCCGAGGAGTACGGCGGGGCGGGCTTCACCTTCCTGGAGCTCGGAGTCGTCCTGGAGGAGATGGGCCGCGCCCTCTTGTGCGCGCCCTACTTCTCCACCGCGGTGCTGGCGGCGTACACGCTGCTGCTGTCCGGCGACGAGGCGGCGAAGGAGCAGTACCTGCCGGGCCTCGCCAGCGGTGAGACGATCGGCACGCTCGCGCTCACCGAAGAAGACGGGCGCTGGGACGCGTCTGGCCTCACGCTCGCCGCGAGCCGGTCCGGCGGCGAGTGGACCCTTTCCGGCACCAAGATGTTCGTGCTGGACGGGCACACCGCCGACCTCGTGCTCGTCGCGGCGCGCACCGGTGGTGAGGGCACCGACGGCATCAGCGTCTTCGCCGTCGACGCCGAGGCGTCCGGGCTGACCCGCACCCCGCTGACCACACTCGACCAGACCCGCAAGCAGGCCCGGCTCACGTTCGACGCCACCCCGGCTCGGCTCGTCGGCACCGAGGGCGCGGCGTGGCCCGTCCTCTCGCAGGTGCTGGACCTCGCGGCCGTGGCGCTGGCCGCCGAGCAGGTCGGCGGGGCGGCGCGGGTGCTCGAGATGTCGGTGGAGTACGCGAAGGTGCGCGTGCAGTTCGGCCGGCCCATCGGGTCGTTCCAGGCGATCAAGCACAAGTGCGCCGACATGCTCGTCGAGGTCGAGTCCGCGAAGTCTGCGGCCTACTACGGGCTTTGGGCCGGCTCCGAGCGCAACGACGAGCTGCCGACCGTTGCGAGCCTCGCGAAGGCCTACTGCTCCGACGCGTACGTGCACTGCGCCGCCGAGAACATCCAGATCCACGGCGGCATCGGCTTCACCTGGGAGCACCCGGCGCATCTGTACTTCAAGCGCGCCAAGAGCTCACAGCTCTTCTTCGGCGACCCCACCTACCACCGCGAGCTGCTCGCCCAGCGCATCGGGGTCTGACCCCGGCTTCAGCGGGCGGATCCCCAGCCCTGACGTCGCGGCGGCGAGCGCAGCCAGCGCCAGCCGGTCCCGGTCGCTCTCCGTCGGCCGTGCCTGGTAAAGCGACCAGAGCACGCCCACACAGGCGCATGCCGTCAGCGCCACCAGGAGAGCGACGGCTGCAGCCGGTGCTGGCACCCCAGTGCGCTGCATCCCCGTCACCAGGCGGTGGAAGGTGGGCTGCCCGACCATGGCCCGGTCGCGAAACTGCAGGCGGTCGCTGGACATCTGCACGGCGCACAGCGTCAACAGCCCGATAGCGGCACCGACGGGGATGACATAGCGGCGCAGCGGCAATCCATCGAGCGCCCAGGCGGCCAGCAGGCCGAGGAAGACCATGGCCGGCACGAGGTAGCGAGCGAAGGTCGCCCCGCCGCGGCTGGCATAGATCAGGAACAAGCCCACGACGAGCGCCGCGTGCACGGCAAGAAGCGCGAGGGTCTGCTCCGAAACGCCAACGCGCGATGCGATCCGTCGGCGCCGGCTGAGCGCCAGCCGAAGTATCCAGCGTGCCAGCTGCCACGCCAGACCGATGGTGAGCACGACATAGCTGATCCGAATGAGCGTGCCGTAGCCGTTGTGCAAGTACTGCGTATGCCCGAAGGCGTTCCAGTAAATGCTCCTCCAGAAATTCCACGAGAAGATCGCCGAGGGGAGCTGCACATGCGGCGCGGGAAACATCTTCAACGCGAGCCGCGCCCCGGTGGCATCCCCGTAAAGGTGCTCGTTGCGCAGATAAAACCAACCGGCGCCGCCGATCACGGCGAGGACCACGACGGCAGCCTTGGCCAGGTGCTGGCGCAAGTAGGCATCGAAGCTGCGCGGGGCGGAGTTCCACCAGGCGAGCGCGACCGCCAGGACGGCGATCGGGGCGACCATCAGCCCACTGCTTCGGGTCAGTGCTGCAGCCAGACAGGCCAGGCTGAGCCAGCCCACCCGCTGCCAGCTCGCTCCGCGCTTCACGACGAGCACGCACAGCAGCAGCGCCGCATTGGTGGTGGCGAAGCCGGCCGTGTCGTTGATGACCGTGCTCGCGATACCGCTGAACAGCGGCAAGGGCGCTATCAAGGCCCCCACCGCCAACGCCAGGCGCGGCTGGCGGGGAACGACCGCACGTACCAGCGCAACCGTCAGCACCAGCCCGATGAGAAAGAAAAGCAGGCTCACGAGCCGTACCCCGAAGAAGCCGACCATCGGATGCCCGACAGCCATTCCCGCCCGCAGCACAGCTCCAGCGAATACGTAGTAGAGCGGTGGATGGTTCGCGACGTAAATCGGCTGCCGGAAGGCGCCCGGGAGCACCGGATCGACCTCGCTGTGCATGGTCGGCAGCACGCCGCTGCTGACGTCGTACGCATAAGCGGTATGCGCGTTCTCGTCGATCGACGAGAACGGTCGCGTCGCCAGAATTTCCAGTACTGCGATCAACGCCGCGAGCGCAACGATCAGTAGCGTGCCGCGCCAGACCAAACGGTCGGCGCGATAGGCACCGGCGATACGCGTCCGCAAGCGTCTCATCACTGCCATTGATACACGCATTACTGCGACGGCAACGGGATCGCCGCGCAGCGTCAGATCAGGCGCCCGCTGAACGAACGTGTAGCGGGCTCGGGGCTTTTCGGCGCGAAAGCCCGGGCCGATCAGGGGGTGGCGCGCTGCTCTTCCTCCAGCTCACGCTTCAGCAGCTTGCCTGTCGCGTTGTAGGGCAGTGACTCGCGAAATTCCACGTAGGTCGGCACCTTGAACTTGGCCAGCGCCTCCCCGACGAAGGAGCGGATGTCCTCGATCGACGGATTGCAGCCCTTCGCCGGGACGACGAACGCCTTGACCTCCTGGCCGAGGGTCTGATGCTCAACGCCGATGACGGCACAGTCGGCGATCTCGGGATGCTCGATGAGCCGGTTTTCGATCTCGATCGGGTAGATGTTCTCGCCGCCGCGGATGATGAGGTCGCGCATCCGGCTTTCGAGGATGAGGAACTCGCCGTCGGTGCGGCCGAAGTCGCCGGTCTTGTACCACCGGTCGCCGTCGAGTACCGCCGCGGTGGCCTCCGGGTTCTTCCAGTACTCCTTGAAGACGCCGGATCCCCAGATGTAGACCTCGCCGACCTCACCGGCGGGCAGCACGTTGCCCGCCGGGTCGCGAACCTGGACCTTCATGGTCACCTGGCAGGTGCCGACCGTCT
This sequence comes from uncultured Actinomycetota bacterium, assembly GCA_963747915.1. GTDB lineage: Bacteria > Actinomycetota > Actinomycetes > Frankiales > Frankiaceae > DATAZK01. Next base: position 1,018,856 of record CAVVHC010000001.1, on the reverse strand, counting down.
CCGGACGGTCCTTGAACGCCTGCCCGCCGAGCCGGGTACCCATCCCGACGGTCTCGGTCATCCCATATCCCTGGCCGGCTACCACCTTCGGCAGCTTCGACCACAGCAGCCGAGCGAGCTCCGGAGGGAACACCGCTCCCCCGCCGCCCAGCGTCTGCACGCTGGACAGGTCGTAAGAGTCGATGTCCGGGTGCTGCAGGATCCGCCAGAACTGGGTCGGGACCCCGCTCAGTGTGGTGATCCGGTGCTTCTGGACGAGCTCGAGGGTGCGCGTCTCATCCCACTTGCCCGGCGGCGGCAGCACCAGCTTCATGCCGCTGAAGGGAGCGTTCGTCAGCGGTCCGCTGCCGGAGATGTGGAAGATCGGGGCGGCGAATATGCCCGACGGCTGCGGTGCTTTGGCCGCTATCTCCGGGCTCACCCCGGCAGCAGCCGCGCCGATTGCGCCGACGCAACTATTGGTGAGCGCGAACTGCACCCAGTTGCGATGCGTGAGCGTTGCACCTTTTGAACGCCCGGTGGTGCCGCTGGTGAACAGGATGATGGACGGGTCGTCCTCATCGATGTCCACCGTCGGCATGGCGGCCTCCGGGCCGTCGGTGCGCACGCCGGCAGCGGCCACGTCAGCCATCGCGACCCGCGGCGGCCACTCGCCGCTCTCCCGCGCCGGCAGCTCCTGGAGCAGCTCGAGCCGGCGGGGGTCTGCGAGCACGACCACCGGCTCGGTGAGCTCGATGCCGTACGCCAGCTCGGGCGTGGTCCACCAGCCGTTGTAATTGGCGAGGACGGCGCCGAGGCACAGCGCCGCCCAGTAGCACAGCACGTACTCAACGGTGTTCGCGGAAGCGAAGCCGACCCGATCGCCCTTGCGGACGCCGTACTCGCCTTCGAGGACCGCAGCGATACGGGCGACGCGCCGCAACGCTTCTGCGTAGGTGATCTCCTCGTCCGACGGGGAGACCAGGAAGACCTTGTCGCCGTGGATCTGCCCGGCGCGCTCGAAGACCTGGCGCAGGCTGCGCGGGCGCTGTTTGAACACCTCGACCGGTGCGCCGAGCACGTTCTCGACGACGATCTCGAACGGCGCGCCGGGACCCATCAGCCGCTCACGCACCTCCGGCGGAACGGCGTCTGCACCCTTCCAGGTCAGCGTGACCGGCTCGCCGGTCGGCGCGGTATCCGGCGCGTCGACCGGTGCGGTGGACGGAACGGTCACTTGTCGACCTTCAGGATGCGGGCGGCGTTGCCGCGCAGGAACTTCGGCCAGACCTCGTCCTTGAACGGCACGTTCTGCATCTCGGTCACGATGCGCTCGAGGGAGAGGCCCATCGGGTAGTAACCGGCGTAGATGATCTTGTCGGCACCGCGGCTGTTCGCGTAATTGATGATCTTCTCGTCGTAGTGCTTCGGCGCGAACGCGCTCGTCGAGTAATGCAGCCCCGGCCACTTGAGCATGAGCTTCACGGCGAGCTCGGTCCACGGCTGGCACCCGTGCCGCGTGACGAAGGTGAGCTCCGGGAAGTCGTACATGACCTCGTCGATGAGCTCCACCTTCTGCGGAGCGAACTTGAGCCGCGGACCCGGCACTCCGGCGCAGCAGAACACCGGGATGTCCAGCTCGCAGGCCTTCGCATAGATGGGATACATCTTCTTGTCGTTGATCGCGACCTGCGGGAACGTGCCGGCCGGGAACATCGTCACGGCGCGGATGCCGTACTCCTCGTACGCGCGCTCCATGGCGCGCAGCGCGTCGACGCCGTCGTTCGGGTCGACGCCGAGATCGGGGATGAAGCGGTCCGGGTGCTGGCGGATGGCCCGCTCCCCGTCGCTGCCCTTGGCGACCCCGACCATGCCGAGCTCGACGTTGTACTTGTCCATCTCGCGCAGCGTGATGGACACCGGGTCGTCGGATCCGGAGTGCTCCGGCGGCACGTCCTTGAACATGTACTGCGCCGGGAAGGAGAACTCCCCCTTCGATTGCGCGTCTTTGGTCTGCTGGGTGATGAACGCGTAGGTCTCCGCATGGCTACGCATCGGAAAACCGATCATCGTGTCGATGATCGGGACGTTCGTGGGCATCGCCATCGAGAAACTCCTTGAACGTTCCGGTATGTCAGCCGCGACCGGCGAGGTCGCGGAACGGGGTGTCGCGGTCGACCTGCTGCTCGCGAGGCAGCCCGAGCACGCGCTCGGCAAGCACGTTGCGCTGCACCTCGTCGGTGCCGCCGCCGATCTTCACCATCCAGGTGTTCAGCCGGGCCTGCTGCCATTCGGCGTCGAGCGGGGCGTCCGCGCCGGCCAGTGTCCCGGCCGTCCCCTCGATGTCGAGGGCGACGTCGGCGGCCTGCGTGAGCAGCTGGCCGACGATGAGCTTCATGACCGACGCCTCCGGCCCCGGCATGACCCCGCGCGACAGCGCGGTGCGGGCCCGCATGCTGAGATACCGCAGCACCGACTCGGTCTCGGCGACGCGCGCGATCGCCTGGCGCGTCACGGGATCATCGCCCTTGCCGTAGCTGCGCGCGAGCTCGATCAGCCGGTCGACCTGACGACGATCGCTGCCGCCGCCGATCATGGCGCGCTCGTTCGCCAGCGTGGTGCGGGCGACCCGCCACCCGTCGCCGACGTCACCCACGACGTTCGCGTGCGGGATGCGCACGTCCTCCAGGAAGACCTCGTTGAAGTGGTAGGCACCGCTCGCCTGGCGCAGCGGGCGGACGTCGATGCCCGGCGTGCGCATGTCGACGATGAAGTACGTGATGCCCTGATGCTTCGGCACGTCGATGTCGGTGCGGGCGAGCAGGATCGCCCAGTCGGCCGCGCGGGCGCTCGAATTCCAGACCTTCTGCCCGTTGACCACCCACTCGTCGCCGTCGCGCACCGCCCGGGTGCGCAGCGACGCCAGGTCGGATCCGGCCCCGGGCTCGCTGTAGAGCTGGCACCAGATTTCCTTACCGCTGATGATCTTGTGCAGGTGCTCCGCGCGCTGCTCGTCGCTACCGTGAGCCATCAACGTCGGGCCGACCATCTTGATCGAGACCGACAGCGGGCTGTTGCTCACCGCGAACTTCGCCTGCTCTTCCGCGAAGATGGCTTCCTGCAACGGGGTGCCGCCGCGGCCGCCGAACTGCTTGGGCCAGGAGATACCCGCCCAGCCACCGGCCACGAGTTCGCGCTGCCACGCCCGGGCCGCATCGTGGCTGGCCCGCTCGAGCTCGGCGTACTCCTCCACCGACGCCACCTCGCGCCCGTGATGCTGGGCGGCGCGCGCCTGATCCTCGAACGCGGGTGCGTGCGCCTCGAGCCAGTCCCGCGCCTCCGCCCGGAACGCGGCTTCCTCGGGCGAGTCACCCAGATGCAAAGCGTCCTCCTCGACTGGCGCACCAACGGCTGGAGCGCCGGCCCGCGACACCCCTGGCGGTTATAACAACGTTCTAGTTTGACGGCAAACGCGAAGCCCACCTACCGCACAGTCTGACGCATGGGGGTGGCCGGCCAGGCAGGCAGGGTAGCCAGACGCGTCTCTGTCACTGCCACAGCACCGCATAGGGCTCGCTGGCAGTGGCAGAGCCTGATCCGCGGCCCTCGCCACCGGGTCCGACACTGCGAGAGCAGCACATAGCCCCCGTTCCCAGTGGCGGAGCGCCGCGCCGTTGCCAGTGGCCGAGCGCCGCCGTCATGGGCCCGTGCCCGGCGTAGTAGGAACGAGGGGTGCAGGCACCCAGCTGGAGCGACGTCCGCGATCCGCAATTGCGTGACTTGCTCACGCAGGCGGCCGCTGAGGACGATCCGGCGGCGACCCGCACCCCGCTGCCCGTCCCCGCGCTCGGACCCGACGAGCGTTTTCAGGCCGACTTCGTGCTGGCCGGCCGCGGCGTCATCCGTACCGGCCATGCCGGCGATCTCAACGCCTTCGCGGAACGCACCGGCCTCGGCGTGCTCAACACCTTCGACGCCAAGGGCCTCTTCCGCTGGGACAGCCCGTTTCACCTGGGCACCGGCTGCTTGCAGGAGCGCGATCTGGCGCTGGCCGGCGCGGGACCGGATTCACGCGTACTGGTCGTCGGCGTCGACACCGATGAGTGCCGCCCGGCGCTGCTCGCGGCGGCGGGCGTTTCCACGACGCCCGCTACCTGGCGCCGCGTCGATCCGACGCAGCTGCTGGACGCTGCCGAACGCGTCACCGCGACCTGGGGCGGCCCGCCGCAACCGCCGCCGCAGCCCGAGCTGTTTCAGGTGCTATGGAACATTGCTCAGCCGCTGTACGCCGTGGAAGGCGCACCATTGAATCCCGCGCGGGCCGCCTCCGACATCGCCACCGCACTCGGCGCCGCCGGCGTCGTGTGCGCGGAGCCGGGACCAGCCGGCTGGTGGATCGGCCGCACCGTACCGACCACCCGCCTCGGCAGCGTGGCCATCCCGGCCGAGGCGCGGCCCGGCGCGGCGGTCGCGCGGGCTCTGCTCACTGCACACGCGGGTAGCCCGGCGCTCGCCGTCGTCGACGCGCTCGGCCCGCACGCCCTCGCCCTCGTCGAGCTGGGCCGTCAGCTCGAGCTGTCCTTCGTCGTCGAGGTGTGGGGAGACAGCGGGGAGCCGGCCGATGCGGCCACGCATCGACAACGCGCCGCCGACGCTTTGGAGGCGAAGGGCGTGACGGTGATCGAGCTGCCGATCGACTACTCCCCCACAGCGGCGCTCGAGGCCGCCGCCGGCCCACTGGCGGCGTGGACGTGACGCGCTAGGAGCCGACCTGGGCGCGCAGGTCGGCCTTGATGACCTTGCCCGCCGGGTTGCGCGGCAGCGCCGGCAGGATCTCTAACCGCTCCGGCCATTTCTGCTTCATCACACCCTGACCGGCCAGATGCGCCGTGAGCGCCTCCAGCGACGGGGGCGCCGCGGGATCCGCCGGGACGACGCAGGCGCACATGCGCTCTCCCAGCACCGGATCGGGGACGCCGATCACGGCGACGTCAGCCACCTCCGCAGCGGTGATCAGCAGGTCTTCGACCTCGCGCGCGCTGATGGTCTCGCCCTTGCGGATGATGACGTCCTTGATGCGCCCGGTGATCGTCAGGTTGCCCGACTCATCCAGCGATCCGAGGTCGCCGGTACGCAAGTAACCGTCGGCGTCGAACGCGTCGGCGTCGAGGCTGGAATCCAGGTAGCCGCGCATCACCTGCGGCCCCTTGACGCGCACTTCCCCGATGCCGCCTGGCCCGGCGAGCGCGCCATCCGAACCGACGACGCGGATCTCCACGCCGGCGTTAGCCCGGCCTTCCGAGCCGGCGAGGACCTCTTGCGGGTCGGACGGACGCGTGCAGGTGAGGATCGGCGCTTCGGTCATGCCGTACGAGGAGTGGGTCGGCTTGCCCAACTCAGCCATGACGTACGCGTAATGGCTCGGGGGCTTCGCCGCGCCGCCGCTGGTGTAGACCCGCACATCCGGGAAGTACGGCGCGCCGGGATGGGCGCGCTGCGCGGCGATGTACATCGCGTGATGCGCCGGGCCGGTGCCGGCGATGCTGACCCGCTCCCGGCGCAGCAGATCGACGACGGTGTCGGGCTCGACGTATTCGGTCATCACCAGCGCGCATCCCGACAGCAGCGCGGCCGTCTGCCACACTGCGCATCCGCCGATGTGAGCAACCGGAAAGACCATGCCCACCCGGTCGTCCGGGGTGATCTGCAGACCCTCCACCATGCCGGCTCCGCCGGCGATCGCCGACGAGTCCGTGTGCATGGCACCCTTCGGATCGGCGGTGGTGCCCGACGTATAAAAGATCCACCTCACCTGCGCATCGCTGGCCGGCGGCGGCGGCAGTGCCTGCGGGTCGCCGGTGGGCGCCGCATCGTCGATGAGCAGCAGCCGCGCCGCGGTGTCGGCCACCGCCGACGCCGCGAGCGATGCCAGATCGATGTCACGCCATCGCGGAGCCACCAGGACGTGCTGCGCACCGGTTTGATTCAGCACGAACGCCAGCTCGCGGCCTCGATAAATGGGCAGCACCGGAATCTGCACGGCCCCAAGGCGGCACAGGGCGGCCGTCACGACGAGCGTCTCGTTACGCGTCGTCAGCTGCCACACCACTCGCGAGCCGGGCCGGATGCCTCGTTCGTACAACCCCGCGGCGACGCGCTCAGCAGCGTCGCGAAACTGCGCGAACGTCAGCGACCAGCCGTGCTCGTCGACGAGCATCTGCCGATCGGGCGACTGACGCGCCCGATCGGCGATGAGCGACCAGACGGTAGCCATCCCCGCCTGCCAGCGCGACGGTCAGCTGGAGCGGAAGTTGAGGCCGGACGGGCGCGTCTCGAACACGTCCATGGCCATGATGCCCGGCAGATCGGCGGCCTTCCAGCGCTTGTTGCCGGAGTGGATGACCTTGCGCTCGGTCCAGCCCTGCATCCAGATGATGCGGTCGTCGAGGCACCGGATCACCTGACCGGTGACGTACTGCGCGTCGTCGCTGGCGAGCCAGGCGGCGAGCGGAGAGCTGCCGGCCGGGTCCATCGGGTGGTACTCGTCCGGTCCGAGGTCGTTGGGCTCGAACGCGTCGCCGGCGCCCGGGATCGACGCCGTGATGCGGGTGAGGCCCGCCGGGCCGATCGCGTTCACCGTGACGCCCATCTTGTAGAGCTCAATGGACAGCGTGAGGGTGAGACCGACGATGGCGGCCTTCGCGGTGGCGTAGCCGGTCTGCCCGAAGTTGCCACCGAGGCCGGCGCCGGAGGTGGTGTTGATGATGCGGCCGTTGACCTTGCCGACCGACTTCGACTGCTCGCGCCAGTACTTCGCCGCGTGGTGCGAGGTGTTCCAGGTGCCCTTGACGTGCACCGCCATGACGGCGTCGAAGTCCTTCTCCGGCATGTTCCACACGGCGGCGTCGCGCACGATGCCCGCATTGTTGATGACGATGTCGAGCCGGCCGAACGTGTCGATCGCCTGCTTCACGAGCTCGCCGGCCTGCTCGTAGTTGGAGACATCCGAGTAGTTGGCGACAGCCGTGCCGCCTTCCTTCTCCACCAGCGCGACGGTGTCGTCAGCTGCCTTGCCGGTGCCCTCGCCGCGCACCGAGCCGCCGAGGTCGTTCACGACGACCTTCGCGCCCTGGCGGGCCAGCTCCATGGCGTGGCCACGGCCGATTCCATGACCGGCACCCGTGATGATCGCGACCTTGCCGTCGAGCAGACCCATGCTGTTCAACCTACTTTCTACAAACCCCGTCAGGCGCTGTTCCGCATATTGTCTACCACGCTGCCGCTCGGCCGAGCGGCCCTGCCTCGCTGCTTGCCCCGGCCGCATTCGGAGAGGAAAAACGGCGTATGAGCACGCCTTCGGACCCGTCGAATTCACCGGCTCCACCGGCAGACGCCGGGCAGCCGCGCCCGCCGGACGGCGACTGGCTCGGCACCCCGTTCCTGCGCTTCGAACGTGAAGGCTCCTACGCCCGGCTCACCGTCGACCGCCCCGAGGCACGCAACGCGCTCACCGGCGCCATGTACTTCGGCATCCGTTACGCGATCGACCACGTGAATGCGGATCCGTCGCTCGCCGGGCTGCTCATCACCGGGACTGGTGACGTCTTCATCCCCGGCGGCGACCTCGGCGGCAGCCAGGTCGACGACTGGGGTGGACCGCGGTATCTCGGCATGGATTGCACGCCCTTCGACTCCGTGCGTTACTCACGCAAGCCGGTCGTCAGCGCGGTCAACGGCATCTGCCAGGGCGGCGGGCTCCTCATCGCCCTCATGTCCGACGTGGCAGTTGCGAGCGAGCGCGCGGTGTTCCGGGCGCCGGAGATCTACCGCGGAATCGCGGATACCGGCTATGCGACGTATCTCACGGCACAGGTCGGTCCGGCGCGAGCCAAGGACATGCTCTTCACCGGCCGGCGCGTCACCGCCACCGAGGCAATGGAATGGGGACTCGTCACCCGCGTCGTCGCTCACGACGACCTGATGGACGAAGCGGTGGAGGTGCTCGCCTCATGCATGCGCGGTGCACCTAACGCGCGGGCCGACGTCAAGCGCGTGATCTCCCAGTCGTACGGCCAGTTCGACCGGATGACGATGGATGCCAGCCTGGCCGGGCCGGAGGCCCGGGAGGGATGGGAAGCGTTTCGCGACAAGCGCTCCCCGTCCTGGGTGCCGGAAGACTTGAGGACGGGACGCTTGTGACCGACACTTCACGTGACGCCGAACCGAACGCTGTGACGCATTCGGTGAAGGAAACGACGCTTCCGGCTGACGTCCCGCCGACGATCCCGGCCGCGGTCCGGCGTGCAGCGCAACGCTGGCCCGACGCCGAGGCACTCGTCGACGGCGAACTGCGGCTGACCTTTCACGAGCTTGCCGACCGCGTCGATGAGGCGGCCCGGGCTTTCGTGGCCACCGGCTTGCAGCCGGGTGAACGCGCCGCGATCTGGGCGCCGAACAGCGCCGCCTGGATCGTCGCGTCCCTCGGCCTCTACACCGCAGGCGGCGTGCTGGTGCCGATCAACAGCCGCTTCAAAGCGCCTGAGGCTGCTCACGTGCTGAACACCTCGGCGGCTCGTTACCTGTTCACGGTGACGGACTTCCTCGGCACCGATTACGTCGCCGAACTCGCAAGCCAGGACCTTCCGGCGCTCGAGGAGACGTTCGTTCTCGCGGGACCGAACCGGCCGGGTGCCACGTCGTTCGACGACTTCCTCGCCCGCGGCGCCGACCCGGAGCGCACGCTCGCGGCGCAGGTGACCGACCGGGGGCTTCGGCTCGGGCCGGACGACCTGTCCGACATCATCTTCACCTCAGGCACGACCGGCCGCCCCAAGGGCGCGATGCTGACCCACGGTGCCAGTACCCGCACCTACACCACCTGGTCCGACGTTGTCGGCTTGCGCGCGGGTGACCGCTACCTGATCGCCTACCCGTTCTTTCACACGGCCGGGCTGAAATCTGGTGTCCTCGCCTGCCTGCTCACCGGGTCCGTCATCGTCCCGCACCCCGTCTTCGACGCCCAGTCGGTCATGGCGCGCGTGGCGGAGGAACGGATCACGATGCTGCCCGGCCCCCCGGCCATCTTCCAGACGCTGCTCGCCGCCAAGCTCTCCGCATACGACACCAGCTCCCTGCGGCTTGCCGTCACGGGCGCAGCAGCCGTTCCGGTCGAGCTCGTCGAACGGCTGCGCAGCGAGCTGAAGTTCGCCTCCGTCGTCACCGGCTATGGCCTCACCGAGACCACCGGCACCGCGACGATGTGCCGCCACGACGACGACCCGGCGGTCATCGCCAACACCTGCGGGCGCGCCATCCCGGGATGCGACGTGAAGGTCGTCTCCCCCGAAGGCGAGGCGCTGCCGCCCGGTGAGCCGGGCGAGGTGGTCGTCCGCGGCTACCAGGTGATGCGCGGCTACTTCGGCGACCCGAAGGCGACCGAGGAAACCATCGATGGGGATGGCTGGCTGCACACCGGAGATGTCGGCGTTCTCGACGAGGCGGGCAACCTGCGCATCACCGACCGCATCAAGGACATGTTCATCGTCGGCGGGTTCAACGCCTACCCCGTCGAGATCGAAAACACCATCCTCCGCCACCCCGACGTGAACCAGGTCGCCGTCGTGGGCGTCCCGGACGAACGGCTCGGCGAGGTCGGGCTTGCGTTCGTCATCACGCGGCCCGGCAGCGACCTCACCGAGGCGCAGCTCATCTCCTGGTGCCGCGAGCAGATGGCCAATTACAAGGTTCCGCGGGGGGCGCGCTTCCTCGACGCGTTGCCGCTGAACGCGACCGGCAAGGTGCTCAAGTACGAGCTCAGGGCGCAAGCCCGGACGAGCTGACGCAGCGGCTGAGCGCGCCGCCTCGTCACGGGACCTTCCTCCCTACCCCGCCTCGTATCGCGCCCTGATCATCCGGGCCATGGTGGTAGCAAACGCGCCGACAGGCCTGGAGAGCTCCCCCAAAGCCGCCAAGGGCACGCGTATCGATCTCGATGACGTCGCGAAGCGCTACGACGTCGGAGAGCTGTCCGTCACGGCCTTGGAGCGGATCAACCTGCACGTGGACGAGGCCGCGTTCGTGGTCGTGCTCGGCCCGTCCGGCAGCGGCAAGACCACGTTGCTCAACATGATCGGGCTGCTCGATACCCCGACCGAAGGCCGGATCGCGCTGAACGGAGCGGACCTCACCAAGGCCTCGCGTAAGGAGCGCTTCGCCCTGCGCCGGCGCACCGTGAGCTTCATCTTCCAGAGCTTCAACCTCTTCCCTGGGCTGACCGCCTTCGAGAACGTCGAGTTCGGTGCAGACGTGGCCGGCCGCAAGGACGCCGCAGCCGTCGCCGCGCAGGTACTCGCAAGCGTCGGACTCGGGGACCGCATTCGGCATTTCCCGCATCAGCTGTCGGGAGGTGAGCAGCAGCGCGTCGCCATCGCCCGTGCACTCGCCACCGAGAACCCGATCCTGCTCGCCGACGAACCGACCGGGGAGCTCGATTTCCGCACCGGCGTGCAGATTCTCGAGTTGCTGCAGGCGCAGGCAGCCGCCGGCAAGACGGTGCTTGTCGTCACGCACAACCGGGAGATCTCGCGCGTCGCGGACCGGGTGATCGAGATGTCCAGCGGGCGCATCGTGTCCGACGGGCCTCCGGCTGGAGGCAAACGCCGGACAGGCGAGCTGCGGTGGTGAGCGGCAATGGGCACCGGGTCGTTGCGTATGCGGCTGCGCTGGTCATGGCGTGACCTTCGGCGCCGCTGGGTGCTCGTCAGCGCGCTGGCGCTGATCATCGCGCTCGGCACGGGCGCCTTTGCCGGCCTTGGTGGAACGACCGCGTGGCGCCTCGAATCCACCGACGCGAGCTACGCAGCACTGCGATTTCACGATTTGCGCGTGCAACTACCCGACGGTGGTTTCGTGGCCGCCGGGACGCTGAACCGCGCAGCGCACGGCATCGCCGACGCGGCGGCCATCAGCACTTCGCAGGAACGGCTCGTCGTGCCGACCCAGGTGGACGCGTCGACGCCGGAGCGCACCGTTTTTGTGCCGGGCGAGCTGCTCGGGATGCCGGCCGCCGCACAATCCGCCCTCGTCGACAGCCTGTACGTCAACGCCGGCCGGGCATTCAGGCCCGCGGAGGCACGCACCCCGGTCGCGGTACTCGAAGCAAAGTTCGCGAAGGAGCATCGCCTCCCGACGCAGGGAGAGCTCACGCTAAGCGGCGGCAAGCGCCTCGATTACGTCGGAACGGGCTACACCCCCGAGTACTTCCGGGTACTCGGACGCTCCGGATCCGTGCTCGGAGAAAGCGGGTTCGCCGTCGTGTTCATGCCGCTGCCGGCGGCACAATCAGCGAGCGGTCACGTCGGCTTGGTGAACGACCTCGTGATGAGGCTGCAGCCGGGCGCCGACCGCACGCGCGTGCAGCGGGAGCTGGCCGCGGCCGTGTCCGGCGTCGGCGGCACGGTCACGACGCGCGAGGACGATCAGGTGTACACCGCGTTGTACGCCGATGCGCGCAACGACGAGCAGACGTGGAACGCCTTTGCGCTGCTCATCTTGCTCGGCGCCGGATTCGCCGCGTTCAACCTGGTGACCCGGCTGATCGACGCGCAACGGCGAGAGCTGGGTGTGGGCATGGCGCTTGGGGTCTCGCAACGCTCGCTGGCATCTCGCCCGCTGCTCGTGGGAGTTCAGATTGCCGTGGGCGGGGTGCTCGCCGGAATCGGCGTCGGCTGGTTGCTCAGTCTGGCAATGCGTGAGGAGCTGGTGCGGCTACTGCCATTGCCCATTTGGCTGACACCGTTTCCGACCGGACGCTTCCTCGAGGCCGCGGCGCTCGGACTGGTCATTCCCATCGCGGCGACGCTGCTTCCGCTGCGCCGGGTGATGCGGCTACAGCCGGTGGACGCCATCCGCACCGGGGCCTATGGCGGGGCGAACGGCGCCGGCAGGGCGGGAAAGCTGCTGCAACGCGTGCGGCTTCCGGGACGGACGTACCTGTCCATGCCGATCCGCAACGTGTTGCGTGCCCCGCGCCGCACGGCGTTGACGGCGCTCGGGGTGGCCGCGGCGATCACGTCGCTCGTGGCCGTGCTGGGCATGCTCGACACATTCATCGCCACCGGGCGCCAGAGCTCGGCCGAAATCGAGCGGATGAACGCGAACCGGCTGACCGTCACCATGAACACCTTCTATCCGGCAGGCGCACCGCAGGTGACGGCGGTGACTTCCGCGAAGGGCGTCGGAGCGGCGACGAGTGAGCTGCAGCTGCCGACCAAACTCGCTGCGAACGGGCACACCATTGACGCCGTCACCGACGTACTCGACCTGCGCAATCCGGTGTGGACACCGAGTATCAGCGAGGGTGATCCCGCCACCGCGGCGGACGGCATCCTGCTGTCGGAAAAGGCTGCGGCGGACCTCGGCGTGACCGTGGGGCAGACCATCTCCTTCACCCACCCCGTCCGTGATGGCGATGGGCTACGGCTCGTGACCGCACCCATCGTCGTGAGCGGCTTGCATCCCAGCCCGCTGCGCCCGATGAGCTACCTGGATGCGCGCCAGGCGACGCTGTTCGGTCTGCAGGGCGTCACGAACGTCATCATGGTCGTTCCGGACCGGGTCTCGCAGGAGGCCCTGACCCGGGAACTGTTCACCCAGCCATCGGTCGCCGCCGTCGAGCCCGCCACCGGCTTCGCCGACATGCTGCACGATCGCCTCGGCCAGTTCACGGGAATCCTGCGGGTGATCGAAGCCGTCACCCTCTTGCTTGCACTGCTGATCGCGTTCAACACGGCGAGCCTCAGCGCCGACGAGCGTGGTCGCGAGTACGCCACCATGTTCGCCTTCGGCTTGCCGGTACGTGCGGTGACGGCGATGGCGATCGCGGAGAACGCCGTCATCGGAGTGATCGGGACTCTGGCCGGCACCGGGCTGGGCTACCTCGCGCTCAGCTGGATCGTGTCAGGCTTCGATGACGTGATGCCCGACCTCAGCGTGACACCGACCATCTCGCCGGCGACGGTCGCGACCACCATCGGGCTGGGCGTGCTCGTCGTCGCGCTCGCGCCGCTGCTGAACCTGCGCAAGCAGCGGGCTATGGACATCCCGGCGACGCTGCGCGTCGTCGAGTGACGACTACAGCGCGTCCGGGCCACGCTCCCCGGTGCGGATGCGTACCAGGTCGTAGACGGGCGTCGACCAGACCTTGCCGTCGCCGATCTTGCCGGTGCGCGCGGAGCTGAGGATGACCTCGACGATGTCGGCCACATCCTCGTCGTCGACGACCACCTCGATGCGTGCTTTCGGCACGAAGTCGACCTGGTACTCGGCACCGCGGTACACCTCGACGTGTCCACGCTGGCGGCCGTAGCCCTGGACCTCCGACACCGTCATGCCGTGCACGCCGAAGGTCTTGAGCGCCGCTTTGACGTCCTCCAGCTTGAAAGGCTTGATGACAGCCGTCACCAGTCTCATGCTCCGGTCCTTCCCGAGGCGCGAAGAGCCCCGATGTCATAGGCGGTTTCGGCGTGCACGCTGATGTCGATGCCTTCGGTCTCCTGCTCGCGCGACACGCGCAACCCGACGACCGCGGTCACCAGTCGCGCGATGCCGTAGGTGAGCCCGAACGCCCAGACGACGGTGACGAAGATGGCGAGCGACTGCATCCCGAGCTGGTGGCCACCACCACCGAGTAGCAGCCCCTCATGGTGACCGGTCGCGTTGACGAGCGAATTGGCGAACAGCCCGACGCAGAGCGTGCCGAGCAGCCCGCACATGCCGTGGACCGCCACGACGTCGAGCGAATCGTCATAGCCGAAGCGGAATTTGAGTTTCACCGCGAGCTCACCGACGATGCCGCCGGCGAGACCGATGACGATCGACGCCCATGGCGGCACGTATCCGGCCCCGGGTGTGATCGCGACGAGCCCCGCGACGGCGCCGGACGCTGCTCCGAGGGTGGTGGCGGATCCCGTCCGCCACCACTCGATAGCGAGCCAGCCGAGGAGTCCGGCGCAGGCGGCCAGCTGGGTGGTGATGAGCGCCTGCGCGGCCTGGTCGTTCGCGGCGAGGGCCGAGCCGGCGTTGAAACCGAACCAGCCGAACCACAGCACACCGGTCCCCATGACGGTGAGCGGCAGCGAATGCGGAGCCATCACCTCACGCGGCCAGCCGGTGCGCCTACCGAGAACGAACGCCAGCGCGAGCGCTGATGCGCCGGAATCGATCTCGACGACGTTGCCACCCGCGAAATCCAGCACCCCGCGCTTGGCCAGCCAGCCCTCGGGCGAGAACACCCAGTGCGCGATCGGGGCGTACACGACCACCACCCAGATGACCGCGAACAGGACAAACCCTCGAAATGACAGACGATCCGCGCCCGCGCCGGTGAGCAGCGCGACGGTGATGATGGCGAACATCATCTGAAAGGCAGCGAACGCATACGGCGGGATGGTGAGCTGCATACCCGCCGGCGCGTCGTGCCCGTTTGCGAGTCCGGCGAACTTGAAGCCGCCGAGGATGCCGCCGCCGAGGTCAGGGCCGAACGCGAGCGTGTAGCCGATGACCGCCCACACGATGCCCACCACGGCTATCGCCGCCAGATTCTGGATCATGATGCCGAGCACGTTCTTGCTGCGGACCATGCCGCCGTAGAACAGCGCCAGGCCGGGCGCCATGAACAGGACCAGCGCTGCGCTGCCGAGCACCCACGCGGTATCACCAGGATTGACACGCACGATTGGGCATCCTGCCAGGCGCGGTCGGCGCCGCCGCAAGGGGCTTGTCACTCGGCTGTAACTCACACGTAAGCGGCGCCGGTCGCTGGGCCGGCTCGGGTGCAACGGCGCATGCGGCGACACTCGAGTGGCTGCGGCCCCTGATTTTGGGACCGACACTGCGAGAGCATCACCTGGCCCCCGCTGGCAGTGGCGGAGGGAGCTTTGGCGTGGCTACGCGGCGCTGCGACACTGCGACAGCATCACCTGCCCCCCGCTGGCAGTGTCACACCCGTTGCGGTGCGCGCAGGCAGTGACGGAGAAGCCTGCCGGTGGGCCGAGCGCCCGGTTACGTGTCCGCCTTCGCCAGCAGCGCGCGGTGCAGCACCTTGCCCGCCTCGTTGCGCGGGAGCTCGGAGACGGCGACGAAACGCGTCGGCACCTTGAACGCCACCAGATGCTCGCGAACGTGCGCCGCCAGCACATCGAGATCAAGCTCGCCCGAAGGATCCGCCGGGACGATGAAGGCCCACGGCACTTCCCCGAGCCGCTCGTCGGGGGCACCGACCACCGCGCAGTCCTCGACCGAAGGATGCAACCGCAGCACTTCTTCCACCTGAGCCGGGAAGACTTTCAGCCCGCCTCGGTTGATCATGTCCGACACCCGCCCCTCGATCCAGAGAAAGCCCTCCGGATCGACGCGCGCGATGTCACCGGTGCGAAACCAGCCGTCGGGGCCGAGGCGGTCACCGAGATCCGCTCCGTCGGCGTAACCGGCCGACGTCGCAGGCGTTTTGACGTACAACTCCCCCGGCGTGTCGACGTCCACCTCGGCACCGTCCGGGTCGACGATGCGCAGGCTCACACCGTCATGCGGCCGGCCGACCGAGCCGAGCTTCTGCTCACCGTGCTCCCGAGCGTCGGCGGCGTTCCAGCCGACGATCTCGCCCCCGATCTCGGTCTGGCCGTAGCAATTCAAGACGGTGATGGCGAACTTGTCGCGGAAGCGTCGCGCGGACAGCGGCGAGAGCGGAGCGCTGATGCTGCGGACGTAGCGCAGCGGCGACAGCGACGTCACCTCCGGCGTGTCGCAGAGCATGGTCATCGCCGGTGGCGGCAGCACGGTCGAGCGCAGCTGGAAGCGCTCGACGAGGCGGGCGAACTCGAGCGGGTCGAAGCGCTCCATGATGATGGCGGCCGCACCGACCCGGAAGGCGAACAGCACGTTGTAAATGCCGGCCGACAACGCCATCGACGTGGGAATCAGGTTCGGCATCGGCGCCTTGCGGGCCGCCACATTGGCGCTGCCCGCGCCCAGCAACTTTTTCAGCACCGGCTCGAGCAGCTTGAGGAATCCGCTGTGGCGCAGTAGCACGGGCTTGGGCATCCCGGTCGTGCCCGACGTCCACTGCACCAGCGCGATGTCGGCGTCGTGCACCGAACAGTCAGCGGCGGCGCGGCTCGAGACCGACCAGGTCAAGTCGCGCGCAACGACGACGGGGACCGAGACGTCCGAACGCTCGTCGGGTGCGATCAGCATCGCGGGGCGGGTCGCCGCAAGATATGCCGCAAGCTCCGCCGGCGTGGCCCGCGGATTGATGGGCACATACACGCACCCGGCGTACCAGCAGCCGAACATGGCGGCGACGACCTCGAGGCCGTTCGGGAGCATCACGGCAATCGCCGAGCCAGGCTGTACACCGGCGGCCCGCAGCTGCGCGGCGAGATCCCGTGCGGCCGCACGCAGGCCGGAGCGCGTCACCTCGCGCGGACCGCAGTACACCGCGGCGGTGGTGTCGTCGCCGGGGCGCTCCTCGAGCAGATCGAGCAGGGTGTCCATCAGCGCGGCCCAGGTCCGGTGCCCGCCGTCGACGGGTCGAGCGGCTGCCAGTTCGCGTCGCGCTTTTCGGCGAACGCCTTCGGTCCCTCTTCCTGGTCGGGGTGTCCCCACATCGAGACGAGGTCCTGCGCGCCGTCGCGGCACGCCTGCGTCAGGCCCGCTTCGAGGGCCCCCCACAGCGCCCGCTTCGACGCGCGCATCGCCGCCGGGGAGTTGCGTGCGATCTTTTCCGCCAGCGCCTGGGCTTCCTCGCGGAGCTTGTCCGGGGGGTCGACGATCTGCGAGATCATGCCGAGCTGCAGCGCGCGCTCGGCCGACATGCGTTCGTAGCGACCGGTCAGCGCCATGCGCATCACGGCTTCGAACGGCATCTTGCGGATCAGGCCGATGGCCTCGATCGCCACGACCTGACCGACCGACACGTGCGGGTCGAAGAACTGCGCGTCCGAGGCGGCGATGACGATGTCGGCGTCGGCCACCCAATGGAAGCCACCACCGGCACACAAACCGTTCACAGCGGTGATGACCGGCTTGGAGACGTGCTGGTGCCAGGACGTGAAATGCAGGTCGAACTTCTCCACGGATTCGCGGTAGCGCTCCATGCCGACGCCGTCGCTCGCCAGCTCGGAGACGTCCACCCCCGTCTGGAACGCCCGTCCCTCGCCGGTGTGCACGATGACCCGAACCTCGGGGTCGCGTTCGAGCTCGAGCCAGGCGCCGGCGAACTCGTCGCGCATGTGGGCGCTCATGGCGTTCAGCGCCTGCGGGCGGTTGTTGATGAGCCAGCCCACCGGGCCCTGGCGCTCGAGCTTCAGCGTGTCGAAGGTCCTGTATCCGTCAGCCATGCTGGGCTTCGCCCTCCCCATGTACCGTCGCGCCGGCTGCTGCCCGGTACGCGTCCGACAAACCCATTTCCAACGCCCCCCACAGCGCGCGCTTCACGGCCTGCAGCTGCTCGGGGTCGTGTGCCGCGATCGTCTCGGCTAGCTCCTGCGCTCGCTCGCGCAGCCGCTCCGGCGGGTCCACGACTTCCGACAGCATGCCGAGCTCGTAGCCGCGCTGGGGTGACAGCCGCTCATGCCGCCCGGCGAGCACGACCCGCAGCACCGTCTCGAACGCCATCTTGCGGGCCAGGCCGATGGTTTCGTAGGCGCTCACCTGACCCACCGAGACGTGCGGGTCGACAAAGCTCGCGTTCGCCGCGGCGATCACGATGTCCGCGTCGGCGACGAAGTGCAGGCCGCCGCCCGCACACACCCCGTTGACGGCGGCGATGACGGGCTTGCGAACGCCGTTGTGCCAGGCGGTGAGCCGCAAGGTGGCGCGCTTCGTGCGGCGGCTCTGCTCCCGAAGCGCCTGGGGGTTGCGCGCGAGCTGGACCATGTCGAGCCCGGTTTGGAAGGCCTTGCCCTCGCCGGTGTTGACGATGACCCGCACGTCATCGTCGGAGTCCAGCTCGCGCCAGGCGGCCTCGAGCTCGTCGAGCATGACCGCGTCCATGGCGTTGCCGGCAGCAGGACGGTCGAACACCAGCCAGCCCACCGGGCCGCGCCGGTACACCTGCAGCGTCGAGTAGCCCGCGACATGGGTGACCATCAGCTGCGCGGCACCTCCCGCCACGGACGGCCGTGCCAGGGATCCGGCTCGCGCGGCAAGCCGAGGACGCGTTCGGCGAGGATGTTCTTGTTTACCTCGGTGGTGCCGCCCTCGATGGTGTTCGCCCGGCTGCGCAGCATGCCCTTCACCTCATGGGGCAGCGACTCGGCGTAGGTGACGGCATCTCCGGCCCCCGGCGCGGCCTCCCATGCGGTGGCATGCGCGCCGAGCAGGTCGATGGCGAGCATCTGGGTGCGCTGGTTCAGCGAACCGGAATGCACCTTGCCGACGGAGCTCTCGGCGCCCGGCGCCCGGCCGGCCTTCAGCGAGGCGCGCACCCGAGAGTTGGTCCAGCCGCGAATCGCGTCCTCGGTGTAGAGCGCCATGAGCTCCTGGCGGATACGCGGATCGTCCCACCCGCCGGGCCGCCCCGCGGCGCTGATGCGCTTCGCGAGCGCGATGAGGCTGGTGATGCCGGACCCGCCGATGCGGTCGACGCCGCCGGAGCCGGAGCCGGCCACCATCTGCCGCTCGCCGGAGAGCGTCGCCCCGGCTACCCGCCAGCCGTCGTTCACCGCGCCCACCCGCATGCCGTCGGGGATGCGGGCGTTGTCGAGGAAGACCTCGCAGAAGTCGACCTCGCCGGTGATGTGGCGCAGCGAGCGCACCTCGACGCCCGGCTGGTGCATGTCGATGAGGAAGTACGTGATTCCCGCACGCTTCGGCGCATCCGGGTCGGTGCGGGCGAGCAGGACCGCGAAGTCAGCGGCGAAACCCCAGGTGGTCCAGACCTTCTGGCCGTTGACCACCCATTCGTCGCCGTCGCGCTCGGCGCGGGTGGCAAGCGACGCCAGGTCGGATCCGGCGCCGGGTTCGCTGAACAGCTGGCACCAGATCTCCTCGGCCCGCACGATCGGCGGCAAGTAACGCAGCCGCTGCTCCTCGGTGCCGTGGGCGAACAGGGCCGACGCGGTGTTGTGCAAGCCCAGCGGGTTCAGCCGACCGAGGTTGTAGGGGCGCAGCTCACGCTCGATCAGCCGGGCCGCCGCGGGCGGCAGGTCCAGGCCGCCGTATTCCACCGGCCACGTCGGCGCGACGAGCCCGGACCGGCCGAACACCGGGTACCACTTCTCGTAGTCCGCCCGCGAACGCACCGCGCGGATGGCGCGGGTGCCTTCCTTCGCCGCCTCCCGCCACGGCGCCGGCACGTGGCGCTCGACCCAGTCCTGGACGGCGGTGACGATCTCACCCGTCGGGGTGCTCGCCGCTACCGCCAGCCGCCCGGCGTCGTCAGTGCTCACCCGTCAGCGTCCTTCGAATCGGGCCGGCCGCTTCTCCCGGAACGCCGCCATGCCTTCGCGGAAGTCCTCGCTGCGCGAGGAGAGCTCCATGCCGAACGCCTCGTTGCGCAGCGCCTCGTCCATCGACAGCGACTCCCCCGACGCCATGAGCCACTTGCTCAGCCCGAGCGCCACGGTCGCCGAACGCGCGAGCCGGTCCACCACATCGGTGACCGCGCCGTCGAGGTCGTCCGGCGCCACCGCCTCATGGACCAGCTGCCACTCGGCCGCTTCGGCTCCGCTCAGCACGCGTCCGAGCAGCAGCATCTGCCGGGCCCGCACCTGGCCGATGCGCCGCGGCAGCATCCACGACACCGCGCTGTCCGGGGTGAAACCCCGCTCGCCGAACGGGGCCCAGAAGCGGGCACTCTGGCTGGCGATCGTGAAGTCGGCGGCCAGCGACAGCGCCAGCCCGATACCGGCGGCCCAGCCCTGCACCGCACAGACGACAGGCGTCTGCACCGTCGCCACCAGCGGGATGAGCCGATGTGCCTGCGAGGGCAGCCGGCGCTGGATGCTCCCCGCCCGCGGCCGCTGCCCACCCGGGGTGTTGCGCGCGATGATGTCGGCGCCGCCGCAGAAGTTGTCGCCGGACCCGTCGAGCACGATGACGCGCACCGCCTCGTCCCGGCCCGCCGCGTCGATCGCCGCGATGAGCGCCGCCATCATGGTGTCGTCGATGGCGTTGCGCTTCTGCGGCCGGTCCAGGGTCAGCCGCAGCACCCCGCCAGTGAGGTCGACGCGCAGCCCGTCGGCGGGCTGATAGGCGCCTGCGGTGGGGTCACTCACGCTCGCGGAACCTCTCGCTGATGGCGGCGAGCGCCGCGGTGAGGCTGGCCCCGTGCCCACCCGGCGGGTCCGGGAGCCGCACCGGCCCGTGCTCGCGACTGGGCAGCAGGATCGTCGCCGAGCCGGGCGTCGTCACCACGCCGCGCTGGTTCACCGCGGACAGGTCGAGGTCGACCGCCGGCCGGCCGCCGGCTGCGAGATAACGGCGGGTCACCGTGCCGCGGATCCACTGCGTGTCGCCGACGTAGTTGAACGCACGGAACTCGCAGTCGAGCTTCCACAGCCACGCGTCGTCGCCCATCCAGTCGGTGCACGCGTGAATGAGCCACGTTTCGCGCATCCGGCCGTAGTCGTAGGTCGTCGGCTGGCCGGCGCGGCGGGCGTACTCCGGATCCCAGTGCACGCGCTGCAAGACGTCCGGGACGTTGTACTCGTCGCGGTGGTAGAAGCGCGGGATCCGCGCCCGCACCCGCGCGCCGAGCCGCAGCGGCTTGATGCCGTAAAGCCCCATCCCCATGCCGACATGCCAGCAGATCATGTCGGTGACGGTGAGCGGACCCTTGACGAGCGGGCCCACCGCATCGCCCTCGTTCACGTCTTCCCACCAGCGCGGCTGCGCGCCGCGCGGGGCCTCGGACAGGTACTGCGCGTCGATCTCGGCGATCTGCTCGTCGGTGTAGCGCTGCGGCTCGATCGACGCGTACTTGCCGCGTTCACGGGCCTTTCCGCGTTCGGTGCGGGCCATCATCCGGTACTGGCCCGACAGCAGCGTGCCGGTGTCGTCGGCGAAGACCTGCCCGGTCCACTCGTGCACCGCGCGCTGAGCGAACTCGCTCGCCTTGTCATGGACGCCGACCAGCGCATTGCGCCGCGCAACCCGGTGATCCGGCCGCAGCGGCGCCCACCACTCCCGCGCGCTGGCCGCGTAGAACGCGTGCACGCCGCGCAGCGGGTCACCCTTCATGAGGGCCCGATGCTCCTCGGGAACGGCGGTGACCTCGTCCTCGCCGATCAGCGTGTCACCGCCGACCAGCACCGGCGAGGCGATGAGCCCCTCCCAGCGGGTCTGCTGCGCGTAGTCCGCGTCGAAGTACAGCGGGTTGTCGTCGCCGTACGCCTCGAGCACGTGGCGAAACGCGTCGATGCCGGGCCGGCGGTAGTGCGGGGGCTGCGGATGCGGCTCCGGAATGCCGATGCGCTGCCGCAGCACCTGCACGGCTTCGTCGGTGATCTGTCCGGTGGGCTTGCCCGAGGTCTCGCCGGCCATCAGGCGGAAGGCCGGAACAGGTCGCGGGAGGACAGCAGGCTGACGACGGCATCGCCCTGGCGGCGCATGAGCGCCTGCATCTCACGCTCGGCGAGCTCGGCATCATTGCCCTGCACCGCCTTCACGACGGCAGCGATGCCCCGCTTCTGGTTGGTCATGGCGCCGGGCACCTCCACGAAGAAGTTGCCGGGAACGATGTTGCGCATCAGCCGCGACAACGACGACAGCCGGTGCGAGTTGGCTGTCGCGAACAGCCGGCGCAGGAAGTCGTTGTTGGCTCGGAAGAAGGACTCAGGATCAGCCGCGGCCTTCATGACGCGGTGGGCGTTCACGAGTTCGGCGACGTCCTCCGGGGTGCCGCGCTCGGTCGCACGCCGCGCGGTCAGCCCGTAGACGAGCCCGAAAACCTCGTAGTGGTCGCGGACGGAGTCCTCGTCCAGGCCGTGCACGAACGCGCCGCGATGCGGCTCGATCATCAGCCATCCTTCACGGTCCAGCGCGATGACGGCCTCCCGGACCGGGATGCGGCTCACCCCGAGCTCGGTGGCGATCTCGTCCTGCCGCAGATGGTCTCCTTGCCGCAGCTGGCCCTCGAAGATGAGCCGGCGGATGTGCTCGGCGACCAGGTCGCCGCTGCTGCGCCGGTGCACGCTGCGCGCGGCCCCGTCGCCGGACGGAAGCGCCGTCACCACGGACGCGACGCGGGGGGCACGCGCCATCACGCGGCGCCGTCCGTCAGGAACGGCAGGCTGGCGACGCCGCGCACGTTCGAAGACACCTTGCGCGTGGCCCGGGCCTCGTCGACCGCGAAGTCCGGCCAGCGGTTCAGCAGTTCTTCCATCGCGAGCTTGATCTCCAGTCGGGCGAGGTGAGCGCCGAGGCAGCGGTGGATGCCGTAGCCGAAGAAGACCGTCGACGGGTCGGACCGGCGTTCGATGTCGAAACGGTCCGGGTCCTCGTAGACGGTCTCATCGCGCAGCGCCGAACCGGTGATGAGCATGACCCGTTCACCGGCCGGGATGGTCACGCCGTGCAGCGTGACGTCCGTCGTCGTGGTGCGGCCCTGCAGCTGGGAGGGAGCGTCGTAACGCAAGATCTCCCCGGCCGCCGCCTCGTAGAGCGCCGAGTCGGCGCGCAGCTTGCGCCGTTCTGCCGGGAATCTGGTGAGCGCCATGCAGCCGTTGGGGATGCCCTTAGCGACGGTCTCGTGGCCGGCGAAGCCCATCTCGTAGAAGCGGAAGGCGACCTCTTCGTCGGACAGCCGGCGGGTGGTGCCGTCCTCGTCGTCGATGACCTCGGTCTCCATCAGCACCGTGATGACGTCGTCGCGCGGCTGCTTGCGCCGGTCCTTGACCAGGCCGAGATAGATCTCGTAGAGCTCGATCCCCACCGCGATGGCGGCATCAGCGTCCTGATCCGCCGCCCGCGAGATGACGACGTCGGACAGCTCGTGGATGCGCGGGCGGACCTCGGCCGGGATGCCGATCAGCTCGCTGACGACGTCGAGCGGCAGCAGGACCGCGAAGTTCTCGACGATGTCGAACTCGGCGGTGTCCTGGAAGCGGTCCAGCAGCTGCGCCGCCCGGGCGCGGATGAACGGCTCGAGGGCCAGGATGCGCCGCGGTGTGAACACCTTGCCGATGATCTTGCGGTGCCAGCGGTGCTCCGGCGGGTCCTTCACGATCAGGAACGGGCTGTCCTTCTCGTTGCCTTCGATGGTGACGCCGCCGGCGCTGGAGAAGTGCTCCCAGTCGTCATGCGCAGCGACCACATCTGCATGACGCGAGAGCGCCCAGAAGTTCAGCTCGGCGTTGCGATAAACCGGCGCTTCGGCCCGCAAACGCCGATAGACCGGATAAGGATCGCAATACGTTGCAAAGTCGTACGGGTTGAACTCCACCGCCTGCGCTGTCGTCACCGCGATGTCACCCTCCTGCCCACCCGTTGCGCGTCGGAAGCTCCGCGCGGCGCCCGCGCCGTAGCCGGCAATAATGTATACAGCGGCGGTCGAACGGCCCAACGCCGGTAGCCGCGCGCCGGTCTGCCGCCCTTGGGCGCGAAGCGTGCCGTAACCGGAATTGCGGGTGAACGGCGGACGGCGCCATTACCCTCCTTCCATGGCAAAGGTGGCCGCGGCCCCTCAGCCGGTCGAGAGCATGACCGATCGGCAGCTCGAGCGGCGCAAGGCGCTGCTCGAAGCCGTCATGGTGCTCGCGGCCGAGCGCGGGGTCGACAACGTCCAGATGAAGCTCGTCGCCGAGCAGTCCGGGGTGGCGCTCGGTACCACCTATCGCTATTTCGCCTCCAAGGACCACCTGCTCGCGTCGGCGCTCGTCGACTGGCATTCCCGGCTCAGCGACCGGGTGCTCAACGAAGGTGGCCAGTTCAGCAGCTTCCAGGAGCGCGTCGACCGGCTCGTCGACTTCCTGCACCGCGGCATCCGGGGCTTCCAGCGCTACCCGAGCTACGCCGATCTGCTGCTGTACGTGTCCGGCTCCCGCGACCCCTTCGCCAGCGCGGCGCTGCGCGAGATGTCCACCCGCAACAATCGGGTGCTGCGCTTCTTCATGGGCGCCGACCTGTCCGAGGCGGCTTTCGAGACGCTGAGCTTCGTCGTCGGGTCCATCTGGCAGAACGCCATCCTCAGCTGGCGCTCGGGGCGCCATCCGCTGCCTGACGCATACCGGCTGTGCGAGAACGGCGTCCGGCTCGCCTGCGCCGCACTCCCCGAGGCCGACGACGTTCTCGGGCTTCCCGGCCGGACGGCGGAGGCGACGGGCCGCGCACCGGCCCCGTCCCGCAGGCTCGCCTGACGGTTGTAGCCTGACGGCCCATCCAGCGGCACCGAACGGGATTCATTATGCAAACGCGCGCGGCCATCCTGTACGAGACGAACAGTCCGTGGAAGATCGAATCGATCGAGCTGGACCCGCCGCGCACCGACGAGGTGCTGGTCAAAATGGCCGCGACCGGTCTTTGCCACTCGGACGAGCACTCGGTCACCGGTGACATGCCCACCGGGCTGCCGGTGATCGGCGGGCACGAGGGCGCCGGCGTCGTCGAGGCCGTCGGCCCGGGCGTCACCGACCTCGCCGTCGGCGACCGCGTCGTCTTCTCCTTCCTGCCGAGCTGCGGGCGCTGCCCGTCCTGCGCCAAGGGCCAGCAGAACCTGTGTGACCTCGGCGCTTACCTCGGCGGCTTCCAGATCTCCGACGGCACCGCCCGCCACCACGTGAACGGCACCGACGTGCACACGATGTGCCTGCTCGGCACGTTCGCCGAGCACACGGTGGTCAACGTCGCGTCCTGCGTGAAGATCGACGACGACATCCCGCTCGACCGGGCCTGCCTGCTCGGGTGCGGGGTCACCACCGGCTGGGGATCCGCGGTGTACGCGGGCGGCATCGGCCCGGGCGACGCGGTCGCCGTCGTCGGCACGGGCGGCCTCGGGATGAGCGCCGTGCAGGGCGCCCGCCTCGCCGGTGCGGAGAAGATCTTCGCGATCGACCCGGTCGCGTTCAAGCGCGACACCGCCAAGCGGCTCGGTGCCACCCACACCTACGAGAGCGTCGAGGCGGCTCTGGAGCCGATCCGCGAGGCGACCGCCGGGCGGCTGTGCAACCAGGTCATCTCCACCATCGGCGTCGGCCGCGGCGAACTGGTGGCGGGACTGCTGAGCCTTGCCGCCAAGCGGGGCAAGGTCGTCATCACCAACATCCACCCGTGGCTCGAAGAGACGGTGAGCGCCAACTTCTTCGAGCTCACGCTCTGGGAGAAGCAGATCATCGGGTCGCTGTTCGGCTCGGCGAACCCGCGCTACGACATCCCGCAGCTCGCCCGCCTCTACCGGCAGGGTCAACTCGACCTCGACAGCATGGTGACCCGCACCTACTCGCTGGACGAGCTCAATCAGGGCTACCAGGACATGCGCGACGGCAAGAACATCCGCGGCGTCATCGTCTTCGACTGAGCGCCCGACCCGAATCCGCCGGACTCGACCCAGGACGGACCATGCCTGACTACTGGCACGAAGAATCCATGCTGATCGAAGGCAAGCTCGTCCCGGCGGCGAGCGGTGCGGTCTTCGACAACGTCAACCCCGCCACCGAAGAGGTCATCGGGGTGGTGGCGGACGGCGCGGGCCCCGACATGGACGCCGCCATCGGCGCCGCCCGCCGGGCGTTCGACGCCGGTGGATGGAGCCGCGACCTCGCACTGCGGGTGCGCTGCATCCGCCAGCTGCAGGAGGCGCTGAACCGCCACGCCGAGGAGCTGCGCGCCACCACCGTCGCCGAGGTCGGCTGCCCGATCTCGCTGACGTACGGCGCGCAGCAGGACACCCCCGTTGCCGGTCTCGGCTGGGTCGCCGACCTCGCGGAGAACTACGAGTGGATCACCGACCTCGGCATCGCCGAACCGTTCGGGATCCGCTCGCAGCGCTACCTCCAGCGCGAGCCGGCCGGTGTCGTCGCCGCCATCACTCCCTGGAATTTCCCGACCCAGATCAACCTGGCCAAGGTCGGGCCGGCCCTTGCCGCCGGATGCACCGTGGTGTTGAAGCCCGCCCCGGACACCCCCTGGACCGCCACGCTGCTGGGCCAGCTGGTCGCCAACGAGACCGACATCCCGCCGGGCGTGTTCAACGTCGTCACCTCCTCCGGGCACGAGGTGGGGCAGCAGCTCGCCGAGGATCCGCGGGTCGACCTCATCTCGTTCACCGGTTCGACGGCCACCGGTCGCAAGATCATGACGGCCGCCGCGAACAACATCACGAAAGTCTTCCTCGAGCTCGGCGGCAAGTCGGCGCTCATCGCGCTCGATGACGCCGACCTCGCCGGCGCCGCCGCGGCCGCCGTCTTCCAGATCACCTCCCACGCCGGGCAGGGTTGCGCGATCACCAGCCGGCTGCTGCTCCCCCGCGCCCGGTACGACGAGGGGCTCGACGCGCTCGCGGCGACGCTCGAGAACTGGCCGTACGGCGACCCCACCGACCCCGCGATGCTGATGGGGCCGCTGGTGCGCGAAGGCCAGCGCCAGCGCGTGCTCGGCTACATCCAGCAGGGCGTCGATGAGGGCGCCCGCATCGTCTGCGGCGGCGGCATCCCGCAGCATCTGCCGCGCGGCTACTACGTCGAGCCCACGGTGCTCGCCGACGTGACGCCGGACGCCACGGTCGCGCAGGAGGAGATCTTCGGCCCGGTGCTCGCGGTCATCCCGCACGACGGCGACGAGGACGCGATCGCCATCGCCAACAACTCGCAGTACGGGCTGTCGGGCGGCGTCATCAGCGCGTCCACCGAGCGTGCACGCGCTGTCGCGGACCGCATCCGCACCGGGACGATCATGGTCAACGGGGGCCTGTACTACGGCCCCGACGCGCCCTTCGGCGGCTACAAGCACAGCGGCATCGGCCGCGAGATGGGCAAGGCCGGCTTCGAGGAATACCTGGAGATCAAGACCGTCGCGCTCGGTGCCTGACAGGGCGCACACACTAGATTGACACCGTGCCCGGCTGGAACTGCGCGAGCTGCGGTGGCACGAACCCGGAGGGCATGCGCTTCTGCGGCCACTGCGGCGCGCCGCTGAAGGCCGCCGCCGGACCGCCAGCTGCGCGACTGCCCGGCCTCGACGAGGAGCGCCGCCAGGTCACGGCGCTGTTCGCCGACATGTCCGGGTTCAGCCGGCTGGCCACCGCGCTGGATCCGGAGCGGCTGGCCGAGGTCATCGACCCCATCCTGGCTGAGCTCGCGAACATCGTGGAGCGTTACGGCGGGCACGTGGAGAAGTTCGCCGGTGATGCGCTGCTCGCGCTGTTCGGCGCGCCGGTGACCCACGAGGACGATGCCTCCCGGGCCCAGCTCGCCGCGCTGGACATGCATGCGGCCGCCCGCGAATGGGCGGCGACCCCCGGGCTTCCCGAGGCCGGCCTGCCACTGCACATCGGGGTCAACACCGGCGAGGTCGTCGCCCGCACGTTCGGCTCGTCCGTCCGGTTGGACTACGGCGTGCTCGGTGACGCCGTCGTACTCGCGCAGCGGCTGCAAGCCGCGGCGCCGGCCGGCGAGACCTACGTCGGCCATGCGACGCACGAGCTGACGGCCCACGAGTTCGCTTACGACCGGCTGAACCCGGTCAAGGTGCGTGGCAGGCCGGATCCGGTGCCGGCGTGGCGGCTGACGGGCGTGCCACGCCAGCCGCGGTCGAGCGGCCCGGCCGACGTTCGGCTGCGCCCGCTGGTCGGGCGAAACGCGGAGCTGGCGGCGGCCGAGGCGCTGCTCGGGGACGGCGGCGTGCTCGTCATCTCCGGCGAAGCGGGCATCGGGAAATCACGGCTGGTGCTGGAGCTGCAGACCGAAGCGGAACGGCGTGGCATCCGCTGGCTTGCGACGCGCTGCCCCGCTCACGGCAGCTTCGAGCCGTACTCCGCCTATCCCGCGCTCGCCGAGCTGCTGCCGGCAAGCTCGGACGCCCCGCTGCGCATGCTGCGCGGTGAGCAGCCGCCGGGGCTGCCGAGCGATCCGGAGCTGCTGCGCGCCGCGCTGCACCAGTCGGTGCTGGACGCCTTGCGCGCGCAGCTGGCCGGCGGAGCCGGCGGTGCTGCTCATCGAAGACGTCCACTGGATCGACCCGTCGTCGGCGGCACTCACCGCAGCGATCGCGTCGATCACGCCGGGCCTGCCGTTGCTGCTCGTCATCACCACCCGAGACCCGGGAGAGGTGCTCGAGCCCGTCCTCGGAGCACTATCCGCAGCGCCGCGGCACGACCTGCGCCTCGGCCC
Organism: uncultured Actinomycetota bacterium; assembly: GCA_963747915.1. Taxonomy (GTDB): domain Bacteria; phylum Actinomycetota; class Actinomycetes; order Frankiales; family Frankiaceae; genus DATAZK01. The sequence continues at coordinate 990,555 of CAVVHC010000001.1, read as the reverse complement.
GCTGTCGCCGAACGCCATCGCCCAGCTCGTGAAGGACCTGCTCGGCGCTCCGGCTGATGAGCAGTTCCTGGAGCTGCTGGCCGAGCGCACCAGCGGCAACGCCCTGTTCGCCGTGGAGATCATCCGCGAGATGCTCGAACGCGCGGAGCTGGACGTGGGGCCGGATGAGGTCCGGCTGCGTCCGGAGGTCCGCGCGGAGGACGTGCCGAGCAGCGTGCAGGGGATCCTGGCCGCGCGGCTGGATCTGTTGAGCACCGCGGCAGCGGCGGTGCTCAAGGTCTGCGCCGTCATCGGCCGGCGGGTGCCGGGCGACATCCTGCGTCAGCTGCTCGACGGCCGGCCATCGCCGGACTCCGATCTGAACGCGGCCCTGGACGAGCTGCGGGAGCGGGAGCTGCTCACCTCCGAAGGCCCCGGCGGTGACGGGGTGGCCTTCACCCATGCCCTCGTGCAGGACGTGGCGTACTCCCGCCTGCTGCAGCGCCAGCGCCGCGAGCTGCACCGGCAGGTCGCCGACGCGATCGAGACGTTGCGCGGCGACACGGACGAGACCATCGACCTGCTCGCCCGGCACCTGGCGCTCGCCGGACCCAGCAACCGGGCCGTCGACGCGCTGCGGCGGGCGGCGGACCGGGCCTGCCGGATCTTCGCGAACGACGAAGCGCATCGGCTGCTGCGCCAGGCGAGCGAGCTCGCCGATCAGCTCGAACAGCCCGGGCGCCACGACGGCGGGACGCTCGTCCCGTTGCCCCGCGAGGAACGCACCAGCCTGCAGCTCGCCCTCGCCGGCCTTGCCGACCTGCTCGGCACCTACGACGAGGCGGAGCGCCTCTACCACGAGGTCCGCGTGGCGACGGGCGCGCTGGAAGCGTGGCGCGGGGAGGCCGCCGTGCTGCGCAAACGCGGCCGCTGCGATGAGGTGCTGGCGCTGCTCGACGAGGCCAACGTGCAGCTTCGGCCGGGACCGGTCGCGCAGGGCCTGCTGGGCCTGGAACGTGGCCGTGCGCTGGTCGCCGCGGGACGTTTCGGTGAGGCGGCGGAGGTGCTCGCGGCCGCACTGCCGAAGCTGCGCCCCGGTAGCGGCGACGCGGCGCACTGCCTGGTGCAGCTGGCGCGCGCCCAGCTGGGGCCGGGCGACGTGGACGCGGCCCGGGAGAGCTCCGAGCAGGCACGCGACCTGTTCGAGGAGCTCGGCGACGTCCGCGGGCAGACCACCGCGCTGCGTGTACTCGGCAACGTCTACCAGGAGCTACAGCGCGAGGACGATGCCGCCGCGGCGCTGACAGCGGGACTCGCTGCTGCCGGCCGGCTCGGCGACGTCGAGGAACGCGGCGCCTGCCTGGTGAACCTCGGCCTGCTCGAGCTCAGTCGCGGCCGGTTGGAGGACGCCACCAGGTGGAACCGCGCGGCGATCGCCGAGTTCGAGCGGGTCGGTCACCGGCGCGGCGCGGCCATCGCTCACGCCAACCTCGCCGACACGCTTTCCCGCCGCGGTGACCTGGACGGGGCGCTGCGACACTGCTCGCTCGCCGCTGAGGCGGCGGCGTCCGTCCAGGACGACCTCACGGTGGCGGACGTGCAGGCCACCCGCGCGGCGGTGTTGCTCGCGCAGGGCTCGCCCGAGCTCGCCGCCGCAGAGGCGCTGCAGGCCGCCGACCGGTTCCAGGCCGTCTCCGACCTCACCGCTGCCGGCGAGGCGCTCGATCTCGCCGCCCGCTGCTGGGACGCCGCCGGCCAGAGCGACCGGGCGGCAGCGGCCCGCCGCCGCGCTGCTCAGCTGTCCGCCGAGCTCTCCGAGGAGCAGGCGGCGCCGAGCTGAACGTCGCGCGTCAGTGGAAGGCGCGCGCGCCGTTGCCGCGCAGCGGCTCGCAGGACGCCTCGTCCGGGTCCGGCGCGATGTCCACGATGTGCAGGCCGATCGTGGTGATGCCCTGCACGCACAGGCCGACCCCGAGCTTGCCGCTGTCGTTGTAGGCCGGGTCGGTCGGCTTCCACGGCAGCCGCTGGTCGAAGACGATCTCCTTCGATCTTGCCGTCGCCGCGCTTGATGAACAGCCACCACTGCTTGGGGTTGTAGGTGTTGCGGATGAGCAGCGAGTACGTCCCGTTGCGGCAGGCCCCGCCGGCCAGGGTGTAGCTGAACTGCAGGTTGCGGCCGTCGTAATTGCCGGGCACGCTCCCGAGCCCGGTGATGTCCGCACTGCAGGAGGGCGCCGGCGCCGAGCGCGGGCCCGAGACGATCCCGGCCGCCGCGGGTGTGGCGGTGAGTCCCGTGGTGGCAACTGCTGCGGCCACCCCTGCGGCGATCGCCAGTGCGCGGCGTCGAACCTTCACTTCTTTCCCCCGTTCACATCAAGAACCAAGGGCATTCTCACCCAGCGTCAACGCCGCGGGAGGGGCTTGCGGAGCAACTCACAGGCAAGTCGTACGAGTTATGCGGTTATGTCCGTTAAGTCGGCACTGCGCAATGGCGCTACGCCGGAAACGGCACCCGACGAATCTTGCCGGGATCATCCTCGGTTACGGACCGTTACCGAGGGTTGCCACCGTCACGCCCGAGGCAGAGGTGGCGTTGGTGGGCCCGACGCATCTCCTCCGCCGCGCTCTGACACTGCCTCAGCAGCACATAGCCCCCGCTCGCAGTGTCAGAGTGGTGGCCGTGTGCGCTGACAGTGTCAGCAGCAGCAGCAGCAGCCACGTCGATCGGCAATCAACGCTGCCGAACAGGAAACGGGGCGCGCGTTCGCCGCCACTATCCGGCCCACGCCGCCACTACATCGTCCACCGTCGTCGTGGTGGCGAGCAGCGACAGCGTGTTGGCGATGATGTCCGCCGCGTAGCTGTCCGGGATGCCGACGACCGCGTCCGTCGGCAGCACGATCTGGTAGCCGAGGTCGGACGCAGCGAGGCAGGTGCCGAGGATGGCGACGTTGACCGAGACCCCGATCGGGACCAGCGTCCGGATGCCCAGATTGCGCAGCACCGGGTCGAGCTCGGTGCCGCCGAAGGGGGTCAGCCCGTGCATGCGGTTCATGACGATGTCCGCCGGGTCGAGCTCCAGCTCCGGGATCAGCTCGACGGCGGGAGTGCCCTCCCGCATCTGGTCGGGGTTGCGCGCGATGACGGACATCATCCGGTTGTTGATGGACAGGCCGGCCCGGTCAGCACGCAGGCTGACGGTGGCGTGCACGACCCGCGCGCCCGCCCCGCGCGCGGCCCGCAGCAGCCGCTGCGCGTTGTCGGCGAGCTTGGCGTCGGCCGCAGCCTCGACCAACGCTCCCCCGCCGAACCCCGACACCTGATCTCCGATCACCCCCCGCTGCATCTCGACGGTGAGCACCGCCGTCGACGCGGGCGTGAGCAACTCGGGCAGCGCAGGCATGAAGGTCCTCTCCGGCTACGGGACGTCAGGAAACGGTCGAGAACAGCGCGTAGGACGGGTCGTGCGGATCACGTCGTGACGCGGGATCCACCGGCCCGACCTCTGCGGCGGTCAGCACCTGCACGGCGTTGGCATCCTCGACGAATTGCCGGGCCACGATGGCCCACCGCCCGGCCCGGCACTCCCACCGATCCAGGTAGCGGCCGCGTGACGTCACCTGCGTCACCTCGCCCGTCTCGGTGGGCGGGGAATAGAGCGCGACGATCACGTACGCCTCGCTCACCGCACGCTCACCGGCCGCGTCGACCGAGACGAGCACGTTGGTGATCTGGTGGCTGTGCCGAGCGAAATTGCCGTGCACCTCGGTGACCCAGGCAGCGAAACCCGCGCCGCTGCCGCGAAAGATCGGCCCGTAATCGGCGGTGCCGTCCTCGTGCCAGACCGCCGCCGCGAGCGCTTCGTCGCGGCGATCCATCGCCCGGCAGTACCGCGACAGCGCGTCACGGATTTCCTGCTTGACGATCAGTGTTTCAAGGCCCCGGTCAGCGCTCATTCTGCAACCCGAATTCTTTCCGCCGGCTCTCCGGCACCAGATCGACGTAGTCGGTGTGACGCTCGAGAAAGCGCCGGACGAAAGGGCAGTGCGGGATCACGCCGGCTCCCCGCTCCCGGGCCCCGTCCAGGGCGCCCCGGATGAGCGTGGAACCGAGGCCCTGTCCCTCGAACTCGTCGCCCACTTCGGTGTGCGTGAAGTCCAGGTTCGACCCCACGGCGTGATACTCGGCGAAGCCTGCGAGCTGCCCGTTCAAGGTGATCTCGAACCGGCTCGAGTCAGGATGGTCGGTGACGGCGGTCTGGTCGTTGTCAGTCATGGCAGTTTCGTGCCCGCACTGCGGCTACTTCACCGCGACCGGGGCGACGGGCGCGCCGAGCCCGGCGACGAACGGCTCGGGCGTGGCGAAGAGCAGGAACTCGTACTGGCCGTCGTCAGCGCAGTCGGCGGCAAGGGCTTCGAGGTCCCAGTTCTGCCCCTGGGTGAGACCCATCTCCACCAGGTGCAACAGGTGGACCGGAAGCGGCAGGTCCTCGTACTCGCCCGGGAAGACCTCGAAGACGATGGTGTCGTTGGCGACGGCGGCCACCTCGTGCTCGTACAGCCACAGCGCCGTCTGCATGGAAAAGCCCGGGGAGGGCACGGTGTAGCCCATCTTGTCGCCGGCGTGCAGCAGCTGGATCTGCCCGGTGCGCACCAGGACGATGTCGCCGGAGCGCACCGTGACCTTGGCGAGCTCGGCGGCCGCGTCCAAGTCGGCCGCGGTCAGCGCATAACCGGGCTCGAGCTTCTCGACGCCCTTCGCCCGGGCCACGTCGAGCAGCACGCCTCGCGACACGAGCGCGCCCACCTTGTCGATGCCGACCTTCGCCGCCCCCCGCGTCGAGAGCGACTCGATCGGGTGGCCGTTGTAGAGCCGGTTGGAGTAGGACGCGTGCGCCAGCGAGTCCCAGTGCGTGCCGGCCTGAAGCCCCATGACGACCGAGTCGTCGCTGGTGCAGAAGTCGTCGAGGTTGCCGGTCATCGGGTCGTTGATGGCGAGCATCGTCTTCAACGGGTTGATGCGGCCGGGGATCATGCCGATCTGCGGCCCGTCGGCGCCGAGCGGGATGGCCAGCGAGAAGGTGCGCCCGCTGCGCACGCATCCGGTCGCGGCCTTCACCACATCGGCGGTGACGAAGTTCAGCGTGCCGCGCTCGTCGTCGGCTCCCCAGCGTCCCCAGTTGTTGATCTTCTTCGCGAGTTCGGTGAATTCCGCACGCATCGCGTCTCTCCTCGTTGTCGGTGCAGCCGGTCTATCAGAACGCGCAGCCCATCAGAAAGCGCTGATGACCTCGCGGCCGAACAGCCGGATCATGGCGCGCAGCTCCTCGAAGCTGCCCATCGTCGCGGGGCCGCTGTGCGCCGGCAATCCCGCACCGAACGCGGCATGGACGTGGGTGGCGCCCGTCAGCTTCTCGTAGCGCTGGACTTGTGCGATCACGTCGTCCGGCGCTCCCCACAGCAGCCGGTCGGCGGCGATCTCCTCCGGGCTCACGTCCTCACCCGCGTCGATCCGGGCGAACAGCGCCTTCTCGACGTCGTCCTCGGCGGACTCGCGCCAGTGCTCCATCAGCCCGTCGACGTAAGCAGGCAGCACCTCTTCGCGCACCTGCTTGCCGTTGGCGCCGACCCACGCGTAGCGCCGCAGGATCCAGTCGGGAGTACGGCCCACCTGCTCGCAGCTCGCCCGGTAGACGGACAGGCACGCCTCCGCCTTACCGAGCGACTGCACCGGACCGCATAGCCAGGCGTCTCCCAGCCGCGCCGCCCGATCGACCGCGGCGTCGGCGACGCCGGCGACCCACAGCGGCGGATGCGGCCGCTGCACCGGTCGCGGATGGATCGTGAGCTCCGGAAAGCTCCAGAAATCCCCGTCGTAAGAGGTGTTTTCGTGCTCCCACACCAAGCGCAGGATCGTGAGCGCCTCTTCCAGCCGCGCGCCGCGCTTTGTGAAGTCCGAGCCGTGCACCTGGTACTCGACCGGCCACCAGCCGAGCCCGACCCCGAGTGAGATGCGCCCGTTCGACAGCTGGTCGATGGTGGCCACCTGCTCGGCGACCCGCACCGGGTTGTGCACGGCGAGCTGGAAGATGCCGGTGCCGACCCGCAGCGTGCTGGTGCGCGCGGCGACCGCGGTCATGAAGGTGAGCGGGTCGGACATGTTGCCGGGCATGAAATGGTGATGGCCGATGGTCGCGGTGTCGAAGCCGGCTTCTTCGGCTTCGAGGGCGAGCGCGAACGTCTGCCAGAACGGATCCGCGGCCGACTCGTCGCGCATCGTCGGCAGCGACAGGGAGAACTTCATGCCGGCCGCTTCCCGAGCGCTGCTTCGGAGCGCTTCACGCCGGGATGCCAGCGCGGCTCCGGCCCGTACGCCTCGTGGACATCGGCCCAGAACTTCTCCCAGGTGGGCCAGGCCTCCGGCAGCGTCGGCCATTTCGAGAACGTTCGATAGGTGACGTCACGCCGGCCGATCGGCACGTCCGCATCGCGATACCAGAACAGCAGCTTGCGCGCGCGAAAGAGCCACTTACCGTCCACCCGCTCGTAGCGATCCTCGTAAGCACCCGCGAGGCGCGCCCAGGTGCCGTCGTGCATCTGCTGCTCGGCCGTGAGATAGCAGGTCCCGCACGCGCGATCCGCGCTTTCCACGGTGACCAGGTGATTCGTGGTCTGGTGAATGCTGGTGGTGAACGTGCTGTCGTTCTCCCGGTACATCCGGCGAAAGGCTTCGGGTCCGGTGCCCCAGTGACCGCAATCCACGTCGGGAACGAACAGGGCGGCGATCATGTCGACGTCGCGGCGATCGATGCCCACCGTGTAGGCGATCGCCAGCTGCTGGATCTCCACGATCGACGCGGCTTCTTGAAGGTCCACGTCGAGGACCTTCGCACACCGCCACATCCGCCGGTCGAGGTGGCTAGACCAGGAACCGGAATGCCGCCTGCTCGGGCGTGATCCGCTCGACCGTGAGCGGCAGCTCGTCGAGCCGTGCGAGCAGCGGGCCGAGGTCGTCGCGGCGCGCCAGCTCCAGCCCGACGAGCGCGGGACCGGTCTCCCGGTTCGAACGCTTCACGTACTCGAACAGCACGATGTCGTCGTCCGGGCCGAGCGCCTCATCGAGGAAGCGCCGCAGCGCACCGGGCTCCTGCGGGAACGAGACGAGGAAATAGTGCTTGAGGCCCTCGTGGATCAGTGAACGCTCGAGGATCTCCGGGTAGCGGGAGACGTCGTTGTTGCCGCCGGACAGGATGCAGACCACCGTCTTGCCGGCGAGGTCGCCGAGCTGGTCGAGCGCGGCGGCGGCGAGGGCGCCGGCGGGCTCGGAGATGATCCCGTCGGTCTGGTAGATGGCGAGCATCTCGCTGCAGACCCGGCCCTCGGCGACGTCGATCAGCTCCAGGGAGCCTGCTTCGACCGCGGGCTGCACCTGCGCGAACGTGGCTGCCCCTACCTGCTGCACCGCGGCGCCGTCGATGAACGTGTCGATGTGCGCCAGCGCGGTCGGGCCGCCGGTGCCGATCGCCGCCCGCATGCTCGCGGCCCCGGCCGGCTCGGCACCGACCAGCCGGCCGTCGAACGACTGCCCGTCGATCCAGGCGACCGCGCCGGCGAGCAGCCCCCCGCCGCCGACCGGCAGCACGAGCACATCGGGCAGCCCGCCGAGCTGCGCCGCGAGCTCCGCGGCCACCGTGCCCTGCCCGGCGATGATGCGGGGGTCGTCGAAGGCCGGGATGAGGATGGCGCCGGTCTCCTTGGCATGCGCGGCGGCAGCCAGACTGGCGTCATCGTAGGTGTCGCCGATGAGCCGGATGGTGAGCTGCCCGAGGCCGAGCTCGGCGATGCGGTCACGCTTCTGGCGCGGCGTGGTGCGCGGCAGGTAGACCGTGCCGTGGATGCCGAGCAGCTGGCAGCTGAGCGCCACTCCCTGGGCGTGGTTGCCGGCACTCGCGCAGACGACGCCGGTGGTCCGCTGCTGCTCACCGAGCTGCGCCATGAGGTTGTAGGCGCCGCGCAGCTTGTAGCTACGGACCGGCTGCAGGTCTTCGCGCTTCAGGTAGACGGTCGCCCCCGTCGCGGCCGACAGCCGGTCGTTGCGCTGCAGCGGCGTGCGCACGGCCACGCCCGCCAGTCGCGCGGTAGCTGCGTCGACGTCGGCAGCCGTCACGGGCGCGGGCTGCCTGACTGCCGCAGCCTGACGTGTGCTGGTCACCCGTCGAGTCAATCAGCCGGTTCCCCTGTCGTAGCCGGGGCACGATCGACGGGTGAACCGCCCGCAGCTGGATCGCCGAGGTTTTCTGCTTCTTGGCGCCGCCGGAACGCTGGCCGCCTGCTCCGCCTCGAGCTCTCCGGGCCCGGGGCCCGCGCCCGGCCCCTCCGCGCCCGGCCCCTCCGCGCCCGGCCCCTCTGCACCCGGCCCCCCTGCACCCGGTCCCTCTGCGGCGGCGGAGGGGACCGTCAGCACGGTGGCCACCGGCCTCGACGTCCCGTGGGGACTGGGGTTCCTGCCGAACGGCACGGCCGTTGTCAGCGAACGCGAGACCGGCCGGGTGCTGCGCATCGCCCCTGACGGCGGTACGCCGCAGGAGCTGCTGACAGTGCCGGACGTCGACACGAGCGGCACCTCGGAAGGCGGGCTGCTCGGGCTGGCTGTCTCACCGACGTTCGCGAAGGACCGGCTGCTCTACGCCTACCTGACGACGTCCGGCGACAACCGCATCGTGCGGTTCTCGATCGACGACGGCGCCTCGTCGGTACGGCCGGTGTTCACCGGTTTACGGCGCGGCCCGATCCACGACGGCGGCCGCATCGCGTTCGGCCCGGACGGCAAGCTGTACGCCGGCGTGGGCGAGACGGGTGACCGGGGCCTCGCGCAAGACCTGTCCTCACCCAACGGCAAGATCCTGCGGCTGAATCCCGACGGCTCCATCCCGGCCGGCAATCCCTTCTCCGACTCGCCCATCTGGAGCTACGGCCACCGCAACGTGGAGGGGCTGGCGTGGGATCGGGCCGGCCGGCTGTGGGCGGTGGAATTCGGCCAGGACCGGTTCGACGAGGTCAACCTGATCCAGCCCGGGCGCAACTACGGCTGGCCGATCGTGGAGGGAACCGGTTCGACCGACGGCGGCCGCTTCACCAATCCGAAGGTCACCTGGCCGACGGATGACGCGTCGCCGAGCGGCGGGGCGATCATCGGCGGCACGCTCTATATCGGTGCGCTGCAGGGCAAGTCGATCCTGCGTGTCGGGTTGAACGGCACGAACGCCAGCAAGCAGAGCCCGCTGGTCGCGGGTCGCTTCGGCCGGATCCGCACGACAGCTGCGGCGCCGGACGGCTCGCTGTGGTTCACCACGTCGAACCGGGACGGTCGCGGCGACCCACAAGACGGTGACGACCACGTCTTGCGGCTGCAGGTGTAGCCCTACCGGTCGCGGTTCGCGAAGGAGTGTTCACGCACGGTGATGGGCATACTGCGCGCATGCGCCCGCCCGCCGCCTTCCGCTCGCGCCTCTCCGGTCGTCATACCGGTCGTCGCCTGGCTGTGATCGCCGCTGCCCTCGCCGGCAGCGCGGGGCTGCTGCTCAGCAGCTGCGACTGGCTCACCTATCACGCCGACGGCACCCGCAGCGGTGTGCTGCCCGCGGCCGCCAGCCCGACGGCGCTGCAGCGCTTCTGGTCCGCCCGGCTGGATGGCGCGGTGTACGCGTCGCCGCTCGTGCAGGGCGGCAGGGTCTTCGTCGCGACGGAGAACGGATCGGTCTACGCCTTCGCGACCTACGGAAAGCTGCTGTGGCACACCCGGGTCGCGACCCCGGTCACGCTCGCTGACCTCGCCGATCGCGGCGCGCCCTGCGGCAACATCAACCCGCTCGGCATCACCGGCACTCCGGTGTACGACCCCGGCACGAAGAGCCTGTTCGCGGTCGCCGAGCACATCACCACCGGCAATGTCCTGCAGCACGTGCTGGTCCGGATGAATCCCGCCAACGGCGCCATCACCGGCAGGCAGGTCGTCGTCCCGCCGCGCGGCAACCCGGCCGCGCACCAGCAGCGCGGCGCGCTGGCGATCGCCGCGGGACGCGTGCTCGTCCCCTTCGGCGGGCTCGCCGGTGACTGCGGAAATTACCTCGGATCCATCGTCGGGGTGCCGACCAGCATGAGCAGCGCCCGGGTCTCGTACGCGATTCCCACGACGCGCGAGGCGGGCATCTGGACGCCACCGGGCGCGACCGTCCTCGCGGACGGCACGATCCTCGCGACGTCGGGCAACGGCGAGTCCAGCTCCGGCTATGACGGCAGCGACTCGGTCGTGCACCTGTCGAAGGACCTCCGGCTGATGGACCGCTTCTCGCCCGCGACATGGGCCGCGGACAACGCGGCCGACCTGGACCTCGGCTCCGCCGGGCCGGCGGTGACCAGCAACGGCTACGTCGTGCAGTCCGGCAAGCGCGGCGTGACGTACGTGCTGCGGCTCGGTCACCTCGGCGGGATCGGCGGCCAGGTCAGCAGCGCGAACGGGTGCGCGGCATTCGGCGGCTCCGCCGTCGTCGGGTCGACGGTGTACCTGCCGTGCACGACCGGAATCCGGCGGGCCGACATCGCGGCGAACGGGTCGATCCACTTCCGCTGGCAGGCAAGCGGGATCCCGGGCGCCCCCGTTGTCTACGGCAACGCGCTGGTCGCGGCTGCCCCTTCGCAGGGACGGCTGTACCTACTCGACCCCTCGACCGGCCACACGCGCTCGTCACTGGCAGTCGGAGCGCTGAGCCGCTTCGCCACACCGGCGCTCGACACCGGCCGGGCCTATCTCGGCACCGACACCGGCATCGTGGCCGTGAACCTCAAGTAGGTCTCAGGGCGCGGCAGCCGCGCGCTGACGTTCGAGCTCCACGGGGACGAGCGGCACGGCGACGGCGGGTAGCAGGGCCGACATCGCGAACGCCCACGGGAACCCGACGGTGCTGATCAGCACTCCGAACACCGGCGGGACCGCGGTGCCGGCCAGGAACTGGGCGGTGTTCTGCGCACCGAGCGCGCGACCGGCCCAGAAAGGCCCGCCGATCTCGGCGACGGAGGTGAACGCCAGCCCGTTGTCGGCGACGGTGACGACCGTGGCGGCGACGAGCAGGACGACGGCCAGCGGCGAGTCGAGCTCGTCGGTCAGCGCCAGGAGCAGCAGCACGACGACCGCGCCGACGGCCACCCAGCGCAGCGGCCGCATCCGGCTGGCAACCCGATCGGAAAGCACTCCGGCGGCGATGCGACCGAGCGCGCCCAGCACCTGGGAAACCGTGATGAGCACGCCGGCGGCACCGGCCGACCAGTGCCGGTCGGTGATGAGCCAGACCAGCGCGTAGGTCCAGACGAAGATCTGCGGCACGACGAGGAGCACGGACACCCCGTGGATCCGCCAGAGCAGCGAACTGCCGCGATAGGGGTTCGCGAGCATGTGGGCGGCGGCGGCGGCCCGCTGCGGGCGGGGCGGATCGTGGATGACCACGGCACACAGGACGGCGACGACGCCCGTCGCCGCCGCCGGGAGCGCGAGCGCCGCACCGATGCCGTGGTCAGCGGCGAGCGGAGGGATGATCAGCGCGGCGATACCGACGCCGAGCGGCTGCGCCATCTGCCGGATGCCCATCGCGAGGCCTCGCCGGTGCGCTGGAAACCAGCCGACGACCACGCGTCCGCTCGCCGCGTTCGTGCTTGCGGCCGCCATCCCACCGAGCAGGAGGAACGCACCCAGCAGCAGGAACGAGTGGGACAACGCGGCGGCCGTCGACGCCAGGCAGGTCAGCAGCAGCCCGGCGACCAGCACCCGCCGCTCGCCGATGCGGTCGACCAGCGCCCCCCATGCGATAAGCGTGAGCACGAACCCGAGGGTGGGCATTGCCACCAGCACGCCCGCGCGGCCAAGGCTCAGATGCCGGTCGGTGTGCAGCACCGGGATGAGAAACGCCGCGCCGTTGGCATAGATCGAGCTGGCGCCCTGCGCGACAAGGCTGACCGCCAGCATCGCCCAGCGCCGACGCATCGACGGGTCGGGCGGGATGCTGGCCATCGACAGACTTTCTCGCTATATGGGATGACAGTCTTGCAGTGTGGTATTGCCTGCTGGACTGTACGCGAGTCGTCGTGCCGCGCGAGGCGTACGCCGATCCCCGCGGCTCGTTGCGGCAGAATCAACGCTGAACGCGACTGGCGGCACGGGGATGGCATTCACCATCGGGAAGCGCTTCGCGGAGGTCGACCGCCTGGGCATCCGCGATCCGAGGAGCCCCGCATGTCCGCACGTTTGCTACCAGGCGGCCCCGTCGCAGAAGCGGTACTCGCCGACGTCAAGGAGCGCGCCGAAAGGCTCAAGGCCCGCGGCATCACCCCGAGCCTCGCCACCATCCTCGTCGGCGACGACGACGCCAGCGCCGGCTACATCCGCGTCAAGCAGCGGCAGGCCGCCGATCTCGGGTTCGACTCGCCGCACACGCACCTGCCGCAAGACGCGACGCAGGACGACCTGCACACGGTCATCACCGGCTTCAGCACCGATCCCGCGGTGCACGGCATGCTCGTGCAGCACCCGATCCCCGGCCACCTCGACTACGACCTCGCGCTGTCGATCATGAATCCCGACAAGGACGTCGACGGCATGCATCCACTGAACGTCGGGCGGCTCTCGCTCGGGCTACCGGGCCCGGTGCCGTGCACCCCGGCGGGCATCGAGACGTTGCTCGCCCACTACGAGATCCCGGTGTCCGGCCGCGAGGTCGTGATACTCGGCCGCGGCGCCACCCTCGGACGGCCGCTCGCGGTCATGCTGTCGCAGAAGCGCCCGACCGCTAACGCGGCGGTGACGGTGGTGCACACCGGCGTACCGGACTGGTCGCGTTACACCCTGCGCGCCGACATCCTGGTAGCCGCCGCCGGGGTCCCCGGAATCATCCAGCCCGAGCATGTGAAGCCGGGCGCGGTCGTCATCGGCGGAGGGGTGCGCTACGAGGGCCGCCGGCTGCTCCCCGACGTCGACGAGTCGTGCGCCGAGGTTGCAGGTGCCATCACCCCGCGGGTCGGCGGGGTCGGGCCGACGACGGTGGCGATGCTCTTCCGCAACGCCATCACCGCGGCCGAGCGGGCCCATCCGGAGAGTTAGACGAAAGACGATTCCTCGTCGAGCCCGAGCTCCGGCCAGGCTCCGACGATCATGGTCTGCAGGTTGCACCAGCCGGAGCCGCCGCCCACCGGATCCTCGACGCGCATCACGGCGTCGCGGATCTGGTGGATGCGGGAAGCGACGTCCGGGCGGGTGCAGTCGGCAATGTGCTCGCCGTCGACGTGCAACGCGCCGCGCCAGTCCCCGTGGTGGCGGCCCTCGAGCCCGAAGTACAGGCCGAGGCCGAGGTGCACGCCGGTGTCGCCGAGCGCTTCGACGGTCACCGGCCGCGCCGTGCCGTCCGGCATGCTGAAGTTCAAGGCGCCGCCGAGCACCCGCCGGTTACGCGGGTCGTAGCGCAGCTCGGGCACCAGCCCGGCCAGGTCGCTGACAGTGCCGTCGGCCTCCTCGACGGTGCCTTCGAACCGGCGCTCCTCGTAGCCGAACGCGCGCGTCTCCCGGTACTGGTGGTGCAGCGCGTAGCGAGACCCGTCGGGCCGCTCCAGCAGCATCGGCGACCACGAGAAGCGGAAGGCGACACCGGGACCGAAACCGTAGGACGGCTCGATGTCGGCCGGCGGCTGGCCCACGTCGTGGCGCACACCCCAGGAGTGGTCGCGGGTGGTGAACCAGCCACCAGGCGTGATCTCGGTGCGCTGGCCGCCCACCTCCACCCAGCCGCTGGCGAGCCCGGTCTGGTGGTAGCGCAGCAAGTCGACGTCGAGCCGGTAGCCCCCGCGGGCCCGGGTGCGGTCGCGCGCTTCGAGCACCGGCGCGGCGACCGCCTCGAAAGTCCATTCGAACGCGATCGGCACCTTGTCAGAAATCGCGTCGTCCGCCGCGCAGGAGAAGCGGATGACCCGCAGCGGCTCGAGGATCTCGTAGCGGAGCGGCCCCGCCCCGAGCGCGTCCGGCGCATCCGCGAGCCGGCGGCTCGCGCGCACGGTCCACTGCTGCTTGCCGCGCGAAACGCTGGCGTAGCCGTCGAACACACCGCGGTTCGTGTACTTGCCGATACCGAAGCCGACCTGTAGCGACCCGTCGCGCGCCGCAGCCATGGCGCAGACCTTCTCGGTCCACGACCGGTCCGCCTGCATCACGTGGGCATGCGTTTCGACGATCTGATGGTTGAACTGCTCATCGGCGGCGACGAGCGGTCCTTCGCTCGCGTGACCGCTCACGCGCGCGACCCCGACATCGAGGCGGTGCGCTGCAGCGGCACGGCCATCACCCGGTTGCGTCCACGGGCCTTCGCCTCATACAGCAGCTGATCGGCGCGCTGCAGCAGTGAGTCAGCGGTCTCCGGCGACCGCTCGACGCCGCACGTGCGGCGCAGCTGGGCGACACCGGCCGAGAACGTCAGCGGCTCGCCGTGCGGGAAGGGATGGCGTCGCACGGCGTCGAGCGTACGGGTGAGGGCTGCGACGGCTTCCTCCCGCCCCGTGTCACTCATCACCCAGCCGAACTCCTCGCCGCCGAGCCGGCCGATGGCGTCCTCCCCGCGAGCCTTGCCGCGCAGCCGATCCGCGAATTCGGCGAGGACCGCGTCCCCGGCGAGATGCCCGAAAAGGTCGTTGACCGACTTGAAGCGGTCCAGGTCGATGATGGCCAGCGACAGCGCGGCGCCCCGGCCGTGAGCGGCGGCGACCCGGTCGGCGAGCTGGCGGTGGAACGCTGCCCGGTTGAACAGGCCGGTCAGCCCGTCGTGTTCGGCCCGGTGCAACAGTCGCCGCTCGTGGGCCTTGCGATCGGTGATGTCGCGGATCAGCGCGACGTAGCCGCTGACCCGCCGCTCTGCCCGGCGCACCGGCCGCACCTGCACCGAGACGTCGATGCGCGTGCCGTCGGGACGTTGGACGGGCAGCTCGACATGCCCCGACTTGTTGTTGATCATCTTACGCAGCAGAGCCGGGTCCGTATCGGCCCCCGGACGCATCCGGAACGGGTAGGCGGCGCTCTGCCCGATCAACTCATCCCGCGCGTGCCCCGTCATCGAACAGAAGACGTCGTTCACCGCGACGATGCGGCCGCGTTCCAGGTAGGCATAGCCGTCGTGCAGTGCCTCGAGCAGCGCGGCGGACAAGTCGCGTTCGGCCGGCAGCGCCGGCTCGCTCGGGCGCGGACCGAGGCGTAGCTCGCGCAATTCCAGCTGGGCCACCACCTGGCGCGCCAGCACGCGCAGCAGTCGGCGCTGCGAGGCGGTCAACGCTCCCCGGGCGCCCTCCATCACGATCAGCGCGCCGACGATGGCCCCGGAGCGCAAGCGCAGCGCGAAGCCGGCGCAACGGCCCGCGGCGGGCAGCTCGCGCCAGAGCGGATCGCCGGACACCAGCGGCTCGGTGGAGGCGTCCGCGAACTCGATGTCAGTGCCGCGCGCAACGACGGCCTGGCATAGCGATCCGTCCGAGGGCGCCGTCCGCCGACCGGTGCCGGCGCGCCCGCGCAACCACTGCTGCCGGCCGCGCAGCAGGGCCACCGCACCGAGGGGCGTCCCGGCGATCTCGGCGGCGGCCGCCGCGAGGTCGTGAAAGTCCTGATCGCCGGCCTGCGAGGCAGGCACGTCAGCGGAGCGGGCACCGGAAGGTAGGGGCTCCCCCGCTGACCGGTCAGGCTCCTCCACATCTACCGAACTCGGACAGTCGCCGAAAATCTTGAGTGCTCGGCCATCGAGATGTGCAAATGTTGCGTCTACAACCACCCCCCGGATCTGCAACGTGACCGGGATACTCGACGGCATGGCAGCAGGCACCACCGGAGCGCGCACGGCTGAGCGCGCCCCGGCGCCCGCTGTGCCCCGGCGGTGGCTGGTGCAGGAGGTCTGGCTCGTCTTCGGGCTCTCGCTCGGGGCGTCCGGGGTGCGCGCACTGCTACACCTGCTGTTCGACCTGACGAACGGCCAGGCCCTCCGGGCGCAGAACGCCGTGCTCAACGGCTCGCAGGCGCCCGGCCACCCGTGGTACGACCTCGGGCTCCAGCTCACCGACATCGTCACCGGGCTGATCCCGGTCCTGCTCGTGGCGCACTTCCTGATCCGCTCCGATGAGGGGCTCGCCGACCTCGGTATCGACGCCACCCGCCCGCGCCAGGACGCGCTGCGCGGCGCCCTGGTGGCGGCGGCCGTCGGGGGCAGCGGGCTCGCGTTCTACCTGCTCGCCCACGCCTCCGGCGCGAACCTCACGGTCGTCGCCGAGGACCTGCCGAACGTGTGGTGGCGCATCCCGGTGCTGCTGCTGTCAGCCGCGCAGAACGGCATCGTCGAGGAAGTCCTGGTGCTCGGCTATCTGCTGCGCCGGCTGAACCAGCTGGGCTGGAGCCCACCGCGCGCGCTCGCTGTCGCGTCCGTGGTGCGCGGCAGCTACCACCTCTATCAGGGTTTCGGCGGCTTCGCGGCAAACGTTGCGATGGGTGTCATTTTCGGACTGCTTTTCCTGCGCTGGAAGCGAACGATGCCGTTCATCGTTGCGCACACCCTCATGGATGCGGTCGCATTCGTGGGGTACGCGCTGCTTGCCGGCCACGTCTCGTGGCTGCCGACCCCGGGGGGCTGAGCCCCTCACTCAAGGAGGCCGAAATGCCCCAACCGCTGGCCGACATCGGCGTGACCGGCCTCGCCGTGATGGGCCGCAACCTGGCGCGCAACCTCGCCCGCCACGGCCACACCGTCGCGCTGCACAACCGCACCTCCTCGCGCACGAAGGACCTCGTCGAGCAGCACGGCGACGAGGGCACCTTCGTGGCCAGCGAGTCGCTCGAAGACTTCGTCGCCTCCCTCACCAAGCCACGCGCGGTGATCATCATGGTCAAGGCCGGCGGCCCGACAGACGCGGTCATCGACGAGCTGGTCCCGCTGCTCGAAGCAGGCGACATCGTCATCGACTGCGGCAACGCCCACTTCCAGGACACCCGCCGGCGCGAGGCGGCACTGCGCGAGGCCGGGCTGAACTTCGTCGGCTCAGGTGTCTCCGGCGGCGAGGAAGGCGCGTTGCTCGGCCCGAGCATCATGCCGGGCGGCTCCGCGAAGGCCTACGAGAAGCTCGGCCCGATCTTCGAGTCGATCTCCGCTCACGTCGACGGCGTCCCGTGCTGCGTACACGTCGGGCCCGACGGCGCCGGCCACTTCGTGAAGATGGTCCACAACGGCATCGAGTACGCCGATATGCAGCTCATCGCCGAGGCCTACGACCTGCTCCGGCAGCGGCTCGGCGCGTCGGCCGACGAGATGGCGAAGATCTTCGAGGAGTGGAACGAGGGCGACCTCGAGTCGTTCCTCATCGAGATCACGGCCAAGGTGCTGGGCCACATCGACGCCGCGACCGGGAAACCGTTCGTCGACATCGTGCTCGACCAGGCGGAGCAGAAGGGCACCGGCCGCTGGACGGTGCAGACCGCGCTGGACCTCGGAGTGCCGATCACCGGCATCGCCGAGGCGACGTTCGCCCGCTCGCTGTCCGGCGGTCTCGCCCAGCGCGAGGCGGCCCGCGGGGTGCTGGAGGGGCACGCCGACGCGCCGCCAGCCGGGGATCGCGCGCAGTTCATCGACGACGTCCGCCAGGCGCTGTACGCGTCGAAGGTGGTGGCGTACTCGCAAGGCTTCGACCAGATCGCCGCGGCGAGCGCGGAGTACGACTGGGATGTCGACCGCGGTGCCATGGCTCGCATCTGGCGCGGGGGCTGCATCATCCGGGCGCGCTTTCTGAACCGCATCACCGAGGCGTACGAGCGCAACCCGCAGCTACCCCTGCTGATCGGCGACGAATACTTCGCCGGCATCGTCAACGAGGCCGTGCCGGCGTGGCGGCGGATGGTCGCCGACGCCGCGCTCGCGGGCATCCCGACGCCGGCGTTCTCGTCGTCACTCGCCTACTACGACGCGGTGCGCGCCGGGCGGCTGCCCGCCGCACTGATCCAGGGGCTGCGTGACTTCTTCGGCGCCCACACCTACCGGCGGATCGACAAGGACGGCGTGTTCCACACGCTGTGGTCGGAGGACCGCACCGAGGTGGACGGCTAGCGAGATGCGAAGCTGACCGGGTGCAGTCACGCGTCGCCGACCTGCTCGGCATCGACATCCCGATCATTCAGGCGCCGATGGGCTACATCGCCCGGGCGCAGCTCGCGTCGGCCGTCTCGAACGCGGGCGGGATGGGGATCATCGAAACCTCCTCCGGCCGGCTCGACCAAGTGCGGCTCGAGATCGAGAAGATGCGTGACCTCACCGACCGCCCCTGGGGGGTCAACATCGCGCAGCTGTTCATTCGCGATGCGGCCGCTCTCCAGGAGATGATCGAGTTCGTCATAGGCCACGGGGTGCGTTTCGTGACCACCTCAGCCGGCGACCCGAAAGTGCTCACTCCGACGCTGAAAGCCGCCGGGATCACGGTGTTTCACGTCGTACCGACGCTGCGGGGAGCCTTGAAGGCCGTCGCGGCAGGCGTCGACGGGCTCATCGTCGAAGGCGTCGAGGGCGGCGGGTTCAAGAACGCCGACGGTGCGTCGTCCATGGTGCTGGTGCCGCTCATCGCCGCCGCGGTCGAGCTGCCGATCGTGGCGGCCGGCGGCATCACCGACGGGGTGTCGATGGCGGCCGCCTTCGCGCTCGGCGCGGAAGGCGTGCAGATGGGCACCCGGATGCTGACGTCCGCCGAGTCTCCGGTGCACGACAACTGGAAGTCCGCCGTCGTCGCCGCAGCAGAAACCGACACGGTGATCGTCAACCGTTACGCGAAACCGTCGATGCGGACGCTGCGCACCGATCTGTCGTCGACCGCGGAACGCGCCGAGGTCGCGCCGAGCCTCGCGCTGGACGGGCTGATGCAGCTTTACTTCGGCGGCGAGATGAACGCCGCCTACGCGATGAGCGGTCAGGTGGCGGGCCGCATCTCAGAAGTGCTGCCGGTCAAGGAGATCCTGCAGACCACGTGGAGCGACTGCATCGCGCGGCTGCGGGAGCTGGGCCGCGCTGCGTCGGCCTAGTCCGCGGCCTAGTCCCCAACCACGATCGCGCACACAATCCGCTGCGCCGCCCCGACCACAGGTCCCACCGACAGGCAGACAATCCGCTGCGGCGCCCCGGCCATAGGTCCTGCCGATAGGCAGACGATCCGCTGCCAGCAGACGCCCCGGCGGGCGGACCGGGTTCAAGGCGGATCGGTTCACGCCCAGCGCAGCGGTAGCCGCCCCCGTCCCCACAGCAGGAAGGGCTCGATGCGCTCCGTCGGCCCGTCGAGCCGGAGGTCGGGTAGGCGTTGCAGCAGCACCCGCAGCGCGATCTGCCCTTCGAGTCGCGCAAGCGGCGCTCCGGGGCAGAAGTGCACGCCGTGCCCGAACGACAGGTGCCGGCGAACCCGGTCCGCGTCGCGGCCCAGCCGGAACTCCTCCGGGTCCGGCAGCCCGTTGGGCGCCTCGCGGTTCGCCGCCGCGAAGTTCAGCATGACTTTCGACTTGGCCGGAATCTCGACGCCGTGCAGGCGGATGTCACGCGTCGGGGTGCGGAAGAGCCCGAGGACGGGCGGGTCGTAGCGCAGGCTCTCCTCGACCGCCGTGTCGACGAGCGACGGGTCGCGCTGCAATCGCTCCCAGCGGGACCGGTCCTGCAGCAGGCGCCACACGACGTTCGTCAGGAGCGCGGTGCTGGTTTCCAGCCCGCCGAGCAGCAAGAGCACGAGCAGCAGCCGCAGGTCGTCGTCGGTGGGCCGCCAGCCGTCGGACTCGGCGACGACGAGCCGGCTGAGCAGATCGTCGGGAAGCTCGGCAACCGCCAGAGCGCGCCGGTGGTCGATGTGGCCCTGGAAGTAGTCGTCCAGCCGAGCCCGCGGCGCTGCTGACACCGCCGGGTCGGGCACGTTGTAGGTAGCCGTCAGGTCGTCGCACATGTCCCGAAAGAGGGGCAGATCCGCCGCCGGGATACCGATCAGCCGGGCGATGATCGTCAACGGCAAGGGCGACGCGAAAAGCTGCGAAAAGTCTCCTCCCCCGCCCTGCTCGATCATCGCGTCGACGAGGTCGTGCGCCAGCCGTTCGATGTCGCCGGCGAGCGACTGCACCGCCCGGGCGGTCAGGCTGCGATTGAAGATGCGCCGAAACGGGGTGTGCGCCGGTGGGTCGTTGAACAAGCCCGCGGGGCGCATGTACTGGGGGCTGTCGCCATAGCGGATCGACCACAGCTCCCAGTCGGTCAGGCCGGTCAGCACGTCGTCGAATCGGCTCAGCGTGAAGAAGGGCGGCGAGAACGTCGGATAGTGGTGCACGGGGCACTCGCCGCGAAGCCTCGCGTAGGCCGGGAACGGATCGTCGAGCACAGCTTCGCTCAGCGGGTCGTATTCGGCGTTGCTGCGTATGGTGCGCACCTGCGCATCATCGACGATGCGGCCGGCAGACGGGATGGGGCCATGCGAAGTCGCGCCGTCATCTTCGACGGGCACGCACTGCGGATGGTCGACGACCTCGAGGTGCCGCCAGCCGCACAAGGTCAGGTCGTGGTGCGGCTGCTCGCCTCGGGCATCTGCCACAGCGACCTGAACGTTCTCGACGGCACGGCTCCCTTTCGGCTTCCCGTGGTCCTGGGACACGAAGCGGCCGGCGTGGTGGAGGAGGTCGGCCCCGGCGTGAGCGAGTGGGCCATCGGCGATCAGGTCGCGGTGCTCAGCGTGATCGGATGCGGAGCTTGTCGCTCCTGCCGGGCGCATCGCCCCACTCGGTGCGTCGACGCGTATCGATCGCCGGTGCCGGGCCTGCGCTGGCGTGGCGCGCCGGTGTCGAGGTACGCGAACATCTCGTCGTTCTCCGAGCGCATCACCGTGTCGAGCGCTCAACTGGTCGACGCGTCCGGGCTGCCGCCCTCCGTGGCCTGCCTGATCGGCTGCGCCATCTCCACCGGCTTCGGCGTCGTGCGCAACGTGGCCCAGCCGGGCAATGGTGACCGGGTCGCCGTCATCGGGGTCGGCGGGATCGGGCTGGTCGCGATCTCCGTCGCCCACCTCGCCGGAGCTCGGGTGACCGCAGTGGACATCCGCGCCGACCGGGAGGAGCAGGCACGTACCGCCGGGGCGGAGTTCTTCACCGGACCGAGCGATCCCGGGCCGAAGTTCGATGCCGTCATCGAATGCAGTGCAGCTCCGTCGGCCATCACCGCAGCGTTGGCGATGACCGCACCCGGCGGCACGACCGCGCTCGTCGGGCTGCCACCCGCCGGCTACCAAGCGGGCTTCGACGTCGGCGAGCTCATGCGCGGCCGGCGGATCGTCGGCAGCCTGAACGGTGACATCGACCCGCATCGCGACCCAGCGGCCATCGTCGAGCTCTTGCGGACGGGCCAGCTCGACGTGTCGGCGCTGACCGCGCGCTCCTGGCCGCTGGAGGAGATCGACGACGCCATCGCCGCGTTTCGGTCGGGGTCCGCGCTACGGCCGATTCTGACGCTTCAGTGACCGCGAGCGCCGCGGATAGGCAGCCGCGCCGGCGACCGCTACAGTAGCTGTTGCAAACTGCTACAGCTGGCAGGGAGAAAGCCATGGCCTCGACGTCTCCAGCTCGTATCGACGACGAGCTGTACAGCTCCGCGAAGGCGGTCGGCGCGGTGATGAGCCGCAGCGCTTCCCAGCAAATCGTGCACTGGGCGCGGATCGGTCGTGAGCTGGAGGCGGCCGGCAGCGTTTCGTTGCGCGAGGTGAGCCAGGTGCTCGCCGGAGCCGGCGACTACGACGATCTGGGGTCGCGCGAGCAGGCGGTCGTGCGCACCGAATGGGCCGAACGGATGACCGAGCAGCTGGCCGAGCTGAACTTCGAGCGCGAGTTCACGCAGGGCCACGCGGCATATGCCGAGCTTGACGAGCGTGGCCGGGCCGTCCTTCGCGAACCGACGCGCAAGGCGTGAGCGACCCGGTCCTGCATGTCCTCGCAGGACCCAACGGCGCCGGCAAGACGACGCTCTTCGAACGGGTGATCAACCCGGTCACGCACCTGCGCTTCGTCAACGCCGACATCATCGCCGCGGAACGCTGGCCCGGCAGGGAAGCCGACCACGGCTACGATGCCTCGCGGCTCGCATCCGCCCAGCGGGACCAGTTCCTGAACGAACGGCGCTCGTTCGCCACCGAGACCGTGTTCTCCCACCCGTCGAAGGTGCAGCTGCTGACGACCGCCCGGCAGGCCCGATACCTGATCACCCTGCACGTGGTGATGATCCCCGAAGACCTCGCCGTGCTGCGCGTGACCGCTCGGGTGCGCCGCGGCGGGCACGCCGTTCCCGAGCAGAAGGTCCGGGAACGGTGGGGACGGCTCTTCGAGCACGTCGCCGCCGCGGCGCCGCTGGCCGACGAAGTCATCGTCTATGACAACAGCAGCGCCAAACGTCCCTACCGGATCGTCGCCCACCTGCGCGACCGGCAGCCGCTGCGGGCGGCGCTCTGGCCGGAGTGGACCCCGCAGCCGCTGCGAGCTCTCACGCCCACTCAGAACCCGGGCGGCTCTTGAAGCGCCGTGACGAAGTCCCGGCGCAGCCGGGTGAGCCGCATGGTCTTGATGCGCCACTGCCCGCGGGCCTTCTCGTAGGTCTCGTGATAGTGGCCGTAGCCGTGCAGGTGCTCGATCGGCGATCCCTCGGGCCACCACAGCTTGTCCTCCATGGCCCAGATGCCGGTGGCCGTGGCCGGTGAGGTCAGCTCGATCTCCGGCATGTGGCCGTGGTGCACCGTCACCACGGTCTCGATGTTCTCCCGCAGGAACGGCATGTACTCGGCGACGCCGCGGGTGATGCCGCCACCCTCACCCGTCATGTCGATCACGACGTCGCCGGCGAAGACCTCAGCGAGGCCCTCCCAGTTCTTGGTGTCCATCATCCGGAAGTAGCGAGCCTTCAGCTGCTTGATGGCCTCGATGTCGCCACGCTGCGCGTCGTCCATGCGCAGATCTTCCCGAAACGCCGAAGCGGCCGGTCGGAGGGGTCTCCGACCGGCCGCACGGCAGCGGCGTACCGCTCGCTTATCAGCCGCCGAGGATCGACAGCGACGTGTTCGTGAAGCAGGTCAGCGGAACCTTCTCCACGTACTTCTGACCCTGCACCTGCACCAGCGAGCCGCACGGCACCGAGTTCCGGTGGTTGATCGGGAAGGAGATCTTGCCGATTCCGCCCTGGACCTCGTAGCTGGAGCCGTCGTTCATCGCCTTGGTGAACGACTCACGGGTGAGATTCTTGCCGGCCTTCTGCACGCCATGCAGGAAGATGTCAGCCGAGTAGTAGCCGATGGCGATGTCCTGCGTCAGCTCCTTCTGGCTCGGGTCGACCTTCTGGACATCGGCCAGCATCTGCTTGTTGGCCTCGGTCTCGCCCTGGAAGCTTCCGTACTGGATGAACACGTACGCGCCTTCCAGCGCGGACCGGCTCTGCGCGTTCGACAGGTAGGTCTTCGTGTCGTAGGTGACCGCGTTTTCCTGCGGGCCCTTGAAGCCGGCCGCCGTCAGCGCCGAGGACAGTCCGATGACGTTCGGCGCGGTGGTGACGTGGAACATGACGTCAGGCGCCTTGCCTTTGTTGGAGCTCATGATGGCCTGCACATACGGCGAGAAGTCGGTGGTCGGGGACTTCGACGGGATGGCCGCCTTGGCGTAGGTGACGTCCCAGCCGTCGGCCTTGAATGCGGCCTCGATGACCTTGATGCCGAAGACACCCGAGGTGGAGTCCTCGGAGATCATGGCGACGCTCTTGCCCTTGCCGTTCTTCTGACCGAGCAGCTTGTCCATCAGGCCCGCGGACGCAGTCGAGACCTCGTCCTTGGGGTCGGTCGGCACGAGGCAGCCGGTGAAGCCGTAGCCGTAGTCGTTGTTGCAGAAGGACGGCGCGATGCCCCAGCCGAAGAACGGAACCTTGTTCTTCACCAGGTAATTGCCGCCCTGGGCGAGCTGCGCGCTCACCAGCGGGACGACGGCGAAGGCCTTGTCCTGCTCGACGATCTTCTTGACGAGCGGAAGGTCCTGCGACGGGTCGAGCTTGTTGTCGAGCGAACCCAGGTAGTTGATCTTGCGTCCGTTGACGCCGCCCTCGTCGTTCGCCCGTGCGAAGCGCGCCTTGGCACCGAGGTCGACGCCCGCCTGCGAGTAACCGACGGAGCTGGTCTTGACGATGTCACCTTCGACCGTGATCGAGTTCGCCGAAACGCCCTCGCTCGAGGTCGACCCTCCCCCGCCGCTGCCGCCGCCACTCGAACTGCTACTGCCACAAGCTGCGAGGGTCAGGGCCAAGGAGGCGCCGGCCGCGACTGCAGTCAGTCGGGCGTGCCTTCTTCTCATTGTTCCTCCATATATAAGGGCGCGCGATCTAGGGAGCGCGCGCCCGACTCACCCAGCCGGCCGATCCGGCTGGTCCGTGAATGACGTGAAAAGCGCTGCGTCAAAGCGCCGCTTCGGCGCCGTGCACTACGCCCCAGTGGGCGCGGCGACGCCGCTGTCCGAAGCTCCGTCCGCTGCTTGCTGAGCGCTCCCGCGGTCGACGCCGAGGTAGGTCGCCGCCAGACTGGCCGCGTTGACCTCCGACGCTGCCCGGGCCCAGGCCACCCGCCCGAGGTCGAGCGCGATGATGCGCTCGGCCACGTGAGCGATGCCGTGCAGCTTCTCCTCGACGAGCAGGACTGCCGTGCCGGTCTCGGCGATCTCACGCACGATGACCATCACCTGGTCGATGACCAGCGGGGCAAGACCGAGCGAGGGCTCGTCGGCGACGAGTACGCGCGGCGGCTTGGCGAGCAGCGGAGCCAGCGTCAGCATTTGCTGCTCACCGCCGGAAAGCACACCGGCTGGCAGCCGGCGGCGCTCCCGGAGCGCGGTGAACCGGTCAAACACGAACGCTCGTTCCTTGGGGGACAGCACCAGCCGCAGATTTTCCTCGACGGTGAGCCCGGCGAAGATGCCACGCGACTCGGGAGCGAGCACGAGGCCGGAGCGGGAGCGCCGGTGCGGGGTCCACTTGCTGACGTCCTGCCCGTTGTAGACGACGCTTCCGTCGCCGGCCGGCACCAGGCCCGCGATGGTGTTGCACAGCGTGGTCTTGCCGGCGCCGTTCGGGCCGAGCACCGCGACGATCGCACCCGCCTCGACGTCGAAGCTGACGTCGTGCAGCACCTCGACCCCGTCGTAGCCGGCGTGCAGCCCGCGAACCTGCAGCAGCGCGGCGGAAGCGGGCATCGCGGCGGACGCCGGGGTACGCGCGACCGCGGTCGCCGGCGCACCCGTGGTCCGGGCCGGCTTGTCCAGCGCGATCCGCTGCGCAGGTGCCGTCGCCGCTTCTGCGGAGGCCCCGGCGGTCGCGACAGCCGGTTCGGCGCCGGCCGCCCGCCGCTCCCCGATCCTGCGCAGCAGCTTGCGGAACTCGTCGGCGGTGTCGGTGAGCCACCCCTCGGGGTTCCTGGCGAGACCGATGCCACCGAGACCGAAGAGCATCATCGGCAGGTACGTCGAGTGCGTGATGTATTCGTCGAAGACGTGCGGCATCATCGCGTAGACCAGCGCGGCGATGACCGCACCGCCGGGACGTCGCACGCCGAAGGCGACCACGACCGCGAGCCACACCAGACCCTCGGTGGTGGTGTGGTCGGTACTGGTGACACCGCCGTTGTAAGCCGCGTACAGGATGCCGCCGAGGCCCGCCATCGCCGAGGAGATGGTGAATAGCAGGAACTTCTGCCGGGCGGTGTTCACGCCCGACGCCTCCGCCGCCACCGCCGATGACCGCACGGCGAGCATCGCCCGTCCGGACGGGGAACGCTCCAGGTTGCGCACCAGCCAGACGGCGAGCAACACGATGACGAGCAGCAGGAACGCAAAATTGCGGTTACCCGTCGAGGTCAGGCTGTCGAAGTTGATGCCGAACCAGTGCGGCCGATCCACCTGCCAGCCGCCGAGGTTGACCTGGGCGAACGAGTCGATCTGGAAGATCAGCAGGTCTCCGATGAAGGCGATCGCCAGCGTGGACAGCGCGAGCGGCAAACCGCCGAGACGCAGCGATGGCAACGACACGATCGCGCCGGCGGCACCCGCGATGGCCGTGCCGGCGAGCAGGGCGCCGATAAACGGCCAGCCCCAGCTGAGGAACAGGCCTGCCGACAGCGCGGCAGCGGTGACGAATGCCGCCTGCGCCAGGCTGACCATGCCTCCGATGCCGGTCACGACGACGAACGAGAGGAACACCAGCCCCAGCGCCAGACCCGCGCTGGTGTAGCCGAGCCACACGTCGTTGGTCAGCAGCAGCCAGATGACGAGCGCGACGGTGGCGAGCGTCCACGGGTACGCGCGCCGCCACAGCGGCAGCTGGCTGATGTCGAACAGCCGCACCTTCTCGTCGCTGACCGTACCCGCGCGCCTGCCGCGGCTCGCGTTCAGAGCGAGCAGCCCGATGAAGAACAGGATGTAGGGCACGGAGCTCGCCAGGCCGCTGATGCTCACGTGGGGTGCGACGTAGCCCGCGACCAGGTTGCGCGCGACGCCGAGCAGCAGGCCGAAGAGGAATGCCAGCGGGATGTTGGTGAAGCGCGCGAACACCGCGGCCGCCGCCGAGACCAGCATCGCCTGGGTGAACGAGTCCGACCCGAGCGACAGGAACGGCGCGCCCAGCACCCCGGCGAGGCCGGCGAGTGTCGTCGACAGCATCGACGCCAGGAGCGACGAGCGGCCGGGGTTCACCCCGCGCAGCGACGCGAGGTCGCGGCGGTCGACGCACGCGCGCATCTGCAGACCGAGCGGCGTACGGCGCACCACGATCCACAGCAGGACGGCGGTGAACGCGGCGGCGCACAGAATCGCCAGCTGGTTCGAGTCCAGGCTGACGCCCTTCATCAGCCGCCACACCGTCGCCGGCGTCGGGCCGACACCTGCCGGGTTGCTGACGTTGTCGGCGCTGGTGAGATCGGCCTGCTGGATGATGAACAGGCCCGCTGCCGGAAGCGCGATCGTGAGACCGATGGTCGCGACGATCTGCGCCGTCGTGCCGGCCTTCGCCAGCTTGCGCAGCATCGCCACGTCGAGCAGCCACCCGAGCAACGGCGCGAACACCAGGATCGTCACGATCGCCGACGGGACGATCGACCAGTGGGCACCGGTGTTCAGCTCGTAGTACATGAGCGCGCAGCTGAACGCGGTGGCACCCTGCGCAAAGTTGAAGACGCCGGCGACCTGGTAGGTCAGCACCAGGCCGGACGACAGGATGGCGAACAGGCCGCCGGTGACGACGCCGGACAGCACCAGCGCGATGAGCTTGCTCATGCAGCACTCGATCCCAAGTAGGCAGCAGCCACCTCTGGATGGCGGCGAATCTCGTCAGGGCTACCTTCCGCCAGCCGCCGGCCGAGGTTCAGCACGACGACGCGGCTGCATTCGCGCATGACGAATGCCATGTCGTGTTCGACGAGCAGGACCGCACACACCTGCTCGCCGCGGATCAGCTCCAGCGCGTTGGCCAGGTAGCCGATCTCCTCCTCGGCGAGCCCCGAGGTCGGCTCGTCGAGCAGCAGCACCTTGGGCCGGTCGACGACGGCCCGGGCCATCTCCAGCAGCCGGATCTGGCCGATGGTCAGCCCGCCGGCGCGCTCACGGGCCAGCGACTCCAGACCGAAAAGCGCGAGGGCTTCGCGGGCGGCATCGCGGCGCGCCTTTTCCCGCTTCGCCCGCAGCGGCAGCCGCACCAAGTCGGCCAGCACCCCGCCCCCGCCGCCGCGCCACTCCACGGCAACCATCAGGTTGTCCTCGACGGTGAGGTAGCTGAACGGCTGCTGCTTCTGAAAGGTGCGCCGCAGTCCGTTCCTCGCCCGCCAGGTCGCGGTGCGGTTCGTGATGTCGTGACCTTCGAAGACGACCCGGCCCGCGCTTGCCGGCTGCACGCCGGACAGGACGTCGAAGAACGTCGTCTTGCCGGCGCCGTTCGGGCCGATCAAGCCGCACACCTCACCGCGCTGCACCGACAGGGACATGTCGTCGAGTGCGGTGACGCCGCCGAAGCGCTTACCGATTCCCTCGGCCTCGAGGACCGGGCTGGCTGTGTTCACGGGAGTGCTCACGGGGGTTGGGTCAACTGCCTAACTCAGGGTCGCAGGGTCAGAATGTTCGCGTCAGGCGGCCGCGCGGCGCATCTTCGTCGTGCGGTGCTCCGGGTCGGTGTCGATCTTCGGGATCACGTGCTCCCCGAGCAGCTCGATGCTGCGGATGGTCTCCTCGAGCGGCGCCGGGCCGATGCCGAAGACCAGCTGGTCGACGCCGATCGACTCCCAGGCCTTCGCCTGCTGAAGGGCGTCGTCCGGGTCACCGAGCAGCAGTGCCCCGGCCTCGAGGTAGGCGGGGATGTCGTCCATCGTCGGCTCGGGGATGCGCTCCGGCCAGGTCGGCACGTGCTCCGGGTGCGGGAACGTGTCGTGGTAGCGGAACACGTTCGACACCAGGTAGTTGGGCTGCGCGTTCACGTAGGACTGGTACGCCTTGTCGCGGTCCTCCGCGACGTAGGCGGCGATGCAGCACATCAGGTTGTCGTTGACGAAGGCGCCGATCGGCTCCGCGCCGGCGACCGCCTTCTTGTAGCTCGCCACGGCCTTCTCCGCGGACGCGAAGTCCCCGACCGAGAAGCCGAGCACGCCGAGGCCCTTGCGGGCGGCCATCTCGTAGCTCGACGGGTTGCCGGCGGCGTACCACATGGCCGGGTGCGGCTTGTGGCGCGGCTTGGGCAGCACCTTGCGCGGCGGCATGTTCCAGTACTTGCCGGAGTAGCCCTCGTACTCGTCCTGCAGCCACATCTTCGGGAACTCGCCGATGACGTCTTCCCAGATCTCCCGGGTGCTCGACAGGTCGGTCAGGCCGGGCAGGAACGCGAGGATCTCGTGGCTGCCGGCGCCGCGGCCGGTACCGAACTCGAAACGGCCGTCCGAGAGGTGATCGAGCATCGCGACGCGCTCGGCGACCTTCGCCGGGTGGTTGACCGACGGCAGCGGGTTGAAGATGCCCGACCCGATGTGGATGCGCTCGGTGGTGGCCGCGAGGTATCCGCAGACGACGTCGTTCGCCGACAGGTGCGAGTACTCGTCGAGAAAGTGGTGCTCGGTGACCCAGACGTACTTGAACCCGGCCTTGTCGGCGGCTTGGACCGCGGCGATGTCGGACGCGAAGGCGTCGTACTCGGCGCTCGGGTTGCCCTCTCGCCGGAATGCAGGGTTGTAACCCTGGATGAACAAGCCGAACTCCATAGCTCGCCCCTTCGCGTCTGCGATTCGATGGGTGATGACCTCAGCAATCTGACTGAGGCTCAGGTCACGCAATCACCATGGCATAGCAACGTTGCGGTTGGTGTGCAAACCGCCGCCTCCCCGCGGGCCGTCGCGCGGCGTCCGGTCGCGTCCAGTTCACAGGTGTAGCCAACGGTTTATATGCATCGGTCATGAAACTACCTCGCGCTCGCCGTCCGCTTGCGGCACCTGCCCGTGAACGGCCGCCGTCACGGCGTCCGCCGCTGCGCGCAGCCGCCGGCCGAGCTGGCAGATCTCCTCGGCATCGAGCGGGCGGGCGAACCCGACGATCGTCAGCGCCAGGACGACGCGACCGGTGGCGTCGAAGATCGGCGCGGCGAGATGGCTGAGCCAGTACTTCGCGCCGGCGTCGAGGTCGAGCAGCTGATAGTCCTCATCCGCGAGCCGGCGGACCAGGTCCACGATGTCGGGCTCGGCGAGCTGCCCGCGCGCCAACGAGGCCGCGAAGGTGCGGCCCAGCCGCTCGCGTACCGCGTTTTCCAGAGCGATGGAAAAGCCCCGCTCGCGGACCGCGGCGAGCCCGCGCCGGTAGCTGTCGGTCAGCGCAGCAGTGAGATGGGCCGCACCGACGCCCCCGGGAAACGCCGCCCTGATGGCGGCGTCGTCCGACCAGGCGAAGAAGACGGTGGCGAGCGGCGGCACCAGCGGAACCCGCTGACCCACGATCGCCGAGACGGTGGTCGGCGCGGGGGCGCCGCTCTTGGCCAGGATGACGATTTCCGCGCCGACGACGGCACTGGCGAGGCACTCGAGGCCGAGCTCGGTGCCGAGCTCACGCATCTGGTCCTGGGCGTACGGCAGCGCCGGATAGCCGCTGCGCGCTGCCTCGCCGAGGGCGATGAGCCCGGGTCCCAGCCGGTAGCTCGGCCCCGCCGGGTGCCGCAACAGCCAGCGGGCCTCGACGAGCGACGCGAGCAGCGCATGGCAGGTGGCTTTGGACAGCTCCGTCTGCCGCACGATCTCGGTCAGCGTGAAGCTGCGCTCCGGCGCGGCGCTCAGCACCGTGAGGATGCCGACCGCGCGATCGACGCTGGGGTTGCCGCGGCTCAACGGCGGGAGGCCGCTTCCCGGACCGCCCCGCCGATCGCATCAGCGAGAATCCGATGACCGGCGTCGCCGGGGTGGATGCCGTCGGGCAATTGGTCAGCTGTGAGCAGCCCGAAGCCGCGCACCAGAGACAGGTGGGCGTCACCGGCGTCGCGCAGCTCGCTGACCATGTCCTCGACCTCCGCGCGGATGTCGGCAAGCGTCGCCCCGAGGCGGTTGGGGCTGGCCTCGGCGTCGGGACGGAGCACGGGGCTGGCGACGACAATCGGGGTCTGCGGATGGCCTTCGCGCACGATGGCCAGGAAGGAGCGCAGCCCTTCGCGAAACTGCGCCCGGCTGTGCGGGATGCGCGTCCAGCAGTTGGTGCCGTAGGCGATGGAGATGACGTCCGCCGGTAGAGCGGCGATCTGCTCGGCGGACGGGATCTCGCCGCGGGCGGAGCCGGCATAGCCGAGGTTCACCACGTCCAGGCCGGATGCGCGGGCGGCCACCGCCGGCCACGCGTGGGCAGGGCCGGAAGCCACCCAGCCCTCGGTGATCGAGTCGCCGTAGGCGAGCCAGCGCGGCCCGCGGGGCGCCGGATCCAGCGTTCCCCCGACGGGACGCACCTCATACAGCGTCGGCCGCATGCCCTCGGGCAGGTAGATCGTCAGAACGTCGGTGCTGCGGTCGCCGAGCGGGAGCACCGCCGTGTCGCCGTCCACCCAGGCCGCCGCGTTCGCGATCTCCTGACCGCCGCGCCAGGCACTGAACGTGGTGCCGGCACCCTCCCCGCGATAACCCAGCTCGTCCGTCGCGCAGCCGTAGTCGATCTCCACCGAGGTCGCATCGCCGACCAGCTCCAGGCGCACGCCCACCGGCAGCCGGGCCGTGCCCCAGGTGTCGCCGGGAAGCCGCTCGGCGTCATCCGGATCGGCGCGCGGGTAGGGCGTCTGCGCATCGCCCTCCCAGGCGATGCCGCGAAGGCAGCCGGCGAGCAGCATCAGACGCCTTCCGGCAGCGGATACGGGAACTTGCAGCTGACCCCGCCGTCGACGATGAGGGTCTGGCCGTTGACGTAGCCGGACAGGTCGCCGACCAGGAACAGCAGCGGACCGGCGATGTCCGAGGTCTGCGCCACCCGGCCCAGCGGGGTGTTGGCGGCGTTGCGCTGCCGGCCCGGTTCGCCGAGGAACGCGGACACCCGCGGAGTCCAGACGACTCCGGGCGCGACGGCGTTCACCCGCACGCCTTGCGGCCCGAGCTCGACCGCGGCCGAGCGCACCAGCGACATGAGGCCGGCCTTCGCCGCGCCGTATGCGGCATGCATGGGCGCTCCGGTGAGCCCGGAGACCGACGCGACGAACGCCATCGCGCCGCCGCCGTTGTCGCCGAGGTGCTTGCCGAACAGCTGGGTGAGCAGCTGCGCGTGGCGCAGCACGATCTGGAAGTGCCAGTCCCACTCTTCGTCGTCGGTGTCGACGAGTGCGGTGTAGCGCGACATGCCGACGATGTCGATCACCGCGTCGACGTGGCCGAGCTGCTCTTTCGCGTCGCGGACCAGCCGCTCGACTCCGGCGCGGTCGGTCGCGTCACCGGCCCACGCGATCCCGCCGACCTCCTTGGCGATCTCCTCGGCGAGGTCGGGCTCGACATCGACGCACAGCACCCGGGCGCCGACCTGCGAGAGCGCGTGGGCGGCCTGCCGGCCGATGCCGGCTCCGGCGCCGACGAGCACGACGCCGCGGCCGTCGAGGCGCAACCGCCCGGCGAAGTCGGGAACCGGGGAGTCGTCGGTGCGGGTCATGCCGACGCCCCGACCTTCGGCTCGTAGGCCGCGAGCTCCGGGATGACTTCCTTGCCGAGGACCTCGATGGTGCGCTTGATGTCCTCGTGCTCGAGGTAGCCCCATTGGACGTAGCAGATCAGCTCGTCGATGCCGAGATCGGCGTAGTGCTTCATCTTGCGGACGCAGGTGTCGACGTCGCCGATGACGATCATGTCGGCGGCGTCGAAGGTCTCGACCGGAACCTCACCCTTGATCAGAGGGTTAAGGAGAGGGAAGGCGCCCTCGCGTTCCTCGGGCGACAGATGCGGCAGCTCCCAGTCGAGGGTGAACTGGGCCAGGTTCTGATACCACCAGCCGACGGAGTCCCAGACCTGCTGATCGGCCGGCCGGCGCTCATCTCTCACGTGAACGAGCGTGTACGCGGCGACCTTGTTGGTCGTGACGTCAGTGAGCGGCTGGGCGCTCTTCGCCGCCTCGCGGTAGGCCTTCACCTGCGCGGCCATCGTCTCGAGCGGCTGCATGATCGAGAACGAGAGCAGCCCCAGCCCGTTCGCGCCGGCGACCTCCGCCGAACCGTTCGAGGTGGCCGCCATCCAGCACGGCGGGTGGGGGTCCTGCCATGGCTTCGGGGTGACCATCCGCTTGGGAAAGCTGAAGCGCTCGGACTCGTACTCGAAGTACTCGTCGCGCCACATCCCGCAGACGATCTGGATGGCCTCGGCCCAGTCGTCGCGCGACTTCTCGCGGTCGACGCCGAAGGCGGTCTGCTCCATCGGGGTGGAGCGCCCGGTCCCCCACTGCACGCGACCCTGCGAGAGCAGGTCGACCGCCGCCACCTTCTCGGCGATGCGCTGCGGCGGCGTGAAGCCGAACGGGGTCAGCGTGACGCCGAATCCGAGACCGATCTGCTCGGTGCAGGCAGCGAGATGACCGAGCAGCACCTCCGGCGCCGGGCAGTGCGACCGGCCCTCGCGGAAGTGGTGCTCGACAGCCCAGATGGTGTTGAAGCCGACCTTGTCGGCGAGCTTGATCTGCTCGACCGCCTCGCGATAGGCGCGACGCTCGGCGTCCCGCTGCCCGTAGGGATGGGGACGGCCCCAGGGCTTCGGGGCGTCAACCTCGTACAGGACGTCCAGCTTCACTGCCGGCCTCCGTTCGTATATACGAACCTGTGGTCTCAACATCGAACAACCTCGCAGTGACCTGACGCACAGTCAAGTACGCAGAGGCGATACGCTGCCGCCCTGGTCGGAAACCGGAAGGGGCGGCGGAATTTCATGGGGCGATTCACCGGCAAGGTGGCTTTCGTAACGGGTGCAGCCCGTGGGCAGGGCCGGGCTGAGGCAGTGCGGTTCGCCCAGGAGGGCGCCGACGTCGTCATCTCGGACATCTGCGCACCGGTGGCCACCAATCAGGTGACGCCGGCGAGCCCGGACGACCTCGACGAGACGGTGCGCCTGGCCGAGAAGGCCGGAGCGCGGGTCATCGCGAAGCAGGCTGACGTGCGCGACCTGACCGCGCTCGAGTCACTGGCCGCCGAGGCGGTGAACGAGCTCGGCCACATCGACATCGTGGTGGCCAATGCCGGGATCCTGTCGTGGGGCAACGCGTGGGAGCTGTCGACCGAGTCCTGGAACGAGCTCATCGACATCAACCTCACGGGCGTGTTCCACACGATCCGGGCCACCGTGCCGCACATGATCCAGCAGGGCACCGGCGGATCGATCATCCTCACCAGCTCGGCCGCGGGGCTCAAAGGCCAGCCGTTCACGCTCGCGTACACCGCGGCCAAGCACGGCGTGGTCGGCATCTGCCGGGGACTGGCGAACGAGCTCGGCGAGTTCGACATCCGGGTCAACAGCATTCACCCGGCGGGCGTCGCCACCGCAATGATGGACGTGCCCGGGCTGTTCGACATGATCCAGGCCCACGCGACCACCCTCGCGCCACTTTTCATGAACACGCTCCCCCACCACTCCATGACGGCGGATGATGTCGCCGGTGTCGTCGCCTGGCTCGCCAGCGACGAATCCCGCTTCCTCACCGGGGCGCAGATCCCGGTCGACATCGGTTCCTGCAACCGCTGACCCGCGAGGCATTACGGAGGCCATGGCATGACCACCACCTCGGACCCGCAGAGCCGGACCGGCAACTGGGGACGTTGGGGCGACGCCGACGAACGCGGCGCGCTGAACCTGCTCACCCCGGAGGTGGTCCTGCGCGCGACGCAGTCCTGCCGGACCGGCAAGCTCTACAACCTCGGCCTGCCGGTGCAGCGCAGCGGCGTCCCGGTGTTCGACTACCGCGGAGCGCCGCAGCGGCTCACGCTCACCAGCCAGACCGATGAGGGCGCCTACGACGCCTACGGGGCGCCGCGCGGGCTCGGCGCGAACGAAGACGTGCTGGTGATCGCCGCACACAACGGCAGCCACCTCGACGCACTGTGCCACGTGTACTCGGAGGACCAGTTCTACAACGGCTTCTCCAAGGACAGCTTCACCACGCAGGGCGGCGCGGGGCGCTGCGGCATCGACAAGACCGGCGGCTTCGCCACCCGGGCGGTGCTTGCCGACCTCGCTGGCCAGCTCGGCGTCGAGTGCCTCGAGCCGGGCTACCGCATCAGCGGCGAGGAGATCGAAAAGTGCCTCGCGTCGCAGGGGGTTTCGGTCAATCCGGGCGACGCGCTGCTGGTCCGCACGGGCTGGCTGGACCTGTTCAGCCGGCTCACGGCCGAGGGCGGCCCGCCGCCGTTCGCCCAGCCCGGACTGGCGCTGTCGTGCGTGGACTTCATCCGCGACAACGACCTCGCTGCCGTCGGCGCCGACAATGCCGCCATCGAGTGCATCCCGTTCGACGAGGACCGCTTCCTGTCCTTTCACGTCGAGGTGCTGGTCAAGCTCGGCGTGCCGCTGATCGAGCACCTCGTGCTGTCCCCGATGGCGGCCGACAAGTGCCACTCGGCGCTGCTGGTCGTCGCTCCCCTGCTGGTGACCGGCGGCACCGGTAGCCCGGTCAACCCGATCGCTATCGGATGACGGCTGGAGATCACGGCATGAGCGGGCCTCTGGCCGGCATCCGCGTCGTCGAGCTCGGCATGTGGGTCGCCGGGCCCGGCGCGGGCGGCATCCTCGCCGACTGGGGTGCTGACGTCATCAAGGTCGAGCCGCCGTCGGGTGATCCGGCACGCAGCTTCGGCGGCATGATCGGGGGTGACGACGGCACCAATCCCCCTTTTGATCTCGACAACCGGTCCAAGCGCAGCATCGCGGTCAACCTCGGCACCGACGAGGGCCGCGCGTTGATGCAGGAGCTGCTGGAAGGCGCGGACGTCTTCCTGACCAACATCCGGCTGGAGGCGCTGGAGCGGGTCGGGCTGTCCGCCGAGAAGATGTGCGCCCGGTATCCCCGGCTGGTGTACGGGCTGGTCACCGGCTACGGCATCGAGGGACCGGACGCGAACCGGCGGGCCTACGACATCGCGGCCTTCTGGGCACGGTCCGGCATCGCGCACTCGCTGACGCCACCGGGGGGCGATCTGCCGTTCCAGCGCGGCGGCATGGGCGATCACACCGTCGCCATGACGGCGGCGGGGATGATCAGCGCCGCGCTGGTGTCTCGCGAGCGCACCGGTGAGGGGCAGCTGGTGACCACGTCGCTGCTGCGCCAGGGCGCGTACACGATCGGCTTCGACGTGAACGTGGCACTCATGTGGGGCCACCAGATCCAGCTCGGCAATCGCAAAACCATGCGCAACCCGTCGATCAACAACTACACCGCCGGCGACGGCAGGCGGTTCTGGATCGTGGGCTTGGAAGCCGAGCGGCACTGGCCGCCGCTGGCGCGCGCCGTCGGCCACCCGGAATGGCTGGAGGATTCGCGCTTCGCGACGGCCGCCGGGCGGGCAGAGCACGCCGCGGAGCTGATCGCGACGCTCGACGAGATCTTCGCGCAGAAGCCGCTCGAGGAGTGGGCGGAGATTTTCGAGGCCGACCCGGACTTCTTCTGGGCGCCGGTGAACTCGGTCAACGACCTGCTGGTCGACCCGCAGTTCTTCGCCGCCGGCGGGATCGTCACCGTGCCCGACGAGGAAGGCGGCACGCTGATGCTAGCGACGCCCGCGGACTTCCTCGGCACCCCGGCCGGGCCACGCTTTCGGCCGCCGCGGCTCGCCGAGCACACCCGGGAAATCCTGCGCGAGATCGGACGTACCGACGAGGACATCGAAGCGCTGGTCGAGGCGGGCACCGTCAAGGCATCCTGAATGGGGTGAGCAGCACTCCGGACGGCGCCCGGCCGGCGATCGACCTGAATGCCGACCTCGGCGAGGGGTTCGGCAGGTGGCGGATGGCCGATGACCTGGCGCTGCTCGACATCGTCTCGAGCGCGAACGTGGCGTGCGGCTTTCACGCCGGTGATCCGCAGACGATGCGACGGGTGTGCGAGCTGGCGGCCGAGCGCGGCGTGCGGATCGGTGCACACGTGAGCTACCGGGATATGGCCGGGTTCGGCCGCCGGTACCTGGCGGTCGACCGGATCGAACTTCGTGACGAGGTGACCTACCAGATCGCCGGGCTCGACGGGATGGCGCGGGCGGCCGGCACCCGAGTGCACTACGTCAAGGCGCATGGGGCGCTCTACAACCAGGTGGCCGATGATCCAGATCATGCGTGGGCGCTGATCGAGGGGACGCTGGCGTTCGGCCAGGGCCTGCCGGTGCTGGGGCTACCGGACTCGGTGGTGATGGAGGTGGCCGCCGACGCGGGCGTCGCCACCGCCTTCGAGGGTTTCCCGGATCGCCGATATACCGCGGACGGGCGGCTCGCACCGCGCTCGCAGGACGGAAGCGTGCTGTCCGACCCGGATGAGGTGGCGGCGAACGCGTTGCGCCTGGCGGCGCTCACCCATCTGTCGTCGCTGTGCCTGCACGGCGACAATCCCGCAGCCGTGGAGCTGGCCCGCCGCACCCGCGCTGCGCTGCGCGCCGCCGGAAGCGAGATCGTTGCTTTCACATGAGCGTGCGGGGGCTGCGCCGCTGCGGGGAACGTGCCGTGGTGCTCGATGCGGATGGCGATGGCGGTCCGGCCGCTCTGGCCGCGGCGGTGACAGGGGTAGCTGATCGGGAGTCGGTCACGCTCGTCGACGTGGTCCCGGGGGCGGCGACGGTGCTCGTCGTGGCAGCGACCGCGGCGGATCTCGCGATGTTCATCCGCGTGCTGCCGGCAGTGGCGACGTCGGTAGCGGCTTCGATGGCGGGTTCGGCGGCGGCCGAAGGTTCGGCCCCGGTGGAGATCGCCGTTCGCTATGACGGACCGGACCTCGCGAGCGTCGCCGAGAACACCGGACTCTCGGTCGACGAGGTGGTTCGGCTGCACGGCGCGGTGACGTATCGGGCGGCATTCACCGGTTTCGCGCCCGGCTTCGCCTATCTCGTCGGACTCGACGGGCGGCTCCGGATGCCGCGGCGTAACAGCCCGCGACCGTTCGTCCCGGCCGGTTCGGTCGCCATCGCGGACGTCTACACAGCGGTGTATCCCCGGGCGACTCCCGGCGGCTGGCATCTGATCGGCTCCACGGATGCGGTGATGTTCGACCCGACGCGCGCCGACCCCGCGTTGCTCAGCCCGGGCACCCGGGTGCGACTCGTGCGGCAACCGGGTCCCTTGCCGTGAGCGAGCGGCGATGAGCGACGGCAGCGGATGGCTCCTCGTCGAAGACGGGGGTGGGCTCACGACTGTCCAGGACGCGGGCCGCGGCGGGCTGGCACACCTCGGGGTGTCTCCGTCCGGATTTCTCGACGCGCCGGCGGCCCGACTCGCAAACCGGCTCCTCGGCAACCTCGAGGACATGGCGGTCCTGGAGACAACCGGACGTGGGCCGAGACTCCGGATAGCGCAGGCACCTGCGGGGTCGGCGGGGGTGATCGTCGCCGTTACCGGGGCGCCGGCTGCGGTGACCGTCGACGGGCGGGCGGCGGACCAGAACGCGCCGCTGCTGCTGCGCGCCGGTCAAGTCCTCGAAGTCGGTCGGGCCACGGCCGGGGTGCGTTCCTACGTCGCCGTGCGAGGCGGGCTGACGGTCGCACCGGTGCTTGGCAGCCGGTCGACGGATCTGCTGAGCGGGCTTGGTCCGCCGGTCGTTCAGCCGGGGCATCGGCTGCCGTTCGGGCCGGCGCTCTCCCCCGTGCCTGCAGCGGATTTCGTTGCAGTCTCGGGGATCGCGACCGCGCCCGTCATCGGGGTCTATCCCGGTCCCTCCGCGCACTGGTTCGACGACAGCGCGCTCACCGCTCTCACCGAAGACCGCTGGACCGTGAGCCCGGACAGCAGCCGCGTCGGGGTCCGGCTCACCGGGCCTGTCCTCCGGCGCGCCCATGGCCTCGAACTTCCCCCGGAGGGCATGGTCACCGGCGCCCTTCAAGTGCCGCCCAACGGGCAACCGGTCCTGCTCCTGGCCGACCGGCCCACCACGGGTGGCTACCCCGTCATCGCCGTCGCCCGTGAGAGCGATCTGCCGCATGCCGCACAGGCTGCGCCCGGCACCGTCCTGCGCTTCAGGCTGCTGTCCTACCCCCGCTGATCTCTCCACTTCGGACCTGTCAGTCGGCGTCTCAGCCGGCTTCAGCCGGCGTTCGCGGCGAGCAGCGCCTGCGCCGCGGTATACGTCGCCATCACCACTCCCTCGGAACCGGGAAACGCCACCCCGCCGAACTTCTCCAGCGCCAGCAGCCCGTCAGACGCCATGAAGAGTGCGCCGCCGGCGGCCGTATCGGCTCGTCCCGAGTCCAGGGCGACCAGGGCCATCGCCAGGAGCACGGTGCTGTACGCCACCACCGGGTAGCGGTCGCGCCCTGTGCGGGGCCACAGGTACGCGTTGAGCCCTGACCACGCGACCAGGTATGGCGCCGCGAGCGCTGGCCGGCGCCTCAGCATTCCCGCGGTGGCACTGCCCTGTGCACGCGCTTGCAAGGCGGCGATCCACGCGATGTGTCCGGCGAGGAACGCGCAAAGCCCTGCGGTGAAGGCCTTGTCACTCTTGCCGAGCAGCGCCACGTCACCGAGCCCACCCAAAGCGAGGGCACGCTGGGCGGAACGGGGCCGGCCCAGCATCAGCGTGGGCATCAGCAGCGGCTTGGTCAGCCAGCGCGCCCGCCGCCGATCGGTCGCCGCGAGCATCACGTCCGCGGGAGCAACGACTGCGAACAAAGTCATCGGTCGACCGGTCAGCAGCTGCTGCACGCGACCCTTGCCGTCGGCAATCCTCACCTGATTCCCCTTTCGTCGCAGCACGTTCTCATGGGGCGGCGATGAGGACGAGGTCGGGGTCGTCGAAGGGTGATCCGATGTAGTCGGCTTCGGTGATGTAGCCGTCGGGGGGTGGTGGTTCGGCGTAGTAGGGCTCGGTGGTGAAGTCGTGCCAGTCGTCGGGGCGGAAGTCGTGCGGGAGGATGTCGTAGCGCCGTCCGGAGGGGCCGGTCCAGTGGGTGCGGCCGGTGACGGGATGGGTGTGCAGCGTCCAGCCGGCGTGGTGTTTGACGTGGTGGTGAAACACGCACAGCGGGTGCAGGTTGATGCGGTCGGTGCCGCCGCCGGCGCCGTAGTCGTGGCTGTGGTCAAGGTCGCAGCGGGCGGCGGGGCGTTGGCAGCCGGCGAAGGTGCAGTGCTGATCTCGGGCGCGGACGTAGCGGGCGAGCGCGACGCTGGGGGTGTAGCTGCTACGGCCCAGGTCGAGCAATTCGCCGGATAGCGGTTCGTAGATCAGCCGTCGCCAGCGGCTGTCGGCGGCCAGCTCGCGGGCGAGGTGGGCGGGGATCGGTCCGTGGCCGGCGAGTTCGGCGGGATGGTCCTGAAAGCCGAGCAGGGTGGCCAGGTCGATGGTGAGCTGCACCTCGACGTTCACCTTCGTGGTGTGGGTGGCGGCGCCGGTCAGCAAGCCGATGGTCGCGTCGGCGCGGCGGGTGTCGATCGGCTGCCAGCCGGGTGAGCCGTAGGGATGCCCGGCAGCCGCCGTCTTCGCGGCAGCATGGATCGCCTCATAGGCGGCCTTTACCTGCAGGAGCGGGGCCGTCAGCCGTAGCTCGGCCATCCCGTCGGTGGTGGGCCACCAGTCGACCTTGCGCTGCGCGGCCGCCTGCTCGCACCGCTTGCGGGTCTGGGCCGGGTCGGCAGCCAACACCCGCCGGCGCAGCGACTTCCGCAAATTCGCGACTGTCTGCGTCCGCGCCCGCGGCAGCACCCTCGCCGCCACCTCCGCCGCCTGGGCGGCAGTGAGGGCGCTGGTGGCGTCGACGATGGCCAGCGCATGCCCGTAGCCGATGTCCCCGGCGGCCAGCGCCTGGCGCACCGCCGACAGATGCCCGCACAGGTCACGGGCGATCGCCAGCCGGTTCGCCGCCGCCGTCTCCGACATTCGCAGCGCGACCGCGATCTCCAAATGCGCGCTGCGGTCCGGGATACCGGCGGGTCGCCGCGGCGCTGCTCGGCTTTCGCGACCCTCCACGCATGGTCGCCGACCGCGCGCAGCAGCGGCTGCAGCCGGGCCTGCATCCACGAAAGCTGCCGGTCCCAGGCGATCAGCAGATCCACCTGCCCGGCCGGATCCAGCGCGTCGACGTCGACGGCGGCCAGGGCGGTGAGGACGTCCGGGCCGGGTGGGGCGATCAACGCCGCGGAAAGCACTCCCCGCGACGACAACACTTCGAACATGTGTGCGATTCTAGCGAAGGCGTGCGCAGCTCACCAGTCGCTTTTCCACATGTTGTTTCTTCGCACCGGATCGTCTGCATCGCTCCCCAAACGACCCAGCGCCATAACGGCGAGCGGAGAGTCGCCGCAACGCATCCGATGTCTGCATGCACCGCAACCCAGCCGACGTCTGGTTGCTCGCACCTCGCCCGCATCGCGGCTACTTGTTGAATACGGCTCATGACCGGTGCCTGCGCGAGGATCGGTCGAGGTGTCCGGTCCGTCGCTCTCATTGCGGCTCCCCACGACGTGTCGTGTGGCTCTCATCTGGCCTGCGCGGACCGGGCACCGGCATGAGCAGGGAGAGGCTCAAGAGGGGTTTGCTCAGGTCGAAGTAGCGCTGCCCTCCCAGCTCGACACAGCTACTGATCTCGAGCAGGGAGGTCAACGGGTGGACCGTGGGTCATCGGGATGGATCCCCACAAGCGGTCGGTCACGATCGAGGCGATGGCGCCGGACGAGTGGGTGCTCGACGGCGGCCGCTACGCCACTGACAAGACCGGCTACGCGCGATGCTGCGCGACGCCCGGCAGTGGCCGCAGCGCGTCTGGGCGGTCGAGGGGTGCAGCGGGATCGGCCGGCACGTCGCCACCCGACTGCTGGCCGACGGCGAGCAGGTGGTCGACGTGCCACCGAAACTGTCCGCTCGGGCGCGGGTCTTCAGCACCGGTCAGGGTCGCAATACCGACCCCGCCGACGGGCACTCCGTTGCCCTGGTCGACACCCGGATGGCGGGGCTGCGCCCCGTCGTCGACGAAGAGCAGCTCGCGGTGCTGCGGGTGCTAGCCGACCGTCGCCGCGCGCTCGGTGAGGACCACACCCGGATGGTCGCCCAGCTTCATCATCTGCTGCTGGAGCTCATTCCGGACGGGGCGAAGAAGGACCTGTCGGCAGCGCAGGCGAAGGCGCTGCTGGCGAAGGTGCGGCCACGGGACGCCGCCGGCAAGGTCCGCCGCCGCGTCGCCGCGGAGCTCGTCGCCGACCTCGAGCGGATTTGCGCGCGAAAGAAGGCGGCCGACAAGGAGCTACGCGAACTGGTCGAGGCCACCGGTAGCTCGCTACTGGCGCTGCATGGCATCGGTCCGTCCGGCGCCGCGCGACTGCTGATCGACGTCGGCGACATCACCCGGTTCCCGAGCAAGGCCCACTTCGCGTCATGGAACGGCACCGCTCCGATCGACGCGTCTTCTGGCGACCAGATCCGCCACCGGCTCTCCCGCGCCGGCAACCGACAGATCAACCGGACGTTGCACATCATGGCGACCGTTCAGCTGCCAAACCCGACCGAAGGTCGGGCCTACTACGACCGGAAGGCCGCTGGGAAGACGTCGATGGAGTCGATGCGATGTCTGAAGCGACGACTGTCAGACATCGTCTACCGGCACATGGTCGATGACGCCGTCCGCACGATGACGGGTCCGGGAGGACACG
This sequence comes from uncultured Actinomycetota bacterium, assembly GCA_963747915.1. Lineage (GTDB taxonomy): Bacteria > Actinomycetota > Actinomycetes > Frankiales > Frankiaceae > DATAZK01. Next base: position 948,172 of record CAVVHC010000001.1, on the reverse strand, counting down.
GGGGAACGTCTAGAGAGTCCAGCGTGACCGGCTCACATCCCCACACCGGCTCTTCGGACAAGTCACTTCCCGGACCCGCCACTACAGAGCCTACGACCGCGCTCCCCGCCGCGTCTTGACACAGAGGGGAGCCAGATGCGGTAAGGCCCGAGGCGGAGTATGGACGGATGCACCGCGCCCGGCGCCTGAACCTGGGCGTACGAGGTCCGCCCTTATTGGGCTCGTTCGTCAGGCGGGATCGGCCCGTGAGCCGGTACGCCCATCCAATACTCGGTCGTGACCTCCTGCGCACTCCCGAAATGCGCCTCCGGCATCCGGCATCCGGCATCCGGCATCCGACATCCGACTGAGCGTCCGCAGACGAACAGTGAGAACACGTATGACGCGGGCGCGGGCTGCGGATTCGACAACGGCAGCGCCGACGGCTACGCCGAGCGTTGGGTCGACATAGATGCCGGGGCGAGCGACGTGCTCGCCTGGTTCTTGAACGCGTTCAGGGTGCTCGGCTGGACTTCCGTCGATCCGGTGTCGAGTAGCGGTGTGGCGTACCTACGTCTTCTGAGAGGTCCCGACGAACGAGCCGGGGTACTGCTTCAGAGCACCAGCAGCGACTGGGTGCAGCATCAGGACCGCGCAGTGAACTGGCAGTCGGGCGTGAACCGGATGCGCGTCCATCTCGCTGTTGACGGTGCCTCCCCAGACGGCCGCCCTGGATTCCACGTGGGATAGCCAGGAAATGCGCCTTTCCGCGACTATCCCGGGCCCCAACCGTCATGTGGGCAACGCTGGCCCCACGTGGGCCGACGGCGTAGAGTGTGGGTCATGGCTGACACTGCCCACCTCGATACGCGTGGCCGCCTCGTCCTGCCCGCCTCCGCACGTCGCCGGCTTGGACTCGAGCCGGGAACCGAGCTGCTTGTCCTCCCTGACCCCCGGGGTGGCGTTCGGCTCGTTCCGCGGAGCGACGCGGCACGGGGGCTGCTGGGGGCTGCTGCCGGCGGGAGCACGGGTTCCGCAGTCGACGAGCTCCTGGCGGAGCGACGACGCGAGGCGGCGGCTGAACAGGCCTCGGCGGCGCCGAGGTCACGCAAGACGTCGCGCTTGTGAGCGTGCTTGACGCGTCGGCAGTGGCTGCTCTCTTGTTCGAGGAACCTGGCGGCGAGCACGTTGCAGACATCGTCGCGGGGGGCGAGGCAGTCATGTCCGCTGTCAACTTCTCGGAAGTCGCGGCGCTACTGATGCGCCGAGAGGTCGCCGATCTGGTCGACATCCTCGGTGACCTTGAGCAGCAGGTCGAGATCATCCCCTTCGACAGCAGCCTGGCCATGCAGGCCGGACTGATCGCCCCGGTCACTGCACGCTATGGACTGGGGATTGGCGACCGGGCATGTCTTGCTCTGGGCCGGACCGTTCAACGGCCGGTCGTCACCGCGGATCAGGCCTGGGTCGAGGTTGCCGATGCGGTCGGAGTCACGGTCGAGCTACTGCGCTCATCCCGATAGGCCACCCTGTCGTCGCACCTGCACGAGGCCACCGAAATGTCGCGGTGAAGGTGCCGTGTTCCTGCGCTCGCCCGGCGCCGGGGCCGCACCCGATAAGACCCTGCTCTGCTACACGTCCTCAACTCGGCAGTAGCGCGATTCGCGGCAGATGAGGACGTCCGCCGCGTCGAAGCAGTTTGGCTACTCGACGCGCTGCTGCAGCTGCATCCTCGACGGACATTCGGATGACACTGGCGAGCGAGTGAGCCGAGGGTGATTCCCGCACCTGACGCGGATCCAGCGAGTTGGCTACTGGAAGCCGGGGTCGACTGGCGGACCTTGGTCCGCTACGGACCGCCCGGGTTCGGGGTCTATCTCCGCATTGCTTGGTACCGTACTCGGCGGCGTTGGGATTGCAGGTTGCTGAACCCGAAGGCGATCCGGGCGTCGTCTTTGATCATGCGGTTGGTGCCTTCGGTGCCGGCGTTGGTGTGGCTCGTCGTGAGGAAGGCGAGGATCTGCGGCCACCAGCCGTCGATGTCTGCGCGAGTCGGTCCATCCCGCACTTGGCAGTCACGGTCTCGATGATTCGTCAGTCGCGACAGCGATGGACCCGGTCCGTGGCGTCGAGCAGCATTCGGAGGCGTTCCTTGACGCCCTAGGCTGCTCCGATCTGCCCGGTCGTGTCGTCGGCCGCGAAGGTGGCGGCCAGGCGCGCGAGGGCCTTCTCGGGGAGCCGGTCGCCGGCGCGTAGTAGCAGCCGGCGGTTCGCCCAGGCCTGGTCGTCCTTGCGTCCGCGGCGGCCGTGCAGTTCCCGGAACACGCGCTGGCGGACGTCGGTGACCATCTCGTTGGCCAGCCGGACCAGATGAAAGCGGTCGGCGGCCAGTACCGCGGACGGCAGGGCGTGCTGCACGGCGTGCCGGTAGGGGGAGCACATGTCGATGACCACCACCGCACTGGTCCCTTAGTCGCGCACACCACGTCCAGCCAATGCACGCAGTCTGGGAAGGCGGCCGGCGCCGGCCGGGTCCCCGACCCCGCGGACATCGAGAGTACCGAACCGGACGATGCTGCTGTTCACGGGTCCACGTGGAAGCCCTCAGGGGTCTCGTCGATGCCCAGCACCTCGGGTGGGTCCGGTTCGAGCAGCACCTTTTCGGCATGCTCCACGAAGGCTGCATGCGCGATCGGCCAGCTCATCGGCAGCTCCTTGCTCACCGCGGACACCGACCGGCCGGAGCCGATCGCGGTCGCGGCGGCCCGCCGGGCCCGGCCGGTGATCCGCGCGTACGGCGGCAACTCGGCGATCGACTCGGTGAACGCCTTCCGCGGACACAGCCGCTCCCGGCAGGCGAACTGGGTCTTGTGCCAGCGCACCTGCAACGGCGCCTCCCCATACGGCAAGTCCCGCGGCCGGGTCGTGCGCCGCTGCTTGACCGAGCTGGAGACGCCCCGGCACTCGCTTGGTACGGAGCAGCGACTGGCATCGGTGCGCAAATGCACCGTTCGACCCCCGTTGCCGTCCCTCTCCACCCGGTCGACCGCCACTCCCGGCAGCCCAAACAGAATCGTCGTACCGTCGCGCAAGGCTCGTGTCCCTCTACTAGCTGCAGCAGCCACACATGTGTGTGGCCTGAGCTCTCACCTCACAGCACGAAGATAAAGATCACGCTTGGTGTTTAGCGTGCGAGGTCGACGAGGAAATCGAGTTCACCGTCGGCTGCATACGCCCGCCGCAACAACACCGTCACCGGCAGCAGCACATGCCTCACCAGGCACGACCCGCAGCGAGCCCTGCGCGGCCGCTGCCTCACGGCATGCCCTGCCCGGCGCCGTCCGGCCCATCGCTACGGCCGCAACCCACGCCGCTCTCCGCCGTCGGACACGCCAGCTGGCCGCCGGCCAACCTCGTCTCGACCAAAACCGGGTCAGCCTCTACCGTCACCAACGGTGCCTCCGTGCATCAGCACGGCCCTCCCGCTGCGGTCCACCACGACACTCAGGCGGGAGGGCCGTCGTCGTTCGTCGTCGGCGCGATTGTTCACGTCCTCGGCAACCTGACGGCGCCGACGAACGACCCGAACACAACGAAGATCACCAAAACGTCGGCAACACGAACGACGTCAGGCCGCCCAACCATCGGCATCAGGAACGACGGTCAACAGCCGTGCCGCCGAAACTGTCGGCGCGGGCAAGGGTGTTCAGTACCGGTCAGGGTCGCAAGACCGACGCCACCGACGCGCACTCCGTCGCGTTGGTGGGGACACGGATGGCCGGGTTGCGACCGCTCGTCAACGACGAGCAGCTCGCGGTGTTGCGTGTGCTGGCCGACCGGCGCCGCGCGCTCGGCGAGGACCACACCCGGATGGTCGCCCAGCTACATCACCTGCTGCTGGAACTCATTCCTGGCGGCGCGAAGAAAGACCTATCCGCAGCACAGGCGAAAGCATTGCTGGCGAAGGTGCGTCCCCGGGATGCCGCGGGCAAGGCCCGCCGGCGCGTGGCAGCGGAACTCGTCGCCGACCTCGAGCGCATCTACGCGCGGAAGAAGGCGGCTAACAAGGAGCTGCGCGAGCTCGTCGAAGCGACCGGCACGTCCTTGCTGACTTTGCATGGCATCGGCCCGTCTGGCGCAGCCCGGCTGCTTATCGGCATCGGTGACATCACCCGGTTCCCGATGCGAGGTCACTTCGCGTCGTGGAACGGCACCGCTCCGATCGACGCGCCTCATCTGGCGATCAGATCCGCCACCGGCTCTCCCGCGCCGGCAACCGACAAATCAACCGCACCCTGCACATCATGGCCACGGTCCAGCTGCGCAACGCGACCGAAGGACGCGCCTACTACGACCGGAAGAAGGCCTCCGGCAAAACGTCCATGGAGGCCATGCGGTGTCTGAAGAGCCGACTGTCCGACATCGTCTACCGGCACATGGTCGACGACGCCGTGCGCGCGATGACGAGCCCGGCAGTACACGGGGGAACGTCTACGAAATCCAGCGTGACCGGCTCACATCCCCACACCGGCTCTTCGGATCAGTCACTTCCCGGACCCGCCGCAGCCGACACTACGACCACCCTCCCCGCCGCGTCTTGACTCGGGGGCAATAGCGCGCACGATTGCAGATCCGGATGCTCGACGACGTCCCGAAGGGCGCGAAGAGCCAGGCTTCCGTCGAGAGGCAGGGCCTCAGCCCAGCTGCACCCGGGACGCGCACGAGAGCTCGCGGCTTGGCACGATGTCGCGTTGGGCGGTCTCGTGCGCGTCGGGCTCGAAGACGACAACGCGGGCGCGCCCGTGAGTCTTGGCCCGGTACATGGCGGTGTCGGTATCGCGCAGCAGCGACCCAGCGTCGCAGGATGTGGCGTAGGCGACGCCAATGCTGGCGGTGATCACGATCGGCCGGCCATCGACGTCGAGGGGTTCGCTGATCGCGGCGAGGATCCGGTGGGCGATGTCGCTGGCTTCCTCACGGTCGTGGAGCTGTTCGCACACCACGACGAACTCGTCACCGCCGAGACGGGCGACGGTGTCTTCTCTGCGCGCGGCCGCGATGATGCGTTGCGCGACGGCGAGCAGCGTCCGGTCACCGATGCTGTGCCCGTAGCTGTCGTTGATCAGTTTGAAGTCGTCCAGGTCGACGAACAGCACTGCTGTGTGAACGGGTTCCCGTAGCGAACGGGCTACGGCGTGTTCAAGCCGGTCGGCGAGCAACGTGCGGTTCGGCAATCCGGTGAGCGAGTCGTGCAGTGCGAGATGGCGAAGCTGGTCCTCCGCGTGCTTGCGGTCAGTGACATCTCGCAGGTTCAGGATCAGCCCGCCTATCGCCGGGTCGTCCATCGAGTTGGTGACACTCCCCTCGGCCCACACGTACCGGCCGTCAGCGGTGCGGATCCGCACCTCGAACGGGTCACGGGTGCCGCCGGCGGTGAGCACTCCGGTGAGCATCTGCTCGGCTAGGCCGAGGTCGTCGGGGTGCACGAACGCGGACCCGAACCGGCCTTCGATCTCCTCCGGCTGGTAGCCGAACACCGCGCTGACCGCGGGACTGGCGTAGGTGATGGCCGCCTCGGCGTCGAGGATGAGCGCGACGTCGGCCGACCTGCTGACGAGTGACCGGAACCGCTGTTCACTAGCCTGCCGTTGCTTCAGGGCGGCCGCCGCGGCCTGCCGGGCCCGGTGTTCGGCGGTGACGTCCTGCATGAACGCCGCGAGGGCCTGCGGATGCCCCTCAGCCCCGAACACCACACTGAACGTCACTCGCCCCCAGCGGAACTCCCCGGCGGCCGTGAGGTAGCGGTGCAGCGCGGTCGCCGTACGTCGCTCACCGGCCAGCACCGCACGCAGGTTCTCCACCGCCTGCTCCCGCTCGTCGGCCGTGAGCAGCTCGGCAGGGTCGCGGCCGATCAACGCCCCCTCGGGATAGCCCAGCATCGCGCACAGCGCCGCATTGGCCCGTGTCACCGTCCCGTCCAAGCCGAGCACTGCTTGCGGGATCGGGGAGTCGGTGAACCGCAGCCGGAACATCTCCTCCGACGCACGCAGGTCCTGCTCGACACCGACCGCGACCGCCGCGTCATCTGCGACCGCGACCACTCCGACCACGCGGCCATCCCGGTTCACGATCGGGCTTGCGGTCACCGTGGCATGCAGGATCGATCCGTCCTTGCGCTGCATGGTGAACCGGCCGCGGCCGGTCCGTCCGGAGAGCACCGATTCGACCATCGTGCTCGCCTGCGTCGTCGTGCCCGGCGCCCAGAGCAGGTCGCGTACGGGACGGCCTATCGCCTCGATCGCCGACCAGCCGTACAGACGCTGCGCCCCCAGGTTCCAGTCGGTCACCACCCCCGCGGTATCGGTGGCGACCACCGCGACGCCCATCGCGTCCACCAGCCGACTGTCGAAGCCGTCGTTCCCGCGGGCCCCGGCCGAAACGGCTGCGTTCGGCGCACCCGCGTCGACCCCGGCTGCTCGCAAGGGCAGCAGTCACCGCCCGACCTCGCCCGGGTAGCCGCGCCGCCGGCAGCGACCGGCGCCGCAACGAAGGCGACAGCCAGTCATCACGGTCATCCACAAACCTTCGGTCGTCCAGGGCTGCACATTTAGGGGCGTTTCCGAAGAAACGATTGTTGCCCCGGCTCACAGGCAGCGACCGCACCGCGGAGCCGTACCGAAAGTGCCGCGCGGGCCGTCGCTCGTCATTACCGCGTAGCTCATCTGGCACCAGCAGCGGACCCAGCCGCAATCGCCACAGTTCGCCCGGCGATCACCGGCAGCGGATCCACAACGGCAGCGCAGCGGCGGGCAAGTACCGGCGGGCACACTGATGACACGCGACGGAAGGAGAACGCGATGCTCTACGTGTTCGGCTTTGAGCGGGTCGGCGTGGTGCTCAGCGACATCTATTTCGTCGATCCGGATCCGGAGCCGGGGCAAGAAGGCGCGGAACGCGGCGTACGCCTGGAGGTGCGCTTTCTCGAGAGCCACGAGCACGACGGGACGATCTACGCCTCGCGGCCGATCCTCGTGGGGCAGCCGATCTGGCGCGCCGACCTGCTGGAGTCGGTCGACGGAACGCCCGGCAGCTTCGACCGCACCCACCACCATCCGCTGATGCGCGGCTGGGAGCCCGGCCGTCGGCGCTTCGAACGCGGCCTGTCCACCGACCCCCTCGCCTGGGTCGCCGACCGGCTGCGCGACTTGTCCGGCCTGGTGCTGCAGGCGGAACTGCCCGCCGACAGCGTCACGGGCGACGACGTTGCCGAGATGAGCGCCGTCGCCGACGAGATCGTCGCCGCAGCCGATCGGCTCCTCGAACGCATCCGCGCCGGGGAACTCGCCCAAGCCCCTGCCGCGCCGAACAGCGACCTGGCCCGCACCGGCTGGCTGTGACCGGCTGAGACGGTCACTCCTCCGGCAGCACACGCCCTTCCGCCGCCTCCATCCGCAGCCGCAGCACGTCGTAAATCGGCCGTGCCTTCACTGCCATGCAGACGAACGTGGCTGCCACTCCGGCCACGAACATCGGCAGCAGCATGGCAGTCGTCGCCGTCATCTCGGCCACCAGAATGATGCCGGTGATCGGTGCGCGGACCACCGCGGTGAAGAACGCCGACATTCCCACTACCGCAAGAGCTGTTGAAGGAAGCGGTGAGCCGGACAACATCGCGTTGCCCACGGCTGCCACGATCGCGCCGACGGCGGCACCGATGAGTAGCAGCGGCGCGAAGAGCCCTCCGGGCGTGCCGACCGCGTAGGACAGCGGGCCGAGCAAGTAGCGAACGCAGAGCACGGCAATCAGCGTTCCGAGCGGAAGGGTCGCGTTGATGGCGCGCTGCGTCCACGGGTCACCACCGCCGATGACACTCGGCGACACCAGCCCGGCGATGGCGACGACACCGCCGATGAGCGCCGCCTTCGCTTCCGGAGCGAGCCGCGTGATGCGGTCGTTGACGTCGAGCAGCATGACGACGAGCCGGCCATAGGCCGCGCCCAGAAGCCCGCACAGCGCACCGAGGAGCGCTGCCGGGAGCAGCAGCCACCAGCGGGGCAGCTCGAGATGGCCGGCCGGCAGGTCAGGAGCATTGCCGACGATCAGCCGTTCCATCGCGATGGCGCAGGCCACCGACGTCAACGAGATGAGCACCAGGCGGCTGCGGAACGAGCGAGCCACCTCTTCGAGCGAGAACATCGCGCCACCCACCGGCGCGTTGAACGCCACGCCCAAGCCCGCTCCCGCCATGGCGACCGACAGCAGCCGCACGTCGTCCGCCGGGACGCGCCGCCAGCGGCCGAGGAAACCACCGATGGTGGCGCCCATCTGAACAGTGGGACCCTCCCGGCCCAGCAGCAGGCCCGGACCGATGGCCAGGATGCCGCCGACGAACTTCGCGGGCACCACTCGAAGCTCATCGGGCGGTTCCTCGGCGTCCATCAAGGCCTCGACCCGCTGCACGCCGCTCCCGCCGGATGTCGGGACCCAGCGCACGATCAGCCGCGCGATGGCCACGCACCCGGCGATGACGACGATCGCCAGCACCCACGCGAAGAATCCAGTGCCGTCGGCCCAGTCGAGGAAGTCGACGCGCAACTGCTCGGCGTGCTGTAACGCGAGCCGGAACAGGCCACCGACGACGCCACTCAGCAAGCCTCCGACCACCGCCAGGCCGAGGATCGTCGGCCACGGCGCCGGCCTCGCTGCGTCGACGTCGAGACGCTCGTCGCGAGCCGTCACCGCGGCTCCGGCAAGTCCAGCATCTGCGCCAGCAGCGTCGTTGCCCCGTTGACGCGTTCGAAGGTCTGCTCGGCCGGCAGCTGGCCCAGTTCGATCAGCCGCCGCGACGCGCGGAGCACGATGATGCCGAACCGGAAGCCCGCGAAGACGTCGTAATAGAAGACGTCTCGCGCGCTGCGCCCAGCGGCTTGCTCCCACATGGCGACAGTCTGCTCATCATCCGGGAAACCGGGGAGCATTGGGACGTCCAAGCCGACCGTGTGGTGCCGGTTCAGGAACAGCCACCATCCGAGGTCGACCTCCGCCGGACCGATCGCCGCCATCTCCCAGTCGAGCACGCAGACCGGCTGCACCCCGTCGTAAAGCATGTTGCCGATGCGCGCGTCGCCCCAGTTCAGACCGTGTCCGGACGCGCGCCGGGCGATGCTCCAGCAGCCACTGCAGCGTGGCGTCCAGCACCGGGTTCTCGCCGTCGCCGACCGCCCAGCGATACCAGGCCTGCGCCGCCGCGAGCTGCTCCGCGAAACCGCCGGTGGACCCGACGAGATGCTCGAGTGGCAGCCCCGCCGCGTCGATCCGGTGGACCCGGGCGAGCATCTCGATGGACGACGCGTAAAGCAGCAGCTGCTGCGCCGGCGGGAGCTCGAGCACCCAGCCGGCCTTGGTGAACGGCGGCAGGTCCGGCGGTGCCTGACCCGTGACCTCACGCATCACGTAGAACGGCACCCCGAGCACGTCCGTCCGCGGCTCGTAGCCGACGAGCGGCGGCACCGGGACGTCCGTGGCCGCAAGCGCCGCCATCGTCGCGTACTGCCCGCCGAGGTCGTAACGGTGATACAGGCTCGGACCGCTCGGCGGCCGGCGCACCACGAAACCGCCCGAATCCTGCTCGCCGGCTTCGCTCCACGACGCCCGCACCATCAGGGTGTCGTTCGACGCGCCGTTGCGCGGCGGCGCTCCGGTGGTGCCGATCGTGAGCTCGTCGGCCCCCAGCGCCGCGGCCAACCAGCGCTGCAGCGCCTGGACGTCACGCAGCTGGCTCGCTTCCGGGGTGACCGTCACGCCAAGCCGTGCTTCGGCAGCGATCCGGTCGGAAGGATCGCGCAGTGCCCGGCGCCGGCGGTCACCGTGCCGTCGGGCGCGGTGACCCGTAGCCGCACGGCGCAGTCCCGGTGATAGGGCCGGTCGACGGTGCCGTCGGGAAGCACCACGTCCTCGTCGTGCGAGACGTCGTAGACGTCGTGCTCGAGGTGCTGCTGCCCGCGCCACACGCCGAAGCCGCGGCGGTCGTTGTAGCCCATCGAGTAGCCCAGGCCGAGCATGGTCAGCGAGCGGCTGATCGGCGTCATCTCGACCTTCCACTCGCCCGCGGGCGTGCGCATCGTGTAGCTGCCGCTGGAGAAGCGCCGCGTCCCCGGGTACAGCTCGAAGTCGAGGTCGACGTCCTTGCTGGTGATGGTGCTGCCGTCGGCCCAGCGGATGCCGCCCTCGGCGTGCGTCTTCGTGCCGTCCGGGATCTCGTGCAGCTGGAAGTGGCCGCCGAAGTCTCCCGCCCCCCAGGTGAGCCAGGTCCACAGGAACCCGCCGCGCGCTGCACGCATGTCTTCCTCGCCGGTGACCGGCTCGCCGCCCGCGATGTCGGTGCGCACGCCCCACGAATGGTCGCGCCCGCCCCACCAGTAGCGGATCTCGCGCCGTTTGCCGCCCTGCTGCACCCAGCCGTTGACGGACCCGGACTGGTTGTAACGCACGTAGTCCTGGTTCACCCGCCCGCGCAGCCGGCTCCAGCTCGGGATCTCCTCATGCGGAGCGAGAACCGCCGACCATTCCACGTCGAAGGCGAGCCCGCTGTCGTTCTCGTCCAGCTGCAGGCGCAGCCGGCGAAACGGCTCCACGACCGTCACCCGCAACGGGCCCACCTCGGCGACGTTCGGGTCCGCGCGAAACAGCCAGGGCCGCAACGCGCCGCTCAGGCGCACGTTGTGCTGCTTGCCGTCCTCGATCATCGACGCGTAACCGTCGAGCACGTTCATGTTCAGGTACGTGCACATGCCGGTATTGATCGCCGGCTCGGAGCCCTCGGGGTCGTAGATGGCGAACCAGTAGCGGTCGAAGAAGCGGGGATCGCTGGTGCCGGCGTGGTCGAAGGTGGTGGACAGCTGGTGGTGCAGCGTTTCGTCGAGCGGGCTCAGCATCGAGACTCCTCACAGGGTGCCGGCATCGGCGGGGACGGCCGTTGCCCATCCTGGGACGGCCGCCCCCGCCGCCGGTCACCGGGGGCTCGATGAGCCGGTCAGCGCGGTTCGATCACCACCGCGGAGTTGTGCCCGCCCATGCCGATCGACGACTTGAGGGTCGGGCCCGGACGCAACGCGCTGACCCCGTCGAGCAGCCGAGGATGGCCGGAAGCGACGGTCGGCGGGGCCATGACCACGTCCTGCTCGAAGCCGAGCAGGCTCGCGGCCACCTCCACCGCGGCCGCGGCCGCCTGGCAGTGCCCCGCGAGCGGCTTGACCGAGAACACCTGCGCGTTGGGCAGCATGGTGTCCAGCAGGTGCCCCTCCGCGGCGTCACACTGCGCCGTGCCGGGGCCGTGCGCATTCAGGTAGGCGATGTCCTCCGCACGCACCCCCGAACGCCCGAGCGCCTCCGTGTAGCAGCGCCGGATCTGCTCGAGGTCGGGGTTGATCGACGTGACGTGATGCGCGTCGTGGGACATGCTGCCGCCGAGCAGCCGGCCGTAGGGACGCTCCACGTTGCGGCTCAGCACGAAGCCGACGGAGGCCTCCCCGATCAAGAACCCGTGGCTGCCCTGCTGGAACGGTCGGCAGGCGTCGGTCGGGTCGAGGTCGGTGATGGCGACCCCCAAGTCGCGGAAATGGACCACGTTCTCCGGCGTGGCCGACAGGTCGGTCGAGACGACGAGCACGTCCGAGGCCAACCCGCTTTCGATCCAGGCCCGCGCAGTCAGCAGGCCGGCGTTGCCCGAGGCACACATCGCGGACACGTTCATCGCCGGGCCGTGGAAGCCGAATTCGCGCATCAGCGTCGACATGGGGGTGGACGGCATCAAAGCCAGGAAGCCGCGCACCGAGGTGCGGCCGTCCCGCGCCAGGTAGAAGTCGTGCCAGAGGTCGACCTCGCCGAGCACGACGTTGTGCACCAGGCCGACGGTCGGCCCGGGACGCCAGCCCCGCTCGAGCGCGTCCTGGACGGCCTCGCGCGCTGCGGCCCGCAGCGCTCGGGCGAATCGGCTCGGTCCGTCCGTCGGCAGGCCCTCGTCCGCGATACGCGCGACGTACGCCTTGGGGCCGAGCGTCTTCTCGTAGCCGGAATGCGGGAGCACTGCGCTGACGCCGGAGAGCAGCCCGTTCGCCAGGTGCCGGCGGCCCCAGCCGTACGCCGTGACAGCTCCCAGCCCGGCGAAACCGATCGGCTCGCTGACAGTTATCGGAGCGGCGGCGGCGGCGCCGCCAGATCCGCTGTTGCTCATTCGATCACTCACATTTCTTCACGTTGAGGAAAAGCGTTGAAAAACGCCGTATGCCCCTTTGTCGGTGATGAGCCGTGCGGCGCGCAGGGGCGGGCTCGTGTTGCGGCGCATTCGCCCAGCTCACGCTGGGTAGCACGAGCCGGCGCGCGCAGCGGATTCGGTGCCGGTAGCCGCGGAATCCGCCGGCGCGGACACCGGCGGCGAGAATGCGCGCGCCGCCGCGGGGCAAACGTGTGATCTGCCGGCCGGCTCAGTGATTTCAGGCGAGGAGCAGGCCACCCGAACGCCGGTTCGCCTGCCGCCAGCGGGCGCCGGGGCTGACCGCTGGGCGCGGCGAAACTGCGACGAGGTCCATCAAGAGCTGCGCACTGTCCGGAGCCGATGACGCGGCCGGCGGTTGCGTATCTCGGGTCCGGGCGGGCGAATCGGGATGGGCAGCCGTCCGGGCGGCGAAACGCCGGATCCAGTCACGCACGGTGGTCGGCGGGAGGCCCAGATCGCGGCCGATCCCACGAAATCCGCGCCCGCCCGCGGCCGCGGTCAGCGCCTGGCCGATGACCTCCACGCGGTCGAGCCGACGTGCGAGGAGCCGATCAGGCAGAATGACGTGCGTACGGTCGCAGCTCAGGCAGCGTGCCCGGCGTGGACGGACCCGCTCCCAGCGCGTGCGATCACGCAGCCAGCGGCGGCGCGCGAACCCCCAGGGACGCAGCCTGCTCCGGCAGGCCGGGCAGCGCAGATGTCCCCGCGTGATGGCTCCCGGGATCCGCCCCGCCGGGAGCTTCGTCACGATCAGGGCGCCTCCTTCGTTGACCGGCGGCAGTTCCGGCAGACAGGTTTCAGCCCTGCGGGCACTGCCGAGGATTCACCTGATCGGAATTACATAGTTCGTGTCAATCTGCCGAGTTGATGAACAAGGACTGCCGTCCGGAGGAGTGAAAGTGGGAACACGCTTGCGCGCGCATCAGGCGTTGCCGCTGCATTCCCCGCGCGATCCGACGCAGGCCGAGCTCGCGGAAGACCGGAAAGCAGTGGGCACGGACATCGATACCGCCATCACGCCGCTACGCCGAGCGGCGGAAAACCTCAGCGAGTTGCTCTTCCGAGCGGCTGAGGTGGTGCTTTTCGAGTGCGACACGCAAGCGCAGCAGCTGCGCTGGCCTGCCGCCTTGCGTCCGATGCTCGGTCTGGAAAACGCCGGCGACGACGAGGTCGATGCCGCGTTGCGCCAACTGATCGCACCGCTGCTCGTCGCTGCGGACTGTGACGAGGGCACGATCGAGCTGGAGAACACGCTTCGGCTCCCGCGCCGTGCGCCCCGGCGGTATCGCATGCTCGCGCGGTGGGCCGGCGACGACGCCCACGTCCTCACCGGAGCGCTGATCGACGTCACCAACCGGCAGGTGGCCGAGCCGGCGACCGAGGTGCGTGACCGCTACCGGCTCCTGGTGGAGCTCAGCCCCGACGCGATTTGCGTGCACTGCGACGGCCTGATCGTTTTCGCGAATCAGGCGGGCATGCGGCTGATCGGCGCCGCCGTCCCGGACGACGTGCTCGGATGCCCGATCCTCGACTTCGTCGAACCGGCCTCACGCGGCGAGCTGCTCACCCGCATCGCCGCGATGAAGGAGACCGACACCCACTCCGAGCCTGCCGAGGCCGGGCTGATGCGCCTCGACGGGACGGTCGTGCCGGTCGAGTCGATCTCGGTGCGCACCCGCTGGGAGGACCGTCCGGCGTACCAGGTGATCATGCGCGATCTCACGCATCAGAAGGCCGCCGAAGCGAGCTTGCGGCTGTCCGCGAACCTGATCGAGCACGTCTCCGACGCGATCATCGGCACCGACACCGCCGGCCGGATCACCCGCTGGAACCCGGCGGCGACCGAGCTCTACGGCTACCCCGCCGCTGCGGTGGTCGGCCGCGACCTCGGCGACCTGCTCGACAGCGATCCGGAGAGTCCGGTGACCATGCGCCTGCCCCGCGGGGTGCGCGCCGAGGTGACCCATCGCCGCCATGACGGCACCGCGCTGCACGCGCTCGTCTCCGTGGCCGACGTGAAGGACGAGTCCGGTGCGGTCACCGGATCGGTCATGATCGCGTCGGACATCAGCGACCGGCGCCGCGCCGAACGCATTCGCCAGCAGGCCGACGCCCGCTACTCGGCGGCCGTCGCCGCCCTGGATGAAGGCGTCGTCATTCTCGGCGTCGACGACACCGTGGAGCAGGCGAACCCGGCGGCACTCGCGCTGCTCGGCCGGCCTGATCTGGTCGGCTGCCGCTTCCTCGAAACGGTCGCGCTGCTCGACGAGCAGGGTGACCCGCTTCCGTTCGACGCGCTGGGCCTCGTCGCGAGCCGCGAATCGGGTGAGGAACGTCCGGCGTTCACGGCAGCGGTCAAGCGTCGCGGCGAGCAGCTGACCTTCCTCACCGTGTCGATCCGTACGTTGCCGTCGGAAGCCGGCGTGGCTCCCTATCCCGTCGTCATGTGCCTGCAGGACGTCACCGAGCGGCACGCGGCGGCGGCGCTGCTGCGCTACGAGGCACGCCACGACCACATGACCGGCCTCGCGAACCGGACGCTCGCCCTGGAGACCGTCAGCGAGCTGCTCAGGCAGCCGCACGCCTCTGTCGGGGTGCTGTTCATCGATCTGGACCGCTTCAAGATGGTGAACGACTCACTCGGCCACGACGCGGGTGACTCGGTGCTGCGAACCATCGCCCGCCGGCTCGCCGACGCGGAACCGGAGGCCACCGTCGGCCGGCTGGCCGGTGACGAGTTCGTCGTCGTCGTACCCGACGCCGACGAGCGGGACATGCAGGAGCGCGCCGCTGCGCTCCTCGCCCGGCTGCGCGAGCCGGTGCGCATCGCGGGCCGCGACGTCGTCGTGACGTGCAGCATCGGCATCGTCGTCACCGACCCTGGGGCGGGCCGCCCCGAATCCGGTCACGGTGCGATGCAGGCCACTGACGTCCTGCGCGACGCGGACGTCGCGATGTACTACGCCAAGCAACACGGCCGCAACCGGATGGCGACGTTCGACGAGCGTTTCCGCCGCCGTGCGGTCGACCGCCTCGAGCTGCAGGAGGATCTGCGCCAGGGCCTCGAGCGCGGCGAGATGTATGCCGCCTACCAGCCGATCGTCTCGCTGGCCGAGCTGCGAACGACGTCGGTGGAGGCGCTCGCCCGCTGGACGCATCCCGAGCGCGGCAACGTCTCACCTACGGCGTTCATCCCGATCGCCGAGGAAACCGGCCTGATCGTGCCGCTCGGACGGCAGATGGTCGATCAGGCGATGCGGCAGGTCGCGCACTGGCGGCGCACCGGCCAGCCCGACCTCGTCATGTCGGTCAACCTCTCGCCGCGCCAGCTGGCGGACCCACGCGTCGCCGAACGGGTCGCGGAGCTGCTCGCCGAACACGAGCTTCCCGCCCAAGCCCTGAACCTGGAGATCACCGAGGGGGCGCTCATGGACGACCCCGAGCTCGCCGCTCGGATACTGACCCAGCTCCGTGACCTCGGGGTGGGCATCTCGGTCGACGACTTCGGCACCGGCTACTCGTCGCTGTCCTACCTGCGCCGCTTCCCGGTCACCTCCGTGAAGATCGATCGCAGCTTCGTGGAGAACCTCGGGCTGACCCGTCACGACGACGCGATCGTCACGGGCATCATCAACCTGGCGCATGAGCTCGGCCTCGCCGTCGTCGCGGAGGGCGTGGAGCATGAAGGCCAGCTTCGAGCGCTGCAAGAGTTCGGGTGCGACTACGCCCAGGGCTACCTGTTCTCCGAACCGCTCTCCCCCAACGCGCTGACGTCGCTGCTCGGCGGGCGCGAGCCAGCGGGAGCGCGTTAAGCCGCGTTAAGCCGCGGTCCAGCGCAGCGGCAAGTGCTTGATGCCGTTGATGAAATGCGACTGCAGCCGTTGCACGGGGCCATCGAGCTGCAACCGGCGCAGGTGCGGTACGAGCGCCTCGAAGAGGCAGCCGGCCTCCAGCCGGGCGAGGTGGGCGCCCAGGCAGAAGTGCGGGCCACCGGCTCCGAAGGCGACGTGCGGGTTCGGGTCACGCGTGATGTCGAGGCGCTGCGGGTCAGCGAAGGCGGCCTCGTCACGGTTGGCGGACGTGTACCAGAGCAAGACTTGCTCGCCCTTGGCGATCGGCTGGCCGGCGATCTCCGTGTCGGCGGTGGCGGTGCGGGCGAAGTGTGTCACCGGTGTCACCCAGCGCAGCAGTTCTTCCACGGCCGCCGGGATGCGCTCGGGTTCGTCGCACAGCAGCTGCAGCTGCTCCGGATTCTCGAGCAGGGCGAGCACCCCGCCGGTCACCAGGTTGCGGGTGGTCTCGCTGCCCGCGTTGTGCAGCAGCAGGAAGAACAGATCCAGGTCGAGCTGCGAGAGCTGCTGGCCGTCGAGCTCCGCCGCGAGCAGCGCCGACATGAGATCCTCGCCCGGATTCTCGCGGCGCTGCGCGCAGAGCCCTTCCGCGTAGCCATACATGGCGCCGAGCGCCGCCATCACCTGCTCGCGGCCGTTGTCGAACTCCGGGTCGTCGCCGCTCATCATCTGCTCGGTCCAGCCGAAGACCTGCTTGCGATCCTGCGGCGGGATGCCGAGCAACTCGGCGATGACCTGCAGCGGCAGCTCGACGGCGAGGTCGGTGACGAAGTCGAACCGGTCGCGGGCGCGCACCTGGCGCAGGTGCTCGTCGACGATCTCGCGGATGCGGTCGGTGAGGCGCGCCACCCGGCGCGCGGTGAAGCCCTTGTTGATGAGCTGGCGGCGGTGGGTGTGCTCCGGCGGATCCAGCGAGATGAGCAACGGGATCTGCGGCGCGTCCGGGTCATTGCCCGGCATGGTGAACGGGCTCGGCTGGTTCGAGAAGAGCTCCGGATTGCGGGACGCGCTGATGATGTCGGCGTGGCGCACCAACGCCCAGTACTGCAGGCCATCAGCGCCGGTCAGACGAGCCGGGCGGGGTTCGCGGCGGAGGTCGGCGAAGGCGGCGTGAGGAACCTCAGCGACCCAGCTGCCCGACAGCATCGGATTCACCCGACCAACCAACTCCAGTTGCTTACCTAGGTCAAGCAATGGGGCGATTCCCATGATCGTGTGCAGATCTCGCAAAGATCGGCCGGTGATCACGAGACTCGCCGCCCGTAGCGGGACTCATCGGTCAGCCCGCCGGCGACTTCTGTGATTTCTGCACGCAGCGCCCGGCGACTTGCTCGCGAGACGCCGACCAGACAGACTCTCGCTTCGCTGACTACCCGTCAGAAACCCCCGATCGGGGTGCGCACCCAGCCCCAGAGCAGAGGTCGAACATGAGTGGACTTACCGGACGCGTCGCCCTTGTCACCGGAGCAGCGCGCGCCCAAGGCCGGTCGCATGCCGTACGGCTGGCATCCGAAGGCGCCGACCTGGTGATCTGCGACATCTGCGCGGGCTTCGACACGACGGATTACCGGGCCTCCACTCCCGAGGAGCTCGACGAGACGGCCCGCCTCATCGAGAAGACCGGCCAGAAGGTGCTGGCGCGGCAGGCCGACATCCGCGATCTCGCCGCGATGCAGGCACTGGTCGCCGACACGATCGAGCAGTTCGGCCGGCTCGACATCGTCGTCGCCAACGCCGGTGTCATGAGCTCCGGCCGCGCCTGGGAGCTCACCGAGGAGCAGTGGGACGAGGTCATCGACGTGAACCTCAAGGGCACGTTCCTGACGTTGAAGGCAACGGTGCCCGCGATGATCGCCGCCGGCAACGGCGGCTCGATCATCATCACCAGCTCGACCGCCGGGCGGAAGGGCGCCCCCTTCGTCGCCCACTACGCCGCGTCGAAGCACGGCGTCGTCGGCCTCGCGCGCACCTTCGCGCTGGAGCTCGGCGAGCACGACATCCGGGTCAACACCGTGCATCCGGTCGGCGTGCGCACCGACATGATCAGCGGCCAGCAGCTGCAGGACCTGCTCGCCACCGTGCAGCTCACGAGCGGACCGACGTACATGAACACGCTGCCCTACGACTTCATCGAGCCCGAAGACGTCTCGAACATGGTCGCGTTCCTCGCCGGCGACCAGTCGAAGTACTGCACCGGCCAGCAGTTCGTCGTCGACCTCGGCAACACCTCGCGCTAGCGGCTGGGCGCTCCGGGGCGCGGCAAGCCGAGGACTCGCTGGGCGACGATGTCGCGCTGGATCTGCTGCGTGCCGCCGAAGATGCCCTGCGCCCGCGACCAGACGTAGCCCGGGAAAAGCAGCGACTCGTCGAGCACGGCGTCCGCGCCGAGCACGTCCACGAGGACGTGCAGGAGCCGCTGCTCGACGCGAGTCATGAGCAGCTTGTCGAGCGAACCTTCCGGCCCGGGGGCGCTGCCGTCCAGCCGCTGGCAGGTGCTGCGCAGCACCTGCAGGCGCAGCGCTTCCAGCTCGGTCCATGCCCTGGCAAGCGCCTGACGCTGTACCGGAGTGGCCGGCAGCTCACCGTCACGAACGCGCCGTTCGACGACGGTGAGCTGCCGGAACAGCCGCGCCGTCCAACCCATGTCGGCGGGCCCGCGCTCGAAGCCGAGCAGGGCCATGGCGATCTCCCAGCCCTGCCCCGGACGGCCCAGCAGCTGGCCGGCGGGGACGACCGCTCCGGCCAGGAACACTTCGGCGAATTCGCTTGAGCCATAGGCGGTTTTGACGGGCCGGCATTCGATGCCGGGGCTGTCCATCGCCAGCATCAGCATCGACAGCTGCTGATGCTTGGGCCCGTCGGTCTCGGTACGCAGCAGGAGCAGGCACCAGTCGGCCCAGACCGCTTCGCTCGTCCAGAGCTTCTGCCCGTCGATGCGGTAGTACGCCTTCCCGTCGTCACCGGTGAAGGCGCTCCCCCGCGTCTGCAGCGACGCCAGATCCGAACCGGCGCCCGGCTCGCTGAAGCCCTGGCACCAGCGAACGGTGCAGTCGAGCATCCCCGGCAGGTGCGTGCGTTTCTGCTCCTCGGTCCCGAAGAGCCGGATGGCATTGGTGATGTGGTTGATGGCCGGACCGGGAGGCGCGCCGGCGGCGGCGAGCTCGTCGCCGAGTATCGCGTCGTAAAGCAGCGACATACCCTGACCGCCGTACTCGCGGGCGAACGACAGCCCGATCCATCCCGCTGCAGCCATCGACTGATGCCAGTCGTGCAACGCGGCCATGCGAGCGTCGCCGTCGGCCGGTAGCCCGGCGGGCGCATGCGCCGTCAGCCACTCGCGCAGGCGCCAGCGAAACGCCGCCTCCTCCGCGGTGTCGGCGAAGTCCACGCCCGCATCGGTGACGCGCACTGCTGCCGGTTTCTGGGCCGTGTTCGGTCGGAGCCGGTAGCCGGCGATCACCTCGTGGTGGCTCGGAGCGTCGCCGAACAACTTGGCGTCGAACAGCTGCCGGCGCAGCAGCAGGTGCAGCGGATGCTCCCAGGTGACGGCGATGCCGCCATGCGCCTGCACCGCCGCCTCGACGACCTCACGTCCGGCCTGCGCGCAGAACGCTTTCGCCTGCATGCCGGCGACATGCTGGCCGGCGAGGTTCTGCGCATCGAGCGCCCAGGCGGCGTGCCACGTCGCGCTGCGCGCGGCTTCGGTCAGCACCTTGGCGTCGGCGAGTAGATGCGCGAGTGCCTGGTTGCTGCCGATGGGCCGGCCGAACTGCCGGCGTTCGCCGGCGTAGCGGACCGCGGCAGACAGCGCGCGATCCATGAGCCCGACCTGGTCGGCGGCCAGCAACGCGGCGGCCAGCTGCGCGACCCGGGCGTACTTCTCCGGGTCGACCTGCCCCGAGCCCACCACATCCCCTGCCGGCAGCGCGTCCAGCCGGATCGTCCGCCGGGTGCGATCGAGCGAGTGATCCGCCGGCGCGTCCGGGAGCCGATGGCGGCGCAGCACACCGCCCGCGTCGACGCTCAACCCGTGTGTCGCCCCCAGCGCGTCGAACGCGACGGCCGGGCCGTCCGCTGCCGCGAAACCAGAGAGGTCGGGCTGCAGCAGGATGCAATAGCGCAGCAGTCCCTCGCTGAGGGCCGCGAACTCCGTGGCTGCTCCCGCCGCCGACAGCAGAGCCGGCGCGAGCACGCCCTGCCCGAGATACGGGACCGGGCACAAGGCCTTTGCCAGCTCGGCCACGACCAGAGCAGCCGCGACCGCTGTCCCACCGTGCTCCGCGGGTGCGTCGCCAAGGCCGATCAGCTCTGCTCGAGCGAGCTCGCGCCAGGCTGCGGCCACCGAGTCGGGGGTGGGGGGCAGGTCGCCTCCCCCGGCAATGGCATGCTGTGCGCCGAGCCGGGCGGCGGTTCCTGCGATCAGCTGCTGCTCTTCGCTCAGCCGGACGTCCATACCCCCAACTTCCCACTTCGGATTACCGGACCTGGAGGCCCATCCCCATGGCGCAAGGACTGCCCGAGCCCCCCGAGATCGGCGCGAGCGCGCTGCCGCCCAACACCTACGCCGGGCAGACGGTGTTCGTCACCGGTGCCGGTACCGGGCTCGGCCGGGCCATCGCGACGGAATTCGCCCGGCTCGGCGCGTCGATCGTCATCGCGAGCCGCAAGCCCGAGCACCTCTCCGACGGGCGGCAGGCCATCGAAGAGGTCGGTGGCAAGGTGCTCACCGTCGCTACGGATATCCGCGACCCCGAGCAGATCGCTCAGGCCTTCGACGCGGCGGAGCAAGAGTTCGGCCTCCCCGGCGTCCTGGTGAACAATGCGGCGGCCAACTTCCCGGTGCCGGCCGAGGACATGTCGCCGAATGCGTGGCGCACCGTCGTCGACATCACGCTGAACGGCACGTTCTTCTGCGCGCGCGAATTCGGGCGCCGGCATCTGGCAGCAGACTCGGCTGGATCCATTATCAACGTCGGTGCCTCGTACGCGTGGACGGGTGGTCCCGGCTTCGCGCATTCCGCGGCCGCGAAGGCCGGCGTGAAGAACATGACCGAGACGCTCGCCGTCGAGTGGGGCCCCTACGGCATTTCGGTCAACGGCCTCGTCCCCGGCCTGTTCCCGCACGAGGACATGACCGCCGACATCAAGGGCAACCTCTCCCGCACCAACGACAAGGACGTCTGCCAGCCGGCCATGCGCGTCGGGCGGCTGCGCGAGCTCGGCTGGGCTGCCACGTTCCTCGCCTCGCCCTACGCGCGGTTCATCTCAGGGCACACGCTGGTCGTCGACGGTGCCAACTGGCAGCGCCGCACGCTCACCAACCCGCCGGTCGTGACCGTTCGCGATCAGATGGGCAAGGGGCCGTTCGGGTCCTAAATGTCTGACACGCTGCACCGGCTGTGGGTGGAGTTCGACGTCGAAGCGGCGCTGGGCCATGCCGAAGGCCAGCCGTGGGCCTTCACCCTCCCGGCCGGTGCGCCCGGATGGCTGCTGGGCTGCGGGGTGTCCGGCTACGACCGCGATGACTGCCTGGAGCTGCTTCGGCAGCAGTTCTTCACCGAACGCGCGATGCCGCCCATTCGCCGCGAGGTTCCGGACGTCGACGTCGCGACGCTGCCCGAGCTCGTCCGGATTCAGATGGGGGTGACGGTCTACCGGGGAGTGTGGTTCCCGGCGCTCAACCGACGCCCGCCGGACTGACGCCGGCTCAGCCGCACATAGCCCCGTTCGCAGTGGCGGAGCTCCTTGCGAGCCGCTTCGCTGCCAGGCCGACACTGCCAGAGCACCACATAGGCTCCGCTAGCAGTGGCGGAGCGCGATTCAGGCTGCCGCGCAACGCGTCTGACACTGCCGCAGCATCACATAGGCCCCGCTGGCAGTGGCGGTCCGCTCAGCCGCTGCGCTCCCAGTGGCGGCCCTCACCCAACCGATCTTGAAGCGGCACTTTGCGGCTGCTGCCAGGACCTCCCGGCGCCGGAACGACGCCAAAAGGTGGCAGGAGCGAGACAGAACTGGCGGCACTTGCCGGTGGGCACGAAACAACGGCGTGTCCTGTGCCTCACCGCAAACGTGAAGCGATGCCAGTGTCAGAGCTCTCCCAGCGGGTCAGCCCAGGGCGTCGTCCACGGGCTCGGGCAGCATCTCGCGTGCACTCTTCGGATCGGGGCCCGGCCGGCGGGGCTCGCGAACGCCCCCCTCGCCGCCACCGCCGCTGCGGAACCAGAGCCGGACCGGCGAACCGGCGGGTACTCGCGCACCGGCCTCCGGGCTCTGGTCGACGATGACGTCGCTCGGCGTCTGGCTGGACAACGGCGGTCCGTCCGGGTCGGCAGCGGCGGGTCGCAGATCGCCCTCGCCGAACGCGCGGAGCGCTTCGATCAGCGTCAGGCCGGCGACATCCGGCACGACCACAAGCGGGTTAGCGGACCGGACGGCCACCGCCGCTCGACCGGCCTGCGGCTGGTCCAGCTCGCGCCAACGCTCCCACGCGGATTGGCGCGTGACCCCGAGCCGCGTGGCGATCTCCGCCCACGATTTGCCGTGCAGGCGAGCCACATAGACCGCCGCGAGCTCCACCTCGTCCAACAGCCGGCGCAGCGTCCCGACATCGGCGAGGGCATCCAGCGACGGCTGACCACTGCTGTCGATGTCGTTGGCATTGCTCGCGTACCAGCTCTTTAGCCGCTCCCACGCCCGCTTGGCGTCCTGCCACGGGCCTCTGCCCTTCGCCATGGCGTCAGGGTAGCCTGACAGCGGGCAAAAACCTCCGGGCCGGGTAGGCCGATCTCGTGGTCGACACCCGGCAGCTCCGTCGCGCCGCCTCGGCGCTCATCCGCGGGGTGGGCAGCCGGCTACGCGGTCGCGACGTCGCGCTGGCGGCCGCCGGGCTGACGTTCTACGCGCTGGTCGCGGTGATCCCGCTGCTGCTGGTGGCGCTGTGGCTGGCGTCGCTCGTCCTCGGTGACGCGCGCATGCAGTCGTTCGGGGCGACGCTGGCCGACACCGTCGGGTCCAGGCACGGCCTCGGCGAGGCGCTGCAACATCTGGTGGAGGCCGGTGTCCATGCGCGCCCCGCGGCGCTGGTCACCTCGGTCCTGGTCGCCGCCCTCTACGGCGAGGGATTCGCCCGCGCGCTCGGGCGGTTTCGCGCCGAGCCGGCGACCCAGCGGCGAGCCCTGCGCGGGCGGCTGGCCTCACCACTGCTGATCGCGGCGACGGCCGTTCTGGTCGCCGGAGGGCTGGTGCTGATGCGCTACCTTGTCGACGCCATCGGCTCCGGAGCGGGCGAGCGCGCGCTCGGGATCTGGCTGGCGTTCGTCATCTGCTGGGCGGGCGCGTCACTCAACTGCGCCGTGTGCTTTCGCGTCTTCGGGCCGTCGCGGGTGACCGGACCCCGCTTCTGGCTCGGCACCGCCGCAGCCGGCTCCTGGATCGCGGGATCCGCGCTCGGCTTTCTCGGCGTGCTCGCGCTCCCGCTGTCGCTCGGCACGCCGTTCGCCGGCAGCACCGCCATCGGCGCGGCGGTGCTGCTCGGCTTCTGGCTGTACCTCAGCCACATCGCCGTGCTGCTGGGGTACGCCGTCAGCCTTGCGCAACCCGGCGTTAGATCGCTGACTCCCCCTTGAGCATGGCCCCAGCGTCGACCCGGATGTTCATCCCGGTGAGGTAGCGCGACTCGTCGCTCGCGAGGAACGCGACGAGATGGCTGATGTCGATCGGGTCGATGAACGGGATCGGCATCGCCTGCATCGCCGGAAACGCCGCCACAGCGTCTTCCCGCGTCGGGTTCTTGAGGTCCGGGCGGAACGCCTTGTAGACGTCTTCGTTGTGCAGCAGGGTCGTGTCGGTGTTCGTCGGGTGGATCGCGTTCAGCCGGATCATGTGCGGCGCGAGCTGCAATGCCAGCACCTCGACGTAGCTGAAGATGGTCCGCTTCGCGAACGCGTAACCGGTGCCGCCGCCGCCGAGACCGGGGCTGTCGAGCAGCCCCTTCATCATCCCCGCGGTCGAGCCGGTGATGATGATGGACGCGCCCGACGTCAGGTGCGGCAACGCGACGCCGACGGTGTGATGCACCCCCACCAGGTCGACGTCGACCCCGTCGATGAAGCTCTGCAGCAGGGTCGGGTCCTTCATCGCCGTGACGCCGGCGTTCGCGACGACGACGTCGAGCTTGCCGAACTCGGAAAGCCCTGCATCCAGGGCCGTTTTGAGCTCGTCCTTGACCCGCACATCGGCCTTGCGGGCGACGATGCGCCCGCCCTCCGCCTCGACCTCCTTGACGGTCTGCGCGAGATCCTCGTCGGTGGCGAGCGGGTAGTTCATGCTGTCGAACGTCTCGCAGATGTCGACGCCGATGATGCTGGCGCCCTCTTGCGCGAGGCGCACCGCGTGGCTGCGTCCCTGACCGCGTGCGACGCCGGTGATGAAGACGACTTTGTCATTGCAGCGGCCTTCGAGCTTGCCCATGCTTCGCAGTCCCTTCTCAGTCGCGCAGGAGTGGCGAGTCGGTGTTGGACGGCCACTGCGGACGGTAGTAGCCGCGGAAGTGCAGCTCGCCGCCGCGTAGCTCGCGGATGGTGAGGAAGTCGCCCTTGTAGCCGCGGTGGTCGTACGGGGCGAACGTGAGGTACGCGCCGGGTCCGCCGTTCGTGCACGGCATCCACTTGATGCGCTCGAGGCCGTCTTTCACCTCACGCGGAGTCGCGATGCTCGCATTCGCAATGCCGTGGATCGCGGCGCGGGCCGTGTCGTAGGCGAGCGCGACGACGACGTTGCGCGAGGTGCGACCGAAGCGCTTCGTGAAGCGCTCGAGCAGTGCCTCGTAGTTGGGGTTCTGGCCGTCCTCGCCGAGCTGGTCGACGCCGTGCCAGCCCTCGAGACCCTCGGCCCACGCGTTCGAATTCGAATAGAACATGAAGGCGGTGCCCATGAAGCGCGGCGGGTCCCAGTCGAGCGCCTTGAACGCCCGGGCGAAGTGGAACGTCGAGTAGCCGTAGCCCATGTACACGATGGCCTCGGCGCCCTGCTCACGCATGGCGCGCAGGCTCTCTTCCATGCCGCGCGGGTTCGGCCCGAGCGACACCTCGCGAATGACCTCGACGCCTGCGTTGCGGCAGCCGATGCGGAAGTAGTTGGCGTAGTCCTCGCCGGACGAGCCGCGCTCCCAGAAGAAGCCGACCTTGCGATAGCCGTTCTGCCGGCACCAGTTGGCGCCCATCGTCGACTCGGTGGGGATGTCGCCGTTGGCGACGGTGAAGCAGTACTCGCCGTAGAAGCGCACCGCGCCGGTCCAGGACAGGCAGGACACGCCGGTCTCGTTGACCATCTCGCGCAGCACGGTGGCGTTGTCGGAGATCATCGGTCCCGCGATGACGACGCAGCCTTCCTCGACGAGCTTCTGGTAGCCGGCCTGGACCTTGCGGTAGTTCTCGCGCGGCAGGCCGCGGGCGTCGACGGTGAAGATCTCGACCGGCCGGTCGTAGACGCCCTCGTTCAGCGCGTCCTCGATGGCGAGGATCGTCGGGTCGATCCAGTCGGCCAGCAGCTGGCCGAGGTCCATGTCGACGAGAATGCCGATCTTCACGGGCTCGAACGGATCGCCCTGGGTCTGCAGCCCGCGCGTCGGGGGGTACACGACGATCGACTCGACCGCCTTCTCGCCGACCCGGCCGCCGCCCTGATACCAGAGGTCGTTCTGCCACGACCCGAGCTCGGCGGTGTCGACGCCGGACTCGACGGACGACACCGCCCGGTCGTCGCGGGCGATGCCGTGATCGACGGGCGCCGGAAACAGGCGCTCGGCATATCTCGATCCCTGGCGTTCCTCGTTCGCGTCCGCTGCCACTCTCGCCGCTCCCGGTGTCGTTGTCTCATCCACGCGCTGCGGCCCGGAAGTGCCGGACCGCCCGCAGTGAATCACAAAGCCGGTCAACTGAACACTCATTCACAAACTCGCCGCGCGGCCGCGTCCGCCGGTGACGCCCCCGACATTCGCCATAAAAGTCGCCGTGGTAATTACAGCCCGCGCTCGGCGTGTCGAAGGACCATGGTGAGCTCACCGAACCGGCCTTCCGCCGCGGCCTCATCGGTCCCATACCCCCGCCGAAAAGCCGCTCCTGCGCCGCCCACCCCCGCCGAATGGCCGGCGCTCGTCAACGACGCCCTGCGCAACCCGCAGCGGCTGCACCTGGTGTTCCAGCCGATCGTCAGCCTCGCCGAGGCGGTCATCGTCGGCTACGAGGCCCTCGCCCGCTTCGACGGTCCGCCCGGCGTCGGTCCCGATCAGTGGTTCGCCGCAGCCGACGCGCTCGGGCGCGGCGCCGAGCTCGAGGCCGAAGTCGTCCGGCGCTGCCTGGACCTGCGGACCTCGTTGCCGCCGAACTGCTTCCTCACCGTGAACGTGAGCCCGCACCTGCTCACCGAGCCGCTCATGTCCGACCTGCTGCTGTCGGCCGGCGACCTGTCCCCACTCGTTCTCGAGCTCACGGAGCACCAGGCGGTGAAGGACCTCGCGCCGCTGGTGCGGCTCCGCGACCAGCTGGCCACCGAGGGCGCGCTGCTGGCACTCGACGACGCCGGGTCGGGGTACTCCGGCCTGCATCAGATGGCGGTCCTGCGCCCGCATCTGGTGAAGCTGGACCGCGCGCTCGTCGCGGACGCCGACCGCGACGAGTTGAAGCTCGCGCTCGCCGAGCTCCTCGGCGAGTTCAGCGGCCGGCTCGACGCGTGGCTGCTCGCCGAAGGCATCGAGACGTGGGGTGAGCTCGACGCGTTCCTGCGCCTGCGAGTGCCCCTCGGGCAGGGCTACCTGCTCGGCCGACCGGCGCCGCCGTGGGCGGAGCTGGCACCCGAGGTCGCCCAGCGGCTGCGGACGAACCGCGCTCGTGCCGAACTGACCGAACACATCGCTTCGCTGATCGAGACGGTGCCCGTTCACGAGGCGGACGGCCACCGGCCCGGCGGGATCAGCGTGCAGGTGGATGAGCGGGGACGCCCGTCGGCCCTGGTGTTGCCCGACCCGCACGGCCGGCATCCCGCTGCATATCGCATCGCCCCGGTCAGCCTGCGGGTAGCGCCTTCCGCCGACGTCATCGAGGTCGCGCAACGGCTCGTCGGACGTCCCGAACACTGCCGCTTCGACCCCGTGGTCTGCATCGACCCGGAAGGGCGCGCGATGGGGATCGTCCGGCTGGAGCGGATCCTGCTCCGCCTCGCCGAGCTCAAGGCCCTGGCGTCGACGCCGCAGGCGTTCCCGTCGGTGCCGGCCGTCCCCTAACGCGGAGATTGCGCCGATTGGCCGATCATCCGCGCGAAGCGGCCGTCCGATCTACGACATGTCCGTCTTTCGTTCACTTTCGGGAGCTTTGATGAAGCAGTTCTCCTGCGGCGACGTCGTGCCCGGCTGCGACCGGCACTTCACCGGTACCAGCGAGCAGGAGATCCTCGCCTCCGTCGCCGTGCACGCCCAGCGCGACCACGGCCTGGTCGAGATCCCGGCCGGTCTCGTGGACCAGGTCCGGGCGCAGATCTTCACCCGCTGACGCTGCGCGTCGGCGTCGGCGTCGGACTTCGTCATCGCTTCTTGCCCTCGCGAAACAGGGAAACGGCCGCGTCGATGCGACGCTGCCGGGTCTGCGCGGTCTTCGCGCCGTTGATGTGGTCGATGTGGTAGCGCTGCAGGCTGTTGGCGAGCGCGTCGAAGAAGTCACGGGTGCCGGCGGCCGGCGCGAGGGCGGCTGCGAAGTCTTCAGGTATTGCGACAGGCCGCGATGAGCGGTCGACGACGAGTTCGACGACGACGGTGTCGCCGCCGTTGACGCCGGCCGCGGCACGGACCTCGGCGCTGACTCCGACCATCACCTCGCCGCCCATCACCGCGAGCGTGCTGCGGTACTCGTGACCGTTCACCGTCACGCGTACGGCCGCCCGCTTGCCTCCACCCAGCCGGTCCACCAGCTCCGGCGGGACGACGATGCCGGTGGCATTCTTGCGGGCGGCCTGGCGCAGGGTGGTCTGGAAACGGACGGGATCAGGCGTGCTCATTCGGGGCAGCTCCGGGCGATAGCGGTTGGCTCGCCGAGCCAGCAGTAGCCGGCGACGATGATGCTCGCAGTCCTGGCGCTTCCTCCGCAGCGAGCGCGAAGGTCGGATGCCGGGATGCTTCGGCGGCGATGGCCTCGTCGGCCGAGCGGGCGGTGACGCCGAAGCGGCGGCGGACGAAGAGCGAGGCGCGCCTCGCCAGGTAGGCACGCAGGACCGGGACGGCTTCGGCGGCGTCGAGCTCCCGGGACCGGTAACGGACCCGGCCGTCGCCCCGGCGCAGCTCGACCCGGCCGGCAGCGCGGACGTTGCGTACCCAGGCGGAGTCGCCGTAGGCGGCGACCAGCCAGGCCGATCCGTCAGCGCCGAAGACGGGCGCGACCGGGGTGCTGCGCGGCTGACCGGTTCGTCGGCCGCTGACGGTGAGCAGACGCAGGAACGGCGGCCCCTTGCCCCGGGCGAGCATCCGGCCGAGCGCCGGATTCGCCCAGGCCAGCATGCGGGACGGGCGGCTGATGCGCCTGGCGACGCTCATCAGCCTCCCCCGCCGGGAGCCATGAAGCTGTACTGAATCCCGGCGATGCGCGCCTCATCGCCGCCCACGGACCGGACGACGACGAACGACACGCGGGTGTCAGCGGGGACCGGATTGCCACGCGCCTCACCGGCAGCATGCTGGCGGGCGACCGCGACTGCGGCGGCGCCGTAGTCGCGGCTGGTGATCTCGTCGAGCTCGAGGTGCTCATAGCGCATCCCGGACGTGAAGCGATCGAGCCAGGCAGGTTTGTCCAGGACGAAGCCAACCGGGCCGATGCCGACAAAGTCCTCGGCCAGCAGCGCATCGAGCCCGTTGCGGTCGCCGGTGCGCTCTGCCTCGGTCCAGCGAGCCAGCACGGTGTGGGCGTCGGTCTTGTTCATCGTCCCTCCTCAGGGTCGTCGGGGGCGGCGGCATTGTCGGCAAGGCGCTGCAGCAGCCGCCGCAGCGCCGCCAGGTCTCGGTCGCTGAAACCGGCCCGCAGCTGAGCGTCGAAACCGCGCACGACGCCGAGCAAAGACCGGAAGGCACCCTCCCCCGCAGCGGTCATCGTCACGTCGTGCACCCGGCGGTTCTGCGGGTTGCGCGTGCGGCTGACCAGTCCGGCCGCCTCCATCCGGTTGAGGTGATGGGTCAACGTCGGGCCCTCGATGCCGATGTCGTCGGCGATCTCGCGCTGGGACTGGTGCAGGCCGCTCTTCAACGAGGACAACACCAACCAATCCGGCAGGGAGCCTCCGGCCTCCACCAGCACCGCCTCGAAGGCCCGGCCCACCTCCCGCGCCCGGCGGGTCACGAATAGGCCGATCGGCTCGGCGACATCACCCATGACTAGAAGATAGATATCTAATGGTTAGATGTCAACCGCTTCCATTCACCTTCACGGATCCGGGCTCCGGGTGCGATCACCGCGACGGGCCGGCCGTCGCGGTGCCGATCAACGTCACCACCCAGCACATCGTCGGCGCTCTCATGACCGAGGGACGCATGCGCCGCGCCTGGCTCGAGAGCCGGTGCGCAGGCGGCGCTCCCGCCCCCGCTCGCGGCGCGCACCGGTCGCCGCTTCGGCCTGCGGGTCGCCCAGGTCGTTGCGCTGGGGACCGCTCCATGCAGCCGACCGTCGAGCTACACAACCCGACCGACCAACCCCTCATCCTCGGCGGTGCCATTCTCGCCACCGCGGTCTTGCGATATTCCGACGGTAGCCCGGTGGAAAGCAGACAGGACCAGCCGTTTCCGATGCCTGCCGTGTTGAGGCGTTGCCGCGTCGACGCAGGAGGTTTCGTTGCCATCGGTGTCGGTATCAGCTTGCAGCCTGACGAGAAAGCGAGCCTGCCGCCGGGACGGTACCGACAGACGGACGTGCGCTGGGGCCAGTTGACCGCTCCCGACGTCGATGTACTGCTCATGCGGGGTTGAGTTCAGCCCGACCGAGGTCCACAAATGGGTGGCTGAGCTGCGGCTCCGGTGTTAGAATCGAATACATGTTCGATAGCGATCTGCTTGCCGACGCGGAGCAGTTCCGCGTCCTCGGCCAGCGGATCGCCGCCGCCGTCACCGCGGAGACCTCCGGTGCGCTGGCCGCAGAGGCGTTGGAAGAAGTGCTCGCCGCCGTGCGCGCCGGCGAGCTCACCACCTGCCGGCTGGTCGAAAGGGTCGACCGCACCGGCGAGTACTCCGCGGACGGGTCCGCGTCGACCGTTGCGTACCTGCGCAACATCTCCGGTGAGGCGAACGGCTGGGCCTCTGAACGGATCCTGCTCGGCCGGGCACTGGTGGATCGGATGCCGGTCACCGCCGCCGCCTGGCAGGCCGGTCACCTCGGTTTTGGGCATGCGTCGGTGATCCGCAAAGCCACGGCCGGCCTGCAGGACGAGGACCTCGCCGCCGACATCGAAGCCGCGCTGGCCGAGGCGGCACCGAACATCACCCCCGGCCAGCTGTCCGACCTCGCCGCGACCGTCAAAGCAGCAGCTGTCCCCGAAGACGCCGAAGCCGCCGCGAAAAAGAACCACGACAACCAGAAGCTGAACATCTCCCGCACCTTCGACGGCATGTACCGCATCGACGGCTGGCTCGACACCGAAGCCGGCGCCGAAGTCGCCGCCGCGATCGACGCCTTCACCCGCAAACGCGACCCCAACCTGGCACTGCACGAAGACCCCATCGGCCGGCGCCGCGCCGAAGCCCTGCGCCTGATCGCCCGCCAAGCCGTCGGTCACGCCGACACCTGCGGCAGCAACACCGGGATGAGCCCGCGGCACAGCATCATCGTCGCCATCTCACTGGAAGCGTTGCAATCTGCCATCGGCTCGGCCGACATCCAAGGCCACGGCGTCATCACCGCATCCGCCGCCCGCCGCCTCGCCTGCGAGTACGGCATCATCCCCGCCGTCCTCGGCACCGACTCCGAGATCCTCGACCAGGGCGTGCGTAACCGGCTCGCCACCCCCACCCAGCGCCGCAACCTCGCACTACGCGACGGCGGATGCCTGTTCCCCGGCTGCGACCGCCCGCCCGCCGGCTGCGACGCCCACCACCGCAAGCACCACATCGACGGCGGCCCCACCGCCGAACACAACCTCGACTCCTTTTGCCCGTTCCACCATCACCAGGTCCACGAAGGCGGCTGGACCTACACGATCACCGACGCCCACACCCTCGAGTTTTGTCCGCCCGGCGGCGGACCTGCGCTGATCGGCAAACGCCGGCCATTCCTCCAGCACGACCTCAACAGCCAGCTCAATCCCGAGCCGACCGTCCGCATCCCCAGACCCCGCCGAACATGAGAAGCGTGTCAGGTCTTGTTTCCGGCGCCTGGTCCCTCGGCCAGGTTCAGCGGGTCGGGAAGCTCAGCCGTTCTGGTCCTGCACCTTGTTCGGCGGACGGGTGCGCGACAGATGGGCGCCCGCGTCGGCCAGGATCAGCTGCCCGGTGATGCAACGCGCGAGATCGCTGGCGAGAAAGACGACCAGCCGGGCGAGCTCGTCGTGCTCGGTCATGCGTTGCAGCGGGGTCGCGGCGACCAGCGCCGCCACATGGTCGTCGTCGAACACCTCGGCGACCGTCTCGGTCAGCGTCGTGCCCGGAGCGATGGCGACGACGCGGATGCCCGACGGACCCAGCTCGACCGCCATGGTCTGCGTCAGATGGTTCACCGCTGCCTTGGCGGCACCGTAGGCAGCCATGCCCGGCGACGGGCGGGTGGTCTCACCGGAGGACACGTTGACGATGAGCCCACCGCCCGCCGCCGCCATGAGCCGCGCCTGCGCCGCACCGGCAAGGGCGGTGACGACGAGATTCTGATCGACGAGCGCCCGCCAGTGCCCTGCGTCGAGCGTCATGAACGGCCCTGGCTGCTGCCCGGCGTACATCCCGACGTTGTTCACGGCCACATCGAGCCGTACGCCCGCGCCGTCCAGGATCGCCGCGGCCCGCTCCACCATCGCGGCCAGCGCCGCATCGTCGCGCGCGTCGGCGATGACGGCGTGCGCGCGAGCGCCTTCACCTTCGATCTCGGCGACGACGCTCGCCGCTCTGTCTTCGCGGATGTCGTGCACGACGACGACCGCACCGGCGCGCGCGAGCCAACGCGCGATCTCGCGGCCGATACCGGCACCCGAGCCGGTGACGAGCGCCCCCTGGCCAGACAAGTCGATAGCGATGCTCACAGCCGGGTTAGCCGCCCGTCAGCAGAGCGACCGTGCGCTGCGCCGCCGCATCGACCCACTCGCGCAGGGTGGGCTCATCGGTGCCGCCGAGCGGATGCGGCAGCACCAGCTTGCGCACGTCCTCGAGCCCGAAACTCTTCGACAGGGTGACGGCGATCGGCTCGAAGCGGGTGGTCGTCACGACCACGGCCGGCTTGCCGACCTTTTCGAGCTCGATCGCATCCGAGACCGAATAGGCCGTGCAGCTCCCGCAGTCGGCGAGGCCGGTGAGCACGATGTCGGTCTCGGCGAGCAGCCGCTCGAAGATGTCGGGGGCGACGGGGATGGCGGCGTTCGCCGACATCCCGAAGGGTCCCTTCTTGGTGATCAGGCTGACCTGCGCGCCGGTGTCCTCCGCGAGCCGCTGGGCGGCGTACGAGAGCACGAAAGCGGCGTTGGGCTTGCCGTTGTCCAGGACACCGATGCGCAGCCCGGCGAGCGAGCGCGGGGAACCGGCGAGCTTCCAGACGTCCGGCCGGGGCTCGGAGTCCGGCAGGTACACGGTCGTCATCTCAGCGGTCATGTGTCAGCCCTCCACGGCCATGGTGACACTGCGGGTCATCCCCCAGGACGGCACCACCAGCGAATGCTTGCCGGGGCCGCCGGCGACCACCACCCGGATGTTGTCCGGCTCCGCGGTCATCGGCAGCAGGTGGTCATCGGCGACGATCTTCATCCACCGGGTCCACGCCCGCTCCTCGAAGTGCCGCCGGAAGACCGCCGCCGGCATCCGGGCGTGATCGAAGAGGTAGGACGAGACGTCCTTGCGTGACAGCGCATCGCGCGCCAGGCTGGCGGCGTGCTCAGGGCCGAGCACGATGAAGAACTCGGCCTGGCTGATCGGCGCGTTGTTCATGCCGAGGGAGGTCATCGCCGACGCGATCTTGTCGAGGATCAGCGCCGGGTCACCCGCCGCCTCCGCGTCGTGCACGTTGTGCGGCCCCTCGCCGCAGTGCACCGTCACCGCGCTCGGCGCATCGACTCCGCGGCTCCGGGCGTAACTCCCCCACGGCGACTCGGGGAGGTTTTCCGCCGCGCAGAACGTGTACTTGGCCGGCTGCCCGTGCGTGGCAGCGTCACCGAAGCCGGGTTTGGCGCCGGCGACGTGCAGCATCACCAGCCGCACCGCCCGCCCCACCGTGGCATTCGCCCGGTTGCCCGGGCCGAAACAGCCGACCCCGCCGTGGAATCCGGCGTCCTCCACGATCTCGCCATGGACGAGGATCATGGGCGCGACGATGTGGGTGGTGGCGTTGACGCCACGCAGGTTGATCTCCGGCTCGGCGAGCGCGCGCAGCGCGGTGAGCACGACCGGGAACGTCTTGGGCGGGCATCCGGCCAGCACCGCGTTGATCGCGACGACCCGGCGGGTGACGACGCCGTAGCGCGGCTGCAGGGTGAAGAGCACCTCGTCCGGGTCGCCCGTCGCGTACTGCAGCATCGCGTCGACGCGCGCCGGCGTGGGCGGCACGACAGGCAGCCCGTCGCCCAGTCCGCGCTGTTCGAGCAGCTCGAGGATCGCTTCGGGTGAATCGTCGGCGAGCTGGTACTGCTCCGGCCGGTAGGTGGACGCCGGAGAGGATGGGGCCGAAACGGTCATGGCTGCCCTTCGTGCATCAGTTGATCAGTTCCAGCACGTGCCGCAGCAGCGACTCCAACGGCGCCGTCCCGTCGAGGTGAAGATCGGGTGACAGCGGCGCCTCGTACGGCGCGTCCATCCCGGTCATCCCGGTGATCTCACCACGCTCCGCCCGGGCGTACAGCCCCTTCGGATCGCGCACCTTGCAGACACTCAGCGGGGTGTCCACGAAGACCTCGGCGTAGCCCACGCCGTCCGCCTCATGGCTGGCCCGCACCTTGTCACGGTCGGCCCGGTAAGGACTGATGACCGGCACGATCGCCACCCAGCCGACGCCCGCGAAGAGCTTGGCCACTTCGCCGACGCGGCGCACGTTTTCGGCCCGGTCCTCCGGTGAGAGCCCAAGGTCGCTGTTCAGCCCGTGCCGCAGGTTGTCGCCGTCGAGAATCAGCGCCGGGCGCCCCCGTTCCAGCAGCGCGCGCTCGACCTCGACGGCCACCGACGACTTGCCGGACCCGGAAAGCCCGGTGAGCCACACGGTGCGACCGGCGGCAAGGCCGAGCAGCTCGCGCCGCTCGGCCGGGGTGATGCCGTGATGCCAGCGGAATGTCTGCGCCCGATCGTCGGCGCCAGCGGGACGTGAAGTCATGACGCGCCCATCATCCATGAACGGGGTGCCGGCGACGCACGAGGGTTAATGGTCGGTATGGAAACCGGCAGCCAGGCGGCAGCGATCGAAGCGCACCAGCTGATCGTCGAACGCCGGCGCAAGACGGTGCTCTCCGGGCCGTCCTTCACCGTCCGGTCCGGCACGGTGACCGGCTTGCTCGGCCCCAGCGGCTGCGGCAAGACGACGCTCATCCGTTCGGTCATCGGTGTGCAGCGCATCCGTAGCGGTCGGCTCCTCGCGCTCGGCCGCCCAGCCGGGCACCGGGCGCTGCGCCGCGAGATCGGTTACGCCTCGCAAGGTGCCTCGGTCTACGAAGACCTCACCGTCGCCGAGAACGTGCGCTACTTCGCTGCCGCGGTCGGCGCGCCGGCCGACGATGTCGAGCGGGTGCTCTCGGCGGTCGAGCTCAGCTCGCTCGCCGGGCGGCTGACCGGACGGCTGTCGGGTGGTCAACGCTCGCGGGTGAGCCTTGCGGTCGCGTTGCTCGGCACGCCTCGCCTGCTGGCACTCGACGAGCCCACCGTCGGCCTGGACCCGGTGCTCCGTGAGCAGCTGTGGGACCTGTTCGGGCGGCTCGCCGCCGGCGGGATGACGCTGCTCGTCTCCAGCCATGTCATGGACGAGGCGCAGCGGTGCGACGAGCTGCTGCTGATGCGCGAAGGTGAGCTGCTCACGCAAGCGACGCCCGCAGGCCTTGAAGGAACGCACCGGCACCGCTGACCTGGATGCCGCATTCCTGGCGCTGCTGCGCGGCCGGACGGGCGAAGGCGCGCTGTGAGCGCGCCGCCGATGCTCGCCACCGCGGCACGGGTGCTGCGTCAGCTGAAGCACGACCCGCGCACCGTCGTGCTGCTGATCGCCGTGCCGTCGCTGCTGATGGTGCTGCTGCGCTACGTGTTCAACTCGACCGCCGCATTCAACAGGCTGGCGCCCGCGCTGCTCGCCATCTTTCCGTTCACGCTGATGTTTCTCATCACCTCCATCACCACGCTGCGCGAACGCACCTCCGGCACCCTCGAACGGCTCATGACGACCCCGCTCGGGAAACTCGACCTGCTCGCCGGATACGCGCTCGCGTTCGCGCTGGTCGCCGTCGCGCAGGTGCTGGTGGCGGTGGGGGTCTCGACCGCGGTCGGGCTCGATGTGAAAGGCAGCTTCGCCGGACTGCTGCTCATCACCGCGCTGGGCGCGCTGCTCGGCATGGCGCTCGGCTTGTTCGCCAGCGCCTTCGCGCAGACCGAATTCCAGGCCATCCAGTTCCTGCCGGTCATCGTCATCCCGCAGCTGCTGCTGTGCGGGCTGTTTCATCCCCGCGGCGAGATGGCAACGGGGCTGCGTTACGCGTCGGACGTGATGCCGCTGTCGTACACGGTGGAGGCGCTGAAGCAGACCGCCGTCACGTCAGATCTCGGCGGCGTATTACGTGCGCGACGCACTCGTCATCGCCGGCTGCGTCGTCGCCGCCCTCGTGCTCGCCGCCGCGACGCTGCGCCGCACGACGCCGTGAGCCGGCTAGAGGTTCCAGACCCGCGCGGCGTTGCCGCCCACGATCAGCTCGCACTCGTCGGCGGGGATGCCCGCGAGCTGCTCCTCGACGATGCGCCGTGAATTCGGCCAGCTGGTCACCGGATGCGGGAAGTCGGTGGACCACATGATGTTCTCGACCCCGATGAGGTCGCGCAGCCGCTCGAGCGCGATGCGCTCCTCGATGAACGTGAGGTAGACGTTGCTGCGGAAGTAGCTGCTCGGCAGCCGGGTGATGGCCGGGAACTCGTATCCCTGACGGGTCGCCATGTCGTCGACGATGTGCAGCCACCAGGCGACCCAGGCAAGGCCCGGCTCGACGAAAACCACCCGCAGGCCGGGGAATTTCTCGAAGACGCCTCCCATGATCCACATGCCGAAAGCCTCGGACGTCATCAGCCCGGTGACGGGCACCATGACCCCCTTGTTGGGGGTCGGATCGCGGCGCATCAGGTCATCGAGATTGGTGTTCAGCCCGATGTGGCAGCAGATCGGCAGCCCGGTCTCCTGGATCAGGGCCAAGAGCGGCTCGTAGCGCTCGTCGAAGTACTCCGGAAGGCCGAACTCGCTCGGAAATACCGGCAGCTGCAGGGATTTGGCGCCGAGGTCGACGACGCGCCGCACCTCGGCCATGGCGACGTCGATGTCGTGGATGGGAATCTGGTAGGAGACGACGAGCCGCTTGCTGTCGGGCTCGGCGAACGCGTGCAGGACGTCGTTGAACGCCCGTACCGACTCGCTCATCCCCTCCTTCATGTCGGCCAGGTAGCGGAAGGCGCTGACCTCCGAATACAGCACCTCGGCGGCGACCCCGTCGGCGTCCATGTCTTCCAGCCGGGCGATCGGATCCCAGTAGCCCGGCCGGTGAAACGCCGAGTTCGCGTCCGCCGCCTTCATCGCGGCTCCCGCAGCGTTCGCCGCGCCGGCGCCGCGGGCCATCCGCTGTCCGAAGGCCGCGACCGCGTCGTCGTAGGCCTGATGCAGGCCCGGGCTGAGATTGGCCTTGATCTGCTCGTGAGTCACCTTGACGTGCGAGTCGGCGGAGATCAGGCGGTAATGCGCGGGCGAGCTCACGGCGACCCCTCAAAACGTTATTCACGAGCCTTGACGTGCTGGCATAGTAACCGCAATGGTGAGGACTGTGAACCCCGTCATAGCGCCGCGCCCGACGGCGGACGACCAGCACTACTGGGATGGGCTGCGGGACGGCGAGCTGCTGCTGCAGCGCTGCGCCGACTGCCACCTCATGCGCCACCCACCGCGGCCGATGTGCCCGGCCTGCCAGTCGCTGTGCTCGCGAGACGTTTCCCTCTTGCCGCCGGGCCACCGTCATCAGCTGGATCATCCCGCGCCATCCACCGGTCGCAGCCGGCGAGGAGCGGCTCATCGGGCTGGTCGAGACCGACGAGGGCGCTCGCCTGGTGGTGAACCTGCACGACTTCGCCCCGGGCGCCGCGATCAACGGCGCGCGCGTCGAGATCTTCGCGATGGACGTCGGCGACGGCGTCGTCCTCCCCCAGGCGCGCCCGCTGCGCCGGCGGGAGCGGCGCATGAGCGCACCCGCGCGTGATCGCGGGCATCGGCCACACCGAGTACTCGAAGAACTCGGGCCGTTCGGAGATGCAGCTCGCCGCCGAAGCCTCGCTCGCCGCGATCCGCGACGCCGGGCTCTCCCCCGCAGACATCGACGGCATGGTGACCTTCACGCTCGACGGCAATGACGAGCTCGAGCTGATGAACAACCTCGGCATTCGGGAGCTGCGCTACTTCTCGCGAACGACGAACGGCGGCGCCGGCGCGATGCGCCACGGTCATGCACGCGGCGATGGCGGTCGCGACGGGCACCAGCGGGGCGGTGCTCGTGTACCGGGCGTTCAACGAGCGCTCCGGTCACCGTTTCGGCGTCCCGGCCGCCGGGCTGCGCTCGAAGGCGGAGAACTACTCGGCGCCGTTCGGGCTGCGCACGCCGGCACAGGCCTATGCCCTGCAATTCCAGGCGTACATGCACCGCTACGGCGTCACCAACGAGGACCTCGGCCTTTACAGCGTCACCGCGCGCCGGCATGCCGCCACGAACCCCGACGCCTGGTTCTACCAGCGTCCCATCACGCTGGAGGACCACCAGCAATCACGGTGGATCGTCGAGCCGGTGCTGCGGCTCCTGGACTGCTGCCAGGAGAGCGACGGCGGCGTGGCCATCGTCGTCACCGGCGCCGACCGGGCAACCGGGCCTGCCGCACCCGGGCGTGCGCATCGTCGCCGCCGCGCAAGCCGAACTGCTCGGCGGCTCGATGATCTACGACTACTACCACGCGGACCCGGCGAGCAGCCCGGAGTTCACCTTCTGCGGTGAGCAGCTGTGGGAGCGCTCCGGCTTGCAGCCCGCAGACATCGACGCCGCGATGCTCTACGAGAACTTCAGCCCGGTCGTCTTCATGCAGCTGGAGGCGTTCGGATTCTGCGGCCCGGGCGAGGCCCGCGACTTCATCGCCGACGGCAACATCGGGCTCTCCGGGGGCGGCTGCCGGTGAACACGCACGGCGGCCTGCTCGGCGAGGCCTACATCCACGGGCTCAACAGCATTCTCGAGGCCGTACGCCAGCTGCGCGGGACGGCGGCGAACCAGCTCGAGACGTCGATCACGTCCTCGCCGCGTCAGGGCGCAGCGCCTTGCTGCTCGGACGCTCGTAACGACGGAAGGACAACGATGGGTGGCGTGCTCGACGGAATCCGGGTGCTCGATCTGACCACCGGCGTCGCCGGTCCGATGGCGGCGATGCTGCTGGCCGACCACGGTGCCGACGTGCTCGAAGATCGAGCCCCCGGCCGGAGATCCCGGCCGTGCGCAGGCGTCGTTCCAGGTGTGGAATCGCGGCAAGCGCAGCGCTGTCGTCGACCTGCACACCGGCGCGGGCCGGACGGCGCTGATCGCGCTTGCCGCGCGACGCCGACATCCTCATCGAGAGCTTCCGGCCCGGCGTCACCGCCGAGCTCGGCATCGACTACGCGACGCTGTCCGCGGTCAACCCGAGGCTCATCTACTGCTCCATCACCGGCTACGGACGGGGCACGCCGCGACGAGCAACGACCCGGCTGGGACGCGCTGGTCGCCGCCCGCGCCGGGCTGCATTGGGAGAAGCGCGGCTACCCCGGCGGCACCATCAACCACATCCTCGGCCGGCCGGTGGAGGAGCTGGACGTGCCGCCCGGCGCGCAGGAAGGTCCGGACCGCGGAAGGCCCGCTGTTCTCCGCGTCTTTCTGGCCCAGCCTGTCGGCCGTTCTACCTGGCGAGCGTCGGCATCAACGCGGCGCTGCTGCGCGCCGGGACCGCACCGGGCGCGGCCAGTGGGTCGAGACCTCGTTGCTGCAAGGGGCGCTCGGCG
The DNA here is from genome assembly GCA_963747915.1 of uncultured Actinomycetota bacterium. Lineage (GTDB taxonomy): Bacteria > Actinomycetota > Actinomycetes > Frankiales > Frankiaceae > DATAZK01. The sequence goes on along the minus strand of CAVVHC010000001.1, from coordinate 908,624 downwards.
CCAGCATCGGCGGCTGGCAGCGCATCGAGCAGCCCGACGTGCCGCTGTACCAGACGTGGATCTTCGACGGGCGCGCGCCGATCCTCGGCATCTTCCGGTGCTCCGACGGCCGCTGGGTGCACAACTGGGTCGCGAATCCCGCGCTTCCTGCTCGAAGCAGCGGAAGGCGACGAACTGCGCATGCCGGCGAAGGCCGGAAGCGCACCGCGACGATCCCGACCGCATCGGCACGAGCCCCGGAAAACATCGTTGTCGTCTTCTACTACTGGCCGCTGCTCGTCGATGCGGTCGCCAAGTTCCCGAGCGAGCAGTGGGTGAAGCTCGCCGCCGAGTACGGTTCGCCGCTGCAGCCGATCCGTTCTCCCGCCGAAGCGCTGGCCGATCCGCTCGCGCTCGCCGACGGGATCGTCACCGAGATCGACGATCCCACCGCAAGGCCGGCTGCGGATGGTCGGCAGCACCTACCGGCTGACGACGAGTCGGCGGCATGCCCGTGCGCCGCCGCTCCGCGGCTCGGAGAGCACACCGCCGCGGTACTGCGCCGGTCACCGCATCGGTCGCACAAGCTGCCGATGCCCGAACGCGTCGCCGCCCCGTGCGGGATCGCAGCGCGCAACCGGCCCCCCACCGCTCGACGGGGTCAAGGTCGCTCGACCTCGGCCTCGCCATCGCCGGCCCCTTCGGCGCCCAGGTGCTCGGCGACCTCGGCGCGGACGTCATCAAGATCAACGCCCTGCACGACGTCTACTGGCAGCTCAACCACATCGCGCTGACCTCCAACCGCAACAAGCGCAGCCTCGCCGCTCAACCTGAAGACCTCCGAGGGCATGGCGGTCCTGCGCCGCCTGATCGAGCAGGCCGACGTGGTGCACCACAACATGCGCTACGACGCCGCCATCCGGCTCGGAGTCGACTACGATCACGGTGAAGCAGCTGGAACCCGCGGCTCATCTACTGCCACACCCGCGGCTTCGAGCACGGCCCGCGCGACCTGCTGCCCGCGAACGACCAGACCGGGGCGGCGCTCGCCGGCATCAGCTGGGAGGACGGCGGCGTCGACGACGGCGGCAAGCCGATCTGGAGCCGTACCAACTTCGGTGACACCGGCAATGGCTACCTGTCCGCGATCGGTGTCGTCCAGGCGCTGTACGAGCGCGACCGCACCGGCGAGGGGCAGTTCGTCGACACGTCGATCGTCTACGCGCAGATGCTGAACACCTCCTACACCTACCTGCGCGACGACGGCGCGGAACCGGCTCGAGCGCGGCTCGACGCCGGCCAGTTCGGGCTCGGCGCCGGGTTACCGGCTGTACGAGACCGCCGACGGTTGGCTCTGCCTGGCGCTGTTCCCGGCCGGCGGCACTGGGCGGCGCTGCACCGCGCGCTGCTCCGACTCCGGGTCCGGGCCCGGAGGGCGGCCTGCTCGCCGACGCGCGCTTCGACACCGCCGAGGCGCGCCGGGAGAACGACCGGCAGCTGCGCCGCCGTGCTCGCCGACGCTGCTGCAGACCGCGCCGGCCGCGAAATGGTCCGAGATCCTCGACGCCGCCGGCGTGCCGTGCGAGATCAGCTCCGCCGACGTTCGTGCAGCACGTCTTCGACGACGAGGAGCTAAGCAGCGCCGGGCTGGACCGTCTCCTGGGAGCATCCGCACGTCGGCCGGCTCGAGCAGCCGGGCTCGGCGTCGAGCCTGTCGCATACCCCGCCTGGTGCTGCGCCGGCCGACCCCGGTCGTCGGTCAGCACACGGTCGAGCTGCTCGACGAAGCCGGCTATCATCCGGCGAGATCGACGCGTTCGTGGCCGCCGGCGCAGTGTCGGCGTCTGGTCGCCGGGCGATCCCACGACCCCGCCGGGCGTTTGAATTCGGCATGACCCGTTCGAGCTGCATCCGGCGGTTGCACGACGCCAGAACACCCGGCGCAGCGCCGCATCCTCACCGCGGCGATCGACTGCATCCTCGAACGCGGCTTCTACCGGGCCAGCAGCAACGAGATCGCCCGCCGGGCCGGCATGACGTGGGGCGCCATCCAGTACTACTTCGGCACCCGCGAGAAGCTCATGCTCGCTGCGCTCGATGTGTTCAACCGCGAGTTCGAGGCGATGCTCGAAGCCGCCCATGACGAGTTCGACGACACCGCGCCCGGCCGCCGAGCGGCTGGAGCGTCTGGGGCTGCTGCTCGCGCACCAGTACGCACGCCCGCAGTACCTTGCCGCACTGCAGATCGTGCTGAACCTGTCGCACAATCCGGAGACGTCCGCCGAGACCACCGCGACCCTGATCGATTCCGACCGGCAGCTGTCCGAGCAGGTGCGAAGTCTGATCACGCGCGCGGCGGGTCCAGGTGCCGACCCCGCCACCGTGTCGCTCGCCTTCCATACGTTTCGCGGGCTGGCCGTCTCGCATCTCATCGGCGCCGAAGCGAGCGCGCAGGCCCTGGGCGCCGCCGGGCGTGCCGATACCCATCAGATGGACGCTCATCGCCTTGCGCAGGCGCTGGCGCTGCTTTTCACCGCAGAACGCTCTTGACCCGCTAGGCGGGGCGACTCAGGCGGCTTCCCGGGACGGCTGGCCGAGGTCCAACGTGTCGAACAGCGCCGCGTTGACCTGCCAGCGCCAGGCCGCGCCGCGCACCATGCGCGGGCCCCATTCCGGTCGCTCCTTCGCCAGCGGCAGCACCGCTTGCTCGAGCCAGTCCTTGCCATGACGCGGATCCACGTCCGCATGCACCCGGTAGAAGGGGTGCGCGGGCGCGGCGACTGCGAGCCGTTCGAGCCCGGCGAGCACCAGCCGGCAGCGCGGGCCGGCCTGCAAGCTCGGTCAGCCCGAGCGCACCCAGCATCTCCGGTTGCAGCCAGCGGTTGGTGGCGAGCAGTCCGCCGAGCGCAGACCGGTGCAGTGCCGGCTCCGGCAGCTCGGCGCGCGCGATCTGCGGCAGGTCGATCGCCCGGGCCATGTCACGGTGCAGGTCGGTATGCACTTCGGCAGGGTTGCCGTTGCCCATCTCGTCCCAGTAGTTGCGGGCCAGCTCCATCTTCGGAGCACCGGAAAGGCCCACCTGGCACAGCGCCACCAGGTCGTCGAACCCGCCGTCCGGGCCGCCCTCGATGGCGAGGAATCGCCGCATCTCGTCGAGTGACGCCTGCTCGCCCACCCACCGGTAGATCGCCGGCAGCCGGTCCTTCGCCGCCAGTGCGCGCATCGCACGCACCGGTTCCCCGGCGGTCGGAAGCGCAGCGCAGGCGGCGTCGAGCTCGCCGATCCACGCGCGCTCCAGGCGCATCTTGATATCTGCGATCGCCGGGTGGCTCGCCCACTGCGCGCGCTCACCGACGCGCTCCAACGGGGCGGTGTGCAGGTCGTAGATGGCAAGCAGGCTGAGGCCGCGATCACGGGAGTCCACCGGGCAGACCCCGTCCAGCGGCGGCCAGGGCGACGACTGCGAGAAGGCGCTGTTCAGCACGCCGGCGAGGCGCTCGTACAAGGTGGTTGCCATCGGAGGAATTACCGTCCCAATTCTGATATCGGCTGCAGGCGGTGCGGTCGATGTCGGGGCACGGCAGCGATGCAGCAGGCACGGCATCGTTGACGTGTCCGCCGCTGTCTCGGCGGCCGGCCGCACACGGTGCCGTGCGCGACCTGGCTATTGGGTGCCCTCGCGGGGGTGATCGAAACCGACGGCGACATACGCCACTCCGGGTTGCCGGAGCGTTTGTGCAGCAGGTAGGAGACGGTAAGAACGGTGCGCCTTGAACCGCGCGCGAAACCGTCAGCGTCGTCAGCGCCATGTGGAGAGAAGTGACCGATTCCGCCCCCCTTACCCTGCCTGAGACTGCCCGCGACATCCGGGCTCCGGTGGCCCGGCTCGTGCGGCAAGCCGCCGGCGACCTGCTCGACGCGGGGGTGAGCTCCGCGCAGCAGGACGCCCGGCAGCTGGCGGCCCACGTCTTCGCTGACCATGCTGATCCGGCGGAGCAGGACGTCGCCACCTTTTTCGAGTTGGTGGCCCGGCGCGTTCGACGCGAGCCGCTCGAGCGGCTGATCGGCGCGGTGCAATTCCGTTCCCTCAAGCTGCTCGTGGGGCCTGGCGTGTTCGTTCCTCAGCCCGAGACGTCCAGCGTCGTCTCGTGGGCGGTCGACCGGCTGCGCGAGATGATCGCGAACGGCAATCCCCACCCGTTGTGCGTCGACCTGTGCACCGGCTCGGGAACGATCGCGCTATCGCTCGCTGCCGAAGTTCCGCAGGCTCGGGTGCATGCCGTCGAGCTGGACGAGCAAGCGCTGTCCTGGGCCCGGCGCAACGCCGAGCACCACGGCCTTTCGGTGACGTTTCACCACACTGACGCAGCGCAGGCGCTGCCGGAGCTTTCCGGGCAGCTGGACCTGGTGGCGAGCAACCCGCCGTACGTGGCCACCGGCGAGATGGCGAACGTGCGTCCCGAAGTGCGCGACCACGACCCCGCCGTCGCGCTCGGAGCCGGCGCCGACGGCCTCGACGTCATCCGTTGCGTCGAGGAGGCGGCCCGGCGCCTGCTGCACCCCGGCGGGCTGGTAGTCGTCGAGCACTCCGACCGGCAGGGACGCACCGCGCCCGCGGTCTTTTCAGCGGCGCACGCGTGGGCAGACATCGAGGACCACCAGGACCACGAGCAGCTGGACCGGTTCGTCACTGCCCGCCGCTTCTGACCCGCCGCTTCTGACCCGCCGCTTCTGACCCGGCTTTGCTCTCCGCTCCTCTGATTGGCAGGAACGCATGGCGACCGTCACCCAGCACATCGCCGCTTCGCCCGCCGCCGTTTACGACCGGCTGTCGGACGGATGGACGTACTCGCAGTGGGTGGTCGGCAGCTCCCACATGCGCGCGGTCGACGCACGCTGGCCCGAGCCGGGCGCGCGGCTGCACCACGGGATAGGCATGTGGCCCTTTCTCATCCGGGACCACACCGAGGCGCTCGTCAGCGAACCGCAGCAGCGGCTTGTCATGAGCGCCCGCGGCTGGCCGCTCGGAGAAGCGGAAGTGGAGTTCGTGCTCACTCCCGAAGGCGACGGCACCCGCGTGGAGATGCGCGAGGAGCCGAAGAGCGGGGCCGGAGTGCTGCTGCGCAATCCGATCGGTCAGTGGCTCATCTACCGCCGCAACGTCGAGTCGCTCGCTCGCCTCGCCGCGCTGGTCGAGCGCCGCACCGGGCCGGACGTCCACGAGTCCAAAGGCTGATAGATCCGCTTCTGCAGCGCCGCTGTGACCGCCCGCCGCGGCCCACCGAGACGACCGGCGCGCGCCAGCGCCGCCCGCGCTCCGTTCGCGCCCGGCCCGCCGTGCACGCCGCCTCCTGGATGCGCGGACGAGCTCGCGAGGTACAGCCGGTCGATCGGAGTCGCGGCTCCTGAGAGCCCGGGGACCGGGCGGAAGACCAGCTGCTGATGCAGCTGGGCCGTACCGCCGTTGATCGCGCCGGCAGACAGCGACGGGTTGTTCTCCTGCATGGTGAGCGGGCTCTGCACCGCGCGCCCGACGATCAGCGCGGCGGAAACCCGGGGCGTGCCTTTCGATCACGTCGGTGACGAGCTCGACCTGCTCGTCCATCAGGTCCGCACGGTCGGCGATCCCCCGCGGCACGTGCGTGTAGGCCCACGCCGACTCGGTGCCCTCCGGCGACCTGCCCGGGTCACTGGTGGTCATCTGACCGAAGAGAATGAACGGCTTTTTCGGCAGGCGGGTAGTGCTGAGGTCCGCGGCGTAGTCGGTGAGCCCGTTCATGTCGACGCCGAGATGAACGGTCCCGGCGTCTGCTGCGTCCCGTGCGTTCCACGGCACCCGTCCGGACAGCGCCCAGTCGATCTTGATGGTCGACGCGTCCCACTGGAAGTTCGCCAGGTCGTCGACCATCCGGGCAGGAAGATGCTCGGCACCGACCAGGTCCTGGAAGAGATTCGGTGCCGGCACGTCGGCGACGACGGCGCGCCGGGCCGTGATGCTCTCGCCGGAGGAGAGGGTGACGCCCTTGGCGACGCCGTCCTGCAGGCGCACCCGGTCGACCGGGGCGTTCACCCGGACCTCACCGCCGCGAGCACGCAACCGGGCGACGAGCGCGTCGATGATGCGCCCCGCTCCGCCGACCGGCACCGGATAGCCGTGGGTGTGCCCGATCATCGTCAGCAGCCAGCCGTACACGGCGCTGCCCGCCCCGTCCGGCGACAGATCGGCGTGCAGCGCGTTGCCGGCGAAAAGCATCGGGCCGCCCGCACCGTCGAAGTTCTCCTCCCCGAACCGGCGCACCGGCATGACCGCGAGCCGCGCCAGCCGGAGGGTCTCGCCGAGGCCGAGCAGTCGCAGCAGCCGCTGCGCCGGGAAGCACCGGCGGGAACGGCCGGAAAAGCGCCTCCAGCACGGAGCTCTCGATGCGTTTCCACTGCGCGACCAGTGCGAGGAAGGACTCCCCGTCCCCCGCAGCGAACGTCTCGAGCGATGCGGCGGTGCGCTCCGCTTCGCGCGAGAGCACGGCGCAGCGGTCATCCGGGAAGACGTGCGCCAGGACGGCCGGAGCGTGCGTCCACTCGAGGCCGTATTCGCCGAGATTCAGTCCGGACAGGATCGGCGACGCCGCCGAGAACGGGTAGAAGGCGCTGTACAGGTCCGACAGGTAGCCCGGGGCGGCGACCTCCGCGGAGCGGACCGCACCTCCGATCGCGTCCGTGGCTTCGCAGACCAGTACCGACCAGCCGGCGTCGGCCAGCAGGTTCGCCGCGACGAGGCCGTTGTGGCCGGCGCCGATCACCACAGCGTCAGGTGCCGAATCGTTCACAAAAACCTGCTCTCCCTCGCCAACCGGCTTCGTGCGGGTATTGCCCTGCCGACCCCCCGTTTCAACCCCGGGTCGCCGCCCGGGTCTTGCTCCTGTTTCTCACCCGGTAGGAGGCCGTCATTCCACATCCCGTCGTGCTCATCACCGGTGCCTCCAGCGGGGTGGGCCGGGCGGCAGCGCAGCGCTTCGCCCGGGACGGCGCCGAACTCGTTCTCGTCTCCCGCAGCGAGCAGAAGCTGCGCGAGACCGCGGCGGAATGCCGGCGGGCGGGCGCGCGGTCCGTCGCTGTCGAGGCCTGCGATGTGACCGACCGGGCCGCGGTCCGCGCGGTCGTGGCGCGTGCCATAGCCGACCACCCCCGCCTCGACGTCGTCGTGCACGCGGCGGCGGTGGCGGCGTACGGCACGGTGGAGCAGCTGCCGGCCGACGTGTACGAGCGCGTCGTCGACACCATCCTGCACGGCACCGCGAACGTCGCGCGCACCGTCCTGCCCGAATTCCGCCGCCAAGGCCACGGGTCGCTGATCGTGGTCACGTCGCTGCTGTCGTCGATCACCGCCCCGAACATGGGCGCGTACGTCACCGGGAAGTGGGGCCAGCTGGGGCTGCTGCGCGTGCTCCAGCAGGAAACGCGTGACGCCCCGGGCATCTCCATCAGCGCGGTGTCTCCCGGCGGGGTCGACACCCCGATCTACTACCAGGCGGCCACCATTCTCGGCCGGCACGGTAACGCCCCGCCGCCCGCGTACTCGCCGGAACGCGTCGCGAAGGCGATCGTGCGTTGCGTCCGCCATCCCCGCCGCGAGGTGCAGGCCGGCCTGCTCAACCCGGTCATCATCCTCGGCTTCCGGCTGACGCCCGCGCTGTTCGACCTGCTCGTCGGGCCGTTGCTGCGCAGGCTCGGGCTGGCGCGTGGACCCGGCGAGGGCGAGCTGCCACCCACGGCCGGCAACGTTTTCCACCCGGTGCCCGAAGGCGAACGCGTGCGCGGGCGCGCCGGCTCGTAGCACGGGCGCCTATTTTCGGGGCATGTTCGAGTTCGGGAACGACGGACCGTCGCTCATCGTCGCCGCGGTGGACGGCTCGGAGACCTCCCTGCGCGCCGCCGCATACGCGTTGGGGCTGGCGCGAAGGCAGCGCGCGACGCTGGCGTTCGTCTTCGTCCACACTCTCGGGTCGTTCGCACAAGCCGTTCCGGGCGCGGTGTCGGCCATGGGCGAGGCGAACCGCACGACAGCCACCCAGCTACGCGAGCTGGTCGGCTCGAATGTCTCCAGGGCAGGCGTCGAGGCGGTGTTCTACGAGCGCCACGGCAGCCCGCTGTCCGAGATCTCGGCGCTCGCCGACGAGGTGCGCGCCGACGCCGTGGTGGTGGGCGCTTCGATGCAGGCCGGGCACCGCTTCGTCGGCTCGCTCGCGCTGGCGCTGGTGAAGGCCGCGCGCTGGCCCGTCACCGTCGTTCCGTAGCCATGGCGGTCTCATCATGCGGGTGACGCTGCGGGTGCGGCCGGGGGCCCGGCAGGCGGCCGTCGGCGGGGTCCACGACGGCGCCCTGGTGATCGCGGTCAACGCTCCGGCGCTGGAAGGGCGCGCCACCGCGGCCGCGCTCAAGGCACTCGCGAAAGAGCTCGGACTCCCGTCGAGCGCCGTCCGCTTGGTGCACGGCGCGACCAGCCGCACGAAAGTCGTCGAACTCCCTGACTCCGCGCGCGAGCAGGTGGAAAAGCTGCTGGCGCGCCGACGGGGTGCGAGCGGGCCGGAGCGGTAGTGGTAGAAACCGGCCGTGAAGACTCTGGTCATCGGGGGCACGGGTCCGACCGGCCTGCCGGTGGTGCGGGGGCTCATCGCCGCCGGGCACGCGGTGACCATCCTGCATCGCGGGCTGCACGAGCGACCCGAGACTCCTGCCGAGGTCGAGCACATCCACGCCGACCCGTTTGACGAAGCGGCCACCGACGCGGCCCTCGGCGATCGAACGTGGGACGTCATCATCGCCATGTACGGCCGGCTTCGTCGCCTGGCGGCACTCACCCGGGGCCGCTGCGCTCACTTCGTCTCGGTCGGCGGAGTGCCGGCCTACCGCGGCTGGACCGACGCCTGGCAGCATGACCCGGCCGGGCTGCCGGTGCCCGTGCGCGAGGACGCGGATCTGGTGCGCGACCCTTCGATCGACAGCAAGGGCTACCGAATCGTCCGCACCGAGGAAGCGGTCTTCGCCGCGCATCCGAGCGCCACGCACTTTCGCTATCCGTACATCTACGGGCCCTACCAGCCGGTCCCCCGCGAATGGCTGGCGGTGCGCCGGATTCTCGACGGCCGCCGCCAGATGATCGTTGCCGATGACGGGCTCACGCTGCATCACCACGGTTACACCGAGAACTGCGCGGCCGCGCTGCTGCTCGCCGTTGAGCATCCCGACCGCGCGGCGGGCACCATCTTCAACGTCGCGGACGAGGAGGTGCTCACCCTGCGCCAGGTGTTCGAGCTCTGCGCGCACGCGCTCGGCGCCGAACTGGAGCTGGTCTCGATGCCCTACGACCTGGCGGTACCGGCCTGGCCGCAGCTCGCGCAGCCGCTGCCTACCCACCGGGTGCTCGACCTGTCGGCGCTGCACCATCAGCTCGGTCACCGCGACCCGGTCCCGGCCCGCGAGGCGGTCGGGCGGACGGCGCGCTGGCTCGCCGCTCATCCCCCGCGGCCCGGCGGCCCGGAGGAGACAGTGCTGACCGACCCGTTCGACTACGGCGCTGAGGACGCGCTCATCGACGTCCTGGCTCGCCGCCCGGGCGGCGGTGAAAATGCCGCAGTTCTCGACGGTTCCGGGCTACGGCCTGGCCTACAGCGGTCCCAGCGGGCGGCCGCGCACGCAGAAGGAGTTCGCCGAATGACGGGACCGATGACGGGGGTCCGGGTGCTCGACCTGTCCATCGCGCTCACCGGCCCTTACGCCGCCGCACTCCTCGGCGACCAGGGCGCGAGCGTCATCAAAGTCGAGCGTCCCGGTATCGGCGACATCGCGCGCTGGGTGGGCGTCGCGGTGAACGGGATGAGCTCGTTGTATCTGGTCTGCAATCGCGGCAAGCGCTCGATCGTGGTGGACATCCAGCAGCCCGCCGGGCGCGACATCGTGCGCCGGCTCGCGGCCGAATCCGACGTGCTCGTGCAGAACTACCGCCCGGGCGTGATGGATGGGGTCGGCCTCGGCTACGACGACATCAAGGCCGTGAACCCGGACATCGTCTACACCTCGCTGTCCGGCTTCGGCAGCACCGGTCCATATCGCGACCGCAGCGCGTACGACACGGTCATCCAGGCATACGCCGGTCTCGCCGCGAATCAGGCCGATCCGTATGACGGGGTACCGGTCTTTCTGCGGCAGACGGCGGCCGACAAGATCACGTCGCTGTACGCCTGCCAGGCGATCACCGCGGCGCTCTTCAGCCGCGCGAGCGGGCGCGGCGGGCAGCACATCGAGCTGTCCATGACGGACGCGGTCGTCTCGTTCCTGTGGGCGGATTCGGCGGCGAACGAGGTGCTGCTCGACTCCGATCACACCATGAACTCGAGCTTCGTCGCCGGCTTTCGGCCGATGCGATTCGAGGACGGCTGGGGCATCGTCACGCCCACCTCCGACCACGACTTCGCGGGGATGTGCCGGGCGCTTCGCGTCGACGGCTGGGATGACCCGCGGGTGGCAACGATCGCGCAACGCATCAAACACCGCGACGTGCTCGAGCCCATCATGGACATGTGCTACGCCCACGCGGCGAACGTGACGACCGCCGACGCCATCGAGCGTTTCGAGGCGGAGCGGGTGCCGTTCTCGATGATCCTCACGCCCGAGGAGCTGACGTCGGATCCGCACGCGGTCGCGATGGGACTGTTTCAGGAGTCGGTGCATCCGGTGGTCGGGAGGGTGCGGCTGCCGCGGCATCCGGCGCAATTCGCCTCCACCCCGGCCGCTTTGGGCGGCGGCGCACCGGCTCTGGGCGCGCACACCGACGAGGTGCTCACCGAATTCGGCTTCGCCGAGCAGATCGACGCGCTCCGTGCCGACAAGGTGGTGCAGTAGCCATGCGGGCGGTGCGGCAGGGCGCGACGGGCATCACCGTCGAGCAGCTCCCCGAGCCGTCCGGCGACGGGGTGGTCGTCGAGGTGGTGTCATCGGGCATCTGCGGCTCGGATCTCAAGATGATGCAGTGGGGCGCGTTGCCGTTCACGCTGGGACATGAAATCGGTGGCCGGCTGGCTGACGGCAGTCCGGTCACGGTGTGGCCGCTGGTGCCGTGCGAGGAGTGTGACCGCTGCCGTGCCGGTGAGCCGCAGCAGTGCCGCACCGGCACCACCCGCATCTACGGGGTCGGGCCGGACGGCGGCATGGCCGACCGCATGCTCGTCGACACGCGCAACGTGCTGCCGCTGCCGGATGGCCTCGCCCCGTCCGACGCATGCCTCGTCGAGCCGATTGCGTGTTCGGTACACGCTTTCCGCCGGGCCGGCGTGAAGCCATCCGACACGGTGGCGGTGATCGGCGCGGGCAGCATCGGGCTGGGCGCGGCGGCAGTGGGACGCTACTGGGGCTGCGCGGTCGACGTCGCCGCCCGGCACGACCGGCAGCGCGAAGCGGCCGAGCGGATCGGCGCGAGCACCGGCCTCGGCGAGGAATACGACGTGGTGGTGGATGCCGCCGGCACGTCCGGCTCGTTCGCCGCCTGTTTCGAGAAGGTCCGGCCGGGCGGCACTCTGGTGGTGGTGTCGAGCCAGTGGGAGCCGGTCGAGTTCCCGATGTTCTTCGCGCAGAAGGAGCCCACCATCGTCACGGCCACCATGCATGGCCGGGGCGGCGAAGGCCAGACCACCGATATGGAATGCGCCGCCGCGCTCCTCGCCGCGATGCCGGAGGTGCCGGCAGCGCTGATCACGCACCGCTTCCCGCTCGCCGATGCGCCGCGAAGCGTTCGCCGCGGCAGCCGACCGGTCCGCCGGCGCCATCAAGGTCGTCCTGGAGCCGTAACCGCCGTGGCAACGCGCCTCGGCCCCGCCTCAGCCTCCCGCCACCACACGGGTCGCTCAGAACGACGTGAGAGCGGCGGCGCAAAGCCCGAGCACCGCGCCGTGCCCTGCTGCCACCAACCCGCGCTGCAGCAGCAACGGGAAATGCTGGCAGGCCGCGACCCCGGACCACCACCGCCACCGGCTGCCGTCGCACAACGACGCGAAATGGTGGCAGCAAGCTCAGCGCGCGCCGCTGCCACCACCGCCGTCGCCAGAGCAACGGCAAAGGCTGGCAGCGCCGTCACCGCCGGCCCCGTGCCCCTACGCTTCGGGTAGCTGGAGTAGCCCGGGAAATTGCCGTGCAAGCGTTCCCCGTCGCCCTCGGGGCCCATCGTGACGGCGTGCACGAGCAAGTCGCCACCGACGAAGGCGCCCTTCCAGCTCTCCCCCATGCCGCCGAAGACCTCCTCGCGGTCACCGCGGCTGCGCGGCTTGTTGACACCCACCTTGAACGCCAGCAGCTGCTCGGCGATCCGGGCCCCGAAGTCCGGGTCGTCAGTGGCGATGCTCGCCACCAGCGAGCCGTTGCTGGCGTTCATCGCCGCGAGCAACTCCGACTCGGTGTCCACGACGACGATCGAATCGAGCGGCCCGAACGGTTCCGCGTGGTGCAGTGACCACGACGCCGGCGGCTGCAGGACGCAGGACGGCGCCACGTAGGCGCCCGTGTCCTGCCCTTCGAGGAAGCTGCCGTCCTCGACGCTGCCGTGATAGATCGGGATGCCGTGCCCGCGCAGCGCTTCGACGTAGGCGTCGGTGAGCTCCGCCGCCTTCTCCGCGTGGATGACCGGGCCGTAGTCCAGCTCGGGGAAGTCGTCGTCGGCCTGGGCGACCGCCAGCGGATGGCCGAAGCGTACGGCTTTGACCACCGGCAGGTACATCTCCAGGAATGCGGGCATCAGCCGCCGCTGCACGACATAGCGCGGGTAGGCGGTGCACCGCTGCTTGGCATATTCGAAGCCCTTGCGCAGCTGGCGGGCGAGCAGGTCCCACTCGTTGAAATCCCAGATTCCCCAGGCGTTCAGGCCCTCCTGCTCGAGCATGTGACGGCGCCCGGTGTCGGCGAGGGACACCGCAGCCCTGCGGCCGTTCGAACGCCCGCCGACGAACGACAGCGCGCCGATGCCGTCGCTTCGGATGAGTGCTTCGCCGAGCGACGCGCCCTTGCCGGACAGCAGCGTGACCGGAAGGTCTGCGCGGCGCATCAGCGCGTGGGCCAATGTGAGGCAGTGGAACCCGCCCTGGCTGGGGGTCTTGGCAACCACGGCATTGCCGGCGAGCAGCTGCACCAGTTCGGCGTGGACCTGCACACTCATCGGGTAGTTCCAGCTGGCGATGTTCGACACCGGTCCGGGCAGCGGGGTGCGCAGGGCGCCGGACGGGTCGGTGAGCTGCCGCTCGATCTCGCCGACGTACCACCGCACCCCGTCGAGCGCGCGGTCGACATCGGCGCAGGCGAGCCGCCAGGGCTTGCCGATCTCCCACACCAGCAGCAGCGCGAGCAGGTCCCGGTGCGCGGTCAGCGCGTCGACGGCTTCCGTCACCCGCCGCCGCCGCTCGTCGAGATCGACCTTGGCCCAGGCCGCGTGCTCGTCGCAAGCCGTGGCGACGGCGTCGACCGCCGAGTCGAAGTCGACCCGCGGCGGGCCGAAGATCGGGGTCCCGTCGACCGGGGTGACGTGGTCGCCAGGGGTCCCGGACCGCCGCCACTCTCCGTGGATCAGGTTGCGCAGCCGATCGGAGTCGAACGCCTCGGGCGCGACCTGCACGCAGCGTGCATAGGTCTCCCACCATGACGTCCCGCGCTTCAGCGTGAGGCTCATGTGTGGACCCTACGAGGTAATCGCCGCCTCGATGACCACCCGGCCCGTGGTGCGGCGTTCGGCCAGGTCGGTCAGCGCTCCGGGGACGTCGCCGGAAAGCGGCAGCGCCCGTCCGATGACGGGCCGCAGCTCCCCGGCCCGTTGGCTCGCCAGGGTTTGCCGCCAGATGCCGGCCCGCCAGCCGGCGTCGGCCGGGCCGCTGTAGGCGCCGAAGTAGACGCCGACGACGTCGTAGTTCTTGTAAAGGGCGTGATTGGTGGGTGTGTCGGCCAGCTCGCCGGAAGCGAATCCGACCACCAGCAGCCGTCCCTCGCGGGCGATGCAGCGCCGCGATGCGTGGAAGACGTCGCCTCCGACCGGGTCATAGACGACGTCGGCTCCACGACCGCCGGTGGCCTCCATCACCGCGGCGATCAGTCCCTTCGAGTCCGTCGCCCGGTAGTCGATGGCGACGTCAGCGCCGAGTTCCCGGCACAGCTGCGTCTTGCCGGGGCCGCCGGCCGTCGCGATGACGCGCGCCCCGGCGAGCACTCCGAGCTGGATGGCCGCCGACCCGACGCCGCCCGCGCCCGCGTGAACCAGCAGCGTTTCGCCGGGCGCCAACCGGCCACGCCGATGCAGCGCCAGATGCCCGGTGGTGAACGGGATCAGCATCGCCGCCGCGGCCGCGTCCGTCACATCGTCCGGCACCGGATACAGCCCCACGGCACGCACCAGAGCGACCTCGGCCAGCGACCCGGCCGGGGGACCCGCCACCCCGACGACCCGCTGCCCCACAAGCTGCGGATCGACGCCCGCGCCGACGGCGTCGACAATGCCCGCGGCCTCCATACCCGGTGTGAACGGCAGCTCGGGCTTCAACTGGTAGGTCCCGCGGCAAAGCCGATCGTCCGGCAGGTTGAGGGCAGCCGCACCCACCCGGACCGCGACGAACCCGTCGCCCGGCGTCGGGATCGCGACGTCGGCGAGCCGCAGCACGTCGGCGGGTGCGCCGTGCTCGGCGACGGTCCACGCCTTCACCGCCAGCCCTGCCCCTCATGCGCTCCGAGCGCCGGCGGATTCCCTGCGGCTTCGAGGGCGACACCGTCCAGCCTCCACGGCGGTCGCGGAACGTCGGTGCCGAGTGGCCGCAACGGAGCGGCGGGTATGCCGGCGGCCCACAGCCGCTCCAGCCAGTGCATCGCCGGCTGATGTGCGGCCAGGCCGGCAATCGTGTCAGCGACGTCCTCGCGCGGCGTGTCCTCGGGCAAGCCGAGGACGGCGAGCAGGTGACGAGCGAAGCGCATCGGCGTCTGCACGAGGAAACGCTCCCCGTCGCTGCCGGAGAGCACCAGAGTGTTCGGCGGCTTCAAGGTGAGCAGCCGATCCGTCACCGCCATCCATTGGGCGAGCGCGGCTGACAGGCTGACCTCCACGTGGACGCCGGTGCCGGTGCGGCCGCGCGCGACGAGCGCCGCCAGCACGCCCTGCGCCGCAGCGCTTCCTCCGGCGATATCTGCCACCTGCACCGGCATGGGCAACGCCTGCCCGGCCCACCGCTCCATGAGATCGATGGCTCCCGTCCACGCTTGCACCGGGCCGTCCGTCGCTGCGGCGCCCGCCAGCAGCTCCTCGTCGAAGCCCGTGATCGCGCAGGTGATCAACCGGGGAAAGCGTGTGCGCAGCGCTGGCCCGTCGACCCCGAACCGAGCGGTGACACCGGGGCGCAGGTTCTCGACGACGACATCGGCGTCCGCGGCGAGAGCGAACAGCGCCGCGCGACCGTTGTCCGTCGACAGGTCGATGACGACCGAACGGCGCCCCCCGTGCAGTGCCCGCCAGTAGAACGACGGGTCCCCGTCGCCGGTCCACCCGGCGCGGGTGGGATCGCCGGTGGGCGGTTCGACCTTCACGACGTCGGCGCCGAGATCGGCGAGCGCGCGGGTGGCCAGCGGACCAGCCAGGAATGTGGTGATGTCCAGCACCCGCACACCGGAGAGCGGCAGCGGGGCCGGCGGCGCCGTCGTCATCCTGCGAGTCAAACAGGGCCTTTCGGGTAGCTGCGCAGCCGCCCGGTGCGAGCCGCGGGCAAGCCCGCGCGACAGCTCCGCCACCAGGACGAACGGCGGGGAATTGAGCGCCCCCGGCTCAAGTTATGCGTAGTGACGGGGCCGCCACGTGACGGCACCGTAAGGCAAGGTGAAGGGAGATCTGATGAGCACTCTGTCGCTGTGGAGCAGGCGGGATCCGTTCGCCGAGTTCGACGCTCTGGTGCGCAACGCGTTCGGCCCGTTCGCCGTGTCCCGTGAGGATCGCGCGGCGGCCTTCCGGCCGGCCGCTGAGATCGTCCGCGACGGCGACGACGCGCTGGTGCGCGTGGAGGTACCGGGGCTCGATCCGGTGAAGGACGTCACCGTCGAGATCGACCGCGGACGCCTCGTCATCCGCGGTGAGCGCCGCGACGAGCGGACCGAGGAGAAAGACGGCCGCACTCTCCATGAGATGCGGTACGGCTCCTTCCACCGTTCGTTCGGGCTGCCGACCCACGTGACGGCCGACGCCATCAGCGCCGGCTACGACGCGGGCCTCCTGACGGTCCGGGTCACCGGCGCCTACCTGGACACCGAGGCGAAGCGGATCCCGGTCGCCGGGACCGTTCCGGCCGTCGAGGCCGGTGACGCGGGCGGGTCCGAGCCGGGCGAGGAGAACACGCCGGAGCACACGAGCGCGTGAGCTCGCCGCCCGGCCGGGCAGCGTCCACGAACCGCGTTGGGCCGGATCCGCTGCGGATCCGGCCCAACCGGCTTTCCGGCACTGCACGCCATGAGATTTCCTGCTAATCCTGGTGGCGTTCACGTTCATCTCGGATGTGGCGGGCATCGTCTCGTGTCATGACCCACGCCGCCCACCGCCAGCTCGATCATGCGAAAGCAGCAGTGCTATGACTCGGCCCTTCCTGCGACGGCGCACCGCGCGCGCACCTGAGCGCGCACCCGAACGCGCCGGCGCCGCACCGACCGACGTCTATCTCGTCGGCACGGCCTATTCGGGAACGACCCATCTCGGGGGGCTGCTGGCCGCCAATTTCGGCGCCTTCTACGCCGGCGAGGTCGGACGGCTCCCCCGCTACGTCACCGACTACCAGGTGTTCTCCGACCCGGTGGGCTGCCTGTGCTGCGCAGCCGCCGGCCAGGCTTGTCCCGTCTGGAGTGACCATCTCGTCACGGAGGTCGAGGACGCGACGCCGCCGCGGGCGATGCGCCGGCTGCGCGAGCTCACCGGCGCCGACATCATCGTGGACGGCTCGAAGCTGCCGGCCTGGCTGCAGACCACGCTGAGCGGCCGCGACGCCCGCGATGCCCGGTTGACGGTCATTCTCACGGCCCGCTCACCGCTCTCCTATGCAATGTCGGCGATCGGCGCGACCGGGCAGCCCCTGTACCTCGCGCTACGCGAATGGCGCGACATCAACATCGACGCGCTGCGCACCGCCACGCGTACCCAGCTGCCCGTCTTCATCGCCCGCAACGAAGAAATCCGGGCTGATCCGGGAACGGTGCTCGATCGCCTCGCACCGCTGCTGGGCTCCCCGCACCGCGTGCAGGACCTCAAGCCCGCCGAGCCCACCCACAGCGTGGGCGGCAACGCTTTCGTGCAGAGCGGGCCCAACGCGCACGAGGTGCTGCAAGCCCACGGGCTGGCGAAGGGGGAAAGCATGGACGAGGCCACCCTGGCCCGCGTCACGCAGGCCGCGTCGGTGGGTTCGCTGCAGCGCCCCGCCGACGCCGCGACTGCCCGCACCTGGGCCCAGGCTGTCATAGACTGCCCGGGCCTGGTACAGATCGCGGAGATGCTCGGCTACCAGGTGTATCTCGAACTCGAGCGTTTCGTGACCGGCGTCTCGGACCAGCAGGGCGGGTGAGCTCGTGCTTGGCGTTTACATCGGCTTTTTCGTCATGATGGCGTTGCTGCTGGCGATCATGCTCTACGGCGTCTTCACCGAGCGCCGCCGCTGACCGTCAAGCGCTGGCGTGCACCGCGAAGACCGGGAATCCCGCAGCGACCGCCGCGATGTCCGCGTCGGCGCTCTTGTCGTCGATGCCCTCGAAGAACGCACCGACTTCCCACTTCCAGCGCCGCAGGTACTCGCGGATGATCGGGGTCTTATCGGCGTCGGCGACCTCGTCGGCGGTGAAGGCTTCCAGCCGGCGGCCGACGCGCAACTCCCCCGCGCCACTCGCCCGCAGGTTGCGCACCCACTGGGTGGTGCCCCGGGGGGCGACGAGGTAGCGCTCGCCCTGAAAGGTCAGCAGGTTCACCGGCGTGCTGCGCCACTCCCCGCTCTTGCGACCGCGGACGCGCAGCTCGCGCGATCCGGCCAGACTCACGCCGAGCCGGGTGAAGGCCCGGACGGCGCGGTTGAAGACGTTGCGGGTGAACCAGCCGGGCTGCAGGTAGCGGGTCTCTGACATGACGTGCCTCCTGTTCTCTTCCGAGAGCGGTGCTCTCTGTTTGGCTGTGGCCAGCCTGCATCACGGATCGGGCAGCTGTCAAGAGCGGTGCTCTCGGAAGTTGCCAACGCTCTCGCTCTTGTGCACAGTAAAGGCATGACGACGCCTCGACCGGCTGCCTCGGCGCGCGCCCGGGTCCGCGCCGAACTCACCACGGAGATCAAGGACATCGCCCGGGCGCAGCTCGCGACGGCCGGCGCAGCAGAGCTGTCGCTACGGGCGATCGCCCGGGAGATGGGCATGGTGTCATCCGCGTTGTACCGCTACTTCGCGAGTCGCGACGAACTGCTGACCGCACTCATCGTGGACGCCTACGAGGCAGTCGGTTTCGCCGCGACCGAGGCCGAAGCCGCGGCGCGGCGCACGGACCTCGTCGGGCGATGGATGGCGACGACGCGCGCGGTGCGCGAGTGGGCAGTGGAGCATCCGCACGAGTACGCGCTGATCTTCGGCAGCCCGGTGCCCGGGTACCAGGCTCCGCAGGACACCATCGACCCGGCCGCGCGCATTCCCGTACTCCTGCTCGCGATCGTCAGCGACGCCCCTTCGCCGCCGCGTGGCGCCGGACGGCGCCGGCCCCTTCCCGCGCCGGTACGGGCAGATCTGCGCAGGCTCGGTGAGATGACGGCGCCGGCGCTGGAGGAGCACCAGCTCGGCCGGGCTGTCATGGCCTGGTCGCAAATCATCGGCCTGATCAGCTTCGAGCTGTTCGGCCACCTGCACAACGTCATCACCGACTACGCCCGGCATTTCGACTACCAGATGCGGCTGGTTGCCGACGACCTGGGCCTGTCCGGCACCGGGCGAGCGCTGGCGGGTTAGCCGGCCCGCGCGGCGAGCGCGGCGTGCGGGCGGATCGGTCCCTGCGCCGGACGGCGCATACGGTCGATCTCGACGAACCCTGCGCGGCGCAGCCGATCGGCGAACTCGTCGACCGGCCACCGATATGCGCGCGCCACCTTGTGCTCGAACGGGGCGACCTCGCCGCCCCCGTCGCTGTCGAAGAAGCCGACCAGAAGCACACCTTCGTCCATGATGGCCCGGCGCAGCGCGCTCAGCGTGCTGTCGAGTTCGGCCGGCGCGAGATGGATGAGCGAGTACCAGGCGAGCACGCCGTCAAGGGTGCGGTCGGGAACGTTCATGCTGTCCCAGCGCGCCGACCTCGAATCGGCTCCCCGGATGCGCGGCCGCGGCGTGCGCGATGAACGCTGGAACGGGGTCGATGCCGCTGACGTCGACCCCGAGCGAATCCAGGTACGCGGTCAGGTGGCCCGGGCCGCAGCCCAGGTCCACCACGGGCCCGGCCCGGCCGGCGAGGTGGCGGCGAATCATGGCCAGATCGTCGGCGTGCACGTGCTCGATCGCCCCGAACAGCTCGATGTAGCGGTCGGCGAGAGCCGCGTAGGCGTCGCGGACCTCCTGGCTGGCCACCACCGCAGTATCTTGCCTGGCCCGGTTCCTACCGCGGCCGTCGCTGCGGTGACTCCAACGGGCGTCAGCGCCCGCGTCGCCGGGTGCTGCCACCATTTCGCGTCGTACAGCGACGGACCCCCGAGCGCGCCCCACCCAGTCGCTCCGACACTGCCAGCGCGGCCTATGTGCTGCCGAGACAGTGGCAGTCGTTGCGACTTGTGCGATGCCAGTGTCGGAGCCTGCGACCGAGGCTCTGCTGCCACCGCACGCCGTCACCAGGACAACGGCAGAAGGTGGCAGCGGCGCGACGGGCGACTGCCGCCAGCACCTCACGTCACTCAACGACGCCACACGGTGGCAGCGGCGCGACGGGCGACTGCCGCCAGCACCTCACGTCGCTCAACGACGGCACACGGTGGCAGCACCCGTCGCGCGCCAGGCGCAGCGTTGACGAGTCGAACGATGTCGCGCCGCCGGCGCTAGACGTCCTGGAAGTCGCCGTGCCGCCCGCGCCCGGCTGCGAACCGCGCCGCCCCGGCGACGGAATCGGTACGCAGCGAGACCATTCCGTATTCCCACTCGCTCGCGAGCGCTTCCTCGAGAGTGAGCGGCGACTGGGCGTACACCGACAGCCGGTCCTGTCGCAGGCAGGTCTGCGGAAACGACGCGATGCGCTCGGCCAGCGTGAGCGCCTCGCTCAACACCTCCCCCGACGTGCTGACGCGGTTCACCAAGCCGATCGCCGCAGCCTCCGGCGCCTCGACCGACCGCCCGGTGAGGATGAGCTCGAGAGCCCGGGATTCCCCGATCAGACGCGGCAGGCGCACCGTTCCGCCGTCGATCAGCGGCACGCCCCAGCGCCGGCTGTATACGCCGAAAACCGCCGAGGGGTCGGCGATTCGCAGGTCACACCAGAGTGCCAGCTCGAGCCCGCCGGCGACCGCGTGCCCCTCGACAGCCGCGATCACCGGTTTGCGAAGCTGCATGCGGGTCGGCCCCATCGGCCCGCGCCCTTCGCCGGGCGGCCAGATCGGCATCTCGCCGGCGGCCACCGCTTTCAAATCGGCGCCGGCGCAGAAGCTGCCCCCCGCGCCGTGCAGGATCGCCACGTTCGCGCTCGGGTCGGCGTCGAAAGCCGCGAACGCATGATGCAGCGCTTGGGCATGCTCACCGTCGACGGCGTTGCGCACCTCGGGACGATCCAGGATCACCACGGTCACCGCGCCGCGACGCTCGACCCGCACAGCCATCAGAGCCCCCACTTCTGTCAGCCCAACGGGTGCGCCGGCTCCACCGCGAAATTGTTGAACAGCACCTTGTGGGCGTACCAGGTGTTCCAATGTTCGGTCAGATACTGGATCTTCCCTTCGCCGTTGAAGCGGAAAACGAAGCAATACACGTTCCGATAGGGCTGCCCGCCGAGGGTGGTCGAGTGCTGGGTGTGCTGGCGCACGACGTGGTCACCGTCGGCGAGCACCAGAACGTCGGTGAAACGGTTGGTGGTGAGGTCGTAGGAGTCGATGCCGGAATTGCCGTGCGGCTGGCCCGAGCCGCGCAGGATCTTGCGGATTTCGGCGATGCCCTGGTGCTCCGTCTCACCGACCATTCCGGGTAGCAGCGGCAGCCCGTTCCACCAGACGGCGTCGTCGGCGAACAGGGTCGCCCGGTCGAGCTCGCGGCCGGCCTCGAACATCGCGTTGACGGTGGCGATGTTGGCCTGCTCCTGTGCCGTGTAGTCAGGCATCGGACCCTCCGAACCGATTCCAGGACGACACTTCCGTCACCGGGCAGCGGCGCGCCGGCTGGAAGTCGGTACCGATGGTGTAGGCCACTGGGAAGAGCCCGACCTGGGTGTAGCCGGGCGGGATCCCGAGCAGCTCGGCCATCTCCGCCTCGCGGTGCAGGTGGATCGTGGTCCACGCGCTGCCGAGGCCGCGGGCGCGCAGCGCGAGCATGAAACTCCACACCGCGGGGATGGCCGAGCCCCACATGCTTGCCTGGAAGAAAACGCTCGCGTCGTCGACGCGACCCGCCATGGCGGGCACGACGAGCACCGGGACCTCCTCCAGGTGCTGGTGCAGGTACATCACCGACTCGGTCATGCGGACCGCTTCCGGGGCCGTCCTGTCGTACTGCTTCGGCTTGTCCGCCGAGACACCCGACGCGGCATACGAGTCCAGTGCGGCCCGGTAGATACCGGCGGCCTGCTCCTTCGTCGTGGGATCGTCGATCAGCACCCAGTGGTAGAGCTGACGGTTCGAGCCGTTGGGCGCCTGCTGCGCGAGCTCCAGGCAATCCTCGACGACCCTTCGCTCGACCGGCCGGGTGAGGTCCAGACGCTTGCGCACTGCACGCGTTGTGCGCAGCGCGGTATCGACCCGCATGTCCGTGTCCATCGCACCTCCGTTCGCTTCGGTGGGCAGTCTCGCCGCACTTACTTGACTGAGTCAACCATCGTCGGGCATCGTCCGACGCATCCGGTGAACGGCGAACGAGAGGGAGCGCAGCGTGTTCGAGCTGACGGGCCGGCGTGCCCTGGTGACGGGTGCAGGAGACGGGATGGGCGTCGGGATCGCCCGGACGCTCGCTCGCCAGGGCGCGGTCGTGGCGGTCAACGACCTAGTCCCCGAGCGCGCCGAGACCACGGCCGCAGCGATCAACGCGGCGGGCGGCACCGCCGTCGTCGCCGCCTTCGACATCACCAGCGAGCAGCAGGTCACCGCCGGATTCACGCGCGCGCAGGAGGCCCTCGGCGGGCACATCGAGATCCTGGTGAACAACGCCGGCATCCCGCAGGGCATGGCCGTCTCACCGTTCCTCACCATGCCGCGCGAGCTCTGGCAGCGCTACATCGACATCAACATCTACGGCTCGCTCAACTGCATCGCCGCCGCCGCCCAGCCGATGGTCGACGCCGGCTGGGGGCGGATCGTGCAGATCTCCTCCGGCGCCGGCCGCACCGGGCTCAACATCGGGGTCTCGCTGTACGGCGCCAGCAAGAGCGGCATCGAGGGCTTCATCCGCCACCTGTCGCAAGAGCTCGGGCGCACCGGCGTGACGGCGAACGTGCTTGCTCTCGGCCTGATGGCCAATACCGCCGGTGGCGACGAGCGGGTGACCGCCTCCATCGCTCGCGGAGTACCGGTCGGCCGGCTCGGCACTCCCGACGACGTCGGCGCCGCCGTCGTCTATCTCGCGTCGGCGGAGGCGGCCTGGGTGACCGGGCAGACCCTGAACCTCAACGGCGGCTCCACCACGAACTGATCGGCTGGCACCCTGGTGGGCTAACTCGCGCCGGCCGGCTCGTTCGCCATGTCCGACGGTGCCGGGAAGGCGAACCTCGTCGTGCCAGGCGTTCGGTGACGTCATGCCCGCAACGTGGCAGTCAAGGTCGATGACTGTCAGGCTGCTTGACTACCGTTGGGCCGAACGGGCGACACCCGGATGCAGCACATCTCACCCCACTCGGTGCTGTGCTCCCCGCACCACCGTGTCGAAACGTCAGGCATGCTCCGGTTTCGCCCACCCGAAAGCCGGCGTCACCGTCATCCACTCGTGCTCCGGTTCGCCGTCGTCAGCGGGGTGCTCACCGCACTCATCGGAACGGTGCTGTCGCTGTGGCTGAGCAACCTCATCCGCAGCACCAGCGTCAACCAGGCACGTGCCGACGCGCGTTACTCGATCAGCCTCGCGCTCGACCTGACCGGGGCCCGGAACAATGCCGCCGGCAGCCGGCTGAGCGTCCTGCAGGACCAGGCCTCGGCCTCCTTCCTGCACGCCATGGTGGCGACGGACAGCTACGTCGGCGCCGTCGCCTGGAGCTCGCCAACGCTCATCGGCTTCGCCCCGGAACCCGGACGCACCGGGCACCATGAGACGTCGCGCCCGGAGGTGAAACGCGCCCTCGCGGGCGAGCTGGTGTCGACCGTGGTGACGAAACCGGCTCCGAACGTTCCGGACCCGACCGAGCGAGCGGGCCTGGCGAAGGCCGGGCCGCTGCTCGAGGTCTTCGTGCCGGTCCGTATGAGGGGTCACGTGCTCGCCGCCGTGCAGGTGTACCAGCGCTGGCAGCCCGTCCAGGACGAGATCAGCAGCCGGACACATCAGATGCTGCTGATCGTCGCGGCGGGGCTCGGCGTGCTGTGGCTGGGGCTGCTCGGATTCGTGCTGTCCGCGTCACGTGAGCTGCGCACCCGCGCCCGGACGAACTGGCACCTCGCGTCGCACGATGCGCTCACCGGGCTGCCCAATCGCAAGCTGCTACGCGAACGCGTCACCCAAGCGCTGGCCGCCGCCGAACGCACCGAACGGCGTGTCGGGCTGCTGCTGCTCGACCTCGACGGCTTCAAGGAGGTCAACGACGATCTCGGGCACCACACCGGCGATCTGCTGCTCCAGCTGATCGGCCCGCGGCTGCGCGGCATCCTGCGGGAGGCGGACTCGGTGGCGCGGCTCGGCGGCGACGAGTTCGTCGTGCTGCTGCCCGACATCGACGACCTGGCCGAGGCGCACGCGGCCGCCCGGCGCATCGCGGACTGCCTCGCCGAACCTTTCGACGTGGGCTCGGTGCGGCTCGAGGTCCGGGCGAGCATCGGCATCGCGGTGAGCCCGCAGGACGGCACCGACTTCGACGCGCTGCTGCAACGCGCGGACGTCGCCATGTACACCGCGAAGAATGCCGGCACGGGCATCGCCGTCTACGCCACGGCGAAGCACACTGCCGGCCCGCGCAAGCTCGCGATGCTCTCCGAGCTGCGCCAAGCCTTGCACGAGCCGGATCAGTTCGAAGTCGCCTACCGGCCGATCGCCGACCTGGTGAGCGGTGAGATAGGCGCGGTTCACGCGTGCCACAGCTGGCGCCACCCCACCGAGGGGCTGGTCTCCCCATCGGAGTTCATCCCGGTCGCCGAGCGCACCGGCCTCATCGTGCCGCTCACGGCGCTGCTGCTCGAACGGGTGCTGGAGCAGGCCCGCAGCTGGCAGGCGGCCGGCCTGGCGCTCGGCGTGTCGCTGCGCGTCTCACCGCAATGCCTGCTCGATCAGAGCTTCGTCACCGCCGTGAACGACCTGCTGCACAGGCACGGCGTCGAACCCGGGCGGCTCGTCCTGGAGTTCGCCGAAAGCGTGACCCTGGCCGAGCAGGACCAGGTGGGCGCCCGCCTGGCGGAGCTGTCCGGGCTCGGCGTCCAGGTGGCGATCTCCGGCTTCGGCACCGGCTATGCCTCGATGGCGAACATCCGGCGCCTCCCGATCGACCGGATCACCATTGACCGCTCGTTCGTCGCGCACCTGGATGACGACTCGACCGGCGCCGCGATCGTGGGCACTTACGTGGACCTCGCGTATCAACTCGGGCTGCTCGTCGTCGCCGAGGGGGTCGAGACGGCCGCGCAGTGGCACCGGCTCACCGAGCTCGGGGTGCACCTCGCCCAAGGTCACTATCTGGCCGATCCGCGCAGCGCCGCCGCGCTGACCGAGTGGCTCGCCGACCGGGGACGGCGCATCGCGCGGTCAGCCGACGAGAGCGCCCTCCGACGCTGAGCGAGAAGGCCGGCGGCGGCGCGGCGCTGTCCGGGTGGCCTCTGCGTCGACGTCGCGGATGGTGAGCGCCAGCAGCGCGCCCGCGAACGCGAAGCCCGCCGCGACCACGAACGCAGCGTGATAGGCCCCGAGATGGCCGCTGCCGCCCCTGCCCGATCCGAAGCCGACGACGGAGATGACGGTGGACAGCACCGCGATGCCGATGGCGCTGCCGAGCTGGCGAACCGCGTTGAACAATGTCGAGGCGCGGCCGGTATTCGCCCGGTCGATCTGCGCCATGCTGGCCGCCTGCGACGGCACCATCACGTGCGCCATGCAGAACCCGAGCACGAACATGAGGCCCCGCATCTGCCACATCTCGTCGCGGCTGGAGATGAGGGACATGAGCAGCATCGTGGCGCCGAGCGCCGCGAGGCCACCAGCCATCAGCCGCCGCGGGCCGAGCAGCGGGTAGAGCAGCCGGCTCACGAACTGGGCACCGATCATGACGCCGAAGGCCTCGGGGAAGGTGGACAGCCCGGACGCGAGCGCCGACATGCCAAGGCCGTCCTGGAAGAACAGCGCGACGACGTACAGCAGGCCGAGGAACGCCGCCATCGATAGGAACAGGACGGCCGACGTCGACCGGAACAGCCGGTTGCCGAACAGCCGGAGCCCGAGCAGCGGGTGACGTGCGCGCAGCTGCTGCCAGAGCAGCACCGCCAGCAGCACGCTGCCGATCACCAGGCCGGCGAGGATCTGCGGCCGGGCCCAGCCGCCCTCGCCGCCCTCGCTCACGCCGTACATGAGAGACGCGAAGCCCACCCCGGAAAGCAGGAAGCCGGGCACGTCGAAGCGGCCGATCGGCTCGGTCTCCTGCTCGGCGAGAAAGAGCAGGCCGAAGGTGAGTGCCGCGGCACCGATCGGCAGGTTGACGAGGAAGACCCAGCGCCACGAAAGGCCGGTGACCAGCACGCCGCCGAGAACCGGACCCAGTGCCGGGGCCAGGGTGGTGGGCACCGTGAGGATGCTCGAGGCACGCACCCGCTCCTCGGGAGGGAACGTGCGGAACAGCAGCGCCATGCCGACCGGAGTGAGCATGCCGCCGCCGACGCCCTGCAGCACCCGAAAGAGAACGATCTGCAGCAAGCTCCCGGCCAACGCGCAGAGCGCCGACGCCCCGGTGAAGATGACGATCGCGGTGAGCAGCACCCGCCGGTGGCCGAAGCGGTCGCCGAGCCACCCCGATGCCGGGATCACCACCGCCAGGGCCACCAGGTAGGCGACCGACACCGCACCGACGGATGCCTGGGTGGCGTGCAGGTCGCGGCCCATCGACGGCAGCGCGACGTTGACGATCGTGATGTCGAGGATGTTGATGAACATGGCAGCGACGAAGACGACGCTGACCGCGATCTTCTGGTTGAAGGTGGAACGCCGAGAGATCATCCGAAAAGCGACAGCTGTGAGTGGGCAGGCTCCGGCTCGCGCCGAAGAGGCGGGAAACGCTGAGGGCGGCTCGGCGGGGACACCGAGAGGTCGATCTGTGCGGGGACGTCGGGCGCGGGAGCAGCGCCGTCGTCGACTCCCGCCAGCACCCTCAACGCCGTAGGCAGGCTGTAGAACAGCCGCAACGCCGAGTACGCGCGCCGGATCCCCTCCGGGTCGAGCGGCAGCGATCCCGGCCCGCCGGCGAAGTCCAGTACCAGCGCGAGGTCGGTGCGCATCGCCATGACGGCGCAGTTGCGCTCCCACGCCGCCCGCGCCTCCGGGGCCGCGAGCCTGCGGGCCGCTGCGGCACCGATCGCGGCAGCTACCCGCCCGCCGCCGGCGGCCAGCTCGTCGAACGCCGCGTGTGCCGAGCCGAGCGCGCACAGCAGCTTCGTGGCGGTCTTGGGACCGATGCCCCGCACGCCCGCCAGGTTGTCGGACGGATCTCCGCGCAGCGCGGCGAAGTCGCGGTACTGATGCGGCGCGATGCCGAGCAGCGCCGGGAAGCGAGCCGGGGTGAGCAGCGGCGACGCCTCGACTCCCCCGTTGATGATCCGCAGCACGCTGGTGGTCTCGTCGATGAGAGCGAAAGCGTCCCGGTCGGAGGTCATGATCACCGTGCGCGCGCCGGCGGCCCGGGCCCAGACCGCGGTGGACGCGAGCACGTCGTCCGCCTCGAGCCCGTCCGGCACCACCACCGACACGCCCATGTCGTGCAGCACCTCGACGGCGAGCGCCAGCTGCTCGACGAGGCAGGGCGCCTTGTCGGCGCGCTGCTCCTTGTACTGCGGCCACCGCACCCGCCGCTCGCTGGCCGCCGGATCGTCGAAGCCGACCACGACGAGGTCCGCGCCGACGCGCTCGACTGCGGCCACCAGCTGGGTGATCAGCCCGCGGACGGCCCAGACCGGCCGCCCCTCGGCGGAGCTCAGCGCGCTCGCGGAGGAGGCGGCGGCGTGGTAGGCCCGGTGAACCAGGGAGTTGCCGTCGACTGCGAGAACCACCCCGGGATCGGACACTCCCCCACTCTGCCGCAAGCCGGCGACATTTCGGGGCCTTCGGAATGCGACGCCGTCGCGGTCAACAAGCCGGCAGGCCACACGAGATCGAGTGCAAGTGCGCTGCCCGGGAGGGCGTCCTTTGCTCACCGACCGGCGGCGAGCTATACACAGCTGGCAGGCAGAGGGGACGGCGGATGTCGACGATCGAGTACACCTGGCGGGACGCGGAACTGACCAGCCGCCCGTTGCGGGCGCTGAACGGCGTCGGCGGCCGGCTCGCGAAGTTCGGCGTCACCTTCCCGTCGATGACACCGGAGGCCGTCAAGGCGGCAGCCATCAAGACCGCCGGCAGCGAGGACTTCGGCGGCGACAGCTTCGAGGAGCCGCTGCGCGTCTTCCTGGACGCGTGCCGGAACGAGGCCGAGCTGACCACGTTCGGCAACCTGATGGTCAGCCGGATGCTCTCGGGTGCGTTGGCGAACCGGCTGCGGCTGCGCGCCTGGGCCAACGACCACCCGGAGGTCCAGCAGGAAAGGATTCGCAGCCCGTGGGTGATCGTCGGGCTGCCGCGCACCGGGACGAGCGTGCTGTCGATGCTGCTCGGCCTCGATCCGATGGCCCGGCCACTGCGCCAGTGGGAAGCGGCCCATCCGATCCCACCGCCGACCCTGGAGACGGTCGACGAGGACCCGCGCATCGCCGAGCACGCCAAGGAGCTCGACGGGCTGATGAAGCTCAACCCGGCGATGCGCGCGATGCACCCGTTCGGTTCCACGCTGGCGCAGGAATGCGTCAGCCTTTTCATGTACGAGCTGCGCGCGCTGTCGCTCGAGGTCACGGCGCACGTGCCGACGTACGCCCGCTGGCTCGAGAAGGCCGATATGGCGCCGGCCTACGCGCAGCACCTGCTCGCGCTGCAGACGCTGCAGTCACGGCTGCCCACCGAGCGCTGGGTGCTCAAGACCCCGAATCACCTGTGGCACCTCGCCGCACTGCTCGAGACCTATCCCGACGCGCGGATCATCTGGACCCACCGTGATCCCGGCCCGGTCATCACGTCCCTGGCCAGCCTGGCGAACACCGGACAGCGGCCGCAGACGTCACGCAGCGATCCGAAGCCGACGGCGAACGAGTGGAAGCGCAAGTGCCTCTTCGCGCTCGAGTCGGCGATGGCATACGACGGGCGCGCCGCGGCCGGCTGGTGCGCCCACGTGCACTACGACGAGCTGATGGCCGACCCGGTGGCGACGGTGTCGGCGCTGTACGGGAAGTTCGGCGACGAGATCAGCGACCTGCATGCCCGCCGGATGCGCAGCTTCCTTTCGGAGCGGCCGAAGGACGCGTTCGGCAAGCATCGTTATGACCCGGCCGATTTCGGCTGGTCCTACCCGCAGCTGGCCGACGAGTTCGCCCACTACACCCAGCGCTACCAGGTCCGCGGCGAATCAGTCCGGTAGCGCCTCGCAGCAGTCTGCGGCTTGCACCATCCGGGTCTGCGCCTTACGGGAGATCGCTTCCAGCGCGGCGACCTCCTCGGCGCTGAGCGCGTCGAAAAGCAGCTCGCGGACCTTCGCGGCGTGCGCCGGAGCTGCCGCTTCGATCGCTTCTCGGCCGTGTGCGGTGAGCCCGATGAACAGCCCGCGGCCATCGGCGCTGCATTCCTCGCGGCCGATCAATCGGCGACGCTCCATCCGCGCCAGGTGGTGCGAGAGCCTGCTCTGCTCCCACTGCAGGGTGCGGGCCAGCTCGAACGGCCGCATCCG
Organism: uncultured Actinomycetota bacterium; assembly: GCA_963747915.1. Lineage (GTDB taxonomy): Bacteria > Actinomycetota > Actinomycetes > Frankiales > Frankiaceae > DATAZK01. Next base: position 879,265 of record CAVVHC010000001.1, on the reverse strand, counting down.
GCCCTCGGGATGCTCGCTGAGCGCGACCAGCACCTCGTAGTCGGCCAGCGAGAGCTGCGAATCGGCCTGCAGCTGCCGGTTCAACCGGGCGTTCAGCTCGCGGTGCAGTGCGAGAAACGCGCGCCAGGCGCGCTGCTCGTCGCCCGTCAGCCAGCTGCCACTCACCGGCCCATCATACGGAATAAATGACGCATCATGTTTCTTGCCGTAGGTTAGATGACGCATCATCCATTTCACTCAGGAGGAACCTTCATGACCACAGCCACCGAGCTCGGCACGATGACCGGCACCTACACCATCGACCCGTCGCACTCGACGATCGGCTTCGTCGCTCGCCACGCGATGGTCACCAAGGTGCGCGGCGCGTTCAACGACTTCGAGGGCACCGCGGTGCTGGACGGCGAGAACCCGGCAGCCTCCACCGCGACCCTGACCATCCAGGCGAAGAGCATCGACACCCGCAACGCGCAGCGCGACGACCACCTGCGCAGCAACGACTTCCTGGCACCGGACCAGTTCCCGACGATCACCTTCGTCTCGACCGGCGTTCGCCAGTCCGACGCCACGACGTTCGAGCTCACCGGCGACCTCGCGATCCGGGGCGTCACCCGGCCGGTGACCGTTCCGTTCGAGTACGAGGGTGCCGCCACCGACCCGTTCGGCAACTTCCGCGCCGGCTTCAGCGGCACCGTCACCATCAACCGCAAGGACTTCGGCGTGAACTGGAACGCCGCGCTCGAGACCGGCGGTGTGCTGGTGAGCGACAAGATCACCCTCGAGTTCGACATCTCCGCGATCCGCAACGCCTGATTCCCCCCGAGGCCGGCCCGCCTTACCGGGCCGGCCTCACCCCCGCCAGGAGCCGGAAATGACTGACACCGCTGTCGACATCCGTCACGCCGAGGCCCGTCCGCACACGCAGCTCTCGTGGCTCGACTCGCACCACTCGTTCTCGTTCGGCCACCACTACGACCCGCGAAACACCCACCACGGCGTGCTGCTCGTCAACAACGACGACCGGGTTCAGCCCGGCACCGGTTTCGAGACGCACCCGCATCGCGACATGGAGATCGTCACCTGGGCGCTTTCCGGTTCGCTGGTTCACCAGGACTCGACCGGCCACTCGGGCGTGATCTACCCCGGCCTGGCGCAGCGGATGAGCGCCGGCACCGGCATCCTGCACTCGGAGAAGAACGACTCCTGGCGGCTGTCAGGAGATGCCGAGCACTCCGCGCCGGTGCACTTCGTGCAGATGTGGGTGCTGCCGGACGAGGGCGGCCTCACCCCGGGCTATGAGCAGCTCGAGATCGGCCACGAGCTGCTGTCGGGCGCGCTCGTCCCGGTCGCCTCAGGTATGCCGCAGCACGACGGTGCTGCCGCGATCCGCATCGGCAACAAGTACGCCGCGCTCTACGCCGCCCGGCTCGCACCGGGTCAGCGCATCGAGCTGCCCGAGGCGCCGTTCCTGCACCTGTTCGTGCCCCGCGGCGCCGTGACCCTCGAGGGAGCCGGCGAGCTACGCGCGGGCGATGCGGTCCGCTTCACCGCCACCGGCGGGCAGGCGGTCACCGCGACCGACCCGGCCGAGGTGCTGGTCTGGGAGATGCACGCGACGGCGGGACGCTAGGGCCGGCTATTCGTCGTCCTCGAAGGGCACGAACTTCTCCAGTGCCTGCAGCGACGGCACCACGTAATAGGCGCCGGTGAGCGGGGTCGTGTAACGGGTGAGCGCGTCGCGGATCCCATCGCCCTGCCCGGCCATGCGCCGCAACATGATGTCGAGCGGATGCTGCATGCCGCAGAAGCCGACGAAGACGGTGCCGTGCTGGGTCGGCCCGCCGTACGCGACGTTGCGGCGGTAGATCGCGAGCTCCTCGCCGTTCTCCTCCACGACATTGCGCGAGACGTGCGAATCCGCCGCCATGACGTCCTCGTCGAGTTCGACGCTGTCGGTCTTGGTGCGACCGATCACCTTCTCCTGCTCGTCGACCGACAGCGCCGCGAAGCTCGTCTCGTGCCGCCACTGCTGGAACAGCAGGACGCTCGCGCCGGCACCGGGACCGCTCGGCACCACGGCGACCCCGGGCGCCTCCAGCATCGACGGGTTCTCGGTGCCGTCGATGAACCCGGTCAGATCGCGGCGGTGCTGATAGAGCCAGCCGTTCAGCTCGAACGCCACCGAGGCGAGGCCCGCGAGCGGCCGGATCACCGAGAGCGCGCTGTCGAAAACGATGTCGCGCGACCCGCCGGAGATCCACAGCCATGCGTCGTGCTGGGTCGCCGGCATCCGGAAACCCTCGATGCCTTCGATCTCCTCGAACGACGTGACGTGGCGGGGCGCGTCCTCCGGCGAGAGCTCCGCCCACAGCTCCGGCCGGAAGCCGATGACGACGTTGACCCCGCTGACCGTCGTCTCCGGGCCGGAGAGGGCCGCGAGCGCCGTCACCAGATCGGCCGGGTCGCGGCCGGGAACCAGATCGAACTCCACGTAGCTGTGCTCGAGCGTGCCGAGGGCGAAGATGCCGGGCTGCGGGTCCATCGCTGCATCCTCGCAAAGCCGTGGGCGAACGGCGCGCCGGGATCAATTGCCCGGCGTCCCGGGCGCTGACACGATCAGCGCATGAGCGGTCCGACGCGTGGCTTCCTCGGCAAGCGACGCCCGGCCCGCGACGAGCGGCTCCCGCCCGGCCAGTACGACGTCGGCCCCGACTGGCCGGTGCTCACCGCGGAGGTCACCCCCCGGCTCGACGCCGAGAGCTGGACGATGAGCGTCGACGGGCTCGTCTGCGCGGAGCAGACCTGGACGTGGCGGGACCTGCAGGCGTTACCGGCGTCGGAGTATCGCGGCGATATCCACTGCGTGACCACCTGGTCGAAGTTCGACACGAGCTTCGGCGGGGTGAGCGTCGACACGCTGCTCGCCGCAGCCGAGCCGTTGCCGGCCGCGACGCACGTGCTCGCCACCTCGGTCACGGGCTACACGACCAACCTGCCGCTGGATCACCTCACGGGCGGCAAGGCGTGGCTGGTCTGGACCTACGAGGGCAAGCCGCTCCCGCGCGACCACGGCGGGCCGCTGCGGCTACTGGTGCCGCACCTGTACTTCTGGAAGAGCGCGAAGTGGATCACCCGGCTCACCTTGCTCGACCACGATGAGCAGGGCTTCTGGGAGCGCAACGGGTACCACGACCTCGGTGACCCGTGGCTCGAGCAGCGTTACCAGGGTGACTGACCCCCGCGGGCGGCGGGCTCCGAGCGGCGGCTGGCGCCGCGCGACCGTCCGGGAGGTGACGCATCCCCAGCAGCGCAGCGCGGCGCTGCGCCTCGCGATCCCCGACCGGGTGGACCATCTGCCGGGCCAGCACTACGTGGTGCGGCTCACCGCGGAGGACGGATACACCGCCCAGCGCTCCTACTCGGTAGCCTCGGCACCGTCGGATCCGCTGCTCGAGCTGTTCGTCGAGCGGCTCGAGGACGGCGAGGTGTCGAGCTACCTCGCCGACGTCCTGCAGCCCGGCGACGAGCTCGAGGTCCGCGGGCCGATCGGTGGCTGGTTCGTCTGGGATGCCGGCGGACCCGCGCTGGGCGTTGCCGGCGGCTCCGGCGTCGTGCCGCTGGTCGCCATGCTGCGGCACGCGATCGACGTGGGACGCGCCGACCTGCTGCAGCTGGCAGTGTCCGCCCGGACGTTCGCCGAGCTGCCCTACGCGGACGAGCTCGTTGCCGCCGGCGCGCTGGTCGTACTCACCCGGGAGGCCACGCCGGACGGGCGGGCCGCGAGCCGGCTGCGCCCGGAGGAGCTGGCCCCGCTGATCAGCCCGGAAGCGGTGTGCTACGTCTGCGGATCGAATGCGTTCGCGGAAGCGGCGAGCCACCTGCTGGTGGATCACGGCGTCGCCGCCGAACGCATCCGCATCGAGCGTTTCGGACCCAGCGGTTAGCATGGCGCAGGTGACTGAGCCACCCGCGAACCGGCCAGACCCTGACACGGACGTCGACGCCGAGAGCGCTCCGGAGGCCGACCGTTTGGAGCAGCTCGCGCCGCTCACGTCCGGCGACGACGAATACGCCCCGCCCACGACCGCGCCCTACGAGGCGGATGAGGGTGACGCCCTCGAGCAGTCGATGGAGGTCCCGCTCGACGACGATTACCCGCCGGATGCGTAGCGGCCGGTAAGTCGGGCCCAATTGCCCTCGCGAACGCCGCCCTCCGGCGCTGATGATCGACCTGGAGACGGCGGCGGCTGCGCCAGCAGCCCGTCCACGTCGAGGCTGTCCGGATCGATCCGTGACAGCCGATGCGGGGAAAGTCCGCGCGTGCGGGGAGGATGGTCATCGTGAGCGAGCAAAGCGATGGCGAGCTGCAGAACCTTTCCACCGATGAATGCATGGCATTGCTGGGTACGCAGCAGATCGGCCGGCTCGGGGTCAACGCCGAGAACTACCCGCTGATCTTTCCGGTGAACTACGCCCTCGACCACGGGGTCATCGTGATCCGCACCGGCACCGGGACGAAGCTGTCCAAGGCCAGCCACGCCAACGTGACCTTTGAAGTGGATGACATCGATGCGCGTACCCGCAGCGGATGGAGCGTGCTCGTGCGCGGCCTCGCCGAAGAGGTCACCGCAGAGCATCGCGAGGAGCTGATCGAACGCACCCGGGCGGCCGATCCGCATCCGTGGGCGCCGGGCGAGCATGGGCATTGGCTACGGCTCATCCCGCACGCCATCTCCGGCCGGAGGCTGGTGCCCGGTGAGCTGCCGCCCATCTTCGAGCCCAGGGCCTACTTGTAGCAGCGTCCGCTTTCCATGACGACCACCTCGTCGAACCCGGCGACGTGACGCATGTCGTGGGTGATCAGCAGCACGGTCTTGCCCACGGTCGCTTGCCGGATGTCAGCCATGAGAGCGTCCGCCGTCTCCTCGTCCAGATGAGCCGTCGGCTCGTCGAGGATCAACACCGGGAAGTCGGCGAGCAGCGCCCTCGCGAGCGCGAGGCGCTGGCGCTGGCCACCTGACATCGCCCCTCCGTGCGAGCCGGTGAGGGTGTCCCAGCCCTGCGGAAGCGAGGCGATCCAGTCGCGCAGCCGCACCCGCTCCGCGACCTCGTCCAGCTCCTGCTCGGAGGCGCCGGGCTTGGCGAGTCGAATGTTCTCGCGGATCGTCGAGTCGAAGATGTGCGGATCGGCGAGGCACCCACCGATCACCCGGCGCACGTCATCGGCAGCGAACCGGCTGACGGGGATGCCGTTCAGCGCGATGTCTCCCGAATCCACGTCGCGGAAGCGCAGCAGCGCCGTGACGAGCGAGCTTTTCCCGGCACCGGAACGCCCGACCAGGGCGATGTGCCGGCCGGCCGGCACATCGAGATCGACGCCGTCCAGCGCAAACGGGCCGGTGGGCGTGTAACGCATGCGTGCGCCGCGCACGTGTACCGAGACGGGCCCGGCCGGAAGCGGCAGCGGGTCGGCCGGGTCCATCACGGGATCGGGCAGGTCGAGCACCTCGAAGATGCGCCGCGCGCTGGTGCGGGCAGCGGCGAGCTGCTGGGCGGCGGCACTGAGCGGCCCGGTGGCCTCGAACGCGGCCAGCCCGGTGAGCACGACGGCCGCGAGGCTCACCCGGCTCAGCTGGTTGTCGTGGTGGGCCATGACGCCGAGCAGGAGCATGACCCACACCGTCGCCCCGACGACGCCGGACGTGATTCCGGCGCTCACCGCGGTCGCCACCGCGGACCGGCGGGACAGCCGGGTGTAGGCGGCATCCGCCTCGTCGCCCGCCGCCATGGCCCGCTCGTCGGCACCGTACGCGAGCAGCTCCGCCGCTCCCTCGATGATGTCACCGGCCCGGACGTTGACTTCGGCGCGAGCCGGCGCCAGCCGGGCGTCGGCGTGCCGGGCGAGTGCCGTCGACAGCAGCGGAACGGCGACCCCCGCGCATAACAAGCCGGCGGCAAGTGCTGCACCGGAGGGCACGAAGATGGCAAGAGCTGCGGCGCCGGCACCGGCGCCGACTCCGAACGCGACCAGCGGGGGCGTGAGCCCGCGGATGAAAACGTCCTGCACGCCGTCGACATCCGAGACCAGGCGCGTCAGCAGATCGCTGCTGCGCAGCTGCCGCCACCCGCCGCCGGCAACCCGCTCGAGCCGGCGGTAGACGCTGACCCGCAGGTCGGCGAGTACCCGGAACGCCGCGTCGTGCGTCGCGAGCCGCTCGATGTAGCGGAAGATGCCGCGTCCGATGCCGAACGTGCGGACCCCGACGACGGCGACGGCGAGCGCCACCTCGTTGGGATGCTCGGAGGCCCGGGCGATGAGGAAGCCGGAGACACCGAGAAGCGCCACTCCGCAGCCGACGCTGAGGACGCCGGCGACGACCGCCACGACGAGCGTCGTGCGCAGCGGTTTGGCGAGCGCCAGCATCCGCCGCAGCGGGGCGTCGCGCTCGAGTCCGATGACGCTCATCGTGCGAGCACCGCCTCGCTGAACGGAATGCCGCGCAGATCGGGAAGCAGGTGACCACCCTCGATCCGCAGGATGCGGTCCACGTCGCCCGCCCACTCGGCGCTGTGCGTCACGACGATCAGCGTCCGGGCCGCGGCGTACGCGCGCAGGCTTCGCATCACGTCGCCGGCGGTGGCGGCGTCGAGGTGGGCACCGGGTTCGTCGAGGAGCAGCAGGGGCGCGTCGCGCAGCAGGGCACGGGCCACGGCGACCCGCTGCCGCTGCCCGGTGGACAATGCGAGGCCCCGCTCACCGACCTGCGTGTCGAGACCGTCCGGCAGCGCCGCGATCGTCTCCCGCAGCCCGGCGCGTTCGGCCGCCGCGGCGACGTCGGCGTCGCTGGCTCCCGGATCGCCGAGCCGGACGTTGTCGGCGATGCTGCCGCTGAACAGGTGCGCTTTTTGCGGCACCCAGGCGATCTGGCGGCGCAGCTGCGCCCAGTCCGGCGCGGCCGCGGCTGCCAGGTCCACGGCGCCGATGCGCAGCGAGCCTTCGGTCGCCTTCGTGAAACCGAGCAGCAGGGAGAGCAGCGTGCTCTTACCGGCGCCGCTCGGCCCGACGATGGCGACATGCTCGCCGGGGAGCACCTCGGTGGTGATGCCGGTCAACGCGGGCAGCGCGCGCTGCGGGTAGGAGACCCCCACCCCTTCGAAGCGGATCGCCTCCCGTGCCAGATCAGGCGCCGCGGCGCGGCGCGCCGCCTCGGCCGCTCCCGGCAGCGCCGCCTCGGCCGCCTGCAGCAGTGGCGTGTCGAGAATGTCCAGCACGTCCTTCGCGGCGGACACGCCTTCCTGGGCGGCGTGAAACTGCATGCCCACCGCGCGCAGCGGCAGGTAGGCCTCCGGGGCGAGCAGCAGCACCAGCAGGGCAGCTTCGTACCCCAGGTTGCCGGCGAGCAGCCGCAGCCCGACCTCCACGGCGACGAGTGCGGTGGACAGTGTCGCGATGAGCTCCAGTACCAACGCGGACAGGAAGGTCACGCGCAGGATGGCCATCGTGGCCAGCCGGTGGTCTTCGGTCACCTTTCGAATGGACTCGGCCTGCGCCTTCGCGCGACCGAAGGCTTTGAGCGTCGGCAGCCCTTCGACGACGTCGAGGAAGTGCCCACCGAGCCGGCGCAGCAAGAGCCACTGCCGGTCCGTCTTCGCCTGCGTGTGCCACCCGATGAGGGCCATGAAGACGGGGATGAGCGGCAACGTGACGGCGATCGTGACGGCCGACGCCAGGTCAGCGCCGGCGATGCGCGCCAGTACCGCCACCGGCACGATCGCCGACAGCACCAGCTGCGGCAGGTATCGGGCGAAGTACGGGTCGAGCGCGTCGAGCCCGCGCCCGGTCAGCGTCACGAGCTCGCCGTGGCGCTGACCGCCGAGCCATTGCGGGCCCAGCGCGGTGATGTGGCGCAGCACCTTGCGACGCAGCTGCGACTTCGTCGCCGCCGCCGCGCGCAGCGCCATGGCCTCACCGCCGTAGACGAAAAGCGCCCGGGCGGCGAGCACCGCGGCGAGCGCGATGATGCTGGCGCGCAGCGGCGCTGCACCGCGGCTCGCGTTGGCGATGATGTGAGCGAGCAGGCCGGCCTGCGCCAGCACCAGCGCGGTGGTCGCGACGCCGCAAGCAACCGCGGCGACGAGGTAGCCGCGTGCAGCGCCGGCCTGCTGGAGCAGCCGTGGGTCAAGTGGCTTCATACGGATGTGGGGGTGGGCGCCGTGCCGTCCGATCCGCTGCGTTGTGCCGGGACCGGCGGTGGCACGTGCCCGGTGACGCGCTTGCGGAACACCCAGTAGGTCCACGCCTGGTACGCCAGCACCACCGGGGTCATGAAGGCCGCGACCCAGGTCATCACCCCGAGCGTGTAGGGGCTCGAGGCGGCGTTGCGCACCGTCAGGCTGAACGCATCGTTCGTGGTCGATGGCAGCACGTTCGGCCACAGGTTGCCGAACAACGTTGCTACGGCGAGCAGGATCGCAGCGCCGCCGGCGATGAACGCCCAGCCGTCGCGGCCGTGAGCGGTGAAGTAGAGCACCGCGAGCAGGGCCGCCGCGGCCAGCGCCGCCGTGATATCGGTCCCCCAGTGTCCCCAGCGCACCTGGGTGATGGCGAGGAACGCGCCGCCGGCTGCGATCGCGACCGCACCCAGCGTTGCCGCGAGATGACGGGCCCTGTCGCGGATCTGGCCTTCCGTCTTGAGTGCCAGGAACAGCGCACCGTGCAGCGCGAACAGCCCGAGGGTGACGACCCCGCCGAGCAGCGCGTAAGGGTTCAGCAACGTGAAGAGGTTGCCGGTGAACTCGTGCTGCGCGTTGAGCGGGACGCCGCGCACGATGTTCGCGAACGCGACTCCCCACAGCAGCGCGGGCAACGCGCTGCCGCCGACGATGGCGATGTCCCAGCGCCTGCGCCAGACCGGGTCGTCGGACTTGTTGCGGTACTCGATGGCGATGCCGCGCACGATGAGCCCGACGAGGATCAGCAGCAGCGCGAGGTAGAAGCCGGAGAACAGCGACGCGTACCACTCGGGGAACGCGGCGAACGTCGCCCCGCCGGCCACCAGGACCCACACCTCGTTGCCGTCCCAGACCGGGCCGATCGTGCGCAGCATGGCCATCCGGTCATCTGGATGGCGCCCCAGCACCGGCAGCAGCATGCCGACGCCGAAGTCGAATCCCTCGAGGAAGAAGTAGCCGCCCCACAGCACGGCGATGAGCACGAACCAGAGCGTTGTCAGATGCATGTCGACCTTCGCTTATCGATCGCCGGGATGCGGATGTCGCCGGGCTGCGGATGTCTCAGTAGGAGAAGGCGAGCGCCGGCTCGGGCTTGTCGCCACCGGTGCCGCCGTCGCTGCCTTCGCCGCCCTCACCGTGGTCGCCGCCCTCACCTTCGACGGGTAGCGGATCCGGGCCGCGGCGGATGTAGCGCAGCATCAGCTTGAGGTTGATGACCGCGAGCACGCCGTAGAGCAACGTGAAGACGATGAGGCTGGTGAGCACCTCGCCGGCGCTGGTGCCGGGCGAGACGCCGTCAGCGGTCGTCATGACGCCGTAGACCACCCACGGCTGGCGGCCCATCTCGGTGAAGATCCAGCCCATGCTGTTGGCGAGGAACGGCGTGGCCACGGCACCGATGGCGGCGAGGTAGAACCACTTCGACGCCGGAACGCGCTTGCGCCGCATCAGCCAGAGTCCGATGACCGAGACCAGCGCGGCGAGCATCCCGAAACCGATCATCAGGCGGAACGACCAGTAGGTGATCGGCACGTTCGGCCGGTAGTTGCCCTGCCCGTACTTCGCCACCTCGGAGGCCTGCACCTGGTTGATGCCATCGACCTTGCCGTCGAAGGAGCCGGTCGCGAGGAACGACAGCAGCCGCGGCACGCGGATCGAGTAGACCTCTTCCTTGCCGTTCAGGCTGCCGACGGTGAACAGCGAGAACGAGGCCGGCTGAGCGCTGTCGTAGAGCGCCTCGGCGGCGGCCATCTTCATCGGCTGCTGGTCGGTCATGACCTTGCCCTGCAGGTCGCCGGTGACGGCGACGCCGATCGACGACACGAGCGTGAGGACCAGCGCGACCTTGGCCAGCGGGCGGAACAGCGACGTCTCCCGCTTGCGCCAGATCTGCCACGCACTGACCGCGAGGACGAACGCGCCCGCGGTGAGCGCGGCGCCGAAGATGACGTGCGGGAAGGTGACCCACAGCGTGGAGTTGCCGAGGACGGCCCAGATGCTGGTGAGTTCGGCGCGGCGCTGAACGGGATCGATCTTGAAGCCGACCGGGTGCTGCATCCACGAGTTCGCCGCGAGGATGAAGAACGCCGAGATCAGCGTGCCGAATGCGGCCGCCCAGATCGAGAGCATGTGCAGCTTTTTCGGCAGCCTGTTCCAGCCGAAGATCCACAGCCCCAGGAAGGTCGACTCGAGGAAGAAGGCCATCAGGCCTTCCATGGCGAGCGGCGCACCGAAGATGTCACCGACGAACCGCGAGTAGTTGGACCAGTTCATGCCGAACTGGAACTCCTGCACGATTCCGGTCACCACACCCAGCGCGAAATTGATCAGGAACAGTTTCCCGAGAAAGCGGGTGATGCGCAGATATTCCGGCTTTCGGGTGCGGTACCAGGCGGTGTGATAACCGGCCACCACAAATACCAGGCCGATGGTCAGCGGCACGAAGAGAAAGTGGTAGACGGTGGTGATTCCGAATTGCCACCGGGCCACATCCAGAGCGTTCAAACCGACCTCCCGCTGGCGCGCGTTCACTGGCGACGGACGTCGCTAGCAGGAGTTTTGCAGCGCTGAGCGGCTGCGGGCGGCGGGCTTTCGGGCGCCGCCGCGAGGACCTAAGTCCTTCCCGCTCCCAGTTTCACTGAGGGCTGGGTCACATTTCTTGCGGCGGCTTACGGCTGCCGGTGGCTCGCCACGTAAAGCGCCGCCTGGGTGCGGCTGCGCATACCGATCTTGGCGAGCAGGCTCGAGACGTAGTTCTTCACCGTCTTTTCGGCGAGCCCGAGGCGGGTGCCGATCTGCCGGTTGGTCAGGCCCTCCGCGATGAGATCGAGGATGCGCCGCTCCTGGTCGGTCAGCGACGCGAGCCGCGGGTCCTGGCGCGGGCCGGAGCGCAGCCGCTCCAGCACCCGGGTGGTGACCTTCGGATCGAGCAGCGATTCGCCCGCCGCGACGCGCTGCACGGACTCGACCAGCTGCAGGCCACGGATCTGCTTCAGCAGGTAACCGGCAGCGCCTGCCATGATCGCCGCGAACAGCGCTTCGTCGTCGTCGAAGCTGGTGAGCATCAGGCACGCGGTCTCCGGCAACCGGGAGCGGATCTCCCGGCACACGTCGATGCCGGTGCCGTCAGGCAGCTGGACGTCGAGCACCGCCACCTGCGGACGCGTGGCGATGATGCGCGGGACGGCCTCCGCCGCCGTCGACGCCTCGCCGACCACCTGCAGGCCCGACTCCTCGAGCAGCGCACGAAGTCCCTGCCGGACGACCTCGTGGTCGTCAACCAGAAAGACCGTTACCGACTCACCCATGGCTGTAGTGTGCCCGCTCCGCCGCCGCGCAGGCGAGTAACCCCGCACTCAACACGCTGGGCGGCCTCTCAGCGCAGCTGCCGCGAGTAGGCGTCGCGGCTTTCGCGGCTCGGCGAAAGGCGCACCTTGACGTCCAGCACAGCCACTCCGTGAGGGGTCGCCAGCACCGGGTTCAGGTCGAGTTCGACCACCTCGGGATTGTCGTCCGCGAGCTGCGCGACGCGCAGCAGGAGGTCCTTCACGGCTGCGACGTCACAACGCGCAGACCCGCGGTAGCCGGCCAGCAGCGGGCCGACGCGCCCGGCGGCGAGCAGCTCGTCGGCATCGACGTCGGTGAGCGGCACCAGCCGGAATGCCTGGTCGGCGAGCAGGTCGGCAAGCACGCCACCCAGCCCGAACATGACCAGCGGACCGAAGGACGGGTCGCTCGTCACCCCGACGATGGTCTCCACCCCGGGCGGCGCCATCGGCTGCACCAGCGCGGCGGTCATCTGCCCGCCGATGGTCGACTTCATGCGGGCAAAAGCCCGGGAGACCGCTTTCGCGCTGGTCAGCTCGAGCGCGACCCCCCCGATGTCGCTCTTGTGGACGAGGTTCGGCCCCACGGCCTTGAGGACCACGGGCAGGCCGAGCTCGGCAGCGGCGTCCACGGCGGCGGACGCGTGGTGGACCACACGGCTCGGTACCGTCGCGATGCCGTAGTCGGCGAGCAGCGCCTCCGCCGACGGCGGATCCAGCCAGCCACCGTCCGGGGTACCGGCCAGCTGCGCCGCGATGCGCGCCTTCGCCGCAGCCGGCCGGACGTCGTCGAAATGCGGCACCACGCCGGTCGGCCGGTCTCGGAAACGGCGGTACTCGCAGGCACGGGCCAGCGCCCGGGTGGCCGCCTCGGGAAAGGCGTAGAGCGGGATCGCGCGCCCCGCCCGTTCCGGTCCGGTCGGGCCGAGGACGCTGGTCACCGCATCGGAGCCGATGACGGTCGCGAGCACCGGCTTCGTCGTGCCCTGTACCGCATCGGTCAACGCATCGGCAAGGTCCGTCGGGCCGGTCAGCGGGGTCGGCGTGATGACGGCGAGCAGCGCGTCGACTGCGGGATCTTCGAGCAGGATCGACACCGCCGCGCCGAACTGCGACCCGGCGACACTCGCGATCGCATCGACCGGATTGCCGACGGCAGCGCCGTGCGGAAGGACGTCACGAAGCCGCGCCTGGGTGTTCTCGTCGAGGGCCGGCACCGTCAGGCCGAATTCGGTGGCGGCGTCGGCGGCAAGCACTCCGGGGCCGCCGCCGTTGCCGATGATCGCGAGCCGCGGCCCGGCGGCGAGCGGCTGCGTCGAGAGCAGCGTCACGACGTCGACGAGCTCACCGACATGATCGACGTTGATCACCCCGGCCTGGCGGAACAGCGCGGCCACCGAGCGGGCCGGAGTCGCGGCGGCCGCCGTGTGGGACTTGGCCGCCCGGGCTCCGACCGCGGTGCGCCCGGCCTTGATGGCGACCACCGGCTTGTGGGTGGCGACGTGACGGGCGAGCCGGGCGAACTTGCGGGGGTTGCCGAACGATTCGAGGTACAGCACCCCGACATCGGTCTCCGGATCGTCGTCCCACCAGGAGAGCAGATCGTTGCCGCTGACGTCGGCCTTGTTGCCCACCGAGACGAACGTCGACAGGCCGATCCCGGCCTTGCGGGTGTGCTCGAGCAGGGCGATGCCGAGCCCGCCGGATTGCGACATCACTCCCACCCGGCCGTGCAGCGGAAGGTGCGGCGCGAAGGTCGCGTCCAGCGTCAGGCCGCCGGCCGAGGAGGTGACGCCGAGGCAGTTCGGGCCGACGAGCCGCACACCCGCGCTGCGGGCACGCTCGCGAAGCTGTTCCTGCAGGAGCGCGCCTTCGGCTCCCACGTCCGCGAAGCCTGCCGACAGCACCACCATCGCCCGGGCGCCGGCGCCCGCGCACTCCCCCGCCGTTTCCAGCGCCGCCTGCGGCGGTACGGCAACGACGACGAGGTCGACCGGCGCCGGAACGTCCGACAGTCGCGGGTAGGCGGTGAGCCCGGCGATCGTCGCGTGATCCGGGTCGGTGGCGGCCCGCGCGTTCACCGGGTAGACCGCACCCGAGTAGCCGCCGGCGATCACGTTCGAGATCACCGCGCCGCCGACGCTGTCGCGCCGGTTGGACGCGCCGACGATGGCGACCGACCGGGGCCGCAGCAGTGGCTGCAGGCTCGCGCAGGTGGCCTCACGCTCCCGGCGATCGAGCGCGGTGAGCAGCTGCAGGCCGGGAGTCAGATCGATCGACACCTGCACCGTGTCCAGGGTGCGGCGAAAAGTGACGTCGTAGCCGGCTTCCTTGAAGACGTTCAGCATCACGGCGTTTTCGGGAAGCGTCTCCGCGATGAACTGGGTGATGCCGCGCCGGCGGGCGAGCGCCGCGAGGTGCTCGAGCAGTAGCGTTCCGATGCCGCGGCCGTGCTGGTCGTCGGCGACCAGGAACGCGACCTCAGCGACACCAAGCGTGCTGCTCGGCGATTCGGGGTCCATGCATTCGTAGGCGGCAACACCGACAAGACGCCCCCGCACGAGCAGCACGACGCCGCCGTGATCGCCGGTGCCGGGGCGCACGAGGCGGGTGACGTAGCGGCTCGCCGACAACCGCGACGCGCTGAAAAAGCGCAGGTAGAGGGTACGCGGCGAGACGCCGTCGTGCAGCGCCAGCAGATCCTGCGCGTCGTCCGCCGTGAGCTCCCGGATCTGTCCGAGGCCGCCGTCGCGAAGCAGCACGGCGCGAGCGGGCGTCTCGGGGGCGGCACTGGTCACGGCAACCTCCGGTGATGGGGCTCGGTCTTTGCGCATGGCGGGATTTGCCCGACCCGCACAACGTTGTAGCAGTGCCGAGCCCGACCGACCGGTTCGGTGTCAGGCTTTCGCCGTGGCGGCGAGCACCCGGCTGGGCTTTCCGACCGCCTGCGGCACCATCACGACCGGGCATTGCGCGCCGCGCAAGCAGCGCAGCGCGACCGTACCGAGGAAGCGCATCCGCGGGTGGGTGTGCTGCGGTCGGGCGCCGAGCACGAGCAGCCCGGCGTTCACGCTGCGCTCGATGAGCACCCGATCAGCGGGCCCCTCGATCAGCAGCGGTTCGGCGGCGCTACCCGCCGGGAGCAAGCGCATCACCGCGCCCAACGTCTGCTGCGCGTGGCGCTCGGCGGTGTGCCGCATCTCTGCGGTCCGCACCGGCCCCGCCACGCTCGGAAGCGAATTGACCTGATACGCGTGGACGACGACCAGCGCCGTACCGTCGCGCCGCGCGCGCTCGGCCGCCCACTGCGCGGCGGCGATGCTCGCCGCGGTGCCGTCGACGCCAACCACGTACTCGGTCACTGTCTCGCGCTCGGTCGCCTCTGGAGTCCGCACGACAACCTCCCAGAATCCTGGCGCTTCGCGCCGCTTCCAAGATCTACCGGCAGCCCGGGTCAGAGCAGGGGCTTAGGTCCTCCCGGCGTGGGGACGGACGTCGCCGCCTCGGCAGCGGCGGGCGACCCCGCTTCCTCGGCAGCCAGCATCCGCAGCACGAGCGCCGCCCACTCCTGCAGATGACGGTCCGGCAGGAAGTGCTCGTTCACGCGCTGCCGGCCACGCTCGCCGATCCGGGCGGCCCGCTCCGGGTCCAGCAGCAGGCCGGACACCGCTGTTCCGAAGGCCGCGAGATCGCGCGGGTCTTCGATGAGGACACCCGTCTCCCCGGAGGTGATCTGCGCCGCGATGCCGCCGACATCGGTGGCAACGACCGGACGGCCCTTCCACATCGCTTCCGTCACGGTGAGCCCGAAACCTTCCGCGAGGCTCTTCTGCGTGACCACCGCCGCCTCCCGCTGCAAGGCGTTGACCAGCACGGCGTTCTCGTCCATGTCACGCATCGGCAGGCAGGCGAGGTGCACATGCTGGCGCACGGCAGCGGGCAGCTCGCGCCAGCGGTCCATGCAGTCGTGCAGCACGGTGGCACCCTCGGGGTCGTCGGCCACCGTCGTGACGTTCGGCCCGGCGAGCAGCAGATGGCAGTCCTGATTCGGGAAGATGTAGTCGGCGAAGGCATCCATCACCCCGGCCATGTCCTTCAACGGATCCCAGCGCGAGATCTGCACGATGAGCTTGGCGTCCGCCGGCGGCGGGGGGCCCGCCTGCAGCACGTCGGCGGCGCGTTCGACCCGCCCGCGCGAACCGTCGCGCCGGGCGAACGTGAGCGGGGTCAGCTCACCACCGGAACCGTCCGACAGCAGGCCGGCGGCCTGCAGCAGCTCGCGGCCGAACGCGGGATCGAGATCCATGTTCTTCGTAGAAAGCGGGTCGATCGACGGTGCGATCTCCACGGTCAGCTCGGCCGGCACCCATGCGGGCAGGTATGAGCGCTGGCTGACCACGATGGGGACGCCTTGCAGGTAGGGCCGCAGGAATTCCCAGGCCCGCTCGGTCGCGTCGTTGCGCTGGGTGGTGCCCACGTGGCAGCGCCACGCGACTTTCGCGCCGAGCGCCATCAGCGGCCGCGCGAGCCCGGCGGTCTGCGGGTCGTGAAGCAGGACCACGTCGCCCGGTCGCACGTTGACCCGCAGATCGGTGGCCTGCGATGCGAGCACCGCTTCGTAGACGCGCTTGTCGTCGCCGGTCAGCTCGAAGCCGTTCACTCCGTGCAGCATGTGGTGCATGCGCTTGGTGAAGGTGAAGAACTCTGGCGGCGCGTCGATGGTCATCCAGCGCATGTCGATGCCCACGCCGCGGGCGTAGCCGAGCAGGGTGTGCAGCATCTCGGCGACACCGCCGCCGCTCGCGGTCGAATTGACGTTCAGGATGATCCGGGAGCCCAGGGCCTGGCGAACGCGTTCGCCGACCTCGAGCAGCGACTGGACGCGCTGCTCGCCGATGATCGGCAGCAGCATGTCGGGGGGAAGAACGGGAACGGGCACCGTACGCATCGCCACAGCGAACCTCCGATGAAATCGGATCTCGGGAGGCGGAGACACTGCACCACCTCAGCGCTGACTCTCGTCGCGCGATCACGAGCCGGCTAGGGACCGAGGGCCCGCGAGCAGACGACGACGGACCCGTTCGCCGGGCCGCCGGAAGGCCCCGCCAGGACTTACGACCCTGTCGCGCGCACCGCGGCGCTGCCACGGTGGATGCCGGGTACCGGCCGCAGGTGAGGCGGGGCCCTTCGGAGGACGCGTGGCGCATTCGCAACGAGCGGCCGCCGCAGTGACGCGCAGGCCCGCTGCCGATCTGCCGGAGGTTTCGGCGGGCGGCTTTCCCGGCGTCATCGGTCCGACGCGCGTCATCGAGACGCACACCGCCATCCTGTTCTTCGTCGGCGATCTGGTCTACAAGGCGAAGAAGCCCGTCGACCTCGGTTTCCTGGACTTTCGCGATCCGCAGGCGCGCAAGGCGGCCTGCCAGGCCGAGGTCGAGCTGAATCGCCGGCTCGCTCCCGACGTCTACCTCGGGACCGCCGAGGTGACGCTGCCCGGCCAGTCCCCGGAGCCGATGGTCGTGATGCGCCGGATGCCCGAGGAGCGGCGGCTCTCGACCATGGTGTCGACGACGTGGGCTCTCTCGCCGGTGCAGTCCGCGCTGCACACCCTCGGCCGGCGGATCGCGGCGTTTCACGCCCGCTGCGCAACGTCCGATGCCATCGCTGCGGCGGCCGACCCGCAGGCGCTACGCGCGCTCTGGCACGGCAACCTCGATGTCCTGTACCGCTACGCCGGGCAGGTGCTCACCGAGCCGACGGTGCAGATGATCGAGCGACTGGCCTTCGAGTACCTGGACGGCCGGCTGCCGCTGCTGCGCGCGCGCCAGCGCGGCGGCTTCATTCGCGACGGGCACGGTGATCTGCTCGCCGACGACATCTTCGTACTCGATGACGGGCCGCGGGTGCTGGACTGCATCGAATTCGATCCGCAGCTGCGCTACTGCGACGTGCTCGCCGACGTCGCCTTCCTGGCGATGGATCTGGAACGGCTCGGAGCGGCGACTGCCGCCCGCTTCTTCCTCGACACGTACGGCGAATTCAGCGCAGAGCACCATCCCCGCTCGTTGGAAGATTGGTACATCGCGTACCGCGCCGGTGTGCGCAGCAAGGTGTCCTGCCTGCGGTGGGCGCAGGGCGACAAGAGCGCGGCTCCCGCCGCGCGCAACTTCGCCGAGATCGCCGTGCGCCACCTCCGGCGTGCCCGCATCCGGCTGGTGCTCGTGGGTGGCGTGCCGGGCAGCGGGAAATCAACCTTGGCCACGGCACTGAGCGACAGCGAAGGGACCGACTGGACGCTGTTGCGCTCCGACGTCATCCGCAAGGAGCTCGCCGGCTTGACGCCCGGCGACTCGGCGCGGGCGCCCTTCGGTCAGGGTCTCTACAGCGCCGAGCAAACCCGCCGCACGTACGAGGAGCTGTTCACCCGCGCTCGTCACGCGCTGGAGCTCGGTGAAAGCGTCATCATCGATGCGTCGTTCAGCCGGGCGGAAGACCGCGTCGCAGCTGCGCGGCTGGCGAAGGCGGCACACGCCCCGTTGATCGAGCTGCGATGCCAGGCCCCTCCGGCGGTCGTCGCCGCCCGACTCGCGAGCCGTGACGGTCAGCACCCGCATGAGCATCACGCGTCGGATGCCGACCTCGCGATCGCGACCGCCATGGCAGCCGAGGCGGATCCGTGGCCGTGGGCCACACCGGTCGACACCTCCGCACCGGTTCCCGCTGTGGTGCGCAGCGCTCAAGCGATCGTCAACGCCGACGCCCACTAGCCTGCGCGGTGGCGGCGCCCGCACCAGGAGCAGGCATCAGCAACGCCGACGGCACGGCCCGCGCCGGCACGCGGGCGGGTTCGGTCGAGCCCTCCGCGACGGGCCGGCTCGGTACCACCACGGTGGAGCAGGTGGCGTGCAGGACGCAGTACGAGCTGACCGAGCCGAGCAGCATGCGAGCCCAGGCACGGCGGCCATGGGTACCGATCACCAGCAGGTCGGCAGCGCGCGACTCGTCGACGAGCGCCGGCCCTGGAAGACCTTCCAGGAGCAGGGGCTCGATGCGCACGCCGGCTGACTCCGGCCGCCGGCGAATCCGGGTCACGATCGCGTCGAGCGCGGCCTGCGCCGCTTCCCGGGCGCCCACCTCGGTCGCCGCCTGAAAGGGAGCGTTCGGGTAGGCGTCCGAATGGGTGACGCTCTCCCACACGCAGACGGCCTCGAGCGTCGCCCCGCAGCGGTGTGCCTCCTCGAGCGCCCACTCGGCCGCGGCCAGGCTCGAAGCGGACCCGTCGATCCCCACCACGATGAGTTGGGAAACGGTGCGGGGTGCGCGCGGGCGGCTCGCGCCCGCCGATTCGCGCGGCATGACACCTCGATCCTGTCTCGGCCTGTGAACTCGACGTTGCGCGTGACAGGTGTTCGCGCAGCAGGGGCACCGGCCCCGCCGGCAGGGGACTTTGGCCTCTGTGGTTCCGATTCCCGGCGGCTGAAGGTGGTCGTGAGAACGGTGTGAGAGAAGCCGTTGCCGGGAGGTCGGCATGAACGCCGTCGTTGTCGTGGAGTCCATGTTCGGCAACACCCGCCAGGTCGCCGAAGCCGTTGCCGCTGAGATCGCGGGCGTTGTCGCGGACGCGTCCCAGACTCCCGCGAAGGACCTGGCGAACGCGGATCTGCTGGTGCTCGGCGGTCCGACCCATGCCCATGGGCTGAGCCGGTTCGGCACGCGCAAAGCCGCCATCAACCAAGGCGCTCCCGCGCCTACTGCGAACCGCGGGGCGCGTGAGTTCGTCGCGGCCTTGCCGCCGGGTAACGGGCGCCTCGCGGCCTGCTTCGACACCCGGCTCCCGCACTCGCGCTGGCTCACCGGCTCGGCGAGCAAGGGCCTCGCCCGCGGCTTGCGGCGGCGCGGATACCGCGTGCTGGGTCCAAGCGGCAGCTTCGCCGTCACCCACTCGGCGGGCCCGCTCGTGGAGGGAGAGCTCGAGCGGGCGCGGGTTTGGGGTCGCCAGCTATTACCGAAGCTCGAGCAGCCGAGGAGGAACAATGGCTAGCCAGCGCGTGAAAGGACAGGTGGCGGGACGCGTCGTCGTCGGCGTCGATGGATCGGCCGGTTCGAAGCAGGCGTTGCGCTGGGCCGCCGACTACGCGTCACGCACGGGCGCCGAGGTCCGTCCGGTGATCGTGTGGAACCTGCCGATGAGCTACGGCTGGGCGTTGCGCCCGGACCCCGAAGGAGTGCCGGACCGCCACGCCGCCAAGCAGCTCGAGGCGACCCTGGACGAGGTGTTCGGCGCCGACCGCCCACCGCGCCTCACGACGCTCGTCGCCGAGGGACACGCGGCAGCAGAGCTGCTCAGAGCAGCAGGCGAGGCGGACCTGCTCGTGGTCGGCTCCCGCGGTCACGGCGGGTTTGCCGCCGCGATGCTCGGCTCGGTGGGCTCGCACCTCAGCCGGCACTCGCCGTGCCCCGTGGTGATCGTGCGCCGCTGACGGCAGCAGATCCCGTTTCCCCGCAAACACTCCTGCTTGCGGGGAAGCGCTACCTCACCAGCAGGTCGTCCACCGGCCGGCGCGGCATCGCCGGAACGGGCGCGTGCTGGTCGACGTAACCGAGCTTCAGCAGTACCTGCACGGTGCCGGGGACGCGGAGCGCCTCCTGCATGCGGGTGCGGTGGACGGGGTCTTCGAGCGGCTGGTTGAGCGGCACGCCGGCGACTCCGGCCCGGGTCGCGGCAAGCAGCAACGCGGACATCGCGGCGCCGGCGAGGAGCCAGTCGTCCGCCGTGTCGCCGGGCGTCCATATCGCGGCGATATCCGGGACCTCGACCGGCAGGTCGGCTTCGGCCGGAGAAGGCTCGGCGCGAAGCGAGCCGTCGACGTCGAGGTTGCGCTCGACGAACGCCGGCTGCGCCGGGTGCCGCGGTCCGCGTCCTACGGCCGACCGGGGAATGCCGTCGACGATCGGCGGCCCGGCACGATCCTCCCACCGGCTCCAGAGCTCGAGCTCTTCCTGGTAGCGCGGGTCCGCCGCGACGGCGCGGTCGGCGTTCGCGAGCAACTCGGCGACGTCCTGGCGCTCCCCCGGGCGCTCGACGAGACGCAGCTGCGCACCTTCACCGGTGACGATCTCGGACAGGTCGACCAGCAGTTCGCGGCGCAGCCGCCCTGGCGCGAAGGCCTCGCGATGCGTGCGGCGCTGCGGTACGGCCTGCAGCAAGTCCCATTCGGCGCGGGTCGGGATCCCGTCCTGGCGCGGACCGAAAGCGAGCCGGGCGAGCAGGTCGGCGTCGGCAGGCTCGGGCAGTACCGCTACGGCGCTCTCGCGTCCGAGTCCCCGCGCTGCCAGCCGGGCGTGGTGCAACGCGGCGCCGCACGAGATGGTGAGCAACCGGCCGTCCGGATCCGCGCGCCGCAGGCGCCGTTCGCGCTCGGCGATCAGGTCGAGGACGAAACCGTCCGACCGGAACTGCCACGGCTGGGTGTTGTGCACCGATGGGGCCGCGCCGGCGACCGCCACGACGTAACGCACGAGCTGCTCCGGCAGCGGCCCGGAGCCGCCGGCGGCGCCGCTCAGGATGGCTGACGAAAGCAGCTCACCGACCGCAGGTGCAGACACCCGGGGAGATGCGGGGGCCGTGGGACGGCGGGCGGACGCACTCATGAGGTCCCCTCTCGAGACGGTTCCACGCAGACGCCAGGCACCTGCTTGGCGCGCGTCGGCACGTCAGGCGTGGAGCCGCTCCGAGGCTAGCCGGACCGTCGGCGGATAGACGGTCGCCACCTCCTGGCCGTCGTCGCCGATGGCGATGGCGCCGATCTCCGCGAGGTGCATCGCCGATTCCCGGTAGTGATGCTCGCAAAGCAGGATGTCAGTCCATTCGAAGGATTCGGCGCTGCCGTCCGCGTCGCCGGGTGCATCGAGCCGGGTATCGGGTGCATCGAGCCGGCTATGCGGCACGAGGACACGCACCCGCCATGGCGCGCCGCAGCAGCATGCGGGCTCATAAGGATGGGGTGCCGGCAGCAGCGCCGACAGCGCCGCCGCGCTTGCCCCACCGGACGTGTCGTCCGCCTCGACGGCCGGGCTCGCCTTCGACGTGTCCGCTACCCGCCGCCGCCAGACCGAGGGGTGGTCCGGGGAGATCCTGGGCGGATCCTGGCGCTGACGCCGACCTCTGCGAAAGAACACAAGCAAAGAGTCGCCTTCCTGCGGCCCTGGGGGCGAGAGCCTTAGGTCCTTTCGACCGATGCCTTTGGCGGCCCCGCGCATGGCTTTCGTGGGCTGGGACCTTCGGCCCTGCGAACCGGCCGATCACCCGTGCTCTGCTACGGGTCGTAGCCCGATCGTTGAAGTGGGGTGAGTCGTCATGCGAGCTGAGGTGGGCGACCGGATCCTGATCCCGGGGCGGGCCATCGACGAGCCGGTCCGTGACGGTGAGATCGTCGAGGTGCATGGCCATGACGGCCAGCCGCCCTATCTGGTGCGCTGGTCGGAAGACGGTCACCTCGGCCTGTTCTTCCCGGGGCCGGACGCGCAGATACAGCACTTCGCCCACGCCGTCGGCGCGGACGGGGCGCGGCACCAGATCAACATGTCCGAGGCCGTTCGATGGGCACGCACCCACGGGCATGTGGTCTCCGGTGAGCGGGTTCCGCAAGACGCCCTGGACGCCTACCTGTCCAGCCACGCAGCAGCGAAGTAGCCCCGCTGCGTCGGGTGCCATGAGGTCGGGAGCATGACAGCTTTTCGCGTCGTCATCTGCGGCGGCGGCATCGGCGCCGGCGAAGCGTTGCTGCGCCTGCGCCGGCTTGCGGGCGACGCCGTGGACGTCACGCTCGTCGCACCGAACACGCATCTGGATTACCGCGCCGTCGCTGTCCTCGAGCCGTTCGAGCACCATCCGGTCCGGCGCATCCCGCTGGAGCGCATCGTCGCGGACGCCGGAGCACGCTGGGTCCAGGAGTCGCTCGGCTGGGTGGATCGCCACCATCGGGTCGTGCACACCAAGTCGGGACAGGCGCTGCCCTATGACGCGTTGCTGCTCGCGATCGGTGGTCGCCTGCGACCGACGAATCCCTACATGACCGCGTTCTCGAGCGAGCACGGTGACGAGCTCTTCCGGCCGCTGCTCGCGGACATCGACGCGGGACGGCTGCACGATCTCGCCTTCGTGCTGCCGGAAGGCCCGACCTGGGCGCTGCCGCTGTACGAGCTGGCGCTGCTCACCGCCCAGCGCGCCGAGCAGCACGGCAGCTCGTTACACATCAGCCTCATCACGCCCGAGCCGGCGCCGCTCGACGTGTTCGGCGGTGAGGTCGGCGACCTGCTGGCCCGGCTGCTGAGGGGTGCCGGGATCGCGCTGTACTGCGGGACGTCGGCGGACATGCCGAGCGAAGGCCGGCTGCACCTGTCACGCGACGGGACCGAGCTGCGCCCGCAGCGCACCATCACGATCCCGCGCCTCACCGGGCCGGACGTGCAGGGCATTCCCGGCGACCCCGCGCACCGGTTCCTGCCGATCGACGAGCACTGCCGGGTGGCACGAACGGACGGGCGCGTCTTCGCCGCCGGCGACGCCACCAACTGCCCGATCAAGCACGGCGCCATCACCGCCCAGCAGGCGGACACTGCTGCGGCGGGCATCGCGCATCTGGCCGGGCACGGCCCGCGCAGCGAGCCACTGCATCCGATGGTGCGTGCCACGTTGGTCACCGGGCGGCACCCGCTTTACATCACCGCCTACGTCATCGCGGGGCGGGGCTGGAGCACCCGGGTCCATCGCAGCGCCCCGTGGACGACGAGTGGCAAGATCGTCGCCCGCGAACTCGGCCCTTACCTCGACAAGCTTTCGACGGTCGTCTCGCCCTGACCGCCGGCGGCCGGTGGCGCCGGCACGATCACGACCGGGCTCAGCGGGTGAGCAGCGCACCAGCGGCTGACGCTGCCGAGCGAGGGCAGGTGGCGGCGGAAGGAACCGCCGCCGTGCTGCCCGAGCACCAGCCCTTCACTCCCCCACGATTCCCTGGCCAGCACCTCGCCCGGGTCACCCGCCTTGACCGCCAGTCCAACCGTCACTTCGGGATGCGCCGCACCCGCGGACGCTACCGACGTGGCCACCGCGTCCAGATCAGCGGGCGAGAGCCCTACCGCGACCACGGCGACGGCCAAGCCGCGCCGGTCCGCTTCGGCCACCGCCCAGGCAAGCGCCGCCTCCGAGCGCAGCGAGCCGTCCATGCCGACGACGAAGCGATCCCCCGTGTCGTCGGGGCTGCTCTCCGGCGCAGCCGCTCCCGACGGCACGAGCGCAACCGGGCAGGGGGCCAGCGCCGCTGTATGGCGTCCCACCGAAAGCACGGCGGCGAGCGCCGAGTGGTGTACCGCGCCGAGAACCAGAATGTCCGCCCGCTTGGCGGCATCCGCGAGAGCGACCTTCGCCGGTGCGGTCGCCACCGTGGTGCTGACCGAAAGGCCCGCCCCGGTACAGATCCCGCTGCGGTCCACGAGCGCCTCCAACGTCCAGCGCAATTCACCGATGACGTCGTCCGCGACAGCCTGGATACCGCCCGGCAGTGCGAACGCCGGCTCCGGCAGCTCCCACGCCATGAGCACCTCGAGCGCAGACTTTCGCGCCCGGGCGCAACGCGCCGCCCATCGCAGCGCGAGGAAGGACGCTTCGTCCCCTTGCACGCCGACGATGACACGGCCCTGCGCGCGCCTGTCCCTCACTGGGCCTCCCACCCTCCCACCGACCGGTCGGCGATCAGCCGGCGTCCTGAAATCTTCGTCGCCGTGATGCGGATGACGTGCTCGCGCGGTCCCGCCGCCCAGGGGACCGGAGCCCTGGCACCGCGGCGCGCGGCTGCCCGCTTGCCTCCGTGGGCCCACCGCAGGCGTTCTGCCGTACCGGTGATCAGCACGGACCAGCCGCTTCGGCTCAGCTCGTCGATGTCATCCACCTCGAGGCACACGGGAGCCTCCCGTTCAGCCGCCGCCAGTTTGGCACCCGGTCCGGAGCGGATGAGCACGGCGTTGCCGTCGAGCACGTAGTTCACCGGCAGCACGAGTGGATGACCCTCGCGGCCGAGGAAACCGAGCCGGCCGACGCTGCGCGTACCTAGCAGCCGAAGACACTCCGCCTCGGGCAGCTGGACGAGCTCGCTCGCACCGGCGTCTGGCGTTCGCGTCAGCCGGAGGGTGAGCACCCGGCGATCCGCGACCGCGGTGGCGATCTCGCTGACGGCTTCGCGCGCGTTGGCGATCGCACGCTGACCGGTCGGATCCAGCCGGCGCAGCAGCTGCCAGGGCACGCGACGGGGGCGAGAGTCGGCGGGCGGCTTCGGCACGACAATCAGCCTCGCTGCGGACCCGGGATCACCGCGACGTCCGACCGCGAGTGGACGAGGCAGGCGGAGCTGGTCGAACCAAGCAGCAGCCGGTTGAAACCGCCCATGCCACGGGACCCGACGACGAGCAGCTCCGCATCGGCCGCTGCCTCGAGCAACACGGGCGCGGCCTGACCGTCGACCACCCGCAGGGTGACGTGAGCACCCTGCTTCGCCGGAATGACCCGGTCCAGAATGGCTTCGAACTCAGCGACGTCACGGTCACGTTGACCGGAGGCGCTGAGCACGTCAGTCAGCTGGGGCGCCGGCCCGGGCAGCAGCGACCAGGCTCGCACGACGAGCAGCGGCAGTCCTCGCACGCGAGCGTGCTCGGCGGCCCAGGAGAGCGCGTGGATCGACTCGTCAGAGCCGTCGACACCGGCCACCACCGGATGCGCTCGGGACGTCCCGCCGTCGAACGACCTCCGCACGACCACCACCGGCGTGTGCGCATGGCGGACGCAGTGCACCCCGACGGACCCGAGCAACAGGCGCCGCACGGGCCCCAGTCCGCGCGCCCCGACGACGAGGATGTCGTCGGCTGACACCCGCTCCAGCAGCGCATCGACGGGCTCGTCCGCACTTACTTCCGTGGTCAGCTCTGCGCGCAGGGCCGCGCGGCCCTGGGCCGGCAACCGCTCGACGGCTCCTGCGAGGACCGACGACGCGGCCTTGCGCAGGCCATCCGCGTCGGCAGCCGGCACCAGGTCGTCGACCTCGCGAGGGCGGCCGTAGAAGCCGTACGCGAGCACCGCACGCAGGGGGCACGCGCGGGCCGCGGCTTCGGCCAGCGCCCACGCCAGCGCTTGCTGCGCACCGGCCGAACCGTCGACCCCGACCACGATCTGCAACGCTCTCGCCTCCCGCCGGCCTGCGTCTCCAGCCTCGATCCGGGGGTCGCATCCGAGCAGTGCCGCTGGACCCGGCGAGCGAGGGCGAAGGTCCCCGGCCCGAAACCTGGCTCTCATTTCGAAAGAACAAGGTGTGGGCCTTCGAACCAAACCGCCGGGCGTGTTTGCGCTAATGCGCACCGTGAGTGGGCACGGCCTATCATCATGTTTCAGGCGACCGCTTTCCGAGCCGGCCGCGACACCGCGGGAGGTGAACCGGATCGTGCACGTGAACAGCAACGAGAGGACGGCCGCCGGTGGATATCGACCCAACAGACGGCGACCTGCAGCGGCAGCGTCGCCGATCGAGCGCTCCTGAGCCCGCCGGCGCTTTGATGGATGACGCCGGTCAGGCGGATGACGAGCTACCCGTCGCGGCGGCCGTTCCGGCACCGCAGACGGACGTGACCTTTCCGTCCATCGCGCGGCTGGAGCTCGACGACCTGCTCGAGCAGCTGATCGAGCGTGCGCAGGACGTGCTCAGCACGCAGGGCCGGCTGCGCGGATTGCTCGCGGCCACCCGAGCCATCTCGTCGGATTTGACGCTGGACGCGCTATTGCGGCGCATCACCCAGTCGGCCTGCGAGCTCGTGGGTGCGAAATATGGGGCGCTCGGAGTCCTCGGACCCGATCAAGAACTGTCGGACTTTCTCACCGTCGGCATCGACGACGAGACACGCGCACACATCGGCGAACTCCCTCGCGGCCGCGGCATCCTCGGCCTGCTGATCACCGATCCGCATCCGCTGCGCCTCGATGACCTGAACAAGCATCCGCAGTCGGTCGGATTCCCGGCGCACCACCCGCCCATGCACACATTCCTCGGGGTGCCCATCCGGATCGGCGGCCAGATTTACGGAAATCTTTATCTCACAGAGAAGATCCAGGGCGGCTCGTTCACCGCGGACGACGAAGAACTGCTGACCGCCCTCGCCTCCGCGGCCGGCGTGGCGATCGACAACGCCCGGCTCTATGAGGCCGAGCAGCGCCGCCAGCGCTGGCTGTCCGCGTCCGCAGAGATCGCCCGCGAGCTGCTCGTCGGCGACGCCGACGCGCTCTCCCTCATTGCCGCGCGCGCCCGAACGGCTGCCCAGGCCGACCTCGCCGCTCTGGTCATCCCGGTCGAGGGAGCCGCAGACATCCTGCGGATCTCCGCGGCGGAAGGCGACGGCGCCGAGCAACTGACCGGACGCATGGTGCCCCGCTCCCAGACGCTCGCCGGGCATGCCCTCGACGAGGACCTCGACCTCATGGTCGAGGATGCCTTTTCGACCGGGCGGACGAACGTTGACGCGGGAGTACCGGTCGGTCCCGCGCTGCTCGTGCGGGTGCCCGGAGCCGGCGGGGACGAGCCGGGGATCCTGACCCTGACCCGTCACCGCGGAGCCAAGCCGTTCGACACGGACGACCAGGACATGGTGGCGGGCTTCGCCGATCAAGCCGGGGTGGCCATCCGGCTCGCGCAGGCCCAGCAGGAGCAGCGCCGGCTGCTGCTGCTGGAAGACCGCGATCGCATCGCTCGCGACCTGCACGACCACGTGATCCAGCGGCTCTTCGCCGCCGGGCTGGGCCTCACCGGGCTGGCGGCCCGCACCTCGGAGCCCGAGACGCAGCGCCGGCTCGCCGAGTACACCGAGCAGCTCGATGACACGATCCGAGCCATCCGTCAGGCCATCTTCGAGCTGCGCCGCTCGCAGGAGACGGGGTTGCAGTCGCGGGTTCTCGAGGTGGTTCGCGACGTGACGCCCGCGCTCGGTTTCAACCCCGATCTGCGCCTCGAGGGCCCGATCGACACGCTGCTCGACAATGAGACCGCCGACCACGTCGTGGCCGTGGTGCGCGAAGCGCTCGCGAACGCCGCCAAACACGCCCGAGCGAGCAGCGTCGCGGTGTCGCTGTCAGCCCTCGATGGACGGCGGCTGTCGATCACCGTGGTCGACGACGGCGTGGGCCTCGGCGAATCCACCCGCCGCAGCGGCCTTGACAATCTGCGCCGCCGCGCGGAGGAAATGCACGGCACGTTCGGCGTCATCTCGCCGACCAGCCCCGGCGACGGCGGCACCCGCTTGGAGTGGGTGGTCCCGCTCCGGGTGCCGGCGTCCTAGGCCGAGACCGCGTCAGCCGCGAGGATGGCGTCGAGCAGACCAGGCCAGCGCTGCGCCAGATCGTGGCGGCGCAGGCTGAGGATGCGTTCGCGTCCGCGCGAGACGTTGCGCACGACGCCTGCCTCGCGCAGCACCTTGAGGTGATGCGAGCGCGTCGACTTCGGCATGTCGGTGGCGACGGACTGGCAGGTCAGGAGGCTGCCGGCAGGCTCGGCTGCGGCCAGCTCGCGCACGATGTGCAGCCGGGCGGGGTCGCTGAGGGCGAAGAGCACATCGGCCAGCTGCAGCTCGGCGGTGGCCGGGTGCGGCAGCTCGCTCACGTTCCGAGCATAGGTGTGCCGCTGGAAATAGTTCGACTTCCTTAGAACTTGGTGGCTACAGTCGCACCGTTCCAAGGGAATCGAACAGTGGGGGTAGGCCATGGAGCACGACACCAGGCGCCGCGCGGGCTTCTGGATCCTCGCCGCGACGCTGCTGAGCTTCCTCGCCGCCTCCAGCGCCCCGACCCCGCTCTACATGGTCTACCAGGCGCGCTACGACTTCTCCGCGTCCACGGTGACACTCGTCTTCGCCACCTACGCGGCGGCGCTGCTCCTCGCCCTGCTGACCGTGGGCGGGCTTTCGGACTACCTGGGCCGGCGCCGGGTCCTCGGTGTCGCGCTGCTGCTCGAACTGCTGGCTATGCTCACCTTCGCGCTTGGTGACGCCCTCGGCTGGTTGCTGGTGGCGCGGGCGGTGCAAGGGGTGGCCACGGGCATCGCCGCCGGCGCGCTCAGCGCCGCGATTTCCGACCTGGCGCCGCCCGGCCGAGCGTCACTCGCCGCCGCGGTGAACACCGCCGCCCCGTCCGTCGGACTCGCCGCCGGCGCCCTGACCTCCGGCGCGCTGGTCGAGTACGGGCCCGCCCCGCGGCTACTGATCTACCTGGTGCTCATCGTCGTCTTCGCCGCGCTCCTCGCGGCGCTTCTGATCGTCCCCGAGACGGTGCAGCGGCGCCTCGGCGCCCGCTCGTCGCTACGGCCCCGCGCCGCAGTGCCTGCGCAAGCTCGCGCGGCCTTTCGCACCGCGTTACCAGTGCTGGTGGCGACCTGGGCGGTCGGCGGGCTCGTCCTGTCACTCGGCCCGACGCTTGCGGCGAACGTCTTCGGCGTTCGCAACCACCTGCTCGGCGGGCTCGTCGTCACATCGGTCGCCGGGGTCGGCTCCGTCGCGTCGGTGCTCACGCGCAGTGCTGCTCCGCGACCGGCGATGGTTCGCGGATCGATCGTGCTCATCGTCGGCGTCGGACTCGTCCTCACGGCCGTGGCGAGCACGACGACCGCAGTGTTCTTCCTCGGCCTCGCGGCCAGCGGTTGGGGCTTCGGAGCCGCCTTCGTCGGCGCTTTCGCGTCGGTGGCCACGCTGGCGCTGCCGCTGCAACGGGCGGAGACCTTTGCCGCCCTCTACATCGCCAGCTACCTCGCCTTCGGCGGCTCGGCGGTCCTCGCCGGCCTCGCGGTACCCGAGTTCGGGCTGCGGCCCACGGCGACCGGCTACGGAGTCGTGGTCATTGCGCTGTCCTTGGTCGCGGTCTTCGCCGGTCGCCGTCCGGTCCCTGTCGAGAGCGTCGATCTGACGGCAGCGGGCGGCACGTCGGCGGTCCCTGATGCCACCGCGGAGGTCATGGAGGCCAGCGCATAGGTTCTTGGCGGTGAAGGTCTACGCCGGCATGGATCCGCAGCTGCCGCTCACCGGCGTCGCCCGGCACGCGCGGCGCGTCGAGGCGCTCGGCTACGACGGGCTGCACGTGCCGGAAACGGTGCACGACGCCTTCGCGGTCGCGCTGCTCGCCGCCGAGCACACCGAGCGACTGCTGATCCGAACCTCGGTGACGCTGGCTTTCGTCCGCAGCCCTACGCTCACGGCCTACGCGGCCTGGGACCTCGCGCGCTTGTCCGGCGGACGCTTCCAGCTGGGACTCGGCACCCAGATCCGACAGAACATCGAGGATCGCTACGGAATGCCGTGGACCGAACCGGTGGGCCGGATGCGGGAATACGTGATGGCCGTGCGGGAGCTCTTCACGGCCTTCCGCTCCGGAGGCAAGCCGCACTTCGCGGGAGAGCACTACCGCATCACCCGGCTGCAGCCATATTTCAACCCCGGTCCCGACCCGACGACTGTCCCACCGGCGGTCTATCTCGGCGGCGTCAACGAGGGCATCTGCCGCCTGGCCGGGGAGCTGGCGGACGGTTTCGTCACCCATCCCACCAACTCCAATCCGCGCTATCTCGAAGGCATTTGCCGGCCGGCGCTGCAGACCGGCGCGCAGGCGGGACACCGCTCGCTCGGGGATCTCGAGCTGGTGTGCGGCACGCAGTTCATCACCGGGGCGGATGCGGCGGCACTCGACGCCGAACGCGAGCGGCAGCGGCGGCTTTTCGCCTTCCTGTACTCGACGCCCGCCTACCGCCGAACGCTGGAGCTCTTCGGATGGGAAGAGCTCGCCGGCCGGCTGCAGGCCATGATCCGAGCCGAGCGATGGGAGCAGCTCCCGGCGCTCGTCACCGACGAGGTGCTCGACGCCCTGGTGCCGACCGCCCGGCTGGCGGAACTGCCATCGCTTATCGCCGAGCGCTTCGGTGGGCTGGCTGACGCTGTGGTGCTGTCACCGCCTCCCGATACCACTCATGACCACGGCTGGCGCGCCGCCATCGCGGCGCTGCAGTCGCTCGGCTGAGGCGGCCTCCTCGACCCTGCCGGCGCTCCCGGTATGAACGCGCCATGGGCTCAAGGCGCGAATGCAGCAATGCCGATAACCCGTTGTCTGCTTCACCACGGCGGCCGTTCCGCACTGCGGGCAAGCCGCCGCCGAACAGCAAGGAGCCTGTCCCGTGCGACTGCCCAGCGTCCGCTCGCGTGGTGCCGGCCTGGCATTGGCCGCGGCCACAGTGCTGCCTCTCGCCATGGCCTCCTGCACGCCGAACGCGGACACCGGCCCGAAGACGATCTCCGGCACGATTCGCGGGGCGGGCGGCGCGTACGTCGACGTCATGCTGGGCTTCGACATCCTGGACGTGCAAGGCCGCAAGATCAAAGCCGATGGGAGCCCGGTCACCGACGGCGGCTACGGCGCCATCCAGCGCATCAACTACTGCCTGGGCGCCGCCGGCTCCGCGACCGCCACCCCCGGCTGCGACGCCAAGCCCTACAGCGGCACCTGGTCGCTGACGCTGCCGAGCAACGCGTTCAAGGTGTACGTCGAGGCCTACCCGAAGGCCGCGTCGAACGGGTACTGGATCAACGGGTATCGCGGCTACTACGGCCCGAACCCCGGCGACAACGACCAGAGCACCTACGGGATGTCCTACCGCAGAGAGATCTCCGGCCTGTCGAGCTCGACGGGTAACAACCTTGTCATGCCCAAGGTTTGCGGTCAGCCAGGCGGCTCGACGGGCACCCTCTGGGGCTACATCTACCGAGGCAACACGCTGTGGAAGGCGACCAGCGGCAGCACCAATGCCTGGTCCACGGCACCCAACAACGCGCCGATCCTCGGGATGAACGAGGGGTCGGTCGACCCGGGCGCGGGCACGTACCACATCACCAACCTGCAGGGCGGCTCGCATTACACGATCGTGGCGACCATCGGCGGGATCACCAAGCAGTGGCTGGCCGGCGCGCAGCCGGTCGTGAACGCCTGCGGCTCCACCCGCTTCGATCTGCACTTCTGACGGCAACGGGCGCCGACTGCCGGCCCGGCGCCCGTTGTGCAGCAGGAAACCTCTCGCGCGACTACCTGCGCGGCGTGCTGCTGCGGTGGGCGACCGCGTCGATGGTGACGGCGGCGATGAGCACGAACGCGGTGACGGCGTACTTCGCCGGCGCGCTGTAGCCCTGCAGCCCCATGCCGTTGTCGATGGCGGCGATGACCAAGCCGCCGAGCACGGCGTGAAGTGCCTTGCCACGACCTCCGAACAGGCTCGTCCCACCGATGACAGCAGCAGCAATGGCGTAGAGCACCAGGGTGCCGCCGTCGAACGCGGTCGACACCGACCGCAGCCGGGACGCGTAGACGATGCCGCCGATGCCGGCCATGAACGAGGCGAGCATGAAGCATGTCGTGCGGATCATCGCGATGTTGACCCCGCCGCGGCGAGCCGCTTCCGCATTGCCGCCGATCGCGTAGACGTACCGGCCGAACTTGGTGCGGCTGAGCAGCAGCGTGTTGAACGCCAGCACCAGCAGCACGAGCAGCAGCACCCACGGGACGCCCTTGATGGAGATGAGCGCACCACGGTTGGTGTTGCAGATCCAGACCACGACCACACCGGCCACCGCGGAGACAGCAATCTTGAGCAGGGTGATGCTGACGGGAGGGGCGACCAGGCCACTGTTGCGGCGCCGGCCATCCCGGAACCACGTCATCGCACCGAAGCCCGCTACCAGCGCGATGAGCACGATCCAGCTGGCCCACGGGGTGAGGTTGCCGCTGGCGATGTCATTGATGACGTTGTCGTTGATCGGCAGCGCCCCGCCGGAGCCGAGCAGCTGCAGCATCAGCGCGAGCCAGCCCAGCTGACCGGCCAGCGTCACCACGAACGACGGCAAGCCGATGCGCGTGATCAGCGTGCCCTGCAGGATGCCGATGCCTGCGCAACACAGGAGGCCGACGATGATGGCCGCCCACCACGACCAGCCGGTCGACTCCTTGACGAGCTCGGCCATGACGACCCCGCCGACCCCACCGACGTAACCGATCGACAGGTCGATCTCACCGAGCAGCAGCACGAATACCGCGCCCATCGCCATCAGCATGTAGACCGCGCCCTGCACCAGCAGGTTCACCAGGTTGCCCGCGGTGAGGAACTTGTCGTTCAGCGACTGGAACAGGATCGAGATGAGGATGAGGCCGCCGACCACCGGCAGCACGCCACTCTCGCCCGAGCGGATCCGCGCGAGCGACGCCCGCGCGTAGTCCCGCAGGCTGTCGCCGGGAACGTCGGCCGACTGCCGGTCGGCGTCGAGCGCGGCTTCTGCTGCCTTCTTGTCGGCGGCCAGCGCCTGCGCGCTCTCCGCTTCGCTCTCGCCTTTAGTGGTCGACATTGCTGGCTCCGACGGTGGTGGGCTCGCTGGGAGTGGTCAGCCGGCTGGACTTGCCTGAGGTCATGAGGTCCACCACCACCTGACGGTCGATGTCGTCCGCCTTGTGCACTCCGGCCAGCTGCCCGAGGTAGAGCACGGCGACGCGGTCCGCCACGCGGAAGACGTCGTTCATGTTGTGCGAGACGAGCAGCACCGCAAGGCCCCGGTCAGCGAGCCGGCGGACCAGTTGCAGCACCTGCTCGGTCTGGGTGACGCCTAGCGCGGCAGTCGGTTCGTCCATGATGACGAGCTTGGAGTTCCACAGCACCGCTTTGGCGATGGCCACCGACTGCCGCTGGCCGCCGGACAGCGAGGCGACCGGCTGGCGGATCGACCGAACGGTGGTGACCGACAGGCTCTTTAGGGTGTCCTTGGCGGAGATCTCCATGCTCTCCTCGTCGAGCAGGCCGTAACGCAGCCGCTCGCGGCCGAGGAACATGTTCTGCACGATGTCGAGGTTGTCGCACAGCGCGAGGTCCTGATACACCGTCTCGATGCCGACCTCGGCGGCGTCCTTCGGGGTGTGGAAGTGCACCGGCCGCCCCTCCCAGATGAGCTGACCGCCATCTGGTTGGTGAATGCCGGCGATGGTCTTGATGAGCACCGACTTGCCGGCCCCGTTGTCGCCCGCCAGCGAGGTGACCTGCCCGGCGGGGATGTCCAACGTCACGTCGACGAGGGCCTCGACCGGGCCGAAGTTCTTGTTGATCCCCGCCAGCCGTAAGAGCGGAGTCGTCGAATCCCCCCCGTCCGCGCTGGGGGGCGAAGCTTCCTTCGAGAGCGCGACGCTCCCGTCACCGGAGCCGTCAGCCGGCATGCTCATCACTTCCCATCGGGGTGCTTTGATGGCAACACCCTGAACTCTTTACCTGGTTATGAACAGCACCCGGCCGCACCGAGCTGAATCGGTGCGGCCGGGGCGAGCTGCTGCGGTCAGCTGATACCTGCACTCTTGCAGGCGTCGGTCACCGCTTTGGTGCACAGGTCGGAGACGTTGACCGCCTTGTCCTTGACCACCGTGTCGTTCATGTTCTTGGTGGTGACCCAGGTCGGGGTCTGCAGCGAGGACTTGACGTCAGAGTTCAGCGTCGTGTCCTTCACCGACCCGTTGACCAGGGAAGACGGCGGGGTCTGCCCGGCCCGCAGGATGATGGCGATGGCAGCGGCAGCCTGCGCCTCGAGGTAGATCGGCTTGTAGACGGTGCCGCACTGGTAGCCCTTGAGGATGTTCTGCAAGCCGACCAGCGAGGCGTCCTGACCGGTGGTCGGGAACGACTTCGCCGGGATCTTCTTGCTCTGCAGGTAGGAGATGACGGCGTTGGCGTTGTCATCGTTCGGTGTCACGACGGCGTTGATGTTCGGGTGCGCGGTGTACTGCTGCGCGAACGTCGTCTGCGCCACCGACGGGGTCCAGGTACCGGCCGGCTCGCCGACCTTCTTGTACGTGCCCTTGTCGAAGTAGGGCTTGAGGACGCCGTTGTAACCCTGGGCGAACAGCTTGGCGTTGTTGTCCGTCGGGTCGCCATCCATGATCAGGATGTTCGGGTCTTTCACGTTCCAATCCGAGATGCAGGACACCTCACCGTTACCGATCAGCTGACCGACCTTCACGTTGTCGAAGCTGACGTAGTAGCGATCCGAAGGACCGCCGGTGACGAGCCGGTCGTAGTCGATGACCTTCACGCCCTTGGACATCGCGTTCTTCTCGATGGCGGCGCCGGAGCCGGTGTCGAGCGGGTCGACCAGCAGCACCGAAGCACCGGAGGTGATGTCGGCCTCGGCCTGGGTCTGCATGGTCTGCGCGCTGCCCTGCGCGTTGTCAATCTTGAACTGGCTCGAGGACAAGCCGGCCGCCTCGAACGCCTTCTTCAAGTACGGCGCGTCGAACGTCACGTACCGCGCCGACGTCGTCGTGTCCGGCAGCAGCACGCCGATCAAGCCCTTGCCCTGAGACGCCAGGTCCTTGAGCTGGCTCATGGCCGAGAAGCTCACGTCGAACGAGGACGGCGAGATGTTCGGAACGGTCGTGGAACCGCCCGAGTTGTTGTTCGAAGAGCTCTTACTTGAGCTCCCACAGGCCGCGACGGCCGTTGTCGTCAACACAGCGGCACACGCCAGGCTGACCACCCTCGCCGAACTCTTCATGTTCCCCACTCCTGCTCCGTCAGGGCGGCGCATTTGGCCACCGGACTCGCCGCAACATTGCGGCGTCCACATTTTTGGCGCACTTAATTCGTCTGCATCAGACGAAAGTCCCAAAACTCGATAACAAAGCCGTAACAATGTCCGGGCGGTGGGGGCTCCAGACCGTGTCACGACCGCCGGCTCGAACCCGATGGCTGACCTGAGGCAGCATGGAGACACCTCCTCGCGACGTGACCCGAGCCACAGCGTTCGGGACCGAGACCTGACGCTGCCCGTTGGCGCGAGCTCTGTCAAGAACTTGACTGAATGTGGCGCCATACTGCGGCCGGACTTCCGTAGACAGCTGGACAGATATGTGCCACGGTGAGCCGTCATGTCCAGTGCCGTCGCCCGGTCACGCCAGGGTGCGAAT
The DNA here is from genome assembly GCA_963747915.1 of uncultured Actinomycetota bacterium. Lineage (GTDB taxonomy): Bacteria > Actinomycetota > Actinomycetes > Frankiales > Frankiaceae > DATAZK01. Next base: position 843,661 of record CAVVHC010000001.1, on the reverse strand, counting down.
GGTTCCGCCGGTCCTGCCCAGCCCCGGCCGCACCCGCAGCTGCCCACGCGCGGCGCTGCCGGTCAGGTGGTCGCCGCGCTGCGGCGAGCCGGCCCCTCCACCCGCGCCGAGCTCGGCGAAGGACTGTCGCTGTCACGGGCGTCGGTCAGCGCCGCGCTCGCGTCCCTGACCCGAGCCGGCCTGGTCGCCGAACACCCTGCGACGACCACCGAGAGCCGGGTCCCGCGGGGGCGCCCGCCGACGCTGGTCTCACTGACTCGCCAGGCGGGCATCGCTATCGGCGTAGACCTCGGCCGGCGGCACCTGCGTGTCGCGGTCGCCGATCTCGGCCACACCATCCTGGCCGAGCGCGCCGAGCGTTTCGACGTCGACTTCCATCCGACGGAGGCGCTCGACGAGGTGTGCCACCTGGTCACCGCTGTACTCCAGGACGCCGGAGCGGAAGCAAGCGAAGCGGTCGGGGTCGGGTTGGGCCTGCCCGCACCGCTGGACGCCGACGGCCGACCGGTCAACCTGAGCATCCCTCCGGGCTGGCTGGGCCACCAGCCGGCGGAGGAACTCCGCGCCCGGTTGAACCTGCCCGTATCTGCCGACAACGACGCGAACCTCGGGGCGCTCGCCGAATCCCAGTGGGGCGCCGGGCGCGGCTGCGGGGCGATCCTCTACATCAAGGCGGCGACCGGCATCGGCGGTGGCCTCGTCATCGACGGCCAGGTTTTTCGCGGCGCCGGTGGGACGGCGGGCGAGATCGGCCACACCACGGTTGACGACAGCGGAGCGGTCTGCGCCTGCGGTAATCGCGGCTGCCTCGAGTTGCGCGCCGGCGGGGCCGCTCTCGTCGCACAACTCGCGCAAACCGACGTGCACGTCAACGGGCTACCTGCGCTGGTCGCCAAGGCGCGCGAAGGCCACCTGGGCTGCCGCCGGGTCCTCGCCGACGCCGGCGAGGCCATCGGCTTCGCCGTCGCGGCCGTCGTCAACGTGCTGAACCCCGAACTCGTGGTGCTGGGCGGCGAGCTGGGCGAGGCCGGCGAACTGGTGCTGGAGAGCCTGCGCGGCCGGGTGCGACGCAACGCGCTGGCACCCGCCGCCGGGGAGACGAAGATCGTCGCCGCGGCACTCGGGGAACGTGCCGAGGTGCTCGGAGCCGCGCTGCTGGTGCTGCGCGAGCCAGCGCGCTTCGCAGCTGCTTAATGGCGAGACTTGGGCTAATTCGGGGCGCGCAGGCGTCCCGCTCGGGTCTACCGGCCGTGCCGCCGCCTCCCGCGGCCGCGACGCCTCGGCGCCGCCGGCGAGCGCCGCTCACCCGCCGGCTGAACCCCGAGAAAACTCGGCCAACGCTCATTCCGGCAGAAACTCGCTGGCCCGAACGTGAAATGCGTGCATTGGGTAGCCGGTTTCGCGAGTCCTGAAACGGCCCGCTCCGCGCCTCTCGCACATCCGCGCCGATGAGTTCGCCGTCCGGTGGACGTCCTTTTGGCGAAAGCCGCCGATGAAGGGTGCGAGATGCCTGGTTTCGAGCCGGGTCGCGAGGCTGCTGCCGCAGATCTGGTGGTGTCCGGACCGCTGTGCGCCCACGAGGTCACCCTGTTGTGCGCGCGCGCCGAGGCCCTGCTTGCCCGCCGCTTCGGCCGTGACTTCGTGTGCACGGTGAGCGGCGACGTCGATCTCGGGGTCGTCGATCTCGTGGCACAGCTGCAGCTACTGGCCCTGCGTCTGGGCGTGCGGCTGCGCGTGCGGGCACGCGAGATCGAACTGCACAGGCTGCTGGCGCTCACCGGCCTGCAGGAAGCCGCCGGTATCGAGCTGGAGCCGTCAGAGCCGGGCGGGCAGCCCGAAACGCGCGAATAGCGACGTGTCGAGGAAGTGGTGGATGTGCACGACGTCGCCGCCGGCGAACTCCAGCACCTGCAGCGACCAAGGCTCGTGGCCCCCGTCCGGCGACACGCGGTACTGCCCGAACGCGGGGCATCCGTTCGCTTCCGTCGCCAGCAGGCGGGAGCCGCAGCACCCCTTGCCGAAGCCGAGATACCAGGCTGACAGGTCGACACGGCCCTTGAGCCACAGCGTGAACGGCGGCATGGAGATGCTGGCGTCCTCGTGCAGCAGCGCCACCAACGCAGGGATGTCGTAGGCCTCGAAAGCCTGCACGTAGCGCGCGAGCAGCGCCCGCTCCTGCTCCGACAGCTGCGCCTTCGGGCGGGCCGTCTCGTCGAGCCCGCGCGAGCCGATGGTCGCCCGCGCGCGCTGCAAGGCGCTGTTGACCGAAGCGACGCTGGTGTCGAGCAGTTCGGCGACCTCGGAAGCCTGCCAGCACAGCACCTCGCGCAGGATCAGCACCGCCCGCTGGCGAGCCGGGAGCGTCTGGAGCGCGGCGATGAACGCGAGCCGCACCGAATCGGCGAAGACCGCCCGCTGCGCCGGGTCACCGAGAGCCGGGACGGCATCGCCGGTGGGCATCGGCTCCACCCAGCTGACCTCGGGAAGGGTCTCGACCGGCGCGGTCGTCGCCGGCACCGGCATGGACAGATCCATGGGCAACGCCCGCCGCTCGCGGCTGCGCAACGTGTCGAGGCAGACGTTGGTGGCGATGCGGTACAGCCACGAACGCAGCGACGAACGGCCCTCGAAGCGACCGGCGGCCTGCCAGGCCTTGACCATCGTCTCCTGCACGGCGTCGTCCGCATCGAACGCCGACCCGAGCATCCGGTAGCAGTAGGCACGCAGCTCGCCGCGGTACTCCTCGATCTCGTCGACCGACGGCCCGGCAGCGGTCAGCTGGGTCATGCGGCGCCCCCGTTCGAAAGCTCGCGCAACAGTTCGAGCACAGCCTCGCACACTGTCTCGCGGGCGCACAGCCGCAGCCTCGGAAGTCATGACCGTCATGGCATGGCAGACGCCGGCCGGGTGCGAGTCTCATCGCCGCCGACGACGTGAGTCGCTCACACTTTCGTCGGCTGCCCGGTCTGGGAAGGACGATCAGGTCCGGTGGGCTGCGGCGGTACCGGATCCGGACTCGGCGATCCGCCGATCAGGTTGATGAGCAACTGCTTGCGCCGGTTCCACGGGGCCGCGCGGCGCCGCGCGCGTTCCATCCGGCGCTCGTCGTAGCGCCAGCGCGCCCACGGGCTCGTCGGTGTCGCCAGCCGGACCGTGCCGATGATCCCGGCCAATGTCAGCGTGCTGCTGAGCAGCGCGAGCCAGAATTTTCCCTTGAGGCCCGTCACGACGGTGAGGCACAGGTTGAACAGGACCAGGCCGACGACGAGCCAGCGCGCCGAGGCCTCGTCGTCGCTGATGTCGTTGGCCCCGAACGGCACCGCGTGGACCAGCAGCATGCTGCCGAGCATGACCGCCACAATGACCGCGTCGATGGAGCTGCGCCCCTCTTTCGTCCAGTAGACGTCCTCGAGGTGCAGCAACAGCGCGAACTCGTCGAGCACGAGACCGGCGCCGACCCCGAAAAACAGGCCGACGAGGTCGCGCCATGGATGGCCGTACACGGCGAAGCTCATGGCGCCCGCGACGATCATGAAGACGACGCCGAACAGCTCGTGGTGCAGGTGCACGCCCCCGGCCGAGACGTTGCCGGGCCACCAGCGCACCTGCGCTCTGATCAGCCGGGTGCTGGTGCGGATGAAGCCGAACCCGAGAATCAGCCCGAGCAGCATCAGGAGCAGCGGCTGCTTGCCCTGCTCGACGATGTGCCGGTGGTAACTGCCGAATACCCAGTGCCAATCCACGCTCGGATCTTCTCTCTTTCCACCTCGGCGCCCTTGCGGTTTGCGCCGGTTCAGCCTGCTCTCAGCAGGTTCTCATTAGTGCATTCGGGTTAAGACCGGCCGCTGGTGCGCCGATGGGCACATCGCGCCGCCGCTCGCCGGCGTCGCCACGCACCTATCGGCCGCCAGATACGGAGGTTCCAGTGACTGCGCGTACGCATTTGAAGGGCTTGTGCGCAGCGGGAGCCGCGTTGCTGTCCGTCGGCATCCTGCTCGGCGGCGGCGTCGCCGGGGCCGCGACGGCACCCAGCAGCGGATCCACTGCCGTCTCGGGCCCCGTGACCCACCCTGACGCCGACACCATGGGCTCCCAGATCCGGCTGCATGAAGGTAGCCGCTGGACCGCCCTGTCCACCGCGAACGGCAGCCAGCGGCTGCGTCCCGCCGTCATCGCCGGCGCCGTCAACGGGATGGACGTCAGTAACTGGCAGAGCAATGTCGACTGGACGACCGCCCGGCGCAATGGCGCGGCGTTCGCGTACATCAAGGCCACCGAGTCGACGACCTACCAGAACTCGTACTTCACCCAGCAGTACAACGGCGCGTACAACGCCGGGATCATCCGCGGCGCCTACCACTTCGCGCTCCCGGACCGCTCGAGCGGCAAGACGCAAGCCGACTACTTCGTCAATCACGGTGGCGGCTGGTCCGCCGACGGCATGACGCTCCCGCCGATGCTGGACATCGAGTACAACCCGTACGGCAGCAACTCCTGCTACGGCCTCACGCCCGCCCAGATGGCGTCCTGGGTGCGCGACTTCTCGAATGAGGTGCACGCGCGTACCGGCCGCTACCCCGTCATCTACACCGGCTACTACTGGTGGAACCAGTGCACCGGCAGCAACACCACGTTCGGGTCGACGAACCCGCTGTTCGAGGCGTGGTACGCCAGCAAGATCGGTCCGCTCGCAGCAGGGTGGAGCGTCTACACGTTCTGGCAGTACAGCGACAGCGGCACGTTCCCCGGCGACCAGGACGTCTTCAACGGCAGCTACGCGCAGCTGCAGACGCTGGCCCGCGGATCGGCGGCGCCCACCACCACCCCGCCGGTCACCACCCCGACACCGACCGACCCGATCACCAGCTACTACAACAAGCTCGGCGGGCAAAGCTACGCGGGGGCGGCCAAGGGCAGCATCTACAACGTCGCCGGCGGCCAAGCTCAGGACTTCGCCAACGGGTCGATCTACTACTCCTCCACCACCGGGGCGCACTTCGTGCACGGCGCCATCCTGGGGCGCTACAAGGCGCTCGGCGGCCCGGCCGGCATGCTCGGCTTCCCCCTCACCGACCAGCTTCCCGTCGGCGACGGCAAGGGCCAGTACAACCACTTCAAGGGGCTTGGCGGGTCGTCCATCTACTGGACTTCGCGAACCGGTGCACACGCGGTAGGCGGCGCGATCCGCTACCACTGGGCCAGGCTCGGCGGCCCCAAGGGCTTCGTCGGCTATCCGACCACCGATGAGGCAGCCACGCGGGTACCGGGCGGCCGTTGGAACAACTTCTCGAACGGTGTGGCGATCGAGTGGAAGTCGGGCATCGGCGCGTTCGAGATCCACGGCGCGATCCGCGCCCGCTGGGGCTCGATGCGATGCGCGGCCGGTCCGCTGGGTTTCCCGACCAGCGACGAGTACTCGGTGCCCGGAGGCCGGCGGAGCAACTTCGAGAACGGCATGCTCACCTGGAGCGCCGCGACGCGTGGGGTCACCGCGACCTTGAACTAGTTCCGAAGGATCGGCGCGGGGACCTGGCGGTCATGCCAGGTCCTTTCGTCGTCTTTGGTCCTTTGGCGTGCAGGGACTTCTGCCCTCGCCGTCCGAGCCTTCAGCCGATGTGCTGGATGGGTAGCGGAAACGCCCGGCTGTCCCGGGCACGCGCTTGGCAGAGGAGCCAGGGTGACCACACGTATCGGCATCAACGGGTTCGGCCGCATCGGACGAAGCTTTCTTCGCATCGCGACAGAGCGCGGGCTCGACGTCGTTTCGATCAACGACTTGATGAGCCCTGAAACGCTCGCTCACCTTCTGGCCTTCGACTCCACCTTCGGTCGCTTCGGCCACAAGGTGGAAGCCGACGCGTCCGCGATCTATGTCGACGGCAAACGCATCGAGGTGACGGCCGAAAAGGATCCCGCAGCGCTGGCCTGGGGTGAGCACGGGGTGGATGTGGTCATCGAGTCCACCGGCCGGTTCCGCGCCCGTGATGACGCCGCACTGCACCTCAAGGCCGGGGCGCGCAAGGTGCTCATCTCCGCACCAGGCAAGAACGCCGACCTCACCGTCGTCATGGGGATCAACGAGGACAGCTACGACCCGCAGACGCACGACGTCATCTCCAACGCCTCGTGCACGACCAACTGCGTCGCCCCGATGGCGAAGGTCCTGCACGACACCTTCGGCCTGGAAAAGGGCCTGATGACGACGATCCACGCCTACACCGGCGACCAGATGCTGCTCGACGGTCCGCACAAGGACCTGCACCGCGCTCGCTCCGCCGCCGTGAACATCATTCCGACGTCGACCGGGGCCGCGCGCACCACCGGCACCGTCATCACCGAGCTCGCCGGCCGGCTCGACGGGCTCGCCGTACGCGTCCCGGTCGAGGACGGATCGCTGACCGACCTCACCGTGCTGCTCGGGCGGGACACCACCGCCGAAGAAGCGAACGACGCCTTCCGGGCGGCGGCCGAAAGCGGTCCGATGGCCCGCGTCTTGCGCTACAGCACGGTGCCTCTGGTGTCCCGCGACATCGTGGGTGACCCCGCCAGCTGCGTCTTCGATTCGACGCTCACGCAGGCCGACGGCCGGTTGGTGAAAGTCTTCGGCTGGTACGACAACGAGTGGGGCTACACGAGCCGGCTCATCGACCTCTTCGACTACGTGGCGGAGCGGCTGTAGGCAGCCTGGGCGGCCTGCGTGGTGCCTGGGTAGTACCTCGCCGCCCCACGGAGGTGCCCTGCCACCTCGGACACCTGCCTGCGGCTGCTCGTCGAAACCACCGCCGCGCACGCGCCCCTGCCAACACCCGCACTCGCGCTACGCGCCTGACGCACCGTCGGTAGCCACCGCCGGACCCCAGATCGCCTGCAACGCAGGCGGCAGCAGCGCAGCGACGTGGCGCACTTCCTCGGGGACGAGGTCGTGCAGCTCCCGAACGACCGCCGTGACGACAGCGGCCTCGTGGCCCCCATTGACGGGCTCGACGCGAGTCACCGCCCGGACGAACTCCGCCGCGTCGCTGGGCAGGCGAACCGTTTCGCCCGCCCGGCGCGGCGGCGGGGTCAGCCGGCGCACGTCCAGCGGCAGGTGGGCGATCAGGCGCTCGCGCTCGGCCAGCGGCAGGCTGTCGAAGAAAACCGCAAGCACGGCGCGGACGCACGGCCGCTCGGCGCCCTGCCCGCAACCGGCGTCGCGCGCCGCTGTGAGCAACCGGCGCAGGGCATCCGACTGCCCGTGGCGCAGGCCTTCGGAGGGACGGGTATCGGAGGGCAAGAGGCCTTCGTGCAGGAGCGAGACGACGCCCCGAACTCCGGCCACCCGCTGGGCCGCGTCCTCGATCGCCGCGGCGTCATCGGCTGTGGCGACATCCCCGTGGAGGAGGACGACGTGATCGGTGACCATCACGTGCACTCGCGGCAGGTCGAGCTCCTTGGTAACGGAGCCGAGCTTGCTGCGCACCCGATCGGCCAGGATGTCGTCGCTCACCTTGGGATCCGGCCGGCCGCCGAGCAGCCGGTAGAGCTGCCCATGCAGGAAACCGCCGAGGTAATGGACTCGCCGGGCGAGTAGTGACCCGCGGCTCTCGGCCGCGGCGCGGCCCGGTCCGAGTGCGATACCGGCGCTGGCGACAGCTACCGCGCCCAACGCGAGTTTGGTGCTGGTCCTCATGGCGACCTCCCCTGTGCTCCTCCCCCATGACAACCCGCAACGAGTCCCGGCGATTAGGGCCGAAGGTCACTGCCCGCACCCCGGCGGCCGGGCCTCACGTCATGGTCAAAGGTCCCGTGCCGGGTGGACCGGGGGCTCTAATGCGCCGCTTGACGCGGGCGGACGCTCGGCTCGTAGCCCGTCGCGAGGAGTCGCCATGCGCGTCACAGATCTGATCAAGGGACCGGCGATCTCGGTGGCGCCGGACACGACACTGCGCCAGGCGGCGCACCTGATGGACGAGGCCGGCGTCGGCGCCTTGCTCGTCGTCGACGATGACCGGCTCACCGGCATCGTCACCGACCGCGACATCGTGGTGCGGGCGGTCGCCGAGAACGTGGCCCCTGACGCTCGCGTCGATGCGGTCATGACGATGGATCCGGTGACCATCGAAGCGACCGCCGATGTGAGTGAGGCTTCGACGACACTTGCCGAGCGCAAGTTTCGCCGGTTGCCGGTGATGAGCGCCGGAGTCGCCGTCGGGGTCGTCTCCGCCGATGACCTGCTGCTCACGCTCGTCACCGAGCTGTCGGACGCCGTCTGGCCCATCTTCGGCGAGGTACTGGACCCCCAGCACACGGCGAGCCTGCCGGTGCCCTCGCCTCCCGCCTGAGTGCTGGACGGACCCGCCGGCCAGGTGCTAGAACGTTGTTCTGCTGAGCAGAACAACGATTCGATCTTGGGAGCTGGTGGGTGGAGCGCGAACTGCTCATGTCCGGAATCGGAGGGCAGGGCGTCCAGCTCGCCGCCCAGCTACTCGCCCGGGCGGCGATCCGCGCCGGGCGGCATGTGCAGCTTTTCGGCAGTTACGGCGGGATGATGCGCGGTGGCAACACTGACGCGACGCTCATCCTCGGCGACGAGCCGATCCAGGCGCCGCCGATGGTGGGCTCGGCCTGGTCCGTCGTGCTCATGCATCACGAGTTCGCCGCGCCCACCCTCGCCCGCCTGCGCGAGGGCAGCGTGCTCGTGCTCAACACCAGCGTCGTGGATCGCTCCGTCGCCGACGGGTCATCTGCAGCCGGTTCGCTGACGCTCCTTCCGCTGCCCGCTTCCGAGCTGGCGAACGACCTCGGCGCACCGGCGGCCGCCACGATGGTGGCGCTCGGCGCCTACGTTGCCGCCACGTCCATCGTCGCCCTCGACGACCTCGTCGCCGCCCTTCCGGACACGCTGCCGAGCTACCGGCGCCAGCACATCGCCATCAACGAGCAGGCGCTCGCCACCGGTGCCGCGGCCGCTGCGGATTCGGGTGTGAGCGTCCCAGCGTGGCCGGCCGGAGCGCTGGCATGACCGGCGACTCGCGGGTGGTGACCCGCGGCACGGTGGTGATCGACGTCGAGGCGTGCAAGGGATGCGAGCTGTGCATCGATGCCTGCCCGCCGCACGTCCTGGTGATGACCGAGCGCGCCGTGAACAGCCGCGGCTACCGGTATCCCGAGCTCATCCCCGGCTGCATCGCGTGCCAGGCCTGCACCGCGATCTGCCCGGACTTCGTCTTTGCCGTGTACCGCTACGCGCAGCCCATCGAGCTCGCCGTCGACCCCGCGCCGCCGGTCGTCACCGAGGAGTCCTGACGTGCAACTGGTAGAAGGCTCCGAAGCGGTCGCGGCAGCGCTGGTCGGCGCGGGCGTGCGGTTCTTCGCGGGCTATCCGATGACCCCGTTCACCGAAGTCCTGGAGCACATGGCCAAGCGGCTGCCGCCCGTCGGCGGAGTCTGCATGAACGCCGAGAGCGAGCTCGAGGCCGTCGGGATGGCCTGGGGTGCGGCCGCGACCGGCACTATCGCGGCCACCGGCTCGACCGGCCAGGGCCTGTCGCTCATGCAGGAGTCGCTGTCGGAGATCACGCTGGCCCGGCTGCCGCTGATCGTGCTGAACATGGCGCGCGCCCAGGGCGACTACTGGCAGGCGACGCGCGGCGGCGGACACGGTGACTACCGCCATCTGGTGCTCGCCCCCGCCGATGTCGCCGAGGCCGTGCTGCTGTCCAGGGACGCCGTCGAGATGGCGCTGCGGTGGCGCAATCCGGTGTTGCTCTTCGGCGACTACTTCCTGGCCCACACCTACCAGTCCGTGCAGCTACCGGATCCCGGCGCACCGCCGCCACCGCCGGATTGGGCGCTCGACGGCACCAGCGGCGGCAGCGGCCACGCCAAGCTCATCTCGCCGCTCGGCTCGGTGAAGCAGCGTGACGGCGTCGGGTACGACCTCTCCGACCACTACGCGGAGTGCGTCGCCGCGACCGAAGCCATGCTCGCCGGCGAGCCACCGCGCATCGAGACGGCGTGGTGCGACGACGCGGACGTCGTCGTGGTCTCCTTCGGCACGCCGGCGCGCTTCATCCGCGATGCGGTGCGCAGCCTGCGCGAGAGCGGGCACCGGGTGGGCTATGCCCGGCCGATCACCCTGGTGCCGTTCCCGAGCGCGGCGCTGGCGGAGGCGGCCTCGGGGGCACGGGCCGTTGCCGTCTACGAGAACAATCAGGGCCAGATGGTCGACGACGTGCGGCTGGCCGTCCTCGGCGCCGCACCGGTGCACTTCATCGGTGGCCTGTCGATGGACAGCTCCGGCTTCGGCATCGCGCCCGACCTGGACATCGCCATTTTGCGAGACCGGATCGCAGCCGTGCTCGCCGACGCGAAGCGGAAGGTAGGCGCATGACACCGCCGCGGCAGCTCCTGCCCGTCATCCCCACGTCCGGGCCGCCCGAGGTGGCCGCGAAGCTCATCCACGACTTCACCCCCGAACTCATCGACGTCGGAGCGCATCACCTCTGCCCCGGATGCGGCGAGCCCATCGCGATGCGCTCGGTCCTCGAGTCCGTCGCCGAGCACGACGCCGTCGCGCGTTCGATCGCGGTCTTCGGGATCGGTTGCTACACGGCCTTCTCGAACAACCTCGACTGCGAGGTGCTGCAGGCCCTTCACGGTCGCGCCCCCTCGTTGGCCACCGGCGCGAAGCGCAGCCGTCCCGAGCTCTTGGTGTTCACCGTGCAGGGCGACGGCGATATGGTGAACGAGGGCCTGCAGGAGGTCGTTCATGCCGCCGCACGCGGGGAAAACATCACCTGTTTCATGCTCAACAACGGCGTCTTCGGCGAGACCGGCGGCCACATGACGGCGACCACCGTCCTCGGCCAGCGAACCAAGAACACGCTCGAGGGACGCGACGCGGCCGCGCACGGTTACCCGATCCGGCTGAGCAACCTGCTGGCCGAGCTGGAAGGTGCGGCATACGTCGCCCGGGGCGCGGTCAACAACATGGTCAACGTCAACCGCACCAAGAAGATGATCGCGCGCGCCTTCGAGGTGCAGCAGGAAGGCCTCGGATTCTCCTTCGTCGAGATCCTCACCATGTGCCCGACGGGATGGTTCATCGACACCACGGAGGCGCCCGGCTACCTCGCCGCACAGCACGCCGCGGTCCATCGGATGGGAGTTCTCAAGGACGCCAGCGCATGACTGGGCTCGTCATCGGCGACATCTTCCGCAACGCCGCCCGCGCCGTGCCGCACCGCCCTGCCGCGGCGCTCGGTGACGACGTGCTGACCTTCGCCGAGATCGACGCTCGCGCCGACCAGATGGCACGTGCGCTCGCGGCGCGCGGCGTGCGCCGTGGGCACCGGGTGCTGTGCTGGACGGGGACCACCCTGGACGCGGTGCCGCTCTTCGCGGCACTGGCCCGGATGGGCGCGGCATACTGCCCGTTGCCCGGCATCCTCGGCGGGACCGAGGCGCTCGGCATCATCGCCGTCGCGGCGCCGGCGCTGCTGATCGTCGACGCGGACCACGCAGCTGACGTCCCGGACGTCGGCTCCCTTCCGGTTGCGGCGCTGGACGACCTCACGGCCGAAGCCCGCCGGCTGCCCGCCGACCCCTTTGCGGGCGGGGTCGCCGAGTCCGACACCCACGTGCTGTTCTTCACCTCCGGAAGCACCGGACGGCCGAAGGGCGTGATCCTCTCGCACCGGGTGAATTACCTGCGCACCCATCCGGGCGCGCAGCTCGAGCCCCGCGGCGCGATGGTCTGCGTGTATCCCCTGTTTCATATGGGCGCGTGGACCATTTCACTGCAGCAGTGGCAGGCCCGCGACCTCGTGGTGTACGAGAAGCCGGAGGGCCCGGCCATCTGCGCCGCCGTGCGCCGCTACGGGGCGACCCGGCTGAACGGGGTGCCGGCCGTCTGGGGACGGGTGCTGGAAGCCCTTGGCGCAGAAGGGGAATCCGGCGGCACGCTACCGACGATCCGCTTCGCCGACAGCGGCACGTCCGCCACGCCGCCGGATCTGCTCGAGGCCATCGCGCGGGCGTGTCCTCACGCGCATCTGCGGGTGTTCTACGGCTCCACCGAAGCAGGTAACGTCGCCGCGCTCACCGGTGACGACGTCGCCGCCAAGCCGGGCAGCTGCGGCGTTCCGAGTGCGGCCACGGAAGTGCGGATCGAGGAAGAGACCGGCGAGCTCTGCGTGCGAGGACCGCTGCTGTTCGACGGCTACTTCGGCGACCCGGCTGCGACGGCGACCGCGCTGCACGACGGCTGGTATCACACGGGCGACCTTGCGAAGGTCGACGACGAGGGCTATCTGACGATCGTCGGGCGAAGCAACGACGTCATCCGCACCGGCGGTGAGGCCGTCGTCCCCTCGGAGGTGGAGACGGTGCTGGCCGGCCTGCCGGGCGTCGCCGAGCTCGCCGTCGTCGGCGTACCTGATCCGCAGTGGGGGGAGGTCGTCTGCGCCGTCATCGTTGCATCCGGCGACGGTCCCGCTCCGACACTCGACGCGATCCGGGCGCGCTGCTCGGAACAGCTCGCCACCTTCAAGCACCCCCGGCAGCTGCACGTCACGGCACGCTTGCCGCGCACCCCGGCCACCGGTCAGGTGCAACGCCGCCTCATCGCGCGCGAAATCCAGCAGGTGTCTCACAAGGAGGGTCCATGAGCGTCGTCGCCGGTCTCGACATCCCCGAGGGAGTCGAACGCGTCGGATCGAAGCTGCTGTTCGAGAACGACCGGGTACGGGTGTGGGAATTGCGCCTGCAGCCCGGCGAGATCGAAGCCTTGCACGAGCACCAGCTCGACTACGTCATGGTCCAGATCGAGGGTGATCGGGTGGCCGGCGAGTTCGAGCCCGACTCCGGTGGTCCCTGGGGCGGGATGACCCACGTCGAAGGCGATGTGACCAACGGCCAGGTGCTGTTCGCCGAGCGCGGCGGGCGCGAGCGCGCACACAACATCGGCAAGAAGCCGTTCTACGAGATCATCGTCGAACTGAAGGACTGACCCGGGTCACGACGGCTGGAGCGCCCGCAACGCGAAACTCGCGAGGTGGGTGGCCTCGGCGCGGCTCGGGGCGGTGCGCGCGAGCAAGTGCGCTTCCATCACCCCGAGCGTCATCCGGTAGATGGCCATCGCATCACGAGCCGGGTGACGGCTCGCCATCGTCCCGGCGGCGACCCCGGCCTTGATGACCCCGGTGAGCAATCCCACCAGCACGGCTTCGCTCTCGTCGTGCTCCGCCGGAAACGCTTCGCGCAGCCGCGGCATCGTCATGATGAACGGGCGGGTGCGCTCGGCGGCCTCGGGATTTGCCGCCTGCGCCAGCAAGCCCGAAATCCAGGCACGCAGCTGCGCGTCGGCGCCGCGCGCCTGCTCGATCCGGTGCTGCAGGTAGTCAGCGAGTCGCCGGCGGCCGTCGTCCAGCAGCACCAGCAGCAGATCGTCCTTCGAGCGGAAATGCCGGTAGAACGCCTGCGTCGACAGCCCGGATTCGAGCAGGATGTCGCGCACCCGGGGGTCGACGGCGCCGTCGCGGCTGATGATGCGGTAGGTCGCCTCGACCAGCTGCTCCACCTCCTGCGTGGCCGCCGCAACCCGATCGGACAGTGACCGGGCCACCGCGCGCGCGACCAGCGGCCGGGGCTGCGGCTCAGCCGCCGACACGCGCGTCGACCTCGTTGCGCAGCGGCTCGCCGGCGAGGTAGCGCCGTACGTTGTCGCGCAGGAGCTCGTGCAGGTTGCTCCAGAAGCGTTCGGGAGATGTGGCGCTGTGCGACGAGATGAGCAGATTGGGGACGTCCCATAGGGCGGACTCGGACGGCAGCGGCTCGTCGCGGACGACGTCGATCGCCGCCCCCGCCAGGTGGCCGGATCGCAGTGCGGCGGAAAGTGCCGCCTCATCGACCGCGCTGCCGCGGCCGACATTCACGAACAGCGCGCCGGCCGGCATCGCCGCGAAGAAGGCCGCGTCGAAAACGCCCACGGTGTCGGCCGTTTCCGGCAGCGCGGCCACGATGGCGTCACTGCGCCCGGCGAGCTCCATCACCTGCCGGGGACCCAGCAGCTCGTCGACGTCGGGATCGGTGTCACCCGGCCGTGCCGTACGACGCTGGGCGATCACCTGCAGGCCGAAGGACCGCGCCCGGCGGGCCACCTGCCGGCCGATCGCGCCGAGCCCGGCCACCCCGACCGTCAGGCCCTGTACCTCACGCCCGTACTCCGGGTCCCAGCGATGCTGCGCCGACCGGGCATCGACGACCGGTAGCCGCTTCCACATCTGCAGCAGCCGGGCCAGCACGAACTCGCTGATGGAGACCGCGTTCACCCCGGCGGCGGTGGTCAGCCGGATCCCGGCGTCGGCAAGACCGGCAGATGCCAGCTGGCTGACCCCGGCGCCCATGCCCTGCACCCACCGCAAGCGTGGCGCGAGCTCTCCGATGTCGTAGGGCAGATCTTGCGCCACGACGATCTCGACCCGCGAGAACGCCGCTCGCTGCTCCTCGGTGAGCTCGGGCGCCAGCCGCCGGAAATCGGCCGTGGGCTGCGCACCACGCATGGTGCGCAACTCGTCCGGGTCGACGTAGCGGACGTCGAGCACCTCGATCCGCGGATCGATCTGCGCCAGCCGTGCGAGGTCGGCGTCGAGTTCGGAGCGCGGACGCGCCTCCCATGCCTGCGGATACATGATGCCGATGACGAGCGGCTCGACCACGAGCGTCCTCCTGTCAGCACGCCACAGAGCGGGCGGCAAACAGCATTCTGCTATAGGTCAACGGCGTTTCGTGCAGGCATCCCTTCGCGCGGCGTGGGCACCACGATTCCCGCCTCCGCCTCGGCCTCCGCGACGATGCGCCGGACGGCAAGGAAGCTGTCAGGGGTGACCGACACCGAGTCGATGCCACTGGCGACGAGGAAGCGGGCGAAGGCCGGGTCGTTGCTCGGACGCTGGCCGCACAGGCCCACCGGACGCCCACTGCGGTGCGCCGTTTCGATGAGCTGCGTGATGAGCGTCGTGACCGCTGGGTTGCTTTCGTCGAAGAGCGCCGCCAGCCGATCGCTGTCCCGGTCCACGCCGAGCACCAGCTGCGTGAGATCGTTGCTGCCGATGGAGAACCCGTCGAAGCGGGCGGCGAAATCCGCGGCGAGTATGACGTTCGCGGGAATCTCGGCCATCACGTACACCTGCAGCCCGTCCTCGCCACGGCGTAGCCCATTCGCCGCCATCGTTGCGAGCACCTGATCGGCTTCGTCGAGCGTGCGGCAGAAGGGAATCATCAGCCGCACGTTCGTCAGGCCGAGCTCGCGGCGGACCCGACGAAGTGCCCTGCACTCCAGAGCGAATCCGTCTCGGTAACCGTCGTCGTAATAGCGGCTTGCGCCGCGCCAGCCGATCATCGGGTTTTCTTCCGACGGCTCGAACGAGCTGCCGCCGAGCAGGTGGGCGTACTCGTTGGTCTTGAAGTCGCTCATCCGCACGATGACCGGATCCGGCCAGCGCGACGCGGCGATCCGCCCGATGCCACTCGCCAGCTGATCGATGAAGAACTCCTCCGGGCTCGAGTAGTCGTGGGTCAGCCGCAGGATCTCTGCCCGCTCCTTCTCGGCCAGCCGCTCCGGATGGGCCAACGCCATCGGATGCGCCTTGATGTTCGTGCTGACCAGGAACTCCATACGCAGCAGGCCGATACCGTCGGCAGGCAGGCGCCACCACCGCATGGCGGCGGCCGGGCTCGCCACGTTCAACATGACCTTGGTTCGCGTGGGCGGCAACGCCGCGAGATCCATCTCCTGCTGCTCCACGTCGGCACTGCCGTCCCAGATCTGCCCTTCGGAGGCGTCGAGACAGGAAACGGTGACGAGCTGCCCGTCATGCAGGGTCGCGGTGGCCGAGCCGGTCCCGACGACCGCCGGCAAGCCGAGTTCGCGGCTCACGATGGCAGCGTGGGAGGTACGCCCGCCGTGGTCGGTGATGAGGGCGGCGGCGCGCTTCATGACCGGCACCCAGTCGGGGTCGGTGACGCTGGTGACCAGCACGCAACCGGCACTCACCTTGTCGATTTCGGCCGGGCTGTGCACGATGCACACTGGGCCGGTGGCCACGGCCTGCCCGACGGAGATCCCGGTGAGCAGTGTCGGGCCGTGCGCGTTCACGCGATAGGTGCGCAGCAGCGCGGATTCCTGCCGGGCGGCGACCGTCTCCGGACGGGCCTGCACGATGAAGAGCTCACCCGTGACGCCGTCCCTGGCCCACTCGACGTCCATCGGACGGCCGTAGTGCTGCTCGATATCGACCGCCCAGCGAGCCAACTGGAGGATGTCGCTCTCGCCGAGCACCCAGGCGTGCCGTTCGCGGGAATCGGTGGGCACCGACACGGTGCCGCCGTGAGAGGCATAAATGACCTTGAGCGTCTTGCGTCCCCGGGTCCGGGAAAGGATCGGAACCCGGCCGTGCTCCTTCAGGGCCGGCTTGAAGAGTACGTACTCGTCCGGGTCGACGGTGCCGCCGACCACGGACTCCCCCAGCCCCCACGCCGCATCGATGACGACGACGTGAGGGAATCCGGTTTCGGTGTCCAGCGTGAAAGCGACACCCGCCGCGCCCACGTCCGAGCGCACCATGCGCTGCACTCCCACCGACAGGGCGACGTCCAGGTGCCCGAAGCCGTTCGCCTCGCGATAGGCGATCGCCCGGTCGGTGAACAGCGATGCGACGCAGCGCCGCCAGGCGTCGAGCAACGCGGCGAACCCGCTGATGTGCAGGAAACTCGCCTGCTGGCCGGCGAAACTGGCCGTCGGCAGGTCCTCGGCGGTGGCGCTGCTGCGCACCGCGACATCGGGGTCGGCGCACCCGACGACGCCGCCGAGATGCGTGTAGGCGCCGTGCAGAGCACCCGCCACGTCATCGGGCACCTGCGCTGCGAGCAGCAACGCGCGGATGCGCGCCCCGGTCTCTTCCAGCGAACTCTCGCCGCGATGCATCGCGTCGACGGCAGCGGCAATCGGCTCGCGCAGCCTGGACTGGTCGACAAACGCCCAGTACGCATCTGCGGTCGTGGCGAATCCTTCCGGAACCCGGATGCCGCGCTCGGCCAGCGCCCGCGTCAGCTCACCGAGTGACGCGTTCTTGCCGCCGACGAGACCGACATCAGCCATCCCGACTTCGACGAAGCGCCGGCACAGTCGACGATGCTGTTCATCGCGAGCGTGATGCAGACCGGAAAGCTCGGCAGTCATGGCCGCCTCCTTGCAGGCAGAAACACCCGAGGGTTCTTTGCTCGCAGCGTGGCGCGCCGCCCCAGGCGCCGGAAGTGGCCAAGGTCCCGGGGCGCCCCTCCCGGCTCAGGGTTGCGGGACCACGAGCACCGGCACGGCCGTGAACTCCAGGACGCGCTGTACCTGCACGTCGATGTAGGGCCTACCGGTGCCGTCCTTTGTCGTGACGCCCAGCACGATGACATCCGCGTGCTCCCGGTGCGCCGCGAGCAGCACCCGCTCGGCCGTCCGGCCGGGGGCCTGCACGCTCTGGCAGGTGACGCCGCTTTGCTTCGCCAGGTTGCTCACGTGGCGCAGCATCGCCGCGGCCGCGTCCCGTCGCCGGTCGGCGAAATCAGTGCCGTCCGGCAGCTCCCGGTCGGGCGCCTCGGCGCTGCCTGCGGTCGAGAGCTCGCCCGCTTCCGCCATGCCGTTCGGACGCGCCAGCAGACACAGTTCGGCACCGCACACCTCGGCCAGGTCGATCGCGGCTCGCCCGGCCGCCAGACCGCTCGGCGAGTCGTCAACGGCCGCCAGAATTTTGCGTATCACTCTCGTCGCTCCCGTCTGACGTCCACCCACCGCAGCCGGGCGGAGTCGGTGCGTTCCACCTCGTCGAGGGCGGCCTCCACCGTGTGCAGGGTTTCCTGCAAGGCCGGGATCCAGCGGTCGCGCAGGGCACGCAGTCGCTGCGACGTCGAGACGACCTCGCGGGACAACGTGTCGCGCGCGAGCCGGGCGGCGCCGCTGTCGGCGGCCGCGCGCACGGCAGCGGCGAAGGCCCGGCGCGCCGGGTGCATCGCGCTGCTTCCGGTCCACGGCTGGTCCGCCGGATGGTCCGGCGTCCGGCATTCGATGCTCCCGGGGAACTCGACTCCCATCACCGACACGCTCGTCACGCTGACGTCCGCCGGATCGCGCGCCGCCATGAGCCGAAAGTCGCGCTCCCCGCCCGCGAGGAGCGCCCGCTGCTGCCATTCGCGCGCCGACTGCAGCTCCTGCAGCCACTGCTGTTCGGCGCGGGCGGCCAGTAGCTCGAGCCGGTCGAGCTCGCGTCGCAGCAGCCGGACTTTGGTGTCGAGCAACGACACCGCGCGGTCGGCGAGGGCGAGGCGATCACGCAGCCACAACCGGCCGGCTCGACCCGGTGGCGTACGGATGCGGTGAACCATCACCCTCACCATCCGTCTTCGGCGTGCGCGGCAAGCAGCTCGCCGGGCAGCATGGTCAGCTCCCGGCGGGGCAGCGTGAGCAGCGCTGCCCAGGCAAGCTGCATGGTCTGGGCGAAGCTGCGGACGTCGTGCTGTTGCTGACGGATCGTCTCGCGTTCGAAACGAGCGGCGAACTCGATATAGAGCCGGTCCGTGGCGTTGAGCGCCGCGATGCCCACCAGTTCAGCGAGCTCGCGGGCCTGCCGAGCGCGGGCCAGAGCAGCGCCGAGTTGTGCGGCGACATCCAGATGATCGCCACTCGTGCGGCCTTCGCCGGCAGCTTTTCGCATGAGACGGGAGAGCGAGGACATTGGGTCGATCGGCGGGTAGATCCCGCGGCCCGCCACGTCGGTGCTCAGCACGATCTGCCCTTCGGTGATGTAGCCGGTGGTGTCGGGGACCGGGTGCGTGATATCGCCCGCCGGCATGGTGAGCACCGGCATCAGCGTCACCGACCCGGGCTTGCCGATGACCCGGCCGCACCGCTCGTACAGCGAGGCGAGGTCGCTGTACAGATAACCGGGGTAGGCCCGCCGGGCCGGTATCTCGGAGCGGGCGGCGGACACCTCGCGAAGCGCTTCGCAGTAGCTCGTCATGTCCGACAGCACCACGAGAACGTGCCGCCCCTGCACGTAAGCCAGGTGCTCGGCGATGGTGAGTGCGATGCGCGGCGTGAGGATCCGTTCGATGACCGGGTCGTCGGCCGTGTTGAGGATCAGCGTCAGCTCGCCGGCTGCTGCGCGGTCTTCGAGCACGTCACGAACGAGCGCTGCGTCGGGGTGGGTCAACCCCATACCGGCGAAGACGACGCAGAACGACTCCTGAGCATCTTGCGCGGTGGCGGCCACCCGCGCCTGGGCTGCGATCTGCGTGGCGAGCTCGAGGTGTGGCAGTCCGGCGACCGAAAACACCGGCAGCTTCTGCCCGCGCACCAGCGTCGTCAGCAGATCGATGGCGGAGACGCCGGTGAGGACCGGATCAGCCGGGGGCCGGCGGGCAGTGGGGTTGAGCGGATAGCCGCTTACAGCAGCACGGTCGGCCGCGATGATCGGCGGTCCGTGGTCGAGCGGTTCACCACGACCGTTGCAGGTACGCCCGAGCCACCCGGCGCCGACGGGGATATGGAGCGGCTCGCCGGCGAAGCGGACCGCACTGCCCGAAAGCCGCATGCCCTCAGTGCCTTCCAACACCTGGATGAGCGCGAGATCGCGATCCACTTCCAGCACCAGGCCGTGCCGCGCGGCGCCGGTCGGCAGCTCGAAAGTGCAGAATTCGTCCCAGCCGACGCCCTCTACGCCGGACACCACGGCGAGCGGGCCGCGCAGCTCACGCAGGTGACGGTAGGCGAACTCCGGCGCACTCATGGCTTGGGTTCCAACCGCGTCAGCTCGTCCTGCAGCTCCTCCAGCCGTTTGGCGACACCGTCCACGTCGTCCGCCGCGAGTTCCTCGCGAGCCAGCAGCAGCGGCGCGAAGTCACACTCCTCGATGGCTGCTGCCGGAAGGCCGCGATCCACCAGCCGCTCGCAGCTATCGATCAGTGCCAATAGGGCATCGGCGAGCGCCGCTGCCTTCGCCGCTCGGCAGGCTGCGTCCCGCTCGTTCAAGGCGTTCTGTTGCAGCAGGCCCTCCCGCAAGAGGCGCCCGCCCAGGATGAGGACCCGCTCGTGGCCCGGCAGCGCGCCTACCCCTACCAGCTCCGCAAGAGACGCCAGCCGATCGGCCTCCGCGAGTATCGAAGCGATGCGTTCCCGACGGGCAGGCCAGTCGGAGTCACCACGCCGGACGAACTCGGCGGCGGCCACGCCGCTGTCCCGGCAGAACGATCCCGCCCACGCGACGGCGGGATAATGCCGCGCGTAGGCGAGGTCGCGATCGAGGATCCACTGGGTGCGCACAAACCGCTGCGTTTGAGACGTGACCGGCTCGGTCAGATCACCACCCGGGGGCGACACGGCACCGATGATGGTCACCGAGCCGGCCCCGCCGCCGAGCGTCTGCACGGTCCCGGCCCGCTCGTAGAAGGCCGCGAGCGCGGATGCCAGATCAGCGGGATAGCCTTCTTCGGCCGGTAGCTGACCGCGGCGCGAGGCGAACTCGCGCAGTGCCTCGGCCCAGCGGGACGTCGAATCGGCGATGACAACGGCGTCATAGCCCATGTCGCGGTAGTACTCGGCGACGGTCACACCAGCATAGATGCTGACCTCCCGGGCCATCATCGGCATGTTCGACGTGTTCGCGACGATCACCGTGCGATCGGCGAGGCGTCCACCGGTGCGCGGATCGGGGAGCTCTGCGAGTTCCGCGATGACATCCGCCATCTCGTTGCCGCGCTCCCCGCAGCCGACATAGACGATGACGTCGGCGTCACTCCATTTTGCGATCTGCTGCAGCAGGAGGGTCTTGCCGGTGCCGAAGCCGCCTGGCACGGCAGCAGTTCCGCCGCGTAGCACTGGGAAGAGCAGATCGATGACGCGCTGGCCGGTGAGCAGTGGCGTGGTGGCGGTCAGCCGGCGCGAGACCGGCCGGGGCCGCCGGACCGGCCACGGCATCGACAAGGCCAGCGCTGCCCCGCCGATCCGGGCAATCGGCTCGTCGGCGCGGTATTCCCCGGGCGGGGCGAGCAACTCGAGCCGGCCACCCATGCCGGGCGGAACAAGCACTCGATGCTCAAGACTGCCTGTACCGCGCACGATGCCCACCGACACGCCGGCGCGGATCTGCGGGTTGCTCGAGGCGCGAATCTCGGCGGACGGCACGAACATCCACCGGCGCTCGTCCTGGCGGCGATATACCTGTGGTTGCAACCACTCCGGTGCTCCTGACAGTGGCCGCAGCAGGCCGTCGAACACCCCGCCGAGCAGCCCCGGGCCGAGGCTCGCGGACAGCACCGTGCCACGCGCGAAAGCCTTCGCTCCGGGCGCCAACCCCCCGGTGTACTCATACGCCTGAACGGTCACCAGAAGGGGACCTTGCTGGCTGGCAGGTCCCGCATCGGCATCGGTTCGAATCGCGACGACCTCGCCGGGAAGCCCCCAGTCACCGAGCTCGATCACCTCTGACATGGCGACCGCATCGAGACCGCGCACCTCCACCAGCGGGCCGTTGACCCGCACCACCTCGCCGACGGTGGCGGCCGCTCTCACTCCCATAGCGCAGCCACCTCGGCCGCGCAGGCCTGCACGGCCTGCTGCGCACGGGAGGCGAGCGACAGATCGAGCCACCGGTCGTCCAGCTCGGCGATGACGCCCCCGCTCGGCGCCTCCCGCACCACCGCCGCTTCCCCCAACCGGGACCGGGCGATGTCCTCGAGCGCGCGCATCAGCTCGGGATAGCGCGGATCAGTACGCAGCCGCAGCGCGGCTGCCAGAGTGCGATCGGTCAGCTCCTCATAGGCTGCGCTACGCGCCTCGAGCAGCCGCTGCCGCGCATCCCGCCGGGCCTGCCGCCGCGAGATCTCGAGCGAGTCTTCGGCGGCAGCCCGTCCGTCGGAGACCGCCTGGCGGCGGATCTCGTCCGCCTGTGATCGGGCGCCGGCAATGCGCACCGCGGCACCGGCATGCGCCTGCTCCAGCACCGCCTGCGCTGCGGCCCGGGCGGTGCCCAGCAGGCTATCGACCGTCGGGCGCAAGGCAACCAGGAGTTCGTCGCGGGTCACGGCGGCATCACCGCCGTCATGCGCTCGTCCACCGCGTCCCCCACGGCTCGGGCTGCTTCGGCGCTCAGAATGACCAGGGTCACGTCCGGTGCCAGTTCGGACCAGGCCCGCCGAGCGGCAGCGTCATCCGCCGCCGGGCACAGCATGACGCCGGCGAGCGCGAACCCGCGGATGTCCGGCTCCGTTCCGATGGCGACGACGCGGCCCATGGCGCTAGGCCTTGCCGATCAGAATGATCGAGACGATCAGCCCGTAGATCGCGATCCCTTCCGCGAGTCCGACGATCACCATGGCGCGACCGAAGATCTCGGGACGTTCGCTCATCGCGGCAAGTGCCGCGGCGCCCGTGTAGGCCACGGCGATCGCTGCTCCGATGGACGAGCCGGCGACCGCTATTGCCGCGCCGATGAGCGCGGCGCCGTTGACCGATCCCGTTGCCGACGCGGCGATCGGTGTCGCGGCGGACGCGGGTCCGGCGGTGAAGACCACCAGGCACACCACCGCCAGGCTCAGCACCGCAAGCAGGCTTCCTGCCACTGCGAGGGTGCGCATCGCGTGCCCGCTTCGTCGTCTCCAAAGCAGCAGGAACCCACCCGCGAGAGGCACCACCACCGGAAACGCGATAAGCCAGATCACCGGACGACCTCCTCGGTCGAGAGCGGGATGTGCCACGGCTCGAAGGGGCGACCCTCGCCCTGGAACACCCGCGAGAACAGCTCGTAATATTCAAGACGCAGCGCTTGGATACCGGCGACGAGCGCCTCGAGGCAGAACGTCAGCGCGTTTCCGACGACGAACAGCAGCAGAGCCGTCGCCATCGCCACCCCGCCCCGATCCCACAGGCTCGACGTGCCCCGCCACACCAGGTCGCCGAGTGCGGCGTGCGTCAGACCGAATGCGGCGAGGCGCGCGAACGACACCAGGTTCGACCCCAAGCGGATGACGAGGTCGAAAAGCTCGACGAACGCCTGGCTGACGCCCGCGCCGCCGCCGCCGGCCGACGCGACGAATCCGGCGAACGCCAGCGTCAACGCGGCGGCGGCCAAGACCCCTCCGGCGATCAATAGCGGCGGCAGGTGAAGGTACCAACCTCCGGCGATCAGACCGAGGGCAAGGAAGAGGAGGGCGCCGGCGATGCCCGCCGGCGCGTACAGGGCAAGGACGTAACCGCCCTCCCGGATCCGGTTCACCGTCCCGAAGCCGTATGCCGCGGCGAGCAGGACGGCGCCGACGCCCACCCCGGAGACCAGCAGGGGCACGGGGTGCTCCAGCGGCTCGAGCCACACGACCGGCAGGACCCCGGTCGGCCCGAAGAACTCGCCGTACAAGACTCCGAAAAGGACGCTGGCAAGGCCCGCGCCCGCGAGGAACGGCCAGCCGCGGCGCAGCCGGGCCGCGCGTTTCGGCAGGCCACGCCAGAGCAGGAGGGCGGCCAGCAGCAGCAGTGCCCCGTGACCCGCGTCGGCGAACATCATCCCGAACATGACCACGTACGCGAGGCCGGCGAGCAGCGTGGGATCGACATCCGCGTAAGGCACGGTTCCGTACGTCTCGACGAGCGGAGCGAACGACCGGGTGAGCCCCGCTCGGCCGAGTTGGGTAGGCGGATCGACGCCGCGCGGCCGCGGCAACGGGACGACGGACCCGCCGCGATCGGTCAGCCGCGCAGCCAGCGCCGACCGCGCTGACTCCGGCATCCATCCGCAAAGGCCGGCCACCAACCGTTCCCGCGCTGCAGCCGAGACGTACCCGGCGAGTTGTTCCTCACCGGCGAGCAGGTCGAGGCGGCCGCTGCGACGGCACTCCTGCACGTCGGGAGGGTCACGGGCCAGCCTGGGCTGCACCTCGGGGTCAGGGCTCGGCACGGCCTTCGAATCTCGATCCAGCTGAACGATTCCCGCGTCGGCGACCTCGACGAGAACGCGCCGCAGCTGCTCGTCGGGGGCGACGATGGCCACCCGCGACATGCGGATCGGCGCTGCCGCCTCAAGCCATCGCATCGAACAGCTCCCGTCCGCGTGGGCCGCTGGCCGCCATGGCCAGTGCCGACCGCGCGCGCCAGGCATCGACCGCCAGAACGGCGGCAGCAGCGACGACCGGTGTGCTGTCGAGTCCCGACTGGCGCAGCATGGCGAAGGCATCTCCCTCGACGCGACGCCACCAGCCCAGCTCGGCGCGCCACAGCGCGAGCGCGAGCTCGTCAGCGTCGCGGGAGGACGCCTCCGCACAGCCCGCCAGTAGCTCGCGTTCCGCTGGAGGCAGCCGGGAAAGCAACGTGGGCAGGTTGTGCTCGTCCACGGCCGCGGCGCCGGGCAACGCGCTGTCGAGTGCTGCTGCGGCGCCGTCCGAGAGGCTCTGATGCTCCAGCAACAGCGTCTTCACCGTGAGCAGCGCGGCGGCCGGCCTGACCCATGAGCGCGTTTGCGGGACCGCCGCGCCGACACGGGCGGCCCACGATGCCAGCATCTGCTGGCGGATCGAGCGCGCGTCGCCGCCGCCCGGGTCTCGCCACGCGGACGTGGCCAGCACACGGCGGACCTCGCCGAGGTTCTCGGTCGCTTCAAGGCGCGGCCACGCGGTCGCGAGGCCGCCGAGGCGAAACAGCGGTCCGGCGCCGCCGTCCTGGAGCGCCCGCACCTTCTCATCGACGTTGGCGATCTCGAACCAGCCGGCGAGCGCGCGCAACACCCGCGCACCAGGTGCCGGAAGCCAGCCGGCGAGCACCCGCAGGTTCCACAGCAATGTCTCGGCGACCGCGTGCTGCGCCTCCGCGAGGCGTTGCCCGGGCGAGACCGCATACCCGTACGGCGACGCCGACAGGGTCGCCACGGCTGCCTCGAGCGATGGCGAAGCGGCCAGCTGCTGCGCCGATCGCACGCCGATGCGGCGCGTTGCCAACGCCCGCGCCCGCGTACACCCCGCCGTCCAGGCCGCGCTCATGTCCGCACCCGGGGCGGCTCGGCGGCGGCTACGGTGAGATCTACACCCGTGAGCGCGGACAGCTGATGACGCAACTCCTGCTCGACGCGCGCCGCGACTGCGGGCATGCGGTCAGCGACCCGCCGCTGCAGCTCTGCGACCGCCTGCAGCCCATCCGCGTCCTCGGCATCGGGTCCATCGGAAGCCAGCGCAGCGGCAGCGGCGTCCGCCCGGACCCCGGCTGCTAGCTCACGAGCGTCATCCAGGATGCGAGCCGCCGTTCGGGACGCCTCCTCGGTTTCTCGCAGCGCTTCCGCTTCGGCCTCGGCGCGCACCCGGTCGCATTCCGCAAATGTCGCGGCCAGCGCGCCGAAGACGGGGGTGATCTCGCGGTCGGCGAACCGTTCGTCCGCGGGTACGCCAGGTCGTGCGGGACTTCCGGGCGCGCCCGCGGGGCGGAACCGGTCCAGCCAGTCACTGCGGCGCCCCATGAATCTCCCCTTGCCGACTGCTGCGGCTCCTCCAACCTGCGCAGCGGCGGCACCGCCCGCCAGATACCAACGGCGGACAGGTGCGGGACCTTCGTCCGGGAACGTCAGGCAGCCGGCAGGTGCTCTTGCGTACTGCTCGAAGCGCCGCTGCCGCGGTCCCTGTCCTTACCGTCGTCCGGCGGCGACCAGCCGGCCTGGGCGAGCTGCACTCCGCGCAGCACGGTCGTTTCGGTGAGCAGGCCGACCGGGTAATGCGCCCGGTCGACGACGACGGCGACGCCACCGTGCCGGCGAAGCTGCGGTGCCAGCTGGGCGACCGGCTCGTCGGCAGCGACGACCAGCGGCACGATGCGACGCTGCCTGCTGATGTCGCGCAATGCCGTCAGCGGCCGCTGCTCGGCGGGCAGCCGCGCGACATCGCTGACACTGACGAAACCGCTGAGCTGCTGCGAGAAATCCACCAAGAGGTAGCCGGGCTGGACCAATGCCGAGCCGGGCAGCTCGTGCAGCAGCCGTTCGACCGTCCACCACTCGGGCGCGCTGAACGGCTGCGGGCTCATGAGCCGCCCCGCGGTCAACCCGTGCAGGCGTTCGTGGCCGGCGTAACGTTCCGCGGTGGCTCCGGCAATCACGAACCACCCGATCAGGGCAAGCCACAGCCCCGGGTAGTAACCGGCGAGAAACTCGAGCAACCCGAGGAATACGAGCGTGAAGCCGAGCACCCGGCCGGCGGCCGAGGCCCGATCGACAGCCCGGCTACGGTCGCCGTAGCGCTTCCACAGCACCGCGCGAACGACTCGCCCGCCGTCGAGAGGAGCCCCCGGCAGCAGGTTGAAGGCGCCGATCATGAGGCTCGCCGCGCCGAGCCAGGAGGTGGCCGCGCCGAACAGCCCGGACCCACCCGCAATCCAGTAGCCGCCGTAGCAGGCTCCTCCCGCGACCAGGCTGGCCGCAGGTCCGGCGAGTGCGATCAGCGCGTCGGCGCGCGGCGTACGCGGATCACCGTCGAGCTCGGTCAATCCCCCCAGCATCCACAAGGTGATGCGTCGGACGCGCATCCCGTAATGCCTCGCGACCACCGCGTGCGCCAGCTCATGGGCGAGCAACGTCACGAGGAAGGCGCCCGCCGTCGCGATCGCGGTGACCCAGTACGCCGTCGTGGTGTGTCCCGGGCGCGCGTCGGGCAACGCCGAAGTGGCGAGCACCGTGGCGAACAGCCCAATGGTCCCGAGCACCGACCAGTGCAAGGCGACCGCGACACCGGCCCAGTGACCGAGCGGCAGGCACTGCCCGAGGACGCCGCGCTCGTCGCTGCCGGAGGTGGGGTCCGGCCGCAGTGGCTGCGGTCCGGGAACGCTCACGGTGCCCACCTCCCGAAGGGAAGCTGCCGGCCGCCGCTGCCGGGCTCGAAGCAACCTCGGGTGTCGCCGGTCGGCCCCGTGGTCGTATGCAGCTGCGCGCCGGCGGCAGCGGCGGGACAGCTTCACTGGACCGCACGGCGCCCGCGGCGTCCATGGGCCAAAGTCACGGACGGTCGTGCCTTTCGGTCCGGTCGTGGGGCGCCCTGAAAGAAGACTGGAGGAGGGTGACTTTGGCCCCGTCGCGGTCGGAGACGACGGCGGCCACGATGGCCGGGTGAGCACGCCGGTCCAGGCGCTGACAGCCGACGACGCTCTCGCTCAGCTCGGGTCTTCACGGCGTGGCCTGGACGCCGGCGAGGCGGCTGCCCGACTTTCCCGGGATGGCCGCAACACGTTGCCGAGCCCACGGCACCAGCGCCTGTGGATCCGGTTCGCCGCCCAATTCACCGATCTGTTCGCCATCGTGCTCATTGTCGCCGCAGCGGTCACACTGGTCGCGTACGGGCTCGAGCTCCCGCGTGACGCCGGCAAGTTGGAGCTCGCCGTCGCCATCGTGTGCGTCGTCGTGCTGAACGCGGCAATCGGCTTCGCGCAGGAGTACTCCGCGGAACGCACCGCGGCGGCGCTGCAAGCAATGGTCCCCAACGCGTGCGTCGTGCTGCGCGGCGGCGTACGACAACAGGTGCCGGTCGCTGAGCTCGTTCCGGGTGACCTTGTCGTGCTCGACCCCGGCGACGCGGTGCCGGCGGACTGCCGGCTGGTGGAAGCCCACGCCTTGGCGGTCAACACCGCCGCGCTCACCGGTGAGAGCGCGCCGGTGAGTCGGGTGGCCGATCCGGCGGCCCCGGATGCGGGCAAGCTGGAAGCCCGGAACCTGCTCTTCATGGGCACCGCGGTCACGGCGGGAAGCGGCAAGGCCGTGGTGGTGAGCACCGGTGGCAACACCGAATTCGGGCGGATCTTCCGGCTCACCATGCAAGCGCCGACGCAGCAGAGCCCGCTCCAGCGCCAAGTCGCGGTCATGGCGCGCCGCGTCTCCGCGGTCGCTCTGGCGGTGGGAGGCATCATCTTCGCCGTCCGGCTACCGACCGGCCAGCCGGTGGTGGAGTCATTCATCTTCGCGCTAGGGGTCATGGTCGCCCTGGTCCCCGAAGGACTGCCGGCGACGCTCTCCGTCTCGCTCGCAGTCGGGGTCCGGCGCATGGCCCGCTACCACGCACTGGTCAAGCGCTTGCTGGCAGTGGAAGCACTCGGTTCCACTGCGGTCATCTGCACCGACAAGACCGGCACTCTCACGCAGGCGGAGATGACCGTGACCCAGGTCTGGGCGGCGGGCGTCAGCCATTCGGTGAGCGGCGTCGGCTACGAGCCCCGCGGCAGCGTGGAAAACGCCCCGCAGGTACGCGACCTGTTGCGCATGGCCGCGCTCTGCAGCAACGCGCGGCTCCTGCCACCGGACAACGCGCACGGCTGGCGCGTACTCGGTGATACCACGGAAGGCGCGCTCCTCGTGGCTGCAGCGAAGGCCGGGGTCGACGTAAGCCGGGCCGAGCAGGAAAGCCCGCGGGTTACGGAGTTTCCGTTCGACTCCACCCGCAAGCTCATGAGCACCGTCCACCGCGCAGACACCCGCCACCGCAGCTATGCCGTCTACACCAAGGGTGCACCGGCGGAACTGCTCGCCCGATGCAGCCGGTGGCTCGGGCCAAGCGGGCTGCAGCCGCTGGATGGCTGCGCGCAACGCGCGATACTGGCGGCGAACGACGAAATGGCCGGCCCGGGACTGCGCGTCCTCGCCGTCGCCTACCGCACCGTCATGCTGGCCGAGCCGGCCCAGCACGACGCTGAAATCGAGCTCACCTTCGCCGGACTCGTCGGCATGCTCGACCCGCCGCGCGCGGAGGTGAGCGAAGCCGTTCACGCCTGCCATGGCGCTGGGATCCGCATCGTGATGGTGACCGGTGACCATGCGCTGACCGCGGAGGCGGTCGCCCGGCGGCTGGGCATCATCGGCCGCCGCCCATTCCGTGCGGTGACCGGCACGCAGCTCGATGGACTCACCGACTCCGCCCTCGGCGGCCTGCTCGCCGCGGCCGACGACGTGCTGTTCTGTCGAGTGAACCCGGAGCACAAAATGCGCGTTGTCCACGCCTTGCAGGCATCCGGACACGTCGTCGCCGTCACGGGTGACGGCGCCAATGACGCGCCGGCTCTGAAGGCGGCCGACATCGGCGTCGCCATGGGCCGCAACGGTACCGACGTCGCCCGCGAGGCGGCGGTCATGGTGCTGCTCAACGACTCGTTCGCGGCGATCGTCGCCGCCGTGCGACTCGGTCGCTCGGTGTACCAGAACATCCGCAAGTTCCTGATCTACTGCTTCACCAGCAACGTCGCCGAGCTTGTCCCCATCCTGGTAGCGACGGCGATCGGTTTCCCGCTGGTTCCGTTGACCGCCGTGCAGGTGCTCACCATCGACCTCGGCTCCGACGTGCTTCCCGCTCTCGCCCTCGGTGCCGAACCTCCCGAGTCCGACGTCATGGACCGCCCGCCGCGTTCGCGCCGGGAGACCGTCCTTTCGGGTGCCGTCCTGCGCCGGATTCTCTTCCTGGGCGGCATCCAAGCTGTCGGTGTCAGCCTGGTGTTCTTCTGGCGGATCCACTCGGCCCGTATCGGCTTCGCCGACTTCACCGCGTCCAACGCGACCTACCGCGAAGCCATCACGGTCTCGCACGCGGCCATCGTCATGGGTCAATTGTTCACCTCGCTCGCAGTGCGCAGCGATCGGCACAGCATCCGTCGGGTCGGGCTGTTCGCAAATCGCCGACTGCTCGCGGCTCAAACACTCGCGCTGGCCTTCGTCGTCGCCGTGAGCTACGTTCCCGCGCTGCAACGGCTGTTCAACACCGCGGCGCTCAGCCCCACCGACTGGCTGATGGTGACCGCGGTCGGCGTCGCCGTGCTGGCCTGCGACGAGACCCGCAAGTCGCTGCTGCATCGCCGTGAAAGGCACCGATCGCCGCACCGGTCCGTCGGCGATTCGCCGCAACCGTCCACACCCCAGCTCACCGGAGGTGAGGTCACATGAGAATTCTCGTGGTCGGCTGCGGCCGGGTCGGCTCGCTGCTCGCCGCCCGGCTTGCGAGCAACGGGCATGACGTCAGAGTCATCGACCGCGATCCACGTAGCCGCAGGCTCTTGCCGGTCAACTACGCGGGTACCTGGCTCGCCGGCGGCGGCTTCTCCCGCGCCGTGCTGGAATCGGCGGGCATCACGCAAGCCGATGCCCTCGTCGCTGTCACCAACGATGACAACGTGAATATCGTGGCGGCGCGCACCGCGAAGGACGTCTACCGCGTGCCTCAGGTCGTCGCGGGCATCGCAGAACCGCGGCGCGCCGAAGTCTGCCATCGGCTCGGCATCCCGACCGTGGCCGGTGTCATCTGGACGGTCGGCCAGCTCTCTCGAATGCTGCTGCACCGTGACCTGGCACCAGAACTCAGCTTCGGCAACGGGGAGACGCTACTGGTGCGCTCCGAGCTCCCGCGGTATCTCACCGGTCGGCGGCTACGCGACTTCGAGGTGAGCGGTGAGATACGCGTTGTCGAGGTCACTCGCGGTGGGCATTCGACGCTACCCGAGACCACAACGGTAGCGGTCCCGGGGGATCTCGTGACGTTCGCCGTCGCCACCACCGCACTCACGCGGCTCGGCGGATTCCTGGGCAAGGAGCTGGGGGCATGAAGATTCTCATCGTGGGCGCCGGAAGGCTGGGTGCCCAACTCGCCAGAGTCCTCGCGGAGGGGGCCAACTCGGTCAGCATCGTCGATATCAGCGAGCGCCGGATCGCCGAGCTGCCAGCACAATTGCCGGTGCGCCGGCTCACCGGTGACGCGAGCGACGCCAGGGTGCTGGAGGAGGCGGGCGCCCACAACACCGACCTGTTGGTCGCCGCCTGCGACGACGACAGCGACAATCTGGTGATCGGCTATCTCGGAAAGGCCCGCTTCGGCATCCGGCGCGTCATCGCTCGGGTCAACGATCCTGACAACGCCTGGCTTTTCGACGAACGCTGGGGAATCGACGTCGCGGTACCGGCCGAGACGCCGCTCATCTCGCTCATCGAGGAAGCGACCGAAGCCACGGACACCGTGTCACTGCTCCGGCTGAGCAAAGCCGGCGTCAACGTCATCGAAACCTCGATCACCGCCGGCTCCCGGGCCGACGGCCATCGCCTGTCCGAGCTGGTGTTGCCGGCAGGCACCGTAGTCGCGACGGTGATCCGGGAAGGCCGTCCCTCGGTGCCCGGCCGCGGCTTCGTCCTGCGCGCTGGCGACGAGTTGCTCGTCGTCTCCGAGACCGCGACCAAGGAGGAGATCCGGACAGCGTTTCACTGACACCTGCACCGGGTCGCAACGCGGCCTCGGCCGGTCCGCAGGGCGACGCAAATGCTGATCCGGCTTTCAGATCCTCTCGCCGGGCAAGACCGACCCGATGGCCGCCCGGATCGCGTCCAGGGTCGCCATGATCTCGACGCTCTCTTCGAGGGGCAGCAGCGGCGATTCGGTCGCTCCGGCCGCGACGACCTCCGCCAGGTGCGCCGCCTCGTGACACAGCCCCAGGTGTCCGGTGATGTCGTCCGGCGGGCGCACCAGGCGTCGCCGGCCGCCGTCGACCTCAACAGTCAGCGTCGCAGGCGCGTAGAACGGCCCTGACAACGTGAGCAACCCAGCGGTGCCGGCAATCGCCGCGGTGGTCGGAGTGCGGGCCGCCAAGGTCGTGTTCACGACCGCGTGTGCCGTTCCAGCGCGGAGCACGACCGACGCTTGCGCATCGACGCCGGTGGCGGCCAACTCCCCCACCGCATCGACATGGTCGGGACGGCCGAGAACAAACCGCGCGAAAGAGATCGGGTAGACCCCGAGGTCGAGCAGTGCCCCTCCCGCCAGCGCCGGCGCGTACAGCCGATGCTGCGGATCGAAAGGAAAATGCTGACCATGGTCGGCGAGGACCGTGTTGACGTCTCCGAGCGCGCCATCTTCCAGCAGCCGGCGGATGACGTCTGTCTGGGGCAGGAAGCGCGTCCACATGCCCTCCATGAGCGCCACGTTGCGGCTGCGGGCCGCTGTGACGATCTCAGCGGCCTCGAATGCGTTGCGGGTGAAAGCCTTTTCCACCAGGACATGGCGATCGGCAGCGATCGCCAGCAGCGCGTTGGCGCGGTGCTCACTGTGCGGCGTGGCCACATAGACGACCTGAACCGCCGGGTCGTCCACCAATGCCTCGTACGAGTCATGACTGCGCTCGATCCCGAACTCGGCGGCGAACCGCGCTGCCCGCTGCGCCGAACGGGACCCGACGGCGACCACCGACTGCCGGGTATACCGCTGCAGCGCCTCGGTGAAGTGATGCGCGATTCCACCGGTTCCGAGAATTCCCCACCGCAACGGCGGCGCGGCCGCCGGATGCGGGACTCGGCTGACGGGAAGCGAACTGGGCAGCGACGTCACGTGATGACCTTCCCCGAATCCGGGCCGGCCCATGCCGGGCACCGGTCGACGGCGGCGAAGCGATGCACCACACCCGCCCAAAGGGACGAAAGTCCCTACCCCGCCGAGATGCTAGCCGGTGCGCTGTACCGCGACGACCAGTCCTTTCGAAGGGGGACCGTCATCATGGCCCGGACCTTGGACCGCCGCCCAACCATCCGCACCATTGTCGCGACGAAGCCGCGGAGCAAGAGCCGGCTCGATGCGCCCGATGGCCTGACAAGCAGCGAAACCCGGGCGTGCGAGCTCGTCGTGGGACGGCTGCAGTTCAGCTATCCCGAGCTGGCCGAGGCCGAGGTCCGCGAGATCGTCTACGAGGAAGTCCGGCTGCTCGAGGGCGCCCGGCTGCGCCAGTTCGTGCCTTTGCTGGTCGAACGCGCGGCGCGAGACGTGTGCCGCAGGCGGGCCCGCGCTTCGGCGTGAGCGTTCGCCCTGCCGCCGGCGAGGATTCACCGGCTGTTTCGCTGGCTAGCCGCTGCGCGCCACGTTGCTTGCTGACACTGAGTGAGACGTCGTTTGTTGTCACACGAGAAGGGCTCCTCGTTGCCTGATACGAGGCAGGCGCAGACCCGGTCGGCGGAACGGGCGGCGGGCGCGACTGCGGTAGCTCCCAGGAGCCGGACGCACCCGGGCCGGAGCGCCGCCGACCTCCTTGCTCCGGCCGCTCATCCTGTGGTGACCGCGCTGGTGTCGAACACCGGCAGCACGCTGCGCCTCGAGTTGGCCAACCCCGCTGGCCGGGGCGTGCAGCTCGCGGTGTTGGCTCGTCACCTTCCCCAGGTCGGTATGCAGCGCAGCGACGTCGCCCCTTTCGACACCCGGCTCGTCACGCTGCCCGCGGCGCGCGGTCGTTACGACGTTGCCGTGCACGGGCCGGACGGCTTCGTGCGAGAACTCAGGGGCGATGCGGCCAGCACGCTGGCCGGGCTGGAGGCGACGGCTTGCCTGCAGCGCTCGGCGTCCGGACCGGTCCTGCAGCTCGAATTGCACAACGCGGATGGCGTCACCCGTACGCTTCGCGTCGCCGACGGCGGCGGCCGCGCCCACGTCCGTCGACTGGCGTCGCGCAGCACCGACACGCTCACGTACGGCCTGACTTCGGAGCCGGGCGGCTGGTATGACCTCACGATCTCGGCGCAGGGCATCACGAGCTTCAAGCGCCGCTTCGCCGGCCGCGTGGGCCACCTCGACGCAACGCCGGGTCAGCCCGGCGGTTAACGTCGGCCGGTGACTGCTTCGCCGCAAACCGCAGATCTGCACTTCTACTTCGATCCGCTCTGCCCCTTCGCCTGGCTCACCAGCAAGTGGGTCCGGCAGGTGGCCGCGCAGCGCGACTACCACGTGGACTGGCGCTTCATCTCCCTGCGCGTCGTCAACGAGGGAGTGGATTACGCCTCCCGCTTCCCGCCGGAGTACGAGGCAGCTCACCGTGCCGGCCTGAAACTGCTGCGCATCGCCGCCTGCGTTCGCGAGGAGCAGGGCCGTCCGGCCGTCGCTCGGCTGTACGAAGCGCTAGGAACCCACCTCTGGGACCGCGAAGGGCCGTGGAGCGACCCGGCGTCGCCAGACTTCATCCGCACCGCGCTCGACGATGCCGGGCTCGCGCCTGCATTCGCCGACGCCGGTGAGGACGAGGCCTGGGATGGCCGGATCCGCGCCGAGACCGACGAGGCGCTTGCTCTGACCGGCAAGGACGTGGGCACCCCGATCCTGCACTTCGAGCCGCCGGATGGGGTGGCGCTCTTCGGACCGGTGATCAGCCGGATGCCGTCACCCGAGCAGTCGCTCGAGCTGTGGGATCACGTCGTCGGCCTCGCTCGCTTCGGCGGCTTCGCCGAGCTCAAACGCAGCCTGCGTGAGCTGCCGCAGCTGCGTGCCCTGGGAGTGCGTGACGACCAGATCGGCAAGCAGGAGGACTGGCACGGCGGCAGCCGGCGACTGCAGAAGTAGCCTGCCGCCGCGCCTCGCGTCACGACGGCGCTGCAGCCGCTCGCCGATCCCGCGCCGCAAGGGCCGCGGCCAGCGCCGCCCCGGCCGCGATGACGGTGGGCACCAAGGCGTTCGCGGATGTGCCCCCGCGGCGACCGCGGCTGCGCCGGCCCATGGCTGCCCCGATCGACTGGTGCGACAGCAACGACCAGCGCGACTGCGAGGACAGCACCGATCCCGTCGCTGCGAACGATCCGATCGACAGGATTGATGCGGCGCTGCCGCAACTGCCAACCGACGCGACGGAGCCCACGCTTCCTATCGAGAGGATCGAGCCCTCCGAAGCGATCGACAGCAGGGAACCCTGCGAGGCGATCGAGAGCAGCGAATCGCGCGACCACAGCGACCAGCGAGAACCCGACTCGATGGTGGACATCGCGTCATTATGGGGG
Organism: uncultured Actinomycetota bacterium; assembly: GCA_963747915.1. Lineage (GTDB taxonomy): Bacteria > Actinomycetota > Actinomycetes > Frankiales > Frankiaceae > DATAZK01. The sequence goes on along the minus strand of CAVVHC010000001.1, from coordinate 808,856 downwards.
TTCGCGCAGCCGCCCGACTGATTCCGAAGGGAGCGCGGTTGACCGTCGCCGCAGCGCAAGCCGACCACGGCGCGTTGCTCATCACCCGGGTCCAGCTGGACGGTCGCTCGGCCGACGTTCGGATTCGCCACGGCGTCGTCACGCAGATCGCACCTGCACTCACCCGCGAGGCGCACGAGGACGTCGTCGCCGCGGCCGGCGGTGCCCTGCTGCCCGGTTTGCACGACCACCACGTGCATCTGCTGGCAATGGCAGCAGCGCGCGATTCCGTGCCGGTGGGTCCGCCGGCAGTACGGGACGGGCAAGCCTTTGCACAGACGGTTCGGTCGACGTCAGCGCGGATGGAGCCCGGACGATGGCTGCGGGCCGTCGGCTACCACGAGAGTGTCGCCGGCCCGTTGGACCGCGATGTGCTCGATCGCCTCGAGGTGGACCGGCCGCTGCGGATCCAGCATCGCAGCGGGGGGCTCTGGATCCTCAACTCGGCCGGGGTGCGAGCCGCTGGATTGGAATCCCTGCAGCATCCGGACGTCGAGCGCGACGAGCGGGGCCGGCTGACCGGACGGCTCTGGCGCTGGGACGCCGGCTTGCGCGCCGCGCTGGACACCTGCGCCGGGCCCCCCGAACTGGCGGCCGTGAGCCGGACGCTGGCGGGCTTCGGCATCACGGGCGTTTCGGATGCGACGCCCGATCTCGACGCCGCGACCGTCGCAGCCTTCGGCGCAGCCGTTGCGGACAGCACCTTCCCGCAGCGCCTCACCTTGCTCGGGTCGCCGTTGGCCGGTGCGCTGCCGGCGGGCTTGCGCGCCGGCCCCTTCAAGCTGCTGCTGCACGACCATGATCTGCCGACGCTCGAGGTGCTTTCGCTGCGAATCCGGGCCGCCCACGACGCCGGCCGTGCGGTGGCCGTGCACTGCGTGACCCGCGAATCACTATTGCTCACGCTCGCGGCCCTCGACGAGGCCGGTCACCGCAGCGGTGATCGCATCGAACACGCTGCCGTGGTGCCCCCCGAGATCCGGCAGTGGCTTGTCGCAGCCGGGGTGCGCGTCGTCACCCAGCCGGCGTTCGTCGCGGAGCGGGGCGATCAGTACCTCACCGATGTCGAGCCGGACGACCGCGCATGCCTGTATCCCTTTGCATCCCTGCTTGCCGCCGGGTTACCGGTGGCGGCGTCCAGCGACGCACCGTTCGGTGCGGCCGACCCGTGGCGGGTCATCGCCGCGGCGCGCGACCGGCGGACGCCGAAAGGCCACGTCGTAGGGCCGGACGAGCGCGTCAGTGCGGAAACGGCCCTGGCGGGCTACCTCACCGACCCGGCGCTGCCCGGCGGCACCCCGCGCCGCATCCGCGTCGGGGCAGCGGCTGATCTCTGCCTGCTGCGCGTCCCGTTGGCCGCAGCCCTCGCCGAGCCGTCCGCCGAGCAGGTCGCGCTCGTGACACGCGCGGGCCGGCCGATCTGGCGAGCCGGCTGAACGAACGACCGTCAAAGTCGCGCGGGTAAACGGCGCTCATCGGTTCATGGCGCGGTGTTCACCTCGAGGACCCGACGACGACTTCTGCCCTTCACAGGAGCGGGCGATAGTCGTGTCATGGCCAAGCGACCACGAGGTAATTGCCGGGTCTGCGGACGGCCTTGGCGTGGCCGCTGGCATGCGGAAGTGCTCGTCGTGCTCGCCCACGAGAACGGCCCCGGGCTGTGCCCGGGGTCGGGGCGACCCGCTGCCGGTGAGCCAGACGCTGTAGCCGAGGAGACCGCCAGCTCCCGTCCAGGCGCTACTCCCCCGCGTCCGCGTGGGCGCGACGACCCGCGCGGGGTTCCCGCAGGCGCCGTCGTCGGTCGGATGTGAGGTCCGGCTCCAGCAGCAGCGCTCGACGGGGACAGGCGTTGACCGCTCGCTGCGCCAAACGCGGCTCCCTTCCGACCAGATCGCCTTCCGGCAGCAGCGGAAAGCCCCACCGGTCCAGGGCGATGAGCGCGGGGGCCAGGTGAGCACACATCCCGATCCCGTCACAGGCGATCGGGTCGACGGTCAGGCGCGTCGCCTGAGGCGCTGAGCGCCGGGCTCCGCTACGGCCGATCACTCAGCTCACCGACCCGATGGCGACGGTGGACGCGGCACAGGGAAGGCCCTTGCTGTGACGCGCAGCGTCCGACGCGAATGTGTGCAGCGCGCTCCTCACCTGCCGGGCCGCCCCGTCGGGATGGTGGCACGCCCCCCTCCCGTCGACGAGGGTGGTCAGCGCCTGCAGCTCCTGCAGCTGACCCGCGTCCGCGCGGCCACCGGCCAGCGCGGTGAGACCCTTCGCAATCGCCGGCAATCCGTAGCGGCACGGACCACACTGGCCCGCACCCTCTTCGGCGAGAAAGTCCGCGATCTCCGCGGCTCGCACGATGCCGCATTCGTACGCTGCGAGCGGACTCAACACCCCGGCGCCAAGGCTCGCACCAGCCGCCTGCAGCTCCTTCTCGTCCAGCCGCAGCCGGGCGGCGAGCGGCCATGGCAGCCAGGTACCGCCGTAGCCTCCGACGAGCACCGCCTGCGGCGGTGGCTGCGTCCAGCCGCCGCTGGCAACTGCCTCCCCGATCGTCGCGGTCACAGCCAGCTCGAGGACCGTCTGCTCGTACCGAGTGTTGACGGTGACCAGCGCGCTCGGACGGTGACCGCGGACACCGGTACGCGCAAGCAGTCCGATGCGGGCGAGCGTCTCCACGTTGTGCACGACGGCGCGCTGCCCCCGGTAGCCATCGATCGCCGCGGGAATGCGCCGAAAGCTGGGCATCGCCGGCCCGCCGGAGAGCGCGCGCAGTGCGGCACTCGACTCGCCGCTGAGATACCTCGTCGGTGCGAGCGCGATGCGGATGTCCGGGTCGGCCAGACCTTCGACCCGCCGCTCCCGGATCGCGTCGCGCAGCATCCTCGGGAGGCCGTCGGCGCCTTGATGCAGCCAGAGCACCGCCTCGGTCATGCCCAGCGTCTCGGCGGCGCAGGCCAGCCCGTCGAACACCAGGTGTGGGACGGTGTGAAGGAGCACGCGGTCCTTACCGCTTTCCGGCTCGCCCTCGGCTCCGTTCGCGACGAGCAACCCTCCGAAACGGCCAGAGCGCAGCGCCGTCCGCCATTTGCGAGCCACTGGGAAGTGCCCGCCGCCGTGGCCCGAGAGACCGGTCTCCTCGAGCATTCCGAGCAGCGCGAGACCGGCCTCGCCGGCCGCGTCCGGCCGCGGGCCGAACCGAGCCCGATGTGCAGCCAGATCCTCGGTCTGACCGTGGGTCACCTCATCGGACGCCGAGTCCGCACGCCCCTGCGGGCGCAGGAAAGTGCGGGCCGAGAAGGGCAACAGGCGCACCAGCCTCTCGCCGGCGTCTCGTTGGGTCACGACGTTCAGTGCCCGGCTCATGCGGCGCGCCCACGAGCGTCGCTCGCCAGGTAGCGGCTCACGGCCAACGCGAACACGGCTCCGCCGGTGACCAGGTAGCCGACGAGCAGCAGCGGCGCGTCGGTCCCGGCCAGCACGCCGTGCGTCCAGACCAGCACGAACGCGGTAGCGGCCACCTTGTGGACCGGCCACCACAGCCGCCTCGCGAAACGTCCCGCTGCGGCGGCGGTGACCCCCGCCGACATTCCGGCGTACAACCCCAGAATTCCGAGCGAGACCGCGAACGGCCGGTAGGCCGAGAAGCCCGGAAGCAGCGCGCCGCGCCAGCCGACATGCGCGAACGGGTCGGTGGCCAGCGCGACGACGTGCAGCACCGTGAACGCGAGGGTGAACGCGGCCAGGCTCACGTGGATGCGCAGGTGCGCCACGCGCCGCCGGCCACCGGGGCGAGCCGACCAGGGATGGGCCAGCCAGAGCCCGTACGCGACGAGCCCCCAGATCAGCAAGTAGGCGCACAGCCCCGAAGCGCGTCCGAGCAGCCACGGCGCCATGTCGCTCGGTGCCAGCCGAGCGATCGCCGTACCGGCGAACCCCGCGGACAGGGCGCTGCTCGTCGCGATCGCGAGAACGGTCCCCGCCGCGCGCAGGCTCCCCCTCGGCTGGGGCGCGGGGACGGTCATCCCGCCACCTGCCACAGCAGTGCAGAGCCGAGCTGAGAGCTGCTGCCCACACGGCCGTCGGTACTCACCCACAGGGCGGCGATTCCCGCCGCTTGCGCCGCATCCGCTATCCCCTCGCCGCCCGCCAGGAAGAGCGTCTTGCTCCAGACCTCGGCCACCGCCGGGTCGGCGCCGACAACCGTCACCGAAAGCAGGCCGTCGCCGCCGGGCTGGCCGGTCAAGGGATCGACGAGGTGATGCACGATCCGGGCCCCCGACCGCCAGGAGCGGATCCGGATCGAGGAAGTCGCGCAGGCGCGATCGGAGACGTCCAAGACCGCGACCGGGTCCGGGCCGCCGCGAGGATCCTCCACCGCAGCACGCCAGCCGTCGCCCCCGGGCCCGCAGCCGTGCGCCAGCAGGTCACCGCCGGCTTCGATGAGAAACGACCGAGCCCGGCCCTGCAAAAGCGCGGCGGCCCACCGGACCGCCAGGCCCTTGCCGATGCCGCCCAGGTCGACCGGAAGGCGACCGATGCGCACGGCAGAGCGGCTTTCGTCGAAGCCCGGCTGCCACCGCGGGCGAAATCGCAGGGTCAGAAACCGTGCGCCGTCCACGCCGGGGTGGCCCGTCACCTCCCGTTCGGAGCGGAAAGCCAGCGAACGATCGTAGCCGAGCGCCTTCAGATCGTTGAGGATGCGCGGGTCGAAGCGACCGTTCGTGCGCCGGTGCGCGGCAGCGGCTTCCTGCAGCGCCTGGAAACACTCCGCCGGCACCACGTGCCACTGCTCGCCGGCCGCGTTCGCGCGCATCAGCGGGCTCTGATCGTCGAAGCGGGTGCACGCCGCCTCGACGCGGCGAAAGACCGCCTCAGCTCGCTCGACCAGCGGCGCCGGGTCGTCGTCGCAGCCGATGACGCGGACGTTCACATCGGTGGCCATGCAGCGGAACCGATGCGATACGTCGATCTGCTGCGGGGCGGTGGGCAGTGCCGCTGCTCTCATTTGACGGCCCCCGATGCCCCGGTGTTCGTATTCGTCGGCGGCGCAGCCGCAGCGGGTGCCGGTGCCGGAGCCGGTGCGAGGACCGGGGCCGGGGCAGGAGCCGCCGCCGCCGGAGCGGCCGGTGCCGGAGGGTTGTAGGCCGCTGCCGGCGGGTTGTAGGCCGGTGCCGGCGGCGGGACATACGCCGCGGCAGGAGCCGGCTGAGCGGCAGGAGCGGCACCGGTGAACGCGCCGCCGGACGAGAAGCTGCTCGCTGCGGGGACGGTGCCGCCGGAACCGCCGACGGCGGGCACGTTCCCCGTCGCGGCCGGCACCGCACCCGTTACCCCGGCCGTTTGTGTCGGCCCGCTGGGAGACCGCAGCGCTGCCAGCGTCTTGCGCAACATCGCCACCTTCGCCCGCCGTGCGGCGACAGCCCGGCGCAAGTCGGCCACCGGGTCGGCCACCGCATCGGCCTCCGGGCGCGGCCGGGACGAGCTCGCCGCCGGCGGCGGCGCCGCAGCGGTCACCGCGCCGACGGCCGGTGCAGGGGCGTGGCGCATGGTCCAGGTCGTCACGCCGGTGAAGGCGGCTGCCGCTGCGGGGGCGATCAGCGCAGCCGCCGACCACCTCGCCGGGTACCGCTCAGTCATCGCCGTCCGCCTCTCCCGGTTCCGCGCCGTCGTGCTCGCCGGCGGACGTGCCGGCTGGGCCGCTCGCCCCGCTCGCCCCCGTCGACGTGTGGGTCGGCGGTGCCGGCGCTGGCACCGCAGCCACAGGAACTGCGGCCGGAGGGGCAAATCCGGTCAGCGGGGTGATCGGAATACTCGCCGCGACGGGCGCTGCACTCGGCGCCAAGGCAGCGCTTTGCGCCGGTTCGTTCCACCTGCCGGCGGCACCCCCGTAGCGCGGCGCAGCTGCCGGTACCTGGGCGGCCGTAATGGCAACGGCGGCAGGCACCTTGGCAGCTGCGGCGCGCTGTGCACGCAGTGTCCGGACATCGTGATCGAGCTGCGCAGCTTGGCGGCGAAGGACGGCGGCCTGCCGAGCGAGCCGCTCGCGTTCGCTCTGGCCCGCTCCGGCCGGCTGCACGGCATCGGCGACGGCCGCCGGAAGCGTCGCATTGGCGCCCGACGTACCCTTCCCGCCGGAAGGCGGAGCGACGGCAGCTACCGCTGCCACGGCGCCGCTCAGCGTCCCGCCGGCGGCGGCGAGCGTCAGCACGATGCGTGGGACACGTTTCATGACCACATCCGAAGGTCTGGGAGGGAGCGAATGGCCGTACATCGCCCTGACGACGGCCGCCGTTATCAGCTCCGCCCGGCCTCGAGCGGATTCACCCGAACGGCTGCCCCGGGACTGCCGAAAGGATCAGGGCGGCCGATGTTCACACCGCCGCCCGGAAAATCGATAGAGGATCGATGGATGCATCCGGCGAGGATCTGACGCACCTCGCGCTGGCCGCGCAGCGCGGCGACTCAGCCAGCGCCGAGGCCCTGATCCGGCATGTGCGCCCCGCCGTGTTGCGCTACGTGCTGGCCCGCGGGATGGCGGAGCACGACGCCGACGACCTCGCGCAGGACGTGTGTTTGGCCGTGTTGCAGGCAGTCGCCCGCTTCCGCGACGAGGGGCGCCCGGTATGGGCAGTCGTCTTCGCGATCGTGCGCAACAAAATGGCTGACCGGCGACGCCGCTCGGCTCGCCAGCCGGAGGCGTTGTGCGGCGACATGCGGCTGCACGAGGGCGCGGACGATCGCGACCAGCCGGCGGAGCTCCTCGATCAGGCGGAGTCGGCAGCGGAGGTGACCCGGTTGCTCAACGGGCTGCCGCCCACCCAGCGAGACGTGTTGCTCCTGCGCGTGATGGTCGGGCTCAGCTGCGCCGAGACGGCGGAGGCGCTGGGGCTCACGGCCGGCAGCGTGCGGGTGATCCAGTACCGCGGCATGACGACCCTGCGCGGGCGGCTGTGCGATGCAGCGGCGGTCGCATCATGAGCCGCCCCGAGTTCGCCGAGCAGCCCGATGCCGCTCGGGTACTGCAACTCGACGATGACGTGGAAGCGTTGCGCACCGGACGCTCGCTGGATGCGGATCGGACGCTGCTGGCCCTGCAAAGCCTGCGCGACGATGTCGACGCCCGGGTGGCGCTGCTCGTGGGCGCTGGGGCGCTGGAGGCCGACAGGGGCACCGAGGCGGACTGGCCGCTGCCGCCTCCCGTGTCAGCCACCGTCGCGACGGAAGCGGGCCGCCAGGGCAGTGCCGGTCGCCGGCGCCTGCGGCTGGCGGTGGCCCCGGTCGCCGCCGCCTTGGTGATCGGCTCGACGGGTGTCGCCGCGGCGCTGTCCAGCTCGCCGGATGCCACCTTCTACCCGCTGCACCAGTTCGTCTTCGGCTCCCAGCCCGGCGACCGTGCGCCCGGTCAGACCCCCTCACCGCGGCGCCCCTCGCCCGCTTCCCACACCACCCCGGCACCGCCGCGGCAAAGCGGCCCGTCGGCCGTACCAGTACCCGCTCAAGGGCTCCTGCCTCCGCTGCCGGCCGGGCCTGCCACCGGCACAGGTGAGCGCCCCGGCAGCGAGGCGTTCGACGACGTCGCGCCGGGCGCAGCGGGCGGGACCGGCAGTGAGGGAGGCGGCAGCTTCGAGAGCGACCGTGAGGTGCCGCCGGCGACAACATCTGTGCCAGGCGGCCCGTCCACCGATCGCGAGGAGGCTCCCCCGCAGGCGTCCGCTGCTCCCGCCGAGACGGGACGGTCACAAGCCCCGTGGGACGGTGAATCCGAAATACGCGACGGCTCCGTTTCACAGCCGTCGCCGCGTCCAACCGGCGAGTCGCAGCACCGCGGTGAGGATTGACGGTCGGGGAAAGGGCTAGCCCAGCGACCCGTGCACGATCTCGCCGCCCTTCATCACGGCGACGAGGTGCGACGCGTCGGCAAGCACGCCGATGTCGTCGGTCGGATCCCCCGAAAGGATGAGCAGGTCGGCCCGCTTGCCGGGCTCGATCGTGCCGAGCTCGCGGCCCACCGGGTCGAAACGGCCGAAGAGCGCGGCTCCGTTACGCGTCGCCCATGAGATGACATCCAACGGGCTGATGCCGGCTTGCTCGACGTACAGCCGGAATTCGCCGCCGTAGCTGCCATGGGGGAAGCCGATGGCGCCGTAGTCGTCGCCGAGCACGAACTTCACCCCGGCGGCCTGCGCCTTGGGCAGCACACCGCACATGTATTCCAGGTCGGCTTTGATCGCGTCGGCCGCGAACCCCAGCCCGGAGCCCATCACCTGCAGGAATTGCTTCGGGAAATGCAGCGACGGGACGACCACCGCGCCGGTTTCCACCAGGGCCGCGATGACCTCGTCGTCCATTTCATCGCAGTGATCCACGATGTCGATGCCCAGCTCCAGGGCCATCATGATGGCCGGCTTGTTGACCAGGTGGGCGCGGATCAGCACCTCGCGCTGATGCGCCGCGTCGATTGCGGCTGCCAGCTCGGCGCGCGTCAGCTCGATCCGGCTCTTCGGCGCTGTCGTGCCATGGCCGCCGGTGACGAACAGCTTGATGACGCGTGCACCCCGCTTGATCTCCTCGCGCACCCCGTAGCGGAATCCTTCGGCGCCGTCGCACAGCCGTACCGCACCTTGCGCCGGCATGCCCCAGTGCCAGGGCACGCCGTCGTTCGAATGTCCGGTCGTCGACAGCTCACGCGACGACGGGAGGAAACGCGGCCCGACGATCAAGCCGTCGTCGATCGCCTGCTGCACGCCGGGCTCCACCTCATTGGCGCCTCCGGCGCCGATGACGCCGGTGTAGCCGTGCTCGAGCGCGGTGCGCAGGTTACGGGCGGCGATCAACGCCTGGTACGAGGGCGGGTACTCGTTGCCGTACGGCATATTCGGCTGGGAGCCGAGCTCGTGGTAGGTCGCATGGAAGTGGCAGGTGAACATGCCGGGCATGACGGTACGCCCGGCGAGGTCGACCAGCTGACCCCGATCACCGGCGTCCGCCGCATCCCCGGTGGTCACCGACGCGATGCGGCCGTCGTCCACCGTGATGGTGGCGTCGGCGATCGGCGGCCGGTCCCCCGTCAGCAGCCGCGCACCGGTCAAGGTCATTCTGGCCATGCTCGTCCTCCCGCCCGCACGATCGCGTCAGGATATGCGCACGACGCACGCAATTCCTAGCGGGAGGTCCAAGCCGCGGGCGCTACCACGACCAGCCCCAAGGGCCGTAGGCACGGCCGTTCGCCTCGATGAGGGCGTCGACGTAGCGGCCGCGGCCACCCGACCCGGGCCGCGCGGCGAGCAGGCCGCGCGCGTCGTCCACTGACTGGAAGCCCTTGCGACGAAGCCAATCGGTGAGCCCGTCGAGCAGCACGGCCGCGTGCTCCGGCCCGTAACGCAGCAGCGCGGACGCCGTCATCACGACGTCGGCGCCGACCAGCAGGTAGGCGGCGACATCCGCCGCGCTGTCGACACCGGTAGAGGCGGCCAGCGAGACATCGATGCGCCCGGACAGCAGGGAGATCCAGGTGCGCGCCAGGCGGCTTTCCGCCGGCGAGGACAGCGACACGGCCGACGTGGCGGACAGCGACTCCGGGTCGAGGTCAGGCTGCAGGAACCGGTTGAAAAGCACCAGGCCGTCCGCGCCCGCGGCGGACAGCCGCTGCGCCATCTCCCCCAGCGAGCTGAAATGCGGGCCGAGCTTCACGGCGACCGGAATGCTCACCGCCTGCCGAACGGCGCAGAGCACATCGACGTATCGGTCTTCGACTTCCCGCCCGCTGACGTGTGGGCCGTCCGGCAGGTAGTAGATGTTCAGCTCGATCGCGGCCGCGCCGGCGTCCTGCATCGAGCGGGCATGCTGCAGCCAGCCCCGCGGAGACACACCGTTGAGGCTGGCGATGACCGGCACGTCGACCGCGCCGGCGGCGCGCTCGAGCAGGCTGAGGTATGGCCGGGGGCCCGGATCTTCCCGGGCCACCGACGGGAAGTAGTCCAGCGACTCGGCATAGCTCTCCGTCCCGGTCTCGGCCCGCTGCACCGTCCACTGGGCGCGGCGCACGAGCTGCTCCTCGAAAAGCGAGTGCAGCACGACAGCACCGACTCCCGCGTCAGCGAGCCGGCGAACGCCGTGGACGGTCCGGCTGAGCGGCGACGACGACGCGACCAGCGGGTTGCGCAGGGCAAGCCCCAGATAACGCGTGGACAGGTTCATCGGGGTCCTTCGCCGGCGGAGTCGTCCGGGATCTCGCGGGCATCCGGGGTGAAATCCTGCGGGCCGCGGCCGGCCATCTCCTCGTAGAGCTGCCAGCGCTGTGCGGCCGCCCGCTCGGCGAGGGTCAGCAGCCGTTCGGCTTCTGCCGGATTGGCATTGGCGAGCGCCCGGAAGCGCAACTCGTGACTGCGGTACTCGGTCAGCGGCATCCGCGGGCGCGGCGAATCGAGCAGGAAGGGATTATTGCCCGACAGCCGCAGCATCGGGTCATAGCGGACGAGCGGCCAATGACCGCTCGCGGCGGCGCGATACTGCTGCCCCATGCCGTCCTTCATCTCGATCCCGTGGGCGATGCAGTGGCTGTACGCGATGACGAGCGACGTTCCTTCGTAGGCTTCGGCCTCGCGCAACGCGGACAACGTCTGCTGCGGATCGGCGCCCATCGCGACGCGTGCAACGTACACGTTTCCGTAGGCAATCGCCTGCAACGCCAGATCCTTCTTGCCGACCGCCTTGCCGGCCGCGGCAAACTTGGCCATCGCACCGAGCGGCGTCGCTTTCGAGGTCTGGCCACCCGTGTTGGAGTAGACCTCGGTGTCCAGCACGAGGATGTTGACGTCGCGGCCGCTGGCGAGGACGTGGTCAAGCCCTCCGGATCCGATGTCGTAGGCCCACCCGTCGCCGCCGACGATCCAGATGCTGCGCCGCAGCAGGTAGTCGACGACGCTGAGCAGATCGCGCGCCTGCCCGGCCAGGGCGGCGCCCGGATGCGCTTCCTCCGCAACGGCTTGCAGCCGGTCCCTGACGCGCCCGAGCCGTTCGCGCTGCGCGCGCAGTTCGGACTCGCGGACCTGCGGCGCGGACAGGACCTCGTCGACCAAAGCGGCGCCGACATGCTCGCGCAGCTCGCCAAGGCGCCGGCGAGCCAGTTCGGCGTGCTTGTCGGCGGCAAGCCGGAATCCGAGCCCGAATTCCGCGTTGTCCTCGAACAGCGAGTTCGACCAGGCCGGGCCGCGACCGTCCGGCCCGACCGCCCACGGCGTCGTCGGCAGGTTGCCGCCGTAGATGGATGAGCAACCGGTGGCGTTGGCCACCATCAGCCGGTCTCCGAACAGCTGGGAGATGAGCTTGAGGTAGGGCGTTTCCCCGCATCCGGCACAGGCGCCGGAGAACTCGAACAGCGGCTGCAGGAATTGCGTCCCGCGCACCGTCGCGAAGTCCACCCGAGTGCGGTCGACCACCGGGAGCTGCTCGAAGAAGGCAATGTTCTCGCGTTCGGCGGCCAGCCGCGGCTCGCGATCGCCGAGATTGATCGCTTTGACGACGGCATCCGTCGCCGCCTCCGGCGCGGGCTCGTGGGTCATCGGTATCGGCGCCGTGACCGGGCAGGCCTCGACGCAAAGTCCGCAGCCGGTGCAGTCCTCCAGATAGACCTGGAGCGTGTAGCGGGTGTCCGGCAAGCCGACGGCCTTGAGCGGCGCGGACGCAAAGCTCTCCGGCGCCGCATCGAGCTCGGTGCCCTCGTAGTAGCGGGATCGGATGACGCTGTGCGGGCAGACGAAGCTGCAGTTGCCGCATTGGATGCACAGCGCCGGATCCCACACGGCGACCTGATCGGAGATGTTGCGCTTCTCGTAGGCGGCGGTACCGGACGGATAGGTGCCGTCGACGGGAAGCGCGCTCACCGGTAGCGCGTCGCCCCGGCCGGCCAGCATGGGCGCGGTCACCTCGCGGACGAAGGGCGGCGCCGTGTCCGCCACGGTGGCCGCCAGGGGGCTCGATGACGTGGCCCGGTCGGGCACGCTCACCCGTTCCAGCGCCGCAAGCGCCCGATCGATCGCTGCTTCGTTACGGGCGACGACGTCCGCCCCTCGCCGGGCGTAGGTCTTCGCGACGGCAGCTTTGATGCGCTGCACGGCGTCGTCGCGCGGCAACACCCCCGAGATGGCGAAGAAGCAGGTCTGCAGGATCGTGTTGGTGCGCCCGGGCAGGCCCGCTTCCCGCGCCAGCCGGGTGGCGTCGATGGTGTAGACCGAGATGGCCTTGTCCAGGATCTGTTGCTGCACCGGCCGCGGCAGCCGGTCCCAGACTTGCTCCGCCGGGAAATGGCTGTTCAGCAGCAGAGTGGCACCGGGTGCGGCGGACGCGAGCACATCGATCTGGTTCAGGAAGCGCCACTGGTGGCAGCCCACGAAGCCGGCGGAGGCGACGAGATAGGCCGCCTGAATCGGGCGTGGGCCGAAGCGCAGATGGGACACGGTCTGCGACCCGGACTTCTTCGAGTCGTAGACGAAGTACCCCTGGGCGTAGGTGGCCTCATCCGCGCCGAGGATCTTGATGGTGTTCTTGTTGGCGCCGACGGTACCGTCCGACCCCAGCCCGTAGAAGACGGCCCGGACCGTATCCGCGGGCTCGATGTCGAACGTGGGGTCGTAGTCGAGGCTGCTACCGGAGACGTCATCGCGAATGCCGACGGTGAAGCCGTTACGCGGGTGCTCGCAGGCCAACTCGGCGAAGACGCCGGCGACCATCGCCGGGGTGAACTCCTTCGACGAAAGGCCATAGCGCCCACCGATGACGCGCGGCATGCTCGCGCGCCGGCCGTCCCCGAAAGCGTGGGACAGCGCCGCCACCACGTCGAGGTACAGTGGCTCCCCCTCGGAGCCGGGTTCTTTCGTCCGATCCAGCACCGCGATGCGCCGCACCGAAGGTGGCAGCGCGGCCAGCAGCGCCGCTGCCGGGAACGGCCGGTAGAGCCGCACCGTCAACGCTCCCACGCGCTCTCCGGCGGCGGCGAGCACCGCCGCCGTCTGCGCGATGGTCTGCGCCCCGGAGCCCATCGCCACCAGCACCCGCTCGGCATCCGGGTCGCCGCTGTACTCGACGATCCCCAGCGGGCGGCCGGTGCGCTCCTCGAGTTGCGCCATGAGCTCGTCGACGACCTGCGGAACGCGCGCGTAGAACGGGTTCACCGTCTCCCGCGCCTGGAAATAGACGTCCGGGTTCTGCGCCGTCCCGCGCACGAAGGGATGTTCCGGAGACAGTGCCCTGGCGCGGTGAGCGCGCACCAGATCGTCGGGTACCAGCGCGCGCAGGTCGTCGTCGTCGAGCAGCTCGATGGTATTCAGCTCGTGCGAAGTGCGAAAGCCGTCGAAGAAGTGCACGAAGGGCACCCGCGTGCGCAGCGTCGCCGCCTGCGCCACCAGAGCCAGGTCGTGGGCCTCCTGGACGGAGGCAGCGGCCAGCAGCGCGAAGCCCGTCTGTCGCACCGCCATCACATCGGAGTGGTCACCGAAGATGGAGAGTGCCTGTGCAGCCAGCGATCGCGCGGCGACATGCAGGACGGCGGATGTGAGCTCGCCCGCGATCTTGTACATGTTCGGGATCATCAGCAGCAGCCCCTGCGAGGCTGTGAACGTCGTCGCGAGCGCCCCCGATTGCAGGGCACCGTGCAACGCCCCGGCGGCACCGCCTTCGCTCTGCATCTCGATCACGCTGGGCACGCAACCCCAGATGTTCGGCCGCTTCTGGCTGGACCACTCGTCGGCGAGCTCGGCCATCGGCGAGGACGGGGTGATCGGATAGATGCAGCAGATCTCGTTGAGCCGGTAGGCGACCGAGGCGGCAGCCTCGTTGCCGTCGACGACCGCGCGCGTCACGGCATCTCCTCGGGAAGGAGTTCGATGGCGTGCACCGGGCACTGGTCGAAGCAGGCGCCGCAGCCCGTGCAGCGGTCGGAATCGATCCGATAGCTCGGGCCGGTCTTGCGGCCCTTGGCGAGCATGACGACGGCGTCCTCCGGGCAGGCTGCGAAGCAGCCGTCGCACTCGAAGCAGTTGCCGCACGACAGGCAGCGAGCCGCCTCGTAGCGGGCTGCTTCCGGCGACAGGCCGCCGACGATCTCATCGAATCCGCCCAGCCGCTCGCCAGGTTCGCGCTGCGGCTGCTGGCGCTGCTGCGCGTCCGCGAAATACCACGGGTGCAGCAGGTCGAAGCGGGCCATCGGATGCTTGGCGGCCGGGATGGCGGACGTTCCGGAAAGCCAGGCGTCGATGTGGCGAGCCGCCTTCTTGCCGTGTCCCACACCGGTGGTGACCGTTCGCTCGCTCGGAACCATGTCCCCGCCGGCGAACACTCCGGGACAGCCGGTCATGAGCTCGGGCGTGACCCGCACCGCGCCGTCGGCCTCGAACGTCACGCCCGGTACCGACCGCAGGAAGTCATTCTCGGTGGCCTGTCCCAGGGCGAGGATGACCGTGTCGGCGGAGAGTTTCTCGAACTTGCCGGTGGGTCTCGGCTGTCCGGCCGGATCGAGCTCCATCACCTCGACGAGAAGCTCGGGACCGTCCACCGCCGTGATGGTGCGCAGCCAGTTGATGCGCACGCCTTCGCGTTCGGCGTCGGTGGCTTCCTCGTCGTGCGCAGGCATCTGATCCCGCGTTCGCCGGTAGACGACGACGGCGTCTTCCGCGCCCAGCCGCCGCGCCACTCGTGCGGCGTCCATCGCCGTGTTGCCACCGCCGTAGACGGCCACCCGGCGGCCGATGACCGGCCGCTCGCCCGAGGCGACGCCGCGCAGGAACGAAAGGGCGTCCAGCATCGGGCCCGCGTCGCGAGCCGGGATGTCGACGCGCTTGGCCAGGTGGGCGCCGATCGCGACGAAGACCGCGTCGAAGGCGCCTTCGGCGCGTTCGGCCGCGAGGTCGCGGACCCGGTGCCGGCAGGTGAAGCGCACCCCCAGGTCGGCAATGCGCGCCAGCTCGGCGTCGAGAATGTCGCGCGGCAGGCGATAGCTCGGAATCCCGTAGCGCATCATGCCGCCCGGCTGCTCCTCCGCATCCCGCACTTCGACCTCGTGACCGAGGCGGGCGAGATGGTAGGCGGCGGAAAGCCCGCTCGGACCGGCGCCGATCACCAGTACGCGACTGCCGGTGCGGCGGCTCGGCATCTCGAACTTCCAGCCCTGCTCGATCGCCAGGTCCCCGAGGAACCTTTCGACGGCATGGATCGCCACGGGGCTGTCGAGCTGGCCCCGGTTGCAGACGCTCTCGCACGGGTGGTAGCAGACCCGACCGTGCACCGCGGGCAGCGGATTGTCCGCCACGAGCTGCCGCCAGGCGCTCTCGTAGCGGCCGGCGTCCGCATCCGCCAGCCAGGCCTGAATGTTCTCACCGGCCGGGCAGCCCGCGTTGCAGGGCGGAAGCAGGTCGACGTACTGCGGGATGCGTCGCCGCACCGGCCCCGTGCGAGGCATCTCGTGCAGCAGATCGGGCAGTGAGGTGATGTCGCTCGACGAGCGGCCGGCCGGATTCCAGGGGCCCGTCATCGTGAGCTCCTGCCCCGGGTGCGGCCATCGCGCGCTGCGGCCGAGCCACCGGAATAGCAATTTTCCCGGTGGCGAGCGCGGTGGAATTGCCTCGGCAAACAGGCGACGCGGACGAGCCCTGCGGCGCTCGTCCGCCTTTCGGAGGACATGCCTCGAGCTTGGGCGGACTCCGGCTGCATGAGCCCATGTAAGCGCTGCAAATGCGCCGGCAGAGACGGGCTTCCGGCTTGCCGGATCAGGTATTTCGTCCCTTGCTGGGCACCCGGCCGATCTTGAAGCTGATCTTGCTGGCGTGAGGCGCGTCGGCGGTGCCGCAATGGTGCGGACTTCGAGAAAAAGAGGCAAGGGAAATGCAGAACTCGAAAAGAGCTCTCGGGATCGCCTGCGCGGCCGCACTGACCGCGTCCCTGGCGGCGTGCGGAAGCTCGTCGAAGACTTCGGCGCAGCCGAGCGGGGGTCCCAGTTCTTCGGGGGTTCCCAACATCACCGCGTCGTCCTTCACCAGTGACTTCTCGGCCATGGCGGAGCTCAAAGGCATCGCCGCACAGGGCAAGGGCTTGATCGGCGTTCTGCTGCCGGACACGACGACGTCGGCGCGGTACGTGACGTTCGACGCGCCGTACTTGAAGAAGGCGTTCGAGGCGGCCGGCTTGTCCTCGAGCCAGTTCAAGATTGACAACGCGCAGGGCAGCGCGCAGACCATGCAGACCCAGGCCGAGGCCGACATCACGGCGGGTGCTTCGGTGCTGCTGGTCGACCCGCTCGACAGCGGCTCCGGCGCGGCCATCGAGGCCAATGCCACGTCCAAGGGCGTGAAGGTCATCGACTACGACCGGCTCACCACGGGAGGCCCTGCCGACCGGGTGTACGTGAGTTTCGACAACGTGAAGGTCGGTCAGCTGATCGGTAACGGTGAGGTGTCCTGCATCTCGGATTGGAACGTGAAAGACCCGAACATCCTGATCATGGATGGCGACCCGACGGACAACAACGCCAAGCTGTTCGCCCAGGGTTACAACGGCGTCCTCAAGCCCTACTTCGACAAGGGCACGTACAAGAAGGTCGGCGAGCCGGCCGGTACCTGGACCCCGTCGGTGGCGCAGACGACGTTCGCGCAGCAGTACACCGCGCACCCGAACATCAACGCCGTCGTGACACCGAACGATGACAACGCCAACGCCGTCATCTCCTACCTGCAGAGCAAGAAGATCCCGGCGAAGACGTTCCCGACCACCGGTCAGGACGCCTCGCTGTCCGGCCTGCAGAACATCCTCAAGGGCTACCAGTGCGGCACCGTCTACAAGCCGATCTACCTGGAAGCCCAGGCTGCCGCCGCCGTGGCCATCTTCATGCGGGCGGGGCTCGAGCCACCGGCTGCTCTGGTCAACGGGACGGTCGATGACACCACCAACAACAGCAAGGTGAAGTCCTCGCTGCTGACTCCGGTCTGGGTCACCGCCCAGAACATGAACGACACCGTGGTCAAGGACGAAGCCGTCAAGGTCTCCGAGCTTTGCGTCTCCGCTGTCGCCGACGCCTGCAAGGCCGCCGGAATCCAGTAATTCACGCTCGGCCCGGGTCATGTCCAAAAGCGGCGTGACCCGGGCCATTCCCCGAAATGGCGCCTCCTAGGAGAAGCGATGACCGCGCCGACCACACTCGAGAAGCTCCCCCCCTCCTCCGCTGAGGCAGGACCTCCGCTGCTTCATCTGGACCACATCAGCAAGAACTTCGGCGCCGTGCAGGCGATCGCCGACGTCACGATGGACGTGCCCGTCGGCAAGGTGACCGCGCTGGCCGGAGACAACGGAGCCGGCAAGTCGGTGCTCATCAAATGCGTCGCCGGCATCCACACCCCGGACGGCGGCCGGATCTACTGGGAAGGCAAGCCGGTCGTGCTGCGCGGCCCGCGCAGCGCCGCCGAACTCGGCATCGAGACGGTGTATCAGGACCTCGCGCTGTGCGACAACCTCGACATCGTGCAGAACATGTTCCTCGGCCGCGAGCGGCTGCGCCACCGGCTGCTCGACGAGGAGAGCATGGAGATCTCCGCAAAAGGCACCTTGAAGAGCCTGGCCGTGACGTCGGTCCGCTCGATCCGCCAGCCGGTCGCCTCGCTGTCCGGCGGGCAGCGGCAGTCGGTGGCCATCGCCAAGGCCGTGCTGTGGAACTCCAAACTCGTCATCATGGACGAACCGACTGCGGCGCTAGGTGTCTCGCAGACCGAGATGGTGCTGCAACTCGTTCGCCGGCTCGCCGATCGCGGGCTTGCGGTGGTCATCATCTCGCACAACATGAACGACGTCTTCCGCGTCGCCGACCGCATCGCCGTGCTGAACCTCGGACGTCTCGTCGGGGTGTACCCCACCGAGCAGATCGACCGCCAAGTCGTCGTCGACCTGATGACGACGGGCACGTCGCCGCGCCTTTCGGCCGCGAGCGACATCCCCTTCGCGGTGGGAGAGTCGTCATGACCACCATCAACCAGCCTCCTCCGCTTGCCGGCGGGCCCGACGACAAGAAACCGTCCGGACCGGGTAAGTCACCGCTGAAGCGGGCCGTGAGCAACGCCAGGGGCCGGCTCGGCGCGCTCGGCAAGGACCTGGAGAGCGATCTGGCCAAGGAGACGGCCGTCGAGCTCACCACGGAGGTGGCCGAAGAACGCGGCACCGACATCACCGCCCCCGCCGACGACGGGCTCGGCGCTCCGATCACCTCCGCCGCAGCGGCGGCCGCGGCGAAGGCGCAGCTGGCTGCCAAACCGGAGCTGGTGGCGAACTCCCTCGGGGAGTACGTCAAAGGCTGGTTCGTCCGGGTGCGCGGCGGCGAGAGTGGCGTGCTGCCGGTGGTCGGCGGCCTCATCCTCATCTCGATCCTGTTCCAGTCGCTGAACGACAAGTTCCTCACCGCGGGCAACCTGGTGAACCTGCTGGTGCAGGGCGCGGTCTACATGCTGATGGCGATGGGCGCGGTATATGTGCTGCTGCTCGGTGAGATCGACCTGTCGATCGGTTACGTCGGTGGGGTCGGCGGGGTCGTCATGGCCGAGCTCGTCAAGCAGTCAACCGGCTGGCCGTGGTGGGCGGCGATCGCCATCGGGCTGCTGTCCTGTGCCGCTATCGGTGCATTCCAGGGCACGCTGATCACGCGCATCGGCTTGCCGTCGTTCGTGGTGACGCTGGCCGGTCAGCTGGGCTGGCTCGCGCTGATGCTGCAGCTGCTCGGCTCCGGCGGGGCGCTGCCGATCAACGACAACGTCATCAATGACATCGCCAGCGGCAACCTCACCCCGGCCGCCAGCTGGATCGTGCTCGTCGCCGGCGGTGCGATCTTCGGCGCGATGACCTGGTTCCGCGACGCGCGCCGTCGCCAGAGCGGGCTGGTCGCGCCACCGGTGAGCATCACCCTGACCAAGATCTTGACCACCTGGGCCGCCGGTGTCGTGGTGGTCTGGATCTGCAACACCAACCGTGGTGCGCTCATCTCCATCAAGGGCGTCCCGTGGGTGCTGCTGCTCGTGCTGCTGGTGCTGGCGTTCAACACGTTCCTGCTCACCCGCACCCGCTTCGGCCGCTACCTCTACGCGATCGGCGGCAGCGCGGAAGCGGCTCGCCGCGGCGGGGTGAGCATCGCATGGATCCGGACCACCGCCTTCATGCTGGCCTCGTTCATGGCCGGCATCGGCGGCATCGTCTACGCGTCCCGGCTGCGGTCGGTGTCGACCGCGTTCGACGGCGGCACCCTGGTGCTCTACGCCATTGCTGCTGCTGTCATCGGTGGGACGAGCCTGTTCGGAGGTCGTGGCAAGGCACTTCACGCCGTGCTCGGCGGCTTGGTCATCGCCGCCATCGACAACGGCATGGGGCTGCAGGGCTACAGCGCGCCGGCGAAGTACGCCGTCACCGCGTTCGTGCTCATCGCCGCCGTCACCATCGACGCGGTCGCCCACCGCAGCGCGACACCGCGAAGGTGACGCTCGAGGGCTGACCGGCCGCCGAGACAGGCCGGGTGAGCGGCGATTCTCGTTGCAGGAGGGCAACGGATCGCCGCTCACTTGCGTGTGCGGAAGGCTCGACACCGCTCAGCTTGTCCTCGCTCGGCTGGCGTGCGTTCTCCGGCCCGACGGCCCGCCGAGGACTGTTGCGTGAGTCACGCAGATGTTTTAGGTTCGGCGCTGACCGCCACCGGGTAAACGGAGCTGACACATGTCGTCGTCCCAGCAGAGCCGATCTCCTGACACGGCGATTCGGGGAGGCCTGGTGGTCGACGGCACCGGCGCCCCGCCGCGCCGCGCCGATATCGGCATCACCGCCGGAATCATCACCGAGATCGATGATCGCGTGACCGGAGCGCACGAGATCGATGCCCGCGGCCGCGTCGTCGCCCCCGGTTTCATCGACCTCCACACCCATTACGACGCGCAGGTCTTTTGGGACCCCGGCCTCACTCCTTCGAGCCTGCAGGGCGTGACCAGCGTGGTGGCCGGCAACTGCGGCTTCTCCCTGGCACCCTGCCGGGCGTCTTCGCGTGAGTCGATGCTGAGGGCGCTCGAGTTCGTCGAGGACATGGACCCCGACACGCTGCGTGAAGGCATCGACTGGTCCTGGGAGACCTTCCCCGAGTACCTCGGACTGATCAGCCGGAAGGGCACGGGCGTCAACTTCGGCTCGTTCATCGGCCACACCGCCACCCGCCTTTTCGTCATGGGCGCCGACGCATACGACCGCGAGGCGACCGATGCGGAAGTGACGAGCATGCAAAGGGTCGTCAGCGAAGCCCTGGCCGCTGGAGCCATGGGCTTCTCGACCGACCGCTCGAGCTTCCATCGCGCCGATGGCGGGCGGCCGGTGCCGTCGGTCAAGAGCAGCCCGGCGGAGGCGCAAGCGCTCATGCAGGCGGTGTCCGCAGCCGGTCGCGGCATCGTGCAGATCATCGCCAGCCCCGAAGACTACGAGTGGCTGTTCGACCTGCAGCCGCAGATCGGCCGGCCTTTCACGTGGTGCCAGATCATCACCTGGCCGGAGGGCAGCCCCCGCTTTCACCTCACCGACGAGCAACTCGAACGGCAGGCGGCTGCCGCCGCTGCCGGCCTTCCCGTCTACGCGCAGGCCACCTGCCGTCCCATCACGTTCCAGGTGTCGTTCGCAAACCCGATGCCGCTCTACCCCGCACCCGCCTTCGGCGAGGTCGCAAGCCGGGATCTGCCCGGCCGGCGAGCGCTCTACGAGAACGCGCAATGGCGCGAGCGGGCGCGTGCCGAGCTGCGCTCGAAGCAGTACGTGGATCCGGCCTGGGACAAGTTCGTCCTCGAGGAGACGTCGGCCCATGCCGCTGACATCGGTCGCAGCATCGCCGAGCTGGCCGACGCGTCCGGCCGCGACCCACTCGACGTGGCGCTCGACCTGTCGCTCGCCGACGACCTCGCCACCCGGTTCCGCGTGACGTTCGCGAACGACAACGAGGAGCAGCTGCGGCGCATCCTCAGTAACCCGGGCTGCATCATCGGGCTGTCCGACGCGGGCGCCCACCTGGACCAGATGTGCGACGCCAACATGCCCACCGAGTTCCTCGCCACCTGGGTCCGTGATCGTGCGCTCATGCCGCTGGAGAAGGGCGTGCGCAAGGTCACCGGCGAGCTCGCCGACCTGCTGGGACTCACCGATCGAGGCCGGCTGCTTCCCGGGCAGGCGGCCGACGTCGTCGTCTTCGATCTCGACACGCTTGACCCCGGCCCCCTGCGCCGCGTCGCCGACCTTCCCGCGGGACGGGAACGGCTGATCGCCGACCAGCCGGGCGGCATCAGCGACGTGCTGGTGAACGGGGTTCCCATCCGCAGCGATGGGGCGAGCCGTCTGGAGAATCTGGCGTCACGTCCCGGGAGAATGCTCGCGCCTGGGCGGTGAGCCGGCGCGCGCCGGGCCGTAGCGTGGCTACGTGAGATGCAGCTTCTTGCGAATGGCCTGCTGCACCTCGGCGACGGCGGGTGAGGCGTCAATCGACGCGACGAACTCCTTGCGCTCGAAGAGCTCGATCAGCGGGCGGGTCTGCTCGTGGTACGCGGCCACGCGCACCGCAAGCGCCTCGGGATTGTCGTCAGGACGCGGCACCAGCGTGCCCTGGCAGACGTCGCACGTTTCGGGATGCTGCGGTCGCGAGGCGATCAGGTTGTAGTCCAGGCCGCATCGGGAGCACAGCCGTCGGGCGAGGACGCGGCGCTGCACAGCCGCGTCGGACAGTTGCAGATTGATGACGCCATCGATGTCGTAGCTCTCCAGGAAGAACCCCGCCTGCCGGGCGTTGCGCGGAAAACCATCGATGATGAAGCCGTAATTCCAGTCGTGGTCCGCCAGCCGTTCACCGACGACCTTCTCCACGAGGTCGTCGCCGACCAGCTCACCGCGCGCCATGGTGCGCTTCACCTGTGCGCCGAGTTTGGTGTGGTGCTGCACGTTCCACCGGAAGATGTCACCGACGCTGATGTGCTCCAGCTCGAAGTCGTCGGCGAGCAGCTTGGCCTGCGTCCCCTTGCCGCATCCCTGGATGCCCATGATGATGAACTTGTGCACTGAGCCACCGTTCTACTTGACGATGTAGCGCTGCGGGATCCAATTCTGGGAGTCGACCGGCGGGCGCACGTAGGCGCGTTGCTGGCGAGGCGGCAGCTCCACCACCTCGTGCGGCACGGTCGAGTAGGGCACGTTCTGCAGCAGATGGCTGATGAGGTTCAGCCGCGCGGTCTTCTTGTCGTCGGCGTCGACCACGTACCAGGGCGCTTCCTTGATGTCGGTGTAGGCGAACATCTCGTCCTTGGCCTCGGCGTAGTCCACCCACCGCGCCCGCGCCTCGAGATCCATGGAGCTGAGCTTCCAGCGCTTGCCCGGATTGTTGATGCGTTCGTTGAAGCGGCGTTCCTGTTCCTCGTCGCTCAGGGACAGCCAGTACTTGAGCACGATGGTGCCCGACCGCACCAGCGCCCGCTCGATCTGCGGGCAGGTACGGAAGAACTCCTGATGCTCTTCGTCGGTGCAGAACCCCATGACCTTTTCGACGCCGGCCCGGTTGTACCAGCTGCGGTCGAAGAGCACGATCTCACCGGCCGCCGGCAGATGCGCGATGTAACGCTGGAAGTACCACTGGCTGCGCTCGCGCTCGGTCGGGGTGCCGAGCGCCACCACTCGGAAGTGCCGCGAATTGAGCCGCTCGATGATGCGCTTGATCGTGCCGCCCTTACCGGCGGTGTCGCGGCCCTCGAAGATGACGAGCACCCGAAGACCTTCCTGCACCACCCACTCCTGCATGCGCACGAGCTCGGTCTGCAGCCGCAGAAGCTCCTTGTCGTAGTCCTGCTTGGCGACCAGCACGGGACGTTGTCGGGCCAGGTCAAGGCTGGTGACAACGTCCTGTTTGGGCTTGCGCGCGGCCTTCTCGGCCGCCTTCGCATTCGCACCCTTCCCCATGCTTACCGCAGTCTAGGAGCGTCGCCCCTGGCGACGGAATGACCTTTGACCTTTTTGTGGCAACCAAAGTCGCGGCGAGCGACGCAGGCTCGCGTACCCGAGGACGGCGTTACAGCACGCGACTGCCGTACATCTCACCGAGCGGGTCGGCGATGAGTTCCAGGCGGGCGCCGTCGGGGTCGCGGAAGTACACCGACACCTCGCTGTGCACTTCGTGCGGCACCCCGGCGCGCTGGAGGTTGCCCACCAGCTGCTGCCAGCGCTGCGGATCAACGGAGATCGCCACGTGATGCAGCCCGCCGAGCACCTCCGTATACGGGCCGAGATCCAACCCGGGAAAGTCGAAGAACGCGAGCAGGTTGCCGTTGCCGATGTCGAAGAAGAAGTGCGACGAGCCGGGATAGTCGCGGTTTTCTATCAGCTCGGTCAGCGGGAACTCCAGCACCTCTTGGTAGAAGCGCACCGTCCGTTCGACATCGCTGGAAATGAGCGCCGTGTGGTGCAGCCCGCGCGCTGACGAGGCTGGGCGCTCCCCCGCGGGACGCAGGTAGCCGCGGCGCAGGTGCTCCCGGTCGGCGCCCGCTGGGCGGTTCGGCGAGACGTCCACGAGTATCCGCCCTTCTCAGCCGGCGAGTTCGTCGCGCGGGGTCAAGACAAAAAGGGCAATGGTCCGGCCCTTCACCCGCTGCTGGTAGTTGGCCCAACCCGGATAGATGGTCACCGCCTGCTTCCAGATCTGCTCGCGTTGCGCCGGGTCGGTCACCTCGACGGCGCGCACCGGGTGCGCGACGCCCTCCACGGTCACGATCGCGTCCGGGTTCGCGCGCAGGTTGAAGTACCAGCCGGGGTGCTGCGGGCGGCCGAAGCTCGACGCAATGACTCCCAGGCCATCCGGGGTGGGCAGCCCGCCCACGGGAGCGGTGCGCGCGAGCCCGGTCTTCGCTCCTGTGGTGGTCAGCATGACGACCGGCAGCCCCGACAGCACGCTCGCCACGGTGTGCCTACCCTTCGTGAGCCGGTGGACCGGGCGATCGAGCCGCCAGAGCACCCTCCCGAAGAGCCAGGCACCCGCCCGGGTGGAGGCCAGCTTCTGCACGCCGTGCTGAACCACATTGAGCTGCTCGTACCGCCGGGGTTCGGTCATGGCGGCATCTTTGCGTATCCACAGCGACCGCGCAGCCCAACCGGCTGCCTAACCGGCCGCGCCGATGCTCATCAGCAGGGCGGGAGCGACCGCTTCCCCGATGCGATAGGCCCAGGTGTCGATCTCGGGCCAATCGCGCAGCCCACCGCACCGCCCACCGGCGGAGGCGAACACTTCGCGTTCGAATGCGGACAGCACAAAAAAGCGATGGTCGAGGACGCCGGATCGACCCGGAGCCGCCGCGCCGCCCCCGCTACCGCGGAGCCACTGCGGTATCCCATCGCCGTCACACGTGCGTCCTACGGTGAACGCCCAGGTCGGCCGGTCTCGCAGCGCCTCGGCGCTGTGGCGGGCGAAGAACTGGGCTTCGGGGAGCCACTCGGCGGAGTACACCGAGCTGCCGAACACGACCGCCTCGTAGTCCGCCGCATCCTCCGCCCCGGTGAGGGCGCGCAGATGCACGTCGAGATCGGCCTCCCGCAACGTCTCAGCTATCCGCTCGGCGACGCCTCGCGAGGCCCCTCGGCGGGTCGCGAAGCCGACCAGAACGGCCATCGGGTGTTCCTCCTGCCAGAACGAATGCGGTGCACGCCATGCGGCGACGCTGCAGTGCCGGTATAGCACCGCCGCCCGCGACCTCGGTATCAACGGCGAAAGCCGCCCGCGCGTGTCGCGAAAGCTTCGGCGCCCCATCACCTTCGCCGCCGTTTCGTCGTCGTGACGTAGGGCCTTTGGCCCGAGCGGCCTTCGCCTAAGGCCCTGCTTTCCTGGTACGTAGCCGCTGCCGCCACAGTTATGCCTGCGTGCGTCGGCTCGTGCCGATCGGGGACGTGTACACCTGAAGGCGAACCCACGAGGGGGTAGCCATGCTGCCGTTTGTCGATCGATCGGACGCTGGGAAGCAGCTGGCCCGGGCGCTGCTGCGCTACCGGGAGCGCGGGGGCCATGGCCTCGCATTGCACGATGCGGTGGTGCTCGGGCTACCCCGAGGCGGCGTGCCGGTGGCGTACGAGGTCGCGCAATCGCTCGGTGCGCCGTTAGACGTCATCGTGGTGCGCAAGCTCGGCGCTCCGTACCAGCGCGAGCTCGCCATCGGGGCGATCGGCGAAGGTCCTGTCAGAGTCCGTAACGACGAAGTGATACGGCAGGCCGGCGTCCGGCCGGAGCAGCTGGCCGAAGCGGAGACACGCGAATGGCCCGAGCTCGAACGGCGCTTGCAGCGGCTGCGCAGCGAATTCCCCCGCATACCGCTGCACGGGCGCACGGCGATCGTCGTGGACGACGGGGTGGCGACGGGCGCGACCGCGCGTACCGCCTGCCAGGTGGCGCGCGCGCAAGGGGCCGCTCACGTCGTGCTGGCCGCGCCTGTGGGCGCGTTAGCAGTCGCCGGGCAGCTGCGCGGAGCCTGTGACCGGGTGGTGCTCGTCGAGACGCCGAGCGACATGTCCGCAATCGGTGCGTGTTACACGCGATTCGAGGCGGTGCCGGAAGACGTCGTGCTCGACCTGCTTCGCCGCACGGCGACCCCGCCTCGCTGACTAGTCGATGCGCACCGGCAACCGGTTGGGTCCTTGCAGCAACTGGACGAAACTGCCGGTGATGCGCACTCCCGGATCATCCGTGAGCCGCAGCCGCGGCAGCCGGCCAAGAATGACACGCAGCGCGGTGTCGACTTCCGCCCGGGCGAGATGCGCTCCCAGGCAGAAGTGCACGCCCTGACCGAACGTCAACGTCTGCAGCGCACGGCGTTCGACGTCGAAGCGGTCCGGCTCGGCGAACACCGCCGGGTCGCGGTTGGCACCCAGCAAGGCGAAGATGAGCGGCGTGTCCGCCGGAATGGCGATGTCACGCCACACCACGTCGTGCGGGTTGCGCCGCGGAAGCAGCGGCACGGACGGGTACCACCGCAGTCCTTCCTCGGCGGCGAGGCGACATCTGCTGCCCAGGTCATCCCGGACGTGCGCGAGCTGATCGGAATGCGTGAGCAGCGCATACAACGTGGACCCGAGATTTAAGTAGGTGGTGTCCGCCCCGGCGGGGAACAGCAGCTTGAGGAACGCCATGATCTCGTCGTCCGTCAGACGTTCGCCTTCGACTTCGGTGGTGGCGAGCGTCGACAGCAGGTCGTCCCCGGGGTCAACCCGGCGTTCGTCCAGGATCGGTTTGACGAAGTCGGTGAACTCCTGGGCGCAGCGCAGTGCCTCGTCGTAGTG
This sequence comes from uncultured Actinomycetota bacterium, assembly GCA_963747915.1. GTDB lineage: Bacteria > Actinomycetota > Actinomycetes > Frankiales > Frankiaceae > DATAZK01. The sequence continues at coordinate 782,480 of CAVVHC010000001.1, read as the reverse complement.
CTGCTGGATGTCCAGAATGCCGAGCGCCCAGCGCTGCACCTCCTGCTCGGCATGCGGCGGTAGCCCCAGCATTCGCAGGATGATCCGGAACGGGTAGACGCGGGTGAACTCGGCGACGAGGTCAGCCACCCCGTCGCGCGCCGCCGTGGCTTCGATGCGGTCGACGAGCTCGTGCGCGATCGGCTCCAGCAGGGGTTCGACCAGTCCCGGCATCAGCCGTGGACGGAAGGCCGGCGACACCAGAGCACGGTTGACGCGATGCTCGCGGCCGTACATCGCCTGGATGTTGCGGCCCATGACCTCGCTCGTCACGGCGCCGTAGAAGGCGGCGGACGGGAACGTCTCCTCGTCGCGCAGCGCCGCATCAACGAGTTCGTGGTTGCACAGCAGCAAGGTCTGCTGCCCGAACGATCGCACCCAGGCCGCCGGGTGGGTGGCACGAATCTCGTGGAGCAGGGCAGGAAGATCGGGAACGTCGTCCAGCGCCAGGTCGACGTCGAAGTCCAGCGCGTCCGGGGCCGTGAGGGTCACGGCGCCCTCCTTTCGGTGCCATGCGGCGTCCCTTCGAGGCGATGCGCCGCGCACGTCCGCATTTACGAAGCTGGCGGGAGTCTGCCCGCGAACCCCCCGCGGCGTCCAGCGCCGTCCGCCCCTGCCGGTCTCACCAGGCCGGATGGCGGCCGGTCAGACCGATGACCCGGTCCAGCAGCGGCTGATCCTCGGCAACGTGCACGACCGGTCCGAAAAGGCCCTCTCGCGACGCCCCAGGCTGCGCGAAACCCAATACGAACCCGTGAACCGCCTCCAATGTCGCCGCGTCGCACTCGTACGGCTGACGGCTGGCGCGCGCGACGTCCCAGCCGTGCACCACGAGCTCGTCCATTGCGACCAGCCCGGCGATCTCTCCCGGCAGGTCGAGGCCGCCCACCCGGGTCATCCCCGTGCAGGCCTCAGCTGCCGCCCACGCCTCGGCGAGCAGCCGCAGGTTGCCGGGGATGCGCTCGCGCCAGTCCTGGCCGAGCCGCGACCCATCAGCCGACGGAGCACCGGAGCCGGACTCCAGATCCTTGCGAGCAGCAGCGGCAAAGGCGACTGACAAGCCGTCGACATGGTCCAGCAGCGCGGCCAACGTCATGCCCTCGCATGGGGTCGGGGCGTCGAGCAGGTCGTCCGGCACCCCGCAGACGAGGTCGATCATGCGGTCGGCAGCAGGTTTGAGGTCGTAGACAGGCATTAGCGCAATCTCCCGCGTTTGTGGCACACCTTGACGTGCTGACGTTCGAGCCGGTGAGAACTCATCGCGACACGCCCGCGAACCCTCAGCCGCCGGCTTCCTCGGCGACCACCGCGAGCAGGCTTCCCGTCTCGACCTGCGATCCCACGGCAACCGCGACCGACACCACGGTGCCGGCCGATGGCGCCGCGATCGGGTGTTCCATCTTCATCGCTTCCATGACGAGCAGCGGCTGCCCGGCAGCGACGGACTCCCCCTCGGACACCAGCAGGCGCACCACCGAGCCGGGCATCGCGGCTGTCAGCGATCCGGGCGCGACGTCCGCGAGCGGCTCGGGGAAGCGCGGAACCTCGGCAAGCGATACCGAGCCGTCCGCACCCCGAACGTGAACCCGCGCGACAGGACCGGCAGCGGCGGGTGTCTCGTGCAGCACCACGTGAACGTCGTAGCGTCGGCGGACCCCGTCACTGTCGAACGCCACCGCTACCCGGTCGGGTTCGCTGACCTCGGCATGCAGCGCCTGCAACGCGACGTCGTGACCCTCGATGGACGTGGTGACGCCCGAACGTGTGAACGCGTACCTCACGGTGGCTTGCTCGTCGTCGCTGCCGGCCACGGCGTAGGACACCGATTGCGGGACGCTCGGATTGTTGCGCCATCCCCAGGGCAGCCCGGCCAAAGCAGGAGCTGCCTGCCGGCGCAGCGCCGCTTGGCCCAGAGCGGCCGCCACCAGGCTGCGGGACAGCTCGTCGCCGCACACCAGCGGTGCGCTCAGCGCCTCGAGGCCAACCCGGTCGAAGAAGGCGGTGTCGGTCTGCCCCGCCAGCCACTGCGGGCACTCCAGCACGCGCACCAGCAGATCGCGATTGGTGACGACACCGCTGACCTGCGCCTGCCTCAGCGCCGCGGCGAGTATCGCACTCGCCACCCGCCGGCTCGGGGCCCACGCGATCACCTTCGCGAGCATGGGGTCGTAAGCAACGCCGATGGCGCTGCCCGTCCGCACGCCTGCGTCCAGCCGAACGCCGCGCACCGAGCCACCGCCCGGCATCACCCCGACGCCACCGAACTCGGCGGTAGCCGCGAGCCCGAAAGCGTCCAGCACGCCGGCCTGCGGGAGCCACCCGCGCGCGGGATCCTCCGCGTACAGACGCGCTTCAATGGCAGCGCCGGTGAGCTGCGGGTGGCGGGCCTCGGGAGGCAGCGGCTCACCGCTCGCCACGGCGAACTGCAGATCGACCAGATCCAAGCCGGTCACCGCCTCGGTGACGGGGTGCTCGACCTGCAGCCGGGTGTTCACTTCGAGGAAGTAGAACGCGCCGTCCGGGCCGAGCAGGAACTCGACGGTTCCCGCGCCGGTGTAGCCGATCGCTTCGCCCGCCCGCACGGCAGCTGCGCAGAGGCGTTCACGCAGCTCGGCGTCGACGGCCGGCGAGGGCGCTTCCTCGACGACCTTCTGATGCCGCCGCTGGATGGAGCATTCCCGCTCGTGCAGCGCGACGACGGTGCCCTGACAGTCACCGAAGATCTGCACCTCGACGTGGCGCGCCGGGGTGATGAGCCGCTCGAGGAAGACGGTGCCGTCGCCGAAGGCGGACGCCGCTTCACGGCCCGCCGCGTCCACCGCGTCCGGCAGGTCGGCGGCGGCCTCAACGGTGCGCATGCCCCGTCCACCTCCGCCGTACGACGCCTTGACCAGCAACGGGTAGCCAATGGTGTTCCCGGCCTTCCGCAACGCATCGCCGGACAGTCCGGTCACGTCGGCGGAGGGGGCGGTCGGGACTCCGGCATCGCTGAGCAGTGCCTTCGCGCCCAGCTTGGAACCCATCGCTTCTATGGCAGCGGCAGATGGGCCCACCCACACCAGCCCCGCCGCCTGAACGGCGCGGGCGAAATCTGCGTTTTCGGAGAGGAAACCGTAGCCCGGGTGAATGCAGTCGGCGCCGGCGCGCCTCGCCGCGGCGATGACCGCCTCGCCGTCGAGGTAGGTGTCGGCCGGCGAGGTGCCGGGCAGCCGCACAGCGACGTCGGCTTCGCGCACGAACGGCGCATCTGCATCCGCGTCGCTGTAGACGGCGACGGTGCGCATCCCCCGCGACGCAGCGCTGCGAAACACCCGCCGGGCGATTTCGCCGCGGTTGGCGACCAGCACGCAGGTGAGGTTCACAGCCTGAACACCCCGAAGCCGTCGTGCACGCCGCGGATCTCTTGCGAGTCGATGACCGACAGCGCGAAGCCGAGCACGGTACGCGTATCACGCGGGTCGATGACACCGTCGTCGTACAGCCGGCCGGACAGGAACAGCGCCGCAGACTCGGATTCGATCTGCGCCTCCACGGTTTCTCTCATGGACGCAGCTGCCTTCTCGTCGTACGGCAACCCGCGGGCAGCCGCGCTCTGCCGGCCGACGATGTCGAGCACGCCGGCGAGCTGCGCCGGTCCCATCACCGCGCTCTTGGCGTTGGGCCAGGTGAACAGGAACCGCGGGCCATATGCCCGCCCGCACATGCCGTAATTGCCGGCGCCGTACGACGCGCCCAGCGTCACCGTCAGGTGCGGCACCTTGCTGTTCGAGACCGCGTTGATCATCTGTGATCCGGCCTTGATGATGCCGCCCTGCTCGTACTCGGTGCCCACCATGTAGCCGGTGGTGTTCTGCAGGAAGAGCAGCGGCGTGTCCGCCTGGTTGGCCAGCTGGATGAACTGGGCGGCCTTCTCCGACTCGGCGCGAAACAGCACGCCTCGCGCGTTCGCCAGAACGCCGATCGGATAGCCGTGGATGCTGGCCCACCCGGTGACCAGCGACGTGCCGTACAGCGGTTTGTGCTCGTCGAACCGGCTGCCGTCGACGATGCGCGCGAGGATTTCGCGCGGGTCGACCGGCACCCGCAGATCGGCGGGCGCCAGCTCGAGCAATTCCTCCTCGTCGTAGATCGGTGGATCGGCCGGTCGGCTGGGCCCGCGGCCGTGCTTGCGCCAGCCCAGGTTGCGCACGATCTGGCGACCCAGCCGGATGGCGTCGATCTCGTCGCGAGCCAAATAGTCGGCGCTTCCTGACACGCGAGCGTGCATCTCGGCGCCACCCAGCGACTCGTCGTCGGCGTCCTCGCCGGTGGCCATCTTCACCAGCGGCGGACCGGCGAGAAAGACCTTCGCCTGCCCTTCGACCATGACCGCGTAATCGCTCATGCCCGGGATGTAGGCGCCACCGGCGGTCGAATTGCCGAAAACCAGCGCGATGGTGGGGATGCCGGCCGCTGACAACGTTGTCAGGTCGCGGAAGCCGCGGCCTCCCGGGATGAAGATCTCCGACTGTGTGGGCAGATCCGCGCCGCCGGATTCCACCAGGCTGACGTAGGGCAGCCGGTTTTCCCGCGCGATGTCGTGGACCCGCCCGAGCTTGCGCAGCGTCAGCGGGTTCGTCGTGCCGCCGCGCACGGTGGGGTCGTTGGCGTTGATCACGACCTCGACGCCTTCCACGACCCCGATGCCGGCAACCGCGCTCGCACCGACCGGAAATTGCGTTCCCCACGCCGCGTAGGGGCACAGCTCCAGGAACGGGCTGTCACGGTCGAGCAGCAACTCGATGCGCTCGCGCGCCGGCAGTTTCCCGCGCCGGCGATGGCGTTCGACGTACTTGGCTCCCCCGCCGGCGTTGACCTTGGCGCGTTCGTCATCGAGCCTGCCGAGAAGCGCAAGCAGCGACTCCCGGTTCGATGCGCTCTGCGCGCCGGCGACGAAGCGGCTGGCGAGAACGGTCATGGCCGGCCCTCCGACTGCCGCGCCGGCCCGGTGCTGGCCGGATCTTCGAGCAGCTCGATCGGCGCGTCGACGTGGCGCGCCCGCAGCCATTCCCCGACGGCCTTGGCCTGAGGGTCGAAGCGCGTACCCGCGGCGACGCCTTCCCCGAGCAGCCCGGGAAGCTGGAAGAGCAGCGCCCGCACACCCGGCAGCTCCTCACGGGTCACGGGAAGAGCGGCTGCCTCAGGCAAGAGGGCGGCCAGCCGCTGCGAAGTCAGGTAGCTGCAGAGCCAGCGGAAGGCCGCTTCGCTGCGCGTGTACACGCCGAGAGTGCAGGTGCCGCCCTTGTCGCCGCTGCGGGCTCCGGCGAGGACCCCGAGCGCCACCCGGCTGGTCGGGCCGGAAAGGCTCACCGGAAGTGCCGATGCAGCCCGCGGCGCCGGCGGCACCGACCCGTCGCCGACGGGCGCATCGGATGCGGCCAGCGGCACCGGGTCGCCATCGAGGTGCACGGTCTCGACGACCGCGTCGCGACGCACCCACGCGGGCGCGTACACCCCGTACGGCTGCGCGTCCGCCGGTGGGGACGTGGCGAAAAAGCCCGGGATGCTGGCCAGTGCGCTCTCCACGACCGGACCGGAGAACGCGCGACCGACCTTGGCCGGATCCGGGTCTTTCACCGTGAGATGCAGCAGCGCGCTCCCCTCCTCCTCGGTCGACGCGTCGGCCCGTTCCGTTCGCGCGAGCCGCACGTCCACCTCGGCAGCGGCAGCGAGCGGCGCGGCGAGCTGGCGGCGCAGCAGCTCCGCTTTGCGCTCGATGTCGAGACCGACGAGCGGCACGGTCATGCTCGTGCGAAAGCCGCCCACCCGGTTCGTCGACACCTTGAGCCAGGGGCCGGGCGGGTCACCGCGGACGCCCTGCACCGCAACGCGATCGGGCGCCTGCTGGGTCAGCGTGACGGTGTCGAAGCGGGACAGCACGTCAGGCCCGCCGTATGCGACTCCGGTGCACTCGTACAGCAGCTGCTCGGTGACGGTTGCGACCGTCACCGCTCCGCCGGTGCCCGGGTGTTTGGTGATGACGCAGCTGCCATCGGCCGCCACCTCGGCGAGCGGGAAGCCGATGTGGTCGAACATGCCCGGTGCGGCCCCGGGCGCGTCGAGCAGATCGGCGAACAGGCTGAAATTCCCGCCCGTTGCCTGCGCCCCGCACTCGAGCAGGTGCCCGGCGACCGTCGCACCGGCCAGCGCGTCGAAGTCATCGGGTGACCAGCCGTGATGCCAGGCGGCGGGCCCCACCACGAGACTCGCGTCCGTCACCCGGCCGGTGACGACGACGTGCGCCCCGGCGTCAAGTGCCCGAGCGATACCGCGATACCCGAGGTAGGCGTTCGCCGTCAACGGCGGCTCCCCCGGCGGCACACCGACCTCGTGCGATCCCGGCGGGAGCTGCCCGCCGACCAGACGGCCCTCGGCGGCGAGCGGCTGCCAGGCGGGCAGCAGGTCATCGCCGGACACCGTGGCCACTCGCACCGCCACCCCCAGCCGGGCGGCCAGTTCGCGAACGGCCGCGGCGAGCCCGTGGGGATTGAGACCGCCGGCATTCGACACGATCCGCACTCCGCGCGTGAGCGCGTCAGCCAAGCAATCGGCGAGCTGACCGAGGAACGTACGCGCATATCCGGCGGAGGCGTCCTTCATCTTCTGCCGGCCCAGGATGAGCATGGTCAGCTCGGCGAGGTAGTCGCCGGTCAGCACGTCGACGCGACCGCCGTCGAGCTGCTCGCGCATCGCGCTGAAACGATCGCCGTAGAAGCCCGAGCAATTCGCGACGACAAGCGGTTCACTTCGAGCCACCGGACCACCCTCCCTACCTGACAGCACCGTCAAGTTCCGCGCTCAGCCGGTGAGCTACGGGGTGAAGCCGTCGATCGCCGCGAGCACCTGCAGCATGATCTCGTCGGCGCCACCACCGATCGACGTCAATCGTGAATCGCGGAAGAAACGCGCGGTCCAGGTCTCTTCCATGTAGCCGACGCCGCCGTGGAACTGCATGCAGGCGTCCGCGACCTCGCGCAGCAGCCGGCCGGCCTTGAGCTTCGCAATCGTTGCCTGGCGTGTGGTGTTCTCCCCTCGCATGTAGGCCTCGGCGGTGGCGTAGTTGTACTGGCGCAGCAGATCGACCTCGGCTGCGAGCTCGGCGAGGCGAAACGCCAGGTACTGGTTCGCCATCAGCGGGCGGCCGAAGGAGCTGCGCTGCTTGAGATATTCGCGGGTGCGGTCCAGGGCGCGCTGCTGCGATCCGACGGCGCTGTAGGCGGCGAACATGCGCTCGACCACGAACTGCGCCATCTGCTGCTGGAAGCCGCGCCCCTCGGAGCCGATGGTGTTGGCGATCGGTACCCGCACGTCGTCAAGCACCAGCTCGGCGGTGTCCGATGAGCGCTGCCCGAGCTTGTCGAGCTTGCGCGACACCCGAAATCCGGGGGCATCCGTGGGAACGATGAGCTGGCTCATCCCGCGATGTCCGCGCCCCTCAGGCGCCTCGGAGGTGCGCGCCAGCAAGCACACCCAGTCGGCCTGGGCGCCGTTGGTGATGTAGAGCTTCCGGCCGTTGATGATCCAGTCGTCGCCGTCGCGCACCGCACGGGTACGCAGCGCCGCCACGTCAGAGCCGGCGTCGGGCTCGGTGACACCGATCGCGCAGACCATCTCGCCGCGGATCGCCGGCGCCAGATAGCGCTGCTTCAGCTCCTCCGAGCCGAACTCCGCCAGCGACGGCGTGGCCATCATGGTCTGCACCCCGATGGCCATCGGAACACCGCCGCAGCCCATGGCCGAGAGCTCCTCGCAGAGGATCACGCTGTAGAGGTGGTCGGCGCCTTGGCCGCCGTAGGCGGGGTCGTATTCCAGCCCTAGCAGGCCGAGCTCGCCCAGCCGGGGAAAGAGCTCGTGGGCGGGGAACATCCCGTCGCGTTCCCAGTCGTCCACGTGAGGAGCGATCTCGCGCTCGACCACGTCGCGCACCATCTTGCGAAAGGCTTGGTGCTCTTCGGTGAAGTGGACCATTGCAGGCCTCCTGTACGAGGGATGGTCAGGACCGGCGAAAAGCAGCCGGTATCCACGTCGGGTCGCGCTTCTCGGCGAAGGCGCTCATCCCTTCCTGGCCCTCGGCCGACGCGAAACGGTCCGCCGAGATGCGTTCGAGCTCGGCGAAGAGCGCGTCTTCCGGCATCGCCTTCGCCATGCGGGTCAGCTGCTTGGTGATGGCCAGCGCTTGCGGGCCACCGCGCATCAACTGCTCGACCACCCGGGCGGCGACCGCGTCGAGCTCCCCCTCGGCGGCGACCTCGTCGACCAAGCCGAGCCGGGAGGCTTCGGACGCGTCGACCGTGGCGCCGGTGAGAAAGAGCCGATGCACGTCCTGGGAGCGCATCCGCCGCAGGACCGGGACGGTGATGATGGCCGGCACCACCCCGATCCGCACCTCCGTGAACGAAAACGTCACCGCCGCCGGAGCCACCACCAGGTCACAGGCAGCCATCAGCCCGACGCCGCCGGCCCTGGCGAGGCCGTTCAACCGGCACACCACCGGCTGCGGGCACGACCAGATCTTCTCGAACACCGATGGCAACGCAGCCAACATGCTCGGGCGGTTGGCGCCGACGCCGGAACGCTGCTCCTTGAGATCCGCCCCCGACGAGAACACCGGACCGGCGCCGGTGATCATCAGCACCCGAGCGTCCGGGTCGGCCGCTGCGGCGTCGAGCGCCTCGCCGAGCTCACGCACCAGCCGGCTGGAAAGCGCGTTGCGATTGTGCGGCGAGTCGAGAGTGACGGTCGCGACCCCGTCGGAAACCGAGTATCGAACGAGTGGGTCGTCCACCGAGAATGCCTCCGGCGCTGCCGCTGAGTTGACGGTGGCGTCAGGTTAGCAGCTACCCTTTCGCCATGCCCAACCGCGCCGGCCACTGAGATGGTGAGTCCCCAGGCTCCGCTCACCAGCCGCGGCCGGCGTACCCGCGCGACGTTGCTCGCTGCCGGCCGGGATGTCTTCGAAAGATCCGGGTTCGCCGGCGCGAACATCGACTCCATCTGCGATCGCGCTGGCGTCTCGCACGGCACGTTCTACACCTACTTCGACTCCAAAGCCGCACTGCTGCGCGAGCTGGCGCGCACGGTGGTCGGGGAGATGTTCCTCGACACGCGGGTCGGTGACCAGCAGGGCATGACCGCCTACGCCCGGATCGAGGCGGCGAACCGCCTCTACCTCGCGGCATGGGCCCGCAACTCCCGGCTCATGCGGGTCATCGAGCAGGCAGCGATCGATGACGAGAGCTTCCGCGCGCTGGTGCTGGACATGCGGGAAGACTTCGTGCGCCGGCTCGAGGAAGGCCTTACCCGCCTTGCGCGCGACGGACTGATCACCCTCGACCTGCCACTGCGTCCGATGGCGATCGCTCTTGGCGGGATGGTCGAACACTTCGCGCACGTCTGGCTCGACCTCGGCGAGAACGTAGATGGGGCCGTCGCCGTCGCCACGCTGACCGAGCTATGGGCCCGAGCCATCCGGCTGCCCGACCCCGTCGTCGTCCCCGCCGGCGGCAAGGAGTAGAACCGGCTGAGAATCGGGTGAGTCACGCAAGGAGTTCGCCATGCCCGCCGAAGAGCGCTACGCCGAGCCGTTGCACTACGCACCGGGGCAGCTGCTACCGCTGCCTGATGAGCCGATCCGAGCGGGATCGTTGCTCTGGGTCTTCACCGACCCGCACCGCGGTTACGAACGGGCGTACAACCGCTGGTACGAGCGCGACCACTATTACGCCGGCTGCATGATCGGAGCCAATACCGTGGCCGGCAGCCGGTGGGTCGCCACCCGCCGCCACAAGCAAGCCCGCTTCCCGGAAGCGCCGGACATGGGCTTCGACCGCGAAGCCGGCTCGTACGCCTGCATCTACTACATCCTCGACGGCCACCATCCGGAGTGGCTGGACTGGGCGACACCTCAGGTGCATGTGCTCTACGCGGCCGACCGCGGCTTCGAGCACCGCACCCACTACAACACCGGCACCTACCAGCACCAGTGGCGCACCTACCGCGACCCGGATCCGGTGCCGCTGGAGCTGGCCCTAGACCACCGGTATCCGGGCCTGGTAGCCCTGTGGGTGGAACGCTCGCCCGACGTCGCGCAAGACGACGTCGACGCGTGGTTCAGCCGTGAGCTGCCACGCTTCTTGCAGGACTCACCGGTCGCGTCGGTATCTTCGTGGTCGACCATCCCGCTGCTCGAGACGAAGACCGACTTCGTTCCGGACGATCACGCCGCGGCCGACCGGCGCCGGCTCCAGTTGCATTTCGTCGAAGGCGACCCGTTGCAGATCTGGGACCGGTATCAGCAGCTGGCGGACGCGCTGGCCGCGGGCGGCCTCGCGAAGGTCGTGTTCGCGGCGCCTTTCATCGCGACCGTCGTCGGCACCGATCGCTACGTCGACGAGATCTGGTAGCTCAAGCCGGCAGCATGCTGCCGGTCTCGAGGAATCGCTGATGCCACGACAGGGCTTCCCCGAGCAGATGCGGGGTGTGCTTGCCGGCTGGACTGGCGATCGCCCGTTCGAAATAGTCACGTAGCAGCGGCCGATACGAGGGATGCGCGCACTGCTCGATGATGCGCTCCGCCCGCTTGCGCGGCGGCAGCCCGCGCAGATCGGCGAGGCCTTGCTCGCTCACCACGACGTGCACATCGTGCTCGGTGTGGTCGACGTGACTGACCATCGGCACAATGCAGGAGATGGCCCCGTGCTTGGCCACCGAGGGCGTCATGAACATCGAGATGTAGGCATTGCGCGCGAAGTCGCCTGAGCCGCCGATGCCGTTCTGGATACTCGATCCCATGACATGGGTGGAGTTGATGTTGCCGTAGATGTCCCCCTCGATCATGCCGTTCATGGCCAGCACGCCCAGCCGGCGGATCAGCTCAGGATGGTTGCTGATCTCCTGCGGGCGCAGCAAGATGCGCTCGCGGTAGAAGCCGATGTTCGCGCGCAATTCGGCGAGCTTGTCCGGGCTGAACGCGAATGCCGATGCCGATGCGCTGCGAAGCGTCCCGGACCGCAGCATGTCCAGCATGCCGTCCTGGATGACTTCCGTGAACGCCGACAGTTGCCGGTAGGGGCCCTTGTCGATACCGCACAGCACCGCATTGGCGATGTTGCCGACGCCGGACTGGATGGGCAGCAGGTCAGCTGGCAGCCGGCCGCGGCGGATCTCATGGGCGAAGAAATCGAGCACGTGGTCAGCGATAGCGAGCGACACGTCGTCCGGCGCTTTGAACGGCGCGTTGAAGTCCGGCGCATCCGTCGGCACGATCGCGAGGATCTTGTCCGGCGGGCAACGCAGGTATGGCTCACCGATGCGGTCGCTCGCGCGCACCAGCTGAATCGGCAGGCGATACGGCGGCAGCCGGGTGCCGTAGTAGATGTCATGCATGCCCTCGAGTTCCGCGGGCTGCCAGCTGTTGACCTCGAGGATGACGCGATCGGCCTGATCGATCCACGTCTTGTTGTTGCCTACCGATGAGGATGGGATGAGGTCGCCGTCCGCCGTGATACCGGAGATCTCGACGATGGCGAGGTCGAGATGACCGAAGAAGCCTTCCCACACCATCTGGGCGACGTGTGAGAGATGCAGGTCGAGATAGTCGAGCCGACCTGCGTTGATCTTGCTGCGGGTGACCGGATCGGACTGGTAGGGCATCCGCAGATCGACGCCGTCCACCGCCGCCAGAACGCCGTCGAGATCCGGCGCCGTCGACGCACCGGTCCAGACGCCGACCGTGAAGCGCTCACCTCGGGCGTTCGCCTCGCTCATACGCCGGGCCAGCGCCCCCGGCACCGCTTTGGGATGGCCTGCACCGGTGAAGCCGCTCATACCGATGTGCTCGCCCGGCTTCACCAGTGCGGCAGCGTCTTCGGCGGACATGACCTTGCCGGAAAGGGCCGACGGTATGCGCAAGGCACCGGCGGGGCGCGTCGTTGTCATCAGGTGATCCGCTTTCTGCTCACCGGGGCGCCCTACCTTCGCTGGTGAGGCCGTCAGCGCCGGCTCGGACCTATCGACGTCCTCATCGAATCTCAACAGGGGCGCCGGCCCGTAAGGCCGTTCGTCTGTGCGCCGGGGACGTTAGCCACTGCAGCGGCATACCGAAGACAGGGCACAGTTCCAGGCGAGTCGGCCGACGGTGTGATCGATCGTCCGAACGATCGATGGACATCGCACGCGTGAGACGGAGCCCTGAAAGCGATGGTGTGGACAATCGGCGTCCTTGCCGAAAACGCGCCCGAGCGGCGCGTGGCGCTCACCCCCGACGGTGTGCAACGGCTACGCAAAGCCGGGCATCAGGCGCTCGTGCAGTCCGGTGCCGGCGCTGCGGCCTGGTTTCCCGATGACGCCTACGTATCGGCCGGCGCGCAGATCGTCGCTGCGGAAAAGGTGCTCGCGCAGGCGGACATCATCGCCTGTATCGCGCCTCCCGGCCCGCCGGAACGCCAGCTGCTGCGGCCCGGTCAGCTGGTGGTCGGCCTGTTGCAGCCGCTCATCAACGCCGAGTTGGCGCACGAGCTGGCCGCCGCGAAAGTCACCGCCGTCAGTCTCGACGGCTTGCCTCGGACGTTGAGCCGAGCCCAGGCGATGGACGTATTGAGCTCGCAGGCGAACGTCGCGGGCTACAAGGCCGCGCTCGTCGCGGCGGACGCCTACGGTGGTTACTTCCCCATGCTCATGACCGCGGCGGGTACCACCCGCCCCGCCCGGGTGCTCGTGATCGGCGCCGGCGTGGCCGGCCTGCAAGCCATCGGCACCGCGCGCCGCCTCGGCGCGATGGTCACCGGCTACGACATCCGGGACGCCGCCCGCGCCGACGTGCTGTCCACCGGAGCCGGCTTTCTCGAGCTCGAGGGCCTGCCGCAGCTGGGCCGGCAGGCGGGCGGAGATGGCTACGCACGGGAGCTGACCGGCGCCGAGCGCGAGGCGCAGCAGGCCGCCCTCGATGCCGCCATCGGCCGCTTCGACATCGTCATCACGACCGCGCAAGTGCCCGGCAGGCGCCCGCCACTGCTGGTACGGGCGGCGGCGCTACAGCAGCTGCAACCCGGCGCTGTCGTCGTCGATCTGGCCTCCGGCCCGCTCGGCGGCAACGTCGAAGGGTCGGTGCCGGAACAGACGGTGCACACGCCTGGCGGGGTCACCATCATCGGCGCCGGCAGCCTGCCGTCCCAGGTACCGAAAGCGGCCTCGACGGCGTACTCGCGCAACATCGTCGCGCTCGTCGCGTATCTCATCCCAGGCGATGACCTCGTGCTGAACCTCAGCGACGAAGTCATCGCCGGCGTGCTCGTCTGCCACGACGGCGAGCTCGTTCATCCCGACGTGGAGGTGCCGCAGTGACGCCGCTACTTTTCGCGGACATCACCGTTTTCGTGCTCAGTCTGCTCGTCGGTTTCGAGGTCATCAGCGAAGTTCCGGCCACGTTGCACACTCCGCTGATGAGCGGTTCGAACGCCATTCACGGCGTCGTGGTGGTCGGCGTCATGCTCATGGCATCGGCCACCGACAGCCCGCTCGGCTACGTCGTGCTGTTGGTAGCCGCGGCCTTCGCGGCCATGAACGTCGTCGGCGGCTATGTCGTCACCGACCGCATGCTCGAGATGTTCCGGCCCCGCGGCGCGGCAGTGAAGGCGGCGGACCGATGAGCGGGTTCGACACCGCGGTGCACGCCCTCTTCCTGGCCGCGGCGACGAGCTTCGTCATCGGACTGCACCTCATGACGTCGCCGGCCACGGCACGGCGCGGCAACCAGCTCTCCGCGGCTGGTATGACGCTCGCCTTCGCCACGACCATCGCCGTTCTCGGCCACGATCACGTCATCACCGCCGCCGCGGCCGCAGTGCTCGCGGTGGGGCTGCTCGGCGGGGCGTTCGCCGGGCTGCTCGCGGCCAAACGCGTGCAGATGACGGCGATGCCGCAACTGGTCAGCCTCTTCAACGCGGTTGGCGGCGGTGCAGCCGCGCTCATCGCTCTCGGCGACGCGATCCCCCACGCCCACTCACTGCCGCTGGGCGACCTTCCGGTACGCACCACGCTGACGACGGCGCTGGACATGCTCATCGGGGCAATAACCCTGTCGGGGTCGCTCGTCGCGAGCGGCAAGCTCGCCGGGAGGATTCCCGGACGTCCGATCACTTTCCCGGCGGGACGAGCCTTGAACTTCGCGCTGGGCCTGGTCGCGATCGGCTGCGCCATCACCTATGCGGCCGGGCACGGCGGAACGGCGGTGCTCTATGTCGTCGCGGCGGCTGCGCTCGGCGTCGGCATCCTCGTCACGCTGCCGATCGGCGGCGCCGACATGCCGGTCGTCATCTCGCTGCTCAACGCGTGCACCGGTACCGCGGTCGCTATGGCGGGCTTCGTTATCGACAGCACCCCGCTCATCATCGCCGGCGCGCTTGTCGGCGCGGCCGGCGGCATCCTCACCAAGCTGATGGCCGACGCGATGAACCGCTCGCTGCTCAACATCGTCGCGGGCGGCTTCGGCACCGGCGACGGCGCGCCGGCCGCCGCGGCAGAAAGCCGCCTGCCGGTGCGGGAAGTGACCATCGACGACGCCGCGCTGCAGCTCGCCTACGCCTCGAAGGTGGTCATCGTGCCCGGGTACGGGCTCGCGGCCGCGCAGGCTCAGCACGAGGTCGTCGAGCTCGCGCAAGCGCTGCTCGACAACGGGGTCGACGTGAGTTACGGCATCCACCCCGTCGCGGGCCGGATGCCGGGGCACATGAACGTGTTGCTGGCGGAGGCGAATGCGCCGTACGAGCAACTGCGTGACCTCGAGGAGATCAACCCCGAGTTTCCCCGCACGGACGTGGTGCTGGTCGTCGGCGCGAACGACGTGACCAATCCCGCTGCCCGGCGTCCGGGTAACCCGGTTTCCGGCATGCCGATCCTGAACGTCGATCTCGCGAAGAGCGTCATCGTCGTCAAGCGCTCCCTCGGTCACGGCTACGCAGGCATCGACAACGAGCTCTACACGGACCCGAAGACGGCGATGCTGTTCAGCGACGCCAAGGCGGGACTCGCTGCGTTGCTGAGCGGGCTCCGCGCCTACGTGCACTGACCTCCCGGCTGCGGCCAGGCAGCTGAAACGCGAAGCGGCGCACGGCTGTGAAGCCCGACCGAGCCACGTCGTACAACCCGACGATCAGGGTCGCGACGTCCGCGCGGGGAACGCAGGGAACCTCTCATGCAGAACGTCGCGGGCCGCGCGCCCGGCTCCGCGAGCCGCACCACCGTGGCGTTCGGCATGGCCGACGCATGCTGGTGTGCCGCGAGAAAGCCGCTCACCGTGGCGCGCCAATCGAACTGCTCGGCCCGAGCGCGGGCCGCTCTTCGCCGCACGCCTTCGGGAATCGCGAGCAGCTCTTGTACCGCGGTCGCGAACGTGAAGCCAGTGCCGGCCGACACTCGCCCTCCCGTCTCGCCGATGACCCCGGGCAAGGCAGAACGCCAGTGCACGACGGCGGGCGTCCCCGAGCAGAGCGCCTCCAGGGCCGCCAGCCCGAATGTCTCGACGGGGCCGGGGGCGAGGGCGACATCGGCTTGCCTCAGCAGCGCCGCCAATTGCGCCCGGCTCGCGACGAATCCCATCCAGGTGATGGGCAGCTCTTCCCCGCGCGCCTGCAATGCTTTACGCATCGGGCCGTCGCCGGCCACCATCAGCCGCACGTCGTGCCCGCGACGCCTGAGCTCCCGCACCGCCTCGACGGCGATTTCCGGCCGCTTCTCCCGCGAGAGCCGGCTCACCATCGTCAGCAGTACGGCACCGTTCGCCCGGCCCGGCATGGCATCCAGCCGCGGCGGGAACTGCGCTCGGTCCACCGCGAGCGGGATGGTGACGACCCGTCCGCAACCGAGCCGGCGAAACTCCTCCGCGGCCCATGAGGTCGTGCACACGATGGTGTCGTACTGCGCTGCGAGCGCCGCATTCGAGCGGTCCGCCATGGATTCCAAGGGCAGTCGCGCGGGCAACCACTGGCTGAGCCAGCGGTCCAGCCGCTCGTGACTCACCATGACCGCCGGCACCCCGCGCTTGCGAGCCCAGTGGCCCAGTCCGCGCAGGGTGGTGCGGTCGTGGACCTCGAGGCGGTCAGGGGCCAAACCGCCGAGCACCCGCTGCACTCGCTTGGCGTCGACGACGATGCGGTATCCCGTCCCGGCCAGGGCCGGCGCCCGCAGGAAAACCTGCCTGCCCCAGGGCTGCTCGACCACGTCGTCCGCGGCGCCCGGTAGCACTTGGACGACCTCATGGCCGCGTTGCGCGTAGCCTTCCGCGAGCTGCAGCAAGGTAGTACGCAGCCCTCCCGACGTCGGGGTGACGAAGTTTGCCGCCTGAACGATTCTCATGCGACCTCCCGGTAGTGCTGCGTGAGCTCCTCGCCGATGACGTCCCAGCTGCGCCCTTCGACGGAGCGCCGAGCGGCGCCCCGCATCTCTGACCGGGCGCGCGGATCGTCACGCAGCTGCTCGACGCACCCTGCGAGGGCGCGCGCCGATCCCGGCTCGAAGGTGAGCCCGTTCATTCCGTGCTGCACGAGGTCGAGCAGCCCACCAGCGCGAGCGGCGACCACCGGGACGGAGCTGGCGAGGGCTTCCTGGGCCGCCTGGCAGAACGTCTCGTGCGCGCCGGCGTGGACGAAGAGGTCGAGCGACGCGAAGGTCGAGGCCAAGGACGCACCAGTCCGGAACCCCAAGAAGGCCGCTCGTGGCAACTGACGTTCGAGCTGCTTGCGCTGTGGGCCGTCGCCGACGACAACAAGCCGGATGCCCGGCAGATGCTGAGCGTCTGCCAGCCGGCCCACCTGCTTCTCGTATGCGAGCCGACCGATGTAGCCGACGAGCAGCTCTCCGCGCGGAGCGAGTTCGGCGCGCAGCCCCGCATCGCGGCGCGCCGCGTGGAAGCGCACCAGGTCGATCCCGCGCGCCCAGCGCACGACCCGTTCGAAACCGTTTTCCTGCAGCTGACGGACCGCATGCGTGCTCGGGGCGAGCGTGCGTGCCGCCGCGCCGTGGACCTTGCGAAGCCGCCGCCACGCAGCATTCTGCGCCAGGCCAAGGCCATAGCGCTTGGCGAATCCTGCAATGTCGGTCTGGTAAACGGCGACATAGGGCATGCCGAGCTGGCGCGCCGCCATGGCCCCCTTCGCTCCGAGCACCAGCGGCGACGCGAGATGCACGACGTCCGGGGCGAAGTCACGCAGTGTCGCGCGCATACCCCGGAAGTGGCGAGCGACCCGGAAATCGCGGTATCCCGGCAGCGGAAGCAATGGCGTCCGCACCACAGGGATGCCCTTCCACTCCTGCGGTCCGCTGCCCGGAGCGACGACGAGCACCTCGTGGCCGCGCCTGGTCAGTTGTTCGCAGACGCGCAGCACGGAGTTCGTCACGCCGTTGATTTGTGGGAGGAAGAACTCGGTGATCACGGCCACCCGCATAGCCACAGGGTGCAATGACGATTGCGGCCTACGTCGAACGGCGAGGCAGAAGTCACGTGAACGGTGCGCCAACACTAAGGACCTCGAGCCCCAGGCTCGGGTGCGCCGGCTGCTCACGAAAAGCGTCACCCGGCGTTCACGCAGCGGTGGGTGTATCGGCAAGGAAGCCTTGCAAATGTTGCGCTTATGCCGAATGAAGAACCCCAGTCACCATCCCTTGACGGCACACTCGCGACGCCGCCGCCCGCGGGCCGTCAGGTCAGCCGGCGCGGCGTGCTCACCGCCGCAGGAGTCGGCGGCGCCGCCATCGCCGCCACCCCGCTGCTGGGGAGCGGGATCGCCAGCGCAGCAGTCCCGTCATGGCACGACAGCGCGGCCGGCGATCCAGTCGCCACGCCGCGCGTCGCCGGACTGCACCTGCAGTTCGGCGCTGACGCGTCACGCGAGGTCGTTGCTTCCTGGCACACCCTGCAGCCAGTGAAGCACCCGCGAGTGACCGTCGCCCGGGCCGGCCGCGGCCCGCATCACACCATTGCCGCGAGGACCGTGAGCTACACCGACGACAAGTCGGGACAGGTCGTCTACGCCCACCATGCCCGGCTCGAGCGGCTGAGCGCCGGCACCGAGTACACCTACACCGCCCAACACGACGGCGCCGAGGCCGAGGCGGGCTCATTTCGCACCGCGCCCCGCGGCCGCGCCGCCTTCACGTTCACCAGCTTCGGCGACCAGGGCACCCCCACGCTGGGCAAGGTCTACACACCACCGGCCGGTGTCACGATCCCCAATCCCCCGATGGTCAACGACAATCTCGGCTCCGCCGCAGCCGGGGACACCACCGCTGGTGTCGAGCAGGTACAGCCGCTCCTGCACCTTTTCAACGGCGACCTCTGCTACGCGAACCTCGCGACAGACCGGGTCCGGACCTGGTCGGACTTCTGGGAGAACAACACCCGCAGCGCGCGCCACCGGCCCTGGATGCCGTGCGCCGGAAACCACGAGAACGAGCTGGGCAACGGTCCCATCGGCTACCAGGCGTATCAGACGTACTTCTCACTCCCCCGCCAGCACGGGCAGAGCGAGCTGACCCGAGGCCTCTGGTACGCGTTCACCGTCGGATCGGTGCGATTCATCAGCCTCCAGAACGACGACGTCTGCTACCAGGACGGCGGAAGCAGCTACGTACACGGATACTCCGCAGGAGCGCAGAAGGCCTGGCTGGAAAAGGAACTGCGTGCGACGCGACGCGACTCCGGCATCGACTGGATCGTCGTGTGCATGCACCAGGTGGCGATCAGCACCGCGGACAAGTTCAACGGCGCCGACCTCGGCATCCGGCAGGAGTGGCTTCCGCTGTTCGACCGGTACGGCGTGGATCTCGTGGTCTGCGGCCACGAGCACCACTACGAGCGTTCGCACCCGATCCGCGGTCAGCAGTCCAACGCCACGCTGACACCGAACCCGGCCGCGACGCGCACCGGCGTCATCGACACGACCAAGGGCACCGTGCACATGGTGATCGGGGGCGGTGGTACCTCCGTCCCGAGCAATCAGCTGTTCTTCAACCCGCCGCAGTGTCGCGTCATCACTGCGGTCGGTGCGCCGGACCCGTCCACCGGCAAACGGCCGCCGATCTACCTCACCGAGAACGCACCGTGGTCGGCGGTGCGAAACGCTGCTCGCTCCTACGGTTTCGCGGCCTTCTCCGTCGATCCGGGCACGCGCCGCAGCGGGCTCACCCGGATGCGCGTCACCTACTATGACGTGCTCGGCCCGTACGGGCAGCTGCAGGAGTTCGAGACGTTCACGCTGCAGCGCAGGCGCTCGGACGCCTGATCCACCGTCACGGCTGGAAGCGGTAGCCCATGCCGGGCTCGGTGATGAGATACCGAGGCCGGCTGGGCTCCGGCTCCAGCTTGCGGCGCAGCTGCGCGATGTAGATGCGCAGGTAGCTGCTGTCGGTGTACCCCTCCTGCCCGCGCAGCTCGGACAGCAGCGTCGACTGGCTCACGAGGCGGCCCGGATGGGTGAGCAGCACCTCGAGGAGGTGCCATTCGGTCGGCGTGAGCGACACCCGCTCACGCTCCTCACCCGGGCCGAGGCGCTCGGCGGTCTTGGCCTCGAGATCGATCGCGGTGTTACCCACTCGCACCACAACGCTGTGTTCCTGAGCGCCGGCCCGACGAGTCACTGCACGCAGCCGCGCCACCAGTTCGTTGACGTCGAACGGCTTGGTGACGTAATCGTCGGCGCCGGCGTCCAATGCATCGACCTTGTCGCTGCTTCCAGCCCGGCCGGAGAGCACCACGATCGGCGTCTTCGCATACGACCGAACGGAACGGATGATGTCCATACCGCCGAGGTCGGGCAGGCCGAGGTCCAGCACGATCACGTCGGGCGGTGTCGACGCGGCAGCGTTCAACCCTTCAGTGCCGTTCGAAGCGGTGCTCACCAGAAAGCCACGGGCTGTGAGATTCAGCGCCAGGGCGCGCTGCAGCTCCGGGTCATCCTCGACGATCAGTACGCGGGCTGCACCGTCGCTCACGAATCGCCCTCCGGAGAAGGTGCCTGCGCGGAACGGCCCACCTTACTGCGCCCTGCCTTTCTCGGGTTTCGAGGCCACACGGGCAGCCGGCGCCAGAGCTGCATCCCCTGACGAGGCGGGCGCGCCCTTGGCGATGGGCAGCGCCACCACGACGGTCAACCCGCCGCCAGGCGTGTCCTCCATGGTGATGGATCCGCCCATGGCCTCCGTGAAACCGCGCGCGATGGCGAGACCGAGGCCGACGCCGGGGCTTGCCGACGTGGACAGGTCGTCGCGACGCTGGAACGCGGCGAACACCGCCTCGCGCTCATCCTCCGGAATGCCCGGTCCCCGGTCGATGACCCGCAACTCGACGACGTCGGCATGCGCGCTCGCGGCGAGCTGCACCGCTGCTTGCGGCGGGTTGTAGCGCAAGGAGTTCTGCACGACGTTGGCGATGACGCGCTCCAGCAGGCCGGGATCGGCGTAGACGTCCGGAAGCTCGGTCGCCACCAGCACCTCGACCCGGCCGACGGGCGCGCCAAGATGCTCGATGCTAAGGTTGACGAGGTCCTCCAGCCCGAGCGGGCGGGGAAAGACCGAGAGCACCCCAGCTTGCAAGCGCGAGAGATCCAGCAGGTTCGTCACCAGTCCGGTGAGCCGGTCCAACGCTGCGTCAGCGCTCGCGAGCAGCTGCCGGCGATCGCCGTCTGACCATTCGACGTCCGGCGAGCGCAGGCTGGTCACCGTTGCCTTCGCGATGGCCAGCGGGCTGCGCAAGTCGTGACTCACGGCGTTCAGCAGCGCGGTCCGCATGCGATCCGCCTCGCGCGCCGGCACTGCCTCCGCCGCCGCCTCACGGAGCTCCCGCTGTTGGTAGGCGACGGCGACCTCGGCGGCGAATGCCGAAAGCACCCGCCGGTCCTCGGCGGGCAGCGGCCGGCCGCGTAGCACCAGAGCGAGATCGTCGGCGATCGGCACCTCGATGTCACCTTCCCCAGGGCTGACGCACGGCCGGTCGCCCACGCCCGCAAGGCAGGTCCAGGAGCCGCGCAGGCTGCCCGCCGGCTGCCCGCCGCGCCCCTCGCTGAGCGGCGCCTCACTGGTTCGCCGCAGCAGGCTCACGGCGGACATGTTGAACGCCTCGAGAACGCGCTGCAGCAGCGCCGGCAAGGCTTCCTCGCCGCGCAGGAGGCTTCCGGCGAGGGTGAAGAGCGTCTCGGCTTCTGCACCGGCACGAGCCGCTTCCCGGCTTCTGCGGGCGGCGACATCGACGACCGTGCTGACGAGAGCTGCCACCAGCACGTACGCCAGGATGCCGATGACGTCGTCGACGCGAGAGATCGTGAGGCTGTGCAGCGGAAGCGTGAAGAACCAGTTGAGCAGGAGCCCGCTCGCGACCGCGGCCACCAGAGCGGGGTAGATACCGCCGACGAGAGCCACCAGGACGACCGCGACCAAATAGAGCAGGGCATCGCTGGAGAGTGAGGTGTGTTCGCGCAGCGCGGTGAGCAACAGGGTGAGGGCTACCAGCAGGACCGTGCCCAGCGCCGCTCCGGCCAGCCGCCGGCGTGTCGTGAGCCCGCCGGTGAGCTTGGGCAGGGAACGGCCCGTGCCGACGTACTCGTGGGTCACCATGTGAACGTCGATGGGGCCGGAAAGGCGTGTCACCGTGGCGCCGACGCCGGCTCCGGTGAGTACCGCATTCAGCGGGTTGCGGCGGCTCGCTCCGAGCACGATCTGGGTCGCGTTGTGCGCTCTGGCGAAGTCCAGTAGCGCGCGCGGGACGTCCTCGCCCACGACCGAGTGAAAACTCCCGCCGAGCGACTCCGTCAGCCGCCGCTGCTCGGCGAGCGCAGCCACGCTCGCCCCGGCGAGACCGTCGCTGCGCGCGACGTGCAACGCCAGCAGATCCCCCCCGGCGACCCGGGCGGCGATCCGCGCCCCGCGCCGGAGCAGCGTCTCACCCTCGGGCCCGCCGGTCAGCGCGACGACGACCCGTTCCCGGGTCTCCCACGGCCGTTCGATGCCATGCTCGGCGCGGTAACGCCGAAGTCCGTCATCCACCGAATCCGCCAGCCACAGCAAGGCCAGCTCGCGAAGGGCCGTGAGATTGCCGGTTCGGAAGTAATTGCTGAGCGCGGCGTTGATCTTTTCGGCGGCGTAGATGTTGCCGTGCGCCATGCGCCGCCGCAAGGCCTCGGGACTCATGTCGACGAGCTCGACCGCGTCCGCCGCCCGCACCACGGCGTCCGGGATGGTCTCGCGCTGCGGGATACCGGTGATCTGCTCGACGACGTCGTTGACCGACTCGAGGTGCTGGATGTTCACCGTCGTGATGACGTCGATGCCCGCCTCGAGCAGCATTTCGACGTCTTGCCAGCGCTTTTCCCGCGGCGAGCCGGGCACGTTGGTGTGCGCGAGCTCGTCGACGAGGGCCACCTGCGGCTTGCGGGCAAGCACCGCGTCGGTGTCCATCTCGGTGAAGCGGGATCCCCGATAGTCGATCACCGTGCGCGGGATGACTTCGAGTCCCTCCAGCTTCTGCGCGGTGCGGGGCCGCCCGTGGGTCTCGGCGAAGCCCACCACGATGTCGGTGCCGCGACCGCTGCGACGATGGCCCTCGTCGAGCATGGCCATGGTCTTCCCGACGCCCGGTGCAGCACCGAGATAGACCCGCAGCCGACCCCGTCCCATCACTGGCCCTTGACCGGGTAGGCCTTATCGAGCGCGACGTTCACCTGCAACACGTTGACCGCGGGCTCCCCGAGGAAGCCGAGTGCCCGGCCGGCCGTGTGATCCGCGATGATGTCCACCACCTGCCGCGTGGTGATACCTCGGACTCGCGCGATGCGGGGCGCCTGCAGCTTCGCATAAGCCGGGCTGATGGCCGGATCGAGGCCGGAGCCGGACGCGGTGACCGCGTCGGCCGGTACGGCAGGACGGTCGGGTGCATCGCCCCGGACGGGGACGACCTTGCCCTTGGCGTAGTCCGCACCGAACATGGCGCATTCTACCTTCACCCCCTCATAGGACGGAATGAACGGTGTGGCCGGACACGGCTCGTTGAGGCTCACCGCGCGCACCACCTCTCCCCGATAGCCCGGACCGGAGTAGAACGCCCCGAGTACCGCACCGACGCCGCTCGGCGTGCAGAACGGCCGGGATCCGTCGACTCCTTCGAGCTTCCCGACAGCGAGGCTGCGGCTGCAGACCTGAGTCAGCAACGATGGCGTACCGGTATCGCCCTTCGCAGCCGGATCGGGAAGCGTGTCGACGATCGACTCGGGCCCGAGATTCGACGCGCTCGAGGCGGTCGGGTCATAGCCGTCGCCGGCCGCCGACGGCCGCGACTGGAGGTACTGCACGAGCGGCTGGCCGGCCGCGTCGGTGAACGACTGACCGATGAGGCTCGACCCGACGACCTTCCCGTTCAGCCTGACGAGCGACCCATCGGCTCGCGATTTGAGCCCCGGAATCTGCGCGACGGCGGTAACCGCGAGCGGGTAGAGCACGCCGAGCAAGACCGTGAAGACAACGAGCACACGCAAGGCGGCGAGATGACGCCGGAACGCAGCGACGAGGTGCGGCATGACTATCAGATCCCTGGCAGAAACTGGACGATCAGGTCGATGATCTTGATCCCGACGAACGGGGCGATCAGGCCACCCACCCCGTACACGTAGATGTTGCGGCGCAGCATCTGCGAGGCGCTGCTCGGCGTATAGCGAACGCCCCGCAGGGCCAGCGGGATCAGGACGATGATGACCAGCGCGTTGAAGATGACGGCCGACAGGATCGCCGATTGCGGCGAGTGCAACCGCATGATGTTCAGCTTGTCCAGCCCGCTGTACACGCTCGCAAAGATCGCCGGAATGATGGCAAAGTACTTGGCGACGTCATTGGCGATCGAGAACGTGGTCAGCGAGCCGCGGGTGATGAGCAGCTGCTTGCCGATCTCGACGATCTCGATGAGCTTCGTCGGGTTCGAGTCGAGGTCGACCATGTTGCCGGCTTCCTTGGCCGCCGACGTACCGGTGTTCATCGCCACGCCCACATCGGCCTGCGCAAGCGCGGGCGCATCGTTCGTCCCGTCACCGGTCATCGCGACGAGCTTGCCGCCGGTCTGCTCCCGCCTGATGAGGTCCATCTTGTCCTCGGGCTTGGCTTCGGCGAGGAAATCATCCACGCCGGCTTCCTCGGCGATCGCCCGAGCAGTTCGCGGGTTGTCGCCGGTGATCATCACCGTGCGGATGCCCATGGCGCGCAGCTCGTCGAAGCGCTCTCGCATGCCCGACTTGACGACGTCTTTGAGGTGAATGACGCCGAGGACGTGAGCGTCACCGCCCACGGCCTGCGCCACCACCAGCGGGGTGCCTCCCGCGGCCGAGATGCCGTCGACGATCTCGGTCGTTTCCTCCGGCACGTGGCCGCCGTGCTCACGCACCCATGCCAGGACGGATCCCGCTGCGCCCTTGCGGATCTGGCGAGGCGTCCCGCCGTCACCGGCAAGGTCGACCCCGCTCATCCGCGTCGAAGCGCTGAACGGCACGAATGTCGCGTGTGAGAGCTCGCCCGGGTGGCGCTCACGAAGCCCGTACGCGGTCTTCGCCAGGACGACGACGGAGCGGCCCTCCGGTGTCTCGTCCGAAAGCGAAGACAGCTGCGCGGCGTCCGCCAGAACCGCCCTGTCCATCGGGCCGATCGCGATGAACTCGGCCGCCTCTCGATTGCCCAGCGTGATGGTGCCGGTCTTGTCGAGCAACAGCGTGTCGACATCGCCGGCCGCTTCCACGGCCCGCCCGGACATGGCCAGCACGTTGCGCTGCACCAGCCGGTCCATGCCGGCGATGCCGATCGCCGAAAGCAGCGCGCCGATCGTGGTCGGGATCAGGCACACCACCAGGGAGACGAGGACGATAGCGGTAACACCGTTGTGATCGAGCGCGGAGTTGCCGGGGATCCCCGGCTGCTGCGCCTTGGCGAAGATCGCCAGTGGCTGGAGCGTCGCAACGGCCAGCAGGAAGATGATGGTGAGAGATGCGAGCAGGATGTTCAGCGCGATCTCGTTCGGGGTCTTCTGCCGGCTGGCGCCCTCCACGAGCCCGATCATCCTGTCGATGAAGCTCTCTCCCGGCTTCTGCGTGATGCGCACGATGATGCGGTCCGACAGCACCCGCGTCCCGCCGGTCACGCTGGAACGGTCGCCGCCGGACTCGCGGATGACCGGCGCGGATTCGCCGGTGATGGCGGACTCGTCGACCGATGCGACGCCCTCGATCACGTCGCCGTCACCGGGGATGTAGTCGCCCGCCTCGCAGACCACGATGTCTCCCTCGGCGAGCGCGGGTGCCGCCACCGCCTCCTCCCGCACGCTGCCGCCGGCCCCACCTGCGGACCAGCCGGTCAGCCGCCGGGCGACGGTGTCGCGCTTGGCCCGGCGCAGCGTCTCCGCCTGCGCCTTGCCACGGCCCTCGGCCACGGCCTCCGCGAGGTTCGCGAACAGCACCGTGAGCCAGAGCCAGCCGGCGATGAGGAGGTCGAAGCTGGTGTGGTCGCGGATGGCGAGCACCGTGGTGAAGACGGACCCGATCTCGACGATGAACATCACCGGATTGCGGTACAGCGTGAACGGGTTGAGCTTGCGAAAGGCATCCGGTATCGAGTGCCACAGCTGCTTGGGATCGAGCAATCCGCCCTGTACCCGGCGGTGGCTCGCCGTGGCGATACCGCTTCGCGAGCTTCGCTGCGCGGCCATCAGTGCAGGCCCTCAGCGATCGGTCCCAGCGCCAAGGCGGGGAAATACGTGAGCGCGACCACGATCACGGTCACTCCAGTCAGCATGCCGACGAAAAGAAGACGATGGGTCGGAAGGGTTCCGGCCGATGCCGGCACCGGCCGCTGGCCGGCCAGGGACCCGGCGAGGCCAAGCGTGAAGACGATGGGAAGCAGCCGGCCGAGCAGCATCACGATGCCGAGCGCCGTGTTGTACCAGGTGGTGTTCACCCCGATGCCGGCGAACGCCGAGCCGTTGTTGTTTCCCGCCGACGTAAAGGCATAGAGCACTTCCGAGAAGCCGTGCGGGCCGCTGTTCAGCATCCCCGCCCGTTCGCCCGGTAGCGCCATCGCGAAAGCCGTGCCGCCGAGTACCAGCGTCGGCGTCGTCAACATGTACAGCGAGGCGAATTTGATCTCGCGGCCGGCGATCTTCTTGCCGAGATACTCCGGTGTTCGCCCGACCATCAGACCGGCGACGAACACCGTGATGACCGCGAGCACGAGCATTCCGTAAAGCCCCGAGCCGGTGCCGCCGGGCGCGATCTCGCCGTACATCATGTTGAGCAGCAGCCCCGCGCCGCCGAGGCTGGTGTACGAGTCGTGGAAGCTGTCCACCGCACCCGTAGACGTGCCGGTCGTTGCGGTGGCGAACGCGGCGGAGTCGGGCACGCCGAAGCGCGTCTCCGTGCCTTCGGTCGCAGCCCCCACCGCCGTGGGCACGGTGCCGTGGTGGGCAGCCTGCGAGCCGGCCACGATGAGGCTGCTGGTCACCAGGATGAGGCCCATCACCGCGACGATGGCGAGCCCCTGGCGCTTGTCCTTGACCATGCGGCCGAAGGTGCGCGGCAGCGAGAAGCTGATGACCAGCAGCAAGTAGATCTCGAGCCAGTTGGTCCACCCCGTCGGGTTCTCGAACGGATGCGCCGCGTTGGCGTTGAAAAAGCCGCCGCCGTTCGTGCCGACCTCCTTGATGACCTCCTGGCTCGCGACCGCACCGCCCGGAAGGCTTTGGGTAGTGCCGGACAGCCCGGTCACGCTGCGGTAGTGCGACCAGGTCTCGATGGCACCCGCCCCCATGAGCACGATCCCGAACACGAAGCACACCGGCAGCAGGATGCGGATGCAGGTGCGGGTGAGGTCGACCCAGAAGTTGCCGAGCCGATCCGTGCGGCTTCGCGTGAACCCGCGCACCAGCGCGATCGCCACGGAGATGCCGACCGCGGACGAGACGAAATTCTGCACGGTGAGGCCGGCGGCCTGCGCGGCGTAGTTCAATGCGCTCTCACCGGAATACGACTGCCAGTTGGTGTTGGTGACGAAGCTCGCCGCGGTGTTGAACGCCTGATCCGCAGGCATCTGCGGCACCGCATAGGGATGGCCGAACAGGTGCGCGTGCTGTACCCGCAGGAACGCGTACAGGCCGAGCACCGAGACGGCCGAGAACGCGAGCACGCTGCGCAGGTACACGCCCCACGTCTGCTCCGAGTCCGGATCGATGCGGGCGAGCCGGTACACGGCGCGCTCGACGCGAAGGTGCTTCTCGCTCTCGAACACGCGCGCCATGTAGTCGCCGAACGGCCGGTAGGTCAGGCCGAGCGCGATGGCGATGGTCGCGAAGAACAGGACACCCGCGGTCGTCGTGTTCATGCCGGCAACTCCCCGTCAGCCAGCCGCCCCATCAGAACTTCTCCGGGAACAGGAGCGCGATGACCAGAAAGACGATCAGGCCCGAGGAAAGGATGAGGCCGACCAGATTCTCAGCGGTCATAGCTTCTCCACGGCCCGGGTGATGAGCGCCAGGACGGCGAACACCGCAACGGTGAGGATGACGAACCACACGTCCGACACGAGGACTCCTTCATCGAGCCGCGCACCGCGGCGATGAGTAGTCAATCGTCGTCAGACGGCTGAAACGCCCGTCCTCACGCCGCTCTCACGCGCCCATACGGCACCGTCACGGCGTCCTCACGCCTTCTTAACGGCGGCCGCATCCGGCCGCCGGACCGGCAGCGTCATGCGTTGGCGACGTCCTGAGGACGTGAGCACATGACGGCGCCGACCTATCGGCGTCAGCGCGAGCGCGCCCGGGAGCGGTCGTCGTCCTTCTTGCGCAGCGGAAGGATCAGCTCGGCCAGCCAGCTGAAGAAGGCGATCAGGAAACCGCCCCACACGGCTGCACCGAACGAGTCGACATCGAGCTTGCTGGACAGGCCGGCGGTGATGGCCAGCAAGGCGGCGTTGACGACGAGCAGGAAGAGCCCGAGCGTCAGCACGATGAGGGGCAGGCTGAACAGCCGCAGGATCGGCCCCAGGATCATGTTGACCAGCGAGAACAGGAACGCGACCCAGACGTAGGTCCAGAAGCCGCCGTGCACGTGAATGCCCGACACGACGTTCTGGACGATGCCCATGATGCCCGCGAGCACCAGGATCCGCAGCACCGCTCGAAAGAGCATCGCCCCACCCTTCCCTGTCGTCCCTGCACCAGGGGTCACCACTGTAGTGATCGCATTCCCGCCGGCACAACGGTGCCGGTGCGACGCATCACCGCGCGGTCACTGGCACCAGCAATTGCGCATCACGCTCCGGCCCCCAGTGCAATGTGACCCGGGCCCGCGGGCCGGCCTCGTACGCTGCCGGGAAATTGCCGGTGAGGGGATTCGACGACCAGAGCCACCGGCCGGCGACGACCAGC
Source organism: uncultured Actinomycetota bacterium (assembly GCA_963747915.1). Taxonomy (GTDB): domain Bacteria; phylum Actinomycetota; class Actinomycetes; order Frankiales; family Frankiaceae; genus DATAZK01. The sequence continues at coordinate 753,967 of CAVVHC010000001.1, read as the reverse complement.
CGGAGCTGCTCGCCGCGGCGAAACACCGTGGCCGAGGACCCCAATGCCATGTCGACCGGCACGATCTCCCCGCTCTGCAGCGGTTGCGGATCGGTGAAGGTCGGCACCGGTGCGAAGGGCCGGGACTGCTCGGCATCCAACGTGCGCAACGACGCTTTCTGCCAGCCCGTCGTCACACGATCGCGCCCGAAGCCGTACGAACCCTCGAACGGCACGTAACGCCGCCCCCGCCACTTCTCCACACCGGCGAAGAGGAAGACGTCATCCGCGCCGGCGACCTCGACCCACAGCCGAAGTGCCATCGGTCCGGTCAGTTCGATGTCCGACCGCACGGCCCACCCGAAACGCGCTCCGTCGCGCCCGCCGTCGAACGCGATGCGACCGCCGGCAGGTGCCGGCTGCTCCGACAAGCCCTCATCGGTGAGATACAGCGGCGTCCACGCGGTGCGAGCGAGGGGCCACTCGCACTCTTCCCGCACTTGCGTGATCCGATCACGCGATTCCCGCACTTCGATTCGAACGCGCGGCAACGCCGGGACGTCCTTGCCGTGAAGGTGACGATCGAAGAACGCGAGCTGAGCCTGCTTCGCCGGCGCCGAGTAGAACGTTGCCCACTTGCCGCCGCGGTGGGTATAGAGGTGACGCTCGCTCGAGCTGATGCGTTCGAACGCGCGCAAAGAGCCGCGGCTGTGGAGATTGTTGTCGGAGAAGCTGCCGCAGATGAGCGCCGGCACCTCTATGCCAGCGAGGTCCGGCACATGCGAGCGCCACCAGTCGTCGCGAAGCGGCCGGCGGCGCTGCTCGGCGATGACGTCGTCACGCAGCCGGACTCCTTTCAGCCCGCGACTCCACATCTTGAGGAAGCCGTTCTCGCGGATGCCACCCGGCCGCATGAGGTCGCGGTACGCGTCGGTGAACCCTTCCCAGGGACAGACTGCCGCCAGATGCGGCGGGTGCAGCGCCGCTGCTTTCCACTGCGACATCGCGAGATACGACACCCCGAGCGTGCCGACCCTGCCGGTGCTCCACGGCTGAGTACCCGCCCACTCGATGAGGTCATAGACATCCTCACCCTCGGCGTCGGACATCAACGTGCCGGTGCCCTCCGACGTGCCGGCGCCGCGCAGATCGGCGTTGACGACGGCGTAGCCCTGCGCGGTCCACCACAGCGGATCCGGCGCTTCCCAGCTGGTCAGCTCGGAGAACTCGATGGGACCGGTCTGCCGCAGCGCCCGGTACTGGAACGAGAGCCGAAACCCGCCGCGACGCTTGCGCGCCGGCAGCCGGTCCTTACCGTAGGGATGTGCCGACAGGATGACCGGGAAGGGCCCGGGGCCAGGTGGCCGGTACACGTTGACGCGCAGCAAGATGCCGTCACGCATCGGCACCGCGACGTCGAGGTCGCTCACCACCGCGCCCGGGGATACCGGTGTCACGGTGACCGGCGGCCTGCGTATGCCGCGCAGCCGGGCAAGGGCGTAGGGCACAGCCCCCGGTCGCCGCCGGGGACGGTCGGTCGTAGGGCGGTCCGCACTCCTCGGCGAAGGCGGCAACGCAGACCTCATACCCGGCTCGCCGCGACGACGCCGGGCGCCTGAGGCAGGGCCGGCCGACCGGGATTGGATGGCATCACCCTGGACAGTCTGACGCCCCTGCGCCGCCGAGGGACGGTAGCAGGCCCGGCGGGTCGCCCGACGTCAGCGCTGCGCGGTCCAGACGCCGGTGCCGGCGTCCACGGTCACCAGCGGCTTCAACGAGGCGTCGGCGACGGCGAGCTTGCCGCGGCCCACGACTTTCAGCACGCGGTCGCCGCTCGGTGACAGCCCGAGCGAGCTGTCGCTCGGGGTCTGCGTGCCGCGCTGCAAGTCGACGAGCTCGAATTCGGCTTTGACGCCGCTGGTGGGGATGACCCGCATCTTGCCGTCGCTGCTCGATGGGCCTTCAGCGAGCAGAGCGGGCGCCGCAAGCTTGATCGTGGTGACCTTGCCGGTAGCGGTGTCGAGACCGAAGACGGTCTGCCGGTCCCCTGTCGCAGCCGCTTTCGCGTCGACCCCGAAAAGGAAGAATTGCTGGCCCGGCTGGTCGCCCACGGCCAGCCGGCCGTCGAGCTCGGGTAGCGCTTGAACCTTGCCGGTGGTGACGTCCAGCTGGGACCAGCGAACAGCTCCGCCGTCGCCGACCGCGATGAGCGCATGCCGGCCGTCACCGGTGGGGAACAGCTTGCTGGCGTCGTCCGGAAGGTCCGGCAGCTGCTGGGCTTTCCCGCCACGCACTGCGGCCACGCTGACGTGCCCGTCCGTGGAGACCACAACGTCGTTACCCACACAGGCGGCGAGCGTTCCCGGCCCGACGGCGGCGTCGATAGCGGTCGACGAGTTCTTCGCCGGGTCGAAGGCAATCAACGTGTAAGAGGCCTGGTCGGAGTGATCAAGCAGCACGGCCGTGCCGTCGCGGGTGAAGCATTCTCCGTAGGTGTTCTTGCCGAAGTGGTGTGTCGCGTCGCTCTGGCCCGGAGTGAGCAGCGTGGCGCCGACACCCGTGAGGAGCAGGTGCTTCGAGTCCGGCGACGTCATCGCGATGAACACCAAGGTGTTCTCGCCGGTCAGGTCGTCCACGCTCTGGGTCTTTCCGGTCCGGATGTCGAGCACGACTGCTGCCCGGCCGGTCGCCGCAGCGAGCACCACGTAGCGCGGCGCCTGGCTGGCCGTGACCACCTGGCCGTTCACGATCATGCTGTCTTTGGGAGCCGTGACAGGGATCGCTTGGTCGGAGTCGTCGGCGACGACGGCGAAAGCGGTGCGACTGTCGCTGTAGAGCACGCGGCCGGGGCCGAGCGGGAAGGCGAAGACGGGTTCGAAGGAAAGCCTGACATCCCGCACCACCGTGCCGTTCGCTCGGACGACGGAGATCTTCTTCTGATCGCCCTCGTAATGGCGAAGCTGAATGAGGCCGTCGCGCACCGGTTGCTGCGTCGCACCGGCATTCCCGGCCGTCCCGCTGCTGGTTGTGCCGGGCGCGCTGCCGTTGCTGCCTGAGTTTGCACTGGAACCGCACCCGACCAACGCGAGTGCACCGACAGCACAGGCGGCGACGGCGAGCGCCAGGCGCGGAGACTTGCGAGCCTTTGTCGTCTTCACCCGAGCACGGTAAGCGGGCAGGAACTACCGGCAGGACCAGTTGTCGCCGAATTGTCACCGGCCAGCTACGGGCCAGTAACATGCAAGAACTCAAGCCATGCGAACGGCAAAAGGAATCTTTGTGCGAAATCGAAGCGGAGCACCCGTGCGCCGGATGCTCGCCGGCGCCGGGCTGGCCGCATCGTTGGCCGCCTTGCCCGTCATCACCGCTTGCGGCTCGAGCGCCAAGCCGTCGGCCGCGCCGACGCCCGCGACGACGACGGTGGCCCCGCCGTCTACTCCCGGCCCAGGGAAGCAGTTCTACGTCTCGATCGGCGATTCGTACGCGGCCGGCTACCAGCCCACCACCAGCCGCAAGGTCGGGCACACCACCACCGCCGGGTTCGCCTACCGCCTTGCCGATGAAGCCACGATCAACGGCCAGCACCTCACCCTCGTCAACTACGGGTGCGGCGGGGCGACCACCGTGTCGCTGGTGAAGCAGATCGGTTGCAAGCCGCAAGCGCTCGGGCCGGGCGGTATCACATACTCCGGCAAGACCCAGGCCGCAGCTGCCCTGGCCTTCATCGCGGCGCACAAGGCTGATGTCGCGCTCGTCACCGTTTCGATCGGTGGCAACGACATCACCAGCTGCGCCAAGGCGAAAGACGTCACCGGGTGTCTCACGGATGCCTTGAAGAACGTCAAGACCAACCTGACCGGCTTCCTGCGTGATCTGCGGTCGGCAGCCGGCTCGAACGTGCGAATTGTCGGAATCACGTACCCAGACGTCATTCTGGGCGATTACGTCTCTTCCAAGGCGTCGGAGCGCGCCCTCGCTCCCATCTCGGTGGCCGCGTTCAAAAGCCTGATCAATCCAGCGCTTCGCGCGGCTTACCAGTCGGTCAACGCGACGTTCGTCGACGTGACGACGGCGACCGGGGCGTACATCCCGTTCAGCCAGACGACGCAGTTCGCGCCCTACGGGAAGGTGCCGGTAGCCGTCGCCAAGGTCTGCCGGCTCACGTACTTCTGCCAGTTCCAGGACATCCATCCGCGCGATGACGGCTATCAGCTCATCGCCGATCTGATCAAAAAGACGCTTCCCGCCTGACAGTGTCGCCGGTTGGCTCACCCAGCCGGCAGAACCTTCAGCGCGCCCGCTTCACCGGCCCCGGGTAGCCGGTCATTCACCTCGAACATGTGGTGCAGATGTTGCGCCGGGCAGACGTCCGGTGGCTGCGACCTCAGCGGCGACGTCACGGAGCTTTCGGTGGGCGCCTTGACTCGCCATGCGCATCAGCTCGAAAGCCGTTTCGCGGGTCACCTTCTGCGTGGCCATCAGCACTCCCAACGCCACCCCGATATCCCGGCTCGTCTCCAGCGCCCGGTGCAGGTTGGCCACCTTCGTGCGCGCGGCGTCAGCGGCCACCGCCCAGGACGCGTGAGCGGCGAGCAGCACGGCGGTCGTGACGGCGGTCGCGTCAAAGGCACCGGTTCGAGTCGAGTACACGTTCATCCCGGCCCGGCGGCCGTCGACGTCGAACGCCAACCGGTAGGACATGACGCTTGCGACGCCCGCATCATGCGCCGCCCGGCTTCCGAACGTCGGCCAGGACGGATCCCGCGAGACATCGTCCGACCGGCGGACCGCGCCGGACGTGATCGCGTCCACGCAAGGTCCGGACCGCAACTCGTACTGGATCGCGTCCGCGCGTACCGCACGCTCATCCGTGGCCACGACGGTGACGAAGCGGTGGTCCTGCTGGCGTGTCACGCTCGAGAAATCGGCACCGGGGATGCGTTCGACGGCGAGCCGAACGGCCGTTTCGAGGACTGCTTCGATGCCGGTCATGGCACCGATCCGCTGTCCGACCTCGACCGAGAGCGCAGCCAGCTGCCGCATGTCAGCAGGATCGCTCGGGTCAAGCGCCATACTCACTCCACCGCACATCCCACGGCTGCGCTGCGGTTCAACGCCAGTGGGTCGTGCAAAGGTACTGCATCCGAGATCGTTTCCACGATGATCGAGTCGCGCGTCGGAATCGCTGGAGTAAGGCGCTGTGTCGTGGTTAGACTCACTACAACACTTTCGCGACGGCTGAACCCACAGCGTCGGTCCATCTGACTGCATCCGATGTCTACCCGGTAAGCAGCGACCGGCCTCTCTGGGGCAGCGCTTCACCTGCCCCGCTTCACGTGCGGAGGCTTCATGGAATACCGCGATGACCTGTTTCAAACGCTGATCTCAGGCCTTTCCCGCCAAGAGCGCAGCGAACTGCTGACCGCGATCGACCGCAATACCCGGCAGGTGCTGCGTGAAAAGCGCAACAGTGTCGGCAGCCGCAGCGGAAGGCGCCAGCGGTCGACCCTGCAAAGCAAGGAAGCGTCGGCATAAAGCACGCGCCCCGGAGCGAGCACGCTCGGCACCCCGGGGCGGCAGCGGCTCGCTCCGGCCGCCCCCTAGGATGTGGCCAGCCAGCGCCGGGATCCGCCGGGTTGGCCGGCCCGGTGGGGAGAGTGCTGCCATGACCAACGGCTGGAAGGTCGGAGACGTTCGCATCACCAAGGTGGTCGAACATGAGATGCCCATCCCGCTGTCCGGCTTGCTCGTCGACGTCCCGGACGAGGCCGTCGCGCGGCACGGCTGGCTGTCGCCCGATTTCCTCACCGACGACGGACACGCCCGGCTCTCGATACACGGGCTCGTCATCGACACCGGTGAGCGGCGGATTCTCGTCGACACCTGCGTCGGGCACATGCGAGAGGGCATGGCCTTCCCGCCCGCTGAGAGCGGCTTTCTCGACGCGCTAGCCGCCGCGGGTTACGCCGTGGCGGACATCGACACGGTGGTCTGCACCCACCTGCATTTCGACCACGTCGGATGGAACACGCGCCTCGTCGACGGAGAGTGGGTGGTGACGTTTCCGAACGCGCGCTACCTGTTCGGCCGCGTCGAATGGACGCACTGGTCGGTGACCGAGGGCGATTACAGCAACGTGGCCGACACCGTTCGCCCGGTCATCGACGCCGGAGCCGCCGATCTCGTCGAGGTCGACCACCAGATCTGTCCGCAGGTACGGCTCGAGCCGACCCCGGGCCACACTCCGGGACACGTCAGCGTGGTGATCGAAAGCGCCGGAGAGCGCGCCGTCATCACCGGCGACATGGCCCATCACCCGATCCAGTTCGCCGAGCCTGAGCTGGCCGCCCCGGCTGACACCGACGCGGCGCTGGCCGCCGCCACCCGGCGCACCTTCTGCACCGCTCGGGTCGGCGACGGCGCGCTGGTGATCGGGACGCACTTCGGCGGACCCACGGCCGGCCGGATCGTTCCCGACGGGCAGACCTGGAGGCTCGACCCCGCCGGCTAGCGCGGGGCCGCCTCCACGTGACAGCAGCTCAGGATTGGCTGGCCTTCTTGGCCGCGAACCAACCCTCCATCATCGCCCCGAAGTGCTTCGGGTCGTAGATGTCCTCCTCGTAGGACCACGTGTTGTTGCCGGCGTATTTGAGCAACGTGAAGTTGTACGCCTGATGCAGGCTGCCGTCGCCGGGGTCGGCCATCCGGTTCCACACCTGGCAGGCGATCCAGCCGCGGTCCTCGTCGATGATGTACCACTCGATCGGGAAGTACTTCATCTCGTCGATCGGCGGCGCGGTCATCGTCGTGGTGATCCACTTGCGGATCGCTTCGCGCCCGCCCATGCGGCCGTAGTTGGACTCGACATAGGTGGCGTCTTCGGTGAACAGGTCGGCCCAGGGGTTCCAGTCCCCCGACGTGCCGGCCGCGAGCGCCACCGTCTGGTAGTGCTCGAAGGCCTGCTCGAGCTCATCGCGCGTCCAACGTCCCATGGTTCTCCTTCATATTGCGGACGGTTCGGCGTCGAACCGCCGTCAGTCTGACCGATCCGTGAGCCGATCACGCAAGAAACGGTAGATCCGCTCGCGTGCCGTGCGACCGAGTGCCGTCGCTGCTGATTCGATGCCGTGCGGCCCCTCCGGATACACCGCCAGCTCGACCGCCGACCCGGCGGCAGCCAGCCGGGCGGCGAGGAACAGCGAGTCGTCCAGAAGCCAGTCACTCGTCCCGACCGTGATCATGGCGGGGGGCAGGTCGTGCAGCTCGGCCCACAGCGGCGACACCGCCGGGTCGCGAGCCTCCTCGAGCGAGCGGCCCGGTAGGTAGTGCGCCCGATTCGCGCCGTCCCCGGTCGCGTACGGGACCTTGCCGACCTGCTGGCGCGCGCTCGGGGTGCCGCCCCAGTCGTAGACGCCGTAGCACAGGTCCATGCCGAGGAAAGGCGGGGGTTCTCCCAGCTGGTCACGCAGCCGCACCATGGTGAGCAGCGCGAGATACCCGCCGGCCGACTCACCGCCGATGAGCAGGCGCTGCGTCCCGAACTCCGCCTGCGCGTGGGCAAGCAGCCAGTTCGCCGCGGCCTGCGCATCGTCCGGCCCGGCGGGAAAGGGATGCTCCGGAGCGAGCCGGTAGTCGACGCTGACGATCGCCACGTTCGCCGCCTGGGCCATCGGCCAGTTGCGGTTGTCCATGCTCAGCGCGGAGCCCATCGTCATGCCCCCGCCGTGCAAGTGCAGGTACACCCCGTCGACCGTCTCCGGGGTGAGGACCCGGATCGGTATCGGGCCTGCCGGCCCGGGGATCTGGCGCACCTGCGGAAAGTCCAGCGCCTGGAAGCCGAACAGGCCACCCGGCTGCATGGCGTCACGGATCCACGCGAGGCCTTCCGGGGTGCGGGTGTCGATCTGCCCCAGCGCCGATGTGGCCTGCATGACGTTCGCGTTGAACTCTCGCTGCTCAGCGGCGAGCGCGAGCAGATCGGCATCGAACAGCTGCATGGGAGCACCCAACCACCCTCCCCCCGCGGATGTGCAGGGGCCCCGGGTGGAAGATGCCCGCATGCCGGAGCCAGCAGCGGACACTCCCGTCATCATCGAGGCGGCCCTGAACGGGGCGACGACGAAAGCCACGAATCCCCACGTGCCGATCAGCCCGGAGGAACTCGCCGCTGACGCGCTCGCATGCCTGCAGGCAGGCGCCGCGATCATCCACGTGCATTGCTCACCTGTCGGCGGGCCGGACGACGAGGTCGCCGAGCGATACCTGCAGACGTTCCGGCAGGTGTGGGCCGAGCGACCGGACGCGCTCATCTACCCGACCATCAACTTCGGCACCGGCGGCCTGAGCTTCGGGCACCTGCGGCTGCTTTCGGCCGAAGGCCTGCGGATCGGCGTCCTCGATCCGGGCTCGGCCAATCTCGGCCGGCGCGACGACGCGGGGCTTCCCTCGGGCACTTTCGTCTACGCGAACTCTTTCGATCGCATCAACGAGATCTTCGCGCTGCACGACGAGCTGCAGCTCGGACCCAGCCTTGCCATCTACGAGCCCGGCTTCCTGCGCACCACGCTGATGTATCACCGCGCCGGGAGGCTGCCGCAGGGATCGATGGTGAAGCTGTACCTGTCGACCGACCGCGGGTTGATGGGCGCGCCGTTCGGGTTGCCGCCCACCCGCGCCGGCCTCGAGGCCTACCTCGAGATGCTCGACGGGACGGGACTCGCATGGGCGGTTTCGGTGGTCGGCGGGGACCTCGGCCGCTCGCAGATCGCACCTCTCGCGTTGCAGCGCGGCGGCCACCTTCACCTCGGGCTGGAGTTCTACGGCGGCGAGCGCACCCCGAGCAACGTCGACCTGGTGCGCGAGGCCGCGCAGGTGTGCGACAGCGCCGGGCGCCCGGTGGCGACCTGCCGGCAGGCCGCGCAGCTGCTCGGACTTCGGGTACCGGTTGCCTGACGCTGCGTCAGAAACTGGCAGACTGCGCTCGAAGACCGCATCGGCGCGGCTGTCATGGGCCGCCGCCAGCACTGTGCCCCAGGGAGTTCGAAAATGGCAGCCATCGTCCCGGAAGGCGGCTGGGTCTACGGCCTGCAGCTTCCCGTCCAGACGCTGACCCGCACCCTCGTCGACCCGTGGGAGGACTCGGCCACCGTCGCCGACCTCGTCACCGTGGCGAAGAAGGCCGAGGCCACCGGCCACGCGTTCGTCGGCGTCTGCGACCACGTCGCGATTCCCGATAACGACTACGCGTCGCGGATGACCACCACGTGGTACGACACGATCGCCACGCTCGGCTTCCTCGCCGCGCACACGCAGGCCGTGCGGCTGCTGTCGGTGGTGTGGATCGCGGCCTACCGGCATCCCCTGCAGACGGCGAGCGCGTTCGGCACCCTTGATCACCTCTCCGGCGGGCGCGCGATCCTCGGCGTCGGAGCCGGCCACGTCGAAGGCGAGTTCAACGCGCTCGGGGTGCCTTTCGGCGAGCGGGGCGCCATCCTCGATGAGACCCTCGAGGCGCTCAAGGGGGTCTACGCCGACAAGTACGTGTCCTTTCACGGCAAGCGCTACAGCTACGACCGGGTCGGCGTCGGGCCGCAGCCGAAAAACGGCGAGCTCACCACCTGGATCGGCGGCAACTCGAAGGCGGCTTGGCGGCGGGTCGGCAAGTACGGCGACGGCTACATCCCGATGGGCAACTCGATCGACCAGTACGGCCCCATCATCGCCGAGATCCGGCAGGCGGCGCACGACAACGGCCGCGGCGACGCGCCCATCGACATCGGTTACATGCCGGGCTGGGCGCACCTCACCGGAGGACCGGTGGACGACCTCCCCCCGACGCAGATCCACGGAGTGGAGGCGTATGCCGCCGACCTGCGCGCCGCCCGGGAGGCCGGTGCAAACGCGATCCACGTGAAGTTCCGCGGGCGCACGCTGCCGGAATATCTCGAGCAGTTCGACGCGTTCGCCGAGGCGGTCGTTCCGCTGGTGAACGAAGGCTGACGCCGGGCAGCCCGGCGCCAGCCCGCGCTGCTACTTGGGCTGGAGCCGGGCACCGCCGTCGATGCGGATTGTCTCGGCGTTCATGTAGCTGTTGGTGATGAGCTCGACGGCGAGCGAGGCGAACTCGTCGGCGGTACCGAGCCGCTTCGGGTAGAGCACATCGCGCTTGAGCTTGTCCTTGAACGCCTCGGAGGCTTCGCCGGTGCCGTAGATGGGAGTATCGATGAGGCCAGGGGCGATGGTGTTCACCCGGATGCCGATGACCGACAGGTCGCGGGCGACCGGGAGCGTGAGCCCAACGACCCCGCCCTTGGACGCGGAGTAGGCCGCCTGGCCGATCTGCCCATCGAACGCGGCGAGCGACGCGGTGTTGACGATGGCGCCGCGCTCACCGTCCGCCAGGGGCTCGGTGTTCGCCATTGCCGTCGCGGCGAGCCGGATGCAGTTGAAGGTGCCGACCAGGTTGATGTCGATGACCTTCTTGAACTGGTTCAGGTCGAACGCGGAGTCGTAGGTGGCGTCGCGCCCGACGGTCCGCTGGGCGCTGCCGATGCCGGCGCAGTTGACGAGGACGCGGACCGGGCCGAGCTCCTTGGCCGCCTCGACCGCGGCGATGACCGCCTCCGGCTCGGTGACGTCCGTGTGCTGGTAGACGCCGCCGATCTCGTCGGCGAGCTGGGCGCCCTTCTCGTCCTGCAGGTCTGCGACGACGACCCGCGCGCCGCGGGCGGCCAGCAGCCGTGAGGTCGACTCACCGAGCCCTGACGCACCGCCGGTGACGATGGCCGCTGCTCCTTGGATGTCCACTGTGACTCTCCTGTGTTCGATGCCGTGCCGATGGCCGTTGCCGGGAAGGCACGCGTCCGCCCGTCACGTTACGGGGCGATAGACCACCAGGCGGCGCGGATGTTTGCGCAGCCGCAGCTCGGCGGGCTGGGCGCCGACCTCCCCGTCGCGGGCGAGCGCCATCGTGTCGCCGTCGCCGCAGCGCAGCGAGACGGCGTCGGTGTAACGCTGCTCGTACACCCGGCAGCGGCCGAGCCGTCCGGACAGCAGAGCCGCGATGAGCCTGGTCCGGGCCCATGGCTGCACCGCGTCCAGGATCCGTACGTCGAGCTGCCCGTCGTCGAGCCGCGGGCGGTAGGTGGGGACGAAGCCGGCGGGCCGGTAGCCGCCGTTGCCCGCGAAGAGCAGCCACACCCGGCGCTCCTCGTGGTCGATCTCGACGCGTACCGGCTCGCCGCGGTGCAGGATGCGCGCTGCGGCGACGGCCGCCGACGGCCACTTGCCGATGTACTCCTCGAAGCGTTCGCGCATCGCGACGAGCTCGGGATAGCTGCCCAGGCTGGCGGTGTTCAGGAAGATCTTTCCGGCGGTCTCGTCGGGAGCTCCCTCGATCCAGCCGACGTCCACCTCCACGGCATCGCCGGCCTCGACGGCAGCGGCCGTGTCCGCTGGCTCCTCCAGACCGACGTCGCGGGCGAAGTGGTCGAGCGTGCCGGCCGGGAAGACCGCGAGCGGGACGCCGGCGCCCAGGGCGGCCGACGCGGCGGCGTTGACGGTGCCGTCTCCCCCGGCGACGCCGATGGCCTTCGCCCGGGAAGCCACCTCGGCCATCATCGCGCTGAGGTCGTAGTCCTCCCCCGGCAGCACCATCTCAGCGTTGGGTAGCAATGCGCGCAGCTCGTCGACGATGCCGGTGCGACTCGCCTTGCCCGCCCCCGCGTTGACGACGATGACCAGCCCGTCACCCTTGGGCAGCGCCGGCGCCTTGTGTGACGCGGACTGCGCCCGGGCGGGACCGGCCGGCCGCCGTGGCCAGCGCTTGGCCGTGAGCAGCGCGCAGCCCACGCCGATCACTACCCCGGCCAGCACGTCCGCCGGGTAGTGCACGCCCACGTAGATCCGCGAGTAGGCGACGGCGCCGGCCAGCGCCCCCACCGCCGCGCCCGTGACCGGCGACTCCATCGCGACGCCGGTCGCGAACGCCGCAGCAGACGCGGCGTGGCCGGAAGGGAAAGAGGTCGTCGTCGGCTGGCGGCGCAGCTGCCGGACGACGGGTACCCCTTGCAGCGGGGGGCGGTCCCGGCGAATCGACAGCTTGGCGGGTACGTTCGCGACACTGCTGGCGAATGCGAGTGACAGCAGCCCGCGCACGGCCGCACGCCGGCGACCTCCTCCGCTCGCCGCGAGCGCCGTGGCGACGCCGCACCAGAGCACGCCGTGATCGGCTGCCCGCGAGATCCGCGGAAGGGCGACGTTGAGCGCCGGAGTATGAGTGCGGCCGGAGACCCACTCGAACACGGCGGTGTCGCGCGGGCCGAGTTGTCGCGGCATGCGTGTGCGCACGGATGCTCCGGGTTCGCTGAGGGCTGGGGCCGGGTACTGGCAGGGGCCGTACCCACCCTTGCAGGCCGATCAAGCGCCGACGGCGAACTCCCGCCCCGAACGCGCGCCCCCTCCACCCTCATGGAGTAGCGGCGGCCTGCCGCCACCCGCTGTGAAAACGTGCGATTCCTGCCCGCGATCATCACCTCAGCGGCGGGAAGGTGGAGGCATGACCGTGCCCGGCTCGAAGCACATCGGCATCCTGCTGTTTCCCGACGCCGAGGAGCTCGATGCCGTCGGTCCCTGGGAAGTGCTGGCGTTCTGGACGCGCAACTACCCGCAGGACGGCTATGCGGCCTGCACGTTCTCGCGCTCTGGCGAGATGGTGCGCTGCGCCAAGGGTCTGGCCATCCAGCCCGATTACTCCTACGCCGACGTCCCGCCGCTCGAGGTGCTGATCTATCCCGGAGGCCAGGGCACGCGCCGGCAGCTGCTGGACGCGCAGCAGCTCGATTGGGTACGCCGGCAGCGCGCGTCGGTGCCGTTGCTGACGAGCGTCTGCACCGGTTCGCTGGTCTTGGCTGCGGCTGGCGTGCTGCGTGATCGGCCGGCGACGACGCACTGGGCATCGCTCGACAAGCTCCACGAGCTTGACCCTTCAGTAAAGGTCGAGACCGAGGTGCGTTTTGTCGACGACGGGGACGTGATCACCTCCGCAGGCGTCTCCGCCGGCATTGACATGGCGCTTCACCTGGTCCGCCGGCTGGCCGGCGTCGAGCGGGCACGCCAGGTCAGACGGGGTATCCAGTACGACCCGGCCCCGCCCATCTGACCGCGTAAGGCTCAGGCGAGCGGCACAGCAGCCCCGGGCTCGACCACCCGGAAGGTGAACGTCTCCTCAAGGTAGAGGGTCACCGAGTCGGCGTCGTGGCTGGCGTAGCCGATGGCGATGTCCTCACCGACGTCCAGCAGGAAATCGCCGCCCCGCTGCGAGAGCACGATCGCTCCCTCGACCCCGGGAGCCCAGGTGACCGGCCCGTCGAGGATGCGCCGAAGGTGATCGAGTAGCAGGTAGCCACCGTTCTCGGTGGTCTCGACGATCCGCGTGTAGCCCTCGGGGCCGATCGCCAGCGCGTAAGGCCCGTCGATGCCGTCACGACGCAGCTGATCGACCGCGCGGGCGACCACCGACGGGTACGACTGCGCATCGGCACCGAACGGCAGCGGGTCGTGCGAGCTGGCTTCGACGATGCCGGTAAGGCCTGCCTCCGCCCAACCCGAGAAGACCGACCGGTTTTCGACCAGCGCCGCCTGCCGGGCCGCGCGCTCGAGGTCGCCCCAGTCAGCGTCCAGCGCACCGCGCTCGACCGCTTCGATCTCCACCCGGCTCACCTGAAACGGCACGCGGGCTTCGACGACGGGAAGCACCTGCCGCGCCCGCAGCTCCACGCCGTCGCCGGCGGCCGCGACCCGCTGCACCCGCCCGAGATTCGTGGCGGAGTATGTCCACCCGTGCGGACCCCGGAAGTCGACGAGCCGGCGGGCAGCGAGGTGTGGCGTCAACCGGCTGCGGGCCTCGCTTTCGATCTCGCTCCAAGCCGCCGCCGGGATGGGCGCGAGCTCGCGAAGCAGATGGTCCATGACGCTATTTCCCCTTCAAGCTTCCGATGCCCAGGGTTCGCGTGCCGCCCGGGCTGGCTGACTCTGCATCCGTCCCCGCCTCACCGGCGGTGGCCGCCTCTTCGAGCTCGAGGATCGGCCCCTCCGTGAACAGGTAGGTGCGCAGGTGCTCGTCCAGCGCGCTGTCGCGGCGGCGCAGCCACTCGAGCACCATCGCCGCGTGCTCCTTCTCCTCGTCGCGGTTGTGCGCCAGGATCGCGGCGAGCTGTGCGTCGTCCGTCGCATCGACGCGCTGGTCGTACCAGTCCGCGGCCTCGAGCTCCTCCTGCAGCGACGCCCAGGCGCGATGCCGGTCGATCGTCTCCGGGCGAACCAGCTCGGCGGCCTCGTGCAGGCCTTCGCTCGATGCCACCCGAAACCTCCTGACGACGCGAAGCGACAAGATCTCGACATCGGCACGCTACAAGGCGCCGCGGGGTCCGTGTGAAGTGGTCCTTACCTATGGGCTCCTGAGCGAACCCGCGCGACGAGCAGCGGCGGCGGACGGCCCCGCACAAAGCGACCGGCACCTGAAGCGAGCGCCCTGCGAAGAACCGTCGAGGTCGCAGTCGACGGCAGAGCGCGACCGCTACCCGGTTTGCCTGAACGTAACCCGCCGGCAGGCAAAAAGTGAGATGTCCTCACATTGAGTGGGTAGTTGCGCACGGAGCGCTCAATCCCGGTTCTCTCGCATGGGACAAAACCCCCCAAGCGCTCGGAGGTAGCGGTCTATGAGGCGCCTTTCCCGCGTCAGCCTGGCGGCGGTCGCTGCCCTCGCCTTTGCCACGCTGGCGGCCTGCACCGGCGTCAGCGAGCGGACGAGCACGACATGGGGAACGAACGCCGGTGACAGCGTGAACGTCTACGCCGTAGCCCGGATGGGCAACCTCCTCGTGATCGGGGGCAACTTCACGTCGGTGGTGAGCCCGGACGGACGCACCCGGCGAGCCGCCGCCGGCCTCGCCGCCCTGAATGCCTCGACCGGCAACTGGGTGTGGAGCGCCTCCCCCGGCGGCACCGTCTATCGGCTCGTCTCCGACGGCAACACGGTTTGGGCGGGTGGCACCTTCGGCCTCAAGCGGTTCAGCGCCGCCGGCAAGGACCTCGGGTTCTCCCAGCCCTACGCGGTCGGCACGGTGCGCGGGATCGCCGTCGACGCCGGCCGGGTGTACTACGGCGGCGGGTCGGCGATCGCCGCCACGTCACCGTCCGGAACGGGGCTGTGGACGGTCCCGGTCGACGGGCCGGTGTACACGCTCGCGATGAGCCAGGGCGGCCGGCGGCTGCTCGCCGGCGGCTACTTCTGCTCCGTCCACGGGGCCGACCGCCCGTCACTCGCGTCGCTCGGCCTGAACGGCGCCGTCGACTACAGCTTCGACGCCCGCAACCTGAGCTGCGGATCCTTCGACCGCGCCTGGCCGGTGATGGACATGGTGGTCTTCGGTGACACCGCCTACCTCGCCGGCGGCGGCAAGCAGAACCGGCTGGCGGCCATCGACACCTCGACGGGCTCGCTGCGGTGGGCCGAGCCGCAGGGCAACGGGGACGTGCAGTCCGTCACCTTCCAGGACGGCTTCATCTACATCGGCGGGCACTTCACCTGCGTCGACGGCACAGACAACGAGCCGTGCCACGCCGCCCGGCAGAAGATCGCCAAGTACACGCTCACCGGGCAGCTGGTCGCCGACTGGCACCCGGATCTGCGCGGGGGCTTCTGGGGCGTCTGGTCGATGACGGGCGACAGTAAGGGCCTTTACGTGGGCGGCAACTTCACCTCGGTGAACGGCACCGCTCATCACAAGGTGGCGATCTTCCGGTAGCCGCCGACCGGTACCAGGGGCCCAGGGCCTGTTGACCTTTCTCCAGCGGGGAAGGATCGGTCCCATGCTCGGTTTACCGGATGGCATCACGGCCTGCCTGTTCGACCTCGACGGCGTGCTCACGGATACCGCGGCGGTGCACAGCACGGCCTGGGCGGAGATGTTCGACGGCTACCTGCGCGATCGCGCGCAGCGCAACGGCGAGGCGTTCGTCGCCTTCGACCGCGGGTCGGACTACGAACGTTTCGTCGACGGCAAGCCGCGCCTCGACGGCGTGCGCGACTTCCTCGCGAGCCGCGACATCACGCTTCCCGAGGGCTCGCCGGACGACGCGCCTGGCGACGAGACCGTCGCCGGACTCGGCAACCGCAAGAACGCCATCGTCCAGCGCCGCATCCAGGAGGACGGCGTGGACGTCTTCCCCGGCTCCCGCCGCTACCTCGAAGCCGCCGCCCGCGCAGGCCTTCGCCGGGCGGTCGTCTCCTCCAGCGCCAACACCGAGCAGGTGCTGCGGGTCACCGGACTGGATGAGCTCATCGAGGAACGGGTTGACGGCGTCACGATCGCCGAACAGGAGATCCCGGGAAAGCCGGCGCCGGACACCTACCTGGAAGGGGCCCGCCGGCTCGGGGTATCCGCCGGGGCCGCGGCCGTCTTCGAGGATGCGCTGTCCGGAGTGGAAGCCGGACGTGCCGGCCACTTCGGCTGCGTGATCGGCGTCGACCGCGTCGGGCACGGGCCGAGGCTTCACGAGCACGGCGCCGACGTCGTCGTCACCGACCTGTCCGAGCTGCTCGGCGACGCGTCGCCGGCGCGCGCACCCGGTGTGAGCGCCTCGTGATCCGGCAGACCACCTTCGTCGTCGAGCCCTGGTCCGTCCGCGAAACCCACCTGGACCTCGACCTCATCGCGCAGTCCGAGTCGGTATTCGCGCTCTCGAACGGCCACATCGGCTTGCGCGGCAACCTCGACGAGGGCGAACCGCACGGGGTGCCCGGCAGCTACCTGAACTCGTTCTACGAGCTGGCCCCGTTGCCCTACGCCGAAGCCGGCTACGGCTATCCCGAGTCGAGCCAGTCGGTGGTCAACGTGACCAACGGCAAGCTCATCCGGCTGCTGGTCGACGACGAGCCGCTCGACGTGCGCTACGGCGAGCTGCACTCCCACGCCAGGGTGCTGGACCTGCGCGCCGCGACGATGACGCGCGAGCTGGACTGGACGTCGCCGGCGGGCCGGCGTGTGCGGGTGCGTTCGACCCGGCTGGTGTCGTTCAGCCAGCGGGCGGTTGCCGCCATCGAGTACGTGGTCGAGCCGGTGGACCGGGAGGTGCGGCTCATCCTGCAGTCCGAACTGGTGGCGAACGAGTCGATGCCGGCGCGGGCGAAGGATCCGCGCGAGGCGCGCGTCATCGAGTCGCCGCTCGCCGCGGTCGGTCAGGACGTCGACGACGGCGGCGCCATCCTGCTGCACCGCACCCGCGTGAGCGGCCTGCGCATCGCCGCCGGCATGGATCATGTCGTCGCCGACCGGCCCGACGTCCGGCTCGAGACCCGCATCGCCGAGGACTGGGCCCGCACCACCCTGGTCTGCACGGTCGAGCCGGGCGAGCAGCTGCGGCTGGTGAAGTTCCTCGGCTATGGCTGGTCGGCGGTGCGCTCCGCGTCGTCGCTGCGCGACCAGGTGGCGGGCGCCCTGAGCGGAGCACGCACCAGCGGCTTCGAGGGGCTGCTCGAGGAGCAGCGCAGCTGCCTCGACACGTTCTGGGACACCGCCGACGTCCACGTCGAGGGCGATCCGGAAGTGCAGCAAGCGGTGCGGTTCAGCATGTTTCACGTGCTGCAGGCCGGCGAACGCGCCGAGCGTCGCTGCATCCCCGCGAAGGGACTCACCGGTCCCGGCTACGACGGCCACACCTTCTGGGACACCGAGGGTTTCGTGCTCCCGATGCTCGACTACACCTCCCCCGCCGCGGCCGCCGACGCGCTTCGCTGGCGACACGCCACGCTGGGCACCGCCCGCCGCCGCGCCGAGGCGCTCGGGCTGCAGGGCGCCACCTTTCCCTGGCGGACGATCGCGGGCGAGGAATGCTCGGGATACTGGCCCGCCGGCACGGCCGCCTTTCACGTCAACGCCGACGTGGCGCTCGCCGTCGAGCATCACCGCACCGTCACCGGCGACGAGGAGCTGGTACGCGAGATCGGCGTCGAGCTGCTCGTCGAGACGGCGCGGCTGTGGATGTCCCTCGGCCATCACGACACGGACGGCGTCTGGCACATCGTGGGCGTCACCGGCCCGGACGAGTACACCGCCATCGTCGCCGACAACCTCTTCACCAACCTCGCGGCGGCGCGCAACCTCGTAGCGGCAGCGCAGGCGTGTCAACGCCATCCGGATGTCGCCGGCGGGCTGGGCGTCGACCTCGAGGAGATCGCCCGTTGGCGGGACGCCGCCGACGCGGTGCACGTTCCTTACAACCCGCAGCTGCGCGTGCACGAGCAGTCGCTGAACTTCACCCGCCTGCCGGAGTGGGATTTCGAGCGCAACGGGTCCTACCCGCTGCTGCTGCACGCGCCGTACTTCGACCTCTACCGCAAGCAGGTCATCAAGCAGGCTGACCTTGAAATGGCGCTGATGTGGTTCGGGGAGCGCTTCACCCCCGACGACGTGGCGCGCGCCGTCGATTACTACGAGCGCCGCACGGTCCGCGACTCGTCACTGTCGGCCTGCATCCAGGCGGTGATGGCCGCCCAGGTCGGGCACCTGGAGCTGGCCCATGACTACG
This sequence comes from uncultured Actinomycetota bacterium, assembly GCA_963747915.1. Taxonomy (GTDB): domain Bacteria; phylum Actinomycetota; class Actinomycetes; order Frankiales; family Frankiaceae; genus DATAZK01. Next base: position 735,400 of record CAVVHC010000001.1, on the reverse strand, counting down.
CCTACGAAGCCGCCGCCATCGACCTGCAGGATCTGCACCACGACACCCGGGACGGCCTGCACATCGCCTCGCTGGCCGGCACCTGGACCGCGCTCGTCGCCGGGTTCGGCGGGATGCGCGAGCGCGACGGGACGCTCTGCTTCGATCCCCAGCTGCCGGAGGAGATCACCCGGTTGCGGTTCACCGTGCGCTGGCACGGCTGCCGCGTGCGGGTGGATATCGGCCCGGGTGAGGTGGCTTACTCGCTGCGGGACGGCACCGATAGGACCCTGTCCATCTCTCATGCCGGCAAGGAGTTCACGCTGACCACCGGAGGCCCCGTCACCCGCCGCATCAACCGGCGCACGCCGTTGCTGCCGCGGCCGACGCAGCCGCCGGGGCGGGCTCCACGCCGGCGCAGTCTGCGCGCATGAGGTAGCCATGCCCCTGCCCGACCAGCGCCAGCGCTGGCTGATCCTGATCGCCATGACGGGATCGTTGTCGATGATCTCGCTGGACCAGACGGTCGTGACGGTCGCGCTGCCGACGATGACCCGGGAGCTGCACCTGTCGGTGGCGACCGAGACCTGGGTGGTGAACGCGTACGTGCTGGCGATGGCGACGCTCGTCGCGATCGGCGGCAAGATCGGTGACGTCTTCGGCCTGGTGACGGCCTACCGCCTGGGAATCTCGCTGTTCTTCCTCGCCTCCCTCGGCTGCGGGCTGGCCCCGCACGGTGATCTCGGCGCGAGCTGGATCCTCGTCGCGCGGGCGCTGCAGGGGGCGGGCGCCGCGCTCATGCTCCCGGCGTCGGGGACGATCGTGCTCTCCTCGTTCCCACCGTCGGCGAGCGGCCGGGCCATGGCGGTCTACGCCGGCATCAGCCAGCTGTTTCTCGCCGTCGGGCCGCTGCTCGGAGGCGTGCTGACGCAGCTGGTGAGCTGGCGGGCGGTGTTCTTCCTGAACATCCCCGTCGGCGTGGCCGCCCTCGCCCTGGTGCGCGTCGCCAAGCCGGCGAACACCCGCCAGACCGGGATCTTCTCGCCGGCGGCGGCCTTCGCGCTGGCGGCGGGCCTGGTCGCCTTCGTCCTCGCGATCCAGGAGGGCTCCCGGTGGTCGTGGGCCTCGCCGCGCACGATCGGCGTGCTCGCTGCCGGCGTGGCGATCATCGCCGTGTTCGCGCGTAGCCAGTTGCGCTCGCGCGATCCGCTGGTGAACGTCCGGCTGCTCGCCCGGCGTCCCTTCCGCGGCGACGTCGCGGTGGCCGGATGCGTCCAGTTCGGGCTGCTCGGGGTCGTGCTGTACGGGTCGCTCTACCTGCAGGACCTCTTGGGACTCGGGCCGATCCGCACCGGGCTCGCCGTGCTGGTCTTCATCATCCCGTTCGCCGGCGCCGCCCAGATCGGCGGCCGGTGGTACGACGCGTACGGTGTGCGCCGCCCGGTGCTCGTCGGGCTCAGCATCGCGGTGGTCGGCCTCGCCGGCTGGACGGCGGCGCTGCCGACCCTCGGCTACGCCTGGCAGGTGCCCGGCATGCTGGTGACGGGCGCCGGCCTCGGCCTCGCCATGTCACCCACCAACACGGACGCGCTCGGCCGGATCGAGGCGACGCAGCGCAACCAGGCTTCGGCGCTCGTGCAGACCGCGAACCAGCTGGGCGGCACGATGGGTGTGGCCATCATCGGCGCGATCGTCACGTCGTACGCGGCGCGCGCGACCCGCGGCCCGAGCGCCCAGCATGCGGCGAACGCCGTCACCGCCGGATTCCTGGGAGCCACGGTCGCGTTCGCGGTGGCCCTCGCCGTCGGCTTCCGGCTGCTCTCACACGACAAGATCGCCGACGAGCCGGACGCGCTTGCGGTCGCCGTCGCCTAGCCTGTGCACCCCGGTAAGCGGCCCTCGGATGTCCTGCAGGCACGACTTCCGGCGATTCGCTGACCCGCCCGCCGGCTCGACGCGGTTAGTTTGATGTCCCGTACCATCTTGCGGTCGTCGGGGCCACGTTCCCGGGAAGATGTCACTGCTTGACGAAGCCTGCTGATCTCCGGTCACGTCGACGACCGCCACGCCGCACCAGAGGACGGGACACTCTTGCCTGAACCGGTCGAGAGGAATCATCGCTACATCCCGGGCCTCGACGGGCTGCGGGCGGTAGCGGTCGGCGGGGTGATCGCCTACCACCTCGGCGCCTCGTGGGCGCCGGGCGGGCTGCTCGGCGTCGCCGTCTTCTTCACGCTGAGCGGCTACCTGATCACCGACTTGCTGCTCGCCGGATACGTGCGTTTCGGGCGGCTGCGGCTCGAGACCTTCTGGCTCGCGCGAGCGCGGCGCCTGCTCCCCCCGTTCCTCGTGATGCTCGCCGCGGTGCTCGGCTGGGTCGCCGCTTACCACCGTGACCAGCTCACCCAGCTCTGGCGCACCGCGGGGGCCGCGGTCGGCTACTTCACCAACTGGTGGCTGATCAGCCAGCAGGAGTCGTATTTCAACCGCTTCGGACCGCCCAATCCGCTCGCCCACCTGTGGTCGCTGGCCGTCGAGGAGCAGTTCTACCTGGTCTGGCCGTTCATCCTGGCGCTGGGCCTCTGGCTGCTGCGCAGCCGCCGCTACCGGCCCTCGGGACGCGTGCTCCTCGCCACCGGGACGCTGCTGCTGGCGGCGGCGTCGGCCGTCGAGATGGCGGTGCTCTACGACCCGACGGTGGATGCCACCCGGATCTATGACGGCACCGACACCCGGGCGTTCGGCCTGCTCATCGGCGCGGCGCTGGCGATGCTCTGGCCGACCCGTCAGGCCGCCGACCGGTCGCTCGGCCGGATGGGCACCGCCGCCCTCGACGTGCTGGGCACCGCCGGCCTCGCCGTCATCGGGCTGATGATGTGGCGCAGCCACGACTACAAGCCTTTTCTCTACCACGGCGGCCTGGTGCTGCTGTCGTTCGCGACGGCCGCCGTGATCGCGGCGATCGCGCATCCGCAGAGCCGGCTCGGCAAGGTGCTCGGCTGCTACCCGCTGCGCTGGCTCGGGGTTCGTTCCTACGCCATCTACCTCTGGCACTATCCCGTGATCATCCTGCTGGCGGCGCATCCGGACCAGCCTGTCTCGCTCACCGGCGCCGTCGCGATGACAGCGCTCACGATCGCGCTGTCCGCCCTTTCGTGGACGCTCGTGGAGAACCCGATCCGCCGTTGGGCCGCCAACCGGGCACAGCATCCCGGCCCGGTCGCGCGGCGACAGGTCGTGTCGCGCCGTGCCGCGGCGGCGATCGGCGTGCTGGCGGCAGCGGTGTTCGCCGTCGCGAGCGTCGGCCTGGAGGCGCCCTCGGCGGAAGCGCAGGCGGCACAGTCGGCGCAGTCAGTCGCCCAGCAGAATGCTCCCGATCCCACGGCGACCCCCACTCCGCAGGCGACCCCTGCCCCGAACACGACGCCGGCTGCGGGCATGGCGGCCGGCGCACCGGGAACGGCGGCCAGCTCTGCATCGCCGAGTCGCACCAGCTGCCGGTCGGTCGTCCACATCGGCGACTCGACGTCGGTCGGGCTGAGCTCACCTGCCTACCTCCCGGATCCGCGGCAGCGGATCGATGCCCAGTACGCCGACGTCGGAGCGAAATCGGTGCGGCTGGAGATCTCCGGCGCGCGGTCGACGTTCGAGACGCTGAACGGCATCCCGAACGCGGAGACGGTCGCCGACGAGGTGAAAGCCACCGGCTACGACGGCTGCTGGGTGCTGGCGCTCGGCACCAACGACACGGCGAACGTCGCGGTCGGGTCGGTACGCGACCGGGCGAGCCGCATCGCGCACATGATGGACGCGATCGGCGACCAGCCGGTCATGTGGGTATCGGTGAAGTCGCTGCTGCCCGGCGGCTACTACTCCGCGGCGAACATGCAGGCCTGGGACGACGCGCTTCGGCAGGCCTGTGATAGCTATCCGAACATGCGCGTGTACGACTGGGCGGCCGAGGTGCAGACCTCCTGGTTCTCGAGCGACGGTGTGCATTTCACGTCCGAGGGCTACGCGCACCGCGCTCAGATGATCGCGGCCGGCCTGACCCACGCCTTCCCGGCCGGTAAGGACCCGGCGTCCAGCTGCTTCGTGCGCTGACCCGTCGCGACGCCGAACGGTGGCAGTAGCCCCAGCTGGCCCAGCAACGCCACACGGTGGCAACAGCCCCACAGCTGGGCACTGCCACCACGCCCCGTCGGGCGAGGGAGCGTCGCTACTTCGCGGCCTGCGCGATGGTGTTGGCGAACGCCGAGCAACCGGCGTACGTCAGATGCACACCGTCGCTCACGAAGTACTCGGGATGACCGGCGGAGACCTGGTACCAGTCGGCGATGCGCACGTTGCGGTACTCGGAGGCGACGGACCGCAGGAGCTCGTTCACCGGATCCTGCCAGCGGCGCGGAACCCGCACGGTGACGATCACGACCCGGCGGCGGTCTTTCAGGTTGTCCAGCGCATCGGTCAGCGAGCTACGCAGGAACAGCCCGTTGTCGCCGACGTGAATGATGACCGTCTTGCCCAGATGGCCTTCGCTGCGCAGCTCGGTGATCCCGGCGGGCAGCACGCCGGCCTGACGGCCGACCACGGCGTCGATGTACACGTTCGGCATCAGGTCACGGATCGCGTAGCTCGCACCGAGCATGACCGAGTCACCCCACGCGGTGACGGACGAGAGGGTGGCGGGCGGCGGGGTGGTGGCCGGCTTGCTCGTTGCGGGCGGCGGCAGCACGGTGTGGGTGGCTACGGGGGTGGCGCCGGGAGGGTTGGGCGTGACGGACGGTGCCGGGCTGGGGGTCGTCGCAGCGGAGGGCGTCGGTGAGGGGCTGAGCGCCGCCGGAGCGGGCGGCGGCGGTGGGGTGTCGAAGCCGGCGGCGCTGGCAGCCGCGGGCGGCCGGTCCAGGGTGAGGATGGAAACGATCAGGACCGCCGCCAGACCGAAGCTGACGGACGCCCCGAGCACGGTGCGATGGGTGGCCGCTGCGCGGCGGGCGCCGTACGCGCGCAGCGACGCGACCAGCCGGCCGATCGCCCCGTTGCGCACCGGGATCTCGATGAAGCGCCAGGACAGCTCGGCGAGTACCCCGGTGATCGCGAGCCGCAGCAGCAGGTTGGGCGTGCCGGTGAGCCCGATATCCAGCGACGGACGGGTCAGCATGAACACCGGCCAGTGCCAGAGGTAGATGCCGTAGCTGCGCTCACCGACCCAGCGGATCGGTTGAATGGCCAGCAGCCGGCCGAGCCGGCACTCGGGATGCGCGACGACGGCGATGAGCACGGCGAAGATCGCCGGGTAGAGGATGAACCCACCGCGGTACAGCCACGTCGAATACTCGCTCGTCGTGTGGAACAGCCAGATCGTGCCGGCGAGGGCGGCGAGGCCGGTGATGTCGAACAGCGTTCGCTCGTAGCGGACCAGACGCGGCAAGGCGCCCATCGGCCACACGCAGGCGAGCGCGGCACCGAGCAGCAGGCCGCTGGCATGGGTGTCGGTGCCGTAGTAGGCGCGGGACGGGTCGTTCGGCACCGGGAAGCCGTGCCGCACCGCCAGGAAGGCCATCCACGCGGCGGACAGCAACGCTCCACGCATGGCGACCTTGCGCAGCGCCCGGCGCGGGTTACGGCCGCGGTTTCGGCGCAGGATGGCCAACGCGACGATCGGCCAGAGGAGATAAAACTGCTCCTCCACCGCGAGCGACCACAGGTGCAGCAATAACGGCGGCCGCCCGGTCTGCTCGAAATAGGACGAATGCGAATAGATGGATGACCAATTCAGGAAATACGCTGCGGCCGGGACGAGCTGCCGGCGCAGCGTCGCCACGGCGTCAGGCGCCCAGATGAGCGCGGCGGCACCCGTGCCGATCAGCAGTCCGCCGAGTCCGGGAAGCAGCCGCCGAGCCCGGGCGAGGTAAAAGGCCTTGAAGTCCAGCCGCCCCGTCTTGCGCCACTCACGCAGCAGTAGCGACGTGATCAGGTATCCGGACAGGACGAAGAAGACGTCCACGCCGAGAAAGCCGCCCGGAACGCCGCTGAGATCGGCGTGATAGAGCAGCACGCCGATGACGGCGAGCGCCCGCAGCCCGTCAAGGCCTCGAACGCGCTGCATCAATCCACCCTCTGCCCGTTGCGCCGCGATGCTGCTCGTATCGGTCGGCGTGTCAGCTGAGAAACCGTTACGGATTACCGAACTCGCACCGCCGCCGCTACCGCGACGAATGATCAGTTGCTGCTGGGACCGTTCTACTTACCTTTGACAAAGTAACGAAGGCCCGCGGCTGGCAGTTACGACTCGCCGACGCCCCGCAACAACCTACGTCACACCCGCGCTCCCGAGTACCGCGCCCGCGCCGATCAGGCAGAGCGCGCGGCTCGCCGGGCGCTGCCGGGAACACGGTGCTGCGGCGCCTTCACGCCGCCACTTCCGGTCACCAGGTCGGCGACGAAGTCACCGACCTTGGTGTAGACGTCCCGGCTCTCGCGTGCCCACGGCACGAGGAATGGAAAGACGTGGAACATGCCTTGCGCTTCGTGCGATTCGCAGCGCACCTCGGCGGCGCGCAGCCGGTCGACGAAGCAGCTGATGGCGTCACGGAAGATCTCGTCCGCGCCGTAGGCGACGAACGTTGCGGGCCAGCGGGACAGGTCCTGCTCGAAGACGTCGATCGACGTGTCATCCGGCGCCAGTCCATGCAGATACGGATTCGTGGGCACGTTCCACGGCAGCACGTCGGTCTGCGCGTTCTCGATGACCGACGGCTCTGCGAGCACGAGACTCACCTCGGGCGAGAAGAGCACCACCCCGCCAGGACGCGGCAGTCCCTCTTCCTCGCAGGTGTACAGCACGCTTCCGGCGAGGCCACCGCCGCCGGAATCGCCCGCGATCAGCAGCCGCTCCGCAGGTGTCCCCTCGGCGAGCAGCGCGCGGATCACGCAGACGGCGTCGTCGCGCGCTGCCGGGTACGGGAACTCCGGCGCGAGCCGGTAGTCCGCCACGAAGACGTCACAGCCGGTGACTCGCGCCAGGTGCGCCATGAACACGGCATACATCGACGGTGACGTGCCGATATATCCCCCGCCGTGCAGATAGACGATCTTGCCGACGGCCGGGACGGCGCGCACCCGCAGCCAAAGCCCCGGCACCCCGGCGACCTCGCTGGGCTCCATGACGACGTGGCGAGCAGCGACGAACGGCGGCAGCACGACCCGGCTCACGTCGTCGAGCAGCACCTCCAGCGCGCGGAACTCGTCGATCGGCAGCGAGGTCAGGTAGCCGATAAGCGAGCGCACGTACTCCCGGGTCGAACCGATCGCGATGTTGCGCAGCGCGTTGCGGGGCCCGCGCCATGGTGCGCGCAGCGGGATCCGGGCCGTGGCGGCGACGAACGTGGCCGCGAGCCCGAACGTGTCCACCGCCGCGATCGCCGCACTCGCGGTCGGCACCTCCGGCCGCCGGCCCATGACCATGTGACTGCTCCCACCTGCGCGCTCGACGGGACGCTGCGGCCTTCGTGCCGCAGTGGCGTGTCAGCCGATGGTCGCAGATCACCGGCGGGATCGGGCTGCGGAGCAACCCGATCCCGCCGGGCCAGCTTCACCCGAACGGCCCGGCCGACAAGCGCCCTAGGCGCCAGTCGTCACGGGGAGTTAGTTCACCGCGGCCAGGCTGTTGCCCACGATCCACATGCTGAAGTACTGCGCCGAAGCGCCGTACGCCTGAGCGAGCGCGACCTTCGCCCCGTCGACCTGGTGCTCGCCGGCCATGCCCCGCACCTGCAGCGCCGCCTCGGCGAAGCGCAGCAGACCGGAGGCACCGATGGGGTTGGAGGAGAGCACGCCGCCGGACATGTTGACCGGGAACGAGCCGTCGAGGGCGGTGTCACCGCGCTCGACCATCTTCCAGCCCTCGCCCTTCGCGGCGATGTGGTGACCCTCGAGCCACATCGGCTCGTACCAGCTGAACGGCACGTACAGCTCGGCGCAGTCGATCTGCTCCAGCGGACGGGTGATGCCGGCCTGCTCGTACACGTCCGCGGCGCAGTCGGCGGCACCCTGCGGGGCCACCGGGTCGCGGCCGGGGAACGATGAAGGCTCCGAACGCACCGCAGACCCGAGGATCCACGCCGGCTGGCGACCGGCCGCGGCCGCCGCCTTGCCGCCCTCCTCGTCGGTGAAGATCACCGCGCAGGCACCGTCGGACGACGGGCAGGACTCGAGGAAACGCACCGGGTCCCACATCATCGGCGACGCCAGCACCTTCTCCATGCTGATGTCTTGCAGCTTCAGGTGCGCGTACGGGTTTTTCAGCGCGTTCAGCCGGTCTTTGACCGCCACCATCGGCCCGATCTCGGCCGGGGCACCGGTGCGGTACATGTAGCTGCGCATGAACGGCGCGAAGGCCCCGCCGGCACCGATCGAAGCGCCGCGGCCCGAGCCGAGCGCGAACTGGGCGTTGCCTTCACTCTGCTTCTGGTAGGCAACCGCGAGCACCCGCTTGTGCCGGCCCGTCTCGACGTGGTGGGCCGCGACGATGCCCGTGGTACCGCCGACCGAGCCGGCGGTGTGGACGCGGAACATCGGCTTGCCGGCCGCGCCGAGGGCATCGGTGAGGTACAGCTCCGGCTTCATGACGCCCTCGAAGAGGTCGGGCGCCTTGCCGACGACGACAGCGTCGATGTCCGACCAGTCCATCTGGGCGTCTTCAAGGGCACGCGTGGCCGCTTCGCGGACGAGCCCGCCGAGTGACACGTCCCAGCGGCGCGTCTTGTGCTGGGTCTGGCCGACGCCGACGATCGCGCAGGGTTGGTGAGCCATCAGTTGTCGCCATCCTCGAGAATGCAGACCAGGTTCTGCTGCAGGCAGGGACCTGATGTCGAGTGTCCGAGCGTTCGGTGCTTGCCGTTGTCGCGGATCTGGCCCGCGGCCTCGGCGATACGGACCAGGCCGGTGGCCATGATCGGGTTGGCGGACTGCGGTCCGCCCGAAGGGTTCACCTGCGTGTCGCTGCCGAGACCGAGCGCGGAGACGAGCAGCGGCTCCTCGTGCGTGAAGGCCGACTGGAGCTCGGCGACGTCGATCGCCCCCTCCTCGATTCCGGCGGCCTTGGCGGCGAGCGTCGTCGAGTTGGACGTGCGCAGGTCGCGCATGCCTGGGTAGTGCAGCTCGCTGTAATGCGCGAAACCCTTGATCCACACGGGCTTCTCGCAGAGCTCCCTGGCCTTGTCGGCGCGGGCGATCACCAGGGCGCAGGCGCCGTCGGTGATCGGCGGTAGGTCGTGCTTGCGCAGCGGCGCACGCACGAAGTCTTCGGCGAGCAGCGTGTCGACGTCGAAGTCGCCGGTGACCTGGTTGTACGCGCGGTTCTTGCCGTCCCGCCGGGTGCGCGCCGCGACCTCGGCCATCTGCCGCTCGGTGACGATCCCCGCGTCGAGCAGCGCCCGGGCCTGCAGCGCGGCGAAGCTCACCGCGTCAGTGCCGAGCGGCGCGAGGTAATAGGGGTCCATCTCCATCGGGTAGATGGTCGCGGGGTCGGCGGTCGAGGACCGGCCGGAGCCCATGGCCAGGGCGACGTCGATGTCGCCCATCTGCAGCCGTAGCCAGGCCTCGTAAAGCGCCCAGGCACCGTCCATCTCGACGTGCGAGTCGCGCTTGGGCGGCCAGGCGCCCAACGCGTCGATGTTCTGCACGAACGAGAACGCCTGGCCCGCGACGTAGTCGCAGCTGCCCGCGCAGGTGAAGTCGACCTCTCGGCGGGTGATGCCGGCGTCCTGTACCGCACCCGTGATGACGTCGTTCAGCATCTGAGCTTCGGTGGCATCGGTGTTGCGGACCATGGGCGAGATGTTCCAGCCGATGATCGCGATGTCGTCCATACCGTCTCTGGTGGTCACAGCGTTGTCCAACCGCCCTATCAGTGGAGTTTGTTGACGAGTTCGGGATCGGTGTTGTCCGGCTCGCCGGTGGGGGCGAAGCCGAGCAGCCGGCCCATCGCGGTCGGGTTGTCGCTGTGCTCGTCGCCCGTCGCCCAGACGGCCTTCACGCGGGTGCCGATGCGGATCTGGTCGTTCGGCACCTCGAGCAACGTCTGATACCCCAGCACCACGTCGGTGTCGTCGAGCCAGATGTGCACGCGGGCGAACGGCTCGGTCATCGTCTGCCCCGGGTACGGGGTCGGCGTGATGACCGTGTAGTTGGTCAGCACCCCGGTATGCGGCAGGTCGACCTCGTGCTCCTGGGTCAGCTCCACCGAGTCGATCGGGCAGAACCCGCGGCCGCCGGTGTACGTGCGGTTGCACACCGGGCAGCGCAGTCCGAGGAAGCGGCCTTCGTCGGCAGCCTGCTCCGCGCGCACCACGTTCGTCGGGATCGGGGTGCGGTAGGTGATGGCGGCGTCGTACTCCATCATCGTGACCGGCTCGTCCGCCCCCTTGGCCTCATCGCCGGTGCGGGTCTGCGGCGTCTCGCCCGGGATGAACGCGCCGATGTCGGTGATGTGGCCGATGCGCTCGGCCTTCCACCGCGGCGCCACCCGCATGCCCGTCGACATCGCATCGATCGAGCCCGCGTCGACCACGTGCATCAGCGCCGTGCTCGCGCCATCGAGCTTGATCAGCGCGAAGGCGAACGGCCGATCGAGCGGGTGGCTGGGCGAGGGCTTCGCCACCCAGGACCAGGACTCGACCGTGCCGGCCGGGCCGACCTCGACCAAATCCTGCCCGAGTGCGGCACCGGTCTTCGGATCCCACTCGAGCGGCGGCACGATGACCTGGTCACCGCCCCGCACACCGAGGATGCGCTGCTCGGCGAGCCCCGTCATGAAGGCTCCGAGAACCGGGCCGAGCGACCGTCTGTAGGGGAACTTGACGGTCATCTCCGTCATCTGGACCAAGACATCTCCCTGAGTCGACTCCCTGCGTCGTCTCGCTCCGGCCGCGTTGCCGACTACCGGAGTGATTGCTTCGGAACCTACAACGGCGTTCTCACCCGGCTTTCAGGGGATGGCACCAACGGGCCACAACGGGCGAACCGGGCGCTCGGCGAGCGGGACCTTCGACACCCGGATGGAGTGTTCCAGTCCCCTACCCGACGCGCCGATGGCCGCCGACGCTAGACGGTGAGGACCCGAAGGAGGCTCCCACATGGCCACCACCGCCGCCGAGTCGGCTGCCGGCAACGAGCTGCGCGACCTGAGCGCTGCAGCCCAGCATTTACACCACGCTCTCGACGAGCTGCACCAGCGCATCGGACACCTGCAAAGCGAGTTGAGCGCCGCCACCGAGGGCGACAGTCACCTCGGCAGCGACTACGCCACCGATGTGTTCAGCGTCGGCGACTTCGCGGAGGCCCTGGCGAACAAGGGCGCGCTGGCCTGATCGGCTGATGCTCGTTCAGTAATCGGCCCCGACTCGCGCCGTACCAGCTGCGCTCATCCGAGGGAAAGCACCATGTACTGCACGTACGAAGTTCATGTCGTCCGCCACTTCGACGATGCGCAGGTCATCACCGACCTGCCGCTGGAAAAGGCGCGGGCCGTCGCCGCGCTGACCCAGGGCGTCGTCGTCGAACGGGTCCACTTCGAGCCCGACAAGCTCATCCCGGCACCGCGCCGCGGGTAACCGCAATGCGAGAAGCCCGCGAGCGCCGGAGGTGCCGGTCGCCGCGGACTTACCTCGCGTGACGATCAGGAGCTGCTCGAGAACGCGTCCCGGGCGCGGTCCAGCATGGCGGCGAACGGGCCGGCGACGTAGTTCATCGCCGTCGTCTTGGCGCTCGGATGCGGATGGGTCGGGGCGGTCTTCTCCGCCTTCTCCACCTTCTGCCGCGCGGAACTCAGCGAACCCTCGTCGGCGCTTCGCCGGAGCGCCGGGAACTCGAGCTTCTCCTCCGCGTCGGCGTGGCTTCGCACGGCGGCCCGGAACGTCTCGAAGCTGGAGGTGAACTCGGGGCTGTCGACATCCAGCTTCTCGAGCTTCGCGAGCTCACGCTTCGCCTCGTTCTCCTCGTCCATGCGCCCCTGGGCGATCGCTTCTCCGTCCGGGACCTTGCGGGTCAGCGGCCGCACCACCATCTCCTCGGCGGTCTCGTGCCGCGCCAGCATCTCCCGGACGCTGTCGAACGCATCCTTGCGCTGCTGACCGGAGGTCCCCAGCACCTGCTCGAGCAGGCCCTTGACCTGCTCGTGCTGCTGCTGGAGGAAGTCGACGACGTCCGTACTTCTGGTATCTGTGCTCAGCGTCTCGGTCATATTGCTGGGCTACCCCAGCCACCCAGACCAATTCAACGCGGCCGCCGACGATAATCCCGCCACCCGCGCAGCGACGGCGCTCCCGAACGGAGATCAAGGGGTTAACCGCCGCCAGAACCACGCCTTCTCCGTTGCCGGGCACCAAGGCGAAGCGAGAAACGACCAGTGCGCCTCGGGGCGAGCCACGCCCGGGGCAGCGAACGCGGATGCGCCCCGGGGGACCGGTCCCCGGGGCGCATCCGCGAGGTCGAGCGCTCAGCGGGTCGAGTAGATCCGGCGTCCCCTGATCGGCCGGACCGACTTCAGCGAGCCGTTGCCCTTGAGCAACACCTGCTTGTTGTTGGACAGGCTGAAGTTGAACATGTGGTTCAGGCTTCCCGCGCGCCGGTCGAACGACGCGTCACCGATGCGGCCGGTGAACCAGTTGTCCTCGATGAACTTGAGGATGGAGGTCTGCTCGGTCTGGTGGTGGTCGACGAAGTTGGTCTTCGCCCACGGCGAGATGACGAGCAGCGGCAGCCGCGGCCCCGGACCGCACCGGTCCTGGTACCCACCGGCGACCCTTGCCGTCGAGGAGTCACAGCTGGACGCGTCCTTCGCCGGGTCGTGCGAGGCGTTCTTGATCGCCGGAGCGACGTGGTCGTACCAGCCGTCGGAGTCGTCGTACGCGATGACGATCGCCGTGTCCTTCCAGAACTTCGACTTCTGGATCGCGTTGATCTCCTTCACCAGGAAGTTCTGCTCGTCGATCGGGTCGGAGTAGCCGGCGTGGCCATCCTGGTACGCAGCGGCCTTGAGGAAGCTGACCGCCGGCATGACGCCCTTGTTCAGCGCCTTGTTGAAATCGCTGAGGTCGTACTGGTGGTTGGCCTGGTCGGTCTGACCCACCTTGACGATGGATGACGGCGGCAGGTGGTGCGGGTTCGACGTCGACGCGTAGTACGCGAACGGGTTGTGGTGCGGGCTGTAGTCCGTCACCGAGGCGTTCGCGACATTCGTGTGCGTCGAGCCGCAGACCGCGTACGCGCTCTTCTTGCCGGCCTTGGTGGTGGGCTTGAAGCCACCCTGGAACCAGCCCCAGGTGACGCCACGGTCGTTCAGCAGGTCGCCGACGTTCGTGCCGTAGCCGGCTGCGAGTGCGTTCGTCGACGTGTGGTTCTTGTCCGCGCAGTCGTCGTACGCGGGGTCCGGGTCATTGCTGACGGTGCCGACGCCGTTGGCGTCCGGGGACGACACCACGTAGGAGTCCGAGACCGGCTGCCCCGTCTTCGAGTCCACCGCCTGGAATCCGTGCGTCTGCCCGGAGACGAGGTTCAGCGCGCCCGGCGTCGACGGACCGAAGACGCTGTTGAACGAGTTGTCCGACATGGCGAACTGCTGCGCGTAGTTCCACAGGCCGGTGACAGTGTTGCCGTCGTAGTAGTCCATCGTGAGCCCGGGAGCCCCGTACGCCCCGGAGCAGCTGTCGACGCTGACGTTCTGCACGAAGGCGTTCATCGCCCCGTTGTTGAACGCCTTCTGCTCCGGCGTGTAGCCGTGGTTCTGGTCGCAGGTGACGGCCTGTGCCGGGCTGAGGCGGCTCGGCCGGTACAGGTTCGGGTTGCTGATCAGCAAGCCGGACCTCACCAGGTTGTTGTTCTTCGGCGTGCTTGTCGTGGCGACGAACCTTGTTCCGTCGGTGTTCTTCGCCTTCGGATAGGTACCGAAGTAGTGGTCATACGAGACGTTCTCGCCGAAGATGACCACCAGATGCTTGATCGGGCTCGCGGTCTGCTTCGACCGATTCGGAATGTGTTTGGTGTGAGCTGCTGCTGCAAACACGGTGTTCGACGTGACGAGCGCGGCCGCAGTGACGGCTGCGACACCGACGCCTATAGCGGCGCCGGTGCGCGATGGCCTGATACGCAAGGGGTTTTCCTCTCCCAGGGACGGATGCGACGCCGCGGCTCGACCGGTCCGAGGCCGGCAGCGCTACTTCGCACGGCGAGAGGAAGCCTTCTGTCTCGGGGCATCCGCCACTCAGCCGGAAAGTAACGCGTCGATGAATCCTGTCCCTCGGTTTCGCGTCGCCGCCAAAGATGTGAATGCCATGTGGGAAAGCGTGTCAAAGACATTTTTGACATCAGGTGAGAAGGGCGCGGCCGTACCAGTCGGCGGCATGGCGCACGCCGGGAATTGCGAAGAAATAGCCGCCGCCGATCGGCGAGATGTAGTCGACCAGCGGCTCGTCCACGAGCCGGCGCTGGACGGCGACGAACTGGCGATCGAGGTCCTGCTGGTAGCACGAGAAGACCAATCCCATGTCGAGATTGCCGTTGGTGTCGATCCCGGCGTCGTAGTTGTAGCCGCGCCGCAAGATGCGGCTGTCATCGGTCTCGGGCGTGCGCGGATTCGCCTTCCGGATGTGCGCATCCAACGGGATCGTCGCGCCCAACGGGTCGTCGGCGTAAGCGGGCGCGTCGGTCTCCACGTTGCCGGACAGGGGCGCGCCGGTGTCGCGACGACGGCCGATCATGCGTTCCTGCTCGCCGATGGTCACTCGATCCCAGAACTCCACGAGCAGCCGGATCAGCCGCACCACGTGGTAGCTGCCTCCGGCCGCCCAGGCCGGTTCGCCGCTGCCGGGCTGCACCCAGATCAGCCGATTCAGCTCCCCCGGCTTGGTGACATCCGGATTCGCGATGCCGTCCTTGAAGCCCAGCAGGTTTCGTGGTGCGCCGTCCGGGCGCGCTGGACCGTTGAATCCGTCGACTCGCCAGCGTGGCTGCAGGCCGCCGCGAGTGTGGCGGGTGAGGTCGCGAAGTGCGTGGAGCACGACGTCCTGCTGGTCCGCACACACCGAAAGGAGCACATCGCCATCGCAGCGGGCTCGGTCGAGGTCGTCGTTCGGGAACGTGTCCATCCGCCGCAGCCGCAGCGGTTTCTTCCCGGCGAGGCCATAGCGCGCGTCGAATGCGGAGGCGCCCAGCGAGACCGTCACCGTGAGCCCTCCCGGCACGACCTGCGGACCGAGCAGGCCGGAATCGGCGGGTGGCGCGGAGAGCCCGGGATTGTCGGGGATCCCGCCGGAAGTGAGAAACCGCACCCGGCCGGTCAGCGTCTGCAGCAGATCTGCCAGCTCCGATCGATCGCGTGCAGTCAGGTCGAACGCGACGAATGCCGCCTGCTGCTGGCGGGGAGTGACGATTCCGGCCTGGTGCCGCCCATGAAACGCGATCGCGGGCTGGTCGGCCGTCCCTGCCGTGGTAGCCGTGGTAGCCGTGGTAGCCGCGAGAGCCGCGAGAGCCGGGCTGCGGCCGACCTCACCGACCGCCAACGCGCCGACCGCGGCACCCGAAAGGCCCGCGGCCGCAGCCTTGAGGAATCCACGCCGCTGCACGCCGGTCATGTCAGGACGCCCGGCGCGGCTCGAGCACGGACGCCGCGGGTGCGAGCAGCTCCGCGAGCTCGCTGAGATCCGCGTTGAGGCGCTCCCGCGCCGCCGTCGAAACCGCCTGCAACGACGGCCATTGCGAGCCCGCCTCGAGTGCGGCGACGTCGCTCTGCGCCCGCTTGAGCGCCGCGACGGCACGGGGAAATTGGGGATATCGCGGCAGCAGCAGCGACCGAACCGCGTTGAGCACCGTTGCCGTTCCCTCCAGATTCGCCGCCACCGTCGCGAGATTTGAGTGACTGCCGAAATCGCTCTTCGCGGTCAGCTCGAACTGCAGCGCATTTTCACTGATCTCGTGGGCCCGGATCGCCAGCTCGGCGGGATCGATCTGCGCGGTCTGCATCGTGCGCTGCAAGGCCTTGACCGCTGTCACGAGCGCTGCCGCCGGTGCTCGGGCGGCAGTCAGTGGCGCCGCGCTCCACAAGGCGTACTCGATGCGGTGAAAGCCACTCCAGCCAGGATCGTGCAGTCCTTTCGACAACCCGTTCGGCAGCCCGTTGATGGCAGCGTCGAGTTTGCCGAAAGCCCCATACGCGGCGCCCAGCCTTTCGTACCCGGAATGACCTGACAGCCAGGCGGTTTCGGCTGCTCGCCGATCGCCGGCGTCGACGGCCTCCCGCAACGCGGTCACGTCATGAAGCAATGCGGGCAACCGTGAGCGCACGTAGCGCTCGTACACCAGCGTGGCCGGCACCAGATCCGCTTGCGTCAAGGGCTTGACGGGCGGTATCCGGGTGCGCGGAGCACCGGAGACCTCCACGACGGGACCGCGGATGGTGTCCTCGTCTTCCATGGCACACACGAAGCGGTACGTCCCGGAGCCGAGGTTGATCCTGAGGTGCGCGCTCGACCCCGGGCCGATCGGCTCGACGTCGGCGTAGACCGCGCCGCTCGTCGCGTCGACGAGCGAGACCTCGCCCGAGCGGGTGTCCCTATCGCGCAGCAGGAAGTCCTGCTGCCCCGGCGACGGATCGACCCACCCGGTGCCGCAACGGCCGACGGAAACGGCAATCTGCGACTGGTGGATCGCGGGCCCACCATCAGCAGAGCCGGTCCGCGGCGATCCGCCGGCACATCCACCGGCGCTGCCGACCACGATCCCCACAGCCAGCAGGCAGGCGGCGAATCGCGGCACCGCCGAGACGTTATTGCCGGAAAGGTGCCCGGCGCGCCGCCCCGGCGGCTGTTCACCGACTCTTCACTGGCCGGTTGCCGGCGGGGTGCCTACGCGGCGTGGCAGGGCAACGTGACGAGGGTTCTCGGCTCGGGCGTTGCAGGGCCGTCCAGGTAGGACTCCCAAGCGTCCCCGGCAGGCGCGTAACCGTGCTCCTGCATCCAATCGGTGGCCGCTTCGTAGGCGCTGGCCACCGCGCCGTAGGCGCCGCGGTGCATCACCTGGGCGGCAAGCCCGCCCGGCAGCGTGTCGGCAACAACGTGGCCATCCGGGCGAACCGGGGCCCGAATCGGGAACCCCGCGGTGACGTCGAAGCCCTCCGGCGTCACGGAATAGCGGGCGAACGGCGGGCCGCACGGCGGAAGCTGCTGTTCACCGCAGACCCGCATGACCTCGCCGAAAGCATGACTCAGAAAGGCGGGTAGGCCGGCCAGATCGACCCTTTCCCGCACGACCGCGACGGGCTGGCTCGGCAGATCAGTGACCTCGACGGCGTATGTCGTGATCATGGGTAACACCCCCTCGACCGGATCGTGTCGCGGGTGCCGCAGCCCGGTCAGGGCCTTAGGTCACCTCCTCGCGGACCTGTCGCCGGATCGCAGAGCGCTCCGGCAGTCCGTGACTGGCGTGGGCGCTCGCGCTGCGCACGGTCAACGCCTCCCGGCAGAGCACCTGATGCCGATTGTTGTCACGTGTTGCCATGGCCCGCCGACCGACGAGCGCCGCACCCGCGCGGCGAAACGGGGAACGCCCGGCGCGGCGAAGCGGTAGGAATCTGGGCATGACCGGCCGGCAGCTCGCCGCCCGTGTGCGAGCGGCAGACCCCGGACTCGCGTTGCTCAAGCGCGCGACGCGAGTGACGGTAGCGGCGCTCACCGGCTTCTACACCTGTCTCTATGGCTTCGACAGTCCCGTCACCGCGGTCTATTCGATCTTCACGACCGTCGCGCTCGGCGTGCTGTCGACCGTGGCGGGCAGCCCCGCCCAGCGCAGCAGGACCTACCTGACCGCCGCAGCCGTCGGCGCGGTGCTTGCTGTGGCGGGCACGTGGACCGCGACGAGCAACTGGCTGGCGGCCGGTGGCATGCTGCTGGTCGGATTCCTGGTGTCGCTCGCCGGGGTCGGCGGGCCGCGTCTGGTGGGCGTCGCCAACGGGCTGCAGCTGTTCTACATCTTGGCGTGTTTCCCGCCCTACGCCCCTGACACGATCGGCTACCGGCTCGGCGGTATCGCGTTGGGCGCGACGCTGCTGACGACCGCCGACCGCCTGCTGTGGCCCGACCCCGGACCGCGCCCGTTCACCGTGCAGCTCGCCAAGGCCGCGGACCTCGTCGCCACGCACGCGCAGGAACTGGCTGCGGCTCTGCAGCTGCGAGCCTTGCGGGACCCCACGTCGACAGCCGGCGAGAACGTGGACGGCGCCGTGGACATGGACATGGACATGGACATGGACATCGTCACGGCATCGCCCGCGAGCTGCCGGGCCGCCGACGAGGCCTTGGACGCTCTCTTGCTGGCCCGGCTGCCACCCATGCAGCGCCCCCTGTCCCCCGGTGCCCGTGACCGCGGACTGCGCCACGCCAGTGAGAGCTTGCGCCACGTCCACTCGCGCCTGCGCACGGCGATGATCCCCGCCCGGGCGACTGACGCGCGGGCGATCGCGGCGCTGCTCGAACCGCTCGTTTCGACGCTGCGCGGCTGCGCCGAGACGCTTCGCGGCAAGACCCATCCCCCGACGGTCGACACCGTTCGCCGGGCACTCGGGCAGTTCGATGAAGCACGGATGCGATGGCTCTCGCATCCCGATCCGGTCACCGCTCCCGCGCAGCTGCGCGCCGGTGCCCGCATGACGCTGGCGGCCGGCGCGTCACTCGCGCTGGTGGAGGCCTGCCGGGCCGTCGTGGGCGCGCCGGTGACGGCGCCGGACCTGGTCGGCGCCGAGGGGCGGCCGCGGGACAACCTCAGCCCGTTCGCCTACGCCACGCGCGCGACTCCCAAGCTTTACTGGGACCGGCTGGCGTTGCACCTGACGGGCAGGTCGGTGCTGCTGCAGAACGCCGTGCGCACCGGCGTCGTGCTCGCCGCCGCCCGGCTGGTCGCCGCTGCCCTCGACCTCAGCCACGGCTTCTGGGTCCTGCTGGCCACGCTGAGCCTCATGCGGACGTCGGCGGCCGACACCCGCACCACCTTGCGGCCGGCCTTCGTCGGCACGGTGGTGGGCGCGCTGATCGGCGGGGCGGTGATCACCGTCGCCGGACCGGACCGGACCGTCTACGCCGCCCTGATGCCGGTCGTGCTCATCGCCGCGTTCACGCTCGGCCCGATACGCGGGATCGCTTGGGCGCAAGGCGGTTTCGCGCTGGTGGTCTCCTTCCTGTTCATGCAGATCGCCCCGGGCAGCTGGCAGCTGGCCGAGGTTCGGCTCGTCGACGTCGTCGTCGGGGGCCTCACCGGGGCCGTCGCCGGGCTGCTCGCGTGGCCGCGCGGCGGTGGCGGTGAGGTCCGCCGTTCGGCGGCGAGCTTCCTGCATGCCGACGGCGCCGCCCTGCAGGCCACGGCGCTGGATCTGCTGGGCGTGGGCGACCCCGATGCGGCGCGCACGCGTGACTTCGCCGCACGCCGGGCCCTGCTGCTCGCAGAGGCCAGCAACGCGCAGTACCACAGCGAGCGGCCCGATCCTGCGCTGAACCACGAAGACCTGCACGCCGCGCTCGATCTCGGACGGTTCATCCTGCGCGGCGGCGAGTTCCTGCACCTGCGCTACACCAGTCGCCCGCCCCGTCCGGTCGCCGGAGCCGACCTGGTGCCGGTCGCCGCAGCGGACGCCGCCGCGGCCACCGACGAGTACGCCGACGCGTTGCTGCACGGCCGCCGGCCGCGGCCCTCCACGGCAGCGGATCCCATCACGGTGGAGACGGCATGGCTGCTGCACGAGCGCGTCCCCCGAGAGCTGCCCGGCGACCCGGGCGACCGTCCGGCCGCTACCGCTGCGGCGACGCGGGACGGCTTCGGTAGCCGCGAGCTGCTGCGCCCCGCCGACGTCGAGGCATGGCTGTCCGCCGTCATCAGATACGGCTCGCGCGCGGCGCGCCCGGCGGACAGGAGCAGCCGGCAGGTGCCGGCCGACTGACGGTCACCAGCTGACGGTCACCAGCTGACGGTCGCCGGCTGACGGTCACCGGCTACCGCTGTCCGCTTGCCGACTGCGGCCGCATTTTGTCGGCGGCTTGGTGTGCGATTGCGAACGACCGGTCCACCACCACTCGATGGAGCGAACAGATGCCCGAAGCGGCCACCCTCCCCCTGGCAGACACCTCCGACATGGCGGGAATCCACAACGTCTTCAAAAGCGCGCTGGGCGATGCTCCGGCGCTGGTCGGCTCCGCCGTCGGTCGGGGCGAGCGACCCGAGATGGTCGCCACCTACTACGACAACGTGCTGCGCCTGCTGCACGCCCACCACGAGGGTGAGGACGAGCTGCTCACCCCGCGCCTGGTCGAACGCGCCACCGCGGACGAGGCGGCCGCGGCGAGTCGCATCGCCGAGCAGCACCAGTCGGTTCTCGCGGACCTGGCTGCGGCGGAGGAGCGGCTCGCCGCATTCCGGGCCCAGCCTGACGCGGCCAGCGCGGCCACGTTCGCCGCGGCCCTTTCCGTGCTGTCCGCAAGCCTCACCGCCCACCTCGATGAGGAGGAGCGCGTCGTGGTCCCGATGGCGGCGCGCTATATCAACGTCGCCGAGTGGGGCGAGCTCCCCCAGCACGGCTTCGCCAGCTTCACCGGCGACAAGGTGTGGCTCATCATCGGCCTGATCCAGGAGCAGATGACCCCCGAGCAGATCGACGACATGCTCGCCCACATGCCGCCGCCGGTCGTCGACCTCTGGGTCACCACCTGGCAGCAGACCTTTCGGGAGTTCGTCACCGAGCTGCGGGTCGGCCGGTGACGTCCACGTTCACGCTGCGCGGACCCGGCTGGGGACCAAAGTCCCTAGCCGGGTTCCGGACTTTTCGCTTTGCTCCCTGACCAGGTGTTCCTGCCGTAGGTCGAACTCTGGAGCAGCGGACGTGCAGACCAAACCGCTTGTCCCGTTCAGTGCCCGGTACCGGGCTGCGGAGCGTCGCCTCACCAGCCGCTATCAGGCGACCGAGGAGCGCGACGTAGCCGCGCAATGCTTCGCCGAAAGCATCGACGCGCTCCGCCGCCTGGGGCTTCACGGCTCCGGGCTGATCATCGCGGCCGAGCACATGGCGAAAAGCCGGCTGCGCGCCGGATGCTCAGTGTCCTGAGCCGGCGAAGCTCACCCCGGCGAGCATGGCCGGGGCGGGATGACGCCCGGAAGTAGGCGACGCGACGCCGCAACGGGGTAGGTCCGTCCAGAGCTTCGGACGACGAGGGGTTACTTGATGCGCGCGATCACGTATGACCGCACCGGCGACGCCAGTGTGCTGCGGCTCGGTGAGCGGCCGGAGCCGCATCCCGGACCGGGTGAGGTGCTGGTCGCCATGCACCGGGCCGGCGTCAACCCGACCGATCTGAAGTCGCGCAGCGGTAGCGGGCCGGGCACCCCCGTCGACCCGCCGCAGGTACCCGGCCAGGACGGCGCAGGAGTCGTGCAGGCTGTGGGTCGCGGCGTCGACGCCGCTCTCGTCGGCGATCGGGTCTGGGTGTGGGAGGCCGGCTACCAACGCCCGGACGGCACCGCGCAGGAGCTGGCGACCGTGCCCGTCCGCCAGATCGTGCCCCTTCCTGACCCGGCGAGCTTCGATCTCGGGGCGAGCCTGGGCATCCCGTTCCTCACCGCTCACCGCGGGCTGACCGTCGGCGAGCACGCACCACACCGGCTGGGGCCCGGCGCGCTCGCCGGGCAGACGGTGCTCGTCGCCGGAGGCGCGGGCGCCGTCGGCAACGCAGCGATCCAGCTCGCGCGCTGGTCCGACGCCACCGTCATCGCGACGGTCAGCAGCACCGAGAAGGCGCAGCTGGCGGCTGCGGCCGGGGCCGACCATGTGATCAACTACCAGCAGGAAGACGTCGCCGCCGAGGTGCACAAGATCGTCCCGGAGGGGGTCAACGCCATCCTCGAGGTGGCGGCCGCGACGAATGCGGAGCTCGACAGCACGATCCTGGCGCCTCACGGCAGCATCGCGATCTACGCCACCGATGCGGGCAGCCAGGTCACGCTCCCCATCCGGCAGCTGATGACGCTCAACGCCCGCGTGCAGTTCGTCCTCGTCTACACCGTCGCGGGCGAGGCCAAGATCCATGCGGTGGCCGACGTCGCTGCGGCGGTGCTCGACGGCGCCATCCGGGTCGGAGAGCAGGCGGGACTGCCGCTGCACCACTACCCGCTCGACGCCGCCGCCGACGCTCACGCCGCGCTCGAGGCCGGCGCCGTCGGGAAGGTGCTCATCGACGTCGTCCCCGGCTGACGGCGGAGCAAGATCAACGCGCCAATGATCATGGTCTGACCCGGCTTGGTAGGGGTTTCGGTCTGTTCGTTGGCGCGTTGATCAAGCAGCGGCGCCGTCGGGAAGGTGATCATCGAGGTGGCCCCCAGCAGCAAGATCAACGCAGCTGCGTTGACGGGGGTGCCTCGCGACTGCCCGAAAAGTGGGCCGATCGGATGCTTGACCGCAAATAACAGGAACGGCAGCATGCGCGTACCCACAGCAGAAGGGCAACGATGCCGCAGCTGCGCTCGACTCGACGGTCCGTTCGACACCATGGTCCGCTTCGCCGTTTCGGCGCCGCGCTGCCCGCCGCGGTGGCATTGACGACGTTCTTGTCCGTCGCCGGGTGCGGCCGCTCGGGCCCTTCCGCGCAGGGCCAGTTGCCCAGTACGGGGGCGACGAGCGCATCACCGTCGAGCGCCGCCGAACCGGGAGTGTTCGGCGACCTCGGCCGCATCTGCGAGCCGGCGCAGCCCGGCCGTTCCCCCGCGCCCGCGGATCACCGCGGTCTCACGGACACCACCATCCGCGTGGGGACAATCGCCGACCCGGGCGCCGCCGCAGCTCCAGGCCTCGAGCAGGAGTACTTCGACGTCGCGGACGCGTTCGTCAAGTGGTGCAACGCCGCCGGCGGCATCAACGGCCGAAAGATCGTCGTCGACAAGTACGACGCGAAGCTCTTCGACGGCGCCGCGCAGATCGTCAACGCGTGCCAGAAGGACTTCATGCTCGTCGGCAACGGCAACGCGTTCGACGCCGCTGACGTCGCGCCCCGCCTCGCCTGCCGGCTCGGCCAGATCCCGTCGTTATCCGTCTCGCCGGAAGCCGGCACGGCCGGACTGCAGGTGCAGGCGACCAGCAACAACCCCGATCATTACGGCGTCGGCCCACTGCGTGCCCTGGCCGAGGCATATCCGGCAGCCAAGCAGGGGCTCGGCATCGGCAGCAGCAATGTCGCGTCGCTCAGCCCGCAGGGCCGCAAGGCGAAGCAGGCGTACGAGTCACTCGGCTACAAGGTGACGGTCGTGCAGGAGAAGCCGCCGCTGGTCGACAACTTCCGGCCGTACATGGAGCAGCTGCGCCAGTCAGGTGCCAAGGCGTACAACGAGATCGCCTCGCAGGACCCGACCCCCGAGGTCAACGCGATGAACAACATCGGCTATCACCCCGCGTTCATCCTCTGGAGCATCCAGTTCTACGACCCGAAGTCGGTGCAGGCGGCCAAGACGACGCAGTTCCCGCCGTCGTACGTCGCGCTCGGCGGGCTGCCGACCGATCTGGTGAACGACTTCCCCGTCCTGCAGCAGATCCGAAGCATCATGAACGCGTCGATGTCCAACCCGAAGTTCACCAGCTTCACGGGACTCGCCTTCAGCGCGTGGACGCTGTGGGCGAAGTCCGCCAGTGAGTGCGGCGCGGACCTCACCCAGGAGTGCATCCTCGCCAAGGCGGGTGCCTACACCGACTGGACGGCGGGGGGACTCTTCCCTCCGCATTCGACGCAGCCGGGCAAGCAGACCATCAGCGACTGCTTCCTGCTGGTACGCCTGACACCGGACGGCTTCGTCTACGACAAGAAGGTGACCAAGCCGAACCGAGGCGTCTACAACTGCGGGCCGCAGAACCTCGTCAAGGTGACTGTCAACTAGCGACGCTCACGCAGCCGGCCGACGGGTGGCGAGCTCCAGCCCGTTCTCGCGCATGACGAGGCGGGCCTCGTCGTCGGTGAAGTCGAAGTTGCGCAGGTCCTTGATGTAGCTCGCGGGGTCCTCGAGGCCCTCGGCGTGCGGGTAGTCCGAACCCATAAGCATCCGCCGCGCACCGACGAGGCTCTTCAGCCCGGCGAGGTCGTCCTCGTAGAACGGCGATACCCAGACGTGGCGCTTGAACGTCTCGCGCGGGTCCTCGGGGTACAGGTAGGGCACCTGGCCGTAGGACTTCTTGAGCTTGTCGTAGAGGTGAAACACCCAGTCCGAGCCGGTCTCGATGACGGCGACCCGCAGGTTGGGGAACTTGTGGAAGTGGCCGTGGGCCAGCAGGTTACCCAGCGTGTCCTGCGTCGGGTTCGGTGAGGCGATGCCGCGGAAAGCGTTGGCCCGGAACGACTCGGTGTTTCCTCCCTCGCCCCAGTCGACGAGGTAGTTGCTGTAGCGGCTGTCACCGCCGTGGTAGAGCACGGTGATGCCGGAGTCGTTCGCCAGCTGCCAGAAGCGGTCGAACATCGGGTCCGCCGGTGAACGCCCACCGGCCGGCGTCATGATCGGGCCCGGCACCATCACGATGAACCGGGCGTCCTGCTCGAGCGCCCAGCTGAGCTCGGCGACCGCGTTGTCGGGATCGACGAGCGTGATGTAGGGCGCCGCGAAGATGCGCTCCTGGTAGGCGAATCCCCAGTCCTCGTTCATCCAGCGGTTGAACGAGCGGAAGGCGGCCAGCATCGCCGGCACGTCGTGGATGAGCGCCTGCTCCATGCCGACGCCGAGGGTCGGCAGGAAGATCGCACCGCCCATGCCCTGCTGGTCCATCAGCGCGATGCGGGCGTCGCGGTCGCGGTAGGTCGGCGGGATCGGGTCGAGCTCGCCGAACAGCTCGCGGGTGTCCTGACCCTTGGGGTTACGGCCGCGGAAGTACTCGTCCAGCGCACCCGGCTTGGACACCGGGTCGAAGGTCGGGTTGGGAATGAAGTGGTTGATCGCCCCGCCGACGAGCAGGCGCACCTTGCCGTTGACGGTCGCCCACTGCATCGTGCGCTTGGCGTACGCCGGCTCGATGTGCCGGGTGAACGCATCGAGCGCCTCGTAGTAATGGTTGTCGCAGTCGAAGAACTGGAAGTCCAGCTGGGTCGTCATATCCGTGCCTCCTAGAGCCGGCCTGGAGCCGAGGCGCAGTCTAGAACGTCATTCCTGTGACGTGAAGCACTACCCCGCCATTCCGTCCCCTTCGGGGTGCGTCCAGCGATCGAGTAGCGCTCCCGGCGTCGGAAGCAGCTGCGCGTCCACCTCGTGAACGAGGCCATACCGGCGGAGCTGGCGCGCCACCTCGTCGGACAGCGAGGTGAAGAAGATCCGAACGCCCGCGGCGCGCAGGTCGCGAAGCACCTGCCGCAGCGTTTCGGCGGCCGTGAAGTCCACGTCGGCAATCCCCGCCGCGTCGAAGCACAGGCCCGTCAGCGGCACCGCCGAGGCAAGGAAGGCGCGCATGTCCGCGGCGAGCTGCTGCGCGTTCGCGTAGTAGAGATTCGAGGGGAACCGGTAGATGACGAGGCCGGCCGCCGTGCGGGTAGCGGGCCGCGCAGGCGCCAGCTGCCAGTGATTGTCCGCGCCGCGCACGAGGACGTACGTCGGCGGCCGGTAGCTGTGTCGCAGATGGTCGATGGTCGAGGCGACGATCGCCAGCGCGATGCCCTGCTCGACCCCGACCACGATCACCGCGACGGCGGTCACCACCGCGACGACGAACTCGTCGACGCGCAGCGCCAGCACCCGGCGCAAGCCGGGAACGTCGATCAGCGAGGCGCCGATGAGCAGGACGATCGCGGAGACGACGGCGACCGGCAGCTTCGCCAGCGGTCCGGTGGCGAACAGCAGCACGAAGAGCACCACCACTGCGGACGCGAGCTGCGCGAGCTGCGAGCGGCCGCCGGCGCTGTCGACCACCTCCGTCTTGGTCGGGCTGCCGTTCACCACGAACGTGCCGGTGAACGCCGCCGCGACGTTCGCGGCGCCGAGGCCGATCAGGTCCGCGCCCTCGTCGACTCGCTCCCCGTAGCGCGCGGCGTAGGCCCGGGAGGTCGCCGAGCTTTGCGCCAGCACGACGACGACCACCGCGATCGTGGTCGGCAACACCGCCCCGATATCGGAGAGCGACAGCGCCGGCACGGTCAGCGACGGGAGCCCGCGCGGTACCTGCCCCAGCACCCGCACGCCGTGGCGTGCCAGATCGAGCACTTCGCTCAGGACTATCGCCGCGATCACGGCGACCAGCGCACCGGGCACCCGCCTCGTCAGGCGGCCGAGCAGCGGCACGGCGAGCAGCACGGCGCCGCCGACGGCCAGCGTCGTCAGCGATGTCCCGGACAGATGGGTGACCGTCTGCGCGAGCCGCGGCAGCGTGCGCCGATCCGTCACCTCGATACCGAGCAGATCCGGCAGCTGCCCGGCGGCGATGGAAAATCCCACGCCCGTCAGAAATCCGATGAGCACGGTGCGCGAGAGGAAATCCGCCAGCAGTCCCAGCCGGATCACCCGCGCGATGACCAGCAATACCCCGGTGCTGAGCGCCGCCAGGCCGACGAGCTTCTGGTAATCCGGTGAACCGGTGGCGGCCAGCCCGCCGATGCCGGCGGCGAGGATGGCCGCGGTCGCCGAGTCGGCGGCGACGACGAGATGCCGCGACGAACCGAGCACGGCGAAGACGGCGAGCGGGATCAGCATCGTGTAAAGCCCGGTGACCAGCGGCATCCCCGCGATCAGGGCGTACCCCAGCACCTCCGGCACGCCGACCGCGGCAAGCGTCGCTCCAGCGAGAAGGGCGGTGAGCAGGTCCTTGCGGCGGACCGGGCGCACGCCGCTGAGCGCGGACACAGCAGGCCGGCGACGCACCAGATCAGTGTGGTAGCGCACCACCGCCGAGCGCGATCACCGCGCCGATCAGTCCCGCGGCGAGCAGCGTCATCACCACCCCGCGCCGCAACGGGATCAGCAGCAGCGCCGCCCCGGCCAGCACCGCGTACTGCCAGGACTCGGTGAGCGCCCGGGTGAGTGGCACCGCGGACCCCAAGATGGCCCCGATCGCGGCGGGACCGGCACCGTCGAGGAAGGCGCGGGCCCGTTCGTCCGCCCGAATGCGACCGAACCGGTGAGCGCCGAGGAAAATGATGGCGAACGAGGGGGCGAAGGCCACCGCCGACGCGAGCACGCCCCCGGCGATACCGGCCGCGGCGTAGCCGACGACCGCGACCGTCTGCACCACGGGCCCCGGCGTCACCTGCCCGAGGGCGACAGCATTGAGAAACTGCCCACCCGTCATCCAGTGGTAGTGGCTGACCGCGTCGCCCTGCATCAGCGGGATGATGACGAAGCCGCCGCCGTAGGAGAGGGCGCCGACCTTGAACGCGACCCAGCACACGGAGAGCAGTGCTCCCGAGCCGGCGGCGGCCGCAAGCGGCGCCAGCGCCGGAAGCCCGGCGGGACGGCCGAACCTCAGCGCACCCCGCCGCACGACGAGCTCCGTCAGCCCGCAGGCCAGCAGCACGACCACCAGCCAGGGACCGATGCTCGCGGATGCCGCCGCGCCGGCCAGCCCGTAGCCGAGCCAGCGGAGCGTGTGCTTACGGCGCGACCAGCTCGCGGGAACCAGCCCGATCGCCGCGTGAATCGCTACCGCCGGCACCGCGGCTCCCGCGCCGGCGCCCGCTCCGACCACCCAGTTCGGCGGGGACGACGCCAGGAAAAGCACCGCCAAGGCCAGGATGACCACCAGACCGGGAAGGATGAACGCGGCTCCCCCCACGGCCGCGCCGCGCCTGCCGTGCACCCGCCAGGCGCAGTAGATGGCGAGCTGCGTCGACGCCGGACCGGGCAGCAGGTTGCAGGTCGCGATGGCGTCCTCGAACTCGGCCGGCTCGATCCAGCCGCGCTGCTCCACGCACAGTTCGCGCAGCAGCTTGATGTGGGTCGGCGGGCCGCCGAAGCCGGTGCAGCCGATTCGCCCCCACTCGCGCAAGACGGTGCGCAGGCGCGGCTGCTGGCCCGACATGCGGCCCCCTCAGCCTCGGCGCCGACGGCTCGGTCACGATCTTCTCTCAACGCGGGCGAGTTTGACCCGTCGTACGCAACTCGCGGTCTACTTTCTGCCACGTGGCCACCCTCGCCCAGCTCACGCTCATCGCGCTGGCCGCCGTACTGGCTCCGGTCGCAGCGGAGCTCTCCGGGCGCCTCGCCGTCCCCGGCGTCATCATCGAGCTCGTCCTCGGCATCCTGCTCGGCCCGGCCGCCCTCGACTGGGTGACGCCCACCGGGATCGTCGACAACCTGTCGAACTTCGGGCTGACCTATCTGATGTTCCTCGCCGGCTACGAGCTGGACATCGCCCGCTTGCGGGGACGTCCGATACGCCTCGCCGGGGCGAGCTGGGGCGGCTCGCTGCTGCTCGCCGTTTTCGCCGGGCTGGTGCTGATCGTCACAGGACACAAGCACGGCGAGGTCACGGTCGGCCTGGCGTTGGCCACCACCGCGCTCGGCACGCTGCTGCCGATCCTGCGCGACAACGGGGTACTCGACACGGCGTTCGGCGCTCATGCGCTGGCCACCGGCACTGTCGGCGAGTTCGGCCCCATCGTGCTCGTGGCGCTCGTGCTTTCCGGCCGCAACCCCGGCGTCTCCGGCTTGCTGCTGCTGGCGTTCTTCCTGCTGGCGGCCGGGTCGGCATATGCCGCCAGCAGGCACTGGCATCAGCGCGTGACGACCGTCGTGCGACGCGGACTGCACGCGAGCTCGCAGCTGCCGGTCCGGCTGTGCCTGCTGCTCATCGTGACGCTCGTGCTGCTGTCCGACCACCTCGGGTTGGACGTGCTGCTGGGCTCGTTCGGAGCCGGGATGATCGTGCGCATCGCGGTGGGTGGCCGGGAGGACGACCCGGACATCACCGTGTTTCGCGGCAAGCTCGAAGCCGTCGGCTTCGGCTTCCTGGTGCCGATCTTCTTCATCGTCAGCGGTTCGCGGCTCGCGCTGGACTCGTTCGGCGACGATCCCGGTGCCCTGCTGCTCATCCCGCTGTTCTTCGGGATGCTGCTGCTGATCCGCGGGCTTCCGGTGCTGCTGACCTACCGCAACGTGCTCGACGCGAGGCCGCGGGCTGCCCTGGCACTGCTGGCCTCGACCGGGCTGCCGCTGATCGTGGTCATCACCACCATCGGCGTCGACGACAAATACATCTCCGAGCAGACCGGCGCCGCGCTCGTCGCGGCGGGGATGCTGTCGGTGCTGCTGCTGCCCACTCTCGGTTTGCGGGTACTGCGCACGCGACGGCGAGCGGTCGGCGCAGCCCTCACCTCGGAGGCGCTGTAAGCACCTTCGAAAGCACGACGAATTCGAGATCGCCGCGGCGCGGCAGGCCGAACCGCGCGTCGCCGTAGGGGAACGGCTCGGTCTCACCGGTGCAGCGGTAGCCGCGGCGGGCGTACCACGCCTGCAGGTCGGCCCGCTGGCGCAGCACCGTCATCCGCATCCGCGTCACGTGCCACGCGTCGAACGCCCGCCGCTCCGCCTCGCGCAGCAGCGCGCTGCCGAGCCCGCTGCCCTGCAGCGGCGGGCGAACGGCGAACATCCCGAAGTAGGCGACGTCCGGGCCGGTGCGCGCCAGCTGGCAGCAACCGTCCAGCGTGCCGTCCTCGCCGACCGCGAGGAGCAGCTCACGGTCGGGTGCGCTGACCACCTCGGCGACCTCCTGCGCGTCGGTGCGCTGGCCGTCCAGCAGATCAGCTTCCGTCGTCCAGCCCGCACGGCTGCGCGGACCGCGATAGGCCGACTCGACGAGGTCGACCAGGGCTGCAACGTCGTCGGGCGTGGCTTCGCGAAAGCGCGTCACAGGGTCTGATGATCGGTGGCCATGCCGCGAATGAGGGTGGCGCATGCGGCCGGCTGCTCCACGGGCGTGCAGTGGCCGGCGCCGGCGACGCTCACGTACGTGGCGCCCGGGATCTGCCGCGCGACGGCATGGGCTTCTTCCGGCGGGGTGAGGCGGTCGTGCTCGCCGGCGACAACCAGAGTCGGGGCGGCAAGCTCGGCAAGCCAGCCGGCCGCTTCGACGGAGGCCAATGCGTGCAGCTGGTCCTCGTAGCCGCGCCGCGGCTGCTTGTACGGGTACGACGCCGCCAGCTCGACCGCGTCGGCGAACACCGGGTCGAGGAAGGACCAGGAGTACAGCCACGGGAGCAGGCAGGTGGCGAGATCGCGGTACGGGTCGGCGCTCAGCGCGTAAAAGCGCCCGGCACCTTCGAACACCTTCTGCGCGGCGAGCGGCACCTGCTCGAACGCGTTGAAGAGCACCAGGCAGCGAACGGCTTCCGGCTGGCGGGCCGCGAGCCGGGCGGCGACGAGCGAGCCGTAGGAGTGACCGACGACGTCAGCCCGGGAGATTCCCGCCGCCGCCATGACGAGGCGCAGGTCGTCGACGTGGCGGTCGAGCGTGAGCGGCTCGTCCGACACATCGCTGCGGCCGGCCCCGCGCGGGTCGACGACGAGCACGTCGCGTTCACCCTGCAGCAAGGCGACGACGCCGGCCCAGAACGAGCTGTCCGCGGCGAACCCCGGCACCAGCACGAGCGGCGGAGCGTCGCTCGCGTGATGCTCGTAGTGAAGCGCCACGTTCCCGACCCGAAGCGTTGCCACGACAACCATCCTGCACCGGCCGACGTGCGAGCGACGCCAAACCGCGACGTCGCCGGCGGACGAACGGGCGCTGTTGGCCGATGACGGCTCCGGTGTTAGCGTCGTTGACTTAGGTTAACTTGGCCTAACGTCGCTCAGCCGGCGCGCGGTCACCGAACGCTACGGAACGAGGCGGTCGCCGAATGCTCGCGACATTCGTCATCGGTTTGCGCGAGGGGCTCGAAGCCGCGCTGATCGTCGGCATCATTGCCGCCTTCCTGAACCAGGAGGGCAGCAGCCGGCAGCTGCGCTACGTCTGGCTCGGCGTCGGTTCGGCGCTCACCATCTGCCTCGCGGTCGGCATCGTGCTGCAGATCATTTCGGCCGACCTTCCGCAGAAGCAGCAAGAGGGTCTGGAGACCGTCATCGGTGCGGTGGCGGTCGCGATGGTCACCTACATGGCGATCTGGATGCGGCGCCACTCGCGGGACCTCAAGGGCCAGCTGGAGGGAGCCGCCGGTTCGGCGCTGGCACACGGCTCCGCCCGCGCGCTCATCGCGATGGCGTTCCTCGCCGTGCTCCGGGAGGGCCTGGAGACGGCGGTCTTCCTGCTGGCCGCGTTCAACGCGAGCGGTAACGGCGTGACGGCCGGACTCGGTGCGCTGCTCGGCGTCCTGGTCGCCGTCGTGCTCGGTTGGGGCATCTACCGCGGCGGCGTGAAGGTCAACCTGTCGAAGTTCTTCCGCGCGACCGGGCTGGTGCTCGTCCTCGTCGCCGCCGGCCTGGTGATGACCGCCTTCCACACCGCACACGAGGCAGGCTGGATCGACGCGGGCCAGGGACGGGTCGTCGACCTGTCGTGGCTGGTGCGCAACGGGTCGGTGCAAGCCTCGCTCATCACCGGGGTGCTCGGCTGGCAGGCGAAGCCGACCCAGGTCGAGGTCATCGCCTGGCTGGTCTACCTTGTTCCGCTCGGCCTCTACGTCGGCTGGAAGCCGGGCAAGCCGGTGCCGTGGCGCGGCGCTGCGTGGGCAGGCGCGGCACTGGCGACCGCATGCGCAGCGGCAGCTGTCGCGTTCGCAGCCGCGGCGCCGAGCAAGCCGCCGGTGATGGCAGAAACGCGGTGGACCACTCCGATCACCGGAAGCTCGTCGGCCCGGGTCACCGCCGACGGCTTCTCCGCCGCCGCGCTGCAGGAGCCCGTCACCGGGTCGACCACCTGGACGACGGCGAACGCCTCCGAAAGCGGCTCCGCAGAGCGCGCCGGCATCCCGGTGCAAGTGCTCACGCGCACGACGAGCGGCCCGGTCACCGCAGACGCTGGGCTTCCCTCCACCGTCACGGCCGACGAGCTCCGCGAGTGGGGCGGCGGGCGGCTGCCCATCGGCATCAGGGCGGATGACCTCAGCGGGGCGCTCCCGGTCAGCTATCAGCAGCGGACGACGCAGACGCTCTGGCGCGATCCGCTCACCGGCCGGCTGCTGGACGCCCGGAGCCAGACCTCCGTGCAGGCCACGGTGCGCGCCTCCATCGGCCCGGTCGCCCTCGGCACCGTCAGTGACACGACGCGGCGGGCAACCCAGTCGGCGGTCGGCAGCGCCGCGGCCGCCGATCGTGACCAGCGCGACCAGCTTTCGCGGGCCGAGAGCTGGGGGTCGGACTATCCGGTGGCCTTCGGCGTCGCAGCGTTCCTGCTGGCGCTCGGGGCTGCCGTCGCTCTCGTTGTGCACCGGCGTGGCGGCGCGGTGGCGCGCCGGCGCGCGTCGGCAGCGACGCCACCGGCCGCCGCCGTGGCGCCGGGCGAGCCCGCTTCGCGCGAGACGCCCCGGGCGAGCGTGGCAGCCGGCCCGGGCTCCGGTAGAAGTTAGGGTAGCTTTCCTTTAGTCCGGCGCATCGGCCGCGCCGCCCAGATTCGGAGGACTCTCATGACGTCACGGCCAGGCTCGCGCCTCCCGCGGAAGGTCACGGCTGCCGGAGCCACCGGCGTCGCCGCGCTCGCCGCCATCGCCGGGTGCGGGAGCAGCTCGGGCGGGAAGACCGCCACGGCCGGGGCGTCCAGCAGCAGTGGCGACTCGAAGACGGTCAACGTCGTCATCACGAACGATGGGTGCAAGCCCGACGCCGACAGCTATCCGGCCGGCCCGCTCACCTTCAAGATCTCGAACAAGGACGCCACCGGCGTGAGCGAGCTCGAGCTGCTGTCCGACGCCCGCATCATCGGCGAGAAGGAAAACCTCGCTCCCGGCTTCTCCGGCTCCTTCTCGCTCAACCTGACCGCCGGGAGTTACACGATCTACTGCCCCGGCGCCGGTACCGACAAGTTCCCGATCAACGTGACCGGCGGCGCCGCGAGCAAGGCCCCGACCGACGTCCGCACGCTGCTGCAGCAGGGCACCGAGACGTACGCCAAGTACGTCAACGAGCAGATCGACCTGATGATCACCAACACCCAGCCGTTGGTGGCGGCGATCCGGCAGGGCGATCTCACCGCCGCGCAGCAGGCCTACGGCAAGTCCCGGCCCTACTACGAGCGCATCGAGCCCGTCGCCGAGTCGTTCACCACCGGAAGCCAAGATCTCGACGCCGCCATCGACGCGCGCGCCGACGACGTGCCCATCGATCAGGTGACCGGATACCACCGCATCGAGTACGGGCTGTTCGAGAAGAAGAGCACCGACGGCCTCGAGCCGCTCGCGACCGGGCTGATGGCCAACCTCAAGAAGCTGCAGTCGCTCGCGTCCAAGCTGACCTACCAGCCGGCCGAGCTCGCCAACGGCGCCGTCGGCCTGCTGGACGAGGCGTCCAAGTCGAAGATCACCGGCGAGGAGGAGCGCTACTCCCACATCGATCTGGTGGACCTCGCGAACAACGTCGAAGGCTCCGAGCAGGCGTTCGCCGCTTTGAAGCCGGGCCTCGACGAGATCGATGCGGCGCTCAGCTCGACGATCTCAGGCCGCTTCGATGCACTCGACACGCTGCTCGACAGGTACCGCGACACGAATGCCATCGGCGGCTTCGTGTCCTACCCGAAGCTCACCGACGCCGATACGCGACAGATCGCGCAGGCCATCCAGGCCGTCAGCGAGCCGCTGTCCAAGGTCGCCGACAAAGTCGTCAATGCCTAGCTTCCGCAGGG
Source organism: uncultured Actinomycetota bacterium (assembly GCA_963747915.1). Classification (GTDB taxonomy): domain Bacteria; phylum Actinomycetota; class Actinomycetes; order Frankiales; family Frankiaceae; genus DATAZK01. The sequence goes on along the minus strand of CAVVHC010000001.1, from coordinate 701,613 downwards.
TGTGCCATGCCTGATGTCCGGTTCACCCGCCGCCGCTTGCTCGGCGGCGCGGCAGGGCTGACCGGCGCCGCCCTCGCGGGCGGCGCCGGCTACGCCATTGCTTCCGAGACCAGCGACGGCACGAGCTCGTCGCCCGGGATCGTGCCCTTCTACGGCCCTCATCAGGCCGGTATCGCCACCGCCGCCCAGGACCGGCTGGCGTTCGCCGCGTTCGACGTGACCACCACCGACGTCGAGGCGCTCAAGGGCATGCTCGGCAGCTGGTCGGCCGCCGCGGCGCGGATGACCGCGGGCGAGCTTGTCGGGGCGGTCGAGAACCGGCCGCAGTCTCCCCCGGTCGATACCGGTGAGGCAGTAGGGCTGCGTCCGGGCAACCTCACGATCACGGTCGGTTTCGGTCCCACGCTGTTCGACGACCGCTTCGGCCTCGCGGGGAAGCGTCCAGCCGCGCTGGAGCCGATTCCCACGTTGCCCGGGGACTACCTCGACGCGGACCGCAGCGACGGCGATCTCTGCGTGCAGGCGTGCTCCGACGATCCCCAGGTCGCCTTCCACGTCATGCGCAACTTCGCACGCATCGGCCGCGGCGTGGTGGTCATGCGGTGGTCGCAGCTCGGCTTCGGCCGCACGTCCACGACGAGCACGTCGCAGTCCACCCCGCGAAACCTGATGGGATTCAAGGACGGCACCAACAACATCAAGGCGGAGGACACCGCCGAGATGAATCGCTTCGTGTGGGTGGGAGACGAGACCGACCAGCCGTGGATGCGGGGCGGTTCGTATCTCGTGGCCCGCCGGATCCGGATGCTCATCGAAACGTGGGACGCCGACTATCTCGCCGATCAAGAGCATGTCTTCGGCCGCGCCAAAGACAGCGGGGCGCCGTTCGGCGGCACCGATGAATTCGACCCGGTCGAGCTCTCAGCGAAGGCGAAGGATGGCAGCCCGCTCATTCCGGCAGATGCGCATATCCGGCTGGCGAGCCCCAAGCTGCATGACGGCCAGAAGATCTTGCGGCGCGGGTACTCCTATACCGACGGCACGGATCCCCGGACCGGCCAGCTGGACGCCGGGCTGTTTTTCCTCTGCTTCCAGCAAGATCCGCGCACGCAATTCATCCCGATCCAGCGACTGCTCGGCCGGCAGGACGCGCTGAACGAATACATCAAACATGTCGGAAGCGGGCTGTACGCGGTTCCGCCGGGCCTCGCGGCCGCCGGTGACTGGTACGGCCGGACGCTGTTCACTTAGAGCCATGACGGACGGTCCGCGCCGGGACGACGACTGGGAGCCGCAGCGCTTCCTCGGCGTCCCGCGCCGCCCGGACGGCCGCTGGCGGATCGACGCCGACAGCACCGAGCCGCGCGTCTTCGGCGTGCCGCGCAGCTGGCTGGCGGTCCGCGTCCCTGACCTGCGCTGGCTTCGCCACCCCGTGCGCTGGACGCGATGGCGGCTCGACGTACGGCGCCGCGGCGCGTACGCCCCCACCTTCGAGGAATGCGCGCGAAGTCCACAGCGAAGGCAGCGCTAAATTTCCGACTGCGGACTGTGGCTCGTCTTACTCCCCCGCATTCTCCTGGCACGGCGCGATCATGCCGAAACCAATAGGGCCGGCGATCGACGTGAATCAGCAGCGTCTCTGTGGCCCCGAGACCGCACGCGTCCACACATTGCAGGCGGCGAATTTCCCGCCGCCGATTTCGGTATTTCGCAATGCTCGTTCCCGCATTGCTGGGAATCGTGGTCGGCTGTACCCCGCAATTGTCAACGACGGCTTCCTATACCGGCGACTTCCCGGACCCGGCGGTGATCCGGACGGGTGCGCTGTACTACGCGTTCGCTACTCAGGCGGCCGGCGGTCATCCTGCCGTCCAGCGGCTGGTCTCGACCGACCATCAGCATTGGCAGCCCACCGCCGAACGGGACGCACTAGCCGCGTTGCCGTCCTGGGCTGACGACGGCGGCACCTGGGCCCCGTCCATCGACTACATCCGGGGCCGCTACGTCCTGTACTACACGGTGCATCAGCGCGGTGGAAACGAGTGCCTGTCCATCGCGACCGCCGCCTCGCCCGCCGCGCCCTTCGTCGATGCCAGCGGCGGGCCGATCGTGTGCGCGCCGCGGGGTGAGACGATCGATCCCGCAGCGTTTCGCTCCCCCGACGGCACCCGCTACCTGCTCTGGAAAGGCCCGGACGCGGACGGCGTGGCGACGCTCTACGCGCAGGTCATGTCCGCCGACGGACTGAACCTGGTCGCCGGCACGCGGCACACCCAGCTCAAGGCGAAGCGCGGCGACTGGACCGCCTGGAACATCGAGGGCCCCTCGATGGTGCTCTCGCTCGGCACCTACTACCTGTTCTACAGCGGCGGCAACTACTGGACGACGTCCTACGCGATGGGCTACGCACGCTGCAAGACCCCGCTCGGACCGTGCACCAACATGAGCGCGAAGAAGCCGTGGCTCGCCACGCACGGCCAGTCAAAGGGGCCTGGAGGCGGCAGCGTCTTCGCCGACGCGACGGGCGAGCACTTCCTCGCCTACCACGCCTGGGGCAGCAAGGTCGGCTACAGCAACGGCGGCATTCGCCAGCTGTGGGTGGACGGCCTGCGCATCGTGAACGGCGTTCCGCAGGTGGGCTAGCGCCGGCCGCGCGCGGGTGGCCGTCCGGGGAAACGGCGTTAACTGGACCCGTGGCAGGAAAGCCCGAGCTCGAGCGCTATCACGACAAGCGCGACTTCGCGCGCACGCCAGAGCCGGCCGGAGCCGCTGCCGGCGGGCCGGGCACGGATGGCGTGGCAAGGCGCTTCGTGGTGCAGCGCCATCGCGCCCGGCGCCTGCACTACGACCTGCGTTTCGAGATCGACGGCGCACTCGCCAGCTGGGCGGTGCCGAAGGGTCCGACGCTCGACCCGGACGTGAAGCGAGGCGCCTTTCACGTCGAGGACCACCCGATCGAATATCTCGACTTCGAGGGGGTGATCCCCGCCGGGGAGTACGGCGGCGGGGACGTGATCGTGTGGGACACGGGCACGTGGGAGCCGGCGAACACCGACGATCCGGCGCAGGCCGTCGCCGGCGGTGAGCTGCACGCCGAACTGCACGGGGAGAAACTGCGCGGCCGGTTCGTGCTGGTCCGCACCCGACGCGGTGAACGCGGCCGGGAGGACTGGCTGCTGCTGCACAAGCACGACGATTTCGCCGTGGCGGGCTGGGATCCGGAGCAGCACGACCGCTCGGTGGTTTCCGGCCGGACGAACGACGAGGTGGCTGCCGAACCCGACCGCATGTGGCGCTCGGGCGCTCCCGCCGCGCAGGCCAGCGTGGCGTTACGGCCGCCGGAGGTCGAGCAGGCCGATCCCGACGAGATCGCGGCGCTCGACCGGCTCAAAGCATCGGGCAAGTGGCACGTTTTCGGCCGCGAGCTGCGCGTCACCAACCTCGACAAGGTGCTCTTCCCCGCCGGCGGCGACGAGGAGCCGGTGACCAAGCGCGAGTTCCTGCGCTACGCGGCCCGCATCGCGCCGGTGGCGCTGCCCTATCTCGTCGGACGAGCGTTGAACATGCATCGCTATCCGAGCGGGGCCGACACCAAGGGCTTCTGGCACAAGGAGCTGCCGAGCCACGCCCCGGAATGGCTGCCGCGCTGGGACAACGAGGAGGCCGACGCCGGCGAGACGTGCACCTACCTCGTCGTCGACGAGCCGGCTGCGCTCGTCTGGGCGGCGAACTTCGGGGCACTGGAATGGCATGCGTGGACGTCGCTGACCAGCTCGCCGCACCAGCCGACGTACGCGCTGATCGACCTGGACCCCGGCGCGCAGACCAGCTGGGAGGACCTGCTGGCGCTCGCCCGGCTGCATCGCACCGCGCTGGAGCACCTGAATGTGCGCGCGTTCCCGAAAGTCACGGGCCGGCGCGGGATCCAGATCTGGATCCCCATCGCCCAGGGCCCCGGCTTCGACGAGACCCGCGCGTGGGTGAAAACGCTGTCGGAGACCGTCGGGAAGGTGCTTCCCGACCTGGTGAGCTGGAAATGGGAGGTGCGTGACCGCAGCGGCAAGGCCCGCCTTGACTACACGCAGAACGCCATCAACAAGACGCTGGTCGCGCCCTACAGCTGCCGCCCGGCCGCGCTCGCCCCGGTGTCGGTCCCGATCGAGTGGGACGAGCTCGACGACCCTGACCTGCGGCCGGACCGTTTCACCATTCGCACGATCTGGGACCGCTTGGCGGACAAGGGAGATCTGTGGCGTCCCATGCTCGCCGTCACCGCGCAGCAGCTGCCCCGGCTCGGCTGACGGACGCGTTCCGAAACCTGCGCGGGTATCTGGAGGACCTCGTCATGGACGCCGTCGATCCGCAGCGGCTCGGGAGTCTCTGGGAGGCGGCCGTCGGCCGCGAGCGGCGCCCCGGCTGGACGCGCTACTCGGTAAGGGCACTGCCCTTCATGGATCGCAGTCGAAGAGCGCGCGGTTTGCCTGCTCAGCGGGTGAATTCGGGGTCGGGTAGCGCCAGAGGTCTTGACCACTTCACCGAATGCATGCTCTGCATATCTGCTTGAGTGCAGCCTGGTCGGCGCCATGACCGGCGGTTTGCGCAGGTTCTTGATCGTGTGCAGATAGCCCAGAAGTTGCCTCAAGATCCGGCGACTCGCCGCCCCAATCGGGGCATAGCGCTCAGGCGATATTCATCTTCTGGGCTTTCTGCACGCGGACCACCTCGCGGGCACCCCTGCAACGTGTCACTCCCGCGCTCAATGCGCCGAAGCGGCCCGCCCAACCCGGTACAACCACGGCTGGCGGCAGATGTTGGCGGCCAGAAGCAGCCGGCGGCACAGCACCCGGCCGCCACTCCACCCCGCCCTTGTCCGCCGATCGCCGCTCCGGAGCCGGTAGCAACGTCGTCCGCTTGCATGAGGGGCTTCCAGGAGTTCTCGGCACGCCACCCGGTCCGGATCAGGCGTTGATGACTTCTTCCTGCCGGCCGCGCTGGAGCCCGAGCAGCGCGACGACGGCAGCGACCGCCATCACCCCGGCGAGGACCGCAAGCACGACCTGCGTCGCGTGAGCGAAGTCCATGCGGACCCATGGTGGAATGTCACCTGTTCCGCCACTGCTCTGCTTCATCTGCGCAATCTGACTGGCGGTGTGCATCGCACCGGCGCGGGGTTCGCCCTGCGCCACCAGGCTGTCGGTCGCCTGGCTGCGGAAGACGGTGACCAGGATCGTGCCGAGGATCGCGAGGCCGAGGCTCGAGGCGTAGTTGCGGATCGTCTGGGTGATGCCGGTGGCCTCGCCGTAAGAGAGCGACGACGCCCGGTTCACCGCGTCGGTACTGGCTGGGCCGAGCATGAAGCCCATCCCGGCGCCGCTCATGATCACGTACCAGATCTGGCTGCCGAGATCGAGGTCGGTGGCTTTGCTCGCCCAGAGCGCGAAACCTACCGCCGCGAGCGCGCAGCCGATCACGACCGGCTCCTTCGCGCCGTTGCTATCGAGCATCCGGCCGCCGATCTGCGCCGCGACGACGAACCCGATGAAGAAGTACAGCAGGTAGTAGCTGGCCTCATTCGCCGACTTGTTCAGCGAGATCTGCGCGTATTCGCTGGCGAAGAAGAAGATCGGAACGAACGCGATCATGGCGATTCCCAGCACGATGTTCTGCACCAGGAACGGGCGGTTGCGGAAGATGTCGACCTGGATGAGCGGCGAGTTGCGACCCTTCTCCACGAAGTAGAACGCGACCAGCATCAGCACCCCTGCGGCGATGCAGATGCCGATTCCCGGGTTGCTCCAACCCCAGACGGACGACTGCTGGAAGCCGAAGACGCTGAGCGCCACGCCGGCGGCGATGAGCACCACCCCGCGGTAATCCATCGGGGCGCGGCGGTACTGGGTGACCGGCTTCGACTTGATGATGAGGATCAGCGCGATCAGCGCGACAGGCACGTTGACCCAGAAGATGGCCCGCCAGGTCCACTGGGTGAGCCAGCCACCGAGCAGTGGCCCGACCGCCGTGAGGCCACCGGCGATCCCGAAGAACGCCGCGAGCGCCTTGCCGCGCTCGCGCAGCGGGAAGGTCTGCACGACGATGGCCAGCGCGGCCGGAAACATGATGGCTCCCCCGGCGCCCTGCAGGACGCGGAAGGTGACCAGCCAGGCCTCGGCGGCGCCGCCTTTGGGCGCGAGACCGCAGAGCGCCGACGCGCCGGCGAAGAGCACCACCCCCAACGTGACCATCCGGCGGTGACCCAAGGTGTCGGCGAGCCTGCCGCCGAAGGCGAACAACGCCGCCAGCGAGAGCAGGTAGCCGTTCACCGCCCACTGCAGACCTGTGTTGGTGAGGTGCAGCTCGTCCTGGATCTGCGGAGCGGCAATGGAGACGATCGTCTGGTCGATGAACGTCATCGACACCGCGAAGATCATCGCGGCGAGGACGAGGTTCTTCGCGCGGCCGACTGGCGCAGCGACACCCTCGTCGATGTCGCTACGGACGTCAGTGCGAACGGCAGCAGCGCTCGTAGCGTTGCTGGGTGCGTCTGCGCTCACCGGTTAGCGCTCCTTCTGTGACGGAATGGCCGAAGCGTAGCCGGGAACGGGCCCAGCTCTCTTTCATCGGCAGCTCCGGTTGCCGGATGAACGGTTTCACGAATAGGTGCGCGCAGCACTGAGCTGCTCGACCAGGTGATGGCGCGCGGTGAGCAGCGACGGGCCGTACCAGGTGAGGCTGCGACCTTCGACGAGCGCGATCCGCTGCCCAGGGAATGTCTCCGGTCCGTCCTGCGCGGTGAACCGGTACGGCTCGTCCGGCAGCACCACGACGTCCGGCGCCCGCTTGCGCACGTCGTCCACGCTGACCTTCGGATAACGGTCGCGGGCGTCGGCGAAGACGTTGCGGACGCCGAGCCGGGAGAGCACGTCACCGGTGAACGTGCGGCTGCCGACCACCATCCACGGATCGCGCCAGATCGGCACGGCGGCGGTGAGCTCCGGCAGCTCCGGCGCCGCTGCCCACACCCGCTCGGCCTCGCCCAGCCAGGTCGGGCTGGGCCGCTGCAACGCGGTCACGAACAGCCGGCGCAGCGAGGCGAACGCCTGCGGCAAGGTCTCGATGACGGTGACCCACACCGGGATGCCGGCCCGGCGCAGCGCGTCGACATCGGTCTTGCGATTCTCCTCCTTGTTCGCGACGACCAGCTCCGGCTGCGCGTCGGCGACCGCCTGCCGGTTCGGATTCTTGGTACCGCGCACCCGCGCGACGTCCAGCGACGGTGGATGGGTGCACCAGTCCGTCGCCGCTACCAGCACGTCCGGTGCGCTCACCGCAATGGCTTCGGTGAGCGATGGCACCAGCGAGACGACGCGGGACGGCGGCCGCTGCAGCGGCACCGGGTCGCCCAGATCATCGATCAGGTCTTGCTCGCGGGCCACGAGTCGCACGCTACGGGGGCCACGTGCGGGGTGCCAGGCCTGACAAGGGCGGCCGGTGCAGCTAGTTTGTAGGAAGTCCAACTATCTGGCGGGCCGACGTGCCGGATAGCAGCCCGCACCGAGAGGCCGATGAGCGATGACCTCTGCCGATCCCGCTGCTCGTTCTGCCCCCGGCTCCGCGCCGAAGCCGGCGCTGCACGTGCCGGTGCACCCGGTGCGGTTCGTCACCGCCGCCAGCCTGTTCGACGGCCATGACGCGGCGATCAACATCATGCGCCGGATGCTGCAGGCCCAGGGCGCCGAAGTCGTGCACCTCGGCCACGATCGCAGCGTCGAAGACGTCGTCACCGCCGCCGTCCAGGAAGACGCGCAGGGCATCGCCGTGTCCTCCTACCAGGGCGGTCACGTCGAGTACTTCAGCTACCTGGTCGAGCGACTGCGCGAGCGCGGAGCCGGCCACGTGCAGGTCTTCGGCGGCGGCGGCGGGGTCATCGTCGCGCAGGAGATCGCACTGCTCGCTGAGCGCGGCGTGCGCATCTTCGCGCCGGAGGACGGGCAACGGCTCGGCCTGCCCGGCATGATCAACGGGCTGATCCAGGCGTGCGACGTCGATCTCGCGGCGGACCCGCCCCAGCTCGAGTCCTTGCTCTCAGCCGACCCGGGAGCGTTGGCCCGCACGATCACGGTGCTCGAAGCGGGCCGCTTCCCGGATTTCACCGCCGGCGTGCGACGGGCCGCCGCCGCGCGAGAGGTGCCGGTCCTTGGCATCACCGGCACCGGTGGGTCGGGGAAGTCGTCGCTCACTGACGAGCTGGTGCGCCGGCTTCGCGTCGACAACGAGGACAAGCTGCGGATCGCGGTCGTGGCGATCGATCCGACGCGCCGGCGCGGCGGCGGCGCCTTGCTCGGTGACCGGATCCGGATGAACGCGCTCGAGCCGTCGGAACCGGCGAAGATCTTCTTCCGCTCGCTGGCCACCCGCGGCGCCGCCGGCGAGGTGCCGGAGCATCTGGACGACGTCGTCGCCGCCTGCAAGGCCGCGGGCTTTGACCTCGTCATCGTGGAAACGCCGGGCATCGGGCAGGGCGATGCGGGCATCGCCGGGCATTGCGACGTGGCGCTGTACGTGATGACCCCGGAATACGGCGCGGCGTCGCAGCTGGAGAAGATCGACATGCTCGACTTCGCCGACGTCGTCGCGGTCAACAAGTTCGAGCGGCGCGGCGGGGAAGACGCGCGCCGTGACGTTGCGCGCCAGCTGGTGCGAAACCGCGAGGCCTTCGGCGCAGCGTGGGAGGACATGCCGGTCTTCGGCACCAGCGCCGCGCGCTTCGACGACGCCGGCGTCACCGCGCTGTATCAGCACGTGAAAGAGCTGCTCGTGGCGAAGGGGCTGGCGGCGGGGGCGGGCGTACTCCCGCCGGTCCACGTGCGCACGTCCCCCGCGACGGCCGGCGTCGTGCCGAACGAGCGGGCGCGTTACCTGTCCGACGTCAGCGAGACGGTGCGCCGCTATCACGAGCACACGCGCGAGCTGGCCGCGGCTGCCCGGCGTCGCCAGCATCTGCAGACCGCTCGCGAGCTGCTGGCGGGGCAAGGCGAGAGCGTTGCTGCGCTCGATGAGCTCGCCGACGCTGCAGAGCGCGACCTCGGAGAGTCAACGGCCCGCGAGCTCGCCGCGTGGCCGGAGCGCGCCGCGGAGTACTCCGGGGACGAGCACACATACGTGGTGCGCGGCAAGGAGATCACCACACCGCTGCGTAAGACCACCCTGTCCGGCAGCTCGGTGCCGCGCGTGGCACTGCCCCGCACGCAGGACGCGGGCGAGCTCGTCACATTCCTGCGCAGCGAGAACCTGCCGGGCTCTTTTCCTTACACCGCGGGGGTTTTCCCGTTCAAGCGCACCGGCGAGCCGCCGGCGCGCATGTTCGCGGGCGAGGGAGATGCGTTTCGCACCAACCGCCGCTTCAAGCTGCTCTCGCACGACTCCCCCGCCACCAGGCTGTCGACCGCGTTCGACTCGGTCACGTTGTACGGCCGGGATCCCGAGCGGCGTCCCGACGTCTACGGCAAGGTCGGCACGTCCGGTGTGTCGATCGCGACCCTCGACGACATGAAGGTGCTGTACTCCGGCTTCGACCTGTGCTCGCCGACGACATCGGTATCGATGACGATCAACGGTCCGGCTCCGGCCATCCTGGCGATGTTCCTGAACACCGCGATCGATCAGCAGCTCGACGCGTTCCGTACCGAGCAGCACCGCGAACCGGATGAGGCCGAATCCGCCGGTATCCGCGCGCGGGTGCTCACGGAGGTGCGCGGCACCGTGCAGGCCGACATCTTGAAGGAGGACCAGGGTCAGAACACGTGCATCTTCTCGACCGAGTTCGCCCTGCGGTGCATGGCGGACATCCAGGAGTGGTTCATCGCGAACGGGGTGCGCAACTTCTACTCGGTCTCCATCTCCGGCTACCACATCGCCGAAGCGGGCGCGAACCCCCTGACGCAGCTGGCGTTCACGCTCGCGAACGGGTTCACGTACGTCGAGGCGTATCTCGCGCGCGGCATGAAAATCGACGATTTCGCGCCGAACCTGTCGTTCTTCTTCTCCAACGGCATGGACGCCGAGTACACGGTGATCGGCCGGGTGGCGCGCCGCATCTGGGCCATCGCCATGCGCGACCGTTACGGCGCGTCGGAACGCTCGCAGAAGCTCAAGTACCACGTGCAGACGTCGGGGCGTTCGCTGCACGCCCAGGAGATGGCGTTCAACGACATCCGCACGACTTTGCAGGCGCTCTGCGCGCTGTATGACAACTGCAACAGCTTGCACACCAACGCATACGACGAGGCGGTCACCACCCCGACCGACGAATCCGTGCGTCGCGCACTCGCCATCCAGCTGATCATCGACCAGGAATGGGGCCTGTCGGCCAACGAGAACCCGCTACAGGGCTCCTACGTCGTCGATGAGCTGACCGACCTCGTCGAGGAAGCGGTACTCGCCGAATTCGACCGCATCACCGAACGCGGTGGCGTGCTCGGCGCGATGGAGACCGGCTATCAACGCGGGAAGATCCAGGACGAGTCGCTGCTCTACGAGCACCGCAAGCACGACGGAACGCTGCCCATCGTCGGGGTGAACATCTTCACCAAGGCGGACGCGCCCGGCGGTACGCCGCAGACCGTCGAGCTGGCGCGCGCGACCGAGGCCGAGAAGCAGTCACAGCTCACCCGCCTCACCGACTTCCAGCAACGCCACCACGGCGACAGCGAGGCCGCGCTGGCACGGCTGCAGGAAGCGGCGACCTCCGGGGAGAACGTCTTCGGGGCGCTCATGGACGCCGTTCGCTGCTGCTCCCTCGGGCAGATCAGCGAGGCGTTCTTCGAGGTGGGCGGGCAGTACCGGCGCAACGTGTGAGCCGGACGCGCGTCAACAGATCCGCGGCAGCGGGTCACCCACCAACATGTCAACGATCCGGGTGCCGCCGAAGCCGGTACGTAGCAGGACCAGCCCCGCGGGGTCGTCCCTCACTTCCCCGATGACGGCCGCCCCTTCGCCGAGCGGATGGCTGCGCATGGCCGTCAAGGCAGCGTCGACGTCCGCTGGATCGACGACGGCGGCCAGGCGCCCTTCGCATGCCACGTACAGCGGGTCGATGCCGAGCAGCTCGCAGGCACCGCGGACGGATTCGCGGACCGGGACGGCGTCCTCGTCGACGACGAACGCCACGGAAGCGCTGCCCGCCCACTCGTTGAGGATCGTGGCGACGCCGCCGCGGGTGGCGTCCCGCAGGCACCGGGTGCCCGGCGCGGCGTCGAGCAGCGCGTCGACCAGCCCCGAAAGCGGCGCTGTGTCAGAGCTCAGATCCGCGGCGATGTCAAGGTCGCCGCGGGCGAGCAGGATGGTCGTGCCGTGATCGCCGACCGGCCCCGACACCAGGACCTTGTCGCCGGGACACACCTGCTCGGCACCCAACCGAAACCCGTGGTGCAGCCGGCCGATGCCGGTGGTCACGATGTAGCAGCCATCTCCCTTGCCACGTTGGACGACCTTCGTGTCGCCCGTCACCACCTGCACCCCGGCCTCGCGGGCGGCCGCGCCCATCGCAGCGACGATCGCGCGCAGGTCGGCGATCGGGAAGCCTTCCTCGAGCACGAAGGCGGCGGAAAGGTACAGCGGGCGCGCCCCGGACATCGCGAGGTCGTTCACCGTCCCGTTCACCGCCAGATCGCCGATGCAACCACCGGGGAAGAACAGCGGCGAGACGACGAACGCGTCGGTGCTGAATGCCAGCTCGGCGTCGGCCACGTCGACGATCGCCTGGTCTTCCAGCGCGGCGAGCCGCGGGTCGGGGAAGCCTTCGAGGAATACCGCCTGGACCAGGTTGTGACTGGCCTTCCCGCCGGCGCCGTGTGCCATGGTCACGCGCTCGTCGAGTAGCCGCGGCCGGGCCCTGCGCACTCGGTCGATGCGGCCGAGCACTTCCTGCTCGCGCGCCGAGCTGTCCGGTGGCTGCATCGCTGCCCGCATGTCCGTCATCGGGCGGCTGCCTCCTGTACGCGCTGGCGGGTGAAACGCCCGAAGTTGTAGTACGCGGCGCAGGCGCCCTCGCTGGACACCATGCAGGTGCCGATCGGCGTCTCGGGCGTGCAGGCCGTGCCGAAAACCTTGCATTCCCACGGCCGGATGACGCCCTTGAGCACCTCACCGCACTGGCACGACTTCGGGTCGGCCACCCGCACGCCGGGCAGCTCGAAGATGCGCTCGGCATCGAACGCCGCATAGCTTTCCCGCAGCTGCAGCGCCGAGTTGGCGATGAATCCCAGCCCGCGCCACTCGAAATGCGGGCGCAGCTCCATGGTCTCGGTGATGGCGTGCAACGCGCGCGAGTTGCCGTCCCAGGGGACGACCCGCGCGTACTGGTTCTGCACCTCGCAACGCCCCCCACGCAACTGTTCGAGAAGCATCGCGACGGACTGCAGCAGATCGAGCGGCTCGAAGCCGGCGACGACGATGGGCCGCCGGTAGCCGCGGGTGATGAACTCGTACGGCCGGCAGCCGATGACCGTCGACACGTGGCCGGGGCCGAGGAACCCGTCGAGCCGCATGTCCGGCGAGTCGAGAATCGCTTTGATGGCGGGCAGGATCGTCACGTGGCTGCAGAAGACGCTGAAGTTGTCGAGCCGCTCGGCGGCGGCGCGTAACAACGTCATCGCGGTCGACGGCGCGGTCGTCTCGAAGCCGATCGCCATGAACACGACGCGCTTGTCCGGGTTGGCCCGGGCGAGCTTGAGGGCGTCGAGCGGCGAGTAGACCATCCGGATGTCGGCACCGGCGGCGTTCGCCTCGAGAAACGAGCCACGCCCACCCGGCACCCGCATCATGTCGCCGAACGTCGCCAGGATGACGTCTGGGTGCTCGGCTATGGCGATCGCGTCATCGACGCGCCCCATCGGGATGACGCAGACCGGGCAGCCGGGTCCGTGCACGAGCTCGACCGTTTCCGGCAGGTAATCCTCGAGACCGTGCTTGTAGATCGTGTGCGTGTGGCCTCCGCACACCTCCATGAACCGGTAGCGCCTTCCGGGCTCGCACAGTGACGCGATGCGAGCCGACAAGGCGCGCGCCGGGCCGGCGTCCCGGTATTCGTCGACGAACCGCACGCCGGTGTCCTCCTATCACTCGAAGACCGACGAGCTCAACGCTTCGAGCTCGTCGGTGTACGCCTGGCCTAGTCCTTGCAGCAGTCGCAGCGTTTCCGCCGCCTCCTGCTCGTCGATCTTCGAGAGCGCGAAGCCGACGTGAACCAGTACCCAATCGCCCGGTCCGATCTCCCCAGGCTCGAAGAGCCCGATGTTGATTTGGCGACGGACGCCACCGACCTCGACCGTTGCCAGTTCCGGCCGTTCGCTGTCGACGTCGACGACCTCGCCCGGGATCGCGAGACACATGTGTCGGTGTCCTGTCCCGTCACATGCGGGCGATGTTGAGCTCGCGCCTGATCGACGGGAGTTCGCGGACGATCAGCGCGGTCGCAACGCCGACTCCGGCGGCGAGCAGGAGCCACTTGGCCATCGTCTCCTCCTTCGGTTCCCGCCCTCGGCTAGCCCGGGGGCAGATTAGGCATCAGCTTGAGGATGGGATCGCGTTTGGCGGCAACGATCCCGGTCGAACGCCGGGCGTCGGCGGTGCCGTCGGCGTGGTGGCCCGCCATCGTCTCGGTCTTGCCGGCATTGCCTTCCTTCACTCCCGGGACGTGCGCGGGAGCGTCCGGCGCGGTGTCTGGCTTGCCCACCCGTATCTCAGCCATCGTGCCTCCTGATCCTCGGTCAGCGTAGGGCCGGGCTCGTCGCTGCACCCAGCCCGTCAAAGAACTGTTCGATCGCCGCCCACACCTCGGTGCCCCCGGAAAGTCCGCGCCAGGTCGTGCGGACAGTCGCCACGAGCCGGAAGCAGTCGTCGATGGGCACGATCCACGCCTGGGGTGTGCCCTTGGCGACGTTGACGAGCAGCGCCTCGACCTCGCTCGCAAGCCCGTCGAGCTCCGGGTGTTCGGCAACGACGGCAGTCCAGAGGGCGTCGTCGATCTCCCACTGGGTGGCACCGGCCGGGCTCGGGTAATGGGCGCCGACACGTCCGTCGCCGTGGCGCACGAAGTACGCCAGACCGACGGGTACGCCGAGGGCGTTCGCCGGAGCTCGCGCGAGCCGGACGCGACGCACGGGGATCGGCCGATAGCGTCCGCGGCCGGCCGCCTCGTCGTTGAACAGGATCGCGCACGCCCGGCACGCGCACATCGCCTCACCGGTGTCGGTGTCCAGGACGTGGCCGTGGGCCACCGGCACCGTCTCGGCGCAGAACTCGCAGCGCTCGGCGGCGGCGGTGCGCGCTTGCCGGCTTCGGATGACCCTCTCCAGCGCACCGGCCGTCACCGCGGGGCTCCGGGCCCGGTGACGGAGGGCCGGCGCAGCAGCGACTCCGGCGAGATGACCGTCGCGGTCTTCGCCGAGGCTGCCTCGACCGCCTGCAACTCGGGGGCCAGCCCGAGCACCGCCTCCTCGACGGCATGCTTCATCGTTTCCGCCGACGACGAGCAGCCCTGGCAGGAGCCGGACAGCGAAAGCCGCGCCACACCCTGCTCGTCAACGCCTTCGAAGGTCACGTCACCGCCATGCGACTGCAGGTACGGCCGGACATCGTCCAGCGCGCGCCCGACCCGCTCAGCCAAAGGCAGCGGGTGGATGTCGTGCAACGCAAGCAGGTGACTCACCAGCTCGTCGTCGACGAGCGCCGCGATGAGCGCGGGATGTTCGGCAGCGGCGCGCACGATGCGGGTGAGCGCCGCGCCGTACACCTCAGCGAGCGTCGCGACGGCGTCCAGCGCCTTGTCCGTCGTCGGCCCGGGGACCTGCTCGACGTCCTCGAGCAGGCGGTCGAGCAGGGTGAACCGCTCGCGCACCTGCTCCTCGTCGAGCTGGATCCCGCCCGCCGCCGGCTCACCCATGGGAGGCACCGAACATCGGTGAATGCACCTTCTTCAGCGTGCTGCCGTTGCCGAGATACATGTGCACGCCGCACGGCAGGCACGGGTCGAAGCTGCGGACCGCGCGCATGATGTCGACGCCTTTGAAGTCGTCCGGGCCGTTCTCCTCGAAGATCGGCATGTCCTGGACCGCGTCCTCGTACGGGCCTGGCGTTCCGTACGAGTCGCGCGGGCTCCCGTTCCACGGCGTGGGCGGATACGGGTGGTAGTTGGCGATCTTGCGATCCTTGATGACCAGGTGGTGCGAGAGCACGCCGCGCACCGCCTCGTGGAACCCGCAGCCGATGGCCTCCTCAGGCACCTCGAACTCCTGGAAAACCTTGGTTTCCCCGGCCCGCACGAGCTCCATCGCCTCCTCGAGGAACTGCACCGCCATCGCGGCCGCGTACGCGACGAAGTACACCCGGGCGCGGTCGCGCTCGAGTGCGTTCGACCATTGCGGGATCTTCCATTCCAGCGTCATCTCCGGCAGTTCCGCGCTCCTGGGCAGCGACATCTGCACGCTGGAGCCAGTCGATTTGACGTAGGGCGTGTTGACGAGTCCCGCAAGGGCTGTGGTGTACAGCCGGGCGAATGCGCCGCCGCCGGTGTCGAGAGCGAGGTGGTCGCCGGTGCGCTGATCCAGCCACCGCGGGCTCATCACCCAGCTGTACTTGTCGTCGAAGTCGCGCTTTTGCGGAACCGGAAGCGTCGTCTGGTTCCACGGGTGACGCATGTCGATCGCATTGCCGAGCGGATCGTGCGTCACGAACGGCTGCTCGTTGACCCAGTCCTGGTAGAACGAGCTGCCCAACAGGATGCGCAGGTTGAGGTTGATGTCGACCAGGTCGGTCGTCACCAGCTTGCCGTCGACGACGACGCCGGGGGTGACGTACATGGCCCGGCCCCAGTCGCTCATGTGCTCGTACTTGTAATCGACCACGTCGGGGTTCTGGAAGGAGCCCCAGCAACCGAGCAGCACCCGGCGCCGGCCTACCTCCTCGTAGCCCGGAAGCGCTTCGTAGAAGAAGTCGAAGACGTCGTCGTTCATGACGACGGCCCTCTTCACGAAGTCGAGGATGCCGAGCAGCCGGGTCATGTAGTCGGTAAACAGCGTCGGCTCGGGCATCGTGCCGACCCCGCCCGGATAGATGGTGGACGGGTGGACGTGGCGCCCCTCCATGAGGCAGAACATCTCCCGCGTCACGCGGCTGATGCGCAGCGCCTCCTTGTACACCGAGCCCTCGAACGGGTTGAACGCCCGCATGATGTCGGCGATCGTGCGGAAGCCGTGGGTGTCGGCGTGCGGAGCCTCGGTGCTTTCCGCCCGCTGCAGCACGCTCGGGTTGGTGGCCTTCACCATCGCTTCGCAAAAGTCCACGAACACCAGGTTGTCCTGGAAGATCGTGTGGTCGAACATGTACTCCGCGGCTTCGCCGAGGTTCAGGATGTGCTCGGCCAGCGGCGGGTTCTTGATGCCGTACGCCATGTTCTGCGCGTAGACCGAGCACGTCGTGTGGTTGTCCCCGCAGATCCCGCAGATGCGGCTGGTGATGAACCCGGCGTCGCGCGGATCCTTGCCTTTCATGAAGACCGAATAGCCACGGAACATCGAGGACGTGCTGTGGCACTCCGCGACCCGCTGGCTCTTGAAGTCGATCTTCGTGTAGATGCCCAGGTTCCCGATGATTCGGGTGATCGGGTCCCACGCCATCTCGACGAGTTGACCCGGTCGCTCCGCCTGCGCCTCCCGCGATCGGTCCGTCACCGCCATGGGTCTCCTCCTTCTGCTCGAGCTGCCGGACTCCTACGGGCGCCAGCGAGGATCGAAGCCGGTGGTCAGCTCTTCACCGTTGTGCCGCCACTTCGGTTCACGGTTGAGCGTGCGGTTGGTGATGCCGCGAAGCCGGCGAATGGCCGCCCCATACGGCGTGTTGAGCAGGGATGAAAGGCTCCCGCCCGGAGGCTCGTCCATGAACGGCATGAACTTGTCCGGGAAGCCGGGCATGGTGCAGCCGATGCAGATGCCGCCGACGTTGGGGCAGCCGCCGATGCCGCCCATCCAGCCGCGCTTGGGCACGTTGCAGTTGACCACCGGCCCCCAGCATCCGATCTTCACCTGGCACTTCGGCGAGTTGTAGTTCTTGGCGAAGTCCGACTGCTCGTAGTAGCCGGCCCGGTCGCATCCCTCGTGCACCGTCTTGCCGAAGATCCACTGTGGACGCAGCATCGAGTCCAGCGGGGGTGGCGGGGCAGCACCGGCTGCGTGGTAGAGCACCCAGGCAAGCGTCTCCATGAAGTTGTCCGGCTGTACCGGGCAACCCGGGATGTTGACGACGGGCAGCGCACCGGCCGACTTGAAGTCCCAGCCGAGGTAGTCGGCGAGGCCCATGCAGCCTGTCGGATTGCCGGCCATGGCGTGGATCCCGCCGTAGGTGGCGCAGGTTCCGACCGCGACTACCGCCCACGCCTTCGGAGCGAGCTGGTCGAGCCAGGTCGTCAGCAGCATCGGCTGGCCGGTGTCGAGGTCATTGCCGAAGGACGTCCAGTAGCCGTCGCCGTTGATGTTCTCGTTCGGGATCGAGCCTTCGATGACGAGGATGAACGGCGCGAGCTCGCCGCGCGCGGCCGCGCGGAACGGCGCCAGGAACTCCTCGCCGCCGAGCGTCGGCGACAGCACCTTGTTGTGCAGGTTCACCTTGGGCAGGCCGGGGATCAGGCCGAGTACGACGTCCTCGATCGGCGGCTGCATGGCAGCGGTGACGGAAACGGTGTCGCCGTCGCAGCTCATTCCTTCCGAGATCCACAGGATGTCGATCTCGTCGAAGCCCTTCTCCGGGTTCGGCGAGGGTGACGGCCGGCCCGCAGCCTCCCGCAGGCCGCGGCCCTGCTCGGCGTTGCTGACACTCATGTCTGCGGCCTCCCTTGCATGCGGTCACGGAACCGGTCGTAGATGGCCGCGAGCGGAGCTAGCAGGGCCTCCGCGGGCGGCTCGTCGGGGACGTTCGGATGCGGGCGGGTGGGAGCCAGCCGCTTGGCCGCATCGAACTGCTTCCCCAACTCCTGCAGCGCTTGCTCATCGACGGCAGCGCGCAAGGACGGCATGAACTGGCTTTCCTCGAGCTGGACGTGCCCCTCGATCTCGCCCCGCAGCTCGGCGATCAGCTCGCTCTCGCGGCTGTCCCCGGCCGGGAGATGGTCCAACCCGTCGAGCATCCGTTTGACCGCCATGTGCTGGGTTCGGTGTTCGTCGACGTCCGCCTCGCCGGGCAGGTATTTCTGCGCGAAGGGATAGACCGTCAGCTCCTCCAGTGCCGCGTGCTTGGACAGCTCACGTATCAGCAGCTCCACGACACCGCGCCGCTGCTGGTCGGACGCGGCCGCCTGATAGTCGCGGAACAGCTGCTCCACCATGCGGTGGTCGTGCTTCAACAGTTCGAGGGCGTCCATCCCACTTCCCCTCCCTCCCGGGCGTCGACGACGATTGACTCGAGCAGGACTTCGTCGTCACCGATCAGCTGCACGTCCACGCCGCCGCAGGACGGGCAGGCCACTATCGCGAGATGGTCGGCGACCGGCGCATCATGAGCGCAGTCGCGGCAGACGACTCGCATCGGATCGAGCACGAGATCGAGCTCTGCGCCGGCCATGACCGTCCCGGCGGCGGCGAGCTGCACACCTTGCCGCACGACCTCGACGTCGACGGGATGGCCGCCGATCCGTACTCGCACCCCCGTGACGTTTCGCCCACGAGCCCGCCGCAGAGCGGCGTCGACGATGCCCTCGCACAGCCCTGTTTCGTGCACGCGTCACCTCACCTTCACGCCGCTGGAATGCTGTTCGCCGGCCCCGGCCACCAGTGCACCCGATGGGCCGGCCGAACCGGTGACCGTGCCGACAAGCTCGAGAACCGCGTCAGCGGCCGGCCCGACGGCCGAGCGCACCGGCTCCGACAGGCCCATGCGCGGGTCGACCGATTGCGGGCGGCAGCCGACGACGAACACCTGCCGCACCGATCCGCCGAGGGTGCGCAGCAGCGAGAGCACCGCGTCCGGGCTCATCCCGTGCCCGTCGATCGCGGGAGCCCGCAGGCCCGGCGGGTCATCCGCCTCCCCGGCGGTGTCCGGATCGACCTGCAGCACGACAACCGTCCCGGGCGACTCGTCGAGGGGCATGGCGTCGACGAGGACCAGCGTGTCGTGCCGGCCGTCGAGGAGTTCGTACGCCAGATGCACCCCGCGAATGCCGTAGTCGACGACGTCGACCAGCGGCGGAATCTTCCGTGCTTGCAGACGATTGGCGACCTCGACACCGAATCCGTCATCGCCGAGGAACACGTTGCCGATCCCGGCGACGAGAACCCTGCCCGGCTCTGCGGCGCTCATCACGCATCCTCTCCGGCGCCGCTTTGCGGTTCGACCTCGTCGGGAGCGAAGTACAGGTAGCGGCCGTACCAGTCGTGGATGTCGGACGCGGGGTCGTCCCGGAGCGTGACCGCGACGTGCCAGGCGCCTTCGACGTCGAGAAAGATGCCGGACACCCGGGCGAGCCGCCCAGCGAGGAACATGTCGTACGCGTCGGCGCCGCGGCCACGCGGGTGCAGCCGCACGATGCTGCCGCGGGAGATCGCCACGCCGCTCACGTCGATGCTGTCGGTGTGCGGAGAAAGTGCCGCGTCCGCGCCGGGTTCCCACCATTCCGCAGGCTTGTCCCGCGGCCCCTTGCCCGGCTCCGGCGCCGTGCGGCGGGTCACCGGCTGCAGCGAACGGATGGCGCCGTGCAGTCGTTCGAGCATCTCGGGGGGCATGTCGTCGACCCGGTCGACGATCGCCGCCGCACGCGGGTCGGTTGCCCGCACCTCGCGCTTCTCCGCGTCGGTGAGCGTGAGAGTGCGCAGCGAGAGGATCTCGTCGATCTCGGTGGCGTCGAACAGGTCGCCGGGGCTCTCCGGCGCGATCTGCGGATGGTCATACAGAATGATCGGCGACGCCAGCATCACATCGGTGCTGGACGGCTCTCCCGCAAGCACCGGGAAGACATGCAGGTTGCGGCATTCCTGCGCCGCTGCCGAAGCCCACGCCGGAGGATCGAGCAGCGACATGAAGGCCCCGGCGTCTGCGGCGATCAGGCAGTGGGCGGCCACCAGCGAGTAGTGCAGGGCGGCTTCCCGGGAGTCGCCCGCGCCGGCGTCTTCCGACGTGTTCTCGGTCCGTATCCGTAGGCGCCAGAGCGGAAATGGCGTGCTCGCCGATTCGGCGGAGGCGCTGACGACAGCCGAAAGCGGCCATCTCCGGCGTACCAGGCGCCCCCGCTCGCAGCCGTCCGCGTCGGCGATCGGCGTGACCTCCTCAGCGCCCGCGATCTCGACCACCCGCCGCAGCCCGGTCTCCAGCTCGGCGACGGTGCCGGCGAAATCGACCTCGTGCGCGACGGCTTCGTCGAAGGCGATGTGCAACCGCCCGTCGATGTCGAGGGAAGCCGCCGCCGCGTAACGCGCTGCGTCACCCGAGCCGGTGGTGCGCCGCTCGACGTCCTTCGCCTGCACCTGCAGGAATCGCACGCGCACGTGCACCCGCGTGCGGGCACCGGCCTCCAGCAAGCATTCGGCTTGCTGGTGCCAGGATTCGGCGGAGCCGGCCACCGTGGCCGCAGGCGGCCCCTGCGCCTCGATCCAGGGCCGCGGCGCGACGACGCCGAACTGCCAGCGCACCTTGTTCTTCGGAGACGACTGGCGGTACGGGTACAGCAAATAGCCTTCGTAGAGCACGGCGTCCGCGACGGCGCCCGCCCGGGCGAATGCGGCGGGAGCGATGTCGGGGACGGAGGTCATGCCGGTGCGGTCACACCCCTCAGCTGATGCTGTGTCAGCTCCCAGAGCACGTGGTAGATCGTTGTCTGCGCTTCCTGGATGCGGTGGACGGACGACGCGGGAGCGGCGAACAGGTGATCCAGCCGGCCCCACGCCGCCATCGCCCCGCCGTCGTATCCGGCGAGGCCCACGGTGAGCGCGCCGGCTCTGTCGGCTTGCTCCAGTCCGCGGATGAGGTTTGGCGAGTTGCCGCTCGTCGACAGCGCGATGACAACGTCGTCGGCAGCGGCGAGAGTGGCGATCTGGCGGCCGAACACGACGTCGAACCCCACGTCGTTCGCCAGCGCCGTGAGGATCGCCGGGTCCTCGGTGAGGCACATCGCCGGTACTGGCGCCGCATCACCCGGCGGTGAGACGAAAAGGGCCGCCAGCGCCGAGGCGTCGGTGCTGCTGCCGCCGTTGCCCATCGTCAGCACCCGGCCACCGCGTCGTACTCGGACGGCGATCCCCGCGGCGCACGCGCGTAACTGTTCCGCGCCGGTCTGCAGGCACCACTCGCGCAGCGCGGCGGCCTCGGCGAGCTTGCGTTCGGTCGAGCGCCGCAGCTCCTGCATGACGTCCGAACCGCCGTCCGAGCGCTGCGCCGGCGTCGTCGACAGGAACGGGTAGAGAGCGGAGAACGCGCGCTCGGCGCCGTCGGGCATGTCAGTCCGCCAGCACGGCAATCGCTTCGCGGGCGTGGACGAGTGCCGTGTCGCCGACCCGAGCCTGGATGAGCGCGACGCTCACTTCTTCCATGCCGCGGCCGGTATCGACGAGCGCCAAACCGTCCGCGCGTAGCTCCACGATCCGCACCGGCACGGCCTCGTCGGAGCAGGTGAGGCATGCCTCATGCGGTGCACATCGGGCGGGGTCCGGCACCCGCTCGCCGAGCAGCACCACGTCGTCGCGCTCGAGCAGGACGTGAACGAGCTCCCAGAGCAGGTGATAGACGGTGACCTGCAGCTCGCGCGCGACGATCGGGTCGCCGGCAGGAACGCGCAACACGTGATCTGCGGTGAGCGCACCGGCACCGGCGCTCAGCAGGGCTACGCCAAGGACATCAGCACGACGCGCCTCTTCCAACACCCTGCAGCAAGCCTCATCATCGCCTTCGGCCGAAACGAGCAGCAGCGCGTCGTTCGGCCGGGCCAGCAGTCGCAGCCGCTCCACGTGCGGCGGCTCGAGGTGTACGGAAGGGATTGCCCGCTTGCCGACGAGCACGGGGTGAACGAATTCGACGGCGACATGCTGCGCGTCGAATCGGGAACGGCCGAGGCCGACGGTGAAAAGCGTGCCGCCGCGCTGGACGCGCACCGCCAATTCCGCGGCAGCTGCAACTACTGCGTCGCACTCGTTATTGAGGGCCTGCCCGGGCTGCCGGCGATCGGCGATCGCGTTCGCGACCGGCTCGCCTCGCTCGGCGTCGAATCGGCCCATTCCGACCTCCGACATTCTCGTCGGACGTCCCCTCGTTTCGGGGTGTTTGGAAGGTAACGCCCATCACGGTGGTTGTGAACCCCCTACAGCGGACTACCCCGATGAACGCTCGATCGCCGCGACTATCGTCGCTTGGCCGAGACTGATCCCGCCGTCGTTTGTCGGGACCCGCGCATGAGTGAGCACCCGGAAGCGGCGCGCCGCGAGAGCCGGAACGACGATGCCGAGCAAAAGCGAATTCTGGAAAACGCCGCCGGAAAGCGCGACGCAGGAAAGGTTCGTCTCCGTGCGCACGCGCTCGCAGCCGGTGACGATGGCGTGGGCAACCCCGCGGTGAAAGCGCATGGCGATGGTGGGAACCGGCACCGCAGCGAGATAGTCGTCAACGGCAGCCGCCACGAGATCGCTGCCCAAAACCTCGAAGGGTTCGCCATCACGGATAGTCGCCCGATAGCTGCCGCCGGCATCCGGGTCGGCGCACTGCTCGAGTTCGATGGCCGCCTGCCCCTCGTAGGAAACCTGGTCACGCACTCCGAGCACCGCGGCCACCGCATCGAAAAGCCGGCCCGCACTCGATGTCATCGGCGTCCGTACCGCACCGGCGATGAGCCGGCGCACGTCGTCCCAGCGCTCGGCATGCCGCCGCGCGACATCGTGCCGGGCGCTGCCGTCGCCGAAGAGCAGGTCGAGATAGGCCGCCGCCATGCGCCAGGGCTGGCGTATCGCCGCAGTGCCGCCGGGCATCGCCACGGGCGCCAACCGGCCCACCCGCCGGAAGCCGGTGAGGCCGGCGGCCAGGAACTCCCCGCCCCACAGCGTGCCGTCGGTGCCGTAGCCGAGGCCGTCGAAGGCGACGCCGATCACCGGCCCCGCTTCCCCGTTGTCGGCCAGGCACGATGCGATGTGCGCGTGATGGTGCTGCACGCCGACGAGCTCGACATCGGAGATCTCGAGCGCGTGCTTGGTCGACAGGTACTCGGGGTGCAGGTCATGGGCCACCACCGCAGGAGCGATGTCGAACAGCCGCTGGAAGTGGTCGATGCCTTCGACGAACGCGCCGAGCGTCTCCGCATTCTCCAGGTCGCCGATGTGGTGGGAGATGAACGCGTGGCGGTCACGTGCCACGCAGAACGTGTTCTTCCGCTCCGCACCGCACGCGAGCACGTGCCGCGGAAACGGCCACGGCAGCGACAGCGGCGCGGGCGCGAAGCCGCGGGAGCGTCGTAGCGTTCGCTCGCGCCCGCCGGTGATCCGCACGACGGAATCGTCCGTGCGGACGTGGATCGGCCGGTCGTGGAGCAGGAACGCGTCGGCGATCGGCGACAGGCGGTGCCGTGCGTCCTCGTCCCGGTAGGCGATTGGTTCGTCGGACACGTTGCCGCTGGTGAGTACGAGAGGTCGGCCGAGTTCGCGCACGAGCAGGTGGTGCAGCGGCGTGTACGGGAGCATGACGCCAAGCTCCCGGCTGCCGGGCGCGACAGCGGCAGCCACCGGCGCGTCCGGCCGGCGGGGAGCGAGCGCGATCGGCCGCGCGCCGCTCGTCAGCGCCCGGATGGCTGCCGGGTCGAGCCGGCACAGCCGCGCGGCCCCGGCGACATCCGGCGCCATGAGCGCGAAGGGCTTGTCCTCCCGATGCTTGCGGGCGCGAAGCGCCGATACCGCCGCCTCGTCGGCGGCGACTGCGGCGAGGTGGTAGCCGCCGAGCCCTTTGATGGCGACGACCGCCCCCTCGGCAAGAAGCCGGACGGTCGCGCTGAGCGGGTCGTCGCTGCGCACGGCTCCATCGGCGCCGAGGACGCGCAGCTGCGGGCCGCAAGCGGGGCAGCAGACCGGCTGGGCGTGGAAACGGCGGTCAGCCGGGTCGTCGTACTCCGCCTGGCACTCGACGCACATGGCGAAGCCGTGCATCGTCGTCGCCGCCCGGTCGTACGGCACGTCGCGCACGATCGTGAAGCGCGGGCCGCAGTTCGTGCAATTGATGAACGGGTAACCGAACCGGCGGTCGGCAGCATCGAACAGCTCCCGCAGACAGTCGTCGCAGGTGGCGATGTCGGCCGAGACCAGCGTGCGGCGCGGGCCGTTCGCACTGCTCGGCGCGATGACGAAGGACGTGTCTGCGAGCGGGCGAAGCTCCGAGCAGGTGAGCGAGTCGACGATCGACAGCGGCGGCCGTTGCGCGACGACGTCGGCGACGAACCGCTCGACGCAGCGGGGCGGGCCCTCGACCTCGATGCGTACGCCCGACTCGTCGTTCGTGACGAATCCGGCCAGGCCGAGCCCGGTGGCGAGCGCGTGGACGAACGGCCGGAAGCCAACGCCCTGAACCACGCCCTGGATCCGGATCTCCCGCCGTACCGGCACGTCCACGATCGGCTGACCGTACGCCTTCGCGCACTGTTCCCACCACGGCCGATTTCAGGTTCGCGGTCGCCTTTCGGCAAACGTCGAACCGAAGCCGAAATGTCCGCGGGACATGCCGGCGGGAGGCAGACCGGCTCCCTGACCCTCCCGATCACAGCCCCGGCAGGCGACTCTGGGAGGATTCGTTGCTGCGCCCACACACGCATCGGTAAGGCAGCGAGGTCAGGTATGACGAATCCGCTCGGGCTCGAGGGCCGGCCGACGCTCGTCGTCGGCGGCGGCTCAGGAATCGGTCGCGCCACCGCGCACCTGCTGGCCGAGGCCGGTGCGCGGGTGGCCGTCGCCGACCTGGACGGCGACCGTGCCCGGGAGGTCGCGAAGGAGGTCGGTGGCCACGCCATCGCCGGTGACGTGACGACGGAGTCCGGGGCGACGACGGTGGTCGATGAGGCGCACGGCGCGCTGGGTGGCCTGGTCGGCGTCGCCAACATCGTCGGCGTTGCGTCCTGGGCTGACCTGCTGTCGATCGACCTGCAGATGTGGGACGCCGACATCCGCAACAACCTCACGCACCACCTGCTGGTCGGCCGGGCGGCGGCCCGTCGCATGCTGGCGGACGGCAGCGGCGGGGCGCTGGCCCTGGTGACGTCGGTGAGCGGCATTTACGGCGCGCCGAACCACGCCGCCTACGGGGCGGCGAAGGCAGGTGCGATCGCGTTGACACGCACCATGGCGAACGAATGGTCGGGCCGCGGGATCCGGGTCAACGCCGTCGCGCCGGACTGCATCGCCACGCCGCGGGTGGCCGCCGGTTTCGCCGAACGCGGCGTGACGGACATGGACGCGATCGTCGCCGGCGACGGCATGCCCATGGCCCGCTGGGGCAAGCCGGAGGAGATTGCCGGCCCGCTGGTCTTCCTGCTGTCCGACCTGTCGACGTTCATGACCGGCCAGTGCCTCATCGTCGACGGCGGCACGCACGCCCGGTTCCCGCACGGCGGGCCCAAGCCGTTCACGCCCGCCGGCGGCTGAGGAGCCGAAGCGCCATGCGACACCCCCGGTGAGCGGTTCGGGCTAGCCGCCATGGGCATTTGTCATGCATGCTCGATGTCACCGCAATGATCTTGACTGACCACGAGACGATGCGCCGCCAGTTCGCGGCGCTCGACGACGCCCGCACCACCGAGGCTCTCTCGGCGGTCTGGGACGGCCTGGCGGAGCTGCTCGACGTGCACGCCGCCTGCGAGGAAGAGGTGTTCTATCCGGCGTTGCTGAAGAAGGGCGAAGACGCCGAGGACGAAACCGACGACGCGATCGACGACCACAACAAGATTCGCGACGGGGTCCGCAAATCCCGCAAGCACCCCGTGGGCAGCGACGAGTGGTGGGACGCCGTCGGGACGGCGCGCACCGAAAACAGCACGCACATCGCCGAAGAAGAGCGCGAAGCGCTGCCCGACTTCCGCAAGAACGCGCCCGACACACTGCGCGAATCACTCGCGGTGGAGTGGCTCAACTGGCGCACCAGCCACAAGAAGGCGCACAACGTCGACACCCGGGACAAGGATCCGGACGAGTACATCGATCAGGCGTCCTAGGACGGTGTCGGGCGCCGGTCAGAAATCTCCGGCGCGGTGGCGCAGCTCCTCGAGGGCACCCACGAGCGGTCCGATCCGCCGCGGGGAAAGCCCGGGCTCGGTAAAGACTCGCTCGTTCAGCAGATCGGTGGCGGCCATGGCCTCCTTGCGTCCCGTGGCGGTCAACCTCACCAGCACCGCCCGGCCGTCCTGCGGATGAGCCGTGCGCTTGACCAGTCCCGCGCCTTCCAGCCGATCGACGGCGTTCGTGACGCTGGTCGGATGCACCTGCAGCCGGCTGCCGATCGTCTTCATGGGCAACGATCCCCGGCTGCTGAAAAGCAGCAGCATCAGCACTTCGTAACGCGCGAAGGTAAGCCCCCGCGGCCGGAGCACCTCGTCACAGCGCATGAGCAGCAGCTGCTGCGCCCGCATGATGGAGGTGACGGCGACCATGCCGTCGGCCGCTTCCGCCCAACCGTGCTCGACCCAGTGGCGGCGCGCTTCGTCCACCGGGTCGAAGGGTAGCCGCGGGTTCACCACGCCAAGCCTAGCCAGCTGATCTGCGATCACTGCGGCGAGCAGCAGCCGGGCTTACGCTCGCGTTGCGGAGGTGAACGTCCTTGGCTGCCAGCCACGACCAGATCCGGGCGTCCGACGGTGAGCGCCAGCTCGTCATCGAACGTCTCGAGCGCGCGTTGAGCCACGGTCGGCTCACGCTCGACGAGTTCGATCAGCGACTCGCCCAGGCCTACGCGGCCACGACCCGCGGCGAGCTGGCCGCGCTCACGCGGGATCTGCCGGGACACCTCTGGTAGATCGCAGGAGCCCGGCAGCGAATGCGTCGGGCTGATCGTCGGCGGCGGGCCCGTCGAGGGCCGCCGGCTCGCCGGTCTCCGGTGCGTCCGGTGACGAGTCGGGCTGCGGGTGCTCGCTCGTGGCGACGGAGCCGGTCGCGGTCCCCGCGGCGTGCTCGAAGAAGCGCAGCAGCTCGACCGGGAACGGCATGACCAGCGTGCTGTTCTTCTCCGCCGCCACCTCGACCACCGTCTGCAGCAGCCGCAGCTGCAGCGCCCCCGGCGTCTGGTCCATCACAGCGGCGGCTTGCGACAGCTTCGTGGACGCCTGGAGCTCGCCGTCGGCCCCGATGATGCGGGCCCGCCGCTCGCGTTCGGCTTCGGCCTGGCGCGACATCGACCGACGCATCCCCTCGGGCAGCGAGATGTCCCGCACCTCGACGCGATCGATCTGAATTCCCCAGTCCTCCGTGGGCGCATCGATGACGCCTTTGAGCTCACCGTTGATGTGATCGCGGTCGGACAGCAACGTGTCGAGGTCGGCGCGGCCGATGACCGAACGTAGCGACGTCTGCGCCACCTGGGACGTGGCCACCAGGTAGTTCTCCACGTTGATGACGGCTTTGACCGGATCGGCGACGCGGAAGTACACCACCGCGTCCACCCCGATCGTCACGTTGTCACGGGTGATCGCCCCCTGCGACGGCACGTTGAGCACGACTGTCTGGGTCGACACCTTCGTCATGCGGTCCGCGAAAGGCACCAGAAGTGCGAGCCCAGGCTGCCGAATTTCCGGCAGCAACCTGCCGAAACGCAGCACGATCCCGCGCTGATATTGCTGCACCATCCGCAGACTCAGCGCGAGCCCGAGGACCCCCAAGACGGCGACGACGACGATGACGGCGATGGCAATATCCATATGGCTGCTCCCAGCCCTGATGTCGTGGGCGAACTGCCGATAGCCCCTTGAACGGTACGCCCGCTCGCTGTGCGGACCACGCTCGCCAGTTGTGTGGGATCGTGGATCCTCCTGGGTTTCGCAAGGAGCGCACGTCCGAAGGGGTGGCATGACTGTCGAGGCCGGCGAACGGACCTCCGGACCCGCGTCGAGCAGCGCGCTGGCAGCCGATCTCGTCCGGTCCGTCCGCGGGCCGGTGCGCTTCGACTCCGGCAGCCGCAACCTGTTCGCCGCTGACGCGTCGAACTACCGCCACCTGCCCATCGGTGTCGTGCAGCCGCTCGACGAGGACGACGTGATCGCGGCGATCGACGTCTGCCGCCGGCACGAGGCGCCGGTGCTGCCGCGCGGAGCGGCGACGAGCATCGCGGGCAATGCGGTCAGTGAGGCGGTCGTTCTCGACTTCGCCCGCCACCTTCGCCGGGTGCTCGACGTCGACCCTGACAGCCGGACCGCGCGGGTGCAGCCGGGGGTCGTGCTGGATGACCTGCGGGCCGCGGCGGCGCCGCACGGCCTGACGTTCGGGCCCGATCCGTCCACCCACAACCGCTGCACCCTCGGCGGGATGATCGGCAACAACGCCTGCGGATCGCATTCGGTGGCGTGGGGCAAGACCGTCGACAACGTCCTCGCCCTCGATGTGCTCACCTACGACGGCACCCGGCTCACCGTCGGCCGCACCCCTGATGCGCAGCTCGCCCGGCTCACCGGCCAGCAAGGTGCCATCGGCGAGATCTACCGCAGCCTGCAGGCGCTGCGGGATCGCAACGCCGCACGTATCCGCCAGGAGACCCCGCAGCTGACCCGCCGGGTCTCCGGCTACAACCTCGATCAGCTGCTGGCTGAAAACGGCTTCGATGTGGCGCGCGCGCTCGTCGGCACCGAGGGCACCTGCGTGACCGTGCTGGGCGCCACCGTGAATCTCGTCCCCGTGCCCGCGGTGCGCACCCTGACCGTCGTCGGCTTCCCCGACGCGTTCCTCGCCGCCGACGCGGCACCGGAGTTCCGCGCCTTGCAGCCGCTCACCATCGAGGGCGTCGACGTCGGCGTCATCGCCGCGCTGCGCGCCATGCGACCGAACGACCAGCGCTACACGCTGCTTCCGGAGGGCAACGGCTGGCTGTTCATCGAGTGCGGGGGCGACTCCCCCGACGCGGCGCGCGCCGCCGCCGAGCGCATAGCGGCCCGCGCAGCCGAGTTCGGCGGCGTCAGCCAGGTCATCACCGATCCGGTGGCGATGCGCACGCTGTGGGGCGTGCGCGAGGCGGGGGCCGGTATTTCCACCCGCCGCGCGGATGGGAAGGAGGCGTGGCCGGGGTGGGAGGACGCCGCCGTTCCCCCCGAGAAGCTCGGTGCCTACTTGCGCGACTTCCACCAGCTGCTCGACGACCACGGCCGGCGGGGCGCCTACTACGGCCACTTCGGCGACGGCTGCATCCACGTGCGCATCGACTTCGACCTGCTGACCAAGCCGGGTATCGCGGGTTTCCGCCGGTTCATGGAGGACGCCGCCGATCTGGTGACTTCCCACGGCGGCTCGCTGTCCGGCGAGCACGGCGACGGTCAGGCCCGCGCCGAGCTGCTGCCGCGGATGTACCCGCCGGACATGCTGCAGGCATTCGCTGATTTCAAGGCGGTGTGGGATCCGCTCGACCGGATGAACCCCGGCGCGGTGGTACGCCCGCGCCGGCTCGACGAGGACCTGCGGATCCACGTCGACGGGCCACGGCCCGGCCACCGCACCCGGCTCGCGTTCGCCCACGACGGCGGCAGCCTGGAGGCCGCCACCCGGCGCTGTGTCGGCGTCGGCGCCTGCCTCACCGCAGCCGGCGGCGTGATGTGCCCGAGCTACCGCGCCACCGGCGAGGAAGCCCACTCCACACGCGGTCGCGCCCGGCTGCTCTTCGAGTACGCGAGCGGGCGATCCGGACTGGACGCGGCCCACTCCGAGGACGTCGCCGACGCGCTCGACCTGTGCCTGGCGTGCAAGGGCTGCAAGCGTGACTGCCCGGTAGGCGTCGACATGGCCTCTTACAAGAGCGAGTTCCTGGCCGAGCGCTATGCCGGGCGACGCCGGCCGGCGTCGCACTATTCGATGGGCTGGCTGCCGCAGTGGTTGCGGCTCGCGTCGCGGACCCGCACCGCGGCTCTGGCTAACCGCGCCGCCCGCGTCCCGGCACTGGCGAAGGCGGCCAAGCGGCTCGGCGGCATCGCCCCCGAGCGCACGATCCCCGCGCTCGCGCCTCGCTCGTTCCAGGACTGGTTCGCCGCCCGCCCGGCGCCGCCTGCCGGCAACGGGCCACGGCTCCTGCTCTGGCCCGACACGTTCACCAACTACCTCGATCCGAGCATCGGCGAGGCCGCCGTCACAGCTCTCGAGGCGCTCGGCTACTGCGTCGAGCTGCCGGCTGGCAAGGTCTGTTGCGGGCTGACCTGGGTCAGCACCGGCCAGCTCGATCACGCCAAGCGGGTGCTGCGCCGCACGCTGGACATCCTGGCGCCCTGGCTCGATGAGGGCGTCCCCATCGTGGGGCTGGAGCCGAGCTGCACGGCCGCCCTCCGCTCCGAGGCGGCCGAGCTGCTCCCCGACGTTCCCGCGGCCGCCCAGCTGTCAGCGTCCACCCGCACCTTCGCCGACGTGTTACGCGAGCACCTGCAGGAGCTACGGGCCGCCGCCGGATCCGCCGAAAAGGCCATCGTGCAGGTCCACTGCCACCAGTACGCCGATCTCGGTTTCGAGGCCGACCGTGAGGTGATGGCGGCGCTCGGCGTGCAGGCGGACGTGCTGGACTCCGGGTGCTGCGGGCTCGCCGGCAACTTCGGTTTCGAACAGGGACACTACGAGGTCTCACAGGCCTGCGCCGAGCGGGTGCTCTTCCCCGCGGTTCGGGCGGCCGACGGTGCGACGCACGTCGTCGCCGACGGCTACAGCTGCCGAACCCAGATCCGCCAGGGCACCGGCGCGGCGCCGGTCCATCTCGCGCATCTCGCGGCGCGGGCGCTACGAAACGGCTCCGGGAATGACCGCTGACGAGGCGGTCCAGCCCACGCCGGCCGCCGCCACCGTCCCGGCGGCCAGCCCGTCCCGCACCCCGCCGGAAGGGCTGACCGACAGCCAGGTCCAGCAGCGCATCGCCGAGGGACGCACCAACGCCGTCCGGTCTCGCACCAGCCGCACGGTCGGTGAGATCCTGCGGGCCAACGTCTTCACGGTCTTCAACGGGCTGCTGCTGACGTTGTTCGTCATCATCCTGGCCACCGGCCGCTGGCAGAACGGGCTGTTCGGCTTCGTCATCGTCCTCAACTCGGCAATCGGCATCTTCCAGGAGGTGCGCGCGAAGCGCACGCTGGACAACCTCTCGCTGCTGAACGCGTTGCGAGCGCGCATCGTGCGCGGCGGCACCCTTGCCGAGGTCGACCTCGCCGAGATCGTCGCCGACGACATCGTCGAGCTGCGCGCCGGCGACCAGGTCCCGGCGGATGGCATCGTCACCGCATCGGCGGGCTTGGAGGTCGACGAGTCGCTGCTCACCGGGGAATCGGATCCCGTCCCGAAAGCGCCGGACGACGACGTGCGTTCCGGTTCGATCGTCGTGGCCGGGCAGGGCCGCTTCCAGGCGACGGCCGTCGGCGCCGAGTCCTACGCCACGCAGCTCGCCGCGGAGGCGAAGACGTCGCAGCCACCCCACTCCGAGCTGGTGGCCGGCACGAACCGGCTGCTGCGGTGGATCTCGATCGTCATGCTGTTGATCGCACCGCTGCTGCTGTGGAGCCAGTTCCGCAGCCCCGATAACAAGGGCTGGCAGGACGCCGTCACCGGGGCCGTCGCCGCGCTGGTGGGGATGGTGCCGGAAGGCCTCGTACTGCTGACCAGCCTCGCCTTCACGGTCGCGACGGTCACCCTGGCTCGCAAGAAGACGCTCGTGCAGCAGCTGCCCGCGGTGGAGGGGCTGGCCCGGGTCGACGTGGTCTGCCTCGACAAGACCGGCACGCTGACCTACGGCGACATCGTCTTCGACCGGCTGCAGCTGCTGCCGGCGGCGGATTCAGCGGCGGATTCAGCGGCGGCGGCGGATGTGCAGGAGGCACTCGCGCTGACCGCCGCCGACCCCGACGCGAACGCCACGTCGAAGGCGCTCGCCGAACGCTTCCCCGCCGCCCGATGGGTGCGTGCCGCACAGATCCCGTTTTCCTCTGCTCGCAAGTGGTCGGCGTTCTCGGTGGACGGGCACGGAACGTGGGTGCTGGGAGCACCCGAGATGGTGCTGCGCCAGCCGAGCGACGAGGCGCAACATGACGCCCGCGCCGCCGCCGACGGGATCGCCGCGCAGGGCCGCCGGGTGTTGCTGCTCGCCCGCTCGAAGACGGCGCTCTCGCCGGACCCGGCGCCTGACGCCGCCGAGGCGCAGCTGCCGCCGGCGCTCGTTCCGATGGCCCTGGTGGTCCTCGCGGAACGCATCCGGGAGGACGCGACCGAGACGTTGCGGTTCTTCACCGAGCAGGGCGTCACGCTCAAGGTCATCTCCGGTGACAACCCTCGCACGGTGGGAGCCGTCGCGACCGCCGTCGGCATTCCCGGCGTGACGTCCCCCGACGACGCCGTCGACGCCCGCACCCTTCCTGACGACCTGGACGCGCTCGCCGACATCCTGGAGTCGCACAGCGTTTTCGGCCGCATCTCACCGCACCAGAAGCGCGCGGTCGTGCAGGCGTTGCAACGCCGCGGGCACGTCGTGGCGATGACCGGAGACGGGGTCAACGACGCGCTCGCGCTGAAGGACGCCGACATCGGTGTCGCGATGGGAAACGGGTCGCCCGCCACCCGTGCGGTGGCCCAGCTGGTGCTGCTCGACGGCAAGTTCTCGCACCTGCCGGACGTGGTCGCCGAGGGCCGGCGCGTGATCGCGAACATCGAGCGGGCGGCGAACCTCTTCCTGGTGAAGAACGCCTACTCGCTGGCGCTGGCCATCATCACCGCGGCCACGCTCATCGCCTACCCGCTGGCCCCGATCCAGCTGACGCTCATCTCGAACGTCACGATCGGCATCCCCGGTGCGGTGCTCGCCCTCGCGCCGAACCGGCGCCGCTACATCCCGGGCTTCCTGCGGCGGGTCATGCAGTTCGCGTTCCCGATGGGCGCGGTCATCGGCGTCGCCGCGTATGTGGCCTACCGCGTCGCTCGCGCGCTCGACTCCCATGCCGGGGTCAGCGGCGGGCGCACGACCGCCGCCGTCACCGTGCTGATCATCGCGCTGTGGGTGCTGCTGGTGCTGGCCCGGCCGCTCGCCGGTTGGAAGCTTGCGCTCGTCGCGACCCTCGCGGGTGTGGTCGCGCTCATCGTGGCGGTACCCGGGCTCGCGCACATTTTCCTGCTGTACCCGACCCCGTTGCGCCTGGTGGTGGCCGCCGTGGTCGGAGGGGCGGGCGCGCTGCTGGTCGAGTTCACCTACCGCGCGGTGAACTTCGCGACGCGCGACCGCACCCGGGCTGCGGCATGATCCTGCGTGTGATCCGGCGCCATGACCAAAGCGCTGCCGACGAGGACCTTGGCCCCTGGCCGGGAAACCGGCGTTCCCGGCAGGTTGGTTGAGGACGAAGGGAGAACCACCATGCCTGCTCCGCACGACCTAGCCGATCTGATGCTTGCCCCCGTCGCTCTCGCGATCGACGCGCGGCTGCAGGAGTTGGGCGACCTCGGGATGGAGGAGTTGCACGAGCGAACGGCGCTCGAGGCGAACGACGACGCGCGCACCCCGGAGCGCCGCCGCCGCGCGCTGCTGCACACCGCCACGTACCTCATCGACATGCACGGCTGGACCGCCGACTGGGATCCGCGCGGGCTGCGGCTGACCCACGCGGGCCACACGATCGTCCTCGGGCTGTCGCCGACCATGGCCGGCTACCTGGCAGGCGGGGAAGTCCCGGCGCAAGCGCCGGCCTAGCGGGGTATCGGCAGCACGCTCAGCCGGTCATCTGGCCGAGCGCGGAGCGGCGCAGCAGCTTGCCCGTCTCCGTGCGCGGCAGCTCGCCCCAGAACCGGATGCGCTCGGGCGTCTTGCTGCCGCGCAGCTTGCTGCGCACGTACTCGCGCAGCGCCTCGGCGTCGGGCTGCGCTCCCTCGCGGAGCACGACAGCGGCTTCGATGCGCTGCCCCCACTCTTCATCGGGCACACCCACCACCACGACGTCGGCAACGTCCGGATGGCGCAACATGACGTCTTCGATCTCGGCCGGGGCGATGTTCTCGGCGCCGCGGATGATGGTGTCGTCGGCGCGCCCGCCGATGAACAGGTAACCGTCGGCGTCGACCCAGCCCTGGTCGCGAGTGTCGAAGAAGCCGCGCTCGTCGAGTGCTTTTCCGATGCCGGCGTACTCCGCCGAGACCTGCTCGCCGCGCACCCAGATGCGCCCGACCTCACCCGGGCCCAATGGCTGGCCGAGCTCGTCACGAATCTCGAGATCGACGGCCGGGATCACCCGGCCGACCGAGGAGAGCCGGGCGCGCGCCGCAGGATCGGTGGCCGCGATCGCCTCCCGGTGGTCGTCCGGGCCGAGGACCGCGATCGTGGAGCTTGTCTCGGTGAGCCCGTAGGCGTTGACGAAATCAACGTGAGGCCAGGCGGAGATCGCGCGTTCGACCACCGTCTGCGGCATCGGCGCCCCGCCGTACGCGAGCGTGCGCAGCGACGGCACGGCGAGATCGACCTCACCGGCGTCCATGATCCGCGCCAGCATGGTGGGCACCACCAGCGCGTTCGTGACTCCTTCACCGCGCACCAGCTCCAGCCACTCCGCGGGTGCGAACTGCTGCAGGACGATGGTGCGGCGGCCGGCGAAAAGGTTGGTGATGACGTTCGCGACCGCGGCGATGTGGTAGGGCGGAACGCTCATCAGCGCCGCCTCGTCGCCGTCGGCACCGGCGAACTCGACCGTGCCGAGCACGTACGACACGAGGTTTTCGTGCCGCAGCAGCACGCCCTTGGGAGCCGACGTGGTGCCGCTTGTGTAGATGGTGACGGCGGTCGAACCGGGGTCGACCTCGAGCCCGAGGTCGGCCCCGTCTTCGCAGCGCTGCGCCGCGGCTTCGAGCCACTCGTCCACCGAGAGAGTCCGGATCCCGGCGCGTACCAGCGCGTCGGCTTCGCCCGGCCCGGCGATGCCGAGCGCCTTCGGATGGTTGGCCAACAGCTGATCGAGCTGCTCCTCGCCGAGCCGGTAATTGACCGGCACCAGCGGCACACCCGCCTTCGCGGCCGCGAAAAGGGCCACCGGGAACGCCGGGCCGTTCACCGCGAGGTACAGCAGCGCATCAGCACCCGCATCGCGGATGGCGGCGGCGCCCCCTGAGGCGAGCTCACGGAGCCGGGCGGCGCTGAACCCTTCGCTGCGCCGCCCGACGACGACGCGGTCGGCAAAGCCCTCCGCCGCCATGTCCAGCAGCATCGTGAGGTTCATCGCGCTCCCTGACTCTGGGTGGCGGACTTTCCCGCCCGCCCTGGCACCGCCCAGACTATGACCTGGCCTCGAGGCAGCCGAACGACCCCCGCTCGCGGCCGGAGCCAATCGGCTGGTAGGAAGGATGTTCACGCCGGAGAACGGAGCTCTCGTGGACATCGCTGGGAAGAAGGCCGTGGTATTCGGGGGCGCCTCCGGCATGGGCCGCGCGACCGCCGAGATGCTGGCCGCCAAGGGCGCGCAGGTGGCGATCCTCGACCGTCCGGGCTCGGACGGCAAGGAGGCCGCGGCCGGTATCGGCGGCATCTACCTCGACTGCGACGTCACCGACTTTGCCGGCGTCGAGCAGACCCTCGCCGGCGTGGTCGAAGAGCTCGGTGGGCTGCACATCTGCGTCACCACCGCGGGGGGCGGCATCGCCAAGCGCACGCTCGGCAAGGACGGGCCGCACGACCTCGAGTCGTTCCGCTCGGTGCTGGACCTGAACGTCGTCGCCACCTTCAACATCAGCCGGCTGGCGGCCTGGCACATGAGCAAGAACGAGCCGGAAGACGCCGAGACCGGAGAGCGCGGCGTGATCATCAACACCGCGTCCATCGCTGCGTTCGAAGGCCAGATCGGGCAGGTCGCCTACACCGCGGCGAAGGCGGGTATCGCCGGGATGTGTCTGACCATGGCCCGCGATCTCGGCTCCCTGGGCATCCGCGTGCTGGCGATCGCCCCCAGCCTGTTCTCGACCGGCATCACCAAGGGAATCCCGGACGAGTTCGCGAAGGCGCTGACCCGCGACGCCGCGTTCCCCAAGCGGATGGGCCGTCCCGAGGAGTACGCGAAGCTGGCAGTCGCGATCGTCGACAACCCGATGCTGAACGGGCAGTGCATCCGGCTGGACGCAGGTCAACGCTTCGCACCGAAGTAGTCGGGGCACGCCGATGAACGCTCCGGCGAGTCCCTCGCCCCGATGGTTCGCGGAGGCCATCGCCTCGCGCCCGCAGCGCAAGCGGGTCGAGGCGGACGGCACGGCGATCAGCTACCGCGCCTGGGGCCCACCGCAGCGGCCCGGCCTGGTGCTCATCCACGGCGGAGCGGCGCACTCCGGCTGGTGGGACCATATCGCTCCGCTGCTGACGTCCCATCGCGTCGTTGCACCGGATCTCAGCGGCCACGGCGACAGCGGCCGTCGCCCGGAGTACTCGATGGACCTGTGGGCCCGCGAGGTGGCGGCAGTCTGCCGCGCGGAGCAGCTGGCCCGTCCGGTGGTGGTGGGGCACAGCATGGGCGGCTGGGTGGCGGTCAACGTCGGCGGCATGTTCGCCGATCTCATCTCCGCCGTCGCGGTGCTGGATTCGCCGTTGAACGACCAGCCCCCGGAGGAGGAGACGCTGCGCCAGCGGCAGCGTCCCACCCGGATCTATCCCACGGCCGAAGACGCCTGGCAGCGTTTCGCGACCATTCCCTCGCAGGATGTCGTGCTCCCCTACGTCCGCGATCACGTCGTTCGCGAGTCCGTTCGCCAAGTGGAGGGCGGCTGGACCTGGAAGTTCGATCCGGTGTTCTTCGGCCACCGCACGCTGCTGCGCGATCTGCTGCCGGACCTGCGCTGCCCGGCCGCCCTCTTCCGCTGCGAGTACGGGCTCGTCACCGAAGAGATGGTCACCAACATGGAGAAGCTGGTCTCCGAAGACTTCGCGGTGGTCGACGTGCCCGCTTCCGGCCATCATCCGATGCTGGATCAGCCCCTCGCCTTGGTAACGGCGTTACGGACGCTGCTCACCTTCTGGCCCAAGCTCGACCATGGCTGACGCTCCCAGCGTCCAGCCCGGCTGGCCGGGTCGCTACTTCGAGGACTTCGCGGTCGGCGACGTCTACCAGCACGCGCTCGGCCGCACCGTCACCGCGGCGGACAACATCTGGTTCACCCTGCTGACGCAGAACACCGCGCGGCTGCATTTCGATCACCACTACGCGAGCCAGACCCCCTACGGCCGGCCGCTGGTCAACTCGACGATCACGCTGGCGCTCGTCACCGGGCAAAGCGTCTCCGACGTCTCGCAGAACGTCATGGCCAATCTCGGGTGGGACGAGGTCCGCCTCCCCGCGCCGGTCTTCGAGGGCGACACCATCTACTCGCAGTCGCAGGTGCTCGAGGTGCGCCCTTCACGGTCCCGGCCGCAGGTCGGGGTCGTGGCCGTACAGACGACCGGCTTCAACCAGGACCGCGTCGTCGTCATCACGTTCAAGCGCACGTTGCTTGTCTACCGGCGCGGCTACGGCCCGAAGACCCCGACGCTCGAAGGACATCCGGGTGACTGACCGCACCGATCGGCTGAATGATCGTCACGCTGACCGGCTCAGCGACACCGAGAGCGCCATCGTCGAGCTCGTCGCGACATTCGTCGACAACGAGATCCGGCCGCACGCGTCGGCGCTGGAACACGCGAACACCTACCCCGAGCGGCTCATCGAGCAGCTGAAAGAGATGGGCATCTACGGGCTGTGCATCCCCCCGCCGCACGGCGAGTTCGGGGTGTCGACGTCGTGCTTCGCGCTCGTCACCGAGGAGATCGCGCGCGGCTGGATGAGCCTGGCCGGCGCGTTCGGCGGCCACAGCGTCGTGGCGACGCTGCTGCACCGGTTCGGCACCGACGAGCAGCAGGAGCGTTACCTGCCGCGCATGGCGACCGGGCAGCTGCGCGCCACCATGGCGCTGACCGAGCCGGACGGCGGTTCGGACCTGCAGTCGATCCGCACCGTCGCGCGCCGCAGCGAATCCGGCGGCTACGTCATCGACGGCTCCAAGACCTGGATCACCAACGCCCGCCGCGCCGGACTCATCGCGTTGCTCTGCAAGACCGACCCCGACGCGAGCCCGCGCCATCGCGGCATCAGCATCCTGCTCGTCGACAAGAGCGCCGGAGAGCCGGCCGGCTTCACGGTGTCACGGGATCTGCCCAAGCTCGGCTACAAGGGCGTCGAGAGCTGCGAGCTGCACTTCGACGGCTGCCACGTACCGGCGGACGCCCTGCTCGGCGTGGACGAGGGCCGCGGCTTCGGGCAGATGATGGCGGGCCTCGAGATCGGCCGGATCCAGGTGGCCGGCCGCGCGATCGGCGTCGCCCGCGCGGCCTTCGACGACGCGCTGCGCTACGCCCAGGAGCGCACCACCTTCGGCTCCCCCATCTGGCAGCACCAATCGATCGGCAATTACCTCGCGGACATGGCAACGAACATCTCCGCGGCCCGGCTGCTGAACCTGAACGCGGCCGAGCGCTACGACAGCGGCCGGCGGGCGGATCTGGAGGCCGGGATGGCGAAGCTGTTCGCGTCGGAAATGGCGGCCAAGGTGACGCTCGACGCGATCCGCATCCACGGCGGCTACGGCTACTCCACCGAGTTCGACGTCGAGCGCTACTTCCGCGACGCTCCCCTGATGATCGTGGGTGAAGGCACGAACGAGATCCAGCGCAACGTCATCGCGCGCCAGCTGATCTCCCGCGGCGGGATCTGGCGCTAGCCCACCAGCGATCGGCCGGTCAACCCGTCAGCCGGCCGATCCCTCAGCCGGTCACGTCGGCCAGGAAGGCCGTCAGCGAGCTGGTGAAGACATCGTTGTCATCCCCGGCGACCATGTGACCGGTGGCGGCGACATCGACGTACTGCGCACCGGGGATGAGCTCGAGCAGCTCCGCTGCGCCCTCCGGAGACAGGATGTCCGACAGCTGGCCGCGCACCAGCAGCGTCGGGACGCGGATTGCGCGTGCAGCGGCGTACAGCCGGAGCGGTTCGATCGCTCGGCTCGGCTCGTCGCCGCCGCCGACGAACGCCGGATCCCAGTGCCAGTACCAGCGCCCGTCCGCCCGCCGGCGCACGTTCTTGCGCAGCCCGTCGACGTTTTTCGGGCGCGGCCGGTGCGGGTTGTAGGCGGCGACCGCGTCGGCCACCTCGTCGAGCGATGCGAAACCGTTTGGCGCCGACATCATGAAATCGGCGATGCGATCGGCGCCCCCCTGCTCGATCCGCGGGGCCACGTCGACGAGCACCAGAGCCCCGGCGGTGCCCGGGTTTTCCCCTTCCGCCACGAGCGACGTCAACCCGCCGAGCGACGCACCGATCAGCACCGGAGGCTCCGGCAAGGTCTTGCACACCGCGAGCAGGTCGCCGACGAAGCCGTCCATCGAATAGTCGCCGCCGGGCGCCCAATCGCTGTCTCCGTGGCCGCGCGCATCGAGGTTGATCGCCGTCCAGCCGACCTGCGCCAAGCGCTCGGCCGTCCGTTTCCACGAGTGGCGGGTCTGGCCACCGCCGTGCAGCAAGAGCGCTGTGCCTACGGGGTTTTCGGCATCCCAGCGTGCTGCGGCGAGCCGGCCGCCCACGCCGTCGTAGCTCAGGTCAAGAGGCATGCCACACCTTCGTGGTCCAGGGCTGGTGAGCCGCGGGCTGGGGCAGGTAGTCGAGGCGCAACGTACCCGGGCGGGCAGCGATGAACTGCCCGAAGACCGTCTCGAACGTGTCGTCGCCGACGGGCCGGCGTACCAGCAGCGACTGCGGGTCGTCGCTCGGCGCCGCGCCGTTCACCACTTCGAGCCACTCGCTCCAGGCCGCTTCGGTGCCGGCGGACAGGTCACCGGAGAAGCCGCCGGCCGCAGCGCTGAAGGGGGCTCGAGCCGCGCCGGCCGCCATCCCTCGCGGGGTGAACATGTGCGTGCCCGGTGCGAGATCCGCACGCGAGAGCCGCTCCCCGTCGAACCACCACCAGCGAAGCATCTCCGGCGTGGCGAGCACCAGGTTGAAGCTCGCCATGCCGGTGCAGTCGACGTGATCGGGCCAGCGCTCCCGATAGCGCACCGCACGCAGCGGCAGCACGCCGCGGCTCGGCGCTCCGGGCTCGGCGACGGGCCGCTCCGGGCGGTTCAGCACCACGCTCGTCACGCCGGTCTCCGGATCGCTGGCGCACCAGGTGCCACCGGCTTGCCGGTCGCGTCCGCCGACCACCCCCGGCTCGTCCGGCCACCACTGACCGGGCAGGTCGAACGGCCGGCCGCGCAACTCGTCGCGCAGTGCCAGCAGCTGGACGGGGAACGGCTCGCCCGCCCCGCCCAGCCGACACACGACCGTGCACACCCGACGAACTCTAGCCAGCGCGCCGATTCCGCCCATGCTTCGGGTGATACCGTGCGGCCCCGCAGGCGCAGGCAGCGCGAGGCGGCGCACGCCGGCTCGGGTCAGTTCGAAGGGCACCGACGATGTATCCAGGCACGTACGCAGAATCGATGCCCGACCGGCTCGCAGCGGTCATGCACGAAACCGGCGAGACCATCACCTACCGGGAGCTGAACGAGCGATCCATCCGGCTCGCCCGGCTGCTGCATGAAACCGGCCTGCGGCCGGGCGACACCATCGCCATGGTGTCCGACAACGACCTGCATTACTTCGAGGTCTACTGGGCGGCGCTGCGCTCAGGGCTCTACTTCACGCCCGTCAACTGGCATCTGTCGGCTGAGGAAAGTGCCTACATCGTCGACGACTCGCAGGCCAAGGTGCTGATCGTATCGGCCGAGGTGGCGGGCCTGGCCGAGTATCTCGCCGAGCGCACGCCGGGCGTCGAGCGGCGGCTGGCGTTCGGCGGGCCGGTCAAGGGCTACGAGGACTACGAAGCGGCACTTGCGTCCTCCTCGAGCGAGCCGCTGCCGGAGGAGCCGCTCGGCGCCGACATGCTCTATTCCTCGGGCACCACCGGCCGCCCGAAGGGCATCCGCCCGGATCGCGAGCCGCGCACGGTGGCGGAAGGTGCGCCGCTCGCGGCACTCGTCGCGGCGCTCTGGGGCTTCGAGAGCGACACCGTCTATCTGAGCCCGGCGCCGCTGTATCACGCCGCGCCGCTGCGGTTTTGCAGCTTCGTCCAGATGAAGGGCGGCACCGTCGTCGTCCTGAAGCGCTTCGATCCCGAGCAGGCCCTCGCCGCCATCGAACGACACCGGGTGACGCACAGCCAGTGGGTTCCCACCCACTTCGTGCGGATGCTCAAGCTGCCGGAGGAAGTGCGCTCGCGTTACGACCGCAGCAGTCTCACCTCCGCGATCCACGCGGCGGCGCCCTGCCCCGTCGAGGTCAAACGGCAGATGATCGAGTGGTGGGGTCCGGTGGTCCACGAGTACTACGCAGCCACCGAGGCGCATGGGATGACCATCATCTTCGGCGAGGAATGGCTCACCAAGCCGGGCTCGGTCGGGCGCGGCGTCGTCGGCACGGTGCGGATCTGCAATGACGAAGGAGCACTGCTGCCGCCGGGTGAGGTGGGCACGGTCTACTTCGAACGCGAAGAACTGCCCTTCCGCTACTACAACGACGAGGCCAAGACCCGGGAGGCCCAGCATCCGCGTCACCCGACGTGGACCACGACGGGTGACGTCGGCTACCTCGACGAGGACGGCTACCTGTTCCTCACCGACCGCAAGACCTTCATGATCATTTCCGGTGGCGTGAACATCTACCCGCAGGAGGTGGAGAACTGCCTCACGCTGCATCCCGCAGTCACCGACGTGGCCGTCATCGGCGTGCCGGACGACGAGATGGGCGAGGCGGTTCTCGCCGTGGTGCAGCCCGCTCCAGGGGTCAGCGCGGGACCCGACCTGGAACGAGAGCTCATCCAGTACGTGCGCGCGCACATCGCGCATTACAAGGCACCGCGCCGGGTGCTCTTCACCGACAACCTGCCGCGAACGCCTACCGGCAAGCTGCGAAAACACCTGCTGCGCGAACGTTTCGGCGGCGCTCCGGCGCGCACTGCATGAGCGCTACCGCGCCGGCGCCTGCGGCCGGCCTGCCGATGGGCGGGGCGCATTGGGTCGACTCCGTCGCTCGTCATGCCCATGCCGACGCCGATGGCATCGCCATCCGTTTCGAAGCCGTCTCGCTCACGTGGTCGCAGCTGCACGACCGGGTGCAGCGGCTGGCAGCGGGTCTTTCCGCACGCGGTGTACGGCAGGGCGATCGGGTCGCCATCCTCATGACGAACCGGCCCGAATTCGTCGAGACGATGCTCGCCGCCAACGCGCTCGGCGCCATTGCCGTGCCGGTCAATTTCCGGCTGGCCCCGGAGGAGGTCGGGTACGTCCTCGGCCACAGCGGGGCGAGCGTGGTGGCCACGGACACGATGCTCGCGCCGCTCGTCGCCGCAGCGGCCAAGGGAGTGCCGCAGCCGGTGGCGACGATCGTCACCGGACTCGACCCGCACGCCGCGCCGCCGGGCGTCGACTCCCGCGAGACCGTCGAATCCTACGAAGCCCTTATGGCGCAGGCGGATTCGCCGCCGCCGGCCGTGACCGTCGATGAGCGCGACGTCGCACTCATCATGTACACCTCGGGCACCACCGGGCGCCCCAAAGGTGCGATGCTCACGCATCTGAACATGCTGATGCAGACCATCACGACGATTCGCGTGCTACGCACCTACGGCGAAGACGACGTCACGCTCGTGAACGTGCCGCTGTTTCACATCGCCGGCATCGGCAACCTGGCCACCCCGCTGCTGTCCGGGACGCGCATCGTCATCATGCCGACGGCGCCGTTCGACGCCGAGCAGACGCTCGACGTCGTCGAGCGCGAGCGGGTGACAGGACTGTTCCTCGTCCCCGCCCAGTGGCAGGTGATGTGCGCGCATCCGGACGCGCCGCGCCGGACCGGATCGCTGCGCACCATCTCGTGGGGCGCCGCTCCGGCGAGCGTCTCGCTGCTGGAGACGATGGCGCGCACATTCCCGCACACCGAGATCGTCTCGGTCTTCGGCCAGACCGAGATGTCGCCGGTGACGACGGCGCTGCCCGCTGCCGACGCGATCCGCAAGATCGGTTCGGTAGGCAAACCCGTGCCGACCATCTCGGCCCGCATCGTCGACGAGTTCATGAACGACGTGCCGCAGGGAGAGGTGGGCGAGATCGTCTACCGCGGACCGTCGTTGATGGTCGGGTACTGGAACGATCCATCGGCCACCGACGAAGCATTCAGCGGCGGATGGTTTCACTCGGGCGACCTCGTGCGGGCGGACGAAGAAGGCTTCGTCTACGTCGTCGACCGGCGCAAAGACATGATCATTTCCGGCGGCGAGAACATCTACTCGGCCGAGGTGGAGAACGCGCTCGCCGGGCATCCGGCGGTGGCCGACGTCGTCGTCATCGGCGCCAAGCACGAACGCTGGGGCGAGACACCGATCGCGGTCGTCGTCGCGGCCGACATGACGGCTGCGCCGACGCTGGACGACCTCAATGGCTGGCTGCGCGACCGGCTGGCTTCCTACAAGAAGCCCACCGGGCTCGTGCTGCTCGACGAACTCCCCCGCAACGCCTCGGGCAAGGTGCTCAAGCACCAGCTGCGGGCGACGTACGGCGCGGCCCCGACCCCCGAATAGGCCCGTCCGGCAGCGACATAGTGCCGTACGGCAGTCGCATCCGCAGTTGCGCTGATGGCGCCGCAGGATCATTCTGACGGGGCCGAACCGGCGATCGGGGGCGCCGCCGTCTCGCGGGAGGTCGTCATGGGGCGCGCCGTTCTTGCTCCGAAGAAGCTGATCGCCGAAGCCGTCGGCACCGCGCTGCTGGTCTTCTTCGCCGTCGGCGTGGCCACCGCATCGTTCGGGCTCGGCGCGACCGGCAGCAGCACCGCAGCGGGGGTGGTC
Source organism: uncultured Actinomycetota bacterium (assembly GCA_963747915.1). GTDB lineage: Bacteria > Actinomycetota > Actinomycetes > Frankiales > Frankiaceae > DATAZK01. Next base: position 657,547 of record CAVVHC010000001.1, on the reverse strand, counting down.
ACCACCGCGCTCGCGTTCGGACTGGTCCTGCTGGTGCTGGCGTACGCGCTGGGCCCCATCTCCGGATGTCACGTGAACCCGGCCGTGACGCTCGGCTTCGTCTTGACGCGCCGGATGGACATCCGCGAGGCCGTGGGCTTCTGGGTGGCCCAACTCATCGGCGGAATCGTCGGCGCGCTCGTGCTCTGGGGCGTTTTCAGCAGCGCGAAGGGCTACGACCGCAGCACGAACGGCCTCGGCGCCGACGGCTTCGGCAAGCAGTCGATGGTCGGCATCAACGCGACGGGCGCCTTCATCGTCGAAGTCATCCTGACCGCCCTGTTCGTCTTCGTGGTGCTGAGCGCCACGCGCAACCAGGCCGCACCGCAGGTGGCCGGGGTCGTCATCGGCCTGGCGTTGGCCACCGTCCACCTGATGGGCATCCCGCTGACCGGCACGTCGGTGAACCCCGCCCGCAGCATCGGGCCGGCCCTCGTCGTCGCCGGCCCGGCACTCAGCCAGCTCTGGCTGTTCATCGTGGCGCCGCTCGTCGGCGGTGCGCTCGCCGCGCTGGCCCACAGTGCCATGTACCCGGCCGACGGCGAGCCCGAAGCCCGCGTCGACGTCGCGGAGCCGGTCCCGGACCAGCGGACGGCCACCGAGCCGGTGGCGACCTCTGCCACCGTTGCGACGATGAAGCCGCCCCCCGCCGGCGCCGCTCCGACCGCATAGCCCACCGCATAGCGCCCACCGCAAGCCCCATCGCAGAGCCCCGTCCCTCGCCCCCGTCCCGCCGTGGGGCAGGATGGCCGCGTGACGGCCTTACACGCGCGCGGCACGGTGCTGCCGGACGGTGAACGCCGGGACCTCTGGGTCGTCGACGGTCGCATCACGACGACCCCACAGCCCACGGCCCCGACCATCGCCGAAGGCTGGATCGTTCCCGGTCTCGTCGACGCGCACTGCCACATCGGTCTCGACGCGGACGGTGCCATCGACGAGGCGGAGCAGGAGCGGCAGGCGGTCGCGGAGCGGGACGCCGGCGTGCTGCTCGCCCGCGACTGCGGGGTGCCCTCCGATACCCGCTGGATGGACGCCCGGGAAGACCTTCCGCGCATCGTTCGCGCGGGCCGGCATATCGCCGCGCCGAAGCGTTACATCCGCAATTACGGCGTCGAGGTGCAACCGGAGGCGCTGGTCGAGACGGTCGCCGAGCAGGCCGCCCGCGGCGACGGCTGGGTCAAGATCGTCGGTGACTGGATCGACCGGGAAGCCGGCGATCTGCGGCCCTGCTGGCCGGTCGACGTCTTGACGCAGGCGATCGACAAAGCCCACCAGCTCGGCGCCCGCGTCACCACGCACGTCTTCGGCGAGCAAGCGCTGCCCGAGGTGCTCCAGGCCGGAGTCGACTGCGTCGAGCACGGCACCGGCTTGTCACAGGACCTGATCGGCGTGATGGCCGAGCGCCAGGTCGGGCTGGTTCCCACCCTGATCAATATCGCCACGTTCCCGTCGATCGCCGCAGAAGCCCAGCGCTTCCCGGACTACGCGAAGCACATGCTCGACCTGCACGCCCGGGTGAACGGCATGGTGGCTGCGGCATACGACGCCGGGGTGCCGATCTTCGCCGGCACCGATGCCGGAGGGTCGCTGAAACACGGCCGCATCGCCGATGAGATCCAGGCGCTCATCGCGGCGGGGCTTCCGGCTGCCGATGCGCTCGCAGCGGCGAGCTGGCGCGCCCGCCGGTGGCTCGGCTTCGCCGACCGGCTGCAGGACGGTGCCCCCGCCGATTTCGTCGTCTACGACGCGGATCCGCGCGCGCACCCGGGCGTCCTCGCCCACCCGCGCTGCATCGTGCTGCGCGGCCGGGTCGTGCCGTAGCTGCCGGCGAGATCGGCTGGCCTACTCCGACGGTCCGGACGGCGTCGGCAGGGCCGTGTCGCGGGATGAGGGGCTGAGCGTCAGTTGCTTGCCCGCGTCGTGCGGGCTGGCGTCCGACCGCACGGCGGTGGACAGGTCCGCGGGAGAGACGTTCAGCGGATGGTGGCAGGCCGCCATGTCGCCGTCCGGATAGAGCGCCAGCGGCGGTTCGACGTCGCGGCAGATCTCCGTCGCGAAGCGGCAGCGGGTGTGGAAGCGGCAGCCCGGCGGCGGGTTCGTCGGGCTGGGCAGCTCACCGCGGGCGATCTTCTCGGTGTGATGGCGCACCCGGTCCGGATCGGGGATCGGAATCGCCTCGAGCAGGCTCGCCGTGTAGGGGTGTCGTGGCCGGGCGTACAGCGTCTCCGCCGCTGCCAGCTCGACGATCTTGCCGAGATACATGACGGCGATCCGGTCCGACACGTGCCGCACGACGCTGAGGTCGTGGGCCACGAAGATGTAGGAGATCCCGAGCTCGTCCTGCAGGTCGTCGAGCAGGTTGACTACCTGCGCCTGGATGGAGACGTCCAGTGCGGACACCGGCTCGTCCAGGATGATGAGCTGGGGTCGAGCCGCGAGAGCCCGCGCGATACCGATGCGCTGGCGCTGCCCGCCGGAGAACTCGTGCGGATAGCGCTGCGCGTGATCCGCGTTGAGGCCCACCTTGCGCAGCAGGGCTTCCACGGTGTCGGCGGAGCCGGAGTCGTTGCGGCGCAAGCGCAACCCGGCGCCCACGATCTGCCCGACCCGCTTGCGTGGGTTCAGCGACGCCTGCGGGTCCTGGAAGACCATCTGCACTTCGCTGCGAAAGGCCCGCAGGCCGCGCCGCTTCGCGGAGGTGACCTCCTCACCGCGAAACCGCAGCCGCCCGTTCGTCGGATCGTTCAGCCGCATGATCGCCCGGGCGAGCGTGGTCTTCCCGCAGCCGGATTCGCCGACGAGGCCGAGAGTTTCGCCCTGGGTCAGGGTGAACGTGACGTCGTCGACCGCGCGCACATGCTCCTTGGCCCGCCCCCAGGCGCCGACGCGGACCGGAAACCAGACGCTCAGGTGTTCGATCTCGAGCAGCGAAGGAGCGTTGGGCGCCGTCGCGTCGGCTGTCGGCGCCGCTTTCTGCAGATCTGCCGCTTGCTCGGTCATGACGCGTCTGCCTCATGCAGGCTCGGCAGCCCGATGGCTCCGTTCACGACTCGTAGTCTGCGCTTGTCCTCCAGCGTGAGGTGACAACGGTCGGGGTGACCCGCGTCGCCGCGAACCTCGAGCACCGGGTCGACGTCGCAGACGGGCATGCGATGCGGGCAGCGCGGCTTGAAATGGCAGCCCGTCGGCAGCTGGCGCAGCGAAGGCGGCGACCCGTAGATGGTCGGCAACCGCTCCGGCCGGTCCAGGTCGACGCGCGGCACCGATCCGAGCAAGCCCCAGGTGTAGGGATGCAACGGATCCTTGAACAGCTCGTGCAGCTCCGCGTCCTCCACCACGCGGCCGGCGTACATCACCACCACGCGATTAGCCACCTCGGCAACGACACCCAGATCGTGGGTGATGAGCAGGACGGCAACGCCCGTCTCCGCCCGTAGATCCTCGATCTCCTCGAGGATCTGGGCCTGGATGGTGACGTCCAGCGCGGTGGTGGGCTCATCGGCGATGAGGATCTCCGGCGAGCAGGACAACGCCATCGCGATCATCACGCGCTGGCGCATGCCGCCGGAGAACTCGTGCGGGTAGGCGCGCGCCCGCTCCTGCGCATGCGGAATGCCGACCCGGCCCAGCAGGTCGACGGCACGCGCCCGCGCCGCAGCCTTGCTGACCTTCTCGTGGGCGCGCACCTGCTCGGCGATCTGGTCACCCACGCGGTACACCGCCGTCAGCGCACTCATCGGATCCTGGAAGATCATCGCAATGCGCGCGCCGCGGATGCGCTGCAGCTGATCGTCCGTGGCGCTGATCAGTTCCGTGCCGTCGGCGAGCGTTGCGGTTCCGCCGATGGACGCGTTCGCCGAACGCGTGAGGCCCATCAGCGTCATGGCGCTGACCGACTTGCCCGAGCCCGACTCCCCCACGATCGAGAGCACCTCGCCGCGGCGCAGCGCGAACGACACGTCGTTGACCGCGTGCACCACCCCGCTCTCGGTGCGAAAGTCGACCTTGAGGTTGCTGACGGTCAGCACGACCTCACCGGCCGCCTGATCCCCCGGCGGCTGCTTGTCCAGCACGGTCATGATGACGCCGCCCGGATCCGCGGGTCCAGCACCGCGTACAGCACGTCGACGACGGCGTTCATGAGGATCACGAAGACGGCTCCGAACAGGGTCACGACGAGAACGGGCGGCACGTCGAGCGAGCGCACCGACTGAGCGGCGTACTGCCCGACGCCGTTGAGATTGAAGACGACCTCCACCACCAGGGTGCTACCCCCGAGCACGGCGGCGAAGTCCAAGCCCCACAGCGAAATGATGGGGATGAGTGACACGCGTAGCACGTGGCGGATGAGTACCCGGCGCCGCGACAGGCCCTTGGCATAGGCGGTGCGCACCGCGTCGGTCGACATGGCATCGAGCACGCTCGAGCGCAGCACCTGTGCGTAGACCCCGATGTACAAGATGGCGAGCGTGAACCACGGCAGTATCAGGTGTTTGAACCACTCCCAGGGATTGTTCGCCAGGGAGACGTAGCCACCCGCGGGGAAGATGTTCGCCTTGTAGGACAGGAAGTACAGCAGCAGGGCTCCGACCACGAACGTGGGCGCCGAGATGCCGATGAAGCTCACGGTGGTGATGCCGACGTCGGATGCCTTACCGGCCCGCAGCGCGCCGACGACACCGAGCGTGATGCCGATCAACATCCAGAGGATCGCCGCTCCGATTGCCAGCGAGAACGTGATCGGCAGCCCCCGCCTGATCTGCGAGAAGACCGTGACGTGCTGGGTGTAGGACTCGATGGTGCCGTTGAAGATCTGCTGGAGCATCTTCCAGTACTGCACCCAGATCGCCTGATCGAAGCCGTAGGCGTGGCGCACGTTCGCGATGTCGGCGGAGGTGGCCGTGCGGCCCGCGAGCCGTAACGCCGGGTCGCCGTTCGGGATCGCGACGAAGATGAGGAACGTCAGCACACTCACCAGGAACAGCACGATGATGGCTGACGCGAAGCGGCGCGCGGTGAACGCGAGTAAGCCCATGGGTCAGCGCTCCGTCCGGATCCGGGCGCGCGGGTCGAAGGCCTGCCGCAGCCCGTCGCCGACGATGTTGACGGCGAGCACGGTCACGATGAGCACGATGCCGGGCACCAGCACGAGGTGCGGTGCACTCGTGATCTGATCGACACCTTCTGCCAGCATGGTTCCCCAGGAAGCGTTGGGCGGCTGCACACCGGCGCCGAGGAAGGACAGGCTCGCTTCCAGGACGATCGACTGGGCCAGTTGCAGTGCGAAGAAGACGATGAGCGTCGAGGACAGGTTGGGCAGGACCTCGCTCATGATGATGCGCAGCCGGCCGTAGCCGAGCGTGCGCGCCGCGTCGACGAACTCGCGCTCGCGCAAGGACAGCACCTCACCGCGTAGCGGCCGGGCGACGTACGGGATGTACACGACGCCGATCACCAATGACGGCAGGAAGTTGCTGTTGCCGGAGATGTGCAGCGGGCCGATGGCAAGCCCGCCGACCGCGAGGCTCACGCCGAGCGCGACGCCGAGCAGCAGCGCCGGATATGCCCAGATGAGGTCGAGCAGCCGCGAGATGATGGTGTCGGTCCAGCCGCGAAAGAAGCCGGCCGCGACCCCGAGCGCGGTAGCACCGATCATGGTGATGATGGTGGCCAGGACGCCGATCTCCAGCGAGTTGCGCCCTCCGTACAGCAGGCGCACCGCGGTATCGCGCCCGCTGGGATCGGCGCCCAGGAAGAACTTGGAATGCCAGGTCGGTCCGATCGGCACACCGGACGTGCTGACGACGTTCTTTTCCTTGCCGCCCACCTTCACGACATCGCTGATGTGCTGGTTGTTGGGCCCGGTGTGCGCGATGTGATCCGCGTACACCGGGGCCAACACGCAGGCGATGACGATGAGCAGGAAAACGACGCCGAAGATGATGGCGAACTTGTTGTGCCGCAGCCTTCGCAGTGCGAGAGCAAACGGCCCTAGTCCCTGGGGGGTGGTGTCCGCCGCATCGGCGGACACCACCGCAGCATCTGCCGCCATCGGGTCCTTACTTCAACTCGAAGGTGGAGAACTCCAGGTAGTTCACCGGGTGCAGGATAGCGGCGTCGAAGTTCACCCGGTTGGAGAAGAACTTCGGCAGGTTCTCGTAGCCGTAGACGGTCACGTACGCCTTCTGTGCGACGTACTTGTCGAGAGCCTTCCACTGATCCGCGACGGAGTGCAGGTCAGAGGCCGGGATCGGTTCGAGCTTGGCCAGCTGACTCTGGATGTACGGATCGGCGATGTTCCCGAAGTTCTCGTTGTTCGTCGGCTGGATCGTGTTCTTGTCCAGCAGCAGGTAGAAGTCCGAGGGGTTCGGGAAGTCCTGCGACCAGTCGGCGAACCCGGTCTGCGGGAACAGGCTCTGGTTACCGATGGTCTGGAAGTACACCGAGTCCTGAACGATCTTCGGCGTCGCCTTGAAGCCGAGCTTGTTCAGCAGGTCGGAGTAGTAGGACACGAATTCCTGGCGCGGGCTGCGCGTCTGACCCCAGACGGTGACCTTCGAACCGGCGAAACCGGCGTCGGCGATCATCTTCTTGGCCTTCGCGATGGTGTCCTGCGACGGGACCTTGTTCGGGTCGCCGAAGGTGCAGTTGCCGTCGTTGTGGCCGGGCATCGTCGGCGGCAGGAAGTAGCAGCCAGGAGTGAGGGCGCCGCTTGCGAGCCGGGCCAGCGCGGTGCGGTCGATCGACATGTCGACGGCCTTGCGCACCTGCTCGTTGTTGAACGGTGGGACGCGCACGTTGAAGAAGAAGTAGTACGTCAACGCGGCCGGCACCTTGGCGTAGCGGTCCTTCTGGCTCTGGACCTGACCGAGGACGCTGGCGGGCAGCGTGTCGCCCGGGTCGAAGACATCAGCGTTGTTGTTGAGCACCTGCTGGGCTTCGGTCTGGGTGTTGCTGGTGACCGTGACCTGGACCTGGTCGACGTGGCCGGTGGGAATGTCCGGGATGTTGTAGCCGGCGAAGTCCGGGTTCTTGATCAGCTGGTACGACGCGTTCGGAACGATCTTGCCGTACTTGTAGGGGCCGATACCCGCCGGCGGGTTGTTCGACAGCACCTTCATCGGAGCCGAGTTCGGCACCGGTGCACTCGCCGGGAACGCGAGCAGGTTGTCGAAAGCGCCGTACTTCTTGGTCAGCTGGATCTTGATGTCACCGGTCTTGTCGTTGACCGTGATGCCGCTGATGTCCTTCGCCTTGCCGGCGTCGTAGTCGGCAGCGCCCTTGATGTAGCCGGTGAAGAACGACTTGCCACCCCAGCTGATCTTGATGGCGCGCTCGATCGCGTGCTTGAAGGTCGAGGCCACCACGGGCGAGCCGTCGGTGAACTTGAGGCCGGTGCGCATCTTCACCGAGTAGGTCAAGCCGTCCTTGGAGACCGTCGGGAGCGCTTGAGCAAGGCCCGGCTGCAGCTGGGTGCCGGCCTCGCCGGCCTTGAAGGCGTACGTCAGCAGTGGCGTATAGACCATGTTGGTGGCCTCGATCGCCTGCGTGGTGTAGCCGAACTGCGGGTCCAGGCTGTCGGGCGCAGTACCGCTCAGCACCTTGAGGGTGCCGCCGCTGGAGCCGCTGCTGCCGCTGGAGCTGCCGCCACCGCAAGCCGTCAGCGCGAGCAGTGCGGACACGGCGAGGCAGCCAGCTGCCCCTGTTTTACGACGCATTCGCATGTTGTTCCTTCGAACGATGTTGGTAAGCCGCCGCTGCGGTACCGCCCGGCACCTTAGCCGGAATGGGATGCTGCGCCTAACGACTGCGTCCCACGGTCACGAGAACGGCAGTGAACTCCGCAGCGAGAGGGTACGCGGCTGCTGCAAGAAACGTTTGCAGCGAATCACCGGACGCGCGCCGGCCCGCTCCGCCGCGCCGCATGCACCACCCCCGCACCGCCTTTCCACTGCCACCGGCCGGCTGCCACTGGCCTCATTGATGTTGCCCCGCCCTGGCGCGGTTTGGTGCTGACCGGGAAATGCATTCCAGGTTTTACGACCCCTTGACCTCGGCGCAACAAGCCGGCGTGGTGCCCGCAGCGGCGCTCGTCCTGAGCGGCCGCGCGACGCGGGACGACAGCGAGCCGCGGTCGAGGGGGCGGTCGGCGTGGCATGCGGGAGCAGGGCGGTGCCATTCGTTTCCGCAGCAGGGACGGAAAGCCCTACTGCAATACTCCGACTTGCGGATAAGTCGGATACGCGAAGCTTGGCTGCCTCCCGTCTGCTGGTAATTCTGCGGGCAGAACGGTTCGGAATCCTGCTTTTCATGCGCGAGACGGCGAGCAATCCGCAGCCGCGCCGCACCGAACACGAACAGACGCCCAACGGTTACCCACTAGTTGCGCAACTAATCCCGAACATCACAGCTGACTCCGGACGGTGGCGAGCGCTGGCACGGCGTGCTTCTGACGTGGGCGTCGAACATCGGCGCTGACGTGCAGTAACGACTGGCCGCCTGGCGAACGGCACGCTTCGGGGCCGCGTGATCGCGCCATGCGCAGCCGCCCGCGACGCCCGCACCGTCGCGAGACGCAGCGTGCCGCACCGTCCGGCGGTCCCCGCATCACGCTCGGCAAGGAATGCGCCGGGCGTGGTCCCGGCGAGATTGAGCGGAAACCGACGGATACCTCTGCCGGCTCGCGTAAGTGCCTACGAAAGGACCCGGGCAGATCATTCAACATTTGCCGGCCCGCCACAATTGCAGCGACTGCTCCCACCGATGCTTTCCCGCCGCCCCATTTTCCCTGCGCCGGGCCGGTGGAACGGGTATCGCCGCAAATTGCTGCCCTTTCCCTATTGTTTCCGGCTGGGTGGACTATCGAACTCGGCTGGCAATGCGGCGCACCGGCCGACCGCGAAGGCAACGCGCACGGTCATACTTCGCTGATGGCGGGCGACCGCGAGGGGTATACCTCCGCCATGCCGGTAGGGGGCGCCGACGAGCGGCCGCACAGTTTGCTCGTCCGGCTGGCCCGCGGGGAGGTCAGCACCCGGCGGTCGCGCGTGCTGCGGGCGGGCGCCGCCGTCCTGGTGGTGGGCATGCTGGTGGCCGAGGGAATCCTCATCGCCCCGTACGTGGGCCGCGCCATTCGCGAGATCACCCATCCCGTGGTCTCCTGGCTGCTCATCGCCGTGCTGGCCGAGGTCATTTCGCTGTTCGCCGCCGCGCATCTGCAGCGCCGCATGCTGCTGATCGGTGGCACCCGCGTCCCAGTGGCGCGGATGACCGCCCTGTACTACTCGGCCAACGCGGTCAGCCTTACGCTTCCCGCCGGCCCGGCACTCGGCTCGGGCTACACCTTCCGCAAGCTGCGCGCCTGGGGTGCCAGCGCTCCGCTGGCGACGTTCACCCTGGTGGCCTCGGGAGCCCTGAGCACGCTCGCCTTCGGCATGCTGGTCGTGGCCGCGACACTCATCCAGCGCCACAACTCCGCCGAGCCCGTCATCGTCAGCCTCATCGCGGTCGGCGTGCTCGCCGCAACGATTGCCATCCGCTGGGTGATCCGACGCCCGGATGCCGTCCACCGCCTCAGCGAGCGCCTGCTGCGGCTCGGGAACCGGCTGCTGCGCCGCCACCCCGAGCGCGGTAAGGATCTGCTGCACCACGTCTTCACGGATGCCGTCGCCGAACTGCGCCGGCTCAAGCCGCGCCATCGCGACTGGGCGCTCGGCCTCACCTTCGCCGTCGTCAACTGGACCGCGGACCTCGGCTGCTTGCTCGCCGCCTGCCACGCGGTCGGCGCACCGCGGGTGAGCATCACGCTGGTGGCAGCTGCCTACGTCGCCGGGATGAGCGCTGCCGGCATCTCGCTGCTGCCGGGCGGCCTCGGCGTCGTCGACGCCGCGATGATTCTTGCGCTGAGCCACGGCCACGTGGGGGTGGTCGCGGCCACCGCCGCCGTGGTGCTCTTCCGGCTGGTCAGCTACGCGTTCAACGTGGCGCTGGGGTGGCTGATCTGGGTGGCTACGTGGCACATGCACCGGCATCGCCCATCACTCGCGACTGATCCGGCCCTCGCCGCCGAGGGTGGCTCGACCACCCCGATGCGATGACGGTGGCAGCGCACGTGATCCCGGCTGCACATCGTTCTCGATCGGGCGGCTTCTCATGTTCTGCAGTAGCTGACTGTGAAGCGGCCGTTGCCGAGCGGCTCGATTTTCAGCTGGCCGGAGTGATGCATGCTGTGATGTCGCCGGCAGAGCAGGATGAGGTTGACCAGCGCGGTTTTTCCGCCGTCGATCCAGTGGATGACGTGGTGGGCGTCGCACCATGACGCCGGCCGGTCACAGCCTGGTGCCTGGCAGTGCTTGTCGCGGTGGTTGAGCGCGATCCGGATCTGCGGCGGCACGGTGCGGGATGTTCTGCCGATGTCGAGGGGCAGGCTGTCGGCGCCGAGCACCATCGGGATGATTTTCGCGTCGCAGGCCAGCCGGCGCACCGCACTGGCGGGCAGCGTCGACCCGTCGGGGGTGGTGGCGACCCCGGTCCCGGTGCACAGGTCTTGGTGGTCCATGGTGAGCACCAGATGCGGCTTGTTCGCCGCGCCGGGGTGATCGTCGCCGAAGTCGAGTGCCTGGCGGGCCAGTTCCACCAGCGCCAGAGCCCGCCGATGCGCGGCGGTCTGCGGCGGCAGGATGGTGCCGTCCGGCGCTTCGGTGGGCTGCGGCTTGGTCATGAACTTTTCCAGCGCGGCCCGCACGATCGCGGTGCCTTCGACGTCCAGGTCGGCATCCAGCCGCCCACCGTCGGGAGTGTCGGACAGATACGCCGACTGGCTGGCGGTCTTGCGCGCCCGCCGCTTCTCCTCCCCTTCCGGGTCGAGCTCCTCGACCAGCCGGGCGGCGATGTCCCGCAAATCCTTGGGTGTGCACTCCGCCGCCAGCTGCGAAAGCGCCTCGTCCAACGCCGCTGCCAGCCCGTCCGGCCGATCCTTGGTCACCGACTGGATGGCTGCGGCGTGTTCGAGCGTCAGCTGCCCCGCCTGCCAGGCCTTCAACGTCGCCGGCAGCCGATCGGCCAGCGCCCGGCCGAGCCCCACCCGCGCCGAGGCCCAATGCTCGGTACAGCGCGTCTGGCGGCGGACCCAGGAACTCATCGACAGCGCATCATCGGCCGCGAAATAGCCCGACCGCTGCACCCGCTCGGCCAGCAGGCAGGTGACCAGCTCGCCCTGGCCGACCAGCGCGAACGTCTCCGCGATCGCCTCCGCCGCCTCGGCTCCGGCCAGCTCACCGCTGATGCTGGCGGCGACGTCGGCGAGCAGCGCATGCGCCTGCGCCAACTTCGCACCAACACCACCAGATGGGAACATGTGTTCGATAGTAAGGGGAAAGTCCAATGACCGCAAGGCTTTTACCGGCCTGTGGACAACCACCCGCCGTAAACGCGAGTCGCTCGATGCCGCCTCAGCCGAGCTCACCGCCGAGAGCCGGAGTCCTCCAGGGAGAGCCAGACAATCGGTGGCCGACTTCTACGCGCTTGTCTGCCGACCGCGTTTCGCGCAGCTCTACAGCGCTACGTCGACGAGGTAGGGCCCGAAGTCGTCGACACGGCAGATGTGAACCTCCGAGGGGCTGATCGCACGAGCCTGGACGCTGACCACCACGCCGTCGAGGGCTGCCAGCGCGACCCAGTTGCGATCGTCGCCGAGCGGCTTCCAGGCTGTCGGTTGGCCGTCGACGCTCAAGTCCAGATCGTCCCAGAGCGCAGTTGGGTTCTCCAGCTGCTGAAACGTCGAGCGCATCGCTTCGTTGCGCGCAGCGCCTCCGTGCCAGTAGCTGTGCACGAGCGAGCGCGACACACGAAAAGGTCGCAGTTGCGCGGCGACGGTCGGCGGGTGGTCACACCTATGTTGGGCCGGCCGTCGTCGACGGGATCGCCGAAGGCGAGCTTCAGGTTGTCGAGTATGTCGTTCGACCTACCTGAGCCACTGATCCACCGGGATCCCGTCCAACGCCCGTCGAGGCCGTACACCGTGAGGTCACACGCAGCGACGGCCAGGCGCGAGCGCTCCAACATCTCGCGGACCATCGTTCGACGTTGGTCAGCGACTTGCGTTTCATCGAGCTGCTCACGTCGCAGTGCCGTGCTCGTCGCACGCACGAACCCATGGCCGCGCTCCGGGCAGCTACCCCTGCGCTGCTCGTCCGTCGTCAGGTTGCGGGGTGGCGGGATGACTGCCCCACACCGGAGGCACAACGTCCCGCGGCGATCCATCCTTGAACGGTAACGCGCGTCTGCTAAGCCGGCCCATCACGTCCAGCCCCGCCACCCAGCTACCCCGCCGGTCCCATCTGCCACGATGCCCGCGTGACTGACGCACCCGAACCGAACGCAGCTGAACCCATCGCAGCCCCGACGTCCCCGTTCCGCCCCGACATCCTGGCCGGCCGGGTCGCCTTCGTCACCGGCGGCGCCACGGGCATCGGCAAGGAGATCTGCCGCGTCCTCGGCCGCCACGGTGCCCGCATCGCCATCGCGAGCCGAAAACGCGAGGTACTCGATGCGACCGCAGCCGAGCTCACCGCCGAGGGACTCGAGGTTCACGTCGACACCTGCGACGTGCGCGACTACGCCGCCGTCGAGCGCGTGGTCCAGGGGATCGTGGAGCGCTACGGGCGGCTCGACATCGTCGTGAACAACGCAGCCGGCAACTTCCCGGCTCCCATCACGAAGATCTCGCCGAACGGTTTCAAAGCGGTCGTCGACATCGACCTGCTTGGCACCTACAACGTTTCCAAGGCCGCATTCGACGCCTGGTTCGGCGGGCACGGCGGCAACATCGTGAACATCACGGCTCCCTTCGAGCTAAAAGGCGCGGCGATGCAGGCGCATGTGGCCGCTGCGAAGGCAGGAGTCGACTCCTTCACCCGCACCAGCGCGGTGGAATGGGGTCCGCGCGGCATCCGGGTCAACGCCATCGCCCCCGGCACCATCGGCGGCACCGAGGGTGTCAGACGTTTCGCGGCCAGCGTTCCCGGCGCGACGACGCGTCCCAGCAATCCGCTGGGAATCGTCGGGCATGGCGCCGATATCGCTTATCTGACGCTGTTTTTCTGCAGCGACGGCGCGCGTTTTATCTCCGGCCAGGTCGTCGCGGTGGACGGCGCGGGCACCGTCGATCAGCTCAAGCTGGACCTGCGCCAGCTGTAAACCGTTGGCCGAGATGCGCTCCGCCAGCAACAGTAGGACCCATGCCGACCCAAGTGAGCGCGAAGCTCTGGAGCTGGGCCACTGACATCGACGATGGCACGCTGACCCAGGCGCTGCGGCCAGCCGGCTGCCGATCGAGCTGGCGCAGAGCCACATCCGGTTGGCCCGCAGCCAGGCGAAAGAGCAGGCTTTGACGCTCGAAGATCTCGACCTCGCCTACTTCGTGCAAGGCACTCCGGAGTTCACGGCGTACATCCGTGACATGCGGTGGGCGCAGGATTACGCGATGGCCAACCGTTCGGCCATGATGGACGGCGCGCTGGCGGCGTTCTTCACCTTCGTCGGCACGGGCCGGGAAACCCGGCGCATCAACTGCCATCACAATTTCACCGAGCTCGAACGTCACGGGGATCGTGACGTCTGGGTCACCCGCAAGGGCGCCATCAAGGCGGCTGCGGGTGACCGCGGCGTGATCCCTGGCTCGATGGGCACGAGCTCGTACATCGTGTCCGGCAAGGGCAACGAGCTGAGCTACCACTCGTGCTCGCACGGGGCCGGCCGGCGTTACAGCCGACCGAAGGCCAAGAAGGTGTTCAGCGTCGACGATCTCGCAGCGCAGATGGCAGGCCATACCTGGCTTTCCGCCCGGGCCGACGCGCTGCTCGACGAGATCCCGGCGGCCTACAAAGACATCGATCAGGTAATGGCCGATCAGCGTGATCTGGTGGAGATCGAGCACACTCTGAGGCAAGTGCTGAACTACAAGGGGACCTGACCGTTGGTGGGTGACGTCATGGCTGTGCGCGAGCCGGCGCCGGCGTCACCCACCATCACCCTGCTCGTTCCCGCGGAGCTGCAGCCGTTGATGCGAGCCCGCAAGCGAGCACCCCGGGTGACGGTGGCGAGCGACGGCACGTCGACGATCGGTCACGTCGTCGGTGCCTGCGGCATACCGCTGACGGAGGTCGGCGCGCTACTGGTGGCCGGCTGTGCCGTCGCCGATACGTGGGTGCCGTCGCCGGGCTCGGTCGTCGAGCTCACTGCCCGCCCACGTCCGCAGCAGGCTCCGACGCACCCGCCGCGGTTCGTCCTGGACGTCCACCTCGGCACGCTCGCCCGGCGGATGCGGCTGCTCGGCATCGACGCGGCCTGGAGCAACGACGCCGACGACGCTGACCTCGTCGAGCAGGCGGTGCGGGAACAGCGCGTGGTACTCACCCGGGACCGCGGGCTGCTGCTGCGCCGGCTCGCCCGCGACGGGGCGTACGTGCGCGGGCAACGTCCGGACGAGCAGCTCGCCGACGTGCTCGAGCGTTTCGCTCCCCCGCTCGCGCCGTGGACGCGCTGCCCGTCGTGCAACACCCTGCTCGAGGCCGCCCCGAAGAGCGAGGTGCTCGACCGGCTGGAGCCCGGCACCCGGCGAAGTTACGACCGGTTCGCCCGCTGCCCGGGCTGCGGGAAGGTCTACTGGTCGGGCGCGCATTACCCGAAGTTGCGACAGATCGTTGAGCGGCATTCGTCAACTTCGGGTTGACGAGCCTGCGATCACCTTGGGCGCACCGGTTGATGAGGTGCGCGAGGGAACGCGCGCGGCGCTGCACCTCGGCGCGTGCTGGAGCGACCGGCGGGCGCTGCTGCACATCATTGCCGAAACCGCCCAGCACGCCGGGCACGCCGACATCATCCGCGAGGCCATCGACGGGGCGAAAAGCATGGGGTGATGCGTGCACCGCTCGGAGGCGGGCTAGCGACCGCGGGCCGCCGCAAGGGCGCCGTGCACGTTCCAGCGCAACGCGCCGGCGAAGTCGCGCAGCCGCTCGGCGGCGGTGTAGTCCTCGGCGAGCTCGGCGGCGGCGACCGCCCGCTCCAGATCGTTGCCCTGCTGGGCCAGCACCACCGAGAAGTCACGGCGCATCGGGCCGAGCGCGTCGTAGCCGAAGGAACGGTAGATCCGCGGGAAAAGCGGCTTGTAGAGCCGGATGCGCTCGTGCAGCCCACTGGAGTGCGACATCGGATTCTTGTGCCGCGCCTTGATGTAGTCCGGCAGCACGTCGGCGAAGGTCTCGCGCAGGATCCACTTCTCGTAGCCGTCGCGAACCTTGAGCTCCAGCGGGATGCGCATGGACAGCAGCAGCATCTGGATGTCCAGGTAGGGCACGCGCGCCTCGACGCCGAGACCCATGCTGGTGCGGTCCACACGCTGCAGCTCGGTGCGGCTGAGGTGACGGATCTTGTGCAGGAACAGCCGGCGCCGCTCGCTCGCCGACACCTGCGCGTACATGTCGTAGCCGCCGAAGAGCTCGTCCGAGCCGTCGCCGGTGAGCACCACCTTCACGCCGCAATCGCGCACCCGCTCGAAGACCTTCAGCGACACGACAGCATTGATGGCATCGCCGTACTCGGTGACCTCGGAGCGGTAGATGGCTTCGCGAATGTCCCGCCGGGAGATGTCGCGGGGCTGCAGCGTGACGACTTCATGCGGGACGCCGAGGTCGCGTGCGAGCCGCCGGGCATAGGCGACGTCTTCGCTGCCCGGAGTGCCGACGGTGAAGGCATAGCAGTCGGGATGCATCTCCTTCACGTGCAGCAGGGTGAGCGACGAGTCCAGCCCGCCGGACAGGATGACGCCGACCGGCAGGTCCGTGTCGACGCGCAGGCGCACCGACTCGCGATAGGTCTCGCGCAGCACCGCCTTCGCCGCCTCGACGTCGCAGATCTCCGGTTCACCTTCACCGAGGCGCAGCAGGTCGATGTACGGATGGAACGCCGGGTCGGTGCCGGCGCTGCCACTGCCGACCGAGCCCGGAGGCACCTCGGCGATCGGCACGCCCAGCGACGTCAGCGATTTCACCTCGGACGCGATGTGCAGCCGTCCATGCGCCCGCGCCCAGTACAGCGGCTTGACCCCGGCTGGATCGCGCGCCATCAGCACGCTGCCGGTCGCCCGGTCGAGCAACGCGAACGCGAACTCGCCGCGGAACTCGAGCAGGGCGCGATCACCCCACGCCAGCAAGGCTTCCAGCACCACTTCGGTGTCCGACGCCGAACGCTGCGGATGGCCGTCCGCCTCGAGCCGGGCCCGCAGCTCACCGTGGTTGAAGACCTCGCCGTTGTAGCAGAGCGCGTAGCGGCCGTCGCCGGACACCCACGGCTGGATCGCACGCTCGCGGTCGACGATGCGCAGCCGGGACGTCGCGAGCAGGGCCGTGTCGCTGCGGTCGGCTTCGAGTACCTCCCCGCGGCTGCGGATGCCGGCGATCATCTGGTCGAACAACGCGTTCGCCTCGGACGCCCGCGGCCCGACGAGGACAGCGATGCCGCACATCAGTGCGCCTCTGCGGTGGTCGCCGGCTGCGGCGCACCGGCGGCGCGTCCCGGGTCATCGCCGCGGTACTGCCCCACCGCATACGGCGCCAGGCACAGATGCCAGGCGCGCCCTTCATCGATCACGTTGAGCACGCCAGCCGACTGGTAGTCGAGCATCACCTCGCGCAGTACCCCATGTGCCCGGAAGCGCTCGAACCATTCCATCTCGACGTCGGCGGCCCATCCCCGGCAGTGCGCGCTCGGCAGCAGCGCGGTGAACCCGAGGGCGCGCAGCCGGTTCTGGTGGGCCACCGTGCGCACGATGCTGTTGACCCAGATCCGCGGTGTGCCCGGCGGCGCCAGCAAGGCGACGCGATCGGCCATCTCGTTGAGCAGCGCGACGAGCTCGGTCCGGGCGTACGGGAACGACAGGCCGGCTCCGCGCGGCTCGCGCATCGGAAGCAATCGCTGCACGAGAAAGTCCCGGGAGCGGCGCAGCAGGCGGTCAGACGCGACGCCGAAGCCGAAACGCACCCCGCCACCGGCGCGGACCGAGCGCAGGTCGACGAGGTCAGCGCAGCCGGGCACCTCATGTGCCTCGATCAGGTCGGGCACCGTCGACCACCACGCCAGGTCGATCTGCTGCAAGAGCAGGATCCGCAGCAGCGAGGCCGGGCTGCTCGCGTTCGACGCCGCCGCCGGGACGAAGCTCGCGTACTCGCGCAGGGACTGGCGAAGCACCCGGTCGGCGCCGCCGGGCACGACTTGCACCAGCCGGCGGACGTCGGGCAGCCGGGCCCACTCGTCGAGCAGGCGCGCGACGTCGCCGACGGGACCTCCCCTCGGCAGGACGTCGAGCTCAGCGACCAATTCCTCGACGCGGGCCCGATAGGTATCCGCGGCGGACATCATCCAGACGTCTCGCGCCGCTCGGATCACCTGGACAATGCTAGGAGGCGCCGGCACCGGCGGGCACGTGCAACGCCGATATGAGACTGATTTCGCTGTTCAGACCCCGCCTCAGAGGGTGTTTTCCGGCAGCGCGACGCCGCGGCGGAGCAGATCCGTAACAGCCTCGGCGGGCCCGGGACGCGCCAGGAAGAAGCCTTGCGCCCGGGAGCAGCGCAGCCGGCGCAGCTCCTGCAGCTGCCGGGCCGTCTCGACGCCTTCGGCGACCACCGTGAGGTTCAGCGCCTGGCCGAGCGCCGTCACGGCCCCGACGATCGCCTCGTCGCGCGGTGCGTGACCCAGCCCGGCGACGAACGTGCGGTCGATCTTGAGCGTGTCGATCGGGAATTGCTGCAGGTAGGCCAGCGACGAGTAGCCCGTTCCGAAATCGTCGATGGCAAGCCGCACCCCCTTGCGTGAGAGCCGGCGCAGGTTGTCCATCACGGTGTCGTCCGCGTCGATGAGCACCCGTTCGGTCATTTCCAGGCACAGCAGTTCCGGGTTGATGCCGGCGCCGTTCACCACGCGCAGCACCCGCCGATCCAGGGCCGCGTGGCCGAGCTGCCGGCCCGAAAGGTTCACCGCGATCTGCACGGGAGCGAACTGCTGCCAGGTGCGTACCTGCCCGCACGCTTCGGCGAGGACCCATTCCTCGATGGGCACGATGAGATCGCTGTCCTCCGCCACGTCGATGAACGCATCGGGGGTGAGCATCCCGCGCTCGGGATGCTCGATGCGCAACAGCGCCTCAGCGGCGACGATCCGGCCGCTGCTCACATTCGTCACCGGCTGGTAGGCGAGCCGCAGCCATCCACCGTCAAGTGCCGCTCGCAGGTCCGCCTCGACGGCGGCGCGCTTTCTGTCCGGCCGCTCGAGTGCCCGGCGGTACATCTCGACGCGCCCCCGGCCGCGTCGTTTCGCGGCGTACATCGCGATGTCGGCCCGGTGCAGCAGGGCACGTGGGTCGGTGCTCAGGTCGCCGGTGACCGCGATGCCCACGCTGGTGTGCGGATACAACGTCCGGTCGTCGAGAGGGATCGGCGCGCCGACGGCCTCCGCCAGCCGGCCGGCCAGGCGGCGGGCGGCCGCCGTATCCGCGATGTCCGGGCAGACGACGACGAACTCGTCGCCACCGATGCGGGCGAGCGTGTCATCGCCGCGCAGCACGGCGCCGAGCCGGGCGGCCACCTCGACCAGCACGCGATCCCCGGCCTCGTGCCCGTGCGTATCGTTGACGATCTTGAAGCCGTCCAGGTCGAGATAGAAGAGCGTGACCCGGCCGCGATGGCGTTTCAGCCGCTGCAGGGCCAGCCGGATGTGGTCCATCAGCAGGTGACGGTTGGCGAGGCCGGTGAGCGGATCGAGCAGCGCACGCTGGGCGAGCTCGACCTCGTCCTGCTTGCGGGCGGTGATGTCCTGCAGGTGCACCACGGCGAGCCGCTTGCCGCGCTCCCCGACCACGGAGGCGCTGACCCGTACCCACACCGTGTGCCCGTCGGCGTGCAGGAGACGTTTCTCGCCTTGGTGGTGCTCCAGTGAACCCTCGGTCAGCCCGGCCAGGATCGGCTCGTCGCCGGCCACGTCATCCGGGTGCGTGATGGCGCGAGAGGTCTTACCCACCAGGTATTCCTGCGGATAACCGGTGAGTCGGCAGAGGGCGGCGTTCACCTGCAGGTAGCGGCCGGCCGGCGCGGTGTCGAGGTCGGCCAGCGCCATGCCGACCGGCGCTTCGTCGAATGCGGCGTGGAAGCGCTGCTCACGCTCGCGCACCTCGACGTGCAGCCGGGCGTTGACGAGCGCGATTCCGGCCCGGTCCGCGAGGTCTTGCACGAGGCCCTCGTCCGCCGCGTCGTAACTGCTCGGCGTCGGTCCTCGCAGCAGCGTCAGCGCCCCGACCAGCTCGTCGCCCGCGTGCATGGGAGCGACAAGGACGCTGTGCACCCCGTTCGCGGCGAACAGCGGCGGCACGGCCGGGTGAGAAACCCTGGCGAGCCGCTGCGGGCCGCCGGAGGCGCGGACCGCCCTCCGGGTGGCGAGCGCCTTGGCCGTGAGCCCGGTGCCGTCGGCGGACAAGTGCAGTCGGCGCCACATGGTGGCCACCGCGTCTGCGAGCTCGGGATCGCGCGAGCGCACTGTGACAGGCAGCAAGCGCTGCCGATCGTCCGCCAGCTGCGCGACAACGCAGACGTCGCCCAGCTCGCCGGCGAGGCGGTCGGCGACCGCGCGCATCGTGCTCACCGGGTCAAGCCGGGCATCGGCGAGCGCCTGGACGACACCGCCGACGAGGTCGGCGTCACGGATGCGGCGGGCCAACGCGTTCGTACGATCCGCGACGCGACGCCCGAGAGCCGCGTTCGCGTTCTCGAGTTTGCGCAGGTCATCGCGGCGTTCGTGCTGCACGAGCGCAATCAGCCAGCTGCCGGCGGCCACCGTCAGCGCCGAGACTTCGACAGCAGCGCTGCGCTGCGTGCCGAACGCCACCACCGGCCAGGCGACCAGCAGCAGCCCGCCGCCGAACGCGGCCAGCCAGCGAAAGCGGCCCGCCCACCGGTTGGACACCCGACACCTCCGGTCCGGCCGAAACGCGCATTGCTTGCGGTTACAGCGGCCGATCCCGGCTCGACGGGAGAGGACCTTCGGCCGGCAGATGCGGGGGCCTGACCGGCAATTCCGGGGACAAGGACCCGTTTCGGCACGGCGGCGATCTGCCGGCGGCGATCGATCTGCCGGCGGCTACGGCACGGCGGCGAGCAGCGCGTGGGCGTCCGCTTCGGCGGCCTGCGCCATCGAATGCACGGCGGGCACGAGCGCCGGATCGGCGCAGAAGCTCACGGAGAGCTGGTCGGCCAGCGAAACGCCCGCCACGCGCAGCGCGTGCCGGAATCCGATCTCGGCGATGCCGGCGAGCGAGGTGACCTGCCGGCCGGACACCGACACCGGCCCCCGCGGGCCGGGAACGTTCGAGACGCTGACCGCGAAGCGGCGCGGACTGTCGTTCAGCCGCTCGACGAAGCGCTGCAGCGGCGCGAGGCCTGCCAGCTCCCGCAGCACCTCGTCCTCGTGCTCCGCGTCATGAGCCCGCTTCCGCAATATGGTCGCCGCCCGAACCACGTGCAGCCGCTCGAGCGGATCGCTGATGTGCAGTGGCAGCCGGAAGGAGAAGTACGAATCGCGGTTGGCGGTCGTGTCCTGCTCGTTGTGCAGGCTGACCGGTACGCGTACCCGGATGTCGCCGAGCGAGCCGTGATGAGTCTCGAGATAGCGCCGCACAGCTCCCGCGACGATCGTGAGCAGAGCATCGTTCACCGTGGCGCCCGCGGCCTCGTGGGCGGCCCGCTTCAACGCCGGCAGCGGGAGCGCGGCGAGCCCGATCTCGCGCGCCGTGCCGATGGTGCCGTCGAACGGCGATCGGGACGGCGAGCGGCCGAATTCGCGCTGCACGAGCCCGGCCAGGTGCCACCGGCGCCGGGTGTCGTCGGCGCGCGCGGCAGGCACGGCGGCCGGCCGGACCTCGTCGGGCTGGTCCCACAGCAGCGCGCGCGCCCAGCGCATCGTCGTGGTGCCGTCGGCCAGGGCGTGATGCAGCCGCCAGATGAGCGCCGTGCCGCCGTCGCGGAGCGCGGCCACGTCCATCCGCCACAGCGGCCGGCTGCGGTCGAGGTGCTGCGCGAACAGCGCCGCCACCAGCTCCCGGAGCCCGGCGTCGTCGACCGGCCGGGCGACCGGTGCTGCCACGATGTGACGCTCGATGTCGAACGCCTCATCCACCACCCACTGGGGCGCCTGCTCCGTCCCACCGAGCCGGCGCGTGAGCACCGGCGCTTGCGCGAGCCGGGACGCGACGATGGCCCGGATGTCATCCACGCCGATGCCGCTCGGGGCGAGGGTGATGAGCTTGCACGTATGGCCGACGACGGTTTCGCATTCGAGCGCCAGGATGGCCTGATCGGCTGCGTCCAACGGCATCTCGTCGACCGCCGCCGCTACCCCGTCGATGGCCATGCCGGTGGGCTCCTCACTACGGGACGAGGCTGGGGCTCCCACCGCGCGACCAGTGGGCTACTGGATGGTGTAGCCGCCGTCGACGGCAAGCGCATGACCGAGCACGAACGACGATTCAGTGGAACACAGCCAGTGCACGGCCGCAGCGATTTCCTCGGCATCGGCGATGCGGCCTATCGGGTGCAGGTCGACCACCTGCTTCTCGAGCTCCGGGTCGTCCCCCATCCACTCGTTCACCATGCGCGAACGCGCGGTGCCGGGGCAGATCGCGTTGACCCGCACGCCGAGCGGGCCGAGCTCGAGGGCGGCGGTGCGGGTGAGGCCGATGACGCCGTGCTTGCTCGCGACGTAATTGCCCATTCCCGGGAAGCCGATGAGCCCGGCTCCGGATGACGTGTTGACGATCGCGCCGCCGGGCCCCTGCTCGAGGATGCGCGGGATCTCGTACTTCATGCAGAGGAAGACGCCGGTGAGCATCACGTCAATCCCGCGCTGCCACACGTCGAGGTCCATCTCGGCGATGGTCTGACCGGCGCCGACGATGCCCGCATTGTTGTGGGCGTAGTCCAGCCGCCCGTAGGTGTCGACCGCCGCGTTCACCATGTTCTGCACGGCGACCGGGTCAGCGACGTCGGTGGCGACGAAAAGCGCCTGGCCTCCGGCGTCTTTGATGAGCTGCGCGGTGGCCGGCCCGCCGTCGGTGTCGATATCGGCGACGACGACGCTCGCGCCCTGCTGAGCGAAGCCGACCGCCGACGCCCGGCCGATCCCTGACGCCGCGCCGGTGACGATCGCGACCTTGCCGGCAAAGCGCCCGCCCGATTCCCCGTCCGTTTGCAAAGCTGCTCCTTTCGCCCGACCCTCGCGGATCAGACTTGCCGGTTTTTCTGGTCAGCCTGCTCGCCGGCGTACCGCTCGAAGTCGGCGGCAAAGCGGACGAAAAGCTCGCTGAAACGCTGGATGTCGGCGGGGTCCCAGTCGGCGACGACCTCGCTGAGCATCTCCCGCCAGCCCTTCTCGAGCGCCTGGAACATGCGCTGCCCCTCGGAGGTCAGCCGCAGGTGCGAGGTGCGGCGATCCTTGCCGGGCTCGCGTTCGATGAGCTGACGCTCTTCGAGCACCCGCACCCGGCGCGACACCGTCGACAGCTCGAGGTTGAGCAGCGAGGCGAGCTCGGACACCGTCGCCGTGCCGGTGGTGGCGAGCCGGGCCAGGGTGCCGAAGTAGGGGCCTTCGAGCGGGTAGCCGACGCGCTGCCCGAGCCGTTCGTGCAGCGACAGATCCTTGGCGCGGCGGGCGACCACGCCCAGCGCCTGCTGCACCGCGGGGTCGACGGTGATACGAGTGCGGGTGGCCATCTACCGTCCAGCCGATCTGAGCGTCGAACGCCGCGTCACGACGATGCAAGTTAACTGCTTGAGCGAAGCAAGTAAAGCGGTCACAGCTGGCGGGGCACCCGCCCCCCGGTGGTCTCGCCGCCGTCGATGACGAATTCGCCGCCGGTGATGTACGAGCTCGCGTCGGAGGCGAGGAACGTGACGAGCGCGGCGACCTCGTCCGCCCGCCCCATGCGCGGCACCGGCAGATCCCGGAAAAACGCCGAGCGGTCGACTTCGGCGAACTCCGGTCCATTGACCATGTCCGTGTCGATCGTTCCGGGGTGCACGGAATTGACCCGGATCGCGTACCCGCCGAGCTCACCGGCGGCCGCCTTCGTCATCCCGCGGATCGCCCATTTCGACGCGACGTAGCTGATGACGCCGGTCGGCCCTTTCAGCCCCGCGACCGAGGAGATGTTGACGATCGACCCTCCGCCGCCCGCCCGCATCGGGGCGATCGCCGCCTGCATGCCGAGGAAGCACCCGATCTGATTCACACCGATGACGGCCTGATAGTCGTCGAGGGACATGGTCTCCAGCGGCGCGGGCCGGATGATGCCGGCGTTGTTGACGAGGATGTCCAGCCCGCCGAGCCGCTCGTCGACGTGGCGCATCGCGGCCGACCAGTCCTGCGGCCGGCTCACGTCCAGATGCACGTAGCTGGCGGCATCACCGAGCTCGCCCGCCCGGCGGTAACCCGGCTCGTCGAGCACGTCGGCGAGGACGACGCGGGCGCCCAGCGCCACGAAAAGCGCGGCGGCCGTGGCACCTTGGCCCCGCGCACTTCCGGTGATCAATGCACGCTTTCCGGCGAGGCCGAACAGGTTCTGCGCCACCGGAGAACCGGCCGGCAACGGATTCGCCGTCACAGCACCGCGATGGGGTTGATCGGGCTGCCCGTACCACCGGGAATGCGCAGCGGTGCCGCGCTGAACAGGAACGCCCAGCGCCCGGCTGCGCTGCAGGCCGCCAGTAGCCGATCGAAGCGCGCGTTATCGACGAGGTGCAGCCCCATCCCGACGATGCCGATCTGGTGGATCGGAAACGACCAGTGACCGGGGCGCGGGGGCAGCAGATCCGAGATGCCGTCGCTGACGAGGACGGCCACCTCGCGCTCGTGCAGCCAGGGCAGGCAGTCGGGATGCAGCCCGGCCAGACCCTTCATGAACGGGCTCAGCTGCCCGCCGGACTCGGCGCGCCGCGCATCGCGGCCGGTGCTGATGCACAGGATGTCTCCGCCGCCGACGGTAACCGCCTGGGCGCTTTCGGCCGCCTCCAGCTCCGCGGGCGTGACCGCGTGGTCGGCCGCGAGGTACGGCGTACCGAGCGCCCCGGGGACGTCCAGCAGGACGCCGCGCCCCACGATGCCGTCGGACAGCGTCATCACCGTGTTACGCGTCGCGCCCGAGCTCGGCACCTCGTCCGGACGGCCACCGTTGAACATCTGGCCGCGCACGAACATGTGGCACAGCGCGTCGAGGTGAGTGGTGCCGAGGCCGTGAACGTCGGTACCGACGAAGTCGCGGGTGGCCTGATAGTCCGGGATGCCGGAAGTCTCGAGCGCATCGCCGCTGGCGAGCATGTGGTGCTGGGACGGGAACGGCTGCTCGGCACTCGGGGCGAGCGCGAGGTCGTGGGCGAGGCTCACCGCGACACCGGTCTGCACCAGCGCCGCAGCCTCGGCGCGCCGCTGCGGGGTGAGAAAGGCCAGCGCGCCGCCCTCGTCGTCCGGCCCCCACCGGCCCCAGTTCGACAGCTCGTCGTAGAGGGCATCGAGATCCTGCTCGGTTGGCCACGTCACGGCCGGAAAGTTAGCTGCTTGCGTGAAGCAAGTAAAGATCAGCCCGCCTCGATGGCCGCGTTCACCGCCGCATGCAGCCGGTGCAGCCGATCCAGATAGGCGGCGTCCCACTGATGCTGCCGGGCCACCCGTTCCTCATCGGCCGGGTCGTCCCATCCGCGAAAGAGCCCGTACAGGAACGCGTCGTGCCGATCGGCCGTCCAGTCACGCGGATCGGCGGAAACCAGCCGGCGGGCGCTCGAGAGAGCCTCCGCGAGGTCGGGATCAATGGGGTTCGACACTCATCGCTCCTTCCGTGCCACCACGAACGTTCGCAGGAACGGGAACACCGTGCCATACGAACGCGGAGGGTAAGCCGTCCGAAGCGCGGCGGCATACTCGGCGGTGAACGCGTCGGCCGCATCGGGCGGCAGCGCGGCGAGAAACGGCCGCAGCACGGTCCCCCGCACCCATTCGAGCACCGGATCCTTCCCGGCGAGAACGTGGAAGTACTCGGTCTGCCAGGCGGTGACCTGCAGGCCGGAGCGCAGGAGCAGGTCGAGGTACGTCGCGGGCGCGAGGACGGCCGCATCGCTCCCCGCGAGGTGGCCCAACCGCTCCCGCCACCGCGCGGACCGAGCCAGCTCGTACATGAGCTGATGCGATGGGGAGTCGAAGTTCGCCGGCACCGCGAACGCCATCCACCCACCGGTCTCGAGCTGCTCCGCCCACGCGTTCAGCAGCCGGTCATGGCGCGGTACCCAGTGCAGGACGGCGTTGCTGACGAGCACATCGACGCCGGCAGCGGTGAAGTCCTCCACCCGGCCGAGGCGAAAGCTCACGCCTTCCTCCCGCGGCGCGCGCTCGATCATCTCGGGCGAGGCGTCGATGCCCTCGACGAAAGCGGCAGGCCACCGCCGGCGCAGGGCTACGGTGAGTGCCCCGGAGCCGCAGCCGAGGTCGACGACATGGCGCGGCGCGACGCAGCCGACCTGCCCGACCAGGTCGAAGAACGGCCGGCTCCGCTCATCGGTGAACTTCGCGTACTGACCGGGGTCCCACCGCATCCCGTCATTGTCCACTGGGTTTGGGCTGCCGGCTCGGCGCCGCAGGCGGGCCTGCTACGTTTTGCACCCCGGCGGACGACGGCCGCGACGTCCCCGCTCAGCCGTGATGAGGGGTGTGACATGACGCGTGAGGCGTGGATCCTGGGCGGCCTGCGCACCCCGCGGGGACGCGGCAGGAGTAGCGGGGCGCTGCACCCGGTGCACCCGCAGGAGCTGCTGGCGCAGGTGCTGAACGCGCTCGTCGAACGCACCGGTGTGCAGCCCGATCAGGTCGACGACGTCGTGATCGGCAACGCGGAGATGACCGGTGACCACGGCGCCTGCATCGGGCGGCTCGCGACCTTGCACGCGGGCTGGCCCGTCACCACCCCGGGCATGACGTTGAACCGCTACTGCGGCTCCGGGCAGCAGGCGGTCACGGTGGCCGCCATGGGTGTCCTGTCGGGCATGCAGGACCTCGTCGTCGCCGGCGGTGTGGAGTCGATGTCGCGCTGGTCCGGCGGCGGCGAGCCGACGATGATCGGCCAGAATCCGGCGCTCGGCGAGCGTTATCCCATCGTGCCGCAGGGCATCAGCGCCGACGTCATCGCGACCCTCGAGGGCTTCGGCCGCGACGACGTCGACGCTTTCGCGCTCGCCAGCCAGGAGAAGGCGCAGAAGGCACTGCACGACGGGCGTTTCGACCGCAGTCTGGTGCCGGTCACGGCGGCCGACGGCACGGTGATCCTGGACCGCGAGGAGTTTCCCCGGGCGGGCACCACCCGCGAGGCGTTGGCAGCGCTGAAGCCTGCGTTCACCGGCCTCGGTTCGGCCGTCGTGGACGGCTTTGCGCTCACGTTCGACCAGATGTGCCAGCGCCGTTACGACCTCGAGCACATCGACCACGTTCACACCGCGGGCAACTCCTCCGGCATCGTCGACGGGGCCGCGGCGGTAGCCGTTGCCGGAAGCGACTACGCGGCGGCGCACGGCTTCGTACCGCGTGCGCGGATACGCGCCACGGCAGTCGCGGGCGCGGATCCGGTGCTGATGCTCACCGCACCGACGCCAGCCGCCGAGCGCTGCCTGGCGAAGGCCGGCATGAGCGTGGCGGACATCGACCTGTGGGAGATCAACGAGGCATTCGCCGCCATCCCGCTGAAAACGATGCGTGAGTTACGCATCGATCCGGAGCGTGTCAATGTGAACGGCGGTGCGATCGCGCTCGGCCACCCGATCGGGGCGAGCGGCGCGATGCTCATCGGCACCGTGCTCGACGAGCTCGAGAGACGCGGGCTGCAGACGGGTCTCGTCGTGATGTGCACCGGCGGCGGCATGGGCACCGCCACCATCGTCGAGCGGCTCTGAGGAGCTTTCCCGGTGGCTTGCGCGGCACACGCCCACAGCCTGCTGCACGTGAATCTCAACTCGCGTGACGCGGCGGCGAGCGCCGCATTCTACGAGCGCGCGCTCGGGCTCACGGTCGGGATGCGCACCAGCGGCGAGCCCGCCTCGGGCACCTCTCTCGGGGTCGACGGCGATGTGACGACGCTGGCGTGCTTCCTCTACGACGGGCGGGGCCCCCGCGCGGCGCCGGCCGTCGAGGTGCTCGAGTGGCGCGACCCGCCCTACATCGGGGTGGTGCCGGCCGACCCGCACCATGCGGGGCTCGCCGCTCTCGGCTTCGCCGTGCCGTCCCTTGCGGCTGCCCAGCAAACGCTACTGGCGATCCCCGGCGGGCACGCCGCCGCTCTCGGCCACTGGCCGACGCGCGGCGCCGAACGGGCGCTGCTGCGCACGCGCGACGCGGACGGGGCTGCCGTGGAGCTGTGCGAGGACACCGCCCTGCCCAGCCCGCAACTGGCCTACGTGCGCGTGAACGTGCGCCATCTCGGGGCCTCGCTCGACTGGTACGGCCATCTCGGGCTGGTCGCCACGCACGAGCCGATACACCGGGAGGTGCACAGCGGCCAGCTGGACGAGAACGTGCCGGCAGCCGTCACGATCGCATCGATCGCCGCCGCGGGCGACCTCCGCGTCTCGTTCGAGCTGACCGCCTGGCAGCATCCCGCCGTCACCGGCTCGCCCATCGCGCCCGCCTACCACGTCGGCCTGTACCGCATCGCGCTCGGAGTCGACGACGTTCACGCGGCCTGGGAGGAGTTGCGCGAAGGATGGCCGCACGTGGCCGCTCCGGTGTGGGTGGAGCTGCCCGGCACGAAGCTCGGCGGGGTGCACGTGCTTTTCCTGACCGATCCCGACGGGGTCATCGTCGAGCTGGTGCAGCGTCCGCAATCGGCCATGTCCGTGCGCCCAGCCGGACCCGTGACGCTGTGACCGCCGCGCCACTGGCCGGACGCGTAGCGCTGGTGACCGGTGCCAGCCGGGGCATCGGCGCGGCCATTGCCGCCCGCCTCGCCGCAGCCGGAGCTCAGGTCGCTGTCTCGGCACGCAGCCTCGAGACGGACCCGCGCGCACCCGGATCGTTGCGCGACACGGTGGACGCCATCGCACGCAGTGGAGGGCGGGCCACCGCGTTTCGCGCTGACCTCTCCCGAGCCGAGGAGCGCCGGTCGCTCGTCGCCGCAGTCGGCGAAACCCTCGGGCCCATCGACATTTTGGTGAACAACGCCGCCGTCACGTTCTTCCTGGCTCTCGAGCAGTTCACGCCGAAGCGCTTCGACCTCATGATGGAACTGCAGGTGCGTGCGCCGTTCGAGCTGATGCAGCTCGTCGTTCCGGGCATGTACGAGCGCGGAGCAGGGTGGATCCTGAACATTTCCTCGCGCGCCGCGGAGCATCCGCCGGGGCCGCCGTACGAGCCGATCTTCGACAGCGGATGGACGGTCTACGGTGCCTGCAAGGCCGCGTTGGAGCGGATGACCACCGCCATGGCCGCAGAGGGCTTGAAGCGTGGGGTGCGGGCTAACACGCTGGCTCCCCTGGCTAACGTGGCGACGCCGGGAGCGAGCGCCCACCAGCTCGTCGACGGCTTCGAGCTCGAGGATCCGGCCATCATGGCCGAGGCCGCGCTCGCGCTGGTGACCGGTGACCTCACCGGACGGATGGCGCTCAGCCAGCTGCTCGTCGCCGAACTCGGCCGCACGCCCGCGCCGCTGCCGGAAGGACTGGCCGTCACCTGACCGCCGTCAGATGACCGGAAACACCCGTGCCGGGGCGCGTTCCGCGCGGGTCAACGCGCGCAGCACGCCGGCGTCTCCGTGCCGGAACCGGGCGATGCCGAAAAGCAGCTGCAGGCAATCGTCGAGTGGCGCCGCCGGGACGGCCTGCCCGGAGTGCCCGACGCTGACCACCAGATCGTCGGTATGCACCACCAGCTCCAGCAGGCGGGTGCGCACGAAGTCGGGCAGCGCCATGGCTTGCGGCCGCACCGGCTGCAACGTGAGCATCCGCCGCGAGTCGGCCGGCTCGAGCAGGTCCACGGCGGCCGAGATGACCCGGTCGTAGGTCGCTGTCAGCGCTTGCGGGCCGCGCTTCGCGCGCCGTTGGGCGTCCGCGCGGACCCACTCGTGCACCCCGGATGGTTCGTCGCCGGCTTGCCGCGGCAGCATGTCCGCGAACCATTCGCCGAGCGAGAGCACCGGCAACCCATCAGGCTCGGGTGCTTGCAGGGCGGTTTCGAGCCAGCCGGTCGCGGCGCACACATGGGCAACGAGGCCGCCGACCGAGTACCCGGAAAGAACGCTCGCCGCCTCCCATTGCTCCGACACCGCCTCGTCGACGAGGACAGCGCGAAACGCCCCTGCTGCCGCGGTGAAGAGCTCGACGTCCACCGCCGGATCGTAGCGACGACCCGCGATCGCTTATCGCGGCACGCCGGCCAGTGCCATCGTGACGTCCCTGACGGCGCGCGCCGGCGCGGCGAACGGGACGTCGGTGAGGTTCGCCCCTTCCCCGTCCACCCAGCAGATCTGTGCACCGCGCACGTGAAGGTCACGTACGACCGCCAGAAGCAGCTCGTCCTCACCGCGGCCGCCGGCGCGGCCGGCGACCCGTCGCACGAAACCTTCGTGACGCTGGTTCAGATGGCGGACGACCCGCGGCAGCTGGGCGGCCATCGCATCGGGAACGGCGGTCGCATACGTCTCGATGGGGAGCGCGTAGCCGCCGTGCGGGCAGCTCGTCCACCCCTCGTGCGGGTGCGGGCAGCGCACGTGGACGTGCTCGACGGCGAGCGCGACCGTGATGTCGTAGGCCCGGTCGGGAAACCTGCTGTGCCCGCACGCCGGGCAGGCCGTTGCGGCTCGCAGCCGCCGGGTCGGCGCGCTTTTCAGCCGCAGGCGTCCGCACAACGTCAGCCAGACGCCGAACGTCGGCGTGGGAGCGAGATCCAGTGAAGCCAGCCGTTGCATCCGCGCGGCGTGAGCCGCCGGGCCGACGGGCGGGCACAGCAGCAACGGCTCGCCATCGTCGTCGATCACCGGAACGCGCACCGGGCGGTTCGTCGATGAGGACGCGCCGAGCGACAGCACGCCGCTGTCGGCGCCGGCCAGGGTGGTTCGCGCCCGCCGCCCGAGGGTGGCGTCGTCGAAGAGCACGTCGCGTAGCGGCGACGACGGCGACCCAGATCCGCGGTCATTCGGCAACATGCCGAAAACTTAGGGCAGGCTTACTTAACTATCAATCAGCACGGATCAGAACCAACGCGAGACGGTGAACCGGGCCAGCTCGATGAGGTCAACCTTGACCGCGTCCGGCGCCGCGAGGCCGTTCACGTAGGACTCGGCCGACTTCAGATGATGCTGGGCCTCATCCAGCGTCCACTGCCGAAAGCCCGCCTCGCTGAGCTGCCGGGCGGCCGCCTCCAGGCTGTCCTCGGAGATGTCGGCGTCCGCATCGGCTCCGATGACCTCCCGCACCGCGTCGAGCCCGGGCGCTCCGGACTGCAGCGCAGCGGTGATCGGCAGCGTCTTCTTGCGCGCCCGCAGGTCGTTCAGCACCGGCTTGCCGGTGACCTCGGCATCCCCCCAGATCCCGAGCACGTCGTCGACCAGCTGGAACGCAAGGCCGAGGTCGCGACCGAACTTGCCGAGCGCCTCGACCTCCTCGTCGGACGCCCCGCAGAGCAGCGCACCGAGCGAAGACGCGCACTCGAGCAAGGCGGCCGTCTTGCCGTCCGCCATGCGCTTGCAGTCGGCCAATGACACATCACTGCGCTGCTCGAACTCGAGGTCGAGTGCCTGCCCGGTGATCAGCTCGGCCACGCAACGGTTCATCAACCGGATGCCGTCCAGCGTGCGGCTGCTTCCGGCGTCGAGGACGACCTCCGTCGCGAGCGAGAGCAACGCGTCGCCGGACAGGATGGCCGGCCCGGCGCCGTAGACCACCCAGGCGGTGGGCCGGTGACGGCGCTCGGTGTCGCCGTCCATCAAGTCGTCGTGCAGCAACGAGAAGTCGTGGATGAGCTCCACCGCCACGGCAGCCGCAACGCCCATGGCGTCGGGCCCACCCGCCGCACGCGCGGACAGCACCGCGAGCGCCGGGCGCAACGCCTTACCGCTGACCCGGGTCGACGGCTGCCCGTCGAGGGTGGTCCAGCCCCGGTGATAGGACTCCACCTTCGCGAGGCCCGGATGCAGCCGGCTCACCGCTGCCTGCATCGCCGGCTCGGTCAGCTTGCGCAGATCGCCGAGCACCGCTGGGACGGGGTGGGCGTCACGCTGATCGGATGCGTACGTCGTCATGGCTTCAGTCCTGCCAGGCTGCGCACGGCGACCTTCGCCTTACCTGCGCTGGAGAGCGAAAGGCGCGCGAAACGTATGGCACCGGGATCGGCGGCGATCTCGCCGTTCAGCCGGTGGTAGATCCCGGCCATCGCCGCGCAGCAGGCGAAGCTGCGCCGATCGAGCAGATCGAGCAGCGCGAAGCCGTCCGAATACCACTCCTCGGCGCGCAGCGCCGCCGCGCGGATCAGGTCTTCCAGCGGACCGGCGGGGCCTTGCAGGTCACCCTGCGCGTCGAGCTGCAGGGCGACTCCGTACCGTTCCAGGTCCTCCGCGGGCAGGTAGGCCCGCCCGTTGGCGAGGTCCTCGCGTACGTCGCGCAAGATGTTGGTCTGCTGCAAGGCGACTCCGAGGCGATCGGCGAGGCCCGCCGCGTCAGGATGCGGCGCGTGTCCGAAGATCGACAGTGACAAGCGGCCCACCGTACCGGCCACCCGCCGGCAATAGACGACGAGCTCGTCGAACGTGGCGTAGGTGGTACCGCGCACGTCCATCTCGATGCCGTCGATGAGCTCGGCCAGCGCCTCGAGCGGCAACGGGAAGCGTCGGCTGGTGTCGTCGAGCGCCAGCATCACCGGGTCGCTGCTCGCGGCGGGCAGGTCCGACAGCTGCTTGCGCAGCACGGCCAGGCTCTCGACCTTGGTGGCCGGCTCGAGGTCCGGATCGTCACCGATGTCGTCGGCCCGGCGGGCGAACGCGTACACGGCCGACAGCGCGGACCGCTGCTCCGGTGCGAGCAGCTGGATGCCGTACGAGAAGTTGCGCGCCTGCTCCCGTGTGATGCGGCGGCACTCCGCGTACGCGTCGCGCAACGTCTGCGCGGTCGCGGGTCTCCCCTGTCGCGGTCATCGACCTCCCTCCGCGCAAGCGGCCGTATGCCGCACCCTGCAGTTACCCCTTCTGCATCCTGTCATGAAGGCAGCCGGAAACCGTGCGTCATTCGCATCGAGCGGTCGCCGAGCGCGGAACCGGCTGCGTCGGACTCAGCCGGTCAGCAGCTCACGAGCCGCGGCCTGACCGCTGCGGACCGCGCTCTCCATGGTGGCCGGCCACCCCGTTCGCGTCCACGCACCGGCCACGACCAGACCTTCCATGGCGGTGACGTTCGGCGGGCGACGCATGAGCTGCCCGGGCTTTTGCGCGAATGTCGCATGCGGCTCGCGGGTGACGATCACCCGTTGCACGCGCGACGGCTGGGCCTCCGGCAGCAGTCGCGCGAGTTCCGCCACAAAAAGCCGCTCCAGCTCCGCCGCCTTCATCTGCTGCCAGCGCGCGGCGGCCGACAGCGAGACGGCCAGGTACTGGCCGGACGTGACCCCGGCCGCGGACGTGCGGTCGAACACCCACTGCACCGGCGAGCCGACCGCAGCGAAGAAGGGCTCGTCGGTGACCGGCCGGTCGTAGAAGACGTGAATATTCACGATCGGGCTGCTGCCCAGCGCCTGCAACGCCGCCGGGTCGAGCCCCGAGCCGGGCGGCGCCAGCCGGGCCACCACGTCGTGCGGAACGGCGAGCACGACCGCGTCGGCGATCAGCGGGCCGCCGTCGGTCTCGACGCGCCACTCCCCGTTCGAGCCGCCTGCTGACGTCCCTGCCGCGGCACTCTCCGGCCTGTTCATCGGGTGGACGGCGCGCACCCGGCGCCCGGTCTGCACCAGCGCTCCGAGCGAGGCGAGCCGGCGGCGCCCGGCGTCTGCGTGCAACCGGCCGAGGGGCACCCGGCTGTAACCGATGTCGGCCCCGGCCGCCGTCTCGAGCAGGCCGGTGCGCACCACCTTCGCGGCCAGCGCGAGGCTCGCATCAGCCGGCTCGGCGTTCAGCGTCGCGACCGTGAGCAGCTCCCACAAGCCGGCGAGCCCGGCGGCCCGCTGGCCGTGGCGCGCCAGCCAGCTGCCGAACGACTGGGCGTCCACCTGGGGGTCCGTCTGGTCGAGCCGGGCGAGCGCGAGCACCGCTGGAATGCTGCGCAGCCGGTCGGCGAGCGGCAGCGCGCCGTAGCGCAGCAGGCCGGCGGCGAGGTGAGCCGGCGGTGGCAGGTCGCGGCGGGTACGGCGCAGCCGGGTGAGCTGGACCTGCGGCCCGGAACCGTAACGGACGGGCACATCGAGGCGCGGCTGCAGCTCGGTGAGATGAGCCACGCCGAGACGCCGCACGAAGTCGCGGTAGGCCGTGCAGCAGCCGAGAAAGACATGCTGGCCGGTGTCGAGCGTCACACCGTCGCGAGTGAAGGACGTGGTCGCGCCGCCGAGCCGGGGCCTGGCTTCGAGCAGCGTCACGGTCGAGCCGGCCTCGGCGAGGTCGAGCGCGGCAGCCAGGCCCGCGAGCCCGCCGCCGACGACGACGGCTCGCTCCGGTCGTCGGCTCACCGGCCGCCCCGCACGGTGCGCGCGAGGGTGCGCGCGGTATAGGACAGCACCCGGCGCCGCCGGGGCCGCTGGAGCTCGTGCAGCGCGCCGGCTCCCGCGGCGAGCACCGCATCCAGGGCAGCGAGGCCGCCGGCAGCGAAGCCGGCCACCGCTACCCGGGCGACTCCCGGCACCTGCGCCGCGAGCGGGCGACCGGCGCCCAAGAGCACGCGGGCGTGTCCTGCTACCTCGGTGAGCACCGCCTCGACGCGCTCCCGTTCATCGTTGGACAGCTGCCGTGTCGGCGCCGCAAGCAGCTCCTCGGTGACCGCGTGGCGAGCGAGGACGTCCTGCGGAAGGTAGACCCGCCCGGCCGCCAGGTCCTCACCGACGTCTTGCAGGTGCTCGGCGATCTGCAGGCCGGCGCATACGTCGTCGGACAGCGCGATGCGCTCTGGATCGGCGAGCTGCCAGACCGCCAGCACCAATCGACCTACCGGTTCGGCCGACAACCGGCAGTACCCGCGCAGGGCGGCGAAGCTGGCGTAGTGGGTGACCTCCTGGTCCATGCGGTTGGCCGCGACGAGGTCGTGAAACGCGGTCACGGGAAGCCCGCGGTCGCGGACCGCAGATGTGAGAGCCGCCACCGGACCGAGCGTCGCAGCGCCGGCCGCGAGCCCGCACAGATCTTCGTCGATCACCTCGAGCAGCGCCAGCCGGTCACCCGGCGCCTCGTCGCCGATGTCGTCGATGAGCCGTGCCAGCGCATAAATGTCCAGCAGGTCGCGCCGCGTGTCGGCGCGCAACAAGCGGCTCGCCACAGGAAAGTTCTCCTGGCGGGCACGCGCCGCGTCGATGGAGGAGATGCGTGATTGCAGCCACGTCAGCTCGAGCGCGCCGGCGTTCGCGGCTGGTGACGCACCGAACTTTTTCATCTTCTTGCTCGCCACGTTCCGCGCATCGCTACACCGGACGCACATTGCGACCAGAATATGGACGGCAACGGAGCCTCCTGCATGATCTAACGTTTGGTTCTGATCTGCGTCCGCAGATCACTT
The DNA here is from genome assembly GCA_963747915.1 of uncultured Actinomycetota bacterium. Taxonomy (GTDB): domain Bacteria; phylum Actinomycetota; class Actinomycetes; order Frankiales; family Frankiaceae; genus DATAZK01. The sequence continues at coordinate 622,700 of CAVVHC010000001.1, read as the reverse complement.
ACTACACGGTCCGAAGAGCGGGGCGGTTCAAGTCACGGTCGAGCTGGCGAGGATTCGGGGGTTGCAGCCGATGAACCGAGGCGCAGCGCGTTCGCGAGTGTTACTTCGAGTATCGGACTCTTGCCGGATCGCCGAGCGAGCCGCATGAGTGTCACATCGGAGCATCGCAGCGCAGCCTCACAGGGCAGCGATCCGGGCGGAGAGCGCACGGGGCAGGCGCTCGCGCGGGCGATCGATTACCTGCGTACGCATCAGGACGGCGCCGGCTGGTGGAAGGGGGAGCTCGAGACCAACGTGACGATGGACGCGGAGGACTTGCTGTTGCGCGAGTTCCTCGGCATCCGCACCGCCGCGGAGACCGAGCAAGCAGCTCGGTGGATACGCAGCCAGCAGCGCGCCGACGGTACGTGGGCGAATTTCTTCGAAGGGCCCGCCGACCTGTCCACCACCATCGAGGCGTGGGTGGCGCTGCGGCTCGCGGGCGACCCCGCAGACGCGCCGCACATGGCTCGCGCGGCCGACTGGATTCGCGCGGAGGGCGGTCTCGAGCGCTCGCGGGTGTTCACCCGGATTTGGATGGCGCTGTTCGGGGAGTGGTCTTGGGATGACCTTCCCAGCCTCCCGCCCGAAATCATGTTCTTGCCCCGCTGGTTCCCGTTCAACGTGTACGACTGGGCGTGCTGGGCACGGCAGACGATCGTTCCGTTGACCATCGTGTGCACGGTCAAGCCGCAGCGGCCGTTGCCGTTCGGGATCGACGAGATCCGCACCGGGTCGCCGCCCGCGACGTTGATGCCGGTGGCTTCCTGGGGCGGCTTCTTCCAACGGTTGGACAAGGTGCTGCACGGCTACGCCAAGCGGCCTGTCGGCCCGCTGCGCCGGCTCGCCATGCGGCAGGCCACCGAGTGGATCCTCGCCCGCCAGGAAGCCGACGGCGGATGGGGTGGCATCCAGCCGCCGTGGGTGTACTCGCTGCTCGCGCTGCATCTCATGGGTTACGCCGCCGACTCGCCCCCGATGGCCGCGGGCATCGCCGGACTCGACGGCTTTCTGGTCCACGAGGACACGCCGCAGGGCACGGTGCGCCGGCTGGAAGCGTGCCAGTCGCCGGTGTGGGATACCGCGCTGGCGCTCAACGGGCTGCTCGACGCCGGTGTCCCGGCAGATGACCCGATGGTGCAGCGCGGCGCGCGCTGGCTCGCGGCAGAAGAGATCACCGTGCGAGGCGACTGGGCAGTGAAGCGCCCGAAGGCCGCCGCCGGCGGCTGGGCGTTCGAGTTCGCCAACGACGGCTACCCCGACACCGATGACACCGCGGAGGTGCTTCTCGCCTTGCGCCGGGTGCCGCCCACCGACCCGGCAGCGATCCGGCGCGGGGTCGAGTGGCTGAACGCCATGGAGTGCAAGGGCGGCGCGTGGGGTGCGTTCGACGCGGACAACACCCGAGAGCTCGCCTACAAGCTCCCGTTCTGCGACTTCGGCGCGGTCATCGACCCACCTTCCGCTGACGTCACGGCACACGTCGTCGAGCTCCTCGCCGCGGAGGGGCTCGCGGACTCGCCCCAGTGCCGGCGCGGGGTGCAGTGGTTGCTGGACGAGCAGGAGGCCGACGGCTCCTGGTTCGGCCGGTGGGGCTGCAATTACGTCTACGGTGTCGGCGCGGTGGTTCCCGCTCTGGTGGCCGCGGGCGTGCCGGCGTCATCACCGGCCATTCGCCGGGCTTGCACGTGGCTGATCGACCATCAGAACGCCGACGGCGGCTGGGGCGAGGACGTGCGTTCCTACGAGGACGCGTCCTGGGCGGGGCGTGGCGCCTCGACGGCCTCGCAGACCGCCTGGGCGCTGCTCGCGCTGCTTGCCGCCGACGGTGACGCCCAGAGCATCAGCCGCGGCATCGACTGGCTGGTCGAGACCCAGACCCCCGAGGGCACCTGGGACGAGCCCTACTTCACCGGCACCGGCTTCCCGGGCGACTTCTACATCAATTACCACCTCTACCGCCACGTGTTCCCGGTCTCAGCTCTCGGGCGATATTGCCGAGCCGGCGACCCCGGCTCCGATCGGGCCGGCGATGGCTGAGCATCACGGGCGCCTCACCGTCTGCACCCCGCTGCTCGCCGAGCACGCCGCGGTACGCGGAGCGTTCTCGGACGCGAACGTCCGGCGCATCGGCATGGGCATGGCGCGGGTGCAGCGCCGGCTCGAGGAGCTGCCGCTGCCCGAAGGGCCGGTGGCAGTGCTGGGCGTCGCCGGTGGCGTCGCCGCGCACGTCCAGCCCGGTGACGTCATCGTGGCGAGCGAGATCCGCAGCGAGTCCACCACGATCCCGTGCCCGTCGGCGCCGCTGCTGGCGGGGCCGTTGCGCCGCGCGGGACTGCGGGTCCATGTCGGCCCGCTGGTGAGCCGGAGCGGTTCGCTGCCCAAGATGTCGGCGGCTGACCGCGCCCGGCTGATGGCGTCCGGAGCGCTCGCGGTCGACATGGAGAGTGCCGCCGTCGCGCAGGCCGCCGGAGACCGTCCGTTCATCGCCGTCAGATGCGTGAGCGACACACGCGATGCGCCGCTTTTGCACCCGGGCATCGTCAAGCGCGGCGGCGCGGCCCTGCGCACGCTGCGCCGCATCGCGCCGGTCCTGCAGTCCTGGGCCGCCGCCGTTGGTGAGCGTGAAGTCGTGCTGGCGTCGCCCCGCTCCTTCTGCGCCGGGGTGGAGCGTGCGATCGACACCGTGGTCGCGGCGCTCGAGCGATTCGGCGCGCCGATCTATGTGCGCCGGCAAATCGTGCACAACGCACACGTCGTTCGCGACCTCGAGGAGCGCGGCGCCATCTTCGTCAGCGAGCTCGACGAGGTTCCCGACGGTGCCCGGGTCATCTTCGCGGCTCACGGGGTGGCACCGCAGGTACGCTCCGAGGCGGTGAACCGGGGGCTGCGATTCGTCGACGCCACCTGCCCGCTGGTCGCGAAGGTGCATCAGGAGGTGCGCCGCCAGGTCGAGCGCGGCCGCACCGTCTTCCTGCTCGGCCACAGCGACCACGAGGAAGTCGTCGGCACGGTGGGCGAAGCGCCGGACAACGTCATCGTCATCAACGACGAGGCGGAGGCGCGCCGCGTCACCGTGCCGGACCCGTCGCGGGTCGCCTACGCCATGCAGACCACACTCGCCGTCGACGAAGCCGAGCAGGTGGCGACCACGTTGCGGGAGCGTTTTCCGTCGCTCGTCGCCCCGCCGAGCGACGACATCTGCTATGCCACCAGCAACCGTCAGCTCGCGGTGCGCGAAGTGGCTCGGGAAACCGACCTCGTCATCGTCGTCGGCTCACCCAACTCGTCGAATTCGCGGCGGCTGGTGGAGGTCGCCGAGCGAGCCGGAGCCCCGGCGATGCTGATCGACGATGCCACCGAGATCGACCTCGATGCGTTGCGCGATGTGCAACGCATCGGTCTCACTGCGGGGGCATCAGCCCCGCCGAAACTGGTTAACGAATTAGTGGAGTGCCTGTCCGGTTTGGGACCGGTCAAGGTCCGCGAGCGCCAGACTGTCACCGAAGACGTTCGATTCACACTGCCCCGGGAGGTGAGCTGACGATGGCTATGCCCATGAGGCAGAACTTGCGCATCGGGTCCTATTTGCTCAAGCAGAAGCTGCGTCGCAACGAGAAATTTCCGCTCGTGCTGGAGCTCGAGCCGCTGTTCGCCTGCAACCTGGCGTGCGCCGGCTGCGGCAAGATCCAGCAGCCGCACACGCTGCTCAAGCAGCGGATGCCGGTCGAGCAGGCGGTCGGCGCCGTGCGTGAATGCGGCGCACCGGTGGTGTCGATCGCCGGCGGCGAGCCGCTGATGCATCCGCAGATCGACGAGATCGTGCAGCGGCTGCTCGACGACAAGCGCATGGTCCTGCTGTGCACCAACGCGGTGCTGCTGCCCAAGCACCTGCACCGCTTCAAGCCGCATCGTGACTTCACCTGGGTCGTGCACATCGACGGCCTGCGCGAGCGTCACGACGAGTCGGTCTGCAAGGATGGCGTCTTCGACCAGGCGGTCGCGGCCATCAAGGAGGCGCAGGCCGCCGGTTTCCGGGTCGCCACCAACACGACGTTCTTCAACACCGACACCCCCGACACCGTCATCGAGGTGCTGAACTACCTCAACGACGAGCTCGGCGTCGACAACATGCAGATCTCCCCCGGATACGCCTACTCGAAGGCGCCGGATCAGGAGCACTTCCTCGGCGTCGACCAGACCCGCAAGCTGTTCCGGGAGGCCTTCGGAGAGAGCCGTCGCAAGAAGTGGCGGCTGAACCACTCGCCGCTCTTCCTCGATTTCCTCGAGGGCAAGGCGGACTTCGAATGCAAGCCGTGGGGCATCCCGTCCTACTCCCTGCTCGGCTGGCAGAAGCCGTGCTACCTGCTTGACGACGGCTACGCGCAGACCTGGCAGGAGTTGCTCGACACCACCGACTGGGACAGCTTCGGCCGCGGCAAGGACCCGCGCTGCGACAACTGCATGGCTCACTGCGGGTACGAGCCGAGTGCGGTGCTCGCGACGATGGGTTCGCTGCGTCAGTCGATCCGGGCGGGAGTCGGGGCCTAGGCCTCTCGCGACGCATCCAGTTGAGGAACGTGTTGATCGTCCGGCGTTGGATCAACACGTTCCTCAACTGACCTCAGACCCCGCCGCAGCAAGGGCAGCACGAACCTGCTCGACGACCCAGCCCGGGCTGTGAAGCACGTCTTTCCAGGTGAAACGCAGCACGGCCCAGCCCGCGAGGCTCACCAGGTTCTGCCGGCGCCGGTCGTTGTAGAGGGCGTCGAGCTTGTCATGGTGTTCACGGCCATCGGCTTCGACGGCCAGTCGCCGGCTCGGCCAGGCAAGGTCGAGCCGGGCGAAGCAGACACCGTCGCGGTCGAACAGCTGGAGCTGCAAGACCTCCGGTGGAATGCCGGCCCGGACGAGCAAGAGCCGCAGCAGCGTCTCCAATGGCGACTCGGACCGGCCGTCGGCAAAGCGGAACGCCTCATCAAACCTGCTGCGCTGCCGCGGTCGCAGCGAATGCAGCTGCGGCACCCAGCCTTCGTGCAACGCACTATCGAGCAGGCAGACGAGCTCGTCGAACGGCAACTCGAGCAGCAGACGTTCGACGGTGCCGTCCAGGGACGTGATGGGAAAGCCTCTGCGGATCACGCGTTCCCCGGGCCGTAGCCCGAAGTGCGTGCGCATGCCCCGGCGCTGAGCACGCTTGATGTCGGGTGGCAGCAGCAGACAAGGAAGCTCGTCGGGTGCCCACACCGGGAGACCGGCCAGCCGGTGCACGCGCGCGGCCGACAACGCGCAGCCCGTTGCCTCGGGGGCCGAAAGCAGGGCTGCCCGCAGGCGAGCGCGAAACGGATCCCGTGGAAACGGCTCGACGAGAACGCCGCGCACCGGCCGTGTCCAACCGTTCCGAAGCAGCGAGCGCATCTGCTGCTGGGAAACGCCAGCTGCGCGCGCTTGCGCAACCGTCACCGCACCGTTCTGTCTCAGCAGGTGCGGCATCAACAAGAACTCGGGCGGGGGCACGCGTCAAGATTGGCGACGATGCGGTGCGGCAGCGACCCGTTGCAGTGCACCTGTGGATGACGCCGCTCTATCCACACCTGCGGCAGCGCGCCTGGTTGAGGAACGTGTTGATCGTCCGGCATTGGATCAACACGTTCCTCAACTGAACGTCAACCGCCCGCAGCTACGACCCGCCGACAACCCGCGAAAGCCCCGCCCCTACGCGCTTGGCGACCAGGCGGAAGCCGGCGGGCATGAGCGGGGTCGCCGCGCGCATCGCCGCAGCGGGTCGCATGGCGGCGGTCCACTCCAGCCGGGTGCCGTTCCCTTCGTCGCGGAGCCGGTAGTCCTCGGCGAACGCTTTGGCGAACGGAACGCCGCCCATCTCGTCGACCCGAAAGGCCCAGCGCTCGCCGTCGTCCCAGACCAGGACGGTCTCCCGGTAACGCGTGCCGAACGCACGGACCGTGCGCACGCTGCCGACCCCGTGAGGCGGAGACGTTTCGTAGCGCCCGGCGCCATTGAAGCCCGGAAACCAGCGGCCCCACCCGGCCGGGTCCTCCGCGATGGCGTCGAACACGCGGCGGCGCGGCGCAGCCACGAAGACCGCGTTGCGCATCACCACCGGCGCGGTGTCGAAGAACGACACGTCTACGGCCTCAAGCGTTCGCACGCTGCCAGTCTGTCACCGCTGCCCCGGCGTCGGGTAGCCGCGGCGCCGGTACCAGCGGAACGCACCGCACCAGCGCCTTGCGCCCGTCAAGCCACGCCTCGAGCCGGTCGGCCGGTAACGGCGCAGAAAGCTGGAAACCCTGACCGGTGTCACAGCCGTAGCGCTGCAACGTCGTTGCTGCGGCAGCAGTCTCGATCCCTTCTGCCACCACGGTCAGCCCGAGGTCGTGGGCCATGGTGATGGTCGAGCGCACGATCGCCGCTTTTCGCCGGTCGTGTTCGAGGCCCGTCACGAACGTGCGATCGAGCTTCAGCTCATCGACCGGCAGGTCACGCAGGTAGGCGAGCGAGGAGTATCCGGTGCCGTAGTCGTCGAGGGCGACGGCGATACCGCGGGCACGCAGCCGTGCGATGACGTTACCCGCGCGTTCCCCGTCGGCGACCAGCATCTCCTCGGTGATCTCGAGAATGAGTGCTTCGGCCAGCGCCCCGGTGTCATCGAGCAGCTGCAGCACCAGGGCAGGAAGGTCGTCGTCGAGCAAGTTGGTGGCCGACAGGTTCACCGCGACCCGCGACGGGTAGCCCTGCCGGCGAAGGCGTCGGCTCTCATGCAGCGCCGCTTCCAGGACCGCGAGAGTGAGTGGCCGCATGAGCCCTGCCTGCTCGGCGAGGGGTATGAAGGTCGCCGGAGCAAGCAGTCCCCGACTCGGATGGTTCCACCGGGCGAGCGCTTCGAATGCCCGCACCCTGCCGGTCGCGAGTTCGACTTGCGGCTGGAAGTGGCACGAGAGCTCGCCGCGCTCGATGCCGAGGCGCAGGGCTTCGATCGTTTCGAGTCGCTCGCGGGTGTGCACGTCGTGGTCTGCCCGGTACACGGCGACCGGCAGATCCGTCCTTTTCGCCTCGTACATCGCCACATCGGCGCGGCGCAAGAGCAGCCCGGCCTCCCCCGCGTCGTCCGGAAACGTCGCGACTCCGGCGGTCGCGTCGACGTGGACGGTCACTCCATCGAGTTCGATGGGCGTAGCCAGCGCGGCAAGCAGCTCTTCGGCACGTGCGCGGGCCTGTTCGGCGGGTGTCCGAGCAGCGCCCGGGCGGTCTGCGATCGCGGCGCATGCCAGTGCGAACTCGTCGCCGCCGACGCGTGCCAGCAAGTCGCTCGGCCGCACTCGGCGGGCGAAACCACGCGCGACCTCACGCAGCAACTCGTCGCCGGCAGCGTGCCCGAGCGAGTCATTGATTTCCTTGAAGCGGTTCAGGTCGATCAGGACCATGCCGAAGGGCATGCGCCGCCGCGCCAGCACGTTCAGGTGTTCGATCAGCATCCGCCGGTTGGCCAGCCCGGTGAGCTCATCCGTCAACGCGAGCCGGCGATTCTCGGCGGCGAATCTCGAGCTCTCCCGGTAGCTCAGCGCCATTCGGGCGATAGCCACCGCAAGCGTCGCTACGGCCAGTGCTGCACCGATGGCCGACAGCCGGCGGGCGTGATCCAGCGCAAGCAGCGCGAGGGAAGCGGCCATGAAAGACAGCGGGAGAAGCAGCGGTCTCCAGCCTTCGACGTGCCGGCTGGTCGGTGCCGGCACACGCTGCCAGGCGGCCACGACGATGGTGGCCAGCGCCGTCGGCCACAGTGCGTCGAGCCACGTCCCGGCCTGGTAGGTGCCCTCGGCACTTTGAAGCAGGTACTGGGTGTCCGCCACGGCAAACAGGACGAACCCGGCGAGCAGTAGCTGCCACCGGATATCCGCTCGGACGCCGAGCACCGCGAGAGCTCCCGCCGAGAAGGCGAGCAGCAGCAGAACAGCAGCAATCCGGCCTGCACGACCCGGCGCTGCGGCAAAGCAGCCCGCGGGGACCCGAGCACCCAGCCACGGCGCCCGGCAGCAGCCGCGGAGAGCAAGGACACGAACGTATAGTCGGCGACTTCGGCGGCCGCTCCGACACCCATTTGGAGCAACGGGGCAAGCGGCGGATGCGCGCGCCAGGACGCGATTCTCAGGCGATGCGCAGCCGGCCGCGGCCCGATCTGCGGCCCGAAGCGGCCGCGAAGACCTCCCGCTGAAGCTGACCGAGGGCGAGTTCGTAGGCGCGGTCCTCGACCTCGTCGCAGTGGCGGGCACTCATCATGTTGATGCCCATCGCCCGAAGCACCGCGCGATCCGGCTCGATGGTGACGACTTGCGTGCCGCGCCGGCGCAGCGTCCAGACCTCATGCTGCAGGTAGCGCCGGAAGAGCAGGCGAAAGGGAGCGTCGACGCGGGCGGCGGGCCGCCGGCTGCCGACGGACATGGGCGAGCTGACGATGACGAGATCGAGCGGGTAGCCGGCGAGCAGATCGGCGTTCGTCGGTGAATGCAGGCCACCGTCGACGAAGCTGTCGCCGCCGATGTCCACGGCGGTGAAGTAGGCGGGGATCGCGCAGGACGCTGCGACCGCCGAAGCCACGTCGGTCGCGGGCTCACCGGGCTTGCCGAAGACGACCCGCCTGCCATCCCGGCGGCGCACCGCCACGATCCACAGCGCCGCTTCCGGCCAGCTGATGCCGTATCGCCGTCGCAGCGCCTCGCTGATGAACTCCGTCGACGTCCTGCCCTGCAGGATCTCCGGCGCGAGCAGCAGGGCGTTGAACGCCTGGCGGGGGCGCCGAAGCACGCTCAGCGCATCGGTGCGGGTGGGCAGCCGGCGCCGTGGCTCCGGGTCCGGGAGCGGCAGCTGGCGCCGGGAACGGTGGCGCAGGGTGGCAGCCATGATCGATCCGGCCGACGTGCCGATGATGACGGCGGCATTCTGGGGGTCGCAGCCGAGGTCGTGCATCGCCCGCACGACGCCGCGGTGAAATGCCTCCCCCGCGGTGCCACCAGCGCCGAGTACGAGCCCGAACCGTGTGGCCCCCGGGTGACTGTCGTTGTCACGCCCCACAGCGCCAGCATGCCCCACGCTTCATGGCACCATCCGGCAACCTGTGTTGCTGTTTCTTGACGTTTGACGGCAGGCGCGGCGGATGGACTCCGGTTTCCCGGTCTGATCGGATGGGCCCGTGACCTCATCGCGGGTGCTGGCGGCAGCGCTGCTGGCGGTCAGCGCGGGGTCCGTCGCCTGCTCCGGCTCTTCACACGCGGGCCCTTCGGCACAGGATGCGGCGGCGCGATTCGCCGCCGCTTGGTCGCAGGGGCATCCCGAGCGCGGACCGCTGCTGCACCCGGCGGGCGTGGTGGCGGCCTACACAGCCGCGACGAGTGGCCTGCATGCCGGTCCGCCGGCAGTGTCCGTCCGCTCGGTGAGCGAATCCGCCGGCGCAGCGAGCCCGTCGCCCGCCGCCTCCGCTGCTGCAGGTGGCCCGGTGGACACCATGACGGCTGCGCTGCACGTCACGTGGAAGCTCAGCGACGGCGTCACGTTCGCCTACGACACCGCAGCACCGCTCACGCAGCCGAAGCCGGGCGGTCCTTGGGTGGTGGACTGGAGCGTGGCCACCGTCCACCCTCGGCTGCGCGCCGGCGGCACGTTGAACGCCACCCGCAGCTACGCGCCCCGAGCGGACATCCTCGGCGCCGATGACAGCGTGCTGGTCACCGAGCGCCCCGTCGTCCACGTCGGCATCGAGCCATCCCGCGTGACGGACATCGCGGCACTCACCACTCGGCTGCAACAGCTGTTCGGCATCGACCCGAAAGGCCTCACCGCCCGGGTGAAAGCCAGTGCGCCGCACCAATTCGTCGACGTCATCACCTTGCGCCGCAGCGACTACGACGCAGACGCTGCGGAAGTGAAACCGTTGCCCGGCACAGTCTTTCAGACCGGCGAGCTGCCGCTGGCTGCGGACCGCACCTTCGCGCGAGCTCTGCTCGGCAGCGTCGGGCCGGTGACCGCCGAGATCCAGCAGAAGCATCCCGGCGAGTTCAGCGTCGGGCAGGACGTGGGTCTCACCGGACTGCAGGAGCAGTATCAGAAGCAGCTGGCGGGAACGCCGGGACTCGACGTGACGCTGCATCCGACCTCGGGTACCGGCGTCACCCTGCTGCACCACCCCGCGCGTCCCGGCAAACCCTTGCGGACGACGCTCGACGCTCGGGTGCAAGCCGCCGCCGACAGCGCGCTGGCCGGCCAGTCGAAGCCCAGCGCACTGGTCGCCCTTCGGGTGAGCACCGGCGACGTTCTCGCGGTGGCCAACGGCCCGGACGGCGGCGGCTACGACCTCGCCCTGACTGCCGAGGTGCCGCCGGGCAGCACGTTCAAGATGGTCACCACGCTCGCGCTGCTCGAAGGCGGGCTCACCACGGACACCCCGGTGCCGTGCGAGCCGCAAGCGGTCGTCGGCGGCCGCTCCTTCCACAATGCGGAGCACGAAGCGTTCGGGGTGCTTCCGTTCGCCACCGATTTCGTCCGCTCATGCAATACGGCGTTCGTCTCGCTCGCGCCGCGCCTCGCGCCGGACAGCCTGGCGAAGGCGGCGCGGAGTTTGGGTATCGGCGTTCCGATGAGCCTGGGCACCACCGCCTATGCCGGCAGCGTTCCCGTCACCAGCGATCCCGTCGACAAGGCCGCGAGCGCGTTCGGTCAGGGGCGCATCCTGGTCAGCCCCATGGCACTGGCCGTTGCGACCACCTCGGTCGCGCACGGCGCCCGCGTCAGCCCTCAGCTGGTCGTCGGCTCCTCCCCCGCGCCGGCGCCCGGTGCCGCGCTGCCCGCCGCCCCGATCAGCACCCTTCGGCAGCTGATGCGCGAGGTCGTGACATCGGGGACCGGTACCGCTGTCGCCGCAGTTCCCGGCGGGCCGGTCTACGGCAAGACCGGGACGGCCGAGCACGGATCGGGCCCCAACCCGCCGAGCCACGCCTGGTTCACGGGCTGGCAGGGCGACATCGCCTTCTGCGTCTTCGTGCAGGACGGGGAGTTCGGCGGCGATACAGCGGCACCCATCGCAGGCCGCTTCCTCACCGAGCTCTCCGCCGGCAGCTGACGCGGGAGATTCCCCTTCGTGGCAAGAACCAACCGTCACAACGCGGTTACCTGACCGGCCCACGGCCGGACCTAGCGTTGCCTGCAGTCCGATCAACCACGTGGTCATCTCCATGACCGGCAATCCGCTGAACAGACCGACAGCTACTCGCTCGTCTACTTCCATCACCCCGACCTGGACACCTGGATACCGGTCGCCGGTGTCACGCTCACGCGGCGGGATGCATCAGCACCTTGGTGTATCCGTCGACCCGGCGATCGAACTTGTCGTAAGCGTCCGGTGCCTCGTCGAGCGTCACCTCGTGGCTCACGATGAACGACGGCTTGGCGCGGCCGGTGAGGATGAGATCGCGCAGCTGCCGGTTGTAGCGCTTCACAGGAGCCTGGCCGGTGCCCATCCGCAGTCCCTTCGTGAAGAAAGTGCCGTAGTCCCAGCCGATCCGCCCCTCCTTGGCACCCTCCGTTGCCGCCTGCGGGTCAGAGGGCATGTAGACGCCGACGACACCGATCGCTCCGGCGCTGCGCACCACGGAAACCAGGTTGTCGAGGACCAGCTCGGGATGCTCGTCGCCGGCCGGATCATGCGCCTGGTAGCCGACCGCTTCGACGCCGCGATCGACACCGACCCCATGGGTGGCTTCCATGATCTGCTCGACCGGATCCGCGGCGGAGAAGTCGATCGGGGTGGCGTCGATGGACTTCGCGAGCTCCAGCCGGTCGGGCTCCTTGTCGACCACGAACACCTCACTCGCGCCGCGCAGGAACGCGCTGTGCGCCGCCATGAGACCCACCGGACCTGCCCCGAAGACAGCCACCGAGTCACCCGGGCCCACCTCTGCGAGCATCGTTCCGTGGTAGCCGGTGGGAAAGATGTCCGACAGCATGGTGAAGTCCTTCTCGTACTCGCTGCCCTGCGGCAGCTCGAGCAGGTTGAAGTCGGCGTAGGGCACCCGCAGGTACTCCGCCTGACCACCTTGATAGGGACCCATGTTGGCGTAGCCGTAGGCGGCGCCGTCCATGCCTTCCGTCGGGTTGGTGCGCAGGCAGAACGATGTCCAGCCACCGGTGCAATTGCGGCACGTGCCGCAGGCGATGTTGAAGGGCACCGAGACCCGGTCGCCGACGTGCACCCGGTCGACGCCCGGGCCGACTTCCTCGACGATGCCCATGTTTTCGTGTCCGAGGACCTTACCCTCCTCGACACTGGTCCGGCCTTCGTACATGTGAAGGTCCGAGCCGCAGATATTGGTTGTGGTGATCCGGATGACCGCGTCCGTGGGTGCCTCGATGCGGGCGTCGGCGACGTCCTCGACCGTGACCTTGCGCGGCCCGCGGTAGACGATTCCCTTCATGCAGGCACTCCTTTTCCTGGGTTGCAGTGGCTGCGCTGTCTTCGCACAGAGCTACCCCGGAGCCCGCGGCCAAACGTGAACGCGCGTTTCGGTGCCGAACCCCGCAGGGCGGTGTTGCCGTACGGAGAAAGGGGACGGATCTGCTATGGCCAACGCGACCGCACCCGCTGCCTACGAAGGTTTCGACCGCATGTTGCTCGCGGGCACCTGGCGCCCGGGAAGCTCCGACAAGACCGCCGAGGACACCGACCCCTACCGCGGTGACACGCTGACGGAGCTGCAGCTCGCCGGCGAGCAGGATCTGGACGAGGCCTACCAGGCTGCGTGCGAGGCGCAGCGGGAGTGGGCGAGCCGCCCACCGGCCGACCGGGCCGCCGTGATGAAGCGGGCCGGCGACATCTTCGCTGCCCGCCGCGAGGAGATCATCGACTGGACCATCAAGGAGACCGGCGCGAGCCGCACCACCGCCGAGTTCACGCACGGCATCACGCTGCGCGACTTCGAGGAAGCCGCGTCCTACCCCTACCGCGTCACCGGGCGGATCCTGCCGTCGGACACCCCTGGCAAGGAGAACCGGGTGTACCGCCAGCCGGTGGGCGTCGTCGCCGTGATCAGCCCGTGGAATGTCCCGCTGCACCTGTCCAATCGCTCCGTCGCGCCCGCCCTGGCAGTCGGCGACGCGGTGGTGTTGAAGCCCGCAGGTGATACCCCGGTGACGGGAGGCCTGCTGCTGGCCAAGGTGTACGAGGAAGCCGGGCTTCCGCCGGGCGTCCTGTCGGTGATCATCGGCGCCGGACGCGACATCGGGGACGCGATCGTCACCCACCCGGTCCCCCAGGTGGTCTCTTTCACCGGGTCCAGCCCCGTCGGCGAGGGCATTGCTCAGAAGGCACCACTCAAGCGCCTGTCGCTGGAGCTTGGCGGCAACGGGCCGCTGGTGGTGCTCGACGACGCCGATCTCGACTACGCGGTACACGCAGCCGCGTTCGGCAAGTTCTTCCATTCCGGCCAGGTCTGCATGATCACCAACCGCATCGTGGTCGACCGCGCTGTACACGACGAGTTCGTCGACCGCTACGTGGATCTGGTGAAGAACCTACCGGCGGGTGATCCGGCGGATCCCGAGACGGTCATCGGCCCGATCATCAACGCCAAACAGCTCGAGTCGATCCAGGACAAGGTCGCCCGGTCGATCGACGACGGTGCGAAGGTCGCTTTGAGCGCCGACCCCTTCGGTCCCACCGGCCTCGTCTTCCCGCCGCACGTGCTGCTCGGCGATAACAACGTCACTACCGCACGGGAAGAAGTGTTCGGACCGGTCGCGACCATCGTCCGCGCCGCCGACGAAGCTGATGCGCTGGCGATCGCGAATGACACGGAGTACGGGCTCTCGAGTGCCGTCTTCACCCGGGACACCGACCGCGGGGTGCGCTTCGCCCTGCGCGTGCAAGCTGGCATGACGCACGTGAACGATCAGCCGATGAACGATGAGAACCACGTCGCCTTCGGCGGGGAAAAGGCGTCCGGACTCGGCCGTTTCGGCGGCGACTGGGCGATCGAAGAATTCACCACCGATCATTGGATCAGCGTGCAGCACACCCCGCGCGAATTCCCCTTCTGACCGCGGTTACTCGTCGTCGCGCTCCTCCCACCATTGGCACCACCAGCCGCTGTCAACGAGTATCTGCATGCGCGGATGCTCGCAGAAGGCTATGGGGGCGGCGTCCGCCAGGTAGCTGCAGCGGCTGCAGTCCTGGCCGGCATACACCGCTCGTCGCAAGACGGCCTCGTGGAGCACTCCGGCAAGGCGCGCGCCGGCCTGCTCCGCATCCCCCGCCTGCCACGACTGCGAACTCATCGCGCCCTCCCTCATGAGCGACAACGACTATCCGGCAACGTGCGTGAATCACGCAAGTAGCGTGCGGCTCGAGTTACGGGCCTTCCAATAGTGATCAGAGACCTTGACCGGATTTCGGGCCGGACCTACTGTCGCCGCGAAACTGCGCCGCGAGGAGGGCCCATGACCGAGCTCGAGCAGCGAGCGACTCCTGCCCCGAGCCTCGAGCTCGATCCGTGGCGCGACGGCGAACCTGTCCAGTACCAGATCATGCGTGAACTGCGGCAGCGCTGCCCGGTGTCCGCCGGTCCGTACGGCATGTACTACCTCGCGCGTTACGAAGACGTCGATGCGACGTTCTGCGACTTCGACCGATTTCCGAGCCGCGGGGGCATGCGCCTGCCCGAAGTGCAACTCCAGCCGGAGGAGCAGCTGGTGAACGAGCGCGACGGCGCGCATCATCAACGGCTGCGCCGGCTGATGCAGTCAGCGTTGAAGATACGGCAGATCCGGGCGACGGCGCCCTACATCGAAGAGGTGGCCCGCGACCTCGTCGGGCAACTGATCGCCACGGGTGGGGGCGACCTCGTCGACGGGCTCACCATGGTGCTGCCCTCCAAGGTGATTGCTCACCTGCTGGGCGTCCCCGAAGCGGACCACAGCCAGTTCAAGGCCTGGTCCGACGAGGTCGTCGCGAGCACCTGGCCGATGACCAATGCCACCGAGCGCGGCGAGGGCTTCGCCGCGAGCTTCCCTGAATTCACCGCCTATATCGACGGGCTGCTGCAGGAGCGGCGAACCGTCCCGCAGCCGCCTGATGACTTCATCACTCGCTTGCTGAACGCCCGCGACGACGACGAACGGCCGCTGGCCGACGTGGAAATGTGGCTCACCATCGCGCACCTGCTCTACGCCGGGAACGAGACGACTCAGAATCTGCTCGGCAACGTGCTCTACGAGCTGGTGCGCTCGCCGGGGCTGTACCAGCGGGTGCGCGACGACCGTGCGCTCCTCCCCCAGGCAATCGAAGAGTCGCTGCGCCACGACCCGCCCGTCACCATGCTCACCCGATCCGTCGCGCGACCGGTCTGCCTGCGCGGGGTAGACATCGGTCAGGGTGAACGGGTCGTCGTAGGGATCGCCTCGGCCAATCGCGACGAGAGCGTGTTCGCAGACCCGGACGTCTTCGACATCGACCGCCCCGACGCGGTCCGCCATCTGGCTTTCGGCAAGGGCGCCCATCTGTGCCTCGGTAACGAGCTGGCTCGACTGGAAGCACGCGTGACGCTGAACGTGTTCCTGGATCTGGTGGCAGGGGCGGAGTTCGAACCCGGATTCGTGTACTCCAAGATCCCGGTGTGGTGGGTCAACGGCCCTTCGGCCCTCTGGCTGCGGCTCTACCCCGCGTAGCGGCTGTACGCGCCGTCGACAGCTCTCAAGGAACGGCTGACCCCAGCCGTCGAGCAAAACGGAAGGAACGTCTGCGCGCGCGGTGGCATACCCATCGCTGGATTCCGAAGCAGGCTCTCGGAGAGTATTCACGGTGATAGAGACCCAGCGCTGACCACCGGAGGTTTCGATGAGCGACAGCGAGCACCGCGGCGTGGCGTTCCCCACCGGTGCCGATGGCCGGCGTAGCACGGCCGCGTTCGGCCGCGCGGTCGTTGCTGCCGCCCTCTCCGGAGTTGACCCGGTGGGCGCGCGCGCCGCCGCGCAGGAGACTGCCTGGCGCGCCAAGTACCTCGGCCATTTCCGGCGGCTGGTGGAAGCCGGGCTGGGTAGCGCCCCGGATTGGAATGCCATCGCCGCGGATGGACTGGACGCGGTCCACCGCAGCATGACGACGGTGAGCGCCGGTTCCGAGCAGCCGCTCTCCGCGTTGCTCACCGCTCCGGCGGAGCGCAAGCTCACGACGGCCGTCGTCAAGGGCGAGGCGCCGGCGCAGGAGTTCGCCCTCCCCTACCGCGGCCAGCTACTGCGCGGCGACGAAATCCGCCGGCGCGTGGCCGAATGGGTCTCCGGCGGGATCGCCGAGCCGACGCTCGCCGAAGCGGTGGACGACGTGCTCGCTCATCCCGAGTGGTTACGACTGGAGGGCCGCACGCTGGTCGCGATCGGCGCCGGCTCGGAGATGGGTCCGGTGTCGGCGCTGCTGCGCTGGGGAGCCAGGGTGGCCGCGGTGGATCTGCCCCGTCCGGCCAGCTGGCAGCGGCTGCTGCAAAACGCCCGGGAGGGCGCCGGGGAATTGCTGGTCCCCGTGCCGGACGGGCCGGCGAGCACGCCCGGCGATGCGGATCCCGAGCGCGCCGGTGCCGACGTCCTCACCGATGCGCCGGCGATCGCGGACTGGCTGGCGGGACTTGCCGGACCGCTCACCGTCGGCAATTACGCCTATGCCGACGGCGGGAAGCACGTGCTCGTGTCGGCAGCGGTCGACGCGCTCACCCAGCGCGTCTCGCAGCAGCACGGCGACGTCTCGCTGGCGTTCCTCGCCACCCCGACCGACGTCTTCGCGGTGCCTGCTGATGCGGTGGAGCACTCGGCACGCGCCTACGCCGGTCGATCCCGTAGCGGCAAGGCTCTCGGCCGCCCGCTGCGCACGGTGAGCCGGGGACGGTTGCTGCGCCGCGCCTACCTGCCCGGCGCCGATCCCGGGATCTGTGACAGCCTCATCCCCCAGCAGGGGCCGAACTACGCGCTCGCCAAGCGGATCCAGCGGTGGCGGGCGACCGTCGCCCGTGAGGCCGGGACGGCGGTGTCGTTCCACGTCGCGCCGTCATCGCGCACCCAGTCGGTGGTGAAGAACCGCGCGCTGGCGGCGGCGTTCGCGGGAGCACCCCGCTTCGGGGTCGAGATCTTCGAGCCGGCGACGTCCAACGCGCTCATGGCGGCACTGCTGGTGCGCGACCTGCAGGCCGCGCCGGCGCCGCAGGACCACCCCTGGCGGGACGAGGCTTATGCGGCCGCGCACGGCGGCCTCTGGCGCATGCCGTACGCCCCGCGCAGCGCGTTGGGACTCGCCGCCCTGCTCGGCTACGCCGCCCGCTGACGTCATCAGTCGGGCTCGGTT
This sequence comes from uncultured Actinomycetota bacterium, assembly GCA_963747915.1. Lineage (GTDB taxonomy): Bacteria > Actinomycetota > Actinomycetes > Frankiales > Frankiaceae > DATAZK01. The sequence goes on along the minus strand of CAVVHC010000001.1, from coordinate 605,275 downwards.
CAGCACGCGACGGTCAGGGATACAGCCCGCGCATGCGGTGCGCTTCGGCAACGCGGCCGACGGCGATGATCAGGGCCGCATCCCGCAGGGTGACCCGACGGGATGACGCCGTGTGCACCACATCCTCGTAGGTGCGGTGCATGATGCGGGCGAGCTTGTCCGTGACGTCCTGCTCCTCCCAGAAATAGGACTGCAGATCCTGCACCCATTCGAGGTAGGAGACGGCGACACCACCGACGTTCGCCAGCACATCAGGAATGACGGTGACGCCGCGCTCGGCCAGCAGAGCATCCGCCGCCGGGGTGGTCGGGCCGTTCGCCCCTTCGACGATGACACGCGCCTTGATGGCGTCGGCGTTGTCCTCGGTGATGACCCCACTCAACGCCGCCGGCACCAGCACGTCCACGTCCAACGACAGCAGCTCGGCATTGCTGATCTGCTCCATGCCGGACGCGTCGGTCACCGACCCGGCACCGTGCTTCATCATGTGCCGCAAGCCGGCGGGATCGACGCCCTTCCCGCTGTACACCCCGCCGCGCACGTCGGATACCGCAACGACCCGGCAGCCCGCGGCGGCCAGGAGTTCCGCCGCCATCGCCCCCACCTTGCCGAACCCTTGCACCGCCACGGTGGTCTCCTGCGGCTCGCGGCCGGCGTCGCGAAGCGCGTCCAACGTGACGAGCTGGATACCGCGGGAGGTGGCGCTGTCGCGGCCGTGGGAGCCGCCGAGCGACACCGGCTTACCGGTCACCACACCCGTGACGGTGTAGCCGCTCTGCACCGAGACGGTGTCCATGAACCATGCCATCGTCCGGTCGTCGGTGCCCATGTCCGGTGCGAGGATGTCGCGTTCGGCGCCGATGAGCGGGAAGATCTCGCTCGCGTAGCGGCGGGTCAGCCGCTCGAGCTCACGGGTCGACAGCGCCGACGGGTCGACCGTGACGCCGCCTTTCGCGCCGCCGTACGGAATGTTGATGAGCGCGCACTTCCAGGTCATCCACATCGCGAGAGCGGTGACGTCGTCGAGGTCGGTGGCGGGGTGGTAGCGCAGACCGCCCTTGGCCGGACCGCGGGTGAGGCTGTGCTGCACGCGATATCCGGTGAAGACCTCGACCCGCCCGTCGTCCCGGGACAGCGGGACGCTGACCGTCAGCGAGCGCCGCGGGGTGGCGAGCGTCTGGTGCATGCCGTCGTCGAGCTGCAGATGACGCGCCGCATCAGCGAGCTGCGCGAGCGCGGACTGCCAGGCGGATTGCGGGTGGGAAGCAGGAGCCACGTCGGAAAGGTAACCCGCCGTTCCGGCATCATGCCCCGGGTGCTGCACGGCTGCGGAAGGCGTCCGTCGAGAATGGCGCCATGGCTTCCCATGCGGTCCTGGTCCACGGCGCCTACCACGGTGGTTGGTGCTGGACCCGCGTCGCGGAGCCGCTGCGCCGCGAAGGCTGGATCGTGCACACGCCGAGCCTCACCGGAGCCGGCGACCGGGCCCATCTGATGTCGCCGGACGTGAGCCTTTCCAGCCGCGTCCAGGACATCGTCGCGGTCATCGAGGCCGAGGAGCTCGACGACGTCGTCCTGTGCGGGCACAGCGCGGGCGGGATGGTCGTCACCGGCGTCGCGGAACGCATACCGGAGCGGATCGCCCATCTCGTCTACCTGGATGCCGTGATTCCCGCAGGACGGGCAGTCGCTCTTTGACGTCATGACCGACGAGCAGGGGCTGGTGACGGGAACGCGCGCCATGGCGGCTGAACTCGGCGACGGATGGCGGCTGCCGGTTCGGCTGATGACCGCGGAGAGCTTCGGTCTGACCGATCCGCACGATGTGGCCTGGGTCAACCGGAGGCTCACCGACGAGACGCTGCGCTGGATGGACGAGCCGCTGCAGTTGCGGGACGGGCTCGCGCAGATACCGTCGAAGACCTACATCAGGACCGAGCGTTTCCCGGTCCCGTTTCGCGACCGGCTCTTCGAGCGGCTCGCCGCCGATCCGCAGTGGCACACCGAGAGCTGGGACGTCGGACACGACGTGATGATCGAGGCCCCCGAGCGTGTCGTCGAATTGCTGATCGCCGTCGCCGGCCGCGAGCGGTGACGACCTAGGCTGCGCAGCGTGGGGTTCACACGCGCCGAGCTGGAGTCGTTTCGCGACCACACGCTGCCCGACCTCGTCGGCCCCGACGTCCGGCTCCTGTTCGTCGGCATCAATCCGGGACTTGTGGACGGCGGCCGTACAGGCCCATTTCAGCCGGCGGGGCAACCGTTTCTACCCGGCGCTTGTTCCGCGCCGGCATCGTGCACCGTCCGATCGACGCGTCGGCGGGCTACTCCCCCGCTGACCGAGCCCATCTGCTGGAGCGCGGCGTCGGCATCACGAACCTCGTCGCCCGCGCCACAGCGCGCGCGGACGAGCTGGATGCGGCGGAGCTCGTCGAAGGCGGTCGGCTTCTCGAGAAGCGGGTCGCTGAGGTCGGGGCAGCGGTCGTCGCGGTGCTCGGCATCACGGCATACCGCACAGCGTTTTCCCGCCCTCGCGCGCGAGCGGGGCGGCAACCGGAATCACTCGGCGGAGCGCAGCTGTGGGTGGTGCCGAATCCGAGCGGCCTGAACGCGCACGCGTCGCTCGCCTCGTTGGCCGACGCCTACCGCGAGGTGGCGGTGGCAGCTGGGATCGTCGGCTAGCCGGTTTGCGCCGGGCGGCGCGGCGACCCGGTGGACAGCGGCGCGGCCCCACCAGGACGGGCGTCGACCGCGCTCACCCGAGCGCTGATCGTACGAAGCCGCCCTTCGGTCTGGCCGAACGTCGCGTGGATGGTCCACCGAAGCGCCCCGGGCGGCAGCGGAACCGTCCAGCACCCGACCCCGGCGGGCTCCAGCACGCCGATCACGGCAGATTCCGAGGGGCGAACCCTGCGCCGCGCCCGCTTACCGGCGACCCGCACGGTGCGCACCGAGGTCAGCCAGTCCGGGCGGCGACGGGCCACGGCGTGCAGGGAGACGAGAACCGGCGACTGGCCCGGATTGCTGAGCGCCACGTCGACGAGGACGACGGGCTTGCCCGCCGCCGGCACCCGGCTGGCATCCACGGCGAGCAGCCGAACGTCGCCGGGCCTATCGCCGTTGCGCAGTCCGGCGACCAGCAGCCACCCGCAGAGGACCAGCAGGGCCGCGCAGACACCGGGCGTGATCAGGAGAAGCGCCATGGCCATCACGCCGCCGCTGTTCGGCGGTTCGCTGCGCACCGCATGACTCCATGGTCGCCCCGCACCGCCCCACGCGCACGTGAATTTGGAAACAACGAACGGCCGCACCGATCTGCTGCACTCACACCTAACCTGTCGGCAAGGAGGCGTGCCGTGTGGAATGAAACGCCCTTCACCCATTCGCTGGGTGTACGACTACCGATCATCGCGGCGCCGATGGCGGGCGGGCCGACCACGCCGGCCTTGGTGGCGGAAGCGTCCGCTGCCGGCGGCTTCGGGGTGCTGGGGGCCGGCTACCAGTCGCCGGATGCGCTGCGCTCGGACATCCGGGAAGTCCGGGCGCGCACCGACGCTGCGTTCGGCGTGAACCTCTTCGTGCCCGCCGAGTACGAGGCCAGCCCCGGCGAGATGGATGCGGCGCTGCGGCTGTTGACGCCGTATGCCACGCAGCTGGGCATAGAGCTGGTGGTGCCGGACTCCTTCGGCGAGGACTTCGTGGCTCAGCTCGGCGTCACCCTCGACGAGCGCGTGCCGTTCGTCAGCTTCACCTTCGGCGTCCCGGAAGCCAGCGTGCTTGCCGCGGTCCGCGAAGCGGCGGCGATCTGCTGCGGCACCGCGACGAGCCTCGCCGAGGCTCGGGCGCTGTCGGCCGCAGGCGTCGACATGATCTGCGTCCAAGGCGGCGAGGCGGGCGGCCATCGCGGCGGCTTCATCGGGGACCCGGAGCAGAGCGCCGTCGGGCTCATGGCCCTGCTGCCCGCTGTCTGCAACGCCGTCGACGTGCCGGTCATCGCCGCCGGCGGCATCATGGATGGCAGCGCCATCGCGGCGACGCTGACGCTCGGTGCCGCCGCCGCCCAGCTGGGCACCGCGTTCCTGCTGACCCCGGAAGCCGGTACCAACGCCCCTTACCGGGCGGCGCTCGAAGCTGCGTCCGACACCGACACCGTCTTGACGAGAGCGTTCTCCGGCAAACCCGCCCGAGGGATCCGGAACCGGATGACCGATGAGCTCGCGACCGTGCGACTGCCGCCATACCCGGTGATGAACGGGCTGACGCGGGCGCTGCGCCAGGCGGCCGTCCAGCGCGGCGCTGCGGACTACCTCTCACTCTGGGCGGGGCAGGGCGTCGCGCAGGCCCGCGCGCTGCCGGTACGCGAGCTGGTGTCCGCGCTGGTCGCCGAGACCGAATCGGCGCTGCGGCAGGTCCGGTCGTGACCGGCTACGCCCGGCGGATGTGGGCGCTGTACGAGCCGATTCACGGCGTCACCTACTTCACGGACGAAGCGCGCCAGGCCGGCGCGGACGCGGGTTATCGCGGATTCTGGATGTCCTACTTCGCGTTTCGGGCGGCCCCGCTCGGGCCGGTCGGTCCGGCCGTCGCCTCCGCGGCGTTCTTCGGCTTCCATCCCTCGCGTGCGGGCCGGGCGTTGCCCGACGCGTGGAGCTACGCCGCACCGAGCCAGGCGCTCGATGCCCGGGTGTCCGGCGCGCTGGCGGCCCTGCACCGGATCTGGGGTGAGCTGGCCGGGTCGACGCAGCTCGCGGAGGCCGCCGCGCTGGCGCGAGCGGCGGCGGAAGCGGCGGATGTGGCGGGGCGAGTGCTGGCCGCGGCCAACCAGGCGCTGCCGTCTCCGGACGGCGCCGCGGCCCTGCTGTGGCAGGCGTGCACGACGCTGCGCGAGCACCGCGGCGACGGCCATAACGCGGCCCTTGTCACCGCCGGTCTCAACGCTCTCGAAGCTCACCTCATCAAGGCGGCGGCCGATGAGGTGGACGAACCCAGCCTGCGCAGCAGCCGCAATTGGGGTGACGCGGCGTATGCAGCCGCAAGCGGGTCGCTACGTGACCGTGGACTGCTCGAGCGGCACGGGCAGCTGACCGCAGCCGGCCTCGACCTGCACCGCCACGTCGAAGACCAGACCGATAGCGCGGCGGAGCTACCCTGGCGCACGCTCGGGGAACGCGCCAGCAGCCGACTTGTCGAGCTGCTCGCGCCGTTCACCCGCGCCGTGGTGCGAGCCGGTGGCTACCCGCGGCGCAATCCGGTGGGCCTCGCGCTGGCCGACGGCTGATCCGGCGTCACCGCGCGCGTCGCGAGCCCAGCGAGGAAGGCGCCGACCAGCGGTGAACGTTCGGCTCGCCGGTACAGCACGACGTTGGTCGCTGCGGGCGCGCCGATCAACGACACGTAGGAGATCCCTGGCCAGCTGTCGTAGCCCCGAAAGGACTCCACGGCCGTCGCGACACCGCGTCCGGCCGCGACCGCCGCGAGCACGTCGGCGACGTCACGGCAGGTCTCATCGCTGCGGCGAGCGTCCTGGCCGTTGCGCGCACCGCGCAAGTACAGGTAATCCCGAAACGCCGGCACGGTGTCGTCGTGCAAGCCGATGAACCGCTCCTCCAGCACCGCGGTGACCTGCACCGCACGCGCCTCCGCCAGCGGATGCCGGCTCGCGAGCACCGCCACCCGCTGCTCGGTGTTCAACGCGACTGCCGCCACGCGTTCATCGCCCGGATCGGCGCGCACGAACGCAACGTCGATCTGATCGTGCACGAGAGCGGAAAGATAGTCGGTGAAATTCAGCCTGGTCGTGGCGAGCTGCGCACGCGGGTGGCGCTCCAGAAACGCGCTGAGCAGGCGGCCGGTCAGGGCACCCGCTCCGTTGCTCAGGATTCCGACGCGTAGCCGCTCGCCGGTGGGCGCCGGATCAGCCCCGCGGGTCAGGTGGCGCGCTTGGTCGGCCGCCGCGACCAGCTGCCGGGCGTGGGCGAGCAGAGCCTGACCGTCGGGTGTGAGCTGCACCGTGCGACCGCGCCGGAAGAGCGCCGTGCGCAATTCGCGCTCGAGCGCCTGCACATGCTCGGTGACCGTCGGCGGGGCGAGATACAACCGGGCAGCCGCCCGCCGGAAGTGCAGCTCGTCAGCGACGGCGATGAACGTGCGGAGATGGCGCAGCTCCATGTCGGCTCCTTTGGCCGCGATGGTTCGGCGGGCTCACGTGCCGCCCGGGCTGGCGGGGACCACGGCGCCGTTCAGGATCGGGCGCAGCTCCTCGATGACGGTCTGGAGGGCGGAGGCGTCCTCCCGGCTGCGGGCGACGATGAGCGCGCCCTCCAGGCCGACGATCATGAGGAGGGCGAGCGAGGGGCGCCTGCTCTCCGGCACCCCGAGCGTCTCCAGTGCCCGCTCCAGCGGTCGCTGCCAGCGTCCCAGGGCTTCGCTCAACGCTTCCCGGAGTGCCGGACTGGTGGCCGCGGTGTCCGCCGCTGCTGCTGCGAGGGGGCAGCCTTCGGCATAACCGGCGCGCTCATACAGTCGTTGCCACTCCCCCGCTACCGCCGCGAACAGATCGCCGGGGGTGGGCTGGGTCGCAGTGGCCATGAACTTCGTGACGCGCCGCGCCGCGAAGTCACCGGTGAACAGGATCGCTTCGCGGATCAGCTGCTCCTTTCCGCCCGGAAAGTAGTGGCGGAAGGATCCCCACGGAGCTCCCGACTTGTCGACGATTTCCCGCAGCCCGGCGCCGTTGACCCCCTGCGTGCGCATCAGCTGGGCGGCCGCGAGCACCATCCGCTCGCGGGGCGATCGCTCCGGTGGTGCCGTCCCGGGTGCCGGCCCGGGTGCCGTGTCGGGGGCGGTCTGCACCGCGCCCGCGGCGGTGCTCGGGACCGGCTGCTCGCCGTTCGTCAATCGCGTACACCGTTCCACATCTCTTGACTAAGACACTCGTCATAATCCACGCTCCAGCGCATTATGACAAGTGACATAGTGGCGCCGGAGCGTCGCGTTCTCACGCTGTACGAGCAGCTGTGCGATGGCCTGCCCGCCGTCGAGGAGGGCGTGGCCGTCGGGTGCCTGCTCACCGGGTCGAGCCGGGACGCCGCCGGTGCGCTTGATCTCCTACTGGCATGCTCGCCGCGGGATCGACTGTTGCGGGCAGGCACGGTCGATGCGCGTAAGGCGGTGCAGTGGCTGTTGCCGCGCCAGGAGGGCGACCTTGCCGTCGGGCATGGGACCGTGCCCGGCAGCTCGTCGGCGTCGCGAACCTGAACCCCCACGGCGACGGCAGCGGGGAGATCGCCGTCATCGTCTCGCCCCGCGTTCGCGGGCGCGGCATCGCGCGCCGGCTGTGCGCCGCCCTGATCGCCGACGCTCCACCGGTCGTGTCGCCACCGTCGACACGAGCAACGTCGCCGCTGCACACCTGGCAGATCGCCTCGCGGCGATGCTTCACGCAGGAGTTGCCCGGAGACCACCGGTACGCATCGCCGGGCACACCGTCGAGTACGTCTTCGCCTTGGCTGGCCTCGGCGTGGAGCAGGCGCGGGCCGGGCGACCGAACGCATCCTGCCACCATCTGCCGTCGCCTCGAGAGTGTCGCCACAGCAACGCGAAGTGGTGAGAGCGCTCGAACGTGCGGCGACCGCTTGCCGTTGGGTCCGCGAGCGCCGCCAGACAGGTACCACACGGCACCTGCGCCGGCGTCCGTCACGCACTGCCACCACCTGCCGTCGCTCAACGACGCGAAAAGGTGGCACCGGGCCAACGGCCAACGGCCAACGGCCAACGGTCACCGGTCACCGGTCACCAGCCACCAGCCACCAGCCACCAGCCACCAGGCCCCTGACCCCTGACCCCTGGCCAAAACAACGGGAAAGCCGCGCGGTCCTAGACCGTCATCACGAGCTTCCCGATGACCTTGCGGTCCGCGATCCGCTGCACCGCACCGGGCAATTCGGCAAAACCGACGGTGTCGGTAACAGCGTTACGCAGTCGGCCGTCGGAGATGAGGCCCGCCAGGTGACCGTGCATGCGAAGGAGCGCCTCACGCGAGTAGCCGCCGGCGAATACCCCCACCAGCTCGGCGTTGGCGAGTACCAGCTGGTGCGTGTCCGGCTGGGGCCAGCGACCGCTCGCGAAGCCGACGCACAGCAGCCGGCCGCCCCTGGCAAGTGCCCCCGCAGCGTCCTCCGCCAAGGCCCCGCCGACCGGGTCGTAGATGATGTCGACGCCGTGTCCAGCGGTGATTTCGCGCACGGCGTCCGCCAGCCTGCCGTCGAGACTCGAGGTCGCGAGGACGACGTCAGCGCCCAGCTCGTTGCAGAACGCCGCCTTTTGCTCATCGCTGACCACCGCGATGACCCGCCCACCAAGCGCGCGTCCCAGCTGCACCGCTGCGATACCGCTGCCGCCTGCCGCTCCTAGCACGGCGATCCACTCCTCCGTGGCCAGCCGCCCGCGGTCGACCAGACCCACCCACGCCGTCATGTGCGGGATCCAGAACCCGGCCGCCTGCGCATCCGTGAGCCCGTCCGGCACCGCAAAAGCCGAGCCGGCCGGCACGAGACACTCCTCCGCGAACGATCCCGATCCCAGGTAGAACGCCGTGACCCCCATGACGGAGCTGCCCACCGCGACATCGGCCTGCGCGCCGGCCGCCGTCACCACACCGACGACCTCCTGACCGGGAGTGAACGGCAGCGGCGGGGTCAGCGGGTACGTCCCGCGGCACATGAGAACGTCGGGCAGCCCGATCCCGGCTGCCGTCACCCGTACCCGCAGCTGATCGGCACCCGGCTCGGGCACGTCGATCTGCACCTGCCGCAGCACGTCGGCCGGCTCGCCCTTGCCCTGCACTTGCCAGGCCTGCATCGGTCGCTCCTCTGCTCGGGACTCACCGTGCGCCGACGACGGCGCAGCTGCCGCCAGATCCAACCACCGCTCTCCAGCCGGCCGCGAAGCGCCCTTCCCGGCGCGCGCCGCGGGGCGCCCCCGCCGTCGCAGCAGACGCCTCGACAGCCCGCTGCATTCAGTGGGATCGTCCGACTGCCTCAGTGGACAGTGTTGGGAGGAGCGCGTGAGTCCTGTTCAGGCACCGGACGATCTCGCCGGCTCCGTGCGGCTCGCCGATCCCGACCTGTACGCAGCCGGGCCGCCGCATGCATTGCTTGCGCAGCTGCGCCGCACCGCGCCGATCTGCTGGCAGGAGATGGACGGTGAGCCCGGCTTCTTCGCCGTGCTGACACACGCCGGCGTGCTGCAGGTGGCACGAGAGCCGAACCTGTTCTCGGCGAGTGCGGGCGGCATCACACTGGAGGACGCCCCACCGGAGAGCCTGGCGATGTCTCGCGACATGCTGGTGGCGATGGATCCGCCGCGCCACGGCAGTTACCGCCGCGCTGTCGTCCCCAGCTTCAAGCCGAAGGCCGTCGCCGAGCTCGAGACCAGCATTCGCCGGATCTGCCGCGACATCATGGCCGAAGCCGCGGACGCCGGTCCGGAAGTGGAGTTCGTCCATGACCTGAGCGCCAAGCTGCCGAGCCGCGTCATGGGCAGCCTGATGGGGCTGCCGGCGGCCGACTGGCCGCAGATCCACGAGCTGTCCGAACGCATGCTGGCGAGCCAGGACGCCGATGTGGCGCCGGAGGAGGAAGGCCGCGGGTCGCTGCTCGAGCTCGCCGGCTACGCGATGCAGTTCGCCGCTGAACGAAGGCGCGGCGCGGCTCGCGGCGATGTCACCGACGTCCTGCTGTCCGAGGAGTTCGACGGCCGGCTGCTCTCCGACGCGGACTTCGCGAGCTTCTTCGTCCAGCTGGTCGGAGCGGGCAACGACACCACAAAAACGCTGACGTCAGCGGGACTTCTCGCGCTGCTGCAGCATCCCGGGCAGCTCGAAGAGCTGCGAGCGGACCGATCGCTGATCGCGGGTGCCGTCGAAGAAATGCTGCGCTGGGCCAACCCGGTGCACTACATGCGGCGCACCGCCACCGCCGACACCGAGCTGCACGGCGTTGCGATCGCCGCCGGGCAGAAGGTGGCGATGTATTACACCTCCGCCAATCGCGACGAGACCGTCTTCACGGATCCACAGCGCTTCGACATCCACCGCAGCCCGAACCGCCACGTGTCCTTCGGTTTCGCCGAACACTTCTGCCTCGGCGCCCATCTCACCCGGCTCGAGGCGCGCGTCTTCTTCGAAGAGCTGCTGGACGCGTTCGACGACATCAGCTTGGCCGGCGACCCGACCCGGCTGCGCTCGAACCTCACGAACGGATATCGGCAGCTGCCGATCCGGCTCCGAGCCGCGTAGCGGGCGAAGCGCCGGGCGTAGCGGGCGAAGCGCCGGGCGCCCCGAGCCCGCCCGGCGCTTCATCCTCGCCGTCGTCCTGGTCAACTCAACGAGACGGCGACACATCGGATACGGCGACCTGGGCAAAAGCCGGAAATCGGGCGGCCACCGGGTGGCCTTCTCAAGTACCCGGACGGCACGGTCGACGCACAACACCATGACTCCCGGATCGGGCTGGTATCCGGACCCGACCGGAGCGGCCGAGTACCGCTTCTGGGACGGTCAGAACTGGACCACGGCGACGACGTCCCCGTCCCAGCCCCTCGCTGCGCCTGCTACCCCTGCCGGCGGCACGCAGGCCGGCGGTACACCAGCCGGCCTCATGCAGACGGGATTCGTCCCGACCCCGAGCGGCTCCTCGCAGGGTTACGGCCCGCAGGCCTATGCCGTGACCTTGCCCGGAGCCTTCGGTACGCCGACCGGCCAGTACGGCAAGCCTCGCCGCAGCACGAGCTCGCACGGGCTCGTTGCCGGGCTGGCAGCCGCGGCCGTCGTGGCGGCCGCCGCGCTTTCCTTCGTCCTGACCCGCGGCAACGACGCGAACTCCAAGCCCGGAGCGCTACATCCGCCGGCGTCGGTCAACGGAGCGATGCGCCTGCAGACGAAGCAGACCACGAGCCTCGAGAAGATGCTCCGCGACCTCGCGCCGGCACCGGTGAAGTACACCGTCGCGGCGTATGGCAGCGACTTGCAGAACGTCCAGGCCATCGTCGTCGCTGCCACCACGAACGTCGGGCCGGGCGGGCAAGCGTCCGGTCTCAAGGGTATGGAAGACGGCGTGCGGCGGACCCAGCCGAACGTGGTCTTCACCGACGAGGACCCCGGCGTCTACGGCGGGCAACTGCGCTGCGCCTCGTCGGTCAAGTCCTACGGCGCGGTCTGCCTCTTCGTCGACAACTACGGCTTCGGCATCGTAGGGGTCGCGGGCCCGTCCGCCACCGCGCTCACGCAAGCGATCAACCTGCGTTTCCGGATCGAAACACCACCCACCACCTGACCGGCTGACGAGCTCGTCTACGGTGAGCGGGCCGCATTCTCGGTCCGAGGGAGACACATGGCTACGACGGTCGGCCAGTACTGCATCTACGTCAGCGACATCCAGCGGTCAGAGCGCTTCTACACCGACATCATCGGCCTGAAGGTGCAAAGCCGCACGGAGATCGACGACGTGCACGAGATCGTCCTGGCGGCGGACCAGGGTGGCGGCCGCCTGCAGCTCGCCGAGCGGTACAACGGCGGCAAGCCGATCGACCACGGCTTCGCGCTCTGGAAGATCTACATGAACGTCGACGACTGCGCCGCCACCCATCGGCGGGCCGTGGAGGCGGGCTACACCTCGACGATGGAGCCGCAGCGGCTTGATCGCTGGCCGGTCATCGTCGGCTTCATCAACGATCCCGACGGCTACAGCATCGAGCTGGTGCAGCGCGTCGAGGGCTGACCTCCCGCGTCAGACGTCGCGGGCCGGCTGCGCGGCGACGTGCCGGCCGGCCAGGAAGCCGAAGACGACGCCGTTGCCGAGCGTTCCACCACCACTCGGGTATGACCAGCCGAAGACATTGGCTGCGGTGTTGCCGGCCGCGTAGAGGCCGCCGACGACTCCCCCGCCCAGCTTGCGCACCTGCGCGTGCCGGGTCAGCTGCGGGCCGCCATTGGTGCCGAGCATGCCCGGATACATCTCGACGGCATAGAACGGAGCCTGCTCGATCGGTGCCACCTGCCCCGGCGCCATCAGGCCGACCTCGTGGCGCCGGAAGTCGGGGTCCTCACCGCGGGCGGCGTGCTCGTTGTAGCGGCCGACGGTCGCCTCCAGCGCCGCTCGATCGATGTTGATGCGGTCCGCGAGGTCACCCACGGTGTCGGCTTTCACGACCCACTCCGGGTCCGGCTGTCCCGGGTACATCGACAGGATGCGCTGCGAATCCCGCACCGACTGGTCGAAGATGAGATACGCCGGTCCGGCATTGGGGAATTCGATCGCCTCCGGGTCGTAGATGCCGAACGCTTTGGGAAAGTCGTTGTAGGGCAAGGCTTCATTGGCGAATCGCTTGCCCTTGCGGTTGACGACGATCGACGCCGGCGCCCCCCGGCCCCATTCGAACTGCGGCACCAGCTCGCCGTCGCGGGTGATCTCCGGATCGAACATCACCGGCGTGCCCCAGTAGGAATCCAGGTTGGCCAGCTTGGCACCGGCAGCAGTCGCCATGGACAGGCCGTCACCCACGTTGTTCGGCGGGCTCAGCGGCTTCACGTCGTAGCCGAGATGCGCCTTCACCAGCTCGGGATTCCATTCGAACCCGCCGCAGGCGAGCACCACTCCCTTGCGTGCCCCTACCCGCAGCGCCGCGCCGCCGTGCGCGGCGACGACTCCGATGACCTCCCCGGCGTCGTTGGTGACGACCTCGCGGGCGGGCGTCTCCAGCAGCGTTTCGACGCCCCGCTCCACCAGACCCTTGAACAGGCGCGCGATGAGTGCGGCGCCTTTCGGGCGGATGTCCTCACGCTCACGACGCGCCAGCTCTTCCAGCAATTCCGGCGTCTGGGGCGAGAAGTCCTCGGTCAAGGTGGTGGCCGCACCGAGCGACATCAGCGTGCCGCGGCTGACCAACCGGTCAGCCCACTCGGGAAGCTCCTTGCCGACCGGGAACGGGTCGGCTTCCACGCAGCGCGCCGGCATCGGACGGTTGCCCGGAATGCCCCAGGTCCAGTAGTAGTCGGGCAGCGGGGAGATGTGCGTCTTCACCGGGGTGTGCTCTTCGAGGTAGCGCAGCGCCTCGGGAGCGGTGTCGACGAAGACCTCGAGCAGCTCCGGGTCCGGCTCACGCCCTCCGGTCAGCCTGCGGATATATGCCAGCGCGTCGTCACGGCTGTCGCTGATGCCGGCCTTTTCCATCACGTGGTTACCGGGCAGCCACACCCCGCCGCCGGACACGGCCGTCGTTCCCCCGAGCATGTGCGACTTCTCGAGGATCAGCACCTCGGCGCCGCCATCGTGAGCCAGCGTCGCCGCCGTCAGCGCGGCACCCCCGGTGCCGACGACGACCACGTCGACGATGCGGTCCCAGTTCTGCGGCTGTGCGGTCACGAGCCACTCCTCACGAGAGCGTTGGTGGGCTGGAGGGCGAACGCCGCGGCATTGTTCCGCATGGCGAACGCAGCATTCTTACGCATGCGGCATGACGCGCTCGGCGGCGGCCTTCATCGCGTTGGCCGCATCGACCGCGCCGAGCCGGGCGACCAGCGACGGGTTGAACACCTCGGTGGCCAGGTAGGGGGAAGCGCCGATGCTGTCCAAGCTCGCGAACAGCGCCGCGAAGTCGACGACACCCTCACCGGGAAGCAGCCGATTCGTCATGGCCTCGGTCATCAGGTCACCCTCCTGCGTGGGCGCGACGTCACACAGCTGCACGTAGCCGATGCGCTCGCCGGGAATCGTCGCGAGCAGCTCGAACGCCGGGCCGCCGGGCTGGCGGACCCAATGCCAGGTATCGAGCACGAGCGTCGCCGAGGGTCCGAGCGGGCCGAGAAGTGACCAGGCCGTCGCGAGGTCGGGCACGCCGCTCCACGGCAGGAACTCCAGGCACAGTTGCGCGCCCTGCTCCCCGAGCGTGTCGACGAGCGAGGCGAGGTTGCGCCGGGTCCGGTCGATGTCATCGATGGTCGCGTCCAGGCAGGCGGCCAGCACGCGTCCGGCGCCGTACTGCCGTACCAGGGCTGCCAGCCGACGCGCCTCCGCATCCGCGTCACCGGCCTCACCGTTGGCCCATACGGTGGCCGCTTCGATCACGCCGATGCCCAGCCCCGCACCACTGATCGCGTCGAGCTGGTGCTGCCACACCGAGCCTTCCGTGAAGCCGGCGGCGAGCGCCGCTTCGCCCGCAGCGCGCACCTGCCCGTCCGTGGCGTTCATCGGATCGGTCAGCAGCGTCCCGGGACACATCGCGAGCACGCGCAGAGGGTGTCACACCCCGCCTGAAGCGGTGCGACGGGCCCCCTCATCGCCCGCGGGAGCGAAGTACGGGAGTGCCGTGCCGCCATCCAGCGCGGCGAACCGTACCGCGACCCGCATACCGATACGCAGATCGTCGCTGTCCAGCCCGACCAGATTGCTCATCATCGCGTAGCCCTCGTCCAATTCGACGATGGCCGGCGCGTAGGGGGTGGTGAAGTCGGGCGTGACGGGACGCCAGACCACCGTGTAGCTGTAAAGCGTTCCGCGCCCGGCGCTCACCTGCCACTCGAGCGCGGGCTCCAAGCAGTGGCGGCAGTGCTCCGTGGCCGGGAAGTCGGCCTGGCCACATGAGGAGCACCGCAGGTAGCGCAGCTGTCCGGCGAGCGCACCGCTCCAGAACGGCTCGGACAGCGGGTCGCGCACGCTGTCCGGAAGCGGGCCGGTCTGCGGCTCCAGCCACGGCATGTCAGCCCACCGCCCCGACGATCGCCACCATATGGAAGAGCGCCCCGGCGCCGGCATTGGTGCACAGCGCAACCTTCGCATCCGGAATCTGCGCGCTGGCGCACTCGCCCCGCACCTGCTCGACGCCGCGGATCACGCGCTGCAACATCTGCACGTTCGCCCCGGCGTGGCTGAACGACATGGTGCCGCCGTCGGTCGTCACCGGATGGCTACCCGTGATGTCGATATGACCGTCGTCCACGAAGCCGCCGCCTTCCCCCGGGCCGCAGAAGCGCATCGCCTCGAGCTGGCGGATGATCTCGAACGAGAACGGGTCGTACAGCTCGAGCACGTCCACGTCATCGCGCGCGAGACCGGCCTGCGCGAACGCGCGGTCGGCACTGCGCCGGCCGATGAGACCATTGGGGTGGACACCCGACCGTCCGGCAAGGTCCCACATCGGCGGGTAACGGTACGCCGGGCCGAAGTACTCGGTGCCGCCGCCGAGTAGCGCGACAGGACGCTTGCGCAAATCGCGGGCTCGCGCGACGGACGTCATGACCAGCGCGCAGCCACCCTCCGACGTGGTCGAGCAGTCGAGGATGTGGAACGGGTCGGCCACCATCCGCGAGGCCAGGATGTCCTCCGGAGTGAACGGCCCGCGCCCGGAATAGACCGCTCCCGGATGGACGTGGCCGTTATTGCGGATCGTGGCGCTGACCCGGGCGAGCTGCTGCGGGGTCGTGCCGTACTCGTGCATGTGCCGGCGGGCGACGAGGGCGAACTCCGCGGCGGTGAACATGCCCCACGGGATGACGAACTCATGGCCTGGACGGGTCCAGGGCGCGGTCGATTCCCGCGCGGTGTAGACGCCCGCCTCCGCCGTCACCAGCAGGACGACTTCCGCCTGGCCGCTCTCGATGGCCGCAGCGGCCTCCAGCACCATGCCGATGCCGAACTGGTTGCCCACCCACGACGGACCGAGCCGCAAGTCGTAGAGCAGCGACGAGCTGCCGCCCCCGCTGCTCACCCCGTCGACGTCAGCCAAGTCAAGGCCGGCATCGGCCAGCGCGCCCCGGGTGGCGGCGACGGTCAGCGACCGTGACGTCTCCCCCTCGAGACGGCGCGCCTGGCGGGTGTTGTGGATCCCCACGATGGCGGCTTGCCGATCCGGCGACGACCTGGACAGGGTGGCTCCGTTCATCGGTGGCAGTTCGGCGAGCCGCTGGGGCCCTCGCGCCATCTTCCGTCATGCGCCGGGCAGCCTGTCAGGGGCCCCTCCGGAAAGGCGTGATAACGCCGTTATGTCGGCTACTTCCCCACTGTCCGCTGCGCGTAGGCGGCCATGTAGTCGCGCACGTCCTCGGCGCGGTTCGCGATGTTCTGGTTGCGATTTTCCATCGCGATAGCAGCCGTCATCGAGGTGCCGGCCACGTTGTGCCACAGGACTTCCTTGGTCAGCGTCAAGCCGGTGTGCGTGTAGCCCGCGATAGCGCCGGCATAGTCGAGCACCGCGGTCTCGAACGCGTCGTCCGCCACCACCTGCGATACCAGCCCCATCCGTTCGGCGGCGTGGGCGTCGATCTCGCGGCCGGAGAAGATGAGGTCGGCCGCCCGCGACGCGCCGATCAGCTGCGGCAAGAGGTAGCTGATGCCGATGTCGGTGCCGGTCAGCCCGGTGCGGATGAAGGCCGAGCAGAATCGCGCGGACTCGGCCGCGAGCCGCACGTCACACGCGGCGGCGAGCGCAAGCCCTCCGCCGAATGCCGGTCCGCGCACGGCGGCGATGACGACCTGTGGCGTCTGGCGCAGGTGGACGGTCAGGTTGGACATGAAGGCCTGCCCGTCGACCCCCTTCGGCAGGTGGCGATGCGTTCCGACCGCAGGCGGCGTGCCGAAATCGCGCAGGTCGAGTCCGGAACAGAAGCCGCGGCCCGCACCGCGCAGGATGACGACCTTGCAGCCGGCGTCGGCAGCGACCGTGTCGAGCGCGTCATGCAGTTCGGCAACGAGCTCGAAAGTCAGCGCGTTCAGCCGCTCCGGACGGTTCAGCGTGATGTACGAGATGGCATCCGAATGCTTCTCGACGGTGACGACGGACATCGCTTCCCTCACAATGGATCAACGGGCCGACCAGCGCGGCGGCCGCTTCTCGAAAAAGGCGGCGAGCCCCTCACGGACGTCGGCTGAGGCGAGCAGGCGGGCATGCGACTGCGCCGTCGCCGCCCAGCTGTCGCTCTCGTCACCGGCCAGCTCGTCGTTGAACAGGGCAAGCGCTTCCCGGACGGCAAGCGGCGCGTTCGTGCAGATCTGCTCGGCGAGCGCCAACGCCTGCTCGAGCGCACCACCCGGCTCGCACAGCACGTTGACGAATCCGAGCCGCTCTGCCCGTTCAGCGGGCAGCCGCTCGCCGGTGAGCAGCAGCTCGCGAGCGACGTTCGGGGGCAGGTAGCGACCGACCCGGAATGCCCCGCCGAAGTCGGGTACGAGCCCGCGCTTCACCTCGGGCAGCCCGAACGACGCCGCGCGGGAGGCGACCACCAGGTCGCAGCAGAGCACCAGCTCCATGCCACCGCCCAGGGCGTATCCCTCGACGGCGGCGATCAACGGTTTGTTGCGGCGGCGGCTGATCAGCCCCACCAGCCCGCCGCGCGGGGTCGGCTCCCCCGGCCCTTGCGTGAGATCGGCTCCGGCCGAGAAGACGGTCGGGCCGCCCGTGAGGATGCCGCACCAGAGCTCCGGGTCGTCCTCGAGCTGGTTCAGCGCTGCGTCGATGCCCGCCGTAATTGCCGGATCCAGGGCGTTGCGCTTGCTTTCCCGGTTCATCCGCGCGACGAGCACGCGGTCGTGGCGGGAGATGTCGACGGTCACGAAGACCTCACCTTGCCGGCATCCGGCTAGGTGAGGTCGGCGACGGCAGCAAGGTCTTGCGCGTCGAGCCGCCATTCGATCGCTGCGGCGTTGGCGCTGACCTGCTCCGGCTTGGTCGCGCCGACGAGCACGCTCGCCGACTCCGGCTGCGACGCGACCCAGCCGAGCGCGAGCTCGGTGAGGCTCTTGCCACGCTCCTTCGCGAACGCGGTGAGCCGCTCCACCTTTTCCCAGTTCTCGTCGGTCGCCACTCCCGCGAAGAACGGCATCGCCGCGAAGCGAGTGCCCTCGGGCGGCGCCTCGCCGCGCCGGTACTTACCGGTGAGCAACCCGGACGCCAGCGGGAAGTAGGAGACGACGCCGAGCCCGTAGCGCCGGCACGCGGGCACCACCTCGGACTCGATCCCGCGGTTCAGCAGGCTCCACTCCATCTGGCAGGCCACGAAACGCTCGGCGCCCCGCTCGTGCGCGGTGTGGTCCGCCTCGGCGACGTGCCAGCTCGCCACGTTGGAGGATCCGAGATAGCGCACCTTGCCCTGCTCGACGAGCTGAGTCAGTGCCGCCAGGGTCTCCTCGACGGGCGTGGTCCGATCGACGTAATGCTGGTAGTACAGGTCGATGTAGTCGGTGCCGAGCCGGCGCAGCGAGCGTTCGCAGGCGCGGATGATTTCCGAACGCGACCCGCCGACATCGGCGCGGCCGAACTTGCTGGCGATGACGACGTCGTCACGGCGGCCGACCTCGGCGAGCGCGGCCCCCAAGAACTCCTCCGACTTGCCGCCGCCGTACATCTCCGCGGTATCGAACAGGGTGATGCCTGCGTCGACGGCCGCATGCACGACCGCGCGGGTCTGCTGGGCATCGATGCGCATGCCGAAGTTGTTGCAGCCCAGACCGAGCACGGATACGCCGAGCCCGGACCGCCCTACCTTGCGAATCTCCATACGTCGTTTTCCCACATCGGGGATCGCTCAGACGAGGCGGGGTGTCTGGGCGATGTGGCCACCGTCGACGGGCAGGTCGATGCCGCTGATCCAGGCCGCATCGTCGCTGGCCAGGAAGACGGCGGCGCCGGCCACGTCGGTGGGCTCCCCGATACGCCCGAGCGGGAGGCCCGAGGCGATCTGCTCTTCGCGAGTCTCGACGACGTAGGCCACCATCGGCGTGCGGATGACACCCGGCAGGATGGCGTTGACCCGGATGCCCCGCGGGCCGAGATCAAGCGCTGCCGCCTTCGTCAGCCCGCGCAGCGCGAATTTGGAAGAGGTGTAAGCGGACGTACCGCGCTGGGCCGCCAGACCGTTCAGCGAGGCGACGTTGATGATCGACCCGCCGGCCGGCATGTGCGGGACGACGGCCTGGGTGCCGAGAAAGGGGCCGATGAGGTTGACGTCGAGCACCCGCCGGAAGTCGTCTTCGGGCATCTCCGCGACATCGGCGCTCGCGTGGATGCCGGCATTGTTGACCAGGACATCGACCCGGCCGTACTGCTCGACGGTCGCCGAAACCACTTGGCGCCAGCTCTCCGCGGACGTCACGTCCAAACGCACGATGCCTTCGGCGTCGAGCACGTCACCCGCCACCACCGTGGCCCCCTCGGCACGAAACCGCAGAGCCTCTGCGGCGCCCTGACCGCGCGCGGCGCCGGTGATGATGGCCACCTTGCCGGCGAGCCGGCCGCCGGTGGAAAGCGAAGCAGTCATTGCCTGCCCTTCGTCGGAGTGATCCTGCACAGTCATACACCGGCTCGGGCTGATGTCGGCATGCCGCCGGCGGCGTCAACGCGCGCGCTTGCGCGGATTCGCCTTCGCCGGCAGCGCCTTCTTGGCGGCGCGTGCGGCCGACCTCGCCGGCCCGAGCGCACCCGCCTTGGACGGCGCCTTCTTCGCTGCCCGGGAGGAGGACGAGGCCGCTGCCTTCGTGCTCTTCGTGGCCTTAGCCGCCGCCTTCTTGGTGCCGGCGCGCTTGGCCCCGGCCTTCGCCGCGCGGCTCGGGCGCCGCGGGGTCGTGGACTGCAGCCCCTGCAGGAAATGGCGCACCACGTCGGAGCCCGACTCCGGGGCAGGCGCTGCGATACCCAGCGCCGCGAGCACCCGCAGCCCTATCTCGATGCTCCAGAGCATTTTCACGGCAGCATCGACATCGACGGCCGGGTCAAGACCTTCGGCGCTGCGCCGCGCCTCGAACGCAGCCGCGGAGTCGTTGAGCCGCCGGGCAATCGGCTTCTGCAGCCGGCGCTTCACCTCACCGTCGACCCGCGCCGCCACGGCCCCTTCCAGCAGTAGCGAGATCAGCTGAGCACGGCCCTTCGAATGGGCGAACTGGTCGGCGACGAAATCGAGCAGCGACTGCGCGTCGTCGTCATCCGGCAGCGTCCAACCGTCGGCGGCCAGCCGCGCGTCAACGGCCTCGGCGAGCAGGTCGGCCTTTCCCCGGAAGTTGCCGTAGATCGCGCCGCTGGTGACTCCGGCGCGGCGGCCGAGGTCACGCACTGACGCGGCGGCGTACCCCTCATCGGCAAAGACCTCCGCCGCCAGTTCGACCAACAGCTCACGCGTCGTTGCAGGCTCACCGGAAGATGTGGCGCGAGACGCTTCTGCAGAAGTCATGACACCGATGATAACGGCGTTGTTGTCCAACCTGATCATAACGTTGGTACTTCGGGACATAACGCCGTTACGGCGCGGGGGCGGCTAGGACAACTCGCCCGATACGAGGTGATCGAGCAGCCCCTCTGAGACGTATGCTGGGAAGGCTGACGCCGCCACCGGGCGACCGGCTTCGCCGCGCCAGTCCAGCGCCTCGCGCACCTGCGGCGACAGGTAATACGCTCCCGCCACCACGAGCGCGACCACCTTAAATGCCGCCCGGTCTTCGTGGCGGAGCTGCTCTGCGGACAAACGTTCGTTTCTGGCGAGGGCGTCCCGCAGTGGCGCGCCGAGGTCTGGGCGCACCTGCAGCAGGGCGTCCAGCGATCGAGTGTTGACGCCCACGTCCGTCGCCGCCGGCATGCCCTCGCCTGCCGGGATGAGGTCGTCCGCCCACCGGCCCAACCGACGACGTTCGGCGAGGCTGAAATTCGGCGCGGAGGCCGGGCGCGACAGCGGCACGGACACGCTGCGCCGGGCCGGCGAGCTGCGGGGCGCCTGGCCGGCCGGGCGGCGGGGTGACGCCGGCCGGGTGAGCCACCGCGGGCCGTCCAAGAGATGCTGCGCCGTGCGAAGCGCGAGGGCGCAGATGGTGCTCGTCGGGTTCATCCCACCCGCCGTCGGGAAGACGCTGCCGTCGAGGATGCCGAGGTTGCGGATGCGGTGAGTGAAGCCCCAGCGGTCGCAGACTGATGTCGCGGGGTCATCTCCCATGCGCGCGGTGCCCATGAAGTGCCCATTGGCGCGTGCCCGGCTGACAGTGATGTCCAAGACGCCGGCCTCGGTCAGCGACGCCATGGCCCGCTCGGCGTGCCAGGCCAGCAAGCGCTCGGTGTTGCCGCCGACGCGGTAACGCACGCGCGCTCCCGCAATGCCTGCGCCACCCGCCTCCGCGGACAGCACCACCTCGTTCGCCTCATCCGGAAGGTCCTCGGCGAGCAGCACCCACGTCACCCGCCGGCCGACGTTCGCGCGCATCTGCCGATGGTGATCCGCTCCCCACCCGACGCGCGGGCCAAGGGCCGTTGCCAGCGGCGCGCCTCCCGCGGTGAGAGCCCACCGTGCGCCGCGCACGAATCCGCGCGAGGCGTCCGAGCCGTAGAACTGCATGGAGTTGATGAGCCCGCCGTTGTGACCGTGCCACGGCGGGCTCCCCGGCAAGACGCCTTGCACGAGCGCCATGGGATGCAGCATCAAACAGCGGCCGAGCATGCCGGAGTCGTTGGCGAGACCGTCCGGATGCCGATCGTCGGCGGAGGCGAGCAGCAGGCGAGGCGTGCCGATGCCGTTCGCGGCGCACAGCACCACATCCGCCTGGTGCAGGTGGGCGTTGCCTGCTCGGTCCACCCATTCGATTCCGGTCGCCCGATCCGTCCGATCGACCAGGACGCGGCGCACCGCGGCGCCGGTGACCAGAGCACCACCGAGGCGCTGGAACTCGGGCCAGTGGGTGAGGTCCGTCGAGGCCTTCGCGCCTTCGTTGCAGCCTTGGCTGCACGTTCCGCGTTGCACGCACGCGTGCCGGCCCTCGTGCTCAACGGAGTTGATGGCGTTGTTATCCGGCCACCAATGCCAGCCGAGCCGCGCGTGGGCTCGCGCGACGGCCATCGCGAGGGGACCGATGGGCAGCGGTGGCAGCGGCGGGTCTTCCCCGGCGGGGTAGGCCGGATTGCCACCCAGGCCGGAGACGCCGAACTGGCGGTCCGTCGCTTCGTAGAAGGGCTGCAGCTCCTCATATGTCAGCGGCCAATCGGCACCGACGCCGTCCGTGCTGCGCACCCGGAAGTCGCTCGGATGCAGCCGCGGCCATTGGCCGTTGTAGAGCACCGAACCGCCGCCGACCCCGTTCCAGTTCAGCACGGCCATGTCCGAAGCCCCGACATCGATCGGATAATCCGCCGGCCCGCCGCGCACGGCCGGCGAAGTCGACCACCGCGTCATGGCGATCAACTCACCAGCCGGCCGGTCACCACCGAAGCTCGAACGATCCGGCCACTCGCCCTGCTCGAAGCAGGTGACGGAGACACCCGCGCGCACCAGCGCGAGTGCGGCGACGCCGGCCGAGGCACCCGCACCCACGATGACCACGTCAGAGCGAGCGGCTCGGCGAGCTCCTTCGGTCATCCGTCTCCCTGCTGCCACGCGCGGTTGCTGCCACCTGGCAGTAGTTTATGAGCGTGGACCTCGTCGATCTGCCCGGGTCGACCGGAGTCGAGGTCACCGGCCTGGACCCGCGCCGCATGCACGACCCCGCGGCCGGATGGACGCGCGATCTCGTCGACGCGTTGCGCGCGGGGTGGGATCAGCGCCACCTGCTCGTGGTTCGGTCGGTGGAGTTGACGGGCGAGGATCAGGTGGCCTTCACGGCCCGCTTCGGCCCACTCGTCGCCGAGCGACGCGCTTGGGGCTACGTTTCCAACGTGCGCCCGGACGGCATCGTTCGGGAGGGCGCCCTGCTCTTTCATTCCGACTTCGCATTCACCCGGGCGCCGGTCAGCGGGATCTCGCTGCACGCGCTGCAGGTCCCGGCGGACGGATCGCCGACGCTCTTCGCTGACGCGGTCGGCGCTGCGAGCCGGCTGCCGGCTGAGCTGCGCGCGCGGCTCGACGGCCGGCGCGTGCTGAACGTCTACGACTTCACGCAGCCGGACGATCGGCGTACCCGTGAAGCGGATCTGGCGCCCGGATCCCCGCGCTTCGCGCACCCGGTGATCGGACCCCATCCGCGGACCGGCGTGCCCGTCATCTACGCCAACGAGCTGCATTCCGACCGCATCCTCGGGTTACCTCAAGCGGAGAGCGAGGCGCTGCTGCGCGAACTGTTCGGCGTCCTCTACGCCCCGGAGAATGTCTACGAGCACCGCTGGTCGGTCGGTGATCTCGTGCTGTGGGACAACGTGGCACTTCACCACGCGCGCCGCACGATTCCATTGCGGGAGCCGCGCACCCTGCAGCGAGTGACGCTGGGCGACTACACGCCGGGCGAGCTGGTGCCGAACCTCGCCGAGCTGCTCGCCGCCCGGTCCTGAGCGCTCACCGGCGGGTCGTCGGTCTGCCCGCGACGGCGTGCAGTCCCGCGGCGAACAACCCGACGAAGAACTCGAAATGCCGGTCCGCTCCGGCAGCGTCAGCGGCGAGCCCCTGATGCGCCTCCAGGTGGACGAAACCATGGACGGCGGCGCGAAACGCCAGGTGACTTTCCCGTACCTGCGTCTCGGAGAGCCCGAACCTGCGTAGCACGCTGCGCACCGCTTCTGCAGACTGCTCGGCTGCCGCGAGAAACGCCGCATCCCGTGGGGCACTCAACTGCAGGAGGTAGCGATCCGGGTGCTGCTTCACGTAGCCGCGGTAGGCATGAGCCGTCGCCGTGAGCGCCGCGTCCGCATCCGCTCCGGCCGGCAGCTCGTCGACGGCGGCCTGCACCACCCCGCTGAGCTCGCGGGCCCCTCGCACAGCGACCTCGCGCTGCAGCTGCTCCACGCTCCGGAAATGGCTGTAGAGCGCGGGTTGGGACACCCCGAGCCGGCGGGCGAGCCGCGTGGTGGTGAGAGCGTCCAGCCCGTCCTCGTCGAGCAGGTCGAGCGCGGCCGAGACGATCCGCTCAGCGGTCAGCCCGCGCCTAACGGCCGGCGTCACCGGGAAGCGGGATGCGGTACAGCGCCGCGGCGTTGTCCTGCAGCACCTTTCGCCGGTCCTGCGCGGTGAGCTGCGCCAATCCGGGCGCCGCAGCGGCCATGCTGTCCGGGTAGAGGCACGTCGGATGCGGGAAGTCGGTCTCGAAGAGAATGTTGTCGGCGCCGATCAGTTCGAACGTGTGCGACACATCCTGCTGCTCGAACCAGAAGCAGGCGTAGATGTGGCGCTGGAAATATTCGAGCGGGCTTCGGGTCATGTAGTCGAGCGCAGCCGGCGGGAGCTCGCCGCGCTGGTGCTGCAACGCCTCGAGCACGAACGGTATCCAGCCGATCCCGCTCTCCACCGAAACGAACCGCAGCTGCGGATGGCGTTCGAGCAGGCCCGAGTAGATGAGATTGGCGATGACGCGCGCGTTGGTCAGGTACATCATCGCTGAGCCGATCGCGAGCTTCTGGTTCTCGCCCTGCGACGGCCACGGGGAGCTGCCGAACCAGGAAAGGCTCGTTTCGCTGGCGCCGATGTGGAAATTCACCGGAAGGCCCCGGTCGGCGCACACCTCCCACAGCGGATCCCAAGCGCGATCTGCGAGGTCCGGGGCGCCGCCCTGCTGCGGGTCGCTGGTCATGTTGACGCCGCGCAGCCCGAGCGATGCGGCGCGTTCGGCCTCCGCCACCGAGGCGGCGACGTCCCACCACGGCAGCAGGGCCATCGGAAAGAGCCGGCCGCCGCCGGCCGCCTGCATGTCGCACATCGCGTCGTTATAGAGCGTCGCGCACAGGTTCTTGAGATCGGGATCCGCGAGCTGGCCGAACTTCTGGCCACCGAAGCCGGCCGCATTCGGATAGACGATCTGCGCCCAGACGCCGATCTCGTCCATCACGGCAAGCCGGGCCGCCACGTCATACGCGGCGGGGTGGGCGTCGTCGAACGTCCACCCGATGAATTCCGTGCCCAGGCTGCGGGTGCCGTCCTTGTGGACGACCGACGAAGCCGACGCCCGTCCCAGGGGGATGTCGTCCACCACCCACGTGGGCTGCCCGCTCACCTCCGCCACGTGAGGAACGCGGTCGCGATACTTGCGCGGGGCCCGCTCGGTCCAGAGGTCATGTGGCTCGGTCAGGTGGGTGTCGGCGTCGACAACTCGAAGCTTCTCGTCGCGGACGACGGTGGACGCGGTCATGGCGGCTCCCTGGTTCGGAGGCTTATAACGTATAGGTGAGCGATGCCCGCGTCGCAAGCGCAGCATGGTGCATGCCTCCGCGCGGCGCAGTGCTAGCTTCGGCGCGTCGCCCGCATCCACCTTGTTTGACGCCTGGGAAGGGGACGCGAACGCATGAGCAGCGCAGCATGTGCCGGGCGGGTCGCCCTCGTCACGGGCGCGAGCCAGGGCGGCACCGGTACCGCGATAGCCGTGCGGCTCGCGGCCGAGGGCGCCGATGTGGCGATCACCGCGCGCAGCCGCGACGGCTTGGGAAAGATCCGCAATCGGATTGAGGAGCTCGGACGCCGCTGCCTCGTCCTTCCCGCGGACCTGTCCGTGCCGGACGGCGGCCGGGCGGATCTGGTGCCCCGGACGGAAGCCGAGCTCGGACCGCTCGACATCCTGGTCAACAACGCCGCTGCCGGCGGCTATGCGCCGTTCGAGCAGGTTTCGCCGCAGCACCTCGAGCGTTGCCTGCAGGTGAACCTCTGGGCCCCTTGGGAGCTGATGCGGGCCGCCGTGCCGGGCATGCGTGAACGCGGTCGCGGCTGGATCCTCAATCTCACGACTTTCTCAGCGGAACTCCCACCTGGGCCGCCATTCCCGACGAACAAGCCGGCCAAGGCGGGGTTCGCCTACGGCGCCAGCAAGGCGGCGTTGAACCGGCTGACCGTCGCCGCCGCGAGTGAATGTGAGGGGCAAGGGATCGCGGTCAACGCGCTCGCTCCACAGGCAGCCATCGCCACGCCGGGCCTGGTGGCCGCCGGGTGGATCGACGAGGACATGTTCGAGCCGCTCGACACGATGGCGGAGGCGGCGCTGCTGCTGTGCAGCGCCGATCCAGCAGTCCTGACCGGCCGTATCGCATTCAGCCTGCAGCTCTTGCTCGAGCACCGGCGGACCGTGCGTGACCTGCGCGGTGAGCAGCCCGTTGCCGGCTGGCAGCCCGCCGATCTACCGGCGGTCATCGCCCGGCAGGAGGCGAACCTCGCCGTGCGGGGCTGGCCGGATCCCTACGACTTCGGTCGGGTGCACAGCCCGCGTCCGTGACCACCTGCTGGCAGCCTCGATGACAACCTGCATGACAACGTTGTTGCGACCGGAGGTGTCCGTGGTCACGCTCGATGAGGTGGCGACCTTCGCGTTCACCCTGCCTGAGGTGACCGAGGGCGAGACGCGCGGCAACCGCGCCTGGTCGGTGGGCGGCAAGACGTTCGCGTGGGAACGGCCGTTCTCGAAGGCCGACATCAAACGGTTCGGCGACGAGACCCCGCCGCAGGGACCGATCCTCGCCATCCGGGTGGCCGACCTCGGCGAGAAAGAGGCGGTGCTCGCGGCGGGTGGCAAGGCCTTCTTCACCATCCCCCACTTCCGTGGCTACCCGGCCATCCTCGTTCAGCTGGAGAAGGCCACCCGCAAGGCGCTCACCGAGGCGCTCACCGACGGGTGGCTGGCCGTCGCGCCGCCGAAGCTCGCCGCGGACTTCGTGGGCCGCACCGGCGAGTAGGCGTCAGCCGCCGACCAGATCGGCGAACTTCACCACCTCGGCCTTGGGCGTCTCGATCGGCCCCTCGGGCAGGAAGAAGCGCCAGAAGACGGTGCCCAGCGTGCGACCCTCGGTATCGATCCAGTTCGGCAGCCCCGGATCGGCGTGCGCGAGAATCATGCGGAAGCTGCCGTCCGGCTCGAGAGTGGTGTTGGCGCGGTTGCGGCTCACCTGGCGATTCACGTAGTCATACATCTGCGACCACCGGTTCCACAGGCAGACGTTCGCAAAGCGGCACTCCGGCCAGCGGCCGGTGATGACGAGCGCCTCATCGGGACCGATCAGGTACGGCGCCATCGAGTAGGCCGCGTCGAAGGCGGCGAACGCCATGTTGCCGGGTACCACCGGCTCCGGGAAATCGTTCGGCGTGATCGAGACGAACGGCGCCGGTGGGCCGGCGGGCCGCGGCGGCTGGTCGATCGTCTTCGTCCGCACGTGGTTGATGACCCGCTGCAGCCCGGCCGCGACACGCTCGTCGTTCCATCGCGGCGGAGGCGGCGGAGGCGACACCACCTCGATGCTCAGCGGGACGTGCAGCGTCTGGGACGCCGACGCCGAGAACGGCCACTCGAAGTAGTGCCGGGTGGTGATGCGACCGCCATCGTCAGGGATGGCGAGCCAGTTGCGTTCGGCGACGCTGCCGCCGAGCCGGATCTCGTAGCTGCCGTCCGCGTCGACGTCGATGTCGTCATCGCGCAGCACGCCGGACGTCTGCGTCGCGTACGCGCCGTCGGCTGCGCCCGACTCCATCGTGAACGACGTGTACACGGCACCGGAGAGATTGCCGCGCACGACGTACTCCCGGCCCGGAGCGACCGGCGTCTCGTAGTAGAGAGCGTCGGAGTTGTCACCGGTGAAGCTGCGGGTCGGCGACACGATGC
Source organism: uncultured Actinomycetota bacterium (assembly GCA_963747915.1). Classification (GTDB taxonomy): domain Bacteria; phylum Actinomycetota; class Actinomycetes; order Frankiales; family Frankiaceae; genus DATAZK01. The sequence continues at coordinate 577,760 of CAVVHC010000001.1, read as the reverse complement.
GATGAAAGACCGGCCGGTCGGGGTCGAACTCCTGATGCGAGTAGAGCGCGCTCTGCAGGATGTGCGTGAGGTTGCGGAAGCCCTCGGCGACGTCGTCGTCGCTCATTCCCGGCCCGGGCACCACCCAGCGCTCTCCCGCTTGCCGCAGAACATCGATCAGCTCGTTGTACTTCGCGCGCGCCGCGAGCTCGCCCATGTTTCCTCCGGTTGCCGTGCTCATCGTGGCGCATTCTCCACGAGGTCGACCGGGTGCCGGCCGCCGGGGCGGGAGGCGGGTCGTCAGCGGCCCGTCACAGCGCCGGCTCGACGTGCAAGCCGCTCTCGTCCACCTGCTCGCCGAAATGCTCCTTCAGCGGGCGTTCGGGCGTTCTCACGGCAAACAGCAGAGCGACGACGCCGATCCCCACCGCGGTCAGGAAGACGGGCGACAAGGCGTCGGCGAACGCCGCCGGGGTCGGCGGCCCTTCACCGAGCCGGGCGTTGATGATGCCGCCGAAAATCGGGACTCCGATGGTCGACCCGAGCATGCGGAAGAGCAAGGCGGTGGACGTCGCCGTGCCGAGGTCCGCCGTGTCGGCAGCGTTTTGCACGGCGAGCAGCGACGGCTGCATCATGAAGCCCGCTCCGACACCGACCAGCAGGACGTAGCCCGAGACGAGCGGCGTCGGGGTGCCCCGCGAGAGCGAGGACAGCAGCCCCATGCCGCAGAGCGCGAACAGTGCGCCGGCGATCGGCCACGGCTTGATGCGGCTGCCGTGCTCGACGCGGCGACCGGAGATCATCGTGCCGAACGCCGCGCCGAAGAGCACCGGGACCAGCACGAAGCCGGAGGCGGTGGGGGTGATCCCGTGCACCTCCTGCATGTAGAGCGGCACGAAGTAGATGCCGCAGAAAAGCAGCACGCCGCTGGTGATGTTGACTCCGACGTTGCCGCGGATGACGCGGTCGCGAAACAGCCGCAGCGGCAGCACCGGCTCGGCAGCACGGCGTTCCCATGCGATGAAGGCGGCGAGGCCGCCGACGGTCACCGCGATGAGCGCCCACGCCTGCCCGGACATCCAGCCGAAGTCGGTGCCGCCGAGGCTCGCCACCACGATGAACGCGCTGAGCGTCACCATCACGAGCGTGGCGCCCGGCCAGTCCAGCGCATGCGCCCGGCGGCGGTAGGGAACACGCAGCTGCGTGCCGATGAGCGCGATGGCGACCAGCCCGACCGGGATGTTGATATAGAACGCCCACCGCCAGGTGAGATGGTCGACGAACAAGCCGCCCGCGACCGGCCCGAGGATGCTTCCGACGGCGAACGCGACCCCCTGGTATCCCATCCACCGGCCCAGCTGGCGAGCCGGGATGATGTCGGCGGTGATGGCCATCGCCACCGTGCCGAGGCCGCCGCTGCCGAGGCCCTGGACGAAGCGCGCGGCCAGCAGCTGGTTCATGGTCTGCGCGAGGCCGCACGCCATCGAGCCGACCAGGAAGAGGGCCACTGCACCCAGCAGGATGCGCTTGCGCCCCAGCTGGTCGCCGAGCTTGCCGTACAGCGGCATGGTGACGACCTGTGCGAGCAGGTAGGCCGTCGCCACCCACGTGACGCGTGACAGGCCGCCGATGTCTTTGGTGATGGCCGGCAGCGCCGTCGCAACGATGGTGCTGTCCATGGTCGACATCACCATGGCCAGCTGCAGGCCGATGAAGACGATGACGGCCGACCGCGACACCCGAACAGGCCGGGTCACGGGCTTGATGCTGCGGTCGGCGTGGGTCAGCCGACCACCTCGCTGGTCTGGGTGACCGGCTGGATCGTCGTGTAGTTGGCGACATCGGCCATCACGTCACCGGTGCCGGGGCTGCCGAGCGCGGCGCCCATGGCCTCCATCGAGTCGAACGTGAAGTGCACCGCCGCGACGTAGGGGCCGTCCAGCCCCTTGTCGATCTCGGCGCTGTCCAGGCCCCATGTCTTCAGCGCGAGCGGGACGTGCTTGTTCGCGTAGTAGTCGTGGTCGAAGGCGGCGCCTTCGGTGGCCGGGTAGAGAACGCTGAAGCGGATCATCTGGCTGCTCCGGTGGTCGAGTGCGGCGCGACGGATGGGCTCATGCTCCCACGCCGCCTAATAGCTGCCGGGGGCGGCTGGCTCGCCGGGGCTCGGCAGATCGAGCAGCGACGCGAGCACCCGCGTCACGCCGTTGTTACGGGCCAGCTGCTCCGACTGCCCGGCCGGTACCAGACCCATCTGCTCGGTCATGGCCGTGAGGCGCATCATCACCACGGCGAACCGGTAGCCGGCGAAGACCTTCCAGTAGTGCAGGTCGGAAAGCGGCCGCCCGAGCAGCTCGGCGTAGCGCGCTTCGGTCTCCTCGTGGGTCGGGAATCCCGGAAGTCGCGCCACTCCCGTTCCCTGGCTGTGATGGGTATCCAGGAACAGCCACCACCCGAGGTCCTCCTCCGCCGGGCCGATGGTCGTCATCTCCCAGTCGAGGACGGCCGCACACTGCATCCGATCGTCGAAAATCATGTTGCCGACCCGGGCGTCACCCCACACGAGCCCCAGCTCGCCGTCCACCGGCCGGTGCTCGCGCACCCACTCCCGGGTCGCCTCGGCGATGGGAACGCTGCGTCCCGCCCGGGCCCACTCGAAGTATTCCTCGTAGTAGGCGAGCTGCTGCTCGAGCCCGGCCGCGCCCCGGTGCGGGCGATCGAGCAGGACGTCGAAACCGAGCTCGCGGTAGTCGGCCCGGTGCACGCGCGCCATGTTGTCGATCCCGCTCCACCACATGGCTTCCCGTTCGGCGGGGCTCAAGTCGGTGACCCAACCGCCCGCGTGGTACGGCGGGCTGTCCGGCGGGGTGCGGCCGTGTACCCGGCTCATCGCGTAGAAGTCGGCGCCGAGCGGGCCGGGGTCGGTCTCGTACCACCAGATCTTCGGCACGTTCACGTCGGTCTGCTCGTGCAACGTCTTCATGACCTGGTACTGCGCCTCGAACTCCGACTCGAGGAAGACGGTGTAGCCGGTCGGCTTCACCCGCAGCACGAATTCCTCGGCGTGCTGCTCACCGGCTTCGTTCCACTCGGCGTCGAACAGGATCGTCTCGTTCGAGAAGCCGGTCGCCGCCGGCACCGCGAGCTCAGAGATCTGCACGTCGTGCGCGTCCGGCACCTTTCCGGCGAGCCAGTCCCGCAGAGCGAGGCGGGTGGCTTCGGGGTCGCGCTGGGTCGGAATCGGCATCCGTCACTTCTAGCGCATCGTCTCGACCGTTCGCCGGGGGCATGGCGGGATCCTGGGCGGCGGAATCCGCCAAGGTTCTTTGATCGCCCAGCGGAATGTCCGGCCTTGTGAGCATTTTACGAATCCGGATCTTGAAAGCGTGGCCGATTCCGCCGCGCGTCCGGCACCCGGCACACCGCCGCGAGCAAGCGTTCAGCGGCCATTCGGCGTCCCGGTGTTCGTGCGTCACGCACGCGTTCGTAAGGTTCGGCCATGACCGTCACGTCGTGGGACGACTTTCCCGTTCATCAGTCCGCCGACTGGATCGCCCATGTGGCGACGAGCGACCGCAACTTCTACGACCGCTACTACTTCAACGCCCTCGACACCGGCGGTGAGTGGATGGCGATCATGGGCCTCGGCCAGTACCCCAACCTGGGGACGACCGACGCGTTCGTCACCGTCCGGCTCGGCGACAAGCAGCACGTCGTGCGCTCCTCGAAGCCGCTCGGCGACCGTTCCGACATCTCCGTCGGGCCGCTGCGGGTCGAGGTGCTCGAGCCGCTCAAGCGGCTGCGCTTCGTCGCCGAGCCGACCGAGCACAGCGTCGCCATGGACCTCACGTGGGAGGGCTTCGGCCCGGCCATCCCGGAGCCCAACCAGTTCATCCGGCAGGGGTCGCGGGTGCTGTTCGACACCCAGCGCCTCGCGCAGATGGGCTCGTGGAGCGGCACGCTCACCGTCGACGGGCGCGAGCTCACGGTCGACCCGGCGACGACCTGGGGCTCGCGTGACCGCTCCTGGGGCGTGCGCCCGGTCGGCGAGAAGGAGCCCGAGGGCATCCGTTCGGGCACCAACGCGATGGGCGGCGGCATGTGGAGCTACTTCCCCATGCGTTTCGAGGACCACTGCATCTACTACATCTGCTCCGAGCGCGCCGACGGCGTGCGCACACTGGAGCAGGCCGAACGGGTGTGGCTCGACGGCCGGGTGGAGCAGCTCGGGCGTACCGACCACGCCCACGAGTTCGAGCCGGGTATCCGGCTGCTGACCGGGTCGACCGTGACGTTCCCCGACGCGGGCTTCGAGCTGCGTTGCACGCCGCTGCTGGCCAACTTCCTGGCCGTCGGCACCGGTTACGGCCTGGAGGCCGACTGGCGCCACGGCATGTACCAGGGTCCCGAACTCGTGGTGCAAGGCGTCACCTACTACGTCCCGGAGATCCGCCAGCTCGGCGCCTACGCCGTCGTCGATCAGGCCGCCCGCTTCGAGTACGACGGCCACGTCGGCTACGGGCTCTACGAGCACTCGTTCAGCGGGGCGATGCCGCGCTACGGGCTGGAGTGATTCCGGAGGGGTCGTGCCGTCAGCGCAGGCGCACGACGGTACGGCCCATCGTCTCGCGGCGCTCCTGGCGTTCCATGGCTTCGGGCAGCTCGTCGAACGTCACCTCGCCGGTGACGACGGTGCGCACCTTGCCGGCGCGCATCAGTTCGAGGATGTGCCGGTGCGCCGCAAGACCCTCGCTGCGGGACGGCCAGTTCAGGCCTGTGGTGAGCCGGGTCGCCAGCGGGTCCATGGTGTAGGCCAGGCAGACGCCGTACAGCGAGAAGTTGCCGTAGATGGCCGGCTGCATGGGGATGGGCGCGCCGTCGTTGGTGATGTCCGAGGCGTACCCGACGATCAGGTGGCGGCCGTTCATACCCATGCAGCGAAACGTCTCCAGGGTGACGTCGCCCCCGACGGAGTCGAGCGCGACATCGACCCCGGCGTGAAAGGTCGCATCGAGCACCGCTTGCGCGAAACCGCCCTCGCGGTAGTCGATCGCCACGTCGGCGCCGAGCTCCCGGCAGAAGGCGACCTTTTCCGGCCCGCCGGCCGTCGCGATCACGGTGGCTCCGAGGGCCTTGCCGAGCTGGATGGCCGCCGAGCCGACTCCCCCCGCGCCGGCGTGCACGAGCAGTGTCTCCCCCGCCGTCAGCGTCGCGCGCTCGACCAGGCTGAACCACCCGAGATGGAACGGGTAATGCAGCGCCGCACCCTCCGCGTCGTCCAGCCAGTCCGGGATGACCATCGCGCTCACCGCATCGACGACGGCGTACTCCGCGAAGCCGCCGTGCGCACCCGACGGGGATGCCGACGATGCGCTTGCCGAGCAGGTGCTCCTGTCCCGGGCCCGCGCTCTCGACGACGCCCATCGCCTCCATGCCGGGGATGAACGGCGGCTGCAGCGGGACGACCACCCACCGGCCGCGCACGATGTCGGTGTCGTTGAAGTTCACGCAGAACGTCGACACCTGCACCCGCACCTCGCCGGGTCCGGGCGGGCGAACGTCGACGGTCTGCCGGGAAAGCACCTTGGTCGGGTCGCCGAGCTCAGCGGCCACCCAAGCATCAGCCTTACGTGTATCGCTCACGCAGAGCATGAAAGCGCACCGCGCGGCGGGCCGCAGCGCCGCCCCATCCGCCCGCAGTGATAGAAGGACGCTCTCGCCGATCCCCGGAGGTGACCGTGGCGACTTCCATGGACTTCGACGTCCGCCGCGTGGTGGCCGCCGCCGGCCCGGACGGCGAGCCGACGATCGTCAGCGACGGGCTGCCACCCCGGACCGTCCGCGGCAGAGCGGGTTCGCGGTCAGCGAGCTGATCTGGTTCGACCATCATCCCACCGGCCCGGACGACGGCGGCGACCCCGAGCCCGAGCGGCTCGGCGGCTTCCCGAGCGACGGCGCCGTCGCCGCGCGGCTCATCCGTTTCGCCGCGGACGGCAACTGGGTGCGCGTAGCCGGTGAGGATCCGGACCAGCCCGGCATGCACCGCACGGCGACGCTCGACCTCATGGTCGTGCTCAGCGGGCGCGTGCTGCTCGGTCTCGACGACGGTGAGCAGGAGGTGGGGCCGGGCGACGCGGTGGTCCAACGCGGGACGCGGCACCGGTGGCGTGTCATCGGTGAGCAGCCATGCACGTTCCTGTCGGTCTTGCTGTCGCCGGTCAGCGCCGCGAGGCCGGCGGAAATCATGTCGGCCCATCCTGTCGACGCGGCGCAGCCGAGTGTCACCGGCCGGTTCGTGACGGACACCGTGAACGACCGGTCGACGCTGCTGCGCACCGGAGCGCCGACGACGCTGGACACCAGCGCCGTCGTGATCCGCGACTGGTGGCAGACCGGCGGTGCGGTGCACACGGTGGATCAGGGCGGCGACGCCGCGGCGTGGTCGCTCGAGCCGGTCGGCGCCGGAGTGAGCTTGCGGACGGTGGAGTTCGCCGCCGGGCATGACCCCGGGGAGGCCGGCTGGCATCGCACCGGCACGATCGACGTCGATCTGGTGCTCTCGGGGTCGCTCGAGCTGGCGTTGCCAGGCGCGGACGAGCACGCCCCCGGGTCGCGCGCGGTGCTCGAGCCGGGCGACGTCGTGGTGATGCGCGGCGTGACGCATCGCTGGCGGCCGCTCGGCGACCGGCCGGCAGCGATGGCGTCGGTGATGTTCGGGCTGCAGCAGGCGCCGTAGCTCGCTCAGCCGGTCGGTGAGCAGATGCGGGCCCGCCACTCGAAGATCAACGCGCCATTGATCAAGCCCAACCCCGGTTTGAACGGCACCTCACCGTGATCGTTGGCGCGTTGATCATGGGTGCGTGCTACGGTCACGCAGCCCAGCCTGGCGTTGGAGGTGTCGCGATGACTGCGGGGATTTCGCTCAATCATGTCGCCCTGTCGGTGACCGACAACGCGCGGGCGACGCGCTTCTACACCGAGGTGCTCGGGCTGACCGAGCTGCCGCGCCCCGACTTCGGCATACCGGGGTCGTGGCTGTCCGCGGGCGCCGCGATGGTGCACCTCGCGCAGATCCCGTCCATCCCGGAGCCGCGCGACCCGGTCGCCCACTTCGCGCTGACGGTCGCCACCGAGCGCATCGGCCCGCTGGTCGACGCGGTCCGCAGCGGAGGCGGCACGGTGATCACCGAGCCGAAGACCCGCGACCAGCTCGGCGTCCCGGTCACCTCGGCCATCTGCTGCGACACCGAGGGCAACCGCTTCGAGATCACCGACGCGAGCTGACCGGTGGCCGACCCGACAGGCGAGGTCGCGTCACTCGGCGCCGGCGTGACGCCGAGCCATCTCATCCTTCACGTCGCCGATACCGACACCACCATCCGCTTCTACGGCGCGGTGTTCGGCGCGCAGCCGAGCGATGACATGCAGATCGCCTCGCCCGCGCTGGACGCGATGTTCGGCCGCAGCGGCGTGCGGATCCGCTCGACGTTCATCGCCGCGGGCGGCTATCGGCTGCACACCATCGAGACACTCGATCAGCCCCGTGCGGCCGGTGCGCGGTCGGCCGGGTTGGGCCTCACGGGGCTGTCGTTCGCCGTCGCTGACCTCGAGGGATTCCGCAAAGCCGCGCTCGACGCCGGCTTCTCCCCCACCGAGATCTACGAGTTCGATCTCGGCGACGTCCGGCACAACGCCAGGATGTTCTTCCTCGACGACCCGGACGGCGTGCGCTGCGAGCTCGTTGAGTATCCGCAGCAGTAGAGCTCCGGCCGGCGAGCCGCGCCCGGCCATACGATCCGCGAATGCCCTCGACGGTGCGCAAGCCCGGGCCGCTGGCCGGCGGCTCCGACGCGCGCGTCCTCTTGCTCGACGCGGCGGAGCAGCTGTTCGCCCTGCACGGCGTCGAGGCCGTCTCGCTGCGCGCCGTGACGACGGCTGCCGGGCTCACGAGTGCCACCCTGCATTACCACTTCCGGTCCCGCGACGAGCTGCTGGAGGCGATCCTGCAGCGCCGCCGCGAGTCGCTGCAGACCGACGCCTTCGCCCGCATGGAGAACGGCGGCGCGCCGGTCAGCGTCGACGCCCTGGTGCGCGGCGTCATCGAGCCGTGGGTCGCGCTGGTGCGCAACGAGCCGGAGCGCGGGCCGCTCTTCCTGCGGCTGTACTCGCAGCTGCTCGCGGCCCGTGACCATCGCCTGCAAGACAGCATGGGCGGGCTCACCGACCAGTTCCGCCGGCTGTACTCGCGCCTGCCCGGGCCTGCGGCGTCGCCGCTGCGCTGGGGTATCGCCATCGACTGCCTTATCCACGAGCTCGCCGCCATCGCCGACCTGCGCCTCGGCGCGGCGGCCTTCGCCGAACACGTCGACACGCTGCTCGACTTCGTCATCAGCGGGCTCCGCGGCCCGGCCGGGCCCTAGCTGCGCCCGTCCGGCGGCCGCGGTTGACGCGACAGCACACAGCTGACACGGTGTCTAAGCACTTGCTTAGATTGCCGTCCCGGCACCGGTCGCGAAAAGATACGAGTGAGCATGAGCGAGAAATACGTCGTCATCTCGACCGACACTCACGCCGGGCTGCCGCCCGAGCGCTACCGCGAGTACGTCGATCCGCAGTACCGCCAGGCGTTCGACGATGCCCAAGCCGAAGAGCAGGCGCTGCGCGAGGACATTCAGCTCGACGAGCACGCGAAGTTCCTCGCCGAGTGGAACAAGGAGATCGGCGACCACGGCGGCATGACGGGCGCCTGGGACGTCGAGGTGCGCCAGCAGGAGATGGACCGGGCCGGCATCGCCGGTGAGGTCATCTTCCCCGACGCTGATGCGGCCGGTGTCGGCGGCGTCGCCAAGACCCCGTTCAACAGCGGGCTCGGAGCGACGGGCGACAACGACCCGGTGCTCGCTCGCGCCGGAGCGACCGCCCACAACCGCTGGCTCGCGGAGTTCTGCGCGCATTCGCCGCAGCGGCGCGCCGGCGTCGCCGTCGTCCCCATCCCGCATGACATCGCGACGTCGGTCAAGGAGGTCGAGCAGGCCGCCGAATGGGGACTGCGCGGCGGCATCATGATCCCCACCCGCTGGGGTTCGCAGCTGCCGTACAACGACCCGCATTACGACCCGCTGTGGGAAGCCTGCGCCGCCCTGGACATGCCGGTGACGACGCACTCCGGCGTCGGCCCGGACGACTACGGCATGTCGCCCGGTCTCACGGCCATCTATGCCACCGAGGCCTACTGGTGGGCGGCGCGGCCGCTGTGGGCTCTCATCCTCGGCGGCGTCTTCGAGCGCCACCCGAGCCTGCGCTACGTGCTGGCGGAGAACGGCGCCTGGTGGGCTCCCGACATCATCGCGCGGATGGACTCGAAGTGGATCGGCGACCACGCCACCCGCAAGTTCGGGCCGGCGGTCTTCCGCGCCGGGCTGACGATGAAGCCCAGCGAATACCTGAACCGCAACTGCTGGTTCGCCGCATCGGTGATGGGCCCGATCGAGGTGGAGCGCCGCCACGCCATCGGTATCACCAACCTCATGTGGGGCGACGATTTTCCGCATCCCGAGGGGAGCTGGCCGCATACCCGTGAGTGGATCACGGATCGGTTCGGATCCATTCCACAGGAAGACAGCCGGCGCATTCTCGGGCTGAACGCCGCCGAGCTCTACCGCTTCGATCTGCCAGCCCTCGCACCCGTCGTCGAGCGGATCGGCCCGACCCCGGAGCAGATCCGCGGCCAGGTGCCAGCGCCGGCCGGAGCCGGCCGATGACCGGCCCCGTCACGGATTTCGCCGGCAAGGTCGTCGTCATCACCGGCGGCGCCAGCGGGATCGGCCTCGCGGTCGCCAAAGCCTTTGCGGCGCAGCGATCGCAGCTGGTGATCGCCGACATCGAAAAGGGCGCGCTGGACGAGGCGGTCGCCGCGGTCAGCGCCACCGGAGCCGCGTCCGCTCTCGGTGTCGTCACGGACGTCTCGGACCCCGAGTCGGTGTCCGCCCTGGCGGACGCGGTTTTCGACGCCCACGGCGCCTGCCATGTGCTCCTCAACAACGCGGGAGTCGGAGCTCCTTCCGCCAACGTGTGGGACACCACCCCCAACGACTGGCGATGGGTACACGGCGTCAACGTTTTCGGGGTCGCTTACGGCATCCAGGCCTTCGTGCCGCGCATGATCGCCTCAGGTCATCCGGGCCACGTCGTCAACACCTCCTCGGGCGACGGTGCCATCACCCCGATGCCCGGCGCGTCCGTCTACGCGGCCAGCAAGGCGGCGGTGGCCATCACGACCGAATGCCTGGCCGCGCAGTTCGCCGAGCAGCAGCTGCCCCTTGCTGCGTCGCTGTTCCTGCCGGCCGGCAACGGCTTGCTCGACACCGGTCTGTGGACCGCTGACCGCAACCGGCCGGCCGGGCTCGCCCGCGAACGCCCGCGGTCGACTCCGGCGATGACGATCGCGTCGCTGCGCGAGATGGCCGCGAAAGCCGGTCGGCAGCTGCCGATCCAGCCGCTCGACGAGCTCGCCGAGGTGCTGCTCGAGGGCATCCGCCAAGGCACGTACTGCATCACCATCGGCATGGCCGGCATGGCACGCACGCTGCGCGACCGGGCCGACCGTTACGAGGCCGGTGGGGTGCCGATCGACCTGGAGCACTACGCGCAGCTCGCAGGCACGAAGTGACCGTCTCACCGGCCATCCCCACCGGCCTTCCGATGCCGCGCGACATCGGCCTGCTGGCCGACGTCGGCAGCCGGCCCCGGGTGCTCGCCCGACCGGGCGGGAAGCGCTTTCCGTTCCCGATCCCCAACGGCTGGTTCGTCGTCGCCCGCGCGGACGAGCTCGCGCCGGGTGAGCTGATGCCGGCCTGCTATTTCGGCCGCGATCTGGTCATCTACCGCACCGCCGACGGCATGCCGCGGGTGCTGGATGGGCACTGCCCGCACCTCGGCGCGCATATCGGGGTGGGCGGCCGGGTGGAAGGCGAATGCGTGCGCTGCCCCTTCCACGGCTGGGCTTTCGACGGCGCATCAGGTCAATGCGTCGACGTGCCCTACGACGAGGTGGACTTCATCCCGCAGCGGGCGCGTGCCCGCTCGTACCCGACGCTCGAGCGCAACGGAATGATCTGGGCCTGGCACCACCTCGAGGAGGGTGCGCCGTTCTACGACGTGCCGATCGTGCCGGAGTTCGATGATCCGGACTGGCTGCCGATGGTGGTGCGCGAATTCCCCATCGCCACGTGCTGCCAGGAGATGGCCGAGAACAATTACGACGCTGTGCATTTCCAGTTCGTCCATGGCACCGACTCGATTCCGGCGCAAGAAGACGTCATCGACGGCCACTACAAGCGATCCACCAGTCACGACGGGGCATTCGTCCGCGAGGGGTTCGGTCTCGGGCTGGGTGTGCTCCGCATGCAGGGCATGACGACATTCCTGTCCAGCACCACGCCGATCGATGAGGAAAACGTCCTGGTGCGCTGGATTTTCACCGCACCGCGGGACGCCGGCGAGGACGCGGCGGTGAACGCCGCCGAGCTGTTCTGCTCGGGCGTGAGCCAGGACATCCCGATCTGGGAGAACAAGATCTATCAGGATCCGCCGGTGCTGCGGCCAATGGAAAAGGCCATCACCGAGTACCGGCGCTGGTGCCGGCAGTTCTACTCCGGCTACGACGCCTGAGCCGTCAGGCGTTTCCGACCGCGGCACACACGTCGAGATCCCGGATCGCCGCGCACGAACGCGTCGCCATCGCAAGAAACATCTCGTCGGCTTCCGGCGACGGGTCTGCGGTGGCGTAAATCCGTCCCAGCACGGTGATGAGCGGTCCCTGCAGCATGCCGAGGCGATAGTCGGACCACGCCTGCAGCGCGGGATACTCCACGCGCCGGGCCGCCAGCGCCTCGCAGTAGAGCGCGACGAGTTCGCGCTCGGACTGCCGGCGCTGGTCGACGAGCAGGCTGGTGCTGAGGAAGTAGGCGAGATCGCGCGCCGGTGGGCCGCTGGTCGTCGTCTGCCAGTCGATGGCGGTCACGTCCGATCCTTCGGGCGCGAACATGAGGTTGTCGAGCCGGTAATCACCATGCACCACGCTGAACACGTCCGCCGGGATCGCTGCCCAGCGGCTGATCGAGGCTGCGCAGTCGTGCAGCGTCTGGCTGTCCTGCTCGGACAGCCGGTCGCGGTAGAGGTCGACGAACTCTGTGGTGGCCGACATCAGCAGGTCACCGAGGAACGCGCCGGTGGCCGCATCCATCGGGGCCAGCCAGTCGGCGTGTGCGGCCAGCACGGGGGCGCACCACAGAGGGGCGTGCAATGCGGCGAGATTGCGCACCGCCGCGGCCGCCTGATCGGTGCGGCAGCCGCTCGCCTGGCGCCCGGGCACCTGCGGCGCGAGATCTTCCAGCAGCAGGGTGAACGTCAGCAAGTCGGTGCTCTGCTCGGCATACCAGCACCGCGGCGCCCGGACGGCGGTCAGCGCGCGCAGATCGCGGTAGAACCGCACCTCCTTCTGAAAGCCTTGCTTGACGCGTTCCCGAGCCGGCAGCGACCCGGCCGCCAGCTTGGCGACCAGCGTCGGCGGCACCTCGCTACCGGACGGGGCGGCGAGGTCGAGTTCCAGGCGGAAGCTCGCGCCGATCTGCCCGGTTCCGATCTGCCGGCGACGCAGGCCCCGGATCTCGCAGTCGTGTCCGGCGGCCTGCAGCACGCCGGTCAGCCAGGACGGCGTGATCCCCTCGGGAGAGTCGACGGGCTCGACCGGTGCGCCCATCACCCGACCGTCTGCCGGTAGGCCGCGATGATCGGCTCCAGCTCCGCGGGACTGGCGCCGTGCAAGATGACGCCGTCACAACCGAGGTCGAGCTGGCCGCGGATCGCCGCGACGCACTGCTCCGGCGTGCCGGTGGCGCTGGGCGCGAGCCACTCGTCCGGGATCAGCGTCGCGACGTGCTCCAGTTGCTCGGTGGTCGCCGAGACATCGAGACCGCGGACGCTCGAGACGACCTCATCGGCGAGAAAGCGCTGCAATACCGCAGGATCCCACCCGTTCGTGCGTACCAGCAGGTCGCCATATCCCTGCAGGTAGGTACCGAGCCGGCCGACGGTCTTCATCAGGCGACGATCCTGCGGGATGTGGTCGCCGACGGTCGCGAAGCACGACCACACCCGGACGGACGCGGGATCGCGGCCGGCGGCCTGCGCCGCGGCCTTGACCGTCTTCACGCACCGCTCGGTGGTCTCGTCGGTGAAGTACGTGTGCAGCACGACATCGTCGAAGACCCGCCCCGCGAGGTCGAGCGTGTGCGGCCCGAACGCCACGATGCCGAGCGGCAGGTACTCATCGAGCGTGGCGTCGAGGTGCAGCACCGGGAACTTCCCGGCGGGGCCGTCGTGGCCCACGATGACCTCGCCGCGAAAGAGCCGGCGCATGATGCCCGCGAAGTCTTCCATCTGGGCAGTGGTGATGCGCGGGATGCCGAAGGCATCCTGCATCGGCGCGATGCCACGGCCGATGCCGAAGACGAAGCGACCGTCGGTCAGGCTCTGCATGGTCCGCGCGATACCCGCGGACACGATCGGATGCCGGGTGTTGTGGTTCGTCGCCGCCGTGGCGATGCGGATGCGCTCGCTGACCGCGCCGGCCGCGCCGCAGAGCGTGGCGATTTCCTTGCGGTTGTAGCGCTCGGAGATGAAGACGGTGCCCAAGCCGAGCCGCTCGCCGTCGATGACCTCGCCGACGAGCTCACGGGATGTCCCGGGCTGCCCGGCCAGGGCGTAGAAGGCCAGTTCGTCCAGCACACGATCGGACGACATCAACGACTCCGGTTCGTTCGAGATGGCCGGCACATTCGCCGGTTCGGGTGGCACGTTCCCACACCGGCTAGCGGACCGAAACCCGCACCGGCAGCTCGTTGATGCTGATGCCGACGTTCACCCCGGGACCGCCGCCGCCCCAGACCGGCGGGCCGAGCAGTTCGACGTCAAAACGCTCGAGAAGCGCCCTCGTCATCACATGCACCTCACGCTTCGCGAGGCCCGCACCGAGGCAGTAGTGCGCTCCCCCGCCCCCGAAGGAGACATGCGGATTCGGCGAGCGGCGGATGTCGAACCTGTCCGGGTGGTCGAAGGTCCGCTCGTCACGGTTGCCGGCCGGATACCACATGGAGACGCGGTCGCCCGCGCGGATGGCCGCATCACCGACCCTGGTGTCGACCGCGGCGGTGCGCCCGAAGTACAGCACCGGGCTCGACCACCGGAGAATCTCCTCGACCGCGCTGTTCAGCAGCTCGGGATCGGCCCGCAGCTCCGCCAGCTGCTGCGGATGCTGCAACAACGCGACCAGCCCCTGGGAGATGGCGTTGCGCGTCGTCTCACTGCCGGCGATGGCGAGAATCATCAGGAAGTAGTCGAGCTCGGTCTTGCCGAGCTTCGTGACCCCGCCGTCGTCCGTCGCGATCGACGCCTGAGTCAGCTCGGTCCACACATCGTCGGCCGGCTCGGCGAGCTTGCGGTCGCTCAGTACTTCCGCGTACTGGAACAGCTCGACCTGGGCCGCGGCACCTTCCTCGTGGCTGACGCTTTCACCGGCGATGCCCGACAGCATGCGATCGGTCAGCGAGAACACGTGCGGCCGCTCGTCCTCGGGGATGCCGACGATGTCGGCGATCACGTGCATCGGCAACTGGAACGCGACCTCGGAGACGAAGTTGAACTCGCCCTTTTCGGCAGCGGCGTCGAGGATCGCCCGCGTGCGGCGCACCAGCAGCTCGTCCAGCCGGCGCAGCATCCGCGGCGTGAAACCGGAGCTGACGAGCTTGCGCAGCCGGGTGTGATCGGGTGGATCCATCCAGATGAGCGCGCTGCCGCGCATCTGCTCGGGCATGGCCGTCAGCGTCGGGCCGTCGGCCGCCCGAAAACGCTCCCAGTCACGGTTGACCTCGACAATTTCCGAGTGGCCGAACGCGACCCAGAACCCGTCGATGGGCACGCCCTCGGGCCGGTAGGTATCCGGGATCACGGCCGGCCCGTGCCACTGGATCGGCGCCTCCTGCCGCAATTCCCGCAGCAGATCGTGCGGCACGCCGTGCACGTAGAGCGCGGGGTCGAGCAGGTCCGCCGGGCAGACCGGCACGTCGGCCGGAGCAGCGGTCACCGGCCCGCCCCTACCCGAGCGCGGTTCGTCATCGCCCGCCAGGCGGCCAGGTCGCGTTCGTCGGCCTCCCGTCCCACTCGCGTCACGACGTCGACGTCAGGTGCTTCTGCCCGCAGCGCGGCAGCGGTGCAGCGCTCGCGCGGGCGGGTCTTGAACGGCTCGAACGAGTAGTGCTGCATCGCGTTCAGGTGGGTGATCCGATCGACGGTGGCCTGCTCGACGCCGGCGGTGCCGAACAGCTCGGAGAGCTCCTCCGGCGCGTGCGGCCAGTTGGTGTCCGAGTGCGGGTAGTCGGACTCCCAGCACACGTTGTCGACGTCGAACTCGTCGAGCAGCTTCACCGAGATGCGATCGCTGATGAAGCACGACAGGAAGTGCTTGCGGAACACGTCGCTCGGTCCCGCGTAACCGGCGGGGAATTTCGCCTTCGTCCAGCCCCCGTGGCGGCGGTACGTGTGCTCCGCCCGCCAGAGGAAGTACGGGATCCAGCCGATGTCGCCTTCGGTCAGCGAGAAACGCAGCGTCGGGAAGCGTTCCCACATCGATGCCCAGATGAGCTCGACCATCGACAGGACCGACATCACCGACGACAGGTTCATGGCGACGCTGGCGGGCGCGTCAGGGCTCGTCAGCGCCCCGGTGGACCGCGACGCGGAGCCGATGTGCAGGCACAGCACGGTGCTTTCTTCACACGCTGCCTCATACAGCGGGTCCCAGTAGTCGGTGTGGATGGACGGCAGGCCGAGCGCTTCGGGGTTTTCGGAGAAGGTGACCGCATGGCAGCCCTTGGATGCGAGCCGCCGCAGCTCCTTCGCAGCCTCCTGCACGTCCCACAGCGGCAGGATCCCGCACGGGATGAAACGCTCCGGGTAGGCGCCGCACCATTCGTCGACGTGCCAGTCGTTGTAGGCGTTGATCATGACCAGGTTGACGTCACGGTCCGGCCCCTGGTTCAGCACCTGGCCGGAGAACCCGGTGAAATTCGGGAAGTTGAGCCCGGCGAGCTGCCCGCCGGCGCTCATGTCGCGCACCCGCTCGTGGACGTCGAAGCACCCCGGGCGCATCTCCTCGTAGCGGGAGGCGTCGATGTTGAAGAACTCACTCGGCTTGCCGGCGACGGCATTCAACCCCAGATTCCGCCCGCGTACCGCGCCGTAGTACCACTGCTGCGCGCCATTGTCTTCCTCGACCACGCGCGGCGCCTGCTCGCGCCAGCGGGCGGGAACGTGGCGATCGAACATGTCTGCGGGCTCGCAGATGTGATCGTCGACGCTGACCAGGATGAGGTCATCGGCCTTGATGGTGCTCTCCGGCTTCACGCTATGGGCCCTCTCGCATCGGAATGCTCAACGCCCCCGATCGCGTCACGCGGGGTAGGCCACAGGCCGTATCACCCAGTGATACATGAAGGTCGAGGTGACTCACGCTACTTCCGACCGCGCTACGGGGTCAACGGCGACGCCGCGGCTAGGCGACGAGCTCGCGCGCCGCAAGGCGGAGCCGCTCACCGATCGCGGGCAGCTTCTCGTTGCCCAGCCGAAGAGCCGGCGCGGCGACCATGAGCGCGCCGTACGCCGTACCGTCTCGCGCCAGCAGCGGCGCCGCGACCGAGTGAGTGTCCGGAAACGTCTCGTCGCTGCTCGTCGACCAACCCCGCTCGGCTGCCGACATGACGGCGCCGGCCTCCACTGCCGGAACCGCCCCTCCCACGAGGTGAACACGCTGCGCCGCCGGCAAGCGGGACAGCACCGCGCGGCCGGCCGAGCTCGCCAGCAGCGGGATCGCAAAGGGCTGATACGGCAGGGCCACCCGCAGCGCGAGCGGGCTCTCGACGCTGGCGACGGCGAGCAGCTCGGTCCCGTCGAGCACCGCGAGCATGGCGGTCTCCTGCGTCTCGTCCCGTAGCCGCATCAGGACCGGCTCCGCCTTCGCGCGCAGCCAGTTCAGCGCGTGGTCAGCGAAGAGGAGGCGCGGCAGGGCGGCCGGCTCCCAACGCGTCGGCGCCGCGGCGGACCGCTGGATCCAACCGCCCTCGGCGAGCGTCAGCAGGATCCGTTGCACGCCGCTCTTGTCCATCGACAGCAAGCGCGCGAGCTCGCTCACCCCCAGCGGCGACTGGCGCGCCAGCAGCTCCAGCACCGCCATGGCGTTGCGCACGACCCCGATGTGTTTGACCGCAGCCGTTCCGACCACCCCCTCCGAGCACGCCGAGCGCGCCGAGCCCCCCGCGACGCCGGCGCGCTTGACCCTGCTGACAGCCGCCCCCTAGCGTGAACTCCACCATACGCTGACGTGTCACACAGTGATACACCATGCCGTTCGGCCCGTCGTGAGGAGCTGCAGTGCCCGCTTCCCCCGAGCCGCCGCTCACCGGCTTCCGGGTGCTCGAAGTAGCCATGCACATCGCCGGCCCCTACGCCGGGAAACTGCTTGCCGACGCCGGTGCCGACGTGGTGAAGGTCGAGCCGTCCTCGGGTGACCCGCTGCGGACCTGGACCGCGTCGGGCACGCCCGCCGGCCATGAGGGTTCCGCGCTCTTCCAATTCCTCAACACCTCCAAGCGTTCGATCGTCGCGCCCCCGGACAGCGATGACGTCCGGACGCTCGCCGCCGCGGCAGACATCGTCCTGGTCGACGACGGCGTCGCCGACGCCGCGCTGCACCGCCTGCGGGAGGTGACGGCGGGCCGATCGTGCACCGTCGTCTCGGTGACGCCGTTCGGCCGCACCGGTCCCGCCGCCGGGTCGCCGGCGACCGAATTCACGTTGCAGGCGCGCTGCGGCTCGACGGCCGGCCGGGGGCTGCCCGCATCCCATCCGCTGGCGGCAGGAGGGCGGCTCGGCGAGTTCATCGGCGGCGCCTATGCGGCGGTCGCCGGCCTCGCATACGCGCAGCGCGCCCGCGACACCGGCTCCGGTGAGTTCCTCGACCTGTCGCTGCTCGAGGGCATGGTCATCACGATGGGTGGGCTGAGCTCCGTCGCCGCCCAGACTCTCGGGCCGGCCGCTCCCAGCGGGCGTTCCCTGGAGCTCCCGTCGATCGAGCCGACGGCCGATGGCTACGTCGGCTTCTGCACCATCACCGCCCAGCAGCTGCAGGACTTTCTCGTCCTGATCGAGCGCTTCGACTGGCTCGGTGACGCGCAGATCGCTGCCCTCGCCGGCCGGCAGCGCCGCCGCGAGGAGTTCTGCGCCGCCGTCCGGGAGTGGACCACCAAGCGCACCACGGCCGAGATCCTGGAAGCGGCTGCAGCGTTGCGCATCCCGGTCGCGCCCATCGGCTCTCCGGACAACCTCACGCAGTTCGACCACTTCGCCGAGCGCGGCGTCTTCGTCACCAACCCGGGCGGCTTCCTGCAGCCTCGCCCGCCCTACCGGATCGTCGGTGCAGCGCCCCGCCCGCTCACGCCTGCCCCCGCCGCGGGCGAGCACGACGGCGCCATCTCCTGGGAGCCCACCGAGCGCGGATCCACTCCGGCCTCCGGCGCGGATGCCGCTCCGCTCGACGGGCTGCGCATCATGGACCTCACGGCCTTCTGGGCCGGGCCTTCGGCGACCTGGGTGCTGGGCGCGCTCGGAGCCGATGTCATCAAGGTGGAGGGTGTCAAGCGCCCGGACGGGATCCGCTACGCGGGCAGCTGGCCCCCCTCGCGGGAGAGCTGGTGGGAGACCGGCTCCGTCTTCCTCGCGGTCAACCACAACAAGCGCGACCTCGCCATCGAGCTCACCACCGAGCGCGGGCGGGAGATCGCGCGCACGCTCATCGCTCACTGCGACGTCGTCATCGAGAACTTCTCACCGCGGGTCATGCCCAACCTCGGGCTCGACGCGCAGGCCGTGGCCGCGGCCAACCCCGAAGCGCTTCTGGTGCGCATGCCCGCGTTCGGCCTCGACGGGCCATGGCGCGATCGCGTCGGCTTCGCACAGACCATGGAGCAGGTCAGCGGGATGGCCTGGCTGACCGGTGACGCGGAAGGCCCGCCCATCATTCCCCGCGGCGCCTGCGATCCCATCGCCGGACTGCACGCCGCTTTCGCGACGCTGGTGGCGTTGCAGCAGCGGCGACGTCATGGCGGCGGCGGCCTCGTCGAGGTGCCGATGGTGGAGGCCGCGCTCAACGTCGCGGCCGCCGTCGTCGTCGAGCGTTCGGCCTACGGCCGCTCACTCATGCGTGACGGCAACCGCGGCCCGGTCGCGAGCCCGCAAGGCGTGTACCGCTGCAGCGGGAACGACGCGTGGGTCGCGATCGCGACCGCGTCCGACGCGCAGTGGCGCGCGCTGTGCGAGGCGCTCGCAGCCGAAGAGCTCGGCGGCGACAAGACGCTGCAGACGGCAACCGGACGGCGCGCGGCGGCCGACCGCGTGGACGCCGTCATCAACGCGTGGACGGCTACGCGTTCTACGGAGCAGGTCGTGGCCACCCTGCGCCGGTACGGGATTGCTGTCGAAGCCGTCACCGCGGCCGCGGAGCTGGTACACGACGAGCAGCTGTGCCATCGCGGCTTTTTCGAGAGCGTCGACCACCCGGTCGTCGGTTCGCTGCAGATGCCCTCCCAGCCGCTGCGGCTCGGCGCGTCATCACGCCGGTGGCTGCGCACGGCGGCGCCGACCCTCGGCCAGCACAACGACGCGATCCTGCACGGCCTCCTCGGCCTTGACCCGGCCGAGCTGGACAGGCTGCGCGAAGCCAAGGTGATCGGCACCCGGCCCGCCGGGCTGTGAGAGCCACCGCCGGTCACCAGCACCCGGTGAGGCGAGCGCGCCGCGCGCAAGAGCACAATCAGGCGGACACGAGCGGGATGGAGGTCGCCGATGGCGCATCAGATGGTCATCCGGGGCGGAACCGTCGTCGACGGCACCGGCGCCGCGCCGCGCCGGGCGGACGTGGCGATCGATGACGGGCTCATCAGCGCCGTAGGCACGGTCACCGAGCCCGGCGCCACCGAGATCGACGCCTCGGGCCGGTTGGTGACACCCGGGTGGGTCGACATCCACACGCACTACGACGGCCAGGTCACCTGGGACCCGATGCTGTCACCGTCGTGCTGGCACGGCGTCACGACGGTGGTGATGGGCAATTGCGGGGTCGGGTTCGCCCCCGTCGCGCCCGACCGCCACGAGTGGCTCGTCGCGCTCATGGAAGGCGTCGAGGACATCCCCGGCACCGCGCTGCACGAAGGCATCCGCTGGGCATGGGAGAGCATCCCCCAGTACCTCGACGCCCTCGAAAAGACGTCGCTGGCGTTGGACGTGGCGGCTCAGGTCCCCCACGGCGCGCTGCGCGGCTACGTGATGGGCGAGCGCGGCGCCGACCACACGCAGGCCCCGACTGCCGAGGAGATCGCGCAGATGGGCCGGCTCGCCCGTGAGGCGATCGCCGCCGGAGCGCTCGGCTTCACCACCTCCCGCACCGTGAACCACAAGTCGGCGGATGGCCGGCACACCCCGAGCCTGACCGCCACCCGCGACGAGCTTGTCGGCATCGCCGCAGAGATCGGCACCGGCGGCGCCGGGGTGCTACAGGCGGTGGCGGACTTCGTCGACGTCGATGCGGAGTTCGAGCTGCTGCTCGACATGGTGCGCGCGAGCGGCCGTCCGCTGTCGATCTCCACGATGCAGTCCGATGCCCGCCCGGACGGCTGGCGCCGCCTGCTCGAGCGCATCCGCGCAGCCGCGCAGGACGGCCTGCCGGTGCGCGGGCAGGTCGCTCCCCGCGCCGTCGGCGTCCTCATGGGCCTGCAGTCGACGACGAACCCGTTCGCCCGCACCGCCGCCTATCAGGAGATCGCCGCGCTGCCCCTCGACGGCAAGCTCGCCCACTGGCGCGACCCCGCCTTCCGCGCCCGGGCCGTGCAGCAGGCGACCTCCGGACCCGGCGCGTTCATGCTCGGCTTCGACCGCCTCTACCAGCTAGGCGATCCGCCGAACTACGAGCCGGGGCCGGACAGCAGCGTGGCTGCCCGCGCTCGCGCCGAAGGCCGCGCTCCCGCCGAGCTCGCCTACGACCTGATGCTCGAACGCGACGGCCACGAGCTGCTCTACGTGCCGTTCAACAACTGGAGCGAAGGCAATCTCGACGTCGTCCGCGAGATGATCACCCACCCGTACACCGTGCCGGGGCTCGGCGACGCGGGCGCGCACTGCGGGCTGCTCAGCGACGGCAGCTTCCCGACCTTCCTGCTCGTGCATTGGGGACGCGACCGTGCGAGTGGCCGGCTGCCGATCGAGTGGCTGGTGAAGCGCCAGACCAAGGACACCGCCGAACTCGTCGGCCTCAAGGATCGGGGCGTGCTCGCGCCGGGCTACAAGGGCGACGTGAACGTCATCGACTGGGGCGCCCTCGCCCTCGCTCCCCCGGAGCTCGTCTACGACCTGCCCGGCGGCGGCAAGCGCCTCGCGCAGCGCGCCCACGGCTACGACGTGACGATCGTCAGCGGCGAGATCATCATGCGCGACGGTGAGCCCACCGGGCAGCTCCCGGGTCAGCTGATCCGCGGCGCCACCCGCGTGCCCGTCGGGGCCGCGACGGAGTAGTCCGGCTCCGGTGCGGGCTCCGGACGCAGCCCGCACCGCGCAACGGCCACTCCGATCGCGGCGCACCAGGCGAGGCGCGCCACGGCGGCGGCGTCCGCCGGTGCGAACGCCGGCACCATCCACAGCGCCGCCGCGGTCAGGAGCGTCCACCAGGGAACGACCCGCCGCGCTGCGCGCTCAGGGCAGCGGCTGGCCACCAGCAAATCAATTCCCAAGGCGACGGCGATCGGGCCGAGCCCGTAGTAGGAGTAGACGTACGGGTCGGTGACCAGCCGGACCGCGAAACCGACCGCGGGTACAGCGAGGTACGACCGGCGCCGTGCCGCCACGACCCCGGCGGCGATGCCCGCCATGAGCTGCACCGGCCGCAACCACGACGAGGCGTCGCCGCGCAGCCCCAGCAGGTAGGCGATCGACCCGGGATCCGGGACGAGATGCAAGGCGCCGAGCGCGCTGAGCGTGCCGGGTGCCGCGATGACGAACGGCAGCCACCACACCGCCGCGCTCACGAGAAGCACCAGGAAGGCCGGTGCCCGGCGGCTGCGCGGCAGCCCGAGCAGCAGCGGCGCCGCCACGATCGCCCACGGCTTGGCCGCCGCGGCCAGGCCGAGCAGCGCCGCCATCAGCCACCACTGCTTGCGCCGCGCACACAGCCAGGTCGCCAGCGCGATGGCGGCGAGCGCCATGACGTCGTCCAGATGCCGGAAGGTCGCCGCGGAGTCGGCCCACAGCGCCACGACGACAGCACCGCCGAGCAGGGTCAAGAACGGCAGCCGCGCGTCGTCGTCGCCGCGCACGGCGCGCACCGTCGCCTCGACCGCCGCCACGACGAGCAGCCCGCACCCGGCCATGAAGAGCGCCGCCACCAGCGTCGCTCCGGCCGGCGTCAGGTAGTGCTGCAGCACCGCCACCAGCACCAGCGGAGGCGGCCCGATCTGCAGCGCCGGATTGTCCACGTAGAGGTGCAGCGCGCTGCCCTGGAAATGCGGGCCGACATGGACGAGCGAGAACGCGCCCGCTTTGAAGAACAACCACTCGCCGGCCGGATGGCTGCCGCCGTACTGCAGGTAGCGCGGGATGAAGACGGCCAGCGCCTCGAGCGAAAGGAGCAGGTAGCGAAGCCGCCCAGCCCACATCACCGCAGGCCGCCACCGACGCATACGTCTTACATCGGGTGCCCGGCGGCAGGCTTGAACGGGCCCGCCGCGGCGGCGTCAGTCAGCTCCGAAGCCGTTAGCCGGCCGGCCGAAGACCTCCTCCAGCATCGGCCTGAAGGTGCTGATCGGCAGCGTGTCGTAGCCCGGGTCGAACGACTCCTGATCCCAGGCAGCGCAGAAATGCGCTGCGGCATCGAAATGCGGATTGCCGCGGTAGCGCTCCCGCGCGTGGCGGTCGAAGCCGATCCGGTCCCAGTAGTGGTAGCCCTGAAAGACGCCGTGGTGGCGGACCACCCAGGTGGTTTCCTCATCCACGTACGGGGCGAGGATGTCCGCGGCCAGCGCGCTGTGGTTGGCCGGGGCGATGGAGTCGCCGACGTCGTGCAGCAGCGCAGCCACCACCATGTCGGTACGCGCACCGTCGCGGTGCGCGCGGGTAGCGGTCTGCAACGAGTGCTCGTAGCGATCGACCGCGTAACCCAGCGTGGGCCCGCGCAGATCGTCGAGCAGGCCGAGCAGTCGCTCGACGAGATGACCGTGCAGGTGACGATCGGCTTCGGCGACGACGACCGCGAGTTGCTCGGCCGTGGCGTCGTCCATCCGGGTGAACGCGGGGGTCTGCGTCGTCAGGCTCATAGGGTCTCCTCAGGCAGCAGCCGGCAGACCGATGCTAGGCGCCGTCGCTCCCGCCTGAAAACCGGGATGGGCGTCGCCGGGCGCCGCGCAGATCTGAGGAGGACCATCGTGACGGTCGCGATCGTCGGACCGGGCGCCGTCGGGGCGTCGGTCGCCGCCGCCCTGCACGACGCCGGCGAGCCCGTGCTGCTGTGCGGGCGCCGCCCCCTGCCGGGCATCGAGGTCCGTCGTGACGGGCACGGTCCGGTGCTCGTTCCCGGGCCGGTACACACCGACCCGCAGACCCTCTCCGGCCCGGCCGACCTCGTCTTCCTGGCGGTGAAGGCGACCCAGAACGCGGCCGCGACGCCCTGGCTTCGAGCGCTGTGCGCTCCCGGAACGGTCGTTTGCGTGCTGCAGAACGGCGTCGAGCAGGTGGCGTCGGTCGCTCCCCTCGCCGGCGCGGCGACCGTCGTCCCGGCCGGCGTGTGGTTCCCGGCGGAGGTGCACGCCGACGGCTGGGTGTGGCTGCGGGGAGAGTTGCGGCTCTCACTGCCCGACGATCCGGCGGCCCGCGTCGTCGCCGACGCGCTGGGCCCCACCTGGTGCTCCGTGCAACTCTCGGCCGACTTCGTCACCGAGGCGTGGCACAAGCTGCTGGTGAACGCGGTGTCCGGCTTCATGGTTCTCACCGGGCGCCGGATGGGCAGCTTCCGGCGCGCCGACGTCGCGAGCCTCGCCGAGGCCTACCTCGCGGAGTGCCTCGCGGTCGCCCGGTGCGAGGGCGCCGCCTTGCCCGACGACCTGCCCGCTCGCACCGTGCGCAACTTCCAGTCGATGCCGGATGATCTCGGTACGTCGATCCTCACCGACCGGCAGGCGGGGCGCCCGCTCGAGTGGCAGGAGCGTAACGGCGTTATCCTGCGCCGGGCGAAGGCCCATGGCCTGCCCGCGCCGATCAGCGAGGTCATCGTCCCGCTGCTCGCAGCGGCCAGCGACGGGCCGGGCTGACCGAGGCGCCCTGCCGCGGAGCCTTTGTCCCGTTGCCCGGGACGTTTGGCACCTCCCGCACGCGGCGGCGACGGCGTCTCATGTGGCTGTGGTGTCCGTGGGCTCGAAGCAGCCCGGCAAGCCGGAGAGCGCTGCGCGCTCGGCCGTGCTCAGCCGAGCCGGCCTGAGCGCGCTCGTCCATGCGCTACGCGACGAGCGCTTCCGGGTATTCGGTCCCACCATTGCGGGCGACGCCATCGTGCTGGGCGAGCTGACGACAGGCGATGAGCTCCCGGACGGCTGGGGCGTCGAGTCGGGACCGGGCCGCTACCGGCTGCACCGGCGCCCGGACGGCGCCGTCTTCGCGCATTCGGCCGGCCCGCAGTCGTGGAAGCAGCTGCTGCATCCGCCGCGGCAGCCGGTGTGGACGAGCGACGCGACGTCCTTCCAGCCGGCGAGCAGCGAACCGGAGCGCTACGCGTTCCTCGGGGTACGCGCCTGCGACCTGGCCGCGATCTCGAAGCTGGACACCGTTCTCGCCGGCTCCGCCCACCCGGACAGCCAGTACCGGCGGCGCCGGCGCGAGCTGTTCATCGTCGCCGTCGGCTGCACCGAGCCGGGTGAGGTCTGCTTCTGCGCCTCGATGAACGCGGGGCCCTCCCCCGGTCCGGGTTACGACCTGGCGCTCACCGAGCTGATCACCCCGGCCGGTTCGAGATTTCTCGTTGACGTCGGAACGGCGAACGGCGCGCGCATCCTGCGCACGCTCCCCGCCCGGGACGCGTCGCCTGAGGAGGTGGCCGATGCGCGCGCGGCGATCGCCGGTGCGGCGGCGCGCATGGGGCGGCAGATGCCGGCGGTCGACCTGCGGACGCTGCTGCGCGCCAGCCGCGACTCCGGGCGCTGGCAGGATATCGCCGAGCGGTGCCTGACCTGCGGAAACTGCACCATGGTCTGCCCGACGTGCTTCTGCACGACGGCCGAGGTGAGCACCGGCCTCGATGACGCGACGGCCGCGCACGCCCAGCGCTGGGCATCGTGCTTCGAGCCGGAATTCTCTTTCGTCCACGGCGGCAGCGTGCGCGTATCGGGGGCGAGCCGCTACCGGCAATGGATGACGCACAAGCTCAGCAGCTGGCACGACCAGTTCGGCGGCTCAGGCTGCGTCGGCTGCGGGCGGTGCATCGCCTGGTGCCCGGTCGGGATCGACATCACGGCGGAGGCCGCCGAGCTCGCTGCGGACGCCGACGTCAAGCGGTCGGTGGGCGGTGAGCAGCATGACTGACGCGGCGGAGCTGGCGTCGTTCCTCCCGTTCTCTCGGCTGACCGACGATCAGCTGCGGCGGGTCGCCGGCACCGCCGCGGACATCGCCCTCGCTCCCGGCGCCCTTTTCTGCAACGAGGGCGACCCCGCCTCAGGTTGCTGGATCATCCGCAGCGGCCGGGTGGTGCTCGAAACGCTGGTGCCCGGTCGTGGCGTTCTCGTCGTGCAGACGCTCGCGGCTGGCGACCTGCTCGGGGCGTCCTGGCTGCTGCCCCCTCACGTCTGGAACTTCGCCGCGGTGGCGACCAGCCCGGCCGAGGCGATCCAGTTCGACACCGTCCGGCTGAGGGCGTTGGCGGATGCCGACCCTGCCCTCGGCTATCCCCTGGCGCTCGGCTTCCTCGAGGTTGCCGTCGCCCGGCTGCAGAGCACGCGCGCGCGGCTGCTGGATCTGTACCGGAGTCCCCGTGAGTGCTGACCGGGATGCGCTGGTGCCACTGCCGTACCGGGTGGCTGCGCGGCATGTGGAGACGCGTGACTCGGTCACGCTTCAACTCGAGCCGTTAGCCACCCCGATCGCGCCGTTCACGCCGGGCCAGTTCACCATGCTGTGCGCGCCCGGAGTCGGCGAGATCGCGGTCTCCATCAGCGGTGATCCCGCCGCGCCGGCGGGGAGCCTCGCGCAGACCGTGCGCGACGTCGGCGCGATCAGCCGGGCGGTCAACCGCGCGACCGAGGGGGACCGCGTAGGCGTGCGCGGACCGTTCGGGGTCGGCTGGGGACTGGAGACCGCCGATGGTCATGACCTCGTGCTGGTAGCCGGCGGGCTGGGGCTCGCCCCGCTCCGCCCGGTCATCCTCGCCGTGCTGGCCCATCCCGAGCGATATGGCGATGTGCGGCTGATCGCCGGAGCGCGGGAACCGGATGAGTTCCTCTTTCACGACCAGCTCGGACGCTGGGCCTCCGGCTCGGCAGTGGAAGTGCTGCTGACGGTGGATCAACCCGCGACCGGCTGGCACGGCTCGGTAGGGTTCGTGACCGAGCCGCTGGCGCATCTCACCATCCGCCCGGAACGCACGGTCGCCATGCTGTGCGGCCCGGAGCCGATGATGCGGATGTCGGCGAACATCCTGCTCGGCAAGGGCGTCCGGCCCGCGGACATCCGGCTGTCCCTGGAGCGCAACATGCAATGCGGAGCGGGCCTTTGCGGGCATTGCCAGCTCGGCCCGCTGCTGGTCTGCCGCGACGGTCCCGTCGTCGACTATGCCGTCGCCGGACCGCTGCTCGCCGTTCGGGAGCTGTGATGGACGACCGCCCGACGCTCGCCGTATGGAAGTTCGCTTCCTGCGACGGCTGCCAGCTGACCCTGCTGGACTGCGAGGACGAGCTGCTCGCCCTCGCGGCCGAGGTGCGCATCGCGCACTTTCTCGAGGCCTCGTCGGCGGTCCAGCCCGGTCCGTACGACCTCTCCCTCGTCGAAGGGTCCATCACCACGCCGCAGGACGAGCAGCGGATCCGCACTATCCGGGCGCAGTCGAAGGTGCTGGTCGCGATAGGCGCCTGCGCAACCGCCGGCGGCATCCAAGCGCTGCGCAATCTGCACGACGTGCAGGAGTTCCGGTCGGTGGTGTACGCCCAGCCGCAGTTCATCGAGACTCTCGCCACGTCGACGCCGATCTCCGCGCATGTGAGCGTCGACCTGGAGCTGCACGGTTGCCCGATCAGCCGGGCGCAGCTGCTCGAAGTGATCACCGCCTACCTGCACGGCCGCAAGCCGGACCTTCCGGAAAGCAGCGTGTGCACCGACTGCAAGCGGCGTGCGGTCACCTGCGTCGCCGTGGCCGAAGGTCAGCCGTGTCTCGGCCCGGTCACCCGCGCCGGCTGCGGCGCGCTCTGCCCGGCGGTGAAGCGCGGCTGCTACGGCTGTTTCGGCCCGACGAAAGACGCTAACCTGCCGGCGATGCTCACGCTGCTGCGCACCTCAGGGATGCCGGACGATGCCATCGACCGGATCTTCTCGACGTTCAACACCGGCGCTCCCCAGCTCGTCGACCTTAGACGCCGGCCATGACCCACCGCGCGCGCCAGCTGCAGGTGAGCTCGCTCGCCCGGGTGGAAGGCGAGGGCGCGCTGCGCATCGTGCTCGAAGACGGGCAGGTCCGCGACTGCGAGCTGCAGATCTACGAGCCGCCGCGCTTCTTCGAAGCCTTCCTGCGCGGGCGGCATTTCTCCGAGGTGCCCGACATCACCGCCCGCATCTGCGGCATCTGCCCCGTCGCGTATCAGAGCAGCGCATGGCAAGCCATCGAGCAGGCCTGCGGCGCGCGCGTCGACGCCCGGATCGCGCACCTGCGACGGCTGCTGTACTGCGGCGAGTGGATCTCCAGCCACGCCCTGCACATCTACCTGCTGCACGCCCCGGATTTCCTCGGCTATCCCGACGTCGTGGCCATGGCCGCGGACCACCGCGACATCGTGCAGCGCGGGCTGCGGTTGAAGAAGGCCGGCAATGCGATCCTGGAGACCGTCGGCGGCCGGGCCATCCACCCCGTGAATCCCCGCGTCGGCGGCTTCTATTCGGCGCCTTCGCGGGACACCCTGCGCGCGCTGCGCGGACCGCTGCGCGAGGCGCTGGACGACGCCATCTCGACCGTCCGCTGGGTCGCGGGCTTCGACTTTCCCGACCTGGAGCTGCCGCACGACCTGCTGGCGCTGCACCACCCGGATCACTACGCCATCGAGTCGGGCGAGGTCCGATCGGCGAGCGGCGCGCGCTTTCCCGCGGAAGACTTTCTCGCCCACGTCGTCGAGGAGCAAGTACCGCACTCCACGGCGCTGCACGCGACGTTCGACGGCCGGCGGTACCTGACCGGTCCGCTGGCGCGCTACACGCTGAACGCGCAGCAGCTGTCGCCCCTCGCCCAAGAGGCCGCCGCCCGGGCTGGACTCGGCGCGGCGTGCCGCAATCCGTTTCGCAGCATCGTGGTGCGCGCCGTCGAAGTCGTGTACGCACTCGAAGAAGCGCTGCGGCTACTCGAGGGCTACCAGCCTCCGCAGCCGCCGGCGGTGGCGGTCGAAGCCCGCGCCGCCATCGGTCACGGCATCAGCGAAGCGCCGCGGGGGCTGCTCTATCACCGTTACGAACTCGACGCCGACGGGCTCGTCCGGACGGCCGACATCGTGCCGCCGACAGCGCAGAACCAGGCGGCCATCGAAGCGGACCTGCGCGCCGTGGTGTCGGCGGGTCTGCAGCTGGACGACCGTGAGCTGACCGCCCTGTGCGAGCAGACCATTCGTCACTACGATCCGTGCATTTCGTGCGCCGCGCACTTTCTGAACGTCGAAATAACCGGCGGATCGGCGCAGCCGCGGTGACCGGGCGCGCCGTCGTGATCGGTGTCGGCAACGTCTTTCGCCGCGACGACGGGGTCGGCGCCGCGGTCATTGCCGAACTCGAGCGCCGCGAGGCTGTCCAGGCCTCCTTGATCACCAGCGACGGCGAGCCGACGCGGCTGCTCGACGCGTGGGCGGGCAAGGAGCTGGCCGTCGTGGTCGATGCGGTGCTCACCGACGCGCCCGCGCCGGGACGGATCGTGCGCACCTGCCTGCCCGCGGATCTCGCTCCGGCCGCGGCAAGCACGCACGGTCTGGGCATCCCGGATGCGCTAAGGCTCGCCGACGTGCTCGGCCACCGGCCCGGGCGGCTGGTGGTCTTCGCGGTGGAAGCTGCCGACGTCACGCTGGGCCTGGGGCTGTCGCCGCAGGTCGCGGCGGCGGTGCCGGCAGTCGCGGACTGCGTCGTGCGCGAGCTCGCGGAGCCGCCGGGGACCGGCCGGTAGCGGGTTCCTGCCACCGGAGCACCGGGCGGGAAACGTAGGCCCAACGTCCCGGTCCTTGATGCCGGGCGCCCTTCATGATCGGCCACCGGCGGCAGATACTGGACATGTGACTACAGAGCGCGCGATTGGTGTCACCGAACTCGCTTTGCGCGACGCGCATCAGAGCCTGATGGCGACGCGAATGGCCATGGAGGACATGGTCGGTGCCTGCGAAGCCATCGACAAGGCCGGCTTCTGGAGCGTCGAGTGCTGGGGCGGCGCCACGTTCGACGCCTGCATCCGGTTCCTGAACGAGGATCCATGGGAACGGCTTCGTACGTTTCGCCGCCTGCTGCCCACGAGCCGGCTCCAGATGCTGCTGCGCGGCCAGAACCTGCTCGGCTACCGCCACTACGGTGACGACGTCGTCGACCACTTCGTCGAGAAGGCCGCCGAGAACGGCATGGACGTCTTCCGGGTGTTCGACGCGCTGAACGACACGCGCAACGTCGAACGTGCCATCGCGGCGGTGAAGAAAGCCGGCAAGCACGCCCAGGGCACCATTTGCTACACCACCAGCCCGTTGCACACCATCGAGGGTTACGTGCAGCAGGCACGCGAGCTCGCCGGTATCGGGGTCGACTCGCTGGCGATCAAAGACATGGCGGCCCTGCTGAAGCCGCAGCCCGCCTACGACATCGTCGCGGCCATCAAGGCTGAGCTGCCCGACATGCAGATCAACGTTCACTGCCACGCGACGACGGGTGTCACCCTCGTCTCGCTGATGAAGGCGATAGAGGCGGGCGCGGACGTCGTCGACACTGCGATCAGCTCGATGTCGCTCGGCCCGGGTCACAACCCCACCGAGTCGTTGCAGGAGATGCTCGAAGGCACCGGTTTCGTGGCTGATCTGGACAAGCTTCGGCTGCGGGACATCAAGGAGCACTTCGCGGCGATCAAACCGCGCTACGCGGCGTTCATGTCGACGTTTTCGGTGGAGACCGAGATCTTCGACAGCCAGATCCCCGGCGGGATGATCTCCAACATGGAGTCCCAGCTGAAGCAGCAGGGCGCCGGCGACAAGCTCCGGGAAGTGCTCGCCGAGGTACCGCTGGTCCGCCGGGACGCCGGCTACCCGCCGCTCGTCACCCCGTCCAGCCAGATCGTCGGCACGCAGGCGGTGTTCAACGTCCTCATGGGTCGCTACAAGGTGCTGACCGGCGAGTTCGCCGATCTCATGCTCGGCTACTACGGCTACACGATGGGGGAAAAGAACGCCGAGGTCGTGCAGCTCGCTCAGCAGCAGGCCGGCAAGGGCGTCATCACGCAACGTCCGGCCGATCTGATCGCCGCGGAGTGGGATGAGCTGCGCGCCGCCGCGCAGGACATCGAGGGCTTCGACGGCTCGGACGAAGACGTACTGACCTACGCCATGTTTCCCAAGGTCGCTCCCGGCTTCTTCGCCACTCGCCCGCAGGGAGCGAAGAACGTCGGCCGCGACCCCGCAGAAGTGGCTGCCGAAGCGGCCGCCGGTCATGCGACGTCCGCGTTCGAGACGCCGACCGGGCCGGTGCGCAGCGCGATCAAGTACGCCATCACGTTGAACGGCAAGACGCACTCCGTCGCTGTCAAGCCCGTCTAGGAGATGACCCGGCTATGCCCGAACGGTCCAAGCACGCCCAGCCGAAGCCTGCGAAGGTGAAGCCGGCGACGGCAAAGCCCGCGCCGGTGACACTGCGCACGATGCGCGACCGCATCGAGGAGCTGCGCGCCCGCCGCGAGGCGGCCATCGCCGGCGGCGGGAAAGACCGCCACGACAAGCAGCACGCCGCAGGCAAGATGACCGCCCGCGAGCGCATCGCCGAGCTCGTCGATCCGCTCAGCTTCGAAGAGCAGGGGCTGCTGGCCGAGCACCGGACGGTCCTTTTCGGCATGGGCAGCGCACAGCTACCCGCCGACGGGGTCGTCACCGGAGCGGCCTCGGTCCTCGGACGCCCGGTGCACGTCGCGAGCCAGGACTTCAGCGTGGCCGGCGGCTCCGCCGGCGAGATGCACTCCATCAAAGTGGCTGCCACCATGCGCTCGGCACTGGCTAACGGCACGCCGTTCGTCTTCATCAACGACTCGGGCGGCGCCCGGGTGCAGGAGGGCATCGACTCGCTGTCGGGCTACGGCAAGGTCTTTTTCCAGAACGTCGCGCTCTCGGGTGTCGTGCCGCAGATCGCGATCATCGGCGGTCCATGTGCCGGCGGCGCCGCCTACTCCCCTGCCCTGACCGACTTCATCATCCAGACCGCACCCTCGCGCATGTTCATCACCGGACCGGAAGTCATCAAGCAGGTCACCGGCGAAGACGTCACGCCCGAAGAACTCGGCGGTCCGGCGGCGCACATGGTGCGCTCCGGGGTCACGCACTTCGTCGCCGAAGACGATCACCAGGCCATCCTGCTCGCGAAGAAGCTGCTGAGCTTCCTGCCGAACAACAACACCGAGGACCCGCCGTTCGTCCCGGGGCATGACAACGTCGAACGTGACGAGAGCCTGAACGCGATCGTGCCCGATGACCCGAAGAAGGGCTACGACGTCCGCGAGGTCATCTACAAGATTGCCGACCTCGGCGATTTCCTTGAAGTGCAGGCAGGTTTCGCGGCGAACCTCGTCGTCGGGTTCGGGCGCATCACCGGCCGCACGGTCGGCTTCATCGCCAATCAGCCGACGATCCTGTCGGGCGTGCTCGACATCGACTCCTCCGACAAGGGAGCCCGCTTCGTTCGTTTCTGCAACGCCTTCAACATCCCGCTCGTGACACTCGTGGATGTGCCGGGCTTCCTGCCCGGCGTGGCGCAGGAGCACGGCGGCATCATCCGCCACGGCGCGAAGCTGCTGTTCGCCTACTCCGCAGCGACCGTTCCGAAGATCACCGTCGTCCTGCGAAAGGCCTACGGCGGCGCGTATCTGGCGATGTGCGGCAAGGATCTCGGTGCCGACCGGGTGTTCGCGTGGCCGACCGCGGAGATCGCCGTGATGGGCGCGGAAGGCGCCACCCAGGTGCTGTTCCGCAAGGAGATCGCCGCTGCCGACGACCCCGTCACCAAGCGTGCCGAGTACGAGCAGACCTACCGCGACGCGTTCTCCTCGCCGTACGTCTCCGCGGCGCGCGGGCTGATCGACGACATCATCGAGCCCTCCGACACCCGGCGGAAGCTGGCCCGCGCCCTGGAGAACCTCTCGGCCAAGCGAGAGCTGCGACCGCCGAAGAAGCACGGGCTGATCCCGCTGTGATCACGCCGGAAATGGCACCGCGCCGCGGCCGCCCGCCGGCCCCGTCCCACTCTGAAAGACCGGAGGAGGCGAGCACATGAGCCTGACCACCACA
Source organism: uncultured Actinomycetota bacterium (assembly GCA_963747915.1). GTDB lineage: Bacteria > Actinomycetota > Actinomycetes > Frankiales > Frankiaceae > DATAZK01. The sequence goes on along the minus strand of CAVVHC010000001.1, from coordinate 544,889 downwards.
CCCGCCGGTGAACCGGCCGGCGAGGTCGAAGAGCTGCGTCAGCTCGTCGCGCAGCTGCAGGAGCGGATAGCCACCCTCGAGCAGAAAGTCACCCAGCAGCATCCGGAGCTGAGCGAGGAGACGGTGCTCGCCATCTCCGCCGCCGTGGCGGCCTACCTCGGCAAGCGCGCCCGGATCAAGCAGGTGCATCTGCTGCGGGGAGGCGGCTGGGTCTCGCAGGCCCGGGCCGGCGGACAGGTACACCTGGATCCACGGGGGATGCGATGAACGGCGTTCGAGCACAGGCAACGCTGCGATACGGCACGTGCGACGGGAGACGACGGTGAAGCTGCAAGTGACCGTGGACGGAGCCGTCTACGAGGTCGACGTCGAGGTCGAGGAGGAGCCGAAGCCAACCCTCGGCGCCGTCCTGGTCGGAAGCATGTCGGCGCACGGCGTGGCGCCGTCGGCGGCCAAGACATCGGCGAACGCCGCCAACGGGCTGACCGCGCCGATGGCCGGGACAGTGCTGAAAGTGCTGGTGGAGCCGGGCGCCTCGGTGACGTCCGGCCAGACGGTGCTGGTACTGGAAGCAATGAAGATGGAGACCGAGGTGACGGCTCCGAGGGACGGCACGGTGAAGTCGGTGGCGGTCGCCGCCGGCGACGCCGTCTCCGGCGGCCAGGTGCTCATCGAGTGGACAGACTGACGCGCCGCGGGACTACGGCGCCGGCGTCCTGGACGTGTCGCCGCGGCGAAGATCAGGCTCCAGGAAGATCATTCGCGCCGACGGGACAGCCGCTCGGATGTCGGCTTCGGCGCCGTTGATGACCGCAGCCATCCGAGCCAGATCGGCGTCGTGGTCCGTCTCGATCTTCGCGGCCACCAGTAGCTCTTCCGGACCCAGGTGCAGCGTCCGCAGGTGGATGACGCGGGTCACGCCCGCGGCACCGGCAAGCGCGCGACGGATGCGGGCGACCTCCTGCGGGAGGGCGGCCTCGCCGACCAGCATGCCCTTCATCTGCACGCCGAGGATCACGGCCACCACCACCAGCAGCAGGCCGATCAGCAGGGTGCCGATGCCGTCGAATCGGGGCTCGTCGAGCACCAGCGCAAGCACGACTCCCCCGAGCGCGAATGCCAGTCCGGTGATCGCGGCGAGATCCTCCAGCAGGACCACCGGTAGCTCGGGAACGCGGCTGGTCTTGATGAAGCTCCAGAAGGACTGATCCCCTTTGATGGGACGGCTTTCCGCGACTGCTGTCCGCAGTGAGAGCGACTCCAGCACGATCGCCACCACGAGCACCGCTATCGCCACAGCCGCCGAGTCCAGCTCGTGCGGATGGCGGATCTTGTCAATCCCCTCGTAGACGGCGAAAAGGCCACCTACCGTGAAGAGCACGACGGCGACGAGGAACGCGTACACGTAACGCACCCGGCCGTAGCCGAAGGGGTGCGCCTCGTCAGCGGGCTTGCGCGCACCTTTACGGCCCAGCAGCAGCAACGCCTGGTTGCCGGTGTCGGCAAGCGAGTGGATGGACTCCGCGAGCATCGATGACGAGCTGGTGATGACGAACGCGACGAACTTGGTGAGCGCGATGCCCAGATTCGCCAGCAGCGCCGCGACGATCGCCCTACCGCTACCTTCTGCGCTCATCTGCTCGCTTTCGCCAGGTCGCACTCTCACATACGCCGCACATCCTTGCTATCCAAGCATCCGCCGAAACCGGCGACCCCCGAAGGCGCGCCGCAGCCGTCACGCGGGCAGGATGGCTGCATGGCTACGGACGGCACCGCAAGTACCGCACCCGAGGCGAACGACTGCCCGGTGCTCGTGGTCATGGGCGTGTCCGGCTGTGGAAAGTCCACGACCGCCGGCCTGCTGGCAGGCAGGCTGGGCTGGGACGTCGAGGACGGCGATGACCTTCACCCGCCGGAGAACGTGGCGAAGATGGCCGGCGGGCATCCACTGACCGACGCCGACCGCCGGCCGTGGCTTGACCGCATCGCGACGTGGATCGCCGACCATCTGTCGGCCGGCCGGCCGGGAATCATCACCTGCTCGGCGTTGAAACGCGCCTATCGCGACCGGCTGCGGGCCCCCGGCGTCGTCTTCGTGTACCTGCACGGCACGCACGACGAGATCGCCGGCCGGCTCGCCGCCCGGCTCGGGCATTACATGCCGGTGTCGCTGCTGGACTCGCAGCTCGCCGACCTGGAGCCTCCCGAGCCGGACGAGAACGCGCTGTGGGTCAGCGTGATGCCGCCGCCCGCCGAGCAGGTCGACGAGATCATCGAGCGGCTGCAGCTGCGCTGAACGGCGACCCGCCGCCGCTCAGCGCCGCCGCCGATCAGCCCGCCTGCAGGACGTCCTTGCCCTTATCGGAGGCCTGCTGCAGCAGCTGCTCCCCCACCGAGCTGGCCGACGAGTCGTCGACGAGCCCTCCGTAGCTGATCTGAACAACGTTGTCACCGAAGCGTGCGGCGAACAGGTCGACGGTGAAGGTCTGACCCTCGATGTCGCCCGACGCCTGTGCCGCGAGCGTGTCGTCCGCACCATCGACGCTCGGATCATCCAGCTGCGTCAGGGAAAGGTCATGCCCGGCGACGGTGAACGAGTCACACTGGCCGAGCGCCGACTTCAGCTGGCTGAACAGCTCTTCGGCCTGATCCGGGACATAGACCACGCCCTCGGTGACGCTTTGCGACTGGTCGCTGGTGTCGTAGTCCTGCTCCGCCTTCGCCTTGTCCGAGTCCTTCGATGCCTTCGAGAAGTCGTCGAGAGCGGCGCAGCCGGTGTTGGAATTGTCGTCACTGGTGCTGGGGCTTGCAGTGAACTGGCCATTCGCGATCTGGCTCACCTGGTCGGCGGTGAGCAGCACGCCCTCCAAGTCCGCGCTGGTCGGACCGGAGCTGCTGTCGCTGCTCGGCTGACTGCTCGCTGCGGTGGTCGGCGGGTTGCTAGGCGTGGTGCCCGCCGAACTCTTGCTGCTGCTGCCGCATCCGCACACCAAGCCGCCCGCCAGAACGATGCCGAACGCACCGGTGAGAACACGCCTTCCGGCCGGTCTCCGCGCAGCTACCGCGCCTTGCAGAACCATGAGAACCCCCCCGAACGGCAGCCGTGAGCCGTGATTTGACGCACGGCGAACGCGCTACCAAGAAGCCGAAGCCCCACGACAAACGACGCGGGGCGCTGGATAGAGCTGTATACCTCACACTTTGGCATATTCCCGCCGTCGTCGCCGCGAAGTCGGTCATACGCGTCGTCCGTGCGACGGCGACTTACGCTGCAGTCATTGCTGTCCACGACGGAGGAGCCGATGCGCATCCGCCGGGTGCTCGACCTGTCCATCGCCATCGACGCCGCCACCCAGGTCTATCCCGGCGATCCCTGCGGTCCGTTTCCGTTCCGCAGCCACCCTGGAACGCGACGGGTTCAACCTGCTCGGCATCGAGATGGGCTCGCAGAGCGGCACCAACTGCGATGCGCCCTATCACTTCGACGCCGGCGGGCAGCCGATCGACCAGGTGCCGCTCGAGCGGTTCATCGGTCCCGCCGTCATCATCGACGTGCGCGGCAAGCCGCCGCGCACTCCCATCGGGCTAGCGGACGTGCAGCGGCACCTGGCCGACGTCGGCCCGGACACCGTGGTGCTGCTGCATACCGGGTGGCCGGCGCACTACGGCACCGCCGCGTACTTCGACCATCCGTTCCTGGACCAAGAGGCCTGCCGGGCGTTGCTCGATCGGGGGGCGCTCACGTTCTGCCTCGACACCCCGAGCATCGACGAAACGCCGGATGATGCACACCCGGGCGACGGCTTCCCGGTGCATCACCTGATCGCCCAGGCGGGCGGCGTCATCGTCGAGAACCTGTCCGGCATCGAGCGCATCGACTTCGCCCCCGCGCTCATTGCCGTGTTTCCGCTGAGGCTCACCGGCGCGGACGGGTCACCTGCGCGCGCCGTCGCTATCGATCTGCAGATCTGAGCCGGCTCGTTACACCAACTCGTACAGCCGGTGCACGACCGCACGGTCCGCGCCGATCTCCCCCTTGGAGATGAGCGGCAGGTGGTTGACCCAGGCATAACGCTCGTCGCCCGACTCCAGCCGTGCCGTCGAGTAGATCGGGCCGCGGCCGAGCTGTGGCCAATGCGCACGGCCGTCGAGCGTCACGAACACCTTGGCGCCGTCGTCGGTCTCGAGCAGAACCCGGATGTCGAGCGTCGTGTGCCCCTCATCGTCGATCGCCAGCCAATCCGCGCCGGACTTTCCGATCATGTGCCCGCGCAACCGCTCGCCTTCGAAGCGCACCGACAGAAGCTCTTGAATGATCCGGCGGCCGGCCGACGTCGTGCCGAGCATGTACAGCCCGTCCGGGTCGGTCTGGATCGTGAGGTCGCCGAAGGGTCGCAGTTCCATGTGCCGGATCCTGGCATAACGCCCGTCGCGGGCCTGATGTGGCCGCCTGCAGGGTCTGCCGTGCGCGCCGACCTGCTCCGACACTGGGAGAGCACCACATAGCCCCCGCTGCCAGTGACAGAGGCCCTGAAACGGGGTCCCACGCACCCTCCGACACTGGGAGAACACCACATACCCCCCGCTGACAGTGGCGGACGAGTTCACACTCGCGTTCCCAGTGGCAGACGCCGATCCGCCGCCTTCCGGTGACACAGTGACGTCATGAGCACAAGCAACTCCCACTCGGACGGCCCCGACGTCACCGATGCCGACGTCACCGCCCGCTTCGATGCCATCTACGCCGGCGATGAGCCGGTGTGGAGCGGCGAGCCGAACGGTGCACTCGTCGACGAGGTCGCCGAGCTGCCTGCGGGGCGAGCCCTCGACGTCGGATGCGGGGAGGGTGCGGACGCCATCTGGCTTGCGCAGCGTGGCTGGGACGTCACCGCGCTCGACGTCGCGAAAGCCGCGCTCGACCGGGCCGAGCGGGCGGCGCTCGAGGCGGGCGCGACGGTGAGGTGGCTGCACGCGGGACTGGTGGAAGCCGACCTCGCTGACGAGTCCTTCGAGCTCGTCAGCGCTCAGTACCCCGCTCTACGCCGCACTGCCGACAACGCAGCCATCCGGACCCTGCTGCGCCTGGTCGCACCGGGCGGCACCCTGCTCGTTGTGCATCACGCCGACATCGACGTCGAGGAGGCCAGGGCGCGCGGTTTCGATCCCGCCGACTTCGTCATGCCGCACGACGTGCAGCGCGCGCTGGACGGCAGCTGGGCCGTCGAGCTTCATGAGCGCCGAGAGCGGCAGGTCAGCGGCGGCGCCGGCGCGCATCACACGCACGACATCGTGCTCAGGGCACAGCGAGTCGACTAGCGGTTGCCGGCTCATAGGCACAGGCGGGATCCTCGCCCAGCGGATCGCCCGTAGCAGCAAAGGCTCTTGCTCGCGACCCACCGCACAAGTCGGCAAACTCGCAGCGGCCGCAGCGCCCGTGGAAGGACGCAGAACGGATGCGGCGCAGTAGACCGTTCTCCCGATAGATGCGGGCGATGGGTTCGGTGCGGACGTTGCCGAGCGGCAGCGGGAGAAAGCCCGCCGGGTACACGTCGCCGTCGTGCGCGATGAACAGGATGCCCTTGCCGTCCCGGGTGGCAGCGGTGTGCGCGCTCGGCCGATGGGTCGGCCGGCCGAGCACGTCGGAAAGCCGGCCGCTCAACGAGTCATAGAGCGCGCCCGCCGGCAACGCGACTCCGGCACGGCGTCCCTGCACCACCCGGCGGAAGAACGGCGCCTCGACCGTCCGCACGATGAAGCCGTACTGAGCAGCGTCGTACAGGAAGTGGCACACGTCTTCGTGCTCATCCGGACTCAGGGCCTGCGTTGCCGTCCCGCGGCCCACGTGCACGAGGAAGAAGACTTCCCAGATGTTCGCTCCGAGCCGCCCGATCAACGCGGCGATGTCGGCGAGCTGGTACACGTTCGCGCTCATGACGGTGGTGTTGATCTGCACCGTCAGGCCCGCGGCGACGAGCCGTTCGACAGCGCTGAGCGTCGCGCGGAAATGCCCGGGGATGCCGCGCACGTCATCGTGCGTGCCCGCCGACGCGCCGTCCAGGCTGATCGAGACCGCGCGCACGCCGCTACCGGCGATCCGGTCGATCATCGCCGGGCTGAGCGTGGGCGTGACGGACGGCGAGAGGGCGACGGGAAGACCGACGCCGGTGGCGTACTCGACCAGCTCGAACAGGTCCGGCCGCAGCAAGCAGTCGCCACCGGTGAGCACCAGGATCGGATACGGCCGGCCGAACGCCGCCACCTGCTCGATCAGCCGGCGAGCCTCGGCGGTCGTCAGCTCACCCGGCAACGGGGTCGCTTGAGCGTTCGCCCGGCAATGCCGGCACGCCAGCCCGCACGCGCGGGTGGTCTCCCAGAAGACGAGCATCGGGCGCTGCGCGAAATCCGGGCCGGTCTTGGGCACAGCGCCATGGTGCGTCCGGGGACCGGATTGCGAGCAGGGTCGTTGGTCACCTCTCGCCGCGACGCTCGGCTACCTGGGCTCGTGACGGGCCTTCCGGCGGATGACCACCACCAAGTCGATGAGGGCCGCTGCAGCGAGTACGAAGGAGACCACGGCATATCCGGGATGGTGCTGCAGCTGCGAGATGACGCCGAGCGCGACCATGACGGCGAGACCAAAAGCGGCCAGCACGAGGCGCAGGGTCAGCGCGCTGCGTGCCGGCGGCGCCCCGCCGAAGCCGGCCGTCGGATCGTGGTAGTCGTCGGGAGAACGGTGTCCGGGTGCGTTCGTCATGCGATCACCTCGCCCTTGCGAACCGGATACCACGACGCCTTTCCTCGACACCTGCTTTTGACACATAGCACGCGGTATGTGAGCCTGCGACGAAACCGGCAGGGCCTCTCCCGCCGGCCGACCGACAGGACTCCGATGACATCCGCCAGCGCGGCGACCGTGACCCGCCGTCAGCTCCGCCTGCCTGCCGCCACCACGCCGTCCGGCCGGGTATTGCACATGGCCGCGGAGCTCTTCCTGCCGGCTGCGTCGCGCGAAGCCGAGCCGCACGTGACGACACTCTTCGTCTGCCTGGCCGGAGGCGGCATGACCGGCCGGTACTGGTCGCTCGACGCCTCCGACGAGACCGGCACCTACAGCGCAGCCGGGTTCGCCGGCGCACGCGGCGTTGTCGTGGCGACGCTCGACCACTTGGGCACCGGCGCCTCCGACGCGCCCGACGATCTCTGGTCACTGACGCCGTCATCCCTCGGCACGGCTACCGCCCGAGCTGTCACCGAGCTCATCAACGTGATCCGCGGAGAGCTTCCGCCCGGGCAGCCGCTGCGCGTCGTCGCCGTCGCCCACTCCATGGGAGGCCTGATCGCCTGCGCGGCTCAGGCGCAGCATCAGCCCTTCGACGCCCTGGCACTGTTCGGCTTTTGCGGGCGCGGCTTGCCCGAAGTCCTCACCCCTGAGGAGACGGCGGCGGCCTCGAACGGCGGCCTCGACGAAGCAGCCGTGGTCGAAATGGCGCGCCGGCGCTTCGGCCGGCCGTCGCCGCCGAGCGAGACGAGCACGTCGGGCTTTCTCGTGGTCAATCCGATCTCCGCCGACGTGCGCGCAGAGCTGCGCGCCTCGGCCACGCCACTGCTCGCGGTCGCCGGTATGGCCAGCCTGCTGCGCGGCGGTGCCGGGAGCGCCTTGGCCGATGTCGACGTGCCGGTGTTCCTCGGGATCGCCGAGCACGACATCACCGGCCCCGCTCACGACGTGCCGCGGGACTTCCCGTCCAGCCGCGACGTCACGCTCTTCGTGCTGCCCGGCGCGGGTCACAACGCGAACGTCGCGCCGAACCGGCATGAGCTGTGGGACCGCTTGCTGCGCTGGAATGCAGCCCTCGACGTCAGCCGCGGGGCCAGTTGACCTCGCGCTTCTCGATGAACGCCCGCATGCCCTCGACCATCTCCGGCGTGCCGATCGAGCGGCGCATGAGATCGGTGTCGTGAGCGGGCAACCGGCGGTTGATGTCGCGTTTGATCCCCGCTCGCGCCAGCGGCCCGGTCCGCCCGATGGCGAGCAATACGCGCTCGACCTCGGCGTCCAGCTCGGCGTGAGGCACCACCTTGCCGACGATGCCCATCGCGGCCGCCTCGTCCGCGCCGATCTCGTCGGCGGTGAAGAACAGGTAGCGCGCCCGCGCGAGCCCGACGCTCTGCACCAGCCGGGCGGACATGAACGGGTCCGGGATCCCGCGCAGCAGCTCGGGCACCCGGAAACGCGCTGAATCCGAGGCGATGACGACATCGCAGTGCAGCGCCAGATCGAGCCCGCCGGCGATGCAGAGCCCGTTGACCTTGGCGACCCACAGCTTCGAGCAGCGCTCGATGTGGCGGAACGGGAAGTGGTCAGTCGGGTCCCATTCCGTCTCCAGCGCGGCGGTGTCCTCAGCGTTGCCCGCCATGTCGCCGCCGGCGCCGAACCACCGGTCGGTGCCCGTGAGGCACACCGCGTCGAGCTCCGGCTGCAGATCTGCCCAGATCGCCGCGCGTTTCAGCCCGCGATACATGTCTTGCGTGTAGGAGTTGCGCCGCTCGGGGCGGTTCACCCGCAGATGAAGCACCCGCCCGCGGACCTCGGTGACGAGAAAACGGCTGCCGAGATCAGGCGTCGGGATGACCGGCACCGCAGCTGCACTTTCGCTCATGCCAGCCGGTAGAGCTTCGCCGCGGTGTCGTGCAGCACCTTGCGGGTGACGTCGTCCGCGACGCCGGCGAACATTCGCTCGGCAAATTCGCGCGGCCGCTGGGCGCACGTGCGCGGGCCGGGGTGCTGGCACGTCGGGTGCGGGTAGTCGGTCTCGAAAAGGATGTTGTCCGGGTAGACCGCGATGGCGTCGCGTGCGGTCTGCTCCTCGAACCAGAAGCACCCGTAGATCTGCCGCTTGAAGTACTCGCTCGGCAGCAGGTCGTAGTCGGGATGCTCATCGACCACTCCACCGTTACGCCACTGCCAGTCGAACGTCTCCAGCGCTGCGGGCAGCCAGCCGACCCCGGACTCGACCGAGACGAACTCGAGGTCCGGGAAGCGGTGGCAGACGCCGCCGAAGATGAGGTCGGCGATGCAGCGCATGTTGTCCATGAAGATGAGCGACGACACCTTGGCGAAGTTGGTCATCCAGCCCATGCTCCGCTGTGTCGACGAACTGGGTGCCCATCGATCCGCCGCCGACGTGGAAGTTCACCGGCACCCCGGCCTCCTGCGCGGCAGCCCAGATCGGGTCCCAGTGCGGGTGCGCCAGCGGCGGCTGGCCGTAGTCCTGCGGCTGGTTGCAGAAGTTGATGGCCCGGTGGCCGTTCGCGACGCAGCGCTGCAGCTCGTCGATGGCGAGGTCGATGTCCCAGAACGGCAGCGCGGTGATGGCGATCAGCCGGTCAGGGTCGGCGCTGCACCAGTCGGTGAGGAAGTCGTTGTAGGCGCGCACGCACTGCACGACGAGCTCGCGGTCACCGAGGCGCAGGAAGTAGCCGTTGCCGAAGCCGCCGACGTTCGGGTAGAGCACCTGCGCGTCGATGCCCTCGGCGTCGAGGAACGCGAGCCGCGCCTTGGCGTCGTACATCGCGGGGTCGATCTCGGCGTACGTCTTCGGGATCGATGCCGGCATAACGCCGTTGTGACCGGCCATCGAGTAGTAGCCGGGGGCGCCGAGCCGCTCGCCGGCGGCCATCCAGGTGTCGACGCCGTCGATGCGCTCGATGTGGGGGACGTCGTCGTGCCGGCTCGCCGGCATCCGTGCCGTCCAGACGTCCGGCGGCTCGGTCAGGTGGGTGTCGACGTCGATGACGGGCATGCGGTCGAACAAGTCGGTGCCTTCATTCGGGCTCATACGAGTCTCCTCTGCTAGACCCCGAGGGGCCAGGTTCCGATAACGCGGTCGGCCGCAAGGGCCGCGATCTCCTCGTCCGTGCAGCCGAGCCACTCCGAGAGCACGTCATGATTGTGCTGCCCCAGGGTAGGTGCCGGCTGCTGAATCCAATGCTCGACGCTGGCTTGCCGCCACGGCAGGCCGGCGGTCGGATGCGCTCCCACGACGGGATGGTCGACGCGCTCGTAGAACTGCCGCGCGACGAACTGCGGATGGTCGGATGCGCGCCGCGGATCGGTCGCGGGCGCGGCCGGCACGCCCGCCGCGACGAGCACGTCGATCGCCTTGTCGAGGTCCATCGCCGCGGCCCAGGAGCCGATCACCTCGTCGATACGGTCATGCGCAGCGCGCCGGCCGGCGTGATCCGCGAGAGCCGGATCGGAGGCGAGATCCGGCCGGCTGAGCGCGTCCGCGAGCGACTGCCACTGCTCATCCGTCGCTACCGACAGGGCAAGCCACTGCTCGGTGCCGCTGCATGCGTAAAGCCCCTGCGGTGCGGCCTCGGGGCTGCGGTTGCCGTCGCGCGCCATGCGATTGACCGTAAGCGGTCCATTCGATCACCTGCTCGGCGGCCACGCTGAGCGCCGCCTCGAACATCGGCGCCTCGACGAGCGCCCCTTCGCCGGTGCGTTCCCGGCGGGCCAGCGCGACGAGACCGGCGAACGCGGCGTGCAGCCCGCCGTTCGGGTCGCACGGGCCGCGCTGGATGCGCGGCTGGTCGTCGGGGAAGCCGGTCATCCATGCCAGGCCGGTGATCTGCTCCATCGTCTGCGCGAAACCGGGCCGGTCACGCCACGGCCCGGTCAGCCCGAACGCCGGCATCCGCACCATGACCGCGCGCGGGTTCAGCGCCGAGACGGTGTCCCAGGTCAGCCCGAACGATTCGAGGACGCGCGGGGTGTAGTTCTCCACGATGAGGTCGGCCTGCGCAACGAGCCGGCGCGCTATTTCACGCCCCCGCTCGGAGCCGAGGTCGAGGGTCAGGTCGCGCTTGTTCGTGTTGGCGGTGAGGAAGAACGCGCTGTACTCCCACCACTGCTCGCGGCCGAAGAACATGCCGCCGGCCATCCGCATCCCGTCGAGCCGCTGCACCGATTCGACGTGCACGACCTCGGCTCCGAGCGCCGCGTAGATCCCGGTGGCGGTCGGTCCCGCCCACCAGGCGGTCAGGTCAAGGACCCGGATGCCGGCGAGCGGGGCGGCGGCATCGGACGGCCGGCGAGGGCGCTGCGACACCGGCGCGGGCTCGCGATCGTGCTCACCGAGCCGCGGGGCCGGCTGCGGCCGGTCGGGGGCCTCGCCGTTGAGAGTCCAGGGCCGCCGCGGAACCTGGAAGCGCCCGGTGGGATCGGGATGGAAGATGCCCCGCGCGCGAACGTGGTCGAGTTCGAGGACCGCCGCGCCGTCGGACACGGGCGCGACAGGGATGCGCAGGAGCGCTGCCTTCTCGACGATCTCCGCGGTGGGATGGCGGGTCGTCCATTCGCGAACGTGCGCGTTCCATTCGGCTGCTTTCGCCTGGCGCGTCTGCAATCTCCACCAGTCGCCCTCGAGCAGGTCGGGACGTTCGATCAGCAGGCAGAACGAGTCGAACTGCTCGCGGGTATTGGTATTGAAGCCCACCCAGCCGTCGGCGGTCGGCTCGATGGACGGCAGCTCGACGGTGCGCGCGGGGCGCTCCAGCGGGGGGCGCCCCGCAAGCGAGGCGAACAGGTCGGAGAAGTTGTTGCCGGTGAGGTTCGCGACCTCGAGCAGCGAAACGTCAAGCAAGTCACCGGACCCCGAGTTCAGCTGGCGCCGGCAGGCGGCCAGCGCGCCGACCGCGGCGTAGGCGCCCGCCACCCACTCGACGATGCGCCCGCCCATCTGGATGGGGGGACGGTCGCTCGTCCCGCGGATCGCGACCGCCCCGCTGTCGGCCTGGACCGTGAACTCCGTCGCGGGGCGGTCGGCGTACGGCCCGGCCAGGCCGTACGGCGTGATCGACACGACCACGAGGCGCGGGTGTCGTCCGGCGATGACACCCGCGCCACCGAACGGCGACTCGGCCGACGTGATCAGCACGTCGGCGGCGGTGAGCTGCTCCGCAGGCGCCGGCTCCCCCGGGCCGCAGCGCACTGAACGCTGCCCGTGCCGAAGGTAGGCGAACAGCGCACCGTCCTCACCCTGCGGCAGCTGGCCATGCGCGCTCCAGCGGCGCATCGGCACGCCGGCCGCCGGCTCCAGCAGGGTGACGGTGGCGCCGGCGTCCGCGAACAGCTTGGCGCAATACGCGCCGCTCAGCGACTGCGAGCAGTCGAGCACCACCAACCCAGCAAGCTCCGCCACCCGAGAACCGTAGCGCTGCCCCTTCCTGCGCTCGGCCGCAGGCAGTACATACGACTGTCATCCGTGCTCGACATTCCGAAAACACGGGGTGGGGATGCTAAGACCGTCCGGTTCCTACCGAAGAACGTTCGCGCGGCGAGGTGACCGCTCATGAGCAGCTACTCGCTGGGAGAACTCGAACTCGAAAGCCGTATGGGCGGTCAGGGCACCGAAACCGCCGACCGCCAGATACTGGTGATCGACCTCTCCGACTTCGACGCGCGCCGGACGGACATCACCGAGCAACTGTGGGCGGCCGCCCGCGATGTCGGATTCTTCTAGCTGGCTCACCACGGCATCGACCCGTGTGCCATCGAGCGGGCGTTCCGTTTGGCAGAAGCGTTCTTCGCCCTTCCGGACGGCTCGAAGCAAGCGTAGGCGTTCGAGCGGCGCACCAACGCAGGCTGGGAAAGCCGCAGCCAGTCGCGGCCCTCGGTGGGCGCGCCGGACGAGAAGGAGTCCTACCGATCACCCGGCCGCACATGGTGGGGCTCTGGCCCTCGGACCGCCACCTCCCGGGCTTCGCCGACGCGATGCTCACCTTCGAGGCTGACTGCTGGGAGCTGGCGATGCGGGTGCTGTCCTGCTTCGCGACCAGGCTCGGCTTCGCGGTGGACTTCTTCCGCGCCGCACACGATCCCGCGCAGCCGGACTACCAGTCGACGCTGCGGCTGCTGCACTACTACCCGCTGCCCGCGCTGCGCGACCGTGCAGCACCCCTCTGGCGCGCCGGTGCCCACACCGACTACGACTGCCTGACCCTGCTCTTCCAGCGCGACGGCCAGGAAGGACTGCAGATCCTGCCCGGTGCGGAAGCATCCGGCCAGGCGTGGACTCCCGTCAGCGCGGCAGCTGACACCATCACCTGCAACATCGGCGACATGCTCATGCGCTGGAACGACGATCAGCTCGCGTCGAACTTCCACCGGGTGAAGAGTCCGGCGGGCGGCAGTGACGACCGTTACAGCATCGCGTTCTTCGCGCAGGCGAACCGGAAGCCGTCGTCGCGGGACCAGGCGGCAAGTACCCGCCGATCACGGCCGGGGACTATCTGCGGCAGCGCATCGCGGCCAACTTCGCCGGCAATGCCTCCGCCGGCCCCCGGCTCGCCGTGAGCTGACTACGGCTGCAGGCCTGCTGAGCCAAGAAGTGTCATGTCCGCTGGACTGGGTGGATGTGGACAGTGGGGTGGGGCTGCAGGCGCTTGTTGAGGTCTTGCTCGAGGAACTGTCGGCGTTTGCCGGTGATCGGTGGTCCGCCGCCGGGTGGGTGGAATTGCAGGGTGTCGGTGTCGGTGATCGTGTAGGTCCAGCCGCCTTCGTGGAGCTGGTGATGGTGGAACGGGCAAAAGGAGTCGAGGTTGTGTTCGGCGGTGGGGCCGCCGTCGATGTGGTGCTTGCGGTGGTGGGCGTCGCAGCCGGCGGGCGGGCGGTCGCAGCCGGGGAACAGGCATCCGCCGTCGCGTAGTGCGAGGTTGCGGCGCTGGGTGGGGGTGGCGAGCCGGTTGCGGGTGCCGAGGTCGAGGATCTCGGAGTCGGTGCCAAGGACGGCGGGGATGATGCCGTAGGTGCAGGCGAGGCGGCGGGCGGCGGCGGCGGTGAGGGTGCCGTGGCCTTGGATGCCGGCGGCGCCGAGGGCTGATTGCAGGCCGTCGAGGGCGATGGCGACGATGAGGCTGTGCCGCGGGCTGACGGGGGTGTTGGCGCCGCAGCTATCGGCGTGGCCCATGGCCTGGCGGGCGATCTGGTGGAGGGCTTCGGCGCGGCGCCGGCCGATGGGGTCTTCGTGCAGTGCCAGGTTGGGGTCGCGTTTGCGGGTGAACGCGTCGATGGCGGCGGCGACTTCGGCGCCGGCTTCGGTGTCGAGCCAGCCGTCGATGCGGTACATGCCGTCGAAGGTGCGGGAGATGTTCAGCTTCTGGTTGTCGTAGTTCTTCTTCGCTGCCGCCTCGGCATCCTCGGGGACAGCTGCTGCTTTGACGGTCGCGGCCAGGTCGGACAGCTGGCCGGGCGTGATCCGCGGTGCCGCCTCGGCCAGCGCGGCTTCGATGTCGGCGGCGAGGTCCTCGTCCTGCAGGCCGGCCGTGGCTTTGCGGATCACCGACGCATGCCCAAAACCGAGGTGACCGGCCTGCCAGGCGGCGGCGGTGACCGGCATCCGATCCACCAGTGCCCGGCCGAGCAGGATCCGTTCAGAGGCCCAGCCGTTCGCCTCACCCGGACAGGTTGCGCAGGTAGGCGACGGTCGAGGCGGACGCCGTCGGCGGAGTACTCGCCGGTGCGGTCGACCCTTTCGACCAGCCGGCAGGTCGCCAGCTCCCCGGCCCGTACCGCGGTAAGTACATCCCCTAGCGCTTCGGCGGCGTCGCTGCCGGTCGTCTGCGCGTTTACCGCCGCGGCGATCCGCTGGCCAAGGACGCGGAACCGTTCCGCGTCAGCCAGCAGATCATCATCGAACATACATTCGATTCTAGCAGTAGACCCGCAGCTCAGCATCACCAAAAGAGCGACTACTTTGCGCCACGGGTGCGTCACCGCCGACGCCGTGGGTGGCCGAAGGCTCGCAGCGACGGGCTTGACATAGCGCCTTTGCCGACGACCACCTATGTGCGCGATGCGAAAGTCGGTGGGTGTCGATCCCACAGTCGATCGCCGACGCCATTCACCTCGGCCAGCCGGTCCTCACCGACGGTGCCATCGAGACCGAGGTCATGTTCACCACCGACCTCGTCATGGATCCCGATGTGGGATCGGCATCGCTGCTGGACGACGAAGCTTCCCGAGAGACGCTCGAGGCGCTGTACTCGGGCTACCTCGACGCAGCCGCGGTTCGCGGATTGCCAGCAGTAGTCGGCACGCCCACGTTTCGCGCCAGCACCAATCCGATGACGGCAGCGGGCCGCGGAGGCGACAAGGCGGTGCGAGCGATGAACACCGAAGCCGTGGCGCTCCACCGCGCGATACGTGAGCGCTGCACGCACGGTCCGGTATGGATCGCCGGCGTGATCGGGCCAGCGGGTGACGCCTACACGCCTGGCATCGCGTTGTCACCCGAAGCAGGACGCGAATACCACCAGGTGCAAGCGAGCGCACTTGCCGAGGCAGGCGCAGACTTCCTGTTCGCAGCGACGTTTCCGGCGGTGGGCGAGGCAATCGGGGTGTGCCTCGCGATGCAACCGACCGGAGCGCCGTTCGTGGTCTCGTACGTGCTCGACGCCGGCGGCCGCGTTCTCGACGGCACCCCGCTCGCAGAGGCAGTCGACAAGGTCGACCAGAAGGCCGCGCCGCTGTATCACTCGATCTCGTGCGTGCATCCGTCGGTGGCGCGAAAGGCGCTTGAATCGGTCAACGAGACGGCGAGCGCCGGACGGATCAAAGAGGTCAAGGCGAACGCCGCGAAGCTCTCCCCGCCGAACTCGTCGCCCTCACCGAGAAGATCGGTGATGCGCCGGACACGTTCGCCGATCAGATGGCCCGGCTACATCGGGACTTCGCCGTACCGGTGGTCGGCGGATGCTGCGGCACCGACGCGCGTCACATCCAGGCCCTGGCCGCGCGGATCAGCTGACGCCGGACTTCACCCGCTCGCTAGAGCAAGCCGGACAGCGCATCCCGCGCGTTAGCCAGGAACGCATTCGGGTCAGCGGCCTTCGTCGCAGAGGTCTTCGCGTCGCGGTCGATCGCATACGTGACGAAGCGCTCGTCGTCGACGCTCGCGACGATCGCCGCGGCGACATCCTCGGGGCTCGCGCCACCGGCTGCACCCTGCACGAGTGACGGCTCGTTGTCCGGCTTGTCATCGCTGAACTCGGTGCGCGTCGTCCCGGGGACAACGAGCCGCGCCCGGACGCCGGTCTTGGCGAGCTCCAGGTACATCGACTCGGTGAAAAGCTCGAGCGCGGCTTTGGACGCGGAGTACGCGCCCACACCGAAAGCCGCCGAATGCACACCCATCGACGAGATGTTGATGATCTCGCCGCTCCCGCGCTCGAGCATGCGCGGCAGGAACGCGAGCGACAGCCGCACCGGCGAGAAGTAGTTCATGGCCATCACCGACTCGAGGTCGGCCGCCGTCATCGCCCGGACCCGGCGCCGCTTCGGCACACCCGCGTTGTTGACGAGCACGTCGACCCCGCCCATGTCCGCGTCGACCGAGGCCGCCAGCTCGTCGAGGGCTCCGAGGTCGGAGAGGTCGGCGACCCAGTGCCGGGTCTGCGGGCCGCAGTCATTCGCCACCTGCTCCAGCCGGTCCTTGCGCCGCGCAGAGATACCGACCTCGTGGCCCGCAGCCGCGAACGCCCGAGCCGTGGCCGCGCCGATCCCCGACGACGCTCCCGTGACGAAGACCTTCACGCTCACCCTTTCGACGCGCAACCGGACGCCTCCGACTGTAAAGCGGGCGCGGGGACTTCTACGCTGGTGGTATGCAGACCTTCGTTCTCGCCGGCGGGTGCTTCTGGTGCCTCGACGCGGTCTACCGCACGCTGCGCGGCGTCGAAGACGTCGTCTCGGGATACACCGGTGGCCACACCGACCGGCCGAATTACCACGACGTCTGCACGGGGCGCACCGGCCATGCCGAGGCCGTGAAGGTCGTCTTCGACGAGAGCGTCATCCCGCCGGAGGTCATCCTCGACGTCTTCTTCACGCTGCACGACCCGCGGCAACGCGATCGGCAGGGCAACGACATCGGCACCCAGTACCGGTCGGCGATGTTCTATGCCGACGACGAGCAGCGCAAGCTCTTCGAAGCGGCCCGCGACCGCGCGGCCGACAGCTGGGACGGCACGGTCGTGACCGAGATCGCGCCGCTCAGCGAATGGTTCGACGCCGAGGACTACCACCAGGATTTCTTCGCGAAGAACCCGAATCAGGGCTATTGCCTCGCTGTCGCCGTGCCCAAGGTTGTGAAGGTCCGCAAGTCGTACGCGGACTACGTGCGTTCGCCCTGACCCGCGGTCCTAGTTCCCCGGGGCCGGTGTGGTTGTCTCAGGTTCGACACCACCGACGGTCGAGGCAAAGAGGCGCGCGCGTGAAATACCTGATCCAGCATCCGGAGCCGATCGGCATCGAGCGGGACCTGCTCGACGCCGGTGACGTGGTCGCCGTCGCGAAGGCGGTCGAGGAGGCCGGATGGGACGGGCTCGCGTTCACCGAGCACCCGGCCCCGGGATATCGCTGGCTCGCCGAAGGCGGCGGTCACCAGACGCTCGACCCCTTTGTGGCGCTCGGCGCTGCTGCCGCCGTCACGGAGCGGATCAAGCTGCTGACCTACCTGGCCGTGGCGCCCTACCGCAATCCGCTGCTGCTCGCGAAAGCTGCCGCGAGCGTCGATCTCATCTCGGGCGGGCGCTTCATCCTCGGCCTCGGCACCGGCTACTTGAAGACGGAGTTCTTCGCCCTCGGCGTCGATTTCGACGAGCGCAACGACCTCTTCGACGAGGCGCTCGAGGTGATGCAGCTGCACTGGAGCGGTGAGCGGTTCAGCTATCAGGGCAAGCACTTCAACGCCCGCGACCTCGTCGCCCGGCCGGCACCGCGGGCCGGCAGCATCCCGATCTGGATCGGCGGCAACTCCAAGCTCAGCCGCCGCCGGGTGGCGGCCAAGGCGCAGGGCTGGATGCCGATGACGGTGAGCCCGGAGGTCGCCGCGACGACGCGCACCGCGCACTTCGCGGGTCTCGACGAGCTCGGCGTCGCCGTCCAGGAGCTGCGCGACGCCGCTGGTGAGCGCGGCGCCGACATCGACGTGATGGTGCTCTACACCGATGACTCGATCCTCGACACGAAACGCGATGTCGAGCGCCACCGCGACGAACTCGGCCGTATCGCCGAGATCGGAGCCACCTGGGTGTCGTTCGCCTGGGACTTCTCGACGCAGGCCGAGACGCTCGGCTTCGTCAACGGCTTCGCCGAGACCTACCTTGGCAATCACCGGGTGTAGGTGCCATCACCGCAGCAGGCGGCGGCTCCGACACTCCCTCAGCAGCACATAGCCCCCGCTCGCAGTGTCAGAGCTCCGCCCGGCTAGCGAACTTCGAGGATCAGCGCACCGCCCATGCCGCCGCCGGCACACATTGACACGCAGCCGATGCCGCCGCCGCGGCGCCGCAGTTCTGCGGTCATCGTGACGACCATCCGGGCGCCGGTCGCGGCGATCGGATGACCCAGGCTGCAGCCACTGCCGTTGACGTTGACCTTCTCCTGCGGAATGCCGAGCTTGCGCACGGCCGCGACGGGCACCGAGCAGAACGCCTCGTTGATCTCGAACAGGTCCATGTCCGAGAGCGAGAGCCCGGCCCGGTCGAGCACCTTCGGGATGGCCAGCGTGGGCGCGAGGCCGGTGCGGGCCGGCTCCAGGCCGACGGCGCACCAGGCACGAATGGCGGCGAGGGGAGCAATGCCGTGAGCAGCCGCATAATCGTCGCTGGTGACGACGACGGCCGCGGCAGCGTCGTTCAGCCCCGCCGCGTTACCCGCGGTCACGGTGGCATCCGGCAGCTCGGGATGCAGTGTCTTCAACCCCGCCAGCGTCTCGGCCGTGGTGCCGCGGCGCGGATGCTCGTCGGTGTCGAAGACCTTGGTGGTGCCGTCGCCCTGGGGCACCTCGACCGGCACGATCTCGCCCGCGAAGTAGCCGGCGTCGATCGACGCGATCGCCTGGCCATGGCTGTAGGCCGCCCACTCGTCGACGTCGCGCCGGGTGAGGCCCATCTCGCGAGCGGTGTTCTCGCCGACGGTGATGGACATGTCGAACGCGGGAGCGTCCGGCGTCTCCGGGTGGCTCGGCGACATCCAGGGCTGGAACTCGCCGTCGGCGCCGCGCTTCATCCCACCCGGCGAGGTGCTGAGACTTTCGGTACCGCCCGCCACGATGACGGACTCGGCATCCGCTCGGATGGCGCCTGCCGCGGCGCCGACCGCCGAGAGGCTGGCCGCGCAGTGACGATTCACGGCCATTCCGGGAACGCCGATCAGCCCGAGTCGCACGGCCGTGTGCCGGGCGATGACACCCCCGCCCTGCAACGATTCGGCGAGGATGATGTCGTCGATGTCGGCGGCCGGCACGCCACTACGCTCGATGGCCGCCTTCACCGCCACTTCGGCGAGCTCGAAAGCGTCCATCCCGACGAGTGTGCCCTTGCGGGCCCGGCCGATGGGCGTGCGGGCGGTGGCGATGATGACCGGGTTGGCCACGTCAGCTCCTCGTTGCTGGTCGGACAATCTTCGGCAGAGTCTTTACGGCTCGCGGAGCGACTGCTTCGGCAAGGGTAGATGCGCGTCGAGAATCGCGAGATATGCCGTCGCGTCACCGCGGGCGGGAAGAGCCTGCAGCTCCTCGGCGGTGCGCCGGCTGTTGACGGCACGCACTGCCGTCCACGCATCAGTGAGCAAAGTCCAGCCCGGACCGGCGTCATGGCTGCGCCAGGTCCGCTGACCGTCGTCGACGGCAATCGCGCCGAGCCCCGCCTCGCGCAGCGGGTGCGCGAGCGCCGCCAGCGTTCTCGGCAGCATGGCGTCGACGTCGAGCGCCTGGTGGTCCGGCTTCCCCAACGCAGCACGCAGGTCGTGCTCGTGGACGGCGAGGTCACCGTAGAGCAGCTGCGACCCTCCGGTGAGCAGCGGGGGAAGCGCGTTATCGAGGCGTTGCCACTCGGCGACGAGGTCCTGCACGGACTGACCGCGGCGCTCGTCGATGAGGTCGGCGAGCCACGCGTTGATCTCCTTCGTCGGCCGCGCCCCCGCGCTGATGGCCGCCGGCATGCTGACGAGGTGAGCGAGCAGCTGGGTGACCGTCCACGGCGCGCACGCCGGCACGACACTGTCGATTTCGTCCGGACGCGCCTCGAGCACGATCGCGCAGATCCGATCACGGGCGTCGCGATAGGCGGTGACGACATCCTCGGCGCTCTGGTCGCTCACGGAGCTCCTTGCAGTGTGGAAGCGGCTTTCAACAGATGCTAGCTTTCGACGTCGACGTCAAGTGCAGGCCCCCTGAGAGCAGCGGCTCCGTCAAGCAGGCGGCGGGTCGCACCACAGAAGGTGATCATGGCTCGCGGTTCCCGAGGTGACACGCCGTCCACCGCCTCGCGGACCGCGAGTGCGTGTCATCCGTGGATGACACGCACTCGCGTGTCGTGCGCTGACACGCCGAGGGCGGCCTCGTAAACCGCGAGTGAGCAGGTTCGGCCGGTCGCACGCGTGCCGACGCAACCGCCGTGGTGCGCGCGGCCCGGGCCATCGCCGTACCACCGGTGCTGCAGTTACATACTGAATACGAGTTCCCACACTTGACCGTGACCGTGACAGTGACTTGTCCGCTGCCTCGGACCACCACTTGGCGAGCTTGGGTCCTGACAGCTGACGAGCCGCCGTTCGGCGCAGCGGCCACGAAATGTATGCAAGATATGCTTGCGCCATGCCGTTTTGCGCTCGCGGGCGTATCTGATGCCGCGTCGCCCGCTGTCCCCGGTCACCGAAGATGTGCTTCCGCCGCCGGTCGACATCCGTGACCGCAGGAGCAGCGGTGAGCTTGCGGCGCTCTACATTCGCCGGTTGATTTTCGACGGCGTGCTTCGCGAGGGCGACCGGGTGCCGCAAGACGCGATCGCCGAGCGCCTCGGCCTCAGCCGCATCCCGGTACGCGAGGCGCTGCTCAGTCTCGAGCGCGAAGGCTGGATCACTATCAAGCCCCATCGCGGCGCGTTCATCAGCGCGCTCGATGAGACGGTCGTGCGCGACCACTACGACCTGTACGGCCACCTCTACAGCTTCGCGGTGCAGCGCGCATGCGAGCGCGCCACCCCCGAGTCGCTCGCCCGCCTCGCCGACCTCTCCAAGCAGATCGCCGCAGCGGACGACGCACCGACGGCCTGGCGGCTCAACCGCGCCTTTCACGGCGCCGTCGTCGAGATGGCCCGCTCACCGCGGCTGGCCGTGGTGATCAGGGCACTCGCCGGGATCGTGCCGGGCAACTTCTTCGAGCTGGTGCCCGGATCCGTCGACGTCGAGAAGCAGGGCACCGCTGCGATCCTGCGCGCGTTACGCCGAAGCGATGCCGAGAAGGCTGCCCAGGCATACGTCAAGATGATGCGGCGCCAAGGCGATCTCGTCGTCCAGCTCTTCCAGAGCCGCGGCATCCTGCCGCCCAGCAAGCGCGCACGCACCTCCGCCTGACGCGGTCATAGCCGGCGACCGCGCAGCAAGCGCGCGATCCGCGCACGGTGCCATCGCAGCGTGCCGAGCTGGCCCTCCGCGCTCTTGATGGCACGCGTGAAGCCGGAAAGGCCCGCCTCCTCCAGCTGCCCCCACCCGCCGCACAGCTGATGAGCGCCGGCCGCGATCCGCAACGCCGCCTGCGTGGTGGTGACGTGAGCGATGTGGACGGCAAGCAGCGCCGCGTCGCCCGCGGCCGGGAGCGACTGCGCGGCCTCGAGCGTCGCGGCTCGACCGGCGAGCAGCTCGAGATGCATGTCGGCGACGCGCTGCTGCACGGTAGGCAACGTGCTGAGCGGCTGGCCGAATGCCACCCGTTCGTTGACCCGGGCCACCGTTCTGGCCACCAGGCTCGCAGCCAGCGCACAGAGCCGATCGGCGCGCGCGACGGCAGCCGCCGCGAAGGCGGTGTGCAGCGCGGCCGGCACCGCGCCAGCGTGCAGCTCCCCACCGAGGAGAGCCTCCGCCGGCACAGCGACGTCGTCGAACCAGAAATCGGTGAGCGTCTCGCCGCTCATCAGCGTGGTGACATCTCGCCGGACGCCGGCGGCCGCGGTGTCCACGCAGGCGATGAGCGCAGCCGAATCCGCCTGGACCGGAACGAGAACGACGCCGGACGCGTCGCCCGACGGAACGTGCCGGACGGCACCGGAGAGCAGCCACGTCCCGTCCGGCTGCGCGCTGGCGTGCACCGCCGGTGCGCCGAGCAGCGGCCGGCCCTGCGCGTCGTGCAAAGCGAGCACACAGCGGCGGGTGCTGGCGTCCACGCCGAGCGCGTCAAGCAGCACGCGCGCCGGATCCGGCATCGGGGGCGGGGACGCCTCATCCGCGGCGGAAGCAGCGGTCCCGCTGGGACGAACCCGAACTCCCGCAGCCGCGGCGATGCCGGCGCGGTGCACCTCGTTCGCGCCGACGCTCACCGGCCCGTCGAAACGGAACAGGTACTCATAGCCGAAACGGTCAGCCGGGCGGGTGGAGCCGAAAAGCGCCCCTGCGACGGCACCTTCCGGACCGGCGACCTCGGAGGCGAACTGCGCGATCCGCTGCGCCAGCTCGGTCAGCACCACCTTCGCCGCCGACGCGGAGGCGGTACCGCGCTCACCGCGGATGTCTTCCTCGACGAGTCGCATGGCGAAGCCCCGACCAGCCGAGAGCTCGACCCACAGCTGCGCGAGCCGATCGGCGACGACGGGATCATCGATCAGGCGGGCCCCCGCGCGGTCCGCGACACAGTATCGCGTGGCTTCGTCGAACAGCCTTGCGCACCAGCCCAACGAGTAGATACCGGTGCGCTCGTGCTCGACGGCGAACGCCAGCTGACGCCAGCCCTCATTGCGGATGCCGAGCAACGCCGCCGGCTGCAGCAGCACGTCGTCGAAGTGCACTTCCCAGAGGTCGTATCCGGCCATCGTGCGCTGCGGCACCAGCGTCACCCCAGGCTGGTCCAGGTGGACCAGGAACATGCTGGAACCGCGCCGGGCCGGCACCTGCGGATCGGTCCGGGCGACGGTCAGCGCCACGTCCGCCTTGTCGGCCCCGGTGATGAGCGTCTTGCGGCCCGACAGCCGGAAGGTGCCGTCCGGCATGGGGACGGCGACGCTCGTCAACGCGCCGAGATCGTTGCCGGCGCCGGGCTCGGTGTACGCGATGCACATCTCGATCTCGCCGCGCAGCATCGCGGGCAGCAGCACCTCCCGCTGCCGCGCGCTGCCGAACTTCACGAGTGGAGCGGCCGCCAGGGTGACGGCGGTATCGATCAGCGGAGCGTCGTGATACGCAGCCTCGTAGCCGAAAGCCGCCGCGAAGGACGCCGGGCGACCTCCCCCGCCCACGTCGGCGGGGACGCTGATACCGAGCCATCCGCGGCGTCCGGCCTCCCGTTGCAGCCGGCGTTCGAACGCCTCGGACAGTCCGGTGCGGTCGTGCGGACTCGCCTCGCCTGCCGTCCGCTCGGGGGTGAGCTGCTCCGTGAGCCACTCACAGACCTCGCGACGGAAGCCTTCGGCGGCAGCGTCGAATCCCGGACCCTCATGCATCTGTGCAGTCTCGCCGAGGCGCTAGCGCGCCTTCGTCCCGCCGCGCGCCTTCGGCAGGCCCAGACCGTACTCGGCGATGTGGTTGCGCTGGATCTCGCTGGTGCCGCCCTGGATCGTGGTGACGGCGGAATGGCGTACCGCGCGCTCGATCTCACCATCGGCCGCGGCCGCCGTGCCCGGCGCTCCGTACGCCAGCAGCCCGGTCGAGCCGGCCGCATGCTGCAGCTCGCGCGCTGCCCGCTGATAGGCCGTGGTGGCGAACAGTTTCGACACGTTGCCGGCGAGCGCCGGCGACTGCCCGCGCGCGCCAATCCATGCCGTGCGCATGGTCAGCAGGAACGCGACTTCGGCGTCGATGCGGGCGCGGGCGATCGCGTCGCGCAGCTCTTGCTCGTCGGCCGGACGATGACCGGGCCGGTCCTCGCGGAGGGCCCACTCCTGCACCGGGTGCAGCAGGGTCTCGACCATGGCGGTGCCGCCCATCACCCCGCGCTCCATGCTCAGCGCGACCACCATGACACGCCAGCCGCCGCCGATCTCGCCGATGCGGCAGTCATCGGGGACGTGCACGTCGTCGTAGAAGACGACGTTCGTGCGCTCGTCGGCGATGGTGTAGATCGGCTGGATCGTAATCCCCGGCGTGTCCAGCGGTACGAGGAACATCGTGAGGCCGCGGTGCTTCGCACCTTCGTCGGAGGTACGGGTGAGCAGCAGCACATGACCGGCCTCCTGGGCCAGCGTCGTCCACATCTTCTGGCCGTTGACGATCCAGCTGCTGCCGTCGGCATCTGCGGGCACCGCTCGGGTGCGCGCGGCGGCGACGTCGGAGCCGGAGTCCGGCTCGGAGTAGCCCAGCACGGCGATGGTGGCTCCGGACAGCAGGTCGGGCAGCACGCGCTTCTTGAGCTCCGGCGAGGCGAGCTTGTCGACGACGCCGATGACGATCGAGGAGGTGGACAGCCCGTGATAGGGCGCGTCCGCCAGCTCCATCTCACGGAAGAGTGCTGCCATCGTGAGGGAATCACGGGTAGCCAAGCCGTCGTCGGTGGAGACCGTGAGCCAGCCCCGAGCCGCCATCTTGCGGTGCAGCTCGCCGTCGTGGATGGTGGCGCTCTCGTGCATCCGGTGGCGCGACTCGTCGGTCAGGTTGTCGGCCAGGAAGGCGCGCACCTCGCCGGCGAGCTCGGCCGTCGCCGGGTCGTAGCTGAAATCCACGTCACTCTCCTTCGGCCAGCAGCAGATCGCCGAGCCCGCGCACGTGAGAGTGTGGCGAGCCGGTGAGCAGCGCGTAGGCGCGGGTCTTGCGGTAGAAGAGCTGCGCGTCATGCTCCTCTGAGACCCCGAGCCCGCCGTGGTACTGCACCAGCCGTGCGGTCACCTGTTCTGCGGTGTCAGCGGCGAAAACGACTGCCATCACGGCGAGTTCGGCTCCCGTCGCCCCGGTCATCGAGGCCGAGCCGGTGTCCAGGCTCCATGCTGCCTCCTGTGCGAGCAGCAGGCTGCCGTCGACCAGGCCGGGCAGGTCGGCGAGACCGTGCTGGATGCCCTGGAACGACCCGATGGGGACGCCGAACTGGTGGCGTTGCTTCACCCATGCGGTCGCGAGTTCCAGGGCCGCTGCGGACGCGCCCGCGAGCCAGGCGGCTACCAGCACCAGCCACTCGCGGTACGCCTGCTCGAAGGCCGCACCGGCGCTCACGCCCAGGCGTTCGCCTTCGGCGAGCGACCGGTCGGCAATCGGCAGATTCCCGAGGTTGGGCAGCGCCGCGTATTCGGGGCCGGATCGCACGACGACGAGCTGGTCGCCGTCGCGCGCGAGGACGACATCGGCGACGGCGCCGGCCGGCACCACGTGCGCGACGCCGTCCTGCACCCGCGGGGCCAGGGTGGCCACCAGCTCGCCGCTGATGCAGGCTTCCAGGGCGGGATGCTCCGGTGCCTGCTGGGCCAGCAAACGCACGGCTACCGCGTGTTCCGGCAGGGGCGCTGGCGCGAGGATGCGTCCGAGCTCGTATGCGGCAACGGCCAAGGCGGCGAGGCTAGCCCCAGCGCCACCGACCTCCTCCGCCACCCCGAGGCCGGGCAGGCCGATACCGCAGAGGTCCGACCACAGCTTGGGGTCGTGTCCGAGCGGCTCCGCGGCCCGCGCAGCGCTGACGTCCCACCGCTTGGCGAGCAGCGCGCGCACCGCCTCGGCCGTCGCCGCGGCCATCTCGTCATGGTCAAGGTTCATGCCGGCACCGAGCGAGTGGTGAGCGCGGGAGCCCCGACTGCGGCGGCGAGACCGTTCAGCTCCTCGACCAGCGCCGCAGGCAGCGGGATGCCGTCGCGAGCGCGCTGCCGGCTGCGCTCGTGCTCGGGCTCCCCCGGCAGCCAGATGCGCTGCACACCAGCCGCGCGCTCACCGCCGCGCACCTCGCGGATGAGCGTGTCGACCGCGCGGCGGAAATCCGGCAGCGGCGCGAAGCGAGATGGGTCGATCGCGATGAAGACGAAACCCTTGGCTACCCGGACGTCTCCGTGCAGCGGCGATGCCGTGCGCTCGGTGGTGCCGAACGAACTGCCGGCGAGCACCCCGGCCAGCAACTCCACCAGCAGCGCCAGCCCGAAGCCCTTATGGCCGCCGAACCATTGCAGGTGACGCACCGACGCGCTCGCCGCATCGGTGGTCGGGCGGCCCTGGTCGTCCGCTGCCCAGCCGGCGGGGATGGTCTTGTCGCCGCGCTTCTTGGCGAGCAGCACCTTGTTACCCGCGACGGCGGTGGTGGCGACGTCGTAGACGATCGTCGGCTCCTCGCCGGTCGGCACCGCGTAGGACAGTGGGTTGGTGGAGAAAAGCGCGGTCACGCCACCGAACGGCGGCACGAACGTCGGCCCGTTCTGCACGCACAGAGCGATACAGCCCTCCTCGGCGATGCGCGACGTGTACGCCCCGAGCGCGCCGAGGTGGGTGCTCTCCCGGACCGCGACCACGGCGACGCCGTGCTCTCTGGCGCGTTGCACGGCGACGCGCGCGGCCTCCAGCCCGGCGATCTGGCCGAACCCGAGACCGCCGTCGAGGTGAACGCAGCTGCCGTCGTCAGAAAGGCGACTCACCTCGGTGGCCGGCGCGATGTCGCCGGAAGCGAGCCGCGAGGCGTACATCGACATGAGATGCGCACCGTGCGAGTCGACGCCGCGCAGATCGGCCTCCACGAGCAAATGCGCGATGGTGCGCGCCTGCTCCGCCGGCACCCGATGGCCCATCAGGATCCCGGCCAGTCCGGCTTCCAGATCGGCGGCGGCGATCAGCCTGCCCGTCATACCGGAACGTCGCCGGCGATCGTGACCCGGTGCAAGGTGCGCTCGGCGCCAGCCGTATCGCCGACGACCGCGTGCTGCGTGCAGCGGTTGTCCCAGATCACCAGGTCCCCCACCTGCCACTTGTGGCGGTACACGTACTCCGCGCGGCCGACCTGGTCGTAGAGATGGCGCAGCAGCGGCGCGCTGTCCTCCACGCTCCAGCCGTCGAAACGCTCGGTGTAATTGCCATTGACGAATAATGCCTTGCGACCGGTGACCGGATGCGTGCGGGCCACCGGATGGGAGGCGGTCACCGCCGACGCGTCGAGCCCGGCGCTCGCGGCCAGCTCGGTGCCGCGGTGGATAGCGCGCAGCCCGTCGAGAGTCGCCCGCAGCCCTGGCGAGAGGTCTTCGTAGACCCGGTAGAGGTTCGACCACATCGTGTCGCCCCCGTAGGGCGGGATCGTGCGGGCCAGCAGCAGGGTCAGGGCTGGGGGCCGCGCCGCGTGGGTGGTGTCGGCGTGCCAGGTCTGGGTGACCGGGTTGGGATCGTAGATCCGCATGACACCGGGGTAGCCGTCGATCGAGGGCACGTACGGGTGAATCGAGATCTCTCCCCAGCGCGCGGCGAACGCCAGCTGATCCTCCGGCGTCATCGCCGCCTGCCCGCGGATGCAGATGACCTGATGCTCGAGGAACGCTGCGTAAATCGCCTCGAACGCGGCATCGCTGATCGGCTTGCTGAGGTCGACGCCCGTGACCAGCCCGCCGAGCGACCCGGCCTGGCGCTGCACCTGCACATCGGCCGCTACCGTCGTCACCGTGGACCTCCCGCCCGGCGTTCGAACCGCGCCTAGATACAATATTCAAGTGACGGCTGCCAGCGTAGACCCCCGTTCCGCGGCCTCGTCCGGCAGCCGCCCGGATGAGCGGAGCAGCGGCCCTGGTGGGCCAGCTGCGGGCGGAGGGCGTCGAGGTCGTCTTCGGCCTTCCCGGCGATCAGCTCATGACCGCGCTGGACGCTTTCGTCGACGTCCCCGACATCCGCTACATCGTCACCCGCCACGAGCAGGCGACCACCTACATGGCCGATGGCTACGCGCGCGCGAGCGGCCGGCCCGGGGTCGCGATGGTGGTGCCGGGAGTGGGTGTCTACAACGCGGCCGCGGGCCTTGCGACGGCCTATGCGTGTTCGGCTCAGGTGCTGCTGCTCGCCGGCCAGGTGAACCGCGAGGGCATCGGCCGCGACCTCGGTTTGCTGCATGACGTCCATGATCAGCTGGACCTCGTTCGGCCGATTACGAAGTGGGCGGAGCGCGTCACCACGCCCGATGGCATCGCTCCCGCGGTACACGAGGCGTTCCGGCAGATGATGTCCGGCCGGCCGCGCCCTGTCGAGGTGGAGATCCCGCCGGAGCCGTTCGCCGAGCTGACCGCGGGTCCGCTGCTGCCGGCAGCGGTCGCGGAGCCGACCTGCGCGTCGCAAGCCGATCTGGAGCAGGCGGCGGCTGCGCTGCGTGGCGCGCGCAATCCGCTGATCATCGCGGGAGGCGGCGTGGTGCTCGGCGACGCCACCGCGGCGCTTCGCCGGGTCGCCGAGCTGCTGCAGGCCCCGGTTGTGACCACCCGGGAGGGCAAGGGCGCGATCGACGACCGGCATGCCCTGTCGGTCGGCACGATGTGGGTGAACCGGCGGCTGCGACCGGTCCTCGATGGCGCCGACGTGGTCCTCGCTGTCGGCACTCGCCTGCAGGGTTTCGGCCTGCCGCCGGGCCAGACCGTCATCCATATCGACGCGGATGCCGCCCAGATCGGCCGCAACGCTGCCGTGACCGTGCCGGTGCCTGGTGATGCCCGCCTTGCGTTGGAGGCGCTGGAAGCGCTGCTGGGCGACGCGCCGCAGCGGCCGTCCCGCGCCGCCGAGGCGCAAGCGATGCGCGCGGCGGTGCTTGCCGAGCTGCACGCGATCGGCCCGCAGTTCGCCATGGTCGACACTCTGCGCGCCGCCGTGCCCGACGACGGCATCGTCGTCTGCGACACCACCACGATCGCGTATGCCTGCCACATGGCGTATCCGGTGCATGAGCCGCGCACCTATTTCAGTACGTCTTACATGGGCACGCTCGGTTTCGCCTTTCCCTCGCTCGCTGGGAGTCAAGGTCGCCCGCCCGGATCGCCCGGTCGTGGCGATCGTCGGCGACGGCGGTTTCCTGTTCGCCTCCAACGAGCTGGCGACGGCGGTGCAGCATGACATTCCCGGTGGTCACCGTGGTCTTCGACGACGGGGCGTACGGCAACTCGAACCGCGACCAGCGCGAGAAGTTCGGCGGCCGCGAGCTCGGCACGCTGCTGACCAATCCCGACTGGGTCATGCTGGCCCGGGCTTTCGGAGCGCGCGGTGAGCGGGTCGACGACATCTCCGGCCTGCCCGCCGCGATAGACGCCGCGCTCGCGTCGGGTGAGCCGAGCGTCATCGCGGTGCCCATGTCACGCTTGCCGTCACCGTTCTAGTCGCCGTTTTCACGAGGAGGTCCGGTGAGTGGACGTCTGGAGGGCCAGGTTGCCCTCATCACCGGAGCGGCCCGCGGGCAGGGCGCGGCCATCGCCCGGCTTTTCGTCTCCGAGGGCGCCGGGGTCGTCGTCACCGACGTGCTCGACGCGGAAGGTCGCGCAGTGGCGGCGGAGCTGGGTGATGCCGCCGCGTGGGCGCCACTCGACGTCAGGGATGCCCCGGCCTGGCAGCGTGCGGTGCAGACGGCGACGTCGCGCTTCGGCCGCCTCGACATCCTGGTCAACAACGCCGGCATCGGCATACCCCCGCAGCGGATCGAGGAAGAGACCGACGAGGGCCACCGCTTCACCCTCGACACCAACCTCACCGGCGTATGGAACGGCATCCGCGCGGTGGTGCCGGTGATGGCCGGCCAGCGCGCCGGCTCCATCGTCAACACCTCCTCCATCGACGGGATCGTCGGCGTAGCCGGGATGGCGTCCTACACCGCCAGCAAGTTCGCCGTCACCGGCCTCACGCGGTCGGCCGCGCTCGAGCTCGGCAGCCGCGGGATCCGGGTGAACGCCGTGCACCCTGGGGTGATCGACAGCCCGATGGTGCAGAACGCGCCTGCGCAGGTGCGGGCACGCATCGATCGGCTGATGGCTCACCAGCCGATCGCGCGCACCGGCACCCCCGAGGAAGTGGCCTACGCGGTGCTGTTCTTCGCCTGCCGCGAGAGCTCCTATTGCACGGGCGCTTCGCTCGTCGTCGACGGAGGTCACATCGCCGGCCCTTGGAGGGAGGGGTTCGACGACTGACGGATCCCGCCCTCAGCCGCCCGCGAGGCGATCCCACGCGCGAGCGGCGAGGTCTGCTGAACGCAGCTCACTCTTGCGGACGCGGCCGGTCGTCGCGTTGCGCGGCAGGTCGTCGAGCACGACGACATAGCGCGGCAGCATGAACGGCGGCATCCGGCCGTCCAGGAAGCTGATGAGCGCAGCGGGATCGAATGCCGGCTCGTCGGTGAGGACGGCGACGAGCACCTCGTCGTCACCGAGCTCGGTACGCACCCCGATCGCGGCACATTCACGCACCGCCTCATGCGCTTGCACCGCATTTTCGACCTCGAAGGAGGAGATGTTCTCCCCGCGCCGGCGAATGGCGTCGTTCATCCGGTCGACGAAGTAATAGTGGCCATCGGCGTCGACCCGGAAGGCGTCGCCGGTGTGAAACCACCCGTTGCGCCAGGCGGCGACGCTCTCGGCGGGCATGCCGTAGTAGCCGAGGTTCAACGCCCAGGGCTCGGCGCTTCGCACGACCATCTCCCCCACGGCACCGGCCGGAACTTGCTCGTCATGCTCGTCGACGAGGCGCACCTCCGGCCACGGCCAGCTGAGCCTCCTGCGCCCGCAGTTCTCCCACGGCCCGTGGTCCCAGGTGGAGACGACGGGCGCGCCGATCTCGGTCTGGCCGTAGCACAGCGCCACCCGAACGCCGAAACGCCGCTCGAAGTCGGCCATCTGCTCGATCATCGGACCGAGGATGACGCTGCGCACCGGGTTGTCGGCGTCGTCGTCGCGAGGCGGCGCCGAGTAGAGCAAGGCGGTGAGCGGGCCGACGAGAGCAAGCGCCGCGCAATCGTAGCGCCGCACGTCGTCCCAGACGCTCGTGGCGCTGAACTTCTCCCGCGTCACCAGGCATCCGCCGCGCGAGAGCACGAAGTTGAAGCCGGAGCGGCCGGAGTTGTGAAACAGCGGCATGGCCGAGAACAGCTTCTCGCCGGGCTCGAGAGTGTCGTCCGGGACCCACGACCACATCTGGTAGGTGAGACCCCACGGGGTGATGACCGCCTTCGACGGGCCGGTCGTGCCCGAGGTGAAAAGCAAGCTCGAGACGTCCCAGACGTCGGGCCCGGCGAAGCGCCCGGCGTTCCACGCCACGGCGAGCGCCGGCGGAAGGCTCACGATCTCAAACGCGTCCTCCGGCTCGGCCCGCGCCTCTTCGTCGACGACGAGCACCGTGGCGAGCGTGGGCGCGGCCGGCGCAGCGGCGCGCACTCGCGGGAGAAGCTCCGCACTCGTGATGACGACCGTCGACTCGGACAGCGACAGGGCGTGCTCGAGCAGGGCACCGACATATGCCACGTTCAGCGGCACCTCGACCGCGCGCAGCCAGGAAAGCCCGAGCATGGTGCGGTGCGCCTGCAGGCAGTTCGGCAGCAGCGTCGCGACGTGCGTACCGGCCGATATCCCCAGCTGCTGCAGGCATGCGGCCCAGCGGCGGCTCTCGGCGAGCAGCTCGCCATACGTGAGCCGCTCACCATCAACGTAGATCAGCGCCGGGGCATCGGGGGTCTTCGCCGCCCACGCGGCGAGCGCGTGAGGTGCCAGCAGATCCCGCTCGAGCATCCGACCTCCCAGGCGGCCCAGGGCTGCCGCAGCCCGCGGCGACAACGTGAATAAGATATTCAGCCATGGATAGGTACGGCTTGTCGACGATCGCCACCGAGCTGGACGCCGACGGCGTTCTGCACGTCACGCTGAACCGTCCCGATCGCCGCAACGCCATCAACGACGTGATGCATCGCGAGCTCATCGAGCTTTTCGCCCGCATCGCCGCAGACACCCCGGCCGAAGCGGTCCTGCTGACCGGGGCGGGCCGCGGGTTCTGCGCGGGCGGCGACTTCAAGCAGATGGCCGAGAACAATGAAGCCGGCTACGACGACGGCTTCTCCCAGCTCTTCGTCGACTCCGTCGCGATGGCGCGCAACATCCTCTCGATCCGCCAGCCGATGATCGCGGCGATCAACGGCGACGCGATCGGTCTCGGCGCGACCCTGGCGCTCTTCTGCGACATCGTCTACATGTCGCGGGACGCACGCATCGGCGATCCCCATGTGCAAGCCGGACTCGTCGCGGCTGACGGCGGCGTCGTGCTCTGGCCGATGCTGGTCGGGGCCAACCGGGCGAAGGAGTACCTGTTCACCGGTGACCTGCTCACCGCGGACGAGGCGGAGCGCATCGGCCTCGTCAACCATGCGGTCGCCGCCGGGGAGTTGCACGAGCAGGCGCTCACGACGGCACGCCGCATCGCCTCCGGCGCCGCGCTGGCCATCCGCTTCAACAAGCGCCTCGTCAACAAAGACCTCGAAGAGCGCGTCGACCGCATCTACGAGATGGCGCTAGCCATGGAGGCGGTCACCTTCCGCAGCGCCGACCACCTCGAGGCCGTGGCAGCCTTCGCCGAGCGGCGGGCGCCGGTCTTTCGCCGCGGCCAGCGCTAGCGCCGCGGCAGCGACGCCTAAGCGAACGTCAAGCCGAAGAGCCCGATCGCGTTGCCCCGCGCCAGCTTGTCGATCTGCGCCTGCGGCAGATAGCCGAACTGCTCCGCCGCCGCCTGCCGGGAGTGCGGCCAGGTGCCGTCCTGGTGCGGGTAATCGGTCTCGAACATGACGTTGTCCTCGCCGACCTGGTCCAGGAGCCGCACCCCGACAGCGTCCTTGAAGAAGCAGCTGTAGACGTGCTCGCGGTAGTACGTCGACGGCAGCTCGGGGCACGCACGCTGGGCGTTGCTCCATCCGCGATGGGTGTCCCACACGTCGTCGATCCGCTCGAGCAGGTAGGGAATCCAGCCGATCTGCGCCTCGGCGTAGAGCACCTTGAGAGCCGGGAAGCGCACGAAGACGCCGGACAGCAGCAGGTCGGCCATGCTCGCCGCCGAGTTGCCGAAAATGATGGTGGCTGCGACGGCGTCCGGGGAATCCGGCGACGCCTGCGGGGTCTTCGTGCCGGATCCGATGTGCATGCAGACGACGGTGGCGGTCTCCTCGCACGCCCGGAAGAACGGATCCCAGAAGCCGCTGTGCGGGCTCGGCAGTGAGAGATAGGCGGGCAGCTCGGTAAAGGCCACGGCGCGCACCCCGCGCGCCGAGTTACGCCGCACCTCATCCGCCGCAAGCTCGGCGTCCCAGAGCGGAACGAGGCAGAGCGGGATCAGCCGGCCCTCACTTCCGCCGCACCATTCCTCGACCATCCAGTCGTTGTAGGCGCGTACGCAGAGCAGCGCGAGCTCACGGTCCTTGCCCCAGAGGAAGATCTGGCCGGCAAAACGCGGATAGTTCGGGTAGCACATCTGCGCCTGGACACCGTTCACCTCCATGTCCGCGATCCGGTCGGCCTGCTTCCAGCAGCCGGGACGCATCTGGTCGAACGTGATGCCCTGGAACGAGATCTCCTCCGCCGGGTATCCGGCGGCCGCGATCAGCCGCTTGACCGAGTAGCGGTGGTCTTCGTAGCACCACCACGCCACGTCGGGACCTTCCGTGCCCGGCGCCTCGATGTAGGTACCGCCCGCCAGCTTCGGCTGGCCGACCGGGTGGTACTCGACGTGCGGTCCCACCGCTCGATAGCGCTCGGGCAGCCGCTTGCTCCAGACGTCCGGCGGCTCGACGACGTGCGCATCGACGTCGATCAGCGCCGGTATGCGCGCAAGCCGCTCGGCGTCCATGGCCGGCTGCTGACCGGAAATGGCGGTGATGGACATGGCGCCTCCAGAAAGTGTCGGCATCAGCATGGTGCTCGGCGGCAACGAGCGCCAGCCACAAGTCGAATATTGTATTCAAGCCCCCGCAGGCCCCGGATCCAGCCCGCGGCAGGCCCGTCCTACGCTCCTCGTGAGTCGGTGACGGAAGGCGGTTCGGCATGCAGCGGCTACGCGTCGGGGTGCTCGGTGCGGCGCGGATCGCGCCGGCCGCTCTGCTGCGGCCGAGCAAAGACGTCGACGAGGTCGAGGTGACTGCCATCGCGGCTCGCGATCCGGCCCGAGCCGCGCGCTTCGCCCGCAAGCGGGGCATCCCGCGGGTACACCGCTCCTACGACGAGCTGCTTGCCGACCCGGACATCGACGCGGTGTACAACCCACTCCCCAACGGCCTGCATGCGCACTGGACGCTGCGCGCCCTCGCCGCCGGCAAGCACGTGCTCTGCGAGAAGCCCTTCACCGCGAACGCGGACGAAGCGCGCGAGGTGGCGGATGCCGCCAAGGCTGCGGGGCTGGTGGTTGCCGAAGCCTTTCATTACCGCTATCACCCGCTCGCCGAGCGGATGCGGGCGATCGCCCACGGCGGCGAGCTCGGCGCGATCCGTGAGATCCGGACTGCGATGTGCTTCCCGCTGCCGAAGTTCAGCGATATCCGTTACGACTTCGACCTCGCCGGCGGCGCGATGATGGACGCCGGCTGCTACGCACTGCATTGCCTGCGCCTGCTGGCCCCGTCTGCACCCGAGCTGGTGTCCGCCACGGCGCTGCTGCGTACCCCCACCGTCGACCGGGCGATGCGTGCAGAGTTCACCTTTGCGGGCGCCGGGCGCGGCGTGCTGCAGTGCTCGATGTGGTCGCGCCGCGTGCTCGACTTGTCGGCTGAGGTGGTGGGCGATCGCGGGCGGATGCGCGTGTTCAACTATGTCGCGCCGCAGTACTACCACCGGCTGTCCGTGACCACCGGCGGCAGGACCCGCCGCGAACGCGTCAAAGGCGAGCCGACGTACACGCTGCAGCTGCGCGCCTTCGCGGCCGCCGTGCTGCGCGGTGCGCCACTGCTCACGCCTGCCGACGACGCCGTCGTCACCATGGGCCTCATCGACCAGATCTACGCCGCTGCCGGACTCCCCCGCCGCGGCGCACCACCAGATGCGGCAAAGGAGCCCACATGAGCCGTCCCGACCTGGAATCCCTTCTCACGGTCGCGCGCGCCCACGCCGAAGCCGAGGGCAACGGCGACATGGAACGAACCATGGGCACGCTCGGCGCCGATCCCGTCTACGAGCTGCTGCCCATCGGGCTCGAGCTGCGCGGACGCGACGCCGCCCGCCGCTACTACGAGCACTTCTTCGCCGACTTCCAGCACCGCATCGAGAGCTACTCGATGCGCTCCGAGTGGGTCACCGACGAGGGGCTCGGCCAGGAGTACCAGATCCTCGTCAAAGGCCCCGATGGCGTCCGGCGCTACGACATCGTCGGCATCCTGACCTTCGGCTCGGACGGGCTGCTGTCCGGCGAGCGCCTCTACGCCAGCGATGACCTTTTTCGCATGATGGTCGGCCCGGCGCTGCAGCTCGCCGTTCCGGTCGGGAGCTAGCACGCGAAACGGCCCGCCTCCCGCTAGCCGGGCAGGCAGCGGGGAGCGGGCCGTTCGCGAGCGAACGAGAGGTCAGCTGGCCTTCGCGAGCTGCTTGGCCGAGCGCAGCAGCGCCTGGTTCGCACCGTCGGGCAGGTCGGTCAGCGGCTCGGCGACCTCGGCGACGGTCGGGCCGAACCGGTCGGCCGCCGGGCGCAGCGCCTCGAGGTCGAAGTTGTAGAGCTTCGCCGCGTTCTCCGCGAGGATCTGCTGGATCTGCTCCGGCTGCAGCCCGCCCATCACCTGGCGCAGGTGCTCGCGGGTGAACGGGCCGGTGCCCTCCTCGTGCGGGTAGTCGCTGCCCCACATGACGCGGTCGATGCCGACCGGGCCGAGGGAGGCGGCGATGTCCGCCGGGGTGGGCTGGCTGACGCCGACGTGGCAGTTCTGCTGGAAGTAGTCGGTGGCGTTGCGCGGCGGGACGAGCTCGCCGTCGAAACGCATCTCACCCACCGCGTTGCCGCGAATGCTCGTCATCAGGTTGTCCATGCTGGCGAGGAAGTCCGGGATCCACGCGCAGCCGGCCTCGGTGAGCACGAACTTGAGCTTCGGGAACCGCTCGAAGACGCCGCCGAGGATCAGGTGAGCCAGCGGGCGCTGCGAGTAGAACGGGATCTCCAGGAAGTGCACCAGCGGCATGGCCGGAGCCTTCTGGTAGACCGGGCCGCCGGTGCCGGAGTGCGCGTTGACCGGGATGCCGAGCTCTTCGCAGACCGCCCACAGCGGGTCGTAGCACGGGTGGTACAGCGGCTTGATCCAGTCGCAGGTGGGAGGCACCGCACCGACGAGGATGCCGCCGCGCAGCCCGTTCTCCTTGCACCACTTCGCGTCGGCGATCGCGTCGTCGATGTCGTTGAGGAAGATCTGGCCGATACCGGCGCGCGCCTCGGGCTTGCGCGACACGTAGTCGGCCATCCAGCGGTTATGGGCCTGGATGCCGGCGTGGCGGTGCTCGTACTCCTCCGGCGTCGGCGGCTGGGCGAAGAGCACGAAGTTCGGGAAGAACGGCGGCACGGTGTTCGGGAAGATCACCTCGCCGACGACGCCGTCGGCGTTCTGGTCGCCGTCGCGCTTCTCGTCGTCCCAGTTGCGAATCCGCAGGTCGGTGTCCTTGAGGTCCTTGAACGGGTTCTTGTACTTCTCCCGCCAGGCGTCGAAGTCCGGGCGGTACTTCGGGTCCAGGAACTCGCGGTACTGCTGGTGACTGCCGCCGGCGTGGGTGTCGGCGGAGATGACGATGTAGCGGTCGTTAGCCTGCACAGCTTCCTCGTTTCGGCGGGGCGACGAACACGGGCTTGGGCGTCGGACAGCAAGCGTCCTCCGCACTTGCATAGCAGAGTAGCCCAAAATGAAACGAGATTCTCTTTTCTTCGTCGATCCTGTGTGGCGCGTCACCCGCGCGGGGCGCGCGCGCCACGCCCGCTAGTCGGTGAACGACCCGGAAAGCGGCCCGCCCAGCGCCACCACCGCGCGGGCGTGAACATCCTGGTTTCGGCCGTTGGCCTTGGCCCGGTACAGCGCGTCGTCCGCGGCCTGCAGCGTCTCGCGCACCCCGGAGCTGCGCTCGTACGTCGCGAGGCCGGCGGAGAACGTCACCCCGTCGCTCACCCGGGACCACTCGGCGCGAAACCGTTCGACGAACACCCGAGCCGCTTCCGGCTCGGTATCCGGCAGCAGCACGGCGAATTCCTCCCCGCCATAGCGGGCGGCGAAGTCGCTGCCGCGCACCCGGCCGCGCAGCAACGCACCGAAGTCGGCGAGCAGCCGGTCCCCGGCCAGATGACCGTGCGTGTCGTTGAAACGCTTGAAGAAGTCCAGGTCGCACAGCACGATCGTGTCGCCCGGCCGGGCCTGCGCCAGCCGGGCGTCCAGCGCACGCCGGTTCGCGAGCCCGGTGAGCAGATCGGTGTTGGCTGCGGAACGCAGGTCGTCGGTCAGCGACTCGTGGCGCACCATCAGCGCGCAGAGCAGCTGAGACAGCAGGATCCAGACCGCCTCGACGATGAGCAGCCGCACGGCGATCACTTTCGACCACTCGTGCAGCGCAGCCAGGTAGCAGACGGTGGCCGGCAGGACCAGCCAGGCATTGACCCGCGAGGACACCGTCAGACCGGTGTAGGTGAAGCACAGCACCAGCAGCCCGGTGTAGGCCGAGCCCACGTCGCCGCCGAGACCCAGCGCTGCCACCGCAAGCATGACGGCCAGCGACATGGCCACCGTCGCCTCGACCGGCAGCCGCGCCCACGGGATGAAGCGGCTTACGACCAGAACGACGCAGATACCGGCGAAGACGCAGGCCAGCGAGATCCAGGCGGCCGGGTGGTCGGCGAAGAGCGGCCCGGTCACCGTCACGACGACGCCCGTCGCCACCAGCAAGAGCTGGCCGAGGTTTTGCGGGCGCTGATGACCCCACGCCAGGAATTCCGCGGGGCGCCGCGGCAATCGCCGGTTGCCGGCGTCATCGTGACGTCGTGCGTGCTTGCTGCTCACCTCGGACACGACTCCCGACAATGCGCAAAGGGCATTTCGCCGAACTCGAAATCAAGGTACCGGCGGTCATCGCGGGCCGCCGTCATCTTCGCGCGACGCGCGGATACCGGCCCCGCCGTCACACTTTGTAGCCGCCGTCGACGCTGATGACTTGACCGGTGATGCCTCGCCCGTCGGCACTCGCGAGCAGCGTCGCCATCCCGGTCAGCTCGTCGGGCTCGAGGATGCGGTCCTGCAAGCTCTCGGCGGCAGCCCGCGCCTCCTCTTCCGCCGCTGACGTGCCGCTGCGGGCGGCGATCCGCTCGAAGTCGAGCAACGAGGTGCGCGTCCACCCAGGGCAGAGCAGGTTCACGTTGATGCCGTACCGCGCGGTCGCCGCGGCCAGCTGCTTGGTGAGGCCGACCAGCCCGTGCTTGGCCGTCGTGTACGGAACCGAGGCGCCGGTGTGCTTCGAGGCGCCCGACCCGATGTTGATGACCCGGCCGAAGCCGCGTTCGCGCATGGAGGGCAGCGCGGCGGACGTGGTCCACCAGGCCGAGGTGAGGTTCAGCGTCAACGTCAGCTCGAATGCGGTGTCGTCGCCGGCGAACGGGTCGGCGCGGCCACCGACGTGCCCGCCGACGTTGTTGACCAGGATGTCCACGCGGCCGAACCGCTCGAGCGCCTGCTGCACCGGCCGGCGGGCGTCGTCGCGGTCCAGCGCGTCCGCGACGACCGCGAGGCCCCGCTGATCACCCAGGCCGGCTTCGGCCAGCACGGCCTCCAGCTCCGCGGCGGTGCGGGAGGAGATGACGACGGTGGCGCCCTCGGCCGCGTAACGCAACGCGATCGCCCGCCCGATCCCCCGCCCGCCGCCGGTGACGACCGCGACACGTCCCTCGAGCTGGCCCATCGGCGTTCCCTCCTCGCCGGGCCGACGCTTGCGCAGCCAGGACCATGCGCTGTGGCCGGTGACCCGTAGTGAGATTCAGGCGTGCGACGATAACTGCCACCGCCGCCGGCCCCGCACCGTGCCGAGCCGGTTGGAAGCCTGCTCCGTGTGGCACTGCCACCATTTGCCGTTGCTGGACAACGAGAGGCGGTGGCGGCTAGCCACCCCACGGCGAACAGCTCAGCCGCAAGCAGGGCCCATCAACCGTCCGCGAGGCCCATCAGCCGCGCGCGGCGCGCAGCAGCCGGCGCACCTGCGCCGGCGACGTCTCCCGCAGCAGGCGCAGCACCAGCCGCGGTGACAGCTCCGTCGCCAGCGCCAGGCCCATCGTCTGCGGGCTCCACTTCGCGGCGAGACCCAGCGCGGCGTCCCACTCGTCCGGGGTGAAGGCGCTGATGCGCTCGTTGAGCCGGTGCGCCAGCCGCAGTTGACGTCCGTGACGACGCTGCCACCGACGCGGATAGCGCTGGAGTTCCCGCAACGACCACTCCCCGGCCATGCTGCGCGCTATCGCCTCGCCGGCCATACCGCCCGATTCGATGGCGTAGCTGATGCCTTCGCCGAGCAGGTTGCTGCCGGTACCGACCGCGTCGCCGACGAGGACGACATTGCCGCGCACCATGGGCACCGAGCCCGGCACCCGTACGGGGTAGACGCCGGCGTGGCGGGTGAGCGCCGGATCGGTGACGTCGATCGCCGCCAGCTGGTAGCGCCGCGTGAGGACGTCGGCGACGTGCTGCAGTTCCGCGGTGATGTCGGCGGACGTGTCCGGCCGCAGCACCCCGACGCCGAGCCGGGCCCGACCCGACTTCTCGGGAAAGAGCCAGCCGTAGACCGCCTGCCGATCGACGGTGAACGCGGCGACGGACCGCAAGCGCTCCGGCACATCGACGACGAGTTCGATCCCGCTCGCGCGCCGGCAGTCCGGCACGAGATGTTGCTCGCGACCCAGGCGGCTCCAGTTGCCGGTCGCGTCGACGACGATCCGGGCGGCGATCGTTCGCCCGTCGCGCAGCCGCACCCCGACGGCCGCATCCCCGTCCTGGACGAGCGATTCCACGCCGTGGCCGGTCATCACCTGCGCCCCGGCCCGCTCGGCCTGGGCGGCGAGCCACTGGTAGAGCTCGCTGACCTCGAGCACGCATCCGTAGGGCTGCGGGTAGGCGTAGCTCACCGACCGCGTCGGCCCGGCGAAGTCGATGCGCGAGATGGGATGCCACAGCGAGTCCGGGATGCCGAGGCGGCGCATCCGCGGGATGAACGCGCCGCCGGATGTGCGCACCGGCACGCCGATCTCCCGGCCCCGCTCCAGGACGAGGACACCGGCCCCGCCGCGCGCGGCGTGCAACGCCGTCGCAAGACCCGCCGGGCCGCCGCCGACCACGATGACGTCATAGCTGCGCGTATGCGGCTGCGCGGCGCTGCCGGCCGCCAGGACGGGCCCGCGGTGCGCCTCCGCACCTATCTGCAGCGCGCCAAACCGCAATGCGCCGCACACGCGTCAACCGTAGCCTCCCGCGTCACCGCGAACAGTGCGGTGCAGGAGGGTTGCGGGTGCGAGCAGAGGGCCGGCCACGAGTCGGAGGCGTACGCGGGCGGCCATCGCCTCCTCCGCGGGCAGCCGCCGTGTGCGCGCTTGTGTGCACGGCAGCGTTGCTCGTGGCGGCGTGCTCCGGACCGTCGGCTCCGCAACGGAAGTCCGCGACCACCAGGGCAGCTCACTCACCCCCGGCAACGCACCCGGCCGGCCCCGTGGCCCCGCCGCCTACCGGCCCGTGCGCGCCCCCCGCGGTACGCACGCTCCGGCTCCGGGACGCGGGCGCGCCGGGTGGAGTTCGCTACGCCCAAGTGTTCACGCCCCGCGTCAAGAGCCCGGACCGGCTGCCGGTGCTGTACTTCCTTCACGGCTACCCCGGCGGGGGCGACAACATCGGGCAGGGCCCTACCGCCCGGACGTTCGCGGCGCAGATCTGTGCGGGAGCGCCCCCGTTCATCCTGGTGGCCCCGGACGGGAACGCGGCCGATCACGCGGACACCGAATGGGCCGACGCCGCGGACGGCAGGTTCGACGTGGAAAGCTTCGTCACCGGGCCGCTCATCGCCGCCGTCGAGGGCACCCACCGCCGGCCGGCGAGGCTGCGAGCCATCGCGGGCTTCTCCATGGGCGGGTTCGGCGCTGCGGACCTGGCACTGCGGCATCCGGCGCTTTACCGGCAGTTCGTGTCCATCGCCGGCTACTTCACGATCGACGATCCGAGCCGCGTGTTCGGCCGGATCCCGGGGCGCGCGCGGCGGCTCGACCGCCGGGCTCATGAGCCCTTGCTGCTGGCCTCGCGCGGCGCCGGTATGCGCGTCCTGCTCGTCGGTAGCACGCATGACACCGAGTCGCTCGACCGCGGGCAAGACGCGCGGCTGGCCCCGCGGCTACGCGCGGCGGGCGCCGCGTGTCCGGCTCGTTTCCAGTTCGCTGCCCCATACGTACGCGCTGGTGGCCGGTGTCATCCCGACTGTCGTGCGCTTCCTCGAGGCCGGTTGGTCGCGCCATGCGTAAGCAATTATCGAGACCCGGTTCGGCGGCTGCGCTCGCCGCCGGCCTGGCATTTCTCGGCGCCTGCTCCGGCGCCACTGTCGCCAAGCCGGCCCGGCCGGCGATCGGATCGCCGGCCTCCGCCGCACGGGGCCGCCTGGACGATCCCGACGCCCGTGCGGCATGCGCGCGAGCCGACGAAGCGCTGTCCGCCTACAACGCCCGGAAGCCGGGCGGGACGCCGGCGCTGCGCCTCGCGGCGGGGGCGAGGATTCTCACCGACGGGTTGGAAGAGGCAGCCCAGGCTCGGCTGCAACCGTTCGCGCAGCTCGGCCGCCGGCTCCTCGGGGCGCGCACCGGCCGGTTCACCACCTCGGTACCGGTGTGGCGCTCGCAGCTGGTCGCGGCTCATCTACTGCCGGACGACGAGCAGTTGCGTGCGCTCTGCGCCTCCGCCGGCTGGACGGCCGGCCGCTAGCGATGTCCCTGACCGGCTGGCCGTTTCTCGCCCTCCTGCTCGGCATCACCTTCGTGCTGCTCGTCGCCATCTATGCGCGTGGGGCCGGTGGCCGCGCCGCTTCGCCGTCGTCGGACGGATCTGCAGCCTGGCGTTCACCATGCTGCTCGGAGCCGCCGTCGCCGGTGTGCTGCTGAATCGGCAGTTCGACTTCTACTCGTCCTTCTCCGACCTGCTCGGCAGCCCGCCCGGAGCGCACGCGTTCGCCCGTGTCGACGCTCCGAGCGTCGCCGCGCACATCGATTTCACCGGCGCGGCGTGGGCCGAGCAGGGACGCGTCGCCGCGCGGTCCGGCCACGGCGTGATGCTCAAAGTCCGCTACCCCGGTACCCGCAGCGGAATCACCCGCGACGGCCTGCTCTACCTGCCGGCCGCCTACTTCCGGGGGCGCGGCGACGCGACGTTCGGGGTGGTCGAGCTGTTCCATGGCTATCCGGGTCATCCCCATGACTGGAACAATCTCGATATCGCCAAGCAGCTGGACGACGAGATCGCGGCCGGTCGGATACCACCGCTCATCGCGGTCATGCCACGCACGTATGACACGACCAGCACCGAATGCGTCGACGCCACCAACGGGCAGCAGGACGCGACCTACCTCACGCAGGACGTCTACGACGACGTCGGCAACAGCTTGCGCGTCCAGCGTGGGCGCAGCTGGGCGACGCTGGGCGTTTCGACCGGTGGGTTCTGCGCCTTCAACCTGGCGCTGCACCACCCGGAGCGCTATTCCGCCGCTGCGAGCCTTTCCGGATACTTCACCGCCGGGCAGGATCCGGGGACGAGCCGGCTCTACGGCGGGCATGGGGCCTCGAACCGCAACGCGAACTCGCCGATCTGGTGGGTAACGCACCGCAGCCCGGTAGCGCCCTCGCTGTACCTGTTCGCCTCGGCAGGTGACCCGTCCGCCGTTACGGCGGCGACGGCGATGGCGTCGGCGCTGCGCCGTCATGCTCGTGGCCTGCCGACGCGCTACGCGCTGCTTGCCGTCCGGCGGGCACAACTGGGGGGTGTGGACGACGCATTCGCTCCGGCCATCGACTGGCTGGCGAAATTCCTGCCCGCGCCGCTCGCGCCGCCCGAGCAGAATCCCGCGGCGCCGCAGGCCTGATCCGTCCTCAGTCGAGCAGGTCGGGCTCCTCCGCCACGATCCAGTCGTAGAGCGGCTGGAAGGAGAACCAGCCGAACCGGCTCGATCCGACCTGTGACGCGGTCAGCTTCGCGGCGTCCGGATCGATCAGCTAAGGGCGAGCGCCGGCCTCGGCGAGCAGCTGCGACTGGGCACAGCGTTCGAACGACAGGTGCCACCAGAACGCCTCGTCGACGCTCTGGCCGACGGTGACGACCCCGTGGCCCTGCAGGATCACCGCCTTGTGGCGGCCGAGCGCCCCTGCGAGCCGGCGCCCCTCTTCCGCCTCGAGGACGACCCCGGTGTAGTCGGCGAGCAGGCCCTGGTCTTCGTAGAACGCGCACGCGTCCTGCG
Source organism: uncultured Actinomycetota bacterium (assembly GCA_963747915.1). Classification (GTDB taxonomy): domain Bacteria; phylum Actinomycetota; class Actinomycetes; order Frankiales; family Frankiaceae; genus DATAZK01. Next base: position 501,494 of record CAVVHC010000001.1, on the reverse strand, counting down.
AGATCGGGTCCAGGCAGCGGCCTTGCGCCGCGATGGTGCGGGCGTAAAGCCCGTGCGTGTGCACCGCGGAGATCACCTCGGCGCGGGCGTCGTGGATGGCGCCGTGGATGGTGAGCGCGGCGAACGCGACCAGGTTGCGCCCCTCCGGTGCGCCGCCGTCGATGACCGTCCCCGCGGCGTCGACCAGGCAGAGGTCGGACACCGAGATCTGCCGGAAGCTCTGGCCGTAGGCATTGACCCAGTAATGCCCCGGCAGGATCGGGTCGCGCACGCTCGCGTGGCCGGCCACGCCCTCTCCGAAACCCATCCGTCCGAGCACCCGGAATCCGGCGGCGAGCCGCTGCTTGCGGTGCCGCCGCTCGGCTTCGGGCGTATCGAACACCGGCGGTCGCCGGGTGACGAAACCGCTCACCGTCCCACCTCCGCGAAACCCGGCCAGGATCCGACCGGACGCGCATAACGTATACACCTCTGTGTGACCGGGGCGACGTCCTCGCGGCCGAGCGGCCCAACCCGAGCGATCCGGCCCTCCGGCACGAGTGCGTCCTCCTCCAGGTGAGAGAGTGCCCGTGTCGCCTGCGGTCGGCCCGGGCGGCGACATGGAGGTCCGAACGTGACAACGATGCTCGAGCCCTACTGGGACCCCTTCGACACCGCCATCGACTCGCAGCCGTACGGCGTTTGGAAGCGGCTGCGCGACGAGGCACCGGTATACCGCAACGACCGGTACGACTTCTGGGCCCTCAGCCGCTTCGAGGACGTCGAGGCGGCCCATCTGGACGAAGCCACCTACAGCTCGAGCCGGGGCACCGTGCTGGAGCTCATGAGCGGCGGCGACATGAGCCAGTCCGGCCAGATGATCTTCATGGACCCGCCGGAGCACACGTCGCTGCGCACGCTGGTCTGGCGCGCGTTCACCGCCCGCCGCGTGAGCGAGCTGGAGACGCGCGTCCGGCAGCTGTGCGCCGAGCTGCTCGACCCGTTCGTCGGCAGCGAGGGCTTCGACTACTTCAAGGATTTCGCCGCGCAGCTGCCGTCGCGGGTGATCTCCGCGCTGCTCGGCGTGCCCGACGACGAGCGGGAAGAGCAGCGGCGCAATATCGACCAGGTCTTCCACATCGAGCCCGGCGTCGGGATGATCAACGACGTCTCGCTGAACGCGCAGATCAAGTTGCACTCCTACCTGCTGGGGCTGGTCGAGCGGCGCACCAAAGACCCGCAGGACGACCTGATGTCGGCGCTGTGCCAGGCCGAGATCGAGGAGGACGGCACCATCCGCCGGTTGACGCCCGACGAGGCCGCGAACTTCGGCAACCTGCTCTTCAGCGCGGGCACCGAGACGGTGGGCCGGCTGCTCGGCAACGCCGGGGTGATCCTGGCCGAGCATCCCGATCAGCGCGCCGATCTCGCAGCCGATCCCGGGCTCTTGCGCGGCGCCGTCGAGGAGCTGTTGCGCTACGAGGCACCGTCTCCCGTTCAGGGCCGCTGGACAACGCGTGAGGTGACGCTGCACGGCCAGACCATCCCCGCCGACTCGCGCGTGCTGCTGCTCACCGGGGCTGCCGGGCGCGACGAGCGCGAGTTCCCCGACCCGGATCGCTTCGACCTCCGGCGCCAGATGCGCCGCCACGTCTCCTTCGGCTACGGGGTGCACTTCTGCGTCGGGGCCAACCTGGCGCGGCTCGAGGGCCGCGTGGCGCTGGAAGAGACGCTGAAACGCTTCCCGCACTGGGAGCTCGACCGTGACGGCCTGGTCCGCCAGCACACGAGCACGGTCCGCGGGTACTCGGCGGTGCCCATCAGGCTGGCCGGATGAGCGTTCACCCCCCGCTGCACCCAGCCGGCGAAAGGGCCACCTCGTGCGCGCTGCCGTCCTGACGGACGACCACACCTTTGCAGTCGCCGACGTGGCGGATCCGCAGCCGCGGCCCGGCGATCTCGTGCTGCGGGTCACCGCCTGCGGGATCTGCGGTTCGGATCTCAAGGCTTACCCGGCGATGCCTTCCGGAGCGGTGCTCGGCCACGAGTTCTGCGGCGAAGTGGTCGCCACCGGCTCCGGCGTCGACCCGAGCTGGAACGGACGGCTCGTCGCGGCCATGCCGCTGACCGCGTGCGGGCGATGCCGCTGGTGTTTCGCCGATGGAGCCCGTGCACTGCGAGAACGTCGACCTGATCGGCGTCGGAGGAACCACCGGCGGATTCGCCGAATTCGTGCGCGTGACCGCCGGCTCGGCGGTGCCGCTGCCCGAAGCGGCGGGCAGGAACGGCGCGCTGGTCGAGCCGCTGGCGGTCGGGCTGCACGCCGTTGCCGAGGGGCGGGTTCGTGCCGGCGACCGGGTGCTCGTGCTCGGGGGCGGCTCGGTCGGCGCGGCGGTCACCATCTGGGCCCGCCGGCTCGGGGCGGCGCAGATCGTGGTCAGCGATCCGGTCCCCGCACGCCGCGAGGCAGCCGCCGGATTCGGCGCCACTGGCGTTCACGATCCTGCCGAGGGCCCGGCGACGCTGCCGGATGCCAGCGGCTTCGACGTGGTCATCGAGTGCGTCGGCGCGCCCGGGATGGTGCAGGCGGCCATCGACGCGGCCGCGATCCGCGGGCGGGTCGTCATCGCCGGCGTCTGCATGACGCCCGACCAGATCAGTCCCGCTGCCCGCGATCATGAAGCAGGTCGAGCTGCGCTTCGCGGTGTACTACCGGCGCGCCGAGTTCGCCGCCGCCGCGGATCTGGTCGCCGCCGCCGACTTCGATGCCGTGGCGCTGGTGAGCCGGGCGGTCACGCTCGACGGCGTTGACGACGCCTTCCGCCTGCTGCTGTCGAGCAGGACCGAGCGGAAGGTCGTCGTCACTCCCGGCGGCTGACCCGGCCGGGCCGGTCAGATCGAAGCAGCGGGCGAGGCAGGCGCGAGCAAACGCCCGTGCTCGCGGGCGATCTGCTCGGCTTCTTCCCGCAGCTGCGCGGCGAGGTCGGCGAACTCGTCGAGTGCGGGGTTCACGCCGACGAGGGTGAACTCCCGCTCCACCACGCGCAGGTCGAGCTGCCAGACGTCCTGCAGGATGCGGCGCATCCAGCCGGTGGCGTGATCCCAGCCCTCACGCGGCGTTCCGGCCGCGTAGCTGCCGCCGCGGACGGTGACCAGCACCGCGGGCTTGCCAGCCGTCGCGGGCGTCGTACCGGCTGCCATCCGCGGGTCGGTGATGACGAGGTCGACCCAGCTCTTGAAGTGCTGCGAGACGCCGAAGTTGTAGAGCGGGACGGCGAAGAGCGCGGCGTCGGCGGAGACGAGCGCATCCGTCTCGGCGGCGGCGAGGGCGATGGCATCGCGCTGCTCCGGCGTGCGGTACTGCTCCTCCAGATACGTCCCGTCGACCGCTGCCGCCCAGGCGGTGGCCGGCACCGGCTGGGTGCCCAGGTGGCGGCGCACGACGCGGGCTTGCGGGTTCGCCGCCCGCCATTCGGCTTCGACGATGTCGGCGATGGCCCGGCTGTGGGAGCCGTCGGTACGAATGCTGGCGTCCAATCGGAACAGCGTCACGGGGCGTTCTCCTCCGGGCAGAGTGGCGATCACGGCTAGCTACTCGGAAAACACTAGTAGCTTCGCACGAGCGAGCACACAGCTCAGGCGCGTGACGCTGATCACCTCGTGAGCCTCAGCTGGTGTCAGCCCCCAGACGAATGGCCAGCCGCCGGGCAGCGCATCGCCACTACGATGTCCGCGTGACCTCACCCAGCGCGCCGCCGGAGCCCACCGGCGCGCAACGCTGCGACGCGGCCCTCGCGGCCGCGTTCGGCCTGCTCGGCAAGCGCTGGAACGGCCTCATCCTCGGCACCCTCGCCTCCGGCGGCGCCGGTTTCGCGGAGCTGCGGCGCGCCGTCGGCGGGATCACCGACTCGATGCTGTCCGACCGGCTGACCGAGCTCAGCACGGCGGGGCTGATCGAGCGGACCGTGACCGACTGCCGGCCACCCGGCGTCAGCTATCGCCTCACGGCCGCCGGCAGCGCGCTGCAGCCGATCCTCACCCAGCTGGCCACGTGGGCTCACGAGCACCTGCCGGAGCGCTGCACCGAGACGTCACCGTGAGGGTCTGACCCTGATCAGCAGCTGCAGGCGCGCGCGATGGGGATGCACGCGCGCAGGTCGGCGTGCCTCGTAGGGCCCTGCGCCGCCGTTTCAGGCGGCTCGCACGGGGCGATCGGGTGGCAGCGATCATCAACCGGCCGGCCGGGCCGATCAGGGAAAGGAAGGTCACCCAGCCGGATTGAGGTTATTCATGCTCGCCCGTCCGCCCGTCCCCCGCCCGGCCCACCGGCTGGCCCCGGCCGCTGTGCTGTCCGCCGTTCTCCTCGCCGGTTGCGCGGCGAGCACGACCGGACCGTCCGGCTCGCCGTCACCCGCTGCGTCCGCTACGCAGCCAGCGAGCGGGACGGCAGCCTCGATCACCGTCCCGGGCGCGTTCACCCCGGTCGTCATCTCGCCGATCGGCGCGGGAACGTTCCCGTTTCGCGGCAGCGACGGCAAGTACCACATCGCATACGACCTGCAGCTGACGAACGGATCACGGCTGCCGGCGACCCTCTCGAAGGTCGAAGTCGCCGATGCGTACGACACCAGCCGGATCGTCGGGACGCTCGCCGGCCGCCAGCTCGTCGACCCGAACTGCGCGTACGGCGACTGCAACCGGCTGCGACGGTTGCCGTCCTCGGATGCCGAGAACGCGACGATCCCGTCGCAGCAGTCCCGCGTGCTGCTCGTCGACCTCACGTTCGACTCGTTGGACGACGCACCGAAAGCCGTCCTGCACCGGCTGTTCCTCACCGGCCAGGCGGCGCCGCCGGCGCAGCAGCCGACTCCCATCGACTACCTGGCCGGCCCGGTGAACACTGCGGCCGGAAAGCCGCGGGTCATCGGGGCGCCGGTGAAAGGCGACAACTGGATCGCGCTGAACGGCTGCTGCGGAACGGGCTTCCCGCACCGGCCTTCCCTCAACACCCTCGACGGGAAGCTGAACAACAGCCAGCGCTTCGCCATCGACTGGAAGCGGGTCAACGCGCGCGGTGCGTTCTACACCGGCCCGAAGGGCCGCAACGAGGGCTACGTGGACTACGGCTCGAACATCTATGCGGTCGCCGACGGCACCATCACGTCGACGCTCGACACCGTCGACGCCGGCACCCCGGGAACGCTGCCGGCGAATGATCCGGTGCTCGGCCCCAAGCTGACCGTGGAGAACGTCGACGGCAACCACATCGTCGAAAACATCGGCGGCGGCGCTTACGCGATGTACGCGCATCTCATCAAGGGCACCCTCCTGGTGAAGCCCGGCGACACGGTGAAGAAGGGCCAGCTCATCGCCAAGCTAGGCAACACCGGCAACTCGAACGCGCCGCACCTGCATTTCCAGCTGATGGACGGCCCGTCGCTGCTCTCCGCCGACGCGCTGCCCTTACGAGATCGACGAGTTCCGCTACGAGGGACAGGTCGCACCCGCGCGCATCGCCGCCGCTGACGACTTCTTGAGCGGCACGTTCTTGCAGGACAAGCTCGCCGACGGGCAGCAGCGCACCGACGAGTTGCCGATGCGGCTCGCCATCGTGGACTTTGCGCAATGACGGGTAGCCGACCCCAAACAGGCGCGGCTGTCTGTCGGGCAGCCCCATGCCGCCTGTCGGCTCGCGACCGCGGTGCGCTAAAAGCCATGAGCTACCTGCCCGTCCGCCGGCCGGGTGCTAGGTTCCCCGCACGTTGATCCACCGGATGCCTGCTTGCGAGGAATGATGACGCTCACTGCCCACTCCCCCGACGTCAGCCCGCCGGCATTCTTTGCGGACGGCCCGAAGCGCATGCTGATCGGCGGGCAATGGGTCCCGGCGGCGAGCGGGGCCACCTTCGAGGCACGCGACCCGTCCACCGGCCGATTGCTGGTGGAGATTGCCGAAGGCGGCCCGGCCGACGTTGATGCCGCCGTAGCCGCAGCACGCCGGGCGCTTCGCGGACCATGGGCGTCGTTCACCCCCGCGCAGCGGCAGAACGTGATGCTGAGGCTGGCGGACCTGCTCGACGAGCAGTATCCCGACTTCAAACTGATCGAAACCTTCGACATCGGCAGGCCTATCGGCGGCGGCTTCGGCAGCGCGCTGCTCACCGAGACGATCCGCTTCTTCGCCGGGGCAGCCACGAAAATTCATGGCGATACGCCCGCGCACTCGCTCGGCGGGGACTTCTTCGCCTACACGTCGAAGGAGCCGATCGGCGTCGTCGGCGCGATCGTTCCGTGGAACGGCCCGCTGATGATGCTGATGTGGAAGCTGGCGCCGGCTTTGGCCGCGGGATGCACCGTCGTCGCCAAGGCGCCGGAGGATGCTTCGCTCTCGCTGCTGCGGCTCGGTGAACTCTTTGCGCAGGCCGGGCTTCCGGACGGGGTCGTCAACATCGTGACCGGTTTCGGCCACACCGCGGGGCAGGCCCTCGCCGAGCACCCTGACGTGGACAAGATTGCCTTCACCGGATCGATCGCGACGGGACAGGCGATCGTGCGGGCCTCTGCCGGCAATCTCAAACGCCTGTCGCTGGAACTCGGCGGGAAGTCGCCGGACATCGTCTTCGCCGACGCCGATCTGGAACGGGCCGCGCCGGCGGCGGCGATGGCGTGTTTCGCGTCGGCGGGTCAGGTGTGCGTCGCCGGTTCACGGCTTTTCGTCGAACGCAGAATTCACGACGAGTTCGTGGAACGTGTCGCAGCCGTCGCCCGGGGGCTGCGGGTCGGCGTCAGCACGGACCCGCAGACGCAGATGGGACCGCTCGTTTCGGATCGTCAGCTGAAGCGCGTGGCGCACTATCTCGACAAAGGCGCGGCTGAGGGCGCGACCGCCGTCGCAGGCGGACACCGGCTGACGGACGGGCCGCTTGCCGACGGGTACTTCGTCGCCCCGACGGTGTTCGCCGGCGTCCGCGACCACATGACGATCGCCCGCGAGGAGATCTTCGGGCCGGTCATCTCCGTCTTCGACTTCGACGACCTCGATGAGGTGGCCGCCCGGGCCAACGCCACGAGCTATGGCCTGGCCGCCGGCATCTGGACGCGTGACGTCGGCCGTGCACACCGCCTGGCGAGCCTGCTCGAAGCCGGGACGGTCTACGTCAACTGTTACGGGGTAGGCGACCCGTCGATGCCCTTCGGCGGCTACAAGATGAGCGGCTACGGCCGGGAGCTCGGAGCGGCCGGACTCGAGGAATACCTGAAAACGAAAGCGGTCTGGGTGAGCACCGCCTGACGGTTCGCCGGCCGCCGGGCTGGACCCGCAGGCTAGAACCGCAGCCGCTGCCGGACGCGTTCGGGATCCTCGCGCGGCGCCGGCACAGCCGCCGCCTCGCCGTCGAGGCACAGGCAGTCGCGCCCCTGCGCCTTGGCCCGGTAGAGCGCGAGATCGGCGCGGTGAAAGAGGTCCCGGATGTCGATGCTCGCGCCGAGGGCGGTCGCGACACCCACGGAGACCGTCACGGGCGCGTCGCCGACGCGCACGGTACGGGCAGCCTGGCGCACCCGCTCGCCGACCATCACCGCCGCTGCGGCATCGAGTCCGGGTAGCAGCACCAGAAACTCCTCACCGCCGGTGCGGTAGAGCGATTCGAAGCCGCCGAGTTCCTTGCGTATCTCGTAGGCGACGGCCCGCAGCACGACATCGCCGTGCGCGTGACCGTGCTCGTCGTTGATCTTCTTGAAGCAATCGATGTCGGCCGTGATACATGCCAGCGGCTGTGCGGTGACCTGCGCCTGGGCGGCCAGTTCGGCCGCGCGGCCACTCAAGGTCTTGCGATTGAGCAGGCCGGTGAGGGGATCGAGCACCGCGGCCGTCCGCTGGCGCATTTCGGCGGAAGACAAGACGTATGCGCCGGCGGTGCAGCTGACGAACAAGGTCGCGATGACAAGCAACGGCAGCAGGTCGTTGGCGGTCCGGATGTCGCCCCGTACGCCGACCACGATCCCGAAACTCGCCATCATGGCGACCGTCAGGGCGACGAGCACCTGCGGCCGGTAGCGCGGTGCGTTCGCCAATACGGGAAGGATCAACCAGGGAAACAGGACGCTGTGGGTCCCCCCGGTGACGCCGACCGCCAGACAGACCAGGACGAGATTGAGGACTGTGGTCGCAAGCAGCGAAAGCTCGGGATACTGGCTTTTCGCGAGCCTGCGTTCCCACAGGATGCTGACGCCCGACATCGCCAGCAGCGCGAGCGGCCACCAGCCGATCTGCGGGCCGGCGCAGATGAGCGTGAGCGCGACGACGACTGACGACAGCGCGCCGGCAATTCTGGTCGCGCGCTCGTTCTCCGCCAGCCGCGCACGATCGAATTCGGTCGGGCACAACCACCGCGCGACCGCCCCCACCCAACGCATAAAGGTATCCATCGGACGGTCGCTCCCGGTGACACTCCCCCAAATGGGTGCATTGTGTGTCGGTGCAGAAAGTGCGGCGAATGAGAGCAGGTAATCGGCGACGGGTATTCCATTCCTGAATGCGCCGGTGCCTGCGTGGCTAGTTGCGGGGATGCGTGACATCGCCGCGAACTCGTCGGCCGCTCAATAGGTACAGCGATTGTCAGCGAAGGCGGCGGTGACCGGCGGGGTGGCGACGGCAGCAGATTGCGGCGAACTGGGCGGGGCCGCCGTCGGCCCATGGCCCCCGGTTGCCAGCGCAACGGCGTAGTCCCCCCGGTTCCCGCATCACGCGATGAACGCTTCCGGGCGCGTTCGCTACCCGACCGGAAGCCGACTGACGCTTTCCACCGGGACCATCCGCCCCGCGCCGCCCCCCGCCGCCCCCGCTACCCCGCCGTCGCGGGCGCTGCGCCTAATGCGCTTCACACGCGACGCCGTCGTGGTCAGCGTCGCTCTTGGCGTTCGCGGCGTAGATGTCGTTGGACCGGTAGAAGTGCGTCACCGGCTTCGTCGGCCCCCGCACTTGGTCGACAGCGCCCAGGCGTCCGACGCCATGCGGGTACTGCCGGTGCATAGCGGTGCAGTTCTTGAAAACGGGCGCCGTGCTGCAACCCGAGAGGCCAATCAGGGCGACAACGGCTGCGCTCGCGGTACCAATGGCGCCCAGCCCCCGAAAAGTCATGCGCTGAAGATGGCAGGTTCAGGCCGTGCCGATGACTCATTACCCGAAAAGCCCCGACCGGCGCCGCCGCGTCGGGAGCGGTGTGCGACGTAACCGATCGCACCGACGAGTGCGCTCCCGGCCAGCAAACTCCCCTCACCATGACAATCACATGAAGGTCGTTGACAGCGAATCGTCACGCCGTCGCAAGCAGATTTACAGATGGACAAGGCACATTGCCAGGAGGAGGCCGCGGGTCCCGCCTTCGGCCACGGACCGACCGCAGCGCCGCGCGTGGGCGCCGCTGCGGGATGGGAGCGCGATGAGCCATCCAGTCATTGATTGGCGAGTGACCGTCATCCTCGAGCTCGACCGAACGCTGCAGCAGGCGGAATTCCGCGGTCTGTGCGGGGGTCGCTCCGGGCGCAACGTTCTCCCGGTCACCAAACGGGGCATCGGCGACACGGTCGTGTCGGTGTCAATGAACACGCGGAGCGACGAATCCATGGACGCTGTCGCGGCCGCCGTCCACGAGATGGAGATCGAACTGGGCGCTCTCGCGAACCCGCCCTCGATCCTTCGCGTTCGCCAGTATCTGGCCGCCGGCGTTCCACAGTTCGAGCGCGCGGTGGCGGCCTGAATACTCGTCGGCGGACACGTGCGCCACTGCGCGAACACCGCATAGCCTCCGTTCACAGTGACGGACGGCTTCCATGGACCAGCTCTGCGCCCTCTGCCACTGCGAGCGCACCAGCTGGCCCCCGCCTGCAGCGTCGGACGCAACGGCGTGCGCGTTGGCAGTGTCAGACCTGATGCCAGCTGTGGGACGTTCTACCACCTCTTCGAGCAGTAACGGCGGCTGCTAGCGTTCTCGCGCGTGACGCCGATTTGCATGCTCAACGCACTGTGGCTGCGGCCGGACGGCGGCGCCGAACGGTACGCCGAGTACGGCCAGGCGGTGCTGCCGATCCTCGACGATGTCGGGGCTGAGCTCATTTTTCCGTTCCTGCCGGTCACGCACGCGCTCGAAGGGGGCTTCGATCCCGACCTCGTCGGGTTCGTGCGGTACCCGTCAGCTGAGGCGTTCGAGTCGATGTGGCGCAGCGACGCCTATCAACGCGTTGCGCACCTGCGCACCGAGGCGATCACCAAGGCCGTGCTGACGCGTTGCCTGATCGATCCGGAGGACGCGCCGTCCGTGCCGCAGCTGCCGTCCGGGATCGCCGTCTTCAATGCCCTCTGGTTCGCCCAGGCGGAGCCGCCACCTACGACCGCTACCTCTCCGAAGCCCAGCCGCTCGTCGAGGGCGTGGGGGGACAGTTCCTGCGCCCGCGGTTCGCGCCACAGGCGGCGCTCGGCGACGACTTCGTTCCGGATCTGATCTTCCTCGGCCACTACCCGTCGACCGACGCGGTCTTCGAGTTGGTCGGTAGTAACGCCTATCGCGGGCCCGCTGCCACCCGGGCAGCTGCACTGTCGCGCTCGGTGACCTCGGTGCTCACGATCGCCGGCTAACGCGCCAGGAACGCGTCGAGCGTCTCGAACACGAAGTCCAGGGTGGCGTCGTCGATGGCGTGGCTCAGCGGAAGCAACACGCCCCGCTCCATGACGAGATCAGCGTTCGGCAGGCCGCCGTCCGGGAGGACGACACGCTGTCCCCGCAGCATGGGCTGCCGGGTCACGTTGCCGGTCCAGATCGTTCGGGTGTCGATGCCGCGCTCGTCGAGAAACTGCTGCAGATCGGGCCGGTCGAAGCCCGCATCGGCGGCGATGAGCAGCGGGTAACCCAGCCACGCCGTCTCGAGTTCGGCGGTCTGGCGCGGAAGGGTGAACCGATCGCGGTGGCCCGCGAAATACTCCGTGTAGCGCTCGAACGTGCGCCGCCGCCGGGCGAGGTTGCCGTCCAACTTCCGCAGCTGCTCGAGGCCGAACGCCGCGCCCATCTCGGACGGCTCGAAATTCCAGGCCAGCTCGTCGAAGATGAACTGGTTGTCGTAGCGGATGCCGTCGACGTCTTCCCAGAAGTTGCGGTCGCGGCGCTTGGAGCCGAAGAAGTGCAGCTCCGACCGCCGTCCCCAGCGGCGCAGCATGAGCGCTCGGTCGCGCGCCAGCTCGTCGTCGAGCAGCACCATGCCGCCGTTGCCGCCGCAGGTCAGGATGTGAGAGTTGGCGAAGCTGGTGACGGTGATCGTCGAGCGTTCACCGGTCGGGCGACCGCGCAGCCGCGGGCCGAGCGTGTCGCAGGAATCTTCGATGACCGCAAGCGCACGCCGGTCGGCGATGTCGGTGATGGCGTCCCAGTCCGGGGCGTTGCCGATGAGGTTGGGAAAGAGCATGGCACCCGTCCGCGGCGTCACCATCTCCTCGATGCGAGAGACGTCGACGCAGAACGTGTCGGGCTCGCAGTCCACGAAGACCGGGATGAGCCCGGCGCGCACCAAAGGTGCCACGTCCGTGGAGAACGTCAGCCCACACGTGATCACCTCGCTGCCCGGCGGGAGGTCGAGCAGCTCGACGGCGACGTACAAGGCGGACGACCCGGAATTCACCATGACGCCGGCGCGCTTGCCGAACAGCGCCGCAACTTCCCGCTCCATCGCCGCCACCCGCCGACCCGGCCAGAGTCCCTGCGGACCGGAACGCAGCACCTCGACAACAGCGTCGATCTCCCGCTCGTCGTGCACGCTGCTGGAATAGAAAACGCGGTCCATGGCTCAGCCGACGATCGCCGATGCCACGACGATGGGGCGCCCGCCGGCACCTTCATCGGTGACCCGCACCTCGACCAGCGCTCCGCCTCCTCCACCGTCTCCCACCGCGACAACGCGGGGCACGGCAAGCACCGGCCCCACCCGTCCCGGGGCCAGGAAACGAATGGTCGTGCTCGTCACCCGCGACGGACGCCCGAGCGCCGCCGATCCCGCCGCCGCCGCGGAAACGTCGGCGAGACATGAGGAGACGCCGCCGTGCAGGATGCCCCACGGGTTGCGCATCCAGTCCGGGATCTCGAGCTGGACCGCTCCCCCTTCGGCGAGCCGGAAGCCGAGCTGCTCCACAAGCGACCCCTCCGCGGAAACAGCCACCTGGGGCACGCGCCGGCGCTGACCGATCGGCGTGTCGAGCAGGGCACGGTCGAACTCGAACGGGAACGGGCGCCCGGTGCACGTGCCCCCTCCTATCGGGCTGCCCGTCGACTCGTCGTGCAACGTGAAGGCAGACACCACGGTCGTCGCGCCGGCGCGCAGCACCTCGGCATCGACCCGCACGGCTCCCGCGGTCACCGGGCATGTGACCCGCACGTCCATGTCGGTCGTGACGACCCACCGATCATCGCCGAGAACGGCAAGCCCCATCGCCATCCCGGTCGCCATGTCGACGGCGTACGCGATCGCGCCGGTGCGCAGCGCTCCGCCGCTGTCCAGGAGGTCGTCGCGCACCGGCAGCCAGACACTCACCGTCTGCTCCCCGGTGCGCAGCGACTCGGTGTCGAAGTAGGCGGCGAGGCGAACGCCGGGCGGATGGATCGGGGACTCGCTGGACATTCCGTCAGAATAGGCGGCGCGACCGGAGGGGCGCGCGCTAGCCTGCCGGCTACGGATACACGATCACCCCGCGGATGTTGCGGCCGGCACGCATGTCCGCGAAACCCTCGTTGATCTGCTCCAACGCATAGCGGGTTGTGATGAGCTCGTCGAGCTTGAGCCGGCCGAGCCGGTGTAGCTGCAGCAGCGCGGGGATGTCCCTGGTCGGGTTGCACGCGCCGAAAAGCGAGCCTTGGATGCGCTTCTGATACAGCACGACGTGACGGACCGAGACGGGGATGTCGGTGTCGTCGGCGAAGCGGCCCATGCCGACGACCACGCACACCCCACCCTTGCGGATGCTGTCCACCGCCGCGCCGACCTGCTCGCCCGTCGTCAGGCCGACGCAGACGATGGCGGCGTCCGCGCCCTGACCGTTCGTATGCCGGCGGGCGATGTCCGCCGCCTCGTCCATGGTCGCGGCGGCGTGGGTGGCCCCGAAGTCCTGCGCCCTCGCGCGTTTCCAGTCCACGGGATCGACCGCGATGAGCACTGCGGCGCCTGCACCGGCGGCGCCCTGCACGGCGTTCATCCCGATTCCCCCGGCGCCGCAGACGATCACCACGTCGCCGGGGCGGACCTGCGCCGAATTCACCGCCGCCCCCCATCCGGTCGGCACACCACAGCTCGTCAGGCACGCGGCGACGAGGTCGATGTCCGCCGGCACCTTCACCGCAGACATCACATCGATCGTCGAGTATTCGGCGAACGTCGAGAGGCCGGCCATCTGCCCCACTGGCTTGCCGGAGAGTGAGAGCCGGCTCGTGCCGTCGGCGCGCGTTCCGGAGAGAATGCGGGCGCCGCTGTCACACAGGTTCTGCATCCCGGATGCGCACCAGCGGCATACTCCGCACGCCGGCAGGAACGACAGCACGACGTGATCGCCGACCTCCCAGCCGGGAGTGTGCGGGCCGACTTCCGTGACGACGCCTGCGCCTTCATGCCCACCGGCGGCGGGGAACGACCCGGCGAACGGCAGATCCGCCGTCGCCACGTGGTCGTCGGAGTGGCACAGCCCGGCCGCGACCATGCGAACCACGAGTTCGCCCTGACGCGGCGGGTCGAGATCGATCTCGGTGATCTCCCACTTGCCGGGCTGCTCGAAGAGCACGGCGGCTTTCGTCTTCATCACAGCTCCTGGCGGGTCAGAGGTCGTCGACCGGCTCGAAGAGCCCTTCGAACTCGAGCTTTCCGTCGCGCACCCGGCCGTAGTGCAGCCAGTCGCCCTTGAACATCTGATGGTCGTGCGGACCCCCGGCCAGGTGGGTGTGCGGCCCGCCGGTGCACGCCGGCAGGAAGCGGATCCGCTCGAGTCCGGTCTTGATGCCCGGGCCGGTGAGGATCGTCGACCGGAAGATCGCCTCGACGGTGAGGCGGGCCATGTCGTAGGCGAGCCCGGGGATGGCGTTCGGCCACATCCACGGGTCCTCGCCGTAGCGCTGAACGAAGCGCCGGTGGAAGCGCTGCATGTTCGGGTTGTCCGGGCACCACTGATCGATGCCCACCCAGCCCTCGAGCTGCTCGAAGCCCCAGATGTACTGCATGAACGCCGTCGTCATGATGCGCGGCGGATCCCAGTCGAGCGACTCGAGCGCCTTGCGGGTCGTGTGGTTGACGACCATGCCGCCATAGCCGAGCCACACCAGCGCGTCGGCGTTCGCGTCGCGCAGGATGCGCAGCCGCTCGGTCAGCTGCTCGACCGAGAGGAGCGCGTTGGTGCTCTCCAGCGCCGCGATCGAGATGCCGTGGCGCCGGCACTCCTGGCGGAAGAAGCGGAAGTATTCCTCGGAGATCGGGGTCCACGGCGCGAGGACGGCGACGCGCTGATATCCCTTGCGCTTGAGCCAGTTGGCGATGAGCACCGGCTCGTCCCCGACGTCACCGTTGCCCACCCGGAAGCAGTATTCGCCATGGAACGCGTCCGTGCCGCACATGCTGATGAGCGGCACCTGGCGGGCGTTGGCCGTATCGGCCAGCGCCATCGCCGAATCGGTGTAATTGGCGCCGAGCACGGCGATGCAGCCCGCGTCGACGAGCCGGTTGTAGGAGTCGATTCCTGCCTGCGCCGTGCCTTGCGGCAGTCCCGCGTCGTCCTCGAAGAGGAACTCGTAGCGGCGGTCGAGGACGCCCTTCTCGGTGGCTTCGTCGAACGCCATCCTGATCTCGCGCTCGAAGCGCTGCCACTCCATGCCGTGCCAGCCGACCTTGATGGGCTGGAGCCGCAGCCAGCGGTCCTCGATCGTTGTCATGCAAATCTCCCTGTCATTGCTGACGTTTCACACGCCGACCGCCGCGAACGCGTCATGGTCGGCCACCGCGGCGCCGAGGCGTTCGAGCAGGACGGCCGTCTTGCGGGGATCCACCTTGAGGGTGATCCCCCACAGGTAGAAGCCGTGGATCATCCCGCGGCGCAGCCCGCTCCACGCGGCATCGCCGCCCGGAAGACCTATCCCGCGGGCGGCGAGGCGGTCGAGGTAGTGCTGCACCAGGTCGCGCTCGCTGCGCCGCCGGTCTTCCACGGTGAGCACGGAGGCGAGGTGGTAGCCGACGTCGATGTACCACGGCCCGCGCTGCACGAGCTGCCAGTCCAGGAACGACGGTCGCCCGCTGCCGTCGAGAAAGACGTTGCCCGGGTGCGGATCACCGTGGATGACACACCAGGGATCCGCTACGGCCGTTTCGGCGGCAACCACCGTGAAAGCGTCGTACAGCCGCTTGGCGTCCCGGACGGCTTCGGGCACACCGGCGCCGCTGCGACCGGCGAAGTTGTGGTCGATCTCGGCGACGCCGCGAGTGCGCGCGTACTCGGAGCTTCGCGACGCCAGCCAGGACGAAGCGCCGCATGCCGGATTCAGCCAGGTCGCCGCATGCAGGCTCGCCAGCTGCTCCAGGCTCTGCGCCGCCTGATCGGCGGAGTAGTCGGACAGCGCGTCGAGGAAGACGGCGCCCTCGCCGAGCACGTCCTCGGTCAGGACGACGTTCGCCTGCGTCGCCTCATCGGCAGCTGCGTAGACCGGCCGCAGGGTGCGAATGCCGGTGACACCGGCGATGTCCCGGTAGAAGAGGGCTTCCGGAACGCCGGCGAACCGGTAGCTGCGGCCGAGCTCGCTGAAATAGCCTTTGACCCATAGCTCGCGAGACGTGCCGTCGGCGAGTTCGACCCGCAGCGGTGCGTTGGTGGAGACCCGGTTGTCGATCGTTCCCACCGAGACGGCACGTACCGGGGCGCCGAGGGCTTGCGACAGCCACTGCGGTGAAGTCGCTTCCTCCAGCGTGTCGGGAATCCTCACTCGGCCGGCTCCAGGACGACGACAGGTATCCGGCGTTCCGTGCGGCTCTGGTAGGTATCGAAGTTGGGCCAGATACCGGTCATCAAGCGCCACAGCCGATCTCGCTCGGCGCCCTCGGCGGTACGCGCGCGGGCGCGCGCCCGCAGCTGCTCGGGACCGACGTGGATCTCGACCTGCGGCTCGGCGAGCAGGTTGAGATACCAATTCGGGTGCGTCGGCGCGCCGCCCTGCGAGGCGATGACCACGAATGCGTCACCGTCACGTCCGTAGATCATCGCGGATCGCCTGATCTGCCGAGACTTTCGCCCCGTCGTTGTCAAGACCAACGTGGCTACGCCGTTCCACTCGTGACCGACGGCACCGCCGGTCTCGAGGTACTGGCGCACGTGCTCGTCCCCGAAGAGCGTGAGATCCGGCGGCGTGTAATCGGCTTCGGTCATCTGCTGCCCACCACGATGTGTTTGAGTTCTTGGAGAGCCCTGATGCCGGCGGCACCGCGTTCACGTCCGTATCCGCTCTGCTTGTAGCCGCCCATCGGCGTGTAACCCGCAGCCAGGCCGGTGTTGACCTGCACGGTGCCGCTGCGGACGCGTTCGGCAAGGCGCAGCCCGAGCGCCAGGTCGCCGGTGTAGATCCCGCCCGACAGGCCGTAGTCGGTATCGTTGGCGATCCGCACGGCCTCGTCCAGATCCCGGTAGCCGAGCACCGACACCACCGGGCCGAAGAACTCCTGCTGATTCGCCGGGTTGTGCGGGTCCGGCGCGTCGAGCACGGTGGGCTCGTAGAACCAGCCGCGCTCGATGCCGGCGGGCGCGCGGCCGCCGGCAGCGCACCGGGCGCCGGCGGCGAGGGACTGCTGAACGAGCTCGTCGACGCGGCGGCGCTGCGGCTCGGTGATCAGCGGGCCCACCATCGTCGTGGGCTGCGCCGGATCGCCGACGGTCAACGTGCCCGCGGCCGCGGCGATCGCTTCGGTCACCTCCGCACGGCGCTCCTGCGGCACCAGCACACGCGTCTGCAGCGCACAGCCCTGACCGGCGTGCGAGGCGAACACCGTAAGCGCTGCGGCAACCACCCCTGCGACACCCTCTTCGAGGGCATCCGGCAGGTGCAGGGCGACACTCTTGCCGCCGAGCTCGAGGATGACTCGTTTCAACGTGGGAGCGGCTTGCGCGGCAACGGCGCGGCCGACGGCCGTGGAACCGGTGAATGACACGACGTCCACAGCAGGGTCGGTGCTCAGCAAGACGGCACCTTCGCTGCCTGACTCCGCAACGACATTCAGCACGCCCGGCGGAAGACCCGCCGCGTGCGCCGCCTCCCCGAAGACCAGCGCCTCCAGCGGGGTCAGCGGGCTGGGACGGAGCACGACGCTGCATCCGGCGAGCAGTGCGGGCACGACCTTCCACACGTTGGTGATGAACGGGAAGTTGTACGGCGTGATGGCGGCGACCACACCGGCGGGCTCGTACCGCCGGATCGACAGCCGGACCGAGGACCCCGCGAAGTGCTCGCCGAGCGGTACTTCGTTGTGCTCCCACTCCGGCAGTTGGGCGTAGAGGTCGGCAAGCTCTCGGATGCTGGCGAGCGCCATGCCGACCTGCGCGACCTCGGTCACCGCGCGCGGGCAGCCGGCCTCCTGGATGACGGTCTCGACAAGCGCCTCGCGCCGCGCCTCCAGGGCCTCGCCGAAACGGCGCACCGCCGCGACGCGTTCCCCCTTGTCGAGCGACGGCCAGGGGCCTTCGTCGAAAGCCTCGCGGGCGGCGGCGATGGCGTGCCGAAATTGCCCGGGCGAGGACCCTGCCACGGTCGCGACGACCTCACCGGTGGCCGGCGATTCGACGGCGATGGCGTCACCGTCTCCGGCGATCCGCTCCCCGGCGAGGAAAGGCCGGTGAGCCGAGACCAGATCGGTCATGTCCCCGCCCGCAGCAGGACGGGGACTGCTTCCGGGCCACGCTCGTAGAGGCCGATCACCCGTGGCTGCGGCGCATCCGGGTCCAAGCGCAACGCGGGAAAGCGGTCGAGCAGCGCGCCGATGCCATGAGTCATCTCCATGCGGGCGACATGGGCGCCGAGGCAGGTGTGCGGGCCGAAGCCGAAGCCCAGATGTGGCTTCGGTGCCCGGAAGGGGTCGAACTCGTCGGGCCGCTCCCACTTCGCCGGATCACGGTTGGCGGCCGCGAGACAGGCGTGCACGACGGCACCGGCTGGGATGGAAACTCCCGCCAGCTCGGTGTCTTTGGCGGCGAACCGGGCGAAGACCGGATCGGTCGGCATCCAGCGCAGCGACTCCTCGATCACGTTGCGCAAGAACGTTCGATCCTCACGCGCCGCCGCCATCGCCGGCTCGTGTCCGAGCAGGGCGAGCAGCGTGATTCCCAGCTGCTTCCACGTCGTCCCGGAGCCGGCGGCGAGCAGGAGGAACGCGAACGCGAGCACTTCCGCGTCGCGGAGGCGGTGCAGTACTCCGTCCTCGTCGGTGATCTCGGCCTGAACGAGAACGCTGATCAGGTCGTCACCAGGATGAGCCCGCCGAGCGGCGATGATGGGGATCAGCAGGCGCGCCAGCGTGGCCGTGTCCTGGCCGTCGGACGTCACAGCGGCGCGGACGTCCAATGCTTCCGCGACCGTGATACCGAAGCTGCCGGTGATGGTCAGCAGCGGGATGGGGGCGCAGAACTCGGCGTTCAGGTCGGCGCGCTCGCCACCGGCGAAGCCCTCGATCAGCTGCGCGACGGTGCCGCGAATCCAGTTGTCCAGCCACCAGGCCGCCCGTCCCGGGACGAACGACGGCTGCACCAGCTTTCGATAGCTGCGGTGCCGCTTGCCGTCCATGAAGAGGATCGCGGCATCCGGCATCGCCGGCTCACCGGGAAGGGGCGACGGGTTCGTCACGAAGTGCTCGTCATCCTGCAGCACCCGCGCGCAGGTGGCGTAGTCGTACGCCGAGAAGTGTGGCCGTCCGGGATAGGGCAGCCCCTGGAAGAACACGTCGCCCGTCCAGCCCAGCGACTCGTGCGGGGCCCCCGCGTGCACCGGGCCGGTGTCCCGAAGCCGGTCAAACGTGGGATAGGGGTCGACGGCGAAGGTGCCGCCGCGCGAGGCGTACACGTCGCTGCGCAGATCGAAGAGCGAACGGATGCGCACCCGGTCGAGCAGGCCTTCACTCATGTCAGTCGGATCCCGCAGCGACACCCGCGGCGAGCGCGCCGGTGGGGCACCCCTCGACGGCCAGCGCGATCCGCTCGTCGGCAGCGCTCACGTCGCCGATGACCACGGCCGTGCCGTCGGCTCCGACATCGAAGACGCCGGGAGCCGTGAAGGCGCACGTGCCCGATCCGATGCAGCGCCCGCGGTCGACGTCGACCCACCTCTCGGCTGCCATGGCGGCAGCGTAGCGCCACGCCGAATTACTGTCACGCCCGCTAGTATTTCGGCATGGCATTGATCCCGTCACCGGCCGTCGTCCGAGCCGGCGAGCTGCTCAGCCGGCTTGCCGAGCAGCCCACGAAGGCGTTCACGGTGACCGAGCTGGCCCGTGCACTCGACATGCCGCGCGCCACCTGCGACTCGCTGCTGCTCGGGCTGGCCGGGTCGGGTCTGGTTCGGCGCGATTCCGAGCTGCGCTACCAGCTCGGGGCGAGCTGCATCGTGCTGGGTGACGCGGCGCGCACGGCGAACACCGCCCTGCGTGCCGCCGGCGTCCATGCCGAGGCACTGGCCCGCGCACACGCCGGTGTGGCGGCAGTGACCATACGAGAGGGCCGGCAGACCCGGGTCACCAATGTCTTCGACTTCGGCCCGCCCATCGGCATTCGGGCACGTGCCGGCGATGCCATCGCCATGGTGCCCCCCTTCGGCGCATCGTTCGTCGCCTGGGATCCGCAAGCCGACATCGACGCCTGGCTCGAGCGGGCCGATCCGGCGCTGACATCACGAGAAGTGGCGCGCTACCACGCGGCTCTGTACGCGGTACGCCGCCGGGGCTACAGCGTCACCGTCACCACGCGGCGCCAACCCGAGCTGATCACCGCGCTTGAGCGGCTCGGCGGCGACCCGGGGCTCGAGGACGCGCGACGCATGCGCGACGAGGTGATCCGCAGCATCGGACACAGCGAGTATCTGGCTTCCGAGCTCAAGCCGAAAGGTCGCGTGCGGCTCACGCAGGTGTCGGCGCCCGTGTTCGATGCGTCGGGACGGGTGGCCGCCTCGATCATGCTGCTCGGGCCCGGTCACGAGCTCGCCGCTGCCGAGAGCATGCAGTGGGGAGAGCGCGTCCTTGCGGCAGCCAGCGCCGCAACCCGCGACATCGGGGGCCGCCTACCGGCCTGATGTGGCGTCACCGCTCGGGCCGAACCCCAACTCATCAAAGCGACGAGCTACGAGGGCGGGAGCTGATCCTCGACCGGTGAGGAGACGAGCGAGCGAGCCAGCTGCTGCAAGTGTTGCGCAACGAGCGGGTTGTAGGTCGCGCGCTTCCCGCCGTCGAGCCCGGCGGCGAACAGGGCGGTCTCGCCGAACAGGCGCCAACCCAAGGTGACCACCATGGCGAAGGCGGCGAAAACCCGAGCGTCGTCTTCGGCGAGCGAATGGCCGTTGGCCGAGGCGTCCGCGGTCATCAGCGTGGCGAGCACCTCGAGCGCAGGGCTGTCACGGAAGCCGGCGGCGGATCCACGGCCTTCGAGCACCGCCCAACCGATCAGCCGGGCAGTTGTGCCGTCACCGAGGCGCATCAGCAACTGCACGGCCTCGTCGACGTGCTGCACGCCGGAAAGGCGTTCCGCCGCTTGCTGGGTGGCATGGCGGTAGACCTCGTCGACGAGCTGCTCCTTCGTTCCCAGGTAGTGGTGAACGAGACCGAAGCTGACGCCAGCGTCGTCGGCGATGTCGCGCAGTGCCACGCTCGGCCCGTGCTCGGCGATGAGCTTTCGGGCCGAGTGCAGCAACGCTGCGACGACCTCGTCCCTCCCCCGGGGCCGCGCTTTCGCCATCGCGCCATCGTAGGGGCCTGGAAGGCTGAGGCTTGGGAAGGCTGCACGCAGGCTTTTTCGCTCTCGCCGAGCCTGGCCCCTGGAACGCTCCACCCACGTAGTCCGACACTGGGAAAGCGCTTCGCATCCGGGCCGACACTGGGAAGGGGGCCTATCTGGTGCTGTCGCAGTGTCGGACACCCCGCACGAGCGCCGAAAAGGGCCTCTGCCACTGGCAGCGGGGGCCATGTGGTGCTGTCGCAGTGTCGCAGGCCGCCCGCGGCAGCCGAGGACCAGTTCCGGCGGACGGTCCGGGCGGGCCGGCGTCGCTCGGCCGGGTCCAGCGCCGTGACCCGAGCCGCCCTTGACCGGCCCTCCCACCTCGCCTACCGTCTGTTGGTCAGATGACCAATTCGCCGGTGAGCTTCGGGCTGCTGACGGCAGCGACCGACGCCAACAGGGTCGCGACACTCGAGTCGCTGTGCTTCGACACGCTCTGGGTGGGCGGGCACGTGGCGTCCCGCAATCCCGACCCCGAAGGCATCGTCCAGCTCGCCCGCATCGCGGCGCTCACCTCGACCGTGCGCGTCGGCACGTCCGTCGTCGCGCTGCCGCTCTATCCGCCGGCGATCGTGGCGAAACAGATCGCCGACCTCGATCGGGTCACCGGCGGCCGGGTGAGCCTCGGAGTCGGGACCGGCGGCGACTATCCCGTGGAGTTCGAGGCCTGCGGGGTGCCGCTTGCAGAGCGCGGGCCCCGCAGCGACGAGGCCATCCCGCTCATCCGGCGGCTGTGGTCGGCGCAGCCCGTGACACACCCCGGCCGCTACTACCCGATGAAGGGCGTGCGTATCCACCCTGCGCCCCTCCAGCCGGCCGGTCCACCGATCATCGTCGCCGGACGCAAGACCGCGGCCATGCGGCGGGCCGCGCTGCTCGGCGACGGGTGGATGCCTTATCTCTACTCACCCGAGCGGTACGCCAGAAGTACCCACTCGATAAGGGATTTCGCCGCTGCGGCAGGACGCGACCTGGACGGCTTCGCCTGGAACGCGTTCGTCTTCGTGAGCGCCCACCGCGACGGTGCGAGAGCCCGGGCCGAAGCCGCGGCCTTCTTCGGCGACACTTTCAAGGACGACATGTCGGCGTTTCTCGACCGCGTGGTGGCGATGGGCACGCCTTCCGAGGTCGCCGCCCGGCTCGACGAGTTCGTCGCGGCCGGCGCGCGTCACCTGCTGATCGCGCCAACAGTCCGCGGCGACGCGACGCCGCAGGCCGAGTTCTTCGCGCGTGAGATCGTTCCGTTGGTCGGGCAATCGGCGACGCATGGCTGAGCGCCCGACGCCGGGCGTCACCGAACGCACCACCGCCTTCTGGACCGGTGGCGCATCGGGCCGGCTGCTGATCGTGCGCTGCCAGCACTGCGGATGGTGGCTGCATCCGCCGCTGCCGCTGTGCCCTAAGTGCCATGGCCGCGAGCTGGCTCCGGAAGCGGTCAGCGGACGCGCGACGGTGTGGTCATTTACGGTGAACCGCTATCCGTGGTCCCCGGCGCTGCAACCGCCTTACGTCATCGCCGAAGTCGAGCTCGAGGAGCAGCCCGGGCTGCGGCTGCTCACGGCGCTCGTCGGCTGCGCCGATGACGGTGCAAACGTCTACATCGGCCAGCCGGTCAGCGTGCGCTTCGAGCGGTCCGGCGACTGCTGGATCCCGGTCTTCGGCGCATGAAAGCCGAGTCCCGCGCGGTCATCTCCGGGATCGGCTCGTCCGCGATCGGACGGCGGCTCGACCGTGATCCCCTTGTGCTGACGGCAGACGCTGCGCTTGCCGCGATCGCCGACGCCGGCCTGTCTCCTGACGACATCGACGGTGTGTCGAGCTATCCCGGCGCGGCCGGCTCCACAACGGGCATCACCGGCGCGGGCGTGGACGACGTGCGGGCGATGCTGGACCTGAACCTGCGCTGGCATACCGCCGGCATGGAGCTGCCCGGTCAGCTCGGCTCGTTCGTCAACGCGGTGCTGGCCGTCGCTGCCGGCCTGGCGACTCATGTGCTCTGCTTCCGCACGGTGTGGGAATCGACGGCCCAATCGCAGGCCGGCGCGCGGTCCGCCCTCGTCGCACAATCGCTTCGCGAGTCGCTGCAATGGGGCAAGCCCTACGGCGCGGGCTATCCGACCTACGGCGCGCTCGCCATGCAGCGCTACCTGCACCAGACCGGCGCCACCCGAGAGCAGTTCGCGCAGCTCGCGGTCGTCAGCCGGACGAACGCCGCCGGCAACCCCGATGCCATCTATCGCGCGCCGATGACGGCCCAGGATTACCTGCAATCACGGATGATCTCCGATCCGCTCTGCATGTTCGACTGCGATGTCCCGGTGGACGGCTCGGTTGCTGTCGTCGTATCACGCTCAACGGCCGTCGCCGACGCGCGCAATACCGTGGGCATCGAGGCGCTAGGTTCCGCTTCGGGCCTGCAGCCGTGCGCCGACATGATGTGGTCGCGCACCGATCTGACGCCCGCCGACGTGAAACTCGCCGAGATCTACGACGGTTTCACCATTTACGCCGTCCAATGGCTGGAGGCGATCGGCCTCGTTCCGCCGGGTGAGACCGGCGCTTTTCTCGAGGGCGGAGAGCGCATCTCGCTCGACGGCGAGCTCCCGATCAGTACCGGCGGCGGTCAGCTGTCCGCCGGCCGGCTACACGGCTACGGCGCGCTCCTCGAAGCCTGCTTGCAACTGCGCGGACTCGGTGGTGCCCGCCAGGTCCCCGGTCATCCCTCCGTCGCTGTCGTCAGCAGCGGCGCAGAAGCGTTCACATCCTGCCTGCTGCTCACCCGCTAGGAGAAGCCATGCTGCCCGCGTCCACCCGTTTGCTGTCGGCCGACGACCATCTCATCGAGCCGCCGCACCTGTGGGTCGATCGGGTGCCCGCACGCTTTCGCGAGGACTGCCCGCGCATCGTGGAGGTCGACGGTAGGCAGGCCTGGCGCTACGAAGGTGAGCTCACGTACATCCCGATGGGTTCCTGCCGGGCGCTGCCCGGTCACCCCGAAGAGGGATATCCCCCGGCGCCGGGTACCGCGCGGTTCGACGAGATCCGTCCGGGCTGCTATGACCCGGTGGAACGGCTCAAGGACATGGACATCGACGGGGTCTTCGGGCAGCTGTGCTTCCCGAACTACGCGCGGTTCGCTGGACACCGGTTCTTCCTGAACGTCAAGGACCAAGAGCTCGGACTGGCCTGCCTGCAGACCTACAACGACTACCTGCTCGACGAGTGGTGTGCCGCCGACCCAGCACGGCTCTACGGCGCCGCGATCCTGCCGCTCTACGACATCGAGGAGACCATCACCGAGCTGCATCGCGTCATTGCCAAGGGCGCGAAGGCCATCGCTTTCTCGGAGAACCCCACCGTGCTCGGCCTGCCCTCGGTGCACACCGACCACTGGGAGCCGCTGTGGTCAGTGGTCAACGAGGCGCAGCTGCCCGTCTGCATGCACATCGGCAGCTCGTCGAAGCTCGTCACCACGTCGGCCGACGCACCGCCCACGGTGCTGGTTTCGCTGAACGGCGTGAACTCGATGATGGCCGCCGTCGACTGGCTCATGAGCGGCATCCTCGAGCGGCATCCCGATCTCAAGGTGATGCTGTCCGAAGGCGGCGCCGGATGGATCCCGTACATCCTCGAACGCGCCGACAAGGCCTTCCACGACAAGCGCATCAAGCCCAACGCGGCCATCGGCCAGACCTCCCGGGGCGGCACCATCCCCCCGAGCCAGCAGTTTCGCGATCACATGTACGTCTGCCTCGTCGACGAGTACTTCGCACTGCGGTCGCTCGGTGACATCCCGGTCGACAACCTGCTCTGGGAGGGCGACTACCCGCACGGCGACGGGCTCTGGCCGAACAATCACCGCTACCTGGAGAAGGCTCTTGCGGACGTGCCCGACGAGGATGCGGTGAAGATCGCCGAGACCAATCTGCGGAAGCTGCTGGCGGTATGAGCTACGACCTGCTCGACGGCGTGCGCGTCGTCGAATTGTCGATGTATGCATTCGCCCCGTCGGCCGCGGCAGTGCTGGCCGACTGGGGCGCCGACGTCATCAAGGTGGTGCCGCCGAAGACCGGCGATCCCATGATGGGAACG
The DNA here is from genome assembly GCA_963747915.1 of uncultured Actinomycetota bacterium. Classification (GTDB taxonomy): domain Bacteria; phylum Actinomycetota; class Actinomycetes; order Frankiales; family Frankiaceae; genus DATAZK01. The sequence goes on along the minus strand of CAVVHC010000001.1, from coordinate 476,398 downwards.
CCGATCGCCGGGTTGCCGAAGAAGGACGTCGGCGTCGCGTTCATGTGGGAGATCCTGAACCGCGGCAAGCGCTGCATCGGCCTCGATGTGGCCGGCGACGAGGGGCGCCGGCTGCTGCTCGACCTCATCGCGCAAGCCGATGTGTTCATCACGAACCTGCTCCCGCGCGCTCGGACGAAGTTCTCCATCGAGCCGGCCGACCTGGAAGCGGTCAACCCGTCGCTGATCTATGCCCGTGCCAGCGGTCACGGCACCGACGGGCCGGAGCGCGACGACGGCGGCTACGACCACACCGACTTCTGGGCCCGCACCGGGATCGCCCATGCCGCGGGCATGGTGTCCGACGAGTTCGTTCCGCAGCCCGGTCCGGCGCTCGGCGACCTGTCTGCGGGCACGTTCCTCGCCGGCAGCATCGCCGCCGCGTTGTATCGCCGCGCCAGGACCGGCCGCGGTGCGCTCGTCGACGTTTCGCTGCTGTCCTCGGGGATGTGGGTAGCGGCGCCTGCCGTGGTCGCGAGCCAGCTGTACGGGGTCGACACCATTCCCCGGATGCGGCACAGCGAGCTGCCCAACCCTCTCGTCGCCGCCTACGTGACCCGCGACGGCCGGCAGATCTATCTGGCGGGCATCATGACCGAAGGGCACTTCGAGAACTTCTGCGAGACCATCGACCGCCAGGATCTGCTGTCGGATCCGCGGTTCGCGACCGGGCCGAACCGGCTTGCTCACGCCCGCGAGTGCATCGCCGTGCTGGACGCCATATTCGCCGGACGGGACCTCGACGACTGGATCAGCATGCTGGCCGGCCTCGCCACCCCGTGGACGGTCGTGCAGACCGCCGCCGAGGCCGCATCCGACGCGCAGGTCGTGGCGAACGGCTACCTGGCCATGGCCGAAGAGGGAGTGCCGCTGGTCCGCAGCCCCGCGCAGTTCGACGGGCTGCGGCCGGCCCTATCGCGAGCCCCGGCCCACGGCGAGCACACCGAGGAGGTGCTACTCGAGCTCGGCCGCTCGTGGGAGGATATCGCCAGGCTGAAGGACGCCGAAGCGATTTCCTGACGGGTCGTGATCGCACACACTGATTCGCGCCGCAGCGATGAGTCCGAGGCATCCCGAACGTCTTGTTCGCCAAGGGCCCCCTTCACCTCACTCCGGAGCGATCGCATGGCACAGGTCAGAGTCCTCGTCGGCACCCGCAAGGGCGCGTTCATCCTTAGCTCCGACGAGCGGCGCCGCGACTGGGAAGTCGCCGGACCGCTCTTTGCCGGGTGGGAGATCTACCACGTCAACGGCTCGGCGGTGGATCCGGACCGGATTTACGCGTCGCAGTCCACCGGCTGGTTCGGCCAGCTGATCCAGCGTTCGGACGACGGCGGGCGCAGCTGGGAGCCGGCCAGCAAGGACTTCGACTACGCCGGGGCGGCAGGCACGCACCAGTGGTATGACGGCACGCCGCACCCGTGGGAGTTCGCGCGCGTCTGGCATCTCGAGCCTTCACCGATCGAGAAGGACACCGTCTACGCCGGGGTGGAGGATGCCGCGCTGTTCCGTTCCCGCGACGGCGGGATGAGCTGGGAGGAGATACGCGGCCTGCGCGAACACGGCTCCGGGGCGCACTGGCAGCCCGGCGCCGGCGGCATGTGCCTGCACACCATCATCCTCGATCCGCACGACGCGCAGCGCATGTTCGTGGCGATATCCGCGGCCGGCGTCTTCCGCACCGATGACGGGGGCACCTCCTGGCAGCCGGTCAACCGTGGGCTGGTGTCCGGCGGCATTCCGGCCGAAGAAGCCGAGGTCGGGCACTGCGTGCACAACCTGGCGATGCATCCGTCACGGCCGGACACGCTGTTCATGCAAAAGCACTGGGACGTCATGCGCAGCGACGATGCAGCGCACAGCTGGCACGAGGTGAGCGGCAACCTGCCCAGCGACTTCGGCTTCCCGATCAGCGTCCACGCGCATGAGCCGGACACCGTCTACGTCGTTCCCATCAAGAGCGACTCGGAGCACTTCCCGCCGGACGGCAAGCTGCGGGTGTACCGCAGCCGCACCGGCGGCAACGAATGGGAAGCGCTGACCGACGGGCTGCCACAACAACACTGTTACGTGAACGTGCTGCGCGACGCCATGGCGGTCGACGCGCTGCCGGAGTGCGGGATCTACTTCGGTACGACCGGGGGTCAGGTCTACGCATCGCCGGACTCGGGTGACAGCTGGGCACCCATCGTGCGGGATCTGCCGGCGGTGCTCTCGGTGGAAGTCCAGACGCTGCCGTGATCCGCGTGCACCTGCCGGCGCATCTGCGCGAGCTGGCCCGCTGCGAGCGGGAGGTGGCGGTGGAAGCCGCCGCCACGCAGCGGGCGGTGCTTGATGCGCTGGAGCAGCGCTTTCCGGTACTGCGCGGCACGATCCGCGATGCGACGACGGGGCGGCGCCGGCCGTTCGTGCGCTTCTTCGCCTGCGGCGAGGACCTCTCGCACGACGAGCCGGACGCGGCGCTGCCTGACGCGGTCGCCGCCGGGCAGGAGCCGCTGCGCATCGTCGGAGCCATGGCCGGCGGTTGACACCCGGACCGGGCCCGCAGGTCGCGCAGCTGATCGACCGCTGCTAGCTTTCTGCGCAACGAGGAAAGGGCTTCGGCATGGATATCGGTATCGGCATTCCGAACGCGGTTCCCGGCGTCACCGGGCCGCAGCTGCTTGATTGGACGCGGCGCGCGGAGCGGGCCGGCTTCAGTGCTCTCGCCACCATCGGCGCGGTGTCGTATCCGAGTTACGAGGAGCTCACCCTCTTCGCCGCCGCCGGCGCGGTCACCGAGCGCATTCGCTTTTTCAGCAACGTGCTGATCGCCCCGGCGCGCAGCGCCGCGGAGCTCGCGAAGCAGGCGGCCACCGTCGACCAGCTCACCGGCGGGCGGCTCAGCCTCGGGCTCGGTGCCGGCTGGCGCGACGCCGATTACACGCTGACCGGGCGCGATTTCGCCCGCCGCGGCGCGCTCTTTGACGAGCTACTGCGCGACCTGCCGCGGGCCTGGGCGGGCGAGGTGCTGCAGCCCGGCACCCGCGAGGTGTGCCCGCCGACCGTTCAGTCGCCGATCCCGGTGATGATCGGTGGCACCACGGAGGCAGCCGTCAAGCGGGTCGTCGACCATGCAGCAGGATGGACCGCAGGCGGCATGCCTCCGGACGCAGTGGCGGGGTTCGCTGAAAACGTCCGCAGCGCGTGGCGCGAAGCTGGTCGAGAGGGCTCACCGCGCATCGCCGCGCTGGTGTACTACGGGCTCGGTGACACCGAGGACGAATCGCGGCGTAACCTGCTGCACTACTACCAGCCGGGCGGACCGGATTTCGCTGAGATGGTGGCCGGCGGCGCCCTGCGCTCGGCCGACGCCATTCGCGGTGCGCTGCAGGCCTACGAGGCCGCCGGCGTCGACGAGCTTTTCCTCGACCCGTCGGTAGGCGATCCGGCACAGGTCGACATGCTCGCCGACGTCGTCTTCGGCTGAGGTGTCCGCTCTCAGCGGTCCACCTGCGCGTCGGCTGGCGATCGAGGCGGTCACTGTCATCACGTTGTCCGGATCGGGCTGATTGCCGGCACGCGGCCTCCCGTCGACGCATGAGGCCAGCTGGGTCGCGCCCGCTCCGCTGGGCAGCGGAACGCTCTGGAAGTAGTTGCCACTGAAAAGCCCGAAGCTGAGGGCGTACACGGGGATGGATTCACTCGGGCAGCTCGGCTTGAACACCGCAAACCGCGCGGCGGTCCGCGGCCGCAAGGCGATGACCGCGGATTGGCTGCTCGGATGGTTCGGGTCCGGGCCGGCGTAGCTCAGCTGCAGCGTCTCAATGGAGGGCTGGCACTGCACGCTCACCGGCGGGAGCGACATCAGGTCGAAGTCAGCCGACTTTGCGCTGGCCTCACCGCTGCGAACGCTGGCGATGAGCGAGCAGTTCTGCATGCACATCTCCGTGCCCCGTAGAGGTCCGCGATGACGAGGTGCAGGGTGACCCGAGCCGTGAAACGACCCTCGTTGTCGGACGCTTCAGATAGACGACCTCGGGGGTGCCTCCGGGTTACCGCCGGCTGAGAATCCTCGCCAGTCATCTGTCGCAACCAATGCCGGCGAGGCGCATTGTCGCAGTCCGGCGGGCGAATTCGGGTTGTCCGCAGGGGTAGCGGCGGGAGCCTTCACCGGGCTTGAAGCGAACCATGTTTCTGCATGTCTGCTTGAGTGCAACCCGGTGGGAGCCTTGCCCGGCGTCTTGTGCAGGTTCTTGATCGTGTGCAGATAGCCCAGAAGTTGCCTCAAGATCCGGCAACTCGCCGCCCCAAACGGGGCATAGTGCCCAGGCGATAGTCATCTTCTGGGTTTTCTGCACGCGGACCACCTCGCGGGCCCCACGCGACGCGTCGCTCCCGCGCTCACTGCGCCGAAGCACGGGCCGCCGATCCACTCCGCCTGTTAGCCAACCGGATCAGTGCGCATCCGAGTCGCTCGGCAGCCAGTACATCTCATCGTCCGGTGGGCAAGGCGATTTCGCGCGCGGCGCCGTCGCGTCGGAGAACGGCATGGCCTTCGTCGTGCTGCACTCCACGACCAGCGACGACAGCATCTCGCGCATCGTCTCGTCTCCCAGCTGAGCCGCGAGGGGTACCCATCGCCGAACGCGCCCGGCGACCCATCGCCATCGCCCATCCCCGGTTTCGTGACCAGCTCACCGCGCAGGCCCAGCAGCTCGGCTTCCTGCCCCGCGAAGGGTCACGCAGGCGGGCGGTACGAGCAGGCGGGTGTTACGAGCCGGCGCTGTCGTAGACCCGCAGCGCCTCGGACACGGTGCGGTCAACGTCCCGGGCCAGCAGGAAGCGCTCGGACACCAGCCGTTCGGCGGCCGCTCGCACCGCCTCTTCGTACGCCTCTCGCGGCGGCAGCGGCGCCCCCGACAGCAGCGGCAGCCGGCTGCCGACGAACTCGTAGAGCGGGGTCGGCAGGCCGTCAATCGGGTGTCGTGGATTCCATCCCGTGTACGCCGCCAAGGCCACGGCGACGACAGGCAACGCAACGCCTGCCACCTCGTTGCCACCGGCGTCGACCGCCGACACCACCGCCGGTTTCGCGGTACCCAGCCGGTACGGCCAGACCCCGATGCCCTGGTGGGCATCCGGGCCGAGGTCGATGTCGCGGGTGACGTTCAGCGCATCGGCATCGGGCAGGTGGACGCCGGGCACGGCCGCGAACCTTTGCAGCACGGCTGCCCGACGCGTGGCGGTGCCATCCGACCAGCGCGGCACCCGGCTCGGCGGAGGCTCCGTACCACTGCCGGCCCATTCGGTCAGGGCCATGAAGAGCGCACGCAGGATCGGCCCGACGTCGTGATGGTGAAAGGGATTCGCCGCCGGCATGAGTTCTTTCAGCGGTGCCGCCCCGATGTGGTCGGTGCCGGCAAGCAGGTACACCCGAGCGTCCGGATCGTCGGGCAGGTCGCCTCCGGTGGCGGCGTCGACATGCACCAGGGCACCGTCGCCGCGCCAGTACTCCCACGAGCTGTTGGTGAAGAAGACCTTGGGGCAATGCCCGGCCGCTCGCTGCGGTGCGAGCAGCCCCGCCGTGTCGTAGGGCGGCAGGTTCCCGAAGCCGAGCGGATGGGTGAGCGACGGCTGGGCGTAACGATGGTTGAACTCGCCGCGGCGGGCACCGGCGATGTGGGCGAAGACGCCGTCGAAAACGGGTGCGCCGGCCTCGTCGACGTTGCGCCCCTCGTACAGGAACTGGCGCAGGAAACGTCCCGATTGCGACACTCCGAACGCGAACGCCTGACCGTAGCCGTACTCGCGACGCAGCCAGCAGACGCAGTCCCGCACGGCAAGCAAACCGGCACCGGTCACCGGGCAGTGGTTGGTGCGATACGTCAGCGTGTACCACCGGAAGGGCTGAAAGCCGCCGTCCAGCGCGAAGGTTCGCTCGTCGGTGAAACGCCAGCATTCGCGAGGCAGCCGCGCCGGTGTGCCGTCAGGGGTCAGCTGCTGTGTCAGGACCGCTTCGGGATCGTCGACGTCGGCGGTTGGATAGTCGGCGAAGGCGAACAGCGGCGAGGAATCCGACAGCGGGTGGTCGGCCTGCAGCGTGTCCGGGCGGAACTCCAGCCGCATCCAGCCCGGACCGACGTCGACAGTCGGCGCACGCAGCCCCAGGCCACCCGCATCCCGCTGCACGTCCCACTGCCAGCCGCACCAGGCGATCGACCACCCGGCGCGTAGCAGGAAACCGTCGCCGGGGTCCAGCTCATCGAGGTCCGCGAGCTGCCACGGCGCCCCGGCGCTGAACGGCAGGCCGCCGAGCATCCCGCGGTTCGGCACGACCAGCAGCAGCTTGCCGTTGCCACCGCCCGGCGGCCGCAGCAGCCGCAGGTCCGCGTCGAAGCGCACCAGACCGTCCGGGTCCGCCGCCAACGGCAGGTCGACGATGCCCCCGTTCGCCGGCAGCTGCGGATCGACGGCGAAGTCGGCCACGGCGCTGATCGCCTCGTACGGGCCGGCGCTCCCCCACGGCTGCCCGCCGGCGAACGGGCGCCGGGCCTCCTGCCGGATGCCGCTCATCGCCACGGCCGGATCATCGCACCCGCGTACCGGGCGGGGACAATGGGCGGGTGCTGACAGCATTGCGATCGGGCCGGGCGGAGCTTCGGATGGCAAACGGCGCGCTGCGCGGCGACGAACTCGCAGCAGCCGCCGGCGCGGTCGCCGAGAAGGTCGCCGGACTGAGCCGGATCGCCGTCGTCGCCACGCCCACCTTGCAGACCGCCGTCGCGATCGCCGGCGCGCTCGAGGCGGGCGCCACGGTGGTCACCATCAATCCGCAGGCAGGTTCGGCCGAGCGCGATTACGTGCTGCGTGACAGCGCTCCCGAACTCGTGCTCGACGACGTCGATCTGCAGGCTCGAGGCAGCTTGCCGGACGAGCCGGCTGACGACGACGGGCCTGCGCTCGTCATCTACACCTCGGGAACCACCGGGCCTCCCAAGGGTGCCGTGATCCCCCGGCGCGCCATCGCGTTCGATCTCGACGCGCTGGCCGATGCCTGGCAGTGGTCCGCCGATGACCTGCTGGCGCACGCCCTGCCGCTGTTTCACGTCCACGGGCTGGTGCTCGGCGTCCTCGGGCCGCTGCGCATCGGGTCGGTCTTGCAGCATCTGACGCGTTTCGCCCCGGTCGAGGACGCCTCGCTCTACTTCGCGGTACCCACCATGTGGTCGCGCGTCGCGGATCCCGCTGCTTTCCGGCCGGCCCGGCTGCTCGTGTCCGGCTCGGCGGCCCTGCCCGTGCCGGTCTTCGACCGCTTCGCCGCAGGCGCCGGTCAGCGCATCGCGGAGCGCTACGGACTCACCGAGACGCTCATCAACACCGCGGCGCGAGCTGACGGCAGCCGCCGGCCCGGCGTCGTCGGCGCGCCGCTGGCCGGGGTCGAGCTGCGGGTGCTCGGCGCCGACGAGTTCGGGGCGATCGAGGTCCGCGGACCGAACGTCTTCACCGGCTACCTGAACAATCCGGAGGCGTCCGGTGCGGCGCTTTCCGCGGAAGGCTGGTTCTCCACCGGCGACCTCGGGACGTTCGAGCCGGATGGGCAAGTGCGCATCGTCGGGCGGTCGAGCACCGACCTGATCAAGTCGGGCGGCTACAAGATCGGAGCCGGTGAGATCGAGAACGCGCTGCTGGCTCATCCAGCCGTCACGGAGGCGGCCGTCATCGGGGTGCCCGATGACGACCTCGGCGAGCGGGTGGTGGCGTACGTGGTCGCATCCGACGCTGTGCCGGCAGCGACCCTGACCGACCATGTCGCAGCGCTGCTCGCACCGCACAAGCGGCCCCGCGAAATTCGCTTCGTCGCCTCGCTTCCGCGCAACCCGATGGGGAAGGTGCAGAAGAAGCTGCTGGCGTGAGGGGCGCTACGACTGCCCCGGCCAGACGGTTTCGACGCCGACGTCGAAGGTGATACCGTGCTGGCACACGCCGTGGTCACTCCGGGAAGGGGCCGTGTGATGCACGTTCCGATCTTCGACGCCGACAATCACCTGTACGAGACCGAAGAGGCACTGACCAAGTTCCTTCCGGACCGCTACCGGGGCCTGATCAGGTACGTCGACGTCAACGGACGCAAGAAGATCGTCGTCCGCAACAAGATCAGCGAGTACATCCCGAACCCCACGTTCGAAGTCGTCGCCCGGCCCGGAGCGCAGGAGGAGTACTTCCGCGTCGGCAACCCGCAGCACAAGAGCCGCCGCGAGATCTTCGGTGAGCCGATGCGGGCCATCCCCGCTTTCCGCGCCCCCGGCCCGCGGCTGGAGCTGCTGAACGAGCAGGGCATCGACCGCACGCTCATGTTCCCGACGCTCGCCAGCCTGGTCGAGGAACGGCTGCGCGACGATCCGGAAGCCACCCACGCCGTCGTCCACGCGCTGAACGAATGGCTGTACGAGACTTGGCAGTTCAACTACGAGGACCGGATCTTCACCACCCCGGTCATCACGCTGCCGATCGTTGACCGCGCCATCGAAGAGCTCGAGTGGGCGGTGGAACGCGGTGCGCGCGTCGTGCTCATCCGGCCCGCGCCGGTGCCCGGCTACCGCGGGTGCCGCTCGTTCGCCCTGCCCGAGTTCGACCCCTTCTGGGAACGGGTCGTGCACCACGACATCCTCGTCGCGCTGCACTCGTCCGACAGCGGCTACGACCGGTACACCAACGACTGGGCCGGCGGCGACGGTGAGATGCTGCCGTTCCAGACGCCGGCGTTCCGGATGCTGCACTCCTGGCGGCCCGTCGAGGACGCGGTGGGATCGCTGGTCTGCCACGGCGCGCTGAGCCGCTTCCCCCAGCTGAAAATCGCCATCGTGGAAAACGGCAGCAGCTGGTTGACGCCGCTGTTCAAGTCGCTGCGCGACGTCTACAAGAAGATCCCGCAGGAGTTCGCCGAGGATCCGGTCGAGCAGATCAAACGCAACATCCACATCAGCCCGTTCTGGGAAGAGGACCTCGTCGAGCTCGCCGGCGTGCTCGGTGAGGACCGCGTCCTCTTCGGCTCCGACTACCCGCACCCAGAGGGCCTCGCGGAGCCGGCGAGCTACCTCAAGGAGCTCTCCCACGCGACGCCGCAGCTCGCCGCCAAGATCATGGGTGGCAACCTGGCGCGGCTCATGAATGTGCCGGCCGCCGTCCCCGCCTGACGGCGCGCATAACGTCGTTACGACGTCCCGCCCGGCCGGTCTCGTCCCACCCGTGGGGCAGCCGGCGGGCGGGACGTGTCATTCTGCCCTCATACCGTTCGGCCGGCCGCTGGCCAGCTGCGCCTGGAGGGACCTCACCGTGAACCCGACCGACCTGCTCCACCCGGATATCGCCAAGGTCGTGCAGGCCGTGCCGTTTCCGACCGTCTCGGACGAGCAGCTCGCGATGATGCGCACCGCAGCACCCCCGGTCCCCCTGTCTGACGCTGTCGAGCGGACCGACCGTCTGGTGCCGGGCGAGAACGAGGTCCCGGTGCGCGTGCATCAGCCCAAAGGGACCGAGGGCCCGTTGCCCTGCCTGTACTCGATCCACGGCGGCGGCTACGTCATCGGCAGCTACAGCATGGATGACGCGAAGTTCGACGGCTTGTGCCCGAAGCTCGGCATGGTCGGCGTCTCGGTCGACTACCGGCTCGCGCCCGAAACGCCATACCCGGGCCCGCTCGAGGACTGCTACCGCGGGCTGCTGTGGACCTTCGAGCACGCGGGCGAGCTCGGCATCGACCGCGATCGCATCGGCATCGGCGGGGTCAGCGCCGGCGCGGGCCTCGCGGCAGCGCTCGCCCTGCTGGCGCGCGACCGCGGCGAGGTGTCGATCGCCTTCCAGCTGCTCGACTGCCCGATGCTCGACGACCGGCAGCGCACGCGTTCCAGCCAGCTCGACGGTCTGCCCATCTGGCCCCGCGAGTCCAACAGCTACGGCTGGAAGTCCTATCTCGGCGAGTTGTACGGCACCGATCGCATCCCCTACACCGCCGCCCCGGCGCGTGCCGAGGATCTGTCGGGCCTGCCGCCGGCGTTCGTTTCCGTGGGGTCCGTCGACGGCTTCCTCGACGAGGACGTCGAGTACGCGCTGCGGCTGAACCACGCGGGGGCGCCGACGGAGCTGCACGTCTACCCAGGGGCGTGCCACGGCTACCAGATGGCCGTCGACGCCGAGATCAGCCAGCAGAGCCGGCGGGATATCGAGGACTGGCTGGCGAGGCAGGTCCGCCGCTGACGGGTCTAACCCATTGGGTGGCGGCCCTCACTGCCGTCACGGAACGGCTCCTGAGCTGGTGAGGGCTGTCCGCCCGGACCCCCTCGCTCCCCCGCCGCATCGGCGATCAGCTGATTCTTGCGGACCTTTCCCATGGGTGTGCGCGGCAGCGCGGCGGTGAGCCGCAGCAGCTCGGGATGCTTGTACCGGGCCAGCCCGGCGGCCTGGCAGTGAGCGGTGAGCTCGGCCAGCGTCGGCTGCGTCCCGGCCTCGGGAACGACGACGGCGCAAAGCCGCTCGCCCGTGCGCGGATCCGGAAGGCCGATCACCGCGATGTCGGCGACCGTGGGGTGCGAGCTCAACGCGTTCTCGACTTCGAGAGCGGAGATGTTCTCCGCATTGCGGATGATGACGTCCTTCAAGCGGCCGTCGATACGGACCCGGCCGTCCGGCCCGATCGAGCCGAGATCGCCGGTGCGAAACCAGCCTTCCCCGTCGAATGCCGCGGCGTTCAACGCCGCGTTGACGTAGCCGAGGAAGCACTGCGGTCCTTTGAGCCTCAGCTCGCCGTCCACGACGCGGACGGATACCTCTTTGGCCGGCCACCCGACGGTCGTGCCCGGCTCGCTGACGGTCAGCGTCTCGCTGGTCGCGACAGGGAATTCGGTGAGTCCCCAGGAGCTGGGAATGCCTGAAACGCCGAAGGTTTCGGACACCTCGCGGGCGACCTCGGGCACGGTAGGCGCGCCGCCGGCCACGCAGGCACGCAAGGCCGGATACAGCGGCTCGGTGCCGTGTTCCCGTTGCGCGGCCAGGTAGGCCTTGAAGAAGGGGGTGGCCGAACCGAGAATCGTCGGCTGGTGCGCCGCCATCCGCTGGGGCGTGGCGCGCGGATCGAAGAAGTCGAACATGACGAGCTTGCCGCCGGCGCGAAGGAACGAGACGAGCATCGAGACGCCGCCGATGTGGGCGAACGGCCAGCCGATCGGATAGACGTCGCCGGCGCCCAGGCCGAATTGATCTACCGTGCCGTTGGATCCGGCGATGACGGACGCGTCGGTATGGCGAGCACCTTTCGGCGCGGCTGTCGTGCCGGACGAGTAGTAGATCCACCGGCAATCGGTCGACGCGGCAGGTGCCGGCAGCATGGCGGGATCGCCTTGCGGCAGCCGGATCGCGGCGGTCGGTGGCGACTCGAGATCCAAGGCGGCGACGGGTATCCCGAGCGAGCGGCCCATATCGGCGTGCGCGAAGCCGCGCCACGTCTCGGGGACCACGAGCAGCCGCGGCCGCACCTCACGGCAGATCAGCCCGACCTCGTGCTCGCGAAGTACCGGGATGATGGGGTTCTGCCCCACTCCGGCGCGCGCGCACGCCGCCATGAGCACGGCCGCTTCGAGCGTTGTCGGCAGCTGCCAGGACACCACGTCGCCGGGGCGGATTCCCCACGAAAGCAGCCCAGCCGCGGCGCGCTCCGCCTCCTCCCGAAACGCGCGGGTGGTGAGCTCTCGACCTGCGTCGTCGGCCAGCAGAACGTCGCCGGGTCGGCCCGCGGCCGCCTGCTCGACGAGCGACCAGAAGCTGTCCATCGGACTACCTCCTCACACGCAGCGAAAGAGCGGTGGTCGCTTCTCGACGTAGGCGGTCAGCGCCTCCATCGTGCAGGCATTGCGGGTGCCCGGCCGGTCGATGGTGACCGTGGCGATGTGCCCGTCGGGCTGCAGCCGTACCGGTTCGTGCGTCAACGATCTGCACCTCTTCCGACCCGCCCGCGGATGCGGATCTGGGCATAAACGGCGATGTGGACGTGGGCGGGATGCGGCAGCCGTACCCCTTGCTGGGCAGTAACTCTTGCAGAGCCTTCATGTCGACCTTGCGCGAACACCGAAATAGGCAGCTTCGCCGGCGGCCCGGAAGCAGCGCAGTACTGTCCTGCCTCAATAGCTCGCCGGCGAAAGGTAGGCCTTGAATGGCGCTCGAACACGTCTCGGCCTATGCGCAGAGCGCCCCGGGGCGCACGGCGGTCGCGCTGGCCGGTACCGGCCGCTCGCTCACCTACCGGGAGCTCGATGAGCGCTCCAACCAGCTGTGCCATCACTTCCGGCGGATCGGGCTGCGTCAGGGCGATCACGTCGCGCTTGTCCTGGGAAACCGTCCGGAGTTCTTCGAGGTGACGATCGCGGCGATGCGCAGCGGCCTCTATGTCACCCCGATCAACTGGCACCTGTCGGCAGACGAGGCGGCATACATCGTGGACGACTGCGGCGCATCGGTCGTCATCGCGTCTGCCGCGCTACCCGAGCTGCGAGACCGGCTTGCGCTCGGTGACGGCGAAGCCGCCCGCCGCTTACTCGTCGGCGGGAGCGCGGCGGGTTTCACCGATTACGAGTCGGCGCTCGCCGCGCAGCCGACCAGCCCCATTCCCGACGAGAGTGAGGGCTCGTGGATGCTCTACTCGTCGGGAACCACCGGCAAGCCCAAGGGAATCAAGCCGGCGACGGTCGGCGGGCCGATCGGCCAGCCGAACGGATTCTGCGGGCTGCTCAAGGGCATTTACGGGTTCGGCGAGGGCGGCGTGTACCTCTCTCCGGCACCGCCGTACCACGCGGCACCCGCCGGCTGGACGGACGCCGTGCTGCGTCTCGGCGGGACTGTCGTCATCATGGACCGCTTCGATCCGCTCGATACCTTGCGGGCGATCGAGAAGTTTTCCGTGACGCACGTGCAGTTCGTGCCTACCCACCTCATCCGGCTGCTGAAAATGCCGGAAGCCCAGCGACGCCAATTCGACCTCTCGAGCCTGCGCGTCGTCGTCCATGCCGCCGCACCATGCCCCGAGCAGGTCAAGCGCGCCGCCTTGGAGTGGCTGGGGCTCATCGTGTACGAGTACTACTCCGGCAGCGAGGGGAGCGGGTTTTGCGCTATCGGCCCCGAGGAGTGGCTCGCGCATCCCGGGTCGGTCGGGCGGTCCCTGCTCGGCGCCGTGCACATCGTCGGTGAGGACGGCGCCGAAGTCGGGCCGCACCAGACCGGTCAGGTCTGGTTCGAGACGCCCCGTCGCTTCGAGTACCACGGCGACCCGGCGAAGACCGCTGAGGCGTTCAACGACCGCGGGTGGAGCACGCTCGGCGACATCGGCATGGTCGATGACGAGGGCTACCTGTACATCACCGACCGGGTGTCGAACATGGTGATCTCCGGCGGTGTCAACATCTACCCGCGTGAGGTGGAGGACGTCCTCGTGGGACATCCGGACGTCATCGACGTGGCCGTGGTCGGCATCCCTGATCCGGACTTCGGTGAGGCGGTCCGGGCGATCGTCGAGCCGTCGCCGGAGCGCGGGCCGTCCGGCGCATTTGGCGCGGAACTTCTCGACTACTGCCGGCAGCGGCTGTCGGCGTTCAAGTGCCCGCGGTCGGTGGTGTTCCTCGACGAGCTCCCGCGGTTGCCCACGGGGAAGCTCGCCAAGCGGCTGCTGCCGAACGCCGTGCTCGCACCCGACGCGCCGGTCGTTCCGCGGGCGTGAAAGCGCGAGCTCCCCGGCTCGCCGGCCCGGTCGCGATGCGCTGCAACGACGCGGAGGGTCCGCGCTCCCGGCGCGCGCTGGAGAGGGTCCGGTGCAGCACCCGTCGGGCGCCACTTTAGAATCCCCCGGTGACGAGTTACGAGACACTGCTGGTCAGCATCGACGACGGCGTCGCCTGGGTATCGCTCAACCGCCCCCAGGTGCGAAATGCCATCAATCAGAAGATGCAGGACGAGTTGCATGAGCTGTGGCACAGCTTTCGCTACGACAACGACGTCCGCTGCGTGGTGCTGACCGGCGAAGGCGAGTCGTTCTGCACCGGGATCGACCGCGCCGAGGCCGTCTCCGACTCGAACACCGACTCCATGGCGGCCGGCAATTTCCCCGGCTACCCGACGCCCTGGATGTATGACGATCCGGGCCGTGACGTCGGCCCGAAGAGCCGGGACTGCTGGAAGCCGGTGATCGCCGCGGTCCAGGGCATGGCCTGCGGCGGTGCGTTCTACATGCTCGGCGAGGTGGAGTTCATCATCGCCGCGGAGGGCGCGACGTTCTTCGATCCGCACGTGACCTACGGCATGACCGCGGCGTTCGAGCCGATCCACATGCTTTACAAGATGCCGTTCCAGGAAGTCATGCGCATGTCGCTGCTCGGAGCGGACGAGCGCATCTCGGCCGAGCGTGCCCGCGAGATCGGGCTGGTCACCGAGGTCGTCCCGCGCGACGAGCTGCGCGAGCGCGCCGCCTGGGCGGCCCGGGTCATCGCCGACGCCCCCCCGCTTGCCATCCAGGGCACGATGCGGGCCTTGTGGACAGCGCTCGAAGTCTCGCGCCATCAAGGCATCGAGGTGGCCAACCTCTTCACCCGCGTCGGGTCCGACTCCGAGGCGTTCAAGGCCGGCCAGCGACGCTTCGAGTCGGGTAAGCGGCCCAAGTGGCGGCTGCGCTAGGCGCCACCGAGTGAGCGCACGCGCCCGCGAGGGGCGTGTCAGGCAGCGCCTTGCGCGCGCGCGGCATTTTCAGTAGCGCCGAAGCGAACCGTGGCGACGGCTCCGAGCTTTCCGGTGCCGACGTCAAAGAGCCGGACGACGGACGAGCAGGCGTCACCGGTCGCCTCTGCCCGGCACGGTCCGATGACGAATGGGCGCAGGTAGCGCACGTTCAGCGAGTACGGGACGGACGGCGCCGAGGTCAGCGACAGCGCCGCCTCCTCGGCGGCGAAAGCGACCAGGCCGCCTTGGATCGCGCCCGTGGCATTCATGCCATCCGGACGGCGCGGCACCTCGGCGACACCTGGACCGGCGATGCTCGATCCGATCCGCTCCGCGAGCGGAACGCGCAGCCGACCGCGCATCCCGGACAGGTCCGGAAAGCCGCCGTCGAAGACGTGCGACGGATCCGGTGACGCGATGAACGACGCGATCGCGGTGGCGATCACCTCCCCCGACAGCTCGCTGCGAAAGAGCGACTCGCACACCACCACGGTGCGGCCGGCCTTGATGGCCACGGCTTCGGTCGCCAGCCGGTCGCCGACGCGCGCCTCGCCGGACAGCTGCACTTCCAGGTCGAGCGTCAACGGGATGCGGGGATTCATCGCCTCGCCCGCAGCGGCTCCGGTGACGACGTCGGCCCAGGTCGCCAGCACCGACGTACGCAGCGTCGCCGTCTGCGGAACGCACGCCTCGGCTACGACATCTGCGGTACCGCGGATCACCGGCCCGCGAAGGTCGTGGCCCTTGCTCGACTGCAGCCCGAGCTCGGCGACGATGCTGGGAAGTTCATTCATCAGCTGTTCATATCAGGAGTCGCTGGTAACGCCGTTATCCGGCCGAGCCAGCAGAGGGGCGCTACTGAACGTCAATGGGAGTGGCACTTGCGCAGGGCGATGTCATTCAACGCCGGGCGCCGGGCGGTCGCCGAAAAGGCCGGCGTTGGGCGCCGCTTGCGCGACGAGGCCGGGCAGTACCTCGGCGAGGTCACCGGGATCCCACACGCCTTCGCCGGTGACCCCCGGCCCGTAGACCCACCCCTCGGCGACCCAGATTCGCGGTCCCCAGACACCGAAGACGCGGCCGGTCACCGCACTCGACGCTGCGCTGCCGAGCCAGACCACGACCGGCGCGATGTGCTCCGGCGCCATCGCCTGCTTCGCCTGCTCATCAAGCGAGCTCGCGTCGCCGAGACCGGACGTGAGCCGGGTGAGTGCCGTCGGCGCCACGGCGTTGACCGTCACTCCGTAGCGCGCCAGCTCCTGCGCCGCGATCAGCGTGAACGACGCGATGCCGGCTTTCGCGGCGCCGTAGTTGGTCTGGCCGACGTTGCCGAACAGCCCGGAGGGCGACGTCGTGTTGATGATGCGCCCGTTCACTTCCTCCCCGGCCTTGCTGCGGTCGCGAAAGTGCGCAGCGGCGAAGTGCGAGGGGCCGAAGGTGCCCTTCAGGTGCACCTGGATGACGGCGTCCCACTCGCTTTCCGCCATGTTCACGAGCATGCGATCACGCAGGATGCCCGCGTTGTTGACGAGCACATCGAGCCGCCCGAACGTGTCGACGGCTTGCGCGATCAGCCGCTGCGCGCCCTCCCAGGTGGAGATGTCGTCGGTATTGGCCACCGCTTCGCCGCCGGCGGCCTTCACCTCCTCGACGACTGCCTGCGCAGGCCCGGCGGACGCCCCGGTACCGTCCGCAGCTCCCCCGAGATCGTTGACGACGACGCGAGCACCTTCGGCGCCGAACAGCCGAGCGTGCGCCCGGCCGATGCCGTTTCCCGCACCGGTGACGACGACGACGCGCCCGTCGCAGAGTCCGCTCATGGTGACATCACTTCCTTCGACGCATCAGTGGGGGTTGTTCTAGCACCACGGGCACCGGCGGCACCGATGCGATCAGCGTTTCGCTACGGATTTGCGGGCTCGGCAGGCCCTGCCCGGGGATCACAAGGCGCAGCCTCGTAGCATGCAAGCGTTCGTGCGACCTCGGAGGTTCGGCGTGACAGGGCTGCAGCCGGCATGAGTTTCGCGAGCGCGCTCATCGACGCCGGGCGTCTCGGCCGTTGGCTCGACGGCCTCGGGCTCGAGCCGGGGAAGGACCTCGCGGTCGAGCCGCTGTCCGGCGGAGCCTCCAACGCGATGTTCCGCATCCGCCGGGGCCAGGCCTCCTGGGTGCTGCGCAGGCCGCGCGCCGTCGCGATCGAGCGTGCGAACGAGGGCATGCGCCGGGAGTTTCGCTTCCTGCGCGCTCTGGCTGACACCAATGTTGCGCATCCCCGAGCTGTCGCGCTCTGCGACGACGACGCGGTCCTCGGCTGCACGTTCTTCCTCATGGCCGAGGTGGACGGGGTGCTACCGACGGCACTTGCCGCGGGGCGCGATGGCGCGGAATGCGCGCCGATCGCGTTCGCGCTCGTCGATGCGTTGGCCGCGCTGCACGAGGTGGACTGGCAGGCCGCCGGCCTCGGCGATCTCGGCCACCCGGAGGACTTCCACGAACGCCAGGTGCGTCGCTGGAGCCGCCAGCTGGCGTCCTACGAAGGACGCGTCCTCGAAGGCATCGATGCCGTCGGCGCATGGCTGGAAAGAAGCCGGCCGGCCACCTTCCAGCCGACCATCATGCATGGCGATTACCACACCCAAAACGTGCTGATGGCCGCCGAGCCACCGCCTCGGGTGCTCGCGATCTGCGACTGGGAGACGGCCACCATCGCCGACCCGCTGCTCGATCTCGCCGGCTTCTGCGAGTTCGTTCTCGCTCACGCGCCTGGCACCTGGCCGTCGAGCGAAGCACTCACTGAGCGGTACCGCACCGTCCGGCGGCTCGCCGAGCTGCCGGACCTGCGCTACTACGCGACCCTGTACAACTTCCGGCTTGCCATCCTGCTCGAGGGTGTCTATCAACGCTCGCTGCGCGACCCCACCCGTCCCGCACTGGACGACATGGGCGAGGTCGTGGTGCGTACCGCGGCACGAGCCGTCGAACTCGCGACGTGAGCTCAGTTCATCGGTAGCGGCGGCCACCGTCGTCCTGCCCGCCGGGCGCCGGCCCGCAGGTATAAACGATCCATCATCACGGACCAATCGTCACGACCGAGGGGGAGCAGTCTTGGCTGAGATGGCCGGCAGGGCAGGAGTCGTCACGGGCGCGGCACAGGGCATCGGGCTTTCGATCTCCCGCGCGCTCGTACGCGAAGGAGCCACCGTCGTGGTGGCCGACCTCGACCTGGAGGCCGCCGGAAGGTCCGCGCAGGAGCTCACCGCGAGCGGTCCCGGAAGCGCGCTTGCGGTGCGCTGCAACGTCACCAGCGAGTCGGAGGTCGCCGAACTGGCGGCCACCTGCGTGAAGCAAGCCGGGTCCCTCGACTTCTGGGTCAACAACGCCGGGATCACGCGTGACAAGACGATGCGCAACATGACGCTCGACGACTTCCGGGCGGTCATCGACGTCCACCTCGTCGGCGGCTGGCTGGGGATACGGGCCGCTGCCGAAGTGATGCGTGAGCACAAACGCGGCGCGATCGTGAACATGTCCTCGATCAGCGGCAAGGTCGGCAATCCGGGCCAGACCAATTACAGCTCGGCGAAGGCGGGCCTGGTGGGACTGACCAAAGCCGCGGCAAAGGAGCTCGCGCGCTACGGCGTGCGGGTGAACGCCGTTCAGCCGGGGCTCATCCGCACCGCGATGACGGCAGCGATGAAGCCGGAGGTGTTCGAGTCGCGTATCGCGGAAATCCCGCTGTCGCGGGCGGGCGAGCCCGAAGAGGTGGCTGAAGCTGTGCTCTTCCTGCTCTCGGACCGCTCGTCCTACATGACGGGCACCGTGCTGGAGCTCAGCGGCGGGCGCCACATGTGACGAGCCGCCGCCGGCGCGGATGCCGGTCGTCAGCGCAGCGCACCGTCCGGCGGGAAGTTCTCCCAGCCGGTGCCGGGCCAGTTGAACCAGCCCGAGCTCGCGAACGTGCCACCGTCCGGATGCAGGGTCGTACCGGTGACGTAAGCCGACAGCTGCGACGCGAGGAACACCACGCAGCCGGAGACGTCCTGCACGTTGCCGACGCGTCCCATCGGGATGCCGATCTGCACAGCTTGTTCGCCGAGGCCGGAAGTGCCCGCCGAGCTCATCCCGAGCATGTTCGGAGTCGGGGTGTAGTCGGGTGCCACGTTGTTGACGCGGATGCCGTCAGGCGCCACTTCGATGGCGAGCGTGCGGGCGAACTGCTCGACCGCCGCCTTGGCCGACGAGTAGACGGCGTAGCCGGGAGCCGCCCGGTGCGCCTCGATGGTCGTCAGGTTGATGATGCTGCCGCCGCGCCCACCCGCCTGCATCCGAGGCACGGCCAGCGAGCAGGCATGAAGGACGTGCATCAGGTTGGTGCGCAGCAGCGCATCCCACCCTTTCGGGCTGGTGGCCGTGAAGGCGGAGCGAAAGGTGCCGCCGACGACGTTCACGAGCGTGTCCAACCGGCCCCAGCGCGCATCCACCGCGGCGAACAGCTCCGCCAGGACTTGCGGGTCACGCGCGTCGCCGCGCATTGCCAGCGCATCCGGCAGCTCGTCCTGCAGTCTCCCGACCGCCTCTTCGTCGACATCGACGGCGGCTACCTGCACCTCGTTCGCCGCCAGATCCGAAACGATGGAGCGCCCCAATCCCCCGGCGCCCCCGGTGACCACGGCGACGGTGCCGGCAAGCCCCGCCCGTTCCTCGAACCAGCCCATCATGTCCCCCTACGCGAGGTACGTGGCGCCGAAAGACTCGACGAATTCGTAGGTTTGCGCGGGCTCGGCCCGTCCATGGGAGACGACCACCCACGTCACGCCGGCCGCTGCTATCGACGCGAACGCCTCGCGATGGCGATCGGGCTCGATCGTCGGCTGCTGCATGGGATAGGAGTACACCAGGTCGAGCGGATCGCTGCGCCCGGCGGCGTCGGCGGCGGAACGGATCTCGCGCATCGCGTCCGCCACGTCGTCGAGCGAGTTCATCATCGGGGTGCGAGCCGTCCTGCTGAGCTCGGCCGAGCCCATCATCGGCATCCAGCCCTGAGCCTTCGTCGCGACGCGGCGCCTGCTCAGCCGGGAGTTGCCGCCGATCCAGATCGGAATGGGCTGCTGTACCGGCCGCGGGAGCGCCACCACCTCGCGGGCGTCGAAGTGGCTTCCCCGGTAGCTGAACGGCTCGCCGCGCCAGTGCAGCGGCAGGCAGTCCAGCACCTCGTCGAACAGCACGTTGCGCTCGTCGAAGTCGACGCCCAAGGCGTGGAACTCCGACTTCTGATAGCCCGCACCGAGGCCGAGAATGAACCTGCCGCCCGATATCTTGTCCAGCGTCGCCGCGGCCTTCGCCAGCAGGAACGGATTGCGATACGGCGCTAGCGCGAGGTAGGTCAGGAAGCGCAAATGCTGCGTGACGCCCGCGGCGAAGGCCAGCGCGACGAACGGATCCAGGCTCTGATGGCCTCCGTTGGACAGCCAGCGAGCACCGGGAATCGGATGCTCGGTCAACGAAAAGCCCGAGAATCCGGCCTTTTCGGCGCGCCGGGCCACCTCGTCGAGGGGTCCGCAGTCGAGCATGTCGTCTTCGGCGCCGAAGGTCTCCGGATACTGGAAGATGAACCGCAGCGTCATGCTGACCCCTTCCGGCGAACCGCAGGCTCACGCGCAGCGCTCAGCCGCGCGGAAGCCCGAGCACGCGCTCTGATACGACGTTGAGCTGGATCTCGCGGGTGCCACCGCCGAGCAGCACCGAGGGAAGGCGCAGGAAGCCCAGCGGACCGTCGGACTCGACGACGCCGCTGCGCCCGGAAAGCTCCAGCGCAACCGACGCCAGCTGGCGCTTGTGTTCGGTCATCGCGAGCTTCTGCACGCTGGAGGTGGCCCCCGGATTGAGCCCGGAGAGCTGCTGCTGCACCGAGCGCAGGTTCAGCGCGGCCAGCGCGAAATTCTCTGCGGCGAGCGTGCCCACCGCCGCAGCAGCGGCCGGGTCCTCGGCGACCTCGGGCGTGGCGGCCAGCTCGCGCAGCTGGTCCAGCTCCGGGTTGCGGCCGAAGCCCGAGGCAATCATGAGGCGCTCGTTGGCCAGCGTGGTGGTGGCGATCTTCCATCCCTCGCCGGGGGTGCCGACCAGGCAGTCGTCCGGCACGAAGACGTCGGTGAGGAACACCTCGTTGAATTCCGCCTCGCCGGTCGTCTGGCGCAGTGGCCGCGCCTCGACGCCCGGGGTGCGCATGTCGACGAGGAAGTAGCTAATGCCCTGGTGCTTCGGGGCGTCGGGGTCGGTGCGCGCGAGGCAGATCCCCCAGTCGGCGCGGTCGGCCATCGAGTTCCAGACCTTCTGGCCGTTGAGCTTCCAGCCGCCATCGACCTTGACCGCCTGGGTGCGCAGCGACGCCAGGTCCGAACCCGCGCCCGGCTCGCTGAACAGCTGGCACCAGACGATGTCACCGCGCAGGCTCGGCGGCAGGAAGCGTTCCAGCTGCTCGGCGCTGCCGTGGGCAATCACCGCCGGGAGGGCGAAGGCCCCGATCACGGTGGACGGCTGCACGAGCCCGGCTTTCGCGTACTCCTGCTGGATGACGAGCTGCTGCGCCGGGGTGGCTTCGATCCCGTACGGCCGCGGATACTGCGGGCTGACCAACCCGTGATCCACGAGCTTGTACCGGCGCTCCGGCTCGGCGAGCACGGCGGCCTCGGCGATCTTTTGGGCGATGCTCGCCCGGAACGCGGGATCCTCGTCGGTAGCGTCGAGCCCGAACCGGCGGACCGCATGCGGCAGCGCCGCGCTGATCTCGCGCGCCCACCGGGACGGAGAGCCGGCAGCCTGGCCGAGTGACACCGCTCGGCGCTCGTACAGCGCGATGTCGTGCTCCCAGGTGTAACCGATACCGCCGAGCAGCGTGACGCAGTCCAGGGCGACGTCACGCGCGCTGCGCAGCGTCGTGACGACGGCCTCGGCAGCAGCCAGCGCGAGCTGATCGTCGTCCTCGTCCAGCGCCCGTGCAGCGTCCCAGGCAGCCGCGGCGAGCACCTCCACGCGCGCGAAGACGTTCGCCGCCTTGTGCTTCACCGCCTGGAAGGAGCCGATCAGCCGGCCGAACTGCTCGCGGACCTTGGCGTAGGCGAGCGCGGTGTCGAAGCACCACCGCGCGACCCCGCTCGCTTCCGCGGCGAAGACCGCGGCAGCGACCGCGCGCACCGTACCGGTCTGCAGGGAGGTGAGCACGCGCGCGGCCGGCACGACGGTATCGACCGTGACCTCGCCGACGCTGCGGGTGACATCGACGGGGGCCAGCTGCGTCACCGTCACTCCGGCGTCCGCGACGGGATCCAGCAGGAGCCACACGTCACCATCCGCAGCGGCAGCCCCGAGGAGCAGCACATCGGCGCCCGAAGCGCCGAGGAGCGGCGCGCTGGTGCCGGTGACGTGCCAACCCCCGTCGCCGTTGGCCTGCGCGCGCAACCCGTCAGCACCGCTCGCGCACGCCGCGGTGGCGCCGTCAGCCAGGCGCCGTAGCACGTCGTCGCCGGCACCGGCGCGCGTCAACACCGCACCTGCGAGCACGGTGGGCACGAAGGGGCCGGGAAGCAGGCTGCGGCCGGCCTCCTCGACGACCACCGCAAGATCGACGCCGTCGGCAGTCCCCCCGCCACCGACGGCCTCCGGCAAGTGCAGCGTCAGCAGGCCGGAGTCGAGCAGCGGCTTCCAGTACCCCGGCAGCTTTCCGGCCGCCAGCGCCTCGAAGTTCTGCCGGGTGAGCTCCACGGGAGCGTGCCGCTGCGCCAGCCCGCTGAGCGAGTCCGCCAGCGCCCGGTGTTCCTCTGTCAGCCCGACCGGCATGACCGCTCCCTCGTCGTCCCTGTGCAAACGCTGCCACTGTGGCCGCAGTCGAACCTAGCACCGAGTGAAACGGCGTTCTAGGAGGCTCCGTGGAAGGCCGGAAGTACCTCTGTTTCGAACAGGTGCAGGCTCGACCAGGCCAGGTCGATCGGCATGCCGCCGCAGAGCGGATGGAACATGGCGAACGCGAACGGTGCCGCCTGCTGCTCGGCGATCAGCTGCTGCGGGGTCAGGATCGCGTACTGGCCGCTCGCACGGAGCGCGTCGACGTCGCCTACCATGCGATACGGCGACGCCACGCCGTCTTGGGCCTGCCAGGCGCCGTAGGCGTTGGCCTCGTGCAGGAAGTAGGGACCCATCTGCTCCCAGCCCCTCTCCGGGTCGGCGGCAAGCGCGACCGTGCGGTTCTCCCCGATCGGGCACTCCCCCGGGTCGGACCGGCCGAGCTTTTGCACCTCGTCGCGGTAGAACGGCCACACGTCCGGGACCGAGGGCACGAAGCCGTCGGCGATGCGGGCTGCCCGGCGCGCAGCCGGCGCGCTGCTGCCGCCGAGCATGATGCTCGGACCGCCCGCCCGGTACGGCGCGGGTGTCACCCGCACGGTTCGCCCGCGGTAGGTGAACGGCTCGCCGCTGTAGGCCGCCTTGAGCGTCTGCACGGTCTCGGTGACGCGTGCCGCCCGCTCGCTCATCGCCACGCCGAACATGTCGAACTCTTCGTGGACGTAGCCGCCGGCGACGATGTAGTCGACCCGTCCCTTGCTCAGGTGGTCGAGGACGATCGTGTCCTCGGCAAGGCGCAGCGGATCGTAGAACGGTGCGATCAGCGCAGCCACCATGAAGCGCACGTTCGTCGTGCGCGCGGCCATCGCCGCCAGCACCGGCAGCGGGCTCGGCAGGTAGCCGTCCGCCGAACCGTGATGCTCGGACACCGCAATGCTCACGCACCCGAGCCGCTCTGCCCACTCCGCCATCTCGAGCGCCGCCGCGTAACGCTCCGCCGGGGTGGTGCCGGCCATATCCGGGTTCCGGAAGTCGAACCGCATACCGAAGAACATGGCGGAGCTCCCTGCAGCGGTCCGGGCATGGGAGTCCGAACAGTATCGGATTCGACATCGGGGTCAATACAGGGCCCCGCGCGGCGCG
The DNA here is from genome assembly GCA_963747915.1 of uncultured Actinomycetota bacterium. Classification (GTDB taxonomy): domain Bacteria; phylum Actinomycetota; class Actinomycetes; order Frankiales; family Frankiaceae; genus DATAZK01. The sequence goes on along the minus strand of CAVVHC010000001.1, from coordinate 452,647 downwards.
CTGCCCACGGCGAACGGGATTCGACGTTGACATCAGATCATTCTTCGCGGCTATCCTCTGCGCAGCGTATTGGGCGACGTCACCCTGCCGGCGAAGGAGTACCGAGTCCTTGAGTGCCTCACGACCGGCCGCCCGATCGTTTTCCGCAAGACGCGTGCTGGCGGTCCCGGCGGCTGCTCTGCTCGCTCTGACGGCGTCCGCGTGTGGCCGTTCGGCATCCTCCGCTTCACCCGTGCCGGGCGGTAGCGCGCCCGCGAGCAGCTCTGCGGCCGGAGCCGCGGCAGCCGGAGACTTCGGCTCACTCAAGAGGGTCTGCGGTCCGGGGCCCGGCAGCGGCGGCTCGGGCCGCGGCATCGACGGCAAGGCCATCCACATCGGGGTGCTGTCCGATGCCGGCGCCGCAGCGGCTCCCGGCCTCGGGCAGGAGTTCTTCGACGTCGCCGACGCCTTCAGCACGTGGTGCAACGCCGCGGGGGGCATCAACGGCCGGCAGCTCGTCGTCGACAAGTACGACGCCAAACTGTTCGAAGGTGCTGCACAGGTCATCCAGGCCTGCCAGCAGGACTTCATGCTGGTGGGCGGCAACACTGCGCTCGACGCCGCCACGGTCAAGCCACGCGAGGCCTGCAAGCTCGGCGCGATCCCGGCGTACACCGGATCACCGGAGGCGTACCTGTCCAAGTACCAGGTGACCCCGGTGGGCAGCCCGGCGACCGTCTACCCGGTCGCCCCGCTGCGGCTGCTCGCCGCTGCCTACCCCGAGTCCGAGCAGGGCTTGGGAATCGGCGGCGGAAACCTCGCGTCGATCAGGCCGCAAGGCCTGCGGGCGCAGGAGGCCTGGAAACGCCTTGGCTACACCGTGTCGGCACTGCAGGAGCGGCCGGCGCTCGTCACGAACTACCGGCCGTGGATCGAGCAGCTGAAGCAGGCCGGAGCGAAGGCGGATTTCGAGATCGTCGCGACCGACGCCTCCCCCGTCTTCACCGCCATGAATGACACCGGGTTCTCCCCGCAGTGGGTGCTCTTCGGCCAGCAGTTCTACAGCGAGAAAGCCGTCGATGCGGCGAAAGCTGCTCCGCAGCTGCCGGACACCTACGTGAACCTGGGCCACCTGCCGTTCGAGTTGGCCGACAAGTATCCCGTCGTGAAGCAGCTGAAAGACATCCTCGACGCGGACCCGGGCAAGACGAGCCCCGACGCGTTCAGCATGTACGCCTTCGACGCGTGGCTGCTGTGGGCCCAATCGGCCACCCAATGCGGAACGGACCTCACCCAGGAGTGCGTCTTACAGAAGGCCGGCGCGCGGACCGGCTGGGATGCGGGCGGCCTCTTCGCGCCCCTGTCGAAGCCCCTCACCGAGCAGCAGATCACCGACTGCTGGCTCATGGTGCGGCTGACCAAGAGCGGCTGGGTCTACGACGAGAAGGTCACGCAGCCGAACAAAGGGCCCTACAACTGCGGCTCGGACAACCTCGTCACCGTCAAGAGCTACGCGGGCAGTTGAGCGCCACAGCAGCTGGGCATCACAGCAGCTCGGTGTCACAGTCGCGCTGTGACCGCGATGTCCTGAGCGCTCGAACCGGCGTCGAAACGCCGGATCAAACCGTCCTGCGCGAAGGAGGGCAGCAGCCGCCCGGACTCGTCCCGGATCTGTCCTCGCACGTAGCTCATCCCGGCTCCGACCGCGGTGCTCTCGTGGTCATACAGCAGCCAGCCGTCCCATCCGATCGGGTCGTGAAAGCTGGCGTCGATGGCCATCACGCCGGCGGAAGGCTGCGGGTAAAGGCTAGGGGAAGATCGCCCGCCGGCACGCCGGCTGCGCCGCCTCGGCGCGCATGCACAAAGCACGTTCGAGCGCCGACAGCAGGGCGTTACGGGTCTCGCGGGGATCGAGCAGCTCGTCGAAGCCCATCCGCTCCGCCGAGCGATACGACGCCTGAAGCTCCGCGTTGCGCAGCGCCTGCGCCATGTCGAGGTCGGCTCGCAGCGCAGAACTCTGCGCGTTCGCGCCCATCGCACCCAAGGTGGCGCCGGGAAACGCGAAGCTCGCGACCTGCCCGTCGAAGCCGGCCATGGCCATCACCATCGACCCGAAGCCGTAGGCCTTGCGCAGCGTGCAGTGGATCTTCGCCGTCGTCGCGAGTGACTGCGCGGCGAACATGCGAGCCCCGCTGCGCAGCACCCCGGCGCGTTCCGATGCCGACCCGGGCAGCATGCCGGGGTTGTCGGACAGGAACACGATCGGCAGGTGAAAAGCGTCGGCGGTGGCGATGAAATGCGCCGCCTTCTCGGCGGCGTCGGCGTCGATGGCACCGGCACGGTGCTGCGGCTGATTCGCGACGATCGCCACCGGTTCACCGCCGAGATGGGCGAGCGCGCAAACGATCGCGCGGCCGAAACCGGGCTGGACCTCGAACCAGTCCAGGGTGTCGACGACGACGTCGATGACGCGCCGGATGTCGTAGACCTTGCGGCTTTCCACGGGGACGATGTCAAGCAGCTCCGGCGTCGCCCGCCGCCCGGTGTGCTCGGAACTCGCGCGACCGCTGGGATAAGCCCAGGCGCTCGACGGGAAATAGCTCAGATACTGCTTGATCTGCGCGATGGCGGTGACGTCGTCGCCGGCCAGGTTGTGCACCAGGCCGCTGCGCACCGCGACCGACGGGCCACCGAGATCCTCCTTCGAGATGTCCTCACCGGTCGATGCCTTCACGACCGGCGGACCAGCGGTGAAGATCGCCGCCTGTTCGGTCATCACGCAGAAGTCCGACATCGGCGCGATCAGCGCACCGTGTCCGGCCGATGCGCCCATCACCCCGGTGATGACCGGAACCGCTCCGGAGCACTGCACCTGCATCGTCAGGTCGACCGGGCTGCGGGCGCCGCCGTGGTCGGTCGGGCGATACCCCGCGCCCTCGAGCAGCATGATCAGCGGGATCTTCTGCTGCAAAGCCAGCTCCGCGATGCGGTAGCGCTTGGCGTTGCTCCCCGGACCGATCGTGCCGCCGAGGGTGGTGAAGTCCTCCGCGCCCACCATGACCGGCCGGCCGTCGACCCGGCCGAAGCCCACCACGATCGCGTCGGCCGGTACGTCGCCGCCGACGAGGGTGCCCAGCTCCTGAAAGGTGCCCTCGTCGATCAGCTCGGCGACGCGAGCCCGGGCGTCGAGCTTGCCCGCGGCGCGGTGTCTCGCGAGGCGATCGGCGCCGCCCATGGCCCGGCCGGCCGCTTGACGCTGCTCGAGGTCGTCGAGGGTGGGCTTCCAGTCTGCTGCGCTGACGTCACCGGGCTTCACGAGGACAGCGGCTCCCTATGTCGACACGATCGAGACTGCAGACGTTCCGGGAGCACCGTACAAGTGCGCGAGACCGACCCGAAGTTCACCCCCCACCTGGCGGGAGCCGGCGTCGCCACGCATTTGCAGCACGAGCTCGTGGATCTGCCGTAGCCCGGAGGCACCGATGGGCTCGCCGTTCGCGATGAGCCCGCCGTCGGTATTGATGGGCAGCCGGCCCCCGATCTCGGTGACGCCCTCGGCGATCAGCTTCTCCTGCTCGCCGTCGGCGCACAGCATCGTCTCGGCCATGTGAATGACCTCGGCGCCGGCATCGGTGTCCTGCAACTGGGCGATGTCGACGTCGGACGGGCTGACGCCGGCCTCTTCGTAGGCCGCCCACGCGGCGTCGGTGGTCGGAGCCGGTATCCGGTCGACGGGTACGGATGGGCTGTGCACCTCGAAGGCACCGTAGCGCCGGGTGCGCACCTGAACCGCGCGCAGCAAGGGCACCGGCCGCGGGCTGGACGGCAGCTGATCGGCGCGGCACAGCACCAGAGCGGCGGCACCCTCGTCGGGTGAGCAGAACATGTACTGCGTCAGCGGGAAATTGACCATCCGCGCGTTGACCACGTCGTCCACCGACAACGGCTTGCGCCGGAACGCATACTCGTTCTCGGCGCCGTTGGCGTAGTTCTTCGCGGCGACGCGGCCGAGTGTGTGCGCCGAGATCCCGAAGTCGTGCATGTAGCGGTTGATCTTCATGCCGAAGAACTTCGGGGTGAGGAAGTGCCCGAGCTGGCCGTACCACGGGGGACACGCGTATCCGGTCGGGTCGGCCGTGAAGGCGCCGGTCGGGTGCTTGTCCATGCCAAGGACGAGCACCCGGTCATACAGGCCGGTGCGGATGGCGTGGGCGGCGTGAAACAGCGCCGAGCCTGCGGTGGCGCAACCGTTGTAGACGTTGGTGAACGGGATGCCGGTGAGCCCCAATTGGGCGACGACCGCGTCCGGGTTGTCGACCTCGTAGCTACCGCCGAAGGCTGCCTGCATGTCAGTCCATCGCAGGTTCGCATCGTGCAGCGCGCGGCGCGCGGCGACCGCGGCCATTTCCAGGGCCGTACGCCCGGGGAAGCGACCGAAAGGATGCAGGCCGATACCGGCGATGGCGACCTCAGGCATGGGACATCTCCTCACTCGCCGGGCGGAAACCGAATGCATAGACGTCGGTGCCATCGGGATCCTGGGTGAACAGGCGCACCACCAGCTCGAAGGGCTGGTCGAAGTCGAGCCGCTGCGGATCCACGTCGTAGAGCCGGCTCTCCACCCGCAGCTGACCGGGCAGCTCGACGTAGCCGATGGCCCAGGGCTCGAAATCCTGCGCCGTCTCCGGTCCCAGATACGGATCCTTGGGCAGGAATTCTTGCGTCGTCCAGGTGTAGAGCGTCCCGCGGCGCGCGAGTTCGACGACGCTGAGCCGCTCGCCGCCGCACGAGGGACAGCCCTCCGCTACCGGAAACGTCCAGGCGCTGCAGTCCTCGCACCGCGAGCCGAGCAGCGCGGCGCGTTCAGAATCCGGCAGGGGCCAGGTGAAGAGGCCCTGCGCGATGGGTCGTGACGGCATGCCAATCCCTTTCTCCGGATGCCTGCGGGCGGCGCACAGTCGCCGGTCAGGCGCGGCGCGTTCTCATTGCTGCGAGATTGCTGCGAAACTCTTCGGCGTCGAAAGACCGCGATTCGGCGCCGAACGCGCTTTGCGCTTCTGCCGCCAGCCGCGCGGTGAGCGGGCGGTTCAAGATGGCTTTGGTCTCGCGCAGCGCCTGGGGCGGTAGTGCAGCGAGCCGGTGTGCGAGCTCGAGGGCCTTCGCGACCGAGGTGCCGGCCGGGACCACCGCATTCGCCAGCCCGAAGCTCAGGGCGTCCGCCGCCGATATGCGCCCGCCGAGGTAGATGAACTCCTTGACCCTCGGCAGGGACATCTGCGCCGGCCAGGTGAAGACGGCACCGTCCGCCGCGGCCAGGCCCAGCGACACGTGCGGATCGGCGAAGTAGGCCTGCTCCTCCATGACGACCAGATCGCAAAGCGACGCGAGGCTGCAGCCGAGACCGACGGCGGGACCGTTGACCGCCGCCACGATGGGAACGGGAAACTCCGCCGCCCCTCTCACGAGCACCTCGGCTTCGGCGAGGATGGTCGCCCGCAACTGCGGGTCATCCGACATGGACTGCAGCAGCGGTAGATCACCGCCCGCGGAGAAGGCTTTGCCGGCGCCGGTGAGGACGGCGCTGCGCAACCGGTCGTCGGCCGCGACCTCCGCCCACAGCCGCGCGATGGCGCCGTGCAGCTCTGCGTTCGCCGCGTTCAGCGCCGCCGGCCGGTTCAGCGTGATGACGGCGACCGGGCCGTCCCATCGCACGTCGAGCGGTGCGCTCGACTCCGGAGCTTCTCCCGCCATGAGCAGCGTCCTTCTTCCCGGTGGCCGCCTGCGCCTCCGATTTGACATCGACGTCAGAGCACGCAGTGGCGCAAGGCTACCGCCTTACCCCCCGGGAAACGACCCAGGGCGCGCTGGCGCGGGAACGCTACCCGGCGACCTTGCCGGCCCGCTTGTCCTGCACGCCCGCGACCTTGCGCGCTGTCGCGCCCTTCGCCGCCCGTGCCGCAGCCGCCTTCTTGGCGGGCGCGCGGCGCGGCGCCTTGCGCTTGTACGCGGGACGCGGAAGGCCGAGCGCGTTAGCCCACAGAATGGTGAGCTGGTCGACGGCGGTATCGAAGTCGTAATCGCCGCCGCCGACGAAGTACGCGTCGGCGAACGCGGCAACCATGCCTCCGAGGGCCATCGCCGCGTAGCGCCCATCGACGTCCGCGTCGACCTCGCCCTGCTTCTGCAGCCGCTTGATCGAGGCCGCCAGCCGGGCGGCGAACTCGTCCTGGCGGCGGTCCCGCACCTTGCGGACTTCGTCGTCGTAGCGGCTGACTTCGACGATGACACCCATGATCTTGGCGTCCTTGCGGTACGCCGCGAGATACGACCGGTTCGCAGCGCGTATGCGCTGATACGGGTCGTGCTCACGAGCCGCGTCCGGCGGCAGCTCATCCATCGCGAGGAGCAGCACTTCCATCTGCTCGGCGATCTCGCGAAAGATGCTCTCTTTGGAGTCGAAATAGTGGTAGAAGGCCCCGTAGGACACCCCGGCTTCAATGGCGATATCGGTGATGCGGGCACCGAGAAAACCGTCGCGGGCAAAGACGACCTTGCCGGCCTCGATGAGCCTGGCCCGGGTGCGCCGGCCCTTCGCCGAACGCGGCTCGCCGTTGCTGCCGGCCGGCGCCGCCACCGCTTTCACTGGCCGAGGCATGGCGGCGAGTCTATGACGATGAACAGTGCCCCGTACCGGGCTTCTCGCATCATCTTGACACCGACGTCAGTGTCTGTATCGTCTGTAACCTACTTCACACGCGCTCGTGGCTGAGCGCCGCTCGCGTCTTTGCATCAGTAGGTCTTCGCACTTGCCAGAGGAGCGACCTTGACGCCCGAAGCATTGACGCTCGAAGCAGCCGTCAAGTCGTTCGGGTCGGGCGCCACCCGCAGGCAGCTGAGCCCACCGGATCCCCTGAGCGCCCCGAGCCCGCGGTCTGCCGCCGCGGAGGAAATCTGATGCTGCAGTACGTCATGGCCGGCCTGGCGCTCGGATCGATCTACGCGATCGCAGCGTCAGCACTCGTCGTGACGTACGTGTCGGCAGGCGTGCTCAACTTCGCCTTCGGCTCCATGGCCTTCGTGGTCGCGCGCTTCTTCTACTGGTTGAACTCGCAGCACCACATGTCGACGGTGTCCGCCGGGTTGCTGTCGATCCTCGTCCTCGCACCGCTCATGGGCGTGGTGCTCTACGCAGTGCTCTTCCGCTTCATCCGCGGCCGCTCGACGCTGGTCAAGATCGTGGTGACGATCGGCCTCTCGGTCGCGCTCCCTCCGGTGTGCGACCTCATCTTCGGCAACGACACCATCACCTCGGCACCCGGCCTCGCGTCGCTCAGCGACCAGCCGTACCACTTCCTCGGCTCGACGGTCACCACCGACCAGGTGATCATCTATGGCTTCCTGCTCTTCGTGGTCGCTGCCGGCACGTTCCTGTTGCGCTTCACCGACATCGGCCTGCGCGTACGGGCGATGGTCGACTCCGAGGCGATGACGTCGCTGTCGGGTACCAGCCCGGGACGGGTGTCCGTCGGGGTCTGGGCAGCCAGCTCCATGCTGACCGGCCTCGCCGGCGTGCTGGTCGCGCCGACCAACGGCCTGTCACCGACCGGCATGACCACCCTCATGTCCGCAGCGTTCGCCGCGGTGGTCGTCGCGCGGCTGCGGTCGCTGCCCGGGGCGGTGCTGGCCGCACTGGTGATGGGCGTCGTCACCGACGTCATCCAGAAGTACCTGCCGACCAACAGCTCCTTCACCGCGGCGATCATTCCGAGCATCCCGTTCGCTTTCATCCTCGTGGCGCTGATCGTTCACTCGCTGCGGGCCGGCAAGGTTGCGGACTCCACCACCGCCGGCGGGCCGCTCGATCACGCGATTCGGCCGGCGAACCAGGAGGCTGTCGATTCCGGCCTCACAGCCTCCACCGGGGCCTGGTGGGAGAAGGGGCTCGGCCTGGTGCCGCTCCTCGCCGTCGGCGTGTTGCCGCTCATCTTCCAGGGTTCGCCGTACTGGCTGGGTCTCACTGCGGTCGGCATGTGCTACGCCGTCACGTTCCTGAACTTCACGCTCGTCACCGGCGAGGGCGGCATGCTGTGGCTGTCGCAGATCATCTTCGCCGGCGTCGGTGCGCTGGCGTCCGCACAGTTCGCGACCGTCGAGGGCCTCCCCGTGCTCGTCGCCGTCATCCTCGGCGGCCTCATCGCTGCGGTCGCCGGTGCGATCCTCGGCTTCCTGACGATCCGGCTCGGCGAGCTGTACGTCGCGCTCGCCACGCTGAGTCTCGGACTTCTCGTGGAGACGCTGGTCTTCACCCGCGAGCGCTTCAGTCAGGGCGGGCTGGGCGTCATCATGAGCCGCCCCGACTTCGCCCAGGACGACCTTCCGTTCGCCTACCTGGCCTTCGCCGTCTTCATCGTCCTCGCGCTGCTCACCCTGAACCTGCGCCGTTCCACCACCGGGCTTGCGCTGCGCGCAGTACGCGACAGCCCTTCGGCCTCTCGCATGTTCGGTTTGAGCGTCGTGCAGATCAAGGTGCTGGTGAGCGCGCTCGGGGCGTTCACGGCCGCCGTCGGAGGCGCACTGCTGGCGATGGCCGCCTTCACAGCGCAGCCCGCCTCGTTCGCCACGTTCGCCGGCTTGGTCTGGCTTGCCGTCGTCGTCACGATGGGCGTGCGGTCGATCACCGCCGCCGCGTTGAGCGGCATAGCGTTCGCGCTGCTGCCCGGAGTCATGCAGACCTACGCACCCGCACGCTGGGGTGAGGTTCCGGCAATTCTCTTCGGGCTCGGAGCCATTGCCGTGGCGCGCAACCCCGAGGGCGCCGTGCAGCATGTGGGGCGCCAGATCCGCGGCCTGCTGGCACGGATCATCTCGCCTCGCGAACCGGCCGACGGCCTCGCCGTGGTCGTCGTCAGCCAGCACTCGCCGCTGAACGTCGACAAGGACGCGAAGCAGCCGCCGGCGCCCGGCGCGAGTTCGGTGCACGCCGAAGCCGCTTCCCCCGCATCGGCCGTGGAGGCAAAGCAGTGACGAGCGACAGCATCATGTCGACCGGCTCCGGGGTCGGCGTTTGCGCGCAGGCAACGCATCCGGGGCCCGCACGACTCGAGTGCGCCGACGTGACCGTGCGCTTCGGCGGCATCGTCGCCGTGAACGACGTCAGTCTCTCGCTACCGTCGGCGACGATCGTCGGACTCGTCGGCCCGAATGGCGCCGGCAAGAGCACGTTGTTCGGCGTCCTGTCCGGGCTGCAACGACCGACGCGGGGCCGGGTGCTGCTCGACGAGGTGGACATCACCGATGCGCGGCCGCAGCTTCGAGCCGCTCGCGGGATCGCGCGGACCTTCCAGCATCCCGAGCTGTTCACCGGAATGACGGTGCGCGACCACCTGGTCATCGCCCATCGGGCGAAGCATGCCAAGCGCCGCGTCTGGTCGGACGTGTTCACGGTCGGCAGCCTGCGACCCGCCTCCGCGGCAGAGAAGCAGGCCGTCGACGAGCTGTTGGAGCTGCTCGGCCTGACTCCGGTCGCCAACCGCTCGGCGGTGGGACTCCCCCTGGGCGTCGCGCGCCTCGTCGAGCTCGGCCGCGCGCTTGCCGCCGCGCCGTCGGTCCTGCTGCTGGACGAGCCCTCCTCGGGACTCGACTCGTCGGAGACTGCCCAGTTCGAAGACGTCTTGCGACGGGTGGTCCGCGAACGCGGCACCTCCGTCCTGCTCGTGGAGCACGATGTGGAGCTGGTCATGCGGCTGTCGAGTTCCGTTTACGTCCTCGACTTCGGCGCGTTGCTCGCCCACGGCACCCCGGCGGAGATCGCCGCCAACCCCGCCGTGCGCGCGGCCTATCTCGGGCAGGAGACCGCCGACCCACCAGCTCCGGATGAGAGCCGGCAAGGCGGCGACGCCCCGGTCACTTCCCTCCGGCGGGAGCCCCCGGCAGCCGCGCCCGACCAGCCGGCCGCGGAGCTGCTGACGGTGGAGGGCCTCGCGGTTCGCTACGGAGAAGCGATGGCGCTGGACGGCGTCTCGTTCCGGCTGCAGCAAGGCAAAGCGCTCGCCGTGCTGGGCGCGAACGGCGCCGGTAAGAGCAGCCTGGCGCGGGCGCTGTGCGGCCTGGTACCGCCCACCGCAGGGCGCATCAGCTTCGCGGGTCGAGACATCACCTCGTACGCTGCGCACCGCATCCGCAAGGCCGGATTGGTCTACCTCCCCGAGGGCCGTGGCGTCTTTCGTGGGTTGACCGTCGTGGACAACCTGCGGATGGCCGCCGGTGGTGAGGACGGCCGCCGGGCCCGCCGGGAAGCGGTGGACCGGGCACTGCAGATCTTCCCCGGCCTCGCCGCACGCAGAAACCAGCCCGCGGGGTTGCTGTCCGGCGGCGAGCAGCAGATGCTGTCGCTGGCTCGCGCGCTGGCCACCTCACCGCAATTGATCATCGCCGATGAGATGTCGTTGGGGCTTGCCCCGCTTGTCGTCGACGCCGTTTTCGAAGGGCTCATGCAAGCTCGCGAGGCCGGCGTCACCATCGTCATCATCGAGCAGTACGTGCGGCGCGCACTCACTTTCGCTGACGAGTGCCTGGTCCTGCACCGCGGCGAGGTCGCCTGGCGGGGATCGTCCGACGCCGCGCGTACGGAGGTCCTCCGGCACTACTTGGGCGACGCGCTCACCGCCGCGTCATGACAAATCTTCACCTATCTCGGATAACCCTCACCAAGGGAAGTGCATGAATCACAAGCGCACGCGGGCAGTGGTCGCCGCAGCCGTAGCGGGACTCGTCACGGTGGCAGGCTGCAGCTCATCCGGTTCGGGCAACGCCAGCGACACCGCCGGCGGCGGTTCATCGAGCGGCGGTTCGTCGAGTGGCGGCTCCAAGCAGACCATCACGGTTGGTCTGCTCACCGACGTCACGGGCCCTGCGGCGTCGGGCAACAAGACATCGATCGAAGGAGTGAAGGCCGGCGTCGTGTACGCGGCCCGCAACGGTGTCACCGTCAAGTACGTCGTGGCCGATACCGCCACCAACCCTGCGACGGCGCTGTCCGCGGCGCAGAAGCTGGTCACGCAGGACCACGTGGACGTCGTCATCGCGCACTCGGCCATCACGTTCGCCGCGGCGAACTACCTGACGTCGCGGAAGGTACCGGTCGTCGGGGCGGGCGAGGACGGGCCGGAGTGGACCACCTCGAAAAACATGTTCTCGGTGTTCGGCGCCTTGCACACGACGAAGGTCACCGACACCCTGGGCAAGTTCTTCAAGATGGAGGGGGTCACGACAGTCGGCGCGGTCGGCTACAGCATCTCGCCGCTCTCGTCCGAGTCCGCGAAAGCCGCCATCGAGTCCGCGAAATCGCAGGGCATCAAGAATGGATATCTGAACGCGAACTTCCCCTTCGGTAGCACGGACGTCCAGCCCGTCGCGCTGGCGATGAAGAGCGCCGGCGTCGACGGCTTCACCGCGAGCACCGACCCGAACACCGCCTTCGCGCTGGTGACCGCGCTTCGACAAGCCGGGGCCGACATCAAGGTCGCGATCTTCGCCACCGGTTACGGCGGCGACCTGCTGCAGGCCGGACCGGGAGCGTTGAACGCGGCGCAGAACGTGTACTTCTCGCTGAACTACGAGCCGGTCGAGATGCAGACCAAGGCGACCAAGCAGTTCGTGTCGGATCTCAAGGAGATCGGCGTCACGGACTCGCCGACGTACGCCGAGTACAACGGCTACCTCTCTGTCGGTCTCATCGTTCGGGCCGTCAACGCGGCGAAATCGTCGGATCCGTCAGCCGTGCTGAGCGCCCTCTCCGACATTCACGACTGGGACGCGCTCGGCCTGTTCGGCGGCCGCACGCTCGACATCAACGACCGCGAGAACATCATCGGCGGCGTCGACAACTGCCTGTGGGTCACCAAGCTGCAGGGCAAGACCTTCGAGGTGGTGAAGGGAGCAGACCCGGTGTGCGGTAACGAACTCAAAGGCGTAACGGTCTCAGCGTCGAGCTGACCCAGCGCGATCTCGCGCTGCGGGCAGCGTGTCAGCGCGCCGTGGCACGCCGGAGACGACACCGCGTCCTCGATGGGCCGAAAGGCGTGCGTGGCGTCCAGATCGTCGCGCAGCCAACCGGTCAACCGGCGAGTGCCGGACCATCCACGGCCGAGTTGCCGAGCAGCCGCCCGCGTTTGACCAGCAGCCCGGTGACGACCGCCCCGACGGCGAAGATGATTGCCGCGGCATGAAACGCCATCGTGTACGAGTGCAGGCTCGCTTCGGCCGCCGCCGCCCGGGACGGGCCGTGGCTCGCGAGGTACCTGCTCGCCGCGTTCGCCGCCAGGGTGCTGAGCAGCGCCGTACCGATCGAGCCACCGATCTGCTGGCCGACGTTGACCATCGCGGAGGCGACACCAGCGTCGGAAGGTTCGACGCCCGCGGTCGAAGCGTTGATGGCCGAGGCGAACATCAGCCCGAGGCCGAACCCGACGACCACGAGCCCGGGCAGCACGCCGTCCGCGTAGCCGCTGCTGGTCTTCATCTGCCCCAGCAGCAACATGCCGCCGGCGGCGATGACCTGCCCCACCGTCATCATGATCTTGGGACCGAAACGGGTGAGCAGCCGCGTCCCGAGGGTCACGGTGGTCGCGGTCAGCGCCAGGATCATCGGCAGGAAGCCGACACCGGTCATGACCGGGCTGAAGCCGAGGGTCTGCGACATGAAGTAGCTGAGGAAGAGGAACACCGCGAACATGCCGGCGCCGACGATCCCGATCGCGAGATAGGAGCCGCCTCGAGTCCGATTCGCGACGACCCGCATCGGCAGCAGCGGGTGGATGACCCGTGTCTCGATGCCGACGAAGATTGCCACGAGTGCGGCGCCGACCAGGATCGGCGCGATCGTTGCGACGCTCGACCACCCGCCGGTCTGCGCGTGTCCCAAGCCGTACACGATCCCGACCAGCCCGGTGGTCACCGCGAGGGCTCCCGGAATGTCGAGCTTCGGTCGCTCGCTGCTGCTGTGGCGCGGGATCAGCGCCAAGGTGCCGATGACGGTGGCAGCTGCCATGACGAGGTTGACGTAGAGGCACCACCGCCAGGACAGGTATTCGGTGAGCACGCCGCCGAGCAGCAGGCCGATCGCGCCGCCGGTACCAGCCACCGCGCCGAAGATGCCGAATGCCCGCGCTCGCTCGTCGGGCTCGCTGTACGTCGTGCTGAGCAGCGCGAGGATCGAGGGCGCCAGCAGCGCCCCGAACAGGCCCTGCGCGGCGCGCGCGATGACCAGCATGGCGAACCCGTTCGCCGCGCCGCCGACCGCCGATGCCACGGCGAACCCGACCATGCCGACCAGCACCGTGTTACGCCGGCCGAACAGATCGGAGAGCTTGCCGCCGAGCAGCAGCAGGCTGCCGAAGCTGAGCGAGTAGGCGGTGACGATCCATTGCCGGTTGCCGTCGCTGAAATGCAGCGCCTGCTGGGCACTGGGCAGCGCGATGTTCACCACGGTGGCGTCGAGCACGATCATCAGCTGCGCCAGCAGCAGCACGGCAAGGATGGCGCCCTTGCGCGGCGCGCCGTCATCGCTGGACCTGCTGAGCTTGCTGCGTTGCGCGGTCTCGATCGCCATGCCTTCTCCGAGATAAGTGGACGGGGCTTGTCCGCTATCGACCTTAACGGAAGCGGACTTAAGTTGTCCGCTTCCGCGTTAGACTGGGTGGCGTGACGTTGGCAACACCGGACGGCCGCCGGCTTCGTGCAGACGCCGAGCGCAACCGCACGCGGATCCTCGAGGCGGCAGCTGAGGTTTTCGCCAGCCGCGGCCTGGAGGCCACGCTGCATGACATCGCCCATGAGGCCGGCGTCGGCGTCGGTACGGTCTATCGCCGGTTCCCCGACAAGGAAGCGCTCATCGAGGCGTTGTTCGAAGCACAGTTCCAGCAGGTGCTGGCGCTCGCCGAAGCGGCTGCCGGCGAGGCGGATTCCTGGTCGGGACTCGTGACGTTCATGCGCGGGGTGTGCGCGATGCAGTCCCACAACCGCGGCCTGCACGAGCTGATGAGCGGCGCCGCCCACGGCCAGCACAAGCTGGCACGCGCACGCGAGCAGCTGCTGCCCATGGTGTCCGATCTGATGCGGCGCGCGCAACGCGACGGCATCCTGCGACCGGACCTGGAGCCGGTCGACGTGTCAGCTGCGCTGACGATGCTCTGCACGCTCGCGATCTGCACCCAGGACGTGCACCCGCACGCCTGGGAGCGTTACCTCGACCTGATCCTCGCGGGATGGCGCGCCCGGCCCGGCGAACCGCCGCTGCACGGTCCAGCGATCAGCGAGGCGGGACTCGTCGAGGCGATGGGCAGCTGGTATCTGAGGCGTCGCAGCTGAGCGTCACGCCCCGAGGCAGCGCGACACCAGCACGTTCGCGAGCCCCTCGGGATCGGTCAGGAACACCGAATGACCGCCGGGGACGACCACCGGCTCCTCGCCGGTGAGGTCCTGAGCGGCCTTGCGGGCGGCGTCCAGCCGCACGACATGGTCGTCCTCCGCCAGCACCACGGTGCGCGGCACGTCGGGCCACGCCGTGAGTGGCCACGGCTCGACGAGCGGACGCGGCCCCTGCGGCCGCAGGCTGCGCAGGCCGTGCAGCGCGTCGGCGACCGGGACGTCCGCGTAGAAGAGCCGGAACAGGGACGCGGGTGACTGCATCGTGCGCCCGTCGGCGTCAGCGAAATAGGTGACGCCGAGCAGGTCGTCGGTCAGGATGGCCGAACTCTCCATGGCGATCGGCTGGCCGAGAGCCGCCGGCACCGCACACAGGAACACGAGGTGCCGGCACGGGCGCCGAGCGGCCACGAGCGGTGCGACGTAGCTCCCCAGGGAGTGGCCGACGACAACGGTTTCCTCGTCATCGCTGACCCCGCCCATCGCATCGACGACTGCCGCCGCGTACTCGTCGAACCCCGCACTCGCATCGTCGATCGGCAGATCCGGCGCAACGGATCGATGCCCCAGCTCGGATAACGCGGCAGCCAGCTGCGACCAGCACCAGCCACCGTGATAGCCGCCGTGAATCAGCACGAACGTCGCCACAGCCGCTCCTCCTGCACCCGTCGTTTGCAGCGAAGCTAGTGCCTCGCGATCTGCGCTGAGGCACGGCCCCTCCCGAGCGCTCCCGGCACCGACAACACTTCGAATGTGCGCTCTGCACGAGTGCCGCCCGGTGGGAGCCTTGCCCGGCGTCTTGTGCGGGTTCTTGATCGTGTGCAGATAGCCCAGAAGTTGCCTCAAGATCCGGCAACTCGCCGCCCCAATCGGGGCATAGTGCCCAGGCGATAGTCATCTTCTGGGTTTTCTGCACGCGGACCGCCCCGCGACGGGTCGCGCCCGCGCGGAGCGTGCAGTTGCGCTTTTCAAGATCGCGGCCATAGTCTGCCGCCGACCTCGACGTCGGGAGTCTGGCATGCACACACTGGTCGACCAAGTAGCCGTCATCACGGGCGGCGGCAGCGGGATCGGCCGGGCCCTTGCCCGGGCTTTCGCTGCGGAAGGGTGTCGCATCGTCGTCGCTGACATCGAGGCAGAGTCACTCGGGGCGACGGCCGCGCAGCTACCGGCCGACGCGCTGGCCGTCCGGGCCGACGTGTCCGTAGCGGAAGATGTCGAGGCGCTCGCCGACGCAGCTCTGGAACGCTTCGGGCGGGTCGACATCCTCTGCAACAACGCCGGCGTTTCGACGTTCAACACCATCGAGAACCAGACCATCAGTGACTGGCGCTGGGTGCTCGGAGTCAACCTCTGGGGCGCCATCTACGGGGTGCATACGTTCCTGCCCATCATGCGACGACAGGGCACACCGGCTCATATCGTGAACACTTCGTCGGTCGCCGGCTTGCTCAGCGGGGTGCCCTACATCGGCCCGTATGCGGTGAGCAAGGTCGGTGTGGTGTCGCTGTCCGAGACGTTGCACGCCGAACTGCAGATGGCCGGCGTGCCGATCGGGGTCAGCGTGGTGTGCCCGAGCGCCACCAACACAGCGGTGATGGAAAGCGAGCGCAACCGGCCGACGGCCTTCGGCGATGAAACACGCACCCCAGAGGCCGAGGCCATGCGGCTGATGATTCGCTCGCAATTCACCGGTCCTACCGGCAAAGAGCCGGAGGAGGTGGCCGCCATGGTCGTCGACGCGGTGCGCAACGACCGGTTCTGGGTCATCACGCACGACGATTTGCGTCCCGCCGTCGAAGCGCGGCTGCAGGGGATACTGGGCGATATGCCCTACCAGTCGGCGGCGCAGCTGCACTGAGACGGCGAGAGAACCTGAGCGGCGGAGCGCCGGAAAGTGCGCCGGAACAGGCTGCGAAACCAGGTCGACTGCGACGTGTGTGCGTCACGCAACAATTGCGTATCGCAGCGACTTCGCGCTATGGCAGCCGCAGCACTTCACGGGCGTTGTCGCGCAGGAACTTCGGCCAGACCTCATCCTTCAGCTCCAGCCCCTGCAGCTCGCCGAAGATGCGCTCGAGGGTGAGCCCGGACGGGTAGTAGCCGGCGTACAAGACCCGACCGGATCCCCGCGAGCTGTTGGCGAAATCGAGGATTTCACGCGGGTAGTACTTCGGCGCGAAGGCCGACGTCGAGTAGTACAGGTTGGGCCACTTGACCATCAGCTTGACCGCCATGTCGACCCACGGCTCCCCGCCGTGACGCATGACGATTCGCAGCTCCGGGAAGAACCAGCACACCTTGTCGAGCAGCCGGACTTCCTGGGCATCCATCGGTACTCGGGGTCCGGGCACGCCGGTGTTGACGAAGATGGGGATGTCCAACTCGACGCACTTGGCGTAGACCGGGTAAACCATGCGGTCGTCGATCGGCACCTGCGGCACGCAACCGCACGGAAAGAAGGCGGCAGCGACCACACCGAGATCCTTGACCGCGCTCTCGAGGGCGCGCACCGTCTGCATGCCCTTGAGGGGATCGACCAGAAAGCTGCCGAGCAACCGGTCTGGGTGGTCGCGTATGGCGCGCAGGCTGACCGGATCGTCCGGACTGACCGGAAGCAGCCCCTGGGCGATGCCGTGCGCGTCCATCTCGCGCAGGAGCACGGCCACCGGGTCCTCCCCCATATCGGCCTCCGGCGGCAGCTCCTTGTACATGTAGCTCGCCGCATGCTGAAAGCCGGTCCGGCTGTCCTCATCCAGTAGCAGGGGGGCCATGGACCGCGCCCACCAGCGGCGATCCCCCGCCGGCATTCCGATCATGAGATCGATGACGCCGATGTCGGTCGGCATGCTCATACGCCGTTTCCTCCCACAGAGGCACGCTACGCCACCCCGTGATCAAGCTCGCCGGCACCGCCCGCCCCCTCGCACCAAGAAGGTTGAAATGACCTGCCCGGGGCACGAAAAGGAGACCTTCTGATGACGAGCCGACGGAGCGGATCTACCATGCTGACGTTCTTCCTGGCGGCATTGATCGTCTATATCGTCCTGGGCATCATCGGCTTTGTCGTGCACGGACTCATCTGGCTTTTGGTCATCGCCGCGGTGCTCTTCGTGGCCCACCTGGTCTTCGTCGGCTATCGCAGCGGCTCCGGCCGCAGCCGCGATTGGCAGCCGCCCGCGCACACGCGCTTAGTCTGCGGCCGTGGGCGACGGTGCGAGCTGCGGAAACGACGTCGCCCGCAGCGAACTCACGAAACGGGCCAGCAGCTCGGCGAAGCCCGCGAGGTCCGACTCGCTCCAGTCCGCCAGCGTATCCAGCATGTGCTGCTGACGCAGTGCCATGACGTGGCGCACCAGACCTTCACCATCGGCGGTGAGGCTGACGACGACGCTACGGCCGTCCGTGGCCGACGTGGTGCGCAGCGCCAGCCCGTCCGACTCCAGCGCCGAGATGAGCCGCGCCGCCGCACCGCCATCCATCTGCGCGCGGCGGGCCAGCTCCCCGATCGGCATGGCGCCATCCTCCAGCAGACGCCGCAGCACCACGAGCGCGGGCTGTGAGAGCCGCCGCCGCGCAGCTTCGCTCTGGATCTCGATCACCTTGCGGCTGGAGCTGAGCCGCAGCAATACCTCCAGCGAGGCGTTGATAGCAGCGACCGGCCCGGCAGGCACTGCGCTCACAGCGTGCAACCGCGCACCGGACCGGAGCCGTCCAGGGCGTGGACGCGCAAGCCCCATTCGGCAATGAGGTCCAGGCTCACGGCGATGCGTCCGGTGATGTCCGGCGCGCAATCGCACAGCGCCATGACGCCCTCCACCATCTCTTCCATCGATTCGATCTGGTCCGGCCGCAACGTCCCGCCGACGAGCTCGACGGCTCCTTCGCTGAGTACGGCCGCCCGCGGCTCCACGGTGTTGACCCGGATGCCGGTGCCGTAGAGCTCTGCCCCCAGGCCGTTCGTGATGCGGTTCAGCGCTGCCTTGGAGGCACCGTAGACGCTGATGGTCGTCGCCTGCACCCCGAGCTCGAACGGCGGACCGCCGCGCAGCTTTGCACTCCCACTGGAAACGTTGACGATCCACCCCTCCCCCGCGGCCTGCATCGCCGGGATGACCGCCTGAGCGAGATCGAGCGTGGCATGCACGTTGACCTCGAACATGATCCGGCGCCGCTTCAGCGGCATCTGCGCGAGCGGGGCGTAGATGGCCGCTGCTGCATTGTTGACAAGGATGTCGATCGGACCGCCGAGCGCCTCGGTCGCTTCACCGACGATGCGCGCCCGGTCGTTCTCGTCCGCGAGGTCGGCCGCCACGCAGGCGGTCTTGGTGCCGTACCGAGCGATCCGCTCGAGCGTCTCGTTCAGGCTGCCGGCCAGATGGTCGTGCTGATCGAGGGTGCGCGCCGTGATGACGACGTCAGCACCTTCGGCGGCAAGCCGTTCGGCTATAGCCGCGCCGATGCCCCGGCTGGCACCGGTCACCAACGCGCGGCGGCCCGAAAAGCGCCCGGCCATCAGATGAGACCCTTCGCTCGAAGGAATTCCTGCGCCGTTTCACCGATGTAGTCGCAGTCGTCGTCGGTCAGCGAGTGGTTGTTGGGCAGGATGAGCCCCCACTCCATGACACGGTCGGCATTGGGCAGCCCGCCGGGGGGAACGCGGAATTCCTTGCCGCGCAGCATCGGCTGGCGCGTCACGTTGCCGGTCCACACCATGCGGGTGTCGATGCCGCGTGACTCCATCCAGCTCTGGAACTCGGAGCGGCGGATCCCGGACTCGGCATTGATGAGGATCGGGAACATGTGCCAGCCCGTCTCGACGCCTGCAGTGAGCCGCGGCAGGGTGAACAACTCGGGCCACTTCGCGAAGTGCGAGCTCGTGATGGCGAAGCTGCGCTGGCGCCGCGCGAGGTTGTCGGGCAGCTTGTCGAGCTGCACCAACCCGAACGCGGCGGACAGCTCCGAAGGCTCGAAGTTCCAGCCGTTCTCATCGAAGATGAAGAGGTTGTCGTACTCGAGGCCATCGTCGATCTCGCTGAAAAATCGGCTGACCTTGCCCTTCTGCGATCCGAAGAGCTGCAGCTCGGAGCGCCGGCCCCAGCGCCGGAAGAGCAGCGCCTTGTCCGCGAGATCCTCGTCGTCGAAGCAGACCATGCCGCCGGTGCCCGCCGCGGTGATGATGTGCGACAGCGCGAAGCTGGTGAGCGAGATGTCGGCGCGCGTACCGGTCGGGCCGCCGCGCAGCGTGAGCCCGAGAGCGTCGCAGGAATCCTCGACCACCTTGAGGCCGTGCTGGTCGGCGATCCCGCGGATGACGTCCCAATCGGGCGCGTTGCCGATGAGATTCGGCGCCATGATGGCTTTGGTCCTGGAGGTCACCATCGCCTCGATGGCATCGACGTCGATCTGGTACGTGTCCGGTGTGACGTCGACAAAGGCCGGCACCACACCCTTGCGCACCATCGGCGCGATATCGGTCGAGAACGTCACCGCGCTGGTGATGACCTCGTCGCCGGGCTGCAGGTCGAGCACCTCGAGCGCCAGGTAGATGGCGGAGCTGCCGGAATTGCACATGACGCCGCGCCGCTTGCCGAACAGCTCGGCGACCCGCCGCTCCATCGCTTTCACGTTGCGCCCGATGCGCAGCGCCGTCGGCCCGCCGCGCAGCACGGCCACGACGGCTTCGATCTCGCGCTCGTCGTGCACCGAGCCGGCGTACTCGATGCGCCGGTTGGACATGATGCGGCTCAACGGCTGCTCCGTTCAGGAAGATCGCTCAAGCGGGTCAGGCTAACGCAGATATTTGACTATGTCATACACTTGACCGTCACCGGTCACCGGCCCGACGCGATCGGTCCTTTTCGCGGGGACTATGGTGCCGGGCATGAGCACGGCCACCACCTTCATCGTCGACGAGATCGAGTTTCCCGACGAGACCCGCTCGAACGTCGACCAGTCCCTCGTCGAGCACGCCCAGCGCAGCGGAGCCCGCCGCAAGTACCTGGCGAGAGGCGAGGGGGGATTCTTCTCGCAGATCTCGTGGTTTCCGGCGGGATACGCCGTGCCGGCCCACTCCCACGATTCCAGCGAGATGATCATGGTGCTCGAGGGATCGCTCACCATCCTGGACGAAGGACCGACGCTCCGCCGATTCGACTCGGTCGTCCTCCAAGCCGGCCACTCGTACGGCTTCACCGCCGGCCCCGACGGCTTGACGTTCCTGACCGTTCGCGGCGGCGAGGCAGGCATCACGCTGAGCTGAACGGCAGCCGGCAGGCTGCGCGGGACAACGTTGTTATGAGCGCTATGCGATGAAAGGTGGGGCGGGATGCCGGAGAGCGCACGACCGCTGGGCGGCATGGCGGCGCTGGTGACGGGTGGCGGCGGCGGGATCGGCGGTGCAGCGGCGACCTGGCTGGCACGCGACGGCGCGGCAGTCACCATCATGGGCCGCACCGCGTCGACGCTGACCGCCAAGCGCGAGCAGATCCTCGCCGCCGCGGGCCCCGATGCCGAGGTGCACGCTTTCACCGGTGACGCTTTGGATCCCGTCGCGCTGTCCGAGGCGACGGCGAGCGCGGCAGCCGCCGGCGAGCGCCTTGCGATAGCCGTGTCCGTGGTCGGCGGCGGGACGATGAAGCCGCTGCTCATGTTCGACGCCGACGAGGTGGCCGATGACCTCCGCCGCAACATCACCTCGGCGTTCCTCGTCATCAAGCACGCCACCCCGCTGATGACGCAAGGCGGCGGCGGATCGATCGTGTGCATCTCGTCGGATGCCGCAAAGATTCCCTGGCCGTTCCTCACGATGTACAACACCTCCAAGGCCGGATTGGAGGGCTTGGTGAAAGGCGCCGCGTTGGAGCTGGCGCCGCTGCAGATCAGGGTGAACGCCGTCCGTCCCGGCCTGGTCCAGACCGAAGCCACCAAGACCGGCTTGTTCGCCAACGAGGAGGCGATGGCCGCCTTCCTCGCGGAGAAGCCGCTAGGCCGTACCGGCGTGCCGGACGACATCGGTGCGGCGGTGCGCTACCTGGCGGGGCCGGAATCGTCGTGGGTGACCGGTCAAAGCCTCGGCGTCGAAGGCGGCAACGAGCTCACCCGCGCGCCCTACCTCGAGTTCCTGGTGCGTAAGCGTTATGGCGATGCCGCGATATCAGCGGCCCTTGCCGGCCGGCTCGCGGAGGAGGAGTAGCTACGCGTGTCACCGTTGCACCGCGCGAACGAGCGGGCAGAATAATACGCGAAGCGGGGCCCCTCCAGGTATGAGATGGAGGGGCCCCGCTCGGTCTGGCTGCACCGCCATCCGTTGCCGAACCGGCGTGCATCGCCTGACCATCGCCTTGCCTAGAGCTACATCCCGATGGCCAGTCTCCCGGCCTCCGGCACGCCGCCGAAGATTTCTCCTCGGGCCTCCACCGCTTGGCGACAACGCAGTTTTACTCGTAGCTCAGCCGCCACCGCAAGGGGTTCGTGCCCGGAGTTTTGCGGAAGTTTTTACTCGTCCGATCATCCACAGAAAGAGCCCGTTTCTCCACCGCCGGCGGCACGTTCTCCACCGGTTGTGCACAGGGCCGTCCACAGCGGCGCGGTGGAGCAGCGACGTACCGGGATTGAGGTGGACACCCCGCAGGGCGCATGCTGGAGCGCAATAGCCGCATCCGCCATGGGAGGCATTTTGCCCGACGCCAGCTACGCATCCGGCACGTCAGATGCCCCGCTGCTCGGCGAGACGATCGGCGCCAATCTCGATCGGACCGTCGCCGCGTTCGGCGACCGCGAAGCGCTCGTCGACGTCGCCAGCGGCCGCCGGTGGACCTACCGGGCGCTCGCCGACGAGGTCGCCGCCGTCGCGGCCGGGCTGCTCGAAGCCGGCGTCCGGCGCGGGGACCGGGTGGGCATCTGGGCGCCGAATTGCGCGGAGTGGACTCTCATCCAGTACGCCACCGCGCGCATCGGTGCGCTGCTGGTCACCATCAATCCGGCCTACCGAACGCACGAGCTGGCGTTCGCACTCCGCCACGCCGACGTGCGGCTCTTGGTGTCGGCGAGCGCGTTCAAATCGTCCGACTACCGATCGATGGTCGCCGAAGTGCGCGCCGACTGCCCTGGCTTGCAGCGCGTCGTCTTCCTCGGGACCACCGAGTGGGAGCAGCTCGTCGCTTCCGGGCGAGACAGTGAGCTCCTACCGCGAGTGCCCGATCTCGCCGCGGAACTCGACCCGGACGATCCCATCAACATCCAGTTCACGTCCGGCACGACCGGCTTCCCCAAGGGCGCGACGCTCTCGCACCACAACATCCTGAACAACGGCTACTTCGTCGGCGAGCTTTGCCGCTACACCGAGGCGGACCGGATCTGCATCCCGGTGCCCTTCTACCACTGCTTCGGCATGGTGATGGGCAATCTGGCAGCCACCAGCCACGGCGCGTGCATGGTCATTCCCGCGCCCGGATTCGAGCCGGGCGCGACGCTGCGGGCCGTGCAAGCCGAGCGGTGCACGTCGCTCTACGGCGTGCCGACCATGTTCATCGCCGAGTTGAACGATCCCGACTTCGAGCAGTACGACCTCAGCTCGCTGCGCACCGGCATCATGGCCGGCTCCCCCTGCCCGGTCGAGGTCATGAAGCAGGTGGTCGATCGCATGGGCATGCGTGAAGTCGCCATCTGTTACGGCATGACCGAGACATCCCCCGTCTCCACGCAGACGCGGGTCGACGACTCCATCGAACGCCGCGTCTCGACCGTCGGCCAGGTGCATCCGCATCTCGAGGTGAAGGTGGTCGATCCGGCTACCGGCCGCACGGTCCCGCGCGGAACCGCCGGCGAGCTCTGTACCCGGGGCTACTCGGTGATGCTCGGCTACTGGGCTGAGCCGGAGAAGACCGCCGACGTCATCGACGCGGCGCGCTGGATGCACACCGGCGACCTGGCGGTCATGGACGACGAGGGCTACCTGAACATCACCGGCCGCATCAAGGACATGGTCATTCGCGGCGGGGAGAACATCTACCCGCGGGAGATCGAGGAGTTCCTCTACACCCACCCCGACATCGTTGACGCCCAAGTGGTCGGCGTTCCCGATGAGCGGTACGGGGAAGAGCTGATCGCCTGGGTGCAGCTTCGCCCGGAGGCCGCAGAACTGACGATCGAGGGGCTACGGGAGTTCTGTTCCGGTCGCCTCGCGCACTACAAGATCCCGCGCTACCTGCGCATCGTCGACGGCTTCCCGATGACGGTGACCGGCAAGATCCGCAAGATACAGATGCGCGAGGAGTCGGTGTCGCTGCTCGGGCTCGGCCATCTGCTGGGGCAACGACACGCCTGACGTTTCACCCGCCGCCCCATGGCAGCTCAGCCGGCGCCGGCGCCTGCGCGGCTCGTGCTCGGCACCCAACCCAGCTGGCTCGACAGCTGATCGGCGGGCATGGGTCGATGGAAGTAGTACCCCTGCCCGTAGTCGCAGCGGTCGGCGCTCAGCAGGGCGGCCTGCTGCTCGCTCTCGATTCCCTCGGCGATGATTTGCAGACCCAACTCGTGACCGAGTTCGACGATGACCATCGCCACGGCGGCCGCGTTGTGTTCCCCGCTCACCAGGCCGCCGACGAAGCTCTTGTCGAGCTTGATGACGTCAAGCGGCAAGCGCTGCAGGTAGGCGAGCGACGAGTAGCCGGTGCCGAAGTCATCGACCGCGAGCCTCACGCCAAGGCTCTTGAGAGCGTCAAGGCTGCGCAACGCCGACTCGTCGTCCGAAAGCATGACGCTTTCGGTGATCTCCAGCGTGAGCTGCTCGGGTCGGATGCCGGACGTCGTCACCGCCGCTTCGACGTGGGCCGCCAAGCCTGGCTCGCGCAGCTGGCGAGCGGAGACATTCACGGTGAGGAAGTCGGGGGCGGTGGAACCGAACTCGCGCTGCCATCGGGCGAGCTGGTGGCAGGCATGGTTTAGCACCTCCTGGCCGACGGACACGATGAGGCCGGTCTGTTCCGCCAGCGGGATGAAGTCGAGCGGCATGATGCGACCGCGCGTGGGGTGCTCCCATCGAGCCAGTGCTTCGACGCCGACCGTGCGCCCGGTGGAGAGGTCCAGGATCGGCTGGTAGTGGACGTGGATCTCGCCGCGTTCAACGGCCCTTTCGAGGTCTGCCTTGAGCTCGAGCCGCTGCAGCAGCCGGGGCGAAAGGTCCTCGTTGTAGACCCGCACCGCGCCGTTCTCGTTGCCCTTCGCCGTGTACATCGCCGCGTCGGCGTGCGCCAGCAGCTGATCGGCGGTGTCGCCGGCCTTCCCCACGGCGATGCCGATGCTGGCATGCGGAAAGACGTCGATGCCCGAGACCGTCGCCGGTTCCGCCAGCGCGGCGACGAGCCGCTGCGCTGCCGCCAAGGCCTCGTCCTCACCCGCGCCCTCGAGCAAGATGACGAACTCGTCGCCCCCGAGACGCGCCGCAGTATCGCCCTCCCGAAGCTGCAACTCCAGACGGCCGGCGACGACCTGAAGAAGCTCGTCACCGGCGGAATGTCCGAGGCTGTCGTTGACCGTCTTGAAGTCGTTCAGGTCGACGAACAGCAGCGCAATCGGCCGATCGAGCGGCCGCCGCTTGAGCGCATGGGCGAGACGGTCCCGCAGGAGGGCCCGATTGGGCAGCCCCGTGAGGGTGTCGTGAAACGCCTGATGGGTGAGCAGCTGCTCCAGCTCTTTGCGCTCGCTCACGTCCCGCACAGTGAGGACGATCCCGCGCACCGCCGGCTCATCGGTCAGGTCGACGACGTGCACATCCGCGGTGAGCTGCTCCCCGTCGGGCCGTCGCAGCACGAATTCGAAGCGCTGCGGGGCGGCCTGGCTCCGGTTGACAGCAGCGAGCACGATGTCCAGATCCGCCGGGTGCAGCAGGTCTCGCACGTTGCTACCGATCAAGGCTTCCGGTGGCATGCCCAGCACCAACTGCGCGGGCGGAGTCACCGTTACCACAGTGAGGTCTGGCTTGACGATCATGACGAGTTCGGAAGCATTGCGAAACAGCGCCTGCAGCCTGGCCTCGTTCTGCGCGATGACGCGACTGCTCGTCGCCAGCCGATCGGCCATGGCGTTGAACGATGACGTCAGCGCCGCCAGCTCGGGAGTCCCAGGGACCTCGACGAACGTCGGCTCATCAGGGTCCAGTTGCTCTGCCGCTGCACGCAGCCGATCGATGGGCTCGCTGATCGAGCGAAATACCCGCTGGCTCAGGAACAGCGCAAGCCCGAAGCCGAGCGCGGTGAGCACCAGCAGCGCCCAACGTTCGCTGTCCTGGCGATCCTGCGAATGACCAAGGTTCGCCGTCAGCGATTCGGCAGCCGCCTTCGACGCGGCTTCCAGGGCGTGCTCGGGCGGAACGACGTTGTCACCGATCGCGATGAGCAACGGCAGCACTCTCGCGCCCCCGGATCCCTGCTCCTGGATCGCCGTGCGCAGTTGCGTCAGTCCGGTCCAGACCTTTTCCCAGCCTTGGGCCGCCGCCGCGACATAGGCTTGCGCCTCCTTCGGCACGTTCGCCGCCAGGCTGCGGAACATGGCCGGCATGGAACGGTTCTCCGCCAGGTACCGATCAAGCGTTTGCGTGCCGCCGGCGCTCAACGCGCTCGTCATGGCGGTGCCCGTCTCGGTGATACGTGCCTGCAGATCAGCGATCTGCGCCGCAGCTCGCCCGCGTTGCTGGGCCTGCCGGAAATCCCCGCTGACCGCGTTCATGACGAGCGTGAGGATGAGCGCGACCATCAATGCCGGGAGCATCCCGACGCCGATCGACAGCAGCAGCCGTCGCCGAAGGGACATGTCGCCACGCGCCATTCGCCGTAGCCAGCGCACGGGTCACTCCCTTTTGTCCGGATTGCTGGCTATACGAATCGGCCCGCCCGATACGCGACACGTTCACCTACCCGAGTGATTCAGCTGCCGGCGCCTGAACGCCGGCGGTGGGCGACCGCCGCTGGGTCAGCGCCGCTGGGTCAGCGCGCTGCCAAGCCGTCACGCAGCAGGTGCTTTTGCACCTTGCCCGAGGCGGTCATCGGCAGCTCGGCGCGAAAGTGCCATTGCTTCGGCACTTTGTAGGGCGCCAGCCGCTGCCGGCTGAAAGCTTCGAGCGCCTCGGCATCGGCCGCGGCACCCGGGACGACGGCGACGACCGCGACGACGGCCTCTCCCCAGCGCGGATCCGGCACACCGAGCACGGCGACCTGCGCCACGGCCGGATGCTCGGCGACGACTGCCTCGATCTCGGTGGGATAGACGTTGACGCCGCCGCTGACGATCATTTCCTTGAGCCGGCCGGTGATTCGCAGGTACCCCCGCTCGTCCATCGTGACGAGATCACCGGTGTGCAACCACCCGTCCGGTTCGACGGCGGCAGCCGACTGCTGCTCGTCGTTGAAGTAGCCCTGCATGACACCGGCACCCCGGACCAGCAGCTCGCCGACCTCGCCGGCGGTCACCGTAGTACCGCTGGCGGGATCGGCGACGCGGCCCTCGAGGTGTGGCAACAGCCGGCCGACGGTGGTCGACTTGTCCGCGGGCTCGTCGTCCGGAAAGGTCTGCGAGATGTACCCGCACGTCTCGGTCTGACCGAAGATGATCGTCGTTCTGACGCCGAGCCGGCGCTCGAGCTCGCGAATGAGCTCGACGGACACGAGTGATCCGCCGCAGGTGAGCGCGCGCAGCGCCGAGAGGTCGCGTCGGTCGAAGGATGGGTGGGCCATGACGTCCTGCAGCATGGTCGGGACGCCGACGGTATGGGTCGCGCGTTCGCTTTCCAGCAGCTCCAGATGCAAGGCGGCGTCGAACTGCTCGACGAGGACGTCCGTGGCGAGCGCCTGCACCACCATGAAGGTGACCGCCTGCCCGCCCACGTGGTACAGCGGGATCGTGCCGACGTAGACGTCGCCTTCGCCGAGTCCGAAACGCTCGCCGCTAGCGCGCGCAGCATTGGTCAACCCGCGGTGTGTCAGCATCACGCCCTTGGGCGCACCGGTTGTCCCTGAGGTGAACACGAGCTGAGCTACGTCGTCCGGACCCGGCGGCAGCAGGGCACGCTCGTCGCTCGTGCCCGCCTCGACAAGCGCCGGCCAGTCCTCGAAGGAAATCAGCTCACGCAGCTCCGGGAGGCTCGGACCGACTTCGGCAAGCATGCTTGCCAGGTCGTTGGTGCGATGCTCAGGGACGAAGACCGCCCCCGCCGCGCGGGATCGCCCGAGAATGTGCGCGATTTCGCGACCGCGCAAGAGCGGGTTCATCGGCACGAGGATGAGCCGGGCCATCGCCGCGGCGAACGTCAGGAGGTAGGACTCGGTCTTGCTCGGCGCGAGCACAGCCAGTCGCTCGCCCGGCCGAAAGCGCGCAGCCAGCGCCCGCGCGACGGCTTCGGCCTCGGCCGCGGCCTGCGCGTACGTGCGGCGCGTACGCGCTTCGGGATCCGCCGTGCCGGCCACGAGAGCGACCCGCTCGGGTGCACGTGCTGCAGCCGCCAGCAAGATGCCGGCCACGGTGGTATCTCGGATCGGCTCGTTCGACGCCGGCCACTGCGCTTGCGTCAGCACCGCGTTCAAGGCCGGGCGAGGTAGGAGTCGAGCGTCGCGTGAAAGTGGCGGATCCGGCTTTCGTGGTAGCGAGAAAGCGTCAAGCTCGGCTGCACCGACGCCCGTAATCCCCGCTGGATGCGCTCGAACCGTGCGGTGTCTTGATTGAACACGCGGCCAAGCGCTCCGAGCTCCGGCACATCGGTCCAGCTCTCACCGGGCTCGAGATGGCGAGTCGGCGCCGGCGCGGGACGCTCCTTACCCTCGGGCACCGGCTCCAACTTCATGATGTCCATGACGCAGGAGTCCGGGGCGTGACCGTCGGGCCGGAACCGGTAGACGAACGGGGTGAGGAACCCGGCCCACGGCATGAAGTTGGGAAAGAGGAAGTACTCGATGCCGTCAAGCGCCTCAGCGTCGGTGATGTGCGAATAGTCGCGTCCGGTGCGCGCC
This sequence comes from uncultured Actinomycetota bacterium, assembly GCA_963747915.1. Lineage (GTDB taxonomy): Bacteria > Actinomycetota > Actinomycetes > Frankiales > Frankiaceae > DATAZK01. The sequence continues at coordinate 424,244 of CAVVHC010000001.1, read as the reverse complement.
GTGAGCGAGGCGCGGACCCGGTCACCGAGCACTTCGCGAGCGTGTGAACCAGGCGGCACGGCGACATCGGTCTCGCGACCGAACATCGCCTTGAGGATTTGAGCATCGTCCACGCCGACGACATGCTCACTGGAGACCCCGACGGCCGTGATCATGCGGCTGACGTGGGAGCCATAGGTGTCGTACTCCGACAAGGAATCGGCGGCCGTCGTGAGCAGCTGCGGATGCACCGCAACGGTGTGGTAGGCCTCGATGAAAGCCTCGAGAGCGACCTTCCAGTTGCACGGAAGGACGCGCACTGCATGAGCGGCGATGTAGCGCTCCTGCAAGGGCCACGCCTCGAAGTGCCACGGCAGGTCTTGCAGATAGTCCTCGAGCGGCGGCGCATCGGGATCGAGGTTGACGAAGACGAACCCACCCCACGCGGCGACCTGCGCCTCGGGTAGCCGGAACTCGGCGGTGTCGACATCGGGAAAGTCCCAGACGCAGGGAATCTCGCGCAGCGATCCATCGATGTTCCACGTCATGCCGTGGAAGGGGCACTTGAACTGGCGCACGCGCCCGGCTTTCGTTCGCAGCTGGGTTCCGCGATGAAGGCAGGAGTTGTGGAAGGCACGGATCTCGCCGGGCGCGGTGCGCACGACGATGAGCGACGCATCGGCGACCTCGTAGATGATGGAATCGCCGACCTCGGGGACCTGCTCTTCGCGGCAGGCCATCTGCCAGACCCGGCGCCAGATCTTCTCCACTTCGAGCCGGTGCACCTCTGGGTCGAAATAGACCTCGGGACGGATCGCCGCGGGTTCGAGCCAGCCGGCCGACGTCGCTCGCAGGCTTTTTGGCACCTTGCGGCGCTCCCGGTCGAGCAGCTGCTGGTAATACTGCTCGCCGCGAGCGATGCCCTCGAGGTCTTGGGTGTCGGGCACGCGTGTCTCACTCGTCATGGTCGCCGCTCCTTCACTACGAGGGGCCGTCAATCACCCGTCGGGCCGGACTGCCGGCGCTTGCGGCCGGACTTGCTGAGCCGCCAGTCCGCAGGGAACTGGTCGTCGTTGGACTTCACGGCGTTGCCGAGGCCGCCTTCGTAGACCTCCCGGGAGAGCTTGAGGTCGTCACGGTCAGGCTGTACCCGGCTCCCCATCGACTCCAGGACGGCCGTCATCAGGCTGCCCAGGTACTCCCCCTGGTGCTGCTTCATCATCTGGAAGAACGTCTTCTGCATGACGACGGCATCCGTCGGACGTGAGCGTGAGCAGGCCGAGGCGTACTTGGCGACCTCGTCCTCGAGTTGATCGCGCGGGACGACGCTGTTGACGAAGTTGCATTCGTACATCTCGTCGGCGGTGAACGGCCGTCCGGTGAAGACCATCTCCCCGAACTTGCGCATCCCCATCATCAACGCCCATGACCACATGCGCGGGCCCCAGCCGACGTAGCGGAAGGCGGGGTGGCCGAACAACGCGTCATCTGAGGCGATCACCAGGTCGGCATCGGCGGCCTGATAGAAGTGCCAGCCATAGCAATAGCCCTTGACCTCGACGATGCTGATCTTCTTGAAGTCGGCAAGGGTGCGGCAGCCCGCTCGAGCATCGGCGTACCACATGGCGAGCGCCGAGGAGCCCCGATAGGAGCTCGGCGGGGGGAACGTCACCTGCGAGTCGTCGAGGCCGAGCTCGGCGCTCCAAGCCGCCTCGGGCGAATCGGCTTGAAGCATGGCTACTTCCGGCAGGTCCGCACCCGACCCGAAATCGTCGCCGGACCCACGGATGACGAGGACCTTGACGTCGTCATCGATGTTGGCGGCATGCAGGAGCGCTGCGTAACGCAGCCGAGCGCCGATCGTCGCGGCGTTGAGCTCTTTCGGACGGTTGAACGTGATCGTCGCGATCTTGGTCTTCGGGTCCTTCTCGTAAAGGACGACCTCTTCCGGCGCGGGAACGGATGCCTCAGCCATTGCTGGGCAGCCCGAGAAAGTCGAACACGTTGCGGCTCACGATGCGCGCGGCGCTCTCCGGCCCGACGGCATCGACCACGGCGGCGAGCGAACGCTCGGAGTAACCGAACGTGCTTTCGTTGTGGGGGTAATCCGAGGACCACATCACCCGATCGGTACCGATACGGTCAACCACCTCGAGGCCCAGCGGATCCACCATGAACGCCGAGTACATGTGGTTGTCCCAGTAGTACCGCACCTCGTGTTCGATATCGAAGTCGAGCATGTGCCGGAACGACACGTGCATGTGCTCGGCGTCCTGGATCGCGGGCAACACCCAGCTGATCCCGCCCTCGAACCACCCGATCCGCAGCCCCGGGTGGCGGTCGAGCAGGCCTCCAAGGGTGTACCTGCCGAACATTTCACGGAACGGGGCTGCCTGATGCACCATGCTGACCGCCAGCCCGTTTCTGGAGCACGGCGATGAGATCGGGCCCTCGCCGATGTGATGGGACACCGGAAGCGCTGACTCTTCGATCGCTTCCCAGACCGGTCTCATGCGATCGCTGTTGAAGTCGATCGGCTGCTTGTCGGGATGGTTACCCGGCTTCAGCGGCAGCCAGAAGGTCCGAATCCCCAGCGCCTTGGCCTCGGAGACGGTGCGAGCCGCACCCTCGCCGTCCCACCAGTTGACGAGCCCAACCCCGTAGAAGCGGCCGGCGGTGCGCTCCTGCAACTCCGCGACGTACTCGTTGTAGATCCGGAAGCAGAGCTCACGGATCTCGTAGTCCGGGAAGCCCATCAAGCCCAGCAGCGCGTTAGGGAACGCGAGCTCTCGAGTCACCCCGTCGGCGGCGAGTTCTTCGAGCCTCGCTTCGATGTTGGCGGTACTCGAGCCCGGCAACGGGTCGTACTGCCTGAGAACGTCGGTGAATGCGGGCGGCAACGCGCCCTTACCGCCGAAGCCGAAGGTCCAGGCGCCGTTCTCGAAGAAGATCCGCGGTGCGCGCTCCTTCAGCGGCTCCGGGAACCTTTCATAGAAGATGTCCTCCGCCAGGGAGATGTGATTGTCCGCGGAGAACACTTCGGTGCCGGCCGGAAGGCCGCTCGCCGCCGCGACGGCATGGCCCTGCCGGTTCCTGGGAGCGCCGAGCCCCTCGGTCGGATAGGTGAAGCTCTCCGTCGAGCGCTGCAGGGTCTTCTCCATCGGACTTCCCTTCTGCGCGGGTCGGCCTGGGACGGCCCGTCCGAGTCGTGACCTGCTCGAAATTAGTTCGATGTCGTAATGTCTGTCAACGTTGCGCGGCGGGGAAAAGGACACGCCTCATCCAGCGAGCAACGATCTCGACGTAGAAGTCATCACCTGCTTGGTGATAAGCCGCGATGGGGCCACGATCGCTGCCTTCGATGCTCACGCTGGCCGCGCACGGCAAACCCGACGCTGAAAGCGTCGTCGATGCCGCCTCGACGTCGAGGACCCAGTAGCCGAGGTGATGGGGACGCAGTGAAGTGCTCGCGGTATACAGCGTGCCCGGAAGCGATTCCACGAGCTCGACGTGGTGTGGCCCCTCGGCCGACATGGCGTATTTCGTGGTGACCACCGATGGCCCGTCGGGGGTCACCATCCGGACGCTGCCGCCGCCTTCCAGCCAGGTAACCCCGAAGAGGCGGCCGACCTCTTGCTGGGCGGCGCCGAGGTCGTCGACGACGAACCCGGTGTGGTACAGATCGGCGGGCGAAAGCGGACTTCGAGCGATCATGGCCGCCTCACTTCCTTCCGTCACGTCACGTCACTGGCTGAGGACATCGCCGGCTTGAGTGGCCGGCCCTTGGGATAGTCCATCGTGAGCAGCTCGAGAAGCTGCCCGTCGGGGTCGCGGATCATCAGCGCGATGCCGAGGTCCGAGCTCTCGACGATCTCGCCGCCGTATTCGACAGCTCGCGCCGCGGTCGCGCGAATGTCGTCAACTGCCAGCGACAGATGGCTGAGCCCGGTTTCGCCCAGCTTCCGTTCCCGTAACGCCGGCTCGGCCTCCGGGGCGCTGAAATGCACGAGTTCGAGAACGCACCCGTCTAGCACCAGGTAGCACAACGTGGCGCCGATCGGCGGCGTGAGCCCGAGCAGCCTCCCGACGGCCTCATCCGGCAAGGAGGAGTCTTCGTACCAGACCCGAAAGCCGAGGACCCGCTCGTAGAACCGCTTCGACCGCTCGAGGTCTCGAACGACGAGACCGGTGTGGTTGTAGATCGGCACGAAGACTCGACCTCCCCGGCAATGACACGCGACAGCAACGACCCTCGACAGCAAACGACACCCGCAACTGCATTGACACTCTTACGATGTCAAACTAATCTCGCCGCGAGCCTAACTCATCTGCACGTCTGCACACCAGGACTGGCGGCCGCATGACGACGATCGAGATCCCGAAGCAGCCGCATTTCGGGCGCATGTGCGCGCATCGCGGTGCTCGGCTGCGCACCGCGATGAAGGCCAACGGCGTGGACGCGCTCGTGCTGCTGCTGAACAGCAACGTCAGTTATGCCACCGGCGCGGTGTGGCCGTTCGGAGACGCCGGTCGTGCCAATGTCGAACGTCCGGTGGCAGTCGTCCTGGCCGATGACGAGACGCCGCATCTTTTCGCACGACTGCCGGACGGCGCAGAGGTGGCCCTCGACGCGGACCACCTTCACGAGCCGGTCTACCTCGATTTCGACGAGGGTTTCGAGAAGTTCGCGAAGCTGCTCGCGGACTTGGCCCCACCTGCCGCCAGCATCGCTGTGGACGACCTCACGGCCGCGATGCACCGAAACCACGAGCTGCTCTCGACGGAGTGGCCGCCCAAGGCAGCCGGCGACATCACCGGCGCGGCGCGGCTCATCAAGACACCGGACGAGCTCGGCTACCTCCGCCACGCGCTCTGGATCACCGAGCAGGCAATGGTCGACGTGCAACCCGGCATCGCTCCGGGGACCCGCCAGACCGAGCTCACCGCGCGTTTCCTTCGCCGCGTCTTCGAGCTCGGCGCGGAGGCGAACATCCTGGATCCGATCTGGCAAGTCATGCCCGGTCGCCGATCGGCATTGCCCTGGACGGTCCACGGCGACATCCCGTGCCCGTTACTGACCACGGAACGTGAGCTGGCCGCCGGAGATGTGCTCTGGGTCGACACCGGGATCATGTTCGGCGGCTATCACTCCGACTTCGGGCGCACCTGGGTTGTCGGGCAGGACCCGTCGTCCCGCCAGCAAGCGCAGTACCGGCAGTGGAGGGACATCAACGATGCGGTGGTTGCCGAGATGCGTGCCGGCGCCACCGGCGCTGACCTCACTCGAGCGGCGATGGCCGTGTGCGGCGGGGCTCGCCCGTGGATGCCGCACTTCTATCTCGGCCACGGCCTCGGGCTCGACAGCGCAGAGATGCCCTTCGTGGGCACCGACCTCGGCGACGAGTTCGACGCGAACTTCGTCCTGGAAGCGGGCATGGTGCTCGTCATCGAGCCGACCGTGTGGGACGAGGGCTACAGCGGCTACCGATCGGAGAACGTCTTCGTGATCACGGACGACGGGTGCCTGAACCTGACCGACTACCCCTACAGCCCCTATGGCGACTGAGGTTCTGCCCGACGATCGGGCGCTACGGATCGCGCGTCGCGAGCGGGCGATCGCGGCGATGGAAGCGCACGACCTCGATGTGCTGGTACTCGGCCGGCCCGCGAACGTGCGCTACGTGGCCGGTGCCCCGCTGCTGTGGAACGCGGGCACCCGCGCCTACGGAGCCAGTTGCGTGTTCGTGCGCGCAACCAGTGACATCTACCTGCTCACCACATGGGATGAGGGCGTTCCCGAGGACATCCCTCACGATCACCTGTACGGCGTCACCTGGAACCCGATGAACCTCGTGTCGGTGCTGCAACGCATCGGCGACGCGCACCAACCGCGCCGGGTCGGCACCGATGCGCTGTCGCCGCTCTTCGCCCGCCTGCTGCCGATGGCCTTCCCGAAGGCAGAGGTGGTCGACGGGGAGCAGGCGCTTCGCGACGCGCGGCTGGTGAAGACGCCGGAGGAGCTCACGGCGATACGCGCGGCCATCTCCGTCGCGGAGGCGGGCCTAGCGGCGGCGGTGTCGCGGCTGCGACCCGGCATCGACCGGCGGGAGCTCGTCGGCGCCTTCATGGAGGCGATAGCGATGCGCGGGGTCACCACGCCGGCCATTCAGGAGGTCGTCCAGGTCACCTCGGGAGAGCATCGCGGCGCGGATGCACCGGTCGCGGCCGGCGACCTCGTCGCGTTCGACGCAGGAGTCATGGCCGGCGGCTACGCCGGGGAGGTCGGCCGCACCTGGCCGGCCGGAGCCAACGGTGACGCCGCCGGAGCGCGGAAGCTCTTCGGGCGATGGGACGAACTGTGGGCCCGGCTGCTCGACGCCTGCCAGCCGGGCGCACCCGGGAGCGCATTGCTCGCCGCGTACGAGGCCGCGGGGGAAGAGGCACCGGCTACTCCGATCGCGCACGGGCTGGGCCTCGGCCTGGACGAGCCCTTCGTGGTCCGGGGGCTACCGGCGACCGCAGCAGCGCAGCGCCTCGAACCCGGCACCGTCCTCGTCGTCACCGGACAGGTGGCGGACGGCGATGTCGGCGCGGTTGTCGGCCGCGAGGCCGTGCTGGTGACGGCAACGGGACCGGAAGTGCTCACCTGCAGCCCGTTCTGGAATCGGTAACCGCCGATGCCCCCGCCCGCGCTGCCGCTGCGCGACTACGTCGTCATCGACCTCTCATCGGGCATCCCCGGCGCGTACTGCACCAAGCTGCTGGCCGACGCCGGCGCGGACGTCATCAAGGTCGAGGACCCGACGGGAGACCCGCTTCGCCGTTGGTCGGCTTCGGCCAGCACGATCCCGGCGAACGAGGACGGTGCGCTGTTCAGCTTCCTCGCGGGCGGGAAGGAAAGCGCCGTCGCCGACGCAGACCTGGCCACGGACAGGCAAGCCGTCAGCGATCTGCTGTCCGCGGCCGATGCTGTGGTGTGGTCGCCGGGCTCGCGCCTGGCCGACAGCGCGCTCCTGCAGCCGCAAGCGCTGCGCAGCTCCCATCCCCACCTCACCGTCACCGCGATCTCGCCCTTCGGCCTGGAGGGTCCGTGGGCCGGCGGACCGGCTACCGAATTCACCTTGCAGGCATGGTCGGGAGGTGTGATCGGGCTGGGTCGCGGCGCCCCTGACCAGCCGCCCGTGGCGGTGGGTGGCCGGGTCGGAGAGTGGCTCAGCGGGGTGTACGCCGCGATCGGCACGTTGGTGTCGCGCGCGCGCCGGCCCGGCGATCGTGGCGAGCTGGTCGACGTCTCGATGCTCGAGGTGGCGAGCATCGGCCTCACCTACTACCCCGTCACCTTCTTCGACATCGCGCGCCGCCCGTACCGTTCGGCCCGCTCCGTCCCAACCCCGGGCGTCGAGTCGGCCGCCGACGGCTATATCGGGCTCGGCACCGGTACCGGGCAGCAGTGGCTCGACTTCTGCGCCATGGTGGGACATCCGGAGTGGGCCGAGGACGAGTCGCTGCGCTTCAACCGGGCGCCGATCGTCCCTGCCGTTCATGAGTGGATGGCGAGCCAATCCGTCGCGGACATCCAGCAGTTGGCGACCGCGTTCCGCATTCCCTGCGCGCCGATCGGCAACGGGGCCACGCTGCCGTCGACCGACCACTTCCAGGCCCGCCGGTCATTCAGCACCAGCCCACGAGGCGACTACATCCAGCCGGGCCCGCCGTACCGGTTCTCGACTCCCCTGCTGCGCCCGCCGGAAACGGCGCCGCGGCTCGGCGAGCACAGCGGCACGCAGCGCCCTCCGCGCAAGCCTGCACCGGCACCGCCATCGACGAGCGTCTCGCAACCGTTGCCTTTCGCCGGGCTTCGGGTGCTGGACATGACGGCCTTCTGGGCCGGGCCGCTCGCCACCCACATCCTCGCGCTGCTCGGCGCGGAGGTCATCCATGTCGAGTCACCGTCCCGCCCGGACGGCACGCGGATGCTCGGCGGCCTGCCGTTCACCGCCGACCGGTGGTGGGAGCAGTCCGGCATGTTCTCCAGCCTGAACACCAACAAGAAGAGCGTGACCCTCGACCTCGGCGACGAGCGCGGCCGGGGCGCCCTGCGCGAGCTGCTCACGACGTGTGACGTGCTCGTGGAGAACTTCACACCACGGGTCATGGAGCAGCTCGGGCTCTCGTTCGACGCTGTGAAGGCCATCCGCCCGGACATCGTCATGGTGCGCATGCCGGGCTTCGGGCTCGCCGGGCCGTGGCGGGACAACAGCGCGTTCGCCTTCGTCATCGAGGACGCGTCCGGGCTTACCTGGCTTACCGGGCATCCCGCTGCGAGCCCGCTCTCGCCCTACTGTGTCGGCGATCCGAACGCGGGTCTGCACGCGCTCGTCGGGCTGCTGCTCGCTCTCGAGCACCGAAGTGAAACCGGAGAGGGCGTGCTGGTCGAGGCGGCCATGGTCGACGCCGCGCTCAACGTCACCGCCGAGCAGGTGATCGAATTCTCCGCGTACGGCGCGCTGCTGTCACGTGACGGCAATCGCGGACCGACGGCGGCCCCGCAGAACCTGTATCGCACCCGCGATGACGGCGAGGACAGCGAGAACTCTTGGATCGCAATCGCCGTCGAAACGAGCGAGCACTGGACCGCGCTGCGCGAGGCGCTGGGACAACCGGAATGGGCAATGGATCCGGCGCTGCACGAGCTCTCGGCCCGCATCGGCCGGCGCGATCTGCTGGACAGCAGGCTGGCGGCGTGGTGCTCCGAGCGCACCCGGGAAGACATCCTTGCGCAGCTGTGGAGCCGGGGAATCCCGGTCGCGAAGGTGCTGCAGCCACATCAGCAGGCCGACCTGCAGCAGTTGCACGCCCGCGGCTTCTTCGAAGCGGTCGAGCACCCCGTCACGGGCACCGCCCGGCACGGCACGTTGCCGATGCGTTTCTCAGCCGGACCGCAGCGGCTTCACGCGCGGCACGCGCCGCTGTTCGGTGAGCACACCCGGCAGCTGCTCACCTCGATCGGCCTGACCCCCGATCAGCTCAGCCGCCTGGAAGCCGACCAGGTGACCGCTTCCGCTCCGGTCACCGGCTCGCCGGTGGCGCGGTGAACCGGCGAAACGGACCCGCGCCATGACAGCTCCGCCGGCTACCGGGCGACCGGCGTTGTCGGCTTCATATATTGAGCGAATGTCTCGGCTCGAGTACGACCCCGTCGCGGCCTCTCACCGGCACTGGCTCGCGCAAGGCTGGGACGAGTCGGCTGACGGAGTCGCCGCCGTCATCTCGGTGATGCGCGGCTGGCAGATCCTGCTGCAGCAGGCCAACACCCTGCTGCGGCCGCTGGGACTTTCCTTCGCCCGGTACCAGGTGCTGGGTCTGCTGCGTGCGGGCCACTCCCTGTCGCTCGGTCAGGTCGGCACCAGCCTGTGGATCACGCCGGGCACCGTCACCAGCTCGGTCGACCGGCTGGAGGCGAGCGGCCTCATCCGCCGCCTCCCACATCCCACCGATGGCCGCACGGTCCTCGTCGAGATCACGGCCAAAGGACGCCGCGTCGTGGACAAGGCGGTGGACACGTTGAACGAAAACCTGTTCTCGACGCTGCCGTTGTCGGCCCAGGAGTCAGCTCAACTGGTCAGGCTCATGAACAAGGTTCGAGCCGAAGCCGGCGACGTCGTCGGCCATCACACCCGCACCGCGCGAGCCAAGAAGGCAAGGACGTGACGGCCCCGGGGTCCACGCCGGAGGCGCAGGCCGGTCCGGCTCCGGCCGTAGCCGTATTCGCCGAAGGCTTCCGCGATTGGCTCGCCACCCGGGGAGCCGAGCTGGCCGAGCTGCTCGACCCCGGCAGCGACTTCGACGTCCGGGTGACGAAGGCCCGGGAGTTGCGCGAGCTGCTCTGGGCGCACGGCTGGGGACGCTACGGGTGGCCTGCTCACGTCGGCGGGCGCGGGGGCTCGATCGTGCACCGGGCGGTCGTCACGGAAGAGCTTTACCGAGCCGGCTGGACCGGACCGACGGTCTTCGAGCACACCGAGATCATCGCTCCCACGCTCGTGCAATACGGCCGGCCCGCGTTCGCCGCCCGGATGGTCCCGAAGTTCCTTTCCGGAGCGCACGTATGGGCGCAGGGCTTCTCCGAGCCGGAGGCGGGTTCGGACCTCGCGTCGCTGCGCACGAGGGCCGAGCTGGACGGCGACGACCTGGTCGTCAACGGGGCGAAGATCTGGACGACGTGGGCGAAGTACGCCGACTGGTGTCTCGCGCTCGTGCGCACCGGCACCAGCGAGCAGCGCCACCGCGGACTCACCGCGCTGGCCCTTGACCTGCGCTCCCCCGGCGTGCGGGTCAGCCCGATCAAGCAGGGCAACGGCATCGAGGAGCTCGCGGAGGTGTCGTTCACCGACGTGCGGGTGCCGGCCGGCCAGCTCATCGGGGAGGTCGGCGGCGGCTGGACGGTCGCCATGTACCTGCTCGCACGGGAGCGGGGCACCACCTCATGGCTGCGCCACTGCGGCTTTCGGCAGCGGCTCGCCAAGGCCGCGGAGAGCGCGCCGGCGGCGTTCGATCGAGAGCTCGGTGAGCTGGCCCTGCAGACCGCCGGAGTGCGAGCCGTGGCCGCGACGCTGCTCGCGCAGGAGGCCGCGGGGCAGGATCTCGGGCCGCTGTCCGCCTACGGCAAGCTGCTCTGGACCCGGACCGAGCAGGCCCTTTTCAACGTGCTTCGCGACCTCGACGGGGAACGCGTCGCACTGCCGCGTCGGCACGCCGATGACGAGCTGCTCTACCAGGACTACCTCTTCTCGCGGATCGTCACGATCTATGGTGGATCGCAGCAGATGCAGCTCATGACGGTCGCGCGGCACATCCTCGGTCTCGGCGGTTCCTGACAACCTGCGGTGACCATCCCACTCGAGTGAGGAGCTCTCCACCATGCCGGCTTATACCTCTGACCAGCAGGCAGACATCCTGGAGCTCGAGCAGCTGCTGGCGCGCTTCGCCGTAGGGATGAGCCGCGCGGACATCGACGCCGTCCTTGCGGTCTTCACCCCGGACGGCTATTACAGCGCGTTCGGCGAGAAGTACTCGCTGAAGGACTTCCCCGCGCTGGCGCAGGCCGCCCCGAAGGGCCTTTTCATGACCGGAACCCCGCAGCTGGACCTGGCCGGCGACACCGCTACCGGCTACCAGCCGCTGTGCTTCGTGGACCAGACGAATCATGACATGCGCCTCGGCTGGTACACCGACACGTACCGCCGCACCGACGACGGCTGGCGGCTCGCGACGCGGACCATGACGTTCATGCGGCGAAGCGGTGCGCGCGATTCCGGCAGGGCACACGATCCGCTGCGCCCGATCCCGTCCGAAACCGCCGAATAGCAAGCGACTACCGGGCCGCAGCTCAGCCCGCGGCCGGCCGGCCGGCAGTGGTGCCGCCGTCGACCGGCAGGACGATCCCGGTCACTTGCGCGGACCAGTCGCTCGCCAGATACAGCGCCGCGCGAGCGACGTCTTCGGGCTGACCGCGCCGGGCCAAGGGCTGATTGCGCTCGATCACCGGCCCCATGTCGTAATTCGTGATGCCGGTGGGAATGTGGGCCGGCGCGATGCAATTGACGCGTATCGCGTACGGCGCGAGCTCGACCGCGATCGACCTCGTCACGTGGATCAACGCGGCCTTCGAGGCGCGGTAGGACATGACGCCGCCGCCGGCGTTGATCCCTCCGACGGACGAGACGTTGATGATGGACCCGCCTCCGTGGTCCTTCATGTAGCGCGCGGCCCGCTGGCTGCCGACCATCGCACCGAGAAGATTGACGTTCATCGTGCGCTCGAAGTCGCGGAAGTCGTCGCGCAGGAAGCTGACGAGCGAGCCTGCGATGCCGGCGTTGTTGCACAGCACGTCAAACCCCCCGAAGCGCTCGACCGTGAAGTCGACGAGCGCCTGCACCTGATCGGGGTCAGCGACATCCGTCTGACGGAACGCAGCCTGCGCGCCCAGCGTGCGGGTCACCTGCTCGCCGCGGGCAGCGTCGACGTCGGCGAGGATCACCGCCGCGCCACTGGACACGAAGAGCTCGGCCGTCGCGCGGCCGATACCACTGGCAGCGCCGGTCACGACGGCCACCTTGCCGGCTAGTACTTCGCCCATGCTTCCTCGACTTCCGGGAGGACGTTGGAAAAGGAAAGCCTTCGCGGCTACGCTGACCCAACCCTATTCCTAGTTCGACGTCGAAATTGGACTGCGGCGCCATTCGTCGCCTGTCACGGAGAGCGTCCGCCTATGCCGTCCCGGTCCGCCCCGCGCCTGTCCGGCTGCCATGCCTGACACGCTGCGCAGCGAGGACTACATCAGCTACCGCAGTGCCGCCGCGGCTATCTTCGGTCGGCACGACGGGGAGGCTGCGCTCGATACGTTCGGCCTCGTCGACGTTTTCGCGGACCGCGATCACAGCCCCGCCTACGCGTTCCTCGAAGCACAGGGCTACGCCGCCGCCGTCACACCGGCGCTGTCGCTGCTCGCGCTCGCCGATCCCGCGCGCGACGGCCCGCCGCAGCTGCTCGGGATGCCCTTCGGGCGTGACGGGCTGGTCGCGGTCGCCGGGCTCATCGACGGGGCCACGGTCGTGATCGACCGGCCGGGCGTCGGCCTGACCGCGCTATCGCAACCGACGCCGCTGCCGCGCGGTGGCTCGCACGCGGACGACTACCTCACGCTGTATGACCCGCAGGATTGCCGCGGCGACCTACTGACTGCTGAGGGGCCGCTGTCAGCACTGCGAGCGCCGATGCTGGCCCGCACGCGCCTCGGTGCCGCAGCCGAGCTGCTCGGCGTCTGCGATCGGCTGGTGAGTGACGCGCTGCAGCACGTGCGGGTGCGCCGGCAGTTCGGGCAGCCCCTCGCGCGATTCCAGGCGGTGCAGCACCTGCTCGCCTGGGCCGCCACCGAAGTGCATCAGCTGCGCTGCCTTTTCGACATTGCGGTGCTGACGTCGCGCACCGCCCCGCCGGACCCGGCGCTGGCTGAGACCGTCAAGGCGCTGGCGGGACGCGTGCTGCACGCCGTCGCGCAGATCGCGACCCAGGTGACCGGCGCTATCGGTTTCACCTGGGAGTACTCGCTGAACCGCCTGCACCACCGCGGTCTGCTGCTGGACCAGCTGGCGGGATCGTCAGGCGATCTCGTGTCGGCGATCGGCGAACGGCTGCGCACGCAGCAGCGGCTCGAAGCGCTGATCGAGCTGCCGGACGTCAGCAGCTGACCGGCGTTGCCCTTCCCCGCGCTGCGTAATACTTTGACGTCGGAATAGTTTGGCTCTTGCGGCGCCCCCGCACAACGGGGTGCGCCGATCGGTTTGAGAGGTCAGCCATGGGTGGTCTGGAAGAGCGCAACTTCTTCGTGGACCGAGCCGTGCAGGACGACCCCTATCCGTACTTCGACGCGCTGCGTGCGCAGTCACCGATCTGGCGCGAGCCGCACTACGGCGTCTTCATGGTCACCGGCTACGAGGAGGCACGCGCCGTCTACTCGGACCCGGCCGGCTTCTCCTCGTGCAACGCGGTGAGCGGGCCGTTCAAGAAGTTCCCGGTGCCGTTCGAGGGTGACGACGTCAGCGCGATCATCGATCAGTACCGGGACGAGCTGCCCTTCAGCGATCAGCTACCGACCTTCGACCCACCGAAACACACGGCTCACCGCGGCCTGCTCATGCGGCTCCTGACGCCACGCAGGATGCGGGAGAACGAGCAGTTCATGGGCCGGCTCGCCGAGCGAACGCTCGCCGACTGGCTCGCCGATCAGAGTGAGTTCATCCATGGATTCGCCGAGCCCTTCACCCTTTCGGTGATCGCCGACCTGGAGGGCGTTCCCGAGGAGGACCACGGGCTCTTTCGCCAGCACCTGGCCGCGCCTCCGGAGCAGCTGGAGCACAAGCCGCTGGCCTTCCTGTACGAGCAGTTCACCGCGTACATCGAGGATCGCCGCCGCGCGCCGCGCGACGACATCATGACCGCGATGGCCACCGCGAAGTACCCGGACGGCTCGATCCCCCCTGTCACCGATGTGGCGCTGCTCGCTGCGAACCTGTTCGCCGGTGGCCAGGAGACCACCGTGCGGCTGCTCTCGTTCGCGTTACGCATCATCGCCGAACGCCCGGACCTGCAGCGGTTCCTTCGCGAGGACCGCGAGCGCATCCCCGGCTTCGTGGAGGAAACGCTGCGGTATGAGAGCCCGCTGCGCAGCCAGTTCCGCATGGCGCGGCGCAGTACCACGGTCGCCGGCGTGCAGCTTCCCGCCGGCAGCAGCTTGCTGCTGCTACCCGGAGCGGCAAACCGCGATCCCCGCGCCTTCGCCGACCCGAATGTCTTCGATCCGGAACGCAAGGATGCCCGCAACCATTTGACGTTCGGCCACGGCATTCACCATTGCGCCGGAGCGCACCTGGCCCGCGCCGAGGGACGGGTAGCGATCAACCGGCTGCTGGACCTCACGACCGACATCCGGATCTCGGAGAAGGCGCATGGCCCCGCGCCCGTCCGGGAGTACGAGTTCCTGCCCACGTTTTTCCTCCGCGGCCTGAAAGGGCTCACCGTCGAATGCGATGCCTGACCGATCTGGCCGCTACGCCCGAACGGTCAGTCGTACCGCGTCGTCGAGCACCCGGCGCACGACGCTCACCGGCAGGCCGGCGGCAGCCGGCGCCATGACGCCGAGAAACGTGTAGGACCGCCCGCTGTGCGCGGCACGTAACGCTCCAGTACCGCGTGCATCTCGCTCTCGGTCATCGCGGGGTGAACTCCACGTTGAGCTGCAGCGGACCGCGCACCATGGCCGACGGGGCGTAGCTGATGCTGGGGTCGGTGACGTGCCAGTCGGGCAGCCTGTCGAGCAGCTCTTCCAGCACGATCTGGGCTTCCAGCCGGGCGAGGTTCGAGCCGAGGCAGAAATGGGCACCGTGGCCGAACGCGAGATGGTGCCCGGCGGGACGGCGGATGTCGAGCTGATCGGCATCAGGTCCGAATTCCCGCTCGTCCCGGTTGGCGGCGCCCATGATGAGCGCAACCCGCGACATCGCGGGAATGGTGACCCCGTGGATGTCGACGTCGGTGACCGTCGTACGCCCTTGCGAATGCACCGAACCGCACCAGCGCAGCAGCTCTTGTATCGCGTTGGGGAGCAAGCTCGGATCGCGTTGCAGCTCGGATCGCTGGGCGGCGTGCCCGGCCAGGGCGATGACGCAGTTGCCGAGGAAGTTCGTCGTCGTCTCGTGCCCGGCCACGATGAGCAGGAAGCAGAAGCCGAGGATTTCCTGGTCGTCGAGCCGCTCGCCGTCGATCTCGGCGGCCAGCAGATGGGAGATGAGGTCGTCGGTCGGCTGCCGCCTGCGGCGGCGCATGACGTCGGAGAAGTAGGCGCTGATCGAGCCGACCGCGCGCGTGGCCCGCTCCGCCGTGCGCGGGTCGTCGGGGTCCTGGCGGACCATCGCGTCCGACCAGTCCTTGAAGAGCTCGCGGTCGGCGTCGTCGATCCCGAGCAGCTCGCTGAGAACGATGATGGGCAACGGCGCGCCCAGCGCGCTGACGAACTCGACGCGTCCGTCGGCCGCGAAGGCATCGACCAGCTGCCGCGCGGCGCTGCGGACCCGCGGCTCGAACTCCCCCATCTGGCGGGTGGTGAACCCGCGCGCCACGAGCTTGCGCAGCTGGCTGTGCCGCGGGTTGTCCATCGAGATGATGCTCGTCATGGGTGATCCGTCGCTCGGCGGCGAGGTGACGCTGATGCCCATCCCGGAGCGGAACCGCTCGGTGTCGTGCAGCGCCCCGATGACGTCGCTGTAGCGGGTAAGCGCCCAGATGTCCCGCTCGGTGTTGTGAAAGGCAGGGGACGTATCGCGCATGCGCCGGTAGACGGAGAACAGTTCCTCACTCTGCATGTGGACGACCGGGTCCCACAGCTGCTCGGTGACGATGGCCATGCACGAACCTCCTTCGCCGGACGGGCGGCTGCGCCGCAGTCCGGTGCGCCGGCGCCCGCATCCTGGCACTCGAGTAGACACTTGTCTACGGGAACGGCTTACGGCAGCGGGCTGCCGCATGCCGCTCAGGGACGGATGATGGCGAACGTCGCTCCGCCGGTCGCGAGCAACCGTCCGTCGGCTCCCTGTACCTGCGCCGTCAGATGCGCGATGTGGCGCCCCATCTTCACGACAGACGCGTCGGCGATGAGTACTCCCTCCGCAGCAGACCGGATGAAACGCATCTGCACCTCAGCCGAAGTGCAGAACATGCCGTCGGGAAGCATCGACATCGTCGCCGCACCCATGGCGGTGTCGACCATGGTGAAGTAGACCGCGCCATGGACGACTCCGTTGGGGTTGCGATGCGCGTCGGCGATCGTGATCCGGGCGCGCGCCCGGCCGGCCGGCACCGTCTCCAGCTCCATTCCGAGGAAGCGCTTCAGCGCGAAGTCGCCGTAGCCGGGCGGGGCAGCCATCGCGCGAGTATGTCAGAGTCGCCGACAACACCTGCTAGGACGCGGGCGTCCCTTTGACGGCGTCCTCCACAGCCGTACCGGCGAAGAAGTCCGGCCGCATGCCGGCCCACAGCCGCACCGGATTCGCGAAGACGAAGTCGCGAAATTCTTCCTCGGTAAGCTGCCCGTGCTCGACGAGCTCGTACGCCTCGGGCAGCACCTCCCTCATGTCACGCACGTCCCAGTGGCCGACGTCGGAGGCGAAGACCGCGGGCAGCCGGGCGCCGGCCGGGTTCATCCCGCTGGAGAACGCGAGCGCGTTCAGCGGATCGTCCGCCTCGCAGCCGAAGTAGAAGCGGCCGGTGAACATCTCGAGGATGTCCTTCTCGCCGGTGATGAGCGACTCACCGAACTGGTCGATGTGCGCCAGGTCCTCGTCCGGATCCGACAGTCCCGAAAGCCCCTCGCCGAGCCGCTCCACGCGATCGGCGACCGGGCCTCGGGCGTAGGCGCGGAACAGCTCCGCGAGCCGGTCCTGGTCGAGATGGGCCGGGTTGTAGTACTGGATGCGCTCGAGCCGGCGCTTGTCCCAGTGACCCAAGATCCCTGCAAGCAACGCGGCTGCCCAGGCCACCCCGCCCTCCTGAAAAGCGAAGCGGACATCGGGAAATCGCATCGGAACGCCGCCGAAGACGAGCGACCGGCAGGTGGCTTCGGCGGCCGCCGCGAAGTTGCCCACCTGGTTGTAGGAGTTGTTCGTGGTGGACATGCGGCTGCCCCAGCCCTGCCCGCCGGCGTGAAACGTCGGCGCGACCCCGAGCTCTTCGCAGCGCCGCCAGACCGGGTCGTAGTCGTAAAGCGAGTCGTGACCCAACGTATCGACCCATACCGGCGCCCCACCCGGTCCTGACCCGCCGAGCTTGCGCGGGATCGCGCCGCCCATCATGACGGCTTTCAGCCCGAGCTCCCCCACTGCGAAGTCGAGCTCGGCGATCGCCTCGTCCGGCGTGAACATGGGGATCGCCGCGACCGGCGCCAGCCGGTCGCTGAACTCGGCGTAGGCGGCGGCATAGTAGCGGTTGAAGGCCCGGGCCATCGCGCAGCGCAGCTCGTCATCGCCGAGCGCGGTCACCGACAGGCCGTACGTCGGGTAGAGCACCGCGAAGTCGATGCCGAACTGATCGAGCCGGTCGTACATCAGGGCGGGCAGCATCGCGGTGGCCCGGTCGAGCGTGTTCTCGCTCGGGATTCCCCAGACACCGACGGCATGCAGCCCCAGCTTGCGGCGCTCAGTGGGAGAGGGCACCGCAGAACGCATCGCGCCGGTGTGCGACAACCGATCAAAGCGGGCGGCGACGGACTCGCCGGCCTCCTCGACCAGGAAATCCCGGACCAGCGGGGTGAACTCGATGAGATGACCGTCGCTGTCGATGACCGGGTGGTCGAGGCGGCGCCGGATCGCCGCCACCTCGTCGGTGGGGACCAGATTCATTCGTGCTCTCCTTCCCTCATCCGGCCGAGCGGGCCGGGCCACTGCTCACCCCGCACGAAAGCATCCGTGCCGCCGTCCATCGAGACGACGGCTCCGCAGAAGAACCTGGCGTCGTCCGAGAGCAGAAAGGCGATGGCCGCAGCGGCCTCGTCCGCGGTCGCAGCCCGGCCGGCGGGAAGCGGCATGACCTCGGGGTGCGCCAGGATGTAGCCGACGCTCGCCGCCGTCATCGGCGTGTCGACGAGGCCGAGAGCGATCGCATTCAGCGTGATGCCGCGGCCGATCCACTCCGCCGCCGGCGCATGGCGGCGCACCCACCGCTCGAGCGCCAGCTTCGTCGACGCGTACGCGGCAGCCGGTTCGGCCGTCGCGGCGGCACGTGCCTCCTCCTCGCCGGCTGACAGGCACGCCTCGACGAGGCCCGCATGGGTCGGCTGGGTCGTGGCCATGTGCGAGCCGACGGCCACCGCAGCGCCATGACCGGAGGAAGCGAGCAGCGGGCGCAGCGCATTGAGGGTCGCCACGGCACCGAAGTAGTTCACCGACACGGCCTCAGCGGCGAGACCCGGTGCGTCTTCGGGTGTTCCACCCATGCCGAGCACCCCGGCAGCCGCGACGACGCCGGTCAGCTGGTGCGTGCCGAGAAGGCCAGAGATGTGGGCGGCGAGCCGGGATCGTGCCTGCACGTCACCGAGATCGATGACGACGTCGGCGTCGTGACGGTCGATCCCGATCACCCGCGCGCCGGTTGCCTCGAGCCGGGCGCGCAGCGCGGACCCGATACCGCCCGCCGAACCCGTGATGACGACGGCTCTCGCAGCAGCCATGGGCGTCCCTCAGCGAAGCCCGGCAAGGACCCGGCGGAAGGTCCGCAGGTCGTCGACGAATTGCTGCGGGCGCTCGAATGCGGCGAAGTGACCGCCGCGGGGTTGCTCCACCCAGTGAACGATGCGATACCGCCGTTCCGCCCACGCGCGCGGGGTTTGCAGGAGCTCAAAAGGATGGTTCGCGTAGCCGGTGGGCACCTCGACCCTTCCCGCCCAGGGCTGGTCCGCGGCATGGCCCTGACGGGCCGACTCCGCGTAGAGCCGCGCGGCCGAGCCGGCGGTGTTGCTCACCCAGTAGGCCATCAGATTGTCGAGCAGCCGATCCCACCCGAACGTCTCGGCGAGGCCACCCGGCTCGAGATCGCTCCACACCTGGAACTTCTCGAGAATCCATGCCGCGAGCCCCGCCGGCGAGTCGGTGAGCCCGTAGGCAAGGGTCTGCGGCTTCGTGCTCTGGATGGCCATGTAGCCGGTGCCGTCGGCGATTCGGGCAGCCGCGGCGCCGAAGCGCTCGAGCTCCTTGTCGGTGACCCCGGCCATGGGCTGCGGATCGTCAGCGTCGGGAAAGGCGAACAACATGTTGAAATGCACCCCGAGCAGGCGGTCGCCGTACGCCTCACCGAGACGGCGCGTGACGATGGCGCCCCAGTCACCGCCCTGCGCGATGTAGCGCTCGTAGCCCAGCTGCTGCATCAACTCGGCGACCGCGTCAGCCACCCGGTACGCATCGAAGCCGGGCTGCACGGTGGGTCCGGAAAAGCCGTACCCCGGCATGGACGGCACGACGACGTGAAAGGCGTCTGCCGGGTCCCCGCCGTGGGCCGCCGGATCGGACAGCGGGCCGAGCACGTCGAGGAACTCGACGAAAGATCCCGGCCAGCCGTGCGTGAGAACGATCGGGGTGGCGTCCGGCTGCGGCGAGCGGACGTGGATGAAGTGCATCCGTTCGCCTGCGGCCTCCGTCAGGAAATTCGGCCACGCGTTGATGCGCGCCTCGCGCGCCCGCCAGTCGTAGCGATGCCGCCAATGGTCGACCGCCTCCCGCACCACCTCCACCGGGATGCCAAGACTCCACGCTTCGCCCGGCGCCTGATCCGGGAAGCGAGCCAGGTCGAGCCGGCGATGCAGATCCTCGAGTACGGCAGCGCTGACGGAAACCGGGTGCGGCACGGGTACGGACGCCATGGCTCGGGAACGTATCGCGCCGGCCGCAGCGGTAGCCGAGCCGCCGTGTCGCGGGTGCCCGCAACCGGCTCGGCGACGTCGACAAAACCGGTTGTGGACCGGTTCTGCACCGTCCCTGAACAAATTGATTATCCGGCTTCGGCGTACCGGTCTAGCGTGGCGACGGCGCCTCTCCGGCGTCGGGCTGGTGACCGGCATTCTCATTTCGCGCGTCGTCGACGCCGAGCCCATCGCCGGCCGGACGCTGGCGGCGGTCATCGCGCTGCCTGTGGTGCTGTTGCTGCTACAAGCCGGCCAACTCGCCGGAACGACATTGGGGCAGACGCCGAAACGCAAGGTCTACGGGGAATTGCGCCGGCGGGTACTACGCCTGTCGCTTGCGCCGGCGGGAATCGCACACCTCGAAGATCCCGAGCTGCGCAGCCTCTTCGGCGCCGCGCGCAACCTCTCACCGTTCAGTTTCACGCCCGGGGCAACATCCGGTTCGCCGGCGTCACGTTCATCTATCCGGGCACGGATCAGCCGGTCCTGTCCGGTCTCGACCTCGACATCCCCGCCGGCCAGCGGCTGGCCATCGTCGGGCTGAATGGCGCCGGCAAGACGACGCTCGTCAAGCTGCTGTGCCGGCGGTACGACCCGGTCGCCGGTGAGATCGAAGTCGACGGCAGCTGCCTGCGGAGGGTGGATCCGGCGCAATGGCGGCAGCGGATCGGGGTGCTCTTTCAAGATTTCATTCGCTATTCCCTGCCGGTCCGGGACAACGTGGCGCTGCGGGAGAACTCGCGACCTGCCTCTGCTGGCGATCCGGCGCGACCCGCCGCGATGCAGGCCGCTGCTGCCGCGGGGGTCAGCGAGCTCATCGACCCGCTCCCCCGCGGATGGGAGACCCCGCTGCACCCGTCGATGCGCGGCGGCGTCGACCTGTCCGGAGGGCAGTGGCAAGGGCTTGCGCTGGCCCGCGGCCTGCATGCGATCGAGCAGGGGGCGAGCCTGCTGATCCTCGACGAACCGACCGCGAACCTCGACCCGCGCGCGGAACTCCACTTCTTCGACGCGGTACTGGGCCAGGATCTCGGCCGGGCGGGACCGGTCACCACCATCCTCATCTCGCATCGCTTTGCCACCGTGCGCCACGCTGATCGCATCGTGGTGCTCGAAGCCGGGCGGGTGTCCCAGGACGGGACGCACCGCGAGCTGATGGACCGGGCCGGGGCCTACCGCAGCCTGTTCGAGAGCCAGGCGCGAGCCTTCGCCGCGGTCGACAATGCTGCACGCGGTGGTGGGAACGGCTGCTACCGTTCGACTATCGTGACGGTAGCGACGGAAATCCCAGCATTTGTTCCCGGCCATCGCCGGACCCCGGTCATCGCCGGGATCGGCCAGGTAGCCAACAAGGATGACGACCGCGTCGTTCACCCGATGGACCTCATCGAGAGCGCTGCCCGCCTGGCCCTCGCGGATGCCGGCATCGAGCCGGCACGCGTGGGCGGGGTGCTCGCCACTCCGCTGTCGGTGTACAGCACGGATGATCCAAGCCTGCTGCTCGCGAGCCGGCTCGACCTGCCGGCTGGGCTGCGGCGGGTCACGGGCTACTCCGGCGCCGCACCGCAGAAGCTGATCGCGCAGGCCTGCCAGGCCATCGCCGACGGGCAGGCCGACGCGGTGCTCATCGTCGGCGGCATCGCGGATGCGTCGGTTCGGCGCGCCCGGCGGGCCGGCATCGAGCCGCCCGCGCCTCCGACCTCACGATGGTCGCAGGGTTCGACCCCGCCGACGGCGGGATTGCGCGACGTGCGCCGGCTCAGCTACGCCGACGTCCCGGAGATGGCCGCCGGTGCGGGGCTGCCGAGCGCGTATTTCGCCTTGGTGGAAAGTGCCCTGGAAGCGGGAAAGGCGCCGAACGTTCACCGCGAGGCACTCGGTCGCCTGCTTGCGCCGTTCACCGAGACGGCGGCGCGCCGGCCGGAGCTCGCGTGGTTTCCGACGGCCCGGCGCAGCGCCGAGCTCAGCACCCCGACCCCGCAGAATCGCTTGGTCGCCGAGCCCTACACGAAGCTCATGTGCTCCTTCCCCACCGTCGACCTCGCCGCGGCACTCGTCATCGCTGCGGCACCTGAGGATTCGCCGGCTGTGCGGCCGTTGACGATCGTCAGCGCCAGCGAGGCGGCACCCCCGTCGGGCAGGCCGGTGTTTCATCGTTCGACTGCTCTGGAGCAAGCGGTCGAGTTGGCGCAGACCGCCGGCGGGATCTCGCTGCGCGACATCGCCCAGTTCGACCTCTACTCGTGTTTTCCGGCCGCGGTCAAAGTCGCGTCCAACGCCCTCGGGCTCGGCGTGGACGATCCGCGGCCACGCACCGCGAGCGGCGGCCTGCCCTACTTCGGCGGGCCGGGCGCGTCCTACTCGATTCACGGGATCGCCTGCCTCGTCGAGGATCTGCGCAGCCGGCCCGAAACGATCGGTGCGGCCGTCTCGCTCGGCGGCATGATGACCGACTTCGCGTTCGGCGTTTACGCGACAGCCGGCCGCCCGTGCGCGCTGCACGATCTGGGCACCCACACCGTCAACGCGGTGGAAACGGTCGACGTTGCCGAAGGACCGGCGCTGGTCGAGGCGGCGACGGTGCTGCACGACAGCGATCGCGGGCCGGTAGCCGCTCCGATCATCGCCCGCCTTCCAGGCGGCACCAGGGTCGGCGCGCGAGCCGGAGATCCCGGGCTGCCGGCCGCTCTGGCCGGCGGGCCGTCGCTCGTCGGACGTGAGGTCTTGCTCTCGACCGGTGACGACGGCCGGGTCCGCTACGAGCCGCGCTGAGGCGCGCGCGGCTCCAGCACCACCAGCGGGACGGTCCGTCCGAAGTGCGACGCCCGCTGCTGATAGCGGCCCAGCGAATCGCCCTTGCTCGCAAGAAGTGCGAAGAGCCGGTCGTATTCCGGGCCTTCGGCGACGTGGGCGAGAACCGGGACCTTGCGGCGCTTCACGTGCACCCACGCCGCGCCGTTGGCCCGCACGTTCCAGACCCAGTCGGGATCCTTCGGGCCACCACCGTTGGACCCGATGACGACGAGCCGCTCGCCGTCGCGGTAGTACGGCAGCGCGCGGGGCCGTAGCGCGCCGCTGCGCTTGCCGATGGTGGTGAGCAGCAGCGTCGGCCGGTACCCAAGACCGCCTGCCTTCGCGTACTGCCAGGTGATGAGCGAGAAGCCGAGATAGCGGACGAGGGCGCGGTCGAGTGCCCGTCCTTTCGGGCCTTTCAGCACGATCCAGCGGGTGTTGCCCCGGGAGGAGTACGAGATGGCCTGGGAGGACTCGGAAGGACCCGAGGGCGCCGTCATCGCGCCTTCCTTCCCTGCTGATTCAGCGCAACGGCGTCGCGGATGAGCCTCGCCAGCGCAGCAGCGTCGATCGTGACGCCTTCTTT
Organism: uncultured Actinomycetota bacterium; assembly: GCA_963747915.1. GTDB lineage: Bacteria > Actinomycetota > Actinomycetes > Frankiales > Frankiaceae > DATAZK01. The sequence goes on along the minus strand of CAVVHC010000001.1, from coordinate 400,881 downwards.
GATGTCGATGGCCCGCCGGACCTTGCCGTCCAGGCTGGCATTGAAAAGCCCCGCCGGGTCGGGCAGGGAAGCTCCCTTGAAGAAGGTGAGCTTGACGACGCTCTGGTAGGCCTCACCGGTACAGATGCCTCCGTCGCGGGACCAGACCGGGGTGCCGGGATTTGTCGCCTCGACCCACTTCCACTCTTCGACGATGTCGGGGTCGGCGCTGCGGATGATGCGGCGCACCTCGGCCAGCGCCTTTCCGCGCCAGTCACCGAGTTCCTCGATCCGCTGGTCGATCAGCTGCGACGCATTCGTCTGCTCGTCTGCCATGCGGACTCCTCACGCCGGTGCAATGCCATCGGGTCAGTGGTCGGCAGGGTGCTGGTGGTGCTCTTCGAGATGGTACGAGGCTCGCAGCAACCGGCGGCAAGTTCAGAAAGAACATCAGAGGCAGCGGGCCCGCCGGAACGCGGTGACTCGACCGGCGAGACACCGGCGCGGCAAGAGCGAGGGCCCCGCCGACCCGGTTGGGTCGACGGGGCCCTCGGCGGACACCGGAGCGAACTACGTGCCGGACACGTAGGTCTGAACCTTCTTCAGATTCTGCGGGTCGCAGTTAAACGGCTCCTTGCCCGACGTCGGGTCGGTGACCTTCTTGTCATAGACGAAGCCGTCCTTCGTGAGCCGCACGACCGCGATGCACGACGACGCCGTTCCACCCTTAATGTCCTGCGGCGGGTACAGCCCACCGGCAGTCCAATCAGTGTGGTCCTTCGCCTTCTGCAGCACGCAGTCCACGGTGAGGTTCGAGCCGCATGCCTTCGCCGACTCCGCCCACAGCAGCCAGGCGCTGAAGGAGGAGAGCGTGAAGGTGGTCAGCTTCGGATCCGACACCGCCGACTTGACGATGTTCTCCGTCTGCTGCAGCACCGGGTACTGGTCCTTCAGCTCGAAGGGCAGCGCGGTGAACTGCACGTAGGTCGGCGGGAAGGTGCCGAGTGACTTGGCTGCCTGCACCGCCTGCGGAGCGTAGAACTGCACGCTGAACAGCTGCCATGCCGGGTTCCAGCCGACGTTCTTCTCCGCCTGCACGATCGGGCTCGGGTCCTGACCGGTGACGACGTACATGCCGGAGACCCCGGCGCCCTTCATCTGCTCCATGTAGGGGCGGTAGTTCGTCACGATCGCGGGCTGTGCCTGGTAGACGGGCACCGGAATGCCGATGTCCTTCAGGTACTCCTGCCCCTTCTTCCCGGTGGGGATCAGCGACTCGAGGCTGCTGCCGGCGATGCCGACGCCCTTCGTCTTGGTCTCCGGGTAGGCGTTCGCCAGGAGCCGCATCGCGCCGTTGTTGATGTAGTCCGGCGGCACCGGGGAGGCCTGGACCTGGTACTTGGCGTTCACCGCCTGCGGCGAGACGACGTAGGCCGGGATCTGACCGAGCTTGCAGCCCTCACGGATCTTCACGCCGGTGGCGTCGAGCGCGTTGCCGTTGCCGACGAGCATGAAGTCCTTCTGGCAGGCCTCGGTCATGACCTGGCCGACCTCGAACAACTTCGCGTCCAGCTTGTCGACGACGATCTTGCGGCCGTTGATGCCTCCAGCGGCGTTGCACCACTTGCTGAAGCCGTCGGCCGTGTCGAAGAACTCCTGCTCGAGGCCGGGCGCGGCAGCGGCACCGGGGTCGGCGGTCACGCCGATGCGGATCTCGGTGTCGGTGACGCCGCGACCGGTCGCGCCCTTGGCGTCGCCAGGACCGCAGATGCCCTTCAGCGTGCCGAAGTCACCCGCCGTCGCAGATGGCGTGCTGCTCGCCGACGCCGGACCGGTGGGATTGGCCGTGGGGCCACCGCTCGATCGGCCACATGCGGACAGCGCCAGCACGGTGACGGCGCCCAGCACAAGCGGCGTGCCGATGATGGTGATCGGTCCCCGTCGGCTTCGGGGGCCCACCCGGGGGTGTGGATAACGCGACATTGCTCTCCTGCTAGTCGGTGTCCCGCCAGGGACTCGGCGCGGGACATGGTTCAGCCGGGGTCAGGCGGACAATGAGAATGTCGTTACAGTAGTGGCCCGAATCACGGCCCGTGAGCTGGCTCACCGAAGTTATGAGACTGTGACCAAAAATAGTTATCGACCTGTGACCAAAAATTCCGGTCAGTGGAGTGCGCGCGGCGACTCGGGGGCTGCCCCTCAGGGGATCGAAGCGAGCTCGCCGCCGCTCATCCTCCAGCGCTGCCCCGCGCCGCCTCCCCATCAGCAGCCTCCACCGGCCGCCCCCCGACCAGCTCGCTTCGGCTGGAAACGTTGAGCTTGCGGAAGACGTTGCCGAGGTGCCACTCGACGGTCTTGGTGGTGACGTAGAGCTCGTGCGCGATCTGCGCGTTCGTGTATCGCCGGACGACGAGGTCCGCGATCCGCCGCTCGGTGGGGGTGAGCGCCTCCATACCGGATAGCGCCGCCCGGCGCGGCCGGCCACCTGCCGCGGAGAGCTCCTCCCGCGCGCGGCGCACCAACGGGTCGGCTCCGCACCGAGTGGCAATGTCCATGGCTCGCCGCAGTGGCTCCCGAGCCGCGGTGCGGTTGCCCGCGCGGCGCAGCGCCGCCCCCAGCTCGGTCAGCGACTTGGCATGTTCGAGGTGCCCCGGGGAGCGCTCCAGCACCTCGCATGACTGCGTGAGCAGGCGAAGCCGGTCCGGTTCGTCCGCGGCTTGGGCTGCGACGAGCGCCACCGCCCGAAGTGCCACCCCGATCGCCCGGGCGCACCCGGATCGCCGCGCCACAGCGAGCTCCTGCGTGGCCAGCTCGGCGGCTTCCGCGCGCTTGCCCAGCTGCTGAGCGGCGAGCGCCGCGCTCGAGCGCCACGGAACGAAGCCGGGACTCACCATCCCCATGGCGTCGAGCTTGCGTCCGGCCTCGCGAAAACATGCGTAGGCCTCGGCAGGCTCCTGCCGCGCCATGGCCAGCCGTCCCCGAGCCTCCAGCAGCAGGCAATGCCCGACCGGATCGACGGCTGCGGGCAGGTCGCTGCCGATGGCGTTCGCGGCCGCGGCGACGTCGGCGCGCTCGATCGCGATGGTGGCCAGGTTCGCCGCGATCCACGGCAGATACAGGTCCCAGTCGTCGGTGGCGCAGGCCGAAAGAGCCCGCTCGTCGTAGTCCTGCGCAGCGACCAGGTCGCCGCGGCGGTGCGCGACGACGGCCCACCAGTGATACGCGACCGTACGGCTGATCAGAGAGCTGCGCGCCCGGTCCGAGCTCAGCGCGCGTCGCAACGCCGCCTCGGCCCGGTCGATCTCGTCGATCATCACCAGCGTGACGATCGGAAATCCCAGCACCACCCCGTGCGCGCTCTCGTCGACAAGCGGGTGCTCGGCGAGCGCTCGTTCGACGACGGGCAGCACGACCTCGGCGGGATCTGCGCAGATCGCCATGCGCGCACCCAGGTGGGCGCAGATGAGCGGGTCGTCGGGCGGGCGGCCAGCGCGAGCCTCGGGTAGGTAGGGAGCCAGCCGATCGGTGACGGCAGCGCGAAGGGTGCTGTCGAACGTCGCTGCGGTCAGCTGGGCGGAAACCAGCTGGCTGGTCATCGGGTCGGCACTGTCCAGCTCGGCCAGCCCACGCTCGGCCGCATCGGCCGCCTGGCTGATGTCGCCCTTGAAGAACAGCAGCCGGGCCAGCTGGTTGTACGCATCGGCCCGCTGAGCACGGTCGTCGACGCTTTCGAGCGCCTCCACCAGGCGCGGTACGGCGGACGGCGAATCGTCGGCCGCTTCCGCCTGGGCCAGGGCGATCAAGGTCGCCGGGCGCTCGTCGGCGGGCGGCGGCTCGTCCAGCGCCCGCCGTAACAACGTTATTGCGCTACGCGGTTCGGCGTGAACGAGAGCGTCGTGCCCCGCGGTGCGCAGGATCGAACTGACCCACGGATCGGCTTGGGGTCTCGTGTCGAGCAGGTGTACCGCGACCCGGCCGACGTCGGCGCCGGCGGCGTCGAGCAGCTCCGCCGCGCGCCGATGGGCGCGCGCCCGTGCAAGCGGCGGGAGGTCGGCCAGCACCGCGGCGGCGATGAGCGGATGCACGAACGTCAGCGGCTCCCCCGGGGCGAGCAGATGGGCGGCGGCAAGGGTGTCGGCGGCATCCTCCGCGACGTCGATGTCCAGCCTCGCCAGCGCCGCAGCGAGCGGCAGCGGGGCCTCGTCGAGAACGGCGACGGCGCCGGCGAGCTGGGCGGCGGTGCGGGGCAGCCGGCCGAGGTTCGTCACCACCGCGTTGAGCACGGTGACGGGGAGCAGCTCGCTGACCCGGCTCGCGGCTTCGGGTGTCGGTGTGGTGCCGTCGGCGAGCAGCACGGTCAGCAGCTCGCCGAGCAGGAAGGGATTGCCACCGCTCGCGTGCGCACACGCGTGGCAGAACTCATCGGCCGCCGCGGGGAATCCGCTGGCGCGAACGAACTGGCTGACGGCCGACGCGCTCAATGCCGCCGGCCTGAGCAGCCTGGCACCCGGCCGCGCGCGAAGGCGCCCGAGCAGGTCGTCCGGCGAGCCGGGCTCGCCGGTACGGACGGCGACCACCAGCGAAAGGTCGAGCTCGTCGAGGTGACCGACGAGGTGCAGCAGGAAGCGCAACGAGGTCCGGTCCGCCCACTGCGCGTCGTCGATGAGCAAGACCAGCCCGGGACCCCGGGGCTCCTGGTCGCTGCTCAAGGGGCCGCGGGCGAGGTTCGCGGTGAGCCAGTACAAGCCCTCGACCAAGGCACCGGCCTGGCCCTCCCCCATCAGGGCATCGGTCTCGGGCGCCGGCAGCACCAACGGGCTCGCGAGCTGGGCTGCACCGCCGAGCAGCGCCGGCCGCTCGTCGTCGGAGGCCTCCGCCAACCGGCGGACGAAGAGCTGGCGGGCCAGCCCGAAGGGAACGCCGCGCTCCAACTCCAGCCCGCGCGCGGCGAGTATCGAAAGTCCCAGCTGCGCCGCTTCCCGCCGGGCGGCAAGGAGCAGCCTGGACTTCCCGACCCCCGCCGGGCCCTCGATGATCATCATTCGTCCGGCAGCAGAGCCGCTTCGGGCGAGAACGGCACTGATCGCCGCCAGCTCGGCGTCGCGTTCCCAGAGGGTGTCGTCGTTCACGCCGCAAGCGACCTTTCTCCCGGCGGCCCGCGCTCTCACCGCAACCCCGCTTCATCGCGGCCGCAGCGAAATCCCGGGGGTCGCGGCCCAAACCCTGGGGTTCGTCCCCGGCGTCGGGGCTGCCGTCCCGCGAAGAACATACGCCCGTGATCAATCCCGACACCGTCGTCCTGACGGTTGAGATCGACCTCGATGCCCTCCCGCTCACGGGGCGCCTTTGCGACCGGCACGGCCGCCGCGCGTCCTTCACGGGATGGGTCGGGCTCACCCAATCGCTGGGCGACCTCCTGCAGGCAGCGCAGCACGACCGCGCCGCGGAACCGCACCCAGACAACTCCGGGAGAACAGCATGACGCTCGATGGACGCCTTGGCCTGGGCGCAGGACCCGCCCAGCCGGGAACGACGACGGCGCGGAAGGGCCGGCTGGCCCGATCCATGGCGGCCGCCGCGGTGGTGATCGCAGCTGTGGCTGTGGTCCCGGGCGTGAGCGAGACGCCCGCATCAGCGGCCGGAACGCCGACACAACACTCGTTCAGCTACACCGGCGGCGAGCAGAAGTTCGTCGTGCCGGCCGCGGTCACCACCATCTTCGTGACGGCGATCGGCGGCTCCGGAGGTGATGGCGGATCGTCGACGGCCGGCCATCCGGGTGGGGCCGGAGGCGCCGCCGGCAGCGTGAGCGCAGCACTTCCCGTCACGCCCGGGACGGCTCTCAGCGTGTGGGTCGGGCGGTCCGGCGATTCCGGCGGAGCAACCGGCGGCGGAGGCGCGGCCGGCGGGTTGAGCGTCGGCGGCAAAGCCGTCTTCGGCGGACCGGGCGGCCTCGGTGATTTCAACGGCGCGCAAGCGGCCGGAGGAGGCGGGGGCGGGGCTACCGCGATCACCGACGGGACCACCCCGCTGCTCGTCGCCGGCGGCGGCGGGGGCGGAGGCGGAGCCAACGCGGTCGGTGGCGGCGGCGCGGGAGGGGCCGGCGGCAATCCCGCCGGCAACGGCTCCACCGGCGCCGGCACGGCCGGCGGGATCGGTGGCCACGGCGCGCAAGCCGGTGTCGGTGTCAGCGGTGCGACCGGTGAGTCCGCGGCCGGCGTCAACGGTGCCGGCGGAGGCGGCGGGGCCGGGTGGGTCATCCCGGGCAGCATCGCCACCGGCGGCGGGGGCCGCGGACTGTCAGCCGACCCGGCGCATCTCGGCACCGGCGGCGGAGGCGGCGGAGGCGGGGGCGCGTCCGGAGTGGTTGCGAACGCGACCAGCGTGCACTTCGCGACCGCCGTTCAACGCGGCTTCGGGACGGTACTCATCAGCTGGTCGCAGCCGGCGACCACCACGACCTTCGCCGCACGCACGGTCGAGCAGTTCCCGGGCCGGATGAGCACCTTTACGACGAGCGTGCACCCGACATCGTCCAGTGCCGGTAGCCCGGCGCCGACCGGAACGGTGAGCTTCTTCGACGGGTCGGCGTTGCTCGCGAACGTCCCGCTGCAGGCGTCCGGCTCCGCAGCGGTCGCTTCCCTGACTACGAACCGCTTGACACCAGGCCTGCACGGGATCAGCGCGGCCTACAACGGGGACACCACCTACGCCGGCAGCACATCGATCACCGTGACCGACCAGGTCGACGCGTTGCCCGCGATCACCTCCGCGGCGAAGGCCAAGGCCGCTGCCGGAGCGCCGTTCAGCTTCACGGTGCATACCAGTGGCTTCCCCGGCGCCAGCCTGAGCGCCGCCGGATCCCTTGACGGCTTGACGTTCGCCGACAAGTTCAACGGCACCGCCACCCTGACCGGACGACCGCGCCTGCCGGGCACGTTCGCCATCACCTTCAAGGCCGACAACGGCCTCGGCAAGGTCGCCGTCCAGCACTTCGCCCTGACCGTCATCCGCCAGCCGCTGATCGTGACCTCAACGGTCCTGCCACCGGCCTTCGTCGGGCAGGCGTACACGGCGCGACTTGCCGCCTCAGGAGGCATTCCGCCGTACCGCTGGTCGTTCGCGGCGGGAGCCCTCCCGCACGGGCTCACGCTTGCCCCCACCACCGGCGTCATCACCGGAACCCCAACGGCTGCAGGGACGTTCGCCGTCACCGTGAAGGTGCTCGACAGCGGGAAGCCGAAGGCGGTCAAGAAGCGTGCGCTGACCCTCGTCTCGACGGGATTCGTCCCGGCGGTCTACGCATCCAATCCCGCCAACGACTCCGTCACGTCCTATCGGCTGAGCGGTGGCAACGCGGCGCCGGCGACCCGGCTGGCCGGTAGCGGCCAAGGCCTGAGCGGACCGGCCGGACTCGCGTTGGCTTCCGCCGGCCGGCTCTTCGTCGCCAACAGCGGGACCAACACCATCAGCGAGTACGACCGCGGTGCCACGACCCCGACCGTGACGATCGGCGGCCCGCACACCGGCCTCGCCAGCCCCGCGGGCCTGACGTTCGACGGCGCGGGCCGGCTGTACGTCGCGAACCGCCCGGCCAACACCATCACGGTCTACGCCGCCGGAGCCCGGGGCGATGCTGCGCCGGTCTTCACCATCACCGGGCCGAACACGAGGCTGTCCAGCCCCGCCGCTGTCACCGTCGACGGCGCCGGCCGGCTCTGGGTGGCGAATTCCGCCGCCAACAGCCTGACCGCATACAGCGCGGGTGCGAACGGTGATGCCCATCCCGTCGCGGTCATCACCGGCTCCGCCACCGGCCTCGACTACCCGCAAGCGCTCACCCAGGACAGCGCCGGAAACCTGCTCGTGGCCAACACGTTCGGAGAGTCGGTCACCGCCTACTCGAGCGGCGCCACCGGCAACGTCTTCCCGCTTCGCACCATCGCCGGCTCGGCAACGGGCCTGAGCTTCCCCGGCGGCATCGACATCGACACGAACGGCAGGATCTACGTGGCCAACCAGTTCGACAACGACATCACGGTCTACGCGCCGGCGGCGACCGGTAACGCGGCACCCGTCGCCAGGATCGCCGGCTCCAACACCGGGCTCGCCGGACCGAACGCCATCGCGGTGACCCCTCCGCTGACCGTGCTCAGCACGCGCCTGCCAGTGGCCCGCGTAAGGGTGCCGTACACCGCGGCCCTGCTCGCCGGTGAGGGCACCAGCCCCTACCACTGGTCTGTAGTGCGCGGCCACCTGCCTCCGGGCTTGTGGCTGGGGCGGGCGGGCGTACTCAGAGGCATCCCGCGCCGGGCGGGCTGCTGGAGCGTCGAGGTGCGAGTCACCGACTCCAGCCATCCCCACTCGACCGCGCTGCGGTGGCTGCTGGTGAAGGTGACCGGACGATGACACTCACCGGCGCGGCAGCGCCACGACAGGCCCGTTACGTGCTCGACCAGTCGTGGCATGCGGAGCGGGAGCGGCTGGGAAGCCTCACCGCGCTGTACGACGAGACCACCATGCGCATCTCGGAACAGCTCGGGCTCGCCGCAGGCTGGCGCTGCCTGGAACTCGGCGCCGGAACCGGCAGCATTGCCGAGGCTTTCGCCGATCGAGTCGGGACCACCGGCGAAGTGATGGCACTCGACAGCGACATCCGTTTCCTCGCACCGCTCGCCGGCGGGCCCCTCGCGGTGCGGGAGGCCGACGTGACGACGGAACCGCTCCCGGCCGGCCGGTACGACCTGGTGCATGCCCGGCTGCTGCTCGAGCACCTTCCGCAACGCGAGCAGGTCCTGCGATCCATGACCGCTGCCACCGCTTCCGGCGGCTGGGTGCTGGTCGAGGATTTCGACTGGTCCACGGCGGCGATGGTTGATCCCCCGTCTCCCGTGTATCTGCGCGTGGCGGAAGCCTGCCGCCAGTTCATGCAGGCCCACGGATACGACGCCGCGTTCGGACGCCGCTTGCCGCGCGCGCTCACCACCGCGGGTCTGACCGACGTCGCGACTCATGCCGCGTCCGAGCAGGTCTTCGGCAACCCCGACCGCGGTATCCCGCAATGGGAATTGCTGGTGGCGCAGCTGCGCCCGGGGCTGCTCGCCGGCGGCCTCGTCATCGAAGCGGACCTCGATGAATTCCGCGGGCTCTGCCGGGATCCGTCCACGGCCTGCTTCGCGCCGCTCATGGTGAGCAGCTGGGGCAGGCGCGCGGCGGCGTAACAGCGTTACCGACCGCGCCGCCGCCAGCGGCGCGGTCGCCGCTGCGGCGGATCGGACGCTGGGGTGGATTGCGCCGGCTGCGCGGCGGATTCCACCCGGGCATGCAGCTTCGCGCGGACTTCATCCGGCGTGTAGGAATTGCGCCGGCGCTGCTCCCGCGCGATGGCGATGCCCCCGGCAGCAACCCCGGCGGCACCGGCGAGCCCCACCCACTTCGTCCAGCGCATCGCTCTAGGCTAGCGGGTGTGTCCGGTCAGCCGCTGCACCTGCGTGAAGCTGCTGCGCTCACCCGCACCGGCGATCTGTGGCTGTTTCGCGGGCGTAGCGCCGCGGATCGGACGATCCGGATTGCGACCAACAGCCCGGTGAACCATGTGGGCATGGCCATCGCCGTCGACGACCTGCCGCCGCTGATGTGGCATGCCGAGCTCGGCCGCTCGTTACCCGACGTGTGGTCCGGTGAGCACGGCCGCGGAGCCCAGCTGCACGTACTCACCGACGCGGTGATCGTCTGGGCCAACAATTACGGCCAGCGCGCCTGGCTGCGCCAGCTCGAGCCGCCCGCGACGCCGGAGATGGAAGACGCGGCACTGCGCACGGTCGCGCGGCTCGCCGGCACCCCGTTCCCGACGATGGCCAACCTCACCGGGCGATGGCTCAAGGGACGCACCCGCCGCGCCGGGCGCGAAAGTCGCGATCAGCTCGAGAGCGCCTACTGCGCCGAGATCGTCGCGTCGACGTACGTCTCGATGGGGCTGCTCCCGGCGGAGCGCTCCGTCAGCTGGTATGACCCCGGCCGGTTCTGGAGCGGCGACGGGTTGGCCTTGCTGCAGGGCAGCCACCTCGGCGCCGAGATCGACGTCATCGTGCCGCCCGGCGCCGCGGCGGCTCATGCCGTCACTGGTCCTGATGCAGCTGGAAGCTCGACTGAGGGTTGCTCCACGCGTTTCCCGGGGTGAAGGCGGCGGCGATGCCGACACCCACTGCGAGCGCGATCACCAGTGCCACTGCCCGCAGGCTCACGCCGACCACTCCCTGACCGGGTACACGGCGGCGCTCGCGAGCCGTGATACGCACGCTCTCGACGATGTGCCCGAGAAAGTGCAGCGTCATCAGGATCACCCAGATGACGAACGTCGCCTTGTGCCAGAAGAGCCAGTTGCCGGCGTGCTCCGGCCCCTTCGCGAGCAAGACGACGCCGGTCGCCAGCACCGCGGCGGTGGCCGCGATGAGCGGCGGGCCGAGCAGCCGCAGCCACGGCGCCGGCGGCCCGCGGCGGACGTACGTCTCCGAACGCAGGTAATAGCGGCCGAAGCGGTATGTCGTGCTCGCGATCTTGAGGGCGACCGGCGACAGCAGCAGCAGGCCGACGAAGATGTGCGTCGTGATCAGCTGACGAACCTGCAGAATGGTCAGGCCCTCGATGAGCAGCAGCACGGTGAGGATGAGCCCGTTCGCCGCGGTGAGCCGGGAGTTACCCTCGACTCCCCTGTCGGCTGCAGCGGGGAGGGTGTCGCGAGCGCTCGCGTTCTCGGACGGCAGGCGACGCGCGGTCCGCTGGAAGGCCATGGGGAAAGTGTCGACGGCCGTTCTTAGAAACTCTTTAGAACGACGGCCTGAGCCCGCAGGCGTCCGGTGCGGTCAGCTGCTCGCTGCATCCAGCGCGGACTGCACGGATTTGGCGTAACCGTAGCTGGTGTACGAAGCGCCACTCACCGAGTCGATGTTCGCCGATTGCGCGTCGAGCACCTCGCGCCGCAATTCGGGCACGGCGAACGAGGCGATGTCGCCGGAGCGTCCTCCGGAGGGCAGTTGCACCGCCACGACGTCATCGATGCGATGCCCCGAAAGGACCACCCGTACTTGAACGATGCCGTAGCCGATGTCGATCGATTGGCCGGTGACGGTGCGCGTTGCGGACGCACCACCGGAGGCGCCTCCGGAGCCGCCGGACGGCGACGGATGCGGTTGCCCGCCCGGCGAAGCGGCGGGCGCCGGGCCGGTCGCGTTACCGAAGGCGGACCCGCCCGACCCGAGGTTGATGTGATGTGTCGGTGGTGCTGAGACGTTCTTCGCTTCGGCGACAGCAACGCAGCCGAGCAGCACGCCGGTGAAGCCAAGAAACCGCCGGCGAGTACGGATCCGATCGCGGGCGTTCACAGCTCGAACTCCTCCACGTGCCGCTGCCGGCGGGGCACGGCGAGCCGGCGCAGGCTCCGGTCGACCGTCGCCACCATGCCCGGCGGCCCGCAGATGAAGGCATCGCGTTCCGCGATGTCGGGAACGAGTTCGCGCAACGTGTGAGGACCGAGGGGATCGAAGCCGAGCTCGCCGCGCCGCCCGACGAGGTAGCGCACGACGATGCGGCCCGCCCTCGCAAGTTCGTCGAGCTCATGGGACAGCGCCAGATCGGAGCTTCGGCTCACCCGATACAGCAACGTGACCTCACGGCCGCCTCGGTAGCCGCTGGGTTCGATACCGGACGTCAGCTCTTCCGCCAGGGCACGGATCGGTCCGATGCCCGAGCCGCCGGCGATCAGCAGCACCCGCGGCTGGCGCGCCTGATCAGCGGTGAAGCGGCCGAAAGGTCCGTCGGCGAGTACCGGCACTCCCCGCCTGAGATGCCGCAGCGCCCCGGTGTGGTCGCCCGCTTCCTTGACGGTCAGCCGCAGCGTGTCGACGCCGGGAAGCGCAGACAGCGAGAACGGATGAGCCGACAAGAAATGCCCCGGCGTCAGGAAGCGCACCGAGACGAACTGCCCGGCGCGCCCGAGCAGGTGCGTGTTGCGGCCGCGCAGGTGGATCGAGACGATGTCGTCCGACTCCGGGACGACGGCGTCGACCAGCAATCGGTGGACGAACCAGCCCCGGATCGGCCGGGCAACGCGCCACCACAGCAAGGCCGCCGCCAGACCGCCGTACATCGCGTACCACAGGAAGCGCATGGCGCGGTGGCGAAGGTCGTCGCCGACGAAGTCGACTCCGCAGCTCACCTGATGGAAGAACGTCAGCGCGATCGCCAGGTAGGCGCTCAAGTGCAGCCAGTACCAGGACTCGTAGGTCAGCCGGGCGCGCAGGCGGCGGCCGCTCGTCGCGCCGACGACGAGGAACAGCGCCATGCCGACGAGGGCTTTCAGCATGTCCGGCAGCGTGTGAAGGACGGTCCAGCCCTCCGCGACGGTATTGCGCCGCGCCGTCAGCGCATACCCTTCGACAATCAGCAGCACGTGCGCGGCGAGCAGGCTGACAACGCCGACGCCGAGAGCCCGGTGCCATGCCGCGAGCCGGCTCCAGCCGACGGCGAACTCCACCCAGGGCACTCTGGCCATGAGCAGCACTTGCACCAGGACCAGATACGCCCCCATCAGACCGGTGATCCGCCCGGCGGCAGTCACCGTCGTCGCGATGCCCTTGACGGAGCCTGCGGGGGTGTCGAGCCACCAGATGCCGAGCAGCACGACCGCCCCGGCGGCAAGGACCAACCGCAGGCTGACGTGAGCCGTCGGCGAGACCGACAGCGGGTGTGGCTTCTGAACCGGCGCAGCTCGCCAGGTGGCCGAGCGCGGCGGTGACAGGCTCACATCGCGAGCCTGGACCAGCATTCTCAGAACGTTTTTAGAGCCGGCTTCCCTTGCCAGGCCCGCGCCGCGCGCGGCGGCCGACCGGCGACCAGCGGGCTCGGGTGTGCCGTGAGGCGGCTGGCAAACGCACGGTCATCGTGGTGCCGGCCCCGGGCCGGCTGGTCACCGTCACGTCACCGCCGAGCCGTTCCACGCTGTCAGCCACCAGCGCGAGGCCGATGCCGAAGCGGCGGCGCTGCGTGTGCGCCGTCGAACCGTGAGAGAAGCGGTCGAACATGCGGCGCATCTGCGCTTCCGCGATACCTGAGCCGGTGTCGGTCACCGAGAGAACGGCCCAGGCGCCGTCCCGCGACAGGCGGATGCGAACCTCACCGCCCTCCGGGGTGTGGCGAATCGCGTTGTCCAGCAAGGCAAGCAGAGCGCGTTCCACGGCGGTTCGGGGCGCTATCACTTGCAACGGTCCGGCGCCGCTCTGCGGCTCGCTGACGAGAAGCTGCACGCCCGCCTGCGCCGCGTCCGGCGTGACAGCCTCCGCCACTGCGGCGACCACGTCCGCCAGCCCGAGGCGCTCCCAGCCGGCCGGGTTGACCGGCTCGGCGGCGACCAGCAGATCCTCGAGGGTCGCGGTGAGCCGGCGGCTGTCGACGAGGAGTGCCTTCGTGTCCTCCTGGGCGCCCGTTGCGTCGCCGCGGGCCAGCCCCCGCTCGATCAGCTGGGCGCGCGTCGTCAGGTGGGTCAGCGGGGTGCGCAGCTCGTGGCTGGCGTCGGCGACGAACGAGCGCTGCCGGGCCAGCGCATCGGCCAGCGGCGCAGCGGAACGCCGCCCCGCGGCTGCGCCGAGCAGCCCAGCCGCTGCGATGGCGACGGCACCGCTCACGGCGAGCGCTTCGAGCAGCCTGGCACGTTCGGCGTGCTGACCGGCGAGCGAGAGCGCGGCCTGCACCACACGGCCGTCCTCACGCGTAGTCAGCACCCGGTACTCGTCACGCGGGGTGTGCACGTCCTCCTGCACGCTCGTGGTGCTTGCGGTGAGCTTCGCGATGGCCGGCCGATACGGCAGGAAGTCGGGCGCGCCCGGCGTGACTTTCGGCGGTCCGTTCGCCGGCTGCACCACCAGCCAGACCCCGTTCGGTGGATCGGTGACGTCGTCCGCATGGCTCGCGGCATCCCGCAGGGTGGCCACATCGTCGTTCGCTTGCGCTCGCCAGACGAGAAGCAGCACGACTCCGGCGCACAAGCAGAACGCGAGGAAGACGAGAACACCGGTCTGCACGGCAGCGCGGCGGGCAACGCGGCGAAGCAGCTCGCGGTCGCGGCCGGAATGTCGACCGACGCCGGTGACGGTCAGCCCCCGGGCGAACGTCCGGCTCATGAGCGCCCGCCGGCTCGATCGCTCCCGGCAGAGCCGATTTGATAGCCGATTCCGTGAACGGTCCGTACGACCGATCGGCCGAGCTTTCGGCGCAGATAGTGAACGTAGGTGTCGACGATGCTTTCGGCTTCCGCGTCGGCGAATACCCACGAGCGCAGCTCTTCGCGGCTGAACACGCGGCGCGGCCGGCGAGCGAGCGTCGCCAGCAGCTCCGTCTCCCGGGCCGACAGCTCGACGGCAGCTCCGTCACCGGCCGGCAGGACCTGGTGTGCGGAGGGATCGAGCAGGCCACCCGGGACCGGCAGCAGATCGGCCGCTTCATGATGGCGGCGGCGCAGCGCGCGCAGCCGGGCCAGCAGCTCCTCGACGTCGAAGGGCTTCGCGAGATAGTCCTCGGCGCCGGCGTCCAGGCCCGTCACGCGATCGCGCGGGGTGCCGAAGGCTGACAGCATCAGTACCGGTACCACCCAGCCGCGGCGCCGCAGTCGCTCCAGGAGCTCCAGCCCGTCGATGTGCGGCAGCCCCCGGTCCAGCACCACGACATCCAGCTCCGAGCCGAGCGCGCTGCGCATGGCCGTCTGACCATCGGACGCGGTGCTCACCGCGTAGCCCTCTTCCTCCAGGACGCGCACGAGCATCGCTTGCAGCTCGCGGTCGTCCTCGACGATGAGCACGCGTGGTCTGCGCTCCCGCTCGGTCACGCTAGGCTCCCTCACCCCGGCCCGCGAAGACGCTCGTGCTGTCGACGGGTGGTCGGCCCGGTCGCGCCGACAGCGTCAGGATAGGCGCCCGCCACCGTCGACCGGCAGGGCGGCGTGTTGCACGCGACGGCGCCCGCGAGCCGGGGAGATCGTGTCAGACTCGGCGCGGTTGATTGCCGATCGGGTGAACGAATTGTCCGATGGAACGGGAGTTGCGCGCGTGTCAGAAGAGTCCGACCCCCATCTCATTTCCCGCCGGACGCTGCTGGCCGGGGGTGCAGGGCTGGTCGGTGCCGGCCTGCTGACAAGCGCCTGCAGCTCGTCCACCCCGGCGAAGAAGGCGGCCGGCTCGGATCTCGGCGCGGTGGAGCACGTCGTCTTCCTCATGCAGGAGAACCGATCGTTCGACCACTATTTCGGGACGTATCCGGGTGTCGCAGGGTTCGATGACCGGCCGTCGAAAGGCCTCGGCAATTTCGCGCAAGCATGGCCGGGCGGCAGGCACGACACGCTGCTGCCCTTCAACCTCGCTTCGGCGACCGCGCAGCTGTGCGTCGGCAACAGCGACATCCCGATTCACGATTGGAAGCCCCAGCACGACAGCTGGGCGAACGGGACGAACGACGCGTTCGTGAAGACGCATGCGCAGAAGAAGTACGACGGCACCTTCGGCCCGCTGGTGATGGGCTACTTCACCCGCAAGCAGCTCGATTTCTACTACGCGCTGGCCAGCCGCTACACGATCTGCGACCGCTACTTCTGCTCGGTCATCGGACCGACGATGCCGAACCGGATCGTGTTCATGTCCGGCATGCTCGACCCGTCGGGAGCCCACGGTGGTCCGGTCCTGGAGACACCCGGATTCGACAACTCCAAGGAGGCGGTGGGCTCCGTCGAGTGGGACACCATCCCTGAGGCGCTCGAGGACAAGGGCGTGAGCTGGAAGATCTACCAGCAGCCCGGTACGTCGGTCGGCAAGAACGTGGACTCGGCGTTGGCCAGCGGCTTCAACGTGATGCTTTTCTTCAAGCAGTACGTCAACAAGCCCGGCTCGCCGCTCTACCAGAAGGCGTTCCTGCCCAGCTGGCCGGACGACTTCGAAAAGGACGTCAAGACCGGAGCGCTCCCCGCGGTCAGCTGGGTGCTTCCCCCGCTCTCCTACTCCGAGCACCCGAACGGATCTCCGGCGGCCGGCCAGTACTTCGTCCATCGGATCCTGACCGCGCTGCAGGCGAACAAGGAGCTGTGGTCGAAGACGGTGGTCGTGCTCTGCTACGACGAGAACGGCGGCTTCTTCGATCACGTCGTCCCACCGACCGCGCCGGCCGGCACGCCGGGCGAGTACGTGACCGCCTCCCCGCTGCCGAGCGACTCGGGCGGCACCGCCGGTCCGATCGGCTTGGGCTTTCGCGTGCCGGCGATGGTCATCTCGCCGTTCAGCGCCGGAGGCTATGTCGACTCGTCGGTCTTCGACCACACGTCGGCGGGCCTGCTCCTGGAGCAGCGCTTCGGGATCGTTGCTCCCAACGTCAGCGCCTGGCGGCGCAAGACGGTCAGCGATCTGACCTCGACGCTGGGCTTCTCCAAGCCGGTCGATGCGGCGCCGTCATTCCCGGTGACCCCGCTGGACCTGCCCGAAGGCTGCCCGACGCTCAAGAACCCGGTGCCGTTCCTCACTCCACCGCTGCCGATGAACGTCCCCGCGGTGCAGTCGATGCCGAGCCAGGAACCCGGCAAGGCGCGCCGCCGGAGCTGAGCGAGGCTCAGGCGGCGACCGGCTCCGCCGGCCCGCGGCGGCGGGCGAACCACAGCGCGACGACGACGGCTCCTACCGGTATCTCCAGCAGGTAGCTGAAGACGCGAAAAAGCAGGACGCCCGCCGCTGCCTTCACCGGGTCGGCGCCGAAGCCGACGAGGACGGCAGCAGCGGCGGTCTCCACCACGCCGACTCCGCCGGGCGTCAGCGGGATCAGGGTCAGCGTCCGCTCGATGGCGTAGGCCGCGAGGACGGCGACGAGGCCGACATTCGTGTGCAGCACGGACAGGCAGGACCACATGAGGGCCGCCTGCAGCACCGGGTAGCCCAGGCCGCCGACCGCAAGACCGCGCCAGCCCATCCGGAGCACGTGCGCGCACTGGTGCCACAGAGCAGCGACCCACTTGCCGACCCGCGCAGCCAGCCGGCGCCGGACGGCCGGGTAGCAGCAGACCCCGACGAGCACCGCCGCCGCGGCGATGCCGACGTAGAGCGCGATCGCCCCCGCCGACTTGACCCCTGACAGGTCAACCACGAACCGCGGCATGAAGATCAGGGCCACGATGCCACCAGCGGCGATGAGCACCTTGACCATCGCGACAACGAGATTGCTGACGGCAGCGAACGCGGTGATCTGCACCCTGTCGTATCCCCAGCTGCGCAGCATCGCGTAGTTCAGCCCGATGCCGGCCGCACCACCCAGCGGAAGCAGGTTGGACACGCTGCTCCCACCGAGGTTCAGCGCCAGGGCGCGGCGGACCGAGAGGCCGGGCAGCGAGCGGCGCAGCGTGATCGAATGCACGCCGAGACCTGCACCCCAGAGCAGCGCCAGGCAGGCCACGTCGGCTGCCGGTACGGACGCCATCTGCCGGGCGGTGCTCGCCCAATCGACCCCGAGGGCATGCGGCAGGAGGAAGACCAGGAGGCAGATCGCGAGCGCCACGGACAGCCCGCCGCACGTGACTTTGACCGCGCGGCGCATCAGGCAAACTTAACCCGCCGACATGAAGAGGTCATGCAAACGGCCGTGTCGCGCCTTCGGGACGCCTGTGGCGCTCACTTCCACGAACCATTCCCGGCCGAGCACGGCCCTCGCGATGAGCGGCCGCGAAAGGAGGCGGACCGTCCGCAGATCGGCGCCCCCGCTGGCTTGCGAGGAGTGAGCGCGCAGCGCGGCGATCTTCTGCGGAAGCCACGGACGGACGTTGAGCTCATGCGTGATCTCCTGGCTCGAGCGGTACGCCCGGGCGAGGTCCGTCGCGGTCATTCCTCCGGGTCGCAGCCCGCCGGCGTTGAGCAGGCGAAGAGCTCGAACGAGCGGCTCGCGCGGCACCGTCGCCTCGAAGGTCTGCAGCCCCGGTACGGACCGGGCCGCGAGCAGCCCGGCATCGTGAACGCGAACGTGATCGCGGTGGCCGTATCCCCCGTGCGCGTCGTAGATCGTCAGCACGTCCGCCTGCTCCTCGCGCAAGACGGCTTCGAGCCTGGCCGCGATCTCGGCGAGCGGGGCCGCGCAGAGCGACCCCTCGGGTGCGGGCTTCGCCGAGTTCATGCCGCTGTCGCCATATTCCAGGGTCACCAGCCTCGCGACGCCGAGCGCCGCGCAGGCCGCGCGCAACTCCCCGCCTCGTACGACGCCCAGCGGCGCGCGAGCGTCGGCCGCCAGCCCGCGCTCCCCCAGCGTGGCCGTGACCAGGACGGTTCGATGCCCCTGGGCGGCGGCGCGGGCCAGCGTTCCCCCGGTAAAGAGTGTTTCGTCGTCCGGATGGGCGTGAAAGGCAACTAAGGTGTAACCAGCGACAGAGCAGTCAGTAACGCGCAGCTGACGCATGTGGCTCGCTTCCACTGACTGACTCGGGTGGTGACATGCGGATTCTCCACGTCACCGATGCCTACCTTCCCAGATTGGGTGGCATCGAGATGCACGTGCGCGATCTTGCCCGGGCGCAGACGGCGGCCGGCGACGAGGTCGACATCTTGACGATGACCCGCGGCGAGACGCCTCCGGGCCCGCCGCGGTTGCTCACCCCGGACATGCCAGGTTTCGTCGAGGTGCTCCGGCCGGGCGCCCGGGCGAGCGTCGCGGCGAAGGCCCAGTTCATGTTCGCTCACCGCGCGCACGGTGCCCGCGAGGGTTACGACGTCGTGCACGCGCACTGCTCGACGATCTCGCCGCTTTCTTTCCTGGCATTCGGCACTCCGGGGGTCGCCCGGCTGATGACCGTGCATTCGCTCTGGCGGCGCTACACCCCGCTCTACCGCGGTTTCGATCGCCTCCTGCGATGGAGTGAGTGGCCGGTGGGCTGGTCGGCGGTCAGCCGGGCCGCTGCCGACGACGTGCGGCGAGCGGCGCGCCGCGAGATCGACGTCGCCGTCCTGCCCAACGGCATCGACCTCGACGCGTGGAGCGCCGATCCGCGGGTCGGGCAGCCGCATCACTTCCGGGTGCTGGCCGTCATGCGGCTCGCTACCCGCAAGCGCCCCATCGCGCTGCTGCGGATCCTGCGTTCCTTGCGGGCCGCGGTGCCCGGGCGGGTGACGATCAGCGCTGTCATCCTGGGCGACGGCCCGTCCCGGCCGGCCATGCTGCGCTACCTGGCGCGTCACGACATGACCTCGTGGGTGTCACTGCCGGGCCACGTAGCCCGCGCAGATGTGAAGGAGATGATGGCGAGGTCGGACGTCTTCGTCGCACCCGCCAAGCTCGAATCCTTCGGTATCGCCGCGCTGGAGGCACATGCGGCGGGACTGCCGGTCGTCGGACGGACGGGATCAGGACTGTCCGACTTCATCACCGATGGCATCAGCGGCGCACTCGTCGATACCGATCGGCAGATGACGGACGTGCTCGCCGGCATGGCCATTTCCGACGAGCACAAGACCCTTTCCACGTCAGCCGCGCTCGAGAGCTTCCGGTGGTCGGCCATCCTGCAGCGGCACCGCGACCTTTACGCCGCCGCCGGAGCGCGGCTCGATGCTCCGCGTGTCCTGCGGTCCGCATGACAACGACCACGTGACGGCCGCATGACGACCGCAGAATCGTTGCCGAGCCCGAAGGCGACGGGCACCCGGGAGTCGCCCGGATCGGCACCGCTGGCACCGCTGGCACCGCTGCAGGTGAAGCGCCGGCCCCCGCTGCTGCTGCGCCGGCTTCCGTGGTGGGCCGAGATCCTGGTCGCGGTCGCCTTCTACTGGCTGTACGACGCCGTCCAGGCGCTGGCGGGCAGCGACCGTGACACGGCGCTGTACAACGGCCGTTCGGTCGTCCGGCTCGAAAAGGATGTGCACCTCTGGATCGAGCCGCACTTCAACCACTTTCTGAGCGGGCACCACACCCTGTCACTCATCGCGGGATACGAGTACGGCCTCGCGCACGCGCTCGTCACGGCGGCCGTCCTCGCCTTCGTGTGGTGGCGAAGGCCGGACATCGAGGTGCGGTTGCGCAACGCGCTGGTCGCGCTCAGCCTCATCGCCTTGCTGGTGTATTGGTGGTTTCCGCTCGCGCCGCCGCGCCTCACCGTCCCGGGTCTGACCGACACCCTGGTCACGCACAACGTGCTCGGCGCCCGTCACGTTCACCAGGGGTTGGTGAACCTGTACGCCGCGATGCCCAGCCTGCACGTCGCCTGGGCGCTCTGGTGCGCTGGAGCCGTCGTCTTCTCCGTGCGTTCACGGTGGCGTCACCTGGCGTGGCTGTATCCGCTGTGGACGACGTTCATCGTCATCTCCACCGCCAACCACTACGTGGTGGATGTGATCGCCGGAGCTGTACTCACCGGCGTACCGCTGCTGATCATCGCGAAGCGCTCGGCTCCCGCGGCCTCAGCGCGGCGGATTCTCGCTTCTCGCGAGCCACAGCTCCGGTCGGGCCATGTCAGGTGCGCAGGACGTTGGCGAAGATGAGCCACGCCAGCAGTGACTTGGCGGTCAGGCTGAGGGCGATATAGCCGATCTCCCCGTGCAGGTAGTCGCGCCACCAGCCGACCTGCAGGTACTGCAGCGCCATGTTCGCGGCGAAGCTGAAGAACAGCACGAATTGCAGGATCGTGATGGCGTAAACGAAGCCGGGCACGGTCGGCGGTTGGACGAGGTAGACGGCGATGAGCGCCCAGGGGACCACGCCGATCAGCGAGCCGAACCAGAATGCGCTCCAGTCGCCGCCGCCGGGGCGTTGCTGGCGCTCCATCAGCAGCCCGAACAAGATCATCGCGGTGTTGGCCGCGAACATCGCGATGAGCGCCGCCAGGTCACGGATGCCGACGAACAGCCCGATGAGCACGATCATGATCGACGCACTGACCGAGTACTCGATCCAGCGCGCGTAGTTCGCGCGGTGTTCCAAGCAGCGCTCGTACCACTTGTGCACCCTCGGCGCCGCGCACAGCGCATGATCGAGCGCCGCGAGAAAGAGGAACACCGCGACCGCCGGTCCGATGCCCAGCGAGAAAACGGAATCAGGCGCTGTAGGGCCCGTGACGCGCACCGGATCGTCACGAAGGAACGAGGCGGTGACCGGCAGTGCCAGGCTGTTGCTCGCGGCCAGCATGTAGGCCGCTTCTGCGGCCAGGAACACGCATGCCGCGATGTTGAGGACGCGCAGTCGTTGATAGCGCCTCGTCTGCTGGCCGGCCGGAAACGATCTAGCTGCGCTGTCTGTGGTCATGGTGACTCCCAACACGTCGCCTTGCCGTGGACGCTGCAAGATCTCGCATTACTACGCGGGAAGCGGCGCTGATCGACGATTGATTTCAGGTCCGGGCCGGGAGGCGGATGGCGAGGGCTCGGAGCTCGATCGAGCTGCGCACGACCGCTGCCCGGGCCTTTTCGGAGCGGCGGCGCCAGTCGTGTGCATCGCCGGTGGTGAGGTGCTCGGCCTGCGAGGCGACTTCGTCGAGGAGCGCGTCCATCGTCGCGATAGCCCGCTGCAACGAGGCCGTGGAGACATCGCCCGCACTGCGACCTGCGACCGCAGCTCTCAGCGCTTCGGGGTCCCAGGCGCCGATGGCTATCTCGGCGGCGGCGAGCCGCCGGTAGCGATCGGCCGCGACCGCTTCACCGGGCAGGACGCAGCTGCCGTGGGCCGTGCTGAGCGTGTCGAACACGTAGGCCTGGCCGAGAGTGAGCTCGGAATGGAAGTACCACTCTTGGTCCTCGTCGTGGAGGAACGCCCAGATGTCGTTGACAGCCCTCTCGGCGGAGCGATTCAGGATGCCTCCGGTCGGCAGCCGGTATCGGCACTGGTCGCTTTGCCGATCGAGCGAAGCGCTGTGCATGAGCGTGAGCGGCCGAGTCACCTGCCGGAGCGGGAGCCAGAGGTTCACCAGCATCAGCGGCGACCGATGGTTGGAGCTGTCCGGCGCATCGTGGCGGAGGATCCTCGGCGCGTGACCCCGCATCAACTGGCGAAGCGGCGTGCCGAGAACGTCCTGGTCGGCATGGACGTTGACCGCGCCGCCGTGGCGAATCTCGCCGTCGGTACTTCCGTGCACGTCGACACCGGCCGGCCCCTCACTGCGAAACAGCACTCCCTCGGCGGCGACGTGCAGGATCAGCAGCTGAGTGCCGTCCCGCAGTCGCAGCCGCGCTCGGCCGAGCGAGCGCCGGATGGCTGCCTCGTTGGGTGGGCTCAGCCGCTGATCGCGAAGCACAGCCCGCAGGGTGTCGTGCAACCCGCGCCGGTCGGGCAGCTCGGCAACGGAGAAGCCCGCCTCCTCGAAGCTCGGCTCGTGGACCTCGGGAACGGCGAGGTCACGAAGCTCGCACTCGCGCATATCGAGGGTGGTGCTGTCGAGCGGCGCGGGCTCGATGGTGGCCGACCGGCGAACGACGGGTCGCTCATGATCCCGGCTCACGCGGTCGGGGCGAGCGAAGCCAAGAACGGACGTGACCGTCGAACTGGATGGCATGTCCGAAACTATGCAAGAGGGCTCTTACGTTACGCAAGAGCTATCTTGCGCTGGTGGCGAGCGAGACGCGTGAACGCATCCTGGACCGTTCACTGGAGCTGTTCGCTCGCCAGGGCGTCGATGCCACGACCGTCGTCGAGATCGAGGAAGCTGCGGGCCTATCGCCCGGTAGCGGCAGCTTCTACCGCCACTTCGAGAACAAGGAAGCGGTGCTCGTCGCCGTCATCGATCGCGAGGTCGCCCGGGCCGCCGCCATCCGCGAAACGCGCATCGGTGCGCCCGAGCGGCTCGACACCGCCTACCGCAGGACCCTCGACGAGCTCGCCCGCCTGCAACCGCTGATCGAGATCGCCGCCCGCGAACGACGAAAGCGGCCGGATCTGCTCGAGCCGGTGCAGCGCGTCTTGGCCGAGGACGGAGCACGGGCCGAGAGCGCGCTCCTCGCCGAGCAGATGGAGCGGGGGGAGATCGCGCAGGCAGACGCCGACGCCGTGGCCGCGGTCGCGATGCTCGCGCTCGTCGGCCATCATCTCGCCGAGCACTTCTTCGGTGCACCGATCGGCGTGGACCGCGAGCGATTCGTCGAGACGCTCGCGCGGATGGTCCGAGGTGACCGACCCTGAACATCGTTGCCCCGAACGCCGGGCCCGGCCCTGCCCGACGTCATCTCACCGAGTGTGTCCCTATTCGGCTTCAGTCGGCGTGTTCGGTGTGCCGATGAAGAAGCGGGTATCCGACGGATTTGACGGACGAGCAGTGGGTTGTGCTCGAACCGTTGCTGTGTTCGGCGAACAAGCGGGGCCGCCGGTTCGGTCCGGATGTGCGCCGGGTGGTGGACGGCATTCTGTATGTGTCGTACACGGGCTGTCAGTGGCGGTGTCTGCCGGTCGAGTTCGGTCCGTGGACGCGGGTGTGGTCGCAGTTTCGGCGTTGGTCGCGTAACGGCACGTGGGCACGGCTGCTGGCGGAGTTGCATCGCAGGGTGCGGCGGGTGGCGAAACGGGCCGAGCCGACCCCGTCGATGGTGGTCGTCGACACTCACCTCGCCCGTGGCGCGTCCGCCGGTGGCCGCAGCTTTCACGACCGGGGCGGTCCGTACGGTGCGACGAAGGGCGCGAAACGGGCGATCGCGGTGGACGTGACCGGGTTGCCGCTGGCGGCACGCGTGCTGCCGGCGTCGACGCACGAGAACAAAAGCACCGCTGCACTGCTCGCCGACCTCGCCGGTCAGCGGCAACACCAGCGGTTGGAGCTGGTCCTGGTTGACCGGGGCGTCACCGCGCGCGCGGCCGGCAAGCTCGGCCGCCAGCATCGGCTCAAGGTCCGCCGGGTCGGACATGAACAGAAGCGGGGCACGTTCGCGCCGCTGCCGCTGGCTTGGCGGGTGGAGGTCGCGCACGGCCGGCTGCTGCGCCATCGCCGCTTGGCCCGCTCGTTCGAGAACACCGTCGCCTCGGCCACCGGCTGGCTGCAGGTGGCCTGCCTGGCTGCATTGCTGGATGCCCTCTTCAGCCCCTCACCGCCGTGGCGGCGCCGGCCACGGGCCGGCTGAATGCCGTCGGCTCCTCAGCCCCAGACGCTCGGCTGACTGGGCGATCGGTCGGCCTACCGCTCGGGCACATCCGGTTCGTGCACCCATATCCCGGCCGATGGCGGCTGGACGCCGGAGTTCTCTTGCTCTGCGGAGTCGGTGTCCACCGCCCAGATGTCGAGGGTGATCCGCGTGTCTGGCAGCACCCGGACGAGCTCGTCGAACAGCCGGTGGCCTTCAGCGACGTGCCATCGCTCAGCCGCTTTGCTGTCCCAGTGCGGCCAGCGATCAAGGGCGAAGTGTCTTTCGAACTGTTGCGCCCATGCGATGAGTGCCGTTGCCAGGGTTGGCGGGAGGTGCAGCGGCGTCAGGTCCCCGACGTTGGCTTGGCCGTCGTCCACCCAAACTGGCGTCGGGGCGCGGTAGTCCACCGTCAAACGCAGACGCTTCCACCGATCGGACAGCGGCGCTGACACGCCCACGACCCTATCGACCGTCCGGCCCCGCTTCGGCTGACCGGAGTGTCCTCGGTATGGGAAAGGTCCGAGATGGCGGGATAGGCAGCTGTCCGACCGCTTAGCCGTCGCCACGTCGGCGGCATACGCCCGCCGCAACAACACCGTCACCGGCAGCAGCACATGCGTCACCAGGCACGACCCGCAGCGAGCCCTGCGCGGCCGCAGCATCCCGGCAATGCCATGCACCGCGCCCTGTCGGGCCCATCCCCACGGCCGCAACGCCTCACCGCACTCCGCCGTCGGACACGCCAGCTGGCCGCCGGCCAACCTCGTCTCGACCAAAACCGGGTCAGCCTCCACCGTCACCAACGGTGCCTCCGTGCATCAGCACGGCCCTCCCGCTGCGGTCCACCACGACACTCAGGCGGGAGGGCCGTCATCGTTCGTCGTCGGCGCGATTGTTCACGTCCTCGGCAACCTGACGGCGCCGACGAACGACCGACCCGAACACAACGAAGATCACCAAAACGTCGGCAACACGAACGACGTCAGGCCGCCCAACCATCGGCATCAGGAACGACGGTCAACAACCCTGCACCACCAGAACCACCGGGGCTATGGATCGGAACCGGCGCAAGCCGGACGGCAACCAAACACCACACAGTGGTCAAGGGAAGCCGGTGTGTCCCGAATAGGGACACGCTCAGTCAGAGCTGAGAGCGACACCCGCCGAACCTGATAGGTGATCGTCACGGCGGGCGATGCGTCGCCAGAGCTGCCGGTGAACGTCACCGGGATCCTCGGCAGCGTCGAGAGGACGCGCAGCACGCCGGCCCGGACCTCAGGCTGGTCGACACCCCGTCGCGGCGATTGGTTGTCAACGAGTGTGACCTACTCCGCATGAAGCCCCTGCACCCAGCACTCAGCCCGCATGCGAGCCTGGCTGATGTGAGTGAACTCGCCGACGAGGTCCTGCCGCTGGTGCGCTCCCGTGCTGACTTGTGGCGGTGGCGAGCCGCCAACGAGCACGGCCGGCAGATGCACGAAGCGGTGGACCGGCTTCGGGCAGCGGCCGAGACGCACGATCCGGCGGAAGTCTTCGCGGTGACGCAGAAGGCGATTGCCTCCGCACTCAAGGTGATCATGCGTGCCGATGACTCCAGTGGCATCATCGGCGATGCGTGCCGACAGCTGCTCGACCTGCACTCAAAGCTCGTCGCGGAGGCGAAGCCCCCGGCCGCCAAGCTGGTCGACTGGATGATCAAGTTCCAGTTCGCCAGCGACTGCGACTTCTTCACCATCGACCCGGTCGCCTACGCGCCTGCACTCGGCGAGAACGGGATGGCCGCGTACCGCCGCCGGCTCGCGGAGGTTCAGGCCCGGCTCGGCCCGCGCCCGGCAGATGGCACGCGCTGGGCTCCTTCGCACAGTCACGAGTGGTTCGCGCTCGAGTGGAACGCCAAGCGGCTCGCCGTATTCGATCGTGACGTCGAGGCGATCATCCGCACGCACGCCCGTGACCGGAAGGTGGCGGCATGGCTGCAAGACACCGCAGAGGCATTGGCAGAGATCGGCGAGTTCGACCTCGCCATCGACTGGGCGCGGCAGGCGCTCGACGTCGGTCCGTGGCATCAGTCCCTGAATGCCGGTGAGTACTGGTGCACGCTGCTCGCCGCGCACCGGCCGGACGAGCTCCGCGCTGCCCGGCTGGAAGTGTTTCGACGCTGGCCCTCCTCGAGCAGCGCTGCTCACCTGTATCGCGACGCCGGCGAGAGGTGGCCGGACTACCGGGACGAGGTACTGCAACGACTCGCGACGAGCCCCCGAGAGGCAGTCCTTTTCGCATTGCTGTCACTCAACGACGTTCAGTACGCCTGGCAGCTCGCGCACTCCCTGGGATTGGAAGACGACGGCACGTGGAACGAGCTGGTCAAGAAGTACGAGAAGGTCGAGCCGCTGGCAGTCCTGCCCGTGCTGCAGCGCCTTGCCGTGAAGGAGCTGGCCGAAACCGGAGCCCAGCACTACCGGGTCGCCGCCCGTCGGCTTGCAAAGATGCGCAAGCTCGCCGCCGGGTCTGAACACGCGGCTGAGGTCGATGGCCTCATCGCCGAGTTGCGCGAATCCCACCGCCGGCGGCCGCGGCTTCAGCAGGAGTTCGACCGAGCAGGCTTGCCGTGACGACGACGGTGATACGCGATTGCTGCCACAGATTCTGCGTCGCGGGACAGCCGTGAGAGCGAGTCTTGGGCATCGGCCACAGTGCCGGCCTCCCGGACAACGTTGTTATTCGGGAAGCGTCCAGCCAGCCAAAGCGCGATGACCCAGCCGGCGGTCAGCCAGGCCAGGCCGAACGCCCACCCGCCGATCACGTCGCTCGGCCAATGCACCCCGAGATACACGCGGGACAAACCGACCGCCAATGCGATCACCGCGGCGGCACTCACGAGAATCCAACGCCGGATGCGGGGAAACGCTAGCGCCAGCAACGTCGCCAGCAGGGCATAGCTCATGGTGGCGGTTGCCGTATGCCCGGACGGAAAGGCGTAGCCGCTGGCGTGCACCAGGTGCACCGCGGTCGGAGGTCGAGGGCGCGCGATGGCACGACTGATGAGCAGCCGCACCGCCTGGCCCAGCGCGAGCCATGCACAGGCGGCGACGAGTGGCTGCCAGCGACCCCGCCTGCGCCAGACCAATACTCCCGCGGCAACGATGAACGCATAGCCGAGACTGGTGCCAAGAAGCGTTGCGATCTTCGCGGCGACCGTCAGTCCACCGTCTCGAAGCCGGAAGACGTCGGTTTGCAGGCGCACGTCGGCGAGCGCGAGGCCATCGCGTTCGAGGACGTCCTGCGTGACACCTATGAACCACCACCCAGCGGCAACGAGAGCTACCGCTGCGACGAGCAACCTTCGCTGCGACGGACGCAGCCGCCCGAGATGGCGACGCTTCCACTCCTGCGCACGGCGCGAGCGCCGCACGGCGCTGTAGGTGAGCGTGAGGAGGACCGCGCCGAGAATGCCATAGGAGATCAGGCTGAGCCGACCGCTCGCGGTGTGATAGCTACTGCCGACGACGTATCCGGTCAAGGCAGTCACCGTCACCCACGAGACACCGCCGAGAACGTTGTAGAAGGCAAAAACCCGATAAGGCACACGGCTGGTTCCAGCAAGGCCCGGAAGCAGGGCACGCAGCGCAGCCGTGAACCTCCCGATGAAGATGGCTCGTCCGCCCTTCATCCGAAGCAGTTCTTTGCCGCGTTCGATATGACTCGGGCGTACCAGCCGCGGCGGCAGCTTCGCGGCGATCCGGTCGCCGAAGCGCCGACCGACCTCATAGCCGATGCTGTCCCCGGCTATCGCTCCGGCGGATCCGACGAGCACCACCATCCATAGGGAAAGCTTGTGCTGATTGGCGAGAACGCCGCCGAGGATGATGGCGAGCTCGCCAGGAAAAAACAGCCCGACGAACATGGATGCTTCGGCCGCAGGCAGCAGGAACGCAGCGAGCAGGACAAGCCACGGCGGAAAACCCAGCAGCAGGTCAAGAAGGTGAGTCATCGGCGCCTCACAACCCGTCGATCGCTACCGGCAAACTACTACTTGGGCGGTAGTTATTGTGCCCACGGTACGCCGCGCTGGGCCCTTGCGGACCATGGTCACTAGCAACGCCGCCGGAAGAGGTCGTAGCCTCGCAGGGAACCCGTCGTGATGCTGATAGTCAGGCAGATGGGAGGAGTGCGATGACACAGTGGCTCGCAGGCGCCTGTCTCGTCGGCGCCGTTGTCGTCGTCGCTGTCAATCCCGCGCTGCGACACCGCTCCAGCGATGGCCGGTGGCTTTGGCAGCGAGCCATCGTCACCCAGCGAGAGGATCTGCGGCTGGGCGCGACGATTCTGCTGGCGGCAGCAGCTCTCGTCGCCGCCGCGGGAATCGCTCTTGCGGAGAGCTCTGAGCGAGGCGGGCACGCCGCCCACGACACCCAGGCCGCGGCAACGGCAACGGCAACGGCAACGGCAACGGCAACGGCAGAGCAAGCCGAGGATGCGCAGGCCGGCTGGAATCCGACGAGTGCTGCCGCGGCTTCGTTGTTCAGCGCCGCCGGCGGCGCTATTGCCTTGTCGCTGCTGCCTCGCGCCGGGCGGCGCCTGATCGTTCGGCGGTAGCCACAGCGCCGGCGGCGCGTTGACCCACTGTGCTCACCGGACGGCGAGCCACACCAGACTGGCCACGCCCGCCGCGATGCAGTATGCCCCGAAAGGCCGAAGCGACCGGTTGGCGAAGTAGCGCGTGAGGAAACGAACCGAAAGGTAAGCACCGACGCCGGACAGGATCGATCCGAAGACGACTTGTGGCCGGATCCCGTCGCCCAGCGGGCCGGTCAGATCCCCGAGTTTGAGCGCGCCGGCCGCCAAGATGACCGGTGTGGCGAGCAGGAACGAGAAGCGCGCGGCATCTTCTCGGGACAAGCCGCGCAGCATCCCGGCCGCCGTGGTGATTCCCGAACGCGAGATACCAGGAGCCAGCGCGAAGATCTGCGCGGCGCCGACGGCCGTTGCCTGCAAGACCGGCAAGCCCGCCAGGTGGCGGTCGGACTGCGGACCCGAGATGCGTTCATCGACGTACTCGGTATTGACCACCGGATCGCGCCTGCGCACGTATTCGATCCCGAGCAGCACCAGACCGTTGATGATCAGGAAGACGGCGGTCGGATTGGGCTTGGCGAGCGTGGTGCGAAACCAGTGCTCGCCGATCAGCCCCACGAGGCCGACCGGAATGGTGGCAATGACGAGGAGCCAAGCCAGCCGCTGGTCAGCGGTACGAATTTCACGGCGCACGATGCTGGTCACCAGGCCGCTGATGATGCGCACCCAGTCCCGCCAGAAGTAGATGATCAGTGCGATCGCGGTGGCGACGTGCAGTCCGACGATGAATGCCAGGTAGGGGGATTCGTGTGCGCTGACGTTCAGGTCGCGCGACCATTGCCCGCCTACAACCGCTGGTATCAGCACGCTGTGTCCCAGGCTCGAGACCGGGAAGAGCTCGGTGACGCCTTGCAGACCTCCGATAACCCCCGATTCCAACCAGCTCAAATGCTGCTGCACGCCAGCGACCCTCCCCCAAGGCGATGTCCTCGCCAATCACCCTGCACATCCCAACTACTACTCGCAACATAGTAGATGTTCCTGCCGAATGCACTCAGCAGGCCGCGCGAGTCCACCGGATGGCCTAGCCATCGGCGGTGCGCTACTGGGGGCCGCTCAGCGGCTCAGGGATGCGACCGGCAGCCGCGCGCGTTCGAACTGGTTGTTCGTGACGGCGGCGAGCGTCAACGTCGTCGACAAGCACACCAGGGCGATGGCGAGCAGCACCGCGGCCAGTCCGTGTCGCTTGCGGGGGCTCGGCGCAAGCAACGCTGCGGCGCGCGCGGCCATGGCGCTCTGCGCCATGGCCAGCACCGTTTCCGGCCGGCACCGGCCCGTTCGCTCGCGCGCAGCGAGGCTCGCCCGCGCCACGGCGCGCGCAGCGGTGCGGCGGCATCCGATGGCCTGCGCCGCATCTTCGTCGGCCCACCGCTCGACCCCGAGCCGAACGGCCTCCGCAACAGGGCGCAGCAGCGGGTTGCCCGCGGCGCTGAGCTCGGCCAGCAGGACGTGCAACGCGTGGCGATTGCGCAGGTGCGAATGCTCGTGAGCGAGTAGCACGCGGCGCTCCTGCGCGTCCAGCGCCGCAAGCATGCCGGTGGACACCACGGTGCGTCCGCGTAGCCCCTGCACGGCGAACGCGTCCGGCTCATCGTCGTCGACGATGACGAGCCCATCCACGCCGCG
Organism: uncultured Actinomycetota bacterium; assembly: GCA_963747915.1. Lineage (GTDB taxonomy): Bacteria > Actinomycetota > Actinomycetes > Frankiales > Frankiaceae > DATAZK01. The sequence continues at coordinate 370,549 of CAVVHC010000001.1, read as the reverse complement.
ACCGATCTGCCGGCAGACCACGTCGGCCGTCCAGATCTGCCGAAGGAATGTCAACGCTCGCGCGATCGCGGTCGCGAGCAGCGGCACCACGATGATGCCGCTGACCAGGCCGACCCATCCGGGCACGGGGGTGGACTTCTGCAGCAGCGGCACCGACCAATGTCCCAGCGCGGCGACGCGCGTGTTGAGAGCGACGACGTCGAAAGCGAGCACGGCCAGAACGAAACCCATCGCTCCCGCGGCGACGAGCGAACTGAACACCAGAAGCCGGACGGCCGTCTGCGGGCGGATCGCGGCGACCAGGCGACCGGCTGTCAGCCGCAGCAGCAGGATCAGCGCGAGCGGTAGCGCCAGCGCCAGCGCGACGGTCATCGGTCCTTCCGCGGCTTCGGACCGCCGAGCAGATCCGCGATCAGCCGACCGTCCTCAGGGCCGAGCTCGGCCACGAACTGGGCCAGCACCGCTTCGCGGTCGGCGTCGCGGTCCAGCAGCCGGCGCATCTGACGTGCGGTGACCACCGGACGATCCGCCGCCCAGCGGTACACGAAAGCGCGGCCTTCGCGTTCGCGCGTGACCACACCCTTGGCGAACAGCCGCGACAGCGCGGTCATCACCGTGGTGTAGGCCAGCTCTCCCCCGAGCGCCGCCTGCACATCCGCCGGGCTCATCGCCGTCGCCGATGCGGCCAGGGTGGCAAGGACCTCTTGCTCGAGTGCGCCGGAAGGTCGTCGCGACATACCGTCCTCTCCCACAGCTGGCCACTGCGAGGAAACAGTAGCTTGACGACTACCAGCTTTCCATCAGCCAGCACCAACAACTCACTCATGTCGGTGCGCGAAACTGTCAGCCATGGGGCACTCGAGGCTGACGCGCCGATGGGCGGCAGTCTTGCTCGCTGTCGCAGGGCTGCTCTGGCTGCTGTTCAACGGCCGCTACGAAGGCCCTGTCCTGCTGACAGTTGACCGGTCGCACGGGCTCACCGTCGCCGACCTCGCCTCACTGGCGGCATTCATCGCGGCAGGATGGCTTTGGATCTCACCGTCCAAGAGCTGACCCGAGCCGAGGCGCCTTCCGGCACTCCCGTTTCGCGCGCCCCTCGCCCGTCACGACGTCGCCGCCGCCTCCGCCGGGCGCTTGTCGCGATGGCCCTGCTCGCCATCGCCTTCATCCTTGCCGCCGGCGCCTTGTGGGTGACCACGCCAGGGGTCGGCGACGCCCGCCGGCGGGCAGCTGCGATCCTCGCCGCGCACGGCGACCCGAGCGACAACGGCAACGTCCCCGCACGTGTCGCCGCGGCACTTGTCGCCACGGAGGACAGCCGCTTCTACAGCCACCACGGGCTCGATCCCAAAGGAGCGTTGCGCGGCGCCATCAGCTTCGTACGAGGACATGGACTCGGCGGCGCCACCCTTGATGCGCAGCTCGCCAAGGTGCTCTATCTGCGCAACGCCGGCTGGCTCACGATCCCCGACGAAGCGGTGTTAGCGGTCAAGCTGGATGCCCACTACTCGAAGCACGAGATCCTCGCCATGTACCTGGACGCCGTCTACTTCGGGCACGGCGCTTTCGGTGTCGTCGATGCCTCACGTACCTTCTTCGGCGTCGATCCCAACCAGTTGTCCTGGGGGCAGGCCGCTCTCCTGGCAGGGCTCGTCAATGCCCCCAGTGCGTATGACCCGGTCACCCACTTGCACCTGGCTCGCGAGCGCCAGCGACACGTACTCGACCGTCTGGTGGCGACTCGGGTGCTGTCTGCGACGCAAGCCGACCAAGCATTCAGCCAGTCGCTACATCCTGCGATTGCGTTTTCCGGCTGACACGGCTCTGCCGCGAAGCGCATTCGGAGCGGATGGTTCAGCCGTCCGCGTCGACACCGGCCGGCCCCCTCCCCCGGCTTCGGGACGAGCAGCTGCCACCCCGCAAACGGGCAGCAGGCGTGAAAGCCGTCTCCTAGCCGGTGCAAGGATGGGCCGGTGCCGACGCAGGGACCGGGTCAGCCGGCTGAGCACCGCAGCTTCTGCCGGATCTGCAACGCGATGTGCGGGATCCTCGTGACGGTCGACGGCGAGCGCGTTCTCCGCGTGCGCGGAGACGCAGATCATCCGCTGTCCATGGGCTACACCTGCCCGAAGGGCCGCGCCCTCCCGGGCTTTCACCATGACCCGCAGCGACTGGACCACCCACTGCTCGGGCCCCGGCGCGTGCCCTGGGGCGTGCTGCTCGACGATCTGGGAGAGCGCGTCCGCCGCACCCTCGAAACGGCAGGTCCTGACGGGGTGGCGATGTACCTCGCCAGCGGCTCCGCCTTCGACAGCGCGGGCCGCCGAGCCGCCGAACGGTTCCTGCGCGTACTCGGGTCGCCCCAGAAGTACACCGCCACGACGATCGACACCCCGTCGAAGCCGCTCGTCGCGGAGCTCGTCGGCGGATGGTCAGGCCTCACTCCGATCTGGGACCACGAGCGTTCGACCCTGCTCGTGCTCCTCGGCAGCAATCCGGTGGTATCGCACGGTCATTCGAACGCGATCTCCGCGCCGCTGGTTCGTCTTCGCGAGCATCGGGCGCGCGGCGGAGAGGTATGGGTGGTGGATCCGCGCCGGACGGAGACGGCCCGCGCCGCCGACCGGCACCTCACCCCTCGTCCGGGAAGTGACTGGCTGGTGCTCGCCCACCTGGTGCGGGCGTTACTACCCGACCCGGGCACGCCGGCGGACAGCGCATTGCAGCAGCGCGCCGACGGAGTCGACGAGTTACGCGCAGCACTCGAGCCCCTGACCCCCGCGGTGACGGCTGGCGGGACGGGCATTGCAGGCGAGCAACTCGACGATCTGGTGGCCGCGGTGCGCCGGCACGGTCGCGTCAGCGCGCTCACCGGCACCGGCGTCTCGATGAGTGCAGCGGCGAACGTCGCCGAATGGCTGCTCTGGGCGTTGCATGTCGTGACGGATTCGTACGACCAGCCGGGCGGCATGTGGTTCAACCCGGGCTATCTCTCGCAGCTCGACACCCGTGACATGTCCGCAGCCGCCGCGCCCGCGGGCAGCGGCCCGCCGAGCCGCCCGGAGCTGCCCCGCAGATTCGGTGAATGGCCCTGCGCCGCGCTGATCAGTGAGATCGAAGCAGGCAACGTCCACACCCTCTTCGTCGTCGGCGGCAACCCCGCGACGGCCTTCCCGGACGCCGACCGCACCCGGGGCGCCCTCGCGGCACTCGACACCCTCGCCGTCATCGATGTGCTGCCGACCGAGACGACCGAGCTCGCCACCCACGTCCTCCCCGCGGTCGATTCCCTGGAACGTGCCGACGTACCCTGGCTGCTCGATGCGTATCAGGTCGCGGTGGCCACCCAATTCACCCCGGCGATGGTGCCTGCGGTTGCGGAGCGTTGGCCGGTCTGGCGCATCTTCGCCGCGCTGGGCGAACGCCTCGGTCTGGACGTCCTCGGGCGCGGCCTCACCGCCGACACCGCCACGGATGAGGCACTGCTACGGCCGCTCGCTGAACGCAGCCGCGGCGGCGCCGAGACGGTGTTCGCCGCGCGAAGCGGCGTCGTGCACAGCGGCGCGGTGTTCGGCTGGGTCCGGCGCATGCTTCCCGGCGGCACGTGGCAGCTGGCGCCCGCACCGTTGGTGGCACAGCTCGCGGACACGCGACCGGCCTCGCCGGGCGAGCTGTACCTCATCGCGCACCGCCAGCTCCACACGATGAATTCGCAGCTGCGCAACCTGGCGCAGACGGCAGTGCTCGTCCATCCGGAAGTGGCTGCAGCCCTCGGCGGAGACGCCACGAAAGTCGAAGTCCGGGCAGGAAGCCGTGTCGTGGTTGGCAGCCTGCGCGGTGACGAGCGGCTGCCGCGCGGGGCAGTGGCGATCCCGCACGGGTGGTCGACGCCGAACGTCTCCGGCCTCACCAGCGCCGACGAGGACATCGACCCGCTCACCGGAATGGTGCGGCAGACGGCGATCCCCGTCGAGATCCAGCCGACATCGAACACGGCGGCCGAGACCCGCAGCTAGTGCACCAGGGCCCCGCCCGACCGCTGGAAACGGCCGTGCTTTGATGCCACTGTCCGGCGCTGCCGCCGGACGGCCATTCGGTAACGCAGACGAGCGATCGGCGGAAGCGATGAAGCACAACCGGCTTGGTGTCGGCGCATGAGGGGGCTGGAAGGCAAGGTCATCGTCGTCTGTGCAGGTGGCACCGGTACGAACGACGGTCCGAGCAACCGGGCGAGCATCGGCGGAGCCACCGCCGTTCGGCTGGCTCAGGAGGGCGCTCACGTCGTCGTCGGTGACCTCGATGAGGCTGCGGCCACGCGCACGGTCGAGCGGATCGCGCAGGACGGCGGCACGGCTGTAGCCCACCCGTTCGACGCCGGCGACGAGGCGTCCATCCAGGCCTTGATGCGCCGGGCAGTCGACGAATTCGGCGGCATCGACGGTGTGCACGCCAACGCCATGGACATGTCGCAGCAGACGCTGGGCGTTGACGGCGAACACGACCTGCTCACCTTGCCGCTCGACGTCTGGCGACGCACCCTCGACGTCGGCCTCACCGGCTTCATGCTGTGCGCGCGCTATTCCATCCCGTCCATGCTGGAGCGCGGCGGCGGGTCCGTCGTGGCGACGGTGTCCGGAGCGGTATACGTCGGGGAGCCGATCAGGCTTGGCTACCAGGCGGCCAAGACCGGGATGACCGCCGTCGTGCGCCACATCGCCTCACGCTGGGGGCGCGACGGCATCCGTGCGAACGCCGTCGCGCCCGGCATGGTACCCGGGCAGGCCAAGCTGGCCGAGATGGATGACACGGCCCGCTCGCGGGCACTGCGCATGGCCCGCTCCAACCGGATGGGCACCGCCGACGACATCGCTGCCATGGTCACGTTCCTGATGTCCGACGACGGCTCCTGGGTCACCGGCCAGATCCTGTCGGTCGACGGCGGCAGCACCATGCGCCCCTGACCGCATCGCCGGCTCGCCGGGACCTGCCCGGCGAGCTCGCCGCGCTGGGCGCGTTCTTCGCAGTCGACTTTCATGAAGCGGGTTCGCAGCCTCCCCCGCCATGGCAACGGCTGAGCAACATGGATCTACGTCTGCAAGGGCGGGTACGGGCGGTGCGCGTCGCGCTCGCCGACGGCGTACAGCGACCCACGGAAGCAGTGGAGCAGCGCGTCGCCGCGTCGGTCATGCACCAGGGGCTGGTAGCACGGCTCATCGCCCCGGCCATCGCCGCGAAAGCCCTGTCACCACAGGGCATTTCACTCGCCGGCGAGCGGGTGTGGTGGCAGGACAGGCTCGGCGGGCCCTTTCCGCTCTCTGTCGAGATCGGGTCGGGCGCCGAGCATGCGCTGCAAGACTCCGCCGTAGAAGCCATCACGCTGGCCGTCGCCGGCTCCTACCGGGTGAGCCCGCGGGCGCTCTGGGGCAATGTCGCATCGGCGGCAAGCAGTGCCGCCCGGCTCATCGCGGACGCTCGGCCCGACCTCACACAGGCGGCCTATGCCGCGGCGAACGCCGTGCTCAGCGATGCGCGGACAGCAGGGCAGATCCTCGACCCCGCATTGGCTTTCCGGCGCCGCAGCTGCTGCCTGATCTACCGGGTCGACATGACCAGAACTGCCGTCTGCGACGACTGTGTCCTGTTGCCGGCCCGGTAGGCACGACAACGTGTCGTACCGGCAGCGGCTGGATGTCAGCTCGTCGGCTTGGAGAGCTGCCAGGGCTGATGCCAGCCCCCGAAATCGTTCGGTAGGTGATCGCCGGCCGCCGGACCCCAGGAGCCGGGCGCGTAGGGCTCCGGCTGCGTGTCAGAAGCGAGTAACGGATCGAGGACTCTCCAGGTCTCCTCGACCGAGTCCTCGCGGGTGAACTCGCTCTGGTCGCCTTGCATGGCTGCATGCAGCAGCACCTCGTAGGGGGCGGGGATGCGTTCGCCGCCGCTGCCGAAGTCGACATCCAGATCGATCGGGCGCAAGCCGGGACCGTCGCTGCGCTTGGCGTGCATCACCCAGCGCGCGCCGGGCCGCGGGTCGATCAGCAGCACGATCTGATTGGGGTCGACGTCCTCGTCAGACGCCGAAAAGCCCAGTGACGGCGGGGTTTTGAAGACCAGGCGCACTTCGGTCTGGCTGAGTGGGAGCGACTTACCGGCGCGCAGGAAGAACGGCACGCCGGCCCAGCGCCAGTTGTCGACCTCGAGCCGCATGGCCGCGTACGTCTCGGTCGTCGAGTCGGCTGCGACACCGGCGATCTGGCGGTATCCGTCGTACTGGCCGCGCACGTAGTGGCCGGGCCGCGCGGCCGGCATCGCGGCGAACACATCACGTTTGCGGTTGGACAGGGAATCCAGGTCGCCGCGCGCCGGGGGCTCCATGGCGACCATCGCCAGCACCTGCATCAGGTGGTTTTGCACGACGTCGCGCAGGCAACCGACACGGTCGTAGAAGCTGCCCCGATCCTCGACGCCGAAGTTCTCGGCCATGGTGATCTGGACGCTGCTCACGTAGTTGCGGTTCCAGAGCGGCTCCAGCACCGTGTTGGCGAAGCGCAGGTGCAGGATGTCCTGTACTGAGAGCTTGCCGAGGAAATGATCGATCCGGTACAGCTGCGACTCGCGGAGGATCGAACGCAGCTGGCCGTTGAGCTCCTGGGCTGACTGCAGGTCGTGACCGAAGGGCTTCTCGACCACCACACGCGCATTCTTGGTGAGCTCGGCGGCAGCCAGGCCCTCGACCACCGGGCCGAACAGTGCCGGCGGGATCTCCAGGTAGAACACCGGGGTCTTGGCGTCGCCGATGGCTTTCGCGACAGCGGTGAACGTCGCGGGATCGCGGAAATCGCCGCCGACGTAGGTCATGCGGCCGCAGAGCCGGCTGAGGACGTCGTCGTCAGGGTTGGCGTCACCGAGCGCGGCCGTCACCGACTCCGAGGCGCGGCGGCGCAGGTCGTCATCGGTCCAGCTCTCCGCAGCCACACCGACGATCGGGCAGGTGAGCAGGCCACGCCGCTCGAGCTGGTACAGCGACACGAACGTCATCTTGCGCGCCAGATCGCCGCTCACTCCGAACGCGACGAACACGTCGGCTGGCGCTGGTCGGTGGTCGTCGTTCGGCATGAACCCTCCGGGTGGTCGCTTCTGCCCGTTATCTTCCCACGCTGTCGATAACGTCTCGTCATGCGCAGCTACGAGGTGCTCGTCGAAGCCGGCCAGGTGATGCAGTTCCGCCGAGCGGTCGGCGAACTCGAAGCTCCACTGGAGGGCGAAGGCATCGCGCCGCCGACTTTTCTGATGGCGGCCGACGTCTTCGACCCCGAGTACGAGCGCCGCCCGCGGGCTGGACGCGACTGGCCGGGTGCCGCCAATCAGCCGGCCGGCGGCGGCGCCGGTTTCCATGCCGAGCAGAGCTTCACGTATCACCGCCACCCGCGGGCCGGTGAACGGCTCACGGCGACGGTGCGGCCGGGACGGCGCTGGGAGAAGGAAGGCCGCCGCGGCGGAAGACTGGTGTTCACCGAGACCGTCACGGAGTTCACCGACCCGAACGGCGAGCTGGTGGTCAGCGCATCGTTCGTGTCCGTCGGCACCGAACGCAAGCCGGAGGAGTGAGCGCCATGCTCGAGCCGCTCATCGCCGGCGCGGCGTTCACAGCGGTGGTCGTCGAGTCGTTGAATCGCACCCATCTCGTGCAGTACGCGGCAGCCTCAGGCGACTACCACCCGGTGCACCACGACGACACCTATGCCCAAGCCATCGGATTCCCGTCGGTCTTCGCTCACGGGATGCTGACGATGGGCCTCACCGGCCGTTTCCTGGAGCAGACGGTCGGGCGCGGCACGCTCACCCACTACTCCGCGCGGCTCGTCGGCCAGGTGTGGCCCGGCGACCGGTTGACGGCGACCCTCACCGTCACCGCGGTCGTCGACGGAATCGCCGAGCTCGCCGTACGGACGGTCAACCAGGACGATGCTGTGGTGCTCACCGGCTCGGCCGGTGCCCGCACAGCCCCCTTCAAAGGCGAAGCGTGAACGCCTCGCGCAAACCTGGTGGCACGCCGCTGACCGTTTACCCGAACGACCCCGATGGCCGCCCGTCGAATGGAAGATCCAATCCGGGTTGAGACGGGCCTTTCTTTGGCCGATGACTCGACGGTGAGCATTGCCGCCGGCTGGTACCCGGACCCTTATGCCCCGGAAATGATTCGGTACTGGTCCGGCGAAGCGTGGACGCATCATACGAGCCCGGCAATCGCAGCGACCCCGTATGCGTCGGCTCCCGTTCACCCGAATCTGCAGCACGCGAGTGGCAGCGTAGCCGCCTTCACCGCGGCGCCGGCGACGAGCGTCGCAGCGAGCAAGGGCAAGGCCGCTGATGTGTGGCTGCCCCCCGGAATGGTCCAGTGGGGTGGGCTCCCGCCGGTGTGCACCAAGCACGGACGGCGCGCCAGCCGGATGAGCAACACGACGATCTACTCCCGCACCCCGCTCTGGGTGATCCCGATCATTGTGTTGAGCATGCTGGTCGGGTTGATCGTCGCGCTGGCGATCCGCAAGACCGTCACGGGCATCTGGCCGTTCTGCCCGGAGTGTGAGAGGAATCGGCGCAGTCGCGTCACCGGCATGTGGATCGCGTTGGTGACGGCTCTTGCGGCGGTGGCGCTGGGGGTGGCAGCCCACGTCCCCGGGCTGCTGCTGTTGGCCCTGGTCGCCGCAGTCGTTTCAGCCGGCTACGGCTGCCTGTCGTCCTGGACGAACCAAACGTGCGCCGAGGTCGACCGCACCAGTGTCACCGTTCACGTCCGCAAGCCCAGCGCAGCTTTCGTCGCGTCCCTGCCTCGCGTCTGACCGGGATTCAGCCGCCCCGGCTGGTTCCCGCACAAAGCGCTCCTTTTGCTTTCACCCGAATGGGTGCGTCTTAGAGAATGCATTAACCGGGTTGGATGCAAACGAACGTTCACCTATAGTAGCAATACCAGTCCCCGTTGGCCGCGAAACGGCGCTAATGGCGCTGGCACCGGCCGAGAATCCCCGAACGAGTGACTCATCCGCACGGCCGGATCGCCGAGACAAATCTGCGTGCGTCGCCATGACTTCATTCTCAGCTGAGCCTTCCCCGGATTCGTCGTGGCCGGGATCACGGGATGCCAGGCGCAGCCCGCACCGGCACCCGTCATCGTCTCCGGCGACAGCCTCACCGTGCAGAGCGAGACGGCCGCGACAGCGATGCATCCGAAAGAAGCCGTCATCTGACGCGCCGAAGACGGCACCGCGCTGTGCGACTGGGTGACGCAAGCCAAGAAAGACGCCGCCAAGCTTCATCCCCAACGGATCGTCCTCGCCTTCGTCGGTAACAGCGCAACGTGCGCCAAAGCCTGGGCCGAGGGCGGAGACGCGGCGGCGACAGCGGTGTACGAGCAGGCACTGCGTCAGTTCCGCGACATCTGGCCACACACGCCGGTCACGATCGTGCTGTCAACACCCGCGCAGACGACTGGCTCACTCCCCACCACGTCTACCGCTCGGTGGGGCCGGCGTTCCTCAGCACCCGCAAGGTGCAGCTTCGCACCAGCGAGGGCGTACATCTCACCGCCGCCGGCACCGCCTGGTACGGCGCAGCGCTACTTGCTGAATAGTCAAGGGCACGTCGACCGCCGCGGTGGGTGATCACCCCGCCGCACACTCGGCGCCGGCTGCTTGCAGCTCGGTCAGCGTCCGGCGGGCAAGCGCACCGAAATCTTCCGCGTTCGCAGGGTCGCACCACTGCTCATACGCCAGCTTCATCGCCAGAGCGCCGAGCTGCGCAGCGACGCGCGATGTCAGATCGGATACGCCGCGCTGCTTGAGCGCCTCGGTCATCGCCGCCGTCAGCGCAAGCTCCTTGAGGGCCTCGCGCTCCTGCAGCTCTGCGTTGGCAGCGATCACGGCCCGCCGCTGAACGCTGACGGGACGCCAGTCAGGAGTGAAAGCTGTCTCGCCTACTGCGTCAATGGCTTGAGCTAGCACTTCGAGCGGCGACGCGGTGGCGGGTGCTGCGGAGATGGCGCTCGAGAGCAGGGTGGACATCGTGTCGGCGCCGAAGAGCACTTCCCGCTTGTCGCGGAAGTGCCGGAAGAACGTGCTCTTGGTGAGCCCAGCACGCTCGGCGATCTCGGCGACGGTCGTGCTGTCGTAGCCGCGTTCGGCGAACAACTGCAACGCTGCCATCGCGAGGCGCTCCGCAGCATTCGGCTCCCAGCGAACCATGTCAGCAGCGTACGGGACTTGGTCTCATCGCCGGTCCGCGCTACGGTGATGAGACCAAGTCCCATCACCGGCCGCTGGAGGCCAACCATGAGCCGAGCCGTCATTTACGCGAACTTCGGCGGGCCAGAAGTACTGGAACTACGAGACGTTCCCGAGCCACACGCGGGCGCCGGCGAGATCCGCATCAGAGTGGCCGCCGCCGGCCTGAACCCGATGGACTGGGCGATTGCCCTCATGCCCGATTTGGCCGCACGCTTCGGCATCACCGTGCCATCCGGCTTCGGTTACGACGTGGCCGGCACCGTCGACGAGGTCGGCGAAGGAGTCACGGGCATCTCCCCGGGCGACCGCGTCTTCGGAGGGGCGCTCGGCGCGGCCGTCGCCGACTACGCGGTGGTCAAGCCCGAGCTGGGAAGGCTGTGGCTCACTCCGGACGGCATCAGTGACGAGGTCGCAAGCACGCTGCCGGTAGCCGGAAACACCGCGGTGGCGGCGCTGGAGGCCATCAGGCTGCGGACCGGCGACACCTTGCTGGTCGGTGGCGCTGCCGGCGGCGTCGGCGTATTCGCCGTGCAGCTCGCCACGCTCGCCGGCGCGACGGTGATCGGCACCGCCTCCCACGCAACGTTCGGCTTCTTGCAGGCGCTGGGCGCCGAGCCCGTGGCGTACGGCCCCGGACTGGCAGATCGCGTACGCGCCGTGGCTCCTGGGGGCATTAGCGCAGCGACCGACCTGTTCGGCATCGAGACAGTGGAGACCGCACTTGCGCTCGGCGTACCGGCCGAGCGCATATCCACCGTCGCCGCCGGGCCGAACCCGCCAGCCGGTGTACGGGCGACCGGCGGAAGCGAGGCCCCTCCAGATGCCCCGGTGCGCATCACCGATGCCATCGTTGCCGGTGAACTCACGGTGCCCATTGCCGCAACGTTTCCCGTCAGCGAGATTCGCGAAGCGGTGGCGCTGCAGGCGAGCCGCCACGTGCACGGCAAGATCGTGGTCTTATTGCAATAACGTTGTTAGGTCGTGACGCCGTCGGCCCACTGGGCGTTGCCTTGGAGCAGACTGAGGTCATGCGTCTGGTGTGGATCGCATGCCTGACGGTCACGACTCTGCTCAGCGGCTGTGTGTCCTCCGGCACGTCGTCGGACCCATCGCGGCCGGCGCAGCCTCGAACATTGCGCTGCCCGCCGTCCCTTCGCGATGCGTTCTCGCAGGGCGCCGCGGGCACGGCGACGACGGTTGCGAGCGACGTCACCGCCGGATTCACCACCTGTGATCTCCGGAGGCAGCCCAGCAAGGACCGCATCTGCAGCGCAGCTGCGGTGACGATCAACACCAACCCGCAAGCGTTGAAGAACTTTCAACGTTGGGTGGACGAGACCGCGCAGAACGCCAGTACCGGATCCGGCGACGAGCTCGCGCCCCACCAGATCGACGGCATCGGCGTCGAGGCCGACTGGGTGCCTGGCACGCTCACGTTCGAGACGGCGACGAACTCCCGGTGGATCGCTATCCGGCTGACATGCGCAAGCGCCGGACCAGAAAGCCTCGCCTTGGCGAAAGCCCTGGCACGTGCGGCGTTGACGGCGCGCTAGACCCGCCTCGTCCTAACGAAGGACGGCCTCGGTCCCAATGGACGATGGCGAAAACCGGCGGCTCCGCGCAGCCTGAGGTAGATGTCCAGCTCGTACGTTGAACCGGTCTTGCACAGTTCGTCGGTTGCCCTGACGGCGGTGATAGCCATCGCAGGGGCAGCGGTAGCCGCTGCGCTTTCGCCGCGGTCTCGATCAAGAACTCTCTTCGCGGGACTCGCGACCGCGTTGGTGCGCGCCGTGACCCTGACGCCGGGCGGGGGCTGGTCGAATCTCGCCGTCACCGCTGATCCGGCACATGCGATCGCGGCGCACCTCCGGCCGGCGAGCAGCGATTTCAGCGCCTGGTCGAAGACCACCGAAGGCATGCTGAACGTCGCGCTCTACGTCCCTCTCGGGCTTGCGCTCGCCCTGCTGCTGCGCAGGCCACTGGCCGCGGCCCTGGCGGCAACGATGCTGTCCTTCGCCATCGAGTGCTACCAGGCCACGCTGACCAGCCGCGTCGGCTGCTTCGCCGACGTCGTCGCCAATGGGCTCGGGGCCGCGCTGGGAGCGGGCGCAGCCGGCGTGTTTCTGCTGGGGACCCGACTTGCTCACCGCCATGCACCGCTGCCGCGACCGAACGGCCCCGGCGTCAGGGCCCGGTGACGGGCCGGTCCTCGGTGAACTCGACCTGCAGCTCCCGTACCGCGACCTTCCAGCCTTCGTCGGTCCGGCTGTACTCGTCGAGATAGCGGATGGCCATCACGTAGTCCATGGCGCCCTTGCCCTCGACGTCTCGGATGTGGTGGGCCAAGCAGTAGGTCTCGCCGGTAGCCGAGTCGCCGGCGAGGTCGATGTACTGGTTCGCAACGACGTGCATCGTCTTCTCGTATCGGGTCAGCCCGTTCATCGCCGACGCGATCGCGTCCCGCCCCACACGCTCGGCGACGGGTTCCGCCTTGCCCCGGTGACAGATGCGCAGGACCCCGTCTGTCGTGAACAGGTCGGCCACCCGCTTCCCGTCTGGCACGTCGACCCCCCGTGCATAGTCGGCCGCGAGCTGGCGGATCTCCAGCTGGTCGGCCAGCTGATCGAGGTCGATTCTGGTCATCGGAGCAGTCCTCCTCGTGGAACGCCATGGCGCCGAGTAGAGCGATCAGTACGCCGATCCTCCCCGATCGCCTGCCGCGTCTCCCCGTCGGGGTTCGCGGACGCTGCGAGAATGGCCGCATGCCCACCGCCCATGTCGTCGCCGTCAGCCGTGATGACACCCACCGGTTCAGCAAAGTGCCGGTCGACTCGATCACGCTCGTGGCTGGACTCGGTGTGCTCGGCGATGCGCACGCCGGGAGCCTGGTCCAGCACCGTTCGCGGGTGCGTCGCGACCCGAACCAGCCGAACCTGCGCCAGGTACACCTCATCCACGCCGAGTTGTTCGAAGAGGCCTTGTCGTTGGGTTATGAGCTGGGACCGGGTGATCTCGGCGAGAACATCCTCACCGGCGGCCTTGACCTGCTCAGCTTGTCTACCGGCGCTCTGCTCGATCTCGGCGGTCCGGTCCTTCGAGTGACCGGCCTTCGCAATCCCTGTGCCCAGATCAATGCCTTCCGCCCGGGCCTGCTCAAGGTCGTGCTGTCGCGCGCCGACGGCACGCCAACCGACCAGCCGGCCCCTCCGACCGGGTCACCGGATGCTGCCGCCGCGCACGTCATTCGCAAGGCCGGAGTGATGGCCGTGGTCGAGCGCGGCGGCGAGGTCAAGCCAGGCCAGCCGATCACCGTGACCGTTCCCGGCACACGCCACACACCGCTCGTCCCCGTCTAGGCTGACTGCCGTTGCGAAGTAACCCCGGCACCCTCCCTGCCTGCCGCGGGCGGTCAGCGGCGTGGTCGCTCGCTCTCGCTCGCGCTGCCATCCGCTGCTTCCAGCCACTGCGCTCGGCGTGGAGAGCGGGGATCATGCAATCGGGGAACGGGGGATGAACGTGCAGCCGGTGTGCGAGGTGAACGGGCTTGCCAAGGACTATGGGGGCGCCGCAGTCTTCACCGGCCTGTCATTGCGACTGATGCCCGGCGAGGTGGTGGCCGTCGTCGGGCCGAACGGCTCCGGTAAGACGACCCTGCTGCGCTGCCTGGCCGGTCTCGCGACTCCCACTGAGGGCACGATCCGCGTGGCCGGCGTGGAAGTGCAGGCTGACCTGGATCAGCCTCACGTCCGCTATCAACTTGCCTACGCGGCCGACGAGCCGGCGTTGTATGAAGATTTGACTGCCTGGCAGCACGCCCGGTTCATCGCCGGGGTGTGGGGCGTTCAGGACGTTGAGCCGATTTTCAGCCGGTTGCTCGACGGCTTCGATCTCACGAGCCGGGCCGACGAACAGGTCGGGCGACTGTCGCGCGGGATGCGGCAGAAGGTGGCGCTGGCCTTGGCGCTTTGCCACCCCGCGAGGCTGTTGCTCATTGATGAGCCGTTTGCCGGCCTGGACGCGCGGGGCAGACAAACATTTCTGGAGCAGCTGGCGCAGGCACAGGCTGCTGGTTCCGCGGCTGTGGTCGCCACCCATGCGCTGGCCCGGGTATCCCAGTTCGCCGATTCCGTCCTTGACCTGACCGGCGGCGACGGCACCGGTGATGGCTGGGAGGCGCCCGCTGAGGCGGACGAAGTATGACGGATCCGGAGCGGCAGGCGCAGCGCGCCTTAGCGCGATTGCGGGCCGATCGCCGCGCCGCGGCACGCCAACGACGTCGAGACCTGCCATGGGATCAACGGATGTACCCCTGGTACGTCTCGATCCTCGTGATGGGCTATCTCGCATTAGGGCTTTCCGGCACCCCGAATGTGCGTATCGGTAAGACGAAGATTGCCGGGACTGCAGCCGGCAGTGCCGCGACGGCATGCATCGGTGATCTTCTTGCGTTGCTGGCAGTTGCGGTCGTCGGGGCGTCCGTGGCGGCTGCGGTTCACGCCGGTCCCGTCGTGCTGTGGCCGGAGGACGCCAGGGTGCTGCTTCCGAGCCCTGTCGCCAGAGCGGCTCTGCTTCGTCGTCAACTCCTGATCGCTTACGCCCGAGCGGCAGCCTTGGCGGCAGTGGCCTCCGGCGTGCTGCTTCTCGTGGAGGTCGCACTGCTGTCCCAGACAACGGCGCGCGCGCTGCCCGGGGCCATCGTCGTGCCACAGCTGATCGGGCTGACCGCGGTAGCGGCCGGCTGGTTGCTGCAGGCTGTGCCATCGCTCAAGACGGCTGCTCGCGCCATCTTCCTGCTGGTGATAGCGCTGCTCCTCGCGACGGCGGGGTCAGTGGCGCTCGAGCTCGGCCGACACGGTCAGCTGGCGGGCTGGGCCCGCCTGCAGCATCTCGGACGATTTCCGGGGGCGTCTTTACTTCGTGACGCGGGCCAGCCGGGCACCTCCGGCGCTCGTCTTGCGGTGGCGCTGACAGCCTTTGCTGCGATCGGGCTTACCCTCGCCGTCGTCGGCTGGCTTCGGGCCAGACGGGTCACTGCCGAGCAGGTATCCGGCCGTGCTGGGCGTGCAGTTGCCGTTCGCACCGCCCTTCGGCTGGGGTACACGTCATCTGCGTATGTGGTTCGCACCGGACCGGCCAGGCGGCAACGGACACACCGGCGATATCTCGAGTTTCCGAGTCGCGATGGCGCCTTGGTGAGCAAGGCCGCCCTGCAGGAGCAGGGAGCTTCCCTACTCGGCCGTGTCGTGCTCGCCGCCGTCGCAGTCGCGCTCCTGGAAGCGGGGCTGTTCGCGAGAGCTCCGGTGACCACACTGAATCCAGTGCTAGCCGGGGGACTCGTGGCAGGCGCCGTTTTCGCCGCGCTTGCCACGCGTTACGCCGACAGCCTTCGCATCGACGTCGAACTTTCCACGCCTGCCACCGCTCTGCCAGCTCCACTCAGCCGGCTCGCAGGCGCGGACCTGGCAGTCCCAGCTGCGATCTTTGCGGTCGGAGGTGCATCGGCAGGCCCCGTGCTGGCATCGCTGGGTCTGCAGCCATGGACGCGGGTCCCGGTCCTGCTCATCTTCGGTGTGCTGCTCGGCCCTGCCGCGGCCGCCGTAGCGGGGCTGTCTGCCACCGCGAACAACCCGTCGCCGTTTCTGTCCGCGGCCGTCGCGACAGCGATTCGGCTGCGCGGGCTGATCTCGTCGATGCTCCTGATGATCATTGTGGCGTTCACCCAGCATCCACCGACATTGCACGCGGACCGACCCGCAACGCCTACGACGGCCACTGCAGTAATCACTCTCGCCGTGTTCGACGGCGCGCTCGTCTGGTTGGGGGTCCGGACCGGAAAGGTCGCGCTACTTCGCGCCCGCTAGCCTCGTCTCGACACCAGCACCGAAGCATTCGATAGCGACAGACGGGCGAGATGGTGTTCTCGTTGACCACAAGACCGCGTCCGCTCGACCTGGCGGAGGCGGAGTGGAATCGAACCTCCCCGGCCGAGATCCTCGACTTCAACGGTTTGAAGCCGGTCTTCCTGCTATCAAGACGAGGCTTAACGGCAGAGCCATCGGGAGCAAGGGAGCGGCCGCACGCGTCGCCCCACCCTGACTCAATACTAACAACGTTGTCATAGCTTGTCTGGACGGCTGGTGACGGTGCTCACCGGGACTGCGATCACCCCAGGCGTCCGGCGCCGCCAAGCCTGGTACTCAAGGATCGCTGACACCAATCCGGCTCGGCTGCTACGACAGCAAGCTGATGAATTCCTGAAGCTTGTCGGTCAAATACGTCGGCAGCGACGGCTCGGCCCTGAAAGCCCACCAGGTCACTGAGCCTTGCCAGAACGCGGCTAGTGCGAAGCCGGCACCTGCCTTGGACAGCGCGCTCAATCGGACCTCCAACTCCGCGACCAGCTCGCGTACCCATGCAACACCGCACGCCCGCAGGACCGGGTCGCGGACGTCTTCTCGGAGGATCAAAAGCCCATCACCGTAGGAGTTCACCCCGTCGTACTGCTGTGACAAACCGACCAGCAGCTCAACAGCACCATCCGGGGTCCGAGGGGTTGCGGCAGCTAGCTCTCGCGTGCGCAGCTCAAGCTTCTCCCAGGCGTGAAGCAGGGTTCTCTGGGTCAAGCCCGGCTTGTTGGTGAAGCGCTGGACGAGCGTCGCAGCCGATAGTCCGCATTGCTGTGCGAGGCGCGAGAACGTCAGGCCGTCGATACCGCCCTCCCCCACTAACGCGAGGGCGACATCGAGCACTTGCTCGTCCGTCTGCGTCTTGGTTCTCGTCACCTATCGATGATAACCTAACGTGCGTTTATATATGTCGGAGGAAGGTTCAGCATGACGCTTGCGGGCAAAGTAGCGCTCGTCGCCGGCGGGACCCGAGGGGCCGGGCGGGGCATCTCCGTGGAGCTCGGCGCGGCAGGCGCCACGGTCTACGTCACCGGCCGCACCACTCGCACGCGTGCGTCTGAATATGAACGAGCCGAAACCATCGAGGAGACAGCGGATCTGGTCTCTCGCGCCGGTGGGCGGGGCATCGCCGTCGCGGTGGACCATCTTGTTCCTGACCAGGTGAAAGGCCTCGTCGATCGCATCCGCACCGAACAGGGACGGCTGGACGTACTCGTCAACGACATCTGGGGTGGCGAGCTGCTCGTGGAATGGAACAAGCCGGTTTGGGAGCACGATCTCGACAAAGGGCTGCGGCTGCTGAGACTGGCGATCGACACCCATCTCATCACCGCCCACCATGCCCTGCCCCTGCTTATCGAACGCCCCGGTGGACTCCTCGTAGAGGTCACTGACGGAACGGCCGCGTACAACGCGCAGAACTACAGAATTTCTCCGTTCTACGACCTGGCGAAAGTCGCAGTAAACCGAATGGCCTGGGCTCACGCCCGAGACCTCGCCAAACACGCCGCCACCGCGATGTCACTGACTCCGGGCTGGATGCGCTCGGAGATCATGCTCGACATCTTCGGTGTCACCGAGGCGACGTGGCGCGACGCACTCGCCCAAGAACCACACTTCGCCATCTCAGAAACCCCGCGTTACGTCGGCCGCGCCGTCGCCAGCCTGGCAAGCGACTCCGAGCGCTTTCGATGGAACGGCCTATCGGCCTCCAGCGGAGAACTTGCTCAGGTCTATGGATTCACTGATCTGGACGGCTCCCGCCCAGACGCCTGGCGCTACATCGTGGAGGTCCAAGATGCCGGCAAGCCCGCCGACACGACGGGCTACCGGTAGGCCGACCGTGAGGGCGCTCAAACCGCTCCCCGAGGTTCGGTATGGCAGCCGACACGGCGCGGAGGGCATAGCCGCGCCCCGGCTGTGCTTCTACTGATCAAGACGTTATTGGCTCGACCCGAGGCGGCGAACGAGTGGGGTCGCATGTGCTGCGCAGCGAACGGCTGACTGCCGGGCGACTGGAGCGCCGGCTCGCTCTGCCCGGCGAGTGGCTGCCGACCCTCTGCCCGTCCTGGCGGTGACGCGATGGCTGCGACCAAGGCTCCTTCGCCCGGTCGTCGCGACGTCATGCGGGCACGCAGGACGGTCATCCTCAGGTGGGTCGTTGGACTGGCAGTCGGCGTGGCGGTCGGCTCCGTCGCCGTAAGTGCGGCGGGCGGGCTGTCTGAATCGGGACAGGCGCTCAGCAGAGTCGACGCTCGCTGGGTTGCTGCGGCGGTAGGCAGCGAGCTCATCGTCTACGTTCTGGTGGCTTCCCATCTCCGGCGGCTCACGACTGCAACGGCGGCGGTTTCCCGATGGCTGTCGCTTCGGCTGGCCCTGGTCATCAGCGGCTTTGGGCTGTTGACGCCGGCCGCTCCGGCGGAAGGGCTGACGATCGCTGGACGAGAGTTGCGCAAACGGGGCTTTGGTCAACGCGAAGCGGTGCTTACGCTCGGGTTCACGCAGTGGTTCGAAACGCGGGTATTTCTACTGGTGGCGGGCCTCAACGTCCTACTGGCAGTCGCACTCGGCGATCTGCCTGCCGCCGAGTTCATTCCGATACTCGTTGCTGCGGTGGTCGCGGTCCTCGGCCTGATCGCTACCGCTCGCTTAGCGAGCCGGACGTCAACAGGTGAACGGCTGGGGGTGGCGCTTGACCGGCTGCGGTTCTGGCGTCCCCGCTCCTCGGCTGTCGAGCAGCGAGCTGCGGGGGCGAAGTGGCACGCGCACGCTATGTCGATCGTGGGCTCCCCGCGCAACCGGGTGACGCTCGTCGCCATGTCAGTCGGCGCTTTGCTGGCAAACGCCGGGTGCTTATGGGCCTCGCTGGCCGCAAGCGGGGTGCATGAGCCACGGGCAGACATCGTTCTCTTGGCGGCAACGGCTGCGACGGCGGCCGCCTGGGTCCCGTTCATTCCGGCCGGCCTGGGCTTGGCCGAGGCAGTGATTCCGGCCGTCCTTCACCACTTCGGCGCCCCCACCGACGCGGCACTCGCGGGCGCCCTCGTCTATCGCATTGTCGGAACTCTGCTTCCGGCGGCCGCAGGAGCGGTGATCGTGCTGACGCTCGTTGCTCGCCGAGGTCGCAACTGACACCCGTCATTGACGGTCGTCAGCGAGAGAAGTACCGTCGTGTCATGAGCGCGTCTGCGAGCGACGACCCGTCGCCAATCGCCGGACCAGCAGCTCACCGGGTGGCCCAGCGCTTGGCGACTCGGGAGCGGCTGCTCGCGGTATGCGTCGCCGAGTTCCGGCGCCGCGGCTACGCCGAGACGGACGTGGCGGCCATCGTCAAGGCGGCGGGAGTTTCACGCGGCAGCTTCTACTTTCACTTCCCCACGAAGGAGGCCGTCCTCGCGGAGCTGCGCCTGCGTGAGGAGCGGCGCATCGCAGCCGAAGTGGCGCCTCTACTCGCGCGTGAGCGACCGCTGGCGACCGTCTTGAAGGCCGTGGTCGCCGGGATCCTCCAAGCCGAAGAGACGTTGGGCCCGGACATCTTGCGTGAGATGTGCGCCGTGCAGTTTCGCCCAGACGTGGTCGACGCTGACAGCCCGAACGACCATCCGGTAGCGGAGGTGGTTCTGCAAGCCGTCGAAGCCGCGGCGTCCAGCAAGCGCAACCAAAGCCGCCAGGTGCGGCGCGCCGGCGACGCGGCGGTGCTCTTCCTCATCGGGATTTTCGGCCTGCTGTCGACGAGCAACGGGCCTTCTGCAGAGCGCGACCGGCTGATCCTCTCACTGATTTCCCTCACTGCCTTAGGAGTTGAAGGCTCATGAGCACAGCCACCGCGCGGCCCACCGGCATCGAGGGCTATCAGCAGTATCTCGTCGAGCGTGACGGCGAAGCGGATCTGCTGAATCGTCGGCTGTCGAAGCGTGAGGGATTCTTCCACGCGCTCGAATCCGACGTCATCACCTCCTCCTCGGCCGTCGACCGAGACGCCTTCTTCCGCAATCTGCGCCGCAGGCATCCCGAAAGTGGGCTTTCACAACAGCTCTACTGGCTGCTCGCCACTGCCAAACTCAACCAGGCGGAGCGGTTCGGTGTCGGGCTCGGCGAAACGTATGGCGTCAACAGCGCCCAGCAGCTACCGCTGGAGCGGGTATACCTCGAGCTCGAAGAGCACTATCACACCCGACTGTTGGCCTATGCCTTGGACATGTTCGACCTGCCGTTCGTGACGGTGCCACCGGCTCGGCTGATGCGCCAGTTCGTCAAGACAGCCGTCTTCATTCCGCGGTCGCTGGCGGCGCCTTTCGTCGGTGCCGCCGAGATGGCGGGCTGCGCAATGTTCGCCATGCTCGGTGCCCGCGGCGTCGAATTGTTCGCCGACGAACCGGCTGTCGCCGAGCGCATACGCACGCTCTACGACGAGATCCTCACCGACGAGATCGGCCACGTCGGGTACTGCGCGGCCTCCTGCACGCCAGCGGGACGCGCAGTCATGCGGCGCCTGTATCCCTTGGTCGGACGCTACTTTGCGCACGCCACACCGGAGATCACCCACGTGGTCGGGGCAGCCGCCATCAAAGCCCGGTTGGACGCCCCGTTTGAGCTCTCCGAGCTCGCCGATGGCCTGTCCAGCCAACCGTTCGTCGCGGCACACCCCTGACTCGACGGGGTTCACAGTCACGAACACGGTGAGCGGCTGGCGTGGTGCTTCGAAGCAAGCCCTCCCGGCAATGGAGTCACCGGACTCACCAAGGCGGATCAACCTGCAGGTAGCGGAGGCGGAGAGGAATCGAACCTCCCTGACCGAGATCCTCGGCCACAACGGTTTTGAAGACCGCGCCGCCCACCAGGACGGATACGCCTCCCCCGATCCCCCTGTGACATCGGCGAACGCGTGCTGATCACCGCTGGGTGAGGGTCCGGCAGAGCCCAACCTATCAAGATCATCGCCGCGGCGGCTCACCGCACTCGCCGGCGCCGCCGGCTTCCGCCCGCAGCACGGGCGTGGCGAGACCCCGGTGTTCCGTCGAGCACATCCGCGCCGGCCGGGGCATCCGGGGGCTTATAGTTCGCTGGAAACACAATCTGCACAGCTTTGCAGATAGCGGCACTGTGAGTTGTTGGTGGGAGGCAGAGTGACACCGCTGTACGAGCTCAAGGCAGAATTCTTCAAGTCGCTTGGCCATCCCGTGCGCGTTCGGGTGCTTGAGCTGCTGAGCACGGCCGAGATGTGCGTAAGCGAGCTACAGACACGCATCGGCGTGGAGGGATCCAGCCTCTCGCAGCAGCTGGCGGTGCTCCGCCGGGCCGGGCTGGTGGCCACCCGCAAGCAAGGCAACAACGTGTACTACTCCTTGAGCGCTCCGGAGCTTGCGGAGCTGCTGGCAGTCGCGCGGCGTTTCCTGACTGCGCGACTGACCGATCAGGTGGACCTGCTCCGCGGGTTGCAGACGGATGACGCTTCTCTGACGGCAGCCGGCCGCGCGCGCACCCGCCGGGTCAGGCGCTGACGGTGGGAATTCTCGGCCGGATCCGGCGGATCGGTCGGGTAGCGGCGCCGGCTCCTTCCCGCCCGGAGCCACTCCCGGTGGCTGCCCCTTTTCGTGGCTCGTTGGCGTTGCGTCATGTCGACGCGGGCTCCTGCAACGGCTGTGAGATCGAGATTTCGGGTTGCTTTTCACCGGTGTACGACGCCGAGCGCTACGGGGTTCGGCTGGTCGCCTCCCCGCGGCACGCCGACGGCCTGCTGGTGACCGGTGTCGTGACGCGCAATATGAGCGCCGCGCTGCAGGCAACCTATGAGGCCACCCCGGCGCCGAAGGTGGTGATCGCGATCGGCGATTGTGCCCGTGACTGCGGCATGCTCGCCGACGGGCCGGGGGTCGAGGGCTCTGTGCGGGACTTCGTGCCCGTCGACGCTGAGGTTCCCGGCTGCCCGCCCTCACCCGCCGAGATCATCGAGACGCTGCGGCGGGTATCAGGCCGATGAGCGCAGCGGTGCTCGCCGCAGCCACAGCTGCCGGAGGAATCCTCGCGGGCGCCGGGGTTTTCGCTACACCCGCACGCTCCCGGGCCTTCGCGGCCGGTGCGCTTACAGCCGTCCTCGGGGCGTTCGGCATTGTCCTCGGGGCGTCGGTCATCGGGTCCGAGCTGGCACCCGTGCGGGTTGCCGGGCTCATACCGTTGGCCGGAGTGACGATCGCGGGCGATGCCACGTCCGGGTTCTTCGTCATCATTGTCGGCGCGGTCGCAGCGGTCGTAGGTGGCTATTCGGTCGGCTACTTTCGGCACAGCCCGCCGGGGCGGAGCACGCTGGCGACGCTTCCGGTGTTCGTGACGGCGATGTTGCTCTTACCGCTCGCTGCTTCGGTGACCACTTTCCTCGCGCTGTGGGAACTGATGGCGCTCACGTCTCTTGTTTTGGTGCTGGCGGAACACCACCGAGCGGAAACGCGCCAGGCCGCGCTTGTCTACGCGGTCATGACGGAGCTTGGGTTTCTCTCGATCCTCGTCGCGCTTGTCTGGTTCGCAGGGGGTGTGGGCAGCGAATCCTTCGCCGCCATGGGCCAGGGCGCAACGACGCTGTCGTCAGGAACCCGCAACGGCATCTTCCTCCTGACCCTGATCGGATTCGGATCGAAAGCCGGCCTCCTGCCGTTGCACGGCTGGCTGCCACGCGCGCATCCGGCCGCACCCAGTCCCGTGTCCGCGTTGCTCAGCGCCGCGATGGTGAATCTCGGCGTCTACGGGATGATTCGCTTCAACGTGATCCTGCTCGGGCCGGGCCCACGGTGGTGGGGCCTCATCGTCGTGCTGGTCGGCGCCCTGACCGCCGTGTACGCCGTGCTGCAGGCCTCCGTGGCCAACGACCTGAAACGGCTGCTGGCGTTCTCCACGAGCGAGAACATGGGGCTGGTCACCGTGGGCCTTGGCGCGATGCTGCTGCTGTCCGTCACGCACAACCAGGCAGCCGGCGTCGTAGCGATGGTGGCGGCGTTGCTGCAGCTGCTCGCCCACGCCGCATTCAAGACACTCGGTTTCCTGTCTGCCGGCGCGGTGGTCGCCGCGACCGGCCATCGTGACCTAGACCGACTCGGTGGCCTGGCGTCACGCATGCCCGCCACCACAGTGCTTTTCGGCCTTGCCGCGCTCGGGGCGTCCGGCTTGCCATTCGGTGCCGCTTTCGTCAGCGAGTGGTCGCTGGTGCAGGGGCTCATCGGCGCGCGACCCGGCGGTGATGCGATGGTGGCGCTCACCATGCCGCTGGCTGTCGCGGCGGTCGCGTTGACCGCGGGGCTTGGCGTCGCGGCGATGGTGAAGGCGTTCGGCATCGGTTTCCTCGCGCGCGCCCGCAGCGACGGCGCCGCACGGGCCCGTGAGTCAAGCGGCGGGATGCTGGCTTCGCAAGCTGCCGCAGCGGCCGCCTGTTGCGCGCTTGCCGTTGCGCCGAGTCTGGTCAGCGGCCTGGTGACCCGGGTGCTGCGTTCGCTGCCGGCGACCGCCGGCCAGCCGTTGCCGCATCTCGGCTTGCTGCTTCGGCTGCCCGGCACCACCGGTTCGCTGTCCCCAGTCATACTCGCCGCCCTGTTCACGAGCACCCTCCTGCTGATCGTCGCCGGATTGTTCGTGCGCACCAGGCGGACCCGCAGGCCGTCCGTGGCCGGTCAGGGGCGGGCTGCGCTGTGGGGATGCGGAGGACCGGCGCTCACCCCGCGGATGCAGTACACGTCGTCGGCGTTCGCCGAACCGCTGCAACGCGTCTTCGATGACGTCCTGCGCCCGGATATCGACGTGGACGTCTCACATCTGCGTGAGTCGCGCTACCTGGTGGCCAAAGTGCGCTACCGGGCGGTCATCGTCGACGTGTTCGAGCGT
Source organism: uncultured Actinomycetota bacterium (assembly GCA_963747915.1). Lineage (GTDB taxonomy): Bacteria > Actinomycetota > Actinomycetes > Frankiales > Frankiaceae > DATAZK01. Next base: position 346,497 of record CAVVHC010000001.1, on the reverse strand, counting down.
CGGCTGTACCGGCCTGTCGTGCGCGGTGTGGAAGCTGTCGCCGACATCATCCGGCGAGGTCACACCGGAAACGTCCATGCCTACCTCGCCTATGGCGCCGTCGGACTGCTCGTTGTGCTCTTGGCGGCCCGATGAGTGAGCTCACCGCAGCGGCAACAGCGGGTGCCGTGATCCAAGTGCTGCTGGTCGCCGCAGGCGCGCCAGTGGTGGTGGGGCTGACCCGCCAGGCGCGCGCGCGGCTGGAGGGACGCGCGGGCAGCGGGGTCAGCCAGCCGTGGCGCGATCTGCGCAAGCTGCTGGGTAAGCAGCGCATTCGCCCGGAAGGCACCACCGGCGTGTTCAGCGCCGCACCATACGTACTAGCCGGCTCCACCCTGCTGATCACCGGGATCGTGCCGGTGGTGGCGCTCGGATCGCCATTGGACCGCACCGGCGATCTGCTCGCCGTCGTAGGGCTACTGCTCTTGGGATCGGTGGCGCTGGTGCTGGCCGGTCTGGACACCGGAACCGCGTTCGGCGGCATGGGCGCCAGCCGGGAGACGATGATCGCGGCACTCGCCGAGCCGGCGATTCTGATGGCGGTCTTCGCCCTTTCACTTCCGGTCCATTCATCGAACCTGGCAACGATCGTGGCAGCCACCGCGCACCATCCTGCCGGGGTCATCACGCCCGGTGCCGTACTGGCTGCAGTGGCACTGGGCATCGTGATCCTCGCCGAAGGCGGCCGGCTACCGGTCGACAATCCCTCGACGCACCTCGAGCTGACGATGGTGCACGAAGCGATGGTGCTGGAATACGCCGGACCGGACCTCGCGGTGGTGGAGTGGGCGTCCGCGATGCGACTGACCGTGTTGCTGGCGCTGCTGGCGAATCTGTTCGTGCCTGCGGGGATCGCCGGGCAGGACCCCGGCTGGCTCGCCGTCGCCGCCGGAACCGTGAGCATCGCAGTCAAGGTCGGTGCGCTCGCGGTCGTGCTCGGCGCGGGCGAGGTCTTCCTGGCAAAAGTGCGGCTATTTCGCGTTCCGGAGCTGTTGGCCGGGTCGTTCGTCCTCGGCCTGCTCGCCGTGACGACGTCCTACTTCCTGGCGGGAAGCGTCGCGTGACACTGAGATGACAGAATCCCCATACGCCACCGGACTCTTTCTTGCGGTCGGTGCGCTGCTCACGTTCGCCGTGCTCACCGTGTGGCGCCGCCAGCCGGCTGCCCTCATCCGGCTGCTCATCCCGCAAGGACTCGCGGTGGCCGCGCTGCCGGTCATCATCGGCGGCCACGACGGCGACCCGGCTCTGATCGGCGTCGGAGTGGCGGTGCTCGTCCTGCGAAGTGGGCTGCTGCCGTGGCTGCTCGGCCGGCTACTGCCCGGTGAATCGCCTCTCGATGGTCGTGCTTCGACGGTGAACGTGCCGGCTTCGTTGCTCGCCGTCGCGCTGCTCATCGCCTTTGCCTACGCCATCAGCCGGCCGGTCACGACGCTCGATCCGTCACCCGCCACCCGCGCCGCGCCGGTCGCCCTCGCCGTGGTCTTCACCGGCTTGTTCCTGCTGATCACCCGCCGCCACGCTCTTGCGCAGCTCGCGGGCTTCGTCGTGCTCGACAACGGCATTGCCGCGTCGGCGTTTCTGCTCACCGCCGGCTTTCCCCTCATCGTCGAGCTGGGCGCCTCGATCGACATCCTGCTGGCCGTACTGGTCATGCAAGTGCTGACTGCACGGATGCGAGCCAAGTTCGGCGGGACCGACCTTGATCAGCTCCGGCAGCTGCACGACTGATGAACACCTTCTCGCTGATGCTGCCCGTGCTGGCGCCCGGCTGCGCCGCCGTCCTCGTCGCCACTCTCGGCTGGCATCGTTTCACCGCGGTGGTGACGGTGCTCGCCGCCGCCGCGGTCCTGGCGTCCGGAGTCCTGCTGTCGGTGCGCTCGGCGCAGGAAACCCGTTACGCCCTCGGTCATCTGCTGAGAGCTGATGCCCTGACGGCAGTCATGGTGCTGGTCATCGGAGCAGTCGCCACTATGGCTACCTGGGCGAGTGTCGACTACCTGGCCACTGAGCGGCGACACGGGGAAAGCACGCCGCAGCGCGCCCGGCTTTACGGCGCGCTCGTCAACGCGTTCGTCTCCTGCATGGTTGTCGCCGTCGTCGCCAACAATCTCGGCGTGGTGTGGGTCGCGATCGAAGCCACCACGGTCGCCACGGCATTTCTGGTCGGCCATCGCCGCACCCGCCAGTCGCTGGAGGCGACGTGGAAGTACGTCGTCATCTGCTCGGTGGGAATCACACTGGCGTTCCTTGGCACCGTGCTCCTGTATTTCGCCAGCCTGCACGCCGCTCACGGTGGCAACGCCCTGGACTTCGACGTGCTCACCGCACGCGCTGCGAGCATGGACCAGCCAGTGGTCAAGCTCGCCGCCGGACTGCTGCTGCTCGGCTTCGGCGCCAAAGTCGGCCTCGCCCCGTTTCACAGCTGGCTCGCGGACGCCCACAGCCAGGCACCCGCTCCGGTATCGGCGCTCATGAGCGGCGTGCTACTCGCCGCCGCCTTCTCGGTGTTGCTGCGCATAAAGACGATTGTCGACGCCGTGCTCGGCACCGCCTTCATGCGAGCAGGACTGCTCGCACTCGGGCTGCTGACCCTCCTCGTCGCAGCGGCCCTGCTCGTCAAGCAACGGGATTACAAGCGGATGCTCGCCTACTCCTCGCTGGAACACATGGGCCTTCTCGCGATCGCCGCCGCCGCCGGCACCCCACTGGCCATCGCTGCGCTGCTCTTGCACGTGTTCGCTCACGGGCTCGGCAAGAGCGTTCTGTTCATCACCGCCGGCCACCTGCAGCACGCCTACGGATCCACCGCGATCGCCGATATTCGCGGCCTTGTCCGGCGCAGCCCCCTGCTCGGTGCCGCCCTCGCCGCCGGCCTGGTTGCGCTCCTCGGGTTTCCGCCGTTCGCCCTTTTCGCGAGTGAAGTCGGCATGGCTCGCGGCATGAGCACCGCGGGCCTTGCCTGGGCGCTGGCGATGGCATTGCTTTTCGTGCTGGTCGCGTTCGGCGCACTGGCCCGCCACGGGAGCGCCATGCTGCTCGGCGCCGTTCCCGGCGGCGCGCCGGCACTGCGCGTTTCCCGGATCGGCGCGGTACCGATCGTCACCGGGCTCGGCGCATGCCTGCTGCTCGGAATCACCGCCGGCCCGCTCGACCACATTTTCACCCGCGCCGCGCTGCTACTCAGCGGTGCAGCATGAGCACTCCAGCCCACGTGGTGCCGGCCGTTGCCCAGCGCCGCGACCTCGACATCGAGCAGCTCTACCCGGAGGCCGAACGGCTCTCGCTCGGCGGCCATAGCCTCGCGCTCGTCGCGGCCCATGATGACGGCCAGGAACTGAGAGCGGTGTACCTGTTCACCCGCCCGGCCACAGCACCGACCGAACTCGTCGTCCGGGTGCCCGCCGCAAACCCGGCCGTTCCGAGCCTTGCCGCGCTCTCGTTCCCCGCCGGCCGTTTCGAACGGGAGATGCACGACCTTTTCGGGATCACACCGATCGGGCATCCGCTACCGCGGCGGCTGGTGCGTCACGGCCACTGGCCCAAATCCTGGTATCCGATGCGCCGTCATGCCGGGCCACCGCCTGCGTTCACGGCCGCGGAGCCCTACCCCTTCGCCGCGGTCGAAGGTGACGGTGTCTACGAGATCCCGGTCGGCCCGGTGCACGCCGGCCTCATCGAGCCCGGGCACTTCCGGTTCTTCGTCGTCGGCGAAACCATCCTCAAGCTCAAAGCCCGGCTCTGGTTCGTCCACCGCGGCATGGAGAAGCTGTTCGAAGGAAAAGACGCGTTCACCGCGACCCCGCTGTCCGAGCGCATCTCCGGAGACACCTCGATCGGCCACGCCCTTGCCTACTGCACCGCCGTGGAAAACGCCCTCGGCCTGCAACTGCCGGCCGGCGGGCTGGAGCTTCGCGCCATGCTGCTCGAGCTGGAACGCCTGTACAACCACATCGCCGACATGGGCGCGCTCGCCAACGACGTCGGCTACGGGATCGCCAACGCCCATGCCCAGCGGGCCCGCGAAACGCTGCTGCGGCTGAACGCTGACATCACCGGGCACCGCCTGCTGCGCGGCGCCGTCAGGCCCGGCTACGTCCGCGTCCACACGCTTCCCGACCCGGAGCACCTACGGGCGATCGCCGCGGACGTCGAGGAAATCGCCGAACTCACGCTGAAACACTCCGTGGTGCGCGACCGCTTCACCGGCACAGCAGTGCTCACCGCGGAACAAGCCCGCGAGATCGGATGCCTCGGCTATGTCGCCCGCGCCTGCGGGGTTCCGGTCGACGCCCGCACCGGTCAAGCAACGACCAGCACCTTCGCCCCGGTGACACGAACCACCGGCGACGTGCTCGCCCGCTACGAAGTGCGCCGCGCCGAAGTCGCGCAATCCGTCAGCCTCATCCTGGAGCTGCTCGAGCGCATTGGACCGCTCGAAGCGACCGCAACAGGCGGAGCACCGCTCGCCACAAACCGGATCGTCAGCGGAGTGGGAATCGTCGAAGGCTGGCGCGGCACCATCACCACCCGCGTCGAGATCGACCACACCGCCCGCCTCACGCGCGTGAAACCCGTCGACCCGTCATGGTTCAACTGGCCCGCACTGCCCGTCGCCCTCCGCGAAGCTATCGTCCCCGACTTCCCACTCGTCAACAAGAGCTTCAACCTCTCCTACGCCGGAAACGATCTGTAGCCGAGCGCGGACGAGCGATCTCAGGCGGTCGACCCGCCGTCGATGATGTGCTCCGTGCCGGTGATGAACGATGCCGCATCGGAGGCGAGGAAGCAGATCAGTTCCGACACCTCGGACGGCTCTCCATGCCTGCCGAGCGGAAGGGCGCGGAAGCGTTCCATGCTGGCTTCGTCCTGCGGCATCATGTCGGTCCGGATCGGGCCGGGATGCACGGAGTTCACGCGGATGCCGTCAGCGCCGAGCTCGACGGCCGCCACCTTCGACAGCCCGCGCAGCCCCCACTTGGATGCGCCGTAGGCGCCGTGACCGTAGTAGCCCTTGATACCAGCGGTCGAGGAGACGTTTACGATTGCGCCGCCGCCGCGCTGCCGCATGGCCGGAAGCACCGCCTGGATGCCGAGGAACGCGCCGATCAGGTTCACCTTGAGGAACCGTTCGAAGGTGGCCTCGTCCTCGAATTCGAGCGGCTTGATGTGGTGGATCGCCGCGTTGTTCACGAGTATGTCGACGCCGCCGAACCGTTCGGTCGCGTCGCTGACCGCAGCCGCCCAGTCATCGTGCGAGCTGACGTCCAGCCGGCGGTAGGCGGCGTTCGGACCGAGCTCGCGGGCGACCTCGGCACCCGCCTCATCGAGAACGTCGCACAACAGCACCCGCGCGCCCTCGGCGACGAAGCGCTCCGCGTGCGCGGCGCCCTGGCCACGCGCGGCACCGGTGATGATCGCTACTTTGCCGTCGAGACGCATCCCGTCACCGTATCGAGCCGGTATGTCGACCGATGCGCCGACCAGCCGGTCAGCGGGATAGGTCCGTCACCACCGCGCGTCCGAGGTATCTGCCCGCCTCGAGCTCACCGAAGATGTCATCGAGCTCGGACAGCGAACCGGTGCGTGACACGTGACTGGCGACGTCGCCACGAGCGGCGAGCGCGACGAGCTCACGCATGTCCTGCACCGTGCCGACCGCCGAGTAGATCAGCGTCGGATCCTTGAAGAAGAACTCGAACGGGTTCAGCGTGAGGTTGCCCTCGCTCGTCGGCGGCAGCCCGACCGCAACGAACAAGCCGCCGCGGCGAAGCATCTGCAGCCCGAGCTGAAAGCCTGCCAGCCGAGCGGAAAAGACCAGCGCCGCATGAACGCCACCGGCCTCTTGCACCGCTTCCACCGCATGCTCGGGGTCGACGGCGAGCCGGGCGCCGAGCGAACGCACGAATTCCAGCCGTTCCGCGCCGATGTCGACGCCGACCACGTCGTAGCCGAACGCGCGCGCGAGCTGCACGGCGTAGTGGCCGAGCCCTCCTGCCGCGCCGATGACGGCGACCGACTGCCCCGGCAGTACGCCGTACTTCGGCAGCTTCTTGATCGCCCCGTACGCGGTCAGCCCGCCGCACGCCAGCGACGCCTGCTGATCGCCGATCTCGGCGGGCAGCGCCACCAGCGCCGGCGCCCAGACCGCGATCTGCTCGGCGAACGTGCCCATCACCGGCTTGCTCTGCGCGCAGTGCCGCGTCTGCCCGGACAGGCAGTATTCGCAGGCCCCGCACCAGTAGCCGCCGCCCGCACCGCCGAGCCCGAGAATGACCCGATCTCCGACGGAGACGAACCGCTCCGCTCCGGGGCCGAGCGCCTCGACCACGCCGATCGCTTCATGTCCGAGCAGGCCGGATGCGGGCACCCCCGCCCAGTCCCCGCGGGCGATGTGCAGATCCGAATGGCAGACGCCGGACGCCGAGATGCGTACCAGCGCCTCATCCGGTCCCGCGACGGGCTCCGGCACGTCGCCTACCCGAACGACCCCGTCCTGCACGCGCGCGGCTTTCATCGCAAACCTCCGTCGTCAGCTACCTGTCGATCCGGCGAGGGGGAGCCGTCCAGCTCCAGACCGCGCAACGAGCCGTCCTCACGCCACGCCTCCAGCAGGTCCTCGTACTCGGTCGGGGCGCCGAAATAAAAGCCGCCCTGGCGCGTTTTCGCGTCCGCGGTGCCTTCCCGGTTGTAGTAGCCGGGCGTGCAGTTGCGCGCCGAATCGGCCGTGCGTTCCCCGCGGGCCACGATCGTCGCCACCCAGGCGTCTTCAGCTGCCTGTGACGTCTCCACCTCGCGGGCGCCGCGCTCCAGCGCCCGCGCCATGATCCAGGCGACGTGCTGCGCCTGCACGTCCAGCAGGTACGGGAAGTTCACCGTGAATCCCGATTGGGCGATGCTGAGCACGAAGGCGTTCGGAAAGCCCCGCACGTGCAGGCCGTGGAAGGTGCGGATGCCGTCGGCCCACGCGTCGGTCAGCGTCACGCCGTCGCGCCCCACGAGCTCGAAGCCGGTGCGCCGCGAGTAGTCGGTGCCCACCTCGAAGCCGGTGCCGAAGATCAGGCAATCCAGCGGGTACTCCGCCCCGGCGACCACGACGCCGTGAGCGGTGATGCGCTCGACGCCACGACCGCAGGTATCGACCAGCGTGACGTTCGGCCGGTTGAACGTCTGCAGGTACTCGTCGTGGAAGCACGGCCGCTTGCAGAACTGCCGGTACCACGGCTTCAACGCCTCGGCCGTCGCCGGATCGGCGACGAGGGACTCGACCCGGGCGCGGACCTCTTCCATCTTGGCGAAGTCGGCGAGCTCCATGGTGGCGGCGAGCTCTTCCGGGGACAGGCCCGTCGTGTTGTTCAGCCGCATCGCCAAGAGCTTCTTGGTGATGTCGGTCCAGGCGTCGCTCACCAGGTCTTCGTCAACCACTCCCCCGGCGGTCAGCGTCTGGAAGTTGCGCACCCGGTGACGCTGCCAGCCGGGCCGCAGCTGCGCCGCCCACTCAGGGTCGGTGGGCCGGTTCGCCCGGACGTCCACGGACGACGGGGTGCGCTGGAAGACATACAGCTGCTGCGCGCCGGCGGCGAGATGCGGAACGCATTGGACCGCTGTAGCGCCGGTGCCGATGAGCCCGACGCGCTTGTCCGCGAGCCTGGTGAGATCCCCTCGGGCGTCGCCGCCGGTGTAGGCGTAATCCCAGCGGCTGGTGTGGAACATATGCCCGCCGAAGCTCTCGATGCCCGGGATGCCGGGCAGCTTCGGCTTCTGCAGATAGCCGTTGGCCATCGAGACGAAGCGGGCACGCATGGCGTCACCACGGTCGGTGCGGATCACCCAGCGGGAATCGGCCGGATCCCAGCGGATCTCCTCGACCTCGGTCTGCAGGCAGGCGTTGCGGTACAGCTCGAAGCGTTCCGCGATGCGCCGGCAGTGCGCGAAGATCTCATCGCCCTTGCTGTACTTCTCGACCGGCACGTAGCCGAGCTCTTCGAGCAGCGGCATGTACACGTACGACTCGACGTCGCAGGCGATGCCCGGGTAGCGATTCCAGTACCAGGTGCCGCCGACATCGGCGGCCTTGTCGATGAGCCGGATGTCCTGCACGCCGAGCTGGCGCAGCCGGGCGCCGGTGAGCAGGCCCCCGAAACCCGCCCCGATGATCGCCACGTCGACCTCATCCGTGAGCGGCTCACGGGTGACGTCCGCGTCCGCCCACGGATCGCGGGCGAACCCGGCGAAGCGGCCGGTGACCTCGACGTACTGCTCGTTGCCATCGGGGCGCAGCCGGCGCTCGCGCTCGATGCGGTACTTCTCGCGCAGCGCCTCGACGTCGAAGCTGACGTCCTGTGCAGCGGTCATGCTCACCGGCCTTTCACACGCGCCCGGATGCGAAGGTTCCCGACCGGGCCTCATTGTGAACGCCACCTCCGAGCGCCGTACCGGCGGCCTCCGTTTTCGGTGCGGTGGTGTATGACATCCCCATGTCCGCACTCACCGGTGACCCGCGGGTCGAGACGCTGGCGAACGCGACAGCGCAGCTCATCGGTCCCGGCCACGCGTTCGAGGTCGCCGAGGAGATGGTGCTCGGCGAGCGGATGCGGGTCTTCGCCAAGCGCCCGCGCTCCCTTCGGGAGGTGCTGACGAGCGGCGCCGCCCGCGGCGACGCGGACTGCTACGTCTTCGGTGACGGCACCCGTATCAGCTTCGCCGACATGCCACGCCAGGCGGCCTCGGTCGCCGCCGGGCTCGCAGAGCGCTATGGCATCAGGCCCGGTGACCGGGTCGCGATCTGCGCAGCGAACTGCCCGGCGTGGATCCAGCTGTTCTGGGCCGTCGCCAGCCAAGGCGCCGTGCTCGTCGCCATGAACGGCTGGTGGACCGGTGCGGAGATGGCCACCGGTACCGACCTTGCCGAGCCGGCCCTCGTCGTCATGGACGAGAAGCGGCTGGCCCGGCTGGAGACGCCGCCGAACGTACCCGTGCTGGTGATCGAGCGTGACTTCCCGGTGCTGCTGAACGATCTCGACGCGCCGCTGCCGGACGGGCCGATCGACGAAGACGACCCATTCATGCTCATCTTCACGAGCGGCACCACGGGCCGCCCGAAGGCCGCCGTCCTCTCGCATCGCTGTGTCATCGGCTACCTGATGCTGCAGTCGTTCCTCGGCGCCCGCGGCTTGCTCATCGCGGGCCGGCAGCCGAGCACCCCGCCGGTGCGGCTGGCGCCCTTCCCGCTGTTTCACGTGTCCGGCCTGAGCGCGACGGTGTCGACGATGATGGGCGCCGGCACGACCGTGTGGCCGCTCGGTCGCTTCGATCCGGATGCGGTCATCGAGCTGACCAAGCGCGAGCGCATCGGGGTGTGGAGCGGCGCGACGACGCATGTGCTGCGCCTGCTGGAAAGTCCCGCGGTCGAGACGTTGGACGCCACCCAGATCGTGCAGATCGGCGTCGGTGGGTCTGCGACCACGCCGGCACTTGTCCGCCGCGCCGAAGAGCGCTTCCCGCATCTGGCCAACACCATGTCCACCGGCTACGGCTCGACGGAGACCGGCGGGCTCGTCAGCTGGGCTCCCAACTGGATGCTGCAAGCGGCGACCGACTGCGTCGGCCCCGCTTTGCCGACTGTCGACCTTCGCATCACCGGCGACAACGGCACGCCGCTGCCCGACGGCCTCGAGGGCAACGTCGAGTCCCGCAGCCCCATCAACATGCTCGGCTACTGGCGCAACGACGCCGCGAACGCCGAAACCATCCTGCCGGGACGGTGGGTGCGCACCGGCGACTACGGCCGCCTCGAGGACGGCCTGCTCTTCCTCGCGTCGCGGCGGCGCGATCTCATCCTGCGCGGCGGGGAGAACGTCTACCCGTTCGAGATCGAGAACCGCCTCGACGAGCATCCCGATGTGCTCGAGGCGTCGGTCTTCGGCATCGAGCATCCGGTGCTCGGCCAGGAAGTGAAAGCGGTCGTCGTCGTCCGCGACGACAGCGCGGTCGACGCGCAGCAGCTTCGCGACTTCTGCGCCGAAACGCTGGCCGGCTACAAGGTGCCGGCCCAGGTCGAGATACGCACGAATCCGCTGCCGCGCAACGCCACGGGCAAGGTGATGAAGCACGTACTCACCGACGAGGCGGCAAACATCTTCGTCGAGGAGTGACCGCTCGCAAACCTCTGCGGCTCAGGCGATCTCGTAGTCAGCCGGCTCCACCGCGCGGGTCCACTGCCAGTAGTCGTAGATCGGCCATGGCGAGAGCGTGAACACCTTGCCTTCCGGGTTCTTGTAGTGGCTGTGGGCGATCGTCGGATGCGACCACAGCAGTTGGCTCATCTCCTGCTGGTAACGCTCGCCGTACGCATCGCACGCGTCCTGGCGCACTTCGATCGTGCGCGCGTCGGCTGACAGCACGCGGTGGATGGCGTCCATGGCATAGTGGATCTGGTACTCGGAGTGGAAGAACAGGCTGGCCCCTGCCGCCAGGTTCGTTCCCGGCCCGTACATGCAGAACAAGTTGGGAAAGCCCGGCATCGTGATGCCGAGGTAAGCCATCGGCTCGTCACCCCACTGCTCGCGCAACGAGACACCATGGCGGCCGGTGACCTCCATCGTGCTGAGGAAGTCATTGTGCCGGAATCCCGTTGCGTAGCAGATGATGTCGGCCGGGTGCAGCACGCCGTCGACGGTCACCACGCCCTCGGGGACGATGCGCTCGATACCGGTGCGCACCAGGTCGACGTTCGGCTTCATGAGACACCGCAGCCAGGAGCCGTTGTCCTGCAGCACCCGCTTGCCCATGGCGGGATAGTTCGGCGTCGACTTCTCGATCAGATCCGTTCGCTCGCCGAGCACCGAGCGCATCCAGGCCGCGAGCATCTCACCGCGCTGCGCGTTACCCGCATTGATGGCGGGGATACCGGCGCCCGCGTACTCCGGATCCATGCGGTACGGCTCGATGCCCATGGCGATGCCAGGGAACGTCATGAGGAAGCGGAACCAGCGGCCGTAGAACGGCAGGTGCTCGCGCGCCCAGCGGTCACCTGGCGGGACCGTCGTGTGGTACTTGAAGTTCGGGATGATCCACTGGGCGGTGCGCTGGAAGATGCTGAGCTGCGCGACGGTGTCGGCGATCGTCGGCGCGATCTGGAAGCCGCTCGCGCCGGCGCCGATGAGGGCGAGCTGCTTGCCTCTGAGGTCGATCACGGACTCGGTGCCCTGCCCGTCCCGCACCGTCACTCGCCACTGCGACGTCTGCTCGTCCCACGCCATGGCGGTGACGGTCGTCCCGAAGCGGCAGTGCTCGAGCAGCCCGTATTTCCCGGCGACGGTGGCGAAGTAGTCGCGTAGCTCCGGCTGCTGGCAGTAGTACTCCGACCAGTGGTCGTTCGGCTCGAACGAGTAGCAGTACTGATGGCTGCCGACATCCACGCGCGCACCCGGGTACCGGTTCTCCCACCAGGTGCCGCCGGGACCGGCGTTCTTGTCGACGAGAACGAACGGTAAGCCGGCTTGCGTGAGGCGGATGCCGGCCAGGATCCCGGACTCGCCGCAGCCGATGACGAGGACCGGATTGCGCGCCTTGACATCGTCGGCGATCTCGGCGCCCCAGCTGACGGCGTTGCCGTCAGCCCCGTCGAACTGCATGTCCTCGAAGAACATGCCTTCGAGCGCTCCGGTCACCGGCCGGCAGCCCATGAACTCCATCATCTCGTGCAGCAGGTCATGCGGCAGCGGGTACGGCCGGCACCCTGCATCGCGGTAGGCGGCGATCGCCGGTAACGCCCTCCTGCGCACCTCGGCGAGCTCCTCCTCAGGGATCATCCCCTGAAACTCCAGGGAGATCGCCGCCCGGGGACGGATGTCACCCCGGATCCACGCCGGGTCACCCGTCATGTGGACGAGCGAGCACAGCAGGGACGGGACGCTGACGTCTTCGAGGGCGGCGGCAATGGCCGCGCCGTCGTCGGTGAACGGGGTGCCGGCATGCGGATTGGCGGCGGAAAGCTGCCCTGTCATCGTCATCCTCCTCAGTCAGCATCCGCGGAGGCAGCCCGGCCCGGTGGCAGCCAGTCCTCCAGCGAGGCTTCCTCCCAGTCAGGCGGTCCCACCACCGTGCGCGGCAGCGGCGTCATGATGTGCGTGTCGCCGCTCGTCACGTATGCGGCAGCAGCGCGATCCCATGCGAGCAGCCGCTCGTCAGGCTCGCCGGAGTCGTCGAGACCCCGTGCGGCGTCGCGGTTTTGCCGCAGCCGCACCTGCGCGTCGATCGTCGTCGCCCACACCATGACCACTTCGTGAGCATTGGACAGCACCTCATACAGCCCGGTCGGCTCGTGGCCGTACTCCCGCATCAGCGGCACGCGCTCACGCGCCACCACGTCGAGGAACTCGAGCGGCGTGCCAGGCCGCACGGTGAGCACCTCATGGACGAACAGGCTGCCCTTCACGCCGCGGGCTTCCAGCTCGTCGGTGGTCGGGCTGCCGGGGACACCGCCGCACAGCCGATCGAAACCGCCGCTGCGCCACTTCGCCGCCGCGTCCCACCAGTCGCCGTAGAACGCCTTGCGCCGCTTCAAGTTCATCCGGTCGACGTTCGCCGCCCAGCCCTGCCAGCCGAGCGTGCCTACGTCCCAGATGTTGATGACCTGCGGCCAGCGGCCACCGCCCGCGGCGCAGACGTAGAACGAGCCCTGCAGGTTGAACATCTCCGGCATCCGCAGGACAGGGTCCTTCCAGAGATGCTCCATGTAGTCGTACTGGCCTTGGCCGATGATGTCGACGGTCTCGTGCAGATAGAGATTGCGCGGCATGCGTCCTCGTCTCGGGTCAGGGCCCCCGCGGATGCACTTGGTATAGCGCATCGCCCATCGGCCGGCTCCTGGTGGGCGACGGCAAACCGTTCCGTGGCGAGCTCGTGTTGACCGGGCCGAGCGTTTACCGTCGACGCATGGGACGCCTCGATGAGCTGGACCTCTCGCTGCGCCTCTCCGCGAACGAGGAGGCGAAGCGGCTCGCCAGCGCTCAGCAACGGCTGCTGCAATTGCGCCTGCTGAGCGGAGGGCTCATCGGCGATGCCGGCCAGCTCGGCCCGCCATTGTGCATCGTCTTCGAGGGCTGGGACGCCTCGGGTAAGGGCGGTTGCATCAGGCGCCTCGTCGCGCCGCTCGATCCGCGCCACGTGCGCGTCGCCCAGTTCGCTGCACCCACCTACGACGAGAAGCGACACCACTTCCTGTGGCGCTTCTGGCCGAAGCTGCCGGGGTGGGGCGGCATGGCGGTGCTCGACCGGTCCTGGTACGGCCGGGTGCTGGTCGAACGAGTGGAGAAGTTCGCGACGAAAGACCAGTGGGGACGCGCCTACCACGAGATCTGCGAGTTCGAGAAGACGCTGGCGGACGAGGGAATGGTGCTCGTCAAGTTCTGGATGCACCTCAGCGAGGACGAGCAGCTGCGCCGCTTCGAGTCGCGCGAGAAAGACCCGCTTCGGCGCTGGAAGCTCACCGACGAGGACTGGCGCAACCGCCGCCGGCGAAAGGCGTATGAGCGTGCGATCGAGGACATGCTCGAGCGCACCGATCACCCAGCGGCTCCGTGGACAGTGGTGGAAGCCGAGAACAAGCGCTGGGCTCGTGTGAAGGTCCTTGACGCGGTGGTGGCGGCGGCGGAAGCCGGTCTGGAGCGCGAGGGCATTGCGCTGCCCTCCCCCGTGGAGAAGACCGCTGGCGCGGCTCGCAAGCGCGCGTAGCCGCGGTCGTCGCGGCGGCCACAGACGTCAGGCAGCGGACGATTCCAGATCGCGCCCGGGACGCTCGTCGCCGGCGATGAGCTCATGGGTGAATTGATCGAGCAGCCGGCACAGCTCCGGGTGCGCCTCCACGTCCCAGCCGCTGAGCAGCCGCCGCACCCGCTCCTCGCGAGCTGCGTAAAGCCGCGCGTAGGCCTCCGCGCCGTCTCGGGTCAGCGCGATCGCCGACCCCACGGCCCCCGGCGCCGCGACGAAGCCGCCGGTTACCAATTCCGACAGGCGCGACAGCAGGTTTTCACGGCTCACTCCGAGCCGCCCCGCAAGCATGTCCGGGCTGTCACTGGGATGCTGGCCGACCCGCAGCAGCAGCCAGGCCGCTCGGGGTGAGACGTCGACGGCCGCGGTCGCGGCGAGCCCGCCGTAGAGCTCGCGGCGGCCTTCGCGGTTCGTCAACGAGCTGAGTGCGCGCCGCATCTCCTCCTCGGAGCTGCGCAGCGTCGGCCGCGAGGTCGGAGCCAGCTTGTCCGCCGGATCGACGGCTCGCGTCGTCGTGCGCAGCGGGAGCTCCTTGAGCGTCCAGGAGAGCAGGAACGCCAACGCCCCGACCGGTACCGCTATCAGGAAGACGGTACGCAGCGCAGCGGAGTAACCCGAGACGTAGGCGTCGTGCAAAGCGCGCGGCAGCGCGTCGAGAACAGCCGGGCTGGCGCCGCTCGAGGCCGTCACGCCGGGCGGTAACGACTGCCCGCGCAGTGCGTGCGACAGGTCACCCGCCAGCACGTTCGCAAAGATGGCACCGAAAATCGCGGTCCCGAACGACCCTCCGATCGACCGGAAGAACGTCGCCCCCGACGTTGCCGCACCGAGATCCTGGTAGCTCACAGCGTTCTGCACGGCAATCACCAGCACCTGCATGGCCGCACCGATCCCGACCCCGAGCACGAACATCGACAGCGACGACTGCCAGTAGCCGGTGGAGGGATGCAGCAGCGACAGCAGGTACAGGCCGCATGTCATGACGGCCGTGCCCAGGATCGGAAAGACCTTGTAGCGCCCCCATCGGCTGATGATCTGCCCGGTACCGATGGACGTCAGCAACAGCCCGGCCATCATCGGCAACAGCCGCAAGCCAGACGATGTGGGGCTGACGCCCTTCACGATCTGCATGTACTGCGGCAGGTAGGTGAGCGCGCCGAACATGGCGAAGCCGATGACGAAACCGATCGCGCTGGACGCGGAGAACACTCGATTGCGAAACAGTTTGAGCGGCAGCACCGGCTCTGCCGCCCGCCGCTCCACGATGATGAACACCGCCGCGAGCACGACCGCGGCGATCCCGAAGAGCACGATCGGCCACGACGCCCACGGGTAGGTCGTGCCGCCGAGCGACGTCAGCAGCACCAGACTCGTCGCCGCTCCTGCCAGCAGCAGCGTGCCCGCGTAGTCGATGCGGTGCGAGGTCCTTCGCAGGCCGCCCGGGAGCACCGCCGCGACGACCGCCAATGCGACCGCTCCGACCGGCAGGTTGATGTAGAAAACCCAGCGCCAGGACAGGTTGTCGACGAAGAACCCGCCGATGAGCGGCCCGATCACGCTGGTGACACCGAAGACCGCACCGAAGATGCCTTGGTAACGCCCGCGATCGCGCGGCGGGACGACGTCGGCAACGATGGTCTGGGCGCCGACCAGCAGTCCGCCGCCGCCGATGCCCTGCAGCGCGCGCGAGAGAATGAGTTCGATCATCGACCGGGCGAGACCCGACAGCACCGAGCCGACCAGGAAGATGACGATGGCGGCCTGAAAGAAGGTCTTGCGCCCGTACAGATCGCCGAGCTTGCCCCACAGTGGGGTCGACGCCGTGGACGCGAGCAGGTATGCGGTGACGATCCACGACAGGTGCGAAAGGCCCTGCAAGTCACCGGCGATGGTCGGGAGCGCCGTCGCCACGATCGTCTGGTCCAGCGAGGCCAGCAGCATGCCGAGCAGCAGCCCGCTGATGATGACCAGGATTCGCCGCTGGCTCAGGTGGGGCTGCCCGTCGACCGTCGCCGTGGTCGTCTCTTGGCTCATGTCCCCTCCGCAGGCCGTACCGAGTGCCCTGCCCGCGAAGCACCTCCCTCGAACGTTGCCCCGGCTTGCTTGGCGACGGCCCACCCCGGCCGTAGCGACGCGCGAGGGCCGCGGGAGGATGCCGGCGTGGATCTGGGCCTGGCCGGAGCAACGGCCGTTATCAGTGGCGGCTCCAAAGGCATGGGGCGGGCGGCGGCCGCCGCTCTCGCGGCCGATGGCGCGCGGGTGGCGGTGCTGGGCCGCGGTCAGGCCGCCATCGACGACACCCTCGCCGAGCTGCGCGACGCGGGCTGCCCGGACGCTGTCGGCCTACCCGCGGATCTGCTCGACGCGGCCAGCGTGGACGCGGCCTTCGCGGAGGTCGGTCGCCGCTGGGGCCGGTTGAACATCCTGGTGAACGCCGCCGGGCCGGTGGACGTCGGCGTACGCCGGTTCGAGCAGACCGACGATGCGGAGTGGATGGCGACGTTCGACATCGGAACGCTTTCCGCCGTGCGCTGCGTGCGGTCGGCGCTGCCGCTGCTGCGCGCGGCCGAGTGGGCCCGCATCGTCAACGTGTCAGCGCATTCCACCAAGCGCCAGTCGGCCGACATCGTGGCGTACACCGCCGCGAAGGCCGCGCTCACCAGCCTCAGCAAAAACCTCTCGCTCTCCCTGGCGCCCGACGGGATCCTGGTGAACACCGTCTCGCCCGGCTCCTTCCTTTCGGAGGGCATGAAGGGCTATCTCGCCCAGCTGCCGCCGGAGCGCGGCGTCGACCCGGACAGCCTGCACGACGCGATGCGCGTCATCGGCGAAGACTTCGGCCACCCGGCGCACCTCGGCCGTGCGGGCGATCCGCGCGAGATCGGGCCGGTCATCGCGTTCGTCGCCTCACCGGTCAACAGCTACATGACCGGCGCGAACATCAACGTGGACGGCGGCTCCGACTTCACCTAGCCGGGCCTGTCGCTCCTGACCGCCCGCGATGAGGAATCAGGACGGTGCCGGCACGGGGATGGTGACAGCTCCGCTGGGCAGAAGGACGCCATCAGGTTGTCGAAGGCTTTGTCTTCGGGGATCGGATCCGCCGGCGCCGTGATCGTCGAGCGTCTGCCGATGTCGAAGATGGTGGCGCCCCGGTTTGAGTCGGCGACTTCACCGAAAGTCGCAGGGGGTAAGGCTCGCCGGTCGCGGCGACTTAGAGTCACGGTGCCGACGGGCGCCGACACCTTCAGGCTCCGCGCTCACGTGAGCAGCGGCAAGACCTCTTCCTGCAGAAAGCGAATTCCGGCTTCTTGCTCCGGCCCCATTTGCGCCACGTAGATCTCGTCGAAGCCGGCGTCGACGTACGCGGATATCGCTTCCGCAACCCGGGACGGATCCGGCCCGCACGGCACGGACTTCATCATGTCTTCCGGGGACGTGAGCTGCTGCAGCGCTTCGAAGCCGGGCCACATCGGAAGGTCCTGGGCAATCTGCCCGCCGGCCCCTTCGTGTCCCCACAGGCGGTGAGCGGTTTCGGCCGCTTCCTTCTCGGTTTCCGCGTAGCAGATCTTCATGCCGCCTTGCGCCCGGCCGCGACCGCCGCTGTCGCGGAACTGGCGCAAGAGGTCGGCGTCCGGCGTCGTCGAGATCCATCCGTCAGCGATCTCGGCTGCGAGCTCGGTGGCCTCCGGGCCGAAGCCCGACATCAGGATCTCGGGAGGCTCCGGCGGCAGCGACCACACCTTGGCGTTGTGCACGGTGAAGTAGTCACCTTCGTGGGTGACGATGTCACCCGACCAGAGCTTGCGGATGATGCCGAGGGCCTCCTCGAGCTGGGCGAGCCGCACGCTCACCGGCGGCCACGCCTCACCGAGGATGTGCTCGTTCAGCGCCTCGCCGGTGCCCACGCCGAGCGTGAAGCGGCCAGGTGCCATGGCGGCGACGGTGGCCGACGCCTGGGCGATGATCGCCGGATGGATGCGGAATGTCGGGCAGGTGACCGCCGTCGTCATGTGCAGCTCCGTCGTCGCGGCGATGGCGCCGAGCACCGACCACACGAAGGGACTCTGGCCCTCCGACTCGGTCCACGGGTGGTAGTGGTCGCTCACCCACACCCGCCGAAAGCCCGCATTCTCAGCGGCTTTCGCGACGCGGACCAGCGGCTGCGGGCCGAGCTCCTCGCCGGACAAGAAGTAACCGATGTCAGCCATGACAGCTCCGTTGCCAAGAGATCCGATCGTCTCCGGCGCCATGCCCCGACCCGGCTTGTTCAACCGTGACCTTCGCGGCGATCAGCGTGCACCCACCGCTTCGACGTCGTTGGTCACGCGGTCGCCCGCAGGCTGCTCGTCGCCGGCGTCCTCACCGGAAACCGCTGAAAGCAAAGGCGAAGTTCCCAGCTCGATCACACCGAAGGCGACCACGACCGCGGCGATCACGGCGCCGACCAGCCACCCGCCGGTACGCACCGACTCCCCGTAGGCGAACACGCCCCACAGCGCCGACACGACAGGATCGAGGATCGTCATACCGGGCTGGGCTGCGACGAGTGATCCCGCGTTGAACGCCGCCTGCTCCAGGTAGACCGCACCGACGCCGAGCAGGATCATGCCGTAGGTCTGCCAGGCGGTCAGCACGCCGACGAAGCCGTCTTGCGACATGGCGGTCGTCACCGACTTCATGAACGTGACCGACAGCCCGTACGAGGTCCCGCAGGCGATGCCGAGCAAGAGCGCTCGCCGCCCCGGCGCCACTTTCAGCGAGAGCACGACGAGCGCGGCGATCGCCGCCACGTTGGCCGGGATGCCGATGATCCAGGCCGTCGCCGGTGCAGTCTCGGAGGGATGCGGGCTCGGCGCGAGAAAGAAGATCAGCCCTGCGGTTCCCGCCGTCATCGCCAGGGCTGCGGTCCACTCTCTGGGCCGCAGCTTGCGGCGGAAGAGGATCGCTCCGGCCAGCAGGGTGAACGGCAGGTCGATCACCAGGATCGGCTCCACCACAGTGAGCGCGCCGGAGTCCAGTGCGGCCGCCTGGAGCAGGAAGCCGACGATGATCGCGCCGACCCCGAGCAGCCACACCGGATTGCGCAGCACGTGCAGGATCTGCGGACCGAGCGCGTTCGGCACCGGCGCGTCACGATGCGCCTTACGTTGCAGCACGGAGGACGAGGCGTTCACCGCTGCCGCCAGGACCGCGAGCAGGTACGTGAGCAGAACGCGCCTCCTCATGTGATGCTCAGCCGGACGGTCAGCGGTGCGAGCCGTGACCTCGGCTGTCATTCCCAGCCCGGCGCCGGGCATCCACGAGGTGAAAGTTCGAATTCGGCCGTGAGATCAAGGTTTTCGCGGGAATGATGCGGTTCGCCCGCTCCTTGTAGAGACTCGCCGGCCCGGTTCATGCCCCCGGGCGCCACCCATTGCCGCTGCGAGCGGCCTCCCGCCGAGAGGCGGCTGTCGGGCCGGTGAAGGCGTACGGCGCGGTCGTCCCGCTCGGGGCGACCGCGCCGGCGTCTTTCGGGGCGGTCGCTAACTCTCGTTGCTAGCTGTCGCGAGCAGCGGCGGCGGCCATCTTGGCCCGCCGCTCAGCCAGCCGGCGCTGAAAGCGGCGCTGCTGCTTACTCGGCCGCTTGCTCGGCTGGTTCTTCGGGCGGCGCGCCTCACCACGGGCCTGGCCTGCGTTCTCGCGCGAGAACGACGGCGGGACGAACGCCGGCATCACTGGCGCTGCCGAACTTGTCACAAAATGTCAGGTACCCCGGACAACGCTTGCTAAGCCGGGCAATTACCGATTACGCCGGCACCGGCATGGACCGGGTCTGCTCATACCGCGCCTCGTAGGCGTCGGCCAGCGCGTTCAGCAGGGCTGCCCCGTCGCCGGTGAAGCTCGAACCGTGCATGATCGCGAGGGTGCGGGGCTGCAACTCCGCCAGCCGGCGCATGGTCTGCGGCACCGCCGGCGCCAGCGAGGTCTGCCGGAAGATGTCTTCGGCGAGGATCGCCTGGTCGACGATCCAATCGGTGGTGAGCGGCACTGCGTTGCCGTCCTGGGTCACCAGGTCGCCGCAGAAGAGCGTGCGCGTCGACTCCTCGAAGAGCACGCGCGACTCCCAGTTGTGCGGGACGTGGGGCGTGTCGACGTGGCGCACCCGTACTGCACGCGAACCGTGCGTGCCGAGATCCAGCACCTCGCCGTCACCGAGCGCTCGCGGTGGACGGTCGGCGAGGTCGTTGAGAGACGTCATGACGCCGGTGATCCCGTGCGCGACCTGCGCCTTCGGCGCCGCGGCCAGGAACTGGTTCATGGCTGCGCACTCGTCGGCCTCGACATGGCCGAACGTGATCCACCGCAGCTTCGCGAGCGGCACGACGCGCGCGACGGCTTCGGAGACCAGCGGGAACAGCGCGCGCATGCCGGTGTGGAAGATCAGCGGCTCGTCCGCGTCGATCAGGAACTGGTTGAACGAGAACCCGTGCGGTCCGACCTCGGGCACGTAGGTGGACAGCCGGTAGATGCCGTCGGCGATTTCTGTCGTCGTGATCTCCACGTCGTCCTCCCAGTGTTCGGTTTGCCTAACGCCGTTAGCTATGAGAGCGCGTTGGACGAGCCGGCGTCAAGGCTTCGTCCGAAAATTGTTCGGAATGCCTTACACTGTTCGGGAACCTGAGGGGGTGCGCACATGCTGCAAGGGCGCGACCGGCGTGCGGAACGCCATTTCGCGACGCGCGAGGAGATCCTGCAAGCAGCCTGGACGCAGGTTCGCGAGCGGGGCCTCGCCGGGCTCTCGCTACGCGATCTCGCCGCCGCAGTCGGCATGCGCGCCCCGTCGCTGTACTCGTACTTCGCGAGCAAGGCCGACATCTACGACGCGATGTTCGCCGCCGGCAACCGGGAGTTCCTCGCGGCCATGAGCACGATCGCGCTGACCGACGATCCGGCTGCCGACCTGCGCGCGGCGGCGCACCGGTTCGCGGATTTCGCCGTCGCGGACAGCGCCCGCGCGCAACTGCTCTTCCTGCGCACGATCCCCGACTTCGAGCCGTCGCCGGAGTCGTACGCGTACGCCGTGGAGGCGCTCGACGCGCTCAGCCGGCTGGTCCGCCGCATCGGCAGCGATCGCCCCGAGGACGTCGACCTGTGGACCGCGTTCATCGGCGGACTGGTCACCCAGCAGCTGAGCAACGACCCGACCGGCGACCGTTGGCTGCGGCTCGTCGACGAGGCTGTCGACATGTGCCTCGGGCATTACCGAAGGCGGCAGAGCGCACCGGCCGCCTAGGGGCTGGCGATCTTCGGTGCCGCCGAACGCCGGCTGCGCGGGATGACTGGCGACACCGCAGGTGGCGCAGCGGTTGCGCTCGGCCGCAGCTTCACGTAGGCGAGCAGCGCAGCGACGAGCATCAGCGCCCCGGCCACCAGCAACGCCACCCGCGCGCCGGGCACGAAGGACTCGGCGGCCAGCCGGGAGGCGTTACCGCCGAGCTGCCGGCCGACCGCGGTGGCCTCTCCCCCGGCGACCTGCTGCACCAGTCCTGCCGCGGCGTCCCGGCTGCCCGCCGGAAGGCGCGGTATGCGAGCGTCCCAAGCGCGGGCGACGACCGCCAGGCTGATCGACCCGAGCACCGCCAGCCCGACCGACGCGCCGGCCTGCCGAGCGGTGTTGAGCACGCCGGCACCAACCCCCGATCGCTCGGTGGGCACCGACTGCATGGCCGTCGCGGAGATGGTGGGTACCGCGATGCCGTAGCCGAGCCCGATGAGCACGTAGCCCGGAATCGCCTGCCACAGCGCGGAATCGGCGCCGAGCGTGGCGAACGATCCGATGCCGAGCCCGCCGAGAAGAACGCCGAACCAGCACGTCGCCGCGCCGAACCGGCGGGTGAGCCGGCCCGCCACGATCGACACCAGCAGGAACGGCACGTTCATCCACAGCCACGACAGGCCGAGGCGAAGCGGCGACCAGCCCTGCACGTTTTGGAAGAGCAGCGTGACGAAGAAGAAGACGCCCGCGAGCGCCAGATACATCACCGCGTACACGCCGCCGGCGGCGCTGAAGCTCGCGCTGCGAAACAGCTCGAGCGGCACCATCGGGTCCTTCGCCCGGTGCTCCTGCCAGACGAACGCCCCGAGCGCGCCGGCCGCGACGGCCAGCAATCCGAGCGTCTGCCCCGACAGCCAGCCTGCCTCGTCGGTCTCGATGACCGCATAGGTCAGCAGGAACAGGCCGGCGGTGACCAGCGCGGTTCCCGGCAGGTCCAGCTTCCGCGGCGACGGGTCGCGCGACTCCGGCACGGCCACCAGCACCAGGGCGATGCCGACCACGCCGATCGGCACGTTCACCCAGAAGACCGACGACCAGTCGAACGCGTGCAGCAGGATCCCGCCGACGATCGGGCCGGCGCCGAAGCCGAGACCTGCCGCGGCCGCCCACACTCCGAACGCCGACGCGCGCCGCTCCGGCGGGTAGGAGTTGGACAGGATCGAAAGCGTGAGCGGCGCAACTATTGCCGCGCCGATCCCTTGCAGCGCACGGAAAAGGATGAGCTGCGGGTCATCCGTCGACAGCGCGCAGGCGGCGGACATCGCCGTGAAGACGACCAGCCCGATCAGCATGAGCCGGCGGCGGCCGTACCGGTCGCCGAGGGTCCCCCCGAGCAGGATCAGCGCGGCCAGCGACAGGACGTAGGCGTTGACGATCCACTCGAGGTTGCCCGCAGTCACATTGAGGTCGTGCTGGATGGAGGGCAACGCGACGTTCACGATGGTGTTGTCGAGCAGGATCATCGCCTGTGCGATGCACATCGCCGCCAGGGTCAGCGCGGGTCGTCGCCGCGTCGCGGTGCCGGTCACCGCGTCAATGTCGCACGCTCACCGCCCGGCCAGCAGCGATTTGCGCGTGGTCAGCGCGGGCCGGTGGTCTCCCGCGACACGCCCTTGGCCTGCCGCTCGGCTTTCAGCCGCGCCTCGTACCCGTGCTTCTTGCCGCCGGACAGCTGCTGCCGCACCTGCTCCTCGACGTCGCGCCAGGCCGCGTAGTAGTTGCCGTCGAAGTCGTCGACCACCTCGAAGCTCCAGCGGCCGGACAGCACGTTCGCGCCGTAGAGCGTGCTGCGAACGAGTTCGGAGATCTCCGGCCGGCCCGCCTTGTCGGCGGCTTCGATGACCTCGTCCAGCAGGAAGTCGGCATGGCCGACGAGCTGGTGGAAGGAGTACAGATGGCCGCGGGCGCGGTTGACGTACTCCAACGCTTCCGACAGCTTCGCCTCGGCCGTTCGTCCGGCCTGCTCATCCATGGTCGGCTCTATGCCGCGGCCGGCGGCGCTCAAACCGAACGTGGAATCGCGAACGCGAAGTTGCGCGGACGGGGGACTTCCGCCCCTAGGCGGCACGCTGACCGGGCGCAAGCGTGCACCATGAGGTCCGATCGCGTCGCGCGATCACGCGGCGCCCGGGCACCACCTCCCGGAGGTTCGCATGTCCGCGACCGTCTACCCCGTCCGCGTCCAGGCGCGACTCGACCGGCCGTTGTCCCGATGGCTCTGGCTGGTCAAGTGGCTGCTCGCGATCCCGCACTACTTCGTGCTCGCGTTCCTGTGGGTCGCGTTCGTCATGACGACGATCGTGGCGTTCTTCGCCATCCTTTTCGCCGGCCGCTATCCGCGGTCGCTCTTCGACTTCAACGTCGGGGTGCTGCGCTGGACCTGGCGGGTTCAGTACTACGCCTACGGCGCGCTGGCCACCGACCAGTACCCGCCGTTCTCGCTGGATGACGTGCCGGACTACCCGGCGCATTTCGACGTCGCCTACCCCGAGCACCTTTCGCACGGGCTGGTGCTCGTCAAGTGGTGGCTGCTCGCGTTGCCGCACTACCTGGTCGTCGCGGTCTTCGCCGGCGGCGGCGGGTGGGCCGTGACCCATCTCGGTGACAACGGCGTCGGGTGGGTCGGCGGCGGTCTCATCGGACTGCTCGCGCTGATCGCGGCCATCATCCTGGCGTTCACCGGCCGCTACCCGGCAAGCGTCTTCGACTTCGTTCTCGGCATGAACCGGTGGGTGCTGCGCGTCGCGGCCTACGCCGGGCTGATGACCGACGAGTACCCGCCGTTCCGGCTCGACATGGGCGGCGAGGAGCCGGGCGGACCGGTCACCTTCGTGGCACCGCCACAGGTTGACTTCACCAAGCCGGTCGAGCGGCCGCCGTCCGCCCCATGGTTACTGCCGACGACCGACCAGCCCCCACGCCCGAGCGGACCCGGGATGGGCGCCGGGCGCATCGTCGCGATCATCCTCAGCTCGGTGCTGGTGCTGATCGGGCTCGGCGCGACCGTCGGCGGCAGCGTGCTCGCGTGGGCGAACGCCAGCAAGAACGCCGACGGGTTCCTCACCACGAGCACCGAGCGGTTCTCCACCCCGACCGCCGCCCTGACCTCCGACGGCTTCACCATCGACATCGACGGCAATGGCTGGCTCGCCGACCACCTCGGCACCATCCGCATCACCGCCACCTCCAGCGCGAACCGGCCGGTCTTCATCGGTATCGCACCGGAGTCGGACGTGCAGGCGTGGCTGTCCGGCAAGGCGTACGACCAGGTTCGCGACCTGGCGGTCGGGCCGTTCTCGGTGCGCTACGACCGCCAGCCCGGCACGTTCGCGGCGGTTGCCGCCCCCGGAGCCCAGTCGTTCTGGGAGGCTCGCAGCAGGGGCGGGGCGACGCAGACACTCACCTGGCCCGTCGCCGAGGGCCGGTGGACCGTGGTGGTCGCCAACGCGGACGGCAGCCCCGGGGTCACCGTTGACGCCCGTCTCGGCGCCAAGCTCCCCTGGCTCGGTCCGCTGAGCGTCGGCCTCATCGTGGGTGGCGTGGTGCTCATGGTCGGCGGCACCGCGGCAATCGTGGGAGCCGTCATGGGTGGCCGCCGGCAGCGGATCTGAGTGCTGACAGACTGTCTCCCGACCAGCTCGGGGGAGGACGGATGACGGCAACCACCACGCACATGCCTCCATTCCCACCGTCGATCGAACCCGCGGACTGGCCGGAGCTCAGCTACCGGCTCGATCTGACGGATGGGCTGCCGACGTTTCCGCCGCGGCGGGAAGCGGTCGACGAGCTCGTGGCGGGCAGCGGGCTGCCGGCGGAGCAGGTCATCGGCATACTGCCACCGAGCGGACGTGAGGCGCGGGTGCTCGACGTCGCCGCGAACGCCGCGATGGCCGGCTGCCGGCCGGAGCACATGCCGGTGGTGCTGGCCGCCCTCGACGCGATGCAGGAGAGCCGGTTCAACCTGGCCGGCGTCGTCGCGACGACGCATCCGTGCTGGCCGCTCGTGATCGTCTCCGGCGCAGCCGTCGACCGGCTCGGGATGGCCACGACGGAGTCGGTGTTCAGCGGCGGTGGCAGCCGGGCGAACGTCGCCATCGGCCGGGCCGTCAAGCTGGCGATCTGGAACATCGGCGGCGGGCGGCCGCACCAGCCGGTGCAGGAGATCCTCGGGCATCCGGGCCGGCTCGCGTTCTGCATCGCGGAAAGCCGGGATTCCCCCTGGCCGGCGTTTCACGAGTCGCGTGGCGTGACGGCAGCCGACGGTGCGGTCACGGTGTTCGCGTGCGAGGCACCGCAGATCGGCAATCCGTGGGGATTCACGACGACGGGCAACCCGGACCTCGGACGGCAGTGGCTTGGCATGGTCGCCGATCAGATGACCGGACGCGGCAGCAACAACACCCACACGATGGGCGAGATCCTGGTCGTCTTCACCCCGTCGATGGCCCGCACGCTCGCCGAGCAGGGCTGGACCCGCGAGCGTGTCCAGAACCATCTGTGGCACACCGCGCGGCGCCGCCTCGGCGACATCCGGCTGGCGGCCGACGGCTCCCCCGCCGTGGACGCGGCGTCGCAGTACGAATGGTGGCCGGACTGGGTGGACCAGTTCGCCGCCGATACGCTGATTCCCGTCGCGTGGGCCCCGCAGGACATTCACGTCGTCGTCACCGGCGCCGACAGCATCCCGGCCGCCGCGATCCTGCCGGGCTGGGGACACCTCGGCGGTTTCGCCGTCACGCGCCCGCTGGCCTTTCCCGCATCTGAAGGAGCTTCCCGGTGATGGACATCGTCGATCCGCGCGGGCGTGACCGGTCCGTGGCCCGTCACCTGGCGCCTCGCCGGGGCAACGTGACCGGCCTGCGCCGCATCGGCTTTCTCAGCAACGAGGGCGAGCACCTGACCGGCCCGCATTTCCCGGGCTATACCCGGGTGCTGGAAAGCGCGCTTTCCGAACGCTTTGCCGGTCTGACATTTCGGCGCGCCATCAAGCCGGTGCTGTCCCGGCCGGCCGAACCCGATCTCATCGCGCAATTCCTGGAATACGACGGGGTGATCAACGGCCTCGCCAAATGAGGCTCGTGCACGTCGGGCAGTTTGCTCGACTCCGTTCACCTCGAGGAACTCGGCGTTCCGACGGTGACCTTCGTGACCGCGCCCTTCGAAGCGGCCGCGCAGACACTCGCGCGCATCCACGGGATCCCTGACATCCCGCTCGTCGTCGTGCCGTCGGATTACCTGGAGAATTCGGAGGTGGTGATCCGCAGCCGGACCGACGAAGCGCTCGATCAGATCCTGCACGCGCTGTTCGGCGCGGCGGCGTAGTAAGGGTGGCGGGGTGAAGGCGATCCGCGAGGAGCCGAGCATCCTGCACCTGGATGCCGACGCGTTCTTCGCCGCCGTCGAGCAGCGCCAGCGTCCGTCGTTGCGCGGCCGTCCGGTGATCGTCGGCGGGCTCGGCCCTCGCGGAGTCGTCTCGACAGCGAGCTACGAGGCCCGCCGCTTCGGCGTCGGCTCCGCGATGCCGACGTCCCGGGCTCGCACCCTCTGCCCGCAAGGCAGCTACCTGTATCCGCGCTTCGCCGCATACGCCGCGCACAGCGCCGTGCTCATGGAGCTGCTGAGGGAGGCCAGCCCGCTCGTGCAGCCGATCAGCCTGGACGAGGCCTTCGTCGACCTCGCGGCCGGTGATCATCCGGACCCGCTGGCGACGGCGGATCGCATCCGGCGCGAGTTCTGGTGGCGCACCGGGCTCACGGTGTCGATCGGCCTCGGCCGGTCCAAGCTGATCGCGAAGCTCGCGTCGGAGGTCGGCAAGCCGCACGGCTGGACGGTGGTCACCGCGGCCGGCGAGGACGCGTTCCTGCTGCCGACGCCGGTCGGCAAGCTGTGGGGGGTGGGTCCGGCGACGGAGGCGGCACTCGCCGGAATCGGGGTGCGCACGGTCGCCCAGCTGCGCGAGACCCCGCGCGCCGATCTGGTGCGGCTGCTCGGCGTGGCGCACGGCAATGGGCTGCATGAGCTCGCGTTCGGACGCGACGAGCGTCCCGTCGAGGCGGACCGCGAGGTGAAGAGCGTGAGCGCCGAGCGGACGTTCGCGTTCGACGTGACGGGACAGGCGGCCCAGTCGGAGCAGCTGCCCGTCGTCTTCCGGCATGCCAAGCGCCGGCTCGATCGCCACGGCGGCGGCGCCCGCACGGTGACGGTGAAGGCGAGGTTCAGCGACTTCACGACCGTCACCCGTGCCGTCAGCCTGCCGCACCCCACGACCGACGCGCGAGCGCTGCTCACGGCGGCGACGCAGGCGCTGGCGGCGGCGGTGCCGGAGGGCGAGCCGATCCGGCT
Source organism: uncultured Actinomycetota bacterium (assembly GCA_963747915.1). Lineage (GTDB taxonomy): Bacteria > Actinomycetota > Actinomycetes > Frankiales > Frankiaceae > DATAZK01. The sequence goes on along the minus strand of CAVVHC010000001.1, from coordinate 319,025 downwards.
GCTCGGCGTGGGCTTCTCCGGGCTGGCGGACTACGCGCAGCTCACGTTGAACGTCGACGGTGAGACCGATCTCGATGCCGACGACGGCGAGGAAATCGCGGAGGAGTTCTCCTTGCCGGCGCCGCTACGCCCCGACGACGCCCACCCCGGCACGGACGTGGAGGTTCCCGGCCTCGGTGCCGGCTGGCTCGTGCGGATCAGCGATGACCAGCTCACCGTCCGGATCGAGGGACCGACCACCCCGCCCGGTCGCGACCATCGACTCGTCCTCGGCCGCGACGACGTGCTGCGCGTCGCTCCGCCGCCGGTAGCACCGGTCCGGCGGCCGACTTCGGCCCGCGGATACTGAATAGGGCGATCGACGACGCACGGGAGGCCGGCAATGCAAGCCTGGGTGGTCGATGAGCAGGGACCGGCGGCGGAGCTGCCGCTGCGGGCGGTCGAGCTGCCGGAGCCGGAGCCGGGCGACGGCCAGGTCCGGGTGCGCATCGAAGCCTGCGGCGTCTGCCGGACCGACCTGCACATCACCGAAGGCGATCTGCCGTTGCACCGCAAGCCGGTGGTGCCCGGCCACGAGATCGTGGGCGTCGTCGACCAGCTCGGTCGCGGCGCGAGGCGTTTCGCGCTCGGCGAGCGGGTCGGCATCGCCTGGCTGCGCGGGACGTGCGGCCGGTGCCGGTTCTGCCTGCGCCAGCAGGAGAATCTCTGCCTCGCGCCTACGTTCACCGGCTGGGACGCCGACGGAGGCTACGCGGAAGCCGCGGTCGTCGACGAGGCGTACGCGTACCGCATCCCGGAGGCCTTCACACCGCAGCAGGCCGCGCCGCTGCTGTGCGCCGGCATCATCGGCTACCGCGCGCTGCGCCGCGCCCAACTGCCGCCGGGGGGCAAGCTCGGCATCTGGGGATTCGGTGCGTCGGCGCACCTGGCCGCTCAGGTCGCGATGGCTGAGGGCGCCGAGATCCACGTGCGGACGCGGGCCGCAGCCGCCCGGGAGCTGGCCCGCGAGCTGGGCGCGGCGAGCGTCGGCGACAGCTTCGACCCGGTGGAAGAGCCGCTCGACGGCGCCATCATGTTTGCGCCCGCCGGCGAGCTGGTGCCCGCCGCGCTCGAGACGCTGGACCGCGGAGCGACGCTCTCCGTCGCCGGCATCTACCTGTCCGACATCCCGCCGCTGAACTACGACAGGCACCTCTTCCAGGAGCGCTCGCTGCGCAGTGTCACGGCCAACACCCGGGCCGACGGCGAGGAGTTCCTGCGCATCGCCGCGCAGATCCCGCTGCAGATCACGACCACGCCGTACGCGCGATCCGACGCTGCACGGGCACTCGCCGATCTCGCCGCCGACCGCATCGACGGGGCGGGCGTCCTGCTGCCGGACTGATCACCCCGGGGAGGAATCCGGCAAATTACCGCGAACTCCGGTTCCAGGAACGCGCCGTCCCCAGCGATGAACGGCGCACGCGAACCCTGGAGGACTGCATGCGCCCCGGCACGCCCCGAACCCGGCTCACCATCGCGGTTGCCGTCATCGCCGCGGTCGCGACGGCCGGAACGGCGACCGCCACTGCTGGCACGGCAGCCACGACGAGCGGCCCGAGCACCGCCTACCGCGCGCACGACTACGCCGACGGCCAGGCGATGAGCATCTTGCCGCCGGGCGAGAACGGGCTGGTCAACCTCACCGACGCGCTGAAGTTCGAGCTCACCGGCCAGCGACCGGCCGGCAGCGACGACCAGCTCGGCAAGTACTCCAACCTGATCTACGCGAACAACCTCACCGACGCGGGCCTGTCGAGCTACTTCAACGACGAGTCGTTCGGGGTGAAACCCACCGACGTCACGCGGACCGAGAAGCCCGGCACCGGCGTGACCATCTACCGCGACCGCCACGACGTTCCGCACGTCTACGGCCAGACCGATCAGGCCATGGCGTTCGGCGCCGGCTTCGCCCAGGCCGAGGACCGGCTCTTCCTGATGGATGTGCTGCGCCATTACGGCAGCGGGACGCTGGCCTCGTTCCTCGGCCCGAGCTGCGAGTTCGAGCAGATGGATCATGATCAGCTGCTGCTGTCCGCCTACACCCCCGCGCAGGCCCAGGCGCAGATCGACGCGCTCCCCCGGCGCTATGGCAGCCAGGGCGCGCTCGCGAAGTCGATGATCGAGAACTTCGTCGCCGGCGTCAACGCGTACGTCGCGAAGACGCGCACCGACCCGGCGCTCTTGCCGGCCGACTACGCCGCGGCACTCGCCCCTCCGCAGAAATGGACGCCCGCCGACGTGGTGTCGATCGCCGGGCTGATCGGCGGCATCTTCGGCCGCGGCGGCGGCACCGAGGTGGCGAACGCCGCGCTGCTGCAGTACCTGCAGAAGCAGCTCGGCCGAACCGCAGGTGCGAGCGCGTTTCAGCAGTTCAAGGAGCAGAACGACCCGGCCGCGCCGACGACCGTCGTCGACAAGGCGTTCCCGTACGCCATCCCCGGCAAGGTCGACCCGAAGACGACCGCGCTGCCCGATGACGCGCACGCACCGCTCACCGGCACGCCGACCGCCACCACGCCGGGCTGCAACCTGACCGCACCCGACCCCACCGCGCAAACGATCATGACGTCGCTCGCGGCGATGCCGAAGCACATGAGCAACGCGCTGGTCGTGAACGGCAACCACTCGACGAACGGCCACCCGATCGCCGTCTTCGGCCCGCAGGTCTCCTACTTCGCGCCGCAGATCCTCATGCTCGAGGACCTGCACTCGCCGCATTACGCGGCCATGGGCGCGTCGTTCCCGGGCACCGGTCTGGTCGAGCTCGGCCGCGGTGAGGACTACGCCTGGTCTGCGACGTCAGCCGGCAGCGACCTCATCGACCAGCGGCTGGAGCGGGTCTGCAACCCGAACGGCGGGACGCCCGCCGCGCAGGGTACGTACTACGAGTTCAACGGCAAGTGCGAGCCGATGACGCACGAGACGTTCCGCGAGGTGGCGATCACCAAGCCCGCGGGCGTCGGCGCGCCCACGGTCATCACGCACGACATCTACCTCACCCGCCACGGCATCGTGCAGGGCTGGACGACCGCCGGCGGCAAGCCGGTCGCCGTCGTGAACCAGCGCTCGACGTACAACCGCGACATCGACTCGGTCGTCGGCTTCCTGCGCTGGGGGCAGCCCAAGCTCACGCACGACGTGAGCAGCTGGAAGCAGGGCGCGGCACAGGTCGCGTACACCTTCAACTGGTTCTACGTCGACAACCGCGACACCGGCTACTTCGTCAGCGGGCGGGACCCGGTCCGGCCGAAGAACGTCGATCCCTCCTTGCCGAGCTGGGGCACCGGCAACGCCGAGTGGCAGGGTTACCTGCCGGCCGCGCAGCACGTCCAGCAGACCAACCCGAAGCAGGGCTTTTTCATCAGCTGGAACAACAAGCCGGCGCCGCAGTTCTCCGCCGCCGACGACCAGTACGGCTACGGCCCCGTCTACCGCAACGTGCTGCTGATCAACAACCTCGAAGCCCAGCTCGCCGCGCACCACGGGAAGCTGACCCGCGCGCAGGTCGTGCAGGCCATGGCGAACGCGGCGACGCAGGACCTCGACGGCGTCGTCGTCATCCCGCAGCTGCTCGCGTACCTCAAGAACCGGCCGGAGCCTGCCGGCGTGCGGGCGATGCTGGGTCAGTTGCAGAAGTGGGTCGCCGCCGGCGCGCACCGCAAGAAGGCGGCTGCCGGCGACAGCCAGTACGCCCACGCCTCCGCCGTCGCCATCAACGACACAGTCATCCCCGAGGTCATCCGGGCGATCTACGACCGGCTGCTGCTCGCCGGCGGGCTCGGCGCCGTCGGCAGCACCGGCGGTGCGACCGGTGACGGCTACGCGATCCTCCCGATGCAGTGGATCAACACCCCGAACAGTGGCGGCAGCCACCTGGGCAGCGCGTTCGACGCCGGCTACGAGGGCTACCTGCAGAAGACGCTGCGGCAGCTGCGCGGCCAGTCGCCGGCGGCACCCTTCACCTCGGCCATCATGAGCAAGTGGTGCAGCGGCGGTCCGAGCAGCTGCCCGGCTGCTCTCGACGCCGCGCTGCTGCGGGCCTACAACGCGCTCGTCACGGCGAACGGCGGCTCCACGGATGTGACGTCCTGGACGCTCTCTCCGCAGGCAGCGACCGCGAAGCAGACCATGCCGCAATACGACGCGATCCAGTTCCGGGCGCTCGGGCTGGTGGGTCAGCCGGCGATCGACTGGCAGAACCGGCCGACGTTCCAGCAGGTCGTGACGTTCACCCGGCACCGCCCCCGGTAGCTCTGCGGGTGTGAACAACCGGCGCCGTCTTTGGCGCCGCACGTCGGCCGGCGCCCGGCGCGGACACTTTTCAAGATCTGTCCACAGTCGGGCGCAGGGATCGCATTCTGATGCATACTGTGCGCCGAGTCACAGCAGCATCTACGGACGCTCAATGGGAGCGCCCGGGCGGTCTTTTACGAGCCAACGGAATCAGAGGTCAACGTTGTCAGCAGGAACCGCGAGCGTCGAAGCGGAGTCCGGCAAGCCGGCCACCTTCGGCAACACGTTGTGGTCGCGTCAGCTGTCGCACTATCCGAACACGGGACCCCGAACGTTTTATTTGGGGATCACCGTCGTCGCGACGATCATCCTGTATTACGAGTTCTACCTGCAGGGTGCAGTCGGCACGAAGTTGATTTCCGACTACAACATGACGTTCACGTACTTCGTGGTGATCTCGATCATTGCGAACGGCGTGGGCGCCTTCGCCTCATTGGTCGCCGGTCTCGCGGACCGCTGGGGCCGCGCCAATCTGGTGACGTACGGCCTGTTCATCACCGGTGCGATCTACGCGTTCGCCCTGCCACACACGCCCAGCAAGGTCTGGTACACGATCGTCTATGCCTTCGTCGGCTTCGTCGAAGGCGTCATGCTGGTCGCCACTCCGGCGCTGATCCGCGACTTCTCGCCACAGGTCGGCCGCGGGTTCGCGATGGGCTTCTGGACGCTCGGCCCGGTGCTCGGCAGCCTCGTGGTCACCGAAGTGTCCAGCAACACGCTGTCGAGCCACCCCAACTGGCGTTTCCAGTTCTACGTCTGCGGCGCCGTCGGGCTGGCCGTGGCGGTGATCGCCTTCATCGGGCTTCGGGAACTGTCACCCCGGTTGCGTGACCAGCTGATGGTCAGCATGCACGACCGCGCGCTCATCGAAGCCCGCGCCGCCGGCCTCGACCTCGAGGACCTCGAGAAGCACCACTGGCGCTCGATGATGCGCTTCGACATCATCGGGCCGGCGTTCGCGATCAGCCTGTTCCTGCTGCTGTACTACATTCTCGCCGGCTTCGCGGTCGTGTACTTCGCGTCGGTCTATACCGATCCCAACAACCTCTTCACCGAAGCCAGAGCCAACTCTCTTGCCAACTGGTACTGGATCACGAACGCGATCGCACTCGTCGTCACCGGCCTCTTCTCGGACCGGATCCGGGTCCGCAAGCCCTTCATGGTGATCGGCGCCGTCATCAGCATCGTCGGCACGGTTCTTTTCTCACTGACGGCCACCAAGGCGGACACGAGCTACTACTACATCGCGGTCCTGTTCATCGTCATCGCCGCCGGTGGCGGCATGGCCTACTGCGCGTGGATGGCCGCATTCACCGAGACGGTCGAGAAGCACAACCCCGCCGCGACGGCGACCGGCCTCGCCGTGTGGGGCTGGATCATCCGCATCGTCGTGGTCGTCGCGTTGACCGTCCTCACCTTCATCGTCTCGTCCGCGTCGACGATCGTGAACTCGCAGGTGCGCTACCCCGAGCAGGTCGCCGTGCTGTCCTCGCTGGACAAGCAGACCTCGGCCGCGCTGACCAAGAATCCGAGGGATACCGCGGCGCTGTCGGTCGCGCTGGGTGAGGTGGCCAAGAACCAGACCAACAGCCAGGCGGAAGGCGACCGGGTCACAGCGCTGGTGCGCAAATACGCGAAGCCGCTGTCGACGCTGCTCGCGCTGGATGACAACACGGCGGCGGCTCTGCAGAAGAACCCGGCCGACCCGCAAGCGCTGCCCCAGGCGCTCCGCGAGGTCGCACTGGCGCAGGGCAAGTCGAAGGCCGAGGCGGCCAAGATCCAGGCCGCGGCGGCAGCGCATCCGGAGGCACTGGCCACGGCCAGCGTCATCGACGATCAGACCCTGGCGACGCTGAACAGCAACCCGACCGACGGCGCTGCCATCGCGAAGGCGACCAGCGAAATCGCTAAGGCGTTCAACATCTCGAACGCTGCGGCGACGACCCGCCTGTTCGCCCTCGCCGACCCGAAGACCAAGGCAGATCTGAACCTGATCAACCCGTACGCGACAGCTTTGAAGTCGGCGAACGCGGCGATTCCGGCGAACGATCTCAACACGATCAACAAGTACGGCAACATCCTCAAGAAGGCCCAGGCCGGTATCCCAGCCGACGAGCTGGCCAAGCTGCAGCGGGACCTGAACAAGACCCCGAAGCAGTGGCAGCACTGGTGGTGGATCGCCCTCGCCTGCCAGGTGGCGTTCATTCCCTTTGTCTTCCTGCTGACCGGGCGCTGGAACCCGCGCAAGGCCCGCCAGGACGAGCGGGAGCACGAGGAGATGATCCAGCGCGAGATGGCGCGGATGGGGTTGAACCGGCAGTAGCTCCTACGGAGCTGCCCGGCATATGGCGCCGGGCTTGGGGAAGGTCGATCATCACGATCGACCTTCCCCAAGCCGCGCTGATCCAGGAGTCGCCCCGTGTCCGGTGCCGATGTACTCGCCGACGCCTTCGATCGCGTCCAGCCAGTCGTTCATGCTGCCGTCGAGGACCTGACGGCCGAGCAGCTCGCCGAGCGGCTCGAGGGCCACGGCAACAGCATCGCGTGGCTGATCTGGCATCTCACCCGCGTGCAGGATGACCACATCGCGGAGGTCGCGGAAAGCGAGCAGGTCTGGACCGCGGCCGGCTTCTACGAGCACTTCGGGCTGCCGTTCGACGAGAGCGAGATCGGCTACGGCATGACGTCGCAGCAGGTGAGCCAGGTGAAGGTCGACTCGCCTGCGCTGCTCGTCGAGTACTACGACGCGGTGCACGCCCAGACGCTGAACTACGTGCGGGGGCTGGCCGACGATGACCTGCCGCGCGTCATCGACGACTCCTGGGCCCCGCCGGTGACGCTCGGCGTGCGGCTGGTCAGCGTGATCTCCGACTGCCTGCAGCACGTCGGGCAGGCCTCCTACGTGCGCGGCATCGTCACCAACCGGTAGCCGCCGGAGCATGCTGCCAGTTACAGCTGGTGGCCGCTCCCCCCGGCGCTGACCTCGAACACCGCCCCGCTGATGTGCCGCCCGGCAGCGGAGACCAGGAACGCAGCGACGTCCGCCACCTCCTGCGGCTCCAACCAGGCGAGTCGCATGGGGTTCATCGCCTCGTAACGGGGACGGACGCTGGTACGGTCCGGCTCGGCGATGTCCGGCGCGAACAACCCATACATCGGCTTGTTGTGCACCATCGGGGTGTCGACCGTGGTCGGGCACAGCACGTTGACCGTGACACCGCTGGTGCCGAGCTCGAGGGCGAGCGTCTTCACCAAGCTGATGACACCCGCCTTGGCCGCCGCGTAGTGCGCCAGGTTAGGCGCTCCCCCGCGGCCGGCCATCGACGCCGTCGCGATCAACCGTCCCGAGCCCTGGCGCTTCATCGTCGGCAGCACGGCGCGGAAGGTGCGGAAAACGCCGCCGAGGTTGACGGCTTGCATCTCGTCCCACTGCTCGTCCGTGATCTCCTCGAACGGCGCGAAACTGCAGATGCCGGCGTTAGCGATGACGACGTCGAGCCCGCCGAGCTCGTCGTTGGCCGCTCGGACGGCACGATCGAGATCCTGGGTGCTGCGCACGTCGCCGGCGACAGTGATCGCCCGCCGGCCGGTCTCGTTCTTCACCAGCTCGCCGGTGTCGCGCAGCTCGGCGATGGACGCCGTGGCGTACGGCAGCGTGTGCAGCTGATAGGGCGCGTCGAAGGTCACGATGTCGTAGCCGGCACGGGCCAGCGTGAGCGCATGCGCCCGGCCCTGGCCGCGCGCCGCTCCGGTGATCAGCGCGACCCCGGCCCGCTCGCCGGACCGCTCGGGCTCCGGCGCGCTCATCGTCCGGCCCCGAAACGCTTGGTCGCGTCGGCGCGCAGGTCGCCCTTGGCCAGCTTGCCTCCTGAGGAGCGGGGCAGCTCGTCGAGCACTACGAGCCGTTCCGGCAGATATTCGGACGAGACGCCTCGCTCGCGCAGGAACGCCACCAATTCCTCCAGACTGAGGCTCGCTCCGGGGACGAGCTCCACGTAGACACACACCCGCTCGCCGAAGATCGGATCGGGCGACGGCACCGCCCCTACCAGCGCGACGGCCGGATGGGCGCCGACTTCGTCCTCCACGTGCGGAGCGCTGATGTTCTTGCCGCCTCGGATGATGATGTCGGACTTGCGGCCGATGACCGACAGGTAGCCGTCGGCGTCGAGCGAGACCTCATCGGCGTGCAACACGAAACCGTCCGGGGTGAACAGCTGCGCATTGGCCGCCGGGTCGTCGAGGTAGCCCATGGAGATCGCCGGACCGCGCGAACCCGGCTGCCCGCGCCCCTCGGCGGTGACGTCGTTGCCGTCGTCGTCGTAGAGCCGCAGCTCCGTGCCGGGCTGGACCCGGCCGGCGGTACGCAGCCGCTTCTCGGTCGGGTCCGCCAGGGTCGTCGCGGTCGCGAACCCGCTCTCGTTCGAGCCGTAGAAGTTCAGCACCGACGCCCCGGTGCGCCGCTCGAAGTCGAGCGCCCGCTCGTACGGGATCGCCTCTCCGCCGGTGAACATCACGCGCAACGAGGTCAGGTCGTACTGATCGAGGTCCGGCGCGTTCAGCATGAGGATGAACTGGGTGCTGACCGCACACAGCACGGTGACCCGTTCGCGTTCGATGAGCGACAACGCTTGGCTTGCGTTGAAGCGCTCCATGACGACGGCCGGAGCGCCGAGCAGGGTCGGCGTGAAGTGGGAGGTCCATTGCCCGAAGCCGAACGGCGCCGGCACCGCGGCGAGAAAGAGGTCGTCGCTGCGCAGCCCACCGACCTCGAGGGCGATCTGGTGGAAGTAGTACCAGCGGTTCTGGGTGTGCATGACGCACTTGGGCAGCCCGGTGGTGCCCGAGGTGGAGTTGATGAGCCAGAGCTCGTCGGCAGTGATCTTTCGATCTCGCCACTGCTGCGGCGGCGCCGGCGCCGGGTGCTGCCCGTCGACGGTGATCGGGTCGGTCACGGTGGTCGGCAGCACGATGTGGTGGCGCAGGCGGGGCGCCGCCTCGCGCAGGGCGGGCATCTCGTGCGCGAACGTTCGTCCGCGGTGCTGCGGATGCGTGATCAGCCCCGCAGCCTGCGTGCGGCCCAACAAATGGCGCAGCTCCTGATCGCCGGCTCGCGCACCGATGCCGACCGCGACCAGCCCCGCCTTCTCCAGGGCGATCAGGGCGACGTGGACGGCTTCGGTGTCCGGCAGCTGCACCGCCACCCGCTCCCCACGCTCGAAACCGGCGGCCACCAGGACTCCGGCGAGCGTGTCGGACGCGGTGGCGTAGTCGGCCCAGGACAGCTGCCCCGACTCGGTGATGAACGCCGGTGCGTCCGGCACGGTGGCCGCGTAACGCGCGATGTCGTCGGCGAGCGTCTCGTCCCGCCACCAGCCGCGATCCCGATAGGCCGCTGCTCTCTCGGCAAGGGCCGAGGCGTCGGCTCCGACGCGCTCCGGGCTCTGCAGTTCGGTCAAGGCACCTCCAGCGGACTCGGCGGCAATCTTCGCAGATGTCCGATTCGCTGCCGAACACCGGCCGCAAAGGCCGAGGACACTCGGCAAAGTCCGGAGCAGTCATGCCGCGGTCTCGGCTGCTGTCACTGCCCAGTCAGCCGCCAACTCGGCGGACAGATCGAGCGGGATGTGGGCATCGGACAGTTCGGCGGGGTCGGCGGGGTGGAACCAGTTGCCGTCACGGGTGGGGTCATAGTCGAGCGGGTCATCGTCGAGCGGGTCATCGTCGAGCGGGCTGTCGTCGATGCGTTCGGTCAAGGCGGCGCGTAGCCGGTATTCGTCGTCCTCGTCCCAAGGCCGGTCACCGGCAGGGCCCGGATCCGCGAGCGTGGGCCGGTAGTCGTGGGCGGGGTTGGCGTATCGGTGGCCGGTCGGGCTGATCCACGTCGCCTGACCCGTCTGCGGATCGCGGCGCAGCAACCAGCCGGCACGATGCTTGACGTCGTGGTGGTAACCGCAGAACGGACCGAGGTTCACCCGGTCGGTGCGCCCACCGTCGTCCTCGTGCGGGCGGAAGGGCTGGCCGTGATCGATCTCGCAGCGATGCGCCGGCCGGTTACAGCCCGGCCAGTTGCACGTCATGTCACGGGCCCGGATGAGGCGGGCCAGCTCGGCGCTGGGCGTGTAGCGGCTACGTCCCAGGTCGAGTAGCGCGCCGCTCTGCGGCTCATAGCTCAACCGGCGCCATTTGCCATCGACCGCCAGCGCCCGAGCCAGCGGGGCAGGCAGCGGCCCGTAACCCGCGAGCTCAGCGGGGTTGTCGGCCAGCCCCAGCGCGGTCGGCAGATCCATCGTGACCTGCACGTCCACCCGCAGCCGGGAGCGGACCTGCTCGACCAGCTCAGCCATATTCGCCGGCAGGTCGGCTCCGGAACGGCCGGGACGGAGGTCTCCGGCAGCCAGCACGCCGGCAGCCAGCACCACCAGCGCGTCGGCGCGCCGCGCGGCGATCGGCTGCCAGCCGGGTGAGCCGACGGGATGGCCCTTGGCCAGCCGGCGCGCCAGCTCGTCGGCGGCCGCGTAGACCGCCATCACATCGGTGACGGGAGCGTTCAGCCGCAACGTGGCCATCCCATCCGAGGTGGCCCACCAGTCCAGGCAGCGATCGGCCTTCGCCTTCTCCGCCCGGTCCGCGGCGGCCTGCGGGTCGGCGGCGATGACCGCCTTCCGCAGGCACCGGCGGAGCTGGGCCACCGTTTGTCCGCCGGCCTTGGGCAGCACCTTGTCGGCGACCGCTGCGGCCTTCTCGTCGGACAACTGCACCGTGGAGTCAACGATCGCGTTCGCGTGCCAGATCGAGATCGTCCCAGCCGAAAGCGCCTCGAGGACGGCGCCGAGCGGACCGCACAGCGCGCGAGCGGTCACCAGCCGCATACCGGCGATGGACTCCGACAGGCGAAGCGCCGCCTCGATCTCGGCGTGGGCGGCCCGTAGCCCGACATCCGCGGACTCGCCCGGCGCGCGCTCCCGAGCAGCGACGCTCTCGGCATGGTGGCCGATCGCGGCCATCACCGGCTGCGTCAGCGCTGCAAGCCACGCCGCTTGGCGCTCCAACGCCACCAGCAGATCCACCCGCGCTGCCGGATCGAGCTGGCGGACATCCAGCTCGGCGAGTGCAGCAAGAACCGCCGGGCCGGGATCAACGTCCAGCGCGGCGGACGGAACCTCCGCCGCGCTCATTTCTTCGAACATGTGTACGAGTCTAGAAGACGGGTCTGCAGGTCACAAGGCCTGTGGGTAAACGACTGCACAACGAGCGGGCAGTGCCCGCGCGATCACGCGACGCCAACCCGGAAGGGGAAGTGTGGCTGCTGCCGGCTCCCGTGCACCCGGCTCGGTCACCGGCACTCGTGATCTGGGTGACGTTCTCGGCAATACCCCGGCCGGCACAACCCTGATGCCGCGCGGCCGATAGCCCCACCGTTTCCTGGGCAAGAGCACGATCGTGAGCCCGGACAACGGATCAACCGCCCCCGCCGCCGTCCTCTTCGACATCGACGGCACCCTCGTCGACTCCAACTACGTCCACGTCGTCGCATGGATGTACGCGTTCCAATCGGCCGGGTGCACGGTCGAGGCGTGGCGCATTCACCAGTCGATCGGGATGGACTCCAGCAAGCTGCTCGAGCGGCTGCTCGGTGAGGACGCCGACCGGCTCAAGGACCAGGTGAAGGACGAGCACAGCAAGCGCTACAAGGAGCTCGGCGGGCAGCTGCTGCGGCCGTTCGACGGGGCGCGCGAGCTGCTGCGGGCAGTGTCGGCCCGCGGCCTCAAGGTCGTGCTCGCGACGTCCGCACCGCCGGATGAGCTCGAGATGCTGCGCGACCTGCTCGACGTCGAGGACGCCGTGCAGACCGTGACGAACGCCGAGGACGTCGACACCGCCAAGCCGGCGCCGGACATCGTGTCGGTGGCGCTCGAGCGGTCCGGCGTGGACGCGGCCTCCGCCGTCTTCCTCGGCGACGCGGTGTGGGACGTGGAGGCGGCCAAGCGCGCCGGGGTGCGTTGCGTCGCCGTCAGCAGCGGCGGCCGGCACACCGACGAGCTGCTGGACGCGGGAGCCATCGCGACGTACGACACCGTCCGCGACCTGCTCGACGGCTTGGAAGCCAGCCCGCTGGTCAGCTAACCGGTCTTCTGCAGCGGCTGCTCGTCCGGCCCCGCGCCCGGCTCACCGAGATCCTCCGCCGCCTCCCGCGGCAGTACCGGGGTCGGCGCGGCAGCCGTCATCTGCGCGTTCTCGGCGGCCACCGCCTGCGCGGCACCGACGGTGCGCAGCGGAACCTCCCGCTGGATCAGCGCCAGCACCAGCGCAATCGCCAGCACCACGGCGCCGATGAGGAACGCGAAGGTGAGCGCAGAGGTGAAACCGGCCTTGAAGGGGTGGGCAAGGATCGGGTTGTCCGAGCTGAGGAACGAGGTGTCGTTCAGCGTGCCGGTGCTGTGACCACCGCTGCGCAGCTGCGCGAGCTGCTCCGGGTGGGCTTTGGCGGCGGCCAGGAATTCCGGCGAGCTCTGCGCCGCCGCGTACGCCGCCGCGATCTTGCCCTGCACGGTCGAGTAGACGATCGACAGGAAGACCGCGACGCCCAGCGTGCCGCCCATCTGGCGGAAGAAGGTGGCCGACGAGGTGGCGACGCCGATGTCGCGCGGCGGCACCGCGTTCTGCATGGCGAGCACGATCGTCTGCATGCTGAGCCCGAGGCCGATGCCGACGACCAGCATCCCGACGCTCGTATAGCCGAGCGAGCTGTCGGCGGACAGCCGCCAGAGCAGCAACATGCCGCTGACCAGCGCCACCCCGCCGAAGATCGGGAAGATCCGGTAGTGGCCGGTGCGTGACGTGGCCTGGCCGGAGGCGATGGAGGACGCCATCATGCCGATCACGAGCGGCAGCGTCAGCAGACCTGCCTTGGTCGGCGAGTTGCCTTTCACCAGTTGCAGGTAGAGCGGCAGCAGGATGAGCCCGCCGAACATGCCGGTACCGATGATCAGCGACTGCAGCGAGCCGATGGTGAACGCGCGCACCCGGAACATCCGCGCGGGCAGCAGCGCCGCGTCACCCGCGGCGCGCTCGGCGACGACGAACAGGCCCAACGCGACCGCGCCGATGCCGTAGCAGAGCAGCGCCGGACCCGAGCCCCAGCCCCACTCGCGGCCCTGCTCGGCGACCAGCAGCACCGGCACGAGCGCGACGATCAGCAGCCCCGCCCCCCACCAGTCGAGCTGCTGGCGGCGGTGGTTGTGGTCGAACGCCAGCACCTTGTTCACGACGAACAGCGCCACGATGCCGATCGGCACGTTGATCAGGAAGACCCAGCGCCAGCCGTCGATGCCGAGGAACGTGTCCATGCCGGCGAACGCGCCGCCGATGACCGGTCCGAGAACGCTCGAGGTGCCGAAGACGGCGAGGAAGTAGCCCTGGTACTTGGCGCGCTGGCGCGGCGGGATGATGTCACCGACGATCGCCAGCGCGAGCGTGAACAGGCCTCCGGCACCGAGGCCCTGGAAGGCGCGGAAGCCGGCGAGCATGTACATCGACGTCGAGAAGCTGCAGGCCGCGGACCCGACGACGAAGATCGCGATGGCCGCAAGGAAGAACGGCTTGCGGCCGTACATGTCCGACAGCTTGCCGTAGAGCGGGGTGGCGATCGTCGAGGTGATCAGGAACGCCGTGGTGACCCACGCTTGCGCGGTGAGCCCGTCGAGGCTCTGGCCGATCTTGTAGATGGACGTCGAGACGATCGTCTGGTCCAGCGCCGCCAGGAACATGCCCAGCATGAGGCCGGACAGGATCACCATGATCTGCCGGTGCGTGTACTCCCCAGGAGCTTGCGGGGGTAGCGGCGCTCGTGCCGCTGGTCGATCGGCGACGGCCGAAGCCATTGCGCAACTCCTCGGGTCGGTGTCCGGTGGGCACGGGACAGAACACGGAACGACAGCAGCCTGCGAATTCAATTTGCTTGCAGCTACCAACTAGTTATCGGTCAAGACGATTCCCCCGCCAAGCCCGCAGCGCACGCTTCACCCGGTGACGTCGATCACGTCTGCGCCTCAGGTGGTAGAGCTGAGCTCATGAAGGCCGCTTTCCACGACACCAGCGGCGGCCCGGACGTCCTGCGCGTCGGCGACCTGCCCGACGCGATCGCGGGCCCGGACGAAGTGCTGGTGCGGGCGCGCGCATCGTCGCTGGACCGCGTCGACGTGTACTTCCGCGCCGGCACCCACGGCATGCGCATCCGCCCTCCGCACCTCCCCCACATCGGCGGCCGCGATGTCGCCGGGCTGATCGACACCATCGGACCGTTGGCGCAGGGTCGCTACCCCGAGCTGCGGGTCGGGCAGCCGGTCGTGGGCGTCGCCGTCCGGGCGGCTCATGCCGAGCTGGTGGCGGTACCGGCAGCGCTGGTCCTCCCGTTGCCGGAGGGATGCTCTTTCGAGGAAGCCGCCGCCCTGCCCACGGCCGGCCGCACCGCTTACGACGGGCTCATCAATCGCGGCCGGCTGCGCGCCGGTGACACGGCGCTCGTCATCGCGGCCGGGAGCGGCGTCGGCAGCTTCGGCATCCAGATCGCACGTGCCGCCGGTGCGCGCGTGATCGCCACGGTCGGCTCAGCGTGGAAGGCGGAGCAGGCGGGGGCACTGGGCGTGTCCGACGTGATCGATCACCACAGGCAGGACATCGCGGTGCGCGTCCGCGAGCTGACGGAGGACCGCGGCGCCGACGTGGCACTGGATCCGGTCGGCGCGGCGACATTTCCCGTCGCGCTGGATGCGCTCGCGCGCGAAGGGCGTTACGTCACTACGGGCGTCACCGCGGGATACCGAGCCGAGCTGCATCTGGGACGCGTTTTCGAACGCGGTCTCACCGTCACCGGCGTCGGCCGCCCGGATAACGAACGCATCCGTGCGGTGATGCAGCACCTTCTCGCGCTCGTCGCGCGGGGCGCCGTGCGGCCGGCGATATCGGAGGTCGTGCCGCTGGAGGAGATCGCTCGCGCCCACGCGTTGCTCGAAGGCGGCGCGGTGTTCGGCAAGATCGTCGTGACGGTCGCGCCCTGAGGGCTGCCTCCAGACCGGCCCACGACAAGACCGGCCTACCTCCACACCGGCCTACATCCACACCGGCTTGGTGCCGATCACCCGATCCTCCGCCAGCTTGGCGATCTCGTCCGCGCCGAGCCCGAGCTCGGTGAGCACCTCTTCGTTGTGCTGCCCGAGCGTCGGAGCGCCGCGGGTGAAGATCGGGCGCGGCAGGGCGGAGAACGTCATCGGCGGCCCTGGGTAGTCGAGCGATCCCGCGACCGGATGGGCTAGGCGCTGCAGCCAGCCGCGCGCGACCAGCGGCGGCAAGTCGTTCAACCTTCGGGCGTCGATCGTCGGAGCGACCGGGACGCCGTGCCCGGCGAAGTGTTCGATCGCCGCGTCGAGGGCCCAGTCGCGCAGCCAATCCGTAAGCGCCGCATCGATCGCGTCGTGCGCCCGCCGTCGCCCGGCGAGCGTCGTCAGCGCCTCGTCCCGGGCCCACTCCGGATCACCGAGCGCCACCCGCAGCGCCTGCCAGTGCTGGTCGGTCTCCACGGACAGCACGAGGTAGCGATCGTCATCCGCGCAGGGATAGACGCCTTGCGGCGCAGCGGTCATCGAACGGTTGCCGTTGCGCGCGAGCAGTACCTCGTTGGCGGTCCATTCGATGGTCTGCTCCGCGGCGATGTTCAACGCGGCCTCCGCCAGCGGCGCCTCGACGAGCAGCCCCTCCCCCGTCTCGCGGCGGTGCTCCAGCGCGGCGAGCAACGCGACGATCGCGTGCAGCCCCCCGAGCACGTCGCAGACGCCCCGCGGAACCAGCGGCTGCTCCTCCGGGAAACCGGTGAGCCACGCCAGGCCCGAATTCTGCTCGACCGTCATGGCGAAGCCGCCGCGATCGCGCCACGGCCCGTCCAGCCCGAATGCGGGCATGCGCAGGATGACGACGTCCGGCTTGACCTGGCGCAAGTCCGACTCTGCCAGTCCGGCCCGGTCCAGGACGCGGGGCGAGAAGTTGTCGAGAACCACGTCGGCGCCCTCGACCAGGCGGCGCGCGAGTGCGACACCCTCGGTGCTGCCGAGGTCGAGCGTGACGTCGCGCAGCCCGACGTTGGCGCCGTGAGTGACCGCGGACCACTCGTAGATCAGCGGATCGCCGAGCTTGACGCCACCGGCGAAACGCATGCCGTCCGGCCGCTGGATGGACTCGACCTTGATGACGTCGGCGCCCATCGCCGCGAGATAGGAGGCCACGTAAGGACCGGCCCAGAAGGCGACGAACGCGACGACCCGCAAACTTTCGAGCGGGCGCGGAGCGTGCGCAGCGGCCGGCGCCCCGGCCGGTGCATCAGCAGCGCGACGGTCGGCGTCCCGTTCGATCTCTGCCCGGTGCTCGTCCAGCCGCGGTGCGGGTAACGGCGCCGGGACCGGCGAGGTGCCCAGCAGGTACGGCCGGCGCGGCTGCGTGAAACCGCCGGGGTGGGGCTGGAAGACGCCGCGCTCGACGTAGTGATCCATCGCCAGCACGGTGCGGCCGTCACCGACGGGGGTGACCGGGATGCGCAGCAGCGACGCGAGCTCGACGATCTCGTCGACGGTCTGCGTCTGCGTCCATTCGGCGATGGCCGACCGGATCTCCTCGCGTCGCGGCATGCGTTGCAACCCATGCGCGAGAGTCGGGTCGTCGGCGTACTCCGGGCGGCCGATCAGCGCAGCGAAGTCGGCCCACTGCTGGTGTGTGATCGTGCAGAAGCCGACCCATCCGTCCGAAGCCGGCTCGATGGACGGGATCTCGATCGACCGGCCGTACAACCGGTCTTCCAGCTGCGCGAAGATCGGCTGGTAGGGCGTGAACGAGAGCAACATCGTCTCGAGCATCGACACGTCGACGTGCTGGCCGCGCCCGCTGCGCCGGGCAGCGAGGTAGGCGAACAGCGCGGCGGTGGCGGCCGCGGACCCGGTGACGAAGTCGCCGGGCGAGCCGCCGACGCCGACCGGCGGATGCCCCGGAATGCCCCGCGAGGCCAACGAACCGCACCAGGCCTGCATGGTGAACTCCGTCGCGGCCCGCGTGCTCCACGGACCTTCCCGGCCGAACGCGGATAGCGACACCAGCGACGTGGCCGGGTTCGCGGCGTGCAGCGCGTCCGGGCCGAGCCCGAGGCTCTCGATGGCGCCCGGCTCGAACGATTCGAGGACCACGTCGGCAGCCGCGGCGAGCCGGCGCGCGAGAGCGCTTCCGTCCGCTGCCGCGAGGTCGGCCACCGCGCTGCGATGGCCGGAATGCAGATATTGGAAGAGCGGCGAGCCGGCGACCGGGTCGACGGGTGATCCGGACGCCGATCGGCTGCGCAGCGGATCGCCGCCCGGCGGCTCGAGCTTGAGCACGTCAGCTCCCGCGTCACCCAGCAGCTTGGCGCAGTACCCACCGGCGATGCCGGTCGAGAGGTCGAGTACTCGCAGGCGCAGCGGCTTCAGTGGCGCATCTGCCGACATCGGAGTCCTTTCTCGCACGGCTCTCGTCAGGGCGAACGGGCCGGCCTCTCAGCCTGTCACGCCACCTGCGTGGTGTGGCACCGGCGCCATGCCCTACGCTCCCGCGCATGCCGGTCATCGAACAAACCCGCACCTGGGCCGCTGTCGAGGAACGCCTGGCTCGGGAAAGCGACCCCACGCTCCGGCGCAACCTGCAGCTGCTGCTGGCGCACATGAAGGCCGAGGCAGCAGGCGACCTCGACGGTCTGATGGCCACCCTGTGCGCCACGCCGAGCTACCACGCCTACGGCGCGCCGCCACCGGCGAGCCCGACCGGCCGCGCCGAAGTGCGCCGCTTCTACGAGGACTTCATCGCCTCCGGAGCCACCCGGCTCTCGTTCGACGTCGAACGGCTGATCGTCGATCGGCACTGCATCCTCACCGAGGGCGTCATGCGCATGGCCTATCCCGGTTCCACGCTGGCCGCCCGCAGCATCGCGGTGGACGACGAGTCGGCCTACTACCTCTACGAAGCGCGGATGGCCACGCTGTGGCCGTTCGACGACGACGGCATGATCGTCGGTGAGGACACCTACACCGGCGGCGACGGGTTCGCGGGCATCGCCTCCCGCAAGCTCGCGCCGGACGACATCGTCTGACGCGCCGCGCGAGCCCGGCTACTGCAGCGGGCCGCTGAACTTCGCGGGGAACGGGAAGACCGGTCCACCGGTGCGCGCCAGGCTCTGATAGGTGCGCCCGGAGAAACGCCACCGCCCATCACCCGGGTCGCGCTGGTAGGTGTCGTGGTAGACGCCCCAGATGGTGCTCCAGCCGCCGCTGCCGGCGTCCTGACGCAGCTCGGACATGTACATCCGGCCGGTGGCGTGCGACTCATCGCGTACCCGGACGACCGAATTCAGGATGACGAACTCGAAGAACTCGAAGCGCTCGATCGACCCGCCGATGAATCGGCCGAGCTCGCCGCGGCCGGCGAACTCCCGCCCCGGCGCGGTCACGAGATCGAGCTTGATGCGGGAGTCGGCGGTGAACAGCTCGTCGAGCTCGTCCCAGGCGCGCCGGGAGACCACGTCGGCGTAGTCGGCCTGCAGCCGGATGATCTGCAGGTAGGCGAGGGCGTCCTGATCGAGCGGGAGACCGGGGGCGTTGTCCATGCGCTTCACCCAAGCAGATGCGGATGCGCCGCTCACGCAGTGGGAGAGTTCCCGCAGCCCGTAGCCCGACCGACCCGAGGAGAACGCCCGTATGGCTGACACCGTCGTCGAGGAACTCGAACCCGGCATCCACAGCATCACGCTGAACCGCCCGCACCGTCGCAACGCGCTGAGCTCCGCGTTGCTGGTGGAATTGCACGGCGTCATCGACGAGCTTGCCTCCGACCCCGCGGCCCGCGTGGTGATCCTGCAAGCGGAAGGCCCCGCCTTCTGCGCCGGGGCCGACATGAAAGGCGGGGACGACGACGCCGATACGGTGACCCGCCACCCGCTCGGCCGGCTGCTGCATCGCAGCCAGGGTGACACCGCTCGCACGTTCATGGCCCAGGAGCTGATGGCCGGCCTCTTCGAGAAGATCCACCGGGTGCGGCTGCCGGTCATCGCCGCGGTGGGCGGGCCGGCTCACGGCGGAGGCTTCGCCCTCTCATTGGCGTGCGACATCCGGATCGCGAGCCCGCAGGCGACGTTCGGCGCGGTCTTCATCAAGCGCGGGGTGTCCGCCTGCGACATGGGCACCAGCTATCTCCTTCCGCGCTACGTGGGCGCGGCGCGCTCCGCCGAGCTGCTGCTCACCGGGCGGGTGTTCGACGCGGCGGAGGCGCAGCACATCGGTCTGGTGCTCGACATCGTGCCGCGCGAGCAGCTGCTCGAACGCGCATTGACGACCGCGAGAGCCATCGCCGCCAACTCGCCACTCGCCGTCTGGATGACGAAGGAAACGATGTGGCAGACCATCGACGCGCCGAGCTTCCGGCACGCGCTGGACCTCGAGAACCGCACACAGATCATGTGCACCGGCACCGGGGAACTGCACGAGGCGTTCAGCGCCTTCGTCGAGAAGCGCGAACCCAGCTGGAAGCCGCTGTGAACGAGGGCCGGCGAGCCGCGCGCTAGCCGGGTCGGTCCAGCACGACGAGACCGTCGACCTGCGAATCGAGCCGGCGCTCCGCCCACTCCCAGACCTGATCCTGCTGGGCGAACAGCACGATCTGCCGCTCGTGGGACAGCTCGTGGAGCAGCTCCAGCAGCTGCTCGGTGCGGCCGGCGTCGGCGTGCACCGTGACGTCATCGAGCAGCAGCGGGCACGTGTCGTGGCCCGCCGTGAGATGGGAGGCGAGCGCGACCCGCAGCAACAGGTAGATCTGCTCGGCGGTGCCGTGGCTCAGCAGCTGCGCCCGGTGGAAGTCACGGCCCGGGCCACAGACCTCGACCGCCAGCGAGGCCGGATCCATCCGCGCATCGGCATAACGGCCGGCGGTCAGTCGCGGCAGCCAGTCGCGAAGAAGGCCGGTCAGCTCCGGCACGACCTCACGGTGGACGCGCTCCTCGGCACGCTGCAAGAAGCCGATCGCGAGGCCGAGCGTCTCGTCCAGCTGGCGCACGCGGGCAAGCTCCCGCTCCGCCGCCGCCAACTGCTCTTCCGCCTCCGCGACGGCCGGCAGCGCAGCGGCGCGCTCGGCGCGCACGGCTTCGGCCCAGTGCGCCTTGAGCGCTGCCTCGTGGTGGTGCTGCCGCGCGCTCTCGGTGAGCTGCTGCCGCTCCGCCCACTCGTACCGCAGCCGCAGTACCTCTTCCGTCAACAACGCTTCGGGAGGCACGACCGGCACCGTGGAGGGACGCTCCGGCGGCCGGACCGGCCCCGCGTGTGAGCGCGTCCGCCCGGCCCACAGCAGCGCGGCCGCGATGCCCGCCACCCCGCCGACGACCCCGAGCGGCACCGACCTGCTCGCCACGGCACCCACGAGAACCGCCAGAGCGAGCATCGCCAACGCGATCGGCGCAGCGAGGCCCTCCGGCCGCCGCACGACCGGCATCGACGAGGGCGCGGCCCGGGCGGGCTGCTCGGCCACCTGCGGCGCTGGCGGCCCCGCGACCGCGGACCCAGCCGCCACCGGAACCGGCCGCCGCACGGCGCGCTGCTCCGCCGCCTTCAGCTCGGCACCGGCCGCAGCGGCATCCGCCGCCACGTCCTGAGCCTGCCGCTCGGCAGCGATGGCCACCTCGGCGAGCCGGGCGGCCTCATCGGCCACCACCGCGAACTCCTCGTGGGCCTGTCTGGACGCGGCCAACCGACGCTCCGCCACCGCAACGGCTTCCCGGGCTCGACGCAGCGGGCGGTTGCCAGCTGCGGTCTCCCGTCCGACGGCGGTCCGGCGCTGGGTCTCCAGAGCGGCGATCGCCCGCGCCGCCGTCCCGGACGTGCCCGCCGTCGCGGCCGCCTGCTGCAGGCAGTGCTGCAGGCCATCTGCCGCAGCCAGCACGCCGAGCACGTCGCTTTGTGCCACGCACCCGGTCGCGCGGAACGTGTCACGCGTCAGACCGAGCCACGCCGCAGCGTCGGGACTGCCCTCGACCATGATTTCGGCACTCACGTCGCGAGCGAGCGCGACGTCGGTGGCGCGGCAGTCGACCTTGCCGGACAGGTCCTGGCGCAGCTCGATCCGGCGGCCATCGTCCAACTCGAGCCGGCAGGACACCACCCACTCCGCGCCTGACCAGGGCCGGTAGGCGTCGCTGAAGGCCTGCTCGGCGGCGGTGGGGCGGCCCTTGCCGCGGCGCCGGCCGCAGAGCGCGGCGGAAGTCGCCGCGTGCCAGCTGGACTTGCCTGACTCGTTGGCGCCCACCACCACGGTGAGCCCGGGCGCGAGGTGCAGCGTCTGCCCCGCCAGCGGGCCGAAGCCGTGCGCCGTGACCGACTCGATCTGCATGTCAGCCGGCCACCATCTCGTCGACGCGCCCGTCGAACGCGAGCAGCCCGGCGCGCAGCACCCGGTCGCACGTATCCGCCGGCAGGTCGGCTGCCAGCACATCCCGGACGAAAGCGCCGCGCACGGTGGCCTCCGCCGCGAGCGAGCCGACGTCGTAACGCACGGACACCTGGGGCGGCCGGACCACGAGCGCGTCCAGATGAAGGCCGAGGTCGCTCACGTCCAGCGCGCTGAGGTCCAGGCCGGGCGCCACCGCGCCGCTGATCGTCAACCGGACGATGCCGTCGAGCCCGGCCAGTGCCGCCCGCACCTGCTCGCGGATCTGCCCCACGTGTTCGGCATCCTCCAGCTCGACCGTCACGTCGCGCCACGGTGCCGACCAGACCTCGAAGGTCTCCCGCGCGACGCTGCCGTCAGCGGCGACCGTCACCAGGACAGCGCCGCGCTGCCCCGTCTCGCCGAACGCCAGCGGCTCCGGATTGCCGGGATACGTATGCCAGCGCGATGACACCGGCCGATGAAAATGCCCCACGAGCGCGTGCGCCAGCCCGGCCCGGGGCACCTGCTCGGCCTCGAACGGCGCGTGCGGCACCTTCCGGTCTCCCTGCCTGACGAGGCCGCCCTGCTCCGACCCGTGAAACAGCGCCACCGACACCCCGCCGCGATCGGCCCGGAACCCATCGAGGAAACCGTCCGTATTCGCGGGCGCGCGATGAGCCGCGCCCCACACCGTGAACCCGTCGCTGAGCTCATAGGCCTCCAACCGATCCGCGGTGAACAGCTGGACATTGCCCGGCCAATCGACCTGGCGGTACAGGCTCGCGGGGCCGTACCAGTCGTGATTTCCGGGTGCGAGCAGCACCGGGCACGGCGCCGCGGCGAACACCTCCCGAAGGAAGCGCCCGGTGTCAGGCCGCGTTCGCTCGTGCTCGAAGAGATCGCCGGCGCAGCAGAGCGCCTCGACGTCGAGCTCCGCGGCGAGCCGTCCGATGTGCGAGAGCGCGTCACGCAGTGCCTGCCGCCGCGCGCGCGCCACCGCCGGCGGCGCCCAGGTGAACGGGGCATCCAGATGCAGGTCGGCGAACAGGAGGATGCGCATGGGCGGGACCCTCGCACGCCGGTCCGACAAAACCGCGGACCTTCCGGTGTATCCAGCCCTACCCTCGGCGGATGACCGTGCAGGTGATCGGGTTCGACCATCTCGTGTTGCGCGTCTTCGACGTCGAGCGCTCGCTGGCCTTCTACGAGCGGCTCGGCCTGGAGCCGATGCGGGTCGGCGAGTGGCGTGCCGGGCAGGTGCTGTTCCCCTCGGTCCGGGTGACGCCGGACGTGATCATCGACCTGCTCGCCGCACCCGCGGACCACGCGGGCCGCGAGAACGTCGACCATCTCTGCCTGGTGGTCGCCCCGACGGACTGGAATGCCGTCGTCGCAAGCGGCGAGTTCGAGATCGTCGACGGCCCGGCGACGCGCTTTGGCGCACATGGCGACGGCGAGTCGCTGTACGTGCGCGACCCCGACGGGAATGTCGTCGAACTGCGCTACTACCCGGCCGCGACACCCGATCTCGAGCGAGCCTGAACGAGCCGCGTCAGCGCATGGTCAGCACGAGCTTGCCGAGTACCTGGCGCTGCTCCATCCGACGCAGCGCGTCGGCGGCCCGTTCCAGCGGCAGCGCCGTCGTCGGCGAGCCATGAGCCGTGCCCGCGGCGAGCCACCCCGAAAGGTCCGCCCACTGCCGGGCGATGAGACCCGGATCGTGGCGCAGGAACTCCCCCCATCCGACGCCGATGACGGACGTGTTGGTGAGCAGCAGCCGGTTGACCTTCACCGTCGGGATGGACCCGCCGGTGAAGCCGAGCACCAGCGCCCGGCCCTCCGGCGCCAGCGACCGCAAGCTGTCGGTGAACCGGTCGCCGCCCACGGGGTCGAGCACCACGTCGACCCCGCGCCCGCCCGTCGCCGCCCGCGCGGCCTCGAGGAAACCGTCCGCCGGCAGCACCTCATCGGCGCCCGCCTGCCGGGCCACCTCACCCTTGCGCTCATCGCTCACCACGGCCAGCACCCGCAGACCGAGCGCCTTCCCGACGTCGATCGCCGCGGTGCCGACGCCGCCCGCCGCGCCGTGCACGAGCAGGGTCTCCCCCGGCTCGACCCGGCAGCGCCGCACCAGGGCGAAGTGGACGCTGAAATGGTTGACGGGCAGCCCGGCGGCGACGGTGAGATCCATCCCCGGCGGCAATGGCCACGCGAGCCCCGGAAGCACCGCCACCGTCTCCTGCCAGGCCCCTCCGAACGGCAGCGCGAGCACTTCCTGACCCGCCGCGACGCCGGCTCCCTCGGGCGCCTGCCGCACGACGCCCGCTACCTCACCGCCCAGCACCACCGGTGGCTCGCGGCGGCTTTGATAGGCGCCGCGACTCTGCAGCAGATCCGGGAAGCTCACCCCGGCAGCGTGGACGTCGATCACCACCTGGCCGTCGGGTGCCGGCTCGGGAACGTCGACGAGATCGAGACCGTCGGGACCCTCGAGCCGGGTCAGCTGCATGGCGCGCATCCACCGATCCTCGCGCATCCCTTGGCGGCAGCCGGGCATAGCGTGCAACACATGGCCACCGCCGCGATGTCCCCGATCCGCCTGACCACCCTGGCCTCAGGCGGCGGTTGCGCCTGCAAGATCCCCCCGGGCGAGCTGGAGGACGCGGTCCGCGGGCTGTCCGGGCAGGCGGCGCCCGGCCTGGTGGTCGGATTGGACACCGGCGACGACGCGGCCGTGCACGTCATCGGCCCGCACCTGGCTGTCGTGGCCACCGCCGACTTCTTCACCCCCGTCGTCGACGACCCCTACGACTGGGGCCGCATCGCCGCGGCCAACGCTCTTTCCGACGTCTACGCGATGGGCGGGCGCCCGCTGCTCGCCGTGAACCTGCTGTCGTGGCCGCGCGAGCGCGTCCCGTTCGAGATCGCCCGCGAGGTCTTGCGCGGCGGGCTCGAGGTGGCGGCGGCGGCCGGCTGCATCGTCGGCGGCGGCCACAGCATCGACGACCCGGAGCCCAAGTACGGAATGGCCGTCACCGGCATCGCCGACCCCGAACGGCTGCTGCGCAACGACGCCGGACGCCCCGGGATGCCGCTGACGCTCACGAAGCCGCTCGGCCTCGGCGTTCTCAACAACCGTCACAAGCAGACCGGCGAGAATTTTCCGGAAGCCATCGCGACGATGACGACGCTCAACGCCGACGCCGCCGCCGCGGCCCTGGAGGCGGGCGCGACGGTCGCCACCGACATCACCGGCTTCGGGCTACTCGGCCACCTGCACAAGCTCGCCCGGGCCAGCGGCTGCGCGGCCGTCATCGACGCGTCCGCCGTGCCCTACCTGGAGAGAGCCCGCGAGTTTGCCGCCGATGGCAACATCCCGGGCGGCAGCCGCCGCAACCTCGACTGGGTGCGACCCCACCTGACCGCCGCTGGCGTCGCGGAGCTGGAGCTGGTGCTGCTCGCCGACGCGCAGACCAGCGGCGGGCTGCTCGTCGGAGCGGAGCTGGCCGGCCACCCGGTCATCGGCGAGTTGGTCGACGGGCCGGCAGGGGCTATTACTGTCCGGTAACAAAGGCGCAGAATGGGTCCATGCCGGCAACGCATGAGGTCTTCAACCAGCCGACTCCCCTCGTCGACTACGACGTCTTCGCCGCCGATCAGGCGCTCACGGAGGCCGTCGCCCGCTACGGCGCCGGCTGGGCGCTGGGCGAGCTCTCCGAACTCGGACGCCTGGCCGGCAGCGAGGAGGCCCAGCGGTGGGCCGACGAGGCCAACCGCTACCCACCGGTGCTGCGCACCCACGACCGGTACGGCCGCCGCGTCGACGAGGTCGACTACCACCCGAGCTACTACCGGCTCATGGAGACGGCTGTCGGGCACGGCCTGCACGCCCTTCCCTGGGTGGACGAGCGCCCGGGCGCGCACGTCAGGCGGGCGGCGGGTTTTTACGTCTGGTCTCAGACCGACGCCGGCCACGGCTGCCCCATCTCGATGACGTACGCGGTCGTGCCGGCGCTGCGGGCCGCCGGCGTGGACGCCGCTCTCGAGCAGTCGTGGGTGCCGCGGCTGACCGCCCGCAGCTACGACCGCATCCTTCGCCCCGGCAAGGACACCGCCATCGCCGGTATGGCGATGACCGAGAAGCAGGGCGGCTCCGACGTGCGGGCCGGCACCACCCGCGCGGTCCCCACCGGCGAGCCCGGGCAATATCTGCTGACCGGCCACAAGTGGTTCTGCTCGGCGCCGATGAGCGACCTGTTCCTCGTCCTCGCGCAGGCCCCCGGCGGCCTGTCCTGCTTCGCCGTGCCGCGCATCCTGCCGGACGACAGCCGTAACCCGTTCTTCCTGCAGCGGCTCAAGGACAAGCTCGGTAATCGTTCGAACGCCTCCAGCGAGGTCGAGTTCGACGCCACCCTCGCCTGGATCGTCGGGCCCGAGGGGCGCGGGGTCGCGACGATCGCGCAGATGGTCAACGCCACCCGGCTCGACTGCGTCATCGGGTCGGCGTCGGGGATGCGGCAGGGCGCGGCACAGGCCATTCACCACGCGGCGCACCGGTCCGCGTTCGGCCGCCGGCTGATCGACCAGCCGCTGATGGCCAACGTGCTCGCCGACCTCGCGCTCGAGGCGCAGGCCGCCACCCTGCTCGCGATGCGCCTCGCCCACGCGGTCGACGCCGGTGAGAGCTCGCTGCGCCGCCTCGGTACCGCCGTCGCCAAGTACGCGGTGTGCAAGAACGCGCCGCGTCACGCCGCCGAGTCGCTCGAATGTCTCGGCGGCGCCGGCTACGTCGAGGAGTCCGGGATGCCCCGGCTGTATCGCGAGTCGCCACTGAACGGCATCTGGGAGGGCAGCGGCAACATCAACGCGCTCGACGTGCTGCGCGCCATGGTGAAGGAGCCCGAGTCGGTGGAGGCCCTCCGCGCGGAGATCGCGCAGGCGGCCGGTGCCGACCGCCGTTTCGACGCTGCTGCCGCCGGGCTGGAGAAGGAGCTGGCCGAAGCCGGTGAGCCCACCGCTCGGCGGCTCGTCGAGCGGATGGCGCGGGTCTTCGCCGGGTCGCTGATGCTGCGCTACGCGGCGCCCGCGGAGGCGGACGCCTACGTCGCGAGCCGGCTCGCCGGCGACTGGGGCTACACGTTCGGCACGCTGCCCGCTGCTGCCGACGCCGCGGCGATCATCGAGCGGGCCGCGCCGGGCGTCTGAGCGAAAGAACCCTGGCTCAAAGCCGCGAACGCTGGGCATGCTGATCGCATGGGCCGCATCACCTCACGCCAGCCGGTCGTCCGGCTGACGGTGGGCCGGCCGGACGCGGTGACGCGTGCCGACTCCCTCGCCGTCGAAGAGCCGCTGGAGCTGCGCGTCGGCGGGCGCACCGTGACCGTGACCATGCGCACCCCCGGCCACGACATGGAGCTGGCCGCCGGCTTCCTGCTCGCCGAGGGCGTGATCCGCACCGGCGAGCACGTCCGCACCATGCGCTACTGCGCCGGCACCGACGAGCAGGGCCGGCAGACCTACAACCTGCTCGACATCGTGCTCGCCGACGGCGTGGCCCCGCCCGATCCGTCGGTCGAGCGCAACTTCCTCACCACCTCCTCCTGCGGCCTCTGCGGGGCCGCCGGGATCGACGCGGTCCGCCGGCGCAGCGCCTTCGACGTCGCGGTCGACCCGCTGCATGTCACCGCCGCGCTGATCGCCGAGCTGCCCGAGACGCTGCGCACCGCCCAGGCCGCGTTCTCCCGCACGGGTGGGCTGCACGCCGCGGGGCTCTTCGAC
The DNA here is from genome assembly GCA_963747915.1 of uncultured Actinomycetota bacterium. Taxonomy (GTDB): domain Bacteria; phylum Actinomycetota; class Actinomycetes; order Frankiales; family Frankiaceae; genus DATAZK01. The sequence continues at coordinate 291,434 of CAVVHC010000001.1, read as the reverse complement.
GCGGACGGTCGCCTGCTCTGCGCGCGGGAAGACATCGGCCGGCACAACGCGGTCGACAAGGTGCTCGGCTGGGCGCTGCAGAACGGCGAGATCCCGGCGCGCGAACGGATCCTGATGGTGAGCGGCCGCGCGTCGTTCGAGCTGACCCAAAAAGCGCTCATGGCGGGCGTGCCGATGCTGGCCGCGGTGTCAGCACCGTCGTCGTTGGCCGCCGAGCTCGCAGCGGAGGCCGGGATGACGCTGGTCGGCTTCGTGCGCGGCGAGCGGATGAACGTCTACTCGCGGGCCGACCGGGTCGTCCCGGAGGCGCCGTCGGAGGCGCCGGCTTCGGCGCCTTCCGCGCTGAACGTCGCGAGCGCCTGACGAAGCTGCGCCGCGGCGGCTTCGACATCGGCCTTGCTGCCGCCCGCCCGGCCGGCCGCCAGCCCGACCAGGAACGAGCGTGAGCGGCGCCGCCGGGCGCGCCACGTCGTGCGCCACGTCGCGGGTGAGGTCGAGCAGCAGATCCCGGGCGACGGCATCCTTCTCCAGGCCGAGCGCCTCCGCCGCGTGCATCAGCCAGGCGTCCAGCACGTTCATGTGTTCACTCCTCGATTGAGCTGCTCGGCGACCGCCAGATCGGCCGGCTCGTCACAGTCGAACCACTGGGGCCGGTCGGCGTCGTCGCCGGCGACCAGCGCCGGGCGCAGCGGCCGCGAAGGCCGAACGCAGCGCCCGGCCGGTCTGATCCCCGCTCAACGCGCTCACCAGCACCTCGCGCGGCCAGGCGCCGAGCAGCCACTGCGGCGCGCCGCCCTCGTCCACCAGCACCGCGCCGTTCGGCCGCGCGGACGCGAGCAGCCGCGCAACGGTCGCGCCGGTGACGAACGGCAGATCCCCTGCCAGCACGGCGACGAGCGGCGCCCCCGTCAACGCCACGCCCGCCGCCACAGCCGCCGCCGGACCGGCGCCCGACGGGCGCTCCCGGGCCCAGGTCACCGCTCGCGTCGTCGGCCGCTCGTCCCCGACAACGATCACTGCCGACGCCTGCGCGACGGCACGCAGCGCGCGGTCGAGCAGCGGCACCCCACCGACGGGAAGCGCCGTCTTGTCGCCGCCGCCCATCCGCCGGCTGTGACCGCCCGCAAGCACGACGGCATCGAAGGCGGTGTCGTGAACAACGACCTCGCTCATCCCCCGATGGCGGACATCGGCCGGGGCGGCTGCAGGAAGGTCGGGTCGTCGATGCCGTGACCGGCGCGCTTGCCGCGCATCGCGACGATCCAGCGGTCGGCCAGCTCCTCGTCGCTCGCGCCGGAGCGCAGCGGGGCACGCAGGTCGGATTCGGTGCGGGCGAACAGGCAATCGCGCACCTGCCCGTCGGCGGTCAGCCGGACCCGGTCGCAGGCCGCGCAGAACGGGGCGGTGACACTCGCGATGATGCCGACGCGGGCGGGGCCCCCGTCGACGAAGAACGTCTCCGCCGGCGCGCTCCCCCGCCCGGGTACCGGCTCCAGCCGGTAGCGACGCTCGATGTCGCTGCGGATCTCGGGTGCGGTGACCATCTCCGAACGCTTCCAGCCGTGCTGCGCGTCGAGCGGCATCTGCTCGATGAACCGCAGCTCATAGCCGGCGGCCAGCGCGTATTCGAGCAGCTCCGGCGCCTCGTCGTCGTTGACGCCGCGCATCAGCACCGCGTTGATCTTCACCGGGGTGAGACCTGCGCCTGCGGCGGCCTCCAGGCCCTTGATGACGTCGACGAGCCGGTCGCGGCGGGTGAGCTCGGCGAAGCGGTCGCGCCGCAGCGTGTCGAGGCTGACATTCACCCGGTCGAGCCCGGCCGCGGCGAGCGCCGGCGCCAGGCGCTGCAGGCTCAGACCGTTCGTCGTCAACGAGAGCTCAGGCCGCGGCTCGAGCGCCGCCAGCCGCTCGACCAGCCCGGGAAGGCCGGGCCGCAGGGTCGGCTCGCCGCCCGTCAGCCGGATCTGGGTGACACCGAGCCGGGTCACCGCGATGCCGGCGAGCCGCACCACCTCGTCGTCGGTGAGCAGCTCCGGGGACGGCAGCCAGGGCAGCCCCTCGGCGGGCATGCAGTACGTGCAGCGCAGATTGCACCGGTCGGTGAGCGAGATCCGCAGGTCCGTCGCCACCCGGCCGAAGGAATCGGCGAGCTTGGCAGGCACAGTCGACGGCAGCGACTGCATGAGACCTGCGGCAGGAACCATCACCCCACTGTAAGTACCCGACCTGGCGGAAATACGCGATCCCCGGTCTCGGCGCCGAAAACCCGGCGAGATCAGTGGTACTGGGCGGCCAGCCCGAGCACCGTCTTCACGTAGTAATCCGAGTGGTTGTAGGCGTAAACGGCGTCGTAAAGGGTGTCCGTTTGACCACCGCCGCTCGCGCACAGGTAGCGGGCAGCGGAATACACCGCGTCGGCGTAGTTCCAGATATCGGCCTTGCCGTCACCGTCGCCGTCCACGCCGTAGACCGCCCAGGTCGCCGGCATGAACTGCATGGGCCCTTCGGCGCCCGCGCTGGACACCGCGTGCTGGATCTGCCCGTGGTTGCTCTCCACCTGGCCGATCGCGGCGAGCACTTGCCATGGCAGGCCCGGGCAGGTGGCAGCGCCGCGCATGTAGAGGGTGCGCAGGTCCGTCGGTGCGGCCGCCTTCAACGTGGTGTTGCCGCCGGTGACCTGGACGGGCACGAACGTGGGGCGCAGCATCGTGACGTCAGCGGCGCTGCCGACGGAGCGAAACGCCTGCGCAATCCCCGCCTCGTCCGAGCTCGGCGCGCTCACGTAGACGATCGGCGCGGTGGCTCCCACCGCCGCGGCCCGCGCGTAGCTGACGACGACGTCCACGTTCGGGAGCGAGAACTCGGCCAGCGCCCCGATCCGCATGTCGGGCACCCGCCCGAGCGGGAGCCGCCCGCCGAGCGCAAGCTTGCCTTTCTTGTTCAGCTCGTACGAGGCGATGGCCTCGCCGCGCGCCGGGACCTGCCAGAGCCTGTCGGACGCCGCCGTCGGCCGGGGGGTGAAGCCGCGGAAGGTCCCGGGGTCGACGGCAAGGACGTTGACCGTGCGGCCGCCCAGGGTCGTCGTTCCGTGCAGCGCGACGACGAGGCCCTGCATGCCGGCGGCCTTGCCCAGGGCGGCAACCTGCGCAGCGGACAGCGCCTTGGGGACGGAGACTGCGGCATCCGGCAGGTAGAGCCGCCCGAGCTCGGCGACGGTGCCGGTCGGAGCGGTCGTGGTCTTCGCCGGCTTCGCGACCTTGGTGTGCGTGGTGCCCTTGCCATCGGCGGCCGCGCCCGACACCCGCTTCGCACCCTCACCGACGGCCGCGGGGTGCGCGCCCGCGGACGACGCGGCCGGCGGGGACGATGGGGACGCGGACTGGGAATGCAGGTAGGCGGCAGTGGCCCCGGTGGCGAAGACCGCCAGCGAGACGATGCCGACGAGCGCCGGACCGGCGTGAGCGAGCCGGTCGCGCAGCCAGCTAGCCAAAACCCTCGTCACGCTCCCTCACTTAGGGCGAGGGTGCAGCCGATGGGCACCGCAATGACTTCCGCGATCATCGGCCAGAAGCCGGCTTCGGTGCGCCTGGGCTGCGAATTCGCCGTGGCGTTGGTACCCCGCAGTGATCCACCATGGAACATTCCGGTGGGTAAGAGGCCGGAACCGGCAGGCAAACGACCGCTCGACTGAAAGGCCGTCGCATGACGAACGACCGACCTGGCCCCGGAGGCTTTGTGCATTTCGGCGTGGACATCGGCGGCACCGGCATCAAAGCCGCTCCCGTCGACCTCACGACCGGGCAGCTCATCGAGGAGCGGGTGCGGCTGCTGACCCCTCATCCGGCCACTCCTGACGCCGTCGCCGACGTCGTTGCCGAGACCGTGAGCCACTTCACGTGGGCCGGCCCCATCGGCGTCGCGTTCCCGGCCGCCGTGAAGGCCGGCACCGCGGTGACCGCGGCGAACGTCGACAAGAGCTGGATCGGCACCAACATCGAAGAAATCCTCCAGACCGCGACCGGAAGCCCGGTCACCGCCGTTAACGACGCAGATGCCGCCGGCGTTGCGGAGATGGCGTACGGAGCTGGTAGGGATCAGCACGGCGTGGTCATCATGACGACGTTCGGCACCGGAATCGGGACGGCCGTCTTCCAGCACGGCCAATTGCTGCCGAACACCGAGCTCGGCCACCTGGAGATCGACGGGAAGGACGCCGAGACGAGAGCCTCCGAGCTGATCCGCGAACGCAAGGGGCTGAGCTGGAAGAAGTGGGCCAAGCGGGTCGACCGGTACCTGAATCACCTGGAAGCGCTGTTCTGGCCGGACATGATCATCATCGGTGGCGGCGCGAGCCGCAAGGCCGACAAGTTCCTGTCGCTGCTGACGGTGAAGACCGCGGTGCTGCCGGCCGCGTTGCAAAACGATGCCGGGATCGTCGGTGCCGCTGTCGCCGCCCGCGCCGACGTGACGCGCTCGGACACGCGCAGCGTCGCCGACCTCGTTGCGGAGGTGAAGGCCGATAAGGAGGCGGCCACCTCCCCATCGCGCAAGGCAGCCACCAGGGCGACCAGCGTTCGCGTGGCCGCCGACACGCGGGCCAGCTCGCTCACCGCGGACACCGCGTTCCCGTCGGGTGATGCCCCCGCCAAGATCGATCCCGCCGCTGCGGCTCCGAACCGCTCGGCGCCCGTGGCCCGGAAGACCGGCCCGGAAGCCCGGAAGGCGGCGGCGAAGCGGACCGCGACGAAGACGGCGACGAAGACCGCGACACAGCGTGCGACGAAGTCGGCGACGCCAGCGGCCAAGAAGAGCGCCGCGAAGAAGAGCACCGCGGCGCAGGCCGCGCCGCGCAAGAGGGCGGCCCAGAAGGCAGTGACCCAGAAGGCAGTGACCCAGAAGGCAGTGACCCAGAAGGCAGTGACCAAGAAGGCAGTGACCAAGAAGGCACCCGCCAAAAAGACCGCCGCGAAGCGCGCGCCGGCCAAGCGGCGGGCGACCTGAACCGCTCGACACGCGCTCACGTTCGGGTGACACGCCGGGCCTCGGCGCATTCCGGGCGCCCGGCAGGCCGTGTCACGCAGACTGACGCGGCGGTTCATGGCAAGGTTGGGATCCATAGGCAATCCCACCGCCAGGAGGCCCACCGTGCGCGAGCTGCGTGCCGTCCGCGTATCGGATGACGGCAAGGAGATCTTGCTGACCGACGCGACCGCGGCGTCCGCGGCCGACGTGCCTGACCCGGGCTTCGCCCTGAAAGCCGACGACCGACTGCGAGCGATGCTGCGACCACGCCCCACCACCCCCGAGACCCGTCCGGAGAGCGCCCTGACCCCCCGCGAGATCCAAGCCCGGCTTCGCGCTGGTGAAACCGCCGAGGAAGTGGCGCGCGCCGCAGGTATCCCGGTCGCCCGGGTAGCGCGCTACGAGGCGCCTATCGCGGCGGAGCGCGTCCGCATCGTCGATGAGGTCCGCCGCGCGACGGCGCCCGGCCCGCATCGGGTGAGCCCGGGGCGCCGCCTCGGCGACGTGGTCGATGGCCGGTTGGGCGAGGACGGGTTCGATCCGGCGCTCGCGCAGTGGCTCGCCCGCCGCCGCCCGGATGGCACCTGGCTGGTCACGGTCGACCTCGCCGATCACCACGCGGAGTGGAGTTGGGACGGGGCGGCCCGCCGCGTCCGGGCTCACGACGGCGGCGCACAGCGCCTGCTCAGCCCCTCCCGCAGCAGCACGGAGTCGCTGATCGCCGTGGCCCAGGCCACCGGCGTCACCACCGAGCCGGCCGGAGCCGGTGAGCCGGCGCCGCAGCCGACCGCGCCACTGGCCCCCGCCCGCGCCGTCGGCGATTCGCTCGCTCCCACCACAGCTCCCGGCCCCGCGAAGCCGTCCTCGGCCCGTTCGGGCCTGGTGGTCCTGCCGGGCGAGGGCACCTCGCCGGCTGCCCCGAGGGCTCAGGCGAGCCCTCCTGCTCCCGTGCTTGACGACGTGCCAGGCGTCACCCGGCCGCCGGTCGAGCAGGCTGCGGCCGGCCCGCGGCCTGCTGCCTGGACCCCGGCCGCCGACGACGTTCCGGGGGCCGGACCCGGTGAGCAGCGCGACCCCGCCGGGTTCGAACCGTCCGCGTCCACGTCGGATGCCCCGGAGCCGAGCCAGCCCGAGCTGGGGGTCGATGCCGCTTCGAACTCGGCCGCCGAGGAGCAGGCGCGCTCCGGTCGGCCGGCGGCGAAGTCCAAGAGCCGGCGCAGCGCCGTGCCGGCGTGGGACGACATCGTTTTCGGCGCGCGGCGCTCCTAGCGGCCTGTAACGCGGCGGTTTCCGAGGAAAACGTTACGTGTCTGTGAGCGTTGTCGCGTGCCGATGGACGGTTGGAATCGTCCCCGCCAGGCATAGTGACATTTGATGCGAGCGCGAAGCCGCCCGGAAGGTTCACGGGCGACACACTGTTGGAGGTAGGCGTGACAGGTACCGTTTCCGCACCGACTCCAGTTCTGACTGCACTAGACCGATGCGACCGCTGCGGTGCCCAGGCGTATGTACGCGTGGTGCTCCCCGGCGGTGGCGATCTGCTTTTTTGCCGGCATCACGCCCGCGCTCACGGTGACAAGCTCGGAGAAGTCGCCGTCGAGATCCACGACGAGTCCGACCAGCTCGACCTGAGCCGGTCCCGCGGCTGACCCCAGCCAGCGGGCTGCCTCGCATCCAGCCACCCGCCGACGCCCTGAGCGTCGGCGGGTGTCGCTGTCTTAGGCGCCGCCGACCGTCCGGGCGGTCCCGCTGAGCGCCGACAGCACGCCGGAAGGTGCCGGGCAGCCTGCCGGCCGGGAACGCGAGGGCACGCGTGCGGTGGAGATGAGCAGCACTTTGCGCAGGCTTCGGTCACACTGGGACATCATGTTCAAGCACATGGTGCGCCACCGGCGGCTCTACACCATGGCTACGCTGCGTCGCACGCTCAGTAAGGCGTGGCGCGATCGAGTGCTCGGGCTGGCAGCGGAAGCCGGCTTTTGGCAGTTGCTCTCCCTGCCGCCGCTACTGCTGGCCGTCCTCGGAACGGTCGGCTATCTCGGCTCGCTGACCGGCCACAACGCCGTCGACCGCATCGAAAACAGCATCCTGCAGGCCGCCAGCCACCTGCTGACCGACTCGACCGTGCAGGAGACCGTCCGCCCGACCATCGATGACATCCTGCGCAAGGGACGGCCGGACATCATCTCGATCGGCTTCATCCTGTCGCTGTGGTCCGGCTCGACGGCGATGGCCACCTATGTCAACACGATCACCATCGCGTACGGCGAGCGCGACGCCCGAGGTGCGGTGCGCAGCCGCTTGCTGGCGCTGCGGCTCTACCTGCTGCAGGTCTTGTCCAGCGTCATCCTGCTCCCGGCCCTCGTCCTCGGGCCGTCGGTGATCGACCACCTGCTCGGCAAGCATGTGACCCCGTGGCTGCAGGACGTGATCACCGGCATCTACTGGCCCATCGCCGGGCTCGCGGCGCTATCGATGCTCACCAGCCTCTACCACCTGTCGGTGCCGCATCGCCGACCATGGCGATCGGCGCTGCCCGGCGCGGTATTCGCGATCTTGATCTGGGTGGTCGGGAGCTGGCTGCTGCGCAAGTACGTGTCGTTCGTCTTCGACAAGACCATCGCGTACGGAGCGCTCGGCGCACCGGTGGCCGTGCTGCTCTTCCTGTACATCACGGCGCTGGCGGTGCTGCTCGGCGCTGAACTGAACGCCACCCTCGACCTCAGCCGCGACGAGCTGGCACGGGCCGATCAGGCCCGGCTCGAGCGCGAGGCGGCGCGTGAGGCGGAGGCGAGCCCCGCAGACGGCGGGCAGCAGGTGAACGGAGACGCCCCGGCCACCCAGCCGATCGGCTTACGTCCGGTCCGCTTCGAGAAAACGACGGGCTGATATGAGTCGGGGCTAGCCGGCCGCACCACCGGTCAGTACACCCAGACCGCGGTGCCGATCGGCGCCTGGTTGGTCGCCCAGATCCAATCGATCGCCGGATTGCTCACCCGGGCGCAGCCGTGGCTCGCCGGGTAGGGCGGGATCGCGGGTGCCCCGTGCATGGCGATCCCGCCGTTGAAGTATTTCGGCCGCCACAGGTCGCCGAGCGGACCGCGGTCGAGCCCGTCGATTTGCATGTAGACCTTGAACTGGCCGACCGGAGTAGCGGCGATGTAGGTCTGGCCGCCCTGCTGGTAGGGCTGGCCGCTGCCGGTCGAGGTGTTGAAGATGTCGTCGACCTGGCCGTTGTTGACGATCAGCAGCAGCTGCTTGGCCTTGTCGATCTCGAACCAATGCCCCGTCGTGCTGCGCGCCTGCACCGTCACACCCTGGTCGAGAGCCTTTTGGGTGAGTGGCCCGACCACACCGTCGCGACCGAGGCCCGCCGCCTTCTGGAAGGCGTAAACGGCCTGCTGGGTGGTCTGGCCGAACGAGCCGTCCGGGGCGCTGATCCAGAAGTGCAGCTGCTGCAGCCGCTTCTGCAGCGCCAGCACCTCGGGGCCCTTGTCCCCCAGCTGCAGCCCGGTTGGGGCCGGGGATGTGCTCGTCGGGCCGGCGGCCGGCGAGGTGCTCGCGGATGCCGACGCGCTCGGCGTCGCGGAGCCCGGAGGAGTCGCAGAGCCCGGAGTGATCGGGGTCGCAGCCGGCGGCTCGGGCATGGTGATGTAGCCGCTGTCGCCACTTGAGCCGCACGCGGCGAGCCCGAACACGGCGGCCATCGCGGCCGCGGCGATCGGGAGCACCTTCGCGCGCACTGGCAACACCGTCCTCACATCACTGGCCGCTGAGGGTTCACATCGACCGTCAAGGTAGTCACTGGTTCAGGCGACCGGGTGAATCGGGCCTTCCGACTATCTTCCCCTTCGCGGTCGCGCACCCTTCCTCCGTTTTCACAATGCCCGGCTTCTTACCGCCCCCGCACCGGCCGTTGGTCCCGGCCATCGTCACCGCTTGCGGCGACGCATGAGAGATCAGCGGCCGAATTCGGCGCGCAGCGCCGCTCCGTGTTGGCCAAGCCCGGGAGCCGGCTCGGGCTGGATGTCCGGATAGCCGCTGAGCTTCATGGGGTTGCCGGGCATGCGCAGCCCGCCGACCTCGATGGTCAGCTCACGCGCCTGCGCCTGCTCCGACGAGAGCGCCTCGGCGACGTCCGAGACCGGCCCGCAGGGCACCCCCGCGTCGCCGAGCTGCTGCAGCCACTCGTCGGCCGTGTGCTGGGCGAGCGCGCCTTCGATTTCCCGCTTGAGCGCCTCGCGGTTTTCGTGGCGGCCGAGGTTGGTGACGAACGCGGGTTCGGTCACCAGGTCGGACCGGCCGATGGCGCGGGCCAGCGCGGCGAACAGCTCGTCATTCGCCGCGCAGATGACGAACGTCCGGTCCTTGGCCCGGAAGGTGTCGAACGGGGCGATCGCATAGTGCGCGTTGCCGATCCGCGGGGGCGCGACGCCGGTCGCGAGAAACGCGAGCGCTGCCCCCTCCAGCAGCGAGACGGTCGAGTCGTGCATGGCGATGTCGACGTGACTGCCCGCGGGCGGTGCTCCCGATGCTCCCGGTGATCCCGCTGCACCCGGTGCGCCGCTTCGGCCGTGCAACGCCGCAAGGATCGAACCGAAGGCGTACAGCCCCGCCGACAGGTCGCCGATGGGCAGTCCGGGCTTGGTCGGGTCGCCGTCGGGTGCGCCGGTGACCGACAGCAGCCCGCTCGTGCCCTGCACCACCGAGTCATAGGCCGGCCGCAGCCGCCAGGGACCGGTCTGCCCGAAGCCGGAGATGCTGGCGTAGATCAGTCCCGGATGAGCCTTCGCGAGCGTTTCGTAACCGAGTCCCAGCCGGTCCATGACGCCGGGCCGAAAGTTCTCGACGAGCACGTCAGCGCGCTCGAGCATGCGGTTCAGCACGTCGCGGTCGGCGGGGTCCTTGAGGTCGAGTGCGATCGACTCCTTGCCGCGGTTCACCCGGGCGAAGTACAGCGATTGGCCGTGAACGTAGGGCCCGAACGCGCGGCTGTCGTCGCCGCGCACCGGCCGTTCGATCTTGATCACTCGGGCGCCGAGATCCGCCATCAGCATGGTGGCGAACGGCCCGGCCAGCACCCGGCTGAAGTCGACGACCAGCAGACCCGTCAGCGGACCGGAGCCAGGCACCGGGTCAATCTACTGGCGGCCGGGCAACCGCCGCCGTCAGCGCTACGCTCGGAAAGATGCAGACCGCATCCGGGCAAGCGGCAAGCATCACCACGGACGTGACCGTCGCCCCCGAATCCGCCGAACCTCCCGCGACGCCTCCTGCGACACCGGCCGCGACGCCTCCCGGATCGGCCTCGAACGCGACGCCCCCGGCCAGCCACGACATCACACCGCCGAACCGGCTCGCGGAATTCATGGCGACCGGGTGGGCTCCGCCCGCCGAGCTCGACGTGTCGGTCGAGCCGGTGGCGGCCCGTGCGGCGACCCGGCGCCAGCAGCTCGGCAGCCACTTCCCGGATGACACGCTGGTGATCGCGAGCGGCCCGTTGAAGGTGCGTGCCAACGACACCGACTACCCGTTTCGCCCGAGCAGTGACTTCGTCTGGCTGACCGGCTGCGCGGAACCGGATGCGGTGCTGCTCATCCACCCCGGCGGGGAGGGTGAGCTCTTTCTGGCCGACCGGGCGAGCCGCAGCACCTCCGCGTTCTACGCCGACCGCCGCTACGGCGAGCTGTGGGTAGGGCCGCGGCGAGGGGTACGCGAGATGTCGGCGGCGCTCGGCCTTCGCTGCCGCCCGCTGGACGAGCTCGACGCCGTACTCGATGGGCTGGCGCCCGGGCGCACCCGGATGCTGCGCGACACCGACCCGCGGATCGACGCCAAGGTGCGCCCGGTGGGTGACGCCGCCCGCGAGCAGGCGCTGCCCGTCGCCGCCAGCGAGCTGCGGCTGCGCAAGGACGACTTCGAGATCAGCGAGCTGGAACGGGCCGTCGCCGCCACCGGCCGCGGCTTCGCCGAATGCGTCCGCGAGCTGCCCACGGCCACCAGCCTGGACCGTGGTGAGCGCTGGCTCGAGGGCACCTTCTGGCGGCGCGCCCGCCTGGACGGCAACGACGTCGGCTACGGCTCGATCGTCGCCACCGGCCCGCACGCGACGACGCTGCACTGGGTCCGCAACGACGGCCGGGTACGCGCGGGCGACCTCGCGCTGCTCGACATGGGCATCGAGGTCGACAGCTTCTACACGGCCGACGTCACCCGCACGCTTCCGATCGACGGGCGCTTCCGCGACGTGCAGCGGCGGGTCTACGACGTCGTGCTCGCCGCTCAGCAGGCGGGCATCGACGCGACGAAGCCGGGCGCCGACTTCCTCGACCCGCACCGAGCGGCGATGGCCGTGATCGCTCAGGCGCTGGAGGAGTGGGGCATCCTGCCGGTGCCGGCGGCGGAATCGCTGCAGGACGACGTCGGCCTGCACCGCCGCTACACGCTGCACAGCACCTCGCACATGCTCGGCCTCGACGTGCACGACTGCGCGAGCGCGCGCAGCGAGACCTATCAGAAGGGTCCGCTGCTGGAAGGCATGGTCCTGACGGTCGAACCTGGCCTGTACTTCCAGGCCGACGACCTGACCGTGCCGCCCGAGTTTCGCGGGATCGGGGTGCGTATCGAAGACGACGTCCTGGTCACCGCGGGCGGCTGCCGGGTGCTTTCGGATCAGCTGCCACGCTCGGCGCCCGACGTCGAGGAATGGGTGCGCGACCTGAAAGGCTGAACGGCGTAAGCGGCGGATCACGAGCTCAGCCGCTCGGCCGTGCGGCGCCGGCAGTGCGCGAGCGCCCGGATGCGCTCCTGCGGATCGGTGCCGCGGCGCAGATCGCGCAGCAGCCGCGACGCGCAGCGCTGGTCGATGACGTCCGGGGGCAGCACGAAGCGCAACGCCGGATCGCCCGCGGTCGGCACCAGCCGCCCGTAGAGCAGCGCACCGGCGGCCACCGGATGCGGTCCGTCCGCGCGCGGCGACGTCCTCCAGCCGGCGCAATCCACCTCGCTGGCCGCCACCTCGCCGGCCGCGTCGTCGCCGGACAGGTCGCGCAGCCTCACCACTCCGTCGCCGCGTGAGCGCACCTGCCAGACCGCCGGCGCCGTCGCGAGCCACTCCTTCACCGGTCCGGCGCGCTGCTGCACTGCAGCGCCCGCGGCAGCGTCGAGGTATCGGGCGAGCAGCCCTCGGTCGAACAGCCCGGCGTCGACGACCACCGGATCCTGCACGGCGACGCGGGCGACCCTCCGGGCGCGCTCTGCTGCCCGCAGGCCCATCACCTCGAGGAGCAGCTGAGCGTCACGGACCAGCACCACTCCCTCGGGACGCTCGCGCGCCCACCGAAGCGCCGGGTGGACGAGCCAGCGCCCGAAGCCGGCCACATCGTCAGGGCCCACCGCGGCGGCCTCGGCCAGCTGGTCCCTCCAGCGCGCCACCGCGGGGCCTTGCGGCAGCCCGCGCACCAGCCGCAAGGCACCGGCGAAATCGCCGGCATCCTCGGCGGCACGCGCTGCCGCGCGCAACACCTGCACCTCGCCCACCGCGAGCAGCGGACGAGGACGATCTGCGGGACGGCCTGGCGCGGACCGGCGCTCAATCAACACGGGGGCGAGCCTGCCTGGAAGCACCGGCCGCGGCAGCTCGCGGTCGCAAATCTGTGGACGGAGCGACTCTGTCCACAGCCGGCTTGCCGAGGCTGACTGCCCGCGACCTCGGGTCTAGCGTCGCCGGGGTGACACAAGTGGTGGTGGATGCGGCGAACGTCATCGGCTCCCGGCCGGACGGGTGGTGGCGCGACCGTGCCGCTGCGGCGCAGCGGCTGATCGGGCAGCTGGAGCTCCTCGCCCGCGGCAGTCCCGGGAGCACGTATGTCGTGGTGCTCGAGGGAGCGGCGCGGGCAGCGGAGGCGCCGCGGGCCGGCGGGCCGGTGCAGATCGTCCACGCGCCGAGGGCGGGTGACGACGAGATCGTGCACCAGAGTGCGTCAGCAGACGTTGTCGTGACGGCCGACCGCGAGCTGCGGCGGCGGGTGGCCCCGGTGACCACGGAAGGGCCCGGATGGCTGCTCGCACAGCTGGACGCCGCGGCCCACGGGTAGGCCGTTACTTCGCTGCGGCGGCTTTGGCCTTCGCCTTCATCTCCTGCTTGTAGGCGCGAACTCGGCCCTTGGACGCCTCATCGACGATGTCGGCGACGGACAGGTGGCTCCCGGCCTTGCCGAAGTCCCCGGCTGCCTGGCGCCAACCCTTCACGGTGACGCCGTACTGCTTGCCGAGCAGCGCCAGGAAGATCTGGGCCTTTTGCTTGCCGAAGCCGGGCAGTGCTGACAGCCGCCTCAGCAGCTCCTTGCCGTCGGATGCGGTCATCCACACGGCGGCCGCGTCTGCGTCGTAATCGTCGACGATCATGCGGCACAGCGTCTGGATACGCCCGGCCATCGACGCGGGGAAGCGATGGATGGCCGGCGGCGTCGCGCACAGCGCGGCGAACGCGTCAGGGTCGTACCCGGCAATCTGCGCCGCGTCGAGCGGGCCACCGAGACGCTCCTGCAGCACGTAGGGCCCGGAGAATGCCTTCTCGAGCGGGATCTGCTGGTCCAGCAGCATCCCGACGAGCAGCGCAAGGGGGTCTTCGGCGAGCAACGCGTTGGCTTGCGGGGTCGCCGCCAGGAACATCGTCATGCCTAGATCCTGGCGCACGCCGGCGTGGTCGCGCGAAACACGTCACGACGATGCCTTCTTGCGGCCACAGTCCTTGGAGGCCCGCGCCGGTCCCCGGGCCGCCGAACGGGCACCGCCGGAGAAGACCATCGAGATGCCGAACATGAAGCCGAAGTTGTACCAGTTGCCGTTGTTGTGCACGTCGTAGATCGAGACGTGGTCGTTGAACAGCGAGATGAGAAACGTGATCGGGCTGATCAGCCCGTGCCACAGCCCGTACCAGAATCCGACGACGTGGGTGCCGCCCACGTGAGCCAGGTCGTTGCCGCGCGCGGCACACGCGGTGAGCACCAGGAGCGTCGCGACGAGCGCGGCGGCCCGCAGCACCTGACGGCCGGTCACGCGCGGGCTGCGTGTCGTGAGGCGCTTGCTGCCTGTCATTTCAGATCACCTCTGCCCGTACGGATACGCCCGCGCGAAGCTCTGCAGTAGGTCGGAAAGTCCTGCGGCTGCGGTAGCGCTCGGTCGTGCCCGCACGACACCTAGTGACGAGCGGCCTGTCCTCCCCTGCTCTCCGGCGCAACAATGCGTCAAGCCGGGCGCGCCACCACGCCGGCGGCAGGCTGGGTCCGTATCCTCGGCGCGTGATCGAGCGTGGCGCGCGGCTGGATGGCGAGCGGCGCCTTCTGCAAGTGACCGATGTGCTGCGGGCCATCGAAGACCAGTTCCACACCGCGTTTCCCCGGCGCATCTGGGTCTGCGGCACGATCCGGGGGCTGCACCCGTCCGGCGGGGAGCACGACGCGAGCGGCGCCCCGGCCAACGACGCGTTCGTTCTCGTCGAAGACACCGAGGAGGGGATGCGCACCCTGCCGTGCGAGCTCGCCGCGGACGCCCGCCTGGCGATCGACGACACGCTGCGCCGGCTGCACGACGTTGCCGTGCCCGACCTGCTCGTCGACGGGCACTTCATCCGCGCGGGCGGCCTGCTGAGCTACGACCCCGAGCGGCATTGCGCGATCTTCGGCGTCACCGCGCTCGACCCGCAGCCCACCGCGATCTGGCTCGCCGAGCGGCGCGACGAGGTGCGTGCCGCCGCGGCCTCCGCGCGCCTTGCCGAACGCCAGCGCGACCTGCATGTGGCGGAGGCCCCGTCGTCGGTCGGGCCTGGTCGCCGCCGCCGGCGACCCGGCCCTGCAGCGCGCCGAGCAGGTGCTCGCCCAGTGCGGTTTCGAGCTCGATGTCCGCATCTACGCCCCCGACGTGCGCGGCGCCGCGGCGGGCGACCAGCTGGCCAACGGTCTTCGGGAAGCCGGGCTCGCCGGGCACGACCTCGTCCTGCTGCTGCGCGAGGACGGCCGGCCGCTGAGCCTCGCGCCCTACGACTCCGAGGCGGTCGTGCGCGCCGTGGCCACCTCGACCACCCCGGTTCTCACCGGCCTCGGTTCACCTGACGAGCCCGCGGCCGCCGAAGAAGTGAGCCACCAGGCCTACGCAACGGCGGACGAGGCCACCACCTCGGTGGTGCGGCGGCTGCAGCGCGCGGCGGACCTCGTCGAATACTCGGTCGACACGGTGATCGACGCCGGGGACGAGGCGCTTCGCCGCGCGGCCCGCCGGCTCGAGCAGACCCGCCACCTGCTCGCCGAGCAGTTCCGCCAGGCTGCCGTCCGGGCCGAGAAAGCCCGCGCCGCGCGCATCATGCGGGTGCGCATCCTGGCCGGCGTCATCGCCGCCGGCGTGGTCGCGGTGGCGGTCGCCACCATGATCTGGCCGGTGCTCGCCGCACTTGTTGTCCCGTTGGCAATCGCCGTGGCTGCCCCGCGGCTGCGTACGCAGAGGAGAGCGCCGGTGTCCGTCGCCCAGTACTCGTTCTCCCAAGGTCTCGCTCAGCTCGCCGCCATCTCGCAGCAACTGAACGACGTCTCCGATCCCGACGACGTCCTGCGGCTCGAGGCGGAGGCCGACGCCATCGCCGACCATTGCCGCGCGCTGCTGCGCCGTCCGCGCCAGCTGCGCGACCGGACATCCTCCGCCGCGCCCGCGCAGCCCCCGCAGGCCAGGGTCGCCGCCGACGGCTCGCTCGTCGACGCCGGTTCGCCGGCCGAGGACGGCCCGACCGACGTGCTGCCCGGGGCGAAGCAGCCGCCGCTCGACGCGGCACTCGTCGAGGAATCCGGCGGGGCCTACGACCTCACGACGCCGTCCGAGGACGACGGCCGGCAGGCGGACACACAGACGCTCGTCCTCCCGCCCGACCCGGTGCGTTCCGAACGCTGAAGGGGCGCTGACCGACGGCTGGCCGGGTGGTCAGCGCCGCCGCCCGATGGGGCACGCGGGTGGCACAATGAGCCCACGTGACGAACCCTTACCGGTCCGTCCTACGTACCCCTGGCGCTCTGCGTTTCGCGGCCGCAGGATTCGTCGGCCGGATGCCCATGTCGATGATGACCATCGCCATCTTGCTGGTGGTCCGCCATCGCACCGGTTCGTACGGGCTGGGCGGCGCCGCCAGCGCCGTCGGCACTCTCACGCAGGCGTTCTGCACCCCGATCATCGGCCGGCTCGTGGACCGCCGCGGCCAGTCCGCCGTACTTCCGGGCCTGCTCGTCGTGTTCCTGGCCGGCATCGCGCTGCTGGTCGGGGCGGCCGGCACAAACGCGCCTACCGCGCTGCTGTTCGTCGGGGCCGCGATCGCCGGCGCCGGGCAGCTGCCGTACCCGTCGCTGATCCGCAGCCGCTGGGCTCACCTGCTCGGGTCGAGCCCGCAGATGTCCACAGCCCTCGCTCTGGAGAGTGCTGCCGACGAAGCGATTTTCGTCGCCGGGCCGCTGATCGTGACCGGCCTGTACGCGATCGATGCGCTGATCGCGCCCATCGTCGCCGGCGCACTGGCGCTGATCGGCACGATCCCGTTCCTCGCCGCCCGATCGAGCGAGCCGCCGCCGTTCGCGGACGGCACCCGTACTCCCGCGTGGCGGGTACCGGCGCTCTGGATCGTGATCGTCAGCAGCGCGTTCATCGGCATCGTCTTCGGCAACATCGAGGTCGCCATGGTGGCCTTCGCCCATGACCGTGGTGCGTCCGGGCTCGGCGGTGCCCTCGTCGGACTCGTGGCGTTCGGCAGCCTGCTCGGCGGGCTCTGGTACGGCACCCGCAGCTGGCGCAGCGACGTCGCCGTCCGCTACCGGGTGTCCACCGCGACGCTGGCGCTCGGGTCGCTGCCCGCGATCGCGGCCACCACGGTCCCGCTCATGGCCCCGGCGGCGCTTCTCATCGGCGTCTCGATTGCCCCGACGCTCATCGCCAGCAGCGCGCTCGTCGCCCGCGTCGTCCCGGCGAGCGCCCGCACCGAGGGCTTCACGTGGCAGAGCACCGGCATCAACGTCGGCGTCGCGACCGGCGCCGCGCTCGGTGGAGCGCTCGTCGACGCCTTCGGCACCCGGATGTCCTACGTGGCGGGTCCGGTGTCAGCGGGCCTCGCAGCGCTCGTCGCGTTCACCGGCGCCCGGCTGCTGGCTGCGCGGCCCGGGCCGAGCTATCCGCTCGAGAGCTCGGGCGGAAACCACAGCGACCGTCCCGGCGCACCGACGGCGAACCGGGCGAGCGCGTAGGCCACAGCCGCCGTTCCCCACACCGCCGAGATCCGGTAGCGGTCGGCGGCGAGCCGTTCGCCGAACCAGCGGCCATCCCGATGACGGCGGGCCAGCAACGCGGCGACGTAAGGCGCAACATGAACGGCTGCCCGTCCCGGAGTGCACAGGCCCCGCTCGATGGCGAGCAGCAACGCCAATGACGGCCGGTCGGTCAACGCCGGCGGCGCGTTCTCCTCGGCGCCGAGCAGCGCCCACTGCAGCGGCGGCGGCGCCGCGCCGGTGGTCACGTACGCCGCCAGCCGGCGTTCGAGGTCGGCGGCCTGCGGTGTGTGCGGGTGGCGCACCGCGGCGATGAGGCCCGGGACGCCCAACCCCACATCCGTCCCCCAGTTCGGAGGCAAGGTGGCAGCGGCGATCCGCGCGACAGCGTCCTCCAGGAGGCCGGCAGTCGCCTCCTCCCGCGCGTCGGCGATCGCCAGCATGAGCCCGCCGATCCCGCAGTGCGCCCCCGGCAGCGGCACCCGGCCACCGGGCCGCTGCCACGTTGCCAGCGCGTCCAGCTCCCGCCCGAGCGCGACCTCCACCCGGCGCAGCGTGCCGTCGGCCGCCGCGGCCAGCTGGTCGTCGCCGGTCTGCCGCGCCAGGAAGCGGAAGACGACCGACAGTCCCGCGGCGCCGCTCAGCACGTCGTCCGCGAGCGGATCCAGCACGAAGGCACCGTTGTGCGGCAGCCGCAGCAGCGCCCGGACCGCACCGGCTCCGGTGATGCGGTCGGCGAGCCCGCGGGCGATGCGGAGCGCATCCTCCAGCGGATCGGCGTCAACGGCTCGCTCGTGCCCGCCCACGGCGACTGCCGGCGCCGCACCCGGATGCGCGGCGAACAGCAGCGAGTCGACGGCGTCCAGCTGCTCCACCGGGGCCGAACGCGGCAGCGCCCGCACCCGCTCGCGAGCGTCGTCGAGTGGAGCAGCCGCCAGCTCACCGACCACCGTTCCGTCCGCGGTGCGCACCTGACGCTGCCCGGCCCGCGCCCAGAACAGCGGGATGTCACCGTCTCGCAGCGCCGCCGCCTCGGCGTCCAGCACTCGCTCATCGACGGTCGCGGCCCTGCCTGCCTGCCAGAGCCGGGCGAGAGCGAGCTCGCGTTCGAAGCCGTCGCGGAGCGGCTGCGGGCGCAGGCTCTCCTCGAGCAGGCGGGCGTACACCCAGGTGCCGCGTAGCAGGGTTCGCACCGGCAACTGCTGCCACTCCGCCAGCAGGTGGTCGAGGCGGGAGGCACCCTCCGTGAGCCGGTCGTGGCCGGCGGCGAAGCCCTCACGCACGATGTCGGCGCGCTGCGCCACCACCGACAGCTCGGCCGGTGCGAGCACCCCGTGGTCGAAGGTGGCGCCGACGCGGGACGGCTCGCTGACCGACGTCACGAACGCCGTGGCGACCAGCGGCTCGGCGGCATCCGGGGATGCTGCGTCGAAGCTGCCCGGCAGCCGGCACCGCAGCATCGTTTCGGCGTCGATGAGGACGATCTCGCAGCCGCGGATGACGACGTTGTGCGCGGTGGCGTCGTTGCTGCCGAGCGCGGACAGCAGCCGCAGCGCTGCACCGGCGCGCCGGGCCAGACCGTCGTGCTCGGCGGCCCCCGCCGGCGGCCGGGCGAGAACGAATTCCTCGAAGCCGTAGCCGTCGCGCAGCAGGACGCGCGGGGTGGCCAGCGGAGGCGGCGCCTGCGCGTCACCGCCCAAGCGCTCGGTCAGGGTGCGCAGCGCGGCCATCGGCGCCAGGCTGCGCGGCTTGTACAGCACCCGCGCACCGTCGCGGAACGCGATGAGGGTGACGGTCCGGTGCCCGCCGTGGTCGTCGCCGCGCCCCGGCACGATCGAGGCGACGACCGGCGCAGGGCTCCGGTCGTCGAGCAGGGTGCGCTGCAGGGCGGGCAGGTCCTTGGCGAGCCGGTGCAGGAGCTCGGCGCTGGCGGCCTTCCAGTCCTGCGCGCAGCACCCGAACAGGCGCAGCAGACCGGGATAGCGCTCCATCAGCGCCAGCCACTCGGCGGCGGGATCGGCCGCGTCGAGCAGCCGCTCGCGCCAGGTCGGCGTACCCGGGCCCGCGGACGCGACGCGCAACAGCCCGACCGATGCCCGCACCAGAAGCGACACGAGCCCAGCCGCCAGCGGCTCGAACGCCTCCGGTTCGACGGCGAACCGCAGCTGCGACGGCAGGCCGGCGAGCACCTCCTCGAGGTGACGGCGGGCCAGCACGTAGAAAGGCACGAACAGTCCGGAGCCGAGGCCGTTCGGCGACGGGCGCGGCGGCGCCGTCGTTCCGGCCGGCGGGACGGGAACGCCGCCGGACATCAAGCCGATGACGGCCCGCCGCACTTCTGCGGCGAGGGCTGCCCGCTCATCGGCTCCCACCTCGGCGCTGAACAGCCAGCGGACGCCGGCCGCCCACGCGGGCAGCTGCGCGGGATGGGCGACGGCGGCGTCCGACACCGCGCGGGCGGGGTCGTCGATGCCCTGAGCAGCCAGCAGCGCTACGAACGCAGCGTCATCACCGTCGCTGGTAAGCGATCGCCAACGGCGCAGTCGCTCGGCGACGACCTCCGGGTCCGTCGGCAGGCAGACGAAAGCGGGGCCGAGCCGCTCCTTGGGGGAGGCGGCTCGGCCCGCGACGTTTCGCAGCAGCGCCTCGACCGGCGCCAGCGCTATGGAGTGGTGCGCGAATCCGACCGTCTCAGGCAAGTGCCTCGGCGACGTCCTCGCACGCGGCCTCGGAGACCTCGGAGACGACGTGGGTGACGGTCGAGCTGGTGTTGCTGCCGCCGGCGATGCGCGACAGGTCCTCGTCGGTCAGCTCGGCGCCCTGCTGCTTCTTGCGCAACGCGTCGGCCTGCTCGGGCGTGAAGCCGCTGAAGCCTGCCTCGTTGAGGACGGCGCGCTTCGCCTCGGGAGACGAAGCGCCCTTGAGCTTGTCGAGCAGCTGCGGATTGTCGGCGACGGCCTTGGCGGCGCCTGCGACGTCTCCAGCCATGAATTCCTCCTCGCGCACTGACGATGGCGTCAGCACAGAAAGTGATAGAGAGCGCACACTACGTAAGCGTCTTCCGCCGTGCTGCGCAAGCCGCAACGGCGCGTTCTCACGCTGGCGAGCCGGAAGATGACCCGGTCGGGTGATCTTCCGGCCGAAAGCTCAAGGCGCGCCCACCGGGCCGGTAGTACGAGGTCCGATAGCCCTCCAGTCCGGGTACGAACACCCGCAAAACCGGCAACTCGTAACGCGGATTCGTCAGGTCCAGCACGCCGATCCGGTCCAGCCCCGCTGCCGCCAGCCGGTCCAGCAACACGCGGACATCGCCTTCGAACGTGTCGGTCGCGGCGCTGGGCAACGCCGCGAGGTCGACCGTCGGCACGAGCTCCAGGAAGCCCGCCGCACGTCGGTCGTTGTCGGCCTGCCGGGCCTGCCTCATATCCGACCAGAAGAAGTCGTCCCGCGAGCCCGCGACGATGATGCAGCGGCATTGCGCAGCCTCGGTCAGCGCCCGGCTGACCGCGATCAGCGGATCCAGATGGGTGCCATATCCGCGGAAGAAGCCCTGCGCCCGCTGATGACGGTCGAGCAGGTACGCGAGAAACGTCGGAACGCCGATGTCGCTGGTGCAATCCAGCAGCACCACGTCGATGTCCGCGGCGTCGAAAGCAGTGAGCAGCTCGCCGATCCCGTCGTCCGCGATGCTCGCGAGGTCGACCCGCCGGTACCGGCCACCGCTACGGGTGTACTGCTCCCAGCAGGCCACACCGTCGCGCTCGATCACTTCGCAGAGCGCACTGGAGAGCGCCTCCAGCACATGGTTACCCGACGCCAGCCCGTTGGAGGACAGCTGCGTGTTCAGCAGGCCCTCGCCCGCGACGCGCCGGCGCACCGGCTGCGCTCGCACCGCAGCTGCCGGGACCGCGAGCGGCCGGTCGCCGGCGATGTCCCACGTCCACACCCACTGATCGGCGAATTCGGCGGGAAGCTGCGCGGCGAACAGGGAGTGGCGGGCCAGCAGCATCCCGTCGACGTCCGGTACGTACCCGGCGGCGTGCAACTGCGCGTAGGACGCGGTGAACGGCGTGAGCTCGGCCGCTTCGGCGTGTTGACGCTCGATGCACTCCATGGCGGCCGAGACGGTGGCCGCCGTCTTGGTACGGCCTTTCCCGGCGTCGACGGCGAGCCAGCCGCCGTTCGGACGCACGGAGAGCACGACGGGGATGCCGATGCGGTCGAGGCCGGTGATGTCCGCGAAACGCGTGACGCCCAAGCTGCGCGCGATGGGCGACACGCGCTCCAACGTCTGCTCCGGAGCTACCACCCGCTGGGTTCCGGCCGTGAAAACCTTTGCCGCGTGCGCGCCCCACGGATCGAGCCGAACGGGATCGGGCCGGATTCCTTCACCAAGCCGGGGACGCCGCCGATGGGTGACGCGATGTGTCGCGCTGCTGATCTCCGTGCCAGGCCCCGAGCTCGTCGTTCTGCCCGGTGCGTCCGTTCCAGCGCTCACCGGCCGATTCGATCAAGCGTCCCGCGGATCGGCAAGCCGCCACGTCGCATCAGGCGCCGGGCAGCGGCCAGCGGCTACGCCGGACGGGTCGGATGAGCGGCACCGACACCGCCCGCGACGCGCAGCTGCGGGACGCCACCCGCGCGGCGGCGACGAGCCCGTTCGACACGCTCGTCCGGTTGACCTCCCCGCCGCTGTGGATCTCGCTGGCGGTCTTCGTCGTGCTCGTGCTCGGCGCGCTCGCCTGGTCCATCTTCGGAACGCTCAACCGCACGGTGTCGGGTACCGGGCTGCTGCTCACGCGCGGCGGCATGATCGAGGTCCCGTTCGCGCAGAACGGTGTCTTCACCCGTTTCACCGTCCACCCCGGCGATGTCGTGCACACCGGCCAGGCGGTCGCCACGATCGCCGGGTCCTCGGGTTCGATCACGCTGCACAGCACGGCGAGCGGCACGGTCGCGCAGACCTCAGCGAATCCCGGCGACGCCGTAAGCGCCGGGCAGACCGCGCTCGAGCTGGTGCAGACGGGCGCGCCGCCGGTTGTCTACGCCTACGTGCCGCTCGGGCCGGGCAAGGCCGTCTCCGCCGGGCAGCAGGTCGAGCTCACCCCGATCGGCGGCAGCGCAGCCGGCTTGCAGCACTTCACCGGACACGTCGCTTCCGTCACGCAATTCCCCATCTCGCCGGCGCAGCTCGTGAACACGACGGGCAACAGCTCACTTGCGCAGACCCTGTCGTCGTCGGGCCCGTTGCTGGAGGTTGAGATCTCGCTCGACCTCGACCCGTCGACCGTCTCCGGCGTCGCCACCAGCAACGCGCACGGCCGCGGCCAGCGGCTGACCCTCGGCACGCTCACCGCGGTGTCGGTCACGGTCGGCAGCGACCGCCCCATCTCGCAGGTGTTCTGATGACCTCGCTGCAGAAGGCGCGGACGGCCGCCGGGAGCGATCAGGACGGGGTCGCCAACCTGGCCGCCGGAACGCTCGCGGCGCAGCGGCCCGCGCTCACCGCGGCCGTCGCGGACGTCCCCACCCAGCTGCAGATGGAAGAGACCGAATGCGGGGCGGCCTGCCTCGTCATGGTGCTCGGCGCTTTCGGCCGCGCGGTGCCGCTCGAGGAGATGCGCACCGCGGCCGGCGTCTCCCGAGACGGCAGCAACGCGCTGAGCCTGCTGCGCGCCGCCCGGCTCTACGGCCTGGAAGGCCACGGCTACCGCGCGAGCGTCGACGAGCTGCAGCTGCTGCCCGGCCCGGTCATCGTCTTCTGGCGCAACAACCATTACGTCGTCGTCGAAGGCATCCGCCGCGGCCGCTTCCTGCTGAACGACCCCGCGTCGGGGCGGCGCCGGATTACCGCCGCCGAGTTCGAGCAGCACTACAGCGGCGTCGCGCTGACGTTCGCGCCGACCGACGCATTCGTGCGTGTTGGCGGCACCCGGCGCCGGTTCCTCGACACGCTGCTGCGGCCGTTGCGCGGCTCGCAGGGAGCGGTCACCTACGCGCTGGTCGCCGGCCTCGCGCTGGTCATCCCGACGCTCGCCGCGTCGTTTCTGGCCGGCGTGTTCGTGCAGTACGTGCTGGCCGAGGGGCAGCACAGCTGGCTGCTGCCGGTGGTCGGCGGCCTCGCCGCGGTGGTGGCCGTCACCCTCGTCCTCACGGTCGTGCAGCAGTACGTCCTGCTCCGGCTGCAGGTGAAGCTGGCGCTCACCATGTCCAGCGGTTTCCTCTGGCATCTGCTGTGCATGCCGGTCACCTTCTTCCACGAGCGCTACTCCGGCACGCTGGTCTCCCGGGTCGACATCAACGGCCAGATCGCCCAGCTGCTGTCGGGCACGGCCGCGACCACCCTCATCAACCTGGTGGTCAGCGTCGTCTACGCGGTCGCGATGCTGCTCGTCAGCCCGCTGCTCGGCGGCGCGGTGATCGCTGTAGCGCTGCTGAACGCGGCGGCGCTGCGCATCGTGGCGCGCCGGCGCACCGACGGCAACAGCACGGTGCTCCGGCAGGAAGCCCGGCTCGACGGGCTGTCGTTCTCCGGGCTGAGCTCGATCGAGTCGGTCAAGGCGCGCGGCGGCGAGTCGGAGTTCTTCGCCCAGTGGAGCGGCGCGCAGGCCGAATACCTCGACGCCGAGCAGCGGCTCGGGGTGCCGAGCGCGCTGCTCGGCGTGGTGCCGTCCTTTCTCGGCGTGCTGAACACGATGGCGGTGATCTCGCTCGGGGCCTACCTGGTGGTGCAGGGCCATGTCAGCGTCGCCGGGCTGGTGACCGTCCAGGTGCTCGCATCGAACTTCCTGGCACCGGTCGCCTCACTCGCGAACATCCTCGGCCGGGTGCAGACCGCGCACGGGCAGCTGCAGCAGCTCGACGACGTCATGAACTACGCCGTCGACGTCGAAACGGCTGCAACGCAAGGGAATCTGACCGCCGCCGCCGATCCGGCGCCGATCCGCCGCCTGGACGGCAGGGTCGAGCTGCGCGACGTCACGTTCGGCTACAACCCGACGCAGCCGCCGCTCATCGACGGGCTGTCGCTGACCATCGATCCCGGCGGCCGGGTGGCGCTCGTCGGCAGCACCGGCTGCGGCAAGTCCACGATCGGCAATCTCGTCGCCGGGCTGTACCAGCCGTGGTCCGGCCAGATCCTCCTGGACGGGGTGGCGCGGCGGGAGGTGCCGCGCCCGGTGCTCACCACCTCCGTCGCGAAGGTCGACCAGAACATCTTCCTGTTCGACGGCAGTGTGCTCGACAACCTGCGGCTCTGGGACGACACGATCGAGCGGTCCGCGGTCGAACGCGCGGCACGCGACGCCTGCATCCACGACGAGGTCATCACCCGCGCCGGCGGCTACGACACCGCAGTCAGCGAAGGCGGGCGCAACTTCAGCGGCGGGCAGGCGCAGCGGCTGGAGATCGCGCGGGCGCTCGCCGGCGACCCGGCGATCCTGGTGCTCGACGAGGCCACCAGCGCGCTGGACACGCAGACCGAACGGCTCATCGACAACGCACTGCGCCGCCGCGGGGTCACCACGCTCATCATCGCGCACCGGCTCAGCACGATCCGGGACTGCGACGAGATCCTCGTCCTCGACGCCGGAAAGGTGGTGCAGCGCGGCACCCACGAGCAGCTGCTGGCCGAAGGCGGCCGCTACGCGGAACTCATCGAGGCGTGAGCAGATGAGCCAGTTGACGACCCGTCCGACCGTGGGCGTTGACGCGCTCACCCTGCTCGACGTCGTCTCGGCCGACCGCTGCTGGCTGGTGTGCGACGGCGAACTCGACGTCTTCGCCCAGGCCCGTCAGCCCGACGGGCGCCTCGGAGCGCGGCGCTTCGTCGTCGCGGTGCCGGCGGGTGGGCTGCTCACCGGGATCCTTCCCAGCAGCGTGGCCGCCGACCTGACTGTCAAAGGAGCGGGGCTGCCGGGCACCCGCGTCGTCGAGCTCACCCGCGGCGGCATCACCGACACGCTGTCCGGCGAGCCGGGGCAGGCGGCCGGCGAGCTGCGCCAGGCAGCGGCCGCGCTCGGCGCTGCGGCAGCCGACGCGTTCGCCGACGGCGGCCGTTCGCTCGCCGGGTCGGTCCTCATCCCGCCCGCGCAGCCCGCGGACGGCATCGACGGACCGGCGTTGCTCGCCGCCGCCGACGAGATCACCGCAGCGCTGCTCGCCCAGACCACCCAGGTCGTAGCGGACGCCGAGGGCCGCATCACCGAACGCGAGGCGCTCGATGACCGCCGGCACGATCAGGCGTTCCGGGTGCTGGCCTCGATTCTCGGGACACCGTCCGCAGCCGGGGTCGGCGGCACGACCGCGCTCGGCGAGCTCGCCGCCGCGCTGGCGCCGATCGGACACGCGATGGGGGTGACGTTCCCGCCCCTCACCGACCTGCCGCTGGCCGACGCGACTAACCCGATGGCGGTGATCGCCGAGTCCGCCTCCGTCCGGGCGCGCGGGGTGCAGCTGCAGCCGGGATGGCAACGCGATCCGTTCGGCCCGCTGCTGTGCTTCCGCAGCGCCGACCGCTCCCCCGTCGCGTTGCTTCCCGCGTCGACCCGCCGCTATCGCGCGTTCGATCCGCGGACCGACCGGTGGACGACCGTCGACGACGACTACGTGCGGGGCCTGGAGCCGGCCGCGGTCTCGTTCACCGCGCCGCTGCCGCGCGGGACGCTCACGCCGCGGTCGCTGGTGCGCTTCGCGTTCGCCGGCACCGGGCGCGCCGTCACCACGCTGCTGCTCTACGGCTTCTTCGGGGCGCTGGCCAGCCTGCTCGTGCCCGTACTGACCGGCGTCGTGTTCACGTACGTCATCCCGCGCGACGACCGGGCGCTGCTCTGGACCGTCGTCGCGTTCTTCGCCGGGACGTTGCTCGCGATGCTGGTCTGCAGCATCACCCAGAGCCTGGCGACCCTGCGGGTGACCGGTCAGGTGGAAGGCGCGCTGTCGCCCGCGCTGTGGGATCGCCTGCTGCGGCTACCGGCGACCTTCTTCCGCGGTTACACCACCGGCGAGCTGGCCAACCGGGTCGACGGGATCGACACCATCCGCACCGTGCTCACCGGCGCCGGGCTTTCGTCGGCGTTGACGGCGCTGTTCTCGCTGGTCGACGTCGTGCTCATGTTCGTGCTGAGCTGGAAGCTCGCGTTGATCGCGCTGGCCGCGCTGGTGCCGCTGTTCGCCTTGCTGGTCGCGCTGAACCTGTGGCGGGTCCGCCATATCCGCCGGGTCATCACCCTCAAGGGCAGTATCAGCGGCCTCGTGTACCAGCTGCTCGAAAGCGTCCCGAAGCTGCGGGTGGCGGGCGGGGAACGGCGCGCGCTGTACGCGTGGGCGGCCAGCTACCGGCGGCAGATCTCGGCCGGCTACACGGCGGGGCTGATCCAGGCGTGGACCACCGCGGTGGGTGCCGTGCTCATCTCGACGGTGAGCATCTTCGTCTACTGGTCGGCGGCGGGCGGCGGCGCCGCCGGGCACGTCTCCCCCGGCACGTTCCTGGCGTTCACGACGGCGCTGGCGCAGCTGGTGACGGCGCTGTCGGCGTTCAACACCGCGCTGTCGCCGATGGCGCAGTGCGTCCCGCTCTTCGAACGGCTGCTGCCGCTCGTCGAGGCGGAGCCCGAGAGCCGCCCGGATGCGGTGAGCCCCGGCACGCTCAGCGGCCAGCTCGCGCTGGAGCGCATCACCTTCCGGTACTCCCCCGACGGGCTCGACGTGCTGAGCGACGTCAGCATCGCCGCTCGACCCGGCGAGTTCATCGCGGTGACCGGGCCGTCCGGCGCCGGGAAGTCCACGCTCATCCGGCTGCTGCTCGGCTTCGAGCAGCCCACGTCCGGCCAGGTGCTCTACGACGGCAAGGAGCTCGCCACCCTGGACCTCGGGGCGGTGCGCCGCCAGGTCGGCACCGTGCTGCAGAACGCGATCCCGGGCACCGGCTCGATCGAGTCGGTCATCCTCGGCAACTCCGGGGGCACCACCGACGACGCCTGGCACGCGGCCGAGATCGCCGACATCGCCGCCGACATCCGCGCGATGCCGATGGGCATGCACACGGTCGTCGGCGCGAGCGGCTCCACCTTCTCCGGCGGCCAGCTGCAGCGTCTCAACATCGCGCGTGCCGTCGCGACCCGGCCGCGACTCGTGCTGCTCGACGAGGCCACCAGCGCCCTCGACAACCGCACCCAGGCCGCCGTCACGGCCGCGCTCGACGAGTTGAACGCGACCCGCGTGGTGGTCGCCCACCGGCTCAGCACCATCCGCGACGCGGACCGGGTCTACGTCCTGGACCGCGGGCGGGTCGTGCAATGCGGCCCGTACGACGAGCTGATGGCACAGCCGGGGCTGTTCCGCGACCTCATCTCCCGCCAGCTCGCGGCGAGCGATAACGAGCGTCAGGTCGCCACCGCGTGATGATCACGAAGCGTCGCCCCCGTTCGATTACTGGAAGTAAGAGACTGCACGCACAGCGTGTTGCGCGAAGGAACGGGAGGGTGCGGGCGACGTGGTGACGTTTCTGGATACGGGAGCCCCGATCCGGCTCGGCGACCGGGAGCTGCGCTCGCCGAAGCTCTTCAAGGGCACCACGCAACGCACCTGCTCGCCGGAGCAAACCCTGGCCCGGATCCGGCCGATGGCCCCGCTGGCCGGCATCACCCGCGTCGCGGACATCACCGGGCTCGACCGGATCGGGATCCCGGTGACGCTGGCGATGCGCCCCGACGCGCGCAGCCTGGTCGGCTCCTCCGGCAAGGGCACCACCACGATCGCCTCGACCGTGTCCGGGCTCATGGAGGCGCTCGAGATCCACCATGCCGAGCACCCGATCGTCGACACGTTCGACGCGAGCTACGCCGAGCTCGTCGCGTCGGGAGTCGCGGTCGCGCCGCTCGGCCGGCTGCCGCTCGCCAAGCACAGCGGATTCACCCCCGACCTCGAGATCCCGTGGGCGTGGGGCTACGACATCGTGCGGCAGGTCCCGACCGCCGTGCCGTACGCGACGGTCCATCTGCGCGGGCGTTCGATGACCGGCACCGACCTGCGCGGGCAGCTCTTTCAGAGCAGCTCGAACGGTCTCGCCTCCGGCAACAGCACGCTCGAGGCGGTGATGGCCGGGCTCAACGAGGTCATCGAACGCGACGCCGTCACGCTGCACGCGCACCGCATGGCCCGGCGGGAGCCGGCGCCGCTGGTCGACCTCGACCGGCTCGACTGGCCGGCCGCGGGCGAGCTCGTCGAGAAGTGCCGCCGCGCCGACACCGACCTGCTGGTGCACGACATCACGAGCGACGTCGGCGTGCCCACCTACCGCGCAACGCTGGTCGATCGCCGCCAGCGCCACGTCGGGGCGTTCGGCGGCTACGGCGCGCACCTCGATCCGGAGATCGCCCTGGTGCGCTGCATCACCGAAGCCGCGCAGTCCCGCGCCGTGATCATCGCCGGTTCCCGGGACGACCTGTTCACCGTCGAGCACGCCCGCAACCGGCTGCTGGACAACGCCGCGGTCGCCACCCTGCGCCGCAGCCAGCAGGTGGTGCCCGCCACGCAGCGGCCGTCCGCGGCGACCGACAGCTTCGAGGCCGACCTCGCCGTCGCGTTCGAGCGCCTCGCCGGCGTCGGTCTGGAGCAAGTGATCGTCGTCGACCTCAGCCAGCCCGAGTTCGGGCTCGACGTGGTGCGGGTCAGCGTGCCCGGGCTCGAGGGCCACAGCAAGTTCCCGTTCTACGAGCCCGGCGAGCGCGCCCGCCGGCTGCTCGACGGGTGAGCCGCGCATGACGGCAGTCACCGAGCCCGCGCGCGACGCGACGGCCAAAGGGTTCTTCCGCGGCACGCACCGCACCATCCCTCCCGAGGAGACGCTCGAGTGGGTCCGCCCGCGGGCGCGGCGGGCCGGGCTCACCCGGCTCGCGGACGCCACCGGCCTGGATCGGGTCGGCGTCCCGGTCGTCTTCGCGGTCCGGCCCAACAGCAGCTCGCTGGCGGTCGACGGGGGCAAGGGCCTCACCACGGCCGCGGCCAGCGTGTCAGCGGCGATGGAAGGCGTCGAACGGCATTGCGCAGACGTCGCCGACGTGCCGGCGTTCAGCGCGACGTGGCGGGAACTGCATGAGGAGCAGGCGGTCGCCGACTGGGAGGCGCTGCCGCTCGCCCGTCACAGCGTGGCCGCACCCGACCTGCCCTCACGATGGGTGTGGACCCGGGACATCGCCGGCTCCGGCGGCCCGCTCGCCATGCCCGCAGCCCTCGTCCAGATCCAGCCGGACCGCCGGGCCACCGAGCCGGTCGACCACCAGACCAGCTCGAACGGGCTGGCCTCCGGCAACACCGACGCCGAGGCCGTCGCCGCCGGCCTCTACGAGGTGATCGAGCGCGACGCGGTGACCTGCTGGCGGCTCGCCGACCGCTCCGGCGCGCGGGCGCTGCGCCGCGTCGACCTCGCGACGGCGCCGTGGGAGAGCGTGCAACAGCTACTGGACCGGTTCGGGGCCGCGGGCGTGCAGCCGGTGGTCTTCGACTGTGCCGTCGACACCGCCGTGCCCACCTTCATGGCCTACCTGATCGACCGCCAGCAGCGCCACGTCGGCATGTGCCGCGGCTACGGCAGCCACCTCGATCCGCAGGTGGCCCTCTGCCGAGCGCTGACCGAGGCCGCGCAAGCCCGCGTCGGGCTCATCGCCGGCGCGCGTGACGAGCGTTTCCGGACCGACTTCGTGCACGCCCGGATCGCCGACAACGAGCGTCGGGTCGGCCGGCTCACCGCGATCGAGCCGACGATGAGCCTGCGCGCCGCCACCTCGCAGGCGACCGGAACGTTCGACGGGGACACCGCGACGCTGCTCGCCCGCCTGACCGAGGTCGGGCTGAACCGGGTGGGCGTGCTCGACCTGACCTCACCTGACCTCGGTGTCCCGGTGGTGCGCGTGCACGTGCCGGGCCTCGAGGGCTATCTCACTCCGCACTACACGCCCGGGAGCCGCGCTCGGCGGTTCCTCGAGGGGGAGGATCGATGAGTTCACCCGACACCGGCGGATCCGCGCGCAACGGCCTGCGGATCGTCGTTTTTCTCGGCCCGACCATGCCGGTGGCCGACGCGAAGGCGCTGCTGCCGGGCGCGACCTTCCTGCCGCCGGCGCGCCAGGGCGACGTGCTGTCCGCGGTGCGCAACCGCCGGCCCGACGTCATCGCGCTGATCGACGGGGTGTTCCACCAGTCGCTGTCGGTCTGGCACAAGGAGATCCTGTACGCGCTGTCGACCGGCGTGCACGTCTACGGCTCGTCCAGCATGGGCGCGCTGCGCGGCGCGGAGTGTGCCGCGTTCGGTATGCGCGGGATCGGCCGGGTGTACGAGGCGTTCGCCGACGGGACGCTCACCGAGGACGACGAGGTCGCGCTCGCGCACGGTGACGCCGACTCTGGCTACCAGCCGTTTTCGTTGCCGATGGTCAACGTGCGCGGCACGCTGGCCGCCGCACGTGCCGCCGGAATCCTCTCCGAGGCGCACGAGCAGACGGTGATCGGCGCCGGGAAGAGCTTGTACTTCCCCGACCGGCACTGGCCGAGCATCGCCGCGGCAGCGCAGGAGTCCGGGCTTCCCGCCGCGGCCGGTGCGGCTCTGGTCGAGTTCGGACGCGCCCGCTACGTCGACCAGAAGCGCCTCGACGCCGAGCAGCTGCTGAGGACGTTGCGCGAGCTGCCGGCGGACCTGGCCCCGCCGCCGCCCGTCACCGTCAACCGCAGCCACGTGTTCGAGGCGCTCTGGGACCGCGACCGGCGGGTGGAACGCGCGGCCGGCGAGGTCTCGCTGGAGGAGATCTCCCGCCACGTGATGCTGCACCGCGCCGACTCGGCCGCGGTGATGGAGCAGGCACTCGGCCGCGAGCTGGTGGCCGTCCTCGGCGACCTGCTCAAGGTGGAGGTCGACGACGCGGCGACGGCGACGGAGCTCGAACGTTTTCGGGCCCGGCACCGGCTGACGTCGGACGCCGATCTCGCCGCCTATCTCGAGCGCAACGATCTCGCCGAGGAGGAGCTGACCGAGCTGATGCGCCGGGAGGCCGTCGCCCGCCGGTTGCGTGCGTGGCTCACCGTCCGCCGGTACAAGCTCGGTCTGGTGCGCCCGCTGCTCGACGAGCTGCGGCTCGCCGACGACTATGCCGGCTGGGCCGATGCGGCGGCCGCCCGCGAGATGCTGCTGTCGGAGGTCGCGCCGCGCAGCGAGCTGCTCGAACTGGACAACGCCGACGTCGCCGATCTGCTGCGCGCTCACGCCCGCGCCACCGGCTGGCGGCCGGACACCACGCTCGCCACCTGGTCGGAGGAGGCCGGCTTCGCCCAGGCCTACGACGTGCTGATCGAGATGAAACGCACCCAGCTGTGCTCCGGCGCGGGCGTCCCGGCGCAGGCGGTGCCGGACGAAGGGGCCGCGTGAGAGCGCTCGCGGTCCTCGGACCGGCGCCGGATCCCGACCAGCTCGGTCTGGAAAAGGAGGACGTGGCGGGCTTCGAGCTGGACGGGCGCTCCATCCCGGCTGCCTTCCTCGACGTGCCGGAGCCGGCGTTCGACCCGGCCGGCGAGCACCGCGCCAGCGTGCTGGTGCGCACGCTCGCGTTCTCCTGCAACTACCGCGACGGCGCGCTGATCCACGCCGCCCACGACGAGGCCGGGCCGGGCAGCTACTACGTGGTGGGCTCCGAGCTTGCCGGCGTGGTGGAAGCCGTCGGCGCCGATGTCACCGCTGTGCAGGAAGGCGATCGGGTGATCGCCGACTGCAGCTACGGGCCGCGGACCCCGCGCCCCTGGGGCATCCCGACGAACCACGCGTCGCGCGAACGTCAGGTGCTACCGGCGACGAAGGTCTTCCCGGTGCCGGCGGGCATGCCGGCGGCGGAGGCCGCCGCCTTCGCCATCGGCGGGCAGACGGCTGCGGCGATGGCACGCCGCGCGCAGGTCGGCCCCGAAGATCAGGTGCTGGTCACGTCGGGCCGGTCGAACACGTCACTGTTCTGCATCGGCGTGCTGGCCGCGCTCGGCTGCGACGTGAGCGTGCTGACGACCAGCCCGGGCCTCGAAGCGCAGCTGCTGCAGCGCGGCGCGTCCCGCGTGTTCGTCACGCCGCGCAAGATCACCCAGCCCGGTCAGCTGGCGGAGCTCGGCGCCTACGCACAGAGCTGCGGCGGCTTCACCGCGGCCCTCGACCCTTTCGTCGACGTGCACGCCGCGGTCTTGCTGCCGCTGCTCGCCATGGAAGGCCGGCTGGTCACCTGCGGTGCCCGGCGGGGCGCCGTGCGCGAGCCCGGCGAGAGCCCCGGCATGTCGTCGCGTCGGCTCGAAGACGCGCTGTCGCCACTGATCGTGAAGCAGTTGTCGATCATCGGGAACTGCCTGGGCACCTCTCGTGACCTTGCCACGGCGCTGGAGTGGTGGGCGCAGGACCGGCTGCCCGTTCCGCTGGACACCGTCACCGGTGGCGGCACGCCCTCCGACGCTGACGCGGCGCAGACGTTCCTGTCGCGCACGTTCACCAGCGCTGATCGGTTCGGCAAGGTGGTGCACGTCTATGCGCAGTGATCCTTGTGAGCTCACGCCGGCGACTGGCTCATCCATCGAGTGATCCGCGCTGCTCGTCGTCGTGTCGGCGGAGGAGTTTAGATGAATGGGCTCAGAGAAACTAGGGGCGCGAGCGGGGGCGCGACCGGGTTGGCGGCACGCGGACCGCGCTCGGTGACAGCTACCGGGCCTAACTGCGTCGACGGCGGGGAGCAGTCGCCCGACCGCGGCCGGCGAGGTGGGCGACGCACAAGTGTGGCTCGACGAAGGGGTCGAGGCTGGTGACCTCGAAGGGAGCGTCGAGCTCAGCGAGCACCCCACGCATCAGGCCGAGGTGGACCGCGCAGACGACGCTGCCGTCTTGCTCGGCAGCTTCCCGGAACGGGCAGTGGCGCAGCAGGATTTCGCGCCGCCGCCCGACTGTCCGGGACTCGGGGGCGAAGCCGATGTCATCGAGAGTTGCGGTCAACTGCCGAGTGGCGGCGCTGGCGTCGGCGTGACGAAACGGCGCAGGCCGCTCCGTCAGGAATCGGCCCCATTCCTCCCCCGCACTGAGAGCCGCCTTCTCTGGCTGCTTGACATGCGCAGCGAGATAGCTTGCCAGGATCTGGGCAAGAAGCCGGTAGTTGCGCCGGCCGGCGTGCGGCGTCCCAGCGGTAGCGGAGTATAGGGCGCGAGGCCGGCCGGGCACTTCGCGTTCCTCGTTCGTCCGTCCAACCAGCCCTTGCTCGACCAGGCCGTCGAGGTGGAACCGGGCAGTGTTCGGATGCAGTCCCACCTGCGTGGCCACATCGGGGACAGTGAGCGGACGCTGGGCCGCCTGCAGCACCTCAAGAACGCGGGACCGGCTCTCACCCAGGTTAGGACCGTCCGAGGGATCGATGCCGAAGTCGCGCGACATGGCTATATTTTCTCACCCGAGGTTGGTAGAAACAAACGGTTGCGGGAACCGAGGGTGATCTGCGCGGTGCCGCATCCAGGTCTGGTCCGTTATGGTCGTTTTGCCAAGTCGGTCGGTTCGCCGATCGCGCACCGGCGAGCGAGGTGGGAACGTGACTCGAACACGGTCGGCCCGAACCCGCAAGCACCCTGCGGCGATGGCCGGTGGTTCAGATGCGCCGCTGGCGCCCCTGCTGCCAGCCGGGGAACCGGTCGAGGCACTGCTGCGCAAGGCGCAGTTCTTCCAGCCGGGCACACCCACCGAGAACTATCGGGAGCTTCACCGGCGTGGTGGCCGAGGTGCCGAGGAGTTCTATCGCGAGCGCTGGCGTCACGACAAAGAGGTTCGGTCCACGCACGGCGTGAATTGCACGGGGTCGTGCTCGTGGAAGGTGTTCGTCAAAGACGGCATCATCACGTGGGAGACGCAGCAGACCGACTACCCGTCCGTCGGTCCGGATTCCCCGGAATACGAGCCACGCGGCTGCCCTCGGGGCGCGTCGTTCTCCTGGTACACCTACTCGCCCGCACGGGTGCGCTTTCCATACGTGCGTGGCCCGTTGCTGGAGATGTGGCGCGAGGCGCGCACCCGCCTCGGCGATCCGGTGCTGGCGTGGGCGGAGATCACCGGCGACCCGGAGCGCGCCGCTCGCTACAAAAGCGCCCGCGGCAAAGGCGGCTTCGTGCGGTCGAACTGGGACGAGGTCAGCGAGATCGTCGCGGCCGCGCACGTACACACCGTCAAGCAGTACGGACCCGACCGGGTCGTGGGGTTTTCACCGATCCCCGCGATGTCACAGGTTTCCTACGCGGCGGGCACCCGCTTCCTGTCGATGATCGGCGGCACGATCCTGTCGTTCTACGACTGGTACGCCGACCTGCCACCGGCGTCCCCGCAGGTGTTCGGCGACCAGACCGACGTCCCAGAGTCGGGTGACTGGTGGAACGCTGCCTACCTGATCATCTGGGGGACGAACCTTCCGATCACCCGTACCCCCGACGCGCACTTCATGACAGAGGCGCGCTACCGCGGCCAGAAGGTGGTGGTCGTCAGCCCGGACTTCTCCGATCACACGAAGTTCGCCGACGATTGGCTGGCATGTGCCCCGGGAACCGACGGCGCCCTGGCGATGGCCATGGGACACGTGGTGCTCAGCGAGTACTTCCGCGATCAGCAGGTGCCGTACTTCACCGACTACGTGAAGACCTACACCGACCTGCCGTTCCTGGTGACGTTGCGCGAGCACGGCGACGGGTATGTGCCCGACCGGTTCCTGACGGCCGCCGATATCGGTGAGTCCGTCGATGCCGCAGCGCACCGGACGGTGCTGCTCGACTCCGCCACCGGTGAGCCCGCGGTGCCCAATGGCAGCGTGGGTACGCGGTACTCCGACCAGACGTTGGGTCAGTGGAACCTCGATCTCGGTGACGTCGACCCGGTACTCACGCTGTACGGACGTCACGAGCGGGCAGTCCCCGTCGACCTGCCCCGCTTCGACGTCGGCGATAACGAGGGCGGGGGCGTGATCCGGCGCGGTGTCCCAGCCGTCCGGGTCAACGGACGGCTGGTAACCACGGTCTTCGACCTGCTGATGGCGCAGTACGCGGTCCCTCGCGACGGGCTGCCGGGGGCGTGGCCGACCGGCTACGACGATGCGAGCCAGCCGTACACGCCGGCCTGGCAGGAGCAGATAACTTCGGTACCGGCCGCGGCGGCTGCTCGGGTGGCCCGCGAGTTCGCGCGCAACGCCGAACTGTCAAAGGGTCGCTCGATGATCGCGATGGGCGCGGGCACCAACCACTGGTACCACTCCGATCAGGTCTACCGGACGTTCTTCACGCTGATCATGTTGTGCGGCTGTCAGGGTGTGAACGGCGGCGGCTGGGCGCACTACGTGGGCCAGGAGAAGGTGCGTCCGCTCACCGGCTGGTCGCAGGTGGCTTTTGGCCTGGACTGGCAGCGGCCCACGCGGCAGATGACCGGCACGTCGTTCTTCTACCTGCACACCGACCAATGGCGCTACGAGCGGTTCCAAGCCGACGAGCTTTCCAGCCCGCTGGGTACCGGACGGTTCGCCGGACGCGCGTTCGCCGACTGTCTCGCGCAAGCCTCGCGCCTTGGCTGGCAGCCGTCCTACCCGACGTTCGACCGCAACCCTCTCGACCTCGCTGATGAGGCGGCGCAGTCCGGCAAACCCGTTGGCGACCATGTGGTCGAGGAGCTCAAGGCCGGTCGCCTGCGATTCGCCGGCGAGGATCCGGACGATCCGGCGAACTTCCCGCGGGTGCTCACTGTTTGGCGCGCGAATCTGCTCGGCTCGTCCGGGAAGGGCATGGAGTACTTCATGCGGCACCTGCTCGGAGTGGATGACGCGGTGCGCGCCGAAGAGTCTCCGGAAGAGTTACGCCCTGCCGAGGTGCGCTGGCGCGACGAGGCGCCGCGCGCCAAGCTCGACCTGGTTACCACGCTGGACTTCCGGATGACCAGCACTTGCACGTATTCCGACATCGTCCTGCCCGCGGCCACGTGGTACGAGAAACACGACATCTCCACTACTGACATGCATCCGTTCGTCCATTCGTTCAACCCAGCCATCGCGCCGCCGTGGGACGCGCGCACCGACTTCGACACGTTCGCGACGATCGCTGCACAGTTCTCGCGCCTCGCCGCGACGCACCTCGGCACGCGCACCGACATCCTTGCCGCGCCGCTCGCGCATGACTCCGTCGACGAACTGGCCCAGCCGGGCGGCCGAGTAGTGGACTGGAAGCTCGAAGGCACCGACCCGGTTCCCGGCGTCACCATGCCGAGACTGATCGCTATCGAACGCGACTTCGGCGCCGTGTCGCAGCAGATGGCGGCCCTCGGGCCGCTTACCGACTCGATCGGCACGGTCACCAAAGGCGTCACCACGGTCCCGACTGGCGCCGTCGACTACCTGTGCCGGCGCAACGGCGTGGTGCGTGGCGGCGCCGGAGCCGGACGGCCTTCGCTGGCCCGCGATGTCGACGTCGCCGAAGCGATCCTCGCGTTGTCCGGGACTACCAACGGAGAGCTCGCGGTGGCCGGCTGGCGGGAACTGGAGCGGCGCACCGGAGTGCGACTGGCGGATCTGGCCGAAGAGCGCTCCGGTGACCGGATCACCTTCGCCGACACGCAGACCCAGCCCCGCGCCGTCATCACCTCGCCGGAATGGTCAGGCAGTGAGACCGGAGGGCGCCGCTACTCGCCGTTCGTTGTCAACGTCGAGCGTAAGAAACCGTGGCACACGCTCACCGGGCGAATGCACTTCTTCCTCGACCACGACTGGATGGCCGAATACGGCGAGTGGCTACCCACGTACCGGCCACCGCTGAACTACCTTCGCCACTTCGGTGACCAGCAGATCGGTGGCCCGGGAGGGCCGGAGATCACCGTTCGGTATCTGACACCGCACTCGAAATGGTCGATCCATTCGGAGTATCAGGACAACCTGCACATGCTGCGGCTGTTCCGCGGCGGGCCGGTGATCTGGATGAGTCCCGCTGATGCGGCGAAGATCGAGGTCACGGATAACGACTGGATCGAGGCGTACAACCGCAACGGTGTCGTGGTCTGCCGCGCGGCGGTGACACACCGGATGCCTGCCGGCACCGTGTTCATGTACCACGCCAAGGACCGGCATCTGATGACGCCGAAGTCGGAGGTCTCGGGCTGGCACGGCGGCGGTGACAACTCGCTGACCCGACTCGTCGTCAAGCCGACGCACATGATCGGCGGCTATGCACAACTGTCCTACGCCTTCAACTACTACGGCCCGACCGGCAACCAGCGTGACGAGATCACGGTGATCCGGCGCCGCGCCCAGGAGGTGGAATACCGATGAGCCGGCGCGTGATGGCCAACGTGGCGATGGTGATGAATCTCGACAAGTGCATCGGCTGCCACACCTGTTCGGTGACATGCAAGCAGGTGTGGACCAACCGGCCGGGCACCGAGTACGTCTACTTCAACAACGTCGAGACCAAGCCCGGCATCGGCTACCCGAAGCGCTATGAGGACCAGGAGCAGTGGCACGGCGGGTGGACGCTGGACAAGAAGGGACGGCTGCAGCTGAGAGCGGGCGGGCGGCTCAAGAAGCTGCTGTCCATCTTCTTCAACCCGGATCTGCCGAGCATCGACGACTACGGCGACCCGTGGACCTACGACTACCAAACAGTGCTCGACGCACCCCTCGGCACGCCCAACCCGAGCGCGCATTCGATTTCCGCGCTCACTGGCCGCGACATGACCGTCGGGTGGGGCAGCAATTTCGATGACGACCTCGCCGGCGCACCCGAAACCGCGGTGCACGACCCAAACCTGCGCGGCCTCGAGGAACAGGTGCGCATGGAGTTCGAGCAGGTTTTCATGTTCTACCTGCCGCGCATCTGCGAGCACTGCCTGAACCCGTCCTGCGTCGCGTCCTGCCCGTCCGGGGCGATGTACAAGCGTGCCGAGGACGGCATCGTGCTGGTCGACCAAGACCGCTGCCGCGGCTGGCGGTTCTGCGTCTCAGGCTGTCCGTACAAGAAGGTGTATTTCAACCACCGCACCGGCAAGGCGGAGAAATGCACGTTCTGTTTCCCGCGTATCGAAGCCGGCCAGCCCACCATCTGCTCGGAGACATGCGTCGGGCGGCTGCGCTACCTCGGGCTCTTTCTGTACGACGCGGACAAGGTCCTCGATGCGGCTGCAACCCCGGACGTCCAGGATTTGTACCAGGCACAGCTCGACGTGTTTCTCGACCCGAACGACCCCGAGGTGCAGGCCGACGCTGCGGCAGCCGGGATCCCGCACGACTGGATTGAGGCGGCGATGCGCTCGCCGGTGTACGAGCTAGCAGTGCGGCACAAGGTAGCGCTGCCGCTACACCCGGAGTACCGGACGCTGCCGATGGTCTGGTACATCCCGCCGCTTTCACCGGTGGCCGACGTCGTGAACGCGGCGGGCTATGACGCCAACGAACCGGACAACGTTTTCGCCACCATCGACGCGCTGCGGATTCCGATCGAGTACCTGGCGAACCTATTCACTGCCGGCG
The DNA here is from genome assembly GCA_963747915.1 of uncultured Actinomycetota bacterium. Lineage (GTDB taxonomy): Bacteria > Actinomycetota > Actinomycetes > Frankiales > Frankiaceae > DATAZK01. Next base: position 252,583 of record CAVVHC010000001.1, on the reverse strand, counting down.
AGCCCGAGGCCATCCGTACCGTGCTGAGAAAGCTTGCTGCCGTACGGGCTATCCAGCGGGCCGGGCAGCTCGGACTAGACATCGACGAGAACCTTCCCGAGTCCGTCGGTTCGACCATCGACGAGCTCGATGACCTGTACCGCCTGCTGGCGATCGCCAAATACGAGCAGCGCTACGTCATCCCGCCCGCGCACGCCGAGGAAGCCGGCCGGCTGATGGGTCAGCACGAGCAGCTGTTCTGCAGCCTCGACACGGACGGCGGTCCCGGGATGGGCGGCGCCGGACCGGCCGGGACCGGCCCGCATGGCATCCGCTCGTATCAGCCGACGGGAGCTCCCGGCGAGGGAACCACCTTCCGCGCCGACAACGGCCGCACCCACTTCAACCTGCTCGGCTGGAACGGCACCGACTCGGCGCCGCACCTGTTTCCCGAGCCGGATACCTCATGAGCGCGGGCGTCTTCAAGCTCTCGTCGATGCTCCTGCAGTACCCGACACAGGCGGTGTTCGAGGGCCTCGACACCATCGACGCTCACGTCGCTGCGGTCTCACCGAAACCCGCGCGTGAGGCACTGACCCGCTTCGGGTCCTGGCTGCGGACGACCCCACCCAACGACGTTGCCCAGCATTACGTCCAGACCTTTGACCTTCGCCGCCGCTGCGCGCTCTACCTCACCTATCCGCGCTACGGCGACACTCGCAAGCGCGGGATGGCGATGGTCGTATTCAAGACGGCCTATCGCGACGCCGGTTTCGTCCCGAGCGACGAGGAGCTGCCCGACTACCTGCCGATGGTGCTCGACTTCGCCGCCCTGAGTCCCCGTGGTGAGCGGCTGCTGCACGCCCATCGCGCCGACCTGGAACTGCTGCGCAGGTCGCTGGAAAAGACGCACTCTCCGTACGCGGACGTGGTGGTCGCGATCTGCGCCCAACTGCCCGGCCTCGGGCGCCGCGAACTGGCCCAGGTGCGCGCAGCGTGGGAGTCCGGGCCGCCCCGCGAGGACGTCGGCCTCGAGCCGTTCGCCCCACCGGAATATCTGGCCGGCGCCCACGCCGCAACCCACGAGGAGGGCGGGTAATGGGCGCCTGGGACACGTGGTGGTGGGTGATCCTGCCGTACGCCGCGATGGTCATCTTCGTCGTCGGGCACGTCTGGCGATGGCGCTACGACCAGTTCGGCTGGACCAGCCGCTCAACCCAGTTGCAGGAGCGACGGCTCCTCAAGTGGGGGGCGCCGCTGTTCCATTACGCCACGTTCGCCGCCATTGGCGGCCACATCCTCGGCATCCTTATCCCGAAAAGCTGGACACACGCGATCGGTATTCCGGAGAACGTGTACGAAACGTTCTCCGGCATCGCCGGTTCGATCGCAGCAATTGGCGTGCTCATCGGCGCCGGTGTGCTGGTGTTTCGCCGCACCATGATCCCGCGAGTGCGTGCCACCACAAGCGCGGTGGACTACTTGGCGCTCATCCTGCTGGGAATCATCGTGATTCTCGGCATCTACCTCACCCTCGGCGTGCAGGCTCTCGGCAAGGGCTACGAGTACCGCAACACCGTCTCGGTCTGGTTCCGCAGCCTGTTCACCGGCAGCCCAGACGTTGACGTGATCACCCGCGCGCCGATCATGTACCAGGTGCATGCCGCGGCGGCGTGGGCGATCTTCGCGGTGTGGCCGTTCAGCCGGCTGGTGCACGCCTGGAGCTATCCGCTGTGGTACTTGTGGCGGCCTTACGTGGTGATCCGCAGCCGGCGTGCGGCGGCGCCGTACGAGCCGGGCACCGGAGGACGCAAGTGGCGCAAGATCGGCGCGCCGTACTAGGTCGGGACGGCCGCGAAGTAGCGCGCCGGTCCTTCGTCGCGGCGGGTGTGGAGGCGCTTCATCCCGGTTACTTCGCCCTGGTGATGGCGACCGGGATCGTTTCGATCGCGATGCGCAACCATCAGGCCAAGGTGCTGTCGGTCGTCCTGCTTTGGCTCGCGGCACTCGCGTATGCCGTGCTCGTCGTGCTCAACGTGTGGCGTGGAATTGCCTTCCGCGGAGCGGTCGCCGCTGACCTCGCCGACCCGCGGCGGGCGTTCGGGCTGTTCACCTTCGTCGCGGCCACCGACGTTCTCGGCACCCGGCTGGCCGTCGACGCCCACCACGTTGCGGCCTTCGTCCTGCTGGGGATCGGTTGGATGGCCTGGCTCGTGCTGGGCTACCTGGTGCCGTGGACCGCCGTGCTCGGCCAAGCCCGCCGTCCGGTTTTGGCCGACGCCAACGGCACCTGGTTCATCTGGGTCGTCGCCAGCCAGTCCGTCGCCGTGCTCGCCGCCGTGCTCGAACCCGCCGTCGGCGTCGGGCGCCGCGAACTCGCCTTGCTAGCAGTGTTCTCCTGGTCGGTCGGCGTGTTCCTCTACGCCGCTGCCGGTATTTTCGTCGCCGCGCGCATGCTGCTTTACCCTCTGAAACCGGAGGATCTCACCCCGCCCTACTGGGTCGCGATGGGCGCCACCGCAATCACGGTGGTCGCCGGTGCGCGGATCGTGCAGATGGCCGATGCTCCGATGGTCGAGGCCACCCGCGGCCTGATCGCCGGTACCTCGGTCTTCTTTTGGGCCTTCGGTAGCTGGCTCGTTCCCCCGCTGATCGCCGCCGGCATCTGGCGGCACCTTGTTCACCGCGTTCCACTGCGTTACGAAGCACCTCTCTGGAGCGTCATCTTCCCCCTCGGCATGTACGGCGTGGCCGGCCAATACCTCGGCCGCGCCGACCATTTGCCGATCGTCGAAGCCGTCGGCGCCGACGAAAGCTGGGTTGCGCTTGCCGCCTGGGCGCTCACCTTCACCGCGATGCTGCATCATCTCGCCCGCGGTTTCCGAAGCACCCCGAACACCGGCGCTTCATTTCGCGGCACGTCGATTGACGGCGATCCGCGGTGAGCGCGGTCTAGTTTTGACTATTAGTCTCGTGTAAACTCCTGGATGAGAAGGAGCGGCTATGACACTGACTACGACTCTCCCGCGTACACACCCACTCGGGCTGAGCGATGGCACGTCGCTGAAGGCCACCGGCTGTTCGACGAGCTCGTCCGGGTGCTGCCAGACACGCGCATCACCCTCGACATCTGGGCGGTGGACACCGACTCCGTAGAGCAAGAGAACTCCGGCGTCCAGCCGCCATCGGCCGGGATATGGGTGCACGAACCGGATGTGCCCGAGCGGTAGGCCGACCGATCGCCCAGTCAGCCGAGCGTGTGGGGCTGAGGAGCCGACGGCATTCAGCCGGCCCGTGGCCGGCGCCGCCACGGCGGTGAGGGGCTGAAGAGGGCATCCAGCAATACAGCCAGGCAGGCCACCTGCAGCCAGCCGGTGGCCGAGGCGACGGTGTTCTCGAACGAGCGGGCCAAGCGGCGATGGCGCAGCAGCCGGCCGTGCGCGACCTCCACCCGCCAAGCCAGCGGCAGCGGCGCGAACGTGCCCCGCTTCTGTTCATGTCCGACCCGGCGGACCTCGAGCCGATGCTGGCGGCCGAGCTTGCCGGCCGCGCGCGCGGTGACGCCCCGGTCAACCAGGACCAGCTCCAACCGCTGGTGTTGGCCGTGTCCGGCGAGGTCGGCGAGCAGTGCAGCGGTGCTTTTGTTCTCGTGCGTCGACGCCGGCAGCACGCGTGCCGCCAGCGGCAACCCGGTCACGTCCACCGCGATCGCCCGTTTCGCGCCCTTCGTCGCACCGTACGGACCGCCCCGGTCGTGAAAGCTGCGGCCACCGGCGGACGCGCCACGGGCGAGGTGAGTGTCGACGACCACCATCGACGGGGTCGGCTCGGCCCGTTTCGCCACCCGCCGCACCCTGCGATGCAACTCCGCCAGCAGCCGTGCCCACGTGCCGTTACGCGACCAACGCCGAAACTGCGACCACACCCGCGTCCACGGACCGAACTCGACCGGCAGACACCGCCACTGACAGCCCGTGTACGACACATACAGAATGCCGTCCACCACCCGGCGCACATGCGGACCGAACCGGCGGCCCCGCTTGTTCGCCGAACACAGCAACGGTTCGAGCACAACCCACTGCTCGTCCGACAAATCCGTCGGATACCCGCTTCTTCATCGGCACACCGAACACGCCGACTGAAGCCGAATAGGGACACACTCGGTAAGGCCGCCACGCTCGCCGACGAGCACGCACAACTTCTGCGTGACGTGCTGGTCCGCGCCGCCGCCGTTGACTCGCTCATCGACGAACAGACCTGGCCGCATCGCGAACTCGCCACCCTCACTGGATATCTACATGCAATGCTGTTGCGCCAGCTGTCGGACGAAGAGAGCCTGCTCTTCCCCCACGATGCGACTGCGGCGCCGTTCATCGAACTCAGCAACGCACACGCGCGGCTCTACGTGCTTGCTCAACGCCTGGAAGAAATGAGTGAGCGCTGCTATCCGCTGCACCAGCTGCGCGTGATCGTTGACGATCTGGTCGCCACCTTGCGCAGCCACCTGGCCGAGGAAGAAGCGGTGCTCGCCGCCCTGCCGGATGCCGGGGGCACCGTGCCGTCCGCAGCCGCCCTGAACGAGGCGCATCGTCACTGGACCGCCGTCCAAGACGACGGTCCAGTGGTAATCCCGCTCGACGGGCTTCCCACCTCGCTGGCTACTCACCTGTGCATCGAGAGAGTCCTTCGCTTGCACCCCGGCGAGCGGGCGGTGATCTCCTCATGCAACCGTGCCCAGCTGCACGACGTGCGCACCTGGCTCCACCAATTCGAGCGTTCACGGTTCGCATTTGCGACCACGTTGTCGCCGGACCAGGGAATGCGGCTGGACGTGGCCCGCCGCCGCGGGCTGTGAGCGCCGACGGGCAGGCTCCGCCGGAGCAGCATCAGTTCGGTCTCCGTTTCTCGGGCGACGACGACGAAACGAGATGTCCCGCGAACTGAGCGGCAAGGCGGGGTGACATCGCCACCCGCTGCGGCGAGCCGAGGGCGGCCTGCCTATCGGTCCGGCTCGTAGCCCTTCTCGGTCTGAGCCGCAGGCCGTCGTCAGGCTGGGCCGGTCTCGGTCTCGCGGACCGGGCGAATGGACGTCGCCGCTTCAATGCTCAATCCCGGTCGGCCGGGATCCACGGCGAGATAAGCCATTCCCCCGCCGTCGGCCGCGATCGATCGCTGCGAGCGTCCGGGCAGGTCGCTCGCGGCGAGCCGGGTGATCCGGATCCGCCATACCGGGCCTGACTCAAGATAGCTCCAGTCGTACGCGCCCGGGTGATCACGTTCGAACTCCTCATGCAGATGCTTCGGATCGTGGCTGTTGATGAGGACGAAGGACGCTCCAGGCTCCAGGGAGGCGAAGCGCGCGAAGATTTGCGGATGCCGTTGCGCTTTCGGCACGGACCGCACATCGAGCTCGTCCGAACTACTGCCGCGATCGCTGATCTGTCCGTCCATCCTCGCATCCTATTCCTACAAGTGAGTTTTGGGTAAACTCCGATGATGACCTACGTGATCGCGTTCCCTTGCGTGGACATCAAAGACCGGGCGTGCGTGGAAGAGTGCCCTGTCGACTGCATCTACGAGGGCGGCCGGATGCTCTACATCCATCCGGACGAGTGCGTCGACTGCGGCGCCTGCGAGCCGGTTTGCCCCGTCGAGGCGATCTTCTACGAGGACGACGTGCCGGAGAGATGGAAGGATTACACGCAGGAAAATGCGCTGTTCTTCACCGAAACCCTCCCCGGCGAAGCAGCCCCTCTCGGCTCGCCCGGTGGCGCCGCCAATATTGGGGCGTTGGAAGGGGATACGCCGATGATTGCCGCGCTGCCCGCCCAGACCACATGAAGCAATCCGAAGTGGCGATGCCGGCTGCGGCAAGACTCGACGGACGACGCGAGCTGATCCTGCAGCTGTTGCGTTCGGCAGGCGCTCCGCTGAGCATCGCATCGATCGCCGAGCAGTTGCAGGTGCATCCGAACACCGTGCGCTTCCATATCGATGGTCTTGTCAACGCCGGCCGTGTCGAGCGGCTGCTGGGCGAGGCGGCCGGCCCAGGGCGGCCACCGGTGCTCTACCGCATGAGTCGCACGATGGACCGCGGCGGGCCGACGAACTACCGGCTGCTCGCCGCGGTACTGACCAAGCATCTGGCGGCGTCGTCAGTCGATCCGACCCGCGAAGCCATCAACATGGGACGAGGCTGGGCGCAGTCCCTCGTGGAACGTCCCGTCCGGCATGGCACGGTGACAAGGGCCGGAGCCTTGGCGCAGTTGGTCAGCGTTCTCGCCGATCTCGGCTTCCAGCCGGAGGCGGTTCCAGGACCGAGAGTGACGCAGGTGCGGATCCGGCACTGCCCGTTTCTGGACCTGGTGGGAGACCACGCAGATGTCATCTGCCCGCTGCATCTCGGTCTGATGCAGGGCACGATGGCAGCTGTCAACGCCCCCGTCACCGTTGACAGGCTCGATGCCTTCGTCGAGCCCGACTTGTGCGTCGCTCATCTGGCCAAGGCGCGAGCACGATCTTGACGGACGTCGCGGTGCGCGTCTCGACAGCAGTGACCCTCCTCTGGCTGGGCATGGTGATCGGACGGATCGCCACGTCTACATCGCCCTTGAAGCGGTCAAGGTGGCAGGTCTCGTCCTGCTTGCCGGCATCCTGCTGGCGAGCTGAGCATCGACGCCGGCGATCCGCGAGACCGCGACTACCAGTTCGCGGGCGGGTCACTTGCTGGGAACGACTGCATCCCCCACTCATCGACGATGTCGTCGATTGGGAGTCCTCCGGCTACGGACGCCGGCGCGGGGCACCCTCTCGGGCTCGCTTGTCGTGCCACAGAAACAACATCGGCAGCAGGACGAATGCCACGGTCATGAGCCCCATGGAAGGACTCGATCGCCGCGTCGATATCCCGGTGTTCGCGGCTCAACAGCGCCGCTACGGATTCCGCCGGGTGTGTCACCTCGCGACTCCTTCCAGCCGGGCGTCGTCCGGCACGATCAGAGCCGGATGGGGTGCTCGTTCGGCGAGCGCGAGGCCGGTGAGCCGGCGACACATGGCGCCGGCGATGCGGCTGCCTTGCAGCTTGGCGAGCTCGGCCTTGGTCCCGGCGTGCCGGGCCGACACCGTGGCCTGCCAGAGGGCCAGCCAGCGATGGAAGTGCTCCGGTGTCAGGTGTGCCTTGCTGTGCAGAAGTTGGTGAGGGTGAAGCGCGTTGCGCCGGTACGTGCCGGCCCGGAAGAGGGCACTCTCCCAGAAGTCACACATCACAGGCAGGTGGGCCTCGAGGTCCATCTGGGCGATCTCGACGAAGACAGGGCCGAGCAACCCGTCGCGGAAGGCTCGGCCATAGAAGTCGCGGAGCAGTGCCATCAGGTCAGCGCGGTCGCTGATGTCACCTCGGGCAGGACCGTGGTCCAGATCGTCGTTCGGCCGCATTGAAAGCCTCCCGCCTCTGAGCTTAGAGACGACGCTACTCGTGAAATTGCCATGCTTGCGCCAGCAGCGCCGTCCGGGGCGACCAATCCTCCGTGAGAACCCTCACAAGGTTTCCACCGGGAACCGGGCCACACTTTGCCGATTGCCGACAGAGTGACCGCTGCCTCTTTTTAACGAGCGTTGTTGTTAAAACGTTCGCGCGGCGCGATGATCTGAATGTGGTACCCGCCGACTGGCCGCAGCCGGTTGGCGGCGCCTCGAGAGCCTTGAGAAGTGAGCACTCCCCGGAAGGAATCGCCATGACCACCTCCACCGACCCGACCGCCGCGATCCGCGCCCATCACGAGCATCTCCAGGCCGAATTGAGCGTCCTCGTGGGAGCAGTCGTCACGGCGGCGCGCGGCAGTGCCGCTGCGACACTGGCGGTCGACGAACTGGCCGCCTTCCTTCGGACGGAAATCGTGCCTCATGCCCGCGCCGAGGAAGACGTGCTCTACGCGGCAGCGCCCCAGGTCGGCTCGCTGGTTGCCGGCATGATTTTCGAACACGAAACCATCCTCGAGCTCATCGCCGCCCTCGACGCGGCCCCGACGCCGGTTGACGCCGCAGCAGTGGCCGCCTCCATCAGAGCTGTCTTCTGCGGGCACGTGCGCCGGGAGAACGAGCTGTTGCTGCCGGCCCTGACAGCTGACCCGGCCATCGATTTTCCCGCCGTGGTCGCCGCGATGGAGCAGCGATTCGGCGCCTACCAGGCCGCCGCCCGGTGACCGGTGCCGCCGTTCTTGATGGAGGTCCCCACGTCTCTGGAGCGAGCTCGGTTGGGCGCAACTGCCGGTACTGGTGACGGATGCCGGAGTCATCGCCGAGGGCTCGCAGACGGTGGAATGGCTCGCCGAGCGGCTGCCGCACGGTAGTGCGCAGGCTGCAACTGTCAGCTCGCGCCCCGCGTGATCCGACCCCGAGCGATCGACCTCTCGCGTCGCTACTGGCGGGGCATCGCGACAGAAAGCAACACAGCAGCGTCCTCCATGGCATGCAGGTCATGGCGTGCCGGCGGGATGACGATGAGATCACCGCGCCGCCCCTCCCACTGCTCCCCGCCCGCGCCAAGCCGGACACGTCCGACAAGAACGTGCACCGTGGCCTCGCCCGGGTTCTCGTGCTCGCCCAGCGTTGTGCCGGCGGTCAAGGCCACCAGCGTTTGACGCAAGGTGTGCTCGTGCCCTCCAACCACAGTTTCCGAGCTCCGGCCGGAACTACTGGCGTGTGCTCGCTCAAGGTGTTCGCGAGCCAGCGCGTCGAGGGAGAGCTTCTGCATGGTCACCCCTTTCGAAGGTGGTCTTGAAGGTAGTCGCGCAGGACGACAGCGTTGTTGTGGTCCCGGTCTCGGGAGCTGTAGAGCAGCGTGATGTCGCCGGCGACCGCTGCGTCGGCGAGAACCTGCCACGCCTGCGGATTGTCGTCTAGTTCCTGGGCGTACCGGCGACGGAACTCGGGCCACTTCGCCGGCTCGTGGCTGAACCACTTGCGCAAGTCGGTGCTTGGCGCCACATCTTTGAGCCAGGCGACGGCGTGCAGTTCATCGCGCAGCACGCCCCGCGGCCACAGACGCTCCACCAGGAACGTCGGACCGCCCGCGGCAGACTCATGATCGTAGACGCGGGACAAGCGAATCTCGCCGATTCCTGTCACCTCCGACCTCAGCTCAACCGGTTGCGGTCAGTGGCCGGCCTTGGCCGACCGCAACTGGGCAACGCACATGTTCGGCGTCACGAAAGGTTCGAGCGCCGTCGCGGCGACCGGCGCCTGCAGTTCCTGCAGGGCCCCCTGCATCAGACCAAGATGGATCGCGCAGACGACGTCGGTGTGCTTTTCTGCGACTTCCCGGAATGGACAGTGTCGCAGGCGCACCTCGGTGCCCTTCCTCGTCTTCCGAGCCTCGGGCTGGAATCCGATGGCATCCAGCACGCGGGTCAGTCGCTCGATGGCCTCAACCTCGTCCACCCGCTCCGACGGTGCGATTCGTTCGACAAGGTGGCGTCCCCAGGCCTGCCCGGCGCTCACCGCGACCGGGCCCGCATCCTTCAGCGAGGCCACGAGGCCGGTGAGGATCTCTGCCAACAGCGCATAGCTACGCGGCCCCGGCACGGGCCCTTCCGCCGTGTAGAGGATGCGGGGCCGACCAGGCTGCTCTCGAGGCTCGGACGTGCGCTGGGCCAGGCCATCCTCAACCAACCCGTCGAGGTGGAAGCGGGAGGTGTTCAAGTGCAACCCGGTCACCTTCGCCACGTCTGCAGCGGAAAGCGCCTGGTCGGCGGCGCGCAGCAGTCCAAGCACCTCGTCGCGTCGGGTGCCGCCGGCGAGTGGCGAGGGGTCTATCAGCGTCGTCGGCACAGGTTCATTTATACCTAGTGCTTCGTTAATAAGCAAGCGCTAGTGGATCATGACTGCGCTTGCCAGCGAGGTGGTAGGGCGGTTTGCCAAGGCCGAGGTTCACGGAGTAGAACTGACTACATTCGTTTTTACCCAGAAGGGGCACCGATCATGAAGGCCGGCGACTGCGATTACACCCTCACCCTCCTTTCCGCCTCGTACGCGACCGAACGCCGGCGCGTCGACCGCGCCTACCGGAGGATGCGGGAAATCTCGGCGATCCCGCACTCGCCAGCGCGGGCTCGCGAAGCCGCTCGCGAACTCACCTCGGCATTGCAGCAGGCGACTGCAGCGGCTACCCGTATCCGGCAGGCTGCGGCATGCACCACCGCTCAGTCATCCCAGCAGCGCCATGCGCGCCGCCGCCGGGCCGACCGCAGCGTCCCGCCGGCCGTTCGGCCGTGGTCAGCCGAACTTCGCCGACTCGCAGACATCGGCGTCTGGCTGCGCCGTACAACCCTCGATGACAAGGGCGTGCTACTCCCCGAAACGGTGCAGGTTGCCAATTACGCCGCCAAAGGCCCCCACGTCGCCGGACTCGACTTCGGAAATCAAGCCGCCGCCCAGCCCGGCGGACCGCTCATCGGCATCAACCTCATGGCGGCGATCGACGGAACAGACCCCGGCGGGGTTCCCGGCTGTCACTCCGTCGTAGCCGCGGCAACTGCGACGCAACCGGCATGAGGCCGAGGGCGATGATCAAGCTCCAGCTGGCCGAAGCGACACTGTCCGACGAGCACAGCGTGCTGCTATGGCGAACCTGCGCTTACGCCGCCGATCTCATCGAAGCCGCGGGCCGAGGCAGGCCGATGCGCCGCGCGCAAGACGACATGCTCGAGTTCGCGCACTACGGCTTGCTGCCTTACCTCGCAGAAGAAGAACGGCAGCTGCCGCCTCACCGGCTTCGCGACGACCATCTCACGAAAGTGCTCGTGCACGACCACGCCCGGATCCGTAGCGGAGTCGACAACCTCGAAGCCGGCCATAGTCGCCAACTCCTCGCGCTGGCCGCGAACGATCTCGTGTACCGGCTCGACCGACACGTTCGCCGCGAGGAGACTTGGGTCAGTCACGACTGGCAGATCGGGCCTATTCAACTGCCGGGCGAGCCGTCAGCTTGACAAGAAAGGACCTCGTTGGGGTGGTGGAACCGCCCGCGGATTCTGCGACCGTTGTCCGCGCATCTTCTTACACGTGCGTCCGGGCAGCCTGCCGTCCAGTGTCGTCTTCTGTTGCGTAGCAGGGATTTTCGCGTGGCGGAGCTCCAACCGGATGTAGGCGGGTGGAGTGCTGTGGCGCTGGTTGAATGGGCGACAAATGAACTAAAGATCTTGGCGTCGCGTGCCTGCGCAGTCGCCTCGCCGGCGGGTGGGCAGCCATCACGCCCGTTACTCGAGCGACCTGGGGCCGTCTCACGCCCACCCCGCTGGACATAGACGCAAGCTGCAAACGACCGACCTTGCTTGATATGCGGAGGATGTGGCCGCTCCGTCCTGGCCGCCGGGTCTTAAGCCGACGGCGCGAGTGCGCTGCCGCGGACGTCAATGATGTCCAGGACGTGGCGCTGCGGCTCGACCGGCGGCCGCTGACCGCCGAAGGCGCCGTCGACTGCCGGGTGGATGCGCTCGTCGAACGCCTTGTCGCATGCCTGCTCGGACTCCCAAACGTCGATGTAGCGCAGCCCGCCCTCGGGCAACCGCACTGCAAGGTGCAGAAGTAGCCCCTCCATCGCCTCTGGCCCGATTCGCTGGTTGATACCGGCGTAGAAGTCGGCGTCGATCGGCACGTCCTGCGTGAAGGCGTACATGCTCGACCCTCCTTGTTGGTCCGAATTCGCTTCGGACGAATGTGGGTAGCCTGCTCCCCATGCCCGACGACGTCAACCCCCGCCGCCGGCGCTACACGGCGCCGCGCCGCGCCGCGCAGGCCGCCGCGACCAGACGCGCGATCCTGGACGCCGCCCGGCGGTTGTTCACCGAACGCGGCTACACCGCCACGGGGGTCGGTGACCTCGCTGCCGCCGCCGGCGTTGCCGTCGATACGGTCTATGCGAGCGTCGGGCGTAAGCCCGAGCTCATGCGCGCGCTGATGGAGACGGCGATCTCCGGCACCGACGACGCGGTACCCGCCGAGGAGCGCGACTACGTCCGCCGCATCCGCGCCGCATCTGACGCCCGCCAGAAGATCGCCATCTACGCGGACGCAGTCGCCGTCATCGGCGAGCGAATGGCGCCGGTGTACCGCGCCCTGCGCGAAGCCGCACTCACCGACAGCGACTGCGCCGCATTCCGCGACGAGATCTCCACGAGACGCGCCGCCAACATGCGCCTGTTCGCAGCCGACCTGCGCGGCACCGGACAGCTACGCGACGATCTCACCGATGACCAGGTCGCCGACATCGTGTGGAGCATGAACGACGCGGACTACTACGCGCTCCTCGTCGTCGGCTGCGGCTGGACACCCACCCAGTACGCCGCGTGGCTGGCAGACGCGTGGACGCGGACCCTGCTTCTCCCATCCAGCCCGCCTGCGCGTTCACGGTCCAGACACCAGCCGGCGTCCAGACCGCGGCCGTAGGCGCGGGAGTCAGCCACGCCCGGATTACGCGCACTCCCGTGGGGAGCGCTCTCATCTAGCCGCGAGGCGCGCTACTGCCGATGAGCGGTCGCTGCGTGGCGGAGGTGTCGGTCGCCCGCGCTTCGCTGGCCTTAGTGTCGCTGCGTCGGTCATCTCCTTGTCGGAGGACCGCCTTACGCTTCACCTATGGCCAAGGACGAGCCGGACATCATCCGCGAGAAGATGTGGGTCGAGCGCCCCGCGGGCACGCACCTGTCGCAGGCCGGTAAGCCCGGCGGGTTCAGCACGCTGGCCCGGGATGACGACACGAACGAGCTCGAGACGCACGCGACGTTGTACCCGGTCGACGATGAAGACGACGATGGGGAGGCAGCAGCTGGCGACGTCTACATCACGAACTACTACGTCGATGATGCGTCTGCCTCGCGGGAGCTGACTGACGAGGAGAGGGAACTTCTCGCGAAACTTGTCGTGGTCGCAGCGCTTATCGCTGCGCAGGTGCTCGGTCCGCGGATCAAGACCCTGTGGAACGACAGGGCACTGCCGTTCATCAGAAGGCGGTGGAATGCTGCGCGTACGGCGCGTTGGCGGCGAAATCGACAGTCTGCGGTTGAGGTGGCGGCCGCTAGTGAAGAAGCTCCTGTCGGGGAGGTTCTCGCTACGGTCCCAACCGAGCAGGTGAGCATTAGTAGTGCTGAAGCGCGGGCGCGGTTCCTCGCGGCAATGCGCGCGCGCGAGTTCAGCGACGAGCAACTGCGGATCCTGCGCGCTGCTCGCATTGACGTTGACGCCGCGCCAGAGCAGCTGCAGCGTGCGATGGAGGAACTCCCGTCGGAGCCGCTCAACGACGTCGTGACTCACATGCTCGAGATGACGCCGGCCACGATTGACGTCGCCCAGCTACGTGACGCGCTTGACGCTCGACGAGTCGACCGACCACCTTGTGGCCATTGACCCTGCACCCCCAGGCCCCGGTCATCAGCACGAGGCAGCGCCCTAGGCGGGGTCGCGCTCGGTCATGGAGCGACGTGTCGGCCTGTACGGAGCTGCTCGCCCCCCGGTGTAGGCATCCCCTGAGTCCGACAGTCCAGCTGACGAACCATCCGCTCGTGCCGCAGTGGGGGCGCGTTCGGCGCTTACTACCAAGCGTCCCGGCTGGACATGAGATGATGCATCGTGACACTTTCCGCACCGACCGTCGCAGCAGTGCTTCGCCGCGCTGGCCTTGTGCCAGCTGCCATCACCCGGCCCGGCATCCACGTCACAGCCAACGGCCCGGACGAAGTCGTCGTAGAAACGGACGTCGGAGCCGTCGCTGCGGGTGCGGAGCTGCACGCAAGAGCCCGCGAGGCGGTGCGGGTTGCCGGTTATCCGGTGCGGGTGCCGAATGCCCAATCAGCGATCTTCTACGTGACCCGGCGTCCCTAGCGCAGTGACGCTGTTGCGTTGATTGATTGACGACGCAGCTATCGGGGCGTGTGGAGACTGATCACCCTGGTACTCGCCGCTGTCGCGATCAGCCGACCTCCGCACCATCGGCGAAGAGCGCACGGCACCCACCGTTACCAGTCCGCCGGCCCCTTCCCGGTGTTCCGGGGCAGGTCGCCGCGCCTGCGGGCCAGCTCGTCGGCCGTCACGGCCGGACCGCCGCAGTGCCGGCAGCGGGGCTGGTCGAAAAGCACCTCCCGCCCGCAGCTCGCGCACCACAGCGGATCGCGATCCTCGTCGTCGGGGTCCTCGCGCACCACACCCGGTGACTCGTGCTTCTTGACCAGCTTGCGCACTCCGGGGGCGCGACCGATCCGCGTGATGATGCCCATGCCCCCAGTGTCGCCGCATCCGCGACGAACGCGGCGGCCAGTCGACGCGCGCTAACCGGCTTGGCGCACCGGCTCTTCGCTCGCGGCGCCGCGCAGCTGGGCGAGCAGCGGCGCGAGCCGCGCGGCGTAGCGACCGGCGCCGAGCTGATCCACCGCGAGCGGCAGCCCGAAGCAGCGTGACAGGTGCTCGGCCGTCAGCACGCTCTCGATGGGCCCGGCCGCCGTCACCGCGCCCGCGCGCAGCAGCAGCACATGGGTGACGCCGGGCGGGATTTCCTCGACGTGATGGCTGACCATCACCAGCACCGGGCTGTCGGGGCTCGCCATGATGCGCGTCAGCCGGCGCATCAGTGCCTCCCGCGCCCCGAGATCGAGGCCCGCCGCCGGCTCGTCGAGCAGCAGCAGCTCCGGATCGGCCATCAACGCACGGGCGATCTGCACCCGCTTGCGCTCGCCCTCGGACAGCGTTCCGTAGGGACGCTCGGCGATCCGGCCACAGCCGAGCTGCTCGAGCAGCCGCACCGCCCGCATGTCGTCCGCAGGGTCGTAATGCTCGCTGCCGCGGCCGAGCACCGCGTAGCCGGCCGTCAGCACCGCGTCGCGGACCCGCTCGCCCGCCGGCAGCCGCTCCCCCACGACGCAGCTGGCGAAGCCGATGCGCGGGCGCAGCTCATACACGTCGGCGGCGCCGCCGCCGAGCCCGGGACCGACCGGCTCGCCGAGCACCTCGACGGTGCCGGAGGTCGGGGTCAGGGTGGTGGCTGCCACCTGCAGCAGCGTGGTCTTGCCGGCACCGTTCGAGCCGAGTACCGCCCAGCGCTCGCCGTCACGGACGGTCCAGTTCACGCCGTCGATCAGGGTCGCAGTGCCCCGTCGTACGGTCACATCCCGCAGGACAAGCACCGGTTCGGCCATAGCTGAAACGCTATGCCCGGATACGCGCCCGGCTGGGGTGCGACTCGCGGTGAACTGCGGCGCTAGGCCGGCGGCGGCGTGTCCGACTTGTTGCGACGCATGATCTTGCGGCCGAGCCACACGATCGGGTCGTAGGAGTTGTCGACGACGCGCTCCTTGAGCGGGATGATCGCGTTGTCGGTGATCTTGATGTGCTCGGGGCAGACCTCGGTGCAGCACTTGGTGATGTTGCAGTAACCGATGCCGGCCTTTTCGCGCAGCAGATCGCGCCGGTCGTTCGTGTCCAGCGGGTGCATCTCGAGCTCGGCGTACTTGATGAACATCCGCGGACCCGCGAAGTTCGGCTTGTTCTCCTCGTGGTCACGGATGACGTGGCACACCGTCTGGCACAGGAAGCACTCGATGCACTTGTGGAACTCCTGCACCCGGTCGATGTCGACCTGCTGCACCCGGTAGGTGCCATCCTTCTCGCGCGGCTTGGGCGCGAACGCCGGCACCCGCGAGGCCATCTCGAAGTTGAACGAGACGTCGGTGACGAGGTCGCGGATGACCGGGAACGTGCGCAGCGGGGTGACCGTGATGGTCTCGGTCGGCTCGAACGTGGACAGCCGCGTCATGCACGCCAGGCGCGGCTTGCCGTTGATCTCCATCGAACACGAGCCGCACTTGCCGGCCTTGCAATTCCACCGGACGGCCAGGTCGCCTGACTGCTGGGCCTGGATGCGGTGGATAGCGTCGAGGACGACCTCGCCCTCCTCGACCGGCACCGAGTAGTCGCGCAGGTCACCGCCTGAGGCGTCGCCGCGCCAGACCCGCATGGACAGGTCGTAGCCCATCAGGAATCCGCCTTCTTCGTCGAGTCGGAAGCTTTCTGATCTGCTTCGGCAGCAGCACCACCCGGGCCCGCGCCTTCGGATGCGGCGTCCTTCGCAGCGGACGGGCCGGAAGCGGCACCGCCCGCGTTGGCATCGAACAGCTCGCGCAGCTCCGCCGGCATCTGCGGAAGCGGCTCGGCGGACAGCTGCAGCTCACCGCCGCGCAACCGCAGGACGTGGTTGATCCGGCCGAACTCGGGGTCGGCCGCCGGATAGTCGTCGCGGGTGTGCCCGCCCCGGCTTTCGTGCCGAGCCAGCGCCGCCATCGCGATGCACTCGGAGACGCGGATCATGTTGCGCAGATCGATCGCCAGGTGCCATCCGGGGTTGAACTGGCGATGGCCCTCCACGCCGACGAGGGCGGCTTCCTCCTTGAGGACGGCGACCTCCTTGAGTGCCCGCTCGAGCTCGGCCTCCGTCCGGATGATGCCGACCAGCTCATTCATCGTGTTCTGCAGCTTGGCGTGCACCGTGTACGGGTTGTTGACCGGGTCCCGCTCGAAAGGCGCCAGCGAGTCGGAGACGATCTGCTCGACCTGCTTCTCGGAGACCTTCGGCCGCTTCGCCGGGGTGAGCGCCTTCGCGTACTCGGACGCGGCCGCGCCCGCTCGGCGACCGAAGACGACCAGGTCACCGAGCGAGTTGCCGCCGAGCCGGTTGGAGCCGTGCATACCGGCAGCGCACTCGCCCGCGGCGAACAGCCCGGGGATCGTCGCCGCAGCGGTGTCGGCGTCGACCCGGATGCCGCCCATCACGTAGTGGCAGGTCGGGCCGATCTCCATCGGCTCCTTGGTGATGTCGACGTCAGCCAGCTCCTTGAACTGGTGATACATCGACGGCAGCCGGCGCTGGATGTACTCCGCCGGGCGCCGCGAGGCGATGTCCAGGAAGATGCCGCCGTGCGGGGATCCCCGGCCTGCCTTGATCTCGGAGTTGATCGCGCGCGCGACCTCGTCACGCGGCAGCAGCTCGGGTGGTCGCCGCGCGGTCTTCTTGTCCTCGTACCAGCGGTCGGCCTCTTCTTCGGTGTCGGCCGTGTCCGCGGCGAAGACCTCCGGGATGTAGTCGAACATGAAGCGCTTGCCTTCACTGTTCTTCAAAATCCCGCCGTCGCCGCGCACCCCCTCGGTGACGAGGATGCCCTTGACCGAGGGCGGCCAGACCATGCCCGTCGGGTGGAACTGGACGAACTCCATGTCCATGAGGTCGGCGCCGGCCTCCATGGCCAGCGAGTGACCGTCGCCGGTGTACTCCCAGGAGTTCGAGGTGACCTTGAAGGACTTGCCGATGCCGCCGGTCGCGAGAATGACCGCCGGGGCGTTGAACTGCACGAACGTGCCGGACTCGCGCCAGTAGGCGTAGGCGCCGGAGATGCGGTTGCCCTGGACGCCGTCCTCGGTGAGCAGCTTGCAGGACGGTGCACTCCATGAACACGTCGATGCGCAGCGACACCGCACGGTTCTGCAGGGTGCGGATCATCTCCAGGCCGGTGCGGTCACCGACGTGAGCGAGCCGGGCGTAGCGGTGGCCGCCGAAGTCGCGCTGCAGGATCCGGCCGTCGGGAGTGCGGTCGAACGCCGCGCCCCACTCCTCGAGCTCCATGACCCGGTCCGGCGCTTCCTGCGCGTGCAGCTGCGCCATGCGCCAGTTGTTCAGCATCTTTCCGCCACGCATGGTGTCGCGGAAGTGCACCTGCCAGCTGTCCTCCGGCCACACGTTGCCCATCGCGGCGGCGAGGCCGCCCTCGGCCATGACGGTGTGCGCCTTGCCGAGCAGGCTCTTGCAGACGATCGCGGTCTTGGCGCCGCTCTCGTGCGCCTCGATCGCGGCCCGTAGACCGGCGCCGCCGGCACCGACGACGATCACGTCGTAGTCGTGGATCTCGGCGGCCGTCGCGTGCACCGGCGAGGTGTGGATGTTCGAGGAGGTCGCGGGATGGCTCATCAAGAGATCCAGTGGTAGTCGGTGAAGGTCCCGTTCGAAACGAGCCAGACGTAAAGGTCGGCAACGCCGATCCAGACCAGGCTCAGCCAGGCGAAGAGCATGTGCCGGCCGTTGAACTTGCTGACGAACTTCCAGTACCGGTAACGCATCGGGTGCTTGCTGAACGACTTCAGCTTGCCGCCGATGATGTGCCGGCAGGAGTGGCAGCCGAGCGTGTAGCACCAGATGAGCACCGCGTTGATGATCAGCACTCCGGTGCCCACACCGATGCCGAAGCTGCCGCCGTAGTCGAACGCGCGGGCGGCGTCGTAGGTGAGCAGGAGCGCGAACAGCACCGCGAAGTAGAAGAAGTAGCGGTGGATGTTCTGGAAGATCAGCGGGAAGCGCGTCTCACCGGTGTAGCGCTTGTGACCGTCGGGCACCCCGCAGGCCGGCGGGGACGCCCAGAAGGCCCGGTAGTAGGCCTTGCGGTAGTAGTAGCAGGTGAGCCGGAAACCGAGCGGGAAAATGAGGATGAGCAACGCCGGCGAGAAGTGCCACCAGCCACCGAGGAATTCTGGCGTGTAGTGGTCGACGCAACGATCCGTGAGGCAGGGCGAGTAGAACGGCGAAATGTACGGGTCGGCGAAGTAATTCCCGTTGCGGAATGCCGCGATGGTGCCGTACACGATGAAAGCGAAAAGGCCGAGGAACTGCACCACCGGCGGAACCCACCAGCGGTCCTTGCGCAGCGTCCGTGCACCGACGGCCGCGCGGGCGGTGCTGCGGGCGGGCGGCGCCGGGGTACCCGTGACCGGCGCGCGGCCACGCTCTGGGGTCGTCAGGGCCATGAGTCTCCGTTCCTCTAGCGATCGCCGCCGTGGGGATCGTCGGGCGGCCTGAGGACGCCCCGAACGACGCCTCCTGCGACTTACCGCCCCACAGTTCATATCGCGTTCGCCGAAGCGGGGGCGCCAGCGGCGGGGGTCGTGCCGGGATGTCGCCGGGCTCGTCGAAGCGTGCCGGTCGGCTCGATCCTCGTCCCCGCGCTACGGGTCCCGGGCCATTTCGGGGCGGTGTGGCGCAGGCGATTGGGGCGTGCGTTCCTTGCCGGAGGCAGGCTCCGCCGACCCGCCGGAACTCCTCACCGCCGCGACGTCGCCGTCATCCTCCTGCATACGCCACAGATCACTGCGGGACCGTTGGGTGAGCCGACGCTCGGCAGGACGGGCGCGCGACGGCTGTAACGCGGGCTCGCTTCCGCCGAAGGGTGGACGCACCCTGGCCTGCTCGTGCCCCAACATCACGCCGTACCCCCGTGCGCCGGCTGTTCCCAGCCGTTCGGCAACGTGGTCGGAATCACATCACATCGCTCGCCAATGCGTCAGCCGAGAACTCGGCGCAACGGCGCCGCGAGATCACCCCGCTCGTCCACGAGCACGTCGCCCAGTCCGAGCCAGAGCGCGAGATCGGCGAGCTCGACGGCGAGCGCCGCCGCGACGGCCTCGAGATCGGTGCCGGGCTCCGGGTAGGCACCCTTCACGTGCAGCGTCGGGACCCCGCGCGAGCGGTCCGCTTTCAGGTCCACTCGCGCCGCCAATCCATCGCCCCACAGAAACGGCAGCACGTAATAGCCGAACTTGCGTTTGGCGGCGGGAACATAAATCTCTATCCGGTAGTCGAAGCCGAAAATGCGCAGTGCGCGGCTGCGTTCCCACACCACCGGATCGAAAGGCGTGAGCAAGGCACGCGCCGACAATCGCCGCGGCACCCGCACGCCGGGGCGCAGGTACCCCGGCTGCGGCCAGCCCTCGACCGCCACCTCGAGTAGCTCGCCCGCCGGCGACCAGCTCCTGCACGACCGGCCGGGCCGCCGGCACCCGCATCCGGAAGTAGTCCGCGAGGTCCCCCAGCGTGGCGACGCCGAGGGCGTCCGCCGCGGACAGCAGCAGCTGGGCGCGCGCCTCTCCCTCCGTGGGTGTCGGCGCGTCCAGCACCGCCTTCGGCAGCACGCGCTCGGGGATGTCGTAGGCGCGTTCGAACGACGGCCGCCGCCCGGCCACGTGCACCTGCCCGGTGACGAAGAGCCATTCGAGCGCGCGCTTCTCGGGCGACCAGTCCCACATCGCTCCGGGGGTGCGCTCGCGCGGCGCCGTCACCTCGCTCGCCGTCAGCGGCCCCTCGTCGCGCACCCGATCGAGCAGGGCTTTGACCAGGTGCGGCTGCTCCCGCGCTACCCGCGAGGGGCCGCCCCAGACCCCTTCGTGCGCCAGCGCCCGCTGCTTGCGCCAGCGCAGCAGCGGTTCGTAGCCGACCGGCAGCAGCGACGCCTCGTGCGCCCACGTCTCGAAGAAGTGCCGCTCCCCCCGGCGCGGCCAGGCCAGCCGGTCCAGCAGCGCGCGGTCGTAGGGCCCGAGCCGGCTGAACAGCGGCAGGTAGTGGCTGCGCACCAGCACGTTCACCGAGTCGATCTGCAGCAAGTGCAGGCGATCCACGGTCGCCCGCAGCTGGCGGGCGGTGGGTTTCGGCGGCCGCGCGCGGCCGAACCCTTGCGCCGCGAGCGCCAGCCTGCGGGCTGCCCGGCTCGAGAGCGATTGCGCGCGCACCGCTGGATCTTGCCCGGATTCGGCCACACCCGCCCGCGGATTTGCGACCGCGCGGGCAAGCTGTTGCGGTGACGACGACACCGCAACAGCTGCTGCCCCGCGCCGGGCAGCTGCGCTCCCGCCTGCTGGCTGCCGGCTACACCGTCGACGGGATCGACGCGCTGCTCGGCGCCGAGGCATCGGCGGCGCTGGCCCGCGGCGACCTCGTTCCCGCGCTGCACGTCGCCACCGGCGACAGCGAGCTGGAGCGGCTGATCCGGCTCTTCCTGCTCGGTCGCTGCGAACCGCTGCACACGCTGACCTTCCTGCCCGAAGCAGCGCTGGAGCCGGTCGCCGACGGCCAGGTGCGTGCCGCTCTCGACATCCGTCCCCACCAGGACGAGTGGTACGTGGCATCGGACATCGCGCGCACCCACCCACCGGCGCCCGATCACGTGATCGGCATCGGCGCCGCGTCACTCACGCTCGTCGCCGCGACGCTGCGCAGGCCGGTCGGGACCGCGCTCGACATCGGCACCGGCTGCGGCATCCAGGCGCTGCACCTGAGCGCGCACGCTGCGCAGGTCACGGCGACCGACGCGGTGCCGCGGGCGGTCGACATGGCGGCGCTCACGTTCGCGCTCTCCGGCTTCCGGCCCGGCGGGATCGAGCTGCTCTCCGGCGACTTCTTCGCGCCGGTCACCCGCCGGCGGTTCGACCTGGTGGTGGCGAACCCGCCGTTCGTGCTCGCGCCGCCCGACCCGGATGCGCTGCTCTACCGCGATGCCGCCAGCAGTGACGGCGCGCTCGGCCGGCTGCTGTCCGATGCGGTGGCGGTCCTCGAGCCCGGCGGCGTGGCTCAGGTGCTGACGTCGTGGGTGATCCCGGCGGGAGGCAGCTGGCAGGAACACCCGGCGGAGCTCGTGCCGCCCGGATGCGACGCGCTGGTCGTGCTGCGTGAGGTACTCGACCCGGCGCAGCACGTAGCGCTGTGGCGCGACGAGGAGGAGCCCGAGCCGGCGGCCACCGAACGCGCGCTGCGCTGGCTCGCGCACGTGCACGACCTCGGCGCTGAAGGCATCGCCTACGGCCTCGTCGTGCTGCGCCGCACGGACGCGGCGCCGCGGGTGAGCTTCCTCGACCTCACGAGCGAGCCGGCGATGGTGAGCGGCTCACGCATCGGCGGCTGGCTGGACCGGATCGAGGCGCGCCAGGCGGCTGCGGAGAGCTTGCGGCTGCGCGCGACCGAGGGGCTGCGGCTGGCCGAGGAGTCGGTGCTCGGCGCGGACGGCTGGGAGCCGGTGACCCGCCGCCTGACCGCCCCGTCGGCGCTGCCGGACACGGTGGGCATCGACCCGGTGACGCAGGCGCTGCTGGCCGGCTGCGACGGCCGGCTGCCGCTCGGGGCCGTTGCCGAACTACTGGCGGTGGCGACCGGAGCGCCGGCGGAGGGGGTGCTGCGGGCGGCGCTGCGCGCTGTTCGAGACGGGGCACCTGGAACTCGCCGGCCGCTAGCGGAACCGGGCGAGTGGCGGGTTCAGGGCGTGAGGCCCCACTCGAATTCGGTCGCGGCGCCCGGCTCGAGCACCACCAGGCTCTCCCCCGACGCCAGCGCGTTAGCCGGGCTGGTCATCGGCTCGATCGCCACGCCGCGGCGCTTCACCTCCGCCGGAAGCGTGTCGCCGGTGAAGACCTGCAGGTAGTCGAAGCCCTGACCGGCCCAGAGCTGCACCCTGCCGGTCGGCCCGTCGATGGTGGCGTGCGCCCGGCCGGCACTGTCGCGCTCCAGGTCGGTGAAGCCGTCGTCGATCAGGGCGGCACCGATGCGCTGCCCGGAGCGCAGGTCGAGCGGCGACGACCGCCGCGGGCTTGCGTCCGGTCGGGATGCCGTTGCCGTCCAGCAGCAGCTGAGTGGCGGCCGGGACCGTGAGGGTGAGGTCGTCGACGAGCCCGTCGCCGGCGGCGATATACGGGTGGAAGCCGAGCCCGAAGGGAGCGGGCCGGGCGGACTCGTTGCCCACCGTCGTCGCGACGGTCAGCCCGTCGGCGCCCAGCCGGTAACGGATCTGCACGCTCATGCGGAACGGGTAGCCGGGCAGCGGCATGAGCGTATGCCGCGCGACGGCGCCCGCCGGGCCGTCCTGCTCGAGCTGCCACTGGCTCCACCGCACCAGCCCGTGGATGGCGTTGCCGCGCCCCGGCTCCGAGAGCGGGAGCTGCAGCGCATGACCGTCGTGCTCCCAGCGCCCGGCGGCGAGCCGGTTGGGCCAGGGAAAGAGCACCTGCCCGCGACCGCCGCCGGCCATGACGTGCTCCGGATAGCCGTCGAGGATTCGTCGCCGGCCCACCTCGTAGGAGCGCAGGCCGCCGCCGACCTCGACCACGACCGCCCGCTGGTCGCCCTGGCGGAGTTCGAGCTGGGCTCCGGACGGGGGCAGCACCTTCACGGCGTTCACGAGACCTCCTGCTCCTGCGCTTCCTGCGCGCTAGGCGAACGACCCTGCACGCCTGACCCGGTGACCGCGGCGTAAACCTGGGTGACGTGGCGGGCCGTCGCGGCCCACGAGTAGCCGGCCCGCACCTGGGCCAGCGCGTGGCCTCCCCGCCGGCCGCGTTCGCGCGCCGCGCTCGGCGCAGCGGCGGCCGCTACCAGGGCGTCGACCAGGGCAGCCTCGTCGTCGGCGGGTACGAGCCACCCGTTCGGATGGTCCGGATCGGTGTTCACGAAGCCGAGCGGCCCGCCGGAGGCCGCGGCGATCACCGGTAGGCCGCAGGCCATCGCCTCGAGGAACACCTGCCCGAAGGCTTCGCCGACCGAGGGCGAGACGAAGACGTCGGCGCAGCCGAGGCCGGTCGGCAGCTCGTCGTGTCCGTGCCATCCGGTGAAGAAGACACCGTCGACCCCCAGCCGCTGCACGAGAGTGACCGGGTGCTCGCCTTCCCACTCCCCCGGCGACCCGCCCCAGATCAGCAGCGGCGCGCGCAGGCCATGGTCGCGCCGGGCCCGGGCGTAGGCCCGGATCAAAAGCGGCAGCCGCTTGGGCTCGGTGAAGCGCCCGACGAACATCAGCACCGGCCGCTGCGGATCCGCGAACGCCGCAAGATCCGCTTCCCGGTAACGCACCGCGCCCACCACACCCGACTCGTCCCACCCGCGCGGCTCCTCCACCAGCCAGCCTCTGAGCAGCTCGAGCCGGCGCGCGAGCGGGCTGCGAATCGGCTGGAAGCGCACCGGATCGATGCCGTGCGGCACGATCGTGAGCCGCTCCGGCGGCACGTCGAAGAGCGTCAGCGCCCGGGTGCGGTCGGTCTCGGAGACGACGATCAGCCGGTCCGCTCGGGCCGCCCAGCGGCGCAGCCGCTCGGCCCACACGTCGGCGAACGGCCACGGCTCGGTGCCGGTCATCGCCTCGCCGCGGTCGATGGCCTCCAGCATCAGCATCTCGGTGCCGTGCAACGAGACGACCTGCGGCAGGTCGGGGCGCAGTCGCTGGACGGCTTCGTTGATCGGCGTGAGGTGATGCAGGTGGGCGACGGAGGCACCCGCCAGCCCCGCGCGGGCGAGCGCGGCGGCCCAGGCGTCGACCTGGCGCTCGAAGAGGCCGTCGGAGACCTTGGCGTAGATGCGGTCGGGTGCGCCGTGGCGATCCTCGAAGGAGGGGTGGAAGGGCACCGGTTGATCGAGCGGATCGCCGCCCGCGAGCCAGGCGCGCTGCGCGGCGTTGTAGTCGACGGTGGTCACCGGCAGCGGCGCGAAGAACTCGGGCGCGAAACCGTTGTCACCGGAGCCGCCGAGCGACCCGGTGACCAGCGAGACCTCCCAGCCGGCGTGCTGGACCTCGGGCGCCAGGTAGCGCACCACCTGAGCCGAGCCGCCGCGCGGCCAGAACTGCAGCGCCATGACCACGCTGGCACCGGACGGAGGCATCCGCCGATGATCTCAGCAGAACGCGCGGCGGACGCGGCAGGTGAGCGCCGACGCGCGGGCGGCGAGTCCCGCTGCCGTTGCCCGAAACGGGCTGACGCCGGCGCTGCGCCTTCGGCCGGCGGGCCGCACCGCCGCTTATCCTCGGCGCATGGCCCGGCGGCTGTCTCAGGAGGACCTTGCGCTGGTGGTCAAGCGCGCCGCCGAACTGCACGTGGCCGGGGACCGCTCGCCCGGCGAGCCACTGCTGGACGAGGCGACGGTCATGGAGGTGCTACGCGAGGCCGGCCTGTCGGAGCAGGCGGCGAGTCAGGCGCTGACCGAATGGCGGATAGGTTCGCTGGCGTACGGCCTGGAGTTGCCGGCCCCCGGACCGAAGAGCACGTTCGATCCCAACGCGTCGGTGGCCCGGCAGCTGCCGATCGCTCCCGAACGCATGGCCGATGTCTTCGACGCGGCGGTGCGGCGCCAGCAGTTCGCGCGCGGACGGCGCTCGGGGCTCGGCGGCGACTGGGTCCCCCGCACCGGTCTTCTCGCCGAGCTGCGGCGCGGCCTCGACGTGCGCGGCACGCTGCTGCTCAAGGACGTCAGCAGGCTGCGCCTCGACGTCCATCCGGCATCCGCCGGCCACAGCCGCATCACGGTGACGGCGCAGATCGCCGGCTACCGCAGCTGGGTGATGGGCACCCTCATCGGGATTCCCACCGTGGCAGCGGTCGGCATGGGCATCGGCGGGATCGTCGAGACGTCGCTGGAGCTCGGGCTGATCGGCACGCCGCTGGCCGCGCTGGCGGCGGGCGGCGGCTACCAGGGGGCTGCCCATCTGCTGGAGACGCGCCGCGAGAAGACCCGTGAGGCGCTCGACATCCTGCTGGACCGGATCGTCTGACCTGCACGGCAGCAGCGCGTGCCGCCGGTTCGCGCACAGGAGAACGCCGGGCGATGAATTCTGTCGCACCCCTGCGTCACCATGACGAAGCTGGACAGGCGCGCTCCCGCCGAGCGGCTGGCCCGCCCGATATGCCTGTACCCCCGATCGCCCGTGACCCGATACGCCCGCGAAGCAGCTGAGACTACTGAGGAAGACCGGAAACATGGTGAGTAGTTCCCCGTCCGTACTCGTCGAGGATGTCTGGAAGACCTTCGGGAAGCCGCCGAAGCACATCGAGGCCTTGCGCGGCATCAGCCTCGAGGTCCCGCGCGGTCAGGTGCTCGGCGTGCTCGGCCCCAATGGCGCCGGCAAGACCACCGCGGTCCGGGTGCTGACCACCCTCATCCAGCCCGACCGGGGTCGTGCGGAGGTCGAGGGCATCGACGTCGTCAAGAATCCGGCGGCCGTGCGCAAGGTCGTCGGCCTCGCCGGGCAGTTCGCCGCTGTCGACGAGAATCTGACCGGCCGGGAAAACGTCGAGATGGTCGGCCGGCTCTATCACCTGGGCGCCAAGGTCGCCCGCGAGCGCGCCGGCGAGGTGCTGCAGCGGCTGCGGCTCACCGACGCCGCGGACCGGCCGGTGCGCACCTATTCCGGAGGGATGCGCCGGCGCCTCGACCTCGGCGCCAGCCTGGTCGCCAGACCCAAGGTGCTGCTGCTCGACGAGCCCACCACCGGGCTCGACCCGCGCAGCCGGTCCGAGCTGTGGGATTTCATCCGTGACCTGGTCAGCGACGGCGCGACGGTGCTGCTCACCACCCAGTACCTCGAGGAGGCCGACCAGCTCGCCGACCGCATCGTCGTCATCGACCACGGCACGGTCATCGCCCGCGGCACCAGCCAGGAGCTCAAGGATTCGATCGGCGGCGACGTGCTCGCCGTGCAGGTGCCGGCCAGCCGGATGGACGCCGCGCTGGACGCCGTGTCCGGGCTCGGCCACGGGGAGGCTCACGCCGACGACGAGCCGGGGTCCTTCTCCGTTCCGGCCGGGCAGAACGGGGCGACGCTGCTCAGCGAGCTGGTCCGCCGCCTCGACGGTGCGGGCATCGCGATCGAGGGCCTCGAACTGCGCCGCCCGAGCCTGGATGACGTCTTCCTCAGCCTGACCGGACGCGCCGCCACCGAGGACACCCCGGCCGGGCCGGCCGAGCCGGCCGCGACCGGTCGCCGATCGCGACAGAAGGAGACCGTATGAGCGTCGGATGGGTGATCGCCGACAGCACCGTGCTGGCCAAGCGCTACCTACTGCGCTACGTACGGGTACCGGCGTTCATCGTCTTCTCGGCGATCCAGCCGGTGATGTTCGTGCTGCTGTTCCGCTACGTCTTCGGCGGGGCGATCAAGGTGCCCAATGGCAGCTACGTCGACTACCTGCTGCCCGGGATCATCGTGCAGACCGCGAGCTTCACGTGCTTCGGCACCGCGATCGGGCTGGCCGACGACTTGAAGAACGGGTTGGTCGAGCGCTTCCGGTCGCTGCCGATGAGCCGGTCCGCGGTGCTGCTGGGCCGGCTCGGCGCCGATACGGTGCACGGCCTGTTCAGCGTGCTGCTGATGATCGCGGTGGGCTACGCGGTGGGCTTCCGGATCCACACCAATTTCCTGCTGGCCGTCGCGCTCGTCGTGGTGGCGGTGGCGTTCGCGGTGGCGATCTGCACGGTCGCCGCCTTCATCGGTTTGTCGATCCGCGACCCGGAGACGGTGCAGTCGGCGGGGCTCATCTGGTTGTTCCCGCTCACGTTCGCGAGCGCGGCGTTCGTGCCGGTGGCCTCGATGCCGGGGTGGCTGCAGGGGTTCGCGAAGGTGAATCCGGTGACGGTGCTGTGCAACACGCTGCGCGATTTCACGCTGGGCGGTCCCACCAGCGTCCACTTCCTGCAGTCGCTGGCCTGGATCGCCGGGATTTCGCTGGTCTTCATCCCGCTGGCCGCTCGTGCGTACCGGCGCGCAGTGTGAGCGGCAGCCCGGAAGGCACCGCACACGTGCGGCGACCGGCGCAGCTTGTGATCCTCGTCGGCGTAACGGGCAGTGACGCGAAAGCGGGGCATACCGTGGCTGCGCGGGTCTTCTCGCCCGCCCAGCCAGCAGGGATGGAGTGACTTTCGTGGCGCAGCAGGCGGATGCCCCCGTCCGGCCCGGACCGCACGCCGGTAGCCGGCCCGGCACCTGGGCCAAGGCGTTCGTCGGCTTCTACCGGCCCGACGGCGACACCCTGCGCGAGCTCGACCCGGTAGCCCGTTTCCTGTACGCGGCGCGCAGCGTGATCCTGGTGATCTCGGTGCAGGCCGCCTTGATCGCCGGACTGCTCGCGCTGACCGATCGCCACGCCGCCGGCATTGGGCCGCTCGACTTCGTCCTGCTGCTCATCGGTTTGGTGGTCGCGCATGCGATCAGCAACCTGAGCAACGACTACTTCGGCTACCGCCGCGGCCACGACACCGCCGAGTCACCGCGGATGCGTTACACGCTGCATCCGGTGGCCTCGGGCGCTCTCGAGCCGCGTCAGCTAGCCACCGGGATCGGCATCCTCGGCGCGATCGGGCTGGCGATCGCGGTCTACTTCTGCGTCGCGCGCGGACCCGGTGCGGTCGCCTTCGTGGTGGCGGGGGCGCTGCTGCTCTGGCTCTACGACGCGGCGCCGGTCACCTTGAAGGGCATCGGTCTCGGGGAGATCGCGTCCTTCCTGGTGTGGGGCCCGCTGATGGTGGGCGGCGGCTACTACGTGCTGGCCGGCCACGTGTCCGCCGCCGCGTTCCTCGCCTCCGTCCCCTACGGCCTCGGCGTGATGTCGATCCTGCTCGGCAAGCACATCGATCAGCGGGCCTTCGACATCAGCGCGGGACAGCGCACGCTGCCTGTCGTGCTCGGCGCCGACCGCGCCCGGCTGCTCGACACCTCGGTCGTCGCAGGGATGTACGTGGTGCTGGTCATCGCCGTCGCTGTCGGCGCGATCAGCCCGTTCACCCTCGTCGTCTTCCTGGCGGCGCCGCGGGCCCTGCGCGCCCTGCGCACGCTGGCCACTCCGGCGCCGGCCGGCCCGCCCGCGGGGTACGTGGGCTGGCCGCTCTGGTATCACCGGGTCTGCCTGGTCCATAACCGGCTCTTCGGATGGCTCTACCTCGCGGGCCTCGCGGTCGGGGCGATCGTCCCGAGCGTGCATTTCTAGCCTTGGGGTAGACCCCCGAAAGGCCACCGAAAGGCCCCGTGATCAGGGTGAGCGGCCCAACGAAGGGCATGTTTCCCTTCCTGGACGATCATGAAAGCGTTGGGTGCAATAGATCCATGCCGACCCATGCCGAGGAACAGGCGGCGACTGCCGCGCGGACCGTGGACGGCACCTCCGGCGTCCCGGCCGCCGGTGCGGATGGTGCCCGGCAGGCCGCCGGGATGGTCGAGAAGCCGCGCCCCGGAGAGCGGCACCACACGCACCGCAAGGTCAGCGGGGGCTGGCTGCGGGCCGCCGTCTTCGGGGCGATGGACGGTCTGGTCACCAACACCAGCCTGATCGCCGGCGTCGGCGGCGGCGGTGCCAACCATGACTTTCTGATCGTGAGCGGTCTCGCCGGGTTGGTCGCCGGCGCGTTCAGCATGGCCACCGGCGAGTGGACCAGCGTTCATGCGCAGAACGGGCTGGTCGCCCGCGAGCTCAGCGTGGAACGCCGCGAGTTGCTGCGCCGTCCCGAAGCCGAGCGCGCGGAGCTCGCTGAGATGCTGAAGCGCCACGGCTTGAGCGACGACACCGCTCAGGCCGCCGCCAGCGAGATCGCCGCAGACACCGAGGTCGCGCTGCGCTTCCACGCCCGGGAGGAGCTCGGCATCGACTCCGAGTCGCTGCCTTCCCCGTTCACCGCCGCCGGGTCGAGCTTCCTGGCGTTCGCGCTCGGGGCGCTGATCCCGCTGCTGCCGATCCTCGCCGGGTTCACGGGGCTGTGGCTGGCGCTCGCCGTGGCCGGGGTGGTTGCCGTAGCCGGCGGCGGCATGCTCTCCCGGTTGACCAACCAACACCCGGCGCGCGGAGCCCTTCTCCAGCTCGCCATGGTCGCGGCGGCCACCGGCGCCACCTACGGCATCGGCCATCTCATCGGAAACGCGGTCGCCTGAGTCCGGCGCAACGCGCCAGGCAGGATGCCTCCATTTCTGCCACCGCCTGACTACGTTCTGTTGTTGTGAGATCCGAAACCACGCAGTCGCTGGATGATCGACTGGGCCGCGAGCAGTCCGAGCAACGGCTGCCCTCCGTCGTCGGCGGACTCGTCCGGGACGGCGAGCTGCTCTGGTCGGGCGGCGCCGGGCGGGTGGATGGCGCCGTCCCTGACGCCCACGTCCAGTACCGCTGCGGGTCGATCACCAAGACGTTCGTCGCCGTGCAGATCATGCGACTTCGCGACGAGGGCCGCCTGGTGCTCACCGACCCGCTCGAACGCCACCTGCCGGGAGCGTTCGACGGGGTCACCCTCGCGCAGCTGCTGTCGCACTCCGCCGGGCTGCGCGCCGAGACTGCGAGCCCCTGGTGGGAACGCACCGCCGGCACGACGTTCGACGAGCTCGCCGCCGCCTCCCTCTACCCGCAGGAGTCCGCGGCGGCCGGGATCGCCACCGAAGCCGGCGCGGCACGGTTGAACCGTCCCGGTCGCCGGTTCCACTACTCGAACGTCGGCTTCGCGCTGCTCGGCGAAGTGGTGTCCCGGCTGCGCGGCGCGCCCTGGCCGGAAACGGTGGCCGCCGAGCTGCTCGAGCCGCTGGGCATGACCCGCACCACCCCGCGTCCCACCGCGCCGCATGCCCAGGGCTACGCCGTCCATCCCTACGCAGACGTCCTGCTCCCCGAGCCCGAACACGACGCCGTCGCCATGGCGCCCGCCGGCCAGCTCTGGACCACCGTCGCCGACCTGGGCCGCTGGATCAGCTTCCTCGCCGGACCGCACGCCGGCCGCGACCTGGAAGGTGGCGCACTCCTGCAACGTTCCACCCTCGAGGAGATGCGCGAGCCGCACGCCGTCGACGACCGCCCGGAACTCGCCTGGACCGGTGCGCACGGGCTCGGCCTGCAGGTGTGGAACGTCGATGGTCACCGCACCTTCGGCCACGGCGGCTCGATGCCCGGCTTCCTCGCCATCCTGCGCATCGACGCGGCGACCGGCGACGGCGCCGTCGTCATGGCGAACTCGACCGCCGGCCTGCGCCCGGCGCTCGCCTCCGACCTCGCGGCCATTCTGGCCGACGCCGAGCCGCGTCCCGCCGCCGAGTGGCAGCCCAGCGCGCCCCCGCAGGACACCCTGGACGCCCTGGGGCTGTGGTTCTGGGGACCGTCCTCGTACCTGCTGCGGGCGATCGGCGCCACCGAGCTGGCGCTGGAATCGCAGCCCGCCGGCGGCCGCTCCGCGCGTTTCCGAGCCCGCGGCGACGGCAGCTGGGTGGGGCAGGACGGCTACTTCGAGGGCGAGACGCTACGCATCATGCGCGACCCGGAGGGTGGCGCGGTGGCGCTCGATATCGCGTCGTTCGTCTTCAGCCGCGTGCCGTACGACCCCCGCGCGGACATCCCCGGCGGGGTGCACCCGCGCGGCTGGCACGCCCCGGGCAGCCCCGGCTGACGGGGGCCGTTGCTCCGGCGGCGGCCGGCCCGGTCAGCGCACCAGGTACGAAAACCGCGCCCGCGCCAGGCTGACGCCGTTCGGAGTGCTGATCCGCACCGCGGCGGCCCCCGCCGTTCCCGCCGGCACCCGGAAGGTCAGCTGCGCGCCGTTGGCGCTGACGCTGAGCGGCTTCACCGTGCGGCCGCCGATGCTCACCAGGGCGGACCTCAGCCGGCTGCCCTTGACGGTGACGATCTGCCCACCGCGGTAGGAGCCGGCGGCGGGCTGCAAGGAGGCGACGACCGGCCGGGCGGCTTTGGTCGTCGTGGCCAGTCCGGCGATGGTCTCCGCCTCGTACGAGTGATTCGCAATGTAGTTCCAGTCAAGAATCGCGAAGCCCTTGGCCCCCCAGTAGGGCCCCCACGAGTTCTGGATGCGCACCCCCCGGCGGTCGTAGCCGACCGCGAGGACCTCGTGGAAGCCGAAGAGCGGGCCGAGGTTGCCGCTCGACGAGACCAGCCCGGACGAGCCGACATTGACGAACCGCTGGTAGACGCCGATGGCCAACGCGACCGGGCGGCCGGAGGCGAGCGCCTGCTTCACCGCGGTCACCGCTGCAGCGCCCGGCGGCAGGAACGTGTTGTACAGGCTGACCCAGCCGGTGATCTTGTTGGCTGCGGCGGACGCCCGCTCCGCGGTGCTCGGCTTGTGCTGCCAGTCATAGGAGCTGCCGGCGTGGTGCCGCGCGTAGTGCACGGCCGTGTCGACGCCCTGGGTGCGCAGCACCTCCAGCACAGCGGCCGGCGACGAACCCTCATCGACCCCGCCGTTGACCTGCGAATACACGTACATCGGTGCGAACGGCGCCCCGGCATGTCCTTGGCTTCGAGCGAACCAGCCTGCCATGCCGTAGGCGATCGCCCAGGCGGCGCATGATCCGACCGGGCCCTGATCGACGACCTTCTGCGTGTAGCGCGACAGATCGACCGAGGCGGGCAGCGCCGCGGCCGCGACGGCGAACATCCTGCTGCCGCCCTGTGGAATCGTCACCGAACCCGGGGAGCGCTGCAGCCCCATGCCATGACCCTTGGCCAGGGCCAGCGCCGCCGCCCGCGGCACCGCAGCTGCTTGGGCGCTCCCCTGCACGGCACCGGCCACCGCGGCGCCGAGCGACAGCGTCGCCAGGGCTGCGGCGACTGCCTTCGTGCGCGAACCTTGCCGCCGTCCCGCCACCCGTTCTCCCGCCAGACGAGCCCACTCCGGCTTCGGTTATCGGCGGGTTCGGCGAGCAGTTGCTCGGCCGTTCGGGCTAGCGCCGCTCCAGCACCGAACGGCTGCGAGCGGCCTGCGTGCGACCGGCGCTCAGCTGTTGAAGGTGCGCCACGCGATGTCAGCCAGCACCCGCTGACCGGCCGCGTTCGGGTGGAAGTAGTCCCAGGTGCTCAGCTGCGACAACGTGAACGGGTAGCGGGTGACCGCCCCACCGTCCCACTTGCAATTGCGGTAGGCCTCGCAGGTCGTCTGCAGGTACTGGTTCAGCTTGTCGATCTGCAGCGCGACGAAGACGCGGCGCAGCTGATCGTTGCGCGCGGTGGACGCCGGATGGGCCAGCATCGTCCGGCAGAGCCCGACGGCCTCCCACACGGCCCGGGCCTGCGCATTGTTGTGCGCGACTTCCCACACCCGGTACACGTTCGGGATCGACGACACGACCATTTTCGCCGTGGGCCGGTGGCTGAAGAAGTAGGCGAACGCGGTCGCGATCTGCGACCGGAATTCGAGCGCCGGGGTCATCTTGTCGAGGCTCGAGGCGCACACGTCGTTCGCGCCGATCATCACGGTGACGACGTCAGCCTTCTGCGCGACCGCCAGCGACATCTGCCAGAGCAGCTCGGATGCCCGGGCGCCGACCTCCGCGTTGTTGTACTGGTGGCCGGCGAGACCGGGGCTGCTCGGCAGCAGGCGCCGGTACATGCTGGCGGAGGAGGGGTCGTTACCGGTCGCGTAGGACATGCCGGGGCAGTCCGACAGCAGGCCGCAGGCGTCGAAGCCACGGGCGATGGAATCACCCGTCGACGCGAGCGACACCGGCGGCGGCGGGGAGCAACTCGACAGCACACCCAGCGCAGCAAGCGTGAGCAGCGCCACCGCTGCAGCGCCACGGCGCCAGCTGCGGACCCCAGCCAGGGTTGGACGGCGGCTCACAGGTGACTCCTTGCGCTTGGCGCGGGTGCTGTAGTAAGGATCCCTCTTTTTCGCGGGGAAATCACGTTAGGACTCTCACTCGCACCCGAACGGGTGATAAAGGATTGGCTCTCCGCGTTTGGGACAGGCTTGCAGAGTAGGGGCGGACTAGCCCGATCTGGGCGGTTTGTCACCAACTTGTCAACAAGTCGTGAACCCACCTTCAAGGAGCGCCATACCCATGCCCCAGGTCCCGAACGTCCGGCTCAACAACGGCGTCATGGTCCCCCAGCTGGGCTTTGGAGTTTTCCAAGTTCCACCCGACGAGGTCGTTGAGCCGGTTTCCGTGGCGATCGAGGCCGGATATCGGCTTATCGACACCGCAGCGGCCTACGGCAACGAAGAGGGTGTGGGAAAGGCCATCGCGAACTCCGGCGTCCCCCGCGCGGACCTGTTCGTCACCACGAAACTCTGGAACGCGGATCAGGGCTACGACGAGGCGCTGCGCGCGTTCGACACCAGCCTCGGCAAGCTCGGGCTCGACGCCGTAGACCTGTATCTCATTCACTGGCCGCTGCCCATGCGCGACAAGTATGTGCAGACCTGGAAGGCGCTCGAACGGATCTACTCCGAGGGGCGCGCGAAGGCGATCGGCGTCTCGAACTTCACGGTGCATCACCTCGAGCGGCTGCGGGCGGAATCCGGGATCGTTCCGGCGGTCAACCAGGTCGAGCTGCATCCGCGGTGGCCGCAGGACGAGCTGCGCGCCTACCACCGCGACCATGGCATCGCCACCGAAGCGTGGAGCCCGATCGGCCAGGGCCAGGGCCTGCTTGAAGACGCCACCGTCGGCGCCATCGCGAAGGCTCACGACCGCACGCCCGCGCAGGTCGTGCTGCGCTGGCACATCCAGCTCGGCAACATCGCGATTCCGAAGTCCGTCACCCCCGAGCGCATCCGGGCGAACCTCGACGTCTTCGACTTCGAGCTGGATGAGGGCGAGCTCGGCCAGCTCTCGTCCTTGCAGCCGCCGGGACGTATCGGTCCCGATCCGGAGACGTTCGACGTCGGCTGACGCGACCGCCGCCCTCGGCCGTCACTCGAACACTCGACCGGGGCACGTTCGCGGTGGCGAATAACGGCCAACACCCGTGCGGCGTGGCAGCCTGAAGGCATGCCGGACGATCTGCTGATCGCGCGCAATCCGGAAGCGTCCTCCTCGCTGCCGTACCTCATCCGCATCCCGCTCGGCCCCGACGGCATTGTGGTGAAGGCGCGGGACACCTGGCCGCGCGAGGCGAAGGTCTACTGCCACCGGGGCGCCGAGTGGCCGGCCGATGCGCAGGTGCTCGAGCGGCTGGCGGTCCGCAGCTGCAGCAGGCGCGGGCCCGCCATCGACCTGGTGCTGGCGCGCGGCCGGGAAAACCGGTCGCAGCTGGTGTTCACGCGTGCGCGCGGGCGGGAGATGATCTTCTGGCAGTCCCCGCGCACCCGCAAGCAGGCCCGTCCGGGCGTCCGCGTGCCGACGGCACGGGCTCACGGGCAGATTCTCGAGATCGTCGTCGACAGCCACGAGCGCTACCCGTACGCCTTCGCTCGCCAGCAGGCCACGACCCGGCGCCAAGCGCTCGCGGCGGGCGACTACGCCGTCGTCGCCGACGGTCAGGTCATCGCGGCCGTGGAACGCAAGACCCTGGAGGACCTGGTGAGCAGCCTGCTGGCCGGGAAGTTGACGTATGCCCTGGCCGATCTCTGCTCGCTGCCCCGGGCGGCGGTCGTCGTCGAGGACCGTTACAGCCGGGTGTTCACCTTCGAGCACGCACCCGGAGCTCAGATCGCCGAAGCGCTCGCTGAGGCGCAAGCGCGTTTTCCGACGGTGCCGATCGTCTTCTGCGAGACGCGTCCGCTGGCTCAGGAGTGGACGTACCGGTGGCTCGGCGCGTGCCTCGCGGAGCTCGGCGCCGCCGCGGACGTCGCCGATGTGGAGGCGTCGTTCGCCCCCGGCGGCCCCCTGCCGCAGCGCGAACCGGCCCCCGCCGAGATCCGCGCCTGGGCGCAGGCCCACGGCATCGCGGTGAGCGCCCGTGGGAAGATTCCGGCCGAGCTGCGCGCTGCATACAGTGCCGCTTGCGGCACATCTGCTGACGCCGGCCGCCCGGCCGAGCCTTCCGCTCTCTCCCCGCGTGACGACTGACATCTCCTCTGACATCACCGACGCCCGCACCGGCCCCGACGACCGGATCGCGGCGCGGCGGGCAAGCGTCCCGCCGATCAGCTATCCCCCGCAGCTGCCGATCACCGATCGCGTCGCCGATATCCGTGCGGCGATCGAGCGCCATCAGGTCGTCGTCGTGGCCGGCGAGACCGGCTCGGGGAAGACCACGCAGCTGCCGAAGATCTGCCTGGAACTCGGTCGCGGCGTCGCCGGAATGATCGGCCACACGCAACCGCGCCGGCTCGCCGCCCGCACCGTCGCGGACCGGATCGCCGAGGAGCTCGGCACCGAGCTCGGCGGTGTCGTCGGCTCGCAGGTGCGCTTTTCCGACCGCACCAGCGACCAGACGCTGGTGAAGATCATGACGGACGGCATTCTGCTGGCCGAGATCCCGCACGACCGTCAGCTGCGGCGCTACGACACGTTGATCATCGACGAGGCCCACGAGCGCAGCCTCAACGTCGACCTGCTGCTCGGCTACCTCGCCCGGCTGCTGCCACGCCGCCCCGACCTCAAGGTCATCATCACCTCGGCGACCATCGACACCGCGCGCTTCGCCGAGCATTTCGCCGGCGTCGTGGGCGAGGTGCCGGTCATCGAGGTCTCCGGCCGCAGCTATCCCGTCGAGATCCGCTACCGGCCGCTGCACCCCGAAGACCAGACGAGCGACGACGGCGAGCCGCTCGATCAGCCGACCGCCATCGTCGAGGCGGTGCGCGAGCTGAGCCGGGAGGGGCCCGGCGACATCCTGGTGTTCCTGTCCGGGGAACGCGAGATCCGCGACGCCGCGGAAGCGCTGGAGCGAGCCCGGGAGGCGTCGCGGCTGGTCGACGAGATCGTCCCGCTGTACGCCCGATTGTCGGTGGCCGAGCAGCATCGGGTCTTCGCCGCACATCCCGGCCGCCGGGTGGTGCTGGCGACGAACGTCGCCGAAACGTCGATCACCGTCCCCGGCATCCGCTACGTCGTCGACACCGGCAACGCGCGCATCTCGCGCTACAGCTACCGGACGAAGGTGCAGCGCCTGCCGATCGAGGCGGTGTCGCAAGCGTCGGCCCGCCAGCGCGCCGGCCGCTGCGGCCGCCTCGCCGACGGCATCTGTATCCGCCTGTATACCGAGGACGATTACGACGCCCGGCCGCCGTTCACCGACCCGGAGATCCTGCGCACCAACCTCGCGTCGGTGCTGCTGCAGATGGCCTCGCTGGGCCTCGGCGCCCCGGGTGAGGTGGAGGACTTCCCGTTCGTCGACCCGCCGGACCGCCGCGGCGTTCGCGACGGCCTGGCGCTGCTGTACGAGCTCGGCGCGCTGCACCCGGCCACCGGCGGCAAGCCCGCGAAGCTGACCCCGATCGGCCGGGCGCTCACCCGGCTGCCGATCGATCCGCGGCTCGGCCGCATGGTGCTCGAGGCGCGCGAGCTCGGCTGCGTCGAAGAAGTCATCGTCATCGCGGCCGCGTTGTCGATCCAGGACCCGCGCGAGCGGCCCGCCGACAAGCAGCAGGCCGCCGACGCGAGCCACGCGCGCTTCGCCGATCCGACCTCGGACTTCCTCGGAATGCTGAACCTCTGGCATCACCTCGGTGAGGAACGGCGCACCCGCTCGTCGAGCAGCTTCCGGCGGATGTGCGCCGCGGAATTCCTGCACTACCTGCGCATCCGCGAGTGGCAGGACCTCTGCGGGCAGCTGCGCACCGCCGTTCGAAGCCTGGACAGCCGGCGCGAAACTGCCCGGCCGGAAGGGCACGCCGCGGACCCCGCGCTGGTGCATCAGGCGCTGCTCGCCGGGCTGCTGTCCCACATCGGCATGCGCAACGGCGACAAGCGCGACTACGCCGGCGCCCGCGGCAGCCGTTTCGCGATCTTCCCGGCGTCGACGCTTGCGAAGAAGCCGCCGCGCTGGGTGATGGCGGCGGAGCTGGTCGAGACCTCACGCTTGTGGGCCCGGGTCTGCGCCCGCATCGAACCCGAGTGGGTCGAGCGCCTCGCCGGCCACCTGATCACCCGCACCTACAGCGAGCCGCACTGGGAGAAGCGCCGCGCGCAAGTGATGGCCTACGAACGGCTGACGCTCTACGGCCTGCCGGTCGTGACCGGCCGCAAAGTGGGTTACGGGTCCGTTGATCCGGCGCTGTCCCGTGAGCTGTTCATCCGCCACGCGCTCGTCGAGGGCGACTGGCGCACGCATCACGCGTTCTTCATGGCGAATCAGCGCATGCGCGAGGAGGTCGCCGAGCTGGAGCAGCGCGCCCGGCGCCGCGACCTCGTCGTCGACGACGAAACCCTCTTCGAGTTCTACGACCGGCGCATCGGGCCGGAGGTCGTGTCGGGACGGCACTTCGACAGCTGGTGGAAGCGCGCGCGCCGGCGCGAGCCGGAGCTGCTCACGCTGACCGCGGAGGCGCTGCGCGCCGGGCCTTCCGTGAATGCGGCCGCGTTTCCCGACGAGCTCGACCGCGACGGCGCCCACCTGCCGGTGACGTACGCGTTCGAGCCCGGCACCGACGACGACGGCGTCACCGTGCACCTGCCGCTCGCGCAGCTCGCGCAGCTCTCCCCGCCGCCGGACGCCCGGCCCGGCACGCTGGAATTGGACTGGCAGGTGCCGGGGCGGCGGGAGGAGCTCGTCGTCGCGCTGCTGCGCTCGCTGCCCAAGGAGCTGCGCCGCTC
Organism: uncultured Actinomycetota bacterium; assembly: GCA_963747915.1. GTDB lineage: Bacteria > Actinomycetota > Actinomycetes > Frankiales > Frankiaceae > DATAZK01. Next base: position 214,541 of record CAVVHC010000001.1, on the reverse strand, counting down.
GTTCACTCCCCCGACGACCGTGGCCGCCGACGTGCTCCCGCGCCTCGATCCGGACGAGCCACTGCTCGACGGGCTGGAACGCGAGCTGCGACGCCGTTCGGGTGTCACCGTGTCCCGCGACGCCTGGCAGCTCGAACGGCTGCCGCCCTACCTGCGGCCGACGTTCGCGGTGACCGGCGAGGACGGCGCGGTGCTGGCGACCGGCAAGGAGCTGCGCGCGCTGCGCACCGAGTTGGCCCCGCGGCTGGCGGCCGCCGTCGCGGCCTCCGGCGCCGGCCTGGAGCAGACCGGTCTCACGTCGTGGCCGGGCGGCGAGTTGCCACGAACGACCACCCGGTCGCTGGCCAGTGGGGTGGTGACCGGATATCCGGCGCTGGCCGACGAAGGCGCCACCGCGGCGGTACGCGTCCTCACCACCGCGGCGGAGCAGGAATCCGCGATGTGGGCGGGCACGCGCCGGCTGCTGATGCTCGCGACGGCTTCCGCGGTCAAGGCGGTGACCGGCCGGCTGGGCACCCGCAGCAAGCTGGTGCTGTCGTCGTATCCGTACGCGAGCGCCGCGGCCTTGTTCGCGGACTGCCACGCCGCGGCTGTCGACGAGCGGCTGGCTGCCGGCGGCGGGCCGGTGTGGGAGGAGGCGGCGTTCGAACGCCTGGCCGCCGCGACGCGTGAGAGCCTGCCCCGGGCATTGGAGCAGATCGTGTCGACTGTCGAGCAGATCGTTGCCGAGGCGGCCGATGTGGTCGCGCTGCTGAACCGCGGGGGGCCGGCTTCGACTGCTGACGCGCGTGCCGATGTGCGGGCGCAGCTGGAGGTGCTGACCGGTCCGGGTTTCGTCACCTCCGCCGGCAGCGGGCGGCTCGCAGACGTCCGGCGTTACGTGCGGGCGATGAAGCGCCGGCTCGAGCAGGTGGCTGGCGATCCCGCCCGCGACCGCAGTCGCCTGCAGCAGGTGCAGGAGCTGCAGCAGGCCGCTGGCCGCGCCGCGCCGGACGTGGCGCGCGAGGTCCGCTGGATGATCGAGGAGCTGCGCGTCAGCCTGTTCGCCCAGTCGCTCGGCACGCGCTATCCCGTTTCGGCGCAGCGGATCTGGCGGGTGCTGGACGGCTGATCTCGGCGGCGCGCGTCGCTACAGCCCGCACGTCGTGAGGCACGCCGCCGGACGGGCGTGGAGCGACACTGGGAGCGCAGCGGGTTACGTGACTGACACCACCCCGCCCGCATTCAGTGCGCGGTAGCCAGCTCCGGCATCCGGCCGTCGAGCCGCTCCAGCTCCTGCGCCGCGTGATGGGCGGTGACCTTCGCCCAGCGGCCGGTGGTGACGACGCTCAGCACGAGGATGACGAACGCGCAGCCGGCGAGCGTCCACCATCCCGCGTGGGTCGCCTGCGCGAACCCGTGACGGAAGCTGCCGACGACGCGGGCCGTCGCCGCCGAACCGACGACCGCGACCCCCAGCGACTGACCGATCTGGCGGCTGGTCGACGCGAACGCGGCGGCCACGCCGGCTTGCTCGCGGGGCAGCCCGGAGACGGCGGTGTTGGTGATGGGCGCGTTCACCATGCCGAAGCCGAAACCAAAGAGGGTGTAGGCGGTGAACAGCCAGGCGAGCGAGGTCGTCGGCGTGAGCGTCGTCAGCATGACGCTGCTGACCAGCATCGCCGCACCGGCAGCCACCAGCGACGGTCGCGGCCCGACGCTGCCGACCAGCCGTCCCGAGATCGGGGCGAACAGCACCGTCATACCGGCCATCGGCAGCGTGTAGAGCCCGGCGTGCAACGCGGACAGCCCCCGAACGTCCTGCAAATACAGGGTGTTCAGGAACAGGAAGCCACCGAGCGACGCGAACGCGCACACGGCGATCAGCGTCGCGCCGGTGAACGGAGCGCTGCGGAAGAGGCGCACCTCGACGAGTGGCTGGAAGCGCCTGCGTTCGAACGCGATCAGCGCGACGACGGCGAGCACGGCGACGACGAACAGCGTGGTGATCTCGGGCGAGGCGTAGCCGGGCTTCGGACCTTCGATGATGGCGTAGGTCAGGGTCGCGAGAGCGACCATGACGAGCAACTGGCCCACCGGATCGACCCGACGCGGGTGCGGCGCCCGGCTTTCCGGAACGAACCGGGCGCACAACGCGATCGCAGCCAGGCCGACCGGGATGTTGATCCAGAAGATGGCCCGCCAGCCGACCGAGCCGACGAGCGCCCCGCCGACGACCGGACCGAGCGCGAGGCTCACGCCGACGACCGCGCCCCACACCCCGATGGCGCGGGCCCGCTCGCGGGGGTCGGTGAACGTGTTCGTGATGATCGACATGGCAACGGGGTTGAGCATCGAGCCGCCGACCGCCTGCAGCATCCGGAACGCGACCAGCCAGCCGAGGCTCGGCGCCAGGCTGCAGAGCAGGGACGCCAGCGTGAAGATCGCGAGCCCGGTCTGGAACGTCCGCCGCCGGCCGAGCCGGTCAGCCGTCGAGCCGGCCAGCATCAGCAGGCTGGCGAGCACCACGGTGTAGGCGTCGACGGTCCACTGCAGCCCGGCGATCGAGGCGTGCAGGTCGGTCTTGATCGCCGGGAGGGCGACGTTCACGATCGTGTTGTCCAGCCCGACGATGAACAGGCTGAGGCAGCAGATCGCGAGCACCAGCAACCTTCGCCGGTGCGAGAGCTCAGGCACAGGAAGCCCCCGTTGAAAGGTCAGAGCGGTTTCTGCGGAGCCCGCGCCCAACGAGTTCCTTGCTCACAGGCAACCTTTAGCACGCTACAACTTGTTCCGGCTCGGCTCCCCGGACCGGGGTGTGAGTGAGCGCACGCGGCAGGATGCCAGGCGTGGCCCGCATTGTGTCCCCCGATCCGCCGGTGCGCAGCGTTTCCGGCGACGAGCGGCGGGCGCGGCTGGCGCGAAACCAGCTCCTCTGCGGTCGTGCGGTGCCTGATGCGCCGGCCGTCACCCGGTCACTGGTGGCGCTGCATTCGACGGACCCGGCGAGCGTCCACCTCGCCGCCACCGCACGCGGCTGCCCGGCGACCGGCGAACAGTCCACCGAAACGGCGCTTTATGACGCCAGGACGCTGGTGCGCATGCTCGGGATGCGCCGGACGATGTTCGTCGTCAACGTGGACTTCGCCGCCGTCGTGCACGCCGCCACCACCCGGAGCATCGCCGCCCGCGAACGCAGCCGGCTCGTCGGCTTCATCGAGCAGGGTGGCCTGGCCCGCGACGGCGCCGAGTTCCTGACCCGGTTGGAAGACGCGACGACGGCGGCGCTCGCCGAACGCGGTGAGGCGTACGGCAACGAACTCGGCGAAGCCGTGCCGGGACTGCGCCGCCAGATCGAGATCGCGGGCGGGACGCAGAGCCTGACCACGCGTGTCCTTTTCGTACTCGCCGCCGAGGGGCGCATCGTTCGCGGCCGGCCGCGGGGATCGTGGCTGAGCAGCCAGTACAGCTGGTCACCCGCTCCCGTTCCGCCGCCGGCACCCGAGCAACTGCCCACGGCGGACGCCCAGGCCGAGCTCGCCCGGGCATACCTGCGGGCATATGGACCGGCGACGGCGCCGGACCTGCAGTGGTGGACCGGATGGACCGCGGGCGAGACGCGCCGCGCGCTCGCCGCGTTGGACACCGTTCCCGTCGCGCTGGACGACGCGGGCGCCGGCTGGCTGCTCGCCGACGACAGCGAGCCGGTTCCCGCGGCTGCGCCCGAAGCCCGGCTGCTGCCGGCGCTCGACCCGACCGTGATGGGGTGGACCGGCCGCGACTTCTACTTGGATCCGACACACCGCCGACCGGCGGCAGCGGGGAGCCTGTTCGACCGGTCGGGCAACGCGGGGCCGACGGTCTGGTGGGGAGGGCGGGTCGTCGGCGGCTGGGCGCAGCGCAAGGACGGCGCGATCGCCGTGCGGCTACTGACCGACCCGGGGCCGAACGGCCGCAAGGCGATCGACCGCGAAGCGGCTCGCCTCGCCGATCTCCTTGCGGACGTTCGGGTCACGCCCCGGTTTCGCACCCCGCTGGAGCGCGAACTCGTCAGCTGAGCTGCGCCGCCGGCGTCAGCCGGCGGCGGACGCACCTCGGGAGGCGCCTGCGGAGCCACGCCGAGAGCTCGAATGCCCGGACTCTCCCCCACGGCGGCCCTCGAACCGGCGCGGGCGCCCGCGGCCGTTGCGCGGCTTGGGACGGCGGGTGGTGTCAGCGGACGGCGCCGGAGGAGGAGGCGGCACCGCGGTGCCGGAGGTCGCGACCTCCTGAACGGCCGCGTGACCGGCCATCACCCGGTGGCTGGCGGCGTCCACTCCTGCCTCGCGGTGCATCCGGCTGACCTGGCGCTCTGGCTCGGATCGACCAGCGCAGACGACGGTGCCGCGGCGTCCCGGCGCGCGCGGTACGTCCCGAGCGGTGCAGGTAGTCCTTGGTGTCGTTCGGCGGATCGAAGTGCACGACCAGATCCACGTCGTCGACGTGGATCCCGCGCGCTGCGACGTCGGTGGCGACCAGCACGCGCGGATGCCCGGCGGTGAAGCCGGCGAGCGCACGCTGGCGCTGGTTCTGGTTGAGGTTGCCGTGGATCGCCCCGGCCGGCACCCCGGCCCGGGTCAGCTGCTGCGCGAGGCGGTCGGCACCGTGCTTGGTACGCACGAAGAACAGCGTGCGTCCGGGGCGGGCGGCGATCTCGGCGGCGATCGTCACCTTGTCGGCCGAGGCCGTGCACGAATACCTGGTGGTCGGCGAGCTCGACGGGCGAGCTCGCCGGCGCGACCGCGTGAATCGCCGGATCGTTGAGGTAGCGGGTCACGAGCGTGTCGACGCCGCGGTCGAGCGTCGCCGAGAACAGCATGCGCTGCCCGCCGGGCTGGGTCTGATCGAGGATGCGGGTGACGTCAGGCAGGAACCCGAGGTCGGCCATGTGGTCGGCCTCGTCGAGCACGGTGATCGACGACCCGGTCGAGCCGGAGCGCACCGCGCTCGATGAGGTCGAGCAGCCGTCCCGGGGTCGCGACGACGAGGTCGACGCCGCGCTGCAACGCGTCGATCTGGCGGCCCATCGGCGCACCGCCGTAGACCGTCGTCAGCCGCACGTCGAGCGTGCGGCCGAGCGGAGCCAGGACGTCGGCGACCTGGCGGGCGAGCTCGCGGGTGGGGACCAGCACCAGCCCGCGCGGCGCGCGGTCGGCTCGCTGGCCGAGCGTCTCGGCGAGGCGGACCAGCAACGGCAGGCCGAAACCGAGCGTCTTGCCCGAGCCGGTCTGGGCGCGGCCGAGAACGTCGCGCCCGGCGAGGGCGTCGGGCAGCGTGCGGGCCTGGATGGCGAACGGGGCCTGCATGCCCCGCCGGGAAAGTGCGGTGACGAGCGCCGCCGGCAGACCCAGCTCGGCGAAGGTGGCGCCTCCGGCTCCGGAGCGGCCAGAGCCGCGTCGAGGGCGGCGTCGAGTGCCGAGGTGCGGGCCGGGCGTTCGACCCGCCGGCCGGAGCCGGACGGGCGCCGTCCGGAGCGACCGGAGGGGCGGGGTCCGCGGCCCGATGAGGATGAGCCGCGGAAGGGCTTGTTCGAGGAAGTGGTGGACGTCGAAGCGGAAGCAGCCGCGCGCGGGCGGCGCGGCGTGCGAAGGCACGAAGAAAAACTCCATCAGCGGTTGGTAGGCCGCGTCATGCGTGGAGCATCGAGCGCGTCAGAATCGCAGCCGAAATGGCTGCCGCGAAACGCGAATGCTCGGAAAGAAGCGACCTCGGCGGGCCACTCGCCCGCATGAGCGACGAACAAAGCATTCGTCGCGACCAGGTTATCAGCGCATTCGCTGTTGCCGCCGGCGCGGGAGTGCGCAACGCGTCACGCACATCGCTCACTCGAACGGGCGCCACCCGTACCAGCTGAGCCGGTAGCGTTGCGACGGATGAGCTACCCGACGCCGGGCATCCGGCCCGCAACCCGCCCACCGGCGCCGCGCCTGCTGCAGCGGGCTGCTGGTCGCCTGGCTCGGCGCCTGGCTGGACGGCCGGGCCGCGAGTGATGACGTGCTGGCCGAGCGTGCAGGGCCGGGACGAGCCGCACACCGTGCGCGGACTGCCCGACGAATCCGGCCCGGTCCCGCTCGCCCGGCTGCTGCACGCTGCTGCGGCGCTGCGCGCCGGCCGATGTCTCGCTGCGGCTGCCGGTCTCGGGTGAGCCCGACGGCCTTTCCGGTGAGGCGCTGCAGCGCCGCGCTTGCGGCGGGTGAGGCGGTCGCCGTTCAGCCCCGCGATCCGCAGCTGCCCGGCATGGCTGCTCGTCCCCGGGGTCGACGGGCGGGGAAGCGCCTACGAGCCGCTGGTCACCGTGCGAGTGGACGCTGCTGGCGCTGCCCGACCGGGCTGGGGACGAGCGCACGGGCGGCGAGCCGGCTGCGGGAGGCGGAAGTGTCGCTCTCCGAGAGCGTGACCGCCGCCGCTTCCGTCATCGCGGAGATCGGGCAGGTCGGCAAGCTGAGCCCGGAGATCGTCGCCGCGATCGCGGAGTTGCGCAAGCGCAGCGGGCTGAAGTTGCCGTTGCCGGCGGGCAGCCCGCTGGAGGCGATGCGGGTCCTGACCACCGCCCAGCGGCTGGAGGCCGTGGTCGAGCTCGCCGCGAACGAGCAGCCGCTGAGCGCCGCATCCGACGCCCGGCGGGCAGCGGCGCTGCGCGAGGTATCGCGCGCCGTACGCGACGCATTTCGGCTCGCCTTCGGCGCCTGCGCCGCCGGCGACTCGCACTGAACGGCGCTCCACGGCGCTGGACGCGGAGGGGCTGAACGGGGATGGTCAGCCGGCGAGCCGCGGCGGGAAGCCTCCCGTCGCGATCGGTCCCCAACGCTCGATCGTGATGCGCAGCAGGCTCTTGTTCTGCCGCGCCATCGCCGCCCGGTAGTCGTCCCAGTCGGGATGCTCGCCGGAGATGCAGCGGAAGTAGTCGACGAGACCGTCGAGCGCCTCCGGCATGTCGAGCACCTCGACCCGGCCGTCCAGCTGGACGTAGGGGCCGTTGAAGTCGTCAGAGAGAAGGCACACCGACACGGCCGGATTCCGCCGCGCGTTCGCCGTTTTCGCCCGCTCCGGGTAGGTGGAGATGACGAGCCGGCCGGCGTCGTCGACCCCGCACGTGACCGGACTGAGCTGCGGGCTGCCATCGGACCGGTGGGTCACCAGGATGGCGCGGTGGCGGGGACGGACGAAGTCCAGCATCGCGTCGCGGTCGACGCGGTCGGCGGTCGCGGTTCGAGGCATGTCCGGGATGTTGCCTGTTCTCCCGGTGTTGAATCACGGGCACCGCGCTGCCAGGCGCTCGCCGGCGTTGACAAGGAGCTGCCATGACCCGAGACATCCGCGTCGCCGTGCTGGGCGGAGGGTCATGGGGGACGACCGTCGCCTCGCTCGCGGCGGCGCGCACCGAGACGGTGCTCTGGGCGCGGCGCGGGTCGACCGTGCACGCCATCAACGAGCGTCACGAGAATCCCGACTATCTGGCGGGCCTGCCGCTGCATCCGCGGCTCACCGCCACCACGTCGCTCAAGGAGGCGGTCTACGAGGCCGACGTGGTGGTGCTCGGCGTCCCGTCCCAGTCGATGCGCGGCACGCTGCAGGAGATCTCCCCTTTCCTGCGGCCGTGGATCCCCCTCGTGAGCCTGGCGAAAGGCCTCGAGCGCGGCACCCACATGCGCATGACCCAGGTCATCGAAGACGTGGTACCGGGCCACCCGGCGGGGGTGCTCTCCGGGCCGAACCTCGCGCAGGAAGTGCTACAAGGCTTCGCCGCCGCATCGGTCATCGCCATGTCGGACCAGCACCTCGCCGAGTCGCTGCAGCGCATTTTCGCGGGCCTCACGTTCCGCGTCTATACGAACAGCGACGTGTGCGGCTGCGAGCTCGGAGGGGCGCTCAAGAACGTCGTCGCGATCGCCGCCGGCATGGCGGAAGGGCTCGGAGTCGGTGACAACACCCGGGCCATGGTGATCACCCGCGGGCTCGCGGAGATGACCCGGCTCGGGGTGGCGCTCGGCGGGGATCCGCGGACGTTCGCGGGGCTCACCGGGCTCGGCGATCTGATGGCGACCTGCCTGTCGCCGCTGTCGCGCAACCGCCGGGCCGGCGAGGGGCTCGCGCGCGGGCTGTCGCTGGAGGAGGTCTCGGCTTCGCTCGGGATGGTCGCCGAGGGCACCAAGAGCGCGCAGAGCGTCGTCGAGATCGCCCACCAGCACGGGGTGCAGGTGCCGGTCGCCGAGGAGGTGGCGGCCGTCGTCCGCGGAGAGCGGACGGCCGAGCAGGCGTACCGCGGGCTCGGCAAGGTGCGGCCCACGTCCGAAATCCACGGGGTGGTCTGAAGCTGCCGCTGCCGGCCGATCCGAACGGACCAACCGGCAGCGGCGGCGGGATGCGACTCAGGCGACGGCGATCGGCACCGGCTCCTGCGCGGCCGGTGCGGTGACGAGGTCGTCGACGGGAGCAGCGGGACGCCGTCCCGGGATGAGCAACGCGGCGACGGCACCGAGCGCCAGCACCGCCGTTCCCACCGCGAGCGCGGGCCGCAGGCCGTCGACGAACGCCGCCGGGGTCGCGAAGCTGCCGGCCGCGCTGAAGACGGAACCCAGGACGGCGACGCCCATGGTGCCGCCGAGCTCGCGGAAGGCGTTGTTGGTGCCGCTCGCCACGCCTTGCTCGGCGAAGGCGACGCTGGCGAACACCACGGATCGCGACCGGAACGAAGAACAGGCCCATGCCGACGCCGGAGAGCACGAACGCCGGGATCAGCTCCGGGTAGCTCACGGTGGGGCTGATCTGCAGGCCGATCCAGCCGAGGCCGGCAGTCTGCAGCAGCAGGCCGACTGCCAGTAGCGGCTTGCCGCCGATCCGGTCCGACAGCGGCCCGGCTATCGGGGCGACGAGCACCGGCATGGCCGTCCACGGGAGGGTGCGGATTCCGGCAGCGAGGGGCGAGTAGCCCATCGCGGTCTGCAGGTACTGCGAGAGCAGGAAGACACTGCCGAACATCCCGAAGCTCATGAGCATCGCGGCGACGTTGACCGCGCTGAACGCCCGGCCGCGGAAGAGGTTCAGCGGCAGCATCGGGTGGGCGGCGCGACGTTCCCGGGCGAGAAACGCCCCGACCAGCGCGGCGCCGGCGACGAGCGACGCGAGCACCTGCGTGCTGGTCCAGCCGTGCCCGTTGCCGCGCACGATGCCGAAGACCACCCCGAAAAGGCCCGCACTCACCAGCAACAGCCCCGCGAGGTCGAGGTGCTTGGTCGGCCCGGACTGCTCGGGCAGCAGCCGCCGGGCCGCCGGCACCAGTACCAGGCCGATCGGGACGTTCAGCCAGAAGATGAACTGCCAGCTGAAGCCGTCGGTCACCGCGCCGCCCAGCATGGGACCGAGCGCGACGGCGAGCCCGGCGGCTGCGCCCCAGACTCCGAGAGCGGCGCCGCGGCGGTGGGCGGGAACGGCCGCTGACAGCAGCGTGAGGCTCAGCGGCATCACCGCCGCTCCCCCGATCCCCTGCAAGGCGCGGGCGGTGACCAGCATGCCGGTGCTGGTCGACAGCGCAGCGGCGGCCGACGCGAGCGTGAAGAGCGCGAGGCCGCCGAGGAACACGCGCCGCCTGCCGAGCCGGTCACCCAGCGCCGCCGCGGGCAGCAGCAGGACGGCGAACGTGAGCGTGTACGCGTTCACCGTCCATTCCAGCCCTTCGAGGCCGGAGTGCAGGTGCTCGCGGATGGACGGCAGCGCCGTCGTCACCACGAGGTTGTCGAGCGAGACCATGAACGCGGCCACCGACGTGACGACGATCGTCGCGATCGTCCCGGCGCCGCGCCGGGTCGAGAGGTCGGGAAGCCGCTGCTTGCGCCTGCGCAAGGGCCCCGAGGCAGCGAGACGAGCCATGGCGATCTCCTGTCAGTCCTTGGCTAGTGAGTAGCCACTTACATACGTAGGTACGACGGGGTCAGGGCGAGGATGATCAGCAGAGAGTTAGGCGGACAGCTTCGCCGCGTCGGCAGCGCCGACGAAGCGTTCAGCGAGGTCGTTCGGGCAGTCGGTCCCGAGCCCCATGGCGGCGGCGACGTTCAGCAACATCCCGAACGCCATGAAGTTTCGCGACTCCTCCAGCGTGAAGCCGGTGAGGACGAGCAGCTCGTCCCAGAGCCGGCCGAAGCCGCGTCGCGTCGCCTCCCGCACCTCGGGGTCGGCGACCGCGGCGGCATAGGCATGCAACTGCAGCTGCAGGAAGGTCGGATCTTTCAGCAGCTCCGTGTAGGCCTGGGCCATCGCCTCCTTGGCCTCCATGCCGGAAAGGCCGTCGGCCGCCTCGCGAAACGCCTCGCAGACCCGCTCGAACGTGCGCTCGACGGCGGCGACGAACAGCGCCTTCTTGCTGGTGAACAACCGGAACAGGTAGGGCTGGCTGATGCCGGCCCGCCGGGCGATGACGTCGGCATTGGTGCCGTCGAGGCCGCCGGACGCGAACTCGATGAGCGCTGCCTGCAGCACCGCTTCGCGGCGTTCTTCGGCGGTACTGCGGGGCGACATGGAAAGAAAGTAAGTGGTCACTCACAAGCGTGTCAAGCAGCTCGCGCGGTGGAGAACGAAACTTTCGGTCAGGATTGGCCTCATGGATCTCGCGGTCGGGCTACTGGCGATCGTCGCCGGCGTCGGCCTGGTCGCGGGTTTCTGCAACCGCTTCGGCTGGCCGACGCCATTGGTGCTGCTCATCGCGGGCGTCGCGGTCTCCTACGTCCCGGGCGTTCCCGCCGTGCGCGTCGACCCGGAGCTGGTCCTGAACGGCCTGCTGCCGCCGCTGCTCTACGCCGCCACGGCCAAGCTGTCGCTGGTCCACTTCCGCCGCAATGTCCCGGCCACGATCCTGATGTCGGTCGTGCTCGTACTGTTCACCACGGCTGCCGTCGGCTTGGTGACCTGGGGGCTGCTGCCCGGCGCCACGCTCGCGGTCGGCCTCGCGCTCGGTGCCGTCGTCGCGCCACCGGACGCCGTGGCCGCGACGGCACTCGGTCAACGCCTCGGCCTGCCCCGCAAGATCACGGCGCTCCTCGAGGAAGAGAGCCTTTTCAACGACGCCACGGCCCTGGTCGCGCTCAGCGTCTCCGTCTCGGCGCTCACCCACCGGGTCGACGTCGGCGACGTCGCGTTCGACATCTTCCGTTCCGTCGGCGGCGGCGCTGCCATCGGCGTGGCCGCCGCCACCGTGCTGGCGCTGGTGCGCAAGCGGCTGACCGACCCGGTCCTCGACACCACGCTGTCGATCGCCGCGCCGTACATCGCGTTCCTGCCGGCCGAGGCCATCGACGCCTCGGGCGTGCTGTCGGTGGTCATCACCGGGCTCGCGCTGGCCCACCTGTCCCCCACCTTGCAGACCGCGTCGTCCCGGCTCGCCGAAGCGACCAACTGGCAGACCATCTCCTTCATCCTGGAAAACGCCGTCTTCCTGCTGATCGGCCTGCAGCTGCCGGCGCTGCTGTCCGGCGCCGGCGACAGCGGCTTGCCCGCGATGACGATCGTCGGTGTCTGCGCCGGGGTGCTGGGGACGACGATCGTGGCCCGCGCCGTCTTCGTCCTGCTGGCACGCCAAGGCTTCGCGGTCGGCACCGCAGGCATGCGGCGCACCGTCTGGCCGCTGAACTACAGCGCGGTGATCTCCTGGGCCGGGATGCGCGGGGTGGTGACGCTCGCCGCGGCGCTGCTGCTTCCGGAAGACATCGCGCACCGCGACGTGATCCTGCTGGCAGCGTTCACCGTCGTCGCCGGAACGCTTCTGCTGCAGGGGCTCTCACTCCCCTGGCTCGCCCGCCGGCTGCGGCTGCCGCGCCCGGATCCGGCGGAGGACGCGTTGCAAGCCGCCGAACTCACCGAACGCTCGACGCGCAGCGGCCTGCGCAAGCTCGAGTCGGTGCTGGCCGGCAACGAGCCGGAGGAAGTCGTCACCCAGCTGCGCGGGCGCGCCCGCACGCGGTCGAACGCCGCCTGGGAACGCCTCGGCCGACCGCTCGACGACCTCATGACCCCCTCGGCCATCTACGCCAAACTGCGGCTCAAGATGCTGCACGCCGAACGGGAGGAGATCGTGCGCACCCGTGACTCCGGCGGGGCGAGCGACGACGTGCTGCGGGCCGCGCTCGCCGCCGTCGACCAGGAGGAGTCACTGCTCGAGCACGTGGACGAGCTGGAGGCCCTCGGCGAGGGCCGTGACCTCGCCCCCAAGCAGCCGGCGCCCGCGTGCGAGCACCTCGTGTCGTTCGCGCTCGCGGACGGGGCCGCGACCGCGGCGGAATGCCCGGACTGCATCCAGGAGGGCACCACCTGGGTGCACCTGCGGCGCTGCCTGGCGTGCGGCACCGTCGGCTGCTGCGACTCGTCACCGCGCCGGCACGCCTTCCGCCACTTCAAGGCCAGCAGGCACCCGGTGATTCGCAGCGCGGAGCCCGGTGAGGCGTGGCGCTGGTGCTGGGTGGACGAGCTGCTCGGCTGAGGGTGCGCACCTCTCGCGTCAGCGATAACGTGCCGCCGTGGCCGCCTCCCTTGATCCAGACCGCTCGGAGTGGGACGTCGCCGTCATCGGTGGTGCTCCTCCGGGGGAAAACGCCGCGCAGTACGCGACCCAGTACTCCGGGCTGGACGCCGTGATCATCGAAGCGGACCTGATGGGCGGCGAATGCTCCTACTGGGCGTGCATGCCGAGCAAGGGCCTGCTGCGACCGGTCGAGATCCTCGACATCGGCCGGCACCTGCCGGGCGTCAAGCAAGCGCTCGGCGACCGCCCGCTCGACGTGAATGCGGTGCTCGCCCGGCGCGACGCGATCGTCAACCACCACGACGACTCCTCGCAAGTGCAGTGGGCGCTTTCGGCCGGCATCGACGTCATCCGCGGCCACGGCCGGCTGGACGGTGAGCGGCGGGTCGTCGTCACGAAACCGGACGGCACCACCCGTACCGTCACCGCCCGCCACGCGGTGGTGCTCGACACCGGCTCCTCCGCCGCGATGCCACCGGTCGACGGGCTCGCCGGCGCCCGGCCGTGGACCTCGCGTGACGTGACGAACGTGCACACGGTGCCGCAGCGGGTGGTGATCATCGGCGGCGGCGTCGTCGCCTGCGAGGCGGCCACGTGGCTCGTCGGGCTCGGCGCTCGCGAGCTGACAATCGTGGAGAGCGGCACCTGCCTGCTGGCCAAGAACGAGCCGTTCGCCGGTGAGCTCGTCGCCGCGCAGCTACGCGCCTCCGGCGTGCGACTCGAGCTGAACACCCGGCTGGCTTCCGTCTCCCGCCCGGAGGTGAACGACGCCGGCGTCGGGGAGCTCCACGGCGGCGAGGTCACCGTCGCGCTCGAGAACGGCGACGTGCTCACCGCCGACGAGATCGTGATCGCCGCCGGCCGCCGGCCGAACAGCACCGGCATCGGCCTGCCGTCCGTCGGGCTGGACGACGGCGGCTACGTCGACGTCGACGATCACCTTGCGGTGACGGGCGTTTCCGGCGATTGGCTGTACGCGATCGGCGACGTGTGCGGTCGCGCGCTGCTCACCCACATGGGCAAGTACCAGGCCCGCATCGCCGGCGAGGTGATCGCGGCCCGCGCTACCGGCCGGCCGCTCGACGACGGGCCGTTCAGCCGCCACCGCGACGTGGCCGACCATGCTCAGGTGCCGCAGGTGACGTTCACCGACCCGGAGGTCGGGTCGGTGGGCCACACCGAAAAGACCGCCCGCGACGCGGGAATCGACGTCGAGACGGTCGAGTACGACCTCGCGGCCCTCGCCGGCACCTACCTGCTGCGGGAGGACTACGTCGGGCGCGCCAAGCTGGTGATCGACCGGGCGAGCGACACGCTGGTCGGCGCCACGTTCGTCGGCTCGGCGATCAGCGACCTGGTGCATGCGGCGACGGTCGCGGTCGTCGCGAAGGTGCCGCTCGCTGCGCTGTGGCATGCCGTCCCGAGCTATCCGACGCCGAGCGAGATCTGGCTGCGGCTGCTGGAGACGCTGACCAAGCAGCGCCGCGGCTAGCTCGCGCTACGGAAGGCGGACCGGCGCGCTCGCCCCGGCAGCCAAATCGCCGCTCGCCGGGATGAAGATGCGGACGGTGATGCGCCGCGGTAATCCCGTCAGGGTGGCGCGACCGGCGGTCGTCGTCTCACCGGCACGGAAGGTGACCCAGTGCCGGCCGTCCCAGCGCTGCAGCTGGTAGGGCAGCACCGTCGCCGGCCGCACCTGGACGGTGAGCGTCCGGCGCCAGTAGCGGCGGGTGATCGCCGGCTTGACGGAGATCGTGGCGGTGGTCGACACGCTCGCCGCCGTGGTGGCATCGCCGGCGTAGCTGACGCGGACGGTGCTCGTCTTCGCCGGCGCGTACCGGACGAGGCTCCAGCCGCTGCGATCGGTGGTGAACGCGGTGCAACGCTCGCTGCCGCCGGCCGGGGTCGCGCACCAGGCGATCGGGTGCCTCGCCAGCGGCCGACCGGAGACCGTCTCCCGCAGCCGCGCGCTCAGCAGCATCACCGAGCCGTAGGAAACGGTCGCCGAGAACCGCCCGAGGTTGATGCGGGTGGCGAGCAAGGTCGGGGTCGGCGTCGGGGTGTCCGACGCGACCGGCGAGGCCGATGCGGTCGGCTCCGCTGACGGTGGGGGTGAGGGGGACTCGCTCGGGCTGGGACTCTCGCTCGGGGTGGCGGACTCGCTGGGCGACGGTGTGGCGGTCGGTGAGGTGGTCGGGGACGCGCACGCCGTGACCGCGCAGACCGCCGCCATCGGATCGACGAGCCCCGATCCGGAGGCGTCATCGCGACCGGCAGGAGCGAGGTCGTCGGCGGTGCTCGTCAGGTCGCTCGCCACCGCGCTCGCGGTCAGCTGCGGGGCGACCGCCCGCACCAGCGCCGCCGCCCCGGCGGCGTAGGGCGAGGCCATCGACGTCCCGCTCATGCTGGCGTACCCGCCGGGCACCGTCGACTCGATGGACACGCCGGGAGCCGCAACCGCGACGTAGCTGCCGGTGTTCGAGAAGTACGCGACCGCATCCCTGCTGTCGGCGGCGGCGACCGCGAGAACGCCTGGGTAGGCGGCCGGGTAGCTCGGCGCGTTACCCGACTGGCGGCCGTTCCCGGCAGCGGCGACGACGAGCGTGTCCTTCGACTGCGCATACGTCACCGCGGCCGCGAGAACCGGGTCGTTATAGGTGCCGCCGAGAGAAAGGTTGATGACCTCGGCCCCCCGATCGGCCGCGAAGATGACGCCGGACGCGACGTCGGAGTCGTAGCCGTAGCCGTCGTTGTCGAGCACCCGGACCGGCAGGATCCGAGCGCCAGGAGCCAGCCCGGCGATCCCGAGGTTGTTGTTGGCGATCGCGGCGATGATGCCGGCAACGTGCGTGCCGTGGCCGTACCCGTCGGCGGTGCCGTCGCCGGCCCCGGTCACGAAGTCGGCACCTGACAGGAGCTGCCCGGCCAGATCGGGCTCGCGCGAGACCCCGGTGTCCACGACGGCGACGGTGACGCCGCTGCCGCGCGCACGGGTCCAGACATCCTCGGCCGCCAGCCGGGTCAGCGCCCACTGGGTGCCGCGGAGAGTGTCGTTCGAGGACGGCTCGGCGAGCGCTTGCCGGCGATGGTCGACGGCCACCGCGACGCTTCCGGGCGCCTGCTGCGCCTGCCGGACGGCGTCTTGCGCTGCTGCCGGACCCACGACCGCCGTCACGGAGATTACCGGCCGGCCGCCGACGTCGGCGAGCCGCACGACACGCACCTGCTGGTCGGTGGCCACCGCGCCGGTGATCGCGGCCGGCGCTGCCGTCAGGCTGCTCGTCGGCGCGTTCCAGGGCGTCGACGACGGTGGGGTGGCCGCGGCGGCGGCGGTGGAGGAGCCGGTGACCGCTGCGGCGGGGATGCCCGGCGTCGGAGCCGGGTGCACTGCCGCCGCTGCGGAGAACGGAGCCGCCGAGGCACCGGCGCGCCCGGCGACCGGGGCGGGCGTGCGGGCCGAGTTCTCGCTGACGGCGGCGGGAGAGCCGCAAGCGGTGAGGGCCGCCGCCGCGACAGCCAGCGGGACGAGAACGCGAACGGTGCGCATGACAGAGCTCATCGTCAGCGGGTCGATCGGCTCGTTGCCCCGGACGGATCAGCGCCGCGGCCAGCCGGTTGCTCGCGACGTCCCGGGTCGAAGGTCCCCCCGCTGGTGGTCCTCGGCCTGCTTCCCCGCTGGTACGGCGCTGCGACGGTGAACTCGCGTAACCGTACGAGGAGGGCGCATGACACCGTCCCGGAATGCAGTGCAGAGAGCGGCCGTCTGGGATGAGGCGCGCGACGATCTCGACGCGCCACCCGGAGGTGGCCTCAACATGGCCTTCGAGGCGGTCGATCGTCACGTTCGCGCCGGCTTCGGCGCCCGCGTCGCGCTGCGCTGGCTGCGCCCTGACGGCTCGCGTTCCGACCTGACGTATGCGCAGCTGGCCCAGCTGTCGTCGCAGGCGGCAGGGGGCTTCAGCCGGCTCGGGATGAGGCGTGGTGAGCGGGTGGCGATGCTGCTGCCCCGCCGGCCGGAGCTGCACGCGGCGACATTGGGCGCGCTCAAGGCCGGGCTGGTCGCCTGCCCGCTGTTTTCCGCGTTCGGTCCGGAGCCGGTCTGCCAGCGCCTGCAGCTCGGTGCCGTCACGACCCTCGTCACGACGCCGACGCTGTACGAGAAGCGGGTGCGGGCAGCGCGTTCCGAGCTGCCGGACCTGCGCCACGTCGTCCTGGTCGCCGACCGGCCGCAGAAAACGCCGTCCGGCGACACGACCGCCGATGGCCTGCTCAGCTGGTCGCAGCTGCTCGCCGGCGGGCCGGACGAGTTCGCCATCGCGCCGACGAACCCGGAGGAGCCGGCGCTGCTGCACTTCACGAGCGGCACCACCGGAACCCCGAAGGGCGCGGTGCACGCCCATGCCGCCGTCGTCGCGCATCACCTGACCGGCCGCTACGCCTTGGGACTGCGTGCCGGCGACATCTTCTGGTGCACCGCCGATCCCGGCTGGGTCACGGGCATGTCCTACGGCGTCATCGCGCCGCTCAGCTGCGGTGTCACGGTCGTCGTCGACGAGGGAGAGTTCGACGCGAAGCGGTGGTACGACACGCTCGAACGCGAGCACGTGAACGTCTGGTACACCGCGCCGACCGCCATCCGCCGGCTGATGCGCACCGACATGAAACCGTTGGAAACGCACGACTTCTCGGCGCTGCGCCATGTCGCCAGCGTCGGCGAGCCGCTCGACGCGACCGCGGTGGTGTGGGGCGAGAGCGCGCTCGGGCAGCCGGTACACGACACCTGGTGGCAGACCGAGACCGGCGCGATCATGATCGCGAACGTCCCCGGCGAACCGGTACGGCCGGGTTCGATGGGCAGGCCGATCCCCGGTGTCGAGGTCGCCGTGCTCGCGCAGGGCAGCGACGGCCGAGCGGCGGTCGACGCCGGCCACGTCCAGGTGCTGAACGAGCCGGACGCGATCGGCGAGCTCGCGCTGCGGGTCCCCTGGCCGTCCATGTTCCGCTCCTACCTCGGCCAGCCCGAGCGGTACGCGCGGGCCTTCGCCGACGGGTGGTACCTGACCGGCGACCTCGCCCGCATCGATGCCGACGGCTACGTGTGGTTCATCAGCCGCGCCGACGACGTCATCAAGTCCGCCGGTCACCTCATCGGCCCATTCGAGGTCGAAAGTGTGCTGAAAGCCCATAGCGCCGTTGCCGACGCGGGGGTTTTCGGGCTCCCGGATCCGGTCGCCGGCGAGATCGTCGCCGCCCGGATCATGCTCAAACCGGGGGTCGCCCCGGACGAGTCGACGCGGCGTTCGATCGTCGCGGAGGCCCGGCGCCGCCTCGGCGCCGCCGTCGCCCCGCGCGACATCGCGTTCGTGGAGTCGCTGCCCTACACGCGTAGCGGCAAGGTGATGCGGCGCGTCCTGCGCGCGCAGGTACTCGGCCTGCCGACGGGAGACCTTTCCACGCTCGAAGGAGCGTCATGATGGCGCGCAACCGCAAGGCGCAGCCGGAAGGCATGCCGATCGCCGACCCCGATCGCGGCAGCAGCGCCCACCCAGCCGCTGGACGCCGCCGGCGACCCGCTCGTCCTGCTGCACCACATGGTCCGGGTGCGGCGCTTCGAGGAGCGCTGCGTCCAGCTCTACAGCGCCGGCGAGATCCGCGGATTCCTGCACCTGTACATCGGCGAAGAGGCCGTGGCCGCCGGGGCGATGCCAGCGCTGCGTCCGGAGGACGACGTCGTCGCCACCTACCGGGAGCACGGCCATGCGCTGATCCGCGGCGTGCCGATGGCGTCGGTCATGGCGGAGATGCTCGGCCGGGTCGAGGGTTGCAGTCGCGGCCGCGGCGGATCGATGCATTTGTTCGACGCGCGCAACGCGTTTCTGGGGTGGCCACGCGATCGTCGGCGGCGGGCTGCCGGTCGCGGTCGGGCTCGGGCTCGCGGCGAAGATGCAGCAGCGCGACACCGTCGTGGCGTGCTTCTTCGGTGAAGGGGCCATGGCGGAAGGCGAGTTCCACGAGTCACTGAACCTCGCGGCGCTCTGGCGACTGCCCGTGCTGTTCCTCTGCGAGAACAACCGCTATGCGATGGGAACGGCGCTCGAGCGCTCCGAATCGGAGACGAACCTGGCGCTGAAAGCCTCGGCGTACGAGGTCCCGGCGTGGTCGGTGGACGGCATGGACGTGCTTGCTGTCGCCCATGCCGCAAAGGCGGCGGTTGCCGCCGTGCGCGGCGGCGGCGGGCCGCTCTTCCTGGAAGCGCGCACCTACCGCTTCCGGGCCCACTCGATGTACGACCCGGACCGCTATCGCAGCAAGGCCGAGATCGCCTCCTGGAAGGAGCAGGATCCGATACCTCACCTCGATCGAGTCGCTGCAGGCCGACGGGCGGCTGGACGCCGAGAGCCTCGCGGCGCTCGAGCAGGAAGTCGAAGCCGAGATCGACGACGCGCTCGCCCAGGCCCGCGCCGGGACGCTGGAACCGGTGGCGGAGCTCGGCCGCTTCGTCACGAGCGATCGGGTGGCGTCATGACGTCCGTTGCGCATCCCCGTGGAACCGCTGACGCGACACGGAAGGCTGAGAAGGCTGAACAAACGGCTGGATCCGGTCAGCAGCTGCTGAGCTACCGCGAGGCGGTGCGGGAGAGCATCCGCGAATCGCTGAAACGTGATCCGCGCACGTTTCTCATGGGCGAGGACGTCGGCCCTTACGGCGGCGGCTTCGGGGTCAGCATGGGGCTGCTCGAGGAGTTCGGCCCCGAACGTATCCGCGACACCCCGCTGTCGGAGTCGGCGTTCGTCGGAGCGGGAATCGGCGCGGCGCTCGGCGGCATGCGGCCGATCGTCGAGATCATGACCGTCAATTTCAGCCTGCTGGCACTGGACCAGATCCTGAACAACGCGGCGTCGCTGCTGTACATGAGCGGCGGGCAGTTCCCCGTGCCGCTCGTCATCCGGATGACGACCGGCGGCGGGCGGCAGCTGGCGGCCCAGCACTCGCACAGCCTGGAAGGCTGGTTCGCCCACATCCCCGGTATCCGGGTGCTCGCGCCGGCGACGGTGACGGATGCGCGCGGGATGCTCTGGCCGGCGCTGTGCGACCCCGACCCGGTACTCATCTTCGAGCACGGCAGCCTCTACAACGTCAAGGAGACCATTCCGGACCCGCCGCCGCAGGTCGACATCGACACCGCCGCCGTCCGGCGGGCGGGCTCGGATCTCACGCTCATCACCTACGGCGGCACGCTCGGCCTCACCATGGCCGCCGCGGGACAGCTCGCCGACGACGGCATATCCGCCGAAGTCATCGATCTGCGCACGCTGCGGCCGCTGGATGACGCGACGATTCTCACCTCCGTGGCCCGCACCCACCGCGCAGTCGTCGTCGACGAGGGTTGGCGCAGCGGCAGCATCTCCGCGGAGATCGCCTCCCGGATCAGCGAAGAGCTCTTCTACGACTTGGACGCTCCCGTAGGACGGGTGTGCAGCGCAGAAGTGCCGATGCCGTATGCCGGACATCTCGAGCGCGCCGCGCTGCCCTCGACCGAACGGGTACTCGCCGAGGTGCGCAGGCTGGTGGGGCGCGATGGCTGAGTTCCGCATGCCGGTCCTCGGCGCGGACATGACCACCGGCACCGTCGTCGAATACCTCGTCGAGCCCGGCGGCGAGGTGCGCAAAGGGCAGCCGCTCGCGGTCATCGACACCGAGAAGGCGGCAATCGAAGTCGAGGCGCAGGACGACGGCGTGCTGTCCGAGATCGTGGTCCCGATCGGCAATGAGGTGCCCGTCGGGACCTTGCTGGCACTCATCGCGCCGGCCGCCGAAGCCTCCGCAGCGCCGGCCGAGGTCGTGCCGCCGGCCTCGAAGACTCCGGTCTCGCCAGTTCCGGCCCGCGAGACCCCAGACCCCCAGATTCCGGTGCCGGCTCACGTCGTCGAGGTTTCGCCACCTGCTGGCGTCCGCGACGTCCCTTCCCCCGCCGGGCAGCTACCGGTGGAGCCGCCGGTGGCCTCGCCGGTGGTGCGGCACCTGGCGCATCAGAACGGCGTCAATCTGCGCGCGATCGTTCCCACCGGGCCGCATGGAGTCATCACCCGCGAGGACGTCGAGAAGGTGACCGCGACCGCAGCGTCTCACGTGCGCTCGTCGCCGTTCGCCCGGACGCTCGCCGCAAGCCTCGGCGTCGACCTGGCTCGGGTCACGGGGACCGGCCCGCGGGGAGCGATCACGGCGCACGACGTCGAGACGGCCGCCAAGGCGCCGAGCCGGCCGGCTGCAGCGCCCGCACCGGCTTCTCGCGCGGCACCGGAGGCCAACGGCCACGGTCGCGCGACGGGAACACCGAAAGCGACTGGGAGCAAAGGCAAGGCGACCGCCGACGCCGCCCAGCGCCGGCAGGCGGCCGTGGCGGCTCTGATGGCGCGCTCCAAGCGGGAGATCCCACACTTCTACGTCGCGACGACGGTCGACTGCGGGCCGCTGCTGGACTGGATCGCCGCGCGCAACGCCGGCCGGCCCGTCAAGGAGCGACTGCTGCCGGCTGCGGGTCTGCTGCGCGCGGTCGTTCGTGCTGCCACCGAAGTTCCGCAGCTGAACGGATTCTGGGTCGATGACCACGCCGACCTCCGCGCCGGCGTCGACCTCGGGGTGGCCATCTCGCTGCGTGACGGCAGCCTGGTCGCACCGTGCCTGCGCGACATGCAGGGCACGTCCGTCGAGACGCTGATGACGGCTTTGCACGACGTGGTGCTGCGCGCCCGCCAGGGGCGGCTCACGGCCAGCGAAGCCAGCCCGCCCAGTATCACCGTGACGAATCTCGGCGAGCTCGGCGTCGAGACGGTGCTGCCCATCATCTACCCGCCGCAGCTGGCGATGGTGGGCCTCGGCCGTATCGTGCGCCGCCCATGGGCGGTTTCCTCGGCAAGCGGCGACGCGCTGGCCGTCCGTCCGGTGGTCACCGTGACCCTCGCCGTGGACCACCGCGCGGTGAACGGCCATGCCGCCGGCCTGTTCCTCGCCGCGGTCGAACGCGCGCTCGCTGACCCGGACACGCTGTGACCGGCCCCAAGGAGGAGTGAAGAAGATGAGCGAAACCGTTGATGCGCGCGATATCCGTTCAGTTTTCGCCGATGTGCTGGCCGGCATCGCGCCGGAGGTCGACTTCGACGCCCTCGACCCGGAAGACGACCTGCAACGCCAGGCCGACCTGGATTCCATGGACTTCCTCGCCCTGCTCGAGGGTTTGGGCGAGCGGCTCGGTGTCGACATCCCCGAGGCCGACTACGGCAAGCTGAGCACCCCGTCATCCGCGGTCGGCTACCTCGCGGCGCGCACCCGCTGACCTGACATGACCAAGAGCGAGCGCGGGCCGCAAAAGCCGGTGCCACGCAAGTCGGTGTCACGCAAGTCGGTGCCGCACAAGAGCGGGCGCGAGCCGCCCGATCCCGACGCCGACGTCCACCTGCACTGGCATCACACGACGGTGCACGGCCGCAACGCCGAGTACGGCGAAGGCGGGGCGGCCGGGCCGCTGCTGGTGTTCCTGCACGGCTGGGCCCTCGGCCAGCACGTCTACAAGAGAGCGCTGAAACGCCTTGTCGCGCAGGGGCTTCACGTCCTCGCGCCGGCCATGCCGGGCTTCGGCGGTACGCCGGGGCTGCCCCGCAAGGAGTTCAATCTCGCGGGCTACGCGGCGTGGGTGTCCGGCTTCCTCGAGGCGCTGGAGGTGAACGAGCCGGTCACCCTGGTGGGGCATTCGTTCGGCGGCGGCGTGGCGATCCAGACGGCCCACGACTTCCCCGACCAGATCTCGCAGCTGGTGGTCGTGAACTCCATCGGCGGCACCGCATGGCGCAGCGAGGGCGGCGTGCTGCGCACGCTCGCCGAGCGGCCGTTGTGGGACTGGGGATTGCACATGCGCGCCGACATCGCGCCGGTTCGCCAGTTGCGCCGCGTGCTGCCGGTCATCGTCGAGGACGCCGTACCCAACCTGTTCCGCAACCCCGCGGCCATCTGGCGCGTCGCGCAGCTCGCGCGCACGACCAATCTCACCGACGAGCTCGAAGAGCTCCGCCGCCGCGGCCTGCCGGTCACCGTGCTGTGGGGCGAACGCGACACCGTGATCCCGGCCTTGGCTCGCGACAGCATGGTGGAGGTGCTCGGCCATCCGAAGACGGTGGCGGTGGAAGGCGGGCACACCTGGCTGCTGTCCGACCCGGAGTCTTTCGGCGAGGTGATGACCACCATCGTCGGGCTGAACGTGGCCGACGAGGACGGGAAATCCGAAGCGTCCTGACCGGCCGGCGCGTTCAGATGAAGAGCAGCTGCGCGCCGTCGGTCTTCTCGATGAAGTCCGACGCGCTGATGATGCCTTCGACGTCGTCGCGCAGATCCTGCATCGTCAGCTTGTTCATGTCCGCGGACATCCGGCACGCCCACAGATGGCCGCCGGCCGCGACGATCTGATCGAGGAAGTCGGGTACCTCGGGGACCCCGAGGTCGGCGATCTGCTTCTTCAGCATCTTCGTCGCCATCGCCGTCATGCCGGGCATGGGCGCCAGCGCCTGCGGAAGGCGCGCGTCGCCGATCGGCAGGTGCATCGCGGCGTTGCCGACGGGGCTGAACTGCAGATGGTCCGCCCGGGACTTGGTGATCATGTCGAAGCCCCAGAAGGTGAAGAACACATGCGTTTCCACGCCCTCCCCCAAGGCGGCGTTGGCCAGGATGAGCCCCGGGTAGGCCATGTCGAGGTTGCCCTTGGAGCAGATGATCGCGAGCTTGCGGCCGCTCGGCTCGTCGTCGCCGAAGTCCGGGACGATCGCCCGCTGCGGCTCGGTGCTCTTCGTCGTTGTCACTGCCGACCCTTTCGTTCACACACAGCCGTGTGGCTTGGGAAGGCCGGCGATGTAGGCCATCTTCTTCGCCGGCTTCTTGGGGAACAGCGCGAACTGCTCCTTGACCGGCACGCCGCCTGCGGCCTGCACCCGCCGGCTCGTCGCGGTCTCGCCCTGCGTCTTGTAGTCCTCGCGCAGGAAGCGAATGACCTTCCAGTGAGCATCGGTCAACTCGATGCCGATCTGACGGGCGAGCACCTTGGCGAGCTCCTCATCCCACTCGTCGTACTCGGTCAGGAATCCCTCGTCGTCGACGTGGACCGAGTGACCGTCGAGAACGCTGACAGGCATTGCGCATCTCCCTTGTTTGCCGGACTTGGCCGGGCGCTCAAGCGTCTTCTCGCTTGCCGGCCATGGACATGAGGGCCGGCACCGGCATCGGCCGGCCGTGCAACAGCACGTGCCAGTACGCCCAGCGGAACCCGAGCTTGCCCCAGTGGTTGCGGCGGCTTTCCTCCAGCAGCGTGAAGGGTCCGACGACCGGCACCGGGTACTTGCCGGGCAGCGGCTCGATGTCGTAGTTGAAATCGAGCAGCAGGCCCTTGCCGTAGCCGGATTCGACGAAGCAGTTGGCGTGGCCGTCGAAGAGGCGAGTCATCGGCCGGCCGTTCACGTGCTCGACGAAGTTGTCGGCGAACAGCTCGACGGAAAAGTGCGCGGCCGAGCCCGCTTTCGAGGTCGGCAGGTCGCCGGCGTCGCCCAGCGCGAAGATGCTCGGGTACTTGCGCGAGAGCATCGTGTGCTTGTCGACGGGCACCAGGTTCAGCTCGTCGCCGATGCCGGACCGGGCGACGAACTCGGCGCCCATATTGAGCGGCACGGTGACCAGCAGGTCGAACGGCACCTCCCGCTCGTCCATGGACACCAGCACCTTGCGCTCGTTGTCGATGCGGTCGATGACGAAATCGCCCTCGATCGCGATGCCCCGCTCCGCGAGCATCCCGCCGAGATGGCGCGACGCCACCGGCTTGGTGAACGCGCCCTCCAGCGGGGTGACGTAGGTGATGTCGACCTTCGGTGCCGGCGCGGCACGCATCCCGCGCTCGGCGAAGAAGGCATCCGCCAGGAAAGCGAATTCCAGCGGAGCCACGGGGCATTTGATCGGCATCTCCACGACGTGCACCACCAGCCGGCCGCCTTGCCAGCCGGCGAGGGCGTCGCGAAGCGCGATAGCCCCGTCGAGCGTGTAGAAGTCGAAGACGCTCTTGCGCCAGAGCTCGTCGGTCATGCCGGGCGTCTGGTCCGGGCGGGGACTGACCCCGGTGGCGATGACCAGGTAGTCGTACGGCAGCTTGCGGCCGTCGGCGAGGCGCACGTGCTGGTCGTCCGCGTCCACCCGGTCGATCTCGGCCAGCACCAGGTCGACGCCGTCGTGCAGGAAACGCCTGCGCGGCTTGACGAGTTCATCGGGCTGGTAGGAGCCGAACGGCACCATCAGCAGACCAGGTTGATAGACGTGGTCATCGTCCCGGTCGACCACGGTGATGGCCCATTCGGTCGCATCGAGGCGGTGCCGCAGCCGGTTCACCACCATGGTCCCGGCGGTCCCGCCGCCGAGTACCACGAGACGTTTCATGTCACGCTCCTGCCCGTGCCGCGTCAGCCCTAGAAGGGCATGGTCCGGAGCAGGCGGCGGCAAAGGCAGGGTCGGAAGTCCCCGGCGGCGGGGACGCTGGGCCGCGCCCGCCGGGCGTCGGGACTCTCGTCCCGGTCAGCCATGCCCAACGCCCCTGGCCCGGGCCGCGGGGTACGGTCAGCCCGCCGAGCAATGACGCTGGGAGGCACGAACGATGGCCAGGATCGCTCTGACGTCCGACGACGTGCGCGTGACGTTCTCACGCGCCGAGAAGGTCTTCGGCACGTTGCGCGACGTCACCGTTCCGTTCGCGAACGTGCGATCGGTGAAGGTCGTCGCCGACGCGTTGGGCGCGGTGCGCGGGTTGCGGGCGCCCGGCACCGCCGTTCCGCGCCGGCTGAAGCTCGGCCGTTACCGCAGCAAGGGCACCTGGAGCCTGGTCGCGGTACGCCGCGGGATACCTGCCGTCGACATCGAGGTGGTGGGCCGCGGGTTCGCGCGGCTGCTCATCGGGATCACCGACGCCGAAGCGCTCGCGGCCGACTTGCGTTCACGGCTGCACCCGGCAGGCTCGTCCGCGATGAGCTGAACGCGAACGCCGATGACCGGCGTGATGACCGCCCAGCTGGCCCAGCTGGACAGTGAGCGCTGATCTTGGAATCCGCCTACCGTGCTGGTTCGTGACCGCGTCGCTCTTCGCCGCGCTCGTGCCTCCGCCGGAGGCGGTCGCCGGCCTGGCCGAGGCCGTCGCGCGGCTGCGCGGGACGACGCCGGAAGTCGGCTGGGTGGCGCCGGCGAAATGGCACGTCACCCTCTGCTTCCTGGGCCGCTCCGAGCCCAACGACGCGCTGCTCGAGCGGCTGGCCCGGGTCGCGCACCGCCACCCGGCGCCAAGCTTGCGGGTGGCGGGGGCAGGTCGGTTCGGTGACCGGGTGCTCTTCGCGAAGCTGACCGGCGACCTGCGGGCGCTCGCCGCCGGAGTGGCGCGGGCTGCCGGGAAGTCGGGCTACGAGGTGCAGGAGCGCCCGTTCCGTGCGCACCTGACGATCGCCCGCGGGCGCCGAACGCGCGTCGACCTGCGCCCGCTGGTCAACGCGCTCGCCGACGTCGAGGGTCCGCAGTGGACGGCGGCGGAACTTCGGCTGATGCGTGGCGTCCAGCCGGAGTACGAAACTGTCGCGCGTTGGCCGTTCAGCGGCCCAGGCAACGGCGGCCACCTAGTCACCGGCTAGATCGGACGAATGTCGACCGCTTCGGGACCTTTCGGTCCGTAGATCAACTCGAACTCCACGCTTTCGTTCCGCTTCGGCCGGTAGCGACTGATCACCGAGGAGCGGAGGAAGCGCACGTCGCCGCGGCCATCCTCGGGGCGGATGACGCCGAGGCCGACGTTCGCACTGAACTGCCTGATCTGTCCGCGCATCGCCTTCTCCACCTCACGCGTCCGCAATGCTGCCCCTCACCCCCTCTCGATGGTCACCCACGCCGATGAACGCCGCATGAACGCAGCGAATCGATCATGGATCGTGTCACCGCGAGCCGAGTCCGGGCGAGCGCCCGGCATCGTCTCGGCCACGTCTCGGCCGCGAAAGGACGCCAGGCCCCGCCGCCGCGCGAGCTACCAGCCGCGCTGCTTGCTGAGCCGGTCGTAGAAGCGCCGCTCGGCCCACTGCACCAGCCGCTGGCGACGCGACATCGTTGACCGCGCGCGCACCCGGCGCCGTGTCTTGCGGTCCAATCGAGCGATCCGCTGATCCTCGTTCAGCTCACGCGCTATCCGCTCGAAACGAGCCCGCTCGTCCTCTGAGAGCACTTGAACCCTCCCCGTGTGACGGTGGCCGGAAGGGCCTCACATCCAAGGATGCCAGCGCACGTCCTCGTTCGCCATCGGTAATCCGAACCAACCTGGGCGAAGCCACTGCACGATCCCCGCCCGCTGCACCCCATGGGATACCCACCGTGCGCAGACTGTTTCGGGCGAACGGCAAGTAAAGCGTCTCTGGTCTGCTGACTCCGGCGTTTTTGCGCCGCGGGAGCCAAACACCGAAGACCGCAGCGACGGTTTCACATAGCCTTCGAGGCGGAGCGCCGGGAAGCCTGGTCGGCAATGAAGTGGTCGGCATCGAAGCGGTCGATGCCGACGAGACAGCCGCCCGCCTACCCCGGAGGCGCCATGAGATCTTCCACAGAAGGCTTGCTCGCCCTGGCCGACCCAGCCGCTGAGCTGTCCAGAAGCCTCGACGGCGCATCGGTTCATCTGGTGCGCATCGACGCGTTGCACGGCCGCCATCACCGTGACGTCCTGCGCCCGATCCTGCAGGAGGACCGGCCCTGGCGGATGGTGGTCGACGCGCGAGGGGCTACGGACGTGTCGCTCGTCGCGCTCGCCCGGGTCAGCCGATTCCGTCGCCAGGCCCGCACTCGCGGCGGCGACCTCGTGCTGGTCGCCGACCCGCCGCTGCGGGCACTCGTGCGGTCCAGCGGGCTTGGCCGGTCCCTGCCGTGCGTCACGTCTCCGGACGACGCGCTGGAGCTGCTGGAGAACGCCCGGCCGAGGTTGCCGGAGCAGCCGGCAGCGGTGCAGTTCGGCGGGTAGCAGATGTCATTTCCGGACGCCCCCGCCACCAGCCCCGCGCCAGACCGTCCCGTCGTCACCGTCGGTGTCGACGGTTCGGCGGCCGCGCTCGCCGCATTGAAGTGGGCGGCGGACGACGCGCGGAAGCGCCACGCTGCGCTGCGGGTGGTCACAGCCTGGGAAGCCGTCCCGCCGGGCGCCCCCGCGGGGGCCTTCGGACTGGCGAACGAGCAGGCCGAGGCTGCTGCCCGCCGGCTGCTGGACGATGCGCTGGCAGCTGCTGCTCCCCCGCCGTCCGTGCCGGTCGAACGACGGGTGGTGGCGGGTCAGCCCGCCCAAGCGTTGATAGCGGCTGCCGCCGGTAGCAGCCTGCTCGTCGTCGGGGCACGAGGTCGAGGCGGTTTCGCGCGTCTGCTGATCGGGTCCGTCAGCTCCCGGTGCGTGCAACAGTCAAGGAGCCCCGTGGTCGTCGTGCGGGAGTCAGCGGGCACCCCGGCGGCCGGGCTGCCGGTGGTGTGCGGCATCGACGGGTCGGCGGAGTCGCACGAGGCGTTGCGCTTCGCCGCGGAGGAGGCCCGGCTCCGCAAGGTACGGCTCGCCGTCGTCACCGCCGTGTACTGGGACCTTGCGGGCTTCGACCTGGTGCGCCCTGACGTGTCCGCCCTGCACGCGTGGGGTCGGCAGTTGCTCGCGGACGCGGTCGAGGCGACGGTGGGGCGTGGCCCCGACGTGAACCCCGGCCTGGCAGCCGAACTGGACATAGAGCTGCGGGTGATGGATGGGCACCCCGGCGACGTTCTCGGCGAGCAATCGGCCGACGCCGCCTTGCTGGTGCTCGGAACGCGAGGGCGGTCGGCCGTCCACGACGCTCTCATCGGCTCGGTGAGCGGCTACTGCGTGCGGCGCGCCCGGTGCCCTGTCGCGCTCGTGCCCGCGCCCCGCAGCTGACCGTCCCGGCCGATCACCCGCCATGGTCCTTTAGGCCGTTCGTCCCTAACGCCGGAGGCGAGCCGGTGCTTGCGTGCAGGTACCAGCTTCAGCCGCCCGGCCGCCGGAAGGAGGCGAGGACATGCCAGAACCTCGTCACGACCGGGAGGTTCGCACCGTCGTCGTCGGCGTGGATGGGTCGCGACACTCGATCGCCGCCCTGCGCTGGGCTGCCGCGGAAGCGCTTGCCCGGCGCAGCGAGCTCGTCGTCGCGACGGTTGATTCGGCGAGTCGCTCGCTGCCCGTCGCCCAGCAGCCGGCGGATCTGAGCGGCGGTGGTACCGGTCAGCAGTCCGGGGTCGGTGTCGTGCTCAGCGCCTACGAGCGTTGCACCCAGATGCAAGCGCAGCTGCTCGCCGAGTTGCCGCAGCAGCCGCCCCGGCTTTCCACTCATGTGCTGCACGGCGATCCGGTCGACCAGCTCACCAAACTCGCCGGCGCGCAGGACATCCTCGTGCTCGGCGCCGCCGGACGGGGCCGGCTCGGCAGCTTCGTGCTCGGGTCGCTGGCGTTCGAATGCGCGCAGAGCGCACTCGGTCCGGTCGTCGTGGTCCGCGCGAATGCGCTCGCCGGGGACGCCGATGCGAGTGGCGGCGCAGCCACCGCTGCGCGTGGCGGGCCAGCGCCGGGTCCGGTGATCGCAGCCGTGGACGGATCCGCGGCGTCCCGGCGGGCGCTGCAGTTCGCCGCTGAAGAATCGCGCGCACACCAGGTCCCGCTCGTCGCGGTGCACGTGCTGTATCCGGACTACGTCCTGCAGCACGACGGCGGGAGCATGAACGGCGACATGCTCGACCCCGTGGAAAGCGCCTGGGCACAGTTGCAGGCCATCGTTCGCGCGGAGGCTTCGGCCCCGACGCCACCGGCTCACGCCGTTGTGGTCACCGGCGACCCCGCCGCCGAATTGATCGGGCGCAGCGCGACGGCGTCACTGATGGTCGTCGGGCTCGAGCGGATGGGGCCGCGGCTGGGCACGCTGCTCGGCTCGGTCAGCATGCGGCTGCTACGGCAGGCGGAATGCCCGGTTGCCGTGGTTTCCGAGAGCTGGCGGAATGGATGACCGACCAGCTGCTCGCCAGGCGGGATGCGGCCCATCACCAGTTGACGACCTACGAGGTCGTCCTGCTGCTGGAGACCGACCCTTCCCGCGGTCTCGGCGCCGAAGAGGCCAAGGAGCGGCTGCAGCGCTTCGGCCCGAACACCCTGCCGCGGGTTGAGAGCGCCGGTCCGCTGCGCCGATTCCTGCGCCAGTTCCACCACCCGCTGATCTACGTGCTGCTCGGATCGTGCGCGATCACGGCCTGGCTGGGCGAGTGGGTGGACACCGGGGTCATCGCCGGCGTCGTCGTGATCAACGCGATCGTCGGCTTCCTGCAGGAATCCAAGGCGGAGGCGGCGCTGGAAGCGCTGCGGGCCATGGTGCGCACCCAGGCCCGCGTGATCCGCGACGGCCACACGCGGGAGATCGCGTCCGAAGACTTGGTGCCGGGCGACCTGGTGCGGCTGGAGGCGGGGAACCGGGTGCCGGCAGACCTGCGCCTGTTGCGCCATGCCGGGCTCGAGGCCGACGAGTCGGCGCTGACCGGCGAGTCGCTGCCTGTCGTGAAGGACGAGAACGCGCTGCCCGTCGACACACCTGTCGCCGACCGGCGCAACATGCTCTACTCCGGGACCTTGGTGACCCACGGCACCGGCACGGCCGCCGTCGTCGCCACCGCGGGTGCCACGGAGCTCGGCGAGATCCACCGCCTGGTCGGGACGGCGGACCCGCTCGCCACCCCGCTGACCCGCAAGCTCGCCGAGTTCAGCAAGCTCCTCACCGTCGTCATCCTGTCGCTCGCCGCGGTGACGTTCGCGGTAGGGATCGGCCGCGGCGAGAAGCCCGGCGACATGTTCACGGCGGCCGTCGCGCTCGCGGTCGGCGCCATCCCGGAAGGCCTGCCTGCGGCGGTCACCATCACCCTGGCGATCGGTGTCGGCCGGATGGCTCGGCGCAAGGCGGTCGTGCGGCGACTGCCCGCTGTGGAGACGCTCGGCAGCACCACGGTCATCTGCACCGACAAGACCGGCACGTTGACCGAGAACCAGATGACCGTGCGCCAGCTGTGGACGCCGTCCAGCCGCGGCCGGTTCACGGGCGCCGGCTACGCCCCCGCGGGCGAGCTGCAGGACGAGACCGGTACCCGGCTCGAGATCGGCAGCGATCAGGCACTGCGCTGGACGGTGATCTCGGGGGCACTGTGCAACGACGCCCGGCTGGCCGTGCACGACGACGGCTGGCACGTCGTCGGCGACCCGACCGAAGGTGCGCTGTTGGTCGCGGCGGGCAAGGCCGGCGAAGACCCCGCTGCCTGGCGCCGCCGGCTTCCTCGCGTCGCGGCTGTGCCGTTCAGCGCGGAACGCCAGCTGATGGTGACGTGGCATCGCGACGCCGCCGCCGGAACGACTGTCCTGCTCGTGAAGGGTGCCGTGGAACGGGTCGTCGACCTGTGCCGAGCTGAGCTGCCGGCCGCCGGCGCGCCCGTTCCGCTGCAGCGCGCAACGATCCTGGAGGCCGCGGACGAGCTGGCAGGCCAGGGGATGCGGGTGCTCGCGTTCGCCATCCGTGACGTGGGCCGGCTCGCGCCGGACGAGCGCGACCTCGAAACCCTGCTGCAGGAGGGCGACTTCGTCTTCACCGGCCTGCAGGCCATGCTCGATCCGCCGCGGTCGTCGGCATCGGCGGCCATCGCCTCGTGCCACACCGCCGGCATCGACGTCAAGATGATCACCGGAGACCACGCCGGTACCGCCCGAGCGATCGCCGAGCAGGTCGGGATCGCGCCATCGAACGGCAGCGTCGAGGTCCTCACCGGCACGCAACTGGAGGTCCTCGACGACGCTGCGCTCGCCGTCGCCGCCGAGAAGGCCGGCGTGTTCGCGCGAGTGACCCCCGAGCAGAAGCTGCGGCTCGTGAGGGCGTTGCAGAGCCGCCGGCACGTGGTGGCGATGACCGGCGACGGCGTCAACGACGCCCCGGCGCTGCGGCAGGCCGACATCGGCGTGGCCATGGGGATGGCCGGGACCGAGGTGGCCAAGGAAGCCGCGGACATGGTGCTCACCGACGACGAGTTCGCGACCATCGAGGGCGCCGTCGAGCAAGGCCGCGGCGTCTTCGACAACCTCACGAAGTTCATCGTCTGGACGCTGCCGACGAACATGGGCGAAGGCCTCGTCATCCTCGTCGCCATCCTGCTCGGCAGCGTGCTGCCGATCCTTCCGGTGCAGATCCTGTGGATCAACATGACCACGGCGGTGGCGCTCGGGCTGATGCTCGCGTTCGAGCCCAAAGAGCGCGACATCATGAAGCGGCCACCGCGCGACCCACGGCGGCCCCTGCTCACCGGCGACCTGATCGTCCGGACGCTGCTGGTCTCGGCGCTCCTCGTCGCCGGCTCGTGGTGGCTGTTCGAGTGGGAACGCTCGAGCGGGGCGTCGCTGGCCGAGGCGCGCACCGTGGCGGTGAACGTCTTCGTCGCCACCGAAGCGCTCTACCTGTTCGCCTGCCGCTCGCTGGACGCGCCGCTCTGGCGGGTGCCGCTGTTCGGCAACCGGTGGCTGCTCGTCGGCGTCGCGGTCCAGGCGCTCGGCCAGCTCGCACTGACCTATCTGCCGGTGTTTCACACGCTCTTCGGCACGGCCGCGCTGCCGCTGGACGCCTGGGCGAAGGTCGCCATCGTCGCCGTGGCAGCGGCGTTGGTCGTGGAAGCGGACAAGCGCATTCGCCGCCGCACGCGCGAACGCCGAAGCCTTCCCCGCCCTTGAAGTTAGGCTTCCCTAAGGTTTACCGTGGCTGGATGCAACCCGGGACGCTCGCGAGCGCGAACGTCCCGGCAAGGTGCGTTCTCGGCACTCCGAACGTCACCCCCGCGCAGGTGCGCAGGCTCGCCGAGCTGGGGCTGCGCGCAGGCGCCGCCGTCACGGTGCTCTTTCGGACGGCGGGCGGCGGCCGGGTCATCGGCATCGGCGAAAGCCGCATCGCCCTCGATCGCGCCACGCTCGCCGCCATCCCCGTCCTGACGACGTCTGCCGCCGAGCCCACCCGATGACGATCACCCGGCCGGAGCCGACACACGCCCCGTCCTGCCATTCCGGCGGCGACGGCGCGCCGGCTCCGGCGGGCGCGGCCACGGTGGCGCTCGCCGGAGCGCCGAACGTCGGCAAGTCCACGCTCTTCAACGCGCTCACCGGAGCCGGTCGCCAAATGGGCAACTGGCCGGGCACCAGCGTGGAGGTCGGGCGCGGCGCCTGGCAGCTGCCGGAGCGCACCGTCGAGCTCATCGACCTTCCGGGCGCCTACAGCCTCGATCCGGTGTCGCCCGACGAGGAGCTCACCCGCGAGCTGCTGGTCGACGCGCCCGGCGAGGAGTTGCCCGGCGCCGTGGTGGTCGCGGTGAGCGCCGTCCACCTCGCGCGCAGCCTCTACCTGGTCGCGCAGCTGCGGGAGCGCACCCAGCGCGTCGTTCTCGCGCTGACGATGGTGGACATCGCCGTCGGCCGCGGGATGGTCGTGGACACCGACGCGCTGGCGGATGCCACCGGCGTGCCGGCGGTAGCCATCGATCCGCGGCGGCGGCAAGGCGGCGCCGCCCTCGCCGAGGCCGTGCAGCAGGCGCTTGCCGCACCCCCGCCGCGGCCCCGTCCGTCGCCGGTGCCGCCCGAGCAGGCAGCCGTCGACGACCTGGAGCTCGCCGACGACCGGTTCCGGTGGATCGACGCGGCGGTCTCCGCGGCCGTCGCCCAGCAGGCCACCGGGCGGCCGTCGCTGTCGGACCGCATCGACCGCTGGGTGACGTCCCCGCTGATCGGGCCGCTGGTGTTCCTCACCGCGATGTGGGGGGTGTTCGAGACCACCACGACGGTCGCTGCCCCGCTGCAGAACCTGCTGGACCGCTTCTTCAGCGGGCCGGTGAGCAGCGGCGTCGGCGGTCTGCTCGACGCGATCGGTCTCGGCCACACCTGGGTGCGCGGCTTCGCCGTCGACGGGCTGGTGGCCGGCGTCGGCATGCTGCTGACGTTCCTGCCGTTGATGGCGCTGATGTTCCTGCTGCTCGCGCTGCTGGAAGACAGCGGCTACCTGGCGCGGGCGGCGGTCGTGACGGACCGGCTGATGCGCGCCATCGGGCTGCCGGGACGGGCGTTCCTGCCCCTCATCGTCGGGTTCGGCTGCAACGTTCCCGCGATCAGCGCCACCCGCGTGCTGCCCAACGCGCGGCACCGGATCATGACCGCGTTGCTGGTGCCGTTCACGTCGTGCAGCGCCCGGCTCACCGTGTACGTGCTGGTGTCGGCGACGTTCTTCCCCCATCACGCCGGCACGGTCGTGTTCGCCATGTACCTCACGTCGGTCCTGCTGGTAATCCTGGTCGGCTCGCTGCTGCGCAAGACGCTGTGGCGGGCCGTCGGCGACGAGCCGCTCGTCCTCGACCTGCCGCCCTACCAGCGCCCGACCGCGCGGCTGACCGCGGCGGTCACCTGGATGCGGTTGCGCGGCTTCCTTCGCACCGCGAGCGGCATCATCGTCGCCACCGTGTCGCTGGTGTGGCTGCTGCAGGCGATCCCCACCCACTCGGGCGAGCGGTTCGGCCACGTGCCGGTCGACAACAGCGTCTACGCGGCCACCGCCCGCGGGGTCTCGCCCGTGTTCGCGCCGGCGGGCTTTGACAACTGGCGTACCTCCAGCGCGCTTTTCGTCGGGTTCGTCGCCAAGGAGGCGGTGATCTCCTCGTGGGCGCAGACCTACGCCGAGGCCGAGCCGGCCAGCGGGCATCAGCCCGGCCGGCTGGGTGAGGATCTGCGCGCCGACTTCACCGCCTCCTCGGACGGTCATGCCACGGCGGCTGCACTCGCGTTCCTCGTCTTCCTGCTCGCCTACACGCCGTGCGTGGCGACGCTGGCGGCGCAGAAACGCGAGATCGGCTGGCGCTGGACGGTGTTCGGGATCGGCCTGCAGCTGGCGACGGCGTGGCTGCTCGCGACGGCGGTCTTCCAGGTCGCGAGGCTGCTGCTGTGAGCGGCGGGGGCGGGCCGCTGCGCGCGGTGCTCGCTGCGTTCGAGGCGGGCGCCACGTCGACCGCGGACGTGGCGGAGCGCACCGGGCTTACGCGTGACGTCGTCGAGGCGGCGATCGATCACCTGGTACGGATGGGTCGGCTCTCCGCGCAGGAGCTCAGCAGCGGCTGCCCGAGCGGCGGCTGCGGCGGCTGCGCCTCCGGAGAAGGCGACAGCCCCGGGTGCGGCAGCGCCGGGCCGTCCGCCGCGCGATCCGGACCGGTGCTGGTGGGGATCAGCCTCCGTCCGCGCTGAGCCGCAGTCATCGGCCCAGCAGGTCGATGTGCTCGGTAGAGCGTCGCCGGCGGGTGCGTTACAACTCGGTGAACATTCTCGGGCACCGCCGGCAGGAGACGTTGGCCCTGCAAATCTGTGGGCCTGGCACTGTCGTTTCAAGGTCCAGGTGGGGAGACCGAGAATGGCGAATGCAGCGCAGCCGAGGGACCACGCGAAGATGTCCGAGGAGCGCAACCACGAGCAGGTGGTCGGCACGTTCATGCTCGACGGCTGCTATTACGACTTCTCGGCCGAGGAGGCGCCGGAGATTCGGCGGATCTTCGCCCGCTACATCGCGCACGCGCGGGTGAAGAAGACGAGGGCGGCATAGCGCCGCCATCGAAATAAGCCGGCAGGATGGCTACGTCGGCGGTGAGGTGCCGCCTGCTGGCCACGTCAATTCTCCTGTCGGTCCCGATTGGCCTTGTCACTGCCGCGGCGGCGTTCAGGTCTGGCAGCCTTCGCGGGCCGGCCCGGCAGGTACCGGCGGAGCCGTTCCGGCCAGCTCGGTGGCGCGGACAGCGGGTGACCCGCGGCGATGAGCAGCGCCCGCAGCCGCGGCCACGGCGGGTTGACGTATGCGTCACCACCGACGAAGACGGTCGGGACAGTTTCGTTCCCGCCGGCGACTGCGCGGACCGTGGCGGCCGCGGAGGGATCGTCCCAGATGTTGCGCCACTGGACGGGCACCTCGTGCCGGCGCAGTTGGCGGCGCAAGCGGGCGCAGTACGGGCAGCCGGGCCGCCAGTACACGGTCAACGCCGGCGCCCCGGCCGGTGATCGGATGTCGGCTCGATCGGTGTTCGGGTCAGGCATGCGGTGACCTTCCTGGATCGGGCAGCGGCGGTCCTCATGGTGCTTGCCAACTGGGTAACCCGGCGAGTCCGCCGATTCCATCCCGGCCGGGTCGCGCCGCACTGACGGGAAACGACGTCGCCCCGGCCCTCTTGCGAAGGCCGGGGCGACGGAGGAGTTGCCCTTACATCAAGGTCGTGGATGCGTATCAAGCGTGATACGGAGCGCCCACGATGATCCGGTGGACATTGACATGGCCACCCCTGGCATTCGGCGAACTAAGCCCAGGACGATCCCGTGAATCTCGCCATCGACATCATCAGCTGCACCCGCTCGTGCTGCCGCACTGCTCGCAGACGTAGCAGCTGCCGGCGGCGCGCATCTTGATGCCGCAGGTGAAGCACAGCGGCGCATCCACCGCCGTCTGCAGCTCGATCTCGACGCCGGAGCCTGCACCACGGGCCGCCGGAACGACCGTGACCTCCGGCGCTTCCGCCTCGTGCTCGACGGGAGCCGAGTCGCGCAGCGACTCGACGTCGACGTCGCCGCTGTCGACCTCGGTCGCTCCCCCGCCGCCGTAGCTGGCGGCCGTCTGCGCCGCGCGCTCCTCAGCGGTGAAGATGCCGAGCTCGGCCCGCCGCTCGTACGGCAGGTAGTCGAGCGCCAGCCGGCGGAACAGGTAGTCCATCACCGACTGTGCGAGCCGCACGTCCGGGTCGTCGGTCATGCCCGCCGGCTCGAAGCGCATGTTGATGAACTTCGAGACGTAGGCGTCGAGCGGCACACCGTACTGCAGGGCGATCGACACCGCCACGGAGAAGGCGTCCATCACGCCGGCGAGGGTCGAGCCCTGCTTCGACATCTTGATGAACACTTCGCCGAGGCCGTTGTCCGGATAGGAGCCGGCCGTCAGGTAACCCTCGGCACCGGCGACGGAGAACGACACCGTCTGGGACGGGCGCTTCTTCGGCAGCCGCTTGCGAACCGGTCGCGCCTCGACGTGGCTCGACTCGCCGGTGCTGGCCTTGCTGCTCTTGAGGTCGGTCAGCGGCTGGCCGACCTTGCAATTGTCGCGGTAGATCGCGAGCGCCTTGAGGCCGAGTCGCCAGCCCTCGAAGTAGATGTTTTCGACGTCACCGATCGTGGCGCTCGCCGGCATGTTGACCGTCTTGCTGATCGCGCCGGACAGGAACGGCTGGGTCGCCGCCATCATCCGCACGTGACCCATCGGGCCGATGGCGCGCTCACCCAACGCGCAGTCGAAGACCTCGTAGTGCTCGAGGCGCAGGCCGGGAGCGTCGACCACGTGGCCGTGCTCCTTGATGTACTCGATGATGGCTTCGCGCGTCTCGTCCGGGTAGCCGAGTGAGGTGAGCGCGCGCGGCACGGTGTGGTTGACGATCTGCATGCTCGCGCCGCCGACCATCTTCTTCATCTTGACCAGTGCGAGGTCCGGCTCGATGCCGGTGGTGTCGCAGTCCATCATCAGGCCGATCGTGCCGGTGGGAGCGAGCACCGACGCCTGCGCGTTGCGCCAGCCGTTGCGCTCCCCGAGCCGGAGCCCCTGCTGCCACTGCTTGGCGGCGAGCGCCAGCAGCCGGGCATCGTCGGCCCCGACCGGACGAACGGCGTCGTTGGCCGCGGCGTGCTTGCGCATGACGCGAGTGTGAGCCGTCGCGTTACGGGCGTAGCCGTCGTACGCGCCGACCGCCCCGGCGAGCTCAGCGCTGCGCCGGTATGCCGTACCGGTCATCAGGGACGTGATGCCGGCGGCCAGCGCGCGGCCACCCTCGGAGTCGTAGGCGTGGCCGGTGGCCATGAGCAGCGCGCCCAGGTTGGCGTAACCGATGCCGAGCTGGCGGAAGGCCCGGGTGGTGTCGCCGATGGCCTCGGTCGGGA
Source organism: uncultured Actinomycetota bacterium (assembly GCA_963747915.1). Taxonomy (GTDB): domain Bacteria; phylum Actinomycetota; class Actinomycetes; order Frankiales; family Frankiaceae; genus DATAZK01. The sequence continues at coordinate 176,930 of CAVVHC010000001.1, read as the reverse complement.
AGTCGGCGAAGCAGATGGAGATGTCCATCGCGGTGATGATCAGCTCAACGGCACGCACGAAACGCTCACCGTCGAACGTGCCGTCATCGCGCAGGAACTTCATCAGGTTCAGCGAGGCGAGGTTGCACGAGGAATTGTCGAGGTGGACGTACTCCGAGCACGGATTGCTCGCCGTGATGCGTCCTGACTCGGGGCAGGTGTGCCAGTCGTTGATGGTGTCGTCGTACTGAACGCCCGGGTCGGCGCACTCCCACGCCGCCTTCGCAATCGACTTCCACAGCTCGCGTGCCTGGATGGTCTCGATGACCGAGCCGTCGAGGCGGCCTCGTAGGTGGTACTCGGCGTCGGACTCCACCGCGCGCATGAACTCGTCGCTGACCCGCACCGAGTTGTTCGCGTTCTGGTACTGCACGGAGACGATGTCGGCGCCGCCGAGGTCCATGTCGAAGCCGGCATCGCGCAGCGCACGGATCTTGTCTTCCTCGCGCGCCTTCGTCTCGACGAACTCGAGGATGTCGGGATGGTCGACGTCCAGCACGACCATCTTCGCCGCCCGCCGGGTGGCGCCACCGGACTTGATGGTGCCGGCAGAGGCGTCAGCGCCCCGCATGAAGCTGACCGGACCCGAAGCGGTGCCGCCGGAGGACAGCAGCTCCTTGGACGAGCGGATGCGCGAGAGGTTGATGCCCGACCCGGAGCCACCTTTGAAGATGAGTCCCTCTTCGCGGTACCAGTTGAGGATCGACTCCATCTGGTCGTCGACCGCGAGGATGAAACAGGCGCTCACCTGCTGCGGGGCGGACGTTCCGACGTTGAACCAGACCGGCGAGTTGAAGCTGAACATCTGGTGCAGGAGGAGGTAGGTGATCTCCTGCTCGAAGATCTCGGCGTCGGACTCGCTGGCGAAATAGCCGTTCTCCTCGCCGGAGCGGCGGTAGGCGCGCACGACCCGGTCGATCAGCTGCTTCAGCGAGCCTTCCCGCTCCGGCGCATTCAGCGCGCCGCGGAAGTACTTGCTGGTGACGATATTGGCGGCATTGACGGACCAGAAGTCCGGAAACTCGACACCCCGCTGCTCGAAATTCACCGTCCCGTCGCGCCAATTCGTCATGACGACGTCGCGGCGCTCCCACGTCACCTCGTCGTAGGGGTGAGTGCCCTCGGTCGAGAACACGCGGCTCACCCGCAGCCCCCGCCGGGGGGTCACCGACGCGGGGATCGTGTCGGAGACGGTTTCAGTCATGCAGTCCCTACCTCTCGTTGTTGGCAACAACCTGGCTGTGTCAGGGATGCCGGGTATTGGCGGATGTGTGAGATTCCGCAGGGCTCAGGTGACCGCAGCCGCAGTGAGCTCGGGCGGCGGCGGATGAAGCGAACTGGAACGGGAGCCAGCCGCAGCGGCTGACGGATCATGGCCGGAGGCCTGGCCTTCGCCCGGCGCATCGGCAGCATGGTGATCACGACGCAGCGCCGCGATCTCCTGGTCGAAATCCTCCAGCGAGTCGAACGCCCGGTAGACCGACGCGAAGCGCAGGTACGCCACCTCGTCGAGATCGCGAAGCGGACCGAGGATCGCTCGCCCGACGTCGTCCGAGCTGACCTCCGCGCGACCGGCGGCGCGAACGGCCTCTTCCACCCGCTGCGCCAGGACCGCCAGAGAATCCTCTTCGACCGGCCTGCCCTGGCATGCCTTGCGCACGCCGGCCACGACCTTTTCGCGGGCGAAGGGCTCGGTAGCCCCGCTGCGCTTGACGACGAGCAGCGTCGCCTCCTCGAGGGTAGTGAACCGGCGCCCGCAAGACCCGCACGAACGCCGCCGCCGGATGGCAGCGCCGCCGTCGGCCTCGCGGCTGTCCACAACCCGGCTGTCGGAGGTCTGGCAGAACGGACAACGCATGCGCCCGACCTCCCTCTCGGCTCGCGCCGTCACGGCTTTTCCCCCGGCCCACCAGCCGACCTGTGGATCCCGCTGTGGGAAACGCCGGCCGTTCTGGGGACAACCTGTGGGACAACCTGTGGACGACTTACACGGGTGTAACTACCAGATGTTGTGTCCCGGACAGTAGGGCGGACAACTGGCGCGAGCAAGCCTGAAAACGGCGTGTCGGCCCGGCGAGTCTTCAGGAACTTGCGTTGCGTTCCCGACCCAAAACGGAACGTGACGCCTTGCTGCGGGGCAGCGGACCCGATGTCTCCGCTCCTGCCGCACACCCCGCGGCCACCCTCCGAAGCAGGCGGGGCCGCCTTCACGGCAGGCGCAGCGTCTGGCCGGCGTCGATCGACCCGCCGTCGAGCTGGTTCAGCTTCTCGATCTGAGCGACAGCATCGCGCGTATCCACGCCGGGCAACTCTCGAGCGGCGATCGACCACAACGACTCCCCGCTGTGCACGACCACGCTGGCGGCATGACTGCGCGGCAGATCAGGACCGGCGCTGGCGCGGCCCAGCCCAAATGCCGTGATCATGACTGCGGCGAGGATCAGCAACCCGACGAGACGCCCGCGACGGGTGAGCCGAAGCTGCGCGGGCGTCGCCATCCGGGCGCGACCGGGTGCAAGCCGTCGGCGGCGCGCCGAGGTGGGCATCTCGGTGCGCCCGCCCACGACCAGTGGCCGCGGCCGGACCGACCCGGCCGGCCGGCCGGCCGGCGACAACTCACGACGCGGATGCTCGAAGCGCCGCGCCCGAACCGCCGATCGTTCCGGCCCAGCCGGCCCCAACGGCCCAGCTGGGGCGAGACTGCCCGGCTCGAGATCCGTCCCCGCACTGCATTCCTGCGGCAGCAGCTCGCGACGGATGCCTGCTCCCTCCAGGACGGAGAGGAAGTCGGCACCTGCGCTCGGAACCGCGGATTTTGCTGCCATTCTGGCCACCTCCACCACAACGAAACGGCCCGCTGGGTGCGGACTCGGCGTCGAACCGGTGTTCGACATTCGTGTTGTAGCGCGACCGTACGACAAAAACGCGACACGGTCGAACACGTGTTTGAAAGTTCGTCGGCGAAGGGCTACGTTCGTCGCGTTGAGGTTCGTCGCATCGAACCAGCGCGGCGTCCGTCGAAGGGCGACCGCAAGGACTCAAAGGACGCCAAGCAAGGAGCACGACATGGCAAAGCAGGGCGCGAGTGGCAGCGGGGGGTCGCCGAGCGCCGGAGGCCGTCGCCAGACCGCCCCGAGTTCGTCTTCGCCGCAGCCGGCCGCCCGCCGGCGGCGTAGCAACGTACGGGACTTTCCGGATGGTCCGCCGGATGAGACGGGCCTGACGCCTCGACAGCGCAAGGTCTTGGAAGTCATCCGCGAAGCCGTCGATCGGCGGGGTTATCCACCGAGCGTGCGCGAAATCGGCGAATCAGTCGGGTTGACCAGCACCAGCAGCGTTGCCCACCAGCTGAAGATGCTGGAAAGCAAGGGCTTTCTGCGGCGCGACCCGAACCGCCCGCGCGCCGTCGAGGTGCTGCTCCCGGGCAGCGAGCCCGAGTCCGGTCCGCTGACCGCGCAGCCGGCACCCGCGTACATCCCTGTCGTCGGACGGATCGCCGCCGGTGGCCCGGTGCTCGCCGAAGAAGCGATCGAGGACGTCTTCCCGCTGCCGCGGGAGCTCGTCGGTGAGGGCACGCTCTTCCTGCTCCGCGTCACCGGCGAGTCCATGATCGAGGCGGCGATCTGCGACGGCGACTGGGTGGTCGTGCGCCAGCAGCCGGTGGCCGAGAACGGCGACATCGTCGCCGCCATGCTCGACAACGAAGCCACGGTGAAGACCTATCGCGCCAAGGACGGCCACGTCTGGCTCATGCCGGCTAACCCGCTCTACGAGCCGATCGACGGTGACGCCGCGGTCATCCTCGGGCGGGTGGTGGCCGTCCTGCGCAAGGTCTAGCGGTCGGCGCCGGCCGTCGAGCGGGCGTCACCGTCTTGCGGCTGCGATGCGCAGTAAGGGGCGATCGCGGACGCCAGCCCGGCCGAGACCCGGGCGCGCAGCAGGGTGCCTTCGGCGAGGTGCTCGCAGGAGAGCACCTCGCCGAGGGAGTGCACCTTGGCAACGAGATCGCCGCGGGTGTACGGGACCAGCGCCTGAATCTGGACAGGCGGGTGCGGCACCCTGGCCACCAGCGCGTCGACGAGGTCCCCGAGCCCCTCGCCGGTGCGAGCGGACACCGTGACCGCGTTCGGCAGAAGGCGGTGAAGACGGCTCAGCGTCAGCGGGTCGGCGGCGTCGCGCTTATTGATGACGATGAGCTCCGGGACCCCGCTGGCGCCGATCTCGTCGAACACCTCGCGTACGGCAGCGATCTGGGACTCCGGATCGGGATCTGATCCGTCCACGACGTGCATGACGAGGTCGGCTTGGGTGACCTCTTCCAACGTCGAGCGGAAGGCGTCCACCAGCTGGTGCGGCAAGTGACGGACGAAGCCGACCGTGTCGGTCAACGTGATCGCACGCCCATCCGGGAGTTCCGCCCGTCGCACGGTCGGATCGAGCGTGGCGAACAGCGCGTTTTCCACCAGCACGCCGGCGCCGGTCAGCCGGTTCAGCAGTGACGACTTGCCGGCGTTCGTGTATCCGGCGATCGCGACGGACGGCACCGCGGCACGTTCCCGACCGGCGCGTTTTGTCTCCCGCACCGTCGACATGCCGGCGATGTCCCGCCGCAGACGTGCCATCCGGGAGCGAATGCGCCGCCGGTCCGTCTCGATCTTCGTCTCACCCGGGCCCCGGGTACCGATCCCGGCACCGGCGCGCGACATCGACTCACCCCAGCCGCGCAGCCGGGGAAGCAGGTACGACAGCTGCGCGAGCTCGACCTGCGCCTTGCCCTCCCGGGAGGTCGCATGCTGGGCGAAGATGTCGAGGATCAGCGCGGTGCGATCGATGACCTTCACCTTGACGACGTCTTCGAGCTGGCGCAGCTGCCCGGGGCTCAGCTCCCCGTCGCAGACGACGGTGTCGGCGCCGGTCGCGACGACGATGTCGCGCAACTCGCGCGCCTTTCCGGAGCCGACGTAGGTCGCGGCGTCGGGCTTGTCGCGGCGCTGCACCAGCCCCTCGAGCACCGTGGAACCCGCGGTCTCGGCAAGCGCCGCGAGCTCTGCCAGCGAATTCTCGGCTTCGGCTTGCGTGCCGTCCGCCCAAACGCCGATCAGCACCACCCGCTCCAGACGTAGCTGGCGGTACTCGACCTCGGTGACGTCCTCGAGCTCGGTCGCGAGGCCGGCGACGCGGCGCAGGGCTTGCCGATCGGCGAGGTCGAGGCCCTCACCCTCGGCGTCGAACCACGGGTCGCCGCCGAACGGCAGCAGTGCCTCATCCATGCGATCGACAGCTTGGGGGTCGGCAGCTACGGGGTCGACGCCGGTCGGCGTGAGCTCGGGACGCGGGCTGGAAGTCGTGGGAGTCGTCCTTGCAGTCGAGGCGGCGGAGTCAGCCGCAGAAGGGGCGGTGGAGCTGGACGGGCGGGTGCCGGAAGGGACCTCGGAGAAGCGGTGGAGCTTGGTGGTCACAGACATCGTGTCCAGTGCAACGTATGAGACCCCGCTCGTCATCCTGTTTTCAGGGCGGCACGCAGCGCTTCGACCCGATCGATGAGCTCGGTACGTTCGTCGGCCTCCAGCACATCGAACGCCGGCGCCATGATCCGATCGGTCAGCTCTTCCGCCTGGCGACGACGTTCCAGCAGCTCATCGGTGCATTCCGGGAGTGGCTCGGGCCAGCCCATCGCCTGCGGAGAGCCGAAGCCGGTCGCCTGCCCGTTGTAAAGCGCCACCGCCGCCTCCACCGGGCTGAGCCCCGTGGCACGCACCGCGATGCCGTGGGCTCCCCCGCGCAGCTCGCGCAGGACATGAAGGAGCTGGGCGGCGAGCGCCGGCGGATCATCCGGCCGCGCGGCCGCGCGCCAGCCGGCGAACAAGGTCAGCATCGATGCCTCGGCCGTGTCGACGACGCGTCCCACCAGCTCGGCGGTGCGCCGCAGCTCCCCTTCGCCGACGGATCCGCCGAAGCGCGCGCGGCCCCAGGACCAGCAGCAGCCGGTGAAGACTTCGAGCGCAGCCTGCGGCGCGAGGACGGCCCGGCCCTCGTTCCACATCGGCTCGACCACCGTCAGCGGAAAGAACGTCATCGCGCTGGCGACCACCTCACCGCTCACATCGCCGAGCGCGGCGCCGCGGCCGAGGAAGTAGAACGCAAACCCGGCGACGCCGGCCTCGCTGCCCTTCTCGTACGTGGCCCGGTCGGTCATCCACCGCCCGCCGAGGTAGCCGACCGGCTCAGCCAGCGCCCGCGCCGCCGACAACGAATCCATCCCGCGACTCCTCCGCATTCACCCGATCCAACGGCCGGCGGCCACGATGTGCGCCGGGCCGGCGAGCATTACCGACCGTCCGTCCCAGGTCACGTGCACGCGGCCACCGGGAACGTCGACCAGCACATCTGCGGCATCGGCGCCGCCGGCCACCGCGTCCGCGACAGCGACAGCACACGCACCAGTGCCGCAGGACAGCGTTTCCCCCGAGCCGCGCTCGTGCACGCGCATGACGAGGCTCACCGGCGTCCGCATGTAGAACTCGACATTCACGCCATCCGGGAAGCGCTCGGCGGGGACAGCGGGCGCACGCGAGAGATCCAGCGCCGCCGGATCGTCGACCCGGCACACCAGATGCGGGTTGCCCATCGAGACCTCGGTGCCGGGATAGCTGACCCCGCCGACGACCGCTCGGGCCACAGCCGCGCCGAGCCCGGGCGCCCCCATATCGACGGCGATGTCCGCGTCCGGCTCGGCCGGCACCTCGACACGGCGCAGCCCGCCACGCGTGGCCAGCGTGATCGTGCCGGGCTCGGCCCAGCCGACCGCGACCAGGTAGCGCGCGTAGACCCGGGCGCCGTTGCCGCACATCTCGGCGACGCTGCCGTCAGCGTTGACGTAATCCATGAACCAGGTGCCGCCGTCGCCCGGCACCACCCGCAAAACCCCGTCCGCGCCGATACCGAACCGGCGATCACACAGTCGCCGAACCAGCTGGGGGGTGAGCTTCAGCTGGTCATCGCGGTCGGGAAGCAGGACGAAATCGTTGCCTGTCCCTTCCCCCTTGGCGAACGCGATCCCATCGCCGGGGGAAGCGGCGAGTGCCGCCAGGGCCGGCACGGTGTGCGCCGTGGGGACGGACGCGGCCGACCCACCGACCGGCTGTTCACCCAGCGAAACGCTCACAGACCGGGAGGCTACTGCGCGCGTCCGCGTGGCGCCGACCGCGCAAGCTTGTCAGGTCGCTGAGCAGCACCAGCATCAGCAGCGCGGACCAGCGCATCGGGGGCGGAGGGCGTCCAGCCGCCGCCGCGGGCGAGCATCGTGCGGGCCCGGACGGCCGCCTGCGGGCCGCAGAAGAGAAAGCCGTGGGCCCGGTCGCAACCGAGCTCGCACAGCCGCGCACCCTCCGTCCAGGACTCGACGCCTTCGGCCACGACGTACAGCCCACGCGCGTGAGCCAACGCGACCACGGACGCGACGATCGAATCGTCCTCGAGGTCCACGCCGAGGCCGCGCACGAACTGGCGATCCAGCTTGACCGCGTCCACCGGCAGGTCCTCGAACCGGGCCAGCGAGGAGTACCAGGTGCCGAAGTCGTCGACGGCCAGCGCGCACCCGACCTCGCGCAGCTGCTGCAGCAACGGACGGGCCGCACCGCCGACGTCGCCGAGAGCGGATTCGCTGAACTCCAGCCCGAGCCCCCGCTGGGGCAGCTGATAGCGCTCGAACAGCTCTGCCACCGCGTCCACGAAGCCGGCTGCGGCGAGCTGCACCGCCGGCACGTTCACCCACAGCTGGCAGCGGCCGACGCGCGGGTGCGGCGGCAACTGCTCCCAGCGAGCGCGTTCGGCGGCGCACTGTTCGAGCACCCACGTCGACAGCGGCAAGAGCAGCCCGGCCTTGTGCGCGACGTCGAGGTACGCATCGGGCATGAGCAGTCCGCGGCGGGGATGCGCCCACCGCATGAGCGCCTCCATCCCGACGACCGCACCGGAGGCCAGGTCGATCTCGGGCTGGAACAGCAGGGTGATCTCGCCGCGCTGGTGGGCTTCGCGCAGATCGGCGACCAGGTCCAGATCCAACATCACACTCATGGCTCCCCCTTCCAGCGTCCCCAAACGGGGACGGCGCCATCGGGTGACGAGCGGATCACTTAACGCGACAGTGTGCACCTGACGGCTCTGTCGGGCCACCTATCGCCGGTCTGCGCAGGCAATGAGCCTTTCCGCTTCCCGCAATTGCGACAACTCGGACGAGCCGCCGGGCGAGCTGCCGGGTGGCTCCCCACCCACCGGCAGCCACGCGATGCGCGGGTCACGACGAAACCACGACCGCTGCCGCCGCACGAAGCGGCGGGTGGCGCGCACCGTCTCGTCGAACGCGGCCTGCTCATCCCCCAGCTCGCCGTCCAGCCAGGCCAGCACCTGCGCGTATCCCAGTGCACGCGAGGCGGTCCGGCCCTCGCGCAATCCGGCGGCAGCCAGCGCGCGGACCTCGTCCACGAAGCCGGCGTCCCGCATGCGGCGGGTGCGCAGCAGGATGCGCTCGTCCAGGTCCGCGCGATCGACGCCGAGAAAGACGACGTCGTAGACCGCGTTGTGCTCCGGCATCCGGGCGCTGAAGCTGCCCGTCAGCTCGACGACTTCGAGCGCCCGCACGATGCGCCGACCGTTGCCGGGCAGGATCGCGGCGGCTGCTTGCGGGTCGACGGCGGCCAACCGGGCGTGCAGCGCCGCCGAACCGACCTGCTGCAGCTCTTCCTCCAGCCGGGCGCGCAGCTGCGGGTCCGTGCCGGGAAAGTCGAACGTGTCGAGCGCCGCCCGCACGTACAACCCGCTTCCACCGACCAGGATCGGAGTCCGCCCGGCGTCCAGCAGCCGCTCGATCTCCGCCCGCGCCAGCCGCTGATAGCTGGCCACGTCTGCCGGATGCGTCGGCTCCCAGATGTCCAGCAAATGGTGCGGCACCCCGCGCCGCTCCGCGACGGTGAGCTTGGCGGTGCCGATGTCCATGCCGCGATAGAGCTGCATCGAGTCGGCATTGATGATCTCTCCGTCACATCGAAGCGCGAGCTCGACAGCCAGATCACTCTTGCCGGCGGCGGTGGGCCCGACGACCGCCACGACCGGAGGCGCCGGGGACATCGGAGGCACCGGGGACATGGACCGCCGCCTAATGCGCGTCCGCCGGCCACCAGCGGGCGACCAGGTAGCCGACGCCATAGGGCGCGTCGTCGTAGCTGACCTCGGCGTTCCACCGGGTGCCTGCCAGCAGCCGTGCCGCCGCCGTCCAGACCGGGGCGCCGGCGGCGAGCAGCTCGGCGCCGAGCGAGAGGTCCACCGTGAGCTTTGCGGCATCACCCGAGCGCAGCGCCGCGCTGACCTCACGGTCGTAGCCGGCGGCGCGCTCGTCGAGCCAGCCGGGCGCCTTTTCGGTGCGCCGGGCTGTGCCGTCGCCCATCACCAGCAGCCCGGTGGCGCCGGGCTCGACGGACGGCAGCGGCGGCAACGCACCGGTGGCGTCGCACGTCGCGCCGAGAACGGGCGCGCCGCAGCCGACAGCGTCGAGCAGCCAGGCGCCGACGGCGAGCGGGAGCGGCAACCGAGGGCCTGCAGCGGCGCCAGGGCCGGGCAGCTGCACGGAAAAGTCGACGCCGTAGCCGGCGAAATCCCCAGCACTTCCCGGACCGAAACCATCGGCGCGCTCATCACCGCCGACGACCAGCAACTGGGTGATGGGCTGCCGGCACAACCATCGAACGGCGTTGACCGCCGGCTCGCGCACGGCCACCGGCTCCCCCGCCGCCACCGCGGGCACGAGCAGCGGCGGGTGCGGGCAGAACGCCGCTGCCGCGAACGGGCTGGAGGGATTCATCGGGACGGCGGTGCTCCGGGCTCGGGATCAGGCGGGCGCGCCGACGCGCGGCAAGCCGAGACCGACCGTCTCCGCGGCGGTCGAGCGTGCCGTCACCGGCCGCTGCCCGGCTGCCCACATGTCACCCGCACGAGTGCGCCGCACGGCGAGTGGCTCGCCATCGGCGAGCAGGTGATGAGGTGCGCCGCGGGTGATCACCGTGTGCACGATGTCACCCGGCCGCAGCTCGCCGAGCCCGCTCCCGCGCAGATGCACCAGCCGGCCGTCGCGGGCGCGTCCGGACACCCGTCCGGTCCCGGCGTCCTTGCGGCCCTCCCCCTCGGCGAGCAGGACCTCCACCTGCCGGCCGACGAGCTCGCGATTGGCCGCCCACGAGATCTCGTCCTGCAGCGCGACCAGCCGGCCGTAGCGTTCCCGGACGGTGTCGGCGTCGATCTGGTCGGGCAGCTCGGCCGCCGGGGTGCCGGGCCGCTTGGAGTACTGGAACGTGAACGCACCCGCGAAGCGAGCCTCGCGGACGACGTCGAGTGTCGCGTTGAAGTCGTCCTCCGTCTCGCCCGGAAACCCGACGATGACGTCGGTGGTGATCGCCGCATGCGGGATGGCCGCGCGCACCCGTTGCAGGATCCCGAGGTAGCGCTCGGCCCGGTAGCTGCGGCGCATCCTGCGCAGCACCGCATCCGACCCGGACTGCAGCGGCATGTGCAGCGACGGGCAGACGTTCGGCGTCTCGGCCATCGCGGCGATGACGTCATCCGTGAAGTCGCGGGGATGGGGCGAGGTGAATCGCACCCGCTCCAGGCCGTCGATCCGCCCGGTCGCGCGCAGCAGTGCACCGAACGCAGCCGGATCGCCGAAGGATCGGCCGTAGGAGTTGACGTTCTGGCCGAGCAGGGTGACTTCGAGGACGCCTTGCGCGACGAGCGCCTCCACCTCCGCCAGCACGTCACCGGGCCGGCGGTCGCGCTCCCGGCCGCGCAGGCTCGGCACGATGCAGAAGGTGCAGGTGTTGTCGCAGCCGACGCTGATGCTGACCCACGCGCTCGCGGCGGAATCCCGCCGGGCCGGCAGCACGCTCGGAAAGACTTCGAGCGCCTCCCGGATCTCGACCTGAGCCTCTGCGTTATGACGCGCCCGCTCGAGCAGCGCCGGAAGGCTGCCGACGTTATGAGTGCCGAAGACGACGTCGATCCACGGCGCGCGGGCGACGAGCGACCCTTGATCCTTCTGCGCCAGGCAGCCGCCGACCGCGATCTGCATGCCGGGGTGGGCGTCCTTCACCGGGCGCAGGTGGCCCAGATTGCCGTAGAGGCGGTTGTCGGCGTTTTCGCGGACCGCGCAGGTGTTGAAGACGATCAGGTCCGGGTTGTCGCCGGACGCCGCCACGTAGCCGGCTTCTTCGAGCAGCCCGGCGATGCGCTCCGAGTCGTGCACGTTCATCTGGCACCCGTAGGTGCGGACCTCGTAGGTCCGTGGGGACGTGCGTGCGCTCACCCCGTCGAGGTTACGGGCAGGTCGGCGCTGCCGGTCGCGCGTCGATTCGCCGGCAGCCGGTCAGCGGGCGATTTCACTCGCGCGCGTCTCCCGCACGACGGTGACCCGGATCTGCCCCGGGTAGGTGAGCTCGTCCTCGATCTGCTTGGCCAGGTCCCGCGCCAGGACCTGGGCACCGATGTCGTCGACGGAGTCGGGCATGACCATCACCCGCACCTCACGGCCGGCCTGCATGGCGAAGACCTTCTCGACTCCCGGCAGCCCCGCCGCAAGCTGCTCGATCTTTTCCAGCCGCTTCACATACGACTCGAGGCTCTCGCGCCGCGCCCCCGGCCGGCCACCGCTGATCTGGTCGGCCGCCTGGGTGAGCACTGCGCCGATGGTTCTCGGCTCCACCTCGTTGTGATGGGCCTCGATGGCATGGACGACGTCATCATGCTCGCCGTAGCGGCGGGCGATCTCCGCGCCGATCAACGCGTGACTGCCCTCGACCTCATGGGTGAGCGCCTTGCCGAGGTCGTGCAGCAGCGTGCCCCGCTTGGCGATGTCGGCGGGCAGTCGCAGCTCGGCGGCCATGATCCCGGCCAGGTGAGCCGACTCGATCAGGTGCTTGAGCACGTTCTGCCCGTAGCTGGTGCGGTAGCGCAGCCGGCCGAGCAGGTTGATCACCTCGGGGTGCATCTCGGCGATGCCGACCTCGACGAGCGCGTCTTCGCCCGACCGCACGCACAGCTGCTCGACCGAAACCTTGGCGCGCTCGTGCTCCTCCTCGATGCGCTGGGGATGGATGCGGCCGTCCAGCACGAGCGCTTCGAGGGTGAGCCGGCCGATTTCCCGCCGGACCGGGTCGAAGCAGCTGAGCAGGACGGCTTCGGGGGTGTCGTCGATGACGACGTTGACGCCGGTGACCGCCTCGTAGGCCCGGATGTTGCGACCTTCGCGGCCGATGATCCGGCCCTTCATGTCGTCGCTCGGTAGGTGCAGAACGGAGACGACGGACTCGGCGGTCTGCTCGCTCGCGACCCGCTGGATCGCCAACGTCACGATCTTGCGGGCGCGCTGCTCGCCCTCGTTGCGTGCCGCGGATTCGATGTCGCGCACGATGAGCGCCGCGTCCCGCTTGGCCTGTCCCTCGACGTCCTTCACCAGCTCGGCGCGGGCCTGCTCGACGGTCAGCCCGGCGACCTGCTCGAGGGTGCGGCGGCGCTCCTCCTCGATGTCGGCGAGCTCCGCCTTCTGGCGGGCGATGTCGGCTTCGGTGCGGGCGAGCTCGTGTTCACGGGCGACCACCTCGTGGGCTTCCTGCTCCAACCGCTCCGAGCGCTCCTCCAGCCGCACTTCCCGGCTGGCGAGCCGCTCCTCCCGCTGCTCGAGCTCGCGTCGCAACGCGCCCAACTCGGCCAGCTCGGCTGCGCTGGTGCGCGCCGCAGCGGCAACGGCGTCCCGCTCGGCCCGCGCCTTGATGTCCGCGACCTCGCGGGCCGCTTCGTCCCGCACCGCATCGGCCTCGTCGCGAGCCCGGGCGAGCAGCCGATCGAGCTCGGCTTGCGTCCGCTCTCGTTCGGCATCCATGCTCTGGCGGGCCAGCTCGACGGCCTCACGACGGGCGCTTTCGCGGGCCTGCTCGCGAATGCGGTCCAGCTCGACAGGGTCGAGCTGCGGAGCAGGCCCGTTGCCATCGGGCGCCGCTGCGCGCGCCGAGGAGTCAACGAGCATGCGGCGCTGGCTGCGCACCATCAACAAGCCGACGGCTACGACAGCCAGCAAGACCAGGGCGAGGAGTACGGCGACCAGGGCGTTCATGCGTCCTCCTCCTGTCGCCGCGGCAATGCTGCTGACGACCCGCGTGGGGAGGAATGCGCTACGACAAACGCCGAAAGAACGCGGTCGCGATTGCGTTCGGGCACTTCGCTGGTGCATTCGCCATACGTGATGACGAGTTACCCAGGCCGCGCCGGCTGCCTCCTTTTTTCGCTCTGCCGGCCCTCGCGGCTACCTGTACACATCCGCACTATGTCGTCCGCAGCGAAGCCGCGGTGATCCCTCCTGCCTGCCGGGAGGCTAGGACGCTCACATATTGATCGTCAAGGAGACGGGCCCGGGTCGCCGCGGTGAACGTGCCGTTACGACAAGGCGCCGCCATAAACGTCACCGGCATTCTCCGCCGACAAGTCGTCGACGTCGGCAAACACCGGCTCCCCCATCCCGTCGTCGCCGCCGAGCTCGTCGGCACGCATTTCGAGCACCTCGGACAGCACGCTGCTCACCACGGCGCCGCTGAACCCGCGGCGAAGCAGCAGCCCGGTCAGCCGCCGGCGACGCACCTGCGGCTCGAGCCGGGTCCAGCCGGCAGCGCGCCGGGAGGCCAGGGCAAGGGCGGTGGCACGCTCGGCGTCTGCGTCGATCTCGGCGGTGGCCGCTTCGATGACATCGGCCGCCACACCTCGCTGGCGAAGCTCCGACCGCAGGCTGCGGGTGCCGCGACGGCGAACCTCGACACCCGTGCGCAGGAACGCCTGGGCATAAGCCTCGTCGTCGATCAGCCCCACTCCGGTGAAGCGATCGAGCACCGCCGCAACGACCTGCTCCGGAGCGCCGTCACGGGCGAGACTGCGCTCGAGCTGGGCCCGGGTGCGGGGTTGAGCCGACAACAGCCGCAGGCACCGGTCGCGGACCGCAGACTCCTGCTCCTGCGGCCCCATTTCGGCGAACGACTTCCGGCGCGGCCTGCCCTGCTTTCCGGACCCGCTCTGCTTTCCGGACCTGCCCCGCTCGGCAAGGCCGTCACGCCCTCCGGAGTCGTCACGCTTTCCGGAGTCGTCCCGCGGGTCCGGCGCTTCCTGGCCGGCGGCGACCTCACGCATGGGAACTCACAGCGCTCCCGCCTCCCCTTCGACGTACCGGCTGGACCTCAGCTAGAAGTCGACCGGGGTGGACGGGACGGCACCGTCGAGGGGCTCGGCATCCAGCACCGGGACGATGCCCAGCTTCTCCTTGATCTTCTTTTCGATCTCGTTCGCCAGATCCGGGTTGTCCCGGAGGAAGCCGCGCGCGTTTTCCTTGCCCTGGCCGAGCTGCTCACCCTCGTACGTGTACCAAGCGCCCGCCTTGCGGACCAGGCCGTGCTCCACGCCCATGTCGATGAGCCCACCTTCGCGGCTGATGCCCAGTCCGAAGAGCATGTCGAACTCGGCGATCCGGAACGGCGGGCTCACCTTGTTCTTGACGACCTTCACCTTGACCCGGCTGCCGACCGCTTCGGTGCCGTCCTTGAGGGTCTCGATGCGCCGCACGTCGAGCCGCACCGACGCGTAGAACTTGAGCGCCTTACCGCCAGTCGTCGTCTCGGGCGAGCCGAACATGACGCCGATCTTTTCGCGCAGCTGGTTGATGAAGATGGCCGTGGTGCCCGAGGCACTCAAGGCACCGGTGATCTTGCGCAGCGCCTGGCTCATCAGCCGCGCCTGGAGGCCGACGTGACTGTCGCCCATCTCGCCTTCGATCTCGGCCCGAGGCACCAGGGCCGCCACCGAGTCGATCACGATGATGTCGAGCGCGCCGGACCTGATCAGCATGTCGGCGATCTCCAGCGCCTGCTCGCCGGTGTCGGGCTGGGACACCAGCAGCTGGTCGGTGTCGACACCGAGCTTGCGGGCGTACTCCGGGTCGAGCGCATGCTCCGCGTCGATGAAGCCGGCGATCCCGCCGGCCGCCTGGGCGCTCGCGACCGCGTGCAGCGCCAGGCTCGTCTTACCGCTGGACTCGGGGCCGTAGATCTCGACGACACGTCCGCGCGGCAAGCCGCCGATGCCGAGCGCCACGTCGAGGGCGATGGACCCGGTGGGAATGACTTGGATCGGCGGGCGGATCTCGTCGCCGAGCCGCATGACGGAGCCCTTGCCATGGGACTTCTCAATCTGGGCTAGCGCGTTAGCAAGCGCCTTTTCGCGGTCGAAGCCTGGCATGTGGTGCTCCTTGCAACTAGTCGCGGGTGGTGCAAGCCGCGTCGAACGTCGATGACCGGGACGCTAGGCGCCCCCTGCGACAAAACCGCGGACCCAGCCGGGTCTGTGGATATCGCCGGCCGAAACCGATGACTCCACGGTAGGGGAACAAGCGTTCGATCTTGGGCAGACACGCCGCAGAATTTCGGCGAGCCGGGAAAGGCGCTGCGCGATGAAGGACGGTTCGTCGGCCAGTCGGCGGCCAGTCGACGGCCAGTCGACGGCAATGAGACCGCACCTCACCGGCTGCGCGCAGGCACCTCGAACTCGTCGCACACCGCGCGCCACACACCGCGGACGTCGTCACCGTCCGTAAGCGCCTGCTCGACCGTGCGTCCTCCGAGCGCAGCGATGACGTGATCGCGCGCCAACGAGTCTGCATACGTCGCGCCGAACTGCTCGCGCATACGGATCCAGAAGTCGGTGAGTCGCACCTGTCCACAGGTACCGTTCGCCGCGCTTTTTGTCACACCCCCGCGGCAAACTCGAGCAGTGACTTCCGCTGCACTCGAGGGGCTGTCCCCCGCGACGCGTGCCTGGTTCACGGCCGCCTTCCCGGCGCCGACCCCGGCGCAGCAGGGTGCGTGGGCGGCCATCGCCGGTGGACGTCACGCGCTCGTTGTCGCGCCCACCGGGTCCGGAAAGACACTCGCCGCCTTCCTGTGGGCGCTCGACCGGCTGGCCAGCGCACCGGCCCCGCAGGACAAGCTGCGGCGGTGCCGCGTGCTCTACGTCAGCCCGCTCAAGGCGCTGGGCGTCGACATCGAGCGCAACCTGCGGTCGCCGTTGAACGGCATCCGCCACGCGGCCACCCGCTTGGGCCTGCCCGAGCCCTCCCTTCGGGTCGGCGTGCGCTCCGGCGATACCCCCGCTGACGAGCGACGGCGGCTGGCCACCAGCCCGCCGGACATCCTGATCACCACGCCGGAGTCGCTGTTCCTGCTGCTCACCAGCCAGGCCAGGGAAGCGCTGCGCGGCGTCGAGACGGTGATCATCGACGAGGTCCATGCCGTGGCCGGCACCAAGCGCGGCGCCCACCTGGCGGTCTCCCTGGAGCGGCTTGACGCGCTGCTCGAGCGCCCGGCGCAGCGCATCGGGCTGTCCGCGACGGTGCGGCCGGCCGCGGAAGTGGCCCGCTTTCTCGGCGGCCGGCATCCGGTCGACGTGGTCGCGCCGACCGGCAGCAAGTCGGTGGAGCTCCGAGTCGAGGTCACGGTCGAAGACATGGCCGCGATCGGTGAGGTGACCGCACCGGCTCCCGAGGGTCCGGCGGCGGCGGCTGACGGCGCTTCCGCTGCCGCCGCCGAGGCGCGCAGCTCGATCTGGCCCAGTATCGAGCGGCGAGTACTCGAGCTGGTACGCAGCGCGCGAAGCACCATCGTGTTCGCGAACTCGCGGCGCCTCGCCGAGCGGCTCTGCACCCGGCTCAACGAGCTCGCGGCCGCCGACGCCGAGGTGGCCGCGGAAGCCGCGCGCGACGGCACCGCCGGGGAGGACACGACAGCGCTGCCCCCATCCCGCTACCCCGCGGAGCTCGCCGGCCAGGCGGGCGTCGGCCAGCCGCCGGGCGGTCCCGGCACCGGTGACTTCCCGGCGGGCACCCTCGTCGAAGTCGCCCGCCCGCACCACGGCAGCATGAGCCGCGAGCAGCGCACCGCAGTGGAGGAGGCGCTGAAGTCGGGCCGGCTGCCGTGCGTGGTCGCCACCAGCAGCCTCGAGCTCGGCATCGACATGGGCGCGGTCGATCTCGTGGTCCAGGTCGAGTCGCCGCCGAGCGTGGCCAGCGGGCTGCAGCGGGTGGGCCGAGCGGGCCACCAGGTCGGGGCGGCGAGCTACGGAGTCGTGCTTCCGAAGCATCGCGGCGACCTCATTCCGTGCGCCGTGGTAGCGGAGCGGATGGAGGCCGGCGCGATCGAGTCGCTGACCATCACGCGCAACCCGCTGGACGTGCTGGCGCAGCACGTCGTCGCGATGGTGTCCGTCGAGCCGTGGAACGCGGACGAGTTGCTCGAGCTGGTCCGCCGGGCCGCGCCTTTCGCGAACCTGCCTTCGAGCGCCTACGAGGGTGTGCTCGACATGCTGTCCGGGCGTTATCCGTCGGACGCGTTCGCCGAGCTGCGTCCCCGGCTGGTCTGGGATCGGGTCGACGGCACCCTCACCGCCCGGCCCGGCGCCCAGCGGCTGGCGGTCACCAGCGGCGGCACGATCCCTGACCGCGGGCTGTTCGGCGTCTACCTGGCTGCCGGCGCCGAAGGCGGCGGTCCCGGTCGGCGGGTCGGTGAGCTCGACGAGGAGATGGTCTACGAGTCGCGGGTCGGTGACGTCATCCTGCTGGGCTCGTCGTCCTGGCGGATCGAAGACATCGGTGCCGACCGGGTGCAGGTGTCCCCCGCCCCGGGCCAGCCGGGCAAGCTGCCGTTCTGGCACGGCGACGCGCCCGGCCGGCCCATCGAGCTCGGCCGCGCGCTGGGGGCGTTCGTTCGCGAGCTCGGCGCGCTCGACGCGGACGCGGCCCGCAGCCGCCTCGCCGCTGCCGGCATGGACGATTGGGCGCAGAACAATTTGCTCGCCTACCTCGAGGAGCAGCGCCAGTCCACCGGCGCGCTGCCGGACGACCGCACCATCGTCGTCGAGCGTTTTCGCGACGAGCTCGGCGATTGGCGGCTTGCGGTGCACTCGCCTTTCGGGGCGCAGGTGCACGCCCCGTGGGCGCTGGCGGTGGCCGCCCGGGTCCGTGAGAGCACCGGGCTCGACGCCCAGGTGCTGCACTCGGACGACGGTCTGGTGCTGCGCCTTCCGGACGCCGACCAGCCGCCTACCGCCGAGCTCGTGGTCCTGGCGGCAGAAGCCGTCGAGCAGATCGTGCAGGCGGAGGTCGGCGGCAGTGCGCTATTCGCCAGCCGGTTTCGCGAGTGTGCCGCCCGGGCCCTGCTGCTTCCGCGCCGGGACCCGACCCGGCGCACCCCGCTCTGGCAGCAGCGCCAGCGGTCGGCGCAGCTGCTGTCGGTGGCCAGCAGCCATCCGGACTTCCCCATCGTGCTGGAAGCCGTCCGCGAGTGCCTGCAGGACGTCTTCGACGTACCGGGCCTGGTCGGGCTCATGCGCGACCTGTCCGGGCGGGCGGTACGGCTGGTCGAGGTGGAGACCGACAGCCCGTCGCCTTTCGCGCGCTCACTGCTGTTCGGCTACGTCGGCGCCTTCATGTACGAGGGCGACACCCCCCTCGCCGAGCGGCGCGCGCAAGCGTTGTCGCTCGACAGCCGGCTGCTGGCCGAGCTGCTCGGTTCCGCCGAGTTGCGCGAGCTGCTCGACCCTGACGCGCTCGCCGAGGTCGAGAGCGAGCTGCAGCGGCTCGCTCTCACCCGCCAGGCCCGCGACATGGAGGGGATCGCCGATCTGCTCCGCGTGCTCGGCGATGTGACCACGCAGGAGGCCGCCGCCCGCTCGTCACTCGAGAGCGCAGCGGTGACGGAGGCGCTGACGACGCTCGAGTCGGCGCGCCGGGCGATCTCGGTACGCATCGCCGGCGAGCAACGGTGGGTGACGGTCGAAGACGCGGGACGGCTCCGCGACGCGCTCGGGGTGCCGATGCCGGTCGGCGTTCCCGACGTCTTCCTCGAGCCGGTCGACGACCCGCTCGGTGATCTCGTCAGCCGCTTCGCGCGCACTCACGGACCGTTCGTCGCTGCCGACATCGCGGCCCGTTACGGCCTCGGAGTGGCCGTCGTGAACGGCGCGCTCGAGCGGCTTTCGGCCACGCGCCGCGTCGTGTCCGGCGAATTCCGCCCCGGGGGCGCCGGCCTCGAATGGTGCGACGCGGAAGTGCTGCGCATGCTGCGGCGACGCAGCCTGGCGAAGCTGCGCCGCGAGGTGGAGCCGGTGCCGGTGGCCGCGCTGTCGCGCTTCCTTCCGGACTGGTCGGGCACCGGGACACAGGCCCGGCGCGGGGTCGATGCGCTCGCCAGGGCGGTCGAGCAGCTGGCCGGAGCGGCGGTCCCGGCGAGTGCGCTGGAGACGCTGATCCTGCCGGCGCGCGTGCGCGATTACGCGGCGGCGCAGCTGGACGAGCTGTGCGCGAGCGGCGAGGTCGTCTGGGCCGGAGCGGGATCGTTGCCCGGCAACGACGGCTGGGTGCGCTTGGTGCCGGCAGATGCGGCGGCGCTGCTCATCCCGCCGCCGCTCGATGCCCTGACCCTCGGCGAGCTGCACGAAGCGGTGCTCAGCGCACTTACCGACGGGCAGGCGGTCTTCTTCCGGGCGCTGGCCGACGCGGCGGGCAGCCCCGACGATGCGGCCCTCGTCGAAGCACTCTGGGATCTGGTGTGGGCCGGCTACGTCACCAATGACACCCTGGCGCCGTTGCGCGTGCGGATCGCCGGTAAGGCCGGCGGCGGAGCGGGCCGGTCCCGTTCCGCGCCACGGCGCCACTCGCGCTACGCCCGTTACGGACGTCCGGCGTTGCCGACCCGCGCCGGGCCCCCGGCAGCCGGCGGCCGGTGGTGGCGCCTGCCCGAGCGCGAGCCGCTACCCACCCGGCGGCTGCACGCCGTCGCGGAAGCGTTGCTGGACCGCCACGGCGTGCTCACCCGCGGAGCGGTGGCGGCGGAGCAGATCCCGGGAGGCTTCTCCGCGGTCTACCCGGTGCTTTCGGCGTTCGAGGACGCGGGACGTTGCCGGCGCGGCTACTTCGTGGAGGGCCTCGGAGCGGCGCAGTTCGCCGTTGCGGGCGCGGTCGACCGGATGCGCGCGCTCGCCGCCGACGCCGAGCGGGCGGCGCAGGAGCCCGCGTGGACCTCGCCGGTGCCGCCCAGCTGGGAGGCGCAGGGCAGCCCGGCGCGCCCGTCCAACGCTCTCGTGCTGGCGGCGACCGACCCGGCGAATCCGTTCGGCGCCGCGCTGCCGTGGCCCGCCCGGGAGGAGGACGGCGGCCATCGCCCCGGACGCAAGGCTGGTGCGCTGGTCGTGCTCGTCGACGGCGAGCTGGTCATGTACGTCGAGCGGGGCGGCAAATCGCTGCTGACCTGGAGCGACGATCCCGACGCGCTTGCGGCTGCGAGCGGCGGGCTCGCCACGGCGGCTCGCACCGGGGCACTCGGACGCCTGTCGGTCGAGCGCGCCGACGGCGAGTACGTCTTCGGAGCGGACGCTGTCGCGACGGCGTTAGCGGGGGCGGGCTTTCGCCCGACGCCGCGGGGGCTGCGGCTGCGCGGCTGAACGGCTCCCCAACAACCCGGCGCGAGCAGCGCCGACTCGGGCACGATTGACCGATGCCCGAGGGCGACACCGTGTGGCTTGCCGGACAGCGCCTCCATCTGGCGCTCGCCGGGCGGCGGCTGCTGCGTACCGACTTTCGCGTGCCGCAACTCGCCACCACGGATCTCGCCGGACGCACGGTGATCGATGTCGCCAGCCGCGGCAAGCACCTGCTGACCCGTATCGAGGGTGGGCTGACGCTGCACACCCACTTCAAGATGGAAGGCGCCTGGCACATCTACCGGCCGGGGCAGCGCTGGCGCGGGCCGTCCCACCAGGTGCGAGTGATCTTGCAGAACCCGGAGCGCGTCTGCGTCGGGTTCCGGCTGGCCATCGTCGAGTTGTTGCCGACCAGCGAGGAGCGGTCCGTCGTCGGCCATCTCGGTCCCGACCTGCTTGCCGACGACTGGGGCGGGGCATCCGCGAGCGAGGTGCAGCAGCGCATCGCCGCCCAACCGGATCGGGAGATCGGCACGGCCCTGCTGGATCAGCGCAACCTCGCCGGCCTCGGCAACATGTGGCGGTGCGAGGTGCTCTTCCTGCGCGGCATCAACCCGTTCCGGCGGGTGCAGACGATCACCGACCTGCCGCGGCTCATCGACTTCTCACACCGGGTGCTCCGGGCCAACCGCGACCGGGCGGGGCAGGCGGCCACCGGATCGCTACGCCCGGGGAAAAGCAATTACGTGTACGCCCGGGCGGAGCGGCCGTGTCGACGCTGCCGGACGCCGATCCGCAAGGCCGATCAGGGCGAGGCGCCCTACGCTCGCGAAACGTACTGGTGCCCGCACTGCCAGCCGGGCTAGCGCCGCCGGCGCCGGCTCAACTGGGTGACGGTGGGGTCGGCTCCGCATCGGTCGCAGATGCCGCGCCCGGCTGACCGCTCCCGCCGCCTGCGATGGCCTGCGAGCCACCCTTCTCCAGCGACGGCGATGCGCCCGGCGTGCCGCCGCCTTCCGCGGCGAGCGACGCGCGGATGGCGTCGAGCCGGTTGCTCGCAGCGGAATCGATGGTGGCCTTGCGCACCTCGAGCATGCGCGCCTCGACGCCGCCCGACGCGAGCTCGTGGTGACCGAGCGCCGTCGCGTAGCGGGATTCGATCTTCTCGCGGACCTCGGCGAGTGACGGTGTGTCGCCCTGCGGTGCCAGCTCCGACATCGACGTCAGCGCCTTGTTCATCTGCTCCTGCATCTTGGCGCTTTCCAGCTGGGTCATCAGCTTGGCCCGCTCGGCCATCGACTGGCGCAGCCGGAACTCGTTATCGGCGACCGCCTGTTTCGCCTGCTCCGCGGCCGCCAGCGCCTGGTCGTGCAGCGCCTTCAGGTCCTCGATGGAGGACTCCGCGGCAACCAGCTGACCGGCGAACGACTGCGCCGCCTGCTCGTACTGCGTCGCCTTCGCCGGATCGCCGGCCGCGCGGGCCTGGTCGGCGAGGATCAGCGACTGGCGGGCGGAATTCTGCAGCTGCTCGACCTCGCTGAGCTGGCGGGCGAGGCGCATCTCCAGCTGCCGCCGGTTGCCGAGCACGGCCGCGGCCTGCTGGGTGAGCGCCTGGTGCTGGCGCTGCGCGTCGTCGATCGCCTGCTGGATCTGGATGGCCGGGTCGGCCTTCTCATCGAACTTCTTGTTCGCGTACGCGTTCGAATAGCGGAACATTCGCCTGAAGAAGTTCGGCATGTCCCTGATGCTGCCACGCGAGGAGTGGGGTGGCCACGCAGCCGATCGGCATGGCCCGGCAAGTCCTCGCGGCACGGTGACGAGGCGCTGCGGCCCGATCCGGCGCAAAACGCAGCTCGCCCGGCCGGCCGAGTGGCCGCCGGGCGAGCTGGAAACGCCTGAAATCACGCTGCGCGCTTGGCCACCATCTCCGCGCGGGGGCCGGACAGAGTAGCCACGGGCGCGCCGGCCGCACCGCTGGGCAAGGCACCGACCGCGGCCAGCTCAGCGAGTGCAAGCTCCCCGCTCACATCACGCAGCACGCGCGACAGCGGCACGTCGAGCGCCTCGCAGATGGCGGCCAGCAGCTCGGAGCTGGCCTCCTTCTGCCCACGCTCGACCTCAGACAGATAGCCCAAGGAGACGCGTGCTGCGCCGGACACCTCGCGCAACGTCCGCTGCTGAGCGAGGCGCTCGCGGCGAAGTGCATCACCGATCAGGCGACGAAGCACAGCCATGCGCACCTCCTGGAAGTGCCGCGGCGAGAGCCGCCGCGGGAGAAGCACGGGTAAGAACCGGGATCACAGGCTCCTATGGAGCCTCACCGTATAACCAGAGGCGCGCCGCATGGCATCCCCGCGGTGCCGATCACGCCATCGGCTGAATTTCCACCGATCTACCGGCCTGCGGGAATAAGAGCCCGGCGCAACGTGTCGAGTGCCTGCACGACGCTGAGCACGCGCACCAGCGGGCGGTCGCCCGGCAGCTGGACATGGCGGGCCTGCGCGCCGTCCGGCCCGGCCAGCCCGACGAAGAGCGTACCGACCGGCTGGCCTTCCGACTCGGTGGGCCCGGCGACGCCCGTCGTCGCAAGCCCCCAGGTGGCGCCGAGCCGCTCCCGGACGCCGGCCGCCATCAGCTGCGCCGTCTCTGCGGTCACAGCACCTCGCTCGACCGCGTTCGTGCCGAGCAGCCCGTCCTTGAGATCCGGCGCGTAAGCGACGATCCCGCCGCGGAACGTGTCACTCGCGCCGGGCGTCTCGGTCAACCTCCCCGCAAGCAGCCCGCCGGTGAGCGACTCGGCGACGGCGACCGTTTCACCGCGCTCGAGCAGCAGCCGGTGAACGACCCCCTCGAGGGTGTCGTCGTCGAAGCCGTACAGGCCGTCCGCCAACGCTTCCCGCCCGAAGCGTTCGATCGGCTCGATGAGCGCGTACGCGTCCGCGCGGTTCGCGGCGCGCGCCGATATCCGCACCCGGGTCTGGCCGCCGGAGGCGAGAAACGCGATGGTCGGGTTGCGCTCACCCGACTCCGCGAGCCGGGTCACCTCCGGCGCCATCGCTTCGGCGACCGCCGACTCCCACATCCCCGACGTGTGCAGCACCCGGTGCACGACGACGGCCGGCTCCCCCGCCCGGCGCAGCAGGTCGGGCAGCACCGAGCCGGTGAACATGGCATGCATCTCGTGCGGCACGCCCGGCAGCGCATACGCCACCCCGCCGAGCAGCTCCAGCCGTATCCCCGGCGCGGTGCCGCGCTCGTTCGGTAGCGGCTGCGCGCCGACAGGCAGATCGGCCTGGCGATAGTTCATGTCGGGCACGTTGCGCCGCAGGTCGCGAAAGCGCCGGCGCAGCTGCGACTCGAGAAAGTCATCGCGCGCCAGCTCGACGCCGGCGGCGAGCGCCAGCGCCTCCCGGGTGAGATCGTCCTGCGTGGGCCCGAGGCCGCCGGTCAGCAGCACCGCGTCGGCACGGCCCAGCGCGGCGCGGACCGCGTCGGCAATCACCTCGACGTCGTCGCCGACCACGCCGCTATGCGCGACGGTCACCCCGACGTCGGCGAGCTGGCGGCCGAGGTAGGCGGCGTTGCCGTTGACGATGTCCCCGTAGAGCAGCTCGTCGCCGACGGCGATCAGCTCAGCCCGCACTGGCGTTCCTTCGCATCCGGAGCGCGGTGCCCACGTAATCGACGGCGGTGACGACAGCGACCAGCACCGCCACCCCGAGGATCACCGCGGCGACGATGTGCAGCGCGCCGGACAGCGGCAGCACGTACAGCCCGATGCCGATGTTGAGCAGCAACGTCTTGAGCTTGCCGCCGCGGCTCGCCGGGATGACCCCGTGGCGCAGCACCCAGAAGCGCAGCAGCGTCACGCCGATCTCGCGGGCCAGCACGACAGCGGTAACCCACCACGCGAGGTCATCGAGCAGCGACAGCCCGATGAGTGCGGTGCCGACCAGGGCCTTGTCGGCGATGGGGTCGGCCAACTTGCCGAACTCGGTGACCAGCCCGCGGCTGCGGGCCAGCTGGCCGTCGAACCGGTCGGTGAACGCCGCCACGGCGTAGGCGCCCCAGGCCGCCACCCGCCAGCCGGAGGAGTGACCGCCGTCGGTGAACAGGAACACGGCGAAGACCGGCACCAGGACCAGCCGCAGCATGGTCAGCACGTTTGCGATGTTCCAGACGCCGACCCCGGAAGCCGCATCGCCGGCAGGGTCCGGGCGGGCCGGCACCGCCTGGATGCGCTGCTGCAGCCTCGCAGCTGCTTCGGCACGGCGTCGCGCAGCCGCCTCAGCAGCTCGCGCAGCCGCCTCGCCGCGCCGCGGCGTCGGATCGCCGGAACGATCGACGGCCCGGGAATCCACCGTCACATCGCCGCCCGTCACCCGCTCGCGCTTGACGTCACCGGGACGTCAAGCAGCTCCGTCAGCAGGTCCACACCCGCGGCCCCGACGACCTCCGCACGCACGACATCCCCCACCGCCACCGTTTCACGCGCGTCCGGCAGCCGCACCGAGCAGGAGCCGTCGACCTCGGGCGCCTGGTGGGCGGCGCGTCCCTCGGCGACACCGTCGACGATCTCCTCGACGAGCACGTCGACCACCGAGCCGATGCGCTCCTCGGCCCGCGCGGCGGTGAGCTGCTCGGCGAGATCACCGAGCGACCGCTCGCGGCGCCGGATCGTCGCGGCAGCGACCTTGGGCGTGAGACCGGCTGCTTCGGTGCCGTCCTCGTCGGAGTAGCCGAACACGCCCACGGCATCCAGCCGCGCCGCCTCCAGGAAACGGACGAGCTCGGTGACGTCGCGGCGCGTCTCGCCCGGAAATCCGACGATGAAGTTGCTGCGCGCGCCGAGCTCGGGCGCCATCCGCCGGCCTTCGGTCAGCAGGTCGAGAAAGCGCTCGCGGTCGCCGAAGCGGCGCATCCGCCGCAGGACGTCAGCGCTCGCGTGCTGGAAGGACAGATCCAGATACGGCGCCACCCCGGGGGTCGTCAGCAGCACCTCGAGCAACCCGGGCCGCAGCTCGGCGGGCTGCAGATAGGCCACCCGCACCCGGGCGAGGTGCGAGACGCCGGCGAGGGCGGGCAGCAGCTTCTCCAGCAGCCGCACATCGCCGAGGTCCTTGCCGTACGCCGTCGAATTCTCGCTGACCAGCACGATCTCCCGGACCCCGTCGGCGGCGAGCGCTTCAGCTTCGGCGAGGATGTCTTCGGGGCGGCGGGACACGAACGCGCCGCGGAAGCTCGGGATGGCGCAGAAGGCGCAGCGGCGGTCGCATCCGGATGCCAGCTTGACCGAGGCGACCGGGCCGGCGGACAGCCGTCGGCGGCTGCCGTGACCGGGCAGCGAGACGTCGGCGCCCGCACGGGCCACCGGACTGATCGGCAGGAGCGTGCGCCGATCCTGCGGGGTGTGCGACAGCGGCCGTTCACCTGAGAGCACGGCGTCGAGGTGCGTCGCGATCGACGGGTAGGCGTCGAAGCCCAGGACGGCAGACGCCTCCGGCAGCGCGTCGGCCAGCTCGCGGCCGTAACGCTCGGCCATGCACCCGACGGCGACGACGGGCTTGCCACCGCTCGCGTCGGAGGCCTCGAGCAGCGCGTCGACCGAGTCCTTCTTGGCGGCCGCGATGAAACCGCAGGTATTGACCAGCACCGCGTCGGCGCCGGCCGGGTCGTCGACGACCGACCAACCGCCCGCTTCGAGCCGTCCGGCGAGCTCTTCGGAGTCGACCTCGTTACGCGCGCACCCCAGCGTGACGAGGGCAGCGCGGCGTGAGGGCATCCTTCCAGGTTAAACGCCGCGAGCGGGTAACCGGGCGGCGGCCGCGGTCTGCTACCCGGGGCACTGCTCCGTGCCGCGCGCGAACGTGAAGGAGACCACCTGCCCCTGGGCCCCGAGCGTGACCATGTGATGGCCGTTGCAGGACAGCGCGGCGGCGCTGGCGTCGCCGATCGTGACCTGGAGCGGGCCGGTCGCGTGCAGATCGATGGGCTGGTAGGACGGGGTGACCGTGCGCTGCAGCAACACGTTGCCCCGCTCGTCCTTCACGTCGACCCAGCTGGGCTTGAACGGCAGCACAAGGCGCAGCGTCACGCCTTCCGGCGGCACCGGGATGTCGAGCAGCGCGGTGGTCAGTGGCGCCTTGGAGGGCTTCGTCGCCGGATGTGTCGGCTGGCTCGATGCGGACGGCTTGGCGGCCGACACGTGCTTCTCGCCGTCCGAACCCGGCAGCAGCAGCTGCACCAGCGCGACCGCGATGACGACCACCAGCAGACCGGCCATGATCAGCGGCCAGCGGGGCCCACTCGTCGGGGCGGAGCTCGGCCGCAGGCTCACGTCGGGGGCGTCGGTGTCCGGATTCAGCAGCGGAGGCGGCGGCGAGTCGGTGCCGTGCGCGGCGTCGAACGCCGCCATCAGCGGCCCGGTATCGAGCCCCAGCGCCTGCGCGATGCTGCGCACGTGCCCACGGGCGTAGACCGCTCCGCCACTGGGTTCGAGATCATCGCTTTCCAGCGCCCTGACGACGCCCGGCCGGATATTGGTCCGCCGGTAGACATCCTCGACGGAGAGCCCGCGAGCCATCCGTCCCTGCGCCAGCTGCGCGCCGACCGAACCCGAGGCGTCAGTCATCGAGCCCGCTTGCTCGGTGATCGACATGTTCTCCCCCACCCCGAATACACCCCGGTTTGAGCCAGTACGAGGGCGAGAGTACGGCCGCGCGGCCACCCCCACCGGCGCGGCGCGCCGACGGTCCTGCAGTTCCCAGCGTCTACCCAGCCGGACGAAGATCGTCGCTCGCCGAGCGCGGGCACGATCGACCGATGAGCCGTCGCCTCCGACCGGCCCCGAGGCCCGCGGAGCTGCGTTACCCGCCGCCCAGGGTGACGAGCACGCTCTCCAGCTCGTCCGGGGTCACCAGCACCTCGCGGGCCTTCGAGCCCTCGCTGGGCCCGACGACGCCGCGCGATTCCATGAGGTCCATGAGGCGGCCTGCCTTGGCGAAACCGACGCGCAACTTGCGTTGCAACATCGAGGTCGACCCGAACTGGGTGCTGACGACGAGCTCCACCGCCTGCAGCAGCAGCTGCAGATCGTCGCCGACGTCTTCGTCGATCTCCTTCTTCGCGTCGGGCGGCGGCGCCTGCACGTCCTCCCGGTAGATCGGCTGCGCCTGCTCCTTGCAGTGCGCGACGATGTTGTTGATCTCGTCCTCGGAGACGTACGCCCCCTGGATGCGCGCCGGCTTGTTCGCGCCCATGGGCAGGAAGAGCCCGTCGCCGAGGCCGACCAGCTTTTCGGCGCCCGGCTGATCGAGGATGACCCGGCTGTCGGCGAGGCTGGCGGTGGCGAAGGCGAGCCGGCTCGGCACGTTCGCCTTGATCAACCCCGTGACGACGTCGACGCTGGGGCGCTGCGTGGCGAGGACCAGGTGGATGCCGGCCGCGCGGGCGAGCTGGGTGATCCGCACGATCGAGTCCTCGACGTCGCGCGGGGCGACCATCATCAGGTCGGCGAGCTCGTCGACGATCACCAGCAGGTACGGGTAGGGCACGTACTCGCGCTCGCTGCCCGGCGGTGCGGTGATCTCGCCCGCGAGCACCTTGCGGTTGAAGTCGTCGATGTGTCGCACGCCGCTGGCCGAAAGGTCCTCGTAGCGGAAATCCATTTCCCGCACGACCCACTGCAGCGCCTCGGCGGCCTTCTTCGGGCTCGTGATGATCGGGGTGACCAGATGCGGCACGCCCTGATAGCCGGTGAGCTCGACGCGCTTCGGGTCGATGAGCACCAGGCGGACCTGCTCCGGGGTGGCGCGCAGCAGCACCGAGGTGATCAGCGTGTTGATGCAGGTCGACTTGCCGGATCCGGTGGCACCGGCCACCAGGATGTGCGGCATCTTCTGCAGGTTCGCGGCGACGAAGTTGCCTTCGATGTCCTTGCCGAGGCCGACCAGCAGCGGGTGCGGATCGAGGCTGGCCACCGGACTGCGCAGGATGTCGCCGAGGCTGACGTTTTCCCGGTCGACGTTAGGGATCTCGACGCCGACCGCGCTCTTTCCCGGGATGACGTCGATGATCCGCACGTCGGGGCTCTTCACCGCATAACCGATGTTGCGCTGCAGGGCCTTGATGCGCTCGACCTTGACCGCCGGCCCGAGCTCGACCTCGTACCGGGTGACCGTCGGACCGCGAGAGAAGCCGGTGACGCTCGCGTCGACATCGAAGCTGCTGAACACGTCGGTCAACGCGTCGATGACGATGTCGTTCGCCTTGGTGCGCGCCTTGGGCGGCGTGCCGTCCCGCAGCAACGCGGTGGTGGGCAGCTTGTAGTCACCGGATGCCGGGAGGGGCAGCTGCTCCGCCTTCTTCGGCACGGGAGTCGGATCCTTGGCCGAGGGGCCGCCGGCGTCGTCGCCCGCGCCCTTGCGACGGCTGGGCGGTACGACGACGGCGGGCGCGTCGCGCAACTCGGCGGCGAGGCCGGGCGACAGGTCCTTCTCGATGTCGTAGGGGGCGCCGGCGGAATCGTCGGCGGAAAACACCCCGACCCGGGTGCGGGGTGCGCTGCGCTTCGGCTTGGGCTTCGGCTTGGTCGGCTCCGGCGCGCCCATCTCGGGTGCCTCGCGCTCCGGATCGTCGCCGTCGTCCGTCTCGCCGTGGCGGCGCAGCAGCCGATCGGTGAGGTGCGCCAAGGTCGCGGGGATCTGCGCGATCGGCGTTCGGGTGAGCACGCAGATGCCGAACAACGCGAGCAGCGCCAGCAGCGGCGCAGCGACGTAGGTCGTGAGACCGGTGGACAGCGGCGACGACGACAGATACCCGACCGCCCCGCCGGCCCTACGCATCGCCGAGGCACCGTCGCTGGAGTCCGGCACGCCGTGAGCAATGTGCACCAGCCCGAGGACCCCGAAACCGATGGCGAGCCAGCCGACGATGAGGCGCCCGCGCGCCGACGGGTCGGGCGGGCGGCGCACCAACTTCCACGCCAGCAGCACCAAGAGCGGCGGCAGCCAAGCAGCACCCGAGCCGAAGATCGTCCGCAGGATGCGCGCGACGACGCGTCCCGCCGGACCGCCGGCCGACCACCACACTGCGGCCGCCACGATGAGCGCGCTCGCGAAGGTCGCGAGGCCGAGCCCGTCGCGGCGCTGCGCCGGCTCGAGCTTCAGCTCACGCGCGCCGC
Organism: uncultured Actinomycetota bacterium; assembly: GCA_963747915.1. Lineage (GTDB taxonomy): Bacteria > Actinomycetota > Actinomycetes > Frankiales > Frankiaceae > DATAZK01. The sequence continues at coordinate 147,163 of CAVVHC010000001.1, read as the reverse complement.
TTCCCACCGCACGGGCCGAAGCTCCGAGGCCCCGTGCAATGCCGATGTAGACACCGCGAACCGCGCGCCAGAACGCGCGAAGGATGAGCACGAGCAGCGGCGGGCGGCGCGCGACCCGGCCGCGCGAGCCGGCGGCTTTGCGCGCCGGAGGCCTGCCGCCGCGAGCGGGGGCTTTACGGGTGCCGGACCGCGCGGGCGCCCGGCCGCCCTGAGTTGTAGTCGGCACGCACCACACCTTGTCACGGAGGAGAACGCGTTCCCGCGATTCCGGCGGGGACGCGCCGCAGTTTGCCCGGCTGGCTGCCCCGTCGACGCCCACGACGGTTCGGGGGTGAACGGTCGTACAGAACGCTGGGTGAAGAGCGCACGGCGCGCAACCGAAGCCGGCGAGGAACAAACGGCCACTGGGCGGTTGTGGATGAACCCGCTTGATCCACAGCTATTCCCAGGGTCCTCCCAGTAACCGAAAACCCGGGAAACAGTTCCCTTTGACAGGGTCGAAAGTACGTCGCCCGGCTGTCCCGGCAGCCGATGGGATGGCCGGGACGGCGACCGACCTCCCCGCCGAGCCGCGCACGACAAGCCGAGAGGGGCACGAGCTGTGACGTCCCCGCCCACCAGCATGACCACCACCGGCATGCGTGGCGCCCGGGAAGCGGCTGCGCGGCGGGCGCGGCCGGCGGATGCTTCCAAACGGTCTGCCGTGGCTGCCGTCCTTTCGGCAACGGCAAGCAGGACCTGGCGCAGCATCCGCCGGGCTCCGCTGTCAGGCGCCTATGCACTGGCGCTGGCGATCTGCAGCCTGGTGATGCTGTCGCTGCCGAACGGCACGGACGACGCGATCTCGCAGGCGGCCAGCACCAACATCGCGCATCTGGCGACGCGCCCCGTCTTCGTCCTGGTCACCAGCGCCTTCATCGATCCGGGCAACGTCTGGCTGTGGGTGCCGCTGACGCTCATCATCATCGGCGGACTCGAACGCCGGATCGGCACGAAACGCACGCTGGGCATCGCGTTCGGAGCCCACGTCATCGCAAGCCTGCTGTCAGAGGGGCTGCTGCTGATCGAGATCTTCCAGCACACGGCGCCGGCCTCCGACGTCCACATCCTCGACGTCGGACCGAGCTACGTCATGCTGGCCGCGGTCGTCGGCTGCCTCATGGTCGGGCGCAAGTGGTTACGGGTAGCGGCCTTTCTCGCCGGCGCCATCCTGATTCCCGGCATGCTCGTCGGGCTCGACGGGCTGGATGTGTCCGCCGTCGGCCATCTGATGGCGCTGTTCTTCGGCGGCGTCATCACGCTGGGATACGTGCTCGCCGACCGGCGCCGCCTCCCGGCCGCGAAGCGCACGCCGATCACCCGGCCGATCTTCGCGTTGCCCGCCGCCTACGCCTGTCACCTCTGGGCGCGCTACCGCCTGCCGGCGGGAACGCCGCTGCCGGAGAGCCCGCTGGCCGGCAAGCGGGCGGCCATCCACTGGCCGCGGCTGCGGCAGGGCCACGGGAAACCCAGCACCTCACGCGTCCGCTGAGCCGCACGACGCGTGCGGCGAGCGGCTGCCGGCGCGACCCGTGACCTAGACCCCGAGGCTCGGACCTCGCGAATCAGACGTCCGAGAATCAGACCTCGATGATCACCGGCACCAGCATCGGGCGCCGCCGGTAGGTGTCCGACACCCAGCGCCCGACGACGCGGCGCAACGCCCGGCGCAGGCCGGCCGGATCCGCCACACCCTCCGCCAGGGCCGCGTCGAGTGCCTCGGCGGCCCGTCCCCGGACGGCGTCGAAGGCGTCTTCGCCGAACGCGGTGAACCCGCGGGCGAACAGCTCCGGCCCCGCCACCACCTTGCCGGTGGTCGAGTCGACGACGACGGTGATGGTGATGAACCCTTCCTCGCCGAGGATGCGGCGGTCTTTGAGCTGCTCCTCGGACACGTCGCCGACGTTCAGCCCGTCGACGTAGACGTAGCCGCACGGCACCTTGCCGGCGACCGCGACCTTGCCGTCGACGAGGTCGACGACCATGCCGTCGTCGACGCAGAGCACCCGGTCGGACGGCACGCCGGTCGCGACGGCCAGGTCGGCATGCGCACGCAGGTGACGCCACTCGCCGTGGATCGGGATCATGTTGCTCGGGCGGGTCATGTTCAGCACGTAGAGCAGCTCCCCGGCCGGGGCGTGGCCGCTGACGTGCACCTTGGCGTTGTCCTTGTGCAGCACGCGGGCCCCCCAGCGGGTCAGCGCGTTCACGACCCGGTAGACGGCATCTTCGTTGCCGGGGATCAGGCTCGACGCGAGCACCACCGTGTCGCCCTCGTCGATGCGCACCGGATGGTCACGGTTGGCCATTCGCGACAGCGCCGACAGCGGCTCACCCTGCGAGCCGGTGGAGATCATGCACACGTTGTGATCGGGCAGCGCGTCGATCTCGCGGGCGTCGACGATCAGCCCGGGCGGCACCCGCAGCAGGCCGAGGTCGCGCGCCACCCCCATGTTGCGCACCATCGACCGGCCGACGAAGGCGACGGAGCGCCCGTGCTCGGCGGCGGCGTCGAGCACCTGCTGCACCCGGTGCACGTGACTGGCGAAGCACGCCACGATCACGCGCCGGGACGCGGTACGGAACACGTCGTCGAGAACCGGGCCGATCTCTCGCTCGCTGGTGACGAAACCGGGCACTTCGGCGTTCGTCGAATCCGACAGCAGCAGGTCGACACCTTCGCCGCCGAGCCGCGCGAAGCCCCCGAGGTCGGTGATGCGGCCGTCGAGGGGCAGCTGATCCATCTTGAAGTCGCCGGTGTGCAGCACCAGCCCGGCGGCGGTGCGGATGGCGACCGCGAGCGCGTCGGGAATCGAATGGTTCACCGCGAAGAACTCGCAGTCGAACGGGCCGAAGCTCATCCGGTCGCCCTCGACCACCTCGCGCATCTCCGGCTGCATCCGGTGCTCGGCCAGCTTGGCGCGCAGCAGCGCCAGCGTGAAGCGGCTACCTGCCATCACCAGGTCGGGACGCTCACGCAGCAGGAACGGCACCGCGCCGATGTGATCCTCGTGCGCGTGGGTGAGCACCACCGCCTCGATGTCGTCGAGCCGGTCTCGGATGGCGGTGAAGTCGGGCAGGATCAGGTCGATCCCGGGCTGCTCGGATTCCGGGAAAAGCACCCCGCAGTCGACGATCAGCAGCCGGCCCGCGTGCTCGAAGACCGTCATATTGCGCCCGATCTCGCCGAGACCCCCGAGCGCGACCATGCGAAAGCCGTCGGGCACCAGCGGCTGCGGCTCGCGCAGGTTCGGATGCGGATGGCTCATGCGCAAAGCTCCAGTCCGGCGGCTGCGCAGTCGGCGCGCAGCGCCTGGGACTGCTCCGCGCTCGCGTCGACCAGCGGCAGCCGCACCGGACCTCCCGGTAATCCGAGCAGCCGCAGCGCCGCCTTCGTCATGATCACACCCTGGGTGCGGAAGAAGCCCGCGTAAGCCGGCAGCAGCTGCTGGTGCAGCTCGATCGCCCGTAACGCGTCCCCCTCATCGAACGCCTCGAGCAGCTGGGCAAGCTGGGGCGCGAACGCATGACCGACGACGCTCACGAAGCCGGCCGCGCCGATCGACAGCAGCGGCAGGTTGAGCGCATCCTCCCCGGAGTAGTACGCGAGGTCGGTGGAGGCCAGCACATTGCTGCTGGCGGCAAGATCGCCCTTGGCGTCCTTCACTGCCACGATCTTCGGGTGGTCACCGAGTCGCAGCAGCGTCTCGGTGGTGATCGGGGTGCCGGTGCGGATCGGGATGTCGTAGAGCATCACCGGCAGGTCGGTGGCATCCGCGATCGCCGTGAAGTGGGCGTAGACGCCTTCCTGCGGCGGCCGGCTGTAGTACGGGGTGACGACGAGCGCCCCGGCGGCTCCCGCCTTTTCCGCGGCGACGGCCTGCTCGATCGAATGCGCCGTGTCGTTCGAACCCACTCCGGCGACGACCCGGGCGCGCCCGCCGACCGCTTCGAGCACGGCCCGCAGCAGCCGATCCTTCTCCGCATCGCTGGTGGTGGGCGCCTCGCCGGTGGTACCGCTCAGCACCAGCCCGTCGCAGCCCTGGTCGACGAGATGCGACGCGAGAGCCTGCGCACCGGCAAGGTCGAGCTCGCCGTCAGCGGCGAACGGGGTCACCATCGCGACCAGCATGCGGCCGAATGGACCGTCGGGGAGCATTCCCATGGTTGCGAGGCTAGTGCCCACCGCCGACAAAAGCCCGGCAGTAACCCCCGACGGGCCGATGATCAACGCGCCAATGATCATGCCGAACCCCGTCCCAAACCGGGTCTCACCTTGATCGCTGGCGCGTTGATCTTGGTGGGCGGCAGCCGCGAGGCCCCGTCACACCCTTCCGGGGGTTGAGGGTGTGACGGGGTGTCTCAGCAATCGGCACACGGCAGCGGCCGGCTTGAGCCCACCTGGCCGTGGCTGCCGAGCCGTTCGGCTGACCTCGCGGCTCACGCCGCGGGCGTCACTTCTGCTGCTGGGGGGACGGCCCACCGGTCGCGTAGTAGTACGCCGTGGTCGGCGAACCGACGCCGGTGACGGGATCCCAGCCGTAACGGGTGTTCAGCGACGTGTCGTCGTCGAAGGTGCGCACCGTGTAGAGCAGCCCGCTCGAGGCGCTGACGCCGTCGCCGTAGTCCGCGCGGACGACCGCCAGCCCCCCGGGGCCCTGCCGGACATCGTGGAACGCCTTCGGAGTGCCCTTCACCCCGGCGAGCAGCCGGCGTTCGATCGAGTAGATGCGCGGGTTTGCGAAGCCGAGCCGCTTCTGCTGCGCCTGGCTCGTCAGCGCCTGCACCGCGGCGAAAAGCGGGGTGGACAGGCTGGTGCCGCCGACCCGTAGCTCGTCGTAGTAGACGCCGTCCGGGAACTGCTGGGTGAACCCGACCTTCATGCCGGTGTTGGGGTCGCCCAGCATCGAGACATCCGGCACCGCGCGACCGCCGCCGCCGACCACGCCGTGCTGGTAGTCGGGCCGGTCGAACAGCGCGCTACGGCCGCCGCCGCTGCCGTTCACGAACATCGGGTAGAGCCACGACTTCCCGTTGTCGGACAGCGAGAACGCCCGGGTGCCCCAGCCCGCTTCGAACCAGTAGCCGCCCTTGCGGCTCAGGCCGAGGGACGTCCCGCCGACCGCTGTGACATACGGGTTGTTGGCGGAGGTGTCGACCTGCTTGTAGCCGGTCGCCTGCAGCTCGTCTCCCGCGTCGCCGCTCGCCACGTAGAAGCCGATCCCCTGCATCGCAGCCTGCTGCAGGACGTAGGTCTCGATCGCCGCGACGCCCGCGGTCTCCTGGCTCTCATATCCGCCGTAGGAGATCGAGACGATCGATGCCCGGTTGTCGTCAACGGTCGCCATCTCGGCCTGGAACAGGTCGAACGCCGAGCAACTACGCCCCGCGACGTACAGCACGTTGGCGTCCGGCGCGAAGCCGTGCACCGCCTCGACGTCGAGGGCCTGCTCGGACGACCAGCTGGGCGCGTCGCAGACGCCCTGATCGGTGTAGCCGCCGGCCGGCACCAGAGCACTGAACTGGCCGGCGGCGAACGCCTTGCCGCCGTTCTTGCTCGCAAAGCGGTTGGCATCGGTGAGCAGCGTCGGCGACATGTAGGCGTCGATGATCGCGACCGTGACACCCTTGCCGGTCAGGTTGCCGGGAGCGCCGTAGGCCTTGCGCAGCTGGCTCGGCGTGTAGCCGCAGGTGGCATACGGCAGGGTCCGGCCGTGAAACTTCGGTAGCGGGGTCTTGTAGTCGGCCTGCAGGATCGCCTTGACCTGACCGAAGGCGAGGCTGCACGGCTTGGCGTTGCGGTACCCGGCCGGATAGTTGGACGCGGGTCGCTTCTGCCGCTCCGCGGCGCGCACCTGCAGCTGGCTCGGCAGCATGCCGACGGCGGTCTTCGGCGAGACCCGAGCGGGTGATTCGTCCAGACCGGTGACGGTCAGCACGTAGCGGCTGAGCGCGGTCGGCACCGTCAACTCGCCGGATGGCGCCAGGTACGTCCCCGCGCCGCGGCGGTAGAGCGAGAGGTCCTGCCCGAACGCCCGCTGCGCGGCGGCGACCGTGCCCGACACTTCGAGGTAGCGGCCGTTCGCCTGCAGCGACGAGACCCGCAAGCCCTGGCCACGCAACCAGGCAGACACCTTCGTCGCGGCGTCCGGCGCCGGGCCGTACTTCGCACGGAACTGTGCAGGCGTCACGTAGTGCCCATAGCTCGCGCTCGCGGGGTCGCTCACCGCGGCGACAGCGCGTCCGAGCGCCGCTTCGTCGCGCGGCATCAGGTACACCCGGGCGTTGATCGACTTCGACGGCGGGGCACTCGCGACACGCGGCGCGTAGGACGTCCAGCTCGGATTGCTGTCGCGGACCACGCTGCGCGGACCCTTCACGGACGATGCCCCCGCCGACGTACCGGTGGTCGGCATGCCGCCGGCCAGCGCCGGAGCTGCCGCACCGGCAACCAGGGCGCAGCACGCGGTGGACACGGTGATGAGTCGGCGCGGACTGGGCCGCATGAAGATCTCTTTTCTGCCGGGCAGCCCAACGCCGGGCCGCTCGCCGCCATTGGGGAAGGGTGAAGAACCGATTGGGGACGCGAACGGTACTGGGCACAGTAGGACAACCCCCGTGCCGATTCGTACTGCGAAACGCTGCGCGTCACCCACTGTTTGGCGCGAGTTGGCCCGCGCCGCCCCGTACGCTGACACGCGTGCGTGAGGTGACCCCGCAGGTGTTCCTGATCTCCCGTCCCGCTCTGGACTGGGAGGGCATCCGGGCCTACCTCGAGGCCGTCGGCGGCAGCGCCTGGCTGGATCGGGTGAAGAGCGACGGCGAGGACGAGCGCCCCGAAGGCGAGCGGCTCGTCGAATTCATGGGCCGTCTTTGCTACCGCTCCTGGGACATCGGGCTGAACCCGAACGTCACGCGCATCCGCGAGGACACCGACGCCTACCTCACCAACATCCTGCGCAGCGGCCACGGTTCGGTGATCGAGCACGCCAATTACTCGTTCGTCTTCCTGAACGTCTCCCGCGTCGCCACCCATGAGCTGGTGCGTCACCGGGCAGGTAGCGCGTTCTCCCAGGAGTCGCTGCGTTTCGTGCGGCTCACCGACCTGCCGTTCGAGCACCCGCAGGAGATCCGCGAGGACCCGGAGCTGCTCACCGAGGCGCAGGACCTGCTGGCCCGCATGGAGCACTTCCAGGTGATGGCCGCCGACAAGCTCGGCCTCGACGCGGAGGGTGTGCCATTCCACCGCAAGAAGGAGGTCACCTCCGGGCTGCGGCGGTACGCGCCGGACGGCGTGGCGACGAGTATCGGCTGGACGGTGAACGTCCGCGCGCTGCGTCACGTGATCGCGTCGCGCACCGATCCCGGCGCTGAGAGCGAGATCCGGCGCATCTTCGACCAGGTGGCGACGATCATGCAGCCGGAGCTTCCGGGCCTGCTGGGCGACTTCACCCGCGACGACGACGGCACCTGGCGTCCCGAGTTCCCCAAGGTGTGAACCCCGTGACCGGGATGACGGCCGACGTCAGCGTCCGGCCGGCTCGTCCGGACGACGCTCAGGGTGTTGCTGAGGTCCAGGTCGAGACGTGGCAGACCTGCTACGCGCCCCGGCTGCCTCCCGGCGCGCTGGACCAGCTGCACGTCGAGACGGTCGAAGCCGGCTGGCGGGCCGCGGTGGTCGAGCCGCCGTCCACGGCGCATCAGCTGCTCGTCGCCATCGCCGCCGGGCGGGTCTGCGGCTACGTCGCGTTCGGCCCGGCGGAGGACGGCGACGCGGGGCCGGGCGACGCCGAGCTCCTGGCGCTGCTCGTCACCCCCGCCGACCAGCGGCTGGGCCACGGCAGCCGGCTACTCGCCGCAGCGGTCGATCTGCTCACCGAACACGGCTTCGCCGAGGTGCGCACCTGGACGTTCGACGGCGACGCCCCGCTGCACACGTTCCTCAGCTCGGCGGGCTGGGCCCCGGACGGCGCCACCCGCGTTCTCGATATGGGCGAACCCGTCAGCCAGCAGCGCTGGCACACCCGCCTGCAGGACGCTTGATCTTGGTCTACGCCAGGGCGGCGACGATCTCCCCGAGCGGCTTGCGCAGGCCGGTGTAGAACGGCGTCTCCAGCTTGGTGTGCAGCCGGGCGCGGCTGCCGCGCAGGTGGCGGATGCAGTCGACGATGCGGTGCAGCTCCTCGGCCTCGAACGCGAGCAGCCACTCGTAGTCACCCAGGCCGAAGGCGGCGACGGTGTTAGCCCGCACGTCCTCGAATTCGCGGCCCATCATCCCGTGCTCGGCCAGCATGCCGCGCCGCTCGAAGTCCGGCAGCAGGTACCACTCGAGCGAGCGCACGAACGGGTAGACGCACACGTAACGCCGCGGGTCCTCGCGCCGGACGTAGGCCGGGATGTGGTTGCGGTTGAACTCGGCCGGGCGGTGCAGCCCGTACGCCGACCACACCGGCTCGAGCTGGCGGCCCAGCTCCGTCGCCCGGAAGCGGGAGTAGGTCTCCTGCAGGACGTCAGGGTCGGGGCAGGTCCACCAGAACATGAGGTCGGCGTCGGCCCGGTAGCCGCTGATGTCGTAGCTGCCGCGGGTGTAGACGTCCTTCGCGGCGAGCTGCTCGAGCAAGCCGTCCGCCTCCGCGGTCAGCTCGCTGCGGTCACCGGTCAACGCGGTCGGCGCCCGGAAGACGGCGTAGCAGCAGTAGAGCAACTCGTCGTTCAGCTCGCGGGCGGATTTGGTGCTCTCAGCCATGCGTCCAGTGTGTCACCGATCGCGGCGCTTACTGGACGACGACCGTGCTGACCGTCCCCGGCTCCGCGATACCGGCCATCTCCCACCCCACATCCATGACGCCCTCCGGGCCCGGTTCGCCGAGATCCGAACGAGCCACCTGGATGGGGATCCGCAAAGAGCCACCGGCCGGCACGGTGAGAGGCCGGGCGCACAGATCGCCACTCTCCTGCCACACCGACGACCCGCCCAGTGGGAGGGCTCCGGCTGAGAAGCTGACGCGATACCCCGGGCAGGGGGCGGCCAAGGAAACCGCTTCCTTGCCCGCGTTGGTCATGACCACGGTGAAGCGGAGATCGCTCATCTTCATGCTCGACGGAACGTCCAGCCGCACCCTCAGGTCCTGCCAGGACAGCGGCGCCGGCTCGACCGGAACGTCCAGCCCCGCGACGACGCCAGGTACCACGACACCACCCGCTCCCTTTCGGCACGGCGGCGTCGGGCCGCTGAGCGGCACATCGCGCGGCCGGCCGAGGATAGTGATCCGCACCGCCGTCGGAGCCGGCCCGCAGTAGGAGCCGGTCCAGGCGAAGCCGACGTGCACCGATCCGCTGGCCAGCGCGAGGTCCGGCCGGATCGCGGAAGCCGGATTCTGCGGATTGCCCGCGCTGCGTGCAACGCCCACCGGCTTGCCCGAGCCCTCGATCAGAGTGATCGTCTTCGGGTCGACGGTGAGCTTGCAGTGGTCTCCGGTGATGTCGATCAGGCCGAGAACGCCGTCGACGGCTTGCGTGGTCGTGGCGCTGAGCCGAAGTGCAGCCGGCTTGCACGGGGGATTCGACGCCGGGGCCGGCCCGCTGACGCCAGCGTCGAAAGGTGTTCCCGCGGCGTAGTCCTTGTCCGGGAGCAACGAAGACGTTGCCGGCGAGGGTGTGGCCGGCGGTTGGGGCGTCGACCCCGAGTCCCGAGACGCGTTGATCCCGAACGCGACGGCCGCGACGACGACGGCCACCGCGACAGCTGCGGCTACGGGAGCCAGCCACCCGCGGCTGCGGCGACGCTTCGCATTCGGCCACCGCACCGCCGCGTCCGGCACCTGCTGGGCCTGGAAGGCCGCACCCGCAGCCCGCAGCCGCTCGTCGATTCGCTCGTCCATCCGCTCACCGAGGTCAGCCATCGTTCACCTCCAGCAGGACCCGCAGCTTCGCGCGGGCGTCGGACAGCGCGGACTTGACCGTCCCCTCGGCGACGCCGAGCACCTCCGCGCATTCGCGGACCGGCAAACCCAGGAAGTAGTGCAGCTCGACGGCCAGCCGCTGGCGCTTGGGCAGCTGGCGAACGGCGATGTCGAGTGACGGGTCCGCCGGCGCAGGAAGCGGCCTCGCCGGCTCGGGCTCCGGACGTCGCCGTCGCGACCGCGAGCGCCGCGACTGATCAGCGACGATCGCCAGCAGCCATGAGCTCACCGACCCGCGCCGCTCGTTGTAGGTCTCCCGGCGCCGCCACGCGCGTTCTAACGCGAGCTGCACGACGTCCTCATGCTCACCCGCCGGCGCGAGCCGGAGCGCCAGCCGGGTCATCGCCGTCAGATGCGGCCGGACCCACGCGGCGAAGTCGTCAGCAGGTCGGCTCCCCCCGGCGTCGAGGCGAGCCGGGACCATGTGCATACCTGTACTACGCCCGCGTCACGCCGGCCGGTTGGGCGGCCGACCGAAAACTTGAAGTTTTCGCGCGAATCGGGCCCGATTCGTCAAGAACCTCAAGTATTCGGCAGCGCCAGATGATCGGCAACGGATGCTGCCGCCGCATTACCAGAACGGATGCACGCCGGCACACCGACGCCGTCCCAGGCGGCCCCCGCCAGCGCAAGCCCCGGCGGCAACGACGCGCGCACCCCCGCCACCCGCTCGACGTGCCCCGGCGCGTACTGCGGCAGCGCGCCGCCCCACCGCACGACGCTTTGCGCGACCGGCTGGCGCCGAAGGCCCGTCGCCTCCCCCAGCTCCGCGAGCAGCACGCCGGCGAACTCCACGTCGCTGCGCGAGATCGACGTGGTGTCGCCCGCCCGCCCAGCGCTGCAGCGCACCACGACCCCGTCGACCGTCCGCGCGATGTGCGCCCACTTTTGCGACAGGAACGTCGACGCCTTCATGAGCCGGTGCTCCGTCGCCGGCACCAGCATCCCTGAGCCGGCCGGCAGCACCGTGTCCGGCGGGAAGATGTATGTCGCCAACGCGATGCTGGCGTAGGCAAGCGCGGGCACGTCGACGCCGAGCGGCGCCAGCAACTTGCCGGCCGGCGCGTTGGGAACGGCCAGGATGACCGCGTCGTAACGCTCTCCCTCGGCGTACCAGCCGTCGCCGTCGCGGTCGAGGTCACGGACCGGCGTCCCCGTGACGAGCTCGGCCCCGCTGACCTCACCCAGCCGCTGCGCCAGCGCGCCCATCCCGGCGACGGGGGTGGCGAAGACCGGCTCGCCGGTCGGCTTGGGACGCAGCTTGCGGGCCGCCATCACCAGCGAGCGCTCTTTCAACGCGGGCAGCAGCTGCGGGGTGGTCATCCGCAGCGACAGCTCGTCGGCCCGCCCGGCGTAGACCCCGCCGAGCAGCGGATCGACCAGCCGATCGACGACGCGGGCGCCGAGCCGCGCGCGGACGTACGCACCGACCGCCGGGTCGTCCGGGACGGGAGTGCGCGGCAGCACCAGATCCAGCGCGGCCCGCGCCGATCCGATCAGCCCCAGCACCGGAACGGTCGCCGGCAGGTCGCCCGGAATGCCGAGCATGGTGCCGGGAGGCAACGGCCGCAGCTTGCCGCGCACCCACAGGCTGGCCGAGGACGTCGCCGGGTGCGCGAGCTCGAGCCCGGCTGCCGACGCAGCGGCGACGCCTTCCGGCAGCCGCGCGAGGAACGCCTCGGCGCCCTCGTCGACACCGAGCGGACCGGCCCGCAGCTTGCCGCCGACGTGGCGGGTCGACTCGCGAATGGTCACCTGCGCGCGGCCACGCAGCGCGAGCGCCGCCGACAGCCCGGCGATCCCCCCGCCGATGACGAGAACGCGCGCCGTCATCCGAGCTCGTGCACCAGCTCGACGACGCGGGTGAGCACGTCGGGATCGGTCTCCGGAAGGACGCCGTGGCCGAGGTTGAAGATGTGCCCTTCGGCGCGGCGGCCGCGGGCGTGCACGTCACGGACCCGGTCGGCGACCACCGGCCAGGGGGCGAAGAGCACCGTGGGGTCGAGGTTGCCCTGCACCGCCTTGCCCGGACCGATGCGGGTGGCGGCCGCGTCGAGCGGCACCCGCCAGTCGACGCCCACCACATCGGCGCCGGCCTCCCCCATCGCGTGCAGCAGCTCGCCCGTTCCGACCCCGAAGTGGATCTTCGGCACGTCCGGCACCCCGGCGAGCACGGACGCGCTGTGCGGCAGGACGTATTCGCGGTAGTCGGCCTCGGAGAGGGCGCCCGCCCAGCTGTCGAACAGCTGCACCGCGCTCGCTCCTGCAGCGACCTGAACCTGCAGGTAGGTGCGGGCTATCTGGGCGAGCCGTGACGCCAGCTCGTGCCAGAGCTCCGGCTCGCCGTACATCAGCGCCTTGGTGTGCACGTAATTGCGGCTCGGGCCGCCTTCGATCAGGTAGCTGGCCAACGTGAACGGCGCGCCCGCGAAACCGATCAGCGGCACCCCGCCGAGCTCGTTCACCAGCCGGCCGACGGACTCGGTGGTGTACGGAACGTCGTCGGGCGTGAGCGGGCGGATCGCGTCGATACCCGCCTTGCCGCGCACCGGCTCGGCGATGACCGGGCCGGTGCCGCCGACGATGTCGAGGTCGATGCCGACGGCGGACAGCGGCACGACGATGTCACTGAAGAAGATCGCCGCGTCGACCCCGAAACGGCGGACCGGCTGCAACGTGATCTCGACGGTGAGATCAGGGTCGCGGCAGGAGTCCAGCATCGCGACGCCCTGGCGCAGCTTGCGGTACTCCGGCAGCGCCCGGCCGGCCTGCCGCATGAACCACACGGGCGTCGGGCCGGGCTCGCGCCGCGCGGCGCGCAGCAGAGGGGCATCCGCAAGCGTGGCGTTCACGTTCCCGATCCTTCCACGCGAACCGCATGATCAACGCGCCAGCCAACCGCCCGAACCCCCCGCCAACCCGGCCCTCACCTTGATCATTGGCGCGTTGATCTTGGGGTGTGGCCGACACACCTGCCGGACGTCCGCCGGTTCCCCCGCATCGCGTGCGACCGTCTTCATGCGCTGACGCAACAAACGACGGGCGCTCTTGCCAGGTCAAGAGCCCGGATGGAGTTGATAGCCATGTGGCTGCTGTGCCCCGAGTGCCGCGAGGAGGGCCCGTTCGAGCAGCCCGACTGCGTTGACGGGCATGGCCGTGACTGTCCGGAGTGGTTTTGCGTCACGTGCGGCTACGCGATCCTCGCGGCCGAGGCGCAGGTAGATCTGCTGGAAGCGGAGCAGCGCCGGCACCGTTCGACGCGCCGCTTCGACGCCGCCTGAGCCGGCCGCGAAACGACAGCTCAGATCTGCCGATGACGATGACGCCACAGTCCCCGCAGCAGCCCCGCGCCCCGCGCCGTCGCGCGCCCGGATCCGGATTGAGCCTTGCCGGGGCGCCCAGCGAAGCCCCAGTGAGCCCGGCCTACGGTGAGGAGGTGACGCACGACCCCGAGCCGACCCCCGAGGCGTTCACTGCGGTAGTAGATGCACTGCTCGCCGCCGGAGAGTCGCGTCGCGATCTGCTGATCCGCGAGGCGGGGCGGCCGACCCGGCTCGCGCCGCACGGCATCGCGATCGCGGCGACGCTCGAGCGCGGCGACGACGAGCTCGCCGCCGGCCGGATCGTCGTGCTGCACGACCCCGACGGCCAGCCGGCATGGGACGGCACCTTTCGGATCGCCTGCTACGCCCGCGCTTCCATCGACCCTGAGATGATCACCGACCCGATGCTGCCCGAGGTCACCTGGTCGTGGCTGGAGGAGTCGCTCGCCGAGCGAGGAGCCGATTTCGCCGCGCTGGCGGGGACGGTGACCACCACCGCGTCGGCCCGTTTCGGGCAGCTTCGCGCCGAGGACAACACCTGCGAGGTCGAGCTGCGCTGCTCCTGGTCACCGCGGTGGGACCCGGAGGACGCCGACACCGTGGGAGCGCACCTGCAGGCGCTCTGCGATCTGATGACGATGATGGCCGGCGAGCCGCCCGTAGAGGGCGTGGTGTCGCTGAGCAGCCGGGTGCGCTAACAGCCGACCGGCGTCGTCACACCTGCGCGGACGGTTCGGGACGCTCGGACGAGTCGGGATCGCGGGCCGCGGGAAGGTCCGCAGCCGCGGTCGGCCGCGGCAGCCGCAGCGTGAGGATGGTGCCGGCGCCGGGGGCGCTCATCACGTCGACCGAGCCGCCCGCGAGCCGGGCCCGCTCGCGCAGCAGCCCGAGGCCCACATGCCGGCCGCCGGCGCCGGCCACCGGCTGGGTGGCCAGGTCGAAGCCGGGACCGTTGTCGCGCACGACGGCGGTCAGGTAGCGGCCGTCGATGCTGAGCGATCCCTGCGCCTCATCGACGTCCGCGTGCTTCAGCACGTTGAGCAGGGCCTCCTGGAAGAACCGGTAGACCGTCACCGCCGTCGCGAGCGGCAGCGGGTACTCCACCGTCGGCCATTCCAGCGTGATCGCAAGGCCGTAGCGCATGTCGAGGTCGTCGCGCAGGTGGCGAACGGCGGCAGCGAGGTCGCCGTCACGCAACGCGGGCGGCCGGGTGCGGGCCATCGTCGCCCGCAGCGCATCCTCCGATTCCTCGACCAGCGCGGCGGCCTGCTCCCAGAGCTGCGGATCGCACGGTTCCGCCAGCAGCCGCCGGGCCGCCCCGAGTGATTGCGCCACGCTGTCGTGCAGTTCCGCCGCGAGCTGGCCGCGGGTCGCTTCTTCGGCCGCGACCAGTCCGGACAGCAACTCGAACATCCCGGCTCCGGCGCTGTCGGCGTCGTGGCGGTACTGCTCCGCGAGCTCGTCGGTGACCCGGATGCGGGCCTGCAGCGCCCGCACGGCGTCATCGAGCCGGCGCAGTTCGCGCAGCTCACGCGGCGGCCGGCCGACGGCGGCGGAGCCCGCCGGGTCGCTCGCGCGGTCAGGTCCGTCGACGGCAACCAGCGCGCGCAAACGCACCCCGTCGAGCTGACGGCCGAGCCAACCTCCGAGCACTGCGGCCGCGGCCAGCAGCAGCACCAGCACGACCGCCGCCGGGATCGGCCCGAAAAGCATGCCGACGGTGGTGGCGCCGGCGCCGACGATCGCCGCGCACAGCGCCGCCCAGACCGCGAACGAGAGCGCCGGACGGTTGACGTGCATCACGGCATCCGCCCCGTCGTGGTCCATTCGGCGCCGGACGGCAGGGGATCGTCGATGTCGGGCTGTTCCGCCGCCGGATCGAGCAGTCCGGACGGCTCAGCCCCGTCTGCGGCGTCCTCCCGCATGGCGCGCCGATCGCGCTGCGCGGGGATGGCGCCACCGGGCGCGCTGCCGAGCAATGCCGCGACTGCGCGTTCGAGCGCATGCACCTCGTCGAGAAGCTGGCTCGACCAGGACGGATCGGCGTTCGGCTCCGGTGCACGCTGGATGCGCCGGGCGATCTCGCGCACCACCTCGAGCCGCGGGTCGCGGGAGGCGACCGAGTCCGCCGTCGGGGTGAGCCACGACGGCGCCTGGCGGGCGAGTGCCCAGGCGAGAACATGGTCGCGCCGGGTGAACGGGGAGCCGCCCTCCGGCCGCCGCGCGACGACGACTGCTCGCGGCGCGCTGCCGGACCGGACGGAGAACGCGCAGGCCGGCCGGCCCTCGTCGGCGGCGATCCGCACCGCCCCACGGGCCAGCAGCAGCCGCACCCACGGCGCGTCGAAGGCGGACGGGTCGACCCGCGCGCGTCCGCTGACCCCGCTCTCGTCACCGGTGTAGCGGATCAGGCCCTCGGGCCCGGAGAGCAGCAGCTCGATGTCGGCACCGTCGAGCATCCGGGCGGTCACGGTCAGCAGCACGGCGACCGACTGGTCGAGCGAGCGGCCGGCGGCGCGCTGCTGCTCGGTCGCCAGCGCGGCGAACAGCCGGGCTTCCGCACTGCGCCTCGACTGCATCTCGTAGGTGCTCGCCACCAGCACACCCGGGACCGCGAGCCCGGCGAGGCCGAGCGGGGCGTTGATGACCAGCCAGCCGATCAGCAAGCCCACCGCACCGTTGCCGAACGCGGTGACGAGCGCGATCGGCAGCCGCGGGGTGAGCAGCCCGAGCAGCGGCCGGCGGGCGGTGAGCGCGACCGCGGCGGCGGCCATGGTGTGCCGGGTCAGCGCGGCGAGGAGCAAGCCGGCCAGCGCCGCCGTCATCGCGACGACGCCGGCGTAGCGCAGTGCCGAGGTGAGCGTTGCCGCCAGCGCGATCTGCAGCAGTGCCGACGACGTCGTGAAGTCCAGCGAGCGCCAGCGCCTGCCGTTGCGCCGCCAGACCTGCACCGACAGCAGCGCGGACGCCAGCGCCGTGGCGAGCCACAGCCCGGGCCCCGGGCAGAGCAGCAGCAGCGCGGCGCCGGCCATGTCGACCCCGCCGACCTGCCACTCCCCGCGGGCGATCGGCAGCGACACGTCGAGCCGGGTCGCGAGCAGGAGGACGACGGCGATCAGCGGCAGGTACGCCGGCTCGCAGCCGAGGAACGGGGCTGCCTGCCCCAGCCCCAGCGCCGCGGGGAGCCAGGCGAGCAGTGCCGACGCGATCGCCGCGCCGTATGTCAAGGTGCGCAACGCGCGGGGGCTGCGGCGGCGCATCTGCCGCGGAAGCCCGCGAGCCAGCTGGCCCGGCCGCCGTGAGGGGTGCGGCCGGGGCGCGTATCGCCGCATAATGCCCGCCTCCCCTGACCGGCGCCCCACTCCGCCGTTGCGGAGCGTTATGACACGGGTCGCCGGGCGGCGACCTGTCGCGCTGCTTTCATACGTCGGCATCGCGGATCCCGCACTTGCGCGTTCGGCCACTTGGAGCAGCCAGGATCACCCGCACGGAGCACTCGCTACAGCCTGGGGTCGGGGCTGCCGAAGAACCTGGGGAAGACGTGACAGCCGGTGACCAAGTCGACCCGAAGCTCGCGACTTCAGGGGTCCGCACCCTTGCTCATCCGGTCAATCAAGCCTCTGGAGGAACGGTGACCACGCAAACCCCGCGTCCCGTCGATGCTCGGGTCCTACCGACCCAGCACGACCGGTCGGCGCAAAAAAGTGGTGGGTTTCGCGCGCTGGTTGTCGACGACCACCCGTTGATGCGCGAATCCATGGTCGCGCGGCTGCGCGCCATGGGCGCCGCTGAGGTTGTCGAGGCGGCGACGATCGCGGAGGCGCGAGCTCGCGCCCGCAGCGGCCCGATGGACCTCGCCGTCCTCGACCTCGGCCTGCCCGACGGCAACGGCCTCGACCTCGTCGCGCACCTGCGGGAGCGCGGCTGGCCACGACTCGTCGTGCTGTCCGCGGCGGATGACCCCTACTCGGTGCGCGCCGCGTTCGTCGCCGGCGCCCACGGCTACCTGCTGAAGAACGCGTCCGCTCTCGTCGTCACCGACGGCGTGCGCCGGGTGCTGTCCGGCGGCGTCTACGCCGACCCCTCGGTCGCTCCGCTGCTGGCCACCGGCCTGCGCGGCACCGGCAACGCCGACGGCCTCGCCGCCGAGCTGTCCGGCCGCGAGGTCGAGGTGCTGCGCCTCGTCGCCGACGGCAAGTCCAACAAGGAGATCGGCGAGCTGCTCGGCCTGTCCGCCCTCACCGTGAAGAGCCACCTCGCGCGCATCGCGCGCAAGCTCGGCACCGGTGACCGCGCGGAGATGGTTGCGCTGGCCATGCGCGCCGGCGTCATCCGCTGACTCACTCGCTACGGCGGGCGTCGTAGTGTCGAGTCCCGTGACGACCCCCCAGCCCGACCAGGTGGTGACCCTGGTCGAGCCGGCGGACGGAGTTCCTCCCGTCATCGACGATCCTGCGGCGCTGGCCGACGCCGTCGCGCGGCTTGCGGCCGGCTCCGGTCCGGTCGCCGTCGACGCCGAACGCGCGTCGGGTTACCGCTACGGCCAGCGCGCCTACCTGGTGCAGCTGCGTCGCGCCGGCACCGGCACGTTGCTCATCGACCCCGTGGCGTTCCCCTCGCTCGACGCGGTGCAGGAGGTCATCGGCGACGAGGAGTGGATCCTGCACGCCGCGCACCAGGACCTGCCGTGTCTCGCCGAGGTCGGCATGCGGCCCTCGCGGCTGTTCGACACCGAGCTCGCCGCCCGGCTGGCGGGCTTTGACCGGGTCGGTCTCGCCGCCGTCTCCCAGCAGCTGCTCGGCTACACGCTCGAGAAGGGGCACTCGGCGGCGGACTGGTCGACGCGCCCGCTGCCCGAGGACTGGCTGCGCTACGCGGCGCTGGATGTCGAGCTGCTCATCGAGCTGCGCGAGCTGCTCGCCGCCGAGCTGGACCGCCAGGGCAAGCTCGCCTGGGCACAGGAGGAGTTCGCCGCCGCCGCCCGCGCCGAGCCGAAGCCGCCGCCCGCCGAGCCGTGGCGGCGCACGAGCGGCATCCACCGGGTGCGCAGCCGTCGCCAGCTCGGTCTCGTGCGGGCGCTCTGGCAGGCCCGCGACGAACGCGCCCGCACCCGTGACATCGCCCCCGGGCGGGTGCTGCCCGACACCGCGATCGTTGCGGCGGCGCTCGCGTCCCCGAAGTCGCAGGACGCGCTGGCCGCGTTGCCGATCTTTTCCGGCCCGCGGATGCGCCGCTCGATCTCGACGTGGTGGGAAGCGGTCAAGTCAGGGCACTCGTTGCCGGACTCCGAGCTGCCCGGCCCGCCGGTGAGCAGTGGCCTTCCGCCCGCCGGGCGGTGGAACGATCGCGATCCGGAGGCTGCGGCCCGGCTCGCTGCCGTGCGGGCGGTGCTGCGCGACCTCGCGAAGGAGCACGCGTTGCCGGTGGAGAACGTGCTCGAGCCGGCGTTGCAGCGCAAGGTGGCGTGGACCCCGCCGCAGCCGCTGACCAGTGAATCGGTGCGCGAGGCGCTGGAGGCGGGCGGCGCCCGTCGTTGGCAGATCGCGCTCACGGCGAGCGTCGTCGAGCAGGCGCTGCGCGACCCCGAGCCCATCGTGGCTGCGGCCGAGGCGGCCACCGCGGCGGAGCTCGAGGCGGCCGAGCAGCAGCAGCTCGCGTTGACGGAGCAGGCTGCGGTCACCGAGGCGGCGTCACGCCGCTGACGGTGTGGCCGCAAGAGGCTCAGAAATGGCCGGGCGGGCGCTACCGGGTCCCCGCCAGACGTCCGGTAGCACCCGCCCAATTGATCTATCGTCCCGGGACGCCCGCGCTGGACTGCCCCGATCGGGTGAAACTGAACGAAACCTGAGTGCGACCGGCTGTCAGCGCCGCCGCTTGCGGAGCACGACCAGCAGGAAGACGACCAGCACCACGAGGGCCACCGGCATCAGCCGCTTCGCCACCGGAGCTCCGGCCACGTCGAGCAAGTCGATGGCTTCGGCGCTGCGCCGCTCGCGCGGCGGCTGCGGAGGCACGGGCGCGACAGGCGGCGGCGTGGGAACGGACGCCTCCTCCGACGCTTCGGCAGCCCCAGCTTCGGCAGAAACAGCTTCCGGCGACACCGCGGCCTGCGGCACCGCGGCCGCTGTCACCTCCGCCGGCTCGCTCACCGGCTCGGCCCCCTCAGCAGCCGGCGGCGCCTCGCCCGAAGGCGCACCCGAGCCGATCTCTTCGGCGAGCGCGGCGGCGAACTGCGCGATGACCTTTCCGGCCACCTCCCCCATCACGCCGCGGCCGAACTGGGCGGGCTTGCCGGTCACCGACAGGTCGGTGGCGACGTCGACGCGCGTGCCCTCGCCGTCCGGCACCAGCTTGCAGGAGATCTTGGCGTTGGCCGTGCCGCTGCCGCGGGTCTCGCGTCCCTTGGCGTCGATGACGATCCGGTGCGCAGCGTCGTCCCGCTCGGCGAACGTCGCCGTGCCGCGGTAGGTCACCTGGATCGGTCCGACCTTCACCTTCACGGTGCCGGCGAAGTCGTCGCCGTCGTGGCTGGTGAGGGTCGCGCCCGGCATGCAGGGGGCCACCCGCTCGATGTCGAGCAACACATCCCACGCCACGTCCGGAGGGGCCGGAACGGTGAACGAGTTCTCTAGCTGCACTTGCGCTCCCAGCGAGTGAGGTCTTCCGGTACGTCGAGGTCCGTCGGATCGGCTATGTCGTCGCAGGCTACGGGGATCACCAGGTCGGGGTGACGGCGCAGCCAGTAGCGCGCGCCCGCGTCGCCGGTCACCGCCGCGCTGACCCGCTCCCACAGCGCCCGGTCGAGCAGCACCGGAGTGCGCTGCTCTCCCGCGAACGTGGCGACGCTCGCGAACCCCGGCCGATGCGACGCGATCAGCCGGGCAATCGCCAGAGCCGGAATCCCCGGCTGGTCGACGAGCGTGACGACGGCGAACGCCCCCTGCGCCCGCGCGAGCCCCGCCCGCAGCGACGACGCCATGCCGCTCTCCCAGTCCGGATTGGCGACGAAGTCGGTGAACGCGTACCAGCCGTCCGGTGGCCCGCTCGCGCCGAGCACCGCGACGACGTGGCCGCAGCCCCCGTCGACCAGCGCGCGGATCGCGCGGTCGAGCAGCGTGACGCCGCCCAGCTCGATCAGCGCCTTCGGCTCGCCCATCCGGCTTCCCCGGCCGGCGGCGAGAACGATCCCGCTCACCCCTCCGCGACCGGGATCGCCGGCGCCGCCTCGTGCTGCACGTCACCGTGGATCGGGCCCGCCGTCGCGAGCAGCGGCCGGCCGGTGCCTCCCCAGCGCGAGCCGATGATTTCCGCCGCGACCGAGACCGCGGTCTCCTCCGGCGTGCGGGCACCGATATCCAGGCCGATCGGCGAGTGCAGCCGGTTCAGCTCGGCGTCGCTCAGCCCGCGCTCGCGAAGGCGCGCCAGCCGCTCGTCGTGGGTGCGGCGGCTGCCCATCGCGCCGACATAGGCCGCGTTCGTCCGCAAGGCGACCTCGAGCAGCGGCACGTCGAATTTCGGGTCGTGGGTGAGGACGCAGAGGACCGTGCGGGAATCGACCGCGCCGGTCGACACGGCTCGGCCGAGGTAGCGGTGCGGCCACTCGACGACGACCTCGTGCGCATCCGGGAAACGCCGCTCGGTGGCGAACAGCGGGCGCGCGTCGCAGACCGTCACGCGGTAGCCGAGAAAGACGCCGATGCGCGCGACGGCGGCGGCGAAGTCGATCGCGCCGAAGACCAGCATCCGCGGCGGCGGTGCGTACGAGGCGACGAAGACGGTGACGTCGTCGAGGCGCCGCTCCCCGTGCGGGCCGTAGTGGCGCTGCGCCGTCTGACCCTGCGAGAGCAGGCCGCGGGCGTCGTCCGTGACGGCCGCGTCCAGGCCCTCGGTGCCGAGCGTGCCGCAGGTGGTCTCGTCGCGGATCGTCCGGCGTGCACCCACCTGCAACGCGAAACCGGGCGTGCCCGGCCCGGCGTCGTCGATCGACAGCACGTGCGCGACGGCAACGGGACGGTTCGCCTCGAGGTCGTCGAGGATCGCGCCGAAGTCGGGCGCCCGCTCGGCGTCGATACGTTCGACGAGCAATGTGATCTGGCCGCCGCAGGTGAGCCCGACGGCGAACGCGGTGTCATCGCTGTAGCCGTACGTCGTCAGCTGCGCGGCCGGCACGCCCGGGACCTGCCCGCCCGACTCCAGCACCTCCGAAGCGAGCTCGTACACGGCGCCCTCGACGCAGCCGCCGGACACGCTGCCGACCACCACGCCGCCCGGGCCCACCGCCATCGCGGCACCCGGAGCGCGCGGCGCCGAGCGGCTGACGCCCACCACGGTCGCGAGTGCGAACGGTTCGCCGGCGTCCCACCAGCGCCTCAGGTCGGCGGCGATATCACGCACTGCTGCTCCCTCCGATCGGCGCCGGCGCGGCCGAGGGCCGCCCGGCGACCAGCCCCGCCAAGTGTTCCAGCGCAGCCAGACTGTGGCCGGCGACGAAATCGTCAACGTGCGGCAGCGCCGCGGCCATCCCGGCCGCGAGCGGTTCGTACCCGGGCCGGGCGCGCAGCGGGTTGGCCCAGATCACCCGGTGCGCGAGCCGGGACAGCCGGGCCATCTGCTCGCCGAGCAGCGTGGGATCGCCGCGTTCCCAACCGTCGGACAGCACGACGACGACCGCCCCGCGCGCCATGCCGCGCTGGCCCCAGGTGTCGAGGAAGGTTCGCAGCAGCTCACCGAGTCGGGTGCCGCCCGACCAGTCGGGGACGGCGGCGGCGACAGCGTGCAACGCGGCGCCGGGGTCGCGATGGGTCAGCTCGCGGGTGACCCGGGTGAGCCGGGTGCCGAGCGTGAACACCTCGACCGGCGAACTCCCCCGCCGCGCCGCGTGCGCGAAACGCAGCAGCGCGTCGGCGTAGGACGACATCGAGCCGCTGATGTCGACCAGCAGCACCACCCGCCGGGGCCGCTTGCTGGGGCGCCGGCGATGCAGGATTGCCAGCTCCCCGCCGGTGCCGAGGGCAGCCGCGACGGTGCGCCGCCGGTCGACGGCACCGCGCGGCGCGGGCCGGTGCCGGCGGGAGGGGCGCAGCTCGCCCGGCATCGCGAACGCGGCGAGCAGCCGGTAGAGCTCGCGGCGCTCCTGTTCGGTGAGGTCGGCGATGTCGCGGGTGCGCAGCGCCTCGAGGTGGCTCGCGGCGACCCGCATCCGCTCCCGGTTGCCGTCCGGCTCGGCCGCGACGAGGTCCGGCACGGCAGCCGGCGCGGTGCGAACGGGCGCCGGCTCGGGCTGTTCGGGGGGCCGGACCAGCACCGCCTGCGCGTTTGTGAAGACGGCGGCGAAGGCCGCGTCGTAGCGCGCCAGATCGTCGGGGTCGGCGCACAGCGTCAGGCGGCCTGCCCAGTAGACGTCGGACGGGCGGGACGGGTCGAGCTCGGCGACGGCGGCGGTGAACGCCGCGATCCGCCCGGCGTCTGCACCGACACCCGCCGCGCGCAGCACCCGGCCGAAGCCGGCAATCACCGTCAGCGGATCCGCGTCACCACGCGGATCGGCGCCCGGCGCCCGGTCAGGCACCGGCGAGGACCGCCCTCCAGTCCATGGCCGTGACCCGCTCCTGATCCTCCCGGTACTTGAGCACGGCCCCGAGCGACTCGGCCGCCGCTTCGGGATCCAGCTCGCCGGCGCCGAGGACGAGCAGCGCGCGCAGCCAGTCGAGCGTTTCGGCCACCCCCGGCGGTTTGACGAGCTCCGCCGCGCGAAGGGCCGCCGCCGCGACCGCCACCTGCCGGGTCAGCCGGTCCGCCGCCTCCGGCAGCCGGGCCGACAGGATCGCCACCTCACGCTCGATGCCGGGGTGGGCGACCCAGTGGTAGAAGCAGCGCCGCTTGAGCGCGTCGTGCAGCTCGCGGGTGCGGTTCGAGGTCAGCACGACGACCGGCGGCACCTGCGCGCGGATGGTGCCGAGCTCCGGGATGCTCACCGCGTACTCGGACAGCACCTCGAGCAGGAAGGCCTCGAACTCGTCGTCGGCGCGGTCGACCTCGTCGATCAGCAGCACGCTGGGCGTCGTCTCGAGCGCGGCGAGCAGCGGCCGGGCGAGCAGGAAACGGCGGCTGTAGAGCTCCCCCTCCAGCTGCGATGTGTCGTGCGCGGCGCCGGCTGCTTCCGCGGCGCGCAGGTGCAGCAGCTGGCGCGGGAAATCCCAGTCGTAGAGCGCCTGGCTCGCGTCGATGCCCTCGTAGCACTGCAGCCGGATGAGCGGCGCGTCCAGCAGGTCGGCCAGCGCGGCGGCGAGTGCGGTCTTGCCCGTGCCGGCCTCGCCTTCGAGCAGGAGCGGCCGCTGCATCGCCATCGCCAGGTAGGCCGCCGCCGCAAGCCCCTCGTCAGCCAGGTACCCGGAGCTGCGCAGCCGGTCCGCGAGCGTGCGGGGGTCGGTGACGCCCGGCGGAAGGACCGAACGCCGGTTCGCTCCCGGCTCGCGCGTCGTCACGTATCCGAGTGTGCCCTCCCCTTCGCGCGGCGATTCGCCACCGCGGTCGGCCCCCGCGCGAAACGTGTGCCAAGCTTTGAGCATGACAACGCTGAGCCTCCCGGCGCCGCCGGCGACCCAGGACATTGACGCAGCCGAGCTGACCGACCTCCCCGAGGGCGAGCTGCTGGTCGAGGAGTCCCTCGTGGAAGAGGTGTCCATCGACGGGATGTGCGGCGTCTACTAGGCCGCGAACCGGCCGCTGCAGACTGCTGCACGATGACGTTCGATCGTGACTTTTGATCCCGAGCTGCACTGGCAGCTCTCCGAGAAGGTGGCGCTGCGCCCCGAGCCGTTCGGCGCGCTGGCCTACCACTTCGGTAACCGGCGGCTGACCTTCTTGAAGACGCCGCTGCTGGTGACGGTCGTGAAGTCGCTGGTGGAGCAGCCGAGCGCCCGAGCCGCCGTACGAGCGGCGGGCGTCCCCGAAAAGCAGCAGCTCCAATACGAGCAGGCGCTCGCGGCGCTTGCTGATGCCCAGGTCCTGGAGGTTTCGACGTGCGCCTGATCGAGCGGTTCGAGCGCGGTCTCGACGCGCCCATCTGCCTGACCTGGGAGCTCACCTACGCGTGCAACCTCGCGTGCATCCACTGCCTGTCGTCGTCGGGCCGGCGCGATCCGCGTGAGCTGTCGACCGACGAGTGCAAGGCCGTCATCGACGAGCTGCAGCGGATGCAGGTCTTCTACGTGAACGTCGGCGGCGGCGAGCCCACCGTCCGGCCGGACTTCTGGGAGCTGCTCGACTACGCGGTCGCGCGCGACGTCGGCGTGAAGTTCTCCACGAACGGCGTGCGGATCGGGCGTCCGGAGGCGCGGCGGCTCGCGGCGACGGACTACGTCGACGTGCAGGTGAGCCTCGACGGCGCCGACGGTGCGACGAACGACGCGGTGCGCGGTCGCGGCTCGTACGACATGGCCCGGCGGGCGCTCGACGCGCTGGCGTCGGAAGGCTTTCCGAACCCGAAGATCAGCGTCGTGGTCACGCGTCACAACGTGAGCCAGCTCGAGTCCTTCAAGGCGCTCGCCGAGTCCTACGGCGGCACGCTGCGGCTCACCCGGCTGCGCCCGTCGGGACGCGGCGCCGACACCTGGGACGAGCTGCACCCGACCGCTGCCCAGCAGCGCGAGCTGTACCAGTGGCTGCTCGCGGCCGGCGAGACGGTCATGACCGGCGACAGCTTCTTCCACCTCTCCGCCCTGGGTGAGTCGCTGCCCGGGCTGAACCTCTGCGGCGCCGGGCGCGTGGTGTGCCTGATCGACCCCGTCGGCGACGTCTACGCCTGCCCGTTCGTGCTTCACGAGCAGTTCAAGGCCGGGTCCGTGCGCGACGTCGGCGGCTTCACCACGGTGTGGCGCGAGTCGGAGCTGTTCACCGAGCTGCGCGAGCCGGGCAGCGAGGGTGCCTGCAATTCCTGCGGCTCCTACGACGCCTGCCGCGGCGGGTGCATGGCCGCGAAGTTCTTCACCGGGCTGCCGCTGGACGGGCCCGACCCCGAGTGCGTGCACGGTCACGGCGAGGCGGCGCTGCTGTCCGTGGCCGCGGGCGCGGCGCCGAGCCCCGGACCGGGCCACTCGCGGCGGTCGCTGCCGCTGTCGGTCGTCTGAGCGTTCCGTTCTGACGACGGCGCCACCGGCTTCGCACCAGGGGGCCAAGGCTGACGGCTCCGCCACTGGCTGAGCAGCACATAGCCCCCGCTGCCAGTGTCGGACCGCATCGGTGCCGCGTTCCCAGTGGCGGACGCGTCGAGCAACGGATTGTCTGCCCGAAGGAAGAACGTCTCGCTCCCGCGCGGCAACGGAATGTCTGCGCCGGCAACGCCGAACCCGTCGAATGTCGCCTGCGTCACTTCCCCGTCTCCACAGTGCGCAGGTAAGTAACGCAGCGTTCATGGTTTCGTAGAGCGGTGCAGCTTCTCGACCCGGTGACGCTCGGCACCCGGTCCGCGCGTAACCGGTTGGTCTTCGGTCCGCACGAGACCAATCTGGGCCGCCGGCGGTCGATCAGCGCGCGCCATGTCGCCTACTACGCGCGGCGCGCCGCCGGTGGCTGCGCAACGATCGTCACCGAGACGGCGAGCGTCCACCCGCTGGACTGGCCGTACGAGCGCGCACCGCTCGCGACCGAATGCGGCGCCGGCTGGGCGGCCACCGTCGCGGCGTGTAGCGAGCACGGTGCGCTGGTACTGGCCGGGCTCGGCCATGCCGGTCTGCAAGGCAGCACCGCCTATTCGCAGCGTGAGCTGTGGGGACCCTCACCGGTGCCGGAAGTGGCCGGGCGTGAGGTGCCGAAGGAGATGGAGGACGACGACATCGCCGCGGTCGTCGCCGGCTTCGCCGAAGCCACCCGCATCGCCGTCGACGCCGGCTGCGCCGGGGTGGAGATCAACGCCGGGCAGCACAGCCTGATCCGTCAATTCCTGTCCGGCCTCACCAACATGCGCGCCGACGAGTACGGCGCGGACAAGCTGCGCTTCGCCCGGGAGGTCCTCGAAGCGGTACGCGGCGCAGCGCACGGTCACGTCGTCGGGCTGCGACTGTCCTGCGACGAGCTGGCGCCGTGGGCCGGGCTCACCCCCGAGTCGGCCACTGCCGTCGCCGCCGAGCTCAGCGCGGCCGGTCTGGTCGACTACGTCGCCGTGGTACGCGGCTCGATCTTCTCGGTCGCCGCGACGCGTCCCGACGGGCACACCCCACCCGCGTTCAACGTCGACCTCGCCCGCACCGTCAAGGCCGGGATCGGCGTGCCGGTCCTGCTGCAGGGCTCGGTCGTCGACCTCGCCGACGCGGAAGATGCGCTCGCATCCGGAGCCGCCGACCTCGTCGAGATGACGCGCGCGCAGATCGCCGACCCCGACCTCGCGCTGGCCGCCGCGAACGGCACCCCACCGCGGCCGTGCATCCTGTGCAACCAGACCTGCATGGTCCGCGACCCGCGCAACCCCATCGTCAGCTGCGTGGGTGAGCCGTCGTCCGGCTACGAGACCAGCGAGCCGTTCACCATCACCCCGGCGCGCAAGCCGCTCGACGTGCTCGTCGTCGGCGCCGGGCCGGCCGGCCTCGAAACGTCGCGCGTCGCGGCCGCTGCCGGCCACCGGGTCCGCGTCGTCGACAGCGCCGCCCGCACCGGGGGCGCCGTCCGGCTGGCCGCCACCGCGTCCGGACGCGAGCGGCTCGCGGCCCTCATGGACTGGCTCGACGCCGAATGCCGCCGCGCCGGCGTGACCTTCGAGACCGGCAGCGAGCTCGACACCGCGGCGATCGACGCCGCCATGGGCGAAGGCACCCGGGTCGTGCTCTGCACCGGGGGGCGGGCTGGGGCGCGGGCCTACACGTTGGAGAGCGAGTCGGTGAGCACGAACGTGGTCGGCGCCGACGAGCTGCTCGCGGCCGTCGCGGACAGCGAGGTGCCCGAGGGGCCGGTCGCGATCTGGGATCCGGTGGGCGGCCCGATCGGGGTGAGCGTCGCCGAGACGCTCGCCGCCGCCGGCGTCGACGTCACGTTCATCACCCCCGACCTGCTGGTCGGCAACGAGCTGGCCCGCTCGGGTGACCTCGCCCCGGCGAGCAGCCGGCTGCAGGCGGCCGGTGTGCAGATCATCAAGCGCGGGGTGCTGCGCAGCGTCCGCACCGGCGTCCTCGACGTGACCGACCGCTTCACCGGCGAGAGCCGCGAGATCAAGGCGACGCTGGTCGTCGACGCCGGTCACCGGCTCCCGAACGACGCGCTCTGGCGGGAACGGCCGGCCCTCACCCGCGCCGGCGACGCGGTCGCCCCGCGCACCATCCACGAAGCGATCCTCGAAGGTCGCCGGGTCGCCGCCGCACTCGACGAGGCAGGCGCATGACCACCACCCGTTACAAGCAGCTGTTCACCCCGCTGCGGCTCGGCCCGGTCACGATCGCGAACCGGATCGTCTTCAGCGCGCACCTCACCAACTACGCCGAGGACGGCCTGCCGAGCGAGCAGCACGCCGCCTACTACGCCGCCCGGGCCCGCGGCGGCGCCGGTCTGGTCATCACCGAGGAGCACTCCACCCACCCGACCGACTGGCCGTACGAGAAGCTGATCCACGGCTTCCTGCCGGACGTCATCCCCGGCTACCGGCGCATCACCGACGCCGTCCACCGCCACAACACCCCGATCTTCGCGCAGATCAACCACAACGGCGGCCAGGGCTCCGGCATGTACACCCGCCGCCCCGTCTGGGCGCCGTCACCGGTCGCCGACCCGCTGTTTCGCGAGGTGCCGAAAGAGGTCGACGAGCACGAGATCGCCGAGATCATCGCCGGC
Source organism: uncultured Actinomycetota bacterium (assembly GCA_963747915.1). Lineage (GTDB taxonomy): Bacteria > Actinomycetota > Actinomycetes > Frankiales > Frankiaceae > DATAZK01. Next base: position 119,025 of record CAVVHC010000001.1, on the reverse strand, counting down.
TACGCGCTCGTCGCCGAGCACTGCCGCGAAGGCGGCTTCGACGGCATCGAGCTGCAGTGCTCGCACAGCTCGATCGTGCGCGGCTTCCTGTCGCCGGCGTCGAACGTGCGCACCGACCGCTGGGGCGGCTCGCTGGAAAACCGGGCACGGCTGCTGCTGGAGCTGGTCGCCGCGGTCCGCGACGCGATCGGCCGCGACCTGGCGCTCGGCGTCCGGCTCTGCGGCGACGAGCTGATCGAGGGCGGCACCACGATCGACGAGGCGGTCGCCGTCGCGCGGATGGTCGATGCCACCGGCCTGGTCGACTACCTGAACACGTCGATCGGCGTCGCGACGCAGACGCTGTACATGATCGAGGCGTCGATGGCGGTCCGGCCCGGCTACAGCCTGTTCATCCCGGCCGCCCTGCGCAAAGCGGTCCGGCTGCCGGTCGTCGGCGTCGGGCGTTTCAAGGACGCCGTGCAGGCCGACCGGGCACTTTCGGCGGGCGAGTGCGACATGGTCGGCGTGGTGCGCGGCCAGATCGCCGACCCCGACTTCGCCCGCAAGTCCCGCTCGGGCCACGCCCACGACGTGCGGCTGTGCCTGTCCTGCAACCAGGAGTGCGTCGGCCGGATGGGGCTGAACCGCTGGCTCGGGTGCATCGAAAACCCGCGCACCGGCCGAGAGTTCGACCCTGCGACAGGCAAGCACAGCCCGCAGCCGCTCGGCATGCTCTCCCCCGCGAAGCGTCCGCGCCGGGTACTGGTCGTCGGCGGCGGCCCGGCGGGGCTGCAGGCCGCGATCGCGGCGGCGCAGCACGGCCATCCGGTGAGCGTCTACGAGCGCAACTCGCACGTCGGCGGCCAGGTGCGGGTGGCGGCGAGCGTCGCGTCCCGCGCCGAGCTCGGCGACCTGGTGCGCAACCAGGAGGCCGAGCTGTCGCGGCTCGGCATCCAGGTGCGTTGCGGCGTCAACGTCGACGCCGGGCTGATCGCGCTCGAACGCCCGGACGTGGTGGTCATCGCGACCGGCGCCGAGCCCGGCCGGCCGCATTGGCTGCCCGAGCAGCCGCCGATCCCCACCTGCGACGTGCGTGACGTCCTCGAGGGCACGGTCCACCCGACCGGTACGGTGCTGCTGATCGACGAGCTCGGATTCCACCAGTCGACGTCGGTCGCGGAGCTGCTCGCCGACCGCGGCGCGGCAGTGGAAGTGCTGACCCCCGGCATGGTCGTCGCGCAGGATCTCGGCATCACGCTCGACTTGGAGGGCTGGAACATCCGCGCCGCCGCCAAGGGCATCACCCAGACCACCGACAGCGTGATCATGGGCTTCGAGCATGTTCCCCCAGGCCCGCCTGCGCTTTCGGTGCTGCACCACCCCACGAACACCATGGGCACCCGCGAGGCCGACTGGATCGTGCTCGCCATCCCGCCGGCCCCGGCGGACGGTCTCTACCGCGAGCTCAAGGCGCAGCTCACGGCCGGCAGCGCCGCGTTCGAGCTGCACCGCATCGGCGATGCGCTGGCCCCGCGCCGCGCGCATGCCGCGGTGATCGACGGCGAGCGCGTCGGGGCCGGCCTGTGAGCAGCACGGGCAGTGACGTGGCCGCAGACCCGCGCTCGACTTCGCTGCGCTCAGCCGGGTCGCGATCTCCTCTCCCCGGCCCCGGCAGTGCCGTGGCGATCATCCCCGTTCGGGACGGGCAGCTGCCGCTCGGCGGTGCTGACGTCGCCTGGGAGATCGGTCGCGACGGGCTCGCCCTGCTGATCGGCTCCGGCTGCGCCGCCGCGGCCACGAACCTGCCCGCCGGCCTCACCGTCTGGGGTTGGGAGAACGGCGATTTCGCCCCCGGGAGCTGGGCCGCGCAGCTGGCGCCGCTGGTGCGCAGCGCCGGGCGCATCGTGCTGCCCGGCTCGCCGGACGGCCGCGACCTGGCGCCGCGGCTGGCGGCCACCCTGGAACGGCCGTTCGTCGCCGGTGTCGCCGACATCCGCAGCGACCCCCACGCGCTGGCCGGGTCCGGTCGCGGCGGATCGGGGGAGGTGGCGCTCGTCCCGCGCTGGGAAGGCGCCGCGCTGGCGGAGGTGCCGCTGGAGAGCAACGCGGTGCTCACCCGGCTGCCCAATTCGGTCGCGCTGCCGGCGCCCGCCGCGAAGGGCGCCACCTTCCGCGAGCTCAGCTTCCCGCTCGCGCCGGTGAAGACGGACGTGCCGGACGCCGAAATCGTCGCGCTGCTACCCGCCGATCCGGCCACCGTCGACCTGTCGGAAGCCCGGCGCATCATCGCGGGCGGCGCCGGCCTCGGCGGCCCCGAGGCGTTCGAGCTGCTCAAGCAGATCTCCGCGGCGCTCGAGGCCTCGCTGGGCGCCACCCGCCTCGTCGCTGACCTCGGCTGGGTGGAGCCGGAGCGCTACATCGGCACCACCGGCGTCAGCGTCGACCCGGACCTGTACATCGCGCTCGGGATCTCCGGCGCCGTCCAGCACCTCACCGGGCTCGGCGATCCCCGCCACATCGTCGCCGCGAACCTCGACGCCAGCTGCCCGATGATGAGCCGGGCGCAGCTGGCGCTGGTGTGTGACGTTCCGCAGCTGCTCGACGCGCTCGCCGCGCGACTGGGGGTGCATGCCGGTGTCTGACGTCGCGCCTGAGCTCGCGTTCGACGCGGTCGTCGTCGGTGCCGGCCCCGCCGGATCCGCGGCGGCGCTCACGCTGGCCCGCAACGGCCGGCGGGTGGCCCTGCTCGAGCGCGGCCCGTATCCCGGCAGCAAGAACATGTACGGCGGCGTCGTCTACGGGCGCATCCTCGACGAGCTGGTGCCGGAATGGTTCGACGAGGCGCCGGTGCAGCGCTGGATCACCCGCCGCCAGACGATGATGGTCACCGGCAGCCAGTCACTGACCCTGGACTACCGCACCGCCAACTGGGGCAAGCCGCCCTACAACGGGGCCACGACGTTCCGCCCGGACTTCGACTCCTGGCTCGCCCGCAAGGCCGAAGAGGCCGGGGCGGTGCTGCTGACCAGCACGACCGCGACCGGACTGCTGCGCGATGCCGCCGGACGGATCACCGGGGTGAGCACCGACCGCCCCGGTGGCAGCCTCTCCGCCAAGATCGTCATCGCCTGCGACGGAGTCAACAGCTTCCTCGCCAAGTCCGCCGGCCTCTACGACAACTTCTCCGCCGACAACATGACGCTCGGCGCGAAGGAAGTGCTCGCGTTACCCCGCGAGGAGCTCGAATCCCGCTTCGGCGTGCGCGGCAGCGACGGCGTCGACATCGAGATCGTCGGCTGCACCCAGGGCATCCCGGGCGGCGGGTTCGTTTACACGAATCTCGACACGGTCGCGGTGGGTGTGGTCGTCAGCGTGACGGAGCTGGCCGCCGCCAAGGTGCGCCCCGAGCAGCTCATCGCCGGGCTCAAGGCCCACCCGTCGATCGCGCCGCTCGTCGAGGGCGGCGAGCTCAAGGAGTACAGCGCCCACCTGATCCCGGAGGGCGGCTACGACCACATGCCGAAGCTGGCCGCCGACGGCATGCTCGTCGCCGGTGACGCCGCTGCGCTGACGCTCGCCGCCGGCATCTGGCTCGAGGGCGTCAACTTCGCGGCGGGCTCGGGTATGGCGGCGGGCGAGGTCGCCCATGCCGCGCTCGCCGACGGCGACGTCAGCGCGGCTCGGCTTGGGGAATACCGGCGCCGGCTCGAGTCGACGTTCGTGCTCGCCGATCACAAGAAGCTGCGCAAGATGCCTGAGCTGCTGATGTCGCAGCGGATGCAGCATCTGTACCCGCAGCTCGCCTGCGACCTGGTCGAACGGCTGTTCACCGTGGAGAATCCGAAGCCCAAGCCGGGAGCGGTCCGGCTGGCCCGTGAGGGGCTGCGCCGCTCCGGAGTTCGCGTGCGCGACCTGGCCCACGACACCTACCTGACCCTGCGGAGCTTCGGATGAGAAGCCGTACCGGTACCCCCAGTCCCCTGACGCCCCAAGTTCCCGAGAGCACCGGCGTCTCCGATGCGGCGACGTCGGGCGGACCGGTCACCGTCGACGCGTTCGACGGGCCGTCGTTCGAAGACCGCATGGCGACGGTCGACTTCCGCGTCGCCCCGACGGCCCACATCACGGTCGACTCGGACGTGTGCCGGTCCTGCACCACCAAGGCGTGCGTGACCGCCTGCCCGGCCGGGCTCTTCGTGCCGACGAGCGACGGCGGCGTGCTGTTCAACTACGAGCAGTGCTTCGAATGCGGCACCTGCTACCTGGTGTGCAACTCCGAGGGCGCGCTCACCTGGACCTATCCCGAAGGCGGCGCCGGCGTCGCCTACCGCCGCTCGTGAACCGGGGAATCCGCCGATGATCGCCGCCCTGCTGAAACTCGTCGACCTGCGGATCGAGATCGATCCGCTGACCGGCGAGCCGACGGGTGGGGTGGGCCGGGCGCTCGGCGCCTCCCCCGCCGACTTCGCCGCGCTGGAGACCGCGCTGCGGCTCGCCGCCGAGGGGGAGCCGGTGGTCGCGGTGACGGCCGGCCCGGCCGTCCAGTCCGGCGCCGCCGAGGCTCTGCTGCGTGACGCGCTCGCCGCCGGCGCCGCCCGCGCGGTCCGGGTCGACATCCCCGCCGGCGCTCCGTCGGCCCAGGTGGCCGGAGCGCTCGCGCCGGTCGTGGCGGACGCGCGCCTGGTGGTCTGCGGCGATGCGAGCCTGGACCGGGGCAGCGGCTCGGTGCCGGCGTTCATCGCCGCCCACCTGAACGCCGCGCAGGCGCTGGGCCTCACCGAAGCGTTCGCCGGCGCGGCCGGCACGGTCACCGCCGAGCGGCGGCTCGACGGTGGCCGCCGCGAGCAGTTGCGCGTCACCGCGCCGGCAGTCCTGTCCATCGAGGCGGGCCTTCGCCTGCGCCGGGCCCCGCTGGCCGCCGTCATCGCGGCGCGCAGCGCGCCGATCGAGCTCGTCCACGGCTCACCGTCCGGACACGGCGAGGCGGCGTCCGAGCGGCTGCGCCCCTACCGCGCGCCGGCGGCGGCGCTCGCCGCGCCGGAGTCGAGCGACCCGCGCGATCGGGTGCTGGCGCTCACCGGCATGCTGGCTCCCCCGCGAGCCCGCCGCGTCGTCGAAGCCGACCCGGCCACCTGCGCCGACGAGTTGCTGAACTACCTGTCCGAACACGGCTACCGGTGAGCCGGCGGCCGGGAGCGGCGCCGTGCCGGCCCAGCCGCTGATCGCGCTCGACCCGACCGTGCGCCGGATCGACGGCGGTCGGGTGCTGCTCGGCGGGTCGCCGCGCCGGCTGCTCACGCTGTCGGATCCGGCGCGGGCCGCCCTGGACCAGGGCGACTGGGCGAGCCCCACCGGCCGGGCGCTGGCCAGCCGGCTGGTGAGCGCCGGCTTTGCCCATCCCCGGCCGACCGCCGGGCCGGCGCTCGACGACGTCAGCGTCGTCATCCCGGTCCGCGACCGGCCGGACGAGGTGGCCCGGCTCGTCGCCGGCCTGGATCCGCAGCTGGAAGTGATCGTCGTCGACGACGGTTCGGCACAGCCCATCGCGGGCGCCGCCGTCCGCCACCCGCACCCGCGCGGGCCGGCCGCGGCACGCAACGCCGGGATCGCCCGCGCCACCCGCCCGTTCGTGGCGCTCGTCGACTCGGACGTCGCGACGCCGAATGGCTGGCTGCGGGCGCTGCTGCCGCACTTCGGCGATCCGCAGGTCGCGGCCGTCGCCCCGCGGATCGTCGCCACGCAGGGCAGCGCGCCCGGGCGGATCGCGCGCCTGCTCACCCGCTACGACGCGGCCCGCTCGCCGCTCGACCTCGGCGGCCGCCCCGGCCCGGTGATCGCGGGCTCCCGGCTGTCGTACCTGCCTGCGGCCGCGCTCGTGCTGCGGCGCGCGGCCCTAGGCGAGCGCGCGCAGGTCTTCGACGAGCAGCTGCGCTTCGGTGAAGACGTCGACCTGATCTGGCGGCTGGTCGAAGCCGGCTGGACGGTCCGGTACGAGCCGGCGTCCGTCGTCGGGCACGCCGCCCGGCCGACGCTGCGCGCCGCTGCCGCCCAGCGTTTCGGCTACGGCTGCTCGGCAGCGCCGCTGGCCGAGCGCCATCCCGGCAAGCTCGCGCCGTTCGCCGGTAACCGCTGGACGATCGGCGCCTACGCGCTACTGGCCGCCGGTCGTCCGTTGCCGGCGTTCGCGACGGTCGCCGTCGCCGCCGCGAAGCTGTCCCGCAGGTTGCCGGTCCAGCGGCCCGCTGCCGCTCGCCGGGCAGCTGGTCGCGGAGGGAACGCTGGCCGGCGGCCGGGCCACCGCCGAGGCGCTCACCCGCCCGTACGGGCCGCTCGCGTTGCCGCTGCTGCTGGCGCCGGGCCCGGCGCGAGCCACCCGGCAGCGGGTCGCGCTCGCGGCGGTGCTCCTGCCGGCCGCCGCCGACTACCTCCGCCGCCGCCCCGCTCTGGACCCGGTGCGCTGGCTCGCGTTGCATCTCGCCGACGATCTCGCCTACGGCAGCGGGCTGTGGGCCGGCTGCCTGCGCGAACGGACACTCGAGCCGCTGCGCCCGCGCATCTCGTAACGGCCGGCGCGCGAGAGCGACCTCTCACCTCCGTTTGCGCCTGGCGATCTCGTGGCAGGCCGAAGACAACGTCGCTGTCGTCCCCCTCACCGCGGAGGTTGCCGTGCTGGTCCGCCGGATCGCCCGTCCCCTGCTCGCTTCGGTCTTCCTTTACGGGGGGGTCGACGGGCTTCGCAACCCGGAGTCGAAGGCGGCGTCCGCCGAGAAGTTCGACATCCCGAGCAAGCCCGGGATGGACAAGCTGAACATCGTCAGCACCGAGCAGGCGGTGAAGGTCAACGCGGCCGTGCAGGTCGCCGGCGCAACCCTGCTGACCTTGAACAAGTTCCCCCGCCTGGCCTCGCTGGCGCTCGCCGGGTCGCTGGTGCCGACGACGCTCGCCGGCCACGCGTTCTGGGAGAAGGACGACCCGGGCGCACGCGCCGCCGACCAGATCAACTTCCTGAAGAACCTGAGCCTTTTCGGTGGCCTGCTCATCGCGTCCGTCGACACCGAGGGCCGCGAGTCGCTGGCGCGTCGCACCAAGCGAGCCAGCCGCCGCAGCACTCGCAAGGCCGCCGCCAAGGCCGCGAAGTCGGCCGCCAAGGCGCAGAAGACGGCGACCAAGAGCAGCAAGTCGGCCGGCAAGAAGGCCGGCAAGGCGAGCAAGGCTCCCGCCCACGCCATCGACAAGGTGCGCGACGCGCTGCCTGTCTGACCGTCCCCCGCTCTAGAGCCCGAGCGTGGCCGCCGCGAGCCGCGCCTGACCGGCCTGCGAGCCGGTGATGCGCACCTGCGCCGCGGCCCGCCGCCCGCTCAGGTAGAGCACCAGCTCCGCCGCCGGCGCGGTGATGGTCACCTGGTGCTTGGACTCCGCGCGCCCGACCGACCGCTGTGCACCCTCCGGCGTCTCGAGCGTGATCCGGGTGTCCTTGATGCCGCGCAGCATCAGCGGGGCCATGAGGCGCACCGTGTTCCACAGCGCGTGGTTCAGCTCGTCCGGTAACGCGCGGGGCCGCCACCCGGGCTGGGCGCGCAGCACGTCCTCGTGGTGGATGAAGTACTCCATGACGTTCGCCCGCTCCTTGACGAACGGCCACCCCATCGGCAGGTAAGACGCGGGACCGACGCGCACCTTCTCCACCAGCTCGGCGAACGGGGTGGTGTCACGCTCCGCCTTTTCCAGCTTGGCGGTGTAGGCGCGCAGCGGCGGGATCACGAGCCCGATGGCCGCATCCGGGCGCCGGTCGCGCACCACCAGGTGGGCCGCGAGATCACCGGCGTCCCAGCCGGCGTTCAGCGTCGGGGCGTGTTCTCCGACTTCCAGAAAAAGATCGCACAGCTCCGACCGTTCGGCGGCGGCCGGCAGCATTCCAGCGTGACGTCCCATGCCGACAGTCAACCTGCTGGAGCGGCGTTGCGTTCAGCCGGAACCCAGAATGCGGTGCAGCCGTCAGTCTCGGCTCAGTTGAGCCGCGGGCAGAAGTGGTCGCCCGGGTCGTAGGGCAGCCCGCACAGCACGCACGGCGGCCGGCCCGCCGCCACCACCTTTTCGGCCCGGGAGACGAACGCGTGGGTGGCCGTCACGCTCATCGCCACCCGCAGCACACCGCCGGTGCCCTCGGCCGCTCCCGCCCCGCCGGCCTCGACGACGACGTGCTGGCCGTCCCACGCGACGGACAGCTCGCTCACCCGGAAGTCCTCGGCGAACGGGGTCTGCAGCGGCTCGGCGTCGTCCTGCGGAGTGTCGTCGGTCACCTCGGGGACACCGACCTGCTGCAGCAGCACCTGCAGGCCCTCGGCGAGCGCAGCGACCTCGGCCTTTTCCAGGCCCACGGTGACGATCTCGCCGGCGGACACGACCTGGAGGTAGAAGGCACGCTCACCCGGCCGGCCGACGGTGCCGACGACGAAGCGATCTGGGTACTCGAAGACGTGTTCGCTACTCATGTCGTCCTCTCCAACGTCTGGGGACGGGACTTCACTTCCCGGCCAGCCGCCTGCGTGTGCCGCTGGGTGTAGCTGCTGGGTACATCGGCGGCGCCGGCGTGGCGGTTCACCCGCCAGATCCTCCCCCGCCGCCAATCGCGTCGCGCGGATCGCCGGCGGCGGCAGGGCGGGGAATCCGCCCGGGACAGCAGCCGAGCGGGCAGACGTCGTGGCTCGGACCGCTTCGCCCGAGCGCCGGCCGCTGCGGCGGGTCATGGCTGTCTGCTGCTTCCCTCTCCTCCACTAGATCACGGATCATTGCAATGAACGAGGGACTCGAACCAACCGTGCCCGCTCGAGCCAGCGTGATACCGGCCTCCCGGGCTGTGTGTGCTGCCTCGACATCAAGGTCATAGCGCACTTCGACGTGATCGCTGACGAAACCCACCGGCACCGCGACGACGTCTTTCACGTTTGCGTCCGCGAGGGTGCGCAGGTGGTCGTTGATGTCCGGCTCCAGCCAGGGCACGCTCGGCGGCCCGGAGCGGCTCTGCCAGGCGATGTCGAACGTTCCCCGCCAGGCGCTGCGCCGGCGGACCTCACCGGCCACCAGCTCAGCGGCCTCCGCGAGCTGGGTGGGGTACGCGTTGCCGTGCGGGCCGCTGGTGCGGGCGGATGCCACCGGGATCGAATGGGCGGTGAAGATCAGGTGCGCCGCGGGGCGCAGCCGCTCGCCGAGGGCCAGCACCTGCTCGGCCTGCGCGGCGATGAAGCCGGGATGGTTGTAGTAGTGCCGCAGCTTGTCCAGCTGCAGGCCGTGCGGGTCGGCGGCGGCCAGGTCCTCGCGGTACTGGCGGCAGGAGGAGTACGACGCGTAGGCCGCCGTCACGAAGACGGCGACGCGGGTGACGCCGTCCGCACGCATCTCGGCGTACGCGTCGCGCAGGTAGGGATCCCAGTTGCGGTTGCCCCAGTAGACCTTTCGCGGCGCGAGCGCGCCCCGCAGCCGTTCGAGCAGGTCACGGTTCTGCGCGTTGATCGGGCTGACCCCGCCGAACAGCGCGTAATGCTCGGCCACCTCGGCAAGGCGCGCGTCGGGGACCCCGCGACCGGCCGTGACGTTGCGCAGGAACGGCATGACGTCCTCCGGGCCTTCCGGGCCCCCGAACGAGACGAGCAGCAGGGCGTCGTAGCGGGCCACGGCTCGATCTTGCCGGACCGGGGCTTACCCGTCGCCGTGGCCGTACTTCCACTCCTTGTCCTCGCGCTCCCACCGCTCGTTGCGCTGCTCGAACTGCTCCTTCCAATGCGAGGCGGCCTCCTCGCTCTCGTAGGGGCCGACCCGGTGCTCACCGGGAACGTCCACGGTGTCGTCGCTTTCGGCACGGGAGTGTTTCAGGCACCACCACCAGCTCACGAGTCCTCCTTGGATCGGTCGTCACGCGTCGCCACCCATATTCCTGCGCCCAAGATCGACGCGCCAACGATCACGGTGAGGTGGCGGTTGAAACGGGGTTGGGCTTGATCAGTGGCGCGTTGATCTTGAACGGACAGTGTTCCACCCGGAAAAGTCTGAGCTGACCCGAAACCGGATGGGTAAACCGGCGTTAGGACGGGTAGCAGCTTCCCCAGTTGTGACGCGCGACACGCGAACGTCCCCAGTCCGCGCGTCACCGGTCGTTCCCCAGCACGCCGGAGGCCCCTCGTGCCCTCAGCAGTACCTTCTCGCACTTCTGCGCGCTCGCGACGGGTGACGTGTGTCGCCGCCGGCACGCTGGCGCTGGCACTCGGCGGCATCGCCGGGGCGAGCGGGGCGAGTGCGTTAGGGCTGCTGCCGGGAACGCCGTCGCTTCCGAGCGCCGGCCTCAGCATCCCGACCGCGACCGTCAGCCTCAACGTGCCGAGCACGCCGGTCGCCCCGTCGACCAAGCCGATCACGGTCTCGACCGGACCCATTACCAACGCCGTCTCGGCGCCGCTCTCGCTGGTCCCCAGCCTGCCCGGCGTCCCCAGCCTGCCCAGCGCGCCGGCCCCCACGTTGCCGAGCGTCGGCCTTCCCCCGCTGCCGGCACCCACCCCCAGTAACCCGCTGGGGGGCGTGACCAGCAGCCTCGGCAGCACCGTCGGAAGCCTGACCGGGACTGTCGGGGGCACGGTCAGCAACCTCGGCGGCACCGTCGGCGGGACCATCGGCGGCGTGACCGGAACGATCGGCGGCAAGGTTCCCGGCGTCGGCGGCACGGTGTCCCAGGTGGGCGGCGCGGTCGGTGGCACCGTCACCGGCGTCACCGGTGCGGTCGGCGGCACCGTCAGCAAGGCCGGGAGCACGGCAGGCGGGGCCGTCGGCTCCGTCGGCGGAGGAGGCAGCTCCGGCGGGTCGGGCGGCACGACCTCCGGCGGGACGGGCGGCACCGGATCAGGCGGCCACACCTCCGGCGGAACCACGAGCGGGGGCAGCAGCCACAACGGTGGCGGCATCGGCGGCGGAACGGGCGGAACGAGCGGCACCGTCGGGTCCGGCGGCACCGCGGCACCCGGCGCGGTCGGCGGCGGCACCGGCAGCACGGGCACCGGCGGCACCGCCGCCACCCGGGGCGGCCCCGGCCACTCCGGCGTCCTCGACCCCGCCGGTATCTCGCTCGCGTCGGCCTGGTCGCCGATCTCCGGATCCGAGCTCTTCGCCGCCGGCGGGGGCGGCGGCACCAACGCCAAGAGCAACCCGCAGGGCGTCCCGGACCCGATGCTCGCGGCGGCCGCCCGCTCGGCGAACGACCAGGGAGGCGACCTGCTCGGCCTGCTGTCGCGCCGGGCGCTTCCCGGCCTGCTCGTCGCGATCGCGACGGCGATCGTCGGCTTCGTCGCCGCCGGCAACGTCAAGGCCTGGCAGCCGAAGCTCGCCGCTTTCGGCGGGCGCGCGCAGTCGCTGTGGACGAACGCCCGGCTGAACCTGCGACTCGGCCGGTCCGGGTCGGCGGGCGCCGGCGGGAACTGAGCGGTCCGCGATGACTGACCCGGACGGTTCGGCCGGTCGGGGAGATTCCGGCGCCCCTGCGAGCTACCGTGGACGATGGCGGGAAAACAATTTTTGGTTGTGGCGTCACCCACTCGGGACCGCGTCGTTGGATCCCACAACTCCCCAAAGGATGATCTCGAGCGAGATCCGTGACGCCGGAGGTCGGACTCCCCGCATGTCCCCCAGCAAGATCGTTCGCCGTACCGGCATCGTCACCAGCGTGGCGAGCGGGGCCTTTGCCATCGCTCTCGCCGCCACCCCCGCGCAAGCTGCGGGTTCGCTGATTCCCGGGATGCCGTGCCCGCTGACTCTCGACCCGTCGACGGGCCTGCAGTGCGTCAACGGCGTCTTGCAGTCCGTCACCTCGCAGCTGCCGCTCCCGACGCCTGCTCCCACCAGCTCGGCACCGTCCACGACGACGTCATCCTCGCCGAACCCGCTCGGCGGGCTGACCAGCAGCGTCGGCGGCGCGGTCGGCAATCTCGGCGGCACCGTCGGCAACCTCGGCAACACCGTGGGAGGCGTGACGGGCAGCCTGGGCCAGACCCTGAACAACACCACCTCCAGCGTCGGCGGCGCCGTCAACCAGACCGTCGGCGGGATGACCGGCGGTTCCTTGCCCGGCGTGCCGACACCGAGCACGCCGGGCGGTGTCACGCCGGGCGGCTCCGGCAGCCCGACCGGCACGAGCGGCGGCGGCACGAGCACCGGCACCAGCTCGACCGGCAGCAAGAAGGCCGGCAGCGGCAAGGGCACCACCACGAACGGCAGCAGCCTGCTCGGACCCGCAGCCGCGTTCCTTCCCGGCGCCGGCATCGCGGGCTTCTCCGACCTCGGCTCGTCGGGCAGCGAGCTGGCCCCGCTCGCCGACAACATCCCGTCCCCACTGATCGCCGCACCCGAAGCGAGGCTGGCAGCGGTGCAGGCACCGCTCATCGCCGCCGGCGAAAAGGCCGGCAACGACTCGGGCTCGTTCCTCGCGCGCTTCGCCAACGGCAAGGCACTGCCCGGCCTGCTGGTCGTGCTCGCCACCGCCGCGGTGGCGGCGGTCGGCGCGGGCAACATCCGCGCCTGGCAGGCCAAGCTGGCCGCGGGTGGCCTGAAGCTGCCGTCGGGCCTCAAGCTGCCGGCCGGCTTCAAGGTCCCGGAGGCGCTGCGCGTCGCGGCGACCAACCTGCGGATGCCCAAGCGCGGGCACGGCGACGCTCGCTGACAGCACTCCTACCGGCGGCCCGCTGGGCGACCGGACATCAATGGCCCATGCCCAGGCCGCCGTCGACGGGGATCACCGCTCCCGTCACGTAGCCGGCGGCCGGTGAGGCAAGGAAAGCCACAGCGGCGGCCACTTCCTCGGCCGTCCCCATCCGCGCGAGCGGAACCCCGCCGACGAGCGCGGCGCGCTGCTGGTCAGTGAGCGCGGCGGTCATGTCGGTGTCGATCGGCCCGGGCGCGACGACGTTCGCGGTGATGTTGCGCGACGCGAGCTCGCGGGCGAGCGAGCGCGCCAGGCCGACGAGCCCGGCTTTCGACGCCGCGTAGTTCGCCTGCCCCGGCGAACCGGTGAGCCCGGACACCGACCCGATGAAGATCAGCCTGCCGCGGCGCAGCCGCAGCATCCCCTTGGCTGCGCGCTTGGCGACGCGGTAGGCGCCGCCGAGGTTGGTGTCGACGACCGCGCTGAACGCGTCTTCCGGCATGGTCAGCAGCAGGGTGTCGCGGGTGATGCCGGCGTTCGCGATCAGCACCTCCACCGGACCCTGGTCGGCTTCGATGGTCTTGAACGCGGCCTCGACGGACTGCGCATCGGTGACGTCGATCGCGACGCCCGGCAGGTCACCGAGCGGCTGGCCGGCCCGCGAACCGACCACCACCGTGTCGCCCGCTTCGGCCAGCGCACGAGCGCAGGCGGCGCCGATGCCGCGGTTGCCGCCGGTCACCAAAGCCACGCGCGAGGTCATGCTTCGCAACCTATCCGGACCCGCCGATTACGCCGGTCGGCGCAAGCGCAAGTGACGCTCCGCGGAGCAGCCCTGGGCGGATCAGATGCCGTTATTTCACTGAGGGAGCACCGGGGGCGGGCGCCCTCCCTGGGCGGTCGGTCGTCCGGTCCATCGGGGGTACCGGACGGCCGGCTTGCCCCCGGGGCGACGACGCGAGTGCCGGGCACCGCGAGCATCACCTTCATCGCAAGCGCCGGAGTGGCGGCGATCATGCATCCAGTGCCGCGCGCGCGGGAACAGCACTGGCATGGTGAAGCGATCCGAAGAAGACGTTCCTGCCGATCAGCACATTGCCAACGCGCGCCCCACCACCGAAGGTGAAGGCGACCCGAACGAGCCGGAAGGCACCACGAGCCCCGGTGGCAACCGCAAGTTCGTGGGCCGGGCCGAGGGTCAGGACGAGGGTTATGCCGAGGAAACGGGGGCCGAACGGCGTGCTGGACAGGGCGGATAGCCCGCAAGGGCTGGCGGCGGACGCACCCGCGCTGCCCACGGCCGGGTGCCCCTTTTGCGAGATCGTGGCCGGGATCGCCCCGGCGCACATCGTCACCGAGGACGAGCACTGCGTCGCCGTGCTCGACGCCCGGCCTGCCGCGCGCGGCCACACCCTGGTCATCCCCCGCCGGCACGTGACGGACCTGTGGTCGGCCGATCCGGACATCGCCGGCGCCGTGGGACGCACCTGCGCGCTGGTCGCCCGCCAGATCCGCAGCCGCCTGCGACCGGACGGCCTGACACTGCGCCAGAACAACGGTGAGGCCAGCGGTCAGGTGATCTTCCACCTGCACGTGCACCTGGTGCCGCGCTGGCACGGCGACGGCAACATCGGCTGGCCCTGGCCCCCGCCGGAGGACCACGACCCGCACGAGGTGCTGCGCACGCTGTCCATCTGACCGACAAGCAGCTGACCGAAGATCAACGCGCCAGTGATCAAGGTGAGACCCGGTTCAACCGGCCTCTCACCTTGATCGTTGGCGCGTTGATCACGTGGTCAGGCCTCCAGGCGGAAGCCGACCTTCATGCCGACCTGGAAGTGCTCGATCGTGCCGTCGCTCAGGTGACCGCGGATCTCGGTGACCTCGAACCAGTCCAGCCCGCGCAGCGTCTCGGAAGCGCGGCCGATGCCGTTGCGGATGGCGTCGTCGAGGCCCTTCTCGGAGGTGCCGACGATCTCGGTGACGCGGTAGGTGTGGTTGCTCATGGTGGGGGACGCTAGCCGCCGCCGACGCGGACCGCGACGTCCGGGTCCACCGGGGCAGCAGCAAACGCGCGCCGGATTTGCCGGTTCCCGGCACAAGCTGCCGATGTGCGACACGTGTAATGGCCGGTGCGGCTGGCAACAGGAATCATGTGGACGTGGTCTTTCGCTCCGGATGGAAGCTGATCCGGCGCGTCCTCGTGACGATCGTGGGCGTCGCCGTGCTCGGTCTCGGCGTTGGGCTGCTGGCGCTTCCCGGGCCGGGCGTGCTCGTCATCGCCCTCGGGTTCTTCATCCTGTCGCTCGAGTACGACTGGGCCCGCCGCCGTTTCGTCGCCGCCCGCAGCAAGGCTGCCGACCTCGCCGATCAGGCGGTGTCGAAGCCGTGGTCCACGGCCCTCAGCATCTTCTTCTCGCTGGCGCTGGTCGGGGCCGGCGTCGTCTGGGGCACGGTGTCGGCCGTGCCGTTCTCCAGCTGGTGGACGGGCGGCAGCCTCATCGTCGGCGGGCTCGCTGCGCTCGGCACGATCCTGTTCAGCATCCGCCAGGCGCGCCGCGGCGACACGCTCGTCCCCGACCGCACACCCGAGCGCCAGCCGGTCATCGCGGGTGACGGCTGATATGAGTCGGAGTGTCGTCCTGAGCTGACACCTCCGGAGTGCCAGAAGGGACCTTGTCAGGTTCCTCATCGAAGGTCGGGCGTTTGCTGCGCCGTGTCCTTCTGGCGTCCCCGGAGGTGGGTCGTGCAGGTTCAGTCTCGTCAACTTTCGTCCATTGTTGCCTCGCCGCTGGTGGTGGCGGTCGATGTCGGGAAGACGTCGGTGGCGTTGTCGGTGACCGACGCCGGCCGTCATCGGCTGCTCGGGCCGGTGGAGTTCGCGATGACCCGGCCGGCGCTGGCGGCGGTGACCGAACAGATCCGCCGGGTGTTGCCCGAGCCGGATGCGCTGGTGCCGGGTTGGTGTTGAGGCCGCCGGGCACTATCACCAGCCGCTGGTCGCTCCCGGTGTGTGGCCGGCGGGGTGGCAGGTTCTGGAGCTCAACCCGGCGCATGTGACCGAGCAGCGCCGGGTGATGGGACGGCGGCGGGTGAAGACCGACGCGATCGACTTGGAAGCGATCACCGAACTCGTCCTGGCCGGCCGCGGCCAGCCGGTCGCCGACCGGGAGCTGGTACTCGGGCAGTTGACGGCCTGGTCAGCGCATCGCGCCAGGCGGGTGCAGCTGCGCACCGCGACGAAGAATCAGTTGCTCGGCCAGCTCGATCGGGCCTTTCCGGGTTTGACGTTGGCGTTGCCGGACGTGCTGGGCACCAAGGTGGGCCGGCTGATCGCCGCCGAGTTCGCCGACCCGGCACGGCTTGCCAGCCTGGGCGCAGCACGGTTCGTGCGCTTCGCCGCGACCCGCGGGCTGCAGGTCCGCCGGCCGCTGGCAGAGCGGGTCGTGCAGGCCGCTCGTGATGCGCTGCCCACCAGGGACGCCGTCGTTGCCCGCCAGGTGCTCGCCGCGGACCTGATGCTGCTGGCCGGCCTCGACCGTCAGATCGAGTTGGCCGAGGTTGAACTCGGCCGGCTGCTGCCGGCCAGCCCGTTCCGGACGTTGACGTCAGTGCCGGGCTGGGGCACCGTCCGCGCCGGCACCTACGGTGCCGCCGTCGGCGACCCCGGCCGTTGGCCCGGACCGCGCCAGCTCTACCGCGCCGCTGGCCTGTCACCGATGCAGTACGAGTCCGCCGGCCATCGCCGCGACGGCGGCATCAGCCGCGAAGGCAGCGTCACCCTGCGCCGGGCGCTCATCGACCTTGGCGTCGGACTCTGGCTCACCGACCCGGCGAGCAAGGCCTACGCGGCCGGGCTACGAGCCAGGGGCAAACACGGCGGGATCATCGCCTGCGCCCTCGCGCACCGCGCCAACCGGATCGCGTTCGCACTCGTGCGTGACCAGGTCGACTACGACCCAACCCGTTGGCCAGCCAAGGAGAACTGACCCGAGCCCTTCACAACTCCGGCCGCAAGGTGTCACCCTGACCGGACGAAGGGCCGGATCAGACGCCGTTACGGCTATGGCACACCTCGGTGATGCCGTTTCTAGCTTGGCGCCCGGCCCTTCGCCATGACAGCAGCCCGAACGACGCCAGATGACCCCCACCGCAATCGAGGTCGCATACGTCAGCGTGGGCGCTCGGCACCGGTCAACCGCGAACACCTGCCGACCAACATCAACAACAGCTCCGCTCCGCGGAGCCGATGCCGCACGCCCCAACACACACTTGACACGACCTACCGCCAGCTAGAACCGCACCAGAGCCACGCCCCGACGGCTCAGCCGTCGTAGGTCGTGTCGTTCACACCCCGCACGATCGAGTGCTTCTTCAAGCAGGTGAGCAGTGCGGTCTTGTCGGCGTTGCTGGCGTCGGTGATGTCGTAGCGCACCGGATAGGACCGGTTGGTGGCGAGCTTCGCGTTGCCGAGCGGCTCGAGCACTGCGCCGCCGAAGCGCGGGCAGGCCTCCCCCACGGCGCGCGCCTGCGCGGTGGGGGTGCCGGGGGCGAAATGCACGACATACTCCGCCTGTCCAGCTTTCACGCCGCATGCCGATAAGGCTGCGAGTGCCGAAAGAAGCACCGCAATGAGCCCCGAGAGGATCACAATCTCTCGCGGGGACCGCTGGCGGGCACGTACGCGCACCAGCCCAATCTAGGACGGGAGTCTGAGTGGCCCTGCGGATCGAGGACTACGCCATGATCGGCGACACCCACACGGCGGCGCTGGTGGGCATCGATGGCTCGATCGACTGGCTCTGCCTGCCACGTTTCGACTCGGCTGCCGTCTTCGCCGGGCTGCTGGGTGACGACAATCACGGTCACTGGAAGATCGCCCCAGCGGGCGGTGCCATCCGCAACGTCTCCCGGCGTTACCGCGGCGACACCCTCGTCCTCGAGACCGAGTTCGAGACGGCGTCCGGCGTGGTGCGCATCGTCGACGCCATGGTCCCGGAAGCCGACGAGCACCTCGTCGTGCGGCTCGTGGAGGGTGTCAGCGGCCACGTGCCGATGACCAGCGAGCTGCGGATGCGCTTCGGCTACGGCTCGATCACCCCGTGGGTACGGCGGGTCGACGGCAGCGTGCAGGCGGTCGCCGGTCCCGACGCGATCGTGCTGCATTCCGACGTCCACCACCGCGGCCGGCAGATGGCGACGTTCGCCGACTTCGAGATCAAGAACGGCGAGTCGCTCGCGTTCGAGCTGCACTGGTACCCCTCGCACCGGCAGGCACCGGCGAAGGTCGACGTCCGCGCCGAGATCGACCGCGTCGAGGCGTGGTGGGCCAGCTGGATGACCGGCTTCACCTACGACGGCCGCTGGCAGGACGCGGTCCGGCGCAGCGTCATCACGTTGAAGGGCCTCACCTACGCCCCCACCGGCGGCATCACCGCGGCGGCCACCACCTCGCTGCCCGAGCAGCTCGGCGGCGTCCGCAACTGGGATTACCGCTACTGCTGGCTGCGCGACGCGACCATCACGCTGATCGCGCTCAACGACGCGGGGTTCAGCAATGAGGCGCGGGCCTGGCGGGAGTGGCTGCTGCGGGCGATCGCGGGTGATCCGTCCCAGCTGCAGATCATGTACGGGGTCGCGGGTGAACGCCGGCTTCCCGAGTGGGAGGTGCCGTGGCTGCCGGGCTATCAGGGCGCGGCGCCGGTGCGGATCGGCAACGCCGCCGTCGACCAGTTCCAGCTCGACGTCTACGGCGAGGTGATGGACGCGCTGCACGTCGCGCGCACGAACGACAAGCAGCTGACCGCGCAGGGCCGCCGGGCGCCGCTTGCGAGCGCCCACAGCAGCTCGGTGCATGACATCTCCTGGTCGCTGCAGCGCAAGCTGATGGACTTCCTCGAGACCGGCTGGCAGCAGCCGGATGAGGGCATCTGGGAGGTGCGCGGCCCGCGCCGGCACTTCGTGCACTCGAAGGTGATGGCCTGGGTGGCGTTCGACCGGGCGGTGCGCGGCATCGGCGAGCATGGGCTTTCCGGCCCGATCGACAAGTGGAAGCAGATCCGCGAGCAGATCCGCACCGACATCCTCACCCACGGTTTCGACGCCGAGCGCAACACGTTCACCCAGTACTACGGATCGAAGGAGCTCGACGCGGCGCTGCTCAACATCCCGCTGGTCGGCTTCCTCCCCGGCCACGACAGCCGGGTGCGCGGCACGATCGAGGCGATCGAGAAGGAGCTCATGACCGACGGCTTCGTCCGGCGATACTCGACCACCGAGGACGTCGACGGCCTCCCGCCGGGTGAGGGGGCGTTCCTCGCCTGCACCTTCTGGCTCGCCGACAATTACGCGGCCTGCGGGCGCGTCGACGACGCGGTCGAGCTGTTCGAACGCCTGCTGGACCTGCGCAACGACGTGGGGCTGCTCGCCGAGGAGTACGACCCGACCGCCGGGCGGATGACCGGCAACTTCCCGCAGGCGTTCAGCCACGTGCCGCTGGTGTACACCGCCCGCAACATCTCCCACGCCGTCGAAGGCCGGCGGGCGATCCAGGCGGGGCGTTACTCGACAGGCTCCGACTGAGGGTTGCTGCCCGCACCGGTGGGGGCGGTCGGCTGCGCTTGCGCAGCGGCGGACTCACCGGCCGGCTCGGCGACCGGGGGCTCCGCGACCTCGATCCCGGCGGCGGGTGCGGCGGTCTGCGCGCCGGCCGACACGGCGGGGTGCGCGGAGCGGAACGGCACCGGACGGATGTGGTGCACGTAGCCGCCGGCGGCCACCAGCAGGCCGGCGACCAGGGTGAACCACATGCCCGGTCCGATCGACTGGCTGAGCTCGCACGTGACGCCCTTGCAGACCGAGGGGCTCGGCTTGGGATGGCTCGGGATCGACAGCATGTCGATGACGGCCAGCAGGGCGATCAGCCCGCCGGTACCGACCAGGACCTTCCACGCCCAGGACTTCGTCGCCGGCAGCAGCATGACTCCGATCAGCGCGATCGCCGCGATCGAGAGAATCAGCGTCGCGGTGCCGAGCCGGCTTCCGGAGACGCCGAGATAGTCGATCGAGGTCCGGGACTGCTTCCCGCCGGCCGACGCGCTGCGCGTGGATCGTCGACCAGTTGAGGAAGGCGGAGACGAAGACCAGGACAGCGCCGATCACCGATGCGAGCAGCCCCAGCGTCAGGCGGTCCGCCATGGACTGGAACGTGATGCGCTGGGAGGCCGGCTGATCCGGCGCCGGCGAAGGCGGTGCGTCGCCCTGGGTCTCGCTCATTTGCCGCCCCGCATTCCCTCGGGCGACCGCCGGTAAACGGCCGGCCGCATAACGGTCGCCAGAACTCCCGCCGCCAGTATCAGCACGGCACCGGCGAGCGCGAGCCACAAGCCGGTATCGCCGCCCAGCCCGATGTGCACCTCGTCCACTTCGGTGATCGAGTGATACAGCGTCGCGACTTCCACCGGGTGCCCGATCGAGGCGAAGAGCATGGCGGCCGTGCCCACCACGCCCGAAGACGCCAGCGCAATTCCGGCCGCGCCGGGCGAGCGGCCGAGGGCCAGCAGCACGCAGAGCGCTACGGCCACCGCCGCGAGCACCAGCATGAGCCGGCCTTCCAGCAGCGAGAGCCCGTTGTAGTGCAGCTGGGTGATCGAGCTACCGATGTCTTGCGATCCGGTCGGGCCGGAGATGACGACCCAGTTGAGCAACGAGCCGATGAACGCGACCAGCGCCCCGACCGTGCCGACGACCGGCGCCAGCCACTCCGACACCGGCCAGGCTGCCACTCCGGCGCCAGCCGGCGCATCCGGCGGTGCCTGACCGGGGCCGTAGCTGATCTCCGGCCCGGCAGGGGGAAATCCGGGAGGCGGCGGCATTCCCGCCGGGCCGGGCTGCGTCACCCCGAGCGCACCCGGCGGCGGGTAGCCCGGCTGTGTCGGGTAGCCCGGCTGCGTCGGGTAGCCCGGCTGCGTCGGGTGCCCGGCTGCGTCGGGTAGCCCGGCTGCGGCAGATCCTGCGCCGGCGCCGGCCCCAAGCCACCCGGTGGCGGGACCCCCGGTTGCGTCGAGTAGCCGGCCGGAGCCGCGTCGGCGAAGCGCGGTTGCTGCTCGTCGGGCTCGGACTCTGCGCCGGTCATCCGGCTCCCTTCGACATCCAGTGCATCCCGGTGGATGTGTCCAAGATCGGCCCCGGCTATGCGTCGCCTGAACGCTGTCTGCGCCGCCGACCGTCGCCCGGCCGCCGTCAGTTGACCTGCCGCTCCTTGCCCTGCCAGTACGGCTCACGCAGCTTGAACTTCTGCACCTTGCCGGTGGCGGTCCGCGGGATCGACTCGAGCAGCTCGACGGACGTCGGCGCCTTGTAGCGCGCGAGGCGCTCCTTGCACCAGGCGATGATCTCCTCGGGTGTGACGGCCTGCCCCTCTGCCACCACGATCAGCGCCTTGATCGTCTCGCCCCACTTGTCGTCCGGCACCCCGATGACCGCAACCTCGGCGACGGCCGGATGGCTGAAGATGACGTCCTCGACCTCGATCGACGACACGTTCTCGCCGCCCGTGATGATGACGTCCTTGCGCCGGTCGGAGATCGTCAGGTAGCCGTCGTCGAGCGTGCCGCCGTCGCCGGTGTGAAACCAGCCGCCGGAAAGCGCCTGCGAGGTCACGTCGGGCTGCTGCCAGTAGCCGTCGAGGACGGTGTTGGAACGCACCAGCACCTCCCCCGAGTCGGCGATCTCCACCTGGGTGCCGATCGTCGGCGCGCCGGCGCGCGAGAGCAGGCGGGCGCGTTCCAGCGCGGGCTTGTCGTCCCACTCCGCGCGGGTGCGGTTGGACGTCACCAGCGGCGAGGTCTCGGTGAGGCCGTAGATCTGGGTGAACTCCCAGCCCAGCTCCTCCTCGACGCGGGCGATCACCCGGGTCGGCGGCGGCGCGCCGGCGACCACGATCCGCATGCGGTCGCGTCCCGGGATGGGTCCGTTCCAGTCCTGCGCGCTGTCGAGCACCGCCGCCCAGACCGCCGGTGCGCCGCAGGCGATCGTCACCCCGTGCTGCTGGACGCGGCGCAGGATCTCGGCGCCGTCGACCTTGCGCAGCAGCACCTGCGGGACGCCCATGCCGGCCATCGCGAACGGCATTCCCCAGCCGTTGCAGTGAAAGAGCGGCAAGGTGTGCAGGTAGACGTCGCGGTCGGTGACGGCGGTGTGCAGGCCGAAGGTCACCGCGTTCAGCCAGATGTTGCGATGCGTGAGTTGCACGCCTTTCGGGCGGGCGGTCGTGCCCGAGGTGTAGTTGATGGTCGCGGTGGCGTCCTCGTCCGGCTCCTCCCACGGCTGCGGCTCGACGTCGGCGCGCAGCAGTTCGGCGTCGTAGTCGCCGCCGAGCACGAAGCGGTGGCGCACCTGCCGGATGGACGGCGAGTGCAGCACGTGCTCGTGCTCGGGATCGACCAGCAGCACGGACGCCCCGCTGTGCTCGACGATGTATTCGATCTCCGGGATCGACAGCCTGAAGTTGATCGGCACGCAGATCCGGCCGTACGCCGTGACGCCGAAAATGATCTCGATGAGGCGCGCGCTGTTCTCGCTGAGCACCGCGACGCGCTCGCCGCGGCCGACGCCGAGCTCGTCCAGCCCCGCGGCGAGCGCCCGGCAGCGGGACGCCAGCTTGCGGTAGCTGATCCCGGCAAGGCTCGGTGCGGGCTGCTCCGGCTCGTCGATGAGCCCGACCCGGTCGGGATAGACCTGCTCGGCGCGGCGCACGAAGTCGGCAGTGATCAGCGGAACACGCATGGCCGCGAGGCTAGCGCGACCTGACCCGCACCAGTGAGGGACGAAATGCTCAGGCCCGCACCAGCGCCGGCAACACGACCTCGATGGGGCTGCGCAGGACGGCGTCGGCGTAGTCGTCGTACGGCGTCTCCTGCGCGTTGACGACGACGAGGCGCGCGCCGGCGTCGATGGCCGCGCCGCAGGTGCCCGCCGCCGGCTGCACGGTGAGCGAGCTGCCGACGGCCAGGAAAAGGTCGCAGGATGCCGCCGCTTCGTAGCTGCGGCGCAGCACGTCGGGGTCGAGCGGCTGGCCGAAGCTGATCGTGGCCGACTTGAGGATGCCGCCGCAGCCGGCGCACGGCGGGTCGGCCTCGCCGGCATCCACCCGGGCGAGCGTGTGCTCCATCGGCCGGCGATCGCCGCAGGAAAGGCATTGCGTCTCCCGTAGCGTGCCGTGCAACTCGAGTACCCGCTCGGGTGCCGAGCCGGCTTTCTGATGCAGTCCGTCGATATTTTGCGTGAGCAATGAACGCAGCCGTCCGCCGCGTTCGAGATCGACAAGAGCGCGATGGCCGGCATTTGGCTGCGCGTTCCACGCCGCGTGTTCCCGGCGATTGCGCCAGGAACGAATCCGCACCGCTGGATCAGCGAGGTAGTTCTGCAGGGTGAACATCTGCTGGGCGGCGGGATCGCGGGTCCAGAGCCCCTGCGGCCCCCGGAAGTCCGGGATGCCCGAACCGGTCGAGATGCCGGCTCCGGTCAGCACGGCGATCCGCTGCGATTGCCCGATCCACCTGCGAACTTGCTCGAGAACGGGCTGCTCGGTGGCCAGCTCGACGAGGCCGGCTGGGGCAGCTGAACCGGGTGGGCCGGCCTGTGGTGCACTCACCCGATCCAGCCTGCCCGACGAGCCCGGCGCGCGCCAGCCACCACCGCACAGCCCGTCACGCGGCCGCCGCGCGGGCGATTGACGCTGCTCAGACCCGTAGCCAATGGCTTTGTATTGCAATTTGATGACAATTTATGCGACCGAGTCGTAA
Source organism: uncultured Actinomycetota bacterium (assembly GCA_963747915.1). Taxonomy (GTDB): domain Bacteria; phylum Actinomycetota; class Actinomycetes; order Frankiales; family Frankiaceae; genus DATAZK01. Next base: position 95,559 of record CAVVHC010000001.1, on the reverse strand, counting down.
ACCCCAAAGAAGTTGACTTTTTAACGCCAACGCCGACCAATGTAAGTGTCCAATCCCGCGAGGGCCCCGAGCACAGCCGAGGACGTCTGTGAATTCATCCATCCCTGTCAGCGCGGGGCGAGCTGACGTCTCGCGCGCCCCCGCCGTTCGCCGCGGCCGGCCGGCGATGCGCCCCGCAGTGGGCAAGCGCTCCGCCGGAACGAGCTGGGCCGCTGCGCCGCCGACCCTGCCGGAGGCGTTCGACGGCCTCGACCTCGACACGCCGACCCCCAGGTCGCCGCAGCAGCACGAGCGCGCTCCGTACATCCCGGTGCAGCACGTGGCACTGCTCGACCGCGACGGCGTCGTCGTCGGCGTGAACCGGGCCTGGCGCCAGTTCGGACTGGCGAACGGCGGCAGCGCCACCACCGGCCTCGGCAGCAATTACCTGGAAGTCTGCGAGTCCGCGGCGGCCCACGGCAGTCCCGGCTCGCGTGAGGCCGCGGACATCGTGCGCGCGGCGCTGACCGGAGACGAGCCGGCCCGCACGTTCACCTACCCCTGCGGCGGACCGGGCCTCGCCGCCGGATCCGGCGCGGATGACGAGCGCGTGCGCTGGTTCTGCCTGCGCGCCATACCCCTGCCGGGCCGCCACCGCGGAGCCATCGTCGTCCATCTGGACGTGACGGTCGAGCGGCCGCATGATCGGAAACGGCCGCCGCACACCGTCTAGCCCCACCCGACGGTCACCCTCGCAGAACTCTCGGGAGGTGATCGTGGCTCGGGAAACCCAAGTGGCGCAGGCGCTCGTCTCGCTCGCCGAAGCCATGGTGTCCGGTGTCGACGTGATCGACGTGCTTCATCAGCTGTGCCGCGAAGCAGTGGCCGTGCTGGACGTGACGGCCGCCGGGGTCATGCTCGCGGACGAGAACTCCGAGCTGCGCGCCGTCGCCGCGTCCGACGAACGCACCCACCTGCTGGAGATCTTCGCCGTCCAGCACGACGAGGGTCCGTGCCTCGACGCCTTCCGCACCGGCCACGTCGAGCAGCTCACCGCGGATGAGGCCAGCTCGCGGTGGCCCCGCTTCGGCAAACTCGCCGAAGTCCAGGGCTATCGCCGGTTCTGCGGCATCCCGTTGACGTGGGGCGGCGACCGCATCGGCGCGCTGAACCTGTTCCGCGCGTCCGTCGCGCCGCTGCCGCCGGCCGACGTCGCCATCGCCCGCGCTCTCGCCAACATGGCCTCGATCGCCGTGCTGCAGCACCGCGAAAGCGCCGGCGCGCGCCGGCTGACGACCCAGCTGCAGACCGCGTTGCACTCGCGGGTGCTCATCGAGCAGGCGAAGGGAACGCTCGCCGAACGGATGGGAGTGAGCGTCGAGGAGGCATTCGAACGGATGCGCGCGCAAGCCCGGGATGCCAACCGCAAGCTGCACGACGTGGCCTACGACATCGTGCACGGCCGTTCCGAAGCCACCGGCGAGCAATACTTCGATAGCCGGTGAGCGGCGCATAGATTTCTGCCCGTGCCTTCCTTGACGTTGCGGGTGAACGGCCCCGCTTCCGCGCCCGCGGTGTGGGAGGCGTACGCGGATCCGCAGCGCTGGACCGAGTGGGCGCCGCACATCCGGCGGGTGGAGGCCATCGGCCGGCTGCGCCCCGGCCTACGCGGGCAGGTGCATGCGGTGGTGCCGCCGCCGGTGACGTTCGAGGTCACCGAGGTCGACGCCACATCGCGCCGCTGGTCGTGGCGCGCGGTACTGGGACCGCTGCGGATGAGCTTCGACCACGGCGTCGATGCGCGGCCGAGCGGCTCCGGCACCTGGCTGACGATCCACGGCCCGCTGCCGCTCGTCGTGCTTTACGCCCCGCTCGCCCGGCTCGCCCTGCACCGGCTGGTACGCGTCCGCTCCCGCTGATCGGACCTGCTTCGAAAAGCATTCGCGGCGAGCGCCGCATCACCCTGCCCTGGCCAACTATTGTCATCGCATGCCGTCCGGGAGCTGCGCTCAATCATGACGTCGACAGCGACCGCGGATGAAACGGCTGTCGATCGGCGTCGCCCGCCCCGCGGTCCGGTGGCTAAAACGTTTCTCGTTCTCGGCGAGCTGCTGATCACTTTCGGGTTGATTGTTTTTCTGTTCATTTTCTATGAGCTGAAAATCACCGACTGGCAGACCGCCGACACCCAGCATCACCTGGCCAAGCAGCTGCAGCAGTCCTGGCACCAGCAGCAGCCGCCGGCCAGCAGGAAACCGGCCCCCACCACCACGAAGACTCCGATCGTCGCGCCGTCACTCCAGGTGCGCGAGGGCGACGGCTTCGCGTTCCTGCGCATTCCCCGTTTCGGCACGGACTACAACTGGGTGGTCGTCGAAGGCGTCGACCGCGACGATTTGGAAAAGGGGCCGGGACATTATCCGGGTACCGCCTGGCCCGGCCAGGTGGGCAACATGGTGGTCAGCGGGCATCGCACCACCTACGGGCATCCGTTCAACCGTTTCAACGAATTGGAGCCCGGCGACCCGATCATCGTGCAGACGCGAAATCACACGTACACGTATCACGTGATCCGCAAGCAAATCGTCGACCCGAGCGATGTCGCAGTCATCCTGCCGGTGCCCGGCAAGCCCGGCGTGAAGCCGACCCAGCGGCTGCTCACCATGACCACCTGCAACCCCGAATATTCGGCGGCGCAGCGGCTGGTCGTCACCGCCGAACTCACCTCGAAGGGGACCTGATGTACGGCTGGCTCTGGCGGCACCTGCCGGGTGGCCTGGCGCTGCGGATCGCGCAGTGCCTCGCGCTGCTGGTCGGCGTGTGCGCGTTGCTGCTCTTCGTGATCTTTCCGGCCGTCGATCCGCACCTGCCGTTCGGGAACGTGACGATCGACCACTCGCCGAGCGTGACCAGCGGCCGGTAGCACCGGTCAGCGCTCGGCCCCGGCAAAGCGGGTGGCGGCGATGAGCTCCGGCGGCGGGTGCGCGTCCGGCGCCGCAAGCTCGACGTCCAGCCACTGCGCGGGGTCGGGGTTCGGGAGCGGCGACGGAGCCCCGGCGGGGGCTCGCCACTCGTAACGTTCGCCGAAGAGCGTGAGGTTCACCGCGCCCGGCAGCGCCGCGCTCGGGGCGAGCACGCCGCGGTACCCGGCCTCGCGCAAGTCGTCGGCGAGCGTTTGAGTACGCGCGTGCTCGCCCACGGCGGCCGCGGGATCGAGCCCGCAGCGCGTCCACGCGTCGAACGTCGACAGGTCGGCGATGTCCTGCTCGGTGACGGTGACGACCCACAGGTGGCGGCGCTGCTCGACGGCCAGCGCGGCGGTGCGGATGCTCAGATAGCGCAACAGCTCGCACCAGGCAGCCGATGCGGATAGCGCGAGATACTGCACGTAACCCTCGCCGAGCCGGTGCCAGCGACCCGAATCCTGCTGCGGATACGGCGCACCGGCGTCGTGAACGAGCGCCGGCCAGCGCGGGGAGGTCTGGCGAAACGTCACCCACCGCCCGCTCACCCGCGGCGGCGGCCCCGCCCAGCCGGTCCGCGAAACGGCCACGCGTCAGCCGGCGAGCTGCCCGCGGGCGCCGCGCACCAGCGGCACCAGCAGCCGCCGGGCCTCGGCGAGATCGGCGGCCAGCAGCTCGCAGGGCGAGCGGCCGCCGAGCGCGTCCTGCGGGCTCGCGAACCACAGCAGCAGGCCCCGCTGGGTCATCGCGCCCGCCAGGTAGGTGAGCAGCTGCGCGACCAGGACCACGCGGTCGTTGGCGCGCACCGCCCCGCCGCGGCGCCAATTGCCGACGGTGCGGGCCGAGACGCCGAGCAGCCCGGCAACGTCCGCGTCCGGGAGCTCGCGGAGCACCTCGAAGACGTAGCGCGCCGCCTGAGCGGAGCCCTCCAGCTGGACATGCGTGAGCCGGCGCTCGAGCCGGCGCAGCACGTCGCCCATCTGCATCACGACGAGCAGCGCCGCCGCCCGCCCCGAGGACGTCGCGAGCGGCGCGGCGTCCGGCAATCCGAGGGCGCGGCGCAGCTCGACCAGGTACTCGAAGAGCTTGCGACCGGCGTAATCCTGAGTGCCTTCGGGCAGGTCGTGCGAGAGGTCGAGCACCAGGTCTTCCAGCCGCTGATAGGCGGTGCCGAGCGCACCCGCGTCAGCGCTCGCGTCAGCGTCAGCGTCCGGGGCTTCCATCAGCGCCTGCCGCAGCGCCTCCGCCTCGACCGCGATGCCTTCGGCCTTCTGCAGGTAGCGCTGCTCGTCAGCGGCGATGGCGGCGGGAAGAGCCTGCGGACCGGCGGCGGGCGACGCGGACCGGCGCGCCTTGGGCGAACGCACCGCCTGCACGGCCATAGCGCCTGCTTTCCATCAGTTTCCTCTACGGAAGGAAGTTTAGCGCAGCCAACTGCCGTTCAGGTCGCCCAATCGATCTCGACCGGCAGCGCCTTCGGCCCCCGCGCCCAGGTCACCGGGACGTTCTCGTAGGTGTAGCCCGGCGCGAGGCGCATCCCCGTCGCCAGATCGAACAGCGCAGCGAGCGCGACCCGGGCCTCCATCCGCGCCAGGTGCGCGCCCGGGCAGACGTGGGGGCCACCGCCGAACGAGAGATGGCGCCGCAGGTCCTCGCGGTCCAGCCGCAGCACCTCGGGGTCGGCGAAGCGGCTCACGTCACGGTTGGCCTGCTCGATCCCGAAGACGACGGTCTCCCCCGGGCTCATCGTCTCGCCGCCCATCTCCGTCGCCTGGCCGCAGGTGCGCATCAGCAGTCGTACCGGCGAGTCGAGGCGCAGGCACTCCTCGATCAGCGGCTCGATGAGCGTACGGTCGGCGCTCACCGTGGCGTAGAGGTGCGCATCGCTCGCCAGCCGGTGCAGCAGGCTGCCGATGAGGTTGCGGGTGGTCTCGTTGCCGGAGATGAACAGGAAGACCAGCTGCGTGCGCGCCTCGAGATCGGTCAAGCGCCGCCCGTCGACCTCGCGGGTGAGCAGCCGGGTGACGAAATCGCTGCGCGGGTTGGCCCGCCGGTCGGCGATGATCGCGTCGATGTAGGCGGCGAACTCGGGGTGCGCGCCGGCCAGTCCGCTGCCGCGCTCGTTGCGGTACAGCGTCGGGTAGGTGCCGGTGACGACCTCGTCGGACCAGGCCGCCCAGCGCGCGTAGTCCTGGGGTTCGGCGCCGAGCAGGTGCGCGATGATCGAGTTGGGCACCGGCAGCACGTACTCGGCGACGAGGTCGATGGTGCCGTCGCCGGTCTGCTGGTGTTCACGCATCTTGCCGAGCAGCTCGCGGCAGAGATCATCGCACAGCGGCTCGACACCGGTAAGGCGGTGGCTCGCGATCGCCGAGTTGATGATGCGCCGCACGTGGCCGTGACGCGGCTCGGGGATCTCGTTGACGAACTGCTCCTCCGGCGGCACCTCGACGCCGGGCGCGCGGAAGTTGGCCCGGAAGGCGGCGACGTCTTGCGTGGCCGCGAGCACCTCGGCGTAGCCGGTGAGCAGCCATTCCCCCGACGGCATGCGGGTGACCGGACATGCAGAAGTCATGTGAGCTCCTCACGCAACCGGCGACGCAAGGACGGTACACCCCGTCAGGTCAGCGCCACCCCGAGCGGCTTCAGCAGCGCGGCCGCGATGGCGCGGTGGCCGGCGTCGTTCGGAGCCAACCCGTCGGTGACCCCGAAGTACGTGGAAACGCCCGCCGGGTCACGGTTCGCGGGGTCGGCGTAGCGGCTCGCCAACGACACGTACGTGCCATTCGCCGACGTGCACGCGCGCTGGATGACGGCGTCGAAAGCGGACCCATTCGCGCTCCAGGTGCCGGCGCAGACGAGCGCCGCATTGGGTGAGCTCGCCCGGGTGTTCTTGACGAGCGCGGAGTACGCGGAGCCGAACGTGGTGACGTCGGTGCGCGGAATGTCGTCGGTGCCGAGCTCGAGGACCACGAGATCCATCCCGGCGGGCACGGTGAGCGCCGGCGAGAGGGTCGCGGTGAGCGCCGTCGTCGTCGGATCCTGCACGTTGACCGCACCGCGCGCCTGCAGGGCGGCGTACATCAGCGTGCGGAACGTGGCGTACGGGTTGCTCGCATAGTGGCCGGCCGCGATGGAGTCGCCCGCGATCGAGATGTTCATGGCGCGGCCGGAGGTGTCCGGCAGGGGTAGTGGTCCGGCTGAGGACGTGCTCGCCGAGGGGCTCGCGGACGGGGTCTGGCCGGGTGTGACAACGCCGGCGGGGATACCCACCCACGCTAGCCACATTTCTCGTCGCCGTGGCCCCGAATAACTACTCGAATACCGACAGAATGCCCCATAGCACTCCAGTCCGAAAATTCGCAAGATTGCGGGGTAGCAATAGGCGCTGAGCACTGGAGTATTCAATGCGCATCCTCGGCCGTATCCGTACCGCGCGTTACGCGCTCGCGGCGATCGCCGCGATCGCCGCTCTCGTCGCTCTGCTCGCCACGCCAGCGGCCGCGGCCGGGTCGGCGGCGACTGTCGGGCCCAGCATGCCCGCACCCGGAGGCGCCGATGGGACCGACCGCACGATCACCCTGACCTCGGGCGTCCTCACGCGCACGTACACGCTCTTCGTGCCGACGCATCCCGCGCCCCGTCCGTGGCTCGTCATCGACTTGCACTGGTACACGGGGACCGCTGCGGCGGCGGAGCAACAGCATCTCTTCGATGCCAAGGCAGCGGCGACCGGCGCGATCGTCGCCTACCCGCAGGGGATCGGCAATCACTGGAACGCCGGCGGCTGCTGTGGCCTCACCCCCGAAACCACCGCGGACGACGTCGCCTTCATCACAACCGTCATCAATGACGTTCTTGCGCGGTATCCCGTCGATCCCTCGAAGATCGCCATCGGCGGCTACTCAAACGGCGGCGGTATGGCCATTCGTTATGCCTGCGAACGCTCCGATATGGTGAGCGCCGTATTTATCGGCTCCGGCGACATCATGTCTCCCACCTGCCACTTCACGAAGCCGCTTGCCTTCATCGAAATGCACGGTCTGGCTGACACGACGCTGCCGTGGGCCGGACTCCCCGTCACACCAGGCCTCACCACGCTCGCGCTACCCCCGCTGGCGAGCGTGCTCGGCGGGTTCGCCGCCATGGATGGCTGCACCGGCTGGACGAAGTCCACGCTCGCCGCAGGCGTGGTGCAGTCCATCGCGAACTGCACGCAGCCGGGCGCCGCCGTCTGGTCGTTCACGTCTCCCACCATGGGTCACCTGTGGCCGACGAGCGCCGCGGACTACCAGACCTACGGCCTGGAGAACACCGGACTCACGTGGTATTTCCTGTGGACGCGATTCCGCTAGCCGGACGCCTCGATCAGCGCCGCAGGATCAACGCGAGCGCCAGTAGCACCGCGAGGACCGACGGCACATCCGCCACCGTGATGCCATTGCTGTCCGACAACGTGACAAGCACCGGTCCCTCAACGGGTTTGTTCACGAGCAGCCATACAGCAGCGGCAACGAGCAGCACCGCCGCGACGGCGAGTCGGCTCCGGCGCATCCGTCGAGCATGCCGTAACCGTTGCCGGTCTCGCCCGTTACCGCATCTGGATGCGCTCACGCGTCCGACTGCGTGCGGTGTTACCGGAGGGGGTCGGCAGTGCGGGTCCTGGTCGTCTCGGCTTGGGAGCCCGCGCACCGGACGGAAGGCGGCAGCCTGATCCTGGCCAACTGCCTGCCTCATTGGGCGGCCCGCCACGAGCTACGCGTGCTGTGCGCCGGCCGGGCAGCCGGCGATGTGGTTGACGAGCGCACCGTTCCCGGTGTCCCGGTCACCTCCTACGGGCGCTCGCGGACGCCCGCCGTCGACTACCTCGGCCGCCGGATGTGGGGCATCGCGCACGGTGAGCCGCCTCACGTCCGCTGGGTCTTGCGCCCGAGCTTGCTTGCCGCCGTGCGGAAAGTCATCGACAGCGGGTGGCCGGACATCGTGCATCTGGTCGGCTGGGGAACGGCTCCGCTCTGGCGTCTCGCGACGCCGAACCCGACCGTGCACATGCCGATCGACCCATGGTCGGCCGGGTTGCGCAATCGCCGTTTGCCCGCCTGGCGTGTCCTTGCTGACGCCGGCACAGCCCGCGCGGTGCGCCGCCATGAGCGACGGCACTACCCGCATCTCGGCCGGATCGTTGTGGTGGCCCCTCATGACGCCGAAGACCTGTCGCAGTCGATTCCACGGGCGACAGTCGACGTGGTCGTCAACGGCGTCGACCCCGGGCCGGAACCCGACGGTCCGTCCGACGCGCCGGTCATTGCCTTCCACGGCGCGTTCGAGGCCCAGGCGAATGTGGACGCGGCGGCGATGCTGGTGCGAGAAGTCCTGCCGCTCGTGCAGCGAGACATCCCGGACGCTCGCGCCCTGATCATCGGCCGCGATCCGCCGCCGGAGCTGACCGCACTGGCGAGCAGAGACGTCATGGTCACCGGCGCGGTCCCCGACATCCGGCAGGCGCTGCGGGGGGCGGCCGTCCATGTCGACCCGATGTTCACCGGCACCGGTCTTAAGAACAAGGTGCTGGAAGCCATGGCCGCCGGCCTGCCCGTGCTGGCGACGCCGCTGGCACTTTCGGGCATCGGATCCGGGCCTGGTACCATCACTGGCGCATACCCCCGATGGCTTCGCCGCGCATGCGGTCCGACTCCTGCGTGACCGTGACGCGAGGAGGAATCAGGGGGCTGCCGCCCGCGACCGGGTCTTGCGCGACTTCTCGTGGCAGGCGAGCGCCGCGGGTGTCGAACGCCTGTGGGGAGAGGTTGTTGCGCAGACGCCGGGGAAGGCGCGGGCGGCGGTCTGATCACGCCGGCTATCATTTCGTTCAGCCGCCACCTTCCCGAACCGGAGGGAAGCGCCGCCGGTCGGCACCTGCTCGCGCTGTGTGAGGGATTCACGAAGTGGGGGCCACGTCCGCCTCACGTCATGGCGCCCGGAGCCCCCGACGGATGCAGCGAGTTGCCCGCCTGGTGCGACTGGAAGCCAGCTGCCTACGAGCCGCGCTGGAGAACCCGGGCCCGCGCGCTAGCCCGTCCAAGCTGGGACGCCTCCCGGCTGGACGTCGAAATCGCCTCCGACGAGCTTGCGATCGCCGACGACCCGGACTCATGGGCGGCGGTGTCAGCGCGAACACACGCCCAGGGGACGCTGCACTACGGCGCGCAGCTCGACGCCCGCGCGATCGGCTCGCGAAGCCCCAAAGCCGCACAGGACGTGCGCGCGCAGCGCCGGATGCTCCGCCGGGCGAGCCGGACCGTTGCCTACTCCGACCGCGTTGCCGACTGGGCGCGAGGCCATGGCCGCGACGTCCGCGTCGCACCGATCGCCTTACGCGTGGCACCCGCGCTCCCCCCGGTGAGCCGGCCCGTCGCCGCCTGCATCGCCGACTGGCGCTGGCCGCCGAACGGAGCGGCGCTGTCGGCACTCACCCGGCTCTGGCCCGAGCTGCGCGCCCACGTCCCAGGCGCCGAGCTCCTCATCGCCGGTAGAGGCTGCGAACCGATCACCGGGCTGGCGGGGGTCACGGCTCTGGGTGTCGTGACCTCGGCGCTGGATGTCCTTGAGCAAGCGGCCGTCTTGGCCTTCCCCTGCCCACCGAGCAGCGGGCCGAAAGTCAAGGTTCTGGAAGCCGTCATGGCTGGACGCCCGGTCGTCACCACGCCGCACGGAGTCGAGGGCCTGAACGTCGGAGAAGGCGCGGTCGTCAGCACCCAGGCCGGATTCTCGGCGGCGCTCGCTAGGACGTTGCGGAACGCCGCCGAAGGCTCGAGCCAGATCGCCCGAGGACGGCGCCTTGCCATGGCCACGCACGCGCCGGTGCAGGTCGCCCGCACGCGACTGCTGGCAATGGCCTTCCCGCTTCATTCCCTACGCCGTAACCAACTGCCCCATCGCTCGTTCGGCAATCGTCTGCATGGGTCCGGGGAAGGCAATCGATGCGTCTGGCGCTTTACCACCCGTGGATCTACCTGTACGGCGGCGCCGAGCGGGTCATCACGGAGTTACTGGAACGCAGCCGCCACGACTGGGTTGTCTACACCCACCACTACAAGCCGGACGGCACGTTCGCGCCGCTGCGCGACCACGTCGTCGAGCTCGGCCCCCCGGTCTCGGTACGCCGCTCGTTCCGGCCCCTGGTCCACGCGGCGGCGACGATGGCCTCCGCCCGGCTGCCGCGACGACAACGCCCGGGCGCTGCTCGTCTCCTCCGAGGGGCTCGGCGACCTGCTGCTCGCCCGTACCAACCTGCCGACCGTCGCCTACTGCCACACCCCGCTGAAGATCCTGCACGACCCGCAGGCACGCGCCGTCTCGCGCAGCGCGATCCGGCGAAGGCGTCGCTGCTCCGCGTGCTCGGCCGGCCCTTCCAGGCCGTCGATGCGGCGCTCTGGCGACGCTATCGCTACGTGCTCGCCAACAGTTTCGAGACGCGGCGCCGGGTCATCGAGGGCGGGCTGGCCGAGCCGGGCCAGGTCGAGGTCCTCTACCCCGGAGTCGACACGTCCCGCTTCGGGCGCGGGCTACGAGCTGCTCTCCGGGTGCCCGCCGCGTCGGAGCGCGAGCCGGTCTTCCTGGTCGCCGGCCGCATCATGTGGCAGAAGAACATCAGGCTCGCGATCGAGGCGTTCCGGCTGGCGATGAGCGCGGGCTGCGGGGCCGGCTCATCATCGCCGGCATGGTCGACGCGAAGAGCGAGGGCTATCTCGCCGACCTGCGCCGCCAGGCCGAAGGCTTCCGGTGACCTTCGAGCTCTGCCCCGACGACGACCGGCTCGCCGCGCTCTACGAGCTCGCGACCGCCCTGGTCTTCACCGCGCCCAATGAGGATTGGGGCATCGTCCCGCTCGAAGCGATGGCCTCGGGCACCCCGGTCATCGCGGTCAATGCGGGTGGCCCGCGCGAGAGCGTCGTGCACGGCGAGACGGGATGGCTGCTGCCCCCCGACCCCACGCGCCTTCGCCAGCCAGATGCATGCCGTCACGGCCATGCCGCAGGAGCTGCACCGCATGCGTCACACCTGCCGGCGCTGGGCCTCCCGCTTCGACTGGGATGCTTTCGCGCAGCGCGTGGATGACATGATGGAGCAGGTCGCGCCGGAGGGCGCCCGACCGCTCCGGCGGCCCGCGGCTCTCAGCCATACGCCGCCCGTTCCCACCGTCCCTGCCAGTCCCGCCAGTCCCGACCGCCGATCGAGCAGCTGCCGTCAGCGATCGCGTAGGAGACGCGCGCGGCTCGTCCCCAGCTGAACGCCGCTGCCCTGGCGCGGCCGCCGCCGGCGCAGCTCGGCGCGCGCGCCCGTCGTTGCACAGCTCGGCAAGGCGTGGCCAGCGCGGTCGGAGCCCGGCCAGCGCCACGATGCGGGCGCCCCCGCGGTAAGTTCTGCAGGGCAGGCGCATCCGTCGTGATGACCGGCACGCCGGCCGCCATCGCCTCGAGCACCGGCAACCCGAAACCCTCGTACGACGAGGGATAGGCGAAGGCCCGCGTCGCGGTAGAGCGCCGCGAGTGCCGCGTCCTCGACGAAGCCGAGCAGCCGGTCCGCGGTTCGCTGCCGCCAGCCGCTTCCAGCGCGGCGCGCGTCGCGCAGACACCCATCCCCACCCGCCGGCGATGACGAGCTGCCAGCCGTCGAGCGCTGCCGCCCGGAAGGCGTCGCGAGCGCAGGCACGTTCTTGCGCGGTTCGATCGTCCCGGTGAACAGGACGAAGGGCGGCTGCACCCCTCGGGCCGCCCGCGGGGCCGGGCCGGGGTCTGGCAGCCCCGCGCCGCCTCGGGGACCACCTGCACCGTTGCGCGCGCCAGGGCGCGAAGCGGTGCAGCTCAGCCCGCGTCGCCGCGCTGGGAACGATGATCGCCGCCGGCGCGCCGCGCAGCCAGCCGAAGCAGCATCCGGTACGCCGCGCGGGTGCGGCAGGTCTGCAGCTCCGGCCGGGCGAGCGGCGCGACGTCATGGACCACCGCCGTCGCTCGGCGCCCCAGCAGGATCGGCACGATCAGCGAATCGGGCGACAGGTAACGCGTCCCCGCGCCGCAGCGGCGCGCCAGGCCGTGCGCAGGTGGAAGCCGCAGCGGTGCGCGCCGGATAGGGCACCGGGCAGTCCTCGATCGTGCCGGCCTTCACATGAGGGAGACGATGGGGCGGCCGCGGCGAGCGCGCCGGCCAGCCAGGTCGCGATCCCGGTCCGCCGCCCGGTGAGGCAGCGCGCATCCACCGCGAGCCGGGGTGCGTCACCGCCATACTCCCGCCGGCAGGCGGCACGCAGCGCAGCGCCGCGTCGTCCCACCACCAGTCCGGCACCGTCGGCACCGACCAGCTCGCCCTCAAGGCCCGCAGCAACGCCCCGGCCCAGCCGTCGCCTCGCCCACGCCGATCAGCTCGCCCCGCCCCTGGGTGCTCTCGCGCAGCGCCGGGATATCGGCGACCAGGGCCGGTGTCCCGCAGGCCCACGCCTCCAGCGGAGGCAGCCCGAAACCCTCGTACTTGCTGGGGTAGAGCAGGCGGCCGCACCCGTCAGCAGCGCCACCAGTCCGCGTCGTCGACGTGTCCCAGCTGCACCACCGAGGGGTCCGCGGCACCTGCACGCCGGCGAATGTCCCGTGCCCCTCGCCGATCAGTACCAGCCGGTGAGGCAGGTCTCGCCGCACCTGCCGATGCGCCGCCACCGCCGTCGCCAGGTCCTTGCGCGGATGCGCCCAGCCGACCATCACCACGAACGGCCGGTCGGACAGTCCGCGCGCCGGCATCACTTCCTGCACCCGCTCGGCAGGGGCGGGCGAAACGCCGGGTCGATCGCCTCCCGCACGACGAGCACCGCCCCGCTCGACACCGGCGTCCGCAGCTCCCCCGCTACCGCGTCGGTGAACGTGATGACCCGTTCGGCCCGCCGGGCGGCGGCAAGCACCTGCCCGCGTAGCCGCGCATCGACGGGCGTACCAATCGGGACGGTGGTGCATCGCGAGGTCGTGGACGGCGAGCCAGCCGCGCCGGGCGAGGATCGGGCCGGTGTTCGTCAGCGACAGCACCGGGCGGCGACCGGCGATCGCCGGCAGCGGGAACTGTTCGAAAGCGTGGTCCCCGCCGCGGCCGCGCCCGTCCGCCTGCCTGGCGATCCACCCGTGGGTCGCGACCCCTCGCGGAGCGACGATCTCCGCGTCCAGCCCGCGCCGCCAGCATCGCGTCGAGCAATGCCCGACCCACCCGGTGCAGCCCCGTCGGCCGGGCCCGCAGGAACCGCCCGTTCACCACGACGGCAGCCGGCCGGCTGCCGCGCCCGCCCGGGCGCGTGGCCAAGAATGATGCCTCCTCACGCGCTACGGCTCCCCGCTTGCGTCGTTGAACGGCTCATGAGGATCAGCGTGCGCATGCGCCGCTGAGCGTCACCGTCATCGTTCCGGTGCGCGACGGGCAGGCACGCTCGCCCGCCGCTCGACGCCCTCGCGCACCAGATCGCGCCCCCGGACGAGATCGTCATCGTCGACAACGGCTCCCGCGACGCCGCCCTCAGCTCATACGCGACATCCGCTCCCGGCCCACCTATCTAGGAGCCGCGAACGGCTCCTATGCCGCGCGCAATGCCGGTATCCGCGCCACCACCGGCGATGTCCTCGCCTTCACCGATGCCGACTGCGCCCCGCGCCCGAGTGGCTGGAAGCCGGCCTGCCGCGCTGGAGACGGCACGACCTCGCCGCCGGCCAGTGGCGCCCGAGGTCGGCCTTCCCGTCGCTGTGGGAGAAGTTCGACGCCGGGCACCATGTCGACCAGCGCAAGTACGTCACCGAGCTCGGCTTCGGCGCGACCGCGAATCTCCTGGTACGCCAGGAGGTTTTCGCCGCCGTGGGCCGTTCGACCCGGGCCTGAAGTCCGGCGGCGATAGCGAGTTCTGCGTCGGGCCATCGGCGCGGGCTTCCGGCTGCATACGCCGCCCACGCCGCCGTGCGGCATCGCTCGCGCAGCACGCTCGCGAGACCTGGCGGCTGCATCGCCGGCTCGGCGCCGGCCTGCGGACCTGTCCAGACGCGGCCTGCAGCCGCCGTTCTGGCGCGATGATCAGATGCTGCTCCCCATCGGATGGGCGGCCGACGTCACCAATACCGTGCGCCCGCGCCCTGATGGCACGCCCGCATCGCCAGCGCGAGCTGCTTCCGCTGGCGACGGTCGTCGTCGCCGCCCGCTGGACCGGGAGGATGACCGGACGATGAGTGCTCCCCGCGTCACCGTGATCGTCTGCACCCGCAACCGGCCGGATCGGCTGCGCGGGTGCCTCGTCAGCCGTACCGGGCTCTGCGCCCGGGAGACGAGTTGCTGGTCGTCGACTCGGCGTCCACCACCCTCGAACCCGCCACGTCGCCGAGCGTGCGGAGCACGCGTCATCCGCTGCGAGCAGCCCGGGCTGTCCCGGGCGCGCAACGCCGGCTGGCGGGCCGCGCGGCAACATCGTCGCGTTCACCGACGACGACTGCCGGCCCCCGCCCTGCTGGCTCCCCGCGCTCGCGCCCCGCTGCAGCCCGGGAGTCGGCTGGGTCACGGGCAGTGTCGGCGTCCGCCCGAAGACCTCGGCAAGGACCGCCCCGTCGCCGTCGTCCCGCCCTACGACGCGGGACCGATCACGCGCGACACGCGGAGCCGGTCGGCTCCGGCAACAACTTCGCCGTCCGCGTCTCGCTCCTTCGCGAGGTCGGACCCGTTCCACGAGCGGCTCGGCGCGGGGACCTGGCTGGCGGGGCGGAGGACATCGAGATGTTCGACCGGCTGCTCGCGTGCGCGCGCGCGGGGTGCACGCACCGGACGCGGTCGTCGTGCACCAGCAATGGCGCTCGCCCACGCGAGCTGCTGCGGCTCGACTGGGGCTACGGCAAGGGTCAGGGTGCCCGGCTCGCGCTGCTGTGCCGCCGCGACCGGGACTGGGGCGCCGCCGCACCCGCGAGCTGCTGTGGGACGACGGGGCGCGCGCCGCGCGCGAGATGTGCGGGGCGGCTACGAGTTCGGCGCCCTCAGCACGACCGCGCACCCTCGGGACGTTGGTCGGCCTCGCCGCCGGCCTGCTCTTGCCGAGACCCATCGACCACACCCGCCGCACGACCCGGCCCGGAAGGCGGGCCCGCTCAATCAATCGAACAGCGGCGCGTAACGCCCGTCACGCGTCGGCATCCGCCGCCCCCGGTAGTCCCCGCCAAGAGCACCCGCCGTCCACGCGAGGCTGACCAGGACCCCCGTCTGATAGCCGTTTCGCAGGTCCCGCCAGGCCTGTTCGAGCCCGGCCCCGCGCACCCCCTGGCGGACCAGGTGCCGACCGCGAGCCCGATCGCGTCGGCCGCCTTCGCCGCCAGCGCGCCGTAGCCCAGCCCGTACCCGTACGACAGCCGAATCGTTTGCCACCGGCCACGCCACTGCGTATGCGCGACCACCGCCCCGGGCTCGTACGTTCCGGTGCAGCCGCGCCGAAGCAGCCGCTCGATGACGTCGGCATCCTCGGCGCCCCGCAACAGCGCGCCAGCGCCGAGCAGCTCGTCGAACCCGCCCACGGCGCGCAGCGGTCCGCGCGGAAGGCCATGTTCGCCCCGTGACCCATGTCCAGTAACCGAACCGAGGCGTCGAGCCTGCGCGGCGCCGGGTCGTCCAGCACGCTCACCGGTTGCCGTCACCGGCTGCGACGACCCGGCCGAACAGGAAGCAGGACCGGGGTTGCGGAACGCGGCCGCGACCGCGTCCAGCCAGCCAGACTCGGGACGGCAGTCGTCATCGGTGAATGCCACCATAGGCCGGTTCGCCGCCGCCAGGCCGCAGTTTCGGGCCCTCGACGCCCCCGGCTGCTCGCAGCGCACGTAGCGTGCCCCCGCATCCCGGACGACCTTCTCGGTGGCCCGATCCGGCGATGCGGAGTCCACGACGATCAGCTCATCCTCCGGCCGCATGCAGCCCGCAACCGCCGCCATGCAGTCGCGCAGCATCTGCGGGCGGTTGCGGGTCGGCACGATGACGCTGATGCCATCCTGCCCGAAGTCAGCGACGTCGTGAACGTGTGCGGTATGGGTCATGGAACGGCTCCCTGCAGGTGCCGATCGGCGTTGGACGACCTCGCGTCGGCCGAGCGCCTCAGTGGAAGGAGCAGCCCGCAGGCGCCGCCCAAGAGCGCCAGCGCCAAGGCCGCGTCGGCGATGGGGGCCGGTACGCCGCTTTGCGGCGTCGTCGTAGCGACGACGCGAAAGGAGCGGAACAGGCTCTGTTCGCCGGCAACGACCTTGCGCCAGACCGGCACGCGCCGCCTGCGTGGAGCCCGCGGAGATGCGCAGCACCCCTTCACCGGAGGCGCGTTCGGTGCTTCGGCATTGCACCGCGAACGCGTCCGGACGCTCTGCTTCGACCGCCGCCGCAGCATCGCAGGCGGTGTGCAGCAGGACCTTGCCGCTGTCGACGGCGTCGTACTGCCCGCGTCCACCGCCGGCGGGAAGAGCTCGAAGCGCGCCTCGAGGCGGTCGACTCGGCCAAGCGAGGTAGACCGACGCGCCGATCAGCACGCCGCCGGCACCGGCCAGGGCAGCACGTCGCACCCGGGGCCGCCACTGCCCCGCTCGCGCAGGGACCTCAGCGCGACCCCCTCGGCGCTACCAAGCCCATGCCGGCCACGAGCCAGATCACCCGGCCGGTCGTCATGATGGTGAAGGTGTCATAGACGAATCCGGCCGCATCAGCCAACATCAGCGCGCTCATCGCGGCAGCGCAGGCGACGCGAGCCTGACGCGCGGCTGGAAGACGCCGCGCCCGATGTGAACGAGCACCCGCCGTAGAGAACGAGCAGCATGCCAGTCCGAGCGTGCCCACCGACCCGTAGATGCGCAGCCACCCGAAATCGGTGGTGGGAAGGCCGAGCGCCCGCAGCCCCCCGAATCCGAGGCCGGAGACCTTGTGATCCTGCACCAGTTGAAACAGCAGCGGCAACCGCTGGGCTCGGACCGCCACCGACCCGGGATCAACGGACTCGGACAGGGATCCGGTGAGGGATGGCCAGACCAGAATGGCGGCCGCAGTGAACATGGCCGCGGCCGCCACGACCACGGGATCGCCTGTCCCACGCCAGCATCGCGATCAGCAGTAGCCCAGCCGCAGCAGCCGGGAAGGCGCTGCGGGTGACGGAAAAGGCGATGGCGAACCCCACTGCCGCGCCGGCGGGCAACAGCAGCCAGCGCCGCCGCCAGCTGGTGAGAGCGGCGCCGATGAGCGCAGGCAGCAGGAAGACGCACAGCCACGCGTACTCGAGCGCGAACTGCGCGGCGCCTCGCACCCGGACCTCTCCGGATCGCCGGACCAGCTCGCGCGCCTCCAGGCTGCCGGGCTGCGAGTGGATGCCGTGTACCACAGGTGCGCGTACGACCGCTTCGTGACGTGCTCGACGATGCCGATCGTCGCCATCGCGAGCAACCCGGCGGCAAGGAGCCTGATGCCGTACCTGTCATCTCGGATCGCGCGGAACGCGGCGATTCCGACGACGACCACCGTCATCTGGTCGACGACGTCGAGCCACCCGCTGAGCGCGACGAGCGGTGCGACTCGGTCGGCAGCCGTACCCACGCCGGTGGCGAGAGTCACGACCACATAGAGGAATGCGAGCGCGTGCACCGCACCCGGACGCCAGATGTTGACGGGAGCCGGTGGCTCGCGGTTCGCCATATCAAACCGCCCGTGAACGCCACGATCACCAAGCGGATGACGGTGATGTCCGGCGAAAGCGGGTTCGGCACGGACAGCGTGGCCGGCACCAGCAGCACGACCCCGACGACCACGGCGAACCCGCCGCGAACCCTCAGCCGAGCGGCGGCGAAGGCCAGTCCCACCCCGACAGCAAGAAGCAGCACAGCGGCCATATCAGCGCCTTAGCAGACCCAAGGCGGCCACCGCGGCGGCCGCGAGGACGCCTGCCGCTACACCGACCACAGCGTGTCGATGGTCGCCGTTCCCGCTCTCGATCACGGCTCGGCGGGCTGGATCAGAGTCAGGCGCAACCGCATGTTGGTAGCGATGCGCGCTGAGCCTGCTCCCGATCCAAGTAGCGCTGCAGTGCCGTTGCGGTCGCTGCGGCCAGGGCCTTAGCTTGGGAGCGTTTGGGTGTGGCGCTCGATGACGATGTTGAGGTTGTCAGCGGGGGCGGTCGCCGTCACCAACCCGGCGATGGAGGCAGGCATGCGCCGACATTATGTGCGACGGCTGCGTTGATGGCGTTGGTCCCGACCAGACCGGCGTATTTGAGCCTGAGCCGGGAAAGCTTCAGAACAACACCGTCGCCACTATCCAGGCTTATCGCCCCCGGCTGGTCCATGAGCAGGATCGCCTTGCTGCTGTAGACCGGGTCCCTGACCTTCACGAGCAAGGAGGCCACCAGCCCGACAAGAAGACCGACGACGATGGCACCGACCGCGAGCATGGCGCCACGCCGTTGGGGCAGCCAGGTCGAGCTCGGCCCTTGCCCGCCCGTGTCCGCAGGCGAATCCGCTGCGGCATCGGTTGGTGGCGCTTCTACCAGCGTCATCGGGCTCCCGCCATTGTCGTTGACCAGCAAGGCGGAAATCCCCGCCCAGCCATGTCAACGGACGTTCGCCGCTGAGGTCACGGGTGGACCCGAACCGCCCGCTTCAACTGCCGGACTTCCACGCGGCAGCAAGTGACGCGGTCTGCCGCAGCGCGGTGTCTCCGGCAAGAACCCCGGGCTCCACGGACGTGCCCTCATACCACTCGTTCCAACTGGTCACGAGAACCCAATCGGGCTCACCGCGGAGCGCGGCTGTCCACGTGGCCGCATACCGGCTTCCCCCATCACCGGCCATCACCGGGTTCAGGCTGCCGCGCAAATGCGAGTTGTCGTAGCCCGGCGACCTCCCCCCACCAGCCGGACATGGGCATCGGGATTCACGGCCGAGGGGGCGCGCTCGGCAAGCGCCGTGTCGGTGGACGCGGTGATGAGCTGATCCGCCGACGTCGTCACGGAGAGCCAGGCATTCCCCAGGTCACGGAGTCATAGGCCGGGTCGGTCGTGTTGCCGACGGTCGGACCCTTGTCCCCACCGCATCAGCACCGTCTGCGAGTCCGCCGCCGAGAAGTGCGACATCCCGAAACGAACACCACCGGCTCTCCGCCCGAGTGCAGGAATGCCGCGTTCCCCGAGCGTGTTAGGGCTTGTTTCGACCAGGTCGTCAGCGTCGGAATGTCAGGGCTTGCAATGCCTCGAGCTAGGGCGCCACATAGCCATCGGTCTTGTTCGCGGACGCCAGTGCCAAGTCGAACGCATAGCCGTTCGTTTCTCCGGCCCACGAGAGACGAAACCGTCGATGCCGTTGGCTCGCGCTTGGGAGGTCATCGCGTCCACGTCTTCGGGGGACCAGACGCTTCGCGGGGCACTCGGCTGGTCGGCGAATGTCGCGTCGGAGTAGGTGCTCCACCACGGGTAGTAGAACGCCATCACGAGCTTGCGGTTGTCGGCCTTCGCCAGCGCAAGGTCGTGGGTGCCGAAAAGCGCCTGCCCCGTCAGCGGCACGCTGACCGTGTTGCTCGGGTCGGTGGCACTGTGAACGGCATCTCTCCAGGTCCCCACCGGGCGCGCCGAGGCCGATGTGGTGTCGGTGATGGTGGCGACAGTGCCGCCGCTGTATCCCTTGACGATGCGCAGCGTGAAGGGGGCGTCCGACGTGCGCTGCACGACCACATCCGTCTCGAGCGTGCGTGTTGGGCCGGAGGCCACCGACTTGAGGCTCCATCCGTCGTCGAGCGTCTTCAAGGTCACGCCGGTACCGACGCTTGCTACTCGCTGCGCGACGACTTTGATCCCACCGAGGACCTGCACCGTGGTCCAGTCCGAGCTGCTTGCGATCTGCACGTGCAGCCGAACGAGATGGGCGGCCGTCGGGGTCACCGGGCTGCTCGGCAACGAAGTCGGCACCGGTGTCGGGGAGGGCGACGGGCTGGAGGGCAGGCTAGCCGACGTGCTCGGCGACGGCTTGGGCGACGGCTTGGGCGACGGCGTGCGTGACGCGGTAGGCGCCGGCTTGGGCTTGGTCGAAGCGGCAGGCGCCGGCTTCGCCGGCACCTTCGACATATCACCGAGCGTGCAACTCGCCAGCGACACCGCCGTTAATGCAGCCAGCCCCAGCCGCAGGGACAAACGTCGACAATTCGCAGCGGGCACCCCTTTGGTATCGGTCCACCGGAAGGCGGTCTTCAGCCGAATGGACTAGCCGTCGCGGCCGGTTGGCTGTGCTCAGAGCACGACCCGGCGGGCGCGCCAGCTCCCATAGCCGAGCGCTGCGGTTTCGACCGCGTCCCTGACGACGACAAGGGCGGCCGCCCGCAGCCGATCTCGCCGGCCTCCCGCGTCCAGCGGCCTCAGGGTCTTCCAGAGATAGGGCACGGCGACCATGAGCGGGAGACGGCGTCCCGCTACGGCCGCGGTAGCGACTCCCAGCGCCGCGGCGAGCACGGGTCCGCGGTGCCGGCTGAGCAGCACGCCATGCCAGAGCACCGCGCCCGCCGAACTCCGGGATCCGTAGCGAGCCAGCCGGGAAGCCGGCGGCAATCCACGCGCGGCGCAGCAGCAGCCGGCTGTCGGGGGGGAAGACGTGATGGTCGACCACCGCGTGGACGCGACGGCTGCGCGCGCCGGCACGCTTGCAACGCCACGCGAGTTCGGTGTCCTCCCCGAACGGGTAGCGCGCGAACCAGCGAGCCCAGCACGCCGGCGACCTCGCCGGCGAAGCGAGGTCGAACGGCCCGGCGCGCGGGCGGCCCGGCGGCATCCAGCGCGCCGGGTCGTAGGCGACGTTGCAGGTCTCGTACAGCCCGAACTCGGCGGGCGTCTCCTGGCTGCGCGAGAGCGGGCCCACCGGCTGTGCGGGTCGGGGCGGGTGCGCCCCTGCACCATGTCGACCCCCTCGCGCATGCCGGCGGCGAGCGCCTCCAGCCAGGTCGGCGCCGGGCGGCAGTCGTCGTCGGTGAAGGCGATCACCGCACCGGCGGGGCGGCGGACGCCGGGTTGCGGGCCTCGGCCACCGAGCCGCCCGCCGGGCCGGCCTGGACGCGCAGGCGGCGGGCGCGGGGCCGCGCGGCGAGCGCGGCCGCGGTGCCGTCCGCGAGCCGTTCTCGACGACGAGCACCTCGTCCGCGGGCAGGGTCTGGGCGGCGAGCGCGTCGAGTGCCTGCTCCAGCAGCTCGCGCCGGTCACGGGTCACCATGACGACGCTCACCCGGGGCGCGTTCGCGGCGCGCGGGGGGATCGGCCGGGGGCTCTCCCCGGCGGCGAGCGAGAGCCACTGCTCCTCCAGGTCGGCGGTGCGGGCCCCCAGCTCGAACCGTGCGGCGACGTGAGCCCGGCCGGCCCGTCCCATCCCCGGCCACCGCTGGGGCGCATCCAGCACGCATCGCAGCGCCTTTGCGAGGGCGGCAGGGTCGGCTTCCGGCGCGAGCACCCCCCGCCGGGCTGACCGCCTCGGGGATGGCGCCATGGCTCGTCGTCACCACCGGCACCCCCATCGCCTGGGCTTCGAGGTTGAGGTGGCCGAGCGTCTCCGCGTCCCCATCCGCCGCGGTGCGGCTCGGGGTCAGCAGCACATCGGTCTCCTCGAGGGCGCGCCGCACCGCCCCGGGCGCCCGGCCATAGAGGATCTCGGCGCCCGCCAGCGCCGGCCGTTGCTCGCCAGCAGGCGCGCAGCTCCAGGGCTCTGCTCGCCGTAGCCGACGAAACGCCGGCAGCTCAGGCTGTTGCGCCACCTCGGCGAGCACCCGGGCGGCGTCCAGCACGCCCTTCTTCGGCGCGAACCGGCCCGCGAACGTCACCGTCGCAAGGGGCCGGGGTGGAGGCGCGCGACGCTCGCGAAACGGGAATTCGGCGAGGTCGACCCCGCTCGGGATGACCCGAATGACCTCTTCGCGCACCCCGCGCTCCGCCGCCGCGTCGGCGAGGAACTGGCTGGGCACCACGACCAGGTCGGCCGCCCGTACCGCTTCCAGCATCGCGGGGTCGGCCGGGCTCTCGACCAGCAGGTCGTAGCCGTGCAGCGAGACCCCGAACGGCCGGCCCAGCCGGCGCGCCGCCCGGCAGGTCAGCTGGGCGGGCTGCCCGAAGTGGCTGTGCAGCACGCCGCCCGCCCGTGCCCAGAGCAGCGCGGCCAGCACGCCCGGGCCTGCCGGGTCTCCCAGGGCAGCGGATGGCGCGGGCGCCTCCCGTGTAAACGCGCCGGCCGGCGGGTGAGGCCGCGCGGCCGTACGCCAGCCGGGGGCATCGGTCGCGGTGGTCGAGCGCAGCACGTCGGCGACGAAACGCTCACTGGGCAGCACCCAGTGCCGCACGACGTGCAGCACCCTCGGACGGGTCCGCCGTCTTTCTCCACTCTTCCGGTCCGCTCTCCCACTGGTCAACGCCGAGCGCGGGCGGGTCCCACGGTCGGGGCGCGACTTACCCTGCGGGGGTTCTGCGCCCTTTTGTTGTCCGCCCGGGCCGGCCAGGCCGCCGCTGCGCCTCTGACCCGGCACGCGCCGACCGGTCGTTGCCGGTCCTGGAGCTCACCGGCGAGTCCACCCCGTCCCGCATCCTGCTGCGTGACCTGCGCCGTTCCTGGTCGCTGCTGCCGCTGCTGGCCCGGCAGGACTACGTCGCCCGTTACCGCACCGCTTCCCTCGGCCTGCTCTGGAGCGTCTTCCTGCCGCTACTGCAGGGCGCCGTACTCGCGGTCGTCTTCTCGCACGTCGTGAAGGTGCAGACCGGCGGCCAGTCCTACCCGGTGTTCGTCTTCCTCGGGATGAACGTCTGGGCTTTCTTCTCCACCTCGTGGACCTCTGGTGCCACCTCGATCGTCGACGGCGCCTCGATCGCCTCCCGCGTCTACTTCCCCCGCCTGCTGCTGCCGGCGGTTCCCGCCGTCGCGAACCTGCCGGCGCTCGCCATCTCGAACGGGGTGGCACTGCTGGCGATGCCGCTCTTCGGGGTGGCTTTCCGGCCGGGCCTCCTGCTGCTGCCGGTCGCGATGGGCTGGCCTGTTCCTCGTCATCGCGCTCTCCGCCGTCACCACCCTGCTGCACGTCTACTTCCGCGACGCCCGCTACCTCGTCTCCGCCATCACCATGGTCGCCTTCTACGCGACTCCCGTCATCTACCCGCTCTCGCTGGGTGCACGGGGCGCTGCGGGCGATCGTGCCTCGCCAATCCGGTGACCGGCGTGGTCCAGCTCGCGCGCTACTCGGCCTTCGGCGGCGCGCGGACCTCGGGCTCCCCCGCTCGGGGCGGTGATCTGGACGCTGGGCTAGACCCTTCCGGTGCGCTCTTTCGGGCGCCACGAGCGGATTGCGGTGGACCGGCTGTGACTGATGAGCGGCGGTCGGGCGGACGATTTCGCCATCTCCCTGGGCGGCGTCGGCAAGCGCTACAGCCAGACCTGAACGGCGGCGAGCTGCTGCGGAGGGCTGCCCCAGCCCCGCGACCTGGTCTCGGCCAGAAACGAGCCGCTCTGGGCGCTGCGCGACATCGATCTCGAGGTCGCGCCGCGGCGACACCATCGGCGTCATCGGCCGCAACGGATCGGGCAAGACCACGCTGCTGCGCATCCTGAGCGGCGTCTCCGCCCCGACCCCGGCCGCCTGCGCGTCGTCGGCTCGATCGCCCCGCTCATCGGCATCGGCGTGGGCTTTCACCCCGAGCTCACCGGCCGGGAGAACGTCTTCGTGAACGGCCGGCTGCTCGGCATGACCGACCGGAGAGGTGCGGCCAAGTTCGACGACATCGTCGCCTTCTCCGAGATCGAGGACTTCATCGACACGCCCGTGAAGTTCTACTCCTCCGGCATGTTCCTGCGCCTCGGCGTTCGCGGTGGCGATCCACACCCAGCCCGAGGTGCTGCTGGTGGACGAGATCCTCGCCGTCGGCGACCTCGCGTTCCAGCTGAAGTGCCTGGACCGGATGCGCGAGATCCAGGACTCGGCACGACGATCGTCATCGTCACCCACAACCTCTCCTCGCTCGACCGGATGGCCTCCCGCACGTCCTGCTCTCCCACGGTCGCATGTTCGACGGCCCGACCGCGGACGCGCTCGCCGCCTTTCACCGGCTGATGGAGGACGAGAGCCGCGGCACCCCGCGCGATGCGCTGCAATTGCAGGAGGGCAACGAGCGGGTCTTCGTCGGCGGCGGGCAGGTCCGCCGGACCTGATGACCGAGTTCCGCCCGGCCGGCCCCCGCCTTCAGCACCGGCGACCAGATACGGGTGCGGGTCACCGCCGCGTTCGACGACCGCACCGACCCGATCGTCGGCCTGATGGTCGCGCCGGCCGGCGGGCACTTCCCGGCCTACGCGACCCACAGCTTCCCGGGCGCGCACCGCGGGCTACGGGCCCGACCGCCCTTCGTCGCCGACGTCGAGCTGGCGCTGCCGCTGCTGTCCGGCGCCTACACCGTCCAGGCCTCGGTCACCGACGATGCCGGCAAGGCGACGCTCGGCGAGTCCCGCCCGGAGACGTTCTACGTCTCCTCCGCCGGCCGGCCCGGCGTGGGGCTGGTCGACCTGAAGGCCCAGATCATCGTCGACGACGAGGTTCTCGACGGCGTCCGACCTGCGGCTGCGCGCCGGCAGCCGGTCTGACGCGATGCGCATCGTCCTCAGCTCGCCGTACTGCTGGCCCGAGGTCGTCCGCGGCGGGGAGCGTTACGTGCACGAGCTCGGCGCCGCGCTTCAGGGCGCCGGGCATGACGTCCTCATCGTCTCGGCGGCCGAAAACCCTTCGCGCAGCGAGGTTCTCGGCGTGCCGGTGCTGCGCTTGCGACGGCGGCGCTGGCACCGTTACGGCGAGCTCGCCGACGAGGTGGGCTTCGGCGCGCAGGCGCTCGCGGCCATCGGCTGGCGCCACTTCGACGTCTGGCACGCGACCGGCACCGCCGATGGTGCGGCGGCTGCGCTCATCGGGCGGGCTCGCCGGGGCCGTTCCGTCTTCACCGACCACGGCTTCCCCGCCGCCCGCTCGCGGCTGGCCCGCAGCGATCGGCGCTGGCACCGCGAGGTGGTGCGCCACATCGACGAGTACGTCTGCGTGAGCGGCGGCGGCAGCAGGCTTCCTGGAGGCCGACTACGGGCGCCGCCGTCGTCCCCGCCCGGTGTCGAGCTCAGCGCCTACCGGCCCGCCCGCCGCCATGGCGCTCCCACCCTGCTCTACGCGGGCAGCCTGACCGAATCACGCAAGGGCCTCCCGCTGCTCGCCGAGGCGGTCACCCGGCTGCGAAAGCGCCTGCCGTCCTTGCGGTTCGAGGTCTACGGCCCCGCCCGGCCCGCGGAGTCCGTCGCCCGCGCCGCCGACGTCTGCCGCCCCGCCTTCTCGGCCGAGCTCGCCCAGCGGTACGCCCGCGCCTGGGCCACCGTCCTGCCCAGCACCGCCGAGTCGTTCGGGATGGTCATCACCGAATCGCTCGCCGGTGGAACCCCGGGGCTGGTGCTGGCGAACGGCGGCGGGCCGGCGGAGATCGTCACCCCCGAGACCGGCGTCCTGGCCGAGGGAAACGCCGACAGCCTCATGGAGGGGTGCGAGCGGGCGCTGGACCTCGCCGCCGCTTCGAGCACCGCCCATGCCTGCCGTGAGCGGGCCGCCCGCTATGACTGGCAGCGCGCATCGTCCCGGCGCTGGAGGCGATCTATGCCCCCCGCTGAGCGCCCGCCGCGGGTCACGGCCGCCGTCGTCGTCAAGGACCGGCTGGCCTTGATGTCGCTCTGCCTCGAGGCGCTGGCCGATCAGCAGCATGACGGCTACGAGGTGCTCGTCGTCGACAACGGCTCCACCGACGGCACGTTCGAGATGCTGCAGAGCCGCCGCGGGGACTTCCCGTCACGCTGCGCGTCATCCAGGTGAACGGGCCACTCGGGCTCGCGCGGCAGTCGCCGCCGGACGTCCGAACCGCCTTCGCCTTCACCGACTCCGACTGCCTCCCGGAGCCTGGCTGGTTGCGCGCGCTGACCGCACCGTTCGAGGAGCCGGACGGCGAGGCCGTCGACGTCGTCCAGGGTCACACCCGGCCGGCTGACGACGCCCGACAGCTGGCCGCGGACCGTCAGCATCCAGCGCTGGAGCGACCTCTACGAGACCTGCAACATCGCGTATCGACGCGAGCGGCTCCTGGCGGCCGGTGGCTTTCCCCCGGCCGCCGGCCGTACGCCGCCGAGGACACCACGGCCGGCTGGCGGGTGCGGCGGCTCGGCGGCACGCACCGGTTCGCCGCATGCCCAGGTACGCCACGACGTCTCCTATCCCGGCTTTCGCTGGCATCTGGGGTTCGCGCGCTCGTTCGCGACGTTCCCGGGCTGGTCGCTCAGTTCCCGGAGATGCGCGGCGAGCTGCTGACCGGGCGCCCCTTCCTGCGTCCCCGGTCGGCGGCCTTCGACGCCGCGGTCGCCGGGCTGGTGCTCGTCGCGTGCCGGCGACCGTCCGGTGCGTTGCTCGCGATTCCCTATCTGCGGCATCTGCGGAATGCGTGGCGCGGGGACCGTACCCGCGGGGTGTGCCGGGTCGTTGCTTACGACGCCGCCGCCGCCGCGAACCTGCTGAGAGGAAGTGTCCAGGCCTCATGTCTAGTGCTCTGAGCGCCCTTATCTCGGCCCTCGCCCCGCCGGCACCGAGGCCGCCCGGCGGCCACCCCGGTCTCGGTCGTCGTGCCCACGGTGGACCGGGTCCGGCTGCTCGACCGGTGCCTCGACGGCCTGGCCGCGCAGGAAGACGTGCCTTCGAGGTGCTGGTGGTGCACGACGGCAACCCCGGAATCCTCGCGCTGCTCGAGGTCGGAAGCACCACCTGCCGCTGCGCCGATCCGCATCTCGCCCGCGGCGCGTCGGCCAAGCGCAATGCCGGCTGGCGCCATGCCAGGGCGCCGATCATCGCGTTCACCGATGACGACTGCGAGCCGGCGCCCGGCTGGCTGAGCGAGGCGCTGCCCGCCTTCGACGACCCGGACGTCACGATGGTGCAGGGGCGCGTGCTGGCGCATCCCTGCGACCACACGTCGAGGGGCGCTACGCCCGCACCATCGAGGTGACGGCGCCGCTCGCGACCTACCCGAACGCCAACCTGTTCTACCGGGTTCGGCGTTGGAGGCCGCCGGGGGTTACGACGAAGCCCTGAACTCCGGGGAAGACACCGACCTCGCGTGGCGAGTCCTGGAGTCCGGCGGCCGGGCGCCTTCTGCCGATTCGGTGGTCTGGCACGCCGTACGCCGGGTCGATTTCGTCGCCCATCTGCGCTCACTACCCGCTGGGTGTCTCTGCCGGAAGTCGTCCAGCGGCACCCGCAGCTGCGCCCGCTGGCTCACCGCAGGTGTTCTGGAAGAACACCCACCCGAAAGCGTGGCTTTCGCTCGCCGGCCTCGCCGGCAGCGTCCTCGATCCCGCGGCCCTGGCGCTCGCGATCCCCACCTGCGGGCGCGCCGCCATCCGGGTTTCATCGTGTCTGACTGGATGGAGTGTCTCGTGATGGCGACCGGATCCTTGCGCGCGAGGGCGGTGCTGCTGTGACGGCACTCGAGCTCAAGCGGAATCACCGGCGAATGGAACGCGGCGATGTCCGGCTGCCACTGAAGATCGTCGTCGGTGCAAACTCCGCCGCCGTCATGGTAGTCCCGAGCCGAACACGGCGGTCCGATGGCACGTACCCGGAACAACTCGAGCCAATGCTTGAGGAAGCCGGCGTCCCGGCAAGGATCATCACGGAATGCCAGTGGTTCGGCACCATTGTCGACCTGCGGCGCCGTTACGAGCATGCACTGCGAAACCACTGGCCGGACGTCGTGGTGCTGCAGTTCGGCGCCATTGAATGCCAGCCGAACGTCGTACCCACGTGGTTCGCGCGGAACGTGCAGAGCTGGGACCGCTCGTCCCATCCGGTAGCTGTCTGGTACCACGCGAACGTTTCGCAACGACTGTTCAAGCAGCTACGCAAGTTGCAGCGTTATGCGTCGGAGCGCGACTGGCCGAGCTACCGCTTGTCGCCGACGAGGTACGAGCGGGAGCTGCGCCGGGTCATCCAGCTGGTGCGAGAGGAAACCGGTGCGCTGGTGCTGGTGCTCGACCTGGACCCCTTCGGCCCGCGTATTCGCCACTGGCTTCCCGGAAGCGAGCTTCGCCGCGCGCGTTATCAGGAAGTGAAGCGCCGCGTCACCGACAGCTTCGACGACAATGTGCGTCTCGTGCACCACGCACTGCCGGGTGACGACGACGTGCTCCACCGGTTGCTGCCGGATGGTTTGCACCGCAATGCGCAGGGCCATCGCCTTACCGCCGAAGCCATTTGCCGGGAGATCGTCGCGTGGCTGGAGCAGCCGTGACCGGCCGGCCGCTCGAGGTCGTCGTCCTCGGGAATTCGCTGGGGCATCTGGTCATCGGCACCGGTGAGCAGCGCTCCGGCAGAAGCTATGGCGCGGTCATGCGTGACGAGCTCACTGACGCCGGGTTGCCGGCGCGGGTTCATCTGGAAAGCCGCTGGTTCGACTTCGCGGTCGACGCGCTGGATCGCTACGAGGAGTGCGTCCGCACGCATCTTCCCGACGTGGTGATCCTCAACTACGGGCTGAACGAATCACAGCCCTGGCTGGTGCCGGTACCGCTGCTCCGGCACATTCTCACGAACCACACCATTACCAGCGCAGCGCAGCAGCGCTACCGGGAGCGGGTTGTCGAGCCGGCCTGGCGCAGGATTCGCGCGTACCGGCGGTGGGCGTCGGCCCGCGTGGGCACCCGCACCTGGCAGACCCGCCCGGAGCGGTTCACCGCGGCGATGCGGACGCTGATCACCCTGAGCCGTAAGGAACTCGGAGCTCTGGTTCTCGTCCTGGACATCGCTCCTCCTGGTCCGGTGCTCACCCACTTCCTGCCCGGTCAGGACGCCCGCCATCGCCATTTTCAGCAGCTGCTCGAGGAGCTGGTCGACACAATCGACGATGACCGGGTTCGCCTGGTCCGCACCGCGGGCTACGTCGCTCGCGAGGGCTTCGCCCGTGCGTTGCCGGATGGCATGCATTACTCCCCCGCTGGACATGCACACGTCGGTCGGGAGCTCGCACGGGAGATCGGCCAGTGGGCGGCTCAATCCGGGTGGCACGCCACCGGTGCACTCGAGGCACTTCCTAGTGAAGCCGGCGCAACCGAGCCTCTGCTTGCGCGGCGATGACGGCCCAGTCATAGGGCAAAGCACGTTCGCGGCAGCGCTGGGCGAGGCGGGGTCCCGGTGGCTCGCGCAGCGATTCCACGAGTGCACGGGCGCAATCCTGCGGGTCCGCCGGGGTGAACAGCGCCCCGCAACCGCCCAGCAGCTCCGATGTCGCACCGCTGCGCGCTCCGACCACCGGCGTGCCGCAGGCAAGGGCCTCCAACGTCACGAGCCCGAGTGCCTCATATACAGCCGGCATGCCAACCGCCCAAGCGCCGCTGTATTCGGCTACCAGCCGCTCGTCGCTGAGGAGCCCGAGAAAGGTCACGGTGCGAGCAGCTTCCGGCTGGAGCCGCGCGAGCAACCGGGCACGGGTGGTGGGCGAAGCGGCTCCGGCAATCCGCAGCGTCGCCTGCGGCACTGCGTCAAGCACCAACGGCCAGGCCTCGATGAGGTCGACGAGGCGCTTGCGTGGTTCGTCGCCGGCCGAAGCGACGAAAACGGTCGGTTCCGGGGCTTTGGACTGTCCCGGCCGAAAGCGCTGCGTATCGAGCCCTGCGGGCAGGATCTGCATTTCGCGGCCGAAGCCTGCCATCTCGGCCTGCGCGAAAGCGGAGTTGCACCACACCTCGTCAGCACCGTCGATGGCGCGGCGCAGCAGTCGGTCATGGTGTGGACGTTGGGCGATGCGCTCCGGCCGGACCGTGCCGGTGAGCTTCAGCACCACGCGTTGTCGCGGCCTCAGCCTGCTAGCGGTCGCGGCTCCGGCACCGTCGCCGTACAGGAACGAAACGACGGTGTCCGCCCGCACTGCCGCCGTCGCCAAAGCCGCCGGGACGGCGAAGGCGACGAGCTCACGCCCCGTCGGAAGCCGTACGTATCTCACCGGGACGCCGTCAATCGTCCTGCGCTGAGTGATACCTGTGGGAGTGCCGGTGAGTATGCGCAAATCGTGCCCACGCCGAAGGAACTCAGCGGCAAGATCATGCACTTCCCGCTCCGCGCCACGCCTCACGTGAGGCCAGTAGAACGGATGCGTGAAGAGCATCCTCAAAGGACCGCTCCTCCCTGCGCTCGTCCGTCTGGCGTCGATGCCAGTGGCACGTTACTGCCCCGGCTCGGGCACTCCGGTTTCCGTCCTGTCCTGTCGAAACCCGCGTTGGGGCAGTGTTGTTGTACACCCCGCGACGTAACGGTTGTCACCTCGTTCTTGAATGCGTTGTAGCTCGCCGGCGCTCTTGCGGATCCTCGGCCGGCCCCTGCGCGAGAGGTGGACATGCTGTCGAGAATCTTCTGGGCGGTGAAAAGCGTCGCGTCGACACTCGGTCAGCTGCACGCTCGCCGGCGGCGGTCGTGGTTTCTCGCGAGACTTCGGCTGCGAGCGATCTGGCTGCGGGTCGGCCTCACGACGGACGTCGCACCGGACGCCTGGATCGGCCGCCGCGTACGGGTCGAACTGGAGCCCGGCAGCCGTATCAGGATCACCCTGCGCCCCGGATCTGTCATCGAGGATGACGTACGAATTCTCTGCCGCACGGGCGAACTGATCATGCATGAGCGTTCGCGGCTGCGTACCGGATGCCTGCTCAAAGTCGCCGGCCACTTCGAGCTCGGCAGCGAGAGCATCATTTCGTGGTTCGTCGTCGTGCACTGCGCAGACGCGATCACGATCGGGGCCAAATCCGGGGTGGCGGAACACACCACACTCGTCGACTCGACCCACTTCTACACGGATCCGCAGACGGCCTTCTACCACAACACTCGGCTCGCTCCGGTGGCAATCGGGGACAACACCTGGGTGGCCGCAGGCGCCGTCGTCGCGCACGGGAGTCGTATCGGCAACAACTGCATCGTGGGGTCAGGCGTCGTCGTCAGCGGTGAGGTTCCGGACGGTCACATCGTCGCGGACGCGCGGCCGGCGATGCGCGAGCTTCGGCTGCCCTGGCCGGCACCGTCGCAGCTGCCGCGCTCGGACGAAGCGTCCGGCATTCCGGCACCTCGACAGTGACTGACTCGACAGTGGCTGACTCGACAGTGACCGAAGGGCATCCGGGTCTGAGGTAACTGGCAGCAGACCGATCCCACGCTCGCGCCTCCCGCGACGAAATGCCCACCCGATCGTTGGACCGGCGACGGACGTTCCCTCCGTATCGGCCGGCGGTTTCCCGCCTCTCGCCCAGACGGGAGTGCACCTTGCTATCGAAGGCTTTCTGGGCGGCCAAGAGCCTGCACACATCACTCGATCAAGCGCTCAACCACAGGCGGCGAGCGTGGTTCCTCCGGCGGCTTCGGGTGCATGCCCTGTGGGCACGCACCCGATTGGAGCTCGACGTCGCCGACGACGTCACGATCGGACGCAACATCAAAGTCACCCTCGAACCGCAGAGCCAGTTTCGCCTGGTACTCCGTCCTGGTGCGGTCATCGAGGACGACGTCACTCTGTTTCTGCGTGCCGGTGAGATGGTGCTGCAGCCGCGAGCGCAGCTACGCAGCAGTTGCATCATCAACGTCCGCGGGCGTTTCGAACTCGGCGCTGAAAGCATCGTCTCCTGGTTCGTCGTCATCCACTGCGGCGACTCGGTGACGATCGGCTCGAGAGTCGGCGTCGCGGAACGAGCGACCATCGCCGACTCCACGCACTTCTTCACCGACCCGGACGCGTTCTACTACCACAACACGCGACACTCGCCCGTAGCCATCGGCAACAACACCTGGATCGCCGCCGGGGCGACGATCGCTCACGGCACCCGCGTGGGCAACAATTGCATCGTCGGCTCGGGAACGGTGGCAAGCGGTGACGTCCCGGACGGGCACATCATCGCCGACGCCAAGCCCAACGTGCGAGCGTTGCGACTCCCCTGGAAGCAAACCCACGGCGCGCTTGTGACCGAGACCGTAAAGACAACACCCGGCCGTCGCTAGAGTGCGCTGGTGATCGTTGAGCATGCATTGCTGCCCGTCATACCCGGGCATGAGGCCGAGTTCGAGGCGGCTTTCGAGGAGGCCAAGTCGATCATCGCGTCGAGCCCCGGCTGCAAGGGCGTGTCGCTGTCGCGCTGCATCGAGCAGCCGTCGCAGTACCTGCTGCTGGTCGAGTGGGAGCGACTCGAGGATCACGTGGAGCTTTTTCGGGGGTCGCCAGACTTCCAACGGTGGCGGGCGCTGCTGCACCACTTCTACGACCCGGCTCCCGTCGTCGAGCACTTCCGGCCTATCGCCGAGGCGTGAGGCATGCGCTGTCCCGGAATGCAAGCGGTGCACAGGCTGCGCGGGTCCGGCCGCAACCTGCCGGACATAGCTGCATCACAGCGTCGTAACGGCTGAGTCTCAGCTGCGGTCCTGAGCCTTCTCCCAGCGGATCAGCAGGGTCCGCAGACGAAGGGAGAGTAGTGATGGCAGAGGAGCCGGAGCTGCACGACTGGCTGAGCGGCGGTGCGCAGCCCTCTTGGCAACCCGCCCAGCAGCCGAACGCGAATCGGCGGCGCTGGAAGGGAGCCGGGCTGGTCGCCGCCGGCGTTGTCGCGGGTGGCGTACTTGCGGGTGCGATCGGTGCATCTGCGGCGAGCGGCAGCTCGAGCAGCGCTCCCGCGAGTTACAGCGCGGGTACGTACGCCCCGAGCGGCAGCACGGGCAGCACCGCAAACCCGCGCGGCGGGGATCACGACGGCGACCACAGGGGCGGTCCCGCCGGTGGCATGCGGGGTGACGAGAAATCCGTCTCGTCGACCTTGCAGCAGACGCTGACGCAGCAGGCTCAGGCGGCCGTGCCAGGCGGCACCGTCGACCGTGTCGAGACCGATTCGGGTGACGCCACGTACGAGGCGCACGTGACCAAGTCGGACGGCAGCAAGGTGACGGTGAAGTTCGACAAGAGCGGCAACGTCACCGCCGTCGAGGACGGCATGGGCAAGTAGCCGAGCGTTCACCCTGCCGTCGGCAGAGGTCCGGCGGTGCGCACCGCCCCCGCCAAACCGGTGCGCGCCGCCGGACCCGGAGAGCGAAACGGCGAGCTGCGCTAGAGCAGAACGCCCGAAGTTTCCTTCTCCTGTCGCATCGCCGGAACGAGCGTGGACAGGTCCGCGTCCGCCTCCGGGTGCGCTCCACGCGGCTTGGGGACGGTGATGCGCGGCCGGACGCGACGGTGCAGGCGGTCACAGGGGCAGGCGAGGCAGTCGCAGCCGGAACGGATGTTGTTGTGAGCTTCGGCGGCGTGACCACAGCGGCAGGAGGGGGTGAGCAGCCGAACGGTGCCCCGAAGGGTCAGGAGGTTTCGGGTCATCACCGGCAAATTATTAGCCCGGCCGGCGCTGCCCGGGAACCCGAATACGGACAAAGTGACTCCTTAATAGTCATTTTGAGCCGCCCGCGCTAGCCACCCTGGATGAGCGACCGCCATCACTTCGGCAAACATATTTCCATCGGTTGCGCAACGCAACAGTCGCGACCGCGCAACGAGCATCAAAGCATTTCCTCACCTGACGGGGTGCACGCCCGCCGCGCCGTAGTCGCATGGCCACGCAGAGGCGCACCGGCCCCCACCGGACCCATATTCATCGATCACTTGTTCGGTGACTTCTGCGCGGTTCCCGCGCCATGGGAGTCAAGTCACGGTCACCGAGATTCCGACATATGGGCTATGGACCGTTCCACCGCCTTCCGTAGCGCCCGAGGCGCCGCCGCAGCACTCGGGCTCGCTGCCGTCGTGGTGACGTCCGCCTGCTCGCCGCTGACCACCCCGCTCAAGCCGACCGGGGGAACGACCGGGGCCGTGTCATCGACGCCCAGCGCCACCCCCATCTCGGCGGCCCCGATGCCGACGTACCACTCCCCCTGGGACGTGCGCGTCGCCACCCCCCACACCGTCGTGGCGCCGGCGATCACCGCCTACCCGTGGGCGGCCGATCAGACGAACGGCAACGACCCGTACGGCATGACCAAGCGCCAGTGCGTGAGCTACGCCGCGTGGTACCTGAACAGCCATGGCACCCCGTTCGGCTACAAGACTCGGGGGCCGAAGGGTGTCGCCACGTTCGGGAACGCGACGACGTGGGACGCGGCCGCCCGCGTCGCCGGCTTCACGGTCAGCACCAGGCCCGTCGCCGGCTCGATTGCCCAGTGGCACTCGTACGAGAGCAGCACGTGGACCTACCCGGGTGGCTGGTCGAGCATGAGCGCCGGTAGCGCCGGTCACGTCGCGATCGTCACCGCCGTGAACGGCGACGGAACGGTCAACCTCGCGCAGTTCAACATGAACGGCAACCGCAGCTACAACGCGATGAGCCACGTGAAGGCACCGCGCTACATCTACGTTCCACTGTCGTCGCCGCGGGTGCCCTGACTACAGCACTCCGGGACGTAACGCCGTTACAGGCGCGCACCGGCCCGGGCCACGCGATGGGCGCCGGGCTGCCGTCGCCAGCCGCCGGACGCGTAGCGCCCCTTGGCGTAGCCGGCGAGGCGAAGCAGCGCTGCGGCTGAAAGCACCGCGAGCAGCGGCAGGATAGGCACCCGGAACCGTGACTCGCCCTCCGGACCGGACGACACCACGATCAGGTAGGCGGCGACCAGCGCCAGCAGGATTCCGGCTGATTGCCGGCGGCGACAAGCGACGCCTGCCCCGTAGCCGGCGCCGAGCAGCGCCACGACGGCGATACCCGCGGAAAGCGCCGCCAGCAGCGTGCGGATGGGATGCGGCAACCCGGGCGCGATCGCGTCCAGAATGCCGAGACCAGGCGCGATCATGACGTGGGCGAAGCCGCGCGCGCTGCTTTTCGCCAGGCCCAGCGGATGATCGGCCATGAGGCTCAACCCGCGATTGCGATACAGCTTCGCGATGTCGTATTCGCTGTCCCCCGGCCGGATTTTCGCGCGTTCGTCCGCGACGAGCCGGCGTGACGTCGCCGACAGCGACGTGCCGTCGTCGGACGACACCGCCCCCGCTGCCCGGTAGGCCAGCAAATTGTAGGAATCGACGGACGACACCATCGGCCCGCCGGCGACGTCGACGTTGCGCCCGACCCACGTTCCGACGGGGATCGCGAAGCCGATCAGCAGCGCGATCGCCACGATGGCCTTGCGCATCCGGGCGGCGGAGACGGCGAGCACCGTCGCCGGCACCAGGAGGATCGGAAGGTACGACGCGATCGGCCGGACGAGGACGGCGAAGCCGAGCACGACGCCGGCGAGCAGGGCCAGCTGCCACGACGCCCGCTCCCAGGCGACGAGCAGCAGCCACAGGGTGCCCATCAGGACGGCGGTGAAGGTCGTTTCGGTGAGGACCTGGCCGGTGTAGATGACGGACAGCGGATCCACCGCGACGATCCCGGTCGCGAGCAACCCGGCCTTTTCCCCGCCCACCTTGCGACCCACGGCGAACGTTGCCACCAGGGCCAGCGCGGACAGCACGATCTGCACGGCGAGGATCCCGCTGGTGCCGCCAAGCGCGACGCCGACCCTGGCCACGGCCGGGTAGCCCGGCGGATGGAAGACGCTGAGACTGCGGATCGCGTCCGGCGGGGAGAACAGCTGGCCGAGGTGATCGGCCAGCTGCAGGTAGTCGCGCGAGTCGAGGTCTTGGGTCGGCGCATCGCCGCCGGCGGTCGTCAGCACCAGGATGATGCGGAACAGGACGCCCGCGCCGACGAGTACCCAGAGCAGCCGGGGAGCCCAGGGCCGCTTCGCCCGAACACCATGTGCTCGCGGCGCCGCGGGCATGGTGGCGAGCTTCAAGGAGTGGTGCTCTGCCACGACGGCCCCCGATTCCGCTGGTGCTCAGCGGTCTATGCGCTCAATGATCGTCATACCTCATCTTCATCGTCCGTACATGAAGTTGCCCGAACGTCACCTGACCGGCGGATTGCGGTTACCTCCCGGCAAGCGCCGAAGGTCAGTGCGTGCGGGAGCCGAAAGGCCCTGCCGTGCGGCACGCTCCCGGCCGGTAATGGGGCGGTACGCCGGCGCGGAGGGGCGCGCACATGAAGCATGGCTACCGGGCATCCGACCGCTGGGCAGAACGCTTGTGGGCAGAACGCTTGTGGGCAATCAGTGCCGCAGCCGTCCTGATCGTGGCGACCGCCGCCGGCTGCGGGTCGGGCCTTCGGTCCGCCGCACCAGCGGCGACGGCGAGCCCCCTCGCCCCCGCCCGCGCACCTTCGGATCCGTTCGCCGCTCTCTACCGCAACGCCAGCAGCGGGATCATCCGCATCGAAACCGTCCAGTGCGACGGCAAAGGCGTCGGCACCGGCTTCCTGCTCTCCCCCACCCTCGTCGCCACGGTCGCGCACGTCGTCGACCAATCGACCACCATCAGCCTGTCTGCCGGCGAGACCCAGACGGCGGGGACCGTC
This sequence comes from uncultured Actinomycetota bacterium, assembly GCA_963747915.1. GTDB lineage: Bacteria > Actinomycetota > Actinomycetes > Frankiales > Frankiaceae > DATAZK01. The sequence continues at coordinate 59,081 of CAVVHC010000001.1, read as the reverse complement.
ATCGGCATCGACAACGTGCGTGACATCGCGTTGGTGCAAGCGATCCGGCCGTTCAGCGGGCACGTCTTCACGCTCGCGAGGACGCTTCCCGATGTCGGCTCCCGCGTTGCCGCGATCGGCTTCCCGATGGGCGATCCGCTCACCATGACGCAGGGTGCGATCAGCGGCCTCGGCCGGACCATTGACCTGGACGACGTGCAACGCACTGGCCTGATCCAGACCGACGCCGCGGTCAACCCGGGCAACAGCGGCGGGCCGCTGCTCGACGCCGACGGCGCTGTCGTCGGGCTCGTCGACGCGCTGAACATCGCCGCCAACAGCATCGCCTACGCCGTACCGGCCACCGCGGCGAGCGTCGAGCTCGAGCAGTGGCAGGACCGCCCGCAGCCGCAGCCCCCGGCCGGCTGCGTCACCGCACCGGCCCTTCCGGCGCCAGCCGTTCCCGAGCCGGAACCCTCGACGGCTCCCCCGCCTTCCGGCGATTCCCTGTGGACGTACTACGGCGGCGGCATCCTCAACGTTCGCAGTGGACCGTCGTCGGGGACGGCTGTCATCGGCAGCGTTCCCGACGGCGGGCTCATCACCTACTCCTGCACGACCAGCGGCGAGTACATCCAAGGGCCGGAGTTCGGCAGCAGCGTCTGGCTGCTGCTCGAGTCGCCCGTCTGGGGCGGCTACATCAGCGCAGCGTTCACCCTCGTCCCGCCCGGCTACGCCTTCGGTCCGCAGTGCTGAACGGGAGCAGCCACGGCTATAGCCGCAGTGACAGCCGCCTTACTCCGCCGCCCTCCAGTGCTTGTTCACCTGCGCAGCGCTCAGCAGCCCCGGGTAGACCGCGAACTCGTCGACGCTGCCGTTGAAGGTGCCGCTGCTCGGGTTTTGCGCAGCGCCCTTCACCGAGGCCACGCCGAGCTGCCAGGTACCGCTGGCAGCCTTCGGGCTCTTGCCGGACGGGTCGGTGGTCCGAGCGATCTGCACGCCGTCGACGAACATCGTCATGCCGGCCGTCGGGCTTTGCTCGATGACGACGTGGTGCCAGGTGCCGTCGTTGTAGGCCTGCCTCGACCAGATGTAGCAGGTGCCGTTGTGGCCGTACGTCGTCCCGTAGTGGCAGGTACTGCCGTCACTGGTGACGATCGAGTAGATCAGCTGGCCGCTGTTCATCATGTAGAGCACGCGGTTGGCGTTCGACGTGGTGGACGTCGGGCTGTTGAACCCGAAGATCCGGCCACCGGTTCGCGTCGTTGAACGGAACCACGCCTCGACCGAGTACGTGTCCGGGGCTGCTGCGGTGGCGTTGGTCGACACGCCCTTGCCTGCCGCGAGCGTGATGCCGGAATCGCTGCCGATCGCACCGGCGGCTCCCCGCGCCGGGTTACCCCGGTAAACGCCATTGGCGTGGTGAGCCGTCTGATCCGTCGCGACCGACCCGGAGCCCTCGTTCAATCTCCAGTAATACGAAGGGTTGTCGGACAGCACGGCCGAGCGGTAGCCGCCGGTGTTGGCGGTCGCCGTCGTCACGCTCACCGAGCTGGATGCCGTCAAGCCGACGCCGTCGGTGACCTTCACCAGATAGGTATGGGTACCCGCCGGTGCCGCGCTGTCGCGGTAGACGAAGTCGGAGCTCCACCAGAACGGCGACTTCATGCTGTTCGCCGTCGAGACCAGCGTCCCGTCCCGGTACACCTGGTAGGTCAGCGTCGGGTCGTCCTTGTCGCTCGAGCTGATGTAGCGCAAGGTGACGTGGCCCGGCGCCGGGCTCGTGGCCGTCAGCGTCGCCGCTGCCGGTGCCGCGCCCTTGCCTCCCGGAGTGAAGCGGGTGAGGCCGCGCTGGGCGACCCCGTTGACGGCGGTGAACTCGCCGCCGACCCACAACGTGGTGCCGTCGGTGGTCATCGCACGCGGGCCGAGGTAGACGTTCGACCTGGTGTCGGGACCGTTGTTGACGGTCGGGAACCAGCCGAGCAGCTGGCCGCCGCTGCCCGGCGTCGAGTTCGGCTGCGCCTGCTCGGAGATCAGGTGATGCCACGAGCGGGGGTCGCCGTTGAACGGCAGCTGCGGGAACCCGCCGTTCGGCAGGAAACTGCAGTTGTGCGAGTGCGATCCGACGTACAGCACATTCTTGATGACGGCCACCGCCTGCGTCGCACCGAGGCAGTTGTCCTTCCAGACCCGCTTGCCCGTGTTGGGGTTCACCGCTTCGGTGCCGTCGAAGACGCCGTAGCCGGTGCCTTCGGCGCCCAGGTAGATGTACTTGCCATCCGTGGTCAGCGCCTTGACGTCGGAGTGGTGAGCCCCGTTCGGTGCGGGCAGCAGGTTGTTCGCCATCGGTCCGTTCGCGCCGGTGCTCTGGCTGACCTGCGCAATGCGGTTGTGCGCGGCGCCGTTGACGTTGTTGAACGTGCCGCCGAGCACGACGTTGCCGGAGTCGGAGCCGGGGCCGATGAGCAACGCGTTGACCTGCCCGTCAACGGTCGGTGCCCAGCCGCCGCGCAGCACGCCGCCGGTCGCGTTGTTGATCGAGTACGACGCGATCCGCCCGTTGGCGGCGTTGGAGAACGACCCGCCGGCGAAGAGCGTCGTGTTCGTCGACGCGAGCGCCCGCACGGTGCCGTTCAGGCCCGGGTTGAAGTTCAGCAGCGGGGCGCCGGAGGCTTTGAGGTTGAACGCGGCGAGCTTGCCACGGCCCTTGCCTTTCGCGCTGGTGAAGCTGCCGCCGGCATACAGCTTGCTGCCGTCCGGCGTGACGTTCAGCGCCCACACCCGGCCGTTGACCGCGGGATTGGTCCACGCGCCGAATCCGGGGCACGGGTCGGTGGCGGTGCACGGATTGCCCGTGGAACTGTGCAACGCGGCAATGCGCGTCATTGTCGTCCCGGGTGTTTTACCCGGGGCCCCGATCGCGGTGAAGTCACCGCCGACGAAAACCACACCGTTCGAATAGGCCAGCGACCAGACCGAGTTATTCATCTGCCAGGTCGGGCTGGCCGTCGCCGGAAGGGTCGCCTTGGGCGAGCTGGCGACGACCGGCTCAGTGACGACGGCGCACGCGCTCGTCGTCATGGCAGCGACGGCGGCGACGGCGGCAAACGACACCAAGCTGAGGGAATGGGCGCGGCGGGACAACGGTGAACGCATGACTAGACGGCCTCTCGAGACGCTTCAGACCCTTATAACCCGCCCGATTACCACCGGCTACCGGTTCGCCGAAGAAAATGAAGATCGCCCGGTTGGCCTAACGAGAAATCGGTGGTCAGCGCCCGACGAGAATCTTACGATCATGTTAAGCCACGCTCTGCATTTGAATAGTGACGGATCGTGATCGGCCGTCACTGGGGGTAGGTGCGACCGGATCGGCCGACGCTGTCCCAGCGTCCGGCGTTGACCATGATGGCCGTTTCCAGCAGGCACTTCACGGCGGACGCGCGTCGACCGTGCTACGTCCGCTGACTCGCCTGGGGTAACGGCGCGTAGCGCGCTTGAGCGCGATCGGCGCGACACATCAACCTTGACCCAATAGCGTCGACCCGCTTCACAACCCATCTCGTGAATGCGCAAGCCCGGAACACGGAAATCGCCGGGATACCCATGAAGTCCTTGCGCATCGCGGAATTGCCATCTTTCTGGCGCCCCGGTGGCAAAAAGGGATCCGGGACCCACCGCACTACACGCGCCCGCCATCATGTTCTGCAGTAGCTGACTGTGAAGCGGCCGTTGCCGAGCGGCTCGATTTTCAGCTGGCCGGAGTGATGCATGCTGTGATGTCGTCGGCAGAGCAGGATGAGGTTGACCAGCGCGGTTTTTCCGCCGTCGATCCAGTGGATGACGTGGTGGGCGTCGCACCATGACGCCGGCCGGTCACAGCCTGGTGCCTGGCAGTGCTTGTCGCGGTGGTTGAGCGCGGTCCGGATCTGCGGCGGCACGGTGCGGGATGTTCTGCCGATGTCGAGGGGCAGGCTGTCGGCGCCGAGCACCATCGGGATGATTTTCGCGTCGCAGGCCAGCCGGCGCACCGCACTGGCGGGCAGCGTCGACCCGTCGGGGGTGGTGGCGACCCCGGTCCCGGTGCACAGGTCTTGGTGGTCCATGGTGAGCACCAGATGCGGCTTGTTCGCCGCGCCGGGGTGATCGTCGCCGAAGTCGAGTGCCTGGCGGGCCAGTTCCACCAGCGCCAGAGCCCGCCGATGCGCGGCGGTCTGCGGCGGCAGGATGGTGCCGTCCGGCGCTTCGGTGGGCTGCGGCTTGGTCATGAACTTCTCCAGCGCCGCCCGCACGATCGCGGTGCCTTCGACGTCCAGGTCGGCATCCAGCCGCCCACCGTCGGGAGTGTCGGACAGATACGCCGACTGGCTGGCGGTCTTGCGCGCCCGCCGCTTCTCCTCCCCTTCCGGGTCGAGCTCCTCGACCAGCCGGGCGGCGATGTCCCGCAAATCCTTGGGTGTGCACTCCGCCGCCAGCTGCGAAAGCGCCTCATCCAACGCCGCTACCAGCCCGTCCGGCCGATCCTTGGTCACCGACTGGATGACTGCGGCGTGTTCGAGCGTCAGCTGCCCCGCCTGCCAGGCCTTCAACGTCGCCGGCAGCCGATCGGCCAGCGCCCGGCCGAGCCCCACCCGCGCCGAGGCCCAATGCTCGGTGCAGCGCGTCTGGCGGCGGACCCAGGAATTCATCGACAGCGCATCATCGGCCGCGAAATAGCCCGACCGCTGCACCCGCTCGGCCAGCAGGCAGGTGACCAGCTCGCCCTGGCCGACCAGCGCGAACGTCTCCGCGATCGCCTCCGCCGCCTCGGCTCCGGCCAGCTCACCGCTGATGCTGGCGGCGACATCGGCGAGCAGCGCATGCGCCTGCGCCAACTTCGCACCAACACCACCCGATGGGAACATGTGTTCGATAGTAAGGGGAAAGTCCAATGACCGCAAGGCTTTTACCGGCCTGTGGACAACCACCCGCCCCATGCGAAAGCCAGCGTCACGCCGCAGGCCACCAGCAGCTTCGCCCGCATTGCGCTATGAGCGGATGGTGATCGGCCGCCTGCCCCCCGCCGCCTCTCGTCTTGCTGAGACGCGCAAGGAGCCGGTTGGGTAACGGCGCAGCAGCCTCCGCGGAGCCGGGTCACATTTGCCGGACTGCCGAGCGGCGACCGTCGCCCACCCCTGCGAACATACCCAGGGGGGTACCATCGGACGGGCCGCTGACGCGGAAGACGAGTCGGCTCTGCGTTCCGTCGCCCAGCTGTCACGGCAGCCGCCGGCGGGATCACGAGCCACCAGTGGGCACGGGAGACGCGGCGGCCACAAGACCGGCCGAGGGCGACCGCCTTCGGCTTCCAGCAGAAAGGACGAACAGCGCATGTGTCGAGCAGTCAACTGCCGCAAGTGTGGAAAGGCCACGTGGGCCGGCTGCGGGCAGCACGTTGACCAGGTGATGCGCGGCGTGCCCGCCGCGCAAAGGTGCAGCGGCCACCAGGGTGAGCCCCGCTCCCGCGGTCTCGTCGGGCGACTGTTCGGCCGCCGGTAACGGGCACACTCCCTGCCTGCCGGCGGCATCCGCGCCTCACGACAGGCGTGGATCTCGCCGGCGGGGAGTGCCTGGCACGGCGCCGGCCCTGCTGGGCAAAGCGCACCGGCGGATGACCACGCGCGTCAGCAGACGAAGCAGTGGAAGGCCGCGCCACGCGAGCATGCAGGGACGGGCCGTCCCGCGGCTCAGGCGAGGTAAAGGCGCTCTCAGTCTGGGTTCAGCGCAGGGCTCAACCCCTGTGTGAGAATCCCCTCCATGATGGCTGATCAGGTGTCCCGGCAGATCGCAGCTGCCCCGGACAAGGTCTGGGCGCTGGTGGCCGACGTGCCGCGCATGGTCGAGTGGAGCCCGGTGCTGGTGGGCAGCGAGTGGATCGGCGGCGCGAGCGGGCCGGAGGTCGACGCCCGGTTCGTCGGACACAACCGCCAGTTGGGTATGCGCTGGTCTCGCGAGTGCATCGTCATTGCCTGTGATCCCGGCCGGGAGTTCGCGTTCCAGACCTTCTTCAAGGGAGCACCGTCGACCCGCTGGCGCTACCTCTTCGAGCCGTCCGGCGACGGTACGAAGGTGAGCGAGTCCTACGAGATCCTCGCCATGCCGAGGTACGTGCGAGCCCTGCGCAAGATCCCCGGGATGGTCGAGAAGGGCGCGAAGGACACGCGGGCAGGCATGGCGCTCACCCTCGAGCGAATCGCCGCGATCGCCGAGAGCTGAGCGTGAGCCGAGAGGCCCGACCTGGCCCGCTTCGGCCCCGGCGTTCCTCCTTCACGTTGCAACCCCAGCCATTGGCGGCGCACTCTCGTCGCCATGCGCGGTTGCGGCCCGCAAGTGCACGTGGGCCGCCAAGGACTCCGCCTGCCGTACTGGTCCGCAGAGAAACCTGACAAGTCCGCAGTCAGCCCACGGGCCTGGTCCCGCGCCCTTCCCCTGCGCAACTGCGCGGCGTCTCCGGATCGAGCGCGACGACCGGCGCCAGACCGTCCTCATCCGCGGGCAACGTCACGACCTGCGTCCTACCCTCCGTGCGCGCGATGCGCGGCCGAACCTTGCGACGCACCCGCCCGCAGGGGCAGACGGTGCAGTCGCAGCCGGGCCGGAAATGGTTGTGCGCCGCGACCGCATGCCCGCAGCGGCAGGAACGGGCGAACAGCCGAATCTCGCCTCGTGGCAGTGGAATTCTCGGGGTCATCAACGTCTCGAGCAGCTGCATTCGCCGACCGCCATCTCTCGATATCGGACCAACCGCGTATATCCGGATAACTATCACTGCGGATCATCTGCCCATCGGTTGGCAGTGCCCTCAGTTGAGCGCCGAACAAGATTTCTTGATCGCCGACCCTGCGCACGCTCCCCGTCAGCCGGCTCAGGTACTTGCCGGCCTTGCGCAGGTAGTGCAGGAAGATGTCGGCCGAGTAGTAGCCGATCGCGATGTCTTGGGTCAGCTGCGTCTGGCTGGGATCGACCGCCTGGACGTCCGCCAGCATCTGCCGGTTGATGGGCGAGCCCTGCTCGCCGAGGGACTGAGCAGTGCCCCGGACTCAGGAGCGCGAGGGCCAACCCCGCTTCTTCCGCGGCCGGAACGCCTCCGCCAGGTCACCTTCGTAGAACCCGCGCGGCGCCTCGCCGTCGACCGCGAACCGGTACAGCGCAGTGGAGAAGACGCCGCCGAGCGCGCCGCTGAACGCGACCATGATGCCGATACCGATGGCGAGCAACGTAACGCCGACGACGGGCGAGCCTGCGCCGGCCACCGCACCGCCGATGATCAGCAGCGGCAGGCAGAGCAAGACGATCGGCAAGCCGATCACCGCCTGGCCGGTCAGTTGCTCACCCCAGCGCTCCGGAAGAGCTTCCCGGAGCGTCGTACCGCCGTTATCGCGCCGACTCCCTCGCACACCAGCACCGGCACGGCGAGCACGGTCGCCAGCGACCACGCGATGCCGGCAATCGCGTTCACCAGGCGCTGCGCAACCGTTGCGGCACGCTGCGCGTCTTTGACCAGAGGACAGCTGTGCTTTGCTTCCATCGGCTCGGGAGGTGACTCAAGCATGAGAACGCGACTGGCCCTGCTCGCGGCGGGTGCGCTGCTCGCCGCTGGCTGCTCGTCGACGACCCCTCCGGCCTCGACACCCAGTCCGAGCAGTCCGGCGCCATCATCGTCTAACGCCGTCACCACCCCGGACGCTCTCGTCGGCTTCTGGCGTGTGACGGATGCTGCAGGTGAAGCTGCTAACTCGGTCTTGCGCGTCGCCGATACTCAGTCGCCGCTGGCGCTGACGCTGTTTCGCGCCTGCGGGGCGCTGAGCGGCACCTGGACCGCGAGCACCTCAGGCGGCTTTCTCGGCATCCTTTCCAGCTTCTCCACGGCCTGCCTGCAGGAGGTCGGTTCCGCTGACCCGACGCCGAGATGGCTCGCCAGCGCGAGGGGGTTCGTCGTTCGCGGCGACGAACGGCAACTCGTCGACGCCCGCGGTCGCGTTCTCGCCCGGCTGCGTCCCGGCGGACAACCACACGTGACCCCCGACATCACACGCGCGCTCCGCAAGGCTCCGACGCTCACCGCCGCGGAACGCGAGCGGTTACGCACGCCCGCGAAACCGCTGCCGGACAACGCCAAGGCAGCCACCGCGGCCACCCTGATCGGCCGCTGGAAGCCCTATCCAGTGAAGCGTTACAGCACACCCCGCCAGCCATATCTGTCATTCGCCGCCGACGGCCATTACAAAGGCAGTGACGGATGCAATACCTACGCCGGCAGCTGGAAGGTCGCCACTGACGGCCAGCTGCTGACCATGAGCGGTGCATTCGCCGGCGTCGGGTGCACTGGCCCACAAGTGGGCGCCTGGATTCCCACCCTCGGACGCGCGGCAATCAACGTCAACGTGCTCACCAGCTACGACCGTGCCGGCCACGCCCTCGGCCGGCTCACCCGATAGCGACGTCGATCGCCCGCTATCAGGAAACGCCGACCGCCCCGAGGATCGCCGCAGCAATCGCCCGGTGCCCCGCATCATTTGGCTCGACGCCGTCGGCGGTCCCGTAGAAACCGCTCGTTCCCGCCGAACTGTGGTTCGCCGCGTTCGCGTACAACGCCTGCAGCGACACGAACCGCCCTCGCTCCCCCGCGCACGCCGACGCGATCGCCCTGTCGAAACCGGCGCCCTGCGCGTTCCATGTCCCGACGCAGACCAGCGCCGCGTGCGGTGACGACGAACGCACCGACGACACCAAAGCCCTATACGAACGCGAGAACGCCGTTACGCCGACCTTTCCGACGTCCGTGCTGCCGACCTCGACGACCGCCAGATCAAGGCCGCTCGGTACCTCAACCGCCGTCGACCAGTCCCCCATGCGCGTCGCCTCGGACGCGGTTACGGCACCTCGCGCCGACAGCGCGTTCAGCACGAGGGTCCGATACCGGTGATCCGGCCCGCTTGCGTACTGCCCGGTCGCAATCGCATCGCCGACGATCGACACGACCAGCGGCCGGCCGGTCGGGCTCGGTAACGCGAATGGCTCAGCTGCTGTGTTCACCTTCCCCGGCGAAGGGGCAGGGGAAGCTGTCGGCGGCGGAGCCGTGTAGGCGCCGGCGCTGACGTCTGACGTGCCCGTCACGCTGGAGACGTAGGTCGACTTCGCCGGCGGCCGCTTGAAGAGATAGCCCCAGAAGACGCCATCCGCCGCGGCTAGCAATACCAGGAAGCCGACGGCCGCTTTAGCTTTCCAACCCTGAGGCACCCGACGAGCCAAACATGAATTGCTCACATAGTTGATCATCTGGGCGCTACCGAGCGGCGTGTCAGTCGATAACACCCGATAACCACCGCTATGCGGGCCTACGTTCGCCGGTTGGCGGTGGTGAACTCGAACTGTTGGTTGCCGAGTGCACGTATTCGCAGCTTGCCTTGGTGCACCACGACGTGATGCCTTCGGCAGAGCAGGCAACAGTTGTCCAGGCACGCCGTGCCGTGATCGATCCAGTGCTTGACGTGATGAACGTCGGCCTTGACCGCTTTTTGTATCAACACGATAATACAAACGTGCTCGTCGCCCTCGCGCTCCTGCTGCTGACGGCGGGCGTCGGGCGCCGGGTTACCGCTGGCTCGATCGGTCTCCTCGCCATCCCCGACAGCCTGTGCCGGCAGCACGCTATCGATGCCGTCGAGCTAGCCCCGGCCTTCTCCGCAGCACGTCGGATGGCCGCGTGGCGACGCCAGGGTGCGCTTGTCGGAGCGCTGATTTTCGCCGTTCCAGTGCTCATCATTCGCGACACCATCACGCTGAGCCTGGTGGCCATCCTCGCGGGCGCCACGAGCGGGCTCGCCGCGGCGCAATGGTGGCGCACGTCCCCGCCCACCCGCTCCGTACGCGTCGCCAGTCTCGAGCGGCGAACCGTCGCCAGCCTGGTCGGCAGGACGCCGATGGTTCTGCTCGCCGGCACGCTGCTGACCGCAGCGGCAGCTACCGCAGGGTGGTTGTGGCTGCGTTCTCAGACCGGCGACAAGGTACTGGTCTCAGGGCACTGGACGTGTTCGTTCCACCTCTTCACGCCTCCGCTGTCGGGACCCGCGATGGCCTGGGCGGGTGCTCTCGTGGCGACGCTCGTCGCGTTGACCGCTGCGACAGCGATAGCCCGCCGCGGCGCTGACGCTGCCGTCGCCCCACCGGCGGATCTGGCGCTTCGGCAAGCGGGCATACGCACGGCGCTCGGCAGTGCCATCACGGTCACCGCGGCACTGGCGGCCGGGATGCTGTTCATGTTGGGCAGCCTGTTGAACGCCTCGCGTGCCTCGCAGGGACACTGCGGCAGCACGACTGCCTGGGATCACGCGTGGAGCGGGCTGTTGCTCGTCGCCGGCCTCACAGCCTTCGTCATCACGATGGGTGCACTCCTCACCTACGTGATGTTTCCCGGGCGCCTCACCGGGGCGACAGAGCAACAGATCCGCGCGTGAAATCCGCTGCCCGGCTGGTCATCGACGAGAACTCGTTCGTCCCGCTGACCGAGCAGATCCGGCGCGGCATCGCCGAGCAGATCGCAGGCGGCGCGTTGTCGGCAGGCGAACGGCTGCCCACCGTTCGTCAGCTTGCCCGCGACCTCGCCATCGCGCCGGGCACCGTCGCGAAGGCGTATCAGGCTCTCGAAGCCGACGGTGTGGTGACGACGCGGGGACGGCAGGGCACGTTCGTCGCCGATCGAGCCCCGGGCACGACGCATGCAGACGACCCACTACGCGACGCAGCTCGCCGCTACCTCGCCGAGACACTGCGCCTCGGTGCGACCCCGCACGCCGCACTGAAAGTGATCGCCGACATCGTGAACGAGAACGAGAACGAGAAAACGAGCCGCCGGCCCATCAGTCACAGCCCGTCGGCGCACGGAAACGCCCGCGTCGCGCGTTCGGGTAGGTCGCGTGCTTTCACCAGCGACGTTCACTGGGATATTCGCTGGGGCGTTCGCGTAGCCACGCGGGCGGATCGGGCCAACCCACCGAGCGATCCCGTCGCGCCTCGAGAACGATGCGGCTGCGTCTCGCGATGTCGACGTGGCCGCGGCGCAGCTGCCAGTGCCTGTCGATGCCCTCATGGACCGCCTGGCGCAGCTCCGCCGCGATGTTCATGCGGTACCCGCGGCGATGCCCCGCCAGCTTGAGCCGGGTGTAGGAGCCGGCTCGCGCCTTGAACAGCTTCTCTTTCCACGTGCCCGTGTATCGATTAACCGTCCCGTCGCGCAGGTCCAGCAGGATGCGGACGAGGAAGAACAGGCCGATCATCACGGCCACCCCCGACCCGAGCAGGATGAACGCCGTATCGGAGACGTGTCCCTTGCCTCGGTACTTGTCGCCGTCACGCACCATCGCGTACGCCGGGACGATCGCGATGATGCCCGCGCCACTCACCGTGTACGCGACGACGAGCCACGCCCGCTTGCGCAGCTTGGCGCGTTCGGACGGACTCAACGGAACGCGCTCGGTCGTCCCCGAGTCGTCCGTGCCGCCGGCGCCGTTCGTCACGGAACCACCGAAGCACCGATGACGCCAGCCGTCCGGCGATTGTCAGCTATTGGCCAGCCAAAGGGCACGCTGGTCGAACGAGAGGACGAACGGCCCCACGGCCATGGCCGCGGTCAGGAGGTGCTGGTCGGGGTGGCCAGCCCTTCTTTCCTCAACACGAGCAACGGGTGAGCCTCGAACTCATCGAGGCCCGCCCCCTCATTTCGAAAGTGGTCTTCCTCCGCTACCGCGTGGCCCCGCTAGCCGAGCCCGCCGCCGGGGCCTTTTCTGGGCTTGCGGGCGAACGATCGTTCTCGAACAAGCGCCGGACGCCATCCGCCAAGCCCTCTACTGTCCGATTCAGAAGGCGGCTCGCCTTTCGAGATTTCGGGGGGAATCGTGCGAGGGTCGTTGCGTCGGCTCGTTGTTGTCGTATCGGCGCTGGCGGCGGCCGTGGCGCTCATTGGCCTTGTCGCGCCAGCCGCAAGCGCGGCCGGCGGCCAGGCCACGGTCGGCATGCCGTTCACGGGTAAGTGGGCCTACAACGTGAACGTCAACCCGCCGTACACGGACGCAAACTCGAGCCATCCGTCCGTTCACGCCAAGTACTACGGCAACTGGGCGACCGACATCTATGCCGGCGAGGGTACGCCGGTGAGGCTGCACGTCAGCTCGAGTTCAGGCTCCGTAAGCTTCGGCTGGCTGAGCTACGCCAACGGCAGCTGCGGCCAGCGCACGGTCATCCAGGTTTACGTCAACGGCACTGCAGTCGGGTCCGTGTACTACGAGCACATGCAGGGCGCCGTGAAATCCGGACCCATCACGAACGGCATGACGGTTGGCTACGTCCACGCCTGGGGCTGCAACCCCGGTCCGCATGTGCACGTCGAATTCAAGAACATCAGCAACTACTCCTGCTACACCGATCACGGGCATCCCGGAGTGACTCTGAACGAAGGTGACTCGCTCGGCGTCCTCGGCTCGTCCAACTCCGGACCCCGACAGGCCTGCTCCGGCGGCGGCGGTGGCGGTGGCGGCGGTGGCGGTGGTGGCGGTGGTGGCGGCGGGATCAGCGACGGCACGTTCGTCCGGATCCCGAATGGAGGGATCTACCGGATCGCCGGCGGCGCGCCGATCTGGGTGAGCAACTGCGCGCCCTTCGGCGGCTGTCCCGGGCTCGTGGCCGTGCCGGACCTCTCGCAGTTCGCCGGCGTTCCTCGCGACGGCACCTTCATCCGCGGCATCCAAAGCGGCTCGATCTACCGCATCGCCGGCGGCACGCCGATCTGGGTGAATTCCTGTGCGCCTCTGAACGGTTGCCCTGGCGATGTGAACGTCGACCAGGTCGCCATCAACAACCACGACCACCTGCGAGACACGGTTGCCAACGGCACCTTCGTCCGCGTGGCAGACGGATCCCGGAACGGGTTGATAACGCGCGCGGCTGGTGGTGCGCTGATCGGCCTCGCCACCTGCGACCCGTTCGGCGGCGGATGCGGATCGTCGGTGAACGTCAACGAAGCCGGCTTCCTCGCGTACGTCGCGGCCCATCCCACAGTCGCCAACGGGACGTTCGTCCGCGTGGCCAACGGGTCCCTGAACGGCCTCATTGCCGGCAGCGGCGGCGCGCTCCTCGGCCTCGGCAGCTGCCGGCGCTGAACTCCTGCGCCGGCTCGTCGAGGTCGATCAAGCCGGTTTTACCGGCTACACATCGGCGCATCCGACCATCGCCGATGGCACCTTCGTCCGGATGGCGAGCGGCCCGCTGACGGGTCTCATCGCGCGTGCTGCGGGCGGGACGCTGTTCGGCCTGTCCACGTGCGACCCGTTCGGTGGCTGCGCCGGTTACGTCGACGTGGATCAGGCGGGCTTCACCAGCTACGCGAACGCTCACGCCATGCCCGCGCCACGGACCGTCATCAAGACCTGGCCGAGCGGCAGATACCTCCGCTCGTCGCGGACGTGCTGGGCGACGGCTCCTGCATCGGGTTCGGCCGTTCTTCTCGATGACGCAGGCCTGAAAGGCATCCGGCACTGCTCGTCCCTCGTTCCCCGCACCGACTTCAACGGCGACGGGAAATCGGACTACGCGGTCTTCCGTCCGTCGAACGGCAACTGGTACGTCCGCGGCCTGCCGACCGTGCACTACGGCGTGGCCAGCGACAGGACGCTCGTCGGTGACTTCAACGGCGACGGCAAGACCGACTACGCCATCTACCGACCCTCCAACGGCAGCTGGTACGTCCGCGGCCTGCCCACTGTCCACTGGGGTAACGCCACCGACATCCCGGTCACCGGTGACTTCAACGGCGACGGCAAGACCGACTACGCGGTGTTCCGTCCGTCCAGCGGCACCTGGTACGTCAGAGGCATCGCCACCGTGAAGTACGGCATCCCTGGCGATAAGCCGGTCGCCGGCGACTTCAACGGCGACGGCAAGACCGACTTCGCCGTCTTCCGTCCGTCGAACGGCAACTGGTACGTCCGCGGCCTGCCCACCGTGCACTACGGCGTCGCCAGCGACAAGCCGCTCGCCGGAGACTTCAACGGCGACGGCAAAACTGACTACGCCATCTACCGACCCTCCAACGGCAGCTGGTACGTCCGCGGCCTGCCCACCGTCCACTGGGGCAACGCCACCGACATCCCCATCACCGGCGACTTCAACGGCGACGGCAAAACCGACTACACCGTCTACCGCCCCTCCAACCGCACCTGGTACGTCAAAGGCATCGCCACCATCCAATACGGGATCCCCGGCGACAAACCGCTGAGCTGACGGAGGGTTCCGCTGTGACGTGAACGGCGCGGCGCAGATTCACCGTCCGCACGGGATAGCAATGATGACCCGCGCGCCTGTCTCACCGTGTCTCACGCGTGCTACATTCAGGTGCGTGGGCGAGACGACGGTGCGAGAGCTGCGCAACCGCGGCGGAGAGATCCTTGACCGGGTCGAGGCCGGTGAACGCGTGACGGTCACGCGCGATGGGCGCCCGGTGGCCAGGCTCGAGCCGCTCGGCCGCCGGCCGCTGTCCGCGACGACGCTTGTCGAGCGATTCCGCCGCCTGCCACCGGTAGATGCTGCGGCTTTGCGCGCTGACGTGGACGCCGCGCTCGACCAGACGCTGTGAGCGAGCATGCGCGAGGCGTCCTCGACACCAGCGTCGTGGTGGCTCTCGAGTCTTACGATCCCGCGGAATTGCCCGACCTGCCGAGCATCACTGCCGTCACCCTCGCCGAGCTGTCTGCCGGCCCGCTGCTGACTGACGACCCGGCCGAGCGGGCCGCGCGCCAGGCTCGCCTGCAGGAGGTGGAGGCGAGCTTCGACCCGCTGCCTTTCGACGCGGCCGCCGCCCGCGCGTTCGCCCGGATCCGCGCGGCGATGGACACCGCCGGCAAGCGGCTCAAGCCCCGTGCGTTCGATGCCCTCATCGCAGCGACGGCGTTGTCCGTTGAATTGCCGTTGTATACGGCCAACCCAAAGGACCTTCCTGAGGTTGCGGGCCTCGAGGTCGTCGCGCTAGGGGGCAGTGCCAAGAGAAGCCGGCGTACCTCGAAATAGGCCAACTAGAGCTTGGTCACCACCACGACGACGACCGTCACCAGCAATAGCGCAATGGCGACCGCGACGAGGCCCATGGCGATTCGCCACTGGGCCATCGTCGGCTGCCTGCGCGTCTTGCGCAGTAGCAGGTACATCCACGGATCCACTGCAGCAGGGTACGCCGCGTGCTACAGGTGCACGCGACTGACGTAACCCCACAAGTCCCGCTCGGGGTCGAACGGCCAACTCGCGCTCCCCGGCGTGGGCCAGAAATGCCCGCCCGTCGGCGCGATGACGACGCTCGCGAACGCCCCGAAACGCGCGGTGTCGGTCGTCGTCGCCGGAAACGCGCAGCCGCACCGGTCTTTCACGATCCCCAGCTCCGGCAGCCCCGGCGGCACCCCACCGCCGACCGGCACCGCCGCGTCGGCACACCGCAGCACGTACCCGCGTTCCACGCCCGTGTCCCGGCCGAAAGCGGCGACGGCCGGCTCGGTTTCGACGCCGGCCGCGTCGGCGTGGGCGAGGGCTTGGGAACGCTCGTCGGCGTCTTCGACGGCGATGGCCTGGCCGCCGGGCTGGGCATGCGCGTGGTCGACGGCACCGTACGCGAGCTCGCGGCTGACGGCGTCGGGCTCGCGGGTGACGGCGCCGGACTCGCGGGTGACAACGCACCCGGCGACAAGAGCCGCAAGGATCACCAGAAGGCCCGCGAAGCTCGAGCGAGCTCTCCGCCGGGCCATGATCAAGAAACTAAGGCACGCCGCCGGCGCGAGTACCGCGAACGGCACAAGTCCCTGGAGGTGACCTCACCGCATGACCGGGGTGGTCAATGTCCGTCTCGGCCCACCCAGGCCATTCGTACGTGCTGAAACGCCACGGATAAGGGGATCCGCTCCTGCTCGACGCGCCTCGGCCCCGTCCACGCTGGGTCGGTCAGTCGCTCGTACAGGGCCCGCTCCTCAGCCGTGAGGTGGGGAACCGGTCGAGACGGACGCCCCGTGAGCGGAGCGCCCTTCGGATCGAGGTTCGTCCCGAAGCGCTGCCAGGTGTCGTAGGCGTCAAGATCCATCAAGATCGACCGGGCCGGGACCCCCGCCGCGCGGAACCCGTCGAGAATCTCGAGGCCGTCGGCGTCCATGTCGCCCCAGTAGACGACTAGCGGCGCGTTCGCGAGCCATTCGAACGCCGCTGCCGTCGCCCCGCCCCTCCCGACACCCTCCACCGAAATACCCCCGGCGATCTCAGGGAAGTGCAGCGCCGTGTCCTTGTTTTCGCTGATGACGACGACCTCCGGCCGGTACGCCAGCGCGGGCATGTCACCGACTGTCGCCGAGTCGTGCACCCGTCGCCCGGCACGGCGGTGCTCCGGGTCGAGATAGGTGAAATGCAGCCGGGCCGGATGCGGCGGAGCGAGCTTGAGGTCGTCGACTCCCGCGAGATCTCGGATCAGCATGTGCCGGCTATTGAGCCACTTCGCATGCAGGCCCTCCACCGGAACCTGCCGCGGTGTGAGCCCGGTCGCGTCATGCCTGGCGAACCACCGGCCCGCCCGGCACGCGAGGTCGAAGTCCACATCAGACAGCGCGTTCATGACTGTCAGGGTCCGCGCCGGATCGATGAGCGAGGGAAAGTCCGACCGGAGCACCTCAGCTCGCCGGCGGCCGCGAGCTACCAGCGCCGGCCACGCATCCCCGGCGATCGCCGCAGCCGCGTCAACGTCCGGCACGATCACGTGCGTCGGCAGCTCCTGCACGGTGCCGCGCACCCGCCTCACGCGGGACGTCACGTCAAGCCGGCGCGAGACCGCCCACGCTCGCAGCGCGCTGACGGTCTGTACGACTGCACCGAACCCGCCGGCGAGATCGTCACCGCTCGGCTGCCCCAACGGGAAAGCATGCGGCCAACCATCCACGGCGGCGCCCGCGCTCTCGGCGGTCACAGCAGCTGCCCACGTGCGCGCGAGCCGGCGCGTGACGTCGGCACGGATGTCATCGACGCTCTTCACGGCTGCGGCGCGTCCGCGATGCGCGAGATGAACGAGTAGTTGGTCGTGGTGTTCTTGGTGATCGCCAGCATCTCATCCATGTGTGGCTCGAGCGCGGCGACTTTGTCGAGCGGTGCCCCGACAATGAGCTGAAATCCCAGGCCTTTCCACGCCTGCACCGCGCGTCCGGTGAACTCGGCGTCGGACTTCACGAACCCCTCGTCGAGGAAGACCGGAGCGAACCGCGGCCGGGCGCGTTGCTCGTCACCGAGCCGGAAACGCAGCGCGGCCCCCACGATGAAAGCGATGAGCTCCTGGCTCTCGCCGCCGCTCTTGCCGCCGAGGGAGGAATGCGTGCTGAGCAGTTCGCCGGTGTCGCTGTAACGCTCCGCGGTGATCTCCACGTGCCGCCGCACATCGAGCAGGCTGTCGCGGTCGACGATCTCCGGGTTCGCACGCGGATCGTCACGACGCCGGACGCGACCCATGAATTGCTGCAGGGCCTGGAATCGCACCTCGAGCTGATCGTCGGTCAGCTGCTTCGTCGCCGTGCTCGACAGCACGCGCAAGTCGGCGCGGAACTGCGTCACGTTCGCCGGAGCGAGCCGCCGCATCCGGATACGCAGCCGGTCGCGGGTCGCTCCGAACGGCAACGCCGCAAGGATGTCATTGATCGGCTCCAGCCGGTCCTCGATGTCGTCGACCGCGTCCTGCAGCGCGCCGGCAAGAGGCACCAGATCCTCACCACTCCAGGCAACGAGCCGCGCTCGCCACTCGGCGCGCCGCTCATGCAGCCCGGTGGTGAGGATGCGTTCGAGGATGGCCGCGTAGTCGGTGAACGACTCGGCCGTGCGCCCGAGATTCGGATCAGGCCACTGGAGCAGGTACGCGCCGAAGATGCTCTCGAGTGCCTGCTCGGCTTTCGCCGCGTCGCTGCGTGCTGTATCGACCTTGTCGAGCAGCCGTTGCCGCAGCCGGGCCAAGTTCGCCGGAAAGTCAGCAAGGTTGCCAGGGTCTGCCGGAGCCACGGCCGCTTCGAACTCGGCATCGAGGTGCTCGATCTGAGCGTCGTTCAGCAGCACCCGCTGCTCGCTGGCTGATGCGATCGGTCTCGGCGCCGGACGCTTCCACGCGCTGGGCGAGCGAGCGCTCTTCGGCTTCGAGCTCATTCGCACGGCGCTGCAGGGCGAATCGCCTCTCCTGAGCGACTTCCAACCGCGCCTCCAGCGACTGGATGAGCGCATCCAGCTCCTGGAGCCGGTTGTCCGCGCTCAGGATCCGGCTGCGGACCTCCTGGAGCTCGCGGATGCGCTCTTCGCAACCCGGCACGTCGATGTCGTCCCAGCGAGTACCGACCACCGCGTCATAGGCGCGGCGCTGCCGGTCACGTTCGGTCCGTTCCGCGTCGACGTCGCGAAGGCGCCGGTCGAGCCCGCTGAGCTCGGCGTCCAGTCGGTCGAGTTCGGCGTCGATCTCCGCGATCGCATCGGCGTTGGAGAAGCCGATGATGTTCGACGTTTCCGCTCGCCCATGGCTTCCGCGCATCCCGCGCCGGGTCTGCCCGGCGAGAGTGACGCGCAGCCCGGACCCTTCGAGGTCGGCGGCATCCTCGACACACAGCGCGTTGCGCGCCGGATCGGCGACGTGCTGGCGCACCCATCCGGTGAAAGGCGAGTCCTGGTATTCGAGCTTGCCGGCGATGCGCGAGCCGTCCGGCTCCGTGTCGTCGACCGGCAGGTGCAGCGGCACGCCTTCGAAGGTGATCCGGCCGCGCAGCGCGAGCGGGTCGATGGCTGCCGAGAACGCACGCAGCCGGTCGGCGGGCACGAGGAGCCGCCGCGCGCTGGCTCCGAGCACCACCTCGACAGCAGTGCGCCACCGCGCCTCTTCGGGTTTGACGTCGATGAGCTCCGCGAGGAACGGCAGCTCCTCGACGGTCATGCCCGCTGCCGCTGCCACCTGCCGACGCAGATCATCCAGGTGCTTCGGCACGCGGCCGGAGCGGCCGGCGAAGGAGTCGCGCTCCTCGCGCAGCTCCGTTCGCCGCTGCAAGAGCGGAAATTGCTCGTGTTTCAGCGCATCGCGACGCTCCAGCAGCTGCGCTTCGACGTCGTCGTAGGACGCGAGGAACTCCCCCGCCGACGCCTGTAAAGCGGCGAAGTCCCCGCGGGTGGCCAACGGCGCGGCGAGCACCATCGTCTTACCGGCGAGCGCGTCGCGGCGCTGCAGCCGCTCGTCGCGGCGAGATTGCTCCCTTTCGATCTCCGCAGCGAGGGTCTCCAGCTGTGCGCCGCCGGCTTCGCGATGCTCGTGGCGGGCTGACTCGAGCTGTCGCTGAAACTCCTGCTCGCCGGACTTCGCAGCCGCGAACTCCGCGCGATTCGAGCTGATCGCGCTCGCGTTGACGTCGACGGCGGCGGCGAGCAGCCGCGCCTCGGTGCGCAGCGCCCACAGCCTGATCGGGGTGTCACCGTCACCGGTCAGGCCGTAGGTGTCGATGCGTGAGATCAGCTCGCGGGCGGCGGCGAGTTCCGCGTGCCGGCCGGTGATGGGCGCGAGCAGATCCGCCTTCTGCTGCTCCACGTGCATCGCGTGGTAGGCGGCCTCGAGATCGTCGAAGTGAGCGAGCGCCCGGTCGGCTGCCTCGTAGGTCGGGGGCCGTTCGAGGACCATCTCCTTGTACAGCTCGTCGACCGTGCGGATCTGGTGGCCGGATTGGATCCGGACGAGCAGGCGCAGCGCCTTCGACCCGTCGCCGTTGGCGCCGATGCCGAGCTTCGTGTGCAGCCGGGCGGCGAAGGCCGCGTAGCTGTCGTGGGTGAGCAACCCGGGAAACATGCTCTTTAGCTGCTTCGGAGCGAACTGCTGCGCTGCCGCCGGCTCCAGGCCGGCGAGGTCGAGAAAACCGTCGAACGTCGCCATCCGCATGGTGATGTCGCTGGCGCGGCTCGCGGCCTTCGGCACGAAGTACACGCGCAGCGCGGTGAACCGGCGGCCGCGGTCGTCGACGAACGTCATGCCGACCGCACCCCACGTCGCGCGACCATCGCCGCGCAACACCTTCGCCCGGCTGCGGCCGCTGTCATCAGCGGTCGTGTCGACCTGCCCGCGCAGATAGCTGAGCAGGTTGCGCTGCTCGGCGCCGCGGGCCCGGCCGGCGACCGCCTCGTTGGATGCCCCGTTGAACGGCGTGTCCGACGGCATCATCAGCGCGATGTAGGCGTCGAGGATCGTGCTCTTGCCGGTGCCGGACGCACCGGACAGGAGTGTGGCCCCGGGGTGAAAGGCCAGGCGCACCCGACCTTCGAACCCGCCCCAATTGACCAGCTGAAACGTCTCCGCCTTCCATTGCGTAGTGCCCTCCGTCGCACCCTCGACGTAGAACAGCGGCGCGTCGACACCGGCCGGAGCCGACGGCGCCAGCAGGTCAACGTAGCCGAGCGTGTCGCGGTCGTCGGTGGTCGTCATGAGCCGTCCACCCCGCCCACGGTGGAGACGGCGCCCTCGTCATCCGGATCGCCTGCACCACCGGCGTTTTCGAGCCATTCGAGCAGCGCAACGAGCCGCTCCAGCGGCAGCAGGACGTCGATCGCGCGGCTCACCTCGAACCGCTCAGCCGCGCTCGGCCCCATGAGCAGCCCCGCTCTGCAGAGGCTCTCCACCGCGTTCACCGCGCGCCGAGCGTCAGCCACCTGGTCGGTGGCGTGCGGCGGGCGCAGGCTCGCGACGTGGTCGAGGAGGTCGACCCGGTCGACGAACGTCTTCGGCGCGCCTGCCGCTTCGTCGGCGCGGCGACGAGCCCGCAGGAAGACCAGCAGGATGGTCTCCTCCCGGGTCCATGGAGTGTCGTGCAGCAACGTCGGGAAGCTTCCGCCGCCTTCGGGGACGGCTTTTCGCTTGAACGCGACCTGGCGGTCGAGGTCGAGGTGCAGGTCCAGAAAGAGGTCGTTGAGCCGTGAGCGGACCAACCGCGGATTGGCAACGAGCGCGCGCCACTCCTTCGGATGGCTGTCCGCGGTGATGAAGCGCTTCTTGAGGAGCGCGACGAGCGCTCGGCGCTGGGCCAGCTCCAGCGCACCCTCATCCCCCTCGAACAGCGCGACGCTGGACGTGAGCTCCCGGTCGACGTCGTCCAGTGCCATTGGGTCCGCCGGCGCATCAGCGAGCACTTCCCAGTCGACGGCCATACCTGTCATCGCTCCCCCTCGCCCGTGCCAGGATTCCGGTCGCCCGGATCGGTCTCGGCGCTCGATCCGGCGACCGTGACGACCTTGGGAGCCGTCAGTCGCCGCCGCGAACCGTTCGGTCGCACCGCCGCATACGACTCGACGCCCGGCGCGGGCGCCAGCGCCGGCGAGTTGTGCGCCAACTGCAGGAGGCCGAAGATCTCGACTGGCCGGCGCAAGGCGGGTGCGAGCTCCGCGAACAGCTCGCCGAGCGTCGAAATGGCTCCGGGCTGCTCCAGCGAGGCCATCGCCCGGCGTAGCGCCTCGACCTGCGGGCCGCCCTGCGCGAGCAGGTCGGCGAGGGACACGTCGCCGGGCCGGTGTCCGCTGACGTCGGCCAGCGGCGGCGGGGAGGCGTCCTCATCCGGCGTGTAGAACCGCTCACGCAGATGGCTGATGTCCACGTCACGAGGGAGCAGCTCGAGCGGCACCGTTCGGCGCGGTCCCGCCGTCTGCATCCACTTCTGGAGTGCGGCGTCGATGCGGCGCAGGGTGGCGTCGAGCTCGCGGTCGCGGGCGACGTCGTGCGTGACGATGTAATCCCGCAGCGTCGCCGTGACCCTGTTGCGCTGGGTGAGCACGCCTTCGATGCCGCGGTTGATCAGCTGCACGGTGCTGCGCAGCTCACGGCGGTCGGCGTCATTGAGAATGTCGGCGGCCAGCGGATGCGTGAGCAGCGCCGTCAGATCTTCCTTCAGCTGCAGCAGCAGCTCGTCGTCGCGCAGCAGCGCGAAGGCGCCTTCGAACGCCCGGCCTTCTGCCGTCGCCGTCATCAGCGTGTCAGCGCGGCTCAGGTACTCGTCGATGACGTCGCCGGCATGCCGGTCCTCGGCCTGAAACGACGCGAGGATCTGGCCGCGGAGCGCGACGAACGCCTCTCCCACCCGTGCGAAGTCGCTGGGCAGGGCGCCGATCAGCTGCAGCAGCTCGCCGAATCCTTCCAGCATGTAGTCCGGCGACACCTCGGCCAGCGGCTCGCCACTATCCAGCCGATCGCGCTCGGCGGCCAGCTGCGCGATCTGCGAGTCGAGGATGCGCACCCGTTCGGCCCGGTCGGGATTCGCATCCGCGTTGAAGCGGCGGACGTGAGCGACGATCGTCGCGATGCGATGCTCGGACAGGCTGGCCCGCTCGCGGGTCAGGGTGGTGACCAGGCGAAGCGCGTCCTGCGCATGCGAGGTCAGCGAGTACGCCTCGCTGCCGTCGTCATCGGTGCTGCGCACCAGCCATTGCTCGCGCATCCACCGCAGGCACACATCGCGGCCGGTGCCCGTCGGCAGCTCGGCGTATCCCTCGAGCCGGAGCTGGTCGAGGTAGGTGTCGACCTGCTCATGCAGGCGAGCCGCCGGCACCGAGGGCTGATCTCGGCTGAACGCGCTGCGGAAGATGGCGACGACGACCGGGGCGAGGCGCCGGTGCAGCAACGTCAGCGTCGGCGTGTCGAACGCGGTGCGGACGCGCGCGAGCTCCCCGACGATGTCGTTCACAGCGTCTCCTCCCCTTCGCGTCGACGTGCTGGCCCAGCCGGCTCCCATCAGGGCAACTCGACTCGCAGCCGAGGCTAAAGGCAGCCACCGACAATTTCCGCGAGGCTCCCCCGGCGAAGGCTCGCGTCATCGGCACGCCGCCGTCCTCGTCGCAGAACGATGCGACCGCACCGAAACCGTGACGCCGCCGCGAGCCAGGACCAAATTCTCTGGCCGCAACCTCCGATAAAGGGTCATAACGCCGATAGCAGACCCAGGGGAGGTGGCCGCATGGTCAAGAGGGTGTTCACCATCGCTGCGGCGTCGACGGCGCTCGTCGGCGTGCTCGCGGCGTGTGACGTGCAGCAGACCGACTGGAACAACCGCTACTACGCGGTCAGCAGCGGCTGCCTCGCCCCCGGCGGCGGCGCGACGCTCGTCAACGGCACCGGCGTCTTCTCCTACCCCAGCCCCTACCGGCCGGGACAAGTCGGACACACCCGCATCACCGTCGAGAAGATCCTCTACGGCGACTTCACCCACGACGGCATCCAAGACGTCGCCGTCCTGCTCGGCTGCAACGACAACGACGGCGGCAACGGGTCCGGCACCGAAATCCAGATCTTCACCCGCGACGCCAAGCCCGTCGCTCGGCTCACCCAGCCCGACCGGTACGGCAGCGGCAACCCGTTCGGCTCGCAGTTCAACCGCTGGAACATCGGCGTCTCCCACAACGTGCTCTACACCGGCGCCTACGGCTACAAGCCCGGCGACCCGCACTGCTGCCCCTCCGCCTACGAGGTCTACCGCTGGGACTGGAACGGGCACGGCTTCACACCCGTGGACGTGAACAGCCGCTACCCTTAGATCGCGGCGACCCCGGCTACTCAGCGGAGGATGCCGGTATGCCCGAGCGAGTAGCGGCCGGGCTGCGGCCAAACACACAAGCCGTGCGGTTCCGTTCCCACCGGGATACGCGCGTACAGCTTGCCAGTGGTCGTGTCGATGCCATAGACCTCGTTGTTGCGTCTGCCGGACAACCACAGCACCTTGCCGTCTGCCGAGACACCGCCCATATCTGGCGTACTCGGAGCTGGAATCGGCCAAGTGGCAACTACCTTGCGGGTAGCGAAATCGATGACGCTGACTGACCCTTGGTCTTGCGCACCGCCGCGATTCGACACGTAGAGGAAGCGCGCATCCCGGCTCGGATAGAGGCCATGCGCTTCCGGGCCGGTCGGGAGAAAGCCGACCTCCTTAAGCGAGTCGCCGTCGATGAGCTCGACACCGTTCTTCTCCATGTTGGAGACGTACCAGACCTTGCCGGCCGGGTCGATCTTGATGTCCTGCGGCATGCCACCGACCTGCAAGTAGCCGATGACCTTCTGCTGAGCGGTGTCGACCTTGACCAACGCGCCGCCGAACTCACACGTAGCGATGAAATATGAACCGTCCGCTGAAAAGTCGGCGTGGTTGACGCCAGCGCAGCCAGGGACCGCCAGCGAGTGCTTCACCACGAAACTGTGCGGGTCCGCGAAGTTCAGCTGACGATTTGCCTCGGCGACGACGATCGCGTACTTGCCGTCCGGAGTGAAATACATGTTGTACGGGTCATCGACGGGAATATTGGGGCCGGCTCGCTCCGCCGTCTTAGGGTCAATCGGAGTGAGCGAGTTGCCGTTCTCGTTGTTGAGCACGTACAGCGTTTTCAGGTCCCACGCCGGGACAACATGCTGTGCGCCCGGGCCACTGGCGTAGGTGGCGACGACCTTCTTGGCGACCGGATCGATCACTGACACGGTGCCGTCGCCGTGGTTGGGCACGTAGATCCTAGCGGGCACGTTCCGCGTCGCCGGTGCCAACATTCCGGCCTGGTCGTGCGCGTACACATCGCCGATGGCACCATTCGCGCCGGCAGAGGGGCTCCCTACCGGCCTTTTCACGGGAGACGCGGTGGCCGGCGCAGCCCCGCCAGTCGCTGTATGCCCTGAATGGCCCGGCTGCGCCGGGGTCGCTTTGGTGTCGCCCGAGCCGCAGGCCGCAGTGATACCCAGGCATCCGATGATTACGGCGGTCGTGATGGTACGTCTCAACGAAAACCTCCTTGCTCAGATAACCGCGTTACGCGTCGGCTGAGAGAGATGGAATACCAAGAGGCTTCGCGGGAAGCCGTCGCAGGCGCCGCAGAGCAAGCACCTTTGCAAGGCGCTAGTCGGCGAGTCACCTAGACCCGCCCCAGCTCGTTGGTTGCCGGCACGCTTTCGCCCCGTAGCGGAGTGGCGATTATCGAGCCTCCTCGTTCAGTACCCGCAACTGACGTCCGGAAGGCACCGGCGAATCCGGAGCCCGGCCAGCTCGCGATCGTCATGACGTTTCTACTGCAGATTCAGGAGATGAACACCGCGAGTCGGCGAATTGACGGGCCAGCCGGTTGAGCCGTGCGCTGGAATCGAACGTTCGTTTTCGCTCAACCGGGCGCGGCAGCGAGTGAAAACCCGCCAAACCCGCCCTCATGTCGCGCAAAGCGCCTACGCTGTGCAAAAGCTGCTGCGGTGAACGGGGGAAGCGTCGATGAAATGCGCACGTTGCGATTTCGACGCGCCCGAGGGTGGAATGTGCCCGCGTTGCGGAGCGAGAATCAAGCTCAGCTCGATTGTCCTGGCCAAGCCTCCGGGGGAGCTGCCGGAGCAAGAGACCGTCAGTACGGTCCCGGCGTCCTCACCGTCCGTACCGGCGCAGGCGCACCTCACGTCGGGTACTGAGACGGCGACCTGGACGCCACCGTCGCCGGAAGGGGCTGCCTCCCCCGTTGAGCCGGGAACTTCGAAGCGGCGCCGGCTCCGGGGTCTGATCGGCCTGTCTGGCGTTGCTGCGGCGCTCGCGGTCGTGGCTGTGGTTGCCACGGGCAACCTGTCGTCCAGCCATGAGACGTCGTCGGTCCACATCCGCACCGTCGATTCGGCCGGCCCGACAGCTACCGCCAGCAGCCCAGAGTATGCGCCGACCGACACCCCCACTGCGACGCCGACGATCGACTACGTGCCGCCGCCGACCGAGTCGACGGCCGTTACGACATCCCCTCCGGTCACGAGCGATTGCAGTGATTACTCGCCGTGCTCCGGCACAGCCACAACGGCTTTCGACGACCTGGTGAACATCAGAGCGGAGCCCAATACGGGCGCCTTCATCATGACGGCCGTTCAGGACGGCGACTCCGTCTCTGTCACCTGCTACGTCACAGGCGAAGACGTCCAGGGCCCGAACGGCGATTGGAGCAACCGCTGGGATCAACTGACAAGCGGGGGCTACATCGCCGACAGCTATCTGACGGTGGAGGGAACGCTCGGGCAATGCTCCTAGTCGACAGGCTCGAGGTGAGCTACCGCATCTCGCGGTCCCCACGGAGAAGGTAACCCGATGAAATGTCCCCGCTGCTTCTTCGATGCCGGGGAAAGCGAGAGCTGCCCGCGCTGCCATGCCGCTGTCCGCGGTACATCGTCGACGATCCAGCTGGAGAAGCCTGCCATCCCGGCGCAGCCAAAGGCCGCGGATTGTGGCGACTTGCAGGGCCAACAGGCTCCTACGTCGGCCGAGGTGACCAGCAGAGCAGGCGTGTCGGCGCAGTCCGAAGTTCTGCGACTGCACCAGAAGGGAGCTTTCGACGCAGAACAGGGGCCATTCGCCACCGAAGAGATTCCGCCAGAGCCGCCAAAGCGCCGCCGGGCTTCGACGCCGGCGCTCGCAGCGGCGGCCGCTGGATTGGTCGCAGTTGCAGTCACTGCAACGCTGCTCGTCGTCGGCTCGCATAGCGAGACCACGTCGGCCGCGCAGCGCGCTGCTTCTACCTCCAACGCTCAGCCACAACAGTCAGGCTCGGATGTCAGCTCGGCTCGGAGCACGGAATCATCGCCAGCGCCAGCTGTTGCGGCTTCGACCCCCGCCGCCACGCCATACGCGCCGGCATCAGCCCCGGCCGTGGACTCTGCCGCAGACACGCCGACCCGACATGCCCGCGTGCTCGCCCCGTCAGGAACGACGACGGTTTACGGCTTGGCGGGCCCCAGCCTCCAAATGGATGCTTCCGGCGAGCTATCCGTCTATCCCGCGCTGAGTTCCCCGGTGTCGGTCGGGAGCTACCTGGACGTCGTCTGCACCGTCTACGGCCAACGAGCCGACCTCGGAGAGCTCGGTGCCGGCCGAGTCTGGGACTACACCTCCGAAGGGTGGTTCACCGACCAGGCCATGCAGACGAATAGCCCTGCGCCGGTAGCCAACGCATGCGTCGGAAATATCAACGATCCCAGCGAAGGCGCTACACCGCCTTCCCCGACCGAAGGACCGTTTCCTATCTACAGCGGCGGGGAAAGCGTCGCCGTGTACGTCGATCCGACGTTGACGTCTGCCACCGTCGAAACGCTGGCCGATGGCGACTTGGTCGCGCTGACGTGCAGCACGGAAGGCGACGACGTTACCTCTCCCGCAAACCTGCAAGGTCAGCCGATCGGGCACAGCACTCAGTGGGATCGAATCAGCAGCCCGGTGTCGGGATGGGTTCCCGACGCACTCGTGAACTCCGCGAGCGAAGACTCGGTGGCACCGCCCTGCTGAACATCCGCAGGTGACCTTTCACTGCTCTTACGGGAACCACTGTCGGCCGCTCATGACCCACCGCATGGGGTCGAGTACGCGGAAGGGCGCGATACCCCGGCCACGGATGCTCCGCCCGCCTTGCGCGGGCGCCCGGCCCAGCGCGGAGACAGCGAAGAATCGACGATCCGCGAATTCCAGATTCGCGAGATTCACCAACGGCGTCGCGCCGAGCAACTCGAGCAGGCCGCGTACCTCGGCATCGAGCAGATCCCCGTCACGGTCGTCCCAGATCCCGTCGGTGGCGAAAGGGTCACGAGAGAACGCGGCCCCGGCGTTGCCCATGATCTCGTTCCACGGCCGAGCCTCTACCGCAGCCAGGCGCTGCAGCGCGTCGAACTTGCTCAACATGACAGCGAGTCTGACGCCACGCCCCCCGGACGATGCCCTGGAGACGAGGTTGAGCACATTACTAAGCGTGGTGAGTGGCTCTTTGCCTTGGGTGTTGATGGTGTCCACCAGCCCGTACAACATCTGCTGAATCGGCCGGACGCTTAGCGGATCGACAAGGTAGAAGAGGCTGTCTGCGTGGCCGAGGAACTCGAAGAGGACGCCCTCATCCTGCGGATCCTCGAAGTCCTCTCCCGCGACATCGCGTAGCACGATTGCGCGGCGCGGCTTGCCCGGGATGCTGAGGCCGAACGTGAGAGGTACCCGATGGACCGCATCCTGGTTTGCCAGCCGAAACGTGGGTTCGATCAGGCCTCGCGCCTCGTAGAGAACACGCTCGTAGTTTTCTCGGTAAGCCTCCGCGCTTGCGTTGTCGAGCGGCAGGAACGATCCGCCCATCTTGCCGGCAAATGCTTGCAGCTGCTTGACGATGACGCCGAGGTAGACGCTCTTGCCCGTCGTCCGCGACCCCGCCATGGCAACAGCGATGGTGTCCGTCTCCCGCCACTTCGGCGGCAGCAGCTGGTGGCACCGCGGACATAGCTCGAGGGCAGCAGGATGCTGCCCGTTGCGGCACGCCGGCCATTGGCCCGGTGGAGGCAGCACTCCTCGTATGTCGGTCACTGGAGCGCTGACCTGGTCCACGCCTGCGTAGGCGGTCGCGACCGGGTCGACCCGCGGCTGGCACAGGCCCTTGCATACGTAAGTCGCCTCAGACGGAGGCAGCGCGTAGAAGCAGCGGGGACACTTCGCAATCACGAGGATGCGCCTTCGGAGGACAGCTCGCTCACCAAGCTTTCGACGAGCAGTCCGACAAGTGCCGAGAAATCACCGGAGGCGAAAGCTGCCGCCGCTACAGCCGGCCGCACACTAGTGATACCCAGTGCGTGCTGGCGACCCGCTTCGTCAGCTGCACCAAGCTGATCCCGCCAAGGCGGCAGGTATCCGCCCTCGCAATCATGCTTCGACTCTGCGAAAGCCAACAGGTGCGGCGCTTGCTCCCCTGCTCCGGGCGCGGATAATTCGCCGAGCAGATCGGGCGGCACGCCATCCGAAACGACCACCCGCCACGCGCGCTCCGCGCGGGCGGCGCGGAAGGCCTCTGCCACCCCGCTGCTGCTTCCGACACCAACCGTAGACACCAGGTCATCCGCAACGACTGCTGCATCCGCTCTGGTCAGCCGCCGTGGAGCCAGCCGTTGAACGGGCATGGCCGGCCACAGCGTGAATTCCTCGGATTGGCCGTGAACGTCGTTGATACCGGCGAGCACGCTCAGAAGCCCTTGCAGGGCACCTGATCTGTGATGCGGGAGCATCGACGCAGACAGGTCCAGCACCACGTGAATGTCACGCCGATCAGCCTCAGCGGCCCGCGTGCGACCAATGCGCCGCCGGGCAGCATCGCGGGCGGTATCCCCGGCCGGATCCACGACCCGGGCGGCTCTGGCTCGGAGCGGCTCCGGCAGCGCGACCACGTCGGGCACCGCCTCCTGAGCGCCTGCGCTCGCGTCAACCGAGCGTGCTGCCGGCTGCCGCTCGGCAGGCGGCTGTATCGGCGACTTATTCGAGCGGCCCGGGTCCTTGATGACCGGTGGCGAAACGGCAGAGATAGCCCAGCCCCTTTCACCGACGTCGGCGAACTGCACGAGCTCCACGGAAGGCAGCGCGGACACGTCGGTCGCTTCCAAGATGATCTGGTTGACCATGCCGCTTGCCGTTTGTATCTGCAGTACTCCGCTGATCCGCGTCTGCGACGGAAAGTTGCCTTCCGCCCGGATGGCCAGCAGCGCGCCGCCGGACCACGGCCGCACGCGAAAGACGTCACCGTCCCGGTAGACGTGGTCGGCCAGTACCTCACCGTCGCTGCTCACGAGGTCGACATGTACCGCGTCCAGCGGGAACGTCCCCACGCTCGGCTTGAACTCGATGGCGCCTTTGCCGCAGGTGACTGCCCTCTGGCCGCGTAGGTGCTTGGTTGACATCGCTACTGCTCCTGGGGATGGGATCGTTCGGTCACGTCACGTCGGGTCATCTGAAGCGCTTCTGCGCCATCGTCAGCGCTCGCCGGGCGGCGTCCTCGACCTGTGGATCCGTGCGCTCCCATCCACCACCTGCGATATCTCGCAAGTGCTCTTGAACTCGGCGAGAGGCGACGCACAGATCAAGTGCGGACACGTCCGAAGGCTCCCCGCGCCAAGACGCCGATGGCAGTGGACTCTCCAGGGCGCGGGTAAGCGGGTGAGGCCGTGACGAACCAGGCGCTGGCCCCGCTTCGGTAACCAGCAGGATTGCGCACCGCACGCTCCACTCCTCGTGCCTGTCGTTCTCGGCCAGGCCGACCAGCCGTTCCGCCGCCTGGCGGCCGCCCAGCACGACTAGGGGAAAGGCTTGGCGAACAACGACAAGAGCGCGCTCACGCAAGCTGGCGCCGATCGCACCGCTTACCAAGTACGGCTCGCTCAGCCGCAGGTCACACGCCACCGCAGCCATCAGCACCGCCGTGGCCACATCAACGAGCAACTGCGAGGTCGACCACGACGTGCCGCTGCCTCCGTACGAAAGCAACTGTTCGGCCGACCGCATCCATTCAGCTGCCTTCCACCAACTCGTCGGCACGTCGCGATATACGCGGAGCCGACCCAACAAGTCCGGATCCTTGATGACCCCGGAGAACTTGCGCAGCGCTTCGTTCGCCCACCGCTGTGCATGCCCGCCGATCGGCCAATCCAGCGCGCGGAGAAATTCTGCTGATCCCCACAACGCAGCCTGCTCATTGGCGCTGGCCGCTTCGCTGAGCATCCAGTCCATCTCCGCGGACGTCAGAGGGGGCATATGACCGCCAACGGGAGCCAGCATCTCGCCGTCGGAACGGACGGCACGCGACGCTCGCAGCCAGAGGTATGGCGAATCGCCACCTTCGACCCGGCAACGAAGCACCAGCTTTTCCAGCGGCGTGCCTTTGCCGCGCACAGCCACGTTCCAGAGAGCCAAGGAGCCGAAGAAGCCAGCGAACCAAGAGGCGACAGCGGGGCTCAGTCGAATCGAGCTCGGGTCTTTGGAGCTGAGGTAATCGTCGATCTCGGGACGGACCCATTGGATGACGAACGGCGGTCGACAACTGGCGAGCGCGGGGATCATCCGCTCCCCCTCGGCGCCGAGCAGAAGCTGCACGACAAGTCGCATGACCGGCACATAGGAGGCGTCCTCGAGCAACCCGGCTTCGGGGCTGAGCGCGAAGCAGGCGTCACCGAACTGCAAAGCCCGGATCGCGTCGTCGACCGGGTCAGCAGACCGCTCGATCTGCTTGCCGAACCAGTCACTCTGGCTGGCGATCTCCGGACCGAGTTCGGCTTCGTTCACCTCGGCGGGAGTAGCCCTCGCCGCCAATGTGCGAAAGTCCTCGAACGCACCGTCCTCGAGGGCACGCCGAAGCAGCGCCGCGATCCCAGCTGGTGCCGGGCGCGACGCGACGCGCCCGCGAACCGGCGGATCGGTGTGCACGGTCCCGGCGAGCTGGCGCGTTGTCGCGCTTGAATTCTGCGTCGCCGCATGGCGATCGGAGACGCGGGCAGCCGCAGCGGGCGCGACGAAGGCGTGAGCCTGCTCATGGGACAGGTCGAGTTCCGGAAGTGTCAGGACTGCTGAACCAAAGTCCGCGAGCCAATGATCCGAGCGATCTCCCTCGGCAACGCTCTTCAGGCAGTAGCGCAGCTGATTCACCCCTGCGCCGACAACGTCGAGTGCGACTTGCGACCAGTCGCTCACTGGCAACCCGTCTGCCCCGGCGCCCATCCAAACGGAGCTGCCGGCCAGGTACTCAGGGCCGGCAGATCCCTTGGTATCGATGACCCACAAGCCCGGACGTGACGTGAACTCACCGCGCAGCGAGGATCGGTCGGTGCAAACGAGGTGATGTGCTTTCCAGTCGGCTTCCGACTCTGACGCACGTTCCCAAATGGCGAATGACAACAGCCTGGCGACCGCCTTGACGACGGTACTTGTCATGGCGGCGATCCAGCCCGCGGCCTCGTCCGCCGAGTCGCACAGCAGCACGATCGAGCCTGAGCCAGACTGAATGTTGTGGAGGGCATCCAGCAGAATCGCCCACATCTGAGTGCGTTCCGGCCGTTCGACGATGAAGTCGATCACCTTGTCGAGATCGCTGAAGGGGCCGCGACCAGGAATGTCCTTCATCAGCCCGGCGCTTTGCACAGCTTCGGCGCCATACGGCACAGACCAGGATGGCGAGCGCCAAGCGTGCACCGGGATCCAGTCCGCCGGCAGCTGTGCGGTCTCGACCAGCGCCGCATGGGTGAACGAGTTGCCTGGTCGGCCGCTGGCGTCGATGCCGGCCGCCACCGTGTGCCAGAACGCCGAGAAGCCGTTCAGGGGAACGAACCGAAGCCGACGGGGCCTGCGCTCCAGGTCGCTCGGTGTCGGGAAGCGCGGAAGCGAGCCGTCTTCTGGAAACCGTGCCGCGACTTTCTGCTGCAGCCACTTGGCTTGTTCGGGACTGAGTCCAGCCTGCTCACCGATTCGCCATCCACCGGCGCGACCCGGCGTAGCGGCGAAACACGCGTAGGTGAGTTGTCCAATCATGACAGCCTCAGCGTCGGCAAGGGCGGGTCGATCACGGCCAGTCGAGGACCCGAGGACTGAGCGACGAACAGCCGTACGAACCCGGACGTCGGCGGAAGCTGCTCGACGTCCATGACGGGCTGTATGGCCGGCCCCAGGACGGTCTGCGTTTGAGCAATCACCGTGCCATCGTCTCGATGCAGCGGCAACCGATCGGGCCGCCACACCAACGACATCGACAGCGCCGGTGACTGGATCTCGGATGTGGCCATCACCGTCACACGGCTGCGGCCGCGAATCCCGCCCCTTTGAGCATCCAGCCGGTAGCCGATGCGGACCAGACCTGGATAGTCGCAGATCGTCGGCTTGGACGGCACGGTCTTGCCCGCGTCGAAAGTGGCCGGGACGAGATAGACGCGACACGGTTTCGACAGGGCTCGTCCGGAACCCGCCCGATCGCTCTGCCCCATGACGAGGCCGCCGCGCTTGTCGAAGTCTTGCCTCGTCAAAGACGCAAAGGGCACCTGGTCCCGCGACGGCTCGAATGCAGAGTTGGGGGAGGCAAGGAATACATCGACCTGTACGGCGTCACCAGGCCAGTCGAAGACGATCAGCTGGTGATCGACGCGCTCGAAAATCTCGGCATCCTTGATCTGGACGACGCGGGCCCGAGCGACGGCCGGCCCGACGACGGCGCGGTTGCCGGCGATGACGGCGACGCAATAGTGCGTCCGTGCCCATTCGTCCGGGTCGACGACGGGCCCGACGACGAGCCTGCCGTCGAGCCTGACGGCAGGCATCGGAAGTCGCCGCTCGGCGCCGAGCCCGGCGGAAGGCAAAGCCTCGAGATCCAGCATGTCCTCGGGACCGGCGGCAGGCGCCTTCTCGGTCTGGAAGACGATGCTCTGCCCAAGTGGCGGCGGTGTCCACGAGAGATAGACGCCGTCGTCGCGCTCGTCGGTCCGCAAGTCTGTGACAGGTGTGAGCACGCCGATCACGTCGACGCGGTGGACGACGAAAGGGCTCTGGACCGCATTGCCCGACACTTCGGCCATGGCGGCGAACCGGTATTCGTAGCTGGCGCCGGGTGGAGGATCCATGTCAACGAAGCCGGTGAGGTTGTCCGCTTCGGTGCAGATCCCGTAGCCGATCGGGTAGGTGTCCTCGTCTAGTTCCCCGACGGGTACCCGGAAGACCAACACCTCTTCGATGCCGGTTTGCGTCTGCCAGCCTCCGGTCACCTGGCCGTTGCGCTCCCGCACGACAACGTCTTGAGGCGGGGACACGAGCGGCCCTTCAGCCCAGAGTTCTGGTTGGCCGGCGGCGGCCTCGTCGTCATTCGCACCTGTGTACGTCCAGACGGCTATGTGACGCACAAACGTGTCCAGTGGCCGCGAATCGATGCACTGCGGGCTCTTGGTAACGGCGATCGGGTCGCTCCGCTCAGGGGATTGCGGCCGATAGTTGCTCCGCGACGTCACCCGATACCAGACCGTTTGCGCATCCGTTCGGCGTGGCCACGCGATCTCCGCGCCTTCATCCAGCAGCCGGACCTTGATCTCGTTCTGCGCGAACTCGAAGCGGCTCATCGCGTCGGTCGGCGCGAACACGACTGACGTGTCTTTCGGTGAGTCCTCTGACTCGGCAGACGCCAAGCCATTGCTCGAGCCAGCGGAACCTACCGCCACAGAAACCGCGGGCGATGCCGGTTGCGTCTCCACCGTTGCGGTGGAGGGTTGGCCCCAGGGCGGCACGACGGCACCGCCGCCGGCGTTGTTCAGCACCCAAAGCACATGATCCGACCAGTCGAGCACCAAGTCCTTGCGAGTGAGCAGGATTTGGCCAAGCTGCTCGTCACTTTCCACCTGCCGCTTCGCAACCTGTTCCAGGTCGCTCTTGAGCGGCAGCCGATCCGCCGGCACACCTCGCTCCTCCATGGCGTCGCGCCAGGAGAACAGGCGGTCTTTACGTTCGCGAGGCGTCAGAACGTCGGTCATCGGGCGACAGCCTGCCGTGGCTCGCTTCCAGCGGGATGACGGACCGTCATCACGACAACCCAAGCCAGTCCCACCGCTCCCCCGATCAGCAACAGCAGTAGGCCGAGCTGCACATGAGCCGCCACGTGCCCGGTGAAGGAGCCCCCGCCCCGCAGCCGGTGCACCACCTTCGTGAAGGCGTTGGCGGCAACGATCAGCTGCAAGGCGAAGCCCAGGCAGGCGGTCGTCGCGGCGGCCGCAACTACGAGCCAAATGGATGCTCGACCAACGTGATAGCGGAAGACCGCCAATGCCAGCATGAGCAGACAGGCGATGGTCGGTATGAAGGAAACCGCCAACGAATAACTGTGATAGCGGCCCAGATAGCGATCGGCCGGAGAGACCGACACCCAGGCGAACACCAGGGCTCCTAGCAAACTGATCAGCGCAGCGGCAGCCATGATCTGGGCCGCCGGCTGCGAGCCCTCCAGCCGCAGTCGGTCAGAATGCGGGCGCGACGCGGGTGCCCGCCACTCCGGCGGCGACCAACCTCCGCTGGCAGTGCTCGTTGCTCCCCAGTCGTCTCTGACGGTGGTCCCCGCCGCATCCGAGGGCTCCGACCAGTCGAAGCCGGATCCGCCGCCGGCTCGAGATGGACCCGCCGAAGGCGCCCAAGTGTCAGCCAGTGAAGTCGGCGAGCTCGACCATGGCTGTTCCTGGGGCCATGGGCTCGGCTGCCACGTCGGACGGGTGGCACTCAGCAGCGCGCAGACAGCGAACCCGAGTACAGGTACGAGCGCCGACACGGCCACGGTGGTCGGCACGGACCTGCCTCGGTGCTTGGCCAGCAACGCGCCTGCCAATCCCCAAAACATTGCGGACGCCAGGTACCACACCCAGAACGACTCGAAGATGAGGGTCAGAAAGCTGGACAGCATTCGAGCCTCTCAGAAGTAGGAGGCGTCGGAACGGGCAGGACGCGATGGTTCCGGTGCCGGCGGCTCTGGCGATCTCGGTGCGGAAACCACAAGGTGCGGCTCAGGAACGCTCCCGCCCACCATCACGCACAGGGCGTAGCTATCCAAGCTTCCTGGCGATCCCCCATCACTCGGCAGCTCGGCGAGCGGCGGTGGCTCCGACCCGCGGTACTCCAATCGCGCGGCGCCACCCGCCGCGGACACCACCGCGCACCAGCCCTGCCTCCACCGCTGATTGGCTCGGGCGTGGTCGGCTATGAGCGCCTCGTTGAAAGTGGGCTCGTCGGGGACTTGAGCTGTCAGCTCACCCAAGAAATCGGCGCCGTGACCGGTGACGCTGCCACGCCAAGATTGCACATTGTCCAGCAGGTCGTGTAACAACGCCGGCTGGTGCTGTAGCTCGTCTAGTGCCCGTGTCCAATGCCGCTGCCCTCCGGTAGCGCTCACCCCGTGTTCGTGCACGTGGTCGGCAAGCGCCGAGAGCCGGGAGGCGTTTCCCGTGGCGCGGTCGCGAAGCAGCTCTCGCTGGACGCTGTCGTAACCAGGCGGAGCGATCGGGTCGACAGCAGCGAAAGAGTCAGTCAGGAACAGAGACCAGAGCTCCTGCATCCATCCAGTCGTGAAGAGATCCTGACTCAATCGGTAGGCGGCTACGCGTACCGTCTCCGGATCCGGTCGCGCCGTAGCGACGTCGAAGGCACGATTGGTCTTCATGACACATGCCGTCCGCTCGGGCAGCTGCCCACGCTGGCGGCCGAAGGGTTCGTGCAGGAATTGCGAAAGTACGCGTGCCCACTGCCGGTACTGCGCATACAAGACGGCCGCCGTATTGAGGTCGCGGACGGCGCGCTGCAGATTCTCCAGCCAGACGGGGATTCCGAGCTCGTCGGAACGCTGCTTGTGCATGACGATGAACAGCTCGCGCTGACCGCGGATGAAGGTGCTCATGCTGCTGGCGAACCACACGATCAGCGCAGCGGCGCCGAGTCCGATCCCGATCAGAGCGGAGATCAGACCGATCCCCGTGATGACGCCGACGACGATCAGGGCAACGACGACGGCAATGAACCGCCAGCGGATGCGCCGGGCGAGCCGGAGCTGGGCCTGCACGAGTGATGATGGAGCCTGCCGAGATGCCACCGCAGTCTGCAGCCGGTGCCAGAGCTCCGCAACCTCGTCGCGGTTCTGATCGAGGAAGCGTCCGAGGTGCAGCCCCACCCGTCCCATGTACGTGGCGTCAACCCGCCGCAGCCATTCGGCGATGCGGGCGCGGGACTTCTCTTGCTCGGGGGACGCCATGCCGGAGTCCTCGGCCTTCACCCGGCGAAGCAGGTGCTCGGTCTGCAGTCGATCGATCGCGGAAAGGCTATCTACGCTGAGCAGCGCGGCGATGGACCCGGTGATGTGCAAGTCGCCATCAGGCGCAGCCACCACGTCGGTCGCCTCCGGCATGATGCCCTGCTGTGAGCCCGCGCGCGCCGGCTCAAGTCCTGGTGGTGGTGGTGCACCGTCGGCCAGTCCGATAGCGGTGCGCAGCGTGTCACTCCAGAAGCTGCTGTGGTCGCCCGCGCGCATCTCAGCATCGGGGAAGGCCACTTGGGCCCGGGATGTCAACGCCTCCACGGCGGACACCAGCTCGTCTGCGTCCGTGGCGCGGCCTGAGCGCCCAAGCACCACGACCTCGAATGCACTGTCGTCCCCGCCGAAGAGCATGCGCGTAGCCCCCGTCGCGACCGTCTGCGACAGCCCACCGACGACAGAGGTCACCCACTGACGAGGCGCATCTCGGATGGCAGCAGCCAGGAAGGAGAAGAACATCGACAGTGCCTTACGAAGCGTGAGCTGAACACGCTTCGCTTTCGGAACCGGGACGCGCTCCCGGCTGAACAGGGCAGCATGCTTTTGCTGGACGCCCGCCCAGACAGCCGCAGCCGCAGTCCCCGGATTGTCGAAGTGCTCGAGTTGCAGCTGGCCCTGCCGCGGCCGAGGAAGGCCACCCGCAAGCCCGACGACGCTCTGCCGCAACTCCTGTGTCACCGCTTCGGCATCCAGACGCCGGTAGAACGACCGGGCGAGGCGCAGTCCTGCTTCAGGCTCTCGCACCGCACCGTCGAACAGCGACGCCTGCAGCCCGGACCACATCCCGGTCAGCGAAGCAATGGCGCTGCACCCGTGCGCCTCGAAGCTCGTCCAGCTCGTCCAGTCACCCGCAGCGACCAGGCGGTCGGCCACGGAACCAGGTGTACGGCTGTCCTCGGGGGAGGCCACCACGTTGTGCCACTGCGGCCAGGCCAAAGGCTCCTGCGCAGGTTCGGCATCCGCCGCAGGAATGATCACGTGCAGGAAAGACGCCTTGCCGGCCGCCTCCATCGCCGTCAGGCGCCGGCGGAGCCGACCGCACACATCCAGGCCGGGTCCCTGCTGGGATCCAACCAGCACCGTCACGGCGCAGAGCTGCACGCGTTCGACATCCGGAGTATCCGCGAGGTACTGCACGACCTGCACGGGCCGGGCACTGCCGGCCGTCACCAGTTCGCCGGCGATTTCGCCGTCCGCGTCAGCGAAGGCGTGAGCCCAGATGAACGGCTCCAGCAGTCCGAGCGCCGACCAGTCCCGCAGTGCGGCTCCTACGGCGCGACTTTCCGGACGGTCGCCGGCAAGCAGAATCACCAAGCGCATCAGAAGTACCTTCCGCCCTCGTCCGGGTCGCCGGAGCTGTCCAAGATGGGAGTTCGCGCGGCAAACTCAGAGAGCCGGGACGTGACCCGAACGACGTCCGGAGCAATCTCCGCCATCATGGTTCGACGATTGCTTTTCGGCTGACCTACGGCCATGCCGGCGAAGGTGCCCAAGGAGGGGGCCGCCGCTTGGCCGAACATCCGGCTGATCGCGGTGGAAGCACCATCGAAGTACTCGACCAGTGCCGCACGCCGGGCCTCAGGTTCCAGGTTCTTACCCTGCACGACCGGCAACCCGAAAGATGTCCCCTGGTTGATGTATTCGTCGAGCAGCGTTTGTGCATAGATCGGTTGGCCATCTGGCGTCGGCTCGGCTGCTTCGTCGTAGTAACTGCGCAGCAGCCGGTAGGGCAGCAACGTGTCGTTCGGCTGGGAAGCCCAGAGCGCGGCCGCGAGCGTGTACGACTCGAGCAGCGCTGGGAGAACGTCCTCCGGCCCGCTGATCGCCGTCAACAGCGGCGCGCGCAGCGGCTCCCACGCTCCGTTCGGCACGCGAACTTCGAGGGCGCCGCTCGGCGACTCGCTCGGCCAGCGCACCAGGTCGAGCTGTCGAGCCAGGTAGTAGCCGCCAATCAGGGCCTCACGCATCGCTTGCGACATCGGCAGCGCTCCGGACAACCGGCGCGCCCGCCTGCCGGACCAGAACGATTGCCGGGCCTCTCGCGAGAGCGCCGAGTATGTCTCAGCGATGGTGAAGCAGAGCGAACGGAAGGTCAGCGGCGAGTAGTTCGGATAGAACCCGAACACGTCGATGGACGATGCCTCGAGATCGGAAAGCGCTGCGTCGAACGCGCCCTCGACCGAGGCCAGCAACGTACGGTTCTGGCTGATCGCGTCACGCAAATGCAGCTCGACTGCCGTTCCTGCGAAGGGCACGGTGGAGAACGCGTACTCGAAGCGGATCTCCGCCGTGCCGTGCAGCCGCCGCAGCGCCTCTGGTTCTACTGACACCAGCGGCCGAGCCATGAGTAACGTCTGGTCGAACTTCTGCGCGAGCGTGCGTTCACGCTCCTGCCGGACGTAATCCGGCTCGTCGACGGCCAGGATGTACTGGCGCAGCGACTCCGAGACGTAGATGTTGAACGCCTCATGAGGACGCGCAACATAGGCACGAGCTGCGTCAATCAGATCGTCACAGCCGAAGTGTGCAACGAAAACGCCGCGCCGCTGGGCCACCGTCGCCGCGGCGGGATTGTCGGGAGTTCGACCCAGAGCCGGCGGACGCCAACGAACCGACTCCTCCAGGCGGACCAAGCGCTCGTCGCGCGCGGCAAGGGTCTCGAGCTGACCACTGATGACAGACATGGCTACGCGCTGCGTAGCAATGTCCGGAGACGTTCCCGCAGCCGGGCCGGTTACCGACTGGACGATGTGATGCTGGAAATCACGCTCGAAGGACTCTGACGACGTCAGCAGCACTTCGTTGTGCGCCTCGGCGAAGCGCTTGGGCACCTCAGCTTCCAGGCCGGTCGGCCAGGCGGCGTACTGCGAGGTCCGCAGCAATGCCCGACCAGTTGCCTTCGCCCGTTCTCTCCGCGCGGCCTCGATCGTTGCGATCTGGTCGGTCAGTGCCTGGCGTAGCGGTGCGGCAAGCCCCGACGCGACGAAGCTGAGGACATCCGCCATGAGCCCGGCGACCTGCCCGCGCATCGCGTTCAGCATCAGGCTTTCGTGGTGCTGAACGAGCTGCAGGAGCGCCCCCCCGAACTGCGTCAAGGCGGCGTTGACCCGAGCGAGCTGCCCGACCACTTGGGTCTCGGGGGCGGTGACATCGGCGGGTGTGACGTTTTTGGCCAGCGTGCGAAGGTTGGCGCTGAGATCCGTGCACAGCGACCCGAGGCGGTCAAGTACGACCCGCGCAGTCGGCAACCCTGAAATAGCGGCGGCCTCGATGGTGGCATCGATGATCCGGTCGGTGAAAGCCTCGTACCAGTTGAACACCCAGCGGTACGCCGTCTCGGCGGCACGTCCGCTTGCCCTGTCGCGCAGGTGCGGGAGTCGATCCACGTATCCACGCACCCAGGCAGCGGCCGGGTGAGAGGGATCCGGCCGAAGCACGGAGCCGAATTCCTCGTCGACCACATGATGCGCTGCGCGTGGCAGATCCGCCGACTCCAAGCTGGCGCGCAACCAGTCGACGGGGCTACCAGTGATTGTCTCAGGCAACCCGACGTGACGCGCGAAGTCGTGCCAACGTGCCGCAGCGGCATCCTGCACCTGGGTACTGGCGTCACGGTCGTCACCGGGCTGCTGGTGCCCATCAATGAGATGGTCGAGTGCGCGCCGGGCAATGCGCTGCGCCGCATATTCGGCGTACCGGTCTCGGCCCATCGCGAGGCTCGCGAAGCCGAACGACCCCCAGACGAGCCGATCATCTGCCACGCCCCAGCCGAACGAGGACTTGTCCACGTCCCGAGCTGCCAGGTTGCCAAGACGGTAGGCGACCAAGTCGTTCGTCGCGATGCCGGACAGCATCAGCGCCGACAGGCCGCGCCCCAGGCCGCGGTACACGCCCTCCATGGAGCCGTCACCGAAGGTGGCACCGTCGCCCCCCACGCGCGACCCGATGGGAAAGACTCGCCGAAAGGGAGTGTCTTTGCCGACTCCGTTGAGCCCCAGCGATTGTTGGATCCGGTAGTCCTCATCCGCGGCGGCGCCTGACTGCGCAGCGACAACCTCGCCGATCATGGCGAGCGCGTTGCCTTCAACGCCGGTACGCAGATGCGGCGCCAACTCGTAGAAGACCTCAGCCGTGCATGCATACAGACCGATGTTCGGGGTCATCCCGGGGACCAGTCCCAAGACACGGCATACGTCGAGGGCCATGGAAGCCCCCGCCCCGCCGGCCATCGAGGAGACGACAAGAACGACTGGGTCGCCCCCGATCTGCCCCCGGGTGCTGGGCGAGAAAACGTCTGCGATACTGCCGACGCTGTAGTGAGCCTCCGGGCTCTGCAGACGAGACCAGGCGGCCGACAGACCAGCGTGGATCTCGCGGATCCGCGAGAGCGCGAGCATTCGGCCGACCGCCCTGATCTGTCCCGCCCCATCCGTTACTGGCGTGTGCACGCGGTCCCTACCGAGCGCCCAGCTGCCCAGCAGCTCTGTCGCATTGCGGTCCGCGAGCTGTGCCTCGACGGCGGAGACGACGTCGGCGTACGTCGCGCCGTTGTACGACGTCCGGACGTAAGTGCCGCCCTGCCCTTCCACGGTGGGCACGCCATACTTGACACCGTCACCGGAAGGTGGCACGTCCACGTGCACGAATTGCCAGCCCTCGATGGGCCACGTGGTAACACCGTTGTTCACCAGGTTCGCACGCAGCTGGTCGAGCATGAATTGCAGCGTCGCGCCGCCAGATCCACCGCATCCTACGACGAGGAAACGCCGCATATCTCACTCCTATCAGTGCCACTAGCCTGAGCAGTGG
Organism: uncultured Actinomycetota bacterium; assembly: GCA_963747915.1. Taxonomy (GTDB): domain Bacteria; phylum Actinomycetota; class Actinomycetes; order Frankiales; family Frankiaceae; genus DATAZK01. The sequence continues at coordinate 17,606 of CAVVHC010000001.1, read as the reverse complement.
TAGTGAACGGGCAATCCGGCCGGACGCCTCGACGGAGGGCACACCCGCGTGCCATCAATCGAACGTCCAGTCCGAACCGTGCGATGCTGCCGAACTCGGCGGGCCCCAATGATCGGTCGGCGCGCCAGGCTGCGCTGTGTCGGCGGGGAAGGCTCGTTCCGCGAGTGCCGGCAGCAGTTCCCGAATCGAGTCGGCAATGTGCTCGGCCACCTCATCCGTGGCGTCAGAGCCGAGGATCACAACGATGGAGACCGCACCGGCGCCGGATCCCGGCATCGCCACCCATGACTGCTGCACGGCAAGGGGCAACTGACCCTTCAAGGCCATACCAGGACGCTCTGCACTGGTGACTACGGGCGATCCGTCCGCGCTCGTCACTCGCACGATCCCGGGCTGGAACGGGTTCAGACCCACACGCGTCCGCAGGGAGAGCGTGCCCACCTGCAGCTGCCGAGTACCGTTCAACGGCACGGCAAGCTGATGGGACACGTCCGCGAGCGCGAGCCGAAGGCCTGCCCCATCACGCCTGACGTCACCGTCCACGACATGGGCCGCGACAAGGCCGTAAATGATCTGGCGGGTACCGGGAATCTTCGACGTCAGCCAGTTGAACAGGTACAGCAGCAGCAGAGGCACCAGCAGCCCGACAGCCAGCGTGAAAGCGAACACGGCCCACCGGACTGCCGCGTTCGCAGGCTGTTGCAGGTCCGCGGTAAATGCGACCGGTTTGATGATTTCTCGCCGCGGCTGGTCGGAGCTGAGTAGGTGGATCTCGAGTTTCCCGTTGAGACTGCCGGCTTGGCTCCTGTCGGTGGCAACCCGAAGCCGAAGCTGGCGGCCCGTATCGGTGCAGGTCTGTGCGGCGCGGGCACCGCTAGCGATGCTGGCATGAGCTTCCGCTGGTTCGGTGTCGACGCCGACCTTGCCGAGAAATACGCATCCGGCGCCGCGAACCGGCACCGTCACGGTGAAGCTCGCGCCCGTGTCGTGCGCACCCCAATCCAGCGTGTCCGGCACGGCCGGGAAGTTGGCTGGCGCCGCGATGTTCAACGGCTGGTCGACGACGCTGTCCGCGAGCCGAGTTCCGCGAACCACTGGAGTGCCCGGCGCGTCGGCCGTCGTGATGGCGAGCTGCATGTGCAGCGTCGCCGTCCCGGGTGCCGCCTTCGATAAGTCAAGGGTCTGGGGCTTGGTGATGTCCGCCTTGCTCAGCGCCGGGAAACGCAGGCGCGTTCCATCGGCAAGTCGCAGTTCAGCCTGCAGGCTCACCGTGCTTGCCAGAGCTGAAGGGTCCAGCGGAATTCGAGCCGCTGACGTCGACCGGCTGAGCCCGAAGGTGAATCGTGCCGTCGCGTCCCCGGCCCGGGGCTGGATTTGCCGGTTCTGCCAGATCGGAATGAGGTCACTGAGTATGTGCAGTTGCGTCTGCGAGGTGGTGTTCAGCTTCGTTCCGGACGGATCGACGAACTCGACCTTCCACGAACCGATCCAGGATGCCGTCTTCGTTGGGCGGCGCAGGGTGAGCGAGATGGTTTGCGGGGTCGGCCAGGTGTAACTGGCAGGCGTTCCTCCGAGCGAAACCTTCCGTGCCGTCGAGCTCGGCGTCAGCTTGACCGGGGCCATCTGGCCGGGCGCTTGCACGTAAACGTCGATGCCATCGGCCGCCGCTGACCCGAGCAACTGGACCTGCCGGATGGAGCTGTCAAGAACGAAGGTGTGCACCTGCTGACATCCGCTCGTGCTGGCGCACACCTTGCGAAGCGGAAGGTCCAGGCCGGTCCCGGGAGCGCCGATGCGGTCGAACGCGAAGATCAGTCCGTTGATGTCTGTCGCTCTGCGGAAATCTCCGGAAGAGTGGCCACCCAGTGCACCGCAGCCCGTCCCCCCGATAGCCACCTTGCGCATGAGATCGAATTCGTCGGGCGCATTCTCTGCCGCCAGCCCGACTGCGAAGATGGTGACTCCGTCTGCGCGAAGCTGATCCGCTGTGCCACCGCGACGACAAAGCGTCGACAGGCCCAACGTCTGCGCCTTGTCAGCCGCGGCCTGGTCAGTGATTTGCACTCCGGGCGCAAACGTCTTCGTGGTGCCGAATGACTGGCGCTGAGCGTCGTCAACTCTCGGGTCGATCTCGTACTTGCCGTCCGTCAACCACACGATCGCCTGGCACCGCTTGCCTCCCGCTGTCCGAACTTGCTGACTCAGCGTGACCCGAGCGCCCTCCAGTGCGCTCACGTAGTCGGTTTCGAAACCGGTGTTTGCGGAGGCCAACTGGTTGATCGACCCGTGCAACGCTCCGGCACCGTTCGCGCCAAGCGGTGTCCACCCGAGCACGGGCCGGTACTGGGTGTCGAATGTCGCGACGGCGGCATCGAGCTTGACGTTGGCGACTTGCGCGTAGTTTGCCAACTCGTCAACCAGATAGTTCGCGGCCGTGACGCGACCGTTGGTCCCGTCGGTCTGCGCGAGACTGCCCGAGCTGTCGACCAGCAGCAACAGGTCCCCGGCGCCGCCGGCCTTGAGACAACCGCCGAAGGCCGACACCGCCGGATCGTCTGCTGAGTCCGTGGGTGATACCGGAGCTGAGACGGTGACGGTCTGCGTAGCTCCACGAGATGAGCTCGGAGCGGTGGTCGCCGCATGGGCGTGCGCGCCGAACACACCGAGCGTGGCAGCCGCCGCCAGCAACGTCGCGGCTACCGCGCAAGCTCGGTGAAAGACCGGGCGCACCGTCAGATTCATCGGGCTGCCCAGTCCGCAAACTGCCAGGCGTTGATCACGATGGCTGCGACTCCGACGCCTAGCACGGCGAAGCGCCCATAACCGCGGGGTGAACTCGCCGCCAACCAATCGGCAGCCCGTCGCTTGGCATCCTGGTAGGAGTACGCGGCCACCGAGCCGATGCATCCGATGCTCGCGAGAACCCATCCGGTCGCCGCTATCGCCGGCTTCTGATGCGCAACAAGCCCTAGAGCAATACCGACGCCCGCGGCCAGCAGTCCGACGAGCAAGAGAATGTTCGTACGAACGAAACTGGGCTCTGCCGGCTGCAGATTGGGGAGCGAGTCCAGGCCAGGGCTCGCTACGTCGGGCTCCCACTGAGCAGTAGGTGCGTCCCGCGCGCTTTGCACGGGCGGCGCGCCGCTGCCCGACTCCGGAGCCCAGGCCGACGATGAGCCGTCGTCGAAGTTCCAGTCACCGCTCGGTGACGTCATGTCCATACCCCCCAGCAGGATGTGTCAGACGTCCACGCCGAAGTCGAGGGCGATGCCGCGCAGTCCGGAGGCGTAGCCCTGGCCCACCGCACGGAACTTCCAATCCTCGCCGTAGCGGTACAGCTCCCCGAAGATCATGGCGGTCTCCGTCGACGCGTCCTCGCTGAGGTCATAACGAGTGACCTCACGGCCGTCAGCCGCATCGACCACCCGGATGAACGCTGCGTGAACCTGGCCGAAAGTTTGGCGTCGAGCTTCGGCGTCGTAGATCGATACCGCGAAGACGACTTTGGTGCACTGCGGCGGCACCGCCGACAGGTCGACGGTGATCTGCTCATCGTCGCCGCCCCCGCCGCCAGTGAGATCATCACCCGTGTGCACGACTGAACCGTCGGGACTGCGCAGGTTGTTGTAGAAGACGAAGTGGCTGTCGGAAAGGACATGACCGGTCCGGTCGAGCATCAGTGCGCTCGCATCCAAGTCGAAGTCAGCTCCAGCCGTGGACCGCGCTGCCCAGCCTAGGCCAATGACGGCGGAACGGATTCCCGGTGCTTCTTTGGACAGCGAGACATTGCCGCCCTTCGCGAGCGCAACCGGCATGTGCGAATCCCCCTATAGACCGGCTTTGGCGTTATGCCCCAGTCGACTGATTAGCCCGGTGACCTCTGGTATGCGTATCACGCGAGCGACCCCTCCGGCGGAGGTACGGCGGAAGTTGCTTCGTTCAGCAGACAGCCGTGCCTCCGTCATAAATCAAGCATCCCGCGACGCCTGTTGTACGCCGATTCACGGAGAACCTTGGCGGATCCCGCGCGTTTCACCCTTCCGAGGGAGCGACAGCCCCACAAAGCGAACGATCGTTCTCGGAAAAACGTTGAGAAAGTTCGGTCCAGGCGTTCGATGACGGCTACGTTGATTGCCCTCAGAGCAGATCTCGCCTAGGAGGAAGACCGCTTGCGCTGCGCCCGATGCGGTTTTGAGGCCGAGAATTCCGCGCGATGTCCGCGCTGCGGAGCGGCCCTTCGGACGACGCTTGTCGCCCCGGCGGAGCCAGTGCGCCGGCTCCCGGAATCCGGCGCAGAGGCAGCTTCGCGGCTTCCGAAGCGATGGCTGCCACCCGCAGTCGCAGCCGGAGTACTGCTCGCGGCGGGACTCGGCGTGGGACTGGTGGTCGGCCTCGACGGCTCAGGCCCTGGCCCGACCATCGACGCCCACATCCAGGTGCAACCCGCCACTGCCACCCCGCAGGCGACAGCAAGCGCAGCCCCGCCCACAGTCAACACCGCGGCACCGAGCAAGCCGCCGCCCACCAGCAGCACGCGGGCGCCGCAGCTGCACCATGTGGCAATCGGCCATTTCCTACACGCGCGACCCGTCCCGGACGGAAACGCGGATGCGATCGCCACGGTGCAAGGCGGCGAGCCGGTCGAGATTGTGTGTCAAACGTACGGAACGCGAGTTACGGACCCGTCGTCTTCCGTTTCCACGCCGGTATGGGACAAGCTCGACGATGGTTCCTACATCACGGACCTTTGGGTCGACACCAACAAGAGCCTCAACGCCCAGCCGGGCACCGTCCCCGATCCCCGCTTTGACCCTGGGCTACCGCACTGCTGAATGCCAGGCAGGCCTATAGGGCAGCGCTTGTGGTTCACCCAAGGCGCACGCGATTCACGTCCTTCACATGATGGCGTTCAACATGAGGCTGACGTGCCTTGCACCGCGCGGGCTACGCTGTTCGAGCATTAACGATCGTTCGCTCTTACCTCTCAATCTGCTATTTCTGAGAAAATGCCGCCGCAATTGACGTCACCTGTCACTGTGGAGGTGTCCGGCGCCCGCGTGACAGCACACGTGGGACAGCGCCGCCGGTTGTCCTTTCACCGATCAGGGGGAGCTTGCGGTGGCAGTAGTTCTGGTCGTCGTCGGCCTTTACCTCGTGCTGTGGGTAATCGGCAGAGTGGGCGAGGCAGCCGGAGAGTTGGCTTCGCGCCCGCTGAGGCGCGCTACGCGTGCCCTGCAGGATGCCGACCGACGCGCGGGTGCTAGCGACCGTTTTCCCCGCGCAGCGGCCGCTATGGCCGTATTGATGCTGGTGCTGACAATTCTCACCTTCGCGCTGTCCTCGGCTGGGTACGGGCTTGTGGTCTTGCTTCTCGCCGTACTGCTGACGGCGAACGTGTACATCGGCGGCGACCTCGACGAGAACGCCTTCGTCGCCATTCGGCGGTTGTGGGCAACGTTTCGAGCCGGCACGCTGTTCTCGACGGATCCGCGTCCCGGTAGCCGTTCGCCGTTTCCCGGACCGGCGCCCCATCCGACGCCAGTCGCCGACCCGCGCCCCTATCCAGATCCGCTCGTGCTCGAACAGTCTGCGCGGCCACAGCAACCGGCTCAGGTCGAACCAGCCCCCTCCTGGGCGCTCGGTGCCGACGTGACCGCGGAACCAGCGGCCGGTCCGGGCAGCTTGGTCGTGCGGAGCGTCCACCAGGATTCGCCCGCTGACCAGGTGGGTCTGGTGCCCGGCGACGTGCTTCTGTCCATCAACGGTCAGCGGCTCACCGCGGCGGCCGAACTACGAGCAGCCATCGCCGCCCACCGTCCGGTAGACGAGATGCGCCTAGAAGTTCGCCGAGGCAATGAGACGATCCAAGGCGTCATACCGCCCTCGGTCATTGATCTATCGGCGGAAGAGATGGTTCCGCAACAAGCCGCACCCCCGACTGGCTCTGTGTCGACCTCGCAGCCATGGGGCCTGGGAATCAAGACCGGCGCGGGCACCATCGCCGGAACCGGTGGACTGCTGGTGCACCGCGTCACGGCAGGATCTCCCGCCGAGCGCGCCGGGCTTCGCCGCGGGGATGTGCTGCTGTCGATCGACGGGCGGGAAATGACTGGGAGCGCGGCACTTCGGGCGGCTCTTGCGACTCGTCGTCCCGGCGTCGGAGTGACGCTCGGGTGGCGTCGCGGCGGCGATACATTGTCCGGCTACGCACCCGACAACGACGCCCCGGCGACTCTCCCGGTTCCCCAGATACGACTTGAGAAGCCGGCGCCGAGCCAGCGCACTGAACCGAGTTGGCCGGTTCAACCGTTAACCGACTGAGCTACGGCAGCAGGCGCGGTCACAGCCGCCCAGCAGCCATTCTTTTATAGCACCACATCGCTATTTCATATTGGCCCGCAAGTCGAACCTGGCTGTCGCAGCAGGCCGCGTCACGCAGCGGTGATTTCGAACGCAGTGCACCCCGCACCATTCACAACAATTCATCAATCGGCTGCGGCGCCGCTGTACTGCTCGATAGCTTCATGCTGGGGTATCAGTCGGGGGGGAATGCTTTGAAAACGCTTGCACTGGTGGCGGGGGCAGCCGCAGCAGCTGTCACGGTGACTGTGGTGGTGGTACAGGAAACGGCTGGGCCTTCGCGTAGCACGGCTTCATTCTGCTCGTACTTTTACGGTGAGGGCGGGAAGTTGCGCAGCCAGTGGACGGCGGCAGATAAGGCCAGCGCCGAAAACCCGATCGGGTCCCTGTCGACTGTCTTCGGCGCTCCTGCACAGATAGCCGCGTTCCTCGGCCATGCCGCTGAGCGCTCGCCGGACAGCGGTATCACCGACGACCTGAGCACGCTGTCAAAGGGCTACCAGAAGATGGCCGACAGCCTCGGTGGATCTGCCGGCAGCATCGCGAGCGGAGGCGGGTTGGGAATGCTGGCTTCCGGGCTGGTCAACAGCCTCGCTCTCGCCGGCCCGGAGCAGCGCGTCGACTCCTACGTCACCTCCACGTGCGGTCCGCCGCCAACGTCATAAGTCAGAACCACGTCCGTTAACGGCTACGGAAGGAATCACCATGGATTTTCTCGAGATCCTCTTCGACGTCTTTCCCAAGCGAGTGGCTACGGTCATTCTTGGGTTACTCGGCGTCGGGGCCCTCATCGGCGGCATCGCCTGGCACAGCCATGAGGCAAAGATGATGACCGCCTGCAACTCGAGTGAGGGCCGAATCGCACAGGCCTTCAACGGCACGGCGCTGGTCAATTGCGGTTCGTCGAGTCTGGGTAACAAGTTGTCAATCGGGCTTATCGTCGTCGGCGCCCTGGTGATCGTAGCCGCGATCGCTACCTACATCGGCATCGAGATTTACGACAAGAAAAAGGCGGCCAGGGCCGCTGCATAGGGGTCCGAAAACCCGGCCGCGGCGTAACACGAGAGCTTCTGATGGCCCTGCAGGAGTGGCGTCAGTCGATCCCAGGACGCTCGGCGGGGAAAGCCTGGCCTGGCTGGTGTAACGGCGCTACGGGTGCAACTGCCGAGCATCTGGACCCGTTCGCGGCATTGACGACTTGGACGTATTTGGTCTTCTGCAACAGAGACCGCGCACCTGCGATGATCGTGAGCAGGGCCGGTCGGGGAAAAGTGGGCGCCAGCGACGAAGACAGCGGCTGCTGGGCCGGGCCGGCAGCCGCTCGGGATGACTACCGGCTCACGCGACTGCTCAACACCCGCGGCGAAGGCTGGGCTTGCCTATGAATTCTGTCACCGCGGGATCCGCGGCCGACCGCGCCGGCCTCCGGGCCGGGGATCTGATCACGACCCTGGCCGGTGAACCGACGCTACCGCCGCCGCGTTGCAGGCAGCCGCCAGCGCCGCGCCGCCGGGCCCGGTCCCGGTGCGATTCCAACGCGACGGGAAGGCGCACAGAAGCGGCGGTGAACCTCAGCAAAGTCAGCGCTCTTCTGAACAGCCGGTAGTCGACGACCCAACCGTGCGGGACCCGCCGCCCGTCGTCGCTTCTGATGTCCGGGTGCTCACTGAACCGCTAGCGCGGCCGCCCGCTGAGCCTCCGGAGGACGGCGGCGTCGCTGCGCGCGGACTTCACCGCACGCAGATAAGAGCTTCGCCTGCCGCTCAACCCGAGCAGCAGACCCGTCACAACAAAGGGGGAGGAACGGGTGACGCTTTTCAACAGCAAGGACATGACCGGGTACGACGAAGGAGGCCCTGGCTTCGTGGTGCGCCGGGAGAAAGATGCACCGTCGCGCGGGGCCGTGACTGTAACGGAGAGCGCTTCCAAGTGTCGCTCACGCGCTTCGTCGCGTTTGATCGCCTTCTTCGCCGTGGCGACGACAGCGGTAGCGCTGTCGGCCTGCGGTCAGGGCGATTCCAAGAGCTACGACATCTCGCCGATCTTCCCGCTGTCCGCAAACAAGTGCGCGAAGTACGACGGCACGTCTGAAGGCTCGGGTTTCGCCGCGCACTGCTGGGTCACGAAGGACAAGTGCCAGCAGGCAGCGGCGGACTGGCGCGAAGCAATGCGACAAGGCGGCGTCACTGACGCAATCCAGTTCGAGTGCTGACTCGTTGGGCGGTTGGCCGGTCTCGCCTGGCTGACGCAGGTCGGCATCCAGGCGAGACCGTTGAACGCTTGCCGCACGGCGCGATCGTCGGGGACAGCACGCTTTCACCTGACTTTGAGGTGCCGACGCCTTTCCGGACAGCTGCTTTTAGTGAATAGTAGTGGTCTTGCTGGTGTTGTTCAAGCTGCTGTTGGGGTTTGTGTGGTCTGATAGTCGGCTTCTGCTTGTGCGGGTGTGCGGTAGCCGAGCGCGGAGTGGATCCGTTGCCGGTTGTAGAACACTTCAATGTATTCGGCGATCGCTTTCCGGGCATGCGCCGGGGTGGGGAATGCGGTGCGGTAGACGAGTTCGTTTTTCAAGGCGCCGAAGAATGATTCGGCGAGGGCGTTGTCCCAGCAAATGCCGGTACGACCCATCGACCCGACCAGGTCATGTTGTTTCAGGGCAGCAGCGAAGTCGGCGGAGGAGTATTGGCTGCCGCGGTCGGAATGAAAGATGCAGCCCGCTTTGAGGGTGCCGGTGCCGGCGGCCATGTGTAGCGCGTCGACGATCAGGCTGGTGCGCATGTGGGTGGCCATCGCCCAGCCGATCACCTTGCGGGTCGCCAGATCAATGACGGTCGCCAAATACAGCCAGCCGGTCCAGGTCCGCACATGGGTGATGTCCCCGACCAGCTTCGTGCCGGCCGCGGCGGCGGTGAAGTCCCGACCGATCCGATCCCGCCGGTGCGTGGCCGTCCCGGCAGGCAGGGTGGTGCGCCGCCACGGCCGGGGCTGGCAGGCCACCAGCCCGGCTTCGGCCATCAGCTCGCCGACCAGTCGGGCCGAGACGCGTTCCCCGCCGTTGCGCAGCACCACCACGATCCGACGGGCGCCGTAGGTGCCGCGGGAGGCGTCGAACGCCGCCCGGATCAGCCGGGCGAGCCGGCTACGGCGCCGGGCCGCCGCGTTCGGCCCGGCCGCCCGCCGAGCCTGCCAGTCGTAAAACCCGGACCGCGACACGGCAATCCACTCGCACATTTTGACGATCGGATAGTTCGCCTTCTCCGCGTAGATCAGCTCATATTTGTCGGTCACTGATGCTTGCTCGCGAAGGTGAGTAGCCGGGGGCATCTCAGCCCCCGGCTCTCGCAGAACCGTGCGTGAACCTCTCGGCTCACACGGCTCCCACAGGCCGGCTGGCGGTGAGTGGGAGCAGATGCCAGTGCGCGAAAAGCCTGGGTTGGCGCTGACGGACAGCGTTCAGCCAGGTCCATGCCCTCGTTGGCTTACCCCGCAGTCGTTTGAACTTGTGCATCGCCCACCGGACGAGATAGTCGTCGATGCGCGCTGCCAGGGAGTACAGCTCGGAGCGGTAGAAGGCCCCGTAGTAGCCGATCCACCCGCGGGTCTGAGGATTGATGTCCCCAGCGATGCCGGTGAGGTCAGACCCGCTGCGACGGTTGAGGTGCCAGCCCCTGATCTGCTGGCCAACTGCCTTCCTCGCCTTGCCGCTGATGGCTGGGGAGAAGCTCGCGAAGTAGCCGCTCCGGCCTTTGGCCAGGCGAGCCCGGAAGGTGTATCCCAGGAAGTCGAAACTGGTGTGCTCCGCCTCCCCGCGCCGGTTCGCGTCCTTGCAGAACACGACCTTTGTCTTCTCCGGATGAAGCTCAAGACCCACGGCCCCAAGCCTGACGGCGATGTCGGCCCGCAGCTGCCGGGCCTGTTCCTCGGTGTCGCAGTGAGCAACAATGTCGTCCGCATACCGCTCGAACGGGCACCCCGGATGTTCCCGGGCCATCCACCTGTCGAACGCGTAGTGCATGAACAAGTTAGCCAGCAAGGGGGAGATCGGAGACCCTTGCGGGGTCCCCTTCTCACGAGCGACCACAGTCCCGTCCGGCATCTGCATAGGGGCAGTGAGCCACCGTGCGATGTAGAGCAGAACCCAGCGCTCGTCGGTGTGGTGAGCTACCGCCTTGAGCAGCAGATCATGCGGGACGCTGTCGAAGAAGGCCCGGACATCAAGATCGACTATCCAGTCCTGCTGCCAACAGCGCTTTCGGGCCACGGCCAACGCGTCGTGGGCACTGCGCCCAGGACGGTAGCCGTAGCTGTCCGGGTGGAAGACCGGCTCCAGCTTCGCTTCCAGCAGCATCGCTGCCGCCGTCTGGGCGATCCGATCGGCCACGTTCGGCACGCCGAGCACCCTGACTCCCGCCCCATAATCCTTTCGTAGCTCCACCGCCCGCACCGGCCCAGGCAGATAGCTGCCCGAGCTCATCCGGTTCCACAACTTGAACAGGTTGTCCCGCTCGTCGGCCGCGAAATCGGTGATGCTCACGGTGTCCACGCCCGGCGCCCCCTGATTAGCCCGGACCCTCTCCCACGCCCCATAAACGAGGCGTTTGTCGATCTCAAACGACTTCACCTTCGGCTGTGGCCCGCCCATCAGCTCCTCCCCCAACGGGTTGGCATCTGGGTGACCTGGCCTGCCCGGCCCCTTCGCTCCAGCCCCATTACAGAACCTTCAGCACTACTACGGGCCGGTCCGTCCCTGCGCCTCGCGGTACTCTGCCGCTCGCGGTTTCTGCCGCTCGCGGCCCTCCCTCTCGCGGCCAGGCAGCACTTCCCTGACCGGCGGTTCCGAGGCGTACAGGTTCTCCTGTTCCATGCCAGCGCCTGCGACGAGCTCACGCCACCTTCACACCGGGCACCGCCAGGACAACGCGCAGGCTGCCTCCTGGCTACCGCCGCACCCTTCGGGCGCAGCGTTGTTCCGGGGTGGCCTTCCGACCCCGGTTTCGATGCCATCACGAAGCTTTTCGATGCGTCAGCAGTGGTTCACTCGCGTTCGTCTTCTCGTCGCGCACCTGACCCGCTGACAGCGGGCCTTTTCCGCAGTCGCTTCCCACCCCTGCTCTTAACCGGCATGACACCGCGGCGGTTTGGGCTCTCCGCCTGCACGGCGAACCCGGAGGACCTACCTCCATCACTGGCACAGCACGGTCCGTGCCGACGACCTTCTACACCGTCACCACATTCCTTTCAGGACACACGAAGGCGGCGGCTTTTCCCAGGAACTCCCGTTCCATCTTCAGCTCACGGTTTTCCTTCTCGAGCTCCCGCAGCCGCGCCCGCTCCGACACCGAAAGCGGTGGTTCCTCGTCGGCATGCGCCCGCCGATAGGCATTCACCCAGTTGCCGAGGGTGCCCTCATTCAACCCGAGTTCGCGAGCCACCTGCGCAATAGGCCGGCTCGACTCCAAAACCATTTTCACCGCCTCTTCCCGATATTCGGGAGAGAACTTCTTCCGTGTCATAACCATCCCGTCTGTCTCCGTCCAGTCTCATGGTCTCAGTGGGACCACTGTCCGGAGAAGGGGTGACACCCCAATTCAGGGCGGCGCGAATGCGGTGAAGAAGGAGTTGATGAGCTTGCAGGCGTCCGGCATGTCGTCGGCAGCCTTCGACGCCCTCAACAGCCGCTGGCACGACCGAGGCTCGCAGGCGTTGACGGCGGTCGCCGAGACGCTGTCGAGTCTGCAGGTCGCACTCGGCAACGCGCTTACGGAGATCTACGAATGGAAGGCCCGGCTCGTCGTCGCCGTCGGGCTGGTCGACATGGGCCTGACCGTCGAATACGTGGGGACCCTTGGCGTCGGGGCTCAGGTCGAACATGTCGGTGGTGGAGTCCTCAGGGCCGAGCTCCGGCATCGCCTCGAAAGCTTGCTTGACGGCCTTGAACAGAGGCTCGTTGCCATAGTCGTCGATGGGACTCCGCTGCACGACATCCAGGGACGGGTCGCCGCAGAGTTGCAGAACCTACTCACCGAGATGATCGACGACGCTGGTGCCGGAGCGGGCAATTTTGTCGGGAGCCTGTGATGAGCAAGCCGAACATCAAGGTCGAATCGCAGACGCTTTCAGATGCGTCGTCCAACATCGGGGCTGCAGCTGACGACGCGAAAACCAAGACCGCCGCCGGGCTACACAGTGCCGGCAAACTTGGTGCCGCAGCAGGACACAAGGTCTTCGCCGCGCTGGTGGATGGTGTCCTCGACGAGCTCAGAGCCCACCTGCCCGACGACATCGAACAGCTCATCAAGTCGTACGCGAATGCTCTGCTCGCGCTGGACAGCGCCACCGGAGCGACAGATCAGGCGCTCGCGCAGAAATGGAAGAGCGGCGGAGCCGGGTCTGCCGTTGAGGCAGCAGGGTTAGCAGTTGTTTCCGTCGGGGCGGGGGGTGCGGCCATCGTGGTTCAGGGCAGCAGCCCTGCCCTTCAGGGGGGCCCGATGAACATTCAAGGAGGAGGCACCCCGGAGCGGCACCGTCACGCAGTCGTCCGCATCTGGATCGTCCGCGGCCTCGGCGGCTAGCTCGACCGCGGGTTACCGACAGGGCCCGAACGGGACGCAGAACTACTCCGCGCGAAGAAGCATTGAAATAGCGCGCAGCGAACTCAACGGCCCGAGACGGGAGACGGGCTATGACAAGCAAGGAGAGTGTGTGGAATCGGCTCAGCGCTGGATCAACGACGCCGGTGGGAACTTCAAGGATGGCGGCGTGGTCTCGGCGTACGAGAACTCGGGGCGGTTTCGGTTCCCTTGGCAGATGTCCGGCCCGGTGATGTCCTTCAGTTCACGCCGACTACCAACTCGGACAACTGGAACGCCGGTCCTGTGCACACGGTGTTGGTCGCCGGCGTCAATGGCGATGGCACGTTCGACATCGTCCAGTCGAACTCCCCTTACGGTTCAGGCAAAGTGACTGAGGTGCCGAACTGGTCACCCAAGCAGGCGGCGAACATGGAGTGGCGCGCGTGGCGTTTCGCAGCGAACCCGTGATTCCGGCTGACCTCGACGACCTTTGCAATCTCTACTGCTGGGACCCGACCGGGCGCGGCTTCGTACCCGTAGACGACAAGCGCAACCAGTAGGTCGCAGCCTGAAAGCAGATGAGGCTGCAAGGAGGTGATGCATAGCAGCACGCCTGCGCCGAGGCTTCAGACCTGGACAGCAAGAGCATCCGTTACACAACGCAGGTAGTCGGCATACCGCAACTGACCCGCGTCAAAGCGGTTCGCGAGCAGGCAGCAGGCATCGTAAGCGCTGGGCCCAGCCATGCGGTCGACCATCCGCGCCGTATCGAGCCCAGCTGTGACGGCGGCGCTGACGAGTCCCGGATGGCGCTCGATGACGGGCATCTCCCGGATCAGGCTGCCGGAGGGGCCCCGCTGGTACCGCAGCAGTGACTCCCCCTCGAGGAAACAGGACCACAGGGCGGCCTGCACCACCTCGTTCAGGAGCGGCTCGCCCGTCTGAACGCGGTGAACGTGTTCATGGATCTGCAACATCAGGCAGAAGAAGTCGATCGCGCCATGTTCCCCTACCTCGTCGAGAAGTGCGCGGGCCTCGTTGTCGGCAAGGGCGTCGAGGTAGTTGGCCCCTCGGAACACGGGAGGGCCCGGATAGAAGACGCTCTGGTCCATGACTTGCTGCCATGTCAGCTGCGAGGCGTCCGGAAGATCACCGAGGGCTGAAGGAAGCCCTTGACCACGACAGAATGCTCGCCACCGGCTGCGCAGCTGATGGTAGAAGGTGCCGGCGCCGGTCGGCCCCGCCGGCGCCGGAGCCCAGCCACCGAGCCGTGCCGTCGGGCGGACCAGCCCGGCTAGCCAGCGATCGCGATCCAGCGGTGACGGCACCAACCGCAGCGGCGGATAGGACCGCCGGCCAAGAGGATGGAGCCGGAATGCGAACCGGTCGACGAAGTAGCGAGGTAGGCGTGACGCCACAAGGGGATCTTCGCGGTGAGCCTCAGAGCGAATCCGCGACCATTGTGCGGCAGCCCGTCGCCGCCGACGCGCCAGCTCCCGGGAAAGCGAACGCTGTCCGCTCAGCATCGAAACGGCCCTGCTAGATTTAGTTGTGGCTTGCGCGGTCCCACGTCAGCCGGTCGAATTCGCGGAGAGACTCCAGTACCTGCGGTGGTAAGTCAGGGAACCTCAGTCGGCCTTGGCTCAGCAGCGCGGTCAGCATTTCTGTGGTGATGGCTTGCCGCTTCGGCGGCTCGGTTTGGCGGCGATCCCACGGAGGGGACAGCTCGTCGCCGCCGTGCCACGTTTCCCCGCGCGTGCCATCCTCGAGGACGTACCGGTCGGGGTAGCCCGACCCGCCGTAGGGTCCGCTACTTCCGCGCGTACCTGTGCTGAAGAGCCATCCACGCAGTGAGGCGATGGTCTTGAACCCACCGCGTACGATGCCCAACCTCTCCTTGACCAGCCGAAGCATCGTCGCACTGGCGGAGGGGAGTCGATCGGTTCGCGCGAGATGACCAACGAGGATGCCGGCGTCGAACCTCCAGTGACGCGGATCGCCCTCCGCGACGATCCAGTCGAACGAGCGTTGTTGACCGAGCAGCCGGTCCGCGGCGAGTTCAAGAACCTCCCCGAGCTCGCGCAAAGCGCGTTCCCCGAGGCGCCGGTCATCAAATCTAGTGGCGCCTTCGGCGGCCGCTGCTGTGATCGTCAGCATGAGCCAACGGTCAGCGGGCTCTGCGAGCGATTCAAGCTGCTGGCATACCTTCGCGCAGAGCTCAATGGACGGCCGCAGTTTCTCGTCGAATGCGGCATCGAGCCGTGCTTGAGCGGCCTGCTCGTCGAAACGCACCACACACTCGTCGCACAGACGTCGATCCGCCCGCATCTTGCTGTGGAAGCCACACACGGATCGTGCATCGTTATCGCAGCGCCCAATCATTCCCGTGCTGCATCTGTAACAGAACTCCATGTGCCCACCGGTCTGCGGAGCCGCCTCTTGATACTGGTGACCGCAGACTCGATCGACGGGCACGGCCATCGGCGACACCATGCCTAGAGCCGGCGGCGCGCCGAGCGTCGGCGCGATGCCCGTGGCGAAGTCCCTGACGATCGACTCGCATCGCCAGTAGCCAGGTGCGAGCGGGCTTCGCTTGTCGCCGCCGCAAACCGGACATGCCCCCATGGTCGCAAGCGTAGCCGCACGCTCGCGTTGGCGGATCATCAAGTGGATTCTTCATGCGGCCGTGCAGATACTCGATGTCATGTGCCGCGCGGTCTCCACAGGACGCCGAGGGCCCGCCCCTGCCCGGCTGCAGCGCCCTTCGACCAAGAGCTTGCTCAGGCTTTCCCGACTGGCTGAGCCTTCAGCGCACGAATGGTGCCGTATTGCGCAGTCGGCGGGGTCGCTCTCGCTACGTACGTATCCGATCGCGATCCGGCCGACCTCGATGTGGTCATCGCAAGTTCCGATCGCGCGCACCGTCGAGCCGCTGCAGCGATCGTTTCGCTAGCCCACCGTCCAGCGCTTGAGGTCCCTTCCCGGTTCCGATCGGCCACCGCTCAGTTGGTCGCCTCAGAGGGGCAGCTCGTCATCCCCACATCTCTCGGGGTGGTTCACGTCATGACCCCGCTCTTGCCGGCGGGATGCGATGCAGACAGCATTGTTCGCCGCCGACGCTGGGTTGCCATTGGCCGCCGTGCCGTTGCCGTATGTGCGCTCCACGACCTCATCTCCATCAAATCCATGGCCGACCATGGTCGGGACGCTGACGATCTGGAGCAGATCCGGCGGCGCTTTGCCTGCACGAATGCTCGGTGCGGTCCAGCTATACCCGTTGAACCGCCCGCATCGCCCAACGCTTGAGCTCGTCACCGGCGACCCCCGGCCATCCGTGCACATTCGCCTGCCAATCCTGCGGAATGGCCTCGAGCCCGTAGCGAGCACCGGCAAGCGCACCCGCGATCGCGGCGACGGTGTCCGTATCCCCGCGCGCGGCGACTGCCGCCTGCACCGCGTCGACAAAAGCTGTCGGTGGACTGCACGGCGCACCAGGCGTCCTGGAGGGTGACGGGACAGAAGCCGTTGTTGCCGAAGCTTCCTGGCGCTCCACGCTCGGCCTCAGAAGAAGTCTGGGTCGGAGACACCCGCGAATCCGATGCTTGAGAAGATCACGTATCCGGCGCAGCCGACTGCGGCAACCGCCGTCAGCACCCGCCATGCGACGCGGCGAGTCCGGCTGCGATAGGTGGCGCCGACGAACACGCCCGCCGCTCCGGCGAACGCCACCAGCGCCCGCCGCGTGAACCAACCGGCGGCCGAATCATCGAAGTCGAGCGCGGAAGAAAAGCGCGAGGACGCCGGCGCTCACACGCGCTGCGGGCCTCAATCGCGACCCAGCCGTCACCCGTTTTACATGAGAAACATGCGCTAGGGCAGCACGGTGACCGTGTAAGGCAGGTAGGCGAGATTTTCGATGGTTCGGCTCGGGTCTATCCAGTTCGGCATCGAGCAATACGTCGACAGGAAGTAGGTACCGGGCGTAGCAGTGGCCGGCACCGAGATCGTCATCGGCGACCAAAGACGGTTACCCGGCGCGTTCAGCGCCTGCGCGGGAGGACCGTAGCTGTCGAATTTCGGCGGCTTGGGGTTGTAGATGCCTGTAGTAACGGAGCTCGATCCGGTCGGGCAACCCCGGTATGGCCGCACCGTGATGTTACGCGCCGGTGAATCGTGGTACCGGTCGACGTCAGCCGCAGCGGGGCCGTGACGGTGTAGGTCGCGTCCTTGTAGTAGGTCGTCTTCACCACTTTGCCGTTGGTGGTGATGGTGCAGCTCACCCGAACGGTGTAACGACCTTGCTGATCGGTGACGCTGGTATAGGTGCCAAATGGATAGCCCCAATGACCAGATTTATCTGGGTAGAGCCCGGTCGCCCCTCCGAACTGCTGCGGGTTCCCCTGAGGGTCCCATTGCTGTATGGAGACTTGGCTTTGCGAACCCGCCGGAGCGACTGGGCACGGCTTGGGCTCCCATATCAAGAACAGCGAGCCCGCGGGCCCGGAAGCCGGCCGCATGATCGGTGCAGGCAGCGTTGCGTTGACGGACGGGATACAACTCGCCGCCGTGGCAATCAGCAGCCCACATGAAATCCCAACGGCCGCAGCCTTCTTCCAGTTCGTCCCCCGCATGACTCGGTACGCTAACGCAGCGCAACGCGGCGCAACGGTGGTT